>NZ_CP135965.1:0-9000000 GCF_032460545.1 Umezawaea sp. Da 62-37
CTGTTCGCTCCGCGACCTAACCGCCGCGCTCCGCGCGCGGTACTCCGCGTTCGCAAAACCCTTGCTACGCAAGGGTTTCTGCTCTCCATCTCTGTCCATAGAGGAAAGTCTACAGCATGAACCCGTTGCTACGCAACAGGTTCACGTGTGTCTACTGTGGAGTTGTTGCTACGCAACAAAACCTGCCTGTTGACCATGTGTCGCGCTCCGCGCTCCACAGCATGAAACCCTTGCGATGCAAGGGAAAAAGCGCTCATGGCGGCGCGCGCTTCGCGCTCTCGAAACGGTGAAACCGTTAGGGCACAACGGTTCTAGCCATAAATGGTACCCCGCGCGAACCGCTCATGAGCAATATGCTATGGCGCGCTCCGCGCGAGCAGTCCGCACTTTGACGGTCAGCGGGAGTCTGTAAGTCCGGGAATCCGGTAGTCCGGCACTCCGGTAGTACCGCCGTCGAAACCCGCCGAAACCCCCTGCGAAGAGCAGTTGTCACGTCCCTCACGACAGCCGCCCCCGCGGGACCACCAGGGCCAGGCGCTCCGCGCCGAGCAGGCCTCACAGCCGCGGGGACCGGGCAGCCCGACAGGCGCAGGGGACCAGGGCGCGGCAGCCGCGGACCCGAGCGGCACGACACCACCGCGGCACCGAGCCGGGCCGCACCAGGCAACCCCCGGACTTCGGAAGTCCCGGACTCCGGAAGTCCGCTCACGCCCAACCTGACCAGCAAATGTCACGTCCCTCGCCGTTCGACGAGCCGACGTCGACCACCGCCCGCGACGCACGCCGAGCCGGGCTGGAGCCGCGACGCGACGCTCGCCGAGCTGGAGCCGGACCACGGCACCGCGGCACTCCCCCGCCGTCCACCGCGCCGACGTCGACCAGCGCGGGCCGGGCCGCGCCGCGCCGCGCCGCGCGCCGCGCGCCGAGCTGGAGCCGGGCCGCGCCGCGCCGCGCCGGAGCTGGCCACCCGCGACGCTCGCCGAGCTGGACCACCGCGGGGCGCGCCGAGCCGGGCCACCGCGGGGCGCACCGGGTCAGGCCACCAAGGGCGCCGCACCCGCGCTCCGCAAGCCTGTGACCAGCAAATGTCACGTCCCTCGCCGTTCGACGAGCCGACGTCGACCACCGCCCGCGACGCACGCCGAGCCGGGACCGGACCGCCGCGGCAAGCACCACCAGGGCGCCACACCCGCGCTCCGCACGGCCCTGACCAGCACATGTCACGTCCCCTACCGTTCGAACGGGACCACATCGACCACCGCGGGAACCAGGAATCGGGCCGGACCGCCGCGCTACGTCCACGACCAGGGGACTTCCAGACTCCGGGACTCACGGACTCCGGAAGTCCCGGCAGGGCCAGCACACCCAAGGTGACAAAAAGTAGTTGTTCGCCGGTGCACAACTACTTTGTGTCACGTCGGGGCGGGGGGGGTGCACGAGGGGGTGCATGGGGGGTGCACGAGGGGGTGCCACCCCCGTGACCAGCAAAAGTCACGTCCCCCGCCGTTCGAGCGACCGACGTCGACTACCACGAGCGAGGCAGGCGAGGCGGGCAGGGCGGAGGCAGGGGACCACCGCGGTCACCGCGCCGCGCCGGGGCCAAGGGGCGGGGCTGGGAGCCGCACCGCGGGCACCACCAGGACCACAAGCGCGGGCGAGAGAGACCGGCCGGACCCGCCGGACACCGGACGGAACACGGCCTCAGGAGCCCCCAGAGCCCCCGACACGTCCCCGACAACCTCCCCGCGGGACAGAGGCCTACCGGCCCTCAGGAGACCGCTCAGGCAACTTTCGGGCCGGCCGCGAACGTGCCGGGTCCCCGAAGGTCAGGCGATCGTGGCGCGCGCACAGCAGCCGCACCCGGCGCCCACGTCCGGGCAGCCTCTCCCCTGCCACGGCGGGCTGACGACACATCCAGCACCAACCACCCGACACCGACACCCGCACCACACCCACGACCACCACCCTTGTCCAACGACGCAGGCCGGAATGGTCCCGTGAACCCCGGACACCCGCCACCGGACACAGCACGCGATCACGAGGACACCAGGACGCGACCAGCCGAATCACGGACTCCGGGACTACCGGACTACCGAACTCCGGAAGTCACAGACTCCCGGAGTCGAAAGCGGCTTGCAGGCCGCTGACCAGCAAAAGTCACGTCCCCTGACCAGCGCGACCGGCGCGGGTACCCTGCGAGCCGGTCAGGTCAGGTGCTCGCGCAGCGCGGTGGCCAGGGTCGCCGCGGTCACCCATCCGTCCTTCTCCGCGGTGACCTCCACCATGGTGGTCGGGGGTCCGGTCAGGGCGATGCCAGCGCCGGGCGGGTAGACCCGCGCGGTCGTCGCGCCGAGGTGCAGCGGCGCCACCGACCCGGCCGGGCCGCGCACGGCCATCACCTGGTGGTCGTCGACCTCGGGGTCGACACGCACGCGGTCGGCCACCGCGTCGAGCCCGTCCGCGCGCAGCAGCGCCACGGTCACCTCGGCCAAGCCGTTCGGTGGGCGCCAGTCCCCTGGGGAACCGGGGACGGCCCACGACACCATGGGCTGTAGGGCTCGGGTCCGGTGTAGCGCCGGGGACGGGGTGCGCGACCGTAGAGGCATGGTCAACTCCGAGGACAACACCACGAACATCTCCGTCCCGTTGACGGGAGCGGTGCGGCCACCGTTGCCGCGCTGGACGGTCCCCGCGGTCGCCGTGGGGGTGCTGGCCGTGACCGCAGTGGCATCGGTGCTGCTGTGGACCTGGGTCAACGGCTTGCAGTTACCCCAGGACAAGCGGGCCACCGCGGTGCTGGAGGTATTCAAACTCGCCGCGTCGGTGGCCGTCGGCGGCGGCGGACTGTTCGCCCTCTACCTGGCCGCGCGGCGGCAGCGCACCCAGGAGCTCGAACTCGCGCAACGCGAACGGGTCCAGGCCGATACCAAGAAGGTCGCGGAGGACAGCCGGGTGCACGCCGAGCGGGTCGCGGAGGCCACCGAGCGGGACGCGGTCGAGCGGCGGATCACCGAGCTGTACACCAAGGCGTCGGATCAGTTGGGGTCGGACAAGGCCGCGGTGCGGTTGGCCGGGCTGTATGCGTTGGAACGCCTCGGTCAGAGCACGCCTGATCAGCAGGAGGCGGTCGGGAACCTGTTGTGCGCCTATCTGCGTATGCCCCACCCCAAACCCCATCCGCTGCCCGAGGAACCGACCGCGGAGCAACGCGAAGCACATGAACTTGCCCGGGCTCTGTACGACCAGGAGCGCGAGACGCGGCAGACGGCGGTGGACATCCTCGTCCGCCACCACCCCACAGCCGGGCAGGGCTGGTCAAATCTGTCGCTTCGGCTCCACCGCGCGGACCTCACCGACACTAACCTCACCGGCGCGAACCTCAGCCTCGCGGCCCTTAGCCGCGCGAACCTCCGCCGCGCGAACCTCAGCGACGCGAACCTCCGCCGCGCGAACCTCACCGACGCGAACCTCAGCCGCGCGAACCTCAGCGACGCGAACCTCAGCCGCGCGAACCTCACCGACGCGAACCTCAGCCGCGCGAACCTCCGCCGCGCGAACCTCAGCGACGCGAACCTTAGCCGCGCGAACCTTACCGACGCGAACCTCGGCGGCGCGGCCCTCACCGACGCGAACCTCCGCGTCGCGAACCTAAGCGGCGCGAACCTCAGCCTCGCGAACCTCAGCGGCACGGACCTCCGCGACGCGAACCTCCGCGACGCGAACCTCACCGACGCGAACCTCAGCCTCGCGAACTTTACCGACGCGGACCTCACCGACGCGAACCTCAGCCTCGCGAACCTCAGCGGCGCGAAACACAACAACAGGACCCTCGTCACCGGCGTGATCGTGAACGAGGACACGCAGGGGATGTGGTGGTGAGGTTGGGATCGGCGCCGCACACTGGCGGCCGTGCCGCTGCCCTACGACGACGCCGCGCGGGAGGTCCCGCAGCACGGGCCGATGCGCTACCAGTCCACCGCCCGCGGCGGGCTGCGCGAACTGCCGCCGCTGCTATCACTTACGACGTCGCGGCGGAATCGGTGTCTGGGTCGATATCCAGGTCAGGAGCAACCGCCTCCTCAAAACGGCCCGCCTCATTGAGTTGCCGGCGCAGTTGAGCCGCTTCACGCTGGTAGAAAGGCCCGTACAGCTCGGGGTCTCGGTCGGCGCACGCTCGCCACACAACCACCATCTCGCGTTGCGCGCGAAGTACACCATCGAGGTCTCCCATCTGTTTGAAGCTGGCCATGAGGTTGTGCAGTGAGCGGGCCAGGTCGGGGCGGTAGCGGCCAGGTTCGACGGCCGCGAGTTCCCGATAGGTGGCGACAGCCTGCTCGACAAGGGGCAACGCCTCCCGAAACCGACCCACATCGCGTAAAGAGATCCCAAGGTTGATCAGTGAGCCGGCCAGGTCGGGGCGGTAGCGGCCAGGTTCGACGGCCGCGAGTTCCCGATAGGTGGCGACAGCCTGCTCGACAAGGGGCAACGCCTCCCGAAACCGACCCACATCGCGTAAAGAGATCCCAAGGTTGATCAGTGAGCCGGCCAGGCTGGGGCGGTAGCGGCCAGGTTCGACGGCCGCGAGTTCCCGATAGGTGGCGACAGCCTGCTCGACAGGGGGCAACGCCTCCTGAAGCTGACCCACATCGCTCAAACGAGAACCCAGGTTGTGCAGCGAGCCGGCTAGGTGGGGTCGGTAGCGGTCAGGTTCGACGGCCGCGAGCTCCCGATGGATGGCGACAGCCTGCTCTACGACAGTCAACGCCTCCAGAGGCCGACCCACATCGCTCAAAGAGGTCCCGAGGTTTTGCAGTGAGCCGGCTAAGTCGGGTCGGTAGCGGTCAGGTTCGACGGCCGCGAGCTCCCGATGGATGGCGACAGCCTGCTCTACGACAGTCAACGCCTCCAGAGGCCGACCCACATCGCTCAAAGAGGTCCCGAGGTTGATCAGTGAGTCGGCCAGGTCGGGTCGGTAGCGGTCGGGTTCGGTTGCTGCCAGTAGTCGGAAGTGCTCGACGTGCAGGCGAGTCAAGGCAAGGCTCAGGAGAGGTAGCGCTGTGGCGCAGTCGAGTGCGATAAGACGTGTGCGCAGGTCAACGTCGGTGCAGTGGGAGTCGATCAGAGAAGAAAGGGCCTGGTCGAAGGGGTGGCCGGTGACGCCGGTGGCGAGGACGGAGGTCAGGGCGTCCGGCAGTAGATCCGGTCGGCGGGTGAGCAGCGTGTTGAGGTGGTCGAGCGCGTCGGGAAACGTGGCGTAGGCGAAGGCCAGCACCGATGTCGCGGCGAGGATGTCGTCGTCGTGGAGCAGGTTCGGCGTCCGGGTGAGGACGTCGAGCACGAGTCGCTCGCCGACCAGGTGCGGCTGTAGGTCCAGGCGGTGGCCGGGACCCGGCGGGTAGCGGCGGCGTGCCCAGCGGGCTACCGCGACCCGGGACTCCCGTGCGGTGTCGTGGGAGAACTGGGGTACCCGGCGCAGTAGTTCAGCTGTTTCTTCCGCGCTGGACGCGGGCAGCAGCAGCAACACTGCCACCGCCTCGGCCAGTACCTCGGTATCGCATCCTGCCGGTAACCGAGGCAGATCGGACTGCCAGGAGCGCTGTTCCAGGCTCACCAGTTCGGTCATCAGATCGGTCAGCGACCACGTGCGGATGCCGCTGCGGCCCAGCACCGCCAGCAGGGCGCGGGCGTGTAACACCAGCGGGGTGTCCCCGTCGGCGGCCGACCGGCCGGTCGGGCAGATCCGGTGCGGGCACACGCCACGTACGGGCGTAGGCCCGCGCTGCCTCGATGAACCATCGCTGCCGGTCCCCGGCCTCACCCACCGGGCCAAGGACCTCCACGCCGGCAAGCCGAGGCCGTACGTCGTCGGAGAGGAACCGTAAGGCGGCGTCGGTGCGCGCCAGCAATAACACGCGGATCAGGTCCGGATGCCGCACGGCACCGGTGACCAGGGTCTCCATGGCGGATGCCGCAGCGCTCTCGGCGTCGTCGACGATCACCAGCGTGCGGTCCCCCGCGGCGGCGATCCGCTCCACCAGACCGGCCGCGTCGTCGCGCAGACGACCCGCCATCCAGCCCGCCGGGAGCGCTTGGGCGACGGCCAGGGCGAGGCGGCTCTTGCCCACCCCCGCCGGGCCCGTCACCACCCGCACCACATCCGCCCCGGACCCCGAGGTGACGCACCAGGCCACCAGACGATCAAGGACCACCTTGCGCCCCCACAAGGGCGTAGGGGTGAACGGCGCCGTCAACCACCCCACCACCGCGCCCACCCTGAGCACCGAACAACTGTCGTCCTGTGCCGGGGACTCGATCGGTACCGGAGACGGCGGCACCGGCGGTCGTAACGACCCCAACAACTCATCACGGGCATCACGCCGGTCCCGCTGATCTCCCACCGCCTGCCACACCGACAACCCCACCTGCACCAGCACCAGCACCACCAGGCCAGCAGTCAACGCCCACGGGAACCCCTCGGTCGCCAGGTTCGTGATCACACCCACACCGGCCGCCACCGGCACCGACACCAACCCATGCCACACCCGGAATGCCCACAACCGCTTCACACCAGCACTGTCGCAAACACCCCCACCCGCGTAACCGATCACCTAGCAATTGCGCCGCACAGCCCGACAGCCGCACCTGGGCAGCGGCCGGGCACCCGCGACAACTGACTTGATACGACCGCGGGACTGCTGGTCACGCTGTTGTGCAGCCGCTTGCATCACCGCATTCGGCTGGCGATAGGGCGGTGTTCCCGGTGGGGCCAGTCGGGACTGGGCGATGATCTCGGTGCCCCAGGCGCCGCCGCGTCTGCCGGGTCGGTGGTGCGGGTCGGCCACGACGTCGAGCCCGTCCGCGCGCAGCAGTACCGCAGCGGCTTCGGCGAGGCTGTCGGGCACCGCGATGATCCGCGTGCGTCGGTGGCGTCTGCGTGCCGCCGAGACCCAGGCAAGCTATAGCCGAACGCGACTGCGGGCATGATCGAGCGTGAGCCGATCGGCAAGCGCCACTAGGGTCGCAATCTGGCAGCAATCCTGTGACCAGCGAGTGTCCGTTCCCGAGCCGTACTCGCCGCGCACTACCGGCCAGTACGGTGTATGAAGGTGCCGCGGCCCGAAGGTACGGCTTCACCTGATCTTTCAGGTGAGGAGTCTGTACATGTGGCCATTGTTGATCATCGTGGTTCTCGTCTCCAGCGTGCTGAGCTGGCGGTTGGTCGGCGTCATCGTCGAGAGCAAAAACCAGGCTCACCGCGAGATCGCCCGGAAGACCCTGATCGGGATCTGGGGCTCCAGCGTGCTCGGCAGCGGCACCACCACCGTGCTCGTACGCCTCTACGAACTCGGCATCCTCGGCCCATGAACTCGGCCCAGTCCAGCTCTACAAATTCCACAACCAGAGCCACCCACAACGCTGACAGGGGACATGACCAGCAAAAGTCACGTCCCCTGTCGTTCGGGCGGGTGTGCTCGTCGACCGCGCGGCAGCACCTACGCGCAGTTCGCGGCGCCGAGCTTCGGCCAAGCCCAGATGACGGCGTCAGACGGCTCGTCCGCCGCCGTCCAGATGCGCAAGGCTGGCCGGGACTACCTGGTCGCGGGCAGCACTGCACTGATCTTCAACTACGACGGCGAGTCCTACGAAGGCGCACCGCTCGACCCGAACCAGACGACGTTGACCACGAACATCGGCTTCGGGGACTGGGGGCTGAGGGCTGGACAAGCCCCTGTGGAGAACCCCAGTCCCCCGAAAGACTGGGAACGGCCCGCGACACCGCAGGGCGTGGGGCTCGGATCCGGTGTAGCGCCGGGGGTGGGGTGCGCGACCGTAGAGACATGGTCGACTTCGAGAACAGCACTGTAAACACGCCCGTCCCGGTAGCGGGGGTGGTGCGGCCGCCGTTGCCGCGATGGACCGTCCCTGCGGTCGCGGTGGCGGTGCTGGCCGTGACCGCAGTGGCATCGGTGCTGCTGTGGACCTGGGTCAACGGCTTGCAGTTACCCCAGGACAAGCGGGCCACCGCGGTGCTGGAGGTGTTCAAACTCGCCGCGTCGGTCGCCGTCGGCGGCGGCGGACTCTTCGCCCTCTACCTCGCCGCACGACGCCAACGCACCCAGGAACTCGAACTCGCACAACGCGAAAAGTTCCAAGCGCATGCCGAGAAGGTCGCCGAGACCAGCCGTGTGCACGCCGAGCGGGTCGCCGAGGCCACTGAGCGGGACGCGACCGTGCGCAGGGTTACCGATCTGTTCACCAAGTCGGTGGATCAGTTGGGGTCGGACAAGGCCGCGGTGCGGTTGGGCGGGATGTACGCATTGGAACGCCTGGCCCAGGACAATGCCGAGCAGCGGCCCACCGTGGTCAGCGTGTTCTGCGCGTACCTGCGGATGCCGTTCGAGGCACCCGGTGCCCCGCTGCAGCCGGAGGACGCGGAGTACAAGACGGCGCTGGTCGAGTACCGGGAGCAGGTCCAGGAGCGCGAGGTGCGGGTCGCCGCCCAGCGGCTCCTGCGCGACCACCTCCGCAAAGGCTCCTGGGAACAGCCACTGGTCACCTACTGGGCAGACACCGACCTCGACCTCACCGGCGCCCATCTGATCGACTTCGACCTGAGCCGGTGCGCCATACGGACCACCCGGTTCGACTGGGCGGCGTTCACCGGCCCCGCTTACTTCGGGTCGGCGGCGTTCATGGGCTTCGCCGGATTCGGGTCGGCGACATTCACCGGGCTCGCTGACTTCAGCTCGACAACGTTCATAGATTTCATCGACTTCGGGTCAGCGACTTTCACCGGCGACGCCTATTTCGGGTCGGCAATGTTCACCATCAATGCCTACTTCAAGTCGGCAACGTTCACCAGCGACGCCGACTTCAAGTCGGCGACCTTGACCAGCGACACCGACTTCGAGTCGGCGACGTTCGATCGTGGGATACCGCCGGAAGTGATGGGATTCGTCCCTCCCACCGAGTGAGGCAGCCTCTGCAAGCCGTCGTGGTCGAGCAGGGGTCTTCTGGCTCGTCCACGTACTGACTGCGATCACCGGCGGGGCTATGTGGCGCTGTCCAAGGCGAGCCACGACCGCGCCGAACGCACGACGAAAATCCTGAAGACCACCATCCTCGCGTCACCGGCGGCACCGGCGCGGCGATGGCGGCGGTCCGGTTGCACGAGGCCGGACTTCTATGACGCAGCCTCGCGCAGCCGACCTGCACGTGCGGTCACTGCAGCGGCCGCATCCTCCCCTTCCCCGCGTTCGTGACGAGCACCTCTGCCACCAATGGCATGACCGAACCGATGACCGGACTGGAGTTGGGGCAGCGACTGAGCCAATAAGCGCCGACGTCCGCAGAACCACGTCGGCCAGCAGCTCCACGATATGCAAATGGCAGTCGAGTACGCATAACGGCGCTCGAGCGACCCCGAGCTCCAAGTCGTGCCTTAGGTGGGCACCCTGGGCATGGCTGATCAGCGGTTATCGTATTTTCAAAAGGACAGGGTGGAAGCTGACCCCGGCAACCGAAGCGGCCACGCCGCCTAGCGGTGTGACCGGAACGTCCTCATGCAGACAACGAGAGGGGCGGGGTTACACCACTTGACTACCGTTTCCCTCGTGGTGGAGTCCCAGCTTTCGTTAACCCGAGCATTCGCTGACGAGTCGTTCCAGGAGAGCCTCGACGGCACCGGTTTCTACGTGCTTGCCGCTGTCGTGTTCGACAGCGTGGTCCATGATCAAGTCCGCGATATGCTGCGCGCGCTTCCTGGGCGTCCCCGTGGCGCAAAGCTGCACTGGACCTCGATGACCACGGCCTATCGGCATACAGCGGCCCGAGACTTGGCCGAAGTCGAGGGTATGCACGTGGTCACCATCGGCTCCCCGGTGCGGCATCGACGTCAGGAGCGGGCCAGGGCAGCCTGCCTGACTCGCCTGACCTGTGAACTGCACAGTTACGGCGTGCAGGAACTGTTGATCGAGTCTCGCACTGCGGCGTTGAACGCCCGTGACGTTGCCACAGTGACGGGAGCGCGCTATACCCTGCCCAAGGGCACTCATTTCCGAGTGGAGCACCAGGCCGGCGCCGAGGAACCACTATTCTGGGCAGCGGACATCGTGGCCGGCGCGGTGCGGGCGCATCGGTTCGGCGCACCGGTCTACCGTTCCCTGCTGGCTGATCGACTCTACGAGGTGAACGTCGATACGGGCTGCTGACCAGGACAAATCGATCTCCGGGCATGCGTAAGGCCAGGGTCCCGGTATACCCCAGGTGCACCTGGCCTTGCGACTCGCTCGACGCCCGCGGCGCGGAACTCCATCAAGATAGTACCGCGCTACCGGCTCCCCTTGGAGTGTTCTGCGGCACCGATCTCCGACTGATCGTTGCAACTGACGAAGAGGACAGCCAGAACCATACGTGAGCAGGGAAATTACAGAGTCTGTAACTTCGTAGTCACCACCCCGACAACTCAGCGAAGACGGGCATCCGAACTCCTTTGACCAGCGGATGTCACGTCCCCACCGCTCCTGGCCGCCCGCTGGCACGTCCCTGCCCACTGACGCACTGGCATCGACTCATCGGAACAGAGACGAGCAACAGGCCTTTCCATGGACGCCACAGCAGCTTCATCTACGATAATCCCAGGTCAGACCCGTAGACTCACACATCATCACGCGAAGTAGCCAGCGACACGCTTCAGGCTTACAAGCCACTGCCGGTATGGCTGGAAAGTTTGCTACACTGTCGGAGCGGACCCGTCCCACTCTCGTGGGTAAGCGGGTCCAGCTTCTTTTTGGGTGCAGCCGCAGGTCTATGTCCTGATGTCACATCATGCGAGCTCCCCCGCCTGTGCTGCAGACATGCCCCAGCAGACTGGGGTACCACTCCCACATGATCTCCTTACCGGGTGCGCGTAGCACCGCCTGGTAGGCGGCGTAGGCGACCAGGTCGGCGACCTGCACCCATTGGCTGAGGTGGGATCCCTGGAAGAACGGATCCTCGACGAGGTTGCGCGTGTCCAGTTTCAGGTTGCGGTGCGCTTGCCGGTAGGACGGGTCCGTACCGTCACCATCCATGATCACGAAGCCATGTTGTCCAGCGTCGACGAGACGACCGTCGAGCATGGCGACCAAGTCGCTGTAGAGCATGGCTTTGGCCTCGGAGAACCGTTTTCCCGTCGTGTCGCGGCAGACCGCACCGGTGCGTACACCGGGCATCTCAGAGATCATCGACAGCGCATCGACCATGAACTGGGACCTATTCGCCTTGCGGTGGTCCCATCCGGTTCCTGTGGGGCGCCCGCGGCCGTTGGCGAACTTGGTCGCGTGCAACTCGTAGCTGGCAGGCAGCCCGACCGAGTCGTTGAGAGCTTTGCGCCAGTTCAACCACGACCGCAGGGCAGGCCGCCAGTCCGGTACCAATAGCTCCACCCAGCCGTACACCGCCAGGTTCGACGTCTGGGCCCCGGAATCGTCAATGTAGAACAGGCGCACGTCGCTCACGCGCAAACGGTAAAGCCTTGCATGATCCCGACGAGGGCCGCCCCCGAAGTGGAGATCGCCGGTCAGCCCCTCGACCATGGCGAGACCGGGCCGGCCGCGCTAAAAAATCTGGGATTACCAGTCGCTACCAGCCATAGCCCCTGGTCAAACCATGTCAGCAGCTTTGATGATCATCGGCGGTCAGCGCAACGATCGACCCAGGGGTTCGATTGGTTGGTCACCACCCGGTTGGGATACGGACTGTGCGAGGAACAGGGTCACCCACAGCAATGCTGATCCGCAGAGACCGTCCTCTGCCGGACATGACATAGCCCGCAACGCTTATCGGTCACCCACGGCGAAGAAGACCACTCTTTTGGCCGCAGCCCAAACCCTATTTTTGCGTTCAACAAATACCCCCTCTTCTAGATGGATCGTCGGCAGCCACTCTCCAGATGTCGATGTCGGGAGTACGGCAACCAGTGGCCCATACGTCCCGGTGCACCGTGACCGGCTCCCGAAACCCGACCACACGGATGGATGTCGTGCTGCTTACGACGATGCTCGGCATGGGCACCTGCCGCTGGCCCTCTCACGCCGGTGCCCCGCCGGGTCACCGGCTTGTTTGCCCTTGCTCGACCTCGGCCGCCATGCGGCGACGGGCGCGTTCTTCAAATGTGTCACCGGCACCCGATAGGACCGTGACTGTGCACAGATACGAGATCCGATGTCGATGCCACCATGGCACCCCACCGTGGGAGCGTGGCCCGCGATCGCAATGGCCGGACTGAGCCGGTGCCGGTAGCAAGAGCCCACCATCCCGTTCCGCGGGCGACCGGAGCCGACAAGGCCTCGAACACGAACTGCGGAAGGCAGCCGGTCGAATTGGCTGCCTTCCGCGGCGTCGGAGATCACGCGGGTGACCACACCCCTCCGACATCGTGTCCCGAGGGGCTAGTACCGGTAGTAGCCGACCAGCTTGGGGTGGCTGGAGACCGGGTTTTCCTTGACGTCGGAGCCTGTGTTCGGGGCTTCGATCATGCGGCCGTTGCCGATGTAGACGCCGACGTGGGTGGTGTTGCTGGCGCTGGCGCCGAAGAAGACGAGGTCACCGGGTAGAGGTGAGGTGACCTTCTTCATCCGGGCGAGTTGGCCATTGGTGTTGACGCCGCCGAACACATCGGTGCCGTAGGCCAGCTTGTAGACCCAACGGGTGAACCCTGAGCAGTCCACGCCCTTGGTGCGCTCAGCCGGGCATGGCTGGGCACTTCCGGTGTAGCCGATGCAGGTACCCGCCGACGGACCGGCGATCGTGCCGTGGCCGCCACCCCACGAGTAGGGCACCGCACCGCCCTGCCAGGGAGTGACGGGCTTGCCGTCACGGATGTCCTTGGCGTACTGCACGATCTTGACACCGGTGGTGGTGGCCGGTGTGCTAGAGCAGTTGCCGTTGCTCACCGCGTTGCCCATGAACGGGTTGCCTGGGCCGTAGGCGAACACGCCGCCGTCCCTACCGGTCAGCCACTGGGCTGTGCCGGCGGAGTCGAGGGCGATGCCGGAGATCGGCTTGGCCAGGGTGAGGTTGGCTGCCGAGCCGATGAACGTGGCCCCGCCCAGTGCGAAGGTGCCGCCGTCACCGCCGACCAGGATCAGCCCGAAGCCGGAGCCGTGCCGGGCGGCGCCGGTGATGGGTTGGCGCAGTTGACCGCGGGCGGCCATGCCGGGCACCGGGTTGTCGGCCGGGCCCTGGTAGTCGCCGAAGGCGAAGACTCCCCCGTCGGCGGCGATCGTGGCGTAGCCGTTGCCGGTGGGGCTGGTCACGATGTCGACCATCGGGGCGTTGAGGGGCCGTCCGGCCATCGATCCGTAGTGCCGGGCACCGCCGAGGGCGAACACCCCGCCATCACCGGCGACCAGGAGCAGACCCTGCGCGCCGACGCGTGCGACGTCGACCACGGGGGCGATGAGTTGCATGCCGGGCAGCGGGTTGTCCGCCGGCGGCATCGCGTCGCCGAAGGCGAAGACTCCCCCGTCGGCGGCGATCTCCCAATAGCCGGCGCCGGAGGCGGTGGACGCGATGGCCACCATCGGCTTGTTCAGCGGCTTGCCGCCCATCGACCCCTGAAACCGGCTGTCGCCGAAGTTGAACACTCCGCCGTCACCGCCGACCAGGGTGTAGCCGTTTCCCGACGGGGTGGCGGTCACGTCGACGATCTCTCCGGCGAGGCAGCCGGGTAAGGCCGCCGCGGCCGGATTGGCTCGGACCAGTGACACCCCGAGCATCGTCGTCACGAACGCGAGGATCGTCATGATGGTGGCCGCTGACGATCGGGACGTCCGTGTCGGCCGTTGCGAAGTTGTGCTCGGGTCATTCCAGGTTGCTGTCATCTCGGCTCTCCTGCCAAATGCGGTGAGTGGATGACCACATCGTGTTTTCTTCCCCAGCCGACGCCCACCGGTTTCTGGTTACAAGGCTTTTCGCAGTCCGCTGACCTGCGGTTGCATCCGGTTTCGGCAACCATGCGACCGGGGTCGGTTGAGGCTATGAGGTGGCCGAGACGAACCCGGACAACACCCACCCCGCCGCATCGAACGGGAGGATGCCGCCGATCACGCAGCCGTCGGCGTCGTATGCCACGCTGCGGCCGTTCCCGCGCAGTCGGTTCATGTAGATCCCGATCGGGTCGACATCCGCCTCGTTGACCACACGAAGCACGTACAGCCGGCCGGGTGTCACCGTCACGTCGACCGTGACAGGCAGGTCCTTGTTGACGTTGTCCTGTGTGACCTCGGCCCGGCCTTGACCGAGCAGTCGCGGTGGCGTCCCTGCCTGGCCCGGCTCGACGACCTCGAATCGAATCGGGTGGCGCGCACGGTCATCGGCACGCTGCGAGTCGATCCCGATGATCGCCGCCACCTGGTCGATGCGTGGGGCCGTGGCCACGAACGGCTGCAGTACCGACCCGCCGGCCTCGACGACGACATCGGTCGAGTCGGGGCCGCTGGGCACCTTGTACATCAGGGGTACCTGCCGTCGCGTCCCGCTGGGCGCCGTCCAGGTGATCGGCGGCAGCGGCCGCTGCGGCCAACTACACGATTCCGCCGTGAAAACCGCCGGTGACGATAGGTCGTGCTCGGCGGCGACCTCGAACCACACCAGCACTCCGACCAACAGCACCGCGATCGCACAGACGGTCACGACCCACCGCCACCGGAGGCCACCGGCCTGCCCGACAGTGTCCGTGGCAGGCGAGACAGCCCTACCCGCGGAGACCTTGGGTGCCGCATCGGCCACGGACGAACCGCCGCTCCGACGGCGTCGATCCGAGTTCTTCTTCCATTCCTCGAACGCGGGCTCGGCCCGCGCGTGCAACACGGCGACGTGATCCACCTCGCCGCCACAGACCTTGGCCCACAAAACGGCGTCGTCCGCCCTCGGCAGGCTCCTGCCTTCCCGCCACCTGGTGACATCGGACTTGTTCACCCTCGGGCCCCTGCTCGACATGCGCTCGACGACTTTGGGGAAGCTGAGCCCGGCGTGATCAGCGAGCCTCTCCATCTCACGCAACAGTTGCCCGACCATGTCCGGAAGATCCGGATTGATGGGATTTCGTGTCGAACCTCGCCTCGGCTCGGGCGCGGGCTGCTGTTCGGAATCGGTCACACCATGAAGATCGCCACAGACGTCGCTCGTGCTTCAGCGTCGAGACGCTGTCGACGCTGGGCCCGGAACCATGAGGCCTCGGTCCGATGTCGACCGCGGACACCGCCTACAGCGCGTGCTCGCGGACCGCGCTCGACGATGCCTTCAGGAACCCGGCGACCCGAGACACGGCCGTCACGCCGACTATGCCTCGGGTCCGTCCTGACCGCGCCAGTCCCCGGCCTCGGGTCGCCACGTGCCGGGCGGCCGGTCGGCCAGCAGCGGGTCGAGGAACCGACAGACGAAGGGGAAGGCCTCGTCCCAGGTGCGGAATCGCTCGAGTCCGGCCACGGTCCTGGCCTCGTCGCGATAACCGGGGATCCAGACGGGGTCGGGAGCCCGGAAACGCCGGGGCAACGTGATGTCGGTACCGCGGAGTCGACGACGCCCCACCTCGGTGTGCAGCGCGGTGCGCAACTGGGTGCCGTCGATCGGCTCGCGCAGGATCATCAGCAGGATGTCCACCAGGTCGCGGTAGCGGGAGGACGCCACTCCGGAATGCCGCTCGTGCATGGCGCAGATCTTGTCCGCCAGGTGGTCGACGATCGGGTAGAGCCGCACCACCGGCCCGGCTTCGATGCCCTCCACGGCCAGCACCGGTGTGAGGATCCTGCTGACGGGCTCCCCGAACGGCGCCGGGCCGACCACGACGTCGACGCCGAGCACGGACGATGATTTCGTGCCGATGATCGGGGTGAAGCGGACCCTGCGGGCGTGGCCGATCTTGCTGGTGGAGGTCGTGTCGAAGAACTCGAAGCACACGTGGTCGCCCAAGTCCTCAACGGCGGCGGTGCGCAGCGCGGTCACCGCGTCGTCGAGATCGCGATCGGCGTGCCGGTAGAGCAGGTCGAGGTCGCGGGAGTGCCGGGCGTCGGTGTACCGGACGAGCAGCGCCTGGCCGCCTTTGAGCAGCCAGCCCTGGGGATCGTGGGAGTAGGCGCGCGCCAGCAGTCGACTCAGGTAGAACCGCTCCATCAGGTCCTGCACCGACCCGCCGTGGATCCGGACGTGGGCCTTGGCCGCGGTGTTGAGTCGTCTGCGGAATTCCGCCGGGGCAGTGATCAACGGGCGGTGTCCTCGTCGCTGTCGGTATGAATCTCCACGGACGGATCCCCGTCCTTGCCCTCGTCCCCGTCGTCACCGGCCGGGTTCACGGGCAGGTGCCCGGAGGCTGCCCACGCGGCACGCCCCAGGCTGCCGTCCGACCACAGCGACGAGCGCGCGGCATCGAACGCGCTACTCCGCAGAGCATGGATACCGGTGCCGCCCAGCACGCCCAGCGCCGAGGACGGGATCAGACCCGCACCGAACGCCCCATTGCTCTTGAGCACGTCGAACGCGGCACTTCCGAGGCCACCTGCCAGCAGCGGATTGGAGGCGGCGATGGCGCTGATACCCGAACTGCTCTCCATGATCCGTGCCAGCGCGCCGTTCCGGTCGAAGATGCCCAGGGCACCGGGCAGCGAAGACCCGGCGGCCGCGCGCACGGACAACCAGCTGGACAACGGCGACGTCGGGGGCGTCGGTTGTGGCCGGGCACGGGCGGGGTCGATACCGGCCTGCTCGAGCAGGTTGTCGATCAGGGCGTGTCCGTCACGGCCGCGCACGCCGTAGCGACGGCAGTAATCCCCCAGGCGGGGGGCGAGGCGGTCGAGGTCGAGCAGTCCGCGGCGTGCGGCCTGGTGGATCACCTGCCCGGCGTGCCCGCCGTCGACGTGGTCTGCGATCAGGTCGAGCACGGTGCGCTCCACGGTGGTCACCGGCAGGCCGTCCACCAACGTGACGTCGTCGTCGGGCAGGCGGCCGACACGCAGTCTCGTGTCGGGGTCGCGGGTGGTGCGGCGCCGGGGCACGGTGATCTCCACCCGCTCCGCGACCAGGTCACCGATCCCGTGCAGCAGCGCGGCGGACCGATGCGAGATCACCCCACCGTCGACGTCGAGCTTGGGCCGCTCCCAGGCGGGCACCGCGGGGTTGAGCAACAACCACGCGGCACGCTCGGCCTCGTGGGCGGATTCGCCCGCCGCGGTCGCGGCGTGCACACCGCGACGGACGTGCTCGAGGAAACCCGCCTCCCCCAGGCGCAGCAGGGTCACGCTGTCCACGCCGACCTTCCTGGCCTGCGCGGTGGTGACCAACCCCCACTGATCAGCGGTGTAAGCCGACAGCAACTCCATCGCCTTCACAACCCTCATACAGCAAATACTACACGAGTGAGCAGCGATTCTTACCTCCTATGTGTAAGGAACGCTGTATAGCTATGTATTCTTCGCTGTAGTCATCTTCTGGTTGAACGATGTTGACACCTGTAGTCGGCCGCTACTTCTTCACCTGCACGCAACTACCGGACTGCTGGGCGCTACCCCCTGGCCATGGAGCGGGAGACCGATGCGATCGCGGCACTCAAGTGCGAGCCTGGCCTGCATCCAATGGTCATGAGTTAAGTGATCATCTGTGGTGTGCGGCAGGGGTGGAGCACGATGGTCCGAGTGACCACGGTCGTTACGGGGTCGGTTCGGCTTCGAGTCTTGTAGCGCAGGCTGGGACGGGTGGTGACGATCGGCGCGGTCCGCTCCGGCCGTTCCCTGATCAGCATCGTGGGCAGGTCCGCCAGGAAGAACGCCAGCGCCTTGGCCAGGTCACGAGGGGGAAAAAGCCCGACCGACCGAGGCCTTCACAGCATCGAGGGCGGGCAGGAATCTGATCCGGGTCGGGTCGAGGGCGGCGATCACCGCGGTCCGGATGATCAGGGTCCGCAACGCCTGATACAGACACAACAAAGCCCAGAGTTCCTGGCGCACCAGCACCGGGGTGCCAGAACGCAGTACCCCGCCCGGCGCACGCAAATCCACCTTGACCAGGCGGAACAACACCTCGATATCCCACCGGTCCGCGTAGCACCGGGCCAACTCCAACGCCGGGGCCACCACCGGGTCCAGCAGCGTGGTGATCAAGGCGAACACCTCCGAGACACCCACGTCGTCCACGACGGAGTACTCGATGACCCGCACCGTGACCCGCTCCGCCCGACGACGCCCACGCAACTCGCTGAGATAGGTGCCATCCAACAGGGCCTCGACACAGGGCAACGCGAATGCCGACGAGACCCGCCACAACAGGTGCGCCCCGGTCGCGGCGGCCTTCACCCACAACTCGTAGGACGCGAACCCTCGATCCGCGGTGAGCAGCATGCCCTCACCCAGATCGGGCAGCAACCGCTCGAACAGTTCCCGCTCACCCACACCGATCGAGTCGAACGCCGCGCCCACCAGCCCCAAGGTCCCGCACTCGGCCAGCACGACCAGGCGCACCTGGGGATGGACCCCGCCGGCGGGGATGTCGAAAGCCTCGGCGTTGCGCGTCGAGGACGGCACGTCGAAGACCGTCCCGTCGACAGCGACCTTGCGCAGCCCCCGCCAGGCCGCTTCCGGGACCACGGCAGCCGAACCCCGGATCGTCGAGGCGGTGAACAACGCCCGCATCGGGGCGTCGCCCAGACGGCCCCGCGCCAACGAGATCGCCCCGTCCGTCGGCACCCGGTAGCCGTCCCAGCCGCCCCGAGCCCAACGCAACCCGTCGAGCAGCGCGGTCAACACCCGCACATAGCCCTTGCCGTGGTGCAGCCACATCGCGAGCGTGAACAACACCACCACCCGCGCCGGCAACGCACGCGTCCGCACCTCACGGGCATCGCAGTCGTCCAACGCGGCCTCGACCATCACATCGGGGAACACCGTCGCCAACAACCCGATCGACACGTCATCGATCAACCGACTCGCACCAGCCCGGGCACCCTGACTCGCCATCGGCTCATCATGCCAGATGATCACTTAACTCATGACCATTGGGCCTGCATCTGGGTGTGGCGCTGCCCAGGCCGGTGCGTCGTACACGGTGCGCGAGGTCAGCCCGTGGCCTCGTTCGGCCAGCAGCAGCGAAGGGAACTCGGCACCGGGCCACTGCGGCCGTACGTCCAGCCAGGCCTGAAGGCGTTCGCGCAAAGCGGCGTTGATCGGGACTTCCCGCCGCTTGTCGCCCTTGCCTCGGATGATCAGGCGCCCTTTTCGGGCGGACATGCGGACGTCGGCCACCTCCAAGTCCGCGACCTCGGCCGAGCGCACCCCCGAGTGGTGGGGGAGTTCGGCCATCAAGGTCGCGGTGCAGCGTGGCGCCCTGTGTGGACGGGGCAATGGGCTGGGGTGGCCCAAGGCGAGGTGCCGATGGCCAGCCGGGCTCCACTCCAGGCAGACCTGGCCAATGCGCAAGGGCAGGCCATCCGGCAGGCCGCCCACATCCGGCAGTCGGAGACCAAGCTGTCCGAACTGCTCGGCGAGCGGGCATGGCGAAAGTCCGGGCTGGGCGCTTCAGCCGACGTCGACCAGCTCCAACACCGGATTACCGAACTGGAGCAGTTGGTCGTCGACCTGCTTAGCCAGCTCCAAGAACACGATCAGGAACTGGAAGCCGCGCGAACGGCCAACCGGGAGTTGATCACAACCCTCAACCGGAGCACGTGATCCAACCCGGCTCACCGTCCTACGACGACACCTTGAGGGTGGCCTCCACGAGGAAATTTCGAAGCGGCACGAGCGCTGGTCGTGCAGGCCGAGATCCTGCTCGAACTCGACCTCACTCGATTCGCCGACGACGCCTTGATCCACGCGGACACGCTTCTGGTTCCCGACGCCGACCGCAGTCAAGACCTGTAGATGGCAGATCCTTCACGCAGCAGCGGTTGGTGCATGCTCGTCGGGTCGCAGCACGGTCACCTCCACCGCGCCCGCCGGTCAGCCCGCCAGATCTACCGGTGGGAAGGGCGTCCCACCACCCATCGCCTCAGGTAATCATCATGTGCCGGAGCCTCTAAGCTGCTCAGGCGAGCTGATTGGTTTTCAGCGTCGCAGGCGGACCGGTCGGTGTGGAGGTGCCGCAGACCGGGCAGTCCGGCAACCGCTTCCAGGTTTCGTACTCCGTCATCTCATAGTCGTCGAAGCGCAACTGCATCAGTCTGCCCGCTGCCACCGGCGGTGCTACGCCGGTTAACAGGCGGACTGTCTCGCCGATGAGCAGACCGGTCACCATGGTCACCAGAGGGACGAACGCAGCATTGTCACCACCGATCTGGCGCTCGCGCTTTTCCGCCAGCAACGTCGCCGACACCTGGTCGGTCCGGAACACGCCGAGGCGCCAGCACTCGATGCAGCCGGTCTGGCCGGGCACCATCGTGAAGTACACGGCGCGCTGGGTGTCCAGACCGCCGGTGACGAGGGGGACGCCCGCACGGACGCACCCCTCGTTGACCCAGTGGTTGATCTCCATCTTGGGCCGGTCGGCCACGGAGATCACCACGTCGGCGCCGTCCACAGCGGCGAGCACGTCGTCGGTGTTCTCGATGCGGCGGGGGATCTTCTCGATGTCGATCCGGGGGTTGAATTGCCGGATGCGATCCACTGCCAGGTCGATTTTGGGCTGACCGATGTCGGCGTCGCGGTAGAGGATCTGACGGTTGAGGTTCGACATCTCGACGCGGTCGAACTCGACGACCCGCACGTGACCGATCCCCATGGCTGCCAGATCCTGCAGGATGTGGCAGCCCAAGCCACCCAGCCCCAGCAGCGTCACCCGTGCGTCCAGGAGCGTGCGCTGGTACTGGAACTGGTTGTCAGCCAGGGAGCAGTACGATCCGAAGAAGTTGATATTTCGGGCCCAGCGCGCCTGCTCGTAGTCGTCGAGCAGCCCGTCGGGGGTGACCGCGCCATTGATCAGGAATCCTGACTCGTCGAACTGGGCGATGGCTGCCTCGACCTCTGCCGCGGTGATCTCCGGATAATCTGCGGCCAGGTCGCAATACACCTCCGCGGCGGTCCTGGTGCCATCGAGCAGCCGGCACATGCGGTGGATCGCGCCGTTGTCGTCGGGGATCTCGGCTACCTGGCCGTAGCCGCTGATGTAGAGCATGCCGTCGACGGCGAACGCGGGCGTCATGTGCTTGAGCTTGGGCAGGATCGGCTGCGTCATCGGGCTTCCTCGTAGCGAAGTGGGCTGGGGATCGAGGCCTGTCGGCAGACTAAGATGGAGTCGCCCGCTGGTGGACCGCCCGTTACGCGGTCCACCAGCGGGCGTTCATTGCGATCAGCCCTCGTTGGCGCTGGCTGCGGTGCTGGTCTTGCGAATCTTCATCGTGATGGTCATGGCGTGATCACCTCCTGGTTGTGCTCGGCACGGGTAAAACTCGGGGACAGACGGTCATCGGACCGCTTGTCGGGTCGATCGGCTCGCAGCGCGTCGACCTGGGCGATGAGCGCGTCCACGCCCTCCTGCCAGGAACACGGATCGTCGGGATGCACTCCCAGCTCACCGAGGAGCTCCGCAGGTGGAGCGCTGGCGCCCGCGGACAACAACGACTCGAACCGGGGGCGGAACGACGAGGGCGTCTCACGGAAGCGGGCCGCCAGCGCCATGGCCGCCAGTTGGCCGTATGGGTAGGCGAACCGACCTCCTGGACGCAGGAACAACTCATCGAGGTAGCTCCACCAGTGTCGATAACCGTCAGTGAGCTGTATCGCATCGCCGTACAACCGGCGCTGCCCCTCAATCCATCGCTCGGCCAACGACTCCGCGTCCAACCGTTCCGACCGCCCTCCGGCCGTGTGTAACCAGTCCTCGAAGTCGTGCAGGACTACTTGGCGGAATACCGCGACCAGTCGGTCCTCGACGGTGCGGGCGGTGAGCGCGACTCGGGCCGTTGCATCGTCCGCACGTTCGGCTAGGACATCGGCAGCCACCGACTCGGTGAACAACGCGACGGTCTCACCGAGCACGGTAGGGGCGGTGGCGGTGAACGCGCCTCGTCCGACCGCAAGCCTCAGATGCGCTGCGTGACCCAGCTCGTGCGCCAAGGTCAGTACGTCGCGCTGCACACCGGTGAAGTTGAGCAGGACCGCCACCCGCCCGGAGGGCAAACCGAAGGTCAGCGCCCCGCGAGTCTTCCGCTGTCGCGGAAAGGCGTCGACCGCTCCGGAGTCCAGCAGTTCCGCGGCGACGTCGGCCACCCGACCGCCTATTCGACGGAACGCCTCCAGGACCACCTCGCGGGTCAATTCCCAGGAGTGGCCGCCAGGCGAGCCCGGAAGCGGTGCGTAGCGATCGGAATCACTGAGCGGGTGTCCCAATGCCGTCCGCTTCCAGCTGTAGTACCTGTGCACCGTTCCCAACGAGCCGCGCACCGTCTCCAGCAGCGCGGCCAGGTCTCGGTCATCGACTTGGTTCGCCACACGTTCCGCGTGGGCCCAGTCTCGTGCCCCGGACACCTCGGCGCGCGCCGCGCGTGCTTGTGCCAAGCCGCCCAGGACGGATGCCCGCAGGTCCACCTCGGCGAGCAGGGCCGAGCTGACATCGTCCGCACGACGTCTGCGGAACTCCACGTCGGGCGCGTAGAGCGCGGGCAGCACGGCGCCCAGCGGCTCGCCACCGGGCCGGATCCGGGCAAGCATCTGACGGGCCAGGGTTTCCCACGCTGGCACAGGATCGAGCCCTGCCATCACCGAGGCGACCGGTTCCGCGGGTTGGAACGTGGCAGAGGCGCGCAGTCGCGCCAGGTAGTTGCGGTGACGGTCCAACTCGGTGGCGTGCGACGCATCCTCCGCCCTCGACCTGGCCAACTCGGGCTCGAAGAAGTCCCATGTCGACGCCACCCGCGACCACAGCCGTTCGCAGTGATCCAGGACCTCGGCGCCGGTCTCGTCGTCGGCGTCCGCGGCCAGCCTGGCCTCGGCGTAGGCACTGGCTTCCAACAGCGGGGTCAGGATCTGCTCCGCTTCCGCGACAGCGGCCGCGAGTTCGGGAGCGGCTAGGGTAGCCAAAATACCTCGATAAATACGACGAAAGCGTCCTAGCTCCTGCGTGATCAAATCCAAGTCGGATATCAATGCGCACGCGTCCACATCGGTGAACACATTTACCGACTCCCCGGATAATGTCACCCTGGTCAACTATTTTTCCACTTCGTACGACATTTCGCCGTCCCCCTGTGGAGGTTAATCAGGCAATCCGCCCTCGTCAATCCATTTCACTGGTCCATTCGGGTGGGCGGCAAGTCCCAAGATCCCGATAATTGCGGTCAGAGATTGCGCAGGTATGCCTCCGAATGGGCTCTCGACCGGGAAATCCGTACCATATTGACAGATTAAGACGAACAACTCATAGATGACAGTGGACCGAAGGGTCGCACTAGATCACCCTTATGGGGCATTGGCGGTTCACGTGTCATCCCGGCGCTATTGATAGCGTCATGTCGGTCCTGGTCCCGTACCGGAGGAACACTATGGGTAACGATGTGGATAAGCGGGGCGGCGGGTTGGGCTCGCGCTTCCACCTGCTGTGGGCGGCATATGTCATCTCGAACACGGGGACCTGGATCTATCGGATCACGCTGCCCCTGCTCGTGCTCGACCTGACCGGATCAGCGCTGCAGACCGCGGCGCTCTACGCCTTGGAGTACGGACCTTTCCTACTGCTGTCGCTGCCCGGCGGGGTGTTCGCCGACCGTTTTGACCGAAAGCGGTTACTCGTGGTCGGTGACCTCGTAGCTGGTGTGTTCGCGCTCGCGCTGGCGATCATGGTGTCGGTCGGCGCAGTGCACCTGATCCTGATCTACGCCGTGGCGCTGCTGCTGTCGTCGGTGGAGCCGATGTACCACCCGGCGTTCCAGGGCTGGCTGCCTGACGTGGTGCGCGCCAATAACCTCGACCGCGCCAACGCGCTGCTGCAGTCCAGTGACAACGTGGTCAGCCTCGCCGGTCCGGTGCTCGCCGGCGGCCTTGTCGCCTTTGTCGGGTTCGAGACCGCCATCTACATCGACGCCTTTTCGTTCGTCGCCAGTGCCTTCATCATCCTGCTGATCCGGGTGACGCCTCGACCACCCGCAGCGGTCGAGACCACGCCCGTGCGCATGATCAGCGGCATTAGGGAGGCACTGCGCTACATCACCAGGGAGAACAGGCCGCTGCTCGCGGGAAGCCTGCTGTTCACCGGCACCAACTTCGCCATCTGGCTGATCCAGGCGAACCTCGTCTACTACCTCACGACCTACCTCGAGATGTCATCCACAGCCGTGGGCATGGTGTTCGCCGCCCAGGGCGGCGGCGCGCTGCTCGGCTCACTGCTCGCGCCGAAGGTGATCCGCAGACTCGGCAACGGCAGGACCATCGCCTTGTCCACGGTGGCCGCGGGGCTGACCACAGCGCTGCTGGTGGTCTTCCGGGATCCCATCGGCGTGGCCGTGGTGTCCGCGTTGGTGTTCGTTTTGGGATCGATGAACGTGGTCGCCTGGTTCACATTGCGTCAGCGCATAGTCCGGCGGGATTTGCTCGGCCGGGTCGTTGCGACCACTCGCATGATCGCCTTCTCCAGCATCCCGCTGGCCTCGATCGTCGCGGGCAGCCTGGAAAGCATGTTGCACAACATGGTCCTGATCATCCTGGTCGGCGCTGGTCTGCGTGCCTTCGTCGGGCTTCTCGGCCTGCGCAGCAGCCTTGCCAGCGTGGAATCCACCGAGGCCACGCCCGCGGGTAGGAACTCGTCGTGATGACTGCCATGCGCGGTTCCGCAATTGTCACAACTGATGCGTTCTGGGCCTTGCGGAGTCGGTGATGCGCCCTGGATTTCGTAGAGTCGACTTGGTGGACTTCATGCCACGATTGGGGCGGCGTGAAGTCTTTCACACTCGATCGGGGTGGGCACGTCCAGGGAACTGTCCAGCCCCGCCGCTGGCTGCGTGGCCGCAGACCAGCGAAGGGTGCGATCCCCTTCGGCCGGAACGCCCAGTCCATCTGCACTGTCGGGTGGCCCGATCGAGGCCCAAGCCGGGATCGGTTTGGCAGGGCTGTGGGGTGGCGGCCACGTTGCGTCGGTGGACGGGATGCGGTTCGTTGTCCCGGTCCGCACCCTGCACTCGGCCCAACCCTCGGCACTTCCCGCGCGGCCGCGGGTCGCGCGGGGCGACGTGGTTGAACATGGTCAACGACCAAACCGCCGGGCTCGTCGCGAAGGTCGTCGCGGCACCCCGCGCGACTCGCTGCACGTGCTCGACGTGCTCTATGACCGCGACGGCGGCGTGAAACCGCAGATGACCGTCACCGACACCGCGTCCTACAGCGACATCGTGTTCGGACTCCTGTCGCTCGCGAGCTGCTGGACCTACCGCCCGCAGCTCGCGGACCTGCCGGATCAGAAGCTGTGGCGGATCGACCCGAAAGCCGATTACGGGCCGTTCACCACCGCCGCCCGCGGCCGCGTCGACCTCACGCGGGCGGCCCAGCACTGGGAGGACATCCTGCGGATCGTCGCCTCCATCCACACCGGCGCCGTCCGCGCCCACGACGTGATCCGGATGCTCTCGCGCGACGGGCACCCCACCCAACTCGGCGAGGCCATCGCGAAAGCCTTCGACCAACTGGGATCGGACAAAGCCGCGGTCCGGCTGGCCGGGTTCTATGCGTTGGAACGCATCGGGCAGAGCATGCCGGGCCAGCAGGAGGCGAGTGCCGCAGCGACTCCCCCGAGGATCGCGTGGCCAGACACAACGGCCGCGAGCAGCCAGGCTCGGCCTACCTGAGAACCGTGTGGATCACCGGTTGGATGTGGCCGCGAAGAGGTTCCACGAGGTCGGGGTGTTCGGCGTGACGGTGCAGCAGGGTCGCGGCGGCGCGGATCTGCGCCGAGCCAACCCCGACCTCGTCTCCTACGCCGACTGGCTCGGCCTGGTCTGCTAGCCACGCCCCCGCGCCGACGGACGACGTCGACTGCGGCCGTTCACCGAGGTCGCGGGCCGGATCGCCGGTCCCCCATAGCGCTGATACGGCTGGCCAGCCGGGACGTCCCAATGGTCACCGACTTCCTGTCCACCCTCGTGAGCAACCCGATGGTCTTCGACAGCCCGGAGGCATGGGGCGAATCGGAGGACTGAGATCCCCAGGGCAAGGCCCCATCGCCCACCGCCCACCAGTGGCGGGGTCAGCGTCGTGCGAGGTAGACCCAGGTGATCGCGCAGTGCAGCGGGCGGCCATGTCTGCGAGGTCGATACCGCCCGCGCTCCGTGTCCGGCAAGGCTGTCCGCAGGTGGCCGAGTGGACCAGCACGGTGATCACGACACCCGGTCGGCGGTGGTGGCACCGGACGCGATTCCACGATCCTGACCGGGTGGGTGTCTGAGCGGCATGGCGGGAGGTCGGTTGTCACGAACACGTTCCACCAGGGCGCCGGTACCCGCCCAGCCGCCGGTCACCGTGGCGGTCGACCCGCGCCAGGGCCCGATGAACGGCCTCTCCCCCTCCGCCAGCACGGGCGCCGTCGTGATCACCGGCTCCGGGAACACAACCTGCCCGACCGACTCACCGGCCGACCGCCGACTCGGCCTGATCACCGTCACAAGCCGCGAAGCCCTGCGCCCCAACGATGATCGGACTCGACGACCATCCACAACGGACACCCATCCCCGTACTCCGCGAAGTAGGCGGACTCCTGGGGACCTGTCCGATGGGTCCGGGTCGGGGAGGTGTCCGGGTTGGTGACACCCGAACCTGAACAGCCCGAGGACCCCGAGGCCGCGGGCCGCGGCCGGGGAGGCGAGCCGGAGGTGCGCAACACGGTGTCGGGCGCCGCGGGTGCGGTGGTGCAGGCCGGTGTGATGCACGGTGACGTGCACCTGCACGCGGCACCTCCGCCCGCGCCGGTGGTGCCGCGTCAACTGCCCGCCGCGCCGGTGGTGTTCGCCGGGCGGGTGGCGGAGTCGGCCGAGCTGGACCGTGTCCTGACCGCCGTACCCGGTAGTCGGGACGCGATCGCGGCGGGAACGGTCCCGGTCGACCCTGCGGTGGGCACGGCGGTGATGATCTCGGCCATCGGCGGGACGGGCGGGGTCGGCAAGACCTGGCTGGCCCTGGCCTGGGCGCACCGCAACCTGCACCGGTTCCCCGACGGGCAGCTGTTCGTCGACCTGCGCGGGTTCAGCCCCACCGGGAGACCGGTCGAACCGGGTGACGCGGTGCGCGGTTTCCTCGACGCCCTCGGCGTCGACCCCGGCGGACTCCCGCCGGAGCTGGCCACGCAGACCGCGCTGTACCGCAGCCTGGTCGCCGGGCGACGGATGCTCATCGTGCTGGACAACGCCGCCACCGCCGACCAGGTCGTCCCGCTGCTGCCCGGCAGCCCCACCTGCACGGTGCTGGTCACCGGCCGCACCACACTGCCGTCCCTGATCGACCGGCACGGCGCCCGCCACCTGCAACTGGACGTCCTCACCCACGACGAGGCCCGCGTCCTGCTGGCCGCACGCCTCGGCGACGAACGGGTGGCCGCCGAACCCGGTGCGACCGCCGAGCTGATCGGCCTGTGCGGGCGCCACCCGCTGGCGTTGACGATCACCGCCCGCCACGCCGCCACCCGCCCCACCATCCCGCTGGTCGAGTTCGCCACCGAACTACGCGACCTGGGGCTGGAGATGCTCGACCACGACGATCCCGACGCCAGCCTGCCCACGGTGCTGTCCTGGTCCCTGCGCCACCTCACCGAACCGCAGCGACGGGTGTTCGCCTTGCTCGGAATCACCCCCGGCCCGGACACCGACCTGTCCGCCGTCACATCGCTCACCGGCCTGCCACCGCCGCAAACACGCAAGATCCTGCGCGTCCTGGAGGAACACTCCCTGCTCGACCGGCACCCGCACGGCCGCTACGCGATGCACGACCTGGTCCGCGCCTACGCCGTCGCCTACGCCCACGACACACTCCCCGAACCGGCACGAACGGCGGCGTTGGAGCGTGTGACGGACTTCTACCTGCACACCGCCTCCGCCGCCGACCGCCTGCTGGACCCCCACGGCACACCGACCCCGCTCGACCCGTCCGCGCCCGGCACACGGCCACACCCGCTGTCCGACCACGCCGCCGCGCTGGCCTGGTTCGACACCCACCACTCCCATCTGCTCGCCGTCCAGCGCACCGCCGCCCTGCACCACCGCCATCAGATCGTGTGGAACCTGGCCAGGACCCTGGGCACCCTGCACTGGCGGCGAGGGCACCGCCACGACGATCTGGCCGTGTGGCAGGCCGCCACCGATGCCGCCGACCACCTGCCCTCGCCCGCCACCCGCAGCTACGCCCACCAACGGCTCGGTCACGCCCACGCCGTGCTCGGAGGACACGAGCAGGCCATCACCCACCTGCGCCAAGCCCTCGCCCTCGCGGAACTGCACCAGGACCTCGAGCGGCAGGCCCACATCCACCACACCTTCGCGCAGGTGTGGGAGCTTCGAGGGGACAACGGGCAGGCTCTGGTGCACGCCCACCACGCGCTGGACCTCTTTCGCGTCCTCGGCCAGCCGGGAAGGGTGGCCATCACGCTCAACCAGGTGGGCTGGTTCGCCGCGTGCCTGGGCGACTACGACACCGCCCGCACCCACTGCCAGGCCGCCCTGTCCCTGCACCGCAGCCACCACAACCTCAACGGCCAGGCGGCCACCCTGGACAGCCTGGCCTTCGTCGAACACCACACCGGCCACCACCTCCAGGCCGTCGACCACTACCGACAAGCCCTCACCCTGTTCCGCACCCTCGGCCACACCGCCGCGGCCGCCGATGTCCTCGACAGCCTCGGCCGCCCCCACGCCGCCCTCGGCCACCACGCGCAGACCGGCGAGGTATGGCGGGAAGCCCTGGAGCTGTACCGGCAGTTGGGACGCACCACCGACGCCGACCGCGTACAGCGGCAACTCGACGACCTCGATCCGGAGCAGACGTCGATCAGACCGTCATAGAGGCGGCCGAGTGGCGGCGGTTGCCTGTCGGTAGGACCGCCGGTGCGGGAAGCGCGGGTTCACTCGGTCGTCTCCTCAGCACCCGCCCCGGTAAGCCCGGCTCGCGACGTCTCCGGGGCTCTGCCCTCGCTATATGTACAGGTCAGCCGACCAAGTTGGGTGTGGAGGACGCCAGTCCCCCGAGGGGTCGGGACGGTCCGCGGCACCGCGGTCGCGGGTGCCGGGTCCGGTGTAGCGCCGGGGGCGGGATGCACGACCGCAGAGACATGGTCAACTCCGAGGACAGCCCGGTGAACACGCCTGCTCCGGTAGCGGGGGTGGTGCGGCCGCCGTTGCCGCGGTGGACGGTTCCGGCGGTCGCGGTGGCGGTGCTGGCCGTGACCGCTGTGGCGTCGGTGCTGCTGTGGACGTGGGTCGACGGCCTGCAACTGGAGCAGGACAAGCGGGCCACCGCGGTGCTCGAGGTGTTCAAGCTCGCCGCGTCGGTCGCCGTCGGCGGCGGCGGACTGTTCGCTTTGTACCTGGCCGCGCGACGGCAGCGCACCCAGGAGCTTGAGCTGGCACAGCGGGAAAAAGTGCAGGCCCACGCCGAGCGGGTGCAGGCTCATGCCGAGCAGGTTGCGGAAGCCAGTCGGGTGGATGCCCAGCAGGTTCAGGCTCATGCGACGCAAGTCGCGGAGAACAACCGGGTGCACGCCGAGCGGGTCGCCGAGGCCACCGTGCCCTCTCCGACTGCACCTTGCGGGTGTGCCCGGCGCTGATCTGCGAGCCGCAAAGCAGGTTCGGACGCTGGCAGGGCAGGTTGTCCGGACTTACATTGCGAATTCGGTGCCGAGCACGCGGTATCGGCTACTCCGCGAGCTTGGCGCGAAGTGCACGCAGATCCTCGTCCCGGTGCCGCAGCAGTCGGCCTCGCCGATCGGAGGCGAGGTCAGCTGGCTTGATCACTACCAGCCGCAGTCCGTGGGCCGGGATCTGCTCGTTTCGGCGCTGGTCATACCGCGCGCGTTGCAGTCCGCGGTGGACACCGCTGACAGTGAGCTATTCCGCGTAACGACTGGTGGCGCTGTGTGATCGCCGTGGATTCGGTGCCGCGCCTCGGGCGCGGCGGAGACGAAAGACGCGGAACTCCCGCTATGAAGGTGGTCCTACCAAAGATCATCTTCACGAGGAGTTCCGCGCGTCATGAGTGTCGCATACGAGGCTGTGCTCGACGTGTCGGAGGACAGCGTCCTGTTCCTGTCCATGCTGTTGCACGATGGACGGGTGCGTCGGGGCACACGGAAGGCCACTCGGGCGATGGGAACCTACAAGCAGGCGGTGTTGGTGCTGCGGTGATTCCTCGACGACACCCGGATGTCGGGGTTGGCCCGCGACAACGGGATCTCGTCCTCGACGGCGTACGCCTACCGCGACGAGGGGATCGCGGCGCTCGCGCCGTCGTTGCACGGCGCGTTGTTGGCGGCCAAGGTCGTCGGGTACTCGCACGTGATCGTGGACGGCACGCTGATCCGGACCGACCGGATCTCCACTCCCGGCCCCACCGTCGGGGTGGACCTGTGGTGGAGTGGAAAACACAAGCACCACGGTGGGAACATTCAGGTCGTGTCCGCTCCGGACGGGTGGCCGTTGTGGACCTCCGGGGTGCGGCCCGGCCGGGAGCACGACATGAGTGCCGCCCGCACCGACCCGGAACTGTTGGGCCGGATCGCGGACTGGATCGGCGATGGCGCCCTCGCGCTGGCCGATCTGGGCTATGAGGGCGAACCCGGCCTCTTCCGGATCCCGGTCAAGAAGCCCGCGGACGCGTCGTTGACCGTGGATCAGCAGGCTTACAACGCGATCCACGGCGCGCTGCGTTGCCTGGGTGAACGCGCCAACTCGTTGCTCAAGACCACGTACAAGGCCCTGCGTCGCTATCGCGGCTGCCCGTGGAGGCTGGGTGACATCGTCGGGGCGGCGCTTGTCCTGCTGCACCACGAGAACCACCGAACCACATGATCCACAACGGTTGATCACACAACGCCACGAATGGTTACTCGGAAAGCCTCAGTGAGTCGGTCGGGTTTGTCGAAGTGCTGGTTAGGACGGTCGTGCTGGATCTCCTGGTACTCCACCACCAGAGCGTGCCGGGGCCAGTGGCTGTCAACGGGCAGTGTGCGAGCACGGCCGTCCTTGCCTGGGTCGCCGATCAACCAATCGAAGCGGGCCTGACGTTTCCCGTCCTCGTTCAACAGTTGGTCGCACAGGTCGAGTACGTACGCTTCGTCGCTGGTCTCGCGCCCCATGACAGCAATGGTGCCCCAAGTCGACCACGACCGCGTGATACGAGTCCGCTGGATCCAAAGCCGCTTGATTAGACCCGCAAACTAGGTCCGGACACCGCAAGGTGCCTACCGCAATACGACTGGACTCGACGGAATCCCCATGGTCTGGATGTTCGTGACGAGGTCGACGAGGCCGAGCGGGTAGACCGTTTCTGTCGTGTCGGCGAGTTCTGAGAGCGTCCACCACCGAACGGCGCTGATGGTGTCGGGCTGGTTGGCTTGAGCCGGGTTGATGTTCTCGGCACCAAACTCCGCGAGGAAGTAGCGCTCGACCTGCCGGACGACCTGGTCGCCGATCTCGTGTTCCTGGCTGCGTTCGGCCACCTGGTCACGCAGGTTGATGCGGGCGTCGTCGATGCCGAGTTCCTCGACCAGTTCGCGGCGGGCACCGGTGCGGTGGTCTTCGCCGTCCTCGACACGTCCGCCGGGTGTCGCCCAGAAGCCGCCGTGTTCTGGATAGTGCACCAGCAGCACCCGTCCGGCGGGGTCGAGGGCGATGACGCGGGCGGCGACGCGCAGTGGTGGGGCCATCACACCGTCCAGTGTCGCAGCCGCTGCTCAGCGGTGCGCGGGTGGTTCCGTGCGGGCGCGGAGCCGGGCACAACAGGTCCCCGGTCATGGCGGTTCTCTTACTCTTCCGGAGCGGCATCGGGTCATGCGTCGACGGTCACGGAGTTGGCCATTGGCCAATTGACCTGCGGAAACCCTCTGATTGGGGACTGGCGCGCACGCTGGTGCCCTGCCAATCTGGCCACTGTGGACGACACCCGACACCTGGAAGTGCGCCTGCCGCCCGACCTGCCGAACGACACCTACGCGGCCATCGCCTAAGCGGTCTGGGCCGTGCTCAACGCGGCCGGTCTCGGCAACACTTCCTCCCTCCGCCCGGACAGCCACGTCACCGACGCCGAGCTGATCCACGCGTTCGACCGGGACGCGCTGACCTACCCGTGGGGTCCGTGAACGTCGCGCGGGGGGCACTGAGCCGACCCGCCCTGCCGCGGCCACGTCCCCGCCGTCCGTGAACCAACCCGGACGAGACCCGCACGAACCCGGTCACCTCGACCATCAGCCAGCTGACGGCGTCACTGCGGGCAGCCTGTTCCTAACATGACCATCTGCACCCAGGCCGCGCCTGACCGCGAACCTGGACGTCAGCACGGGCCACGAGCAGAGCCAGGCCCACGACCAGCCGTCATCTAACCGATTCATCGCAGCAGCATCCCCGCTGCGACCTCACGAGCAGGACCGGAGCACCGACGCGTTTGGCCAGCACGACCGCGAACCTCGTCCTGCGTACCTCCTCGATCCGGACAACGATCTTGTACTGCGTCTCCCGTCGCCGGGTTCCGGGGCGCTGTGGTGAGGACCGAGTGGGTCATCACGAGCACGCTCGACGAGCACAGTGGAAAGAGGACCTCGTGATCTCCGAAGATCGAGTTCTGTTGCTGGACCTGGAGAATCTCGGCGCCACCCAACTCCGTCCACGGCCGTTGCGGGCACGGCTGGAAACGCTGCTGGCCGCCGCCGGGACGATCCACCACGCGGTGGCCGCCTACGCACGCCCCGACACCCTTGACGGTGATCCGCTCGCCTCGCAGCTGGCCCAGCTGCGGATCGCGCCGCTGCGCGTGGCACCCGGCCCCGACGCCGCCGAACTCGCACTGCTCGCCCACGCCCACCGCGTCCACGCCGACGGCATCCGCACCTTCCTCGTCGGCAGCGCGGACGGCCGCTTCGCCGAACTGGCCCGCCTCGGCCGAGTCGAACTGCTCGTCTGGAACGAGCAGCCGGTGGCCACCAAGCTCGCCGACGTCGTCCACCACGTCCACCGCCTGTCCCGCCCCACCGGGGCCGCGGCCGAGGAACCCGTCGACCGCGAGCAGCCCGAACCGGACTTCCCTCCTCCAGGCGCTCCGATCCCCGCTCCGGCCGACCCACGTCACACCGGGACCTCCCACGCCGCGCGGTTGCTCGCCGCGTTCACCACCGGCATCGGCATCGCCGCGGGTCAACGCTTTCTCGACGCGCTGCTCACCCGCCCGCGGCGATGACCACCGCCTACGACACGGCACACGACTCCGGCGTCGTGCGGGCCCACATGAACGGCCTCGAGCAGCGATCCGGGCAGCTCAGCCGCTGCCCCTGAAGTTTTTCAAGATTCTTTGCCCAGGATGGGGGGTGTTCCCGAGTCGAGACCCGACTAGCAGGGTAAGCGCGGGAACCAACCGGCATCCGCCTCCGGCGAGGAGACCCTCATGACGACGAACGGCGGACGACGAACCAGTCGCCCTCAACGTGATCGAGAACCTGCTGGGCGTGCTGTGGAGGCCCACCAGTCGTGATCGAGTCATCCGTGACCAACCCCGACGACGAGGACGAGGACGCCGACGGTCCCCCCGCCACCAGCGGCGGCGAACGGCTCCCCCTCAAGGAGTTCTTCGAGCTGTACCAACCCAAGATCCGGAACTACATAGCCAAGAAGGCACCCCGCGAAGCATTGACGGACATCGAGTCGAATATCTGGCTGGGCGTCCACCGGTCCTACGATCAAACTGTCCATAAAAACTGGAACAACTACATCTGGGGCATTGTCGACAATAAGATTGTAGATTGGCTTCGTGCGCGGGACAGTTCTCGGAAGCTACTAGAAGCGATCAAGCTAAAAACAGTAGAAGAGTTCGCCGAGCAGCCTGACATCTGCGACCAGGACGAATATATTCGCAGACACAGAGCATTACCCGAAGGGTTGTCGAAGCTCACCGAACCCCAGCGGACCGCAATTGACCTTCGGTTCGTCAAAGGCTTGACATGGAAGGATGTCGCGAACCACATGGGGATCAGGGTAAAAAGCGTACAAGGTCATGTCGATCGGGCGCTCGTCAAACTTCGGAAACATATGTCAGAGGTAGGACTCACTACTCCCGCGGCATCTCCTACGACCTTGAAGGAGGACAAGTGAACGCTGATGGCGACGGTCGCGACGACATCGAAGACCTGCTCTCGCGTCAGGCGCCTGACATCTCCTGGGTCGCGGACGTGCCGCCCCTGACCTTCGAGGACGTGCAGGCGCGCGCCGAGTCGCTCACGGCCGACGAGCAGGCGACGGTGGACGACGACATGCGGCGCATCGAACTCGGTCACGGCGCGCTGGAACTGGCTCGCGGCTACATCGCGATGGGTGATCTGAGCACCGCCGAGTACTACCTGACGATGGCCACGAATTACGGCGTGTCGGGCGTGAACAGCCTCCTCGGTCAGATCGACGAACTCCGGGCCGAGCTTCCGTCATACGAGAGGAACGACGACGGAAGCACGAACACTGACCTTTACTCTTCCAGCTTCCAGTGGGCGCGCAACATCGTCGACGACGCCAAGACCGAGGCGGCCCAGATCGTGGATGACGCGTTGTCCACCATGAAGCGAGTGATCAGTCAAGCCCAAGAGCGCGCCAGCGAAATTGTGGCGGCGGCCAGGGCTGAAGCCGCTGCCGAAAACCTGCTTGACACTCGGGGCGGGCTTGTCCGTGATGTCACCGGGTTCTCTTCGCCTGTCAAGTCGGAGCATGTCGTCAGTCGTACAGCTTTGGCTACAGCTGTGGCAAACTTTTTGCTCGTGAGCGGCGCGAAGCATGCGGATGAGCACGCGGACATGGTTTCGAAAACCGATCAGCATGGTAGGAAGATATGGGTAGCGTTCAAAAGTAGCGACTTCGCCTTGGACTCTTGGTTGTTCTCATGGCAAGCTCTTGCGGCCGCCGAAATCCTTGCAGGGAAGGAATCTGATGAAGACTTGAACGAAAACAAGGTTCTCCCGGATGCGCCCGTGACTAAAACAAGCCTTCTGGATTTCTCCAACGGACTATGGCATGCCAGGGAACGGGTCTTGCCAATATTGATCCCGAAGGCAGCACTGGACGCCTTCATTGTCACATCACCAAGAAGACTCGCACTATCCCGCGAAATCCCCATGCTTCACATCAGGCGCAGGGAGTCCGATCCGATCCCGGAATCGGTGGAAGATCGGCCGGGTGGAGTCGATGACAACTTCGACACCCAGGTCGGCGAGCCCAAACTGATCGGCGAGCTCAAGTTCGGCACCCAGATCGGCAAGCGCAAGTCGGCCTGGGTGGTCGATGACGCGAGGGACGACTGCAAGAAGTAGAAGCCGTACGCATCGGACGTGCACGAGTGAGGGCCCCGGCTCAGCCGGGGCCCCTCACAGGGTGCGCATTTCCTAGCCGATGCTCAGCTTCTCGAGCAGAACGACCAGGATGATCCTCAGGGCGTCCGGTGAGAGGAACGCCAGCGCGGCGACGGCGATCACGATGATCCCCACGAAGAACAGGGTGAGCAGGCACAGGCTTCGGATTCGGCGAGGATCGCCGAGCAGCTGGTGGACCATCGCGCTCCATGTTTCGGGGTCGTTCTCGTCGTGACGGCCGTCCGGCGCGTTACCGTTCGACGGCATTAGGCTCATGGTGCGGTGCTCCTCGGTTCCTAACGGCTACCTGGGTTAGCGCTGCGAATAGAGGGACCCTCCAGGCCCGGAGGGTCCCTCGCCGCGTTGATGCGCCGTTAACCCACTAGTCGCGGTCCGACCGGGAAACACCCCCTATCCGTCCGGATCTTTTCCGGGGAGCCGCTACCCCAGGCGCCGCGAGCCGGGGACCGGAAGCCCAGCGCCAGGCTCGCACCGCACCGGGCGGCGGTCGCGTCTCCTTCGTCGGCAGCGCGGGAGTCGTGTCCGCGTCGCCCTGCCAACCCAACTCCCAGACCACACCGACGTCCGAACGTCCTGCTCCGGACCAGCGATTGGTACGGACTGGGCGCTGGGCGGGACACTGGTCCACCACCTCGTTCCCGGCCGAAAAGAGCCTTCGCGTGACCATGTCGACGTCCCCGATCGTGCGCCGCTCGGCGCGCGCGTTACTGCTGGACGACCAGCAGCGGTTGGTGCTGATCAAACGCACCAAACAGGGGCAGTCCCCGTACTGGACCAGCCCCGGCGGCGGGATCGACGACGCCGACGCCACGGCAGAGGCAGCGCTGGAGCGGGAGTTGGCCGAGGAACTCGGTGCGACGGCCGCGGTCGGCGGCCGGGTCCTGCTGATCTCCTCCCCCACTAGTGGCGGGGTGTCGGTGCAGGAGGTCTTCATCGCGCGGCTGCGCACGCTGGACGAGGCCGCGCGCACAGGTGAGGAGTGGACCGACGGCCGCCGCGGCGGCTACGAGGTCGTGCACGTCCCGATCCACCAGGTCGACACGATCGACCTGAAGCCCGCCGTGCTGCGGGGCTTCGTGCTGGACAACGTCGACGCGCTGGTCGCCGAAGCCACCGACCTGGCCTAGCCGGGCACCCACCAGGACGCCGGGTCGAGCCGGAACCGCGTGGCGGCGGCGAACACCGCGGCCACGGTCGGCTCTCCGGCCGGGGCACAGGTGGTGAGCGCGGCGACGGCGCCGATCAGGAGCTGGTGGGACACGATCACCACCGGCCCGCCCAGGCCGGTGACGCCGTCGGCGAGCAGGTCTGCGGTGTCGCGTGCGGCTCGGGCCCGCGTGTGGAGGTCCTCGAGGCTTTCCCCGCCGGGCAGCGCGGTGCCGATGCGCCGGTGCCGATTCGTTTTCCACGCCGTGTACCGCGGCGGGTACTGCTCCGGGCCCAAGCCGAGCACGCAGTCCGGCGCCTGCCACTCCCGCAGCACCTCCAGCGCCGGAAGCAGCGGGACGGCCAAGGCATGGGCGAGCAGCTCGGCGGTCGTGCGGGCGCGGGGCAGCGGGCTGGACACGATCAGCACCGGGTTCACCATCCGCAGCCGGTCGGCCGCCGCGAGGGCTTCGTCGCGTCCGTGGTCGGAGAGCGGGGTGTCGGGTCGGGCGTGGGCGTGGGGGCGTTGTTCGCCGTCGATGCTGGTGCCGTGCCGCATCCACAGCACCGGCGCATACCGGTTTGCCGCGGTGGGCGGGGTCAGGTCAGGCACCAGCCGCCGTCCACGGTCAGCGTCTGGCCGGTGATGAACCCCGCTCCCCTGCTGGCCAGGAACGCCACCAGCGCGGCCACGTCGTCCGGGTGGCCGCGGCGCTGGAGGGCTTGGCGGCCGAGTTGGCGGATCTGCATCGCCGCGTAGTCCTCGACCACGGCCTGTTCGGCATCCACGACGATCGATCCGGCGCGCACCGTGTTGGCGGTGACGCCGTGCGGACCGAGCTCGCGGGCCAGCGCGCGGGTCAGGCCTTCGAGTCCGGCCTTGGCCGCGATGTACCCGGCCAACTCGACCCGGCCGACCCCGGCCAGCACCGACGAGATCGTGATCAGCCGTCCGCGGTCCCCTGCGGCGATCAGTGCGGGGGTGGCGGCGTGGGCGAGGGCGGCGTGGACGGTGAGGTTGAGGGTGACCTGCTCGGCGAACACCGAGGGGGTGCTGGCCTGCCACGGGATGCGTGGATAAGCGCCCGCCGCGCACACCAGCACCGCCGGACGGTGGTCGAGCAGGGCGGTGCTGGCCGCGGTCAGGCCGCCGGGAGTGGTGAGGTCGCCGGTGACGACGTCGACGGCCGCGCCTCGCCGCGCGCACGCGGCGGTGACGGCGTCCAGGTCGGGGCCGAGGCGCAGGTGGGTGAGCAGCAGGTCGTGGTTGGCGGCCAGGTGCTCGGCGATGGCAGCGCCGATGCCGCTGCCCGCACCGGTGATCGCCGCCCGCGCCCGCGCGGTGGGCTGGTGGTTCACGTCGGGTTCCTCGTGCTGGTGGTGGCCTGCCCGGTCTCGGCCGTCGGGCCGGTGGTGGTGAGGCCGAGTAGGTGGTGCAGGTCGGTGTCGTGGTCAAGCAGGTCGGCGAGCGCGGCCAGCAGCAGCGCGGCCCGCGGGAGCGGGAGGTCGGCCGGGCGGTGCACGGTGAGCAGCCGCATCAGCAGGTAGGGGCGCAGCCACCCGGCGACGTCGGGGACGCCGAGGTCTGCGGCCAGCGGCAGGATGAGGTCCTCGAGCCAGGCGCGGGCGAAGGCCGCGCGGGCGCCCCAGGGCCGGTGCTCGACGTGGAGTTCCACCGTGTCGTCGTGCTGGTGGACCGCGACGTCCGGTTCGTGGGCGGTGGCGGCGAGGGCGGTGGGGTGGTCGCGGTAGGCGGCAAGGTCGCGCACGGGGGTGAGCCAGGGGCCGTGGATCCACAGGTCGGCCAGCATCACCGCGAGTTCGCCGGGGATCGCGGTGCGTCCGGCGGTGTCGTAGTCCAGCCAGGTCGGGCCGTGCTGCGGGTGCCAGGCCAGGTTGAACGGGGTCGGGTCGCCCTGCCCGATCCCGGCGAGCACGGATCGGTGCGGGCCGAGGTCGTCGCGCAACTGCTCCACGAGCACGGCGAAGTCGATGCGGGTGGGGCGGCCGTTGACCACGAGCGGGGTGGTGGCCAGGTCGCGGGCGTGCAGCGAGCGCCCATCGGGGAACACCAGCCACGGGTCGGTGTGATGGTGGGTGTCGAGTCGGCCGCCGGGGGCGGCGCGGTCGCGGTAGAGCTTGCCGACGACCTCGCACCCGCACCGGAGTTCCGCGGTCTCGGTGAACACCCGCCGGTAGTGGCCGGTGAACGCGGCGGAGGCCGCAGCTAGGTGCGTGTGGTCGCCGGTGGCGTCGGCGTGACCGAGGACGTCGAGCAGCAGCCCGTGGTCGGGGCGCAGGTGCGGGACCCGGTCGTAGAGCAGCACGGTCGCGCCGGGTAGCCGCCGCGCGTGGTGCAGCCGCGGTACCGGGTAGTGCCCGGCCAGCGCCCGGTGGCCGGTGATCTCGGCGGCGGCTTCGTCGTGGTGGGGGTTGGCCTTGACGAACAGGGCACGGTGGCCGAGGTCGAGGTGCCAGGTGTGGTTGGCGGTGGCACGGCGGTGGTGCCCGATCCACAGCAGGGCGGCCACGCCGTTCACCACCAGCCGGCGGCGTGGCCGGCGACCGCGGCCACCTGGTCGGTGGGCAGGCCGGTGATCGCCGACGCACTCCCCCACAGGGTGTCGTCGAGGTCGTCGCGCACCGGGCAGCGGTCGGCGGCCGAGAGCATCGCGGAGAACCGGGTTCCCACGGTGGTGTGGTGGGGGTTGCCGGTGGTCCATTTGGTGTGGGCGTGGCGGGATGCCAGCCCGAGCACGGTCGGGCCGGTGCCGTCGCCGCGGCGGGTGAGCGCGGCCAAGTGCGTCAGGCCGGTGTCGTTGCCGATCACCAGCTCGGCGTCGGCGAACACGTCCACGCAGTCCGCCGCCGCCGGGGCGCCGAGGTTCCTCCACAGCTCGTGCTCGCGGGTGCCGGTGTCGGGTGCGTCGAGCATCCGGAACGACAGGCCGTCGCGGCGGGCGGCCAGTCGGCGGGCCAGGGCGGCGAAGCCGTCGGTGCCGACGTCCTTGCGGTCGGGGCGGCTGGTCGCGCCGACGAACACCACCCGCCCTACGGTCGCCGCGACGGTGTCGGAGCGGTAGGTGGGGGCGGGTGCGTGCTCGGCGGGCAGCCGAACCCCGAGTTCCTGCTCTAGGGCCAGGTAGTAGCGCATCGGCAGGTCGGCGTGGACGCGGACGAGGTGCTCGTCGATGGGCTCCAGCCAGGTCGGCGGCAGCTCCGGGGTGACCGTGAACCGCGACCCAGTGGCGTCGCGGGCGCGGGCGGTGCTGAGCACGTGGGGCCCGTCGGCGGTGGTGGCGGTGGCCGAGGTCAGGGGCAGGGTGCTGCGGAGCATGAGGTCGGGGCGGGGCCCGGAGTAGTGGAGGGGCTGCTCGGGTGCCGCGGCGGCGAGTCCGGCGGCGGTGGCCAAGCCGAGCAGGGTGTCGCCGAGGCTGCCGGCGGGCAGGTGCACCGTCCAGCCGTGCGCGCGGATCCGCGCGAGCCGCTGTTCGGTGTGGTCATCGGAGGGCGGGTGGTCACCGGCGTGGCGGCGGTAGGGCAGGCTCCGGCCCAGCGGAGCGTGCGGGTGGCGCACCAGCACGGGCCCGCCGCGGTGGACGTTGACGGTGGCGAAGTCCCACGGCGACGGCCGAGGTGACGGCCGTGGCGCGATCCCGGTGGCGGCCAGGGCCGCGGGGGCGCCGGGTGCGGTGGTCACAGGGTGGTCAGCGCGCACAGCCGCACCCCGATCCCGGCCAGGACCGCGCGGCCCGCGGCCGTGCGGTCTTCCACCAGGCACAGCGCGTCGGTGACCACGGCGCCCGCGGCCCGCAGCACTGCGGTCAGGTTGGCCAGCGTGCTGCCGGTGGTGACCTCGTCGTCGACCGGCACCACCCGCAGCCCTGCCACTGCGGCGTAGCTGAAAACCTCGACGCGGCGCGCGTGCGGTTCGTGGAACACCGCCTTGTTCGGTAACTCGAGGTCGAGTTTCCACGCGAGTTGGTAGGGCAGCCCGCTGGCCGCCGCCACCGCGAGGGTCGGCGGGATGCCCCCGGCGTCCAACCCGAACAGCAGATCCGGCGGGGTGTGGTCGGGCAGGTCGCGGTGGGCCTGCCACAGCGCGGCGCCGACCTGCGCGAGCCGGTCGGCGGTCACCGGGGCGGTGATGCCGTCGAGTTCGTGCACGACGCGGACGTCCCGTGCTTCCCCGGCCACGCCATGGCGGCGCACGTGCTCGGCGCGGTACGGGGACAGTGCGGCGATGGGTACGCCGGTGGTGCTCACGAGGTGGTCCTCCAGGTGGTGATGGTGTGCGACCGGTCGGTCAGGGTGAGGGCGGCCGCGAGCGCGGTCAGCAGCGCGGCCACGGCGTCGGGATCGCGCCGGTCGGCCGCAGTCCGGTGCAGGGCGGCGACGGCGGCCAGGGTGGGCAGCGGCGGCAGGTCGGGGTGGGCGCGGGCCAGGTCCGCGAGCACCAGGTCGCCGTCCTCGTCGCGCAGCTGCGGCTCGTGCCCGGCGCGCAGCAGGACCTTCGCCACCAGCACGAGGTGCTTGTGCACCGCACGGACGTCGGGGACCGGGTCGGCCAGCAGCCGGCGGCAGGTCATCAGCACTAACCCGAGTTCGCCGCGTCCGGCCCGGTCGTCGACCTCGGCGGCCGGGTCCGGCGGCCGGTAGCCGTCGCGGTGGTGCAGGACGCCATCGCCGGTGGCGGCCAGCAGCCGCAGGGCGTGCACGACCCGCGGCGGAACCCGCCCGACGGCCACCTCCGTGGTGGTGAGCATCGTCAACCCGGACTTCACCCCCGACAGGGGCGGCAACGTCGCGGGCACGGCCCGCAACCACGCGGCCGGGTAGGTGTCGCGCACCAGCAGCAGGTCCGCGTCCGACCAGTCGCGCGTCCAGTCGGCGCGGCCGGTGCTGCCGGTGGCCAGCAGCAGGGCGGTGTCGCCGTCGACCAGGTGCTCGATCACCCGCTCCAGCCAGTCCGCGTTCGTCGCGGCCACCCACCGGCCCCGCGCCGCCACCGCCGCCACCGAGTTCGGCGGGTGGCCGGGCACGGCGGGCGCGGGAACGGTGGCCAGCGCGGGCAGGGCAAGCTTCAGCGCGGCCAACGGGCCGGAGTTGTCGACCACGACGTCGGCGATGGCCTCGATGCGCTCCGCGCCGCGGCTGGCCTTCACCGCGTCGCGCCCGGTCAGGCTGACCACGCTCTCCACCGCGCGCGCCGCGCGGGTGGCGGGGTCGGTGCGCACGAACACCACCCGGCACAGCGGGCCGAGGCAGTCGCGCAGGTGCGCGGTGGCCTCCAGCCGGTGCGCGGACTCCAGCACCACCGGCCCGGTCTTGTTCGCCGCGGTGAACCGCAGCAGTTCCTCGGCCAGGCGCCGGGCCTGCTCCCGCTCGTCCCACACGGTGTAGGGGTCGGTCACGGCCGCGCGCAGCGCCGCGAGTTCCAGCAGGTAGCCGATCTTGAGCCGGGTCGCGCCGTGCTCGGCGACCAGCAGGGAGCCGAGCACGGACTTGCCCGCCTCCGACATCCCGCCCACCACCCACACCCGATCCGGAGTCGCCGCGGGCAGCCGCGAGACCGCGACCCCGTGCAGCGCAAGGACTTCGCGGACGCGCCGCTGCACACCGAGCACAGACTCCTGCCCGCGCACCAGCACTGCGTCGTAGACGCCGCGGTCGGTCTGCTCGGCCAGGATCCGCGCCAGCGCCTGCTGGTAGGCCACATACCAGGGGCCGGGCGGGGCCGGGTCCCTGGCGACGGCCAGCGCGGCTTCCCGCCCCGGGGCACCGTCTGCGTGCCGCAGCAGCAGGTGCACCTGGCCGCCGGTCACCGGCGGCGGGTCGACGGCTGCGGCCAGATCGGTGACCACGCGCAGCGCGTCGTCCGGGGCCAGGCCGTCCTTGACCACGCAGGTCGCCGCGCACACCGCCAGCAGCATCGGCAACCCGCGGTCCTCCAGCCGCAACCCGCCGCAGTGGGCCAGGCCGCGGGCGGTGTGGCTGCGCATCACCAGCGCCACGTGTTCGTCGGTGGGGCACTCGGCGAACCACCAGCGGGCGAACCCCGGCCCGGAGACCTTCGTCCACTGCGGGTCGTGGCCGTCGATGCCGCCCGCCGGGTCCGCGCCGGGCATCGCCGCGGCCAGCCACCGCAGCTGGGTGGTCTTGCCCGCGTTGTCCGCGCCGTTGAACGACACCACCGCGATCCCACTCCCCCGCTCGGGTCCAGCTGCGGTCCCGGCGGCGGACGTGGCGGCGGACGTGGCGGCGGACGTGGTCACGGTCGGGCTCCGTAGGTCTTGAGCGCCGTCCAGCCGGGAAGCCGTCGCTGCCCGGCCGCGACCTCGGCCAGCAACCCGTCGTAGGCCGCCGCCAGCTCGCGCAGCTGGGTCGCGGCGATCTCGGCGCGGGCGCGGTCGACCCGCTGGGCCCGGACCACCGCGATCACCAGGCGGTCGATCACCGACCCGACCGTCTCGGTGTGCAGCGCCGCACCCGCCCGGCAGGCGGGCGCGTAGGCGGCGACGTGCTCGTTGAGCCGGTCGACCAAAGCCACGCGGCGGGCGTTGAGCTCGTCGATGCGCCGCTTGGCCACGGCCACCTCGACAGGCCCGCCGCAGCGGCTGCGGTCCTCGGCCGACCACTGCTCCCGGTGCCCCGCGGCCAACTCGCCCACCAGGCACCGCAGGAACGCCGACGCGGGCATGACCGGCGTGGTGGCCGCGGTGTCGCACCACGCCAGCAGGTCCGCCGACGACGGGGCGAGCACACCGGGATGCTGCGCGGCGGCCGAGCGTGGGGTTTCGGTGGTTGTGGTGACCGGCATGGCGGCTCCCTGGTGGACGGCTCCCGCGGTCGATGGACGCGGAGGGACACCGAGCAAACCCGGTTCCGGCCAGGGTCGGCAGGTGCACGAGGGGGGTCACGGTGGCACGCGAACCGCACACACACAGCACCCGGACCAGTACGCTGCGTTGACCTGGACGAGGAGGTGGCGACGGTGCCCTCAGCCGGTCTGCGCCAACCCAACACCCGGCTCGCCGCGCTGCTCGACCACACCGGCATGTCGAGCAGTTCGCTGGCCGCGCGCGTCAACCACCGCGCCCGCCGCGGCGGGATCAGCGTCTCCTACACCCACCGCTCCATCGCGAACTGGCGCGCGGGCATCACCCCGCAACCGCCGATCCGCCGGGTGATCGCCGAGGTGCTCGGCGACGCGCTGGGCCGGTTCGTCCCGCTCTCGGAGATCGGCTTCCACGCCGAGGACGACGACGACCAGGCGGGCCTGCACTTCCCGCGAGACCCGGCCAAGGCCATCGCCGTGGCCACCGACTTCTGGAGCGTCATGGACCGCCGAGCACTGCTCACCGCCGGCGTGGCCGCCACCGCGTTCACGACCCCGTTGTGCCGGTGGCTGACCACCGACACCGACACCGCCCTGCCCGGCCCGGTCACGCCGGGGCGGCGGGTGGGCCGCCACGATGTCGAGGACCTCATTGCCACCGCCCAGGACGCGCGCCGCGCCGACTCCCGCTTCGGCGGCGGGAACTGGCGTGTGCGGATGGTCGACACCTGCCTGACCGACCGCGCGACCCCGCTGCTGCACGGCACCTACACCGACACCACCGGCCGCACGTTGTTCGCCGCCGTCGCCGAACTGTCGCAGGTGGCCGGGTGGAGCGCGGTCGACCGCGGCGCGCACGGCCTGGCGCAGCGCCACTTCATCCAGGGCCTGCGCCTGGCCCGCGCCGCGGGCGACGTCCCGCTCGGCTGCTACCTGCTGGCGTGCATGGCGTTGCAGGCCACGCTGTGCGACCACCACGACATCGCCATCGACATGCTCGACGCGGCCACCGAACGCGGCCGAGGCCGCGCCACCCCACGCGTGCTCGGCTTCTGCCAGCTCGTCGCGGCCAGGGTGTTCGCCAGATCCGGCGACGCGCCGCGGGCGCTACGCGCACTAAGTGCCGCCGAGACCCTGCTCGACCGCGCCGAGTCCACCGACACTGGCGACGACCCGCGGTGGATCGGGTTCTTCGGCCGCACCCGGCTCGCGGCCGACGCGGTGGAAATCCACCGCGACCTCGAACTCCCCTCCCGCGCCCGCACATGGAACGCCCACGCCGGGACCAACGCCGCGTTCACCCGCTCCCACAGCCTGCGCCAGGTGGTGCTGGCCAGCACCTACCTGCAAGGCGAGGCCGACCTGGACGCCGCGCTGGCCCACGGCCACAGCGCGCTACGCGGCCTGGCCGGGATCGCCTCGGCCCGCGCGGACGGCTACTTCCGGGACCTGGCCGACCGGTTCACGCCATGGGCGACCGAACCTGCGGTCGCCGACTTCCTCCACCACGCCCGCGCTGCCTGAACCTTGTTCCACCGTCGGAACCCAGCAGGCTGGCCTGCCGGTCCAGCGCGCTGCTGAACCTTTTACATCGATCCCCTGCTCGTGAGGGGTGCGACAGGACACGAAAGTCATATCGAAAAGGCCAAATCCTGGCGTGCTCGCAGTCTCAGGCGATGGCAGTGACCCGTAGTACCAACGGGCAGTCCTGTGGTACTGACGAGTAACCCTACGGTTGGCAGGGCGAGCCAGCGGCTGGGACGTGAACGGGGTGGATGCTTGCTCGGCACGTTCACCCAGGTCAGGCCTATCACATGTACGGATAAGGTGTTGGCTTGTACATCGATCCGGAATCCGGAAGGTATTACCGAAGAGTGACCGGAAGGAGAGTCGTTTCGATATTCCAATTATGAAAGTTGGTTTTACAAGCGAAAAGCTAGGAGACATACGAAAACATGGACAAGAGGGGCAAAATTACCGGAGAGTAAGGTGTGGATTCAACAGCCACTACCGGAACGGTTAGTGAATCCAGACCGTTGTACACGCCCCGACACCCCGGTTGACCAGTGTCAACCATGTTCCACTGCGATTGACTGCGTTCCACTGCGCCGAGCTCCGACGGTAGAGCTGACTCAGCGCGTCTTCCACTCGTCAAGGGTCGACGGTGACGGGTTGCTAGAGAGGAACAATGCACCCTCCACGGTGGGGGTGCATTCATGGGGAGTGGCGCGAACGAACTCACGTGCTACTCTGTGCGCAGACGCAAAGGACCCCCTAGGCCGTTTCGCCAGGTACGTAAACCTGGACTGGCCTTGGAGGTCCGCTGCGTTTAGCTATGCGGTCATACTTGCCTTGGTACCGCCAGTATAGGCATGTCGGAGGAGTTCGTGCCACTCCCACCGACGCGGCCAGGCCGCACAGCGCAGAGGCCCCCCAGCAGCGGAAACGCTGTCGGGGGGCCTCTCTCGTTGAGCATCAGGACCGGTGTCGCAACCGTCTCGGCGGGTAGCTATCCAGGCGAGTCGTCGGTGTCCTCCTGATCGGCACGGCTGGCCGAGCACCGTGCCGATCAGAACGGGCCGCGGATCCGTCCGCCGCTTCTCTCGTAGAGCGTGACAGCCTCGGCGAGGGCCTTGGTCACCGCTTGGACGAGGTCGCCGTGGAAGGTGTAGTCGTTCTGGTCCTCGATGGAGTCCAGATCGATCGTGGAGACGAACTCCCCGTCGCGCAGGCTCGCTCCGTTGCGTCGCAGGGCGGGTATGGGCCAGAACCGTCCGATCGAGCCGTCCTCCAGCAGCAACCCCGGTGAATCCATCCACTCGCCCTTGCCGTGACGCAGGCCCGCGGTGTGCGCGATGATCCAGCAGCGCTGGTGCAGCACGACGCGGTAGGACTTCCCGGCTGCGTCCCGGTACTGACCCCGTTGGTACCACTTCGCCGGCTCCACTCTGGTGTGGGTGTCGGTCCCGAGGTTGATCAAATGGGGTACGGCCTGCAAGCAGAGCTCCCGCACTCGCTCCCACACCTGCTGCTTCTGCTCGGCTTCGCGGCGGCGATGGGCGGCCGCGGCGTCGGCCTGAGCGCGGGACCGGTGGATGGCATCGTCAAGGCTCACGCACAGAGGGTAACCGGATAGCAGCGCCGTTTGGCGAACCTGCTGCATGGCCAAAAACGATCGTTTGTGACCCACCACGGCGCCGGCGGGGACGGGCACGCGCGCCCGCGCCCGCGCCGCTGACCACTTGGACCGCAAAGTAGGTCGCCGAAGTGGCAGAGATCGACGCGTAGTCCGCGCGGGATTTGGTGCGTTCGCCTGGGCTGGCCTGCCTGGATCGAAGCCCCGCCTCACACCCCGGTGACCCAGGGTGTTCAGCCCTTTACGCTCTGACCTCATGAGTGAACAGACCGCATCATCGTTCGACACCCCCTGGTACCTGCTCTTACTGCTCGCGATAGCCGAGATCTCCTCGGCGGCGGTGGCGACGGTCGGGATCGGCGGCGCATACGCGGCGCTGGAGCTGCCCGCGATACTGACCTTCGCCATGCCGCTGGCCATCCATCTGACTGCCCTATGCGCGACCTGGGTGGGAGTCCGCTCGATCGACCCCCGTCGAAGCAACGCCATGAGGCAGGGGGTCCTCGCGCTCGCCGCCATCCTGATGGTGCTGGGCGCGCTCACCACGCAGTTGCGCATCAGCCGATTCGACCTGCTCGCCATGATCGTCGGCGGCGTCGTCTCCGGTACCGGCCCATTGCTGCTGGCGCTCGTGCTGTCCCCGGCACCGGCGAAGACGCCCGATGCCGCCCGGCAGGGCTGAAGAAGATCTCGCGGCTTCACCTGACGGCGGCGGCCTGCGCGGCGCAAGTGAGTCGGAAGGCGTCCGGCCCATACCGGCATGCCAGCTTCGGCCAAGAGAAAGGCATGCAGTCCGGTCGACAGCCCGGAGAAAAGTCGAGAATCCGGCGTGGTGATCAGGGAGGGCAGGGAAGCCTCAGGCTCCCGCCCTCCCTGCAGCGCCGCCGGCCACTTGGGAATGTCAGCCTTGAACGATGAACCCCCCTCGCGCATCACGCCCTCGCCGACTTTCTCCCCCAAGCCCGCCCAGCCGGACTCCCCGCACTCCCGGCCTCCTTCGGTCAGGCACGAGTCGCGGACGTCGATTACCGACTCACCGGTCGTGGAACTGGACGGCAGTTGCCTCGCTGCTCGCGGCGCTGGCGGCCGTCGGGGGTGTCGTATTCACCGGCCTGTCGTTGCAGGCCACTCGCGCACAGAACACGGTGGCCGAGCAGAACCAGCTCACCGACCGCTTCACCAAGGCGGTTGACCAGCTTGACCGCGCCGGTGCCGACCACCTGCAGGCCCGCCTCGGCGGGATCTACGCACTCGAACGCCTGTCCCTGGACTCTCCCCGTGACTACTCGACCATCACTGAGGTCCTGTCCGCGTTCATTCGGAGCGCCGCCCCGCGTCCCCAAGTCGACGGTCTGCCGGAGGCATGTCCGGACCGGCCGCCGACATTCGACGTGCAAGCCGCGCTGACCGTGCTCGGCCGCCGCGGCCCCGGCCCCAACCGGCAGGTTCGCCCAGGCTTCTACGACGTCAATTCTGTCGACTTGTCCCAAACCTGCCTGCGCCACGTGGACTTCCTCGGGGCGGACTTCTCCCGTGCCAACTTTCGACAAGCTGATCTCACCAAGGCGCGCCTCATCGGAGTGGACCTCATCGGGGCACTTTTTGTCGGCGCAAACCTCAGCGGCGTGGACTTTGCCGGTTCGGACCTCGGGAGCGCGCTCCTCACCGACACAGACCTCGGTGGCGCAAACCTCACCGATTCGCTGCACACCGAGGAGACCATGATCGACGGCGCGAGGACCGACGAGGCCACCACGGGCGCTTGGTGGCGTTGATCTTGTTGCAAAAGGATCGTTTCTCGACATGATCCACAACAGGGGGTCCGAAACCCGTCCGCCGAGTGCGAAACTGTTGTAAAAGATGTTGAAAAGTCTGTGTGTTCAACAAGTCTTCAACCACCCTTTCTAATACACTTTGGGGCATGACGCACACTTGGCTTCCGCCCGGCGACTGGTTCCACTTCGACAACGACGACCTCGGCGCCGCTCCACCGGGCGAGGGGCTGGCGCTGCTGGTGAGCGCGGAAGGCCGGGTGTCCGGGATCGTGGCCGTCGGTCCGCGGCTCGGCCTGCGGTTGCTGGAGCCGGGCGTGGTCGACACGTGGGCGGTCGACCAGGTGCACACGGCCGACGGCCACATGCTGCGGGTGGGCACCGTCGACATCAGGGACTGGACCGGCGACCGCCTGGTCGACGTCGGGGTGGCGGCGGTTTGCCGGGTCGGCTACTTCGCCCCGGACCGGGTGTTCGTCGTGGGCGCGGTGGTCCCCGACGCGCGGCCGGACCCAGTCGCCGAACTGGCGGCCGGGCGGGTCACGGTGCAGATCGAGCCGCGCCTGTCGACGGGGGACCGGCCGGTCCTCGCGGGCGTGTCCGTCCACCCGCCCGCCGCGGCGCCCGACGCCCCGGCCGGGCCACCTCCGGTACGTCGGGTGTGGTCCTGATGCCCAGCACCTCGCGCGAGGTCGCGCCGGTCCCCTTGGAGTTGGACGGTGATCCGCTCGACGCGATCGGCGGCGGCGATCTCGTCGGCTACGCGCGGGTGTCCACCGGCGAGCAGATCCTCGACCGCCAGCTCGACGCGCTGCGCGCCGCGCGATGCATGCGGGTATTCATGGAGAAGCAGTCCGGCAAGGACGCCGACCGCCCGGAACTGCGGGCGTGCATGGACTACCTGCGGCCCGGCGACACCCTCGTGGTGCTGGAACTCGCACGGCTGGGCCGCAACCTGCAGGATCTGCTCTCCCTGGTCGCAGGCCTGCGCCGCCGCGGTGTCGGGTTCCGGTCGCTGCACGAGGCGCTGGACACCACCACCCCCGGCGGCAGGTTGGTTTTCCACGTGTTCGCCGCGCTCGCGGAGTTCATCCGCGAGCTGATCGTGCAGGGCACCCACGAGGGCCTGGCCGCCGCACGGGCCCGCGGCGTACGGCTCGGGCGGCCGCCGGCGATGACCCCGGAGCAGATCCGACACGCCCGCGCCCTGCTGGCCCAACCCGACGAGACCGTCTCCTCGATCGCCCGCCTGCTCGGGGTGAGCCGCGCGACGATCTACAAGTACGTGTCCGAGGTGCGGGGGGACGACCTGCCCGCGGGGAGCGCCACGGTGACCGCCGCGGCGTTGTCCGCCGGTCGGGTCGATGGCGAGGTCGTCGACCGGTGAGCGTCCCGGAACAGGTCACGAAACGCGGGGGCGTTGTGGAGCGGCTGTCCACGCTGGCGTCGAGGATTTCCGGCGGGGAGCCGGTGCTGGACCGGGCGCGCGACCGCGCCCGCGAGGCCGTGGAGATCGTCTCCGCCGCGGTCGTGGTCGACCCGACCTTGCTCGACCGCGACCGTGACCGTGACATCGAGGTAGTCGCCGAACTTCTGCGCCAGCTCCACCCGCTGGCCCACCAAGCCGCCCACGCTCTGGAGCATGGCCGCCTCACCGCGACCAACGCCCCCGCGCGCGCGAACTTGCCCGGCTCGGCCGGATCAACTCCTTGGCCCCGGCTGAGCTGGACGCCCTGTCGGAGCACCTGGTCGTACTCGCCGAGCGGGTCCGGGCCGCAGCGCTCCCGGACTGGAACACCCCCCGCCGCATCAGGGAACGGTCCGAGCGCCTGCTGCCCTCCCCGCGCTTCCTGATCGACCTGGCCGACCAGTTGGCGGCCGCCGTCGCTGCGGCGGCCGCGCTGCCTTATCCGGCCGCCGCGGCGATCCGCTTGGAGGCCTTGGCCGAGCAGCTCCGCGACGTCGTCGGCGACCGTCGTCGGCGACCGGCGCCGGCGTTGCGCGGCCGCGGGGTGCGACTACGACATCCGACCGGCCCGGACGGGACGACCACGGCTCTACTGCGGCCCGGCCTGCCGCAAACGCGCCAGTCGCATGGCCGCCGGTACCCGCCGGGCGCCGGTCCGAACGAACCAGGGTGGCGAGTCGTGACGCTGGTCGAAGGATCCGATCCGTCAGCGGCGGCGCCGTTTCGCCACCGCGCCCGCGGCGCCGGTGCCTGCGAGGGCGGTCACCACTACCCCCGCCCATATCGGCCCGTTGGATCCGGTCACCACGGCGAACAAGATGAACGCCGTCAACGCCGTGACGAACACCAGATACCCACGCCAGAAGTGTCTGCCGGACAACTCGCCCACCCAGCTCGCAGGCCTGCCGATCGGCTGACCCTCCGGCTGTTCGGGGCCGGAAACATCGTTCCCGGGTCGTAGGCTCATAAAGCAGTACCTCTTCCGACTTCCTCGTAAGGGATCACGGACCGGGCTGCTGCGATACACGGGACCCCTGGTGGCGACCAGGGGTCCCGCCGCGTTCACAGCCCTGTCGTGGGCAACATAGAACGACCCCCGACACACGGCCCGAGCACTGACCGTGTGGCCCCCGGCGGTCACACCGGCACATCTGCCGTGCGGAGACGTCGGGGGGCGGCCACCGGGGGTCGACGTCCGCCTCTCCATTACGACAGGCATGATCGTTGTCCTGCTACTCCTGGCGGACAACAACGGCACGTGAGGCAAGCACATGGGGGCTGACATGGCGGGCAGACCTGCGAGAACGGTCGGAGCACCACCACAGGTCGACAAGAAGTACCTGCCACTCCATTTCGGACAAGCCGGAGTGGAGCTGGTCGAACTGCTCTACCGATTACGGGAGGAGGGCGGCTTCACCCTCAAGGACGTGGTGAAGCGGTGGGCCGAGACCGATCCGGAAGGTGCCGCGACAGCCAGAGTGGTACCGAAACCCGATGTCGTCGCACCCCAGCGCATCACGGAACTGATGCAAATGCGCAGGGGCCTGCTGCCGACATCCCTGATCAAGGTTTTCCTGGAGCTGTGGATACAGAACACCACGCCGGGATCGGTCGCCAGGAAAACCACCATCGACACCCTGGAACGGCTCAGGCACAGAGCCGGCAAGTATGAGGAGCAGCACCGAGCAGACACCGGCACCCCACACCCATCCCGGAACGATCAGCGCAGATTGTCCGAGGAGATCGGACAACTCAAGGACAAGCTCATCACCGCCCAGGCCGATCTGTTGCGCACCTGCCGGGACAAGGAGCAGCTCGAGAAACTGACCGTGTTCCTGGTCTACGCCGTACAACGCCTGAGTGCGCAATACGGCGTGCTCCTCGACGAGCGCAACGCCCTGGCGGCGGCGCAACGGGAGTCCGACACCGGGTCGACCGCGGTCCTCGCCGAACGGACCAGACAGGTCGGCGACCGACTGGTCCGCGCCGAACACCAGCTCGCCAGAACGCGGGAGGAGGTCACCCAGCTCGCCGTCCTGGCCGAGGACCTGAAACGGTTGCTGCTCGCCTTGACCGCGCGCCTGGACGACGCCCAGTCCATCTCCACCGCCCCCCTGGCCAAGCAGGTCGACACCGAGGGGGCCCAGGATCCGGACCCGGTCGGCCTGCAGATGATCGCCGAGACCGACTCCGCCCTCGACCGCGTCGAGGACATGCTCCAGACCAGCAGCGACAACCGCGCCGTGGTCCGTCGGCACCTCACCGACACCTCCGCGGAGGAGGGTGTGACCTCAGACGACGGGGGTGCGTACCCGCCCCCGTCCGCGGAACCGCCCGTGACGGTCGTGTCCGACAGTGGCCCGCCGGAGGCCCTGCCGGGGCCTGGCACGACGTCCGGGATTGTCCGCCCCGAGGTGGACAACGCGGAGAACCCGCCTTCCGGCGATGACGCCGGATCGTCCCCGGACAACCCCGACCACGGGCGCCTGGCCGTCCAGTCCTCGGCCGACGACCCCGACACCACCGGCGACTCGGCGGCGCGGCGAGATCCCGACGGCAGCCGGGGTCCGGGCGGACGACGACCGCGTGATCCGGATGTGGCGTCGATCGACGTCGTGTCGCCCACGACACCGCCGATCGGCTTCGCAGGGGTACCCGTCGAGGTCCTGAAACTACGGAGAACCCCTCGGAGCACTGTCAGGAAAAACAGGACGAAAAAAATCGTGACGACTTTACTGTCGACGGTATTGCTGTCGTCCACGTTGACCAAGTCGGAAAACCCGAATATCGAAGTCCCACTTAAACCGACACCCGACCTCGCCAGTCCGCAAAATCCTATCCCGGATGCGGCCGCCGGTGTCCACACGCTTTACCCCAACAGGCACAGCATCAAAGACGTCCACGGGGACGTGGTCGAGGTACAAGAATTCAATTCGGGCTACGCCGGATATTTTTTCAGGTGGAACCTGAACGACAGGAAAGGAGGGAAGGTCACCTTCACGCTCAATCCGGATTCACCGTGGACTGTCAGCAAGATCCGAAGCTACGTGTACGCCACCCCGCTGTGCGCCGGGATCAATGTCGAGGTGTCGTTCAAGTCAAGCAGGGTAAAAGTCGAAAATATCGACATGCAACCAGTCGACGAGAACTTCCTGAGGTCCGCACTGACTTTTACTGGGATGAACGGCATAACGGAGGACACGGTCACGATTTCCGCGTTCGACGTAAGTGGCGGGAACTGTCATGCCGCATTTTACTGGGGTCCACTCGCAGGTAGGAAATAAGTTCTCGACAGGTTCGCGGCGGCCGAATCCGACTCCGTGCCGGGCGGTTTCCGGACAAGCGCATCACCAAGGTGACCACTGACCGACGATGACCACCATCATCACCACAACCGGCGACCTGACCGGCTTTATGGGCTGTAGGGTCGATTGAGCGACGCAGGTCCGCGGTAATCCTCTCCACACGCGGGGCACATCACCGACACGGCGGTGGCCGGGACTTGGAACGTGGTGCGGCAGCGCTTCCAGAACTGGACGCACCCGAACCGCACCACGCAGGTCATGGTCACCGTCGGCACGGTCGGATCGGCGACGTCGACCTGGTCGCCAAGCACTCGGGGCGCGTAGGCGCCACACAGTGGGCACGGGTGCTCCGGTGGCGTCGTGTGACCGCCGAGTCGGCCGTGACGGCGCATCGTGGTGCGCGGTGCCACCTGTGCGCAGTCGCCGCAGCGCAGATACAGCACCGGGGACGGTGTCGGTCGGCGTGTCACCTCGACCAGTTCCCCGAGAGACCACCACGCCCTACGCCACCACGACACCGGTCCCCCGTGTTTGTCGCCGCTGGTCACGACGCCACCGACTCGCGACCGCCGCCACCCGTCGCCACCAACTCCATGGGTCTCACCGTAGGGCGCGATCATGCTGAAGGCCCAGCCCGATCGCGACGACCAGTGACCTACTCGTGCTTCGGCCGCCCTCGTCGCCGACCGGAAGGATCCGGTCGGCGAGGGTCAGTACTGCGCGCCGCAGTCGTCCACGCAGTCACGGCTGAACTCCCGCCGGGCCAGCACCGGGAACTCCTCGTCGTCCACGGTGTCATCGTCGTCCTGGTCGACGTCATCGTGGGCCGTGTCGGATTTCCTCCACCGTGACCTGGGCGCCGGGCCACGCGGCGGTCAGCACCCGGTCGAGGTGGTCGTGGTCGAGTTCAAGTCCGCCATCGGGCCTGGGAACGCGGCGGAAGACGCGGTCCAGGTCGGTCCGGTCGCCGGGCCACTGCGCCGGGGTCAGCCAGTCGCCGGTGCCGCCGTCCGCGCGGCCGGTCATGGTCACGGTGACGCCGTGGGTGTGCAGCCCCCCGCCCCACGACGGACCGTCCCAGTACTCGGTCCACACCTACAATACCGGGGGCCGGGCGGTCCCGGACGTGCCGGTGGTGGAGGTGACCTGGCGTAGCGCGCTGGTGTAGGAGATGTTCTCGGCCTGCGCGAGTACCCGCGCGTCGGCTTTGCGGGCCTTGTGGTCCGTCACGATCGGTCCCTGCCGGTGCGACCCCACGCCGTCGCACCTGAGGGGTCGCCGGTGTGAACGCGGTACGCGAGACGAAGCCCCTTGTCCTCTGCGCAGCCAGCCCGCGTGGGTGGGCGTGGCGGCTCGGAGTCAGGCCAGCGTGGCAGCTCGGAGTCAGGCCGGCGTGGCGGCCGCGGCGATCGTAGCGAACCCGGTGTCCCGCAGGGGCTGCAGGTCACGGCCGACCACGGTGTAGTGCTTCCGGTTGCGGGAGTGCTGGTTCGACGGGGCGGAGTCGTCGGCCTTGCCATCACGCCGACGTGATGCCGGTAGCGAGGTTTCGGGGCAAGGCAGGTGGTCATGGAGAAGATCACGGCCCTGGGTGCGCGTGACCATGGCCAGCAGGCGCGGGTGCACAACATGGACGCGGCCGCGGTCTCGAGTCCGCGAACGGTGTGATCGCGGCCGCCGGTGTCGGTAGCGAAAAAGGGGTCCCGTACGACAGTGAGAATGAAAGGTGATCACCGCGCGAAGGGGCTCATGTGGGAGGGGCTGGGGTGGGTTCTCGCCGATGGCCACGGATCGCGGTGGTGGTTGGCGCGGTGGCCACGCTGGTGTGGGCGGTGAGCGTGTTCGGGCTGCCGGCGTGGCTGCTGGCTGATGAGGATCCGGTGCGCAACGTGTTGGAGGGATTGAGCTGGCCCGCGGGGATCGTGGCCGCTCTGGCGTTGGGGGCACCCGCGTTGTCGCGGTGGGTGCGCGGCCAACCGCCCAATCCGACCGAGGAACCTGTGTGGACGGTGAATCCGCTGGTGGGGCGGGCGCTGCATTTGATCGACGGCGGGCTGCCGACGGTGTCGGAAGTGGGGCTGTTCGACTTGCGGGTGAAACCGGCGATCGACACCCATTCCGAGGACGGCTCCGATCTGCCCCCCTACGTCGCCCGCGACATCGACGACGACCTGGAATGGGCCATCCACGCGGGCGGGATCGTGCTGCTGCACGGACCGGCGGCGGTGGGCAAGTCACGGGCCGCGGCGCCCTGAGGCTGCTGGGCATGATCGGCTGCTTCGTGCTGCTCGTGCTCGTGCTCGTGCTAGTCGTCTTGGGTCGCTTCTAGAGACTCCTAGTAGACCGTCGCTTCTAACTTTTGGGGTAGAGGTGTCGGAGTCGGGTGCGGGCGTCGTCGGTGGTGAAGTGCCAGTCGACCTGACGTTGGTCGGTGTTGGTGGCCTGCCGCCAGGCGGCGAGTTCGGTGTTGAGTAGGTCGAGGTCGTCGATGCGGCGGGTGAGGCATTGGCGGGTGAGTGCGGATAGTTCGATCTCGGCGATGTTGAGCCAGGACCCGTGTTTGGGGGTGTGGTGGATCTCCAGGCGTTGGGCCAATCCGAACGCCTTCGCCGGGTCGAAGGCCTGGTAGAGAGAGGCGATGGTGTGGGTGTTGAGGTTGTCCATCACCAGCACGACCTTCTCTGCCTCGGGGTAGTCCACGGTCAGGAGCCGCTCGACCTGGTGAGCCCAGTCGACCCTGGTCCGGCGAGGTCGGGCGTCCACGTATCGCCAGCCCTGCAAGGGTTCGACCCAGCAGAAGATCGCGCAGGTGCCGTGGCGGACGTATTCGCTGTCCTGTTTGAGGTCGTGTCCGGGGGTGGCGGGGATCGGGCCGCGGGCGTGGCCCAGCAGTTGGTAGGGCTTCTCGTCCATGCAGACCACCGGTCTGGTCGGGTCGTGGGGTCGGGCGTAGACGGAGAGGACGTCCTCCATCGCGGCGGCGAAGGCCGCGTTCGCCTTGGGTGGGATGGTCCAGCACTTCCTCAGATGAGGACGCAGCCTCGTTTTTTTAGGATCCGTCCGATGGTGGAGTGGTCCAGGTCCGGGATGTCCTCGATGAGTGCGACGTGTTTCTCCAGCAGTCGCAGCGACCATCGCGCGTATCCCGCGGGCGGGGTCGAGCAGGCGAGTGCGATCAGCCTGGCCTCGACCTCGCCGGTCACCACCGAGGCCACCGGCGGAAACTCTCGCTTCTTGCGTGCGATCGTCGCGTGCACGTCACCGCCGGTCTCGGCGAACCGTTGGGCGATCAGGCGCAGGGTCTCGCCCGAGACCCCCAGACGTGCCGCGATCGCCTCCTTCGGATCGACCGCGCCGATCGAGGTGTCCAACGCGAGCAGCACCCGCGCCCGCATGATCGACGAAGCCGGGTGCACGCCCGTCCTGGTCACTCGGATCAACTCGTCACGATCTCGCTCGGTCAGCGTGACCGGATGTTTCTTCTGTGCGCCCATGGCGGCCGTCCTGTCCGGCGGGGGGAGAAAGCCTGCCGGAGACCAGTATCCCAGTTACGTCATAACTAAGCCACGACGCTCTACTAGCCCGCTGGCAACCAGGCCCCGCATCACCGAGGTGATGCGGGGCCTGGCGTGTCCGACGGCAACGGACACGTCGGCACACGGGGCCTTCGGTGATGCGGTACCAGCCTGGTGGATGATGCCCGGCTTGACGATCTAGAAGCTGAGCTTCGCGGGCGTGCCTTGGCGGTGGCGACCAGCTCCTCGATCCACCAGTTCGACGCTGAGGAGTACCAGGCCTACCTCGACGGCGACGAGTACGAGTACGACGGCAGCTTCCAGGAGGTCATCCTGTTCGTCCTGGAAGTGCCCTACGACGACCACTGGTACCTCGTCGTCGACGGCAACGAACGACGGATCAAGGTCAAGTTTACCGAGATCGACTGACCCGCCCACCACGACCTCACCAGTGCCATCCGGATTCCCGATCACGAGCACGCGGCATGGCTTGAGGCCCGTAGCCGAACCGCTCTCATCGCCGCAGGCATACGCAACCCAATACAGAGCCCTCGAGCCATCACTGACGACAAGAACGATCTCTACAGCGACAACGTCGTGTTCGGCATCAAGAAGCCCGTCACCGAGTCGAATCCCGACCCCTTGACCGAACCTCTTCCGAAACAGGTTCAAGGCCTCATCCCCCCGCTTCTCTCCGGTGTCGATGTTCCGATCGACACCAGGAGGTCATCAGCGACGAATTCCACGTCACTGATGAACGAGTTGCGAGCGCTGTGCCGCGGCCAGGGTGTGCAAGCGCCCGGAATTGACCGGCAGGTCGGTCCCGCGCTGCGCGCGGTGTGCGGGATCGTTCCGTCCGACGGGCCGGAGGAGGTCCGCGTCAAGTTCAGCCGGTGGGTCACCAGCGTCGTCGACGGGTTTCCAACCGAACTGCGCCTGGCCGTGCTCGCCCCGCTGGGACTGCACGAGGAGGCGCAGTCACGGTTTCTCAACGACCGCGTCGACTGGCTGGCCCGACTCCACGATCGGGGTAAGCGGACCATCCGGCGCCGCATCGAGGAGGGCCTGACCCGGCTCGTAGAGACGGCCGTGGAGCCGCTGGCCCCGGTCGTCGCCACAGATCCGGAGAACGGGTGGCGGTTGGTTCAGTTCGACGCGCTGCTGCGCTTGGATGGCGAGACGCCCTCGTGCACCGAGCGCCGCACGATCCGCGCCGAACGCGACGGCGTGGACGAGGTCACCTGGTCCATCACCATGCCCAAGCCCTCCGAGGACGGCACGCCGGGCGACCTGGAAGTACAGGTCCTGCACGGTGTGGAGCTGATCCCGACGGAACGGCCGTCGCTGCGGCGGGTCCTGTTGCGCTTGCGTCTGCCCCGCCCATTGCAGGCCGGGCAGACGCACCAGTACGCGCTGGAGGTGCGGGTGCCCAGGGCACAGCCGATGCGTCCCCTCTATGTGTTCTGGCCCGAGCGCGGCTGCGATCTGTTCCAGCTCGTGGTGCGATTCCCCGTCGATGAACTGCCTGCGGCGCTGTGGCGCGTGGACGGCGCGTTCCACTACGACCTCGACGACGATGCCGAGGGCACCGACCTGATCGAGGTCAACGGGATCGGCGAGGTGGACGTGTCGTTCCCGAACCCGCGGCCCGCCCACGGCTACGGCATCCAGTGGCGCCCCTGGGCACCGGACTGGCCCGACCCTCCTGCCCCCCGCAAGTCTCCTGAACAGGGCATGGAGTGGTACTAGGCGAACATGCTCGCTTTCGCCGATAGTTGATCAAGTGGGTACGCAGTCAGACGGGTTGGCTGGGCCGCTCTTGTTCGTGGCCGCAGGTTAGGCCTTCGCCACCAGTTCGGTCAGGTTGAGGGTGTGGACGTTGCGGCGGCGGATCTGGTCGATGAAGGCGCCGGACTCGCTGACGCTGCGGGTCTCGGTGGTGAGTAGTCCGCGGTCGCGGAGCTGCTGAAGACCTTGAACCCTGGTGCTTTCGGCGAGGCCGTACCGCTCGGTGGCGACCTTCGGGGAGAACCACACCGGAGTGTTCTCGTTGCCGCGCTGTTCGCAGCGCACCACCAGGAGCATCGCCAGCGCGGGGCCGCTGAGGGCCGCGATGTGCCCGGCGGTCCAGAGGCCTGAGGGCAGCCGGAAGTAGCGGTGGGGCTGCAGTGCCCGCTCGCCGGCGCCCTTCTGCTTGAACCGGTTGTAGGTCTCCGACGGCGGCTCGTACTTCCTGGCGTTGCCGCGGTCGCTCAAGGGCCTGACCGCGCTGGCCTGACCGCCGCGGTCACGAACACGGGCCAGGTCGCGGTCGACCAGGTCGTGGATCGCGCTGTGGATGCGGCGAGCACCGCGGTTCTCGATGTCGTCGAGCCCCAGCAGCGCGGCCCAGGCACGCGCGGGGCGGATCGCCTCGTAGGGCTCCTTCGCGCACACCCACAATAGGGAGAGGTAGAGCTTGAGTCGGAGTTGACCGCCCCGACCGCCGCCCCCGCCGGTGGCGCTGCTGAGCAGTTCGGCCATCGGCGGCCGCTCACGGTCCTCTTCGGCGATGACGAACGCGGTGCGTACCGGCGCTCCGGCCTTGCGGCGTTTGGCGCCCAGTCGCTCGGCGAACTCCCGCGAGGCCTGTTGTTGGTCCGACTCCGCGTGCGCCGAACCGAACGGCCCAACTGGCGTCGCCAGCGCCGCGACCGGGCCCTTACTCGTCATCAGCAGTTATCCTTAGCACTCGATGTTCTACATACTACGGGGCGCTAGACCGAGGGTAAGGCACTGCGCTAGCGCAGGGGTATCTTAGGGAGTCTAGGTGCACACACACGGCGCTAACGTAGGGGTAAATAGATTTACCCGTTGAGTCCTTTGAGGACGGTCATGGATCGGGTTGGACAACACGGCCCGCGGGCCTCTAGTGTCACTTCTGACGGAACAGCAAGGGCCCGATGTCGACGGTGCACTCGTCGCTCGTGCCAAAGCGGAGCTGCAGGTACCCGCCACGCCAAGACCGTCGAGAAGGGCCCAGGGTTCTGGCCAGGTATGCCAGCCCCTGGGCCCTTCCTCATGTCCGCGACCGGGGTATCGGTCGACCTGGTGGTGCAAGCCGCACGCCACCGGGCTGCGGGTGCTGCTGCGCACCGGGGACCGGCGGCTCTGGGTCTGCCCGGCACCCCGCTGGACCCGACCGGCTCGGTGCAGGACACCCGCGACCGGGTGCTGACCGAGCACGCGCACCTGCTCGACCGGATCGCGCTGGTCAGCCTGCTCGACACGGTCGGCCCTCACCGGCGCCCCGACGGTGGCGCGGTGGTCACGATCGCCCACGTGGTCCTGGGGCGCACGCGACCGCGCCCCTCGACCAGCCCGGCTCGGCGCAGTGGATCCCGGTACGGGCCGTGTCGGCCGCCGAGCCGATCCGGTCGCTGATCGACGCGGCGGTCGAGCGGGGACGCGTCACGGTGGAGCGGACCTGTGCGGGCCGACGTTCACCGTCGCGCAGTTGCGCGAGGCCGTCGAGGCGTTCTGGGGCGTGTCCGGTCGACCCGCGCAACTTCCACCGCAAGGTCACCGGCGTGCCAGGCTTTCTGGTCGAGACCGGAGCGCGGACCCCAAGCGGGCCGGGTCGACAGGCCGCTCTGTACCGCAAGGGCGGCGATTCACGAGTTGGGTCAGCCGTTCAGGTGGTCGAAGTGGTCAGCGGCTGAGGGCTTGGATGGCCTGCATTCCCAGATCCATGATCATCTCCAGTGCGATGGTCTGCCCGGCCGACTGCAGCGCTTGAAGGATGCTGTTGATCTGGGTCCGCATCCGGCCCCGGTCCGGAGTAGCGGCACTCGCTACCTGGTGCAGTTCCTCGGCCTGAGCGTCAACGGCTTGTCAGGCTTCCTCGTCCAACCCGAGCACGGGCAGGGTCTGCCGCAGGGCGCTGGCGAACTTGAGCACCTCGGTGCTGTCGAGCCCTGTGTTGACGTTGTTCTGGACGTTGGAACTGGCATTGGTGATGTTGCCGATGCTGCCGGTCATCGTGATCGTCGTGTTTCCGGCGACGCCTATAACCCCTGCTAATCCTCATTTCGCCAAACGATCCGCTCCTCACCAGCACCATCGCACGTTTAGCCCAGGGGTAGACAACGCGCAACTGATCGACGTCGACCTGGGAGGATTTTTCGATTTCGAGCGGTGCGACGGCAACACCCTTGGGCAAGCGTAATGGGTGCAGCACCACGCTGTTCTCGGCTGTGGTGACAGCGCAAGCACGCCACGTCACCACAGCCAGAACCAACTACAAGCCGCAGGGCAACTTCAACTTCCGAATTTTTTACTCACCCACCGCAGAAGGCCAGCGCCAACTGCGGTGACACCTGCCGCAGAAGCGCCCCACAGCCAACCAGCGACCAGAAGGAACGCAAGTAGCAGTAGCAGGAAAATCATGAATCTTTTGAACCGCTCTGCGTCGCTGAAGATCAGTACGAAGAACCGAGCCCAGCCTCGTTCGTTCTCGTCATCTTCGGGTGTGCTGATCTCGGTCGCCCTTGTGGCAGCAACGGCGGAGTCATCTTCACGTTTGGGTTCCTTGGCGTCGCACTTCTCATCGCACATCGCTGGCCACCTCCGCCAAGTGCCACACCCGATCGTAGGGTGAATTTAAGGCAATCTTGGGGTTACCTGTATGGCCGCTGGAAACTATGGTGGGTATCAGTGCGAGTCCTTACCTAGATGGTCCTAACCGGGGCTTCCGAGGGGGCTCGCACGCGGCGGGCGGTCAGGGTGCAACCTGGCCGCCCGTCCCCGTCCTGGCTCGAGATCCGGGGTAAGCGTGGCGAATCCACTGCCCCAAATGTAACCACGGATAGTGACATTCCAAGTAATCGGGGTACACGTGTCGCTCTGGCTGTGGGTTACATTCTAGGTCCTCAAGGCGTCACAACAACGCTGCTGTGCACTCAGAGTACCTACATTGGCTTCTTTATCTCTCCCCAAGTTGACCGCATGGGGCAGGCGTGCTTGATGCACGCAGAGTAACCAGCCGGGGAGAAACGTCGAGCTGATGGATCAAGGTTTTCCCTGGCTACGAGATGGCAGGAGAACGGCAGAGATGGCACGGCATAGGGTTGCCGGGATCTCTCCCTGGGGTCCGCACGAAGGTTCGAAGGTCGGGAGAGATCACGGGAGAAACCATCTAACTCTCCCTGGCCCGCTGAACAGCTACAAGGAGCGATCATGCCGGGTGACGACAGACACACCGCGAAGCAGCTGGTGGCTGCTCGGAAACAGGCTGATGGCGCGATGAGCGACTCCCGTACACGGCTGACAGCAGCCGACAAGTTCCCGAAGCGGGCCGGAGGTCGGATAGTCGACCGCTTCATGACGACCGAGAAGATGGGGAAGACCTCGGATGAAGAGGATGCGGAGGTGGAATGCCCAGGCGGGGACGATGTCAACAGCCTCACCTCGGGAGAGACAGATGGCCAAAGCGGTCTGTCGATCGGTGAGCGCAAGATGGCGATGTTCCTGATGACCAGGGCAGTGGACCAGTTCGGCCAACTCACCACCACTATCGAACAGATTCGAACTCTCTGGGGGACGCAGGAAGGACACTGGTCTTTCGGTAAGACGAAGAGTGTCCTGCAGTCGGCTTGCGGAAAGTTCATGGGCAAGGGCGCCGAACCTGGGAAACTGGAGTGGCACAAGGTGCGCGATGTCCTCGTGTCAGCGGGGAAGGAGAGTGACCTTCCTGAAGCGGCGTACTTGTTTTGCGAAGCCATGGGCCTTACCGAGCCCCCTGCGGGCTACGTGGGAGAGGTAGTCTGCCCCTCCTGGAGCAAGGACAAGACCGTGAAGGTCTACACGTCCTTCATGGTCGGCGGCCGGGACTGGGCCCTGAGGTTCTGGCCCGAAGACATAGTCAACGAGATGGATCCGAACCCGCCTGCATCTGGGCAAGATCCACAAGCTCTTACAGCGGCCGAGCTCCAGTTGCGACAGGATAAGATCAACAAACTTCTTGCCAAATGCCAAGACCGCGAAGACATGCTCTTCGGAGTCTCGAGCGAGCTAGTCAGGACGTTAGCGAAGGTTGATGAATTGGAAAATCAGATCGCGACAGCCGACCACATGTGGGCTCAACGAGAAGCCGATCTGGCAAGTCGAGAGCAAGAAGTGCATAGACTCCACGCCTCAGTTGGCCGCGCTTGGGAGGAACAAGAGGAGTTTCGCAGAGACGTAGAATCCAAGGCAGCCGACATGGTCCGAAAGATTCATGGGGAAGCCGAGGCAGCGAAGTTCCAGGCTCAGCGTGAACGAAGCAGCCTGGTCAACGAGAATAAGAAGTTGCGTTTGAGCGTGTTGGCGTTGAGTGAAGATATTTTGGCCTCACACAGGAGGACTCATCCCACTGCCAGCAGGGAGACTCTGCTTTCACTGCTTGGCGATGCCCTACCTCCAGGCATCTCGATCGAGGACCTCAAGCCGCGCATTGACCCTTGGTCTCCCGATAGCACAGGCCAAAAAACCAACGGTTAGCCCCATCCGCCCAGGTCATAGCGATTCCTGACGCCGATGAACACCCCTGACGATGGGCAACACCCCATCAGGCGCAGTCGAGGGCGTTGATCAGGATGTGCCCCGTCGATGATCATGTGAGGACGGGGCGGTGCTGGGGTGTCCACGAAGTTTTTCTCCGATGCGGAGATCACGCGGTTGCGGTCGTGGCCGGAGGAGTTGGGGCGTGACGAGCTGATCCGCTACTTCACCCTCGGTTCGGATGAGCGGGCCTGGTTGGAGAGCGCGGCGCGGGGATCGGGGAATCGGATCGGGATGGCGATCCAGTTGTGTGCGTTGCCGTGGTTGGGGTTCGTGCCCGACGACGTCGATGAGGGCTGGCGGCCAGAGCGAACCGGGTCGCGGTGCAGTTGGGTATCCCAATCGTGGACCTGGCCGGCTAGGTGCCCGTCCGCAGACCCGAACCGAGCATCTTCGGGCCCGACGGGTGGATCCGCTGGACCGGCTCCACACCGCAGCCCTCGGGCACGCCGGTCGACTTGGCCCCCGTCGACGGCTTTCGGCATCTGCAGGTCAGCTCGATGTTGGCCGCGCTGGGCGAAGTCGTCTCCACGGCGCTGCCCGAGCACATGCGCGGCCTCGACGACCGGGACCCGGTTGATGATCGGTAACGAACACCGTGACGCGGTCGTCCACGGCCGAGGTGTCGATCGGCCCGGTGGTGTCGGCCCCACACATCACCGGGCGTCAGGTGCTGATGCGGTCGGGGACCAGCGGCGATAGGCGCCTGTTGGTGGGCTCATGGCCGCCCTCACCTCGATGACCCGGAACCCGATCGGTGCTCGGAGACGAACTCACTCACCTCCGGGGGCACTCCGTCGATGAACACTGACGCCGTGAATTGCGGGCGGCTGGCGAACTCCGTCCCCTTGAAGGAGGCGGCGTCGGTGAACGTCGCCTTGTTGAAGAAGGCGATGCTGGCGAACGTCGCCCTCTTGAAGAAGGCGAGTTTGGTGAACGTCGCCGCCTTGAAGTGGGCATAGCCCTTGAAGGTCGCCAACCCGAAGAGGACGCCGTTCGTGAACCTCGCCGACGCGAAGTCCACAGTGCTGTCGAACGTCGCCGACACGAAGTCAGCGCCGCTGGTGAACGTCGCCTCCTTGAAGTGGGCGGCGCCGATGAACGTGGCCGACACGAAGTCGACGTCACCGGTGAACATCGCTGCCTCGAAGTGGGCTTCGCCGGTGAACGTGGCCGAGCGGAAGTCAACTTCACCCACGGTGCATCTTGCCAGGTCGAAGTCGACCAGACTGGTCGCGCGGAGGTCGAGGGCAATGTCCGCCCAGAACGTGGGCAGCGGCTGGGCTTCGTCTCCCTTGAGGAGGTGATCGCGCAGCACACGCTGAGCGGCGACCCGCACCTCGCGTTCCTGCACCCGCTCGCGATACTCGGCCAGCAGCGTCTTGTAGCCGAGGCCATCGACGTCCTCCAGCCACGGTGGTGCGTCCGGCACCTCGAACGGCATCCGCAGGTACGCGCAGAGCACCCGTCCCACAGTGCGACGCTGGTCGGGGTTGTCTTGGGCCAGGCGCTCTAGCGCGTACAACCCACCCAATCGCACCGCGGCCTGATCCGACCCAAGCTGCTCCACCGACTTCGAGTACAACTCGGTCACCCGCCGCGCGGCCGCGTCCTCCCGATTGTGATCCGCGACCTGCGCCGCGAGGGCTTGAACCGTCTCCACGTGCGCCCGGTTGCTCTTGGCCTCGTCTTCGACGTGGGCCTGGACGCTTTTCCGCTGCGCCAGTTCCAGTTCCTGAGTGCGCTGACGCCGCGCCGCGAGGTAGAGCGCGAACAGGCCGCCGCCGCCGACCGCGATCGACGCCGTCAACTTCAGCACGTCTAGATGCGCGGTGGCCCTCTTGTCCGCGTCGACGAACGTCAAGCCGTCCACCCACGACCACAACAACACCGACGACACCACGACCACCACCAGCACGAGCACGGCGATCAACGGCATCGTCCACCGCACCAACCAACGACCCAACGGCGCCAACCGCCGACCCAACGGCACCGTCCACCGCGCTAACAGCGGCCGCGCTGCCGGGCTCGATGCGGGTGGGGCGACGGGAACATCCTCGGAACCAACCATGCGCATACGGTCGCGCAGCGGGCCATCGGCACTACACCGTGGGGTAGGACGCCGAGGCGGCCGAGCCGATCTGGCCCACTTCCACCGCAAGGACATCAGCGCGCCGGGACTCCTGCTCGACACCAGAGCGCGGGCCCCGGCGGCACCGGTCGACCTGCCGTGCTCTACCGCAAGGGCGACGCGGTCGAATTGCACCCGGCACTGTGCTCGCACCAGGAACCCTTGGGATGGAGATGAACGCGGTGGGCTGAGGCCTCTTCGACGCCGGCCTTGCTCGGCGAGGTTTAGGACTTCGCCACCAGCTCGGTCAGGTTAAGGGTGTGGACGTTGCGGCGGCGGATCTGGTCGGGCGCCGCAGCGCGTACCTCCAGTCGGGTCACGTCCGGGCAGTACAGGTCGGCCCCGACGTGAGCGCGGGCCACGCGGCGCAGTGCAACGTGAGGGGGAACGGTCACCCCGCCATGATCGAGGGCTCTGTCCTACCCGATCGCCGAGCGAGTGCGGGCCACTGCGTTCCCGGACTGGAACACGTCCCGGCGCATCCGGGAACGGTCCGAGCGCTTGCTGCCGTCCTTACGTTTTCTGGTTGACCTCGCCGACCAGTTGGCCGCCGCGGTAGGTGCCGCAGCCTCGCTGTCTTATCCGGCCGCCGCGGCGATCAGGCTGGCCACGCTGGCCGACCAGCTCCGAGCCGCAGCGGGTTTCGGCGTTGCGCGGGTTTGGGGTGCGACCGGGGGATCCGGGACGCTGGCACGGGACGGCCGCGGATCTACTGCGGCCCGGCGTGCCGGAAGCGGGCCAGCCGTGCGGCCGCCCACATCCGGCAACCGACACCCCAGAAACACCGAGGCAACCCATCATGACCAGCGCGGATATGTCAATCGTTGGTTTTCCTCCTGCGCTACCGGTAGGCCTGCACGACCGAGGTCGGGTAAGGATGGTCGGCACGGGATCGCCGGACCGGGCCGGTGCGCTTCTAGGCAGTGCCGGTGGTGTACTTCATCGCCCCGATCTTGTTGCCGTACATGAAGAACAGCGCTACGAAGACTTGTAGCTGGTCGTTGGCCTGCAGCGGTGCCAGGTCCTTCGCGATGTCGTCCTCGGTGAGGTCGACGGCGCTGGCGGTCCTGCGGTTGAACAGGGTCTTGGCGATCGCGTGCTCGCGGTCGCTCATCGGCAGCGGCACGATCTTGCGCAGGTCGTACTGGGACGGCAGGGGTGAGCGGACCAGGTCCTCGGGGTAGCGGACCGACATGATCCTCATCGCGGTGTTGACGACGTGCACCGCGAGGGTGGGGCCCAACGCCAGGGTCTGGATGAGGGTGAGCAGCTCGTTGGGTGGGACCACGTCCTCCTCGATGCTGATCGGTGTGTTGATGTCGAGGTCCAGGCGCTCCATCGCCAGGGCGATGTTGTCGAGTACCTGGCCCGGTTCGATGACGATCCGACCGCCCTCGGAGATGCTGGCCCGCGGATGGTCGCGGTCGAGGAACTCGTGGACGGCCTGCTCGCCGGGCTCGGGTGCTCCCGCTGTGCCAGGTGTGTTGCCGGACAACCCCATGACGTCACCTCCGGTGATCACGTGTTTACGGTCCGCAGCAGTATGCGGCACTCCTGTGGCACCGCGTGGGGCATCGCACACGTCCGCGGGCAAGTCGAGCCGGCCTCTCCCTGAACCGGTGCTGCCCGGCATGATCGAACGATGGAGCAGATCACGGGCACCGGGGTGCGGGTGGCGATGGCGACCAGGCGAGGGGTGCGCGAGTTCAACATGGACGCGGCCGCGGTCTTCGAGTCCGCGAGCGGCTTGGTCGCGGCCGCAGTGGTCGACGGCATCGGCAACAACGTCGACGGGGCCGCGACCATGCGGCTGGTCGCCGAGACGGCGGTCCGGATCGGCCCGGCCAGAGGCGCGCTGGCGGGTCTGCTCGCGGCCGCCGCGCTCGTGGAGGACCCCGGCGTCGGCGTCGCCCCGGATGGGGTGGCGGTGCTGGCGCTCGCGGAACCGGACGGCCCGACGCTGCTGGCCTGGGTGGGGGATTCGCACGCCTACAGCTGAGACGGCACGACGCTGCGACGGCGCACCGACCCGCACACGATGGGCGCCTACCTCCGGCAGAACGGCGACGTCGACCTCGCGCCGCAGCACGACAACTGGGTGCGGCTCAGCCTGGCCAGCGCCACGCCGACCACCGTGGCGCTGTCGCACGCTCCGGCCGGGGAACTGGTGCTGCTGGTCTCCGACGGCCTCGACGACGTCCCCCTCCCGGATCTGGCCGCGCTGGTCGCGCACCATCACCACGATCCACAGGCCCTGGTCGACGCCATCGTGGCCACGGGCGAGGAAGACGAGACCGGCTACCGCGACGATGCCACTGCGGTCGTGCTGTGCCCGCCCTGGAAGGACAGCAGGGGCGAGACGGATTGAATTTGGTCAACATTGAAGCTATAGAGTCGACCTGCAAAGTGACCGGCCCCGCCGAGCTACCCCCCGCGACGTACGGTTTTGCAATTCGCGCCTGGAAGTCTGGGATACCAACGGATCCCTTTACAGGCCTGAGACCAGGGAGTTTCCCGATCCCAGGGGGTGGCGTTCTAACCGGACCCCCAACCTGATCCCCAAGGTGATCCTGTAGTGGATCCCCCAACGGAAGTGGGTGTCACCAGCAGTCGATCATGTGGGTACGCGGTCACCTGAGGGCTTCGAGCCACCGGGCACGCTCACTGATGAGAGGGTCCGGCGTTCAGCCCAGCCAGAGCACGACCAGCAGATCGACGCGTCGCTGGTCCTCCAGGATGAGGTAGACGACGTCGCCTTGGCCCTCGGGGCCGAATGACAGGGCGCGCATGGGGCTTTCGGGCTTCGCGCTGGTGTAGGCGGTTCCGTTCCACGGGGCCAACTCGAGCATCGCGCGCACTTCCGCGAACGCGGCCAATGCCTCGGGCGGGAGGGCGGCGACCTGCTGTTCGGACTGCTCGTCGGTGGTGACCTCGTACAAGGGGAGCTACAGGCCCAACCGGGCCTTGAGCTCGGGCAGCGGCTCGTCGGCGGGAACCGGCCGGCCGGTCAGCGCGGACGCGGCCCGGTGGTACATCGCGCGGTGGGCCTGGGCTCCGGCCGCGGCCGTGAGGCGCGCGACGCGGCGCCAGGACTCCAGGGTCGCGAACACCTCGGTGAGGTCCAGCGTCTCGGTGGCGGTGGCCATGACCTCGCGCCACGCCACGTCGAACTCGGCGGCTTCCTCGGGGATCAGCGCGGCGCGCACCTGGGCCGGGGACGCGTCGGCGAACGACGGTCCGGCTCGGCCGTGCCGAGGGTTGGGCGCTGCTGCGGTCACGCCGTACAGCCTAGCGCCGTTCGGGCATACGACCCGCTCCGCGCCCGGCCTGGATCTCATCCCAGGTCCTAACGCGACCGGAGACCTCGCCGGTGCGGATGGTCTCGGCGATGCGTTCCAGCATCCTGCGGTGCGCGGCCGGGTCGTGCCTGGTCACACGAGCGATCAGGTGCCACTGGTCGAGCACCTCGTGCACGGGCGCGAGGCTCTGTTCCGCGGCGGCGTGGCCCACCGCCCACCGGCAGCTCTCGTCGAACTGGGCGCGTTCCTCGGGCAGCAGCGCGGCGCGGATCGCCTCGGGGGTCTTGGCGACCTCCGGGGCCGGGTCGTGCGCGCCGGCTGCGGTCATGGCGCTCAGCGTAGTCCGGAACCGCGGCCGCGCGATCGACCGAACTCGGTCAGGCCCGTCCGCCCGTACGACCACGCCGCCCTCTGTCATCGGGCGAGCGTATTGGCGGCCACCACCCGAAATGTGCAGGAGGCCGTGGTGGGATCAGGCGCAGTCAGGAGACGTCGGCGTGCCTGTTGGATCGACCCCGTTCTTCAGGTACGCGGTCCGGCCGGTGTGCACGACGTCCAGGCACACCGCGACGCGCCGTGCGAGGTGTGGCCGGAGCAAAGCCGCGGTCTCGTCGCGGGTGGCGAACGTGAAGCGTGTCAGCTCGCCGTCGGCCAGGCGCAGTGAGGCGACCTGCTTTTCGTCGAGGACACCGCCGTCGAACAGGTGGTTGGTCAGGGCGGGGCGCCCGTCGGGCCGTGGTGGGACCCAGTCCACGGCCAGTAGTCGGCCGGGCTGCAGATCCAGCCCGAGTTCCTCCCTGACCTCGCGGCGCGCACCCGCCAGCGGGGACTCGCCCTCCTCGAGTGCGCCGCCGGGGATCTCCCAGGTTTTGGCGCCGTAGGTGGTCTCGACGATCAGGACGCGGTCGTGGGCGTCGCGGAAGATGACGCCCGCGCCGGCGATCTGCTTGGGCAGCGTCGCGTAGTACTGGGTGGGCGGTAGCCAGTCCTGGGGCATGCGCGGCGACGTTACCCATCCATCCTCGCCGGGGTCTTCGGTGGACGGCGTCGTCGTGGCAGTGGGTGTGCCGCGTGAAGGCGGTGTTCGGGGTGTCCGGCGGTATGCAGGCGCCACGACCGGGCTGGTGCCGGTGGTTTTCTCGGGGTCGTGCCGCGCTCACCTGCCGGTGCGGCGCTCCCCTATCAGTGTCGGAATCGCCGTGCCCGCAGCCGGTATGCCCTGTCCGCAGGCTGCGGGGGTGTCCGCGTGTCGTGCGCCGGTGGTGTCGTGGTACCGGGGGGCGGGGTGGTCGTTGCCGGGTCGTGACGGCGGGTGTTGTCGTGGGCTTGTCCGGGGCCGGGGGTCAGGGGGTGATGTCGATGCCGTGGTCGTACTGGTCCACGGCGAGGGTGTCTTCCAGGCCGGGTGAGTAGGCGGCGAGGGCGGCGACGCTCAGGGCGTCGGCGGCCGCGGCCAGGGAGCCGGTTTCGAGGTGGGTGGCGACGGTGTGCAGGTCGTGGGCGAGGGCGGGGTCGACGGGGACGGGGCCGATGTGGCGGGTGCCTTCGTGGTGGCCGTCGTAGGTGACGGCGACGGCGCCGAAGTCGATGGAGTGGGCGGTGCGCAGGCGTTGGGCCGCGGTGAACAGTCGGTTGGCGAGGCGGGCGACGGTGTCGGTGCGGGAGCGCGGGAGGTCGGTCGAGAGCCAGCGGCGGGCGGTGCGTTGGCTGATGCCGGCCTGGGCGGCGAGCCAGCGGGAGGCGGTTTTGCCGTGTTCGGCGCGGATGGCGTGTTGGGCGTGGGTGATGTGGGCGTTGAGGGCGAGGGTGTCGACGACTTCGGCGAACTGCATCAGGGGGTGTCCTCGGCGGCGGTGTCGGAAGCGGCGGTGTCGGAGGCGGTGATGGCCTGGCGGAGCAGGCCGACGCGGCCGGTGCGGTGGGCGTCGATGACGGCGGGGGTGACGGGGGCGACGCGGTTGCGTTTCCACTTGCCCGGCTGCGGGCTGAAGGTGAGGACGGTGGGGTGGGTGGGGGTGTCGGCGAGCAGCCAGTAGGCGTCCTTGAGAGAGCCCAGGACGGTGGTGCCGTCGGTGGTGACGGTTTTGTCGATGGCGCGGGCGGCGTTGGCGACGCCCTGGGCGACGAGCATGTCGTGCCAGTCGGTGCGGCAGGTCGGGCCGCGGTTGTGGGTCTTGCTGCGCAGGTAACCGCCGAGGTAGCGGGTGTAGACGTCCTTGACGACCCTCAACGCGAGGGCCGCGGCGGGGTCGGTGTCGGCGGTGGCGGTGAGGGTGGCGCGGCCGTTGGCGAACATCTCGCACCAGACCGAGAGGCGGCGGCCGGAGGCGGGCCAGGTGATCGCGCCGGCGATGTCGAGGCCGATGTTGTGGTCGCGGTGCAGGTAGGCGGCGATCGGGGTGGGCAGCCAGGCGCCGACGACCAGGCGTGGGAGGGCGTGGCGGAGGTGGGCGGGAGCGTTGGTGAGGTCGGGGGTGGTGGCCAGGCGGAGGTAGCCGGGGCGTTTGAGCAGGGCGGGCAGGTCGGCGGGGTCGACGTGGTCGAGTTCGACGGGTTCCCCGTCGCCGAGGTCGACGCTGCGGGCGGCGGCGAGGTATTGGGCGTTGACGTCGACCTCGGTGATGACCTGGCCCACGACCGGGGTGGTGTCGGGGTCGACGAAGGACAGGGAGCGGATGAGGGTGCGGTCGCGGCGGGAGAGTTCCTCGACGCGCTCGGATCGCAGGGCGGTGGGTTTGGTCATGGCGCCGTGCATGGTCATGAGCCAGTGGTAGGCCGAGACACCGGTGTGACCGGAGGAGCTGACGAACCGGCAGGGCTCGTCCTTGGCGGTGACGGCGGTGTGCCAGGCGTGCAGGGCGGCGGTGATCAGGGTGTCGGAGGGTGGGGGGGTGTGGTCGCGGGCGGTGATGCGGCGGACGGCGCGGGTGAAGTCGGCGCGTTCGGTGGCGGCGTCCTGGAAGAACGTGCGGACCGGCGGGCGACGGACCGTCGCACGGGGCGCGGGGGCGGGGGCGGTCGGGTCGGGAGGCGGCGATGACGCGTCGGCTTGGAGCGGCGGTGTGGTGGCCGGTGACGGGGCGGGGGGCGGCGCCGCGGTTGGGGGCGAGGCCACCGCCGCGTCGGTGGGCGGCGACGGGGCGGGCGGTGGCGGGGCGACCATGGTCGCGGGTGCCGCGGCCGCGGGTGCCGGTGCGGCCGGGTCCGTGGTCGCCGAGGACACATCGGCCGGAGTCCTCGGCGGAGTCGGCGGTGTGTCGGTCGGGGTCGCGCGCGCCGTGGGCGGGGGCGTGGTAGGTGCCGCGTCGACCGGGGTCGCCGGTGGTGCCGGTGCGGCCGTGGGGGTGGCGGCCGTGGGGGTGGGGTGCCAGGCGCGGGCGTGGCAGGAGCGGTGGCCGGGGGTCTCGGTGGTGGGGCGGCCGCACCAGTGGCACGGGGCCGCGTCGGCGGTGGTGGGGGGGCCGAGGGCTTGGAGTTGTCGCAGGGTGTGGGCGGCGCGGCGCAGCGTGTCGATCGTGTCGTCCCAGGGGCCGACCCAGTGGCCGTACTGGATGGCGCGGCGGATGTCGGTGGCGGCGGCCAGTACGGCCGCGTCGGCGGCGTACACCAGGTGGTGTGCGTCGGAGTCGATTCCGATGTCCGCGGCGGTACTCGTGGGGGGCACGCTACACCGTTCCAAGAGGGGTTTGAGCAGGCAACTTACAGAGTGGGTGAGTCTATCGGGGGTGGGGGTCCGTGTCGGGTTCGGGGATCAGGGAGCGGCGGAGTTGGTCCTCGGTGTCGCCGTGCAGGGTGTCGGTGTGGGCGAGTAGGAGGTCCACGGCGAGTCGGACGAGGGTGTTGGGGGTGATGCGTTCGCTTTTGGTGTGGCGGTCGGCCATGAGGTCGCGGGACAGGCGGGTGAGGGCGTCGATCTGGTCGGGGCGCAGGCGGCCCTCGGTGCGGACGAGTTGGCGGTAGAGGGGTAGGTCGTCGCTGCCGGCGCGGTGGCGGCGTCCGGTGTGCGGGTCGGGGTCCTCGGCCCGGGCACGTGTGCTCACCTGGTGCCTCCGTGGGTCGGTGGGTCTGGAAGTCCGTGGGGTGTGCGGGTCCGTGGGTGCGGACTTTATTGCGGCGGGCCCGTGCGGCCGTGTCCGCGTCGGGGTGTGTCGCGGGTTTCCCCGCTCCCCCATGGCGTTACCCCCCCTTACTTTTTGTGTGTGGTCCGGTGTCGATCGTGAGGTGGGCTGTGACGGTGTCGGGTGGACGGAGGTTGTCCTGGGAGGGGGTGCCGGGTGCGGTGCGGTGCGGGGGGAGGTCGAGCGGATCGCGGGTGACCGGGTGGTGGCCGCGCGGGGGTGTCGGGGTGGTTTCTCCCCCGGTCTGGCGTCGCGGTTGAGGTTGGCCGGTGGTGGGCGGGTGTTCGTGAAGGCGATCAGCGGGCGGGCGTGGCCCGGCGAGGTGGGGGCGTATCGGGCGGAGGTGCGGGTGATGGGGGTGTTGCCCGCGGGGGTGCCCGCGCCGCGGTTGGCGGGGTCCTTCGACGACGGGGACTGGGTGGTCCTGGTGTTCGAGTACGTCGAGAGGCGGGCGGCGGGGTGTTGGGCGGGGTGGCGGTGCCGGTGGATCTGCCCGCCGATCATCCGCGGTTGGGCGGGTGGGTGGGGTGGCCGGGCATCCGGGGCTGGAGGAGGCGTTCCCGTGGGCGGCGGAGCGGGTGGGGGTGTTGATCGGGTTGGAGCAGGAGGCGGTGGAGGTGGCGCGGGGGGATGTGCTGGTGCATTTCGATCTGTTCGCGCACAACGTGGTGGTGGGGGCCGATCGGGTGGTGGTCGTGGACTGGCCGCACGCGCGGCGGGGTGCGCGGTTCGTGGACCCGGTGATGTTGCTGTCCTCTGTGGATGGTGTCGACGGGGATCGGGTGGTGGCGGGGCATCCGTCGACGGCGGGGGTGCCGGCGCGGTCGGTGGACGCGGTGTTGGCGGCGCACGCGGGGTTCTGCGTGGCGGGGGCGTTGACGATCACCGATCCGCGGTTGGCGGTCATTCGGGAGGCCAAGGTCCGGTTGGCGGGGACGGCGTTGGAGTGGTTGGGGAGACGGTGGGGACGGTGACCCGGTAGAGGGACCGCCTGGGGTGGGGGGAACCGGCGGCGGGATGGGAGACCGGCCGCGGGTCGAGGGAACCGGCGGCGGGTGTCGGCCTGGCGGTGGTGGCGGCATGGCAGGAAATCCTCGGCGGGGAACCGTTCGGTGGGCCGCCGGGTGGATCTGTGGGCAGGTGTCTGCCGCCCCTGGGGAGTCGTGGGGCCTCGGGCGGTGTCGCAGGGGGCCGCGAGGGCATGCGGGGAGTTCGGTGTCGTGGGCGGTCGGCGGGCGCGGGGCCGGTGTAGCGGGTGCTTGGGGAGCTTCTGCCGGGTGGCCGGCGCGGCGTCGAGGTCGACGGTGTTGGGCGTGGTGGGGTCGTGCCCCGCGCGGCGATCGCCTGGGCGGCTTGGACGTCGACGGTGTCGGGCGTCGTCCGCGACGCGACGGGGGCCGGGTTGGGTGGCGGCCCGACAGGGCCCCTCCCCCGGTGCGGACGCCGCGCGGGGTGTGGGGGCATCCCCGGGGCTGCGGGCCGGAGGGGCGACGGGATGGACCACGAATCCGTGACCCACCCGCCCCGCCCTTGGCGGCCCCTCCCCCGCGACAACGGCACATCGGTGTCCCGCACTCCGCGCGGGGCTGGCGATCGCGGGGTTGTCAGCGCGGTCAGCGGGACCGGACGTCGACGTCGGCGATCGTGGCGTTGTCGGGGTACCCGGCGTGGGTGGGTGGGTGGGTGGGTGGGGAGCCGGGACCGGCCACGAGGCCGCGGCGCGCGGCGGCACGGCCGGGCGACGGCCGGCGGGACCACCGAGTGCGGGGTGGGTGGGTGTCCGGTGCTGGTGCGTGCGGGTGACGGGGGTTCGCACGGGCGTTCGGCGGGTGTTCCCTGGAGGGTATGAGGGCGTTGTGGCGTGGGGCGATCTCGTTCGGGCTGGTGTCGATCCCGGTGAGGGTGTTCGGGGCGACCGAGGAACACGGGTTCCGATTCCACCAGGTGCACCGGGCCGACGGCGGGCAGGTCCGGCACCGGCGGGTGTGCTCGGTGTGCGAGGAGGAAGTCCCCGCCGAGGCGATGGCCAAGGGGTACCGGCTCGACGACGGGCGGGTGGTGGTCGTGGAGCCGGAGGACTTCGAGGGGTTGCCCTCGTCCTCGGATCACGTGATCGACGTGGTGGAGTTCGTCTCCGCGGAGCAGATCGATCCGATCTTCCTGCACCGCAGCTACTTCCTGCGCCCCGACGAGGTCGCGGTGCCCTCGTACGCGCTGTTGCGGGAGGCGTTGGAGCGGTCGTGGCGGATGGCGGTCGTGAAGATCACCCTGCGCCGGCGGGAGACGTTGGCGGTGGTGCGGCCGCGGGGGGATCTGCTGGTGCTGCACACCCTGTTGTGGCCCGACGAGGTGCGCGATCCGGGGTTCGAGTTGCCGGAGGTGACCGTGGGGGCGCGGGAGACGCGGATGGCGTTGGCGTTGGTGGACTCGATGACCGCCCGGTTCGATCACGCGGCGTTCACCGACGACTACCGCGACGCTTTGGAAGCGGTCATCCGCGCGAAGAGCTCGGGGGCGGTGATCCCGGCCGCGCGGGTCGCCGAGCAGACCGGTGCGGTGGATCTGGTGGTGGCGTTGCAGCGGAGCCTGGAGCGGGTACGGGAGGGGAGGACACCACCGGCACGTTAGTTCGTGTGGGTGGTGTGGGGGTGCGCTGCCTGTGGTCGCGGGGTGGCAAGTCGGGCATGGGGGTCATCCGGCGCGGCACGATCCCCTTCGGGCCGGTCACGGGCGGTGAGCTGGCGGTGTGTGGGCACTTCCGACCGCGGAGGACACCGCTTCCGGTGGGGTCGGGCGCACCGCGAGGGCGGTGGGCGCGTCACGTACAGGCGTGTGTGCCCAGCGCGGCAAGGGAGAAGTCGTGTTCGCCGGGACCACCGCGGGGTACGGGGGGCGGTCGACGGTGTGGGTGGCAAGGCGGATGGTGCCCGACAGCGGGAGGCCTCAGGTGGGCGCTAATTGGGGCGGGTCGGTCGGTTCGGATGTCGGAGTCCGTGCCGGGTGGGCGGATCGGGCCGATCCGCTTCCGGGGGTCCTGCCGTCTTGTCCCAGGCAGGGGCGCGGTGTGGCCGCAGGGGGTGTCGTGGCGGTGCTGGTGTCGCGCACTGTGCTGTGGTCCGACGGGATCGACGCCTGAAACCGACTTTTGGGCGGGTGGGCGCGGGCGCCGCGGATGACGGCGTCGTTGGCAGGGTGCATGGTGGGGATGTTCGAGGGAGACGGCTTCACCGATGGCCACCGCGACGTGGTCGGGCGACTGGTCACGGCGGAAGCCGGGATGTGGTGCCGTTCGTGGCGGAGGAGTCGTGGGGCAAGGGGCGGAAGGGCGGTTTCCTCTGATGGCGGATCTGTCGGAGTACCGGCGCAAGCGGGATCCCCAGCGCACCCCCGAACCCGTGCCCGACCCCACCGGGACGGACCCTGGGGTGGCCGATGCCGGGGTGCTTCCCCGCGGGCGGGACGACACGTTCGTGATCCAGGAACACCACGCCTCGTCACTGCACTGGGACGTGCGGTTGGAACGCGGCGGGGTCCTGGTGTCGTGGGCGGTCCCCAAAGGACTGCCACCCGAACCCGGGACGATCCGGTTGGCCGTGCACACCGAGGACCACCCCCTGGAATACGCCGCCTTCACCGGGACGATCCCCCGGGGCGAGTACGGCGGAGGGGAGATGTTCCTCTGGGACCGCGGCCGCTACGACACCGTGAAATGGGACGACCACGAGGTGCACGTCGTCCTGCACGGGGAGCGTGTGCGGGGCGAGTTCGTGTTCTTCCGCCGCGACAGGACCCCGGGCACGGGGTCCGGGGGGAAGGACTGGATGGTGCGGCGACGACATGCGGCGGTGCGACCGGACTGGATACCGCTGCCGCAGGGCCTGACGCCGATGCTGCCCACGACCGGGCCCCTGCCCTCTCAGGAGGCGGGGTGGTCCTACGAGTTCGCGTGGGACGGGGTCCGGGTGCTGGCGCGGGTCGAGGGCGGGCGGGTGACCCTCACGACCGGGGCCGGCCGGGACGTCACCGCGACCTACCCGGAGTTGCAGGGGGTCGGGGCACGGTTGGGGATGACCCAGGCCGTGCTGGACGGGGTCGTGGTCGCCTTCGCCGGAGGACGGCCCAACGCGGAGGCGTTGGAGCGGCGGGTGGGGGTGGTCTCGGCCGGGCGGGCACGGAGACTGGTGGGCACCTCGCCGGTGACCCTGTTGGTGGTGGACGTGCTGCACCTGGAGGGCCACTCGATGCTGGGACTGCCCTACACGCGGCGGCGGGGGTTGGTGGAGGGGTTGGGGTTGACCGGTCGGCACTGGTCGACACCACCCTCGTTCCCCGACGACGGGGACGCGGTGGCCACCACCGCACGCGGACAGGGGATACCAGGGGTGCTGGCCAAACGGTCGGACTCCCCCTACTCCCCCGGCACCCGATCCCCCGACTGGATCCTGGCCCCCGCCGAACCCGAACCCAGCACCGGTGAGGACGTCGGTGGGAGTACGGGTGCGGGTGACGGTGAGGACGCCGGTGCCGGTGGAAGTGCGGTGAGTGACGGCGGTACCGGAGTCGGAGCGGGTAGCGATCTTGACGCCGACGCGGGTGAGTGACGGAAGTACCGGGTGGGTGAGACGGCGACGGTACGGATCGACGGGCGGGTGCTGCGGCTGACGAACCTGGACAAGGTCCTCTTCCCCGAACACGGATTCACCAAGGCCGAGGTCATCGACTACTACACCCGCATCGCCCCCGTCCTGCTCCCCCACCTCGCCGGGCGCCCCGTGACGCTGCGCCGGTACCCCGACGGGGTGGACGGGCCCTGCTTCCACGAGAGGAACGTCCCCCGACACGCCCCCGACTGGGTACACGTCATACGCGCCGCGACACCGGGGAGTGTGCGTGGCGAGGAGTACGCGGACTCCGTGCTCGTGCTGGACCTGCCGACGTTGGTGTGGATGGCCAACCTCACCGCCCTGGAACTGCACATCCCACACCGGGCCCTCGACCTGCACAGTCGGTGGCACTCCCCCGACCTGCTGGTATTCGACCTGACCCCTGGGACCCCGGCCACGGTGGTCGAATGCTGCCGGGTCACGCTGCTGGTACGAACCGAACTGGAACACGACGGCATGACCGTCTACGCCAAAACCGACGGTGCCACCGGGATACAGCTTCATGCCCCGGTCGGGGCGACCACACCCGGACAGACCGCGCGGTACGCGAAGGACGTGGCGCAGCGGTTGGCCACGCGGCACCCAGGGTTGGTGGTGTCCACCACCGCCAAGACCACACGACGCGGGAAAGTCCTCATCGACTGGACACCCAACCACCCCGACAGGACCACCATCGCCCCCTACTCCCTGCGAGCCCGACCACGACCGACCGTGTCCACACCCGTGACCTGGACCGAAGTGCAGACCTGCCGGCGGGCCGGAGACCTGGTATTCCTGGCCGGAGACGTCCTGACCAGGGCCACCCACAGCGAAGACCTCCACACCGGAATGCATGAGAGGGCGATAGCACTACCCACACAACCAACCAACAACCCATGAGGGCCACAGCCACGAAACCGTGGAGCCGACGTGGACGGAGGCGAACACCGCACTGCAGACGATCCGCCAACCCAGCGGCAAGACGTAGCCCGACACCCGGTCGAACGCACTTTTGACGAGGCCGTACGGCGGAACGCTGCGGCTGCGCGAGCGGCGCACCGCTGATCGGGCCCCAATAGTCGGGCCAAGCCCTCTGACAGCTGCTTCTCGGCCGGCACAGATGGCAACGTCGCCGGCCGGGGTCCGACAACTCAGGGCCGAATGCCGTCGGAGCTGGTTCTACGGGCGGCGGTGGGATCGGGGGTGGCGGGTGTGGTTGTGGGGTCAGGTCTGCTTCATCGAGGTGAGGACTTCGTGGTAGTGCGGGTTGGCCATGATGCCGAGGATGTTGCCGAAGGGATCGTGGACGGTGGCGGTGATGTAGCCCGCGCCACCCCGGTCCTCGGGGCGCTCGTGGATTTCGGCGCCCAGTCCGACGAGGCGGGCGAGGGTGGTGTCGACGTCGTCCACGGCCCAGTAGACGACCGCACCACCGGTGGGGGTGTGGGGGGCGTACTTGCTGTTCACGATGCCCAACTCGTGTTGGTAGTCGCCGATGCGGAATTCGACGTAACCGCCCTCCACGACGTAGTAGGGCTCGATGCCGAGGAGGTCGGTGTACCAGCGGGTGGCCGCGTCCAGATCAGCGGCGAAATAGGACACGGTGGTCAGACCACGCAACACGAAAAGCTCCAATCGATCAATACCCGGCAGGCTCAGGCGGTCGCCCGGCTGTTCTCACCGTCCCCGGCGACAATCCCCTGGAGAATGGCTCCCGGTGGTGACTTCCGGTGGTTCCCGACGGTTCCCGGTGACGGTTCTTGGTGACGGTTTCCCGAGGCCCCCCAACGACTCCCCCCGTGACACCCTCGGTGGTCGTCCCCTGTGATGGCTCCTGGTGGACGCACCCGGTGGCTCCCCCGGTGGTGACTCCCGACGGTTCCGGGTGGTGGCTCCATGATGGTGGGTGAAAGTGCTCACCGAATGAGCACTTTCACCGGGAGACTTCCGGGCATGAGAGCTGATCGGCTTGTCGCCACCCTGTTGCTGATGCAGGCCCACGGGCGGGTGACCGCGGCCGAACTGGCGACCGAGTTGGAGGTGTCGGTGGCCACGGCGCGACGGGACCTCGAGGCGCTGTCGACCGCGGGGGTGCCGGTGTACCCACAGCCGGGGCGGGGCGGTGGGTGGTCGTTGGTGGGTGGGGCACGGACGGATCTGAGCGGGCTGACGGCGTCCGAGGCGCAAGCGTTGTTCGTGCTGGCGGGGCCCGCGGCGGCGGTGTCGCCCGCGGTGAAGTCGGCGTTGCGGAAGTTGGTGAGGGCGCTACCGGAAACATTCCGGGCGGACGCCGAAGCAGCCGCGCGGGCCGTGGTGGTCGACCCGACCGGATGGGGCGGCGGCGGGTCGGGGTGGGGGCGACCGGAGGAGGTGGTGGAGCGGTTGAAGACGGCCGTGGTGCGGCGGGTACGGGTGCGGTTCGGGTACCCGAGTCGGGGAAAGAACACCACCACACAGGAGATGCCCTCCCAGGAGACCACCACGCCCGAGGTGACCACACGGGAGGCGACCACGCCGGAAGTGGCCACGCCGGAAGTGGCCACACGGGAGATGACCGCATGGGAGATGACCGCATGGGAAGTGACCACGCGGGAGGTGGACCCGTGGGGGTTGGTGGAGAAGGGCGGGGTCTGGTACCTGGTGGCCGGGACGGACAGCGGGCAACGGACATTCCGGGTGGACCGCATGGTGGACGCGGTCGTGCTGGACACCCCCGCGCGGCGTCCCGACGACTTCGAGTTGACGCAGGCGTGGGAACGGGTCGTGGGCGAGATGGAGGGGGCGGCGGTCGTCGGTGACGGCGGTGGTGACACTGCCCGCCGCGCTACTGCCGGTGCTGCGGTCCCAGTTCGGGCGACACTGCGAGGTACTGGAGCACACGGACGGGCGGGTCCGGGTACGGGTCGCCGCGCACACCGCGCTGGGGGTGGCGCAGCCGTTGGCGGGGTGGGGCGCGCTGGTGGAGGTGGAGGAGCCGCAGTCGGTGCGGGCGGAATTGGCACGGCTGGGGGCGGAGTTGGTCGGGCGCTACGCCTGAACAACCGAAAAGGGGACCCGCACAGACCTTCGACCGCGTCCACACCCGTGTCCTGGACCGAGATCGACACCTGCCGACGTGCCGAAGACCTCGTATTCCTGGCCGGAGACGTCCTGACCAGGGCCACCCACGGCGAAGACCTCCACACCGGGATGTATGAGAGGGCGATACCACTACCCACACAACCAACCCACAACCCATAAGACCACGCGGCCATAGGGCCATGCAGCCACAGAGGACGTGAGCGCGAGGGCGCGAGCGCAGGGGCGCGGGGGCGCGGGCCGTCGAGCGGGAAAGGGGCGGGCACGGCGGAGTCCACGAAGGACCGGTCGCCGGAGGCGTCCGTGCAGAACCCGGCCACGTAGCACGGAACCGGCCGTGGACACGGCATCCGGGGGGTGCCGGACCGCGCGGACGAGGCGACCCACGTACCCGCACCGGAAACGACAGGGGCGTGGGAACGGGTCGTGGACGAGGTGGAAGGGCGGCGGTCGTCGGTGACGGCGATCGTGACACTGCCCACCGGGCCGCCGCCCGTGCCGCGATCCCGGCTCTGACGACACCGCCGGGTGCTGGAGCACGCCGACAAGCGGGTCGGGCCCGGGTGGCCGCGCACACCACGTCGGGGGTGGCGCAGCCGTCGGCGGGATGGGGCGCACCGGTGCAGGTGCGGGAGCCACGATCGGTGAGGGCAGACGGCGCGGTCGGGGGCGGAGCCGGTCGGGCGTTACGCGTGAGCCACACCCCCGGCCCCGCGCTGGCCGGTTGGCGACGGGGACGGCCGGTCTGTCGATCCGCCGACGAGCAGACGCCCGGCAGGTGGGCCGGTACGCGGCACTGGAAGCGGTGCAACGGAATCGACGCGGGACCGGGCGGAGGGGTGGGAGACCACGGACGGGTGGGTTCGAGTGCGGGTCGCCGCGCACACGGCGTTGGGGGTGGCACAACCACTGGCGGGGTGGGGGCGCTGGTGGAGGTGACGGGGCCGGAATCGGTACGGGCGGAACCGGCATGACTGGGGGCCGGACTGGTGGGGCGTTACGCGTGAACAACCCGAAAAACGGAACCGCACAGACCTTCGAAGACGAAACCCGGAACCGGGCCGGCGGGAACCGGGCCAAACCGCTACACCGCAGGACGGGACGCGACAGGGCAGGACGCGGCGCGGCGCGGCGGGGTGAGGCGGGGTGAGGCGGGGTGAGGCGGGGTGAGGCGGACAGGAACCGGGGCGGGTGGGGCGGGTGGACCACGATCCACACCCGGAGGGGCAACACGACCGGCGGGATCGGAGGGGGTGTCACGCACGGCGCCACTCCCCCGACCGACCGGGCGGCCGGTACCGTGACAACCGCCGTACCAACCGGTCGGTACCCCAGTGCGGAGGAGTGTCGTGGTGACGAACGCGCGGGAACTGTGGCGGATCCTGGAACCCCTGCACGGGATGATCTACTTCGTCCCCGAAGGCCAGCAGCGCTACGCCGCCCTGGGACTGGACCGCACCGCCGGATACTTCGCCTCCCGCGCCGCCGCGTTGGGACCGGTATCGGCCGAGGTCGTGATCGCCACCTTCTACAACTTCAACCCCACACTGGTACACGGGGCCATCCCCGCGGCGTGGGAGAAGACCACCCCCGAGGCGCTGCTGGCAGCCCGACTGGACGCCGCCGACACCGCATTGCGGCGCGGCCTGGGCGACCTGGTGACACAGACCGGGGAACTGGGCGCGCTCGCGCGGCGGGCCGCGGAGAAGGCGTGCGAGACACCGCAGGGACGGCCGCTGTTCGCTGCACACGCGGCACTGCCCTGGCCCGAGGAACCACTGCTCGCGCTGTGGTGGGCACAGACACTGCTACGCGAATACCGCGGCGACGGACACCTCGCCGCACTGCTGCTGGAAGGACTCTCCGGCATCGAAGCACTGGTCGTGCACTCCGGCAGCGGCGAGGTCACGGCCGAGGCGTTGCGGCGGACACGGGGATGGTCCACCGAGGAGTGGTCGGCAGCGGTGGACGGACTGCGCGTGCGGAGACTGGTCGACGGTGAGGGTGTGCTGACCGAGGCCGGCCTGGAATTGCGGGCACGGGTGGAAGGTCGGACCGACGAGATGGCGGAAGGGCCGTACACGGTACTGGACCAGACGGAACGGGAACGATACGTGGAACTGGCACGACCGTTGAGCCGCGCGATCGTCGCAGCCGGGTTGCTGCCCTTCAAGAAGTGACGGTGCCGGCGGTGGTGGTGTGCCAGCGGTACCGGTGCGCCGGCGGTACCGGTGTGCCAGCAGTGGTGGTGTGCGGGTGGGTTTCCGGGCAGCAAAAGGCACATCGTCGCCCGGTCCAGGTTCCCGGACCGGTCGTGGTGCGGCAGAAGGGCACATCACCGCCTGCCCCCGGTTCGCGGGCAGTAGAAGGGCACATCGTTACCCGGTCCGGGTTTGCGGACCGGTGGTTCCGGGTTTGCGGACCAGTGGTGCGGAAGAAGGACACATTGCTCTGCCCGCCTGGGTTTGCGGACCGGTGGAAGGACACATCGCCCGCCCGGTCCAGGTTCCCAGGCAGTGGAAAGGCGCATCGCCGCCCGGACCGGGTTTGCAGACCGGTGGTACGGCAGAAGGACACATCATTACCCGGACCGGGTCTCCCGGACCGGGCCTCCCGGTGTGGGCCTCCCGGTGTGGGCCTCCCGGTGTGGGCCTCCCGGTGTGGGCCTCCCGGTGTGGGCCTCCCGGTGTGGGCCTCCCGGTGTGGGCCTCCCGGTGTGGTGGTGCGGCCTGACCGGGCCGCACCACCACACCGGTCAGGCCTGCGTGAGCGCCGATGGCCCGGCCGAGGAGGCGCTGCTCGTCGTCCGGGAGCCAACGGGCGGCATGGACCATGCCCAACGCCATGGCCAGGCGCAGGCCGTCCTCGCCGGTACCCAGATCGGTGAGGTAGGCGGGCAGCAACAGTGCCAGGGCTTTGAGGTCACCGCGGGCACGGAGCCTGACGAACAACTCGGCCAGCAGCGGCTCGACGGGTCGTGGACCGGTCACGCCGGTGGCGCGGAAGCCATCGGCGATGGACATGCGCGTGGCATCGGCATACGGACCCGGCGGCACATCCGACAGATGCGCCGCGGCCAGGGTGTAATGCTCACGCGCCCGGACGATGTCGACCAATGCGGAGGCCAGGGTGTGGCCGTCGTGGCCAGGCCGGGGTGGTCGCGCAGGAGTTGGGTGGTCAGCCAGTCGCGCAGCGGTGTGGTGGTGGGGTTCCAGGAGTTCAGGCCGAAGATCACCGGCACGGGGTCGGTGGGGCCGCGGGTGGCCAGCAGGTCGAGCACGAACCGCAGCGCCAGCACGGTCTTGCCGGAGCCTTCGCCGCCGAGCACGACGAGCCGTCGTGAGGTGATGGAGCGGTGGACGTCCGCGATCCGGTCGGGTGCGGTGAGGTCGTGGAGTAGGGCCACGGCACCGGGTGGGAGGCCGAGGATGTTCTCCCAGTGGTCGGTGGTGCACTCGGGGGCGGGGTGCCAGCGGACGGGCAGTGGGAACGGGTCGTGGACCCGGAGGTGCTCCTCCTCGCGCTGCCACCGGGTGCCGACGGCGCGCGCCAGCCGGTCGGCGGCCTCGCCGAGCGCGTCCCGCGCGGGTCCGCCGATGGTGAGGTGGGTGGCCTGCACGACCGGGCCGTTGACGGTTCCGCTGATCTCGTTGGCCGTCCGGTCGTCCCCTGGCATCCGCTCCCCTGCTCCTCGACGGCACCCCCGCGTCGGTCCGACCAGGGTAGTGGCGGGGCGGGGGCCCGTCTCCGGAATACGGCGGTGCCGCTGCCCTGCGCACCGGCTGTTCCCAGGGTGCGTGGCAGGCTGTGGCGGTGGATCTCGGCGTGATCGGGCAGGCGGTCGGGATGTTCGCCGTGACCAACATCGACGACCTGCTCATCCTCGCGTTGTTCTTCGGGCGGGCGCGGGGTGCGGGGCGGATCGTGGTCGGGCAGTACCTGGGGTTCGGCGGGATCCTGGTGGTGTCGGTGGTCGGCGCGCTGGGGGCGACGCTGTTGCCGGAGTCGGTGCGGCCGTGGTTGGGGTTGTTGCCGATCGCGTTGGGGATCAAGGCGTTCCTGCGGCGCGATGACGACGACGGTGATCCGGACGAGACGGGGCCCGGTGTGCTGGCCGTGGCGGGGGTGACGTTGGCCAACGGGGGCGACAACGTCGGGGTGTACGTGCCGGTGTTCAGCAGTTCAGGGCACCTTGTCGTGTACGTGGTGGTGTTCCTGGTGCTGGTCGGCGTGTGGTGCGCCGCGGGGCGGTTCCTGGCGACGCGGCCGGTGGTGGCACGGGCGTTGGCGCGGTGGGGGCACGTGCTGCTGCCGGTGGTGCTGGTGGGGGTGGGTGTGCTGATCCTGGTGGAGGGGTTCTTCTAGAGGGGGCCGTTGTAGACGACGGTGCCCTTGTCGTCGGTGACGCGCGCGGTCAGGTCGGTGATCTTGTCGCGTGGCAGGGGGACGAAGTAGGCGAAGGTCTCGGAGTCGGCGTTGCTGAGGACGGCCTTGCCGCCGGGCAGGAAGATCTCGACCTTCGTGATGCCCGGCAGGGTGCGGCCGTAGCCCAGGAAACCGGTGTCGGCGTCGATGCCGCCGGCCTTGGCGAGGACCTTGCCCGCGTTGCGCAGGGTGGCCTCGGTCATCGGGCCGACGCCGGAGCCGCTGCCGAGCGGGTGCACGCCGCACATGGCGATGGTGCGGGTGGTGCTGGCGACGACGAGCTTGTGGCCCTGGCCGTCGTCGATGAGCGCGCCGAGCTTGAAGTCGGCGGGGTCCAGTTCGGCGTTGCCGCAGGCGCGCAGGAGGTCGGCTTTGACCGCCTGGTTCCCCTGGGGGGCGGCCGTGGTGGCCTTGACCGCGGTGGAGGGCGGGGCGGATGAGGGCGCGGGGTCACCTGGCAGTTGGGCCAGCGCGGTCCCCTGCTGGTCGGCGGGGGCCCACAGCACGTTGCTGATCACCAGGAGCAGCAACGCGACAGCGATGACCACAACGGCCGTGGCACTCCTGGATCCGATCGGCACCGTCTTCCCTTCACTCCAGGGTGAAAGTGTGGCACGAACGGGTGAGGAAGATCGACACCAGCCTCACTTTGGGGTGAGGACGGTGGTGTGCTTGACCTCCGCGCTCTCCAGCGCGCCGTGCACCGGGACGTCGTAGCCGGCGAGCACGGTGAACTCCGCGTGCGGCAGGTGCGCCCGCTGCGGGTCTCCTACCAGCACCGTCGCGCCGCGGTCGGCGGCGGCGCGCAGGAAGGGCAGCACGCGGGCGGCCATGTCGCGGTCGTAGAACACGTCGCCCGCGAGCACGACGTCGAAGTCCGTCGACCCCTCGTCGAGCAGGTCGGCGGTGACGACGTGGACGGTGGTGTCGTTGAGGGCGGCGTTGAGGGTGACGGCGGCGGCCGAGCGGGGGTCGATGTCGTTGGCCGTGGTGTCGCCTGCCCCGGCGAGGCGGGCGGCGATGGCGACGAGTCCGGATCCGGCGGCCAGGTCGAGGACGCGGCGGCCTTCGACGAGGTGCGGGTGGTCGAGCAGGTAGCGGGCCAGCGCTTGGCCGCCCGCCCAGGGGAACGCCCAGAACGGCGGGGCGGTCTCGTCGGTCGCCTCCCAGAGGGCGATGACGTCGTCGGCGCCGCGCAGCACGATCTCGGGGACGAGCGGGACGGGTTGGGGGTGGGTGTTGGCCAGGACGAACGCGGAGTGGTCCACCTAGGCGGTGGGCCGCTGGGCGGGCTGGGCCTCACGGAACATGGCGCGATGGTAGTACCGGGATGCTTGTGGCGATGCAGCGGTGCGGTGGAGTCCTCGATCGGGCACGGCGTGGCGAGGTTGGTGCGATCGTGCAATCGACAGGGAGGATCGTTCTAACGTTTCCGCAGTTCACGGTGTTCTGATGAGGTGGTCGGTTTCCGCTTCACCAGTTCCGGGAGTACGAACGTGGCACTCGATTCCTACGTCAGCCTCGGCCGGTCCGGCCTCAAGGTGAGTCCTTTCGCCCTGGGGGCGATGACCTTCGGTGACGAGGGCGGTCTCGGCTCCGGGGTGCCGGAGTCGGAGGCGATCCTGCGGGCGTACCTCGATCGCGGCGGCAACTTCGTCGACACCGCCAACTTCTACGGCAACGGCCACTCCGAGAAGATCCTCGGCGACTTCTTCGCCCGCCACCCCGGTGTGCGCGACCGGGTCGTGCTGGCCACGAAGTTCTTCGGCAACCTGCACCGCGGCGACCCCAACGGCGGCGGGGCCGGGCGCAAGGCGATCATCGATCAGCTGGAGCAGTCGCTGCGCAGGCTGCGCACCGACTACGTGGACCTGTACTGGTTGCACAACTGGGACGACTCCACGCCCATGGAGGAGACCCTGCGGACGTTGGACGACCTCGTCACCGCGGGCCGGATCCGCTACGTGGGGTTCTCCAACACCCCGGCCTGGTTCACCGCGCAGGCGCACACCACGGCGTTGCTGCGGGGCTGGACGCCGGTGACCGCGTTGCAGGTCGAGTACTCGTTGCTGGCCCGCACGGTGGAGGGTGAGCTGATCCCGCTGGCGCGCGACGCCGGGATGGGTGTCACCCCGTGGAGCCCGCTGAAGAACGGGTTCCTATCCGGGCGCTACACCAGGCACGACTCCAGCCCGGCCGGTACGACGCGGGCGGCGGTGGTGGGTGCGCCGACCGACGACCAGTACACGGTGATCGAGGCGCTGGCCGGGGTCGCCGAGGAGGTCGGGGTGGGGTCCGCCGCAGTCGCGCTGGCCTGGTTGCGCGGGCGTCCCGGTGTCAGCTCGACCCTCATCGGGCCTCGGACCCTGGCCCATCTCGAGTCGAGCCTCGCCGGGTTGGAGGTGGTGCTGACGGCCGGGCAGGTCGATCGGCTGGATCGGGTGTCGGCTCCGGCGTTGAACTACCCGGCCGAGCTGAACCGGGCGACCGGGGCGATGTTGAAGTACGCGGGCGCCGCGGTGGACGGTCGCGAGTCGACGGTGTACCCGCCTCTGCTCCAGGACACGCGCTACTGAGCAGGCCCGCGGGCGGATCGGGGTCCCCTGGTCGAGTGGGCCCCCGAATTCGAGGGTAGCGGTGGGGTACGACAGTTCCGGAAGCCCGATGTCGGGCCTCCGGAACGGCGTCGGGTCACGCGTACGGGTCCGCCCTGGTCACAACCCTCCCGCGACTCGCAGGACCGCCCCCGTGGTGAACGACGCCTCCGGGCTCAGGAGCCAGGTGATGGCGGCAGCGATGTCGTCGGGTTCGCCCGCGCGGCGCAGGGGGATGACGGCGGCCATGCGGTCGGGGCGGTCGGGGATGCCGGAGGTGGTGTGGATGTCGGTGCGGACGGTGCCGGGGGCGACGCAGTTGACGCGGATGCCGCGTGGGCCGAGTTCTTTGGCGAGGCCGATGGTGAGGGCGTCGACGGCGGCTTTCGCGGCCGCGTAGTGGACGTACTCGCCGGGGCTGCCGAGGGTGGCCGCGGCGGAGGAGACGTTGACGATGGCGCCGCCCTCCGTCAGGTCCTGGGCGGCGCGGCGGGCGCACAGGAGGGCGCCGACGAGGTTGACGTCGACGACCGCGCGGAGGTCTTCGACGCGCAGGTCGGCCAGGTTGCCCGCGGGGCTGGTGACGCCCGCGTTGTTGACCAGGCCGGTGATGGGGCCGAGGGCGGTCGCGGCGGTGTCGAACAGCGCGTCCACATCGTCCGCGGAGGTGGTGTCGACGCGGATGGCGACGGCGCGGCCGCCCGCGGCCTCGATGTCGTGGACGAGCACGTCCGCCTCCGTCCTGGCCTGGCGGTAGCCGATGGCGAGGTGGTGCCCCAGTGCGGCGAGCCTGCGGACGGTCGCGGCGCCGATGCCGCGGCTGCCGCCGGTGACCACGGTTACTTGACTCATGGCGTCACCCTAATGCAATACTCGTATCCGAGTATCCGGAAGCGAGTGATGTGGTGTACCGCCGTACCAACACGCTGGGGCTGGCCGTGCTGGGGCTGCTCCGGGAACGCGACATGCACCCCTACGAGATGGCCTCCACGCTGCGCGAACGCCACCAGGAAGCGAGCGTCAAGCTCAACTACGGGTCGCTGTACACCGTGGTCGAGGCGCTGCTCAAGCACGATCTGGTGCACGCGGTGGGCACGCTGCGCGAGGGCAACCGACCCGTGCGCACCGTCTACGGCCTCACCGACGCCGGGCGCGCGGAGCTGCACGACTGGTTGCGCGAGCTGATCGCGGAACCGGCCAAGGAGTACCCGCGGTTCGAGGCGGGGGTGGCCCTGATCGGTCTGCTGCCGCCCGACGAGGCGATCGGGCTGTGCGAACGCCGCGCGGACACCCTCGACGCGCAGCTGGTGGCGCTGCGGGAGGTCATGGTGGCGCTGGGCGAGCAGGGGCTGCCGCAGCTGGCGTGGATCGAACTGGAGTACCGGGTCGCGATGGCGCGCGCCGAGCGGGACTGGGTGCGGTGGTTCGCGACCACGGCGCGGGCGGGCGGGCTGGGCGGGCAGGAGTTCTGGCGGGATCTGCACGCGGGTGACCGGGCCGGGAACGTGCGCACGACCAGGGAGGACGACCATGGCTGACAAGCCGCCGAAGCTGCTGTTCGAGGTGTCCGGGATCCTCACGGCCCCGCCGGAGCGGGTGGCGCCGCTGCTGCCCGCTCCGATGCAGGGTGGGTGGTGGTACCGGGGCGAGCACCACGCGCTGCCCCACCCGGAGGGCACCCGGTACGTCCACCGGGTCTACAACGTCGCCCAGTGGTGGCGGTGGGGTGTGCCGTTGGCCAACAAGCTGTTCATCGGGTACCGGGCGGGTATGCGCGAGGGGATGCGGCGGGGGCTGGAGCGCCACGCCGCCGAGCTGGGGTGCCTGGTCCGGTTGGAGGACTAGCGCGGCGCTTCGAAGGGTCGTCCGGGCACAGGTCGGGGGCGGCGGGAGCCGCGTTCGACTCCCCGCCTTCACCCGTTCAGCCCTATTCGTGCAATCTATGGCCGTGAACGAGCCGCGCTGCTCCGCGTTCTCCGAGGTACTGGCCGAGCCCGAGGCCGGTACCGCCGCCACCGCCAAGGCCTGGGTGTGTCTCGAGCAGCCCGGACCGTGGGGTGGGGACGCCCTGCTGGAGAGCCATCTCGACGTCGACCTGGGCGCGGAGCTGATCCGCCGTTCGCGCGGCACCGGGGTGCGGGTGCTGCTGATCCGCCGTCCCGGCATGCATGCCGACCGGCACCTCCCCCAGCGCCGTCGGGTCTACCTCGCGAGCTGCGCGCCGGGTGCCTCGTGGCTGGAGCGCGCCGACGTGTCCTCGCCGGAGGAGCTGCTGCGGCTGGACTTCGCCGCGCTGGGCGCCGGGCGGTCCACCGGGTTCGGTACGCCGGTCGCAGGTCCGCTGCTGCTGGTGTGCACGAACGGGCGGCGCGACGTGTGCTGCGCCCTCTACGGACGTCCCGTCGTGGCGGAGTTGGCCGCGCGGCACGGGGACGCGGTGTGGGAGTGCACGCACACCGGCGGGCACCGGTTCTCCCCCACCGGTGTGCTGCTGCCGTCGGGGTACCTCTACGGGCGGGTGGACGCGGAGTTCGGCGAGGAGCTGCTGACCACCGACGAGGGTGTGGTGGTGCGGCGGTGCCGGGGCCGGTCGTACTGGTCGAAGGCCGGGCAGGCGGCCGAGGTCGCCGTGCGCGAGCTGGTCGGCGAACGGGCCGACGTGTTGGAGGTCGATCCCGAGCGGCGGCGTGACGAGGGCGGGTGGACGGTGCTGGTGCGCCACCGCGACGGCCGGGAGTGGCGGGTCGGGGTGGCGGAGCGGGCGTTGCCGCCCGCGCGGCCGACCAGTTGCGGCAAGGAGCCCGCGGTGCCGACGGCGTTGGTCGTGACCAGCGTGGATCAGCTCGTGCCGGTGGCCTAGGAGCCCGGTCCGCGCGGGACGGCGGCGGAGAACAGGCCGAGGCCCAGGGCGTGGGTGTCGACCAGGCCGACGGTGTGCAGCGCGTCCTGCGGCAGGGCGAGCAGCGAGAGCGCGACGCCGAGGAAGTAGGCGTCGAGCACCCCCGCGTCGGCGGTGGTGCTGGGCAGGCCAGCCACCTGGTGCAGCTGTGCGGAGGCTTCGGCGTTGGCGACGGCCATCCGGCTCAGTTCGGCCCGCACGCCGGGGCGGCGCACGGCCTCCAGGTACAGCTCGACCATGGCCAGCAGCTGGGTGGGGTCGGCGATCGCGCGCCGCAGCAGGGCCGGGTAGAGCTCGGCGACGTCGGTGGCGGTCACCCCGGCGGGGGTCGTGTCGCGGAGCATGCGCACGGCGGCGACGTGCAGGTCGGTCATCCGGTTGGCCGCGGCCTGCAGCAGCGACTCCCTGGTCGGGAAGTAGTTCTTGGTCGTGCCCAGCGGGACGCCCGCGCGGCGGTCCACGGCGCGGTGGGTCAGGCCGCGACCGCCCTCGCCCGCCAGGACGGAGATGGCGGTGTCGCACAGCAGGTCGCGGCGGGGTGTCACGTTCCGGGGACAGTACTGGTCCGTTCGGCGCAGCGCAGCTCGAGGGTTGACCGCGACGCACCCGCGCCTGCCAGCAGCTTCCCGCCCAGCAGGACGAGCCAGCCGCCGCAGGCGCAGCGCCGGTAGACCACGGTGCCGGCGCTGCTGCGGTGGGTGGAGTCGGGGTGGGCGGGGTCGTCGACGGGCCAGCCGCAGGAGGGGCATCTGGTGTTCACGCCTCCAGCGTGCTGTCATGGTTCAGTGCATTTCAACCCTTACGGCGGGGTGGCCGCCGAACTCGCGGCCACCCTGGTGAACGCCCTGGTCACCGCCGACCCGCCGCTGTCGTCGGACGAGCTGGTCGCGACGCTCCGCGAGCACGGCTACCGGCCCGCGGGCGTGCTCGACGCGCGCGACATGACGCTGCTCACGGCGTGGGCGCACCGCCTGGCGGGGGTGTTCGCCGGTGAGGGCGACCGGGTGGACTCGCTCAACGCGCTGCTGGCGGAGTCCGCGACCCAGCCCTACGTCTCCCGGCACGACGGGCGCGCGCCGCACCTGCACTTCGCCCGTGAGGAGGGGCCGATGGTCGACCGGTTGCGCGCCTACACCGCCGCCGGGCTCGCGCACGCGTTCTGCCAGGACCCCGACCGCCTCGGCCGGTGCGACCGGGCGGGGTGCGGGGTGGTCTACGTCGACACCTCCCGCAACGGCCGCCGCCGGTTCTGCTCGACCCGGTGTGCCAACCGGGTGCACGTCGCCGGGCACCGCGACCGCCGCGCGGGCTGAGGGCGGGTCAGCCGGGGACGTCCATGCGCTGGGTGCCGATGACCGACAGCAGCCGCAGCGCCTCCTCCGACGGGCTGCCGGGAGCGGCGGTGTAGATCACGACCCGCTGGTCCTGCTCGGTGAGGTCCAGTGCGTCGCAGTCCACGGTGACCGGGCCGACCTGCGGGTGCTGGAACGTCTTGCGCAGGGCGCGCCGCACGGCCACGTCGTGGGACTCCCACAGCCGGGCGAACTCCTCGCTGCCCGCGAGCAGGTCCGCCACCAGTTCGGCGATCTCCGGGTCGTCGGGGTAGCGGGCGGCGGTGGCGCGCAGCTGCCGCGCGGCGCCGCGGCCGAACCCGTCGGCGTCGGACACCCCGAAGAGCCTGCGCCCGTCGGGGTGGGGCCCGAGGAAGACCCGGCGCACGAGGTTGCGGTCGCGCCTGGGGACGGCGGAGAAGTCCTCCATCAGCGCGGCTGCCAGGTCGTTCCAGGCGATCACCTCCTGCGTCGCCGAGGTCACGATGACCGCCGCCAGCGGGAGCCTGCGCAGCAGGTGCAGGATGCCCGGCCTCACCTCGCGCGACGGCCCCGGCGGCGGCGCGGGTGGCGCGCCCGCCAGGTGGTGCAGGTGGTCGCGTTCGGTGTCGGACAGCCGCAGCGCCCGTGACAACCCGGCCAGCACTTCGCGCGAGGGGCGCGGGCCGCGGGCCTGTTCCAGCCGCGTGTAGTACTCCGTGGAGATGTGGGCCAGTTGCGCGGCCTCCTCGCGGCGCAGGCCCGGTGTGCGGCGGCGCGGCCCGACGGGCAGGCCGACGTCGGCGGGGGTGATCCGTTCGCGCCTGGTGCGCAGGAAGGCCGCCAGCTCGTCTCTGTCCACGTCCCCAGTGTCCTCGCGGGACGGTGGGCCAGCCAGGTACCGGCGATGCCTGGATGCGTCCCGCGCGTCCGTGCAGGCTCGGAGCCATGACCACCACCCACACCCCCATCGGCCTGCTCACGGACAAGATCGCCTTCATCACCGGCGCCGGACGCGGCATCGGCGCCGCGTCGGCGCGGTTGTTCGCCCGCGAAGGGGCGCGGGTGGTGCTCGCCGCCCGCACGGAGGACCAGCTCAAGGCCGTCACGGAGGAGGTCAGGGCGGCGGGTGGCACGGCCGACCACGTCGTGTGCGACCTGGCCGACGCCGACAGCGTCCGCGCGGCCGTGCGACACGTGCTCGACCTCCACGGCAGGCTCGACATCGCGTTCAACAACGGCGCGGCGTTCACCCCGCCCGCTCCGATGGACCAGGTCCCGGAAGCCGACTTCGACCTCCTCTACGAGGTGAACCTGCGGGGTCCGTGGCTGGCGATGGTCGCGGAGGTCGACGCCATCCGCGCCACCTCGGGCGCCGGGGCGATCGTGAACAACTCCAGCGTCGGCAGCCTCATGGGCAACGCCCGCCTGCCCGCCTACGGGGCGATGAAGCGCGCGCTCAACAGCCTCACCGAGTCCGCCGCCGTCACCTACGGCCCGGAGGGCATCCGGGTCAACGCCATCGCCCCCGGCAACACCGCCACCGACATGATGGCCACCTGGGTCTCCCACGCCCCCGACCTGCCCAAGGCACTGGTCGCGAGCACGCCGCTGGGCCGGGGCGCGGACCCGTCGGAGATCGCCGAGGCGGCCGCGTGGCTGCTCAGCGACCGCGCGTCCTTCGTGACGGGCACGGTGCTGCGGGTCGACGGCGGCGCCCGCGCCTGACCTGCCGCCGGGCCCCCGCCGTGCTCAGCCCCTGCTGTCCTCGGCGAGCGGGGGCACGCGGCGGCCGAAGCGGGTGCCCTCGAAGCTCGCGTCGTCGGCGAACAGGGCGTCGTTGACGTCGGTGCGGCCGCGGAACCAGGTGTTGTCGAAGTGGGTGTCCTTGCCGAAGACCGTGCCGGTGAAGTAGGCGCGGCCGCCGAAGCGGACGCGGCGGAAGTGCGCGGTGTCGGCGAACTCGGCGCGGGAGAACGTGGCCCGCCCGGAGAACCGGGAGTGGCTGAACGTGGCCTCGGCGGTGACCCGCATCCCGTCGAAGGTGGCGTTGCCGGTGAACTTCGTGCCCCGGAACGAGGTGGACCGGGCGAACAGGGCGTCGTCGAAGCTGACCCGAGGGCCGAAGCGGGCCTCGTCGAACTCGGCGTCGCCGGTGACGGTGACGGCGTCGAAGCGGGTGGCGCCCAGGAACTCCGCGCGGGCGAACTTCGCCGCCCGGATGCGGCACCCGGTGACGTCGAAGTCGACCAGCGTCGCGGACTCGAACTGCAGGCTCATCCCGGCCCAGAACTCCGTGCCGGGGCGCAGGTGCCGCACGAGGGCGTCCTGCAGCGTGCGCCGCCACTGCTCGTCCACGCCGAGGTCGACCCCGCCGCGCAGACCGGCGCAGATCGAGGTGACGATGTCCTGGCGCAGCCGGGACTTCTCCTGGCCGATGCGCTCCAGGGTGCGCAGGCCCTCGACGTCGCCGTCGCGGAGCCGGCGGTGGGCTTCGCGCCACTGCGAGAGGTGTCGCTCGGCGTCGCCGCTGGTGCGTCTGCGGGCGTGGTCGTCGAGCAGGGTGTCGGCTTGGCCCTGGCGGTAGTGGCGGACGGCGATCACGAGGGCCACGACACCGAAGAACAGCGCCGTGAGCCAGGTCGAGGACATGGTCGCATCATCCACGATCGCGCGGTGTACGTCGTCAGGCGTACACGGGATGTCAGCTTCCCGCCGGACGCGGTGGAGTGGTCGGCGCGGTGAGGATGGGTGGCACCGAAGTCCTAGGAGGTCACCATGAGCGTCGAACCGAACCCGGTGCGCGCGTCCGACGCCGACCGGGAGGCCGTGGCGGGGGTGCTCAACGCCGCGGTCGGGGCGGGCACGCTCACCCTGGCCGAGGTCGAGGAGCGCCTGGCCGCCGTCTACGCCGCGAAGTACCGCCACGACCTGCTGCCGCTGACCGCCGACCTGCCGGTCCCCGTGCCGCGGGAACGCCGTCGGCCGCCCGTGCGGGCGTTCGTGCCGGTCGCGGCGCTGTTGCTGGTGGTGTTGTGGATCATCTCGCCGGTCCCGTTCTTCTGGCCGGTGTTCCCGTTGGCGTTCATCCTGGTGCGGGTGTCCGCAGCGAGCCGACACCGGAGATGGCGCACCGGCACCTAGGGTGCGGGGCATGGACCTGACCGAGGTGTGCTTCGCCGGAGCGGCACGCCAAGCCGAACTGCTGCGCTCGGGTGAGCTGACCTCGCGCGAGCTCGTCACCGAGTGCCTGCGCCGCGTGCACGCCCACGACCGCGATCTCAACGCGTTCCGGGTGGTGTTCGAGACCAGTGCGCTCGCCGAGGCGGACGCGGCGGACGCCCGACGGGCCCGCGGCGAGGACGCGCCGCTGCTGGGGGTGCCGATCGCGGTCAAGGAGGACCTGGCGATCGCCGGGCTGCCCACGACCAGGGGCACCGACGCGGTGTCGAAGGTCGCCGAGGCCGACTCCGAGGTGGTCCGGCTGCTGCGCGCGGCGGGCGCGGTGATCCTGGGGCGCACGCGGATGCCGGAACTGGGTCTGTGGCCGTACACGGAGAGCTCGTGGGCGGGGGTGACGCGCAACCCGTGGTCGCGCGACCACTCGCCCGGCGGTTCCAGCGGCGGGTCGGCGGCGGCGGTCGCGGCCGGGTTCGTCGGCGGCGCCATCGGCACCGACGGGGCCGGGTCGATCCGCATCCCCGCGGCGAGCACCGGCCTGTTCGGCCTCAAGCCGCAGCGGGGCCGGGTGTCGCTGCTGCCGGACGAGCAGGTGTGGACGGGTCTGGTGGCGGCCGGGCCGATCACCCGGCACGTGGCGGACTGGGCGTTGATCGCCGACCAGATCAGCGACTCCAACGGTCCCGCGCGGCCGCCGAGGTCCAGCTTCGTCGCGGCGACCACGGCGGAGGTCGGCCGGTTGCGGGTCGCGGTGTCGCTGCGCCCGTGGGGGCCGGGGATCCCGTTGTCGCAGGAGGTCCGCGACGTGGTGCTGGACACCGCGAGCCTGCTGGGCGACCTGGGCCACGACGTGGTGCGGCTGGACCCGGAGATGAACGACATCGCCGGGTCGACCGCGTTCGCCGCCCGCTACCTGCACTGCGCCGACATCGGCCGCAACGCCCTGGACCGGCCCTCGCGGTTGGACCGCCGCACCCAGCAGATCGCCGCCCTGGGCAGGCGGCTGCCCTCGGGGCTGGTGCGCAAGGTGATCGAGCAGGGCGACCGGGTCGGGGCGCACGCCAACCGGATCTTCTCCGGATGCGACCTGCTGCTCACCCCGGTGCTGACCCGGCCGCCGCTGCGCGTGGGCGAGTGGTCCCGGTGGTCCACCGTGCGGGCGCTGCTGGCCGCGGCGCGGATGACGACGTTCCTGCCGCTGTGGAACATCGCGGGCAACCCCGCCGCCTCGGTCCCGTCGGGGCACACCCGCGACGGTCTGCCGTTGGCGGTGCAGCTGGTGGGGCGGTCGCACGACGAGTGCACCGTGCTGTCGGTCGCGGGCCAGTTGGAGCGGGCGCGGCCGTGGGCGGACCGGCGGCCGCCCGCGTTCGGCTGAACGGACCCTCAGGTACGGGTGGCGCCGTAGCGCAGGCCGTCGACGAGGAGCGCGACCATGCGCTGGCTGTACACGACGCCCTCGTCGACCACGGGCATGCACAGGTTGGACACGGCGCGCAGCAGGTACTCCGGGCCGATGTCGTCGCGGATGCCGCCTGCGGCCGCCGCGGCGTCGAGCAGTGATCCGAGGGCGGGCCCGAGCCTGCCCGTGAAGTAGGCGGGCAGGGCGTCGAACGCCGGGTCGCCGGAGTGCAGGGCGGTGGCGAGCCCCCGTTTGGTGGCGACGAACTCGGTGTAGCGGTGCAGCCACCTCGCCAGCGCCTCGACCGGTTCGTGCGCGGCGGCCAGGGCGGGGGCGGCGTCGGCGCAGGCGTCGACCTCGCGCTGGAAGACCGCCCGCACCAGGTCCGAGCGCTGCGGGAAGTGCCGGTACAGGGTGCCGACCCCGACCCCGGCCAGATCCGCGATCTCCTTCGCGGGCGCGTCCACCCCCGAGGTGCCGAACACGGTCTTCGCCGCTTCGAGCAGGGAGTCGACGTTGCGCTGCGCGTCGGCGCGCAGCCTGCGCGGCGCGCGCTCCGGTGCGGTCGGGTCCGCGGTGCCGGTCGACGCCGTGTGCTCGGTCACGACACTCCTTCGGGATGCTCGGCTTGCGTAACCGGAAAGCCGTTCCGTATAGTTTCCGGAATAGCGTTCCGCTTATGGGAAGCGTACGGGATCCACCCCCACGCCCACCACGATCCTCCGGGAGCACCCCCCATGCAGTACCGCACCCTCGGCCGCACCGGCATCAAGGTCAGCCCCTACGCGCTGGGCGCGATGATGTTCGGCGCCATCGGCAACCCCGACCACGACGACTGCGTCCGCATCATCCACAAGGCGCTCGACGCGGGCATCAACCTCGTCGACACCGCCGACGCCTACGCCCACGGCGAGTCCGAGGAGATCGTGGGAAAGGCGCTCAAGGGGCGGCGCGACGACGTCGTGCTCGCGACCAAGCTGAACCGGCCGATGGGCGAGGACCCCAACCGGCGCGGCAACTCCCGGCGCTGGATCACCACCGCGATCGAGGACTCCCTGCGCCGCCTGGGCACCGACCACGTCGACCTCTACCAGATCCACCGCCCCGACCCGGACACCGACGTCGAGGAGACGCTGTCCGTGCTCACCGACCTCGTCCGCGCCGGGAAGGTCCGGGCGATCGGGTCGTCCACGATGCCCGCCTCCGACATCGTCGAGGCCCAGTGGGTGGCGCGGCGGCGCGGCCTGGAGCGGTTCCGCACCGAGCAGCCCACCTACTCGATCCTCAGCCGCGGCATCGAGGCCGAGGTGCTGCCGGTGGCCCAGCGCTACGGGATGGGCACGCTGGTGTGGAGCCCGCTCGCCCAGGGGATGCTCACCGGCCGCGTCCGCAAGGGCGCGTCGACCGACCTGCGCCGCGCCGCCCACTTCACCCACCTCAGCGACGAGCGCCGCCTGGACGCCGTCGAGGCGGTCATCCCGCTCGCGCGGGAGGCCGGGCTGCCGATGACGCACCTCGCGATGGCGTTCGCGATCGCCCACCCCGGTGTGAGCAGCGCGATCATCGGGCCGCGGACCATGGAGCAGCTCGACGACCTGCTCGCCGGTGTCGACGTCGTGCTCACCGACGAGGTCCTGGACCGCATCGACGCGATCGTCCCGCCCGGCACCGACGTCGGCACGCTCGACATGGCCTACGCGCCGCCGTCGTTGCAGCGCCCCTCCCTGCGCCGCCTCCCGGTCCACGAGCGCGCGGCCGCACAACCGGTTGCCCGGCACCCCTCCCCTGCCGAAGGCTGACCCCCGCCGACGACAGGGGGCCGCGGATGCGGATGCACGACGACGAGATCGACATCGACCCGCCGCTGGTGCGCGCGCTGCTGGCCGAGCACTTCCCGCGGTGGGCCGGACTCCCGGTGCGGGCGGTGGCCTCCACCGGCACCGACAACGCCATGTTCCGAATCGGCGAGGACCTCGCGGTGCGGCTCCCCCGCGTCGGGTGGGCCGTGGGCGGGGTCGAACTGGAGCAGCGGTGGCTGCCGGTGCTGGCCCCGCACCTGCCGGTGGCCGTCCCCGAACCCGTCGGCCTGGGCGCGCCGGCGTGCGGCTACCCGTGGCCGTGGTCGGTGTACCGGTGGCTGCCGGGCGCCAACCCCGTCGTCGGCGCGCTCGCCGACCCCCACGGGCTGGCCACGGCGGTCGCGGGCTTCGTGACCGCGCTGCGGGCGGTGGACACGGCGGGCGCACCGGCCGCCGGGCGGGGCGCGCCGCTGGCGCCGCGCGACGGCGGGACCCGCGAGGCGATCGCCGCCCTGACCGACGTCGTCGACGCCGACGCGGTCACCGGGGCGTGGGAGGAGGCACTGCGCGCGCCGGAGTGGACCGGGGAGCCGGTGTGGGTGCACGGCGACCTGTCACCGGGCAACCTCCTGCTCACCGGCGACGCGCTGACCGCGGTCATCGACTTCGGCGCCATGGGCCTCGGCGACCCGGCGTGCGACCTGATCAGCGCCTGGAACCTGCTCCCCGCCGACGCCCGCGACACCTTCCGCGGCGCGCTGGACGCCGACGACGCCACTTGGGCGCGCGGCCGCGGGTGGGCGCTGACGATCGCGCTGCTCCAACTCCCCTACTACCGCGACACCAACCCCGGACTCGCGGCCAACGCCCGCCACGTCATCGACCAGGTGGTCGCCGACCACATCACTTTCGGGTGTCGTTGACGACGGAACGTGTGACCAACCCGTGCGTCCTGGGTAGTCAAGGGACGAACAGGGGAGGACACCGATGCGCACACGCGTTCTGATCACCACCGCCGTCGCCGCCAGTGCCGGAATGGCACTGCTCGCGGGCTGCGGCGGAGGAGGGCAGGCGACCTCCGGGGCCGCGCTGACGGGCAGCTCGCCGTCCGTCCGCACCATCAGCCCGGCCCCCGGCGGCTCGTCCACGACACCGCCGCCCCCGCCTCCGCCGTCCACCTCGCCCGGCGCGTCCGCGACCAACGCCTCCTCCGGGGCGTGCACGTCCGCGGAGTTGACCGTCACGGCGGGTCCGAGCCAGGGCCAGAGCGGGATGCAGAAGTCCGACGCCACGTTCACCCTCACCAACAAGGGCACCCGCTCGTGCACCCTGGAGGGGTTCCCCGGCGTGTCGTTCGTGACCGGTGACAACGGCACCCAGGTCGGGGCGCCCGCGCGGCGCAACGACGCGGTGGCCCCGCAGCTGGTGACGCTCGCGCCCGGCGCGGGCGCGGCGACGGTGCTGCTGATCACGGCGCCGGAGGCCTACGACCCGGCCGAGTGCAAGTCCGTGGACGTGCGGGGGCTGCGGATCTACCCGCCGGGCGAGACCGCGGCGCTGTTCCTGGACATGCAGACCCACACGTGCAGCGGTGAACCGCAGGGGTCCACGCTGCTGTCGGTGAACCCGGTCGGCGTCCTGCAGTAGGCGCGGTGGGCGGATCGAGGTCGTCGAGGGACCTCGCGTCGTCACCGGACCCGCTTCGTGCCCGTCTCCTCACGTCGAGGGGGCGGGCACGCCGCTGTCACCACGCCTGCTGGGGCGGGGCCTGTTTTCGCAGCTCCGCGGCGTCCTCGTGCCTGCCGAGGCGGGTGTACTCGGTGACGGCCAGGCCGACCAGCCGGGCCGCGGCGCCGCGGCCGCCGGTCGCGGCCAGCCCGCGGTGCACCCAGTCCAGCGCCTCCTGCGAACGACCGGCCTCCTGGAGCACCGTCGCGACCTGGAGGTAGTGCCACCCCGAGGACAGGTCCTTCGCCAGCACCAGCACCTGGAGGTCGACCTCGCCGGTGAACTCCGCGAGTTCCTCCATGATCCGCAGCAACGCCCACCGGGTGCGGTCGTAGCGGCCGGTCCGCCCGAAGCCGATCACCGGGAGCGCGGAGAACCAGGTGACCGCCCACTCCCGGTACCGCCCCACCCCCGCCTCGCCCAGGACGTCGGCGTAGCGGGCCAACCGCACCTCCGGTGCGGCCTGGTGGTCCAGTTGCAGCCGCAGCAGCCACGCCGCCAGCACCTCGGGGTCCGGCGGGGCGACCGAGCAGGCGAAGACGTGGGTGTCGAGCACCCGGTCGGCCAGGTCGGTGGTGCGGGCCGTGGACGACAACGCCTCCACCAGCCGCTCGCACGCCGCGACGTGCTCGACGGCGGGTGCGGCGCGGACCTCCCTTTCGAACGCGGCGACCGCCGCCACCAGGTCGTCCCACCGGGACGAGGGGGCGGCCAGCGCCGAGACGAGGGCCGCCGGGAGGATATCCATACCGGACATCCTCCCGCAGAACCCCGCGCGATCCGCGTGCCGATGATCACCAGCACGGGGACCGCGCGACCCATTCGGCGAACCTATTCCTCGGGCTGGTGCAGCGACCTGGGCGTGACGGGCGACTGGCCGCCGATCTCGGGCCGCGCCTCCGCCGGGCTCACCGCGGCGGCCGACCGGCTCGTGGTCAACGGCCCCGGCACCTCCTGGCGCGCCACGGCCTCGGCGGCGCGCACGGCTTCGAGCACGTGCGGGTCCGGCGCGGTGTCGAACCACTCGGCGATCGAGGAGTCGTCGTCCTCGGGCTTGGCCGCGGTGGTGTCCTCTGCGGGCGGCTCGTAGCGGAACACGCCGTCGTCACCCTGCTTGCCCAACGACCGCGCGAACCCCTCCAGGGCCTTGCCGAAGTCCGACGGGATCATCCACACCTTGTTCGCGTCGCCCTGCGCCATCTGCGGCAGAGTCTGGAGGTACTGGTAGGCCAGCACCTCCGGGGTGGGCTTCCCGGCCTTGATCGCGGCGAACACCTTCTCGATCGCCTTCGCCTGGCCCTGCGCCTGCAGGTACCGGGCGGCGCGTTCACCCTGGGCGCGCAGGATCGCGGACTGCCGCTCGGCCTCGGCGTTGAGGATCGCGGCCTGCTTGCCGCCCTCCGCGGACAGGATCGCCGCCTGCTTCTGGCCCTCGGCGGACTTGATCGCCGCCTCCCGCTGGCCCTCGGCGGTCAGGATCATGGCGCGCTTCTCGCGGTCGGCGCGCATCTGCTTCTCCATCGAGTCCTGGATGGAGGGCGGCGGGTCGATCGCCTTCAGCTCGACGCGGGCGACCCGGATGCCCCACCGGCCGGTCGCCTCGTCCAGCACGCCGCGCAGCTGGTTGTTGATCGAGTCGCGGGAGGTCAGCGTCTCCTCCAGGCTCATGCCGCCGACCACGTTGCGCAGCGTCGTGGTGGCCAGCTGCTCGACGCCGACGATGTAGTTGGAGATCTCGTACACCGCGGCGCGCGGCTCGGTGACCTGGAAGTACACGACGGTGTCGATGGACACGGTCAGGTTGTCCTGGGTGATCACCGGCTGCGGCGGGAACGACACGACCTGTTCGCGCAGGTCGATGCGGGCGCGGACCCGGTCGATGAACGGCACCAGGATGTTCAGGCCCGGCGCGGCGGTGTTGCGGTAGCGGCCGAGTCGCTCGATGACCGCCGCGGTCGCCTGGGGGATCACCAGGACGGATTTGGCGGCGACGATCAGCACGAACAGCACGACGACGGCGATGACGATAAGCGTGGTCAACTCTCCAGCCTCCACTCAGGACTCGGCGAGTACCACAGCGGTCGCGCCCGAGATCTCGAAAACAGTGACTTCCGTGCCCGGTTCGAGCACGCGGTGGTCCAGCGATCGCGCGGACCAGATCTCGCCGTGGAGCTTGATCCGGCCCTCGTGGCCGTCCACCCGCTCCACCACGACCGCCCGGACGCCGATCAGCGCCTCCACGTTGCTCTTGAGGCCCTGCCCGATCTCCAGCCGCCTCTTGAGCGCCGGCCGGGCGCCGACGACGAGGAGGACCGAGGCGACAGTGAACACCACGACGCTGATGACCGTGCCGGCGCCCAGCGCGGCCGCACCGGCGCCCCCGAGAGCCGCCAGACCCAGCATGAGCAGCACGAAGTCACCCGAGACGATTTCCGCGCCGACCAGCAGGGCACCGATGATCAGCCAGATGAGGGCGGCCATGGCAACATGCTTACACCAAAGAGCGAACGAAGACCGATCGGTCGGTGCTCATTCACCGTCCCGCACCAGTCCGCGATCACTCCGCGGGCTCGGTGACGAAGTCGATGAGCCGTTCCACCGCGCCGATCAGCGGGGTCTCCAGGTCGCGGAACCCGCGCACCCCGGCCAGCACCCGCGCCCAGCCCTCGTAGGACTCGCCCCAGCCGAGCGCCTCGCACACCCCCTCCTTCCACGGCACGCCGCGCGGCACCACGGGCCACGCCGCGATGCCGACGGAGGCGGGCTTGACCGCCTGCCACACGTCCACGTAGGGGTGGCCGGTGACCAGGACGTTCTCGTCGCGCACCGCGGCGACGAGCCGGGTCTCCTTGCTGCCGGGCACCAGGTGGTCCACCAGCACGCCCAGGCGCCGGTGCGGGGCGGTGCCGAACTCCGCGACCCGATCCGACAGCACGTCCACGCCGTCGAGCGGCTCCACTACCACGCCCTCGACGCGCAGGTCGTGACCCCACACCCGCTCGACCAGCTCGGCGTCGTGGACGCCCTCGACCCAGATGCGGCTGTCGCGGGCGGTGCGGGCCCGCAGCCCGGCCACCTTCACCGACCCGGACGCCGAGCGCACCGGCGCGGCGGCCGGGCGCGCGGGCAGCGGCTTGACGAGGGTGACGGGCTTGCCGTCGACCAGGAACGCCGCCGGGCGCAGCGCGAACAGCTTCTGCCGCCCGTGCCGGTCCTCCAGCACCACCTGCCCGTACTCGAAGCGCACCACCGCCCCGCAGAACCCCGTCACCGGGTCCTCCACGACCACACCGGGATCGGCGGCCAGCTCGGGGACGGTCTTGCGCTTGCGGCCGGCCAGCACGTCACGGCCGTAGTCCTCGGATCGCACGGGCCGCGACGTTAGCGGCCACCCGGATGGATGACGCGGTGCCACGCCGGGGAGAACACCGACAGCGCCCGGCACCACGCGAGCAACCGGTCGCCGTCCACCACCCCGGACAGCTCCTGCACGCGCGTGTAGAGGTCCTCGCCCTCGAAGGCGTGGTCCACCGCGTCGAACGCCGGGTCCCCCGCGCACGGCCGCGGGTCGATCGCCACCAGTCCCCGCGGCCCGGCGTCCAGGACGTTGCCGGGGTGCAGGTCGCCGTGCAGCAGCACCTTCGGCACCGGGTCCTCGGCCAGTTCCAGGGCGGCGGCGTGGGCGCGGTCGTAGTAGCCGGGGACGCGGCGGCGCAGCAGGGTGAACATCAGGTCGATCCGGTCGGCCAGCGGCCGGAACCCGTCGGCCGGTGGCCGGTGCAGGGCGTCGAGCAGTTCCGCCACCTGCCCGGCGGTGACGGTGCGGGCCGGTCCGCCGGGTAACAACCCCTCCAGCAGCAGCGCGCCCTCGTCGAGGTCGGCGTCCACCAGGTCCACCACGTTCGGGGTGTCGGCCCACCTGGTGAGGGCCGCGTGCTCCTGCACGGCGATGTCCGGATCGGGGATCACCTTGAGCACCACGGGTGTGGTACCACCGCGGTGGCAGAACAGGGTGTGCGACGTGCCGCCCGGCAGGGGCCGCACCACGGTCAGGTCCCAGCGGCGGGTCAGCCTGTCCACCCGCTCCGGCAGGGCGTCCACCCAGGTCAGGACGCCGGAGCCGAAACGGGAGACCAGGCGGTCGGTGCTCAGCGGACGACCTTCACGCCGAACGACGACGTCCCGAGGGTGCCGGAGAGCCGCAGCCACAACGGCAGGTGCATCTCCATGGCCCGCGCCCCGGTCAGGTCGCCGAGGTCCAGGACGTCCCGCCAGCCGAAGTCGCGCAGCAGCCCCACCACGACGGCCTTGGCGTCGGGGTCGTCACCGGCGACGAACATCGTGATCTCCGCGCCCGCGGCGTCGGGGGCGACCATCAGCTCCGCGGTCACCGTGTTGAGCGACTTCACCACCCGCGTCGCCGGGAACGTCCGCTGGATCCGCTCGGCCAACGAGTCGGTGTCCTTCACGAACAACGACGGCGGAAAGCCGCCGGAGAAGTCCAGCGGGTTCGACACGTCCAGCAGCACCTTGCCCGCCAGGTTGTCCGCCCCGGCCGCGACCAGCACGTCCAGCGCCGCCGACCCGCCGCAGGCGTGCACCACCAGCTCCGCGCCCGCCGCCGCTTCCGCGAAACCCGCCAGCCCCGGTGACCCCGCGCCCCACCCCGGCCGCGCCCGCGTGGTGTCCACGTCCCGCGTCCCCGCGGTCACGTCGTGCCCCAGCTCCACCAGCCGCCCGGCCAACGCGCGCCCCACGGCACCCGTCCCCAGGATCGCGATCCTCATGCCGACCAGGATGACACCTGATCAGTCGAGTCGGAGGATGTACTCCTCCACCTCTTCGCCACGACCTTCGGCAAACCCCTGATCCTCGCCGACCACCAGGAAACCGCACTTCTCCAGCACGCGCAGCGACCCGTAGTTGTCCTTCACCGCCCGCGCGTACAGGGGCCGCGTCAACACCTCGTCGAGGAAGCTCGACAGCGCCGCGCTGGCCAGGCCCATGCCCCAGTAGCGCGGGTCGATCCAGTAGGACACCTCGGGCGCGCCGAACTCCACGAACGCGAGCACGTGCCCGACCACGTACCCGTTGAACAGGACCGTGCGCGCGACACTGGTGTTGTCGGTCAGGATCCGCGTCCACTTCAGCAGGAACGCCACCCGATCGGTGGGATCCTCGGCCGTGAACGCGGCCATCCAGGTCGACTCGGGATCACGTTGGTGCTCGAAGAACGCGAGTACGTCGGACTCGTTCACCTCGCGCAGCTCGACGACGTCGTTCACGGCGCAAGTAGACCGCGAGAAGGGCCGTCAAAGCCACCGGAAGATCGCAACGCCTGCGTTGACGACACGTCAGAAAGCGGGCCACGGGATCGACGGCCACTCCGACGACGGTGCCGGGAAAGTGCCCGCGACCAGCAGTTTCTCGGTTCGCTCCACCAGTGCGCGGACCTCGCCGCGGGTGAGGTGGTCGTGCAGGGCGTCGCCCAGCGCACCGTCGAGTTCCGAACGCAGACGTCGCAGACCATCGATCGCCTCCGAGGGGAGTTGTTCACCCAGCCACCCCCACAGGACCGTCCTGAGCTTGTCCTCGGTGTGCAGGCAGATCCCGTGGTCCACCCCGTACACCGACCCGTCCACCGCGTGCAGCACGTGCCCGCCCTTGCGGTCGGCGTTGTTCACCACCGCGTCGAACGCCGCCATCACCCGCATCCGCTCGTGGTCGGCGTGCACCAGCACCGCCGGATCGCCGTAGCGGTCGTGCGCGTGCAGCACGGTGCGCCACCCCGGCCGCACCTCCGACTCGGCGACGACGTCCACCAGGTCGCCGTCCTCGACGGTGTCCACCCACAGCTGCACCATCCCGCTGCCGAACGGACCGGGCCGCAGCACCGTCGGCGGCACCACGCCCAGCCCCGAAGCCTCCGAGATCAGGTACGCCGACACCTCGCGCCCAGCCAGGGTCCCGTCCGGGAAGTCCCACAGCGGCCGCTCGCCCCGCACCGGCTTGTAGACGCACTTCGCCGCCACGCCGTCCAGCGAGATCGCGCAGAACAGCGTCGCGTTCGACGCGTCGACCAGGCGGCCCTCGACCTCGATCCGCCCGCGCGTCAGCAGGTCCGACGCGCCCTCGTCACCGGGCAGCACGACGGCGCTCAGCTCTCCTCGGTGCGCCGGTAGCCGTTCTGCCGCGGACACACGTGACCATCCGGGTCCAACGGCTCCGAGCACAACGGACACGGCTTGCGACCCGCGTTCACCACCCGGTCGGCCCGCTCGGCGAACGCCCGCGCCTCCGACGGCGAGAGGAACACCCGGACCGCGTCCGGCCCCTCCTCGGTGTCGTCGAGCACCACCGCCTCGTCGACCTCCTCCTCGGTGATCGCGAGCAGTTCGATGACGACCGCGCTGGACTCGGCGTCCCAGCCCAGCCCCATCGTGCCGACCTTGAACTCCTCCTCCACCGGCGCCGTCAGCGGTTCGGTGTCCCGAAGATCCGGAGGGGTGTCGTCGGGGACGTCCGCGCCGAACCGGCGGTGCACCTCCTCCAGCAGCGACGAGATGCGCTCGGCGAGGACCGAGACCTGTTGCTTCTCCAGCGCGACGCTCACCATCCGGGCCTCCTCGGAGGCCTGGAGGTAGAACATGCGGTCGCCTGGCTGCCCGACTGTTCCGGCGACGAACCGGTCGGGCTGGCGGAATACGTGAATGACCCGTGACATGGCCTCCCAACCCTAAGCCACGACCCGGCCACCGGCAGAGGCTCCCCCACCGATGTCGTGATCGCTGCGGACGGCCTTCCGCGTATAAGGTCCCCGACGTGGGGAAGATCGCATCGTGCGGAACGTGGACATCGCCCATCGGCTCGGCCGACGTAGCCGAGGCGGGCGGTGGGCTCCAGTGGATCGACGTGCACCGGGGCACACCCTGGTGGGCCACCAGCCGCCCGGAGGAGGGCGGCCGGGTCGGCCTGGTCCGCGACGGCGTCGACCTCCTCCCCGCGCCGTGGAACGTGCGCAACCGGGTGCACGAGTACGGCGGACGCCCCTTCGTGGTCCTCGACACACCCGGAGGCGAGCGGGTCGCCTTCACCGACTGGGCCGACCAGCGCGTCCACCTCATGGACCCCGCCGACCCGGACCCGACGCCGCTCACCCCCGAACCCGAACGCCACCACGGCTGGCGCTACTCCGACCTCACCGCCGGGCCCGACGACACCGAGGTCTGGTGCGTCCGCGAGACCGTCACCGGTGACGCCCGCACCGACATCCGCCGCGACCTGGTCGCCATCCCCCTGGACGGGTCGCCCGTCCGGGTCCTCGCGGCCAGCCACCACTTCATGACCGGCCCCCGGCTCAGCCCCGACGGTCGCCACTTCGCCTGGCTCGGCTGGAACCACCCGGACATGCCGTGGGACGGCACCGAGCTGTGCGTCGCCGAGGTCGGCTCCACCGAGCACAGGGTCATCGCGGGCGGGCGCACCGAAGCCGTCTGCCAGATCGAGTGGGAGACCGACAACGCCCTGCTCGCCGTCACCGACCCCGACGGCTGGTGGAACCTGCACCGCGTCGGCATCGACGGCAGCCGCAAGAACCTCGCCCCCACCGCGGACGAGCTGGGCGGCCCCGTGTGGCGGCTCGGCCACCGCTACTTCGCCGTCATCGCCCCCGGCCGCTACCTCGTCCTGCGCGGCACCCGGCTCGCCGTCCTCGACGAGCGCACCGCCACCATCACCGACGTCGACACCGACCTCCCCGTCTGGACCTCCCAGCTCCACGTCCACGACGGCGTCGTGCACGCCGGCGCCGCGGGCCCGCTCGAGGAGACCGCCGTCGTGCGCCTCGACCTGTCCAACGGCGACCTCACCCGCCTCACCGGGCACGACGGCCCCACCGTCGACGAGGCCTACCTGCCCATCCCGGTCGAGCGCGTCTTCACCGGCGCCGACGGCCAGGACATCCCGGCCTACGTCTACGCGCCCCGCAACCCCGACCACACCGCGCCCGAGGGCGAGCGCCCGCCCTACCTCGTGCACGTCCACGGCGGCCCCACCAGCCGCGCCACCCCGGTCCTGGACATCGACTTCGCCTACTTCACCAGCCGCGGCATCGGCGTCGTCTCGGTCAACTACGGGGGCTCCACCGGCTACGGCCGCGCGTTCCGCGAACGGCTGCGCGAGCAGTGGGGCGTCGTCGACGTCAACGACTGCGCCACCGTCGCCCAGGCGCTCGCCGACGAGGGCACCGCCGACCCCGACCGCCTGGCCATCCGCGGCGGCAGCGCGGGCGGCTGGACCGCCGCCGCGTCCATGACCACGGTGAAGACCTACCGGTGCGCCATGATCGCCTTCCCCATCCTCGACCTCGACGGCTGGACCGGCGACGGCGGCGAGACCCACGACTTCGAGTCCCGCTACGTCGAGGGCCTCGTCGGCGCGCTCCCCGAGGCCGCCCTGCGCTACGCCGAACGCTCGCCCGGCAACCGCGTGGCCCACCTCGAGGGCCCCGTCCTGCTCCTGCAGGGCCTCGAGGACGAGATCTGCCCGCCCGCGCAGGCGGACCGGTTCATCGCCGCGCTCGACGGCACCGGCGTCCCCCACGCCTACCTCACCTTCGAGGGCGAGCAGCACGGCTTCCGCAAAGCCGACACCATCGCCACCGCCATCGAGGCCGAGCTCTCCTTCTACGGCCAGGTCTTCGGCTTCACCCCTCCCGGCGTGCCCGTCCTGGAACTGCGCAGGTGACCCATGCGCCACGCCGCCCGCCGCCCCTGCGCGCGGGCGACCGGGTGACCGTCGTCGCGCCCGCCGGGCCGACCCCGGTGGGCATGCTCACCGCCGGGGTCGCCGTCCTCCGGACGTGGGGACTCGACGTCCGCGTCGCGCCCCACGTCCTGGACCGGCACCCCGAGCTGCCCTACCTGGCTGGCCACGACACCGACCGCGCCGGGGACGTCCACGACGCCTGGCACGACCCGGACGTCAAGGCCGTCATCTGCGCGCGCGGCGGCTACGGCAGCCAGCGCACCCAGGACCACCTCGACTGGGCCGCGATCGCCGCCGCCCCGCCCAAGGCGTTCGCGGGCTCCAGCGACATCACCGCGCTGCACACCGCCTTCACCACCCTCGGCGACACCGCCACGCTCTTCGCCCCGATGATCGCCACCCGCGGTTTCGTCCACGACGTCCAAGCCCAGGAGCACCTCCGCCGCGCCCTGTTCACCCCCGCGGCCGAACGCGTCCTCACCCGCCCCACCGCGGGCACCCTCGTCCCCGGAACGGCGCGCGGCACCACCACCGGCGGCTGCGCCACCCTGGTCGCCTTCGACCCCACCACCCCGCCGCCGGGATCCATCGCCCTGCTCGAGGACATTGACGAAGACCTCTACGCCCTCGACCGCGTCCTCACCAACCTGCTGCGCCGAGGCTGGTTCGACACCGTCACCGGCATCGCGCTCGGCAGCTGGTCCGGCTGCGGCGACGTCAACGACCTCGCCCTGGAACGGCTCGGCCCGCTCGGCGTCCCGATCATCGCCGACCTCGGCTTCGGCCACTGCGGAGGCCAGCTCACCATCCCCATGGGCGTGCCGGTGGAACTCGACGCCGACCGGGCGACCCTCACCGTGCTGGACGACGGCCGGGCGTGAGCACCCGACCGGGGACCGATTCGCACCCACTCGGCCCACCGGACCCACCGACGGCATCGACACCGGCCCAACCCGCAGGAATAGGCGACCACAACGGGGGTACGGTCCGCGCCGGGGCCGAGCCACCATGAAACGCGTGGACACCCCGCCGCCGCTGCGCATCGACGCCGAGACCGCCACCGTCCTGCGCGAGGCCTACCACAAGATCAAGGCCATCCCGCGCAACGACCACCACGCCCTCTACGACTACGTCCGCGCCGTCGCCACCAAGATCGCCCCCGTCGACACCTTCTACGTCGGCTTCCTGCACGGCGCCAACCGGGTCCGCTATCCCTACGGCTTCGAGTCCGGCACCTTCGACGACCCGATGTCGCACACCTACGCCCCCACGGCCAGACCGCGTGGCTGCTCAAGCACCGCGTCACCTACCGCTACGCCTACGACAACGGCGCCACCCTCCACGCGGGCGTCATGTGCGGCGACACCAGCAGGCGATCCGCCGACGCGGCCACCGTCCCCCTGTTCCGCTCCGACGGCCGCGGGGGCACCCGCGTGTTCGGGATGCTGTCCATCCAGAGCTACACACCCGGTGCCTTCGACGACAACGCCGTCCGCGCCGTCGAGTGGCTGGCCGACCTCCTCGCCCGCGCGCTCGGCCGCGACCACGACGACCGCGAAGCCCTCCAGCGATTACCCGCGGGCGACCAGCCGACCTACCCGGTCACCTCAGACCACGTCGTCGAGTACCTCTCCTCCCGCGTGGCCGGGATCCGCGGCATCGCCGAGCACGCCCGCACCGACCCGCACAGCGACTACCTCGCGGCCATCGTGCGCGCCTGCGAGCAGATCCAGTCCGAGCTGATGGAGATGGCGCTCGACGTCGACGACGGCCCCGAGCAGCGCTTCCTGTCGTTGACCCCGGTCGAGCAGGGGATCGCCGTGCACCTGGCGAACGGCCTGGACAACGAGCACCTCGCCGCCGAACTCGGGCGCAGCCCGCACACCGTCAAGACCCACCTGCGCAACATCTTCCGCAAGTACGGGATGGGCACCCGCCTCCAAGTGGCCGACGACGTCCGCAGGCACCTGGCCCGCTAATCCCCCGGACGAGCCGCGGGCACCGCCGGGGTGCTCCCGCGGGCGATGGGTTCGACACCTGCTGGCGCGCAGGGTGGAGACCAGGGCGAACAGCCCCGGAACCACTCGAAGGGAAGATCCCATGGGCATCAAAGCCAAGCGCACCGCACTGCTGGCCGCGACCACGATGGCACTCGGCCTGGGAGGCGTGCTCACCGCCACCCCGGCGTCGGCCGCGGTGATCCTCGGCGGGATCGACGTCGCCCAGCAGTGCCGGGTGCAGGACTGGAGGCCGTTGGACGCGTGGCTGCTCGACGCGAACAACGCCTACTCCTGGCGCTGCCACTCGCCGTACACCGGCAACCTCTACAACGTCGACATGGGCAACGCCTGCGCCAGGCAGTACGGCGGCGGCGCCTTCTCCGTGCTGCTCAACGCGTCCGACCCGTATTCGTGGCGCTGCGCGCGCTGACCAGGGGGGTGGGACCGGCGGAGGCAGCCCGCGGGCTGCCTCCGCCGGTGTCGTCGTGGACGTCGTCAGGTCGGCTGCACGGCGACCACGGTGTCGTCCGGGTCCACCCGCAACCGGCCGAGCCGCACCCCGAACTCCACCGCCGCGTCCAGCCTCGACCCCACGCCCGCGGTGACCCGGCGGCCGCCGAAGATGCCCAGGACCTCACGCCGCAGCTCCGCCACGGGCATCCCGCCCGCCCCGCGCGCCACCGACACCAGCGCGTTGACCACCTCCCGCACCGGCACGTGCTCGAACGGCCGCTCCACCCCCTCGGGCGTCCGCCGGAAGCCGCTCCACTCCCCCGGTCGCATCCCGGCGGGCCACACCACGTCGTGCTCGACGACCAGCCCGCCGACGACCTCCAGGATCGCCGCGCGCCGGGTCTCCGCCACGCGGGCCAGGCCGAACGCGCCCGCCACCAGCCGCACCAGCCGGTCGACGTGCACCGGTCCCTCGACCCGGACCACCTCGGCCACCACGGCCGCCACCGGCGCGGCGGACCCCGGCAGCGCGTCCAGGACGGCGACCGGCCCGACGACCCGCGCGGCCCACGGCACGAACACCGACGCGTGGTCGGGCACCGCCACGCCGACGCCGACCGACACCGGGACGGTCGCGGGCACCGGTGGCTCCCGGACCGGCTCGGCCACGGCCAGGGGCTCCCGCACGGCCGTGACCAGGCGGGCCACGACGGCTCCCGGCTCGTCCAGCCAGTCGGGCAGCCACACCCGGCGCACCGCGGGCCAGCCGAGCCTGCCTTCCAGCACCTCCACCGGCAGCCCGTCGCGGTCGCGGGCGGTCAAGCGCGACGCCCAGCCCGGCCCGTCCAGCAGGACGGCCACCACGGGCACGTCGGGCGTGGCCGGATCGGCGAGGGCGAGGTCCACCCTGAACTCCGACGAACCGAGGTCGGTGGTCACCGCCAGACCCGCCGCGCGCAGTGCGGAGGCGACCTCGTCGCGGTGGCGGTCCACCACCGCGCGCCACCGCGAGGACGCGGGCAGCGCGATCCCGGCGGCCATGTCGAGGTAGGTGCGCAGGTGGCGCACACCGACCGAGGAGGTCTCCTCGGCGCGCAACCGGTCGGGGTCGAAGCTGCAGAACACCACGACCTGCCGCCGGGCGCGGGTCACGGCCACGTTGAGCCGCCGTTCCCCGCCCGCCCGGTTGAGCGGGCCGAAGTTCAGCGGCAGCACGCCCCGCTTGTTCACGCCGAACGCCGTGGAGAACAGCACCACGTCGCGCTCGTCGCCCTGGACGTTCTCCAGGTTCTTCACGAACAGGCCCTCGGTGTCGGAGTCCAGCGCCTCGACGATCCGCGGGTCGCCGCTGTCGCGCAGCAGGCCTTCCACGAAGGTCCGCTGCTGCTGGTTGAACGTCACCACGCCGATGGACGGGACCGTGGCGGGCGAGGCGTCGAAGCGCCGTCGGATCTCGGCGACGACGGCGGCCGCCTCGACCGGGTTGGTCCGCAGCGGCCCGTCCTGCCCGGAGCGGTGGAACGTCCCGTCGACCCGCACCAGCGACACCCCGCGGTCCGGGCGGGCGCCCGGCGCGGGGAACGACGCCAGCGAGCCGTCGTAGTAGTGGTGGTTGCTGAACGCGATGAGCGACTCGTCCTGGCTGCGGTAGTGCCACGTCAGCCGCTGCCTGGGCACCCGCGCCTGCACGCACTCGGTGAGGATCGACTCCTCGTCCTCCACGGCGTCGCCCGGCGCTTCCTGGTCGAAGGCGCTCTCCGCGAAGGACGTGGGCGGCATCTGCCTGCTGTCGCCCACGACCACCACGGACTTCGCCCGACCCATCGCGCCGATCGCGTCGGCCACGCGCACCTGCGACGCCTCGTCGAAGACCACGATGTCGAACTGGCCCGCCGTGGCCGGGAAGAACCGCGCCACCGAGTCCGGGCTCACCAGCACGCACGGCAGCGCCCCGGTGACCAGGTCCCCGAACTGGATCATCAGCTCCCGCACCCGGAGCCCGCCGCGCTGCCGGTTGAGCTGCCGCCGCAGCAGCCCGACCCGCCCGCCGGTGGCCGCCGGGTCGAACTCCCGGCCGCGCACGACCTGCCGCGGCAGCGCCGTGCGCAGGTGCTCCCGCACCATCCCCGACACCGACACGAACCGGGCGATGGCCCGCTCGTGCGCCGCCGGGTCGAACGACCGCATCCCGGCGACCCCGCCGCGTTCCCGCACCGACGCCTCGGCCAGCCCCAGCTCGAACGACCGCACCGCCTCGTCGGGGTCCACCTCGCCCCGCAGCACCCGCGACCGGGCGTCGTCCAGGTGCTCGTCGCGCAGCGGCTCCACGTGCGCGAGCAGCGCGAGCCACCGGTGCAGCGACCCGAGCCGGTCGTCTCCGAGCTGCCGCTCCACCGCGCCCGCGACCCACGTGGCCACCAGACCCGGTTCGCCCGCCCACTTGCCGATGTCACCCGCGCCGACCCGGCAGGCCCTGGCGAAGTCGTCCACGGCGGCCGCGGCCGCGACCACCGGCGCCGGGTCCAGCACCGCGCCGGTGGCCAGGAACGCCCGCAGCGGTCCGGCGAACCGGCCGCGCACCGGGTCCGCCGGATCCACCACGGACCCGGCCCACCGCAGCCACTCCACCCGCCGCACCAGGTGCTCCCGCCCCTCGGCGGTCAGCGGGTTCCACCCGGCGGGCAGCACCAGGCCGGGCACCTGCCGCACCGCGACCGCCAGCCGGTCGACGCCCTCGCGCAGCGCCACCAGCTCACCGGTCAGCTCGACCACGCGCTTGGGCGCCACCTTCGCGCCCGGTCGCAGCACCGCCGCCAACCGGTCCCGGACGGCGGCCAGCCGCTTGCGCCGACCCCAGAACCCCGTCGCCGCCGCCTCGCGGGCCGCCGCGTGCACCTCGCCCACCGGCAGGTCCAGCACCAGCGGCGTCACCACGTCCAGCCCCGGATGGGCCAGCACCGCGAACTCCGCGACCCGCCGCCGCACCCCGTCCACCGCCTGGGCCCACCGCGTCGTGCGCACCTCGTCCAGCACACCCAGCGGCGTCCGGTCGGTCAGCAGCGCGGCCAGGGACCGCAGATCCTCCGGCTCGCGCACGGCCTTGACCACGTCGTGCCGCGGCAGCGCCCGCAGCGCCGCGTCCGCCCGCCGGGCCGCGGGCAGCACGTCGGCCACCACCGGCTGCCGGAAGTCGTCGACGAACGCCCACGGGTGGTCCGGGCGGGGCCGGACCCGGTGGGCCACGTCGGGCAGGTCGGCGAGGACCTTGCGCATCCGGGTCGCGGTGTCCGACGACGCCGTCGCCAGGAACGCCGACGACACCGGCATGGCCTCGACCCCCTCGCCGATGGCCAGCACCGCGTCGCGCGCCGAGTACAGCGACAACCCGACCGGGTTGCGGTCGTGCAGCTGGTAGGCGTACCTGGTCAGCGCCCGGCGCGCCGACCGCAGCTCGTCCAGCCGCGCGGCCAGCCCCGGCGGGTCGGAGACCACCACGTGCTCCAGCGCGCGGCGCACCTGCTCCCGCACCGCCGCCGGGCTGCTGCCCTTGTCGTGCAGGTCCAGGCACAGCGGTCCCATGCCCACCTCGTCCAGCCGCCGCCGCACGACGTCCAGCGCGGCCCGCTTCTCCGCGACGAACAGCACCTTCTTGCCCTCTGCCACCGCGCGGACCAGCAGGTTCGTGATCGTCTGCGACTTGCCCGTGCCCGGCGGCCCCTCCAGCACGAACGTCCGCCCGGCCACCGCCTCCGCGACGGCCTTGAGCTGCGAGGCGTCCGCCGGGACCGGGCACTTCTCGGCCAGTTCCTCCAGGTCGTGCACCGCCGAGGTCGCCACCGGGTCGACGAACGCGTCCGCCGGCGACCGGACCAGGTGGTCCACCAGCGGGTTGGCCGTGAACGCCGACCAGTTCTCGTCCAGGTCCTTCCACAGCCGGAACTTCGCGAACTGCAGCACCGCCAGGTCCGCCGTGGGCTCCACCCGGAACGGCAGCCCCCGCTCCGCGATCGCCTCGCGGGTCGCCCGGAACGCCGCGTCCAGGTCGATCCCGGCGTCGTCGAGGACCGGCTCGGCCAGACCGGGGATCTCCAGGCCGTGCACCTGGCGCAGCTTCTCGACCAGGCAGTAGTTGGGCGTGGAGGACCCGGCCTCGTCCAGCCGCAGCTGGTAGCGGCCACCGCGGCCCGACGGCGCCAGCACCACCGGGACCAGCACCAGCGGCGACCGCAGGGGCCGCCCGTCGAGTTCCCACACCAGCGACCCCAGCGCCAGGTGCAGGTTGTTCGCCCCGGTCTCCTCCAGCACCGTCCTGGCCTTGTGCGCCACCCCGCGCAACCGCGTCCGGTAAGCCGCCTCCGCCACGTCCGCGTAGACCGTGCGGCGGTTCACCAGCAGGTCCACCAACTGTTCCGCGGGCAGGTCCCGTCCCGCCCTGATCCCGCGCTCGCGGTCCACGGCCGTCACCTCGTCGGACGCCCGCAGCGCCACCGCGGCGCCCTCGTGCAGGACGTCCTCCAGCGCGCCCAGCCGCTCGCCCGGCACCACCAGCGGGAGTCCCGCGCCCGCGGTGAAGTTGACCAGCCGGTTGCGCAGGCTCAGGTCCAGCAGCGCGTTCTTCCACCGCGCCACCCGCGCGGGCGCCGCCACCGCGTGCCTGGGTCCGGAGCCCGACCGGGCCACGCTCGCCACCTCCGGCCAGAAACTGGCGGTGGGCGTGTAGAAGCTGATCACGGCGTTGCCCTCGGCGTCCGTGGTGCGCGCGGGCAGCGGCACCACCCGGTCCCGCCGGGCCTGGCGCACGTCGACCACCCCGAGCACCTGGTCCAGGTCCCCGGTCAGGTACGCGTCGTAGGGCGGGCGGTGGCTGTCCCGGAACGGCGGCGAGTCCGCGCGGACGGTGACCAGCGTCGTCTCCACCAGCCGGATCCGCCCGAGGTCGACCAGGTTCACCACGTCGGCCACGTCGGTCTGCGCGGCACCGTCGAGCGAGGACTCCTCGCGCCAGTACCCGAGGAAGGCGTGCCCCTCGACCAGCCACAGCAGCGGGCCGAGCCCGGCCTGCTCCAACACCGCCGCGGCCACGACCACCAGGTCGAGGCACGTGCCGACGCGGTCCTCCAGCACCTCTCCCGGCGTGCGGACCTTCTGGCCGTCGTCGGCCCAGCTCGCGGGTGGTCCGCTGTAGCGGATCCCCCGCGTCCGCAGCACGTCGAACACGGCGCGCGCGATGTCGTCGACCCGGTCCGGGCCCGCCTGGTAGCCCTGGAGCGACGGGCTGCCGGTCGTGACCAGCAACCGGTCGGCGACGTGCCCCATCAGCTCCACGACCGCCGGGTGGTTGGGCATCACGTGGGCCGCCAGCATCTCCAGCCCGAGCGCGAGCGGACTGGCCGACCACTGCCGCGCCGCCAGCACCCGCACCCGGACCGACGCCTCCGCCCGCCGCACCCCGTCGATCTCCAGCCACACCCGGATGACGCCGGGCCGCTGCTCCTCCACCCGTGCCATCGCCAGCGGGTCGAGCGCCAGTCGCTGGTCGGTGAGTACCACGGGCCGCCCGCCGGGCAGGTCGAGGGTCCGGCTGTGCGGTTCCGCCAGCGGGCCGTGGGCGTCGACGACGTCGAACCGCACGACGGCGCCCACGACGTCCTCGTCGACCCCGTCGACCACCAGCCGGTTGATCACCGAGACCTCGTTGTGGGCCATCGCGTAGCTGATCACCGACGTGGTCTCCAGGCTCATGGACACCGGCGACCCGTGCTCCGACTGCACCAGCGACTCCCTGCTCGAACCGTTCAGCCGATCGACCTCCCCTGGTGACGGGCCGATCGACTCGGATTCGACCGGGACGCCGCCATCGTTACAGCGACCCCCGTCCGTGTTCGTCGCGGACCGCGTGCGCGGTTCGAAGGCGACGGGTTCCCGGCGCTGTCGGGCCATCGAGGTCTCCGACGCCGCGGACCGCTTCGCGGATCCCTCGGGTTCGATCGACCCCTCCGACCTGCCGGAACCCCCGGACCCGTCCCGTCGGACGGCGGTTCCTACCCGCTGTCACCGGTCGAGCACGCGCGGTACTTCAGTCAGCACTGAAACGGTAGATCCGATCAGGTTTACGATTCGCCCCGACGGGGGATCTTGTGGAGGTGATCCTTGACCAGGCGGATCTGCTGGCAGGCAGGTACAGGCTGCTCGACCGAATCGGGTCGGGCGGCATGGGTGTCGTGTGGTCCGCCGACGACCACCTGCTGCGCAGACAGGTGGCCATCAAGGAGGTCCACCCCGACCACGAGGAGCGGATGCGGCACGAGGCGCAGGTCGGCGCGAAGGTGTGCCACCCCAACGTCGTGACCGTGTACGACCTGGTCTACGAGGACGACAAGCCCTGGCTGGTGATGCGGCTGGTGCGGTCGCGGTCTCTCTCGGCGGTGCTCGCCGACGACGGGACCATGTCGCCGCGGCAGGCCGCCGCCATGGGACGGCAGGTGCTCGCCGGACTCGCGGCGATCCACGCCCAAGGGGTCGTGCACTGCGACGTCAAGCCCGGCAACGTGCTGCTCGACGAGCGCGACGACGCCCACCTGACCGACTTCGGCATCGCCGCCGACACCGGGACGAGGATGGTCGGCACGCTGTTCGGCGCGCCCTCCTACATCGCCCCGGAACGGGCCCGCGGGCTGCCGATGGGCCCGGCCTCGGACCTGTGGTCGCTGGGCGCGACCCTCTACGCGGCGGTCGAGGGCAGGCCCCCGGTGGATCGGGGCGACCCGGTGGCCACCGTGACCGCGATCGTCACCGAACGCCCCGAGCCCCCGACCCACGCCGCGGAACTGCGCCCGGTGATCGACCGGCTGCTGGCCGCCGACCCCGCGGACCGCCCCGAGGTGGACGAACTCGACCGGCTCCTGCGGCGGATCTCCGACGGCTCCAGGCCCGTGATCATCTCCAGGCCCACCCCCGAGCCCGCCAGTCTCTCCAGCGACCTCCTGGACGCCACCTCGGCCGACATCCCGAGCCCCGTCGCACCCGACGCCACCCCGACCCGCCAGGTCGGGTACCCCACCCCGGCCCGCCGCCACGCCCGCCGGGCCTCGCTCGCCCTGCTCGGCCTGTCGGTGACCGCGGCCGCCGCGGCGTTCTGGTTCGTCGGCGGCTCCCCCGCCCCCGCCACCCCGAACGCGCCGACATCGGTCGTCAACCCGCCCGCCGCCGCACCGGAGGCCGCGGTCGGCCCGATGTCGGAGGTGCCGTCGTTCGCCCCGGTCGCCCAGGCACCTGCACAGGCACCTGCACAGGCACCCGCACGAGCACCGGAGGCGTTCAGCGCTCCGATCACCACGTCGGTCAGCACCCCCGAGTCGACGGCACCCCAGGTGACCAGCACCGAGGCACCCCCGGCGCCCACCACGACCGAGGCACCGCCGACGTCAGAGGCACCGGGAACGACGGTCGAGACGCCCTCCGACGAGCCCGTGACAACCCCGCCGAACGGACCGTCCGAGGTCGAACCACTAGGGTGACCCGCCGTGGAAGCGCCCCCGTCATCCCAAGACCCCACCGATGCCCTGTCAGCGGTCCCCGTAGCCGGTTCGCGCGGCTCCGCGCCCGTGGTCGGGCACCTGAAGTTCTACTTCGGGCCGATGGACTGCGGGAAGTCGACGCTGGCGCTGCAGATCGACCACAACAACTCCCGCCAGGGCCGCCGCGGCCTCCTGCTGGTGCGCCACGACCGCTCCGGCAAGCCGCAGATCTCCAGCCGCATAGGGATCGCCCACGAGGCCGTCGAGGTCTCCGACGACGATCTGAGGCTGCTGGTGCGGGCGCAGTGGGCACTGGGGCAGAGGGTGGATTACCTCATCGTGGACGAGGCCCAGTTCCTGTCACCCGTTCAGGTGGAACAGTTGGCGGAGCTGGCGGACGAGGTCCAGGTCGACATCTACTGCTTCGGGCTCGCCACGGACTTCCGCGGTGAGATGTTCCCCGGCTCGCGCAGGCTGTTCGAGCTGGCAGACGACCTGCAGGCCATCCAGGTGGAGGTCCTGTGCTGGTGCGGTCTCCAGGGCCGGTTCAACGCCAGGGTGCGGGCGGGCCGGGTAATTCGAGCGGGTGACACGGTGATGGTCGCGGACACGGAGCAGATGCGACCTGACACGGAGCGTGGCAGTGTTCCGGAACACACCGAAACTACTGTCCGCTATCAAGTCCTCTGCAGGCGTCACTTCCGACTGGGCGACCTAGGGCCGAACGTAGCCCAAAGTGGTCAGCTTAGGCTGGCGTAAGCGCACGCTTTCAGGGGGGACTGCTCCATTCGTGTGACGAACTCACACGGTAGCTTGCTAACGCGTCACGATCCTGGCGCGATTGCATCCCTTAGTAGGACGCCTTCGTTGACGGGTGAAAGACGTCACTGTGGGCGACCATGACCGTATACCGGGGAACGAACGGACCAATCCGTACGTTGCACTCGGTGAGCAAGAAGCCTGGGCCCCGGCCCTGAGCCGAGCGAAAGGACAGCGCCATGGCCGACCGCGTTCTACGTGGCAGCCGGCTCGGAGCAGTCAGCTACGAGACGGACCGCAACCACGACCTAGCCCCGCGCCGCGTCGCGAGGTTCGCCTGCCCCAAGGGGCATGACTTCGAGGTTCCGTTCTCCGACGACGCCGAACTGCCTCCGACCTGGGAATGCCGCCTCCACGGCACCGAGTCGAAGATCATCGACGGAGTCGAGCCGGAGGCCAAGAAGATCAAGCCGCCGCGCACCCACTGGGACATGCTGCTGGAGCGCCGGACCATCCCGGAGCTCGAGGAGCTGCTCGACGAGCGGCTCGAAGAGCTGCGTGGACGGCGTACCCGAACCGCCTGACCCAGAGCACGTCCAAGAACGACAAGGGGCCGCCCACCGGATTCCGGTGGGCGGCCCCTTGTGCTGTTCGGGGACTACTTGGCGGTGCCGCTGGGCGTCTTCGCCTTGGGGGCGAACACGGACCGCAGCTGGTTGCCACGGCGGCGCAGGCCCCACTTGGTGACCCGGATCAGGGCTTCGCGCACGACGTTGCCGCTCATCTTCGACTCGCCGATCACCCGGTCGGTGAAGGTGATGGGCACCTCGACGATGCGGAAGCCGAGCTCGTGGGTGCGCCACGACAGGTCGATCTGGAAGCAGTAGCCCGAGGACGCCACGTTGTGCAGCTTGAGCTTGCGCAGCACCTCGGCCCGGTACACCCGGAAGCCCGCGGTGATGTCCTTGATCGGCGCGCCGAGCGCGATGCGCGAGTACAGGTTCGCGCCGCGGGAGAACACCTCGCGGGACTTGGGCCAGTTCACCACGCTGCCGCCGGTCACGTAGCGCGAGCCGATCACCAGGTCCGCGCCCGCGGCCGCGTCGAGCATCCTCGGCAGGTCCTCGGGGGCGTGGGAGCCGTCCGCGTCCATCTCGACGAGGAACTCGTAGCCGCGCTCCAAGCCCCAGCCGAAGCCCGCGACGTACGCCGCGCCGAGTCCCGCCTTCTCCGTGCGGTGCAGCACGTGGACGCGGTCGTCCGCGGCCACCATGTCGTCCACGACCTGTCCGGTCCCGTCCGGGCTGCCGTCGTCGACCACGAGCGCGTGCACCTGCGGCAGGGCCGCGTGCAACCGCTTCACGATCTTCCCGATGTTGTCCCGCTCGTTGTAGGTCGGGATCACCACCAGCACCGGCCCGAGCTCGCGGTCAGGCTGCGCCTGCTGGTCCGTCATCCGTTTCCTCCTCGCCGGGGCCCCGATCGGGCTCCGGACGCGCTCCTCGTCGTGTTTGGGCAATGCAGAACGCCAAGGCCAGCAGCCCGAGTGCGGACATCACCCACTCGGGCCAAGCACCAAGCCGAGTGGCCAGCGTAGTCTGCCCGCGCAGCGGCAACCTCTCGACCAGTGCGGCCGGGGTGAACATGCCCGTGCTCTGGCTCACCGAGCCGTCCGGGTGCACCATCGCGCTGACCCCGCTCGTGGCCGCCACCACGACGGCCCGGCCGTGCTCCACCGCGCGGACCCGCGACATCGAAAGCTGCTGGTAGGTCATCTCGGTGTAGCCGAAAGTGGCGTTGTTCGTGGGGATCGCGATCAGGTTCGCCCCGGTCTTCACGTTCTCCCGGACGATCTCGTCGAAGGCGACCTCGTAACAGGTGTCGAGCGACACCTTCGCCGGTCCCATCGTGAACCCGCTGGGGTCGGTGCCTGGCTGGAAGTTGTTCGCGCGGTCGACCAGCTTGGTGAAGATCCGGAAGAACGACCGGTAGGGCATCGTCTCGCCGAACGGCTGGAGCTTGCGCTTCGTGTACTGGTCGATCGGCCCCTGGACCGGGTCCCAGAGGATCACCGTGTTGCGCGGCAGCCCGTCGTCGCCCAGGACGACCGCGCCCACCGCGATGGGCGCCTTGATCGCCTCGGCCGCCTGCTGGATGCGGACGGCGGCGTCGGGGTTGCGGAACGGGTCGATGTCGGAGGAGTTCTCCGGCCAGATCACCAGGTCCGGCTGCTCCTGCTTGCCGTTCGCCACGTCCTGCGCGAGTTCCTCGGTGCGCTTGACGTGGTTGTCCAGCACCGCCCGCCGCTGCGAGTTGAAGTCCAGCCCCGCCCTCGGCACGTTGCCCTGGATCGCCGCCACCACGGCGGTGCCCTCGCTCGGATCGGTGCCCACCACCCCGTTCGCCGCCAGTCCCGCCGCCAGCGGGACGACCACCAGGAGCGCGGCGGGCCAGTCCCGGAAGTTCCGCGCGACCGCCGCCGCCCCGAACCCGGTCAACACCACCGCGAACCCGATCAGCGGCGCGCCGCCCAACGCCGCCAGCGGCAGGTACCACCCCTCCGGCTGCCCGAACGCGATCTTCCCCCACGGGAACCCGCCGAACGGGAACACGCCGCGCAGCGCCTCGTCGGCCACCCACAGCAGGGCGCCCCAGAGCGGCGCCAGGGGCAGTTTCCACACCACCGCCATCGCGGCGGTCCCCAGTCCGATCAGCGCCGCGCAGGCCAGGCTCAGGGGCAACCAGGCGATCGCCCCGACGAACTCCCCGGTCCACGCCAACAACGGCACCAGGAACCCGAGTCCGAACAGGACACCGAACCCGAATCCCGCCCGCGCCCGACGGCCGTGCAGCACCCACCCGAGCAACGCGAAACCGAGCGGTGCCAACCACCACACCGTGCGCGGCGGGAAACTCAGGTAGACGAGCACCCCACCCGCGACGGAGAGGGCGACTCGGAGCAGGAATCCACGCACGTCGCGCTCACGACGGCTGGGCGGGATGTCGGCGACGGGCAATTCCGCCGCCACGGGGGTTGCGACCACCCGATGAGGGTACGAGCCCGAGGTCACGACCCGGTGTGGTCGGGTGCCAACCTGACATCGAGGTGCGGGGCGAACAGGACTCGCAAGACATATGCCCCACAAGGCCGGATACGGATTCCGAGCGCCTCCGGCCTGGCGGTCCCACCCCGATCCGGAGCCATCCCTTGTCGGACAAGGTTCCCAGGAGGTCCGACGATCAAGCACCTCCACCTCGAACCCCATCTCCGCCCGAGGTTGCCTCCCCACCCCCATGACAACTCCCACACACCCCTGACCCACTAGTTCAGGGTCATCACCGATGCCCTCGTGTTTGACCACGGGCACTCTTGAGTCATGACTTCCACGTTGACGAGGCCCCAGCACAAAAAGGTGATCGCCGGTGTGTGCGCCGGCCTGGCCGACCGCTTCGGCATGAAGCCCAACACGATGCGCTTGATCTTCGTGTTGTCCTGCCTGCTCCCCGGCCCCCAGTTCGTCGTGTACCTGGTCCTCTGGGTGATGATGCCCAAGGCCGGTTACTGACCCCTCCCCTCCACCCCCGATAGGATCGTCCGCACACGACTACGGGGGTGGCGGTGCGGCGCTGGGTCTTCCTGGTGCTCGGACCGCTGGAGGTTCGGGACGGCGGGCGGGTGATCACCATCCGCTCCGCCAAGCAACGCGTCCTGCTGTCCGCGTTGTTGGCCACCCCCAACGAGTCCGTCCACGTCGACGAGCTCATCGACCACCTCTGGGGCGCGGGTGCGCCGGGTGCGGCCCGCGGCACCCTCCAGACCTACGTGATGCGCCTGCGCCAGTTCCTCGACGACGGCACGGCGCGGGAGATCGTCCGCACGACTCCCACCGGCTACTCGATCCACGTCGACTCCGACCAGCTCGACCTCACCAGGTTCCGCGAACTCCGAGCCGGGGCCCGTGCCGCTGAGGAGTCCGGGGACCTGGACGCCGAGTCCGCGCTCCTCGACGAAGCGGTGGGCCTGTGGCGCGGTCCGGCCTTCGTCCAGGTGCCGTCCCGGCGCGACGGGACCGCCGACGCGGACCGCCTGGACGAGCAGCGCTGGGAGGCCGTCGAGCGCCGCAACGAGGTGGAGCTGCTCCTCGGCCGCCACGAGAACCTGGTCGACGAGCTGCTGGCCCTGGTCGCGCTGCACCCGTTGCGGGAACGCTTCTGGGCGCAGCTCATGTCCGCGCAGCACCGCGGCGGCCGCCAGGCGCAGGCGCTGGACACCTACCGGCGGGCCCGCGAGGTGCTGGCCGAGGAGCTGGGCATCGAGCCCAACGCCGAGCTGCGCAGGCTCCACCAGTCGGTGCTGGCCGGGCGGACCGGACCCGCGTGGCTGCCGCCCGCGGTGCCGGACTTCACCGGGCGCGCCGCGGAGGTCGAGGCGATCACCTCGGGGCTGCGGGGCGTCTGGACGATCACCGGCCTCGGCGGTGTCGGCAAGACGACGCTGGCGGTGCACGTGGCGCACCTGGTCCGCGACGACTACCCCGACGGCCAGCTGTACCTGAACCTGCGCGGCACCGGGGTGGGCCCGGCCGAGGCGCTGGACCGGCTGCTGCGCGGCCTCGGTGTGCCGGGCAGCGCGATCCCGGCGTCGCTGGACGACCGGATCGGCCTCTACCGCGACCGGCTGGCCGACCGGCGGGTGCTGGTCGTGCTGGACAACGCCGCCGATGAGGCCCAGGTCCGCCCGCTGCTGCCGGGCACTCCGACGGCGGCCGTGCTGATCACCAGCCGGACCGCGCTCGCGGGGCTGGAGGGCGCGAGGGTGGTGCCGTTGGAGGTGTTCCCCGCCGAGGACGCGCTGGGCCTGCTGCGCGGCGCGCTGGGGGCGAAGCGGGTGGACGCCGAACCCGAGGCGGCGCGGGAGATCGCCGGGTACTGCGGCAGGCTGCCGCTGGCGCTGCGCATCGCGGTCGGCCGCCTGGTGGCCCGCCCGCACTGGCGGCTGGCGCAGCTCGCGGGCAGGTTGGAGGACCAGCGCGGCAGGCTCGACGAACTGCGGGTCGGCGACCTGGACGTGCGGGCCAGCCTGGCGCTGAGCCACGACGGCCTGGACGCGACGCGGCGGAGGCTGTTCGGGCTGCTGGCCAGGCTCGACTGCCCGGACTTCGCGGCCGGTGTCGCCGCTCCCCTGCTCGACCTCGGGCTCGACGAGGCCGAGGAGCACGTCGAGGCGCTGGTCGACGCCCGACTGGTCGACTTCGCGGGGCGCGACACCCTCGGGCGGCAGCGGTACCGGCTGCACGACCTGGTGCGGGTGTTCGGCCGCGAGGTCGCCGACGACGACCCCGCTCCCCTGCTCAGGCTGTTCGACACGTGGCGCGACCTGGCCGAGCGGGTCAACGCCGACCTGCCGCAGGAGGCGTTGCGGCTGCCGGAGCGCGAACGCCCGTACTCGGAGCTGGCGGCCCGGCTGCCCGCGGACCCGGTGGCGTGGCTGGACGACGAGTGGCTCGGCATCCGGGCGGCGGTGGCGCAGGCCGCCGAACTGGGGATGGCCGAGCAGGTGTGCGGGCTGGTGATCGCGACGGGGGCGTTCTGCGACCTGCGGGCGCGGTTCGACGACTGGGAGTGGCTGATCGAGGTGGCGCTGCCGTTCGCGACCCGCGACACCGAGCCGGTCCTGGTGCAGCAGCGCGGGATCCTGCGGGTGCGGCAGCACCGGTTCGACGAGGCCGAGGCGGACTTCGACCGCGCGCGGCTGGGGTTCGAGGCGGTCGGCGACGACTGGGGCGCCGGGTACGCCTGGTACGCGTCGGGGTGGATGCACGAGTGGCGCGGCCGGCCGGAGCGGGCGCGCGAGTGCCACCGGCAGGCGACGGTGCGGTTCAGGGCGTCGAGCAACGCGCACGGCGAGGTCGAGGTGCTGGCGTCGCTGGGCGCGATCGCGCGGCGGGCGGGCGACTTCGACGAGGCGCTGGCGCACCTGACCCGAGGTCGCGACCTGGCCACGGTCCTGGACGACGAGCGCGGGGTGTTCGGGGCCGTGCTGGAGCTCGGGCGGCTGCTGCGGTTCACCGGCGAGCTGGACACCGCCGCCGAGCACCTGGCGACCGCGCTCACCCTGGCCGAGCGGATGGGCGACCCGGACATGGCGGCGATCATCCGGCTGTTCCTGGCGGACGTGCTGCTGCGGGCCGGTCACGAGGAGGTCGTCGACGAGCTGGTGCGGCAGGCGCACGCGTACCTGGAGGAGCACGACGACCGGGTGGGGCTGGTGTGGTCGTGGCGGCTGCTCAGCGCGCGTTCCGCCGACCCCGCGATCGCGGTGGGGTGGGCGGAACGCGCGCTGGAGGCGTCGGTGGAACTCGGCCTCGACCCCGAGGTGGCGCGGTCGCTGTGCCGGTTGGGGTACGCGCTCACCGACGTCGGGCGGCACGACGAGGCGGACCGGGCGTGGTCGGAGGCCTCGGCGCTGTTCACCGGGGCGGGCTTCCACGCCGAGGCGGCCGAGGTGCCGGTTCAGGTCAGGTAGAGCACGGTGGTCAGCACCAGCCCCCCGATGGCGATGAGCCACGTGTACGGCAGGGTCGAGGCCATCACCCTCTCCGGGCGGACGCCCGCGTACTGGGCGCTCCACACGGTCTGGGTGCTGGTCGGGTCGGACACGCCGAGCACCTGCCCGTAGGAGGCCATCAGGCCCAGCACGGCGGTGGCCGGGTAGACGCCGCCGGACACCAGCACCCCCGCGACCCCGGCGCCGAGGCCGTAGATGTTGAACGGCCCCCGGTACAGGCACAGCGGGACCAGCGCGGCGAACACCAGGACGAACAGCAGCGTCCCGGACGGGCTGAGCGCCGAGACGATCGGCGTCAACGCGCTGACCGCGCCGGGCAGCCGCACGGCCGAGAGCAGCATGCCGATCGCCACGAACAGCACGATCGGCGGCGCGGCCACGTCGAACGCCCGGTAGAGCGAGCGCAGCGCCCTCTCCCCCAGCTTGCCGGGTCGGGTCGTGGTGACCAGGGCGAACACCACACCGGCCAGCAGCGACGCGACGATCGGCACGTGGAAGCCGAGTGCCAGCACGATCGGTACGAGCGGCGAGACGAGCGCGTACCAGGGGGCGTCGCCGCGGCGGACCCGCGTGGACGGCTTGGCGTCGAGCCGGACGGCCCACGCGTGCCGCGCGCCGCGGCGGCGGGTCTCGACCAGGATGTAGAGCAGGCTGCCGACCAGGACGATCGGGAACAGCCTGAGCTGGAAGGACCGGACCTGCTCGATCGGGAGCTTGATCGCGTCGGACAGGAACTGCCAGCCGATGAGGTCCAGCGGCAGACCGGTCGCGATGCCCATCAGGACGGTGCCACCGGCCACCACGGGCCGGACGCCGACGGCGATCATGGCCGGGATGCCGACCACGCCCGCGAGCATCGCGGCGGGCGCGGAGCCGGTGATGCTGCCGCACAGGACGGCGACCACGTAGACGCCGACGGCGACGACCGCCGGGCGTTCACCGCCGAACTCGACGATCTTGCGCACCAGCGTGGCGGCGATGCCGGTGTCCTCCATCAGCGTGCCCAGCCACGAGCCGAGCAGCACCGCGACCATCGTGGCGGCCAGCAGGGTCGAGCCGGTCTGCAGGACGGTCGTGCCGACGCTGTTCTTGTCCCCCAGCACCGAGGCGCCCGCCAGCAGGGCGATCACCACTGCCAGCAGGCCCAGCGCGAACGCCGTGGGCAGCACGCGGGTGAGCATCAGGACGACCCCGACGGCCATCACGGCCAGGATTGCGTACCCCACGGGTCAACCTCCGAGTTCGGCTAGCGCGGCGGACAGCTGCAGGGGGCTGCGCCGCAGGCCGCTGGCGCGGTGGGCGTAGCGGTGGGCGACGACCTCGTCGGCGCCCACGACGTGACCTCGGACCTTCAGCGAGCCGACGCGGCAGACGACGTGGTCGAGGCGGCGGCGCAGGGCGCGCGCCAGCCCGCCGTGCAGCCGGTGGTGCGCGACCTCGTGCGCCACGGCGGCTTCCCGGAGCGCTTCGGGGGTGACGTCGGTCCAGCCCTTGCGGGCGGCGACGTCGGCGAGCAGCGCGAGGCTGTCGGTGTGGACGGTCACGGTGCGCGTGCGGGCGTCGTACTCGGCGAGCGTCACCAGGCCCCCGGTGACGCCGTCGGACTTCTCGACGACGTGGACGTCGGCGGGCTCCACGGGCAGCTCGTCGGCGAACTCCAGCGCGGTGGCGGCCCAGGAGCGGAGCTGCTCCTCGGTGCGGTTCTCGTGCGTGGGCGTGGCTCTCAGCAGTGCCACGGCCAGGTCCTCGTCGGTCATCCGCGGTCCTCCAGGATGGCGACCAGCGGCTCGTCGGGGGTGCGGGACTTCAGCTCGGCGCCGATGAGCGCGACGAGCTGGTCGCGGTCGAGCACGCCGGACAGGTCGGCGATCTTGGGGCCGACCAGCAGCCACACCGCGGGGGCGCGGCTGCCGCCGTCGCCGACGCGGGTGTGCTCGTCGACGAGGCGGGCGAGCGTGCCGGAGGCCTCGCCGACGCTGGTGCGCTCCACGTGGGCGTTCGCGCTGTGCAGCCGGACCACGCCGTCGGTGTCGACGACCCGCACGTGCTGCGCGATCGGCCGGAACCGGCCGAGGAACCCCTTGGGCCTGCTCCGGGCGCCCAGGGCGCGGTGGTGGCCGGTGCGGGCCAGCTCGCTGACCTCCCCGCCGGGCACGCCGAGGGTGCGGGCGACGTCGGCGAGCACCTGGTCCTCGTCCGCCACGGCGGCGCGGTCCTTGGTGCGCAGTTCGGTCGCGCCGGTGGCGACGGCGAGGATCAGGTTGCGCTGCGGGTCGACCGTGACGTCGACCTCGACGCCCGCCGGGTCGGCGCCCTGGGTGATCACCGCCTGTTCGGCCTGCGCGCGCACCGCCAGGATGTCGGTGTGCGACGGGTTGGGCACGATCTTCTCGACCGACTCTCGGACCAGGGCGAGCGCGGCGCCGAGCGGGCTGATGACCTCGCTGTGCGCGGCGATCCGCCAGTCCAGTCCGGACTCGGCGCCCAGGAACGGCGTGACGGCCGCGGCCCCTCCTCCCCCGCCGACCAGGCTGAGGGTCGCGCGGTCGAGGCGGTAGCCGTCGACCAGGTCGTCCACGACGGCCCGCACCGGCTTGACCGCCTGGCGCAGCACGGCTCCCGCGGCGTCCTGGATGGACAGTCCGAGGGTCTTGGCGAGGGGTTCCAGCGCGTTCCGCGCGGCTCGGGGGTCGCAGTGCGCGTAGCTGTCGTCGGGCACCACGCCCAGCGCGTTGGCGGCGCAGGTCAGGGTGAGCGCGTACCGGGTGCCGTCGGGCGTCTCCAGCGCCGCGTAGTCCGCGGGGTCGCCCTCCCGTGGCGCGATGGTCACGAGCTTGGCGTCCACCAACGCCCCGGCGGGGGCGAAGCAGGCGTAGGCGAGACCGGCGATGTGCGCGCTGCGCGGGCCGACTGCGCACACGGACGTGCCGTCGAGCCGGACCAGGGATCCGCCGCCGACGCCGACCGTGCGCACGTCCAGCGCGGGCAGGTAGGTCTCGCGGCCGCCGAGCCGGGCGTGCCGCACCTGCACCCGGCCGCGGCGAACGACGCTGATGTCGGTCGACGTGCCGCCAGTCTCCAGGAACACCCCTTCGCTGAGCCGTTCCCCCATCAACGCCCCCGCCACACCCGCGGCGGGTCCGGACAGCGCGGTCAGCAGCGGCCGCTTCCGCATCTCCGGCAGGGACATCACGCCGCCGTCGCCGCGCATCACCATCAGCGGCGCGGTGATGCCCGCCGCCGCGACGCTGCGCTCGACCAGGTCCGCGGTCTCGACCATCCGCGGCATGATCCCGGCGTTGAGCACCGCCGTGCGGGCCCGTTTCGCCAGCCCGTACAGCCCGGTGATCTCGTGCGTTGCGGTGGCGAGCAGCCCCTGGGACCGGGCCTGCGCCACGACCTCCCGCTCCCCCAGCGGGTCGTCGACGCTGAACGGCTGCACCGCCACCACGACCTCGGCGCCCTCCTCCACGACCTTGGCCACCGCGGCCTTCACCGCGACCGGGTCGTCGGCGTCGCGCAGCCCGGCGTACCGGACCGGCAGCCCCTTGCCGGGGGTGAGCTGGAGCTTCGCGAGCCCCTTGAGCCGCCCGGTCGCCCACGACTCGAAGCCGCGGCCGATCCCGACCACCCCCACGGTCGCGACGTCGCCCTCCAGCAGCGCGTTCGTCGCCTGGGTCGTGCCGTGCGCCAGGAACGACACCGCGGAGGCGTCGATCCCGGTCTTGTCCTGCAACTCGCGCAACGCCGCCAGGATGCCGTGCGCCACGCCGTCGGCGTGGTCGTGGCTGGTGGGGACCTTGACCTGGCCGAGCAGGGCGAACGTCGTCGCGTCCACGGCCACGGCGTCGGTGAACGTGCCACCGACGTCGACGCCGATCCGGACCGGGTGTGGCTCCATCGCGAACACCTCCGGTGAATTCATGGGTCAGTAGCCGCGCACGTCGGGCCAGTGGCGTTCGACGCCCGCATGGTCCAGGAGTTGGGCGAACTCGTCGTGCAGCTTGGTGTCGGCGCGGATCTGCCGCGGGGACCTGCCGCGGCGCAGGGCGAAGCCCGCGAGGTGGCCCGCGACCTCGCCGACGTTCCACTCGACGGGGTGGAGCCGGTAGCAGCCGTTGGTGATGTGGGTGGTGCCGATGTTCTTGCCCGCAGGCAGCAGGTTGTCGACCCGTTGCGGCAGGAGCGCGCCGAGAGGGATCTCGAAGGGGACGCTGGCGATGTCGACGTAGCCGTCGCCCGCGGTGGAGGGGTGCAGGTCGATGCGGTAGCTGCCGACGCCGACGGAATCGGCGTAGCGGGTGCGTTCACCGGGACCGAGCAGGTCGAGGGACACGTCGTGCTCGGTGATCGTGGTGACGGCCCTGATCCGGCGGGACTCGCGGACGTAGGCGGACTTGGCCAGGCCGTCGGCGGTGCCCATGACGTCGTGGCGCAGCCGCAGGCCGGGGAAGCCCGTGCCACCGTCGACCCGCGGCGCCTCGGTCTGCAACCAGTGCAGGACCGACAGGGAGAGCTGCTTGGCCTCGTCGTGCGCCTTGGCCACGGCCGCCGCGTCGACCACGCCGGGGATCTCCAGGGCCGGGGACAGCCAGTAGTCGTTGAGGGGCCAGTTGACCAGCGTGATGTCGGAGTCGAACGCTCCCGGCTGGTGGATCCCGCGGGCCAGGATGCGGCGGAACGCCCACAGCTCCTTGTCGCCCGCGTCGGCGCTCTGGTCCGCGGTGACGGCCAGCGGGTCGGTGTCGGGGTTCGGTTCGAACGTGCGCGCGACGGGTTCGAGGGTGCGCGGGTCCGGGGCGGTGAAGCCGAGCAGCGGGCCGGGCCAGAACGCCGGCCGGTAGGAGCGCCAGAAGTCGTACATGCGCGGCCGGTCGACGACGTGGTCCTCGCCCGCGTGGTGGGACAGGGCGAAGCAGTAGGTGATGCCCTGGAGGTTCGTCGGGTCGGCGACGTCCGGGGCGTGCGGCTCGTCGTGCTCGGCCCGCGACTCCGCCCCCACGACGTGCTCGACGCCCGCCATCGGCAGCAGGTCGCCGTTCTCGGTGGCGTCCAGCACGTAGTCCGCGCGCACCGTCACGGTGCCGCCGTCGTCGTCCACCAGGTCCACCGCGTCGACCGAGTCGCCGGTGGTGTGCACGCCGGTCGGCCGGTGCCGGGTCAGCACGGTGATCCGCCCGGCGCTGCGGTGCGGCGCCAGGGCCGCCTCCAGCACGGCCAGGGCCACGCGCGGTTCGTGGCAGAGCTTGCTGACCCGTCCCGCGCCGGGGTTCAGCTCCGCCAGCCGCATCGCCTCGGCGCGCAGCGGGTAGTGCCTGCGGTAGTAGTCGCGGATGCCCTCGCGGACGCGCCGGTAGGAGGCGGTGGCGCCGAACCGCTCGATCCACGGGTTCTCGTCCGGCGGCACGCCCTGCGCGGTGAGCTGGCCGCCGATCCAGTCGGTCTCCTCGGTCAGCACCACCCGGTGCCCCGCGCCCGCGGCGGCCAGCGCCGCGGCCACTCCCCCGAGGCCGCCCCCGACGACGAGGATCTCGGTGTCCAGTTCGGTCATCGCACGTCCTTCACGGTGGTGCCCGGCACCGGGGTGCAGGGCAGGAGCTGGTGGAGGTCCTTCGGGTCGCCGGTGATCAGCTCGACCAGCAGTTCGACGGCGCGGCGGCCCATCTCGCGGCGGGGCACCTCGAACCCGGTGACGTCCTCGCCGCCCTCGGGTGGTCGGCCGAGCACGGCGTAGGACAGGTCGGTGCCGTCGACGGCCCTCCGCACGGCGAGGTAGGCGGCGTCGGTGTCGGTCTCCTCGACCACGACCGCGGTGACCCCGTCGTGCAGCCACTCCTGGGCGGTGGTTCCGTCGACGTCGGTGCGCACGACCCGGCAGTCGATCCCCGCCCTGGCGGAGGCTTCGACGACTCCGCGTTCGCGGTCGGTGGACGAGGGCGCGTCGTCGTTCTCGCGGACGTACCGGATCACCCGGTGGCCGTGCCCGACGAGCTGGTCGACCACGGCGGCCGACGCGGCCACGTAGTCCGCGCCCACGAACGGGATCCGGCCGTCCAGCTCGTCCCGGCGTCCTATGTAGACCAGCGGGAAGTCGGTCTCGACGAGCTTCTCGATCGACGCCACGGGCACGTGCCGCCCGAAGAACAGGCACCCGTCGGCGATCTTCGTCCGCCGGATCGCCGCCTCGTCGTGCGTGCGCTCGCCCCGGCCGTCGGCGCCGGTGAACAGGATCAGGTCCTGCCCCAGCGCGGCCGCCTGCTCCTCGACCCCGACCAGGATCGGGTAGTAGGAGTCGGCGACGTCGGTCGGGAACGTGGCCTTGAACGTGTACAGGCCGAGCATGTGGTTGCGCCTGGACGCGAGCCGCGTGGCGACCGGATCCGGTACGTAGCCCAGCTCCTCGGCGGCCGCGAGCACCCGCAGCCGGGTGTCCTCGGCCATCCGCACGCTCCCCCGGCCGCCGAGGACGACGGAGACGGTGGCTTGCGAGACACCCGCCAACGCGGCGATGTCCGCTTGCCGTGGTGCGCGGCGCGTCATGGGCCCTCCCGGTGCTAATGCGGATTAGCGAGCAGAGTGGAGATGTTTCCGGCGCATGTCAAGAGTTTGTCCGATTTTGCGTTTCCCCAGCACTAATACGTATTAGCACCTTGACCGACCCCTCCGGCGGACACGACACTCGGCCAACCCCCCAACGGCGAGAGGGAGCACACGATGACCGGAGAACTGAGCCGCAGGACGCTGTTCCGAGCGGGCGGAGGTCTGGGTCTCGGCCTGGCGGTGACGTCGCTGGCGCCGGGGATCGCGTCGGCCGGACCCGCGGGATTCCCCACCTACCGGTACGTGCGGACGGCGTTCGACAAGAGCGCGCTGAAGTACAACCCCACCAACGAGCTGATCTTCCCCACCATCCGCGGCACCGTCGGCCGCGTCAGCGGGGCGCTGGGCCGGTTCTACCTGTACTACGCGCCCCACGACGCGCCCGGCGGCATCTGCCTCGCCTACGGCGACTCGCTGGAGGGCCCGTTCACCGAGTACCCGAACAACCCGATCGTGAAGCGCGACTGGGCGCCGCACTACTCGGTCTCCCACGTGTCCTCGGCGCACGTGCTGTGGAACACCGCGGCCAAGGAGATGTGGCTGTACTTCCACGGCGAGAACACGACCACCCGGCTGGCGCGGTCGAAGGACGGCATCACCTTCACCTACGACAAGGTGGTGCTGTCGACGTCGATGCTGCCGTCCGGGACCACCGAGACGTCCTACGCCAGGGTGTTCGAGCACAAGATCGCCTCGCGCGGCGCGAACTACGTCATGGTGTTCATGACCAACACCACCGCGAACAAGCGGAACATCGGCTGGGGGTGGTCGGCCGACGGTCGCAACTGGACGTTCTCCCAGACTCCCCTGATCAAGGCCTCCGAGGTCGGGGCCACCGACGCCGCGGCCCCGTCGCTGGCCTACCGCAACGGGACCACCTACGTGGTGTTCCACACCAACCTCGGCACGATGCACCTGACCGAGGTGGGGAACGACTTCACGAAGAAGGTGCACCTCGGGGTGTTCCACACGCCACTGAGCGGTGCGCCCGACCGCGGCCGCTCGGCCGCGCCGTCGTTCGGGACCGAGAACGGCGTGGAGTACATGTTCTACGAGGCGGGCGCACGGCTTGAGGGCGCGATCGCCATCGCACGAGCGGTGTAGGAGGTCGACCGGCCGTGCGGGGCCGGTCGTTCAGCGCTCCAGCGGGAGTCGCAGCACGACGGACTGCTGCTGGTAGCCGCGAGCCCGGTAGTAGGCGAGGGCGGCGGTGTTGGCGGCGTAAGCGTGCACGGTGATCTCGTTGACGCCGCGATCGAGCGCCCAGGTCCGGAACGCGCCGTCCAGGGCCGCGCCGACGCCGGTGCCGCGCGCGTCCTCGGCGACCCGGATGCTCTCCAGTTCGGCGCCGACCACGGCGGGGCGGACCTCGTTGGGGCCCTTGAGCCGTCCCAGCAGGTGGCCGACGACCCGGTCGTCGTGGACGGCGAGCAGGCACAGGACGTTGTCGGCGGCGATCGCGGCGCCGTAGTACTCGTGCCCGTGCCGAAGTGGCCAGCTCACGTCCACGCGCGGATCGCGGACGCCGCCGTCCTCGGCGAACAGCGCGGCCGCCGAGGCGACGAAGGCGTCCAGGTCCGCCGCGACGGCGGGACGGACGATCACCGGGACTCCCGGTCGGCGAGGGCGGCGCGGACGATGTCGAGGGCCTCGTCGGCGGTCAGGCCGATCTCGTGGGCGGTCGTGGCGTAGGAGCGGGCGGCGCGGAGGGCGCGTTCGCGGGAACGCTCGCCCGCCGCGCTGACCACCGTGCCCGCGCGTCCGCGGGTCTCGATGAGGCCTGCCTCCTCGAGTTCGCGGTAGGCGCGGGCGACGGTGTTGACCGCGAGGCCGAGGGTGGCGGCCAGCGCGCGGACCGTGGGCAGGCGGGCGCCCACGGCCAGCTCGCGGTTGGCGATGCGCTGGGCGAAACCCGCCCTGACCTGTTCGTACGGCGGGACCTGGGACTCCGGGTCGATGCTGATCACACCGGAGATCCTGGCAGCTACCCCAGGAGCTTGGCCACGTTGGCCTTGTCCGCGCCGAGGTCGACGTAGACCGCGGCCCACGCCTTGTCCGCCGCACTGGGGCCCGCGCCGTCGCAGAAGGCCTTCTTGCCGTGGGCGGTGTAGTACCGCAGCACGGGCAGGACCTCGTCGGTCGGCCCGCCGTCCTCGTTCGTGTAGTTCGCGCTCGGCGGGGCGGGCTGGTGCTTCATGCACGCGACGTCCGCCAGGCCCTCGTCGTCGAACTTGACGCCGGCGGCGGTGGCCCCTCCCGCGGTGCAACCCGCGAGCAAGAGGGCCGTGGCGATCAAGAACAGTTTCACGGTGTGTTTCTCCTTAGCCGATCAGTGCGCGGGTGGTGAGGCCGAGTCCGACGACCAGCACCAGTGCGGCGGTGCTGAACGGGGTGAAGTCGGCCAGTTTGCGGAGCCGGGCGGTGACCGCGAGGTTCTCGAGGCGGTCGCGCACCTTGATCAGGAGCAGCCCGGCGAGGGTGAGCATGGCGGCCATGCCCGCGCCGTAGGCGAACACGAGCACGACGCCGAACCAGGTGCGGCCGAGCGCGACGGCGCCGAGCAGCACGACCAGCGCGGACGGGCTGGGCACCAGGCCGCCCGCGACGCCCATGCCGATCAGGCTCGCGCGGCCGTACCGGGGGCCGTGCGAATGGCCGTGGCCGTGCCCATGTCCATGACCGTGGCCATGTCCGTGCTCGGGTTCGACGCCGGAGCGGGCAGCTTTGCGGCGGCGCAGGGCGGAGACCAGCAGCGCGCCGCCGATGACGGCCACCAGCAGGCCGCTGGCCATGCCCAGCCAGCGCAGCACGACGTCACCGGCCAGCGCGCTGGACACGCTGAGCAGCAGGCCCAGGACCAGCACCCCGGCGGTGTGGGTGAACGTCACGGTCGCGCCCACCAGCACGGCGTCGCGGCTGGTGCCCCGGCGTCCGGCCAGGTAGGCGGCCATCAGGGTCTTGCCGTGGCCGGGCAGGGCCGCGTGCGACGCGCCGAGCACCAGCGCGAGCAGCACGGCCAGCACGCCGACCATCGGCGTCAGGTCACGCGAGCCGATCAGACCGGTGAACGCCGCCGTGGTGCTGTCGATGAACCCCACACCGGTGCGGATGGGCGTGGCGCCCGTCGCCGCGGTGCCGGCGCCGGGTTCGGCGCCCACGCTGACCGAGCGCACGTCCATGGGCGTGCTCAGCAGGTCCTGGGGGTACTGGCGCAACTCGTCGGTGGCGCTGCCGGTCGGCACGTCGCCGGACAGGGCCACGCCGGTGCCGGTGGCGACGATCTCGCGCCACCCCATCCGGTCGTCGAGGTAGGTGTCGGCGAACGTGATCGCGACCTTGCCGTCGACCGCGACCGGCGCGCTGAACTCGCACACCAGCCGGGTGGTGGCCAGGTCGGCCTGCCCCGCCGGGTGGGTGACCTCGGCGGACTTCGTGGTGAAGTCCAGCCGGTCGCCGTCGACGCGGGCGTCCAACGAGGACCGGACGTCGGCGCACTTGGCAGCCGCGTCGACCGGCTTGGGTTCCTGGAGCGTGGGGATCTCGGCGAGGTCCACGACGGACCGCACGTCGAGCCGGTCGGGGTGCACCTGGAGCACGTCGGAGTGGTTGACGCTGAAGTTGCCCAGCGGGTGGGCGGCCGACACCCCGGAGCCGAGCAGCAGCCCGAGTCCGCAGAGGACGACCACGACCGCGGCGCGCCTCATCGGGTGGTCTCCAGCTCGGCGAGCTTGGTCCGCGCGGCGGGCGCGTGCAGCGGGGAGAAGTACGGGTTCACCGACAGCGCCTCGGTGAGCGCGGACACGGCTTCGGGGCCGCGGCCGAGCGAGGCGAGGATCATGCCGCGGTGGAAGGAGAACGTGGCGTTGCGCCAGCCCAGCGCAGCGGCCTTGTCGGAGAACTCCAGCGCCTCGGCGTGGCGGCCGTTGACCTGCAACGCCCACGCCATCGCGTCGGCGGCGAGCACGCTCTGCCTGCGCCCCCACTCCTCCTCCGCCAGCCGCAGGGCCTCGGCGGGGTCGCCGTGGTCGGCCGCGACGGTCGTGAGGGTCAGGTCGTCGTTGGCGCCCTGCGCGGCGAGCAGCTTCTTCTGCTCGGCGAGGATCGCGTACTGGGCGGCCGCCTCGGCGGGCCTGCCCGCCTGGTCGAGCAGCTCGGCGTACTCCAGCAGGTACTGCGGCACCGGGACGCGGCTGACGACCTGCCGGTAGCCGTCGACGGCCTCGTCGAGCCTGCCCAGCGCCGCGGCGACCTTCGCCTTGCCCTGCAACGAGGTCACGTCGTGCGGGCTCAGCCCGAGCCCCTGGTCGTACTGGTGGGCGGCCTCGGTGAGGTCGCCGCGGTTGAACGCCAGCTCGCCGAGGTAGTAGTGGCAGAACACCTGCTCGTCGGCCGATGACGCGGCGGTGAGCGCCCGGTCGAGCGCCTGCTTCGCCTCGTCGTCGCGGCCGTGCAGTTCGAAGTGGTAGGAGGCGCGGGTGAAGGAGGCGACACCGGGACGCAGGTCCAGCATTCGCTGCAACGCCGTGGTGGCGGCCGCGTCGTCGCCGAGCTGGGTGTAGGCGTCGACCAGGACGCCCTGCACCTCGGCGGAGTCGGGCCGGACGGCCTGCGCCTTGACGCCCCAGTCGCGCGCGGCGCCGAAGTCGTGCCGGGCGTTGGCGAGCGCGCCCTGGCCGAGCATCGCGTCGCCGTTGTCGTCGGGCTCGATCCTCAGCGATTCCTCCAGCGCGCCCTGGGCCTTGGCGTAGTACGAGGGATCGGCCCCGGCGCGGGCGAGTTCGGTGTAGGTGGCGCCCAGCTCGGCCCACGTCCCGGCGTCCCCCGGCCGGGCGTGCAGCTTGTCCTGCAGCGCGACCGTCCTGGTCTGCAACGCGTTCGCCCTGTTCGGCTCGGGAGCCGGCGCGGGGGCGCCGCCCGAGCGGGCGGCGAAGGAGACGGCCGTCACCGCCACGGCGACGACCGCGGCGGACCACAACCAGTACTGGCGCTTCACGGCGATTCCTCGGTCACTCCACACCTTCCACCCCACGCCGGACGCGGGCGGCCGCGTCCAGCGTGGAATCGTTCGGGTCCGAAAGCGGTCAGGGGGTGTTGACGGCCTTGTTCCGCGGCAGCCCGACGTACGGGAAGTTCGGGGCGAAGGTCACGTCGTTGTGGTGGACCTTGTCCCCGGCCGCGAGGGCCTTGACCAGGTGGCCGCTCTGCGCGGCACCCTCCAGCGCCTGGATCTCGATGTCGACGACGTCGTCGAACAGGCGCCTGCCGTTCGGGAAGCCCTGCGTGTCGCCGGCCAGCACACCGAGGCGGTTGGGCTCCGGGTTCGGCGCGATCGACATGTTGAGCCGCAACTGCTCGGACGGCACGAACTTCTTCGGGTCGACGTCCATGTTGTTCAGCTGCGAGTTGAGGTCGGTCTTGATCGGGCCACCGGCCTTGGTGGTGATGCCGGTCAGGAAGATCTCCAGCAGGTCGTTGCGCGGGGCCGCGGGAGCCTTGATCCCGTAGATCGACTCCACCAGCGCCGGGAGTTCCGGGGTGAGCACCCGGTCGAGCAGCGCCTGCACCTTGCCGTCGTTGACCGGCTCTAGGCCGTTGAAGGCGTCCTTGATCCCGGCCGAGGACACGACCTCGTTCACCAGCGGGTTGCCCAGACGGGACACCTGGACGAACGGGCCCTCCGGTGTGGCCTGGCCCGGCGACAGCTTCAGGGTCTGCCGCTCGGTGTCGGCCCAGATGCCGATGTTCGGGTTGCGCTGCGCGTCGCCCTTGAGCGCGAGCATGTGCTTCGGGATCTGCAGCGCGATGGTGTTGACGTTGTAGCCCTTGAGCGTGTCCTGACCGACCTCGGACAGGTTCGCGCCGTAGAGCAGGTCGAACACCCGCAGGTCGGCGAAGAACGGGTCGTCGGCGGGACCGGCGTAGATCTGGCCGCCACCGGGCAGCTTGCTGATCGCCTGGTCGCGCAGCGGCTGGAAGTACGGCATGGACGCCGGTCCGACGATGGACGGGGCGACCGGACCGTCCTTGATCAGCATCTTGCGGCCGCCAGCGTCGTCGAGCTGCTCGAGGCTGTAGGTCTGGCGGAACAACAGGTTCTCGTCGTCCAAAGAGGACACGACGCCGTTGTTGTAGAGGAACGTGTCCGCGCCGCGCTTGTCCTCGGTCTTGAACGTCAGCCGGTAGGTGAGGTCCGGCACCGAGTTGCCGTCGTTGTCGATGTTGATGTCGTAGTGGGCGTCGGTCGCCCACGGGTAGAAGTTGGGGCCACCGTTGGGTTCCTGGAACCCGTAGTAGTTGGCGATCACCGTCACGAAGTCCGGCTGGTCACCGGCGACGAACGCGTACAGGTCGGTGTTGTCGACCGACGGGTCCGCCGAGATCAACGGCGCCTCGCGGTGGCTGGAGGCCACCGAAGAGCCGGGCACCAGGACGTCGACCGCGGCGATCAACAACGTGGCGCCCGCGGCGGCCAGCACGCCCCTCGTGCGTCGCCGCCGTGTCAGTGGTGGTGCTTCTGCCATGCCCGCTCCTTTCCCCTCGCCCACGCGTGCGGGCTTCAGGGAGGGATTCGCAGGAATCAGCAGTGGCGTTCAACGCTCAGCCATTACACAGGTGATGTTGGTGCGAACAGCCCAGTGGTTGCGGCTGTTCGGACCAGTTCCACGGGCGTACAAGATCGTTGGGTCTAGTCCCGCTCGTAGATGGTGCGTCCGTTGAGGACGGTCCGCACGCACACGGGCAGCGGGACTCCCGGCTCCAGCGGCGGCAGACCGGGCACCCCGGAACGCGGGTCGAGCGACCACCGCTGGACCCGCGAGTCCGACCCGGCGACGACGAGTTCGCCCGCCTCCCAGACCGCGTAGGTCGCGGGAGCGCCCGGCTGGAGGGTGCCGGTGACGCCGTCGTCCACGCCCGCCGCCCGCCAGCCGCCCTTGGTGTGCGCGGTGAAGGCCGCGCGCGGCGACAGGCCGAAGCCCGGCGTGCGGTGGTGCACGGCCGCGCGCACGGCCGCCCACGGGTCGAGGGTGGTGACCGGGGTGTCCGAACCGAACGCGAGCAGCATCCCGGCGGAGGCGAGCCGGGCGAACGGGTTGAGCCGCGTGCCCCGGTCGGCGCCGAGGCGCTGCGAGTACATGCCGTCCGGGCCGCCCCACTCCGCGTCGAACAGCGGCTGCACGGAGGCGACGACGCCGAACGCACCGAGCCGGGCGGCCTGGTCGGCGGTGATCATCTCGACGTGTTCGAGGCGGTGGCGGCGGGCGGCCAGCGCGGGTGCGCCGACCTGCGCCGCGGCCAGTTCGAAGCCCTCGACGACGGCGGCCATCCCGGCGTCGCCGATCACGTGGAAACCGGCCTGCACCCCGGATTCGGTGCAGCGGACCAGGTGGGCCGCGATGGCGTCGGCGTCGCGGTAGAGCGCGCCCGAGGTGTCGGGCTGGTCGGTGTAGGGGGCGACGAGGGCGGCGGTGCGGGAGCCGATGGCGCCGTCCACGAACAGGTCGCCCGCCAGGCCGTGGACCGGCAGGTCGATCGGCTCGACGTCGCCCCAGTAGCCGACCACCTCGGGGCCGTCGGTCATCGCGAGCAGGTCTGCGAGGTCGTCGACGCTGGACACGATCGGCCCGGCGCACTCGTGCACCGCGGCCACGCCGCGGCTGGCGGCGTGGCGCAGGAACGCGCGCTGGGCGGCCCGGCGCTGCTCGACCGGGATGGCGGCCTGGGCGACGGAGCGGATGTGGTGGTGGGCGTCGCGCGACAGCGGGCCGTCCTCGGACCAGCCGTCGGCGGTGCGGGCCTCGGGCGCCAGGTCGACCAGCGCGGAGGAGGCCAGCGCGGAGTGCACGTCGATCCGCGACAGGTACACCCGCGCTCCCCCGGCGACCTCGTCCAGCTCGGCGCGGGTGGGCGTGCGGCGTTCGGGCCAGCGGGTCTCGTCCCAGCCGTGCCCCCAGATCAGCGGCCCGTCGGCCGCGCGGACGGCGTCGAGGCACTCGGCCAGCGACGCGCACCCGGCGAGGTCCAGCCCGGTCAGCTGCAGCCCGGCGGACGTGGCGTGCACGTGCGCGTCGACGAACGCCGGCGCCACGAACGCCCCGTCGAGTTCCACGACCTCGGCGTCGGGGTGCAGCGTGCGGCCGACCGAGTCCTGGCCGACGAACACGATCGTGCCGTCGGTGATGGCCATCGCGGTCGCCCCGGACGAGGAGTAGATGCGGCCGCCGACCAGAAGAGTTGTCGTCACGACGTGCAGTCTGCCTGTGGTCCTGCTCTGGCTGGTGATGGAGGCCGGCGTGGCGGAAAGGAACGCCGTCAGCGGTCTCGACAACCGTGCGCGCCAGCGTCAGCAGGAACAGGAAAGGCCGGTGGCGGCCACGAGGGCCACCACCGGCCGGGTCCAGCGGGGTCGGGAATCAGCGCGTCACGCCGAGACCTTCACCTTGTCGACCTTGGTCCGGCGGATCCTGAACACGATCGTCAGGATCAGCACGAGCGCCAGGAGGCTGTAGGCGACCATGGCGAACGGGCTGTCCACCAGTGCGACCGGGTCGCCCTGGCTGATCGTCAGGGTGCGGCGCAACTGCTCCTCGGCCATCGGTCCCAGGATCATGCCCACGACGGCGGGCGCGACCGGGTAGCCGTGGCGGCGCATGAAGAAGCCGACGACACCGATGACGAGCAGCACGATCAGGTCTTCCACGATGAAGTTCACCGCGTACGTGCCGAGCGCGGCGAACAGCAGGATGCCCGCGTAGAGGTACGGCCGCGGGATCTGCAGCACCTTCACCCAGATCTTGACCAGGGGCAGGTTCAGCACCAGGAGCATCACGTTGCCGATGTAGAGGCTCGCGATCAGCGCCCACACCATGGCCGGGTTGCTCGTGAACAGCTGCGGGCCCGGTTGGATGCCGTAGCTCTGGAACGCCGCGACGATGACCGCCGCGGTCGCCGTGGTCGGCAGACCCAGCGTCAGCAGGGGGACGAGCACGCCCGCCGCCGCCGCGTTGTTGGCCGCCTCCGGTCCCGCGACACCCTCGATGGCGCCCTTGCCGAACTCCTCGGGGTGCTTCGAGAGCTTCTTCTCGGCCGCGTAGGACAGGAACGTCGAGACGTCCGCGCCGCCTGCCGGGATGGTGCCGATCGGGAATCCGATCGCGGTGCCGCGCAACCACGGCTTCCACGAGCGGGCCCAGAACTCCTTGGTCATCCACTTGCCGCCGACCGGCACGACCTCGACCGGTCCGTGCCGCAGCCGCGACGCCACGTACAGCGCCTCGCCGACGGCGAAGAAGCCGACCGCGACGACGACCACGTCGATGCCGTCGGCCAGCGTGGACAGGCCCATGGTCAGCCGGGGCTGGCCGCTGAGCGTGTCGGTGCCGATCAGCCCGGCGAACAGGCCGAGGGCCAGCGAGGCGAGCCCGCGGCTGATCGACGAGCCGAGCAGCGCGGCGACCGTGATGAACGCGACGACCATCAGCGCGAAGTAGTCGGGTGGCCCGAGGGTCACCGCGAGGTCGGCGATGGTCGGCGCCAGCACGGTCAGCAGCACCGTGGCGATCGTGCCCGCGACGAAGGAGCCGATGGCGGCCGTCGCGAGGGCGGCGGCACCGCGCCCGGCTTTCGCCATCTTGTTGCCTTCGAGCGCGGTCACGATCGAGGACGACTCGCCGGGCGTGTTCAGCAGGATCGACGTGGTCGACCCGCCGTACATGCCGCCGTAGTAGATGCCCGCGAAGATGATCAGCGCCGCGGTGGGTTCCAGCGTGTAGGTCAACGGCAGCAGCAGCGCCACGGTCATGGCCGGGCCGATGCCCGGCAGCACGCCGACCGCGGTGCCCAGCGTGACGCCGAGCAGCGCGTAGAGCAGGTATTCGGGCTGCATCGCGGTGGCGAAACCCTCGAGCAGCAGCGTGACGTTATCCATCGAGGAGTGGCACTCCCTCAAAGATCCCGGCGGGCAGGGAAAGGCCCAGTCCGGTCGCGAACGCGATCTGGATCACGAGGGCGAGCACCACCGCGATCAGCAGGACCTTCCACCACGGCCGGGCGCCCAGCGACCAGGCGGCGCCCGCGAACAGCAGCGTCGCCGCCACCGGCCAGCCCACCAGGTCGATCAGGACGAGGTGGGCGACGAGGAAGGCCAGCAGCTTCACGACGGTCAGCCAGTCGGTCTTCGCACCGGCGTCGACGTCCTCGGCGTCCTCCTGCTCGCCGAACTTGCCGCGCACGGTGGCCACGACGGCCGCCAGCCCGGTGGCGACGAGCAGGACTCCCACGGCGTAGGGGAAGGCGCGGGGGCCGATCGAGCCCGCCGAGGCGGGCACCTTGATGGTGCCCGCCTCGACCAGCGTGAAGATCCCCAGCGCGACGATCAACCCGCCGAAGACGTACTCCTCGATCTGCCGTCCGCGGACCGGGTCCGCCGACGGTGTCGCAGAGTCGACGGACGTCACTTCACCAGCCCGATCTCCTTGAGGGTGGTCTGGATGTTGCTGATCTCCGTGGTGAGGAACTTGGAGAACTCGTGACCGGTCAGGAAGGTGTCGGTCCAGCCCTTCTTGGCCAGCTCCGCCTTCCAGGACTCGCTGTCGTGCATCTCGGTGACCAGCTGGACGAGCTTGTCCTTCGCCGCGACGGAGATGCCGCCGGGGGCCACCACACCGCGCCAGTTGATCAGCTCGACGGCCATGTTCGACTCCTTGAGAGTCGGGGCCTTGAGGTCCTCGTGCTTGGTCGGGCCGGAGGTGGCCAGCGCGCGGAGCTTGCCCGCCTTGATCTGCTCGGCGTACTCGCCGATGCCGGAGATGCCCGCGTTGACCTTGTTGCCCAGCAGCGCGGCGAGCGACTCGCCACCGCCGGAGAAGGCGACGTAGTTGAGCTTGGAGGTCTCGATGCCCTTCGCCTTGAGCATCATCGCGGCGAGGATGTGGTCCGTGCCGCCCGCGGAACCGCCCGCGATCGAGACGCCCTGGCCCTTGGCCGCGATGTCGGCGAGCAGGTCGTCGATCTTCTGGTACGGCGAGTCGGCGGGCACGACGACGACCTCGTCCTCGGCGGTGAGCCGGGCGATCGGGGTCGCGTCCTCCAGTCGCTTGTCCACGCCGTTGGACTCGACCGCGCCGACCATCACCAGGCCGGTGATCATCAGGTAGCTCTCGGACTTCTCGTTGGCGAGCTTCTGCAGCCCGACCGTGCCACCCGCGCCGCCCACGTTGCTCACCTGGACCGACTTGACCAGGTCGGCGCTGGTGATGCTGGCCTGCATGGAGCGCGCGGTCTGGTCCCAGCCGCCGCCGGGGTCGGCGGGGGCCATGATCTCGAGCTTCGCGAGTGAACTCGACGAGGAACCCGAGGCGCCACAACCCGCGAGCGCCAGGCCTACCGCGATCGTCGCGGCCGCCACCGTGCGCGCTCCACGGGCGTGAATCGTTGACATTGTTGGAAGCCTCTCGGTCGCCGGGGCTCCTGTGCCCCGATGGCGGCTGAGGCTAGGCAGACCGCGCGTGATCGTTAACGCACTGGCCGTAACGGTCGTATTGGTCGTTATGGTCGTGAAGCGGCTCGCGAGCCTCTTGGGCCAGAATGCGCAGCATGCGTCGGTCGTTCTCCCTCGGTGTCTACCTGCTGGCCCTGCAGGTGATCATCGTTCTGGTCACGACCTGCACGGCGGGGCTGCTCGCGGCGAAACTGCAGAGCGACCGGATCCGCGAGGCCTACAAGGACCGGATGCTCTCGGTCGCCGAGAGTGTCGCCCGGCTGCCGTCGGTGATCGACGCGTTCGACACCCCGCGCCCGGCCGAGATCATCCAGCCGCTCGCCGAGGTGCTGCGCAAGGCCTCCGGCGTGACCTACGTGGTGGTGACCGACCGCGACGGCATCCGCTACGCCCACCCGGACCCCGGCCGGATCGGCCAGAAGGTGTCCACCGACCCGTCGTCGCCGCTGTCCGGGCAGGTGTTCGTGGGCACCGAGACCGGCACGCTCGGCACGTCGCTGCGGGCGAAGGTACCGATCAGGGCCGCCGACGGGACGGTCATCGGCATCGCGTCGGTCGGCATCCTGGAGACCCAGCTGTCCTCCGACTTCGCCGACGACCTGCCCGAGCTGATCGGGTGGCTGGCCGCGGCCGCGCTGATCGGGTCGCTGGGGGCCGCGCTGGTGACCAGGACCGTGCGCAGGCGGACGTTCCGGCTGGAGCCGGCGGAGATCGGCCAGCTGCTGGAGACCCGCGACGCGATGCTGCACGGCATCCGCGAGGGCGTGGTCGCCGTCGACGACCGCGAGCACCTGGTGCTGGTCAACGACGAGGCGATGCGGCTGCTCGACCTGCGCGAGGACCCGACCGGCCGACCGGCGGCGCAGGTCCTGGAGCGCGGCGGGCTGCTGGACCTGGCGCGCGGGGCGGAGGACATGGCCGACCGGCTGGTGCTCGCGGGCGAACGGGTGCTGGTGGCGAACCGGATGACGGCCAAGTCGCAGGGGCGGCCGGTCGGCGTCGTGCTCACGCTGCGCGACCGCACCGAGCTGCACGACGCGCTGCGCGAACTGGACGGCCAGCGCACCATCACCGAGGTGCTGCGCACGCAGGCCCACGAGTTCTCCAACCACCTGCACGTCATCAGCGGGCTGCTGGAGCTGGAGCGCCCGGCCGACGCCGTGCGGTACATCGAGCGCGTCGGCGGCGCCGGGTCGCTGTCGTCGGCGACGGTCGACGGCGCCATGGCCGATCCGGAACTCGCGGCGCTGCTGCTGGCGAAGGCGGGCACCGCCCACGAACTGGGTGTCACCTTCCAGTTTTCCCCTGATTCCTCGGTGACGAGGGAGGCGGGTGACGACGCCCTGACGGTGTTGGGCAATCTGATCGACAACGCCGTCGACGCGGCCGGGGCGGGCGGCACCGTGCACGTGCTGGTCAGCTCCGACGACGACGGCGCGCGCATCCTGGTCGAGGACGACGGGCCGGGCATCGAGGAATCACAACGCGGGAGGATCTTCACGTTGGGCGTCACGACCAAGCAACCGCGCCGGACCCACGGCCGGGGCATCGGACTGGCACTCGTGTCGCGGGTGGTCACCCGCCGCGACGGCCACGTCGACATCGGCGAATCCGAACTCGGCGGTGCCTCGTTCGACGTGTGGCTCCCCACGCCGGTGGGGGCGGACGCGTGATCCCCGTGCGCACCCTCGTGGTGGACGACGACTTCGCCGTCGCCGCCGTGCACCGGGCGTTCCTCGACGCCCTCCCGGAGTTCACCGTCGTCGGCGAGGCCCACCACGGCATGGACGCGCTGCGCGCCGTCGAGGAACTCCACCCCGACCTAGTTCTGCTAGACATCCACCTACCCGACATCTCCGGTCTGGAGGTGCTGGCCCGCCTGCGCGCCCGCAGCGGTCCCCCGGTCGACGTCATCGCCATCACCGCGGCCCGCGAGGTCGAGACCGTCCGCCAGGCCATGTCCCGCGGCGTCGACCACTACCTCGTCAAGCCGTTCACCCGCACGTCGTTCCTGGAGCGAATGAACGCCTACCTGGCGCAGCGGGCGGAGGTGCTCCGCGTCGGCCGCGAACCCGTGCTGGACCAGGACGCCGTCGACCAGCTGCTGTCGGCGGGGCAGCGCAAACCGCGTTCGACGGCGTTGCCCAAGGGGTTGTCGGCGGTGACGCTGCGGCTGGTGACGGAGGCGTTGCGGTCGACCGAGGGCGACATGTCGGCGCAGGAGGTCGGGGACAGCGCGGGGGTGTCGCGGGTGAGCGCGCGGCGGTACCTGGAGCACTTGGTGGCCATCGGGAAGGCGGAGGTGCAGCCGCGCTACGGGGTGTCGAACCGGCCGGCGCACGGGTACCGGCTGGTGTGATTCGGATGGGTTGAGGCCGGTTCACGGCCTTGGCCGGCAGCGGGGCGCCCTGGGGTGGCGCGGACGGTTCCGCGTCGGCGAAAGTCGTTCCGCGGCAACGGTGAACCCGCGGGTACCGGCTGAGGGAGGCCGGTACCCGCGGGTGCTCAGGTCGCCCGGAACCAGCGGCAGCCGTAGGGCGGGAGGGCGATCTTCGCGGTGCCGCTCTTGAGCACCTTGGTCGTCCCGTCCTGCAGCAGGTCCTCCAGCCGCGCGAAGTCCTTCATCGGCAGCTTGAACTCGACGTCGGCGTCGCTCAGGTTGTGCACCGCGACAACGGTCCCGTCGGCGTCGCAGCGGTGGGCCAGGACGGCGGGCTCGTCGACGTCGAGCACCTGGAACTCGCCCCACGCCAGCTCGGGGCAGTCGCGGTAGCGCTCGACGAGCAGGCGGATCCAGGCCAGCAGCGACTCGGGATCGCGTTGCTGCTGGGCGACGTTGACGTGCTTGGGCGAGAACTTCCCCTCGACGACGGGGCCGGGCAGCGCCTTCGCGTCGGCGGTGGAGAAGCCGCCGTTGACGCCGGTGTCCCACTGCATGGGGGTGCGCACGGCGAGCCTGCCCTCGGCGGCGAGGTTCTCGGCCATGCCGATCTCCTCGCCGTAGAACAGCACCGGTGTGCCGGGCAGCGCGAACAGCAGGCTGTAGACCATCCGGATGCGCCGCTGGTCGCCGTCGAGCATCGACGGCAGCCGCCTGCGCAGACCCCGGTCGTAGAGCTGCATGTCCTTGTCCGGGCCGAAGGCCGCGAAGACCTCCTTGCGCTCGTACTCGGTCAGCTTGTCCAGGGTCAGCTCGTCGTGGTTGCGCACGAACGTGGCCCAGTGCGCGTCGCGCGGCGGCTTCGGGCGTTCGGTCAGGGAACGGGCGAGCGCGCCGGAGTCCTGGCGGGCCAGCGAGAGGTACATCTGCTGCATGCCGATGAAGTCGAAGCACATCGTCAGCTCGTCGCCGACGCCCTTGGCGTTGCCGAAGAACTTCATGGCGTCGGTGTAGGGCAGGTTGACCTCGCCGAGCAGGACGCTCTCACCGTTGCGGCGGTTGAGGAAAGCCCGCAGGTCGCACAGGTAGTCGTGCGGGTCCGGCAGGTTCGCGGCGTCGAGCTGGCCGTCGGTCTCCAGCAGGAACGGGACCGCGTCGACCCGGAAGCCGGACAGGCCGAGTTCCATCCAGAAGCCCATGATGCGCACGATCTCGTCGCGCACCTCGGGGTTGGCGACGTTGAGGTCGGGCTGGTAGTGGTAGAAGCGGTGCAGGTAGTACTGGCCGGTGGGCTCGTCGAGCTGCCACAGGCTCGTCTCCTGGTCGGGGAACACGACCCCCTGCGGCCCGTCCTCCGGCGGCTCGTCGGCCCACACGTACCAGTCGCGCTTGGCGGAGTCCTTGCTGGAGCGGGACTCCGTGAACCACGGGTGCTGGTCGGAGGTGTGGTTCACGACCAGGTCGGCGATGACGCGGATGCCGCGGTCGCGCGCGGTGCGCATGAACTCGACGAAGTCGCCGAGCGTGCCCAGCCGCGGGTCGACGCCGTAGAAGTCGGTGATGTCGTAGCCGTCGTCGCGGTCGGGCGAGGGGTAGAACGGCATGAGCCACAGGCAGGTCACGCCGAGCTTGTGCAGGTGGTCGATGCGCTGGGTGAGGCCGCGGAAGTCGCCGTGGCCGTCGCCGTTGGAGTCGGCGTAGGTCTCGACGTCGAGGCAGTAGACGACGGCGTTCTTCCACCAGACGTCGGAGGTGTTGGTGAGCTTCACGAGCGGACCTCCGGGAGGACCTTGGCGCCGAAGGCGTCGATGAACGGGTCCAGTTCCTGGCCCACGTGGTGCAGGTACAGCTCGTCGAAGCCGAGGTCGGCGTATTCGCGCAACCAGGCCGCGTGCCTGCCGAGGTCGGAGGAGATGTTCACGAGTTCGGCGACCTTCTCCGGCGTCACGTCCGCCGAGGCCACGTCGAACGCCTCGGCGGTGTCGAGGTCCCAGCACACCGGCGGGGGGAACACGTTGCTGCGCCACTGCTCGTGCGCGATCCGCACGGCGGTGTCCTCGTCCGGGTCCCAGCTCAGGTGGACCTGGAGGTGCAGCTTCCCCTTGCCGCCCGCGTCGCGGTAGGCGTCGACCATGCGGCGCAGCTGCTCGGGCGGCGCGTTGACGGTGATCAGCCCGTCGGCCCACTCCGCGCACCAGCGAGCGGTCTCCACGCTCACCGCGGCCCCGATCAGGGGTGGTGGCTCGTCCGGCCGGGTCCACACCCTCGCGCGGTCCACGGTCACCAGCCCGTCGTGGCTGACCTCCTCGCCCGCGAGCAGCGCGCGGATGATGTCGACGCACTCGCGCAGCCGCGCGGTGCGCAGTCCCTTGCGGGGCCAGCCGTCGCCGGTGATGTGCTCGTTGCTGGCCTCGCCGGTGCCCAGCGCGGCCCAGAAGCGGCCGGGGTACATCGCGCCGAGGGTGCCGATGGACTGGGCGATGATCGCCGGGTGGTAGCGCTGGCCGGGGGCGTTGACGACGCCGAACGGCAGGTTCGTCGCCTCCAGCGCCGCTCCGAGCCAGGACCACGCGAACGTGGACTGGCCCTGGCGTTCGCTCCACGGCGAGAAGTGGTCGGAGCACATCGCGGCGTCGAAACCGGCCTGTTCGGCGTGCCTGACGGCGGACAGGGACTCGGACGGGTGGACCTGTTCGTGGGAGGCGTGCACTCCGTACAACGTCATGCGACGCCGGGTACCCCGGAAGTGTCCGTTTTAGGCATGAAAACGCCGATGGCGCGCACCCCGGTCGGGTGCGCGCCACCGGCGTGCGATCACGGGGCGACGAAGTTGCCGCTCAGGATGATCAGGACCTGCACCTGGATGCCGGTGCCGTAGTAGTCGGTGCTGTCGAGCGACACGGTGGAGATCCGGGTCCACAGCTTGTCCAGCCACGCCTGGCTGCCGGGGTCGCTCATCGCCGCGACCGCGAACGGGGCGGTGAAGCACGGGTGCTCGCCGCTCTCGGTCGCGGCGCCGGCGAGGGTGTAGCCGCTGCCGATCTTGGCGGGGTCGCTGCCCGTCTTCGACTTGATCCAGGTGGTCATCTTCGCCACCTGCGCCTTGGCCGCGCTACCGGACACCGTGACCGCGTCCACGCCCAGCCGCCACGGGTCGCGGCAGGCGTTCCAGCTGTACTTGCCGTCGTACTCGCCCTCGAGGAAGTCCGCCGGGGCGGGCTTCGGGGTGCTGTTGGTGTTCACCACGAAGTCCGGGAGCAGACCGGTGTTCGGCGCGTACTGCGACTGGAGCTGCGTCACCGCGGTCTCCTGCCGGGTGCGCACCTGGTCCCAGAACACGTCGCCGGTGGCGGTCTTGAACGCGCGGAGGTGTCCGGGCATCCAGTCCGACGAGCGCGAGCTGTTCTTGTACGCGGCGTCGTTGCCCCAGTCGCCCAGGAGCGGGAACTTGGTGCTGTTGTTGACTTCCGCGCGCTTGATGCCGTTGATGACCCGCACGGCCTCGGCCTTGTAGTTCACCGCACCGGTGCTGCCCCACTGCTTGTCGGCGATCAGCAGGCCGTAGGCGATCTCCAGGTCGCCGTCGGTCGCCGAGTCGCTCCCGTTGACGCTCTTGCAGTTGGCGTCCTGCTCCGCGGCGTGCAGGTCCTTGTCGTTGACCGACGGGTGGGCCTTCACGAACTTGAGGATGCCGTCGAAGATCTTCCGCGCGTCCGGGTCCTTGTTCGCCATCAGCGCGGCGATCGTCATGCCGTACCCCTCGCCCTCGGCGACGAAGGAGTGGTCGGCGTCCTTGGACAGCACCGCGTAGGTCCCGGTGCCGCACTTGGTGGTGAGGAAGTTCGCCTTCCAGAAGGCGTAGTACTTGTTCAGGACGGTGTCCTGGGTGGACTGGGCGACCGACGGCCGGATGGTGCCCGGCACGTAGGCCGTCGCACCGACGGCCGCCTGGGCGCCACCGCCGGTCGCGACCACTCCGCCGACCAGCGCCACCGACACGGCCAGCGCGCGTACTGCTCTGTTCATTCGTTCCTCCGCAAGGGGAAGCGGGCGGCGGCGGAACGCGAGCGTGGCAGACCGGCGGACGACAGGTCAATAAGTTAGGAAACTTTCCTTCCCATTAACGAGGCTCGGCACCTGAATGGCGGACGAACCGGGCAGCGGTCAGGCCAGCTCGGGCCTGTTCGCCGGTCGCGGCTGCACGTCGACGTCCACCACCGCGCCCTCCACGACCGCGCCGTCGACGACGACCCCGCCCGCGGTCGGCGGCCTGCCGTACTGGCGGTTGAGCACGGCCGTGGCCGCCCGCTCCTCCGCGCGGCGCGCGAGCCCGCGGCTGACCAGCCGACGGGTCGGCGGGAACAGCAGGAACAGCGCGACCACGTCGCTCACGAAACCGGGCACGATGATCAGCACCCCGGCGGCGGCGATCAGCACGCCGTCGGCGACCTCCTGGTGCGGCGCGCGCCGGGTCCGCAGCGCCTCGGAGAACGACGCCATCGTGCGCGCGCCCTCTCTGCGGAGCAGGAACGAACCGATGATCCCGCCGAGGATCAGCAGTCCGACGGTGGCGAGCACCCCCACGGACTTGCCAACGGCCACGAGGGTGGCGATCTCGACGGCCATGCCGACCAACAGCAACAGGAAGACGCGCATACCCCCTCAACGCACAAGTCGGTCAAATCGCTCCCAAACCCCGCGAAGTTGACGCGCGTAACACGGTCAACACACGGTTGTGCGGGAATATTTACGCCGAACTGGCGATGTGCCAGGATATCTTCACGTGAACCAACCCGTAGGGAGCACGTATGACCGCGCTTCACGAGGTCGTGCCCGCGTCTGAGGGCATCGACCACCAGCCGTACACCTACGTGCGCAAGGAGCTGGTCGAGCCGGACTGGCGGCGCTTCCCCGGCTGGAGCCACGTCACCGAGGCGCAGTGGCGCGACGCCCAGTGGCAGCGGGTGAACTGCGTGAAGAACGCGAAGCAGCTGCGCAAGGTCACCGGCGACCTGCTCAGCGAGCACTTCTACGACGAGCTGGCCGCCGACCAGGCCGCGCTGGCCACGATGTCGATGCTGCTGCCGCCGCAGATGCTCAACACGATGGCGCCGACCGCCGCGCCCGAGGACTTCACCGAGGCGTTCTTCGCCGACCCCGTGCGGCGCTACATGATGCCGGTCCGCTCCGACCGCGACGCGCACTGGCCGAGCCACCCGCACTCCGAGCGCGACTCGCTGCACGAGGCCGAGATGTGGGTCGTCGAGGGCCTGACCCACCGCTACCCCACCAAGGTGCTGGCCGAGCTGGTCTCTACGTGCCCCCAGTACTGCGGGCACTGCACCCGCATGGACCTGGTCGGCAACTCCACTCCCCTGATCCAGAAGCACAAGCTCGAACTCAAGCCGGTCGACCGCCAGGACCTGATGATCGACTACCTCAAGCGCACGCCCGGCGTCCGCGACGTGGTCGTCTCCGGCGGCGACGTCGCCAACGTCCCGTGGCCGCAGCTCGAGTCGTTCCTCATGCGCGTGCTCGACATCGACACCGTCCGCGACGTCCGCCTCGCCACCAAGGCGCTGGCGGGTCTCCCCCAGCACTGGTTGCAGCCCCGCGTCGTCGAGGGCCTGGAGCGCGTCGCCCGCACCGCGTCGCGCCGCGGCGTCAACCTGGCGATCCACACCCACGTCAACCACGCCCAGTCGGTCACCCCGCTGGTCGCCGAGGCCGCCCGCACGGCGCTGGAGGTCGGCGTCCGCGACGTCCGCAACCAGGGCGTGCTCATGAAGGGCGTCAACGCCACCCCGAACGACCTGCTGGACCTGTGCTTCGCGTTGCAGGGCGAGGCGAACATCCTGCCGTACTACTTCTACATGTGCGACATGATCCCGAACGCCGAGCACTGGCGGGTGGCGGTCTGGGAGGCGCAGGCGCTCCAGCACGCGATCATGGGCTACCTGCCCGGCTACGCGACCCCGCGCATCGTCTGCGACGTGCCCTACGTCGGCAAGCGCTGGGTGCACCAGCTCGCCGAGTACGACCGCGAGCTGGGGGTCTCGTACTGGACGAAGAACTACCGGACCGGCATCGAACTCGCCGACCCGGAGGCGCTGGACCGCCGTTACCCGTACTACGACCCGATCTCCACGCTGGGCGAGACCGGCCAGGCCTGGTGGTCGGCGAAGGCGTGACGGCTCGTGGGCGCGCCTGTCCGCGCGGCGCGCCCACGCAGGTCACCCGTCCACGGCGAACGACAGGTGGACGGGGTCCAGTGAGCGGAGGAACCCGACGGGGTCGAGGAGGGCGCCCGCGGTGAGGGCGCCGACGCGGTGGTGGGTGAGCAGGTGGGCGACCGCGCCCGCCGCCAGCGGGCCGCTGATCGCGTAGATGTCGTGGCCCGACGCGCTCGCCCGGCGGTGCTCGGCGCCCTTGGTGACGACGGCCTCGACGTGGAAGGTCTGGGCGGAGCGGCCCAGCGCGTCGGCAGGGACCGGTGGTGGTGACGTCGGGTCGGCCAGGTCGGCGAGCGGGCCGGTGTTGATGTGCACGCCGATCCGCGGGGTCGGCAGGTGGTGGGCGATGGTGACGTGGTCGGCGCTCGACAGGCCGGTGAGCTGGTGTTCGCCGATGGGGTCGGGGAACCGCCAGGTGACGGTGGTCGGGGTGGTCGGGGCCGGGACGAAGCGGTGGTCGGTGAACACGACGTGCCTGCCGGAGTTGCGGGAGACCGTGCGGCGGGTGCCCTCGGTCGGCCGCCAGCTGTTCAGGGCGATGGCGATCCGGACGTCGTCGGCGGCGGGCCAGTCGCCGAGGGCCGCGCTGGCGAGCAGGTCGCCGAGTCCGCCGTAGAAGGCCATCGACGGGACGACGGCGACACCGGCCTGCCGGGCCGGGCCGTCGAAGCGGGACAGCAGGTCCATGGTCACGGTCTGCTCGGCGGCGATGTCGACGTAGTGGGCACCGGCGCGCAACGCCGCCTCGACGACGGGGACGGCGGTGTCGGCGAACGGGCCCGCGCAGTTGACCACGGCGGCCACGCCGTCGAACGCCCTGTCCAGCGAGGCCGGGTCGTCGGCCGACGCCACGCGCGACCGGGAACCGAGCGCGTGCAGGCGGTCGTGGTCGCGGCCGACCGGAATGGCGTCCAGGCCCAGGTCGCGCAGGGCGGCCAGGACGAAGCGGGCGGTGTGCCCGTAGGCGCCCATTACCGCGACGGCGGTGTTCGGAGTGTTCACGCCGTCATCGTCACAGCCGTGATCATCCGGCACGAGTGGCCGATCCGACCACATCCGTACACTTTCGGACATGCGAACCGTGGTGCTGGCGCTCTACGAGGGAGCCATGCTGTTCGAGGCCGCGACGGCCATCGAGGTGTTCGGGGTGGATCGCGGCGACATCGCGGACCCCTGGTACGACTTCACGGTCTGCGGCCCCGGAGCCGCCCACCTCGGCGGGGTGGCCCGCGTCGCCAGCGACACCACGTTCGCCCCGGTGCTCGACGCGCACACCGTCGTCGTGCCCGCCTACCACGACGTGGACGAGCCGCCGCCCGCCGACGTCGTCGCCGCCCTGCGCGCCGCGCACGCCCGCGGCGCTCGGATCGTGTCGCTGTGCACCGGCGCCTTCGTGCTCGCCGCCGCCGGACTCCTCGACGGCAGGCGGGTCACGACCCACTGGTCGCACGCCGCGACGCTCGCGACCCGCTACCCGGAGGTCGTGGTCGACGCCGACGTCCTCTACTTCGACGACCACCCGATCCTCACCTCCGCGGGCAAGGCCGCGTCCATGGACCTCTGCCTGCACGTCGTGCGCACCGACCACGGCGCCGCCGCGGCCAACACCCTCGCCCGCCGACTCGTCGTGCCGCCGCACCGCGCGGGCGGGCAGGCCCAGTTCATCACCGCGCCCGCACCGGTCGACGGCACCCACCTCCAGGACCTGATGCGGTGGGCCACCGAGCACCTGCACGAACCGCTGACCGTGCGGCAGCTCGCCGACCGCGTCAACATGAGCACCCGCAACCTCGCCAGGCACTTCGTCGCCACCACCGGGACGACGCCGCTGCGGTGGCTGCACAACCAGCGGCTGCACCGCGCCCAGGAGCTGCTCGAGACGACCGACGCCGCCGTCGACGTGGTGGCGGAGCGCACCGGGATGGGCACGGCCGCCACCCTGCGCAGGCACTTCAACCGCACGGTCGGCGTCGCACCGGACACCTACCGGCGCACGTTCCAGGGCAGGCGGACCTCCGCTCGGTCGTGACACGAGCGTCGAGCCGCGTCCCGATCGGCGGGTGATCAGCCGCGCCCGAGGCGTGTTGCAAAAACGGAGACTGTCTCCGTATGGTTCGGGAGGAAGCACCGAGCACACGGAGGACCCGCGGATGAACGGCGAACGGCTCGACCTCGGACGTGTCGGGGTGTGGTCCAACGACCTCGACGGCCTCCCGATCGCCCAAGCCCTGCGGGCCGCCGTCGAGCTGGAGGAATCCGGCTGCCCCACCCTGTGGCTGTCCGAGACCACCGGCCGGGAGGCGTTCACCCAGGCCGCGCTCGTGCTCGGCGCCACCCGGCGGATGACCGTCGCGACCGGCGTCGCGACCATCTACGGCCGCGACCCGGTGACCGCCGCCCAGGCGCAGCGCACGCTCACCGAGGCCCACCCCGGCCGGTTCGTGCTCGGCCTCGGCGTGAGCCACCCGATGTTCGTCGAGGACGTGCGCGGCGCGGTGTTCGGCAAGCGCGTCCCGACGATGCGGTCCTACCTGGACCGCATGGACGTCGCGCCGTTCGGGCCGCCGGGAGCCGACAAGCGGCCGCCCAGGCTGCTCGGCGCGGTCGGGCCGGGCATGCTCGCCCTCGCCGCCGAGCGCGCCGACGGCGCACTCCCCTTCTGCGTCCCGGTCGAGCACACCAGGCGCACCAGGGAGCTGATGGGACCGGGCGCGTTCCTGGCCGTGCAGCAGGCCGTCGTGCTGACCGCCGATCACGGGCACGCCCGCGCGATCGGCAGGTCGTACGTGGCCGCCGGCCTCCCCAACCGCGCCCGCGTCCTGGCCGACCTCGGCTTCGAGGTCGATCCCGGCGGTCCCGCGTTCGACCGCCTGGTCGACGCGCTCGTGGCGTGGGGCGGCCCGGACGAGATCGGGGCCAGGGTCCGGGAACACCTCGACGCGGGCGCCGACCACGTGTGCCTGCACGTGCTCGACGTGCCGCCGGGCAGCGCGCCGCTGTCGCGGTGGCGCGCGCTGGCCCCGCTGTTCGGCTCGGTGGACTCGCACGGCACGGGAGCGCGATGACCGCGGGCACCTCCGACGGCGCCGGGCGCCCGCCGCGGGCCGACGCCCGGCGCAACCGGGCCAAGCTGCTCGACGTCGCGGCCGAGGTGTTCGCCACCCGCGGCACCGACGCCTCCCTCGACGAGATCGCCAAGCGCGCCGGGGTCGGCCCCGGCACCCTGTACCGCCACTTCCCGACCAGGCAGGACCTGCTCGTCGCACTGCTGCGCGACAGCGTCGACGCGCTCGCCGTCCAGGCCGCCGAACTGCTGGCCGCCCCTTCGCCGGGCGCCGCGCTGACCACGTGGCTGGAGGCGGTCGCCCGGCACGCGAGGACCTACCGCGGGCTGGCGGGCGTCCTCATCACCACCGGACAGGGGCCCGCGTCGAACGTGCTCGCCGTCTGCCACCACGACATGCGCGCGGCGGGCGCGGCACTGGTCGAGCGGGCGAAGGACGCGGACGCGGTGCGCCGGGACGTGGAACTCGACGAGGTCTTCCAACTCGTCAACGCGGTCGCGCTGGCGGGCGATCAGGACGACGACCCCACCCGGCACACCCGGCGGCTGCTGACGCTCGTCCTGGAGGGGCTGCGCCCGCGCTGACGACAGGGTGTGGATCTACCGAGTGGTGACCAGGCCGTCCATCAGCAGGTCCAGCAGGCGTTCGGCCAGGTCGCGCTGCGGCGGGTTGCCCGAGGCGATGGCGATCCCGGTCATGCCCGCCGCGACGTCCGCGGCGGCCACGTCGGACCGGAGGCTCCCGTCGGCGGCGCCCGCGTCCAGCAGGGACGCGAGCGCGGCGTGCATCAGGTCCCTGGTCTGGTCGTAGGGGTTCACGCCGGTCGCGATCAGCGCGCGCAGCGCGTCGGCCATGCCGATCTTGGCGCCGACGTAGTCGAGGAACCGCCCCATCCAGGCCCGCAGCGCCTCCTTCGGCGGCAGGGCGGCCAGCAGTTCGTCCGACGCCTCGCACAGCTTGTGCAGCTCGCTGCGGTAGGCCGCCTCGATCAGCGCCTCGCGGGTCGGGAAGTTGCGGTACAGGGTGGCCGGACCCACCCCCGCCTCCTTGGCGATGCCGTCCAGCGTGGCGTCGAGCCCGTCCCTGGCGAACATCACGACCGCTGTGGAGAGGATCTTGTCGCGGTTGCGGCGCGCGTCGGCGCGCAACGGGCGGCCCTCGATCCGTCTCATGTCGGTCTTCCTTCCGATCCCCTTGCAAGCGGAGAGAGCTATCACTTAGGCTTCAAGTGAGAGTGCCCTCCACTTTAAGTGGTGCGAGGCCTCTGAGCACGCCTGATGCTAGAGGGCCTGCGGACCCGCCTGACCGCGAAGATCCGATCCGCGGGTGGTCCGCGCCCGTACCCGGCCTGAGAGGACATGCTGTGCCACCCACCACGCGCAGTGACATCTCGTTGCGGGTCAACGGCGAGACGCACGCGCTCACCGTCGACAACCGCACCACGCTCCTCGACGCCCTGAGGGAGAACCTCGGCTTGACCGGTACCAAGAAGGGATGCGACCACGGCCAGTGCGGCGCGTGCACCGTGCTGACCGACGGCAGGCGGGCGGTGTCCTGCCTGCAGCTCGCCGTCGCCGCCGAGGGCGCCGACATCACCACGATCGAGGGCATCGCCGATGGCGAGGACCTGCACCCCGTGCAGGAGGCGTTCCTCGAACTCGACGGCTACCAGTGCGGGTACTGCACCCCCGGCCAGATCTGCTCGGCCGTCGCCGTCATCAAGGAGCACGCGGCGGGCTGGCCCAGCGCCGCCACCGACGACGTGCGCCCCGACGCCGAGCCGGTGCCGCTGGACGCGGCGGAGATCCGCGAGCGGATGAGCGGCAACCTGTGCCGCTGCGGCGCGTACACGGCGATCGTGCGCGCGGTCGCCCGCGCCTCCGACGAAGCGAAGGTGACCGCGTGAAGGAATTCGGCTACAGCCGCGCGACCGGGGTCAAGGAGGCGGTCTCGCTGCTCGCGGGCGACCCCGCGGCCCGTTTCCTCGGCGGCGGCACCAACCTGGTCGACCTGATGAAGTCCGGCGTCGAGGCCCCCGACCTGCTGGTCGACGTGCGCGGCCTCCCGCTCGACGGCGTCGAAGTCACCTCCGACGGCGGTCTCGTCATCGGCGCGACCACCACCAACAGCGACCTGGCCGTGCACCCGGACGTCAGGCGCTACTTCCCGGCTCTGTCGCAGGCAGTGCTCGCCGGGGCGTCCGGGCAGCTCCGCAACGTGGCCACGGTCGGCGGGAACCTGTTGCAGCGCACCAGGTGCGGCTACTTCACCGACACCTCGCTGCCGTGCAACAAGCGCGTTCCCGGCAGCGGGTGCCCGGCGATCGCGGGCGAGCACCACAACCACGCGATCCTCGGCGGGTCCGACCACTGCGTCGCGACGAACCCGTCCGACATGGGCGTGGCTCTGGCCGCGTTCGACGCGGTCGTGTCCTACGAGACCGTCGACGGCCCCGGTGAGCTGCCGCTGGCGGAGTTCTACCCGGCCGTCGGCGACACCCCGCACGTCGAGACGGCGCTGCCCGCGGGCGCGCTGATCACCGCCGTCACCCTGCCCGCGACCCCGATCGCGGCCCGCTCGCGCTACCGCAAGGTCCGTGAGCGCGCGTCCTACGCCTTCGCCACCGGCTCCGTCGCGGCGGCGCTGGACGTGCGCGACGGCGTCGTCCACGAGGTCCGCCTCGCCTTCGGCGCGGTCGCCTCGCGGCCGTGGCGCGCGCACACCGCTGAGCGCTCGCTGACCGGCGCCCCCGCGACGGCGGAGTCCTTCGCCGCCGCGGCCGACGCCGAACTGGCGGCGGCGAACCCGTTGCCGCGCAACGGCTACAAGGTCCCGCTCATGCGCAACCTGGTCGTGTCCGTGCTGACCGAACTAGCCGAGGAGGCGGCCCGATGACCGACCTGACCGATGCCATCGCCGCACCACCCGTCGGCGTCGTGGGGACCGCCCACGTCCGCCTGGAAGGCCGGGAGAAGGTCACCGGCGCCGCCCGCTACGCCGCCGACGTCCCGTTCGAGGGGCTCGCGCACGGCTCGCTGGTCCTGTCCACGGTGGCGCGCGGCCGGATCACCGGCATCGACACCGGACCCGTGCTGGCGATGCCCGGCGTGCTGGGCGTCATCCACCACGGCAACGCCCCGAGCCTGAACCCCGAGGCGGGTCTGCTCGGCAGCGACGGCAGCCTCCAGCTCTTCCAGGACGACTACGTGCCGCACGTGGGCAGGCCGGTGGCGCTGGTCGTCGCCGAGACCGCCGAGCAGGCGCGCGCGGGCGCTGACGCCCTGGTCGTGAGCTACCAGCAGGAGGACGCCGACCTGGCGTTCTCCGTGGACCACCCCGGCGTCTACACGCCCGCGTCCGCGCCCGAGGTGGCCAAGGGCGACGTGGACGCCGAGATCGCGGCGGCCCCGGTGGTGGTGGACCAGCGGTACACCACGCCGGAGGAGTACCACAGCGCGATGGAGCCGCACGCGGCCTTGGCGCGCTGGGAGAACGGCAGGCTGGAGGTGGTCGACTCCAACCAGGGGTCGTTCCTGGTCTCCTACGTGCTGTCCGTCCTGTTCCGGCTGGACCCCGGTGTGGTCCGGGTGCGCGCCGAGCACGTGGGCGGCGGCTTCGGCGGCAAGGGCCTCGGCCCGCAGCTGGTCCTGGCCGTCATGGCCACCACCGAGTTCGGCCGCCCGGTGCGGGTCGCGCTGACCCGCCGCCAGGTGTTCGCGGTGACCGGCATGCGGCCCGCGACCGAGCAGCGGATCCGGCTGGGCGCCGATTCCACCGGTCGGCTGCGCGCGATCGACCACGACACGGCGAGCCACTCGTCCACCATCCACGAGTACGTGGAGCGCAACGGCGAGGTCACCCAGGCGCTCTACGCCGCGGACGCCATCCGGATCCGCACCTCGGTGGTCAGGGTCAACCTGCCCACGCCGACGTGGATGCGGGCGCCCGGCTGCGCGCCGGGGTCGTTCGCCATCGAGTCGGCGATGGACGAACTGGCCGAGGCCACCGGGATCGACCCGGTGGAACTGCGGCTGCGCAACGAACCCGAGGTCGGGCCGGTCACCGGGCTGCCGTTCAGCAGCCGCAACCTGGTCGGGTGCCTGCACGAGGGGGCCCGCCGGTTCGGGTGGGCCGACCGCGACCCGCGGCCGGGCGTCCGCCGTGAGGGCAGGTGGCTGGTCGGCACGGGCATGGCCGCGAGCATCTACGGCGCGGGCTCGGTGGGGTCGACCGCGGCGGTCACCGCCAACCAGGACGGCACGTTCACCGTGGGCATCGCCGCGGCCGACATCGGCACCGGTGCGCGCACGGCGCTGATGCTGGTGGCGGCGGACGCCCTGGAGGTGCCGACCGGGTCGATCCGCGTCGAGATCGCCGACAGCGACCTGGGGCAGGCGTGGTTCGCGGGCGGATCCCGCGGGACGTCGTCGTGGACGTGGGCCGTCACCGCGGCCGTGACCGATCTGCGGGAAAAGCTGAAGGGGGTCGACCGCGTTCCCGTCGAGGGGGTGGTCGGACGGGCGGACACCGCGGCGGCGATCAGTGCGCTCGGGCAGCAGGACCGGTACGCGCACGGAGCCCAGTTCGCGGAGGTCGCCGTCGATCCGCTCAGCGGGGAGGTGCGGGTCCGGCGGATGCTGGGGATCTTCGCGGCCGGGCGGATCGTGAATCCGTTGACCGCTCGCAGTCAGCTCATCGGGGGAATGACGATGGGGATTTCCATGGCGCTGCACGAGGAGGGGTTGCGGGATCCGCGGCTCGGGGGGCAGGTGAACGGCGACTTCGCCGGGTACCACGTGTCCGCGCACGCCGACATCCCCGACATCGAGGCCGACTGGGTCCCGGACTACGACCCGAGCAATCCCAGCGGGGTCAAGGGGGTCGGGGAGGTCGCGATCGTGGGGACGGCGGCGGCGGTGGCCAATGCCGTGTGGCACGCCACCGGTACTCGGCATCGGGCGCTGCCGATCAGCCTTGAGCGTGTGCTGAGCGCGGCGAACGCCTGACACCGGAAGCACACCGCCGCGTCCTCCGGGGGCGCGGCGGTGTGCTCGACCACAGGGCCGCGTCCAGGACCTGCTCTTCGGTCGCACGGGCCCCGCGCCGTTCACCCCGGCGCCGGGTTCACCGCCCGGTTCGCGGGTGCCACAGCCAGTTCCCACGACGGCGGCAACCCGGTCGCGTGCTCCCAGCCCGCGACGACCAGCCGCCCGCCGTGCCGCACGTTGCCGGAATTGAAGTTGTTGCGGCACAACACCGATTCCCCGATCGGCGTCCCCTCCCCGGCGGACTCCAACTCCCCCAGCACGGGCAACGTCTTCACGGGCGCACCTCGCTCACCGCCCGGACTCCCACAACCGTGCTCCCACGCCAAACCACCCACTGGTTGGCTGCCTTCGACAACGGTTGCATGGCATCAACGACGAGTGCTAAGGGCTTGCAGATCATTAACTCGTTGGCGTGGTGCAGTCCGGGATGGTGATACCTGCGGTGTGGGCAAGATCGTAAAGGTCGTCCAAGCTAGTAAGGCGCTGTTCGGCGGGCTGGATGCTCAGGCCCGCCTGTTCAAGCAGTGTCCGGATATCGCGGATGCGTTTGTTGATGGTTTCGGGACGCACACCGAACAAGACTGCGACGGCGACCTGAGGCAGCCCCGATCGGTAGTGCAGGACGGTGGCAAGAAGTCGGTCGACCAGGGTCAGGACCGGGCGTCGACCGGTGTCCGGGCCGCCTTTGTGGCGGGGGCGGTGGCCACGTCGTGTGACGAGCCGGGCTTCGCGTTGATCCTCGTACGGGGCGGTGAGCGCGGCGATAACGTTATGCCAGTCGTGAGTGGGCAGGCCGGTGATGGCGGGGTGGCACAGCCAGGCCAGATCGGGGCTGGGTTGGTCGAATGGGTCCGGGATGGTGACGGGGATCCGTTGGTATGGCTCGGGTCTCAGGGTGTAGTTCCAGTCGCCGTGCCATTCATGCCGGTCCAGTGGCAACGCGTCCATCTGCCCGTCGCTGACACGGACTCCGATGTCGTAGGTGTCGGTGTCCAACTCGGCGTGAACGGTCAGCCCGGTGCGGGTGGTGGTCGCCGCGATGGTGTTGACGATGACCTCATGGCTGCTCAGGGGTCGGCCGCGCCAGTTCATGGTGATGTGAGAGAACAGTCGATGCTCGATCGTGTTCCACTTGGACGTCCCGGGAGGGAAGTGGCACACGGTGATCTCCAGACCGGTTTCCACTGTCAGGGCGGCCAGTTCGGCTTTCCATGCGCGGGTGCGGTAGCCGTTGGAGCCGCCCGCGTCGGCGGTGATCAGCAGGCGTCCGGCATGCGGGTAGGTGCTGCGGCCGGTGCTCTTCCACCAGCGACGAATCGATTCGACGGCGAACGCGGCGGTGTCGTGGTCGGTGCCGACGTTGACCCAGCCGGTGTTGGCGGCCAGGTCGTAGATCCCGTAGGGCACGGCCTTGCCCAGGGTCTTGTCCGGGAAGTCGTGGGTGTCGACCTCGACCGGATCACCGCCCGGGCGCCACTCGCGGCCGGCGTTGGCGTACTGCCCGACCAGTTCCTTCTTCTTGGTGTCCACGCTGACCACCGGTTCGCCGGTGGCCTGATGGTCCTTGACCTGTTCGTTGAGGTAGCGGAACTGCGCGTCCCGATCGGGATTCTGCTTGCCCTCCAGGGTTTTGACGTTGCTTTGTAGGCTGAAACCCTCCTCTCGCAGCAGGTCCGCGACGGTGTCGGCAGAGATCCGGTGGCCACGGGCTGTGAGTTCGGCGGCGAGCTTACGAGTCGATTTCGTCGTCCACCGCAGTGGCGACATCGGGTCGCCCCGCACGTCGGGTTCGACCAATGCCAGCAGCGCCGGTCGCAGTCCCGCGTCGAGGTCGGCGGCGCGTTTACGGCCCCCGCCGGGCCGACGCACCCGCCCGAGCGGGGCCTCACCGGACTCCAGCTCCGTGACCCCCAGGGACACCGTGGCTTCACGGACACCCGCGGCGCGGGCGACGAGCCTGATCCCGCCGTGTCCCAACGTTCTGGCTTCCGCGGCGAGTAGTAGTCGCCGCTGACGCTCGTCCAGGTGCGGCATCAGCACCTCGAACTTCGCCGCCAGCATCGCCCCCGCGTCCTCGATCAGGCTCATACCACAAGCATGACAGCCCAAGATCGAAATCTACGGTTAATTTCTCTGCGCGTCCTAACCACACCACCTGACCTGAACGGACGACATTTTCGGCAAGCACAGGGTCGAGTGATCGGGGTCAAGTTCACGACGTGCGCCCCATCGGCCGTAGCCGCCTCACGCTCGACGAGCACATTCGCGAAGCACTGATCGAGGACGACGACATGCGGGCTTATCGGGCACCGCCCGGAGCACCGAGGAGTCCGCGTGCGGCCAGGTTCCGCATGAGCGACCTGACCCCGGACGTCCAGGGCGCGGCGTCCTCGCTCTTGACCACCGTGTTCGCCAACAGACCGAGGTGGGGGGACTCGATGGCGACGATGTCGCCGTCGTGGTGGGTGAAGCCCATGCCCTGTTCCCCCCGGTCCATCGCCGGGGCGAACGAGGTCCCGGTGAACAGCACGAACCCGTCGGGGTACTGGTGGTGGCGCCCGCAGGTAGCCGCCAACAGTTCGGGAAGCGGGCGGCTGATGTCCGCGAGGCGTCCCACGTGGTCGGCCTCGAACCCGTCCTCGCCGGTGACGCGGGTCGTGATGGTCGTCTTCGCGACATCCGCGAGGCCGAAACCCTCGTCGAACAGGCGGATGAACGGACCGATCGCGCAGGAGGCGTTGTTGTCCTTCGCCTTGCCCAGCAGCAGCGCGCTGCGCCCTTCGTAGTCGCGCAGGTTCACGTCGTTCCCGAGGGTCGCGCCGACCGCGTTGCCGTCCGGGTCCGCGACGAGGACCAGTTCGGGCTCGGGGTTGTTCCAGGAGGATCCCGACAGGACGCCGACATCCGCGCCGACCCCCACCGCCGACAGGACGGGGGCCTTGGTGAAGATCTCCGGATCGGGTCCGATGCCGACTTCGAGGTACTGCGACCACAGCCCCTGCTCGACCAGCGCCCGCTTGACCTCCGCGGCTTCGGGGCTGCCGGGCGTGACGGCGAGGGCCGTGCCCACGATGTCGTGCAGGGACGCGCGGATGCCGTCCGCCCGCGCGGCGTCCCCCGCGACCTGTTCCTCGATGACCCGCTCGATCATGCTGCTGGCGAAGGTCACCCCCGCCGCCTTGATCACCTGGAGGTCGCAGGGAGCGAGCAGGTACGCACTCCCCCGGCCACCGGACATGGTCGAGTGGACGACTTCGCGGAGGTTCCAGGTCCGCCCCTCCGCACGGCGGGCGACATCCAGGACGTCCGACCGGGCCAGGAGATCGGCGGAGGTCGGCCCGTACGGGGTGATGTCGACGAGTTCGTCACCACGTCTGACGACCAGGCACGGCCCGTCCGCCTCGGGGTCGAAGACCCTTCCGACGAGCACCGCGGCCGGATCCGCGAGAACCACCCGGTCCGCCAACTGGTTGAGAGTCACTGGTACTCCAAACTCCGATCATCTGATGATACGGAGAAAACAGGATCCAGGAGATCATCGACACGATCGCGATGGTGCGGCAAATCCTCGGACAGCAGTCACCCCACCTCGACATCCGCCGACGCCAGCAACTAAGCAGCATCCTCAACGAACACCACCCCGCCGCCTGACCAGCACGGACGTAGTTTTCGACAAGCACACCGCCGCGCTGTCGAGCACGAACTCAACCGGACGGCATGACCGAGGACCACTCGCCGAACCACTGCTCGGCACCGAACGCCTCGAACCTCTCCACCTCGGTGAACCCCAACTTCGCGGCGAGGCGCATCGCGCGGTCGTTGGCAGCCTGGGTGCAGAGCACCACCGGCTCACCGGGAAGCGTGTCGGCGAACCAGCCGAGCGCCGCCATGCACGCCTCGGTGGCGTACCCGCGTCCCCACGCCTCCGGCAGGAACAGGTAGCCGAGCCAGGCCTCCCCAGCATCCGGACGGGCGGGACCCGGATGCTCCGCGTCGCGCCGATCGAACGTGATCATGCCGATCATCGCTGCGTCGAGATCGACCACGAAGAAGCCAGGGCGCCGACCGGGCACCTCAGGAACCGTGCGCTCAAGCTCGTCACGCGGTCGAGCACCACCGATGTAGGCGCCCACCTCCGGCGAAGCGAACAACTCGATGAGCGCCGCACGATCCTGGGCCTCGGACTCGCGGAGCACGAGCCGCTCGGTCCTGATCGGGGCAGGTGGCCAGGCATCAGGTCCAAGCTCAGTCACGCCGGGCAACCTATCGCACGCCTGTCGGGCAGAAGCCTCAGACGACCCACAGTTCAAGCAGTGTCAGGCCGTCGGCCTGACTGTCCGTGCACCGCTGTACCGGCGTCGTGGACTGGAGCGATTATCCGATGGGAGGGCCTACCTGACCTGGATGAAGCACTGTCCAGGCTGGGGAGGGCTACTGGTCAAGGTTGGCTTGTAGAACCGTCACCAGACGGCTTCGCTCTGCGTCGCCCAGAGCGATCCCGACGTTGGCCATCTTGCGAATCCACAGCAGGCGGATCACGTCCTCGTACCCGTGGCGGCGGCGGTCATCACCGTCCGATCAGGCTCGGGGAGCAGGCCGATCTCTTGAGCGTGGCGCACAACACCGTGACCGGTTGTCGTCAGGGCACTAGATCATGCGGTGTCGTACCCGCCACACCACAACACCGAGCAGGACCGCCGCGACGGCGATGAACAGGGCCGCCTCGATGAGCTGGAACGTCCAGAACCGGTCGGCCGGGTGGTAGACCCCGAGCTGCTGGATGCCCCGCGCGTGCAGGAACTGGTTGAGGTTGGTGCCGGCCCGGTCGGCGGCGCTCTCCAGCTCGTAGTACTCGGTCCCGCTCAGCCTGCGCCCGGTGGCGTCCGCGTAGCCGTGGTCGATCATCCAGTCGGCGAAGTGCCTGGACTGGTCCTTCGAGCCGCCGACGGGGATCGGCTCCAGGGTGGTGAGTGGCGTGGCGTACGCGGGGCGGGCCAGCAGCGCCACCGTCATCCGGGTGGCGAGGAACGCCCCGAACGCGACGCCGAACGCGGGCAGACTGCGCCGCAGGATCGCCCCCGCGGCGGTGGCGGCGCCGAACGCGAACAGCGCGTACGCCACCGGAACGAGTCCCTCCAGGTCGAAGGCGTCGTACTGGAACCGCCCTTCCCACGCGTCGAACGGCTGGCGGAACCAGGTGAGCACCGCGGTGAACGTCCCGGTGAGCGCGACGGTGACACCGGCCAGTGCCGCGAGCTTGGCCGCCAGCCAGCGCATCCGCGGCACGGCCTGCGTCCAGGCGAGCTGCCAGGTGCCGTCCTCCAGTTCACGGGCGAGCAGCGGCGCGCCGAGGAACGCGCCGATGACGACGGGGACCAGGTAGAAGGCCGCCAGGAGGTTCTCGACGTACCCGTACTCCTCGTCGAGGCGGCGGAAGGAGGCCGCGCAGGCCTCGTCGACACCGGCCTGTCCCGCGCACCGGGCGGGGCCGCCGGGGAACAGGTCGTGGGCCTGCGTCCCGAGCACGAGCAGGGCGACGGCGAACAGGCCGACGAGCAGACCCAGGACGCAGACCTCGGTCCGGTGTTGGCGCCAGATCAACCACGCCATGCCGCCACCTCCGACCTGGTCGCGGCGCTCGGCTCGGACGGCCGGCGCAGGTAGGCCAGCACCAGGTCCTCCAGCGCGACCGGCCGGGCCTGCCACCCCGGCGCGGCCGGGATCGCGCCGTCGCGCACCAGCAGGGTCGTGTGCCGGTCGCTGTGGACGACCTCCACGACGGCGCCGGCCCGGTCGGGGTCGGTGGGCGTGCGCGGGCCGACGAGCAGCCGGTGCTCGGTCAGGAGGGTGTCGATGTCACCGGTGAGCGTGACCTTGCCTTGGTTGAGCACGACCAGGTGGTCGCAGACGCGCTCCAGTTCGTGCACGACGTGGGAGGAGAACAGGACGGTTACCCCGCCTTCGGCCACCGCTCCCATGAGGACCTGCATGAACTCGTGCCGGGCCAACGGGTCGAGGCTGGCCACCGGCTCGTCGAGGACGAGCAGGTCCGGCCGCTTCGCCAAGGCCAGTGCCAGTGCGACCTGGGCCTGCTGCCCGCCGGAGAGCGTTCCGGCCCTGCGGTCGAGCGGGATGCCCAGCTTCGCCAGCCGGCGCTCGGCCAGTGCCTGGTCGAACCGCAGGTTGCAGGCCCGGCCGAAGCGGAGTATCTCGGCGACGGTGAAGCGCTTGTAGAGCGGGTGGTCCTGGGCCAGGAACCCGATCCGGGACAGGGTGTGCGGGGTGCTGGCGGTGACGTCGTGGCCGAGGACCTCCACCGTGCCGGTGCTCGGTGCCAGCAACCCGACGACCAGGCGCAGCAGCGTGGTCTTGCCCGCGCCGTTCGGCCCGACCAGGGCGATCACGCCGCCCGTGGGCAGGGTCAGGGTGCAGTCGCGCAGCGCCCACTCCTTCCGGTACCGCTTGCCCACGCCGTCGGTGCGCAGCGCGAACTCCGTCGCCGTCACGCCACGTCCTCATTCCTCATCTGCTGGTGGACGGAGGTGAAGAGCGCGTCGACCGCCTGCTCGTCGAGACCGGCCGCGTAGGCGCGGCGCAACCAGGTCGCCAGGCCGCGGTGCAGCGACGTGTACGTCGACGCCGACATCGGGGCCGACTGCTGTTCATCGACGAACGTGCCCTGGCCGGGCCTGCCGGTGACCAGGTTCTCCTGCTCCATCTGCCGGTACGCCTTGGCGACGGTGTTCGGATTGATCGCCAGGTCCTCGACCACCTCTCGGATGAGCGGGAGGCGGTCACCTGGTTGGAGGAAGCCCAGCAGCACAGCCTGGCGGACCTGCTGGACGAGTTGCAGGTACGGCGGCACGCCGGAGTGGGTGTCGAGCCGGAAGACGAACACGGTAGCCCCTTTACTGCTTTACTAGGGTCATAGTAAAGCAGCAAGGTGGCGGCCAGGAGAGCCGACGCGTCCGCACGACCGCGGCACTGGAGATGTGGACCGCGTGTGCAGGACGTCCGCTGGTTGGGCAAGCGGGTGCGGTTCACCGGTAAGCGCCGCTACGGCTTGGGCGACTTCTTGGACGGTGGTTTCATCAGGGTGGGTGATATGGGTTGCCAGCGCGCGGTTTCGGCTTTTCGCGCAGGAAGATCAGGCATTGGACGGGGTCGAGGTCTTCGGGGCGGGACGACGTTGTCGGCGCAGTCCACCGCGGCCATCCCGTACACGGTGGTGCCGGTCCGTGACATGTTTCGTGGCAGGTATGCCGCGTCGAAGTGACCGAGGGGTGGCTTCAAGCCTTCCGGCGAGTCTCGGCGCGGTCCCCACGCGCTGCCAAAAAATAGCCGATCACGGACGACGGCTGTCAAACCCGTGGTTCCGGTGGGCCACGAGACCCACCGGAACCCCGATCACCGCCCGAGCACCGTCATGCGGTCGAGTGCCAGGCTGCCCGTGGTCAGCCGCACGCCGATGGCCGGGGACCAGGTCGTGCGGCGTTCGGGGGTCACGGCCGTGCCGTACGGGGCGACGCGCAGGCGGGTCCAGGTGGTGCCGTGGCCGAGCCAGCTGGTCATGGTGTCGGTGCCGAACACCACCGCGAACCGGTCGCCCGGCGCCCACGTGACGTCCGCGCAGCAGCCGCCGGTGGCGCTGTCACCGTAGTCGCGGCCCTCGACGCGGACGTCCACACCGGACGCCTTGCCATTGTTGTTGTACCAGGCCAGCACCAGGTCGTCCGGCCCGTTGCCGAGTCCCAGCAGCACGCTGTCCTCCGGTGAGGCGCCCGAGAACGACGAGGGCGTGAGCACCACGGCCACGTCACCGGCCGGCGCCGTCACCGGTGCCACCAGCACCGCGGAGGACTGCCGGTCGGCGGCTGTGGCCACCAGCGACCCGCCGGACGTGTTCACGGTCGGCGCGGGTTCGCCGAACCGCGCGCCGATCCGGTAGGCGCTCTGGGAGTCGAAGCCGTCGTCCCACACCACCGTGCGGAAGTCGGCCGGGTCGAACGTCGATTCGGCCTGCACGACGTCGGAGGTGACCAGGGTCCGCCCGTAACGCACGGTGGACACCGACAGCCGAACCGGAACGCGCGAGCCGGGCGTGAGGTTCGCCGGGGCCTTGACCTTCCAGCGGAGTTCGACGGGTCTGCCGGGGGTGACCAGTCGGGGGCCGACCGGGTCCGCCGTCCAGCCCGCGGGCAGTTGCAACGACGGTCGCACGGTCACCGCCGAGGTGGCGCGGATCGTGGCCGAGACATTCGTGGTGGCACCGGACTTCACGTGCAGCAGCCCGTCGTCGCCCGCCTTGAGCGACGCGGTCACCCGGCTGTCCTCCGGTCGCCAGGACTGGAGGGCGGTGATCCCCACGGCCCCGCCGTCGGTCCGCGTGGGCCGGATGCGCAGCGCAGCGGTCGTCACCGGGGGTGAGACGACCACCCGGCTCACCTGGCCGCGCACCGGAGCCGCGGGGGTGCGCGCCTGTCCCGGCACCGCGGCCCACGTCCCGTCGGGTTTGCGGTACTCCAGGACGAACGCGTCGGGTGTGCGCACCCCTCCCCCGTCGTCGTAGAACGACACCCGCACGTCCGAGACGGGTGTGGCCGTCCCGATGTCGACCGCCAGCCAGTCCTCGCGGTTCGGGCTGCCGTAGGTGGTCCACCGGGTGGCGGGCACGTCGAGGTGGAAGTCCTGGCCGTCGATCGCGTCGGCCGGGCTGTCGGAGCGCCACGTGTAGGACGCGGTGGCCGCAGGGAAACCGGTGCCCGAGACGTTGGCGAGGTCGTCCACCAGCGGGTCGACCGCTGTCTGCTTGCCCGACGGCACCCGCACGTCGGCGGCGCGCAGGTCGGACTGCTTGTGCACCAGCACGCCGTCCACCCACACCCGCAGCCCGGCGCCCTGCCCGTAGGTCCTGCCGTCGCGGTCGTAGGCCACCGACAGGTTGTGCCCGTGGTAGGGCACGTTCTCCACCGCGAAGTGGTCCCAGCCCTCGGGCACCAGCGGCGACACCCGGACGCGGTCCCCCTGCTGCGGCCGGATCCCGAGCAGGCCAGAGAGCACGAGGTCGTTGAACGTCGAGTGGTTGTAGTCCTCGCTGTGCCCGGCGCCGTCGTAGATCCACCGGTCCTCGTCGGGGTGGTGCGCCTCGGCCACGTAGGGCGCGCCGTTCTTCCGCTGCGTCGCGGCGTACCCGTGCAGCACGTCGTAGTAGTCCTGCTTGTCCACGTAGGACTGCGCGGGGTAGTCGTCGAGCAGGTTCGCCATCGCCGTCAGGGTCTGGCTGGTCGCGTACGGCCAGCTCGGCCCGTCCCAGCGGCAGCAGCCGGCCAGCGCGTCGTGCATGAACCACGGGCTGCGCCGCTCCACCGTGGTGGGCCCGAACGGGGCGGCGAACCCCTGCGGGTCGGTCAGCTGCGCCCACGCGGCGGAGTTAGCGGCGGGCGCCATGTGGAAGTACCAGGGGACGAAGCCGATCTCCTCCCGGTTGGCGATCTTCACGCCGCCGGGGTTGTCGTCGCGCATCACGTGCTTGTAGAACTGGCCGGTCGGGTCCCAGAGCTTCTGCTCCATGGTGGACTGCAACGACTTCGCGTCGCGCTCGTAGGCGTCGGCCGTGCGCCGGTCACCGCTGAGCCGCAGCAGCGAGGCGATCGCCTTGGCGTCGCCGTACTGGTAGGCGTTCAGCGTCGGCCGGTACCCGGCGCCGCCGTGGTAGGGGTCGTCGCTCTGGTAGGAGCTGGCGGTGAACTCCATGGCGTCCCACACGGGGACCTGCCAGTAGAGGCCGGTCGCCTGGTCGAACTGCGGCGCCCAGGTCTTCCACTGCTCCTCCAGTTCGGGCAGCCGGTCGACGGCGAAGTCGAACCGGCCGTCCACGGACGCCCGCGCGAGCATCGCGTCGGCCGCCCAGAACGAATACTGGTGGGCCCAGTCGGTGGTGTTCTCGTTCAGCCCGTCGGTGGCGGGCTTGGGCCCGGAGCCACTGCCCTTGAGCCAGTAGTCCAGGTAGTCGTCGAGGTAGCGGGGGTCGCGCAGCCACCGGCCCTCGTACACGTGGTGCCCGGCCGCGGCGACGATCCCGCCGTTGGGCGCGGAGTACCCGACCGGGCCGAGGAACTCCGAGACGATCCACCCGTCGTCGGGGCCGGTGTACTTGAGCGCTTCCTTGTAGGTGCGCCAGCGGTAGTAGTAGGTGTCCTCGATCGTCTGGTCCGGCAAGTCCACGAAGGGGATGTTCGCCTCGTACCAAGCGGGTTCGACGAACCCGGCCAGCTGCTCGCCGTGGTCGAACAGGTGCGTGCCCCGCCCGATCTCCGGGTACATCGGCGGCGCGGCGGGCGACGACGTGGCGGCCGCGCCGGGGATCCCGATCGCGGTGGCGGCCACCAAGGCGAGGGCGACTCCCAGCGCGGGCAGGGGCACGCGGTGGTCGGGTGACATGAGGGCTCCCAACGTCGTCGGACTTCATGCCGGGTGCCCGCGACCAGTCCGCGACGCCGCGTGACCACCTGTGCGGTTCTGTTTATAGCTGTTGGTTACAACGTTGTAAACCAATCATTTTCCGCCTGGGGGTGGTCGCGTGCGACGATCTGCGGCCGAATGGGGGGATCGTGGTGACCGAGCACGACAAGGACGAACTCGACGCCGAGCGGCGTCGGCTGGCGTACGCGCGCGACTGCCTGACGCGCAACCGCGAGGAGATGCTGACCACGGCGGAGTCGATGGCCGCCCGCGGCGACGACCCGGACATGATCGCCTGGCTCTACCGCCGGGCGTTCCAACTGGAGGACCGCGACGACGCGCCGCTGTTCTTCGGGCGGATCGACGGCCCGTTGCCCGAACCCGTCTACATCGGGCGACGCTACGTCGGCGACGGCGACCGCGAGCCCGCGGTGATCGACTGGCGGACCGACATGGCCGCCCGGTTCTACCGGGCCACGGCCGCCACGCCGATGGAGGTCGTGCACCGCCGCCGGTACGGCTTCGCCGACGACCACGAGATGACCGGGTTCGACGACGAGCAGCTCGCGGACATGACCGCGGACGCGGGGCTGAGCGCGTTCGTGCGCAAGGAGATCGAGCTGGCCCACTACGGGCCGATGCGCGACATCGTGGCGACCATCCAGCCCGACCAGGACCACATCGTCCGGCTCGGGGTGCACGACTCGTTGGTCGTGCAGGGCGGCCCTGGCACCGGCAAGACCGCCGTCGGGCTGCACCGCGTGGCGTTCCTGCTCTTCGAGCACCACCAGGTGCGGCGGCAGGGTGCGCTGGTCGTCGGACCCAACGACACGTTCGTGCACCACATCTCCCGCGTGCTGCCCGCGCTGGGCGAGATCGACTGCCGGCACGTCTCGGTGGCCGGGCTCGTCGGCGCGGAGAAGGCGCCGGTGGAGGACCCGGCCACCGCGACCGTGAAGGGCGACGGGCGGTTGGCGGCCGTGCTCGACCGCGCGCTGCGGTCGGCGGTGGGCCGGTGGGACGGGGAGTTCGTCATCAAGGACACCAGCCCCTACGTGCGCGTGCAGCCCGAGGAGATCGCGTACATGGCGAGCGACCTGCTGCGCGAGCGCAAGCCGTTCGGTCCGGCCAGGGACCTGCTGAAGGAGCGGATCGCGGGCCGGGTCCGCCGCAAGCTGGAGATCCGGGGCCGGTCGCTGGGCGACAGCGCGACCCGGAAGCTGGCGAACTCCCGGCAGACCCGCACCGTGGTGGAGTCGATCTGGCCGGTGCTCAAGCCGCGTGACGTGCTGTTCCGGCTGTACTCCGATCCGGAGCACCTGGCGGCGTGCGCCGAAGGCCTGCTGGACGCCGACGAGCAGCGGGCGCTGACGTGGACCAAGCCGCCCGTGACCGCGGCCCGTGCCAAGTGGACGGCGGCGGACCACGTCCTGCTCGACGAGCTGGCCTCGCTCCTGGACGTCGGGCAGCGGTTCGGCCACGTCGTGCTGGACGAGGCGCAGGACCTGTCCGCCATGCAGCTGCGCGCGGTCGGCCGCCGCTGCCTGGGCACGGCGACCGTGCTGGGCGATCTGGCGCAGCAGACGACGCCGTGGGGCCGACCGTCGTGGGAGGACGTGCTGGCCCTGCTGGAACTGCCCGGCGAGGTCGCCACGCTGAACACGAGCTACCGGGTCCCGCAGCAGATCCTCGACATCGCCAACCGGCTGCTCCGCGAGATCGCCCCGGACCTGCCCACGACCACCTCCGCGCGGTCGTCGTCGGACGCCGTGTCCGTGGTGTCGGTGCCCGACGGCGGCCCGGCCGAGGTGGCCCGGCTGCTGGCCGACCTGGTGCGGACCCTGCCCGTGGAGAAGGGCAGCGTCGGCGTGATCGTCGCCGACCCGGACGTCGAGGCGCTGCGCGGAGCCCTGCGCGCCGAGGGCGTCGAGCCGGTGGACGCCGACGGGGTCGACCGCGAACACCGGCTGGCGCTGGTGCCGGTGGGCGTGGTCAAGGGACTGGAGTTCGACAACGTCGTGGTGGTCGACCCGCACCGGGTGATCGCCATGGGCGGCACCGGGACCCGGCTGCTCTACGTCGCCCTGACCCGTGCCATCTCCCGGCTCACGATCGTCCACACCGCACCGCTGCCCGCCGTGCTGGGCCTCTGAAAACGGGGAAGGGCGCCACCCACCGCGGGTGACGCCCCTCCCCTGCCGATCCGGCTATGCGGGCGCGCTGAACGTGTAGCTGCCCGAGGGCAGCCGGTAGGACGCCGCCCCGTTGCCGTACCCGAACGACACCGCTTCGGCGGGTGCCGTCACGGCCGCCGCGGAACCGGCGGGCACCCGGACGGTCGCCGACGCCCCCGCGGGCACCGTGACCTTCAGGGTGAGCCTGCCGCCCGAGATCGACCAGTCGCTGACCGCTTGGCCGTACGGCGTCTCGTAGGCCGACTTCGCCGACGTCAGACCGCCGCCCGGCTTGGGGGCGACGAGCACGGACTTGTAGCCGGGCGTCGCCGGCGCGAGGCCGCCGACCTGGCGGTAGAGGAAGTCCCCGACCGAGCCGAGCCCGTAGTGGTTGAAGGAGTTCATCCCGACGTCCTGGAGGCTGCCGTCGGTGCGGATGCCGTCCCAGCGCTCCCAGATCGTGGTGCCGCCCTTGGCCAGCATGTAGCCCCAGCCGGGATATCCGGGCTGCAGCAGGATCTGGTAGGCGATGTCGGACCGGCCGTGGTCGGTCAGCACCGGCAGCAGGTTCTCCACGCCGAGGAAGCCGACGGTGAGGTGCCCGCCGGACGCGGCGATCTTCGCGACCAGCTTGTCCACCAGCGACTGCACCCGGTTCTGCGGGACGAGCCCGAACGCCAGCGCCAGCACGTACCCGGTCTGGGTGTTGCCCGACACCGTGCCGTCGGCCGCCACGAACCGCGAGGTGAACGCGGCGCCGACCTGGTCGGCCAGGGTGGCGTACTTGGTGGCATCCGCCGTGCGCCCGGTCGCCTGCGCCATCCGCGACACCAGCCGCGCCGACCAGCCGAGGAACGCGGTGGAGATGATGTTGCGGGCGGTGTCGTCCTGCACGTTGAGCCAGTCGCCGAAGCCGCCGTCGTCGCGGATCAGGTTGGCGTCGGCGGTGGAGCGCAGGTACTCGATCCACCGGGCCATCGCCGGGTAGCTCTCGTCGACCGCGCGCAGGTCGCCGGTGCGCTGCCACAGGGTGTAGGGCACGATCACGCCCGCGTCGCCCCAGCCCGCGATGCCCTGTCCCGCGCCGAGGTCCGGCGCGGTGTTGGTGAACGCCCCGTCGGCGTGCTGGGCGTCGGTGAGGTCGTCGGTGTACTTGTTCAGGAACGACGACATGTCCATGTTGAACGTCGACGTGGCCGCGAACGCCGCGATGTCACCGGTCCAGCCGAGCCGCTCGTTGCGCTGCGGGCAGTCCGTCGGCAGGGAGAGCATGTTGGAGCGCTGCCCCCACAGGATCGCCTGCTGCACCTGGTTGATCAGCGGGTTGGACGTGGTCAGCGTGCCGATCTGGGCGGCGGCCGTCCACGCGGTGCGCCCGGTGATGGCGGCCGTGGTCGGGGTGCCGGGGAAACCGGTCACCTCGACGTAGCGGTAGCCGTGCACGGTGAACCGCGGCTCGTAGGTCTCCGTCCCGTTGCCCGACAGGGTGTACTGGTCGGTGCCCAGCCCGTTGATGCGCAGGTTGTCCGTGTAGACCGTGCCGTCGGCGTTGAGGATCTCGCCGTGCCGCATGGTCACGACGGTGCCCGCCGCGCCCGCGACCCGCAGCCGGTTCCACCCGGTGGCGTTCTGGCCGAGGTCGAAGACCCACACGCCGGGCTTGGGCTGGGTGATCGCGATCGGCGTCCGGTCCTGCTGGACCTTCACACCCTCGTCCACCTGGGACACCAGCTTCGGCGCCGCGTCGGTGCGCACGGCGACCGCGCCCCACGAGCTGTCGTTGAAGCCCGCGCCGTCCCACCCGCCGGGCAGGCGGCGGGCGTCGTACTTCTCGCCCATCTGCATGTCGTCGGCGGTGATCGGGCCCGCGGTGTACTTCCAGCTGCTGTCCGTGCCGATGACCTGCGAGGTGCCGTCGGTGTAGGTGAGCCGCAGCTGGGCGGAGTACCACGGCTTGGGGCCGTAGTTGTTCGGGCCGTACCAGGCGATGGTGCCGGTGTTCCAGCCGTTGCCCAGCCACGCGCCGAGGGCGTTGGCGCCCTGGACGATCCGGCTGGTCACGTCGTACTCCTTGTACTGGAGGCGCTTGCGGTAGTCGGTCCAGCCGGGGGCCAGCACGTCGTCACCGACCTTGGCGCCGTTGAGCCGCGTCTCGTGCAGGCCGAGCGCGGTGGTGAGCAGCCGGGCCGAGGCGACCGGCTTGCTCACCGTGAAGCCCTTGCGCAGCAACGGGGACGGGGTGGTCTGCGGGACGGCGACGTCGCTGTTCCACGGCGCGGAGCCGTAGGCGGCGGCCACCTTCGCGGCGGGCCAGGACGAGTCGTTGAAGCCGGGCTGCTCCCAGCCCGACGGTCCGGTCTGGCTCGCCTTCCACGAGGCGTCCGTGCTCGCGACCACGGAACCGGCCACGACGAGCCGGGCGATCACGCCGGCGGGCGACTGGCTGGTGTTCTGGCCGGACAGGGCGATCGTGTTGGCACCGGCGCGCAGCCTGCTCGCGACGTCGACGGCGACGGCCGTCCTCCACGAGTCGGCGACCCGCGGCGAGGTGCTGACCTGGGTGCCGTTGACCCACACGTCCACGGTGTCGTCACCGGTGACGATCAGGCTGGCGACGGCGGGCGCCGTGCCGAGGGTGACGCTGGCGCGGAAGAAGCGGGTCGCGGCGGGCACGCCAGCGGCCGGGTCCCCTTCGGGGTACCAGATCCAGTTCGCGCCGCCGAACCCCTGCTGGGTGCCGGGCTGGCCGATGAAGGCGCCCTGCCACTCGCTCGCGGGGTTCAGCAGGCCGGTCTCGAAGGAGCGCACGGCGCCCCACCCGCTGGCGCGGCCCTGGGTGTCCCAGACCTTGACGCGCCAGAAGTACCGGGTGTTGGAGGCCAGCGCGCGGCCCGCGTAGACGACGTCCACCGATTGGCCGCTGGCCACGGAACCGCTGTCCCAGAGGTCACCGGTGCCCGCGTCGGCCAGCGCGCTCGTGCTGGCGACGACCACCTGGTAGGCGCCCTGCGCCTGGCCACCGGTCCCGGTGAGCTTCCAGCCCAGCCGGGGTCGGGTGGAGTCGACGCCGATCGGGTCGACCCGGCGTTCGGTGGTCGCGGGGCCGACTCCCAGCGGCGACGCCGCCGCGACGTCGGGCGCGCCCACCTGGTCGTTCCACGGTGCGGCGCCGTACGCGCCGAGGTCGGCGGCGGCGGGCCAGGAGGAGTCGGCGAAACCCGCCTGCTCCCAGCCTTCCGGCGCGGTCTGCGAGGTCTTCCAGGCGCCGTCGGTGGTCAGGTCCACCGTGCCGCCCGCGCTCACGACGTGCAGCCTGCCGAGCAGGCCCGCCGGTCCGACGCTGGCGTTGCGGGCGACGACCGCGAGGGTGTTGGTGCCCGCGACCAGCGCGGACCGCAGGTCGACGTGGACGGCCCTCTTCCACGAGTCGACGCCGCGGACGGTGGAGGCGAGCGGGGTCCCGTTGAGCCAGACGTCGACCGTGTCGTCGCCGGTCACGACGAACTGGGCCTCCGAGACGGCGCCGCTCGGCACGGTGAACGTCCGGCGGAAGTACCGGTCGGCTGCCGGGGCCGAGGTGGCCGGGGCGCCTTCGGGGTACCAGACCCAGTGGGCGCCGGTGAGGCTGACGGGGACGGCGGCGAGCGCGGTCGGGCCGGTCGCCACCAGGGTGGTCGAGGTCAGCAGCAGGACGAGGCCCGCGACGAGGACGGGGAACCGACCTCGTCGCGAGGATGGGGCACGTGGCGTTGGGGCACGTCGCATCAGGTGGCTCCGCGGATGTCGAGGGCTGGGGGCTCGAAGCATCGATCGAACAGGGATTAAAACGTTTCAATTACTACGACTTCCAGACGCTAGGTGATTCGCATCACAAGAGTCAACAGCCGTCACAATTGTCCGGAACGGACAGCCCGCGCGTTCGGCCCAACGCCCGCCCCGACCCCGCCACCACCCGACGCCCGCGTGCGCCCGAACGGCCGACGCCGCGGTGCACCGGATGCCGGTGCGCCGCGGCGCCACTCCCCCGCCGGTCAGCCGTGGTCCGCCAGGGCGGGTACGGGCAGCAGGTCCATCGGCGCCCACTCGGTCCCCGGCACCACGGCCTTGATCAAGCGCGGCGTCTCCACGAGGGCCTGCGGCCACTCGCGCTGGATCCTCGGGATCAGCGGGGAACGCAGGTGCTCCTCCACCGAACTCTCCTGATGTCCTTCCAGCAGGACGAAAACGGTCGGGTCGTCCACGTCGCGCGCCCAGTGGAACCACAGGTTCCCCTGCTCCGCCCTGGTTTCACGGGTGAACTCCTCGACCATGCCCATCCACCGGTCGCACCATTCTGGCCGCACCTTGAACCGGATAGTGATGACCAGCATCATTTCCTCCTCTGATCGACCTTGTCCCGCACCCCGGTGAAACCGTCCACAACGGACCTCCACGAGCCGCTCGCCGACGAGCCCGCCCACGCGATGTACCCGTCGGGCCGCACCAGCAGCGCGGGCCCGTCGTCCAGCCGGCGCGAGACCCGGACGGGCGCGTCGACCGCCTTCGCGTCGTGTTCGACCACCAGCTGGAAACCGCCCTCGCGCATGGCCTCGAACAGCCCGCCGCCGCGCAGCGGCAGGTCACCGGCGCGGCGACCGACCAACCGGTGGTCCCCGGCCGCGCGCCGGTAGGAGATGCCGACCCCGGAGAACATGCCCGCCGCCTTCGCGGTGAACCCCGGCAGCCGCAGCAAGGTCGAGATCCCGAACTCACGGATCTTGCGCCCGAGCCACGGGCGGATGGTCATCATCCGGATGGTGGCCCCGCTGGAGCGCAGCACCAGCCTGCCGACCGGGTGGCGTTCGGCCTGGTAGGTGTCCAGCAGCGCCTCGTCGGCGCCGTCGAGCACGGCGGCCAGCTTCCAGCCCAGGTTGAGCGAGTCCTGGATGCCGGTGTTCATCCCCTGCCCGCCCGCGGGCGAGTGCACGTGGGCGGCGTCGCCGACCAGGAACACCCGCCCGGTCCGGTACTCCGGCACCTGCCGCTCGTCGCTGCGGAACCGGGACTTCCAGCGGACCTCGCCCATGCCGTAGTCGGTGCCCATCGCCCGCACCAGCACATCGCGGATCTCGTCCTCGGTCATCTCGTGGCCGGGCACGTCCTCGAACCGCCGGTCCCACACGATCACCCGGAACCAGCCGTCGCCGAACGGCGCCAGGAACGCGAAGCAGTCCTTCACCGCGTCGACGGTCACGATGCTCCGGGGCGGGTCCTCCAGCCTGGCGTCGGCGAGCGTGATCGAGTTGAGCAGCACCCGACCGGGGAACGACTGCCCGATCAGGTCGCGCACCGCTCTGCGCACGCCGTCCGCGCCGACGACGTAGGACGCCTTCCAGACCCGCTCGCCATCGGCGGTGTCGGCCCGGACGACCACCCCGTCGGCGTGCTGCTCCAGGCCGGTGACCGTGACGCCGCGGACCACGGTCGCGCCGTGCTCGCGGGCGTGCTCCTCCAGCAGGTCGTCGACGTTGCGCTGCGGTGTGACCAGCAGGAACGGGAACGGCGACGGCAGCTGCCCGAGCCGCAGCTCGGCGCCGCGCCACAGCGACAGCCCTGGCGACGCGGTCCCGGTCGGGATGAGCCGCTCGGCGAGCCCCCGGCTGTCCAGTGCCTCCAGCGTCCGGGCGTGCACGCCGAACGCCCGGCTCAACGGCGACGGCGCCGAGTGCTTCTCCAGCACCGCCACCGACCGCCCGGCGAGCGCGAGCTCACCCGCCAACATGCAGCCCGAGGGGCCCGCCCCCACGACCACCACGTCCACGCTTTCCACGGCGCCTCCAAGTCAACAGTCGGTGACTTGACCGTAGAGCCCCGCGCGCTGTTTGGTCAACAGCCGGTGACTTATCCTGGCGCCCATGACCGAACAGCGCCGCCGCTCCGCCACCGCCACCCGTGCCGCGATCCTGGACGCGGCCCGCGAGCGCTTCGGCACCACCGGCTACGACCGGGTGACCATGCGCCAGGTGGCCGGTGACGTCGGCGTCGACCCGGCGATGGTGGTCCGGTACTTCCGGACGAAGGACGACCTGTTCGCCGAAGCGGCCCGGTTCGACCTGGACCTGCCCGACCTCGACGGCGTCCGCCCCGAGGACCTGGCCGACGTGCTGATGCCGAGGTTCTTCGCCGTGTGGGAGGGCGACGCGGGCTTCCTGTCGCTGCTGCGCGCCGCGGCGAGCAGCGACGCCGCGGGCGCGAAGATGCTGGAGCTGTTCGCGAGCCAGGTCTACCCCGCGCTCGCGGCCGCCGCGGTCGACCGCCCCGCCGACCGCGCGTCCCTGCTCGGCTCCCAGATCCTCGGCCTGGCGTTCGCCCGGTACGTGCTCAAGGTACCGCCGCTGGTCGCCATGAGCCGTGACGACCTGCTGCGGTGGGTGGCGCCGGTCTTCCGCCATTACCTGACCGGGTCCCCCGCGTGATCACGGCGGTGCCGGGCGCGTCGACCGTATGCTGACCCGGCCGACGCGCGAGGAGGGCCGGATGTCCCGCCAGGTCACCATGTCCGACATCGCGAAGCGGGTCGGGGTGTCGCGGGTGGCCGTGTCCTACGCGCTCAACGGGCGGCCCGGTGTGTCGGCGGAGGTGCGCGACCGCGTCCTGGCCGTGGCGCGGGAGGTCGGGTTCACCGCGAACGGCTCCGCCCTGGCGCTGCGCGGGGCCACCTCGGGGGCCGTCGGGCTGACCATGCGCAGGCCGTCGTCGGCGACGATCGCCGTGGAGGTGTTCCGCCGGGAGCTGATCAGCGGCGTGCAGGACGAACTGATGGCCCGTGACATGGGGCTGGTGCTGCGGTTCGTCGAGGACACCGCGGAGGAGTTGGACGTCTACCGGCGGTGGAGCGCGGAGCGGCGGGTCGGCGGCGTGCTGCTGTGCGACCTGGAGACCCACGACCCCAGGGTCGGTGCGCTGCGGGGGCTGGGGCTGCCCGCGGTGGTGGTGGGCGGGCCCGCGCCCGACGACGGGGTCACCAGCGTGTGGTGCGACGACGCGGCCGCCGTCAAGGAGTCGGTGCGCCACCTGGCCGGTCTCGGGCACCGGCACGTCACGAGGGTCAGCGGGCCGGTCGCGATGGCGCACACGGTCGTGCGCGACACGGCGTTCCGCACCGCCTGCGCCGCGCTGGGGATCGAGGCGACCGTGGTGCGCGCCGACTACTCGGGTGCCGCGGGCACGCGGGTGACGCGGCGGATCCTGAGCGCGCCGGGCCGCCCGACCGCGATCGTCTACGACAACGACGTCATGGCGGTCGCCGGATTGGCCGTGGCGCAGGAGATGGGCGTCGGCGTCCCCAGTGGACTGTCCATCGTGGCCTACGAGGACTCGTCGCTGTGCCAGGCCGTGGCGCCCGCGCTCACCGTGCTGCGCCGCGACCTGATCGGCTACGGGGCGCACGCCGCGCGGCTGCTGCTGGACGTGCTGGACGGCGCACCGCCGCGCGCGGTCAAGGACCAGACGGCGGCGCTGGTGGTCCGGGGCAGCACCGGGCCGCCCGGCTGAGGTCAGGGCGGTGGGGCGGTGCTGCCGCGCGGGCTCAGGTGCGCGGGTTCGTCGTGCACGCTGGTGACCGGCAGGCCGTCGACGGCGGCCAGCAGCAGGCGGGCGGCGTGCGTGCCGTAGGCGGAGATGTCGCGGGCCAACGCGGTCAGCGGTGGCCGGACCAGTTGGCAGACCGGTGAGTCGTCCCAGGCCACGATGGACAGGTCGCGCGGCACGGACAGGCCCATCCCCTGTGCCGCGGCGAGTCCGGCGACGGCCATGATGTCGTTGTCGTAGATCAACGCCGTGGGCCGGTCCCCACCGCCGAGCAGGTCGCGGGTGACCCGCGCGCCGTCCTCGCCGGTGTAGTCGGACGGGACCGCGACCGCGCTGTCGAGCCCGAACTCCTCGGCCAGCGCGGCGAACCTGCGCGTGCGGATCGCGGTGTGCGCGAGGTGCGGCAGGCCGCCGACACGGGCGATCCGCCGGTGGCCGAGGGTCACCAGGTACCGCACGGCCTCCGCGAGCGACACGCCGTCGTCGGACCAGATGCTCGCCAGCGCGCCGCTGACCGACGGCGGGCCGATCACCACGGCGGGGAGCCCCAGCTCCTCCAGCGCGGGCACGCGCCCGTCATCCACGCCGACGTCGCAGATCAGCACACCGTCGACGCTGTGGTCGTTGCGCCACCGCCGGTGCACCTCGATCTCGTGCCCGTGGTCGTGGACCATCTGGAGCAGCAGCGAGTACGAGTGGACGGCCAGCCCGGCCTCCAGGCCGCTGATCAGCTCCATGTAGAACGGTTCCACGGCCAGGGTCCTGGCGGGTCTGCGCAGGGTCAGCCCGACCACCCCGGACCGGGCGCCCGCCAGCGCGCGGGCGGCGCTGCTGGCGCGGAACCCCAGCGCGTCGGCGGCGGCCAGAACGCGTGACCTGGTCGCCTCGGAGACGCCGGGGCGGCCGTTGAGGGCGTAGGACGCGGCCCCCTTGGAGACACCGGCCGCGCGGGCGACGTCGGTGATCGTGGGTCTTCTAGCCGGTGTCGGAGAGGAACTTTCTCGGTTCACCAATGCTCCTCGTCAGCCCCGCTCGCGGTGATCAACGCCGGGTTACCAGACGTTGACAGTCCGGAAACCTACTCCTATGGTCCAGGTACTTACGCGGTTAAGCACATCGCGGAAGTGGCCATCCCCGCCCTCACCCTGCGAAGCCGAGGAGCCGTTCCATGTGCCCTGCCCCCGCACGCTCCGAGACCCACCGATGACCCGCCCGCGGAGTCGCGCGCTCGCCGTCGTCGGCGCCGTCCTGCTGGCCGTGTCCCTGCTCGTCCCGACGTCCGCGCAGGCGTTCCCCGCCTCCACCCGCGCGGCCCTGATCGACTACCTGACCGGCATCTCCGGCCAGTACACGCTGTCGGGCCAGCACAACCGCGAGCCCAACTCCGACCCCACCAAGTACACCCGCGTCGCCCAGTCGATCACCGGCCAGACCCCCGGCCTGTGGGGCGGCGACTTCCTGTTCCTGCCCGACGACGTCAGCCACCGCCAGTCCATGGTCGACGAGGCCATCCGGCAGTGGCGGGCCGGGTCGGTCGTCGCGCTGACGTGGCACTTCTGCCCGCCCACCGGCGGCCCGACGTGCGACTGGGAGACGAACATCAAGTCCTCCCTCAACCCCACCCAGTGGAGCCAGCTCGTCGCCGACGGCACGGCGCTCAACACCGCGTACAAGAACCGGCTCAGCGAGGCTGTCCCCTACCTGCGGCAGCTCAAGGACGCCGGGGTGCCGGTGCTGTTCCGGCCGGTGCACGAGATGAACGAGGGCTGGTCGTGGTGGGGCGGGCACCCCGGCGCCGACGGCAGCCGCAAGCTCTACCAGATCGCCCACGACTACTTCACCAACACCCAGGGCTTCGACAACCTGGTGTGGGTGTGGAACGTCAAGGACGTCGACATGGGCTCGATCTCCCAGTACTGGCCCGGTTCGGCCTACGTGGACGTCGCGAGCCTGGACGTGTGGAACAAGCTCGAACCCAGCGCGTCGGACTACCAGGCGATGCTGACCATCGCGGGCGGCAAGCCGATCGCGCTGGCCGAGGTCGGCAAGACCCCGACGCCAGCGGTCATGAACGCGCAGCCGCGCTGGGCGTGGTGGATGGTGTGGGCGGAGTGGCTCACCGATCCCAAGTACAACACCAACGCTGGCGTGCAGGCGTCCTACTTCGCACCCCGCGTGCTCAACCGCGGCGAGTTCACCGTGCCCGCGGGCGGTGGTGGCGGAGGCGGCACGACGCGCACCGGGCCGATCACCGGGCTCGGCGGCAAGTGCGTCGACGTCGCCGCCGCGAACACCGCCGACGGCACGCAGGTGCAGCTCTACACCTGCAACGGCGGCACCGCCCAGCAGTGGACGGTCGGCGCCGACGGCACGATCCGGGCGCTCGGCAAGTGCCTCGACGTGAACGGCGGGATCAACGCCGACGGCACGAAGATCCAGCTCTGGACCTGCGGTGCGGGCAACACCCACCAGCGGTGGACTCAGAACGGGGCGACCCTGGTGAACCCGGAGACCGGCCGGTGCCTGGACGCCACCGGGCAGGCCAGCGCGGACGGCACGAAGCTCCAGCTCTGGTCGTGCAACGGCCAGACCAACCAGAACTGGACGCTCCCCGGCACGTCCACCCAGTGCGCGCGCGCGTTCGGCGCGGGCGAGCGGACCCTGCCGGTCACGCTCGCGGGCACCACCTACCAGGTCACCGCCTACGTGCCGGCGGGCGTCGCGAACACGACGGCGCTGCCCGTCGTGCTCAACCTGCACGGCAGCGGGAGCACCGGCGGAGGCCAGCTCTCCTACAGCGACATGAAGGCGGCGGCCGACCGGGACAAGTACCTGGTGGTCGCGCCGAGCGGGGCCATCGCCAGCGGCAGCGGGTACGTCTGGAACGTCCCCGGTGTCGGCGCGCCGCCCGCGGGCGCCCGTGACGACGTGGCGTTCCTCGACCAGGTCGTGAGCGCGCTGGCCGCACCGCTGTGCGCCGACACGACCCGCGTCTACGGCACCGGCTACTCCGGCGGCGGCCGGATGATCTCCGCCTACGCGTGCGCCCGACCGGGCCGGATCGCCGCCATCGCCCCGGTCGCGGGCCTGCGCGCCGGTCGCCCCGACCCGCAGGACACCACCCGGCCGGACGCCCAGTCGTGCCGGCCGGGCCGGGGCGTGCCGGTCGTCGCGTTCCACGGGCAGCAGGACAACACGAACCCGTACGCGGGCGGCGGCAGCGACGTGTGGCGGTACTCCGTGCCCGCCGCGCAGCAGCGGTGGGCCGCCATCGGCGGCTGCGGCACCGGACCGACTACCTCCCAGGTCAGCACGCACGTCAGCAGGTCGGTCTACTCGGGGTGCGGCACCGGCGCCGACGTCGTCCTGTACTCGGTCTCCGACGGCGGGCACACCTGGCCCGGCGCGCCGACCGAGTCCGCGGGCAACGGCACCACCACCCGCGAGATCGCGGCCAACACCCTGATGTGGCAGTTCTTCCAGCGCTTCCGCCTGACCGCCTGACCCCTCGGAGGGAGAACCATGCGACACGCACGCAAGCGCTGGGCCGCGGCCCTCGCCCTGCTCCTCGCTTCCACGGCCGGCACCGCGTCGGCCGACGTCCACACCACCGCCACCGCCTCGGACCTGGTCGGCTACCTCGCCGGGATCAGCGGCAGGAACACGTTGTCCGGCCAGCAGGACGGGCCCAGCTCGGCGCCGTCGACGTGGCAGAACAAGGTCCACGACATCACCGGCGAGTACCCCGGTGTGTGGGGCGGCGACTTCGCGTTCGAGCAGAACGACATCAACGCCCGCGCCACCGTCATCGCCCAGGCCAAGTCCGTTTGGGCCGCCGGCTCCATCCCCGCCCTCGTGTGGCACTCATGCCCGCCCACCGTCGCGACGACGTGCCACTGGGACTGGGGCGACGGCGCCATCCGCAGCACCCTGTCCGAACCGCAGTGGAACGAGCTGGTCACCGACGGGTCCGGCCTCAACCAGCGCTGGAAGCAGCGCCTCGACGAGGCCGTGCCGTACTTGCAGGACCTCAAGAACAACGGCATCCCCGTGCTGTGGCGGCCGATCCACGAGATGAACGAGGGCTGGTCCTGGTGGGGCGGCCGTCCGGGCGCCAACGGCAGCCGCAAGCTCTACCAGATCACCCACGACTACCTGACGAACGTGAAGGGGCTCGACAACCTGGTGTGGGTGTGGAACGTCAAGGACATCGCGGGCGGCGCCTCCCACCTCGCCGACTACTGGCCGGGCTCCTCCTACGTCGACGTCGCCGCCCTCGACGCCTGGTCGAACCAGCAGCCCACCACCGAGTACTACAACGCCATGGTCTCCACCTCCGGCGGCAAACCGATCGCCCTCGCCGAGGTGGGCACCGTCCCGACCCCGCAAACCCTTGCCGCGCAACCGAAGTGGACCTACTTCAGCGTGTGGATCAACTGGCTCACCGATCCCGCGTGGAACAACAACGACGCCGTCAAGCGCACCTACTACGACGGCAGGGTCCTCAACCGCGGCGAGGTCCACCTCCCCGGCGCACCCACGACCAGGGCGGGCCAGATCAGCGGCAGCGGCAAGTGCGTCGACGTCACCGCGTCGAACACCACCAACGGCACCCCCGTCCAGCTCTACACCTGCGACGGCGGCACCGCCCAACGCTGGACCATCGGCACCGACGGCACCCTGCGCGCACTCGGCAAGTGCCTGGACGTCGCCAGCGCAGGCACGGCCAACGGCACCGCCGTCCAACTCTGGGACTGCAATGGCACCAACGCCCAGAAGTGGACCACCACCTCCACCACCCTGGTCAACACCGGCTCCGGCCGCTGCCTGGACGCGGTCGGCAAGGGCACCGCCAACGGCACCAGGTTGCAGATCTGGGACTGCACCGGCAACACCAACCAGGCGTGGACACTGCCTTAAAAAGGTTCGGGCTCTCATCCACACACGCGGCGCGGCTGGCCTGCATTGACCACCCAGCCGAGCCGAACACCCGAACCACAACGGCAATGAGCACGACCCGTCCGCCGTGCGGCCGGCTTGACTTGGGGTTTTTGGGCCTGCAATTTGTCGGCGGGCATCTCTACCACCTGCCCTTTTACGCCGACAAGGCCCAAAAAGGGGCCCCAAGTCAAGCCGGCCGCACCCGAAGCACGGCGGATCCGATACCCCGTGACAACGGCGACCCCCGACGCCCCAGCACACCGACCAAGCACCATGACCACCATGCGCGCACAAGACTTCTGGGACTCCCAAGCACCCACCTTCGACGACGAACCCGACCACGGCCTCCAAGACCCCACCGTCCAAACGGCCTGGGCCAACCTCCTCCTCCCCCAAATCCCCCCACCGCCAGGCTCGGTCATCGACCTCGGCTGCGGCACCGGCAGCCTCGCCGTCCTCCTCGCCCAGGCCGGTCACACCGTCCAAGGCCTCGACCTGTCCCCCCGGATGATCGCCGCCGCCAAAGCGAAAGCCACCAACCTCCACCTCGACGTGGACTTCCAGCAGGGCGACGCAAGCACCCCACCGTTCCCCCCGGCATCCTGCGACGTGGTCCTGGCCCGACACGTCCTCTGGGCACTCCCCGACCCCGCCACCGCACTCCACCACTGGACCCGACTCCTGCGCCCAGGCGGAAAACTGGTGCTCATCGAAGGCCGCTGGTCAACCGGATCCGGCCTGACCGCGTCCGAGTGCCAGGCCCTCGTCCTCACCCACCGCCGCGAAGCCACCGTGCGGCACCTCGACGACCCCGCGCTCTGGGGCAAGCCCGTCGACGACGAGCGGTACCTGCTCATCAGCCCGGCCTGATCACCGGGCCGCACAACCTCGACGGGTACTGGGGCGTCCACTGCGCATGACAACGATCACCGCACGTTCCGCCGCCGTGTTCACGGTCGTCGGCATCGCGCTGGCGCTGACGGCCGCACCGGCGAACGCGGTGGGCACCGACGTGGTGACCACCGTCGCCGAGGCGGACCGGGCCGCGGCGGTGTCCTACTGGACGCCCGACCGGATCGCGCGCCTCGACTCCGACGACCACCTGGCCCCCGCCGAGAGCGTCGCCACGACCTGGGACGGCGCCGTGCCGCCCGGTGTCGGACGGCTGTTCCTGACCCTGGTGCCCGGCGGTGACGCGTCGTGCACCGCGACCGTCGTGCCCAGTTCCAGCAAGGACGTCGCGTTCACCGCGGGCCACTGCGTCAACGGCGGCCTGGACCGGCGCGACAACCCGATCAAGGTCACCAACGTCGTGTTCATGCCCGGCTACCAGCACGGCGAGCACCCCCGCGGCGTGTTCCCCGTCCGCGCCTTCGCCTGGCCCGGCACCTACCTCGGCCCCAGCAGCGCGCTCGACGACGACGCGGTGATCGCCCTGGACCCGGTCGACGGCGCGCACGTCGCCGACGTGGCGGGAACGCAGGACATCTCCTTCGACCGGCCACCGTCCCCTGTGGACACCACGATCCTCGGCTACCCGTTGTCCCGGCTGGCCCGAGGGGAATCCCTGGTGTCCTGCGTCCTGCCCGCCACCCTGAAGACCAACTCGGTGTACTCGTCGTGGCGGTCCGACTGCGACATGGCGGGCGGCTCCAGCGGCGGCCCGTGGCTGGAGGACTTCGACCCCGCCACCGGGAAGGGGACGATCTTCTCGGTCACCAGCATGGGGACCCTCAACGGCGACGGCGTCACCCAGAACCTCAGCGGCGCGGCCTTCACCGACGCCGTGCACGACCTCTACCAGCGCGCGGGCGATCTCTAGACCGCCTTGGGAAAAGCCCCGCGCAGTCGGGATCCGTTGACGATGAAGGCGGTCGCGCCGACGGCCAGGGCGCAGGCGACCTGCACCACGACGAACCACGTCGGCAGGCCGTCCGCGACCAGGTCGATGACGATGATCGCGATCGGCACGACGACCGAGATGATCCGCACCCGGACGTAGGCCGACCGCGAGCCCCTCGCGGCGAGGGTGACCAGCCAGTACGTCACCGCCGCGCTGGCCAGGACACCGCTTGCCCGGCCCCACATGAACGACGTCACCGCGTGCCCGGTGATCGACAGGACGACGACCGCGGTGAAGACGGCCGCGCTCACCGCGCCGTAGGCGGCGACGAGCAGCTTCACGGTGCCGAAGGCCTGTCGGGTGTCGGGCTTGTCGTGGGTTTCCACGGTTTTTCCTCCTCGGTTCGGCTTGCGGTGTCGACGTTAGGAAGCGCGGCCGAGGCCGGGTACGGGCCTGGGCCTACGGGTGGGTGGGGCCAGCCCCACTCCTGCGGCCGTGCGGGCGGAATCGGGGTCCGGGCGGTGCACAGTGGACGCGGATCGCCGCGGTGGGGGTCGTACCGGAGGAGGAGAAGTCCATGCGACAGGTCGTGTCGTGGGTGCGGAGCGCCTGCGCGGGGTTCGTGCGGGCGTGCGTCGTGGTGGTGGTCACGATGCTGGTTCCGGCCATGTGGGCGGCCGCGGTGGTGGTGGCGGTCTGGTGGTCGGGGAACCCGTGGTCGTGGGTGCCGCTGGTCGTGCTGCCCGCCCTGGCCACCCTCGCCCTGTCCCGCCCGCTGTGCCGGGTGTTCCGACGGCTGGTCGCGAAGTGGACCGGCACCGTCGTCGCCCCCGGCTACCGGGAGGCGGGTCCGGTGACGCGGCTGTCCACGGGGTACTGGTGGAACGGGTTCTCCTACTCGCGCACCAGTCGGGACGCGCACCAGGAGCTGCGCTGGCGGCTCTGGGCGAGCGATCCGGCCACGTGGCGCGACCTGCGGTTCCTGCTGGTCGCCCCGGTCACCGCGGGCGTGGTCGCGGCCGTCCCGCCCGTCGCGGTCGCCGTCCTGGTGGTCGGCCAGCCGGTGCTCGCCCTGCGCCTGCTCGGTGTGGTCGTGGCCGTCGCCACCGCCCCGTACGCCTGGCGGCCCGTCGAACCGGTCGCCGTCCACTTCCTGCGCGCGTCGCCCGCGATGGCGCTGGCCGACCGGGTGGAGGAGCTGACGGCCCAGCGGGCGGACACGACGGTCGCTCAGGCCGCCGAGATCCGCCGGATCGAACGGGACCTGCACGACGGGGCGCAGGCGCGGCTGGTCGCGCTCGGGCTCTCGCTGGCGACCGCGGAGAAGCTGATGGACACCGATCCCGGTCAGGCCAAGGCGCTGCTGCGGGACGCCCGGACGGGTGCGGCCTCGTCGCTGACCGAACTGCGCGACCTGGTCAGGGGGATCAGTCCCCCGGTGCTGATTGAACGCGGTCTCGTCGACGCCCTCCGCGCGCTCGCCCTGGACTGCCCGCTCGAGACGACCGTCGACGCCGACGGCACGCTCCCCCTGGACCCGCCGATCGAGTCCGCCGTCTACTTCGGCGTCGCCGAGCTGCTGACCAACGCCGTCAGGCACGCCCGCGCCACCCGTGCGCGGATCTCCGTCGTCCGGACCGGCGCCGACCTCGTCGTCGAGGTCGAGGACGACGGACGGGGCGGAGCCGACCCGTCGTCCGGCAGCGGTCTCGCCGGTCTGCGCCGCCGCCTCGCGGTCTTCGACGGCACGATGACGATCACCAGCCCGGACGGCGGGCCCACGCGGGTGAGGATGGTGCTGTCGTGCGCGTCGTCGTAGCCGAGGACCTCTACCTCCTCCGGGACGGGATGGTCCGCCTCATCGAGGCCTACGGCCACCGGGTGGTGGCCACGGCGACCACCGGACCGGAGACGCTCGAAGCGCTGCTGGCGTGGCGGCCGGACGTGGCCGTCGTCGACGTCCGGATGCCGCCCACCCAGTCCGACGAGGGCCTGCGGGCGGCGCTCGCGGCCCGCCGCGAACAGCCCGGACTGCCCGTGCTGATCCTCTCCCAGCACGTCGAACAGCTCTACGCGCGCGAACTCCTGGCCGACAGCGCGGGCGGAGTCGGCTACCTGCTCAAGGAGAGCGTGTTCGACGCCGACCAGTTCATCGACGCCCTGGAACGGGTGGCGGGCGGCGGGACCGCCATGGACCCCGCCGTCATCAGCGCGCTGCTCGGCGGCGGGTCGGCGAACCGGCGGCTCGACCGGTTGACCGAACGCGAGCGCTCGGTGATCGCGCTCATGGCCGAGGGCCTGTCCAACCAGGCCATCGGCAGGCGCCTCTTCCTCAGCGAGAGCGCCATCGGCAAGTACACGACGTCCCTGTTCGGCAAGCTGGGGATCAGCGATGACGACGACGGCAACCGCCGCGTCCTCGCCGTCCTCGCCTACCTGAACGACCGGTCGTGACTCAGGCCCCGTTGAGGTGGTCGTGCCGTTCCCGCGCGGCGAGGACGGCGCCGCCATTGGCCGCGATCCAGCTGAAGGAGTGCCCCAGGGAGATCGAGATGCCGTGGCCGAGCGGCGTCAGCGCGTAGCTGACCCGCGGCGGGGTCGCGGGCTCGACGGTGCGTTCGACCAGGCCGTCCCGGACCAGGGTCCGCAGCTTCCGCGACAGGACCTCCTCGCTGATGCCACCGATCTTGTCCCGCACCTCGAAGAAGCGCAGCGCCTTCGGTTGCAGGGCCGAGAGGATCAGCGGCGTCCACCGGCCGGCGACGTGGTCGATCACCACCCGTGCCGGGCAGTCGGTGTGGAACAGGTCGCTCGGCAGCCCCGGCACGATCACCTGGTCGGGGTGATGAAGGCGCAGCGGTCCGGCCGGGTCGTACACATCTCCAGCACGGCGGCGGACGCCGTCGGCACCATCGCCGCGCACTCCGTCGCGAAAGCCGCGCTCAACACCCGCAGCAGGCACATCGCCGCCGACGTCGGGCTCGCGGGCGTGTCGGTGAACACCGTCGCCACCGGTCAGGTCATCCGGGTCGACGGGGGCCTGGACGTGCTGAGCCGGCGGCTGGCCGGTCTGGGCGGCGACCTGCTCCACTCGGGTGGCGCCTGACGTCCTCCCCCTTCCGCGACCGGGGAAGCAACCCCCGTGAGGGGAAAACCGTGGACCACTCATGGACCCCGCACCCGCAGTCCCACCACCATCCCCGGAGCGGTCGTCCCCGGCCGTTCCGCGTCCGCCCTCCGGTCCGTCGCGGCTGGGCTGGCTGGACGGGTTGCGCGGTATCGCGGCGCTCGTCGTGGTGTTCGACCACTCCTCGTACTCCTTCCTGCCGGAGCTCCGCCGGGAGCTGATGCCGGAGTTCAACACCAGCAGGTACGGCATCATGGTGTTCTTCCTGGTGAGCGGCTACATCATCCCGGCATCGCTGGAACGCCGGGGGGACGTCCGGGCCTTCTGGATCGGGCGCGTGTTCCGCATCCACCCGCTGTGCGCGGCAGCTGTCGCCGCGATCCTCCTCGCCGGCCTGGCGGGCTTCGCGGAGGTTCGCGGTGGGCAGAGCGCCGCCGCCGTGGCCGTCGCGCACCTCACCCTGTTCCAGGAGCTGCTGGGAACGCACAACCTCCTGAACGTGCTGTGGACGCTCTCCTACGAGATGGCTTTCTACCTGCTGGTCGTCGCGCTCTTCACCGTGCGGCTGCACCGGCGCTCGACAGCGATCACCGCCACGCTGGCAGTGTCCGCCGCGGTCAGCGTGGCGGTGGGGGTCGTGCTGCCCGCCTCCGCCCTGTCCGGTGTGGTCGGCACCGGCCCCCTGATCGCGATGGCCACGATCGCCACCGTGGTGGCCGTGTGCTGCGCGAGCGCAGGGCCGTCCGCGCTGAGGGTGTTCGGGGGTGTGCTGGGCGGGGTGCTGGCGCTGACCCTGGTGATCTTCAACGGCACGGTCGCCCCGTGGGAGGGGCTGGTGATCCTCGCCGTGATGTTCCTCGGCACGGCCGTCCACCGGGCCGAGAACGGGCAGACCACCTGGTGGCGCGCGGCGGGCGCGACCGCCGTCGTGGTCGTCTGCGCGGTGGGGAGCGCCTACTGGCACGGCGACGACGCCCACTTCACCCGACGTGCCTGGATCACGGCGTTCCTGCTGGCCGTGCTCACCTTCGGCGTCGGCCTCGCGGCGCGGCGGAAGCGGGTACCGCGCCTGCTGGTCGCACTGGGAACGATCAGCTACTCGATCTACCTCGTGCACCCGGTGCTGCTGTCCGTGAGCGACAGCGCGATCGGCCGGTGGCGGCAGGACGTCCCGCTGCTGGAGGTCGGGTTCTACGCGGTGCTGCTGCCGCTGTGCGTGCTGACCCACCGCTTCGTCGAGGCACCGGGCCAGCGGTACGGCCGGAAGGTGCTGCGCGGGCTGTCCGGTGCCCAAGGGTCGTCGCCGGGTCGATCTCCAGGCTGACCTCTACCATGGTGGAGCTGTGCACCAAGTCCAGTTCCAGGAAGGAAGACCCACCATTCCCACGCAGACGCTGACGATCACCACCGCGGACGGCCGAGCCGACGCGTTCGCCGCCTTCCCCGACGACGGCGGGCGGCACCCCGGAGTGCTGCTGTACACGGACGTCTTCGGCCTGCGGCCCGTGATCGAGGAGATGGCCCGCGAACTGGCCGGGCACGGGTACTACGTGCTCGTGCCCAACATCTACTACCGGCGCGGCCCGGCGCCGGTGGTCGAACTCCCCGAGCACATCACCGCCGAGGCCCGGCCGGGGCTGTTCGCCACGCTGCTCCCGTTCGCGAAGGAGCACACCCCCGAGCGGGTCCTGCGCGACGCCGACGCCTACGTCGGGTTCCTCACCTCCCGGCCCGAGGTCGTCGACGGGCCGGTCGGGGTGGTCGGCTACTGCATGGGCGCCGTGCTCGCGATGCGCACCGCGGCCGCCCATCCGGACAAGGTGGCCGCGGTCGGCGGGTTCCACCCCGGCGCCCTGGTCACCGACGAGCCCGACAGCCCGCACCGGCTCGTCTCCACGGTCACCGCCAAGGTCCACCTCGGCCTCGCCCCCGGCGACCTGTCGCCCGAGGCGCTCGGCGAACTCGAGCGGGCCATGGACGCCGCGGGGCTCGCGCACACCTGCGAGACCTACCCCGACACCGTCCACGGCTTCACGATGGCCGACACCGAGGCCTTCAACCCCGCCGGACTCCAGCGCCACTGGGACCGCCTGCTCCCCCTCCTCGACCGCAACCTGGTCGCGGGCTGAGGCACCGGGGCACGGGGACGGCGTGGCCGGGGTGTCTACCTTGGACCCATGACCATCCTCGTGCCCTACCACCAGGACGAGCGGCTGCCGGACGGCCGCATCCCCCTGCCGGAGTCGGCTGTCGTCGAGACCGTCGAGGTCGACCTGCCCGAAGGGGACGTCTGGACGCGCCTGGTGGCCCTGTTCGACCCGGTGGCGGACAGGGTGGCCGCCGGGCTCCGGGTTCGGGGCGCGAGCACGCCGGTGGTGCTGTCCGGGGACTGCCTCGTCGCGGGCGCCACGATCACGGGTGTCCAGCGCGCGGGGCTCGATCCGTCGGTGGTCTGGTTCGACGCGCACGGCGACGTGCACACCCTGGACAGCTCCACCTCGGGTTACCTCGGCGGCATGGCGCTGCGGCTGGTGATGGGCGCGCACGAGGAGCTGTTCGCCACGCCGCTGGGGCTGCGTCCCCTCGGCGAGCGGCAGGCGGTGCTGGTCGACGCGCGCGATCTCGACCCCGCCGAGGCCGAGTACCTCTCCACCGGCGACCTCCGGCGCCACACGGTCGAGGAACTCCGGGCTCCGCTGCTGCCCGAGGGGCCGCTGGTGCTGCACATCGACGTGGACGTGATCAGGGGCGAAGACCTGCCGGGGATGCTCTTCCCCGCGCCGGGCGGCCCCACGTGGCCCACGGTCCTCGACGCCGCCCGCCGCGTCCTGGCGACCGGCCGGGTGGTCGCCGTCGACATCGCCTGTCCGTGGCAACCCGCCCGTGACGGGCGGGACACCGCCACCCGGACCCGTCTGCTCACCGAACTCCTCACCGCGGCAGGGGAAGCGCGGTAGGCCGGGTTAGCCTGGTGGCATGCCGAGGACCGACACTGGATCACGGGTGATCGCCGCCGCGCCGGAACGCGTGTACGCCGCGCTCGTCGATCCCGGCGCGCTCGAAGCCTGGCTGCCTCCCGAGGGAATGAGCGGCCGGTTCGAGCGGTTCGACGCGCGTCCCGGAGGGTCGTACCGGTTGGTGCTGACCTACGCGGACGCGTCGGGTTCGCCGGGCAAGGCGACGGCCGGATCGGACGTCGTCGAGGCGCGGTTCGTCGACATCGTCCCCGGCGTGCGGGTGGTGCAGGCCGTCGAGTTCGTCTCCGACGACCCGGCCTACGCGGGCACGATGACCATGACCTGGGCGATCGACGGCGTCGAGGGCGGTACACGGGTGGAGATCCGGGCCGACGGCGTTCCCGACGGCATCTCGGCCGAGGACCACGCCGTCGGGCTGGCCTCGTCGTTGGCGAACCTCGACGCGTACCTCCGGGTGCGGTCCTAGAGTTCCAGGACCGCGCGGTAGCGCGCGGTGCCCCGCCGAACGCGGTCGAGGGCCTGCTCCACGTCGGCGACGGGGAACGTCTCGATCTCCGGGCGGATGTCGTGCCGGGCGGCGAAGTCGAGCATCTGGCGGGTCTGGACCGGCGATCCGACGATGCCGCCGACGATGGTCTTCTCCGCGGGCAGCAGGCTCAGGACGCCCGCGGTGACGGGGTTGTCGGGAACGCCGACGACGCAGAGCTTGCCCCGCGGCCGCAGGATGCCGAGGTAGTCGTCCCACGGCAGGTCGCCGGTGGCGGTCGTCAGCACGAAGTCGAACGTACCCGCGGCGGCTCGCAGGGCTCCCTCCTCGCCGGTTGCGATGAAGTCCGTCGCGCCGAACCGGCGGGCGTCGGCTTCCTTGGCCCGCGTCCGGGAGATCGCGGTGACGGCGCACCCCCACTTCGCGAGGAACTGGACGGCCAGGTGGCCGAGGCCGCCGACGCCGACGACCGCGACCCGGTCGATCGGGCGCACGCCGTGGACCAGCAGCGGGGCGAAGACGGTGGTGCCCGCGCAGAACAGCGGGGCGGCGTGCGCGTCGGAGATGGCGTCCGGAATGGGGAAGACGTGGCGCCAGTCGCTCGCGCGGATGTGGCTGGCGAACCCGCCGCCGATACCGCGGAAGATGACGTCGTCCTTGCGGGCGCACAGGTTCTGGTGTCCGCTCAGGCACCAGTCGCAGGCGGAGCAGGACCCGGCGATGGCACCGACGCCTACTCGCAGTCCGATCGGCAACAGGTCGCGGTCGACCGCGTCCCCGGTCGCCACCACGGTCCCGACGGTCTCGTGGCCCGCGACGACGGGGAACCGCCCGAATCCCCACTCGTCGTCGATCGCCCCGATGTCGGTGTGGCAGATCCCGCAGTGCGTCACGCGGACGTCCACCTCGTTGGGCCCCAGCGGACCCGCTTCGTACTCGTGGGAGCGCAAGCGCGCCCCGGCGCTGTCGGCCACGTACGCGTGGACCTTCACGGTGGATCCCTCCGATTGATAAAACAAACTAGTTTGTTGCTTACCCGATCCACCGTAGCCGTGCTCGGACAGCCGGTCAAACGAACTAGTTGGTTTACACTTCGGCCGTGAAAGACGGACAAGCCACCAGGCGCCGCCTGCTCGACGCCGCCACCCAGGAGTTCGCGGCCCACGGCATCGCGGGCGCCAGGGTCGACCGGATCTCGGCCAACGCGAAGGCGAACAAAGCGCAGCTCTACGCGTACTACGGCGACAAGGACGGCTTGTTCGACGCGGTGTTCCGCGAACACGCCGACCACATCGTCAACGCGGTGCCGATGACCGCCGACGACCTGCCCGGCTACGCGGTCCGCCTGTACGACGAGGGTGTGGAGCGGCCCGAGTTGGCCCGCTTGGCCGCTTGGACGCGGCTGGAACGGGTGCCTGTCGGCGAACTGGTCAGCCACATGGGCGAGCAGACCGAGCGGAAGCTGTCCGCCATCGCCGACGCCCAGCGCGACGGCCTGGTCGCCGCGGCGCTCGCGCCCGAGGACGTGCTCGCCATGGTCATGATGATGGCGCTCGCCTGGTCCCCGATCAGCTTCTTCTACACCGCCACCAAGGACGACCCCGAGGCCGACCACGACCGCCGCCGCCGGGCACTGGCGGAGATGGTGCGCCGCGCGGTCAGCCCGGAACCGGCCTGACCCCGACGCACCATCCCGCCCGCACCACTGCCGGTGGTAGCCCTCGCGCTACCGATCGGGTGGTTTCCGCCGTGCGCCACAATCACCGCTGTGACGGTGAAGGAGCGGTTCGGCGCGGTGGAGCGGGCCGTCGGGTACCTGGCCGGCAGCGGCGGCACCTCGGTCGCCGCCGCGTGCTCGGTGGGGCTGCTGCTGCCGGTGTTCGCGCTGTGCGTGGTCGGGGTGGGCCTGCCGTTGGTGCCGTCGGCGACACGGGCGGTACGGCCGCTGCTCGAGGTGGAACGGCGGCGGGTCTCGGCGGCGTTGGACGTGCCGGTTCCCACGCCCTACCGGGCGCTCGCAGGCACGTCGCGGCAACGGGTCCGCGCGGTCCTGGCGGATCCGGCCACCTGGCGGGACCTCGCGTGGCTGGTGCTGCACGGTGCCACCGGGTTCCTGATCGCGGTCGTGGCGCTGGGTGTCGTGGTGAGCGCGGTCGCGCTGGTCCTGGCACCGGCCTACTGGTGGCTGCCGACCCACCCGGCGGAGGTGTCCGGTCTCCGGCTCGACTCCTGGCCCGCCGCGCTGGCGGGAGTGCCGCTCGGGATCGCCTACGGCCTGGTGGCGTGGCAACTCCCGCACGTCGCGCGCGCGCAGGCGGCCGTGGCGCGCAGGCTGCTCGCGCCCGCGGCGGGTGTGGTGCTGGGCGACCGGGTGGCCGAGCTGACCGCGTCACGGGCCGCGGCGCTGGAGGCGCACGGTGCGGAACTGCGGCGGATCGAGCGGGACCTGCACGACGGGACGCAGGCGCGGATCGCGGCGGTGATCATGCAGCTCGGCATCGCCGAGAGCGTGCACGACGAGGACCCGGCCGCCGCGATGTCGTTGCTGCGCAAGGCGCAGGACACCGCCACTGACGCGTTGGCCGAGCTGAGGGACGTCCTGCGGGCCGTCTACCCGCCGGTGCTGTCCGACCGGGGGCTGGCGGGCGCGGTGACGGCGCTGGCCGCGCGGTGCCCGGTGCCGTGCGCGCTGGACGTGGACGGCGTCGGCAGGCAGCCCGCCGCCGTCGAGGCCGCGGCGTACTTCGTGGTGGCCGAGGCGCTGACCAACATCACCAAGCACTCCCGCGCGGAGCACGCGACCGTGGGGCTGCGGAGCACGGCCGACAGCCTGGTGATCACGATCGGCGACGACGGCCGCGGTGGCGCGGATCCTGGGTCCGGGAGCGGGCTGGCGGGCATCCGCCGTCGCGCCGAGGCGTTCGACGGGTCGCTCGTGCTGGTCAGCCCGCCGGGCGGACCGACGGAACTGAGGGTGGAGCTGCCATGCGGGTCGTGATCGCCGAGGACGACGCGCTGCTGCGCGAAGGACTCGTGCTGCTGATGGCGACCAAGGGGGTGGAGGTCGTCGCCGCGGTCGACAACGCCACCGACTTCCTCGCCGTCATCGGGCACGACCGACCGGACGTCGTCGTGATGGACGTGCGGCTGCCGCCGTCGTTCGGCGACGAGGGGCTGCGGGCCGCGGTCGAGGCCCGCCGACTGCACCCCGGCCTCCCGGTGCTGGTGCTGTCGGCCTACGTCGAGCACAGCTACGCCGCGGAACTGCTGGCCGACGGCTCCGGCGGTGTCGGCTACCTGCTCAAGGAACGGGTGGGCAGGGTGGAGCGGTTCCTCGACGCGCTGCGCCGGGTCGCGGGCGGCGGCACGGCGATGGATCCCGAGGTGATCTCGCAACTCCTGGTGCGGCGCAACGCGGACAGCCTCGTGGACACGCTGACCGCCAGGGAACGCGAGGTGCTGGCGCTGATGGCCGAGGGGCTGAGCAACACCACGATCGGCGACCGGCTCGGGGTGGGCGACGCCGCGGTGCACAAGCACATCCGCAACATCTTCACCAAGCTCCGCCTGCCCCACGACGACAGCAGCGGCCACCGCCGCGTCCTGGCCGTGCTGGCCTACCTCAACGGCTGACCGCGGGCCGGTCGACGACACCCCGGCGTCGTCGACCGGCTGTCCGATCAGGACGCGGGCACGGGCTTGTCGAACATCGCGCACACCGCCGCGGTCTCGAGCGCCTTGTTCGCCTCGTCCGCCTTCGGCGCCGTCCCGCCGTAGTAGGTCAGGTCCACGACCGCCACGGACCGGGTCCCGCTGTCGTCGGTGTAGGTCTTGGTCAGGTAGCCGGGGATGCCGCCGACGTGGCCCCACACCACACCGCAGGGCGTGGGGACGCGGGCGATGCCCAGCCCGTAGCCCGCGCCGTCGGGGGCGGCGGGGTCGACCGGGACCACCGCGCGCATCTGCTCCAACTGGGCGGGCGCCAGCAGTTCGCCGGACAGCAGCGCGGTCTGGAACCGGCTCCACTCCGCGGCGGTGGAGACGACGGCGCCCGCGGCCCAGCCCCAGCCGGGGTCGACGCCGGACACGTCGACGTGCCCGTCGTGCTCGGGTCCGACGAACGCCAGCCCCTCGGGGGCGTCGGGCGGCAGCAACTCCTTGAGGTGCGCCGCGTCGGGCTCGTACCCGGTGGCGTGGCCGCCCCGCCAGGTGGCGTCGGTGGCGAAGTAGGTGTGCTTGAGGCGCAACGGCCGGGCGATCCGCTGGTCCACGAGGTCGGCCAGGCACCGGCCGGTCGCCTTCTCCAGCACCATGCCGAGGGCGATGTAGTTGGTGTTGCTGTAGTGCCATTCCGTTCCCGGCGTGGCCGTCGGGGGCAGCCGGGTGCCCGCGGCCAGCAGTTCCGGCGCCGTCCACTTCTTCCTCGACGTGCCGAACACCGAGTCGATCACCGCGGGGTCGTCCACGAAGTCGGCGAGGCCGCTGGTGTGGTTGAGCAGCATCCGCAGCGTGATCCCGGAACCGCCGGGGACGAGGCCGGGCAGCCACTTCCCGACCGGGTCGTCCAGACCGACCCGACCTTCACCGACCAGTTGGAGGACCAGCGTGGCGACCACCGTCTTGGTGTTGGAACCCACCCGGAACTCGTCGGTGGCGGCGAGCCGGTGGTCCTTCGTGGTCCACGGCGCCTGCTTGGTGATCTCGACCGGCGAACGGCCGTCGTCGAACCGCACGATCACGCCGGGGTTGCCCGCGTCCACGGCCCGCTGGGCGAGTTCGGCCACCCTGGTCCTCGTCGCCGGATCGGTCGGCCCCCTGCCGCGGTCGGCGTGGGCGACGGGCAGGGTGGCGATCACGGCGAGCCCGGCGGCGGTCAGCGCCAGGGGCAGTGTGGTCTTGCGCATGGGAACGGTTCCCCTCGATGTGCCGATGTCGACGCTCCGCCGACAACCGCAATCCTGTTCGGACGGCACCGTTCGCACGATCCCGCCTGCCACCGTCCCCGTGGTAGCGCAGGCGTTACCAGTCCACAGTGGACGCCCTCACCGGCGTCCGCGCCAGGCTTCGCGTTCGACACCGGCGGCGTCGCCGACCACCGTCGAGGTCGTGTCGTAGACCATGGTCGGCCGCTTGTCGTCGTCGTAGGCGGGCCAGCCGGGGTCGCCGGTGGTCGCGAAGTCCACCCACGCGGTGTGCATCTCCGACGCGAGCGCGGCGGGCGCCCCGGCGAACATCGCCCGCGTCGTCGCGGGAAGCCGGTCGACCAGGGCGAGCTCGTCGCGGGTGAAGGGGATCTCGATGCCGTGGAAGGACGACTGCCCGCGGCGCGCGGTCGACGGCTCCCAGCGGAACTCGTAGAGCCACGACGGGGCCGTGCGCTCCTCGACCAGCCGGATCGTCGGGATGCGGAAACCCCAGTCGGACCACGCCGCCTCGGCGAGTTCGACGCGGTCGGTGAGGTGGCGCTCCCCGGTCCGGTAGGCGTCCACCATGGCGCGGTCCAGGCCCACCGTCCGGCGGAGGCCGCGCAGGGCGAGCGCCCCGATGACGGGGAACCCGCGCAGGGCGGCGACGAAGTTCACGGTCTCGTTGCGCACGGTCCCGGTCAGCAGGGGCACGTCCGAGTCGGCGGCGGCGGTCAACGGGGACGTGGGCAGCAGTTCCGTGCCGTGCACCGCGCGGAACGGGCTCAGCAGCAGGGAACGGGCGTCACCGCGCGCGAAGCCCAGCAGGAACCGCACCATCAGCCACTGCGACGTGGCGGCGGTGCGCTCCAGCGACACGGACGCGAACCCCTCGGGAGTCGCGGCGACGCCGAGTCGGCGGGCGGCCATGCGGGTCACGCGGGCGGCCTCGTCGGCGTCGACGCTGGCCATCGAGCAACCGCTCTGCGCGATCGCCCGCGAGAACAGGCCCCGCGAGCCGGGCATCGCGAGTTGGAACATGACGCTCACGGCGCCACCGGACTGACCGAGGATCGTGACCCGGTCGGGGTCGCCGCCGAAGGCCGCGATGTTGCGCCGCACCCACTCCAGCGCGAACTGCTGGTCGCGCAGCCCGAGGTTGTCGTGGCCGTCGCCGAGGTGCAGGAAGCCGTCGATGCCCAGCCGGTAGTTGACGCCGACGTGCACGACACCGTCCCGCGCGAACGTGCGGCCGCTGTAGCCGGCGAACGAGCCGGACCCGGTCAGGTACCCGCCACCGTGGATGTGCACGACCACCGGCAGTCCCGCCGCGCCCGGATCCGGCGTCCAGACCTCCAGCGTGAGGCAGTCCTCCCCCATCGGGGTGTCGGCGGTCGGCGCGAGCACCGGCGCCAGCGGGTCGTCGGGCGTGATGGGCTGCGGGGCGATGACGCCCGCGCGGGTCGCGTCCCGGACGCCGTCCCACTTCTCCGGGGGCTGTGGCGGCAGGAAGCGCCGCGGCCCGAACGGCGGGGCGGCGTAGGGCACCGCGCGGAAGACGTGCAGGCCGTCCTCGACGGCCCCGTCGAGGGTGCCGTGCTCAGTGCTCACGTGCGTCATGGGAGGACCTTCCCGGTTCAGGTGGCGGCGCGCTCGGCGAGCACGCGGTCGCGCAGGAGTGCCCTGCGGACCTTCCCGGCGTCGTCGCGCAGGGGTTCGGTCGCGCGCTCGAAGGTGCGCGGGACCTTGTAGCGGACGAGGCGTTCGCGCATGTGCGCCACGAGTTCGTCGTCGGTCACCGGGGCGGAGGTCTGCACGATCGCGTGCAGGGCGCTCCCGTACTCGTCGTCGGGCACGCCGACGACGCAGCTGGACGTGACGAGCGGATGCTCCTCCAGGGCGCTCTCCACCTCCGCCGGGTACACGTTGGAGCCGCCGATGACGACCATGTCGGCCTTGCGGTCGGCCAGGTGGAGCCAGCCGTCCCGCAGGAAGCCGAGGTCGCCGACCGTCTCGAAGTTGCGCTCGTCGCGGTGCGGGGTCGCGCCGAGGTAGAAGTACGGGCCGGGTGTGCCGGCGGAGCGGCGCATCCACAGTTCGCCCACGGTGCCGTCGGGCACGACGTCGCCGTGCTCGTCGCGCGCCTCGATCTCCCCGACCACCACGCGACCGACCGATCCGGGGTGCGAGAGCCAGCCGTGGCCGTCGGTGATGACGATCGCCTGCGCCTCGGTGGCGGCGTAGAACTCCAGCAGCCGGTCGGGGCCGAGCCAGTCGACCCAGAACCGCTTGAGCCACTGCGGGCAGGGGGCGGCGCCGGTCGCGACGAGTTCGAGGCTGGACAGGTCGGCGGCGGCCCGCACCTCCTCGGGCAGCCTCGCGATGCGGTGCAGTTCCGTCGGCACGAGGCACACCCACTCGACGCGGTGGCGGGCGATGAGGCCGAGGGTCTTCTCCGCGTCGAAGCGCGGCATGAGCACGACGTGGCCGCCGGTGACGAGCGCGGCCGTCGACCACATGACCGCGGCGTTGTGGCCGAGCGGGGTGGCGACCAGCATCGTGCTCCCCGGCCGCATCCGGATGACCGGCATCAGGGGCACGATCGCGTCGACGGTCGCGGGCTGGTCGCCGACGATGACCTTGGGGACCCCGGTGCTGCCGCCGGAGGTCGGCGCCTTCCAGCACCGCGACACGACCAGCGGCAAGGGGCCGTCGTCCAGTGCGCTGTCGAGCTCGAACCCGACCGGGATCCACGGGGTGTCCGCGCCGGCGTCGAGGCCGACGACGAGGGCGGGCCGCACGACGCCGACGATCGCGGCCAGTTCGCGGGCGGGCAGGCGGGACGACACCGGCTGCGGGGTGGCGCCGAGCTTCCAGACGGCGAGCATGGCCTCGACGAACGCGGTGCCCGTCGGCAGTCCGATGGTCACGAACGCGCCCTCGGTGACGCCCAGCGCCGCGTACGCGCGGGCCAGCCGGTCGGTGCGCCGGTCGAGTTCGCCGCGCGTCAGCGAGCCCTGGTCGTCGGTGAGCGCCACGGCGTCGGGGTCGGCTTCGGCGAAGCGGCGGACCGCGGTGACGAAGGGCGTGCCTGGGGCGAAAAACTCGCCGTGCCGGGTGGTGTCGGACATCGGCCCTCCGGTCGGTGCGCCAGTGCGTTGAGGCCCTCAGCCAACCGGCGCCCAGCTGATTAGTCAACTCGTACTAGTCAGTTCGTCCTAATGATCTCACGACTCCTCGAGCATGGTGTGGGCCAGGCGCCGCCAGACGGCGCGGTTCGGGTCCCGCCGATGGTCGCGAGGCTCGAACGTGTAGGTCAGCGCGACGCCGCGCATGCTCGAGATCAGCAGGGCGGTCAGGTCGCCGTACGCGGGGTGCGCCGCGCGTTCCGCGCCGAAGAGGGCGGGGAGCACCTGCTCGCGGATGACCCTCATGAGCGCGTGCTCGTGCGGCGCGAGGTCGGCGGCCAGGCCGGGATTGTGGGCGGCGGCGAACCAGAGTTCGCGCGACGCCGTGAACAGCGGCCCGTGGTAGGTGTCCCACAGCGCGTCGATCGCCTCGTCGAGATCACCCGACGAGGAGTCGCCGAACCGCGCGATCTCGTCCGTGCGCTCCGCGGCGAGGTGCTTCATGGCCGCGACCAGCAGGTCGTCGCGCACCGGGAACTGGTGCAGCAGGCTGCCGCGCGAGACGCCGGCGCGCTGCTGGATGCGCGAGGTCGTGGTCGCCTGGTAGCCCTCCTCGGCGAGGCATTCGACCGCGGCCCGCAGGATGCGCTCGCGCGTGTCCCACGCTCGCTGCTGCACGGGGAGGGGGGCGCTCGCCGAAGTGACCATCCGCGAAGCATAACCATCGACTGACTAGTACGCCTTGACTAATTCAACCGCGCGGGGTCATAGTCGCCGTGCCGCCGACGCGCGGCACGGAGCGAAGGAGATCCGCATGGGCGCAGCAGTGGTCGCCGGGGTGGGGATGGTGCCGTTCACCAAGCCGAGCGCAGGAGCGCGGTACGAGGACATGGCCGCGGGCGCGGTGCGGGCCGCCCTGAGCGACGCGGGCCTGGACTACGCCGACGTCGAGCAGGCCTACGCGGGGTGGGTCTACGGCGACTCGACCTCGGGTCAGGCGGCCCTCTACGGGGTCGGGCTCAGCGGCATCCCCATCGTCAACGTCAACAACAACTGCTCGACCGGGTCCACGGCGCTGTTCCTCGCGCGCCAGGCCGTCGAGTCCGGCGCGGTCCAGTGCGCCCTCGCCCTCGGGTTCGAGCAGATGACCCCCGGAGCGCTCGCGACCGCGTGGACGAACCGCACCTCCCCCTTCGCGTCCTTCGACGCCGCGAACGACCGGGTCCAGGGCGCGGGCGACGGGCCCATGGCGCCGCGGTACTTCGGCGGGGCGGGCCGGGCGCACATGGAGCGCTTCGGGACCAGGCCCGAGACGTTCGCGAAGATCTCGGTCAAGGCGCGGGCGCACGCCGCCAACAACCCCTACGCCGTGTTCCGCGACGCGGTGACGGTCGAGCAGGTCATGGCCTCCCCGATGATCCACGACCCCCTGACCCGGCTGATGTGCTGCCCGCCGACGTGCGGGGCGGCGAGCGCGGTCGTGTGCACGCCGGAATTCGCGGCGCGGCACGGCATCGACGCGAGCGTCGTCGTCCGCGCGCAGGCGATGACGACGGACACCGCGGGCACGTTCGAGTCCGACGACCTGCGCAAGCTCGTCGGCGCGGACATGACGCGGGCGGCCGCGCGACGGGTCTACGAGGCAGCGGGCGTCGGCCCCGAGGACATCCGGGTGGTCGAGCTGCACGACTGCTTCGCCACCAACGAGCTGATCAGCTACGAGGCCCTCGACCTCACCCCGGAGGGCACCGGCGAGAAGTTCGTCGAGGACGGCGACAACACCTACGGCGGCCGGGTCGTGACGAACCCGTCGGGCGGCCTGCTGTCCAAGGGGCACCCGCTCGGCGCGACCGGTCTCGCCCAGTGCGCGGAGCTGGTGTGGCAGCTGCGCGGCACCGCGGGCGCGCGCCAGGTGGACGGCGTGAAACTGGCGTTGCAGCACAACATCGGCCTTGGCGGCGCGGCGGTCGTGACCCTGTACGAGAAGGTCCGCTGATGGCGGTCGACCTGGCCCTGGCGGTCACCCGGCCGATCGCCCCGGTGGTGGCGCTGGTGGAACGGGGTCGGCTGCGCGCGTTCGCCCGCGCGATCGGGGAGACCGACCCCGTGCACACCGACGTCGATGCCGCCCGTGCCGCGGGCCACCCCGACCTGCTCGTGCCGCCGACGTTCTTCTTCTCGATCGAGCTGGAGGCCGACCCTCCCCTCGGCTGGCTCACCGACCTCGGCGTGGACCTGCGCGGGGTGTTGCACGGCGAGCAGTCGTTCACCTACCACCGCGACGTGCACGCGGGTGAGGAGATCGAGTGCCGCAGGAGGGTGTCCGACGCCTACGCGAAGTCCCCGACGCGCGACTTCCTGGTCAAGCGCACCGACTTCCTGCGCGCGGGCGAGCTGGTCGCGGAGGCGGAGGCCGTCGTGATCGTGACCGCACTGTGAGCGTCGTGGTGGGCACCGCGCTCCCCGCGCTGCCGCTGCCGCCCGTCTCGCGCACGGCCCTCGCCCTCTTCGCGGGCGCGTCGGGCGACACCAATCCCATCCACGTCGACCTCGACGTCGCGCGGGCGGCCGGTCTGGACGACGTGTTCGCGCACGGGATGCTCTCGATGGCCTACCTCGGCAGGCTCCTCACCGGGTGGATGCCGCAGAGCAGGCTGCGCTCGTGGCGGGTGCGCTTCACCGCGATCACGCCGGTGCTCGCGTCCCCGCGCTGCGAGGGCGTGGTCACGGCCGTCGACGACGGCGTCGCGACGATCGAGCTGACCGTGCGCCTCGACGACGGCACCACCACTCTGCGCGGCACGGCCCTCGTGGACATCACCGGAGTGGACATCACCTGAGAGGCGGCACCCCATGTCCCTGCACAACCGCACCGCGATCGTGACCGGCTCCGGCCGGGGCATCGGCCGGGAGATCGCGCTCAAACTGGCGCGCGAGGGCGCGAACGTCGTCGTCAACGACCTGGACGCCGAGCCCGCCGCCGACACGGTCGCCGCGATCGAGTCCGCGGGCGGCCACGCCGTCGCGTGCGCCGGATCGGTCACCGAGGACGGCTTCGCCGAGCGCTTCGTGGCCACGGCCGTCGACACCTTCGGCGGCCTCGACATCATCGTCAACAACGCCGGGTACACGTGGGACAACGTCATCCAGAAGATGACCGACGACCAGTGGCGGGCCATCCTCGACGTGCACCTCACGGCCCCGTTCCGGATCCTGCGCGCGGCCCAGCCGGTGATCTCGGCGGCGGCGAAGGCCGAGGCCGTCTCGGAGGGGCGCGCGAGGGCCCGGAAGGTCGTCAACATCGCCTCCGTCGCGGGCCTCGCGGGCAATCCCGGCCAGGTCGGCTACGCCGCCGCGAAGGCGGGCGTGACCGGCCTGAGCCGCACCCTCGCCAAGGAGTGGGGTCGCTACAACGTCACCGTCAACACCGTCGCGTTCGGCCTCATCCAGACCCGCCTGACCGAGGCGTCCGCCGCCGGGGGCGAGATCGACATCGACGGGCAGCGCATCAAGGTCGGCGTCAACCCCGCGATCCTCGAGGCGGCCACCTCGCTCATCCCCCTCGGCCGCGCGGGCACGCCCGTCGAGGCCGCCAACGCCGTCTACCTGTTCTGCACCGAGGAGTCGGACTACATCACCGGCGAGACGGTCGTGTGCGGCGGCGGCTGGCGGGGATGATCCTGCTTTGATGGCGGAATGGGCGACTTGGACCTCCGGCGGTTGCGCTACTTCCTCGCGCTGGCCGACGAGCTGAACTACGGTCGCGCGGCCGAGGCGCTGCACATCGCCCAGCCCGCGCTGAGCCGCTCGATCTCGGCGCTGGAGCAGGAGCTCGGCGTCACGCTGTTCGAGCGGTCGCGGTCCGGGACGCGCCTGGCCGCGGCCGGGGAGTTCCTGCGCGAGGAGGCGCGTGAACTGCTGCGCGCGGCCGAGACGGTGCAGCGGCGCGTGCGGCTGTCCGAACGCGAGGGCCACGGGCTGACCATCGGCTTCTCGCCCGGTCTGATCATCACGCCGGTGGTGCGCCGGATGCGGGAAACCCGGCCCGCGTTGCGGGTGGACGTGGTCCGCACCTCGTGGACCGATCAGATCCAGTCCCTGCGCGACGGCCGGATCGACGCGAGCTTCGCGCACCGGCCGTTCGACGACGACGGCCTGACCGTGATCGACCTGTTCGCCGAGCCGCGGTTCGCCGCCCTGCCCGCCGACCACGCCCTGGCCGCCTCGGAAAACCTCCTCCTGGCCGACCTCGCGGGCGAGGTGCTGCTCCAGCCGGTCGCGGCCGTCCCGGAGTGGACCGGCGTGACGGCTCCCCCGGTGCCGCCCGACGACGACGGGACCGCCCACTCGCCGAACGTCGAGGTGAAGCTGGAACTCGTCGCCGCGGGGCGGGGCGTCGTCGTCATGCCGGCGTCGACGACCCGCTACTACCACCGGCCCGACATCGCCTACGTCCGCGTGGCCGACCTGCCGGACACGCGGGTCTGCCTCGTGGTCGAGTCGCGGCGCCGGTCCGACGTGCTTCGCGAACTGGTGGAGGTCGCGCTGGCTGATGCCGACCCGGCATCAGTTGGGAACAAACAGGTCTTGGACGCCACCGCGACGCCGACGGCACGCTGAGGGCCGGTTCCCGTCGGAAGGAAACTCCGTGTCCCCCACCTCCCCCACCCGTGTCGTCGTCCTGGGCGGCACCAGCGGCATCGGCCTGGCCGTCGCACTCGCCGCGGCCCGGACCGGCGCGCACGTCGTCGTCGGTTCGCGCTCGGCGAAGTCCGTCGGGCACCTGCCCGCCACCGCGACCGCCCTCCCGGTCGACGTCACCTCGTCCGAGTCGCTCCGGTCGTTCTTCGCCGAGGTCGGCCGGTTCGACCACCTCGTCTACACCGCGGGCGACGCGCTCGTCCGGGCCGCGATCGCCGACTACGACCCGGAGCGGGCCCGGCGGTTCTTCGACATCCGCCTCTTCCACGCGCTCGACAGCATGCGCGCGGCGCTGTCCACCCTGAGCCCCACCGGTTCGATCACGTTGACCAGCGGCGCCGCGGCCTACCGGGGCGGGGCGGGCAGGTTGCTCGGGTCCGCGGTGTCCGGGGCGGTCAACTCCGCCGTGCGCTCGCTCGCGGTCGAACTGGCGCCGGTCCGCGTCAACGCCGTCGCGCCCACCGTCGTGCGGACGCCGCTCTGGTCGGGCATGGCGGAGGAGGACCGGGAAAGGATGTTCGCCCTGGTGGGCGGTGGAACGCTGCTCGGCAGGGTCGCGGAGCCCGAGGACGTCGCCAAGGCCTACCTGCACCTGATGGACCAGGACTACACGACGGGCACGGTGTCGCTCGTGGACGGCGGGGCGGTCCTGACCTGACCGGCGGCGCGGGGTCTACTTCGACTCGACCGCGCCCATCGCGCTGTCCAGCGCCGCGGTCGCGTCGGCCCAGGCGGGGTCGCCGGGGTACAGGGTGGTGCGGAGGTAGGCCCACACGAGCGCCCGCAGCACCGCCACGCGCTCGGGGTTCTCGTCGGTCGTCTCCGCCGCGTCGTACGCCGACACCCCGCCGAGCCCGTGCCCCGCGCCGACCAGCGTCAGCAGGCCCTTGGGGCCGGGACTCAGGAAGTAGGCGTCGCTCCGCCAGTCCCGGCGGTCGGAGAACACGGGGTGCCAGTCGTTCCCGCCCACGACGACCAGTGCGGGCGTGGTCATCGCGGCGAAGCTGGTGGTGGTCAGGATCGGGTAGTTCGCGGTCGCGGTCGGGGCGAGGTCCTCACCCCGACCGGGCGGGGCCATGAGCACGCCCGCCCTGATCCGGTCGTCGGCCAGGTCCACGGCGGGGTCGCCCGCGCCCTGACCGCACAGCAGGCCCACCGTGTGCCCGCCCAGCGAGTGCCCGACGGCGGCGATCCGGCTCCGGTCCAGGCGTCCACCGAGCCCCGGCACGGCGGCCTCGACCTCGTCGAGGTGGTCGAGGACGAAACGCATGTCCTCGGCTCGGGACCGCCAGTACAACGGCGCGTCCGGGTCGTCGGCCTCCCGCAAGCCCAACGTCGTCGAGTCCAGGTGCGTCGGCTGGACCACGACGAAGCCGCGGGCGGCCCAGAAGTCCACGACGGGTCCGTAGCCGTGCAGGGACGACAGGAAGTTCGACGGCCCGTGGCCGTGCGACAGCAGGATCACCGGCAGATCGGTGCCCGTCGCGGGTGCCGAGACCTTGATCCGCAGGGCGACGGGCCGACCGGGGACCTCCAGCACCACGGGGCTGAAGGTCGTCACGGGCGTGGGGTCGGCGACGGGGATTCCGCCTGCCTCCGTAAAAGGGGTGCTCATGGGTGTTCTCCTCGTGCCGAATTAAGCGGAACCGTGTTCCGGACAGTACCGGAACGTGATTCCGCTTGGCAACCGCGGCTACTAGTCGGCTGGCTGGACCGCTTCCAGGTGTCGCCGGGCCTCGGCCACCCAGTGCGGAGCCCCGGCGCGTTCCGCGACCGCGACCGCCCGCCGGTAGTGCTGCTCGGCTTCGCCGTGCCTGCCCAACGCGGCGGCTAGGTCGCCGAGGTGCAGAGCGGTGGGCCCCAGGGTGACCAGGCCGCTGCCGGCACCGGCGAGTTCGTCGGCGGCGGGCAGCAGTGCGGTGTGGAGGTTCCGCATGGCCGGGCGGTCGTCGGTGCGGACGGCCACCATGGCGTGCAGGCAGGTGCGAACCTCGAACAGGAGGTCGTGCGGTGAGTCCGGGATCGCGGGCACGGCGGCGCCGCGGCCCAGCAGGACCAGCGGCCGGGTCCACGGGGCGTGCGGGCCCCAGTCGGTGTCGGCGGGCGCGTCCGGGGCGGTGAGGCAGAGCAGGGCGAGCGGGAGGATCCCGTTCTCCAGCCCGGACATCCCGGTACCGGCGAGCCGGGTGGCCGCCTCGCGGTAAGCCGCGCGCGCCTCGTCCACGCGGCCGGTCACCGCGAGCCGCAGAGCCGCGTACCAGTCGGTGAACACCCCGACCACGGGCAGGTCGTAGCTCTCGGCGAGTCCGTCGGCCGCGGCGGCGTGCCGGTCGGCGGCGTCCAGGTCGGCGAGCGCGGCGCGGGCCTGGACGAGGATCAGGTGGCCCAGCACCTCGAACGCCGCCAGGCCGTGGTGGCGGGCGGCGAGGCCGATCAGCTCCTCGCCGATCCGGGCCCGTTCGGGAGCGAGTCCGGCCCGGTGGAAGGTGTGCAGGAACCGGCCGTTCAGGGCGGAGGCCAGCAGCGCGGGGTCGTCGAGCCCGCGAGCGATCGCCTCCGCCTCCCGTGCCGCCTCGCCGCCGCGCGTCCCGGTGTCGCCACGCCGTTCGACAGCGATGGTGATCAGCAGCCGGGCACGGTCGGCGTCGTGCCCGGCGGGCAGCGCGGCCAGCGCGCGTTCGGCCGCCGCCACGAGCCGGGCGGACAGGTCCTCGTCGTCGTTGGCGGTCCAGATCGCGGGCACGTCGAACGAGCCGATCACGCCCGCGGTGAGCACCGGGTCGCCGAGCGCCTCGGCCGCCGTGACCGCCTCCGCGCGGTGCGACCGGGCCAGGGCCAGGTCACCGGTCACGGCGAGCGCCCGCACCAGACCCATGACGGCCGCCAGCCTGGCCCGCGGGTCGGCGGTGCCGGTGCGGTCGAGCGCGGCGACGGTCTCCCCCCACAGCCTGGCCGCCTCGTGCGCGGCGGACCGCCGTTCCGCGCGTTCGGCGGCGGCGCGGGTGTAGTGCGCGGTCCGGGCGGCGTCCGCACGGCCCCCGGCGCGCAGCAGGTGGTGGGCGATCGCCTCCACGTCGTCGGGGCGCAGCGCCTCGACGATCCCGGCGGCCGCGGCGTGCCACCGGGCGCGGCGGGCGAGGGTGATGTCGTCGTAGAGCGCCTCGCGCACCAGCGCGTGGGCGAACCGCACCCGGTCGGCGTCCTGTTCGACCAGGAATCCGGCGAGCAGCGCGGACTCCACCGAGTCCAGCACCCGCTCCTCGTCGCCCGCCAAGGGGATGAGCACGTCGAGGTCCACGTCCTGGCCGAGCACCGCGGCCAGCCGCAGGTGCGTCCGCGCCGCCTCCGGGAGTCCCGCCAGCCGGTGGCGGATGACATCGCGGACGCCCGTGGGCACGGTGCGCAGGGCCGCGTCGCCCTCGGCGTCCCACAGGCGGGTCAGCTCGCGGACGAAGAACGGGTTGCCGCCGCTGCGCGCGTGGATCACCCGCGCGGGCACCGGGTCGCGGAGGGTGATGGCGCGGACCACCTCCCCCACCTGGTCCTCGGTCAGTCCGCCCAGGTGGATCCGGGTCGGCTCGGCGCGGGCGACCCGGCCCAGCGCCTCGGCGAGTCCGGCGGAGATCTCGGTGGACCGGTAGGTGCCCACGACCAGCACGGGACCGAGGGCGGGATCGGTGACCAGCGCGGTCAGCAGCGCCAGGGTGTCCTCGTCCGCCCAGTGCAGGTCGTCGAACACCAGCAGCACCGGGCCGTTCGCGGTCAGCCCCGCCAGGTGCGCGGCGATCTCCCGGCGCCTGCGGAACGCGGCCTCCACCGGGTCGCCGTCGAGGGCGTCGCTCGCGCCCAGATCCGTCCACGGCCACGCCGGGGGCGCGCCCCCGACCTCGGGGCACGCACCCCACGCGGTGGTCCAGCCGTCCGCCGCCAGCCGGTCGGCCAGGGCTCCGGCCAGCGCGGTCTTGCCCGCGCCCGCCGCGCCGGACAGCAGCGCCAGCCGTGGCGCGCCGGTCGCCACCACGGCCGCGGCCCGCGACAGCTCGGCCAGCTCCGGGGCGCGGCCGACGAACGGGTGCTCGACCTGTCGCGGGGTGACGACGGCCCGCACGGGTCCCGCCAGATCCGGTGCCTGGTCGAGGATGTCGGCCTCCAGCCGACGCAGTCCCTCGCCGGGGTCGACGCCGAGTTCGGCGCGCAGCACCTCGCGGGCCCGGCGCAGCGCCGCCAGCGCGTCGCCCTGCCGTCCGGTCCGGTAGAGCGCCAACGCCAGCAGCCGCCAGCCGTCCTCGCGCAGCGGGTGGCTCCCGACCTGCGCTTCCAGGTCGGGCACCGACTCCGCCGCCCGTCCGGAGGCCAGCGCGGCCTCGGCCCGGCGGCCCACGGCGAGCACCCGCAGCTCGTCGAGCCGGAACGCCTCACCGCGTGCCCAGCCCAGGTCGGCGAACTCCGCGTACGCCGGTCCACGCCACAGCCCGAGCACCCCGTCCAGCAGGACGCGGGCCTGCTCCGCCCGACCCGCGGCGAGCAGGTCGGCGGACTCGGCGACGGCGGCCTCGAACCGCAAGGCGTCCACCGACCCGGCGTGCAGCGCGTAGCCCGGCGGCACCGTGACCAGCAGCTTCGACGGCGTGCGGGGCGGCCGGTCCGGTTCCAGCACCTTGCGCAGCGCGCCGACGAACGTCTGCACGGCACCGAGCGCGCCCTCGGGGGCGTCGTCCCACAGGTCGTCGATCAGCCGGGTGACCGGCACGACGCGTCCCCCGGCGACCAGCAGCCGGGCCAGCACCGCCCGGTGCCGCGCGCCCTTGAGGTCGACCGGCCCGTGGTCCCCGGTCACCTCCAGCGGGCCCAGCACCCCGAAGCGCAGCACGCCGACAACCTAGCCGTGGCCCGCTCGGGTCGCCCGGCTGAGTCGGCGCTGATCGGGCGCTGATCGGGCGCTGATCGGATCCCTCCACAGTGGTCGGGAACCACCGACCAGACCTGGAGAGCCGACATGTCCCCGAAGATCCCCGGATTCACCGAGCGCCGCGTGACCGTCGCCGACGGCGTGGCGCTCAACGTCGCCGTGGGCGGCTCGGGCAGCCCGGTCGTGCTGCTGCACGGCTTCCCGCAGACCCACCTGATGTGGCGGCACGTCGCCGCCGACCTGGCAGCCGACCACACGGTGATCTGCCCCGACCTGCGCGGTTACGGCGACAGCGACAAGCCCGCCGACACCGACGGGCAGGCGTACTCCAAGCGCGCGATGGCCGCCGACGTCGTCGCGCTGGCCGCGGCGCTCGGCCACGACCGCTTCGCGCTCGCCGGGCACGACCGGGGCGCGCTGGTCGCGATCCGCGCCGGGCTCGACCACCCGGACAGGATCACGCACCTGGCCTCGCTGGACGTGCTGCCGACCCTCGACATGTGGGACGTCATGCACGGCACCACCGCCGCCGTCGGCTTCCACCTCTACCTGATGGCCCAGCCGCCTGGCCTGGCCGAGACCATGATCGCCAACTCGGCGGACGCGTTCTTCGCCCACTTCCTCGACATCTGGACCAACGACCCGGGCGCGATCCCCGCCGACGTGCGCGCCGAGTACCTGCGGGCTTCCCGCGAGGCGATCACCTCGATCGTCGCCGACTACCGCGCCTCGGCGGGCGTCGACGTCGAGCACGACCTGGCCGACCGCGCGGCGGGCGTCGCGCTGCGGATGCCGGTCTCGGTGCTCCAGCAGGACTGGGGCTCCGCGCTCGGCTTCGACGCCGCCGCCCGGTGGCGGGCGTGGGCGCCCGACCTGGAGCACAACACGGTGACCTGCGGGCACTTCATGGCCGAGGAAGCCCCGGCCGAGGTGGTCAAGGCGTTGCGGGACCTGCTGACCAGGTAACCGATCCGTCCACGATGTCCCGGAGCTGGGAGCGCGCGGTGATGCCCAGCTTCGGGAAGCTCCGGTACAGGTGCGAGCCGACCGTGCGCGGGGACAGGAACAGCCGTTCGCCGATCTCCCGGTTGGTCAGCCCGCGCGCGGCCAGTCGGATGATCTGCTGCTGCTGCGGGGTGAGCCCGGTCAGCGCGTCCGGCGCGGCGGGTTCGGAGTCGATGCCCGCGGCCCGCAGTTCGCCCTGCGCGCGGTCGAGCCACGGCCGGGCGCCCAGCCGCCGGAAGACCTCGTTGGCCACGGTCAGCTTGGGACGGGCCTCGGTGATCCGACGGCGGCGGCGCAGCCACTCCCCGTAGTCCAGCAGCACCTGGGCGCGTTCGAACGGCCACTGCTCCCCCAGCGGATCACCCAGCGCCTCCTGGAAGTGCGCCTCGGCGTCGTCGGGTTCCAGCAGCGCCCGGCCGCGGTGCAGCAGGGCGTGCGTGCGCGCGGAGGTGTTGCCCGCCAACCGCTTCTCGGCGCGGTGCAGGATCTCGGCCGCCTCGACCTCGTGGCCGGTGCGCACCGCGGCGGCGACCAGTTCGGCGACCGCGACGAAGGAGAAGTGGTAGTGCACCGGTTCGCCGTCGGCGGTGAACAGCAGCCGGAACTGCTCGTAGGCGGTCACGTGGTCGCCGTCGGCCACCGCCGCCATGCCCAGCGCCCACCGGGCGCGGGACCCGACCGCCCGACTGGTGCGCGGGTCGATCGTGGCCAACGCCCGTTCGGCCAGGTCGCGGGCCGCCGCGGTCTCGCCGGACAGCACGACGGCGGTCGCCTCCAGCACCATCGTCGCGGCGGTGAGGTGCGGGAGGTTCGCGTCCGCCGACAGCGTCACGGCGCTCGACGCGGCCAGCCTGGCCTGCGCCCACAGGCCGTGGTCGAGGTAGGCCCAGCCCGCCGAGCAGCCGAGGCCGGTCGGCAGCCTGCCCGCGGCGCGCCAGCGGTGCAGGGCGTCGTCGAAGATCCGCACGGCGACGGCCGTCTCGTCGAGCAGCCACGCCATCGCGCCGATCGAGGTCAGCGTGCCGGGGTCGTCACCGGCCAGCTCGACCAGCTCCGGGATCCTCGCGGCCAGCTCGGCCCGGTTCTCGTGCGGGTCCAGCAGCGCGGCCGTCCACGGGTCGCCGTCGGCGCGGTCGCGCACCAGCGCCCGGTCGTGCTCGTCGCCGGAGTAGAAGCTGCTCACGGCGGCCGACGCCAGCGCCTGGACGGCCAGCAACGGTTCGTCGGCCGCGCGCAGCAGCAGGTCGAGCGCCTTGGCGTGCCGGGAGGTCAGGGTGAGGACCTGGCCGACCCGCAGCGCGGCCGAGGCGAGCAGGAACGGGTCGTCGGTGACCTCACCGGCCCGTGTGGCGAGCTGCTCGACCCAGTGCGCCTGCCCGGTGAACACCGCGACCCCGGCGGCGAGCACCAGCCGCCGGGCCCGGTCGTCGGGCGCGGGGCTCAGTTCGGCGGCCCGTTCGAGCGCACCCGCCGCCGCCGCGTGGCCGCCGCGGCACTGGGCCCGGCTCGCGGTGGCCTCCAGCGCCGCGGCCACGGTCTCGTCCGGCCCGGTGGCGGCCGCGGCGAGGTGCCAGGCCCGCCGGTCGGGTTCGGCGGTGAGCAGGTCGGCCAACGTCCGGTGCGCCTGCTCCCGTGCCGCCAGCGGAGCCGAGTGGTAGATCGCCGAGCGGACCAGCGGGTGCCGGAAGCGGGCCCGGCCACCGGTGAACCGGATCAGCCCAGCCTCCTCGGCGGGCGCCAGCTCGACGGACCGCGTCCCCGCGACGAGGTCGGCCGTGTCCGCCGCGACCAGCAGCAACGCCTCCCGCGTCACGGCGGGCAGCCGGTCGAGGTCGGCGGTGTAGACGCGTTCGAGGCGTTCGGTCAGCGGCAGGATGTCGTCGTCCGCGCACCCGGCCCTGGCCAGTTCCACCAGCGCCAGCGGGTTGCCCGCGGCCTGCGCGAGGACGCGGAGCCGAAGCGCGCCGGACGGTACCGACGGCTGGGCGTCGAGCAGGGCGGCCGCCGCGCGCGGGTCGAGCGCTTCCAGCGCGACCTGCGGGAATCCGGGGAACTCGGTGTCGTCGCGGGCACCGACGAGAAGGGCGAGCGGCTCGTCCCCGATCCGCCGGGCGACGAACGCCAGCACGTCCCGCGAGCACTCGTCGACCCACCGGACGTCGTCGACCACGACGAGCACCGGGACCCGCCCGCTCAGCTCGGACAGCAGGGCGAGCGCGGCCACCCCGATGATCAGCCGGTCCGGGGCGACGGCGTCACCCAGGCCGATCGCGCCGAGCAGCGCCGCCCGCTGCCGCTCGGGCAGCCCGTCGACCTCGCCGAGCACCGGCCTGATCAGCTGGTGCAGTCCGGAGAACGGCAGCGTCGACTCGCCGCGGCTGCCGGTCACCCGCAGCACCCGGCGACCGGCGGCGGTGTCGGCTGCCCCGGCTGTCTCGGCAGACTCGGCTGTCTCGGCGGCGAGGTCGAGCAGGGTGCTCTTGCCGGTACCGGGATCACCGGTGACGACCAGGACCCCGCTGGTCAGCCCCAGGACGGCGGCGGTCTCGACCTCGCGGCCCGCTGCGTGCACACCACCGACTGTATCGGCGAGTGCGGTCACGTGACGGATACCTCCGGTCCGCGCGGCCGGCAAGACTCGGCGGCATGGACACCATCATCCTGGGCGACATCGAGATCACCCGCGTCATCGAGCAGCCCCCGGCTCCCCTGCCCCGCGGCTTCATCTTCCCGGACGTCCCGCGCGGGACGTGGGAGTCCCACGAGAGCTGGCTCGTCCCCGAGTTCTGGACGCCCGAGCCGGACGTGGTGCACGCCGTCATGCAGACGTGGCTCGTGCGCAGCGCGGGCAAGACCATCCTCGTCGACACCGGTGTCGGCAACGGCAAAGAACGGCCGTACATGCCGTTCTTCGCCCACCTGGACACCGACTTCCTCGCCAACCTGGCACGCGCCGGGGTCCAGCCCGCCGACGTGGACGTCGTGGTGTGCACCCATGTGCACGGCGACCACGTCGGCTGGAACACCCGCCTCGAAGGATCGCGGTGGGTGCCGACGTTCCCCAACGCCCGCTACGTCATCTCCCGCGCGGACTTCGACTACTGGAACCCGCTCAACGAGCACCGGACGCGGTCCGGACGCGGGATGCAGAACGTGTTCGAGGACAGCGTCGCCCCGGTGCACGAGGCGGGCCTGACCACGTTGTGGGAGGACGAGTACGTCCTGGACGGCGGCCTGCGGATCGACCCGGCGCCGGGGCACACCCCCGGTTCCTCGGTGATCACCCTGACCTCCGGCACCGACCGCGCGGTGTTCGTGGGCGACCTGCTGCACAGCCCGCTTCAGTTCCACGAACCGGACTGCGGACCGTCCTTCGACGAGGACGAGGACGAGGCGAGGGCGACCCGCCGCCGGGTGCTCGGCTGGGCGGCCGACAACAACGCGCTGGTGCTGCCCGCGCACCTGCCGGGGTCCGGCGCGGCCGAGATCCGCCGGGACGGCGACAAGTTCGCGATCAAGGAATGGGCGGCGTTCTCGTGAAGGTCATCACCACCTCCGGTGCCGTCTCGGGCGACGGCACCGTGTTCCGCGGCGTCCCCTACGCCGCACCGCCGGTCGGCGCGGGCCGGTTCGCCGCGCCCGCTCCCCCGGTGCCGTGGTCGGGGGTGCGGGACGCCACCGCGCCCGGCCCGTCTGCCCCTGCGCCGGACCGCCGCTGGTTCGGCCGAGCCGACCTCGGGCCGTTGATGGGCGTCGACCGGATCAGCGGCGACGACCACCTGACCGCCACGGTGTGGACACCGTCCACCGCGGGCCGGGCACCGGTGATGGTGTTCGTGCACGGTGGCGGTTTCGTGTCCGGCACCGGGAGCGCGGCGGTCTACGACGGCTCCGCGTTCGCCCGCGACGGGATCGTGCTGGTCGTGCTGAACTACCGCCTCGGCGCGCCGGGGTGGCTGAGCCTGCCCGACGCGCCCGACAACCGCGGGCTGCTCGACGTGCTCGCCGCCCTGGAGTGGGTCCGCGACAACATCGCGGCCTTCGGCGGCGATCCCGACCGGGTGACCCTGTTCGGGCAGTCGGCGGGCGCGATGGTCGTCTCCGCGCTCGTCGTCACGCCCGCGGCGCACGGCCTGTTCCACCGCGCGATCAGCCAGAGCGGCGGCCTGGTCGAGATGCCGCCGGAGACCGCCGAGGCCGCGAGCACCGCGCTGGCCGACGCTTTGGGGATCGACCGCACCGCCGAGGCGTTCGGGGACGTGCCCGACGACGATCTCGTCGACGCGGTCACCCGCCTCAAGCCCGCGGGCCGGGCCGGGGTCTCGCCGTTCGGGGTGGTGCGCTTCGACCACCACCCGGCACCCGGCGTCGACCTGCTGGTGGGCAACAACTCCGAGGAGTCGAAGCTCTACCAGGACCCGTCCCGCTCGGCCGCGATCGACGCGATGTTCCAGGCGGGCAGCCGGAGCCTCGTCGAAGCGCACGGTGGCGCGCTCACCTACGAGTTCGACTGGCGCGACGGCCCGTACGGCGCCTGCCACACCGTGGAGCTGCCGTTCGTGTTCGACACCACCGGCCTGCCCGAACTGCGCGGCCCGCACGGCCTGCTCGGGCCGGACGTCCCACCGGGGCTGGCGGCCGAGGTGCACGGGGCGTGGGTGCGGTTCGCGACCACCGGTGACCCCGGCTGGGCGGGACACCACCGCTTCATCGGTCCCTGACCGGAGTCGGGGCAGGAACACGACCTTGACCGCCAACGGCTTTCGCGTTCAACCATGCGGAGACCCTGGCACGCTACGAATTCGAAGCAAGTAGGATAAGGGGGTGACGGACGACGCGCCAGGCTTGGACGCCGACCAACTCGACGCCTACTTCGCGTTGATGGAGGTCGGCAACCTCATCCAGCACGCCGTGGAGCAGCAGTTGCGCGCCGAGGGCGACCTGAGCGGGGTGCAGTTCTCGATCCTGGCGCAACTCTCCGGCGCCCCCGGCGGCAGCGCGCGGATGACCGACCTGGCCGACGGCGTCGTGTACAGCCGCAGCGGCCTGACCTACCAGGCGGGCCTGCTGGACAAGGCGGGCCTGATCACCCGGCGGCCGTCCGCCGACGACGAGCGCAGCACCACCGTCACGATCACCGACGCGGGCCGCGCCAGGGTGGCACGAGTCCTGCCCGGACACGTGGACGTCGTGCGCCAGATGCTCGTGGACCCGTTGTCCCGCCGCGATCTCGGCACGCTGGGCGCCGTGCTGATCCGCGTCCGCGACCACCTGCGCGCCGCACCACCGCGTTCCGCCAAACCCCGGTCGCGGGGCGGGTCGGCCAAGGACTCCTGACGCGACGATCACCGACCCGTCACGCCCGCGAGTCGGCGATCAGTTCGAGCAGGTGCGCGTTCCGCGCCAGGTAGTGGTCGTCGGCGGGGTGCGCTGAAGGCGCGGACCAGGCGGGGAAATAGTGGTCGGCGGCGGTGTCCGTCGCGTGGACACCGCTCCGCGCGGCCACGGCGGCGGCGATCTCCGCGTGGTTGGCTGGCAGCAGTCACGAGGAAGAGGAGTCGGTGTGAGCCGCCACGTGCTGGAGCCCGGACCGGGAACCGCGATCGACGTGTTCGACCGCGACACACCGCCCGCGCTGACCGTCGACCCCGGTGACACCGTCGTCGTGCGGTCCCTGGACGCGGGAGGCAGGCTCGAACGCCAGCGCACCCCCGGCGAGGAACGGCCGAGGATGTTCCAGGAGCGGCGCGGCCACTGCCTGACCGGCCCGATCGCCGTGCGCGGCGCCGAACCGGGTCAGGTGCTCGCCGTCCACGTCGTCTCACTGCGCCCGGACGACTGGGGCTGGACCGACGCCGCAGGCAAGGACAACGCGCTGACCCGAAGACTGGGTCTGGCGGACCAGCCGCCCACCTGGCTGCTGTGGGACATCGACGCCGACGCCGGAACCGCCACCAACCAACTCGGCCACACCGTGCGGACCGCCCCCTTCCTCGGCGTCATGGGCGTACCACCGCCCGAACCGGGCCCGCACTCGACGATCCCGCCGAGAACGGTGGGCGCGGGCAACATGGACTGCCGCGAACTCACCGCCGGATCCACGCTGTACCTGCCGATCACCGTCCCCGACGCCCTGCTCCACCTCGGCGACGGCCACGCCGCACAGGGCGACGGCGAGGTGGCGGGCACCGCCATCGAATGCCCGATGACCACCGAGGTGGTACTGGACCTGCTCACCGATCCCCCGATCCCCGGCGTCCACGCCGTGACACCGACCGGACGGATCACCTTCGGCTTCGACCCCGACCTGGACATCGCCATGGCCGACGCACTGGACGCGATGCTGTGCTGGATGCAGGACCTCTACAAACTGGAAAAAGGCTCAGCACTGGCACTGGCCAGCTCCGTGGTGGACCTGAGGATCACCCAGGTCGCCAACGTCACCTGGGGCGTCCACGCCGTACTGGCGCACGACGCCGTGCGGATCACCGGCACCTGACCACCGGGCGAACCCGTCCGCACCCCAAGACCCGGCACGGCGGCCACCTCTACACCTCAGCCGTCGACTCCAACAACACCGCCAACAACCGCCCGAACGTCTGCAACTCCTCCGCCGTCAACCCCTTGAACGACTCCTCCAACACTTCATCCATCAACCCCGCCCCGGCGACCCTCAACTCATCCCCCTTCTCCGTCAACCGATGCCGAATCGCCCTCCCCGGCCCCGGCACCCTCTCGATCAACCCCCTCTCCACCATCCGCGACGCAAGCGCACCGAACGACTGATCGGTCTGGAACGTCAACTGGGCCAGATCATGCAGACTGGCCTCCGGGTTCGCCGCCAGGTGCCGCAACGCGTCCCACTGCACAAGGCTGATGTCCAGCGAAGCCAACCGCGCGTTCGCCATCCGGTGGTGGCGGGCCTGGAGCCGCTTCACCGACAGTCCGATCTGCTGATGCGTTCTCGTCACCAGCCGAGTGTAGACGCCTTTCTCAGCATACTTATATAAGCGCGACCCCCCATCGGGGATCCCTATACTCCCGATCATGCGCGGGGCGGCCACCAACAGAGCACGCCGTGCGGTGGACCACCTGCGGGCACTTCCCCCCGACAGCCGCGACGCGCTGATCACCGCGGCCGTGGTCGTCCTCGCCTTCACCCCCGGCATCGCCGACAAGGGCACGTGGCTCGGCTGGCCCGACCCGCAACGCCCGTTCGGCCCGCTGGCCATGGCACTCGTCCTCGCCCACGCCCTGCCACTCCTGCTCCGCCACCGCGCGCCCGCGACGTCCCTGCTGCTCGTCTCCGCCGCCTTCTCCGCCTACCAGTGCCTGGGCTTCCGCCCCACGCTCGCCACGATCGCCCTGTACGTCGCCCTCTTCGGCGCGGGCGTCCACCAGGTCCGCCACCGGCGGACCACCGCGGCGGTCTGGCTCGCCGGGTACGGCGCCCTCTCGGTCGCCCTGATCGCGCTCGGCGCGCCCACACGGCCGGCGGAGTACGTCGAGTACGCGGCCCTGCCCGTCGGGTGCTGGCTGCTGGGGGCATGGGCGCGCACCAGGTTCGACGAACAGGAGCGGCGCAGGCACCTCGACCTGGAGGCGGCCATGCGCGAGGAGCGCGAGCGCATCGCCCGCGAACTGCACGACGTGGTGACCCACCACGTGACGGCGATGGTGATGCAGGCCGACGCGATGCGGTACGTCCCGGCAGGCGACCGGGCGAAGGTCGACACCGGGCTGGAGGCGATCGGCGGGACCGGGCGGCGCGCGCTGGGCGACCTGCGTGAGCTGCTGGGTGTCCTCAACCCCGGTCACGACGCCCCTCGCACGCCGACCGCGGGCGGGTTCGGCGAACTCGTCGAGCGGACCCGGCTCACCGGGCAGCCCGTCGACCTCGTCGAGGAGGGCGCACCTCCGGAGGTGGAGGGTGTGGTCGCACTGGCCGCCCACCGGGTCGTGCAGGAAGCGCTCACCAACGCCCTGAAGCACGCGCCGCGCCGCCGGACCACCGTCCGGGTCTCCTACGCCGACGAACTCTCGGTCGAGGTGACGACGGAGGGCGCCGCCGACGCGGTCACCTCGTCGACGCCGGGCCGCGGGCTGACCGGGTTGCGCGAGCGGGTGCGCCTGGCCGGTGGCGAGCTGACCACGCGGCACACCGAGGACGGCGGTTTCGTGGTGCGCGCGAGGCTGCCGCTCGGTCCGGAGGCCACGTGAGCACGCGGGTGCTGGTGTGCGACGACCAGGCGTTGGTGCGCCTCGGCTACACGACGATCCTGTCCTCCCAGCCCGACTTCGAGATCGTCGGCGAGGCGGCGAACGGCGTCGAGGCGGTGGAACAGGCCCGGCGGCTGCGCCCCGACGTGGTGATCATGGACATCCGGATGCCGTTGCTCGACGGCATCGAGGCCACCCGGCGGATCGCGGGACCGGAGGCCGCCGAGCGCGTGCGCGTGCTGGTGGTGACGACGTTCAACCTCGACGAGTACGTCTTCGAGGCGCTGCGCGCGGGTGCCAGCGGGTTCCTGCTCAAGGACACCCCTCCCGAGGAGATGATCGCCGGGGTGCGCACCGTCGCCGCGGGCAACGCGCTGCTGGCGCCCGAGGTCACCCGCGGTCTGATCGGCCGGTTCGGCGCGCGGATCCGCGACGACGACAGCGGCGCGGACAAGCGGATCGAGCAGGCGCTCGCGGACCTGACCGCGCGCGAGGTCGAGGTGCTCCGGCTGATCGCGGCGGGGCTGTCGAACCCCGAGATCGCGGAGGCCCTGTTCCTCGGCCGCGAGACGATCAAGACCTACGTCTCGCGCGTCTTCGCGAAGCTGGGCCTGCGCGACCGCGTCCAGGCCGTCGTCTTCGCCTACCGGATCGGGCTCGCCACCCCGGACGCGCGGTAGCCGGGAACCCCTGCTCCACCGGCAGCGCGCGCGACCGAGCGCCATCCCCCACGTGAGCCAAAGATCGGCTCACCACGGGGTGACGTGCCCGCGGCCATCCCGCTCATAGCGTTCTCCCCATTGCCGGGGCACACCGCCACCGGCACCGGGACAAGGAGAAACGCACATGACCGCGAAGACCACCCGCCGCTCGGGTCGGCGCCCGGCAGCGGTCACCGCACTGGTGTTGACCGTCGCCGCGGCCTGCCCGTTGGCCGCCGTCGCGGACACCTCGGCCACCGCGGAGCGGTCGCGGACCAGGGCGTTGGAGGCCGTGGCCGAGCGGGCCGTCGCCGCCGGTGTCCCCGGCGTCGTCGTCCGGGTCGACAACGGCCGGGGAGCGGTGGTGAACGTCGTCCGGCAGGGCCCGTGGAACACCTCCGACCACGTGCTCCGCGCGGGCGACGCGTTCCGGATGGCCTCGAACACCAAGACGGTCACCGCGGCGCTGGTGCTGCAACTGGTGGGCGAGCACCGGCTGCGCCTCGACGACACCGTCGAGCGGTGGCTGCCGGGCGTGGTGCCCAACGGCGGGGCCATCACCCTGCGAATGCTGCTGAACCACACCGGCGGACTGGCCGACTCGGCCTACACCGCCAAGTCGCTGAACCTCATGACCGGCCACGACACGAGCACGACGACCGCGGAGGAGGTGCTGGCGCTGGGCACGGACCTGCCGCCGGTGGGCGCGCCGGGTGGGACCTGGTCCTACAGCAACCCCGGTTACGTCGCGCTCGGCATGGTGCTGGAGAAGGCCACCGGCCGCACCTTCGCCGACCTCGTCCAGCAGCGCGTCGCGGGCCCGCTCGGAATGCGGGACACCTACATCGCGACCAGTGCCGCCCCGCGTCGCGGCACCGCCCCGCTGGCCCACGGCTACGAGCCCGACGCCGCCCACCTGCGGCCCATCACCGAGCCGCTCGGCCTGCCGGAGGGCTGGGGCTTCGTCGGCCCGGCCGACGACGAGCACGTCGACACGACCGCGATCGACCAGTCGTGGGGCCGGGCGGCGGCCGCGATCGTCTCCACCGCGGCCGACTGGGCCAGGTTCGACAAGGCGCTGATGTCCGGCGGCCTCTTCCCCGCGCGGCTGCTCGCCGAGATGCGCGCCACCGTGCCGTCCGAGGGACCGGACCACCGCTACGGGCTGGGCGTGGACGAGTACCGCTCGCCGTGCGGCACGGTCTGGGGCCACGACGGCGCCCTGCCGGGCTACCGCAGCGACAACTACACCGACGGGACCGGGCGGCGGACCGTGTCGGTCCTGAGCACCACCCACTTCGGCCTCGTGGTCTCCCCCGAGGCGAACGCCGCCGAGGCGGAACTCGTCGACGCGGCCATCTGCGCGATGCTGGGCAAGCCCGTCCCGAACAGCTGACCCCGCCCTCGGCCACCCCGTCATCCGGCGGGGTGGCCGGCCCCCGTGGGAGCCGGAAACGGTTGACCGCAGGGTGATCCGCGCGCCCCGGTCAGGCCTTGGCCGCCGTGAAGGTCCAGTCGCCGGAACCCGCGGAGTACACCGCGGCGCCGTCCTGGACACCGACCAGCTCGGCGCCGCGCACGGCCCGTGCGGACTTCCCGCCGAACAGGGGCACGGTCACCGTGGCCCTGCTGCCGACCGGGACGGTCACCTTGAGCTCGAACGTCCGTCCGGTCTGCGTCCAGCAGGACTCCACCTCACCGCGCACGGTGTCCTGGGTGGCGCACACGTGCTCCAGCCCCGGCGGCACCTTCGGCGCGATGGAGATCGCCGAGTACCCGGCGCCGGTCGGCGTGATGCCGCCCAGGACGGTGTAGAAGGAGGCGTTGATCCCGGCGAACATGGCGTGGTCGTGGGTTTCCATGCCGGAGAAGTAGGTCCACTCCTCCCACGGGCTCGTCGCGCCCTGGTCGATCTCGTAGCCGAACCCCGGATAGGTCCGCTGCCCCAGCACGGTCATCGCGACGTCGACCCGGCCGATCCGCGCCAGCGCGTCGACCAGGAACCGGGTGCCGAAGATGCCGGTGTCCAGGTGACCGGTGTTCGTGGTCGTGATCGTGCGCACCAGCCGGTCGCCGACGGCCCTGACGTCGTTGTCCGGCACCAGGCCGAAAGCCAGCGGCAGGATGCTGGTGGTCTGCCGTCCGCTGCCGTAGCCGTCGCGCGCGGAGTTGAGGAACGCGGAGTTGAACGCGGTCTTGATGTCCGCGGCGAGCGTCCGGAAGTGGGCGGCGTCCTCTGGATGGCCGAGGGCGTCCGCCGCCAGGCCGACGTCGACGGCCTGGCGGTAGGACAGCGCCGTGTTCACCAGCGACACCTCGCTGGTGCACGACCCGACGCCGGGGCCGCCGCGGCCGTCGCCGACCTCCGGCCCGTAGACCGGCGGGCACCAGTCGCCGAACCCGCGGTTGGCGGGCCAGATGTGGCCGGGCACCGAGGCGTTGGTGTCCACGAACGCCTTCATCGCCGGGTAGTGCCGGGCGAGGGTCGCCTTGTCGCCGTACTGCTCGTAGAGCGTCCACGCCAGCGGGACCTGGTTGCCGCCCATGTCCGGGTTCTGGTTGTTGGGTCCGTCGTTGGGCAGCGCGGTGCCGGGCGGCATGTCGAGCAGGTAGTTGGCGTAGAAGCGGTCCATGCCGAACTCGCGGGTGGAGGCGTCGTGGTAGGCCTGCACGTCCATGCCCGGCGGCGTCCGCTCGTCGCGCACCGGGTTGTCGGTGGGCAGGCTCATCGAGTTGTTCAGGATGCCCCAGCGGTTGATCTCCCAGATCCGGTTCAACAGCGGGTCCGAGGAGCTGAACGCGCCGGTGGACGGCACGTCGGCGTGCACGACCCGGCCGCTGATGGAGTCGAGGGTCGGCGTGCCGGGGAATCCGGTGACCTCCAGGTAGCGGAAGCCGTGGTAGGTGAAGCGCGGCTCGTAGGTCTCCACCTCCCCCGCACCCGCGAGGGTGAACCGGTCGGTGGACGCGGCGGACCGATTGGTGGTCGTGTCCAGGTTCCCGTCGGCGCCGAGTTCCTCCGCGGTGCGCATCCGGACGGTCGTGCCGCTCGGGCCCTGGACGCGGAGTTGTTGCCAGCCCGCGATGTTCTGCCCGAGGTCGTAGATCCACACGCCGGGACTCGGCTGGGTCAGCCGCACCGGCCGCAGGGTCTGCACGACCCGCATCGGCGTGAGGTCGTCGGCGGTCAGCGTCGCGGTCGGCGCGTCGACCGTCCTGACCCGGTTCCCGCCCGTCCACCCCGGCTGGTCCCACCCAGGCCGCTCCAGCCGGGCGTCGTAGGTCTCGCCGTGGTAGAGGTCGTCGGCGATGACGGGGCCGCTCGACCACGTCCAGCCGTCGCCGGTGGTGACGGTCTGGGTGGTGCCGTCGGTGTAGGTCACCTCGACGAGCGCGATCGCCTGCTCGGGGCCCAGCCAGCGGAAGCCGTACGGGCTGAAGCGCGAGCCGTAGCCGTTGCCCAGCCACATCCCCACCGCGTTCGCGCCCGCCCGCACGTCGGCGGTGATGTCGTAGGTCGCGTACAGACTCCGCTGCTGGTAAGGGGTGTTGGCCGGAGTGAGCACGCGGTCGCCGACCTTGTGGCCGTTGAGGCGCAGCTCGTAGAGCCCGAGCCCGTCCACGTAGGCGCGCGCCCGTGCGACGGGCTTGGTGAGGGTGAAGTCCTGGCGCAGCAGGGGTGCGGCGGGTTCGCGGCTCAGCAGCACGACACCACCTCCGGGGTGCAGCCGGCCGTCGGTGATCGGGGTCTGCGGGAACGCGGGGTCGGGGTCGGTGGCGAAGTCGTCGGAGAACAGCGACGTCCCGTCCGGACCGCGCACGGCGAGGTTGTCGTAGACGGCGTCCTCGCCGGAGTCGCCGACCCGGAACCCGACGGTGCCGGTGGTCAACGTCGTGTCGGTCAGGGTGTTGACCAGCGTGCCGTCGATCCACGTGGTCATCGTGGCGCCGTGGGCCTCGACCCGCAGGTGGTGCGGCGAGTTCACGGTCCCCGGTGTCACCACGGCACTGACGTCGACGTCCGGCACGAGGTGGCTGTAGGCCCCGCCGCGCGCCAGGTGCGGGCGCAGCAGCACCTTGCCCGGCGTGACCTGGGAGTTCACCTGCCACAGGTAGAAGTCGTCCTGGCCCTGGGCGCGCAGCAGCAGGCTCGCGGCGCCGCGCCTGATCGTGAAGTCGACGTCGGCGGTGAAGTCCGACCACGAGCCCTGCCCGGTGGTGTCCGGGCTGATCCAGCGCGCGCCCCGCCAGTCGGCGGCGTCGAGCAGGCCCGTCTCCCACCAGGTCGGTGCCGCCCACGGCGAGGACTTCCCCTGCGCGTCGACGGCTTGGACCGTCCAGTGGTAGCGCTGCCGCGACCGCAACGCCGGGCCGCCGTAGGCGACGCCGACGGACTCGCCCGACATCACGACGCCGCTGTCCCACACGTCCGCCCGCCCCGGCACCAGCAGGTCCGGGGTGCTCGCCACCAGGATCCGGTAGGCCGTCTGCCGCTCGTTGGCGACCGGCGAGTCCAGCCGCCAGCTCAGGCCGGGCTGCCGGTCGTCGATGCCGAGCGGGGTGGTGGTGTGGTCGGCCTGCAAGCCCGCCACGGTCAGGTGCGGTGCCTGTGCCGACGCGGTGGGCACCACCCCCACCAGCAGCAGGAGCACAGCGGCCAGCAGTCGCTTCATCGAAGCCCCGATCAGGAGGGCACCGCGTCGTACTTCTCGACCGCCCACGACTGGTGCAGGGAGCGCGCGGCGGCGTCCTCGATCCAGGTTGGTGGCCCGCCGGCCGCGCCGTCAATCGTCAGGCCGATCTGTGTCCGGTTGTGTCCACACCGGTCTCGGCGGTGCCGAGCCTGCCGCCCAGCCACGCGGCCACGTCCTCCAGCAGCTCGGCGTCCACCGGCCGCTTCAGCTGGCGGCCGTAGTTGCGCACGGTCGGCTTGCCGGGGTCGCGACGCAGGACGTGGGTCAGGTCGGGGATCCGGCGGACCTCGACCTCGCCGGGGACCAGCCGGGCGATCTCGTCGAGGTCGTCGGGGTCGACCTGGACGTCCTTGTCGCCGGTGATCGCGAGCACCGGGGCGTCGATCGCCACGAGGTCGGCGCGCGGGTCGTGGGCCAGCAGCTCCCGGTGCCAGCGGGCGTTGAGCCTGCGGCCGCCGAGGCGCGCCACGTCGGTCGTGGTCGCCTTGATCCGGGCCAGGTGCCACAGGGCGATCCGGCGCACCAGCGGCCGGAGCGGCTTGGGGAGGTTGCGGACGAGGTGGCGTCCTTGCCAGCGCAGGGACTCCTCGCCGGGCTGGGCGAATCCGGCCAGCAGGACGATGGCGCCGACGCGGGTGCTCGCGCCGAGCCGCATCGCGTGCACCGCGCCCTCGCTGTGCCCCACGACGCCGATCATGTCGGCCCGGACCTCCGGTCGTGCACCGAGCGCGCGCAGTGCCGCGTCGGCGTCGGCGACGTTGTCGGTGAAGCCGCTGGCCAGCCAGTCGCCGGGCGTCGCGCCGACACCGCGCCGGTCGTAGCGCAGCGACGCGATCCCGTGCCTGGCCAGCATCTCGGCCAGCTCCGGTCCCAGCCCGAGGCGGATCCGGCCCACCTTGGAGTCGCGGTCCACCGGACCCGAGCCCTGGAGCACCAGCACCGCCGGGTGCGGTCCCGGCCCGTCGGGCAGCGCGAGCGTGCCCGCCAGCTCCAGCCCGTCGTCGGCCGTGGCCGTCATGTCGATCTGCCGCATGGTCCCGCCGATGTGGTCGTCGTTCCGGACAAGGCGCTCACCCTAGAGAGGCCGGGGTGGAGGGCGAAGGGTGGTTCGGCCGTACCCGCGTGGTGGCGGATGTCGGCCCGAAGACAACCACTTCGGTGTCCTTGCCGTGTGAGCACGCGACCGCTTCACTGGTCGCGGTCAAGAACCACCCGACTCCACCATGGGAGTAGTAATTGTTCACGAAGATCATCGCGTTGGCGGCCGCGGTCGCCGCTTCCCTGTCGGTGGCCACACCCGCGCAGGCCGCGGCGTTGCCACTGGTCAACATGGAAGCGGTGCTGAAGGCCGCGCAGATCGACCCGCGGAGGCCGGACACCGCCCTCACGCCGGGTAGCAAGGACAGCGTGCTGGGCGTCGAACGGGCGCTGGCCGCCAAGGGACTGCTCGACGCCCAGTACGTCGACGGGCACTTCGGCACCAGCACCATCAGCGCCTACGCCGCCTACCAGCGGTCGTTGGGCTACACCGGGATCGACGCCTCCGGACTGCCGGGGCCGACCTCGCTGAAGTCGCTGGGCGACGCGCGGTACACCGTCGACCACGTCGTCACCGCGGGCGCCAAGATCACCTACCACGGTGGTCTGATGAACGCCCGCACCAAGGCGATGCTGATCGCCGCGGAAGGCGCTCTCGGCCGCAGCCTCACCGTCAGCCAGGGTTCGTACAACCCCGGCGGGGACCCGACCTCGGCCGGGACCCACGACGGCGGCGGCGTGCTGGACATCTCGGTCGACGGCATGACCGCGGCGACCCGCACGACCATCGCCCGCGAACTCCGCGAGGTCGGCTTCGCCGCCTGGGTCCGGACCCCCTCGCAGGGTGACTGGCCCTTCCACATCCACGCCGTGGCACTGGCCGATCCCGACCAGTCCACCCAGGCCCAGCACCAGTCGGGCGATTACTACCTAGGCTTCAACGGCTTGGCCAACCACGCTGCGGACGACGGCCCCGCCGTCACCCCGAAGCAGACGTGGGAAGAGTTCCAGCGCAGCTGATGACCGCGTGAGCGAACAGGGCGCGTCTTGGGGGACGCACCCCGTTCGGTGTTCACGGCCGGTCGATCCGGTACACGACGTGGTCGCGGTCGTCGATCGGGTTGTCCGGTTCCAGTTCACCCTCGGCCACGCGGCTCAGCCCGGCCTTCTCCAGCGCCCGCCAGGAAGCGCGGTTCGCCGCGGACACGGGCACGACGACGGACGGCGCGTCCGGGTAGTCGGTCCAGGTCGCCGCCACGATCGCGGCGATGACGCGCGGGCCGAGACCGAGGCCGACGAGCGTCGGGTCGCCGATCAGGTAGTCGACGCTGACGCACTCCCCGTCGACCTCGAGGACCGGGGCCAGTTCGGCGATGTACTCGGGGTAGGCGCCGAAGCGGCAGCGCTGGACGAAGGCGAACGGCGTGCCGTCGAGGAAGACCAGCAGGTCCTCCGACGGCTCCTCGCCCCTGGTCGCGGGGCCGAAGTCGCGTTCGACGGCCTCCGGTGTGGTCTCGTGGTTCCACCAGCGCGCGACGTGCGGTTCGAGCAGCCACCGGCGCAGCAGCGGGAAGTCGGCCTCGGCGAGTCTTCGCCACGTGATCACGGGGACACCTCCGGGCGCCGGTGGCGGCGGTAGTAGCGGGCCTGGCGGTCGCGGTGGCCGCAGGACGGGTTGCACCAGCGCCTGCGCGGGTGGTCGCGGACGTAGAACATCGAGCAGCCCGGCGCGGTGCAGCGCCGCAGCGCCTCCGGTCCGGCGAGCAGTTCGATGGCGCGGGTGGCGATCCGGCCGAGGACCGCCGTGCCGCCCAGCGTCGTGTCGCGCCACCGGGACGCGGGGCCGCCCGCCGACCAGTCCAGCTCCAGGCGGGTCGGGGTGGCGAAGCCGTTGACGACCGCGATGTCCGCGCGGTCGGGCGCGATGCCCTCGACGACCGCGGTGAACAGCCGTCGGACGCTGTCGCGCAGCTTGCGCGCCCGCCCGGCGTCCACCGGCGCCTGGCCCATCAGCGCGAACCACTCCCCCGCCCACTCCGCGGTGCCGAGGAAGTCATCGGCCCCGTGGACGGTGTTGGCCAATTCCACCGGGAGCGGTTCGGTACCGAGGATCGGGAACTCCATGGACTGACGGTAGACCGCGCCTTCAACCGTCAGCCAGCGGTTTTCCACGCCGAATGGCCCAAGCGGTCGTTCCACCACTCGTACCAGGCGAAACACCCGTCCTTGACAGCACGTCGACCATCACTACTCTCTTTCTGGGAGCGCTCCCAGAAACGTTGCGACCATCCTCAAAGGAGAGCGAATGCGGCAACGGAGAAGGATCTTCGGCGCGCTGTTGGCGGCAGCGGTGGCCGTGGGCGGGGTGGTCGTCCTGGGGACGGCGAGCCAGGTGACGGCCACCGCCGCGGCGGGCGGCACGGGCACCGGGTACCTGCACACCAGCGGCAACAAGATCATCGACAGCACCGGCGCGACGGTCCGCCTGACCGGTATCAACTGGTTCGGGATGGAGACCGACAACAAGACCTTCCACGGCCTGTGGGCGAGCCGGACCTGGCGCCAGCAGCTCGACCAGATGGCGCAGCTGGGCTACAACACGCTGCGCGTCCCGTTCTCCGACGACGCGCTCAAGTCCGACGCCAAGGCCACCGGGATCAACGACTTCACCAACCCCGACCTGGTCGGGCTGTCGCCGTTGCAGATCCTGGACAAGGTGATCGACTACGTCGGGCAGAAGGGGATGCGGGTCATCCTCGACCGCCACCGGCCGACCAGCGCGGGCCAGTCCGCCCTCTGGTACACGGCGGGCGTCCCGGAGACCACCTGGATCACCAACTGGAAGGCGCTGGCCCAGCGGTACACGGGCAACACCACCGTCGTCGGCGCGGACCTGCACAACGAGCCGCACGCCGAGGGCACCAACCCGGCCGCGGCGGGGTCGTGCTGGGGCTGCGGCGACACCGCGCGCGACTGGCGGCTGGCCGCCGAACGCGCGGGCAACGCGATCCTGGCCGTGCAGCCGAACTGGCTGATCTTCGTCGAGGGCGTGAGCTGCCCGAGCGGCGGCCTGTCGAACGTCTGGGACAACGACCCGACCAACGACGAGGACTGCGGCTGGTGGGGCGGCAACCTGTCCAAGGCGGGCGAGTTCCCGGTGCGGCTGAACGTGGCCAACCGCCTGGTGTACTCACCGCACGAGTACGCCACCTCGGTCTACAACCAGCCGTGGTTCAGCGCGCCGGACTACCCGGCCAACATGCCCGCGATCTGGGACCACTACTGGGGTTACCTCTACAAGCAGAACATCGCCCCGATCATGATGGGCGAGTTCGGCACCACCCTGGCCAACCCGGTCGACAAGGTGTGGCTGGAGAAGCTCATGGCCTACACCGGGACCGGCGTCAACGGCATGTCGTTCACCTACTGGTCGTGGAACCCGAACTCCGGTGACACCGGCGGCATCGTCGGCGACGACTGGACCACGGTCAACCAGGCCAAGCAGTCCATCCTCCAGCCGTACCTGATCCCGCCCACCGGGGGCGGCACCAACCCCACGACCACGACGACCACCACCACCACGACCGGTGGCGGCGGCACGGGGGCGTGCACGTCGGTGTGGAAGCTGGACAACTCGTGGCAGGGCGGCTTCCAGGGTTCGCTGACCGTCACCAACCGCGGCACCACCGCGGCGAACCCGTGGCAGGTCACCTTCACCCTGCTGGCGGGCACGACCATCGGCAGCGGCTGGAACGGCACGTTCACCCAGTCCGGCACCACGGTCACCGCCACCGCCCCGTCGCACGCCCCGTCGCTCGGAGCGGGCGCGTCGGTGGCGCTCGGCTTCACCGCGAACGGGACCACGGGAGCGCCGGCGACCGTGAAGCTGAACGCGTCCGCCTGCACCTGACCCGATCTCCGGCCGCGGGCGACCGCGGCCGGAGTGCAGGACGCGCCGGGTCGGGCCGCCCCCACGAGCGGCCCGACCCCGCCGTCGGATTGCCGAAAGGCACCGCGATCCCAGGTGGTCGATCATCCGACCGAAAGGCACCGGCCGATCACCGGGAAACCGAAAACCGGTGGCGACCGAATGGGGAAATCGATCGCGATGCCCACCGGAATCACCCCAGGTCGCTCAAAGGTCTTGTTCGGTTCATTTCCCCGCGTACGGGAAATGCCCGATGGCGTTCACCGACGGGAATCGCCGCTCATCCGGCCGGTATCCACTTGAGGATGTCGACCTTCCCGTTCCCGGTCTTGCTGAAGGTGCCGAACGCGGTCTCGGTCGCTCCCTGTCGGATGTAGGAAGCGCCTGCCCCTCCTCCGCCGCCGGCACCCGCGGTCTCCCCCGCGTGACCACCGGCGCCACCGCCGGTTTCGGGGTCGCTGCCGCCGTTGTAGCCGCCGCCGCCTCCGCCACCACCACCCGCCGTGGTGAACCCGTCGTCGGCCGCGTCCCCACCGCGCCCTCCCCGGGTGCCGCCGGCACCGCCGCCGACTCCGCCGTCACCGCCGTTGGGGCCGTGCCCCTCGGTGCCCGAACCGGGTGACGCGGCGCCGGAACCGCCCCGGCCGCCGTCCGCGGTCGGCGCTCCACCTCCGGCGCCTCCACCACCACCGGCGACCAGCAGGGGTGTGCCGCCGCGGCACAACGCGCTGGAACCGCCCCCGGCTCCCCCGTCCCGGCCCAACGCCGATCGACCGGCCCCGCCGTTGCCCCCGCTGTTGAACCCCGAGCCGCCCCGGCCGCCCGGATGCTCACCGACGACGGCGGTCAGCGACTCGCCCGCGGTCACCGCGATCCTCGCCTGGACGGTCCCACCCCGGCCGGGCGCGCCCGAGTTGTCGTTCCCGTAGCCGCCCTGGGCGCCGACGACGCGGACGAGGGCGAACGCCGTGCCCGCCGGGACGGTGATGGTCTTCTCCGCGGTCTCGAACCCGATCGAGACCTCCACGTCCGGACTCGACGGGAACCCGTGGTCGTCGATCCCGTCGCCGGGCAGCACGACGGGCTCTCTTGTCTCGGTCATCGGCCTTCCTCCTTGATGAGGTGGGATCAGCAGGAGCGCACATTTCGTGAACGCGCTCAAGCAAATAGCTGTCCGACCGGATGCGACGGAATTCTTCCGGAATGGGGGTGATACGCCGCCGGATTGCACCAGCGACGCGATCGACATCACGACCCCGTGCCGTCCGATCGTGATCGGAATTGTTCGGCGGGGCGCGATTCGGACAGGTTTCCTTTATACGTCCGCGAACCCGGAAAAACATCCCTGCAAGCAGTTTCGAACCGCGACTTCACCCGTGTGAGTGCACCGCCGCGCCGCGACCGCGCACCGTCATCGAATCCGTCCCGGTCGAATGCGGATCAAGCCTCCCGAGCGGCGGAACGGCGACCGCGCCACTTCGCGGTGTAGGGCAGCGCGAACAGGTACAGACCGGTGAACAGCAACAGGGCCAGCGGCAACAGCGGCAGGTAGGACACCCAGACCGCGGGTTCCTCCTGCGCCAGTGCGATGAAAGCGGCGATGACGGTCACTGTGAAGGCGATCGACACCCAGCGGTGGAACTGCCTGATCCGCTTGTTCCAGTTCACGATGATCTCCTCCGAGGACGAGCGCCCGTGGCGATCCGCCAGGATGGCGGCGGCGCTCTTGTCGAAGGTCACGCTAGGCACGGCCGGGGACGCGTGCTTCTCGATTCCTGACCGGTCAGGGTCGAGGTGTACTCGCCCGCCCCGGACGCGCCGGTGCCCCCTCACCCGTCCTGGCGTGAAGGGGCACCGGCGTGGACCTCAGGTCGTGCTGGCCGCGAACTGGGCCGAGTACAGCCGGTGGTAGGCGCCGTCGGCCTCCAGCAGCTCGTCGTGCGTGCCCTGCTCGACGATCCGGCCCGACTCCATCACCAGGATGAGGTCGGCGTCGCGGATCGTGGACAACCGGTGCGCGATGACGAAGCTCGTGCGCGAGGAGCGCAGGGCCGCCATGGCGTGCTGCACCAAGGACTCCGTGCGGGTGTCCACGGAGCTGGTGGCCTCGTCCAGGATCAGCAGCGACGGGCTCGCGAGGAACGCGCGGGCGATCGTCAGCAGCTGCTTCTCGCCCGCGCTGACGTTGGTGCCCTCCTCGTCGATGACCGTGTCGTACCCGTCGGGCAGGGTGCGGACGAACCGGTCCACGAACGTCGCCCTGGCCGCGTCGAGGATCTGCTCCTCCGTCGCGTCGGGCCTGCCGTAGGCGATGTTGTCGCGGATCGTGCCGCCGAACAGCCAGGTGTCCTGCAACACCATGCCGATCTGCGACCGCAGGTCCTCGCGGCGCAGCCGGGTGATGTCGACGCCGTCGAGCGTGATCCGGCCGGCGTCGAGCTCGTAGAACCGCATGACCAGGTTGACCAGCGTGGTCTTGCCCGCGCCGGTGGGGCCGACGATCGCGACGGTCTGGCCGGGTTCGGCGACCAGCGAGAGGTGTTCGATCAGCGGCTGCTCGGGCAGGTAGGAGAAGCTGACGTCGTCGAACTCCACCCGGCCACGCCGCTCCGCGGGCAGGGAGGCGTCCGCGGGGTCGGGTGACTGCTCCTCGGCGTCGAGCAGCTCGAAGATCCGCTCGGCGGAGGCGACACCGGACTGCATGAGGTTCGCCATCGACGCGACCTGGGTCAGCGGCTGGGTGAACTGGCGCGAGTACTGGAGGAACGCCTGCACCTCGCCGAGGCTCATCGAGCCGGAGGTGATCCGCAGGCCGCCGACGACGGCGACCACGACGTAGCTGATGTTGGACAGGAACATCATCGCGGGCATGATCAGCCCGGAGATGAACTGGGCGCCCAGCGCCGCGCCGAACAGGGCCTCGTTGCGGGTGCGGAACTCCTCCTCGGACTCCTTCTGCCGACCGAACACCTTCACGACCTGGTGCCCGGAGAACGACTCCTCGATGTGCGCGTTGAGGACGCCGGTCTGCTTCCACTGCTCCATGAACAGCTTCTGCGACCGCTTCCCGATCCGCGTGGTGACGTACACCGACAGCGGGATCACCGCCAGCGCGATGAGGGCGAGCAGCGGCGAGATCGTCACCATCATGATCAGCACGCCGATCACCGTCAGCAGCGACGTCAGCAGCTGGCTCAGGGTCTGCTGCACGGTGGTGGAGACGTTGTCGATGTCGTTGGTGGCCCTGGACAGCAGCTCGCCGCGCGGCTGGCCGTCGAAGTAGCGCAGCGGCAGCCGGTGCAGCTTCGCCTCGACGTCCTCGCGCAGCTTGAACACCACCCGCTGCACGACGCCGTTGAGGATGCGGCCCTGCGCCCAGCCGAACAGCGAGGACACCAGGTACAGCCCCAGCACCCACAGCAGCACGCCCGCGAGCGCGCCGAAGTCGATGCTCGAGCCGGGGATCCCGCGGGCCCGGCCCATGACGCCGTCGAAGATGATGTCGGTGGCGTGCCCCAGGATCTTCGGTCCGGCCACGGCGAACGCGACGCTGGTGACGCCGAGCGCGACGACGACGGCGAACCAGAACCGCTCCGGGCTCATCCTGGCCGCCAGCCGCTTGGCCGACGGTCCGAAGCTCTTGGCCTTGCCCACCGGCATGCCGCCCATGCCGGGCATGCCCCGACCGCCCATCGGGGACGGCTGCGGGCGTGGACTGGTGGTCGTGGTCGCGCTCATGCCGCCTGCTCCGGGGTCAGCTGGGACTGGACGATCTCCCGGTAGGTCTGGCAGGAGTCGAGCAGTTCGCGGTGGGTGCCCGCGCCGACGACGGAGCCGGCGTCCAGCACGATGATCTGGTCGGCGTCGAGCACCGTGGTCACCCGCTGGGCCACCACGAGCACCGCCGACTCCTTGATGTGCGGCTTCATCGCCGCGCGCAGCCGCGCGTCGGTGGCCAGGTCGAGGGCGGAGAACGAGTCGTCGAACAGGTAGATCTCCGGGCGGCGCACCAGGGCGCGGGCGATGCACAGCCGTTGCCGCTGGCCGCCGGAGACGTTGGTGCCGCCCTGGGAGATCGGCGCCTCCAGGCCGTCGGGCATGGCCTCGACGAAGTCGCGGGCCTGCGCGATGTCCAGCGCCCACCACAGGTCGTCGTCGGTGGCGTCGGGGTTGCCGTAGCGCAGGTTGCTCGCGACGGTGCCGGTGAACAGGTAGGGCCGCTGCGGCACCAGGCCGACCCGGTTCCACAGCGCCTCCGGGTCCAGCTCGCGCACGTCGACGCCGTCGACCAGGACGCTGCCGTCGGTCACGTCGATCAGCCGCGGGATCAGCGACGTCAGCGTCGTCTTGCCCGCGCCGGTGCTGCCGACGATCGCGGTGGTCGTGCCGGGGGCGACGCGGAAGGAGATGTCGCTCAGCACGGGCTCGGCCGCGCCGGGGTAGCGGAACCCGGCGCCGCGGAACTCCAGCTCGGCGCGCTTGGGCAGCTCGCGCACCGGGGAGGCGGGCGGGACCACCGACGACTCGGTGTCCAGCACCTCGTTGATCCGCTCGGCGCACACCGCGGCGCGCGGGATCATGGTGGAGATGAACGTCGCCATCATCACCGACATCAGGATCTGCATCAGGTAGTTGAGGAACGCGGTCATGGACCCGATCCGCGTCTCCCCCGCGTCGACCTGGTGGGCCCCGAACCACAGGACCGCGACGCTGGAGGCGTTGAGGATGAGGACGACGGTCGGGAAGATGAGCGCCTGGAGCCTGCCGACGCGCAGCGCGGTGTCGGTGAGGTCGGCGTTGGCCTCGGCGAACCGGCGGGTCTCGGCGGGCTCGCGGACGAACGCGCGCACCACCCGGATACCGGTGAGCTGCTCGCGCAGCACGCGGTTGACCCGGTCGATGCGCACCTGCATCTTCCGGAACTGCGGGACCATCCGGGAGACGATCGTCCCGATGGCCACGAGCAGCACGGGCACGCAGACCAGCAGCAGCCAGGACAGGCCCGCGTCCTCGTTGAGCGCCAGCACGATGCCCGCGACGCACATGATCGGCGCGGTCACCAGCATGGTGCAGACCAGCACCACCAGCAGCTGCACCTGCTGCACGTCGTTGGTGGTGCGGGTGATCAGCGACGGCGGGCCGAAGGTCGCGACCTCGCGGGCGGAGAACTCCCCGACCCGGTGGAAGATCGCCGACCGCACGTCGCGGCCGAACGCCATGGCGCTGCGCGACGCGTAGTACACCGCGCCGCAGGAGCAGAGGATCTGCACCAGCGTGACGGCGAGCATCCACCCGCCGGTGGAGACGATGTAGCCGCTGTCGCCCTTGGCAACGCCGAAGTCGATGATGTCGGCGTTGAGGCTGGGCAGGTACAGCGACGCGACCGTGCCGATGAGCTGGAGCACGAGCACTATCGAGAGTTCGCGCCGGTACGGGCGCAAGTAGGTGAGCAACAGGCGGTACAGCAACGAAGCCCCCACGTAAGAAACTGGCCGTATCTAATAGTCGGTACCGTAGACTACCCCCACAAGATACGCCAAGTGTTTTAAGGGGCAGGGTGCCGGAAGCTAGGACGCGACGCCGGGGGACGGAGCTGGAGAAGGCCATCCTGGAAGCCGCCTGGGCGGAGCTGAACGACGCGGGCTACGCCCGGTTCACCATCGAGGCGGTCGCCACGCGCGCCGGGACGAGCAAACCGGTCATCTACCGGCGCTGGGCCAACCGGGCCGAACTGGTGCTCGCGGCGTGGGGCAACCAGGCGCCGATGAGGCAGCCCTCGGCCGACACGGGCGAACTCCGCGGCGACCTGATCGTCCTGTTCACCAAGATCGCCCGCCGCGTCGACGGCATGATGAACGAGATGATCGCGGGCGTCATGACCGAGGCCTTCCACCACCCGGAGGTCGCGGGGCTGCTGCGCGACCGGCTCCGCAACGCCCCGTTCGGCAACGTGGTCGAAACCGTCGTGCAGCGGGCCGTCGACCGCGGTGAGCACCCTCCCGTCGCCATGACGCGCCTCGCGGGCCTCCTCCCCCTCACCTTGATCCGCAACGAAGCACTCGTCCACAGCGGCGATCCCATCGCGGACGAGGTGATCGCCGCACTGGTCGACGAGATCTACCTACCGCTGCTTCGCGGACTCGCCCGCGACTGAGGCGTCCGGCGGGATCTCCACCGGCGCCTCGGCGACGACGGCGGGCGGCGGGTCGTCGGCCATGTCGAGCCTGCTGCGCAGGGTGATCGGCTTCAGCAGCACCGCCGCGACGACGCTGAGCACGGAGATCGCGGCGCAGATCAGGAACACGAGTCCGGTGGCGTCGCCGAAGGCCACCGCGACCGCCTCGCGCGCCGCGGCCGACCCGCCGTCGGCGGCGGCGGAGGGCGGGAGCCCCGCGGCGGCGAGGTTGCGGGCGGTCCCGTCGGCGACGTGGCGGGCCAGCACCGTGCCGAGGACCGTCACGCCGATCGTGCCGCCCAGGGACCGGAAGAACGAGACCGTGGAACTGGCCGTGCCCATGCTCCGCAGCGGGACGGCGTTCTGCACGGCGAGGACGAAGTTCTGCATGGTCATGCCGACGCCGAGGCCCACCGCCAGCATCGACGCGCTCATCAGCGCGAGCGAGCTCTCGTGGTCGACCGTGCCCAGCCCGGCGAACCCGACCGCGAGCAGCACGGTCCCGGCGACGATGAACGGCTTGACCTTCCCCGTCCTGGTGATCCACCGGCCCGCGACGATGGACGAGACCAGGATCCCGGCCATCATCGGCGCGGTGAGCAGGCCCGCCTCGGTGGCGGTGTAGCCCCGGCTGCGCTGGAAGTACTGGCTGAGGAACACCGACGCGGCGAACACGGCCGTGCCCACGGCGAGGCTGCCGACGATCGCCAGCGCGGTGGTGCGCTGCCGGACGATGCCGAGCGGCACGACGGGGTCGGCCGCGCGGCGCTCCACCACCATCGCCACGGCGAGCAGGACCAGCGCGGAGCCGACCATCGCCGCGGTCTGCCACGATCCCCAGTCGAACGACTCGCCGACGAAGGAGATCCAGACCAGCAGCGTGCTGACACCGGCGGCGATCAGCGCCGACCCGAGGTAGTCGATCTTCACGTCGCCCAGCCGGATCACCGGCAGCCGCAGCGTCCGCTGCAGCAGTACCAGCGCGACGGCCGCGACCGGGATGCCCACGAAGAAGCACCACCGCCAGCCCAGCCACGAGGTGTCGACGATGAACCCGCCCAGCAGCGGACCGCCGATGGTCGACAGCGCCGTGACGCTGCTGAGGTAGCCGCTGTACCGGCCGCGTTCGCGCGGCGGGATCATCGCCCCGATCGCGATCTGGACGAGCGCCTGCACCCCGCCCACGCCGATGCCCTGCACGGCCCGCGCGGCGATCAGCTGACCCGCGGTCTGGCTCAGCCCGGCCGCCAGCGATCCGAGGACGAACACCGCGACGGACAGCTGGACGAGGGTCTTCTTGCTGAACAGGTCGGCGAGCTTGCCCCAGATCGGGACGGTGACGGTCGTGGTGAGCAGGGTCGCGGTGACGATCCAGGTGTACTGGATCTGCGACCCGTGCAGGGCGCCGACCATCTTCGGCAGGGCGGTCGAGACCACGGTGCTGCTCAGCGTGGCGACGAAGAGGGCGATCAGCAGTCCGCTGAGCGCCACCAGTACCTGGCGGCGATCGGTGGGCTGCGGCGCAGTTGTTGTGCTCGACAAGCGGGGACTCCAGGATGTGCCGGACGGTGGGGGCGGGCGGATCACGGGGCGGGCCGGCTCACCCCGGTCCCCACGCCGACGCGGTCACCAGGTCACCGGGAGCTCGTAGGCCCCGTAGACGAACCCGTCGTGCTTGAAGGGGATCCGTTCGAGGTCCGCGGCCAGCGCCAGGGTGGGGACTCGGCGCAGCAGGGTGGTGTAGGCGACCTGCAACTCCATGCGCGCCAGCGGTTGTCCCAGGCACTGGTGCACGCCGAAGCCGAAGGCCACGTGGCGGCGGGCGTCGCGGGTGATGTCCACCCGGTCGGGGTCCGGGAACACCGACGGGTCGCGGTTGGCCGTCTCGTTGACCGGCACGATCCCCTCGCCCGCGCGGATGACCCGGCCCGCGATCTCGATGTCCTCCAGCGCCACGCGCCGCAGGCCCCCGTGGGTGATCGTCAGGTACCGCAGCAGTTCCTCGACCGCGGAGGCGACCAGCTTCGGGTCGTCGGAGTCGCGCAGTAGGGCGAGCTGGTCGGGGTTGCGGAGCAGGGTCAGCACGCCGAGCGTGATCATGTTCGCGGTGGTCTCGTGGCCCGCGAACAGCATCAGGACGGCCATCCCGGTCGCCGTCGCACGGGACAGCTCGCCCGCCTTGACGCGTTCGGCGAGCCCGGAGAGCAGGTCGTCGCCGGGGTCGGCGAGCTTCTCGCCCAGCAGGCCGTCCAGGTAGCCGCCCAACCGCAGGCGGGCCGCCGTGCGGTCCTCGACGCTGGAGTTCCGGTTGATGATGGTCCTGCTGTTGTCCTGGAAGAACTCGTGCTCCTCGTAGGGGACGCCGAGCAGGTTGGAGATCACCAGCGACGGCACGGGCAGCGCGAACGCCTCGACGAGGTCGACCGGCTTGGGGCCCGCGAGCATCGTGTCGACGAGGTCGTCGGCGATCTGCTGCGTCGGCGCGCGCATGGCTTCCACGCGTTTGACGGTGAACGACGACGTGACCATCCGCCGCAGCCGCGCGTGCTCGGGGTCGTCCATCATGATGAAGCTGACGTCGGGCGCGTTCCCGCTCTTCGCCGCCTGCTCGATCGCCGCGGCCTCGCCGGGCGAGAGCTTCGGCCAGCCGGGGCGCATGGGTTCGACGCTGACCCTGGGGTCGCCCAGCAGCGCGCGGTGCTCCTCGTGCCCGGTCACCAGCCAGGGCGTGCTGCCGTCCCACAGGCGAACCCGCACCAGCGGGCCCTCCTCCTGCCTGGCCCGCATCGCGGGAGCCGGGTCCAGGGGGCACCCGGCCGGCCTGGAGATGTCGTAGTCCGGAACGCCTGCCCTGTTCGCCGAGTCGCTCACAGCACCGGTCACGCTTCCTCCTCGAAGTTCCAACGGGATCGTCGAATTCCGCGGGCGCGACGAGGCGGCGGGCCGTCGGGCACGCGGGTTCGCGGGTTCGCTAGTCGCGCACCGCGGGCCCGAGCAGGTGGCAGAGGGAATCCGCCAGCAGGTCGAGCGGTCCGGCGGGTCCCAGCGGCAGTTCGGCGGCGATCCACGCGGTCAGGGTCGACTCGACGTGGACCAGTGCCAGCAGTGCCCGCTGGTGGGCTTGTTGCGGCGGTTCGCCGTGCCAGCGCCCGACATCGGCGGTGAGCAGGCTCGCGAAGCGCTCGTGCTCCTCGACGTAGTGGATCCGCGCCTCGACGGAGCTCCGGCCCGCGGCGGAGTCGGCGAACCCGGCCACCCGCACGACGCGCAGGATCGGGGCGATCTCCCGCCACAGCACCGCGACGCCGTCCAGCCAGTCCCGGACCGCGGGGCGGTTCCACCTCGGGAGGGCCGCAAGTCCGGTGTAGTTGCGCTCCAGCACCTCGTAGACGCGTTCCGACAGCGCCCGGACCACGTCGCCCTTGCCGGGGAAGTGCGCGTACACGGTCACCCTGGCGACCCCTGCCGCCTTCGCGATGTCGTCCATCGTGGCGTTGATGACGGACTTCTCCGCGAACACCGAGACCGCGGCGTCGAGCAGCCGACCGCGGGTGAGCCTCTTCTGCTCCTCGCGCAGGCTTTCCCGCCGCTCCGGCTTCACCACGCCGGTCCGGCCCACCACGGGGGCGGACGACATCCGACACCTCCGGTCACCGACTCGCCGTCCACGACGGCGCTCATGATCGACCGTACAGGCCGTCCGATGGCCTTACAAGATGTAAGGCGAGTGCGCCCGGTCAGACCCGCACCCCCTGTGCCAGCAGGCCGTCGATGATCACGCGGAGCTTCCACGCCGCGCGCGCGTCGCCCTCACCGCCGGTCAGCAACGGGGCCAGCACGCTGATCGTGGGGTACTGGCTGGCGGGCAGCGAGCGGTACACGGTGTCGAGCCGGGCCGAGAACGCCTCCGACATCGCCTCCTCGGTGGCCCGACCGGTGTCGCCCGCACGCGCCAGGTCCCGCTGGGCGCGCAGCCTGGCCGCCTTCTCAAGCGCCGACGACGCGATGTACTGGCCGAGCAGGTCGGCCGCCCACGCGCAGGCCGCGTCGTCGATCCCGCCCACGCCGAGCAGGCGCAGCATCTCCTCGGTGACCCGCAGGCTGTGCGCCCCGACCGGCACGTCGGACAGGCCGAGGGACGCGATGTCGTCGTGGGAGCCGAGCGCGTCGACGACCCGGTCCACCAGCAGTTCCAGCCGGGCGCGCCAGTCGCCGTCGGAGTCGGTCGGCAGTTCGACGTCGGCCATCGCGAGGTCGTGGGCGAGCGCCATCAGCTCCTGCCGGTCCCGGACGTAGACGTAGAGCGAGGCCGGTCCGGTGTCGAGCGCCTGGGACACCCGCCGCATGCTCACCGCCCCGAAGCCCAGCTCGTCGACCAGCGCGAGGGTGGTGGACACGATCGCGTCCCGGCTGAGCGGGGCTTTGGCCGGACTTGTGCGCGGACTGCTGGGCATGAGGCGAATAGTACTTGACGAACACCGTTCGCACAGTGCACTGTTCGTGGCGAACACCGTTCGGCCCGAACGGTGTTCGTGCGGCAGGAGGACACGATGACCATCCAGCAAGCCCCCACCACCCCGGTGCTGCCCCCCAACCCCTGGCGGTGGCGCGTCCTCGCCGTGGTGCTGCTCGCCGAGATCATGGATCTGCTCGACTCGACCGTCATGAACGTGGCCGCGCCCTCGGTCCGCGCGGGTCTCGGCGGCGGTCCGGCGACGCTGCAGTGGCTCACCGCCGGCTACACGCTCGCCTTCGGTGTGCTGCTGGTGGTGGGCGGCCGCCTCGGCGACCGCTGGGGCAGGCGGCGGCTCTTCGTCATCGGCGCCGTCGGCTTCACCCTCGCCTCGGCGCTGTGCGCCCTCGCACCCACTCCGGCCGTGCTGGTCACGGCCAGGATCGCCCAGGGCGCGCTCGGCGCGCTGATGATCCCGCAGGGGTTCGGCGTGCTGGCCTCGGTCTTCGACGAACGCGAACGCGGCCGGGCGTTCGCGATGTTCGGCCCGGTCATGGGCCTCGCCGCGATCGGCGGCCCCATCCTCGCGGGCGGGCTCATCGCCATCGACCCCGGCGGCCTGGACTGGCGGCTGATCTTCCTCGTCAACATCCCGCTCGGCGCGCTGGCGGTCGCGGGCGCCCTGCGGTGGATGCCCGCCGACCGCGGCGACGCCTCGGTGCGGATCGACCCGGTCGGCGCGGCCCTGGTCGCTGCGGGCTCGGCACTGCTGGTGTACCCGCTGATCCAGGGCCGGGAGGCCGGGTGGCCGTGGTGGACCTTCGCCTCGATCGCGGCGGGAATCGCGGCGTTCCTCGCCCTCGCCCGGAGACAGCGCACGAGCCCCGCGCCGATCCTGGTGCCGACCCTGCTGCGCAAGCGGGCGTTCGTCGGCGGCCTGGTCGTCGCCGTGGCCTTCTTCTCCGGTGTCGGCGGGCTGATGCTCCTGCTGTCGCTGCACCTCCAGCTCGACCTCGGCTACTCCGCCCTGCGGGCCGCGCTGGCCCTGGCGCCGATCGCCGTGGGCATCGTGCTCAGTTCGACCGCCGCGCCGGCGCTCACGGCCAGGCTCGGCCGGTCGGTGCTGCACGTCGGTCTCGGCATCGAGGTCGTCGGCACGCTCGGCCTGGCCGCCGTGGCCGTCGCCGGGCTCCCGGCGTGGGTGCTGGTGGTGCCGAACCTGGTCGTGGGGCTGGGGCTCGGCCTGCTGTTCGGCACGCTGATCCAGTCGATCCTCGCCGCGGCCGACCCCGCCGAGATCGGCAGCGCGTCCGGCGCCCTCAACGCCGTCCAGCAGCTCGCGACCGCGCTCGGCGTCGCCGTGCTCGGCACCGTGTACTTCGGCGCCGGGACCTCCGGTCTCGCGATCGGCGCCCTCATCGTCACCGGGACGTGTCTGCTCAGCGCGGCGCTCGTCACCCTCCTCCCCCGCACCCAGTCAGGAGATCGGTCATGAGCAAGGTCGTCGTCTTCGGAGCCGCGGGCCGCACCGGCCGCCTCGTCGTCGAGGAAGCGCTCGGCGCGGGCCACCACGTCACCGCCGCCGTGCGCACCCCGTCCGAGTTCCCCGCGGCCGTGGCCGTCGCGCGCGCCGACGTGCGCGACCCCGACAGCGTGTGCGCGGCCGTGGCGGGCCACGACGTCGTGGTCTCCGCCATCGGCCCTGCCGGCCGCCGTCCGCTCGGCCTGTACTCCGAAGGTGCCGTGGCCCTGCGCGCGGCGATGGAGTCCACCGGGGTCGGGCGGATCATCGCCATCACCTCCGGCGGGGTCCGCCGCGACGACCCGAACTTCGGGTTCTGGTACCGCGCCGTCCTCCTCCCGCTCGCGGACGACCTCTACGCCGACATGCGCCTGCTGGAGTCGACCTTCCGCGAGAGCGCGCTCGACTGGACCTTCGTCCGCCCGGCCCACCTCCAGGACAAACCGCCGACCGGGACCTTCCGGGTCCGGGACGGCGGCACCCCCGAGGGCGGCTGGAAGGTCACCCGCACCGACGTGGCCCGCTTCATCACCCACGAACTCGACGCACACCGGTGGTCCAAAGCCGCCCCCACCCTCGCGCAATGAACCCGCACTCGAACCACCGTGTCCCCACGGTCCGGCTTTCGGCTTTCGGGGATGCAGTCCCGATCTTCGCGAGTCCAGGTGGGTGCAGGCGGGCGGGCGGGTTCGTGGATGCGTTTCCGGGTGATGGCGATGCGGTGGGTCGTGGCGTTGAGCCGATGGTTTCCGCCATGGTCGAGGCGGACCCACCGGCCCAGGAACGCAGCGTCGTGAACCCACACGGTTGACCGCAGCCTCCCGCACCGCTGGCTGACAACCGTCGCCGTCGACAGCGGCGGCGACAGCACGGAAACGAGCCAGCCCACCGCTGTGTCGTCCGTCGCCAAGAAGGCGACTCGTCAACTCCGGCATTGGAGCGACAAGTGAACGTGTCGTCGGCTCATCGAAAAGGTCCCGGTCGTCGGGCCGGGGCTCCAACCCCGCCGGGCCGTGGTGGTGTCCGCGGGTGTCCACGAATCGTGGACGGCCTGGGCCCGGAGCACACGGACGTAGGCTCGCGGGATGCGGATCGGCGAACTGTCCAAGCGCACGGGCGTGAGTCCGCGCTCGTTGCGGTACTACGAAGAGCAGGGACTGCTGACCAGTGCGCGCTCCGACGCGGGGCAACGCCACTACTCCGATGCCGAGATCCAGCGGGTGTCGCTCATCCGGCAATTGTTCGACGCGGGGATGTCCAGCCGGGTGATCGCGACCGTGCTGCCGTGCGTGGATCTCCCCGACGACCTGGGCGTCGCCCATGAGACGTACGCGGCGATGACGCGCGAGCGCGACCGGATCGACGCCGACATCACGCGCCTGATCGAGACCAGGGACGCGCTCGACGTGGTGATGCAGGTCAACAGCCGACACCGGGCGAAGCTGTCCGCGACCCTCGGGCAGGTGGCGCGGTCGGCCTGATGCTGTGACCCGGACCTCAACCGCTTGCCCTTCACACCGATGTCAACGGTGAGGATGGCGACAGCGCCCGGAATCACCGGGACGGTCATCCGGAAGGCGGTAGGAAATGGGACAGGCATGGGGTTTCGGCAAGCACGGCGGGCCCGAGGTGCAGGAGTTCTTTGACGGCCCCGATCCCGTCCCCGGTCGTGGCGAGGTGCTGATCCGGGTCGACGTGGCCGGGGTGAACCCCCTGGACCACCTGCTGCGCTCGGGCCTGGTCCCCGGTCTCGACGGCGGACGTCCGTTCCCCCGCGTGCTGGGCATGGAGGCGGCGGGCACCGTTCTCGCCCTGGGCGAGGACGTCGACGGGCTCGAGGTGGGTGACGCGGTCTTCGGGTTCGCGCTCACCGGTGGCGGCACCTACGCCGAGACGACGGTGCTGTCCGCGCCGCACACCGCGCGCGTCCCGGCGGGCCTGTCGGTGACCGTGGCGGCGACGCTGCCGGTGGCCGGGACGACCGCGGTGGACGTGCTCGACCAGCTCGGTCTCCCCGCTGGGGCCGTGGTTCTGGTCAACGGGGTCGGTGGCGGGGTCGGCCTCGCCGTCGCCCGACTGGCGACCAGTCGCGGGCTGCGGGTGATCGGCACCGGGAGCACCGCCAAACGCGAGCACGCCGAGGCCGTCGGGGTGCGGTTCATCGACTACACGGCCGAGGACGTCGTCACCGCGGCTCGCGAGCTGGTTCCCGACGGTTTTGACGGGATCGTCGACCTGGTCGGGGGCGCCTCGCTGCGGACGGTCGCCCCACTGGCCCTGGATTCCCGCAACGTCATCGCCGTGGGGGACGTGTCGGTGCCCGAGCTGGGTGGACGCTTCGTCGAACGCCGCCTCGACCGCGAGAACCTGGAACGAGCCGCCGCGCTGGCCCTGGAGGGGGTCCTCGCACCCGTGATCACGGCGGTCCACCCGCTCTCCGACGCCCCGGCCGCCCTCGCCACCGTCGAGAACGGTCACACCTCGGGCAAGGTCGTCATCAAGGTGACCTGAGACATGCCCGGCCGATCCCGTCGAACGTCCACAACGGACAGAGTGTTCGCACCGGGCTCGCGCACACCCGGGCGGTCGACGATGTCGTCGGCACCGCGCTCGACGGCAAGACGGCGACCACGGCGACCAGCTGTTCCGGGCCTCCGCCCCGATCTACGTCCTGCCGCCGGTCCTGGTGGTGGTTCTGAGCCACCTCCTCAGACCACGGGTCCGCCGAGCGTGCAACATCGGCGAACTGTTCCTCCGCATGCCCTTCCAGGCGCTCACCGGGTCGGACTTCGCCTGCGACGCGCGGGAGAAGTCCGACCCGGCCGTGGCGGACAGGATCGGACAAGCCTGCGGCCATAGGCGGAACAAGTGCGGAAGATTCGATTTTCCGATTTCAGGACGACGCTCTTACCTTGTTGTTCGCCGTGGCGTGCTGCGGGATGGCGGCTTCCGATTCCGGTTTGTGCGGTAGTTCTACAACACCGGTGCGACGAACTAGTCCATGATCATGTGGAGCCCTGGACGTAATCGCTGTCGTGGGACGACACCGCGGGAGAGTCCAGCCCTGCACCCGCGGAACCCGATGATCTTGTCGACCCCAGGCAGTACGCGGCTGCAAGGGCGTACTGGGCACGGGTGGCGGCTTCGGCGACGTCATCCGGGGATCTCCTGGCACTCGGGCGAGCGGAGGCACTGTAGTCGGGCCACCGAACCGGCGGATCGTCCGGCGGTTCAAATGGTATTGGTTCGTCATGCGGCCGAAATTTTCCCTGCCACCCGAATGGCGCAGATTGACGGCTTGATCATCGCTGGCTATACATGTGCGGTTCCACTGTGGCCGGTGCCGTCGGCAACGACGTGGGGATCCTGCCGCGGATTGTCGAAATCGGATCGGTTTGGGAGTGGATATGTCGAATGCCGACAAGGCGCCACCACGGCGGTTATCACGCGGACGAGGGGTCGTGGGCGCCCTGGTCGCGGTGGTGATGGTGCTCATCGGGTCGGTCGCCAGCGCGGGCACCTCGCAGAGCGAACCGCTGGTGGGCCGTGCCGTGTTCAACCCGGCGTTCACCCACGGCACCGTCAGCGTCGAGGGCGCCGTGCTGCACTACGTCCGCGGCGGCTCCGGCCCGCCGCTGGTGCTGCTGCACGGCTGGCCGCAGACCTGGTGGGAGTGGAAGGGCGTCATGCCCGCCCTGGCCGCGCACAACACCGTGATCGCGTTCGACCTGCCCGGCCTGGGCACGTCCAGCATCCCGGCCGACGGCTACGACAAGGCCACCACCGCCAAGCGCATCCGCGAGGGCGTCCGCAAGTTGGGCTACCGCCAGATCTCCATCCTTTCCCACGACACCGGCAGCCTCATCGCCTACCCGTACGCCAGGGACTACCCCGGCGAGGTGGTGCGCCTCGCCGTGCTGGAGACCCCGCTGTCCGGCTTCGGCCTGGAGGACATCTACGGCGTCAGCTGGCACCTGGGCTTCAACCAGGCACCGGCCCCGATCCCCGAGACCATCATGGACAACGAGGACGTCAGCACCTACCTCGGCATGATGTTCGCCAACACCCACCACCCGGAGCGCATCGACCAGCAGGCGTTCATCCGCGCCTACGCCAACCCCGCGCGCCGCACCGCGGGCTACAACTACTACCGCGCCTTCCCGACCGACATCGCCAACAACCAGGCGGGCGTGGGCACCCGCCTGAAGATGCCGATCCTGGCGATGGGCGCGCAGCACACGTTCGGCCCGTTCGTGGCCCAGTCCTTCCGCCAGGTCGGCGACGACGTCCGCGAGGTCGTCGCCCCCGACTCCGGCCACTGGATCGCCGAGGAGAACCCCGGCTTCCTGATCGACTGCGCGGCCTTGTTCTTCGGCCCCGCGGGCGTTTCGGCCCCGCGTGCCGAACTGGCGGGCTGCGTGGCCTGATCCACACCCGCCGCGCGGTGCCGTCCCCATCCCTCGACACCACGCGGCCCCCACCGGCCCGGCGCCCTCGCGGCGCCGGGCCGGTTCGCCGTCGGACGACGGCTCGTGCCCATCGGCGGCTTGTGGAGGTGCTGTCCGGTGGTCCGCCGCACGGCGGCGTTGCGGGATGCGCGCTTGATCAACACTCCGTCACCTGCTCCAAGCCCAGGCCACAGCGGGCAGTTGGCAGTCGGCGGCCCCACCGAACGCCCCCTCCTGCCGATGCGCGGTAGAGGGCCACTGCTTCGCGGGCACCGCCTGATCCTTGTCCTGGCAGGACAAGGGAATCCCTGTGTTCGGTGTCTCGCCGCTCCTCGCGACCCGAGTCCGGTCGACAACTCTTCGACAGCCGGGCATTCCACGTGGACGACCGCACCCGCGACGACCGCCCTGTCGCGGCATCAGGGTCGACCGCCGCACGGGCCCACGATCGGCGGGTCATGCCGGCGGGATGGTGAAGATCAGGCTTTTTGCGCAACTTCATGCCTTTTCGTGTGCTGCGACCGCGTCGCCCGCCAGGTCCCCGACAACGCCACGGTCGCGTTGGAGAAGGTGGCATCGCGGAGAAGTCGGTCGGTGGCCATGGGTCCGGTCAAGAGCGTGCCCGACCGCGGGTCGGCAGCCTCGAATCGGCCTGACGGCGAGTGGTGATCTTGGTGGGCGTGCGGCGCGTGTCTGGTTGTCGCGGTTGCTCGGGGTCGTGTTCGGAAGCGGATTCACATCAGCCCCGAACGGGAGGTTTCAAGCGCGGGTATTCGCACGCTCGGGTGTTGGGCAACATGAACCCGTTTACGTCGAATGCGCTGCCGGGAATCCGGTGACCAGTACGCCGCCCGCCGATCCGCAAGGAGAATCCCCATGGATCCCGATTCCGAGGAAGTCGACCGCCGCCCTTCGGGAAAATTAGCAGCCCTCCGCACGGCCGCCATGGCCGCCACCCTGCTGGTGACCGTGGTGACAGCCCCGGAAGCGGGTGCCGTCGAAGATCCCCCGTCCGCCGACCCAGGCAGGCCCCGGTCGTTCTGGCTGCACCTGGACAGCTCGCCGATCTCCGACGCCGACATCGCGAAGCACGCGAAAACACGGGCCTACGTCGTCCTGAACGCATGGGAAGGCGCGATGGTCGGCAAGTTCAGGAAAGCGAACCCCGATATCAAGGTGTTCGTGTACAAAGACCTGTCGTCCACCCGCAGCTACGCATGCCACCGCGGTGCCGACGACCCGGAAATTCCCGCGGGTGTCGGGTTCTGCGAAGCGGACAAGGCACACCCTGAGTGGTTCCTGCGCAGTTCGCGGGGCAAGCGGTTCGAATACAGCGGATATCCCGGCCACTGGCAGATGGACGTCGGCAACACCGCCTACCAGGACAGGTGGGCAGCTAACGTGATCAAGAGTGCCAAGAAGGGCGGCTTCGACGGCGTGCTGATGGACAACGCCCTGTTCACCTGCGACACCTACCACGTGGGCGTGTGCCCGACGGCCCACCCGACCGACAAGTCGTTCCAGGCGGCGTACCGGGCGATGTTCGCGAACATGCGCAAGCGGTTCGCCGACGCGGACCTCCTGACGGTCGCGAACCTCGCGAACGCCCGCCTGCACCCCGGCATGTGGGACGCCTACACCGAGAACCTCGACGGCGGTTTCGACGAGTGGTGGCTCGCGTTCGGCGGCTCCGACCTGCTGCCGGAGGCGCCCGAGGGGTGGGGCAGCCAGGCGGCGCAGATCGCCTCCAACGAGGCGAGGGACAAGATCACCTGGGTCCAGCCGCACTTCACGGCCAACGACGACCGCTCGTTCCGGTACGCCCTCGCCAGCTACTTCCTGGTCCAGGACGGTCTGGCCGCCATCGCGGAGGCCACGGCCACCGACGACTACGGCGACCCGTCCCCACCGCACCCCGAGTACGGATGGGACCTCGGCAAGCCGACGGGCCCGTACCGGTCCATCGGCACCAAGCTGCTCCGCCGCGACTTCGCCTGCGGCACCGTCGTGGTCAACGCCAACCCCACCGCCAGCGCGCCGGTCCGGGTCCCCCTGCCCTCCAAGCACCTCGACGAGCACGGCGCACGGGTCACCTCCGTCTCCCTGCCCGGCACGTCCGGCTCGATCCTGCGCCGCGCCTGCTGATCACCGGGCACGCCCCCACCACCGACAGGCGGTTCCACCATGCGAAGAACCTCGTGATGGTCCTCGCCCCGACCCGCACTTCCGCCCATGCCGCGACCGACCTCGCCGCCACAACGTCCGGTCTGGTCGACGAGTCCGCAGGCTGCGACCACGGCGGGGAGTCCAAGCTGGCGACACCCTCGGCAAGTTCCCGACGAATGTGCGCTCGCCGACGACCTGATGGCCGAACCCAACCCACGCCCCGGCGATCACAGCCCCAGTGACGTTCCGGCGCACACGACGAGGGTCTGCCCGGTGATGCTCCGGGCGTCCGGCCCCAGCAGGAACGACACGGTTCCGGCGATCTCGGCCGGGTCGATCAGCGCACCCGTCGGCGGCAGCCGGACGGGCGTGGCGGCCCGGCCGGGATCGCGCAGCATCGGCGTGTCGGTCGGGCCGGGCGCCACCACGTTGACCGTGATCGCCCGCCCCACCAGTTCCCCCGCCCACGACCGCGCCATCCCCACCAGGGCGGCCTTCGTCGCCGAGTACTGGCTCTTGCCCGGCACGCCGGTCATGGTGCGGCTGCCGATGAGCACGATCCGGGCGCCGCGCGGCATCCGGCCCACCGCCGCGTCGACCAGCACCGAGGCCGCTTCCACGTGCACGCGCCACATGTCGGCGCCGTCGCGCGTGGACAGCTCCCCCAGCCGGGCCGAGCGTTGCAGACCCGCGGCGTGCACCACGGCGTCGGCGGCGGGCGCGTCGTGCACGGCGGCCCGCACCGCGTCCGGGTCGCCGAGGTCCGTGCCACGCCAGGTGAGCCGCTCGTCGCGCAGCGGCGGTTCGCCCCGGCTGAGCCCGGTCACCGCCCAGCCGTCGTCGAGCAGCCTGCGCGCGATCGCCAGGCCGATACCGGAGCTGACACCGGTGACCAGGGCGTGCCTGGTCACCGAACCCATGACGGCGGCACGCGGACGTGCTCGATGGTCTGCCGGAAGTAGGTGAACGCGATGTCGAGCGAGCCGTCCGCGGCCTGGTGGACCGTCGGGTAGGAGAACTCGCGGTTGAGGCCGTCGCGGGAGTTGTTGGTCAGGCAGTAGCCGTCGCCGACCTCCAGGTTCCGCCGCACCGGCCAGGTGAACCCGCCGTCGACCGACAGCGCGAGGGTCATCGGCGCGCGGGGCGCTCCCCAGAACGCGGTCCCGAACTCCTCCGTCGGCGCCGCCTGCTCGGCGAGGCCGTCGTCGTCGATCTCGTCGTACAGCGAGAGCCTGCGCTCGGTGGCGTCGCGGGCGCTGCTGTCGTTGAACACCGCCGCGAGCCGGTCGTCGGAGAGCCGGACGACCTGGATCGAGGAGTTGTTGTTGGGCAGGTCGCGCACCGGACTCGGGGCCGTCCACGACGCACCGCCGTCGGTGGACGTGGAGCGGTGCACGAAGTCGGCGAACCGGCTGCGGTAGAACGCGGCCAGGGTCCCGTCCGGCAGCGGCACGACGTTCATGTGCACGAACCCGGTGCTCCTCGGCACGGCGACCTCGCTCCAGGTCTCCCCCGAGTCGTCGGAGACCATCACGGCGCTGGTGTCCAGGTCCCCGACCCACTTGCGGCCCGGCACGGATACGCAGTGGAACACCGGCAGCAGCCACCGGCCCGAGTCGAGCACCACGACCGGCTGGCGGACGAACACCCCGCCGGTGGCGGTGGCGGGGAACAGCGTCGTGGTCGGCCCCCACGCGCGGCCCCCGTCGGTGGAGATCCGGCAGCGCACCTCGGCGGTGTCCTGGTTGCCCGCGACCTGGGCCGTCCACAGCAGCCAGACGTCGCCGCCGGGCGCGGTGAACAGGACCGGGTTCTGCTCGGAGCGCGTGCCGTCGTCGGACAGCCTGACCGGCGAGGACCAGGTGTCACCGCCGGTGGGCAGCCGGGAGCACCACACGCTGATGTCCGGCACGCCCTCCTGCGTCCCGCCGAACCACACGCAGGCCAGGTCGCCACCCGGCAGCGTCGTGAGGTTCGCCGCGTGGTTCTGCACGGCGGGCGCGGGCAGCAGCGCGTCGCGCCGTTCGGGGTCGTCGGCGCGGGTGCGGAGGACCCCGTCGAACGCGTCCGTCCGCACGCTCACGACTCGCCCCGCGACGCGGCGAGGTGGGCGGCGGCGCTGTCCTCCAGGTGCGTGAGGTCAGAGGAGATCGAGGCGAACGTGTACCCCTCGGCCAGCCGCTTCGCGGCGCTCGCGCCGTCCATGGTGTGGATGCCCGCCGCGATCCCGGCCGCGGCGGCGGCCTCGCGGACGCGGGTCAGCGCGGCCTCGAACTCGGCGGACAGGGCTGGGTCGCCGGGGCGGGCGCCGCCCAGGGCGAGCATGAGGTCGGACGGGCCGACGTAGACGCCGTCCAGGCCGGGCGTCGCGCAGATCTCCTCGACGTTGGCCAGGCCCTGCGCGGTCTCGATCATCACCAGGACGACCGTGGCGGCGTTGGCCTCGGCGGGCGTGGGGCCGATGCGCAGCGCGGACCGCATGGGGCCGTAGGACCGCTTGCCCTCCGGCCCGTACTTGGCCGCGGTCACGGCGGCGGCCGCGTCGGCGGCGGTGTCGATCAGCGGCACGATCACGCCGCCCGCGCCCGCGTCCAAGGCGCGGCCGATGGGGGTGGCGTTGTTGGCCTCCACCCGCACCAGGCCGGTGGCCGTGCCGCCCGCGTCGATCGCGGTCAGCCCGCTCAGCAGGCCCGAGTAGCCGAGCAGGCCGTGCTGGCCGTCCAGGCACACGTAGTCGTAGCCGAGCCGCGCGAGGCGCTCGGTCGCCACCGGCGCGTCGAGCACGCACCAGTAGCCGACGACTCGTTCACGGGCGCGGATCTTGCGGGCGAACTCGCTCGCGGACATTCCCACTCCTCAGTGTTCTCAGCGGTTGTAGGCGGGCATGGGGCCGCGGAGGGCGGCACCGACCTCGTCGCAGGCGGCCAGCACGTCGGCGGGCAGCGGTCCCGCGGAGGCGGCCTCGACGTTGGCCACCAGGTGTTCGACGCGGGAGCCGCCGAGCAGCACCGACCCCACGTCGTCCTGGCTGAGCAGCCACCGCAGCGACAGTTCGGTCAGCGGGATCCCGGCACCGGCGGCCACGGCGGACAGCGCGGTCACGGCGGCGAACAGCCGGTCGTCCCAGTAGCGCCGGGTGTACATCGCGGCCAGTCGGGAGTCGCCGAACCGGCCCTCGGTGGGCCGTTCGGCGAACGTGTGCCTGCCGGTGAGCAGGCCGCCGCCGAGCGGGTTGTAGACGACCGTGAGCAGCCCGGTCACGCGGGCGAACTCCAGGTACTCGTCCTCGACGCGGCGGGCCAGCAGGTTGTAGAGCTGTTGCGCGGCAACGGGTCGCGGCACACCTTGGGCGTCGCACTCGCGGTTCAGCTCCGCGATCTGCCACGCGGCGAAGTTGGACACCCCGATCGCGCCGATGAGCCCCTCCGCGACGAGTTTGCCCAGTTCGGCGACCGTCTCGGCGAGGGGCGTCGCCCGGTCCGGCTGGTGCAGGTAGAACAGGTCGACGTGGTCCACGCCGAGCCGCCGCAGGCTGCCCAGCAGGCAGGCGCGCAGCGCGACCGGCGACAACGGCGGCGCGCCTTCGGCGTCGGGGTGCGGGATGCCCGCCTTGGTGGCCAGCACGACGGAGTCGCGGCGGCTGGGCAGCAGGTCACGCAGGATCTCCTCCGACGCTCCCCCGGCGTACCCGTTCGCGGTGTCGATCCCGGTGATCCCGGCGTCCAGCGCGGCGTCGACCATGCGGCGCGCGCCCGCCGCGTCGACGGTGTCGCCGAACGTCATCGTGCCCAGCACCAGCCGGGACAGGCTGAACGTGCTCACGCGGTGACCTCCTCCCGTGGTGTGACGAACGACCGCGGCTTGCGCCCGGTCATGGCGGTCGGGTCGAGCGCGGCCCGGCGCAGCGCACGGGTGTACGGCTCCTTCGGCGCGGCCAGCACGTCGGCGGTGGGGCCGGACTCGACGACCCTGCCCGCCTTCATCACCACCACGTCGGAGCTGATCCGCCGCACCACGCCCAGGTTGTGCGAGATGACTATGCACGTGAGACCGGTGTCGCGCTGGAGGTCCTCCAGCAGCGCCAGCACCTGAGCCTGCACCGACACGTCCAGCGCGCTGGTCGCCTCGTCGCACACCAGCAGCTCGGGACTGCTGGCCAGCGCCCTGGCGATGCCGATGCGCTGCCGCTGGCCGCCGGAGAACTCGGCGGGCCGCCGGTCCAGCGCGCTCGACGGCAGCCCCACCCGGTCGATCAGCCCGGCCGCCTGCGCCCGCCGGTCCGCCGCCGAGCGCACACCGCGCAGCCGCAAGGGTTCGGCCACGATGTCCTGCGCGCTCAGGTGCGGGTCGAGCGAGGCGTACGGGTCCTGGAACACCATCTGCACCTTCGGCCGCAACGGGCGCAGCCGCCGCTCGGTGAGCCCGGCGATGTCCGTGCCGTCCAGCAGGATCTCGCCCGAGGTCGGCCGGATCAGCCGCACGATCGCCCCGGCGACGGTGGACTTGCCGCAGCCGGACTCGCCGACGACGGCCAGCGTGCGGCCCTTGTGGACGGTGAAGCTGACGTCGTCGACCGCGCGGAACGCGCCGCCGCGCACCGGGTACTCCACCACGAGGTTGCGCACTTCGAGCAGCGGTGCGGTCATCGGTCCACTCCAGCGGTCTCGGTGTCGTCGGCGGAGTCCTCGTCCCACGGTCCCAGCACCGGGACGGCGGCGAGCAGCTTGCGGGTGTACTCGTCCTGGGGGTCGTCCACGACGGACTCGACGTCGCCCGACTCGACGAACCGGCCGTCGCGCATCACGTGGATGCGGTCGGACACCAGTCGGGCCACGCCCAGGTCGTGGGTGATCATCAGGATGCCGATGCCGGTGCTCTCCTGGAGTTCCAGCAGCAGCGCGAGGATGCCCGCCTGCACGGTCACGTCGAGCGCGCTGGTCGGCTCGTCGGCCACCAGCAGCCGGGGCTCCCCGGCCAGCGCGATGGCGATGAGGACGCGTTGCAGCATCCCGCCGGAGAGCTGGTGCGGGTAGCGGCCGAGCTGGTCGGCCGCGCGCGGCACGTGCACCAGGTCCAGCAGCTCCACCGCGCGGGCCCCGGCGTCGGCCTTGCCCAGCTCCGGGTGGCGCAGCCGCACCGCGCCGACGAGCTGTCGCCCGATCGTGTGCACGGGGCTGAGCGCGGTCATCGGGTCCTGCGGGATCAGCGACACCGTCCGGCCGCGCACCCCGTGCAGCGCCTTCGGGTCGGCGATCACGTCGGTCCCGCCGAAGCGCACGGAACCCGACAGCACGGCCAGGTCGTCCGGGAGCAGGCCGAGCACGGCCATCGCCGTGGTCGACTTGCCCGAGCCGGACTCGCCGATGACGGTGACGGTCTCGCCCTCGCCGATGGTGAAGCTGACGCCGTCCACGGCGCGCACGACGCCCCCGGCGGTGATCAGCTCGACCTGGAGGTCCTCGACGTCCAGCAGCGCGGTGGTCACGAGGTGCTCACCTTCCGACGGCGGGCGCGGTCGCGCAGGCCGTCTCCCAGCAGGTTGACGCCCACGACGAGGGCGACGATGACGAGGCCGGGCAGGGTGACCATCCACCACGAGGTGGTGATGTAGTCCTGCCCGTCGGAGATGATGCGGCCCCACGTGGCGAACGGCCGCTGCGGACCGGCTCCGAGGTAGGACAGGGCGCTCTCCAGCAGGACGGCCTGGGCGAGCAGCAGCAGGACCACGAGGCTGGCCTGCTTCACGACGTTGGGCAGCACGTGGCGCAGCAGGATCGCGAACCGGTGCAGGCCCAGGATCCTGGCCGCGGCCACGTACGGCTTCTCCCGCTCCACCAGCACGAGCGACCGGGTGATCCGGGCGACCTCGGGCCACTGGGCGATGGCGATGACGAACGTGATGACCGGGATGGACGGCCCGAACAGGGCGATCACGAGCAGCAGCATCATCAGCAGCGGCAACGAGAGCTGCGCCTCCAGCAGCCGCGACACGATCGCGTCGACCCAGCCGCCGAAGTACCCGGCGGACGCGCCGAGGACGATGCCGATCACGCCGGACACGACGACGGCGAGCAGGCCGACCAGCAGCGACACCTGGCCGCCGTGCAGGACGCGGGACAGCAGGTCGCGGCCGAGCTGGTCGGTGCCGAACAGGTGACCACCGGTCAGCGGCGCGAGCCTGCGCGCGGCCAGGTCCTGCTGGTCGGGGCCGGGCATCGGCAGCACCCTGGCGAGCGCGACGGGGATGACGACGAGCAGCGTGCAGACCAGGCCCGCCCACAGCTTGATGCGCGCTCCCCTGGCCTGCCGGGTGACCTTCGCGCGGGCCAGGTGCTTCGCGGTGACGGCGCTGGGCCGGGGCGCGGGCCGCGGTGCCACGCGCACGGGGTCGGTGTGGGTGGTGCTCACGCGGACACCTTCTTCCCGAGGCGCACCCGCGGGTCGAGCAGCGGGTAGGCGAGGTCGACGAGGAGCTGGACGGCGACGGCGAGCGCCGCGGTGACGAGCACGGTGGCCTGGATCAGCGGGTAGTCGCGCGTCTCCAGGGCGCGGACCACCAGCGAGCCGACCCCCGGCCAGGCGAACACGACCTCCACGACGACCACGCCGTTGAGCATGGACGCGAAGCGCGTGCCCAGCGCGGTGAGGACGGGGATGGACGAGTTGGCCATGGCGTAGCGCCACACCAGGGCGCGTTCCGACACGCCTCGGGACCGCGCGACGGTGAGGTAGGGGGCGGTGAGGTTCTTGGCCATCTCACCGCGCACCAGCCGGGAGATGAGCGCGACCTGGAGGATCGCGACGGTCACCGCGGGCAGCACCAGGCCGCCCCAGGTGGCGAAGCCGGACGCCGGGAGCACCGGGACCAGCACCGCGAAGACCGTGAGCAGCATGATGCCGCTCCAGAAGTCGGGCATGGACTGGCCCGCGATGGTCACCACGTTGGCCGACAGCTCGCGGGCGGTGTCGGCGCGCCGGGCCATCCACACGCCCAGCGGCACGGACACCACGACGGTGAGCAGGATCGCGGCGACCGCGAGGGTGATGGTGAACGGCAGCCGGTCGAGCACGACGTCCAGGGCGGGCGAGCGGAACGAGTAGCTCGTGCCGAGGTCGCCGGTGAGGATGCCCTTGAGGAACACCAGGTACTGCTCGACCAGCGAGCGGTCGAGCCCGAAGGCGGTGCGGATCTTCGCCAGGTCGTCGCTGGTAGCGAGCGGTCCGGCGTAGGCGGCGGCCGGGTCGCCCGGTGCCAGGCGGATCAGCACGAACACCGCGGAGATCGTCAGGAACACCGTGAGGACGCTCTGGCCGAGCCGCTTGAGCAGGTAGGGCACCACGGCTCAGCCCTCCAGTCGCGCGGACGCGAGGTCGTAGGAGTTGGTGGGGCCGAGCGAGATGTCGCCGACCCGGTCGCGGTGCGCGAGCACGGCGTTGGGGACGAACGCCCAGAGGCACGGCCAGGTCGCCCACACCGCGCGCTGCGCGTCGCCGAGCAGCCGCGCCCGGCGGGCGGCGTCGGGTTCGGCGGAGGCGTCGGAGATCTGCGCGGCGATCGCGGGGACCACGTAGCCCTGGTAGGTGTCGCGGGTCTGCTCCTTCTCGGGAGTGCCCGCGTACATGCCCTGGAGGATGCTCACGGCCAGGCCGGTGGGGCTGGAGAACCCGTTGCCGAGGACGTCCCAGTCACCGGCCTTGCCCTGCCGCCAGGACAGGATGTCGCCGCCGGGTTCGAACTGCTGGAGGGTGGCGCGCACGCCGACCTGGCCGAGCATCTGGAGCACGGCCTCCATGACGGAGGTGTCGCTGGCGAACTCGCCGCTCTCCCAGATGATCTTCAGTTCGAGGTCGCGCACGCCCAGCGCGTCCAGCCGCTGCTTCGCCTGGTTCGGGTCGTAGACGTACTCCCCCGTCTTGACCGCGCCCTCCAGACCGGTCGGCACGACGCCGTCGGCCTGGCTGACCGACCCGACGAGGACGTCCTGGACCAGCGACCGGCCGTCGATGGCGTAGGTGAGCGCCTCGCGCACCTTCGGGTCGGCCAGCGGGTGGCCCTGGGGCTTGCGGAAGTTGTAGAACAGCTGGTTGATCCTGGTGCTCTGGGCGCGGGTGATCTGCACGCCCGGCAGGCCAGCGAGCTGGTCGGCGGAGTCGGGGGTGATCGAGTCGATGACGTCGACCTCGCCGCTGCGCAGCGACACGACCCGGCTGGACTCCTCCGGCACGAACCGGACCTGCACGCCGGGCACGCTCGGCTTCGGGCCCCAGTAGTTCTCGTTGACGGCCAGCGAGTAGTTGCCGGTGCCGCGGTTGCCCGAGCGGACCACGTACGGGCCGGAGCCGATGCCGTCCTGGAGCTCCTCGGGCCGGTTGGCGGCCGAGGGCGTGACGAGGATGTTCGCCATCAGGTAGTCCAGCACCGGGATGGGCCGCTGGGTGCGCAGCACGAACGTGCCGTCGGCTCCGGGGACCACCTCCGGGAACTCGGAGAAGAAGCCCGCGATGAACGACCCGTTGACCTGCTGGTACATCTCCAGCGCGGTCGTGACGTCCTGCACGGTGACCGGCGAGCCGTCCGAGTAGCGCACCCCGTCGCGGAGGTGCACCGTCCACTCGGTGGGAGCGGTGAGCTCGAACCGGTCGGCCAGCACGAGCTTGGGCTTGAGGTCCTGGCCCACCATCGTCAGGCCCTGCCGCACACCGCGCTGCACGGTGACGGCGGCGTCGAACTGGTTGAGCTTGTTGTCCAGGCTGACCAGCGAGCGGTTGAGCGCGAGGGTCAGCGTGCCGGGACCGGGAGTGCCGGTCGGCCCGGCGCAGGCGTTCAGCAGCGGGCCCAGCGCCACTCCGGCGCCCGCGATCGCACCCCACCTCAGCAGGGTGCGGCGGGAGAGCTCCGGGCCGCGTCCGGATCGGGTCATCGTCGACCTCTCACAGTGCTCGGGGGAGACGGCGCTGCTGCGGCCTGACGTGGCCGAGGTGCACCGGTGTTACCCGAGCCACACTGACATGTTCTGCACGTTTCGCGCAAGACCTCTGGCAGTTTTAGCGCGTTCTGTGCAATCCTTCAGGTCGAGGAGGTGAGATCGACGTGCCAAAGATTCTTGTTGTTGCTGATGATCTGTCCGGAGCGGCCGAGGCGGCCGCAACGATCGATATGCGCACAACGCGCAGTTTGGTGCTCCTGGGGATCGACCCGTCGTTCCCTCCCGATGACCGGGACGTGATCGTCGTGGACCTGGACACGCGCTCCGGCCCCGCCGACGCGGCCGAGTCGGAGACCGGCCGCGCCATCGCCGCGCTCGGGGCGTCCCGCCAGGTGTTCGTGAAGGTGGACTCCCAGCTGCGCGGGCACCTCGCCGCCGCCGTGCGGGGCGCGGGCGGCTTCGCCGTCGTGTGCCCCGCGCTCCCCCGGCTCGGCCGGGTCGTGCGCGGCGGCGTCGTGCACCTGGGCGGCGTGCCCCTGCACGACACCGACGCGTGGCGGGTGGAGCCCGCGTCCCCACCGCGCTCGATCGCCGACCTCCTCGCGCCGCTGCCGGTGTCCCTCGTGCCGCTGGCCGACGTGCGCGGGGCGGACCTGGTCGCACGGCTCCACGCGATCCGCGCGAGCGGGGCCGTCGCCGTGTGCGACGCGGAGGACGACACCGACCTGGCCCTGATCGCCGCCGCGGGCACGGAGGTCGGCGCGGTGCTGGTCGGATCGGCGGGCCTCGCCGAGGCGCTCGGCCCCGGCCCGTCCGCCGTCGTGCCGGAGCCCGGTCAGGGCGTGCTGGTCGTGGTCGGCACGGCCGCGGCCGCCGCGCAGGTCGAGCACCTGAGGGAGGCCACCTCGCACGTCGACCGGGTCACCGTCCTGACCGCGCCGACCGGGATCGTGCCCGGCGGTGTCGTGGCCGCGCTCGCCGACGACGCCGCCTTCGAAGCGGCGTGGCACACCACCTCCGACCTCGTCCTCACCGGCGGCGAGACCGCCCGCGCCGTGCTCGACCGGCTCGGCGTCACCCGCCTCACCGTCCACGGCGCCCTGGCCGGGCACCACGGCGCGGTCCTGAGCACCACCCCCGACGGCCGCCGGGTCGTCACCAGGCCGGGCAGCTTCGGCGCGCCCGACTCCCTCACCGCCATCGCGGCCGCACTCCACGGAGGAACCCACGTGAGCACCACCAGTCCCGACACCCGTCCGTACATCGCCGTCACGATGGGCGACGGCGCGGGCATCGGCCCGGAGGTCGTCGTCGGCGCGCTGCTCGACGAGAACCTGGCCACCGAGTGCCGCCCCGTCGTGATCGGCGACGCGGCCAGGCTGCGGCTGGGCGCGGAGGCGCTGGGCGTGACCGCGGACGTCGTCGCCGTCGAGTCCGTGCGGGACGCCGTGTTCACCCCCGGCCGCGTCAACGTGATCGACCTGGGGCTGCTGCCCGCGGACCTCCAGTGGGGCGAGCTGTCCGCGGTCGCGGGCGATGCGGCGTTCCACTACATCCGGGTCGCCGCTGAACTGGCGATGGCCGGGACGGTGCAGGGCATCTGCACGGCGCCGCTGAACAAGGAGGCGCTGCACGCGGGCGGCCACGTCTTCCCCGGCCACACCGAACTGCTGGCGCACCTGACCGGGACCGAGGAGGTGTCGATGATGCTGTCGACACCGAAGGTCAAGGTCATCCACGTGACCACCCACATCGGTCTGATGGACGCCGTGCGCAAGATCGAGCCCGGCCTGGTCGCGCGGACCGTCCGGCGCGGGCACGAGGCGCTGGTGCGCGCGGGCGTGCCGGAGCCGAAGATCGGCGTGTGCGCGATCAACCCGCACGCGGGCGAGAACGGCCTGTTCGGCCAGGGCGAGGAAGCCGAGAAGATCACCCCCGCCATCGAGGTGCTCCAGGCCGACGGCATCGACGCGCGCGGCCCGCTGCCCGCCGACACCGCGTTCTTCCTGGCGGGCCGGGGCGACTACGACCTGATCGTCGCGATGTACCACGACCAGGGCCACGGCCCGGTGAAGGTGCTGGGCATCGAGGCGGGCGTCAACATCACCGTCGGCCTGCCGGTGATCCGCACGTCGGTCGACCACGGCACCGCGTTCGACATCGCGGGCAAGGGCGTGGCGGACATCCGCAGCATGATCGAGGCCCTGCACCAGGCCGCTCGCATGTCGCCCAGCCCCCGATAGTGTTCGCACACCACGACAGCACCGGAGGCAGCGCATGGCGGGGATGCGGACGCGGGATCGTCGCGACGAGATCGTCCGGCTGGCGACCACCACCGGTCTGGCCAGTGTGGACGAACTGGCCGACACCTTCGAGGTGACGGCGTCCACGATCCGCCGCGACCTGGCCCGGCTGACCGACGAGGGCCGGGTCGCGCGCACCTACGGCGGGGCCATGGCGCTGCTCGCGCACCCCGAGCCGTCGCTGCGCCAGCGCACCCAGGAGGCGTTCGCGGAGAAGACCGCCATGGCCCGCTGGGCAGCGGCGGAGATCAGCTCCGGCGAGACGATCCTGCTCGACGCGGGCACGACCGTGGGCGCGCTGGCCCGTGAGCTGCGCGACGTGCCGCAGCTGACCGTCGCCACGACCGGGCTGACCGCGCTGACGGAACTGGCCGGGTCGGAGTCGGTGCACGTGGAGTGCCTGGGCGGGACGCTGCGGCACCTCAGCCAGGGCTTCGTGGGGCCGTTGACCGAGGCGGCGCTGGAACGGATGACGTTCGACCGCGTCTACCTCGGCGCGGACGGCGTGACGCCGGACAACGGGCTGTGCGAGGCGGACCTCCAGCAGACCAGGCTCAAGGAGCTGATGATGCGCCGCGCCGCCGAGGTGTACGTGCTCGCGCACGCCGACAAACTCGGCCGCAGCCCGTTCCACTCCTGGGTGCGCATGCCCCCGCGCTGGACACTCGTCACCGACGAGCGCGCCGACCCCCGGCTGGTCGACGAGTTCACCGCCCGTGGCGCCGCGGTCATCACGGTCGCACCTGACGTGACCTGAACACTTCCCGATGGGAAGTAGTCGCCCTTGCGGGTAACCGGGGCCTCGCGGATAGCGTCGGCGAGGTCAAGAGGAGTGCCGTTCCAGGGCCCCTCCCGGCTTCGCGAAGGGCTACCCGTGTTCTACGAGATCCGCCGCTACCAGACCTCCTCCGGCCGCCGCGACGAGTGGGTGCGCTACATGGAGGACGTCGTCATCCCGTTCCAGGCGTCGGCCGGGATGGACGTCGTCGCGTCCTTCGTGGACGCCGAGGATCCCGACGGCTACGTGTGGATCCGCCGGTTCGCCGACGACGCGCACCACGCGGACGCCACCGCCGCCGTGTACGGGTCCGACCGGTGGAAGGACGAGATCGGCCCGGTGGTGCACGACCTGCTCATCGGGGAGAAGTCCGTCATCACCCGCGTGGTCCCCACGCCCGCGTCGGGGCTGAACTGACCATGGCCGACGACCGGCAGACCATCCCGACCACCTCGATCAGCCGGGCCGCAGCGGTCGCGCTCGTCGAGGCCGTGCGCGAGGCCGCCCGCGGGATCGGCTTCGGCGTCGCGGTGGCCGTGACCGACCCCGGCGGGCACCTGAGGGCGTTCGAGCGCACCGACGACGTGCCGTTCCTGCCCGCGGAGGTGGCGGTCGACAAGGCGTGGACCGCGGTCGCGTTCCGCACCCCGACCCACGTGTGGAACGACTACGTGGCCGACCCGCGGATCGCGCCGCTCCAGCACCACCCGCGGGTGGTCGCGGTGGGCGGTGGCTACCCCGTCGTCCTCGACGGCGAGGTGATCGGCGGCCTCGGCGTGTCCGGCGGCACCTACGCGCAGGACCAGGAGGCCGCCGAAGCGGCGCTGGCCGCGCTCGGGTTCACCGTCCCCGCCTGATCAGCCGCAGCTCGCGGCCGCCTCGGTCACCGAGTCCATGTTGTCCTCGACCCAGGTCCGCAGCGCCGCCAGCGGGACGGCGGCGCTGCGGCCCAGGTCGGTGAGCGAGTACTCGACGTGCAGCGGGACGGCCGGGTAGACGGTCCGGTCGACGAACCCGAACTCCTCCAGCCTGCGCAGCGTCTGCGTGAGCACCTTCGGGCTGACGCCCTGCAACGTCCGTTGCAGCACGCCGAACCGCCGCGGTCCGCCCTCCAGCGACCCGATCGCCAGCGCGGACCACTTGTTCGCGAGCAGGTCGAGCATGGCGCGGCACGGGCACTGCGCCGCGTACACGTCGTGGTCGCCGTGCCGACCGGTGGCGCAGGTGGTGGTCATGAATCGCCCTTCCCGAACGGAAGTAGCAGATCATAACCACCCCTGCTTCCCATCGGGTAGCGGGTCAGATCAGCTTCCACAGGTGGTCGGACGTGCCGTTGTCGGTCCACTGGGTGATCTGCGCGCCGTCCGCCTTGGACGCCTGGTCCACGGCGAGGACCTTGCCGCTGCGCACGTTCACGATCTTCGACCAGCCGCCGCCCGCGTCGACGATCCGCCACAGGTGGTCGGGTGTGCCGTTGTCGCGGTACTGCTGGACGTGCGCGCCGTCGGCCACGCCCTGGTCCTGCACGGCGAGCACCTTGCCGCTGTTGCGGTTGGTGATCCGCACGCTGCCGTCGCCGTTGTCCACCACCGTCCACACGTGGTCGGACGTGCCGTTGTCGGTCCACTGGGTGACCTCGGCGGAGTCGGCCAGCGAGGCCCCGGACACGGCGAGCACCTTGCCGGAGTTCTGGTTCTGGATCCGCGCCCACACCACGGCCGAGGTCGCGGGCTTCACCACGAGCGCGAACATGCCGCCCACGACGGGACGGGCGGTGAACCCGCGCTGGGTGCCGTCGCCGACGACGTACCAGTCGCTGAACGGGACCCGTTGCGGTGTCTCGTTCGCGAAGGCGTAGACCCCTTCGACCAGCGCGTCGCGCACGCCGGTGCGGTCGGACAGCCAGGCCGCCGTCCACACCTCCCAGTCGGCCTTGGTGTAGTTGTTGCGCGGGTCGAGCAGCACGCCGAAGTGCCCGGCGCGGGCCTGGTACCAGGCGGCTTCCTGGGCGGCCACGCCCACCGGCACCAGGTCGAGGCCGAGCAGCTTGTCGGCGAACCCGTTGTACTTCAGGCTCCACGTGCCCGCCTGGTCGTAGGCGAGCTTGAGGTGCTGGTTCGACGAGTCCTGCCCGAGGGTCACCCACTGGCTCGCGTAGCCGCGCGAGATCGACCGGTACCGCTGGACGTCGGCGGTGTTGCCGAGCGCGGCGGACACGATCCCCATCGCGCCGATGCCGATGATCCCCTTGAGCGCCAGGTTCGCGCTGTGCGCGATGAACCCGGTGAAGTCGTCGGTCTGGTTCTGGGAACCGGGGTCGAGCGCGTTGGCCACCAGGTACTCGGCCCACCGGCGCAGGATCGGCTGGTGCGCGGCCGCGAACGCGCGCGCGTCGGCCGCGGGCAGCTTCTGCACGAGCGCGGCGGACATGATCAGCATGTTCGCCGACTCCTCGACCGGCATGTCCTCCTCGTCGCCGTCGTTGTGCCCGGTGGCGACCGGGTAGTGGAACCCGAGGTCGTGGTGCGCGAACTCCTTGGGCCAGCCGCCGCGCTCGGCGTAGTCGAAGTGCGGTTCCAGCAGCAGCCGCAGGTAGTTCGGCGCCAGGTGCAGGTAGGCGGGGAACGCCGGGTAGGTGACGTCCACCGTGGACATGTTGCCGTTGGAGGAGATCTCCTTCAGGAACGCCCACGGCGAGCCGCCGCGGTCCACCAGTTCCGTGCCGCCGAACGCCTGCCGCAGCGCGAGCGCGCACAGGGCCGCGTAGTGCTCGCCGCCCGCCCGCACCGCGTCGTCGTGCACCTTGGTGTCCAGCGCCGTCGCCGCGGTGAGCGCGGAGGAGTAGTCGGCGAGGAACCAGTCGACCATGTCCGGCCACGTCGTCCACTGCCGCGTCCACCACGGCGCCAGCTGCGTGCCCAGGTAGCTCACCGAGGGCGTCCGCACGTGCCCGACGGCGATCGTGAACGGCGCCGAGGTCGCGCCCGCGGCGACCGTGCCGAGGTTCTTGTTCAGCGCCAGCACCGGCCACCGGTCGTTGATCGGCCGGGGCTGCGCGGTGTCGGAGGTGTTGGCCAGCGCGCCCTGTCCCGCCGACGCCGCGCGCAGCAGGGTGTCCTGGCCGATCTGCCAGGTCAGCCCCGAGCCGGTCGACGCGGCCACCACGAGCGTGCCCCAGGTCGCCTGCTCGTTGTTCTCCGCGAGCACGGTCGGGGCGGCGGGCGTGACGGTGAGGGCGGTCGTCGTCCCGGTCTGCCGCTGCGCCCAGGTCACCGGCGTCGCGCTGTTCCCGTGAACCCACTCGGCCGACAGGTCGACGTGCACGTCCACGGTGTGCGAGCGGCCGTCGGTGCTGGCGGCGGTGATGGTGAGGTAGCCGAACGGCACGGACTGGCGGCGCAGGTCCTCGGGCGCGACGGGCGAGAAGAACGTGGCGGTCAGCGTCACGCCGCCGCCGGTGAGGGTGTAGATCGACCGCGTCGCCGTGACCCGCAGGGAGGTCTGCGTCATCCGGGTCAGCGCGGGTCCGGACGGCAGCGCGGGGTTGCCCGCGAACAGGTACGCCGTGCCGTCGACGCGCGCGATGCCGCACAGGGCGGTCGTGCGGCCGTTCCAGAACGCCGACCAGCCGCCGACCAGCTCGTTCGACGGCTGCCACGCGCTCAGGTAGGGCGAGCGGACGAACAGCGGGGTCGCGGGTGGGCGCAGCGGGTCGAAGGTGCCCAGCGCGCTGACGTCGCCGGGTGCCGCCTCCGCCCACGTGGGGAGCCAGCCGGGTGCGGCGGCCGCGACGGCCGCCCCACCCGCCCAGCCGAGCAGGGTGCGGCGGGACAGGGGGTTCGATTCCGACATGGAAGGCCTTTCCGGCAGGAGCGGGCGGCCGCGCTGGAACGGTGCAGGGGCGTTCACCCAGTTCTTACATCGTTGGTACAACGTTGTAAATATCCCGCCAACCGGCTCGCGCCCACTTGGCCGCTGTCCCGCGGCGCATCGAATCCGGTACCGGACAAATGCGCCGCGGACGGTCTCAGTAGGCCACCCCCACCGCCTGCCGGACCGTCGCCGCATCGTCGAGCGCGGCGAGCATCGCGTGCGCCGTGTCGGCGCGGGAGATCGAATAGCCACCGCGGGGATTGCCGCCGACGACGCTCCGGTACTCCCTCGTCACCGGCTTGTCGACCAGCTTCGGCGGCCGCACGGCCGTCCACTCGACGCCGCTGTCCCGCATCGCCTGCTCCATGGCCGTCAGGTCCGCGTACACGTCCCGCAGCACCGCCCCGATGAACGGCAGCAGCAGCCGCCGGTTGAGGAACGTCTCGTCCTCCGGCACCGGCCCGACCGGGGCCGCGCTCACCGCGACCAGCCGCCTGATGTCGGCCGCGGCCATGGCGCGCAGGATGCCGCGCACGGCGGTGGACGCGACCGGGCCGTCCTTGCGGCCGCGCGGGCCGACGCCGGACAGGACCGCGTCGCAGGCCTCGAGGTCGGGCAGCGCGGACAGGTCGGGAACGGTCAGCACGGACAGCGACGGGTGCCGCTGGTCGAAGCGCGACGGGTCGCGGACGACCGCCGTGACCCGGTGGCCCGCGTCGAGCGCCTGCCGCACGACATGTCCGCCGACGCCGCCGGTGGCGCCGAAAACGATGATCTTCATCCGTGTCTCCCCAGGTCGAGTACCTTGTGATTCGCACCCCATATCCTACGAGGGCGATATCATATGAGTTCCAAAGTACATGACGAGTCCGGGCGGCGCGGCCGGTCCACGGTCACGATCAAGGAGTCACTGCGCGACCTGCGCGTCCAGCTGGCGCTGCTCAACCACCAGGTGGGCACGAAGGTCGAGCTGAAGGACGTCGACCTCGACTGCCTCGACCTGGTCTCCCGGCACGGCCCGCTCAACCCGACCGCCCTCGCCAAGCGCGCCGGCCTGCACCCCGCCACGATCACCGGCATCCTCGACCGCCTCGAACGCGGCGGCTGGATCACCCGCGACCGCGACCCCGCCGACCGCCGCGCCGTCGTCGTGCGGATCGTGCCCGACCGCAACGCCGAGATGTACCGGCACTACGCAGGCATGAACAGCTCGTTGGACGAGATCTGCGCGCGCTACGACCCGGCCGAACTCGACGTGATCGCCGACTTCCTGCGCCGCGCCACCGCGGCGGGCGAGCAGGCGGCGGAGGACATGACCGACTAGCCGTGGGAGCATCGCCGGATGCTGGTGGAACTCGCGGTCGGCGACGCGTACGGAGCGGGCTTCGAGTACGCCGAGCCCGACTTCGTGCTGGCGCACAACACCTTGCGCGCGTACGTGGACAACCCGGTGCACCCCGACCTGGTCGCGGGCCGCTACACCGACGACACCCAGATGAGCATCGCGGTCGCCGAGGTGCTGGCGTCCGACGGGCCGTGGACCGCGGCCCGGTTCGCCGACGCGTTCGTCACGGCCTTCCGCCGCGACCCGCGCGTGGGTTACGCCAGGGGCTTCCAGGCACTGCTGCCCGAACTGCCCGACGGCGCCGCACTCCTCGCCCGCATCCGCCCCGACAGCGACAAGAGCGGCGCCGCCATGCGCGCCGCCCCCGTCGGCCTGCTCGCCTCAGTCGACGACGTCCTGCGCACCACCGCCGTCCAAGCCCGCATCACGCACAACACCCCCGACGGCGTCAAGGCCGCCCAAGCCGCCGCACTCGCCGTGCACTACTGCCACCGCACCCTCGGCCCGGTCGCGGAGATCGGACACTGGCTCGACGGACTGCTCCCCTCGGGTGAGTGGGCCACGCCGTGGACCGGGCCGGTCGGGTCGAAGGGGCTGATGAGCGTCCGCGCGGCGGTCACCGCGCTGGCGTCGACCACGTCGATGAGCGCGCTGCTGCGAGCGTGCGTCGCGTTCACCGGCGACGTCGACACCGTGGCCACCATCGCCCTGGCCGCCGCCTCCCGCTCCACCGAGATCACGCAGGACCTGCCGGGGGTGCTGCTGGAGGGCCTGGAACGCGGCCCGTACGGCTACGACTACCTGGCTGACCTGGACACCCGGTTGCTGGGCGCACTGGGTGTCCACTGAGGACGATGCGCCGGTGGCTCACCGCGTACCGGCCACGTCGTGCACACCGGCCCAGTGCAGGACGAGCGCTTCCGACCGCTCGTGGCTCAGGGCCAACACGTCGAGTGCCGTGAATTTGCGGCGAACCGCGGCGATGGCCGTGTCCTCGTCGAAGAACACCGTTGCCGTGTCGGTCTCGCCGCAGGCCAGCGGCCGAAGCGGTTCGGCGAACGTCAGAAGCGTCACCGAATGCCGCAACGCGGCGTGCCCCGTAGACATCGGCACCACCCGCAGGCTGAGCCGGGGGCGACGGGCCATGAAGCCGAGCCGCATGCACTGGTCGTGCATGACGGCGGTGTCGCCCACCACCAGGCTCAACGCGGCTTCATGGACGTAGAACTCCGACTCGGGCGGCGATTCCCGTTCCAGCACCGCCTGCCGATCGACACGGGAACCGAGCCGGGCCACGAGTTGCTCCTGCCCACCGATGACATGACCGAACAGAGCCTCGGCGTACGCCTTGCTCTGCAGCAGCGACGGCACCAGAAGCGGCTCGTACCCGGTGATCGTCCGCGCCCTCGCTTCATGCATACGTGCGCACAACACGTCGTCGGGAGAATCGTCGTGCATCCGCATGAAGTAGCCGAGGTCGGGTTCGGTGACCATTCCGAGGATGCGATTCCGGGTGTCCTTGGCGACGCGGTAGAAGCCCAGCAGTGTGGCGACATCCGCTTCGCCCGCGCCTCGATCACCGCTTTCCAGTTTGCTGAGCTTGGCCGGAGACCACCCCACTTCACGGCAGATGGCGGTGCCCTTGATTCCGCAGCACTGACGAATCCGGCGTAGTTCCTCGCCGATTTCACGCGTGTGCGCAGTGCTCAGGCGGCCGACTGGTTGCCCGTTGTCGACATTCTCGCTGTCGAGCGCGTCGTCTGGCTTCAGCATCACTCCGGGTACTCCTTGGTGCTTGGTGGCGGCGGCGGACGGCGTGGAAAGCCTTGTGCGAGGACCGGCTGTCCAAGTCTCGGCGCCACTCAAGCCAAGTGGATCAAGCTGGAACAGAGCGCGAACGGCGCACGAGTGAGGCATCTCCGATGCATTGGTATCGTTGACCTGCGTGAACGAAGTCCGGGAATCGTCATGAGCCCTTGCCTGGAGGCCACTCGATGGCATTGCGGCGAACCGCCTTGGCGCGAGCGCGGAAGGCGGTCGGTCTCACCCAGGAGGCATTGGCCGAGGCAGCTCGCGTCGAGCGTTCGACGGTGGTCCGCTGGGAAGCCGGCACAAGCGAACCACTCCCGTTCCAGCGTCCCAAGCTGGCGCGCCTCCTGAAGATCGGCTTGACCGAGTTGGACGCGCTGCTGTCGCCCGTCCGCGCGACGGGGATCCAGCCATGGCCTGCACCGGCCGGTTCCGATGACGACGAACAGGACGCCTTGGAGCTGGCCCGGCGTGTGAACGCCAGTGACGTCGGTCGCGAAACGCTGGAAAGACTCGAAGCGGTCGTCGACGAACTGGCGATCGCCTATCCCGGAACGCCGCCGGTGGATCTGCTCGAACGCGTCCGGCGACACCTGCGCTACGTGAACCGGCTGCTGGACGCGAGGAAGACGTTGGGCGAGCACCGGCGGTTGCTGGTGGTGGGCGGTTGGCTTTCGTTGCTCGGCGCGACGGTGCACATCGACCTGGACCAACCCGAAGCGGCCATCGCACGTCTGCGGACCGCGGCGAGCCTGGCGACGCACACCGAGCACGCCGAGATCCACGCGTGGACGTTCGAGACGGAGGCTTGGCGCGTTCTCACCGAAGGCGACCACGTCCGCGCGCTCGAACTGTCCCACCGGGCCATGGCACTCGCGCCGACCGGGAGTTCGGTGGAAATCCAGGCGACGGCCCAATCCGGTCGCGCTCACGCGCGACTGGGGCAGGTCAAGGAGACGCATGCCGCCCTCAACGAGGTGCAACGCCTGGCATCACCTCTCCAACGGCCGGACAAGCCGGAGCACCACTACCGCTACGACCCCGACAAGGCGGTCGCGTACACGGCCACAACGCTCGCGTGGATCGGCGACCCCGCGGCCGAGGGGTTCGCGCGCGAGATCATCAGGCGGTTGAACGCGGGTGACGACCCGACCGGTTGGCCGCGTCGGGTGGCATCCGCCAACATCGACATGTCGCTCGCGCTCCTGGTGACCGACCGGTTGGACGAGGCCTGCCACCACACGATGCGGGCCATGACGTCCGGCCGCGTGGTGCCGTCGAACCACTGGCGTGCGGCGGAGGTCGTGAGGGCGGTTGAACTGCGGGAACTGCCCGAAGCCGCTGGGCTGCGCGAGGTCTACGAGGACATGCGGCGGCGGTGAGCTGGCAGGCCGCCGGATGGGTGTCCACTGAGGACGATTTCGGATCCGCGCCGAACCGGGCAGCATGGCGGCCATGGACTTCCTGCCGCTGGCCGAGGAACTGCTCGCGATCCGCTCCACCGCCGACCGCCCCCAAGACCTGCACCGGGCACTGGACTTCGTGGTGGACGTGGTCGGTCCCGGTTTCGAGGTCGAGCGGTTCGAGTCGCGCGGCAAGCCCAGCGCGCTGGTCCACGCGGGTGGGCGGCGGCCGTTCCGGGTGATCCTCAACGGGCACCTGGACGTGGTGCCGGGTACGGCGGACCAGTTCGTCCCGCGCAGGGAGGGCGACCGGCTGATCGGCCGCGGCACTCAGGACATGAAGCTGTCCGCGCTGGTGCAGGCGCAGGTGTTCCGCGAGGTGGCCGAGACACTCCCCATCGCCCTCCAGTTGGTCACCGACGAGGAAGTCGGCGGACGGGACGGGACGCGGCACCAGCTCGAGCAGGGCGTCACCGCCGACTTCGTGGTGATCGGCGAGCACAGCGGGCTGCGGGTGGTGACCGAGTCCAAGGGCATCGCGAACGCGCGGCTGTGCGCGACGGGGCAGGCGGGGCACGGCGCGTACCAGTGGTTGGGTGACAACGCGCTGGTCAAGGTGACGCGGGCCGTCGACGCGGTCCTGGCGGCGTACCCGGTGGCGACCGAGGAGGTGTGGCGGACGACGGTGAACGTCGCCCGGATCGCGACGGACAACCAGGCGCTCAACCAGATCCCGGCGGACGCGACGGCGTGGCTGGACATCCGGTTCCCGGCCGAGGACCGCGACTTCACCGGTCGCAGCGCGGACGAGGTGGCCGCGCACCTCACCGCGCTGTGCCCGCCGGGGGTGACGGCGGTGGTCGACAGCACCGAACCGCCGCACCGCGCCGAGCCGGACAACCCCGACGTGGTCGCGTTGCAGGCGGCCGCCCGCGCGCAGGGCTACTCGGGTGACCTCCTGCGCAAGCATGGCGCGGCGGACAGCCGCTTCTACTTCCAGCGGGGTGTCGACGCGGTCATCTTCGGGGTGGGCGGGAATGGTCAGCACGGGCCTGACGAGTACGCGGACCTGACCACTGTCGAGCCTTATCGGCAGGCCCTGCGCGCATTTCTCGGCACAATTGCGTGACCTGGTCATCGACAAATGCGACAAAGGGCTCACCTGCACCAAACCGTCCTCACGCTGCGGTTTTGCCACATTGGTGCGTTCGGCGGCTGCGCTGTCCACCGGACAATCGCCAGATTCATCACTGCCCGCTACCGGTTCAGCGCAGAATCCCGTGAGGTGCCCGATGCCACCACCGCGCTCGTGGAAGTCGATCGCCGTCGTGGCCGCGGTCGCCGCCGCCGCGGTGATCGCCTCCACCCCGGCCCACGCGGGCCGCCAAGCTGCGTCCAACGTCGTCACGGACGGCCACGCGCGGTTCCAGGTGCTCACCCCGACGCTGGTCCGCATGGAGTACGCGGGCGACGACGTGTTCCTCGACGCGACGACGTTCAACGCCACCAGCAGGTCCATGCCGGTGCCCTCGTTCACCACCGCGGTCGTCGACGGCTTCCGCGAGATCCGCACGGCGGGCCTGGCCCTGCGCTACCGGCAGGGCAGCGGCCCGTTCACCGCGGCGAACACCTCGGTCAAGCTCACCGCGACCGGCGTCACCGGGGCACCGGCGTTCCCGTCGTACTGCGCGTTCGGCACGGCGTGCGAGGCGGAGACCGGCCTGCTCGGCGGGTCCGCGTCCACGGCCTACGACCACCGCGACTTCACCGGCTCCGGCTTCGTCGCCGGGCTGACCGCCACCGGGTCGAGCCTGGTCCACGACGTGTCGGCCGTGCCGTCGGCGGGCGGCTACCGGCTGTCCGTGCGCTACGCCAACGCCGCCGGGGGTGACAACCAGTCGGTCACCAGGACGCTGTCGACCACCGTCGACGGCGCCGCCGGGCCGACCCTGTCCCTGCCGGTGACCGGTTCCTGGGACACGTGGTCAACCGCGTCGGTGACGCTGAACCTCGGCGCGGGCACGCACGCGGTCCGGATCGCCATGGACTCCGGGACATCGGGCAACGTCAACATCGACAGCATCGCGGTCACCCCGACCGGTGCCGCCTACCCCGCGGCGGACCGGACGCTGCTCGCCACCGGCTACGGCGCGGGCCCGACGAACACCCTCGGCGGCTGGGACCGGTCGCTGGACAACCCCGAGGCCGTCCCGACCGGCGAGCACCCCGGCATCCTGGACCGCGACGGCTGGTACCTGCTCGACGACACCCGCACCCCCGTGCTCAACGCCGACCGCACCACCACCGACCGCCGGTCGCACGGCACCCAGCCCTACCAGGACGGCTACCTGTTCGGGTACGGGCAGGACTACAAGCAGGGCCTGTCCGACCTCAACGCCCTCGTCGGCGGCACCGCGCTGCTCCCCCAGTCCGCCTACGGCGTCTGGTACTCCCGCTACTTCGCCTACAGCACCGCCGACTACCAGAACACGCTGCTGCCGGCGTTCCGCTCGCACCAGGTGCCGATCGACTGGCTCGTCGTCGACACGGACTGGAAGTCGCCGACCCAGTGGAACGGCTGGAACTGGAACCAGAACCTGTTCCCGAACCCGCAGGCCTTCATGGACTGGACCGCGCAGCAGGGCCTGTCGGTGTCGCTGAACGTGCACCCGTCCATCGCGGGCAACGACCCGGGGTTCGCCGCGACCAACGCCACCGCGGGCGGCCTGCCCGCCGACGGGAGCAGCAACTTCCGCTGGGACTGGAGCAACCCCGCGCACCTGAAGTCCTACCTGGACCTGCACAAGCCGTTCAACCAGCAGGGTGTGCGGGCCTGGTGGCTCGACTACTGCACCACCTGCGGCGGGTCGCGGGCGTCGAACCCGCACCTGGCCGCGGACAACCTGGTCAACCAGGCCTACGCCGACGAGGCCACCGCCAGGGGCCTGCGCGGGTTCGCGTTCTCCCGCGTCGGCGGCGCCGAACAGGGCGGCATCCACAGCAGCTACCCGCTCGGCCCGTGGTCGGAGCGGCGCAACACCCTCCAGTTCACCGGTGACACCCCCGACTCGTGGGCCATGCTCGCCTTCGAGGCCCGCTTCACCCCGGACGAGGCCGCCGCGGGGCTGAGCAACATCAGCCACGACATCGGCAGCTTCCACGGCGGCCACCTGCCCGACGACCTGTACGCGCGCTGGGTGCAACTGGGCGCCTTCCAGCCCGTCGACCGGCTGCACTCCGACCACGGCGACCGGCTGCCGTGGAACTACACGGGCGCGGCCGCGGCGAGCGCGGAGCGGTTCCTGCGGCTGCGCGAATCGCTGGTGCCGTACACGTACACGACGGCGCGGCAGGCGACCACGACCGGCGTGCCCATCACCCGGCCGCTGTACCTGGACTACCCGGCGCAGAACGACGCCTACACCCACCCGCAGGAGTACCTGTACGGCGACAACGTGCTGGTCGCCCCGATCACCACGCCGAACGACGCGGCGGGCAACGGTTCGGTGAGCGCGTGGATCCCACCGGGCACGTGGACCGACTACTTCACCGGCACCAGCTACACCGGGCCGACCACCACGACCATCACCAGGCCGCTCGCGTCGATGCCGGTGCTGGTCAAGTCCGGCGGCATCGTGCCGACCCGCACCGACTACGTCGCCAACCAGAAGGCGCAGCCGCTGACCCAGCTCACGTTGACCGTGGGGGCGGGCGCCGACGGGACGTTCTCGCTGTACCAGGACGCGGGCGAAGGCGCGGGCTTCCGGTCCGGCCAGTCCACCAGCACGCCGATCGGCTGGAACAACGGCAGCCGCACGCTGACCGTGGGCGCGACCACCGGGGCGTTCCCCGGTGCGGCTTCGTCGCGGGCGTACACCTTGCGGCTCACCAACTCCGCCGCGCCCACGGCGGTGTCCGTGGACGGCACCCGGCTGCCGGAGACGGCGTGGTCCTACAACGCCGACAGCCGCACGGTGACCGTGACGACGGCGAGCCTGCCGGTCGGCGGCGCGCACACCGTGGCGCTGTCCGGCACCGCGACGACCAACCCCAAGGCGGGTCAGGTGTCCGGTGCGGGCGGCCGGTGCCTGGCCGCGCGCGGCGGGGCGTCCGCCGACAGCACGCCGGTCGAGGTGGCGGTCTGCGACCACTCCCCCGGCCAGCAGGTCGTGCCGCCCGCCGGTGGTGCCGTGAAGGTGCTCGACAAGTGCCTGGACGTGGCAGGCGGTGGGACCGGGAACGGGACGGCGGTGCAGTTGTACACGTGCAACGGGTCCGGGGCGCAGGTGTGGCGGTCGGGGTCGGACGGAACCTTGGTCAACCCGGTGTCGGGCCGGTGCCTGGACGTTCCGGGAACCGCGGCCGGCACGGCACTGCGGATCCAGGACTGCTCGGGCGCGGCGGGCCAGGTCTGGGCGTTCCCGCCGACCGCGGTGAGCGGGCCGGGCGGCACCTGCGCCGACGTGGCGAACGCGGATCCCGCGTCCGGCACCGGTGTCCAGCTGTACGGGTGCAACTCCAGCGACGCCCAGCGCTGGTCGGCTCCGGGTGACCGCACGCTGCGGACGTTGGGGAAGTGCCTGGACGTGACGAACGGCGAGACGGCGAACGGGGCGCTCGTCCAGTTGTGGGACTGCAACGGGACGAACTCCCAGACGTGGGTCACCCGCGCCGACGGGACGATGCAGAACCCGAGGTCCGGGCGCTGCCTCGACGACCCCGACGGCGCCGCCAAGCCGGGCGACCGGCTTCGGGTTTGGGACTGCAACACCACGGCGGCGCAGCGGTTCGTCTTGGGCACCTGATCGCGTCTTCACCCCGGTGTGGGCACCCCGGCGGCACGCTTGCTTGTCACCCGTACGAGTTACGCCGGAAGGGGGCGGCGATAGGGTTCCGCCCGTGAACGCGATGTTGGAGCGGCTGCGCCCTCTCGCTGATCGATGGCGGGCGTGGAACACCGACAAGAAGGACGCGCTGCTTGCCGGTGTGGCCGTGGTGTTGCCGTTCGTGCCCGCCCTGGATCCGATCGGGGCGGAGTTCGGGGATCTGCCGCGGCATCCGCTCGACGCGTTGGGTGTGGTGCTGATCCTGGCGCAGACCCTGCCGTTGGTGCTGCGGACCCGGTTGCCCGCGGTGTGCCTGGCTGTCGTGGCGGCGGCTTTCGCCGTGCACCAGGCTGTCGGCTATCCGACGTCGATCGCCGGTGTGGGTCTCTACCTCGCCCTGTACGCCGTGGGCGCCCACCAGGAGCGGTTCCGGTTCGCTGCGGGGCTGGTGGCGAGTGCGGCCTACGTCGTGCTGGCGGTGGTGCTGCACGTTCTGGGGTCGCCGCAGGCGTTCGTGGACTTCGTCGTGATCTACCTGGTGCTGGCGATCATGTGGGCGGCGGGCTGGCGGATGCGGCGGTGGCGGGCGCAGGAGGTCGAGCGGCGCAAGCTGAGTGCGGAGTTGGCGACGGCCGCCGAGCGGTCGCGGATCGCGCGTGAGCTGCATGACGTGGTTACCCACCACGTGACCGCGATGGTCGTGCAGGCGGACGCGGCGCAGTTCCAGTTGGACAGTGCGCCGGAGCGCGTCGCCGAAGGGCTGGTGGCGATCAGCGGGACCGGTAGGCGGGCCATGACGGAGTTGCGGTACCTGCTCGGCGTGCTGGAGGCGACCGGTGAGTCGGCGACCCGCAAACCCGCGTTGGGCAGCCCGCAGGACCTGGTCGAGCAGGCGCGGCAGTCCGGTCAGCCGGTCGAGCTGACCGAGAGCGGCGACGCCCGGCCGATGGCGGTCGGGGTGGAACTGGCGGTGTACCGGGTGGTGCAGGAGTCGTTGACCAACGCGCTGAAGTACGCGCACGGCAAGCGCACGGCGGTGCGGGTCGACCGGGGTGCCGAATGGGTCGGTATCGAGGTGACGACCGCCGGTCCGGCCACCGCGGGGCCAGGACTGCCGAGTGGTGGGCGTGGGCTGAGCGGTCTGCGTGAACGCGTGACGCTGCTCGGTGGTGAGCTGACCGCCGCCGGGCGGCCCGACGGCGGGTTCGGCGTCCGAGCCCGCATTCCCCTGGGGAGCGATACGTGACCGACGCGCCGATCCGCGTGCTGATCTGCGAGGACCAGGCGCTGGTGCGCGCCGGGTACTCCGCCATCTTTTCCGCGCAGGCGGACATGGAGGTCGTCGGGGAAGCCGACAACGGTGTGGAGGCGGTCGAGGCGGGTGAGCGGCTGCGGCCGGACGTGGTCGTGATGGACATCCAGATGCCGCTGCTGAACGGGATCGAGGCGACCCGCCGGCTGGCCGGTCCCGGCGCGGCCACACCGCTGCGGGTGTTGGTGGTGACCACGTTCAACGTCGACCACTACGTGTACGAGGCGCTTCGGGCCGGGGCCAGCGGGTTCCTGCTGAAGGACTCACCGCCGCTGGAACTGGTGAACGGCATCCGCACGATCGCCCGCGGGGAGTCGCTGCTGGCCCCGGCGATCACGCGGGACCTGATCGGACGGTTCGCGGACCGGCTGAAGCCGGGGGTGGCCGCGGCCGGGCCGGTGGAGTCGTTGACCCGCCGTGAGCGCGAGGTGCTGACGCTGATCGCGGAGGGGCTGTCGAACGCGGAGATCGCGGCGGCGATGGTGCTCAGCCCGGAGACGGTGAAGACGTACGTGTCGCGGATCCTGACGAAGCTGGACCTGCGGGACCGGGTGCAGGCCGTGGTGCTGGCCTACCGGTCGGGGCTGGTGTCGTAGACCGGATCCCGGTGACCTGCGAACGGGTCAGGCCCGGCCCGCGGGGACGCGGACCGAGTCCACCAGCGCCGTCACGGCCGGGTGCCACTCGCGGGTCGGTGGGCCGCTGAGGACGAGTCTGCGGACCACCTGGTCGCGCAGCGGCACGAGCACCAGGCCGGGCGGCAGCATCGAGGCCACCAGGCCGGGCACGATCGACACGCCCACGCCCGCGCGGACCATGGCGAGCAGCGTGCCGAGTTCGCGAACCCGGTGGCGCGGGGTGAACGGGTGGCCGGCGTGCGCCTGCCGCACGTGTCGCTCGCAGCCGCCGCGGGACAGCAGGAACGGGTCGTCGGCGAGGTCGGCCACGTCGACCGCGGGCAGCGTCGCCAACGGGTGGTCGGTGCGCAGCAGGGCGTGGAAGGCGTCCTCGCAGACCGGCGCGCCGGAACCCGGAGGCGGGTCGACCAGGACCGCGGCGTCGACCGTGCCGCCCAGCAGCCACTCGGCGACCTCGTCGTCCTCGCCCTCGAACACCCGGACCCGCACGTGCGGGAACTCCGCCTGCCACCGGGCCAGCAGATCGGGCAGCAGGCCCTGGCAGGCGGTCGGCGGCGCGGCCAGCCGGACCGTGCCGCGCGCGCCGCCGCGTCGGCGTTCGGCCAGGTCGGTGATCGCGGCGGACGCGGCCACCGCGGCGCGGGCGTGCGCCAGGACCTCTTCGCCGAACGCGGTGGGCGCGGCACGTCCGCGCCGCGAGAGCACGGGGTGGCCGAGCGTGCGTTCGAGGGCGGCGACGGCGTGCGAGACGGCGGACTGGGTGAGGCCGAGCGCGTCGGCCGCGGCGCCGAACCCTCCCTCGTCGACGACGGCGAGGAAGGCGCGCAACTGGGCGAGGTTCAGGGCCATGAGCGCCTCTCATGCTCGGTCGACGGGTACTTGTTGGACTCATGGTGCCCCGTCGGGTGATGCTCCCGCCGTGGGTTCAACCGGGAAGTTCGTGCTGCTGTCCGCGATCTGGGGCAGCAGCTTCGCGTTGATCAAGGTCGCGGTGGACGCGGGCGTGCCGCCGGTGCAGGTGGCGCTGGCCCGTTGCCTCTTCGGGGCGCTGGCGCTGTGGTTGGTCTGCGCGGCGCAGAGGGCGGCCGTGCCCCGCGACCCCCGTGCGTGGGGGCACGCGGCGGTGGTCGCGGTGCTGCTCAACTCGGTGCCGTTCACGCTGCTCGCGTTCGGCGAGTCCAAGGTGGACTCGGTGCTGGCGGGCGTGCTGAACGCGACGACTCCGTTGACGACGCTGGCGTTCGCGCTGCTGGTCGTGCTGGGTGAGCGGGTGAACCGGACGCGGCTGGCGGGGCTGCTGCTGGGCTTCGCGGGTGTGCTGGTGCTGCTCGGGGTGTGGCGCGGCCTGGACGGCGACGTGCTGGCGGGCGGCCTGGCCTGCCTGGGCGCGACCACCTGCTACGGCGCCGGGTTCGCCTACACGCGGAGGTTCTTCTCCGGCGGGCCGCACCGGGCGAGCGCGTTGTCCGCCATGCAGATCACCTGCGCCACCGTCCAACTGGGAGTCGCCGCGCCCGTCCTGTCCGGGCCGCCCGCGTGGCCGGGCGCGCCCGCCGCGCTGGCCCTGCTCGTGCTGGGCGCGGTGGGCACGGGCTACGCGTACGTGATCAACCTCGACGTGATCCGGGAGGCGGGCCCCACGGTCGCGGCCACGGTCACCTACGTGACGCCGCTGTGGTCGACCGCGTTGGGCGTGCTGCTGCTCGGCGAGCCGGTCGGCTGGAACACCTTCGCGGGCGCGGCGATCGTGATCGGCGGAATCCTGCTCACCCGGCACCCTGCCCCCGACAGGGCCAAAGCATGAGCGCTGCTCATATCTTTGCTTCGGGGTGCCGTCGGCGACCCGCGCTACCGCGGTGGCCGAACCCTCTCATCCGCCAGGCGTTCACTAGGCCATGTCGGGCGCGAGCAGCATGGCGGTCGCCCGCTTGGCGGCGACCGTGAAGCGGCCCATCGCGGTTCCGGGCGTGCCCAGCAGCACCAGCAGCACGGTGGCGCTGAGCGGGTGGACGCCGATGCAACCGCGATCACCCTCCATCAGGACGCCCTGGAGGCGCCCCAGTTCGGAGGACTGGACGAAGCGGAGACCGACCCCCGCGGAGACCGACGCCATGGCGGCCACCTGGGAGGCGACCTCACCCGCGCGGGCGGTCGAGACGTTGAGGTCGGCCGCCAGGACGAGGCCGTCACGACTGGTGACGACCACGCCGTCCACGCCGTCGACATCGGTGCGGACCTTGCCGAGCAGTTCGGTCAGCGCGGCGGGGTCGCCGAGCCGGATCTCCACCCTGCTTGCCCTCGGGCCGGTCATACGACGAGGTTCCGCTCGACTGCGCGGAGATGGTGCCTCGCCAACGCCAGGTTGGACCGCGATCGGTCGAGCACCAGGTACAGGAACATCTGGGCGCCCTGGTTGGTGGCCAGCGGCCTGATGAGGTGGTACTGGCGCTGGAGCGTGATGAGGATGTCCTCGATCTGGTCGTCGAGCTGCAGCGCGGCGATGGTGCGCATCTTGGCCCGCACCACCTCGGTGTTGCCCGCGCCCGCGACCTCGAGGTCGAGCAGCGTGTTGCCGCCCTGGGTGCCGAGGGTCATGCCGCTGTCGTAGTCCACCAGCGACACGCCCACCGCGCCTTCGATCGCCATCGCCTCGCGCAACGCTTGCTCGATGTTCACCCGTGAACCTCCAGTTCAATCACCCGAAAAACCAACACGGACAGTACCTACGAACACCCCCCTTCCGCCTAACGGTTCCACGGCAGTGCGACTAAGTCGGGCAAAAATGTTACGTAAAGCATTCAAAATTGGGGATCTTTCGGGCTTTGAGCACGGATGGTGGCCAACGCTGAAGCTTTAGAGGGACACAGCTCCCACTTACCGGCCGCCCGCTTGGCGCTCACGAAAAGCGATCATGTTCATCCGGTTGCCGCACCGGACGCCGCAGAACCGCTTGAGCGCGTTGCGGGAGAGGTCCAGCAGGAGGCCGTTGCAGTCGTCCGCCGCGCACACCCGCAGCCGCCCGGTCTCGTTCATCCGGATCACGTCCATGAGCGCCAGCGCGGCCTCGACCCGGAAGCGCTCCGCGAGCGGCGCCTCGGGGGCGGTCGCGTGCATGTGCCAGTCCAGGCCGTCGTGCCGGGTGAGGTACGGCAGCGCCTTCGCGTCCCGCAACATCCCGTTGACCGCCACCACGGCGTCGTCGCGCCCCAGCGTCCACACCCGCCTCAGCAGGTCGCGGGTGCGCCGGATGTCCTGGAGTTCGACCTCGTCGTGGTCGATGCGCCCGGTGAAGGGGTAGCCGGCCAGCAGGTCGGCGAGCTGCTCCACCGTCGCCAGCTCGTCGGCGCCGCTGCGGGAGGCGCCGGGGTCGGTGTTGCAGAGCACGACGACCAGCGCCAGGGACTCCTCGGTGTCAGGGGCGAAATGCAATTTGACTCCTCACTCCCGCGGTTCTAGCGTCAGGACCGTAAGTCAGGTTAGACCATGACACATCCCGGACTGGGGAGAGACGCATGAGGTTCCCGTCGAGATACGCGGGTCTGGTCGCGGCGGGGGTCTCCGCCGTCTCCTTCGGAACGTCCGGCGTGTTCGTCAAACCGCTGCTGGAGGCGGGCTGGTCCCCCACCGCCGCGGTCACCGCCCGCGCGCTGACCGCGGGGCTGGTGCTGCTGCCGTTCACGCTGGTCTCGCTGCGCGGCCGGTGGGACGCCCTGTGGCGGGCGCGGTGGCGGGTCCTCGGCATGGGCGTGATCGGCGTGGCGATCACCCAGGTCCTCTACTTCGCCGCCATCCGGCGCATCCCGGTGTCGACCGCGCTGCTCGTCGAGTACCTCGCGCCCCTCATCCTGGTCGGCTTCACCTGGGCGGTCACCCGGCGGGCGCCGCGGCCGACCGTGCTGATCGGCTCGGTGCTCGCCGTCGGCGGCCTGGTGCTGGTGATCGGGCCCGGCGCGATCCGGGCCGTGGACCCGGTCGGGCTGCTGATCGCGTTCGGCGCGGCCGTCGGGTGCGCGCTGTACTTCGTGATCGCCGCCCGCCCGTCCGACGGCCTGGCGCCGGTCGCGCTGGCCGGATCCGGGCTGCTGCTGGCGAGCGTCCTGCTCGCCCTGGTCGGGATGACCGGTCTCCTGCCGTCCACCGCCGTGTTCGGCGACCTGCCGGTGTTCGGCTCCTCCGCGCCGTGGTGGGTGCCGCTGCTGGTCGTCGCGGTGATCGGGACGGCGCTGGCCTACGCCACCGGGATCACGGCGTCCGGGCTGCTCGGTTCCCGGCTCGCGTCGTTCATCGGACTGCTCGAGGTCGTGTTCGCGTCGCTGTTCGCGTGGTTCCTGCTCGGCGAGCAGCTCACGCCGCTGCAACTCGTCGGCGGGGCGCTGATCCTCGGCGGCATCGCCGCGGTGCGGGCCGAGGAGCCCGCGGCGGAGCCGGTCGAGGCGGCGGACGTCGTCGCGCTCGAGAAGTGAGCGGCTAGAGCCGCACCACCTGGTGCACGACCGCCGCGTCGACGACCCGGTACCCCGACGGCACCTGGATCGTGTCCTCCGGGCGCGGGCCGACCAGTGCGGCGACCTCGGTGGGCAGGCCGATGGAGAAGTCGGCGACGTCGACCGGGATCTGCGAGCCCGCGTTCGCCTCGCAGGTGAGTTCGGCGCCGTCGGCCGCGCCGTAGAACTCGAACACGAGGTTGACCGGCGGGGTCGCGGCGGCGGACTCGACGCGCTGGCCCGCGACGACGCAGGCCCGCACGACGTCGCGGGGCAGGGAGACCTGGATCCGCCAGCCCTCGCGCGGCGAGTCCACCCGGAAGCGGAGCGAGCGGACGCCGTCGGCGGTGGTGTCGGCGAGCGTGGTGACCGTCGGTTCGGGCAGGTCGACGGCGGGGGCGGGGGCGCGCAGCACGGGGTCCCTCAACACCGGGAAGGCCTCGGCCACCGACAGCCTCTCCGGTGCCGCGCCCAGGACGCGGCCGGTCCAGTCGTCGGGTTCGGCGTCGCCGGTCAGCCACGCCGACTTGCCGGTGGCCGCGTCGCGCAGGTAGAGCAGCCCGTCGGGGCGGGGTTCGCGGCTGTCGAAGCCGGAGACGAGAACGCTGGTGGTGAACAGCGCGAACGCGACGACCGACGCCGTCGCGGCGAGCAGGCCCGGCCGGGGCAGGGCGGTGAACAGCGGCAGGAGCAGCGCGCCCGCGAGCACGGCGACGGCCATCGCGGCACCGGCGTACCCGATGCCCAGCGCGACCGTCAGCGTCGACACGACCGGTGCGAACAGCACGACCGCCACGGCAGGCGCGAGGGCCGCGAGCGGCAGGGCGGCGGTGTCGCGGCGGACGGCCCACCAGAGCGCGGGCAGTCCGGCGACCAGCGGCCACTGGAACAGGTAGGTGGCGCCCGGCACGGCGACCGCGACGGCGACCAGCAGGACCGCCACCAGCAGCAGGCCGCCCGCGAGCACCTCGGCGGGAGTCCTGCGCCGGACCAGCTTGGCGACCAGCAGCAGCACGGCGGCCGCGACCACCGTGAACGCGGCGATGAACCAGCCGCGGTCGTACGGCTCGGACAGCGGCAGGGCGGCCAGGCCGGGGCGCACCCGCGTGAGCAGCCACCAGAGCCCGAAGCACAGCGCGGCCGTGCCGACCACCGCACCGAGCCCGGCACCGACGACCGCCGCCGCGCCGCCCGCGCGCAACCGTCCACGGCGGACACCCAGCACGACCAGCGGCACCAGCGCGACCGCGGAGAGCCCGGCGAGCACCAGCGCAACCCACACCGGGTAGCGCACGAGGACGCGGCCGAACAGGTCGAAGTAGACGGCGGTCCGGCCGTCGAGCTGCCTCAGGTCGCGACCGCCCAGCGCGCGGACCATCCCCGTCATGCTCTCGCCGTGGTGCTGCACGGTGTCGCGGTCCAGCGCGTCGACGCCGTCGCTCGGCGAGTGGTAGTCGTGCAGGCCCTCGATGAACGCCGCGTTGAGCCCGGCGGCGCCCGCGTCGCGGAAGACGGTGAAGTCGGTGTAGTTCGGCATCCGCCGGTAGACCTCGTAGGCCAGCGAGTTCGCGATGGGCCTGCTGCTCGCGCCCGCGAACGCGTCGACCAGCCCGGCGTTGGCGGTGCTGGTCTCGAACATCACCACCGGCCCGCTGCTACCGCGCGCCTCCCAGTTCAGCACCGCGCCGAACTCGGCGACGTCGTGCTGCCGCAAGAACAGCCGCGCGCCGAGCAAGCCCAGTTCCTCGCCGTCGGTGAAGAGGAACACCACGTCGTTGCGCACCCCGCCGGACGCCTTGAGGACGCGGATCGCCTCCAGCATCGACGCGACCGCCGCCCCGTCGTCGGCGGCGCCGGGTCCGGTCGGCACCGAGTCGTAGTGCGACACCAGCAGCAGCGCCCGGCCGCCGCTGAGCCCCGGTTCCGATCCGGCGACCTCCGCGACCACGTTCTCCGCCACCGCCACCCGCGTCGGCCTGCCGGTTTCCGTCCGCACGACCTCGCCGGACTCCACCCGCACGTCCGCCCCGGCCGCGCGCGCCGCCGCGACGACGTGGTCCCGCACCCGCGCGTGGTCCGCCGTCCCCAACGGGTGCGGCCGCTGCGCGATCTCCCGCAGGTCGCCCTCCACCCGCGCCGCCGAGAACTCCGTCGCCGCCACGTCGGCCGGGGCGGCGGCGGGCGGGCGGAAGGCCAGCAGCGACAACGCGCCGAGCGCCACCAGGACGGCGAGCAGCGCGACCGCGACGACGGGCGGGCGGAAGCCCCTGGGGGCGTTCGGTTCGGCGGTCACCGGGAGAACCTACCCACGCCCGTGCCCGCCGCAGCCCCCCGACTTCGGTCTTCCGGTGCCGGAAGGCCGACCGCGCGCGCTCCGAACCACGATTCACCCCATCGGGTCAGCTTCGGTCGGCACTGAAGTTATCGACCAGGCCGGACCGCACGCGGGCCGACGGACGGGATCGCCGCTCCCGAGCCGTTCCGCGGTTCCGTCCGAACAGGACGCGCGCGTCCGTAGCGGACGGTGGCTAAAGGACACTCCGACACGATGGTGGTCGCCCTGGCGGGTGGCGTCGCCGTCGACCGGTTCGGGTATCCGAAGACCCGGAGCGCCTGGCGGTCCGACCCGGACAGGTGCGGGTGGACCGCGAGGTGGTGTCATGGCCGGCAAGGGCGCGCCGAAGACCAAGCAGACCAGGAAGTTGTTCGAGCGCTTCGGGAAGCTCCAGTGGGCCGTGTTCCTGATCGGCGTCTTCCACGTCGTGACGGTCTTATACCCCCTCTTCCCCTTCGACACCTCCGGCAAGCTGCTGCGCTTCTGCACGGGGTTCCTGGGCATCGTGATGGCGCGCCGCTGGGACCACGCCCGCCGGTTCGGCATCGCCCTGCTGGTGGGCTACGGCGGGCTGGTGTTCGCCGAGCTGTGCGCGCCCGAGACGCTGGAGCCGGTGACGCTGATCTACGGCCGCACGGCGCTGAGCGGGGCGTTCATCATCCTGCTCTCGTTCAAGCACCAGGGCAGACTCGGCACGTGATCGACTTCTAGGATTCCCGGCATGACGACCCACCCCGACGTGCGTCCCGCGACCCGAGCGGTCGACACCTACCTGGAGCGGATCGGCTACCGCGGCGACGTGACACCGGGCGTGGACGTGCTGCGGGCGCTGCACCGGGCGCACCTGGCCACCGTGCCGTTCGAGAACCTCGACGTGCACCTGGGCGCGGTCGTGCCGCTGGACCGGGCCGCGATCCTGGACAAGGTGGTGGCGCGGCGGCGCGGCGGGTACTGCTTCGAGCTGAACACCGCGTTCGGCGCGCTGCTGGAGGCGCTGGGGTTCGAGGTGTCACTGGCGTGCGCCGCGATCGGCCCGCGCGACGCGGAGGAACCCTTGTGGGGCAACCACATGGCGCTGCTGGTGCGCGTCGACGGCGGCACGTGGGTCGCCGACGTCGGCATGGGCCAGGGTTTCGTGGAGCCGCTCCCCCTGCGGCCGGGACCGCACGACCGCGCCGGGTTCGACTTCGAGGTGGCGCGCGACGACCACTGGTGGGTCGGGCTGCACCGGTTCGGCAGGCTGCCGGGGTACCTGCTGCGCGAGGAGCCGCACGAGCTGGAGTGGTTCGAGCCGCACCACCAGCGCCAGTCCACCGATCCGGAGTCGTCGTTCGTGCGGCGGCTGCTGGCGCAGAGGCCGCACGACGACCACGTGCTGACGCTGGTCGGCACCAAGCTGTTCTCCAACGGTCCCGCGGGCGGGACCGAGGTGCCGGTGGAGACGGCCGAGGAGTTCGCCGCCGTGCTGGCCGAGCGGTTCGACGTGCCGGTGGCCGATGTGGACACCGACCGCCTGTTCCGGTTCGCCAGCGCCCCGACCACCTGAGCGGCCGGGGCGCTCCTCGCTAATGGCCCGCGAGCACCGAGCGGTCGCGGACGAGCTTGCCGTTGGGGGTCCGAGGCAGGGCGCGCAGCACGCGGAACGCGGCGGGCTGCTTGAAGTCGGCGAGCTGCTCGCCGCACCACGCCGCGACGGCCGTCTCGTCCAGGTCGTCCGACGAGGTGGCGACGTAGGCCTCCACCGCGTCGTCGTGCACCACGATCGCCTCGTTCACGAGCGGGTGCAGGCGCAGCGCGTCCTCGATCTCCAGCAGGTCCACCTTGTACCCGCCCAGGATCACCAGCGAGTCCGCGCGGCCCATGAGGGTCAGCGAACCGTCCGCGCGGAGCTCGCCCCGGTCACCGGTGCGCCACCAGCCGTCCTCGTAGCGCACCTGCTCGGGTTCGCTGAGGTAGGGCGAGCGGTCGAGGCCGACCTCCACCTGCCCGTCGCGCACGCGCAGCCGGACGCCCTCGCACACCCGGCCCACCGCGGGCCGGGTGCCGCCGGTGACGTCCATCGTGAGGATGCCGGTCTCCGTGCTGCCGTAGCCCTGCCCCACGGGCAGGCCGTAGCGCGCGGCGAAGGCCTGCTCGACCTCCGGCTTGATCAGCTCGCCGCCCGCGAGCACGCAGCGCAGCGCGGGCAGCGGCGGCGGGTCCTCGACCCGTGCCATGGCGTCGTAGTGCACCGGCATGCCGGTGATCATCACGACGCCGTGCGAGGCCGCCATGCCGATCATGTCCCGGCCCGAGCGCTGCGCGGAGAACACCAGGTGCACGCCCACGTCGAGCGACCGCAGCAGGCCGAACACCAGGCCGAAGCTGTGCACCGAGGAGCTGAGCAGCAGCACCTTCTCCCCCGCCCCCGGCAGGTCCGGCAGGGCGTTGAAGACGTCGATCTCGGCGCACAGCGAGTCCGCGGTGCGCCCGATGACCTTGGGCAGACCGGTGGAACCCGAGCTGAACTGCACCAGGCGGTGGTCGGTGGTCGCGGCGCGGCCGTCGGAGCGCCGCTCGGTCAGCAGCTCGTAGCGTTCGGCGAACGGCAGCGGCTTGCGCCCTCCGGACTCGGCGCGCACCACGAACTGCGGGCGGCACCGCTCCCGCACCGCCTCGAGTTCGACCGGTGCGAGCCGCGGGTCGACCACCATGACCTGCGCGCCGAGCGTCCAGAGCGCGAGCAGCGCCTCGAACTGGCTGAAACTCGACGGCACCTGGAGCGCCACCGTGCTGCCGGGGCGCACGCCCGAGGCGGCGAACGCCTCCGCCTCGGCGGCGACGGCCGCGCGCAGCCCGCCGCGGGTGAGGGTGCGCTGGTGGGTCGCGAACGGGGCGTCGTCGGCGCCCTTGGCGAGCAGGTCGGTGATCAGGTCCTCGATCAGGACCCCCATCAGCTCTCCCTGCAGAACTCGCCGATGGGGTAGCCCACGTGCCGCTGGTCGGTCGCGACGTAGCCGAGCAGCTCGTGGCCGCTCTCCAGCTCGGTGACGTTGAGGACCTTGCCGCCGGGGCCGAGCACGCGGACGTGCCAGTCGTCCTGCACGATCAGGCTCACCTGGACGCCCTCGGGCGAGTGCGCGGTGATCGTGAGCAGCGGCCGGGACTCGAGCTTTGCTCTCCCGACGACGACGCGGCGCGTCCTGCCCTCGGCGTTGACCGCGAGGACGGTGCCGCCGGAGCGCAGCTCGCTGAGGTAGTTGGTCCGGTTGTCCGGCCCCATCACGTAGGAGTGCAGCGCGCCCGCGTTGACCCGGAACGGCCGGGTCGGCATGTACGGCAGCGGGTGCGTCTCGCTGCAGCACAGCACGAAACCGGTGGAGAAGGAGCCGACGAGGATGCCCTCGTCCTCCTCGAAGTGCGAGCAGGTGTCCACGCACACCCGGTCGCCGAGACCGCTGTGCACCACCGACTCCACCGTCAGCGTCGTCAGTTCGAGCGGCGGCGTGGTCGCCTCCATCAGCCGCTGCACGCCGAACACGTCGTCGGCGTTGCGCGGGGCCAGCATGACGCCGTCGGAGCCGTGCTCCAGGACGTCGAGCACGATGCCGACCTCCTCGAGGTCGGCGCACACGCAGATCAGCTCGCCCTCGGCGCGGTCGGCCGCGGCGATCACGATCTCCAGCGGGATCTTCGTGGGGTCGGTGAAGGCCACGACGGTGTGCGGCAGCTCCACCGCCGCCAGGCACGCGAGGCTCAGCGTGCGGTCGTCGCGCACCTGCACGAACGCGGCCCTGCCGGTGCCGCGCAGGTCGTGCACCCCGTCCTCGTCGTGCACGACCTGCGCCACCACGGCGCCCTGGGCGTCGTCGGGCGGTGGTGTGCCGTCGGGGAGCAGCAGCACGCGGGTCACCGTGGGCGGCAGTGTCGCGAGCACCGCCGGGTCGGCCGCGACGACACCGCGCACACGGGCGTGCACTGCGGCGTCGACGACTCCTTCGAGCCGGGCCTGGGGAACCTGTCGGACGTCGATCCAAGCGAATTTCACGCGGCACCTGTCGTGGTCGTGATGGGGTGATCGGCGTGGACGCCGTTGTGGGCGGCCTCGTGGACGGCGGAGGCGAGTCCGGCCACGAGGCTGCGGGGCGCGGGGTCGGTGAAGACGCGGCGTCCGATGGCGAGCCCGGAGCACCCGGCGCGCATGGCGGCCGCCGCGTAGCCGATCGGGTCGGCGCTGTCGACCGGGCCGCCCGCCGCGAGCACGGGGATGGGGCAGTTGGCGACGACCTCGGCCATCCGCCCGATCGGCAGGGCCATCGAGGTCTTCACGATGTCCGCGCCGAGGTCGGCGGCGATGTTGACCACGTGCGACAGCAGCACCGGGTCGTACGGGTCGGCCACGCGCGGGCCGCGGGCGTAGACCATCGCGATCAGCGGCACGTTCCACCGGTCGCAGGACGCCGCGACGGTGCCGAGGTCGGCGAGCTGCCGCTCCTCGGTGTCCGAGCCGATGTTGACGTGCACGCTCACCGCGTCGGCCCCCAGCCGCAGCGCCTCCTCGACGTCGCCGACCAGCACCTTGGCGTTGGTGTCGGACGAGTGCGCCGTTCCCGCGCTGAGGTGGACGACCAGTGCGCAGTCGCCGAGCAGGACCGGGTCGATCAGCCGGACCCTGCCCTTGTGGACGACGATGGCGTCGGCGCCGCCCGCGACGAGCGCGGCGATCAGACCGTCCCAGCGCTGGTTGGGCACGACCGGACCGTCCGACACGCTGTGGTCCAGGGGGACGAACAGGTACTTGCCGTCGCGCGGCCGCGATAGCCGCCGCAGCCGCAGCGCTTTCCGGGAGTGAGTCACGCAGTACCGCTCCTTTATATCGGTCAATTCCCAGGAGATCAGAAAAGAGCTGAATGAGGCAGTATCAAGGGGAGATAACCCGCCAGTTATACCCCCCATTCGAACTCCTCCTGCGTCCTATCGGAGCAATTCCACAATCCATTCGGTCCACTCCGACCGGATCGAATGCAATAGGGTGAACGCGTGCGATTAGAACTTCGTCATCTCCACGTCGTGCTGGCCGTCGCGGCGGCGGGCAGCATCAGGAGGGCGGCCATGTCGTTGAAGATCGCGCAACCGGGCCTCACGGCCCAGCTCAGGAGGATCGAGCGGACGTTCGGCGGCCAGCTGTTCGTGCGGGCGCCCAACGGCGTGGAGCTGACCGACCTCGGCGAGCACGTCGTCCTGCGCGCGCAGGAGGTCGTGGACAAGTTCGACGACCTGTGCGCGACCGCCCGCAAGATCGCGGAGCGGTCGCAGCCCGCGTCCATCCAGCTGGGCGGCGTGACCGGCGCGCTCATCCCGCAGCTGGTGTCCGCGGTGCGGGAAGTGTTGCCGGAACAGGACATCACCTCGCAGATGGAGCGGACCGGCGAGGCGGTGATGGATCACGTGCGCACGGAGAAGCTCGACCTGGCGGTCATGGCGGAGTTCGCGCGCACCCCGCGGCAACCGCCCTTCGGCGTGCTCCGGAGACCGCTGCTGACCGAACCCGTCTTCGTCGCGCTCCCCGCTGGACACCGCTTGGCCGACCGCGCCGAGCTCGACCTGACCGACCTGTCCGACGAGTGGTGGACCATGCCGGAGGAGTCGGTCGGCGGCCCCCGGTCGACGTTCCAGCTCACCTGCGAGGCGGCGGGCTTCACCCCCAGGTTCGCCCACTTCGGCGCGGACCTCGACACCGCGCTGGAACTCGTCCGTTCGGAGAACACCGTCGCGGGCGTCCACCCGACGATCCACGACGTCGCCGGAATCGTCGTCAAACCCCTCTTCGGGAATCCGCTGCACCGGCGCCTGGTTTTGGTGTGGCCGGAGACGTCCGCGTTGGCCGACGTGATCGACCGCGTCCACGCGGGATTCATCGCCGGATATTTGCGCCACGCGCAGCGCAGCGCGCTTTATTCGCGGTGGTGGAACGCGGGCGGCGAGGAATTCGCGCGGGATTCCGGATAACGACACGCGGGAGTCTCCCCGTCGACGGGCGCGCCGCCGCGACCACTCCGGTCCCGCCGCCGACGCTCCCCCGGCACCGCGGCGCGACGCCGGTCAGCGCGCGTGCGTCGAGGCCAGTTCCAGCAGCTCCTGGAAGTCGCGGGCGCATTCGCCGGTCCACACCACCGTGCCCACGGCCAGCAGCACCAGCAGGACGGCGGGCCAGTTCAGGCGCGGGCGCGGGGCCATCAGGGCCGACACGCGGCGGGGCACCGTGCCCGGAGCGGGGCCCAGCGCCATGAGGGTGCCGAGCGGGCCGCGGTCGGCCTTGGCCGCCAGGGCGGCGACGCCGATGGCGCGGGCGACGTGGCGGCGGTCGCCGAGTTCCGCGGCGGCGGACTCGTCGGCCACCCGTTCGACCAGGTAGGCGACCTGGCGGGCGACCGGCCACAGCGCGGGGTGGGCGGTGGCGGCCAGGCGGGTGATCCACACCAGCCGGTGGTGGTCGCCCGCCAGGTGGGCGCGTTCGTGGGCGATCAGGGCACCGCGCTGGCGCTCGTCCAGCACCTCGAGCATCCCGGTGGTCACCACGATCCGCCGCGGCAGGCCGGGCAGGGCGAACGCGGCGACCCGGTCGTCGGCCACGGTCACCAGGTCGCCCCGCGACTCCAGGCCCTCGACCGCGCCACGGGCCGCGCGCACCGCGGCGCGACGGCCGTGCCAGCGCCACGCGACCATCGGCGCGGCCAGCACCACCCATGCCAGCGAGACCCACGAGACCCAGGGCACGTGGGCGGTGTCGGCGACGACCGCCTCGGCGGACAGCCCGCCCAGCGCGGCGATGGCGGGCACCTCGACCAGCGCCTTGACCGCGAACAGCAGCAGCGTCACCGTGCTCGCCGCGGCGGCGACCGCGGCGGACCAGGCGAACACCCGCAGCGCCGCTTCCGGGCGGAGCCGGTCGATCATCAGGTGCGCGCCGAGCACCACGAGCAGCGGGGTCGCCAGCACGGACCAGGCGAAGTGGTCGAACATCCGGTTCCCTTCGGTGTGGGAGGACAGTGTCCTACGCCGCAGGCCTCCCGGCCGGGCGGTGTGGATCTGTACCATTCGCCGCGTGAGCGACGGCGGCACGACCGAGGACGCGGTTCCACCCTCCCGACGCCAGCCCGGCGCACTGGCCGCCGAAGTCCTCACCGTGCTCGGTGCCAGCGACTCGGCGTTGACGCCCGCGGAGGTCCGCGACCTGCTCGACCCGTCCGGCTCGCTGTCCTACAGCACCGTGGTCACCACGCTGACCAGGTTGCACGACAAGAAGATGGCGACCCGCGTCCGCGACGGGCGGGCCTTCCGCTACTCCGCGGCCGCCGAACCGTCCGCCCTCGTCGCGTGGCGGATGCGCAGGCTGCTCGACAGCGACCCGGACCACGCCTCCGTGCTCACCCGGTTCGTCGGCTCGTTGAACGAGAAGGACGAGCGGCTGCTGCGGGACCTGCTCGGCAAGCTCGACTGACGCCCACACGGTGGTGGACCCGCACTTGACAAGGTGACACCCGGACCTTCTACAGTCGTGTCGCAAGTCGACGGCACCGCGCCGGACCGACTCCTCGGGCGCGAAGGGCAGCGGACCACATGCCGCCGAAACGGGCGGGCTTCGAAGAGGCCGTCGAGTGGATCACCAGGCACGTCGAGACCGGTGAGTGGCCGCTGAACTCGCGGATCCCCAGCCAGGACGAGCTGATCGAGTCCCTCGGCGTCGGCCGCGCGGTCGTCCGCCAAGCCATCAGGACCATGTCCGCCAACGGCGTGCTGGAGAGCGCGCGCGGCCGCGGGACCTTCGTCCGGGCGCGCACCGCCGTCGACGCGGTGCTCCGCGACCACCTGCGCGACCAGCCCGCGGCGCGGACGCTGCAACTGCGCAGGGCGCTGGAGGTCGAGGCCACCGGGCTCGCCGCCGCCCACCGCGCCGACGAGCACCTGGCGATCCTGCGCGCCTCCCTCGTCGCGCCGCCGCAGCAGTGCTGGACGTCGACCTACCAGGCCGCGAGCGGCCGGACCGACGTCGCGCTGGACGTCTTCCACACCACCGTTTTCGCCGCCTCCCGCAACCCGCTGCTCACCGAACTCCACCGGTGCGCCGTCGCCGCCCTGCGGTTCGCCCGGCTGGAACCGCAGTCCGCGGTGGACCGCGCTTCCGACCACGCGCGGATCTTCGCCGCGATCGACCGCGGCGACGTCGAGGCGGCCCACCTCGCCGCCGCCGCGCACGCCGACCGCGACTCCACCGCCCACGAATAAACCTTTTCCACGCCCCGAAAGCGCGGCGGCCCCAGCAGTGCGATTCCACGCGATCCCGACTGCGAAAGGGAAACAGCGTCCGCGGAACACTGTTGGGCGATCGACACGCCTCCGACGACCGTGCTTGAATCCGTTGTCCGCCGTTCGGCCCAACATCGCCGCGGTGTCGTCGTGCGACCGCAGGCCCGGAAACAAGCCGCCACGGGCGAAGAGGTGAAGTGTGCCGGAGCCTGGAGTGGCACCGGATCTGCTGGAGTTCGCCCGCCGCTGGGCGGCGACCCTGCGCGGCGTCGACGCCGGGGGTGCCGAGCTGGAGACCATGGTCGTCAGGCTCGCGCGGGAACTCAGGAGAACCGGGGAAAGCGCTGTCCGCCACGCCGACGAGCGGTTCGCCGCGTTCTACCGGACCTGCCCCACCGCCGTGGTGCTCACCGATCCGACCGGGGCGATCGCCGCGGCCAACCCGTCGTTCCTGCGGCTGGTGGGCCTGCCGGACGAGAAGGTCCTGATCGGGGACCACATCTCGGGGATCGGCGCCGCCGAAGGCGATCGGACCGCGTTGCGCGAGGCGCTCGACGACCTCGGCGACGCGGCCGGGAACCCGGTGCTCGACGACATCGAGATCGGCGGGGCCGACGACACGACCAGGCGGGTGCGGATGTCGGTCACGACGTTGCCGGACGAGGGCGCCGCGCACCCGATCTTCATGTTCGAGGACATGCACGAGCTGCGCCTGCTGCAGGAGACCTTCGAGTACCAGAGCCTGCACGACTCGGTGACCGGACTGCCGAACGCCGCGCACTTCCGCTCCAAGCTGGAGGCCATGACCGGCACCGGCACGGTGGAGCGGATCGCCCTGCTGCACCTGGACATCGACGGGTTCAAGGTCGTCAGCGACGGGCTCGGCATCGTCGTCGCCCAGCGCGTGCTGCGCGGTGTCGCGGGCGCGCTGCGGCTGGTGTTCGCGGGCCACGGCGCGTTCATCGCCCGGCTGTACGGCGACGTGTTCGCCGTGGCGCTGCGCGGCGATCCCACCTCGACGACCGTGGTGGAGCTGACCGAGCGCGCGATCGCCGAACTCGCCAAGCCCGTCCAGGTCGGCGGCGGCATCGGGGTGGGGGTGAGCGCCAGCGTCGGCATCGTGCTGGCCGACCTGCCCGGCGCCGCGCGCACCGACATGATGCGTTCGGCGGAAATGGCCCTGCACCGGGCGAAGGAGCTCGGCAAGGCCCAGTGGGTGCTGTTCGACCCCGCCGCGGGCAAGGCCTTCCGCGAGCGCTACCGGCTCGCCGCGGCCATCGCGGGCGCGATGGAGAACGGCGAGATGACCGTCGCCTACCAACCGCACGTGGTGCTGCCCGACGGGCAGGTCGTGACCTCGCTCAACGCCGCGCTGCGCTGGGACCACCCCGAGCTCGGCCGGTTGAAGTCGGACGTGTTCTACCCGCTGGCCGAGACCACCGGCCTGACCGTGGCCCTGGGCCGGTACCTGCTCGCCGAGGCGCTGCGCACCACGGCGGACTGGCGGACCAGGTTCGGCCCGGACATCCCGATGGTGTGCCTGACGCTGCCGCAGCGGATGGCCGTCGACGGCGACCTCGTGGGCATCGTCCTGGCGGAACTCGCCCGCAACGACCTCGACCCGCGCGACCTCATGCTGTGCACGGACAGCCCGTCGCTGCTGGACGAGCGCGGCGACCTCATCGAGTCCATCGGCCACCTGGCGGGCCTCGGCGTGCTGTTCATCCTCAACATCACCGGGCTGACGGACCTGGAACTGCTGCCCGCGCTGGGGGTTCCCGCGCCCGCGGTGATGCTGATCGGCGCGATCGTCGACGTGCTGGACACCGACGACCCGCCGGAGTGGGCCAAGCGCAACGTCCGCCAACTCGTCGAGCGGGCCGAGGAACTGGGTGTCAAGGTCGGCGCGTACGGAGTGGACTCCCAGCAGCACGCCGAGGTGCTCTTCGGGCTCGGCGTCGTGGTCGGTACAGGCCCCTACCTGCCGGAGCACGTCACCCGCGAGGAGGCGGAGGTCTGGATCGGCCGCAGCTACCCGATGGGGTAGCGCGCGGCCGTCCGTCCGACGCCGGTCTACTCGACGCCGATCATGACCTCGGTCGACTTCACCAGCGCCGTCACCGGCTGCCCGACCCGCAGGCCGAGATCGGCCACGGCGTCCATGGTGATCGACGCGGTCACCTGCTGCCCGCCGTCGAGGTCCACGGTCACCACGGCCATGACCGCACCGTCCTTGATCGACGCCACGGTTCCGGTCAGCTGGTTGCGGGTGGACAGTCGCACGTGCACTCCTCGGGATCGCCAACGATGACCGGGGCAGCGTACGCGGCTTCCGGATCGCTTGTCCGCCAACGGTTTCCGCTGCGATCCGCAGGTGCGTCGACGATCACGGACGGTCGCCCCGCACGCGCGGGGACCGCTTCCCGTCGCGGCGGCAGACGAGGATGTCGGCCCAGTACTCCGATCGGCTGACGCCCACTCGTGCGCACACGCGGGGAGCTCCCGTCAGGTGGTGGACGAGCCGTCGATCCCCTCCGCCGGGTACGGGGTCAGCCTGCTCTCGCGTTGGAACCCGCGGTAGAAGTCCGTCATCACCTCGGCCACCGGGGCGTGGCGGGTGAGGATCTCCGCGACCCGCGGCGGAACCCCCGTCGGGCGTTCCCCTCGGGCGCAGGCGCGGACGAACTCGGCGCGCTCGTCCCCTTTGTACCCGTACAGCGCCGTGACGAGCCAGATCACCAGGTGGGTGGCGGTGTAGCGGCGGTCGTAGGCCTGGTGCCCGGCGAAGAAGTCCGCCTCCCGTTCGGACAGGTCGAATCCGGAGGAGATCGCGAGGCCGTAGTCCGCGAAGTACAGGCGTTCGCCGTCGGTCAGGACGTTCTGGAAGTGGCCGTCGAAGTGCAGGAGGCCGCGGGAGTTCATGAACGAGGTGCCTGCCCGCAGTTCCTCCTCGACCATGGCGCAGGTGGCCCCGATGTCCTCGTCGCCCGCGTCGACCTTGGCCCCCAGCCAGTCGTGCAGGTTGTGCGGGATGTGCTCCAGGAACAGCGCGATGCTCGCCGAGGAGTCCCGCAGGGCCTCGATCCGGCGACGCACCTCCGCTCCGCCTCCCCAGTGGGCCACGGCCCTGTCCACATCGGCCAGTTCCTCCGGGAGCGACTGCCCGTGGTGCGGCAGCACCCGCCAGTGGTGCATCAGCGGGAAGCCCTCGTGGTCCCGCGCGAGCACCCACTCCGTCGTCGTGGTGTGGACGGCCAGTTCCCGCCACGCCCCGAAACCCGGCCCCCCGATGGTCCCGACGCCGTAGTGGCAGAAGTCGGGCAGCCCGAAGAGGTTCGCGGTGGAGCGGACGTTCTCCGGCCGCGTCTCCAGATCCGTCAGCGGCACCCGCTTGACGAAGACCGGGGTCCCGCCGACGTCCAGCAGCGCCGCCGTCCCACCGATGCCCGATCCCAGCGGCTCGGCCCGGTCCACGAGGTCGAGCAGTTCACGGTCGTCGCACCGGGCCAGAGCCGCGGAGACGGCATCGTGGGCGGCCAGCCTCGCGCCGTGCGACCTGTCGACGACTGCCTCCCCGTGGGCATCGATCCCGCTGGAACACCTTCCCGGTTCCACCGTACGTGGTGATCGACAACGGGTCGGGCGGACGGCCACCGCTCAGCGGATGAGACCCGCGCGCCTGCGCACCCAGGACTGCGACCGGCCGCACTCGGCGGCGATCGTCTTCCAGCTCAGGCCCGCCGCGCGGCGGTCGGCGAGGTAGGCGGCGACGTCGGGGTGGCCGAACCGCTCCGCCACGGCCGCGGCTCCGTCCCGGACCCGGCGGCGCGAGGTCGCGTGGGAGACGCGGGTGAGGCCGTGCCTGGTCAACGCGGTCTGCACGGCGGTGCGGCTCAGTCCGGTCTCGGCGGCGACGGCCTGCACCGAGCGGGCCTGGCGCAGGTGCCGGTCGCGCAGGTACTCCGGCACGCCGCCGAAACCCAGCTCGGCGAGGACCGGCAGCCACGGGGCGTCGAGGCGGCGGACGCGGGCGTGCTCGGCGATCGCGGCCGCCGTGTCGGGGTCGACGGTCCTCAGGTGGCGGGACAGCCAGTCCTTGTGCAGTCCGGCCTCGCGGCTGATCGCGGCGAGGCTGTGCCCGGCCAGGACCCGGTCGGTGACCAGCGCGCCGACGTCGGGGAAGCCGAGTTCGGCGGCGGCCTTGGCCGCGACGGTGCGGAGCCGGACGAGCGCGTGCCGCCGGATGCCGTCGTTGCGCGCTTCCGGTGAGATCGAGGCGAGCGAGCGCAACGTCTTGCGGCGCCGCTGCTCGGGGTGCCTGCGCCCGCGCGCGGCCTGGGCGGCGGCCTCGGTCAGCGCGCCGGAACGGGCGCGGTGCTCACCTTCCGCGCACCACGCCCGGACGGCGGGGTCGGTCTCCCGCCGCCTGCGCAGCGCGTCGGCACGGCGCCGCCGGGTGCTCGCGCCCTCCAGCGGGGCGTTGCGCTCCAGGCCGAACTCCCCGCGGTAGGCGAGGTCGTCCGTGCCGTGCGCGCGCAGGTGGGCGAGCACGGACTTGAACCAGCGGCCGCACACGTGGCACAGGACCCGGTCGCCCTCGTGCACGACCGAACCGATCGGCGCGTGCTCGGCGAGGGTCACGGCGGCTCCTCCACTAGTCACACTGAGACTAGAGCAGCCGTCCACGGGGGTAAAGGGTCACGATCGGGGGATCAGCGCGGGTCGAGGGAGGCGGGCGTGGCACCCTCGGCCAGCGCGACCTCGTCGACCCAGCCGCACCGCGGCTCACCGGGCGGCAGGTCGAAGGCGGCGACGTAGGGCTTGATGTCGACGATCGGCGTCCCGTCAAGCAGGTCCACACCCGCGAACCGCACAGTCGTGCCCTCCACGCCCAGCAGCCGCACCAGGCTGAGTCCGATCGGGTTGACCCGGCGCGGGCTGCGGGTCGCGAACAGCCCAACCGGACGAGGGGTGCGGCGCAGCAGGTACGGGACCTGGACCAACGGCGCCTCCCCGGTCTCGCCATGCCGGTCGAGCCAGCTCACCAGCCACGCGTAGTCGAAGCCGTCCAACTCCGCCAGACCCTCGGCGAACTCCTCCGCGACGTGCACGGCACCGTGTTCGGCCCGGTTGAGACCGGCCTGCACGGGCGTGTCCGCCTTGGTCGTCCTGGCGGTGCGGGCGACACCGACGACCGTCAACGGGCAGGTATCCACCCGCCCGACCCTGCGCACCCGTGGTTCCGCGTCCGCGGCGTTGCAGAGCCGCTGGCTCCGCTCGCGCGGGTACGGGCTGATCGACCGGTGGCCGCGCGCCGCGGTCTAGAGTCGTCGGATGGTTTCCGGCGACCTGACCACGTGGCTGCTCGACTCCGACCCCGCGCTGCGCTGGCAGGTCGAACGCGACCTGGTGGGCGCGCCGCCCGAGGTGTGGCGGGCGACGCGGGCGGAGGTCGCGACCGAGGGCTTCGGCGCGCGGCTGCTCGCGCTCCAGGACCCCGACGGCCAGTGGGCGGGCGGCGCGTTCTTCCCCGCGCCCGCGCCCGACGCGCCGAAGGAGGAGGGGCAGCCGTGGACGGCCACGACGTGGACGCTCAACTCCTTGCGCGAGTGGGGCTTGGACGCCGCCGTCCCGCGTGGGCGCCGCACCGTCGAACTGCTGGAGGAGAACTGCCGCTGGGAGTACGAGGAGCTGCCCTACTGGGGCGGCGAGGTCGACTGCTGCATCAACTCCTGGACCGTCTCCAACGGGCTGTGGCTGGGCGCCGACGTCACCGGCGTCGTCGACTGGTTCGTCGAGCACCGGCTGCCCGACGGCGGCTGGAACTGCGAGTGGGTGGAGGGTTCGACGCGCTCCTCGTTCCACTCGACCCTCAACGCCCTCAAGGCGCTGCTCGACCACGAGATCGCGACCGGCGGCACCGAGGCGACCCGTGCCGCCCGCCGCTCCGGCGAGGAGTACCTCCTGCGGCGCGACCTCCTGCGCAGGCTCTCGACCGGTGAACCCGTGGGCCCGTGGGTGAACCGCTTCGCCTACCCGATGCGCTGGGCCTACAACGCGCTCAACGCGACCGACTACTTCCGCCGGGCCACCGCGTTCGACGGCACCGCGCCCGACCCGCGGATCGCCGACGCGGTCGACCTGGTCCGCGCCGCCCGCCTGCCCGACGGCACGTGGCTCCAGGGCGAGGTGCAGCCGGGCCGGATCTGGTTCGAGGTCGACGTGCCCGCGGGCGAACCGTCGAAGTGGCTGACCCTGCACGGCACGCGCGTCCTCACCTGGTGGGACGCCGCCGCGGGCTGACCGGTCCCCTCACCCGCGCCCGTCCAGGAAGAACTCCGCCAGCGAGTCGGCCAGCGCGTCCGGCGCCTCCTCCGCCACGTGGTGCCCGGAGTCGATCCCGTGCCCGCGCACGTCGGGCGCCCAGTCCCGCCAGATCCGCAGCGGATCGCCGTACAGGTCCTCGAGGTCGTCCTTCAGCGACCACAGGGCCAGTGCCGGGCACCCGATCCGCCTGCCCGCGCTCCGATCGGCCTCCTCGTGGTAGCGGTCGATGGCCAGGCCCGCGCGGTAGTCCTCCAACATCGCCCGCACCACGTCGGGCCTCCTCATAGCCTCCCGCCACTCGTCGTGGTTCTCCTGCCCCATCACCCGCGGATCGCCGCGGTACCAGCGATCCGGATCCGCGGTGATCACCCGCTCGGGGATGTCGGGCTGGGCGAAGAAGAACCAGTGCCACCACTGCGTGGCGAACTTCGCGGTGATGCGCGACAGGTGCTCGCTGATCGGCAGGCAGTCCACGAACGCGACCCGCGACACCGCCTCGGGGTGGTCGAGCACCAGGCGCAGCGCCACCGCGCCACCGCGATCGTGCCCGGCGAGCAAGAACCGCTCGTGCCCCAACGACCGCATCACGGCCACCGCGTCCCCGGCCACGACCCGCTTCGAGTAGCCCTCGTGATCGGCGGTGAAGGCCGGTCCGCGCGACCGGCCGTAACCGCGGAGATCGGGGCACACGACCGCGAACCCCGCCGCGACCAGCTTCGGCGCGACCCGGTGCCAGGTCGCCGAGGTCCGGGGGTGCCCGTGCAGCAGCAGCACCGGCGTCCCCCGTCCCCCGAACCGGGTGAAGATGGATGCCCCGTCCACCTCGATCTGCTTCGACTCGAAGTCCTCGAACATCTCGCCAGCATCGCCCAACCCCGACCGGCCCGCGACCGCCGGCACGGAGTCGGCAGCACTGCCCCACGCCACCCCGCCGAGGATTTCCGTCAACTGACAACGTGTCCGCGCGACCTCGTGACGCGGTCGCCGGTGGATAGCGTGGGTGGTTCACACCACGGAGGTGGCATGCACCGCACACGCGTCCGTCGTGGGCACCGGCGCCCCGCCCTGCTGATCACCGCGCTGCTCTCGGTCGCCGCGCTCACCGCCGGCAACGCCGGGGTGACCGCCGCTCCCCTCGACGAGCCGTCGCACCACTGGCAGCTCGACCACTGGCCGCAGCAGCAACCGTGGCAGCAGTCCCGCGACTCCGCCCGCGTGGCGGCGCAAGCCGGGTTCCCCGTCCCCGTCGACCCGCAGAACTGGGTCAACCCCGACCACATGACGTGGGAGCGGGACTACCGGAAGATCCCCGGCACCGACTGGGCCGACCCGTCGACCAGGGGTTCGGTGCGCAACTTCAAGGGCGCGCTGGTCCTGCTGGACTACCCGAACCAGCCGTTCGTCGTGACGCAGCCCGCGCGGTCGACGGTGTTCGGCAACCCCAGCGCCGAGGCGAGCGGCGTCCCGCGCGACCAGGTCGCCGGGTTCTACCAGGACTTCCTCAACAAGCCGAACGGCATCAACCGCGGCCACACCGTGAACGAGTACTGGATGGAGGACTCCGGCGGGCGCTACGGCGTCGACCTGACCGGGTTCGGCCCGTACACGATGCCGGGCAAGGACCACGAGTACGCCATGGAGTTCCAGGGCGGCACCGCCTGCCCCGCGGGCGACACGTGCAACCGCAACATCCGCACCGACGGCAACGCCGCCTGGCTCGCCGACGTCGGCGCGGAAGTGCCCAAGGGGTACGACTTCGTCTACTTCCTGTCCGCGGGCCAGGACGAGTCCGGGACGTGGCAGGAGTTCGGGATGATGAAGTTCCCGACCAAGGAGGACGTGACCGACGAGTTCGGCCCGCCCGACCCCGCCCTGCCGAACTGGTCGCGCACCCGCTACGTCGACTGGACGTCGTGGGCCGCGGGCTCCAGCATCTGGCCCAACGCCGGCGGCGGCTCGTCCACGCAGGCCGAAAGCTCCGGTCAGGGCGTGTACGCGCACGAGCTGAGCCACCTGCTCGGCATCGGCGACAACTACGGCAACCCCTACGGCAGTCCGCCGCGCCGCGACTACAACGGCATCTGGGACATGCTGTCGCGCGGCTCGTTCAACGGTCCCGGCGGCCCGCACTCCCGCTGGGTCGTCCCGGCGACCGCGGGCGGGTCCATGGGCTCGCAGCACATGCTCCGCAACAAGATCAAGCTCGGCATCGTCGACGAGCGCAACGTGCTGCGGCTGTCCAGGGAGGCGCTGGCCGACTCCGGCCTGGTCGTCGCGCAGGTCACCGCCCGCACCGTCCAGTCGGGGCCCGACGGGCTGGCGGGCGTCAACATCGCGCTCGGCACCGGCGACCTCTCGCCCGCCTGCGACATCCGGACCGACCCGTTCTGCGACGGCGGCGGGTACCAGAACTACACCGTCGAGGTCGTGGACCGGATGGGCGTCGACTCGTTCACGCCGGACGCCGGCGTGCTGCTGGCCAAGACCAAGAACGAGGACCAGGCGCCGTTCGCGTGGGTCGTGGACGCCAATCCGCAGGACATCGGCATGACCGACTACGTCCTGCCGGACGGGACCGCCGTGCCCATCACGGTCGGCGACTACCGGCAACTGTCGGACGCCCTGTTCCACGCGGGCACGAACTCCGGCAGCGAGTACGAGTACGTCGACCAGGCCAACCGGCTGCACTTCTACGTGCTGGACGTCGAACGTGACGGCCAGGGCGTCCTGTCCTACACGGTGGCCATCCGCTCGCTGGACGGCGCGAGCCCGCGGCAGCGCGGCGTCCGGGTGATGCCGGCGATCGGCCGCACCGGCTCGGACGGCGTGGCGACGTGCCGGTTCCCGCTGCTCAACACCGGTCGCGCCGCCGCTCCCGCCGGGCAGCACCCGGAGCCCGTCGCCCAGTACCTCGACGGCGACGTGTACCGGGTGTCGGCGAAGGCGGCGGGGAGCGGCTGGTCCGTCGTGGTGCCCAACGCCCTCGCGACCGCGAAGTCCGGCGGCCGGGTGGAGGTGCCCGTGCACGCGAAGCGCAACGGTGGTCCGCCGGTGTCGAAGGTGACCCTCACGGCCACGTCGGAAAGCGATCCGACCAAGACCGCGACCGCCTCCTGCACCGTGGTCGGGAGGTGACGGCCGGAATTCACCGGAGATGTTCATGAATGATATTCATCAACTAACAGGATAGGCTCTCCTAAATCCTTTCGAATTGCGAATCCCGATCCGTGGTGGCACCGTTCTACCCGACCCGAACCGATTTCCACCACGGAAAGCAGGAACCGAAGTGACCACCACCGAGAATCCGGCGATGCCGTCCGTCCACGAGTGCACCGTGAGCGGCTGCTCTTACAACCACGACGGCTGCCACGCCTTCGCCATCACCGTGCGCGGCGAGAACGGCGCCGCCGACTGCGGCACCTTCATCCCGCTGGGCACCAAGGGAGGCCTGGAGAAGGTCGTGGCGCAGGTGGGCGCGTGTTCGCGCACCGACTGCGTCCACAACGCCTCCCTGGAGTGCACGGCGAAGAGCGTCCGCATCGGCGCGGGTAAGGGCGACCACCTCGCGAACTGCCTGACCTACCAGCGGAACTGATCGCGCTTCCGCCTCGACATCCGGAACACCCGAAAGCATGACAGGAGCGCGGTACCGCTCATGTCGTGCGGAGTACCGGAACCGCTCGCCGCGGTGGTCGCAGGCGGCAGGAGTTCTCCATTGGCTTGTGACCGCCCCATGTCCGCGGATCGGCGGACATGGGGCACTTCGCCATAACGCGCTTTTTACCCGACCTCAAGACAATGGCGCAGCACACGCGCTACGCCACCCGATTCAGCAAGCCGTGGTCCGCGCGGCGGAGTCGGAACACAGCGACCGGCTCGTCCCGCGGCGGAACGTCATCCGGCCGCGGCGCGGACGGCGGCGAGCGCCCGGTCGCTGAGCCGGGCGAGTTCGTCGATCCCACCCCGGCCGCCGTGCTGGAGCCAGCTGGCGGTGGCGGCGTCGAGGCAGGCCAGCGCGGTGGCCACGATCGCCTCGCCGCGCAGGCCGGGCGGGTCGTCGCTGTCGCCGAGGCGGCGTTCGACCTCGGGGGCGAGGTGTTCCTGCCACCGCAGGTGCTTCTCCAGGTGGGCGGCCCGCAGGCCGGGGCTGGTGAGGACCAGTCGCGCGATCGCGATGCCCCGGCCCGGATCGACGTGGGCGCCCAACGCGCGGAGCGCGTGACCCAGCGCGTCCCAGATCGGCTCGTCGTCCGGACGTGCCCGCAGCGCTTCCAGGATCATCGGGCCCTGTTCGGCGAGGTCGCCGAAGACGATGTCCTCCTTCGTGCCGAAGTAGCGGAAGAAGGACCGCTTGGAGATCCCGGCCGCGGTCACCACCTGTTCGACGGTGGTGTCCTCGAAGCCCTGAGCCGCGAACAGCTCCATCGCCACGTCCACGACCTCGTCACGGACCCGCTTGCGGGTCCGTTCCCACATCGGCCCCTCGGCTGCCGCCCCTGGCCGCGCCTGGCGCGTCGTCATGCCGCACACGGTAACAGGCTGTGCCCGTCCGGCATTCAACGCCTTGTTGACATCAAGTGCTAGGTTGGCACTCAATGCCAACGAAGGAGCACTCATGCCTCTCGACCACCGCGGCGCACTGACGCTCGTCACCGGAGCCAGCTCGGGGATCGGCGCCGAGTTCGCCCGCCACCTGGCCCGACGGGGCTCGGACCTCGTCCTCGTCGCCCGCCGGGCGGAGCGCCTCGAAGCACTGGCCGCGGAACTGACCGCCGCGCACGGCGTGACCGTCACCGTGCTCGCCCACGACCTCGCGAAGCCCGATGCCGCCGCACGCGTCGCCGCCCAGCTCCGCGAGCGCGGCCTGCGGCTGACCGGGCTGGTGAACAACGCGGGCTTCGGCACGCACGCGCCGTTCGAGCAGGAGGACCCCGAGCGGCTGCGCACCGAGATCGCCCTCGACGTCCAAGCCGTCGTCGAGCTGACCAGGACGTTCATCGACGACCTGCGCGCGGCCGATCACGGGCTGCTGATCAACGTCGCGAGCATGGCCGCGTACAACCCGGTGCCGCGGATGGCCGTCTACGGCGCGACCAAGGCGTTCGTCCTCAGCTTCACCGAAGCCCTCTGGTACGAGCACCGCGGCACCGGCCTGCGCGTGCTGGCCCTGTCCCCCGGCGCCACCGAGACCGAGTTCTTCGACACCGCGGGCGACCAGGCCGCGGGCGGCCAACGGCTCCAGACGCCGAAGCAGGTCGTCGAGACCGCGCTGCGCGCGCTGGATCGGCGCAATCCACCGCCCAGCATCGCCGTCGGCCGGGTGAACCGGCTGACGGTCGTGCTCGGCAGGCTCGCGAGCCGCAAGCGCTCGGTCATGCTGATGGGCAGGCTGACCACGGCGGCGGCGACCGCTGCCCGGTGACGCCGATCCCGTCCTGGGCACCTCGGCCGGAGCCGCCGCGGGCACCCTGCCGGACGCCATGGCGGTCTTCGCCGACATCGGCAGGCTCGCGCTCGTCCGGGGTCGACCAGACCACCTGGCTGAACGCCTCGTCGCGCCGCCAGTGCTCCGGGGCCAGCGGGCGCTGGTAGCTCTCGGCCTCCGGTGAGCGGTCGAGCACCACCACGTGGCCAGCAGTGGCGTCGGCCTCGCCCCGGCGCAGGTCGTCGGCTCCGGGTGCACCGCCCGCTGCCTCCAGCGCGAGACAGCCCCCTCCGCACGACACCCACCCCCCCGGTTGTCCACACAGGACGCTCGCCCTCACGGCGGAGCAGGACACAGGGGTTTCTTGTAGGGATTCCCCCGCTGTGCGCGGCCGAACGGGCTCATACCGTGATGACCACGGGGAGCATTCCCGCGGACAACATCCATCTCGCACGCAGGACGGCGGATTCGCTGTCCTCGTTGTCGCGCGAAAAAAGAGGGGGAACCACGTCATGCGCACATTCATGCGGGTCTTCGTCGTGGGCGCGTCGATCGCCGCGCTCACGGCGACCGCGCAGCAGACAGCCTTGGCCGCACCTACCGAGAACTCCGACGTCCTCGCCGCCATGCAGCGGGACCTCGGCCTGACCGCCGCCCAGAGCACCCAACTGCGTGCACGGCAGGACAGGGCGGTCGCGGTCGACAGCGGCCTCCGCACGTCGCTCGGAACGGCGTACGCCGGATCGTGGTTCGACCCGGCGACGGGCGCGCTGAACGTCAACGTCAGCGACCCGGCGCGGACCCTGGACGTGGTGCGCGCCGGGGCGCGGGGCCACGTCGTCGAGCACAGCGGGGCGACGCTGGAGGCGATCAAGACCGAACTCGACACCGCGGCCGACGCGGAGGACTCGTCGTCCACCGACGGCCTGGCGTCCTGGCACACCGACCCGAAGACCAACAGCGTGGTCGTCTCCGTGGTCAAGGGGCAGCACCCGGCGGCGCTCGACGCCCTCGGGCGGCACGGCGACGCCGTCGAGGTCGAGTACGTCGACCAGGCCCCGGAGACCACGAAGTGGATCAACGGCGGCGAGGTCATCTACAGCGGTGGCAGCCGGTGCTCGGCGGGCTTCAACCTCAACGACCCCGCCACCGGGCAGACCTACATGCTGACCGCGGGCCACTGCGTCGAGCCCGGTGACGACGTCGACGGCGAGGACCACGAGTTCTTCGGCACCGTGACGGAGAGCTTCTTCCCGCACTGGGATCACGCGCTGGTGAAGGCCGAGAACGCCTCCTACTGGCAGCAGGGCCCGTACGTGCAGTCCGACGCCGCCCACGGCGGCTACATCACCGTCGGCCAGCCGCAGGACCTGCCCGTGGGCACCGCCATGTGCAAGTACGGCAGCACCACCGCGTGGACCTGCGGCACCATCCTCGCCAAGGACGAGACGGTGAACTACTCCGGTGTCGCGGAGCCGGTGCTCTACCTCACCCGGACCAACGCGTGCACCGAGCCCGGTGACTCGGGCGGGGCCAACGTGGGCTACGGGACCGGCTGGACGGCCGAGGGCGTGACCAGCGGCGGCGCGCTGGTGGAGGTCGACGGCCGCAAGCGGTGCCGTGCCGCCGCAGGCCTGGACAACATCTCGTTCTACTACCCCGTCGCCAAGGCGCTGGCGTGGTACGGGCCCAGGTTCAACGTGCGGGTCATGTGACCTCTCCCCACCACGAAGCCGGGCCCGACACCCCAGTCGGGCCCGGCTCCCCCGCGCCGTCCGGGAATCCCGTCGTCAGGCGGGGCCGCGAACCGTAGGGTGCTCCGCGATGCGGAGGTGATCACCGAGGGCGACCCGATCCTCGTCGCACCGACCGCGCGGGGAAGAGGGACCATGAAGCCATCGGACGCCGCGCGCGCAGTGGCCGCGAGCATGTCCACGGCCGCCGCGCTCGGTCTGGTCGCCGACGAGGCGGTCGTCCTCCAGGACTCGAACAGGATCACCCTGCGCCTGCTGCCGTGCGACGTCCTGATCAGGGTGGCGCCCGCGGCGCACCAGGCCGCGCGGTTCGAGGTCGACCTCGCCCAAGCGCTCACCGCGTCCGGCAGCCCGGTGGCCGCCCTCGAGCCCAGGGTGGAGCCGCGCGTCCACGAGCGCGACGGCTTCGTGGTCACGCTGTGGGCCTACCACGAACCCCTTGCCCGCCAGGAGATCCCACCGGCCGACTACGCCGACGCGCTCGTGCGGCTGCACGCCGGAATGCGCGGGATCGACGTCCCCACGCCGCGGTTCACGGATCGGATCGAGGAGGCCCGACGACTCGTGGCCGACCGCGACCTCACTCCGGCGCTCGTCGACGCGGACCGGCGGCTCCTCGGCGACGCGTTGCGGAGCCTGAAGCGGATGATCGGCGAGCGCGGCGCCCCCGAGCAGCTGCTGCACGGCGAACCGCACCCCGGCAACGTGCTCGACACGAAGGACGGGCTGCTGTTCGTCGACCTGGAGACGTGCTGCCGCGGCCCGGTCGAATTCGATCTCGCCCACGCGCCCGAGGAGGTCGCCGAGCACTACCCCGATGTCGACCACGACCTGCTGCGCGAGTGCCGGTTCCTGATGCTCGCGATCGTCACGACGTGGCGCTGGGACCGGGACGACCAACTCCCGGACGGGCTCAGGCTCGGCGCGGAGTGGCTCCAGCGGATCCGGGAGGACGTCGACCGGTACAGCCTGGACATCCGGCGTTGACCACCTTTTCCGGGCGGAGCCCGGCGCTCGCGACCGGCTGACGAGCGGTCGGGGCACGCCCACTCGGTGTCAGCGGGGCGCGGCGGTGATTGGATGGCGGCCATGCGGATCCTGTCGCTGCTGCCCGCGGCCACCGACATCGTGGCCGAACTCGGCCACCTGGCGGACCTGGTGGGCCGCACCCACGAGTGCGACTGGCCCGCCGAGGTCAGTGCGGTCCCGGTCGTCACGGCGGGCACGTTCGACCCGGACGCGTTGTCCAGCAAGGAGATCTCCGACGCCGTGGGCGGCAGCCACCGCGGCTCGTCGCTCTACACCCTGGACACCGACCGCGTCGCCGCCCTCGCGCCCGACGTGGTGCTGACCCAGGACCTCTGCGACGTCTGCGCGCTCTCCTACCGCCGGGTGTCGGACGCCGTGCGGGTGCTGGACGCCGACATCCGCGTGATCAGCCTCGAACCCCGCACCCTGGCCGAGGTGCTGGACTGCCTGCGCGTGGTGGGCGACGCGCTGGGCAGCGCCGACGTGGCCGCCGAGCGGATCGCGGCGTTGCGGGCGCGGCTGGACGCCGTGGAGGCGGCGGTGCTGGGCCGCGAACGGCCGCGGGTGGTGGCGGTCGAATGGCTGGACCCGCTGTGGCCCGCGGGGCACTGGGTGCCCGAGCAGATCACCGCGGCGGGCGGCACGCCGCTGCTGGCCGCGCCGGGCGAGCACACGAAGCCGATGACGTGGCAGCAGGTCCGGGACGCGGAGCCCGACGTCGTGCTGCTGCTCCCCTGCGGCCTCGCGCCCGAACGGACCGTCGCCGAACTCGGCGTGCTCACGGCCCTGCCCGGCTGGTCGGACCTGTCCGAGGTGTGGGTGCTCGACGGTCCCGCCTACTTCAACCGCCCCGGACCGCGGGTCGTGCGCGGCGCGGAAGTCCTCGCCCACGTGCTGCACGGCGTGGGCGAGGTCGACCCCGGCGAGGCGTTCAGGCTCGGGTGACCGCGGAACCGATCCGCGGTCCACCCGTCGTCCGAGGTCGTCCGCGCCGGTGTGGTGGTCGAGTTCGTCGGCACCCCGGCCGGGCGCACGGGTGTCGGCGGAGTCCTCGTCACGTCCTAGCGGCCCACACCGCTCAGCCCGTCCGGATCGCCTCCCCGCCGCCCTTTTCCGCGGAGGCGGTCACGAAGTGCGGGCGGCCGGTCAGCGGGTGGGGCACGACGGCGCTGCGCACGCCGAACACCTCGGCCACGCGGTCGACGTCGAGGACCTCGGCGGGCGTTCCCGCGGCCACCGCGCGGCCCGCGTGCAGCAGGACGAGCCGGTCGCAGTACGCGGTGGCGTGGTTGAGGTCGTGCAGGGCGGTGATCGTGGTGAGACCGAGCTGCCGCACCAGGTCGAGCAGTTCGAGCTGCGCGCCGATGTCCAGGTGGTTGGTCGGCTCGTCCAGCAACAGCACCGGGGCTTGCTGGGCCAGCGCCCTGGCCACCAGCGCCCGTTGCCGTTCCCCGCCGGACAGGGTGGCGAAGACCCGGTGCGCCGCCCAGGCCATGTGGACCCGCTCCAGGGCGTCGTCGACGATGGTCCGGTCGGTCGTCGTCTCCCGGTCGAGCACCCCCTTGTGCGGGGTGCGGCCCATGCTGACGATCTCGTGGACGGAGTAGTCGTTGTCGAGGTCGTGGTCCTGCGCGACGACGGCGGTTCTCAGGCCCGCCTTGCGCGCGCTGGACTTCCACACGTCGTCAGGTCCGATGTGGACGGCCCCGGTGGTCGGTTTGAGGGCGCGGTAGACGCAGCGCAGCAACGTGCTCTTGCCCGAACCGTTCGGGCCGATGATCCCGGTGACCGTCGAGGCCTCCGCGACGAGGTCGACTCCCCCGAGGATGGTGGTGTCGTCGACGACCACCGACACGCCGTCGATCAGCACCCTCATCGCAGTGCCCGCTTCCTCTTGCGCAGCAGCACCAGGAAGAACGGCGCTCCGAGCGCGGCGGTGAAGATGCCGATGGGCATCTCGTTGGGCCGGTCGACCGTGCGGGTGACGAGGTCGACCACAACGAGGAAGACCGCGCCCGCCAACAGGGACACCGGGATCACCTTGCGGTGGTCGGGTCCCACCACCAGCCGCACGGCGTGCGGGACGATCAGACCGACGAAGCCGATGCCGCCCGCGACGCTGACCACCGCCGCGGTCAGCAGCGAGGCCGCCACCAGCAGCAGGACCCGCAGCCGGTGCACGTCCACGCCCAGCCCCGCCGCCGTGTCGTCGCCGACCGACAGAGCGTTCATCGACCGCCCCTGGGTGGTCAACCAGATCGCGGTGGCGGCGGTGACCGCGGTGAGCACGCCGAGGTCGTCCCAGGACGCCCCGGCGACCGACCCGAGCATCCAGAACATGACGCCGCGCAGTTCGGCGGGATTGGCCTGGAGCTGGAGGTAGCTGGTGACGGCGGTGCCCAGGTAGGCGACCGCGACACCGGCCAGCACCAGGCTGCCGCCGACCAGCCGCCCTCCGCGCTGGGCCATGGCGAACACGACCGCCAGGCTGAGCAGCGACCCCGCGAACGCGGCCCCCGCGACGCCGAGGCCCGCGACCACGCCGACACCGCTGGTGAGCACGATGACCGCGCCCAGCGACGCCCCGGCCGAGACGCCGAACAGGTAGGGGTCCGCCAACGGGTTGCGCACCAGCGTTTGCAGGCACACCCCCGCGACGCTGAGCCCGCTGCCCGCCAACGCGGCGAGCAGGACCCTGGGCGTGCGGAACTCCCAGACGATCTGGTCGGTCAACGGGTCCAGCCCCGCCGGGTCGCCGCGCAGGTGGCCCCAGACCACGGCCGCCACCCGACCCACCGGGACGTCGACGGTGCCGACGCCGACGGCGAACGCCGTCATGCCGACCAGCGCGACCGCGAGCACCACGACCAGGACCCCGAAACCCGCACCCGACACCAGGTGCGGGCCGCTACGCGCCGTGGGCCGCATCGGCGATCTTCCGCACCGCGATGGCGTTGAACGGCCCCAGGTAGATGGAGTCCGACACCGCCGTGAACGTCCTCGTCTTGGACGCCGCCCACTGCGGGAACTTCTTGAACAGGTCGTCGGCGAACACCCCGGCGTTCTCGGAGGCCTGGAACAGGCCGATCACCAGCACGTCGACCTCCGCCGAGGCCATCGCCTCCGCGTTGATCTCGGAGAGTTCGGCGTTGGTCCTGCCCCCGAACGGGTTGGTGCCACCGGCCCTGGCGATGATGTCGTCGTAGATGCCGCCGCCGAAGACCGCGGGCAGGCCGTTGTTGTTCATCATGGCCATGCCGGGGTAGACGACGAGGACGCTCTTGGCGGGCTTGCCCGCGATCCGCCGAGCGATGTCGTCGAGTTGGGCTCGGGACTGGTTCACCAGGTCGACGGCGCGCTGCTGCACGTCGAAGATCCGGCCGAGCTGGATCAGCAGTTCGGTGGACGACTCGACGGACTGGGCCCGGTACCGCTCCTCGTCCTCCGGACGTGGCGCGGGGTCGCCGTTACCGCAGTTGGAGGGCGTCACGAAGCTGTTGATCCCCGCCGCTTCCAGCTGGTCCCTGCCGATCGACCCGATCTTCTCGTCGAATCCGCCCGCCCAGGTCGAGACCACCAGGTCCGGCTTGAGCGCGAGCACCTGCTCCTTGGGCACCTCGTAGTTCTGGTTCAGCGTGACCCCACCGGTGGGCACCGCCGCGATGTCGGCGACCATCGAGGGTTCGTCGGACACCCCGTAGGACTGGCTGTTGGCCACGATCCGGTCGGAGATCCCCAGCGCGACGAAGCTCTCGACCTCCGCGACCGACGTCCCGTTGAGCAGGACGACCCGACTGGGGGCCTTGTCGAACGTGATCCCGCGGCCGCAGTTGTCGATCGTCAACGGGTACGCGGTCGGGGCGGCGGTGACCGGGGACGGCACGGCGGCCCGCGCGACGGGCCCCGCGACGGTGTTCCCCTTGCCGCAGACCGTGATCACCATGAGCGTCGACGTGGCGAGCGCGATCACGGCGACGGCACGCGCGCGGCGGCGACGGCCTCGCGCCGAGGATGTTGTTGTGTGCACGGAGGTGTAGTCGGCCCGTCCGTCCGCTTGGTTCCCGAGGCGGACGCGATCGGCTCGGCCGGCGTGATCGCGGTCGTCCGGGCGCGCGGCCATGGCCGATTTGGTGGGGTGCGCGTCGTTGTCGTCCCACCGGCCGGGTGCCATCATCGAAGGTCGGCGTACCCGGAACACCGCTGCTGCGAGCAGATCGCTTGCACCGCAACACATCCGGCGGGCCTCGCCCCCGAACCACCCCACCGACCAGAGGATCCCCGCACATGCAGGTCGCGATCGTTCTCTACCCCGGATTCACGTCGTTGGACGTCATCGGGCCCTACGAGGTCCTCGGCCGCCTCCCGGAGGCCGAGGTCGTCTTCGTCACCGAGCACCCCGGTGCGATCGTCAACGACCTGCGGAGCCTGACGGTCGACGTCGTCGCGGGCCTCGACGACGTGCCTGCCCCGGACGTGGTGCTCATCGGCGGAGGACCGGGCCAGGCGGAGCAGATGTCCGACGGGCCCCTGCACGAGTGGTTGCGGGCGGTCGACCGGACCTCGACGTGGACGACCTCCGTCTGCACGGGGAGCATGATCCTCGCCGCCGCCGGAGTCCTCGACGGCCGTCGGGCGACGAGCCACTGGGGCGCGCTCGAACACCTCGCCGGGTTCGGTGTGACGCCGTCGAAGGAACGGGTCGTCGTCGACGGCCACTACGCGACCGCGGCGGGCGTCTCGGCGGGCATCGACATGGCCCTGACCCTGGCGGGTCTGATCTCGGGCGACCACGCCGCCCAGGTCGTCCAGCTCATCATCGAGTACGCGCCGGAACCGCCCTACGACGCGGGATCGGTGGACTCCGCGTCGGCGGAGGTCTTCGAAGGCGCGATGGCGGTGCTGACCGGGCGGCCCCCCGCCGACGGCACCGCCTGACAACCCGTTGGAGGACCGCATGGCTGAGGTGACGTGACCGTGAAGCGATCGTCCACACAGGACGGAGGTACCGAGCGCGGGGGCGACCGGTCCGGCGTGCCGGCGCGGCAGGAGACCACCTCGTCGGCCGGGTGTGGTTGATGAACCACTCCCGCGGTGCGAGCATCGCCGAGGTGAGATCCCGAACGGTGCTCGTCCTGCTGTTCGACGGGGCGCAGCCCCTCGACGTGGCGGGGCCCTTGGACGTGTTCTCGGCGGCGGCGCACTTCGCCGGGGACGGGACGCCCCCGTACGTCGTCCGCACGGCTTCGCTCGGTGGCGTGACCGTCCGGTGCGCCGGTGGCCTGCACGTGGTCCCCGATCTCGACCTCGGCGACGTCGAGGACCCCGACATCCTCCTCGTGCCGGGCGGGCCGGGCGTGGAGGCCGCCGACGACCGGCTGGTGGCCTGGCTGCGGGAGCGCGCTCCCCACGTGGAGCGCGTGGTGTCCGTGTGCACCGGGGCGTTCCTCCTGGCCGGGGCCGGGCTGCTCGACGGCCGTCGGGCGACGACCCACTGGGGGTCGTGCGACGCCCTCGCGAGCAGGTTCCCCCTGGTCGCGGTCGATCCCGACCCGATCTTCGTCCGGGACGGCGCGGTCTCCACGTCGGCGGGCGTGACGGCCGGGGTGGACCTCGCCATCGCGCTGGTCGAGGAGGACTTCGGTAGCGCGGTCGCGCACCGGATCGCCCGGCTCCTGGTGGTCTACCTGCGACGGCCGGGCAACCAGGCGCAGGTCAGCGTGCAGCTCTCGGCGCAGATCGCCCGATCGGACCCGCTCCGGGAGATCCAGTACTGGGCCGCCGCCAACCTGACCGCCGACCTGTCGATTCCCGCGCTGGCCCGGCGCGCGGGCCTGTCCACCCGGCAGTTCTCCCGCGCGTTCACCGAACAGGTCGGGATCACCCCCGGCCGCTACGTCGACCTGGCCCGATTGGAGGCCGCGCAGCACGCGCTGACCGACACCGGCGACGGCGTGATCGGCATCGCCCGCCGCTGCGGCTACGGCACACCGGAGGCGATGCGCCGCGCGTTCGTACGCGACCTCGACATCTCACCCACGCAGTACCGCCACCGGTTCGCGAACCCGTCGGCGGCCGGGAAGGGGCTTCGGTAGGGCCCTGGGCACGCCATCACGCGTCGGCTGAACGAACTCGGGTTCGTCGACGTCATCGAGGGAACGGTGTACACGATCCTGCCGCGGCTGGAGCGGAACGGGCTCGTCCAGGTCGCCGAACGACCGTCCGAGGTGGGCCCGAAGTGAACTTCTGGGACAGCATCACGGGCAACGACCTCACCAGGGAGCACAAGGCGTTCGAAACCAGGGCCGCCGCGTTGCCCGCCGACCGCCGGGTGGTGTGGGAAGAAGTCAAGACCCACCTCTCCCCGCACGGCTCCCTGCTCTACGGGATCGTCGACTTCTTCGAGGAGGGCGTGGCGGCGGGCAAGGGGGTCCTGGAACTCATCGGCGTCGACGTCGCGACCTTCTGCGACGACCTGGTGGACAGCCGCGGTCTCGGCATCACCGGGTAGTCCTGGCGATCACCGCGCGGGCCAGGAGTCCGGCGATGACGGCGCCCGCGGTGTTCATCGCCCAGTCGTTGCTGTCGCACGCACGCCCGATGACGGGCAGGACGGCTTGCGCGGCCTCGATCGCGATGGACACGCCGGAACCGGCCACGACCGTCAGCAGCGGTCGGCGGGTGGCCAGTGCGGCGAAGAAGACCAGCGGGAGCAGCAGGGCCACGTTGGCCAGCAGTTCCACCCTGCCCATCGCGGGCAGGGCGAGCCGGGTCACGCAGGTGACGCCGTCCACCCTGGCCGTGGTGGGGATCAGGGTCAGCGCGACGACCGGCAGCGTGGACAGCACGGCCAGGATCCACAGGACCGGCGCCGGGTCCTGGCGCCGGAAGCGGAGGGCCAGGTACCCCAGGACGACGCACACGACGACGACCAGGAGCAACAGCACCGGGGCCAGGGCGGAGTTGTCCAGCACGAAGTCGGTGATCACATGGGCTGACCCTACAGCGGTCGGACGTCGTGATCGGCTTCCGCGCAAGACCGGTCGTCCGTCCCCGACCGCCGAGGACCCGGTGTGCGGCCGCTACCGCGCCAGGAAGTCCAGCAGGGCCCGGTTCCACTCGTCGGCGTGGCTCACGTTGACACCGTGGGGTCCGCCCGCGATGACGTGGACCTCGCTGCCCACCAGCGCGGCGTGGGTGCGGGCGCCGGATCCCTCGAACGGCACGGTGGCGTCGCTGTCGCCGTGCAGCACCAGGGCGGGTACGGCCACCTTGGTCAGGTCGTCGCGGAAATCGGTGGCGCCGAAGGCCGCCATGCAGGCCAGGGCCGCTGCCTTGTCCGCCTGGTCGCACAGCGCGCGGGCTTCCCGGCGCTGCGCCTCGGTCACCTTCAGCTCGCCCTTCGCGGAGAAGAACTCCGTGACGAACCCGTCGTAGAAGGCGTCCTTGTCCTTGGTGAGCGAGGCCGCCATGCCCGCCGCCTGCTTCTTGGTCAGCGGACCGTCCGGGTTGTCGCCGGACTGCATCAGGTACGGCGGCACGGCCGAGGCGAAGACGACGCTGTGCAGGCGTTCGGACCCGTACTCGCCCGCGTAGCGCGCCACCTCGCCGCCACCCATCGAGAAGCCGACCAGGGTGACGTCGCGCAGGTCCAGTTCGGTCAGCAGGGTGTGCAGGTCCTCGGCGAGGGTGTCGTAGGTGTAGCCGGTCAAGGGCTTGTCGCTGCGCCCGAACCCGCGCCGGTCGTAGGTGACGACGCGGTACCCCGCGTCGGCCAGCACGGGCACCTGGTACTTCCACGACTCGCCCGACAGCGGCCAGCCGTGGATGAGCACCACGGGGCGTCCGGGCCCACCGGTGTCGTCCACATGGAGGTTGGTGTCCTTGAACAATCCGTGGTGCGCGGTGACCTCGGCCATCGGTCCTCCAGTCGGCGTGTCGTTCGACAGTTCCGTCTACCCGCGACCGTCCGGGTGAAACACGAGGCCACCGGATGGTGGACGCGACGACTGGCGCACGGGCGCGGGAACCCACCTTTGTGGTGAATCGGGGGGGGACGGGGGTTGGACGGCGGATCCGCGGGCACCCTCCTCGCCCGACCCGACCGCCGAGAGGACGAGGATGACCACGGAGCGACGACTCGCCACCGACCGGACCGCGGGCCACCTGGAAGTCGTGCACCTGTTCGACGGCGCGATGCCCACCGGCGTCACCGTGTCGCGCACCGGCCGGGTTTTCGTCAACTTCCCCAAGTGGGGCGACGAGGTCGGCTTCACCGTCGCGGAGATCCGCGACGGCGCCCTCGTCCCCTACCCCGACCAGACGTTCAACGACAACGACGGCGACGCGGACCCGAACGCGCTGGTGTCCGTGCAGAGCGTCGTCGTGGACCCGGCGGACCGGCTGTGGATCCTGGACACCGGCAGTCCGATGTTCCGGCCGACCTCCCACGGCGGCCCGAAACTGGTCTGCGTCGACCTCGACACCGACGAGGTGGTGCGGACGATCCTCTTCCCCGCCGACGTCGCGCTGCCGACGACCTACCTCAACGACGTCCGCTTCGACCTGCGCCGCGGGGAGGCGGGCACCGCGTTCATCACCGACTCGTCCGACCAGGGGCCCAACGGGATCATCGTGGTCGACCTGGCGACCGGCGCGAGCAGGCGGCGCCTGCACGACCACCCGACCACCAAGGCGCGGACCGCGCCCGATCTGCGGATCGTGGTGGAGGGCGAGGAGTTCCTGGAACGCGACCCGGACGGCACGACGCGGCCGGTCCGGATGGGCGCGGACGGCATCGCCATCAGCGCCGACGGTTCGCGGCTGTTCTACTGCTGTCTGGCGGACAGGCGCTGGCGGAGCGCGTCCACCGATGCGCTGGCGGACGAGGGGCTCACCGACGACGACGTGGCCGGGACCGTGGTGGACGAGGGGGACAAGGGCTCCGTCGGGGACGGGATGGAAACCGACGCGGCGGGCAGGCTGTACATCACCGACGGCGAGCACAACGCCGTCCACCGCAGACTGCCCGACGGCCGCTGGGAGACCGTCGTGCACGATCCTCGGCTGCTGTGGCCGGACACCATGTCGGTGGCGGCCGACGGCCACCTCTACGTGACGGCGAACCAGTTGCACCGCCAGGAGAAGTACCGGGGCGGCAAGGACGAGCGCCGCAAGCCGTACGCGCTGTTCCGCACGCCGATCGATTCGGGGCCGGTCGACCTGGTCTGAGGATCGAGCAATAGCGTTTCCGTCCGGTCGGGTACCCGATCGGTGAGCGACGACCAGGCGATCCTGCTGTCGGACGTCCTCCCCACCGGCTGGTTCGGCGCCCGGCTGGCCGAGGTCGGGTTCGAGGGCACCGTGCTCGTGCTGGGCGCGGGTGTCGTCGACCAGTTCGCCGTCGCCTCGGCCAAGCGGGGTGGTGAAGAACCTCACGATCAAGGCGGGCAACTGCAACCACCGCCGCTACCTGCCGCGCCTGCTCGACCTCGTGGTCACCGGCGTGGTGGACCCGACCGCGTTCATCATCCAGCACGAGAAGCCCACGGCGGCGATCGAGGCCTACGAGACCTTCGACCGTCGCGAGGAAGGCTGGCTCAAAACGGTGCTCGACCTCGCCTGAGGACGTCCCGCGGGTCGCGGGGCCGGGCGGGAGCGGCGACACTGGGGCCATGTGCGGTCGCTACGCCAGTACTCGCAACGACGCCGCGCTCGTGGCCGAGTTCGTCGTGGAGGACGTGGAAGACGAGGCGCTCGAACCGAGTTGGAACGTCGCCCCCACCCAGCGGGTGCGGGCGGTCTTGGAGCGCGCTCCTCGCGAGGACCCCGACGCGCACGCCGTGCGGCAGCTCTGCACCCTGCGTTGGGGCCTGGTCCCGTCGTGGGCGAAGGATGCGAAGATCGGTTCGAAGCTGATCAACGCGCGGTCGGAGACGCTGGTCTCCAAGCCCGCCTTCAAGGCCGCCGCGCGACGCAGGAGGTGCCTGCTGCCCGCCGACGGCTACTTCGAGTGGCAGAAGACCGACGGGAAGACCAAGGTGCCCTACTACCTGCGCCTGCACGACGAGCCCTTGGCGTTCGCGGGTCTCTACGAGCTGCGCCCCGACCCGGAACTGGCCGAGGACGATCCGGCCCGGTGGTTGTGGACCTGCACGATCGTGACCACCACCGCGCCCGACGCGCTGGGCCACATCCACGACCGCAGTCCGCTGATCGTCCCGCCCGGCGACCTGCGCGACGCGTGGCTCGACCCGGCGCTCAGCGAACCCCAGGACGTCCAAGCGCTGATCGACAGCATGCCGCAGCCGCCACTGGAGCCCCACGAGGTCTCCACCGCGGTTAACAACCCCCGCAACAACGGGCCCGAACTCGTCGAACCGCTGTCCGGTTGACGGGGCCAGGCCAACGAGACCCGACTAACGAGGCCAGGCGGGAACCTCTTCGAGGCACGCCTCCTCCGACTTCCTGCTCCCCGGTATCCCCACGGTCCCCCGGAACGAGGGCAGATCGGGGAGTTCCCGCTGCCCGCTGTCGAAGACCTCCTGCCTGGCGGCGAAGTCCTGCACCAGCCGCGCGCAGTTCGCCCTCGCGGACCGGACCACGTCACCGGTCCTCACGGCCAGCTCCGCGAGCTGCCGCCGTCCCGCCAGTTCGTTGTCCTCCACCGACTTCAGGTCCTCCTCCGCCGCCCGCTCCGCCCGCGCGACGTGGCGGCGGGCGAACTCGCGGGCGTCGTTGACGATGGTCCTCGCCTCGCGTCGAGCCCAGCGGACGACGTCACCGGTGGCGCGGTCCTCCGCGTGCCGGAGCGCTTCCCCGGCGTGCAGGCTCCGGTACTCGGCAAGACGCGCCCGCTCCTGTTCGAGGACCTCGTCGAGCGACCGGGCCCGCTCGACATGCGCCCGGCACTCCTCGGCGGCCTCCGCCAGCTCCTCGTCGGCCCTGCGCAGCTCCTCGTCGACGGCACGGCGGTCGTAGCCCCGCAGCCACATGGGGAACGCGCGCTGGTTCGCGAAGTCGTTCCGCGGGACCCGTTCGTCGCGGACGCCGGTCATCGCTGCGCCCTCTCGATCCACGACTCCAGGCTGTCGCGCCCTTCGACGAGCTCGTCGAGCAGGTGCGCGAAGTCCCTGACGGTCGCGTTCACCATCCGCCTGGCCTGCTCGGCGGCCGTCGTCAGCCGGAGCACGGCCTGCCGGTGCCGTGCCGTCAGGTCCGCGTGCCGTTCGAAGACGGCGCGCTCCCCCTTCTCCGCGATGGCACGGGCCCGGACGACGGCGTTCTCCCGGATCGAGCGCGCTTCGCACATGGCCGCGTACACCAGGTGCCGCACGAAGCAGGTGAGCGGATCGCGGGCCGGGTTGGTCGCGTGGAGCCGGTCGTACTCGCGCAGCGGCGCCCGCACGCGCTCCAGTTCCTCCGTGGTGGAACGGATGCGCTCCAACGCCGCCGCGCGTTCGGCCCGGATCCCGTCGAGCTCGGCGCGGAGTCGGGCGAACTCCTGGTCGACCGCCCCGTGGTCGTAGCCGCCGATGCGGTCGGAGAACCGCTGCGCCCCGCCATCCGACCACTGCTGCGTCATGTCCGCCCTCTTTCCCGTGCCCCTCGTTCCGGTGCTTCCCCGTCCAGGGTGGTGACCGGGGTAGCAGTCGGGTGTCCCACGGTGACCCCCACGAACCCAGTGTGACCCGATCGAGTGACACGTCGTCGTGGGCGGTCCACTAGGGATTGCGCCACTTCTCGTCGGTGAGGCGCTCGCTCGCCTGCGGGCCCATCAGGAGCATGCCGCCGTCGACCACGTAGGACGCCCCGGTCACGTAGCTCGCGGCCGGTGAGGCCAGGAACGCGACGACCCCCGCGACCTCGGCGGCGTGGCCGGTGCGCCCCAGCGGGACGCCGGGGCGGCGCTGCTCGCGCGGGTCCTCGTCTGTCTGGCCGGTCATCGGCGTCGAGATCTCGCCCGGTGCCACGGAGTTCACCGTGATGGCGTGCTCGGCCAGTTCCATCGCCAGCACCTTCGTCAGCATCCCCAGACCGGCCTTGGCCGCGCAGTACGGCGCGGCGCCGACGCGCGGCGCGTGCTCGTGGACGCTGGTGATGTTGACGATCCGACCACCGCGTCCGGCGTCGACCATGTGGCGGGCCGCGCGCTGGGCGCACAGGAAAGCGCCGTCCAGGTCGACCGACAGCACCGACCGCCAGGTGTCGAAGTCCATGTCCAGGAACTTCTCCGCGCTGCCGGTGCCCGCGCAGTTGACGAGCACGTCGATGCCGCCCAGCGCGGCGACCAGGTCGTCGATCGCACCCGCCGCGGCGGGCAGGTCGGTGAGGTCCAGGTGGCCGACGACGGCCCGGACCCCGGCGGCGCGCACTTCGGCGGCGGTCTCCTCCGCGCCGTCCGCGTCGCGGTGGTAGGTCACGCCGACATCCGCGCCGTCGCGCGCGAGCGCCACGGCGACGGCCCGGCCGATGCCGGAGTCCGAGCCGGTCACCACCGCGCGCAAGGGGGTGTGGGGCCGATCGTCGGGCAGCGGGGCGACAGTCGCCACGGGTGTTCCTCCTGGTTTCGCGGGATCAGGGGGCGGGCCGCGCGGGGGGAGCCCCGCGCGGCTCCGTCAGGCGTCCCTGCTCTGGTCGATCGCGACCGAGTCCAGAACCTCGTCGAACGATCCGTAGACACCGTCCGGAATGGACCGCAGCGCGTGCACCGTGTCCTCGTCCCCGTTGTTGCGCGAGGCGTGGTCGGTCAACTGGTCCTTGGCCGCCGGGTAGACGACGTCGGCGAGCACCGTGCGCAACCTGTCGACCGTGGTCGTGTCCTGCATCGCAGCCTCCTCGTGTCCGGCTTGTCCCCCACGACCTACCCGTTGACGGGCCCCGGCAATCCGAACAGCCGGGTGCGGCACGAACAGGTGAACGGGAGCAGGCCGGTGGCCGCGTCGCGACGAGGAAGCGGTCAGACGGCCTGCGGAGCCGGCCGCCGCGAAGGGGCCGCCGACCCCGTCACACCGGGGAGGCCGCGCCGGGCTCGTCGGGCGCGGGACTGTGGCGGACCGCCAGCAGGGCGATGTCGTCGGGCGCGGGCCGGTCCCCGACCAGGGCGGCCATGATCCGGCTGCAGGCGTCCTCCGTCGGCATGGGCGACACCGCCCGCCGAAGCGCCTCCAGACCGGTGTCCAGATCGAGCCCGCGGCGCTCCACGAGGCCGTCGGTGTACAGGGCCACGAGCGCTCCGGGTGGCACGTGGACGCTCGCGCTCCGACGGCCGGTGACCGCGAGGTCGTAGCCGATGGGCGGCCCGACCGGCGCGTCGACGAACTCGGCGGCGCGCCCCGGCACGGCCAGCACCGGTAAGGGGTGTCCCGCGAGGGAGATGTCCATGCGGTGGGTGGTCGCGTCGATGACCGCGTAGGCGACCGTGGCCATGGTGTGGTTCTCGAAGTGGCTGGCCTTGCGGTCGAGTTTGCCGAGCACCTCGGCGGGGTCGGCGAACTCCAGGGCGTACGCCCGCAGCGCGCTGCGCAGGCGCCCCATGACGATCGCGGCCCGCAGCCCGTTGCCCACGACGTCGCCGATCACCAGCCCGATGCGGTCACCGGGGAGGCGGAACACGTCGTACCAGTCGCCACCGACACCGCTGTCGGTGCCGGGGACGTAGCGGGCGGCCAGTTCCCAGTGGTCGGTGGTGGGCAGGTGCCCCGGCAGGAGGCTGTCCTGGAGCATCGCGGCCGCGGCCCTCGCGGAGCGCGACCGGTGCGCGTGGGCCGCGGTGGCCAGCCGGTCGGCGACGAGTTGCAGCAGGTCGACCTCCTCGTCGGAGAACCGCCGCGGCTTGGTGCTGCCGACGTGCAGGACCCCGGTGAGATCGCCCTGCGCCACCATCGGCACACCCACCAGGGACCGCAGACCCCGTTCCCAGATCAGGGAGCTGACCACCGCGGACCGGTCGACGCGCTCGAGCCGCACCGGTTCCCGCTGCTGCGCGACTCGTCCGGCGAAGCCCGTCCCCACCGGCACCCGGACGCCCTGGAAGATCTCCTCCTCCAGGCCGATGGTCGCCCTGGTCACCAGCTGCTCACCGCTGGAATCGGTCAGCAGCACGGTGGCGGTGTCGATGGCGAACAGGTCGTGCACCCGCCACAGCAGGACCTCGAAGAGCTTCTCCAGCCCGAGATCCCTGAGCGCGCTGTCCGTGACCGCCTCCAGCACGCGCAGCCGCATCCGCGAACCCCGGCTGACACCCATCCGGCAACCCCGTCCCGTACTGGCCGAACACTCCGCGTGAACAATACGAGCACGTGCCGATCACCATGCGCGCCGGATCTTCGGCTACAGCGGCAGCACGTCCTCGGCGAGGTGGCGCCTCACTCGCCACTGGCCGTCGTCGCCCGACGGCCAGGGGAACCCGCCCTCCCCGAAGACCCAGTTCAGGTACGAGACGAACGGCATGGTCGTCTGGCAGGTTAAGAGCCCGTCGACGCAGGTGTCGGGGAGGACGATCCCGTAGGGGCCGCCACCGCTGGTGTTGTCCTTGTGGAGCCGATCGGGCGCGAGCGGGAGCACGAACGGGCCCGCGGCGCCGGGGTCTTCCCCTTGCAGCTCAAGCCATCCGTTCCACTCGTCGTCGACGAACCCGCGGATCGACGGCCCTCCGGGGTGGCGGGATCCCTCCACCTCCACCACCAGCGGGTCGGCAGCGGCCGAGGTGGGCCACCGCGGGTGGGTTCCCACGAGCCAGACGTCCCCGACGATCCGCGCCCAGGACGACAGCGTCATGGGCACCGCGCCGAACCGCCGCTCCAGCCAGTCCACGTGCGCGGACGCTTCGGGAGTGGGCGGCGTGTGGGGCCGGACCGGCGTGCGGGCGTCGTCGTTGGTGTGGAACCGGTAGCCGTCGGCCGTCAGCCGTCCGACGATGAGCTCGACGTTGTGGCGGGCCCGACGGGCCATCGCGTCGCACACGAGCCGGGCCTCGTCGATCCACGGGGACTCCCGGATCCCGCCGCCGAGTTCGCGGAGTTCCTGCCACACCAGGTCGCGCTGCCCGTTCTCGTACCGGTCGAGCCAACCCGGCGAAGATCCCATCCGGTGATTCTGCCCGACCGGCGGCGCCCGCCCGCGGGTGGGACCGCGCACCCCTCCGACGTGCCGAGCCACACCACAGGACCCCCGGTGCACTACTTCACTAGTGAAAGGTTGTACCTTGTCGACAGCCGACGACGGAGGGGAGACGGCGATGACACGGCACAGGACCGACCAAGCGCATCCGGTCATGACCGATGACTTGGGGAAGAAGTACCGCAGGGGGTGGGCGTTGAGGGGAACGTCCCTCACGATCCCGGAGAACCGGATCGTGGCGCTCGTCGGACCGAACGGCGCGGGCAAGAGCACGCTGATGGGGCTGATCACCGGGCTGCTGCGCCCGACCACCGGGAGGATCACCGTCTTCGGCGACCACCCGGCGGGCAGGGGGCTGCATCCAGCGGTGTCCTACCTGGCCCAGCAGAAGCCGCTGTACCAGCAGCTCACCGTGACCGAGACGCTGCGGCTCGGGGCGCGGACCAACCCGACCTGGGACCAGCGCTACGCCGAACACCTGATCGGCCAGGCGGCCGTGCCGATGAGCGCGAAGGTGGGCACCCTGTCGGGCGGCCAGCGCACCCGCGTGGCCCTGACCCTGGCACTGGGCAAGCGCCCGAGCCTGCTGCTGCTCGACGAGCCGCTGGCCGATCTGGACCCGTTGGCCCGCGAGACCGTGCTGGAGGCGCTGGTCACCGAGACGAAGACGCAGGGCATCACGGTGCTGCTGTCCTCGCACGTGCTGGCGGAACTCGAAGGCGTGTGCGACCACCTGGTGCTGCTGCACCAGGGCCGGGTCCTGCTGGCAGGCGATGTCGACCGGCTCAGCGCCGACGGCACCCCGCTCGGCGAACTGGCCCTGAACCACATGCGCAAGGCAGCATCGGAGGACGCGGCATGATCTGGCTCTCCTTGCGGTTGCAACGCCTGCAACTGCTCACCCTGCTCGGGATCCTGGTCGTCGGCGCAGGCGCGATCGTCCTGCTGCGGTCCAGCATGATCGACGACATCACCTCGTTGCGGATCGCCGACTGCCTGACGCAGGACCCCCAGCTGTGCCAGGGGTCCGACTCGGTGACGCAGTTCAAGGTGGCGTGGTACACCCGGCTCAACCTGGGGCAGGGTGCGATCCTCGGCCTGCCCGCCCTGATCGGCGTCTTCATCGGCGCTCCCCTGTTCGCCAGGGAGCTGGAGCAGGGCACCCACGTCCTGGCCTTCACCCAGTCGGTGAGCCGCACGAGGTGGATGCTCAGCAAGCTGGTCGTCGCGCTGGCACCGGCGTTGATCGTCCTGATCGCACTGCAGTACCTGGTCTGGTGGTGGCTGACCGCGGCGAAGAACCTGGGTCCGCGCGTCAACGGGCCGTTCTACGTCCTCAACATCGGGATCGACCACGTCTCGCCGGTCGGCTACGCGCTGTTCGCCTTCGCGCTCTGCACCTTCCTGGGGGTGGTGTCCCGCCGCACCCTGGTGGCGATGACCGCGGGGCTCGCCGCGTTCGTCGTCGTGCGCTTCGCCCTGTTCGACCTGGCGGGGCGCCTGGTTCCCACCCAGCACGCGGAGGTTCCGGCGGGCGGGAGCCTCTACCAGAGCCAGAGCGGCAGCCTGCCTGCCGGCGGGGGCTGGATCGACACCGCCGGGCGACAGCTCTCCGGGGAAAGCGCCAACGCCCTGATCCGGCCATGCCGGTTGGCGATGAGCACGACGAGCACTCCGGAGGAGTACGCGGCGTGCCTGCGGCAGTCCGGCATCGCCAAGCAGTTCGCCGACTTCGTCCCGGCGAGCCAGGCCTGGCAGGTGCACCTGGTCGACGCGTCGATCTTCGGCGGACTCGCGATCCTGCTGCTGGTGGGCACCGGTTGGGTGCTGCGGCGGCAGAGCTGAACGGCGGGAGACCCCTGAGCTCCGGGAGCACCTATGCTGGCCGACGTGATCGAGTTCCGGATCGACCGGCGCTCCGGGGTCTCCACCTACATGCAGATCATCCAGCAGGTCAGACAGGCCATGCGACTGGGACTGCTCAACCCCGGCGACCGGCTGCCCTCAGCGCGGGAGGTGGTGGAGGCGACCGCCGTCAACCCCAACACCGTGCTCAAGGCCTACCGCGAGCTGGAACGGGAAGGGCTGGTGGAAGCGCGCCGCGGCCTGGGCACCTTCGTGACCAAGTCGCTGTCGTCCGAGGCCACCACCGGCAGCGACGCGCCGCTCCGGCAGGAACTGGCGGGCTGGATGGGCCGCGCGCAGGAGGGCGGCCTCGTCGTCGAGGACGTCGACGCCCTGTACTCCGCGGTCCGCGACGACCACTACCCCGCCGAGGAGCGATCGTGACCCCGTTGACCGCCACCGCCGTGGGCAAGCGGTACCGCTCCCGCTGGGCGATCCGCGACTGCGACTTCACCGTTCCCGAGGGCGGGGTCGTCGCACTGGTCGGCCCGAACGGCGCGGGCAAGAGCACCCTGCTGGGCATGGCCGCGGGACTCGTCCTCCCGACCACCGGTGAGGTGACCGTCTTCGGCACTCCCGTCCGGGGCCGCATCCACCCGGACGTCTCGTTCCTCGCGCAGCAAAGGTCGTTCCACCGCGGCCTCACGGTGCGCGAGCAGGTGCGGGCCGTCGCCGCGATGAACGACCGCTGGTCCGGCGACCGGGTCCACGAGGTGCTCGGGCTGCTGGCGGGCGTGGACTACGACGCGAAGGTCGACACCCTGTCCGCGGGCGCCCGGACCCAGCTGGCGATCGCGCTGGCGCTGGGGCGCCTCCCCCGGCTGCTGCTCCTGGACGAGCCGCTGTCCGACCTGGACCCGCTGGCCCGCGACGAGACGCTGCGGATCGTCATGACCGAGGTCGCCGACCGCGGGACCACGGTGGTGATGTCCTCGCACCTGCTCAGCGACCTGCGCGACGTGTGCGACCACCTCCTGCTGGTCGACGAGGGCCGGGTCCAGCTCGACGGCGACATCGAGGAAGTCCTCGCGGAGCACCGCGTCCTGGTCGGCCCGACCGCCGACGAGTCCACTGTGGAGGGATCGCTGATCAGCGCGACCCGCACCGAACGGCAGTCCACCCTGCTGGTGCGGGGAGCCGCGCCCGACCCGCAGGGGTGGACGGGCACCGAACCCGACCTGGAATCCCTGGTCATGGGTTACCTGCGGGCGTCGCGCGACCGGCGGTCGGCCGCCAAGCGCGGGTAGGGCCGGTCAGACCGCCGCGGCGATCAGCAGCCCGACGTCCAGCAGGGCGATCGCGATCGTGATCCGGAACGCCGCCGGGCTGTCGGGCGACCGCACGGCGACAGCCGCCGCGGCCAGCGCGCCGAGCACTCCCCCGCCCACGGCGACCAGGGTGAACGTCGTGGAGGTGTCGGTGGGCCCGAAGCCGAGCACCACGGACGCCGCCGCCAGCGCGGCCGCCATGACCACGACGCCCCACCGCGGGCCGAGCCTCTGCGGGAGGCCGCGGACACCGGTGGCGGCGTCCGCGCGCAGGTCCGGCAGCACGTTCGCGAAGTGCGCGCCGAACCCGAGCAGGGCCCCGACCACCGGCACCCACCACTCCGGCCACGGGTGGCCGGGCAGCGCCAGGTAGGGCGCGAGCGGCAGGGCGCCGAAGGCCAGCAGGTAGGTCGCACCGGACCAGGGCGTGGCCTTCAGCCCCAGGTTGTACGCCCAGCCCGCCGCGACCCCGACCAGCAGGGCGGCGGCGGCGAGCACGCCCAGCAGCGAGGACAGCACGACCGAGGCCGCCAGCGCCAGCCCGGCCGCCGCGCCGACCCAGCCGACCGGCACCTCTCCGGTGGCCGCGGGTTTGGCCGTCCGGCCCGTCTCGCGGTCCCTCGCCGCGTCGACCCGGTCGTTCGACCAGCCGATCGACAGCTGGCCGGTGAGCACCGCCGCGCCGATCAGCGCCACCCCCGCGGCGTCGTGCCCGACGCCGACGGCGAGCAGCACGGACACGGCCGTGACGGCGAGGGAGGGCACGGGGTGGCACGCGCCCACCAGGCCAAGGGCCAGCGCGCGCTTCGGCGGTGCGGTCGGCGTTCCGGCCATCTGCCGAGTGTAGGTCCAGCGCTTAGGGTCGACAGGATGACAGCCATATCGGCGGTTCACGCGACCCTGCCGCAGCACCGATATCCCCAGGCACAGCTGACCGAGCTGTTCACGCGGCTGTGCCTGCCCGAGTCGGCTTCCCACGCCGTCGTGGACCGCTTCCACACCAGCGCGCGGGTCGCCACCCGGCACCTCGCCCTGCCCATCGAGGAGTACGCCGGGCTGGACGGTTTCACCGCCGCCAACAACGCCTTCCTGACCGTGGGCGTGGACCTGGGCTGCGAGGCCGTGCTGGGCGCGCTGTCCGACGCGGGCCTGCGGCCGGCCGATGTGGACGTGGTGATGTCCACGACGGTCACCGGTGTCGCGGTGCCATCCCTCGACGCCCGCATCGCGGCCCGGATCGGGATGCGGCCGGACGTCAAGCGGATACCGATGATGGGGCTGGGCTGCCTCGCGGGCGCGGCGGGGGTGGCCCGGCTGCACGACTTCCTGCTCGGCGCGCCGACCGCGGTCGCGGTGCTGGTGTCGGTCGAGCTGTGCTCGCTGACCGTGCAGCGCCAGGACCCCAGTGCCGCCAACATGATCGCCTCCGGTCTGTTCGGGGACGGCGCCGCCGCGGTGGTGGCGGTCGGAGCGGACCACCCCCTCGGGTCGGTCGGTCCCCGCGTCGTCGACACCGCGAGCCACCTGTACCCCGACACCGAACGGGCGATGGGCTGGGACGTCGGCAGCACGGGTCTGAAGATCGTCCTCGGCGCGGAGGTGCCCGACCTGGTGCGGACCTACCTGGCCGAGGACGTGAAGACCCTCCTGTCACCGCACGGGCTCGTGGTCGACGACATCTCCCGCTGGATCTGCCACCCAGGAGGGCCGAAGGTGATCGAGACCATCCAGTCGGTGCTCGGACTCGACCACGACGACCTCGCGATGACGTGGAACTCGCTAAACCGGATCGGCAACCTGTCGTCCGCTTCCGTGCTGCACGTGTTCGCCGACACGCTGGCCGAAAGGCCTTCGGCGCCAGGGGATTGGGGAGTGCTGATGGCGATGGGTCCCGGCTTCTGCGCCGAGTTGGTGCTGCTCCGGTGGTGAGCCAGGTGTGGTACACCGTCCTGGTCGGCCTGGTCGGGGTCGAGCGGCTGGCGGAACTGGTGGTGGCCAAGCGGAACCTGGCGTGGAGCCTGGCGCGCGGCGGTCGCGAGACGGGGTTCGGGCACTACCCGTTCATGGTCGTGCTGCACACCGGACTGCTGGTGGGCTGCCTGGCCGAGGTGTGGCTGGGCGACCGCGACTTCCGGTCTTGGCTCGGGTGGCCGATGCTGGCCCTGGTGCTCGCCGCGCAGGCGCTGCGGTGGTGGTGCATCCGCACCCTGGGCCACCAGTGGAACACCCGGATCGTGGTGGTGCCGGGCCTGTCGAAGGTCACCGGCGGCCCGTACCGGATGTTCGCGCACCCCAACTACGTCGCGGTCGTCGTCGAGGGCTTCGCCCTGCCGCTGGTGCACGGCGCGTGGCTCACCGCGCTGCTGTTCTCCGTGCTCAACGCCTTCCTGCTGACCGTCCGCGTCCGCGCCGAGAACGACGCGCTGAGGACGGCCCATGCGTGACGTCGTGGTGGTCGGCGGCGGGCCCGCCGGGCTCGCGGTCGCGCTGGGCTGCGCCAAGGCGGGCATGGACGTCGTGGTGTGCGAGAAGCGCGACGGCGTCATCGACAAGGCCTGCGGGGAAGGGCTGATGCCCGGCGCGGTGCGCGCGCTGGCCGCGCTCGGCGTCGATCCGCCGGGGCACGCGATCGGCGGCATCACCTACCGGCAGGGCACGGCCGTCGCGCACGCCGCGTTCCGCGACGGCCCCGGCCGCGGGGTGCGCCGCACCGTCCTGCACGACGCGCTGCGCGGCGAAGCGCTGCGGCACGGCGTCGAGGTGGTGCGGCAGTCGGTCACCGGGGTCGAGCAGCACGCCGACCACGTGCGGGTGGACGGTCTGCGGGCCCGGTACCTCGTCGCCGCGGACGGGCTCCACTCCGCGATCCGCGACACGGCCGGGCTCGCGGCCGACAGCGGCGGCCGGAAGCCGCGGTGGGGTCTGCGCCGCCACTACGCCCTGCGCCCGTTCAGCGATTCGGTCGAGGTGACCTGGGCGGAGCACTCGGAGGCCTACGTCACCCCGGTCGCGCCGGACACCGTCGGCGTCGCGATCCTCTCCTCGGTCCGCGGCGGTTTCGACGAGCAGCTGGCCGCGTTCCCCGACCTGGCCGCGCGGCTGGCCGACGCCGAGCCCGCGTCCGACGTCCGGGGAGCGGGACCGCTGTTCCAGCGGACCTCCGGCCGGGTCGCTGGCCGGGTGCTGCTGGTCGGGGACGCCGCGGGCTACATCGACGCGTTGACCGGCGAAGGGCTCGCGCTGTCGCTGACCGCGGCCGCCGAACTGGTCCGGTGCTTGCACGGCGACCGGCCCGGTGACTACGACCGCGCGTGGACCACGACCTCGCGCCGGTCCCGCTGGCTGACCTCCGGGCTGCTGTGGGCGCGGGGAAAGCCCGCGCTGGCCCGGCGCGTCGTGCCGCTCGCCGCACGCGCGCCGGGGCTGTTCTCCTTCGCCGTCGACCAGTTGGCCCGGTGACCGCGGACCGGCCGGTCCCGCCCGGCGTGTGGGACCTCGTCGTCGTGGGCGCGGGACCGGCCGGGTCCACCGCGGCCATCGCCGCGCTGCGCGCCGATCCGGCCGCGCGGGTCCTGCTGCTCGACGCGGTGGACTTCCCCCGCGACAAGGTCTGCGGCGACGGCGTCGCACCGCACGCGCTGGACGTGCTCGCGGACCTCGGTGTCGACACGGCCGCGCTCGTGGCGGGCACCCTGCCGGTGACCGCGCTGCGCATGGTGTCGCCCGGCGGGGTCGTGGCCGCCCGGACGTTCGCACGGCAGGCCGCCGTCGTGCCCAGGCTGCTGCTGGACGAACGCCTTGTGCGCGCCGCCGTCGCGGCAGGCGCCGTGCTGCGCCGCCGCCGGGTGCGCACGGTCGTGGCGGCCGACGACGAGGTGCTGGTCGACGGGGACATCCGGGCGCGGGTGGTGATCGGGGCCGATGGCGCCGAGTCGGTGGTCCGCCGCCAGTGCGGCGCCCGGCCCGCCCGTCCGGGAACGGTCGCCGTGGCGCTGCGCGGGTACGCCCCCGCCGACCCGTGGCCCGCGGGGGAACAGCTGCTCACCATGACCGGCGCGCACTGGCCCGCCTACGCGTGGGCCTTCCCCGTCGGCGACGGCACCGCGAACGTCGGGTACGGGCAGCTCGTCGACGGCACCCCGCCGACGCGGGCGCGGATGACCGAACGCCTGCACGACCTGCTGCCCGACCTCGGCCCGCTCCGGTTGCGCGGGCACCGGCTGCCGCTGTCCACCGGCCGCCCCGAGGTCGGCCACGGCCGGGTCCTGCTCACCGGCGACGCCGCGTCGCTCATCAACCCCCTGACCGGGGAGGGGATCTACTACGCGGTGCTGTCCGGCAGCCTCGCGGGCGCCGCGGCGCTGACCCCCGAACCGGCCCGCGCCTACCGCCGCGCGCTGCGCCGACGGCTGGGCGGGCACCTGCGCCACACCGACCTGCTCGCGCGCCTCACCCGGCGGCCGTGGCCGCTGGACATCGCGACCGCCGCCGCGAGCGCGGACCAGGACGCGTTCGACCGGTTCGTCGACATCGGCCTGGGCTCGGGCACGCTGGACGCCCGCCTGGTCGCGGCGATGGTGCGGGCCGTGGTGACCGGACGCCGCGGCGCCTGACCCCATCGACGCTCCCAAGTGGACACCCAAGACAACGGAATGGTCACGGGAGGTTTGGCCCGCCGCGTTCCGGTCGATTACTGGGCGGCACGTCGACGCGTCCTCCGCGGCGAGGTCGACGCCGGGAACACCACTTCTCGAAGAACACGGGTGAGCCATGCTGTGGGACACGCTTTGGCAGTTCCTGCCGTTGATCGTGCTGGCGATCTGCGGGGCGGTCTGGGTGGTCCGCGACCTCGCCCGCTCGACGTCGATGAGGACACCTCAGCGCCCGAACACGCGCTAGCCCTCCGGGCCGAGCCCGCTCGGGGTGATCCACCCCGAGACGCGCGAAACGCGGTGAGGATTTGGCCACCGCGCTATCCCCTACGCCGAGCCCGCTGGGGCATGGGCCCAGCCGTCGGCCGCCCAGACTGTTCCACCAGGGCGCGGCGGGTCACCAGCACAGCACCGAGGCACCTCAGCCCACCGGGGCGCGGTGCCGGAAGCCACCGCGCCCCACCGGGTGCGTCGAAGATCAGGCGTCGTACTGGATGCGCAGACCGCCGCTGGCGCCGTTCGTCGCGGCGACCAGTTCGCGGCTGCCGTCGCCGCCACCGCCGTAGGACTTCCCGTCGATGGTGATACCCCGCCCGCCCAAGGCGTTCCCGCTGTGGAGGCGGCCGTCCGCGCGATAGCCGTTGGCCCCGTTGCCGCGCCCGTTCGAGGTGGCGGTGAGGTTGGCGGACGTCGCGGTCACGACCTTGCACGTGGTCATGCCGCCGCCGAGCCCACCGGTGGCGACGCTGCCGTCGGCCGTGCCGGAACCGGTCAGGCCGGGGGCTCCGCCGCGGCCGCCGTACTCGCCGCCGCCACGACCGCCCTCGGCACCACTACCACCGGCGGGGGTGCCACCGCCTCCGCCACCGCCCCCTGGCGCCACCAGGGTGACGGCGATCTTCTCGGCACCGTGCTCGGCCGTGCCGACGGTGGTCGCTCCGCCGCCGCCGCCACCGCCACCACCGATGGCCTCGCCCTCGGTTTCGGCGCCCTCGCCCTCGGTTCCGGCGGTGGCTCCGTCGTTGCCGTTGCCCACGGCCTCGTCGCGGAAGCCGCCGAGCCCGCCGGGCCCGCCCGCGCCGCCTTCGGCTCCCTTGCCACCCTCGGCCACCACGTAGGGGATGACGATCGGCTCGGAGTGCGCGGCCAGCTTGACCCGGCAGGTGAGCACGGCGCCCGCGCCGCCACCCGCTCCGCCCGCGTCCACGCCCGCGCCGCCACCACCGCCACCACCGCCGCCCCAGGCGGTCAGGGTGACGACGGTCACGTCTACCGGAACGTCGAACGTCCCGGCGCCGGGAGTGGAGACGGTCATGTCGAACGGGGTCACCGGGGGCGCGGGATCGGCGGCCGCGGGGACGGCGGCCGACAGCAGCACGGTGGCGGCGGTGAGCGTGGTCAGCGCCGCGGAGCGGACGCCGGATGACGACGGGGAAGCCGCCTCGCCCGGTGTGGTGGACGGGTTCCGCGAGGCGCGGGTGATCATCGGTCGATACCTCCTGCGAGTACGGCGGGTGGGATGTTCATCGCCTCCTGCGTGATGCCTGACCGCGTTCCCGGCTGTTCCGCGCTCCAACGGTGCCGAGCCCCGGCAGCGGGTCCGAGGACCGCGCTGCCGGGGCTCGCCACTGCGACTTCCCTTGCTTACCAGTTCCGTCCGGACTCCACCCGCGATGGGCGGAGGACAACCCCGCGATCGGGCCGTCATCCACCGATCGGGTGGTCATCGTCCAAACGGGAGTCCGGCGTCCAACGGGTGCGATTCAGCCATGCCGCAAGGAGGTTCGCGTGGTGTCAGTCCTCCATGGAGTCCGCCATGCCACCGGTCCACGCCGCGGCGTCGCCACCGTCGCCGCCTTCGCCGGAGTCGCCGCCGACGGTGCTGCTGTCGTTGGACGCGTCGCCGGTGGCGCCGGTCGAGGTGTCGCCCGAGTCACCCGTGACCACGATGGTCCCCGAGTCGCCGTGGTGGTCGTCCCAGCCGCCGTGCTCCAGGCCGTTCCAGCCCCACGGGTTCCAGCCGTAGTCGCTGTCCTCGACCCAGCCGTTCTCGCCCCAGCCGTTGTCGCCCCAGCCGCCGTCGGACACCACGGTCGTGTTCTCGCCGGTGTCACCGGAGTCGCCCGAGTCGCCCGAGTCACCGCTCGTGGCGGTGTTCACGCTGCCCGCGTCACCGGCGTCGCCCGAAGACCCGCCGTCGCCCCCGATCGCGATCACCGTGCTCTCGTCGGCCTCGTCCTCGACCACGGGCTCGCCACCACGGAGGACAGCGGACTGGAGGGCGTAGTCGTCCGACATGCCCTCAGCCCAGCTCGACGCGCCGACCGGGCTCTGCGGAGCGGCCTCGGCGCTGGCGAACGCGGTACCGGGGACTGCGAGCGCGCCGGACATCATCGCGACCAAGAGGCCGCGCTGGAGGTTCTTGTGCATGGTCTTCCTTCCGTGACAACAGGCTTCGAACACGGTGGTCAACTAGCGCGAGAGCGGATCGGGACGGGCGGTTCGTCAGCTCACCTCTCCGCGGTCGGCCACCACCAGCTCTCGCAAGGAGGATTGCCGTTGGGAGGCCTCGGGAATCCCCTCCGCGGCCCCATCACCTCTTCGGGGAACGCGATCACGACTGGGATGCCGGTCGCCGTTACCTGGTCGGTGGAACAGAGCCGCCGCAACGGCTTCGTCATCACCCAGCGTGGTGATACCGGCCGGAAAGGGCCTCGTACCAGGGACGATCCACAATGGACCCACCGCCCCGCGCCCGGCGATCACGCCAGGGGCCCGGAAACGCGGATCGGGGCGGGCGGAGTTCCGGACCGCCTCAGCCGGTGTGCAGGACGCGGAAGCGGTCGGGGTCCGCAGGATCCCGGTCGACGACCTGGACCGGCGCCCACGCCCACTGCCACACGCCGATGCCCGGTACGCGGGAGAACCGGATCCGCCCTCGGGTGCCGTCGACCGCGACGCCGGCCCAGGACCCGGCGACGCGCGCCGGGTCCGTGCCGCGGGAGCGCAGCACCTCGGCGAGGACGGCGACCGTGTCGTAACCCTCGAACGCGACGAAGGAGGGCGCTTCGGCCAGGCGTTCGCGCAGGGCCGTCCCGACTCGCGCGCCGAGTGGACCGAGGTGCTCGGGCAGGTAGCGCAGGAACGGGATCGCGGTGCCGTCGTCGCCCAGCAGCGCCGCCCAGTCGGCGGACTCCGGTTGCCCGGCGGGAGCACCGATCACGATCCCGGCGAGGCGCTGGTCGCGGCGGACGGCCCTGACGATCGACACCGCGGGTTCCGGGTGGCCGACCAGGAGGAGCAGGGCGGCCGCGCGGTGGTCGACGAGCGCGTCGCACACGGCGGCGGGGTCGAGCGCGCTCATGTCCAGTTCGACGACGCTGCCGCCGCGAGCGGCCAGGTGGTCCCGCAGGACGCGGGTCCCGGACGCCCAGTAGGCGCTCGGCTGGGTGGCCACGGCGATTCGGCCGCGCCCCGTGCCGAGGAGGAAGTCCGCGTAGATCCGCCAGCCGTGGGACTGCGCCGGGGCGAGGCGCGCGACCAGGTCCGTCGGCCGCTCGGTGAGCGCGTCGAGAACCGCCGACGAGCAGAGGAACGGCAGGCCGAGGGCGTCCGCCCTGGCGGCGACGGCGCGGGCGACGACGCTGTGGTACTCCCCCGCCAGGGCGGCCACGCCCAGTCCGGCCAGTTCGTCCACCGCCGCCGCGGCCCTCAGCGGATCGGCGGCGGTGTCCCTGACCAGCAGTTCGAGCGGCCTTCCGCCGACCCCGCCCGCGGCGTTCACCTCGCGGACGCCCAGTTCCAGGCCGGCGAGCAGGTGGCGGCCCGCGTCGACCCAGCCGGGCCTGGTCAGCGGGACGAGGGCGCCGATCCCCACCGGTGCCCCGCCCGTCACCTGGGCTCCGGATGGTGAGGTGCTCATGCGCTGGTGTCCCCCGTGCGGCGGTGCGGTTGCGGCTCGCCCGAGGATAGGGGGCGAGCCGCACCGCAGGTCACGCGCCCAGCGCGTCCACGGGCAGCCGCTTCACGCTGACGATCACCGCGGGGTTCTGGAACTCCACGGGCTCGTCGGTGGCCACCGTCAGCTGCTTGTAGCGGTCGAAGAGGACCTCGAACGCGATCTTGGCCTCCATCCGCGCCAGGGGCGCGCCGAAGCAGAAGTGGATGCCGTGCCCGAAGGTCAGGTGGGGGTTCGGGGCGCGCTGGGCGTCGAACACGTCGGGGCGGGCGAACTGGGCGGGGTCGCGGTTGGCCGCGGCCAGGTTGGCCATGATGATCGAGTCGGCGGGGATGGTGCGGCCGCCGAGCTCGACCTCCGAGGTGGTCCGCCTGCCCAGTTCGGGGAACGGCGGCAGGTAGCGCAGCACCTCCTCCAGCGCGGTGGGCAGCGCGGTGGGGTCGGCGCGCAGCCCCGGCACGATCAGCGGGCTCCGGTCGAAGGCGACGACGGCGTTGCCCAGCAGCGCGGTGGTGGTGATGTGCCCGGCCACCAGCAGCAGGGCGACGAAGCCCACGATCTCCTGGTCCTCAAGGCGTTCGCCGTTGAGCTCGGCGGTGACGAGCTTGCTGGTCAGACCCTCGCCGGGGTGGGCGCGGTGGTGGCGGATGTGCGCGAGGATGTACTCGTTCATCTCGCGGATGGTCGGCGAGATGGCGTCGAGCGCCCGTTGGATGTCGTCGAGCCCGGCCGACTCCCCCAGTTCGTCGCCGCCGAAGAGCACCCGCGCCCACTTGGTGAACAGCTCCCGGTCCTCGGCGGGCACGCCCAGCAGTTCGGCGATGACGATGATCGGCAGCGGGTAGGCGAGCGCGTCGACCAGGTCGAACCGACTCGCGCCGGACACCTGGTCCAGCAGCTCGTTGGTGATCGCGCGGATGCGGGGTTCCAGCCGCGCCACCGTCCTGGGGGTGAACGCCTGGGTGACCAGGGTGCGCAGCTTGCGGTGGTTCGGCGGGTCCATGCCGACAAAGTTGCCCATCCGGAAGGTCTCGAAGTCCTCCTGAACCGGGGTGAGACCGGAGAAGTCGGACGAGAAGGTCGTCGGGTCGGACAGCACGCGGGCGACGGTCGCGTGGTCGAACACCCGCCACATCCCCTGTTCCCCGTCGTGGTGCACGGGATCGCTCTCCCGCAACTCGCCCCACCGCGCGAGGAGGTCCTCGAACGCGAACTGGGCGGGTGCCGCGGGCGCGGCTAACTCGTCGGTGCTCATGGTGCTTCTCCTGGATCGGGGTTTGAGGAGGTGGAGGTCATGGGGTCCGGTCGGTCCGCGGTGACGTCGGAAGCCCGGTCTGCTCGGACTCGGGGTCGTCGACGGTGATGTCCTCGCTGCGGGGGAAGGAGCGCAGGGTGCGGTTGAAGGTGACGACCAGGGTGACGGCCGCGATCCCGGCCGCGCACAGCAGCACGGCGTCGGTGCCGGAGACGGCTTGGACGAGCACACCGCCGAACGCCGGCCCGGTCGCGGCCGAGACGCCGCCGATCACGCCCATCACGCTGGTGAGCCTGCCGCGCAGCCGGTCGGGCGTGAGCAGGAGCTGGTAGGTGCCGATGGTGGTGTTCGCGGTCGGCGGCAGCAGCGCCATCCCGGCGAACAGCACGCCCATCACGTAGCCGTTGTCGATGAACACCGCCAGCGGGGTCAGGGCGGTGAGCACCCAGAACACGCCGGTGATCGACAGGTACGGGCTGATCCTGCGCTGGAGGTAGGGCGCGAGCAGCGAGCCGACGACACCGCCCACGCCGAACATCGCGGCCATCACGCCGATCTCGCCCGCGGAGATGCCCCTCTCCTGGGCCAGCACCACGATGACGATGTAGTAGGCGCTGAAGAAGAAGTTGAGGCTGATCGCGCACAGCACCGTGACGCGGACGTGGCGCTGCCGCCAGACCCACCTCAGCCCCTCGACCATCTCGTGGCCGAGGTTGTGGTCCGGGTGCGGTTCGACCTTGCGGTGCGGGATCCGGACGAACAGCAGCCCGACGAAGGCGATCGCGTGCGTGACGACGTTGAACCCGAACGGGACCGCCCGGCCCAGCGCGTAGAGGAACCCGCCGAGCGCGGTGCCCGACAGCTGGCCCAGCGAGGCGCGGGCGGAGTTCATCGCCAGCGCCGTCGGCAGGTGCTCCACGGGCACGATGCGGGCCAGCGCCGCGCCCTCGGCCGGTCCGAACAGCGACCGGCACACGCCCATGAGCGCGGAGACCACGATGAGGTGCGCGACCGTCGTGGCGTCCCACCACACGGCCAGCACGAGGCTGCCGACGCCGATCGCCTGCACCGCCTCGCACACCAGCATCATCTTCTTGCGGTTCCACCGGTCGGCGAGGGCGCCCGCGGGCAGTCCGGCGATCATCTGGGCCGCGGCGTCGACGCCCAGCACCAGCCCGGAGATCGCGGGCGACCCGGTCACCGCGAGCACCAGCAGGGGCAGCGCGATCATGGACGCGCTGAACCCCGCCGTGGACAGCGCTTGGCTGATCCACAGCAGCTGGTAGTCGCGGTTGCGGGACAGGGGCGCGGTCATCGCGGGTCACTCCCGTTCTCCGGCAGGCGCGCGGGTCGGCAGTCGCGGGCGATCCGCCGCAGGGCGTCGGCGAAGGCCTCGGCGACCGCCTCGATGGTCGACCGGTCGTGCACGGCGGGCTGGTAGATCCACGAGAAGCCCAGCTCGCCGTCCTGCACCCCGCCCACCAGGTCGAGCAGGTGCGGTTCGCGCTCGCCGGGGGCGTGGTCGAGGCCCAGGGAGCCGTGGTTGGCGCGGTAGAGGCCCTCGCCGGTGTCCTTGGCCGTGCTGTCCCACTGGCCGAGGTAGTTGAAGGCGATCTGCGGCGAGCCGCCGTCACCGGAGAGCCCGCTCCGCACCCCGGGCGGGCCGAGGTGGCGCAGCGCGCCGTAGCCGATCCCGTTGGAGGGGACGGTGCGCAGCTGCTTGCGCACCGACTTGACCAGGTCGCGCCACCGGGGCCGGTCGTCGCCCCCGGTCGTGAGGGCGACCGGGTAGAGGGTGGTGAACCAGCCGACGGTCCGGGTCAGGTCGACGTCGTCGAGGACGTCCTCCCGGCCGTGCCCCTCCAGGGCGACCGAGACGGTGTCCTCGCCGGTCCACCGCGCCAGCGCCCACGCCAGCGCGCTGAGCAGCACGTCGTTGACCTGCGTGCGGTAGGCCGCGGGCGCGGAGCGGAGCAGCGTCTCGGTGTCCTCGGCGTTCAACCCGACCGACACGATGTCGGCGGGCAGCGCGGGACCGCCGGGTTCGCGGTCCACCGGCAGGGCGGCGGCCCGTGCCGAGGCGGTCCAGTGCTCCAGCTGGTCGTCGAACCCGCCCGCCTCCACGTGCCCGCGCAGCCGCCGCGACCAGTCCTGGAACGACGTCGACTTCGGTCCGAGGACGACCTGGTCGCCGCGCACGGCCTGCCGGTAGCCGCGGTCGAGGTCGTCGAGCAGGATCCGCCAGGAGACGCCGTCGACCACGACGTGGTGCGCGGCCAGGAAGAGGTACGGCGACTCGCCGTCGGCGGTGGTGAACAGGACTCCCTTGAGCAGCGGCCCCTCGCGCAGGTCGAAGCTCGCGTGGACGGCGGAGGCCATGTCCTCCATCACCGCCATCCGGTCCGCTCCGTCCACTTCGGACAGCGGGTGGCGGGCCAGCACCGGGAACGGTTCCAGGCCGGCGTTGTGCTGCCGCCAGTGGCCGTCGGCGTCGTCGAACCGCATCCGCAGGGCGTCGTGGTGCGACCACAGCGCGTCCACGGCGAGCTGCAACGCCTTCTCGTCGAGGTCTTCGGCCAGCTCCAGCAGGACGGACTGGTTGAAGTGGTGCGGGTTGACCGTGCGGGTCTCGAAGAACCAGTCCTGGATGGGCGTGAGCGGCACCTCGCCCACGACCTCCTCGTCCCGCTCCCCAGTGTCCCCGACGGCCGAGGTCTCGGGGGCCAGCCGCCGGATGGTCTGGTGCAGGAACAGGTCCTTCGGGGTCAGCAGCAGCCCGGCCTGCCGGGCGCGGGACACCACCTGCATGCTGAGGATGGAGTCGCCGCCCAGCTCGAAGAAGTTGTCCAGCGCGCCGACCCGCGTCAGCCCCAGCACCTCCGCCCACACCCCGGCGAGCGCGCGCTCGGCCGGGGTCTCCGGCTCCGCGTACTCGGTGGCCAGCTCACCTGGGCCGGTGACCGGCGGCAACGCGCGCCGGTCGACCTTGCCGCTCGGGCCCACCGGCAGCCCGTCGAGGACCAGGAACGCCGAGGGCACGAGGTGCCCCGGCAGGGACCGGCCGAGGAACTCGCGCAGGTCCGAGGTGTCCGGTGGTTCGGTCGGGTCGGCGGGCACGACGTAGCCGACGAGCCGCTTGTGCCCGCCCTCCTCCACCTGGACCGCGGCCACGGCCGAGACGACGTCGGGGTGGCGCACCAGGGCGGCCTCGACCTCGCCGAGTTCGATCCGGAAGCCGCGCACCTTCACCTGGTCGTCCACCCGGCCCAGGAACTCCAGCTCCCCGGACGAAGTCCACCGGACGAGGTCGCCGGTGCGGTACATCCGCGACCCCGCCGCGTCGAAGGGGTTCGCCACGAACCGGTCGGCGGTCAGGCCGGGCCGGTCGAGGTAGCCGCGGGCCAGTCCCGCGCCCGCCAGGTGCAGCTCACCCGCGATGCCGGGCGGCACCGGGCGCAGACCGGCGTCCAGCACGTAGGCGCGGGTGTTGGGGATCGGCCTGCCGATGGGCGGGACGCCTCCCGGCGCGAGGGCGTCGCTCCAGGTGCCCACCACGGTGGACTCGGTGGGCCCGTAGGCGTTGACCATCCGCACCGCGGGCGCCCAGGTCCGCACGAGGTCGGCGGTGCAGGCGTCGCCGCCGACGACCAGCGTGCGGAACGCGGGCAGGTCCACCGGTGGCACGGTGGCGAGCGCGGCGGGCGGGATCAGGGCGTGGGTGACGCCCTGGTCCGCCAGCACACCGGCGAGCTGCTCGCCGAGCAGCGGTCCCGGCGGGATGACCACCAGGGCCGCGCCGGACGGGAGCGCCATGCCCAGCTCCAGCACGGAGGCGTCGAAGCTCGGCGAGGAGTACGCCAGGACGCGGTCGCCCGGCTCGACGGCGAAGTGCGCGGCCTCGGCGGCGGCGAACCCGGCCAGCCCGGTGTGGGACACGACCACGCCCTTGGGGCGTCCGGTGGAGCCCGACGTGTAGATCACGTAGGCCGGGTTCTCCGGGCGCAGCGGGTGCGTGCGCTCGGCGTCGGTCACCGCGGTGCCGGGCAGCCCGGCCAGTTCCGCGGCCACGGCCGGGTCGTCCAGGAGCACCGACCCGAGGCCCGCGTCCAGCTCGGGCGCCACGTCGCCGCGGGTGAGCACGAGCGCGGGGCGGGAATCGGTCAGCATGAACGCGATCCGCTCGACCGGGTAGGTCGGGTCGACCGGCACGAACGCCGCGCCTGCCTTCAGGACCGCGAGCTGGGCGACCACGATGTCCACCGAGCGCGGCAGCGCGAGCGCGACGATCCGCTCCGGACCGGCGCCCCTGGCGATGAGCAGCCGGGCGAGCCGGTTGGCGCGGGCGTCCAGCTCCGCGAAGGTGGTCACGTCCCCGGTGTCGGCGTCGCCCTCCGGGCACCGCACCAGCGCCGGGGCGTCGGGGGTCCGCCGGGTCTGCTCCTCGATCAGCCCGGCGAGCGTGGCGGCGGGTGCGGGCCGGTCGGTGTCGTTCCACTCGACCAGGACCCGGTGCCGCTCGCCGTCGGTCATCAGCGGCAGCTGCGAGACCGGGCCGGGCGCGTTCCCGGCGACGCCGTCGAGCAGGACGCCGAGGTGCCCGGCGAACCGGTCGACGGTGGCGGCGTCGAACAGGTCGGTGTTGTAGGTCAGCGCGATCCGCAGCGCGCCGTCGTCCTCCTGGAACTCGATGGTCAGGTCGAAGTTGGCGGTGGTGCCCTCCTGCGGCAGTTCCCGCACGTCGAGCCCGGCCAGGCCCGGCGGTTCCTGCGGGGTGTTCTGCAGGACGACCATCACCCCGAACAGCGGGGTGCGGCTGGGGTCGCGTTCCGGTCGCAGCGCGTCCACCACCCGGTCGAAGGGCAGGTCCTGGTGCTCGAAGGCGTCGCGGACGTGGTCGCGCACCTCGCCCAGGAGTTCGGCGAAGGCGGCGTCGCCGCGGATCCGCGAGCGCAGGACGAGGGTGTTGACGAAGAAGCCGACGACCCGTTCCAGCTCGGCTCGGTCGCGGCCGGAGGCGACGGTGCCCACGGTGACGTCCTCCTGGCCGCACCACCGGGCGAGCAGCACCTGGCAGGCGGTGACGAGCGTCGTGAACAGGGTCGTCCCCTGGTCGCGGCTCAGCTCCCGCAGCCCGGCGGTGACCTCCGCGGGGACCACGGCCTCGTGGACCGCTCCCCTGGTGGTGCGCGCCGGCGGGCGCGGCCGGTCGGTCGGCAGTTCCAGCGGCGCCACGTCCTGGAGCCGGTCGCGCCAGTAGGACAGCTGGCCGTCGAGCACCGGGCCGTCGAGCTGCCCGCGCTGCCAGGCGGCGAAGTCCGCGTACTGCACCGGGAGCGGGCCCAGGTCGGCGGTTCCACCGCGCAGCGCGGCGGCGTAGCAGGCGCCCAGCTCGGTGGCGATCACGCCGTTGGACCAGCCGTCGGTGACGATGTGGTGCACGGCCAGGGTCAGCACGTGGTCCCGCTCGCCGAGCTGCACCAGCGTCGGGCGCAGCAGCGGCCCCTCCCGCAGGTCGAACGGCCGTCCGGCGTCCTCGTGCAGGACCTCGGCGAGCCGGTCCTCGCGGTCGTCCGCGGGCACGTCGGCCAGGTCCACCACCGGGATCCGGACCTCCGACGGCGGGTGCACGAACTGCACGCCGTGGCCGTCGACCGATCCCAGCGTGGTGCGCAGCGCCTCGTGCCTGGCGACCAGCGCGGTGAACGCCGTCTCCAGCGCGGGCACGTCCAGCCCGCCGTGCAGGCGCACCGCGGTGGACGTGACGTACTCGGTGCCGCCCGGTTCGAACTCGTCGAGGAACCACAGCCGCTGCTGGGAGAAGGACTGCGGCAGCGGTCCGGTGCGCGTCGCCAGCGCCGGTATGGCCGTGCCGCCACCGGTCTCGGCGGCGATCGCGGCGGCCAGGCCGCCGGCGGTCGGGTGGCTGAACACCACTCGCGGCGACAGGGACACGCCGCAGGCCGTGAGCAGCCTGGACACCACCCTGATGCTCAGGATGGAGTCGCCGCCCAGCTCGAAGAAGTTGTCCCGCGCCCCGACCCGGTCCACGCCGAGCAGGTCCGCCCAGACCGCCGCGACGGTCCGCTCCAGCTGGGTGCGCGGCTCGACGAACTCGCGCTTCGGCCGGGTGTCGGCCACGGGCGCGGGCAGCGCCCGGCGGTCGACCTTGCCGTTGCGGCTCAGCGGCAGCTCGTCGAGCACCACGACCACCGCGGGCACCATGTACTCGGGCAACGCCTCGGCGGCGTGCGCGCGCACCTCCGCCGGGTCGACGGCCGTGCCGTGCGCGGGGACGACGTAGCCGACCAGTCGGCGGCCGGTGCTCGCGGTGTCGACCACGACGACGGCCTGTCCGACGGCCGGGTGGCCGAGCAGCACGGCCTCCACCTCGCCCGGTTCGATCCGGAAGCCGCGCAGCTTGACCTGCTCGTCGGCCCTGCCCAGGAACTCCAGCTCGCCGCGGTGGTCGCGGCGGACCAGGTCACCGGTGCGGTACATGCGCTCGCCGGGCGCGCCGAACGGGTCGGCGACGAAGCGCTCGGCGGTCAGTCCCGGCCGGGCGAGGTAGCCGCGGGCCAGGCCGTCGCCCGCGACGCACAGCTCACCGACCGCGCCCGTGGGCACCGGTCGCAGCTCGCGATCGAGCACGTAGGCGCGCATCCCGTCCAACGGCGAGCCGATGGGCACCTGGTCGGCCACGGCCTCCTCCGCGTCCATGCGGTGGGAGGAGGCGAACGTGGTGGTCTCGGTAGGGCCGTAGCCGTCGACCACGACCAGGCCGGGGCAGGCGTTCAGCACCCGGCGGACGGCGGGCGCGGGCACGACGTCACCGCCGGTCCACACCTCCCGGACCCCCAGGAGGCAGTCTGGGGCGTCCTGGGCGAGCAGCCGGAAGAGCCCGGCGGTCAGCCACAGGCCGGTCACCCCGTGCGTGCGGACGGTGTGCCGCAACGATTCCACGGTGACGTCCGGGGTCTCCCCCAGCACCACTCGGCCACCGTTGAGCAGCGGTACCCACAGCTCGTAGGTGGAGGCGTCGAAGGCCAGCGGCGAGTGCGCGAGCACCCGTTCGTGGGCGCCGCCCGCGAACCCGGTGTCCAGGGCGAGCGCCACCACGTCGCGGTGCCGCACGGCGACGCCCTTGGGCGTGCCGGTGGAGCCCGAGGTGTACATGACGTAGGCCAGGTTGTCCTGGTGCAGCGGGACTTCCGGGGCTGACGGGGCTTCGTCGGAACCCACGTGGACCACCTGTCCACTGTGGACGTCAGCCGCCGTGGCAGCCCAGCCGTCATCGGTCACCAGCACCGAGGCCGCGGCTTCGGTGAGCACCGCGCGCAGCCGTGCGCGCGGTGCCCGGACGTCCAGCGGCACGTAGGCGGCCCCGGACTTGAGCACGGCGAGTTCGGCGACGACGTGCTCGACGGACGGCTCCAGCAGCACGGCGACCGCGTGCTCCGGCCCGGCGCCCAGCTCGCGGAGCCGGTGGGCCAGGTGGTTGGCGCGGGCGTCGAGTTCCCGGTAGGACAGCGCGACCGCGCCGCGGGTCACCGCGACGGCGTCCGGCGTGCGGGCGACCTGTCGGGTGAACAGCTCGACGACCGTCGAGGCGGGCAGGTCCCGTTCGGCGCCCCGCGAGGCCGTGAGCACGCGTTCCCGCTCGTCGGCGGACAGCCACGGCAACCGGCCCGCGGTGCTCCCGAGGTCGGCGGTGATCCCGGTGATCAGCAGCGCCAGCCGGTCGACCAGGTCCGACACCGCGGCCTCGTCGAACAGGGCCGGGTCGTAGGCGAGGTCGAGGGCGAGCGCGTCGTCGAGCGAGACGCGCAGGCACAGGGCGAAGTTCGTCGCGTCGGCCGAGACCACGTCGAGCACCTGCGGCGTCCCGTCGGTGCCGGGTTCGCTGATCGGGTAGTTCTCGAACACCACCATGCTGTCGAACAGGTCGCGGCCCGCGGGCACCTCGCTCCACGGCCGCATCTGGGCCAACGACACGAAGTCGTGGTCCCTCGACTCGCTCTGGGCGGCCTGCAGTTCGCGCAGCCAGGCGGAGAAGGACAGGTCGGGGCGCACCCGGACCCTGGTGGGGACGGTGTTGATGAACATCCCGACCATCGTCTCGACCCCCGGCAGCTCGGCCGGACGGCCGGACACCGTGGTGCCGTACAGGACGTCGTCCTCCCCGCTGTGCACCGACAGCAGCAGCGCCCATGCGCCCTGGACGACGGTGTTGACCGTGAGTCCGGCGCCCTTCGCGACCTCCCGGAGCCGCGCGGTCCGCGCCGCGGGCAGCTCCACGCGGACCGACGCGCTCGACAGCGCGCGGTGGGCCTCGGTGGGCTGCCGGTCGTACGGCAGCGGCGTCGGCGTCGCGAACCCGTCCAGCACCCCGCGCCAGTGCGTGTCGGCGCGCTGCCGGTCCTGCTCGGCCAGCCAGGAGAGGTAGTCGCGGAAGGGGCGGCGGGCGGTCAGGGCGTGGCCGTCCCCCGCGGCGTACCGCCCGCAGGCTTCCGCGAAGACCTGCGCGACGCTCCAGCCGTCCATGAGGACGTGGTGCGAGGTCCACACGAGCTGGACCTCGTCGCCGGGCAGGGTGGCGATCGCCAGCCGGGTCAGCGGAGCCGTCGTGAGGTCGAACCCGGCGGCCCGGTCCTGGTCCAGCAGCTCCCGCAACCGGCTGTCGCGAGCGGTGGCGTCCAGGTCGCGCCAGTCGTGGTGGGTGACGGGCAGTGCCACGTGCCGGTCGACGACCTGGAGCGGTTCGTCGACGCCCTGCCAGACCAACCTGGTCCGCAGCGCGGGCATGGCGTCCACCACCCACTGCCAGGCCTCGCCGAAGGCGTGGGGGTCGGTCACCCCGGACAGCCGGATGCGGACCTGTTCGAAGTAGGCGGCCGAGTCGGTGTCCAGCAGGCTGTGGAACAGCATTCCGGCCTGGAGCGGCGTCAACGGGTAGACGTCCTCCACCGAACGGCCGTCGCCCACCACCTGGTCCACGGTGGACTGGTCGAGGCGGGCCAGCGGGAAGTCCGACGGCGTGCGGCCGCCGGCGGCCGGTTCGGCGCAGTGCGCGACGATCTCGCGCAGCGCGTCGGCGACCCGGTCGGCCAGCCTCCGCACGGTGTCCTCGTCGTGCACCTCGGGCGAGTAGGCCCACTCCAGCTCCAGCCGCCCGTCGTGGACGATGCCGACGACGTCGAGCAGGTGGTCGCGCCGCCGGTCCGGCGCGACGTCCCGGCCGAGCGCGTCGGCCGACCCCCGGTAGAGCCCCTCGGAACCGGTCGTGGCGTTCCACTGGCCGTGGTAGTTGAAGCTGACCCGCGCCGGGCTCTCCGCGGCCGCGCCGTCCGGCCGCAGGTAGCGCAGGGCGCCGTAGCTCAGGCCCTTGTTCGGGACGGCGCGCACCTGTTCCTTGACGGCCTTGAGCGTCGTGCCCCAGTCGCCGTCCGGCACGGTCAGCTCGACCGGGAACTCCGCGGTGAACCAGCCGACCGTGCGGGAGAGGTCGACGCCGTCGACGATCTCCTCGCGCCCGTGGCCCTCCAGGGAGACCACGACCCGGTCGTGCCCGGTCCACTCGGCCAGCGCGCGTCCCACCGCGCTCAGCAGCACGTCGTTGACCTGCGTCCGGTACACGTCGGGCACGTCGCGCAGCAGCGCGTCGGTCGTGTCGCGGTCCAGTCCGACGGCCACCGTGCGGACGGTGCCCGCGCTGGTGCCGCCGTCGCGGTCGACCGGCAGCTCCGGCGACGCGGTGATCGCGGCCCAGTGGGCGGCGTCGTCGTCGAGGCGGCCCGCCTCGACGTGCTCGGCCAGTTTGCGCGCCCACTGGCCGTAGGAGGTCGTCCTCGGGCCGAGGTCGATCGCCTGCCCGGCGATCGCCTGGTCGTAGGCGGTCTCCAGGTCGCCGAGCAGGACGCGCCAGGAGACGCCGTCGACCACGAGGTGGTGGATGGTCCAGAACAGCCGCGGCGGCGCGGAGTCGAACGTGAACAGCACGGCCGCGACGAGCGGGCCGCCGACGACGCCGAGGCCGCGCCGCGCCTGCTCGGCGACCTCCCGCATCCGGTCGGTGTCCACATCGGACAGGTGCGCGCGGCGCAGGACGGGAGCCACCACGTCGGCGACTTCCTGGATCCACCCGCCGTCGGACTCCGCGAACCGGCCGCGCAGGGCGTCGTGGTGCGCGATGACGGCGTCCAGCGCCGACTCCAGCGCGTCGGCGTCGGTGTCGGGCGCGAGTCCGGTGACCGTCGACATGGTGAAGCGGTCGCGGTCGCCCTGGTCCGAGCCGAGGAACCAGCTCTGGATCGGCGTCAGCGGCGCCGGTCCGGCCACGTCCGGCTCCGCGGTCTCCAGGGCCTGCGCCCCGACGACGACGGCGAGTTCGGCGATGTTCTGGTGCCGGAACACGTCCTTGGACTTCAGGCTCAACCCGGCGGCGCGGGCGCGGGACACGACCTGGATGCTCAGGATCGAGTCGCCGCCCAGCGCGAAGAAGTTGTCCTGGACGCCGACCTCGGGCACACCCAGGACCTCCGCCCAGATGTCGGCCAGCACGCGCTCGACGGGCGTGCGCGGCGCCGTGCCCGCGGTCGTGGGCGCGGCCCGCAGGTCGGGGGTGGGCAGCGCGCGCTTGTCGATCTTCCCGCTGCTGGTCCTCGGCAGGGCGTCGACCGGGACGAACACCGACGGCACCAGGTAGTCGGGCAGGGTCTCCTTCAGCCACGCGCGCAGTTCCAGCGGCTCCGGGGCGGTCGTCCCGGCGGGGACGACGTAGGCGACGAGGCGGTCGTGGCCGTCGTCGCGGCGGGCCACGACGACCGCTTCCGCGATCCGGGCGTGGGCGCGCAGCGCGGTCTCGATCTCGCCGGGTTCGACGCGGAAACCCCGGATCTTGAGCTGCTCGTCGGCGCGGCCGAGGTACTCCAGGTTCCCGTCCGCGGTCCAGCGCACGCGGTCCCCGGTGGTGTACAGCCTGCTGCCGGGCGGCCCGAACGGGTTGGCGAGGAAGCGTTCCGCGGTCAGGCCGGGGCGGTTGAGGTAACCGCGGGCGAGCTGCGGGCCGGACAGGTGCAGCTCCCCCGCGACCCCGGCGGGCACCGGGCGCAGGTCGTCGTCCAGTACGTAGGCGCGGACGTTGTCCAGCGGCCTGCCGATCACCGGCAGGTCGTGGCCGGTCGTCCGGGTCATCGCCGCGTCGACCGTGCACTCGGTGGGGCCGTAGATGTTGTAGGCGACGACACCGGGGGTGGCGTTCAGCTCGCGCCACAGCTCCGGGCCGGTCGCCTCGGCGCCGAACAGGAGCACCGAGGGCCGGTGCTCCGGACGCGTGAGCAGGCCTGCCGACAGCAGCTCCCGCATGAACGACGGCGTGGAGTTGACCACGTCGATCCGGTGCGCGGCCACGTACTCGGCCAGCGCCTCCGGGTCGAACCGCAGGTCGTCGTCGACCACGTGCAGCTCGTGGCCCGCTCCCATGAGCAGCAGGCCCTCCCAGGCGGCGTCGAAGGAGAACGCCGTCGTCAGCGTGACCCGCACGCGCTCCTTACCCGCGGCGGCGGCGAACTCGGCGTGGTGGTCGTGGAAGAGGGTCGCCAGCGCGCGGTGGTCGACGACCACGCCCTTGGGGCGCCCGGTCGAGCCGGAGGTGTAGATCGCGTAGGCGGCGTTGTCGGGGCGCACCGGGCCGAGCCGGTCGGCGTCGGTGAGGTCGGTGCCCGACAGGGTGGTGTCGTCGGGCTCGGGGGCGGTGAGGACGACGACGGGCGCGGCGTCCTCCAGGACCAGGCGGACGCGGTCCGCGGGCAGCTCCGGGTCGATCGGCAGGTGCACCGCGCCCGCCTTGAGCACGGCCAGCAGCGCGACGACGAACTCCGCCGACCGCGGCAGGCCCACCGCGACGAACCGCTCGGGCCCGGCGCCGCGCGCCACGAGGACGCGCGCCAGCCGGTTCGCGCGGGCGTTCAGCTCGGCGAAGGTCAGGGCGGTGCCCTGGAACACCAGCGCGGTGGCGTCGGGTGTGCGCGCCGCCTGCTCCTCGAACAGCTCCGGGAACGTGGTCTCCGGGATGGGGCGGTCGGTGTCGTTCCACATGTGCAGCAGCTGGTCGCGTTCGAAGTCGGTCAGCAGCGGCAGCCGGGCCACCGGCCGACGCGGGTCGGCGGCGATGGCGGCCAGCAGCACGCCGAGGTGCCCGGCCAGCCGGTCGACGGTGGCCGCGTCGAACAGGTCGGTGTTGTAGTTGACCAGGCCGCGCAGCCCGCCGTCGTGCTCCTCGAACTCCAGGCTCACGTCGAGGCTCGCGGTCGTCATGGGCAGCGCGAACTCCGTCGCCGACAGCCCGTCGAGGTGCGGTAACCGGTTCCCGGCGTTCTGCAACGTGATCATGACCTGGAACAGCGGCGGCCTGCTGGTGTCGCGCTCGGGCTGGAGTTCGTCGACCACCCGCTCGAACGGCAGCTCCTGGTGGGCGAACGCGTCCAGCACCGTTTCCCTGACCTGCGCCAGGAACTCGGGGAACGTCGACTGCCCGTCCACGCGCGACCGCAGGACGAGGGTGTTGACGAAGACGCCGACCAGGCGTTCGACCTCGGCGTGCTCGCGCCCGGAGGCGACCGTGCCCACGGCGATGTCGTCCTGCCCGCTCCAGCCGCGCAGGACCAGCTGGCAGGCCGCGACGAGCGTCATGAACAGCGTCGTGTCCTTGTCCCGGCCCAGTTCCCGCAGCGCGGAGGTCACCTCGGCGGGGATCGTGAACTCCAGCGAGGCGCCGTTCTTGGTCTGCACCGGCGGACGCGGGCGGTCGGTCGGCAGCTCCAGCGGCGCCAGGCCGTCCAACTGCCCGCGCCAGTAGTCCGCCTGCTCGCGCAGGGTCTCGCCGGTCAGCCGGTCCCGTTGCCACGCGGCGAAGTCGGCGTACTGGACCGGGAGCGCGGGCAGCGCGGCGGGCGGGCGCCCGTTGTAGAGCGCGGTCAGCTCCTCGGCGAGCACGCCCATGGACCAGCCGTCGGTGACGATGTGGTGCAGGGCGAGGACGAGGACGTGCTCCTCGGGTGCGGTCCTGGCCAGCCGGACGCGCAGCAGCGGACCCGCCGCCAGGTCGAACGGTTCGGCGATGTCGGCCGCCACCAGGGCGTCGACGTCGGCTTCGGCCACCTCGGTCACCGCGGGGCGCAACCCGTGCGGCGGGTGGACGACCTGGCGCGGGCGGCCGTCGACCGCCTGGAACGTGGTGCGCAGCGACTCGTGCCTGGCCACCAGCGCGGTCAGCGCGTCGCCCAGGGCGTCCACGTCGAGGACGCCGTGCAGCCGCAGGGCGAACACGGTCGCGTACTCGCTGGTGTCCGGGTCGAACTCGGCCAGGAACCACAGGCGCTGCTGGGCGAACGACAGCGGGAGGTCGCCGTCGCGGTCCACGGCCGGGATCACGCGGGCGATCTCCCCGCCGGGCGCGGGCAGGGACGCCGCCAAGGCCTCCACCGTCGACGCGGTGAACAGCGTGCGCGGGGAGACGTCCGCCCCGAAGGCCTCGCGCAGGCGGGAGGCGACCCGGATGGTGAGGATCGAGTCGCCGCCCAGCGCGAAGAAGTTGTCCTCGACGCCGACGCGGTCCAGGCCGAGCGCGTCGGCCCAGATCCCGGCGACGAGCCGTTCGGCCTCCGTGCGGGGCTCGACGTACTCGGCCCCCGCCGCGGTCCCGGTGACCGCGGGGAGCGCCCGGCGGTCGAGCTTCCCGTTGCGCGTCAACGGGATCCGGTCGAGGTGCTGGAAGACCGCGGGCACCATGTAGTCGGGCAGGGTCGCCGACAGCGCCGTCCGCAGGTCCGCGACCGACGGCGGGTCCTGCCCGTCGACGGGCACGACGTAGGCCACCAGCCGCTTGGCGCCCGGTTCGGGTTCGTCGTCCACGACGGCCGCCGAGGCCACGTCGGGCAGCGCGGTCAGCGCGGCCTCGATCTCGCCCAGCTCGATGCGGAACCCGCGGATCTTGACCTGCTGGTCGGCCCGGCCGAGGTAGTCCAGGTCGCCGTCCGCGTTCCAGCTCGCGAGGTCGCCGGTGCGGTACATGCGGCCGCCGGGTTCGCCGAACGGGTCGGGGCCGAACCGGTCGGCGGTGAGGCCGGGCCGGTTGAGGTAGCCGCGCGCCAGGCCCGCGCCCGCGACGAACAGCTCACCGGGAACACCGGCCGGGACGGGGTTGAGGTCGCGGTCCAGCACGTACACCCGCAGGTCCGGGATGCCCGCGCCGATGGTGCCCGCGGGCGAGGCGGCCGACGACCGGTCCAGCTCGCGGTAGGTCACGTGGACGGTCGTCTCGGTGATGCCGTACATGTTGACCAGCAGCGGTTCCCGGTCGCCGTGGCGGTCGAACCACGGCGCCAGCCGCCGGGGGTCCAGCGCCTCGCCGCCGAAGACGACGGAGCGCAGCGCGAGCCGGTCGCCCACCTCGGGCTCGTCCTGGTCGGCGGCCATCAGCTGGTAGAACGCCGACGGGGTCTGGTTGAGCACCGTCACCCGCTCGTCGACCAGCAGGCGCAGGAACTCGCGGGGCGAGCGCGACACGGCGTGCGGCACCACGACCAGGCGGCCGCCGTGCAGCAGCGGCCCCCAGATCTCCCAGACCGAGAAGTCGAAGGCGTAGGAGTGGAACAGCGTCCACACGTCGTCGGCGCCGAACCCGAACCGGTCACGGGTGGCGGCGAACAGCCGGGTGACGTTGGCGTGCGGGATGACGACGCCCTTGGGCACACCGGTGGACCCGGAGGTGTAGATGACGTACGCCGGGTTCTCCGGCACGCACCGCAGTGTCGGGTCGGTGTCGGGCCGGTCGGACTCCCCCGCCTCGCCGGGCACCAGCGTCGGCAGGCCGTCGGCGACCAGTTCCACACCCCCGGACCTCACCAGGGCGACGGGCGCGCAGTCGGCGAGCATCCGGGCGGCCCGTTCGCGCGGGGCGTCCGGGTCGATCGGCAGGTAGGCGGCGCCGGTCTTGACGACCGCGAGGATCGCGACGACCTGGTCGACCGACCGGGGCACCGCGAGCGCGACGAACCGCTCGGGGCCCGCCCCGGCCTCGATCAGCCGGTGGGCGAGCCGGTTGGCGCGAGCGTTGAGCCCCGCGTAGGTCAGCTCCTCCGAGGAACAGGTCACGGCGACGGCGTCCGGGGTCTCCCGCACCCGCGCGGCGAACAGCTCGGGGATGGTCGGCGCGGGCAGGTCGCGCGCGGTCCCGTTCCACGCCGTGAGCACCTGCCGCTCGTCGGCGGCGGAGATCCAGGGCAGTCGGGAGACCGGGCGGTCGGGGTCCTCGGCGATGCCGGCGAGCAGGGTCTCCAGCCGTTGGGCCAGCCTGCGCGCGGTGGTGCCGTCGAACAGCCGCGGGTCGGCCGCCAGCTCGAAGCCCAGGGTCCGGCCCAGGTAGGCGCGCAGGCCGAGGGGGAAGTTGGTGCTGTCGAGCGCCTTGACCTCGCGCAGGGTGATCCCGGCGTCGGTGGCGGCGTGCTCGTCGAACGGGTAGTTCTCGAACGCCACCATGCTGTCGAACAGGTTGCGGCCCGCGGGCACGTCGCTCAGCGCGCGCAGCCGGGCGAGCGACACGAAGTCGAAACGGCGGGCGCGGGCCTGCTCGGCCTGGAGGTCCTTGAGCCAGTCCACCACACCGCGGCCGCCGTCGACGCGGACCCGGCTGGGCACGGTGTTGATGAACATGCCGACCATGGACTCGACGCCCGGCAGCTCCTCCGGCCGACCAGACACGGTGGTGCCGAAGACGACGTCGGACTCGCTGGCGTGCCGGGACAGCAGCAGCGCCCAGGCTCCCTGGACGATCGTGTTGACCGTCAGGCCGTGCCGCTGGGCCACCTCGCGCAGCCGGGCGGACACCAGTTCGGACAGCTCGGCGCGCACGCTCTCCGACGAGCGGGTGCGGTGGTCGCCCACGGGGGCGTGGTCCCACGGCAGCGGCGTCGGGGTGTCGAAGCCCGCGAGCGCGTCGCGCCAGTAGGCCTCGGCTTCGGCCTCGTCCTGCCCCGCCAGCCAGCCGAGGTAGTCGCGGAACGGCCGCCGCACGGGCGCGCTGGGCGCCCGCTTCCCGGTGATCGCCGCGTAGTGCTCGCAGACCTCGGTGAAGACCTGGGCGAGGCTCCAGCCGTCGAGGACGATGTGGTGCGACGTCCAGACCAGCAGCACCCGGTCGCCGCCGAGGGAGACGATCCCCAGGCGCATCAGCGGCGCGGTGGTGAGGTCCATCCCGGCGGCCTCGTCGTCGGCCACCAGCGCGGCCAGGGCCGTGTCCCGCTCGTCGTCGGCGAGTCCGCTCCAGTCGTGGAACGCCGTCGGCACGGTCGCCTCGCGCTCGACGACCTGCACCGGCTCGTCGACGCCCTCCCAGACCAGCCGGGTGCGCAGCGCGGGGGTCCGGTCGACCACCCGCTGCCACGCCGCGGCGAAGGCGGCGGGGTCGGCCACGCCGTCGAGCAGCATCCGCGCCTGGTCGACGTAGACGCCCGACACGCCGTCCACCAGGCTGTGGAACAGCATGCCCGCCTGCAACGGCGTCATCGGGTAGACGTCCTCGACCGCCCGGCCGTCGCCGACGATCCGGTCCACGGCGGACTGGTCGAGCGCGGCGAGCGGGAAGTCCGAGGGGGTGCGGCCGCCGGTGCCCGGCGCGGCGCAATGCCCGACGATCTCCCGCAGGGCGGCCAGCATGTCCTCGGCGAGCCGCCGCACGGTGGCCTCGTCGTGCACCTGGTCGGAGTACATCCAGGTCAGCGCGAGCTGTCCGTCGTCGACCAGGCCCGCCACGTCCAGCAGGTAGGTGCTCGCCTCGTCCGGCGCCAGATCGCGGCCCGCGCCCTCGCGCCGACCTCGGTAGAGGCCCCCGGCGGGCGAGGCGGAGTCCCACTGGCCGTGGTAGTTGAAGCAGATCTGCGGCAGCGGGTCGGCGAGCAGCGACTCCTCGTCGGTGAGGTAGCGCAGGGCCTCGTAGCTCAGGCCGCGGTGCGGGATCGCGCGCAACTGCTCCTTCACGGCCTTGAGCACGTCGCCCCAGTCCCCGGCGGGCAGGTCGAGGGCTACGGGGAACTGCGTGGTGAACCAGCCGACGGTCCGGGACAGGTCGACGCCGTCCAGGACGTCCTCGCGGCCGTGGCCCTCCATCGCGACCAGCACGCTGTCGCGGCCGGTCCACCCGGCGAGCGTGCGCCCGAGCGCGCTGAGCAGCACGTCGTTGACCTGCGTGCGGTAGGCGTCGGGGACGCGGTGCAGCAGCGCGTCGGTCTCCTCCCGGCCCAGCAGGACGGTGATCTCCCTGGTGGAGCCCGCGGTGCTGGTGCCGGTCCGGTCGACCGGCAGGTCGGCGGGGACCCGGCGGGAGAGGTTGGTCCAGTGCGCGAGGTCGCCCGCCAGCCCGCCCGCGCGGACGTGGCCGCGCAGCAGGTGGGCCCACTGGGTGAACGGGGTGTCCACCGGCTCGATCCTCGGCGGCAGACCGGCCGCGGCCTGCTGGTAGGCGGCTTCCAGGTCGCCGAGCAGCAGACGCAGGGAGACGCCGTCGACGACGAGGTGGTGCACGGCCAGGAACAGCAGCGGCGGCCTGCCCGCGCCGAGCACGAACAGCACGGCGTCGACGAGCTTGCCCGCGGTCAGGTCCAGCCCGGCGCGGACCGCGGTCCCGGTGGCCTCGATCGCGGCCCGCTGCCCGGCGTCGCTCAGCGTGGACAGGTTGCGGACCTTCAGCACCCCGGTCGGCGGGGCGGGCAGGACCTCCTGGCACCACTGGCCGTCGATCCGGGTGAAGCGGGTCCACAACGCCTCGTGGTGGGCGACCACGGCGTCCGTCGCGGCCCGCAGGCCGATGTCGTCCACGTCGTCCGCGAGTTCGAGCAGCATCGACATGGTGAAGTGGTTCAGCGGACCGTGGGTGGCGAAGAACCAGTGCTGGATGGGGGTCAGCGGGGCCGGGCCGAGGATGCGCGGCACGCGTTCGGTGGTGGTGACCGCCTGGACCGAGGTGGCCAGCTCGGCGATGGTCTGGTGCAGGAAGATGTCGCGGGAGGTCAGCCGCAGCCCGGCCTGGCGGGCGCGCGACACCAGCTGGATGCTCAGGATGGAGTCGCCGCCGAGGCCGAAGAAGTTGTCCTCGACGCCGACGCGGTCGTTGCCCAGGACCTTGCCCCAGATGTCGACCAGTTCGCTCTCGACCGCGGTGCGCGGCGCCACGTAGGCGTGCTCGCGCTCCTGCGGGCCGTCGATGGTGGGCAGCGCCGCCCGGTCGACCTTGCCGTTGCGGGTCAACGGGATGGCGTCCACGGCGAGGAACGCCGAGGGCACCATGAAGTCGGGCAGGGTGCGCTTGAGGGCCGTGCGCAGCTGCGCCGCCGTGGGCGCGACGGGTGAGGTCGCGACGAAGTACGCGGACAGCTTCTTGTGCCCCTGGCCGCCGGTGGTGGCCACGACGACGGCCTCGGCGATGTCGGGGTGGCGCAGCAGCGCGGACTCGATCTCGCCCGGCTCGATCCGGAAGCCGCGGACCTTGACCTGGTCGTCGATGCGGCCCAGGTACTCCAGCCGCCCGTCGGGGGTCCAGCGCACCAGGTCGCCGGTGCGGTAGAGCCGCGACCCCGGCGCGTCGAAGGGGTTGGCCACGAACCGCTCGGCGGTCTGGCCGGGCCGGTTGAGGTAGCCGCGCGCGAGCTGCGCGCCCGCCAGGCACAGCTCACCGGCCACGCCGGTCGGGACGGGGCGCAGGGCGGCGTCGAGCACGTAGGCGCGCACGTTGCGCAGCGGCCTGCCGATGGACGGCCGCGTCGAGTCCTCCACCCGGCAGGACACCGCGTCCACGGTGGACTCGGTGGGGCCGTAGAAGTTGTGGCTGACCGTAACCTCCGCGGTGGCCAGCTCGTGCCACAGGTCGTCGCCGAGCGCCTCGCCGCCGAGCATCATCACCTTGGGCCGGTGCCGCTGGTCGCTGAGCAGCCCGGCCGGGATGAGCTGCCGCAGGTAGGTCGGGGTGAGGTCGAGGAAGTCGACGCGGTGGCGCATCACGTAGTCCACCAGCGCGTCGGCGTCCATCCGGACGTCGTCGTCGATCAGGTGCAGCTCGTGCCCGTCCGCCATCAGCAGCGGGCCTTCCAGGGAGGTGTCGAACGAGAACACCGCGGTCAGCGCCACCCGCAGCCTCGGCCCGGCGGTGGCCAGGAAGTCCTCGCGGTGGCTGAAAAGCAGGTTGACCAGGTTGTGGTGCTGCACCGCGACGCCCTTGGGCACACCGGTGGAGCCGGAGGTGTAGATGACGTAGGCGGTGTTGTCGGTGCGCAGGGGCGCGTTGCGGTCGGCGTCGCCCAGGTCGGTGTCGGGCAGCGCGGCCAGCGCGGCGGCCGTGCCGGGCGCGTCCACGGCCAGTCGCACGCCCACGTCCGGGGTGGTGGTGTCGGCGGCGGTGGTGAGGACGAGCGCGGCGGCCGCGTCCCGCAGGACGAGCCCGATCCGCTCGGCGGGCTGGTCGGGGTCAACGGGCAGGTACACCGCGCCGGCCTTGAGCACCGCCAGCAGCGCCACGACCATCTCGTCCGATCGCGGCAGCGCCAGGGCGACGACCCGCTCCGGGCCCGCTCCGAGGGCGACGAGGTGGCGGGCCAGCCGGTTGGCGCGGGCGTTGAGCTCGCCGAACGTCCACGTGGTGTCGCGGAACACCAGCGCGCGCTCGTGGGGGGCGCGCCGCGTCTGCGCCTCGAACAGCTCGGGCAGGGTCGTGTCCGGGACGTCGAGGGCGGTGTCGTTCCACTCGGTGAGCACCCGGTGGCGTTCGGCGTCGGTGAGCAGCGGCAGGTCGCCGATCGGGCGGCGGGCGTCCTCGGCGACCGCGGCCAGCAGCACCGAGAGGTGCTCGGTGAACCGGACGATCGTGGTCTCGTCGAACAGGTCGGTGTTGTACTCCACCGAGCCCGCCAGCCGGTCCGCCGCGTCCTGGAACTCGACGGTGAGGTCGAAGTTGGCCGCCCGCCTGGCGATGTCGACCGGTTCGACGGCGAGCCCGGCGAACGCGGGCGCGCCGGTGTCCGCGCCGTGCAGCAGGACCATGACGTCGAACAGGGGGTTGCGGCCGGGATCGCGGTCGGGGTGCAGCGCCTCGACGATCCGGTCGAACGGGGCCTCGGCGTGGGTGAAGGACTCCAGCACGGTGTCCTTGACGTCGTCCAGGAAGTCGCCGAACCGCTGCCGCAGGTCCACTTCGGACCGCAGGACGACGGTGTTGACGAAGAACCCGACCACGCCCTCCAGCTCCGGCCGCCCGCGTCCGGAGTGGACGGTGCCGAGCGCGATGTCCGACTGGCCGGTGTACCGGGCGAACAGCGCCTGGCACGCCGCCACGAGCACGGTGTAGAGGGTCGTGTCGTGCGAACGGGCCAGCTCCGCCAGCCGGGCGGAGATCGCGCCGTCGACCGCGAAGTCGAGCACCGCGCCCGCGGTGGTGCGCACGGCCGGGCGCGGCCGGTCGGTCGGCAGCACGAGCGGTTCGACCCCGCGCAGCCGTTCGGTCCAGTGCTCCAGCAGCCGGTCCATCCCGGCGCCGGACAGCCGTTCCCGCTGCCACACCGCGAAGTCGGCGTACTGCAACGCCGGCTCGGGCAGCGCGGCGGGCTCACCGCGGACGGCGGCCGCGTACAGCTCCCCCAGTTCCGCGACCAGGATCCCCATCGACACGCCGTCGGTGACGACGTGGTGCGCGGTCAGCAGCAGGACGTGGTCCTCGGGGCCGACGCGCACGAGCATGGCCCGCAGCAGCGGCCCGCGCCGCAGGTCGAACGCCCAGGAGTACTCCTCCAGCAGCAACCGGTCCAGGTCACCGGCGCGCAGGGTCGCCTCGGCGTCGAGGTCCACGACCCGCAGCGGGATGTCCGGCCGCTCGTGGACGACCTGCACCGCGCGGCCGTCCCGCTCGTCGACCGTCGTGCGCAGCGACTCGTGCCGGGCCAGCAGGTCCCGCAACGCGCCCGCCAGGAGTCCCTGGTCGAGCGCTCCCCCCAACCGCAGGGCGACCGCGCTGTTGTACTCGGAATCCCCCGGCTGGAGCCGGTCGAGGAACCACAACCTCTGCTGGGCGAAGGACAGCGGCAGCGCGCCGCCGCGATCGGCCCGGCCGATCACGTCGGTCCGCTCCGCCCGGCCCGCGAGCCTGCGCTTGAGCCGGTCCCTCAGCTCGGCGGGCAGCGCGTCGATGCGGCTCTGCTTGGAGGTGGTCATCCTGGGTTTCCTTCGCAGTTCGGTGGTGTGCCCGCTGTCGGTGGTCGCGCCGCGCGGGTCGGCGCGGCCGCGGTGGGCTCAGGCTTCGGGTCTGCGCCGGGCGACCCGGCCGCCCGCCTGGATGCCGGTCACCCCGTCGGCGGCCGGGTCGGTCAGGAACCGGCCGGCGATGATCCGGTCGCCGGTGGACGGTTCGAGCACGGAGAACGCGCCGCCGCGGTGGATCGCCAGTTCCGGGTGGGGTTCGCCGCCGACGGACAGCTCCGCCCTGCCGTCGGGGCCCACCTCGACGACGTACTCCATGTCGCCGTTGGCGTAGTGCCCGGACAGCCCGACGGGCACCGGCCTCGGCTGCCGCGGGAGGACGGGCAGCTCGTAGTCGCCCACCGGCAGACCCAGTGAGCGCAGCTCGCCGACCAGGTCCACCCACAGCGCCGACCCGGTGGCCGCGTTGGTGGTGAGGGCGATGACGACGCCGTGCGCGGGGTCGATGCGCAGGTGGCAGGACGTGCCGTCGGCGGTGCCGTCGTGGCCGACCCAGTCGGCGTCGGGCCCGTGGAAGCGGGCGAGGCCCAGCCCCCAGCCGTCGGCGAGGCCGAAGGGCTCCGCCCCGTCCACCGGGCGCCGCATCTCCCGCAGCAGGGCGGCGTCCAGCAGCGGGGTCCTGGCCACGTGCGTGCTGCCGAGCGCGACGAGGTCCAGCGCGCTCAGCGCGAGCGCGCCCGCGGCGGCCTCGGCCGGGCGCAGCGTCTGCTCGACGGGCCTGGCGCGCCCGGTCGCGGCGTGCACCGCGTGCCCCGGCACGAACGTGCTGCCCGCCGGGGATCCCGGCGGTTCGACGACGAACGCGGGGTCGATGCCCAGCGGTTGCAGCACGAGCACGGCCACGGCCTCCCACCAGTGCATCCCGGTGATCTCCTCGACCAGCTGCCCGATCAGCACGTACCCGGCGTTGGAGTAGGAGAACCCGCGGCCGGGCGCGGTGACGAACTCGCTGTCGCGGCACGCGGTGACGTACTTGCGGACCGAGCCGGACGGGTCGGAACCTGCGGGCAGTCCACTGGTGTGGCTGAGCACTTGGCGCGCGGTCAGCGCGCCGAGTCTCGGTCCCAGGTCGCCGAGGTGCTCGCCCAGCGGGTCGTCGAGGTCGAGGTCGTCGTCGTCGGCCAGCAGCATGGCCAGCGTCGCCGTGCCCACCTTGGTGATCGACCCCACCGGGAACTTCGCCTCCGGACCGACACCGCCGACGTCGACGGCCACGGTGCGGTCGCCGGAGCGCACGGCGAGCTGCGCGGCCGGGACGTGGTGGCGCCGGGCGAGCCGGTCCAGCAGGGGCTTCAACTGCTCCGCGGTGAGGGGAGCGTCGGAGCGGACCGCGGTGGTCGACGGGAATACCGTGGGTGTGGACATCAGCCAGTCCTTTCGCAGTGGGACGCGAACGCGTCGGGGTGGGTCAGCTGTCGGAGGACATGCGCTCGCGCAGGCTCCGCGGACGCATGTCCGTCCACACCTGGTCGACGTGGTCCATGCACTCCTGCTTGCCGCCCGTGGTGCCGGTGGGCCGCCACCCGGCGGGAACGTCGTTGGCCAGCGGCCACAGGGAGTACTGCTCCTCGTCGTTGACGAGGACCTGGAACCGGATGTCGTCCTGCATGTCTTCGGCCTTCCTTCGGGGGTGTGTCGTGCGGTGGTGGGAAAGGGTCAGTTCTCGGGGCCGCCGACGGCGAGCGCCTCGAGTTCGGCGATGATCTTGTCCTCGATCAGCTCGGCGAGCACCGCGACCGTGACGCTGGTGAGCACCTCCCTGGGGGTCAGGTCGACGTCGAACGCCGACTTGACCATCGAGGTGATCCGCAGGCTGCGCACCGAGTCGCCGCCCAGGTCGAAGAAGCCGTCGCGGACGCCGACGCGGTCCACGCCGAGGACTTCCGCCCAGATGCCGGCGAGCACCTCCTCGGTCTCGGTCTCCGGTGCGACGTAGTCCTGTTCGGCGCCTGCCGCGGTCGGCTCGGGCAGCGCCCGGCGGTCGAGCTTCCCGTTGGGGGTCAACGGGAGTTCGTCCAGCTCCACGAACGCGGAGGGCACGAGGTAGTCCGGCAGCGTCGCGGCCAGGTGGGCGCGCAGGTCGGGCGAGCCGGTCGCCACGACGTAGGCCACGAGCCTCCGGTCGCGCACGACCACCGCGGCCGCCGTCACGTCCGGGTGCCTGCGCAGCACGGCCTCGATCTCCCCCGGCTCGACCCGGAAGCCGCGGATCTTCACCTGGTCGTCGGCGCGGCCCAGGAACTCCAACTGCCCTTCGGCGTTCCACCGCACCAGGTCGCCGGTGCGGTAGAGCCGTGAACCGGGCTTCCCGAAGGGGTCGGCGACGAAACGGTCCGCGGTCAGGCCGGGGCGGCCGAGGTAGCCGCGGGCGAGCCCGACGCCGGTGACGAACAGCTCCCCCGCCGCGCCGATGGGCACCGGACGCAGGTCCGGGCCGAGCACGTGGACGCGGGTGTTTCGGATCGGCCGTCCGATCGGCGGCGTGCCACCGGGTTCGAGCGGGTCGCTCCAGCTCGTCACGACGGTGGCCTCGGTGGGGCCGTAGGCGTTGATCATCCTGCGGCCGGGGGCGAAGCGCTCCACCAGTTCGGCCGTGCAGGCCTCGCCGCCGACGACGAGCGTGCGGAACGCGGGCAGCGGCACGTCCGGGACGGTGGCCATCGCGACCGGCGGGATGAGCGCGTGGGTCACGCCCCGCTCGGCGAGCACGGCGGCGAGGTGGTCGCCGAGCAGCGGGCCCGGCGGGGGCACGACCAAGGCCGCGCCCGCCGGGAGCGCCATGCACAGCTCCAGCACCGAGGCGTCGAAGCTCGGCGAGGCGAACTGGAGCACCCGGTCGCCCTCGCGGACGTCGAAGTGGTCGATCTCGGCGCCGGAGAAGCTCGCCAGACCGGCGTGCGTGACGACGACGCCCTTGGGCGTGCCGGTGGATCCCGAGGTGTAGATGACGTACGCCGGGTTCTCCGGGTGGACGTCGCGGGGCACCGGGGCGGCGGACAGGCCGTCCTCGGATCCGTCGAGCACCAGCAGGTTCCCGGCGGTGACGCCGGTGCCGGGCAGGGTGAGCACCAGGACCGGGCGGGCGTCGGCGAGCATGAAGGCGATGCGCTCGGCCGGGTAGTCCGGGTCCACCGGGAGGTAGGCCGCGCCGGTCTTGAGCACGGCGAGCTGCGCGACGATGATCCCGACCGACCGCGGCATCGCCAGCGCGACAACGCTTTCCGGCACGGCGCCGCGGTCGGCCAGCAGGCGTGCCAACCGGTTGGCACGCGCGTCCAGCTCCGTGTACGTCAGCTCGACGCCGTCGGCGACGACCGCGACCGCGTGCGGCGTGCGGGACACCTGCGCCTCGACGAGGTCCGGGAACAGGCCGGGCGCCACCTCGTGGTCGGTGTCGGTGAACTCCACCAGCACCCGGTCGCGTTCGGCCTTGGGCAGCACGTCGACGTCGCCGAGCCGGATCTCCGGTTGGGCGCCGAGCACGTCGAGCACCTGCGCGAGCTGGGCGGTCAGCCGTTCGGCGGTGGTGGTGTCGAACAGCGCCGGGTCGTAGCCGACGCCGAGCGAGAGCCGCTTGCCCGGCGTGGCGACGACGGTCAGCGGGTAGTTCGTCGCCTCCATGGCGTCGAGGTCGCGCAGGCCGAGGCCGTGCGCGGCCACGTCGTCGGCGTCGATCGGGTAGTTCTCGAACACCACGATGCTGTCGAACAGGCCCACCCCGCCCCCGACGCCGCTCCAGGAGCTCACGGTGGCCAGCGGGACGTGCTCGAACCGGCGGGATTCCGCCTGGACGTCCTGGAGTTCGCGCAGCCAGTCGCCCGCGGTCGCCCCGCGGTCGGCGCGGACCGCGACGGGCAGGGTGTTGATGAAGATGCCGGTGATGTCGTCGACTCCCGCCAGCTCGGCCGGGCGGCCGGAGACGGTGGCGCCGAAGCACACCTCGTCCTGTCCGCTGTGCCGCGACAGCAGCAGCGCCCAGGCGCCCTGCACCACGGTGTTGACCGTCAGCCGGTGCCGCCTGGCGAACTCCTGGAGCCTGCCGGTGGCGGCCTCGTCCAGCTCGCCGGACACCCAGTGCGAGGACACGGCCGAGTGCGCGCCCGCCGGAACCCGGTCGTAGGGCAGCGGGGTCGGCTCGGTCACCGGGCCCAGCACCCGCCGCCAGTGCCGCTCGGCCTGCTCCTGGTCCTGCTCCAGCAGCCACGCGACGTAGTCGCCGAACGGCCGCCGGGTCGGCAGGACCGGCGCGACGCCGTCCCGCAGCGCCGCGTAGGCGGTGAAGACGTCCGACAGGACCTGGAACACGCTCCAGCCGTCCAGCAGCACGTGGTGGAACGTCCAGACGACCTGGGTGGCGCCGCCCGGCAGCCGGGCGAGCGCGACCCGCAGCAGCGGGGCGGCGGTCAGGTCGAGCCGCTGCTCCCGGTCGGCGGCGAGCAGTTCGGCCAGCGCCTCGGCGCGGTCGCGGTCGCGCCAGTCGTGGTGGGCCACCGGCAGGTCCACCTCGCGGCGCACCACCAGCAGCGGCTCCTCCACGCCCTCCCACACGACGCCGCCGCGCAGCACGGGGGTGCGGGCGACGACGTGGCGCCACGCGTCCGCGAGGCGTTCCCGATCGGCCACGCCGTCGAGCACGAAGGTGACCTGTTCGAAGTAGACCCCCTGGGACTGCTGGGAAAGGCCGTGGAAGACCATGCCGGACTGCATCGGGGTGAGCGGGTGGACGTCCTCGACCGACCGGCCGTTCCCGGCGATGCGGTCGACCTGCCGCTGGGTCAGGCGCGCCAGCGGGAAGTCCGACGGGGTGCGGCCGCCCGCGTCGGGGCCGGCGCAGTGCTCGACGATCTCGCGCAGCGCCACCAGCAGCCGGTTCGCCAGCATCTCGACGGTCTCGGCGCGGTGGACCTCGGTGGAGTGGAACAGGGTGAGTTCCAGGCGGTCGTGCTCGACCCGCCCGACGACGTCGAGCAGGTGCGCGCGCCCGGCGTCCGCGCCGACCGACGACTCCAGGCCGCCTCCGCCGCCGTCGAACCGGCCCAGGTAGTTGAAGCTGACCCGCGGCTCGACGACCGGCGCGGTGCCGGTCAGGTAGCGCAGGGCGCCGTAGCCGACACCGCGGCGGGGCACCGCGCGCAGCTGCTCCTTGACGGACTTGAGCACGTCGGCCCAGTCGCCCTTGGCCTCCAACGCGATCGGGAACATGGAGGTGAACCAGCCGACCGTGCGGGACAGGTCGACCCCGTCGAACAGCTCCTCGCGGCCGTGGCCCTCCAGGTCGACCAGGACGCGGTCGCGGCCGGTCCAGTCGGCGAGCACCCTGCCCAGCGCGCTGAGCAGCACGTCGTTGACCTGGGTCCGGTAGGCGGCGGGCACGTCCTGGAGCAGCGCCCTGGTCTCGGCCGCGCTCAGCCGCACGGTCACGGCGTTGGCGGTCGTGGCGGTGTTGGCGCCGTCGCCGTCGACCGGGATGTCGCTCCCGGCCGTGGCGGTCGCCCGCCAGTGCGGCAGCTCGTCGTCGAAACCGCCCGCCGCGGCGTGGTCGGCCAGCCTGGTCGCCCAGTCCCGGAAGGAGGTCGTCTTCGACGGCAGCGCACGGCCCCGGTAGGCGGTTTCGAAGTCCTCCACCAGGATCCGCCACGACACCCCGTCGACCACGAGGTGGTTCACGGTCAGCAGCAGCTCGCGCGGCGAGAGGAGTTCGGCGGTCAGCAGCGGGCCGCGGGCCAGGTCGACGGTCGCACCGAGCAGTTCGGCGACCTCGTCGGCCGCGTTGTGCTGGCGCAGGCCGTCGAACCGCATCCGCAGGGCGTCGTGGTGGGTCACCAGCGCGGTCAACGCCGTCCGCAGCGTCGTGGTGTCGAAGTCCTCCGGCCACTCGACGCGCACCGACTGGGTGAAGTCCTCGGCGCGCCCGTGGTCACCGGCGAAGAACCAGTGCTGGATCGGGGTCAGCGGCACGTCGCCGCTGACCGGTCCCTGGTCCACGGCGGTGGCCGCGGCCTCGGCGCCCGCGTGGACGGCGAGGGCCGCCACGGTCTGGTGGGCGAACAGGTCGCGCGGGGTGAGCACGAGTCCGGCCTGCCGGGCGCGGGAGACGACCTGGATGCTCAGGATCGAGTCGCCGCCCAGCTCGAAGAAGTTGTCCTCGGCGCCGACCCGGTCCAGCCGCAGCACGTCCGCCCAGATGCCGGCGAGCACGCGTTCGCCCTCGGTGCGCGGTGCGACGTGACCGGCCGCGGGCTCCAGCACGGGCTCCGGCAGCGCGGCGCGGTCGACCTTCCCGTTGGCGCTCAACGGGAGCGCGTCCAGTTCCACGATCGCGAACGGCACCATGTAGTCGGGCAGCCGCTCGCCGAGCCAGCCCTTCAGGTCCGGCGCGCCCGCGGTGACCACGTAGCCGACCAGCCGCTTGTCGCGGGCCACCACGACCGCCTCGGTGACGTCGGGGTGGGCGGCCACGGCGGCCTCGATCTCGCCCAGTTCGATGCGGAACCCGCGGATCTTGACCTGGTCGTCGGCCCGGCCGACGAAGTCGAGCACGCCGTCGCGGGTCCAGCGGACCACGTCGCCCGTGCGGTACATCCGGGATCCGGCCTCGCCGAAGGGGTTCGCGAGGAACCGCTCGGCCGTCAGCGCGGGGCGGCCCAGGTATCCCCTGGCCAGTCCGGTGCCGGCGATGAACAGCTCACCGGCGACGCCGGGGCCGACCGGGCGCAGGTCGGCGTCCAGGACGTACGCCCGCATGTTGTCCTGCGGGCGGCCGATCGGCACCACGTCGGGCACGGGCCGCCCGGCGGGCATGGTGAAGTGGCTGGCGAACGTGGTGGTCTCGGTGGGGCCGTAGCCGTCCACGACGGTCAGGCCGGGGCACGCCTCCTGCGCCCGGCGGACCGCGGCGGCGGGCACCACATCACCGCCGGTCCACACCTCGCGCGCTCCGGCGAAGCAGTGCGGCGACTCCTGCGCGAGCAGGCGGAACAGGCCTGCGGTCAGCCACAGGCCGGTCACGCCGTACTCGGAGATCATCTCGGCCAGCACCTCGGCGTCGACGTCGCGCGGCGGGGCGACGACGATCCGGCCGCCGTTGAGCAGCGGCACCCACAGCTCGTAGGTGGAGGCGTCGAACGCCTGCGGGGAGTGCAGCAGCACGGTGTCGTGCGCGCCGCCGCGGAAGCAGCGGTCGAACGCGAGTCCGGCCACGTCGCGGTGCCGCACCGCCACGCCCTTGGGCGTCCCGGTCGAGCCGGAGGTGAACATGACGTAGGCCAGGTTGTCCGGCGACACCACGACTTCCGGCGTCGTGTCCGGGCCCTCCGCGGCCACCGGAACGGTCCGCGGGTGGACGTCCCGCCAGCGGTCGTCGGCGATGACCACGACGGCGTCCGCCTCCGCCAGCACCACGCGCATCCGGTCGGCGGGGGCGCGCAGGTCGACCGGCACGTAGGCGCCGCCCGCCTTGACCACCGCGAGTTCCGCCACGACCAGTTCGACGGACCTCTCCACGAGCACGCCGACCCGGTCCTCGGGCCGCACGCCGAGCGCGATCAGCCGGTGCGCCAGGCGGTTGGCCCGCGCGTCGAGTTCGGCGTAGGTCAGCGAGTCGACCGCCAGGGCGTCCGGAGTGCGGCGCACCTGGGCGGTGAACAGCTCCCCCAGCGACCCTTCCGGGATGACGTGGTCGGTGTCGTTCCAGTCCTCGACCACGAGCCGCCGCTGGACGTGGGTCAGCCTGCCCAGGTCGGCCACCGGCTGGTCCGCGTCGGCGGAGACCCGGTCCAGCAGCAGTTCCAGGTCGGCGGCGAGCGCGCGGATCGTGCGCTCGTCGAAGAGCGCCGGGTCGTAGTCGAAGGACACGCCCAGCCGTTCGCCGGGGGTGACCACGACGCTGAGCGGGTAGTTGGTGGGCTGCACGTCGGCGGACTCGTGCATGCCGATCCCGTGGCCCGCGATGGCGTCGCTGTCGAACGGGTAGTTCTCGAACACCAGGATGCTGTCGAACAGGCTGGTGCCGGTCCAGTTCTGCACCTGGGCCAGTGAGACGAAGTCGAACCGCCGCGACCGGGCCTGCGCGAGCTGGAGTTCGCGCAGCCACGCGGCCGCGGTCTGCCCGCCGTCGATGCGCACCCGGCTGGGCACGGTGTTGATGAACAGGCCGACCATCGACTCCACGCCCGGCAGGTCGCTGGGCCTGCCCGACACGGTGGTGCCGAACACGACGTCGCGCTCGCCGCTGTGGCGTGACAGCAGCAGTGCCCACGCTCCCTGCACGATGGTGTTCACCGTGAGGCCGTTGCGCTGCGCGGTCTTCCGCAGCGCTTCGACGGGCAGGTCCACGTGCACGGCCGCGCCGGAGCGGGCCTGGTGGGCGTCGATGGGCTGCCGGTCGAACGGCAGCGGCGTCGGCGCGTCGATCCCGTCCAGCGCCTCGCGCCAGAACCCCTCCGCCGCCCCGAGGTCCTGCCGGGACAGCCACCGCAGGTACTCGCGGAACGGCGGCCGGTAGGCGGGGTCGGTGCCGTTCGCGTAGTGCTCGCACACGTCGCCGAACACCCGTGCCGCGCTCCACCCGTCGAGCACGACGTGGTGGAAGGTCCAGATCATCAGGACCTCGTCGCCGGGCAGCCGGGCGAACGCCAGGCGCAGCAGCGGTGCCGCGGCGAGGTCGAACCCGGCCTGCCGGTCCTCGGCCAGCAGCCGGTCCAGCTCGTGCTCGCGCTCCGGCTCGGTCAGCGCGGTCCAGTCGTGGTGGACGACCGGCACGGTGGCGTCGCGCTCCACGACCTGCACCGGCTCGTCCAGGCCGTCCCAGACGATCCGGCTGCGCAGCACCGGGTCCGCGGCCACGACGCGCTGCCACGACCGGCCGAACCGCACCGGGTCGGACACCCCGGACAGCCGCAGCCGGACCTGGTTGAAGTAGGCGCCGGACACGTCGTCGGCGGTGGTGTCGACCAGGCTGTGGAAGACCATCCCGGCCTGCATCGGCGTCAGCGGGTAGACGTCCTCCACGCCCCTGCCGTCGCCCGCGAGCCGGTCGACCGCGGCCTGGTCGAGCCGGGCGAGCGGGAAGTCCGACGGGGTGCGGCCGCCCGCGTCGGGGCGGGCGCAGTGCTCGACGATCCCGGCGAGCGCGTCGAACAGGTCGTCGGCACGGCGGCGCACGGTCGCCTCGGTGTGCACGGCGGCGGAGTAGTACCAGGTGACTTCGAGCCGGTCGCCGTCGATCCGGCTGACCACGTCGACCAGGTGGGCCCGCCGCTGGTCCGGGTGGGCGGAGCCGCCCAGCCCCTCCCCCTCGCCGTCGCCGAACCGGCCGAGGTGGTTGAAGCTGATGCCCGGCTCGACGACCGGCGCGGTGCCGGTCAGGTGGCGCAGGGCGCCGTAGCCGACACCGCGACGGGGCACCGCGCGCAACTGCTCCTTGACGGACTTGAGCGCGCCGCCCCAGTCGCCGTCGGGCAGGTCGAGTGCCACCGGGAACATGGAGGTGAACCAGCCGACCGTGCGGGACAGGTCGACCCCGTCGAACAGCTCCTCGCGGCCGTGGCCCTCCAGGTCCAGCAGCACCCGGTCGCGGCCGGTCCAGTCCCGCAGCACCCGGCTCAACGCCGTGAGCAGGACGTCGTTGACCTGCGTGCCGTAGACCTGCGGGACGTCGCGCAGCAGCGCGGCGGTGCGCTCGGCGTCCCACCGCACGGTCACCGACCGCGTCGAGCCGTGGGTGTTGTCGCCCTCGGCGTCCACCGGCAGGCCGGGGTCGCCGGTCACGGCCGCCCAGTGCGGCAGCTCGTCGTCGAACCCGCCCGAGGTGGCGTGGTCGGTGAGCCGGTTCGCCCACTCCTGGAACGACGTGGTCTTCGCGGGCAGCGGTTCGCCGCGGTAGGCGGTCTCCAGGTCCTCCAGCAGGATCCGCCACGACACGCCGTCGACGACGAGGTGGTGGATGTCGATCGTCAGCGTCGACCCGGTCAGCCGCGCCCGAACCAGCGGCCCGTCGACGAGGTCGATGTCGGAGGTGAACACGTCGGCCTCGTCCACGGGGGCGTGGGTCTGGCGGCCGTCGGCGAACCGCAGTCGGAGCGCGTCGTGGTGGTTCAGCAGGGTCGTGAACGCGCGGCGCAGCGCGTCGGCGTCCGGAGCCTCGGGGAACTCGACGGTCACCGTCTGGTGGAAGTGCTCGGGGTGGACCGGGGCCGGGTCGAGGAACCAGCGCTGGATCGGGGTCGGCGGCACGTCGCCGGTGACCGGTCGCTGCTCGGCCACCGCCACGGCGGCGGTGCTCGCGTGGGCGGCGAGCGCGGCGACGGTGGGGTGGGTGAACAGGTCGCCGGGCAGCAGCCCGAGCCCGGCCCGGCGGGCGCGGGACACGACCTGGATGCTGAGGATCGAGTCCCCGCCCAGCTCGAAGAAGTCGTCGTCGACACCGACCCGGCCCGTGTCGAGCACCTCGGTCCAGATGCCGGTCAGCGTGCGCTCGTTGTCGGTGCGCGGCTCCCGGTAGCCGGTCGCGGGTTCGAGTTCCGGCACGGGCAGGGCGCGGCGGTCGACCTTGCCGTTGTCGTTGAGGGGCAACGAGTCCAGCGCGACGAACACCGACGGGACCATGTAGTCGGGCAGCGTGCGGCCCAGGAACTCCTTGAGGTCCGGCGATCCCGCCGCGACCACGTACCCGACGAGCCGCTTGCGCCCGTTGGAGGAGTGCGCGACCACGACGGCCTCGCTGACGGCGGGGTGCGCGGCCAGCGCGGCCTCGATCTCCGGCAGCTCGATGCGGAAGCCGCGGATCTTGACCTGGTCGTCGGCGCGGCCGACGAACTCCAGCACGCCGTCGCGGGTCCAGCGCACCACGTCGCCGGTGCGGTACATGCGGGTGCCGGGCTCGCCGAACGGGTCGGCGACGAACCGCTCCGCGGTGAGTCCGGGGCGCCCCAGGTAGCCGCGGGCCAGTCCGGCTCCGGACAGGTACAGCTCGCCGGTCACCCCCGGCGGCACCGCGCGCAGCCCGTGGTCGAGGACGTGGGCGCCCATGTTGTCCAGCGGGCGGCCGATCGGCACGACCTCCGGCACCGGGTCGCCCGCGGGCACGGCGAAGCGGGTCGCGAACGTCGTGGTCTCCGTGGGGCCGTAGACGTCGACCACGGTCAGGCCGGGGCACGCCGCCTGGGCCTTCCGCAGCGCCGCGGCCGGGACCACGTCACCGCCGGTCCACACCTCGCGCAGCCCGGCGAAGCAGTCGGGCGACTCGTCGGCCAGCAGCCGGAACAGCCCGACGGTGAGGAACAGGCCGGTCACCCCGTGCGCGGCGATCAGGGCGCGCAGCACGTCGGCGTCGACGTCGCCCGCGGGTGCCACGGCGACCGTGCCGCCGTTGAGCAGCGGCACCCACACCTCGTAGGTGGAGGCGTCGAACGCCAGCGGCGAGTGCAGTGCGACAGTGTCGTGCGCACCGCCCCGGAAGCCGCCCTCGTGGGCCAGTCCGACGATGTCGCGGTGCCGCACGGCGACGCCCTTGGGCTTGCCGGTGGAGCCCGAGGTGTACATGACGTAGGCCAGGTTGTCCGGGTGCACGACGACGTCCGGTGCCGTGGCCGGACCGTCCGACCGGTCACCGAGGTCCACGATGTGTCCGTTGTGGATGGTGGAGGCGGTCGCGCGCCACCGGTCGTCGGTCAGCACCACGGGGACGCCGTCGAGCATCGTCCGCAACCGGTCCGCGGGCGCTCGGGTGTCCAGCGGCACGTACGCGCCACCGGCCTTGAGCACCGCCAGCTCGGCCACGACCACGTCGGCGGAGCGGTCGGCGAGCAGGCCGACGCGCTGCTCCGGGCCCACCCCCAGGCCGATCAGCCGGTGCGCGAGGCGGTTCGCCCGCTCGTCGAGCCCGGCGTAGGTCAGTTCGACCCCGTCGGCCACGAGCGCGACGGCGTCGGGGGTGCGGCGCACCTGCTCCGCGAACAGCCGCGTCACGTCGGCGTCCGGCAGTTCGGTGCGGACGCCCTGCCCCGGCAGGGTTCCGCGCTCGGCCGCGGTGAGCATCTCCAAGCGGCCCAGCGGCGCGGCGGAGTCGGCGACGAGACCGGTGAGCACCGTGGCGAAGTGGGCGGCGAGGTGTTCCACGGTGGTGGCGTCGAACAGGTTCGGGTCGTAGCCGAAGGCGAGTTCGAGCCGGTCGCCGGGGTAGGCGACGAGGGTGAGCGGGTAGTTCGTGGTCTCGACGCCGCGCAGCCCGCTGAGCCCGAGCCCGTCGGTCACCGGGTAGTTCTCGAACACCACGATGCTGTCGAACAGCGACCCGCCGCCGTAGTTCTGCAACTGGGACAACGGGAGGTGGTCGAAGCGGCGGGCTTCGGCCTGCGCCGCCTGCAACTCCCGCAGCCAGTCCAGGGCGGTGGCGCTGTCGTCGACGTCCACGCGCACCGGCAGCGTGGTGATGAAGATGCCCGCGATGTCGTCGGAGCCCGGCAGGTCGGCCGGACGGCCGGACACGGTGGTGCCGAAGCACACGTCGCGCTGGCCGCTGTAGCGCGAGAGCAGCAGCGCCCACGCGCCCTGCACCAGGGTGTTGACCGTCAACCCGTTGCGCTGCGCGAACTCCCGCAGCTCGGCGCCGGGCAGGCCGGTGCGCAGGGAGGCCGTGGACTCGACGGGCCCGGTGCCCGCGGGGCGGTCGTAGGGCAGCCTGGCGGTCTCCGGCTTCCCGGACAGCGCCTGCCGCCAGAAGCGCTCGGCCGCGGGGCGGTCCTGGGTGGACAGCCACCGCACGTAGTCGCGGAACGGCCTGCGCGCGGGCAGTTCCCGTCCGGCGTGGGCGGCGGCGACGTCGGCGAGCACCTGGAACAGGCTCCAGCCGTCGAGCAGCAGGTGGTGGAAGGTCCACACGACCCGGACCTGGGTCGCGGAGATCCGGGCGAGCAGCACCCGCATGAGCGGGGCCGCCGTGACGTCCAGTCCGGCCACGCGGTCGCGGGCCAGCAGCGCGTCGAGGTCCTCGCCGCCTCCGGTCCAGTCGCGGTGCTCGACCGGCAGCACGACATCGCGCCGGACCACCTGCACGGGCTCGTCCACGCCGTCCCAGACGATCTCGGTCCGCAGCACGGGGGTGCGGTCGACGACGTGCTGCCACGCACGGGCCAGCGCAGCCGGGTCGTCCACGCCGTCCGCGACGAACGTCAACTGCTGGAAGTAGGCGCCCTGGCCGCCTTCGGAGAGGCGGTGGAACATCATCCCGGCCTGGGTGGGCGTGAGGGGGTAGACGTCCTCCACGTCCCGGCCGTCGCCGACCAGCCGGTCCACGGTCTCCTGGTCCAGGCGGGCCAGCGGGAAGTCCGACGGGGTGCGGCCGCCCGCGCCGGGCCGACGGCAGTGGTCCACGATCTCGCCCAGCGCCTCGGCGAGCTTGCCCGCGACGGCCGCGATCGTGGCCTCGTGGTGCACCCGGTGGGAGTAGAACCAGTCGAACTCCAGGCAGCCGTCCACGATCCGGCCCACGACGTCGAGTGCGTGCGCCCGCGGCGCGTCCGGGCTCTGCACCAGCTCCAGCTCCCCCGCCAGGCCGGTGAACAGGCCGGTGGGCGGCTCGAACTGGCCGAGGTAGTTGAAGCTGATCATCGGCTTGACCGCGGGGACGGTGCCGGTCAGGTAGTGCAGCGCCCCGTAGGACACGCCGCGGGTGGGTACCGCGCGCAACTGCTCCTTGACCGACTTGAGAGCCGTGCCCCAGTCCCCGTCCACGCCGAGCGCGATCGGGAACATCGAGGTGAACCAGCCGACCGTGCGGGACAGGTCGACCCCGTCGAACAGGTCCTCGCGGCCGTGGCCCTCCAGGTCGACCAGCACCCGGTCGTGTCCGGTCCACTCGCGCAGGGCCCGGCCCAGCGCGGTGAGCAGCACGTCGTTGACCTGCGTGCGGTACACGCCGGGGACCTCGTGCAGCAGCGCGCGGGTGCGCTCGGCGTCCAGCCGGACGGTGACCGAGCGCGTCGAGTCCGCGGTGTCGGGGCCGTCGCCGTCGACCGGGACCTGCGCCCCGTCGACCGCGCGCCAGTAGTCGGCGTCGTCGAAGGTGTGCGCCGACAGCTTGGCGGCCCACTCCTGGAAGGAGGTCGTCTTCGTGCCGGGTTCCCGGCCCTCGTAGGCGGCCTGGAGGTCCTCCAGCAGGACGCGCCAGGACACGCCGTCGATGACGAGGTGGTGGGCGGACAGCCGCAGGACGGAGCCGTCCAGCTCGGCGGTGAACAGCGGGCCCTCGGCCAGGTCGATCCGCGCGCCGAGCACGTCGGTGTCCCCGATCGGCGCGTGGTGCTGCCGCCAACCGTCGCCGGTGCGCTCGAACCGCATCCGCAGGGCGTCGTGGTGCGCGACGAGGACGGCCAGCGCGCGGCGCAGGGCGGTCTCGTCGAAGCCGTCGACCAGCCGCAGGGCGAGCGTCTGCGCGAAGTGGTCGGGCTCCGCCGGGTCGGTGTCGAGGAACCAGCGCTGGATCGGCGTCAGCTCGACGGGGCCGGTGACCGGTCCTTGCTCGATCCGCGGGCGCTCCACCCGCTTCACGGCGGCGGCCAGCGCGGCGACGTTCTGGTGCAGGAACACGTCGTTGGGCGAGATCTCGAACCCGGCCCGGCGGGCCTTGGAGACCAGCTGGATGCTCAGGATCGAGTCGCCGCCGACCTCGAAGAAGTTGTCCTCCACGCCCAGCTCGTCGAGACCCAGCACGTCGGCCCAGATCCCGGCCAGGACGCGTTCGGCGTCGGTGCGGGGCGCGACGCGCGTCGTGCCCGCGGTCCAGTCCGGCCGCGGCAGCGCGGCCCGGTCGAGCTTCCCGTTGGGGTTCAACGGCATCCGGTCGAGCACCACGAACGCGGCGGGCACCATGTAGCCGGGCAGCGAGGCCCCGAGCCGCGCGCGCAGGTCGGCGGGCGTGGGCCGGTGCCCCGGCGCCGCGACGAGGTAGGCGACCAGCCGCTGGTGGCCGGACTCGGTCAGCGCGACCGCGACGGCCTCGGCGACGCCCTCGTGGCGCAGCAGGGCGTCCTCGACCTCGCCCAGCTCGATGCGGAACCCGCGGATCTTCACCTGGTGGTCGGCGCGGCCCAGGTAGTCCAGCTCCCCGGCCGCGGTCCAGCGCACGACGTCGCCGGTGCGGTACATCCGCTCGCCGGGTTCGCCGAACGGGTCGGCGACGAACCGGTCGGCGGTCAGGCCGGGCCGGTTCAGGTAGCCCCTGGCCACGCCGCGGCCGCCCAGGTGCAGCTCGCCGGGGACACCGGGCGGCACCGGGCGCAGGTTCCCGTCCAGCACGTAGGCGCGGGTGTTGGCGATGGGGCGGCCGATCGGCGGCGTGCGGTCGTGGTCGTGGAACCACGCGGTGGCGTACACGGTGGCCTCGGTGGGGCCGTAGATGTTGGCGATCCGCGCCTCGGGGAACGCCGTGCGCAGCTCGCGCACCGTCCTGGCGGGCAGCGCCTCGCCTGCCAGCACGACCGCGTCGGGGGTGGCGGAGAGCCCGCCCTGTGCCAGCAGCTGCGCGAACGCCGACGGCACGCCGCTGACGAGGCTGACGGGCCAGTCGGCGTCCGGGCGTTCGCCCAGCGCCAGCACGTCGCGCACCACCTCGACGGTGCCGCCCGCCATCAGCGGGCTGAAGATCTCGAACACGGACACGTCGAAGTTGAGCGAGGTGGAGGCGACCACCGTGGACAGACCGGTGGCGCCGAACTCGGCCGCGGCCCAGGTGACCAGGCCGACCGCGCCGCGGTGCGCGACCACGACGCCCTTGGGCCTGCCGGTGGAGCCGGAGGTGTAGATGACGTAGGCCGGGTGGGAGCCGTCGAGGGCGATGTCGGTGAGGTGCCCCGCGGGCACGCCGTCGAGGGTGGTGTCGTCGAGCACCAGTTCCGGGACGCCGTCGGCGGCACCGGCGGGCAGCGCGACGTCGGCGGTCCTGAGCAGCAGGACGGGGTCGGCGTCGCGGAGCATGAAGGTGATCCGGTCCGCCGGGTAGGCGGGGTCGATCGGCAGGTAGGCGGCACCGGACTTCAGCACGCCCAGCAGGGCGACGAACAGGTCCTCGGTGCGCGGCATCGCGAGCGCCACGAAACGCTCCGGGGCGGCGCCCCGCCCGACCAGCAGCCTGGCCAGCCGGTCGGACCGCTCGTCGAGTTCCCGGTAGGTCAGGGCGCGGCCGCCGTGGACGACCGCCACGGCGTCCGGGGTCTTCGCCGCCTGCCGCTCGAACAGCCGCGGCAGAACGGTCTCCGGCACGTCGAGGACCGGCCCCTGCCACCGCTCCAGCACCAGGTCCGTCTCCGCGGCGTCCGAGATCGGGAGCCGGGCGACGGGCGGGGACGGGTCGGTGGCGATGGCCTCGAGCAGGACGTTCAGGTGACCGGCGAAGCGGTCGACGGTCTCGGCGTCGAACAGGTCGGTGTTGTACTCGATCGCGACGGCGCGGCCGCGGGGGGCGAACTCGCAGACGAGGTCGAAGCGGGCGCGCGGGCGCGGCAGCTCCTGCTCGCCGATCCGCAGCCCGCCCGCCCGGCGCGGGCGCACCAGCTCGTCCTGGAGGACCACGAGCGCCTGCACCAGCGGTGTGCGGCTCGGGTCGCGCTCCGGGGCGAGCTCGTCGACGACCTGGTCGAAGGGCACGTCGGCGTGGGCGAACGCCTCCAGCACCGTCTCCCGCACGCCGGCCAGGAAGTCGGTGAAGGGGAGTTCGGGGTCCACGTCGGCGCGCAGCACCAGGGTGTTGACGAAGAAGCCGGCCAGGTTCTCCAGCTCGGCGCGGTCGCGACCGGACACCGCCGTGCCCACGGCGATGTCGCGCTGGCCGGTGTGGCGGGCCAGCAGCACCTGCACCGCGGCGGTCAGGGTGGTGAACAGGGTGGCGCCGTGGTCGCGGCCCACCTCGGCCAGCCGCCGGACGACGTCGGCGGGCAGGTCGTAGCGGCGGATCGCACCGGCGGTGGTCCGCACGGGCGGACGCGGCCGGTCGGTGGGCAGCTGCAACGCGCCCAGCCCGGCGAGCTTGTCGCGCCAGTACGCGAGCTGGCCCCGGCGCAGGTCGCCGGAAACGTAGTCGCGGTGCCACACCGAGAAGTCCGGGTACTGGATCGGCGGAGGCGGCAGCGTGCCGCCGGAATAGAGGGCGGCGAGTTCGTCGACCAGCAGGCCCACCGACCAGCCGTCGGTGACGATGTGGTGCTGGCACAGCAGGAGCACGTGCTCCTCCGGCCCGACGCGCACCAGCGTGGCCCTGGTCAGCGGGCCGCGGCGGAGGTCGAACGGGCGGTCCAGCTCGGCGGCCAGCACGGCGTCGAGGTCGCTGGCGTCGTCCACCTCTCGCAGCGGGATCGCGCCCCGCGCGGCGACCACCTGGACGGCTTGGCCGTCCACGGTGTCGAACGTCGTCCGCAGCGCCTCGTGGCGGGCCACCAGCGCGTCAAGGGCCTCGGTCAGCAGCGCGCGGTCAAGCGGGCCCGATAACCGCAGGCCGACGCCGGTGTTGTACTCCGTGCCGCCGCCGGTGAGGTCGTCGAGGACCCAGAGCCGTTGCTGCACAAGGGAAATCGGCAGCGGGTCGGGTCGCCGCGCGGGCGTGATCGGCCCGAGGCCGGACCGGGTCGCGTCCCGCGGCAGGAGTGCCGCCAGCGCCGCGACCGTCCGGGCGTCGAAGACCGCTCGCGGCGACAACCCGTCGCCGAACCGCTCGCGCAGCCTGGACAGGACCTTCGCGCCGAGGATGGAGTCGCCGCCCAGCTCGAAGAAGTCCTCGTCGGCGCCGACCTCGGGGACGTCGAGGAGTTCCGACCAGATCTCGGCCACGGCCCGCTCGTCGGCGGTGCTCGGGGCGGTGTACTCGGCCCGGCCGGAACTGCTCCAGTCCGGCGCGGGTAAAGCGTCGCGGTCCAGTTTCCCGTTGAGCCCCAGGGGAATCCGGTCCAGCAGGACGAACGCGGCGGGAACCAGGTGCGCGGGCAGGCGCTCGGCGAGCGCGGCCCGCAGCCGTCTCGGCTCGGCGTCGCCCACGACGTAGCCGACCAGCCTCTTGCCGCCGGACGCGGTGTCCTGCGCCACCACCACGGCGTCGCGGACCTCGGGCCTGGCGAGCAGCTGGGCCTCGATCTCGCCCGGTTCGATCCGGAAACCCCGGATCTTGACCTGGTGGTCCACCCGACCCGCGAACTCCAGCTCCCCCGCGGCGGTCCGGCGGACCAGGTCGCCGGTGCGGTACATCCGCGATCCCGGCGCGCCGAACGGGTCGGCGGGGAAGCGGTCGGCCGTGAGTCCGGGCTGGTTCAGGTAACCGCGGGCCAGACCCGGCCCCGCGAGGTACAGCTCCCCTTCCGCCGCCGGGCGCAGCGCCTCGTCGAGCACGTAGGCCGTGACGTCGGGGAGGGGGTGGCCGATCGGCGGCGTTCCCCCCGGCACCAGCGGGTCGCTCCAAGTGGCGACGACCGTGGCCTCGGTGGGACCGTAGGAGTTGATCATCCGGCGGCCGGGCGCCCACTTCCGCACCAGGTCGGGCGGGCAGGCGTCACCGCCGACGATCACCGTGCGGAAGTCCGGCAGCGCGGTGGGCGGCACAGTCGCCAGCGCGACCGGCGGGATCAGCGCGTGCGTCACCGCGTTGGCGGCCAGGACCTCGGCCAGCCGCTCGCCCACCAGGGGTCCCGCGGGCGGCACGACCAGCGCCGCTCCCGCGGGCAGCGACATGCACAGCTCCAGGATCGAGGCGTCGAAGCTGGGTGAGGAGAACTCCAGCACCCTGTCCCCCGCGCCGACCTCGTAGTGCTCCCGCATCGCCGCGGCGAAGCCCGCGATCCCGGCGTGGGTGACCACCACGCCCTTGGGCACGCCCGTGGATCCCGAGGTGTAGATGACGTAGGCCGCGTCGTCGGCCAGCAGCGGGCGGGTCCGGTCGGCGTCGGTCGGGTCGTGCTCGGGCAGTCCGTCGAGCAGGCCGGGTTCGTCGAGTGCGACCGCGATGCCGTCGGACAGCTCGGGCAGGACACCGGTCCTGGTCAGCACCAGCGCCGGGGTGGCGTCGTCGAGCATGAACGCGACCCGGTCGGCCGGGTAGTCGGGGTCCACCGGCAGGAAGGCCGCACCCGCCTTGACCACGGCGAGCTGCGCGGTGATCAGGTCCGCCGAGCGGGGAAGCGCGAGCGCGACGAGGCGGTCCGGACCCACACCGCGCCGGATGAGCAGGTGGGCCAGCCTGTTGGCACGGGTGTCGAGCTCGGCGAAGGTCGCCGTGCCGTCCTGCCCCACCACCGCGTCGGCGTGCGGTGTGCGCCTGACCTGTGCCTCGAACAGCTCGGGCAAGGTGGCCGGTGCGTCCTGCTTCATCAGATTCGGGACCTTTCGGACACGGTAGACCACCGGCACGCGGTGGCGCACCGGACGAGGGCGTGCGGAAATCGCCGTACCCCTGGAGGGGGACATCCGCGGCTGTCGCTGCGACGGGCTTCCACCACGTCGAAGCGCGTGTGGCGAATGCGCGAGGACTACTCCAACTGGCTGTTCTGCACTCGATCTGCGAGCCGAGCCACCCAAGGCACCTCGTGCGGACCCGCTTGAAGGGTTGTACCCCGGTTTTCCGAGTGGGAAACCGATGAAACTGAAAACACCGATCCGAACCTTCCCAGACGTTGCCCATCACATCACGAACTATTCATCTGCACCGCTACACGAGTCCGGAAGTCAGGATCACCACCACAGCCGAGACTTCGTCGAAGGTACTCCGCGGTATCAACGCATGTACCGCCGAATGGTGTAGGGCAATATTCGTCGATATTCAAAATGCCATTATGGTTTTCTATTTAAATTACTCCAATAGGGATGTTTGAGATCTGGAGACAGCGTCTGAGCAGCCGATTCTCCGTCGCTCCACGAGGACTACTCACTTATCGCGCCCTAACAGTCCATTCGAGGCCGCAGTATCCGCCCGCCGGGTGTTTCCCGGACCGCCGATCGAGGTCAACTCGGCGTGAAGTCGTAACGCACCGCAACAGGCGTCAGCCGATGAGCCAGTCCATTCAGGACCCGGAAGTGAGCTTTCCTCACTGAGATGAACGGGGCATTCCGGCACCCCGCCACCTCAACCAGCAGGACGGCGATCATGGCCCTGAACTGCGGCGATAGCGCCAAGCGAAGCTATGGACGAAGTTCCGGCAGCATGACGCCCGAGACCGGTGAAAGGCTTTGCACCTTCCCTGTCGACATGCCGATGCCCGCAGATTCTACGATCACACGAACAGCCGTACGCCGGTAACCGGCATTCCACTACTCCTGTACTCCCAGTCAGCAACGCTCTCCGCATTAATCGGGAGTAGATCGGTGTCGAATCAAAATAACTTGACAGACCCTCATATTTAGCCTCACATTTCTATGGTGAACAAGTGGAGGCGATCATGCGTGACGTTGATGACATTGACGCTCACGGAGACCCTCCCACTCACCACGGAAGGCAATCTCGGTCAAAAACGGCGAAGTTCGCGCGATTCGATTGCGCAGCGTTCGGCCCACATCACGCCAAGTCGCCGACCGGCGATCGCCAGTTCCCGTCGGGTCGATCACCACGAACTCGCGGATCCGCGAATAAACTGGATCTTGAGACGCTATTCACCTGCCGCCACCGCCGATCCCGTAAGTGCCCGTCCTCACGTGCCGACGGAACACCGCAATCCGAACGGCCGCCCCAATACCGGAACAAATGCGTGTCGATAACCATTTCCGCAGATCAGGCGGTTATTCTTGCCGAGTTGGCAACGATTCGTCCACGTCAGCGCGACAACCGAACACCGGCGTCCTGGTACATGTCCGGCCTTCTCCCAGCACGCCGACCGGGCCGGCGCCTCGTCCGAACCTGTTGCGGTCGGCCATCCCTGCGGGGCGGTCGTGGACCGCGGTGATGGCCGAAGCGCAGGATCTTGGGCAGACCGGTGGAGCCCTCGCCGTTGTCGCGTTCGGCGGCGACGAACATCCCGTCGGCGTCGGGGTCGCCGTGACCACCCACCCGGACACCTCGACCGCGGTGCCGGTTTTGACGAGTTCGATCCCGTCGTGAACAGCGCGGCAGCTCGGGCTAGGAGGCGGCTTCCAGCGGCACGTCGCCGCCGCGCCAGGTCGCCGCCAGTTCCTCGAGCGGCACGTCGAGCGCCTCGCTGAGGCAGACGATCGTGCCGAATCCGGGAGACGGCAGTCGACCGGTCTCGATCTTGCGCAGGGTTTCGGGCGAGATGCCCGCCGCGTGGGCGACGTCCGCCAGGTCGCGTCCCGCTCGCGCGCGGCGCAGCAGGGCGCCGAGACGGCTGCCGGCTTCGATCTGCTCGGACGTGAGCGGTTGGCGGACCATGCCCCCAGGATAGAGTTGGTATTACTATACCGACAAGTGCTACGGTTCGGTATTACTATACCAACACTGCGTGACGCGAGGTATTCGTGATTGAGCTGAAGACGCCTGCGGAGATCGACCGCATGCACGTGACCGGGCGCTTCGTCGCCGAGGTCCTCTCCGAGGTCGGCCGACTCGCCGATGTGGGCGTCAACCTGATGGACCTGGAGCACCACGTGCGCGGCATGATCGAACGCCGCGGGGCGGAGTCGTGCTACTGGGACTACGCGCCGTCCTTCGGCAAGGGCCCGTTCCGCAACGTGATCTGCCTGTCGGTCAACGACGCCGTCCTGCACGGCCTCCCCCACGACTACGTGCTGCGCGACGGGGACGTGCTCAGCGCGGACATCGCGGTCAGCATCGACGGCTGGGCGGCCGACTCGGCGCGCACGGTCGTCGTCGGGACCGCCGCCGAGGAGGACCTGCGGATCATCCGCGCCACCGAGGAGGCCCTGGAGGCCGCGATCGGGGCGGCGCGCCCCGGCAACCGCCTGGGTGACATCTCCGCGGCGATCTGGGCGGTGGTCAGCGAGTACGGCTACCTGGTCAACGAGGAGTTCGGCGGCCACGGCATCGGGCGCACGATGCACGAAGCCCCCCACGTGTCCAACAAGGGCAGGCCGAAGCGCGGGCTGAAGCTCCGGCCGGGACTGACCCTCGCGCTCGAACCCTGGCTGGCGCGCACCACCGACCGGATCGTCTACGACGACGACGGCTGGACCATCCGGTCGGCCGACGGCTCGCGCACCGCCCATTCCGAGCACACGATCGCCATCACCGAGGACGCCGCGCTGGTCCTCACCCGGCGTGAATCCGAGAACCCGGCAGCGCGGGCCGATGCCGCCGCCCAGCCGTCGGCGAAGGACGCCTGAGCCATCCCGTCCGGCTGATCGAACGGTGGCGGCCCGCTCCCCCGGCCGCCACCGGCCGCGTCCGGCGACGTGGTGACCGGACAGGAACCCGGTCAGCGCCCTCCGAGCATCGACCGCAGCAGTCCCACGTCGACGACGTCCTTGTCGCGCCACGGACGTCCGCCGCGCAGGTGGGGGAACTGCTCCTTCATCGTCAGCATCCCGGCCGCGCTCATCGCCCGCACCGGCAGTCCCGCGAGGTCGACCGGCTCGCCGGGGAACGAGCCCGCCGGGAACACCCAGTCGTCGAACCGGCCACGAGGGGCGAACGTCCCGTCGGCCCGCGCGTCGAAGTAGGCCGTGCTGAAGCGGACGCCGTCCCGGTCGTACTCCGCCGATTCCTCCGGTGGCCGCGTGTCCAGCAGGACCGCTCCCGTGCCCACCACCAGCGGCAGCACGTCGTGGGCGGTCGCGCGGTCGACCCAGAACTCGACGTCCCCGTGATCGCGGGTGACGCGCCCGATCCGGGCGTCGAGGCCCCAGCCCCCGAACAGCCACGCGCGCTGCCCGCCGCGGGCCAGCGCGGTGGTGAACTCGCGGATCAGCTCGAACTGCGCGCGCGTCCCGTCGTTCACCCCCGCTCCCCCGCCGCAGGGTGGTCGACACCGACGACGACGTCGCCGAAGGCTGCGGCGAGGGCTTTCGCGACCAGGGCGGGCAGTTCGGTCCGGCCGTCGTCCTCGGCCCAGCGCATCAGGGCCGGGTGCCGCTCGCTCATGTGGTGGACGCTACCTCGGGGGTTGTTCCCACCAGACTGGTGGGAACTGACAACCGGGCCGTCCGACCACCACTTCGCGGTCGACGTGCAAGCGATGTGGTGGCGTTCCTCGGTCCACGCGCCTGATCGCGGGCTGTCGACGGCCGGGAACCCCTGCGGCGAAACCGGATCACCGTCCCGCCGGGTCCGGCCTAGCGCTCCAGCGGGATCGCGATCGCGCCGCGGTAGGCCGCGTCCTCGGCCTCGTCGAGCATGGCGGCGGCCACGGTCGCCCGGCTCACGCGCGAGGGGAAGAAGCGCTTCGGCGCGTCGGCGAGGCCGACCGTGCGCCGGGTCGGGCTGAGCGGCCCGTCCGACAGCGGTCCCGCGTGGAACACCGTCCCCCCGGCGGCCAGGACGGCCGCGTCGGCGGCGACCTTGTCGGAAAGCTTGTCCCCCATCATCTTCAGCAGCGTGCGGGTGGCGGCGCCCGCCGCCCGGGCGGACGGGCCAGTGCCGAACGCGCCGAGCCAGATGGCGCGGTGCGGTTGCGCCGCGACGACGGCCAGGGCTCCGGCGGTGAGCGCGCCCGGCTTGTCGCCGCTCGCGATGCCGAGGCCGGAGAGCACGATCTTCGCGCCCTCCAGGGCGGCTTCGACGGATCGTCGGTCGCGGACGTCGGCGGCCACCCGGATCAGCCGGGGCGAGTCCGCGACGGTGATGTTGCCGGGGGTGCGCGCGATCGCGGTGACCACGTGGCCGCGCTCCAGGGCCTGGCGGGTCAGTTCGAGTCCGGTCGCGCCGGAGGCCGCGAGGATGGTGAGTTCCACTTCAGCGCACGTCCCTGTTCTCCAGCAGTGCCAGCAGTTCCTTGTGCACGCCGGGAGCCCCGGCGAGGATGTCGGTGTGTCCGGGGCGCCACGGCTCCCCGTCGAGGTCGGTCACCACGCCGCCCGCCTCGGTGACGAGCAGGACGCCCGCGGCCACGCCGACCAGGTCGCACTCGTACTGCCAGTAGGCGTCGACGTGGCCCGCGGCGACGTCGAGCTGCGGGAACGTGCTGGGCACCGTGGAGCGGACGAGGAGGACCTGGTCGAGCAGGGTCGCCACGGCGTCGCCGAAGCGGTGGTTCAGGGTGCGGGGCTGGGTCGTGGTGACGATGGCCGCGTCGAGGTCCGTCTTCGCCGACGCGGTGAGCGGCTTGCCGTTGACGAAGGCGCCTCCGCCGCGCAGCGCGGTCCACGTGCGGTCGCCGACCGGCTGGTGCACGACCGCCAGCACCGGCACGCCGTCCTCGATCAGGGTGACCGTCACCGCCCACTGGTCCATGCCGTGCACGTGGTTGACGCCGCCCTCGATCGGGTCGACGGCCCACCACTCGCCCGGCGGGAGTGCCGCCGTCTCCTGCTCGTCGCCGATCCAGCGCGCCTCGGGCCGGATCCCGGCGAGGGCGGGTTCCAGGATGCCGGTGACGAGGTCGTCGAGGCGTCGGCCGATCTCGCCCATCTCCGCCTTGTTCGCGGGGCGGGCCGTGTCGGTGTACTCGTCGAGCAGTGCCGCGCCCGCTCGGACGACCGCGGCCCTGACCTGTTCGAGCAGCTCTTCCATCGTGGTCCTCCCCTTCAGCGCGCGGGGCGCAGGATGTCGAGCGCGGCGGCGTGCAGGCCCGGCGCGGCGGCCAGGTAGCCGTCGCTGGCGACCTGCCACGGCTTGCCGTCGAGGTCGGTGACGGTCGCGCCCGCTTCCCGCGCGATCAGCACGGGCGCGATGTGCGAGCGCAGGTTGTCGAACTGCCAGTGCAGGTCCATGCGGCCCGCGGCGACCTGGACGAGCTGGTGGCTCACCGGCACCGACACCCGGACGTAGAGGGCGGTCCCCGTCATCGCCGCGATGGCGTCGGCGGCCCTCCGCACGTCGGCCGGGTCGTGGTTGGGCTTGGCCTGCCCGGTGCCCGCAAGCGCCACGGACAGGTCGGTCTTCCCGGAGACGCGCACGGGGACGCCGTTGAGCCGCGCGCCCTCGCCCGCCACCGCGGTGAACATCTCGCCGGTCGTCGGCGTGTGCAGGACGGCGAGGACGGGCCTGCCGTCGCGCACCAGGCTGACGCCGATGTTCCAGTCCCCCATGCCGTACACGGCGTGGAGGTTGCCGCCGACCGGGTCGACGACCCACCAGTCGCCGTCGGGCATCGGGCCGGAGCCGTGCTCGTCGGTGTTCCAGCCGGAACCGGGCAGCGCGGCGGTCAGGGCGGGCCGGAGCACGTCGACGACGGCGTCGTCGTTGATCTTCAACGCGGCCATCAGGGCCTCGGTGGTCAGGGGTCGGGTGCCGATGGCGCGCAGCCGCTTCCCGGCTTCCTGCACGGAGGCGGTCACCACGTCGAGCAGTTCGTTGGTCATGGGACAACCTTCGAGCCTCGGGGCGATTAAGTCCAATGCACTCTTGCTAAGGTAGGATTTACTCCCATGCAATTGGATTTGAACCTGCTCACGGTCCTCGACGCGCTCCTGGAAGAGGGCAGCGTGCTCGGCGCCGCCGACCGGCTGCGGCTCTCCTCCCCCGCCGTCAGCCGCTCGCTGGGGCGCATCCGGCGGCTGACCGGCGACGACATCCTGGTGCGCACCGGCCGCACCATGACCCCGACGCCCTACGCGCTGGCCGTCCGCGAGCAGGTCGGCGAACTCGTGCGGCAGGCCCGGAGCGTGCTCGTGCCCGACCGGGACCTCGACCTGGCCGACCTCGACCGCACCTTCACGCTGCAGTGCCACGACGCACTCACGACCTCGCTGGCGCCGCCGCTGCTGAGCGCCATCGCGGAACTCGCCCCCGGTGTGCGCCTGCGCTTCCTGGCCGAGCCCGCCACCGACACCGACGACCTGCGCCACGGCCGCGTCGACCTGGCGATCGGCTCCTCCACACCCGAGTTGCCCGAGTTCCGCTCCGAGACCCTCGGCCACGACCGGGTCGTCGCGATCCTGCGCCGCGACCACCCGTGCGCGGGCGGACTCGACCTGGCCTCCTACGCCGCCCAGCCGCACATCCTGGTCTCCCGCCGCGGCCGCCTCACCGACCCGGTCGACGACATGCTCGCGGCGCACGGCCTCAGCCGCCGGGTCCTCGCCTCGGTCAGCACCGCCGCGAGCGCCATGCTCATCATCAGCCGCAGCGACGCCGTCCTGACCGCGCCGGAAGCCTCCTGGCGTCCCCTCATCGCCACGTTCGGCCTGACGACCACGGCCCTGCCGCTCCCCGTGCCGTCACCGCCGATGATCTGCAGTTGGCACCAGCGCTACGACACCGACGTCGCCCACGCCTGGCTGCGCGCCCTGGTCCGCACGACCCTGGCCCCGGCCATCCCCACCTGACGCGACGCCGGGGTTCTGTCGAGGGGTTCATGTAGGGATTCCCCGGCTGTGCGGGCGTTCCGCCGTCCGTAGCGTCGCCATCGGACGTGCACCCGTTCGCGCCCTTTCCGCGACTCCGAGGAGACCACCATGCCAACGCGAGACCTGCAAGTCACCGCAGGCACGGACGACGCCCGCAACGCGGCGGGCAACGGCGCGTTCAACGCGACGGTCACGACGCAGCACCTCGGGCTGAACGCCGGGGTTGACTACTGGGCGGGCCTGCGCTTCGTGAACGTGGCCGTGCCGCAGGGGGCCGTGATCCGGAGCGCCTCCCTGGACCTGTACTCCTCCGGTGTCGCCGCGGGCACTTCGGCGCCGGTGGTCTTCCACGGCGAGAAGTCCGCCAACCCGGCCACCTTCTCGAACACGACCGCGGGCAAACCCGAGGGCAGGGCCAGGACCACCGCCGCCGTCACCAAGACCTTCGACCCAGCGCGGTGGAATCCCGAGATCGGCTTCGGCATCGACGTCGTCGACGTCACCCCGCTGGTGCAGGAGATCGTGAACCAGCCCGCCTTCGCCAGCGGCAACGCCATCGCGCTCGTCGGGCACAACAACGGGGCCGCCGACAACAACTACATCGGCTTCAACACCCACGACTTCACCGGCAACCTCCGCGGCGCGAAGCTCACCATCACCTACGGCTCGACGACGCCACCGCCCACCGGAGTCGGAGCCGTCCAGGACGGTGGCACCATCGCCGTGTCGTGGACCGACGGTTCCACCACCGAGACGGGCTACGAGGTCGGCCGCCGACGGGGCGACGGCGGCTGGCACCTCAGGGCGACCCTCCCCGCGGGCGCGACGGGCTGGACCGACACCGATGTCGCCGCCGGGTACACCTACACCTACCGCGTCCGGCCGCTGCTGCCCGGCGGTCCGTCGGACTGGCTGTCCTCGAGCGCGGTCACCACGACCGGCACGAAGGCGTGGACCGCGTGGATCGAGGCGTGGCTGTTCCCCGGCCCTCCCGCCGAGGACGCCGACGAGGAGTACCGGGACGGCCGCGTGATCCACGTGCTCAAGCCCGAATACCACCGCGTGGAGGACGACGGCACCATGAGCGTGCGGTCGGAAGAGGAGTTGGGCGAGAACGGCTACAGCCCGGCCAACGCCGCCGACGTGCGCGCGCACTCCGACGAGCAGTACGACACGGTGTCCTGCGGGGACTTCGGCATGATCGCCATGCTCGACAGCCCGGCCAAGCGGGCCGCCGCGATCTCGACGCTGGTGGACTTCTGCGTCGACAGCGGCTTCACCGGCGTCTGCGTCGACTTCGAGCGCTTCGGCACCTGGACCGCCGCCGTCCACGGCGACTACAAGGCCTGGTTGCGGACCCTCGGCACCGCGCTGCACGACGAGGGCAAGAAGCTCCAGATCTGCGGGCCGCCGATCACGAACGAGGACGAGCAGAACCGCTACGAGTGGGCCTACGAGGACTTCGCCACCACGACCGAGGTCGACCGCGTGGTGATGATGCTCTACGACTACCAGTACGACGAGGGCGTCGGGCAGTCCGTGCAACCCGCCCAGTGGGCCCGCAACGGGTGCGCCTGGCTCCTCGCCCGGATCCCCGACGTCGACCGGATCGGCGTCGGCCTGCCGAACTACGGCTACCACGGCCCGATCGGCACCTACGAGATCACACCCGACACCAAGGACGCGTCGCTCACCCATCCCGGCCACACCACCGCCACCCGCAACGCCGACGGCGAGATGACCTGGACCAACGGCGACGACGACAACACCTACGTGTACCAGGACAGCGCCGGCATCAACACCAAGCGGGAACTGATCGAGGACGAGGGGATCAAGCACATCTCGGTGTGGCACCTCGGCGGCAACGACTGGTTCACCGGGCGCGCGGAGATGACCTGGCCCGACGGCGAGTAGCAGGCCGTTCACGGCAGCCGAGCCCACGAGGTCCCCGGTGGTGCGCGGACACCACCGGGGGTGGCGGCGCATGTTCCCCCGTTGTGACATCCGTGTGACATCTCGACACGACCGGGTGTCGACCATGGCGGTCCGCCTCGTCACCCGGCAAGGTGGACGTGATCACAACGCCGACTGGGTGACCGCTGCCCATGCTGACGATTTGGAATGGCACAACGATGATCCGCGTCAAACCCGTGGTGGGCGGCCAAGTCCACATCACCTTCTCCCTTCCGCTGGAATCGCTGCCTCCGGGGCACACCAGCGTCGTGGGCTGCTTCAACGGGTGGAAGCCGGGGCGACACCGGCTGGTCAAGCGCGCCAACGGCACGGCGTCCACCGCGGTGCGCGTGGACGCGGGCACGACCGTCTGCTTCCGCTACCTGAGCACCGACGCCCGGTGGTTCGACGACACCGAGGCCGACCTCCCCCGCGACCACCGGGGCCAACTGGTCCACGTCTAGAACCCTTCAACGCCAACGGTTGTCGGGGCACGGGGCGACTCGGACGGAAGTTCGACCGCGCCGTCCCCGGCACCCAAGGCGTGTTTCCCGGATCTCGTTCGACGGGAGTCGCGCCTGGCGTGGTTCTTGGCGGTGCGGGCGGAAGACCCGCGCTAGAAGGGCAGTTCCCCGTTCTCGTCCCGGAGGGTCCCCGTGGGACCGTCCGCGCCGAGGGTCGCCAGGCGCACGACGGCCTTGGCGCTCTCCTCCGGCGACCTGCCGATGCCGAAGGCGGCGGTCATGTCGGTGGCGGTGGTGCCGGGCTCCAATGCGTTGAACTTGATGCCCTGCTGGGACTTCGCGTACTGGACGGTCAGCATGGTGGCCGCCGCCTTGGACGCGGAGTAGAGCGCGAGCGGCAGGGTGAACTCCGGCCGGTCGGGGTTGTTCACCGCCCAGAACGACCCGGCGCTGCTCGAGATGGTGACCACGTTGGGGTTGGAGGACTTGCGCAGCAGGGGAAGCGCCGCCTCGGTGACGCGCACGATCCCCACCGCGTTGGTGTCGAATACCCTCAGAGCCGTGGGGCCGTCGAGGGCTTCGCTCCCGAGGACACCCGCGTTGTGCACCAGGACGTCGAGCTTCCCCTCGTCGGAGTCGATCGTCTCCAACGCGCTGCCCACCGACGCGTCGTCGGTCACGTCGAGCCGCACGAACCGCGCGCCGAGCGACGCCGCGGCCTTCCCACCCCGCTCGGGGTCGCGGGCTCCGATGTAGACGACGTGCCCCAGTTCCAGGAGTTGTTTGGCTGTCTCGAAACCGATGCCCTTGTTGGCCCCGGTGATCAGTGTGACGGTCATGTCTCTCCTCGCGGGTTCGGGTGTGCGGGTCGCGGAGTTCAGGCGGTGAGCTGCCGGAGCAGTTCGCCACCGTCGTGCAGAGCGGTCATGTGCGCGAACCGGCCACCGCTCACCTGGTAGATGGCGTGTTCGACGATCTCGAACGAGTTACCGGTCGGCGCCACGCCGAGCCACTCCTCCACCGGAGTGCCGGTGTTGATCAGGCGCGCGGCCAGGCGGTCACCGTCGAAGATCAGCTCCTCGACCTCCCAGTGGAGATCCGGGACCGCGGCCACGTCCGCCTTCTGGACCGCGATGAGGTCGTCGCGGGTGGCGGGCTCGCCGTTCAACGTGGTCCGGTCGTTGATGAACCCGTCCATCCGATCGAACCCGTGGGCGTTGAGTTCCGCGATGTAGCGCAGGTAGAACTCGCGCAAGTCGTTGTCTGACATCGGAAGACCCTTCTTCGCGGCAACCTCGTCGAATTGTGCATCGATCGATGCAGAACTCGACCGTAGCACGTTCTGCATCGATCACTACAGAAGTGGGACGGGCCTTCGCGCGGGTTCAGCGGGCGCGGTCGGTCGTCAGGTCAGCGGCCAGCCGCGCAGCGCGGCGTCGGCCATGTCCTGGAGTTCATCGCGGTCGACACCGCTCGCGGCGTGCACGGCCATGCCGAACGTCAACGTGGTGACGTAGCGGGCGAGCAGCGCCGGATCGGCCTCCGCGGGGAGGTCGCCGTCGTCGAGGGCCCGCTGGAACCGGTCCCGAATGGTGGAGTAACCGTTGTCGCGCCAGGCGATGAGGGCATCGCGGACCTCGCGCCCGGCGTCGCTGGTGACCAGTGCGCCCTGCACGCCCATGCACCCGTTGGGCCGCGCCGGACGTGTCGTGGTCCGGATGGTGCCCGCCAGGACGGCGGTCGCGACGCCGAGGGCGGTCGGCTCCTCCAGGGCTCGGGCCAGGTAGGCGCTGGGACCTTCGGTGTAGCGCTCCAAAGCCTTGCGGAACAACTCTTCCTTGTTCCCGAAGGTCGCGTACATGCTGGTGGTGGAGATGCCCATCGCCTCGGTCAGACCGGTCAGACTGGCCCCTTCGTACCCGTGCTCCCAGAAGACCAGCATGGCGCGCTCAAGGGCTTCGTCCACGTCGAATCCCCGCGGCCTGCCGGTCGGGCGGCGCTGTCCGGTCTTCACCCCCGCAGTCTAGCCCTTTCGCAGCGATCGTTGCGGAACTCGTCGGAGTGGTTCGGGCGTCCACCCCGAAGATAGGGTCGAAGGGTTGTCCGAGCCCAGGAGGACCGCCGTGATCAAGGCCTTCGACGATCTGTCCACGCCGCTGGTGGCCGACGCCTGCGTCCGGCTCGACATCCCGTTGCGCGTCGCACCACCCGGCATCGCCGCGGTCACGCCCGGCATGCGGGTCGCGGGACGCGTGCTGCCCGCACGCCACCACGGCAGCGTCGACGTGTTCCTCGAGGCCTACGGCTCGGCCCAGGACGGCGACGTGCTGGTGGTCGACAACGGCGGCAGGTCCGACGAGGCCTGCGTCGGCGACCTCACCGTGCTGGAGGCCAAAGCCTCCTCGGTGGCGGGACTGGTGGTCTGGGGCCTGCACCGGGACACCCCGGAACTGGTCGCGATCGGGTTTCCGGTGTTCAGCTACGGCAGCTTCCCCGCAGGCCCGACCCGCCTCGACGCGCAGGAACCGGAGGCGCTGACCCGCGCCGAGTTCGGGCCGCACACCACGACCGGCGCCGACATCGTCTTCGGCGACCAGGACGGCGTGCTGTTCGTCGCCGCCGACCGCGTCGGGGAAGTACTGGACACCGCGCACCGGATCCGGCGGATCGAACGCGCCCAGGCCGACCGGATCAGGTCGGGCGACACGCTCCGGAAGCAGACCGGCTTCGACGACTACCTGGCCCGCCGTGCCAGCGACCCGGCCTACAGCTTCCGCCGCCACCTCCGCCGGGTCGGCGGCGCCGTCGAGGAATGACGGGAGCCGGCCCGCCGCCGCCGTTCGAAGGGGCCGATAATCCGTCGCCCGTCCCGTGCGGTCGATCTAGGGTCGTCGGAATGGATCTTTCCCCTCTCGCCGTGCCCCACACGCTCGTCAACCTGAAGCCGATGCTGCCCGCTCCCCCGGCTCGCGTCCTCGAAGTGGGTTGCGGTCGCGGCGCACTGGCCGCTGCCTTGGCAGGCCTGGGCTACCGGGTCACCGGCGTGGACCGCGACGCCGGAATGGTCGCCGCGGCCGGGGAACGCGGCGTGCCGGTCATCCACGCCGATGTCCACGACATCTCCGGCGAGTACGACGTCGTGCTGTTCACGCGTTCCCTGCACCACGCCGAGGACTTGGACGGCGTCCTGGCCCACGCGGCCACGTTGCTGGCTCCCGGTGGGCGGATCGTCATCGAGGAGTTCGCCTGGGAACGGGTGGACCGCGACGGCGCGCACTTCCTGCACGACAACCGCGCGGTGCTGGTCGCCGCCGGCCTGCTCGACGCCGAACTCCCCGCGGGCGACCTGCTCGACGCCTGGGTCGGCGGTCACGACTTCCTCCACCGGGGTTCCGCCATGCTCGCCGCACTGGGCCGCGCGGGCTCCGACCTGACCACGGTGCCCACGAGCGTCCTGTGGCGTCTGGTCGACGGGCGCGGCGGTTCGTGGATCGAGCCCGCCGACCGCGCCGCCACCGCCGTCAACGCCATCCGCGACGCCGAGGAACGCCGCATCGCCGCGGGCATGCTTCCGCAGGTCGGTCTGCTCGCTTCCGTCCGCCGCTGACCCACGACGCGGTGGATCACACCGCGGCGGCCGCCAGACCCACCGGGAACCGCACACCGGTGAGGTCTTCCGAGACGGCCCAGAGGCGTTGCTGCACGGTCACGTCGTAGGACTCGGGGCTGGAGGTGACCAGCCTCGGGTGGCCGCGCTGCTCACCCAGGCCGTCGGGGCCGTAGTACTGGCCGCCCAGGACGGACGGGTCGGTCGCGGCCCGCAGGGTGGGCAGCGCGCCCGCCGTCGCGGGCTGGGTGAGCACCGGGGCGAGCCAGGTGACCGGTCGGCGGACGACCGCCGGGACGTTGCGGGCCAGTTCGGTGTTGGAGACGCCGGGATGCGCGGCCACGGCGGCGGTGGTGGTGCCGTGCGCGGCGAGCCTGCGCTGCAACTCGTAGGTGAACATCAGGTTGGCGAGCTTCGACTGCCCGTAGGCGGCGGCCCGGCCGTAGGAGCGCTCCCATTGCAGGTCGTCGAAGTGGATGGCGGCGCGGATGCGGTGGCCCGCGCTGCTGACCGTGACCACCCGTGAGCCGGGCACGGGCAGCAGCAGGTCGAGCAGCAGTCCGGTGAGCGCGAAGTGGCCGAGGTGGTTGGTGCCGAACTGCATCTCGAAGCCGTCGCGGGTGGTCTGCTTCGGCGTGTACATCACGCCCGCGTTGTTGATCAGCAGGTCGATCCGCGGGTGGGTGGCGCGCAGGCTCGCCGCGGCGGCGCGCACCGATTCCAACGAGGTCAGGTCGAGTTCCTCCACGGAGACGTCGCCGTCCATCCGGGCGGCGGCCAGCCTGCCCTTCTCCGGGTCGCGCACGGCCAGCACGACCGACGCCCCGCTCTCGGCGAGCCGCCGGGCGGTCTCGAAACCGAGTCCGGTGTTGGCGCCGGTGACCACGGCCACCCGGCCGTCCTGGCGCGGGATCTGCTGCTCGGTCCACTTCATGTCGGGCTCTCCAATGTACCGTCGGTAACTTACTTTTCGAACAGTAATGTACCGCCGGTACACTGTCAAGGGACCGCCGGTACCCAAGCTAGGGTTGGCGTCATGACGTTCCAGCGGGCGCGCAGCGAGGAGCAGCGCGAGGTCCGGCGCCGGGCGATCCTGGAGACGACCTCCGCGATGCTCGACGAGATGCCGGTGGCCGAGGTGACCCTGAACGAGCTGAGCAGGCGGGTCGGCCTGGCCAAGACGGCGGTGCTGCGCTACTTCGAGTCCCGCGAGGCGGTGCTGCTCGACCTGATGGACGACCGGACGGCCACCTGGCTGACCGAACTGGAGCAGGAACTGGCCCGCGGCGTCGATTCCGACCGGCCCGCGGTGGAACGGGCGGAGCAGGCGGCCGACGTGCTCAGCCGGTCGCTCGCCAGCCGGACGGTGCTCTGCGACCTCTTCGGCGCGCAGGCCGGGGTGCTCGAGCGCAACGTCTCGGTCGAGGTGATCCGCAGGCACAAGCGGGCCTCACTGGGCAACCTCGCGGTCATGGTGGACCTCGTCCGGCGACACCTGCCCGAGGCCGGCGACCACGCCGAGCTGTTCTGCCTGAGCATCCTGCTCATGGCCGGCGCGTTGTCCGCGTACACCACGCCACCACCGAGCCTGCTCGCCGTCTACGAGTCCGAACCGGCGCTCGCGGTCCACCACGTCGACCTGCGGACCGCCCTGCGGACCGGGATCATCACGTCGCTCGTGGGCATGCTTCCCCGCTCCTGAGTAGACATCCCGGTCGACGCCCCGCCGTCACCGCAGCTGCGCGGGCTCCTCTTCCGGGAGGAGGCCGACAAGTTCCTTCGTGTCGTTCCACAGGGTGAGCGCGCGCTGCTCGTCGTAGGAGACCGTCGAGGACCGCGTCTTCGACAACTTCCCTTCCCTGGCTTGGAAATACCCACCGGACGCCGTCGCGTACCGCGCGTCGACCGCGAGTTCCGCCAGCGAAGCGCCGGAGAACTCGACCGTCGACGTGACGACGCCGATGCGCTTGGACACCCTGGTCATCAACGAGGTGTTCGAGAACCACCGCACCGCTTTCGGCATGTCGCGCAGGAATCCCGTGCCGGGCGTCGCGCCGGGGTCGAACGCGATCGACGTGATGGCGCTGCCCGCGCGGTCGAGCCGCCGCGCGAGTTCGTAGGAGTACATGACGGTGCACAGCTTGGACGTGGAGTAGCGCTTGCCCGCGGACAACGGCTTCGCCCCGTCCTTCCCGTCGTTCGCCAGCGCGATCGCGTTCGGCTCGACGGCAGCTCCGACCATCTTCCCGTCGGTCGTGTCGGGGTCGTGCGTACCACTCGCGGTGTAGACGACACGGCCGTCGGCGGCCATCGCCGGGAGGAGGAGTTCCACGAGGAGGAAGTGGCCGAGGCAGTTCGTCCCGAACGTCAGCTCGTACCCGTCGGGGGTGTAGCGCTCATCGCCGTCGAACCTCCCACCGGCGTTGCAGATGACCGACCGCAGCGGCTCCACGTCGCCGCGCTCGACCATGGCCCTGCAACTGGCGGCGGCGGCGCGCACCGACGCGAGGGAGGAGGTGTCGAGTTCGACCGTGTGCACCTCGACACCGTGCGCCGCCCGCAGTTCGGTGGCGACCGACCGCATCCGCTCCGGACTCCGGCCCGCGAGGACGATGGTGAACCCCTGCGCGGCGAGCCTGCGCGAGGATTCGAGTCCGATGCCGGAATGACCGCCGGTGATGAGGATGGTCGCCATGTCTGCTCCTTGGTTGACGCCGTCACCCGCACCGCGGTGGTGGAACAGGTCGATGTCGACGGACAGGACCAGCTTCGGCCGTCACGCCGGGGGCAACCAGGACCAGCCTGTCCCTGGATGGGCGGAACCCGCTTCGGCACGGGGACGCGTCACAGGGTCGCCCGGAAGTCCTGCGCCCCGATCACCCGCAGCAGGTCGAGCTTCTCGCGCGCGTCGGTGCCCTCGGTCGGGAAGAACGCCAGAACCCTGGTGTCCTCCTCGGGCGAGAGCAGGATCTCGCAGTTCAGGTGCAGAAGACCGACCTCGGGGTGCAGGAACCTCTTCCGGTCGAACCGGTGCACGGCGACCTCGTGGCGTTCCCACAGGCCGCGGAACTCCTCGCTGCGCTCCAGCAGACCGTGGACCAGTCCGGTCACATCGGCGTCACCCGCGCGCCGCGAGTACGTCGCCCGCAGGTCGGTGACGTGCGCGAGGGAATGGCGCGGCCAGTCCTCCTCGGGGAAGCGGGCGCGCAGACCCGGCTCGGTGAACCACTTCCACGCGATGGTGCGGACGCGGCCCGCGCGCTGTTCGGCCGGCCCCAGGGCGACGTCGGCGATGGCGTTCTGCCACAGCACCTCGCCCAGGTCGGTCAGGACGCACGCCGGGACGTCGTCGAGCCGGTCCAGCAGGCGCATCACCCCCGGCCGGACGTACCCGCCCGAGCGGCGTGCCGGGGGCGAGAACCCGGCCAGGTGGTAGAGGTGGTCGCGCTCGTCGAGGTCGCAGCGCAGCGCGCGGGCCAGCGACGCCACGATGGCCTCCGACGGGTTCGCCCCGCGGCACTGCTCGAGGCGGGCGTAGTAGTCGGTGGAGATGCTGGCCAGCCGCGCCACCTCGTCGCGCCGCAACCCCGGTGTGCGACGCCGCACACCCTCGGGAAGGCCGATGTCGGCGGGTCGGAGCAGTTCCCTGCGGCGACGGAGGAAATCCGCGAGTCCAGGCCGGTCGATCACCTCCCCAGTACACACCCGCGGCGCGGTGGCCTGCCAGGGACGGGGTGTCCCCGGATCCGGTCGCCGGTCAGGGCCGGAGCCTGCGGTCGAACCAGGCGCGGGTCCGGCGCAGGACGTCGAGCTGGTGATCGCGTTCCCGGATCGAGTGCCCTTCCCTCGGGTAGACCACGAACTCGTGCTCGACGCCGAAGTGGCGCAGCGCCCGGTGGAGGTACACGGCCTGGCCGAGGGGCACGTTGGTGTCCTCGGCGCCGTGCAGGATCAGCACCGGGGTGTCGACACGACTCGCGAAGGAGATCGGGCTGACCGCGTCGTGGGGGTGCGGGCCGATACCGGACCAGCCGGTGCTGCCGCCGAGCGCGGCCTCGAACCGCCCGTTCTCCCCGGTCGCGGCGAGCATGCCCCAGTCGACGACACCCGCGCCCACCAGCGCGGCCCGGAACCTGCCGGTCCGACCGACGGCCCAGGCGGACATGAACCCGCCGTGGCTCCAACCCGCGATGCCCAGCCGGTCGGGGTCGGCGACGCCCTCGGCGACGAGCAGGTCGATGCCCGTCAGGATGTCGGTCCACTCCTCCCGACCGACCCTGCCCGCGACGCGGGCGGCGAACTCGTGGCCGTGCCCCTGGCCGCCGCGCGGGTTGGGCAGGAACACCGCGTAGCCCGCGGCCGCCAGCCACTGCGCGCTGGGGAACCAGAACAGCTACAAACGATCGGCGTAGCGGTCGTACGGACCTCCGTGCACGCTCGTGACCAGGGGGAACGGGCCGTCAGACGCGGTTTTCCCGACCGGCAGCACGAGCAGGCCGTCCAGCTCGAGGCCGTCAGCGGCGCGGTAGGCCAGCGGTCGTTGGGTCCCCAGGGCGATGCCGCCCAGTTCCGGGCGGGTGTCCGTGATCTTCCGCAACGGCCCGGCGGGCGGCCCGACGTGGACGTTCGAGGGTTCGTAGCGGGTGCCGACCAGTGCCGCGACCACCCCGCCGGTCGGCGTGGTGGTGAGGCCGTCGAGGCTGCCCGCGTGCTGCGACAGGGTCGCCAGGCCGGTCGGGTCGAGCCGGGTCAGGGTCGTGTCCAGGCCGTTGGCGAACACGACCAGCGGGGCGGCGTCGGTCTGGCGCAGCTCGGTGGGGCACATCGGGAGACCGGAGGTCCGGTTGCGCAGGACGCGGCTCCCCAGCGCCAGGTCGAACACGGCGGTGCCCGCTTGCAGGACCGGCGGGGTGAGCGCGACGCAGCCGAGGTGCCAGCCGTCCTCCTCCGACCACCAGGCCAACGACCGCGCTTCGGCCGCGACCGGCCCGAGGTCCTCCGCGGTGCCGGTCACGAGGTCGAACAGGTGCAACCGGCAGGTGCGCGGGCCGTAGTCGCTGTCGGCCTCCGCCTGGGTCAACACGGCGAGCGGACCGCCGTCGGGACGTTGCCGCAGTTCCACGACATGCCGGTCACCGAAGACCTCCGGCGTGGTCACCCGGCCGGTGCGCAGGTCGAGCAGGCGCAACCGCGCACGCGGTTCGTGCCCGCCGACGACGATCGCGTCGTCCCGCTCCCGTGCGCGGCGCGCGTCCTGCTCGGTGGGTTCGTCGACGGCGAGCAGGGCGACCAGGTCGGGGTCGGCCAGCGGCAGGTGGTCGACGATGCCGGCGCGCCAGCTGGTCAACGCGGTCACCACGCCGTCGGCGAGGGTGAGCCGGTGCAGCTGCGGCGTGCCGCGGTCAGCGTGATCCGACAGGAAGAACAGCGTGCCCGAGTCCGCCGACCACCCCGGCCGGGACTCCGCCGCGGTCTCGGCGGTCACCCGGCGGGACGCGGCGGTGTCGGTGGTGTCGGTGTCGACGAGCCGCAGTTCGGTGTCGAGGTGGTCACCGGTCCGGCTGGTGGGGGCGAGGACGTAGGCGAGCAGACGCCCGCTCGGGGCGAGCACCGGATTCTGCGGGACTCGACCATCCACCACCAGCTCGGCGGTCAGACCTGTCATGCGGCCAGTCTGTCGGATCAGTGCCCGGTGCGGTGCTTCCGCACCAGGGCCACCCCCACGGCGATGAACCCAGCCAGGAACGGGTCCACGATTCCGCGTTCGACGAGACCGATGACGGGGCTCGTTCCGAGCGCGAGGATGACGCCGTAGGCCACCAGTGAAGCGAAGCCGACCACCCCTGCCATCACCAGTGCCCTCCCCAACCCTCGGGACAGCCCAAGGGATTCGCGCGTCCTGCCGATGAGGATGGCGAGCACGTTGCCGCTGATGAACCCCACGGCGGCACCGAGCCCGTGGTAGTCGGGTGCGCCGTTGACCGTGGTCTCGGCGGACCCCGGGAAGAGGCCCAGGAGGACGCCGCCGGTCGCCAGCAGGGTGGCCAGGACGATCACGACCACGCGTCGTCCGCGCGGCAGTCCCCGCAGCAGGACGACGCCGGCCAGGGTGACGAGTCCGAAGAGGACGAAGCCGGTGTTCATCACCCAGGCGAGCGGCGAGTACATGAACTGCCCGACCGCGGTCGTGGGGCCGTGGACGCCGAGGTTGCTGATGAAGTGGTAGGTGTAGCTGTAGGGAGGGTCGGTCCACGCCGCGGCGGCGATGAACTCGGCGGTGAAGTAGACGCCTCCACCGGCTGCGAGCAGCGCCCCCGCCTTGCGGTTGCGCGGAACCCGGAGTGGTTGGCGGACAACGGTTTCGAGCTTGATGTCGGTCACGGTTCCCTCGTGTGGTTCGAAGTGCGGAGTCAGCTGAACAGCGACAGGTCCACCGAGTCGGCCAGTGCCTGGTAGCCCGCGTCGTTGCCGTGCAGGTGGTCGCCCGCGTGGAAGTCGTCCCGGATCCGGTCCGGGTGGTCGGGGTCGTGCCAGACGGCGTCGAAGTCCAGTACCGCGTCGAAGGCGCCGCTGGTGCGGATCCACTCGTTGAGCGCCAGACGCGCGGTCTCGCCATCCGGCGTGTAGAGGTCCGAACCGCCGAAGGGCGCGGCGGTGGTGCCGTGGACCTTCACGCCGTGTTCGCGCGCACGGGCGATCAGCTGCCGGTGGCCTGCGATGACGTCGTCGGTCGTCACGGGCGCGCCGGGGAACATCTTCAGGAAGTCGGCCATGGGGCCGTCGTCACGCGGGGCGGCGGAGATGATGAGGTCGTTGCCGCCCACGGCCAGCACCAGGTGGCCGAGGCCCGGTGTCGCCAGGACGTCGCGGTCGAAACGGGCGAGGGCGGCGGTGCCGATGCCGTCGTTGAGCATGCGGTTGCCGCTGATGCCCTGGTTGGAGACGTAGCCCCCGGCGCCCTGCTCGACGAGTCGCCGGGCGAGCAGTTCCGGCCAGCTGTGGTTGGTGTCCGGGGTGGAGCCCGCGCCGTCGACGCGGGAGTCGCCGAGCACGACGACGGCCTTGGCCGGGGTGTCCGGGAGCAGGTCGACGGCGGAGATGAGGGCTCGCACCGGCAGGTCCACCGCGTTGGCCGGGAGGGTGGGTGCGGCGACGGCGTTGCCGGGGATGGTCCAGCCGGTGTCCAGGGAGGGGTCGTGGCAGGTGCAGGTCTCCACGCGGCCGGGCAGGTGGAGGCTGATGGTCAGCCTGGTGAGGGCGGGCACGGGCAGGTCGACCGGGTCGCTGAGGATCGGCGCGCCCGCCGGGACGGTGACCGTCGGCGCGCCGGAGAAGGTCAGTGCGCGTTCGCTGCCGGGCTGGACGCCGCCACCGGGGGCCGTGAGGCCCACCCGTGCCGCGCCGATGGTGAAGGGCGCGGTGCCGAACTCGTTGGTGAAGCGGACGCGCACCCGGCGTCCGCCGCCGCCGACGCGCACGACCTGGCGCAGGGTCACGTCGGCGAGGGGCGGGTGGTCGTCGAGCGAGCCGAGCCCGTCGTGGGCCGCCTGGGGTGAGGCGCTCCAGCTCCGGACCCAGGTGTTCGTGTCGGTCATCAGGTGCTCCCTCGGTCGGTGGTGGTGCGAAGACTGGGGCGGGCCTCTGACACCGGCCGAACACGGCGCTGACACGGCCGACCTGATTTGGGGTCGTGCGTGTGAGCGCGGGAAGATCGGGGGATGGACGGGGGCGCACGGCTTCGGGTCACGCTGCTCGGCGCGTTCCACGCGGCGCGCGGTGACGCCGTGCTGCCCGTTCCGGGCGCGCGGTTGCAGGGCCTGCTCGTGCGGTTGGCCCTGGCCGGTGGGCACCCGGTGGAACCGGGCGTGCTGGTCGACGCGATCTGGGCCGAGGACCCGCCGTCCGGCCCCTCCCCCGCCCTGCAGACCCTCGTCTCCCGGTTGCGCCGCGCTCTCGGCTCGGCGGACGACGTCGTGCAGGCCGTGGGCGGGTACCGGCTGGCGGTGGACGTGGCCGACGTGGACGCGCTGCGCTTCGAACGGCTCGCCGCCGCCGGGCGGGAGGCGCTGCGGGCGGGTGACCTGGAAGCCGCAGGCGCCGCGCTCGCGGAAGCCGTGTCGTTGTGGGGCGACCGTCCCGGCGCCGAACCCGCGGTGGTCGCCGCGGTCGCGCCCGCGGTCGCCACCCGGTTGGCGGGACTGTCGGTCGAGGCGGTCGTCGACCTCGCCGACGTCGAGCTGTCGTCGGGGCGGGCCGAGGTCGCCGCCACGCGGCTGACCGGGTTGCTGGCCGAGCGGACGACGCACGAGCGGGCGGCCGCGCTGCTGGTGGACGCGCTCGCCGCCCTGGGACGCCAGGCCGAGGCGCTGGCCGTGTACGAGCGGGTCCGCGAGGCCTTGGCCGACACCCTCGGCACCGACCCCGGCACCGCGTTGCGGGAACGCCACATGGATCTGCTGCGCGCCGAGCGGCCCGCCCCCGTCGGCAAGCCGAGCGCGCTGCCCTCGCCGTTGACGAGTTTCGTCGGCCGCGACGACGACCTGGCCCGGATCGCCGCGCTGCTCGCCGCCGGACGCCTGGTCACCGTGCTCGGTCCCGGCGGCGCGGGCAAGACCCGCCTGGCCGTGGAAGCCGCCCGCCGCCACGGGGCCCTCGCCCGGATGATCGACCTCGCCTCCGTCACCGAACCCGCCAAGGTCGGCGCGGCCGTGCTCGCCGGGATCGGACCGCGCGGTGTCACCGTGTTCGACGCCAGGACGCGGATCGAGGGCGACGAGCTGGACACCCTCATCGGGGAACTCGGCGGCCGGGAGAGCCTGCTGCTGGTCGACAACTGCGAGCACCTGGTCGACGCCGTGGCCCACCTGCTCGCGGCGCTGCTCCCCCGCTGCCCCGGCCTGCGCGTGCTCGCCACCAGCCGCGAACCCCTCGCGATCGACGGCGAGGTGCTGCTGCCGCTGGGCCCGCTCCCGCTGCCCGGCCCGGACGACAGCGTGGACCAGGCCCGCCGGACGGCGTCGGTGCGCCTGTTCACCGAACGGGCCGCCGCCGTGCGCCCCGGCTTCGCCGTGGACGGGACCACGCTGTCCGACGTCGTGCGCGTGGTGCGCGGCCTGGACGGGATGCCGCTGGCACTGGAACTGGCCGCCGCGCGGTTGCGGACCCTGTCGCTCCCCGAGGTCGCCGACGGCCTCTCCGACCGGTTCCGGCTCCTGGCCACCGGCAGCCGCTCCGCCCCGGCCCGGCACCGCACGCTGCGCGCGGTGATCGCCTGGAGCTGGGACATGCTGGGCGAGCACGAACGCGTGGTCGCCGAACGGATCGCCGTCCTGCCCGGCGGCGTCACACCCGCCTCGGCCGCCGCGGTCTGCGCCGGCACCACCGTGCCGGTCGACGGGATCGCGGAACTGCTGGCGGGCCTGGTCGACCGGTCGCTGCTGCAACTCGCGCCCGACCCCGGCCGCTACCGGATGCTGGAGACGATCCGCGAGTACGGCACGGCACAGCTGGGCGACCCCGGCGGGACCCGCGACCTGGCGGCCGCCCACTTCGCCGATCTGATGGCCCGCAACGACCCCCGGCTGCGCGGGCCAGACCAGCTGATCGCCATGCAGGTCATCGGCGCCGAGTACGACAACACCATCGCGGCCCTGCGCCACCTGTGCGCCGTCCGCGACTCCCCCGGCGCGATGAGCCTCGCCCTGGCGCTGACCTGGTACTGGCAGATGTTCGGCCGCCACTCCGACGGCGCCTACTGGCTGGGCGAGGCGCTGGCGGTGCCCGGTGGCGGGCCGACGCCCGAACGCGACTGCGCCCGAGCCGTCGACCTGCTCAACCGGGCGGACTTCCTGTCCGGGATCACCGGTGAGGAGGCCGCTGACGACCGGGTGGAGATGCGCGAGCTGGCCGACCGGCTGGTGGCGCACGCGGAGCTGTCGAGCCACCACCGCGTGTTCGGCCCGATCCTGCTCTTCCTGGAGGACGAGAAGGCGGCGCTCGCGGTCTTCGGGCGCCTGGCCGACGGCGAGGACGTGTGGCTGGCCGGGCTGGCCCACATGTTCCTGGCCGAGATCGCCGAGAACGCGGGCGCGCTCGACCGGATGCGGGTCCACGTGAAGACCGCCCTGGCCCGCTTCCGGCAGGTCGGCGACCGCTGGGGCCAGGCCGCCACGCTGCCGAGGCGCGCCCAGCTGCGCCGGTACGACGACCTGGACGGCGCGCTGGCCGACCTGCGCGAGGCCCGGAGGCTGGCGGGCGAGTTCGGCTCGCCCAGCCTCGGCGACCAGCTCTACAGCGACCTGCTCTGGATCGACGTGCACGTGCGGCGCGGCGACACCGACCAGGCGATGGCGCTGATCGACGCGGCCCGTGAGCGGGCGCTGCACGCGTCCTCGGCGGAGATGCTGGTCCTGGTCGACGCGCGGGAAGCAGGCTTCCGGGTGCGGCTGGGCGACCTGGACCGGGCGGGTGACCTGCTCGACGACGCCGAACGCGGTCTGCGCGGTGGCACCGCGTTCCCCGCGGGGCACGTCCGGACCCTGATCGGCAGCGCACGGGCCGCGCTCTGCCTGGCACGGGGCGACCTGCCCGGCGCGGACAAGGCGCAGCGGGAGGCGTACGCGGCCGCGCTGGCGACCAGGGAGCTGCCGATCGTGTCGCTGGTGGCGGTGGACGCGGCCGCGCTCGCCGAGGCGCGTGGCCGCCCGCACGAGTCGGCCGTGCTGCTCGGCGCCGCCGCCCGGCTGCGGGGCGCGCACGACCGCACCGACCCGCAGGTCCGCGGCCTCACCCTCCGGGGGCGGGCCGCGCTGGGCGGGGACGGGTTCGCCGCGGCGTACGCGGAGGGCTGGGAGCTGGACGGGGCCGCCGCCGTGGCGGCGGCCGACCCGGCCTCGGGGAACGGGGCCGGGTCAGCCGCCGGGGCACGAACGCGCTGAGCGGTTCACGGGCGGGCCCGCGGCACCGGTCAGTACGCCATGAAGAGGATCTCGTCGCGCGAGTAGTCGTGGCCGGGGTGGTTCTCCTTGAGGTGCTGCTGGGTCTTCGCCACCAGGTCGTCCTCGTCCTGGCCGGTGATGCGCTCACCGCAGGGGCAGCTGATGTTCCGCTTCATGTCGACCTCCGCTGTTGATCTCCGATTCGACTCTACCCACGATCTCCGGAATCGGGTCGGGCCGGCTTTCCCGCCCTGTCGCCGAGCTTCGGGAAACCGGCTTCACCCCGCGGACGAACGGGCCACGGGGAAGTCGAAGTAGGTGTCGGGGAAGGGTTCGCCGCGCAGGGTGAAGTGCCACCACTCCTCGGCGAGGTTGGTGAAACCGGCCGCGGTCATGGTGTCCACGAGCAGGTCGCGGTTCTGCCGCGCGACGCCGGTGATCCGGGGGTCGGCGGTGTGGGAGAGGGTGTCGAAGCAGTCGTACCCGGTGCCCATGTCGACGGTGTTGTCCGGGAACCGCACGCCTACCGGCGCGTAGCAGGGCCGCAGGGTCTCGCCCGGCGCGTACGGGCGCTGCGGCGCCGGGGGCAGCCGCACCAGCGTGACGTCGAGCGTGCTGCCCCGGCTGTGCCCGGAGCGCGCGGCGATGTAGCCGTCGAGGAACAGCCTGGTCTTGTCGACCCGCGGGTAGAACTCGGCCTTCATCTTCGTGTCGTCGAGGTCTTCGGCCCAGCGGACGAAGTGGTCCACGGCCCGCTGCGGGCGGTAGCAGTCGTAGACCTTCAGGGTCAGGCCGAGCGGGCGCACCCGCTGCTGCGCGGTCCGCAGCGCCCGCGCCGCCTGCTTGGTGAGCAGGCAGGTGGGTTCGAGGTAGCCGTCGATCGGGACGCCGACGAAGTTGTGGCGGGTGGAGTAGCGGATCTCCTGCACGATCGTCGGGTCCACCGACCTGAGGGCGACGAACCCGGACCGCCCGGTCTCCGCGGAGGCCGGAGCGGGGGCGAGGACGAGGGCCAGCGCGGCCAGCAGGACGCACAGGGTTCTGGAACGGCTTCGCATCACGCCAGTGGTTCTACCGCGTGCGACTTCCGTTCGGCGCTAATGAGACGGCGAGCTTTCGCGCGGCCGGGGGCGACGAGGGGGCACAGGCCCAGCGCGGCCATGAGGAACGCGGCGACGGCGTCGCGGTGGGCGGGGCTGTCCTGCCAGCGCAGTCTGCGCCCGGCCTCGACGACGACGCCGAACCCCGCGTGCACGAGCGCGCGGGCCTGGCGCGAGTCGAGTTCCGGGCGGGCCGACCGCAGTTGCTGCTCCCACACGGCGATGTGCTCGCGTTGCGCGATGACCAGGGTCTGCCGCAGGGCGGTGGGCAGGCCGCCGATCTCGGCGTTCGCGACGCTGGTGAGCGCGGTGTGCTCGAAGCTGTAGGCCACGTAAGTCGCCGTCAGCGCGACCAGCGCGTCGTGCGGGTCGTCCACGCCGCGCAGGTTCTGCTCCACCGCCTGGGCCAGCAGCGCGGCGGCCTGGAGGCAGGCCGCGGCCAGGATGTCGGCCTTGCCGGGGAAGTAGCGGTAGATCGCGGAGGACACCAGCCCCACGGCCTCGGCGATCCTGCCGTTGGTGACGTTGGCGAACCCGTCGCGCTCGAACAGCGGGATGGCGGCCGCGAGGATCTCCGAGCGCCGGGTGCGCGGCACGGGCGGGGTGGGCAGTTCGACGAGGTGCGCGCTCCCGGCGGCCGCCGTCGGGTCGGTCGCGACCACGCGCAGCGCGCACGCCAGCAGCAGTTCCTCCACCCGGCGTTGCGCGATCGAGGCGTGGTGCGTCGTGATGGACCCGATCGCGCCGAGCGCCGCCGTGGCGCGCAGGTGCTCGTCCGGTAGCGGGTGCTCGCGCCGCACCACGTCGGCGACGCGCTCGACCACGTGCGCGAACTTCGCCGCGAGCGCGTGGCGGTCCTCGCGGTTGAGGTAGCGGGACTCCCACCGGTACACGCCGCCGGACGCGCGGTGGGCGACGGTGACCCTGGTGACGGCGGCGAGCACGTCGGTGAGGGCCGCGTCGGCGGGCACCTCGTCGAGGGCCGCGACGAGCCGGTCCACCATGACGTCGGCGCACTCGGCGAACAGCGCGTACTTGTTCGGGAAGTGCCGGTAGAGGGCCGCGGCGGTGATGCCGACGCCCGCGGCGATCTCCTCCATGGACGCCGCGTGGTAGCCGCGCTCGCTGAACACCCGGCCCGCCGCCGCGACGATGAGCTGCTTGCGGTTGCGCGGCCGGACGACCGCGGTCGGCTCGGCGGTCATCGCGGCACCCCGGCGGACGCGCGCGGGAACAGGGCCATGCACGTCAGTCAACCACGGAACGGGACGGGTGCCCGTGACCGCCCGCTGCGTGACTCGCGGTTGACGTGGTCCCGTCCGACCAGCCGCGCGACGACTCCGGACCTACAGACCCAGGTCGCGTCCGACGATCTCCTTCATGATCTCCGTGGTGCCCCCGTAGATGGTGCTGACGCGCGAGTCGAGGTAGTCGTGCGCGATGCGGTACTCGAGCATGTACCCGTACCCGCCGTGCAGTTGCAGGCACCGGCCGACGATGCCGACGTACTGCTCCGTGGTCCAGAACTTCGCCGCCGCGGCGTCCACCGCGCTGAGTTCCCCTCGGGTGTGCTTGGCGAGCAGGTCGTCGACGTAGGCCCGGCTCACCCGCACGGAGGTGACCATGTCGGCCAGTTCGAAGCGCGTGTTCTGGAACGACCCGATCGCCTGCCCGAACGCCGTGCGCTGCTTGACGTAGTCCAGGGTGCGCTCCAGCACGCCCTCGGCGGAGGCCACGGCGTTGGCGGCGATCGATATCCGCTCCTGGGGCAGGTTCCGCATCAGGCCGAGGAAGCCCGACCCCTCCTCCCCGAGCAGGTTGGCGGCGGGGACCCGGACGTCCTGGTAGGACAGCTCGCTGGTGTCCTGGGCGTGCAGGCCGACCTTCTCCAGGTTGCGGCCGCGGGAGAAGCCGGGGCGATCGGCCTCGACGACCAGCAGGCTGATCCCCCGGTGGCGGTCGGGTCCGGTCCGGACGGCGGTGACCACGAGGTCGGCGTTCTGGCCGTTGGAGATGAAGACCTTGCTGCCGTTGACCACGTAGTCGTCACCGTCGCGGACGGCGGTGGTGGCGATTCCGGCCAGGTCGCTGCCGGTGCCCGGTTCCGTCATGGCGACCGCGACGACGAGCTTCCCGGCGGCGATCCCCGGCAGCCAGCGGGCTTTCTGCTCGTCGTCGGTCAGGTCGGTGAAGTAGGGGATGACGATGTCGTTGGACAGCGCGACCCCGGCGAGGCCGTCCGACACCGGATGGCGGGAGAACTCCTCGCCGATCACCGCGTTGAAGCGGTAGTCGGAGACACCGCCGCCGCCGTACTCCTCGGGGATGGTGAAGCCGAGGATCCCGGCCTTGGCGGCCTCCTCGAAGAGCCCGCGGTCGACCTTGCCCTCCGCCCGCCACCGCTCGGCGTGGGGCGCGGCGTGCTTGTCGACGAACGCGCGGACGGTGTCGCGCAGCAGTTCGTGGTCGTCGTCGTAGAGCGACCGTCCTGCGGGGATCACGCTGGTCATCGGGACTCCGATCCTGGGCTCTTCGGATTGTGCGCTCGGAAGTCGACTTCGCCACCAGGCGGGCAGGGGCACCGGTTTCAGCACCGAACCGGCCCGCTGGTCGGCGACCGCACCCGCGCGGGCGCAGGCCGCGCAGCGGTGGCTCCGAACCGGGCGGCGAGGTCGCGGCGCGGCGGTCTCCACCACGACGCCGAAGAACGCGGCGAACACCGGTTCGCCGCCGACGCGGATGGTCGCGGAGCCGTCCGGGCGTCGTCCCGAGTTGTTCAGCGCGGCCGCCGACGCGCAGTACGCGGGCTGACCGGCCCCGCACTGCGCGCACCCGCCGCAGGAGGAGAACGAGATCACGACCCGCTCCCCCACCGCGAGGGTGTCGACGTCCGAGCCCAACCGCTCGACGGTGCCGCACCCCTCGTGGCCGAGCACCGCGGGCCGGTCCCCCAGCACCCGCAGGGTGAGCAGGTCGGTGTGGCAGACCCCGACCGCCTCGATCCGGACGACCACCTCGTCCGGGCGCGGGTCGTCCGGTTCCGCGTCGACGACCTCGCTGGGCCCGGAGCCGCACGAGAGCAGCACCGAGGTCCTCACTCGCGTTCCAGGCCGAAGTAGAAGTGGCGGCCGCGGGCCAGCACGACGCCCGGTTTGCCGTTCATCACGCCCATCAGGGTGGTGTCGTCCACGCGCTTGAAGTGGTCGAGCACCGGCATTCCGTCGTAGACCATCGTGGCGGTGACCTCGCCGCGGAACTCCACGTTCCACAGGGACGCCTCGCCCCTGCCCGCCGTGGTGTCGGAGTAGAAGGTGCCGTCCTCGCCCCGGCGGATCAGCGGCTTGGCGTCGTCCGGTGCGACGAACCGCTTGCCGTGCCACCGGCTGCTGATCAGCACCGCCTCCAGCGGATGCCCGGTGGGGAAGGCGAAACCCCGCCAGGAGCCCAGGACCGCCGACGCGTCGACGACCTCGAGATCGGCCCACAGGGCGTCGAGCTCACCGGTGTCCACCGGGCCCGCCGACGCCCGCAAGACCTGCCACCGCCGCGCCGCGTCGCCGCTCATCGGACACCCAGCCTGCGCAGCAGGGTCAGCTGCGCGTTGGTGCGGCGGACGAAACCGTCCGCCGTCGACTTCGGCGAGGGGCCAAGCGGCAGGAGTCGCTGCGCGGCGATCGTCTGGCTCTCGGTGAACTTGCGGATGCCCTCCGCGCCGTGCCGCCTGCCGAGGCCGCTGTCGCCCATGCCGCCCATCCCGGCCTCGACGCTGCCCGCCGCGGCCGCCGCGCCGTCGTTGATGTTGACCGAGCCGGACCGGATCCGCCCGGCCATCCGCCGGGCCTCGCGGCCGTCCCTCGACCAGATCGACGCCGACAGGCCGTAGGTCCCCTGGTTGGCCAGCGCCACCGGATCGCTGCCCGCGGCGTAGGGGTACAGCGAGATCACCGGGCCGAACGTCTCCGTCCCGTGCACGGCCATCCCCGGTGTGACGCCCTCCAGGATCGTGGGCTCGTAGAACAGCGGGCCGAGGTCGGGGCGGGCGCGGCCGCCCGCGAGCACCGTCGCCCCGTGGGCCACCGCGTCGTCGACGTGCGCTTCGACGGCCGCCAGCCGGGCCGGGGAGACCAGCGGCCCGAGGTCCGGCGCGTAGTCGTAGGTCTGCCCGAGCCGCAACGCCCGCGTGGCGCGCACCAGCTCGTCGCGGAACGCGTCGTAGACCGCCTCGTGCGCGTAGACGCGTTCGACGTGGACGCACATCTGCCCGGAGTTGGCGAAGGCGGCCACCACCGTGCCCGCCGCCGCGGCAGTGACGTCGGCGTCCTCGCGCACGATGAGCGGGTTCTTCCCGCCCAGTTCCAGGGACGCGCCGACCAGTCGCCGCGCGGCGCGCTCCGCCACGGTGCGGCCGGTGGCGGTCGACCCGGTGAAGCAGACGAAGTCGACGGTGTCGACCACGGCGGACCCCACCACCGGCCCCGACCCGGTGACGATCTGCCACAGGTCGTCGGGCAGCCCGGCCTCGGCCAGCAGGTCTCGGGTCCACAGCATGGTCAGCGGGGTCTGGGGATCCGCCTTCGACACGACGGCATTGCCCGCCAGCAGCGCGGGCAGCACGTCCCCGACCCCGAGGTAGAGCGGGTAGTTCCAGGGGGAGATGACGCCGACGACCCCCTTGGGCACCCGCACCTCCCTGACCCTCGTCAGGCCGGGCACCATCCCGCGCACGCGCCGGGGTGCGAGGTAGCGCCGGGCGCGGCGGGCGTAGTGCCGGGCGATGGTCGCGACCTGGGCCACCTCCTGCCAGGCGTGGTAGCGCGCCTTGCCCGTCTCCCACTGGATCAGGTCGAGCACCTGCTCCTGCCGCCGCAGCAGCAGGTCGTGGAAGGCCAGGACGATCCCGCCGCGGCGCGCGGCCGACGTGGCGGCCCACTCCCGTTGGGCCCGACGGGCGGCCACGACCGCGGCCGCGACGTCCTCCGGGGCGCACGCGGGGACCGGCGCGGTCGGTGACAGGTCGTAGGGCGCGGCGGCCGTCAGCGGTTCGGGCGCCGGGTTCCCGTGCCGGGTCACGTCGCGACGCACCCATCCGCACCACCGCGCGACCACCTCGTCGGTCACCCACGCGGGGCGCGACCCGGCCGTCGCGACGGTCGGGGGTGCCGGGATCCGAGCCTGCTCCCTGGTCATGCGGACTCCTCTGGAGTAGCGGACCGATTCAGATCGGCGATGCCCTTGCCGACGGCCGACCAGCTTCGATATGTTAACCAGGAATCTCGTCTCAGATCAAGCGGCAACGAGGCTGGCTTGCTCCCGCGAAACACCGCACCAGCAGCGCCTATGCCTACCAAGGAAGCTAGGTAAGTAAATGGGCAATCTCAGCAGAAGGAATGTCCTTTCACTCGGCGTCGCGCTGGGTTTGGTGAGCGTGGCGGGTGCCAACGCGGCCTTGGCGGCCCCGGCGGGCGCCGCCGCGGGCACCGATCCGTGGTGGACCTGGGACGACGACCTGGACCGCCTGATGGCGACGCTCCTCGACACCGGCCAGATCCCGGCGGTCAACACCGCGTGGCGGCCGTGGGTGGACAACAACCGCCCGGTGCCCAGCGGCTTACCCGCCGACCTCGCCGCCCACCTGCGGCAGGCCGCCGCGCTGCCCTCGTGGGCCGACCGCGCCAAGCTGCGCCTGGCCGCCGACTTCAACCGGCGCAAGGACACCTACCTGTTGATGCTCTACGGCCTGGGCAGCGGCATCATGAGCACGGTCATCCCCCGCGAGGCCAAATCGGTCTACTGGTCCGCGGGCGGCGCCAACATGCAGGACCGCGCGGCCAAGACGTTCACCTTCGGCTACGACCTGAGCGAGCTGACCGCGTTCGAACCCTCGGGCCAGTTCGTGGTCACGGCCAACAAGACCCGCGTCGTGCACGCCGCGGTGCGCCACCTGCTGCCGCAGTCCTCGCGCTGGAAAGCGGTGGTGGACGAGCAGATCCCCATCAGCAACGGCGACATCCTCGTCACCTTCCACAGCCTCGGCACGTTCGTGCACCGCAAGCTGGTCGAGTGGCACGTCCCGATGACGGCCGCGGAGGAGGACGCGTTCCTGCACCAGTGGCAGGTCGCCATCCACCTGCTCGGCGTGCGCGACGAGTTCATCCCCAAGACCTGGGCCGCGGCCGACGCCCAGGCGGCGCAGGTCCTCACCCTGATCCTCACCCCGTCGACGGAGGGCCGGGAACTGGCCGAGGACCTGCTCGGGCTGACCGCCCAGGTCGACCTCGGCGTCACCCGCGGGTTCATCAACGAGTTCGTTCGCTACGTGCTCAGCGACCGGATCGGCGACTGGCTCGGGCTGCGCCGCGACTACGTGGCCGCCGCCACCGTCCGCACCGGGTGGCCCGCCTACATCGCGTTCCGCGAAGGGCTGATCCCCATCGCGCCCGTCGGGTTCTACATGTTCGACCAGTTCATCCGCGCGCTGGCGATGCTGTTCCTCAACAAGGCCGGCTCACCCACCACCACACCCATCACCATCCCCACCGGCAACCGCCCCGGAGCCTGACCCGGCGCCCCGGTCCACTGTGGACCGGGGTGACCGCCACCGCCCGTGGGCCCAGGCGCTCCACTAAAGTGGTCCCATGGGGTCGGTCAAGCAGTTCCAGGTCACCTTCGACTGCGCACAACCCGAGCGCGTCGCCCGTTTCTGGTGCGAGGTGCTCGGGTACGTCGTACCGCCACCACCAGGGAACTTCACCACCTGGACCGACTACGACCGCTCCCTGTCCCCCGGCGACCGGGACTCGTGGTTCGCCTGCGTCGACCCCTCCGGCGTGGGCCCGCGGCTGTACTTCCAGCGCGTTCCCGAGGGCAAGGTCGCCAAGAACCGCGTGCACCTCGACGTGCGGGCGGGCACCGGGCTCGCGGGCGAGGAGCGGCTGGCCACGCTGGAAGCCGAGTGCGCACGCCTGGTCGCGCTCGGCGCGGTGCGCGTGCGCCTGCTGTCCGCCGACGGCGAGAACGAGTCGTGCATCTCGATGCAGGACGTCGAGGGCAACGAGTTCTGCCTGGACTGAGGACCCGTCCCCCTCGGGGCTGGTCGACCACGAGCGCGGTCCGGCACCACCCCCCGTGTGCCGGGCCGCACCCATGTGGATCGCCATCTTGTCCTGCCTCCGCGATGGCGTTCGAACCCGTCCGCCCGATTTCGCCTTGGACAATTCGAGGATCGCGAGCCGTCGACCGCTTCGCAGATCGATTTCTAGAACACCCGGGGTTGACCAGCGACCAGCGACCGATGGTGGTCAATCAACAAGCCTGGACAGTGCGCAACCCTCCCAGCACACTGGGTGAACAAGTGCGACGTGGGGGGAAACAGCAGTGGCCAGACCGGAACGACCTCTGGACTCCGCCCCGGCGGAATTGGCCGACTTCGCCGCCGGTCTGCGCGAGTTGCGCCGCACGGCCGGGAATGCCCCGTATCGAAAGCTGTCGCAACGGGCGCACTATTCGGCCACCGCGTTGTCGGAGGCAGCGGGCGGACGACAGCTGCCGTCATTGGCCGTCACCCTCGCCTACGTGACCGCTTGCGGTGGCGATCCCGATGAATGGCAGGCGAAATGGGAGGGCGTCTCACGCGTCCTCGAGACTCCGACCGAGTCCCCGGACGACACCGCCACCGCCCCCTACGTCGGTTTGTCCGCATTCGGTGTCGATGACGCGGATCTGTTCTTCGGCCGCGAAGGACTTGTCGACGAACTCGAGGCCAAGATGGCGCGAAAGCGGTTCGTCGCCGTCTTCGGCGCCTCGGGTGCGGGCAAGACCTCGCTGCTGCGGGCGGGGTTGCTGCCCCGGCTGGTCGACGGAGGCGCGCGGACCGTCCTGTTCACCCCCGGTCGGCATCCGTGGGAGGAGTGCGCCGTCCAGCTCGCCCGGCTCACGGGCGTCCCGGCCCCGCAGGCGCACGCCGACCTGGTCGCGGATCCGCGCAACCTGCACCGGATCGTCCGGCAGGCCAACCCCGACCAATCCGACCTGGTCGTGGTGGTCGACCAGTTCGAAGAGGTCTTCACCCTTTGCGACGACCCGGACGAGCGACGCGGGTTCATCACCGCGATCTGCGACGCCTCCAACACCGACACCAGCGGGTGCCGGGTCGTCATCGGGGTCCGCGCGGACTTCTACGCGCACTGCACCCAGTACCCCGAACTCGTCGCCGCGCTGACCGACGCCCACGTGGCGGTCGGCCCCATGACCACCGATGAGCTCCGCCAAGCCATCGTCCAGCCCGCCATCCGTTCCCACGGCATCGTGGAGGGAGCGCTCGTCGCGGAACTCATCGCCCAGGCCACCGGGCACACCGCGGTGCTGCCGCTGCTGTCGCACGCCCTGCTCGAGAGCTGGCGGCGACGGCGTGGCAACACCATCACCGTCAGCGGCTACGAAGCGGCGGGCGGGATCCGCGGCGCGTTGGCCCAGACGGCCGAGAACAGCTTCCTGTCACTCGATCCCGACCAGCGCCACGCGGCCAAGCAACTGTTCCTGCGCCTGGTCGCGCTGGGGCAGGGCACCGAGGACACCAAACGGCGGGTCCCGCGCCGCGAACTCGACGTCGCCGACGACCTGCTGGACCGGCTGGCCGCCGCGCGCCTGATCACGCTGGACCACGACTCCGTGGAACTGACGCACGAAGCGGTGATCCGTTCATGGCCGCGACTGCGGGACTGGATCGCCGAGGACCGCGATCTGCTGCGGATCCACCGCCAGCTGACCGACGCCACCGACGTCTGGGAAGCGCACGGCCGCGACCCCGACACCCTGTACAGCGGATCACGGCTCATCCGGGCCCAGGAGAGCCTCGGCGACGTCGTGACCACCCGCGAGCGCGCCTTCCTCGACGCGAGCACCGCAGGCGAGTTGTCGAGGCAGGTCGCGGACCGTCGGCGCACCCGACGGCTCAAACAGCTCGTCGCCATGCTGTCCGTGCTCGTCCTGCTGTTCGCCGGGGCCGTCGTCGTCGCGGTGAACGCCGAGCGCGAGGCGGCGCGTCAACGCAACACGGCGTTGGCGCTCAAGGCCGCGGGCGAGGTCGCGGACATGCTCGACGGAGATCCCGCCAAGGCCGTCAAGGTGGCGCTGGCGGCACGAGCACTGGCCACGACACCGGAAACCGCGGAGGCGCTCGTCAACGCCAACGCCGCAATCGGCCAGCAATCCACAACACTTTCGAGCTCCTACTCCCCGGCCACGTTCTCCCCTCACGCCGACATCGCGGTGACCCCGAAAAACGGCGATACGCCCGCCATGCTGTGGAGCGTGTCCGGCGAGTCGGCCGCGAGGACCGCCTACCTCGACCTCGACGACGCGTTGGTCCGGATCAGCGCCGATGCCAAGGTCATGCTCACCTGTGACCGGAAGACCTACCGCACGGACATCTGGGACATCAGCGACCCAGGCAATCCGCGGAAGGCGGGGACTCTGCCGGGCAGGCAAGACGTGCAAGCTCTCAGCGAGAACGGTCGCACCGCACTCACCACCGAGGTCGAGGAATCAGGTCGGGAGATCAAGCCGATGATGTGGGATCTGACCGACTTCGAAAATCCGAAGCAGCTCGCGCTTCCGACTACGCACCTCACTTCGATGCGACCGGACGGGCGCGGACTTGTCACGTTGCGCCTTTCTGTCAATGAGCCGATCGACTGGACATCGAGCCAGTTCATCGACATGTGGAGTTTGACAGCGGATGGCCAGTGGTCGTTGCAGAACTCGGCGGAAATGGGCGAAGGCGGCCTGACGTACACCACGGAATACGACGGGAACGGACACTTCCTCACGGAACAGAACCTCCTGGCTTCACCCCGGATGCGGGTCTGGCAGGTGCACGACGACGGCAGTATCGAGAAATGGGTCGATATCGACACGGAATCCCCCGGTCAGGCTGAACTGCAACTCACCGATGACGGGCACTACGCCTTCACGGACAACGCCGGAATGCTTCGCATCTGGAACATCGAGAAGCAACTGGAACCACGACTGGTCACGACGGTCCGCGGGCACGGAGCCCTGGCGATGATTCCACTCGTCCACGACAACACGCTTCGCTTCTACGACTCCCGGATGGGCATGTGGCAACTCGACCTCGACGTCGACCGGGTGATGTCCCGACTCTGCCAGGACAAGGGCCAGGAACTCACGCCCGCCGAGTGGACCCAGTACTTTCCGGGGGCACCTCAACGATCTTCTTGTTCCCGCTGAACGGTCGAGCGCGGGTGGACGACACGAGCCCGTTGGACGCGGAGATCGTCAGGCGCGCCCCCACAGGGCAGGCAGGCGAACTGGCCCGCGTGCAGCGCTCAGGAAGGGACCAGGTCGGTGGGCGCGGTCCAGCCGGTGGAGCGGATCCACTCGGCCAGGTCCCAGGTGGTCGGCACGATCGCCCTCACCGCCGCGAGGTCCGACGGGTAGGCGGATCCCTCCGCGAACCAGCGGAACATCGCCTCCTCCTCGGGATCGCCGCCGAGGACGCTCAGCGGCAGGGCCTCGTAGCGAGCCGGGAGCCCGGCGTGCGCGCCGAACGCGGCGGCGATCTGGCTGCCCGTCAGCTCGTCACCGATGACCTCGACGGCACCGCCGGGTACGTCCGCGGTGCCGAGCAGGATCGCGGCGGCGACCAGGCCGATGTCCTTGACCGCGACCAACTTGAGGCGGACGCCGTCCGGCACCGGCATCCTCAGAACGATCTCGCCGTCCTCCACGGTCGGCGGCAGCATCGCGAAGCTCTCCATGAAGGCGACCGGGCGGACCACCACGGCCCGCAGTCCGGACCGCCTCAGGCGCTCCTCGACCCGGCCCTTCGACTCGAAGTGCGACACACCCGAGTCGTGCTCCGCTCCGCTGACCGAGTTGAACACGACGTGCGGCACGCGCGCCGCGACCGCCGCGTCGATGAGGGCGGTGCCCAGTCGGATTTCATCCTCGGTCTCCTGGGGGCTATGGGATTCCGGGGTCATGAAGTAGAACGCGTCGACGGCCTCCAACGCGGCGGCCAGTGACGCCGGGTCGTCGATCCGGATGGCCGACAACTCGACGCCTCGGGCGGCCAGCGCCCGCGCCCGGTCGGACTCGGGGGCGCGGACGAGGGCCCGCACCTCCGCTCCTCGGGCCAGGAGCGCGTCGACGACCGCCCCGCCCTGCTGCCCCGTCGCGCCGAAGACCGCGATCGTGCCGGTTGCCTGCGTGCTCATGGTGGCACCTTTCGTTAGTTCATGACGTGAACAAGATTAGTTCACGCCATGAACTTCCGCAAGGCGCACGGGTGCCTCGAAGGCACTGCGCGGTGGGTCAGGACGGAGTGGAGGCCGAGACGCCCGACGCGTCCACGATGGCGATGGCGACGCGTTCGAAGTCGCGCTGGTCGTCGGCGTCGAGGTTCCCCGCGATGTCGGGCAGGCGCTTGGTGATCTCGGCGTACACGGCCTCGGCGAGCACCTTCCCCGCGGGCGTCACCCCGAGCATGACGACCCGCCGATCCCGCTCCGAGCCCACCCGGCTGACCAGGTCGAGCCGCTCGATGCGATCGACAAGCTGGCTCAGCGCGTTCTTGGTCATGCCGAGCGAGGCGGCGAGGTACGCCATCCGCCGCGGCACGTCCTTGACCGCGCACAGCAGCGTGGCCTGCGAGGGGGTCAGGTCGTACTCGGCGCAGATCTCCGCGTACTTGCGCTGGATCAGGACCGAGAGCCAGAAGAGCTTGTCGCCGTGATCCACGCCTGCCTCCCCCATCCGGTGCCGAACGCCCAGTCTACCGCCGCGAACCGGCCCGCCCCGCCGCCCAACCGCCGGTCAAATCCGGCTTTCGCCTGGTGCTGAACGCCTCCCCGGTCCGCCCGCACACGACGCTCGGGGGCGGTGCCGCGGTTGGATCGCGCCATGTCCGACCTGCCTCTCCGCGACCACGCGGGCAACGTCCTGCCCGGTTTCCACACCGTCAGGGAAGAAGACCTGGTGTGCGCCCAGGACGCGGGCACCCCCGCCCGAGCGCAGCGGGAGTACGCCCGCAGAGCGGGCCGGGTCGTCGGACTCGACGCGGGCCACCACCCATTCCTGTCCCGACCTGGCGCGGTCGCGGATCCGGCGCTAAGCCTGCAGGACGTCCGCACACCCGGAGAACCGCCAGCGGCCGCAGCGGCTGGACCTCAGTGGTTTCCGGTGAGTTCTCCGCTGAGAGCGCCGTGCATCCTGGCGCTGTGCTCGTTGAGCCCGACGATCTCCACGGTCTTGCCGCGCGCGGCGTACTTGGTCGTGACGGCGTCCAGCGCGGCCACCGACGAGGCGTCCCAGACGTGGGCGGCGGTGAGGTCGACGACGACCTTGTCGGGATCGCCCGCGTAGTCGAACCGGTGGACGAGGTCGTTGCTGGAGGCGAAGAACAGCTCGCCGTTCACGGTGTAGACCACCCGGTGGCCGTCGGGGTCGACGAGGCCGGTCACCGTCGCGAAGTGCGCGACGCGACGAGCGAAGATGATCATGGCGATGACGGAGCCGACGACGACGCCGATGGCGAGGTTGCCGGTGGCGACGACCACGGCGACGGTGACGACCATGACGGCGATCTCGCCGGTCGGCATCCGCTTGAGCGTCGCGGGGGCGATGGAGTGCCAGTCGAAGGTGCCGAAGGAGACCAGGACCATCACGGCGACCAGCGCGGCCATCGGCATGTCGGAGACGATCGGGCCGAACGCGATGCACAGGATCATCAGGAAGACCCCGGCCAGGAACGTCGAGAGCCGGGTGCGTGCGCCGTTCTTGACGTTGATCATGGTCTGGCCGATCATCGCGCAACCGCCCATGCCGCCGAAGAAGCCGGTGACGATGTTGGCGATCCCCTGGCCGATCGACTCGCGGGTCTTGTTGGAGCGGGTGTCGGTGAGGTCGTCGACCAGCGTGGCGGTCATCAGCGACTCCATCAGCCCCACCAGGGCCAGAGCCAGCGCGAAGGGCGCGACGAGCTTGAGCGTGTCCAGCGTGAACGGCACGTCGGGCAGGCCCGGAACGGGCAGTGACGAGGGCAGAGCGCCCTTGTCGCCCACGGTGGGGACCGCGATGCCGGCGCCGACGGTCAACGCGGTGAGCGCGATGATCGACACCAGCGGGGCGGGGACGGCCTTGGTGAGCCGCGGGAAGAACACCATCAGCAGCAGGGCCGCGACGACGAGCGGGTAGACCATCCACGGGACGTCGACGAGTTCGGGCACCTGGGCCGTGAAGATCAGGATGGCGAGCGCGTTGACGAAGCCCACCATCACGCTGCGCGGGACGAACCGCATCAGATTGGCCACGCCGAGCGCGCCGAGCGCGATCTGGAACAGCCCGCCCAGGATGACCGCGGCGAACAGGTAGCCCAAGCCGTGTTCACGGGCGAGCGGGGCGACGACCAGTGCCACGGCGCCGGTGGCGGCGGAGATCATCGCGGGTCGCCCGCCGACGACGGAGATGACCACGGCCATGGTGAACGAGGCGAACAACCCGACGCTGGGGTCGACCCCGGCGATGATGGAGAACGAGATCGCCTCGGGGATCAGCGCGAGGGCGACCACGAGACCTGCCAACACCTCGGTGCGCAGGACCTCGGGGGTCATCCGGGTGGAACGCAGGCGTGTCAGCAGTGCGGTGGCGAAAACCGGTGTGGTGCTCAAGAACAACCTGTCGTTTTCAGGCACGCCCCGTCGTCGGGAGGGTGCGGAGGCGGGTCGGCGCGACGGCCGACCCCTCCGACGCCGAACGCGCGTCAGGAGCGCGTTCAGGCACCGGGTGGTCATGGCGGACAGTACGACAGTGCCCCCGACGACGTGGAAACACCTGCCCACGAGCCCGCCGCACTCGCGGTGACCCATCTGCGGGGCGCCCCGGGCCGCTGTCAGACGACGGCGGCGTCGCAAGCGGCGGCGGTGACGACCGTTGTCGCACTCGCGGTCGCGGTCGTCACGGGCGGGCCGAGAGTCGTGACCCGCACACCACCATCACCGCCCGCACCTGAGCCTCAGCGCCCATCAGGTGCGACTCAGTCGTCGATGACCACGGCGGCGCCGAAACGGCGGGCACTCCACGAGTCGGGTTCGAACAACGAACCGATGCGCCAATCCCCACCGGCACGCGCTATGCCTACTGCACCTGCTTCGGGGAAGCCGCTGTCGTCGCCGAAGGCGTACTCGTCCCGGTCACGTGAGTGGAATCGCGGTTACCTGCCTGAATCGTCCGTAGCGCGCATCATGGCGCGGTTGTTCAGCAAGGGATAGAAGAGCAACGCCACCAGGATCAGGAAAGCGCCGGCGGCGACATACGAGACCTGAACGCCGAACACGCTGGCCAGAATGCCGCCGAGGGCCGCACCGACCGGTCCCCCCGCCATCACCACCAGCCTGCTCGACGAGAGCACCCTCCCCAACAGCCCATCGGGCACGATCTGCTGACGCAACGTGCTCACCACGACTTTTTCCGCGGTCATCAGCGCACCGGTCACCATCATCATCGCGGCCGCGACCCACGCATTCGCGGTGAGCCCCAGAACCAGAATGGCCGCGCCCACGCCGGCTTTGCCCGTGAGCATCACGGTGCCGGGGCCGAATCGCTTGCTGGCGGCCGCAGCGCCCAGTCCCCCTGTCGTCGCGCCGACCGCGGTGGCCGTCAGCAGCAGACCGAAACCGAAGTCCGGAAGTCCGAGGACCTCCATGGCCAGCAGCGCCAGCATCGCGAACTGAGCGGTGGCGGCGACGTTGCCGAGGCAGGAAACCGTGGCCAGCGTCCGCAGGGCCCGGTTTCCGAACAACCACCGAATGCCCTCGACCATGTCGCTCCGCACGCTCTTGCGCGGAGCTTCGAGGGTCTCCTTCGGCTTGGTGTCCGCCCCGATCGAGAAGATCAGCAGGCCGCTGGCGGCGAACGAGAGAGCATTGCCAGCGAACGGCAGGAAGTTCCACACACCGAACAGAGCCGAGCCGAGCGGAGGCCCCACGAAGTCCTCACCGTTGCTCTCCGCCGCGGCGATCCGCCCGTTCGCCTTCGCCAGGCTCCGCGGATCCCGCGTCACGAAGTCGGGAATGGCCGCCTGGGCGGCGAGGTCGAAGAAGACCTGGCCAACGCCCAGCAAGAACGCCGTGAGCACCAGCCACACCATGTTCACCTGCGCGGTCACGATCAGCACCGCGAGAGCGACCAGGACCGCGAACCGGCCCAGGTCCGCCCACACCATCACCCGCCGGCGGTCCAATCGGTCCACCACGACACCGGCGTGCAACGAGAGCAGCACCCAGGGCACCTCGGCGGCCATGACGACGAAGCTCAACGCCATCGGACTGCCGGTGCTCTGCAGAGCCAGCAGCGGCAACGCGGCGGTGTGCATGCCGGTGCCGATGGACGACACGAGAGTGGCGCCGAAGAGTCTGCGGAAGCGACTCCCCAGCCTCACCTCGGCGTCACCGGATTCCTTCGTGGGCACTTCGACAATTCTTCCGGTCAGTTTTCAGAACAGCGGGACGCGGGCACCCGACCACCGCGTCTCAGCCCGTCAGGTGGCCAGTTCCGCCAGCACCTCCGACGCCGTGACCGGGCTCAGGTCGGCGAAGGTGCGCCTTTCTCCGACCAGGCCGATCTCGCGCAGGACCTGAGGTCCGGCCTCGTGCGGTTCGCCGATCACGATCCCCGGATCCAGGGTCACCTCGATCGAGCCGCCACCGGGCAGCGGTCGGGTGATCGCGTGCTCGATCCCCGCGTCCATCGGCGCGCCGCGCTTCCACGCGCCCCTGGTCAGCCTCAGCACCCCGCCGATCCCCACCTCGACGTCCTTGAACCGCTCCAGCACCCTCGACGACAGCTCGGCCTCGGTGAACCGGCGCACCGGCCGCACCAGCTGCGGGAACGGTTGCAAGACCTCGTAGTCGGCGAACACCTCCGCCCACGCCGCCACGTCCTCGCCCAGGTGCAGCGGGTGCGCCACCCCGACGACGGCGTCGTCCGGCAGGGGGAAGGTCTCGTCGCGCACGTCCGCGAACGTGCCGTCCTCGGCCACCCGGAACGAACGCCCGTCCCCCGTCGTCCACACCAGCCGCCGGACCAGGTGCCGCAGCAGGGGGTGCGCGACCAGGTAGGCCCGGAACTCCGCCGCGGGCCACCGGCGTTCCAGCATCATCGACCGTTCCAGCCGGACGATCTGGTCGTCCGCGATCGTCCGGACGTCCTTCTTCAGCCGCGCGAACCGCTTGTGCTCGGCCGGGGCCACCTCGACGTCGTCCTTGGCGCCCGGCTTCGGCAGGGCCTTGAGCCGCTTGCCCGACTCGTCCAGCACGAACGGCCTGAGCTGCTCGTCGAACCCGATCGTGAACCGCCGCGTCCCGTAGTCGATCACCGTGCTCGACGCGTCGTCGAGACCGAGGTCGGGCACCAGCCGGTCGCCCAGTTCCTCGGCGGTCAGCCCCATCCCCGCGGCGACCTCCCCGATCTTCTCCCGCGCCTTCCTCTTGATCCCGGCGAACTCCGCCTTCTGCGCGATGCTGTTCAGCGCCGTCAACGCCGCGTCGGTGCCGATCGCGGCCAGGACGTCCAGCCCGGTCACCGCCCGCGGGTGCTGGGACTCGCCCGGCCACGCGCGGATCAACGGCACCAGCCCGCGCGCTACCTCGTCGTCGCCCAGCAGGCCGAGTGCGGTGAACACCCAGCCGTCGGTCGCCGGCATCCCGTTGGCGCGCCACACCTCGAACAGCTCCCACGAGAACCGGGCCAGCGAGACCTCGTCGCAGGCTTCGCGCACGGCCTTCAGGTCGGCGTGCCCGTCGTTCGGCGTGCTCAACGCGAGCAAGGTGAGCAGGGTGCCGACCGCTTCCGCGGGCAACGCCTGGTTCGTCCCCCGCAGCAGTACCGGGGGCAGCATTCGCGGGTCGATCCACTTGCCGAGCGTCGGGACCTTCAGCGGCACCACGACGTCCGCCACGAGCGTGGCCGCGATCCCCCTTTCGGCCTCGGGCCCGTACTCGCGCGCCGCCTCCCGAGCGTGCTCCGGGATGATCCGCAACGCGGCCTCCGCCGCTTGGCGCGCCGCACCCACCGGACCCACCGCGTCGAGCACCAGGAACCGGGCAGCGTGCGAGGGGTTGCGCAGCAGCCACGCGACGCGGAGTTCGCGGGTGGTCTTGAGCTTCACCAGCCACCGCGCCACCAGCCTGGCCGTTTCCAGCGACACCAACGGGAGCAGCAGCCCGTTCTGGGCGGCCTTCTGCGCCACCACCACCTTCAGCGCGTTCGGGAGGGCGTCGATCTCGTAGCGGGCCACGATCGCCTTGGCGAGGGAGCCTGCCGCGTACCACCTGTTGCAGTCCCATTCCGGCAGCAGCGGACGGAGTTCGTCCACCGGACCGCTCAGGAACAGCTCGATCTGACCTTGGAAGTCGAGGTCACCCGCACGGTGCAGGTCGATCAGCGGAGTCCCGTCGTCCGCCCGGCGGGCGTAGGAGAACTGCGCGGTCCACGCGGCCCGCTCGCCGGGTTCCCACTCCACCGCCCGGTGGTCCGGTGCCGCGATCCCCTTGACCACCACCGGTTCCACCGGCTCGGGCCTCTCCTCGACCACCCACGGCGGATCCACCAGGACCGCGGGCAGCGCGTCCACCGGCGCCTCTTCGACGCCCGCTCCGCGCAGTTCGTCGACGAACGCCCGCACGTCCTCGGGCAGGTCGACCCCGTCGGCCGACTCGGGGCGTCGGCCGACTCGGGGTGCCCCTTGAGGTGCCGCTCCAGCAGCGGCTCGACCCGTGGGTCGTCGGACGCGACGAACCGCTCCAGCGCGAGCACCGGGTACCGGCGGGCCAGGTCGAGCACGGCGGGCAGCACCCGTTTGACCTCGAGCCGGGCCAGCAGCGCGTCGAACACCTCGGCGGTCGGGAACTCGACCAGCGTCTCCAGGACCCGGTCCCGGACCTCGCCGTCCAGTTCCCGATGCGGCTCCAGCAGCACCGCGATCGCGGGCAGGGCATCGGCGCCCACACCGTCGAGCACGGTGTACAACGCGTCCTCGTCCTTCAGGTACCGCCCTACCGCCCTGGTGGTCAGGGCCCGTTCCACCTGGGCGGCCGTGCTGACCGCGTACGACAGCGACACGTGGGCCAGCACGCGCTGGTACCCGGTGACGTTGGCGCGTTCCACCTCGTCGAACGCGTCGTCGACCCAGTCCCGCCGGGTCGGGAAGAGGTACGAGGCGGCCGCCATCGCGCCGAGCGCGGTGCGCTGGAGCTCCACGGCCAGCAAGGCGTTCTCGTACTCCTCGTCGGACGCCGTCGCCAACAACGACCGCAGCCGCCGTGCGGTCCCCACGGCGGCGTTGTGGTCGAGGTCCTTGCGCCGCAGGTGGAGGGCGGTGTTCCCGTAACCGTTCCGGTGCGCCTCGACGCAGCGCATCCCGACCACGGCACGCGCGGCGAACGGCAACCCGTGCTCCACCACCAGCGCGTCGGCCATCCGCGGTTCGGACCCCAGCAGCACGGCCACCACCGCCGCGCCCAGCGGCGTCGCCTCACCGGCCAGGTGGGCGCGGACGGCGGCGACCAGGTCCTGGTCGCTCATCGGCTCGTCCAGCACGGCTTCCACCGCCGGCGACCGCTCGGCCAGCACCGCCCGCACCTCGTGCACCGCACCGGGCTCGACCACGGCATCGCCCCGCACCCCGCCGTCGCGCCGCACGTGGACATGCGGCCGCCACTCGACGGGCATGCTGAACGCGGTGCTGCTCACATCGTCACCTTTTCCCGTCGGCGGGCGGTCCTCCGAAGACGGTCACCCCGAACCGCGCCACGACAACCGTCCACATCGGACGGACAATGCCGGACCTCAGTCGGCGAGCACCTGTTCGCGCAGGATGTCCGCATGTCCGCAGTGGTGCGCCAGTTCCCGCAGGACTTGCAGGTACACCCAGCGGAGCGTGCGCGGTCCGGCCCGGTGGCCCGTCACGACGGCGTCCAGCGGCAGGTCGGCGACCACGGTCCTGGCTGTGGCGCAGGCCGCCCGGTGGGCCGCCGTGACCGAGGCGATCGTGTCGTCGTCGGAGAGCCGGAAGGAGTCGTCCGGCCCCTCCACCAGGCCGAGTTCCCGACGGGGTGTGCCGCCTGCGCACTCCTCGAACCACACCCGCTGCATCCACGTGACGTGCTTGAGCAGCCCCAGCAACGTTGTCGCCGACGGGACGAGCCCGCGACGGGCCTGCTCCTCGGTCAGGGAGTCGAGGGTCGCCTCGACGGCACTGCGGCATTCCTCGACGAACGCGTCGAGCTGCGTGCGCTCGTCGTCCAGCGGCACGTCGAACGAACCCATCGGAGTCCCCCATCACGACGCGGACCGCGAGCGGCGGCCCGCGGTGGCGTCGACAGTCCGGTCCACGACTCGCGCTGCACGAGTCCGGCCCAAGTCAACCAGTACGGGGTTCGCGGTGGGCAGCGGGCTCGTCCTGGTTCCGGGCGAAGACCGACGCCGACGCGCACCGTCCACCCCGATCAGTCCGGAGTGGACGGTGCGCGTCCAAGGCGGTGGCGTCGATCACGAACGGGGTGTCGTCACCCCCGCGCGGACACCACCGAACCGTCGGCGGACCGGGCGAACCCGGACATGAAAGCCCAGGCCGTGGCCGCCGCGGGCCGCAGCGCCTCGTGGCTGCCGTTGCCGATGGCGGCCAGCCGGACGTCGATGTCGTTCGCCTTGTCGTTGGGCTGGAAGAACTGGTACCGCTGGTGCGGGAATTCGGGCAGCGGGGGCTTCTCACCCGCGAAGCAGATCGTCGGCATGACCAGCGGCGGCCACCCGGTGGCGATGCTGTGGTGGTCGTCCTCGCCACCGCCGCCGTGGAAGGTGGGCACCAGCGGAACCGTCCGGTGCTCGACCGAGAGCGGCGTGCAGGTCGTGTACTCCCACGAGGTCGTTGATCTGCGCGGTGCCGCATCGGCCCCGGATGCCCTCAAAGGCGTAGTCCGGGATCCGGTAGACCTGCATCGCCGTGTTGGTCTTCGCGGTCCGCTGGATCGCGAAGCACACCACCCGCTCGTAGCCGCGCAACAGCGCGCCCGCGTCGAACCCACGCGGCAGCGGCCGGTCCTGCTCGCCGGACAACACGTGGCGGGTGTTCAGCCGCCAGCAGGAGTCCGTTCACTTGGATCGACCCGTTCACCACGTACGCGAGCACTTCAGCGCCCCGCACCGGAGGCGTCGCGATGACGATCAGGTTGACCAGGGCGACCCCTGCCGTCCGCACCCGCAGGTCGACCGGGCACGGCACCCGCGACCCGGTGTTCCGGCCGGATTTCCTCGCCCCGGGTACCCGGTCGCGACCGGCTCAACTCGTCTCGCGCACCACCAGCCGGTGCGGAGCGATGACCGAGCGCGGTGGTCGCGGCGCCACCGTGCGGTCGGTCAGGAGGTCCAGGGCCAGTTCGGCGATGCGGCTCTTGTCCGGGGACACCGTCGTGAGCGCCGGAACGCTGAACCGGCCGTCCTCGACGTCGTCGAAGCCCACCAGCGCCAGCGATCCCGGCACCGCGACGCCGCGGTCGGCGGCCGCCCGCAGCGCGCCGAGCGCGAGTTCGTCGGTGAAGCAGAACACCGCGTCGGGTGGTCGGGGCGAGTCCAGCAGCCGCAGCATCGCCTCGTGGCCGTCGGCGCGGTGCAGGTGCCGCACCGGCACCTCCAGGTCGGGGTCGGCGGGCAGTCCCGCTCCGGCCAGCGCGGTCCGGTACCCGGCGAGGCGTTGGCGCGCCGTCGCGTTCAGCGACCACGGCTGGATGCCCATCGCCGCGATGCGCCGTCTACCGCGCGCCAGCAGGTGCGCGGTGGCCTCGTGCGCGGCCGCGACGTTGTCGATCACGACGTGGTCGACCCCGGCCGGGCCGTCGTGCTCGCCGAGCAGCACCAGCGGGACGGTGTCGGTCCGGGCGGCCAGCTCCGCGGGAGCCACCGCCCAGGGGCTGAACAGGACGCCGTCGACCAGTTGGCTGCGCTTGCCGTGCAGCAGCTGGGTCTCGCGCTCGGCGTCACCGTCGGTCTGGTCGATGAGCACCGTCAACCCGCGGGCTTCGGCGATGCGCACCGTCCGCGCGGCGAGTTCGGCGTAGTAGGGCGAGTCGATCTCCGGGACCACCAGCGCCACCAGCCCGGTCCGGCCGCGCCTGAGGGTTCGGGCGGCCATGTTGGGCCGGTAGCCCAGGGCATCGATGCTCGCCTGCACCCGCTCGCGCGTCGACGGCGCGACGTAGCGGAAGTCGTTGACCACGTTGGACACCGTGCGCACCGACACGCCGGCGTGCTCGGCCACGTCCCGCAGCTTCGGGTTCATCCCGCTCCTCCTCGGTCGATCGGAGCATAGCTCTTGCAACGTGGCATGCCACGTTGCAAACTAGATGTGCCACGTTGCAAATGCCATCCGGAGGCCACGATGACCGCGCACCGAACCGCACCCGCCCCGCTGCCCGCCGAGGAACTCGCGGCGTTGACCGCCCGCCTCGACCAGGACGGCGTGATCGGCCTGCCGCAGGCGTTCACCCGCGACTGGGTCCGGCGGTTGGGCGAGGACATCGACACGGCGTTCACCGAGGCGCGGTCGCGCCAGGACGGCGCGGTCGGCCGCGGACCGAACCGCTACTACGTCGAGATCCACCCCGAGCAGCTGAGCGGGTTCGCCGAGCTGGCGTCCCACCCGTGGATCACCGCCGTCGCCGAGGCCGTGCTGGGCCCGGACTACCGGATCGTCGAGGTCGGCTTCGACGTCCCGCTCGCGGGCGCGGTCGACCAGCCGTGGCACCGGGACTTCCCCATGCCCGAGGAGACCGCCGTGCACCGGCGGCTGAACTCGCTGGCCGTCAACGTGACCGCCGTCGACACCGAACCGGACATGGGGCCGTTCGAGATCGCGCCCGGCACCCACTGGGACGGCGGCGGCGCGTTCGAGCACGGCATGTTCCCCCCTCGGGACGCCTACCCGCGCTACCGCGAGCTCGCCGTGCGCAAGTTCCCGCGAATGGGCGACATCTCGATCCGCTCGGCGCTCACCGTCCACCGCGGCACCGCGAACCACTCCGCGAAGAGCCGCCCGGTCCTCGTCCTGGGCCTCGACGGGCCGGGAGCGGGCAACGGCGACCGCCACGACACCGCCGTGACCCGCGGATTCCTGGCGTCGCTGCCGGAATCGGTGCGCGCCCGCCTCGACTGCCCCGTCGTCGACACCCTGCGGCCCATCACCCAGAAGCACACCATCGAGGGCCTGGTGATGGGCGCGTCCGACTCCTGACCCCCGCCAGTCTCGGTCACCGGGGACGACGTCGATCGAATGGCGGACTCCACCGCCCCCTGCGAGGATCGAGGAGGGTCCGGGACGTCGTGCCGGGTGCCCGCTCGCCAACCGCGGGAAGGTGGACGACGCATGCCAGTCCGTGAGCGGCCTTCCGCCCCACGACCGTTCGCGATCACGGTGGCACGGCACCCCCGCGCGGTCGTCGTGGCGGTGCGGGGAGAACTCGACCACCACACCGCCACCCAGTTGCGGGCAGTGCTGAACGACGTCCACCGGGAAGAACCGCAGGTCATCGTGATCGACCTGCACGACGTCTCGCTGCTCGCCTCAGCGGGGCTGGCGGCCCTGATCGCGGCTCACGACCAGGCCCTGCCCGACACCGAGGTGAGGCTGGTCGCCACCTCGGCCACACCGGCGATGCGCTCGGTCCGGCTCACCGGCCTTGAGGAGCTGTTCGTCGTGCACGCGACCGCCGAAGCGGCGCTGAAGGCTTCGTAGACGAACGGCTCCCCTGCGTCGGGCGCGTCAGGTGGTCTCCTCGGACCGCCGGTGCTCCCGGTCGTCCGGGTCCTCCGGCGACGGGCCCTGCTCGTCCTCGGGCACGGGGAGCAGGGCGTTGCCCCGGTCCTCCGACTCCTGGAGCACGGCCTTGGCCTGCGCCTCCGGGTCCGCGCTCCCGCCTGCGGCGATCTCCTCGGGCAGCAGATGGGCGCGGCTTTCCACCTCGTCCTCACGTGGGCTCATGATCCGGAGTCTGCCACCGGTCGGCGTCGCGGGCAGATCACTCCCGAACCGCCACGGGGTGGTCGGGTCGTGCCCGGTCCATCTCGGAACGCCGTCGCGGTAGTCCTCCTCGGCTTTCCGTGCCGCCGCGGCGAGTACCGACTCGCGGGCATCCGGTTTTCCCGAAGGCAGATACCACCGGCCGCTGCCGTAGCCACCGCGTCGTTGATTCGGTTCGTGTTCTGTTCGGACCGTGGCACGCGGACCGAACCGTCGACACCCGCTCGTGCGGGCAGGCAAGCCGGTGGGCTTCGACCGAAGTGTCGTGTTGCGATGCCGTTGACCGGATCACCATCCTCCGACACGCTCCCGGAAGCCACCTCGACCCCTGCCCCGAAAGGTGCCCTCCCCATGCTGCGAAGGATCCTGCTCGTGCTCGTCGCGAGCGTCCTCACCTTCACCGGGACGGCCGCCGCCGACCCCGGACCCGTGACGCAGGACGACGTCCACGTCATGGACGGGTGCTACACCTGGAGTCGCTCGCTGTCGCAGGGCGCGAGCGGTGAAGACGTGCGCCAGCTCCAGATCCGCGTCTCCGGCTACCCCGGCTACGGCGCGGTGGTCGGCCTCGACGGCCAGTTCGGCGCGGCCACCCGGTCCGCGGTCGTCCGCTTCCAGCAGGCCTACGGCCTCGCGGCCGACGGTGTCGCGGGCCCCGCCACGTTCAGCAAGATCTACGCGCTCCAGGACGACGACTGCACGCCCGTCCACTTCACCTACGGCGAGCTGAACCGCTGCAACTCCGACTGGTCCGGCGGCAAGGTGTCGGCCGCGCAGGCCAAGGCGAACGCGCTCGTCACCATGTGGAAGCTCGAAGCGCTGCGCCACGCGCTCGCCGACCGCCCGCTCACGGTCAACGGCGGCTTCCGCAGCGTCTCGTGCAACAGCGCGGTGGGCGGATCGGCCACCAGCCGCCACATGTACGGCGACGCGGCCGACCTCGGCGCCGGCGTGCAGGGCTACTGCGCGATCGCCAAGCAGGCCCGCAACCACGGCTTCACCGAGATCCTCGGCCCCGGCTACCCCGACCACAACGACCACGTCCACACCGCCCTGCGGTCCGGCCAGCTCTGGTCCGCGCCCAACTGCGGCATCTGAGGACAGCACGATCGACCGCGGGCCCGACGCGAGTGGCGTCGGGCCCGTGCGTCCTTTGTGGATCCCTGCTCAAGTCAGTCCGTTGTCAGCACCAGGAACTGATCGCCGTTGCCGAGCGGTCTCAACTGCGACGGGAGTCTGCCGCCGGCCCCGCTGTTGTCCTTTTCCGGAATGTACTTCACGCTCGAACGACTGCCATCCGGCTGTTTGCCGCCTTCCGCGCTGACCGCGAACGGGTACTCGTCCCGGTCGTCCCCCGGCCTGCCGACCTTGCTCCCGGGTTTGATGCCCTGCAACGACTGCTGTCGTCGTTTCTTCGCACCTCCGCGGTCGAGGGTCAGCAGTTTCGGCTTCGCCGTTTCCGACGTCCAGGTCCCGCCTTGCCAGACCACGCCGTTCTGCGCCTGGGTGACGTGCAGGGCGGATTCGGGGTGGCGGCTGCTGGACACGTAGACCTCGTAGGCGTACTTCGTGCCGTCCTCCGCCTCGGCCTGCCGATAGGCCTCGTTGCGCGCGTCGACGCCCGCCTGCATCACCGCGTCACCGACCCCGTCCCCGATCTCGTCCGAAATGGCTTGGGTCACCTGGCCCGCGGCCTTGACGGTGTCGTTGCCGGTCACCGCGCCGACCGCCTCCACGAGCCCACCCACAAGGCTGGTACCGGCGTCGATGGCCGCGTCGGCGGGGTTGTCCAACGTCCGTGCGGCCAGTGAGGCGATCTCCCCGGTCGCCCGACGTCCGGTGGGACTCGACCAGAAGACGCGCTGCGCCTCGCCTGCCGCCTGACCGGTGGTGGTCACCGGGACGAGGCGCGGCGGAACGATCGGGGCGTTCAGCGACGCCGCGCTCGGCGTTCGGAGGGGTTGGCCGTTCACCGCGTGGAGTTCCTGGAACTGCCGTTCCGTCAAGGCTTGCCGCTCGGCCTGGTCCTCGGCGCGGTCGAGTTGGCTGTTCGGCTTGCGCCGTTCGGGTTCCGGCCGGGGCGCCGGGGCCTGCTTGACCGCGGCCACCTGTCGCAGAGGTGTCTCGTGAGCCGGACGGACCTGCTTCTGCTTCGCTTCGGCGATCCGGCGGGTCAATCCGCTTCCCGGCGCGCCGCCGCGCTGGCTTTCGGCGTAAGCCGCCCGCGCCGAGGCGGTCCGCTGCAACTCCTGGGTCGCCTTCTGCTTCTTGTCCTGGAACTGCCGGTCGGTCTTGGCCTGCCGCTCGGCCGCCGCCTCGGCCAGGCGCACCGACTGCGGTAGGGGTTTGGCGGCCTTGGGTTTCGACGCCTGCTTGGCCGCCGCCGGTTTCGTCGTGAAGGGTTTGGTGGTCTTGGGGGCGCGTTTCGCCTGGGTGATCGGTTTCGGCTGCGTTCGGGCGGCCTGCTTCACCAGCGCCGCGGGCTTGGGAACGGCCTTGGGCTTGAGCACCGGCTTGGGTTTGGGAATCCGTTTGGCCTGGGGTACGGGCACCAGCCTGGGCTTGGGTTTGGGAACCCGCTTGGCCTGGGGCTTGGGCACCGGCTTGGGCTTGGTGGTCTTCTGGGCCAGGGGTTTCGGTTTCGCCACGCGTTTCGCCTCGGTGGCCGGTGCCTTCTTCGCGGCCGGTTTCGCCGCCGCCTCGACCGCCTTCGGCACCACCACGGGAGGTTTCACCGCCGGGGGCTTCGCCGCCGCGTCGGCGTCCTGGGCGCCCAGCACTCCGAAAGCCACGGTCAGGAACCCACCGGACACCGCGTACAGCGCTGCCCTGCCCATCGACACTCGTCCGGTCGTCATCAGCCGCTCCCCCTCTTCCCCGCGGTCGCGCTCCCGTCCCCGATGCGCGAGACCGCCAGGAAAGACCCGTCCCGTCCACGGGCCGTACAACAGGAGTCCCCGACCGCTGGACCGCGGGTGTACCGGCGTTCAGCGCGCGGTCGGCGTCGCGAGTCCGACGAGCTTGGTGAGGAAGCGGTCGATCTGCTGCTCGACGGGCGGCCACGGCAGGTTCGGTTCGTTGATCCGCAGCGAGAGCATGCCGATCACGGCGGCGCGGAGGTCGAGCGCCACCGTGAGCGCGTCGTCGGGCGGGGCGGTGCCGGCTTCCATGCACTCCTGCACGGCCTGCGCGGTGCGGGTCAGCAGCACCTCTTTGAACGGCATCCCAGGGCGTCGGCTGGCCTTGCTCTCGTGCATGACCTTGTAGAGGCCGGGATGTTCCTGCGCCCAGGCCGCCTGCGCCAGGATCCGCGCGCGCAGCCGTGACGCCGGGGTCTCGTGGCCCGTCTCCGCACGGGCGGCGGTTGCCAGCATCTCGTCGTGGCAGTGCTGCATCGCGGCCAGCACGAGCGCGTCGCGGTCCGGGAAGTACAGGTAGACCGAGGTCGGCGAGATCGACAGCGCGCGTGCGACCGCTCGCAGCGACAGCGCCTCGTCGTCGGCCAGTTCGTCGAGCATGCGCACCGCGCTGGCGACGATCTCGTCCCGCAGCAGCTCGCCCTGCCCGCGGGCGTTCGGACGCCGAGGACCCGTCGGACGGGGTCTCGGGGTGCCTGCCATGGACGCATCCTCCCACCCGCCGCCCCTTGCGGGACGGCCAACCATGAGAATACGGTCGTACATGCAAGGACACCTGTCCACTAAAAGGGGAAATCATGCCGGTCACGCTCGACGAGGCTCACGAACTGATCAGGAGCGCGCACCGACGGGCGGACGAGTTGGGCGCCCGCGTCACGGTCGCCGTCGTCGACGAGGGCGGGCACCTCCAGGCTCTCGGCCGGATGGACGGCGCACCGCCGCTGTCGGCCGAGATCGCCACGCACAAGGCGGCCAGCGTCGCCCTCGTGCGTCGCGACGGTGCGGAACTGCGCCGGATGCAGGAGGCCTGGCCCGCTTTCTTCACCCAACTCGACCGGGCCGCGGGTCGTCCCATCCTGGCCGGTGCGGGGTCGATGCTGATCCGGCGAGCCGACAGCGTCCTGGGCGCCGTGGCGGTCAGCGGCGGACTGCCGCAGCACGACGACGACTGCGCCGAAGCCGGACTCGCCGGGCTCAGCGGTTGAGCATCCCCGTCGCCCGAGGGCGAGCCGGTGATCAGTCGACCCGGACCCAGAAGTCCGAGGGACCCGGCTCGAAACCCTTGCCCCTCACCAGTTCCGCCGTTTCGGCGAAGCGCCTGGCCACCTTCGCGGGTGCGTGGGCGTCGCTGCCGAAGGAAACCGCCGTGCCGCCCTCCTCGCGCCACCAGCCGACCACCTCGCCGTCCGACGGCGCGGTCGTGTTGACCTCCAGTGCCCGACCGGAGTCCGCGAGCGCCCTGAGCACCGCCCGGACCTCCACCTCGTGGGCGCGGGCGTCGTAAGGGCCCGCGCTCGCGGGCCACGAGCGGACGGGGTAGTCGAGGTGGGCCAGGACCTGGAAGGCGTCGCACGATTCCACCATCCGCAGCACTTCGGCGAGGTAGGCGCGCACGGTCTCGTCGGCGGGCCGGGTCGTGAGCAGCTCGTCGACCATGACGTCGCCCTCTGGTGTGCGGATCGAGTGCACCGAGCCCAGCACGCGCTCGAAGTCGCCACCGGCCAGCAGGTCCGCCACGCGGTCGGCGTGCCAGTGCGGTTCGCTCAGCTCGACCCCGGTCCGGATGACCAGGCCGGGGAACAGTTCCCGGCAGCGGCGCACGGCGTCCAGGTAGCCGGGGACGTCCAGGTCCGGCGGCCGCAGCAGCCCGTCCGCCCCGAGGCGGGCGCGGAAGCACTCCGGCAGCCGGGGAACCAGGCCCGAGCCGACGGTCCACGTCGTGAGGTCGCCGTGCTCGGTGAAGGAGATCGCGGGCAGGCCGAGGTCGACGGCGCGGGCGCAGGCCAGTCGCATCGAGCCCTCGCCGGCTTCCCAGGACCACTCGGAGTGCACGTGGCCGTCAGCGGGCAGCATGCGACCGACGGTAGAGGACGCCGTGTCTCGCGAAGCCCGACCGGTCAGTCCCGGAGAACGCCGTGCGCCCGGTACCACTCCCGGACCTGCGACAACACCAGCGGATCGTGGGCCAGGTCCGGGTGGCCGCGGCCCGCGTGGACGTGCAGGGCGTTCGGCGTGCCGCTGTCGGTGAGGATGCGGGCGAGCGCCTGGTCCCAGGACAGCGGGACCACGGTGTCGGCGTCGCCGTGGTGCACCTGGTACGGGGTGGTGATGCGCGCTGCCAAGAGGGGGTCGGTGGGGCCGATGCCTCCCGAGGTGTGCGACGCGGCCCGGAAGACACCGGGGTGCGTGCCGAGCAGTCGGATGGTCACGAAGGCGCCCATGCTGTTGCCGTGCGCGGCCACCCTGGCCATGTCGACCACACCGACGCACGTCAGCAGCTGCCGGGTCTTCTCGGCCCGCTCGACGTTGGCCTGCGAAGCCCCGTCCGGCCCGTCGGGGGCGTTGCCGCGGTCGACCGCGTCCGGGGCGTGGGTGTAGTTCGTGGCGATCGCGACCACGCCCCAGCCGACCACCGTGCGCGCGATCCGCGCCGAGTAGGTGCCCGCGTCGCCGTTCCTGCCGTGGCTGATCACGACGGCGGGGTGCGGTCCGGCGCCTTCGGGCGTGAACAGCACACCCTCCAACGCGTAGCGCACGCCCTCGTCGGTCGACCGGTAGGTCCAGGTCGCGCCGCCGACTGATCGGGCGTCACCGAGCACGGCGAACGCGGCGCAGTCGGGCATCGCGCCCCTGGCAGCGACGGGTGGCGGGCCCGTGAGGCACGCCATGACACCGAGCAGCACCAACGCCGTTCGGAACACCGCCACCTCCCCCGCTGACCCGACTGCCCGCATCCGCGCACCGGCACCCGACGCCATCCACGTACAAACAGGACGTGGTTGCCGTGCCTCGTGCCTCATACGTTTGATCCGTGCGCCATGCCATCGTCGGGGACAAAACGCAGGCAGTCGACCGGTTCATCCGCGACAACTCGATCGAGACCGTCGAACTCGCCGTCGTGGACATGATGGGGGCGATCCGGGGCAAGCGGGTTCCCGCGGCGATCTTCCGGCAGGGCGGGGAGTTCGCGATGTCGTCGGGGGTGTTCTGCCTCGACCACGGCCTCGACGTGCTGCCGCCCGTGGGCCGGTACAGCTGGGCGAGCGGTTACCCGGACGTGTTCCTGGTGCCCGATCTGACCACCCTGCGGCTGGTTCCCTGGCGCCCAGGGGCGGCGCTGGTGTTCTGCGACGTCGTCGACCGGGCGGGTGAGCCCGATCCGCTCGACCCGCGTCACGTGCTCCGCCGCGCGCAGGACCAGGTCCGGCAAGCGGGGTTCGACCCCGTGGTCGGGCTGGAGACCGAGTTCTACCTGCTCGATCCGGACACGCTGCTGCCCCGCCACTCGCGGAACCCCATCTACAGCCTGCACGACGACTCCTACCTGTGGCCGGTGATCCGGGACGTGCGGGCGGCGCTGGAGGCCGTGGGTGTGGTGGTGGAGGCGAGCGGGGCGGAGTACGGGGCCGGGCAGGTGGAGATCACCCTCGACCACTCCGCGCCGTTGGTCGCCGCCGACGACCTGCTGTTCTTCCGCTACGCGGTCAAGCAGACCGCGGCCGTGCACGGCTACCTGGCCACGTTCATGGCCAAGCCGCGGGCGGGGTCGTCCGGGAGCGGTCTCCACGTGCACCAGAGCCTGCGCCGCCGGGACACGGGCCGCAACGCCTTCTGGGACGAGGAATCCGCGGGACTGGGCGAGGAGGCGCTGTCCTACCTCGCCGGTCTGCTGCGCCACGCCGCCGAGACGTGCCACGTCGCCGTTCCGACTCCCAACGGGTACAAGCGATCGGTGGGCTACTCGTTCGCGCCGACGCACGCCACGTGGGGGTTCGACCACCGTTCCGTCGCGGTGCGGGCGCTCGTGCACGGCGACGGCGGCACACGGCTGGAGCACCGGGTGGCGGCGGCGGACGCCAATCCCCACCTCCTGGTGGCCACCCAACTGCTGGCGGGTCTCGCCGGGCTGGAGGAACAGCTCGAACCGCCGCCCGCCGCGACCACCGACGTGTACGCGGGCAACGACGCCGAGCCGCTGCCGCGGAGCGCCGCCGAGGCCGTGATCCGGTTGGACAGCAGCAAGTTCGCGCGATCGGCGCTGGGCGAGGAGGTGACGGCGTTGCTGTGCCTGCTCGGACGGGCGGAGCAGGCGGCCGCCGACGCCGAGGTGACCGACTGGGAACGGCGCCGCTACCTCGAATCGGTCTGAACACCACTCGTCCATCACTCGACAAGGTGGGGTACGTCCATGTGCGGTGTCGTCGGCTTCGTCAACAGCGGCAAGCGGAAGGAGGAGCGGATCACGAGCCTGCGCCGGGGTATCCGGGCGATCGCCCACCGCGGACCCGACGAGGCGGGCGTCTACGACGACGCGGAGTTCAGCCTGGGCACGGTCCGGCTGTCGGTCATCGACCCGCTGCTCGGCAAGCAGCCGATGGTCACGGCCGACGACCGGTTCGTGCTGGGCTTCAACGGGGAGATCTTCAACTACCTGGAACTCCGGCGGGAACTGGAGGCGCGGGGAGTCGCGTTCGCCACGAGGTCCGACACCGAGGTCCTGCTCCACAGCCTGGTGGTGTGGGGCGAGGGGGCGCTCGACCGGCTCAACGGCCAGTTCGCGTTCGCCTTCTACGACCGGGAACGGCGCGAACTGCTGCTGGGGCGCGACCCGTTCGGGGAAAGGCCGTTGTTCTACACCGAGCAGGGCGGCGCCTTCCACTTCGCCTCCGAGATCAAGGGGTTGTTCGCGTTCCCGGACGTGCGCCGTGAACTGTCGGCCGACGGCGTCCGGGCCAACGGGCGCTACTGGACGCCGGTGCCCGGCGAGTCGTGCTTCACCGGTGTGCGCAGCCTTCCGCCGGGGCACGTCGCCCGCGTCGGACCCGGCGGGGTGGAGCTGTCGCGCCACTTCGAGGTGCCGGTCGACCGGGGCAGACGCCCGCAGCCGGGCCTGACCTTCGAGGACGCGAAGGCGGAACTGCGCGACAGGCGCGACGAAGCGGTGCGGTTCCGGCTGCGCGGGGACTACCCCGTTCCTCGGGTTCGGCACGACCGCGCCCGCCGACCCCATGCCGGTGACGAGCGGCTACGGGTTGCAGTACTGGGAGCAGTGGGTCAGGTACGTCCTCACCCGCGACCCCGGTCACGACTCCCTCGACGTCGATCCCCGCGATCCCGGCAAGTGGCTCGACCGGATCAGCCGACTGTCCACTCTGGAGGATCGCAACGACGTGGACCTCCCGCCGTTCGCCCGCGCGAGCGGCAAGCTGATCCTGCTCCACGGCGCCGCCGACGAACTGGTCTCCCACCTCTCCACGAACGACTACTACCAACGGGTGCGGCACCTGCTCGGCCCCGTGTCGGCCCGCGAGTCCACGCGCTACTACGTCGTTCCGGGGGCGAACCACGCGAACTTCGGCACGCCGGCGTTCGCCGCGGGCTGGGACTCGCTCTCCGCGCTCGAACGCTGGGTCGAGAGGGGACGGCCGCCCGTGAACCCGGTCGTGGCCGACGTCAACCACGACCGGACCCGCCCCCTGTGCGAATACCCGACCTGGCCCCGGTACCGCGGCGGTGACGCGGACAGCGCCTCCAGCTTCACCTGCACGCGGTGACCGTTTCCAGGAACGCTGTTGTCACCACCGGGCGGCCGGGGGCGTGCGGCCGCGTTCCACAACGGCCGAACCCTCGCGTTCGACTTCGGACTTGCCGCACCGACCCCGCCCCCTGCTCGCCGCAGGCTATTTCCGGCCAACGGCCACGCGATCGGGGTGCGGGGTGAGATCCTTCCACCATGGCCGTCGCTGATGATCTCGACCGCGCAACCGACTCGCAGTGGGACTGGGTCGCCGAGCACACCCGTGGATACCTCGCCTCGGGCGGCACCGAAGGACACGAGTCGAACGGCGTCCTCACCCTCGTGCTCGCCACGACCGGACGCAAGACCGGTATCGCGCGCCGCACGTGCCTGATCTACGGCACCGAGGGTGAGGACTTCGTCGTCGTCGCCTCCAAGGGCGGCGCCGACGACGATCCGGCCTGGTTCAAGAACCTCCAGGCGGACCCGAGCGTCGGGGTGCAGGTCGGCACCCGCCGGTTCACCGCTCACGCCCGCGTCGCGTCCCCCGCCGAACGGGAAGTCCTCTGGGCCCGGATGGCGGCCATCTTCCCGTTGTACGAGGAGTACGCGGAGAAGACCCAGCGGGAAATCCCGATCGTCCTGCTCACTCCGCGGGACTGACGCCGGCAACCGTTCGGCGGTCGCCTAGTGGGAAGCGGGGCCCCAGAGCGGCACGCCCGCGTGCGCGTCGCCGACCGAGGAGTCGGCGTACACGTCAAGGGTGTCCCAGGGGTCCTGCTCGTCACTGATGAGGTGGGACACTATCCGCAGGGTCGGCCACGCCTCCCCGTGGACGGTGGTGTCCTGGTTCAGGCACTGGACACCGCCTTCGACGTCCCAGCAGTCCCAGTCGGAACCCTCGTAGTCGACGACCTCCAACGTGGTGGACACGAAGACGGACAGGTCGTCGTCGAGTTCGTAACCGGTGTTGGTGACGACGACGTCGAACAGGGACGTGCTGGCGTTGGACGTGTGCCACACGCCTTCGAGACCGTAGTCGGGTTCGTCGAACACGGTCATGTTGTAAACCGGGACCAATTCGACGGCGAGCCGGTTCGATTCGTCGGCACTCGCCACACCGGACGAGAAGAAGCCGGTGCACACCGCGAGCGCGGCGACCATGGCAATACGTCGAGACAAGTGGTCATCCCCCTGTGTTGACAGTTCGCCGGTCCATCGGCGCATGCCGGATGAACCCGGCGAAACACGAAAACCCCATTCACGAATTGGTCCCCTCGAACCAACGGAAGCTAAGACGCGCATGGTCCGGAGGGGTTGCGCGGGTCGCTTCGGGAACTTCGGGAGCTTCGGCCGGTGGATCGGTTCGATGCGGGCCGCCCGACGTCAACCGGCACGGAGTCGTCCGTCCACAATGGACGATCGCCTGACGACGTTCACCCGACTGCGCAACGGGAACCCGTCTCCGGTGATCAGGTGCGGTCGGGCGCGGCGTGGGCCAGCAGGAGTCCCTCGACTCCCCGCAGGAAGGTCTCGCAGATCAGCGTCGGGTCGAACAGGCAGCCCGCGGCCATGGCGCCGTCGCGCAGCATGACGTAGTGCCGGGCGGCGGGTTCGGCGGACTCCTCGCGGACGCGCGCCAGCAGTTCCACGAGGGTCTCCAGGAACCACTGCCGGTGGGCGAGGGCGGCCTTGTGCACCGGGTGGTCGGGAGCGGAGTACTCCGCCACGGCGTTCAGGAAGGCGCACCCGCGGAAGCCCGGTGACCGGATGCCCTGCGCGATCGACTCACCGACGGCCCGAAGGGTGTCCATCGGCGACAGTCCCGCCGCGACGGCCGCGGCGACTTGGCCGCGAATGGCCCGATCGGCCCCGCTGAGGTAGGCGAGAACGAGGTCTTCCTTGCTGGGGAAGTGCCGGTAGAAGGTCGCCCGCGTCACCTGCGCCTCGGAGAGGATCCGGTCGACGCCGACGGAGTGGATCCCCTCCGCGTAGAAGATCCCGCTCGCCGTGGTGAGCAGCCGGGTTCGTGCCTCCGACGGCCGGCTCTCGGGTTCGCTGCGCGCCATGGCGCCCATGATAACGAAAGAACGTTCGGTCTTCCATTCGGAGGCGGTGGGTGCTCCCCCCTGCCCGCCTGTCGCACGGGAGGACCGACCGGGGCGGCCACCGGACACTCCCCCGCGCCGGGTCGTCGGCGATCGGTGTCGACCGGACCGCTGGACGAAGGCGATTCCGACGGATTTCGCACTCGCGCTTTCGAACCGACGACCCTGATGACCGAATTGTGCAAAATGCGTGTGAAGTGAACCAGTGGCGGCGAAAGAACTCCGAGTCGCGGTGAAAATGCCTTGACATGTTCGCCGAGACGGCGTCACGTGAATTCTTCGATTGGATCGGCTCGTGGTGGTGGGAAATTCACATGCGAAAATCGACGAATGTCGTATTTGCGGCGAATGGCCGCAACAGGGCCGCAAAACAGGGTCGGCACGTCACCGCGGTGACGTGCCGACCCTGAATGGGAAAAAACTGGGAACGGTCAGTCCAGGGCCGCCAGCAGGTCGGCGATCAGGTCGTCGGCCGATTCGATTCCCACCGACAGGCGGACCAGGTCGGCCGGGACCTGGAGCGGGGAACCCGCGGTGCTGAGGTGCGTCATGCGGCCGGGGTGCTCGATCAGCGACTCGACGCCGCCCAGCGACTCCGCCAGGGTGAACAGCTTGGTGCGGGAGCAGATGCGGAGCGCCTCCTCCTCACCGCCCTTCACCGTGAACGAGACCATGCCGCCGAAGCGGCGCATCTGCTTGGCGGCCACCTGGTGGCCGGGGTGCTCGGGCAGGCCGGGGTAGAAGACCTCGGTGACCTTCGAGTGCCGCAGCAGCGCCTCGGTGACCTTCTCCGTGTTGTCGCAGTGCTTCTCCATGCGGACCTCGAGGGTCTTCACGCCGCGCAGGGTCAGCCACGCGTCGAACGGGCCGGGCACCCCGCCCGCGCCGTTCTGGAGGAACCCGAACGCCTTGTCCAGCTCGTCGTCCGAGGTGATCAGCGCGCCGCCGATCACGTCGGAGTGGCCGCCGATGTACTTGGTGGTGGAGTGCAGCACGACGTCCGCGCCCAGTTCCAGCGGGCTCTGGATGTACGGCGAGGCGAAGGTGTTGTCCACCAGCAGCAGCGCGCCGACGTCGTGCGCCAACTCGGCCAGCAGCGCGATGTCGGCGATGCGGAGCACCGGGTTGGTCGGCGTCTCGATCCAGATCAGCTTGGTGTTCGGCCGGACGGCCGCGCGCACGGCGTCGACGTCGGACAGCGACACGGGCGTGTACTCGATGCCCCAGTGCGACATCACCTTGTCGAGCAGGCGGAACGTGCCGCCGTAGGCGTCGTTCGGGATGACCACGTGGTCGCCGGGGCGCAGCAGCGAGCGCAGCGCGGTGTCGGTGGCGGCCATGCCCGAGGCGAACGCGCGACCGTGCCTGCCGCCCTCCAGCGACGCCAGGCACTCCTCCAGGGCGGAGCGCGTGGGGTTTCCGGTGCGGGAGTACTCGAAGCCGCCGCGCAAACCACCGACGCCGTCCTGGGCGTAGGTGGAGGTGGCGTGGATCGGGACGATGACCGAACCAGTCGTCGGATCCGGGGCCTGCCCGGCGTGGATCGCCCTGGTCGCGAACCCGAAATTGCCCATTTCCGTCATGATCACAGCTTAGCCGGCGGTGGGACCGGTAACCACCCTGTGGGATTCGGATACCCCATACCACCCGATCCGGTGAACGGACCAACCTGCCGCGGGTCGACCCAGAAGTCTCCCATCGGCGGGTTTCATCGATGTGACGAAGGGGAAGCCAGGAACCCGGTGTGGCATCTTTTCGGTTGGGCCATCCGTTCGCACGGCGCCGGATGAGCCGGATGCCCGATCGGCACATTGGACCGAACGATCCAGCCGGTTGGCGCGAACAGACCATCGCAAGATCGTGTCTAGAACCGTTGGCAGCAATTTCGCGGCAATGCTGATCGGTGCCATGGGATTCACCGTTGGGCCTTTTGCGAAACTTTCCCCGCAGTAATCGCGAATGCTAGCGTTACCAACATCCCGTTCGAGGGACTGGGGCGTCTGGGGGATGCACGGTGTTCTGCATGGGGGCGAAAAAACACGTATGCCCGGTGATTGGTGCACGACCTGTGTCCACCGGGTCGTACCGACAGCCGTCGACACCTGACGGCGAACGCACAACATCGCGCAACTCGCGTTAATCCTTCTTAATTCGACCAAATCTGCTCAAACGCGCCGGTTCCACCGGTGCGTCGGCTCAGTGTGCCTGGAGGCGGTGTGCAAATCGACGCGGCACTGGTTCTCGAAGACGGTCGTGTCTTCCGCGGTGAGTCCTACGGCGCGGTCGGTGCCTGCCTGGGCGAGGTGGTGTTCTCCACCGGCATGACCGGGTACCAGGAGACGCTGACCGACCCGTCCTACCACCGCCAGATCGTGGTGCAGACAGCACCGCAGATCGGGAACACCGGCTGGAACGACGAGGACGGCGAATCGGGACGTGCCTGGGTCGCCGGGTACGTCGTGCGCGACCCGGCGCGGGTGCCGTCCAACTGGCGTTCGAAGCGGTCGCTGGACGACGAACTGGTCCGCCAGGGGATCGTCGGCATCGCGGGTGTGGACACCAGGATGCTGACGCGGCACCTGCGCGAGCAGGGTGCGATGCGCGCCGGCGTGTTCTCGGGCAGCCACCTCGCGTCGGCGGCCGAGATGGTCGCCAGGGTGCTGGACTCCCCCCGGATGGCGGGCGCGGACCTCGCGAGTGACGTGACCACACCGGAGTCGTACGTCGTGAAAGCACTGGGGGAACGGCGTTTCCGGGTCGCCGCACTGGATCTGGGCATCAAGTCGAACACCCCGAGGATGCTGGCCGCTCGCGGTGTCGAGGTGCACGTGCTGCCGCTGACGTCCACAATGGACGACCTGCTGGCGGTCGCGCCGGACGGGGTGTTCCTGTCCAACGGGCCGGGCGACCCGGCTACGCAGACGCACGCGGTCGAGCTGACGAGGTCGGTGCTGGAGCGGCGGATCCCGTTGTTCGGGATCTGCTTCGGCAACCAGATCCTGGGCCGCGCGCTGGGCCGCGACACGTACAAGATGCGCTACGGCCACCGCGGCATCAACATCCCGGTGATCGACGTGGCGACCGGCAAGGTCGCGATCACGTCGCAGAACCACGGTTTCGCGCTGGAAGGCGAGCCCGGCGAGGAGTTCTCCTCGGACTTCGGCCGCGTCCTGCTGAGCCACTACTGCCCGAACGACAACACGATCGAGGGCGTCCGCGCGCTCGACGTGCCCGCGTTCAGCGTGCAGTACCACCCCGAGGCCGCGGCCGGTCCGCACGACGCCGCGACGTTGTTCGACGAGTTCTGCGACCTGATGTCCCGCCATGCCGGTGCGAACCTGATGAGCGAGGCCCGCTGATGCCGAAGCGCACTGACATCAAGCACGTCCTGGTGATCGGGTCCGGCCCGATCGTCATCGGCCAGGCGTGCGAGTTCGACTACTCCGGCACCCAGGCCTGCCGGGTGCTGCGGGAGGAGGGCATCCGGGTCTCGCTGGTGAACTCCAACCCCGCGACGATCATGACGGACCCGGAGTTCGCGGACGCGACCTACATCGAGCCGATCACGGCGGAGTTCGTCGAGAAGGTCATCGCGATCGAGCGCCCCGATGCCATCCTGGCGACCCTGGGCGGGCAGACCGCGCTCAACACCGCCATCGCGCTGCATGAACGCGGTGTGCTGGAGAAGTACGACGTCGAGTTGATCGGTGCGGACATCGACGCGATCAACCGCGGCGAGGACCGGCAGATCTTCAAGGAGCTGGTTCGCAAGATCGGCGCCGAGGTCCCGCGCAGCGCGGTGTGCAAGTCGATGGAAGAGGTCCGCGAGACCGTGGCGGATCTCGGTCTGCCCGTGGTCATCCGGCCGTCGTTCACGATGGGCGGTCTCGGTTCGGGCATGGCGCACACGCCGGACGAGCTGGAGCGGTTGGCCAAGTCCGGTCTTGCGGAGTCGCCGGTGACGGAGGTGTTGATCGAGGAGAGCGTGCTCGGGTGGAAGGAGTACGAGCTGGAGTTGATGCGCGACCGCAACGACAACGTGGTGGTCGTGTGCTCGATCGAGAACATCGACCCGATGGGTGTGCACACCGGTGACTCGGTGACGGTGGCGCCGGCGATGACGTTGACCGACCGCGAGTTCCAGCACATGCGCAACGTCGGTATCCAGGTCATCCGCGAGGTCGGTGTGGACACCGGCGGTTGCAACATCCAGTTCGCGATCGAGCCGTCGACCGGTCGGATGGTCGTCATCGAGATGAACCCGCGTGTGTCGCGTTCGTCGGCGTTGGCGTCGAAGGCGACGGGTTTCCCGATCGCGAAGATCGCCGCGAAGCTGGCGATCGGTTACACCCTGGACGAGATCCGCAACGACATCACCGGTGAGACCCCGGCCAGTTTCGAGCCGACGTTGGACTACGTGGTGGTGAAGATCCCGCGGTTCGCGTTCGAGAAGTTCCCCGGCGCGGACCCCACCCTCACCACGACGATGAAGTCGGTCGGTGAGGCGATGTCGATGGGGCGCAACTTCGTGGAGGCGCTGGGCAAGGCGATGCGGTCCATGGAGACCAAGGACGCCGGCTTCTGGACCCGCCCCGACCCCGAGGGCACCACGCTGGAAGGGCTCCTGGAGGCGTTGGGCGCGGGCCATGACGGCCGGCTCTACACGGTGGATCGGGCGTTGCGGTTCGGCGCGAGCATCGAGCAGGTGCACCAGGCGTCGGGGATCGATCCGTGGTTCATCGAGCAGATCGCGTGGCTCAACGAGCTGCGCGGCGAGATCGAGGCCGCCCCCGTGCTGGACGAGACCCTGTTGCGCAAGGCCAAGCGCGCCGGGTTGTCGGACCGGCAGATCGCCGTGCTGCGCTCGGAGTTGGCAGGCGAGGACGGGGTGCGGACGTTGCGGCACCGCCTGGGGGTGCGGCCGGTCTACAAGACGGTGGACACCTGCGCGGCGGAGTTCGCGGCCAAGACGCCGTACCACTACTCCGCCTACGAGTTGGACCCGAACGCGGAGACCGAGGTGACCGAGCAGCGCGAGCGCGAGAAGGTCCTCATCCTCGGGTCGGGCCCGAACCGGATCGGGCAGGGCATCGAGTTCGACTACTCCTGCGTGCACGCGGCGATGGCGTTGCGGGCGGCGGGGTTCGAGACCGTGATGGTCAACTGCAACCCCGAGACGGTGTCGACCGACTACGACACCTCCGACCGCCTGTACTTCGAGCCGCTCACGTTCGAGGACGTCATCGAGGTCGTGCACTCCGAGCAGCGCTCGGGCACGGTGGCCGGGGTGATCGTGCAGTTGGGCGGTCAGACGCCGCTGGGGTTGGCGCAACGGCTGGCGGATGCGGGTGTGCCGATCGTGGGCACCCCGCCGGAGGCGATCCACCTGGCCGAGGAGCGGGGGGCGTTCGGGAAGCTGCTCACCGAGGCGGGGTTGCCGGCGCCGAAGTACGGGATGGCGACCTCGTTCGAGGAGGCCAAGGCCATCGCCGACGAGATCGGCTACCCCGTACTCGTGCGCCCCTCCTACGTGCTGGGTGGGCGTGGGATGGAGATCGTGTACGACGAGCCGACGTTGGCCGGGTACATCGCCCGTGCCACGGAGGTGAGTCCGGAGCACCCGGTGTTGGTGGACCGGTTCCTCGACGACGCGATCGAGATCGACGTGGACGCCCTGTACGACGGCACGGACGTGTTCATCGGCGGGGTGATGGAGCACATCGAGGAAGCGGGTGTGCATTCCGGCGACTCCGCCTGCACCCTGCCGCCCATCACTCTGGGCGAGACCGACATCGACGCGGTGCGTCGCTCGACCGAGGCCATCGCCAAGGGCATCGGGGTGCGGGGGCTGCTCAACGTCCAGTACGCCCTCAAGGACGACGTGCTGTACGTGCTGGAGGCCAACCCGCGCGCGTCGCGGACGGTGCCGTTCGTGTCCAAGGCGACCGCCGTGTCGATGGCCAAGGCCGCCGCACGGATCATGCTCGGCGCGACCGTGGCGCAACTGCGTACCGAGGGTGTCCTCCCCGAACGGGACGGCAGCACCCTGACGGGCGGGCCGATCGCGGTGAAGGAGGCAGTCCTCCCGTTCCACCGCTTCCGCACCGCCGCGGGGCTGGGCGTGGACCCGTTGCTGGGCCCGGAGATGAAGTCGACCGGCGAGGTCATGGGCATCGACGAGTCGTTCGGCGCGGCGTTCGCCAAGTCCCAGCTGGCGGCGGGCATCGCACTGCCCACCGAGGGGAAGGTCTACGTCTCGTCCACGCGGGCGCAGGAGGCGAAGCTGCTCCCCGTGCTCGACGCGTTGCGCGGGCACGGGCTGGAAACGGTCACCTGGGCAGATCAGTCCGAAGTGGACGTCCGCCGCAGGTTGGAGGACGGGGTGGTGCTGGTCGTCACCCTCGACCGGACTCCACTGGCCAAGGTCGTGCGGGCCGCGGCCACGCACCTCTCCATCCCGGTCGTGACCACGGCGCCAGGACTGCGCGCGCTGGTGGCGGCACTGGCCGCGGTCACGTCCACCGAGTTCACCACCACCGCGCTGCAACGGGTTCACGAGCGCGGGCGGACAACGGTGGACGACCCCGCCGCTGGTGGCGACGCGGTCCGGCAGCTGGGGTACGACCTCGCCCTGCTCGGCCGGCAGCCTCCGCTGGAGGTCCTGCCGAGCGCTTGAGCCCGCGTCATCCGGGTAGCAGGCGCCCGCCCGTTCGACCACCCGACGTGAACCCGCATTGGAGGATCGTGTTGATCACAGATCGTGTCTATGACTTGGTGCGGGATGACGTCTTCTTGCGAATATCCGGCCTGGGCGACCTCAACCGCCTGTACCTCAAGCTCGAGGGCCTCAACGCGGGCGGTTCGATCAAGCTCAAGACAGCGCGGAGCGTTCTCGTCGGCGCGGAGCTGTCCGGTGTCGACCTGGGCAAGGTGCGGATCATCGAGTCCACGTCCGGGAACCTCGGCGTCGCGCTGGCCGTGATCTGCGCGGCGAAGGGCTACCGCCTGACCTGCGTCACGGACCCGAACTCCAACGCCTCGGCGGTCGCCATCATGCGGGCGCTGGGCACCGAGGTCGTGGTGATCCAGGAACGCGACGAGAACGGCGGGTACCTGGGGTCCCGGATCAACTACATCCGCGAGCGCCTGGAACGGGAACGGGACCTGTTCTGGGTCAACCAGTACGCCAATCCGAACAACCCGCTGGCGCACGAGCACACCACCGCTCCGGCCGTGCTGGAGCAGTTCGAGCGGGTGGACCACCTGTTCGTCGGCGTCGGCACGGGCGGGACGCTGATGGGCGTCTCCGACTACTTCCGGGTGCACAGCCCGAAAACGCGGATCGTCGCGGTGGACACGGTCGGCTCGGTGAACTTCGGGTCGGAGCCGAAGCGGCGGCTGATCCCCGGCCTCGGCACCAGCAGGCGTCCCGAACTGCTGTCCCCGGACGCGCCGGACGAGGTCGTGCTGGTCCCCGAGGACGAAACGGTGCGCGAGTGCCGATGGCTGGCCCGCTCGACGGGTCTGCTCGCGGGCGGCTCGACCGGAACGGTGCTGGCGGCGATCCGCAGCCAGGCCGCCGACATCGATCCGGACGACACGATCGTGGCGATCTCGCCGGACCTCGGCGAGCGGTACCTGGACACCATCTACGACGACGACTGGGTGGTCGAGAACGGCCTGGGGCGTGCGCTCACCCCCGAACGGCCACTGGAGGAAGGGCAGCGCGATGTTCTCGTTTGAGGTCGTTCCCGGCAAGGTGGTCAAGGACATCCTCGACACCTCGAAGCTCGACGTGGTGGACGTCGTCGAAGACGCCTACCTGCGCCACGAAGACGGACGGACGGTCAACCCGGACAGCTACTTCCTGAGATTCCCGGAGAAACCGGACGCGCGGATCATCGCGCTGCCCGCGTTCGCCGACCTGTCGTCCGCGCCGGTCGCGGGCATCAAGTGGATCTCCAGCTTCCCCGCCAACACGCAGCAGGACGTGCCGCGCGCCTCCGCCGTCCTGGTGCTCAACGACTACGAGACCGGTTATCCGCGGGCGCTGCTGGAAGCGGCGTCGATCAGTTCGGCGCGCACCGCGGCGTCGGCGGCCGTGGCGGCGCGGGCGCTGGCCCGGCACGTGCCGGGCAACGGCGAGGTGGCGATCATCGGGGCGGGCGTCATCGCCCGGACGATCGTGCGCTACCTGGCCGCGGTCGGCTACCGGATCGACCGGCTGACGGTGTTCGACCTGCACCAGCCGTCGGCCGAGAACCTGGTGGCGCTGGCCAAGGACGAGCTGGGAGTGGCCGCGGTGCGCGTGGCGACGGTCGACGAGGCACTGGCCGCGCAGACCGTGGTCACGGCGACGACCGCCGCCGCCCCGCACATCTCGCAAGCGGTGCGGCCGGGCCAGGTCGTGCTGAACATCTCGCTGCGCGACTTCGCGCCGTCGGTGGTGCTCGGCGCGCAGAACTACTTCGACGACGTCGAGCACTGCATGAAGGCCAACACCTCGCCGCACCTGGCGGAGCAGGAATCGGGCAACCGGGACTTCGTCACCGGCACCATCGCGGACGTGGTGCGGGGCCGGGCGCTGCCCGACCCGTCGCGCGGCGTGCTGGTGTCGCCGTTCGGCCTCGGTGTGCTGGACCTCGCGGTCGGGCAGCACGTGCTGCTCGCGGCGCGTGAACAGGGACTGGCGATCGAGATCCCGGACTTCTTCGGCGAGACGCGGCGGTGGTGAACCCCGTGCGCATCGCGGTCATCGGAGTGGGCCCGCGCGGGCTGTCGGTGCTGGAACGGGTGATCAGCCACACGCGTTTACCCGGTCCGCCGTTGGAGCTGCTGCTCATCGAGCCGGGTGAGCTGGGACTGGGCATCCACGACGTCAAGCAGCCCGACTACCTGTTGCTGAACACCATCGCGTCGCAGCTGACCATCTTCTCCGACGAGCGGATGGCGCCGGGCGCGCCGGTGACGACGGGACCCAGCCTGTTCGAGTGGTGCCTCGAGCACCACGGTCCGGTGCGGTTCGACGAGTTCCTGCCGCGGCGACTGCTCGGCGAGTACCTCCAGTGGGCGGTGCGGGACCTGCTCGACCGCGTGCCCTCGCGGCTGACCGTGCGGCACATCCCCGCCGTGGCGCGGGACGTGCGGCCGGACGGGTCGGGCGCCGTGGTGGTGCTGGCCGACGGCAGCAGCCACCGGGTGGACGTGGCGCTGGTGACGACCGGGCACGGCCTGGCGGACTCCACACCGCACGCGGGCGGCGTCCTGGTGGACGTGCCGTACCCGCTGCCGGTGCGGACCGACTCGATCCCGGAGGGCTCGACGGTCGCGCTGCTGGGCACCGGTCTTACCGCGATGGACGTCATCGCGGCGCTGACCGTGGGCCGCGGCGGCGTGTTCGGCGAGGACGGCTACGAACCTTCGGGCAAGGAGCCCCGGATCGTGCTGAGCAGCCGGGCCGGGCTGCTGCCGTGCGCGCGTCCCCGGACCAGGGAGGGCCGCGTGGCCGCTCCCGCCGAGCACTTCACGCCCGCCGCCGTGGCGGAGCTGCGCGAGCGGGTGCCGGGAGGGCTGCTCGACTTCCGGCGCGACGTGGAACCGCTGATCCGCCGGGAGGTCGCCGGTCGGATGGCGTCGGCGACACCGGAACAGGTGGCGGCGGTCGAACGCGCCCTCTCCCCCGTGCCCACGTCGTGGGCGACCTACGACGCGTACCGCGACGCCGTGCTCGCCGCGGCGCGGGCCGACCTGGTGGAGGCCGAACTGGGCCTCGGCGTGAGCCCGGTCAAGGAAGCGCTGGAGGTGCTGCGCGACCACCGCGAGAGCGTGCGCGCCGCGCTCGACCCGCCGGGGCTGACCGAGGAGTCGCACCGGTACTTCATCGACGAGTACGCGCCGCTGATCAACCGGACGGTGATCTGCCCGCAGAAGGAGCGGATCGAGGAGCTGTTCGCGTTGGTGGAGGCCGGTGTGGTGAGCCTGGGGCCCGGTCCTCGGGCCCACCTGGAGCGGGTCGGCGACCAGTGGTCGCTGGTCTCCACCGAACTGGCCGAACCGTGCCGCGTCGAGGTCGACCACCTGGTGCGCGCCAACCTGACCTGGCCGTCTCCGGACAGCGAGCTCGACCCCGTGGGGTCGGCGCTGCGCTCCTGGGCGGGGACCGGGAGCGACCGGTCCGCCCGCCTCCTGCTGGACCGGGACGGCTACGCCACCGCGCGGGACGGCGGACCCCGGACCGCCGTCGCGGTCTTCGGCCCACCCGCCGAGGGCTCCAGCTACTACAACCACTACGTGCCCTCACCGGGGGTGTGGTCCCGCGCGCTCACCGACCTCGACCGGGTGCTGGGGCCCGTGCTCGGCACCGACGGGGAGCGCTGAAGCTCCCCGTCCCGAAAACCGTGGCGACGCCCGCCGGGCTCGGCCACTGCCCTCAACGAACGAACCGCACAACCAGGAAAGTGGTAGAGGAACCATGTTGATCTTGTCTCTCAAAGAGGGTCACGACGGCGGCATCACGGCGATCGAGGACGGCAAGCTGCTGTTCGCGCTGGAGGCGGAGAAGGACAACTACCCGCGCTACGACCGGTTGACCGCCGAGGTGATCGCACGGGCCGCCGGGATGCTCGACCGGATCCCCGACGTGGTCGCCCTCGGCGGCTGGGTCAAGGGCCTGAACTCCATCGAGCCCCAGACCCGGACCGGCTACTTCGGCGTCGGCGAGGGCGCGGTCTCGGACGAGGAGGGCACCTTCTTCGGCAAGAAGGTGCGCTACTTCTCCTCCACGCACGAGCGCTCCCACATCTACACGTCGCTGGGCATGGCCCCGCGCGCCACCGGTCAGGCGTACTACTCGCTGGTCTGGGAAGGCAGCATCGGCTCCTTCTACCGGATCGACGAGAAGGGCAACGCGACCCACCTCAAGCACGTCCTCGCCGACCCCGGCAACAAGTACGCCTACCTGTTCGCCCTGGCGGACCCCGGCTTCCCGGTGGGCACCGGCCTGTTCCGCTACAACGACGCGGGCAAGCAGATGGCGCTGACCGGCTTCGCCGACAAGGGGCCGATCACGGCCGAGGAGAAGGAGACCATCGACTTCATCCTCAAGCAGGAGCAGATCATCCTGAACCTGTCCAAGGACAAGATGGACTGGTCGCACATCTACAACAAGGGCGTCGACTCGCAGGAGTACCGCAACACCGCGGCGAAGCACTCGCAGGCGATCTTCAACATGTTCCACGACTACGCGGCCTCCCACATGAAGGAGGGCCTGCCGCTGCTCATCTCCGGTGGCTGCGGCCTGAACTGCGACTGGAACGCCCAGTGGCGGGAGAGCGGGCTGTTCGAGTCGGTGTTCGTGCCGCCGTGCCCGAACGACAGCGGCTCGGCCCTGGGCACCGGCATCGACGCCCAGTGGTTCTACACCGGTGACGCCACCATCGACTGGTCGGTGTACTCGGGCGAGGACTTCGTGGAGGACGTCGAGCCCGACCCGGCGAAGTACGAGGTCCGCCCGCTGGTGCACGCCGAGGCGGCGCGCTACATCGAGCAGGGCAACATCATCGGCTGGGCCCGCGGCCGCTACGAGATGGGCCCGCGCGCCCTGGGCAACCGGTCGATCCTCGCCGCGCCGTTCACCGAGGAGACGACGGTCCGCCTGAACACCATCAAGCGCCGCGAGGGCTACCGCCCGATCGCGCCGATCGCGCTGGAGGAAGACGCGCACAAGTGGTTCGAGGGCTCGGTCGTCGACCCGTACATGCTCTACTTCAACAAGGTCACCAGCGACCAGCTCAAGGCCATCACGCACATCGACGGCAGCGCACGGACCCAGACGGTGACCCGCGAACGCAACCCGCACATCGTCGACCTGCTGGAAGCGTTCCGCGACATCACCGGTTTCAGCGTCCTGTGCAACACCTCGCTGAACAACAACGGCCGCGGTTTCATCAACCGCACGAGCGACCTGATCGAGTACGGCGAGAAGCACGGCCTGGACGGGTACGTGATCAACGACAAGTTCGTGACCCCGCGCAAGGCCTGAACCACTCGTTCAGCCCTCGCAGCGGTGTCGTTTTCAGGCAAGATCGTATTCAGTCGGCGACTGCCTGCAAGGCCCGTGCCGCGTCCGCACCGGACGCGGCACGGTCACGCCGCATGCCACCCGCAAGGAGAGAAGTACCCGAGATGACCACGTCCACGCACACCGGGACCCAGGCGCCGCTGTCCTTCGGCCAGGAACAGCTCTGGTTCCTCGACCAGCTCACCCCAGGGCTGACGACCTACAACATCCTGCTCGCGGCCCGGCTGCGTGGCCCGCTGGCGGTTCCGGTGCTGCACCGGTGCCTGAACCTGGTCGTCGCTCGCCACGACGCGCTGAGGGTCACCATCCACAACGCCGAGGGCACGCCCTACCAGGTCGTGTCCCCGCCGTCGGAGGTGGAGTTGGAGGTGGTGGAGCATCCCGGACTGGACGAGGAGGGAAGGGAAGCGGCCATCGCCGCCGCGCTGGAGGACCTGTCCACCAGCGCGTTCGACCTCGAGAACGGCCCGCTGCACCGGTACCGGGTCCTGGCGTTCGCGCCCGACGACCACGTGCTGTTCCAGAACCTGCACCACATCATCACCGACGGCTGGTCGTCGGGGATCGTGAACTCGGAGCTGGCCGTCGCCTACCGGGCGTTCGTCGAGGGGCGCGAGCCCGAGTTCGACCAGCCCGCCTCGCAGTTCACCGAGGCCGCCCGCGTGCAGCGCGAGACGATGCAGGGCGAGGTGCTGGAGGAGGAGCTGGCGTTCTGGGAGGACCGGCTCAAGGACCTCCCGACGCTGGAGTTCCCCACCGACCGCCCGCGTCCGCCCGCGCAGACCAAGCGCGCCGACTCGATCACCAAGCACCTGCCGGACCAGCTGCTGGTGTCCGCACGCGCGCTGGCCAAAGAGCACGGCGTGTCGCTGTACATGGTGCTGGCGTCCGCGCTGAACGCGGTGCTGAGCCGCTACACCGGCCAGGAGGACATCCCGATCGGCGTGCCGATGCTCGGCCGGGTCGACCCCGATGTCGAGGCCGTCGTCGGCCTGTTCGTCAACATGGTCGTGCTGCGGTCGGACCTGTCGGGCGACCCGACGTTCGCCGAACTGCTCCAGCGCACCATGGAGGCGAACTTCGACCTGTACGAGCACCAGGAGGTGCCGTTCCACCTGATCGTGGACCGGGTGCAGCCGGTGCGCGTGCCGGGCCGCAACCCGCTGTTCCAGGTGTCCACGCAGCTGCTGGGCGACGCGAACTCCGGTGGCGCGATCGACCTGCCCGGCATCACCGCCGAGCCGATCTCGTTGGCCTCCACCGGGTCGCGGTTCGACATGGCGATCGACTTCGTCGAGTCCGGCGACTCGCTGCGCGCGGTCGTCGAGTACTCGACCGACCTGTTCGACCAGTGGCGGATCGAAGCCCTGCTCGGCCACGTCGGCACCGTCGTGACCGCTGCCGCCGCCGACGCGTCGCTGACGCTGTCGCAGCTGCCGATCGTCACCGAGGCCGAGCGGGTCGAACTGCTGGAGCTGGGGCGCGGCCAGGAGGCCGATTACTCGGAGTTGCCGCTGCACGTGGCGTTCGCCGATGTCGCCGCTGCCACTCCGGACGCCGTCGCGGTCGTCTGCCGGGGCGTGGAGATCACCTACGGCGAGCTGGACCGCCGCGCCGGCCTGCTGGCGCGGCGCCTGCGCTCCCTCGGCGTGACGCACGGCAAGGTGGTGGCCGTGGTCATCGACCGCGACCTGGACGCCTACGTGGCCATGCTCGGCGTGCTGAAGGCGGGCGGCGCCTTCGCGATGATGGACCCCAAGGTCCCCACCAACCGCCTCGACTTCATGATCCGCGACACCGGCGCGCCCGTCGTGATCAGCCGCTCCCCGCTGGCGGGCGTGCTGCCCGAGGCCGACGGGTGGGCCACCGTGCTCATCGACACCGACTGGGCGGAGATCGAGCGGATCGACGCGTCGGAGCCGCTGGAGGAGTGGACGACCCGCGAGTCGCTCGCCTACGTGCTCTACACCTCCGGCTCCACCGGCACGCCGAAGGGCGTGATGATCGCGCACCGCGCGGTGTCGTTCTTCTGCGAGGCGTACAAGCGGACCTTCGACTTCGGTCCCGCGGACCGGTTGCTGCAACTGCCCGCGCTGAACTTCGACATGTCGCAGGGCGAGATCTGGACGGCGTTCCTGGTCGGCGGGCGCGTGGTCGCGGTGTCCCCGGACGACGCCCAGTCCCCGGAAGCGCTGACCGCGCTGCTGCGCGAGCAGAAGGTCACCTACGCGGGCCTGCCGCCCGCCATGCAGTCGGTCATGGAGCCGGGACCCTACCCGGACCTGAAGTACGTCATGGGCGGCGCGGAGGTGCTCCCGCCGGAGCTGGTCAACAAGTGGAACCTGCCCGGCCGCAAGTACCTCAACCTGTACGGCCCGACCGAGTGCGCGATCGGCCAGACGCAGTACGAGGTCGAGCAGATCGAGTGGAGGACGCCGCCGCCCATCGGCCGTCCGCAGCTCAACCGGCAGGTCTACATCGTCGACCGGTTCGACCGGCTCGTGCCCAAGGGCGTGAACGGCGAACTGCTCATCGGCGGCGCCGAGGGCGGCCTGGCGCGCGGCTACCTCAACCAGCCGGAGATGACCGCCGAGAAGTTCATCACCGACCCGTTCGACCCGACCAGCAAGGTCTACCGCAGCGGTGACCTGGTGCGGTGGAGCGCGCAGGGGCAGATCGAGTTCCTCGGCCGCATCGACAACCAGGTGAAGCTGCGCGGCCTGCGCATCGAGCTGGGCGAGATCGAGACGGCGCTCCAGGGCCACCCCGGTGTCCTGCGCGCGGTCGTGCTGATGCGGCCGGACCGGCGGGGGGAGAACCGCCTCGTCGGCTACTTCACGTCGGTGGGCGAGCCGCCGTCGGCGGACGCGCTGCGCGACCACCTCGCCGAGTCGCTGCCGGACTACATGGTGCCGACGGCGTGGGTCCCGCTCGACAAGTTCCCGATGAACAACGACGGTTGGAAGATCAACCGGAACAACCTGCCCGACCCGGTGGAGAACGACGGCGACCGCGACTTCAACGCGCCGTCCACGCCCACCGAGATCGAGGTCGCCAAGTGCTTCGCCGACGTCCTGGGCGTCGAGCGGATCGGCGTGGACGACAGCATCTTCGACATCGGCGGCAACTCGTTGCAGGCCCTGCGGCTGGTGAGCCGGATCAACAAGACGTTCAAGATCCGCATCACCGTCCGGCTGCTGTACGGCAACGCCACGGTCGGCGCCATCTCCCAGACGGTGGACGCGATGGTGGAGGCCAAGGCGAATGGCTGACCTGGAGCGGATCGTGCCGCTGAACGCCGGGGGCGACCTGCCCCCGCTGTTCTGCGTGCACGCGGTGTCGGGCTCGGCGTACTCGTACGCCGGGCTCGCCCGCGCGCTCGGCGACCGCCCGGTCCTGGGTTTCGAGGCGCCGGGGTTCGACAACGACCGCACCCCGGTGCCGTCGTTGACCGCCCTCGCCGAGGAGTACGTCGGGATCCTGCGGGAGTTCCGGCCCGAGGGCCCCTACCTGCTCTTCGGGTGGTCCCTCGGCGGGCTGGTGGCGTTCGAGATGGCGAAGCGGCTCGTCGAGGCGGGCGCGGAGGTGGGCCTGCTGTTCATCGTGGACGCGGGCATGCCGATCGTCATGGACCTGCCGCCCGAGCGGGAAACCCTGGTGCGCTACATCCGCGACATGGCGGGCACGTCGAACGAGTCGCCGCCCGGTCTCGACGAGCTGGCCGCGGGCTGGCCGGACGACGCCGATCCGGAGGTGGTGTTCGAGCAGGTCGAGGCGGCGGGGATCCTGCCCGAGGAGATCGACGCCTACGTGCTCGGCGAGCAGTACGCGGTGTTCCACGCGCTGCTGGAGGGTTTCTACTCCATCGACGTCGCGGGAACCTACGAGGGCCCGGCCGTGCACGTCCTGGCGGAGCACTCCCCCACCGAGGACATGCGTTGGGACAAGCGGCTTCCCGACCTCGTGGAGCACACCGTCGCCGACAGCACCCACCACTCGATCCTGACCGGCGACGCCCTCGCGGAACTGGTCCGGCTCGTCCACAAGCACCTCGGCGACTAGGGAAGAACGTGTCCATCACCGACCCCGAACAGACGATCGAGCCCAAGCCGAAGGAGAGGAGCCTCTGGTACAACGGCGACTTCCTCAAGTTCTGGTTGGGCGAGACGGTCTCGCTGCTGGGAACCCAGGTCACGATCCTGGCCCTGCCGCTCACCGCCATCTACTCGCTGAACGCCACCGACAGCCAGGTCGGCGTGCTGCGGTTCGTCCAGCTGGCCCCCTACCTGGGGCTGGCTCTGCTGCTCGGCATCTGGGTCGACCGCGTGCGCAGGCGGCAGGTGATGCTGTGGGCGAACTTCGCCAGGATGGTGCTGATCGGCCTCATCCCCCTGCTGTACGCGACGGACCTGCTGACCATCCCGGCGCTGCTGGTCATCGCGTGCCTCATCGGGGTGGCGTCGGTGCTGTTCGACCTCAGCTGGATGTCCTACGTGCCGACGCTGGTGAAGAAGCCGGAGCACTACGTCGAGGCGAGCGCCAAGATGGGCATCAGCTCGTCCACGGCGGACGTGGCGGGCCCCGGCCTCGCGGGCCTCGTGGTGGCGTGGCTGACCGCTCCGGTCGCGCTGGTCGTGCAGACCGGCACCTACCTGGTGTCGATCGTGTCGCTGCTGCTGATCCGCGTCGAGGAGCCCAAGCCCCCCAAGGCCGAGGACCGGCACGCGTTCCGGGAGCTGAAGGAGGGCGTGCGCTGGGTGTTCGGCAAGCCGCTGCTGCGGTGGCTGGCCATCATCGGGTTCTGCTGCAACTTCTCGATGATCACCACCTGGACGATGTTCCTGCTCTACGGCACGCGCACGCTCGGGCTGGACTCCACGACGCTGGGCCTGATCTTCGGCACGGCGTCGGTCGGCGGCCTGATCGGCGCCGTGGTGTCCCGCAGGGTCATCGGGCGGTTCCCGACCGGCCCGACGTACTTCATCGCGCAGAGCGGCCTGCTCCTCGGGCCGCTGCTGATCGTGCTGGCGGGCGGGCCGAAGCCGTTGATGATCGGCATGTTCATCGCCTCGTTCTTCACCACGTACCTGGGGCTGGGCATCGCGGGCGTGATCATCGTGGCGGTGCGGCAGACGCTGACGCCGCAGTCGATGATGGGCCGCATGACGGCGTCGTTCCGCACCCTGCTGTTCGGCGGCGGCGCGCTCGGCGGCCTGGCGGCGGGTCTGCTCTCCGACGCCATCGGCCCGCGCAACGCGCTGATCGCGGCGGCCGCGGCGTCCGCGCTGGTGATCGTCGGCCTGGTCATCTCGCCCGTCAGCAGGCTGCGCGAGATGCCGGAGCCGGTAGTCGAACCCACCGCGGCGTGACGGCGGAGATCTCCGGCGACCGGGGACGGCGGCACCTCCTGAAGGACGTGTCGCTGTCCTCGGTCGTCGCCGGCCTGCTCGCGGTCGTCGTGTCGTACTCGGGGCCGATGGTGATCGTGCTGGCCGCCGCGAAGGCCGGTCACCTCACGCCGGGGCAGACGACGTCGTGGGTGTGGGCGGTGTCGCTGGGCAGCGGGCTGACGTGCGTGCTGCTCAGCCTGTGGACCAGGACGCCCGTGGTGACGGCCTTCTCCACGCCGGGCGCCGCGCTGCTGGTGACCACCCTCGGCGACCACCCGTACGGCGCCGCCATCGGGGCGTTCGCGCTGGCGGGCCTGCTGACGGCGGTGGTCGGCTTCTCGGGGCTGTTCGGCAGGTTCATGTCGGTCATCCCGACGCCGATCGTGTCCGGCGTGCTGGCGGGCATCCTCTTCGCCTTCGGGGTGGACGCCTTCCGCGCCTTGGGCGTCGCGCCGCTGGTCGTGGGCGCGGTCGTCGTCGGCTACCTGGTGGTCAAGCGCTTCAGCGCCCGGTACGCGGTGCTGGGCGGCCTGCTCCTGGGCGTCCCGGCGGCGCTGGCGACCGGCACCCGCCTGTCGTCGGTGTCGCTGGAGTGGGCGCGTCCGGAGTGGACGACGCCGCAGTTCACCGTCGCGTCCGTGATCAGCATCGGCATCCCGATGTTCATGGTGACCATGGCCTCGCAGAACGCGCCCGGCCTGGCCGTCCTGCGGACGGCGGGCTACCCGACCCCGGACCGCCTGCTCGTCGGCACGACGGGCGTGGCCTCGGTCCTGCTCGCGCCGTTCGGCTCGCACGCGATCAACCTCGCCGCCATCACCGCGGCCATCTGCACCGGCGAGGAGGCCCACCCGGACCCCCGCCGCCGGTACACCGCGGCCGTGGCGTGCGGGGCGTTCTACGTGGTCGTGGGAGCCTTCGGGGCCACCCTGCTGGGCGTCTTCCTCGCCCTGCCGACCCAGTTGGTCGCGGCGGTGGCCGGGGTGGCGCTGCTCGGGGCGCTCGGGGCCGCCGTCACCGACACCACGTCGCTCGGCACGCACCGGGAGGGGGCGCTCATCGCGTTCCTCACGACGGCCTCCGGTGTCACCCTCCTGGGCATCGGCTCCGCCTTCTGGGGCCTCCTCTTCGGCACCGCCGCCCACTTCGTCGTCACCCGCAAGGCCTCCGCCGACGCGCCGGGGTGATCTCCGGTGCCCGCGCACTGGTCACGGGCAGGGCGTCGTGGCAGGGTTCCGGCATGGCAACTCCCGATGGCATAGCGGGCGTGTTCGACCGGGCCGCCGACACCTACGACGAGGTGGGCGTCCCGTGGTTCCGGCCGATCGCGGCGGGCCTGGCCGAGCTGTTGGCGGTGCGGCCGGGGGAACGCGTGCTCGACATCGGTTGCGGGCGCGGAGCGCTCCTGGAGCCGCTCGCCGACGCGGCGGGACCGACGGGCCGGGTGCTGGGCATCGACCTCGCGCCGCGGATGGCGCACCACGCGGCGGAGGACTTCCGCCACCTGCCGCAGGTCGAGGTCCGGGTGGCCGATGCCTCGGCACCCGGACTCCCCCGGTCGTCGTTCGACGTCGTCGGGTCGTCGCTGGTGCTGTTCTTCCTCCCCGACCCGGCCGCCGCGCTCGCCGCCTGGACCGGACTGCTGGTCGACGGCGGCAGGCTCGGCGTGACGACCTTCGGCCCGCAGGACGAGCGGTGGCGGGAGATCGACGCGATCTTCACCCCCCACCTCCCGCAGCGGTTGCTCGACGCGCGCACGAGCGGGCAGCGCGGGCCGTTCGCCTCCGACGACGGGGTCGAGCGGTTGCTCGGCGACGCTGGTCTCACCGACGTGCGCACGGCCCACCGGACGGTCGAGGCCGCCTTCCGCGACGCCGAGCACCTGGTGGAGTTCTCCTGGTCGCACGGCCAGCGCGTGATGTGGGAATCGGTCCCGGAGCACGAGCACCCCGCGTTGCGGCAGCGGATGCTCGACATGGCCCGCGGCTTCGGCGACGCGTCCGGCGGGTTCTCCTTCACCCAGCAGGTCCGGTACACGCTGGGGCGCCGTCCCTAGGGCTGCACCGGGTCACGTCCGCAGGCGAGGCAGGGCCTCGTTGAGGCGCAGCAGCAGGTGCAGGTCCAGCGCGCGGTCCGGCTCCCGCCAGTTCTGCCCGAGCAGCCGGTCGATCACCGCGAGCCGCTGGTAGAGCGTGTTCACGTGCACACCCAGCTCGGTCGCGGCGGCCGCGGGCCGCCTGCCGTGGTCCAGGAACGCGTGCAGCGTGCGCACCAGCGGCACCGAGCGCTGCCGCTCCTCCGCCAGCACGGCCCCGAGTTCGCGGTCGACCATGCCCCGCACGTTCTGCCGACCCTGCTGGCTGAGCAGGACCTGGTACACGCCAAGGCCTTCGGCCGAGGTCAGCCCTCCGGTCCGGCCGAGCGCGACCAGCGCGTCCAGCGCCTGTTCGGCCTGACGGCGGCAGCGGGCCAGATCCCCCGCCCCGGCCGCCGGTCCCGCGATCCCCGCGGTGAGCCCGGCCGAGTCGTCCCAGCTCGCGGCCAACGCCTCCGGGTCGTCGACGGGCACGGCCGCGAGCAGCCGCCCGCCCTCGACGGCCACGGCCGACCCCTCCGGCAGCGCGGCCAGGAGCAGGGACCTGGCGGCCGGGGTGCTCGGCCGCGCCACCAGGACGCTGTACGTCCGGGCCGCGTCGAGCCCGGCGCCCCGGAGCTGCCGCGCGGCGTCGACCGCGGGCCGGGACAGCAGGTCCAGCAGGTGGGCGTCGCGGGTGAGCCGGTCCGCGCGCTCGACGGCCTCCTGCCCCACGAGGACCAGCGCGAGCGCGGGAGCGGCCCGTTCCAGCAGCAGCCGGTCGTCGGCGCTCGGCTCGGCCGACCCGGCCAGCACCAGCGCGCCCAGCACACGACGGCCCGCGATCACCGGCTGCACCAGCAGGTCCCCGACGAGGGTGGCCGTGCTCGTGCCGTCGAGGGCGTCCAGCACCGGCCGGAGCACGTCGGCGTGCACGGGCGGTCGTTCGCCCGCGCAGGCGAACACCACCTCGTCGGCCGCCGAAGCGGTGACCTCCCCGAGCAGGTCGTCCACGCCACCGCCGTCGAGCACGACGCGGGTGAGCCGCCGATCCCAGTGCAGGGTCCGTTCGAGCCTGTCCACGGTCGCCCGCGACGCCTGCGCCGACCGGGCGTTGTCGATCGCCACCGCCGCATGCGCGGCCAGCGCGGACAGCAGCGCGATCTCGTCCTCGCTGAAGCTGCGCTCCTGCCGCTTGCACGCCAGCAGCGCGCCGAACACCCGGCCGTGCGCCCCGAGCGGCACGCCGAGCAGCCCGCGGATGTTCTCCGCCGTCGCCGCCCGGTCCGCGCCCGCGTCGTGGCTGATGTCGGGGTCGGCGCGGTAATCGGCCGTCCACACCGGTTCGCCGCGCGCCACCACGGCGGCGGCGATGCCGGTGTCGAGCGGGATGCTCAGCCCCAGCAGGTGGGGGGTGAGCGCGCCGTCGGCGATGTCGATGCGCAGGTGGTCGTCCTCGACCAGCGCGAGGTAGGTCAGGTCGACGCCGAGCAGCCGCCGCGCCTGGCCGACGACCTCCCCGACCAGGTCGTCCGGGTCGTGCAGGGTCGCCAGGCGGCGGGCGATGTCGTTGAGCGCGGCCAGTTCGGTCGCACGCTGCCGCCGCTGGTCGAGCAGGGAGCGCAGCCGCAGCGCGGAATGGGCGTCGCGGTCGACGACCGGGTCACCACCCGACGCGCGCAGCTCGTCGTGGTGCCGGGCCAGCGCGTCGGCCGACGCGTCGTCGAGGAGCAGATCCAGCCACGAGGTCACCAGGACTCCCTTCGAGTGGACGGAAGCTCCACCCTATCGGGTCACGGATGGAGAGTCCGCACATTGCCGGAAAGAGGTGTGGGCGGACATCACCCCCGCGGCCCCCGGTAGTCGCGAGCGCCGAGGAACTCGCGGTGCGCGGCGTCGTACCAGGCCGTCAGCTCGACGTCGATCCGGGCGGAGTCGGCGTCGGCGAGCACGAACCGCGGATCCTGGCTCGGCCACGCCTCCGCCATCCGCGCCCGCAGGCCCAGCGGCGGGTGCGACCCCCACAGGTCGGTGCGCCGCAAGGAGAGTTGACGCAACGCGGGCAGCTCGTCCCGCGTGGCCTCGTGCGTCGACTCCGCCATCGCCGCCCACCGCGACGCTGGCCTGGTCTCGGCGTGGTGGACCAGCAGGCTCGCGATCCGGTCGACAAGGGCGAACAGCGTCGACGCCTGCTCGCGACGCAGCACCCGCCCGCGCGCGGGAGTGCGGCCCAGCCGCGGCCGCAGGACGTACGCGAGCACCACCAGCACCACGCCGAGCAGGCCGCCCCAGCTGAAGAAGTCCCGCAGCACCAGCACAACCCCGTAGAGCAGCAGCCCGACGGGCACCAGCGTCAACACCACCGACACGACCACCAGCGCGACATGCGCGGCCGTCCACCCCGGTTTGGTCGGCCGAGGTTCCACTCGCAGGCCGGGCACCACGGCAGATCGGTCCGCGGTCCCACGAGGGCGTGCGCGCACTCGGGGCACGCGTCGGTCGTCGAGGTGATCTTCACAACCGTGGAGTGTGGCGTCCCGACGACCACCGAGAACCCCGTTCGCCGAAACCCGGCCCGGATCTAGGCGGTCAGTCGCAGTTCGTACCGGCTGACCACCACCGCGGACGGTCCACTCGGCCCCGCGGTTGCGACGCGCAGATCACCGCGGTGCTCGAACCCGACCGTCTCGTAGTACTCGCGCAGCCGGGCGTTGGTGGCGACGCAGTCCAAGCGCAGGGCCTCACCACCTTTGTCGCGCACGGAATCCACCGCCCAGTCCAGGACGACGCCACCCAGCCCCGACGCCCAGCGCCGCACGGCCAGGCGGTGCACATATCCCGCGGCACCGGGGAGATCACCCCACAGGGCGTCCGCCCGGTCCAAGGTCACCGTCGCGGCGACCACTCCCCCGACCAGCACCAGCCTCGTCTCGCGCCTGCGGATGGCGCCGGTGATCCACGACATCTCGAAACGCGCGGGCCACTGGTCGACACCCTTGGCCTGGAGCCACGCCGCCGCCTCGTCCAGCACGCTCAGCACCTCACCGGCCTGATCGGCTGTGGCCACTCAAAACGCCACCGGGCTGCCGTTCCACGTCCTCACCCTGGACGGCGATGATCGGCTGCTCTCGCCGCCCGCTCGACTTCCGCGCACCGGTTCTCCCAGAAAGCCGCGTCCCGCCCCTGTGTGCCCGCGTCCAGCCCACCGTCCACCTGCTCCCGCAGGATGTCGGCGTGCCCGGCGTGCCGACTGGTCTCGGTGAGCATGTGGACAAGGACGTTGAACAGCACCACGTCGGGACGCGGCCACCAGGGCACGTGGCCGGGTGAGTCGACGGCCAGTGCGGCGATCGTCGCGTCGGCGTGCTCCCAAGCGCGCCGGTATCGGCCGGTGACCTCCTCGCGCGTCTCGTGCTCGGTCGCCCACATGTCGGTGCCGCGCTGCCCGAGGTCGTCCCACCGGGGAATGGGCTCGGGAAAGGGTCGGTCGAAGACCTCGCCGAAGTAGCGGGACTCCGACACCGCCAGGTGTTTGACCAGACCGAGGAGGTTGGTGCCGGTCGAGGTCAGGGGGCGGCGGATGTCGTACTCGGACAGCCCGTCGAGCTTGCGGAGCACCGCTTCGCGGATCTCCCGCAGGTCGCCGTGCAGGTACTCCTTCGCGAAATCATCGATCACAGCGCACCAGCCTGCACCACCAGCCGCGTCCCCGACCACGTATCGCCGACGTATCCAAAACCGCATACGCCACGGCAACGGCCCACCGTCTTCACTGGAGCCGTGACCCAAAGCCCATCCCCGTCAACACTTCCCTTCCGCACGCGCGGGATCGTGCTCATCAGCCTCGCGGTCCTCGGCCTCGCCGCCGCCGCGTACGTCGTGCGGAGGCCGCTGCTGATGGCTGCTCCGGCCTGCATGGCCGGGCGGTGGGACGGGTGCTACACGACGGAGAACGGCGTGCTGTTCATGATGGTGGTGGCGTTGCCGCTGTCCATCCTGGTGGTCTGGGCCCTGGCGCGGCGTCGGCGGGCCGTCGGTGTCGCCCAGGCGTGGCGGAAGTCGTGGGCCGAGGTGGGCATGGTGCACGGGACGGCGCCGTTCGTGTGGATGACGATGATGCCGGGCGAGGGGGCGGGGATCGTGCCCGGTCGGGTGAGCCTGGTGCCGCTGCGGGACCTGGCGACGATGGGGGCGTTGGGGATCGTGGCCAACCTGCTGCTGTTCGCGGCGCTGGGGTTCTTCGCTCCGATGCGGTTCGCGGCGCTGGCGTCCGTGCCGCGCATCCTGGCGCTGGGCGCGGGCTGTTCGATCCTGGTCGAGACCGCGCAGTACGCCTTCCAACTGGACCGGGTGTCGTCCGTGGACGACGTCCTGGTCAACGCCACCGGCGCCGCGCTGGCCGCGTTGGCCTCGCGCCACTGGTGGCGCGCCAGGGCTGAGGTGCGACCCGACCCAGCTCCGGTACCGGCGGGCTGAGCACCGACCCTAGGCTTCGGACATGCGCGTGCTGATCGTGGAGGACGAGCCCTACCTGGCCGAAGCCGTCCGCGACGGTCTGCGGCTGGAGGCGATCGCCGCCGACATCGCGGGCGACGGCGACTCCGCCCTGGAACTGCTCGGCGTCAACTCCTACGACCTCGTGATCCTCGACCGCGACATCCCCGGCCCCTCCGGCGACGAGGTCGCCCGGCGGATCGTCGCCTCCGGCAGCGGCATCCCGATCCTCATGCTCACGGCGGCCGACCGAATCGACGACAAGGCGTCCGGGTTCGGGCTCGGAGCCGACGACTACCTCACCAAGCCGTTCGACCTGCGGGAGCTGGTGATGCGGCTCAGGGCGCTCGACCGCAGACGCGCGCACGCCCGGCCGCCGGTGCACGAGATCGCGGGCCTGCGGCTGGATCCCTTCCGCCGCGAGGTCTTCCGCGACGGGCGGTTCGTCGCGCTCACCCGCAAGCAGTTCGCCGTGCTCGAAGTCCTCGTCACGGCCGAAGGCGGTGTCGTCAGCGCCGAGGACCTGCTGGAGCGGGCGTGGGACGAGAACGCCGACCCCTTCACCAACGCCGTCCGCATCACCGTCTCGGCGCTGCGCAAACGGCTCGGCGAACCATGGTTGATCGCCACGGTGCTCGGCGTCGGCTACCGGATCGACACCGGCGGGCGCCCGTGACCAGACGTCCGGGGCTCAGCGCCCGCTTGCGGCTCACCCTCAGCTACGCCGGGGTCGTCCTCGTCACCGGTGCCGTCCTGCTGGTCGTGGCGTGGTTCTTCCTGCTGCGCCTCGTCCCCGACAACTCGCAGGGCCTGCTCTGGGTCTCCCCCAACCAGTACCTGCTCGTGCGGATCTTCGGCCGCGCCGCCGCGATCGCGCTGACCTTCCTGCTCGTGCTGGGTCTGCTGGGCGGCTGGGTCCTCGCGGGCCGGATGCTGGCACCGCTCACCCGGATCGCGGGCGCGGCGCGGATGGCCGCGGACGGGTCGCTGTCCCACCGGATCCGCCTGGAAGGCCGCGAGGACGAGTTCCGCGAGCTGGCCGACGTGTTCGACACCATGCTCGAACAGCTCGAGTCGCACGTCGCCGAGCAGCGCAGGTTCGCCGCGAACGCCTCCCACGAGCTGCGCACCCCGCTGGCGATCTCACGGGCACTGCTCGACGTCGCCCGCCAGGACCCCGCACGGGACCAGGGCGAACTGGTCGAACGGCTGCACACGGTCAACACGCGGGCGATCGACCTCACCGAGGCCCTCCTGCTGCTCAGCCGCGGCGACAGCGGGAACTTCACCCGCGAACCCGTCGACCTCTCCCTCATCGCCGAGGAGACCGCCGAAACGCTGCTCCCCCTCGCCGAACAGCGCGGGGTCGCGCTGGAGGTCACCGGGGAGCCGACGTGGACGGTCGGCTCGGCGGCGCTCGTGCTGCGGATGGTGGCGAACCTCGTCCAGAACGCCATCGTCCACAACCTGCCCGCCGGCGGCACCGTCGCGGTCCACACCGAGTCGCTGCCCGGCGAGAGCGTGCTGCGGGTCGAGAACACCGGTCCTCAGCTCCCACCGGAGCTGGTGCCCACGCTCACCGAGCCCTTCCGGCGCGGAGCGGAACGCGTGCGCACCGACGAGCACGCGGGCGTCGGGCTTGGGCTGGCGATCGTGAACAGCGTCGTCCGAGCCCACGACGGGACCCTCGACCTCGCACCCCGCCCCACCGGCGGTCTCCTCGTCACGGTCCGACTCCCCGGCGGCTGATCCCGGACGCGGGAATCCGGTGGTGGACGCCGTCGCTACCGCTCGTGCCCCGGTCGGGTCGGCACGGATGCGGCGACGAGCGCAAGGAGCCGGTCGAGTTCGACCCGGTCCTCGGGGGACAGCGCCATGAGGAGTTCGTCCTGCATGGTGCGGAAGGAGCCTTCGAGCCGGGCGAGCAGCTCACGGCCCGCCGCCGTCATCTCGAGCCTGTTGCGGCGCGAGTCGGCGGGATCCGGTCCGCGGCTCACGAAGCCACCGTGTTCCAGGGCGACGGCTTCCTCGGAGACACTCCTCCGGTCCATCCCGAGCCGGCGTCCCAGATCGGCCTGGCTCGACGGCCCGAACTCGTCGATGACCGCGAGCATGCCGTAGGCCGCTTTCGAGGCGCCGAGCTCGGACACGCGCTCCACGGCGAGCTGGCCCGCCCGTGATGCCGCCAGCGTGATCGCGTAGCTCGTCAGCGCGCGAAGCCGTGCCGGGGCCTCACTGAAATCCACCCCGGAAGGCTAGACCACCGCCCTCGCACCGGCTACGTTGAGCACTCAACGTTGCAAATTCAACGCTGCGTTGCCAACTCAACGAAAGGCTCGTGCCATGACCTCCTCCCCCGACCTGCTGATCCCGCGGATCTTCGCCGCGATCGACGACCACCGGTTCGACGACCTCCCCGCCTTCTACACGGCGGAGGTGCGGGCCGACACCGCGGTCGGGCACATCTCGGGCCGCGAACAGCTCGTCGCCACGCTGCGGGCGATCCACGAGCCGGTGCCCGTGCTCCAGCACCTCGTGACCGGCGTCATCGTCGATCCGCACGGGGACGAGGCCGACGTCCGCGCCAACGTCGTCGCCACCTTCTGCGACGAGGAGCACCGCCCCACCCTGGAGGGCGCCAGCGTCTGGCGCGGTCGTCTGCGCCGCACCGAGCAGACCTGGCGGGTGTCCGAGTTCAGCCTCGACCTCGTGTGGACCCGCGGCACGATGCCCACCGAGTGGGCGGCGTCGAGCTAGCGGCCCTCCGCGTATGGCGGGCGTATCGAAAACCGCATACGCCACCGCAACGATCTTCCGACTTCCATGGGCGACAACGACCAGCGGTGGACCCGCAACGGTCGGTTCGTCGAGGGGAGGAAGACCGTGATCATGGACTCGGATTCAGCGCGTGGTGTCGACCGGAGGCGGCTGCTCGGGTGGGGCGGCCTGGCGGCCGCGGGCGTGGCGGTGGCGGGTGTGCCGCTGGTGGGCGTCCGGCCCGGCCACGCCGACCCGGCCCCCGCCGACGCGGGCCTCCCGCCCGACACCCTGCCCGGCGGCGCCTACGACCGGTACCTGGCCCGACTGGCCGCCGAGGGCAGGTTCTCCGGCGTGGTGGTGCTGTCGCACCGGGGGCGGACGGTGCTGTCGCGCAGCTACGGCATGGCCGACAGGGAGAAGGGGATCCGCAACCACGAGGGCATCGCGGTCAGCCTCAGCTCGGCGGCCAAGCCGTTCTGCGCGGTGGCCGTCCTGCAACTGGTGCAGCAGGGCCGGTTGCGGCTGACGGACACCGTGGGCACCCACCTGACGGGCTTCCCCGCGGAGATCGCCGACCAGGTGACCGTCCACCACATGCTCAGCGACACCTCCGGGCTGGAAACCCCCGAGCAGGACCTGGAACGCGTTTTCCAGAGCCGGGAGGAGGTGCGCGAGTACAACGAGCGGTGGACCCGGCAGGCCAGGCTCGTGGCAGCCCCCGGCACCGGCACCAACGGCCACTCCGGCGCCAACTTCGCCATCCCCGTGCAGATCGTGGAAGCCGTGACCGGCATGACGTACTGGGACTACCTCGAGGAGAACATCTTCAGGCGCGCGGGCATGACCGGTTCGGCGTTCTGCACCAGGCCGCAGTGGCTCACCGACAAGCACATCGCGCACTCGTACATGACGGTGGCCGACGGCAGCCAGGTCGACGCCGTCCGCAACCTGGACCAGGGCAGCCCGAACCCGTACGAGCTGGGCAAGAACCCCGGCCGGAACTTCATCGACTACGATGGCTTCGCCACCGCGCCGGACCTGGTCCGGTTTACGCGGGCGCTGTACGACGGCACGGTGCTGGACCGCGTGTACGGCGAGGTGCTCACCGCGGCCAAGCTCCCCCACGCCCCGCAGCCCGAAGGCGGGCGGTCGGCTTCCGCTGAGACGTCGTACGGGGCATACCTGATGGCCGTCGCGATCGTCAACGGCCAGTGGCTGTACAGCCGGGCGGGCGTCAACCCCGGCAGCGCCGCCAACTGGAGCGTCTACCCGCACACCGACTGGGTCGGCGTCGTCCTGAGCAACAGCGACAGCGCGCCCTTGCAGGAGATCCTCCAGCAGGAGACCCTGGCCGTCACCGGCGCACGGTGACGCGCGTCCGACTGCGCGGTCCGTTTTTTCCGCTCCCACAAGCGAATTCCCGGAGCACGCGGTGCCGGCGAGTGACCCGCTGGGCAGCACGGCCTACGACGTGGACGGACACGAACTGGGGCGGGTGGCCGACCTGGTCGCCGCGCCCGGTGCCTGGGAACGCGCCTGAGCACCGCGTGGCCCCACTCCGCGCCAAGTGCTTGCCCGACTGAGCCCGCACCACCCCCAGCGACACCGGCCCCGCGTCGAACATGACGCGGGCCGGTACTCGTTTACCCCACGATGGACGAAACGTTGGCGCGGTCGGCTCCCAGCCGGATGTAGAGGTCCGCCCACGCCTTGTCCTCGACGGAAGCGCCGTTGCCGTCACAGAACGGTTTGCGGCCGTGCGCGGTGTAGTAGCGCAGCAGGGACAGCACTTCGTCCGAGCGCTTCATGCCCTCGTCGGAGTACCGCGCGCCCGGAGCGGCGGCTTGGTGCTTCAGACAGGCGATGTCGGCCTTGTCCTCGTCGTCGAAGACCGGTCCGGGTTCGGCCTGTGCGGTGCAGGCGGTCAGCGCGAGCACCAGCGCGCACAGTGTGGTGGTTCTCCGCATGTGTGGCTCCCTATCCAAGTCCGAGTGCTGCTCGTGCGGTGAGTCCGAGGCCGACCACGAGCACGAGGGCGGCGGTGAGCACGGGTATCAGCGCCGTCAGGCCGCCGAGTCGGGTGCGGAAGCGGTTCAGGCGTTCCGCGGCTTCCAGTCGGTCGTGCAGGCGGACGAGCAGCAGGCCGACGGCGGTCAGGGTGGCCGCCATGCCGAGGCCGTAGCCGAGCACCAGGAGGACGCCGAACCAGGTGCGGCCGAGCGCGACCGCTCCGAGGAGGACCACGAGCGCCGACGGGCTCGGCACCAGCCCTCCCGCAACACCCATGCCGATCAACCCGGACCGCCCGATCCCGTGACCGTGCCCATGTCCGTGCCCATGTCCGTGGCCGTGCCCGTGGCCATGCCCGTGACCGCGGTCGACCGGCGCGCCCGCGCCGACCAGCACCGGTTCCGGAACGCCCACCGCCGCGTGCTCGGCGCGACGGCGCCGCAGCGCCGACACCAGCAGCGCCACCCCGATGCCCGCGACCAGCAGGCCGCTGACCACCCCCAGCAGGCTCAGCACGCCCTCGCCCGCCACCGCGCTGGAGGCGCTGATCAGCAGCCCGAGCACGAGCACCCCCGCCGTGTGGGTGATCGTCACGGTCGCGCCCACGACGACGGCGTCCTTCGTGGACCCCCGCTTGCCCGCCAGGTACGCGGCGATCACGGTCTTGCCGTGCCCCGGCAGCGCGGCGTGCGACGCGCCGAGCAGCAGCGACAGCAGCACGGCGAGCAACCCGACCGCGGGGGTGAGGTCCCTGCTGCCCGCGACGTCGGTGAACGCCGATGTCGCGGCCCCCACCACCGAGTCGAACGGCCCGCTCCCCCGCCGAGGAGCACCGGCGACCGCGCCGCTGCTGCCGGGACGGGCGCGCAGGTCGACCGAACGGACGTCGAGGGGGTCGGCGAGCAGGTCGTTCGGGTAGGCGCGCAGCTCGTCGCTGGTGCTGGCGGTGGGCACGGGTGAGTCGGACAGGGCGACGCCGTCACCGACGGCGGTCATCTCGCGCCAGCCGATCCGGTCGGAGCGGAAGAAGTCGCGCACCGACACGGTCGACTCGTGGTCGAGCGACACCGCCGCGTCGAAGCGGCAGGTGAGCCGCGTGGTGGCGAGCCCGGCCTCACCGGGCGGGAACTCGACGGCGCCGGATCGCGCGGTCAGCACGGCGGTGGTCCCGTCGACCGACACCTCGGTCGCCTCCCGCACGGCGGCGCACGCGCGGTCTGCGTCGGTGACCGGTTCTTGCAGGGTGGGGATCTCCGCGCTGTCGACGACCACGCGCAGGTCGATCCGATCGGTGTGCAGGGTGATGCCGGTGTAGTGGTTGACGGTGAAGTTGCCCAACGGGTGCGCGCCCGCCCGTGCCGGGGCGAACAGCAGGGCGGCGGCGCACAGCACCAGCAGCGCCAGTGGTTTCCTCATCGTGGGCTCCGCAGGTCGGCGAGTGCCCGCTGGGCCTGCGGGGCGTGCAGCGGGGAGAAGTGCGGGTTGGCGCGCAGTGCGGCGTCCAGTACCGCGACGGCCTCGTCCGCACGCCCCACGGCGGCGAGGATCACGCCGCGGTGGAAGGCGAAGCCCGCGTCGACCTTGCCGAGCGCGGCGGCCCTGTCCGCGTACCCCAGGGCTTCGGCGTCGCGCCCGTTGAGGTGCAGCGCCCACGCGAGCGCGTCGGCGACCAGGATGTTGGGGCGCCTGGACCACTCGGCCTCGGCGTGGCGCAGCGCGGAGTCCGCGTCACCGCGGTCGGCGGCCACCACGGAGGCCGCGAGGTCGTCCACCGAGCCCGCCGCCGTGAGGACCTCCTCCTGCTGGGCCAGCACGTCGTACTGGCGGGCCGCGTCGTCGGTGCGGCCCGCGCTGGTCAGCAGCGCGGCGTACTCCTGGAGGTACTGCGGCAGCGGCACCCGGCTCGTGATGGTCAGGTAGGCGGAGAGCGCCTCGTCGGTGCGGCCGCGGGCGGCGGCCGTCCTCGCCTTGCCGTGGGCGAGAGTGGTGTCGTTCGGGTCGGCCGCGAGCCCCCGGTCGTAGTGCTCGTCGGCCAGGTCGAGGTCGCCGGAGTCGAACGCGAGCTCGCCCAGGTAGTACTGGCAGAAGGCGATGTCGTCGGGTCCCGTGGCGTCCTGGAGCGCGCGGCCGAGCGCTTGGCGGGCTTCGTCGACGCGGCCGTGGAGTTCGAGGTCGTAGGAGGCGCGGGTGAACGCGGGCACACCGGGTTCGAGGTCGAGCATCCGCTGGACGGCGGCGGTGGCCTCGTCGGTCTCGCCGAGCTGGGTGTGGGCGTCGGCGAGGACGCCGTACACCTCGGCGGTGTCCGGCAGCACGGCCCGCGCGCGCAGGCCCCAGTCACGGGCGGCGGTGAAGTCGTGGCGGGCGTTGGCGAGCGAGCCCATGCCGATGAGCGCGGGCCCGTTCTCGGGACGCTGGGCGAGCGACTTCTCCAGCGCCCCCTGTGCCTTGGCGTAGTACGAGGGGTCCGCGGTGATCCTGGCCTGCTCCACGTACGCGGAACCCAGCCGCGCCCAGGTCTCCGGATCCTCCGGTGTGGCGCGGAGCCTGGCCTGCGCGGCGGAGATGGCACGGCCGAGCGCGGTCTCGGCGACCGCCGCGGACGCGGGTGGTGGTTCGGCGGGACTCGGGCGCAGCAGGGTGGCGGCGGTGGTGCCGAGCAGGGCGACGCCGCCGACGATCGCGGCGATCGCGAGCAACCGCCTGCGGCCGCTGGGGGAACGCATCGGGGAGACCTCCGGGTCGATGCAGGTCTCGTGGCGCGCCGAACTGGCGCGCCACGAGAGGACCAACTGGACCGTCACCGAGGGCCTGTCCGCGGTGACCAGGCTTGGGGCAGCCACGGGGACACGGGCGGATGGCCCGCGCACAACAGCGACCCATCCGCCCGCACCACCAGAACCGACCTCAGGCCCGACCCCCGTCGAACAGGGTCCGGGGAACAGCCGCTACGCCGTCGCCGGAGCGGACGTCCACTGCGGACGCCGCCGGAGCAGCCACGCGCCGGACCCGATCAGCAGGGTCGCGAGCAGTGCGTTGAGCACCGGACCGGCCGGGAACCCACCGCCGCCGGGAGGCGTGACGGCGCCACCCGACTGCGTGTTGACCCCCGTGTTGGCGGGCAGTGCGACGTACGGGAACGACGTGCCGAACGCCTTGTCGTTGGCGTTCACCGCGTCACCCGCCGCCAGCGCGGGCACGATCCCGCTCACGGCCGCGCCTTCGAGCGCCTGGACTTCGATGTCGAGCACGTCGTCGGTGAGCCTGCGACCGTTCGGGAAGCCCTGGAGGTCGCCCGCCAGCACGCCCAACCGGTTCGGCTGCGCGGCCACCGGCACCGACGTGTTGAGCCGCAACTGCTCCGAGGGCACGAACCGCTTCGGGTTCACGTCCGCGTTGTCGAGCTGCGAGTTCAGATCCGCCGTGATCGGCCCCGGCGTCTTCGTGGTGATGCCCGTCAGGAAGATCTCCACCAGGTCGTTGCGCGGAGTGGCGGGCGCGGGCAGCCCGTAGATGCCCTGGATCAGCTTCGGCACCTCCGGGTCGGTCACCCGGTTGACCAGGTCCGGGATCTTCGCGTCCTGGTCGGGGGTCAGGGAGTTGAACTTGTCCTTGAGCCCCGCGGGCACGACGACCTCGTTGACCAGCGGGTTGCCCAGCCGCGAGACCTGCACGAACGGTCCGAGCGGCTTGGACTGGCCCGGCGTGAGCAGCATGGACTGCCGTTCGGTGTCGCTCCACACGCCGATCACCGGGTTGCGCGTCGCGTCGCCCTTGAGCGCCAGCGCCGACTTCGGCACCTGCAAGGCGATCGTGTTGACGTTGTAGCCCTTGAGCGTGTCCTGCCCGACCTCGGACAGGTTGCCGCCGTAGAGCAGGTCGAACACCCGCAGGTCGAGGAAGAACGAGTCGTCGGCCTGCCCGACGAACGACTTCCCGCCACCCGGCACGTCGGTGACCGCCTGGTTCCGCAGCGTCCCGTAGTCCGGCATCGACGCCGCGCCGGTGTTGGACGGTGCGACCGGACCGGACTTGACCAGCCGCTTCGAGTGGCCGTTCCCGTCGATCACCTCCAGCTCGTAGTTCTGCCGGAACAGCAGGTTCTCGTCGTCGAGCGACGTGACCTGGCCGTTGTCGTAGAGGAAGGTCGACTTCCCGCGCTTGTCCTGGTTGGTGAAGGTCCACCGGTAGGTCAGATCGGGGCGCGCGTCGCCGTCGTTGTCGATGTTGATGTCGTAGCGGGCGTCGGTGGCCCACGGGTAGAAGTTCGGCCCGCCGTTCGGCTCCTGGAACGGGTACCAGTTCGCCACCAGGGTGACGGTGTCCGGTTTGTCGGGGCTGACGAACGCGTACACGTCGGTGTTGTCCACCGGCGGGTCCGCCGCGATCAGCGGGGCTTCCCGGTGGCTCGACGCCCCGGCCGTGCCGGGCCCGAACCCGACGAGGCCTGCCGTGAGCAGGGTGCTCCCGGCCGCGATCAACGCGACCGCCACACGTCGCCTGTGACGTGGGCGAGGCGGTGCTGACATGGTCCATCCCTTCATCCGCGGACGGCGTCGTGACGCGATCCGCGGAGTTCACGATCAGATCGAATGCCGTTCGACGCCCTCGCCGATCGGTCGCACGTCATTCGAAACCGCTCGTGACCCGGTTCACCTTTCTCGAAAAAAACACCTGGTCGAGGGTTGTTGCAGCCTGGTTGCAACAAGAATCGCCGATTCGCAAGAATTATTCACGACGTCGAATACGAAGCTTGTTCGTCAATTCGGCCCGCCGCCCCGGAGTGGAGGCAGGACGAAGACCGGGAGAACAACGCGCGATTCGTCCAACCCCGAACCGTGCGCCTCCGACGAGCACCTCCCCCGTGAGTTCCGAGCCCTCATCGGCGAATGACGAACAACGACGGCGCATTGGCATCATTGAGCCCATTTTTCGGGCACATGACGGCTAGGGTTCCCGAAGCGCCTGCCATGACCTCCGCAAACCCGGCGCGGACTCCGAAGTGAGACGGTTTCCGGTCCGCGGCGGCCGAATGCGGTCTTCTTCCACGGGGATGGACTCACTACGTTCTTCCCGGTGCGAATCCTCTTCTCCAGCCTCGGCTCCCACGGTCACACGTACCCGCTCCTGCCGCTCGTGATCGCCGCCCGCGATGTGGGCCACGAGATCACGTTCGTGACCACGGCCCCGTTCGCGAGCACCTTCACCAGGTACGGCGTCGACCACGTCACGGGAGGTATGGACATGCTCGCGGCGTTCGACCTGGCCAACGCGGGCCCCGCCGCCCGGAAGAAACCCGATTTCCGTCCGGAACGGGTTTCGAAGGTGTTCGGCTCGATCCTGCCGCGCAGCTGCGCCGCGGACCTGGCTCCGATCATCCTCGACCGCAAACCCGATCTGATCGTGCACGAACTGGCCAACCCCGGCGCGGGACTGGCCGCGAGGGTCGCGGGCATACCCGCGGTGTGCCACTCCTTCGGCCGGATGTGGCGGCCCACCGGCACCCCCGAGGCCCTGCGCGCGAACCTGGCCGAGGTCGCCGACGAACTCGGCGTCGACCTGCCCGACGGCGACCACCTCATGCCCCTCGGCAACCCCTACCTCGACATCTGCCCGCCGTCGGTGCAGGATCCGGAGTTCCCGGTCTCCTCGACCACGGTCGTCCCGCTGCGGCCGGTGGCGTACTCCGAACCCGGCGAACTGCCGTCGTGGGTGCGCGAACACCGGAGACCGCTGGTGTACCTGACGCTGGGCACGGCGTTCGGCGACAGCGGCGTGCTGCGCACCGCCGTCGCGGGCCTGTCCAGGCTGGACGTGGTGGTGGTCGTGTCCACCGGCCCGAGCGTCGCACCGGAGTCGCTGGGCGACGTTCCGGACAACGTGGTCGTGCGGCAGTGGTTGCCGCAGGCGGACCTCCTGCCGCACACGGACCTCGTCGTGCACCACGGCGGAGCGGGCAACACGATGGGCACGTTCGCCACGGGCGTGCCGCACCTGGTCCTGCCGCAGGGCGCCGACCAGTTCAGCAACGCCGCCATGATCACCGCCGCGGGCCTCGGCGACCAGGTGCTCGCCGCCGACCTCACCGCCGACGTGATCGAGACCAAGGCGCGCCGCCTGCTCGCCGACGAGACCGTGCACAAGGCGGTCAGGACGATGGCCGACGAGGTCGCGGCCATGCCGTCACCCCACGACGTGGCCCGCCGACTCGCCGACCACACCTGAGACCGGTCACCGCCTGACCGCGTTCCGGGACGGCCGGGATCGCGGTCAGGCGCGGCGGCTCCGGTCGCCGGGTCGCGGCAAGGCCCGTCGCGGGGCCGTTCCCCGCACCGGTCCCCCGGCACGGCCCGAGGATGCGGGCGCTGATCACCACCTGCACCATTGGGGACATGCGCAGCTCACTGTTCGACCACGCGGAGCGATCCGTCGAACCAGGCGGTTTCCACCTGCAGAACGACCGGATGCTCAAGGTGGACCTCACCGGCAGCGGCGGGTTCTTCTTCGCCAAGCAGGGATCGATGGTCGCCTACCAGGGCGACGTCGACTTCGCCTACGAGGGCAGCGGCGGTCTCGGCAAGCTGTTCAAGAAGGCCTTCACCGGCGAGGGCATGTCGCTGATGAAGGTGTCGGGCAGCGGGGACGTGTTCCTCGCCCAGGACGCCGACGAGATCTTCGTGCTCCACCTGGAGGACGAAGGGGTCACCGTCAACGGCAAGAACGTGCTCGCGTTCGACAGCACGCTCACGTGGGACATCAACCGCACCGAGGGCGCGTCGATGCTCAGCGGCGGCCTGTTCAACACGACGTTCAAGGGCACCGGGTCGCTCGCCGTCTCCGCCTACGGGACACCGGTCGTGCTGAACGTGGACGTGCCGACGTTCGTCGACATGCAGTCCGCCGTCCTGTGGTCCACCTCGTTGCAGTCCTCGATCCGCAAGACCGCGAAACTCGGCGCCATGATCGGCCGCGGCTCGGGCGAGGCGTACCAGCTCGCCCTGTCGGGTCAGGGGATCGTCGTCGTCCAGGCGTCCGAGGGACACCCCGCGCCTCCCGCGCAGTAGGCGCGGAAGTGCGCCGGTCCCGCGTTCCATCCGGCGGGACACCGCGGAATGCGGGACGATGACGGCACTCCTTCATGTGTCTGCGGGAGACGGATCGGGTGGCGCTCGGTGCAATGCCCGGCGCCACCCGAACCGGTATCCGTCGGCGCCCATCCGTTGCGGTGCCGGATGAAGGCGCTTCCTCAGCGGAACGCCGCTCCTCGACGCCGGCGGAGCCCAGGCCCACCTGCCCCGGACGCGGCAGAGGCCGCCGCGCTGGTGCGCGACGGCCTCCGGAACGAGTTCGGCTCGGCGGTCAGTGCTGGGCGGGGCGGTCGACGTTCCCGCGCCACTCGCCGGTCTCCTGCCCGTCGCGGAACTCGATGAAGGTCTTGAACCTCTGCATGTCGCCCTTGACCTTGCGGTCCAGGACGCCGAGCTTGTCGGCGACGTTCTCGACGAACCCCTCCGGGTCGATGTCCATCTGCGCGGTCACCCGCGTCGTGGTGTCGTCGATGCGGTGGAAGGTGATCACCCCGGCGTGGGTGGGGCCGGAGTCCGAGGTCCACGCGACCCGCTCGTCGGGGTGCTGCTCGGTGATCGTCGCGTCGAACTCCTTGGTCAGCCCTGCGACGGAGATCTTCCAGTGGGTGTGGGTGTCGTCGATCTGGCGGATCTCCTGCACGCCGTCCATGAACCGGGGGAAGGACTCGAACTGGGTCCACTGGTTGTAGGCGGTCGAGACGGTGGCCTTCACGTCGACGGACTCGGTGATGGTGCTCATCGAACAGGACTCCCGTTCATGTTGGGGGCTCTGGGTTTCGGGGTCGGGCACGTCGGTCGCCCCACGGCGTCGTCGACTCCGACATCACGAGGCTTACCCGCCTGCGGTGGCGTGAAACGACCAAGGCGTGATGAACACCCGATCGGGCCGCAGTCGTCTTCCCGTCCGCTGGAGTGCATGGGATCTCGGACGGCGGGCAGTTCCGCGGTCGGTGGTCCGTCGACAAAGGACCCCGGTGAGCGGACAACTCCGACGGACGCGCGAAAAGGGGCCCCGGTCGCGATGTCGCGACCAGGGCCCTCTTCGTTCGTGCGGGGTCAGGCGTGTGCGCGCCGACCGGTGACGAGCCGGTAGATGCCGAGCAGCACCAGCGAGCCGAGGATGGCCAGCAGCCAGGTGCTGAGGTCGAAGAAGTTGTTGATGTCGCTGTTGAACAGCGCGCGGCCGATGAAGCCGCCGAGGATGGCGCCGACGATGCCGATCAGCATCGTGATGATGATGCCGCCGGGGTCCTTGCCCGGCATGATCGCCTTGGCGATGGCACCGGCGATGAGGCCGAGGACGATCCAGCCCAGGATACCCACGATGACTACTTCCCTTCCTCCGACGACAACGACGGGCCGCTGCCGCTCTTCACTGCTCGCAGGGAAGATGCCCGCAGGACGTGAATCCCAAACGCGTTCGGTCGTCGGATCTTCGAACCGCCGCGACAGTCCACTTGGACGCCCTGCGACCCCCTCGTCGGGAAGTCACCTCGGTCGCGCGTGACGCCGCCAGGCGCTGTAGGACAGCAGGGCGAAGGACTCCGGACGGATCAACCAGGGCCACGGGTGGACCTCGACCGGCCGCACGGTGCGGGACCGCCGCCGCCAGCCGGGAACCGGGGTCCACGTCGCCGCCACCCGGCGCCCGGCCAACTCCGCCTCCGGGCGTCCGCGGTGGACGTGCACGGGGCGGGTCGTCGCGAGTTCGCCGAGGGTCTGCGCGAGGAACACCAGCCTGGTTCCGGACAGCCGCAACCGGGCCAGCAGCGGCTCGTCGAACACGAACACCGCGGGCCGGTCCGGCACGGCGGCCAGCGCGGGGTCGCGGCCGCCCAACGACTCCGCGGTCAGCCACACCACTTCACCCCCACCGCCCTCGACGTGCGCAGGCCCGGCGGGGATGGGCGCCCGACCCAGGTCGGGGCCGTCCACCGGCGCACCGGGTTCCGCGTCCGGCCACGATTCCACCGGGCAGTCGTCGGCCAGCGCGCAGGACGCGCACAGCGACGGCGCACGCCGGAGGACCTGCCACCGGCTGAAGCCGTAGGGCTTCCCGCTGCCCGTGCCCACCGTCCACTGCCAGCCGAGCCGGTTCGCCGCGCGGGAACCGTCCACCAGGTGCGCGAACATCTCGTCCTCGCCCGCGGCCCAGTCCCGGCCGGCGCGCACGGCCCACTGCGAGGCCAGCCACATCCTCGCCTGGTTGACCAGCCACCCGTCCTCGCGCAGTTCGGTCACCATCGCCGACATGCATGCCATGTCGTCCGGCCAGGGCTCCCCCGACCACCCGGCCCCGGTGCGCGGAGGGCCGTAGCGCAGCGGTCGAGAGGTGCTCCCGCCAAGCCTGGAGTAGAGGTGGCGGGCGTACTCCTGCCACAGCAGTTCGTCGCGGTACTTCGCCCGGTCGCGGTCCGGCGCGCCCTCCACCGCCGACCACACCTCGGGCAGCGGCAGCAGCCCGTGGCGGATGTAGGGCGACAGCCTGCTGGCCCCGCGCGCCGACCGGGGCAGCACCGTGCTCCGCGTGCTCGCGTACCCGGTGATGTCGAGTCCGGCCAGCGCGGCGTCAGCGGCCTTCTGTCCACCGTCGAACGCCGACGCGGCAACGGCTTCCCGCGGTTCGCGGACCAGGTCGCCCAGGTGGTCGCGCACCCAGTCGACGGCATCGGGGCGGTCGGGGGGCGGAACGGGCAGGATCGGCACGCCGACCAGTCTGTGCCCGCGGTACCCACCGCGCCCGACGAAAACGGCTCCCCTCCCGGTGGGGCCACCGATCCGCCACGACCGCGAAAACCCGACACCGGGCTTCGCGCCGCGTTGGGGTGGGGCTCACTCCTCGCCGCGGTGGGCGCGCAGCCGCCTGCGTGCCTCGTGGCGGCTGCGGCGGCTGCGGCGGCGGTCCTGACGGCGGAGGGAACTCCACTCGCGGTACCCGCGGCTCTCGCAGCGCCGGAACCAGTGGGAACGGGTGCCCGTCCAGTGGCAGCCCGTCCGGCGCACGCCGAGCGACGCGCTGCCCGCGGTGATCTCCTCGGGGAGGGTGCAGGGACCGAACCGGTGGTCGTGCGCGGGCCCGCAGGCCACCATGGGTTCATCCGCCATGCGGACCCACCAGGGACGGGTCTTGTCGGTCTTGCTCATGCGGGCGCCTTCCGACTCCGCGACGCCCCTTGGCCGGGGCTGTCGTCAGATCGGGTGCACCGCGATCACCTACCGTTCCGGGCTGCCCGACGGATGGGAGCCGGGTCCATGGATACACCTGTTCGACACCCTTGAGAAGCGTGACCGTCCTCGTGGACCGGTGCCGGGGGCACGGCGGCTTCGAGCCCCCGGACGCGGGAAGGGCCCGGTGCTGGTGCACCGGGCCCTTCCCGCTCGTCGGATCGACTCAGGGATCGTTGGAGTTCCGCGGTCCGATACCGATGATCCCGCCGCCACCACCGTTGTTGTTCGTGTTGGTGGTCGTGGTCGTGCCGGTGGTCGGGCAGGTCGGCAGGACCGGCAGGCACTCACCGGGGTTGTCGGGGGTTTTCGCGGTCGACGTGGTCGTGCTCGTCTCCGTGGTCGTGTCGGTCGTCTCGGTCTCGCTGTCTACGGTCTCCGAGGACACCGACGTCTCCGAGGTCGCCGAGGTCGCCGAGGTCGTCTCGGACGTGCTCGGGGCGGGTGGGACCGCCCGGCCGATCATGTCGGCCTTGGGGAAGGTCTCCTTCGGAGTGCCCGCCAACGCCTTGTCCATGAACTTCTTCCAGATCTGGCCCGGCAGGCCGGAACCGTAGACCTGCTTGTCGTCGGCGTTGCGGAGGGGGACGTTGCCCGCCTCGGTGCCCATGTACACACCCGCGGCGAGGGACGGGGTGTAGCCCACCATCCACGCCTTCGAGTTGTCCACGCCGTCGAGCTCGTGCGTGCCGGTCTTGCCCGCGCACTCACGACCCTCGGCGCACTTGGTGTTCTCGCTGTTCTTCGGGATGTCCTTGAGCACGTCGGTGATGTTGTCCGCGATCTGCCCGCTCTTCTCGGGGTTCGCGTCGAACGCGGAGCGGGACTTGTCGGCGTGCTCGAAGAGCAGCTTGCCGTCCGGACCCTCGATCTTCTCGATGAAGAACGGCGCGCGGTAGGTGCCCCTGGCCGCGAACGTCGCGTACGCCGACGTCATGTCGAACGGACGCACGAGCGTCTGACCACCACCGATGGCGATGTTGCCGTCGGGGCTGTCACCGCCGTCCTCGCCCTTGAGCAGCTTGCGCACCTCGTCCCCGACGGTGACCTCTTCGGGGATGCCCGCCTCGTAGGCGGCCTTGGCCACGGCGCCCGTGGTCACCTTGTTGACGGCCATGTCGTAGAACACGGTGTTCACCGACTTGACCATCGCCTCGCGGACGCCGCAATGCGTCGGGATGGTGCACGCGACGCCTTCGGCGTTCCTCACCGGGTTGGACTCGCGACCGGGGAACTTGCGCGGTGAGCTGCCGTCGTAGACCTCGCCGACCCCTTGGCCGAGCTTGAGCGCCGCGACCAGGTCGAAGGGCTTGAACGACGAGCCCGGTTCCTGGAGCGTGCCCTTGTTGTAGTCGATGCCCACACCGTTGCTCCCCGCCCAGTAGGCGCGCACGGCGCCCGTGCCGGGGTCGATCGCGGTCAGCGACTGCCGCAGGACCTCCGGCTGACCCTTCATGACCTCGTCGACGGCCTCCTCGGCCGCGGTCTGCATCCTGGGGTCGATGCTCGTGTGGATGGTGATGCCGAGCTTGAGCGCCTGGCCCTCCGTCAGGTTGATGCCCTCACCCTCCATCTCGGCCTGGACCTGGGCCTGGATGTGGGCGCGCACCCCCTCGGGCGCTCCCTGCTGGACCTCCGCCAGGGGTTTGAGGGTCGGGTACGACTGGCTGTCGTAGTACTCCTGGGTGATCCACTTCTTCTCGAGCATCTGACCCATCACGAACTTCCAGCGGGCGACCGGGTACTTCTCCTCCTCCGACCGGCTGGGGTTCTGGATCATGCCCGCGATCAGGGCGGCCTCGGACGCGGTGAGGTCCTGGACCTCCTTGCCGTAGTACATCTGCGCCGCGGCCTTGATGCCGAACGCGGAACGGCCCTGGTAGATCGTGCTCAGGTACGCGGCGAGGATCTCGCCCTTGCTCTTCTGGTTGCTCATCTTGTAGGCCTTGACGACCTCGGTGAACTTCCGCGACAGCGTCGGGTCCTCGTTCTCCGTCGCCTTCTTGACGTACTGCTGCGTCAGGCCGGAACCACCGCCTTCGCCGCCGCTCACCTGGAACCAGGCTGCGCGCGCGATGCCGACGAAGTCGAAACCGGGGTTGGTCTCGAACGTGGCGTCCTCGGCCGCGAAGACCGCGTGCTTCACGTCGTCGGTCAGGTCGGGGTCGTCGACGGCGAGGAGTTCCCGGTTCGAGCCCTGCGGCGAGATCTTCGCCATCTCGGAGCCGTCGGAGTACAGGATCGTGACGGCCTTGTCCTGATCCCTCGCGAGCGCCGCGGGGTCCGGCACCTCGACGAACTGGTAGGCGATCGCGAAGGCGACCAACGGCGCGAGGACCATCAGACCGGCCGCGATGTAGCTGACGCGGCGGACGCGGCGCCAGATCTTCTTCTTCCGCAGGCGGCGCTCTTCGTCCTCGGACAGCTCGTCCTCGGACAGCTCCTCGGAGTCGGGTTCCTCGTCGTAGGCGTCCTCTTCCGGGTACATCGACAGTTCGTCGGGTTCCCGGTGGGTGAGCAGGTCGGGCTCGCGCTCCACCGGCGGCCGCACCGGCTCGAGCAGGTCCGTCAGCTCGTCGGCCTTGTTCACGGCGGGCGGAGGCGTGCCGGGGCCACCCCGGCGGGCGCCGCCCTGGCCGCCGGGAGGCGGGGCGGGGTTCCGGGGTCCGCCGCGGGGCGGGACGGGGGGACGGTCGCCCTGCGGCGGCGGGCCACCCGCGCCGCGGGGCGCGGGTCCGCCCTGGGGCCCGCGGGGAGACCGGTCCTGGTTCGCGGCTCCCGGCGGGAAGCCCTGCTGCGGCCGACCGCCGCCGGGAGGTGTACCGGGACGCGCGCCGGGAGGTGCGACCGGACGTGCGCCGGGAGGTGTGCCGGGACGCGGCGGAACAGCGCCCTGCGGAGGGCGCGGGAAACCGCCGGGCGGTGTGCCCGGTCGCGGGGGCGGGTTCACGCCTCGCGGCGGGTTCCCAGCGCCGCGCCGGTCGTCCGGCTGATCGGGGGCGCCGTGGCTCCTGCCCGCCGGGCCGCCGTCCGGATCGTCCCCCGTCGGCCACTGCGGTTCCCCGCCACGTCGCCTGTCGTCTTGCTGGTCGTTCACTAAGAGGCCCTCCCAGACCAGCGCACACGTGTGCGCGGTACCGCCGTCATGTGCCGCGGACGTCCGGTCGCGTCGGCAGGCGCGCGGAGCGGATCCACTCCGCCGCTACTTCCGAGTTTTCGGGTCACGCGTCACCAGGACGTGTGAACGCCCCGATGGTTGCGACCAGTTTCGCGGCAGGTCTCCCGGACGTGCGCGGCGGGTCCCCGCCCCGGCCGTTCACCCGTTGGTGTTCGAGTCGCGTCGCGGTCCCTCCCCGTCGGCGCACAGGTCGCCCGTCGGACCTCCCAGCAGGTCGGCGACGGTGTGGGCGCGGACACCGACGAGCGGTTCGGTGGCGAACCGGTCCGCGACGGCCCGGAAGTGGTCTTCGGCGGGTGCGGCGAGGCCGTCGTAGACCGCGGCGAACAGGTCGCGGGCGGCCTGGCGGGGCCATCCCGGCGGGAGCAGGTCGAGCGGCAGCCGCGGGTCGAGGATCGGCAGGCGGCGGTAGGTGTCCATGACCTCGGTGCGGGCGCGGACCGCCTCGACACCGGTGATCGGGGTGCCGACGTCGGGCAGCAGCGGGCTCCACCTCCGGATGAAGGCCTCGTACTCCCCGGCGATGGCGGCGGTGTCCCAGGCGTCCAGGGGGTTGCGGCCGACGGAGGCGCCGAGGTCGACGTGCCGCGCCCGGAAGACGGTCACCGCGCCGGGGGCGAGTTCGGCCAGGTGCGCCTTCGCCTTGGGGACGAGGTCCTGGGGCGAAACCCAGAGACCGTCGTAGAGAGGCGCGTAGCCGAGCCAGCGCAACTGGTTGCGGAGTTCACGTCGCCGGGTCACCTCGTCCTGGGGCAGGGAGAAGGCGACCAGGGTCCACCGCCGGTCCCACTCGCCGATGGCGGTGGCGGCGGAGACGATGGCCCGGCCGCCGACGGCCAGGTCGAGGGCCGCGGCCGGGGTGAGCCGGTAGGAGCTGGTGCGCCCGTGCTTGCTGCCCTCCAGCACGCCGCGGCGGGAGAGGCGGCTGATGGTGGTGCGGGCCCCGGCGTGGCTGACGCCCGACTCGGCGAGCAGGGCCACGATGGCCGCCGACGGGATCCAGGCGCGGGTGCCCAGGGTGAAGTCGGCCAGCAGCGTCACGGCCAAGCCCTGCGGCGAGTTGCCCGTCTGCCGCCGGGGCAGCCGAACCGGCCCGGCGACGTCGTCCGGGAAGATCTCGTCGATGTCGTAGAGGCTCGTCACGGCGGCTCCGGCGCGGATCACGGGCAGGTCGTCCGACTGTAATCGGCTCCTGATGGGGCGGGCACGACTGGTGGATTGCTTGATTGACAGTCTTTCGGCCAGCGGGCAGGGTAAGTGTCACACGATGGAATCGGCTCGATCAGCCGGGATTCGTGCCTGCCGGGGCACCCCACACGTGGACCTTCCCCTCGGCCGCCCTTTGCCAATCGCCACGGGCGGACGTGCGCGGAACGAAGGAGTCGAACGCATGAAGGTCAAGCTCAGCCTGCTGCTCGTCGCCGTCACGTCGCTGGTCGTCGGCGGCCTCGCCATCACCGCTCCCCCACCCGCTTCCGCGGCGTCGTTGACCGAGATCACGAACTTCGGCGACAACCCCGGCGGGATGCGGATGCACGTCTACGCACCGGATTCCCGCCCGGCCAACCCCGCGATCGTGGTCGCCATGCACGGTTGCGGCGGTTCGGGCCCCGCCTTCTACTCCGGCAGCGAGTTCGCCTCGCTCGCCGACCGGCTCGGGTACGTCGTCATCTACCCCAGCGCCCAGCAGGAAGCCGGGTTCGGCAAGTGCTTCGACACCTGGTCCGCCGCCGCCAAGCGCCGCGGTGGCGGCAGCGACCCGGTCTCCATCATCTCGATGGTGGACTACGTCGAGCGGACCTACGGCGGTGACCCGAGCCGGGTCTTCGCCACCGGGTCCTCCTCCGGCGGCATGATGACCAACCACATGCTCGCCCTCTACCCGGACGTGTTCAAAGCGGGCGCGGCGTTCATGGGCGTGCCCTTCGACTGCTTCGCCAACGCCGCGGACTACCCGCCCAGCGGCAAGTGCACCGGCAACGGAGGCGCCAACCGCACCCCGCAGCAGTGGGGCGACGCGGTCCGGCAGGCCAACCCCGGCTACACCGGAACCCGCCCGCGCATCCAGCTGTGGCACGGCACCAGCGACACCCTCGTGCCCTACGCGCTGCTGCAAGAAGCCATCGAGCAGTGGACCGACGTGTTCGGCCTGAGCCAGACCCCGACGTCCACCGACACCCCCCGATCCGGCTGGAACCGGCGCCGCTACACCGACACCTCCGGCACCACCCTGGTCGAGGCCTACAGCATCCAGGGCGCGGGCCACACCCTCCCGACCACCGGCATGGCGGCACAGGCCGTCGCCTTCTTCGGCCTCGACGGCCCCGGCACCCCCACCACGACGACCACCACCACGACCACGACGGCGCCGCCCGCCACCGGCGCGTGCAAGGTCTCGAGCAAAGTCACCGCCTGGAGCACCGGCCTGACCGAGAGCATCACCATCACCAACACCGGGAGCACCGCGATCAACGGCTGGTCCCTGGCGTTCTCCCTGCCCGGCGGGCAGTCCATCACCTCCGGCTGGAGCGCCACCTACTCACCGTCCTCAGGGGCGGTCACGGCGCGCAACGCGGTCTACAACGCCACCATCCCCGCCAACCGCTCGATCGACATCGGCTTCCAGGCGAGCCACAGCGGCAACACCGCCACACCCTCCGCCTTCACCCTCAACGGCTCGGCCTGCTCCACCGCCTGACCAACGCGCCGGTGTCCCGGCCACCGCCTCGGTGGCCGGGACGCCGTGCGGAACCGGATGGGCGACGACGGGCTCGGCCACCTTGTCGGATGACCGTCGGCCAACGGGAGTCCCCGTGGTCCGTGCTGGGAACCCCGATCCCGTCGTGCCGTCCTACTCGCACTCGGGGCCGCGAACGGCCCTCGGCACGAGGGGCGGCCCCGCCGTGACCCACATCTCCGGACTCGCGCTCGCCGCGGCGTCCGCCCTGCTGCTGACCGCCTGTTCCGGCACCCCTGCGACATCCACCGCGAACCCGGCGGTGACGACCTCGGCCGTCCAGTCGGACACCACCGGCTCCGCTGTGCCGGGCACCGCGGCCCCGGTGTCCGGCGCCGACGTCTGCGGGTACCTGCGCGGCCAGATCCCGACCTTGGCGGGAATCGGGTCCGAGGTGGGCGCGATGGCGAACCTCACCACCAACCTCTACTCGTGGTACGAAAAGCAGGGCGTGGTCCCGGACGGGGCGCAGATCGACAAGCAGGTCCAGCAGGAGTGCCCGGATGTGGCGGCGCAGGTCTACGAGCTCGCGGGCATCACCGGTTTCGCGTCGCTGTAGCAGAACACCACCAGCGGGAGCAGTCGAACGGCCACCCGACCGGACGGGCCAGGTAGGCGGTTCCCCTTTCCCCCGCGCGTTCGGTCGTCGGTCAGACGGACGTGGTCGACATGTCCGACCACACCACGAGGCCGCTGCGGCCGGGTTGCCCGCTCAGCCAGGACGCGGCGTCGCGGTCGTGGGCGTAGGCGGTCGTGGCGTCGATGTCGGCCCACGTCAGCGAAGCCGTCACGACAGTGACGGACGCGACGTCGATTGGCGGGCGGCCGGTGCGGGCGTCGACGACGTGCTTGCCGCGGTGGGCGGCCCCGGAGGTGGCCACCGCGCCGGTGAACACGGGGACGACCGCGACCAGGCGACTCGGGTCGTGCGGGTCCTCGACGCCGATCCGCCACGGCGGGGCGTCCGGGTCGAGGGTCCGGCAGAGCAGGTCGCCTCCCGCGGAAAGGCAGAAATCGGTCTCCGCCAAGGCTTCCAGGTGCACGGCGGCGCGTTCGACCGCCCATCCCTTGACCACACCGCTGGGATCGAGCACGACCTCGCCGCCCGCCCCGGCGCGGCGCACCCGGAACGCGCCGTGCGACCGCCGCTCGGCCAGGTCGCCCAGTGCCAGCACTTCGGCGACCTCGGCCGGGCAATCGGCCAGGTCCACCTCGCCCCGGCCCAGCCGGGACACGAAGGAGTCGGGCCGGTAGGTGCTGAACACCCGGTCCACCCGGCGCAGCGACGCCATCACCCCGGCCCACGCGTCGCGGGCCCGGTCGTCGGCGGCGTGCCTGCCGCGCGCCACGAGGCTGATGGGCATCCCCATGACGTGGTCGACGTACCGGGTGGTCACAGGCCCGCCTGGTCCAGCGCGGCCTGCAACGACTCCACGTACCCCTCGCTCGTCACGGTCGCGCCGCTGACCATGTCGACGTCGGCGCTCTGGGCGTCGATCGCCTCCTGCACCAGGATGGGCAGCGCGCGGGCGTTGATCTCCTGGTCCTTGCGGTTGCCGTCGGGGTAAACCGGCACGGCGACCGCGGTGACGCGTCCCCCGCTGATGGTCACCTCCACCTGCACCGGGCCCCACCGCGTGTCGACCGACGGCCCGGTCACGGTGCGCGAGTCGGCGGACCCACCCGTTCCCGGATCGGTCGGCGACCGCACGGACGGGTCGGCGACGACGTCCAGGGGACCCGCCAGGGACGTGCGGTAGCCGAACAGCAGCACCACGACGGTGATCGTGCTGAGCAGCCACGTGACGATGCGCTTCACGCCGTCACCACGCGAACTTCTCGATGTGCAGCCGATCCGGGCGCACGCCCGCCCCGGTGGCCGCGCGGCGCACGGACTCGGCCCACTGCTCGGGTCCGCACACGTACACGTCGCGGTCGGCGATGTCGGGCACCCAGGTCCGCAAGGCGGTCACGTCGTCGGTGCTCACGCCCGCGCCGAGCCAGGAGTGGGAGGACCGGCGGTGGCCGGGGAGGTCCACCACCCGCAGGCCCCGCCGCTCGGTGAACAGGCGCAACTCGTCCGCGAAGAGCGGACGGTCGGTGAACCGGTGCAGCAGGATCGCCTCCCCGTGGCCGTAGTCGAGTCCCGCGGCCAGCGCGCGCAGCGGCGCGACACCGACGCCCGCGCCGATCAGCACCACCCCCGCGCGGGTGCGGGCCCGTGCGGTGAGCCTGCCGAACGGGCCTTCGAACAGGACCCGCGTGCCGGGGCGGATCGACCGCGCGTCCCGGCTGCCGTCGCCCAGTTCCTTGACGGTGATGCGCAGCCTGCGCCCGTCGGGGGCGGCCGACAGCGAGTACGGGTGGCCGCGGGTCCAGCCCTGCCGGTCGAGGAACCGCCAGAGCATGAACTGCCCGGCCCTGGCCGGGAACCGGTCCAGCGCCCGCCCGGCGAGGTGCACCGAGACCACGCCGTCGCCTTCGGGCACCACGGCGGTGACGCGCAGCCGGTGCCGGGCGTTGCGCCACAGCGGAACCCCGATCCGCCACACCAGCACCGCGCCGAGGGCCGCACCCCACAGCGACCACCAGTAGGCCGTGGCCCCTGCGGAGGTCAGGAACTCCTGCCCCGTCCACAGCTGGTGGGGCAGCGCGAACCCGACGCCGAGGTAGGCGTAGAGGTGCAGCAGGTGCCACGACTCGTAGCGGAGCCTGGCCCGCGCCGCCCGGACGCTGGTGACCGCGGTCATGACCAGGCACGCGGTGCCCGCCAGCGCCAGCAGCATCGCGGGGTAGTCGGTGGTGAGGTCCCAGAACGTGGCGGGCACGCGCAGGAGTTCCCCGGCGGCGTAGCCCCACGTGATGAGGACGACGTGCCCGAACATCAGGTTGACCGAGGTGAACCCGACGATCCGGTGCAGCGCGATGAGCCGGTCCTGCCCGAACGCCCGCTCCAGCACGGGCAGCCGGGCCATGAGCAGCACCTGGACCAGCAGCAGATCGGCCGACACCAACCCGGTGAGCCGTCCCAGCGACGTCAGCGCACCCGTCCACCCCGTGAGGTCGCCGATCCCGCCGCCCGCCACCCACCAGCAGGCCACCAGCAGCAACCCGGCCCACAGCACGACGCCCGCGCCGATCCGGACACCCGCGTCGACCCGCGCACCCGTGGCGACCGTCGTCGTGGGCGGTCCGGTCATGACGACGCTCATCCGGACGTCGCCCGGCGGAGCGCGCACGCAGCGGCACGCGGCGGGGTCTTGATGTGGTCCATCGGCACTCCTCGGATCGGGCTTGGCCGTCAGGTTGGCCGGTCATCCCATGTCCAGGACATGAGCGACCTGTGAGTCCGCTGTGTGCCGGTCTACTCAGCGTGCGTGCCCCGACGGCGCGGGTCGCGATGCCCACGACCGTCCCTTCGGGGTGGCCGTCGCGGGGACGCGCAGCTTCCACGACGACCCGCCGCAGGTTCAGGTCATGCGGACACCGGGCACCCCGGTACGTCGGCGATGAGCGGACATGGGGGGCGTGAGTGGATTACTTGATCGGTGTCTGCGGGTTGATCCTGGTCGTCGTCGCGGGTGTGGTGCGGTGGAAGTCGCAGGGCAAGCGGCTCGCCGTCCTCGCCTGCCTCCTGGCGCTCGCGGGCTGGTCGCTGGTCGCGCAGTTCCTCCTCAAACCACTGGTGCCGGCCTCCGCGATGGCCGCGGTCCTGCTGGGCGGCATCGTCGCGGCCGTTCTCGCCGCGGCGGTCATCGGCAAGCGTCGAACCGACCCGTGATCGCGGATGACCTCATCGCCAGGGGATCGCGCCGGTGGAAAGCTCACGCGGAACGATCTTCCTCGTGACGAGTACCGATCCCCGAACCCGAGGATCGGTCCACTGTGGACCGCGAAGTGCCCGCGCCTCGAGGATCGTGTCCACGTCCCCGAATCCGCCGCCACCACCCGCCCCACCACGTGAGACCGACGCCTAGCCCGTTCGAGTGGCACCCTTTCCCGCGGCTGTCATGTTCTCGCCAGATTCCCGGTTCCGCGGCCGGGGGCGGCTCGCGCCACCGACTCGCGTACGGACGCCGGTCATGATCACCTCACACGAACGGCCGCCAACCGTTCAGGCGAGGGCTGCTCCGAACGAACCAACCACTTCCGGCAGCTTTAGCACGACTTCCATTCCGAATATGATTCGCGGAGTTTACGGTGGGTAAACCGGCGCTATCGACATCTGCGCTCATGAGGTGACCGATTGGCGAGTGCTCGACGTTCGCGCAATCCCCTCTTCCCAGGAAGCCGGTAATTCGGTAGAGGTTGTCCGGAACAGCTTTGGTGATTCCCTGACAGGCTCGACCGGTGAACGGGGACCCAGCGTGCCGAACATCGTCCACCAGCTTTCCCTCAATGAGAACTTCGCCCCTCCCCTGCCCGGAGTCCGGGAAGCGGTAATCGATGCCGCCGATCACTCCCACTTGACCCTCGACGCGCTTTCCCGCGAGCTCACCGCCGCGATCGCGACCCACCTCGGGGTCCCCGCCTCCGACGTGATGGTCGGAGCGGGCTCCGGAGCGGTGCTCCAGCAGTTGCTCGACGGGACGGCCGGGCCGGGTACCGAGGTCGTGCACGCCTCGCCGTCGTTCTGGGGGTACGGGCCGCTGGTGGGCAACACCGGCGCCACGCCGGTCGCGCTGCCGCTCGAGGGCGGTTACGGCACGGACGTCGACGCGATGGCCGCCGCGGTGACGCCGCGGACCAGGGCCGTGCTGCTGTGCAACCCGAACAACCCCACCGGGTCGGTGCTGAGCCACGCCGAGGTGCGGCGGCTGCTCGACGCGCTGCCGCCGGACGTGCTGGTGGTCGTGGACGAGGCGTACCGCGAGTTCGCCGACCGCGCCGAGATCGCCGACGCGCTGGCCCTCTACCGCGAGGATCCCCGCGTCGTGGTGGTCCGCACGTTCTCCAAGTCGCACGGACTGCTGGGCCTGCGCGTGGGCTACCTGGTGGCGGCGGAGCACGTCGTCGCGCCGCTGCGCGGCACCGCGCCGTTCTTCCGGGTCAGCACGGTCGCGCAGGCCGCGGCCATCGCCGCGCTGGCCGCCGAGGAGCAGATGCGCGCGCAGTGCGCGGCGGTCTGCGTGGAGCGCGACCGGCTGCGGGCCGCGCTGGTGGACCTCGGGCTGGCGGTGCCGCCGAGCGCGGGCAACTACCTGTGGCTCCCGCTGGGCGCCGAGAGCTCCCCACTGGTGGGGTTCCTCGCCGAGCACGGGGTCGCGGTCGGCGAGGTGGGCGGGCTGGGCGTCCGGGTGACCGTGGGGACCAGGGAGGCCAACGACGCGGTGATCGCGCTGGTCGCGGAGTACACCCGCAAGGGCTTCTCCCCCGCCGCCGAGGCGGTCGTGGCCCGGTTGCGCGGGGCGCTGCGCGCCGAGTGGCCAGAGCGCGACGACCCGGTGCTCGACATCGCCCGCTACGCGCTGCTCGCGCCGGGCAAGATGCTGCGGCCGCTGCTGCTCGCCGCCGCGGCGGGCGCGGTGGGCGGGGACGTGGAACGGGTCGTGCCCGCCGCGCTCGCGGTGGAGTACCTGCACGTCGGGTCGCTGGTGCACGACGACGTGATCGACGGCGACGAGACGCGCCGGGGCAGCCCGTCGGTGCAGCACCGCTTCGGCGTGTCCGACGCCATCGTCACCGGTGACGCGCTGATGCTGCGGACGTTCGGCTCGGTGGCGGCCTGCGTGGAACGGGGTGTGCCGGAGGCGGCCGCGCTGGAGGCGGTGCGCGCGATCTCCGACGCCGGGGTGGACGTGTGCCGCGGCCAGGCGCTGGAGGCCGTGATGGCCTCCGACCCCTCACGTCCGCTGGCGGACCACGTGACGGTGATGGCGCTCAAGACCGGGGCCCTGTTCCGCGGCGCGTGCCGGGCGGGCGCGGTGCTCGGCGGCGCGGGCTCGGCCGTGGTCGACGCGGTGACCCGGTACGGCGAACACCTCGGACTCGCGTTCCAGATGTACGACGACCTGCTGCCCTACCTGTCCGACCCGTCCGTCACCGGCAAGTCCGGGCTGAGCGACCTGCGCAACCTGCGCCCCACCTACCCGGTGCTGCTCGCCCACGAGACGGGCACGCCCGAGCAGCGCGCGCGGGTGGTGGACGCGCTCAGCGGCGGGATGACGCCGGAGGAGGCGTTCGCGGCGCTGCGGGACGTGCTCGACGAGACGGGCGTGGTGAAACGGGGGGTGGAGAACGCCGAGGCCGAGGTCGCCCTCGCCAAGTCCTACCTGGTCGACCTGCCTCCCAGCGACTACACCGCGATGCTCGCCGAGGTCGCGGACATGTCGGTCGACCGGAGGCGGTAGCCGTGGCGACCTGGCGGCGGACCGTCGAGGCGCACGTCCAGACGTGGCGGCCGTACACGCTGCCCTACCCCGGTGTCGTCGGGTTGGCGGGCGCGTCCGTCGTGGGTGGCGCCCCCGAGCCGCGGCACCTGGTCGCGGCCGTGGTGATCCCGGTGCTGGTCTGGCTGGGCGGGCACTACCTGGGTGACTGGCTCGACCGCGACCTGGACGCGATCGACAAACCGCAGCGGCCCATCCCGTCGGGGCGGCTCAGTCCGCGCGCCGCGGTGGGCTCGGCGGTGGTGTGCGAGGTCTGCGCCGCGGCGGTGGCGGTGGCCGTGGGCTGGCGGGTGCTGGTGCTGCTCGTGGTCGGCGTGGTCGGGATCGCCGCCTACAGTCGCCTGTGCAAGGGGCGCGGCATCTCCGGCAACCTGGTGCGCGGCGCGCTGACCTCGCTGGCCGTGCTCGCGGGCGCCTCCTGCGTGCCCGGCGGTCATCCGTGGACGGCGGTGCCGTTCGCGGTGGTGTTCCTGCTGCACGACGCCGCGTCCAACCTGGTCGGCGCCGTGCGGGACGTGGAGGGCGACGAGGCTGGCGGTTACCGGTCGGTGCCGGTGCGGCGCGGTGTCGCCTACGGCGCGCGCCTGGCCCAGACCCTTTACGGCTTGGCGCTGGTCGCGGCCGTGGCGTCCGTGCCCCTGCCGCTGCCCGACCGCACGTCCTACCTGGTGCTGCTGGTGGTGGCCACCGCGATCGGCGCGTGGGTGTTCGGCGGGCTGCTGACCCAGGGCGACGGCATCACCCGCGAGTCGGCGTTGCGCGCCCACAAGGTCCTGGTGGCCGAACGGCTCGTGCTGGCGTGCGCGGTGACGGCCGCCGGCGCGGGGGCGCCGTTCGCGGTGGCGGTGCTGCTGCCGATCGTCGCGTTCAGCGTGATCACCCAGAACGCCATGCGCACCAGGCACGAGATCCCACCGCCCGGACTGCGGAAGGCGACCGCCTCATGACACGGGTGTCCTGCCGCGCGGGCCGTGACGACGACCGGGAACGGGGTGGCGCGTGAGCACCGACGTGGACGTGGTGGTGTGCGGGGCGGGGGTCGCCGGGCTCGCGGCGGCGCACGCGCTGGGCGGGCTCGGCCTGCGCGTGCTGGTGCTGGACAAGCAGCGCGAGATCAGAGCGGTGCCGAAGGGCGAGCTGCTGCAACCCGGCGCGACGGACGTGCTCGCGGACTGGGGGGTGGCCGACGAACTGGCCGCCGACGGCGCCCTGCGCCTGTCGGGCCTGGTGGCGCGCGACCCGCACGGCGCGCCGCTGATGACGATGGACTACGGGGCGCTGCCCACCGAGCGGCCGTGGCTGCTGGTCCACGACTACCACGTGATCCTGGGCGCGCTGAGCCGCACGCTGCCCGCATCGGTCGAGTTGCGGCGCGGGGTGCTGGTGCGGGGACTCGTGCGCGACGAGCACGGTCGCACGACGGGTGTGCGCACGGACGGCGGCAACCTGACGGCGGCGCTGGTCGTGGCGGCCGACGGGGTGTCGTCCCGGTTGCGCCGCGACGCGGGGATCGAGATCGCCCGCGCCGACTACGCGCACCGGCTGGCGGCGTTCGAGCTGGCCGACCAGGCGCCGGGCGAGCACGTGTCCACCTACGCGACCCCGCGCGGCCTGGCGATGCGGTACTCGTTGCCCGGCGGGCGGGCGCGGCTGTACGTGCAGGTCGGGCCGGACGAGCTGCGGGGTGTGGACGCGGGTGCCGCGGGCGGCTGGATCGACGGCTTGGTGCGCGACGTCCCGGCGTTCGCCCCGCTGCGCGAGGACGTCGACCGCGCCTGGTCGACGCGGCAGGTGCTACCGGTGGGCCGGGCGCTGGCCGCGTCGCTGACCGCCGACGGGGTGGTGCTGATCGGGGAGAGCGCGCACGCCGTGCACCCGGCGGCGGGCCAGGGCATGAACAGCTCGATCCTGGACGCCGCGAGCCTGGCCTCGCGGTTGCGCGCGCTCGACGGCGACCTGGCACCGGACCTGCTGGCACCGCGGCTGCGCGAGTGGAGCACCGAGCGCAGGCGGGCGCTGACGCACGTCGGGACGACCAGCCACAACGCCACCCGCATGATCAGCGACCTGTCGCCGTTCATCCGGGTGCTCGGTCGCCGCGCGCTGCGCATGACCGGCGGCAACCGGCGGCTGCGCTACACGATCATGCACAACATGGCCGGGCTGGGACAGCACCCGCTGACCCCGTTGGACCGCCTGCACCAGCTCGGCGTGCTGCCCGACCCGAGGGGCGGGCGGCTGCCGGGTTGGGCGCGGTCGCGGTGACCGCGCACCTGCTCCGGGGAGCCGCGGACCCGCTCCGCCGGACGTGCGGGTGGGCGGCGGCCTCCCCCGGCGCTACCGGGCACGTGACCGCCGCGGGAGGCCCGGCCGAGCGGAGTCGCCCGGCCGGGTGCGCCCGTCGACGTCCCGGATCAGAGCCCGCACTCCACGACGAGCAGGCCGCTGTCCCAGTGGCGGGCGGTGGCGGTGGCGAACCCGGCGCGCTGGGCGAGGGCCCTGAAGTCGTCCTCCGTGCGTTCCCGGCCGCCGAGCAGCGCGAGCGACTGGAGGTCGAACGACGAGTTGTTCTTCGCGTGCTCCTGCCCGGCCAGCACCTCCACGACCAGCAGCCTGCCCGCGCCGACGACCTCGGCGGCGCGGGTCATGATCCGCAGCGCGTCCTCGTCGTCCCAGTCGGTGATGACCCTGGAGATCACGTAGGTGTCGTAGCCGGTGGGCAGCGGGTCGAAGAAGCTGCCGGGCACGAACGCGGCCCGATCCGACAGCCCGGCCTCCTTCAGCGCCGTGGTGGCGTCCGGCTCGACCGGAGGCAGGTCCAGGACGGCGCCGGTCAGGTGGGGGTTCGCCTTCAGCACCTCCGCCAGCAGCGCTCCGACGCCACCCCCGACGTCCAGCACCCGCCTGCTGGACTTCCAGTCGCACTCGGTGGCCACGACCGGCCCGGTCTGCCACGCGTGGACCGCCATGACCCCGCCGAAGAAGATCCGCAGCTCCTCGTCGGCCCCGTAGTCGTCCCAGAACGGGACGCCGTGCACGGTGCCGTAGGCGGACTTGCCGGTGCGCACCGAGTGCGCCATGCCCGCGAAGGCGAGGTCCATCTTCGCTCCCGGCCCCTCGCTGTCGAGCCAGCGCCGTGCCGCGCTGTGGTCCTCGCCGAGGAGCACGCGCGACACGTCGGTCAACGCGTAGGTGCCGGGCTCCGGCTCGGCCAGGAACCCGATGGAGGTGAGGTGGTTCAGCAGCCTGCGCAGCGCGTCGGGATCGGCTCCGGCGGCAGCGGCCAGATCGGCGAGTCCGGTGGTGCCGCCGTCGATCGACTCGGGCAGGTGCAGGGTGACCGCCACCCTGACCGCGAACGGCGTCGCGAGGTCGATCATCTTCGCCAACTCGTCCTGTGCGGTCATTCCGATGAATTCCTCTCGATAGCGCGAGAAACAATTCGTTCACCAAGATCCTGACACCGTCCCGCAAGCGCGGTCAAGAGCACCGCGAAGTGTTCCGTGATTCATGTCGACCGTGTCGTCCAACACGCGCACGGAATTCGACCATGCGCATCCGAAGAAAGGTGCACGACATGCCGTTCCAGGTTCGCCCGATCTCCGGTTCGCTCGGCGCCGAGGTGTACGGCGTCGACCTCGGCTCAGTCGACGACGAGGGGTTCAAGGAGGTCCACGACCTGCTCATGCGCCATCTGGTGCTCTTCTTCCCGGACGCGGGCGGCCTGACCCCGCAGGCCCACGAGGCGTTCGGCGGCCGGTTCGGGGAATTGGAGGTGCACCCCTTCCTGCCCAAGCTGGAAGGCCACGAGAAAATCGTCGTGCTGGACTCGAGCCAGGGGGCGCGCGCCGATGTGTGGCACACCGACGTGACATTCGCCCAAAGCCCGCCCATCGCTTCCGTCCTGCAGGTCACGCTGACGCCGGAATCGGGTGGCGACACGATGTGGAGCAACCAGTACCTCGCTTACGAGGCGTTGTCGGAACCGATGCGGGACCTGCTGGAGGGGACCACGGCGTCGCACCTGTTCGTCCACCCGAACGGCTCGTTCCGCAGCGAGGCTGAGCACCCGGTGGTCCGCACGCACCCGGTGACGGGACGCAGGAGCCTCTACGTGAACCGCATGTTCACCCGGCGGATCCTCCAGTTGGCCAAGGGTGAGAGCGACGCGCTGCTGGAACACCTGTTCGCGGTGTCGGAGAGCCCCCAGCGGACGTGCCGGTACCGGTGGGTGGAGGGGGCGGTGGCCATGTGGGACAACCGGGCCACCCAGCACTACGCGGTGAACGACTACGCGGGTCGAAGGGTGGGGCAGCGGGTGACCGTGATGGGGGATGAGCCGCGTGGGGCGGAGCCGCGGTGGGGGAAGTTCCGGGAGGCGGGGATGTCGGCTACGAGCGTGAAGGAGTGAGGGGGCACTGGGGGTTGGGTGGGTGATCTGGCGAAACCCGGCCCCCGGTCGCGTGATTGTCTCAATGCCCGCCCACTATTTGTCAAGACGATAAAGCCATCTTGACAAATAGTGGGCGGGCACGAGGGCGCTTCGGATCGGGGGCAAGGGTAGGACCTGGCTTCGCCAGCGCGGGAAGGCCTGGCTTTGGGCTTTGGGTGGTGGTCGCCAGGTTTGTGCGGTGTCGTGGTGGTGCGGCCTTGGTCAGACTTGTGGTGGTTGTTGCTGGGGGGTGCGGGGGCCGAGTACGACGGGGAACGTGCGGGGGGCGTGTACGTGGACGCTTTTGCGGAAGGTCAGGGTGGTGGGGTCGGCTGCTGTGCGCATGTGGGGGAAGCGGGTGAACAGGGCGGTCAGGCCGACCTCGCCCTCAAGGCGGACGAGGGCCGCGCCGAGGCAGCGGTGGATGCCGTGGCCGAAGGCCAGGTGGCCGGTGGTGTCGCGGTCCGGGTCGAACGTCGTGGGGGCCGGGTACTGGGCCGGGTCGCGGTTGGCGCCGCCGGTGGACAGCATCACCGAGGCTCCCCTGGGGATGGCGACTCCCCCGATCTCCATGTCCTCCGTGGCGAAGCGCAGTGAGGCGTTGATGGCGGGCGAGAGCCAGCGGAGCAGTTCCTCGATCAGGGACGGGGCCGACGCGGGTGAGTACAGGCGGTCGAGGCCGGTGGGGTCGGACAGGAGGGCGCGGACGCTGTTGGTGATGAACACGGCGGTGGTCTCATGGCCCGCCATGAGCAGGAGCATGGCCATCGCGACGATCTCCAGGTCGGAGAGCCGGTCGCCCTCGTCCGAGGCCGTGATCAGCGCGGACAGCAGCGCCTTGTCGGGGGCGGCGCGCTTGGTGGCGACCAGGCCCTCCAGGTAGTCGGCCATCCGGGTGGAGGCGAGGATCATCTCGGGTTCGGGACACTCGTCGATCAGGACGGTCGACAGGCGGGCGAACTCCTCGCGGTCGATGTCGGGGACGCCGAGCAGCTCGCAGATCACCACCATCGGCAGGATGATCGCGTACCGCGCCACGAGGTCGATCGGCTCGTCCTCGGGCAGGGCGTCGAGGAGTTCGGCGGCGACGGCCTCGACCCTCGGGCGCAGCTCGGCGATCCGGCGGGCGGTGAACGCCTGGACGACCAGGTTCCGCAGGCGGGTGTGCTCCGGCGGGTCGAGGGAGGTCAGCATGTGCGACATCGGAGCGGGCAGACCGGGGGGCGCCGAGGCCCGCTCGTCCTCCGGCAGGCTCGACCGCCAGTCCTTGGCCAGCCGTTCGTCGGTGAGCCCGGCGCGCACGTCGGCGTAGCGGGTGACCAGCCAGGTCGGTCCCGTCTCGAACTCGACCTCGCGGACGGGACTGGTCTCCCGCGTCCTGGCGAGGGTCTCGTGCGGGTCGCGCCAGTAGTCCTCGGTGAAGGAATCCTCGTGCGTCGTACTGGTCATCGGGGTTCTCCGCTTCCTGGAGTGTCCTGGTGGGACCGCCTGCTCACGACGTCGTGGCCCGCCGGGTCGCCGTCCGGTAGCGGCCGAGCGCGCGCAGCGCCATGCCGTGGGCGAACGCGGGGTTGGTGTACCGGCTCACGAAGCGCACGTACTCGTGCACGTTCTCCGAGGGCCACCCGCCGCCGGGGTGGCGCCGGTGCTCCAGCAGCCAGTCCACGCCGGAGCGCACGGCGGCCGGGTCGGCGCCCGCTGCCAGCAGGGCGGACACCGCCCAACCGGTCTCCTCGACCGTGCCGGGCGCACCGGTCCCGTCGCCCCACGAACCGTCGGGCAGCCGGGTGCGCTCCAGCCACGCCACCGCCCGGCGGGCGGTTTCGCCACCGGCGCGTCCGACCCGGGAGAAGGTCTCCAGCACGGCCGCGGTGCCCATGGTGTGGTGCCGGTACCACACCGACTCGAAGGTGCCTTCCGGGCTCTGGACGCCGGCGAGCCAGTCCAGTGCGCGGCGCACCCGGCGGTCGTCGGCGGGCACACCCGCGTCGAGCAGGGCGTCGACGGCCTGCACGGTGGTCATCGGGCAGGGCCCGCTGTTGGCCACCTTGGTGTTGCGCACGCACAGCCCCCAGGACCCGCGGGTGTCCTGCACGCGGGTGAGCCAGTCGACGCCCCGTCCGACCGCGTCGGCCTGCTCGTCGCCGGACAGCCTGCACAGCACGGACAGGATTTCCCCCGTCTCCAGCGTCGACGGCCAGCCCTCGGTGCCCGACCAGCCCCAGTAGCCCGGCGGGCACCCGAACGCCAGGAACGGGCGGTGCTGCTGGATGCGCACGAACAGCCGGACCGACGCGGTCAGCCGCGGGTCGTCGGCGTAGCCCGCCTCGGCGAGCCCGCGGGCGGCGTACATCGTCCAGGCCGCGTCGAGGGGGCCGGTCTCCCACGAGCCGTCGGGCGCCATGGACCGGTGGAACCACCCCACGGCGGCGGCGACCATGTCCGGCGCCAGTCCGGCGCGGGCCAGACCGGTGCAGACCAGGCCGGTGACCCACGCGTTCTCACACCAGGCCCCGGTCGAGCCCTCGTGCTCGTAGACCTGCCGGATCACCTTCAGCGCGTTGGGCTCGGCCCAGCGGGCCAGCGTGCGCTGCAACCGGGTGAGCGGCTTGTGCCGGGCCTGGGCGAGGCCGAGCGCGGACGCCATCGGCAGGCGCAGGTCGAACAGCCTGCGGTACAGGCCCGGCAGCAGCGCCAGTTCCAGCGGGAAGCGGCGCATGTCCTCCGGGGCCAGCCAGCCGACGAAGCCGTAGTACTGGCGGCACCACGAGACGACCTCCGGGTGCGGGATCGCGTCCAGTCCCCCGTGGTCGTCCATCCAGCGCTGCCCGGTGTCCACCCACGTGGCGCTGCCCTCCGGGTCGACCAGGTGGAGGACGGCGGAGGCGACCGCCGTCGGCCCCGCCTCGCTGGACAGGCCGGGGACCATCGCCCAGCCGCCGTCGTCGTTCTGGGTGCGCCTGAGCCACCCGGCGCCCGCGGCGATCAGGTCGGCGCTGCCGTCGGGGTCGGCGAAGTGCAGCGCGGACACCGCGCCGACCGTGCCCAGCGTCGAGGTCAGGCTGTCCTCGCCGTAGTCGAAGACGCCGTCGGGGCGCTGGGCGCCGAACAGGGCCTCGGCGCCCTCGGCGATCGCCTTGTCGAGCACCTCCGTGAACGGGTCGGGGTCGACGTGCACCGGACTCATGCGGGTTCCTCTCACCCGGCAGGGGACCGGGAACTCATCACGGGCGGGGATCACGAGGTCGGCGCCTGCGGAACGGCACCCCGACGGCCAGCCGGGTGCCTCGATCAGCGGTCGTTGGTCATGGCGGGCGCCGCCGGCGATCCCGCGCGGGGTGACGCGGGTCCGGTCGCGAACCGGGCGGCCGCGCGCAGGACGGCGTCGTTGGCCTCGGGGGTGCCGGTGCTGACCCTGACCCCGGCGCCGCCCGCCAGCACGCGGACCGCGATGCCGTCCCCGGCCAGGTGCGCCACGAACTCCTCGTTGCGCGCACCGAGCCGCAGCCACAGGAAGTTGCCGCCGCTGGGTGGCACGTCGAAGCGCAGGTCCAGCAGCCCCGACCGGACGCGGTCGCGCTCGGCGGCCACCCGCTCGCACTGCTCCCGCATCTCGGGCTCGGCCTTGAGGGCGGCCAGCGCCGCCGACTGGGCGACGGTCGGGACGCGGTAGAACGGCGTCGTGCGGCGCAGCGGGGCGACGACCTCCGCCGCCCCCACCAGGTACCCGACGCGCAGGCCCAGCAGCCCGTGGGACTTGGAGAAGGTCCGGACGACCGCCACCCGGTCGTCGGTCCTGGCCAATTCCACGGCGTCGGCGATCACGGCCGGGTCGGCGAACTCCCGGTAGGCCTCGTCGACGAGCACGAGCACGTGCGACGGCAGGGCGTCGAGCAGGTCGCGCAGCCGGGCGGCGTCGAGGACCTCACCGGTGGGGTTGTTCGGGTTGCAGAGCAGGACGACCTTCGTGTCCGGGGTGACGGCGGCGGCCACGGCGGCCAGGTCCTGCCGGTCGTCGGGGCCCGGCACGGCGACCGGCTCGGCGAGCGCGTTGCGGATCAGCAGCGGGTACATCTCGAACGACGGCCAGGTGTGCACGACCGTCGAACCCGCACCGGCGTGGGCTGTGAGGAACTGCTGCAGCAGCGCCCCGGATCCGGCCCCGGCCACCACCCGTTCCGCGTCGAGGCCCAAGTGCCCGGCGAGGTCCGAAGCGAGGCCGTCGGCCAGGGCGTCGAGGGTGAGGTGGACGTGGTCCAGGGAAGCCGTCAACGCGTCGCGAACACCCGGCAATGGCGGCGAGCAGTTCTCGTTGAGGGATAGTTGGTGGACGATCCGGGCCACGAGACCAGCCTTTCCCGGTGAGGCGAACCACATTCGGTCAGACTTTGCGCCGATCAAATCCAGGAAAACGTTAACTATCCCGCGCCGATCACGTCAAGGGTCCTGTCTCAATGATGCCATTGACCGGACGGTAACCGGTGTTCACCAATTCAGCGGTTGACCGATATCGGATTCCCTCTGGAAGATTCCCGCGTGGTGACGTGCTGTCACATCCCTTTGCCGCTGACCCCCACCGCGACTCCGAGCCCCGCTGGCGCACGCGAAGGAGAGCCGGAATGAGTCTCGACTCCCCCACGACCGGGACCACCAGGTTCGGCCGGCTCGCCGCCGCGCTGCTGACCTCGCAGTTCGGGGTGTACATCGCGATCATCACCCCGCTGCAACTGCTGCTGACGCTGCGGCTGACCGACCTGACCGACGACAACGGGGCGGCGACCGACGCGTTCGGCCTGGTCACCGGTCTCGCCGCGGTCGTCGTGCTGGTGTCCACCCCGGTCGCGGGCCGGATCAGCGACCTCGCGGCGTTCGCGCTGGGCCGCAGGCGGACGTGGATCCTCTTCGGCGCGCTCACCGGCGCGGCCGCGGTGGTCGCCCTCGGCGAGACCACGGCGGTGTGGCAGGTGGTCCTGCTGTGGTGCCTGGCCAAGACCCTGTTCAGCTTCCAGCAGTCCGCGACGACGGCCGTGCTCGCCGACCAGGTGCCCCCGCGGCGGCGCGGCCTGGCGTCCGGCCTCCTCGGCCTGGTGATCCCGCTCGCGCCGCTGGTGGGACTGGTGGTCGTCACCGCGCTGCCCGCGGGGTCGGCGTCGCAGTGGCGGGTCGTCGCCGCCATCGCCGCCGTCACGGGCGTCGTGGCGGTGCTGCTGATCCGCGAGGACAGGCCCGAACCCCGCACGGGCGAACGCGGCGGGATCGGCGTGGTGCTGCGGACGTTCTGGCTCGACCCGCGACGGCACCCCGCCTTCGGCTGGGCGTGGCTGGTGCGGTTCCTCATCACCGCCACCTACGCGGCGGGCAGCTACGTGTCGCTGTACCTGATCCAGCGGTTCGGCGTCAGCCAGGCCGACGTCGGCGGGCTGGTGCTCGTGTGGTCCGCGATCCTCGTGCCCACCGCGATCGTCTCGAGCCTCGGCGCGGGGCACCTGTCCGACGTGCTGCGGAAGCAGAAGCCCTTCGTGGTGGTGTCGGCGTTCATCGGCGTGGTGGCGATGGCGCTGCTGGCGTTCGCGCCGTCGACCTCGGTCGTGTTCGTCGCGGCGGGCGTCATGGGCGTCGGGATGGGCACGTTCCTCGCCGTGGACATGGCGATGTGCGTGCGGGTGCTGCCCGACAGCGCGAACGCGGGCAAGGACCTGGGGATCGTCAACATCGCGAACATGCTCCCGCAGTCCCTGGTGCCGCTGTCCGCACCACTGCTGCTGGGCCTCGGCGGCTACACCGCGTTCTTCGGCTTCCTCGCGCTGCTGGGGATCGCGGGCGCGCTGGCCGTGCGGCGGGTGCCGGAGATCGGCCAGGAGGACGGGGCGCCCGGCGTCGCACCGCTGCGGCGGGGGTAGCCGTTTCGTCCACTTCGGACAGTCCGACTTCCGGTCCCCCGCCGCCGGACGGCTCACCAGTCGTGGACGGTTCCGTCGGCCAGCCGGTTCACGGGCAGGTACGCGGCGCGGTAGGGGAACCTGGCCGCTGCGGCCAGGTCGACGTCCACGCCGAGGCCAGGCGCGTCGGAGGGGTGGAGCAGTCCGCCGGTGAAGGTGAACGAGGTGCGGAACACCTCCAGGGTGTCGGCGGTGTGCGGCATGTACTCCTGGATGCCGAAGTTGTGCACCGCGATGTCCAGGTGCAGCGCGGCGGCCATGCCGACCGGGGAGATGTCGGTGGGACCGTGGATGCCCGACTTCACGCCGTACACGGAGGCGAGGTCGAGGACCTTCTTCAGCCCCGTCACACCGCCGGTGTGCGTCACGGCCGACCGCACGTAGTCGATCAGTCGTTCGCTGAGCAGCGTGATGTAGTCGTGCACGCTGTTGAACACCTCGCCGATCGCCAGCGGTGTCGTGGTGTGCTGCCGGATCAGCCGCAGCGCCGCCTGGTCCTCGCCGGGTGTCGCGTCCTCCAGCCAGAACAGGTCGTAGGGCTCCAGGGACTTGCCCAACCTGGCGGCCTCGATCGGTGTCATCCGGTGGTGGCCGTCGTGCAGCAGCGGCAGTTCCGGCCCGAACTCGGCGCGCACGGCCTCGAACACGCCGGGCACGTGCCGCAGGTAGGCGCGGGTGTCCCAGGCCTCCTCCACGGGCAGCGCGGTCGGCCTGGCCGGTTCGTAGTCGTAGCGGTCGCCGCCACCGGCTTCGGAGGCGGCGACGCCGTACACGGTGTCCAGGCCGGGGATGCCGGTCTGGACGCGGATGGCCCGGAAGCCGCGCTCCAGGTGCAGCCGGATCGAGTCGAACAGCTCCGGCAGGTCGCGGCCCGAGGCGTGCCCGTACGCCAGCGCGCCGACCCGCGAGGCGCCGCCGAGCAGTTGGTAGAGCGGCATCCCGGCGGCTTTCGCCTTGATGTCCCAGAGCGCGGTGTCGACCGCGGCGACGGCGGCCATCGTGACCGGCCCGCGCCGCCAGTAGGCCCCGCGGTACAGGTACTGCCAGGTGTCCTCGATCGCGCCCGCGTCCCGCCCGAGCAGCAGCGGCACGACGTGCTCGCGCAGGTACGCCTCGACGGCCAGCTCGCGACCGTTGAGGGTGGCGTCGCCCCACCCGGTGAGGCCGTCGTCGGTGGTGATCCTCAGGGTGACGAAGTTGCGTCCTGGGCAGGTCACCACGACCTCGGCCGACTCGATCCTCATGCTTCCACTCCTCCGCGCTGCGAACACCACGACCGCGCGGGTCCGACGCCCGACCACCGCGCGTCGCCCCGTCGGCGAACGGGTGCCTCAGCGGCGACGTGCGCGATGATCCTCCGCCTCGCCCAGCACGGCCCACACGGTCTTGCCACCACCGGCTCCGATGATCGTGCCCCACCGGTGGGACAGCGCGCTGACCAGGAGGACTCCCCGTCCGCCGAGCCGATCCTCGGACGGGCCGCGCATGACCGGCAGCGCGGGGTCGCCGTCGGTCACCTCGACCCGGAGGCCGTCGGCCCGGTGGAGCACCCGCACGACCTGCGGCGACCGGGTGTGGCGGTAGGCGTTGGTGACCAGTTCCTCGACGACCAGGAGCAGGTCGACCATCAGGTCCGCGTCCAGCACCACGGCGAAGTGGTCGCTGATCCCCCTCCGCACCACGCGGACCAGAGGGCGGCTGTCCAGGCACATCTCCCACGGACCGGCCAACGCGGACAGGGCGCGCTCGGCCTCGGCGACCAGCCGCGCGACGGCGTCCTCGACGCTGCCGCTCACCAGCGGCACGCGCGACCGGCCCCGGCGCGGGGCGGGGTCTGGAGGTCCTGCGTCCATCGGGCTCCTTCAGCGGGGCTTGCGGGAGTGGCACGGAGTGCTGCGACCGCCACTGCTGACATCGCCGCGGCGAGCACTCCGATTACCCACTTCCCCCGATTCCACCCCGCTGCCGCAACGTCGAGTCCGTGGTCGGATCGGCGCCCACTCCGAGTGGGTCACTGGACGTTCGGCTGGGCCGACCGATCGGATCACCCGGATGCCGATCGCCGACGGCCGTCGGCGCTTCCGCGGGGTCTAGGACGACGTCGCGGCCAAGGCCTCGGGCACGGTCGAGTACAGCTCCAGCGTCTGGTCGAGCATCGTGGCGCGCAGTGCGCGAAGCGGGTTGCGGGCCGGGGCCACCACGCGCAGCGGCGTGCCCTGCCGAACTCCGAGCAGGTGGTACTGCACCAGCAGCGACAGACCTACCGAGGCGAGGAAGTCGACTCCGGTCAGGTCGACCACCACCGGCCGCGGATTCCCGACGACACCGGCGAACGCCACGGCCAGCTGCTCACCGACCTCCGGCGCCGTGTGGGAGTCCACCTGCCCGGTCACGTGCAGGACGACCCCGCCGTCGTGGGCCACGCGTTCCACTCGAACCGGTTCCGACTGCTCACCCAAGCGCGCATCTCTGATCGGCACATCGCCTCCCGACGCCACGTACTCCGCCCACGACAACCGTAACCTCGCGGCGGGCGGTCGCACCACTGAAACGCGCGGTCAGGGCGCGGTCTCCGGAGGTTCTTGACGCGGAACGGTGTCGCACGCCACGACGACAACGCCGGTCGGTCACGGCGGGCGGGACCGGGCGGGTCGGCGTTGCAGGCCGCCTGGATCGTGCCGCTGTGGTGGTCGGCACAGGTGACCACGCCCGAAGGCGGGGTCAGGTCCGTTCCGAGCGCGGTCAGCGCGTAGGTGACCCGGATCGGCACGGTGGGGGTCGCGGTGCGGCTGATGAACCCGTCGCGGGTGAGGGCGCGCAAGGTCCGGGCGAGCATCTTCTCGCTGACTCCGCGGTGGCACTCCGACGACATCGGGCGGGTGGTCGCCTCCCGCGGCGCCGGCTGGATCACCGGCGACGTCATCCTCGCCTCGGGCGGGTCCCGCTGACCGCCGTGCCTTCGTCCCCGCCCGCCCCCCTCACCACAGGAGTCCTCCGGATCGCGACCCCCACGGGTCCTACCTCGCTCGAAGTCGTCGAGGTCGACAAGCCTGCCCCTCCTGCGATCCGGCGCCCTCCAACCCGTACTCGGGCCGCGCTTCCCGCTCGAACAAGCGTCACGGGCCCTGTTCGAACCCGACCAGCGCCGCGCTCGGGACAAGGTGCTGCTGGAAGTCCGCTGCGGAGGGAAACGGTTGCGCAGCGGCAGGTCCGCTTACCGCGATCGAGGGATCCACGACCCCGACCCGGTCACGGCGATCGCCGAGGCTCTGGCCGGTGTTCGGAACTCTTCGCGGCACCCTTCGACCGCGCTCCGCGACCGAGGGCAGCGTGGCCGAAGGGTGCCGCGTGACGATGTCGAGATTGTGTTGCGCGGCAATGGTTTCCACGTGCCGTGAACCGAGCGTCGCGCTTTGGAGTTCGACGATCCGGCGGAATTCGGTCTCGGCCGGACCGGGATGCTCCGCGTGCAGTGCCGCGGCGAAGCTGTTCCGCGCGTTCAGCGCGATCGGGTGCGCCGCACCCAGCGCCGAGACCGCGAGGACCACGACGTGGCGGAGATCCGTCCCGCGCAGGTCGGTCCCCCCGTACGCGACCAAGCGGTGTTCGGTGATCAAGGTGTGCGCGTGGTGGTCGCCGAGCGCGCGGCGCTGGTCGCGGAGCAGGGCGCGCAGGCAGCTCGCCGCGACGCCGGTTCGGCCTCGGTGGTGGTGCAGCACGGCTATTTCGTAGCGCGTGATCAACGTGTCGGGGTGGGTGGCGCCCAGCAGTCGTCTTTGGACGCCCGCGATCCGGCGGAGTTCGGCTTCGGCGGTGTCGTGGTCGCCGCGATCCCTGTGCAGGCAGGCGAGGGTGCGCCGGGTGGCGAGCGTGTCGGGGTGTTCCGCGCCCAGCACCGTCGTGCAGTCGGTGAGGACGTCCTCGAGGCTGCGGCGGGCTTCGTCGTGGTCACCGCGGTCGGCGAGGAGGACGGCGAGGTTGTGCCGGGTGGCGAGGCTGTCGGGGTGCTTCGGGCCGAGCGCGGACGCTCTGGTGCGGAGGGCTCGGTGGTAGAGCCGTTCCGCCGTGATGTGGTGACCGTGCTCGTAGGCGAAGCCCGCCGCGCCGTGGTGGATGTCCGAAAGCATGCGACGCCGTCCGACGGGCGCGCCGGGATCGTCGGCCTCGTGTTCGCAGTGCGGCAGCAGGGCCCGCCACAGCGGCCAGGTCGACGGGTCGGCTGCGTTGGTGCGCGCGGTGGCGGTGTGCAGCAGGGCGAGTCGGGCTTCGCCGTGGTCGTGGTCGAGGACCTCGGGGTAGTGCCGGGTCACGTCCCGGATGAGCGGGTGCAGGGTGATCGTGTCGAGTCCGCGGCGGTGGTCGTGGTGGACGTCGATGAGGCCGACCCCGGCCAGGGCCGTCAACCCGGCCGCGAGCCTGCCCGGTGTGAGATCACCGAAGGGAGCCGTGCCCGCCAGAGCCGCGGCGTCGAGCAGCGGGCACGGGATCGGGGCGGGGGCGAAGGTCGCCAGCAGGCGCAGCAGCGGGCGTGCGAGGGAGTGGCCGCGGTCGTGGAGCAGGTCGAGCGACCTTTCCCAGGTGCTGCCGAGGCAGTCCTGGTGCGGGCCGCCCGCGACGGGGGTCAGGGTGCCGATCGCGTCGCCGAAGTGGTCGTGCAGTGCGGTCCGGTACTCGTCGAACGTCCGCGGCCCTTCGGCGCCAGGCAGGCTGATGGTGTCGGTGGAGTCGAGGAAACGGCCGACCAGCTTGAGCGCCAGGGGCAGGCCGGCGAGCGCTTCGGAGAGCAGGGCGGCCTGGCGGTGGTCCCCGGCACGGGGCGCGAGTTCGTTCAGCACGGCGGCGCCGTCTTGTCGTCGCAGGGCGGAAACGGGTGTGATGGTCGCTTGCGTCCCCCAGGACTCGACGTTCCCGTCCCGGCTGGTGATCACGACCGCACCGAACCGCGGGGGTGTCCTGATCCAGCCACGACCGGTGCGGACGTGGTTGTCCCCCGCGTCCAGGACGGTGGTGTCGTCGGCGTTGTCCACCACCAGCAGCCACCGCTCGCCCAGCCCGCGCAGTGCGGACCACAGCAGATCCGGTGCCGATCGTTCCCCGTTCCAGGCCCGGCGGACCGCCGAGCGCGGTGCGCCCGCGCCCAACGCCACTTCCCTCAGGTCGTCGAGCAGTGACCGGGAGGTGGTCGCGTCGACCCACCACACGTGGACGAGGTGTTCGACGCGACGGGCCAGGGTCGACGCGATGGCGGTCTTGCCGAATCCGCCCGCGCTGTGGAGCACGACGGTTCGGCCGCCGCCCAACGTGGTGGACACCAGTTCTTCGAGGAGCGCGTCGCGACCTCGGAGGTGGTGCCCCATGTCCGCGTGGGGTGTGGCGGCGGACGCGAGGCCGGGCGCGCCGTCGTGCGGTGGGAGTGCGGCGTGGATGTGGAGGTCTCGGGCGGCCTGGTGGAGCGCCGAGTGCTCGGAGGCCGTTCCGGTCTGCCGGACGGCTCGTCGTTGCGTCCTGGGACGTGGTTCGCGATGGGCTCTCATGACCATCCTGCGCGGCTTCGTGTCCGGCGATCGATGAGCCCGCGGGGCCGCGGGTCACGCGGTGCTCGTGCGTGGTGCGACGTCAGATCATGCGGCGAGGCGCCCGGACGGGGGTGAGCATCGGCGCTGGGCCGGGTGGGGTGAGGTCCAGCATCCGGTAGATCGCGGCCAGGGTGAGCCGCCCGGCCTGTCCCGGCGCCGACGTGACGTGCCGGGCGGCGCGGTGTCGGATCCTTCCCGTGTGCCAGTTCTCGGCGGCGTCCAACTGGTCCGGGAGCGGTGTGCCGCGGCGCAGTTGCGGTGCGCCGGCGAGCGGGGAGGTCGCGTGGGGTGACCGGGACGACGTGGTCCTGACGGGCTTCGGATCGGCGAGCAGGACGGGGAGGCCCATGCCCGTGCTGTAGAGCGCGATCGATCCGTGGGCGCCGATGACGAGGTCGGCGCCCGCGACGACGGGACGCCACTGCGTGAAGGGGTCGACGATCTGGACGCTGGTCGTTCGCGCGGTGGTCATCCAGGCGTTGAGGTGGTGGACGTCCTGGGAGAACCAGGCGGCGGGGTGGAGCAGGACGGCGACCCGGTAGCGCTCCTCGGGGAGTTCGACCGCGAGCCGGTGCAGGAGTTCGGGCTCGCGACTGATCAACGAGGCCGCGCCCCAGGTGGAGACGACGACCACCAGCCGGTGGTGGGGGTCCACCCGGAGCGCGGCCCGGTAGGTGTCCCGGTGGCGCCTGCTGAGCAGGAGCCGGTCGAAGGTGAGGTCTCCGACGACGGCCACCGGGTCCGGGAGGTCGCCCGCGGGGGTGTCGGGGGTCCGCACGTCGTCGCTGTGGGCCGCCAGCCTCAGGACGGGCGTTCGACCGGAGCGCGTTCCGCGGCCTGCGACGCGGGCGTCGAGCACCTGCGGGGCCTGCCGGTCGGCGTGCGGGCGCCGCGGGGGTCTTCGCCGTCCGCAGGGATCGGGGATCACGACGGTGGGGGTGTCGAACCCCCGCGGGTGGTCGTGGCTGCTGGTGATCACCAGGTCGCGGCGCAGCCCCACTGCCTCGTCCCAAGCGAGGGCAGCCACGCCTGCCGCGCGCAGGAGGCCGCCGACACCGTTCGCGGTGGTCGACGGCACCGCGGTGAACACGAGGCGGAGTCCCGGATCGGGGTCCAGGAGTTCGGCGACGTCGAGCAGGCGCTGCCCGACGCCCACGGACAGCACGGGAACGAGAACCCGCTTCACCGTTCGCCGGGATGTCTTCGCAATGTCCGACTTCGATTCCTCTTTGTCGGGCACCTGTCGCCACCTTTCCTCGTAGCGGCGCCGCGCCGCAGAGGACAAGGATGACCACAGGAGGTTGACAGTCCGGTTGCCACAAGGTGGACACTCTGCTGACGACCGACGGGAAATGCATCGACAACCTATGGGAGGCATACGAATTCTGCGGTATCCGCAAAAATCGGAGAATCGAATTCTCGGCCGTGCAGAATGGGCGCCCGGCCGCGCGACAGGGGTGACCGACTGTGCAGTTCCGCGTCCTGGGGCCGGTCCAACTCGTCCACGGCGATCTCGAGATCCCGATCGCGCGCGCCAAGCAGCGGCACGCCCTGGGCGTACTGCTGCTCGCCCAGGGGCGCCCCGTGACGACCGAGACGATGATGGCCGCGCTGTGGGGTGACGTGCGCCCGCCATTGGTGCGCAAGAGCCTGCAGAGCTACATCAGCAAACTGCGCCTCACCTTGAGGTCCGCGAAGTGCACCGCGCAGCTGCACACCCGTGACGGGACCTACCTGCTCAGCACTCCCGACGACGACCTCGACTACGCCCAGAGCCTCGAACTGCTGGACTCCGGGCGCCGGGCCATGCAGCGCGGATTCCTCGACGACGCGGCGCACCGGCTGCACCGCGCGATCGAGCCCTGGCTGCGGGGCTCCCCCGTCCAGGGGCTCAACACGATCTGGATGGAACTGCGCCGCGAGGATCTGCAATCCCGCCTGTTGTCGTGCAGGCACGCCTTGATCAGCGTCGAACTGCTGCGGAAGCAGTACAACGAAGCACTCGACATGACGGACGAACTCATCGGCGACAACGAGTTCGACAAAACCCTCATCAGCCAGCGGCTCTCCGCGTTGAACGGATGTGGGTACTACGAGGAATTCGACACCTATTGGCAGCGCATGAGGAATTCGGGGCTCGAGGCGTTCGGAACGGAACCCGACACCGATCTGCGGAATCTGCACACCCGGCTGCTCCGGGAACGCGACGGCTACCACCTCTTCCACTCCCCCGTGACCGTCACGGCGATGCCGATTCCCACACCGGCGCAACTGCCCGCCCCCTCGGCCGGTTTCACGGGCCGGAAGGACGAGCTCGACACGCTGGACGAGGCGTTGGTAAGGACGAGGGCGACCAGGCCCTACGCCCTTCCCGTCCTGGCCGTCGTCGGCGGCGCGGCGACGGGCAAGACAGCCCTGGCGGTGCAGTGGTCCCAGATCAACCGACGCCACTTCTCCGACGGTCAGCTCTTCGCCGATCTTTCCGGCTTCGACGCCACGGCCCCGGCGGACCCGTTCGCCGTGCTGGCGGACTTCCTCATCGCCCTCGGCCTGTCGCACGGCCAACTTCCCGACACCACCGAACGCCGTGCCTCCCGGTTCCGCAGCATGGTCGACGGGCGTCAGATGCTGGTCCTGCTCGACAACGCCCGCAACACCGACCAGATCCGTCCGCTCCTGCCCGGAAGCTCGTCATGCGTCGTCGTGGTGACGAGCCGATACCGACTCCCCGACCTCGTCAAGCGCCACGGTGCGCGTCGCGTCACGCTGGAACCGCTCACCCGGTCCGAGGGTGTGACCCTGTTGCGGCAGAGCGTGGAGAGCGACCGCGTCACGCCCGAGTCGACCGCCCTGCCCGCCGTGGTCGACCTGTGCGAAGGGCTGCCGGGGCTTTTGCGCGTGGTGGCCGAAGTCCTGGACGAGCGCCCGCACCTCGGCCTCGACGACCTCGTGGCGGACCTGCGGCGATCGGAGGAGCACGTCCTCCTCCTCTCGGGCGGCGAGGAGGACCCGATCACGGTGGACACCCAGTTGTCGTGGTCGTACTCGGCCCTGGCTTCCCGGACGGCGCGGACGCTGCGCCTGGTGAGCCTGCACTTCGCGGACCGGTTCGGCGCCGGCGACACCGCGGCCTTGGCGGACGTCGAGGTCAACGAAGCCCAGCGGCACCTCAACGCCCTGTGGTCGGTCCACCTCCTGCAGCAGTCGGGCCATCAGCGCTACCACTTCCGCGGTCTCGACCTCGCCTTCGCGCGCCGTCGGCTCCGACAGGACCACCACGGGACCGAACAGCAGGCCGCGCTGCGCCGATTGCTCGACTGGTACCTGCACACCGCCACCAACGCCACCCGTGCGCTGCTCACGTCCACGGGCGATGCCGCTCCGAAGACCTCCGCGGCCGAGCCGCGCACCTTCACCACCGCGGCCGATGCCCTGCTGTGGCTTCGAACCGAGCACGACAACCTCGTCGCCGCCGTCCGCCAGGCCGTCACCCTGCGCACGCCGCACGTGTGGCTCCTACCCGAGGCGCTGCACCCCTACCTGGCGTTGACCGAGTCCCTGGCCGAGTGGGGTGGGACGTACGTGGTCGCGATGCGGTCGGCACGCGAAGCCGGTGACGACCGCAGCGAGCTGATGGCCTGCCTCGCCCTCGCCTCGGTGGCTCGCGCGACGAGTCGGGATGACGAGGCTGGCAGCCACCTCACCCGCGCGCTGGGCATGGCGCGCTCGCACGGGTTCGACGAACAAGCGGCCTTGGCGCTGCGGGAGTTGGGCATGCTCTCGCACCTCCGAGGGGATTCGTCACTCGGTTTCAGGCTCTGCCACGAAGCCTGGCAGTCCGATGCCGCGACGGGCAACCCGGCAGGTGAGGCCGCGTCACTGCACTGCCTCGGCGTGATCCGATCCGACCGCCGCGACTACGAGCAGGCGCGGTCCGACCTCGAGCGGGCGCTGGACGCGCGCGCGTCCCTGGGGCTGCGCCTGGACCTCGCGACGACCTGTCGACAGCTCGGTGTCCTCCACAGCGAGCGCCAGGAGCTCGACCGGGCGATGGACTACTGCGGTCGCGTGGTCGACATCGGGGAGCGCCACACCGCCCACCGCCGGGACCTGGCCGCGGCGCTGCTGGTGCTGGGCGAGATCGAGCACCACCGCGGGCACCACTTCACCGCTCTCACCCATCTGCACCGCTCGCTGGCCCTGTGCCACCCGCTCAACGACAAGGCCCACGCCGCCCGAACGCTCGACCTGCTGGGCGAGGCGCTGCACGCACTGGGCAAGCGCGAGGACGCGGGCGAGGAGTGGGAACAGGCGCTGCTGCTGCTCACCGATCTCGAGGATCCGCACGCGCGGCACGTCCAGGAGCGGCTTGCCGATCTGGCGTCCCAGCTCCGGGCGCCTCCTCGGGAGATCACCGTCTCCCCGGAGCAGCGGAACGACCAGACCACCTGACACGGCGCCCACCGCCCCTACCCATCCCCCCGCAGGTACCGGGTCACCATGGCGACCAGTTCCTCCTCGAACGTCTCGGCGGAGGCGGTTCGCGGGGCGGCCATGAACTTGTGGGTGTTCATCTCCACGGTGAACAGGATGATGTCCGCGGCGACGTCGGGGTCGCCCACGTGGATGTCGGGGTGCCGGACGATGACGTCGCGGATCTGGGCGATGCGCAGCTTGCCGTGGCGGTCGATGGTGTCGAGCAGTTCCTGGGAGACCGGCGCCTCCTCGATCATCACCCTGAGCAGCCGGGGGTCGTCGCTGTGGTTGTCGATCGCGTCGCGGATGAACGCCCTGACCACCGCCTGCAGCGTGCCCGGTGAGAAGTCGAGGTCGTCGACGTCGGGCCAGGAGCCGCGGTCGATGTGCTGGATCAGGATCTCGGCGAGGATGGAGTCCTTGTTCGGGAAGTACTGGTACAGCGAGCCGATGGAGACGCGGGCGCGTTCGGCGATGCGGTTGGTGGTGCCCGCGGCGTAGCCGTGCTCGGCGAAAACGTGAGCAGCCGCGGTGAGGATGCGCTCGCGGGTGAGTTCGCCGCGCACCTGGCTGGGCTTGCGACGTGGGTCTAGGCGTCGATCTGCCGAGGGCATCCCCGGTCCTCCTCGGTGGCGGTGAAAGCGAGTAGAAAATACCTGAGCGAATGCTCACAATATACCTATGAACTGCACGAATGAAGATCCAGGCGGCGTCTCGTGATCCCGAAGGTGCGCTTGCCCGAGTCGCGCACGATGATCACGCTGGAGGTGCGCCGCCGCGAGTCGCTGTCGCCGGGCTTCGCCAGCGTCACGCTCGGCGGTCCGGCGCTGCGGGACCTGGCGGTGGTCGGCGGCGACCAGACCGTCCGGCTGTTCTTCCCGCGCGAGGGCCAGGCCGCGCTGCGCATGCCGACCGCGTCGAGCGAGGCGTGGATGGCCCAGGTGCTGGTGATGCCGAAGTCCGTCCGCCCGCTGGTCCGGAACCTGACGATCCGCCGCGCCCGACCCGCCGAGGGCGAGGTGGACATCGAGTTCGCCCTGCACGGCGACTCCCCCATGTCGTCGTGGGTGCGCCGGGTGCGGCCGGGTGACCAGGCGGGCGTCTTCGACATGGGCACCACCTACCGGCGGCCGGAGGACGCGCGGGCGCAGCTGCTCGTGGGCGATGGGACCGCGCTGCCCGCCATCCTCGCGATCCTCGACCAAGCGCCGCCCGGCCTGGCCTCGGAGGTCTACCTGGAGGTGCCGACCGCGGCCGACGTGCGGGACGTGCCGACCGCACCGGGGATGCGGATCCACTGGTCGGTCCGCGACGACGTCGCGGACCGTCGACCGGGATCCGCCGTGCTGGAAGCGGTCCGGCGCGCGGAGGTGCCGCCCGGCCGCGTGTACGCGTGGGTCGCGGGCGAGTCCCGGCTGGCCACGTCCGTGCGCAGGCACCTCGTCAACGACCGCGGTGTCCCGAAGGCGGACATCTCGTTCGCGGGGTACTGGCGGCACGGCTGGTCGGCGAAGGGCTGAGGGGGATTCCGATGCAGTTGAGCACATTCCACCGCATGACCACGGTCGACGAGGTCGAGGCCGCCCTGGGGAAGGCGTCCCCGATGATCGCGCTGAAGCAGATCAGCGCCCTGGACGAGGGCTGCCGGACGATCCTGGCGCACAGCCCGCTCGCGGGCTTCGGCTACCGCGGCGCCGACGGCGTCAGCCGCACGACGTTCATCGGCGGCGCGCCGGGGTTCGCGCGCGTCCACTCGCCCACGCGGATCTCGTTCACCCTGCCCGACGGCGAGGCGCACGGCCCGGTGTCGTTCGTGTTCCTCCTGCCGGGTGTCGGGGAGACGTTGCGGGTCAACGGTTCCGTGGCCAAGCGGAAGGGTGTCGAGACGTTCGTCGACATCCAGGAGGCGTACGTGCACTGCGCGCAGGCCGTCATCCGCTCGCGCCTGTGGCAGCCGCCCGCCCCGGCCGGGCCCGCGCCCGAGGTGGTGGGCGCGGGGCCGCTTGGCGGTCCCGGCGTCGCGGAGTTCGTCGCCGCCGCCCCGTTCCTCGCACTGTCCACCTGGGACTCCGCGGACGGCGGTGACACCAGTCCGCGCGGGGACCAGCCGACCGTCGCGCGGATCCTCGACGGCCGGACGCTGGTCATCGCCGACCGCAAGGGCAACAAGCGCGCCGACAGCCTCCACAACCTCGTCCAGGACGACCGGATCTCGTTCGCCGCCCTGGTCCCCGGCCGGACCGGTGTGCTGCACGTCAGCGGCCGGGGCTCGATCACCGACGATCCGGCGCTGCTGGCGACGATGGCCCTGCGCGGCAATCCCCCGCACGCGGCGCTGCTCGTCGACGTCGACCACGCCGAGGTGACCGCCAACGACGCCGTGGCGCGCTCACGGGTGTGGGCCGCGGCCACGCACCTCGACCGCGGCACCGCGCCGGACCTGATGGTGCTGGCCGGTGACCACCTCGCCGCGAACATGGCCAACGCGGACAAGGGCCTGCTGGCGCGCGTGCTCAAGGTCGTCGCGAAGACCCCCGGCATCGGCCGGGTGCTGCGGCGGGCGATGAACCTGGCCTACGGGTCCGGGCTGCGCAAGGAGGGCTACGACGACGTCGCGGTCGACTCGCGGCGACCGAAGGGCGCTGGCGCCGAGGCCGTGGCGGCGGCCCCGTTGCGGGAGGTGCGGATCGCCGAGGTGCGCCGGGAGACGCCCAGCGCGGTCACCCTCGTGCTGGAGGACGCCGGGAACCCCGGCCCGTTCGACTTCCGGCCGGGGCAGTTCTTCACCCTGGTCCTGGACATCGACGGCAGACCGGTGCGGCGCGCCTACTCCGCGTCCTCGGCGCCGGGGGCGTCGCGACTGGAGGTCACGGTCAAGCAGGTCGACAACGGCCGGTTCTCCACCCGCGTCCACAGCCTGCGCGCCGGGGACCGGCTGTCGGTGCGCGGCCCGTCCGGGTCGTTCCACGCCGATCCGGCGGCGGCGCACGACGTGGTCATGATCGCCGCGGGCAGCGGTGTCACGCCGATGATGAGCATGATCCGCACCCTGCTGCCCGCGCCGGAGGCGGGCCGGATCTCGTTGCTGTGCAGCAATCGCGACGAGGAGGAGGTCATCTTCGCCGACGACCTCCTCCGGCTGGAGCAGGAGAACCCGCGGCGGTTGTCCGTCACGCACGTCCTGACGCGGCAACGCGGACGGCTCGACGCCGCCGGTGTGCGCGGCTGGCTCACCGGACTGGGGGCGTCGGAGGACGCCCGGTACTACCTGTGCGGGCCCGAGGCGCTGGTGGACGTCGTCCAGGGCGTCCTCACCGAACTCGGTGTGCCGGAGGACCGCGTGCACCACGAGCGCTACACCAGCGGGGCGGACACGACCACCGCGACCACCACGCCGCAGGAGATGGTCGTCCTGGACGGTGCCCACGACGTGGGCACGGCGGTGGTCGAGCCCGGTCAGACGCTCCTCGACGCCGGGCTCGCGGCGGGTCTGCCCATGCCCTACTCGTGCACGGTCGGCAGCTGCGGCGACTGCATGGTGAAGCTGCGCACCGGGGAGGTCGCGATGAACGGGCCGAACTGCCTGACGCCGCGGCAGAAGGCCGACGGCTACGTCCTGGCCTGCGTGGGCTGCCCGCTGTCCAAGGTCACCCTGGACATCGCCGAGCCATGACGTCCGGCGGTCGACCCGGTCGTCGAACATCGTCGTGCCTGGGCGTTGGGAGCAGCGCGTCCGGCTGCTCCCAACGCCCAGCGGGCCCCGCGCCCGGAGTCGCGTCCACAGTGGACGCTGATCCTGTCAGTGGACGGAGCCGAGCGCCGCCGCCGTGAAGGCCGTGATCTCGTTCTTGCGGCCGGTGAGCATCTTGGCCGCCCACTCCGGGTCGGCGATGAGGGGCCTGCCGATGGCGACCAGGTCGAACTCGTCGGATTCCAGGCGGTCCAGGAGCCCGTCGATGCCGGTCGTGGCGACGGCTTCGCCGGTCAGGCTGTTCCAGAAGTCGTTGTCCAGGCCGACCGATCCGACGGTGATGGCGGGCTTCCCGGAGAGCTTCTTCGTCCAGCCCGCCAGGTTCAGGTCGGACCCGGCGAACGCGGGCTGCCAGTACCGGCGGGTGGACGCGTGGAAGGCGTCGGCGCCCGCGTCGGCGAGCTTGTCCAGGACGACGCCGAGGTCCTCGGGGGTGTCGAAGCTCCGGGCGTCGAAGTCGTTGCTCTTCCACTGCGACAGCCGGACAACGACCGGGAACCCCGCCGGGACCGCGCCGCGGACCGCGGCGACGACCTCGGCGACGACCTCGGCGGCGAACCGGGCGCGGGAGCCGGTGCCACCGCCGTAGGCGTCGGTGCGGCGGTTGGAGCGCGACCAGAAGAACTGGTCGATGAGGTAGCCGTGCGCGCCGTGCAGTTCGACGCCGTCGAAGCCGAGTCGCGCGGCGGTGGCGGCCCCTTCGGCGAAGGCGCGGACGACGTCGTCGATGTCGTCCTGCGTCATCGCGCGTCCCCTGCGCGGGTTGTCGTCCACGGGCAGGCCGGAGGGGTCGACGGCACCGTCCATCGGCACGCCGGAAGGGCCGACCGCGGGGGCCTCCGGGTGGGGCGGGTCGCCGGCCTTGCGGACCATGCCGATGTGCTGGAGCTGCGCGAAGACCAGGCCGCCCTCCGCGTGGACGGCCCGCACGGCCCGCGACCAGCCAGCCAGCGCGGCGTCGCCGTACATCCGCGACCCGTTGTCCAGCTGCCCGGCCGACGGGTGGTCGACGTAGACGCTCTCGGTGATGACCAGGCCCACGCCGTTGGCCGCGCGCCGGGCGTAGTAGGCGGCCAGGTCGTCGCTCGGGACCCCGTCCGGGGAGTCGAAGCGGGTCATCGGGGCCATGACGATCCGGTTGGGGATGGTGAGCCCGCCCAGGTCGAGCGGACGGGAGAACAGCTGGGCTGCACGAGTGGGCACTGGAATCGATCTCCTTCGAGTGGGTCGCCCGCTACGCTGGGATCTGACGTTCACGTCAGATGCAAGGCTTCGTGAGCGGCACCACAACGAGGGAGCGAATGCGGATCGGCGAACTCGCCGCGAAGGCGGGCGTGAGCGTGCGGGCCCTGCGCTACTACGAGGAGCAAGGGCTGCTCGTCTCGCAACGGAGCGCAGGCGGCACCCGCCACTACCCGGACACCGCGGTGGACCAGGTCTTCATGATCCGGCAGTTCTACGCGGCGGGGCTGGCCAGCAGGTCGATCGTCGCGATCCTGCCGCACCTGGACACCGATGGCGTGACCCCGGAGGTGCTCGCCCTGCTCCAGGGGGAACGGGACCGCGTCGAGCGGCTGCTCACCGATCTCACCAGCGTCCGGGACAGGCTCGACTCCGGGATCGCCACCGCTACGACGGCCCTGGGCACCGGGGAGGACTGCCGCTCCACCTCGCGCTCATGGGGTATGGCGTAGCGCGCGGCGGGCGCGCACGAGGTGCGCGTCCAGCGGCAGTTGGCGGGTCTCGACCACTTCGAAGCCCGCGGCGGCCAGCAGTTCCCGGTAGTGGGACCCGGTGCGCTCACGGCCACCGGTGTTGCACAGCATGTGGACGTCCCACGGGATCGCCAGCGAGTCGGCGTCCGCCGTCTCCGGGAGCAGGCGTTCGACCACCAGCAGTTCCGCGTGCGCGGGCATGTCCCGCGCGCACGTGGCCAGGATGGCGCGGCACTGCTCGTCGTCCCAGTCGTGCAGCACGCGGGAGAGCAGGTAGACGTCGCCGATGCCGGGAACGGACTCGGTGAAGTCGCCGGGGACCAGGGTCACGCGGTCGGCGACCTCGGCCAGCCGGGCCCGTGCCGCGGTCAGCGCGTGCGGGCGGTCCATCAGCACACCGCGCAGCGCCGGGGTGGCGCGCAGGACGCGGGCCAGCAGTTCGCCGTTGCCGCCCGCCACGTCGACGACCATGCGCGCGGCGGAGAAGTCGAAGACCCCGGTGACGCCCGCGAACATGGCGTTGCTGGAGGCCATCGACCGGTGGAACAGCTCGGCCAGGTCCGGGTCGGCGGCCATGTGCTCGAAGTGGTGGGAGCCGAAGACCTTCGCGTAGGACTCCCCTCCGTCGCGGACGGCGTCGGCCAGCGCGGCGAACGACCGGTAGAACGGGCCGCCGTACATCAGCGCGAGCGGGCGCATCGAGCCCGCCGCGTCGGAGCGCAGCAGCGCGCCGAGTCCGGTGGGGCCGTAGCGCGTCCCCGACGTGTGCACGACGCCGAGCGCCGTCAGGTAGCGCAGCAGCCTGCCCAGGCTGTGCTCGTCGGTCCCGGTGGCGGCGGCGAGGCCCGGCAGGTCCCCGATCGTGTCGAGGTGGTCGAGCAGCCGCAGTTCGGCGGCGGTCGCGATGGCCTGCGTGGCCCAGGCGCCGGTCAACAGGCGCAGCAGTCCGGTGCCCGCGCACGACTCGCGCCGGTGGGTGGCGAGCAGCCGCGGGAACCGGCCCGCGCAGAGCAGCTCCAGCCTGCGGAACGCCGGGTCGGCGCCGTGCTCGTCGCGGAAGTAGAGGACGGTGGAGTTCTCGTAGCCGTTGTGGCCGCCGCCGTCGGGGCGCATCGCGGTGGCGAGGGTCGCGCGGAGTCCTTGCAGCACAACGGGGTCGGGCCGCCGGACGGCCAGCGCGAAGTGGTTCTCCCTGCCGTGCTCGCGTTCGTCCTCGGCGATGTGCGCCCATTCCGGCGGCGTCACCACCGCGAAGATCTCCAGCTCGCGCGGCAGACCCGTGCGGTCGGTGACCGCGGCGCGCACGATGCCGACCTCCAGTTCGTGCTGCGGCACGCCGTACCGGCTGCTCAGCCGTTCGCGGACGACCACGCTGGGCGTCATCCCGCCCACCTCGACACCTTGCGCGGCAAGCTCTTCGGCCAGCCCGACGAGTGTCTCCGGGAAGATCGGCAGTGCCACGTGGTCGAGGGTGACGTGCCCCGCGAGGGCCGCGCGGTGGTCCTCGTCCAGCGAGGGCAGGGCGGCGGCGAGCACCGACGCCGTGTCGTTGGCGCCGAGCAGGTCGATCGCCGCGGTGACGCGGGCGAGGTCGGCTGTGGCGAGCAGTGGTGTCGTCGTGGATGTCATGGCGCTTTCCGCTGGTCAGATGCCGACGTAGTGCTCGGCGAAGAAGTTCTGGTGGGCGTGGGAGTCACGCAGGCTGTCGAGCCGGGCGTGGCGCAGCGCGCACTGGAAGTCCGCGTCGGCGGTGGCCGCGGGTGGGCAGTGCAGGAGGTCGATCATCCAGCGGGAGAACTCCTGCGCCCGCCAGATGCGCGGCAGGCAGGTGCGCGAGTAGGCGGCGAGCCCGCTGTGGTCGTCGCGGACGAGCGCGTCGACGAGCGCGCGGGCCAGCAGTTCGGCCTCCATGATCGCCAGGTTGGCGCCCTTGGCCGCCGACGGGCTGATCAGGCTGGCCGCGTCGCCGACGAGGAACAGCCGCTCGTGCTGGATGGGGTCGACGACCTCGGACCGCAGGTGCACGATCCGGCGTTCGGTGATCCGGCCCCGGCGCAGCGGACCGAACTCGGCGGTCCGCATCCGGGTGTCCAGCGCGGCCCAGATCCGGTCGTCCGTCCAGGTTTCCGGGTCGTCGTCGGGCCGGACCTGGAGGTAGTAGCGCGTCACCTCGGGACCGCGCGCCATGTGGCCCGCGAACCCGTCGTCGTGGATGGCGTAGGTGACCGCCGCCATGCTCTGCGGGGCCTCGGCGAGCACCGCCAGCCAGGCCACGCCGTGGTCCTGGCTGTGCCGGGTCACCGCCGCGGGCATGGCCGGCCGGGTCACGCCGTTGCCGCCGTCGCAGCCCGCGAGGAACAGGCCCGCCGCCCGACCCGTGCCGTTCGCGTCGCGGTAGCCGATCGTGGCCGTCCGCGCGTCGACGTCGGTGACGGTGGTGCCGAACCGCAGTTCGCCGCCCCGGTCGAGGTACTCCGCGATCAGGTCGGTGACCAGGTCCTGCTGCGGGTAGACCGTGTGCACCTCGCCCCGGCCCAGCCGGGCGTAGTCCAGCTCGAACCCGCCGTTCCCGCCGCGGAACGCGCACAGGCCGTGCGGGCGTCCCCCGTGGAGCATCCCGGCGCCGAGCCCGTGGCCGGTCAGCACCCTGGCGCTGTGGGGGCCGAGGAACCCCGCTCGCGCCCTGGTCCGCACCTGTTCCCGGCAGGCCCGCTCCACGACGAGGGTCCCGATCCCCGCCGCCCGCAACAGGTTCCCCAACACCAGGCCCGCGGGCCCCGCGCCCACGATGAGCACGGTTGTCTGGTCGACCACGCCTTCCGGTCCCCTCTCCGCTCCCGCACGCCACCCCGGCGGGTCCTTGTGCGGCAGCACTCGACCTCACCGGCCGGGGCGGGCGCGGGCGGCTCGCCGACGCGCGGACGATGATCACCCCATCGTGTCGGCGACGGAGTCCGAAAAGGACAGTGGTAGGCGGGTCGTCCGACCGGCCTGAAGACGATCTTCGGCGGCACCTCGGACCCGCCCGCGGCCCGCGGCCCGTGCGCGGGGGGTCGACGCTGCCTCGCGCCCGACGCCGTGCGGGCCGTTCACCACCGGTGGGTCACCGGCGCGCCGGTAGCATGCGTGATCGTGAACCCGGAGAAACCCCCTGCGAGCGGGAGCCGACCGAAGCGGGCCGAGGCCGGCGACGGCGGGCCGACGCGACCCACCGGACGAAGCACAGGGAGACCCCAGACACCGTGAGCACCTCCAGGCTCCACGACGCCCTCGCCGATCCCGCCGCCGACGCCCGTGCCCGGTTCGGCGTGGGCGACAACGGCTACCTCGAAGGCTCCAAGGTCGTCCACGCGGTCCGCCTGCAGGATTGGCTCGGCGTCTCCGTCCCCGGCCCCGGCTGCCACGTGGGCACCGGCGGCTGGGACTTCACCCGCTTCAAGCCCACCCGTTCCCCCGTCGACTGCGGCCGCTGCTCGAAGTCCCGGCTGCACGGCCCGATCGCGGACGCCGACCGGCCGGGCCAGCTCGGACTCGACCTCGGCCCCGACTACCGCCGCGGTCCGCACGGGTGACGCGAGGGCGCTGATCCGGCCGAACCCGCGCAACGACAGGGGAACACGGCACTTCGCCCGCAACCGGCGGGTCCTGGTCAGCGCCGGACCGCAGCACCGCCGTGGCGTGCGACCAGCGCCCGCTTGTCCGGCTTGCCCGCTCCGGTAAGGGGCAGCTCGGCGTGGAACACCACCACGGCGGGCACGTGCTTCGGGGACAGCTCGACGGCGACGTGGCCGATCAGCGCGCCGGAGTCGGCGGTGCTGCCGGGCCGCGCCACGACGGCGGCGTGGACGTGCTCCACGCGGTCGTCGTCGATCACGCAGAACACCGCGGCCTGCGCGACCTCCGGATGGGTCAGCAGCGCGTTCTCCACGTCCGTGGGGTGGATCTTGATGCCGTTGGCCTTGATCACATCGCCCATCCGGCCGTGCAGGCGCAGGAAGCCCTTGCCGTCGAGGGAACCGAGGTCGCCCGTGTGCACCCAGCCGTCGCGGATGGTCGCGGCGGTCAGCTCCGGTTCGCCCCAGTAGCCGATCATGGTGGACGGGCTCCGCACGCACACCTCGCCGATCGCGCCGGGCGGGACGTCGCGGTCCTCGGCCAGGTCGCGGATGCGCAGCTCCGCGGCCGGGCGCCCCGCGGTCCCGAGCAGTTCCGGGTCGAGGTGGTCCGGCTGGGTCAGCACGCTGATGGGGCTGGTCTCCGTGGTCCCGTAGAGCTGGAGCAGCACCGGGCCGAACGCCTCGAGCGCCTCGGCCACGCGGGCGGGAGCCGCGGGGGAACCGACGTAGGTGATGGCCCTGATGCTCGACCGGTCGGTGGTGGCGAAATCGGGGTGGTCGACCAGCATGTACAGCTGCGGCGGGGTGATCGCCAGCGTGGAGGCGCGGTGGCGTTCCACGGCCCGCAGGACCTCCCCCGCGTCGAACCCGTCGTGCAGGACCACCGTTCCCCCGGAGGCGAGCGCGAGGTCGGCGACGGTGCCGCTGGAGTTGCTCACCGGCATGGTCGCCAGGTACACCAGCGGTTCCGGCGTCCGGAAACCCACCTTGAGGCCCACGTCGAGGTAGAGGCCGCGCACGCGGTACGACATCGTGACGGCCTTGGGGCGGCCGCTGGTACCGCTGGTGCAGATCACCACGGCGGGCTGTTCCGGGTCGATCCCGACGGCGTCGGGGTCGAAGGCGTCCGGATCGCCCGCGGAGAGGTCCAGGACGTCGGGGCCGAGAGGGCCGAGCGCGGCGAGCAGCGGCGGCACGGGCAGCCTGCCGCACAGCTCGCGAGCCGCGTCGGCGTGCTCCGCGTCGACCGCGATGAAGGTCGCCCCGGTCTTGCCGAGGATCTCCTGCCGGGCGGTGGCGGCCATCTCGTCGGTCGGGTCCACCGCGTTCGTGGAGTGCAGGTGGACCAGGGTGGCCCCGGCGAGGTTGGCCGCGTAGCGGAGGATGATGGTCGCCGGGCTGTTGGTGACGGTCAGCACCGCCACGACCGGCGCCCCGCCCCCGGAGGTCGTGGCCGGGTGTTCCGCGAAATGCCCGCGCAGGCGTTCCGCCGCCGTGAGGACCGCTTCGGAGAACCGGCGCGCGGTGTACTCCTCGCCTTCCCGCCGCACGGCGATCCGGTCGGGGGCGGACGCCAACCCGTCGAGCACCCGGCGGGCGTAGTTCTCGTTCGAGGACATCGGACTCCATCCCACTGGCCCGTCCACCTACCGGTGCGGGGCGAGGTGATCACGAATGCGCGGCGGCGATTCCGGGCGGCCGCGGCGAGGGCCCGCGGAAGCCGGTGATCGCGGCAGGCGGGCCGGGTGGGCGGCCGGTCAGGCCTTCTGGCGCGTGGGGCGCAGGCGGATGTCGTCGAGGTGGACGTGCTTCGGGCGGCCGATCACGTACCCGACGACGTCGGCGACGTCCTCCGGGACCAGCAGCGGCCCGTTGTCCGCCGCGACCTTCTCGAACCACGCCGGGTCGTAGCCCGCGGCCTCCTGGAACCCCGACCGCACGAAACCCGGTTCGATCAGGGTCACCCTGATGTTGTGCACGCACACCTCCTGCCGCAGCGCCTCCACCAGCGAGTGCACCGCGAACTTGGTCGAGCCGTACACCGGGTTCGCGGCCGAGACCTGCCTGCCGACGGTCGAGCCGATGACCACGACGTCGCGCGCCAGTGCGCCGCCGTCGGCCTCCGCCCGCTTGCGGAACTCGGCGCCGACCACGCGGAGCTGGCGCAGCATGGCGAGGTAGTTGACCTCCACCAGCCGCTCCCAGCGCTCGGGGTCGGAGCCCAGCACGGTGCCGGGCAGGCCCTGTCCGGCGGCGGCGACGAACACGTCGGCGGGTCCCCATTCCCGTTCGGCCGTGGCCAGCAGTTCCTCGGTGTGGCCGATGTGCGCGATGTCGCCGACCGCCGGGACGACCTGGCCGGGCGCTCCGCGCAGTCCTTCGGCCAGTTCCGCCAGCGGTTCGGCGCGCCGACCGGCGGCCACCACGCGGGCGCCCTGATCGGCGAGGTGGTGGGCGACGGCCCGCCCGATCCCCGACGAGGCTCCGGTCACGACTGCGATGCGTCGGTCTGTCATGTCGAGTCCCCGTGGTTCGTCGGTCGGCCTGCTCGTGCGGAGGCCTGGGCGGGTCGGTGCGGCAGGTCGCCCCGGTCGACCAGGCCGGTCAACCAGGCGTGCAGCCAAGTGCGGTCCGGTGGGGGGAACCGCACGTCCAGGCGGGTCAGCAGGCGGCGGGTGCGGCTGTGGTCGTAGCGGACGTTGCGCTCCGGGCGGCTGGCCCAGAAGTGCGCGAGGGCGATCTGCTCGTCGCCTCCGGCCAGGTGGTCGGCGAACAGCGGCGCGAAACCGGCGGCCCCGTCGGACTCCAGGACGAACCCGAGTTCGCGCAGGACGGCGAACAGGTCCGCGTAGGACACCTCGTGGTGCGTGTCGACGTGGAAGGTGCCGCCGGACACCCGTTCACTGCGCGAGATCGCCAGGACGCCTTCGGCCACCACGTCCACCGGGCTCAGCGCCACCGTCCCCGCGTCGGCCCCCGGCACGCGGCCGATCCCCACCGCAGCGCGCAGGAGCTGGACGAGCCTGCTGTCGCCGCCGTTGCGCTGGAAGCGGCCGGTGACCGAGTGGCCGGTGACGTTGCCGGACCGGTAGACGAACCCCGAGCCGCCCGCCGCGGCGAACTCGTGGACGATCCGCTCCGCGTCGTACTTGCTGCGCTCGTACTCGTTGAGGAAGCGCTGGCCGACGTTGAGGCTGTCCTCGGAGAAGACCGCCGGTTCGCCCTCCGGTCCGGTGCCGCAGACCGCGAGGGTGGAGACGTAGTGCACGTCCTTCGGCCGACCGGTCGAGGCGAGGGCGACGACGGCGCGCACCGGTTCGGCGTTGAGGCGGGTGAAGTTCTCCCGGTCGCCGAACAGCCGGGTGTCGGCGGCGAGGTGGTAGACGGCCTCGACCTCGCCGACCAGCCGCCCGTACTCCTGGTCGGACAGGCCGAACGCGGGCTCGGCGAGGTCGCCCACCAGCACGGTGAGCCGGTCGGCGTGGCGGTCGAAGTCGACGTCGGGCAGGTACCAGGCGAGCGCCTCGCGCAGCCGCTCGGCGGCGGGGCGGCCGTCGCGGTCGCGGACCAGGCAGCGGACCGCGCCGCTGGTGCGGGTGAGCAGCAGGTGCAGGAGGTGGACGCCGATGAAGCCGGTGGCGCCGGTGAGGAGCACCGTGCCGTACTCGCGGACGCCGGTCCGCCCGAGGCCGTCCGTCCGCGGCTCCAATCCCAGCGCGTGCGGGACCTGGACGAGCAGACCTGTGGTGGAGCCGGGTTCCACCACCGGCCGCCACGCCTCCGGCGGAAGTCCGGACGCCTCCAGCAGGTGCTCGCGGGTGGCGCGGGCCAGGTCGGTCAGCTGCCCGGAGTCGTTCAGGCGCGCGGGGTAGGACAGGTCGGCGACCAGTTGGCCGTCGTGCAGGCGCGCGGTGAGCTTGAGGACGTGCCCCCGGTCGTTCTCCGGTCCGCGCACTGCGCCCGGCCGGTGCCGCGACGGCGACAGCCGGAGTTCGTCGTCCTGGGGGAAGGCCAGCGTCCCCAGGTAGTTGAAGCACACGTCGCTGCGCTGCGGCCGCCCGTGCAGCCCGTAGGCGACGCCGAGTCGGGGCACGTCCGACAACGCGGCCTCGGTGGCCTTGACCGTGGCCGTCACGTCGTCGGCGACGGAGGCGATGCGGACCGGGAAGGTGGAGGTGAACCAGCCCACCACGCGGGAGACGTCGAGGGCTTCGTCGAGCGGGAGGCGTCCGTGGCTCTCGACGTCGACCACGACCTCGTCGGCGCCGCGCGCCGTGGCCAGCGCCTGGGCGAAAGCGCCGAGCAGGACGGCGTGAGGGGGCAGCCTGGTGCGGTGCAGCGCGTCGGTCTGGGCGCGGGACAGGCGGAACCAGGTCGTCTCGGCGTCGGCCTCGCGGTTGTCGCCGACGGCGGCGGGGACCGGGGGCGCGGTGGTGATGTCGTCCCAGTACTCCAGGTCGTCGGCCAGTGAGGGGGCCCGGACGCGCAGGTGGGTCGCCCAGTCGCCGAAGTCGGTGGGCGCGGGGGCCAGCGACGGGACACCGCCGCGCAGCCGTTCGAGGTAGCAGTGGGCGAGGTCGCCCGCGACGATGCGCCAGGAGACGGCGTCGACGCACAGGTGGTGGGCCACCAGCAGCAGGTGGCCGCGTTCGGGGCCGAGGAACAGGTGGGCCCGGAACAGGGTGCCGTCCTCGACCCGGATCCCGCGCTGGCAGGCGGTGGCCGTCTCCTCGACGTGCCGCGCGGCCTCGTCGGCGTCGACCGGCAGGGTGGAGCTGGTGAACGGAGCGCCGGGCTCGGTGGGCACGCGGCGGACACCGCCCGGACCGGGGCGGAAAGCGGTGCGGAGCAACGGGTGCAGGCGAACCACGTCGGCCACCGCGGCGGCCATGGCCTCCGGTCGGACGGGCGCGTCCGCGTCCAGCAGCAGCGCCTGGTTCCAGTGGTCGGGCTGGGCGAAGCGCTGCCGGAAGAACCACTCCTGGGCGGGCGACAGCGCGGTGTCCTCGGCCCGGAACGGAACCACCGGGCGGTACGCGGCCCCCTCCCCCGCGGCGCCCGCCCGCAGACGGGCGGCCAGGGCGGCGGCGGTGGGGTCGGCCAAGAAAGCGGCGGCGGACACGCGGTGGCCGCGGGACTGGAGGTCCGCGATCACCTGGATGGCGTCGATGGAGTTGCCGCCGACCGACGCGAAGTCGTCGAACGGGGTGAAGTGGTCGTGGCCGAGCTGGCGCCGCCAGGCCTTCAGCACCTCGTCGAGCAGCGGATCCCCCGAGGAGTGCTCACCAGGGCGCTCGGCGGGGCTTTCCTCGGCCAGCAGGCGCAGCGCAGCGAGGTCGGTCTTGCCGTTCCCGGTCCGCGGGAACGCGTCGAGCACTTCGATCCGGTCCGGGACCATGTACGAGGGCAGCAATTCCCGTGCCCGCGTCCGGAGCGAGGCCGACCGTTCACGGGGGCCGGGCGCGCTGACCACGGCGACCAGTCGCCCCTGCTCGCCGGGCAGCAGCACCGCGAGGGCGTCGGTCACGCCGGGCATCCGCCGCAACCCGGCCTCGACGTGGTCGAGTTCGACGCGGTGACCGCGCACCTTGACCTGCCGGTCGCCGCGGCCGAGGAACTCCAGCACACCTCGGGAGTCGACCCTGACCCGGTCGCCGGTGCGGTAGGACGCGCCGAGACCCGGATGTCGGGCGGCCACCTCCCCGGTGAACGCCGCCGCGGTGGCCTCCGGGGCGTCGCGGTAGCCCAGCGCGACCGAGGGACCGACGACGTACAGCTCACCGGTCGCGTCCCGCTCGTGGAAGGTCCCGTCCGGCGTGCGGACGAAGAGCCGGTTCGCACCGAGCGGGCGGCCGATCGGCACCGACCCCGCGTCGCCCAGGGCGTCGAGGTCGGCCTCGGAGGTGAGGACGTGGACGGAGACGCCGACCGTCGCCTCGGTCGGGCCGTAGTGGTTGACCAGCGCGGCGGTGACGCCGGAGGCGATGACCCTGCGGGCCAGCGGCAGGGGCAGGAGCTCACCGCCGAGCAGCAGGTGCCGGAGCCTCGGCCGGGTGGTGTCGTCGAGCCCGTGGGCCTGGAACAGGACGCCCCAGTGCGAGGGCGTGGTCTTGAGGACGTCGATCCGCTCGGCGTGCAGGTAGCGGAGCAGGCCCGCGGGGTCGCGCCGCGTGGCGTCGTCCACCAGGTGCAGGGTGCCGCCGGTCCACAGGGCGAGGAAGACGCAGGTGTTGCCGAGGTCGGCGGCGAGCGTGGTGACGTGGGCGTACCGGAGCGCCTCGGTCACGTCGAGCCGTTCGAGCAGCGATTCGGTGTAGTGCCTGATGTTGGCGTGCGTGACCATGACGCCCTTGGGCACGCCGGTGGAGCCGGAGGTGTGCAGCACGTACGCGATGTCCTGCGGGCCGGGGACGGTCACGTCTCCCGCGGAGGGCTGGTGGGTTTCCCCGGAGTCGTCCCCGTGGACATCGAGGACGTCGAGCCCGTGCCGGCGCAGTTCATCGAGGTGCGGCGCTGCGGCGAGCACCAGGTCGGGGCGGGCCGTCGCGAGACGGCCCGCCCCCTCGGAGACCGGATCGGCCGGTTCGACCACGGTGTACGCCGCACCGGCGGAGAGCACGGCCAGGAGCGCGGCGACAGTCGTGGGCTCGCGGTCCAGGTGCACGCCGACGAGGTGTCCCCGGCCGATGCCCCGGCGGCGCAGGCGGCGGACCAGTCGCGAGACCCGGACGTCGAGCTGGGCGTAGGTCAGGCGATCGTGACCCACGACGACAGCCGTGCGGTCCGGGTGGACCTCCGCGTGCGCTTGGACCTGAGCCGGGAGCATCAACTGTCGTCCTCCGGGGGTGTCGACTCGTGGCCGGTTGTCCGGTGGTGGGCGTCAGCTCCAGAACAGGAGCGGTTCCTGCGGGCCCTTGCTGACGATGAACGCGCTGGCGCCGACCCGGTGCTGGTCCTTGGCGGGCGTCACCGCGTGCAGCTGGCGGGGGCTGATGAGGATGAGGTCCCCGGCCTCCGGGTGGATCTGGAGGACCGGCTTCTCGAGGGAGTCCGGCTCCAGGCCCTCGACCTCGAGGATCGTCTTCGTCTCCTGCGGAGTGGGCTCGCGCAACCAGAGCTGGAGGTCGCCGCCCTCGTCCGCGGACTGCAGGTAGATGTTGGCGACGAGCTGGTTGAGCACGCCCTCGATCTCGGGGGCGTCGGTCTCCTGGTCGATCGCGTCGTTGTGCGGCCAGAACTCCGAGGTGTTCGGCTGGAAGACGCGCAGGGCGCCGACGAAGCAGGTCCGGCCCTTCAAGCGCAGCAGGTTGGCACCCGCGGGCCACAGCTCCTGCAGCTCCAGCCGGATGCGGTCCACCGGCGCCAGGTGCGGGTGGAACATCGAGCGGACGTCCTCGATCGCCGGGAGCGCCTGCTCGTGGTACTTCTTGGTCTGCTCCTCGTCCCACTTGGTGTCGATGTGGGGCATGTACACACGACCGACGCTGCTGGTGTGCTGCTTGTGGTAGTGGCCGAGCGCCTGGTGGTTGATCGCCTTCGCGGCGACCTCGGCGGCGACCTCGACCGGGTAGTAGCCGCGCACGTGGATCGCGGCGATCTCCCGATTGGCCAGCTTGAGCAGCGTGTCTGTCGTGAGTTCGTGCGCGACGGTGTTCGTCGCGGACCGTACCACGTCGGGCAGGGTGGTCACGGATGGCTTCCTCTCGGTCGATGGCGCAATGCTGAGGTGAATGCGTGGCGGTTCCGGGGAATCGATTGCGCGCGTCCGGACGGGTGTCAACGGCCTTCGATCGCCGCGACCGGCGAAGGGCCCGGAGTCGCGGCCCGCCGGACCACCGGTATGCGCGCCGGCATGTGAACTCTCCATTCCGGTCGTCGTGGATCAACCGTGTGCGGGAGGCATGACCGAAGCGTATGGTCGACGTATAGCGCGTGAATAGCGTCGCCGGTTTCGCGCTCGCGTGGAAATACTCCGACGCCGGCGTTGTCGACGTACCGCGATACCGGACAGCGACATGCCCATGGCAATACTTGAGGCAGATCACCACTGGTCAGAGCGGTCCCACCCGTCGTCAGCGGCTTGCGACCCGCGTCCCGACCACAGGTTCGGACCAAAAGCCCGTGCCATTGGAAGCAGACATTCCCACACATTTCGCAAATCCGCATACCCCTCGGAGGTGCACCGCCACCGCGGTCCGCGAGTGGCTTTACCCGTTGTCGACGGCCGGGATGTTCGCCACCGGGCCACGTCGCGCATGTGTCGCCACACCGGTACCGGCGACAAGCGGTTCGACACCGTCGAACACGTCCGAAAGGTGTCGAACCGCTACTGGGCGCACGTTCCCGCGCATGACCGGAGGCTCACGGCACGATCATCCCGGCCCCACCACCGCCCAAGACCGAAGTGCTCACCCCGTCAAAGGATCGCGCGGTCCCGGAATGAGGCGGCGAATCACCGGATCAGCTATTCCGCTCGGGCCACTTCACCAGGGAACGACACCGTCATCGTCGAACAGACCGCCGGTCGGGCCGTCGTCGGGGAGCGTGGCCAGCCGGATGGCGATCCTGGCGCCCTCCTCCGGGGTGCGGGCCCCTTGGAAGTGGGTGAGGTCGGTCGCCACGAAACCGGGGCAGGCGTTGTTGATCATGATGCCGGTGCCCGCCAGCTCCTTGGCGTACTGGATGGTGACGGCGTTGAGGAACGTCTTCGTCGGCGAGTACGCCCCGTCGACCCCACCGAGTTCGACGCCGGGGGTCGTCTGCAGGGTGAGCGAGGCGACGTGGCTGGACTGGTTGACGATCCGCGGGTGCTCGGAGCGGCGCAGCAGCGGCAGCATCGCGTTGGTGACCCGGATGAGACCGAGCACGTTGGTCTCCACCACCTCCCGCACGGCGTCGGGTGTCGTGGTCGAGGGCTTCGCCGGCCACGGCCCCGCCACACCGGCGTTGTTCACCAGGATGTCGAGCCGCCCGGCGCGCTCCTCGATCAGCGCGGCGGCGGCCGCGACGCTCGCGTCGTCGGTCACGTCGAGGTGCACGCCGAAAGCGTCCACGCCGTCCGCGCGCAGTGTCGCCACCGCGTCCATGTGCCGTTCGTCGCGGTCCCCGACACCGACGCTCCACCCCAGCGCGCCGAGCCCGGCCGCGATCGCGTACCCGATCCCCTTGTACGCGCCGGTGACCAGCACGATCGTCTGTTCGCTCATGCCGTTGACAATGACCACGCGCGACCGGCTCACCAACACCGTCCGAGTCGACCGGCGATACCCCGACGGTATCGATCGGAGCAGTAGGCTGGCCCCGTGGAGACGCGGGAGTTGCGGTACTTCGTCGCGGTCGCCGAGGAGCTGCACTTCGGCCGGGCCGCCCAACGACTGGGCATCGCCCAGCCGCCCCTGTCGCGGACGATCGCCCAGCTCGAGCGCAGGCTCGGGGTCGCGCTGCTGGAACGCACCAGCCGCAGGGTCTCGCTCACCGGGGCGGGCGCTGTGCTGCTGGCCGAAGGCCAGATGATCCTCGGCGCGCTGGCCGCCGCCGAGCGGCGGACCCAGCAGGCCGCGACGAGCAGGCCCTCGCTCGTCCTGTCCACCAAGGCGGGTGCTTCCGGCGAGCTGCTGGCGAAGCTGCTCGACGCGTACGCCGCCGAGCCGGGCGCCGTCGCCGTCGACCTGCTGCTGTGCGAGTCCCAGCCCCAGCGAGCGCTGCACGACGGTCGCGCCGACGTGGCGCTGCTGCACCAGCCGTTCGACTCCACCGCCGAGCTGGACACCGAGATCCTGACCACCGAGGGGCAGGTCGCCGTCCTCCCCAGCTCGCACCCGCTCGCGGGCAGGACCCACGTCCTCACCTCGGAAGTCAGGTCGCTGCCGGACCTCCCACCCGCCCGCTGGCCACTGCCCGACGGGACCTACCCCGAAGGCCCCGGCGCGGAGGTGCACAACCAGACGCAGCTCTTCCAGCTGATCGCGCTGGGCCGCACCACCGTGGTGCTCCCCGATTCCTGCCGCGCCAACCTGCTCGAAGGCCTGACCGCCGTGCCGGTGCTGGACGCGCCACCCGTGACCACCGTCATCGCCTGGCCACCGCACAGCCGCTCCCGAACGCTCGCCGACCTCGTCCGCGTGGCCACCCGCCTCTGACCGCGCCGTGCGGGGTGCGGAACCGGAGGAATCCCACCGTCCCAATGGGATTTTCCCCCTCGTCACCGGGACGCGGGTGTCCAGGCGGGCAGCGGATCCTCGGTGACTGTCATTCGGAGTGGCCGCCTGCCAGGACCCGCATGGCGTGGCGTTCCCGTTCCGCGAGGTCGGTGAGGATCGCCGAGGCGCGGCCCAGGTGGACCGGGTCGCCGGTCTCCCCCGCGGTCGTGATGTGGTGGGCGACCTCGGTCCACAGCGGGGCGATCCCGGCGTACAGCCGGTGGCCGAGGTGGAGGTCGTCGTCGTCGAGGATCGTCGCGCATTCGGCGAGGAAGTCGCGGTACATGACGCGGAACAGGGAGCCGCCGGTGCCGCCGCGTTCCATCAGCGTCGCGGCCAGCGGCAGGTCGTGGGACGGGGCGGTCGAGCGGTCGAGCCACCGCGTGACCTGCCGGGCCGCCTTGTCGATGCCCCGGTGGCCGAGGTTGGCGATGGGCGGGTTGAGGAAGGTGCGCGCGTTGTCGCGGACGGCTGCCCGGATGGCGGTGGCCGGATCGGGCGGGGTGGCCGGACCGGTGACGGTGTAGGAGAGGTTGCGGGCGGTCATCGGGCCGCGTTCGCCCCGTGCCCGTTCCAGGCTCGTCAGCGTGGTCTTCACGGCGCCGCCCTGCTGGGCGGTGTCGATCAGGTGGGCGTGGGTGTCGTCGTAGCCGCGGAGGGCGGCGAAGTGGCCTCCGAAGTGGACCTTCGTGGTGAAGTACTCCAGGTGGTAGGAGTCCAGTTGGAGGCCGACCGGGCGTCCGGCGTCGAGCGCCGCGGTGACGTTCCGCCAGGCCTTGCGGGGGGACGCGGTCTCCTGGACGTGCAGCGCCACGCCCAGCCGGTCGGTCGCGGTCCGGGTGATCGTGGCGGGCTTGGTGCGACCTCCGAGGAACGGGAAGTCCATGTTCTTGGCGTCCCAGTAGACGAACCCCAGGCCTTCGCCGAGGCCGAACAGCATGGGCTCGGACACGTCGAGCCCCTCGTGCCGCAGCAGGGCGCCGAGCGTGGTGGTCTCGCAGTGCCGACCGGCGGGGAACGACACGTCCTCGATGATCATCCGGTCTCCTGATCCCGTCGTCGCGGGCCGGATCGACCCGATCGGCCGTAGTCTCGCAGTGCTCCGGCAGGCACGGGACGTGACCCTCGCACGCCGCCCCGGAGGGGTACGACCGTCCGAAGCGGACCGGGTGAGCCGGAGGGCGCGGCGGCGGGCGAGGTCCGGTTGACGCAGAATCGACCCTCGCGGCGAACGGCCGCGACGGTCCAGGTGAGGATTACCCCGTGCACATCGCGGCAGAGATAGTGGTCCTGGTCGTGACCGTCCTGGTCGTCAGCGCGGTCGCGCGGCGGCTGGACTGGTCGGCACCGCTGTGCCTGATCGCCGTCGGCGTCGGCGCGTCCTACATGCCGGGCGTGCCCGAGTACCACCTCGATCCCGAGGTCGTGCTGCTCGGGCTGCTCCCTCCGCTGCTGTACTCGGCGGCCGTCCAGACGTCGCTGATCGACTTCCGGAGGAACCGCGGGGCGGTCGGCTCGATGTCGGTCGGGCTCGTCGTGTTCACCGCCATCGGCGTCGGGGTGGTCGCCTGGGCGGTGATCCCCGACCTCCCGCTGGCCGCCGGGATCGCGCTGGGCGCCATCGTGGCACCGCCCGACGCGGTCGCCGCGAGCGTGGTCGCGCGGCGGGTCGGGATGCCCCGCAAGCTGACCCGGCTCCTGGAGGCCGAGAGCCTGTTCAACGACGCGGCCGCCCTGGTCGCCCTCCGCACGGCCATCGCCGCGCTCGCGGGCTCGATCAGCCTCTGGCAGGTCGGCGTGGACTTCCTGCTCGCCGCCGTCGGCGGGATCGTCGTCGGACTGGTCGTCGGGTTCGCCACCGCGTTCGTCCGGGCCCGGCTGGACGAGCCCGTGCTGGACACCGCGCTGTCGTTCGCGGTGCCGTTCATCGCCTACCTGCCCGCCGAGGCCATCCACGGTTCCGGCGTGCTCGCGGTGGTGGTCGCCGGGCTGATCCTGGGGCACAAGGCGCCGCGGATCCTCTCCGGTTCCACCCGGCTGGCCAGCAGGCTCAACTGGCAGACCATCGCGTTCCTGCTGGAGAACACGGTCTTCCTGCTCATCGGCCTCCAGTTGCGCCGGATCCTCGCCGAGGTCGACGAGACCGGCCTGTCGCCGGGACTGCTCGCCTGGATCTGCGTCGCGGTGCTGGGCGCGACGATCCTCATGCGGATGCTGTGGCTGGTCGGGATCGGCACGATGAAACGGCTGCAACGGCGGCTGCGCCCGAACAGGGCGAAGGTGAAGGTCTGGCCGTGGCGCTACTCCGCGGTGATCTCGTGGGCGGGGATGCGCGGGGTGGTCACGCTCGCGGCCGCGTTCGTGCTGCCTTCGGACACCCCGCAGCGGGCCGTGCTGGTGCTGGCCGCGTTCGTCGTCGTGGCGGGCACCCTGGCCGTGCAGGGCATGACGCTGCCGCCGCTGATCCGCAGGCTCCGGCTGCCCCGGCCGGACCCGGCGGAGGACGCGTTGCAGGAGGCGTCCGTGCTGCACGACATGACCACCGCGGCGCTGGCCGAGCTGGAGAAGATCCACACGCCCGACGACCCGCCCGAGATCGTGCAACGCCTGCGCGACCGGCTGCGGCAGCGCTCGGACACGGCGTGGGAACGGCTCGGTCGGCAGAGCGCCCTGGTCGAGACGCCCAGCGACGCCTACCGCCGGTTGCGGCTCCGACTCCTCGACGTGGAGCGCGAGCAGTTCCTCAAGGCCCGTGACAGCGGCAGCGCCGACGACGACGTCCTGCGCCGCGTCCTGGAGCGGCTCGACATCGAGGAGTCCATGCTCGACCGCGCCGAGGAGGACCCCGAGGTGGAGGGCCGCGAGCTGCGCACCCCGGCCGCGACGGCCGGGTCGTGCAAGCACCTGGCCCACGACTGGACCGAACTGGACTCCAGCTCCCCCGACGCGTGCCAGGCCTGCGTCGACGAGGGGATGACGTGGGTCCACCTGCGCAAGTGCCTCAAGTGCGGCAACGTCGCGTGCTGCGACTCCTCGCCGGGCAGGCACTCCGCGCAGCACTTCCACGAGACCCGGCACCCGGTGATGCGCAGCTTCGAGCCCGGCGAGACCTGGCGGTGGTGCTTCGTGGACAAGCAGCTCGGCTGATCACGGGCGGCCGGGCCCCGCGGGGCTCGGCCGTGCGGTCAGGCGGTGCCGTACGCGCCGGACTCGATGTCCTCCACCAGCGTCGGCCCGGTCGGCCGCCAGGACAGGCCTTCGCGGGTGAGCGCGCTGGAGGCGGTCATGGTCGTGCCGAAGAAGTGGCCGACGAAGCCGAAGTGCTCGGCCGCGTTCTCGGCGGGGATCGACTCCACCGGCAGGCCGAACGCCCGCCCGATGGCCTCCGCGATCGCCCTGGTGGTGACGGACTCCTCCGCGCTCGCGTGCAGCCGGGTGCCGGCAGGCGCCTGCTCCAGGCCCAGCCGGATGAGCCGGGCGGTGTCGGAGCGGTGCGCCGCCGACCACAAGGTCGAGCCGTCGCCGATGTACCCGGAGACGCCCCGCTCGCGCGCGGCGGCGACGAGGAAGTTGACGAAGCCCCAGTCCCCGGCGCCGTGGATCGACGGGGCGAACCGGATGATCGTGGTCCGCACCCCGCGGTCGACGTAGCCGAGAGCGAGGTTCTCGCTGCCGCCGCGGTCGGAGTCCGGACCGATCGCGGGTGACGGGTCCGTCTCCAGCACCGGCCGCCCGTCGCACAGGCCCGAGAGGCCGTTCGCGACCATGAACGGCCGGTCGGTGCCGACCAGCGCCTCCGCCAGCGCCTCGACCGCGGCCCGCTCGGCCCGGTCGGACTCCGCGGGGTTCGCCCAGTCGTGCTTGTTCGCCAGGTGCAGGACGGCGTCGGCCTCCGACGCCCCGCGACGGAGCGAGTCGAGGTCGTCCAGGTCCCCGAGGAGGGCTTGTGCCCCCTTCTTCTCCAGTGACGCGGCGGAATCGGCCGAGCGGGCCAGCCCGGTGACGTCGTGCCCGGCGCCGAGCAGTTCGTCGACGGTCGCGGACCCGATCCAGCCGGTGGCTCCGGTGACAAGTACACGCATGACTCTGTTCGCCTCCATGCCCGTGAGGGCTCGACAAGTGGGAGCGGCGCACTCGCACACCGTGCCGTCGGACGTCGCCGACAGCACTACTTACGAGGCACCGCGTATTGAAACGGTACCTGTAACGAGACACGGTGTCCAGTAAGTGTCGAACCCGACCGGCCGAGGAGGGTTTCGAGGTGGCGTGGCTGGACACCGACGGTGCCGAGCAACGGACTTCGTCGCACGAAGCGGCGGTGTCGGTGCCGTTCGAGGCGGTGTCGTCGGAACGTGTGCCTGATCGCTAGTCGGTGGCGAGGAGGCGCTCCAGCCAGTCGCGACGCGCCGCGATAGCGGCCTTGCTGATCCGCGCGTCGGGAACCTCCCGATCGAAGGCGTGGATTCCGCCGGGCCACACGTGCAGTTCGGCCCTGCCGCCCGCCTGCCAGATCCGGTCGGCGTAGCCGACGACCTCGTCACGCAGGCACTCCGCGGAGCCGACGTCGAGGAACGCGGGCGGCAGGCCGGCCAGGTCGGTGGCGCGTGCGGGCGCGGCGTACTGCGGTACGTCCGTTCCGTCCTGGAGGGCGCCCAGCAGCGAGTTCCAGCCGAACAGGTTGTAGCTGCGGTTCCAGAATTCGATCCCGTCCATCTGCATGGCCGAGGCACTGTCGTTGAGGTCGTCGAGCATGGGAGCCATCAGCAGTTGGCCGCGCAGGCTGGGACCGCCCTTGTCGCGCACGGTCAGGGCGAGCGCGGCGCTCAAGCCGCCGCCGGCGCTGGGTCCGACGACGACGATGCGCTTCGGATCGACGCCGAGTTCGTCCGCGTGGTCGGCAATCCACAGCAGGCCGGCGTGGGCGTCGTTGATCTGGGCGGGATAGGGGTGTTCGGGCGCGAGCCGGTAGCCGATCGAGATCAGGGTGGCTCCGAGCCGCTCGGCCGTCTCGAGAACCTGGTCGAGTCCGAGGCGGTGGTCGTTGCAGAAGAAGCCGCCGCCGTGCAGGTAGTAGAGCGCAGGCCGCGACGCGGGCGCGCCGACGGGTGTGCAGATCAGCAGCGGGATCTCGGGGTCGCCGTCCAGACCCGGCACCGAGGGCTGGGAGACGGTGAAGCGCCCGCCGCGGTCGAGGTCGTCGAGCGCGGCCACCGCGGCGTCGACCTCCGCGCGGATCCCCGGCAGCATCTCGAGGCTCATCCGCTTCAACTCCGGCTCTTCGACCAGGAAGGCGTCGTAGGCGACCTGGAGTTCGGCATCGAGTGGAACGGTCGCGGTGGGCGCGGTCTTGCCCGGTTCACGGTTCACGCGCGTAGGTTAGTGCCCTCGTTTCCCCGCGCACCACTGGATTTCGACACCTCGCCGATCACGCGGCACGGTTGGGCGGACACCGCCGAGGTGGTCTGACTCCAAGCGATGGTGGTTGAGTTGATGCCCGAAGCCGCTCAGGACGACGTGTGGTCCACGCTGAACCGGCGGGATCCGATCTCGCGTGTCCACAGTGGAGTCCCGCATTCGATACGAACCGGTAGCGCAGTGAAAGTGAGGCGCGGGGTGGGCACGTCGAAGTCCAGCGGCACGATTCAGCCTTCGGCGATGGGACGGCCGCGGGATTCCGGCCGTGACCTGGCCATTTTTGACGCGACCCTGTCGCTGCTGGCCGAGGTGGGATACGACCGGACCGCGATGACGGACGGACTTGTCCACCACGCGACCGAGTTGGCGCCCGGAGCGGCGGCGCTCTTCGCCGAGGTTGCACCCGCGGTGATCACGCATCGCGTCGTGGTCGTGGGTGAACCGTGCGACGCCGCCTTCATCGCGCACCTCGTCGACGACGTCCTCCTGCCACTCCTGCGCCGCACCTGAACGTCCTCGCACGCGATCCGGCCGACTCGAACCACCCGCACAGGGTGGCCGCCGTTCGTGGCAGTACCCGCTTATCGGGCGCTGGCCACCCCACCACCAAGGGCGGACGCAGCGGACTACGGCCTGCGGTAGATCGTGATGGAGTGGCCGACCTCGTCGATCGGCGTGCTGCCCGCGATCAGCGCCCGCAAGCGGTCGTCCGCCTTGGCGGCGGAGGAATCCGACACCACGAGCAGCCCGCGCACCCGGTCCGCGGGGACGGCGCGCGGATCGGCGGCGTCGATGCCGTAGTGGGACGGCAGGCCACTGCCCTTGTAGACGAGCCAGACCCGCTCACCGGGATAGCGCTGCTCCAGCCTCTCCCCCAGCCTGCCCAGGTCCTGACCCCAGTCGACGTTCGAGTCGTGCAGGCGCAGGTGGGTCTTCGACGGCCCGCCGAACGCCTCGTTGGAGTAGGGCAGGTAGTACGGGAACGTCCACAGTGAACTGATCGCGGTGAATACGACCAGCGCCGCCGCCGCGACGTGCGCCCACCGACGACGCAGGGCGACGACACCCGCCGCCGCGACCGCCAGGAACATCGGCACGAAGATCGCGTACCTGACACCGAAGTCGCGGTCGCCGGTCATGGCCGCGACCAGCAGCGCGGCCGTGGGGGCGAGCACGTACGGCGCCGCCGCGCGCAGCCGGGGAACCGCCACCACCGCGACGGCGCCCGCCGACCAGAGCGCCATGGCACCCAGTGGGGTCTTCACCAGCAGCGCGGCGGGCAGGTAGTACCACAGCGAGCCGGAGTAGTGCCTGCCGAACAGGAAACCGCCCCACACCCGGTCCTCGAATCCGAATTGGACGCGCAGCCCGTCGCGGTAGGTCTCGGGGAACGGCAGCCACGACGCGAACGCGCGCAGCCCGTGCGCGGCGGGCAGATCCGCTGGCGGCTCCCAGCGCAGCCGCGGATCGACGGCGAGGTAGCAAGCCCACACCACAGCGACCGCGATCAGCGCCACGACGACCACCGCACCGAACGCGACGAGCCAGGTCGGCCGGGAGGCGGGGCCGCGCCCTCGGCGGGCGTGCCGGACGGACAGCACGATCACCAGCACCAGCACCGGAACCGCGGGCAGGGCACTCATCTTCGTGGCGAGAGCCGCGCCGAACGCCAACCCCGCCAGCGGCAGGTAGAGGGCAGGGCGGCCGCGGGCCCGCCACAGCAGCCAGAACGACGTCAGCAGGAAACCGGCCTCGGGCACGTCGAGCGTGGCCAGCGACCCGTGCGCGATGACGTCGGGCGAGAACGCGTACAGGGTCAGCGCGACCAATCCTCCCGCACGGCCGAACAGGTCACCGGCGAACGCGAGGACGACCAGCCCGAACAGCAGCGTGAGCACGATCATCGGCAGCCGCGCCGCCAGCAGCAGCCGTCCCGGATCGTTGCCGGACTCGTAGAGCACGTGCCTGCCCAGTTGCGTCTGGTCGCCGACGAAGCCGGGATCCAGGCGCACGTCGGCGAAAACCAGCCCGGCCGCCATGACGAGCTTGCCCAGCGGTGGGTGCTCCGGGTTGTAGCGCAGGCTGTGCTGCTGAAGGTGGACCACGGCCGCGCCCACGTACACCGGCTCGTCGATGGTCGGGGTCTGCTCCACGGCGCTCGTGGTCATCGCGACCGCCATCCCGGTGAGGAGGGCGACCACGACGAGCGCGAACACCAAGCGGCGTAATCGATCGGGCCGTCCCCGCGGACGGGCTTCCGGTGGCGGGTTCTCCGGTACCGCCCTGTTCGGCAACCTGCTCGTGGAAAGCAACACCGAACGCTCCTTCCGCGCCAGGAGGACAAGTCCGCCGCTGCGTCACGGCTCGCCCGGTGGCTCGGTCGCCACCGGTCAACACCTGTCACGACGCGTCCGGCCCGGAGGTTGCCTGGCCGCCACATCCGGTTCACGGCCCGATCGCCCGGCTCGACGACCGGGCGGAGGTCGGCCCGGTCGGGCGGAATACGGGTCGCGGTGTAACCCCGTCGGCCGTGGCGTCGATACAAGGCGGACCAGCGAAGGAAGGACGAGGGGATGAGGTGTGCTCACGTTGATCGAGTTCTGGCGCTCGCGCTGGGCACGTTGCTGGTGTGCGGCGTCATCAACACCGTCGTGGCGGTGATCGAGCAGGCCTGGTGGGCTTGGGGAGTCGGCGGCGCCTGCCTGACCGCGGCGGCCGTCGTCGCGGCGAAGTGGTTCCCGCCGCCGCGACGCGCCCCCCTGCCTCGCGCGACGGCGGGACCGAGTCCGGAGCCGGTGCGGACCGGCCTCGGCAACTCCGATGCCGCCGCTTGATCCTTCCGTTGTCGCGCAAGCGGAACAATCGCCCACCGATGAAGCGGGTCCGTACGGGCCGACGGCCGTCCGCCGGGGCCAGGCCCCGGCGGACGGCGGACGGGCTCGCGGTCGGACCGCCCTGGAAGCAGGGTCAGACGCGACCGAAGAACAGGCTGCCGGGGGCGTCGGGGTCGTTGGACAGGTAGTGCTCGAGGAAGGCGCGGATGAACTCCTGGCGCGAGATCGCGTTGTCGCCGTCGGTGTCGAGCTTGGTGAACGACTCCATCGCGTCGGGCGCGTCGCTCCTCCACACGTCCCTGAGGAAGCGGGCGAACTCGTCCTTGGAGATCTCGTTGTCGCCGTCGACGTCGATGACGTCGAAGATCGCGTGACCTCCGCCCTCGACCACGTTGAGCCTGCTGGTGTCGATGACCGCGAGGCGGTTGGCCGTCACGAACTGGTCCTTCGTGAGCCGATCCCCGTCCACGCCCGCGTGGCGCAGCAGTTCCAGCCAGTAGATCTGGCAGAAGGTCTGGAGCGCCCTGGCCCGGCGGTCGTTCCTGTCGAGCCGGTAGGCCTGGACGTAGCGGTCGGCGAGGTTCTGGTAGTCCGTCCAATCCAGATGGCCGTCGTGGTTGGCGTCCATGACGTCGAACACCCGCTCGAGCTTGGAGGTGACGACGTCCCTCATCGTGCTGGTCGTGGACCGGATCCCTTCGTGATCTCGCCGAGCGGCTCCGTGCGAGCCACCGCGCCGAGCCGGCAGGTCATGCGGATGTCATGCGCTACTCATTGTGCACGGATCGAACGCGCGCTGTAGTCACCCGATGGGTGGGCGCGGCTTGCTGGATCGAGTGACGCGGCGGATCCGGGCCGACCGTCCACTGTGGCCGATCACGGCCCAGTGGAACGCTCAGCGCTCCCCCGCTTTGCGGACCAGCAGTTGGGCCTGCCGGAACCGCTCGCCCTCGCGGGGCTCGCGCCGCAACCGGCCGACCTCGTCGAAACCGGCCTGGCGCAGCAGTTCCGCGAGGCTGTCGGGCGACCACCGGTAGGCGGGCGTCACCTTGTGGTCGAACTCCCGCGGCAGCGGGTCGTCACCGGCGAAGAACCCGAGCAGCAGGTGGCCGCCGGGCGCCAGGACCCTCCGGAACTCGGTGAACACGGCGGGCAGGTGGCGCGGTCGCGCGTGGATGGTGGAGTAGGAGGCGAGAACGCCCCCGAGAACCCCGTCGGCGAGGTCGAGGGCGGTCATCGTCCCCTCGTCGAACCGCAGCTCCGGGTGCGCCCGCCGGGCGATGGTGATCATCTCGGAGGACAGGTCGACACCGAAGGCGTCCAGGCCCAGCGCGTGCAGGTGCGCCGTGACGTGGCCGGGGCCGCATCCGACGTCGGCGACCAGTCCGGCGCCGTGGGCGCGCACGAGTTCGGCGAACGCGGCCAGCAGCGCGCGTTCCAGCGGCAAGGACCCGAGCACGTCGCTGAAGAGTTCGGCGTAGAGGGGTGCCACGGCGTCGTAGGCGATTTTGGTGCCGTGCATGGCGAAGGGGTCGGTCACGGCGGAGACCTTACCGCTGCCCCGCTCCGCGATCCGGCGCCCGACCGGTCGGGGACGTCACCCCGGTCCCCTTGTGGCACAGGCTCTTCGGAACACGCACCGGGGGCATCGGCGACGGTGAATCCGCCGCCGATGCCCCCGGTGCGTGCTCAGTCCTGTGCGAGCAGGTCCCGCAGCGGGGTGTTGGCCCTACCGGGGTTGGCGATCAGCAGGGCCACCAGCATGCAGGCCACCACCAGCGGCAGGCTCAACGCGCTGAGCAGGACCGGGATCTCCACGGGCGGACGGATGCCGCTCTGCACGGCCTGCGCGTCCAGCAGCGCCACGATCGCGAGCCAGCCCACCGGCAGCGACACCGCCGCCGACCCGGCCGCGATGAGCACCACCTCGACGATCAGCTGGGTGCGCACGTTCTTCGCCGTGGCGCCGCTCAGGCGCAGCAACGCGTTGGCGCGCCCGCGTTCCACCAATCCGGACGCCAGGGTCGCGGCGCCGATCAGCACCGCCAGCACGAACATCACCCAGGCGAACACCTCGAAGGCGCTGACCAGTCGCGCGGTGATGTTCGCGACCGTGTCCCGCAGGATCTGCTGGGTCACGACCCGCGACCTCGGGTGGCCGTCCGCCACCACGGCGGCCAGGGCGTCGCGGACGACGGACTTGTCGGCGGAGGCGTCGACACCGACGAAGAACGCGTAGATCTGGGTCGACCCGGTCATCTCCGCGTACAGCTCGGGGCCGGCGATCAGCATGCCGCCGTCGGAGGCGGAGTCGTCGACCACCGCCTTGATGGTGACCCGGCGGTGCCCGGTGGGCAGGGGCAGGTCCATCGTGTCGCCCGCCGACACGCCCCGGGCGTCCGCGTAGTTCACCGACACCGCGATGTCGTCGTCGTCCAGCTGGTCCAGGACGTCCGCGGGTCCTTCGGTGACGGTGAGGCGCGAGAGGCGGTCCAGGTCCGACCTGCCCCAGCTCCACACCTGCACCCGGCGGCCGTCGAGTTCGAGGTAGGTGAACGAGAACGTGGTGACGGCCTCGACGCCGTCCACCGCCCGCAGCTCCTGCTCCAGTTCCTTGGGCAGGGTCTCGTTGCGCAGGTTGGTGCCCAGCGGGGCGGCCTGCACGTAGAGGTCGCCCGGCGTCCACCGCTCGACCGACGCGGCCACCTCGTGCTTGATGCTGCCCGCGACACCCGCCATGGCGACGGCCGACACCACGGACACCGTGAACGTCACGCACAGCGCGGCGTTGCGCCGCCACCCCAGCTGGAGCTGCCTGCTCACGGCCAGCCGCACCGGGCCGGGTTCGCCCTTGCGCAGCGCCAACCCGATCACGACCGGCAGCACGACGCTGAGCAGCGCCGCACCGCCCAGCAGCGGCACCAGCCCCACCGACTGCACGACCGGGGGTCCGAGCAGGACGACCAGCACGCCGACGGCCAGCAGCGACGCGCCGATCAGGAACGGCTTGCGCACACCGCCCGGCAGCACGGCGACCTCGCCGCGACCGGACACCGCCTCGATGGCCTCCACCTTGGTGAACCGCCGCACACCGGAGACCCACGCCGCGAGGAACATCAGCACCACGGCCAGCAGCGCGCCGAGCGCGGGCAGCTCCCACGGCGTCCCCGGTGTGACGGCCTGCTGGCTCAGGTCGGTGATCTGCCGGGTGAACGACCCCAGGTTGCCGCCCACCACCACGCCGAGCACGACGCCGATCACGTAGCTCACCAGCAGGATCGGCACCATCACCGCGGCCGAGCCCGCCATCAGGTGCGACGTGCGCACCCCGGTCAGGCGCATCCGCGCCAGCGCCGGGCGGGCGTCGTCCAGCGCCAGCCGCCAGGTCAGGAACAGCACCACGCCCGCGGTGAGCACGGCGATGACCGCGAACATGCTCAGGATGGTCAGGAACGTCTGGAACGACTTGCGGTACCCGGACAGCAGGTCCTGGGGGTCCTTCACCGCGCCGGAGCCGTCGACGGCGGCCGTGGCGTCCGCGACGACCTGCGCCCGGTCGTGGCCCTGCTGGTCGATCAGGACCGCGTCGGTGAACGCGCCGCGGCCGAACGCCTGCGCCACGACGAGCCGGGGGGCGACGATCACCGATCCGCGGTTGGCGACCTCGCCCCGGAGGATCGCGGCCACCTTCCAGGTCCGCACGTCCGTCGTGCCGCCGACGCGGATCGTGTCGCCCGCCTTGACGCCGCGCGGTTCGGCCCACGCGGCGGCCAGGTACACCTCGTCGGCGCCGAGCGGCGTCTCGCGGGTCTGCCGCGCGAGGTCGTCGTCGACGAAGTCGCCCAGAGTCGGGTCGACGCCGAACACGAGCATCGGCGTGGTGGCGCCGTCGTCGTCGACCCGGCTGGCGCTGACCACGAGCATCGTGGTGGTGGGCAGGCCGGTGCGCTTGCCGATCTCGTCGACCACCGAGGGCGCCATGCCGCCGGGGGCGCTGGCCTCCACGGCGACGATCCCGTCGCGCACCGCCGTGATCGGCGCGCCGCGCAGGGCGTCGTAGACGGCGAAGTAGACCACCAGCACGGCGGTGGTGAGCAGGACGCCTGCGATGCCCGCGGCGACCGCGGCGGCCAGCCTGGCGGGTCGGAAGTACCAGCTCCGCATGAGCGAGCGGGAGACCAGCCTGGTCGCGTCCAACGCCATCAGCCGACCCGCCCGGCCGTGCGCAGGGTGCCCGCGGTCATGGTGGCGACGACGTCGGCGCCACCCGCCAGGTCGAGGTCGTGCGTCACGATCACGGTGGCCGCGCCGCGCTCCTTGACCATCGTGCGGAGCAGCTCCTGCACGAGCAGGCCGTTCTCCTCGTCCAGCGCGCCGGTCGGCTCGTCGGCGAAGACGATCGCGGGCTCGTTCACGCAGGCCCTGGCGACCGCGGTGCGCTGGGCCTCGCCGCCGGAGACCTGGCCGGGCCAGCTGCGCGCCCGGTGCGAGAGGCCGACCTCGTCGAGGGCGGCGCGTGCCCGCGCCAGCGCCGCGGACAGCTTCACGCCGGACATGACCAGCGGGGCCGCGACGTTCTCCTCCAGGTTGAGCGTCGGGACCAGGTTGTCCTTCTGGAGCACGAACCCGATGTGCTCGGCCCGCAGCCGCGCCATCGCGGCCTCGTCCAACTCGGCGAGGTCGTGGCCGAGCAGGGTGATCCGGCCGGAGGTCGGCCGGTCCAGCCCGGACAGGCAGTTCGCGAACGTGGACTTGCCGCTGCCGCTCTTGCCGACGATGGCCACGATCTGACCCGCGTGGACCTCCAGGTGGCAATCGTGCAGCACCTGGGTCGCGGTGTCGCCGCGGCCGAACTCCCGGCTCACTCCCTCGGCGCGCAACACTGGGCTCGCGGTCACTTAACTCCCCTTCTGGGCAACGGATGGCGTCCGGTCGGCGGGACGGGACGAGCGCAGGGCGGCGGGCGCGTGCGAGGGCACGGCGGGGCTCGTCGGGTGCACCGGCTCCACCCGCCGGTAGGCGGACCCCGGCGCGGGCCGGGGGTCGGGTTCGCCGCGGTTGGGCCAGAACGCCATGGCGCGCTCGGCCTGCGCCGTGATGGTCAGCGACGGGTTCACGCCCGCGTCGGCCGTGACGGTCGAGCCGTCCACGACGTGCAGGCCGGGGTGCCCGTGCAACCGGTGGTAGGGGTCGACGACGCCGGTCTCCGGGGTGTCGCCGATCGGGCAGCCGCCGACGAACGGCAGGACCACCTGCACGTGCGCCAGACCCGGCAGCGTGCCCGCGGGAACGCCGCCGATCTGCTCCGCCGTGCGGCGCACGACGTCCCCGACCAACTCGGAGTTGACCGTGGGCAGCGCGCCGGGGTCGCGGCGCGCGGTCAGGCCCCGCCGTGGCCCGGACCTGGGCGACACGGTCAGCGTGCCCGCGCCGCGGCGCACGACGAACACGATGATCGACCGCTCGGACCACCGGCGCACGTCCAGGAACCGGGCGGCGGCCAGCGGGCGCCGGGCCACCAGTCCGAGCCAGCGCAGCCAGCGCGGCGTCGTGCCGTCGGCGTCGACGAACGGGGTCGTGGCCAGGCCCATGGAGTTGGAGCCGCGGCCGTAGCGGCCCGCCTGGATGAGGGTGTCCTCGTCCGGGTAGAACGAGGAGGTGGCCGCGACACCCGTGCTGTAGTCGTCCCCGGTGACCTTCGGCGCGACCGCGGCCAGCAGGTCCGACGGCGCCCTGGTGAGGCTGCCGAGCCTCGACGAGACGCGGGTGAGCGAACCGTCGCCCGCCAGCCGGTGCAGCAGGCGCTGGGTGCCCACCGCGCCCGCGGCGAACACCACCTGCTCGGCGGTGATCACCTTGGCGGTCCGGCCCGCGAACCACGCGCCGGTCCGCACGGTGTGGACCGCGTAGCCCGCCGCGCCCGACTCGTCGAGCGGGCGCACCGAGGACACGGTGGTCTGCGGCAGGACGGTGGCACCGGCCCGCTCCGCCAGGTGCAGGTAGTTCTTCACGACCGTGTTCTTCGCGCCGTACCGGCAGCCGGTCAGGCACTCGCCGCACTCGCGGCAGCCCGCGCGGCGCGGCCCCGCTCCCCCGAAGTAGGGGTCGTCGACCTCCTCCGGCGGTCCGAAGTGGACGGCGACGGGCAGCGGGCGGAACGTGGCGCCCGCACCCATCCCGTCCGCGACCGCCCGCATCGCGCGGTCGGTGGGCGTGGTGGTCGGGTTCACGGCCGAGCCGAGCATCCGGCGCGCCTGGTCGAAGTGCGGCGCCAGTTCGGCCCGCCAGTCCGCGATGCCCGACCAGTGCGGGTCGTCGTAGAAGCCCTGCCCCGGCTCGTAGAGGGTGTTGGCGAAGACCAGCGAGCCGCCGCCGACACCGGCTCCCGTGGGCACGATGAGCGGGCCCAGCCTGCTCAGGCGCTGGAACCCGCGCATCCCGAGCTTCGGCGCGAACAGGTACTTGCGCAACCGCCACGAGTTCTTCGGGAAGTCCGAGTCCTCGAAGCGCCACCCCGCCTCCAGGACGCCGACGCGGTAGCCCTTCTCGGTGAGCCGCAGCGCGGTCACCGCGCCGCTGAACCCGGACCCGATGACGAGCACGTCGTAGTCGTGCCCAGGGGCGGTCACCGGACGCCGGCCGTGAGCGCGAGGGGCACGAACTTGACCATGCCGTCGAAGAGGCCGAGCAGGATGTCCTTCATGGACTCGGTGAGCACCCGGATCGCGACCGGGTCGATGATGCTGGCCAGCGTCGGCACGCCGAAGTCGAACTCCGCGTGGAAGACGACGAACACGTCGCCGCCGTCCTGGCGCACCGTCCACTCGCCCTCGAACGCGTCGAAGTCGCCGGTGGTCTGGGTGAAGCGGCTGATCAGGTCCACCCGGTCGAACGTGTCGACCTCGGTCCACCGCAGGACGCCGTTGCGGAAGTTCACGGCCCAGTGGCTGACGACGGAGCCGTCGGCCGCGGCGGGTTCGGTCACGACCTCGCGCACCGCCTCGACCAGCTCGGGGTAGCGGCCGAAGTCGACGACGGTGTCGTAGACCTCACGGGCCTGCCTGCCGGGCACGATGGCCTCGATCCGGACGATCTGCATGTCGTTCCTCCTCACCGGCTCGCCGGGAAGCGCCCGGCGAGCACGGAGAACGCGCTGTCGAAGACGGTGGCCACCTGGTCGAGCTCGTCCGCCGAGATCGTGGCGGGCGGGGTCAGGCGCAGGACGTGCGAGTTGTTCATCGAGTGGTTGACGAGCACCCGCCCGTCGATCAGTTCCAGCACCAGCTCGCCCGCCAGGCCGGGGTCGGCCATCTCGACACCGATCAGCAGGCCCTCGCCGCGCACCTCGGTGACGAGGTGCGGGCAGCGCAGCGCGGCGGCGTCGGCGATGCGGCGCTTGAGGTCCGCGCCGATCTTCGCCGACTTCGCGACGGCGTCCTCCATGATGATCGCCTCGATCGCGGCCTTGGCCGCGGCCACCGCGATCGGGGCGGCGGAGAACGTGGAGGTGTGCAGGAACGGGTCCTTGTCGAACGGCGCGTACGCCTCCGGCGTGGCGACCGCGGCGGCCACCGGCACGACGCCGCCGGACAGGCCCTTGCCGACCAGCATCACGTCCGGGGTGACGGCCTCGGGGTCGTGGCCCCACCAGCGGCCGAGCCGCCCGAGACCGGTGAGGATCTCGTCGACCACCAGGAAGGCGCCGTACTCGGTGCGCAGCCTGCCGAGTTCGGCGAGGTAGCCCTCGGGCGGGAACACGACGCCGCCCTCCCCCTGCACGGGTTCGACGATCACGCAGGCGGGCGGACCGTCGCGCAGCGCCGCCTCCATCGCCTCGACGTCGCCGAACGGCACGGCGGTCACGTCGGGCAGCAGGGGCTGGAACGAGTCCTGGTACACGCCGCGCGCCGTGACGCTGAGCGCGCCCAGCGTCTTGCCGTGGTAGCCGTTGACGGTGGTGACGAGCCGCCGCCTGCCGTTGGCCCTGGCCATCTTGATGGCGGTCTCGGTCGCCTCGGTGCCCGAGCCGACGAAGTGCACCTTGGTGAGCCCCGGCGGGCACACGTCGGCCAGCGCCTTCGCGGCCGCGGCGCTCACCGGTTCCAGCAGCAGCCGGGTGGCCAGCGGGTTCGCGCGCACCTGGGCCACGACGGCCTCGGTGACGTGCGGGTGGGTGCCGCCGAGGATGAACACGCCGTACCCGGCGCAGTTGACGAACCGCTGCCCGTCGGAGGTGTGCACGGAGGCGCTGTGGGAGGTGGACTCCCAGAAGCCGCCGAACATCTCGCCGAGGGAGGCGCGCCCGCTGCTCAGGTGGGTGCGGAAGGCGTCGAGGAGCTCGTGCTGTGTGGGGACTGCTGGCTGTGTGGTGGTCATCGGTTCCAGGATTCGTGTGGCAGGGGGAAGTGCGGTCGCGCTAGTCGATGCGGAGCAGGTGTCCGGCGTGGTAGCGGTCGAGAGCGGCCGCGGTGGACGTCCGGCCGGGCGGGTGGAACGCCAGCGCGTGCACGCTGGCCGCGAGGAGGGCGACGTCCGGCGAGGACACGAAGGCCATGCCGCCCAGCAGTTCGACGGTCGTGCCGACGACCCGCCGGATCGTGCGCTGCATGCTGTACCGGGCGGTGAGCGCGTCGGCGAGGGTGTCGTTGCCGGACTGGCCGGAGTCCACCGCCCACGCGACCCGGTCCAGCGCGAACGCGCTCGCCTCCAGGTCCGTCACCACGTCCACCCGCGTCCCGGTGTCGCCCCGGCCGGACTCCAGCAGCCGGGACACCAGCGCGCTGGCCGTGCCGAGGTAGACGGCGGAGACCAGCAGGGTGAACCAGACCAGCCCGGTGGTGTTCAGGTCGTCGAGGTTGGTCTCCGGGTCGAGCACCGGCTTGACCATCAGCTCGTCGGGCACCAGCACGTCGTCGAGCACGACCTCGTCGCTCTCGGCGCCCGCCAGCACGATGGAGTCCCAGAACGGGCGGACGGAGATGCCGGGCGTGCCCGCGGGGATGACCGCGATGCCCAGCGCGGTCCCGCCGTCCTCGTCGGGCAGCGCCACGCTCGCCGTGATCAGGTCCATCGACGACGACAGGCTGCACGGCTTCTTGCTGCCCGAGACCAGCCAGCCGCCTTCGGCGCGGCGCGCGACCATGGTGGGCGTGAGCACGCCCTGCCCGGTGCGGCCCTCGGCGAACGCGCTGCTCATCATCCGCTTGTCGCGGGCGACCGCGTCGAGCAGCAGCCACTCGAAGCCGGTGCTGGTGGCCGCGAGGGTCACCAGGCTGGCCACCGAGAAGTTGTGCATCGTGGCCGCCACGGCCACCGACGGCGACCGGGTGGCGATGGCGCGGGTGCAGCGCACGGCGTCCCGCGCGCTCGCGCCGACCCCGCCGTGCTCGGCGGGCACCAGCAGACCCGAGCCGCCCGCGTCGCGGAGCGCGGCGATACCGGGCCCGCCGCGCTGCTCCAGCTCGCTCAGCAAGAACGCGCCCAAAGCCTTGTCCAGTCCCGGAAGCAGCGCTTCCAGGGTGTCGTGCTCGCGTTGCAGGAACTTCACCGCGCCACCACCGGGGAGGCGGCGGGCGGCAGCGCGCTCTCGAACACCCGCGACCGCGGCGTCACCCTCGTGGCGATGCTGACGGCCTGGAGGTGGCTGGTCCGCAGCATCGGGAAGTTGACCTCGCCGAACGGACCGCCGGACAGGCCGGTGCCGCCGTGCGTCGGCAACCCCGGCACGAAGCCGAGGTGGCTGTCGTTGACCTTGAGGATGCCGCCGTTGTCGAGCTCGGAGCAGAACCGCTCGATCACCTCGGGGTCCTCCGACCACAGCGAGTTGCGCAGCCCGTAGGGGTTGGCGTTCATGAACCGCAGCGCGTCCGCGAAGGCGTCCTCGGACGACTCGGCGTCGGGCACGACGATGGACAGCAGCGGGTAGAACGTCTCGTTGCGGACGGCCCGCATCTTCTCGGCCCGGTCGTAACCGTCGACCCTGAGCAGCGTCGGCTGGAGGAACACGCCCGAGGAGTCGGGGGTGCCGTCCTCCGCGATGCGCTGCCCGCCGGCCAGCAGCAAGGCGCCATCGGCCACCGCCTCGTCGAGGACGGTGAAGAACTCGCTGGTCCGCAGCACCGGCGACAGCAGGACGTCCGGGTCCTCGGGCCTGCCGGGGCGGATGTCCGCGACCAGCGCCTTGAGGCGGTCGACGAGTTCGTCGGCGATCCGCGGGTGCGCGATGACGTACTTGGGCACCATGCAGATCTGGCTGGAGCCGTAGAAGCACTCCGCGACGGCCCGCGCGGCGTTGTCCAGGTCGGCGTCGTGCCAGACCAGCACGCCGTCGTTGCCCGCCAGTTCCAGCACCGACTTCTTGCCGTGCTCGACGCAGCGCCGACCGATCTCGATGCCGCGCTCGCTGCCGCCGAAGTACATGATGTCGTCGACGTCGTCGCTCAGGAGCCACTGGTCGAGCAGCACCTTCGGCACGCCGCAGACGACGTTCAGCACGCCCGCCGGGGCGCCGACGTCCTCCAGCGAGGTGGCGACGAGTTCGCGCCACGCCCAGGCGACGCCGTAGGGCGCGCTCCTCGGCGCCTTCACCACGAGGCTGTTGCCCGCGATCATGGCGGACACGCCGAGCATGGAGTTGGAGGCGGCCGCGTTCTGCGGCGGGCTCAGGCACACCACGCCGTCGGGCTTGCGCACCAGGCGGATCTCCCGGTCGCCGACCTGCTCGCGGTGCTCCATCATCCGCGCGTTGCCGGCGAACGTCTCCGGGGCCGAACCCTGGATGACACCCGCCACCTCCCACTCGGCGAGCCTGCGTGGGTGGCCCTCGGCGATGAGGACCTCGACGAACTCCTCCCGGCGGGCGGTGGTCCGCTCGTGGAAGATCGCGCCGAACTCCAGCCGGTCGGCCAGCGACCTCGCCGCCCACGCGGGCTGCGCGGCACGCGCGGCGCGCAGGGCCTCGAAGCACTGCTCGGGCCCGGTCAGCGCGACGCGGCCGACGATCCGCTCGTCGGTGGTGTCGGGCTCGCCGGCGCCCGCGAGTTCGCGCTTCAACCGGATCGCGCCGAAAGCGTCCTCGAAGAGGCTGGACGCGCGGATCGTGTAGATCCACTTGTCCGTCGGGGCGTCCTGCCCCGCGATGTAAGAGGGGTACGTCTTCACGTCGTCACCTTGTTCCTGGTCGCGGCAGGGCGGTTCAAAGAACGCCCATGTAGCGCAGGCGGACGTCCTGCGTCTCCTGGGACCAGGTGGAGGCGGTCATCATGCGCTCCTCGGCGCTGGTGTCGACGAGCTTGCGGCCCGGCCAGACCTCGTACTCGGGGATCAGGTGGCCCCACTCCGACAGGCCCTGCTGGAACAGGGACTCGCGCTGGAACAGGAAGGGCTGCATCGGGAGGTTCTCCCAGAGCGCGCGGCCGCGGCCGATCAGCTCCAGGATGCGCATCCGCTCGCCGGGCTGCTCCTGCAGGTGGCGCTTGACCACGCTGCTGCCCACGGACAGGTGGCGGATCTCGTCCATGCCCGCGCCGCGCTCGATCTCGGCTCCCGCCGGGTCCAGTTCGGCCCACTTGCGCTCGCTCAGCTCGCCGAACGGGGCGAGCACGCCCTCGACGAGGACGGTGAGGGTGATGACGCCGCCGTAGAAGTCGCCGTTGTCGCGGATCACGGACAGGCCGAAGTCCTCCAGCGGGTCGAGCACGGCCTCGATCGCCTTGCCCGCCACGGTGGTGATGGTGTCCTCGACCTCGGCCTCGGCGATGCCGATCTCGATCAGGTGCTCGCGGAACACGCGGGCGTGCCGGGCCTCGTCGAGCAGCTGGGTGGCGAAGAACTCGGTCGTGACGCGGTCGGGCGCGAGGGACACCAGGTGGCCGAGGGCGCGGGTGACCTTCTCCTCGGCGATGGACCGGAAGGCGAACTCCTCGATCAGCGCCTCGCGCAGCGGGCCGGGCTTGAGCACCTGCTCGGGGATGGCGGCGTCGGGCGTGTGGCCGGTGGGGATGCGGCGCAGCAGCCGGCCCGCGACCTCGTCGAGCCAGTACTGCAGGTCGCAGTCCTCGGGCGTCAGCTCGAGGGTCCGGGCGCCTTCGAGCACGGGACCCGCGTTGTCCCAGTCGACTTCGGGCCTGATCTTGCCGTCCATAGTGGTTCCTCCTCGGGATTCGGGCATGTCAGATGGCTCTCGTGAGCCGGAGCAGGTTCCACAGCGCGGGGAGCGAGACGCCGTCCTCGAAGGCGACGTACTCCGGCTCGACCACGTGCGGCGCCCACTTGCGCTTGAACGCTTCCTGGGTGCGCGAGGGGTAGATGGCCTTGCCGCGCTTGGCGATCAGGTCGGTGACGCGGGTGACGACCCCGCTGGCCGCGCCCGGCACCTCGTTCTCGGCCGCGAGACCGGCGAACGGCGTGTGGCCGAGGTGCAGCCAGCCCGCGCCCTCCTCCTGGAACCGCTGCAGCGCGGTGACGTTGACCAGTTCGATCGTCCCGACCGGGGCGTCGGGGTCGCGGCGGGTCAGGTCGTAGAGCCACCCCGGCCTGCCGCCGAACGCCGGGGAGTAGGAGATGTAGGCGACCGGGCGGTCGGCGACGCTCGCCACGAAGATCCGGCGGTGCTCCGCGCCCCGGCCGCCCCGCTCGCCGATCATGAAGTCCAGTTCCTTGACGTGCCACCCCTTCGCGCGCAACCACCGCGCGTCGATCGTGGCCAGCAGGTCGTCGCGCCCGGTGCTCTCCTCGACGGTGACGCCGTCCCGCTTGGCGCGGGCGATGTTCTGCCGCACCTTGGCCAGCGGGCCGCCGCGCATCGTGAACCGCTCGAGGTCGACGCTGTAGGTGCGGCCGAGCTGGTTGACCACGAACCCCTCGGCCGCGTACAGCTCGGCGTCCTGCTTGGACAGCTGCACGGCGCAGATCCGCAGCCGCTCGCGCCCGGCCCACGCGCGGAAGTCGGCGAGCAGGTCGGCCCGGTGCTCCTCCCGCGTCAGCGGGCCGCACAGCTGCACGACGTGCCGTCGGCTCAGCCGGTACGCGACGGTGCCGGGGGCGCGGTCGCTGCGGAAGTGCCGCGTGGCCTGGTTGTAGCTCAGGAAGGCGCTCGGGTGGTCGCCGTGCTGCCGCAGCGACGCCAGGGTCTCCTCGTCCTCGATGGTGATCACGGAGTCGACACCTTGTCCTCGGTCCGCGTGACCTGCACCCGGCGCTGCGGCTGCTGGCCCGTCACCTGCGCCATGAACGCGTGGAACGCGGGCAGCGGCTCGGGCTCGAACGCGATGCTGAACGGCTTGAGCGTGTTGCCGAGCAGACCGCGGTCGGCGCACAGGTGCAGCGGGATGGCGAGCAGCGCCCACTCCGGACCGGCCACGAGCACCCACAGACCGCAGATCGCCGCGGCCGCGAACCAGTTGTGCATCGTGTTGTAGACGACGTAGTAGGCCTTGTGGATCGGCCCGCCCTTGGCCCTCCGGAAGGCGATCGCGCCGGGGTAGTACCCGATGATGTCGATCGAGAAGAACAGCAGGACGGCGGCCCACCACCGGATGTCGCCGAAGTGCAGGAGCATGAGGACGACGCACGCGGCGAAGCCCACCAGGTACTCGGCGCGCATGATCCAGTACGTCGCCTTGGTGTCGAAGTGGTTGACGTGGTCCACGGGTTTCCTCTCCGGGGGAGGCGGCCCCGGAGAGGGCTGCCGTCGATGTCGTTCCTGCGGTCGGGACCTCGCGGCGGACAGGGCCGCGAGCTTGTCCTTGCGGGACGGGCGAACTACCGGTGCGACGCGGTCGCGGTGGGAGGTCGCCCGTCGGCGCGCGGCGGCGCGGCCCACTCCCCTGTCCGCCCGCACGTCGCGGTCCCGGTCATGCCCGTTCCCCCGCGGGGCCCGCGGCGTCGCGCCACCAGTCCGCGATCCACGAGGGCAGCGGTCCTGGGACGCGGACCCAGCGGTAGCGGTCGAGCTTCTGCCCGGCGTCCGCCGCGGTGTACCTCAGGCGCGTGACCCGCGTGCTCCCGAGCTTCCCCGTGAGCTCCGCCATCGCGGCGGGCGTGTGCATGAGGTCGCCCTCGACGGACACCACCAGCACCGGCAGGTCCACGGCGGACATGGCGCGCTCGTAGTCGATGTCCGCGCCGTCGGGCCGGAAGCGCCCGGTGCTGGCGAACCTCGCCCAGTCGGTGATGACGCCCGCGGACTCCCTGCCCCCGAAACCCACCCGGTCGCCGGGGAAGTACCCCCACGCCCTGCCCAGCAGCGCGGCGGTCTGCGTGCCGAGCAGCACGCGCAGGCCCCGCGGTCGCGGGTAGACGCGGTGGTGCGGGGTGCCGGAGGCGATCAGCGCGAGCCCGTCCACGTCCGCCTCGGGCCTGCCGAGGTAGGCGACGCCGAGCTGGCCGCCGATGCTGTGGCCGAGCAGGACGACGGGGCGGCCGGGGAACTCCCGCCGCGCGGCCGCCACGGCCGCCGGGAGGTCGACCGCCACCATCTCCTGCTGCCCGAACCGGGAGGCGCGGGAGACCGCGGGCGTGCTGCCGCCGTGTCCGCGCAGGTCGCAGACCACGACCGGGAACCCGGTCCGGGACAACCCGCGCGCCAGGGGGTCGTAGTAGGTGGCGACGATCCCCATCGCGGGCACGACGAGGACGACCGGCGCCCGTTCGTCCTCGACCGCTTGGGGGAAGACCCGCAGGCACAGCTGGTCGCGACGACCGACCGGGAGCACCAGCAGCCGTGCCTCGACCTCGTCCGAGGGCGCCCGTCCGGTCATCGCGGGCACCGCGACGGCGTCGGGGTGACGGGGTCACCGCAGCACTGATGGATCACGACAAGCCTCCACGCGGGTGATTGGCCCGACAGGTTCGAAAAACTGGTTGAAACGTTTCACAATGCAAATCGGACCACGCGCCCCACGAACGGCCTCGAAGTCATCGACGAACCCGGCATCGGCCGCGCGTCACCACGCCGAATCCGACCCCACCCCTAGTGCGGAAAGTGCGAAGCCCACCGAAATGGACACCCTGATGATCTTGGAAAAAACACCCCTGCTGTCGAACCCGGACCGATCCGGCATTCGCACTCGCAATCCCCCGTGCGGAGCGGAAAAATGGCGAGGCGAAGCGGAAGAACTGGCAACGCGGCGACGGTAACAGCTCCCTGCCAGCCCGATTGCACATCGCGCAACGGTCCAAAGAGGCAAAAAGCCTGGTCAGTTGGCATAAGAACAATCCCTGGCATCTATCTGCCACGGTGCCCGCCGGTGATTCACGTCACTGTACCCAATGATCTTGCGCTGATACGTTTCCCGCTTCCAACCCCTGCGCGATCCGCTTCGCAATCGCATATCCACCGCGGGCGCCCGCACGGCAACCGGCACAGCTCGTCCGCGTCAACAAATCCGAAATATCCGTACGCCGGTGCGAACACCAGGAGTTCCCATGCGCGAGGTCGCCACCGCGCCGCTACCCACCGTGCCCGTCCTCGGCGGACTGGCCGAACTCGTGCACACCAACGCCGAACGGATCCCCGACTCCACCGCCTTCCGCCGGAAGACGCCGGCGGGGTGGGTCCCGGTCACCGCGCGGAGGTTCCGCGACGAGGTCGTCGAGGCGGCACGGGGGCTCATCGCCTTGGGGGTGCGCCCCGGCGACCGGGTGGTGATCCTGTCGTCGACCCGCTACGAGTGGACGCTGGTCGACTTCGCCGTCTGGGCCGCCCGCGCGGTCTCCGTGCCGGTCTACGTCACGTCCTCCGCGGAGCAGGTGGACTGGATCGTCGCCGACTCCGGTGCGACCGCGGCGGTCGTGGAGACCGGGGAGCACGAACGCCTGGCGCGGGACGCGTTCGCCAAGGCGGGTCGGGACGCTCCGGTGTGGCGGATCGACGACGTCGTGGAGGAGTTGGCGAAGGCGGGCGCCGCGGTGCCCCGGTCCGCGGTCCACGACAACCGCGGGACCACCGAGAACTCCGAGGCCGCCACGATCATCTACACCTCGGGCACCACCGGTCGCCCCAAGGGGTGCGTGCTGACGCACGCGAACTTCCTGGCCGAGGCGCGCAACGCCGTGGGCGTGCTCCGCCCGCTGTTCGGGGCGGGCGGTGCGGCCGGCGCGTCCACGCTGCTGTTCCTGCCGCTGGCGCACGTGGTCGGCCGGATGATCGAGATCGGCGCGGTGTGGGCGGGGGTCACCCTCGGCCACACCCCGAACGTCCGCGACGCGCTGGGCGACCTGGCGACGTTCCGCCCGACGTTCGTCCTCGCCGTGCCCTACGTGCTCGAGAAGATCTACCAGGGCGCCTGGCAGAAGGCCCACGGCAGCGGCCGGGGCGGGGTCTTCGACGCCGCGGTCGAGGTCGCCGTCGCGCACTCGTCCGCCGATTCCCCCGGTCCGGTGCTGGGCCTGAAGCACGCGGCCTTCGACCGGCTGATCTACCGCAGGCTGCGCGAGGTCCTCGGCGGCCGCTGCCGGTACGTCCTGTCGGGCGGCGCCGCGCTCGCGCCGAAGCTCGTCCACTTCTTCCACTCCGCCGGGATCACCGTGCTGGAGGGGTACGGGCTCACCGAGACCACCTCGACCGCCACGATCAACACGCCCGACGTGTTCCGCGCGGGCACCGCGGGCAGGCCGCTGCCCGGCATGTCGATCAGGATCTCCGACAGCGGCGAGGTCCTCGTCAAGGGGCCCACCCTGTTCCAGGGCTACTGGCACGACGAGCGGGCGACGGCGGAGTCCTTCCGGGACGGCTGGTTCGCCACCGGCGACCTCGGGCGGCTCGACGACGGCGGTTTCCTCGTCATCACCGGGCGCAGCAAGGACATCCTGGTGACCAGCGGCGGGAAGAACGTCTCCCCCGGTGTCATGGAGGACCGCGTCAACGCGCACCCGCTGGTCGGCAACGCCGTGGTGGTGGGCGACGGCCGCCGCTACGTGGCCGCGCTGCTCACCCTCGACCACCAGTACTTCCCGGTGTGGAAGGAGAACAGGGGCAAACCCGCCGAGGCGACCGTGGCCGACCTGCTCGACGACCACGACCTGCTGGCCGATCTCCAGGAGGCCGTCGACCTCGGGAACGCCGCGGTGTCGCGGGCGGAGTCGGTCCGCAGGTTCCGCGTGCTGTCGGCGGAGTTCACCCCGGAGAACGGCTTCCTGACGCCGTCGCTGAAGATCAAGCGGAGTGTGGTGGTGGAGGCGTTCGCCGACGAGGTCGAGGCCTGTTACCCGCAGCACGTCCCGTCGTCCTGATCCGACGACCGCCGGCGGCCCGCCGGTAGCGGTCTGCGTGCATGGACGGCGAGGGCCCGGTGCCCGCTCGTCGTCGAGCGGACACCGGGCGACGGGTCCTCGCCGTCAGCCGGTCAGGGGGTGGCGCAGGTGACGGGAGGTGCCGCCCACTGGCCGTTGGCCATCACGGTGAAGCCGAACGTGGTGCTCGCGCCCGCCGCGAGCGAGCCGTTCCCGTTGGGCTTCATGGTCATCAGGTTGCCACCGCCGCTCCAGGTCGGCGTGCCGTTCCACGTCGTGGAGATCTTCTGCGGCGAGGTCACCAGCACGGTGGACGTCCAGCTGGAGATCGCCGCGCCGCCCGCGGTGATCGTCACCTCGCCGTTGAAGCGGTCGCCCCACGCCTGCGTGGTGCGGTAGGTCGCGGTGCAGGAACCCCCGCCCGCGGGCGGGGTGGTGGTCGTCGTCGTGGTCGTGGTGGTCGTCGTTGTGGTGGTCGTCGTGGTCGTCGTGGTGGGGTCGCCGGGGCCGTCGGTCAGGGTGGGGGTGGTCCAGTCCCGCCACTGCGCCAGGTTGCCCGCGGCCTTGCTGGAGATCCTGATCTGCCCCGCCGCGTTGCCGGTCTTGAGCAGGAACTTCTGGATGTTCTGCTGCAACGGCGTCTTCCACTCCGCCCGGTTGGCGCAGTGGTTGCCGTCGGTGATGTCGGACCAATAGGTGATGTTGTCCCCGGCGCCCAACGCCTTGTAGACCTCGGCACCACCCAACGCGGCGACGCTGGCGGATTTCGGGCCCAGGTTGGCGATGTGGGGGTTGTCCATGATGAACAACCCGCGCGGTGCCACCATGGCGACGATCTCGTGGGTGTCCACCGGCAACCCGTTGGGGTTGCTGGTGTACGACCCGAACGCGTCACCGAGCCAGGGTTGTTCGCCGTAGGCGCTGCTCAGGCTTTGGGCGCCTTCGCCGGGGATGCCGCGGAAGATCGGGGCGCCGGCGCTGCCGGACTCGATCGGCATCGTCAACGCGATCCGCTGGTCGAACGCGCCGATCACGAACGCGCCCTTGCCGAACCGCGAGCACCCGGTGACACCGACGGCGTCGGCTTTGAGGATGGTGCCGCCGGAGGTCTCGATGACGTCGATCATCCGGCTCACCCCCCACGACCACGCGGCCAACAGGCCGGTGGTGCTGGTGGCGCCGTAGACGCTGTAGAACGCGCCCTGCTTGTTGTTGCGGGCCGTGCCTTCCTTGCCCACCGCGTACGGGTCGTAGTTGATCACCGCCGCGCCGGCCGCCTTGATGGTGGCCGTGTCCGCGCCGAACCCGCCCAACACCACCACGACCGGGAACGGACCGGACCCGCTGGGCAGTTCGACCTTGGCCGAGAAGCTGGAGGACTTGCCGTTGTGCGACACGTTGACCGTGAGGTTGCTGCTGGACACCGTGCCCGTGACGGTGGTCGGCTTGCCGGGCTTCTCGCCGTAGACGGTCTTCTCCGCGAGTTTGCGGATCTCGGTGCGTCGGCACCGCCAGTCCGACTTCGCGGTGATCCGGGTGCCGTTGATCCTGGTGAACGGGTCGGGCAGCTTCGCGTTGGACGGGGTGGAGCCGGGCAGGGTCACCGGGCAGTCGGCGCCCTCGTCCTCGACCAGGGCCATGGCTCCGACGGACGCCTCGGCCGGGGATGTTCTCGCCATCAGCGTCGCCGCGCCGACGACCGTCAACGCCGCTATCGCCAGCATGGCGACTGTCGAGCGGATTCCGGAGCTGCCCGAACTGGTGCTCACGGCGCTCTCCTTCCGGGTTGGTGGTGGGATCGGCAGGCTTGGGCTTGGTGGCTTCGACCCGTGCGGGAGACCCGGAGGGACGTCAGGGGGTCGAGCAACTCAGGTCGGTCACGCCGGGCGAGCCCGCGCCGCTGGCCACGAACCCGAACGTCGTCGTGGCGCCACCGCCGGGAGAACCGTTGTAGGGGGCGTTCTTCACGCTCACGGCTCCGCTGGCGCCCGTGGCGGTGCCGCCCCAGATGGAGCTGATGCTCTGCCCGCCCGCCAGGGTCATCCGCACCGTCCACCCGGTGAGCGCGGCGGTGCCGTTGTTCTTGACGGTCACTTCCGCCTGGTAGCCGCCGCTCCACGTGTTGACCACCCGCGGCGTCGCGGCGCACCCACCGGGCACGGGCGGCACGGTGGTCGTCGTGGTGGTTGTGGTCGTGGTGGTCGTCGTGGTCGTGGTCGGGTCGCCACCGTTGCCGATGCTGCCCGGCACCGCCAGGAGCGCGTTGTACCAACGGGTCGCCATCTTCGCGTAGCCGCCCGCGTTGGGGTGGACGCCGTCGGCGAGGTCCGAACCGGTCAGCGCGCTGTACATGTCGACGAGGTGGACCTTCTTGCCCGCGGCGACCTTGCCCTGCACGATCGCCGGGATGGCCGCGTTGAACGTGCGCACGGCGGAGTCGGCCGACGGCAGCGGGATGATCGTCGAGACGAACACCGCGGTGTCCGGGGACTTGGCGGTGATGTGGTCGATGAGGGTCGACAGGCGCGCGGGGGCTCCCGACGCGTTGCCGCCGATCATGTCGTTGGTGCCGATGTGCAGCAGCACGGTCTGCGGGCTGTAGGTGGTGAGCCAGTTGACGACGTTGCTGTCGATCTGCGCGATCGTCCAGCCCGAGTGGCCTTCGTGGTCGCGGTCGCCCAGGTTGGAGGGACCGTTGCTCATCGAGCCGACGAAGTCGACGCTGTGGCCACCCGCGACGATCTTCTGCCACAGCTCGATGCGGTACCCGCCCGCCACGGTCAGGCCGTCGGTGATCGAGTCGCCGAGCGGCATCACCTTCACCGTCGCGGCCGCGCTCACCGGCGGTTCGGCCTGAGCCGCGCCCACGAGGGGAACCGCGACCGCGGCGAACAGCGCCGTGATGGCGAGGATCCGGGTGAACGGGGGCCGACTCCTGGTCATAGGGCCTCTTTCCGGTCAGTGGAGCGGACGGGACAGCGTCCTGATTCCCGTCCCGCTACTCGAAACAGATCGGAAATCTGGCCGAAACTTTCTAGCCAGACATGCCAGGGGGTTGCCGCTTTGACAACACATTCATGTATGTGTCCCCATGCAAGACGCTTCTACTGCAACAGAATCCGACCGTTCCCCCTGTTGGCTCAACCAGGGGCCGGTCTCGAAACAATCGGAGGCTGTACAGAAACTTTTTGCGTCCACAGCCGAATTTTGCCTGATTTCGCAAATCCGCGACCCGACATCGCGGGCAACACGGACGCGGCGACGACGTGGTGACCGAACGGCGGCGCCCTGGCGAACGTGAAACCATGTCGACGACCGTGGAGACGCGGAGCCGATTTCCTGGGAGAGATGTGGAAGACCTGGACGTCGGAGAAGGCACGGACCTCGTGGCCTTCGTGGGGGCCGACGGACGCTTGGCGCACCTGAACGCGGCGGGGCGAGCCCTGCTCGGTGTCGATCCCGAAGTGGACGTCACCTCGACGCGCTTCGACCGGTTCATCGTGGACAAGGCGCTGATACCGACCTTGGCCGCGGCGGGCAGGGTGTGGTCGGGCGACACGCTCCTGCGGGCCGACGACGTGGACGTCGAAGTTTTCCTCGTGTGCACGACCTCGCCCGGTGGTAGCACCATCGTGGCGCGTGCTCTCGACAGCAGGCGCGTCGGTGAGCGCTTCCTCGCCGACCTCGAACGCGAGTGGCAGTCCCTGGACGACGCCGAGGACGTCATGGCGCTGGCGACGCGGCGGCTGGGCAAGCACATCGGCGCGGACCGGTGCGCCTACGCCAGGACCGAGGCCGACGAGGACCACTTCGTCATGAGCGGCGACCACGCCACGGGCTTGCCGAACCTGGTGGGGCGGTTCGCGATGTCGCAGTTCGGCGAGGACTGCCTGCGGGCCATGCGCGCGGGCGAGCCGTGGGTGGTGGCCGACTGCGCCGACGACGACAGGCTGCGGGACGACGACCTGGCCGCCTACGAGACCACGGGCATCCGCGCCGTGATCTGCTTGCCGCTGCTCAAAAAAGGGCGGTTCGTCGCGGCGATGGCCGTGCACCAGGCGACCGCGCGGCGGTGGACGGCGGCCGAGGTCGACCTGGTCGCGGCCGTGGTCAACCGGTGCCGGGAGTCGCTGGAGCGCACCCACGCCGCCAGGGCCCTGCGCGACAGCGAACAGCGCTACCGGCTGCTCGTGGAGCGCGCCACCGACGGCATCTGGATGGTCGACCGCGACCTGCGGTTCGTCGAGGTCAACCCGGCGGGCTGCGCGCTGCTCGGCTACGAGCGCGAGGAACTGCTGGGCAGGTCCGCCGCCGATCTCGTCGTGTCCGGCGACCAGAGCGCGGTGGACGAGCTGACCGCGCCGTTGTCGACCACGCGGGAGGTGAACGAGGTCTGGGAGGTGCGGCGGGCGGACGGCACCGTGCTCGCGCTGGAGCTGAGCATCCAGGGCACGCCCACCGGGTGGCAGGCGATCGCGCGGGACGTGACGGCGCGCCAGCGGGCCGAGGCCGAGCGGGAACTGCTGCGCCAGCACGAGCACGAGGTCGCCGAAGCCCTCCAGCGCAGCCTGCTCCCCCGGCAGCTGCCCGTGCTGGAGCGGCTGGCTGCGGCCGCGCGGTACCTGCCCGCGTCGACGCACGCGCAGACCGGCGGCGACTGGTACGAAGTGCTGCACATCAAGGACTCCACCATCGCGCTGTCGGTGGGCGACGTCGTGGGCAAGGGCCCCACCGCGGCCGCGGTGATGGGACAGCTGCGCAGCGCGCTGGCGAGCTACCTGCTCGACGGGCACTCCCCCGCCGGGGCGCTGGAACGCCTGGACACCTTCGCGCTGAGGGTGAACGGGGCGGTCGGCAGCACGTGCGCGTGCCTGACGTTCGACTGGTCCAACGGGCTGCTGCGCTGGGCCGTGGCCGGGCATCCGCCGCCGGTGCTGGCGGGCAGCGGTGACGCCCGGTTCCTCCACGACGGCGGCGGGCCGGTGCTGGGTGTGCGCAGGCGTGCGACCTACCGCGAGGCGACGGCGGTGCTGGCGCCGGGGGCGTCGATCGTGCTCTACACCGACGGGTTGGTCGAACGCCGCGACGCGCCCATCGACGTCGGGTTGGACCGGCTGCTCGACGTGGTGCGCGCGGGCGGCGGATCCGCGCCGGACGTGCTCGCCCGCGGTGTCACCGACGCGATGCTGGCCGAGGGGCATGACGACGACGTGGCGCTGCTCGTGCTGCGGTACCTGCCGGAGCCCCTGCTCAGGCTCGGCGTGCCCGCGGAACCCGTGCAGCTGGGCGTGATGCGGCGCTCGGTGGACGCGTGGGCCGCGGAGGCGGGCCTCGGGGCGGACGCGCTGGACGACCTGCAACTCGCCCTGGGCGAGGCCGCGGCCAACGCGGTCGACCACGCGTACCCGTACGGGCGCGGTGACTTCGACTACGAGGTGGCCCGCACCGCCGAGGGCGGGATCGACGTGGTGGTGCGGGACCGCGGCCGGTGGAGGCCGGAACCGGCGGACAACGGGAGCCGGGGGCGGGGGCTGCGGCTGATCAAGGCGCTGTCCGAGCGCTCGAACTTCGACCACGGCGACGGCACCGGGACGACCGTGCGCTTCCGCCTCGCCGCCGAGGCGGTCGAACTCCCCGACGTGTCCCGCCCCGCTCCGGTGGGGCCTCCCGCGGACGCGGACGGAGAGGTGCTGGCGGTGGAGTTCACCGGCGACCTCGACCTCGCCGAGGTGGAGGAGGTGCGCGCCGGACTGCTGGCGCGGATCGCCACCGCGGCGCACCTGCGGATCCAGGTCGACCTGACCCGGCTGCGCTACCTGAGCAGCTCCGGCGTCGCGCTCCTGCTCGACCTGGCGGCCGCGGCCACTCGTGTGGACAGCACGCTGACCGTGACCGCCGCGCGGGGCAGCGCGCCCGCCCGGATCCTGGAGCTGTCGGGTCTCGACGGGATCTCCACGGGGAGCAACCTGACCGTGGACACGGCACCCGCCACATCGTGATCACCCGGTTCGCGGCGGACGTGGGCGGAGCGGGCCTGATCGGTCGGGGACCCGCTCCGTCCGCGTGTCACGCGCGGGACGCCGTGGCCTCGGCCACGAAGTCGACCAGGGCGGTCCTACCCCGGCCCGCGGCCTGGCGCTGCCGCTCGGCGCCCGTGCCGTCGGCCAGTAGTTCCTTGAGCAGCCTCCGCACCAGCGTGTCGTCGCCCGTGTCCTCCAGCGCTTCCCGGACGTGGCCGAAGAGTCCCGCCAGCAGGTCTTCTGCCGGTGCGGCGCGGCCCAGCAGCACGTCCACGCCGGGCCCGGTCATCCCGTGCCGCGCGGCCGACCACACGGCGGCCGCCGCGACCTGGGCGTCGATCTCCGGCCCCTCGACACCCCGGTCCAGGTCGGCCAGCGCGGTGCGCACGAGCGCGCGGGTCAGTCCCGCCTGCAACACGGCGCCGTCGACCGTCAGCGCGGTGTCGGCCGCGCGCACCTCGACCGTGGGGAACGCCGAGGACGGGCGGACGAGCCAGAAGCTCATGCGCGGATCGACCAGCACGCCGCAGTCGACCAGTCGTGAGACCTCCGCGTCGTACTCGGCCGCCGACCCGAACCGCGGCGGCACCCCGAAACCGGGGAACGCCGACTGGCGCAGCACCCGCCAGCTGCCGTACCCGGTGTCGCGCCCGCCCGCGAACGGGGAGTTGACCGACAGCGCGAGCAGCGTCGGCAGCCACGGCCGCAGGTGGTTGACCACGGCGATCGCCGTGTCGCGGTCGGACACGCCGACGTGCACGTGGAGGCCGCACGACTCGTAGTCCTCCACCACCGCCCGGTACCGGTCCGCGATGGAGTCGAAGCGGGCCCCGGTGGTGTTGCGGACGTCCGGACCCGGCAGGGGCGGCATCCCCGAGGCGAGCAGGAGGCAGTCCTCCTCGCGGGCGGCTTCCCCCAGCCGTCCGCGGCCCGACAGCACGTGCTCGCGCACCTCGTCCAGGTCCCCGCACACCCCGGTGGAGGTTTCCACCTGCGAGGTCAGCAGCTCGGCGTGCACGTGCCCCGGTCCGCCGGCACCCGCGCGGGCCAGCACGGCGGGCGCTCGCGGCGCGGTCCGCCGGGTTGCCCGGTCCGCCAGGAGGAACTCCTCCTCGACACCCATCGTGACACCACCGCGTTCGCTCACGCGGACACCCCGCCCGGACTCCGGGCCCTCGGAGCGCCCGTCGGCGAAGGCAGGCTCACCGGCCACTTGGGACGCGGAGCCGACGGACGTGGCTGAGCGGCGGGGTCCTTGTGCGGTCACGGCGGTGCCGTGCCCCCGGTTCTGGTCCATGGCTCGGGGTTATCCCGACGCGGCGGTTCGAATCCGGCACGCGGGCTTTTGTTCCTCCCCGTTCAGCGCAACAGCCCCGCCGTCAGCGGGTGGCCTGCCGGTCGGGGGCGGTCAGAGCCAGGACGGCGGCCGACTTCTCCGCGTCCAGGAACCGCAGTCCCATGAAGTTGTCGCCCGCGGTGAACCCCGGCAGCGCCCAGATCGCCTCGTACGGCACCCGGACCGGCCAGTACCCGCGCAGGCTGTAGACGTTGTCCCAGACGCACTTGCCGGGATCGGGGTTCCACAGGCGCCGGGCGAACGCCGGATCCCGGAACCCGTGGCCGACCTCGCCGATCGCCAGCACGTGCTTGCGACCGGTGAGCAGCACGACATCACCGGTGACCACGGTGTCCATCCGCTTGTCGTGCTTGCCCGTCGCACCCCAGAACCGCGCGGACCCGCCGGGGTGCAGGACCTCCAGCCGGGCGAGGTCCGCCGGGTCCAGCAGTTCGGCGTAACCGGTCTCCGCGAACGGCACGCACCTGTCCAGGGTCTCCGCCCCGTACCGACGCGCCTCGGGAGTGCCGTAGGAGGGCTGGATGAAGACTTGTGCCACCGCCGCAACATACCGGTGGGTTTCCGGCCCGGACGAGTGGCTACGGCACCTTCCAGAAGTTCTCGAACAGCACGTCGCCGTTCGCGTCGCGGGCCACGGCGTGGACGATGCCGGAGGGCGCGGGACCGGTCGACGGGACGAAGACGGCGAAGGTGCGGCCCGCCACGGCGGCCGGGCGCAGGGGTTCGTCGCCGGGTCCGATCTCGACGGTGGCCACCTCCGGGAGGAGTTCGCCGCCGATGACGATGCCGAGGTCGCCGACGAAGCGGGTGTCCCTGACCACGGCGGGCGCGCTGCTGCCGACGAGGCGATCGCGTTTCGCCACGGCCTTCTCCCCGTCCGACTGGCACGTCACCAGGCTGCCGGAGTTGCGGCCGAGGACGACCAGGCCGCCGGGGTAGGTCACCAGGGCTCCCGACTGGTAGGAGTCCGGGTCCGGCAGCGGCTGCGACGCGCGCGCCAGGCAGTCCCCGAGGGCCCGGCCCGCGTCGGAGGCGCGATCCGGCGCCGGACCGTCGGGCCGGTCGCTGACCACGGCGAGGGGAGGCGCGGGCGCGGTGAGGGTCCTGACGGCCGTGGGGTCCTCCGAGTCGGTCTCGCTGATGGTCATCGCGGTCCCGGTCGGGTTCACCCCGGTCCTGGCGACGAACATGTGGTCACCCGTCTCCGCCCTGACCGCGACGCTCCCGTTCGGACCGGTGCCCTTGAGCGCGGTCAGGCGCCAGTCCACATCGGTCACCCCGGCGACGACGCCCTCCCGGCTGAACAGGACGGCGGCGGTCCCGGCGCCGGGTGCCGCGTCGGGGTCGGTCACCGTGGCCGTGGTGGGTATGACCTGGCAGAACAGCGGCTTGCCGTCGGCTCGCGCGGCGACCACGCCGATCTGCGAGTCGCCCACCGTGAACACCGGCCTCCAGCGCGAGCGGTCGGCCGCGCCCTGCCGTCCGATGGCGGACCAGCAGCGGTCCAGGGCGGCCGAGGCGAACTTCCGGTCCAACGGCGGCCCGGTCACCGCGGCCTCCTCGACGGCGGGCCGATCGGCTTCCGGCGCGGCGTCCGGAGCCTGCCGCAGCACGAAGACCGCTCCGGCCAGCAGCACCGCGGCGGCGGTCACGACGGCGGGCAGCCGGGACGACTTCCGGGGCCGGTGGTCCAGCCCGTGGTCGACCTCGGCGCGCAGCCGCGTCCGCAGTTCGGCGGGCAGCGCGGTGCGCGCGCGGGCCTCGTCGTCCGGGGTGTCCTCCGCCAGGCCCGCTCGGGCGAGGGCGAGGCGGGAGCGCACCGCCGTTTCGGCGACACCGAGGTGCGCGGCGGCGTCGGCGACCGCCAGATCGCCCAGCAGGCACAGTTCCGCGACCTCGCGCTGCTCCTGCGGAAGCCGTCCCACGGCCTCGACCACCTCGCGCGTCCACGACTCGCCGTCGACCCGGTGCACCACCTCTTCGGCGCGGCCGTCCACGATCGGCGGCCGGTCCGGATCGCGGCGCACGACGGCGCCCGCCGTCAGGTACAGCGACGGCAACGCGCTGTCGCGGAGCGGGGCCGCCTCGGCACGGGTCCGCCACGCGGTCAGGAACGTCTCCGACGTGATCCCGTGCGCCCGCTCCCACGACCCGGTCAGCCGGTGGGCGTGGTTCCACACCGCCTCGACGTGCCGCTCGAACAGCACGCCGAACGACTCCCGGTCGCCCTCGCTCCACAGCACGGCGTCTCCCGGCGGAACCGCTCCGCGGACCTCCACGCCCGGCCTCGTCTCACTCGTCACAGCGAACAATGTGCCGGCAACCCCGAACGCGGTCGCGGCGCCACCCTCGTCACGAGGTCGCGATCGTCCACCGACAACCGGCTGACGTGCGGCCGGTCAGCCCAAGGACCCTGTCGCCGCCCGTAACTCGTCCAAGGCGGACAAGGCGTACCCGACGAACTCCTCCTCGACGTCGCGGTCGCCCTCGGACCACTCGGCGAACCCGCGCTTGAAGGCCAGGACGCCCATCTCGCTCGCGAGAGCCGCGATCGGGTCCGGCACGCCGCGGGCGGTCAGAGCGCCCGTCATCGCGGCCGCGAGGCTGACGGTCTTGAGGGCGTCGCGCTCCTGGAGTTCGGCGCTGGCGGCGACGGCCGCCTTCAGGCGAGGAGCGAGCTCGCGGTTCATGGGGCCCATCATGGTCGCCACGCGTTCGAGACCGGCCGCGACCGCTTCGAGCGGACTGACGCCGTCGGGGGCCTCGGCGATCCCCTCCGACAGCAGCCTGCTCATCGTCTCCTGCCCCGCCACCAGCAGTTCGCGCTTGTCGGGGAAGTGCCGGAAGAAGGTGCTCTTGGTGACTCCGGCGCGTTCGGCGATCTGCGCGACCGTCGTGGCGTCGTAGCCCTGCTCGGTGAACAGGTCGACGGCGGCCAGGACAAGGCGTTCACGCGCTCCCGGTTCCCAACGGCCCATGGGTCCATCATAGATGATGGGACTCTTGTCCCGTCACCCTGCTACAGTGATGGGACAAGAGTCCCATCACTCACGGGAGAGATCCATGCGCGTCTTCATCACCGGTGCCACCGGCCTGATCGGGTCGGCGGTCGTCGCCGAACTGCTCGACAACGGCCACACCGCGCTCGCCCTCGTCCGCTCCGACGCGTCCGCGAAGGCCGCCGAAGCGGCGGGCGCCGAGCCGCTCCGAGGGGCTCTCTCCGACCTGGACGTCGTCCGCGCGGGCGCGGCGCAGGCCGACGGCGTGATCCACTTGGCGTTCGCCAACGACTTCAGCAGCCCCGAAGCCCTCGCGAACGCGATCGCCGAGGAGACCGCCGCCCTGGAGACCCTCGGCGGGGAACTGGTCGGCAGCGACCGCCCCCTGGTCACGGTCTCGGGTACGCCCTGGGTGCCGGGCCACACCTCCACGGAGGCCGATCCGGTGCCGACCGACGGGCCCGTCGGCGGTCGGGGCCGCACGGTCACGGCCATCCTGGGACTGGCCTCGCGCGGGGTGCGGAGCACGGCCGTGCGCCTGCCGCGCACCGTCCACAACGAGGGGACGGGCGGGTTCGCGGGTCTGCTCACCAACATCGCCCGCCAGACCGGCGTGTCCGGCTACCCCGGCGACGGCGCGCAGCGCTGGCCCGCCGTGCACGCGCTCGACGCGGCGGTCCTCTTCCGACTCGCCCTTGAGCAGGCGGAAGCAGGCACCTCGTGGCACGCCGTGGCCGACGAAGGCGATGCCGTGCGCGACATCGCCGCGGTCATCGGCCGACGGCTGGGCCTGCCGGTCCAGTCCGTGCCCGCGGAGACCTACGGCCCCCTCGGCCCGATCTTCGCCGCCGACCAGCCCTCGTCCAGCACCCGCACCCGGCAGGCGCTCGGCTGGGAACCGAAGCACCCCAGCCTGCTGGAGGACCTGGAGAACATCCAGCCCTGACCGGGAAACGCCTTCGGACGCCCCGTGCCGCAAGCAGGTCCCTCCGGCGACCGGCTTGCGGCAGTCCGGGTGCGCGTCGCCGTCCGCGGCGTTCCGGGTTCCGGGTTCCGGACGACCGGGCGAGCGGGCGAGCGGTTCGGATCGGCGTCCGCCGCCGCCCGGTCGTCCGGGATCGTCCGCCGGTCGGCTCGCACGACGGGAACGGTCGTCCTCCGCACTGCCCCGTCCCGCCGTCCAGCCACGGCCAACCGGCTGGTCGTGCTGTACTCGCCGGCATGGACATCCCGTCGATCATCTCCACGACCCGCGAACTGGTGGTCGAGCACTACGTCTTCGCCGAAGTCGCAGCGGAACTGGACGCCCTCCTGGCCGCGCGGGTCGACCACTACGCGACCGCCACCACCCCCGAGGAGTTGTCCGCGCTGGTCACGGCGGACCTCCAGACCGTCAACGGCGACCGGCACCTGCGGCTCAAGCACCACGTCGACGCGGTGTCGGAAGGCGACGACGAGGCGACCAACCGGCGTGACAACAGGGAGTTCGACGAGAGCATGGGCGGCGTGCCGCTGCTGTGCGGGCTCGACGGCGGCGTCGCGCACCTGGAACTGGCGCCGCTGCTGTTCCCGGTGGGGATGGTCGCGGAATCGATCACGGCGGCCTTCACGCTCGTCGCGCACGCGAGCGCCCTGATCATCGACCTGCGGCGCAACCACGGCGGGGACCCGCACACCGTCGCGTTCGTGTGCAGCTACCTGCTCGACGAGCCGACGCACCTCAACACGTTCCACACCCGTGAAGACGAGTCCTACCAGCAGTTCTGGAGCCTGCCGCACGTGCCGGGAACGCGGTTCGGCGGCACCAGGCCGGTGTACGTGCTCACCAGCGGCACGACGTTCTCCGGCGCCGAGGAACTGGCCTACGACCTCCAGCAGTTGGGGCGCGCCACGATCGTCGGCGAGACGACCGGCGGCGGCGCGCACCCGCGCCGCGGCTTCGCCGTTCACCCGCACCTGGAGGCGACCATCCCGACCGCCCGCGCGATCAACCCCGTGTCCGGCACGAACTGGGAACTGGTCGGCGTCGTCCCCGACATCGCGGTGCCCGCCGACGAGGCGCTCGACCGCGCGCACCGCGAGGCGCTGACCGCGCTGGGGCAGAGCTAGAGAACCGGGGACCGCCTCTGCTCGTGCCGGGTCAGAACCAGTGCAGGCAGTGCGGTGGGCGGTCGGTGTGGAAGAGGGCGTCGGCGAGGGCGGCCGCGCCGGGGTGGTGGGCCCGGATGTGCCCGGCGCGCACGAGCGTGCTCGGCGCGGTGCCGCCGAGGTACACCGAGCCCAGGTCCCTGATGTCCAGGGACAGGTCGGGCTCCCGGTCGGTCGGGACGCAGTCGGCCTTGCCGTCGCGGACGGTCAACAGGTGGCGGCCGTGCTCGCCGAGGGCCGGGTCGTCGACGTCGAGGACGAGCTCGCCGTCGGCGGACCAGCCTCGCGCGGTCAGCGCGCGCGGGACGTCGAGCAGCCGCACCCAGAGCCAGTCGGTGTCGTCGTCCACCTCGCCCGCGCGGAAGTCCTCGAACTGCCAGCGCAGCGGGTGTCCTGGCGGGACGTGCTTGAACACGACCTTGTCCACCAGGTCGTGTCCGAGGACGAACCGGGCCAGGGCGGTGAACACGGCGTCGTCGGTGGTGATCGTCTCGTCGACCGTCAGGGTGCGCGCGTCGACCGAGTAGCTGGCGTAGCCGTCCGGGACGCCGTCGGTGTCGCGGTGGACGGCGATGTAGCGCGGCGCCGGGGAGATCGGGGGCTGCCCCGCGCCCGCGGTCCACCAGCGGTGCGGCCGGGACAGCGCGCCGGGCTGCGCGCGGCGGTACCGGTCGTAGACCTCTTCCAGGAGGTCACCGCACTCGGAGCGCCGCAGCAGTTCGACCTGGCCCGCCGCCGGGTCGTCGGCCGTCGCGCGCGCCCTCGGAAGGGCGAACACCCCTTGGTGGCGCGACACCGTCAACCGGGAGTCGTAGGTCGCCAAGCCGTAGCCGAACCGGCCGTAGATCGGGGCCTCGGAGGAGAGCAGCACGGAGAGGAACTCCCCTCGGGCCCGCAGCTCGGCGAGCTGGTGCCGCATCATCGCGCTGAGGACGCCTCGGCGCCGGTGCGTGGGCAGGACGCCGACGACGGACACGCCTGCGACCGGGACGACGACCTCACCGGGGAGGGTGAGTTCGAACGAGTACGCGCCCGCGGTGCCGATCGGCTGCCCGGCGGCCGTCGTGGCGAGCAGGCACCGGTCCATCTCGAGTGCCGACCACCAGACCCCGCCGCGTTCGGTCGGGGTCTCGGGGAAGCGCCCGAGCGCGGCGTGGAACGTGTCGACGAGGACGTCGAGGTCCTGGTCGGTCGTGGAACGGATCTCCATCGCTGCCGCTGCCTCCCGCGATACCGGCACCACACCCGTGGTGTCCCTCCGCAGTGGACTGTGGGCCCGGCACCGGGTCAAGTGGTTTTACGGCCCGGTCCGCCCGCGCACAGCCCGTACGAGGTCCGCCGCGGCGGTCTCCCAACGGGGGAAGTCGAAGGTGAAACCCGCCTCCGACAGCCGGGTGGGGACCACGCGGCGGCTCTTGAGGAGGAGTTCGGTGTCGGAGCGCAGGACGAACGCCCCGATCCCGGCCATCCGGCTCGTCGCGGGCAGCCCGACCGGCATCCGCCACGCGCGGCGGAGGACCCGGCCGAACTCCCGCTGCGGAAGGGGGTCCGGGGCGGCGAGGTTGACCGGGCCCTCGACGTCCTCGCGGGTGAGGAGGAACTCGACCGCCCGGCGGAAGTCGTCGGCGTGGATCCACGACACGAACTGCCGCCCGCCCGCCACCGACCCGCCGAGACCGAGACGGGCCATCCAGGACAGGACGTCGAAAACGCTCCCCCGGTCCGGGCTCATCACCATCGCCGTCCGCAGCGCGACCTTGCGCGTCCGCGGTGTCACCGCCTCCCGCTGGGCCTCCTCCCACCGCTTGGCGATCTCCACGCTGAACGCCCAGTAGTCCGGCACACCGGGTTCCCCGCCACCGATGATCCCGGTCGCCTCGTCGTTGGGCGCGTCGTGGCGGTGGGCGTAGATCGTCGCGGTGCTCATCTGCAACCACACCCCCGGCGGCGCGGAGGCCGCCGCGACGGCCTCACCGACCACCCGCGTGGAGTCCACACGGGACTCCAGCATCTCCCGCAGGTTCTCCTCGGTGTACCGGCAGCTGACGCTGCGCCCCGCCAGGTTGACCACCGCGTCGGCGCCGTCGACCTCCGCCGTCCACGGTCCCGGAGTCCGCGCGTCCCACACCACCGAGCGCACCCCACCGCCGAGGTCGACGCCGCCACGCCTGCTGAGCACCACCACCTCGTGCCCGGCCGCGGCCAGCGCCCTGCTCAGGAAACCCCCGACGTTCCCGGTCCCACCGGGCAGCACGATCTTCACAGTTCGACCCCTTCCCCCGTCCCGACACTACTCGGGGGAAGCTGAGGGGGACCTGCTCCGCGACGTCACGACACGTCGAGGACGACCTTGCCGTGGACCTCGCGCGCGAACAGGGCGCGGACGGCGTCGTCGACGTCCTTCCAGTCGCCCCGCCGCCCGACCTGCGCCGACAACCGCCCGGAGGCCACCAGTCCCAGCAGGTCCGCCAGTTCCCCCGCCACCGGGGACGACGCGTCCCCGAAGCTGTTGATCGTCCTCGGCGCGCCGAACGCGAACAGCGATCCCGCCGCGAACGTGGTGTCCTGCCCGGAAGCCGAGCCCACGAGGTGGATCGCCCCGCCTTCGGCCAGCAGGTCCCACGCCCTGGCGACGTGCGGGCCGCCGACGGTGTCGAGCACGAGGTCGAACCGGCCGTCCACAGTGGACAGGTCCGTCACGACCTCCCGCGCACCGAGTTCGCGCAACCCCGCCTCCCGGCCGGGACCGCCGACGGACGCCGTCACGTGCGCGCCGGCGATCGCGGCCAACTGGACGGCGAAGTGCCCCACTCCCCCGCTGGCGCCGGTGACCAGCACCCGGCGTGCCAGCAGCGACCGGGTCCGCAGGACGCGCAGCGCCGTGACCCCGGCGATGCCGAGTGCGGCCGCGTCACCCAGCTCGACGCCGTCGGGGACGACGGCGAGCCACCTGGGGCTGACCGCCACCCGCTCGGCCCACGCGTACGGCGCCATCCCGAGCGCGACGCGGGCGCCCTCGGCGGGGCCGGAACCGTCGGCCGCCGCCCGGAGCACGACACCGGCGGCGTCGTGCCCGTGGATGGCGCCCGCGGGCCACTGGTCGGCGTACTTCAGCTCACCGAGGTTCAACCCGATGTGCCGGATCTCCACCACCGCCTCGTCGGCGGCGGGCAGGGGCTCCTCGACGTCGGCGAACCGGACGGGTCCGCCGTCGCCGTGTTCGACTACCAGTGCGCGCATGGTGATCTCCTCGTCCGCGGGAAAGCTCGTGACACCGAGCCTTCGGCACGGCGGCACCGCCGACCACGTCCGGGAGGATCAGAAGTGTGGCCGTCTGCCTCGTCAGGCGATCCGCTCGCGGACGGTGCGGCGGTACTCGCCGGGGGCGATCCCGCGGGCCCGCCGGAAGGCCCGGCTGAACGCCTGCGGTGTCGCGTACCCGACCGAGCCCGCCATCACGTCGATGGGTTCGTCGGTGTCGCGGAGCCGGAGCGCGGCGAGGTCCATGCGCCACCGCGTCAGGTACGCCCCCGGCGTCTGCCCCACCGCGGCCGGGAAGCGCCGTGACAGGGTCGCCCTGGAGACGCGGATCGCCGAGGCCAGCGTCGCCGTGGTCCACGACCGTTCCGGTTCCTGGTGGATGCGCGACAGCGCGTCGCGCACGACCGGGTCGAGCACCGCGCCCAGCCACGAGCCCGTCCGCTCGGCGGGGTGGCCTGCCAGCCACGCGCGCACGAACTGGACCAGCAGGAGGTCGATGATGCTGTTGACGGCCGCGGTGGTGCCGATCCGCGGCCGGGCGAGTTCCTCCTCCAGCAACCGGATGGCGCCGTCGAGGGAGGGGTTCTCCCGTGCCGCGAGGCGCATCGGCGCGGTGAGCGCGCCGAGCACCAGCGTGCTCACCTCGGGGTCCTGCTCGTAGTGCAGGGTGAGCAGCCGGGTCTCCACCGGGGCGGTGCCCAGTCGGAGGACCGCGGCCGCCGAGTGGGCCTCGACCGCGGCCACCCGGTCGCAGGGCTCCATCCTGGCGCCCGGCTCGTTCGACAGGCCGTGCGCCGTGCCGGGCGGCAGGAGGACGACGTCCCCCGTGTCCAGCCTGCGCGGTCGCTCGCCGGGCACGTTGAGCCACATGGTCCCGGCGGACACGGCGTGCAGCGCGGCACCGGGGAAGGTGTCCAGCCACACGCCCCAGGCACCGCCGGCTTCGAGCCGCACCCCGAGCGATCCCCGTGCGCCCGAGACCCGCAGGGCGTCAGCCAGGAGATCCACCACTCCATCGTCGCACGGAGCGGAGGCGGGCAGCCGGGTTCCGGGATCAGTGGTCGAAGGCGACCGAGACCGCGTGGTCCTTCCGGGTCTCCAGCGCGGTGAGCCGCTCGGTGAGCGCGGCGTGGACGGCGTCGTAGGTGTCGGCGCCGAGCGGGAGGCGCAGGGGCGGGTTCGGGTCGCGGGTGGTGTCGTAGACGGCGGCGGCCACCTTGGCCGGGTCGCCGGTCAGGGCGTTGTCGTCGAGGGCTTCCAGCGAACGCCGGGTCCGGCCGACGGCGGTGTCGCGGTAGGGCGCCGTCTCGTCGGTGAAGCGCAGCGCCGAGGCGAACCCGGTGCGGGTGCCGCCGGGTTCCACCAGGGTGAGGTGGATCCCGAAGTCGGCGACCTCGCGGCTGACGCTCTCGGTGAAGCCCTCCAGTCCCCACTTCCCCGCGTGGTAGGAGCTGTGCGTCGGGATGCCGACCTGGCCGCCCATGCTGGAGACCTGGATGATCCGGCCGCCGCCCTGCTCCCGCATCGGCGCCAGGAAGGCGCGGGTGATCAGCATCGGCGCCAGCAGGAGGACCTCGACCTGGTCGCGGACCTGCTCGACGGTCATCTCCTCGGCGGCGCCCACGACCGCGTACCCCGCGTTGTTGACCACGATGTCCACGGGACCGGTGCGGATGGTCCTGGCGACCACCTCCTCGACGTCCGCGGGCTTGGTGAGGTCGAGGACCTCGACGGTCAGCCGGTCGCCGTGGACCTCGCGCAGGTCGTCGAGCGCGGCCGGGCGGCGGACCGTGGCGGTGACGCGGTCACCGCGGCGCAGGGCGTGCCCGGTGAGGTGGCGGCCCAGTCCACCGGAGGCTCCGGTGATGAACCAGTGGCGTACGTCCATGTCCGCGGGCGAGGGCATGCGGCCTCCTGGGCTAGAGTTCTAGCGGAATCCGTTCCGCTTACCACTTAAGCGGAACAGATTCCGGAACGCAAGCGGAGTCGGACAGCAAGGGGACCTCCATGCCCGCACCTCCCCGCCGGACCAGGAGCGACGCCCTGGAGAACCGGGCGCGCCTGCTGGAGGTCGCCGCGCGGGTCTTCGCCGAGCAGGGCCTGGACGCCGCACCCGCCGCCATCGCCAAGCAGGCGGGTGTCGGCGTCGGCACGCTCTACCGGCACTTCCCCACCAGGGAAGCCCTCGTGGACGCCGCCTACCGCCACCAGCTCACCCACGTGTGCGAACAGGCCGCCGACCTCGTCACCCGGCATCCGGCCGCCGAGGCCACCCGGCTGTGGATGACCCACTTCATCGGCTACGCCACGGCGAAGGCCGGCATGTCCGCGGCGCTCAACGCGATCATCGCCTCCGGTGTCGACCCCTTCGTCGACAGCCGCGCGCTCCTCACCGGCGCCGTCGCCACCCTGCTCGACGCGGGCGCCCGTGACGGCAGCGTGCGCACCGACGTCACCTCCCAGGACGTCCTGCTCCTCATGGGGGGCGTCGCCTACGCCGTGCAGCACGGCACCGAGGAGCAGGCGGGCAGGCTCGTGGACCTCTTCATGGACGCGCTGACGAAGAACGCCGCGTCCTGACCCGCGTAGTCAGGGCGTGGCGCGCAGGCGCAGGAGTTCGTTGCGGGCGTGCACGACCCCAGGGCTGTCGGCTCCACCGGCGCGGGCGATCTCGTGGGCGAGGTCGCCCGCGCCCTCGACCAGGTGCCGGGCTCCGCGACGGCTGCGGAGGTGCTTGCGGTAGGCCTTGCGCTCCTTCCGCAGGCCGCTCACCGCGTCGAGCAGCGGCGGATCCACGGCACCGGTCCCGATCTCCGGGGCGAGCAGGTCCCGCATCCAGACGCGCTCCTGCCGTGCGGCGAGGCGCAGGACGTGGAACAGCGCGACGAGCTCGACGGCGGCGATGAGGAACGGCAGCACCGCGGCCCAGAGCCCGCCGCCGCCGAGACCGCCCATGTCGTCCCAGGCGAAGTGGAAGACCATCGCCGCCAGCATGGCCAGCACGCCCCGCACGACGTCGCGTTCACCGGGCGTGCGGCCCAGGACCCACATCAGCCCCGCGCAGAAGATCGCGCTGAACAGCGCGTGCGACACGATCCCGGACGCGCCGCGGATGACGAACATCTGCAGCGACGTGCCGAACTGGTCGACGCCGTAGAGCTGGGCGGCGCCGTTGTAGACGTACAGGACGTCCTCGAAGACCTCGAAGCCCAGGCCGATGAACGCGCCGATGATGAACCCGTCGTAGGCGCTGCGGACCAGGCGCGGAGCCAGGCCGATGAGCAGCACCAGCCCCAGTGCCTTGCCCCACTCCTCGTTGATGGGCGCGGTGAGGCCCGCGGCCCAGTCGGCGGCGAAGGAGGTGCCGCCGAGCTTGGCCCAGATCTCCAGCAACGCGCCGTTGGCGGGCAGGGCGATCCAGAAGGTCGCGGCGACACCGCCCCAGAGGAACCCGGCCGCGAGCAACCCGGCCGGTTGGGCGGTGTAGCGGTTGTGGTGGCGCAGGAGCAGCAGCCACGGCACCAGGTAGAGGCCGAACAGCAGTGCGCCGCCGGTCAGGGCAGGTGTGTAGAACCCGGCCCCCTGGCCGAAGTAGCGGAACATGGACAGCGCGCCGCCACCGACGCCGATCACGTACACCCAGAACGCCAGGTTGTGCGGCTGCGGGAAGCGGAACCGCAGGCCCCAGCCCGACTGCTCGATCGCGGCCAGCTGCGCCGCCCTGGTTCCCGCGGGTGGCGCCGCCACGTTCACGGAGGAGGTCGCGTCGGTCATCGCCGGTCCCCCGGTGTGATGCTGCGCAGCAGCGCCGCGACCTCGTCGCGGAAGTCCTCGAACCGCCCCGGCGCGGTGCGGACCCTGACCAGCAGCGCGGGAGCCGCGTCGACCGCCTCCGCCGGGCCGGTGGCCATCTTGAAGGCCACGTCCAGCCCGTCGCCGCCGGGTCCCGTGCTGCTCTCCACCACCCCGACCAGGCCCGCGGCGGTGGTCACCGTGTCACGCGGCCCGGTGACCGCGGGCACGTCGTCGCCCTCCGAACGCCCCACCTGGTCGAGGAAGCCCCCGGCGCTCCCCTGGTAGGAGGTGCCCCGCAGTTCGACCTTCGCGCCACCCGAGGCCAGCTCGACGTGCACGGTCGAGGGTGTCGTCCCCGCACCGGTGGTCAGCGTGCCGTCCTCCAGCTGCCAGCCCACCGGCGGCACCGCGGTCGCCCCGTCCCCCAGGTCCAGCACGTCACCCGCCCGGATCTCGTTGTGCCACGGGATCGCCGCGTTGAGCGCGGGCAACCCGTAGATCAGCACCAGGGCGATCCCCAGTACGAGGAACCCCACGCCGAAGGTCCGCCGGTCCAGCCCGAGGAACCGGTGCTCGACGGGCACCCGTTCCCCCGACGGGTCCTGTGTCCGCACCGCCATCGGATCTCCCTCCGCACCCCGTGGTGACTGCCCGCGATCGGTTGAGCACGTGCCGCTACCGCCAGTGGTGGGAGCACCGTAATCGCGCCGTGCGCCCTCCGCATGTCGACCGGACCGCGGCGAGTCCCGGGGGAGACGAAGGTGGATCGCCGCCTCATCCCTTCGTCGCGAACTCCGCGGCGGCCTTGACCGTGCCGCAGCGGCATGGTTTCCACTGGACGTGTCGGTGCGACCGCGCCGAGGGATCCGGGGGTCGTCGTGGGGTGGAGCACCAGTCAGCTCGCCGAGCTGGCGGGCACGACGCTGCGGACGATCCGGCACTACCACGAGGTGGGTCTGCTGGCCGAGCCCGAACGCCGGGCCAACGGCTACAAGAGCTACGGCGTGCCCCACCTCGTGCGCGTGCTGCGGATCAAGCGCCTCACCGGCCTCGGGCTCCCGTTGGCGCGGATCGCGGAACTGGGCGACGCCGACGAGCACCCCGGCGAGGCGCTGCGCGGGCTGGACGCCGAACTGGCCGCCACGATCGAGCGCCTCCAGGCGGTGCGGGCGGAACTCGCCCTTGTCCTGAGCGAGGAGACGCCGACCGACCTCCCTCCCGACCTCGCCGCGAGCATCGCGGACGCGGACCTGTCACCGCAGGACCGCGCGGTCACCGTCGTGCTGGCCCGGCTGATCGCGCCGGAGGCGCTGTCCTCGTACGCCGGGGTGCTGGAGGGCTACTCGAAGGACCCCGTGGAGGCGGAGTTCGACGCCCTGCCCGCCGACGCGGACGAGGCGACCCGACAACGCCTGGCCGACGCCATGCGCGCGCTCCCGTTCGTGCGGGAGATGCGCGCCGCGTTCCCGGAGTCCACCGGCGTGTACACGGGTGCGCCGCGGGGCGAGCGGTTCGCGTTGAGGGTGATGGCCGAGGCCGTCGCCGAGGTCTACAACGCGGCGCAGATCGATGTCCTGATCCGCATGAACGACTGACGTCACCCGGTTTCGGCGTGCCGACGGGGCACGCCACGAGGAAGGGGATTTGCACATGCGAACAACAGTGCCCGTTGTCGCCGTGGTGGTGGCCGTGGCGGCGTTGGTGGTGCCCGGAGTGTCGTCGGCGGCGCCCGCCGCCACCGTGCGGTGGGTCGAGTGCCCGGCCGACGTCGTGGCTCCGGGTGTGGAGTGCGGGACGCTCCGGGTGCCGTTGGACTACCGGGAACCGGACGGCCGCCGGATCGAGGTGACGATCTCGCGCCTGGCGAGCAAGAACCCGGCGAAGCGCCGCGGTGTCCTGCTCACCAACCCCGGCGGGCCGAGCGAGGGCCTGACCTTCCCGGCCGACCTGCGCCGGGGCGGTCTGCCGCAGAGCGTGCTGGACGCCTACGACGTGATCGGCGTCGACCCGCGCGGCATCGGCCGCAGCACACCGGTGACGTGCGACCTGACCGAGGAGCAGCGGAACGCGGGCAGCGTCCCGCCGTACGCCGTGACGCCCGCCGACGTGCGGAAGAGGGCCGTGGAGGCGGAGACGATCGCCCGGAAGTGCGCCGCGTCGCCGACCGCGGACCTGCTGCCGCACAACACGACCGCGAACATCGCCCGCGACCTGGACCTGATCCGCGCCGCGCTGGGCGAGCGGACGGCGTCGTTCCTCGGCTACTCGTACGGCACGTACCTGGGCGCGGTGTACACCGCGCTGTTCCCGCGGACCACCGACCGCGTCGTGCTCGACAGCAACCTCGGCGCGGGCGGCTGGGACGTCGAGGGCGGTCGGATGTACGCCCGCGGCGTGGAGGACGCGTTCCCCGACTTCGCGAAGTGGGCGGCGGCCCACCCCGAGTACGGCCTGGGCGGGACACCGGAACTGGTGCGGGCGAAGTACTTCGACCTCGCCGGCCGTCTCGACCGGACGCCCGTGCAGGGCATCAGCGGCCCGTTGTTCCGCATGCTCACGTTCGTCGGCCTCTACGCCGGCGGTGACGCCGCGTTCGGCGCGATGGCCGCGAACTGGAGGGCGTTGGACACCGACACCCCGCTGCCGCCGGGCCCCTCACCCGACCTCTCGCGGCTCGAATCCCTGATCTCCGGGCGCTTCCACGTGATGTGCGGCGATTCCCGCTGGCCCACGTCGGTGGCGACCTACGAGCGCAACGTCGCCGTCGACCGCGTCCACTACCCGATGTTCGGCGCGGCGGCGGCCAACGTCTACCCGTGCGCGTTCTGGCCGGACCCCGTCGAGCAGCCGGTGCGGATCTCCGACCGCGGCCCGCGCAACGTGCTCATGGTGCAGAACGAGCGCGACCCCGCCACGCCGCTGGCGGGCGCGCTGTCGACGCGGCGGGCTTTTGGGGACCGCGCGGCGATGCTGACCATCGACCACGCCGGGCACGGCGCGTACCTCTTCGCCGGGAACACGTGCGCGAACGACAAGGTGACCGCGTACCTGCTCGGCGGGCAGCGCCCGGCGCACGACGTCGCGTGCGCCGCGGAAGCCCACTCCCCTGCCGCCACCGGGATTCCGGCCATCGGATAGCGCCGACCGCACCGCGTGCCCGCTCGTCCCGTCCGCGGGGAGTGGGCACGCGGTGCGGTCGTGCGTCCGCGACTCGGCCCGGTGCTCGCGCCGCTGGTCGCCCTGTTCACCCGCGTCGCCACCCACCCCGCGGGCAACCGCGCCTTCGCCGAGACCGTCACCGGCCTGGACACCCGCTACCGCGTGTCCCCCGGCGGCGACCACCCCTGGCCGGGCCGGCTGGCACCCGACCTCGTGCTGGACACCGGCTGTGGCCGCACCCGCCTGACCGGGCTGCTCACCCCTGGGTGCGGTGTGCTGCTCGACCTGACCGGGGGCGGCACCGTCGGCGGATGACCCCGCGACCGCCTACCGCCCCGGCACCGCGGTGAGGAACTGCTCCGGACGCAGCGCCCGTGCCACGATCCGGGTGTCGCCGATCCAGCCGTAGAACCCGTGCCCGTAGCGCAGGGCGAACTGGGTGGCGCCGATGACGAACGGCTTGCCCAGCGTGGAGATGCCCCTGGACTCCTCGGCGGCGTTGCGGGAGATCTTCGCGCCGTCCACGTACATCGTGGTGCGCCTGCCGTCGTTGACCACGGCGACGTGGGTCCAGCGGCCGGTCGGGACGGCGTGGCTCCAGGAGGTCGGGTCGGCGTCGGTCGGGACGGGGTAGACGACGAACTGGAGGAAGCGCTCGCCGGAGACGTTGAGGCTGCAGGTGGGTTCCTCCGGCGACCAGCCGCTGGACTTGCCCGCGTCGCCGCTGCGGCCCTCCCAGCTGAGCACGCCCATGAACGCGTGGTCGCCCTCGAACGGCTCGGGCAGCTTGAGGAAGGTCTCGATGGTGTAGCCGGACTCGAACCTGGCGCTGTTGACCGGGGCCTTCGGCGAGGCCCGCAGGACGGCGCCGCGGTCGGGGTCGTGGCCGCCGCCGAAGCGGAGGCTGGCGTGGGCGGGCGCGGTGTCGTGGTGGTCGGCGGACCAGGTCAGCGCCTCGGGGCCGCCCGCGCCGAGCAGGTGGACGGTGAGGTCGTTGCCGTGGCCGGTGAGGTCGCGGGCGACGCTGCCGGGCGCGACCGGGCCGCCTTCGGCGCCCGCCGCGGGCAGGCCGTCGGTGTCGAAGCGCCAGTAGGCCACCGTGTCCTTGACGAGCACGGCGGCCGCGGGGCGCGCGGCGGGCAGCGCGGGCGGGGCGAACCCGGCGAAGCGCTCGCGGAAGTCGATCTCCACGGAGAACCGGTCGGCGTCGCCGGTCAGCCTGGCGGTCTCGACCTCGGGCACCGTGGAGCCGCGGGTCAGCAGCCACGGGGAGAGCGTCTCGACGTCGATCACGCCGCGGGCGACGTCGAAGGTGTAGAAGCGGACCATGCCCGCGCCGCCGTAGTAGCGGTCCTGGTAGTTGGTGATGTGCAGGTGCACGGGGTTGCCGTGGTCGTTGGTCAGCGTCGTGCGCCCCGGCGGCCAGTAGTGGCCGTTGAGGGTGAGGAAGATCTGGTCGTTGCGGCGGATCAGGCCGTCCCACAACCGCCGCCCGTGCTCGGACAGCTCGGCGTGGCCGTCGTCGGCGGACACCAGGTCGTGCGTGGTGAGGACGACCGGCAGCGTCGGGTGCTGGTCGATGACCTGCTGGGCCCACCGGAGCCCCTGGTCGGACACGCGCCAGTCCAGCGCCAGCAGCAGCCACCGCCGCCCGCCCGCGCGGATGACGTGGAAGCTGTTGCACCCCTTGGCGTCGAAGCCGCCGAACGTCGGCATCCGGGAGAACCGGCCGGGCGGGAACGTCCGCGAGTACGGGGTGGCGGCGCGCTGGTCGTCGGTGCCGCCCGGCACGTCGTGGTTGCCCGCCAGGACGCTGTAGGGCATCCGGCCGTCCAGGACGCGGAACACCGAGTCGGCCGTGCGCATCTCGCGCTCGGTGCCGTGCTCGGTCACGTCGCCGAGGTGGGCCAGGAACACGACGTCCGGGCGCTGGAGCAGCGCGCGCAGGGTGTGCCGGACCGGTTCGGAGTCCGAGCCGCCCTCGTCGAGGAGGTACTGGGTGTCCGGCAGCACCGCGATCGTGAAGCGCGGGTCGTCCGGGTCGTGGGGCGAGGTCCGGGCGGACGCCTCGGGGGCGGTCGTGGCCGCGAGAGCCGCGACCGCGGGCGCGGTGAACGCGGCCTGCAGGACGGTGCGGCGCCCGACGATCGGGGTGTCGGCCATGTGGTGGTGCCTCCAGGTGCGCGGTAGCTGTGCCCGGCAGCCTGTCGGTACCCGCTGCCGCGCGGTCGACGTCCGGCCGAACAGCAGCCGCACAGCGGTTGAAATCCGTTCACCGGCCCGTGTTCACCCGTTGTTCGGATTCGGCTCGTACCTTCGGGTCGATCCCACCGTCGACGGAGGAGGGCGCGATGGACGTCTCGGTGATCGTCCTGGTGGTCGTGGTGACCGCCTTGGCCTTCGACTTCACCAACGGGTTCCACGACACCGCGAACGCGATGGCCACGTCCATCGCCACCGGGGCGTTGAGGCCCAAGGTGGCGGTGGGCATGTCGGCGGTGCTGAACCTGGCGGGGGCGTTCCTGTCCATCGAGGTCGCGAAGACGATCTCGAGCGGGATCGTCGACGAGAGCAGGATCAGCCCGGCGATCATCTTCGGCGGGCTAGTCGGCGCGGTGGTGTGGAACCTCGCGACGTGGCTGCTGGGACTGCCGTCCAGTTCCTCGCACGCCCTGTTCGGCGGCCTGATCGGCGCGACCTGGGTGGCGTCCGGCGCGGACGCGGTGCGGTTCACGACGGTGGTGGAGAAGGTGCTGATCCCGGCGGTGGCCTCACCGCTGATCGCCGGTGTGGTGGCGGCGATCGCCACCTACCTGGCCTACACGATCACCCGCCGGACCTCCGGTGGCACCCGCACCCGCGGTTTCCGGATCGGGCAGGTCGCGTCGGCGTCGCTGGTGTCGTTGGCGCACGGCACGAACGACGCGCAGAAGACCATGGGCGTCATCACGCTGACGCTGATCACCGCGGGATCGCTGCCCGCCGGGGCGCGGCCGCCGCTGTGGGTGGTCCTGTCCGCGGGCACGGCCATCGCGCTGGGCACCTACCTGGGCGGCTGGCGGATCATCCGCACGATGGGCAAGGGCATCACGGACATCGAGAGCCCGCAGGGGTTCGCGGCCGAGACCAGTGCCGCCGCGGTCATCCTGACCTCGTCGCAGCTGGGGTTCGCGCTGTCCACCACGCACGTCTGCTCCGGCGGTGTGATCGGCGCGGGCGTCGGCAAGCGCCTGGCCGAGGTCCGCTGGGGCGTGGCCGGGCGGATGGCGGTGGCGTGGCTGCTCACCCTGCCCGCCGCGGCCGTCGTCGGCGCGCTGGCCGGTGAACTGGCCGCGCAGGGCACGGCGGGCACGATCGTCGTGGCGCTCGCCGCCGCCGCGATCGCCGTCGGCTGCTACGTCGCCTCGCGCCGCGACCCCGTCGGCGCGCACAACGTCAACGACGTCCCCACCCGCGCCACCGCCTGAGCGAGGAGCCGACCGTGCACGTGAACTGGAGCGCGTTGGGCGAGGTCCTCCTCGTCGCGCTGACCGCGGGCGTCGGGGTGGTCGCCCTGTTCTCCTCGGGGATCGTCGCGCTGGACCGCCGGACGACCGCGCGGGCCGATCGGCGTCCGGCGGGCGTGGCGACGGCGACCTCCGCGCTGTGCTTCCTGGCCTGCGCGGCGGTCGTCGTGTACGGCCTGTACCTCGTCGTGGTCCGCTGATCCCGGTCAGGACATCCGGAGCAGCCCCTCGCGGACCCGTTCGAGCAGTTCGCGCCCCGGCCTGCTGTCCGCGGTGGACGGCCGCTGGTCGACCACGACCAGGCCCGCCTCGATCGCGTCGGCGATGAGCACGCGCGCCACGCCGAGCGGGGCGTTGAGGTAGGCCGACACCTCCGCGACCGACTGCGGGGCGCTGACGCACAGGTTGCAGATCAGGGCGGTGTCCGAGGTGATGCCGGGGTTGCCCGGCTCGCGCTCGTGCAGCCTGGTCACCGACAGCATGGTCTCCAGGCGCAGGTCGTGCCCCTGCTCGACCCGGCCCTGCGTGCGGATGTAGGGCCGCACCACCATGTCCTCGTCCACCAGGACGAAGTCCGGTTCGGGGACACCGTCCGGTTCGGGGACACCGTCCGGTTCGGGGACACCGTCCGGTTCGGGGACACCGTCCGGTTCGGATGCGCCGGCGGGTTCGGGGCGCGGCCGGTCGAGGACCGGTTCGAGCCCCGCCGCGGCGAAGGCCTCCCACGTCTGGTCCTTGAGGGGCGGTCGCGGCAGCGGCACGGCCACGTCCGGTTCGGCGGGTTCCTCGGTGAAGGCTCCCCACACCGCCGGCGGCACCGGCTCCGGGTTCGTCTTGGTGAACGCGTTCCACTCGGCGGGTGGTTCCGGCTCGACGGGCGGACCCGGTGGCGGCTGCACGGCGGCCGCCTTGTTCTTGGCGAACGCCTCCCACAGGTGCGGGCGCCGGGGCGGGGGTTCCGGCTCGGGTTCCGGCGTCGGTTCCGGTTCGGGCTCGGGTTCCGGTCGGGACCACCCCTGCGGGCAGGGGCGGAAGTCGTTGTCCGCCCACTGCTGGTAGTCCGGCCATCCACCGAAGGCCAGCGGGTGGAACTCGGCCTTCTTCGCGCGCTTGGTCATCGCGTCGCCGCGCTGTCGTCGTCCCGCCCCGTCGCGCCGGTCAACGGCTTGCCGCCAGCGGTGCGGCGTGCGCGGTGACCCGTCCGCCGCCCTCCACGCCTTCGTCCCTGCCCTTGCCCAGCTTCAGCAGCGCGGCGGCGACGGCGAACGAGACGGCGGTCGCGGCGGCCACGCCCGCGATGACGGGCAGGTAGCCGCCCCTGGGCGTGACGGCCATCAGCGCGATGATGCTGCCCGGTGACGGCGTCGCGATGAGGCCGGCACCGGTGGCGTCGAACACGAACACGCCAGCGGCGCCGCCCGCTATCGCGGCCAGGACCAGCCGGGGCGCGGCCAGCACGTACGGGAAGTAGATCTCGTGGATGCCGCCGAGGAAGTGGATGACGACCGCGCCGGGCGCGGTGGCCCGCGTCATCCGGTCGCCGAACAGCGAGCAGGCCAGCAGGATGCCGAGACCCGGTCCGGGGTTGGTCTCCAGCAGGAAGTGGATCGCCTTGCCGGTGGCCGCCGCGTCCTCCACGCCCAGTGGCGCCAGGACGCCGTGGTTGACGGCGTTGTTGAGGAACAGGACCTTCGCGGGCTCGATGATCAGCGACACCAGCGGGAGCAGGTGCTGGTCGATCACCCAGTGCACGCCGCTGCCCAGCGCCTTGGTCGCCACCTCGACGGCGGGACCGATGCTGAGCGTGCCCGCTATCGCGAGCCCGCCGCCGATGATGCCCGCGCTGAAGTTGTCGACCAGCATCTTGAAGCCCGACGACGCCCGGTGGCCGAGGTGGCGGTCGAACAGCCTGATCGCCAGCGCGCCGACCGGACCCATGATCATCGCGCCGAAGAACATCGGGATGTCGGCGCCGACGACGATGCCGATCGTGGCCACCGCGCCGACCACGCCGCCGCGGTGCTCGTGCACCAGCCGACCGCCGGTGTAGGCGATCAGGATCGGCAGCAGAACCCTGACCATCGGGTCGACCAACCGCTCCAGCGTCGAATTCGGCAGCCAGCCGTCGGGAATGAACAACGCCGTGATCAGACCCCATGCGATGAAAGCGCCGATGTTCGGCATGACGATGCTCGCGAGATGGCCACCGAGTTGCCGAAGGACCGTCCCGACCGATCGGCCGGAGGATTGATCTTCGTTGATCATGGCGTCACGTACTTCCCTCGGCGCTGGTCAGCAAGTTTTCGCTAGGCGACGTCAGCGAATCTAGTGGCGCGTCCGGAAAGCGGTCAATCGAAGAACGGGGAATGTTGCGGCAGGGGACGACATTCAGGGATTGGACCGCTGACGGCGTCCATTCCGGTGAATTCGGAACAGGGGGGCGAATAGCATTTCCGGGGGTTGACGGATCGAACGGACGCCCCTTTGCAGGGGTGCCTTCGGCGAAGACTGGGGTTGCGCGGGGTCGTCCGGAGCGGGAACGGGAACGGGGAGGCGGGGCGCGAACGCCCCACCTCCCCGCCGCACGTGCCGCGCTCAGCGCCGGTAGACGCCGAACTCGTACATCGCGTAGCCCCACGCGGTGCCGCGCTGGGTGGCGTTGACGCGGACGTAGCGGGCCGTGGCCGTCACGTCGACGTCGTCCGCCCCGCCGTCACCGGTGGTGGTGGCGTACAGGTCGCGCCAGTTGGTGCCGTCGTCGGAGGCCTGGATCCGGTAGGCCTTGCCGAACGCGGCCTCCCAGATCAGCTGGACGTGGTTGAACGTCTGGACCGAGCCGAGGTCGACCCTGATCCACTGCGGGTCGCTCCAGTCGCTGGCCCACCGGGTGGTGGCGTTGCCGTCGGTGGCGCGCTCCGGCGGGTACGGGGCGCCGTCGCCGACGGCCTGGTAGGACGACGCGGTGGTCGGCTTGCCCTGGGCGATGTTCGTGCCCTGCACCGGCGGCGGGACCACGCGGAAGGACTTGGTCTCGATGCCGATGTTGCCCTTGCCGTCCCTGGCGTACAGGTACACCTTCCACACGCCCAGCATCTGCGGCGCGGTCACCGTGAACGGGCCGTTGCCGGTGAACGCGGCGGAGATGATGCCGCCCGCACCGTTGATGTACTTGCTGTTGAGGCCGATCGTGTAGCTGATCGGGTCCCCGTTGGGGTCGCTGACGTTGGCGGACAGCGTGAACGTGCCGCCTGCCGGGACGTCGGTGGTGCGACTGAGAGCCATGTTCGTGATCACCGGCGGGGTGTTGGGAGCCGCCGCGCCGCCGTACATCTGCCGCACCGCGTAGTAGGACAGCCGCTTCTCGCCGTTGGGGATCAGGTTGAACCAGACGCCGCCGAAGTCGCCTTCGGTGCCGTAGTGGAACAGCGTGGCGCCCAGCGCGACACCGGTGTGGCCGGTGATGCAGTTCCACGCGCGCAGGTAACCGTCGCGCTTGGCCACGTCGGTCGGCTCGGTCGGGACGCCGTTGACGTCGTTGGGGACCTCCCACTCACCGGCGGGGCCGCCCTCGGTGACGATGTAGGGCTTGGTGTAGCCGCCGTTGATCCAGTCCTGCCTGATGTTGCACACGGCGTTGTAGGCGTTGACCGAGTACAGGTCCAGGTCGGGGGCGTTGGCCTTGAGGTAGGGCCACGCGCCGGTCCACGCGTCGGTGTTGGTGACGGGGTGGTTCGCGTCGATCGCGTGGATGGCGCGGGCCGCGTCGTTGACGAAGCGGGCGTAGGCGTTGCGCTGGTTCTCCAGCTCGGTGCCGGAGAAGCAGTTCTGCATGCCGAGGATGGACTCGTTGCCGACGTTCCACATCAGCACGCCCTGGTGGGCCTTGTACTCGGTGACCCAGCGCTGGATCTCCGAGAGCATGTTCGCCTTGTAGGTGGCGTCGGTGACGTAGTTGACGCAGCCGCCGCTGCCGGGGCCGCCGCCCGGTTGCAGCCAGAAGCCCGCGACGACCTTGACGCCGTTGGCGGCCGCGGCGTCGAACAGCGGCTTGCTGCCCGCGTCGGTGCCCCAGGTGCGGATCGTGTTGACGCCCATGGACTTCACGTCGGGCATCCGGCTCGCGGCCTCGGAGACCGGGGGTCCCCAGGTGAGGCCCTTGACCACGTAGGGGGCGCCGTCGACGGAGAGCTGCCAGTTGCCCTGCGTGCCGGTGACCCGCGTGATGCCGGGTCCGCCGCCGGGGTTGCCGGGGTTGCCGCCGCCGCCGGGCGTGCCGCTGACCTGGAACTCCCACAGGGAGTAGCCGTAGCCGTTGGCGCGCTGGGTGCCGAGCATCCGCACGTACCGGCCGCTGCCGGAGACCGCGAGGGTCTGCGTGCCGCCGGGGCCGGTCGTGGTGCTGTAGACCGAGCGCCAGTCCTGCGCGTTGTCGGAGACCTGGATCTGGAACGCCGTGGCGTAGGCCGATTCCCAGCGCAGCACGACCTCGCTGATGGCGGCGGTCGAGCCGAGGTCGACCTGCAACCACTGCGGGTCGCTGAACGTGCTGCTCCAGCGGGTGTTCAGGTCGCCGTCGACGGCGGCGGCGGGAGCGGTGCCCGCGCCCTCGCTCGACGAGGCGGTCGCCGGTTTGCCCTGGGAGAGCAGGGTGGCGGCCTGGGCGGGGTTCGCCGTGGCCACGAGGCAGCCGAGGAACACGGCGAGCAGCGCGACCAGGGCGAGGGGACGGGTTCGCCTGCGCCGCAGGGATGCGTCGGGCGGATCGGTGCGCATGACATCTCCTACCTGGGTGGGGACCGCGCCGGTGTGAGCCGCTCGAACCCCCGGCAGCGGGGACCGATGGGAGAGCGCTCTCCGGTGAGCCCTGAGTGTTACGAGCGGATGTCGGAGATGTCAAGCAATCTACCTGCGAAATTACGACCGGAACACGCCAGGAGTGGTTCTCCGAGCTTGACAGGCACACAGGAGGGTCACATCCTGTGGGAGAGCGCTCTCCAAGTTGACCGCTCCAGGTTCGCGCCGCGATCCGGCGGCGCTCCTCTCCCTGCAGGAGGATCCGTGATCCGCAGACTCTCGCTCCTCTCAGCGGGCGTGGCGGCCGTGCTGGCCGCGTCCACGCTCGTCAGCTCCGGCCTCGCCGCCCAGGCCGACACGCTCGTCACGCACCACGAGTTCCAGACGAACTGCTCGGTCACCAAGCACGCCCCCGACGACCCGATCGTGCTGCCCAACCTCCCCGGCGCGTCGCACGACCACACGTTCGTCGGCAACAGGACGACCAACGCGAGCACCACGCTGCCGTCGCTGCTCGCGCCCGGCGCGTACGCCACGTCGTGCGTGAACCCCGACGACCTCTCGGCGTACTGGTTCCCCACCGTCTTCAAGGGCGACCAGCCGTTCATGCCGAACTTCGCGCAGGTCGTCTACTACAAGTCCGGCATCCTGGACTACAAGGCCGTCCGCCCCTTCCCGCAGGGGCTGCGGTACGTGGTCGGCAGCGTGACCGCGACCCAGGAGCAGTTCCGCACCGCGCCCGGCGCCGTCGAGGGCTGGGAGTGCGGCAACAGCTCGAAGAACTGGGACTTCCCGGCCAACTGCCCGATCGGGTCCCAGCTCAACATCCGCTACCAGGCCCCGAGTTGCTGGAACGGCGTCGACCTCGACTCCGCGGACCACAAGAGCCACATGGCCTACCCGGTCAACGGGGTCTGCCCGGCCAGCCACCCGCGGCCGGTGCCGATGCTGGAGTTCAAGATCGCCTTCCCGGTGGACGGCGACATGTCGGCGGTGCGGCTCGCGAGCGGCCGCGGCTTCTCGTGGCACTACGACTTCTTCAACGCCTGGGACGTCCCCACACTGGCGGCGCTGGTGAGCCACTGCATCAACGGCGGCCTCCAGTGCAACCCGAAGGGCTTCGACCTCTACAAGCCCGACCGCGGCCAGGTGCTCGGCGACAACTACCGCCTGCCCGGCAGGCCCTGACGCCACCGTCCACTTCGGACGGCGGGCGGGACACCGCCGCGGCGGGATGAGTGGACCGCATCCCGCCGAGGGCGGAGGTCGCGAAGACAGGCCGGTGGGTGGCAGCCCACCGGCCTGTCGGCGTCTCACGCCAGGACGGCGGGCCTGAGCACTTCCTCGCACCACTTGCGGAAGCTCGTCGGGGTGCTGGACCCCGGCGTGCGCGGCTCGGCGTTGTCGAGCCCGTTCTCCTTGGCCACCACCATGTCCACCATCCCCTGCGCCATCGCGTCGGACATCCCGTTCCCGGTCAGCATCGCCCGGTACGCCTCGATCGGGGTCCGCTCGAAGCGCACCGGCCTGCCCAGCACCTCGGACATGGTCCGCGCCATGTCGTCGGCGGACAGGTCCTCCGGCCCCAGCACCGCGACGCTGCCGTTCCCGCTCCAGGAGTGGTCGAGCAGCAGGCGCGCGGCGACCGCGGCGATGTCGCGGGTGGCGCACGTGGGGGCCTTGAGGTCGCCGGGGATCGGCTGCGAGTACACGCCGCGGTCCCTGATCGGGACGACCTGGCGCAGGACGTTGTCCATGAACGACGGCATCACCAGCGCGCGGTAGGCCACGCCGGTGGCGGCGATCGCGTCGTCCGCGGCGAGCGTCGCCGACACGAACCCGGCGTTGTCGGACACGCCGCGACCCAGAGCCGAGACGCCGACCACGCGGTTGACGCCGTGGCGCCCGAAGGCCTCGCACGCGGGCCTGGTGAAGTCGACGTAGGCGGCGTCGACACTGGCGGCGCGGGGGTTCGGCGGGACCAGCCAGAACACCGAGTCGGCGCCGTCGAACGCGCGGTCGAGGACGTCGGCGTCGCCGTGCGACCCCGGCACGACCTCGACGCGCTCGCGCACCCCCTCGGGCAGCCGGGAGGGGTCGCGGGCGATCACCCGGACGGGCTCGCCGCGGTCGAGGACGCGGTCGAGGACCTGGCGCCCGATCTGGCCCGCGGGTGTCGTGATGACGATCATGGTGTCTCCAGTGGACTGTCGGATCCGCCGCCTCCGGTGGGGCGGTGCGGGCTGCTCCCCCACCCTGCGGCCGACGACCTGCCGAGGTCCAATACCTGTTCCGCAACGCAATGCGTTCCAGGCATGAGCACAGCTCAAGGCGTTAAGCTGGCCCCATGTCCGACCCGCTTCCCGCCCCGATCGACCTCGACCTGCGGCTGGTGCGGTACTTCACCGCCGTCGCCGGGCACCGGCACTTCGGCCGCGCCGCGGAGGCGCTGCACATCACCCAGCCGTCGCTGAGCAGGCAGGTCCGGCAGCTCGAACGGGTGCTCGGCGCCCGCCTGTTCGACCGCACGCCCCAGGGCACCCTGCTCACCGAGGCGGGCGAGGTGTTCCTCCCGCGCGCCAAGGCGCTGCTGCGGTCGGCCGCCCAGGCCGCGGTCGACACCCGCGCCGCCGCCCGCCCCAGCCGGTTCACCATCGGCCACACCACCGGCCTCGACGTGGGCCCGGCGGTGCACGAGCTGCGCCGCGCGCATCCCGACGCCGAGGTGCACACCCTGCACCTGGCGTGGGACCAGCCGCGCGAGGCCCTGCTCGGGCACCGGGTGGACGCCGCTGTGAGCAGGCTGCCGCTCGACACCGCGGGGCTGCACGTGACGGTGCTGTTCGACGAGCCCAGGGTGCTGCTGCTCCCCCGCCACCACCGGCTGGCGGGCAGGGAGTCCGCCACGCTGGACGACATCGCCGACGAACCGCTCTCTCGGCTGACCGACCCGGCCTGGAACGCCTACTGGCGCATCGACCCCCGTCCCGACGGCAGCCCGGCGCCCGACGGGCCGTTCGTCGAGGCCGTCGAGGACAAGCTCGAACTCGTCGCCGCGGGCCAGGCGGTGGCGATCGTGGCGGCGAGCCTCGGCGCGCTGCGCATGCAACCCGACCTCACCACGGTCCCGCTGCTCGGCGTCGACCCGAGCCACGTCGTGCTGGCGACCCGCGCGGGCGACAACGGTCGTCTCGTGGCCGCGTTCCGCAAGTGCGCCCACGCCCGTCTGACCGGCGTTGACGGCTGACGGTGGCCGCCGGTGCCGAACGCGTGGAGGATCGGGGTGACCCATCCCCACCGAGCGGAGGCGGCCCGCGATGGCTGACGACTGGTTCGACTCACTGGACGACCTGGTCGGCAGGCTCTTCAGCGGGCTGGGAGGACCGGGGCAGGCGGGGTCGTCGACCCGGCGGACCGACAGCTTCGGCCGCGACCTGACCGCCGAGGCCCGCGACGGCCTGCTGGACCCGGTGGTCGGGCGCGAGGACGTGATCGACGAGGTCCTGGAGGTGCTGTCGCGGCGCACCAAGAACAACCCGGTGCTGATCGGCGACCCCGGCGTCGGCAAGACCGCGATCGTCGAGGGCATCGCGCAGCGGATGGCGAGCGGCGACGTCCCGGCCACGTTGGAGGGCAGGCGGCTGATCTCGTTGGACCTGGCGGGCATGGTCGCCGGGTCGAAGTACCGCGGCGAGTTCGAGGAGCGCCTCCAGGGCGTGATCGACGAGGTGTCGGTGGCCAACCGGATGGTGGTGCTGTTCATCGACGAGCTGCACACCCTGGTGGGCGCGGGCAGTGCCGAGGGCGCGCCGATGGACGCCGCGAACATGCTCAAGCCCGCGTTGAGCGGCGGCAGGCTCCAGGTCGTCGGCGCGACCACGGTCGAGGACTACCGGCGGCACATCGCGAAGGACCCGGCGCTGGAACGGCGTTTCCAGCCCATCCTGGTCGCCGAGCCCTCGCGCGAGGAGGCCATCGAGATCCTGCGGGGGCTGCGCGGCCGCTACGAGAGCCACCACGGCGTGCGCGTCACCGACGAGGCGCTCGTCGCGGCCGTGGAGCTGTCCACCCGCTACATCGCCGACCGGTTCCTGCCGGACAAGGCCGTCGACCTGGTCGACCGGGCGGGGTCGCGGGTCCGGCTGCGGGAGAAGTCCGCGGCACCCGATCCGGCCCCGCTGGAGCGGAAGGTCGCCAACCTCGAACGGGACATCGCCGCCGCCACCGCGCAGGACGACGACGGGCGTGTGCTCTACCTGGAGGACGAACTGGCCCGCGCGACCGCCGACCTGGAGACGGCGCGCGCCGCCATGGTCGACGCGCCGACGGTCGACGCCAACGACGTGGCGGAGGTGGTGTCACGCAGCACCGGCATCCCGGTCTCGCGGCTCACCGAGGCCGAGCGGCACCGCCTGCTGCACCTGGAGGAGCACCTGCACCAGCGAATCGTCGGCCAGGACGAGGCCGTCGAGGCGGTCGCCGACGCCGTCCGCCAGGGCCGCGCGGGCCTCAAGCACCCGGACCGGCCGATCGGCTCGTTCCTGTTCCTGGGCCCCACCGGCGTGGGCAAGACCGAGGTGGCGCGCGCTCTGGCCGAGGCGCTGTTCGGCTCGCGCGACCGGTTGATCCGGTTCGACATGAGCGAGTTCTCCCAGCAGCACACGGTGACCCGGCTGACCGGCGCCCCTCCCGGCTACGTGGGCTACGACGACGCGGGCCAGCTCACCGGCGCCGTCCGCCGCACCCCGTACTCGGTGTTGCTGCTCGACGAGATCGAGAAGGCCCACCCGGACGTCTTCAACACCCTGCTCCAGGTGCTGGACGCCGGGCGGCTGACCGACGCGCAGGGGCGCACCGCCGACTTCGCCAACACCGCGATCATCATGACCAGCAACATCGGTGCCGAGCAGCTGCTCGCCGCAGCGTCGTCGGGGCGTTCCGCGGAGGACGTGCGCGACCCGTTGATGACGACCGTGCGCCGCTACTTCCGGCCCGAGTTCCTCAACCGGCTGGACGAGATCATCCTGTTCCGCGGGCTGGACGCCGACCAGCTGCGGCAGATCACGGGGCTGCTGCTGGAGGAGACGCGGGAACGCCTGCGCGAGCAGGACATCACGCTGGAGGTCGACGAGCAGGCCGTCGACTGGTTGGCGGCACGCGGTTACGCGCCGGAGTACGGCGCCCGGCCGTTGCGCCGCACGATCGGCCGCGAACTGGACCGGCGGCTGTCGCGCGCGCTGCTGGCCGGGGAACTGCGCGCCGGTCAGCACGTGGTCGTCGGCATCGCCGACTCGGCGCCGGTGCTGACGGTCACCGACCGGACCACGGGATCCGAGGGCTGAGGCCGGACCGTCCACCCCGGATTTCGTTATGGCGCAGTGGATTCCTCGGCGTCGACCTCCGGGCGGTGCTCGCGCACGGCCCGGAGGTGCTCCGCGGTGGCGATCCTGCACCTCGGTCGGGTGAGCGCGTCCGCCACCGGCACTTCCCCGCTCGTGTGGGCGCGGTGTCAGGTGTCGAGGAGTTCGGCGGCGAAGACGTCCTCGCAGCGGAGTCGACGGTCCGAGAGCCCCTGTTCGTGGTGGTAGCGCAGGAAGGTGTCGATCGCGGCGCGGTTGGCGGCGATCCCGTGCTCGTGGCGGCCGTCGTCGACGAGCACGCCGCGGCGGTCGAGGAGCTGGGCGAAGTGCCACGGGGCGGACGGCTCGGCGGTCCGGCCCGCGCGGTACGCCTGCTCGGCGACGGCCTTGGACTCGCCGAACGCCCGGTAGAGGGCTGTCGCCAGGCCGGGGTTGGCGTCGAGGAGATCCCTGCGGACCACCACGACGTGCATGATGGGGAAGATCCCCGTGCGCCGGTGGTAGTCGGCTTCCCGCTCGTCCGCGTCCGCGAACAGGCGCCGCACACCCCGATCCCCCCGGAGCACCGCGGCAGGCGGGACCGCCGAGATGAGCGCGTCGATCCTCCCCTCCTCGAGCATCGGGCCGAGCGCGGCGCCGCCGCCGATGTGCCGCACGTCGACGGAGTCGGGGTGGCGCTGGGGGACGAAGTCCATGGGCGCCATGGGTTCGTCCGTCCCCCCGATCAACCAGCGGCTGCGTTCCGGCGCGAAGCCGTGCTCGTCGGCCAGGATGCCCTTCGGCCAGATCCCCATGTCGTGGCCGTACACCGCGAACTCCCCGATGGTCGCGCCCGCGAGGTCGGCGGGTGCGGTGATGCCGCTCGCCTCGTTGACGTAGATCACCGAGTGCTGGAACTTCCTCATCATGAACACCGGGATCCCCACGAGCGGCGGGTCGTCGAGGTCCATGCTGCGCAGCAGGAACGTGAAACCCAGCTCCGCGACATCGGGTCCTCGCCGCTCGACCACCCGTCTGAACAGGTCCGCGACGTCGTGGCTCGGCTCGGCGCGCAGCTCGACGCCCGCTACGTCCACTCCGCCCCCGAGCAGGGCTTCGGTGTGGTCGTAGAGCATGCAGCCCAACGAGATCGTGATCGGGTCGGCCATGTGGTCACTCCTGGATCGTGGTGGTGGGAAGTCCCCCGCCTTCGCGGGGGTCACAGCCAGGTGGTGGCCAGCCACGCGGTCACGGCCGCGGCGAGGACGAGCACGACGTTGAGGGCGATCCGGCGGTCCCCACCGGTCAGGTGGGTCGGGATCGCGCCGATCTGCAGGAGCACGAAGCCGATGGCCGCGACCAGGGCGAGCCAGGGCGCGACGCCGGTCAGCGGCGGCAGGACCAGCCCGAGCGCGCCGAGCAGTTCGACCACCCCGATCGCCCTGACGGCGGGCAGCGGCATCCGGTCCACCCAGGCCATCATGGGCCGGAGCTGGTCGCGGCTCCTGATCACCTTCACCACGCCCCCGTAGGCGTAGAAGAGGGCGAGCAGACCGCCGACGACCCAGTAAGCGATGTCCATTGTTCCCATTTCGCGGTGGTGCGGGCGGTGGTCAGACGGGCTCGGTGCCGTAGCGGCTCATCACCTGGATGTTCGCCTGCGGGGTCATCGCCTGGCCGCCCGCGATCATGTCCCGCAGGTCGCGGAAGTACTGCACGTACAGGTCGGGCGTGAAGGTGCTGAGCATGACGGCGGGCTCGTCGGTCACGTTGGCGAAGGTGTGCGGGGCGCCGGGCGGGACCATCACGAGCGTGCCGGCGGGCGCGTCGTAGTCGTCGTCCCCGACGGTGAACCGCACCGCGCCGGAGATGACGTAGAAACCCTCGTCGTGCTGGGCGTGGCGGTGCTGCGGCGGTCCGGGAGTGTGCGGGGCGAGCACGGACTCGGCGATCCCGAGCCGGTGCCCGGTGTTGCTCCCGTCCTCGAGGACGCGCAGTCGCGTGGTGCCCAGGACGATCGTCTCGCCGTCACCCGGACCGACCACCGACACGGTCGGTTCACTGCTGTTGCCCACTTCGTCAGCCATGTCCACAGTTCACCGCCGGGGCACGGCGGCTGTCCAAGACCCGTTCCGCGACGCCGATACCCCACGGGTATCTTCGGAGCGTGGAGCTACGCGAGCTGCGCTACTTCGTGACGGTCGCCGAGGAACTCCACTTCGGCAGGGCCGCCGTCCGGCTGCACATGAGCCAGCCGCCGTTGAGCCGGGCGATCCAGCGGCTGGAGGCCGAACTCGGCGCCCCGCTGTTCACCCGGTCCGCCGCGGGCGTCGCGCTCACCCCGGTCGGGGCCGTCCTGCTCGACGAGTCGCGGGCGCTGCTCGGCCAGGCCGAACGGGCGCGGGCGCGCGTGGCCGCGGCGGCGGGCACCGCGACCATCACCGTCGGCATCCTCGGCGACAGCACCGACCAGGACGCCACCATGCTGGCCGCCGCCTACCGCCGGAAGCACCCCGGCGTCGACGTCCGCGTCCGCGACACCGACCTGACCGATCCGACCTGCGGGCTGCGTGCCGGATCGGTCGACGTCGCCCTGACCCGTGCGCCGTTCGACGAGACCGCGCTGGCGGTGCGGGAGCTGCGGGCCGACCCGGTCGGCGCCGTGCTGCGCGCCGACGACCCGCTGGCCCGCCGCGCCCACCTGGAGCTGGCCGATCTGGCCGGCCGCCGCTGGTTCCAGTTCCCGCACGGCACCGATCCGATCTGGCAGGCGTACTGGAACGGCGGCGCGCCGCGCGAGGGCCCGGTGGTGCGCGTCGTCCAGGAGTGCCTCCAGGCGGTCCTGTGGAACGGCACGGTCGGAATCGCCCCGCTCGGCCACGACCAGCCCGACCACCTGTCCGTGGTGCCGCTGACCGACATGGCGCCGAGCCGCGTGGTGGCGGCGTGGAACGAGGGCGACACCAACCCGCTGATCCGGTCCTTCGTCCAGATCGCCACGGCCGTCTACCGCTCCACCGCGATCTCCGCCAAGGGCGCCTCCAGCGCGTTCGCGGCCGGGACGTGAGCACGACCTTCGACGACCGGCGCGCCGTCGTCCCCCACCACGGGGACACGGCGCGCGGCAGGTGCGCCGCGGTCGGCCGACGCAGCCGAACCGGCCCGGTCAGCCCGCGTGCCGGTACGTCGGGTAGGTGAGGTAGCCCTGGTCGGCGCCGGTGTACCAGGTGTCCTGGTCGTGCGGCGCGATCGGCAGGCCTTGGCGCAGCCGTTCGACCAGGTCGGGGTTGGCGATGTAGGCGCGGCCGAAGCTGATGAGGTCCGCGCCCATCGCGAGCCAGTGGTCGGCGGCGGCCTGGTCGGTCTGGTTCGGCGAGGCCGGGTGCACGGGGTTGACGATGAGCGTGCCGGGCCAGGTCTTGCGCAGGCCGAGCAGCACGTCCTCGTCGGTGGTGGCCTCCAGGTGCACGTAGGCCAGGTCGAACTCCGCGAGCGCGGTCAGCAGCGCCGTGTAGAGCTCGGGGACCTCGGTCTCCTCCGCGCCCCAGATCCCCGAGCCGGGGGAGAGCCGGATGCCGGTGCGCCGGGCGCCCACGGCCTCGACGGTGGCTTCCACCGCTTCCACGGCGAACCGGATCCGGTTGGTGATCGACCCGCCGTAGGTGTCGGTGCGCACGTTGGCGCTGCTGGAGAGGAACTGCGTGATCAGGTAGCCGTTCGCCCCGTGCAGCTCGACCCCGTCGAAGCCCGCCTCGACCGCCCGGAGCGCGGCCTGCCCGTAGGAGGCTGCGTGCTCGGGGACCTCGGAGGTCGCCAGCGCGCGGGGCACCGGCGCGGGCGCGGGACCGGTCGGCGTGAACACCGTGCCGCTGGCGGCGACCGCCGAGGGCCCGACCGGCTGGAACCCGGTCGTGTCCGGGTGCGAGACCCGGCCGCCGTGCATGACCTGGGCGAAGAGGCGACCGCCGTTGACGTGCACGGCCTCGGTGACCTGCCGCCAGGACTCGGTCTGCTCGTCGGTGTGCAGGCCGGGGGTGCCGGGGTTGGACTGGCCGATCAGGCTGGGCTGCACGCCCTCGGTGACGATGAGCCCGGCACTGGCCCGCTGGGCGTAGTAAGCGGCCATGGACGGGGTGGCCAGCCCACCCGCCGCCGCGCGGACCCTGGTCATGGGGGCCATCACGACGCGGTTCGGCAGCACGAGGTCACCGAGGGGGAGACGGTCGAAAAGGCTGGTCATAGCTGCTGTCCTCGCTGTTGGGAACGGTTTTGCGAACCGTCGCCACGCTAAGACCTGACATCAATGTCAGAGGCAAGCCGATGCGAAGTGGATCACATGTGCGGATCGGGGAATTCCTCGACGGGGACCGCCGCGGCCGCCCACAACCGCTCCAGCGCCGACCGGCTCTCCTCGTCCGCCGCGCGGTAGATCGCCAGCACCTGGTCCGGGTCCTGGAGCGGGGTGAGCACCTCGAAGTCCACCGCGATCAGGCCGGCCTCCGGGTGCCTCATCGCCTTCCGCCCCCGGCCCTTCACCTTGACGTCCTGCCTGTCCCACAGCCGCGCGAACTCCTCGACCCCCGCGCTGAGTTCGGCGATGAGGTCGTTCAACTCCTGGTCCTCGGGATGCGCCGCCCAGGCCGCGCGTAGGTGGGCGACACCCTCCCGGACCACCTGTTCGCGGTCGACGTAGAGCTCGCGGGTCACCGGGTGCAGCAGGCAGAGCCGGATCGAGTTGCGCTGCGACGGCGGCAGACCCCCGAAGTCCAGCAGCAGCTTCGCCATCTCGTCGTTCCAGGCCAGGATGTCGGAGCGGTGGTTCATCAGCATGGCGGGCAGCGGCGACAGGTCGGCGACCAGCCGGGCCAGTGGCGGTGCCGCGGTGGTGGCGGGCTTGTCCTCGTTGGGCGGGCGCTGCTGGGCCAGGTTGAAGAGGTAGGTGCGTTCGTCGGGGGTCAGGCGCAGCGCCTCGGCCAGCGCCCCGACCACGTCCGCCGAGGGCCGCAGCCCGCGGGCCTGTTCCAGCCGCACGACGTAGTCGACGCTGACCCCGGCCAGTTCGGCGACCTCTTCCCGGCGCAGTCCCGGTGTCCGCCGGGACCGCCGCCGCGCGGGCAGACCGAGGTCGTTCGGGTCCAGCCGTTCGCGCCGGGCCCGCAGGAACGCGGCCAGCTCCTGCGTCGTGTCCACGGTGCGGGTCATCGTGATCCGATGCTACCGGGGCAGGCTAGGACTGGCTTTCCCAGGAACTCGCTTCCCTTGTCCCCCACCCCCGGCGCTCGCAGACTTCGTGTCCGACAACGGATCACGAGCACTGGAGACCATGATGCCCCTCACCCTCGACACCTACCGGCCGCTGGGCCGCTCGGGACTGCGGGTCTCACCGCTGGCGCTGGGCACGGCCACCTTCGGCACCGAGTGGGGCTGGGGCGCCGAGGAGGACGAGGCGCGCAAGCTGTTCGACACCTACGTCGAGCGCGGCGGCAACTTCCTGGACACCGCCAACACCTACACCGGCGGCAGCTCCGAGCGCCTGCTGGGCGAGTTCGCCCGCGACAACCGCGAGGGCTTGGTGCTGGCGACGAAGTACACGACGCTGCGCACGCCCGGCGACCCGAACTCCAGCGGCGGCGGCCGCAAGAGCCTCCTCGCTTCGGTGGAAAGCAGTCTGCGGCAGCTGGGCACGGACTACATCGACCTGCTCCACCTGCACGTGTGGGACTTCACGACACCGGTCGAGGAGGTCCTGCGCGGCATGGACGACCTGGTCCGGCAGGGCAAGGTCCTGCACGTGGCGATGTCCAACGTGCCCGCCTGGGAGATCTCGCGCATGCAGACCATCGCCGACCTGCGCGGGTGGTCGCCGCTGATCGCGCTGCAGATCGAGTACAACCTCGTCGACCGGACCGCGGAACGCGACCTGATCCCCATGGCGCGGGAGATGGGGTTGGGCGTGACCCCGTACTCACCGCTGGCGGGCGGGCTGCTCACCGGCAAGTACGGCCGCGCCGACCTGACCGGGTCGGGCACCGACTCCGCCGAGAGCACCCGGAAGAGCTTCAACGCGGGCCGGGGCCTGATCACCGAGCGCAACCTGGCCATCGCGGACGTCGTGCGGGAGGTCGCCGCGGAGCTGGGCCGCACCCCGGCCCAGGTCGGGCTCGCCTGGACCCTGTGCAACCCCGCTGTGGTGGCGCCGATCATCGGCGCGCGCACCCCGGCGCAGCTGGAGGACAACCTGGGCGCCCTGGAGGTCGAGTTCACCGCGGACCACCTGGCCCGCCTCGACGAGGTCAGCGCGATCGAACTCGGCACCCCGCACGACGTCCTCTCGGGCGACCACCTCCGCGCGATCATGCGGGGTGACATGAAGTTCGAAGCCCGCCGCTGACGCCCCGACCGGGTTATCGAGGGGCTCTCGTGGGTGGCGGTTCGGTGGTGTCACCTGATCCGGTGACACCGCCGGACCCGGATCACATGGTCGACTGCACGACCACCGACCACGCTGACGCTGGACCACATCCCGCGATGTCTTCACCGCGGTGGACGTTCGAGACCACTGCGCCTAGCCGACGAGCGACCCCGTCAACGGAGACCGGTCACGCTTCCACAGCACGCACAGGATTTCCTGGCGACCGGGCGCGGCGGCGTCGCCGTAGGCCTCCCATTCCTTCTGGGTGGGCACGAGGCCGGTGAAGCCGAGAGCGTCCTTCGCCTTGGGCTCGACGACCTTGAACTGCTCGGTGCAGTAGTTCTGCGTGAAGTCGGCGAGCCACTGCGCGCCGGGGTAAGCGGTGTCCTTCGGCTTGTCCCACAACGGGGTCGCCGCGGCGAAGAGCTGGATGCCGTGCGGGCCCTCGCACGGCTCGCTCGTCCGCACCGGCGAGCCCTGCATGAGGAAGTCCTTGGCGCACTGGGTGCCCGAGAGGTTCCACTCCGGCACGTCGCCGCCGCGGCCGAACACGGCGATCCGCCGCGACGGCAGGGGCGCACCGACCGGCAGGGACGCGGGGTCGGTCCACTCGCCGGAGTCCTCCTGGCTCTGGCTTGTGCCCGCGTCCCCGTCGCCGGCCGTGACGTCCTTGGGCTTGAGCGCCTGGTAGCCGGCGAACGCGACACCCGCGAGCATCACGACGCCCAGCACGACCGCCGCGGCGACGAGCGCCGTGTTCTTCTTCTTGCCGTTGCGCGGCAACGGAACGGGCGCGGCGCCCTGGGCGATCGCGGTGAGCATGTGACGCGCTTGGGGAGCGGTCAGGCGGCGCGCCGGGTCCACGGTCAGCAAGCCGCGGATCACGTCGGCGAGCGCGGGCGAGGCCCGGCGCAGCACCGGCGACTCGTTCATGACCGCGTACAGGGTCGAGGCGGTGGAGGTGCGTTCGAACGGGCTGATGCCCTCGACCACGTGCGCCATCGTGACGCCGAGCGCCCACAGGTCCGAGGCGGGCGAGGCTTCCCAGCCGCTGAGCCGGTCCGGCGACATGTACGCGGGCGACCCGACGATGCCGCCGTTGTGGGTGAGCCGCGGATCGTCCATCGCCTGGGCGATGCCGAAGTCGGTGAGCTTCACGGCGCCGTCCGGGCGCACCATGATGTTGCTGGGCTTGACGTCCCTGTGCACGATGCCGGCCTGGTGCGCGGTCTCCAGCGCCCCCAGCACCTGCAACGCGACATGCGCCATCCACTCCGAGTCGCGCGGTCCCTGCCGCCGCACGAGGGTGGCGAGGTCGAGCGCGTCGACCAGTTCCATCGCCAGGTAGACGCGCCCGTTCTCCCGGACGATGTCGTAGACGGTCACCACCGCGGGGTGGTTCAGCCTGCCGGCCGTCCGCGCCTCCCGGAGCATGCGCTCCTCCAGCACGGCGACCTCCTCGGCGGCGATGCCCTGCGGCGGGTGCAGCTCCTTGAGCGCGACCGCCCGGCCGAGCAGCTGGTCCTGAGCACGCCACACGACGCCCATCGCACCGCGGCCGAGTTCGACGAGCAGTGCGTAGCGGTTGGCGATGACTTGCTGTTGCTGCACGGATCAACCTTCCTGGACGCCCACGGATCCCGCGAGCACAACGACCTCGTCCCGCGGCCGGTGCTCGGGCACTGTGGAAACACCACAGCCATGCGACTCGATGTCGGTCGGCGTTCGTTGTTCTGCACGAGCCGTGGAGCTGGCGGACATTGTATCGGGCCTTATCCCGGATGTCGGACACGGGGTTATGCGGCGTGTGCCACGCGTAATCGGTGTCGAAGTCGGGCTGCGAAACAATTGGCCGCCTGCGCGGGATGTCGCGTTCCACCCCATGCGATCCGGTACTGGTGGCGTCGTGGAACAGCCGGGTGTCCAAGGAGCGGACCAGCGCTCAAGCCATGCTCGACGGGCTCCGGGCCGTCGGCGGAAACCGGCGGATAAAACCGAGGTGCGCCGGCAGCCGGATCATGACCACAAAACACGGGAGGTGCCGGCGGAAATTCCGCCGGCACCTCCCGTGGACGCATTGGTCGTGATCGCGGTGGATCACTTCGCGCCAACCGCGCCCCTTTCACCGGAGAGGGGCTCGTCGAACACCGCCTCGTCGAGGAAACCGCCGGACTGGTGGCGCCACAGCTTGGCGTACATCCCGCTGCCCTCGAGCAACTCCGCGTGGGTGCCCTGCTCGAGGATCCGGCCCCGGTCCAGCACGATCAGCCGGTCCATCCGCACGACCGTGCTCAACCGGTGCGCCACGACGATCGCGGTGCGGCCCTCCATGAGCCTCCACAGCGCCTCCTGGACCAGCACCTCGCTTTCCGAGTCGAGCGCGCTGGTCGCTTCGTCCAGCAGCAGGATCGGCGCGTCCCGCAGGATCGCGCGGGCCAGCGCCACCCGTTGCCGCTGCCCGCCGGAGAGCTTGATGCCGCGCTCGCCGACCATGGTGTCGAACCCCTCGGGCAGCGCGTCCGCGAACTCCGTCACGTGCGCGGCGTGGGCGGCGCGGCGGATCTCCGCCTCGGTCGCGCCCGGCCGCGCGAACGCGATGTTCTCGCGCAGGGTCCGGTGGAACATGGCCGGGTCCTGCGGCACGTACGCGATCAGGCCGCGCAGGTCGGTCTGGCGCAGGCGGGCGATGTCCTGGCCGCCGACGAGGACGCGGCCCCGGTCGACGTCCATCAGTCGCAGCAGCAACCTGGTGAGCGTGGTCTTGCCGCCACCGGAACGACCGACCAGCCCGATCCGCGTACCCGCCGGGATGTCCAGGTCGAGCCCGTCGAACAGCGGCTCGCTGCCGCCGTGGGCGAACACGACCTTCTCGAAGCAGACTCGGGAGTCCTTGACGCGCAACGGTTCCGGGTGCTCCGGGTCGACCACGGTCGGCGGGTCCAGCAGCAGTTCGGTGAACTGGGCCGCCTCGGTGAGCGTGCTCTCGACCCGCCGGTAGATCTGGTTGAACTCGAACATGATCCGCGTCGCGTTGCCGAAGTAGGCGAACGTCACCACGATCGCCTCGACGCTCAGCCCGCCGCTCACCCCGACCGCGACCGCGAGGCCGAGCACGTTGGTGAGCGCGGACATCGGCGCGATCACCGTGTCGATGCGCAGGTTGCCGTAGTCCCACGACCGCAGCGCCAGCGTCCGCTGCTCCGCGGCACGGGTCCGGTGTTCCGCGCTCTCGCGCCGTTCGGCGGCGAACGCCCGCACCGTCTCCATGTTCATGAGCGTGTCGGAGACGTGGCCGGACACGTGGGCGATGGCGGCCTCGCGCAGGTCGACCAGCCGCTGGCGGCGGCGGATGAGCGGCGCGACCCCGAAGCCCGTGACCAGGATCAGGCCGAGCAGCACCAGGACCAGCAGCGGGTTGTAGCTCCACAGCACGACGCACGCGAAGCCCAGCGGGATGAGGTTGGCGAGGATCTTGAACGCCATCGTGTCCACGAAGTCCTCGAAGCGGAAGGCGAAGCTCAGCACCCGCTTGGTGAGCGATCCGGCGAAGTTGTCGTGGAAGAACGCCGCGTCCTTGCCCAGCAGCTCGTCCATCGCGAACGCGGACAGGTGCTCGATCCCGCGCCCGTCCACGCGGTTGAGGCAGTGGACGCCGACGCGCCACAGGACTTCGGAGAGCAGCATGAGACCGCCGAACGCCAACAGGTACGGCAGCACGGCGCCGAACCCGGTGGCGCCGCCCCCGGCGAGTTGTCCCACGAGACCACCCACCGCCAGCGGCGCGAGGTAGAGCTGGCAGGTGACACCCAGCGCGGGCACCGTGAGCGCGCCCGCGCTGAGGAACCCGTGGCGCCGCAATTCCTTCCCGTACAAGCGCAAGGCGAGCAGCACCGCATTCCTGCGGACAGGTTTTTCCGACCCCGGCCCGATCATCCGTCCCCCTCCGCGGGGGTGAACCCCGACTTCTCCATGGTGCCCCAGAAGTCGACGCCGTAGCGATCGAATATCGGGCGCGCGGTTCACCCGATCGCCAGCACCACCCGGTCGGGCGCGGCCACCTCGGAATCGTTTCGATCGGACGGCACGGCCACTGCCGCAGTCCATCCACAGTGGACTCGACACCGGCTCTCCGGGCACGAGCGGGAGCCACCACCGCCTCGCGGACCGATCCGGGCGAATCCCGCGCATCGGCCGGTGCGGGAGCCCCCGTCGCGGACCCTGGTGGGACCTGCCGCGGTGCCCGAGCCCACCATCGACCACCGGTCCTGGTGGCCGACTACCGGTTCCCGCGAAGACGCGAACCACGCCGGGACCCCGCACGTCCTGTCCTGCCGCAACCTGTGGTCCGCGTTCCGTCCGCACGGCAGCCTGCCATGCGGACACGCGGTTGGAACGCGGCACCCGTTCGCGGGGCGGCACCGGCCATCGGACCGCTCCGGGCCTCCGGACAACCCCTTCGCGTGAACCGGTGGATCTCACCCCGGCGGGGCGGCCGTGGGCGCGGGTAGCCTCGGGTCGTCCCACGTCAACCGCGCAAAGGTGGCCGCCCGTGCTGGATCGCCTCATCGACAAGGTTCTCGGTCTGCCCTCGGCGGTGGTGCCGGAACCCGTGGTCACCAGGGATCTGGCGATCCCCATGCCGGACGGGGTGCGGTTGCTGGCCGACCGGTACCGGCCGCCGGGCACCGAGCCGCTGCCGGTGGTGCTGGTGCGGTCGCCGTACGGCCGCCGCGGGGCGATGGGCACGCTGTTCGGCGCCGCCTTCGCGCGCCGCGGGTTCCAGGTGGTGGTGCAGAGCGTGCGCGGCACGTTCGGGTCCGGCGGCGAGTTCCGGGCGTTCCGGCAGGAGAAGGAGGACGGCCTGGCGACCGCGGCCTGGCTGCGGGCGCAGCCGTGGTGCGACGGCAGGCTGGCCATGGCCGGGGCGAGCTACCTCGGGCACACCCAGTGGGCGGTGGCGCCGTACCTCGACCCGCCGCTGGAGGCGATGTGCCTCGGCGTGACGGCGTCGGAGTTCACCTCGTCGTTCTACCCCGGCGGCGTGCTGGCGCTGGACAACATGCTGTCCTGGTCGGCCACGATCGGCACCCAGGAGAAGCGGTTCGCCGCCGTGCCCAACCCGATCCGGCAGCGGCGGACGCGGAAGGCGATGTCGCACCTGCCACTGCGCACCGCGGACGTGGCGGCGATCGGCGGGCACGTGCCGTTCCTGGAGGACGTCGTGACGCACGCCGAGTCGCGGGAGTCGTGGGCCGAGATCGACCACGGCCGCGACCTGGCCGCGCTCGGCACGCCGACGAGCATGGTCACCGGCTGGTACGACCTGTTCATCTCGCAGCAGCTGCGCGACTTCAAGGCCCTCCAGGCGGCCGGGGCGCGGACGCGGCTGACCGTCGGGCCGTGGAAGCACGGCGAGCCCGCGAGCTTCCGGACGATGGTCGACGACCAGGTGTCGTGGCTGGCCGCGCACCTGCTCGACGACCGCGCCCAGCTGCACCGCCCGCCGGTGCGGATCTTCCTGCAGAAGGCGGACCGCTGGCTGGACTTCGAGCAGTGGCCGCCCGCGGAGTCGAAGCCGCGTTCCCTCCAGTTGCAGGCGGCGGGCGGGCTCGGTGACGAGCAGCCCGAGGAGTCGTCGCCGGACCGCTTCACCTACAACCCCGCCGACCCCACGCCCACCGTCGGCGGGCCGATGCTCGTCGGCGAGGCGAAGCAGCACGACAACAGGTCGGTCGAGGCGCGCGCGGACGTGCTCGTCTACACGGGGATGCCGCTGGAGCGGGACCTGGACGTGATCGGCGAGGTGTCGGCGACGATCCACGTCCGCACCTCCACCGGGCACGCCGACGTGTTCGTGCGGCTGTGCGACGTGGACGCGAAGGGCGTCTCGCTCAACGTGACCGACGGCGTGCTGCGGCTGCCGACCGGCGACGGGATCACCACCGCCGAGGTCGCTCTGGACCCGACCGCGTACCGCTTCAGGCGCGGGCACCGGCTGCGGGTCCAGGTGTCGGGCGGCGCGTTCCCGCGGTTCGCGCGCAACCACGGCAACGACGCGCCGACGGCGGACGCGGTGGCCGCCGTGCCGACCAGGTTCGAGGTCTTCCACGACCCTGAGCACCCGTCGGGGGTGTCGTTGGCCGTGTTCGGCTGACGTTCCCACCTTCGGCTGCTACCGGCGGGCCGGGCCCACCGCTACCGTCCAGACATGAAGCTTACTCGCGTCTTGCTGGTGGCCGCGGTGGCCGCGGGAACCATGGCGGTGCCGTCCGGCGCGGTGGGGACGGCGGCCGCCGACGTGTCGTGGACGGGGCCGTTGAGCACGCGCGGGCGCTACGTCGTCGACGCCCGCGGCGACCGGTTCAAACTCAAGTCCGGCAACTGGCACGGCGCGAGCGGGACGTACAACGGGTCGGGTGACGTCAACGACCCGGCGAACCACCACGCGGGCGAGAAGTCCGACCAGATCCCGCTCGGGCTCGACCGCGCGCCGATGGACGCGATCATCGACGGCTTCGCGGAACTGGGCCTGAACAGCGTCCGGCTCCAGTTCTCCAACCAGATGCTGCACGACACCGCGACGCTGCCGGACTCCTCCGTGGCGGCCAACCCCGACCTGCGCGGCAAGACCCCGCTCCAGGTGTACGACGCGGTCGTCGCCCGGCTGACCGCGCGCGGTTTCGCGGTGATCCTCAACAACCACACCGCCACCTCGCGCTGGTGCTGCGGCGTGGACGGCAACGAGCGGTGGAACACCGGCCAGTCCGTCGCGCGGTGGCAGGACGACTGGCTGTTCATGGCCCGCCGGTACGCCGCGAACAAGCGGGTGGTCGGCGCCGACCTGTACAACGAGGTGCGGCGCACCGTGCTGGACGACCCGAACTGGGGCGCGGGCGACGACCGCGACTGGGAGCGGGCCAGCCAGCTGGTGGCCGACCGGATCCAGTTGGAGGCCAACCCGGACCTGCTGATCATCGTGGAGGGCATCAACTGGACCGGCGTCCCGGTCGACGGCCTGCCGCACGGGCGGCCGACGCTGGAACCGGTCCGGACGCTGTCGCACACGCTGATCGACTCCGGGAAGCTCGTCTACTCCGCGCACTTCTACGGCTACACCGGTGCCAACCACTCCGGCGCGACCGGCATCGGCGAGACGCACGACCCGCGCTACCAGGACCTCTCCCCCGCCGAACTGCGCGACGTCCTGTACCGCCAGGCGTTCTACGTCTCAGCCGAGACGGGCGCGCACTTCACCGCGCCGGTGTGGATCAGCGAGTTCGGCGTCGGCGGCCGCGAGAACACCGACCCGGTCTCGCGGGCGTGGTTCGAGCGCTTCGTCGACCACCTGGTGCAGACCGACGCGGACTTCGCCTACTGGCCGCTGGTCGGCTTCCACACCAACCGCACCGGCAACGGCTGGGCGCTGCTGCACTGGGACGCCGCGGGCAACCGGATGGGCGTCCACGACGGCGACGACTGGCGTGCCCCTGCGTGGTCACGACTGGTCGGCGCGACGGGCCGGACCGGCCAGATCCCGGTCGGCGACCGCTGGTCGATGCTGAGCATGGACCACGGGGACTTCCAGCAGTCCAGGGCGGTCCGGGCGCTGGGTGACTGGAACTCCGGCGCGCGCAAGGCCGTGTGCCCGGACGGCCAGCGGATCATCGGACTGAGCCACACGGGCAACCGCGGCCTCTGCACGGGTTCCGCGGCGGCCCCGTCGTCGTTCGCGGCGGTGCGCGACGAGTCCTACGTGGACACCGACTGGGCGAGCGGGTACACCAAGACCCAGTGCCCGGCCGACCACTACCTGGTCGGGTACAGCGTCAACGGCGCCGCGTTCTCGGCGGCGCTGTGCGCCCGCTCCGCCGTGCCGCTGGGACGCACCGGCCGCACGGTCTGGTTCGACCGCGGCGACAACCGCCCGTCGGGCGGTCCGGGCGGCGAGTTCGCCAACGGCAGGTACAAGGGGCAGTGCGCGGCGGACGAGTACGTCGCCGGAGTCGCCTACACCGGGCGGATCGGATCGGGCCGGACGCCCGACGCGATCCTCTGCCGCCGCTGAGGTGATCGTCGTACCACCCGAGTTCGCCCTGTGGCGGAGCCGGGTCGACGGCGCGGCGGGCCGGGCCTGGGTGGCGTCCCTGCCGGAACTGGTCGAACGGCTGTGCGCCCGATGGGCCGTGACGGTCGACGAAGCGCCCGTCCGCCACGGCGGTCTCGGACTGGCCGTCATGGTCCACCGCGCGGGCGTGCCGTGCGTGCTCAAGCTGAGCCAGGAGGCCGGCGACGAGGCCACGGCGTTGACCGCGTGGAACGGCCACGGCGCCGTGCGGCTGTTCGAGGCCACCGACGGCGCACTCCTGCTGGAACGACTCGACCCCCACCGCACCCTGCACGACATCGGCTTGTGGAAGGCCGCCGAGGTCGCGGGCGGACTCATCCGCAAGCTGGCCGTACCCGCCCCGACGGGGTTGCCGTGCCTCGACGGGATCGCCTCGTCCATGGCGGAACGGCTGCCGCCACGTCAGCAGGCCCTCGGCTCCCCGGTGCCGTCGGCGTGGCTGGACACCGCTCGGGGGTTCGCGGCCGATCTGCCGGGCGGCGACGTGCTGGTCCACGCCGACCTGCACTACGGCAACGTGCTCGCAGGATCACGCGAACCGTGGTTGGCGGTGGACCCACGAGCCATCCGCGGATGCCCGGAGTTCTCGGTACCGGAACTGATGTGGACCAGAGCCGACGACGTCGATGTCGACTCCGACACCGCCGTCCGCCGGTTGCTGAGGACACTCGTGGACGCGGGCGGCCTCGATGCCGAGATCGCGCACGGATGGGCGGTGGCGCGGTGCGTCGACTACTGGCTGTGGGGCCTGGAACAGGGACTGACCATCGACCCGGCTCGATGCGAACGGGTGTTGACCGCCCTGCTGGGATGACCCGTCACAGCTCACCGGTGCGGAACTTGTCCAGCACCCGACGCTCGCGCTTCGTCGGACGACCCGCACCGCGGTCCCGCCGAGCCACCGGCGCCGCCACGGAGGTGACCGGAGGCGGCGGCGGGGTGCGATCGATCAGACAGGTGGACGCATCCACCGCCCCCACCCGCTTCTGGATCACCTTCACGACCTCGACGATCCGAGTCGTGTCCCCCACCCGCGCCCGCACCTCGTCACCAGGCGAAACCGTCGTAGCGGGCTTCGCAGGCCGGTCGTTGACACGCACATGACCACCCCGACAGGCCGCCGCGGCATCCGATCGGGTCTTGCTCAGCCGGACCGCCCACAACCAGCGATCCACACGGGTGGACTCCACGTCGTACATGATGCCCTGCGGACGGGGACGGCGCGGCGGACGGTGTTCCCGCCACCTGTCCTCGACCAGCTACGGCTTCGACACGCCCACCACGCAGGACAGGCGAAACGGCTACTCAAGCCTTATCCCACGATTACCCATTTGCATTAGGACCTTCAAAGTTTGAGATTAGCGCCGAACCCCGATCTTCGCGCTAGTCATAATTTCAGAATCCTTTCCTTCAGGGATTTTTGCAAAGTTCCTTGGATCCCCATCTGATTGCCCATCATCGTCTACACATGGATTCGGGACCTTATTTCCGTTTTTTGCATTGCATACATTCATCTGATCGAACTTAGCCCCCTGGGTCAGCTTGGAAACCAACTCAGAAGCAACTTCCCCGCGGGCATAAACGATGTAAATCCCCACTTGACGTTGACCTATCTCGGCCAGAGACCTGTCACCACAGTCCCAACTCCTGCCATCTTCACCCAATGAGCAAGGCCCATCCTTCAAGTAAAATCCACTTAAAGGGCCTCCCGTGATCGGAAGATTGGCGATGAAGAACCAAATGGAGCCACCCCCGCGCAGCGCCTCATCTATCTTGCCTGAAACCCGTACCGGATTTCCGACAATCTGACCCTCAACAGGCGTGACTAGCGACAATTTCCCTCGCCCCAATGACATGGGGCCAACTACCGAAGTTGCCGGAGTACCGCCACCGCCGATTGCCGTCGTACCGATAATCGACCCTAAGGCAATGACGACAATACCTGCAAGCACGAGCAGCGGGCGTTTCGGCTGACGCATTACCAGAATCGCACCACCGAGGGCTAGACCGATACCAACGATACCAGTGATCCACCCAGGTCCGCCGAACGGCCAGGAACTAGTATCGTTCGCTAATGTCAAGAAACCAATTGCGGTACCCAAGAAAGTAATTGCTAAGGTTACCAAAGTGACCTGATGACTTTTTTTCACATGAATATCCACATTAACCCCAATCACCAAAATGCATGACATTAAACGATTCGAGAACCAGTCCGAGCATCTAGGCGAAAGCTGTTCGTCTCCGTCACATCTTTGCGACCTATAGCTGAAGTCCAAATAGCCCCAGCAAAGATCAAGTAGATGCAGGCTTTCAATCTCTGAGCAGTTTGGTTAACGCAACTGCCAGCCCACTTGACCGTGCCGGTCACCATCATGATCATGCCAGTTCGGTTGCGCTTCGCGGCTTCCCCGGCGACTGCGGCAGCGCGGCGGACGTCTACTGACGGCTCGCCACAGAGACATACTTTGTTCATGTATCCCATCAACATCTCCCGCCCCCCTAAGACACCTCCATGCTAAGCGTTGAGACATGGACACTTCGCACCTGACACAGCGGTATCGGCAAAGCTGATCAGTCGGGGTTATATCCACTACCGTTCGGCGCTCAAAAACACCGTTCGACAAAAACCGGGGTAAAGGTAATAACCACCTCAGCCGATCAACAGTTCCCAACTACTAGTCCACATCGCGTAGAAACCTTCGTGTACGAGCGCGTTCAGGCACGACACCAGCCGGTACACCCTCAGGCGCCGAGGAAGGATTGGCTGCTCGAACAACTGGACGACGCCTTCGGCCACGGTTTACCGGCCGATCCCGCACCGTGAAGGATGGGTAAGCAGCGGACACCGTCCCACTACTGCAGCACTGGCTTTATTGCGACCACGCCGACGCGTCGCACGGGTCTCGGTAGGGCAGATCTGGCACGTGCACTCGCCACTCGTCCTCACCGAGGGGATCGGTGGCACCCGTGCACAGCTGCTCGATGGCCTCCTCGGGGTTCAACGGCCACAGCCGCACGGAGCCGTCGGCCATCCCGGCGGCAAGCGTTCGTCCGTCCTGGCCCAGGCCGATCGTGAACACCGGGCCGGTCGACCTGAGCGTCGCGATCGGAGTTGGCGATCGCGGGTCGGTGATGTCCCACAGGCGAACAGTGCCGTCCGTGCTGGCGGCGGCGAGGGTCATACCGTCCGGGGTGAACGCCACCGAGTACACGTAGTTGCCCGGCCCGGTCAGCGGTGCACCGACGCGCCGGATCTCCGACCGGTCGCTCATGTCCCACAACGTGATCGTCTTGTCGGCACTGCCCACCGCGAGGGTGCGCCCGTCCGGGCTGAACGCCACGCCGTACGTGTAGTTGGTGTGGCTGTGCAGTCGGTCGAGGAACCGGGGGGACGACGGTGCCGTGATGTCCCAGACGTACACGTCGTTGTCTGCGTTCGTCGCGGCGAGGAGCGTGCCGTCCGGACTGACCGCCGCAGTGAGCACGATGTTCCCCGGCTCGGTCAGTTCGGCGACGATCCGGGGTTTCGCGGGTACGGCGACGTCCCACAGCCGCATCCGGTGGTCGTCACCTCCCACGGCCAGGGTGCGCCCGTCCGGGGTGAAGACCAGCGTTTGAACGAGGCCCGTCGCGCCGGTGAGCGGTGCGCCGATGGGGACTGGGGCGGTTGGAACGGTAGGATTCCACAACTCGACCGCACCATCCGCCTGCCCGAGCGCCAGAAGTTCACCGTTCGGGCTCAGCGCCGACACACCGGTCGTGCGTGCGCCGCTAACCGGAGTCAAGGCGAGACCGACCGGCACCGGTCTGGTCACGTCACCGACATCCCACCGCTGCACTCCACCCGGCAGTCCTTCGGCATCGTTCCCCGCTGCGGACACAAGCAGATCACCACCGTCGGGGGTGAAGACCACTGTCGAGATCGCGCCGCTCCCACCTGGAACGGTGCGACCCGGCAGGGACCAGATCCGGAGGTAGCCGTCCGCGGCCGCCGTCAGCAGCCGCCCGTCATCTGGGAGCGTCACAACGGAGGTCACCGGGGCCGCGTGCGGAAGCGACGTCCGGAGTCGCCCGGAGGAGACCTCCGACACCCTCGTCGTACCGTCGCTGCCACCCACCGCGATGGTCCTGCTGTCCGCAGCGAAGGCGATGGTGTAGACCGGTCCTGCGAAGCCGCCGAGTGGTTCCCCCAACGGCAGCAGCGGGCCTGCGGCGGACAACGTCCACAGCTGCGCGGTGCGACCGCTGCCTCCCAGCGCCAGCGTGCGCCCGTTCGGTGCGAACGCCACGGTATTCGCGCTGGAGGGCCAGTTCTCCCCGGTCACGACCTCCGTCGGCTCGGCGGAATCGGTCAACCTCCACAGCCGCGGTGCCCGATCCGGACCCGCGACAGCAATGAGGCTGCTATCCGGATGGAATGCCACCGCTTTCAAGTCGGCGGTGTCCCCGCCCACCGGACCGGTCGTCCGGGACGTCGTCCGATCCCACACCCTCAGGCCGCCTTGGCCCGCGACAGCGAGGAACCGCCCGTCGGGGCTGAAGGCCACGGCGTAGCCGGTGCCGGGGAGCAAGGGCATCGGGTCGGGCAGCGCGACGGGGTGAACCGGGTCGGACGTGTCGAACAGGTGGACGCGGCGGTCCTCCCCCACAGCAGCCGCCAGCCGCCCCTCTTGGGCGAGCGCGACGCCGAAAAGACTGCCCGAGGCCGCGGGAATCGGATCCGACACCGGATGGAGGTGCTCGTCCTCGCGGCGCCACAACCGGACGGAGCCCTCCACGTTCCCGCTCGCGAGCAGGCTACCGTCAGCGGTCGACGCGGTCGCCACCGTGCCGCTGGACACGCGGGTCCGCGCGACCGCCGGCGTCACTGCGGCGTCGAGCAGCGCGGATCGACTTTCCGGTGTGGAGGCGATCCGATGGGCTACTACGGCGAGTCGCCCGGCCACGGCCGGTTCCGTTCTTCCCAGGGTGTCCGCGCGCAGAGCGGTCTGCCGCGACACGGCGAGGTTGCGTTGGTCGATCGCGTCGCCGCGAAGGTGCACCACGACCCCGGTCAACCCGCAGGCGACCAGGCTGACCGCTACCAGTGCGGCCACCCACGCGCGCAACCTGCGGACCTGCCTTTCGCGGGCTCGGACCTCCTGATCGCGTGCGTGCAGGCTCGCCGCCAGGAACTCGCGTTCTGCGGCGTTCAACTCATCCACGTGGTCCGCCTGGGACAGCCATTCCTCCAGCGCGGCCAACTGCCCACCGCGGTACAGGGCGCCGGGATCATGGCCGCTGTCCTGCCAAGTCGTCGCTGCCGCTTGGGCGCGGCGGAGCAAACGCCGCTCCTCCACATCGTGCTGCAGCCAAGCACGCAGCCGTGACCACGCGTGCACCAGCGCCTCGTGGCTGATTTGCAGAGAGCCTTCCGAAGCGGTCAAGAGGCGTTTGTCCACGAAGCGGTCGACCACCGCGGACTGCAGGTCTGGTGTGGCGTCCGGGAGTTCGGTCCGTGCGACTACCCGACGGGTCCAGCGCGGGTCGTTCGGCGAGTCGCCTACGTGGACCAGTCGGAGGAACAGGGATTTGGCCACTCGACGCTGGTCGCTGTCGAGTCCGCCGTACACCGCCTCGGCGGAGCGTTCGACAGCGTGGCTCACACCTCCGGTGGCGTTGTAGGCGTCGATGTCCAACGCTCGTCTGCCCCCAGCGAGCCAAGTGGCGAGCAGGGCATGGGAGAGCAAGGGGAGGGTGCCGAATTCGTGGGGCTGGAAGTCGCGCACCAGCAGTTCGACAAGCCCGTCCTCGACCTCGATCCTGGCGCGACGAGCAGGGCCGACTATCGCCGAGCGCACGTCATCCTCGGACATCGGGCCGACGACGACGGAGGGTTCTTGCAGAGCAGCCGCCAGCAGCGGCAGCCGGACGGCCTGGTCGTAGAAGTCCGATCGCAGAACGATGACCACCGACGCTCCGGATGCGGTTCCGATTTCCCGAAGCGCGCCGAGGTAGACGCCGACGTCATCCGGCGCAGACTGATTGGTGAAGAGTTCTTCGAACTGGTCGACCAAGAGGAGAAATCCGCCGTTTTCGGGAATGGCGGACCGCAAGGATGCCTGACTACCTACAATCGCATCGCGCAACCAGGCCGACCCGCCCGCGCCGATGGTCGACGCCAATCGGCCAAGGGGATCCCGCCCTGGTGTCGTGGTGCGCCAGTTCCAGGCAAGGCGCGGCACCACACCCGCATGAACCAGCGACGACTTCCCCGCTCCTGACGGGCCTACAACCACGACCGGAACACCTGTGCCCGCTCTTGCTGCGATGAGAGCCGCCGCCGTTCGGGACAACTCCTCGCGCCCGTGAAACCACTCCGCGTCCCCCGCCCCGAACGGCTCGAGTCCGCGGTAAGGCGTCACCGCGTCGGCTCTTACGGGTCCGGGTAATCGACGAACGCGCAGCAGAGCACGGTCCCACGCGGCCAGCTCCTCCGGAGCGACGACGCCGCACTCGACGAGGATCTTGGGCAGGACCCAGGACATCGTCTGGCTGGGCAGCGCACGGCCTGCGAAGTAGTCGCCGACAGTGGCGCGGGGCACGCCTACCGCCAAGGCGATCCGGCGGATGCTCAAGCTCGCGCGTTCACGGACGGCCGCAAGCCGAACTCCGAACTCACGGGTGGTGTAGACGTCGTCGAGACTGGCCGGGTCATCGTTCGCCGAGGGGTTGCGCATGTCGCTCAGCTTGCCCTTCGGTATCCGTCCGGATCTGTCCGGACATCCCGATTCCCCTTTCGTCGGAGCGTTGCCACCCATTTGATGGAGCCACAACCGAACAATTCGGAACCAAGGGGAGACCGATGACAGGAAAGCGCATTATTGCGGTAATGGGTAGATACCTCGTCGCTGCCGGATTGGTGACCGGTGCGGTGTTGGCAGGGGCGCCCGTAGCTCAGGCAGGCCCCCAGCACCACGGCACCAATCCGGCGACCACGGGGTGCGCGAACGGCTCGACCGCCATCGCGAGCCGACCGGTGACCGACGCGTACGGAGCGCACGTCACCGACGTGGAGGTCCGCTACTCCGCGTCGTGCGGCACGAACTGGATCCGGCTGTACAACCCGGTCCCCGGCACGACCGCCTACAAGTCGATCCGCGCGCAGGGTGGTGACTGGCTCCCGGTGGAGGCCGACGGCGGCACCGTGTGGAGCTACAGCATGCAGGTCTACGCCCCCGGCTCCACCTGCATCGAGTTCTCGGTCATGATCCAGGGTCCCGGCTACCAGGCCGACACAGGTCCGTACAGCATCGTCATCTGCTGATGTCCGGCCGGGTGGTCGGCCGCCACGGGCGTGGGGGCCGACCACCCGGTTCGAAAACGGCGCCACTGGGCGCACCACCACGGCTGGAGGACAGCGGATGGCGATCGGATGGGGCGAGTTCCCGGATTGGATTTCGGCGTTCGGCTCGGTCTTCGCGCTGGTCTTCGCCGCCTCGGCGGTGGTGGTCACCCGCCGGACGTACCGGATCGAATCGGACCGCGACCACGTCAACGCCGCGTTGCGGGAGAGGCAGCAAGAACTAATGAGGCAGGGCCAAGCCACCGCGGTCTCCGCGTGGTGGGGCGAGTCGGAGGACGGGAACTGGGGGGCCTTCGTGCGGAACGCTTCCGGCGCACCCGTCTACCAGGTCTTCCTGACGGTGTTGGACAGCGACGACAGGTCGGACGGCGCGAAGTTCCACTTCCTGGTCGTCCCGCCTTCGGACAAGGCGGTCTTCTGCCCGGCCGCGCAGCGGTGGTCTGCCGGGCGGACGTCGGTCCACCGGGTGAAGCTCTGCTTCACGGACGTGACGGGCGTGCGGTGGCAGCGCAACCAGTACGGACGCATCAGCGAGCTGGAACCCGCTCTCCACGTCAAGTCGGATTCGGTTCGAGCGCTGGCCGTCGCCCGGTTCAAGGACGACTTCCAAGCCACGTACGGCGTCCACGTCACCTTCGACACGAGTTCGCTGGACCTGAGTCAGGCGAGTTTCGTGGACGACCTGGAGCGCGCCCCGGAGGTCGACGCGCTCGTGTGCCCCCATGACTGGATCGGGGATCTCTTGAGTCGAGGACTCATCGAACCCACGCTGCTGGCGGATCACCACCGGGAACTGTTCCAGGAGTGGACTCTGTCGGCACTTACGATGAACGGGAGGTTGTACGGGCTGCCGACGACCGTCGACACCGTCGCGCTGTTCCGCAACGTCGAGTTGGCGCCGTCCCCTCCGTCGACGTTCGACGAGTTGATCGCACACGGAGCGGAACTGAAATCCAGGGGCCGCGTGGACGAGGCGCTCGCGGTTCGCATCGGCGAGAACGGCGATCCGTTCCAGATCTGGCCGCTGTTCACCAGCGCGGGCGGCACGCTGTTCGGTCGACGCGGCTCTACCGGCTTGGGCGGTCCGGGGTCGATCCGGGCGTTCGAGAAATTGCGGGAACTGGGCGAATCGGGCCTGAGCGTGTTGCGGAGGTCGATGGACGCGCAAGAAGCGTTCGACCTCTTCGCCCGAGGCCGGACTCCCTACCTCATCACCAGCTCCGACGCGTTCGCCCACGTCAGCGAACACGGCGTTCCATTCGCCATCACCGCTGTTCCCGGCTTCGCAGACGGCGGTCCTGCGCAAGCGTTGAGCCTGGTGCACGGATTCGTCGTGACGAGCAAAGGGCCCAATCGAATCATCGCTCACGACCTGTTCGCCGACTACCTGACGCACGAGCACGTCATGAGTGCTCTCTCTCAGAGCATCGGAGCTCCGAACGCCTTGAGAGGAGTGCCATCAGCGGATGCCGGTCTGAAAGCGTTCTACGACCTCTGCGAGTTGGGGCAGCCGATGCCAGCTGATCCCTGCATGCGAAAACTGTGGCGGATACTCGAGCGAGCGGAACTGGCAGCGGTCTCCGGAGTCGCCGGTGAGGTCGTCGCGCAGGAGGCTGCCATTGCGGCTGATGAACTACTTGGATCAATGTAAATTCACCTTGACGTGATCTCTTGGCGTGTCGTCCAACCAGCTCGGCGTGGTTTGGTGCCCTTCTTCTGACGCGCTGGTCGTATGCAAGCCTGAGCTGCCCCGAGTTTGGTGGGGCGGTCAGGTCGCGAATTGTGCCGTAGCGAACCACTGATCGCCTGCGGTCTACGAGGGGTACAAGGTCATCCCGCGGGACGTGCACGACGTGTCGAGCCTCGGCCAGTTCAAGCGCGAAGCGCCCTCGAACCACAGGGCCTGACGCTCTCGCACCGATCGTGGCCTGATCCTCGGACGACCGTCGACCAGCGGGGTGCGATCACCCCGCACGATGTCACGACAGGTGTGGTCGCGAGATCCCCGCAGTCCACCGAATGGAATCGACCGGACCACGATGTGGCGGGTACTCGGAGTGATCCCGACGCCAGACCGGGTCAGGACGGGCACTTGAGGTCGGCCAGACTCCGAACCGGGGCCCCTGAGCTTCGACCCAGCCGGCCCAGGGCCTGTTCCCGGATCCCCTCGGACGAGGTCCGGGAACAGGCCCTGGTTGCGCCGCGCGGAAGCGGACGCGGACTCCGGGATCGCGGCGGCATGGCGCGGTTCTCCCGCTCCAGCCGCGCACCACCCGATGTGTCCCGCGGTGCGCCTACTGGTACACCTCCACCTCGTAGACGCGGGCCGCGGTGTTGCCGTTCTGCTCCGAGGCCCGCACGTCGATCCTGACGTAGCGCCCCGACACCGACACCGCGTGCGTGCTCGCGTTGGCCGTATTGCCCCGCACCTGAACCGCTGTCGACCACGTGGCACCGTCGTCGGACACCCGCACGTCGAAGTCCCGCGTGTTCCACGCCGCGTTCTCACCGCCCGCGCCTGCGTGCCTCACCACGACGGACCCCAGGTCGAGCTTGCGGCCCAGGTCGACCTGGAGGTACTTCACCGCCGCCGTGGAGCAGAACTTGTCCGACGAACCACCCGACACGCTCCCGTTCACCGCCTTGTCGGCGGTCTCGTTCCCGTTGCACGACACCGATCCCGACGCGGGCTTCCCCAGCGCCAGGTTCGTCGGCGCCTGCGTGCCGGTGTCGAACGACGGTGGCGCGTCGGCCGCGGCGCTGCCCCACCCCGTGTTGGGAGTCGTGCCGAGGGTGAACGACAGGGTGCCCCCGGTGCCGGCGAAGGATTCCGGCAGCCACGGCTTGGTCGTGGGAACGCCGTTGACCGCGAGGGCCTGGACGTAGGGCGACGCGGCGGCGGCGTTGGGGGCGTCGAGGGTCAGGGTGGCGCCGTTGCCGCGGTGCACCACGATCCGCGGGAACAACGGGCTCGCGACCAGCAGTTCGGCGCGGCCGGGGGCGAGCGGGTAGAGGCCCATGGCGGCCCAGACGTACCACGACGACATGGCTCCCAGGTCGTCCTGTCCCGGAATGCCGCCCGGCGCGTTCGACCACAGCGTGTTGACCACCTGGCGCACGGTCTGCTGGGTCTTGTGGGGACTGCCCGCGAAGTCGTAGAGCCATGGCGCGCCGATGGACGGCTCATTGTTCATCTCGGCCTTGAGCCCGCCTGCTCCCGTCAACGCCCAGGTCCCGTCGGCGCGGTGGAAGAAGGTGTCCAGCCGGGTGGTCGCCGTGGCGTTGCCGCCCATCTTGTCGAACAGCCCGCGCACGTTGTGCGGCACCATCCACGTGTACTGCGCCGCGCTGCCCTCGGCGAACCCGCCGCTGCCCGCCGGATCCGAAGAGGGCCAAGTGCCGTTGTCGTTGCGGTCCTGGGCGTACCCGCCGTTGGCCGGGTTGTACACGTTCGCCCAGTACTGCGCGCGAGCGAGGAACTCGTCGCGGGTCGTGTTCTGCCCCAGTCGCGCCGCCAGCTGCGAGACGCCGAAGTCGGCGACGGAGTCCTCCAGGGTCTCCCCCGCCCCGCCCCACGCGTTGCCGTTGGCCGGGATGTAGTGCTTGGACAGCCACTTGTCCAGCGATGGTCGTTCGCCGACCACCATGACGTTCCACCCGTCGCGGCTGAGGTCCGCGCTCGTGACCGTGGTCGCGGCGCGCACCATCGACGCCAGGGCGCCTTGCGCGTCGAAACCCGTACCGCCGAAGGCGTAGATGCTCGGCACGGCCGCGTGCGCGGGATCGCCGGTCATCACGTGGGTTCCGCCCGCCGCGTGGGTCCACCGGTCCCACACGCCGTTGTTCTGGTTGGCCTGGTTCAACAACGACTGGGCTATGTCGCCGCCGACGTCGGGTCGCACCAGGGTGAGCAGCTGCAACTGGCTGCGGTAAGCATCCCAGCCGGAGAAGTTGGCGTACTGCGCCCGCTGGCCGCCCGACACGGTGTGGACCGCCTGGTCCATGCCCGTGTACTGCCCGTTGGTGTCGCTGAACACGTTGGGGTGCAACAGGGAGTGGTAGAGGGCGGTGTAGAAGGTGGTCTGCTGCGCGGCGGTGCCGCCGGTGATCTCGACGCGCTGGAGCTCGGTGTTCCAGGCAGCGCGGGCGGCCTGCCGCACCGAGTCGAAGCCGGTTCCGGACGGGTTCTCCGCCTCCAGGTTGGCCTGCGCGTTGGCCTGGCTCACGAAGGAGATGCCGACCCGCATGGTGACCGCCTGGCCCGCGGCGAAGGTGACGTAACCACCGGAGCCGCGACCGGCGACCGGGTAGCCGTTGGTCCCGTAGGTGGTGCCTCCCGACGCGCTGGTGGTGCCGGGCCGCAGCGTGCCGTCCTGCCAGGTGCCGGTGCTGGTGAACGGCTGGTCGAACACGGCGTGGAAGTGCAGGGTGTAGTAGCTGCGCCTGCCGATCGCGTTGATGTAGCCGCAGAAGTTGCCGCTGGTCACCGAGCCGGAGATGGTGCGGTTGGCGGTGTCGACCGTGGTCTGCGCGGCGCTGCTGCCCACTTCCGAGTTCGACGTGCGCACGAGCAGCGAGGCGGTCTTGCCCGCCGGGTAGGTCCAGCGCGCGGCGGCGGTGCGGGTGGTCGCGGTGAGTTCCGCACCGATCCCGGAGGCCAGCCCGACCTGGTACTGGCCCGCGGTTCCGCTCTCGTCGGCGTGGGCGAAGTCGCTCGCGTACTTCGCGTCGGTGGTGTCGGCGCTGGGCGAGGTGTCCACCGCGCCCGCGTGCGGCAGGAACGGGATGTCGCCGTAGCCGCCCGCGCACCCGGTGCCGGACATGTGCGTCAGCGCGAATCCCCTGATGCGCGTGGCGTCGTAGCGGTAGCCGCCGGGCGCCGCGGCACGGGTCTGGTCACCTCGCGTGTTCTCCGGGCTGAACTGCACCATGCCGAACGGGGTGGTCGCGCCGGGGAAGGTCTCGCCGTGGTTGCTGCTCCCGATCAGGGTGCTCACCAGGCCGGCGGGGTCGGCGACGGCTGCGGCGGCCCGAGCGGGCGGGGTCGCGACCGACGCGATCAGCAGTGCTCCGACTCCGAGGGCTGACAACGTTGTCTTCAGGGTAGAGCGGTGGGTCTGGACGAATGGACGCATGCTGCCTCCACGACCTGCAGGGACGGTGCTCCCTGTCTAGGCCCGTCGCGGTGGCGCTGCCAGAGCCGAAATTTCGCCCATTGGGCCCGCCCGTCCCCCGGCACTACAGTGCACCGCCCCGACGCCGGCCGGGGCGCGTGGAGTCAGGTCCACTGCCACCCGATCCCCAGCACACCGGAGTCGATGGCGGACGCGAGCAGGTGGACCGAGTGGTGCTCGCTGAGGCGGAGGTCGCCGGTCGTGTGCCGCTCGTCCTCGAGGTCCTGCTGGGCGAAGGCGTAGCAGCGCAGCGGCAACGCGCGGGGGTCGAAGCGCGCTTGGAGGAGGAACTGCCGGGTGGGGTTGCGGAACCCGTAGGCGAACTCGGTCGACACCCCCGCGGTGGGGTCGACCAGCTCGCTTTCGAACACCCACGTCTCCCCCGCCCGCAGCACGTGGTCGAACAGCAACTCGTGGACCAGCCCTGGCGCGCTGGGATGCGGTACGAACCTGCCCAGACGGCAATTGACCAGCCCTCGTGCGACCACCAGTCCGGGTACGCAGGAGGGGTTCCCGTAGTAGCGCACCACGTACCGGTCCACGCCGTCCCGCACGGCGCGGACCAGGAGTTGCGACCACAGCGACGTCGCGCACCGCTCGGCGTCGACGGTGATCTTGTGCTGGACGCCGATCACCTCGACGTCCTGGTTGTCCGAGGACAGCAGGACGTCGAGCAGATCGGTGACCGGCGCGATGTCCGCGCAGCGCGGGGCAGGCGTCCTCGCGGCCTGCCCCCTGCCGCCCGTCGCCACGAGGCGCGCCAACGACTCCGGTCGGACGCCGAGGACGCGCTCCAGTTCGCGCACGGCGTTCAGGGACGCCGGGGTTTCCGGGCGGCTGTGCCCGTTCTGCCAGTTGCTCAGGCTCGACAAGCCGACCGAGACACCCCGCTGGGCCAGGTGGAACCGCAGGCGTTCGAGGGTGAGACCGCGTTCCCGGATGGCCGCGCGGAGTGCGACGTGGAACAGCCCACCGGGCGGACCACCGTCGATCCACGGCCTCCGCACCGGTTCACCCGATCCACCCATGCCGTCACCTGAGCCCGTTCTCGACACCTGATGACCAGGTCGATCCTAACCCGCGGGCACGACGACCCGTGACGGCGTTCAGACCAGCCGCGCCGTCTCCTCCGCAATCAGGACGACGACCACTTACGTCCCGAACTGCGGCCCCAACGCCTCACGCCACGCGGCGCACGCGGTTGGTCAGCAACTGGAACGCGTCCTCGTACGCGTCGACGCACGCCTCCACACCGAACATCTCCAGCGCCGTGCGCTGACCGGCCAACCGCTCCTCGGCCGACATCGAGGAAAGGTCGAGCAGCGCGGTGCGCAGCGCCGCCGGGTCGCGCGGGGGCACGATTCGGCCGAAACCGGTGGCCTGCACCGGGTAGCGGCCGCCGGCGATGTCCGTGGTCACCGACGGGACGCCGGTCATCATGGCCTCGGCTTGGACGATGCCGAAGGATTCGGAGATGGACGGGAGGGAGAACACGTCGATCGAGGCGTAGAAGTCGCGCACCCGCTGGCCGCGCAGCATGCCGAGGAACCGGATGCGCTGGTCGTCGCCCGCCTCGACCCGCAACTGGGCGATGTTGCTGCCGCCTGCGATGTGCTCGTAGTCGCCCGCGAGCAGCAATCGGGCGGCCGGGTCGTCGATGGCCCGGAAGGCGCGGATCAGGTACTCGATGCCCTTCTCCACGGCGATGCGCCCCATGAAGCCCACGTGCAGGCCCGTGCCGTCGCGCAGCGTCGGCTCGCCACCGCGGCGGTCCAGGCACGGTGAGGAGATCGCCCGCAGGGGTCTCCGCTTCATGGTCGGCCACAGCCGCGAGCCGCGGGCCTGGTCGTCGCTGTTGACGATCACCAGGTCGGACTTGCCGATCGCGATCCGCGCGGACGTGTCGACCACTCGCATGCCGAACCGGTTGATCGCGCCGTGCGGCAGGAAGGAGTCGATGTGGTAGGTGCTCGCCACCTTCGTCGAGCCCACGCGGTTGACCATGAACGCCGCCTCGGGCATGGGCAGGTGCAGGTGCAGGAGTGCCGACCGGCTCGCCAGCTGCGAGGTCAGCACGGGTAAGGCGGGGCACAGGAAGCCGCGGCTGATGCGGGTGATCACCGGCGCCCGGTGGACGTGGACGCCGTTGATCACCTCGCGCTTGGGCAGGGTGGGGTCGTGCTGGGCGCAGGCGACCGCGATCCGCCAGCCGCGGGCGGCGAGCCCTTCCGCGATCACCCTGGCGGCCTCGGTGAGGCCGCTGACGTACGGCGCGTAGTAGTCCAGCGCGACCGTCACGTCGAAGTCGTTCGTCTTGGCCATCATCGTTCTCCCGCTCGTCAGGACACCGAGATCCGCAGTTCTCGGGCAAAGTGGTCACAGGTGGTCGGCGTGGGTCCCGCTCACCGCGGGATCGGGGCCGGGTCGACCCGGGCGCGTCGGGCGGACCACGAGCCGTAGAGGAACATCACCACGTCGGAGCAGATCAGCAGGACCCTGCTGGCCGTCGCGACGACGACCGCGGCAGGAAGGGGCAGACAACCGCTGAGCACGGCCACCAGGACGCCCTCGCGCACGCCGAGCCCGTCGGGGACCACGAAGACGAGCGTGCCCGCCACGGTGGCCAGCGCGAAGCCCGCGACGCAAGGGAGCAGCGCGGCCGAGGGCGACGCGCCGAGCGCGATCGCGAGCACCCACACGTGCAGACCGCTGACCAGCCACGACACCGTGCACAGCAGCATCGAGCGGCGCAACGGCTTGATGCCCACCGGTGCCAATCGGTCGCGCAGCAGGCGCAGGCGCGACGCCCGGTGCAGCACCAGGCGCAGCACCCACGGCAGGACGAGCAACCCCACCACGGCGAGCCCGATCATGCCGCCGGTGACCCAGACCGGGCGGTCGTCGGCGAGCGCGGCCGTCGCGGGCAGCCCGATGCCCGCCCCGGTGGCGATGGAGATCAGCGCGTAGACGCCGAAGGTGGCCACGATCTGGGTCGACGTGATGCCGGAACGGGCGGCGAGCTGGGCCTGGAGCACCACCGACCACATCACGCCGGGCACGTACTTGCCGAGCTGGCCCGCGGCGAACAGCCGGATGGCGTCGCCGGAGGTGATCGGCCCGGACATCGCGCTCAGCGGCTCCCGCCAGGACAGCGCCGTGATCACCACACCGGCGCTGACGACCAGCAGGGCCAGCACCAGCGGGGCGGGTCGCAGCGCCCGCAGCGCTTGGAGGGTCTCCTCTCCCCTGCCGACGAGGTCGTGTCCGATGTAGACGGCCGCGATGACGAGGATCGTCGTGGTGGCGGCGATGCGCAGCCACCTCGGCAGGTGCTTCTTCCCCGCCTGTGCGGTCATCGCGGGCCTCCTGCCGCGAGGGATGGCCGCCGGAACGCACGCTGTTCGTCGCGGGAGAACGGCGCCACGGGGTCGGCGGACTCGATGTCAGGCATCGACGGCTCCCCGCGCGGACGTCGTCGGGACCCGCTCGCCCTGCCGGTAGTAGCGCCGGAAGCGACCGGAGACCAGCCACCGCACCGCGCCGACCCCGGCCGCGGCGCCGGTCGTGAAGTTCATCAACAGGTGCAGCACCAGGAACAGCAAGGTGAACCGGGTCCCGGCCTTCCCGCGCACGAAGCCCAGCAACGCCCGTTCGCTCGCCGCGAAGGCCACCAGGCAGAGCGCGGGCAACGGCAGCAGCCACGGCCACACCAGGGCCGCGGGCACGGCGGCCACGGCGATCGTCGCGGCGGCCACGCCGGTCGGGCGGAAGGCCGTGTCGTCCAGCCGAGGACGTTCGGGTCCACGTTGGACGAACAGCGCGACCAGGGGGATCGAGCGGGTGAACTGCTTGCGCAGCAACACGGAGAGCTTGTCGTCGTCGTCGTGCCTGCCGACGATCCTGGTGGACGTCTCGATCCTCGACACCGCCGACATGCGAGCGCCGTACTCGACGTCCTCGGTGTAGCGCAGGTTCTCGTCGAGCGGGCCGACCGCCTCGAACACCCCGCGCCGGAACGCCCCGAGCGAGAAGGACGCCAACCGCACCTCACCCGCGCTGCGCACCCGCCAGAAGTGGCCGTGGAGCACCTTGTACCGCTCGACCACGCCGTCGTCCACGAGCGGCACCCAGTCGTAGATGCCGCACACCGCCCCCAGCGACGGGTCGGCGTCGAGCAGTTCCACCGCGACGGCGACCGCGTCGGGGCGCAACTCCACGTCGGAGTCGAGGAAGAACAGGATCTCGCCGCGGCTGTGCCGCGCACCCAGGTTGCGGGCCGAGGAGACGCCGCCGTTGGCCGTCTTGAGCAGTTCGCAGGGGAACTCCTCGGCGATCCGGACGGACTCGTCGGTGCTGCCGTCGTCGACGACCACGACCTCCAGCGGGTGGTGGGTCTGCCCGAACGCCGCGCGCAGGCAGGCGCCGAGCGTCTTCGCGTAGTCGTAGTTGGGGATGATGATCGAGACCAGCGGCCGGTCCGACGTGGTCTCCTCGTTCACAGCACCACCCCCGCCACCAGCGCGACCGCCATGTCGAAGTCGTTGGTCCTGGCCATCGTCGTTCTCCCGCTCATCAGGTCACCGAGATCCGGAGTTCTTGGGCGAAGTGGTCGGAGTAGCCGAGATCGGCGTCGAACCGGTAGTGCTCCACCCGCACGTCATCGGTGGTGAACACCCAGTCCAGCCGCCACAGCCGCGGCAGTGGAATGGTTTCCCCCGGCCACGACAGGGGAAGGGGGGAACCCGTGTCCGGGTCGCGGCGCTCGACCCCGTCGCGCAGCCGGAGCAGGTTGGCCACCCACGCGGAGTTGAAGTCGCCCGCGACCAGGACGGGGTTGTGGTTCGTCGCCAGGTCGGCGCGCAGCGCGGCCAGTTCGTCCTGGCGCCGGACGTACTGCTCGTGCAGGTAGTCGTAGAACTCACCGGAGAACGGCGAGAGGGACAGGTCGATCGGAACCGCGAAGTGCGAGTTGTAGAAGGACACCACGCGGCCGCCGACCCGGATGTCGGTGCGCAGGATCCGACTGCCGCGCCAGTCCGGGTCGGTCACCTCCAACAGCCGCGAGGTGAGGATCGGCAGCCGGGAGATCGTGATCAGCTCGCTGTCCTGGGCCACCTGGTAACCGGGGAACGCGGCGCGCACCCGCGCCAGGTCGTCGATGCGCACCGGCCCGCCGTCCCAGAAGAGGTACTCCTGCAACAGGTACACGTCCGCGTCCTCGGCGCGCAGGTACGAGTAGAAGTCGCCGGGGTCGTCGGCCATGTGCCAGTACTCGGTGTTCCAGGAGAACACCTTCACCCCGTTCTCCGCGTTCCCGCCGCCGGTGAGCACCGCGAAGCTGATGCCCGCGAAGGGCACGCCCGCCAGCAGGGCCGCCAGCAGGAGCGGCACCAGCTTCCCGCGCACCGGCCGCGCCAGGGGCGCCAACGCCAGGAGCACCAGCGGGACGAGGAGGATCACCATCGGCGGCATGGTCTCCACGGCGCTCCACAGCCACCAGCGGCCCGCGAGCAGCAGGTGGGCGGCCAGGAACACCACCCACACCACCGACGCGGCCACCAGCAGCTTCGTGCCACGGCACCAGCGGACGGTCTCGAACGACGACAGGGCGATCGGGTCGGTCGCGGCCACGGTCACAGCCAGTCGTGGACGACGAGCTGGAGCACCAGCCAGATGACCGCGCTCAGCGCGCCGGAGACCAGGATGATCCGGTCCCGCACCAGGATGCGCACCGGATCGCCGCCGCCACCGCTCACGGAGACGATCTGGAGGTACCGGAAGAGCCCCAGCAGCGTCAGCGGCAGGATCAGCGGCATCACCTGCACGCCGAACGGGAACTCGTAGGTGGCCAGGAAGAACAGCAGGGTCGTGACGGCCAGGGCCGCGCTGAGCACGACCAGCTGGTCGAGGAAGCCCTTGGTGTAGCCGCGCAGCGCTGGCCGGTGCGCCTGGTCCGGCAGTCCCAGCTCCTGGCGCCGCTTGCCCAGCACCACCACCACGGACAGCAGGAACACCCCCATGGTGGGCCACCACGACGTGTCCAGGTGGACCGCGACGTACCCGGCGATCAGCCGGAGCCCGAACCCGACGGCGACGGCGAACACCTCCACCACCGGCACGTGCTTGAGCCCGTAGCTGTACGCGGCGTTCAGCGCCAGGTAGCCCAGGACCGGCGCGGCCAGCAGGGGCTCGACGAGGGCGATCAGCGCGGCGAGCACCGCGAGGAGCACGATCCCGAAGACCACGGCCGTCGAGACGGTCAGTTGCCCCGCCGCGAGGGGGCGGTTGCGCTTGATCGGGTGTCGCCGGTCCCGGTCGCGGTCGGCGATGTCGTTGCCGATGTAGACGATCGAGGAGGCGACGGTGAAGACGGCGAGCGCGCCCAGCAGGTGCAGCACGCCGGTCGCGTTCCAGACCTGCGGGTGCAGCAGGGGAAGCGGTAGCAGGACCAGGTTCTTGATCCACTGGTAGGGCCGGACGAGCGCGACGAGGGCGCGCAGGGGTCCGCGGCCGGGTAACGCGGTCATCGGCTCCGGTGTGGTCGGAGCAGGCAGGGGAAGTGTGGACACAGGGCTTTCTCCTCGCTCAGAAGAAGATCTTGGACAGACCGAGCGCGCCTTGGCGCCACGGCTCCTGGCTGGTGCGACCGCCGCCGCGCGGCGTGGGCTTGCCGCGCTGCGCGCGCCACCACTCGTAGGTGCGCAGGACGGCGTCCTGGTTCGACAGGGCGGGCGCGAACCCGAGCCGGGAACGGGCCTTGTCGATGCTGACGTAGGAGTCGGCGCGCAGCTTGTGCGCCAGCCGCCCGTACACCGGGGACAGGTGCAGGCGTTCGAGCAACCCCAGCACGCCGATCGCGGGTCGGATCGGGATCGACACCACGCGCCCGCCGTGCCCGGCCGCGTCCAGCACGGCCTGGAAGTCCTCCCGCAACGTGCCGAAACTGGCGGCGCCGATGTTGTAGGTGTCGTTCGCCGCCTCGGGTTCGGCGGTGAGCACGGCGACGACGGCCGCCAGCAGGTCGTCGATGCCGAGCATCTGGATGCGGACGTCACCGCGGCCGAGGACCGGGAAGTTCCGGCCTTCGTCGGCCCACTGGAACAGCATCGCGAACAGGCCCATCCGGCCGGGGCCGACGAACGTCTTGGGCCGCACGATCGGCAGGCACACGCCCTCCGCCCGGTACCGCTCGGCGATCACCTCGGCCTCCGCCTTGGCGGCGCTGTAGGTGTCGACGGGTTCGCGCGGGTGGTCCTCCGGCGTGGGGACCCGGCTCGGCAGGCCGTAGACGGCCGTGGACGAGATGTGCACGATCCGGGCCACCCCGGCGGCGGCGGCGACCCGCAGCACCGTCGAGGTGCCCTCGACGATGATCGAGCGGATCTCGGCCGCCGGGTAGCTGGGCAGCGCCGCGGCGCAGTGCACGAGCGCGTCGGTGCCCGCCACCGCCTCGGCGACGGCGGCCGCGTCGCGGATGTCGCCGGTGAAGGGCGTGAACCCCGGCCGGGGCGGGATGGGGCGCAGGTCCATGCCGTGCACCTGGCAGCCCTCGGCCAGCAGTCTGGTGACCAGGTTCGAGCCGAGCACGCCCGCGGCGCCGGTGACCGCGATCCGCGCGGGCAGGGCGGTGTTCACCACAGCGAGCTCACCCGCTCGCGGATGAACTTCGTCAGCAGCTTGGTCATGCCGACCGACAGGGTGGCGTCCAGGGCCTCCAGGAACCGGTCCACGTCCGCGAGATCGGTGACCAGCGGCGGGCTCACCACGAGGGGGCTCTGCCCGTTGAGCGTGTAGTAGGTGAAGATGTCGTGGTCGCGGTAGAGGGCGTTGACGACCGCTGACGTGATTATCTTGGTCCGCAGCAACGGGTCCTTGGCCAGGCCCGCGGGCAGCAGCTTGCCGATGGTGTCCAGGATCCGCGGACCGCCGGACAGGAACACGCCGAACAGCGCACCGGCGCCGCGCACCTCGGCCACCGCGTCCGGGTGGGCCTTGCGGATGCGGTCCAGCCCCGGCGCCAGCACGCGTTCGATCGCCCGCGCCCGGCCGGGGAAGTCCTCCTCGACCGCGACGGAGATCGCCTCGATCGCGGTGGCCGTCTCCTCGCCGAAGCCGTAGTAGGTCGTGCTGGTGCTCTGCATCATGGCGTCGGTCATGTTCTCGTACGCCTGCTGGAACACCGGTTCCCGCGCCACGTACGCCGAGATCGAGGACTTGCCGCCACCGAAGGACTTCGACGTGGTCACCACGTCGGGCACCAGTCCGGGGTACTGCGTGAAGTGGAACATGCTGCCGGTCTTGCCCCACCCGGTGTAGATCTCGTCGAAGACCAGGACGATGTCCTCCTCGGTGCACAGGTCGCGCAGCCCGCGCAGGAAGTCCTCCGAGCACCAGCGGATGGTCGACGCGCTGAACGGTTCGATCAGAATCGCGTACACGTCGCAGCGGCCGTCCGGGCGGCGGGCGGCCGCTACGGCTTCCCGTACCGAATCCAGGTCGTCGTAGCGGAACGATCCGATTCCGGGAATCGTCGGAAAAGCGAAGTGGTTCTGCGCGCCGCCGGTGAGCCCACCGGAACCGAGCAGCTTTCCGTGGAAACTGATGTCCGACCGGAGGATCGTCCCCCGTTTGCCTCCGTGGTATTTGAAAGCGAGCTTCACGGCGCCTTCGACGGCCTCCGCGCCGGAATTGGGCAGGAACGACTTGTTCAGGTCGCCGGGCAGCACCTGCGCCAGGTCGTGGCCCAGCACGGCGAGGTACGGGGAGAAGTAGGTCTTGTGCACCTCCATTCGGCGCTGCTCCTGGAAGCGCTGTCGGGCGGCCACGATGCGCGGGTGGTTGTGGCCGTGGTTGAGCACGCCCACACCGCCGGTGAAGTCGAGGATCCTCCGACCGTCCCTGGTGTGGATGTACGCGCCCTCGGCGTGGTCGACGAGCTCCCGGCCGAAGCCGAAGGACGTCATCAGCCGGACCTGGCTCTTGTTGACGTACCTCCGGTACAGGTCGTGCACTTCGTCGACGCCGAGCCGTTCCGCGCCTTCCAAGCCGATCAGTTCCGCCATCGCCATCGCCCCTCGTCGGTCATGCACTTGTTCCCGGTGAAGAAGACGCGATTCACCGCGTCGGTGAAGAGAAAACAGTCGGCGATGGCTGTCGATTGTTGCCACGTTGCCGGGTCGGATCCGGTCGCCGTTCGTTTCATTGTTGCCGCGGATCACCATCCGGCAGGTGTTTGGAATAAAGCTTGATAGATCTTGGAATACTTCTTGAATGGGTTGGCGGTTGCCACTGACCACGACTCAGGGAGATGGAATGTCCACGGTTCTGGCGGTACTGGGAGATGTCGAAGCAAGTGTTGGGGGTCTACCCGCGGCGATAGGTCACGCACGGCAGCGGTGCGTGCTCGCGGTGCTGCTGCTGGAGGTGAACCGCACCGTGTCCGTCGACCAGCTGGTCGACCGGGTCTGGGGCGACCGCCCGCACGCGGGTGCGGCGGGCTCGCTCTACAGCTACGTGTCCCGCTTGAGGCGTGCTCTCGTCGCGAGCGACGAGGTCCACATCGAACGCAGACCCGGCGGCTACCGCCTGACCGCCGATCCGGTGATCGTGGACGTCCACCGGTTCCGGCACCTGGTCGAGCGGGCGTCGGCCTCCACGGAGGAACAGGCGGTGGTGCTGCTCGGCCAGGCGCTCATCCTCTGGCGCGGGGAACCGTTCGCCAACCTGGACACCCCGTGGCTCAACGACATGCGGGAGCACCTGGAGAGGGAACGATTAGCCGCCCAGTTGGAGCGCAACGACCTGCGGCTGCACGCGGGCGAACACGGCCTGCTGGTGGCGGAACTGGTCCGCGCGACCACGGCGCACCCGCTGGACGAACGGGTCGCCTGCCAGCTGATGCTCGCGCTGTACCGGAGCGGGCGACCGACGGACGCCTTGTCGCACTACGACCAGATCCGCAGGCGGCTCGCCGACGACGTGGGCGTCGACCCCGGTTCGGCGTTGCGGCAGCTGCACGGCCGGGTGCTGGCGGCCGATCCGGCCCTCGACGTCGAGGGCTGCACCAAGCCCGTCCAGCAGGCGCCGGTCCGGCCGGAGCCCGCCGAGCCGACACCCGTCCCGCACCAGCTGCCCGCGTCGTCGGGGCTGTTCGTCGGCCGCGCGGCGGACCTGGCGCGACTCGACGAGTTCTCGGTTCCCCGCAACGACGGCACCATCGGCGTCATGGTCGTCACCGGCACCGCGGGGGTCGGCAAGACCGCGTTGGTGGTGCGCTGGGCGCGGCACGCGCAGAACCGGTTCCCCGACGGGCAGCTGTGGGTCGACCTGCGCGGCTACGACGTCGAACCGCCCGTGTCGCCGGAACAGGCCCTGATCGGGTTCCTGCGTGCGCTGGGAGTACCGGACACCGACGTCCCGCGGGACTTGGAGAACCTCGCGAACCTGTACCGCTCGCTGCTGCACGGCCGCAAGGTGCTGGTGGTGCTGGACAACGCGAACGGCCCCGACCAGGTTCGGCCGCTGCTGCCCGGTTCGGCGGACTGCGCCGCGCTGGTCACCAGCCGCGACGACCTGGCGGGCCTGGTCGCACGGGACGGCGCCCACCGCCTGCGGCTCGACCCGCTCGACGGGACGGACGCGAACTCGCTGCTGCACGCCCTGCTCGGTCCCGTGGCGGACGAGAACCCGCCCGTGGTCCAGGCGATCGCGCGGCTGTGCGCCCGGCTTCCGCTCGCACTGCGGATCGCCGCCGAACGGGTCGCGGGCAAGCGGCTGTCCGAGGCGGTCGACGAGCTCACGGCCGAACAGCCGCTGGACGCGCTCACCGTGGGCGACGACCCCTACACCGCGCTGCGCACCGTGTTCTCGTGGTCCTACGACGCGCTGCCCGCCGAGGCCGCGGAGCTGTTCGGCCTGATCGGCCTGCACCCCGGCCAGGACGCCTCCGACCCCGCGGTGGCGGCGCTGGCGGGCTCCTCCCCCGCGCGGGTCCACCGGCTGCTCGGCGTCCTCGCGGCGGCCCACCTCGTCGAGCGGCACCCCGCCGGGCGGGTCCGGATGCACCGCCTGCTGCGGGCCTACGCCGTCGAACGGGCCGAACAGGGCAACACCGAGGACGTCCGGCAGGCGGCGCTCTCCCGGCTGCTGGACCACTACCTGCACACCGCCGCGAGGGCGATGGACGTCACGCGCCCGTACGAGCGGCACCTGCGGCCGAGGGTGCCGTCGTCGTGCAGCGCCACCGACGCGCCCACCACGGCGGAGTGGCTGGAGGTGGAGCGGGTGAACCTCGCCGCGACCGTCCGCCTCGCCGCCGAACGCGGCTTCCCCCGGCACGCCATCAGCCTGTCCGGCGTGCTGAGCCGGTACCTGCACGAAAGGGCGCACCACGCCGAGGCGCGCGTCGTCCACGGCTACGCGCTGCGGGCCGCCCGCGCCACGCACGACCGCGCCGCCGAGGCCGCCGCGCTCAACCACCTCGGCCTCGTCCAGTGGGCGTCGGGCGCCTACGCGGCGGCCGAGCGGAACATCGGCGCCGCGCTCGAACTCGTCCGCACCGTCGGGGACTGGCGCGGCCAGGCCCGCGCGTTGCACGGCGCCGGGCTCGTCGCCCTGGCGTCGGCGCGCTACGCGGACGCGGAGTCGCACCTGCGCGAGGCGCTGGCCAACTTCAAGGAGATGGGGGACGAGGTCGGCAGCGCCGCGGCGCTGGACGACCTCGGTCTGCTGGACCAGCGCAAGGGGCGCTACGCCAGCGCGTTCGAGAGCCACGACCGGGCGCTGTCCCTGCGCCGTGGCGTCGGCGACCGGGCGGGCGAGGCCAGGGCGCTGGCCGACCTCGGTGCCGTGCACGGGCTGCGGGGCGGTTACGAACGGGGCCTGCTGCACTGCCACCAGGCACTCGCTCTCGCCACGGGGATCGGTGACCGGGCGTCGACGGCCCGTGCGCTGGCGACGCGGGGCCGCATCCACGAACGCCTCGGCGACTACGGCGAGGCGTTCGACGACCAGCGGCGGGCGATGGTGATCGTCCGGGCGACCGGTGACCGGGCGGGGAAGGCCCGTGCCCTCGCGGATCTCGGCGACCTCCACGGACGGACCGGGAGGCCGGAGCTGGCGACCAGGCACCACCGGTGGGCCTTGGCGCTGTCCAGGCGGATCGGGGACCGGTCAGCCGAAGTCAAGGCGCTCAACGGGCTCGGTGAGACCGATGCGGGCAATGCCCTTGCGCACCACAGGGAAGCCCTGATCCTGGCCAGCGAGCTGGGCGAGCCCCACGCGCAGGCCCGCGCGCTCACCGGGCTGGGCCAGGCGTCCTACGAGCACCGCGACGCCCGCACGGCCCGTGAGCGGTGGCGGGCCGCGATCGCCATCTACACGCGGATCGGCGCGCCCGAGCAGTACGAGGTGGCCTCCCTGCTCGCCTCCGTGGACGCCGACATCTAGCGACATCGGGGGATCCGCGGATCGACCCTCCGTCGACCAGGGTCAGGCCGCCCGGCGAGTTCCGCCAAGTCGGGGAACTCGCCGGGCGGCCGCGACGACCCGACCGTCCACAGTGGCCGGTGCGCCGACATCCGCGATCGGGCGCGTCGAGGCCCCGCTGCCGCGGTGACCCGTGCGGGACAGGACATCGAGCGGGACCGACCCTTCACACCCGTTTCGGTGGCGCTCGATTGTGGGTAGGTTGGGACCGGTTCAGCGCGCGGCCACGGGGCTCCGCCAGGTGACCGTCCCGGGTGGCGCTGAGCGGACGAGGAAGGCTCCCCGGATGAAGATCGTCGCGTTGTCCTGCACGCAGAAGCGCCTCCCGTCGGTGACCGACGCGCTGCTCGAGGCGGCGATCACCGGCCTCCTCCGGGAGATCGGCGACGCGGAGGTCCAGCGGATCCGGTTGATCGACCACCGCATCGCGATGTGCGAAGGCGAGGACACCTGCCTCGATCCCGAGGTCGGCCGGTGCACGCTCGACGACGACTTCGAGCACGTCGTCGGTCTGGCCGACGGCGCGCAGGCGATGCTGCTCGCCATGCCGGTGTACGCGGGGAACGTGCCCGCGGTGCTGAAGATCTTCCAGGAACGCCTGAAGAGTTCCATGAACGACGCGCAACGCCCGTTCGGCGGCCTGCTGGTGGGGACGATCGTGCATTCGCGCACGATGCTGACCGAGCCCGCGCTGGGATCGTTGTCCCCGTGGTACCAGCGCCTGCGGAACAAGAACGTGGCGTCGGCGTGCTTCACCCAGAACGATCACCAGGACCTGACCCGCACCGCGGCGTTCGACCTGTGCGCGGCCGTGGGCAGGCAACTCGGCATGACGCTCGACATCGGCCGGTCGCCCGCCGAGCACCGCACGGCACTGCCGCTGCTTCAGCCACCGGCCCGTCCGCGGTGCGGTGACCCGGTCGCACCCTCGCCGGGGGCGTGAGGGGCGTCCGCGCGCCAGGTGCAGCCGTCGCCCGCCTGTTCGCACGACACCGCGACGCCCGGCTCCACGTAGCGGGTGGCGATGGCGGTGTTGAGTTCCTGGCAGTACCCGCACGGTGACGCGAACGTCAGCACGACACCGTTGCGGGCGGCCCGTTTGCGGTACCGGAGGATTCCGCAGTCGGCGTTGCGCAGGACGGTGCCCGAGGGCTGGGACTCACTGGTCACCACCGAGTCGTACAACAGGAGTTGGCGCTGCAACCGGGTCATGAAGTGGTCGGTGGCGGACACCCCGGCGGGCCGTTGCGCCCGCAGCAGTTCCGCGGTGATGCGGGAGTTCGCCTGGATCCACGCGGCCAGGCCCTCTTCGCCGTGCTCCCCCAGGATGAACTCCTCCGCGGCGGCCTGGGCCTCGAAGTACCGCTGGCGCCACAGGTCGACCTTCTCAGCCGGATCGAGGGGAACCGGATCGAGGGGAAGCGGTTCACCGGTCACGGTCCGCGTCCCCACCGGTGTCGCGGTCCAGCTCGGCGAAGACCTCCTGGGCGACGCGCAGCCCGTTGTTGGCGACCGGCCAGCCACCGTAGTAGGCGAGCTGGATGATGACCTCGACGACCTTCTCCCGCGACATCCCGAGGTGCAGCGCGGCACCGATGTGGCCGCGCAACTCCCAGTCGGTCCGCGCCAGCGCGACCGCGGTCAGCGCGATCAGCTCGCGCTCCTCGACGCTCAGGTGCGGACGGGTCCAGATCTCGCCGAACAGGTGGTCGACGGTGATCCGCAGGAACTCCGGGTAGGAGCCGGGGCGCGGTTCGCGGCCGAAGACCTGCTGGAACATGGCCTCACCCCGCTCGTGTCTGTCGGAGGGCTGGTTCACCGATCAACTCCTTTGTGTGGGCCGGGCGGTTGTCAACGTCCACGACGCCGCGAAGGCGACGACCAGCAGTGCGGCGCCACTGCCGAAGGCGGCGGGAAAACCGACCCGCTCGGCGATGATCCCGACGACGACCGGTCCGACCGCGGCGCCGACGTCGGTGCACATCGAGAAGACCGCGACGCCACTGCCCGCCCGGCCGGCGACGACGTCACCGATCAGCGCGGCCGGTGCGGCGTTGAGCAGTGCCGATCCCGCCGCGTACACGCTGAGCAGGACGACGAGCCAGACGTAGCTCTCCACGAACACCAGGGCTGTGATCGCCGCGGCGGCCACACCGGTGCCGGCGATCATGGCGGGTCGGCGTCCCGCCAGGTCGACGACCCGGCCTGCCGGCATGATCAGCAGCGCTTGGACGACGGCGGACACCGTGAACGCCCATCCGACCCACGTCACGTCGTACCGCCACGCCACGACCACCGCGGGGACCAGCGCGCTGCGCAGTCCGAACAGGACCCATCCCTGCGCCAACGCCGCCAGGCAGGCCACCAGGTAGCGCCGGTCCCGCAGCAGGACCGGTAGCCGGACCACCTCGCGGCCGGACTCCGCGCCCGCGGTCCGGCCGGGGCGGAACACCACCAGGGTCAGCACCGCCGCGGCCAGCAGCAGCGCGGTGTACGCCAGGAACGGCGCGGACAGGGCGATGTGGGCGAGGAGACCGCCCAGTGCCGGTCCGCAGATCCCGCCGAGCAGGAAGCCCGCCTCGAACACCGCGCCCGCCCGGCCCCGCCGGTCGGCGGGCGCGATCGCCAGGAGCGTCGCCAGTGCGGACACCGAGAACAGCACCGAGCCGACGCCGCCGAGACCGCGGAACACCAGCAGTTGCCCGTAAGACCCGGCGAACGCCGTCAGGGCCGAGGAGACCGCGCACAGCAGCAGGCCCGCGACCAGGACCCGCCGGTCCCCGAAGCGGACTCCGAGCCTGCCGCAGAACGGGCTGGTGGCCAGCCGCATCACCGCGAACAGGGCGACGAGCGCTCCGACCTGGGCCGGCCCGGCCCCGAACGTCGCCGCGTACACCGGGAGCACCGGGAGCACCAGTCCCAGGCCCAGCATGACGCAGCCACCGACGACGCTGAGGACGTAGACCTCGCGGGGGAGGCTCGACTGGGCGGCGGCAACTGGTGGGGCGGTGCCGGGGCCGGTCGCCATCACTGCCCGATCACAGGATGATGCTGAGCTTCCCGTGCTCGTACAGCGTCTCGTGGTCGAGCACCACGACCCGTCGCCGGACCCGGAACGACCCGCCCTCGGCGACGAGCTCGAACCGGTACTTCGCGACGTAGGCGTCGGAGCGCCCGTGCCCGAACCGGTGCACGACGACGTTCGCCGCCACGTCGAGGTGCGTGCCCCGATCGGTCAGGACCTCCACGTTGGTGATCATCCGATTCGTCCGCGACCGGGGGTTCTCGCACCACACCTCGCCGTTGAGGAGTTGTTCGATCCGCTGGCGCAGCCGGGCGGCGTCGTCGTCGATGAGCCCGAGCGCGTCGGCCGTCCCGCCGCGGACGTCGGTCGCGGGCACGGAGTAGCGGACGTCGTCGGTCAGCATCTCGTCGTACCACTCGAGCAGGCGCCACTCGTCGAGCAACCGCGCCTCGCGGAAGAGGAACTGGCTCACCCGGTGCCACAACCGCACCCCGGCCGCTTCGTCGACGGTCAGTTCGGCGGTCATCGCGGTTCCGCCCCTTCCACGTCGGCCCGGTGGGCGACCTCGACGTGACCGTCGTCGTCGTGCATCAGCCGGTCCCACTGCCGCCAGAACTCGCGGGCGGGAAGCTCGTCGGTGGTCTCCGGGACCTCCTTGCCCATGCCGCGGGACAGATCCGAATAGCGGACCGTGCGGTTGAGGTAACCCCGTTGGCACGACTCGACGATCTCGATGTCGTCGGGGGTGGCGAAGCCCGCGGGGCCGAGGAACGTCAGGTAGTGGCTCTTGCGGAGTTCCCGGATGTCCGGGTCCTCGTCCTTGGGGGCCAGGGCGACCGAGGTGATGGCCATCTGCCCCGCCCCGACCGGGTCGATCTTGCGGATCGTGATCGCGATCGCGTCGATGATCATCAGGTTGGGGAAGATCAGCACCGCGCGATTGGTGCCGGTGATCCGTTCGGCGCGTTCGGCGCCGAACCGGTCGACGAACCGCGCCGCCGTCGCCTCCATCCGCGGCCGGACCTCGGGGCCGAACATCGGCGTCCAGTAGGCGAGCGGTCGGGCTGCCGCCGGTGGCAGCTCGTTGGCCGCGTGCCCCAGTCCGAGGGCGCAGCCGAAGCCGCCTCGTCGTCGTGGTGGCACCGACCCCAGCGACTCCATGTAGCCGACGTAGCGCTTGTGCAGGGCCCGGAAGTGGTAGATGTCGACGCTGTTCTCCATCATGAGCTTCCAGTTGGCCCGAGCCCCGTGGAGTTGCGCGCCCTGGATCACCTCCATCCCGACGTCGGACTGGTCGTCGATCAGGTCGAGGTAGTCCTTCGCGCCCGCCAGGTACTCGGGCAGGGTCCGCGGCTGCTCCGGATCGAAGGTGGTGAACACGAAACCGCGGTAGCTGTCACTGCGGTGCCGCGCCAGGCCGAAGTCCGCCTTCCGGAAGCCCGGCCCGTACCCGTCCGGGATCGGGACGCCGACCAGGTCGCCGTGGTTGGAGAACGTCCAGTCGTGGTAGGGACATCGGAACGATCTCGTCTGCCCCGACGGCTGCGAGCAGATCAGGGCCCCGCGGTGGGTGCAGCTGTTCGCGAAGACCCGGATCACCCCGTCGGACCCGCGCGCCATGACCACCGGGCGCCCGCCGACGTCGCGCGCCACGTAGGAGCCCGGCTCCGGCACCTCCGATTCGTGCCCGACGTACAACCAGCAGCGATCGAAGATCCTGGTCATCTCCTGCGCGGCCAGGTCGTCGTCGGTGTAGGCGCGGCGATCCACCCGGAACGAGAGGCGTTCGAGGTCGTCGACCACGATCGGTTCGCCCACCGGCCGCTGCAGTTCGATCGTCACTGCTCCACCTTTCGTCGTAGCGAGTCGACCGTGCTGATGACCAGCTCCGCCGTGCGCGCGGCGGAATCGCCGCACTCCGGCTGCGCGGCGCGCAACCGGGCCCGGTAGTCCTTGGCGGGGTCGAGCAGATCGGTGACGGCGTCGGCGACCGCCTGCTCGGTGGCGCCCGCGGGCTCCAGCGCCGTCCCGAAACCCGCGCTGGTCACGAAGTGCGCCTGCACGGGCTGGTCCACGGCCAGCGGGATCACCAGCATCGGTGTCGCCGCCCGGATCGACTCCGCGACCGAGTTGTACCCGCCATGGGTGATGAACACGTCGGCGCGCTCGAGCACCTCGCGTTGCGGGAGGTAAGGGGCGGTGAGCACTTCGGCGGGCAGCGCGAGTTCTTCGGCGAGGTCCCCCACCGCGGCGATCACCTGCGCACCGGTCGCCACCGCCCCGGTGATCACCGTGCGCAGCAGGTCCGGTCGCCGGTAGAAGATCGTGCCGAAGGAGACGAGCACGACGGGCCGGTCGGGGTCGATCCGATCCAGGCCCGCGAAGGCGACCTCGTCACCGCGGGCCCCCGCCGCACCCGGCAACCCGACCAGCCGCACGCCGTCGTCGGTGACCGCGTCGTCCCCGACGAGAGCGGGAATCGACGGCATCAGGTTGAGGATCGGCGAACGCGCCGAATGGGTTCGGGTCGACCACAGCACACCGTGCCCGGTCAGGTAGTCGCCGACCTGCTCGTCGTACGACCAGCGACCTCGTCGGTGCTCGCTCGGGCACACGCCGCCCAGGTTGGCCCAGATCATCCCGTACGGCACACCGGACGCGTGTGCGCCGACGATGGCCGACGCCGTGACCGGCAGCGAATCGACGAGCACGAAGTCCGGCGCCAACTCACGGAGCGCGTCGGCCGTCCGGTCCGCCACCGGCGACGATTCGAGCATCGGACCGATCTTCGCCGGGTCGCCGCTCCACGGCGCCATCTCGACCTGCCCGACCTCGTGGACCCGCGCCTCGCCCAGGGCTTGACGACGCTGCTCGTCGAGCACGCCGCCGTCCGCGGACAACAGCAGCAGGTCGACCTCGCTGCCGGCAGCTCGGAGCGCGTTGACCACCGGGATGTACGGGTTCAGATGACCGTGCTGGGTCGTGGTGAGGAGGGCGACGCGCATCAGATCTCCGATACATGAGAACAAGACGACCAGGCCGATTCGGGATCTGGCTCTGAATGCACCACAGCAGCACGACCGCGACGCTCTCGCCTTCGGAAATGGGTCAAGACGGCGACGCGCGGACTCCACCCCCGGACAGGCGAAAAAGTCCGGCAGGCAAAAGACCATCGACGTCCGAGAGCCGCTGAAAGGCTCTACGCATTCTCCATTACCGTCAAAGAGGCATATCGATCGACACTACTCGGAACAACCGGACCCACCACCTGCTCCCAAACAGTTCCGCGAACCTGCCGAGACGTGCGACCGATGTCAATGCCCCACAACTGCGGCTGCGAACACCTTGCTGGACGCTACCAGGGTCTGTCAAACATCTGACTTCGGATCTCTCCGGGATTACGGCCTTTTGCCGGACAGGGGCGATGAACTGGGGTCGGACCACCCCTTCCGCTGAATGGCGCTGGGCGGTGGAGCCGAAGCGGTCGAGGCCGAGGAATGCGAACGACCGGAGTTGCATCAAAATCCGATGCATTCGGAGATCGCCTTGCGCCCCGGTTCCGGTGGACCAGGATTCTTGATCGGGCAATTCGATTCGACAATGGCGAAGACCGGTTCACGCGACGAGGTCGTCCAAGCACCGGTCGCGGCGGCCCGGCCAGGTCACTCCGGGCCGGGCTTCGGTCTGCCGGTCACCGCGTCGAGTGCGGCCTGCACGCTCTCGGCGCGCTCGGGCAAGTCGATGGCCCGCCACAACTCGACCGCCAAGCCCAGGTGGAGCCGGGCCGCGGCGGTGTCGTCAAGTTGGCTTTCCAACTCGCCGAGCCGTTGCCAGCACGCGGCCTCGTTGCTGCGGTCGCCGTTGAGCCGGAAGACGTGCGCCGCGCGCTGGAGGGCCGAATCCGCCCGTACGCGGTCACCTAGTTCCGCGTAGATCACACCGAGCCGTTGATCGGTGTAGGCGCCGCAGCGCTCGTCGCTGATCTCGTTGAAGATCGTCAGCGCCTCGATGAGGTCGCGCAGGGCTGCGGGTGTGTCGCCGGTTCCCTGGTGGTAGCGGCTGAACGTGCGGAGGATCACCGCCTGCCGGTGCCGGTCGCCGAGTCGGCGGGCGATCCGCAGGCCGTCCTCGATCCACCGACCGGCGTCGTCCGCGCCCTGTTCGAAACCGATGATGCCGATCGCGGTGCGGATCTGCGCTTCCCCCTGCCGGTGCCCGGCGGCCACCAGGTGGACGAGCGCGTCCTTGTCCCTCGTCAGCGCCATGTCGAGGTCGCCGCGGACGCGGTGCACAGTGGCCAGGCTCGCCAACGCGAGTCCTTCGCCCCGGCGATCGCCGACCTCCCGGTACAGCTCAAGGCACCGGTTCAGGTCCTGCTGGGCTTCGTCCATCTCGTCGAGGTAGATGTGCACCTGGCCGAGCCCTTGCAGCAGAGCCGCCGCACCGCGGGTGTTGCCGGCTCCGCTGATGGCCTCCAGCGCGATGTGGTGGCTGCGGTTCCAGTCCTGGTAGAGGCTGCGGTGGTCGTAGTAGGGCACCGCGGCGATCGCCAGCTCCCAGGCCTGCTCGGTCAGACCCCAGTCCGCCGCGAGCTGGATCGCGCGCAGCAGCGTCCACGCCGCAGGTGTCGTCGTGAACAAGTACTCCGAGCGCAGCGGGTCGGTCGGGCGGAGCAGGAGGGTTCGTCCTGCATGTCCCCATGCCCTTGACGGCCCTGCCCAAGCGCTGCCGGGCGCTGTCCACAATCGACACTTCCGCCCGCCGCACACCCTGCGCGGGTGACGAGCCGCCGTCCCGACCAGCGCGCACCGACGGCCGAGGAACCTGTCCGAACGCTGTCGATCCCCGGCTTCGCGATCGGCGCCATCCCCATGCCCCCGACAACGTGCGCGCGGTACCTGCCACAAGTCGAATCCGCCCATTCCCATGCGCCACGCGCATAGTGCGCATCCCCGATCCGCGTTGGCGGGCGGGCCCACCGGTCGGCAGGCTTGATCACGTACTCCCGTCCACCGCAGGACGGAGGTCATCGTCCTTCGAGGACTCTCCTGCCACCGCGTTCGAAAGGCCCCGTTTTGACGACACTGCTCCGCCGCGCCACGCTCGGCGCCGGCGCCCTCACGACGGCTGCCGTGCTCGCGGCCTCCTCGCTCCTCCCCGCCGTGGCGGCCGATCGCGGGTACCACGGCGGCAGTGGGACCCCCACCCGCGTGGACCTGCCCGCCGGCTTCCCGCCCGAGTCCATCGCGATCGAGCACGGGATCGCGTACCTCGGGTCCCGTGCCGACGGCGACATCTACGCGCTCGACCTCGCGACCGGCCGGGGAGAGGTGATCAGCCAGGGGCCGGGGACGCAGTCGCTCGGGTTGGCGATCGACAGCCGCGCGCACCGGTTGTACGTCGCGGGCGGGGTGGCGGGCGACGCGCGGGTGGTCGACCTGCGCACCGGCGCGGTGCTGGCCTCCTACCAGCTGGTCCCGAAGGGCACGCCCGCGTTCATCAACGACGTGCTGCTGGCCGAGCGCGGGGCGGTGTTCACCGACTCGGTCCACGACGTCCTGTACCGGCTCCAGGACGGGCGGGTCGAACGGGTGCCGCTGAGCGGCGAGTGGGTGGAGACGCCGGAGTACAACGCCAACGGCATCACGACCACCCCCGACGGCCGGGCCCTGCTGGTCGTGAACTCCACCACCGGCGAGCTCTTCCGCGTCGAGCACGACGGCCGGGCGGCCAAGGTCGACCTCGGGGGCCGGACCTTCACCCACCCCGACGGCCTGTTCCGCGAAGGCCGCACCCTCTACGCCGTGCAGAACGCCGCCAACGCGGTCGCCGTCGTCCACCTCGACCGGTCCGGCACCAGCGGCTCGGTCGTGAAAACCCTCACCTCGGAAGGATTCGACGTGCCCACCGCGACCGCCCGCTCCAACGACTGGCTCTACGTCACCAACGCCCGGTTCCAGGTGCCGGTGTCGTCCACCACCGAGTACTGGCTGACCGCGCTCCGCGTCGGCGCGCGGTCGTCCTGACCTGGTCGACAGCCCGTCCACCGCGCCGGTCAGGTGGGTCAACGGCGATGGTCGCCAAGCTGGCCCGCTGATCGCGGGGAGTGCGGCATCCGTTCCCGGTGTCGCACTCCCCCGACGTGCGCGGCACGACCGCGCTCGGCCGCCCTCGGCAATCCCGGCCGTCGAACGGGACGACCTCGTCGGGGGAACCCGGCTACCCGGTCCGGCCTACCCGCAGGTCCGAGTAGTCCGGCAACGGCCAGTCCCCGCCGCGGTCCTCCTTCGCGAACCGGGCCGCGAGTTCGGGGAGTCGGAGGAAGCTGCCCACCGCGCCCAGGGTCAGCAGGGCGTTGATCCCGAGCCTGCCCTCCGGGAACCCGAATCGCAGGATCTTCGGGTTGACCCTGGCCTGGATGTTGTCGACGAAGGGCTGGAGCGTCGCCCGGTAGTTCGCGAACGCCGTCGGGATGCTGCCGGGGTTCCGGTTGATCTCGCCCGCCAGGACGTAGGCGCCGACCAGTGCCGCGGACGTCCCCATGCCGCTGTAGGGCGACGAGCAGTAGCCGGCGTCCCCGACGAGGGCGACGCGCCCTTCGGACCAGGTCGGGATCCGGACCTGGGTGACCTCCTGGGAGTAGAAGAACCCGGCCTCCTCCATACCCGCGAGGAACCTCCCGGCCTGCCACCCGGCGTCGCGGAACCTGTCGGCCCAGAAGCGCTTCTGCTCGTCGACCGGTCGGCGGTGGATCGCGGCGGCCTCCTCGGACTCGTCCCACATCGCGAAGTAGACCTGGGTCTCGGTGGCGTTGTGGCTCCGCCGCATGATCATGCGGCGGCCGGGCGGGTTGTAGGTCTCCCTGAGGTCGCTGTCGGTCGCGTCGCGCGGAACGAACCAGTACGCCATGTGGATCCCCACGGGCCGGTACGGGTCGGGGCCGCCGGCGGGCAGGAGGTCCCGGCGGACGCGCGACCCCTGGCCGTCCGCTCCGATCAGGACGTCGAACTCGTCGGAGGTCCCGTCGGAGAAGCGCGCGACCACCCGGTCCTCGTCCTGCTCGAAGCTCTCGACCTCGACCCCGAAGACGAACCGGGCGTCGTCCTTCGTCGCGTTGTGGAGGACGCGCACCAGGTCCCCGCGCATGATCTCGTACTCGGACGTCAGGGTCTGCCGGCCCTTCCCCGAGGTGTTCGCCATGACGGCGCCCCACCTCCTGCCCCGCGCGTCCACGAACGCCACGCCCGGCTCGTGCACGAGTTCGTCCTTCACGGCGTCGAGCAGACCCATGCGTTCGATCGCCTCGATGCCCTGCCCGCGCAGGTCGACCTGCGCCCCGGTCGCGCGCAGCGCCGGGAAGCGCTCCACCACCACGACCTCGTGACCACCTCGTCCGAGCCAGTAGGCCACCGCCTGTCCGGCGATGCCGCCGCCGCAGACGAGGACCTTCAACGAAGACCTGGATGTCGCGTCCATGTGCTCCCCTTTCAGTGATAGGTAACCGACGCCCAGCATCACCTATCACTGATAGGTCGTCAAGGCCTATCAGTGATAGGCTGTCGACGTGATGAAGTTGGACCGCGAGACCATCGTGAGCGAGGCGCTCGCCCTCCTCGACGAACTGGGGCTCGACGCGGTGAGCACCAGGCAGCTGGCGAAACGCCTTGGCGTGGAACAACCTTCGCTCTACTGGCACTTCCGCAACAAGGCGTCGCTGCTCGACGCCATGGCGGAGGCCGCCATGCTCGGCCACGCGACGGCTCCCCTGCCGACGCCGTCGGACGACTGGCGCGACTGGCTCGTGGAGAACTCGCACAGCTTCCGGCGGGCGCTGCTGGCACATCGCGACGGCGCGCGCCTCCACGCCGGAACCACCCCCCAGGGCGTGGACTTCTCGCGCGCCCTCCACAAGTTCGACTTCCTGGTCTCCGCGGGGCTGCCCGAACACGACGCGCGGGTCGCGATGCTCACCACCAGCCACTTCACCGTCGGCAGCGTGCTGGAGGAGCAGGCGGACGCCGGGGACGACAGCCACGAGGGGCCCCGCCTGGACCGGGCGGAGGCGTTCGAAGCGGGACTCGCGCTGATCGTCGAAGGTCTTGTCCAGCGCGCCGGCCACCTCTCGAACCGACCCCGCTGACACTCCGGGCCCCCATCGGAGGAGGACGAGCGGGCGTCGTGCGGAGCAGCACCGCGCCACCGTCCGCAAGGCATCGCGAAAGCGCTTTCCCCGGACTACGCTCGAATCGAGGTCCCCTGTGGAACTCTCCGATGATCCTGGTCAGCGCGGACCCGAGGGAGCTACCGACGTGGTCGAGTCGCACGACATCGCCCGCCCGCCCGCCGAACTCAGCGCGGCCCTCGCGGCCATCGGCAGCGCGACGGCCAGCGCCGAGCTCAGCCGCATGGGCATCCGCAGCGCGTTCATCCGCGGCCCGGTTTCGGCGACCCCCGGCGTGTGCGTGGCGGGCCCGGCGCTGACGCTGCAGTTCCTGCCGAAGCGGGAGGACCTCTACCCCGTCGACGAGTACGCCGAGCCGGAGAAGCAGCTGCACCGGCACGTCATGTACCACGCCCAGCCCGGCGACATGATCGTCGTCGACGCGCGCGGTGACATGAGCAGCGGCGTGTTCGGCGAGATGATGCTGACCTACTTCAAGGGTCGCGGTGGCGCCGGTGTGGTGGTCGACGGGTGCCTGCGCGACATCGGCGAGGCCAAGAAGCTCGGTCTCGGGCTGTGGATCCGTGGTGCAACGCCGAACTTCCACGCCCAGACCGACATCGTCCCGGCCGCCGTCAACGTGCCGGTGGCGTGCGGCGGCACGCTCGTCGAGCCGGGCGACATCGTCGTCGCCGACGACGACGGGGCGGTCGTGGTGCCGATCAAGCTCGCGCCCGCCCTGCTGGCCGCCGCCCAGGAGCACGCGGAGTGGGAGGAGTTCTCCCGGATCCGGCTGGCCGAGGGCGGCGACCTGCGGCTGTACTACCCGTTGTCGGACGCGGCCCGGCCCGAGTACGAGCGGTGGCGTGCCGGGCAGGGCCCGTCCTGACGAGGGCTTTCAGCTCCACAGCCGGTCGTGGCTCGCCTCCGCGTCCCAGTGCGTCGTCTCGGCGAAGAACACCGGGTCGCGCGGGTCGAGGTGGCGGCGCAGCAGCTCCTCGTCGATGTCGCCGAACCCCAGTCCCGGCGTGTCCGGCACCGCGATGTGGCCGTTCCGGATGAGCGGGCGGGGCAGGTCGGTGACGAGGTCGCTCCAGAACTCCACCTCGGCCGCGTGGTGTTCGAGCGCGAGGAAGTTCTCCGTGGCGGCGGCCAGGTGCACGCAGGCCATCGTCGCGATCGGTGACGCCGCCAGGTGCAGCGCCATCGGGATCCCGCGTTCCTGCGCGTAGTCGCCGAGCCGCTTGGTCTCCGCGATCCCGCCCGCCGTCGCCGGGTCGGGGTGCACGACGCGGATGGCGCCGGCGTCCAGCAGCGGCCGGAAGCCGTCGAGCAGGTAGATGTCCTCCCCCGTGCACGTCGGGACGGCGACGGCGGCGGCGAGCTGGCGCCACTGGTCGGTCAGCTGCCACGGGATCAGGTCCTCGATCCACGCCAGGGTGAACGGCTCCAGCGCGCGGCCGATCCGGATGCAGGAGTCGAGGGCGATGTGGCCGAAGTGGTCGGCGGCGAGCGCGATGTCGTAGCCGACGACGGAGCGGACGGTGTCCACGTAGGACGCCAGGTGGTCGACGCCCTTCGCGGTGACCTGGATGCCGGTGAACGGGTGCATCGTCGTCCGGTCCGCGCGGGCGCCCGGCGGCGCGATCAGCGCCCCCGGAACGTCCCATAGCAGGTCGATGCCCACGTCCATCTTCAGCATCGTGAACCCGCGCTGCCTGCGCTCCAGCAGCCGGGCGCCCATCTCGTGCGGGTCCGACAGCGACGGCGTGTCCGCGTAGCAGCGGATCTCGTCCCGGAACCGGCCTCCGATCAGCGCGTACGCGGGCACGCCGTACGCCTTGCCCGCGAGGTCCATCAGCGCCATCTCGACGCCGGAGACCCCGCCGCCCTGGCGGCCGTGGGACCCGAACTGCCTGATCTTGCGGAAGACCTTGTCGACGTTGCAGGGGTTCTCGCCGACGAGCCTGCTCTTGAGCACGAGCGCGTAGGTGGCGCTGGCCTGGTCGCGCACCTCCCCGTAGCCGACCAGCCCCTGGTTGGTGTCGATCCTGATGATCGACGAGCGGAACGGCACACCGGCCACGTTGGCCACCCGCAGGTCGGTGATGCGCAGGTCGCTCGGCCGGGACGCCGTCGCGACGTGCTCCTCCGTGACCGTCGGGGTCTCGCTCATCCCTTCACCGCCCCCGCGGTGAGGCCCTCGGTCAGGAACCGCTGCCCGAACCCGTACATCGCCACTACCGGGATGCTGATCAGCAGCGAGGCCGCGGCCAACTGCCCCTGCGGCACGACGTCACCGAAGATCATCGACTGCATGCCGACGGGCAGGGTCTTGTAGTCGTCCTTGGTGATGAACACGAACGCGAACAGGAACTCGTTCCACGCGTTGGTGAGCGTGAACAGCGCGACCGCGAGCAGGCCCGGTTTGGCCAGCGGCAGCACGATCCGGATGAACGCCCCGAACCGCGTGCAGCCGTCGACCAGCGCGGCCTCCTCCAGGTCGGCCGGGATCGACTTGAAGTACCCGACGAGCAGCCACGTCGCGAACGGCAGGGTGAACGTGGGGTAGGCGAGCACGAGCGCCCACAACGAGTCGTTGAGCCCGATCCCGCTCATCATCTGGTACAGCGGGATGAACAGCAGCGCGCCCGGCATCACGTAGGTGAGCAGGATCATCACCGTGAAGCTCTCCGAACCCCGGAACTTCAACCGCGCCAACGCGTAGCCCGCCAGCGCCGCGCAGACCAGGGCTATCGCGGTGGACGCCACCGACACCAGGATCGTGTTGACGTACCAGGTGCCGAACGCCCTGCCCGTGAACAGGTTGGTGAACTGCTCGGTGCTCCACGGGGTCGGCCAGAGGTCGTCGGTGCGCGCGACGATCTGGTCGTCGGACTTGAACGCGGTGACCGTCATCCAGTAGAGCGGGGCGAGCACGAAGCCCAGGAGGCCCACGAGCGCGATCCCCGTTCCGGTGCCGCCGACCAGGCGTGCGGCCAACACGTTGCCCCGCGCGGCGAGCGCGGAGACGACCCGGCCGACGGCGGCCGCGAGCACCACGAACACGCCCAGCACGAGCGCGGCCTTCCACACGATGTGCGGCGACGCCCAGACCAGCATGAGGACCGAGGCCAGGACGATCACCCACGGCATCGCGGCGCGCTGTGCGGGACTCAACCGCCCGCGCCCCATGTCGCTCGCGCCCGGCTGGTCGCCGCGTCGCATCATCCGCACGAGGATCACCACGAGGATCCCGATGATCGGCAGCATCACCAGCGTGACCGCGGCGCCCGCGCCCACTTGCAGCTGCTGGATGGCCTTCGAGTAGGCCACCATCACGTACGGGGCGGTGGCGTCCCCCGGTCCGCCCTGGGTCATCAGCCAGATCAGGTCGAAGTTGTTGAACGTCCAGATCGACGACAGCAGCACCGTCACGATCATGATGTTGCGCAGGCCCGGCAGCGTGATGTGCAGGAAGCGCTGCCACGGCGAGGCTCCGTCCACCATCGCCGCCTCGTAGAGGCCGCCGTCGATGGCCTTGAGCCCGGCGAGGAACGTCACCGTGAAGAACGGGATGCCCTTCCAGACGTTGACCAGGATGACCGCGGGCATCGCCAGGGCGGGGTCGGACAGCCACTCCGCGGGCCACTTGTCGACGAGCCCGATCGCGGCGAGGGCTGGCCCGATGCCGGAGTCGGTGAGCAGGACGTTGACGCTGCCGAAGATCGGGTCGAACAGCGACCGCCAGGTGAAGGCCGTGACGACCGTCGGCACCACCCACGGCAGCAGGATGACCCCGGCGATGACCGCCCGGCCGCGGCGCATGTGGTGCAGCATCAACGCCGCGATGAGGCCGAGGGTCACCTTGAAGATCTCGGCGTACGCGGTGAAGACGAACGAGTTGAGCACGCCCTTGTGGAACAGGGCGTCGTCGATGAGGGCGGTGTAGTTGTCCAGCCCGACGAAGACCGTCTCCGCGCCGTGGCGTTCCGTGGTGCTGGAGAAGACCGAGCTGATGATCGGGAACAGGATCAGGCCCGCGACCAGCAGCAGCGTCGGCCCGATGAACACCGCGGCGAGGCGCCAGTCGCGCCCGAGGAGCCGCTGCGACGTGGTGCGCGAGGACGACGCGCCCGGCGCCGGGCGGACCGGCGCCGGACGCGGGGGCAGGACGGTCACTGCTTGTACCCCTGCTGTTCGAAGACCTGGACGATCCGGGCGTGGGTCGAGGCGACGGCCTCGGCGGGCCGGGCGCCCTGGATGACCGACTGCATCATGTCGGTCAGCAGGTAGGCGGCGGTGGCGGCCTGCTCGCCAGGACTCGGGGCCTGGGGGAACGAGTAGCCGGTCTTGGTGGTCAGCGGGAGCGGCGTGCGGGTCTGCTCCCGCAGCGCGGCGAAGGCCGGGTCACCGCTGGTGTAGTACGGGTCGGAGTCCCACACCTTGTCCCACGCGGGGTTGACCAGGCACGGTGCTCCCTTCGCGACGCCGAGCAGCGCGCTCCCGCCGACCATGAACTTCGCCACCAGCTTGGCGAGGTCGGGGTTCTTCGCCCCCTTGAACACGACGAACGAGTTCGACTGGCCGTACGCGAGCGGCTTGTCGAGCGCCGGTCCGGTGGCGCCGTTGAACGGGTGCGTGTTGGCGTAGACCGGGTTGTTCTTGGTCTTCGAGTCGGCGTAGACGCTGAACTGGTTGAGCGTGAGCCCCAGGATCTGCGCCAGCCAGTTCTCGTTGTTGCTCGAGTCGGTCCAGCTCCCGATCCCCGGTGGCAGCATCGGCGCGTACTTCGGGTTCGTGTAGATGTCGCCGATGAACGCGACGGCGGCGACGGTCTCCGGCGAGTCGAACACCACCTTCGTACCGGTGTTGTCCGCGATCGCGCCGCCGTAGGTGTTGATGACGTTCGCGATGAAACCGTTGGCGTCGCCGGACCGGTTCACCGTGAGACCCCAGCCGAAGCGCCGCTTCGCCGGGTCGGAGACCGCCAACGCGTTGTCGCGCAACTCCTCCCACGTGTAGTGGGGTTTGAGCGGGAGCCCCTTCTCCTCGTACCAGTCCTTGCGCAGGTACATCCCGGTCGCGATGAAGTGGTAGGGGATCGCGAACCAGCGCCCGTCGAACACGCAGTAGTTGGCCGCCTCCGTCGCGGGTTCCCCGTAGAGCGCGCGCATCTCGTCGACCACGTCGGTGACGTCGGTGAGGTCGCCGAGGTTGTGGAGCTGGCCGACGAACCGCAGATCGCTCATGAAGGCGAGGTCGCGGTTGGTGCCCGCCTTCACCTCGGCGTCCATCTTCGCGACCATGTCGCCCGCGTCGCCGGAGACCAGGTCGTTGCGGACCGTGGTGCCGGTGGCTTGCGCGAACACCTGGAGCGAGTGGTCCAGCGCCTTGTTGGCGGCCTCCGAGTACAGCTTCTGCGAGAGCATCCCCACCGACCCGCCGCGGAGCGCGGCGGCCTGGTCGAGCAGTGCCTGCGGCACCTGGACGTCGACCTGCGGCGCGGGTGCGGGGCCTCCCCCGCACCCGGCCAGACCGAGCACGCCCAGCGCGCTCATCCCGAGGAACGTGCGCCTCGACAGGTCCGATTTCTCTTCCACGACAACTCCTTTCGCGTCCGTCGAGCGGACGCGTACCGACGGGGCGACATTGCAACCGGCGGGACAGCACGGCGAGTGCCGCGCTGCGGGTCGTTCATGCGGCGAAGGACGCCGTGCTGGTGTGTTGTCCTGGCAGTCCGTCGGACAGCCCGGTCGAGCCGCGGGCGAGCACCGGTACCGCCGTCCGTTCCGCGGGGTCGGGAATCCGCCGGACGACCATCGCGTTGGTCGTGCTCCGGTGCTGTCGGCCGCCTGCACGGCATCGTGCAGGCGCGGGATGTCGCCGCGGAACGGCCGGATCAGGGCGATGCGGCGCACGCCGCCGCGGTACTGCGGCCGTGGCCGTCACAGCTTGCCGGTGGACGTGCTCCCGCGGGGCACCGATCGGCCGGTGCGCCGCCACGCCATCAGGTGCGGGCGGTCGATCGCGCCGTCGTCGGGCGATGCGCGGGTGTGGCGCGGGCCGTTGCGGTGGAAGGAGTTCCGGCGAACGGGGAAGGTGCGGTCGGGATGTCCGGCCGCCGGTGCGGGGAAGGCGGCGGACTGCTCCGCGTCGACATCGGTCGGCTTTTTCGGGTGCGCGTCCTCGCCGGACGTGGGCGGGTCGTGGGCCGACAACGCGACCCTGTCGGCGACCTGGGCTGGAACGGCCCCCCGGTAATCGGGGAACCACCTGCCCTGATCGGCTGCCCGGTGGTTCGGTGATCACGTACCGATCGGCGGGCCCGCGCAACGTGGGCGGGCGCGGTTCCCCGATCGCGAGGCCGGTGCCGATCAACCCCGGCCGGGTCGGCGGGATCGCAGGTGCTGCCATGCCTCGTCCGTCCTCGTCATCGGTTCCGGATTTCGGTCGTGCAGTGCGCTAACGCCGCCGGGCGGCCCGTTCGGTCTGCTGCTTCTTCTCCGCGAGGAGCGTGGAGTTGTTCTTCAGGTGCTTGTGCATCGCCGCGCGGGCGCCTTCCGGGTCGCGCGCCACGAGCGCCTCGTAGATCTCCGTGTGGTCGGTGGTGGCGCACCGCAACGCGGCCGGACCCTCGTTGGTGATGCGACGGCTGGCCGTGCCGAGCCAGCGGGCGGAGTACATGATCCGGTCGAGGATGCGGTTGTCCGCCGCTCGGCAGATCTCCATGTGGAACTCGTGGTCGACCTCGAGGTAGGCCTCGGGATCCGCCTCGAGCGCCGACATGCGGTCGATCTCGTCCCTGAGCCGGTCCAGCGTCTCGTCGGTGATGCTGACCGCGGCCATCGCGGCGAGCGCGGGCTCGAGCAGCACGCGCATCTGGTCCAACTCCTGCAGCAGCTCGGTGACGATCTCCTCGGGCAGCCACTCGATCAGCAACGGGCTCAGGTAGTCCCACTCCGCGCGGGGGCGCACGACGACGCGGCGGCCCTGCGCGACGTCGACGATGTCAAGCGAGGCAAGGATTTTGAGCGTCTCCCGCGCCACCACTCGGGACACCCCGAACTCCTGGGCGATGTCGAGTTCCGACGGCGCGCGACCGTCCTCGATCCCGCCGCTGACGATGCGCCGGGTCAGGTGGGCGGCCACCTGCACCGGGAGGGTCCGGACCTTGACAGCGTCCGGAGACTCTTGTCTCCTTTGCATGTCATCAGCTTATCGGACAAGTTGACCATCGCGACAGTACGTCTCATATGCACGTCTCATATGCGCGACCCGGCGTCGGGAGAGCAATGCGGATCGTGAACGTCACAACGGCGGTGGTGGCCTACCACGGCCAGGCCACGCTGGTCCGGATCGACACCGACGAGGGCATCAGCGGGTTCGGCGAGGCCAATCCCGACGCGGGCGCGGGCTCCGTCGTCGGGATGATCGAGTTCCTGGCGCCCCTGCTGATCGACGAGGACCCGCGCAACGTCGAGCGGTGCTGGGAGAAGTTGCGCCGCAACAAGGTCTTCGCGGGCCCCCAGGGCGGGGTGTTCGTGATCGCCCTGTCCGGGATCGAGATCGCGCTGTGGGACCTCGCGGGCAAGGCTTCCGGGCAACCGGTCTACCGACTGCTCGGCGGGAAGTTCCGCGACCGGATCCGCCTCTACGCCGACTGCGGCGACGGCGACGACCCGGCGGGCTCGATCGCCGGGTGCGTCGACCGGGCCCAACGGGTGGTCGCCGAGGGCTTCACCGCCATCAAGTTCGACATCGACGACCTGCGCCACCCCGCCAAGTTCGACGCCTTCAACCACACGATCAACGCCGCCGAGCTGCGGTCGATGGTCGAGCGCGTGGCGGCCGTCCGGGAGGCGATCGGGCCGGACGTCGATCTGGCCATCGACCTGCACGCCCGCTACGACCTGCCGAGCGCCTGCCGGATCTCGTGGGAACTCGAGCCGTTCCACCTGATGTGGCTCGAGGAACCACTGCCCGCGGAGAACATCGACGCGCTGGCGCGGGTGCGCGCGCAGACCCGCACGCCGATCTGCGCGGGCGAGAACCTCTACCTGCGGTGGGGATTCCACGAGCTGCTCGAACGCGGCGCCGTGGACGTCATCGAGCCGGACGTGCCCAAGTGCGGCGGCCTCGCCGAAGCCAAGAAGATCGCCAACCTCGCGGAACTCCACTACATCCCCTTCGCACCGCACCTGGTGTCGACGCCGCTGGGCACGATGGCCACGTCGCACCTGTGCGGAGCGATCCCCAACTTCTACGTCCAGGAATGGCACGCCCTCGACGAGCGGGCGGTGTGGGACAGCTACGTCCACGCCCCCGACGGGAGCGGCTCGATCGTCAAGGACGGCTACATCACGCTTCCCGACACCCCCGGCATCGGCGTGGAACTCGACATGGACAGCGTTCGGGCGCACGCCGTCGCGGGTTACGGGGTGTTCGAGTAGCGGAGCCGATCTGTGCGTGGTGGACGGTGGAGCCGAACGAGCTGCCGCTGTCATTGGGGGGGCGCGTCATCACGTTGCCGCTGGGCCCCAGGACGCGCTGGTGTCGACACGGCTGTTCTCCGTCCCGGTCGTGACCGGGACGGAGAACGACTCGAAGGCCGGCTAGAGGTCTACGAGCACGCGGTGCCGTTCAACGACGCCGAGGCGAACGGCGGCGTGGTCCCGCTGTAGTCGGCGTTGTAGCCGATCGTCGCCTGACCACCGGACGCGAGCGCGCCGTTCCAGGACGCGTTGGCGACCCGGACCACGTCCCCGGTGTCGGTCCAACTCCCGTTCCAGCCCTGCGTGACCGACACTCCCGGCGCGGTGAACGAGAGGGTCCACCCGTTGATCGACGCTCCCCTGTTCGTGATGACGATCTCGCCGGAGTACCCGCCCGACCACTGGCTGACCACGCGGTGGGTCACCGCGCAGCCGCCACCGGGGTTGTTGCCGGTGGTCGTGGTCGTCGTCGTCGTGGTCGTCGGTCCCGCCGCCACGGCCAGGTCGTACGCGCGCTGCGGCACGAACTGGCCCGCGGGCCCGATGCAGCCGTCCGACTCGCCCGGCAGCTTGACCCACAGGAACGCGTCGATCTTCGAGTCACCGGTGCCGGTCGTGCTGGGCGTGCCGATCGCACGGCCCGCCGGGTCGCACCACTCCTCGCCCAGCGGCCCGTTGCCGTTGCGGCTGGTGTCCACCACCGCTTTCAGCCTGTTGTCCCCCACGGCGTTCAGCACGGCCTTGGCGTAGGACACCTCGTTGGCGGTGGTGCGGTAGTTCGACACGTTGGTGGAGATGCCGTCGGCGCTGTTGGACACGTCGGCGGCGCGCAGCCGGTTGGCGGCCTCCGACGGCGTCAACCAAGCGGAGTTGCCGATGTCCATGTACACCTTGGCCTGCGAGGAACCGGACTTGAGCTTCTTGCCCGCGTAGGCGATGGACGCCTTGGTCTGGTTCTGCTGGTCGGTGCTCTGGCAGTTGCTCATGATCGGCAGCACGTCGGGCTCGAGGATGATCGCCGCCGGGCGGCCCGCCAACCCCGCGGCGACCTCGTCCACCCATGCCCGGTAAGCCGAGTGGGAGGGCGCGCCGCCACCGCTCGCACCACCGCAGTCGCGGTTGGGGATGTCGTAGACCACCAGGATCGGGACCTTCCCCGCGGAAGCGGCGGCGCCGACGAAGGAGTTGATCTCCGAGCGCACCGACGAGGTGTTGGTGGTGGTGAACCACCTCGCCTGCGGGACCGAGGCGATCCGGTCGCGGATGACGGGCGTCCGCGAGTCACCGGGGTTGGCCGCGACCCACTTCGCGCTGGAACTCGACGGGTCGACGTAGAACGCCGAGTCCGCCGCGCTGGCGGTCGTGCCCCCGCCTACCGCCAGAGCAACCACCGCCGCTACGAGGGTGCTGGAGAGCACGCTCGCGACAGCGACCTGCTTTCTCCGCTTCATGGGAATCCTTTCGGGACGGGGCTTTCGGACGTTGGCGTGAACCGGAGCGGAACCGCGGGTCGTCGGTGGCGGTGGACAGGCGCATCGCCGTCGTGGAGTCCCGAGGGGACAGGGATTCCGACGGCGGTCCCACCGAGCAATGTATCCACGGCGACGGAGACCGGTCAAAGCTAAATGTGGACGTTGATTTTAGCCAAAACCCAGAGGCGCCAAGGAGTTGTGGCTCAGCGAGCACTCCTCCAAGTCCACCACCGCCCCGTTCGGACGGGGCGCGGGTACGCGGTGGCCGGTCGCGGCGCTCGACGACCCGCCGCCCCGTTCCGACACGGCTGTTCGAACGGCCGGCGAATTCGTGGTGGAGGCGACTGTGCGGGGTCGTGTCGAATACCCGATCAATGCAGATTTCGCGGTGCGGATCAAGGGTGGATCCGTCACAGCTCACCCCGAAGTGTGAAAAGCGCAAATGGGTAATGCGCGAGCAGCGGTCGACGACGAAAAGCGCATGGGCACGTAGCCTGGGGAAGTCGCCTGTCCTCTCTCCAAGGGGTTTCCACGGGCGGGCTTCGGCATCTCAGGATTCATGACGGGTGGACCGCGATGAACATTCCCCCTGACAACCGCACAAGAGTGCTCGTCACCGTCAACCCATTCGAATCGCACGTTCGCGGACTGGTCACACTCGTCACCACGTTGGGCGAACTCGGCCACGACGTGCGGATCGCGGTTCCCGACGGCTGGTCCGGGCGGCTGCGCGACTACGGCGTGACAACCGTCGAGATCGGTCCGATGTGGGTCGCCCCCAGGTTCGCCACCGCCGTCTTCGGCGCCCTGCTCGACGGGGGCGCGACGGGTTTCGACCGGACCCTGATAGCGGAATTCACCTCCCCCCGCTTCGTCGGTCCCGTTGTCGACGGGGTGCTCCGCCTGTCCGAGCACTGGCGACCGCACGTGGTGGTGCACGAATGCACCGAATTCGGCGGATACCTGGCCGCGGAGGTGCTCGGGATACCGCACGTCGTCGTGGACATCGGCTCGATGGCGGCGATTGCGCAAGGCCTTCACGAGGAGCTGATCCGGCCCGCGCTGACCGCTCTGCGATCCCGGCTCGGACTCGCGCCGGAACCCCTCACGCCAGGGATCCTGCGCCATCTCACGGTCACGATGACGCCGGAGCGGTTCAACCACGCGGACTTCGAACCACCTCTCGCCCGTTATCGGCACGAGTTCCCCGTGCGCCACGACGAGCGGTTGCCGGACGTGTTCGCCCGACTCCCGGAGGACAGGCCGGTCATCTACCTCTCGATGGGGTCGATCGGCCCGCTCTCCTCGCGCTTCATGCAGCGGTCGACCGAGATCTACGAGGAGATCTTCACCGCGCTGGCCGCACTGGAGTGCTCCGTCATCGCCGCCCTGCCGTCGCGGTACGAGCCGCTGTTCCGCTCACTGCCACCCCATGTCCACACCATGCCCTGGGTCCCCCAGTCGCTCGTGCTGGACCACGTGGACCTGTTCATCACCCACGGCGGCCTGAACTCGATCCGCGACACGATCACCAGCGGAGTGCCGCAGGTGCTGCTGCCCTTCTTCGCCGACCACCCCGGGAACGCGCTGCGCTGCGAGCAGCTCGGGACCGGCATCCGCGTCGACCCGACCACGGTCACCGCGGCGGAGGTGCACTCCGCCTGCGAGCGGGTGCTGGCGAACCCCTCCTACCGGCGGGAAACGGAAGGACTCCGGCGACACATGCGGGCGCTGCCCCCGCAGACCGCGTTCGCCGGTGACCTGGAACGCCTCGTCGAGGAGCACTCGGCGGGGGTGGGCGTCTCGTGATCGAGAGGGAGGACCTGCTCAGGACCATCCGGGAGTACCACGAGCAGCAGGCGAGTCGGCCCTTCGTCCCCGGCACCACCGAGATCCAGGTGTCCGGCGCCTGCCTCGACGCCGACGACAAGGCCGCGCTGGCCGGGGCCGCGGTGGACATGCGCATCGCGGCGGGAGCCCTGGCGCACAGCTTCGAGACGTCGTTCGCCAGGAAGATCGGCACGCGCAAGGCGCGGCTGACGAATTCCGGGTCGTCGGCCAACCTGCTGGCGATGACCGCGTTGACGGCGCCGGAACTGGGCGACGCCCGCCTGCGTCCGGGAGACGAGGTGATCTCCGCCGCGGCGGCGTTCCCGACGACGGTCAACCCGATCCTGCAGAACGGCCTGACGCCGGTGTTCGTCGACATCGACGAACGCACGTACAACCCGACGCCGGAACTGGTGGAGGCGGCCATCGGGCCGAGGACCCGTGCCGTGGTGCTGGCCCACACCCTCGGCAACCCGTTCCCGGTCGCGGAGGTCGCCGAGCTGTGCCGTGATCGCGGCATGTTCCTGGTCGAGGACAACTGCGACGCGGTCGGGTCGAGGTACGGGTCGCGGCTCACCGGGACGTTCGGCGACCTGTCGACCGTCAGCTTCTACCCGGCCCACCACATGACCATGGGCGAGGGTGGATGCGTGCTCACCGACAGCCTGGTGCTGGCCAGGGTGGTGAAATCCCTGCGCGACTGGGGGCGCGACTGCTGGTGCGCGCCGGGCGAGAGCGACAAGTGCGGGAGGCGGTTCGACTTCAAGGTGGGCGGTCTGCCCCACGGGTACGACCACAAGTACATCTACTCGCACATCGGCTACAACCTGAAGGCGACCGATCTGCAGGCCTCCCTCGGCCTGTCGCAACTGGCGAGGCTCGACGACTTCTGCGCCACCAGGCGGCACAACTGGTCCAGGCTCCGCGAAGGCCTTGACGGGATCGACCACCTGCGCCTTCCCGAACCGACGCCCGGCAGTGACCCGAGCTGGTTCGGTTTCGCGATGACCGTCACGCCGGGAGCCCCCTTCCGCCGGGTCGACGTCGTGAACTTCCTCGAAAGCCGCAGGATCGCCACGCGCGTCCTGTTCGCGGGCAACGTCCTGCGCCATCCCGCCTACTCGGGGATCCACTGCCGGGTTCCCGGCAGCCTCGCGGTCAGCGATCACGTCGCCGACAACACCTTCTGGGTCGGCGTGTACCCCGGAATCACCGACGAGATGGTCGACTACCTGGTCGCAGCCGTCCGGGAGTTCGTCGCGGGCCACGGGCGACCCTCGTGAGCAGGGTGCTCGTCACCGGCGCGGACGGTCTGCTCGGCGCTCGGATCACGAGTCCCACCAGTCCTTTCCGGGACGGAGGCCGGACGGTCGTGGGATTCGGATCGGGCGAACTCGACATCACCGACGCCACGGCGTTGGACGACACCGTCGCCCCGCGGGACGTGGTGATCAACTGCGCCGCCTACACCGCGGTCGACGACGCCGAGACCGACGGCGATCGGGCGTTCGCGGTCAACGCGTCCGGCGCCGGGCTGCTGGCCCGGATCTGCGCCGGGAAACGAGCGCGGCTGGTGCACCTCTCCACCGGTTACGTCTTCGACGGCACAGCCCCCGACCCGTACGAGGTCCATTCGCCGACCGGGCCGGTCAACGTGTACGGCAGGTCCAAACTGGCGGGGGAACGGGCCGTGCGGGACGAGTTCCCCGGCGCCCTCGTCGTCCGCACCATGTGGTTGCACTCGGGTCGGGCGACCGGGTTCCCCGCCGCGCTCCTGCGCAAGTGCGAGCGGGGCGACCCCGTCGCGGTCGTCTCCGACCAGATCGCCTCCCCCACCTACGTCGGCGACCTCGTGTCCGCGTTAGCCGATCTGGTCGCGCACCCCGATCCGCCGCTCCTGACCCACGCGACCTCGGCGGGCGCGGTGTCGAAGTACGGGTTCGCCCGCGCCGTCGCCGCGGCGGCGGGTCTCGACGTCGACCTGGTGCGCCCCTGCCGGACGGCGGACGTCCGGACCGCGGCGGACCGCCCCCGCAACGCCGTGCTGTCGGACTCGTCGTGGACCGCCCGCGGGTTGACACCGTTGCCGCACTGGCGTGACGCGTTGCGCCGCGCCTGCGCGTGATCGGACCGTCGGTGACGCCTACCGGCCGAAGCCGCCGATCAGCACCTCCGCCTTGTCGCGCTTGGTGTACAGCTCCCAGAAGCCCTCCGCGAAGACGTCGGGGTGGTACGACTCGACCTCGAACCCCAGGTCGGGGCGCGCGGTGATCGTCCTGTGCGGCACGCTGCCCTCGATGAGCGCGCCGATGTTGACGGCGCCGACGTGCACGCCCTTCTCCGCGAGGACCTTGTTCAGGTTGTGGAAGTAGTTGCGCAGCGCGGCCTGCCCCATGCCCGCGTTGCCGAGGAACGGCGTCGGGTGCACGCCGGACTGGCCCGCGGTGAACAGGATCGCGCCGTCGCCGCGCTCGACCATGCCCGGCAGCACGGCGTTCACCAGCGCGACGCCCGAGAGCACGAACTCGTCGAAGATCGGCTGGAGGTTCTCGGGGGTGATGTCCAGCGCGGGCACGATGCCCTCGCCCATGGTGCCGCCGCCGGGACTGAACTGGGCGACGTCGATCTGCCCGAATTCCTCGATGACGGCTTCGACGGCGGACGCGATCTGGGCGCGGTCGGACACGTCGGCGGTGAAGCCCGCCGCTTCGACGCCGTCGGCCGCGAGTCGGGCGGCGACCTCGTCCTGGGTCTCCTTGGTGCGCGAGACCAGTGCGACGCGGAAGCCCTCACGGCCGAAACGTCGAGCGACGGACAGCCCCAGGACGGGGCCTGCACCGAAAACGGCAAGGGTCTTGGGCATGCGGATCGTCATCTCCTCGTGGCGCAGAAAAGTTGAGGTGTTCCTCAACTACGCCGACCGTACACACAAGTTGAGGAGACCCACAACTTCGCTAGGATGGCCTCATGACCAGTCGCGCCAAGCCGTTGCGGAAGGACGCCCAGCGCAACCGGGACCTGCTCGTCGACGCCGCCCGGAAGCTCTTCGCCGCCCACGGCCTGACCGTCGCGCTGGAGGAGATCTCGCGCACCGCGGGGGTCAGCATCGGCACGCTCTACAACCACTTCCCCAACCGCGCGGACCTCGTGGACGCCGTGTTCGCCGACCGCGTGGAGACGGTCGCGCGGATCGCCGAGCACGCGCTGGCCATGCCGGACGCCTGGGCGGGCCTGGTGCACTTCCTCGAGCGGATCTGCGAGTTGCAGGCGGCCGACCGCGGCTACAACGAGCTGGTCTCCCGGCGCGTCCCCCAGGCCACCCCGACCGAGGGCCACGCGCGGGGCTTCGAGCTGATGCAGCGGATCGTCGAGCGGGCCAAGGACAGCGGGGCGCTGCGCCCCGACTTCACGATGGCGGACGTCGCGTTCCTCACGTGGGCCACCGCGCGCACCGTGGAGGCGACGGGGAGCGTCCGGCCGGACCTCTGGCGCCGGAACCTCGGCATCATGCTCGACGGACTGCGCTCCAGCGCGGCCCATCCCCTCACCGAGGCGCCCATCGGCCAGGACGAGTTGCGCCGGGCCATGACGGGCGACTGCGGCTGAGGCACCGGACCGGTCGACGGCCGGCTATCCGGCCGCCCGCAGTGCGAGCGCGTCCAGCAGCAGGTCGAGGCCGAAGCGGTACTCGGACTCGTGGTGGCACACGGCGAGGTGCGCGGCCGACGCGGTGACGTGCGGCAGGCCGGTGGCGGCCAAGGCCGTTTCGCGGAGGCCGTCCGGGTCCGCGGAGGTGGAACCCATCTCGCGCAGCAGGGTGCCGATGACGTAGGCGAGCAGCGCGCGGGAGGCGTGGACGGCCCGCTCCAGGTCGTAGCCCGCTCTGGAGAGGATGCCCAGGGCGGCCTCGGTGACCGGGATGGCGGGGTAGCCGAGCTGTCTGGTGAGGCTGAGCGAGGCGGTCCTGGGGTGGGCGAGGGCGGCCTCGCGGAAGGCGTCCGCGAGAGCGTGGGCGTCGGCGCGCCAGTCGGGTGTGGTCGGCGGCAGGGAGATGTCCGCGAAGACGACCTCGGCGATGGCGTCGAGCACGTCGTCCTTGTTCTTGACGTGGTTGTAGAGCGACATGGCCTCGACGCCCAGCTCCGCGGCCAGTTTGCGCATGCTCAGCGCTTCCACGCCGTGCCGCTCGACCAGTGCCAGCGCGGCGGTGACGACCTTGGCCCTGTTCAGCGGTTCACGTGCCGCCATGGGTCCTCCTCAGCAACCGGTGCCCCTCTTGACAAGCTTACGGCGTAAGTGGGACCGTTCCTCTACTTACAGCGTAAGTAAGAGGGGAAGAGATGCTCACCGAAACGCTCCGCGCGACGCGGGAGAAGATCGTGCTCGACCACTTCCACGACGAGGTGGCCCAGCAGTGGGACGACGTCCTGTCGACGTTCCCCCACCCGCGCTACGAGGTGATCGCCACCGGGGTCGTGCACGACGGCAACGCGGCGGTGCGCGGCTACTACGCCGACACCCGCACGGCGTTCCCCGACCAGCACCACGAGATGATCCAGCTGCGGCACAGCGACGACGCCGTGATCTGCGAGTTCTACCTGCTGGGCACGCACCTCGGGCCGTTCGGCTCCATCCCCGCGACCGGCAGCAGGTTCAAGGTGCGGATGACCGCGTACTTCATCTTCGAGGACGACGTGCTGGTCTGCGAGCGCATCTACTTCGACGTGCTGACGATGCTCAAGCAACTCCTCGGCGGCCTGGACTTCAAGAAGCCGAAGAACTGGCTGCTGGTCGTCAAGGCGCTCCTCGGCGCGCGCAAGGAGCTCAAGTGACCGCGCGCGCACTCCCCGGACTGCCCGACGCCGCGGACGCGGGCGGGTTCGGCACCCCGCTGACCACGTTCGCGGGCCTGTCGGCAGTGGCGGGCGGCCCCGGCGCGAAGCTCGGCTGGATCCGCACCAGGGCCGACGACTTCCGCCGCGAGTTCTCCGCGACCGGCACGCCGGACCGGATCAGCACGCACGACCTGGTCACGCTGCCGTACCCGACGAGGTTCGGCCTGTTCCGGGCGACGATGTCACCCGCGCCGTTCCTGACGATCACCAACCGGATGCTGGTGATCCGGTGGACCGAGACGGACGGCCGGAAGCGGACGCTGCTGTTCGAGCCGAGCGACGTCGAACTCGGCCGCAACACCCCGTACTTCGCCGCGCTGGCGAGGAGGACGCCCGACGCGCTCGAGAAGCTGATGGTCAGGACGAACCCGTCGGTCGGCGAGCACCTGGCCGGGCTGGGCATCCGCCCGGAGGACGTCGACTACCTCCTGTTCGACCACCTGCACACGCAGGACCTGCGGCGCTGGGTCGGCACCACCACCGAGCAGCCCGACCTGGGCGGCCGGGTGGAGCCGTTCTTCCCCAACGCCCGGCTGATCGTGCAGCGCGACGAGATCGCGGCCATGCAGCAACTGCACCCGTTGCAGAAGCCCTGGTACCAGGAAGGCCACTTCGAGGACCTGCGCCCCGAGGCGATCCTGGCCGTCGACGGCGGCGTGCTGCTCGGCCCCGGCGTGGCCGTGCTGCCCACGCCCGGCCACGTGTTCGGCAACCAGACGCTGATGCTCAACACCAGCACCGGGATCTGGGCGAGCAGCGAGAACGCCATCGCCGCCGAGTGCCTGACGCCCGAGCACAGCAAGCTGCCGGGTGTGCGGAGGTGGACGCGCGAGTGGCAGCAGGAGGTGGTGCTCAACGCGAACAGCCTGGAGACCACGGCCGACCAGTACAACTCGCTGGTGCTGGAGAAGTGCGTCGTGGACCGGTCCCAGACCGACTCGCGGTTCCTCCAGTTCTTCCCGTCCAGTGAACTGACCGCCCACTGGTTGAGTCCGGGGACGCGGCCGACGTTCACCCACCGCTCGATCACCCACAACGCGAACGGGGCACCGGTGACCTCCCGCAAGGACACGCCGACCTGGTGACGCCATGAGCCGAACGGCCCGGCGGCGCTGGGCCGATCCGCCGAACTCCTGTTCCCGCAGGACTTCCCGGTCCGCGGTCCGCCGATAGGGCGGCGCCCACGGCGGTACGGTCGTGACCCGATCTTCGACGGCGGCACGTCTCGCGAACCCCGGAAGGCCCGAATGGTCGGCGACGACGCGCACAACGAGATGTCCGGGACAGCGGTGAACTCCGTGCAGGCGGGGACGATCGCGGGCGGCGTGCACTTCCACACCGGGAAGGCGGCCACCCTCCCGATCCCGCGGCAACTGCCCGCCGGCATCGCGCACTTCAGCGATCGGGAGGCGCACGTCGAGCGGCTGGACGACTGGCTCGCGAACGCCGCGGATCCGGTGTCCCCCATCACGATCATCGTCGGCGTCGGCGGGGTCGGGAAGACCTCGCTGGCCACGCACTGGGCGCACGGGGTGCGGGACACCTTCCCCGACGGCGACCTGTACGTGGACTTCCGCGGGTTCCACCCCGACGGCGCGCTGTCCGCCGAGGCGGCGCTCGACCAGGTGCTGCGGGCACTCGGCGTGCAGGCGCGGGCCGTTCCCCCCGACTTCGGGGGGAAAGCCGCGCTGTACCGGTCGATCCTGCACGGACGGCGGGTGCTGGTCGTCCTGGACAACGTCGGGACCGAGCGGCAGGCGCGGGCCCTGCTGCCCGGTTCGCCGACGTGCCGGGTGCTGATCACCAGCCGTGTCGGGCTGACCGGTCTGGTGACGACGGAGGGCGCGCGGCGGATCCGACTGGACGTGCTGCCGCCGGATCGCGCCGTCGAACTGCTGACCGGGATCATCGGAGCCGAACGGGCGCGGGACGAACCGGACGCGGTCGCCGGGTTGGCGCGGCTGTGCGGACACCTGCCGCTGGCACTGCGCATCGCGGCGGGCAGGCTGGTCTCCGACGAGCACCTGGCCGCCGCGGACCTCGTCGACGAGCTCACCGTGGAACGCGAACGGCTCGACGCCCTCAGCACGGACGACGAGGCCTCGACCGTGCGGACGGTCTTCTCCTGGTCCTACCGGGCGCTTCCCCCCGAGGCGGCCAGGCTGTTCCGGCTGCTGAGCCTGCCGACCGGCCCCGACATCGGACTGCTCGGCGCGGCCGCGCTGGCCGACCGGAGCGTCACGAGGACCCGGCGCATCCTGGAAAGCCTCGTCAACGCGCACCTGGTGCGCGAGGACGCGGCGGCGCGCTTCCACTTCCACGACCTGATCGCCCTCTACGCCGCCGAGTGCGCCGCGGCCGACGAGAGCCCCGAGCAGCGCCACCTCGCACTGGTCCGCCTCATCTCCTGGTACACCGCCTCCGCGGACGCGGCCACCCGGCTGCACGCCCCGCACTACTCCCGCATCCCCGTCGCCCTGCCGGAGACCGCGCACCGGCCGCCCCCGCTACCGGACGGGCTTTCGGCCCTGCACTGGTGCGACGCCGAACGCGCCAACCTGGTGGCGGCGGTCGGGCAGGCCGCCGGGATCGGGGAGACCACGCTGGCGTGGCGGCTCCCGGTGGTGCTGTTCGGGATGTTCCTGACCCGACGCCCGCTGGCCGACTGGGTCGCCACCCACCTGATCGGCGTCGAGGCGGCCCGGTCGTGCGGTGAGCGGCTCGCCGAGACCTGGCTGCACACCAGCGTCGGCCTGGCGTACCGGGCGCTGCGCCGCGACGAGTCGGCGCTCGAGCACCTCGAGGTCGCGCTGGCGGGGTGGCGCGAGTCCGGCGAGCGTTGGGGCGAGGCGTGGACGCTGCGCGACATCGGCGACGTCAGGCGCCTCATGGGCGACGTCGTCGAGGCGGTCGACCTCCTCACCGCGGCCCTGGCGATCCACGTCGAGGAGCAGGACGCCTTCGGGGAGGCCAGCGCGCTGCGGGAACTGTCCACCGCGCAGCACGCGCTCGGCAGGTACGACGAGGCGTTGGCCAACCTGGAGCGGGCGCTCGCCATCCGCCTCGCGATGGGGGACCACGGCAGCTCCCCCGCGCTGCTGGCCGCGATGAGCCTGGCCCACAGCGGCGCGGGGCGCACCGCCGAGGCGATCGACCACGGCGAACGGGCACTGGAGCTGAGCCGGAGCCTCGACAACCCGCACCAGGAGGCCGAGGCCCGTGACGCACTGGGCGACGCGCTGGCGAAGGCCGGCCTGGCCGAACCGGCCAAGGCGCAGTGGCAGGCGGCGCTGGAGCTGTACGAGGCGCTCCGGGACCCCCGGTCGGGCGAACTCGGGCGCAAGGTCGCGGGATGAGCGCCGTCCGGACCGCGAAAAGCCCGATGAGGGGCCCGACACACCCGAGTGGCATCCCGAGTTCTCCCGCCGATCGGTCACGCACCGTGTGCGAAGGGCTTCACCAAGGCCGACTTCCCCAGGCCCGACCCCGAACGCGGCCGCGCCGTCCGATCACGTGCGGTAGTGCGCCGGTCACGTTCGAGTGCCACCTCGCGGCGCATGTGGCCGGGGGCGGGCACGCCATTACTGTCTGCCTCAATAGCAGGGTTACTAGGAGGCTTGTGTGGCTGGCGAAGCAGGGCACGTCCACCGCTTGACAGAGCTGTTGCGGGAGAACGCGGATGTGCTGATCGGCAAGTGGGTCGAGTCGGCCGCGGTCTCGGTGCGGGGGCGGTCCACCGGTGCCGAGCTGGAACGGGACTTCCGCGAGATCTTCGCGACGCTGCTCCCCGTCGCCTCCGGTGACGGCCGGGACCTGTCCGGGCACACCTACGGCGAGATCCGGTCGCTGCTGGAGGAGCTGTCGCGCACCCGCGCCCGGCAGAACTTCAGCCCGGCGGAGACGGCGTCGAGCGTGTTCGCGCTGAAGGAGCCGGTGTTCCGGCTGGTCGACGAGCAGAACGACCAAGACCTGTTCCGCGAGGTGCTGAAGTTCTCCTCGCTGCTGGACGCGCTGGGCCTGTGGACGTTCGAGGCCTACGCCCGTGCCCGCGAGAGCATCATCAAGGAGCAGTCCGAGCAGCTGCTGGAGCTGACCACGCCGGTGGTCAAGCTCTGGGAGGGCGTGCTCGCGGTGCCGCTGGTCGGCACGCTGGACTCCGCCCGCACCCAGGTCGTGATGGAGAAGCTGCTGGAGGCGCTGGTCGAGACCGGCTCCGAGCACGCGATCATCGACATCACCGGTGTGCTCGCGGTCGACACCCAGGTCGCGCAGCACCTGCTCAAGACCGTCGTGGCGGCCCGGCTGATGGGTGCCGAGTGCACGATCTCCGGCATCCGCCCGCAGATCGCCCAGACGATCGTGGCGCTGGGCATCGAGTTCGGCGACATCGCCACCAAGGCGACGCTGGCCGACGCGCTGCGGCACGCGCTGCGCCGTGAAGGCGTGGACGTGGTGCGCCGGGCCGACGGAGTGAAGCGCTGATGGAACGCGTCCCGATCCTCAAGATCGGCGGTGTGCTGCTCGTCTCCATCCAGATCGACCTCCACGACCAGAGCGTGCTCGCGCTCCAGGAGGACCTGGCCGAGAGGATCAGCACCACCGGCGCCCACGGCGTCGTGATCGACATCTCCGCGGTGGAGATCGTCGACTCGTTCATCGGCCGGATGTTCGCCACGATCGCGTCGATCTCCCGGCTGTTCGACGCCGACACCGTGGTCGTCGGCATGCGCCCGGCCGTGGCGATCACGCTGGTCGAGTTGGGGCTCACCCTCGGAGGGGTGCGCACCGCGCTCGACCTGGAACGCGGCATGCGGATCCTGCGGACTCTCGGCCAGGAGAGCGGGCGGATCCCGGCGGGCGGCGATGCGTCCGGACTGGAGTGGTCGTGACGGCCCCTGGGCCGGAAGAGCTGCCGATCGTCTCCGACGACGACGTGGTGCGGGTGCGCCAGGCGGTGCGCGGGTACGCCCAGCGGGTGCGGCTGTCGCTGGTCGACCAGACCAAGCTGGTCACCGCGACCAGTGAACTGGCCCGCAACACGCTCGTCTACGGCGGCGGGGGCTCGGCGCGCGTCGAGGTCGTCAACGACCACGGCCGCGAGGGCGTCCGGGCGTCGTTCCACGACGACGGACCCGGCATCCCGGACCTGACGCTCGCGCTGGCCGACGGCTGGAGCAGCGGCAAGGGCATGGGCCTCGGGCTGTCCGGCGCGCGCAGGCTCGTCGACGAGTTCGACCTCGACACCGAGGTCGGCCGCGGCACCACCGTGACGGTGGTCAAGTGGAAGCGCTGAACGGGGCGACGTGCCTGCCGATGGCGGAGGACGTCGAGTGGATCCGCGTGGAGGAACCCGCCGAGGCCGGTCGCGCCCGGCGGGCCGCCACGACCCTGGCCGAGCGGTTGGCGTTCCCGCCGACCCGCGTGGCCGAGATCGGTCTGGCGGTGACCGAGATCGCGACGAACCTGCACAAGCACGCGCGCGAAGGCGTGATCCTCGTGCGGTCGTTGCGCGGCGCCACCCAGGCCGCGGTGGAGGTGCTCGCCGTGGACGGCGGGCCCGGCATCGCGGACGTCGGTCTGGCGTTCCAGGACGGGCAGTCCACCACCGGCACCCTCGGGGTCGGTCTCGGCGCGGTGGTGAGGCTGGCGGACCGGTACGCGGTCACCTCGCGGCCCGGCCGCGGCACCTCGCTGTCCGCCCGGTTCCACCCGCGCCGGGGCGAGCTGTCGGAGATCCCCGAGGACGTGGCCGCCGGGATCACCCGTGCCATCGGGGGCGAGGAGGTCTGCGGTGACGCCTACGCGGTCCGCCGGAGTCCCGGCCGGATGGTCATGATGATGTGCGACGGGTCCGGGCACGGCCCGTTGGCCGCCACCGCGTCCCAGGCGGCCGTGCGGCTGTTCTGCTCGTTGGACCACACCGCGCCGGAGGACCTGGTCGCGCGGATCCACCGGGAGCTGCGCGGCACCCGCGGCGGTGCCGTCGCGGTCGCCGACCTGGACCTGGTCGGCCGGACCGTGCGGTACGCGGGACTGGGCAACATCGGGGCCGCGGTACTGGCCGACGGCCAGAAGAAGGGCATGATCTCGGTCCCCGGCGTCGCCGGGTACCAGGCGCGCACGATCCGCGCGTTCGACTACCCGCTGCCCGTGGGCGCCTCGGTGGTCATGCACTCCGACGGCCTCACCGAGCGGTGGACCGTGGAGCACGACGACGACCTGATGACGGCCGCGCCACTGGTGATCGCGGGCGCGCTGCTGCGCGACGCCGGGGTGCGCAAGGACGACGCCTGCGTCCTGGTGGGGAAGACTGGCTGATCATGGGCCTCGACGAAGTGCGCACCGACCTGACGCGGATGACCATCCGCGACGAGTCGGACGTCTTCCAGCTGCGCGGCAAGGGCAGGCAGGTCGCCGCCGCGGTCGGGTTGGACGGGCAGGACCAGATCCGGGTGGCCACGGCGCTCAGCGACGTGGGACGCGAACTGGTCCGGCAGTCGGTCGTCACCACGGCCGTGTTCACCCTGGTCGCGGGCCCTTCCCCCGCGCTGGTCGTCGACCTGGGCTGGACCGGCGTGGTGACCACGACCGGTCCGGGCTGGAACACCGCGCGGATGCTGCTGCACGACGTGCGGGTCGAGCAGCACGCGCACACGGGCACCGTCGCCCTGCTGAGGAACTTCCCCGTCGGTGTCCTGCCGCCTTCCTCGGCCGGGATCGACGGGGTCCGCCGCGAGCTGGGGATCGTGAACGAGGGCAACGCGCTCGACGAGCTGCGCGCCCAGAACCAGGAACTCCTGGAGACGCTGGAGGACCTGGAGCACAAGCGCCGGGAGCTGGAGCGGGCCAACGAGGAACTGGAAGACACCAACCGCGGCGTCCTGGCGCTGTACAAGGAGCTGTCCGACGAGTTGGAGCAGACCAACACCGGTGTCGTCGCGCTCTACGCCGAACTGGACGTGAAGACCACCCAGCTGCGCGAGGCCGGTGAGGCGCGCACCCGGTTCTGGTCCAACATCAGCCACGAGCTGCGCACCCCGGTGAACTCGGTCGTCGGCCTGACCCGGCTGCTGGCCGTGCCCGGCGCCGACCCGCTCACCGACGAGCAGCGCAGGCAGGTCGAGCTGATCAACGACTCGGGCACCACGCTGCTCGCGCTGGTCAACGAGCTGCTCGACACGGCGAAGGCCGAGTCGGGCAGCCTGCGGCCGCGACCTGCCCCGGTGGACCTGAACTACATGTTCGTCCAGCTGCGCGGCGCCCTGCGGCCCATGATCCGCACGTCGCGGGTCGAGCTGGTCGTGGAGGACCTACCCGTGCAGCCCGCCCTCGTCACCGACCCGACGATGCTGGTGCGGATCCTGCGCAACCTGCTGTCCAACGGCCTCAAGTTCACCGAGTCGGGCGAGGTGCGGCTGTCGGTGCGCGAGGAGGGCGACCGGCTGCGGTTCGTCGTCGCCGACACCGGGATCGGCATCCCGGCCGACGAGCACGACCGCGTGTTCGAGGAGTTCCACCAGGTGCCCAACCGCCTGCAGGCCGGGGCGGCCGGGACCGGGCTGGGGCTGCCCTACGCGCGCAGGCTCGCCGGGATCCTGGGCGGTGACCTGAGCCTGCGCAGCACGCCGGGCGAGGGCACCGAGATCGTCCTGGACCTGCCGTTGGGGACGATCGACGACATCCCGCTCACGTCGATCGGGATCGCGCTGCTGGTCGACGGCGACGACGAGTCCCGCGGCAGGTTGCGGGCGGAGGTCGGCACGCTGGCCGACGACGTCGTGGAGGCCAAGGACGGTCGGGCGGCGCTCAGCGCGGCCACCGGCACGCGCCCGGACCTGATCTTCCTCGACGCCGACACGCCCCTGATGAGCGGCGTCGAGGTGCTGACCGTGCTGCGCCAGGACCCGACCCTGGTGCGGGTGCCCGTGGTCGTGGTGTGCGGAGGGGACATCGGGGGTATGGAACTGGCGGCGTCCACCTTGGGGGCCGCCCTGCTCACCCGATCCCTCATCTCCCCGGAATCGGTGCGGCAGGCGATCAGGGAGGCCCACGTGGCGGTACGGAGGACGGCGTCATGAGCCCTCGCAACCACCGGCGCCGCTGGGGCTCGCGGTCCGGTCCGGCCAGGATCCTGGTCGTCGACGACCTCGACGCCAGCCGGTACATCACCGCCAGCTGGCTGCGCCGCAGCGGACACGAGGTGGACGAGGCCGTCACCGGCGGCGAGGCGCTCCGGGTGCTCGGCGAGCAGGACTACGACCTGGTCATGCTGGACGTGCACCTGCCGGACATGAGCGGCTTCGAGGTCTGCGAGATCATCAAGGCCGACCCCGCCACCGCGGCGCTGCCGGTGATCCACGTCTCCGCCACCTACGTCGAGCCCGAGGACAAGACCGTCGGCCTGACCCGCGGAGCGGACGCCTACCTCACCGAGCCCGTCGACCCCGGCGAACTGCTGGCCACGGTCGAGGCCGCGCTGCGCTACTACCGGGCCCGGATGCTGGCCGAACAGCTCGCCGACCGCCTCACCCGGCTGACCAGGGCCACCCTGGCGATCAACTCGGCCGCGGAGTTCGACGCGCTGGTCGCCGCCGCGGCCTCGGCCGCGGCCGACGTGCTCGACACCACCGCCGTCGCGATGCTGGTCACCGAGGAGGACGTCCGGGTGGGCACCACCGGGGACGCGGGCGCCGTGGACCTGCGGACCGACGAGGTCGCCCTCATCACCGGCGTGGTCGCCACCGTGCTCGGGGACGGCGAGGGCGTCGAGGTGTCCTTCGTGGACAGTCCACCGTGGAATCCCGGCGCTCCCGCGGCCGTGGTGGTCGCGCGCAGCAAGCTCGGCAGGCCGCCGGTGTGCGTCGCGGTCGACGCCTCCGCCGCGCGGACCGACGAGGACCGCAACCTGCTCGTGCAACTGGGGCAGGCCACCGCCGTCGCCGCCGACGGCCTGCGCGCGCTGACCGAGGAGCACCTGCTCGCGTTGACGCTGCAACGCAGCCTGCTCCCCCGAGCCCTGCCGGAGCAGCCGGGGCTGCCGATGGTCGCCCGCTACGTCCCCGCGTCGGCGAACGCCGAGATCGGCGGCGACTTCTACGAGGTCATCGACCTCGACGGGCGCATCCTCGTCGCCATCGGCGACGTCTGCGGCCACTCGATCGAGGCGGCCACGATCATGGGCGAGGTGCGGCACGCGCTGCGCGCCTACGCGATCGAGACCGACGACCCGGCGACGATCCTGACCAAGCTCGACCGGATGCTCCTGCGCTACCACCCGCGCGGCGGCCTCACGACGATGTGCCTGATGCTGGTGGACCTGGACGAGGGCGTGGTGGACGTCGCCAACGCGGGCCACGTCCACCCGCTGGTGGTCGACGAGGAGGGCGCCCGGTTCCTCGACGTCGCGGGCCCGCTGCTCGGCATCGGCCTGCCGCACCCGCCCGCCACCCGGTTCGGGCTGCCCGTGGGCAGCCTGGTCGTGCTGACGACCGACGGCCTCGTCGAGCGGTCCGACAGCGACCTGGACGAGGGCCTGGAGTCCCTGCGCACGGCGGTGTCTTACGGCGACGACCTGGACGGGCTGGCCGACGGTCTGCTGGAGCGGTTCGGCGGCGGCAAGCGCGACGACATCGCCCTGCTGGTGTTCCGCAGGGCGTGATGTGCGGAGCGTGACATAAGGTCATCCCTGCGAAAGGGGTGACCGTGGTCCGGGCTGTGCTGGTCGGTGTGGTGTTCTCGGTGGTGCTGGTGGGTGCGGCGTGCTCACCGGCGCCGGTGGGCGCGCCCGCCCCGTCGACGACCTCGTCGCCGCCGTCACCCCCGGTGTCGACGCCGATCGTGGTCCCGCCGTCCACCACTCCCCCGGCCGCGGCCCCCGTGACCGTGGACCCGGCGGGCCAAGTGCTCGACGACTACCTGGCCGGGATGGCCGTCCAGCAGCAGTTCCGCGGCGCGGTCGAGGTGCGCCGGGGCGCGGACGTGCTGCTGCGCAAGGGGTACGGCGACGCCGACGTCGGCACCTCCACCCCCGTCACGCCCGACACCCGGTTCCAGGTCGGGTCGCTCACCAAGCAGTTCACCGCGGTGGCCGTGCTGCGGTTGCAGGACCAGGGCAAGGTGCGGGTCACCGACCTGGTCTGCTCGCACCTGGCGGACTGCCCTCCGGACTGGGCGCCGATCACCGTGGACCAGCTGCTCACCCACACCTCGGGGATCTACAACTACACCGAGGCCGGTGAGGACGAGGCCAAGCCGTTCCTCAACCGGCACGTGGTGCCCCAGGAGCTGGTGGACTACGTGAAGGGCAAGCCCCTGGACTTCACCCCCGGTTCCCGGTGGAAGTACAGCAACTCCGGGTACGTCCTGCTCGGCGTCCTGGTCGAACGGCTGTCCGGGATGGACTACGCGACGTTCCTGCGGCAGCAGCTGTTCGACCCGCTGGGTATGCGCGACACCGGCTACGACACCCTCCGGTCCCCGCGTGCCAACGGCTACACGGACTGGACCACGCCCGGCGAGGACGACGTGTCGCTGTACTTCTCCGCCGGTGGCGTGCTGTCCACCACCGGCGACCTGGCCCGCTGGAACGCGTTCCTGCTCTCGGACAAGCCGGGCGTGATCAGCTCGACCTCGCGGGCCGCCATGCTGAGCCCGCACGCCGACATCCCCGGCACGCAGGTCCACTACGGCTACGGCATCGAGGTGCACGGCGGCGGTGCCGACCTGACCTACGCCCACGGCGGCCTTGTCACGGGATACCGCTGCGAGAACACCATCCGGCCGTCGGACGCCCTGTCGGTCACGGTGCTGACCAACCTCGCGACCAACGACCCGGAGTCCATCTCCGGTCACCTGATCGAGCTTGCGGGCCGTCCCTGACGGGGTCACGGCCGACGTGAGCGCACTCGGCCGACGGCCAGCAGCAGGGCACCGGTGAGGGACAGCAGCGCTCCGACGCCGATGGCGACCGGCAGCCAGCCGCCCACGCCCGTGCTCGCCAGTCCGGACGTGTCCGCGGCGTAGTAGGAGTCAGCGGGACCAGGACCGCCGGTCCACAGCTCGCCCGCGCCGGTCGTGCCCTCCGGGTACCACACCACCCCGGTGTCGCCGGTCGTCGTCGTGGTGCTCGTCTCCTGCGGGATCGTCCTCGAGGGCCTCTCCCGGCTCGTCGTGGTGCTGGGCGCGGTCGTGGTGGAGGAGTCGGCCGTGGTGGTCCCGGTGGTTGTCGTGCCGGTGGTTGTCGTGCCGGAGTCGGTGGTGGTGCCGGAGTCGGTGGTGGTCGTCGTGGAGTCGGTGGTCGTCGACTCGCCGGTGGTCGTGGTGGTCTCGTTCGTGGTGGTCCCGTTCGTCGTGGTCGTCGTCGGGATGGTGGTGGTGGTGGTCTCCTGCGCCGGTGTCGTCGTGGTCGTGGTGTCGTCGGTCGTGGTGGTGGGCGCGGTCGTGGTGGTCGTGGTGGTGGGCGTCGTCGTGGTGGTCGATTCCTCGGTCGTGGTGGTCTCGTCGGTCGTGGTGGTGGTGTCGTCGGTGGTCGTGGTCGTGGTCGTCTGGTCGGTCGTGGTGGTGGTGTCGTCGGTGGTCGTGGTCGTCTGGTCGGTCGTCGTCGTGGTGTCGTCGGTCGTGGTGGTCGGCTCGGTGGTGGTCGTCGCCCCGTCCGTCGTCGTAGTGGTGGTCGTGGTCGTGGGTGTGGTGTCGCAGCCCGGTGTGGTGAAGACGTCGGTGTCCAAGGAGACCTGGCCGTTGCGGGCCAGCGCGCGGCCTTCGACGATGGTCCCGGTGGTCACCGAGATGGAGGTCAGGGCGAGGATCGTCCCGACGAACGTGGAGTTCGTGCCCAACGTGGCGGAGCTGCCGACCTGCCAGTACACGTTGCAGGCCTGCGCCCCGTTGACCAGCACGACGGCACTGGCTGAAGCGGTGGTCAGCGTGGACGCGATCTGGAAGATGAAGACCGAACCCGGGTCGCCCTGCCCGTCGAGGGTCAGGGTGCCGCTCAGCCCGATCGGGCCGGTGGACTTGTAGACGCCGTCGGGCAGCGTCCGCCCGACCAGGTCGTCGGAGACGCTCGCGGTCGGCGCGCGTCCCGCGGCGTCGTCGTAGGCGACCACCAGGTCGGACTGGGCCTGCGCGGCCTGGGCGTCGTTGTTGTGCGTCGCGCCGGCCGTCGTGCCGGGCGGGAATCCGGTGATGCTGGTGCCGGGGCTGACGCCGAGGTCGCCGTCCAGGGTGCTGGGCCCGGTGTTGGTGACGGCCTGGCCGCCGAGCACCGAGTAGCTCGCGACGGTGCCCAGCCCCACCGGGGACGTGGCCGCGTAGGCGGTCGGCGCCACCAGCAGGCCGACGGCGAACAGCGTGGCGGCCGCCGTGACCAGCCCACCGGCCGCACCCCACCGCGCACGTGGGAGCGGCTTGCCGTTCGGGGGTCGAACAGGATCGCGGTCCATGACAACGCCTTCCGTGGAGGGAATACCCGGTAGCTGATTGAGGCACGGCGGAAGGCCGCGCACGTGCCCGTTCACCGGGAATGCGCGGAACGAGAACCAAAAATGGGGAAATCCTGACGAAAAAATGAGACGGGGAAATGTTTGGCTCAATCAGCACATCACACCGGGACTTGTGGTTCACCCACAGGAACACCGAGATCACCCGAACGCCAGGCGAACCGACTACCAGCACGAACAGTTCCGATGCCCAACCTTGTCCGACTGACCGAGATCCGCTCACCCGTACGTGGAGGACGAGAATAAAAATGTAATGAACACGCGACACGATCGATATCAAGGGTGAACGCTCCTCCACGAAGGGCAGGCGATGTCGCCGGAAAACCGCGAAGTCGAACGCGTGGCGGCGCTGCGCGCGCTGCACCTGCTCGACACTCCGCCGGAGGATCGCTTCGACCGGATCACCAGGCTCGCCAGGGACCTGTTCGACATGCCGATCGCGCTGGTGTCGCTGGTCGACGTCGACCGGCAGTGGACCAAGTCGAAGGCCGGGGCGGCGTTGTGCGAGACCCCGCGCGCCCTGTCGTTCTGCACGCACGTGGTCGACTCCGGCACGCTCGTCGAGATCCCGGACGCCCTGACCGACCCGCGGTTCGCGCACAACCCGGTGGTGGTCGGCGGCCCGCGCCTCCGCTTCTACGCCGGCGTGCCCGTCCTGTCGCCATCGGGGCACGTCATCGGCACGCTCTGCCTGCTCGACCGGGTGCCGCGCAGCCTGACCGGACGGCAGCGGGCCGAACTGGGAGAGCTGGCCGCGTGGGTCGAACTGGAGTGCGCGACCGTGCGGTCGAACCGGTGGGAGCAGGAGACCGAACGGGCCCGGCGGGACTTCGTGTCCGTGGTCAGCCACGAGCTGCGCACACCGCTGACGTCCATCCACGGGTCGCTGGAGCTGATCGCGTCCGGCCGGTTCGGCGAGCTGCCGCCGCAGGTCGGCAGGCTGGTCGGCATCGCGGCGCGCAACACCGACCGGCTGGTCCGGCTGTCCCAGGACGTGGTGGACCTGCACCAGGCGCACCGCGGGCAGCTGCGCCTGCGGCTGGACGCGGTCGTGCTGCCCGACGTCGTGCGGCAGGCCGTGGACGCCGTCGGGGAGGTGGCCGACCGGGCCGGGGTGAGCATGGCGGTGGTCTGCGCCAAGTCCGCCGAGGTGCGCGGTGACGCCGACCGGCTGGTCCAGGTCGTGACCAACCTGCTGGTCAACGCGGCGCGCGTGTCGCCGCGGGGCGGGCGGGTGACCGTGACGTGCGGGGTGCGCGGGTCATGGGCGCGGATCGAGGTCCGCGACCACGGGCCCGGTGTCCCGCAGGGGCAGCTGGACGAGATCTTCGAGCCGTTCGTGCAGTTCGACGTCCCCGGTCAGCGGCGGACCGGCGGCGCGGGGCTGGGACTCGCGATCGCCCGCGGGATCGTCGAGGCGCACGGCGGCCGCATCGGCGCCCGTCCGGCCGACGGCGGCGGCAGCGCCTTCGAGGTCGCGCTGCCCGCCGCCGGGCCGGACGTCGACCTGGCCTGGTGGTAGCGGCCCCCAGCCGAGCACTGCCGCGACCTGGTCGCCGACGCGCCGCGGGTCGAACGGCTTGGGCAGCACGGCGGCGGCGCCGAGCGCGCACAGCCGCGAGGTGAGCGCCGGGTCGACCACCGCCGTCACGAACACGACCGGCAGCCGCGCGGTGCGCGGATCGGCCCGCAGCGCGACCAGGACGGCGGGTCCGTCCACGACCGGCATGTCCACGTCGAGCAGCACCGCGTCCACCCCGCCCGACCGGCACGTCTCCAGGGCGCGCGCCCCGCTCGTGGTGGTCCGGACGTCCCAGCCCCGGTAGGCGACCAGGCTCAGGGCCAGCACCTCGCACGCGTCCGGGTCGTCGTCGACGACGAGCACCCTCACGGCCCGTCCCCGCGCACGAACCGGTAGCCGACCCCGCGCACCGTGGTGATCACGCCGTCCTCCCCCGTCGCGCCGAGCTTGCGGCGCAGGTTGGACATGTGCACGTCGACGGCGTGGTCGTCGGCCAGCCAGGAGCCGCCCCAGACCCGTTCGCGCAGCTGGTCGCGGGTGTGCACCTGCCGCGCGTTCTCGGTCAGCGCGGCCAGCAGGTCGAACTCGATCTTCGTGAGCGGCACCGGTTCGCCCGCCACCCGCACCTCGCGCGCCTCCCGGTCGATCTCCAGCGCCCCCGAGCCGGGGGCAGGCCGCGCCGGTGCCAGGTCGCGCGGCCTGCGCAGCATCGCCTGCACGCGGGCCAGCAGCTCGCGCGGCGAGAACGGCTTGGTGAGGTAGTCGTCGGCCCCGACGGAGAGCCCGATCACCTTGTCGACCTCCTCGCCGCGGGCGGTCAGCATCAGCACGTAGGCGTTGGAGAACTGCCGCAGGCGGCGGCAGACCTCGATCCCGTCGGGTCCGGGGAGGCCGAGGTCGAGCAGCACGACGTCGGGCGTCCAGTCCAGCGCGGCGGCCAGCGCGCGGTCGCCGTCGTCGACCGCGCGCACCTCCAGCCCGGCCGACGAGAGCGCCAACCCGATCAGCTGGGCGATGTCCGGGTTGTCCTCGACCACCAGGACCTTCGCGGGCGCGTTCACCAGCGCCATTGTCCGCGTTCTCCCGTGTCGCGCCACCGAGGGCGTGGCCTTCGAAGCGCTGCCGGCGTCCAGCGGTGTCCTCATGGGAGTGACGCTTCCGGGCGCACCTCTGGGCGGGGTAAGCGGAACCTCAAGTAATCGGCAAGGTCCGCGGGAAGTCGTCGCGCGGGCCGCGGCCGGGAATAGCGTCGGGGCTCCGGCAATCCAACCGAGGAGCCCCCCGTGCCATTCCCGAGTCCGTTGTGGAGCTGATCGCGGTCGCACTCGCGGTCGCCCTGCTCACCGCCGCGCCCACGTCGCCCGCCGATCCCGAGCCGCCCGCCTCCCAGTCCGCCGAAGCCGCCCGGTACCAGGAGCTGAGCAGGCGGACCGCGCGGACCAACGAGGACGTCCTCACCACCGCGCAGGACCTCGTGGACAAGCGGGCGGCCCTCGACGAGGCGACCGCCGCCGCCGGGCGGTCCCGGCGGGTGGCCGACGACGCGCTGGCCGCGGAGACCCTGGCGAGCGCCGCGGCCGACCGGGCGCGCACGACCGCCGACGGGCTGCGCGACGAGGTCGACCACATCGTCGAGATCTCGTTCAAGGGCTTGCGGCTCAACGGACTCGCCGCGATCTTCAGCGCCGATTCCCCCGAGGAGTTCCTCGACGCCGCCATGATCATGGACTTCTACGCCGAGCAGCAGGGCGGGCTGGTCGACGCCGCCGCCACTGCTGCCGACACGGCGCTGGGCGCGCGGCAGGTGGCCGTCGACGCCCGGACCACCGCGGAGGCGGGCAGCCTCAAGGCCGACGGGGACCGCGACGCCGCGCGGCGGCTGACCGACGACGCGGCCGCCGCCGCGGACCTGGCGGAGCGGCGGAAGTCCGATCTCGACCGGGAGATCGACGAGGTGCGCGTCTCCCTGGACCGGCTGGCCGCCGCCGACCGGACCCGGCTCGCGAGCACCGGGCCCGCCGTCGCCGCGCCGCCGGTCGGGGGTTCGGCCGGTGACGCGGTCCGGTTCGCGCTCGCCCAGGTCGGCAAGCCGTACGTGTGGGGCGCGGTCGGCCCGGACTCGTTCGACTGCTCCGGGCTGGTGATGACCGCGTTCGCGCGGGCCGGTGTGTCCATTCCGCGCACCACCTACGCCCAGGCGCTGGTCGGCACGCCGGTCCCGCGCGACCAGGTTCGGGCTGGTGACCTGGTGCTGTACTACGACGAGGTGAGCCACGTGGCGATGGCGATCGACGGCGCGATGGCAGTGCACGCCTCGACCGCGGGCGAGCCGGTGAAGGTCGGCGCGATCGACGGCATCGGTCCCATCGCGACGATCCGCCGGGTCGGCGGGTAGCGCGCGGGCGTGGCGGTGATCTCGTCCGGCCGATCCGCGAGGCGGGCCCGGTCCGGGCATGATTGGCGGAATGCGCGAGACGGTAGGACTGCCGGCCGGGATCACGGCGTGCCTGTTCGACCTGGACGGTGTGCTCACCAACACCGCCGAACTGCACCGCAAGGCGTGGAAGGCGACGTTCGACGAGTTCCTGCGGGCCCGTGACGGCGAGGACTTCAGCCCGTTCACCGAGGACGACTACCTCCGGTACGTGGACGGCAGGCTGCGGGTCGACGGGGTGCGCGGGTTCCTCGACTCCAGGGGCATCTCGCTGCCGGAGGACGGGGCGGGCGGCGACTCCCCGACCGCGGTGGCCACCCGCAAGAACGACCTGCTGGAGAAGGTCATCACCGAGCAGGGCGTGACGCCGTACCCCGGTTCCCTTCGCTACCTGGAGGCCGTGGAACGGGCCGGGCTGGCCATCGGGGTCGTCACGTCGTCGGCCAACGGCGAGCGCGTGCTCGAGGCGGCCGACCTGAGCCGGTTCGTCCGGGTGCGGATCGACGGCGTGGTCATCGAACGCGACGGGCTGCGCGGCAAGCCCGCCCCCGACGCGTTCCTGGCCGGTGCGCGCGGACTCGGCGTCGAACCGGGGCGGGCCGCCGTGTTCGAGGACGCGCTGTCCGGCGTCGAGGCGGGCCGGGCCGGAGGGTTCGGCCACGTGGTCGGCGTGGACCGCACCGGCCAGGCGGCCGCGCTGCACGACCACGGGGCCGACGTCGTCGTACCCGATCTCGCCGAACTCCTGGAGCCCGCGCCGTGACCTACGAGATCCACCCCTGGGAGCTGGCCTGGCGGGAACTGGACGTGGACGAACTGGTCCGCACCGAGTCCACGTTCGCCCTGTCCAACGGCCACATCGGGATGCGCGGCACCCTGGAGGAGGGCGAGCCCCGCGGGCTGCCGGGCACCTACCTCAACGGGTTCTACGAGGAGCACCAGCTGCCCTACGGGGAAGCGGGCTACGGCTACCCCGAGGCGGGCCAGACCGTCGTGAACGTCACCGACGGCAAGGTCATCCGGCTGCTGGTCGAGGACGAGCCGCTGGACATGCGCTACGGGCGGGCCCTGGAGCACCACCGGGTGCTGGACTTCCGGACCGGCACGCTGCGCAGGCGGACCCGCTGGGAGTCGCCGACCGGCAGGCGGGTCGTGGTGAGCACGGAGCGGCTGGTGTCGTTCACCCGGCGCTCGGTGGCCGCGATCCGCTACGAGGTCGTGCCCGACGACGACCTGCAGCTGGTCGTGCAGTCCGACCTGCTGGCCAACGAGCCGATCGAGCAGCGCTCCGACGACCCCCGCGTGGCGGCCGCGCTGTCGTCACCGCTGGTCGGCGAGTTCGCCGCCGCCGAGGGCGCCCGTGCCGTGCTGGCGCACCGCACCCGGCACTCCGGGCTGCGGATGGCGGCGGCGATGGACCACGACCTGGAGGTCCCCGACGGCCACCGCACCAGCATCCGCGCCGCGGACGACCTCGCCCGCTTCACCGCCGCGGTCGACGTGCCGAAGGGAGGGCGGCTGCGGCTGACCAAGTACCTGGGGTACGGGTGGTCGGCGCAGCGCTCGGTGCCCGCGCTGCGCGCGCAGGTCGAGGCGGCGCTGACCGGCGCCCGGCAGACCGGCTGGGACGGGCTGCTGGCCGAGCAGCGCCGGTACCTCGACAACTTCTGGGAGGTCGCCGACGTCGACATCGACGGCGACGACGAGCTCCAGCAGGCGATCCGGTTCGCGCTGTTCCACGTCCTCCAGGCCGGGGCGCGCGGCGAGACCCGCGCGATCCCGAGCAAGGGCCTGACCGGACCCGGCTACGACGGGCACGCGTTCTGGGACACCGAGACGTTCGTGCTGCCGGTCCTGACCTACACGGTGCCGGACGCGACGCGGGACGCCCTGCGGTGGCGGCATTCCACTGTGGACAAAGCCCGTGAGCGGGCCGAGGTGCTCGGCCAGCGCGGCGCGGCGTTCCCGTGGCGGTCGATCAACGGCGCGGAGTGCTCCGCCTACTGGCCCGCGGGCACGGCGGCGTTCCACGTGTCCGGCGACGTGGCGCACGCGACGGCCCAGTACGTCGCCGCGACCGGCGACACCGGGTTCGAACGGGAGTGCGGCACCGAACTGCTCGTGGAGACGGCCAGGCTGTGGGGATCGCTGGGCCACCACGACAGCGACGGCGGGTTCCGCATCGACGGCGTGACCGGTCCCGACGAGTACACCGCGGTGGTGGACAACAACGTCTACACCAACCTGATCGCGCAGCAGAACCTGCGCGACGCCGCCGCCGCGGCCGACCGCCATCCCGACGTGGCGCGCGGGCTCGGCGTCACCCGCGAGGAGTCCGACGGGTGGCTCGCGGCGGCCGACCACATGGTGATCCCGTTCGACGACGAACTCGGCGTGCACCAGCAGTCGGAGAACTTCACCCGGCACGGGGAGTGGGACTTCGACGCGACACCGCAGGAGAACTACCCGCTGCTGCTGCACTACCCGTACTTCGACCTGTACCGCAAGCAGGTGGTGAAGCAGGCGGACCTGGTGCTGGCCATGCACCTGCGCGGCGACGCGTTCACCTCGGAGCAGAAGGTCCGCAACTTCGCCTACTACGAGGCGCGGACGGTGCGCGACTCGTCGTTGTCGGCGGGCACGCAGGCGGTGCTGGCGGCCGAGGTCGGCCACCTCGACCTCGCCTACGACTACCTGGCCGAGGCGGCGTTCACCGATCTGCACGACCTGCACGACAACGTGCGCAACGGGCTGCACATCGCGTCGCTGGCGGGTTCGTGGACCGCGATCGTCGCCGGCCTGGGCGGGATGCGCGACCACCGCGGGCGGTTGACGTTCGCCCCGCGCACTCCCCCGGCGCTGCGCCGGTACGCGTTCCGGATGTGCTTCCGCGGCACCAGGCTGTCCGTGTCGGTCGAACCCGGCCAGGCGACCTACCGCGTCATCTCCGGCGACGCCCTGCGCGTTTCCCACCACGGTGAGGAGTTCGTCGTCGAGCCCGGCGACCCCGTGACGCTGCCGATCCCGCACCGCGATCCCCTGCCACCGCCACCGCAGCCGAAGGGACGAGCGCCCAAGCGCGGTGGGCAGGTATCGGGCTGACGCGCGGCAGCACAGCGCTCCCGCCCGGTCATCCGGGTGGGGCGCTTCGATCGGGTCGGGGGTGCGGCGCGCACTCAGCCGCTGATCGGGCCCCTGGTCGAGTTGCTGTAGGTCATGCCCGCCGAGACACCGGAGCACAGGCACTTCCGGAGGTCGCCGCTCGCGGTCATCGCGGTGCAGAAGCGCTTGGCGACCCGGTCGTGCGCCTCCCACGGGTGCGGGCACACGGTGCAGGTGGCCTCGACGGCGCCATCGGCGTCCGGCTCGGCTGCGTTCGGTTGCACGTCGGCCATCGACATCTGCCCGGTCCTCTGCTTCGTTGATCCTCTGGCGGGTCCGACGGCGCTACCGGTGCGGAGGGGAAACCCCTTGCCCGGCACGTGCGGCGCCGCCGGGGGTCTGGGGCGAAATGCCCACGCTACTCCGACGCGGGGATGTTGGCCGGGTTCCGGGACGACGGGTTTCCACCGGGCACCGGTACCGGAAGACCGGATCGCGTCACCCGACCGTGCCCACCCGGACAGGTTTGCACCGCCGATCGCGGGGAAGACCTCGCAGACCAGTTCCGAACATCGCGGGAGGACGACCGATGAAAGCCGTCACGTGGCACGGCAAGCGCGATGTCCGGGTCGACACGGTTCCCGACCCGATCATCAAGGACCCCACCGACGTGATCGTGAAGATCACGTCGAGCGGTATCTGCGGTTCCGACCTGCACCTGTACGAGGTGCTGGGCCCGTTCCTCGACGAGGGCGACATCCTCGGCCACGAGCCGATGGGCGTCGTCGAGGAGGTGGGCGCGGAGGTCACCGGCCTGAGCGCGGGCGACCGCGTCGTGGTGCCGTTCAACGTCTCCTGCGGCACGTGCTTCATGTGCGGCGAAGGCCTGCACTCGCAGTGCGAGACCACCCAGGTGCGCGACCAGGGCATGGGCGCGACGCTGTTCGGCTACACCAAGCTCTACGGCAGCATGCCCGGCGGGCAGGCGGAGTTCCTGCGCGTCCCGTTCGGCAACACGCTGCCGATCAAGGTCCCGCACGGCCCGGCGGACGACCGGTTCGTCTACCTGTCCGACGTGCTGCCCACCGCGTGGCAGGCCGTCGAGTACGCGGGCGTCAAGGAGGGCGGCAGCCTGGTCGTGCTCGGCCTCGGGCCGATCGGCGCCATGGCCGCCCGGATCGCGCGGCACCGCGGTGCGGAGAAGGTCATCGGCGTCGACCTGGTGCCCGAACGGCTCGCGCGCGCGAAGGCCGACGGCATCGAGGCACTCGACCTGAGGCGGCACGGCAAGAAGCTCGCCGACCACATCCGCGACCTCACCGGCGGACGCGGCCCGGACGCCGTGATCGACGCCGTCGGCATGGAGGCGCACGGCGCCCCGGTGGGCAAGTTCGCCCAGCAGGTCACCGGTCTGCTGCCCGACGCCGTGGCGGAGAAGCTGATGCGGACTGCGGGCGTCGACCGGCTCGGCGCCCTGCACCTGGCCATCGACGTCGTGCGCCGCGGCGGCACCATCTCGCTGGCGGGCGTGTACGGCGGCATGGCCGACCCGATGCCGCTGCTCACCATGTTCGACAAGCAGATCCAGCTGCGGATGGGCCAGGCCAACGTGAAGCGGTGGGTCGACGACATCCTGCCGCTGCTGGTGGACGACGACCCGCTGGGCGTGGACGGCTTCGCGACCCACCGGGTCCCGCTGTCGGAAGCGCCGCAGGCCTACGAGATGTTCCAGAAGAAGCAGGACAACGCCATCAAGGTGCTGTTGCAGCCCTGACCTCCGGGGTGGTCGCTCGAACGGGCGGCCACCCCGCACCGGTCTAGCCCGCCGGGCGTTCGGCCTTCGCCAGCGCCGCGGTGACGGCCTCGCTGTCGGTCGGCTGGGCACCGGGCAGGCCGAGGTCGTCGGTCTCGGTGCCGGGCGCGAAGTAGATCGCGCAGTAGGCGGGCAGGTCCCTCTCGAACCGCCACCCCTCCGCCAGCGGACCGGCGTCCACGGTATCGTAGCCGAGGTCGTCGAACAGGGCGGTGACCGTCGCCTTGGCCGCCGCGTCGTCACCCGCGATCGCCAGCGCGCTGCGGTCGGCGGAGCCCGACGGCCGGGCCAGCGACCCGAGGTGGCGGTAGTAGATGTTGTTGAACGCCTTCACCACCGACGCGTCCGGCAGGTGCGCCTGGAGCAGGCCGCTGGTGGTGGCCGAGCCGTCCTCCAGCTCCGGGATGACCCCGTCGCGGTCCGGGTAGTAGTTGTTCGTGTCGATCACGACCTTGCCCGCCAGCGGTGCCACCGGGATGTCCCGATAGGCCTTGAGCGGCACCGTGACCACCACGACGTCGCCGGCGGCCGCGGCTTCGGCGGGCGTGCCCGCCCGAGCCGAGGGGCCGAGTTCCGCGACGAGGTCGGCGAGCGTCTCCGGGCCGCGGGAGTTGCTCACGACCACCTCGTGCCCCGCCGCCACCGCGAGCCGCGCCACGGTGGAGCCGATCTTGCCCGCGCCGATGAGTCCCACAGTCGACATCGCTGTTCCTCCTTGGAGCACGACCAGCAGTTCTGGCCTGTTCGGTCCAGTCTGTGTCTCAGGATTCTGGCCTGTCAAGTCCAGAACTTGCCACCCACTTCTGGCCCAGGTGAGCCAGAAGTGCTGATAGGGTCGCGCCATGTCAGGAGAACGCGAACTGACCGCGAAGGGCTTGGCCACCCGCGAGCGCATCGTCGAGTACGCCGCGGCGGTGACGCGCGAGCGCGGCGCGGCGAACACGCGCATGGAGTGCGTCCGCGTCGCCGCGAACGTCAGCAACAGCCAGCTGTTCCACTACTTCCCGCAGGGGAAGGCCGAAATGATGGTCGCCGTCGCGCGGTACGAGGCCCGCACGATCCTGGCCGACCAGGAGTCGCGGCTGCGCGCGACCAGGACCTGGCGGGCGTGGGACGAGTGGTCAGAAGCGCTGTACGCGCACTACGAGGAGAACGGGACCCGGTGCGGCCTGGCCGCGCTGCTGGGCCAACTGGACCAGGACGCGCCGGAGGTGCGGGACGTCCTGGCCGGTCTCCTCGAAGCCTGGGAGCGGGTGGTGGCCGACGGGATCCGCGCCATGCAGTCGGCACGCAAGATCGATCCCGGCCTGGACGCGGACACAATGGCGGGCACGATCGTCACCGGCGTCATCGGCGGCATCGTGATGATGACCGTGACCGGCAGCACCAGTCGGCTGCGGACGACGCTGCGCGCGTCGATCGCGACCCTGCGGGGCGCCGCCCGTCAGTAGGTCCCGCCGAGCTTGCGGTGGTCCCAGCTCGCAGTGCCCGTCGGCGTGAACCGCAGACCCACCCGCTTCGCGGCCTGCGCGCGCACGAACCCCTCCAGCTCCGGGCTCTGCCCACCGCCATAGCGCGTCGACACCGCGAGCCCGATCCGGACGACCTCGTCCGGGTCGGTGACCAGCTCGACGTCGCACTCCAGCGATACGCCGCGCAGCTGGTCGTAGGTCTCCCCCGCCTCCACCTGGAGCGTGGCCAGCGGGCTGCGGCGCAGGTTCACGACCTTCTGCGACCGCCCGTAGGTCCACCCCTCGACGGCGTCGCCGGTGCGCACGAACCACAACGGCACCAGGTGCACCCGACCGTCCGGGTTGACGGTGGCGACGGTGACCACGCGCTCCTCGTCGAGGAACGCGCGCACCTCGTCCTGGCTCATCCTGATCTGCTCACGACGGGACACGACGAACACCCTAGTGCGACTCGGTGGCGGTCATGTCCTGCAAGCCCACTCGATACCGCGAGGCCGCGCCGATGGTGGTCGCCGAGAACGTCACGAGGACGCCCACGACCGCATCGGCGTGCGGCAACCGCCCAGACAGCACCGCGAGCACACCCGCCAGCACCCAGCACCGCCAACCCAGGGGCGGCGAGTGGGCTGGACGGGGCTCGGCCGGCAGGATCCGTTGTCGCCGGGACCAGAAGTGCTCCCCTGCGTCGGTGGTGCGGACGAATCCGCACCACCGACGCCGGGGAGCCCCTAGTCCGCGACCAGGACCTTGCCCATGCCGCCCGCGCCGCGTTCCTGTTGGCGTCGCACCAGCCAAGTGCCCGGCGCGACGCCGCTGCCGCCGTGTTCGGGGTGGACGAGGTAGGCCGGGGCGGTGTTCGTGAAGACGGCGATCGCCAAGCGGAGCGGATCGCCGACGTCGGTGGTCCAGCGGCAGGTGTCGGGGTCCGCCACGAGCGTGTGCGGGTTGTTGCCCGCGACACCGCGGACCAGTTCCACGCCCTCCGGCGGGACCTGCCGCCAGTAGACGTGCCCGAACATGGTGACTGTGCCGAGGAGGTCGAACGGGATGACGATCAGGTCTCCCTGTGCTTGCAGGCCGTCGACCACGGGGACGGCGGTCTGCCTCTCCAGGTGGTCGAGAACGGAGAGTCCGGTGCGGTCGAGCAGATCGGTCAGGTTCATGGTGATCACCTCTAGGTCCGGCGCCGCAACAGCGCGTACTGGGAGCCGACAAGGCCGTAGGTCCAGGCCGCGGCGTCGATGGGGTCGTCGAACCAGGGCGGCACGCGCAGGCCGTAGCGGCGGCGGGTGCCATCTCGTTCGAGTGAACCGTTGACGGCGAGCAGCAGCCGGGAGGTTCTGCCCCACTGCTCGTAGGGCAGGTCGTAGAGGCTCAGTTCGCCACCGGGGTTGCCGGGGTCCTGGGCTCGGCCGACGAGCGTGAGGCCCGCTTCGGCGATGAACCGCGCCCAGCCGAGGTTCTCGATGGCGCAGCGGCGGACCTCGACGTTGGGTTCGGCGCCGATGAGGTCGACGGTGGGGGTGTCGACGACCCACGCGGGCACCGTGGTGCCGTGCCAGCTGTGGATCGCCCAGCCGTCCGGGAAGACGACGGCGGGACCGCGCGCCGAGTGGAGGCGGGTCTCGCCGTGCTCGCTGCCCGCCACGGGTTCGGTGTGGACGGTCGTCGGGCGTTCCGCGATCACGCACCGGCCGTCGCGCGGCCACCACCAGCCGCACGAACGGGCGAGAGTGGTCCACAGCTGCAACTGCGCCACGTCGGCGGCCTCGAACCGGGCAGGGCCGAAGCGGTGGTGCGCGTCGTAGTGCGCCACCCAGGCCGCCTCGTGCTGGCCGTACCAGCAGACGCCGGACCGGGTGGGGATCGCCGAGCGGATGGCCGCCGCGACGGACTCGTGGGCGACCCGGTGCACCGGGTCGCGGACGGCCGCTTCCAGAGGTGTCGGCCGGGCGGGCGGGTAGGGCTCCCGATGTGCGCCGGTCTTCCGATCCAGCCGTTCCCGCAGGGACGACAGCACCGAAGCCAACCGGCTCTCCAGCGGCCACGGGCCGTCGACGCTCAGCGGTGCCGACGGCGGGAGCAGCGGCTGGGCGGCGGCGGGCGAGCGGACCCAGACGAACGCCGGAGGAGGCTCACCCGCCAGTGCGTAGAGGCCCGTGATGGCGGCCTCGGACGCCTGCCGGTCCGCGGGTGCGGTGGAGAGGGCGTGCCCGTACCACTCGGAACGGAGATCGGTTGTCTGCCACCGGAAATCGAGATCGCGGGTCGTTCGCCCGCGGAGGGCGTTCACAGCGCCAGGGCGCGATCGCCCTTTCGTGTCGTCATGGCGGGGATCATGGCAGGCCGTGCGGCCACGGCACAACCCCCGATCCCGATCATGTAACGCGAACGGCGGCGCTCCCGACGTAGCGGGACGGATCCCGTCGGTGTCGACGGGCAGGCGGGAGGACCGGCGGTGGCCCTGTTCGGTGGCAAGGAGAACGCGGAAGTCGCCGCGCTCCAGCAGCAGGTGACGGCGGCGCAGGCCACGATCGCCGAGCTGCGCGGGTGGGTGGGGCAACTGCGCGGCGCGGAGACCGGTGCGCTGGAGGCGGAGCTGCGGCGGTTGCGGTCGTCGGTGGAGCAGGCGAGGGGCGAGCGGGCGGCGCTTGGCGCGGAGCAGCAGCAGGCTCGGGGCGAGGTCGACGCATGGCGGGCTCGGCTCGTGGAGACACGGGAACTGGCCCTGCTGCAGGAGGTCGGTGTCTACGAGTACGCGCATCCGCTGGACGACGCATTGGCGTACAAGGATTCCCTGGCCGCGCTGAAGCAGCGGATCAAGGAAGCGGCCAAGGGCGACGCGGTGACCTGCCAGGTCGACTGGGCGGTGAACGGGTCGGTCAAGGAAGGCCAGAGACTGGGGCGGGACATGGCGAAGCTGATGCTGCGCTCCTACAACGCCGAGGCCGACAACGCCGTGCGCGCGGTGAAGCCGCACACCCGCGAGGCGGTGAAGAAGCGGTTGACGACGACGCGGGACACGGTCGGCAGGCTCGGTGTCCTGATGCGCATCGTCATCTCGCCGGACTACCACCGGTTGCGGCTGCACGAGATCGACCTGACGTCGGACTACCTGGTGAAGGTCGAGGCCGAGCGCGAGCAGGCGAGGGCGGAGCGCGAACGGCTGCGCGAGGAGGCCAAGGTCTCCAAGGAGATCGAGCGGGAACGGGCACGGCTGGCGAAGGAGCGGGCGCACTACACCACCGTCGTCGCGAAGCTGGAGGCGAAGGGGGACCCGGCGGGGCTGGAGCGGGCGCGCGAGCAGTTGGCGTCGGTGGACAGCGCGATCGCCGGGATCGAGGAGCGGGCCGCGAACGTGCGCGCCGGGTACGTCTACGTGATCTCCAACATCGGCGCGTTCGGCCCCGACGTGGTCAAGATCGGCATGACCCGCAGGCTGGAGCCGATGGACCGGGTCCGCGAACTCGGCGACGCGTCGGTGCCCTTCCGCTTCGACACCCACGCCCTGTTCTTCTCCGAGGACGCGGTCGCCCTCGAGACCAGCCTTCACCACAAGCTGGCGCATCGGCGGCTGAACCTCGTCAACCCGCGCCGCGAGTTCTTCTACGCCACCCCCGCGGAGGTCCGGGACCTGTTGGTGTCGTTGGGGAACGACCACGTCCTGGAGTACAACGACATCGCCGAGGCCGTCGAGTGGCGGGCGTCCGATCCCGGTCGACGCGGCGGACCGGGAACCGCCGGGGCACAAGCGGACGCCGACGGCGATCTGTCCGACGACGGCGGCGAGTGATGACGACGTCGCGCCCCGCCACGTGGTTGCCCGATCCGCTGGACGACGCGCTGCTGCGCTACTGGGACGGCCTCCACTGGACGTTCCACACGGTCGAGCGGAGGGTCGAGTTGGCGCCGGTCGTCGAGGTCGTGCCGCAGCCCGTGGTCCCGGTGCTGCGCCCCGACGTGGCCCAAGCGCTGGAACGGGTGCGCGGCATGCTCGTGGGGTCGATGAAGGAGGTCGGCCTCCTGGGTGGCCATCTCGGCTCGGAGGAGCGGGTGCTGGCGCTGACCAGCGCCAGGGGCGAGGGCACCGGCGTGCTCGCCTGCACCGACCAGCGGCTGGTCTTCCTCTTCGACGGCCTGCTGCGCAAGCAGTTCCTGCACGTCCACTGGAACCAGGCGAAGGCCGTCGTCTACGACCAGAACACGAGGGTTTTCGCGGTGTACACCACGAGGCCGGCGAAACGCGCCGTGCCGGCGCTGGCGGTGCGGGTGGGCAACCTCTCCGACGCGCAGGCCGTGGCCCACGCGGCGCAGCACGCCTCGGCGGCTCCCCGGCTCGACATCGTCTGATAGGACCGTCTGCCCCGGCGGTGGTCGGGCCGCCCACCGGGTGGACGCACCTCCGGGCGTCACTCCGGCCGCCGGGTCGGGTGGTCGCTCGCGAACCGGTTGAGCGCCTCGCGGTCGGGTTGCGCGGTTTTCGCGAGGAGACTGGCGACGTGCTTCTCCACGGTGCGCGGGGAGATGAGGAGCCGCTTGCCGATCTCGACGTTGTCCAGGCGTTCGGCGAGCAGGCGCAGCACCTCGTGCTCGCGGACGGTGACGCCCCTCGACCGGAGGGGCGCGGGCAGGTCGCCGGTACCGCCGCGGTGCGGTGCCGCGGACACGCCCGCTTGGCCCAGCAGCACCCGGCAGGCGTTGGTGACCGCGGGGACGTAGTCCTGGTGGAAGTACGCCTCGGCCTCGCGCAGCCAGTTCGCGGGTGCGCCCCAGCCGTCGGTCAGCGCGGCCTCGGCGGCCAGGCGCAGGCCGAGGTGCCGGGCCATGGCGAAGGGCTCGGACACCTGGAGGTGCTCGACCATGGCGGCGGCGGCCGCGGCGGACTGGCCCGCGCGGCCGAGCAGGACGGCCTTGGCCAGGTGCAGGAATTGGCGGTTCCAGGCCAGCGCGCCCGCGGGGGCGGCCGCGGCCTCCTCGTACTCGCGCCACCCCGCCACGCCCGCCAGGACGCCGAGCAGGACCCGCAGGCCGTACCGGCCCGCCAGCACCTGGTCGGCCGGGTTCCGCTCCTCGCTCGCGATCGCGTCGTCGAGCGCTCGCACGGCCTGCGGCCGGTCCTCCTCCAGCAGGGCGCAGAACGCCTCGCACAGGCCGTGGGCCAAGGGCGTCCGGTGGGACCCGCGCCCGTTCCACCGGTCGAGTTCGGCGAGCGCGCCCGCCATCCCGGCGCGCCTGCCGCGGTGGGCGGACATCGCGGCCTTCGCCACCAGGACGTGGCGGATCGGGTCTCCGAGCCGCATCCTGGTCACCACGGGCGCGCAGTGGTCGGCGAGTTCGGCCGCGCGGAGGAACTCGCCGCGCAGCACGGCGACCATCACCAGGTCGACCTCCAGCAGGTACCCCTCGGTGACGGCGCCGACCTGGAACGCGTGGAGGTGCGCCCGCCGCAGCTTGACCACGCGCCCGGAGCGCAGGTTCTCGTTCACGCCGGACCGGGCGAGCGCGCGCAGCTCGACCGAGCGCAGCCGGTGGTGGTGCGCCAGCTCGCCCATGCGCGTGAAGTGGCCGTCGGACTCGGTGAGGTCCTGTTGGCGGGCAAGGGTTCCCAGCAGTTCCAGGGCCTCGCACGCCACCTCGGGCAGGTCTGCCCGCCCGGCGTCGAGCAGTGCCTGGCGCGCCAGCCGCTCGGCGACGGTCCCGCGATCGACGTCCTGCGTCCGCAGGGCCAGCGCCGCCGCGATCACGTCGACCTCCGCGGTGAGTCGCGGCGCGGCGTCGGGTCCGAGGAGCGCGCGGGTGACCGCGATCTCCTCGGCGCCCCGCGCCCACAGCCCGGCGCGCACGGCGACCCGTGCCAGCACGGTGTGCAGGGAGGCCTGCCGCTCGACGCCGAGGCCGGGGTCGTCCAGATCCGGTGCCAGGGCGAGGGCCTGGTCGACCCGGCCCGCTCCGGCGAGGGCGTTGAGGAGCGGTTCCAGCACCGCCACCCGTGCCCCGTCGTCGGGGGACGGCAGGTCGTGCGCGCGGCGCAGCAGGTCCACGGCGGTCGCCGGCGCGCCGTCGGCGAGCATCCGACGACCCGCCTCGGCGAACAGTCCCGCGGCGGTGGGCAGATCGCCCGACCGCAGCCGGAGGAACGCGGTGGCCGAGCACCACTCGCCGGGAAGGCCGGGGTGTTCGGCTTCCAGGACGTCGGCCGCGCGTCGGGCCAGCTCGGCCCGTTCGCTCGCGCCCAGCCCGGCCAGCAGGGCGTCCGCGGTCAGGGCGTGGCGGAACGAGTACCACTCCGGCGCCGGGTGGTCGGGGGCGACCAGCCGGGCGTCGACCGCGGAGCGCAGGTGCCGGAGCAGGTCGACGCCGTCCAGCCCGCACACCGCGCGCACGACCGACAGCGGGAACCGGCGGCCCAGCACGGCGGCCACGGCGAGCAGGGCGCCCGCCTCGGGGGCGAGGCGGTCGACCCGGTGCGAGATGCTGAGCACGACGGTCACCGGCACGGGGACGTCCTGCACCGACCAGCCCGACGGCCCCGCCACGAGCCCGCCTTCGGCGACCATGCCGTCGAGCAGCTCCTCGACGACGAACGGGAGTCCGCCGCTGTCTCGGAACAGCCGGTCCACCGCCGCGCCGGGCACGTCCTCGGGCCGCGCGCCGAGGCATGACGCGACCAGGTCCCGGACTCCGAGCGGGTCGAGGCGGCCCGGCTCCACGATCGTGACACCGGACCGGCGTCCTCCGCCCAGGACCAGTTCCCGAGCCGGTCCGGCCTGGGAACGGGCGGTCGTCAGCAGCACGACCGGCAGGCCGACGAGGTTGTCGGCGAGGTGGTCCACGATGGCCAGCGTCTCGGCGTCCGCGTCGTGCAGGTCCTCCAGGACGATCAGGCATCCGACGCCCCGGCCGAGCACGGCCAGCAGCCTCAGCAGGCCCTCGGCGACGACGAGCAAGGACTCCTCGTCACCGAAAGCCGTGGTGTCGCGCCATTCCGGCAGGAACCGGGCCAGCGAGGCGCGGTGGGGCGCGAGTTCCGGATCGGTCGGCAGCCCGCTCTCGCTGGTCAGCGGGGACAGCGCCTCGGAGATCGGCCGGAACGGCACCGGCGCGCCGCTCGCCCGCCCCGTCCTCGACCGCGGTGATGAGCACCCGCGACTCCGCCTCGCGCCCCACCATCCGCGGCGAAGGGACCACTACCACCGTCATGCCCGCCCCCCGGCTTCCATCGTCGGACCGTCAGCGCCGGTCGTCCGCGGAGGTCCCGTAGCCGAAGCACGGACCGGAGGCGGACGGCGGTGGGAACGCGACCAGGGACCAGGTGTCAGCGTGCGCCTGTGGCGGACACGCGGAACCGGTCGGTGGCAGCGTGATCTCCCCCGCTGGATGGGCCGGACTCGGCTCCCGGTCGAGTTCCCACCTGGCGTCGGGGTCCTTCCACAGGCGGACGGTCTCGGCGATGTCGGCGGCTGGTGCGGTCATGGAGTCCTCCGTATCCGGGAACCGGGTGGTCTGGTGCCGCCCGGGGGTTCAGTGGCGCGGCCGGGCCGCGTCGAGGAGCAGGACCGCGGGCACCCGGTCGGGGAACCCGAGCCTGAGCAGTCCGTGGCCGATCCCGGCGAGGCCGGTGAGCAGCCCCGGTGTGCGCACCCCGTTCGGGGTGCCCGCGACCGGCCCGCTCCGGTCGATCGACGACAGCAACCCGCCGATCCGGCGCGGCGCCTGGGCGGTGGCGGCCTCGTGGCCGCGCGCGGCGGCCGTGGTGATCAGCTCCAGCGCGCCCAGTTCGCCGTGGCACAGGCTGTGGTCGGCCGCGGGCGGTCGGCGCAGCACGTCGTCGACGGCCCGGTCGAACGCCTCGGCCGTGCGGGGATCCGGGTGCAGCGCGAGGACGTCGGCGCAGGCGAGCCCGACACCGGCGGCTCCGCGGCACCACGTGCCGTCATCGCCTTCCGCGCTGTCGGCGCTGTCGGCGAACACGGGTTCGCGGCGAGGTCCGCCGTCGGCCACGGCGAACCGCCACAACGCCCACGCCATCCCGGCGCCACCGTGGGCGAACCCGGTCGTCGACGGGTCGGCGGCGCGTTCGAGCAGCCCCGCGCACGCCGTGGCCGCGCGCCAGGCGGAGTCGAGACCGGTCGTGCGGTGCACCGCGAGCATCGCGGCGAGGCACCCGGCGGTGCCGCCCATCAGGTCGTCCGCCCCGTCACGGCCGACCTGCGCCGCGGCGACGTCCACCGCCGTCGCGGTCCAGTCGCGCAGGTCCGGGTCGTCCAGGAGCGCGGCCAGGTGCGCGAGGGCGTAGGCCAGACCACCGAGGCCGGCGAACCCGGTGGGCACGGCGGCCTCCGCCCGCCCGAGCCGGTCGAGCAGTGACGGCACCTGGCTGACCGACCGCAGGGCCGCCTCCGCCCAGCGCCGGTCGCCGGTGATCCCGGCGAGCTGTCCGAGGAACAGCGCGACGCCGGGGAAACCGCTGGTCACGCTCGCGCCGAGGGGACGGACCTCCCACGACCGGTCGTGCTCCAGGCCGATCCAGTTGACCCGTCGGCCGTCGTCGTGCGCGTCGGCCACGAGGGTGTCGGCGATGGCGCGCGCCGCCGCCAGCAGGCGTTCCGGGTCGGGGCGGTCTTCCGTCGTCCGTCCGCGCGGCCGCGGCCGGGCCGGGTGGGCGCCGCGGGTGGCGAAGGACGCGCGGAGCACCCACTCCTGCGTCCGCAGGTCGGCAGGCCCCATCGCCTCGACCTTCCTCCGCACCCGGTCGAGACCGGTCTCCCCGAGCGCGTCCGGGACGCGGATCCCCCTCGCGGTCAGGATGTCGCGCGAGGTGGGCGTGGTGGTGAACAGCGGGATGTCACCCGCCCACAGGTCGGCCAGCTCGTGCTCGACCAGCCGTTCGCGCGACGGGTCGGCCTCCGAGGTCCACAGGTGGCCAAGGACGCGGTCCCGGTCGAGCGCGTCGCGCAGCACGTCGGGGTGGGTGGACTCGTCGAGCAGGCGCCCGTACTCGGCGGTGTCGCGCACGATCACCCGGACCACGTCGGTCGCGAACGCGTCCAGCGGCCCACCGGGGGCGAGCAGGTCGGACCGGTGGGCGCGCACGGCGTCGTAGGCCGCGCGGAACCCGGCCACCAGGTGTTCGACGTACTCCCCCGGATCGACGGCCACCCCGTCCAGCCGGAGCCGGTTCTCCGCTCCGGCGAACACCTCCGGCGCGCGCACGAGGCGCATCCGGTCGGTGCCCGCGCCGTCGAACCCGACGACGTCGTCGGGCAGCACGGCCCCCTGGTCACCGCCCACACCGGAGATGTCCAGCACGCCGTTCGCACCGGCCGTCGGGCGCGGCAGCAGCGCGGTGCGCAGCACGGACGACTCCAGCGCGCGGGCCGCCGGGTCGTCCACCAGGTCGCGGTGCGGCCACACGGGGTGGAACAGCGTCTCCACGTCCACCAGCACGGGCTGGTCGCCGCACGCCACGAGGTTCTCGAAGTGCTGGTCGGTGCCGTCGAGCACGTGCAGCAGGGCTAGCAGCGCGCCCTGCCGGTGGTGGAACAGCCCGACCTGGGCGATGTCGAACACCTGGTGGTGCGCCGCGAACTCCGCCCACGCCCAGTCGCCTCGGTCGAGCACGCCCAGCGTGCGCAGGTCCAGCCCCGGCAGCACCGAGTTCAGCCACGTGACGACCTGGTTGAAGTGCCGGTGCACGGCTGGAGGACGCGGCTTGCAGACCACTCGGGTGCCGTCGGCGAAGGCCAGGACCGCGACGGACCGGCCGCCGCGGTGCGTGTCGCCCGTCCCGGTGTCCACCCGTGCCAGCGGTCCGGGATCGCGGCCGCCGAGCAGCCCGCCGACGATGTCTGCGCGGTCGGCGGCGTACCGGTGCAGGAGTTCGGTGAACGCGGCGGCGGCGAGGTCGGCGTTCTGCCACAGCAGGCGGGCCAGCACGGGGTACTCGGTCAGCAGCGCCGTGCGCCCCGCGCGGGTGCCCGTGCGCCGGGCGAACGCGGCGAACCGGTCCTCCGGCGAGTCGCCGTCGAGCAGCCCGGTCACCCGCGCCACGTTGAGCTCCAGCACGAGGGTCCGCGTGGCCGTCCACACGAGGGTGCGGCGCAGGGCGTCCGCGAACCGGTCGACCACCTCGTCGGCGTCCACGAAGACCTCCGGCCCGAGGTCGGCGACCTCCGCGGCCACCCGGCTCCGGGCGTCCTGCGCGAACGGCTTCACCACGACCCCGAACGCGCTCTGCCACGACCCGCCGTCCACGACCGCCGGTCCGACCGCGCGGTCGACCACCCGCTCGACCTCGACGGCCCATGCGGGTTTCGGCCCTCCCGCTGAGCGCTCGCGGAGCAGCCGCAGCAGGTCGTCCTCGTCGACCCCCACCGAGGCCAGGCGCCGGGCGGAGCCGTGCTCGGCGCGCCACCGGTCCAGCCGGACGCGCGCACGCCGTTCGGCGGCCTCCGACACGACGGCCCCGGTCCCGACTTCGGAGGCCAGTCCCTCGGTCAGCGTCCTGCCGCCGAACCACCAGCCCGCGTCCCATCCGCCCGCGTCCACCCCAGCCCCTCCGACCCCGCGCAGGGCCTCCCCGGTCGACGGCGTCTCCACTCGTGCACCACATAAGGAGTGGAGCCGACGCCCATGGATACAGGAGATCGGCGTTCGGGGGAAACCGACCTCTCCCACCAGGCGTGGAATCCCTGAATCGTTGCACCGGAACGGTTCTCGCACTTGGCCGGCAGTGGCGGGATGATCGGGTCAGCCATCGGAAAGCGCTCTCCTCCGAGCCGGGGCCACCGGGGGCGGTGGACCCGCCGAAAACCCGTGGCCGGATTTCCGAACCGCGGGCGCCGCCGAACCGTATTGAGGGCATGGGAACCGTGTCGCGGCGTGCGCTGATCACCGGCGTCGTGGCGCTCACGGCACTGGGGGCGGGGTCGGCACGGGTGGTCGACCCGTTCACGCTCGGCGTCGCCTCCGGTGATCCGACGCCGGACGGCGTCGTGCTGTGGACGCGGCTCGCGCCGTACCCGCTCGCCGGGAACGGCCTTGGCGGGATGCCGTCGCGGGTGGTCGAGGTGAAGTGGGAACTGGCCGCGGACGAGCGGTTCCGGCAGGTGGTGCGGCGCGGCAGCGAGTGGGCCCGGCCCGAGTCCGGGTTCAGCGTCCACGTGGAGGTCGGCGGGCTGGAGGCGGGCCGGGAGTACTTCTACCGCTTCGCCACCGAAGGGCACCTCTCGCAGACCGGCCGGACCAGGACGACGCCCGCGCCGGGGACGATGACCACGCCGCTGAGCATGGCGTTCGCGTCGTGCGCCCAGTACGAGCACGGCTACTTCACGGCCTACCGGCGGCTCGCCGAGGACGAACCGGACCTGGTGCTGCACCTCGGGGACTACCAGTACGAGTACCGCAAGGGCGTGCACGTGGCGCCCGACGGCAACGTCCGCGACGTGGACGGGCCGGAAACGGTGACGCTGGCGGACTACCGGCACCGGTACGCGCAGTACAAGTCCGACGCCGACCTGCGGGCGGCGCACGCGGTCGCGCCCTGGGTGGTCGTGTGGGACGACCACGACGTGGCCGACAACTGGGCGGGCTCCCACTACAGCAAGCCCGAGATCCCGCAGCCCGACTTCCCCGCCCGCCGGGCGGCGGCCGCGCAGGCCTACTACGAGAACATGCCGATCCGGAGCAAACCGCGGGGCTTCGACCTGCGGCTCTACCGGCGCGTCGGTTGGGGCGGGCTGACGACGTTCCACATGCTCGACACCCGGCAGTACCGCGACGACCAAGCCTGCGGGGACGGCATCAAACCCTGCCCGGAACGCTGGGAGCCGAGCCGGACGATGCTCGGCGCCGAACAGGAGAAGTGGCTGCTGGACGGGTTCCGGAACTCGTCGGCACGCTGGGACGTGCTGGGCCAGCAGGTGTTCTTCTCCCAGTACGACCACACCCGCGGCCCCGTGGAGGCGACCAACCTGGACGCCTGGGACGGCTACGCCGCCGACCGCGACCGGGTCGTCGCCGGCTTCTCCTCGGTGCGCAACGCCGTCGTGCTGACCGGCGACGTGCACGCCGCTTGGGGGGCGGAGATCAAGGAGCGCTGGGACGACCCGGCGTCGCGGACGGCGGGCACCGAGATCGCCGGGACGTCCATCACGTCCGGCGGCGACGGGTCCGAGGTCTACCCGGAAACCCCCGAGTGGTTCGCGGAGAACCCGCACATCAAGTACTTCAACAACAGGCGCGGATACGTGCGCACCAGTTTCTCCGCCGACGAGGTGCGGGTGGACTACCGCGGACTCGACCGCGTTTCCCGCCCCGGCGCCCCGGTCTCGACCAAAGCGTCCTTCGTTGTCGAGGACCGGGTGCCGAGGCTCAATCCCGTTTAGCCGGAACGGGATCTACAGGAACTTGTGGGACGCGTTGTTGTCCGAGAGCGTGCTGTTCAGATTGCCCTTGTAGCCCGCTGCGATGGGCTGGAACGTCCCGCCGTAGTTGGAGTTGTAGTACACGCGGACGATCCCGCTCGTGCGGTTCCAGACGGACCTGGCGTTGTTCTTGATGCACTGCCCCTGACCAGTACCGGGCCCCTTGAAGTCGTAGCAGGTCGGCTGCGTCGTGCCGTAGTCCGGCACGGAAGTGGTGAAGTCCGAGATCGACCCGGTGTTGTTGGCACCCCAGTAGTAGCAGAACTCTCCTGAGTCGCACACACCGTTGCGCGCCGCTGCGGACGCGTTGGTCGTACCGGACATCACCAGCATTGCGGCCCCCACGACCGCGAAAGCAGCCTGGCCGAACTTTCGATTGAACGCGAACATGCTTTTCCTCCCCTTGTGACAACACGAATTCCACGTGCAGGGGAACGGCTGCCCGGTCTTGCGCGAAACCCCCCGGCTTCGCACCGATCGGACCGGGCACACCGATCCCCTCATCCCCTTCTGACCCCCCTGACCCATCCCCTCCCGCGCCCGCCATTCACACCAGCTGACGCGATCCATTCGAGCGTAAGCTGAGATGAACCCGATCGTCAACCTGGATGGAGGGAAAGCCTTTTTCACATTCATCTGAGCTGGTGGCTTAGACTCGCCCCATGCCCGACAACGCCGGCGAGCGGACCCTCGCCGCGAAGGTGGACCACCTGTTCCGCACCGTCCACCCGCGCACCGGCGGCGAGTACTCGTTCGAGGAGGTCGCGGAGGCCATCCGGGCGAAGGGCGGCCCGACCATCTCGGCGACCTACCTCTGGCAGCTGCGCAAGGGCCTGCGCGACAACCCGACCAAGCGGCACCTCGAGGTGCTGGCGGGCTTCTTCGGCGTTCCGCCCGCGTACTTCTTCGACGACGCCGAGACCGAGCGCATCGACACCGAGCTGGCGCTGCTGACCGCGCTGCGCGACGCGCCGATCCGGCAGATCGCCCTGCGCGTCAACGGGTTGTCCCCCAAGAGCCTGGAGGCGATCACCGAGATGGTCGACCGGGTGCGCGAACTGGAAGGACTGCCCAAGCCCACGCCGGACGCGACCCCGTGAGGGGGTTGCGCGGGCGGCGCCTCCGCAAGCGGTGCGCGGCGGTGCTGCGCGACCTGCCGTTACCCGTGCCGTTCGACGCCCACGCGCTGTGCGAGCAGGTCGCGGCGCGGCGCGAACGGCCGATGCGGTTGATCCCGATGCCGGGGCTGACCGGGGTGTGCGGGCTGTGGGTGGCCACCGACACCGCGGACCTGGTCTTCTACGAGCAGGAGACGACGCTTCCGCACCGGGAGCACATCATCCTGCACGAGCTGAGCCACGTGCTGTGCGACCACTACCCGGTGTCGACGACCATCGCCGAGCAGGCCCGGCTGCTGCTGCCCGGCCTCGACCCGCGGATGGTGAGCCGGGTGCTGGGCAGGGCGGGCTACTCGAGCGCCGAGGAGCGGGAGGCGGAGACGCTCGCGACGATGATCCGGCAGCGGGAGTCGCCGGGCGGTTCGCTGACCGACCGCCTCCGGGCCGCGCTGGACGACAACGGCCATGGGTGAGCTGCTGCGCCAGTACGGCCCACCGGTGCTGGCCTGGCTGCTGTTCCTGTCCCGGCGCAGGCGCGAGGACGGTCCACGCCGGTCGGTGCGGTGGGTGTTGCTGGGGTTCGCGGTGTCGCTGACCGTGCTCACCCCCGCGGTGTACTCGGCGGGTGCGGCCGTCGGCGCTCCGGACCTGGCGAGGTTGGTCGGGCACGCGGCCATGCTGGTCGTCGTGTGGGCGGGACTGGAGTTCATGGCCCAGATGAACGGGTCGCCGCGGGGTCCCCGGTGGCACGCCTGGTGGATCGCCGGGTGGTTCGCGGTGATGTGCGTGCTGTTCGCGCTCGCGCCGGACCTGCTGCCGCAGTCGCCGTGGATCCTGGAGTACTGCGTGGTGTACCTGGTGGCGCAGGGTCCGGGGCTGGTCCGGATCGCGGGGTTGTGCCTGCGGTACGCCGGGATGGCGGGGGACGCGGCCCTGCGGTGGGGGTTGCGGATGATCGCGGCCGGGGCGGTGGGCTCGGGGCTGTACCTGGTGCACAAGGTGCTCCGGACGGCGATCTCGCGGATCGACTTCGCCTACCCGCTCAGCCACGCGGCGGTGACGGGCAAGGTGCTGCCCACCGCCTCGACCGTGCTGGTGCTGCTGGGCGCCGCGATCCCCGCGGCGGTCGGCTGGCTGCGCCGCTACCGGCTCTTCCGACAGCTCGGTCCACTGTGGACCGCCCTGTACCGCGCCGATCCCGGTATCGCCCTCGATCCTCCCACCCTGCCGGACGTCCTGGTGCTGGGCCGGTTGCGGCCGCGGCTGTACCGGCGGGTGATCGAGATCCGCGACGGGTTGTTGGCGTTGCAGCCCCATCGGAAGCCCGGCGTCGCCGCCGACGCCCGTGAGCAGGCGGAGGTGGCGGGGTTCGAGGGGGAACAGCTGGAGGCCGTCGTCGAGGCGGTCGCAGTGGCCTCCGCGCTGCGTTCCCGCGCCGAGGGCGACGCGCCCGGCACACCGGAGGCGCCGGTGGCCGGCGGCGGGAACCTCGACAGCGACACCGCGTTCCTGAGCCGGGTGTCGCTCGCCTACCGCCGGTACGAGGCCGCGCCCCGGTGTGCGGGGGTCAGGGCCGGTAGGTCGCGATGACCACGCCGGTGGTGCTCGTGGTGCTGTCGACCAGCCGCAGCCCGCCGGACGGCCCGCCGTCGGGGAACAGCCGCTTCCCGGTGCCCAGCAGGATCGGGTGGATCAGGAGGAGGTACTCGTCCACCAGGCCCGCGGCCGCCAGCGTGCGCACGAGTTCCAGGCTGCCGAGCACGACGACGTCGCCGTCGAGCTCTTTCTTCAGCACCGCCGCGCTGTCCGCGGCCTCCCCCGCCAGCAGCACGGAGTTCCGCCACGGCAGCGGCTCCTCCAGCGTGCGCGACGCGACGTGCTTGGTGGCGTTGTCGAGCACGGGGGTGAACGGGTTGCCGTCGGTCTGCTTCGGCCAGTACCCGAAGAAGTCCTCGTAGGTGCGCCGCCCGAACAGCATCGCGGTGGTCCGGGCCATGCCCTCGCCCATCTTCGCCATCGCCGTGCCGTCCGCGTAGGGCCCGGCCCACCCGCCGTGCCCGAACCCGCCCCTGGTGTCCTCGTCCGGACGTCCGGGCGCCTGGGCCACGCCGTCCAGGGACACGCTCTCGACTACCACGATCCGCGCCATCGTCCTGCTCCTCGTGCTCCGTCGTTCCTGCCTGTCACCTCCTGTACGAACGGGCGAGCGCCGGATCGACACCGCGGCCGGAACCACTTCCGACCGGGACAGCCGGACGGGGAGGCCGGTGTCCCGGCCTCCCCGTCGGTCATGCGTCAGCTGATCAGCTCAGCGTGATGGCGCCGTCGTCGATGACGAAGGACGTCTGCAGCGAGCTGTCCTCGACACCGCTGAACTTCAGCGCGAGGGTCGAGCCCGCGAACGAGGACACGTCGATCGTCTTGAGGACGTAGCCGGTGGCCTTGTTGAGGTTGGAGTAGCTGCCGAGGGTGGTGGTGCCGCCGGTGACGGTGAGCTTGTCGTAGGCGGTCGTGGCGGTGGTCTCGGCGGAGTCGATGTGCAGGTAGAACGTCAGGCTGGCGTGGCAGCCCGCCGGGATCGCGACCGACTGGGACAGGGTGTCGGTGCGGGCGGTGCCGTAGCCGTTCATCCACGCGTTCCAGGTGCCGCCGTGGGTGGCCTGGCCGCTGGAGCCGTGCTGGCCGATGACGCCGCTGGAGGCGGTCCAGGTGGTGGCGCCGGACTCGAAGCCGGGGTTGACCAGCTTCTGGCCCGAGCAGCCGCCGGTGGTGCCGACCGTCCAGCTGAACGACGCCGTGCCGCTGTGGGCGGCGGAGTCGTTCGCGGTCACCGTGACGCTGGAGGTGCCCGCGGTGGTCGGGGTGCCGGAGATGGTGCCGGTGGAGGCGTTGATCGACAGGCCGGCGGGCAGGCCGGTCGCGGACCAGGTGTACGGCGCGGTGCCGCCACTGGCCGAGAGGGGCAGGCTGACGGCGGTGCCGGTGGCGGTGGACTGGTTGCCGGGGCTGGTCACCGTGACGGTGCCGGTCGCGGAGCAGGTCGGGTCGGCGGACTGGGCGGGAACGCTGACGGCGTCCCAGGCGGCCTTGACCTTGTTGAACTCGGTGCAGCTACCGGGGAAGAGGTTCTTCGCCGCGGTCAGCGTCCAGGTGCGGTACTTCAGGTACGAGCTGCCGGTGGTCTTGATCAGCATCGCGTTGTAGAAGATCTTCATCGCGGTCTGGACGCCGACACCGGTCACCGTGGAGCTGTTGCAGGTGGAGCTGGTCGGCTGCCCGTTGGTCGGGCTGGAGCCGTTGGCCAGCAGGTAGTACCAGTGGTTGCCGGGACCGGCGGCCGCGTGGACCTCGGAGCCGGGGACCGAGCTGGAGTAGCAGTTGGCGTGCCCGAGCGCGGAGGGGTTGTACATGTTGCGGATCGGGCCGCTGCCGACGAGGTTGATCGTCTCGCCGACCAGGAAGTCCGGCACGTCGTACGGGGAGGACTCGTTCGCGAAGGACTCGGTCGAGGCGCCGAAGACGTCCGCGACGAACTCCTGCGTGCCGCTGCCCGAGATGCCGCCGGGGGTGTGGTCGTCGATGCCGTGGCCGAGTTCGTGCGCCACGACGTCGAGGGAGCCGATCCACTGGCCCGCCGTGTTCTTGCCGATCTGGACCTGGCTGCCGTCGTAGTAGGCGTTCTGGTCGTTCAGGCCGACGCGCATGGGCCAGCCGCCGCCCGAGCCGTCGAAGCCGTTGCGGCCCAACCACTGGGTGAGCATCTTGCTCTCGGTCTGCGCGGCGAACAGGACGTCGACGCAGCCGGTCTCGCGGTTGGTCGCGGTGCCGTTGCCCCACGCGTCGTCGGTGCCGCTGAACGTCGTGTTGTTAGCGGCGTCCTGGCAGCTGACGTTGGTGAGGGTCGGGTCCTTCAGGGAGTACGTGGTGCCGACGTGCGTGGTGTTCAGCGTGACCGGACCGTTCCAGCCGCTGTTGCCGGTGCCGCGCATGACGTGCTCCTGCGTGTGGAGCACCTTGCCGGTGGCGGCGTCCACGACGACGTCGAGCTTGCTGGGGCCCTCGGCGTTGCGGCCGACGACCGTGCTCTGCCACGCGAGGGCGGGCGTGCCCAGGGCGTAGGTGACGAGCTGGGCGGCGCCGACGCTGTCCACAGTGGGCAGCTGGGCCTTCGCCGTGGCCTCCGCGTCCGCCTTGGCCACCTTGGGGGTGGTGCTGGCGAGGTTGATCGTGGTGTCCTGCGCGACCGAGGTGTCGAGCACCTGACCGGTCGAGTTCGTGACGACGACGAAGTCGCCGCCGACGACCGGCAGCCCCTTGTAGGTGCGGTCGTACGGGATGTACTTGAGCCCGTTCGTCGAGGAGATCACCTCGTGCTGGACGAAGGTGTCCGCCGTGCTGGCGTGCAGCGCGGCCGGGCGGTCCGCGACCAGGCTCGACGCGGCCTGGACGGCCATGACGTCGGCCGTCTGGACCCCGTTGGCGGACGGCTGCGCCTGGGCGGCGGTGGTGGCGGTGAACAGGGCGGCGACCATCGCACTGGTCGCGACCACGACAAGTGGGCGTCTCAGTTCCATCGGTGAAACTCCTCCGGGCAGGGCGAACACGACCCCAAGTTGCCAGGGAGGGTCGTGTTCGGGTTAGAGGTGAAAGTGTTGCCACGAGCGGAAACCAGGATCCGTCCGTACCTACCCGTGAATCAACAGACGTCCGTCCTGACTTATTAACAGGTGTTTGTGCGTCTAGTTTTCCGACATGAAAAGGGCATGCGGAAGCGGGCCGCCGGATGAACGGCGGCCTGGCCCGGTCGTGCCTGGTCCAGCGGTTGTCCCCCGTGGTTCCGGAGAACCCCTGAAAATCCTCCCGGACGCAGGGGAACCCATCTGGGGGTTCGTCGGGTCAACACCGGCCCGACGAGCGTGTACCTGTTCTTCCTCTTTGGATATACGCCAAGAGGTGCAACGCGAACCCGAGGTGCGATCAACCATCCCGGCAACGGGCACAAAGGGTCGAAAAAGGACAAGATGCCATCCACCGGGTGTATGGGAAAACTGGATGGCCCACTGTTCCGCGATGACCCACGGACTCGGAGAACGATCTTGGAACGGCACCGGAACGGGGTGTCGTAACAGGGTCTGATTACCGGGACAGCGGTCCACCGTGAACCCCTGGTGACAAATTCTACCGTGTGGTAGAAAAGTGTGGGAGCGCTCCCACAGCTCTTCCACACCGACATCAGGGAGTTCGGGATGAGCACACTCTCCGTGCAGCTGTACTCCGTCCGCGACGCCTTCGCCGCGGACCCGACGGACACCTTGCGGCGGATCGCCGCGCTCGGTTTCACCCGCGTCGAGCCCTACGGCGTGACGCAGAACGCCGACGTGCTGCGCAAGGGCCTTCCCGAACACGGCCTGACCGCGCCCACCGCCCACGCTCAGCTCATCGGCGTCGACCAGGACCCGGTGTTCGCCGTGGCCGCCGAGTGCGGCATCGGCGTCGTCATCGACCCCTACGTCGACGCCGAGAAGTGGAGCGCCCCCGCGGACATCTCCGCGACGGCCGCCGCGCTCAACGAGGCCGCGGCCGTCGCGGCCAAGCACGGGGTGCGGATCGGCTACCACAACCACTGGTGGGAACTGGAGTCCCGGATCGACGGGCGCAGCGCGCTCGAGGTGTTCGTCGACCAGCTCGACCCGGCCGTCGTGCTCGAGGTGGACACCTACTGGGCCACCGCGGGCGGCGAGGACGCGCCCGCGCTGCTGCGCCGCCTCGGCGCCAAGGTGCACGCGATCCACGTGAAGGACGGCGACCTGGCCACCGACGGCACCGGCCAGGTGCCGGCGGGCCGGGGCAGGGTGCCCGTGGCCGAGGTGCTCGCGGCGGCGCCGCAGGCGTTGCGCGTGATCGAGTTCGACGCCTACGACGGCGACGTGTTCGAGGGCATCGCCGCCAGCCGCGCCTACTTCTCCGAAGCCGACCGGTGAGCACGCCGTCGGGCCCCGTGGGCGTCGGCGTCATCGGCGCGGGGGTCATCAGCGACACCTACCTGGAGAACCTCACCGGCTTCCCCGACGTCCGGGTGCTGGCGTTGGCCGACCTCGACACGGCGCGGGCCGCCGCGCAGGCCGCCAAGCACGGCGTCGCCAAGTCCGGTGGGGTGGCCGAACTGCTGGCCGACCCGGCGGTCGAGATCGTCGTCAACCTGACGATCCCGGCCGCGCACGTGGGGGTCGGTCTCACCGCGCTGGACGCGGGCAAGCACGTGTGGACCGAGAAACCGCTGGCGCTGGACCGGGAGTCCGCGCGCGAGCTGCTCGACCGCGCGAACGACCGGGGGCTGCGGGTGGCCAGCGCCCCGGACACCGTGCTCGGCGCGGGTCTGCAGACCGCGCGGCGGGCGATCGAGGCGGGGCGGATCGGCGAGCCGCGCACCGCGTTGGCGGTCTTCCAGACGCCGGGGCCGGAGAGCTGGCACCCGGCGCCGGAGTTCCTGTTCCAGGCCGGTGGCGGGCCGCTGCTGGACATGGGGCCGTACTACGTGACCACGCTGGTGCAGCTGTTCGGTCCGATCCGGCGGGTCACCGCCACCTCCGGCCGGGCGCGGGACACCAGGGTGATCGGCAAGGGGCCGCGCGCGGGCACGGAGTTCGCGGTGACGGTGCCGACGACGGTCATGGCGCTGGTCGAGTTCGCGGGCGGGGGTTCGGCGCAGCTGGTGCTGAGCTTCGACTCGGCGGTGGTCCGCACGGGGCTCGTCGAGATCGGGGGCACGCTCGGCACGGCCGTGCTGCCGGACCCGAACACCTTCGACGGGTCGACCGCACTGCACCTGGGCGGTCGGGGCGAACCGGAAGCACTGGAGGCGCAAGGACATTCGGCGTCGCGCGGCACCGGCGTCCTGGAACTGGCCCGCGCGATCCGGGCGGGGGCGGTGGAACGGGCGTCCGGCGAGCTGGCCTACCACGTGCTCGACGCGATGTTGTCGATCGACGAGTCGGCCTCCCTCGGGCGCTCGGTGGACGTGGCGAGCACGGTGGACGTGCCGCCCGCGCTGCCGGAGGACTGGGACCCGCGCGCGAGCACGCTCTGAAGAGGAGGAACGGGGACTCACCTGGTGGGCCCCGTTCCCCTTCGGCCCACGCCATCGGCGGGTGCCACGCGGATCCCTTGCGCGCCAACGCCTTCCCGCCTCGTGCCGACCGGCGAGCGCGTCGGGGGAACCGCGGGAACGGGTCCCGAACAATTTCGGGGTGATCGGCGAAAGTCTGCCGCGTGCCGCTACCGTCCTCGAAGGCCGTCCGGTCTAGGGTGGTTGCGACAAGGGGGGCCCGAGTGCGTGAACTGGCCGGGCGAATGCGATCGGTGGATCCGGACACGGGGGCGGCGCCGCAGGTGGTCGCCCACTTCGACGCGCTCGTCGAGGCCCGTGCCGGGCTGGAGGTGACGGTGAGGGCGGCCGCCGTGCTCGCGGGCTGCCCCGCCGGACTGCTCGACCGCGGACGCCGACTGAGGATGCGGGTGCTGCCGGACGGGCGGCGGGCGGACGGTGAGCCCACCGGGGTCGTGGTGCCGCTGCCCGCCCACCACGACGGTGCCGTGGTGTGGCTGGAAAGGCCGTCCGACGTGGACCGGGCGAGATCCGAACTGGACGGGGTATTGGTGGAGCGGTTCGCCGCCGCGATCGCGGTCGCGCTGGACCGCACCCGCGCGGGTTCGCCAGCGGTGGACCCTGCGGCCGTGGAACTGCTGCTGGACCAGACCGCGGACGAGAACACGCGCGCCACCGCGGCCCGCCGCCTCGGGCTCGCCGAGGACGCCAGGTTCGCGGTGACCGTCGGCATCGGCGCCGCCGCAGGCCCGCGCTCCCTCACCGCGCGGATCGGGGACTTCGACGTCGTGGTCGAACCCGCCTACCAGGCCCGTGAACCGTTCGGGAAGTGCTCGGCCACCGGCCCCGCGGTCGGACCGCTGGACCTCCCGCGGTCCTACCAGCAGGCCAGGACCGCGCTGCGGTTCACCGCCGAGGACGAGCCGGGGCCGACCCACCTGGACGTCGACGCGCTGGGCGGCGTCCTCGCGCTCGCCGAGGGGTGCGACTCCCCCGCCGCGGTCGCCGAGACGGCACTGCTGGACCGGGTCGTCCCGACCTACCCGTGGGCCCTGGCCACCCTCACCGCCGTGGTGACCGAACCCAGCCTGCGGAGCGCGGCGGTCGCGCTGCACGTGCACCACTCGACGTTGCAGAACCGGGCGGAACTGCTCGGCCAGGCGCTGGGCTACCCGGTCGCCGGGCCGGACGGGCGGATGCGGCTGGCGGTCGCGCTGGCGTTGCGCAGACTCCGCCGCAACCGCTGGTAGGTCCGCCGGGGGCGGAGCCGCAGATGCCGATCCGCCCGATGCCCGATGCCCACGCCCAGTCGTGGCCGGTGATCCGCTCCACGGGCAGCCCGGCCACGATGAAGTCGGTGGTGGAGCACCTCCACGACGTGCCGGACGCGAAGTCGAGCGGATGGGCGGAGGACATCGCGACCGGCCATCGTGCGCGGCGGGTCAACCGGACGCGGGCCGCAGAGCGCCCATGAGCAGGCCGAGGGCGAACTCGAAGCGGTCGGGTCCGGTACCCGAGACCAGTTCGGCGGCGTGGCGTCGGGTGTTCGGGAACTGCTCGGCGGGCAGTGCGGTGAAGCGGTCCAGCAACTCCTCGTGGCCGAGCACCCATTCCTGGCCCTGGTGCCGCCGCCGGACCAGCGACTGCTCCAGCGCGTAGGCGCTGACGTAGAGGGACAGCGCGTCGCGGGCCCACCCGGCAGTCCTCGGTTCGACGCCGCCGGCGAGCAGGATCGCCAGGATCCCCTCGCCGACCCGCAGCGTTTCCAGGTTGGTCGGCACCATGGCCAGTGCGGCGCGCGAGACGCCGGGGTACTCCAGGTACAGGTCGCGGATCTGCGTGTACACCCCGACCAGTTGTCCGCGCCAGGTGGCCGGGTCCGGTTCCGGGAGCACGACCCCGGCGTAGAGCCTGCCGATCAGCAGGTCGTCGATGTCGTCCTTGTTGACGATGTGCGCGTACAGCGACGACGGGCCGGTGCCGAGCACGGCGGCGACCCGGCGGATGGTCAGCGCGTCGTACCCCTCGGCGGCGACGACCTCCAGTGCGGCGTCGGTGATCCGTTCGACGGTGATCGGCTTCTTGCGCGGCGCGGGCGCGGCGACCTCAGCCGCGGGTCGGGCGTGGCGGGCTGCGCGGTGCCGGCGGGGCTCGGTGGACATGAAGGCCACTCTAACTTGACACGAACTAAGTTCGTCGTCTAGAACTCAGTTCGCTTGGACGAACTAAGTTCGTGTGGATGTCGTGGAGGTGTGCGGTGCGGGTTTCCGTTGTCGGAGCCGGTCTGGGAGGGCTGGCCCTCGCGCAGGGTCTGCGTGGTGCGGGGATCGGGGTCGACGTGTTCGAGCGCGATCCGGGGATCGTCGCGCGGTTCCAGGGCTACCGGCTCGTGCTGGACCCGACCGGGTTCCAGGCGGTGCGCGACTGCCTGCCGACGCGCTGGCACCCCCTGCTGGATGAGATCGTCATGGACGCCTCCACCGAGCAGTTGGTCCTGGACCCGCGGCTGAAGGAGATCGGCAGGCTCGGCGCGGGCCGGACCGGCGTCGTGGTCGACCGGCAGGTGCTGCGACACCTGTTGCTGACCGGCCTCACCGTGCACACCGACGCCGCGCTGACCGGGTACGACGTGCTGGCCGACGGTCGTGTCCGAGCTCGGTTCGCCCACCGCGACCCGGCCACCGCCGACCTGCTCGTCGGCGCGGACGGCGTCACCTCCGCGGTCCGCGGGGTGCTGTCGCCGCGGACCACCCCGACCGACACCGGCGTCCGGTTCGTCATCGGCCGCACCCCGCTGACCGACGAGTTCGCGAGCCTGTCCAGGGCCTACGGCTCGAAGATCACCGGCGACGGCGTCAGCCTGCTGCTCGGCGCGATGCGCTTCCGCACCCCGCCGAAGCAGGCCGCCGAGCGCCTGGCCCCCGAGGTCGCGCTGCCCGACATCGGCGACTACGTGCGCTGGGCCATGATCCTGCCGCCGAACGGTTCGCTGGAGGACCTGACCGCGCGGGACGCCGTGCTGTCCAGGATGGGAGGGTGGCACCCCGACCTGCGCGCGCTGGTCGAGCAGGCCGACCCGGACAACGGCGCGCTGCTGTCCATCCGGGTGGTCGAGCCCGGTGAGCGCTGGGCGTCCGGCCCGGTCACGCTGCTCGGCGACGCGATCCACGCCACCTCGCCGACCGGCGGCAACGGCGCGAACACCGCGTTGCGCGACGCCGACCTGCTGCGCCGCCGTCTGATCGAGGCCGACCAGGGCCGCCGGGACCTGCTCGGCGCGGTCGACGACTACGAGCGGCGGATGTTCGAGTACGGCTCCGAGGCCGTGCGCGGCAGTCTCGCGAAACTGCCCGCCTTCGTCCCCGGAGCCGCACCGTCCTGAGGCTGCGACCTTCCGGACGTCAGCAGTACACGGAACCGAACAGCCCGATCAGGTCCTCACCCGGCAGGCCCTCGCCCAGCGGGTTGTACGACAGCGCGGCGCGGCGGCCGTCGTCGGCGCGGGTGGCGTAGGTGAGGTAGCCGATGAGCTCGCCGCCGTGACCCCACACCGAGCGCCCGCACGGCAGGTCGAAGCGCTGCAGACCCAGGCCGTAGGCGAAGATCGTGCCGGTCGGCACGGTCTGCCGCATGGCCGCGAGGGAGGCCGGGCTGGTCAGCCCGCCGCCGAGCAGGGCGTCGAAGAACCGGTTGAGGTCATCCGCGGTGGAGATCATCTCGCCTGCCGCCCAGTCCAGCGACGGGTTCATCAGGGTCGCGTCGACCCGTTGCCCGTCGACCTCGGTGTAGCCGTGGGCGTGCGGTAGCGGCAGTCCGGCCCACCGACCCGGCACGATGGTGTGCGCCAGCCCCAACGGCCGCAGCACCCGCGCCCGCACCTCCTCGCCGTAGGCCCGTCCGGTGACCCGTTCGACCAGCATCCCGGCCACGACGTAGTTGGTGTTCGAGTAGTGCCAGCCGCCTCCGGGCTCGAAGTACGGCTCCCGCGACGCCGCCACCGCCAGCAGTTCGGCGGGCCGGTACTCGCGGAACCTGGCCGCACCCCGCCACCGGTTGGTCGACAGGCCTTCCTCGTGCGCGTAGTCGTACAGCCCGCTGGTGTGGTTGAGCACCTGCCGGACCGTCATCCGATCCCCGTTCGGCACGCCGTCCACGTACGCGCCCACGGGGTCGTCCAACCCGACCCGGCCCTCGTCCACGAGCTGGAGGACCACCGTCGCCACGAACGTCTTGGTCACGCTCCCGATGCGGAAGTACCCGCCGACCTCGGCCTCACCGGCGGCGTCCGCGCGCACCCCCGCCGAGTCCTCGACGGTGAGCAGCGCACCGGACACCCACCCCTCCTGCACCCAATCACCCAGCACACTCGACATGGCCAGAACCGTTGCGACGACAGCACTTCTGATGATCACCCGGTCAATGCTGGCGTGCGTCGGACGGCCCCACCATGAGGATCACCGCACGGATACCTGCGGAAAACCCCACCCCCGCCCGACCGGGCTCCGCTCCTGGAAGGACAACGGAGCGGCCGACACCGAGGAGAGCTAGCCCCCGGCGAGCAGGACGGCGTCCAGACCGGTCACCCCGAGCACCCGGACCAGGAACGGGGGCACCGGGTCGAGGGTCACGGTCCTGCCGTGGCGCAGACCGCACTTGTACGCGGCGACGAACGCGCTCAGGCCGCTGGAGTCCGCGAACTCCAGGGCGCGCAGGTCGATCAGCACGTCGGACTCGGCGGCGAGGGCGAGCAGCACTGCCTCCAACCCCGCCGAAGTGGTCACGTCCAGCGCGCCGCCGACCGCCACGACGGCCCTGCCGCCGGTGTGCTCGACGACCCACGACAACCCGGTCACGACGCGCGTTCCCCTTCGGGCACGAGGAGACCTCCGGGCCAGTGGCCGACGACGAGGGCGTGCGCCTCGGGGAAGTCGCGCACCGCGAGAGCCAGTACCGCGCCCAACTCGGCCACCAGCCGGGAGTCCGCGCCGCGGGCGGTGAGCAGCCGGTCGATCCACCAGGCGGTGTCCGGGATCGGCCGCGGGTCGCCGGTGAGCAGCGCCGCCGACACCGCGTGCACGGCCTGGTGCAGTGCCTCGCCGCAGGCGGCGTCGAACGACGGCGCGCCGCCGGACGTCGTGGCCGACCACCGTCCGCGCAGGACCTCCACCAGGCGGTTGTGCCCCAGTTCGACGGCCGCCTGCTCGACGAAGCGGTCGCCGCGCAGCGGAACGGCCTTGGGCACCACGGCGGGCAGGTGGTCCAGCAGCGCGACGGCGCCGTGGGCGTCGGGTGCCCATGCGGTGGCGCCGAGCGCCACGGCCCGCCGGTCGTCGGGGCCGAACGCGGAGCCGCCGACCAGGATCGGGACGCCCGCGGTGGTGCTGGCTTCGACGAAGCGGCGCGTGGTGGGCAGCGCGCCGAGGACCGAGCAGCTCACCGCCGTCGCGTCCGGGCCGACGTCCTGGAGGTACTGGCTCAGCCGGGCGGGCGAGGTGCTGGCACCGAGCAGGACGGTGTCCCACCCGTGCAGCCGCATCGCGGTGCTGATGACCAGCGCGGGCAGCAGGTGCCATTCGCGTTCGGCGCAGGCCACCAGGACGCGTCCCCTGGTCACCGGGACCCGTTCGGCGTGGCGGGCGATCGCCTCGGTGGCCAGCACGGAGACCCCGGTCGCGGCGTGTTCCCTGGCCACCGACCACTCCCCGCGCTGCCAGCGTTCGCCGACCCTCCGCTGACCCGCGGCCACGACGTCGACGAGCACCGCCAGCGGATCCGCGCCGTCCGCGATGAGCCCCAGCACCACCGCGACCGCGGCCTCGCCGTCCACCTCGGACAGCGCGCGGTCGAAGCCGGTCACGTCCCGCACGACACGGCGAGCAGCGCGATGTCGTCGTGGGCACGGCCGTCCAGGTACTCGACGACGTCCTGCTCCACAGCCTCGCACAGCGCCATCGGCCCAGCGCCCGCGTACGACGGCAGCAGGGCCAGGAGCCGTTCCATGCCGTAGAAACCGTCGGATCCCCTGGCCTCGTCCACACCGTCGGTGAACATCAGCATGGTGTCGCCGGACCGCATGGTCACCCGCACGTCGGTGTAGGAGGCGTCGGCGATCACGCCTGCGACGATGCCCGCCACCTCGACCTGGTCCACCGTGCCGTCGGCGCGCACCAGGATCGGCGCGGGGTGTCCGGCCACCGAGACGTCGACCTCGGCCGACAGCCCGTCCGCCGCGGGGCGGAACCGCGCGCACACGACGGTGACGAAGCGGGAGGAGTGGACCTCGCACAGCACGTGGTTGAGCGCGGCGAGCACCACCGAGGGACGCCGGTCGAAGTACGCCGCCGTGCGGATGCTCTGCCGGGCCCGCCCGGTGAGCACCGCGGCCTCGACGCCCTTGCCGCACACGTCGCCCAGCACCAGCAGCCAGTCGTCGCCGGAACCGTGGATGTCGTAGAAGTCGCCCGCGATGTCCATCCGCTCGTCCGCGGGGCGGAACCTGGCCGAGACGCGGGCGCCGGGAACCAGGGGCAGGTCGGGCGGACGCAGGCTGGCCTGGAGGACGGACGCGACCCGGCCCCGCTCCTCGTAGAGGCGGGCGGAGTCCAGGGCGATCGACGCCTGGGCCGCGATCACCCCGGCGAGTTCCACGTCCAGGTCGGGGAACCCGCGGCCTGCTCCGCGGACCATGACCAGCGCGCCGATCGTGGTGCCGCGCGTCGTCAACGCCAGGCTCAGCACGTCGGCCGGGCGGAGTCCCGCCGCCTCGTCCCGCAGTCGCCGATGCGGGATCATGGTGTCGAGGCCGTCGGTGCTGTCCAGTTCCACGGCGACGTGCAGCAGTTCGTCCTGACCGGACCGCAGGACCCGGTCCATGCCCGTGCCCTCGATCACGACCCTCGACAACGCGGTGGTGAACGCCTGGTCGTGGCCGCCGTGCAGGACCACTCCACCCGAGTTGTCGACCAGGGCCAGCACCGCCCAGTCGGCGATCGACGGCGTGATGAGGTCCAGCAGGCGCAGCACGGTGCGCCGCAGGTTGAGCGAACCGGACAGGGTGGCCGTCAGCTCGACGTGGAGCCGCGCCCTGGCGAGCAACTCGCGCTCGGAGCGTGCGTCGGTTGCCGCGCGCACGGCGATGGGGGTCACTTCTCCGTCCACGGTCACGTGGCTCCTCCCCCGGCACAGCAGGGGGCAACCGTACTCGCTGGGACCAGGGGAGAACCGATCCGGAGGAGTGACGTTCAGCGGAGGTCCAACCCCTCGAACCCGCCGGACGAACGCCGCTCGTCGACGTGCGCCCCGGACCGGGCTCATGACACCCTCGGCGGGAAATTGTCGGTGGCCGGGTCTACTTTCTTGCGACACCGGTAGTCCAGGACCAGCAGGGGGAGACATGACCACACTCGAGAACCGGCCGAACAGCGCGCTCGTCGTGATCGACGTGCAGAACGCCGTCGTCGCGGAGGCCCACGAGCGCGACGCGGTCCTGGCGACCATCGGCGGGCTGGTCGAGCGGGCGCGGCAGGAAGGGGTTCCCGTCGTCTGGGTGCAGCACTCGGACGCCGAACTGGTGAGCGGGAGCGACGACTGGCGGATCGTGCCCGAGCTGGTGCCCGCCGAGACCGAGCCGCTGGTGGCGAAGAACTACGGCGACGCCTTCGAGGCCACCGAACTCGAGGCGGTGCTGTCCGGCCTGTCGGTCGGGCGGCTCGTCGTGGCGGGCGCGGAGTCGGACGCGTGCATCCGCTCCACGATCCACGGCGCGTTCACCAGGGGCTACGACGTGACCCTGGTCGGCGACGCGCACACGGCGGGCGACAAGTCGGCGTGGGGCGCGCCGCCGGTGGCGCAGGTCATCGCGCACACGAACCTGTACTGGAGCTTCCAGACCGCTCCTGGGCGGACGGCGGCCACGGTCGCGGCCAAGGAAGTCGACTTCAGCGGCACGTCCTGACGGTGCGCGCGCTCCCTGTGCTTCCGGCCACACGGCCGCGTAGCACCGCCCGGCGCGGGCTCCCCGGTGGTCGAATGGTCTCCGGGGTCCCGCACGGCCCGTGACGACCCCGCACCACCCAGGCCAGACCCGAGGAGACCGCGATCATGTGCGCCGCGTGCGGAGTTCCCGCCCACGTCCCCGAACCGGGGGCGATCGCCGATCCCGGTCCCGCGCCCACCGGACCGCGCAAGTTCGCCGCGCTGCGCAACCGCGACTGCAGGCCGTACCTGTTCGGCGCGGGCCTGGCGATGATGGCGGACAACGTCGAGCACGTGATCACGTACTGGGTGCTGTGGGAGAAGTTCCACTCCCCCGCGCTCAGCGGGTTCCAGGTGATCAGCCACTGGCTGCCGTTCCTGTTCTTCTCCGTCTACTTCGGATCGCTGGCCGACCGCTTCGACTGCCGCAGGCTGATCCAGGCCGCGCAGGTGCTGTTCATGGCGGTCTCGGTCGCCTGGGGAGTCCTGTTCCTCACCGACACCTTGCAGGTCTGGCACGCGTGCGTGCTGCTGGTGCTGCACGGGTGCGCGGGCGCGCTGTGGGGTCCCGGCGAGCAGTTGCTGCTGCACGACTTCGTCGAACCCGACGAGCTGCCCAGCGCGGTCCGGCTCAACGCCACGTTCCGCAGCCTCGGCGTCCTCTTCGGACCCGTGGTCGGTTCGGCGCTGCTGCTGGGGTTCGGGCCGATCGGCGGGATCTTCGCCAACGTCGCGTTCTACCTGCCGCTCACGCTGTTCCTGTTCCGCACCAGGTTCACCGGCCACATCCGCAACGAGGGCGGGAAACGCGCGCGGCTCGGCATCGTGGACTCGTTGCGCGTGTTCCGCGACGTCCGCTCCAACCGCACGCTGGTCAGCATGATCGTGCTGGCCGGGCTCGGCTCGTTCTTCGTCGGCGCCTCGCTCCAGTCGTCCATGCCGATCTTCGCCCACGACCTGGGCAGCGGCGGCGCGGGCCTCACCTACGGTGTCCTGCTGTTCGCCAACGGCGTGGGCGGAGTCGTCGGCGGCATCCTGCTGGAGGCCAGCGGTCGCATCAAACCCAACGTCCCCGCCGCCGTCGTCAGCACCGGCGTCTTCGGGCTGACCAGCCTGTTCTTCGCGTTCACCACCAGCTACCCGCTCGCACTGCTCATGCTGCTCGTGGGCGGCGTCGCGAACATGGCCTCGATGTCCATCGGCCAGACCGTCGTCCAACTCCTCGCCCCGCCGGCCGACCGCGGACGCGTCATCGGCCTCTACGGCATGTCCTCGGGCGGCCTCCGCGCGGGCAGCGGCTTCACCGTCGGCCTGCTCGGCGCCGCCATCGGCGTCCACTGGTCACTGGGCCTGAGCGCCATCGCCCTCTGCCTCGGCACCGCCGCCGCCGGGTACTACGCCCTGCGGCCGCAGCGGGTGTGAGCCGGCGGACCGTCAGGGCACGACGACCGGACAGGTGCGGCTCATCACCGCGCCGACCCCTCTCACCGCACCTCGTCCCCCGCGGGCGCGGGCACCACCGGAGGCGCCTCCGCCGCGTCCACCGGCTCCCGCGCCCCGCGGTTGCGGTCGCGGCGGTCCCAGAAGCCGAGCATCGGGGTGGCCATGATGGTGGTGACCAGGGCGACGACGACCAGGACGCTGAACAGTTCCCTGGTCACGATCCCGGCGGCGAGTCCGACGTTGATGGCGATGAGCTGCATCAGGCCGCGGGCGTTCATCAGGGTGCCGACGCGCAGGGCCACGGCTTGCGATTCGCCCGCCAGGCGGGCGGCGAGCCAGCAGGCGCCGAACTTGCCGAGCACGGCGACGGCCACGCAGGCCAGGGCGAACAGCAGCACCGAGGGGTGGACGAGCAGGCCGAAGTCGGTGTTGAGGCCGGAGTAGGTGAAGAACAGGGGCAGGAACACCAGGTTGATCGGGTTGATCGTCGCGACCGCCTTGTCCACGGCGGCGGTGTGCGGGAACACCACACCGAGGGCGAACGCGCCGAACACCGCGTAGAGGCCGATCACGTCGGTGTACCAGCAGGCCATGAACAGCATGACGACGACCATGAGCAGCAGGTGGTTGGGGCTGAGCCGCTCGGTCACGGCGCCGATGCGATCACGGGCGCGGACCAGGAGCGCGAGCATGGCCACCAGCACCACCGTGCCGCCCGCCGCGACCGCGAACAGCCCGGCGCTGCCCGCGGCGATGCTGAGCACGCCCGCGAGAAGCACCCACGCCACCCCGTCGTCCAGGGCGCCCGCGGCCAGCGAGAGGGAGCCGAACCGGGTGTCGGTGAGTCCGCGCTCGGTGATGATCCGGGCCAGCATGGGGAAGGCCGTGATCGACAGCGTGACGCCGACGAACAGCACGGACACCAGCAGCGGCACGCCCGGCACGAAGACGTCGACCAGGTTGTAGGTCAGCAGGCTCAGGCCGACCCCGAGCAGGAGCGGGGCCATCACGCCCGCCAGGGAGATCGCGGCGGCCGACCGGGCGACGCGGCGGACGCGGTCCACCCGGAACTCGTAGCCCGTCTGGAACATGAACACCACGAGCCCGATCTGGCCCACGACGTACAGGACCGGGCGGAGCTGCTGGGGGAAGAGCGCGGTCTCGACGCCCGGCGCGATCAGGCCGAGCACCGACGGGCCGAGGACGACGCCCGCGACCATCTCGCCGACCACCGGGGGCTGGCCGATGGAGCGCAGCGCCCAGCCGACGAGCCTGCACGTCACGAGGATGACGGCGACGGCGATGAAGAACGCGGGTGCCAGCTGGGTTGGGGACAAGGTCGTCACGCCCTTCGGGTCGGGTGGGTCAGCCGGTGGACGGGCAGACCTGCTGCGGCTCGGCGTCCCGCGCGTCGAAGTAGTTCCCGGCGAGCCGGGCGCGTCGGGCGTCGAACACCATCCAGGTGCCCAGCCCCAGTTGCAGGAGGCTGCGCCAGAGGTCCTCCCACCGGTCGCGGACCCGCAGGAACGCCCGGACCGCGAGGACGCGGTGGGCGGGCAGCGGGTCGTCACGGCGGACCAGCAGGCACGGGGCGGCGTGCGGGATGGACCGGGTGTGCGAGACGGTGGAGTCGAGCGTGAAGCGGGCCAGCACCTCGCGCACGGCGGCCCGCATGATCAGCGGGGACAGCCGCCACGCGGGGCACGGCCGGTTGGCCGCGACGCCGAACGGGATGTGGTGGGCGGTGCGGCCGGACAGCCGTTCCCAGCGGGACGGGTCGAACACCTCCGGGTCGTCGTACCCGGTGGCGTGGTAGTCGGGGTAGCTGAAGCACAGCACCGAACCCGACGGCAGCGTGGTGCGCCCGTCGACCTCGATGTCGGCGGTGGTGATCCGGTGGGCGATGCCGAACAGGGGGTACATCCGGAAGGTCTCGTCCAGCACGTGGCCCAGGTAGCGGTCATCGGCCGGGTCGGCGGCCAGGCGTTCCTGCACGTCGTGGTGGCGGGCCAGCACGAGCAGCAGGTGCGCCATCGCCTCGGACATCTGCACCACGGCGGTGTTGAGGAACGTGCCCTGGAGGTAGTGCACCTGCTCCTGGACCGTCAGCGTCGACGGCAGTTCGTGCGCCACCTCCCCCGCGCGCACCCGGCGTTCGAGGTAGCGGGTGAGCCGGGCCCGGCGCGCGGGGTGGCGCAGGCCGGTGCACTTCAGGGAGGTCACGACGTCGCGGGCGTGGCCGACGATGAGCGCCCTCGCTTCGGGCGGACAGGGTTCCCGGAACAGCAGGCCGTGGAAGAACTCGGCCCACACCGGCATCATCAGGTCCCGCAGCCGGACCAGCGTCGCCCGGCCGGTCACGAGTTCGTCGAGGACGGACGCCGTGCGGCGGCCCGCGGCGGCGGACAGCTCGGCGCTGGGTCCGGCCAGGATCCGCAGCGTGCAGCGGGCCACGTCGTCGTAGCGCGGTCCGGCCTCCAGGTGCTCCTGGTGGACCTCGGGTCCGGGCGAGAGCCAGTACCAGAACAGGTCCGACAGGCCCGCGCCCCTGCTGCGGCCGTTCGCGGCGGGGTGGGAGTAGACCTCCTCGAACCGGTCGGCGCCGACGAGGTCGTCGGGGAACGTCATGGCGTTGTCGCCGTTGACGCGCGCGAACACCTTGCCGCGCAACGCGACCACCTGGTCGGGCAGCCAGTACGGGGTGGACAGCACGGCGCACGTCGCGACGACCTTGGCGAGGCTCACCACGAGGCCGCTCCCCTGGTGACGACGAGGTCGCGGGTCAGGTCGGCGAGGCCGCGGCCGCCGCAGAGCGCGAGGGCGTGGTCGAACTCGTCGCGCAGCAGGTCCAGCACCTGCCGCACGCCGTCCTCACCGTCGGCGGCCAGACCCCACACCACCGGCCGGCCCACGCCGACCGCGGTGGCGCCGAGGGCGAGCGCGAGCGCCACGTCGCTGCCGCGCCGCACCCCGCCGTCGAGCAGCACGGGGACCCGCCCGTCAACGGCGTCCGCTATCCGCGGGAGCGCGTCGAGGGCGGCGGGAACGGCGTCGAACTGGCGGCCGCCGTGGTTGGAGACGACGATCCCGTCGAGTCCGCGTTCGACGGCGAGCCGGGCGTCCTCGGGGTGGAGCACTCCCTTGAGCAGCACGGGCAGGGTTGTGCGGGCGCGCACGAGGTCGAGGTCATCCCAGGAGAGCGCGGCCGACATCTCGATGTCGCGGGTCCCGCCCGGCGGTCCGCCCGGCAGGTCGCGCATGTTCTCCGCGGCGAACCCGGCGGGCAGGTCGTCGAAGCCGTTGCGGACGTCGCGTTCACGGCGGCCGAACACCGGTGAGTCGACGGTGACGACGAGCGCGGTGCACCCGGCGTCCTCGGCCCGGCGCACCAGGCACCGGGTGACCTCGGCGTCGGGTTGCAGGTACAGCTGGAACCAGACCGCGGCGGCCGGGTCGACCGACCGCGCCGCGGCCACCACGGCGCCGACGGCCACGGTGGAGGCCATGCTGGACACCAGGACCGTGCCCGCGGCGGCGGTCGCCCTGGCCGTGGCCAGCTCGCCGTCGGGGTGCGCGAGCCGGTGGAACGCGGTGGGCGCCACGACGACCGGCATCGACGCCCGCGCGCCGGGCAGCGCCACGGCGAGGTCGCGGGTCGGGGTGCCGCGCAGGATCCGGGGCAGCAGCGCGAACCGCCCGAACGCGCGCTCGTTGTCCGCCAGCACGACCTCGTCGGCCGCGCCGCCCGCGAAGTAGTCGTAGTGCACCGGGTCCAGCAGTTCGCGCGCCCGGTCGTGCAGGTCGGACAGGCCGGGACTCACGGCCTGCCCGCCGTCACCCGTTCCAGGTGCGCGCGCAGGAACTCGCGCAGCGGAGCGCGGTGCACGGCCTCGCTGTCCCACTCGTTCTCGAGGTTCTCGGTGATGTGGTGCTCGGCCACGAACTCCCCGCCGCGGTACCGGCGCACGACCGGGTGCAGGTAGCGCCCGTCCAGCCCGCTGGTGTCCTGCTGGGAATTCCGGCCCGCCGTGATGTCGAACGGGTTGACCAGGTCGTGGTCCTCGCCGTACTCCAGGGTGATCGTCAGGTAGGACTCGACGTCGCCGAACACGCCTGTGCCCGCGGCCGCCTCGAGGTGCGCGACCGGGATCTCCTCGGCGTAGCGCACCGAGCCGTCCGAGCCGACCAGGACCGCGTCGCACAGGAACCCGAAGACCTGCCACAGCGCGGAGCTGCGGTTGACCCGGTCGATCACGGCGTCGGCGACGGCCTCCGCGGTCGGGGCCAGCTCGCGGCTGGGCCAGGCGACGTCGTGGTGGCGCTGCTCCAGGATGTGGTGCAGGGCGCGCACGCCGTAGCGGAAACCGTGGATGAAACCGCTGGTCGACTTCTTGAAGTCGCGGACCTGGGTGATGGTCCCGGCGAAGTGCAGGCCGGGGACGTTGATCGATTCCCAGGTCTCGGTCTGGGCCGGGAAGCGGTTGTTGATGGTCAATTCAGGACGGCATTCCGGGGTGAACACCGACGCGTCGAAACGGAAGCCGGTGGCCAGGATCACCCGGTCGTAGCGAATTTCCTTCACCACTTCGTCCACCCGTGCAAATGAGACGCGGACGAGGAACCCGTCACCGTCGGCCCGAATGCTCAAAATGCGGCCGTCGAGCAGCGCGTTCTGGGACTTGAGCTGATAGGTGTCCAGGAAGTTGTTGTTGACCGCGCGGAGGTGGCCGACGAAGTGCGTCTGCCAGGCCAGCCGCAGCGAGCCGGGTCCGGCGACGTGGATGACGGCGGCGTTCTCGATCAGGTTGTCCGCGGTCTCGAACGCGGAGTTCCCGCGCCCGACGATGAGGACCCGCTGGTCGGTGAAGCCCTCGGGGTCGGCGGGGGTGTCGTAGTAGAGCTCGGCCAGTTCGACGCCCTCGATGTCGGGCACGTACGGCAACGAGACGCCGGTCGCCATGATCACGCGTTTGGCCCGGTAGGTGTTCCCGTCCTGGTCACGGGCCACGAAGTCATCCGGGCGGCTGATCTCCTCAATGCGCGTGCCGTAGCGGATCGCCAGGTCGTGGGCGGTCGCGAAGTCGGCGAGGTAGCGCAGGAAGTCCTCGGCCGCCGGGAAGTAGCGGGGCGTGTAGGTGGTGAACAGCGGCGCGTTCTCCTCCGACAGCAGCGAGTTCCAGTCGGTGCGCAGGCGCAGCTCCGGGTCGTCCCAGCCGGTGTGCACCTTGTTGATCGAGATCAACTTCCGGTGCCGGGGGAAGCGGGTGAAGAAAGTGCCCGGCGAATCCCCCGATTCGACGATGAGGTAACTCCGCCCCGCACGGGCGAGGAAATAGCCCGCCTGCAAGCCGGCAGGACCCCCGCCGACCACGAGGTAATCGATCGACTGTTCGCCCGACACCCAATTCTCCGATCACCGACCAGTGACGCACTGACGTGATTGAGGTTTAAAGCACTTGCCCCTATTTAGCAAGTGTGGTCCACATCACAGCCATTCGGCGGAGGTGCCGACAATGATGAGAAGATAAAAGCTAGACCGAATGGAGTGATTTCCTGTCGACTTCCTGTCGATTCCCGTCGGGGGTGGACCGCACTGGTAGGGAGTGCGCAGAACGGTGACACCGGCGCGAGCGGAGATCGACGTGGGCAGTTCGACCGATGGCGTGTTCCCCCAGGCGCTGCTCGACTCGCTGGACCGCGATCCGGGCGGGGTCGCGTTCGAGCACGGTGCGCGCACGGTGACCCGCGGCGAACTGCTCGACCTGGTCGGCCGGTTCGCGAGCGGGCTCCGGGCCGCCGGGCTCGGCCCCGGACGAGGGGTCGCCGTCGGCACCGCCGTCACCCCGGAGGGGTTCGCCGTCCTGCTGGCCGCCTACGCCCTGGGCTGCCGCGTCGTCGGGGTCCGCCCCGGTCTCACCCCGGCGCAGCTCCCCCACGTCGTGGGCGACGTGGACGCGCTGGTGGTCGACGACGCCGTCGGCACGCCCGAACTGGTGGCCGCGGCGGGGTCCGCGACCGTGCTGCGGATCGGCCCCGGACTCCAGGGCGAGCCGGAGAAGCCCGTCGCCGTCGGCGATCCGGACGACGTCGCCGTGGTCACGTTCACCAGCGGCAGCACCGGGACGCCGAAGGGCGTCGCCCTCACCTACGCGGCGATGAGCGCGAAGTGGTGGCACCTCCGGGTCAGGGACCCGCGGGCGGAGCGGCTCTCCGAGGGGTACGACCGGTTCCTGCTGTTCGGCACGCTCACCAGCGTCGTGATGCAGGAGCACCTGCACGTGTGCCTGCTGTCGGGCGGCACCGCGGTGATCCCCGAGGGCCTGCCGGTGTTCCCGCGGGTCATCCCGGAACTGCGGGTCACCGCGTGCCTGCTGACCGTGGCGCGGCTGCACCACGTGCTCGACGTGCTGCGCGCGGAGCGGGTCGACCTGAGCGGCCTGCGCGTGATGATCGTGTCCGGCTCCCCCATCGCCCCCCACCGGATGGCCGAGGCGTTCGAGCGGATCGGCCCCGCCGTGCGGCAGGGCTACGGGCAGACCGAGATCGGGCTCATCACCATGCTGACCGCCGAGGACGTCGCCACCTGGCCGGGCGCGATCGGCTCGGTCGGGCGACCGTGGGCCGGGATCGAACTCGAGGTGCGCGACGACGACGGCCACCCGCTGCCCACGGGCCGCATCGGCGAGATCTGGGTCCGCACGGCGTACGCGCTGAAGGGGTACTGGAACGACGAGGAGCAGACCGCGGACCTGCTGCGCGACGGGTGGGTGCGCACCCGCGACATCGGCCACCTCGACGAGCGGGACTTCCTGCACCTGACCGGCCGCGCCCGCGACGTGATCATCGTCAACGCGATCATCCACTACGCCGGGCCGATCGAGCAGGCGCTCGCCTCGCACCCCCGGGTCGACCAGGCCTACGTCGTCGGCGCGCCGGACGAGCGCACCGGCGAGGCCGCGCACGCGTTCGTGGTCCGCGCGGGCGACCGCGACCCCAACCCCGACGACCTGCGCGCGCTGGTCGCCGCGGCGCTCGGCGAGGCGGCCGTTCCGGCGACCATCACCGTCGTCCCCGGCGTTCCCGTGGCGCCCAGCGGGAAGCCGGACAAGCGCGCCCTGCTCTCCGCGCTGCCCACCGGCGTCTTCCTGGGCAGTTCGGCGCGCCGCCCGTCGGGGCGCTAGCCGCCCAGCGCGATCGCACGGCGCACGTCGTCGGCGTAGGCCTCGGGCTGTTCCCAGGCCGCGAAGTGACCGCCCGCGCGGTGTTCCACGTACTCGCGGACGTCGAGGAACGCCTCGGCGTAGCCGCGCGGCTCCGGCTTGAGGTCGTGCGGGAACACCGACAGCACGGTCGGCGTGTCGATCCGGCCGGGAAGGGTGCCCGGTTCGGTGTAGGTGGCGAACGAGGTGCCGATGGTGCCGGTGACCCAGTAGGCGCTGACCCGGGTGAGGAGTTCGTCCGCGGTGAAGGCCGACCCGTCGGACCAGGACTCCAGCTTCTCGACGATCCACGCCGCGAGGCCCGCGGGTGAGTCGCCCAGGGCGACGGCGAGGGTGTTCGGCCGGGTCGACTGCTCCGCGATGTACCCGCCCTCGGCGCGGAACCACCCCGCCGACCGGTCGAGGTAGGCGACCGCGTCGGGCGCGAGCCCCGCCCTGTCGGCCGTGAGCGCGTGCAGCGGGGCGACGTTCGTGAGGTGCAGGGCGGCCACCCGGTCCGGGTGCTCGGCCGCGAGGATCTCCGCGACGGTGCCGCCCACGTCGCCGCCGGACAGCGTGTACCGCGGGTAGCCGAGCCGGTCCAGCGCGTCCGCCACGATCCCGGCGATGCGGTTGACCGACATGCCGGGAGTGGTGAGCGGGGCGGCGAACGGGAAGCCCGGCAGCGCGGGAACGACCACGTGCACGTCCGCGAGCAGGGGCAGCACCCGTTCGAACCGCAGCACCGAGTCGGGCCAGCCGTGCAGCAGCACGACGACCGGGGCGCCGGGATCCGCGGACCGCTGGTGGATCACCCGCAGCTCGGTGCCGCCCGCCCGCACCGTCGTCCACGGGTACTCGCCGACGCGGCGCTCGTGCACGCCCCAGTCGTACCCGTCCGCCCAGCGTTCGAGCAGGTCGTCGAGGCGGGTGCCGCTCAGGCCACGCGTCCCGTCATCGCTCCACGGGGTCGTCACGCGCCGCGTGAGCCGAAGTCGTTCCTTGAGGTCGTGGTCCATGTGTATCACCGTACACATCATGTGTATGCTCGTACACATGACTTCCCGCAACGCGGCCGCCACCCGGCAGCGGATCCTGGAGCACGCGCGGAACCAGTTCGCCCGGCACGGGTTCGCCGCGAGCACGGTCAAGGGCGTGGCCGACGCGGCAGGCGTGTCGCCCAACCTCATCACCCGCTACTTCGGCGGCAAGGACGGCCTCTTCCTCGCCGCCACCAGGGTGGAGATCCCGGTCTCGGACTCCTTCGACGGCGACCTCTCCGCCCTGGGCTCGCGCCTCGCGGCGAGCATCGTCCGACGCTGGTTCGGCGCACCCGGCGAGGACCCGCTGCTGGTGCTGCAACGCGCGTCCGGCGAACGCCCGGAGGCGGCGGAGGCGCTGGCCGCCTTCCTCGACGCGAACTCGCTCGAACCGCTGCACCGCTACCTGCGCGACAGCGGCCTGGACGACACCGAAGCCCACCGCCGCGCCGCCGCCATCGACGCCTTCGTCCTCGGCGTCTCGACCCGCCGCCGCGTCCTGCGCTCCGAACTCGGCGACCCCGCCGACCTCCACGCCTGGCTGGGCACCACCATCCAGCGCCTCGCCGACGGATGACGCACGACGGGAACATCCCGGCGCCCCAGGCGTTGTACTGGATGCCGCACCGGTCAGGACCCCCGGGCCTCACCCCTTCGCCACCACGAGTGGCCACTCGCCGAGAGGCGTCCACCGGTGCGGTGCGCGACACGGCAGGGCTGGTGGGAGCGGCGACTCCCACCAGCCCTGCTCGCGTTCACAGACCGGTTCGAAGCGCGCGCATCCCACCGAAACCCTTGGCACGCAAGGTATCGGCCGACCTCCGGACCGCACACCCGACCACGACACCACCGACAACCGACCGGGGCGGAAGTGTGGCGACCACGACACCCGGCCGGGAAACATCCCGACGCCCCAAGCGTTGTACTGGATGCCGCACCGGTCAGGACCCCCGGGCCTCACCCCTTCGCCACCACGAGTGGCCACTCGCCGAGAGGCGTCCACCGGTGCGGTGCGCGACACGGCAGGGCTGGTAGGAGCGGCGACTCCCACCAGCCCTGCTCGCGTTCGCGGGTCGTGCTCAGTCCAGGAAGTGGTCCAGCGTCAGGGGGAGTTCGCGCACCCGCACCCCGGTGGCGTGGTAGGCGGCGTTCGCGATCGCGGCGGCGGTGCCGACGATGCCGATCTCGCCGATCCCCTTGGTGCCCATGGGATTCACGTGCGGGTCGTCCTCCTCCACCCAGTGCGCCTCCACGTTCGGGACGTCGCTGTTGGTGGCGATGTGGTACTCGGCGAAGTCGTGGTTGACGACGTGCCCGAACCGCTCGTCGAGCACGCTTTCCTCGTGCAGAGCCATGGACAGGCCCATCGTCATGCCGCCGACCAGCTGCGAGCGGGCCAGTCGCGGGTTGACGATCCGGCCCGCGGCGAACACCCCGAGCAGGCGCGGGACCCTGACCTCGCCGGTGTCCACGTGCACCCGGACCTCGGCGAACTGGGCGCCGAACGCGTGCATGGCGTAGTCGTCGCCGGAGGCCTCCGGCATCTCGCCGGTCATCTCGTCGCCCTCGTCCGGGTCGTCGCCGAACTTCTCCCGGAACGCGCGCGCCGTGGCCACGACCGTCGAACCCCACGACGTGATGCCGGACGACCCGCCCGCCACCGAGGCGTTCGGCAGCGCCGTGTCGCCGATCTGCATCTCCACGTCCTCGAACGGCACGCCCAGCGCGTCCGCCGCCACCTGCGCGAGCGAGGTCCACGTGCCGGTGCCGATGTCCGCGGCGCCGATCTCCACCCGGTACCGGCCGGGGATCACGTACCGGATGGTGGACACCGATCCGGGCATGCTGTTGACCGGGTAGGTCGAGGACGCGACACCGGTCCCGATGAGCCAGCCCGCCTCCTCGCGGACCCGCGGCGCCGGATCGCGATCCGCCCAGCCGAACCTGCGGGCGCCGTCGCGCAGGCACGCCACCAGGTTGCGACTGGAGAACGGCTTGCCCGAGTCGGGGTCCACGTCCGGCTCGTTGCGGATCCGGAACTCCACCGGGTCCACCCCGGAGGCGATCGCCAGCTCGTCGACGGCGGCCTCCAGCGCGAACATGCCGGGGCACTCGCCGGGCGCGCGCATCCACGAGGGCACCGGAACGTCCAGCACGGCCAGCCGGTGCGTCGTGCGCCGGTTCGGCGCGGCGTACATCATCCGGCTCGACACGGCGGTCTGCTCGGCGTACTCCTTGATCCGCGACGTCTGCTCCACCACGTCCACGGCCACGGCCGAGAGCCGCCCACCCGCGTCGCAGCCGAGCCGGACCCGCTGGATCGTGGGCGTCCGGTAGCCGACCAGGGAGAACATCTGCTGCCGGGTGAGGGCGAGCTTGACCGGTGTGCCGGGCACCGCCTGGGCGGCCAGGGCGGCGACGACCACGTGGACGTGCGCCGTGCCCTTGGACCCGAACCCGCCGCCGACGTGAGGCGCGACGACCCGCACGTGCTCCGGGTCGAGCCCGAGCACCTTGGCCACGGTCTCGCGGGTGGGGTGCACGCCCTGCGTGGAGTCGTGCAGCAGCAACCAGTCGCCGGTCCACTGCGCCGTCGTGGTGTGCGGCTCCATCGGGTTGTTGTTGTACCAGGCCGTCTTGTACGTCTCGTCGACACTGAATGCGGCCTCTCCCATGGCCGCGTCCACGTCGCCCTGATCGGTATCGGTCTCGAAGCCCGCGTTCACCTCCTCGGGCGCGCGCAGGTCGTCGCGATCGGCGCTCAGGTGCACGTCGTGCGGGTGCTCGTCGACCTCCACCCGGACCAGCCCGGCCGCCTGCCGGGCGATCTCGCGGGTCCGCGCGACCACGGCGGCGACGACCTGGCCGCGGAAACCGATCTCGTGCCGGAACGCGTCCAGCTCGGCGTCGTCGGTCGAAGCGAGGGTCGGCGCGTTGTCGGGCGTCAGCACCGCGAGCACGCCGTCAAGGGCGAGCGCGGCTGTCGTGTCGACCCCGGTCACGGTGCCGCGGGCGACCCGCGCCTGCACCAGCTCCAGGTACGCGGGGTCGGTCACCCGCTGATCGCCCGCGTACGGCGCGGTGCCGGTGACCTTGGCGGGGCCGTCGACCCGGCGCGGGGACTGGCCGAGCGCACGCGGCGGCATCACTTCGGTCATCGTTCCTCCAAGCTCAGTTCGCGCAGCGCGGCGACGATCGTGTTGCGGGCCAGTGGCACCTTGAACCCGTTGTCGGACAACGGTCGCGCCGCGGCCAGTTCCAGCTCGGCCGCCCGGCGGAACGCCTCCTCGGTGGCCGGGCCGCCCAAGAGCTCCTCCTCGGCGGTCGTGGCCCGCCAAGGTTTGTGCGCCACTCCCCCGAGCGCGATCCGCACGTCGCGCACGACCCCGCCCTCGACCCGCAGCACGGCGGCCACGGACACCAGGGCGAAGGCGAACGAGGCGCGGTCGCGGACCTTCCGGTACAGCGAACGGGTGCCTGGCGGCAACGGCGGCAGGTCCACGGCCGTGATCAGGTCACCCCCGGACAGAACCGTGTCGCGCTCCGGCTCGTCGCCGGGCAGCCGGTGCAGGTCCACGAGCGGGATCACCCGCTCACCCTCCGGTCCCCGCACGCGCACCCGCGCGTCCAGCGCGGCCATCGCCACCGCCATGTCCGACGGGTGGGTGGCCACGCACCGCTCGGACGCCCCGAGGATCGCGTGCTGCCGGGTGGAACCGCCGACCGCGGAGCAGCCGGTGCCGGGTTCGCGCTTGCCGCACGGCGTGGTGACGTCCTGGAAGTACACGCACCTGGTGCGCTGCAACAGGTTTCCACCGGTCGTCGCGAGGTTGCGCAGTTGGCCGCTGGCGCCCGACAGCAGCGCGCGGGCCAGCACCGGGTAGTCGCGCAGGACCACCGGGTGCGCCGCCAGGTCGCTGTTGCGCACGGTCGCGCCGACCCTCAGCCCCCCGTCCGGCAGCTCCTCCACGTCGTCGAGCGGCAGACCACCCAGGTCGACCAGCAGTTCGGGCTCGGTGACGCCGAGCTTCATGCGGTCGACCAGGTTCGTGCCGCCCGCGAGGAAGGCCACCGATCCGCGCGAGGTCGCCGTGGCGATCGCGCCATCCACATCGGACGGTCGCTCGTAGTCGAAGGGGATCACCGGGCACCGTCCTGGATGGCGTCGACGATGTTGCCGTAGGCGGCGCATCGGCAGAGGTTGCCGCTCATCCTTTCGCGGATCTCCTCACCGGACAGCTCCACCGCGCCCGCGAGGTCCGCGGTCGCCGCGCTGGGACGGCCCTCGGCCACCTCGGCGAGCATCCCGACCGCCGAGCACACCTGCCCCGGCGTGCAGAACCCGCACTGGAAGGCGTCGCGCTCGATGAACGCCTCCTGCACGGGGTGCAGCCGCTCACCATCGGCGAGTCCCTCGGCCGTGGTCACCGTCGCGCCGTCGTGGGCGATCGCGAACGTCAGGCACGTGACGACCCGCCGCCCGTCGAGCAGCACCGTGCACGCCCCGCACTGCCCGTGGTCGCACCCCTTCTTCGGCGCCGTGGCACCGAGCCCGTCGCGCAACGCGTCCAGCAACGTCGTCCGGCTGTCCAGTCGCACCTGCCGTGCCCGGCCGTCCACGTGCAGCTCGATGTCGCTCTCCACCCGTGACTCCTCCGCTCGTCGTCAGCGAGGAGTGCCCGGTTCTCCGGCGGGTCAATCGCCGGTACCCCCATTCGGCCGGTGCGGGTGACGCGAACGGTCGTGTTCGGCCGGGCCGGACATTGGTTTTGGTCAACACTGAAGCAATAGCGGCGGTAGCAGCTCCGGATGCCGCTCAGCCCTGGTACGGCGGCGCCACTCCCCAGCCCCAGCGCGGGACGGGCGCCTCGCGGACGGGGTCCGCGCCGGGGGCGGAGTTGGCCACCGCGAGGCGGGTGCCCCACTCGACGTAGCCCACGAAGGCCGCCCGGAACTCCGGGTCGGCGGGCAGGCCTACCTCGTCGGCGGCGTCCACCATCAGGTTCACCCAGCGCCTGCGCTGCGGTTCGGTGATCGCCTTGCCGATGTGCCTGGCCACCATGGGGCCGTAGCCGCCGCGCTCGGCGGTGTAGTCGGCCGGCCCGCCGAAGACCTCGGCCAGCCAGAGCGCGACGAACCGGGCGTGCTCGGGGTGCATGTCCGCGAACAGCGGCGCCAGCAGGTCGTCCACGCGGACCAGCCGGTAGAACGCTTCGCACAGCTCCACGAACGCCGCCGTGCCGCCTGCCCACTCGTGCAGGCTCGGGATGTCTCTACCGTTCATGGCCAGAGCCCACCACCAGCCGCACGGATGATCAAGTACGCACCATTCGGTAAGGAGCCCCCATGGCCAAGCGCTACCACTGCCCGGTCGAGCTGGCGGTCGACGTCGTCGGAGGCAAGTGGCGGACGGTGATCCTGGCGCACCTGAAGGAAGGGGTGCACCGGTACGGCGAACTGCGCAGGCGGATGCCGGACGTGAGCGAGAAGATGCTGGTGCAGCGGTTGCGGGAGTTGCAGGAGGCGGGGCTGGTGGAGCGGGTGGAGTACGACGGCACGCCGTTGAAGGTGGAGTACCGGCTCACGGAGGAGGGCGCCAGCCTGGGGCCGGTCCTCCAGGCGTTGTACGACTGGGGGACGGGGAGGGCTGAGAGGACGGGGACCGCGGTCGGGTGAGGTGTCGGGTTGTCACCGGGTGTCGCTTCAGCCGTGCTCCGAGTGCGGCCGACTTGACTTGGAGCCCCCTTTGGCTTCGTCGGGCTGGAAGGGCAGGTGGTGGAGCTGCCGCCGACGTGGGTTCAAGCCCAAAAACCCCAGGTCAAGCCGACCGCACAAGCGGACGAGCACGCTCGGTGGGTGGCTGGGCGGCAGGTCGGCTCGCTGTCGGTGTGACGGGGCAGGTTCGCCCGGTGTCGGCGTGGGTGGCCGCTTTGCGCGGTGCCGTCGTGGGTCGGCGGATCCGGCTGTGGCCTTCGGTTCCGGGTCGGCCTGCCCGGTGGGTCGGGGTTACCCGGCGGTGTGGAGCAGGGTGGCATGGTGGTCCGCACGGGTGGTGGGAGCTGTGGTTCGGGGTTCGCGGTGGTGCGACCGGGGGTTCCGGTCGGGTGCGATCCTGTGGATCACGGCGAGCAGCCAGCCGCGTCGGTGTTCGGGCGCGGGCAGGTGTTCCGCGTGGCGCCAGGCCAGGAGCAGGGCCTCTTGGACCACGTCCTCCGCGACGGCGCGGTGTCCGGTCAGGCGTTCGGCGTAGGCCAGCATCGAGCGGCCGTGGTGTCCGAACAACGACCGGACGAACGCCTCGGCCGTGTGGTCCCTTCGAGTCATGCCCGCCTTCCACGTCCCGGTCCCACCGCGACGGCGGGCTTCGGGCCAGTGTGGTGGGCGTGGGCGGTGGTCTCCACGTGCAACCACCGGCAGAACCGGCGTTCGGGCGGTGTCCGGTCCCGGCGTGGAGCGGTTCGCCGGGCGGGGTTCCGAACGGGCAGGCGATATCCTGAGCTGATGACCGCGTCTGAAAGCGGAAGCGCCCGGAGCACGCCCGGTCGCACGCTTGTCGACCACCTGGTCGGGTGACCGTGGCGGGCGAGGCGATCCCCGATCCGACCCGGCTCGCGGCGTTGGCGTCGGCCTACCGCAAGCGGACGGGGCTGACGCAGGAGGAGTTGAGCGATCTCGCCGCGGTCAGCGTCCGCGCGATCAGCGACATGGAGGGCGCCCGCGCGCGGTGGCCGCAGCGGCGCACCCTCGACCGGCTGGTTACCGCGCTGGGGTTGAGCCCGGACGAGCGCGACGAGTTCCTGCGCGTCGCGCGCAACGGCAAGGTGGCCAAGCCCCCGGCGGATCCGCGGGTGGTTGCGCCCGCGCCGTGGTCGCAGCTGCCCGTGGGCACCACCCACTTCACCGGTCGGGACGCCGAGTTGAGCGTTCTGACGGGCTTGGCCCGTTCGGCGGCCGACGGACCCGGCCGGGTCGTCCTGCTGCACGGTGCGCCGGGGAGCGGCAAGTCCGCCACGGCGGTCCGGCTCGGTCACCTGGTGGCCGACCTGTTCCCCGACGGTCAGGTCCTCCTCGACCTGGCGGGCACCACCGACGTCCCGGCCGACCCCGCGGTCCTGCTCGGCAGGCTGTTGTCCGGGTTGGGCGTGCCGGAGTCGCGCCTCCCCGCGGCACTCGCCGACCGCGCCGAGCTGCACCGGTCGCTGGCGCGCGGCAAGCGGCTGCTGCTGGTCCTCGACGACGCCACCGGTGCCGAGCAGGTCCGTCCGGTGCTCACCGCCCGGCCGGGCTGCCTGACCGTCATCACCGGCAGGCGCGACCTGGCCGACCTGGACGGGGTGTCGCGGATCCGGTTGGGGAGCCTGTCCCCCGCCACCGCGCGCCGCCTGTTCGAGTCGGTGCTCGGTCCCGCGCGGGCCATCGGCGAGGAGCAGGCGGTGGAGAGGGTCGTCGAGCAGTGCGGTGGTCTCCCGCTGGCGCTGCGGATCGCGGCGAACCGCCTCACCACCCGTCCGCACTGGCCCGTCGCGCACCTGGCCGAGCAGATGCGCACCCCGCGCACCGCGTTGGCGACGCTGACAGCGGGCGACCTGAGCGTGCGCGGCGCGTTCGAGGCGTCCTGCGACCGGCTGCCGGCTGACACCGCGCGGCTGCTCCGGCACCTCGGCCGCGGGCCGGCCGAGACCGACGTCGCCCACGCCGCCGCGCTCACCGGCACCGACCCCGGCCAGGCGCGACAGGCGCTCGACCGGCTGCACGCGGAGGGCCTGCTGGAGCGGTTCCCGAACGGCCACTACCGGATGCACCGCCTGCTCCACACGTTCGCCGGCCTGCTGTAGGGCCTCCTACACCGTGGGCAGGGTCCCGCCGTCCAGGACGAACTCGGCCCCGCTGATCGACGCAGCCCGGTCGGACACCAGGAACGCGATCAGCTCCGCCGCTTCGGCCGGTGACGCCGGGCGCCCGATCGGGATCCCGCCGAGCGAGTCCATCACCTGCCGCAGCGCCGCTTGGAGGTCGATCCCCTGCCCCTCGGAGATCCGCCGGATCAGCCCGTCGGCGCCGTCGGTCCGCACGAACCCCGGCGCGACGCTGTTGACCCGCACGCCCTTCGGCGCGACCTCGTTCGCCAGCCCCTTGCTGTACGTCGTGAGCGCCGCCTTGGCCGCGGCGTACCCCAGGGTCGCCTCGAACAACGGCATCCGCCGCTGGATCGACGACACGTGCACCACCGCGCCCGCGCCCGCCTGGATCATCGCCGGGATGAACGCCCGGTCCAGCCGGACGGCGCTGAGCAGGTTCGTCTCCAGCTCCTCCCGCCACCGCTCGTCCGACAGCGCGGCGAACCCGCCGGGACCCGCGTGCGAGCCGCCGACGGTGTTCACCAGGATGTCGAGGCCACCGAGCCGCTCGGTCACCCGCTCGACCACGGTCGCCGCGCCCTCGGGTGTGCTGATGTCGGCGGCGATGACCAGCTCGGAGTCGGTCGCGCCGCGCGCGGTGGTCATGACCACGGCCCCCGCGGCGGTGAGCCGGGCCACGACGGCCGCGCCCATCCCGCGACTGCCACCGGTGACCAGTGCCCGCCGTCCGGCGAGCGACTCGCTGATCGTGGTGCTGCTGTGCTCGTCCATGGTTCCCCTCGGTCGTCGGATGTCCCCGACGTTCCGCCTTCCGGTAGGGGGAAGGTCAAGCGGAACAAAGGTCACCGTCGAGTGACGGCGGTGCGCTCGCTCGCCAACGAACCCGGCCACCTCTTGAGGATCTCTTCTCCCGGATGGAAGCCGTTCGTCCACCCCGCCCATTCCCCCGATGTGCAGGATATGACGTACAGGTGCCTGGTCGACCCCGGCGGTTCGGCCTTTCGGCTGATGCTGACCGCGCCCGCCACGGGAATCGCGGTCTCCAGTTGCGGATACCATTCGGAGTGTTCGAAGTTCTTGTTGACGGCCGAATCGTACTCGATGATCAAGTGGTATTCCTGCCCGCTGTCCGGCCCGCAGTTGATCGTGGCGATGTAGGTGTAGAGGGGTTCCACGACCTCGGCCGGAGCGGCACCGACGGCCCGAAGGCGGCCGTCGGGGCAGGTGCCGACGGGTCGCGGCTCGTTGGGCAACGACGTTCGACCGGGAGCTGCCACCGGAGCCGACGTGCCGCTTGGCGCGACGTCGTGGGAGTTCGGTGACGAGAACGGTGTCAGCGCGACCACCACGATCCCGGCCAAGCCGATTATCCCGAGTGTTCCCAGGATGATGAGGGGGACGTGGTCGACCACACGACGATCGCTCTGGCTTTGGTGGAAGTTGACGATTCGCCCAGCCTGCGTGGCTGAACCGAATTCGCCCTGCATCCCGTTGCGAGTGGTCGGATCTTCGCTGTCTTCACCACCGGTCGTCATAACAGAAAGTCTGCCGAGGGCCGGTTGGTGTTACAGCCTCGCGGAATTCGTCCGCCGAATTGCGGGAAATTCACTCACACGGCCGCGGATCAATCATCAACGCACAACTCCCCAGCCCTTCGCCAAGGGGATCAGGCGGACCGCCGCGGCACCAGGACCCACCACCGCAGCACCGCGAAGCGGGCCACGCCGCCGATGACCGTCATGACGGTCATGGCCGCGGTCTCCTGCACGTAGGTCGGCTCGGCGACGAACGACTCCAGCACCAGCAGCCCCAGCGAGGTCGCCCCGCTCGACCAGGCCCAGCTGACGAGGTTCTGCACGGCCATCCGGTCCGGCACTGCGGTCGCGCCGGAGAAGGTGACCCGGCGGTGCAGTTCGGCGCTGACGACGGTCGTGGCCGCGATGGCGAGCAGGTTGGCGAACACGGCCGGGATCACGAGCCTGAGCAGTCCGTAGACGCCGAACGTGGCCAGGGTGGACGCGGTGCCGACCAGTCCGAAGCGCACGGCCTGGCCGACCAGAGGCCGCGACACCCGCGGCGCGCTCGGCACGAGGTGGTCGCGCGGGGCGAGGTCGATCATCATGGCCACTCCGGAAGGTCTCGACGTCGTACGGGGTCGAGCTTCCGCCTCGGACGGCCGGAGATCATCGTCCCGGTGCAGGCCTTCGTCTACCGCGGGCGCAGTACGCCGGACACCGGCGCGTAGATCGTCAACTTCAGCGCCGGGTCCTCGTTGGCCTGGAAGGTGGCGTAGTCGTACTCCACCTCGCCCCTGACGGGGTCGTGCAGCGACTTGCGGCCCGCCCCGCTGCCGAGGACGTCGTGCTGGTCCCACCAGGTCTCGAACTCGGGGCAGCCGTCGCGCAGGCGGGCGGCCAGGTCGACGAACGCCGGGTCGAGCGCCCACAGGTCGTACACCGCCCGGAACTGGGCCACGACGTGCTTCGCCTGCGCCTGCCAGCCCGGTCCGAACAGCCGCCGCGCGGTCGGGTCCAGCAGGAGGTACACGAGGATGTTGCGGTCCCCCTCGGGCAGCCTCCCGAAGTCGGTGAACAGCTCGGTGGTGGCGGCGTTCCAGGCCAGGACGTCCCAGCGGCGGCCGGTGACGTAGGCGGGGCGGTCGAGGCCCTCGACCAGGCGCCGGGTGGTCGGCGGCACCTCCTCCCGCTCGAACCCGCGCCGGGCGACGTTGCGCGCCAACGCCCTGAGGTGCGCCTTCTCCACCTCGTCCAGGCGCAGCGCGCGGGCAAGGGCGTCGACCGTGGTGGACGAGGGGGTCACCGTCCGCCCCTGTTCCAGGCGGATGTACCAGTCCACGCCGATGTCCGCGAGTTCGGCCACCTCCTCGCGCCGCAGGCCGGGCGTGCGCCGCCTGCGCCCCGCGGGGAGGCCGACGGCCTCCGGGGTCAGCCGTTCGCGCCGGGAGCGCAGGAAGTCGCCGAGTCCGGTGCGGGTCATCTCCGTCAACGCCGTCGCCCTCCGCCGGGTGGCACTGCCCAGTCCCAGGACAGTACTAGGCCTGGATGCGGTCCGGCGATCCGCGCACGATGGCCGTGCCAGGTCGGACGACGGAAGTGGACCAGCCATGAAAGCCGCAGTGCTCGAAGCCTTCGGATCGCCGCTCTCGGTGCGGGAGGTCCCCGACCCGGTGCTCGGCACGGGTGAGGTGGTCGTCGACGTCGTGGCCGCGGGGGTGCTGCCGTACGCGGCCGAGGTGTTGAGCGGCGAGCGGCGCTACCTCCTCACCCCGCCGGTCGTCCCCGGCGCCGGGGCGGTGGGCCGGGTGCGCGCCGTCGGGCCCGACTCGACCCGGCTCGCGCCCGGCGACTGGGTCCTGTGCGACCCGACCGTGCGCTCGCGCGACGACGCGCGGACGCCGGACATCACGTTGCAGGGCGCGAGCGCCCGCGGTGACGGCGGCCTGCGGTTGCAGGAGCACTTCGGGCAGGGCTCGTACGCCGAGCGCCTGCTCGTCCCGACCGAGAACGCGTATCCGCTCGGCTCGGTCAACCCGGCCGACGCGGGCCGGTGGACCGCCCTCAACCTGTGCCTCGTGCCGTTCGGCGGGCTGCTCGCGGGCGATCTGAGGGCGGGCGAGACGGTCCTGGTCAGCGGCGCGACCGGGCACTTCGGCAGCGCCGCCGTGGCCGTCGCCCTGGCCATGGGGGCCGGCTGCGTGGTCGCGCCGGGCCGCGACGAGGAGGTGCTGGCCGACCTGGAGCACCGGTTCGGCCCGCGGGTGCGGACCGTCCGGCTCTCCGGCGACGAGGCCGACGACCGCGAGCGGATGAAGGGCACGGCCCCCGGCCCGATCGACCTCGTCCTGGACCTGCTGCCGCCGTCCGCGAGCACCACCCCGGTCCGAGCGGCCGCGATGACCGTCCGCGAGCACGGCCGGGTCGTCCTCATGGGCGGGGTGGGGATGCTCGGCGGCGACGACCTCGCGCTGCCCTACCCGTGGATCATGCGCAACAACGTGACCGTGCGCGGGCAGTGGATGTACCCGCGCGAGGCCAACGTCCAGCTCATCAGCATGGTGGACGCGGGGTTGCTGGACCTGGCCGCGTTCGACGTCACGGCCTTCGACCTCGACCACGCCAACGAGGCCGTCGCGCACGCCGCGAGCGACAACCGCCGGTTCGCGCTGACCGTCATCCGGCCCTAACCGCGCAACGGCCGGAACACCTCGCGGAGGGTCTCGGCCAACAACCGGGGTTCGGCGACCGCCGGGAAGTGGCCGCCGCGATCGTGCATGTGCCAGTCGGTGAGCGTGTAGAACCGCTCGGCGAGCAGGCGCGGCGGTTTGGGGAACGGGACGCGCTCGCCGCCGAAGACGCTGACCGCCGTGGGCACCGGCGACGGGTCGTCGGCGGGCAGCGCGCTGCCGGGGGTGTGCAGGGACGCCCAGTAGGGCAGCAGCGACGAGGTGATCGTGCCGGTCGTCCAGTACAGGGTGAGCGTGCCCAGCAGCAGGTCCCGGTCGAACGCGGGCGCTCCCCCGTCGGTGGTGCTGCTCCACGCGGTGACCTTCTCGCCGATCCACGCCGCGAGGCCCACGGGTGAGTCGAGCAGGGCCGCTCCCAGCGTGGCCGGCTTGGTGGAGTGCTCGTGGGCGTACCCGCCCTCCTCGGCGGTCCACGCCTCGGCTTCGGCCGCGTAGGCCCGTTCCGCGGGTGTCCACGGCTCCGGTGCCGTCGGCAGGCCGGGCGTGGCCAGGTGGATGCCGAGGACGGCGTCCGGGTGCGCGCGGGCCAACCGGGCGGTGACGCCTGCGCCCAGGTCGCTGCCGTGGGCCGCGTACCGCGGGTGCCCCAGGCCGTCGGCCATGAGCCGGTGCCACAGCCCGGCGACCGCCTCGGCCGTGAGACCGCCGGGCGGGGGCGGTGCCGAGAAGCCGAAGCCCGGCAGCGACGGCACGACGACGGTGAACGCGTCGGCCGGGTCGCCGCCGTGCGCGGCCGGGTCGGTCAGCAGCGGGATGATGTCGAGGTACTCGCAGAACGAGCCGGGCCAGCCGTGGGTCAGCAGCAGCGGCAACGGGTCCGGCCCACGGCCCGGCGCGTGCACCACGTGCAGCGACTGGCCGTCGACGTCGGCGCGCAGGTGGGTCAGACCGTCCAACCTGGACTGGAACCCCGCGGTGTCGAACGACTTCCAGTCCGCCACCAGCTCGGCCAGCCAGTCCGACGGCACGCCCCGTTCCCATCCGCCGGTGTCCGCTGCGGGCAGTCGGGCGCCGGCAAGGCGGTCGCGCAACCGGTCGAGCGCGTCGGTGTCCAGGAGCGCCCGGACGGGTTCGGTCGTGACGTCACCGTTCATCCGCCCAGCATCCGGTCTTCCCGGCCCGAGTGCACGTCCGCGGGCTGCCGCAGCACGAGCAGACCACCGACGCCGGGCACGATCGACAGCAGGCGCGTCCGCGTGGACGCCGCGTCCCAGCGGAACGCCAGCACGACGACGACCAGGTAGGCGCACCCGTGGGTGGGCCCCAGCAGGGACGACACCTGGCGCCAGTGCACCGTGAGCAGGTTGGTCAGCAGCAGGACCAGTGAGACCAGTTCGACCGCGGCGGCGATCCGCAGGGCCCGTCGGGGTGGGGTCACGTCACGCTCCCGTCGTCGAGCCGGGGCGCACGATCATCAGCACGGTGACCGCGGCCCACAGCAGGTTGAACATCCCGGTGTGCATGGCCAGCCGCCTGGCAGGCGCCCCGTCCGACAGCACGCCGCGCTGGCCGGGGAGCACGAGCAGTCCCAGCACGGCGGCGGCCGCCGCAGTCAGGCCGATCGACACGAGCAGCCACGCGTCGCCGAGCACGCCGAGGCTGCTCGCGGTGGCGAGGCCGAAGACCGGCACGGCGATCCCGACGACGGCGTAGACGCGGCAGACGCGGTGCAGCACCCGCAGCGCGGGCCGATCGGGTTCGGGCGCGCGTGCCGCGGCCGGGAACATGCTGGCCGCCACCGCGACCGGCCCGACGGCGAGGATGGCGGCCAGCACGTGGATCGACAGCAGGAGCTTCGTCATCCGTCCACTCCGGACCCCTCGGGCGCGACCCGGCGACCGGTGACCTTGCTGGTGGGCAGGCGTCCGGCCTTCGACCTGCCGCTCATGGTGTCGCCGTCGACCGTGACGTCGAAGGTCAGGTTCAGCCTCATCGGCCGGGTGATCGCCTGCGCCCAGGTCAGCCGGTCGCCGTCGGCCACGAGGTCGGTGAGGACGACTTCGCCGCCGTGCCGCCGATCTCGGGCGACTCCGCGCAGCACACCGTCCTCCGTGGACAGCACGAGCAGGGCGTGCTGCTTGCCGATCGGGGTGTCGACGACGAGTTCCCAGGTCCCCTCCGCGGACGTCACGGGCGGGCCCCCGCGGTCGGCTCGACGCCGGTGGGACGCCAGACGGTGCCGCGCCGCTCGTGCGCGATGAGCTTCTCCACGGCGATCGCGACCCTCGGCCCCAGTTCGCGTTCCAGCAGGTACAGCGCCAGGTCCAGCCCTGAGGTCACGCTCGCGCCGGTCACCAGGTCGCCGTCGTCGACCACGCGGGCGTCCACCGCGACCGCCCCGGTGGCGTCCAGCACGTCCATCCCCATGTGGTGGGTCGTCGCGGGCCGCCCCTCGATCAGCCCGGCCATCGCCAGCACCAGCGAGCCACCGCACACCGTCGCCACCGTCAGGCCCTCGCGGTCGAGGCATTCCTCGAGCAGCGCGGGCAACGCGGTGTCCAGCGTGCGCCCGAGGATGGCGGGGATGTCGTCGTCCCGCGGTTCACCGCCGTCGGGCAGCCGCCCCAGCGCGCCCGGCACCACCACCAGGTCCGCCCGCGACGGCTCCAGCCCCGCGGACGCGCGCAGCGACAGCGACGCGATCCCGCTGGGCACGTCCCGCGCGCCCTCCGCCGAGACGAGTTCCACCTCCAGCAGCCCGTCGGTCAGCATCGCACCGGCGCCGAGCACCTCGAACGGCGCGATGGCGTCGAGCGGGTCGAACCCGTCGAACAACACGATCTGCGCGTGCATCACCTGATCAGCCCTCCTCGTTCTTGATCAGCTCGACGCTAACCGCGGTGGCGCGGCACCAGAACGGGCAGGAATGCCAGGTTCCAACGGATTCCCGCCGGCGCGGCGCCGTCCGGATGACCGCCGGCATCGACTCGCGGCCGGCCGCCGGAGGCGTCCTCGACTCGCTGGTGGGCCGCCGGCTCCACGTAGGGGCCAGGCGGTGGGTCCCTTCGGGCCAGGTGCGCGCCGAGTCTGTCGACATCGACAGCTCGTGGAGCCGGGAAGATCATGGAATTCTCATCGTTCCTGCCAGACAGTTGAATTTCCAACTACTTGGCACAGGAGCCCACTGATGCGTCTCAGCCAGTCCCGTCTGCTCGCCACGACCGGAGCCCTGCTCGCCTGCCTGGCCTCCGCCGTCGTCCCGACCGGTGTCGCCACCGCCGCGGTGACCTGCGCGCCGGACGGCTTCGAGATCGACGACACCGGGGCGGGCGCCGCGCCGATCGCCGTGGGCACGACCGTCGACCGGGCCATCTGCCAGGAGCGGACCCCGTTGCCTGGCAAGAGGTTCGCCCAGGACGCGGACTTCTTCGAGTTCACCGCCGTCGAGGGGCAGGCCTACACCGTCGACGCCGTCGACGTCGGTTCGGCGCTGGTCAACAGCTCGACCGACCGCGGCGGCATCGCGCTGGGCCTGTCCCGGCTCAACGCCGACGGCACCACCTCGGGTGTCGACCAGAACCGCAGCCCCAACGAGGACCGGGTCACCACCGGCCCCCTCGCCGCGGGCCGGTACCGGATCAGCGCGGGCACCAGCGATCTCCAGGTCTACCCGGACAACGTGCTGACGACCAAGACGATCGAGGGCGACGCGGGCCGCTACGGCGTCTGGCTCTCCACGTCCGCTCCCGCTCCGGTCGTCACGTCGCTCACGATCTCGCCGAACCGGGTCAACGGCGGCAAGCCCGCCACGGCGACCCTGACGTTCAGCGCGCCGATCCCGGCAGGCGGCTCGTACATCAACCTGAGCAGCAGCAACGGTTTCGCGGCCACCGCGACCGGTTCGCAGCAGGTGCCCGCGGGCGCCACCCGGTTCACCGTCGCGATCACCACCGGCCGCGTGTCGACCGACACGCCGGTCACCTTCACCGGCCTGGTCGCGTTCGTGGGTCAGGGCGTGAGCACGGTCCTGACCGTGCGCAAGTGACCGTGCGCAGGTGACCGTGCGCAGGTGACCGTGCGCAGGTGACCTGACGCGGAAACGACCAGACGCGGACGGGCCCGGACCACAGCGGTCCGGGCCCGTCCGATCTCCACCGGTTCCACGGGGCGAGGTGTGGCCGACCAGCTCACCCGGCACCCCGTCAGCAGGCCCCGGCGAGCTTCTCCTCGATCGAGCCGACGGCGTCCAGCAGGATCCGCCCGATGCCCTTGAGGTCCGTCCGGTTCACCGTGCCGCCGATGACGATCGCGGCCACGGGATCGGCGTTGCCGAGGTGGATCGGAGCCGCCACCTCGACGAGTTCGGGGATGTACTCGCTGCGGGCGTAGGACAGCCCGGTGCTCCGGATCATCTCGAACTCGCGCTTCATCCGGTCGGCCCCGGTGACCGTCCACTGCGTGTAGGCGACCGGCGCGGTGCCGCAGAAGTTCACCGGGTGCCGCACGGTCTTCGCCAGCAGCAGCTTGCCCGCCGCCGAGCAGTGCGCGGGCACCGGTTTCCTCATCGCCATGGCGAGCCTGCTGTGCTCCTGGCCGTAAAGAGTACCCGCGTGCTGCACTTTCATACCTGTCAGCATACCGACGCTCACCATTTTACCGGTCAGCTGGAATAGCTCGAGCAGGAACGGCGTGATGGAGTAGCTGAAGTTCTGCACCTTGGCCACATCGCGCGTGGCCGCCAACTGGAAAATGTAATCCCCGAGCTCGTACGATTTCGATTCCATCCGCACCGCGAGGCGCAGATCCGTCAAAACCCTCATGAGCCGGTGCAGCGTCGACTTCGGCAGGTCGACCGTCCTGGACAGCTCGGACAGCGACAGCGGCCGCGGTGCCCCCGCCAAGACCTCGAGCACACCGAGCGCCTTGCGCAGCGGACCTCCTCCCGGCCCGTTACCACCCACCTCCACCAGGCTTTCGAGCCCCACGGGCCGCCCGATGGGCTGAGGCCGCGACTGCTGTGACAGTTCCCGAGAAGTACGTACGAAGTTCACCGCGATGCTCCCGTCGCTGAGGCGCTCCCGTCGCTGAGGCACACCACTGACTCCATGACTACGCGAGCACCGGGGCAGGATCAAGGGGCCCGAAAGGCGTTGTCCCGCGAAATCACGCGTTCGTGCCCCTTAGCGACAGACAGGGGTTCGGAAGGGCCTCCGAACAGAAGTCGGAACAGTCACAAAAAAGTCACTGGAGTGAGCTGCGCAACAGTCCGGAAAAGCGGAACCCGCCGTTGACGCATTGCTGTCTTTCTCCCTACTGTGCCGATATGGGAAATCCGAGTACGGGCGAGAACCCGGAGGACGACGGTGCGCGTCGGATCCTGCTGGCCGGTCCGCGGTCCTTCTGCGCGGGAGTCGAACGGGCCATCGAGATCGTCGAGCGGGCCCTGAGGTCGCACACGTCCCCCGTCTACGTCCGCAAGCAGATCGTGCACAACGCCTACGTCGTCGAGGACCTCGCCAACAAGGGCGCGGTCTTCGTCGAGGAGCTGGAAGAGGTGCCCGACGGTGCCACGGTGGTGTTCTCCGCGCACGGGGTCTCCCCCGCGGTGCGCGAGGAGGCGAACAACCGCGGCCTCGACGTCATCGACGGCACCTGCCCCCTGGTCACCAAGGTCCACGCCAAGGCCCGCCGCTTCGCCGCCCGCGGCGACACGGTCGTGCTCATCGGGCACGCCGGGCACGAGGAGGTGGAGGGCACCCTCGGCGAGGCGCCGGACTCGATCGTCCTGGTCGACACGCTGGACGACGTCCGGAACCTCGACCTGCCGGACCCGGAACGAGTCTCCTACCTCACCCAGACCACGCTCGCGGTCGACGAGACCGCCGCCGCCGTGGACGCGCTGCGGCAGAAGTTCCCGATGCTGCACGAGCAGTCGTCGGACGACATCTGCTACGCCACCACCAACCGGCAGAACGCGCTCAACGCGATCATCGAGGAAGCCGACCTCGTGCTGGTCGTCGGCTCGACGAACTCGTCCAACTCGGTCCGCCTGGTGGAGCTTTCCCGCCGCCAGGGCACCCCGGCGCACCTCATCGACCGCGCGGCCGACATCCGGCCGGAGTGGTTGGAGGGCGTGCGCACGGTGGGGCTGACGGCGGGCGCGTCCGCACCTCCCGCACTGGTCACCGAGGTCGTGGAAGCTTTCGCCGCGCTCGGCCCGGTGTCGGTCGAGGAACGGGAGATCACCCGCGAGACGACCCACTTCGGCCTTCCGGTCGTGCGAGGGGCCGCCGCGGCCAAGTCCGCCAACGCCGGGTCCACCGGAGAGGGTGCGAGGACATGACCCTGTTGAACAGCGTCACCGGTCCGGATCGGCTCAAGGAGCTGAGCCCGGACCAGCTCACCCCGCTGGCGACCGAGATCAGGGAGTTCCTGGTCGACCGGGTCTGCCGCGCGGGCGGCCACCTCGGACCGAACCTCGGCGTGGTCGAGCTGACCATCGCGCTGCACCGGGTGTTCGACTCGCCGACCGACCGCATCGTGTTCGACACGGGCCACCAGGCCTACGTGCACAAGATGCTCACCGGCAGGCAGGACGCCTTCGACTCGCTGCGCGCGGCGGGCGGCATGTCCGGCTACCCGTCCCGCCAGGAGTCGCCGCACGACCACGTGGAGAGTTCGCACGCGTCCACGTCGCTGGCCTACGTCGACGGCCTGGCCAAGGCCCAGCGGATCCTCGGCGAGGACCACCGCCGGGTGGTCGCGGTGATCGGCGACGGCGCGCTGACCGGCGGTGTGGCCTGGGAGGCCCTGAACAACATCGGCGGCGGCGGCCGTCCGGTCGTGGTCGTCCTCAACGACAACGGCCGCTCCTACGACCCCACCGTCGGCGGTTTCGCCGAACACCTCTCCGCGCTGCGCGACGGCGGGCGGTCCGGGCCGAACCTGTTCGAGCACATCGGCTTCTCCTACCTCGGCCCGGTGGACGGCCACGACGTCGACGCCGTCGAACAGGCGTACCGGGAGGCCGTGCGGCTCGACCGCCCGGTGGTGGTGCACTGCGTCACCGAGAAGGGCCGCGGGTACGCCTACGCCGTGACCGACGAGGCCGACCGCATGCACGGCATCGGCGTCATCGACCCGGTGACCGGCAAGGCCGCCGGCGGCGGTTCGCCCACGTGGACCGCGTCGTTCGGCGCGGAGCTGACGGCGATCGGCGCCGAGCACCCCGAGGTGGTCGCCCTGACCGCCGCGATGCTGCGCCCGGTCGGGCTGCACCAGTTCGCCACCGCGTTCCCCGAGCGCGTCTTCGACGTGGGTATCGCCGAGCAGCAGGCCGTCACCAGCGCGGCCGGGCTCGCGATGGGCGGGCTGCACCCGGTGGTCTGCCTGTACGCCACGTTCCTGAACCGCGCGGTGGACCAGATCCTGATGGACGTGGCCCTGCACCGCCTGCCGGTGACCTTCGTGCTGGACCGCGCGGGCGTCACCGGGCCGGACGGCGCCAGCCACCACGGCATGTGGGACCTCGCCCTGCTCGGCGCGGTGCCGGGAATGCGCGTCGCCTCGCCTCGCGACACGACCCAGCTCGCCGCGCTGCTCCGCGAGGCCGTGGCCACGAACGACGGCCCGACCGCGCTGCGGTTCCCGAAGGCGAGCGCCGGTCCGGAGATCCCCGCGATCCACCGGATGGACGGCCTGGACATCCTCTACCGGGGCAAGTCCCAGCCGCTCGACATCATGATCGTGTCCACCGGCGTGTTCGCCGCCCCGGCGATCCGGGCCGCGGAGCTGTTGTCCAGCAACGGCATCGGCGCCATGGTCGTCGACCCGCGCTGGCTGCTGCCGGTGAACCAGACCCTGGTGCACCTGGCGTCGCGGCACCGCCTGGTCATCACCGTGGAGGACGGCGTGCGCACCGGCGGCGTCGGCGCGGCGCTCGCCCAGGCATGCACCGACGCGCGGGTCACCACGCCCGTGCACAACCTGGGCCTGCCCAAGGAGTTCCTCGACCACGGCGACCGGTCCGCGATCCTCGCGGAGCACGGTCTCACCGCGGAATCCATCGCCGGAACCGCGTTGACGCTGTTCGGCACCGTCGCGGCGCAGCACCAAGCCAGCTTGGAAAGGGCACGACGATGAGCCAGGTCGCACTCGGTCTTCCCGCGATGCCGCCACCGGTACTCGCACCGCGCCGCAGGACGCGGCAGCTCCAGGTCGGCACGGTCGGCGTGGGCAGCGACAGCCAGGTCGCCGTGCAGTCCATGTGCACGACCCTGACCTCGGACGTCAACGCGACGTTGCAGCAGATCGCGGAGTTGACCGCGGCGGGCTGCGACATCGTGCGGGTGGCGTGCCCGTCGCAGGACGACGCGGACGCGTTGAAGGCGATCGCGACCAAGTCGCAGATCCCGGTGATCGCGGACATCCACTTCCAGCCGAAGTACGTGTTCGCGGCCATCGAGGCCGGTTGTGCGGCCGTCCGGGTGAATCCGGGCAACATCCGCAAGTTCGACGACCAGGTGAAGGAGATCGCGGCCGCAGCGAAGGACCACGGGACGCCGATCCGCATCGGCGTGAACGCCGGGTCGCTGGACCCGCGGTTGATGGAGAAGTACGGCAAGGCGACACCGGAGGCGCTGGTGGAGTCGGCGCTGTGGGAGGCGTCGTTGTTCGCCGAGCACGACTTCCACGACATCAAGATCTCGGTCAAGCACAACGACCCGGTCGTGATGGTGCGCGCTTACGAACTCCTGGCCGAGCAGTGCGACTACCCGTTGCACCTGGGCGTGACCGAGGCCGGGCCCGCGTTCCAGGGGACGATCAAGTCCGCCGTGGCGTTCGGGGCACTGCTGCGGCAGGGGATCGGCGACACGATCCGGGTGTCGCTGTCGGCACCTCCGGTCGAGGAGATCAAGGTCGGCATCCAGATCCTCCAGACGCTGAACCTGCGGCCGCGGAAGCTGGAGATCGTGTCCTGCCCGTCGTGCGGACGGGCGCAGGTCGACGTGTACACGCTCGCGGAGCAGGTCACGGCCGGGCTCGAGGGCATGGAGGTGCCGCTCCGGGTCGCCGTCATGGGGTGTGTGGTGAACGGGCCCGGTGAGGCTCGGGAGGCGGACCTCGGGGTGGCCTCGGGCAACGGCAAGGGGCAGATCTTCGTGAAGGGCGAGGTGATCAAGACGGTGCCCGAGCACATGATCGTGGAGACGTTGATCGAGGAGGCCATGAAGTTGGCGGAGAGCATGGAGCCCGTCGAGGGGATGGCGCCCGCCGTCTCGGTCAGCTGACCCGCACGGCACCGCCCGAACGAGGAGCAGGACGAGCTCGGACGTCGGCCACCGGTGGACCCGGTGGCCGGTGGGCTGTCAGGACCTCGACGTCATCGCGGTGTGCAGGTCGCGTCTGCCCGCGATGCCGAGTTTGCGGTAGATGGAGGACAGGTGGAACTCGACGGTTCGCCTGGTGAGGCCCATCTTCCCGGCGATCTCGTCGTTGCGGTAGCCGGCGCGGGCGAGTTCGGCGACCCTGGCCTCCTGGTTGGTCAGCACCTCTTCCGGGGTGCCGTCGGCCAGGGTGCGCAGGGCGTTGGCGCAGTGGCCCGCCCAGTAGGCGTTGCCGCATTCCTCGGCCACCGCGGTCGCCCGTTTCAACGCGCGCCTGGCCCGGCTGAGGTCGCCGCGGCTGTTGAGCAGTTGCGCCAGGTCGTAGAGGGCGCGGACCAGTTCGCTGCGGGCGCGGGCGAAGTCGAGCAGGTCGACGGACTCGGTCACGAGGGCGACGCCGCGGTCGCCGTGCTCGGCGAGCGCCACCACGTAGAGCGCCCAGCCCAGCGCGCGGGGCGCCTCCCAGGTGCGGGCGGACTCCAGTTCGGCGCGGGCGAGTTCGACGGCGAGGTCCTGGGAGCGCAGCGCGAGCGCGCCCAGAGCGGCCCGTGACCGCCATGCCAGCACCGCGCCGTTCGTGAAGCCCGCGTTCGCCAGTTCCCGTCCGCAGAGCAGGTGGTCCTTGACGCCGCGCAGGACGCCGCCCTCGGCCATGCGGAGTCGGCCACGGGCCGCGAGCAGCAGTGCCCGACCCGCTTCCCCGCCCGGCAGGGCGTCCTCGTAGCCCCGGCGCACCAGCAGCTCCCCCGCCGCCCTGACGTCGCCGAGTTCGGCCAGCGCCTCGGTGAGCCAGGCCGTGGCGGCGGGCTCCAGCGCGGGGTCCACGCCGTCGGCGAGCCGGGTCTCCAGCACCTCGCGGGCGCCCGCGGCGTCACCGGACAGGAAGCTGATCCGGCCCCGGACCAGGGCGCGCACCTGCTCGCCCACCTCGCCGAGCGGCAGGGTGGCCAGTCGTTCGCACCCGGCGTCCGCGGCCGGGAGGTCGTCCGCCTCGATCAGGGTCACCATCGCGTGCCACGCGCAGCCGGGATCGGCGCCGCAGTCCGGGTCGGCCAGCGCCGCCCGCGCGTACCGCACGGCGGCCGCCCGGTCGACGCCGCGGCCCAGCGCGTCCACCGCGAGAGCGGCCGCGCAGCCCGGTCCGTGGGCACGGGGCGGGCCGGGGGTGCCGAAGACCGCGTCCGGGACCGGATCCCGCCCGTCCCGGACCACCGGGAGCACCGCCGAGCCCGGCCGCTGCCCGTCGATGCCGAGGGTCTCGGCCACCAGGTCGCCGACGGGCGTGCGGCGGACCGGTCTGCGGCCGGGCACGGGGAGCAGGTAGGAGGGTGCGAACACGCCCGGCAGGACGTCGGCGCCGGATCGCTGGACGTCGTCCCGCGAAGCCCGGCCGTGCGGTGGAGTCATGTGCCACTACTCGCGGTTCCGTGTAGTCGTTCCCGAGCACTGCGCCACCGGGGGTGGTCGCCACTCGACCACGGATGAAGCCGCTCCAGTCCGGCGACATCCATGATCGTGATCCGGCGTCCGACGTGTCAAGATCGGACGTATGCCCCGTGAAGTCCGATCTCTTCCCGATATTCCGCCCGCGGAACCGGCCCCGCGGCCCGGCGGACCGGCCGTCGCGGCTTCGGCACTGGTCAGGTCGTCGAGTCATCCGATGTGCGTCGGCCGCGCGCGGCCCACGAGTGCCGCGCGGCGGTGGGCAAGCCCACTTCGTGGCGAGAACATGCCCGGTTCCCGCCCGCTGGTCCGCACCACTTCCCCAGCTCGGCGACACCGGGAGCACGGGCTCGCGGCACGCGGGGCGGCGCGGCTGTTGATCGGGCACGCCGTGACGTCCGAAGGGGCCCGCTCGGTCCGCGGCCGTTTCCAAGGTCCACAACTTCGGGGTTGACTCGTCACGTCGGCCCGGCAACGGTCCGGTCCGGCACTCGTCGGTCCATTGTGGACCAGTGCGGCGGCGGGGAGCGGGACGGGGTGGAAGGGGGAGGACCGGTGACCACCCGGTGGCCCCTTCCCCGGCGCAGGAGGGTCGACAGGCGGGCGTTCCGCCGAGGTCCGACCACCGGAACGAGGAAGACCACAGCTCAGCCGCGGGCGTGGCCGGGAGGAACCGCCAGGTGTACGGCAGACTTCGAGTCGATGTGCTCGGCCCGCTCCGGGCATGGCTCGGCGACACCGAAATCGCACTCGGCACCGCGCGGCAGCGGGCCGCGTTCGCCGTGCTCGTCGGCAACGCCGCGGAGGAGGTCTCCTACCGCGAGTTGGCGGACGCCGTCTGGGGCGCGGGGGCGCCCGCCACCGCGCAGGGGAACCTGCACACCTACGTGTCGGGGCTGCGCCGCGCCCTCGGGCCCGCGCGCGGCCTGCTGGTCACCACCCCGCGCGGCTACCGGCTGCACCTCGACGGGGCCGACGTCGACAGCCTGTCCTTCGAACGCTGCCGCGCCGAGGCGACCAGGCGCCTCCAGATCGGCGACCTGGAAGGCGCGGTCGACTCGCTCACGCTGGGCCTCGGCCTGTGGAAGGGCGAGGCGTACTCCGCCGTCCCCGGCCCGTTCGCGGAGCTGGAGGGCCAGCGCCTCGGCGAGTCGCGGATCGCGGCGGTGGAGCAGCGCGCGCGGATCCTCATCGAGGCGGGGCACCAGAACGAGGTCGTCGCCGACGCCGCCAACCTGGTCCGCGAACGACCGCTGAGGGAATCGGCCAGGGAGCTGCTGGTCCTCGCCCTGCACCGGTGCGGCAGGCACGCCGAGGCGCTCGCGGCGGTCGAGGACGCCCGGCTCACGCTGGCCAGGGAGCTCGGGGTGTCCCCCGGCCCCGCGCTGGCCGAGCTGCACGCCCGGATCCGCGCGGACGCGAGTCCACAGTCCGGCGGGCCGTCCGCGGCCGCGCCCCGACGGGCGCCGGGCCCGGTGGTGCCCGCGTCCGTCCAGGAGACCCTGGCCAAGCCGCCCCTGGACCTCGTGGGCCGCGAGGACGCCGTCGACCGGCTGCGCGCGCTGGCCGCCGGCCTGGTCGCCGGGACCGGCGGCGCGGTCTGGATCGAGGGCGACGCGGGCACCGGCAAATCCGCGCTGCTGACCGCCGGTCTGGCGGACGCGGAAGCCGCGGGCTGCACCCTGGGGTGGGCGCACGCCGACGAGCTGCTCGCGCGGTTCGACCTCCAGGTGCTCATGAACTGCTTCGACATCGACCTGGCGCCCGGCGGCAGGCACGCGCCGGGGCTCGACGAGGACAACGTCGACGACCGCGTGGCCGACCTGGTCCTGCGGACCTGCGCCAAGGCCCCGTTCGTGCTGGTGGTCGACGACCTGCACCGGGCCGACGGCGCCACGGTCCGGATGTGGCACCGACTGGTCAGGGCCACCCGCGACCTGCCGCTGCTGCTGGTCGCGACCTCGCGCCCGCACGGCACCCGTCCTGATCTCCACGCGCTCCGGGACGCCGTGCGCCACGCCGACGGCCACGTCGTCGACCTCGCCCCGCTCACGCCCGCCGAGGCCGAGCACCTCGTCCGCGAGACGGCGGGCGGCTGCGCCGCGTGGACCGCCGTGCGGCTCGCCACGCAGGCCGCGGGCAACCCGTTGCGGCTGCTGGAACTCGGCCGCGCGCTGCGCAGGCGCAGGGTCCTGTCCACCAGGCCGGGCGGCGCCGCACCGGCCGACACCGGACCTCCCCAGCGGGGCACGGCGTCCGCGGCGCAGCGGACGCTGCTGTCGGTCTCCACGGCGTCGATGCGCGTGGTGCGGGCGGCGGCGGTGCTCGGGGCGGAGTTCTCGGAGTCGGACCTGGTGGTGGTCACGGACCTGCCCGCCGCCGCGGTCAGGGAGGCGCTCGACGAGGCCATCGCCGCGCAGGTGGTGGTCGAGGAGCGGGGGGCGCTCGCGTTCCGCACCACCCCGCTGTGGCGGGCCGCCTACGAGCGGATCCCCGCCCCCATCAGGACGCCGCTGCGGCGGCAGTTCACCGAGATGCTGGCGGAGGCGACGGGCCCGATGGGGGCGGAGCGGCCGGGGCGTCCGGAGTAACCGGCGCCCGCCAGGTGGCCGCACCTCGGGAATCCGCTTTCCGCACCCACCACCCGTTCGCTGCGGGAAACCGCTTTCCCTGGATCGTTCCGGGCCACTCGGCGGAAGGCGTTCGTCCCTGAGGGCGGAGAAATCCGTCCGAACGGGCAGACCCACGTGCACGCGTGGTGCCGATCCCGCCCGTCTGGCTATGTTGCACAAGCCCGCTGTCCCCGACACGACCGCCTGGCGGCTGTCATTCCCGGATGGGCGACCGTGACGGCACGGCCGGGATGTGAACGCGCAATCGTCGTCCTCCGCGGATCGCCGGTGACGCACTCCGATCCTCGTGCTGCGGAGGTGTGCGTGACTTCGGTGGACCTGTCGCTCGAGGTGGCCCTCCTCGGTGAACCGGCGGCCTGGCACGACGGCAGGCGGATCCACCTCGGCGGCGGCTTGAAGCGGGCCGTGTTCGCCGCGCTGGCGCTGCGGGCCAACCACTCCGTCTCCCGCACCGAGCTGATCGACGCCGTGTGGGGGCCCGAGGCGCCCGCGAGCGCCGCGGGCGGTCTGTACACCTACATCTCCGCGCTCAGGCGCGCGTTGGGGCCCACGACCGCCCTCACGACCTCCTACGCCGGGTACCAGCTGGAGCTGCGCCAGGACGCGCTGGACGTGCACCGGCTCGACCACCTGCGCGAACAGGCGCGCGTGCTGAACGAGGCGGGCGACACCGACCGCGAACTCGCCGTCCTGGGCGAGGCGCTGGCGCTGTGGAACGGCGAGGCGCTCTCCGGGGTGCCGGGGCCGTTGGCGGAGGCCACCCGGTTGCGGTTGAAGGAGATCCGCCTCTCGGTGCTGGAACGCAGGGCCGAACTCCTGGTCGCGACCGACCGGCACGACGAGGTGATCGACGAGCTGGTCGACCTGGTGCGCGCGAACCCGGCGCGCGAAGGGCTGCACGGACTGCTGATGACCTCGATGTTCCGGGCGGGCAGGCAGACCGACGCGCTGGAGGCCTACCGGCGGGCGCGGGACGTGCTGGTGGACCGCTTCGGCACCGAACCCGGTCACGCGCTGCGCTCGCTGCACCAGCGCATCCTCGCGGGGGACACGACGGTCGGCCGGACGTCCGACCTCGCGGGGTCGCGGCAGGCGCTCCGGATCGCCGCCCGCACCCGCGCGTCCACGCCGTTCGTGGGGCGCGCCGAACCGGTCGCCAGGCTGAGGTCTGCGGTCGCGGACGTGCTGGCGGGCCGCGGCGGGTGCGTCTGGGTCGAGGGCGCGCCGGGCAGCGGCAAGAGCGCGCTGCTGGCCGAGGCGCTCGCGGGCACGACGTCGGCGAGCTGCACGGTGAGCTGGACGGGCGCCGACGAGTTCACCCAGGACATCCCCTTCTACACCGTCGAGCGCTGCCTTGGCGACATCGGCGCCGCCCTCCCCCACGTGCCCCCGGTGCACCTGAGCCTCGGCCCCGACACCCCGGTGTCCTCCGTGCTCGACCACGTGCGCCAGGTGGTCGGGTCGCACGTGGGGCAGCCGCTGGTCATGGTGCTCGACGACCTCCAGTGGGCCGACGTGGAAAGCCTGTCGGTCTGGCACTACCTGCGCGGGCTGAGCCAGCACCGCCCGCTGCTGATGGTGTCGGCGTGCCGACCGCTCCCCGGCAGGCACGACCTCGACCTGATGCGCGAGCTGGCGGACGGGTTCCGGTCGACGACCGTCCCGCTGCCGCCCATGACCGACCACGAGGCGCGGGACCTCCTGGAACGGGTGCAGCCCCTGGCCCGCACGTCGGCGCGCACCATCGTCGCGCTCGCGGGCGGCAACCCCGCCTACCTGCTGGCCATGGCGGCCGCCGTCGAGCACCACGGCCAGGTGCGGAAGTGGAAAGCGGTTCCCCACCCGGTGGCCGCGGTCGTGCTGGACCACTTCGGCCACCTGACGGTGGAGGCGCGGGAGGTGCTGCGCGCCATGGCCCTGCTCGGCGACTCCTGCTCGGTCGAGGAGATCATGGCGACGACCGGGGCTCGGGCGGACGACCTCGTCGACGTCCTCGCCGAAGCCCTGGAGGTGGGCGCGCTGGTGGAGTCCGACGACGAGGTCAGGTTCGCGCACCCGTTGCTGCGGAGGGTCCTCTACGAGAGCGTTCCGGTGTCGCTGCGCCTCGCGGTGCACCAGCAGTGCCCTTGAGGCGACGCCGTTCCCGACCCGGCGTCCTCCCGCGGCGGTGATCGGGAGGAGAACACGTAGAGAGTTCTTGGAGTGGGTAATCGCACACTTGTCCCAACAGCTTACGAGGAGCTTAGGAGGAGGCCACGTGAACTTGGTGAGAGTGCTTGTGCAGGCAGGAGATCCGCTGACGCGCTCGGCAATCAGCGGCCACCTCGATTCCCGACCCAACATCGAGGTCGTCGCGACCGACCGGCACACCCAGGTGGACGTCGTCGTGGTCGTCGCGGACCGGATGACGGTGAAGGTGGCCTCCTCCCTCCGCAAGGTGAAGGCTTCCCTCGGCGCGCCGGTGGCGCTGATCGCAGGCGAGATCAGCCGCGCCGACCTGTTCACCGCCGTCGAGTGCAACGTCGTCGCGGTGCTCCCACGGGCCTCCGCGACCAAGGAGCGCATCGAGGAAGCGGTGCTGACGGCCGCGTCCGGCGGGGGCGTGCTGCCCTCGAACATGCTCGGTGAGCTACTCAAGCAGGTCGAGCGGATGCAGCGCGAAGTCCTGTCCCCGCACGGTCTGCACACCTCCGGCCTGACCCCGCGGGAGATCGACGTCCTGCGGCTGATGTCGGACGGCCTGGACACCGCGGAGATCGCGGTCAAGCTCAGCTTCTCGGAACGGGCGGTGAAGCGGGTCATCTTCGGGGTGACCAGCCGCCTCAAGCTCCGCAACCGCCCCCACGCGGTGGCCTACGCGTTGCGGATGGGCGTGATCTGACCCTGCCGGACACCGCGCGCCCGACGGGCGCGCGGTGGTGGACGACCGGACAGGCCGAAGCCCGTCGGGCACCCACCCCGATCGGCAGCGCGGCGGAACACCGGAACCCCTGCGGCGCGGGGGCTCCGACGGGATCCGCCCGATAGTCCTGAGCGGTCAGTCCGCCAAGGTCATCGTCAGCGCGAGGTCGAGCCTGCCCGAGATGCCGAGCTTGCGGTAGACGCTCGACAGGTGCAGCTCCACCATCCTGGGGGTCACCATCTGCTTCTCGGCGATCTGCTTGTTGCTGTACCCCGCCCTGGCGAGCTTCGCGGCCGCCAGTTCCTGCCGGGTCAGCGGGAGCGCGTCGGAGACGCCGAGCCTGCGCACCGCGGTCTCCAGCCTCTTGGCCCAGAAGGCGTTCCCGCCGCGCTCCGCGACCGCGCGGGCGCTCTCCAGCACCGATCGCGCCTCGTCCAGCTCGCCGCGCTCGCCGAGCAGCACCGCGAGGTCGTGCCCGGCCCGGTAGAGCTCGGGGCAGGACAGCCCGTCCAGCAGCGCCACGGCCTCCTTGAGGAGGTCGACGCTGCGGGGGTCCCGGCGGGCCACGGCGAGGACGTGCAGCGCGACCGCCTGCCTGCGCGGCGCGCCCCAGGTCGTCGCGTGCGCCACGTCCTCGTTGGCCAGGGCGAACGCGAGGTCGCGGCGTTCGATCGCCGCGGCGCACAGGGCCGCGCCGGTGCGCCAGGCGATGACGGCGGAGTTCTCCACGGAGCGCGCGTCCAGTTCGCGGCCGCAGGCGAGGAAGTCGTCGAGCCCGCGCTCGAAGTTCCCACCGCTCAGGTGCAGGCCCCCGCGCGCGGCCAGCAGTTCGGCGCGGTCGGGCGCGTGCTCCATGGAGCCGGTGAAGCCGTTGCCCTCCAGCAGGTCGTTGGCCGCGGCGATCTCGCCCCGGTCGGCGAGCAGGGACACCGCCCAGGCCACCGCGATGCCGGTGAGCCGTCCGAGTCCACCAGAGGACAGCTGCACGAGCAAGAGGTCGATCGCCTCCTCGGTGCGGCCGGACATCGCGTGGATCCGAGCCCTGAGCAGGCCAACGGTGTCGCGGCAGCCCGCGGTCCCCGGCCACTCGGCCGACTCCTCCGCCCGGCCGCACGCGGCCTCCGCGCGCTCCAGTTCGTCGCTGAACGTCAGCACCATGACCGCGGTCCAGAAGCAGACCGCGTCGCGCCGCGCGGGGGACTCCAGCACCGCCATGGCCGATTCGACGGCGACGGCCCGGTCGACACCCCGGTTCGCCAGCAGCAGGGCCTTCAGCGCCAGTTCCCGGCCTTCCAGGGGGTCGTCGTCGACCCGGTGCGCCCCGGCGCCGTGCGCCAGCGCATCACCGCCCGGCACGTAGACCAGGCCCGCGAAGTCACCGACCCCCTCGGCGAGGCGGTCCGCCTCCTGCCAGCGGCCGCGGGCGATCAGCCCGGCCCGGCGCCGCACCGCCGCGGAACCGGCGGACGGGCCGTCGGAGCGCTCCTCCACCATCTCCCCCTCACCACCTGTGCCGGTCGCGGCACGTGCTCACCGGCGGTACCGGGGCACCGATCCCGACGACTGCACCAGTCGATCACCGGCGTCGTCGTGTGTCGAGGGGTGCGTCTCGATCGGGCGGGACCAGTACGTGGACAGCGCCGTGGTCGCGTCGACGTCGGCGTCGTGCAGCGCGGCGCGCCTCAGCGCGGCCGGGACGGACTCGTAGAGGACCCGTCGGACGATCGGGTGGCGGAACCTGAGCCGCGAGCCCCCGAGGTCGACCAGCACTCCCCCGGCGAGCGCCTCGTCGACGAAGTTCAGCAGGTCGTGGGCGCGCTTGCCGCTCGCCTTCAGCAGTTCGCCGACCGTGTGCGAGACGCCGAGCAGCGACGCCCGGCGGAGCATCTCCCCCGTGCACTCGGACAGGCAGTCCAGGTGCTCGCGGACGACCTCGACCACCGGGGCCGGCGCGACCGACCAGTTCGGGACGGGCAGGTCGGCCGCGGCCCGCGCGATCGCGTGGACGAACGCCGGGTTGCCCGCCGACATCGTTGTCACCGCGTGGTCGGCCGGTCGATCCGCCGAGTACGAACCCCGGAGCAGTTCGTCCGCCTCGGTGTCGGACAGCTCACCGAGGTCGAACACGTCGCAGCCGGACTCCGCCACGAGCATCCTCAACAGGTCCAGGTTGCGCCTGCGCGGCAGCGGACGGCAGGTGGTGACGAGCAGCAGCGGGTGGCGCTTGGTCATGGTGTGCAGGTGCCGCCACACGAGCAGGGACTCGTCGTCGGCCCAGTGCAGGTCGTCGACCACCAGGACCACCGGCCTGCCGCCCGCGGCGTCCAGCAGCGACCGCACCCGCGCGATCACGCCGCCGAGGCGGAGTCGGGTGTCCGCGCGAGCCTCCGCGTCCTCGGCGGCGAGGTCGGGGGGCTGCTGACCGACGTGCTCGCGGTAAGCGCTGTCCAGGTGGCCGACGCACTCGTCCAGCACGCCGAGCCGGATCCGCTGGGACAGCTCGTCCGCGACGGCCCAGCCGACGACGCAGTCCCCGCCGACCACGTCCGCGAGCCCTTCCCCGAGCAGGGCGGTCTTCCCGGTCCCCGGAGCGCCGTTGATCCAGAGCGAGCCGCCGCGACCCGCCATGGCGCCCGCCACCGCGGACCGGATCCGGTCGAGTTCAGCGGTCCGCCCGACGAAGGCGGACGGGCGCGCGTTCTCGACGCGGAGGCGGACGGTTCCGGCCAGGTCGTGGTCGGCGAGCACGGCGGCGCCGTCGGGCGACGGAGCCTTCGTCGCGCCACCGGCCAGGACCTCCTGCCGCAGCGCGCGCAGGGCCGCGCCCGGTTCGGTGCCGAAGCGCTCCACGAGCATGTCCCTGGCCTCGCGGTACACCTCCAGCGCCTCCAGCGGCCTGCCCGACCGGCTCAGGGCCAGCATCAGCGAGTGGTGGATGTCCTCGCGCACGGGGTAGAGCGCGGTCAGCTCCCGCAGTTCGCCGACGACCTCGTCGTGGTGCCCGAGATCGATCATCAGGCAGGCGCGGCGGGCGCTCAGCGCGAGCTTCACCTCGTCGAGGCGTCCGCGCCAGGAGAGGGCGAGCGGGCCGGGCACGGAGCTGAGCGCCTCGCCCTTCCACATCGCGAGCGCGCTGTCCACTGAGGACAGTTCGCCCGCGAGGTCGCCCGCGGCGCGGGAAACGCGTGCGCTGTCCCGGTAGCGCTGCAGGAGCGCGAAGTCGAGGTCGTCCGAGGCGATCGCGAGCCGGTAGCCGGAGTAGCCGCTCTCCAGCACCTCCGCCGTGCCCCGGCCCTCACCTCCGCCGCCCAGGATCCGCCGGAGGGCGGAGATGTAGGTGTAGATCCGGTTGCTCGCACCGGATGGGCGCGTCTCGCCCCACAGGTCGGTGATCAGTTCGGTGCGGGAGACGACCCTGTTGGCGCGCAGGGCGAGCGCGACGAACGCGGCGGCCTGCAGGCCGTTGCCGAGCTTCAGCGGGGAATCACCGAGCCAGGCGCGCGGCTCGCCGAGCAGTGAGACCTTCAACTCCGCGGTCGGAACCATACGCACTCCCCGTATGCACTCTGAGGCCTGGCGGCACTTGCGGGCGGTCCCGCGCCGTGATCGGAACACTACGGCTGGTGAGAACACCGCGGCAAAGCCAAACAGGGTATTGACCGAAAGCCGGCACCACTCGGTCATTCCCCCGACAATCGCGGAGTTGGGGATGCCCGTTCGGATATCCCGCCGAGCCCCGATTGCCCGAACGGTCATCGCGCGTCTCAGCACGATACCGAAACGAACAGTGGACATTATCCAGAAAAGCGGAGAGTTCATAATGCCGAAACACCCGACTCGTTGACACCGCACAGACCGCCGCGAATTGGATCCCTTTTCTCCATGCCGGTCGACCAAGATCACTCCGGTTAACACCGTCCACTGCGGATCGCATCGACGCGCACGACCGCCGAACCCGCGCCGCGGACGGGTCGCGAATGCCGGCGGAGGGACGCATATGCCGGAGAACGCGAAAAGGGATCCGCGATGGTCGCATCGCGGATCCCTTGGTGCCGACGAACGGATTGTGAAAGAAATTCGGCGGATACGGCGCTCGGACGGCGGCACTAGCGGCCGTCGATCACCAGGCTTCCCCTCGGCACGCCGTCGACGTGCAGGGCGATGGAGGCGGACACCCTTCGGCGGGCCACCTCCCAGCCGTGGCAGATCATCTCCGGGTAGCTTTCCCAGGATTCGCCCGCGGAGAGCGACATCTCGATCGAGGACACGGTGAAATACGAGTTCTTCCGGCCGTTCCCGCTCGCTTTCGCGACGACCGCGGCGACCTGGCGGGCCGCCTCCAGGACCAGGCTGGCGGCGTGCACGCCCGCGTCGCCGGGGGCCGAGGGGCCCACCATGTCCGCGACCAGGTAGTCCTCGGTGGTCTTGCGAGGAGGGCCGATGAGCATCCGCCACGACGCCTGCGCGTCCAGCAGGCCGTGTCCGGCGCGCCTGCCGGGACTCATGATCCACGGCGCGAGCAGCTCGTCGTCGTCATCGTCCGAATGCGACATCCACAGCCGTCCGACGCACACGACGACAGCTCCCTGGATCACCTCGAAAGGCACACAACTCGTACCGGGCCTCAGGTCCGGGAATCCGAGCCGCAGATCCGCGGGCACACCGCGCTCGCAGAGTCCGGGGAATTTCGCCTCGACCGATCGCAGTCGTGAGGACATCCGGTCCGGGTCGATACGGCCGAGCATCGTCGTCGCCGCCCGGACGGCGGCGTCGAAAAGCGCCGCGGGAGGCACGTGGTCCAGGGTCGGGTCGGCGAAGAAGGAGTCGCCCTTCACCTCGTCGGTTCCCACCCACCTCGTTCCGGACAGCGCGTTACCGACTTCATCGACTCGAACGTCCACGTCAGACATTCCTCACCTCCAAATCGATCTCGCGGTTCGACCCCGACGCTACGCGGATTCCCGTAGCCGATACCTGTGGAGCTACCGAAGTCTGGAGCCGAACAATGGGGTGCGTCGACAACCGATGGAGGGGGAACCACTCCAAGCAGGCGCGGACGCTGACCGGTTACCCATCCGGCAACCCTGGAGAACCATGCCCGAGAGGGCAATCGCCGATATTCCCGATGTCCGAGCGGACTTCACCGGGCAGACGAAAACCACCGGACCAGGAGGTCCGGTGGTCGTCGTTCTCGCGGAACCGCTACTACGTCGTGACGGGAGCCGGTTCCGCGGATTCCACCGGGACCGCCCGCGCGCGCAATGCCCAGAGCGGTCTGCCTTCGGCCAGCATCCTCCGGCGCAGCAGCACGATGTAGGCGATGTCGAGGGCGACCATCGTCGGCACCAGCACCAGGAACAGCAGGCGGGAGGGGTACAGCAGGAATCCGGTGAACCCGGCGAAGAGCGAGCCGACGAACTTCGCGGTCGCGATGTGCATGGACTGCCCCACCGAGGACCCGCGCCGCTTGAGCATCAGGATGAAGGCGGCGCTGAGCGGCACGTTGATGATCATGCCGATGTACATGCCGTCGAGGTCGTGGAACTCGTTCGCGCCGGCCATCACGACCAGCGACGCCCACACCAGGACACCGACGACCGACCAGCGGAACACCCGCGGTGACAGCCGGGGGTAGTCGACCCGCCCGTACCGGAACACCTGGTAGAGCAGGACGACGTTGATCACCACCCAGGAGAGGTTGATCCCCCGCTGCGCGGGCGTCTGCTCCAGCAGGAAGGTGAGGCTGAACTCCCAGGCGAAGTTCACCGCCACCAGGTACGCGGGGATGCCCACCCGCCCGTCGGCGAAGGCCTGTCGGATCGCCAGCACGTAGGTCAGCATCCAGCCGATCGCGGTGGGGCCCGCGACCGACCAGAACAGCCACTGCGGCACGGCGGCCGCGCCGATCGAGACCGGTGCGATGTCCGACATCGGGAAGAGGGGCGGGGGCAGCCAGTCCATGGTGCGCTCCTTCGCCGTTCGGGAGGGTGGTGGGCGGGGTCCTGGCCGGTCAGAGGCTGGGCACGATGGAGTCGAGCCCGAAGAACGCGCCGCCGTAGAGCTCGCGGCCGACGTGCACGTTGAGCATCGCGTGCCGCGCGGCGGTGTTGGCGTCGCGCCAGTACTGCTGCATCGGGCTCGACTCGGCGAACGCCGCGGCGCCGTGCAGCCACATCAGCTCGTCGAGCGCGGTGGTCACCAGGCTCACCGCCTGCCCGACGTCGCCGCGGATCCGGCGCAGTTCGCTGTCGGGCAGGGCGATCGCCGCCGCGGCGGCCTCGTCGATCACGTCGGCGGCGCGCCGCAGGTGCAGTTCGGCCGCGTCGATGGTCAGCGCCGTCCGGCCGAGCGAGGAGACGAACGTCTGCGAGTCGGGCTGGCTCTTGTAGACCGTCGGCGCGACACCGCGTCCCGGTGCCCGGTCGACGACCACCGCGCGCGCCGCCTGTCCGACGCCGACCACGACCGACGCGCAGATGACGGCCATCGCGGCCACGGCGGGCGTGCGGAACAGCGGCGGCAGCGAGAGGTCGGTGGCGTTGTCGCGGCCGAGCTGCACCCGGAAGGGGATCACCCGGTGCTCGGGGACGAACACCTCGGTGGCGACGGAGGTGTGGCTGCCGGTGGCGCGCATGCCGACCGTGGCCCAGGTGTCCTCGACCGTCAGCTCGGAGACGGGCACGAGCACCGACACCGGCTGGACGACCTCGCCGTCGGCGTCGGTCTCCAGGGCGCTCAGGATCGCCCAGTCGTCGTGCAGGATCCCCGAGGAGTAGGGCCACTTGCCGGAGAGCAGGTACCCGCCGTCGGCGCGGACCGCCTTGCCCATCGCGACGAAGACCGAGGCGAGCTTGGCGCCGGGGTTGGCGCCGAACACCTCGTCCCGCGCCACCTCGGGGAACCGCGAGGCGAGCAGGTTGGACCCGTTGATGTTGTTGACCACCCACGAGGTCGACGGGCAGTACCTGGCAAGGGACTTGGTGACCTCGCTGAGGGTGCGGACGTCGGTTTCCAGGCCCCCGTAGGACTGGGCGGTCCAGAGCATGCCGACCTGGGACTCCTCGACGGCCCGCACCGTCGCGTCGGGCAGTCGGCGTTCGCGGTCGCCCTGGGCGACTCCGTCCGCGAGGACCTGGCCGATCGAGTGGACCCGTTCCACCAGTTCGACCCGCAGTTCCTTCGCGTCCGTGCGCACGTTCGTCATGTGACTGCCTTCCTGGGTCAGTGGGCGAGGCGGTGGAAACCGCTCGCGTGGTACACCAGCGGGAGGACCGCGGCGTCCGACTCGACGCGCCGGATCCGCAGCAGCGCGAGGACGTGGTCCCCGGCCGGGATCTCCTGTTCGAGCGAGCACTCGAGCCACGCGGGCGTCCCGGTGAACCGGATGGCGCCGCCGTCGCCCGCGCACCAGTCTTCCGCTGTGAAGCGGTGTTCCGCGGGCGCCGCGAGGCGCCTCGCGGTCTCGGCGTGCTCGGCGCCGAGCACGCTGACCCCGATCCGGTCAGCGGTGCGCAGCCGTTCCCACGTCCTGGAGGTCTCCATCACGCAGATCGACACCAGCGGCGGGTCGAGGGACACGGTGGTGAACGAGCTCACCGCGATGCCGAGCGCGGTCCCGTCGACCAGTGCCGCGATCGCCGTGACACCGGAGGGGAACTGGCCGAAGGCGCGGCGCAGGTCGGGGCGCGGCAACGGCGGCGCGGTCTGCCGGTCCTGGATCACCGGGCTCACCACTCCGGCGGATCGGAGACGAGGTTGGTGATGTCGAAGTAGTCCCGCCACGCGCTGATGCGGCCGCCGCGCAGCTCGAACGCCGCCATCACCTTGAGGTTGCGGGCGATGGCCGTGCCGTCCTCGCGGAGCATGTCCTCGACCCGCTCCACGAGCACCGTGTCGCCCGCGGTGGCCATGTGCCGGAAGCGGACCTCCAGCCGGGCGAAGTCGGGCGGCATGAGCTTGAGGATCTCGGGTTTGCCGTGGCACGGCGGCGTTCCGGGGTTCTCCCAGACGCAGTCGTCGGTGAGGTGGCGGTCCACAGTGGACGCGATGTCGGCCGGGGTCGGCCCCATGCCGGTGAGGAAGTCGCGCACGATCCGCTCGTGTTCGGTGGTGGACAAGGGTTCAGCTCCCGGTGGTCGTGGTGTCGCGGTGGCCGAGGATCCGGCGGAGCACCGCGGTGAGTTCCCGGCCCGCGTTCTCGCCGCCGTCCTCGGAGGCGCGCCAGGCGATGTGGTTGTCCGGCCGCACCAGGACGGCGCCGCCCTCGGCGATCCCCTTCACCGCGGACCACGCGCCGTCGGCGTCGTGGTAGCGGGCGGCGTCGGGTTCGGTGCCGATGGGCACGACGGTGATCGCCACGCCGCAGGTGTCGGCGGCCTCCTTGGCCGCGACCGCCCAGCCGTCCTCCACCGATCCGGTGATCAGCGCGAAGCCGCCGCGGTCGCCGACGAGGTCGTGGGAGGACACGCGGTCGGCGCCGCGGGTCAGCCACGCGTGCGGCAACCGGTGTCCCGGCCTGGTGACCGGGTGGTAGTCGGCGCCCATCGGGTCCCGCGGCGGTGGCGGCGAGCCGTCCGGCACCAGCGCGCCGGTCTCGTAGGCGAACCCGATCTCGATGTCGTGCGCCTGGTACTCGACCCGCTGGGTCGCGAAGACCTCGTCGGCCCTGACCCGCCGGGTCTCCCCCATCGGGGTGTCGGAGAACAGCGCCTCGAAGTTGGTCCGCGTGGCCTCCGGCGGCTGGCCGGGGAACAGGCCCAGACCCGCGTGGGCGACCGCGTGGTTGCGGAAGGCGTACATCGCCCAGCTCACGTTGCGGTGCGCGGTGGGCAGTCGTTCGGCCTCGTAGGACTCCAGCAGCGCGTCGTCGGCCCGGCCGTCGAGCACGGCGGCCAGCTTCCAGGCGATGTTGTGCGCGTCCTGGATCGCCGAGTTCAGGCCTAGGCCGGTGGCCGGCGGCTGGCGGTGCGCGGCGTCGCCCGCGAGGAACACCCTGCCGACCCGGAACCCGTCCGCGATGACCGCTTCCGGGTGGTACTTGCTCACCTGGTGGATCACCACGTCGAGGTCCGGCAGCTTCAGCAGTTCGCGCACCCTGGCAATCGCGGCGTCCTCACCCAAATCAGGGGTCACGCCCGCCGGGAAATGGAAATGCAATGCCCATTCCTCGGAAGCGAGTCCCCAACTCGGCCCCATCGCCACCATTCCGTAGCGGGAAATCATCCCGCCGTCCGGACTCACGAAATTGGTGATCAGAACGGAATCACCGGGCCACCACCGCGAGAGGTCCGCGCTGAAGTGGACGGAGATCACGTCGAACGCGCCGCCGTCGCCCGCCATCCCCACGCCGAGCGCCGCGCCGATGCTCCGACCGCCGTCCGCGCCCAGCAGGTAGCGGGCCCGCACGGTGCGGCTGACCCCGGTCGCCCGGTCGGTCACCACGGCGGTCACGCCGGTGTCGTCCTGGGTGAACCCGTCCATCACCTGGTTGAACAGCACGCTGCCCGGCGCCCGCTCGTCGGCGTGCTCGCGCATCAGCGGCTCGAGGCGGTGCTGCGGGAGGTTGGTCGACGGGCAGGGGCTGTCGGCGGCGTACGGCCCGGCCGTCGAACGCCCGCCGAACGCGTCCATCCGGTGGAGGTCGCGGCCGTCCAGCGGCCCGTCACCGGCCAGCGAGGTGCGCCAGACGACCTCGCCGATGTTCGCCAGCGGGGCGCTGACCCGGTACACGTCGTCGGCGAGCCCGTGCTGCCGGAAGATCTCCATGGTGCGCTGGTTGAGGTAGTGGGCCCTGGGCAGGACGGAGGTCGACTCCCGCCGTTCGACCAGCAGGTGGTCGACGCCGAGGTCGGACAGGAATATGGACGCGGCGAGCCCGCATCCGCCGCCCCCCACAATGAGCACCGGCACTTCGACGTCAAACATTGGTTTCTCCTCGGACGAGGCGAACGGAACACGTGTCGAATCAGCGATCGGATCAATCATCGGTTGCTACAGTGGCCGCATGGTCGACCACCAACCCTTTCCGCTGAGAGCCGACGCGGCGCGAAACTTCTTCAAGATCGTGAACGCGGCGGAGAAGCTTTTCATCGAACAGGGAATCGACGTCCAGCTGGAGGAGATAGCCTCCGAGGCGGGCGTCGGCACCACCACGCTGTTCCGGCGGTTCGCCAACAAGGCGGCGCTCATCAAGGCGGTGCTGGACCGGCAGGCCGACGGGGTCATGGCCCCGGCCCTCGAGAGCGCCGCGCGGGAGCCCGACGCGCGGAAAGCCCTGCTGATGGTGCTGGAACCGGCGCTGACCACGAACTCCGACAAGAAGCTCCTGCTCGCGGCGGCGGCGACGGTCGGCCTGATGAACATGGACCTGCCGACGGCGTTCATCGACGGCCTGAACAGGATCATCAGGCGCGGCCAGGCCGACGGCGTGTTCCGGGAGGACCTCACCGAGGAGGACACGCCCCGGCTGATGATGATGCTCACCGGACCGCTCGCCTCCTTCGAACCGGGCAGCGACGGCTGGCGCCGTTACCTGTTCCTGCTCGTGGACGCGCTCTGCGTGGTCGACGCGCCGACACCGCTGCCACCTGCCCTTCCGCTTCCCGAGGTCTACCCGCCGTTCGACGGCCGCTAGTCGCGGTCGGCGATGAGCTCGCGGGCCTTGCGGACGCCGCGGGCGCTGTTCCAACCGATGACGCCGACGACCCGTCCGCCCGACTCGGCCGCGGCGACGAACTTCCGCGTGGCGGGGTCGCCCTCCAGCACCCGGATGGTGTGGGCGCCCGAGAGGTCCCCGAACACCTGCATCCGGATGTCGTACTGGTCGGTCCAGAAGTAGGGCACCGGGACGTAGGGCTTGTTGGCGCCCATGATGTTGTCGGCCACCGCCAGCCCCTGCTCGGTGGCGTTGGTGCGGTTCTCCAGCCGGACGCTGCGCGCCTGCCGCTCGTGCCACCACCGCGCCACGTCGCCGACCGCGTAGATGTTGTCCGCGGCCCGGCACCTGGAGTCGCAGACGACGCCGTCGTCCAGGATCAGGCCGCTGTCCTCCAGCCAGTCGGTGGCGGGCGTGGACCCGACGGCCACCACCACGACGTCCGCGGCGACCAGCCCGGCCGAGGTGAGCACCTCGGTGATCCGGCCGTTCGACACGACCGGCGCCTCGGCCTTCGTGCCGGTCAGCACCTCGACGCCGTTGGCCCGGTGCAGTCCGGCCAGCATCTCGCCGATCTCGGGCCCGACCTGGGCGCCCATCGGCACCGGCGCCGGGTCGACCACGGTCACGCCGAGGCCGAGCTGACGGCCCGTCGCGGCGATCTCGCAGCCCAGGACCCCCGCGCCGAGCACGATCAGGCGTTCGGCCGCGGCCAGTTCCGCGCGCAGCCGCTCCACGTCGTCGAGCGTGCGGAGCACGTGCGTGCCCGCCAGGCCGTCGAACGCGCCGAGCCTGCGGGGCGCCAACCCGGTCGCGATCACCAGGTCGCCGTAGGGCAGGCGCCGTCCTCCGGAGACGACGACCTCCTGCCGCCGGACGTCCACCGACACGGCCCTGCTGCTCAGCACCAGGTCGATGTCGAGCGCCGCCAGGTCGGCCGGGGCGCGCAGCGCGGTCTGGTCGGCGCCCCACACCCCGGACAGCACCTTCTTGGACAGCGGCGGCCGGTCGTAGGGCTGGTGGACCTCGTCCCCGATGAGCCGGATGGAGCCGGTGAAGCCCCGCCTGCGCAGCGACTCCGCGGTGGCCAGTCCGGCCGCCGACGCGCCGACCACGAGCACGTCGCTCACGGGGCACCCCCGCGGTCGCGGACGATGATCGCGGCGGCCGGGCAGAGCAGCGCGGCCTCGCGGACGTGCTCGTGCTCGTCGTCCGGCGGGTTCGCGTCCAGCAGGACCACGACACCGTCGTCGTCGCGCTGGTCGAACACCTCGGGCGCCGCCACCACGCAGTGCCCGGCGGCGACGCACCGGGGCTCGTCGATCTCGACCTGCATGACCATCGTCGCCTCCTGACGGGTTACCACGCGACCGGCAGCTTGTTCACACCGAAGACCAGCGCCGTGGTCCGGTAGTCGATCTTCTGGTCCTGGTCGAGGAGCCGCAGGCCGGGGAACCGGTTGAACAGGGCGGGCAGGGCCACCCGCAGCTCCATGCGGGCCAGCTGCTGGCCGAGGCACTGGTGGGCGCCGTAGCCGAAGGTGACGTGGGGCTGCGGCGGCCTGCGCACGTCCAGGACGTCGAGGTCCCGGTCGCTGGAGTTCGGGTCGCGGTTGGCGACCAGGATCGACACGACGACCCGTTCGCCCTGCTTGATGACCTCGCCGTCGCGCAGGCAGAAGTCCTCGGCCGCCTGGCGCGGCATGATCGTGGCGGGCGCGATGTAGCGCAGCAGCTCCTCGATCGCGCCGTCGACCGCCTCCGGCTCGTCGCGCATGATCGCGAGCTGGTCGGGGTTCTCCAGCAGCAGCGCGGCGCTGGCCGAGAGCATGCTGGCGGTCGTCTCGTGCCCGGCGATGAGCAGCATGTTGCCGATGCCGACCAGCTCGTCGTCGGACAGCTCGGCGCCGAAGTCGCGCACCACGCCGCCGAGCAGGTTGTCGCCCGGCTCCTCGCGGTGGGCCGCGACCAACGTGGACATGTAGGCGTCCATGTCCTTGAGGTTCTGGATCTGCTCCTCGAAGGTCGTGTTGACGTCCAGCCCGACCTTCGCGCGGCGCTGGAAGTCGTCGCGGTCCTCGTAGGGCACGCCCAGCAGCTCGCAGATGACCTGGGTCGGGATGGGGGTGCTGAACACCGTCACGAGGTCGGCGCCCTGGCCCGCCTCCTCCAGCGCGGCGAGCCTGGCCTCGACGATCCCCTCGATCATCGGGCGCAGCGAGCGCACCCGCTTGATCGTGAACGTGCCGGTGAGCATGCGCCGCAGCCGGGAGTGGTCGGCGCCGTTGTAGTTGAGCAGGTTGCCCGGCTGGTTGAGCATGGTCCGGGGCTGGTCGGGGTCGAAGACGAAGCCCATCTGGAGGCGGTCGTCGCTCAGGGCGCTCTTGGCGTCCTCGTACCGCGTGATCGCCACGGCGTCGAACTCGCCGAGCAGCGGACTGGGCACCTTGACCCGCGGCAGCGCGTCTTCCTTCTGGATCTCGTAGAGCCCGGCGGCGGGGTCGAACGGGCAGCCGGCGGCGCGAGCCGCGATCGGGAGCACCTTGGGTTCGGGCATGGAATTGCCTCTCTGTCCCAGGAGGAGAAGGGGGCGGGAATAATAAGTGGGAGTTGACACCCACTTAATTCAGGCAAGTTAGCAGTGGTCGAAGCGCAGTGGCAACAGGGCTTTTCTGGAATTCGGACCGCTGTCCATCCACAATGGATGTCTATTCGGAACGGACCCCCGATGAAGGGACCGCGACGGGTCTGCGTGAATCGTTTCCGGGCGGCGTCCGGACGTGCCGGACGGGGATCACCCCGCTCACGAGGAGCGCGACGACGGAGCTCACGACACCCGTCACCGCGACGAGCACGAAGGCGCTCCGCAGCGGGATGTCCACTCCCCCAACGGATGTGCTCAGCCGGGTGAAGATGACACCCACCACCGCACCCGCCATCGACGAGCCGATGGACCGCATCAGCGTGTTGAAACCGTTCGCGGCACCGGTCTCGCCCGGCGACACCGACCCCATGATCAGGGCGGGCATCGCGCCGTAGGCGAACCCGACGCCCGCGTTGGTCACCACCGTGCCGAACACGAGACCGGCGGTGGATCCCAGCCAGACCAGGCAGGCCACGTACCCGAGTCCGATGAGGACCGTCCCGAGCACCAGGGAGAACTTCGGTCCGCGCGCCGCCGAGAGCTTGGCCCCCACCGGTGACGCGATCATCATCGCGGCCCCCGCGGGCACCATCCACAACCCCGCCGAGATCATCGAGTGGCCGAGGCCGTGCCCCGTGGAGACGGGGAGCTGGAGCAGTTGCGGCACCACGAGGATCTGCGCGTACATCGCGAAGCCGACGACGACCGACGCGGTGTTCGTGAGGAGCACCGGCCGCCGGGCGGCGGTGGCGAAGTCGATCAGCGGGTCGGTCACCCGTCGTTCCCACCAGGCCCAGGCCACGAGCGCGACCGCCGCGCCGACGAACAGCGCGAGGGTCGTGGGACTGGACCAGCCCCACTCGCCGCCGTGGGAGATCGCCAGCAGCAGCGCGGTCAGCCCGGCGGTCATGCCGAGCGCGCCGACGAGGTCGAAGCTGCCGTGCGCGAGCCCCGGCGCCACCGGGACCAGCCACACCACCAGCACGGCGATCACCGCGGTCAGCGCGGCGACACCCCAGAACAGCAGGTGCCAGTCGCCGAGCTGCGCCACGATCCCGCCGACGGGCAGCCCGAACGCCGAGCCGACACCGAGGACGGAGGACGTCAGCGCGATCGCCGTGCCGACCCGCCGCGGCGACAGGACGTCGCGCAGCAGGCTGATCCCCAGGGGCACGATCGCCATGCCCACGCCCTGGAGCGCCCGTCCGACGACCATCGGCGCGAGCGAGTCGGCCACCGCGCAGAGCAGCGACCCGGCCGTCAGCAGCGCCAGCACGACCAGCACCAGCCGCCGTTTGCCGTAGAGGTCGCCGAGCCTGCCGATGACCGGGCTGATGACCGCGCCGGCGAGCATCGCCGCGATGACCACCCAGAAGGTGCCCGCCGTGCCCGCGTGCAGCAGGCCCGGCAGCTCGCCGAGCAACGGGACCACCAGGGTCTGCGTCATCGCGGCCACACCGGCGGCCAGGGCGATGACGACCACGATGGCGCGTTCGGCCCGATCGGGCCGCGCCCCGTTCACCGGGACGCTCCGCCGCGGCCGCACGGGCCGTCGCACTCTTCGCACACCATGCCCACCTCACTGAACCGTCTGGACGTGCCGCGCCGGGATCCGGCCGGACGGGGCGCGGACGGTCTTCGTCGACCGCCGGAGCGGCGGTCCACCGCCTCATCGCTCCACCCGTTGGCCAGACGCTAGCATTATTTGGCATGGTGTGCCATTTTGGCTACCAGTGACATCGACACCGGGGGTCCGTACGACGGGCGCGGTGCCGACCCGTCCGACGACTGGAGGAGAATGTGGGACGTGACAGCAGAGCCCGACGAGGCGCAGGCGGACCGCGGCCGCGGCAGGCCGCCGATGACCGAGCGGCGGAAGGAGATCATCCGGCTGCAGATCGCGACGGTGGCGCTTGACCTCTTCAAGTCGCAGGGCGTCGCCGCCACGTCCGTCGAGCAGATCGCGGACGGGCTGGGCATCTCGACCCGCACCCTGTGGCGGTACTCCCCGTCCAAGGAGGGCTGCGTCCTCCCCCTGCTCCAGCACGGGATCGCGGTCGTCGTGCAGAAGTTCCACGAGTGGCCGCGCGACATGCCGCTGCTCGAACAGCTGCTGCACGAGGAGGACCTCGCCGAGGCGACCCCCGAGTCCACTTTGGACCTCGTGCGGCTGACCCGCACGGAGCCCGCCATCCGGTCGGTCTGGCTGCAGAGCCACCTCGACTCGGAGAGCGCCTTCGCGGGGGTCATCGCCGAACGCACCGGCCTGCCGCCGGACGCGCTGGAGACCAAGGTACAGGCGGGCATGTTGAACGTCGCGCTCCGCATCGCGCTGGAGCACTACGCCTGGACCATCGACCAGGGCGTCGAGGAGCCGGGCAGCATGACCGACGCGACGCAGACCGCCTTGCGCACGGCCATCAAGGGCCTCGCGATGTGACCTCGACGGCTCGGGGTCGCACCGGCGAACCGGGCACCGACCGACCGCCGGGGGCGGTCGGTTCGCGCCAAGCCACCGCGGTCGGTTCGCGCCACTGACGACGGGGCGCGGACGCGGGCCGCACCGGACTCACCGGCCCCCGGAATTCCCGCCGAATCGTCCTTCCGGCCACTCATCAGCACCGGTTGGCGGGTGCAGACGCGGACTTCCGCGCCCATTCACCCGGATCGACCCCGACCGGTATCCGAACGCGCGGTGGAAAGGTGCCCTCACGGACCTCCACACCGCCCGAACAGACCGCTACCCTTGTGCCCGCAACAACTCCATTTCGCCTCGAAAAGCCCGGTGAAAGCCTCCGGGAACGGATCCGCGGACCCACTTCCGGGCCGGAACAGTCCATGACCCGTTCCCCTTCGGGCCCCCATCGTCCGGCTTTGAAGACAATTCACAACACCACTTCTACAGTCAGTTGCATGACGGAGACGGATGTGCCTCAGGTAGCCGATCCCGAGATAGCAGCACTGGTCCGCGCCGAAGTGGAATTCCGGTGGCCCGACGGCATTTCCGGTCTCGACGAGGTCGTGCGCTACGGATTGGTCCCATTCGGCAAGATGATGGGCCCGTGGATGTTGATCCGATCGGCGCTGGCCGTCGGCGGTGAAATGTCACAGGTCCTTCCGGCCGCGGTCGCGGTGGAATGCATCCAGGTCGGCGCGATGATGCACGACGACATCATCGACGGCGACCCGCAGCGGCGGAGCAAACGCGCCGCCCACTCGGCCTACGGATCGTCGACGGCCATTCTGGGCGGCGACGGCCTGTTCTTCCACGGTTTCGCCGCGCTGGCCCGCTGCCAGGAGGCCGGTGTCCCGGTCGACCGCGTCGGCCGGGCGCTGACCATCCTCTCCGAGACCGGCCTGCGCATCGGCGAGGCGGCGCTCACGGAGGTCCGGATGAGCCGCACCGTCTGCTCCACCGCCACCTACCTCAACATGATCAAGGACAAGAGCGGGGCGCTGCTCTGGATGGCGTGCGGGCTCGGCGCCACGCTCAGCGGAGCCGACGACGCCTCCCTCGCGGCGCTCAAGCAGTACAGCGACCTGCTCGGAGTCGGCTACCAGATCCGCGACGACCTGATGGCCTTCGACGGGACCAATGCCGGAAAACCGAACATCTCGGACATCCGCAACGGCAGGCCCACCCTGCCGGTGCTGCTCGCGCACCGCCGCGCGCCGCGCGACAAGCAGCGCGTCATCGAGCACCTGCTCGCCGACACCTCCTCCCCCCTGGAGGAGCGCCACGAGGCGATGGCGGAACTGGCGAACGCCTTCGGGGCCGTGGAATCGGCGCGGGCGATGTCGCACCGCTACGCGCGTCTGGCCGGACGCGCGTTGGACAGCCTGCCCCCGACCGCACATCGGGACGCCCTCGCGGAACTCACCGTGCCCGGTCGTCTGGTGTAGCGCGCGGACGCACTCGAGGAGGTTGTCATCGTGACCGTCATGAACTATTCGGGGTACCTTCACCTGAAGGAACTGCTGGCGCTGCAGAATCCGCTCACACCGTCCGACCAGCAGGACCTCCACGACAGCGAACGGCTTTTCATCGTCGTGCACCAGGCGTCCGAGACGCTGCTCAGCCAGGCGATCGCCGATCTCCGCCACATCGAGGCCGGGGACTGCGGCGAAAACTGCTCCGCCTACCGGGTGGATCGGGCGACCCACATCGTCCACGCCCTCGTCGGGCATTTGGAGTTGATGCACCGCACGTTGGAGCCGGAGGACTTCATGCGGTTCCGCGATCGGTTCGGAACGGCGAGCGGTCTGCAGTCCCCCCAGTTCCACGAACTGTTCCGGACGACCGAGCGCCTCACCACCGGGAACACCGGCCGCGAACTCGGGGTGGAACCCCTGCAACTGCTGGGGCTCAGCGCCGCGATCCGGCAGTGGCGGTACACGCATTTGAAGATGGTCGAGCACATGATCGGCAGCCTGCCGGGCTCGGGTGACACCTCCGGCCTCGAATACCTCGAACGCCAGTTGAACGGAACGCCGCGGTGCGAATACGCCGACGGCGCCACCGCCGGAAGGCCCCGGACGCATTCCTGAGAGGCGAGAAATGCGCGCGCACTCCCCGAGTTCCCCGCTGGGGCACGTCGTAATCCTCGGCGGCAGCATGGCGGGCCTGCTCGCCGCCCACGTCCTGTCGCGCCACGCCGAGCGGGTGACGGTGCTGGAGCGCGACAACTACGACGCGGGCAGCGGGCCGAGGTCCGGTGTGCCGCAGTCCCGGCACACCCACGTCCTGCTCACCAGCGGCATGAACGCACTCGACGAGCTCCTGCCCGGCGTGGTGCGGGAACTGGAGGACGCGGGCGCGCCGAACCTGTCGATCCCGGCGGACCTCGGTGTGTGGCAGGCGGGCCAGTGGGTGTCGCGCGCCAACGCGTCCCGTCCGGTCATGACCGGGTCGCGACCGCTGCTGGACCACGTGGTCCGCGGCCGGGTGCTGGCCGACCCGCGCATCGACGTGCTGACCTCGACCGAGGCGACCGGGTTCCTCGGCGGTCCCGACCGGATCACCGGGGTCTCGGTCCGCGGCAGGGGAACCGACCACCAGGAGCACGACGGCATCGAGGCCGACCTGGTGGTGGACGCCACCGGGCGCGGCAGCCGGACGCCCGAATGGCTGACCGCGCTCGGCGGGACCGCACCCGCCGAGGAGGTGCTGGAGACCGGGAGGGCTTACGCCACTTGCGTCTTCGAGACCGACGACGCCGGATCCCCGGATCAGGTAAGGGGTTTCTACATCGTCCCCGACGCGGCCCAGCCATTCGGCGCGATCATCCTGCCCGCCGAGGGCGACCGCTGGATGGTCACGCTGTCCGGGCCGCGGGGGCAGGCCCCGCCCACCGATCCGGCGGGCTTCGTCGACTTCGCCACCTCCCTGCCCCACGACGCCCCGCACAAGTGGCTCAGCACCGCGCGTCCGCTCAGCCGTCCCGTCGGGTACCGGCACACCGCGAACCGGCGGCGGCGCTACGACCTCGCGGCCCGCGACCGCACCGGGCTCCTCGTCGTCGGGGACGCGCTGTGCATGTTCAACCCGGTCTACGGCCAGGGCCTCTCGGTGGCGGCGCTGAACGCCGTCGCCCTCGACCGCGCCCTGGCCAAGCCCGACGTCCCCTCGGCGCACGTCCTGCAGCGCAAGGTCCTGCGGTCCTCGAACGGGGCGTGGGACGTCGCCACCGGCGCCGACAGCCCGATGCCGGGAGCCACCGGCGACGCGGTGCGCTCCGGGTTCGTCGACCGGCTCCTGAACCGGTACCTGGAACGCGTGCGTGTCCGGGTGCCCGGCGATACGGTGGTGTGCCGGGCCTTCCGGGACGTCCTGTTCCTCCTCGAGCCCCCCAGCAGTCTGCTCACCTCACCGCAGGTCGTCCTCCGGACGCTGCTGCGCCCCGCGATCCCGACGCCGCCCGACCTCCCCACACCGTGAAGCGCCACACCGCGGTCCCCTGCACCCACTTTGTGACCATCGCTGCCCCCACCGTGGAGGTTCAACCCATGCGACGCACCAGCGCACCCGGCCACCGGCAGGTGGGCCGAACGGCCCACGATCCCGCTTCCCCAACGGAACCCACGACGTCCCGAGCGGCGGTGGCCCGATGACCGCGGCACCGATCAGGATGCTGCCCGCCGCCCTCGACACCGGCATGGCGATGGTCGCCCCCGTCCTGCGCGAAGCGGTGCAGCACTACCTGTGCCCCGAGATGGAGCGGGTCGCCCAGTACCACCAGGGCTGGGCCGACGCCGACGGCAGGCCCACCGGCGCCTGGGGCGGCAAGCTCGTCCGCCCCGCGCTGGCCCTGCTGTCCGCCCGCGCCGCGGGGAGCACGCCGACCGCCGGTGTGCCCGCCGCGGTCGCGATGGAGCTGGTGCACAACTTCTCCCTGCTGCACGACGACATCATGGACGGCGACACCGACCGCCGGGGCCGGGCGACGGCGTGGACGCTCTTCGGCGTGCCCAAGGCGATCCTGGCGGGCGACGCGCTGCTGACGGCGGCGACGGCCGTGCTGCTCGACTCCGACGGCGCGGGCGCCCGCTCGGCCGCGGTGTCGCTGATGACCTCGACCCAGCGCATGATCAGCGGCCAGGTCTCCGACGTCGACTTCGAGCGGCGCGAGGACGTGACGCTGACCGAGTGCCTGAAGATGGCGGGCGACAAGACCGGTGCGCTGCTGGCCTGCGCCAGCTCGCTGGGCGCCGACCTCGTCGGCGCGGACCCGATGCTCGTCAAGCGGCTCAACGCGTTCGGCGAGCACGTCGGGCTCGCGTTCCAACTCGTCGACGACATGCTGGGGATCTGGGGCGAGCCCGAGCGCACCGGCAAGCAGGTCGGAGCCGACCTGCGGGCCCGCAAGAAGTCCCTGCCCGTGGTGAAGGCGCTCAACGCGCCGAGGTCGGGGGAGCTGGCCGCCCTCTACTTCGGCGCGGAACCCCTCACCGAACAGCAGGTCGCGCGCGTGACCGTCCTCGTGGAGCTCTCGGGGGCGAGGGACTGGGCGGAGAACGAGGCCGCGCGGCAGATCGCCTCCGCGCAGGAGTGCCTCGACAGCTCGGGGATCGAGGACGAGGTGCGCGAGGACTTCCTGGAGATCGCCGCGTTCATCACCGGCAGGCGGTTCTGACCGCCGTTCCACCGGTACCGCCCGGAAGGCCGACGGGATCGTCGGCCTTCCGGGCGGGATGACCCAGCACGGACGGGGTCCGGTCGCCCACCGGTGCCGCGACTTCCCGGAAGCCGCCGCACCGACCACGGACAGCCGGACCTGACCACCGCTACACCCATGCGCCCGGAGAGCCGACGGGGTCGTCGGCTCTCCGGGCGGCATGACCGCGCGCCCGACAAGGGCGCCGGACCCGGACGCCCATCGGCGCGCGTCCGGATGACCACCACCACTGCCGCCCGACCGGACCCCCGTCCGGTCGGGCGTCGGCGAACGTGATGAAGCCCGGCCGGGCACCGGCCGCGGCGGCTCGTCGACTCAGCAGGGCGAGCGGGGCACACCGCGGGCCCCGAACCACGTGATCCGAAGGGTCCGACATGCTCACGCGTCCGCGGGGTACCGGTGTGCTCGCACTCTCACCGGGCAGACTCGCCCTGCTCGCCCTCCTCCATTCCGCCGTCGTCACGTGGGTGCTGTCCGCACGGGTTCCCGCGGGCATGACCCCCGCGGGCCGGTCGGTGACCGCGGCGGCCGGGCTCGGCCACCACGGCCAGTCCGCCGTGCCCGGCCCGCCGCCCATCTGCGCCGAGCCGCTGCCCCACCTCGTCGGCACCGCGGTGCTCGCGGCGCACGTGGCCATGGTGCTGCTCGTCGGGTGCGTCCTGCTGGTCCGCGAAGTGCTGCGGCGCAGGGGGAAGCCGCACGACTCGCTGCCGGTCCGGTTCGGCTTCGCCGCGCTCACCGGTGTGGCCGCCGTCGTGATGACACCGCTCGTCGCGTCGATCAGCCTCGGCGTCCTCCCCTCGTTCCGGCAGTTCCTGGTCGACGCGGCGGTGGTCGGGCGCTACGCGTTCCTGCTCGCGCTCGTCCTGACCGTCCTCATCGGACTCCCGTGGCGACTCCACCTGCCCTCCCCCGCCCCATTCCCCTTGTCCTGACCGAAAGGACCCACCATGGTCACCCGACGAAGCCTCATGAAGCTCACCGGGCTGGGCGGCGCGGTCGCGCTGCTCCCGGCCGAACGAGCCATCGCGGCGCTGATGCCGACCGTGACGGCGACGCCGTTCTCCGCGCCGCTGCCGATCCCCCCGGTGGCCAGACCCGTCCGCCAGACGGCGACCACCGACTTCTACAACGTGGCGATAGGCGAGACCACCGCGGAGGTCTTCCCCGGCGTGCGGACGAAGGTGTTCACCTACAACGGGAACTTCCCGGCCGCGACCATCGTCGCGCGGCGCGGCCGCGAGGTCTCCGTCACGCACACCAACTCGTTGACCGCGCCGACCGTCGCCCACCTGCACGGCGCGCACGTGGCCGCCTCCAGCGACGGCTACCCCATGGACGTCATCAACCCCGGCGGCAGCCGCGAGTACCGGTACCCGAACGCGCAACTGGGCGGGACGTTCTGGTACCACGCCCACGCGCACCACACCGAGGCCGAGCAGGTCTACCGCGGCCTTGCCGGGTTCTACCTGCTGAAGGACGACCAGGAAACCGCGTTGGGGCTGCCCGGCGGCGACTACGACGTGCCGCTGATGGTGCGGGACGCGCACTTCGACGACGCGGGCCAGCTCGTCTACGTCAACGGCGACTTCAACGCCAGGACGACGCTGCTGGTCAACGGCAAGCCGCAGCCCTACTTCCAGGTCGCGGCGCGCAAGTACCGGCTGCGCTTCGTCAACGGCTCCAACGAGCGCGCGTTCCGGCTCAAGCTCGCCGACGGGTCGGCGATGACCCTGATCGGCTCCGACGGCGGCCTGCTGCCCGCGCCGATCACCGCGTCGAGCTTCGACCTGTGGCCGGGCGAGCGCGTGGAGGTCGTCGTCGACTTCTCCCGCTACGCGGTCGGCACCAAGGTGGTGCTGGGCAACGACCTCGGCGAGGTGGACAGCACGAAGTCGGTGATGCGCTTCGACGTCGTGCGCACCGCCACCGACACGAGCAGGGTGCCGTCGGTGCTGCGCGCGCTGCCGAACCTGGGCACGGCCACCGTCACCCGCGACATCCAGCTCAAGCTCGACCTGTCGACCGGCGCGTTCCAGTTCGACGGCAAGGTCTTCGACTCCACCAGGGTCGACCAGCACATCAAGCTCGGCACCACCGAGATCTGGCGGATCACCAACGCCGACACCGCACCCGCCATCCCCCACAACCTGCACCTGCACCTCGTCCAGTTCCAGGTGCTCGACCGCGCGGGTGTCGCGGTCGGCGGCCACGAGACCGGGTTGAAGGACACCGTGACCGTCCCGCCCGGCGCGACCGTGCGCATCAAGGTCCGGTTCGACGGGTTCGAGGGGCGGTACGTGTACCACTGCCACATGCTCGACCACTCGGCCACCGGGATGATGGGCCAGATGGAGATCACCCGATAACGGACAAGCCGGGCGGCGACCACCCGCCGCCCGGCCTTCCGGCATGCGTTGCAGCACGTCCCGACCGCGACCGGACGCGGCACGATCTAGGGTGTCGGCATGATTTTCTACACGGACGAGGAGAGCCGGACGCTGCGAACGGCGGTCTACGGCGCGATGGTGCTCGTGTCACACGCCGACCCCGGCCCCGTGGCCGAGGAGCGCTTCGCAGGCCTGCGCGCCATGGTGAAACTCCCGGAGGAACTCCGCCACGTCCTCAACTCCGCCCGTGTCCGCCTGCCGGAGGGATCGGACTCCGAACTGGAGACCAGGGTCCTCGAGGCGCTCCGGCGCTCGGTCAGGCTCCTGGCCGCCAAGTCACCCGAGGACGCCGCGGCGTTCCCGGTGGCCGTGGTCGCCATCTGCGAGGAGGTCGCCACGGCCGACGGCGAGGTCGTCGACACCGAGGACGAGATGATCACCAAGGTTCGGGCCGCGATGGCGGAGTAGGCGGCGGGCCGTCCGCCGCGCACGCGGCGGACGAACCCCGTGGGTACTCGGAGACGTCCGCACAAGGCGTCGACTCCGCCACCGACCCGGACGATCCCGCGTCCGGGTCGTTCTCGTGGGTGCCCGGCCCGCCTAGTCGCGGCAGCGGCCGGTCACGCCTTCGGCGCGCTGCTCCCACCGGGGCCGTCGGACGGACCCGCCGGGGCCGCCGCGCGCCGGTCCAGGATCGCCAGGGTGCTTTCACACCACCGGATCGTCGCCTGCTCCAGCGATCGGCCGCCCATGAGGGTCAGGTAGGGCCCGACGCGGTCGGACCGGACGAGGAACTCCTCCTCCGTCCGGTTGTCGAGCAGCCGCGCGCGGAGCCGGTCGTAGCGCGCCAGTTTGGCCCGCGCCCACTCCAGGCGTTCCCGCACGGCCGCCCGGACCGCCCGCGGGTCGCCCGCGTCGACGGCCTGGACCTTGATCAGCAGGTCGTCGCGCAGCGCAGCGGGCTTGGCCGGTTCGGCGGTGAAGGCGTGCAGTTCGCGCCTGCCCGCGTCGGTGAGCGTGAACAGGCGCTTGTTGGGACGGCGTTCCTGCTGGACGACCCGTGCCGCGATCAGGCCGTCGACCTCCATCCGCTCGAGTTCGCGGTAGAGCTGCTGCGGCGACGTGATCCAGAAGTTGGCGACCGAGGCGTCGAAGCGCTTGGCCATGTCGTACCCCGACGCCTCGCCTTCCAGGAGCGCGGCCAGGACCGCGTTGCGCAGAGCCATCTGGACAAGGTAGCAGCACGGTGATTAATGTCCGATGGGACTAGTCAACAAATTGCCCATGGAGAACCGATGCACCCGTTCCGCAAGGCCGTGGAAGCGCGCGACCAGACCGCGATCGAGGCCCTGCTGGCCGACGACGTCGTCTTCACCAGCCCTGTCGCGTTCACCCCCTACCCCGGCAAGCCGGTCACCGCCGCGATCCTGCGCGCCGTCATGCGCGTCTTCCAGGATTTCCGCTACGTCCGCGAGATCGGCGCCCCCGACGGCCCCGACCACGTCCTGGTCTTCACGGCCCGCGTCGGCGAGCGGGAGATCCACGGGTGCGACATCCTGCACGTGAACCCCGAGGGCCTGATCGACGACCTCACCGTCATGGTCCGCCCGCTGTCCGCCGCGAAGGCGTTGTCGGAGGCGATGGGGGCGCAGTTCGAGCGGATCACCAAGGAGGCTACGGGCGGGTGACCGGTCCCCCGCTCACGGCAGCAGGGCGTCGACGAGCGCCTCCGCCAGCCAGTCGCGGTAGGTGTCGGGATCCCAGCCGCGGATGGCGGTGAGCTGCGTGTACAGCTGCGGGCCGGTGAGGACCCAGCACACGTCGGCCTGGCGGACCGGATCGACGCCGGGGCGCAGCAAGCCCGTGTCGGCGAGATGGGCGAGGAACGCGGTGACGCCGGTCAGGCGTTCGCGTTCGGCCTCGGCAAGGACCTCCGCCACCTCGGGACCCGCCGCGCCGAGCAACGAGAACAGCGGCGCGAGGCGGGCCTGGACGTCACGGGCGAAAGTGGCGTACAGGCGCAGTTTCCCGTTCGGGTCCTGAGTGGACAGAACCTCCCGGAGGGCAGGGCGTCGCGACATGGGCACGGGCTCGTCGTCGCCGGCGAGGGTGACGTCCCACAGGGCCTTCACCAGACCCCGTTTGCCGCCGAAGACCTTGTGCACCGTCTCGGGTGACACACCGGCGCGGATGGCGACCGCGCGGACCGTGGTGGCCTGGTAGCCCTCCACCGGCAGCAGCTCACCGCACGCGCGGAGGATCGCCGCGCGGTTGCGGTCGGCGGCGGACCTCCGGTTGGCCGCGTTGTAGGCCCTGGGTGGCACGGCACCTCCTCATATTCGATACAGTCGATTGTATCGAATTTGCGCGCCCCGCGCCGCAGCAACCCGTCGGAGAGCCCCATGCCCAGCACCACCCCGGTCCGCCAGGTCGCTCCCGGCGTCCACCGGCTCGGCGACGACGTCGTCAACTTCTACCTGGTGGACCACCCCGACGGCCTCGTGCTCGTCGACGCCGGACTGCCCGGCCACCTGGGACAACTCCGCGCGCACCTCGCCACGACCGGCCGCGATCTGGCCGACGTCCGGGCCGTGCTGATCACCCACGCGCACCCCGACCACACCGGCCTGGTCACGGCGCTGACCGAGGCGGGCGTGGCCGTGCGGGTGCACAGCGCGGACGCCCCGATCCTGGCCGACGGCCCGCGCGGCGCCATGCGGCACGCCAAGCCCGAGCGCTCGATGCTCCCCTACCTGCTGCGCCGCTCCGCCGCCGTCGGCACCCCGCTGCACATGGCCCGGTACGGCGGGTTCACCGCGCCGCCGTTCACCGGGGCGCACGGGTTCGACGGCGACCGGACCTTCGACGAACTCCCCGGACGGCCGCGGGTGATCGCCGTGCCCGGCCACACGTCCGGCAGCACGGCCTACGCCTTCCCCGACCTCGGCGTCGTGTTCACCGGTGACGCCCTGGTCACCCATGACGGCCTCACCGGCCACCGCGGCCCCGGCCTGGTCTGCCGCGCGTTCACCGGCGACAGCGCCGCGGCGCTGGTTTCGCTCGACCGCCTCGACTCCCTCCCGGACACCGCGCTGCTGCTCCCCGGCCACGGCGACCCGTTCGCCCACGGCGTCGCGGCCGCCACCGCGCTGGCCCGCCACACCGGTGTCTCCTGAACCCGGATGCCCGTCGGTGCGGTGTGGCACCATCCCGGACGTGACCAGCAGACCCGCCCCGGCTCAGCGCCTGAGCGACCTCGCGCGCCTGCGCCGCGTCCGCGACCGGATCGACCGGGAGTTCGCGCGGCCGTTGGACGTCGAGTCGCTGGCGCGCGACGCGCACATGTCGGCGGGGCACCTGAGCCGCGAGTTCAAGGCGGCCTACGGGGAGTCGCCGTACGGGTACCTGATGACGCGGCGCATCGAACGGGCGATGGCGCTGCTGCGCCGCGGCGACCTGAGCGTCACGGACGTGTGCTTCGAGGTCGGCTGCCAGTCGCTCGGGACGTTCAGCACCCGCTTCACCGAACTGGTCGGCGTGCCGCCGAGCACCTACCGCCGCCAGGCCGCCCGGACGACGGAAGGCATGCCGTCGTGCGTGGCCAAGCAGGTGACGCGACCGGTCAGGAATCGAGAAGCGCGGTCCCCGAGCCGCACTTAGTGTGGCCGCCATGGACATCACGGTGCACACCACCTACCTCCCCCAGGACGACCCCGACGCGGCGGTGGCCTTCTACCGCGACGTCATCGGTTTCGAGGTCCGCAACGACGTCGGCTACAACGGGCTGCGCTGGATCACGGTCGGCCCTCCCGGCCAGACCGGCACGGCCATCGTCCTGCACCCGGTCGCCGTCGACCCCGGCATCACCGAGGACGAGCGCCGCACCATCGCCGAGATGATGGCGAAGGGCACGTTCGCCGCCATCAACCTCGCCACCAAGGACCTCGACGACACCTTCGCGAAGGTGCAGGGCAGCGGCGCCGACGTCGTCCAGGAACCGACCGAGCAGCCGTACGGGATCCGCGACTGCGCGTTCCGCGACCCCGCGGGCAACCTCGTCCGCATCCAGCAGCTGCGCTGAACCACACGGAGACGAAGAGCATGGACACGAGGAAGAACACCCCGACGCCCGCGCCGCACGAGGCCGACGACCACGACCTGATCCGCGTGCACGGCGCCCGCGTGAACAACCTCAAGGACGTGAGCGTCGAGATCCCGAAGCGCAGGCTGACGGTGTTCACCGGCGTCTCCGGCTCGGGCAAGAGCTCGCTGGTGTTCAGCACGATCGCCGCGGAGTCGCAGCGGATGATCAACGAGACCTACAGCGCGTTCCTCCAGGGCTTCATGCCGACGCTGGCGCGGCCCGACGTGGACGTGCTGGAGGGCCTGACCACCGCGATCATCGTCGACCAGGAGCGGATGGGCGCCGACCCGCGTTCCACGGTCGGCACCGCCACCGACGCCAACGCGATGCTGCGCATCCTCTTCAGCAGGCTGGGGACACCGCACATCGGCTCGCCCCAGGCGTTCTCGTTCAACGTCGCCTCGATCAGCGGGGCGGGCGCGGTGACTTTGGAGCGCGCCGGGCAGAAGGTGAAGGAGCGGCGCAGCTTCAGCATCACCGGCGGCATGTGCCCGCGCTGCGAGGGCCGGGGCTCGGTCAACGACATCGACCTCACCGCGCTCTACGACGACAGCTTGTCCCTCAACGAGGGCGCGCTCACGATCCCCGGCTACAGCATGGAAGGCTGGTACGGGCGCATCTTCCGGGGCTGCGGCTACTTCGACCCGGACAAGCCGATCGCGAAGTTCACCAAGAAGCAGCTGCACGACCTCCTGCACCGCGAGCCGACCAAGATCAAGGTCGAGGGGATCAACCTGACCTACTCGGGGCTGATCCCGCAGATCCAGAAGTCGTTCCTGTCGAAGGACCGCGAGGCGATGCAGCCGCACATCCGCGCGTTCGTCGACCGGGCGGTCACCTTCACCACCTGCCCCGAGTGCGAGGGCACCCGGCTCAGCGAGGCGGCCAGGTCGTCGAAGATCGCGGGCACCGGCATCGCCGACGCCTGCGCGATGCAGATCAACGACCTCGCCAAGTGGGTCAGCGGCCTGGAGGAACCCTCCGTCGCCCCTCTGCTGGCCGCGCTGCGGCACACCCTCGACTCGTTCGTCGAGATCGGACTCGGCTACCTATCCCTCGACCGCCCGTCCGGCACGCTGTCCGGTGGCGAGGCCCAGCGCACCAAGATGATCCGCCACCTCGGCTCGTCGCTCACCGACGTCACCTACGTCTTCGACGAACCGACGATCGGCCTGCACCCGCACGACATCCAGCGGATGAACGGCCTGCTGCTGCAACTGCGGAACAAGGGCAACACCGTCCTCGTCGTGGAGCACAAGCCCGAGGCCATCGCGATCGCCGACCACGTCGTCGACCTCGGGCCCGGCGCGGGCTCCGCGGGTGGCGAGGTCGTGTTCGAGGGCACGGTGGAGGGCTTGCGCGCCAGCGACACCACCACCGGACGCCACCTCGACGACCGCGCCTCCCTGAAGCCGTCGGTGCGCGAGCCCTCGGGCAAGCTCGAGGTGCGCGGCGCGGACCTGCACAACCTGCGCGGCGTCGACGTCGACATCCCCCTCGGCGTGCTCGTGGTCCTCACCGGTGTCGCCGGGTCCGGCAAGAGTTCCCTGGTCCGCGGCTCGGTGTCCGGCCGCGACGGCGTGGTCTCGGTCGACCAGACCGCGATCCGCGGCTCACGGCGCAGCAACCCCGCGACCTACACCGGAATGCTCGAACCGATCCGCAAGGCCTTCGCCAAGGCCAACGGCGTGAAGCCCGCCCTGTTCAGCTCCAACTCCGAGGGCGCCTGCCCCAATTGCAACGGCGCGGGCGTCGTCTACACCGACCTGGGCATGATGGCAGGCGTCGCCAACCCGTGCGAGGTCTGCGACGGCAAGCGGTTCCAGGCGGAGGTGCTCGACTACACCTTCGGCGGCCGCGACATCAGCGAGGTCCTCTCGATGTCCGTCGACGAGGCCGAGCGGTTCTACGCCGACGGCGACGCCAAACTGCCGGCAGCGCACAAGATCCTCACCAACCTCTCCGACGTGGGCCTCGGCTACCTCACCCTCGGCCAACCGCTCACCACCCTGTCCGGCGGCGAACGCCAGCGCGTCAAGCTCGCGACCCGCATGGCCGAACAGGGCGGCGTCTACGTCCTCGACGAGCCCACCGCGGGCCTGCACCTCGCCGACGTGGAACAACTGCTGGGCCTCCTGGACCGCCTGGTCGACTCCGGCAAGTCCGTCATCGTCGTCGAACACCACCAGGCGGTCATGGCCCACGCCGACTGGATCATCGACCTCGGCCCCGGCGCGGGCCACGAGGGCGGCGACGTCGTCTTCGAGGGCACTCCCGCCGACCTGGTCACCGCCCGCTCCACCCTCACCGGCGAGCACCTCGCGGAGTACGTCGGCGGCTGAACCTAGTCGCGGGCTTCGTCCAGCAGACCGGCCACCTGCGCGGTCCGCTGGTACAACACGTAGCGCCCGGCTCTGACCTTGGTGACGAGGCCCGCGCGGTGCAGTGCGCCGAGGTGGTAGGAGATGGTGCCGGGGGTGTACCCGATCCGGGTGGCGAGTTCCTTCGTGGACCTGGCGGTGTCGAGGTCCGCGAGCAGGACCGCTCGGGCGTTGCCGACCACTTGCGCGATGCTCCCGGACCTGCGGTCCCGGCCTGCTCCGACCCGCTCGGCGGGGTAGTAGAGGACGAACTGCCCTGGCGTGTCGACCTGGATGACGACGCCGGGCCTGCTGAGCACACTGGGGGCCAGCACCAGGTCCCGGCCGGTGACGTCGATCTCGCCGTCCCACGACTTCGGGAGGGCGACCGCGTCACCCGCCCACTCGATGTCGGGGTGGAGTGCCGCGAGCGTCCGGCCGATGCCGTGGGTGGCGATGGCCGTCGCGCGCTGGGCGATGTCCTGGTCGACGATCGAGCGCAGTTCGGGCCAGCCGTCGGAGAGGGTGTCCCGCCAGAACCGGGCGAGCCCGTTGGCCAGACGCCGCTGCATCCGCCCCGACTCCGCGACCCGACGGGTCGCGGCCCGCAGCGGCCTGCTCCAGTGGGTGCGGGTGTAGGTGAAGACCTGGGTTTCGAGGTCGTCCTGCGCCACCGCCTCGATCCGCGCGACCTGCTCGTCGAGCAGCCCACGACGCCGCCCGTCGGTCCCCGGCTGCGGGGTGAGCAGGTCCGGCGCGTAGGTGTCGCCGTTGCGCGGCAACAGGTCCGCGAGCAGGGCGACGTCGGGATGCGCGAGTGACGCGCGGGCGAGCGGTCCCGGATCCCCGAACACCGGGTGCCGTCCCGACGCGGCGGTGAGCTTCAGCCAAGCCATGGATTCCGACGCCGGGGAAGGCGATAACCGCGTCCTGGACACCGTGTCAGCGTCTACACGCAGCGTGAGCACCGCGCCGACGTTAGCAGTGCCGCGGCGGATTCGAACGGGTTCGAATCCTTTCCGGCGCGGGGTTCCCGCGGGGTTGAGTGGTGGTGCCGAACAACACCGTCACTCGAAGGACCAGGGAGTGGTTGTCATAGTGGGACTGAAGGAAACGATGAAGGCGAAGAGCCGCACGAGCAGGGTCGGCGCGATCGTGGCCGCGGTGGCGTCGGTCGCCGGGATGGTCTTCACGGCCGCGCCCGCCACCGCGGCCGACTACCCCACCAGCACCTTCGAACTCCCGTACACGGCGAGCCACTACAACGGCACGGCCACCTGGTACAACCGGTCGGTCAGCGTCACCGGGACGTTCAAAGCCAGCAACTGCCGGCGGATCTACGTGCGGGCGTTCGCGGGCAACACCTCACTGGATTTCCAGAGCACCAGCCTCTGGTGCAACAGGACCGATACGGCCCCTTTCACCCTTGACACGAACGTCGTCGGCGGGGCCGACAACATCTGGATCTACATGACCTACCTGGACGGCGCCGTCGAAAGGAACCTCGTGGAACGGACCTGCTACCGCAGCTCCAACTACTGCGTCGACGGTCTGCACTAGATCCACGATCAAGGCGCCGAGCAGGTCCGGACGAACTCGAGGACCGATCGTCCGGACCTGCTGGCGGACCGCAGGTCACAGCAGTTCGGTCCGCCGAGTTCAGACGGACGGGCCACCATGGGGGTCGGCAGCTCGATCCACCGCACCTCCACCCGGACAGGACAACCGAGGGCCGGGTCACCCGGTGACCACCACCAGGTGAATCCCCACCACCCCACCGGGTGAACCACAACCACTCCCCATCACACCCCGGCTACATTCCCCCCGGCCAACACCGAGGAGAGGACCGGGGCACATGAACCCACAACCCGCCCCAGGCACCCTGCTGTCCAGCACCCCCCTGCCCACCGCCTTCTGGCCGACCCACACCACCGAGGCCACCCAGGTCCTCTACCAGGGCGTCGGCTACGACGGCGCCGGGCGAGCCGTCAGCGGGTCGGTGTTCCTCCCCGCCGGTACCCCTCCCCCGACCGGCTGGCCCGTGGTCGCGTTCGCCCACGGCACCACCGGCCTCTCCGACCACTGCGCCCCCTCGCGCACGGGCCTCAGCAGGCTCGAACGCGACCACGTCTCCCGCTGGCTGGCAGCCGGCTACCTGGTGGCCGCGACCGACTACGAGGGTCTCGCCAGCACGGGCCCGCACCCGTACTTCAACGGCGAGGCGGTCGCCGACGACGTCATCGACATCGTCCGGGCCACCCGCCAGCTCCACGACCACGTCAGCACGTCCTGGCTGGTGGCGGGCTTCTCCCAGGGCGCCCACGCGGCCCTCTTCGTGGGCCTGATGGCCACCCGCTACGCCCCCGAACTGGACTTCCGCGGCACGGTGGCGCTGGCCCCGCTGGTGCACCTGCCCCGCCTCATCGGCATCCTGACCGAGGACGGCGCCCGCCCCGTCTCCATCCTCCTGCCGTTCCTGCTGGCGGGCCTGCGCGCCTCGCACCCCGACTTCGACGCCCGGCCATACCTGACCGACGCGGGCGGCGAGCTCGTCGACGTCGCGTCCACGGCGACCCTGATCGACATGTTCCGCGCCATCGGCCGCCAGACCAACGACACCGCGGGCATCACCGGCATCCGCGCCCGCCCCGGCGTCGACCCCGTGCTCCACGCCTGCCGCGTCCCCGTCGCCAGGATGGACCGCCCGGTGTACCTCACCGCCGGTGACGACGACGAGGTCGTCCCCGTCGCCGTGGTCGAGCAGTTCGTCGCGGACCTCCGCGCCACCGGCACACCGGTCGAGTACGACCGCCACCCCGGAGCGGCGCACGCCGACGTCCTGGCCGCGGGCCACGACGTCGTGATCGCCTGGACCGCCACCCTGAACCGCGGCGACGCCCCGACGCCCCCACCCGACTTCACCACCCTGGACGCCAACGGCGACGGCCACCTCACCGAGGACGACTTCGAGGTCTTCGCCCTGCGCCTGGTCCAGGCCTTCGGCGAACCACCCGGTTCCCCCACCGCTCTCGCCATCCGCCACCACTACCGCCTGCTCTGGTGGGCGCTCGCCGCCAGGTCCGACCGGGACCACGACGGCACCGTGACCCAGCCCGAATACCTCCACTGGCTCGACACCACCACGCACGACGACGGTTTCGACCGCGACATCCGGCCACTGGCCGAGGCCGTGGTCCAACTCGTGGACACCGACCGGAGCGGCACCGTCGACACCATCGAGTTCACCCGCCTGCTGCGCGCTTGCGGCCTGTCCCCCGACGAAGCCACCGCCGACCTCGCCGCCATCGACCGCGACCGGGACGACACGGTCTCGGTGGCGGAGATCGTCGACGCGGTCCGCGACTTCTGCCTGGCCCCCGCGTCGGGCAAGCCCGGCCACTGGCTGTTCGGGCGGTTCTGAGGCGGCGGAACCTCCCGGAACAGCTCGGGTAAGGTCCTCCGGGTGGGGGAGATCGTGCGCATCGGCGTGTTCTACGACGGCACGTGGTTCGCGTACGTGAGCGACTTCTACGCCACCGCGCACCCGCGGGCCGCAAGGGTCGCGCTCGACGGCTTCCACGACGCGCTGCGCTGGTACGTCCACAACGAGACGGGCCGCGCCCTCGAGGACTGCCTGGTGCACGAGGCGCACTACGTGCGCGGCCGCATCGACACCCCGGCGCGGTCGTTCGACGCGGTGCTGGCCGCCGCCGAGATCACCCGGCACGACCTGCCGCTGCACGGCGGCAAGGAGAAGGGCGTCGACGTCCACTTCGCACTCGAGGTGTGGGACCGAGCCACCACGGTGCCGTTGCAGTGGGTCGTGCTGGTCACCGGGGACGCCGACTTCACCCCGCTGGCCACCAGGCTGACCGGGCGCGGTGTGAACGTGGTCGTGCCCGTGGTCGACGCCCGGTTCCCAGCCGGTGAACCGCCGCCCGCCTGGACACCGCGCACCGCCGCCCCGCTGCGGGCCGCGGCGACGTCGACTCCGGGCTTCGACGCCCTCTTCGCCCCCGCCGACCGCGACGACTACCCGCTGCGGCGCCCGTTCGTGCGCTCCAGCGAGGCCGTCGCCTCCCTCGTCGGCTCGCCGCGCGGCCGCCGTCGCGGCACGGTGACCGGCTGGAAGCCGGGACAGCAGCACGGGTTCATCACCGACAGCCGCGGCGGCTCCTGGTTCGTGTCCCGCGACGACCTCCCCGACGGCCACACCGGTCTCCCCAACGGCACACCGGTCTCGTTCACCGGCTCACCCGCGCCGACAGCGGGCCGGAAGTACCCGCGCGCGTACTCGATCCGCCCGGAGTAGCGGGGCTGCGGGAAGCCGTACCCGCGGCACCCGCGGGCACGCCTGAAGTCACTCGAACGGCGCACACCCGCGGTGATCGGGCGATTGCCCACCTCCGCGCACCGGCTTAACGTCGATCCTCGTCCGCGCGGACAGTCCACCCCGACCCTGCACGAGGGAGATCCGGAATGGCTGAGTTCCGCACGCCCTGGAACCGATTAGCCGGCCTCACCGCGGCCACGATGGCGATCGCCGTCGCGACCGCGCTGCCCGCCGCCGCCGAAGGCGGGATCGTCGACGCCGGCGGCCCCGGCGCCATCGCGGGCAGCTACATCGTCGTGTACAAGGCCGACACCGTCTCGGCGCTCACGGACTCGTTGGCCGCCAAGGTGAACGCGAAGGTCGAGCACCGCTACGGCGTGGCGCTCAAGGGCTTCGCCGGCGCGATGACCGAGACGGCCGCCAAGCGGCTGGCCGCCGATCCCGCCGTGGCCTACGTGGCGCAGAACCACATCGTGCGGACCGTTGCCGACCAGCCGAACCCGCCGTCGTGGGGGCTGGACCGGATCGACCAGCGCGACCTGCCGCTCAACCAGAACTACCACTACGACACGACCGCGCCGAACGTGCACGCGTACGTGATCGACACCGGCATCCGCACGACGCACGTCGACCTCGGCGGGCGGGCCACGTTCGACTACAACGCCGTCGACACGAACAACACCGACTGCAACGGCCACGGCACGCACGTGGCGGGCACGATCGGCGGCGGCCAGTACGGCGTGGCGAAGGGTGTGCGGCTGCACGCCGTGAAGGTGTTGAACTGCGCGGGTTCCGGCACCATCGCCGGCGTCGTCGCGGGCGTCGACTGGGTCACCGGCAACAAGGTCCGCCCCGCCGTCGCCAACATGAGCCTGGGCGGCGGCGTCGACACCACGCTGGACACCGCCGTGCGCAATTCCATCGCCTCCGGCGTCACCTACGCCATCGCTTCGGGCAACTCCAACGCCAACGCCTGCAGCTTCTCCCCCGCCCGCGTCGCCGAGGCGATCACGGTCAACGCCTCCGACATCAGCGACAACCGCGCCTCGTTCTCCAACTACGGCACCTGCACCGACCTCTTCGCCCCCGGCGTCAACATCACGTCGGCCTGGGGCACCGGCGACACCGCCACCAACACCATCAGCGGCACCTCCATGGCCACCCCGCACGTCGCGGGCGCCGCCGCCCTCTACCTGGAGGCCAACCCGAACGCCTCCGCGCAGCAGGTCCGCGACGCACTGGTCACCAACGCCACTCCCGACAAGATCGGCAACCCCGGCGCCGGATCGCCCAACCTGCTGTTGTCCACCGGCACCACCACCCCGCCCCAACCCGGCCAGGACACGCTGCTGCGCGGCGAAAGCCTCCAGGTGGGCCAGTCCAAGACGTCCACCGACGGCCGCTACACCCTGATCATGCAGGGCGACGGCAACCTCGTCCTGTACACCTCCGGCGGCGCGGCGCTGTGGTCGACGGACACCTGGGGCACCGACGCGGCCTACGCCGTCCTCCAGGGTGACGGCAACCTCGTGCTGTACTCCACCGCGGGCGTGCCCAGGTGGCACACCAACACCTGGGGCACAGCCGCCGACCACCTGGTCGTCCAAACCGACAGCAATGTCGTCCTCTACGGCCCCGGCGGCCAGGTCTTCTGGCACCGCCTCCAGTAGCGCGACGGGCCGGGGCCACCACACGGCCCCGGCCCGCCCTTCCGGTGTTCCAACACCACTCGGCAGGGCTGGGCCGAAGTCGAGCACCAGTGGCTCGACCTGCCGGTTTCGAGGTGCAGCACACCCGCATCGAGCAGGCGTGGACGGCATCGCGGCAAGCACAACCCCCACCGGCTCAGTGCTGGTGGTGCCACCCGAATCACCCCACCTGGCGGCGGATGTCGAGGAGGTGGTGGCGAACCTCGTGCAAGGTGTGCGCCGCGACCCACCGCAAGGTCCGTTCGGTCGGTTCGGGGTAGCTGTACACGAGGGTGCGCGACCAGGTGGTGGGATCCAGGCGGTCGAGCACGGTGGTGAACAACAGCGCGGCGTCGGCGAGTTGGCGGGCGACGTCGAGGGGGTTCTGCTCCCCGTAGCCGTCGTGCTCCACCCGTTCGTCCCTGCCCATCGGCGTGCAGACGGGTCGGTCGGTCCGCCGTGCGGCGAGGACCCGCTCGCGTTGCACGAGCAGCATGTCGCGCAGGTGGCAGGCGTATTCCAGGGGTGACCAGGTGTCCGGCTGCCGCCGCTTCGCGAGGTCGGCGGGCGCGTGGTCTCGGAGGATCCCCACGACGGCGGCGATCCCCTCCCTGATCGCCAGGCCTGCCAGGAGGGCTTCGTCGAGGTCGTAGGTGTGGTCGCACTCCGGGCACTGGTCCATCGGCCGACGATAGCGCGGTCCGGGTGCGAAGGCTTGTGCCCCAGCGCATCCGAGCCGGATCGGCGCCCTCGTCCGGTGGAGGAGGAGGACGCCGGTCCGGCTGCCGGGTGACTAGCGCTGCAGCGTCAGCACGCCCGGCCGCCAGGGCAGGCGGTTGTAGTCGCCGCCGGCGCTCGGGTCCTTCCCCTGGTAGAGGAGCTGCAGGTTGCAGGGGTCGATGGTCTTGGTCTGGTCGGGGTTGCTGCGGACCAGGTCGCCGTGGCTGATGTCGTTGGTCCAGCTCGCGCCGCTGTTGGCCTTGCCCGCGAAGGGGTTGCCCTCGCTGGCGGCCTGCGGGGTCCACGAGCCGCCCAGGCTGCTGGAGGTGAACGAGCGGAAGTAGCGCCCGTTGCCGCCCATCGCCTCGACGATCATCAGGTACTGGTTCTGGTCCTTGACCTTGTAGACCTCCACCCCTTCGAACAGGTTTTCCTTCGTGTCGCTCATGATCTGCGTGTAGGACGAGCCGAAGCTGCCGGGGAAGTTCCCGATGGGCATGCTGGCCCGGTAGATCTTGCCGTTGTCACCGGCGAAGAACAGGTACATGTTCGAGCCGTCGGCGATGAGCGTCTGGTCGATGGGCCCGGTGCCGGAGTTGGGGATGCTGCCGGTGAAGAGGGTCTGCTGCGCCGACCACCCGTTCGCGTTGGTCGGGTCGCTCGACGTCCGGTAGCTGAAGGCGGTCCCGCCCCACTGGTAGGCGAGCACCCAGATGCTCTTCGGGGCGAAGTAGAACAGCGTCGGCGCGACGGTGCCGGAGTTCATCCCGTTCTGGCTCGCCGAGGCCATGTCCGACCAGTTGGTGAAGGTGCCGAAGTTCATCGAGCCGTACGACGCCGACGAGTTGACCATCGACCCGTAGACGAGGTGCTTGCCGTTGTACACGACGCTGGTGAAGTCCTTGAGCGCGAGCCAGCCGTTCTTCGGGCTCGCCAGCGACCCCGTCGACGACCAGCGGTAGCTCGACGGCAGGGAGCAGGTGCCGGTCGGCGGGGCGTCCAGTTTGACGAGCTGCCACTGCTGGTTGGCGCCGTTCTGGTCGGCGTACTGGAGGACGGCGGCCCCGTCCGCGGTCGACGAGCCCGTCACCTCCACCGCTTTGCCGCTGTTGCGGTTGACCAGCTTCACGTAGCCGCTGTCGGTGTCCACGAGGCTGAACTGCTGGTTGGTCCCGCCGAGGTCGGCCCACTGCTGGACCTTCGCGCCGTCGGCGGTCGACTTGCCGTCGATGTCGAGAACCTTGCCGGAGTTCTTCGACTTCAGCTTGTAGTAGCCGCTGCCTGCGTCCACGAACTGCCACTGCTGGTTCGCGAGGTCGTGGCGGGACCACTGCTGGACCACCGCTCCGTCGGCGGTGGACGTGCCGGACACGTCCATCGCCTTGCCGCTGTTGCGGTTGACCAGCACGTAGGACGCGCTCGTGTCGACGGTCGCCGCCGCGGCCACGCCGGTGTTGATCGCGACCGCCGCGGGAGCGGCGAGGGCGGTCGCGAGCAGGGTGATCAGCACGCGTCCCCAACGGCCGCGCCCCGCCCGGCGGGGTGGCGTGGTCGGTGGGGCTTGGCCCATCGGATTCATGGTGGTTCTCCTTCTGCGTCGAGGCCCCACGGGGCCGGGTGGAGCCCTGGGGCGTGGTCAGGTCGAAGCGCCGCACTGTTCTTCGCGGTGACCCACGATCGCTAGACGCGGGCCCACTTCTGGTTGTTCTGGCCGTTGCACGCCCACAGGACCAGCCGCGCGCCGTTGGTGGTGGCGGCCTGCTCGACGTCCAGGCACAGACCCGCGCGGGTGTTGCGCAGGGAACCGTCGGAGCCGAGGGTCCACTTCTGGTTGTCCTGGCCGTTGCACGACCAGATGAGCACCCGCGTGCCGTTGGCGGTGCCCTGGTTGTCGGCGTCGAGGCACTTGTCGCCGTAGACGCGGACCTCGCCACCCGCCCACGTCGTCCACAGCTGGTTGGCCGCGGTCTGGCAGTCCCAGATCAGCGTGGCGGCGCCCGCGGCCGTGGAGGCGTTGTCGACGTCGAGGCACCGGTTGGAGCCGACACCGCGCAGGCGCGAGGTCGTGCTCGCCACGGGGCTGCCGCCGGACACCCGGAACGCGCTGACGCCGTGCGCCGGCACGCTGGCCGAGATGGCCCCGGAGGTGCTGGACGTGCCACCCGTCCACACGTCGAGCAGGGAGAACGCGGTGCCGGACAGGCCGATCTGCGCGGCGGTGGTGGAGATGGTCGCGGTGCTGCCGCCCCGGTTGAACAGGCCAACGGCGACCGAGCCGTCGGACAGGGTCTTGGCGAACACCTCGGTGTTGCCGTCGTCGCGCACGCGTCGACCGCCCGCGCCGAGCGGGTCCTGGTTGATCGCCAGCAGCCGGGGGTTGCGCAGGACCGCGCTGATGTCGGATGACATGGTGCGGATGTCGTTGCCCGCCATGAGCGGCGCGGCCAGCAGCGACCACAGCGCGAAGTGCGACCGCGACTCGGCGAGCGTGAGGCCGGGGCGTCCGACGACGAGCATGTCGGGGTCGTTCCAGTGCCCCGGTCCCGACTGCGCGGCCAGCGGGGCGGTCACGTCCAGGACGTTGCCCACGCCCATGGGGTAACTGTTGGTGTTGCCGTTCTGCCAGATGTCGAGCAGGTCCTCGGTGGTGCGCCACAGGTCGGCGACCTGGCCCCAGTCGTACTTGTCGCCGGTGATGGCGTGGAAGCTGTTGGGGTTGATGCTGTAGACGATCGGACGGCCGGTTCCGCGCAGGGCGTCGCGCATGATCGAGAAGCGGGCGACCTGCTCGTCGCGGGTGCCCGCGCCGGAGCACCAGTCGTACTTGACGTAGTCGACGCCCCAGGACGCGAAGGACCGGGCGTCCTGGGCCTCGTGGCCCTTGCTGCCGGTCGCACCGGGGAACCCGCCGGTGCCCTGCGCGCAGGTCTTCTCGTTGGGGACCTGGTAGATGCCGAACTTCAGGCCCTTGCCGTGGATGTAGTCGCCCAGCGCCTTCATGCCGCTGGAGAACTTCGTCGGGTGGGCCTGGAGGTTGCCCGACGAGTCGCGGTTCGGGTTGAACCAGCAGTCGTCCACGACGACGTACTGGTACCCGGCGTCCTTCATGCCGGAGGACACCATCGCGTCCGCGGCCTGGCGGATCTGCGTCTCGGTGACGCCGCAGCCGAAGCTGTTCCAGCTGTTCCACCCCAGCGGGGGCGTGAGCGCGGGGCTGCCGGGCGCGGCCACCGCGGCGGGTGGGCCGGGAACGGTGACGGCCAGTACGGCCGCCAGCGCGGCGACCACGAGATGGGCAAGTCGTCGACGCGGAGTGCAGGGCATCGTCGCCCCTTTCCTGGCAGGCGGGGACACCGCGGGCACCGGGGCGCCCGCGGTCTTCACCCCGCGGTCAACAGGTGGAGTTGGTCTGGGTCAGGAGTCCGAGCTTCCAGGGCAGCTTGTTGTAGTCGCCGCCCGCGCTCGGATCCATCCCCTGGTAGAGGTAGCTCAGCTTGCAGGGGCTGATCTCCATGGTCTGGTCGACGTTCGTGCGCACCACCTCGCCGTGGCTGATGTCGCGCGTCCACTGTCCACTCGGGAACGTCACGTTGCTGGCCCTGGCGAACGGATTGGACTCGCTGTCGGCCAGCGCGGTCCAGGATCCCGCGATGGACGTGGAGGTCCAGGAGCGGAAGTAGCGGCGGCCATCGGAGCCGATGGCCTCGTGCACCAGGAGGTACTGGTCCTTGCCCGCGATCTTGTAGACGTTCGACGCCTCGAACAGCCTGTTCTTGTTGGAGTCCTGGAGGGCGATCACCGTGTTGGTGAAGCCGTTGGGGTAGTTGGCCAGCGTGGTCTCGGAGCGGTAGAGGTGGCCGTTGTCGTCGGAGGAGAACAGGTAGCACTTGGCCGAGTCGCAGATCATCCAGAAGTCGACCCAGTAGCCGTTGCCGATGTTGTCCTTGATGATCTGCGGCATGCCGTTGGCGTAGAAGTTCTTCGGTGCCGACCAGGACGCGGGGTTGGCGATGTCGGTGGTCGTGGAGTACGAGGCGTTCGAGCCCGTCTGGTAGATCAGGTACCACAACCGCTGCGGCGCGAAGTAGTACACCTGCGGCGCGGCCCGGTAGCCCGCGCCGACCCCTGAGCGGTCGAGGTAGTAGTGCGGTGCCGCCGAAGCCTGCGACCAGTCGGTGAAGCTGGTGTACATGAGGTTGTAGCCGTTGGTGTAGGTCGAGGCGAACACGTGGTACTTGCCGTTGTAGTAGACGACGCTCGGGTCCTTCACGGCCACGTTCGCGTGCGTCGAGTCCGGTTTCGGACCGATCAGGGCTCCGCTGGAGGACCACCGGAAGCTCGACGGCAGGTTCCCACCCGGCTGCTGCGGGGTCGTGGTCGTCGTGGTCGTGGTGGTGGTCGTCGGGTTGGGGTCGACGCCGCCGGTGCAGGTGGTGCCGTTCAGGCTGAACGCCGTCGGCGCGGGGTTGTCGGCGCCGCTGGTCGAACCGTTGAAGCCGAACTCCACCTTGCCCCCGGACGGGATCGACGCGTTGTAGGAGACGTTGCGCGCGGTGACCTGCGCGCCGCTCTGCGAGACCTGGGCGTTCCAGGCCTCCTTCACCTGCTGCCCGCCCGCGTAGGACCAGGTCAACGTCCAACCGTCGACCGCGTCACCGAGGTTGGTGACGGTGACGGCGGCGGTGAACCCGCCCGACCACTGCGACGGGGCCGCGTAGGCGACCGAACACCCCGCCGCGGCCGAGGCCGGCGCCGACACGGCGGTGAGCACGGACAACGCGGTGAGGGGGACGACGGCTGCGGCCACCAGCCTCGACCGCCTCGACGAGAAGAGCCTCAACAGGGACATGACCATCCTTCGGTGGGGGTCGGGTGTGGTGGCCAGCCGTCGTCCGGCCGAGGCAAGGGCTGCGAAGGCGGGCCCCGACAAGCAATGTATCCACGACGCTACGGAGGCGTCAAAGCTAAAATGTGAGCGTTAACTTTAGCTGCGTTCGGGATGGTGGAAATCCATAAACCCTGCTGGTGCGCCCAAACCAGGCCGACAGCGCCGTTCAGCTGGACCGGATCGGCGGATCCACGGCAGCCAGGTTGTGAACGTGCTCAACACGTGCGTCGCCACGGGCTCGCGGAACGGGGAACGACCTGACCGAGCCCCCGTGGTGGACGGGCATGGGGACCCGGTGGACCGCCGCGACGCCCGGCGGTCTGCCACGGCGCTCGGCGACGGCGAACAGGACCTCCACCGCCTTCGCGCCGAGCTGGTGGTGCGGGAGGACGACGGTGGACAGCCTCGGCCGCAACCAGGAGGCGATGGGGTGGTCGTCGAACGACATCACCGACACGTCCTCCGGCACGGACAGGGCGGCATCGGCGAGCGCCTGGTACGCGCCGAAGGCCAAGCGGTCGTTGAAGCACAGCAGGGCCGTGGGCGTGGTGCGGCGCAGCAGTTCGCGGGTGGCGTCGTACCCGTTCTCCGGAGTCCAGTCCGAACAGGACCGCCCTGCCACCGCGATGCCCGCCGCGTCGAGCACCTCCCGGACGCCGGCGAGGCGCTCCACGGCGGCGATGCTGTTCGGCGGCACCTGGCCGGGACCGGGGCCCGCTCCGATCAGGTGGATGCCCTCGCGGTGTCCGGCGTCGACCAGGACGCGGGCGGCGGAACGGCCCGCCTGCACCTCGTCGGGCAGCACCGACGACAGGGTGGACGGGCGGACGGGAAGCGCGTTGAGGAGCACGGCGGGACCGTCACCGAGCCCTTCGGGAACGAGGACCCTCCTGGTGCACATGGAGGCCAGGACGATGCCGTCGACCCGGTGGTCGCGCATCGCCTCGACCAGCGAGCGCTCGACATCGGGGTCTCCCCCGCTCTCACCGGTGAACAGCATGAAACCGCGTCCGCCCGCCGCTTCCACCGCACCCGTCACCATGTCGCCCGCGAGTTGTGACGACGCGATGGAATCGGAGATCAGACCGATCGTGCGGGTGCGGTTCTTGCGGGTTCCACCCGAGCCGACGTCGCGCCGATAACCCAATTCCTCGGCCGCCGATCGCACCCTGTGCTCGGCGGCGTGGGAAATGCGCAGGTCCCTGCCACGACCGGTGAGCACCAAGGACGCGGTCGTGGGGGAAACACCACTAGCCTTGGCCACATCTGCCAGCGTTACGCGTTGTCGTGCCAACGCAATCCTCCGTCTCGACGGCTGTCAACCGAATCAACGGATATGGGCACCCGGCAGGACACCCGTTGAATGATCTGATGCTAACACGAATTAACAAGAAGGAAACTTCGGGAAATAACCGTTCACACCTCCGCGATAAAACGTTTCAACACAACGAGAATACAATTCACCCATTCATCTACCTTGCGGACCCTCCTTTTCCCGATGACGACGACGAGTGTCAGCGCTTGAGGCGACCGGGGTCGCCCGCGGGTGCGCGGCGGACGAGCCACGCCTCGGTGATGTGGGTGAACATGGCCTCGGAGGCACCCGCCTGGTCGTGGGCGGCGATGCGCTCGAAGACGCGGCGGTGCCCGCGGTTGGACGCCTTGCACAGCTCCACCCCGGTCGCGCCCATGTAGTCGGCCGAGTCGACGACCTGCTTCTCCAACGACCGCACCACACCGCGGGCGATGCGGTTCCCCGAAGCGCGCATGATCGTGTCGTGGAACGTCCGGTCGTGCTCGTGGTAGGCGTCGAGGTCGTGGACGAGTTCGTCCATCCGGTCCACCAGAGCGCCCAACCGGCCGACGGTGTCCTCGTCCGCCATGCGCGCGGCGACGAGCGCCATGTCGGACTCCAGCAGCCTCCGCGTCACCACGACGTCGTCCAGGACGGCCAGGCTCTCGTCCTCGGCGATGACGGCGGCGAGCACCAGTTCGTCGAGCATGTTCCACGACACGGGCGGGCTGATCACCGTGCCCGCACCCTGGCGCACCTGGACGAGCCCCTTCTCCTGCAAGACCTTCACGGCTTCGCGGATCACCGTCCGGCTCACCGAGAACAGCGCGCCGAGCACGGGCTCGGCGGGGAGGGTGGAACCGGGCGGGTGGTCGCCGCGGACGACGCGCCTCACCAGTTCGGCCGTGACCGCCTTGGCCAGGTTGGTCGGCCGACGAGCCCATTCGGGGCTCGCGGTCGACTGGGGGCTGGTTGCCGTCATCGTTCCTCCGGTGCACCGTCGGACCACCCACTATGGCACGCGATCGCCATACGTAACACCGTTGACGTCAGACGTCATACGAGTTAGCTTTCCTCACGTTTGCCTCCTCGAGCAGCGGCGCACGCCCTCGCCCCCCGCCCTGACCACGGGCAGGCGGTCTCCGCGAGGCGTGGCAACGCCCATGGCAACGACTTCGTCCGCGGTCCAGCCGACGGGCTCGTCGTGCGGGACGGCACGCCAGAAGAAGCGCTGCTCCCGAAATCCAGGACCCGAGCCTTCCCTCCGCCGCGGGAGGTGATCCACAACCGCACCCCGCACACCAGGAGGTCCCTTGTCCACACCATTCCCGGCACGCAGGCGAATCGCCTTGTTGGCCGCCGCGCTCATCTCCACGACGTTGACCGCGACTCCCCCGGCCTCCGCGGCCACCACGACCCTCTACGCCTCCCCCACCGGCACGGGCGGCGCCTGCTCGGCCTCAGCGCCCTGCGCGCTGCCCGCCGCGCAAGCCGAAGTCCGGGCCCGATCCGGCTCGATGTCCGGTGATCTCGTGGTCCAACTGGCCGACGGGGTCTACCGGCCGTCCGAACCACTGCGGTTCACCGCGGCGGACTCCGGGACCAACGGCTACCGCGTGGTGTGGCAGGCGGCCCCGTCCGCGCGCCCGGTGATCAGCGGCGCCCGAGCGGTCACCGGCTGGTCGGTCGCCGACTCCGCGAAGAACATCTGGCGGGCGGACGTCGGCGCGGGGCACGACTCCCGGCAGCTGTACGTCAACGGTGTTCCCGCACCCCGCGCCCGCACGCAGGTGAACCGGTCCGACTTCACCTTCACCAGCACCGGGATGCGCTTCACCAACTCGGCGCTGGGCTACCTCAACAACCTGGCGGCGCAGAACCGGGTCGAGGTGGAGAGCGTCAACTCCTTCACCGACCGCTACTCCCCCGTGCAGGGCATCAGCGGCAACGTCCTCACGATGCAGCAGCCCGCCTGGAACAACAACACCTTCGGCTACGACACGATCGCCGCCCCGCACCGGGCGGGCCCCCTGTACCTGGCCAACGCCTACGAGTTCCTCGACTCGCCGGGCGAGTGGTACCTCGACCCGACGGCGGGCGCGCTGTACTACGTCCCGGCGGCCGGACAGGACATGGGCAGCGCCGGCGTGGAACTGCCGGTGCTGCAATCCCTCGTCGACGTCGGCGGCACCTACGCCTCCCCCGCGCACCACATCGCGTTCAGCGGCATCACCTTCACCGGCACCACCTGGCTCGGCCCCAGCAGCAACCAGGGCTACGCCGACCAGCAGACCGGCTCCTACATCGCGGGGACGTGGAACTGGCCCGCCGACCGGCTCACCTCGTGCCAGAACGGCTGCGCCCAGTTCGAGGCCGCGCGGCCGAACTGGTTCCAGATGCCCGCAGCCGTGCAGGTCTCCGCGGCCGACAGCGTCACCTTCACCGACTCGCGGTTCGTCAACCTGGGCCAGACGGCCATCGGGATCGGCAACGACGCGAACGCCCACGCGAGCGGTGTCGGCCTCGGAGCCTCCAACGTCACGGTCACCCGATCCGAGATCGCCGGCGGTTCGGCGGGCGGCGTCGTGGTCGGCGGCGTGCGCGCCGACGCGCACCACCCGTCCGACCAGCGGATGGTCAACCGGGACATCACCATCAGCGAGAACCGCGTGCACGACCTGGGCGTCGACTACCGCGGCAACGTCTCGGTGCTCAACACCTACGTCACCAACGCCACCGTGTCCCACAACGAGGTCTACAACATGCCGTACTCCGGCATGTCCATCGGGTACGGCTGGGGCGCCAACGACGCGGGCGGCAACACCAACTACGCCAATCGCGGCCTCTACAACTACCAACCGCGGTACACGACACCCACCACGGCGTCGAACAACCGGCTGATCGGCAACTACGTCCACGACGTGATGCAGCAGATGAACGACGGCGGCTGCGTCTACACCCTGGGGTGGAACCCGAACGCCGTCATCAGCGGCAACCACTGCCTGCGGACCAACGGCTACTTCGGCCTCTACTTCGACGAGGGGTCCAAGTACTACACCGCGACCGGCAACGTGTTCTCCTCCACCGGGACGTGGGCCACCGCCAACTACTGGGGCGGCGAGAACATGGGCAACTGGACCCTCACGAACAACTGGTCCACCAACGGTTCCACCAACGTGACCAACGGCGACCGGGGCAACACCGTCTCCGGCAACGTCACCGTCACCAACGGGAACTGGCCCTCGGGAGCCCAGGCGGTGATCGCGAACGCCGGACCCGCCGGCGGCACCGGCGGACCGCAGAACGCGATGCTCGTCGGGACCCAGTCGGGTCGCTGCGTCGACGTCGCGAGCGCGACCAACGGCGTCCGGACACGGCTGTGGGACTGCAACGGCGGTACCGGTCAGCGGTGGACCACCACGTCGAGCGGGCAGCTGACCGTGTCCGGCAAGTGCCTGGACGCGTCCGGCCAGGGCACGGCCAACGGCACCGCGGCGATCATCTGGGACTGCAACGGCGGCGCGAACCAGCGGTGGAACGTGAACTCCGACGGCACCGTCACCGGCGTGCAGTCGGGGCTGTGCCTGGACGCGGGCGGCAACGCGACGGCGAACGGCACGGTGCTCCAGCTCTGGTCCTGCAACGGCGGTGCCAACCAGCGCTGGAGCGCACGCCAGTGACCGTCGACCGACGCCACCGGCATCGGTTGATCGAGCTAAATTGTTAGCGCTAACTTTAGCTTGATTTCCAATCTGGACTCAGACTGATCGCCTCGTAGGCCTTTCAAGTGGAGTTTGGGAACGCTCCCGGATTTCGCTAGACCATTGGTACCAACATCGCGGTTAATCGCCCGAGTCCGTCTTGTGAACGCAAACACCCGCTGCCACACTTCCTCTCGGCACACCTTCTCCGGGCCTTGCGCGCGGTACCCCCAACAAACCCCTCACCGCCCGGACCCCACGGGCGGTCTTCGGAAAGCGTGGAAGATGAAACTGACATCGAGGTCAGTCTCGTTGGCGGCAATGGTGTCGACGGTCTTGGCGTCCGCGCTCGGCGCGACGCTGATCGTCACCGGCACCGCCAGCGCGGCGACCACCCTCGGCGCCGCGGCCGCCCAAACGGGCCGCTACTTCGGCGCGGCGATCGCGGCGGGCAAGCTCGGCGACTCGACCTACACGGGGATCGTGAACCGCGAGTTCAACATGATCACCGCCGAGAACGAGATGAAGTGGGACGCCACCGAGCGCGGCCGCAACCAGTTCGACTACACCGGCGGCGACCGCATCCTCAACCAGGCGCTGAACAACGGCAAGCGGGTGCGCGGCCACGCCCTGCTGTGGCACCAGCAGCAGCCGGGCTGGGCGCAGGGGCTCAGCGGCTCCGACCTCCGCTCCGCCGCGATCAACCACGTCACCCAGGTCGCCACCCACTACAAGGGCAAGATCTACGCCTGGGACGTGGTGAACGAGGCGTTCGCCGACGGCAACGGCGGCGGTAGGCGCGACTCGAACCTCCAGCGCACCGGCAACGACTGGATCGAGGCCGCGTTCCGCGCCGCACGGGCGGCCGACCCGAACGCCAAGCTCTGCTACAACGACTACAACACCGACGGCGTCAACGCGAAGTCCACCGGCATCTACAACATGGTCCGCGACTTCAAGTCCCGCGGCGTGCCGATCGACTGCGTCGGCTTCCAGTCCCACCTCACCAACGGCCCGCCCGGTGACTACCAGACCAACCTCCAGCGGTTCGCCGCCCTGGGCGTGGACGTGCAGATCACCGAACTGGACATCGCCGGTTCCAGCCAGGCCAACGGCTACGCGACGGTGACCAAGGCGTGCCTGGCGGTCTCCCGCTGCACGGGCATCACCGTGTGGGGCGTCCGCGACAGCGATTCGTGGCGCACGGGTGAGAACCCGCTGCTGTTCGACAGCAACGGCAACAAGAAGGCCGCGTACACCTCGGTCCTCAACGCCCTCAACGCGGGCGGCACGACCGTTCCGGGTGGCGATCCCGGCACCACGACGACCACCACCACCACTACCACGACCACCACCACGCCGCCGGATCCCGGTTCCGGGGACTGCACCGCGTCGGTGTCGCTGAACGCCTGGAACGGCGGCTTCGTCGCCACCGTCAAGGTCACCGCGGGCTCCTCCGGGCTCAACGGCTGGAAGGTGACCACCTCCCTGCCGTCCGGTACCACCGTCACGGGGTCCTGGAGCACCAGCGGCAGCGGCACCACCGGCACGGTCGTCTGGAGCAACGTCGACTACAACCGCGCCGTCGGCGCCGGGCAGTCCACCGAGTTCGGCTTCCAGGGCACCGGGGGCAGCGACGGGCTGTCCCCCACCTGCGCGGCCGCCTGACCTCGGGCGCCCGGAGCGGTTCCACTCCGCTCCGGGCGCCTCCCCGAGCTTCCACCCCCGCATGGGAGACCACCATGACTCCTCCAACGGCGAGGTTCAGGGCGCGCGTCGCCGCGCTGCTCGGACTGGCGCTGGCCGTGACCGGGTTCACCGCGATCACGCCCGCCAAGGCCGACAACCCCATCGTGCAGCACATCTACACCGCCGACCCGGCACCGCTGGTGCACAACGGCCGGGTGTACCTCTACACAGGACACGACGAGGACGGCTCCACCTACTTCACCATGAAGGAGTGGCGGGTCTGGTCGTCCGCCGACATGGTGAACTGGACCGACCACGGCTCGCCGATGAACGTGGGAACCTTCAGCTGGGCCAGCAAGGACGCCTGGGCGGGCCAGGCCGTCGAGCGCAACGGCAAGTTCTACTGGTACGTCCCGGTCGTCAACCGGGCCACCGGCCGCATGGCCATCGGCGTGGGCGTCGCCGACAGCCCGACCGGCCCGTTCCGCGACGCGATCGGCCGACCGCTGGTGGAGAACGGCGAGATCGACCCGACCGTGATGATCGACGACAGCGGTCAGGCGTACCTGTACTGGGGCAACCCGAACCTCTGGTACGTCAAGCTCAACAGCGACATGATCTCCTACTCCGGCAGCGCCGCGAAGATCCCGCTCACGACGGCGGGTTTCGGCACCCGCACCGGTGACGCGAACCGGCCCACCCTCTACGAGGAGGGGCCCTGGGTCTACAAGCGCAACGGCTTGTACTACAACGTCTTCGCCGCCAAGTGCTGCTCGGAGTTCATCGCCTACTCCACCGCCACGAGCCCGACCGGTCCGTGGACCTACCGCGGCACCGTCATGCCCACGCAGGGCGGCAGCTTCACCAACCACGCGGGCGTCGTCGACTTCAAGGGCGGCTCGTACTTCTTCTACCACAACGGCGCCCTGCCCGGCGGGGGCGGCTACACCCGGTCCGTCGGCGTGGAGAAGTTCTCCTACAACTCCGACGGCTCCATTCCGACGATCTCCATGTCCAGCGGCGGCCCACCGCCCGCCGACACGCTCAACCCCTACACCCGCCAGGAGGCGGAGACCGTCGCCTGGAGTTCGGGCATCGAGACCGAGGTGTCCTCCGAGGGCGGCATGAACGTCGGCTACATCGACAACGGCGACTACCTGAAGGTGAAGAACGTCGCTTTCGGCGGCGGTGCGACGTCGTTCAGCGCCCGCGTGGCCTCGACGGTGTCCGGCGCCTCGGTCGAAGTCCGCACCGGGAGCCAGAACGGGACGGTCGTCGGCCGGTGCTCCGTCCCCAACACCGGCGGGTGGCAGAACTGGACCACGGTGACCTGCCCCGTCAGCGGCCTGTCCGGCACCCAGGACCTGTACCTGAGGTTCGCGGGCGGCAGCGGTTACCTGCTCAACGTGAACTGGTGGCAGTTCGGCGCCGCGAGCACCGCCGCGGTCCCGCGCAGCGGCCTCCCGGTCCGATAAGGACGGTCCCACCGCCGAACGGGCTCGTCCCGGTGACCTGCCAGGTCACCGGGGCGAGCCCGTTCGCGGTCGGACCACCCGTCGAGCACATCCCCGAACACCGAGCACACCTGGAGAACGCGGTGATGACAAGGATCACGGCCCTGTTCGCGGCCGTGCTGGCCGTCGCACTGGCCACCCTGCTGGTGGTGGCGGCCCAGCCTGCGCACGCGGCCTCGTTGGCGCGGGTGACGAACTTCGGCAGCAACCCGACCAACCTGGACATGTACGTCTACGCACCGGACGCGGTCGCGGCCCGCCCCGCCCTGCTGGTCATGGTGCACTACTGCTCCGGCTCGGCGAGCGGCGTCCACAACGGCAACGGTCGCGACTTCGTCATCGGTGCCGACCGGTACAAGTACGTGATCGTCTACCCGGAGGCCACGCGCGAGGGCCACTGCTTCGACGTCTCCACGCCCAACGCGCTGCGCCGCGGCGGCGGCGGTGACTCCACCGGCATCATGTCGATGGTCTCCTACGCCCGGCAGCGCTACAACGTCGACCCGGCGCGGATCGTCGTGGCGGGGTTCTCCTCCGGGGCGATGATGACCAACGTCCTGGCGGCCCAGTACCCGGACGTGTTCAGCGCGGGCGCGGCCTACTCCGGCGTCCCCGCGGGGTGCTTCGCCACCACGAACGGCTCGCTCTGGAACAGCCAGTGCTCGGGCGGGACGCTGCTGAAGTCGCCGCAGCAGTGGGGCGACCAGGCCAGGGCGATGTACCCCGGCTACACCGGCGGGTACCCCCGGATGCAGCTGTGGCACGGGACCACCGACACCACGCTGGCGTACCCGAACTTCGGTGAGGAGATCGACCAGTGGACCACCCTGCACGGGCTGTCCCAGATCCCGGCCTCGACCGATCACCCGCAGTCGTCCTGGACGCGCACCCGTTACGGCAGTTCGGGCGGGGCGGCCGCGATCGAGGCGATCAGCATCCAGGGCACCGGGCACACCCTGCCGCAGTCCGGGATGCTCGCCCACGCCATCACGTTCCTGGGTCTGGACCGCCCGGCCACCACCACGACGACCACGACGACGACCGTCCCTGAGCCGTCCGGTGCCTGCCGCGCCTCGGCGGTCGTCAGCGCCTGGAACAACGGGCTGACCGAGACCGTCACCCTCACCAACACCTCCGACGCGCCCGTGACCGGCTGGCAGCTCCGGTTCGCGCTCCCGAGTGGACAGACCATCACCGCCGGGTGGGGTGCCACCTACTCGCCCGCCAGTGGCGTGGTGACCGCCAAGAACGTCGACTACAACGCGGGGATCCCGGCGGGCGGGTCCGTGTCGTTCGGCTTCCAGGCCACCCACACCGGTGACAGCGCAGCCGCGGGCTCGTTCTCGCTCGACGGCACGCCCTGCGCCACCGGCTGATCGCATCGGCACCAGGAAACGCGGAAGGGGTGCGGCCCGTTGCGGCCGCACCCCTCTCGCACGGGTGGATCAGTCCATCATGCAGCTCGAGCCGTTGAGGAGGAAGTACGCCGGAGCGCCCGTGTCTCCGGTGTGGGTGGCCTGGAAACCGATGCTCACCGACCCGCCGGTGTCGACGTCGGCGTTGTAGGGCGCGTTGGTGGCCGTCACCTGACCGGAGGCGGGCGAGTAGACCGCGTTCCAGCCGGAGGTGATCGTCTGGCCGCTCGGCAGCGCGAACACCAGCGACCAGCCCTTGACGGGGGCTACTCCGGTGTAGGTGACGGTGATCTGGGAGGTGAGACCGCTGTCCCACGCGTTGACCTGGTCGGTGACCCGGCAGGTGAACTTGAGCGGCGTGGACATGACAGTCGGCGGTGACGTGGTCGCCGTCGGGCCCGCGCCCGCCGGTGCGGCGATCGCGCCGAAACCGCTGCCGAGCAGCACGCCGACGGCTGTCAGGAGGAGCCCCACGACCGCGAGTGCTCCCCAGTACTTCTGTCTCTGTCCCTGTCCCGACATAGCTTGACTCCCTTGTCGTGCCGCGGTGGGTACGGCCGGGAACGCGAGCGATCGGACCTGCGCACGGCACGGCCGTCGGGGAGGCGGCCGCGGGACCGGCCGCGACGGAGTCACGAGCCGGTGGTGCGGAGAAATCGCCTGCTGGCAATGAGATCAGCCGCGCGACACGGGGTCGAAGACCGATGTCGCGACGGGTTCTGGCCGATGTCGGCGGTGCGGCGTGCGGGAGGACCTGTGGTGGGCCCTCCCGCGCCCGGTCAGCCAGTGCTGCAGGTCAGGCTGGGCCAGTTCCAGTTGCCGTTGTGCTGGATGGTGAAGCCGAACGAGTTGCCGCTGCCGTTGGGGCGGGCGGTCATCACGTTGCCGCTGGAATCCCAGGTGGCGCTGGTGTTCCAGGTGGAGATGACCTTCTGCGGCGAGCTGACGGTGACCGTGACGACCCAGTTGTCGGTGCCCGAGACAGTGACGTTGCCGTTGAAGCGGTCGTTCCACTTCTGGCCCTCGGAGTACGTCGCGGTGCAGCCGCCGGGCTGCGGGTTCTGCGTGGTGGTGGTAGTAGTGGTGGTGGTCGGGTCCGTCGGGTTCGTGCCGCCTGCGTTGAGGGCGTTCAGGACCGAGGTGTACGCGGCCTTCTTGTTGCCGGAGCCGTCGAACAGCAGCGGGGTGCCCGAGGAGCGCCAGGAGTCGCTGTCGCGGATGCCCCACACGGTGATGCCGTTGCAGCGGGCGACGGCCATGCAGGCCTGCACGACGCGCTGGTAGTTCGAGGCCTGCGAGGAGCCGGAGCCCTCGATGTCCAGCTCGGTGATCTGCACGTCCACGCCGAGCGCGGCGAAGCTGGACAGGGTGGTCTGGTAGTTGGACGGCACCGGGCTGTTGCTGTTGAAGTGGGACTGGAAGCCGACGCAGTCGATCGGGACGCCGCGGGACTTGAAGTCCTGCACCATCCGGTACACGCCCTGGGTCTTGGCCTGGCCCCAGTCGTCGGTGTTGTAGTCGTTGTAGCAGAGCTTCGTGTTCGGGTCCGCCGCCCGAGCCGCGCGGAACGCGGCCTCGATCCAGTCGTTGCCGGTGCGTTGGAGGTTGGAGTCGCGTCGGCCGCCGCTGTTGCCGTCGGCGAACGCCTCGTTGACCACGTCCCAGGAGTAGAGCTGGCCCTTGTAGTGGGTCGCGACCTGGGTGACGTGGTTGAGCATGGCCGAGCGCAGTGTGCTGCCGGACATGTTCTGCATCCAGCCCGGTTGCTGCGAGTACCACGCGAGGGTGTGTCCGCGCACCCGCATGCCCTGTGCCTTGGCATGGGCGACGATCCGGTCGGCGTTGCCGTAGGAGAACTGCCCCTGGTTGGGCTCGGTCGCGTCGATCTTCATCTCGTTCTCGGGCGTCACCATGTTGAACTCGCGGTTCAGGATGCCCACGTACGTCTGGTCCGAGAGCTTGTTCGCCGCGACCGCCGTACCGAAGTAACGACCGCTCTGCGCGGCGGCGGCGCCGAGTGTGGAGGCGGCTCCGCTGGCGGGCGCCGCCATCAGGACGGCGGCACCGGCCACGGCGGCGAGCAGGGAGGACACCAGGGCGATTCGTGGGACTGACTTCGCTGTCAGCGGCATATCAGCACTTCCTGTGGGTCGTCGGCGACTCTCACCGTCACCGAAACTTTCTGAAGTATTGCCGAAACAAAGCGGTCGTTCAAGACCCCGGTTCACTCTGCTGAATCAAGCGCCAACCTCAGTACTTTCCATGCACAACGCCAAATAAGCCGTGCACGAAACAAATTCGCGAACGGCTTACGGCCTTCGAAAGTTTCACTCGGTCATGGGCGCTCCGGGTCCTTCGAGCGGGCTGTGCTCGAACCAGTCGAACCACGCGGTGCCCGCGGTGGCGTACATGCCGATCACCCGGCCGGTGAAGCCGGTGGCGACCTCCGTGGACAGGTACCGGCCGTCGAGTTCGGCGAACCGCTCCCCGTCCACGTGGAAGGCGATGAAGTCCGGAGCGGCGACGTGGAGACCTGTCGGCGTCCCTTCGGCGGGTGGGCGCTCCCCCGCCGGACCGGTGGTGATCACCAGGGTCACCGGACCGGGTGGCACGGAGCGCAGGGCCAACCGCTGGCGCAGCGGACCGATGCGGGCGATGACGCCGACCTGCCCGTCGGCGACCTCGAGGTCGTAGTGGTGGGCCTCGTCCATGCGGATCGACAGACCCGCGCGACCCGAGCCGGGGTCCAGCAGCACGGCGGTCCGACTCGCGGGGTGTTCCTGGCGCCTACCGATGAAGGTGCAGCCGGGCCGGTCCAAAGTGGACCCCGAAGCGCGCAGGGCCAGCCAACCCGGCCGCGCGGTCAGCGACCAGAACTCGTCCGGTCGCGACCGCGGCGAGATCCACCGGGGGTCGAGCAGGGGCGCGTCGAAGTCGTCGCGCCGCGGGACCTCCTCCACCGGCAGCGGGCGACCCGGCGCCCGTTCCCGGAGGTTCACCGGGCCCACGACCGGCCAGCCGTCCTGCCAGCGCACGGGGGTGAGGAAGGTTTCGCGGCCCATGACGTGGAAGCCGGGGCTGTACCCGCGAGGTCGGGTGGCGAGCAGGACCATCCACCACTCGCCGTCCGGGGTGGTGACGAGGTCGGCGTGGCCGGTGCTCTGGACGGGGTGGTCGGTGCCGCGGTGGGTCAGGATCGGGTTGGACGGCGCGGCCTCCCACGGACCGCGTGGCGAACGGGCGCGCGCCATGGCCACGGTGTGGCCGCGTTCGGTGCCGCCCTCGGCGATCATCAGGTACCACCACTCGCGGATCCGGTACAGGTGGGGCGCTTCGGGCCACTGCAACCCGGTTCCGGACCACGCCGGGAACGGACCTTCGAGCACCTTCCCCGCCTCGGGGTCGACGCGGGCCACCTGCACGCCCTGGAAGGCGCACCAGCAGTTGCCGTCGCTGTCCCACGCCAGGTCGGGGTCGATGCCCGGCAGGTCGATCCACACCGGGTCCGACCACGGGCCCTCGGGCCGCTCGGCGCTCACGATGAAGTTGCCGCCCTGCGAGACGTTCGTGGTGATCATCCAGAACCGGCCGTCGTGGTGGCGGATCGTGGGCGCGTAGATGCCGTCGGACGCCGACGCGTCCGGCGGCAGCGGCAGTTGGGAGGGCCGGTCCAGGACGTTGCCGATCTGCCGCCAGCGCACCAGGTCGCGGCTGTGGAACAGCGGCACGCCGGGGAAGTACTCGAAGCTGGAGCACACCAGGTAGTAGTCCTCGCCTACCCGGCAGACGCTGGGGTCGGGGTGGAATCCTGGGATGACGGGGTTGTCGTAGTGCCGAGGAGTGGTTTCCGCGTCCACGGGTCTGTTCCCTCCAGGGTGTGGTGTCAGCCCTTGAAAGCGCCGTCGAGGATGCCCGCGACCATGCGTCGTCCGACCAGGACGAACAGCACGACCAGCGGGGCGGTGGCCAGGAACGAGCCGGACATGGCCAATCCGAGGTCGACGTCGTAGCTGTTCTGCAGGGCTTTGATGGCGATCTGGGCGGTGTAGCGCTCGGGCGTTTTGAGCACGATGAACGGCCAGAGGAAGTCGTTCCACGCGGTGACGAAGCCGAACAGGCCCAGTACGAACGCCGCCGGGCGCACGATGGGGAAGGCGATGCGCCAGAACACCTGCCACGAGTTCGCGCCGTCGATGGTCGCCGCCTGCACCAGTTCGTCGCTGATCGTGGCGGTTATGTGCTGGCGCATCCAGAAGATGCCGAACGCGCTGGCGAGACCGGGGACGACCAGGGCTTGCAGCGTGTCGACCCAGCCCAGCGTCGACATGATCATGTACTGCGGGATGATCGACAGCTGGGTGGGCACGGTCATGGTGAGCACGACGACCAGGAACAGGGTGTTGCGGCCCGGAAAGCTGAGCTTGGCGAAGGCGAATCCGGCCAACGCGCACAACACCGCCTGGCCCGCGCCGATGGCGGTGGCCACGAACAGGCTGTTGAGCAAGGCCCGCACGAACGGCACGGTGTCCAGCACCAGGCCGACGAGGTGGAAGAAGTTGTCGCCCGGCACGACCGCCGGAGGCATCCGCGTCGCGGTCGCGGTGTCGGACGTGGCGACGACGAACATCCAGTACAGCGGGAACAGGCAGGCGACCGTGGCGGCGGACAGCAGCAGGTAGGTCCACCAGCGGACCCGGCCGTGGGGGCGGCGGCGCGCGGTGGCGGTCGTCACCGGTCCGCCCTGATCCGCGTGGACAGCAGGTAGTTGATCGCGGCGATCACCACCACCACGACGAACAGCGCCACGCCGACCGCCGAGCCGTAGCCGAACTCGAACTCCCCGAATCCCTGCTCGTAGAGGAACAGCGTCAGCGTCTGGCACTGCCGCACCGCGCCGCACGTCAGCGGGGCGCCCGTGGCGATCAGCAGGGGCTCGGTGAAGATCTGGAGCCCACCGATGGTCGAGGTGACCACGGTGAAGATGATCACCGGTCGCAGCGAGGGGACGGTGATGTGGCGGAACCGCTGCCACGGGCCCGCGCCGTCGATGGCGGCGGCCTCGTAGACCGCGAGCGGCACCGCTTGCAGCGAGGCGAGGTAGAGCAGCGTGGTGTAGCCGAACCACCGCCAGACCACCATCGTGGCGATCAGCACGTGACTGCCCACCGCGGACTGGACGAAGTCCACCGGCGCCACGCCGACCAGCCCGAGCACCCAGTTCAGCATCCCGTAGTCGCGGTCGAACAGCTGCGCGAAGACGATCGCCGTGGCCGCCACGGAGGTGACGTACGGGATGAGGACCGACATGCGGAAGAACAGCGCGAACCGCAGCCGGGCGTGGTTGAGCACGTGCGCGAGCACCAGTGCCAGCAGCAGCTGCGGGACGGTGGACAGGAACCAGATGCTCACGGTGTTGCGGGCGGCGTTCCAGAACCGGGGATCGGCGAACATCCGGGTGAAGTTGTCCGCGCCGATGAACACCCGGTCCCCGATGGGGTTCCAGTCGAACAGCGCGACGTAGAACGTGAAGGCGAGCGGGAACAGCCCGAAGACCGCGAAGAGGACGAAGAACGGGGCGATGTAGGCGTAGGGCGACAGGCGTTCGCGCCATCCGCGGACCGCCTTGGGGACGAGGGGCGGTGGTGCGGCCCGCGGCGCGGGAACGAGCGTGATGGCCACTCCGCTCACCCGATGGCGGTCTTGATGTTGCGCAGGGCGTCGTCCCACGCGGTGGCCGGGTCGCCGCCGCTCTGCTCGACGTTGGTGATGGAGTTGAGGAACTCCTGCCCGATGGTGGCGCTGTCCGGGCCGATGTAGAACGGTTTGAGGCCCAGCAGGGAATCGGTGTAGATCTTGCCGGTCGGCGCGTCGGAGAAGAACGGGTCCTTCGACGAGACGAGCTTCGCGTCCTGGTACACCGAGGGGGTCGACGGCAGCGCGCCGACGCGGCCGAAGTGCTCCAACTGCCCCTGGGGCGACTGCATCTCCTTGATGTAGTCCCAGGCCGCCTGCGGGTTCTTCGCGCGCTTGGGGATGGCCAGGTAGCTGCCGCCCCAGTTGCCCGAGCCGCCGGGGATCTTCGCGATTCCCCACTTCCCCGAGGTGTCGGGGGCGTTGCTGCGGATGGTGTTGAGCATCCACGACGGCGCGGACACGGCCGCGTACTGGCCCTGCGCCATCCCGGCGCTCCAGGCGGGCTCGAACGACGACTGCCCTGCGGTGATCCCGGCCGTCGCCGCCTCGACGCCGAGGTCGAACGCCGCCCTCACCTGCGGGTTGCGGTCGTAGACCAGGTCGCGCGAGTCGCTGTAGTACTTCTCGGACACCTGGTTGACCGCCTGGTAGAACACGCTGGTGGCCGCGTTGTCGGTGAAAGCCCTGCCGGTGGCCTGCTTGTAGCGCTTCCCGGTCTCGATGAACGCGTCCCACGTCGGCCACAGGGCGTTGACGGCGTCCGGCTCGGTCGGCAGCCCGGCGGCGGCGAACAGGTCGGTCCGGTAGGCGACGGCCATGCCGCCCACGTCGGTCGGCAGGCCCAGGACCTCGCCGTCCTTCGCGACGCTCTGCTTCATGACCCAGTCCAGGTAGTCGCCCTTGAGGTCGTCGGCGCCCAGCGTCCGCAGGTCGACGAAGTTCTGGGGCTGTTGCACGAACTTGGGCAGGTTGTCGCCCTGGATGAGGACCAGGTCCGGGACCTTGCCGCCCGCCAGCGCCGTCGTCAGCGCCTGGGCCGTCTCGGTCGAGGTGCCCACCTCGGTCAGCTTGACCTCGACGTCCGGGCGCTTGCCCCGGTAGGCGTCCACGGACGCCTTCTGGTTGATGGCGGCGAACGACCAGAACTCGAACGACTTGCCGTCCCCTCCGCCCCCGGCACCCGAACCGGGGGTGCAGGCGGCGGACAGCGCCAGTGCTCCGACGGCGAGCAGCAGGGGCAAGCGGTGGGTCACGGGGCTTCTCCAAGTCTGCGAGCGAGCGGAGCGCGGGAAATCTGTCCGAACTCCGCACGGGAGATGCCTGCGACTCCGGCCACAACGGTGGCGCGCGGACATCGGGCGACGCGTTCGCAGGAGTTCCACCTGCTCAGCGCCGCCATCACGGTAACCAGGGCCGTGAGCGACGGTCAATGCCCTTGAGGTGCTAAATGTTCGCGCTAACTTTAGCTGGAAGTCGACCGCACAATGCGACAGGTGATCCGCGACGCCTGGTTCATCCGCGCGAATCGGACGATTACTCCTTGACCAAAGGTATTTCTTCGTCCACAGTCTGAAGTGCCCGACCGCACACGGACATTCGACGTGCAGCGCGAAAATCAGTCCATTGTGGAATGGACGCTCTTGATTGTTAGCGCTAACAGTCCACCGGGAGCCGGTGGGCGGGATCGGCCACGGCGACCGGGTCCGCGCGGGCAGACGACCTGACAGCTCCGGTGCCCCCTTCCCCGTTTCAGGGGCGGGGTGGGGGCACCGGTCCCCTCCCGCCGCCAGTCGTGACCGAGGAGAAGCGATGACCGCGCCCAGGATCGACTCCCGCACCCGGCGAGCGGCGGCCGCCGGGATCACCGTGTCGTTGATGGCGGGCGCCGCCGCGCTGATCGGTTCGCAGCCCGCTTCGGCGGCCGCGGGCTGCCGGGTCGACTACGCGGTCGGTTCCGCGTGGTCGGGCGGGTTCGGCGCGAGCGTGGTCGTCACGAACCTGGGCGACCGGGTGAACGGATGGCGGCTGTCCTGGACCTTCCCCGGCGACGAGCGCATCACGCAGTCGTGGAACGGCACCCACACCCAATCCGGCGCGCAGGTGACCGCGACCAACGCCGCGTGGAACGGCGACCTCGCCACCGGCGGGACGGTCTCGTTCGGCTTCAACGCCACCTCGGGCGCCAATCCGACGGCGCCTTCGGCGTTCACGCTCAACGGCGTGTTGTGCACCGGCTCCGCAACACCCACGACGACCACCACGACAACGACCACGACGCCGCCGCAGGACCACCCCATGGTGGACAACGACTTCGCCGTCACCCGCGAAGGCGCCTACGGCGACAACCGCTTCACCGTCTTCCGCCCGTCGAACCCGCAGGCACTCGGACGCCCGCTGCCCGTGCTGGCGTTCGGCAACGGCGCGTGCGCGCACACGAACAACAGCGAGGTCACGCGGATCCTGACGATCGTCGCGTCGAAGGGGTTCGCCGTGGTGGACATCGGATCGGCGAACGGCGCGGCCAACGGCCTGCCCAGCGGCTCCCCCATCCCGTCCCTGCTCACCGACGCGATCACCTGGGCCGAGCGCGAGCAGGTCCGCTCCGGATCGCCGCTGTCCCAACGGCTCGACCTGACCAGGGTGGCCACCGCGGGCCACTCGTGCGGCGGCCTGGAAGCCCTCGTCGCCGCCCAGGACCGCCGGGTGTCCGCCGTGGTCTCGTTGGACAGCGGCTTCTTCGCCGACGGCTCCTTCGGCTACCCCCGCTCCGAACTCGCGAAGCTGCACACACCCGCGCTGTTCATGGACGGCGGCTCCTCGGACATCGCCTACGCCAACAACCAGGCCAACTACGACCAGGCGGGCGTTCCCGCCGTGCTCGCCCGGCACCCCCAGGCAGGCCACGTCGGGTTCATCACCGGCAACCAGGCGACCGACGGCATGACGACCGTCGTCCAGTTCCTGGACATGGTGCTCAACGGCAACCAGGCGGCGCGGTCCTACGTCCTCGACCCGTCCGGACTGGCCGGCAGGTCACCGTGGACGGTGGCCAAGAAGAACTTCTGACCCCGCGGGCGGGCGCCTCGGCGACCGGACCCCCCGCGAGGTGACCCGGTCGGCGAACACCCCCGGCTCGAAGCGATGAACGACTCCCGAACCACGACGAAGTGGAGAACGCCCATGACCGGGTCGGGCCCGCAGCCGCGCACCTCTGTTCCGCGAGTCCGCAGGAGGCGCGGCCTGGCCGGTCTCGCCGCCGCTGTCGCCGTCGTGCTGCTCGGCGGTCTGATGACGGCTCTGGGCGCGTCGTCCGCGGCCGCGGCGACCGTCGACACCACGGCCTGGTACGTCCTGGTCAACCGCACCAGCGGCAAGGCCCTGGACCTCTACAACCTCGCCACCAACGACGGCGCCCGCATCACCCAGTGGACCCGCAACGACGGCAACCAGCAGCAGTGGCAGTTCGTCGACTCCGGCGGCGGCTACTACCGGCTCAAGTCCCGCCACTCCGGCAAGGTCCTCGACGTCAGCGGCTCCTCCACCGCCGACGGCGGGGCGATCGTGCAGTGGAGCGACAACGGCGGCACCAACCAGCAGTTCCGCCTGGCGGACTCCGACGGCGGATACGTCCGCCTGATCAACCGCAACAGCTCCAAGGCGGTGGAGGTCCAGAACGCGGCCAACACCGACGGCGCGAACGTCGTGCAGTACAGCGACTGGGGCGGCGCCAACCAGCAGTGGCAACTCGTCCGGGTCGGCGGTGGCACCGGCCCCACCACCACGACCACGACCCCGCAGACGCCGGGCGGCCAGTACACCAACCCGGTGGTGTGGCAGGACTTCGCCGACGTCGAGGTCATCCGGGTCGGCGACGCGTACTACATGACCGCGTCGACGATGCACTACTCGCCCGGCGCGCCGGTCCTGCGCTCCTACGACCTGGTCAACTGGGAGTTCGCCGGCCACTCGGTGCCGTCGTTGGACTTCGGCTCGAAGTACGACCTGACCAACGGGCAACGCGCCTACGTCAACGGCATCTGGGCGTCGACGCTCCAGTACCGCGCCAGCAACCGCACCTACTACTGGGCCGGGTGCATCGACTTCAACGACACGTACATCTACACCGCGACCAGCGTCGAGGGGCAGTGGAGCAAGCACGCCCAGATCGACAACTGCTATTACGACGCGGGCATGCTCATCGACGACGACGACACGATGTACGTCGCCTACGGCAACGGCACCATCAGCGTCGCCCAGCTCTCGGCGGACGGGCGCAGCCAGGTCCGCGCGCAGCAGGTCTTCCAGACCCCGTCGAACATCGGCACGCTGGAGGGCTCCCGGTTCTACAAGCGCGGCAACAGCTACTACATCTGGGTCACCCGGCCCGCCAACGGCCAGTACGTGCTCAAGTCGGACAACGGTCCCTTCGGCCCGTACACGGTACGGCAGGTGCTGCTCGACCTGCCCGGCCCGATCTCCGGCGGCGGCGTGCCCCACCAGGGCGGCCTGGTGCAGACCCAGAACGGCTCCTGGTACTACATGTCGTTCGTCGACGCCTACCCCGGCGGACGCGTCCCGGCCCTCGCGCCCATCACCTGGACCTCCGACGGGTGGCCGACCCTCCAGACGGTCAACGGCAGGTGGGGCGTCAACTACCCCTCGCCGCTGCCGATCCACCCGGTCAAGCCGCTCACCGGGTCGGACACCTTCCAGGGGACGGCGCTGGGTCCGCAGTGGGAGTGGAACCACGACCCGGACACCTCGCGCTACTCGGTGAACAACGGCTTGACGTTGCAGACGGCCACCGTCACCAACGACCTCTACGCCGCCCGCAACACCCTGACCCACCGCATCCAGGGACCGACGTCCACGGCCACCGTGGAACTGGACTACAGCACGATGCGCGACGGCGACCGGTCCGGCCTGGCGATGCTGCGCCAGTCCTCGGCCTGGATCGGCGTCAGGCGCGACAACGGCCAGACCCGCGTGGTGATGACCAACGGCCTGACCATGGACGGCAGCTGGCGCACCACCGGCACCGGCACCGAGGCGGCGAGCGCCGCGGTCAGCGGCGGTCGGATCTGGCTGCGGACCAACGCCGACATCCAACCTGGCTCCAGCCGCGTCGCGAGGTTCTCCTACAGCACCGACGGCGTGAACTTCACCTCGCTCGGTCCGGCGTTCACGCTGAACAACACCTGGCAGTTCTTCATGGGCTACCGCTTCGGGGTCTTCAACTTCGCCACCCAGGCCCTTGGCGGATCGGTGACCGTCCGCGAGTTCGACCTGACCACTCCCTGACTGCGCGGGCAACCGCGCGGGCGACGACGACCCGATCCGATCCGCACCCGGTGGGAGGAACACCATGCGAGAACGTTGTGCCGTCCGGAAGAGCGCTGCCACCCGCTGGCGGTTCAGAGCCGCGTGCACCGCGGCCCTGGCGGTTCTGGGCGTCGTCCTGCCGCTACCGGCCGCGTCCGCGGCCACCGTGGACACCAGCGCCTCCTACGTGCTCGTCAACCGCAACAGCGGCAAGGCGCTCGACGTGTACGGCCGCTCCACGGCCGAGGGTGCCCGGATCTCCCAGTACACCCGCAACGACGGTGCCTGGCAGCAGTGGCGGTTCGTCGACTCGGGTGACGGCTACTACCGCGTGAGGTCCGTGCACAGCAACAAGGTGCTGGGGTTCTCGTCCACCGCCGACCGAACCGGCCTGACGCAGGGCACCGATGCCGACCGCCCCGCCCAGCAGTTCCGGTTGGCCGACTCCACCGGCGGATACGTGCGCCTGCTCAACCGGGCCAGCGGCAAGGCCGTGGACGTCTCCGGCTCCTCCACCGCCGACGGCGCGCAGGTCGTCCAGTCGCCCGACGTCGGTGGGACCAACCAGCAGTGGCGGCTGGTCAGGCTCGGTGCCGACACCACACCCCCGAGCGCGCCGGGCAACCCCCGCGCCTCGAACCTGACGTGCAGCGGGGTGGGGTTCTCGTGGTCGGCGTCGACCGACGACGTCGCGGTGGCGTTCTACGACGTCTACCACGACGGGCAGCTCGTGACCTCGGTGCCGGGCACGGTGCTGTCGGCCGACCTGACCGTCGTGCCGGGGGCCACCTGGGGCCTGTACGTCAACGCCCGTGACGCCGCGGGCAACGTCTCCCAGGCCAGCGCCACGGTCACCATCACCGCGCCGCAGTGCCAGGCCGACACCGAACCGCCCACCACGCCCACCGGCGTGACGGCGACCGCGTCGGGCACCACGGTCACCGTGCGCTGGACGCCGTCCACCGACAACGTCGGCGTCGCGGGCTACGAGGTCCTGCGCGACGGCACGCAGGTCGGGTCGACGAGCGGGGCGGCCACGACCTCGTTCACCGACAGCGGCCTGACCGCCGGAACCCGCTACCAGTACCGGGTGCGGGCGCGTGACGCGCAGGCCAACCGCTCCGCTGCGAGCACGGCCGTCGCGGTCACCACGGGAAGCTCCTGTTCCACGGCGCTGTGCTCGGTCACCAGGGTCGCCGCCGAGACCGACCTGCCCTGGGGCCTGACCACCCTGCCCGGCGGGCAGGTGCTCTACGGCCGCCGCGACACCTTCGAGCTCGTCCGCCTCGACCCCGCCACCGGTACGAAGACCGTCGTCGGGCGCGTGCCCAACGCCGCGGGCACCGACGGGGAGGGCGGGGTGCTGGGCATCGCCGTGGCGACCGACTTCACCGCCGACCCGTGGGTGTACGTCCTGCACACCACCTCGACCGACAACCGGGTCGTGCGAATCCGCTACACCGACGGCGCGCTCACGGGCACCCCGCAGGTGCTGCTCACCGGCATCCCGCGCAACAAGTACCACAACGGCGGCCGCCTTCGGTTCGGACCGGACGGCACGCTCTACATCGCCACCGGCGACGGCCAGAACGGTGACTGGGCCCAGGAACTCGACAACCTCGCGGGCAAGGTCCTGCGCGTCAACCGCGACGGCACCATCCCGTCGGACAACCCCTTCGGCACCGCGGTGTGGAGCTACGGCCACCGCAACCCGCAGGGCCTGGCGTTCGACTCCCAGGGGCGGCTGTGGGAGCAAGAGTTCGGCAACTCCGTCATGGACGAGACCAACCTGATCGTGCGCGGCGGCAACTACGGCTGGCCGATCTGCGAGGGCACGACCGGCAGTTGCGGCGAACCCGGCTTCGTCGCGCCCAAGCGCACCTACCCCGTCGCCGACGGTTCGTGCAGCGGCATCGCCGTCGTCCGGGACGCCCTGTACATCGCCTGCCTGCGCGGAGCGCGCCTGTACCGGGCCGAGATCTCCGGCGAGAGCCTGACCAACGTCCAGCAGTACCTCACCGGCACCTACGGGCGGCTGCGCACCGTGGAGCCGTCCGCCGACGGCGGTCTGTGGCTGACCACCAGCACACGGGGCGACAAGGACAGCATCGCCAACAACAGCAACGAAAGCATCCTCAAGGTCGAACTGGGACGGTGACCCGGCGGCGGGGCGGGCGACCGCCCCGCCGTCGGTCCACGACCGCCCCGATCGCGAAAGGGAGTCGCCATGACCCACCGCAGGACATCGCGCCGGCGCCGCGCGCGGACGCTGACGGCGGTGGCGATCGCCGTCGCGGGAGCCGTGGCGCCCGCGGCCCCCGGCGCGTCCGCCGCCGCCGCGACGGCCTCACCGTGCACGCCCGGAGCGACCTACGGCCCGCCGCTGCCGACGCAGGCGGTGGCGTCGCAGCTCATCAGGGGAGGGTTCAACTTCCTCGAGGGCCCCACCTGGGACCAGCGGACCGGCACCCTGCTGCTGTCGAACATGCAGAACCCCACGGGCCCCCAGGGCGTGCAACCGTCGGCGGTGCTGCGGTACACGCCTCCGGCCACCTTCGAGACGTTCATCGCCGCCTCGGGCAGCAACGGTCTGGCGATCTCCCCCGACGGCACGCGGCTGCTCGCCGCCACCCACGACAACCGCACCCTCTCCTCCTACAGCCTGGCCGACCGCAGCCGGACGACGGTCGCGGCCAATTACCAGGGCCGCGCGTTCAACTCGCCCAACGACCTGACGACCGGCCAGGACGGCACCACGTACTTCACCGATCCCAACTACCAGCGCGGCAACCGCGCCGACGAGCAGGGCGGTCGCACCGGGGTCTTCCGCGTCCGCGGCGGCGTGGTCAGCCTCGTCGACAACTCGCTGCCGCAGCCCAACGGCGTCGTCCTGTCCCCTGACGGCAAGACGCTCTACGTGGGGGCCACCGGCGCCAACACGATCGTGAAGTACTCCGTCCTCCCGGACGGCAGCACCGGTGACCGCACGACGTTCGCGACCATGCGCACGCCCGACGGGGCGACCATCGACTGCGCGGGCAACCTGTACTGGGCCTCCTACGACGAAGGGCTCGTCCACGTCTTCTCCCCGTCGGGCGCGCAGCTGGGCACCATCTCCGCCGGGCGCAACACCACCAACGCGGCGTTCGGCGGCGCGGACGGGCGGACCCTGTACCTCACCTCCGGTGTTTCCGGCGGCGGGTTCGGCCTCTACCAAGTGCGTCTCAACGTGCCCGGCAACCCGTACTGAGTGGCCCGGTGCACCGGACGGTCGTCTCCGCGGGTCCGACCGGGTCGCCCGTCCTCGAGGACGTGGACCCGGCGGACCGCGAACCCACGGAGGCGACACAGCACCTGCTGCGGCTCATGCGCACGGGGGCGATCGACGAGACCATCGCACGGGAACTGGGCGTCAGCCTCCGCACCGTGCACCGCCGGATCACCCGGCTCCAGAACCTGCTGGGCGCGCGGTCGCGATTCGAACTGGGCGTGATCACCTGCGAACGCGGATGGGTGTGACCGGGAGTGGTCGAAGGCCTGCGGTGGTCTTCCACACCGCAGGCCTTCCTGCGGGCCACGCGGGCGAAGGTCAGCGCAGTGCCCACTGCTGGTTGGCTTGGCCGCCGCACGACCAGAGGACCAGCTTGGTGCCGTTGGCCGTCCCGTGGCCGGAGGCGTCCAGGCACAGGTTCGACTGGACGCTGGTGATCGAGCCGTTCGAGTTCGCGTTCCACTGCTGGTTGGTCTGGCCGTTGCAGTCCCAGACGACCACCTGCGTGCCGTTGGCCGTGCCCTTGCCCGAGGCGTCGAGGCACTTGCCGCCGGACGTCAACTGCTTGCCCGAGGTGTAGGTCCAGGACTGGTTCGCCTGGCCGTTGCAGTCCCACAGCTGGACCTGCGTGCCGTTCGCGGTAGACCCGTTGGGCACGTCCGCGCAGCGGCCCGACTCCGCGCCGACCACCTGCTTTCCCGACGGGGCGGTGGGGTCGCCGATCGACCCCGGAACGGAGCGCAGCGCCGAGTACCACGTGGCGGCCATCTTGTCGTAGCCGGTGGCCGTGGGGTGGACGCCGTCGATCAGGTCGGCGGTGGTGAGCGCGGCGTGCATGTCGACGAGGTGGACGCGCTTGCCCGCGTTCACCTTGCCCTGCACCATTCCGGGGATCGTGGCGTTGAACGCGCGGGCGGCGGACTCCTGCCCGGAGTTGGCGATCGGGATGATCGTCGCGACGAACACGTCCGCGCTCGGGACGGCCGCCGTGATGTTGTCGACCAAGGCGGAGAGCCTGCCCGGCGCGCCGCCGACGTTGTAGTTCTGCAGCACGTCGTTGGTGCCGATGTGCAGCAGCACGGTGCGCGGGGTGGTGTTCCGCAGCCAACCGGCGATGTTGGCGTCGACCTGGTCGATCCGCCAGCCGGGGTGGCCCTCGTGGTCGTGGTCGCCGAGCGACGCGGGACCGTTGAACTGCGACCCCACGAAGTCCACCCGGTACCCGGCGGCCGCGGCGCGCTGCCACAGCCCGGTCCGGAACCCACCGGGGACCTGGGTCCCCTCGGTGATCGAGTCGCCCAACGGCATCACGCGCACGCCGCCGTTCGACTCGGCGACCGCGGATCCGGTCGATACCACCACCCCGGCGACCAGTGCCGCGACGGCGACCAGTGATCTGACGAGTGTGCGCACGGTTTCTCCTCCATGATCAGGATCGCAGGGTCCACTGCTGGTTCGTCTGACCGTTGCAGGCCCACAGGACCAGCTTGGTGCCGTTCGCGGTCGCCCTGCCGTTCGCGTCCAGGCACAGGTTGGACTGGACTCCGGTGATCGAGCCGTTCGAGTTCACGTTCCACTGCTGGTTGGTCTGGCCGTTGCAGTCCCAGACGACCACTTGCGTGCCGTTGGTCGTGCCGCGGTTGTTGGCGTCGAGGCACTTGCCGTTGACGGTCAACTGCTTCGTGGTGGTGTAGGTCCAGGATTGCCTGCTTTGCCCGTTGCAGTCCCACAGTTGCGCCTGGGTGCCGTTGACGGCTCCGTCGGGCACTTCCACGCAGCGCCCCGACTGCGTGCCGACCACCTGCCCTCCGGTGGGCTGACCGTCCGTGCCGGTCACGGTGAGCAGCACCGCCTCCCCCGCAGGCACACGGGCGGTGTAGCTCGTGGCGAAGTTGCCGAGGTCGGAAGCGGTCCAGACGTCGCGCACGGCAGCGGAGCCGGTCAGTCCGACGTTGGACCACCGGACGGTGATGTCGGCGGCCGAGGCGTTGCGGTTGAGCAGCACGACCGCGCGCCGGCCCGTGCCCGACAGCACCTTGCTGTAGACCTGGAGACCGGGCACGTCCTCCGCGACCTTGATCCCCTGACGTCCGAGGGCGTCCTGGTCCACGGCGATCATCTCGCGGTTGGTCAGCGCCGCGCGGGTGGTGGCGGTCATCTCGGTGAGCTTGTTGCCCGCCAGCAGCGGCGCGCCCGCGATCGCCCACAAGCTCAGGTGGGTGCGGTTCTGCGCGTCGCTGAACCCGGTGAGGCCGGCGACGAGCATGTCGGGGTCGTTGTGGTGGCCGGGGCTCTGCGCGCTCGCGTGCTGCGCGGAGTCGAAGTTGGTCAGCACGCGCGACATGCTCGGCCGTTCACCCCAGTAGATGATGTCACCGCTGGTGCGCCACAGGTTCGCGATGCCGGGTGCCCAGTTCCACGGCTGCTGGCCGCCCCACTCGCACACCGAGAACACCATCGTCCGGCCGGTCTGCGCCGTCGCCCTCGCGATGGAGTCGCTGATCGCGGTATAGCTGTCGCGGGCGTTCAACCCCTCGGCGGAACCGCCGCACCAGTCGACCTTGACGTAATCGAAACCCCAGCGCGAGAACTGCAGGAAGTCCTGGTCGTAGTGGCCTTCGCTGCCGGTACCCGGATACGCCGGGTGCCCGGTCGGGTAGTAGTAGCCGCAGCCGTTGCGGCCGGCATCGGTGTAGATGCCCGCCTTCAAGCCCTTGCCGTGGATGTAGTCGACGATCGCCTGCATCCCGCCGGGCCACTGCGCCGAGTCGGGGGCGATGGCACCGGAGGAGTCCCGAGCCCCTTTCCACCACCCCTCGTCGATGAGTACGTACTCGTACCCGGCGTCCTTCATGCCGGAAGACACGAGGGCGTCGGTCTGCTGTTTGATCACCGTGGCGTCGATGGCCCCGGCGAAGCCGTTCCAGGAGTTCCACCCCATCGGCGGTTTCGTGATCGGCGCGGCTCCCGACGCGGCCGTCGCGGGCAGCGGCAGCAAGGTGGTCGTCAGCGCGACGAGCAGCGCGCACACCAGCGCGGACAGCCGGGACATGAGCAAGCGGTTGCGCACCATGGTCGTTCCCTTCGGTTCAGCATCGTCGCTGTCCGTTCCACGGGCTGCCTTGCGTGCGCGCGCGACTTCAACGCGCCACTATGTTAACGCTAACGGCCGATCGTCCTCGGGCACAAGGGATTGCTGCCAACAGATTGCGCACGCGTTGAGGGATTCTTGATACTTTGGATTGTTAGCGTGAACTCGATTCGACGGCGTTCGCCGAAAACCGTGACCGTTCGACGCCTGCCCCGCACCTGTCCGGCCGATTGTGCTGGCGGCAGCCCACCCCTACGGTCGATTGGGTGATCGACCGGTTCGGCATCCGGTCCGTTCGGGAGACCCGATACCGTTCGCGCACCTCCACGAATTCTGCTGGCGCGTCGAGCGCGGATGAGGAGCGACCATGGCTCGGGTGCTGATCCTGACGGGTGACGCCGCTGAGGAACTGGACTCGATGTACCCGGTGTTCCGCCTGCGCGAGGGTGGCCACGAGGCAGTCGTGGCCGCTCCGACCACGCGGGCGGTCAAGCTGGTGGTTCACGACTTCGAGCCCGGCTGGGACGCCTACACGGAGAAGCCCGGCCACCTGCTGCCCGTGGACCTGGCGTTCGCCGACGTCGATCCCGACGAGTACGACGGGTTGGTGATCCCCGGCGGGCGGGCTCCGGAGTACATCCGGGCAATGCCCGACGTGGACCGCGTTGTGCGGCACTTCTTCGACCGGCGGCTTCCGGTCGGCACGATCTGCCATGGTCCGCAGGTGCCCGCTGCCCTCGGGCTGCTGCGGGGCCGCCGCACCGCCGCGTTCCCGCCGCTGAAGACGGACGTGGAGCTGGCGGGCGCGATGTTCGTGGACGGGCCCGACGTCGTCGACGGGGCGATGGTGTCCTGCCGCGGCTGGCCCGACCTCCCGCTCTGGTCACGGGCGTTCATGCGCGTGCTGGAGCAGTCGACCGTTCCCGCCTGAAGGACCACGACGCCCTGTCCTTCCAACAGATGTCGACGCACTGGATCACGTGGAGGCATCCGCAGTGAGTACTCGGTGATGGCGTACGCCGCGAACGGCCACGGCCATCGGCTCGGCGACGTCTCTCGTGGCGGCGATGTTCACGGTCCAAGTGGCAACGAGCGCGGAGGCTGCGACCACCGGGCCCGCGCTGTCGGTGGACGTGTCCGCCGCCCGGCACGCGATCAGCTCCGACATCTACGGGTTGAACGGCGGAGATCCGGCGTTCAACGCCGAGATCGGCCAGTCGGTGGCCCGTTGGGGCGGCAACGCGTCCAGTCGCTACAACTTCAAGAACCACACGTACAACACCGGCAGCGACTGGTTCTTCGAGGACATCGTCGCCGACGAGGCGCACTCCCCGGAGGGGATGGTCAGGTCCAACCTCGACCGCGACATCAAGCCGGTGGTCACCGTGCCCCTGAGCGGGTGGGTGGCCAGGGACTCGTCGCCTTCACACCCGTTCACCTGCGGGTTCCCGACGACCGGGTTCCCGCAGCAGGACAGGTTCGACGAGGGGGACCCCAACTGCGGCAACGGCCTGCTCAACCAGCAGAACCTCACCGGCGTGCCCACCGACAGCTCGATCGAGGCGGGCCCGGCGTTCGGCGGCGAGATGGTGGTGTACGCAGTGGACGAATTCGGCGCGGCGGCACAGGGTGGTGTGCCGATCTACGAGCTCGACAACGAGCCGGTGCTGTGGGCCAGCACGCATCGTGACGTGCACCCCGGACCGGTCAGGTACGACGAACTGGACGGCAAGGGCACCGCGGCCGCTGCGGCGATCAAGGCCGCCGACCCAGGCGCAGCGGTTCTCGGCCCATCCGGCTGGGGGTACTGCGGGTGGGTCGCCTCCGGGCTGGACGGCTGCGGGCCGGGTGCCGATTCGGCCGCGCACGGCGGGCTCAACCTCTCCCACTGGTACCTGAAACATGAAGGACTGTCCACCCGGTCGTTGTGGGATCCGACGTACGTCGAGGAGTCCTGGATCGGCCCCGTCAGGCAACGCGCCGCCGCTGCAGTACATCCGCACGGCGAAGTCGTGGGTCGCCCGGTACAACCCCGGCACCAAGACCGCCATCACCGAGTACAACTGGGCGCGCTGGGCGACATCAACGGCGGACTGGCGCAGGCCTGACATCCTGGGCATCTTCGGACGTGAGGGCTTGGACCTGGCCACGATGTGGGGCGAGCCCAAGTCGACCGACCCTGCTGCGTTCGCGTACCGGATGTATCGCAACTACGACGGCGCGGGCAGCCGCTTCGGCGACGTCAGCGTCTCGGCGACCGCCGCCGACCAGGATCGGCTGGCGGTGTACGCGGCACAGCGCTCCTCCGACAAGGCGCTGACCGTCATGGTCGTCAACAAGACCGTCAGCGACCTGACCTCGCCGTTGTCGGTGACCGGGTTCGACGGCACCGGTGCGGCGCGGCGGTTCACCTACGGCCCTGCCGACCTGGGCTCCATCGTGCGCGGCGGGGATCTCCGGGTGAACAACGGCCACTTCGACGCGACGTACCCGGCGAACTCCATCACGCTGGTGGTCCTGCCGCCCGCTGGGTGCACGGCCGGCCTGCAGGTCAACGGTGACTGGGGTACCGGGCACGTCGCGACGTTGACGATCACCAACGACCGCCGCACCGCGATGACCGGGTGGCGGGTGAGGTGGACGTGGCCCGGCGACCAGCAGGTCACCAATTCGTGGAACACCGCCCTGAGGCAGAACGCCACCGGTGTGGTCGCCGGGGACGGCGCGAGCAACGGCTCGATCGGCGCGGGCGGCAGCACCACCGTCGGGTTCCAGGCCACCGGCAGGGTAGCGATACCGACGCTGACCTGCACCCCCACCTGAGCGGTCCCGCCGAGAGGTGCGTGTCCGGGGTGCAGGGGCGCCGATCCGAACGCCGCGCCCGAACGCCTGCGGTCACCGGGTCTTTCGAGGTGCGACTGGTCCACACCACCCGACGGCTGTGACCGCGGATCAACCAGGACTCACCCCGTGGGCTCAGGAGATCCCCGACGACCGGCCGTCCTGGTGATCCTAGGTCGCCCTGCGATCGAGGACCTGGAACGCGGCTGGGCGGGCGGACGAGATCGTCCGCCCGCCGGATCACCGCGCTGACGTTCCCACAACCCGGTTCGAGGTCGCTGCGAATACGCTGGAAGAGCCAGGAGGGCGGGTGCTCCGCTGTCGCGACAGCCCGGCCGTCCGCGTCGTGGACGCGGACGGCCGGGCGGTCCTCACGGCAGGGCCCAGCGCTGGTTCGTGCCGCCGTGGCACGTCCAGATGATCAGCTGCGTCCCGTCGGCCGTGCCCGCGCCGTTGGCGTCCAGGCACTTGCCCGACTGGGAGTTGACCAGCGACCCGTTGGTCCCGGTGGCCCAGTTCTGGCCGCCGGAGCCGTTGCACGTCGCGAGCTGCACCTGGGTGCCGTTGGCGGTGCTGCCACCGGCCACGCCCATGCACTTGTCGAGGGAGCGCAGCGTGCTCCCGTTGACCGTCCACCTCTGGTTGGTGCCGCCGTGGCAGCTCCACAGCTGGATCTTCGCGCCGTCGGTGGAACTGGAGCCGCTCACGTCCGCGCACTTGCCCGTGGCGCTGGTGATCGCGCCGGTGCGCGGAGTGGTCCCGCCCAGTTCCCTGATCCGGATGTTGCGGAACGACACGTCGTCGCCCGTGCCGTGGTTCTGGATGGCGATGTGTCCGGAGGTCAACGACCGGGCGGGATCGGTGTTGGTGAAGTCGTTGACCACCACGCCGTTGAGGAACACCCGGAGCCGTTCGCCTTCGACGAGCAGCTCGAAGGTGTTCCACTCCCCCGGCGGGTTCAGCGCCGCGTCCCTGGCCGTGGTGTCGGGCGCCTTGACCCCGTTGACCGCCCCGGTGGTGCGGTCGGCGCTGTCGGTCGCGTCGATCTGCACCTCGTAGCCGTTGGCCAGGGCCGAATCCGCGCTGCTGCCCGCCGGGAACCCGATCACCACGCCGGAGTCGTCGTCCCCCGGCATCCGCCAGTCCAGCTTGAGGGAGTAGGAGCCGAACTCCCTGGCGCTGTGCCACAACATGCCGGGGCCGTCGAACGAGGTGAGGGTGGCGTCGTTGTTGGCGAAACCGCCCCCACCGGTCTGCGACCAGCCGGTCGTCGACCCGTTGAAGAGGGTGGTGTAGCCGGTCTCGGGACGGCAGTCGGCCTTCGTGCGGTTTCCCGCGTACCGGATGCCGCCCAAGAGCAGAGCGCGGAAGCCGGGCTCGGCGTAGCTGGCCTGCGTGTGCCCGCTGCCGGTGTAGAAGGAGCGCCCGCTGCTGAGCGTCTTGCACCAGGTGTGCGGGTGGTCGGCGCCCATCCTGCCGCCGGAGTACGTCGACTCGTCCAAAGTGGACAGCACACGGGCGGTGGAGCGCGGGTTGGTGCGGTAGTCGTACCACTCGTCGGTGCGGACCAGGGCCGGTGCGAGACCCGAGGTGGCGGCGTGCGCCCGGTTCTCCACCCGGACGGTGGCCTGCTGGATGGCCGGGTGCTGGGCGAACCAGGCGCCGACCAGGTCCCCGTAGAACGGCCAGTCGTACTCGGTGTCGGCGGCCGAGTGGACGCCGACGTACCCGCCGCCGCCCCGGATGTAGGACTCGAACGCCGACTGCTGGTTGGCGTCGAGCACGTCACCGGTGGTGTTGAGGAACACCACCGCCTCGTAGCGGGCGAGGGTGGACGCGGTGAACTGGGTCGAGTCCTCGGTGGCGGTCACGGTGAAGCCGTTGGCCGCACCGAGTTCACGGATCGTCTGGATGCCGATCGGGATCGCGTCGTGCCGGAAAGCCGCGGTCTTGGAGAACACCAGCACGTCGTACGGCGCGTCCGCGGCCATCGCGGTCGGCGCCGCGCCGACCGCGACGAGCGCCGCCGCGGCGATGCCGAGCGCCCTCCGGAAAATCGGGTGCTTCATCTCGTACTCCTCGGGGGAGGTGTTCGACGGGCGGTCAGGGCAGCGTCCAGCGCTGGTTCGTGGCGCCGTGGCAGGTCCAGATGATCAGCTGGGTACCGTCGGCCGTGCCGGCGCCGTTGGCGTCGAGGCACTTGCCCGACTTCGTGTTGACCACGGAACCGTTGGCACCGGCGGTCCAGTTCTGGCTCGTGGCCCCGTTGCACGTCCACAGCTGCACGGCGGTCGCGTCCGCGGTGGCCCCGCCCGCGGTGTCCAGGCACTTGCCCAGCGACCGCACGGTGGAGCCGTCGACCGTCCACTGCTGGTTCGCGCCGCTGTTGCACGTCCACTGCTGGACCTTGGTCCCGTCGGCGGAACCGGCGCCGTTGACGTCGACGCACTTGCCGCCCGACCCCGTGATCGGTCCGGTGCGGGAGCCGGTGGACGAGCCGAAGGTGAACGCGTCGAGGTCGAACAGGTAGCCCGTCCCGCTGCCCGAGAACGTCAGGTACACCGTGCCGGTCGTGGTCGGCACCGAGCTCAGCGCGGCGGAGACCTCGGTGAACGTCTCCCACCCGCCGGTCACCGGCGCGGTGGCCGTGCCCAGAGCGGTGCCGGTCGGCGATCCCGTGCGCACGGTGATCGTGCCACCCGCACCGGCGGAGGAAACCCGTGCGGTGAACCGGTTCGCGCCGGTCAGGTTGTAGGGCTGGAACGCGATCCAGTCGCCGTTGTGGATGTCGCCGACCGTGCGGCCGCCCTCCGCGGGCGACTTGTCGAACAGGCCGGTGCCCGACTGCGTCGAGTAGTGCTCGGCCTGGCGGCGGCGCGGCTGGAGGATGTTCTGGGTGTGGGTCGTCGCGGCCGGCACGCCGTTCGCGCCCTGGTCGGTGTACTCGGCGTCGAAGACGGCGTAGAGGTTCGCCGCCGAGTCGTGCTCGCCGTCGACCGGGATCTGGAGCGTGCCCGAGCAGCCGGTGCGCGAGGTGATCAGGTGGGCGTGGCTGTCGTGGCCGAGGAGGTAGGACAGCTTCACCTTCGCGCAGTCGATCGCGCCGTCCTCGACGTCGGTGACCGCGATCGTGTACGGGATGGTGTCACCGAAGGCGAACAGGCCCCCGTTGGGCGGTGTGCTCAACGTGACCACGGGCGCGTTGTTGCCGACGGTGATGATCACGTTGGTGCTGCCGGTGAGGCCTGCTCCGTCCGTCACCGTGAGCGTGGCGGTGTACTGGCCGTTGGCGGTGAACGTGTGGCTCGGGTTGGCCGTCGTGGACGTGCCGCCGTCACCGAAGTTCCACGCGTAGCCCAGCGCGGTGCCTTCGGGGTCCGCCGACCCGGCCGAGGAGAACGCCACGGTCAGCGGCGCGCTGCCGGACGTGCGGTCGACGGACGCGGTCGCGGTGGGCGCGCGGTTGCCGCTCCCGATGTACTCGATGCGGTACAGCGCGGAACTGGCGTCGCCGTTGCCCCAGCCGGTGCCGTAGTCGAGCACGTAGAGCGCGCCGTCCGGACCGAAGGCCGCGTCCATGACCTGGGTGCCGCGCCAGGGGAAGTCGCCGATCTCGCCGACGGAGCCGTCGGAGCCGACGTCGATGGTCTTGATCCACCGGCGGCCGAACTCGGTGGCGAACACGTGCCCGTCCAGCGAGGCCGGGAACTTGACGGTGGACGGGTTCGTCGAGTCGTAGCGGTAGACCGGCGCGCTCATCGGGGACTCCGACCCGCAGCCGAACGCGGCGAGGGAGCAGTTGTCGTACTTGATCCACGCCGGGCGCGCGGCGGGCAGGTTCGTCAGGCCGGTGTTGTTCGGCGAGTTGTTGACCGGCGCGGCGCAGTTGAACCGGCTGCCGGACGGCCCGGACGGGAACGTGAAGTCCACGTAGGTCTCGTTGGTGGTGTTCGACCCGGTGCAGTAGGGCCATCCCATGTTGCCCGCCGAGGTGATCCGGTTGAACTCCACCTGTCCGGCGGGTCCGCGGGTCGAGGTGGTCGAGCCCGCGTCGGGGCCGTAGTCGCCGAGGTAGATCGCGCCGGTGGCCTTGTCCACGTTGAACCGGAACGGGTTGCGCAGGCCCATCACGTAGATCTCGGGCCGCGTGCGGGCGGTTCCGGGCGCGAACAGGTTGCCGGCCGGGATCGAGTAGGACCCGTCGGTGCCCACCTTGATGCGCAGCACCTTGCCGCGCAGGTCGTTGGTGTTGCCCGCGCTGCGCTGCGAGTCGTACACGGGGTTGCGCCCGCTGCGCTCGTCGAGCGGGGCGTAGCCGTCGGACTCGAACGGGTTGGAGTCGTCGCCCGTGGACAGGTAGAGGTTGCCCGCCGCGTCGAAGTCGATGTCACCGCCGACGTGGCAGCACATCCCCCGGCTGGTCGGCACGTCGAGCACCGTCACCTGGCTGGACGTGTTCAGCGTGAAGTCCGAGTTGAGGGTGAACCGGGCGAGCCGGTTGACGCCGTTCCACGCGGAGAAGTTCGTCCCGCTGGACGGCGCGTCGCCGCTCGGCGTCGACAGCGGTGGCGCGTAGTACAGGAAGATCTGCCGGTTGGTGGCGAAGCCGGGATCGGCCGCGACACCCTGCAGCCCCTCCTCGTCGTGGGTGTAGACGGGGAGGGTGCCGATCACGCTGGTGGTCCCGGCCGCCGTGGTGCGGCGCAGCGTGCCGTTGCGGGAGGTGTGCAGCACCGAGCGGTCGGGCAGGACGGCCATCGACATCGGCTCGCCCATCTCGGCGACGCCCTTGGCCAGTTCGACCTGTTGGAAGTCGGCCGGGTTGACCGTGTGCGCCGAGGCGGGCGGCGCGGTGGCCGCCGAGACGGCCACCGTCGCGGCCACGATCAGGAGGACGGCGGACAGGGCCGCTTCGAGTCGTCTTCTCATGCGTTCACACCTTCGGTCTCGTCGCGCGGTGCGCGGCTCGCCGTGGTGGGACGGGTCGGTGTCGGCCCGCGGACGCTCGCCCGGCTTGGTCCCCGGAGTGCTCCCGGAGCAGGACGGGGCGGAATGGCGAATCGATTCGACTTGTCGGCCACCACGCGAACGGGAATCGTTCGAGTCACAGCGGCCTGCCGCGCCGAAACGCCCTGGAAGTCCTCGACGACGGCGATCAGCCGTCCGCTCGCGAGCGTGCAGGAGATCGCGATGAAGGCCCGTGGAATGGGATGGCTCCACCGCGTTCGATCGATTCGACGACGCAGACCGATGTGTTCACCGGTCGCGGACGACTCTACCGACGGTGGCCTGCAACTCCTGGCAGGTGTCAGATTCCTGCCACATCGCCGCACACGCCTCGATCTTGCTAAGAATTAGCCCGTCACGAATCGCGGGCGGGCCGGGAAACCCGGTGGAATTCCGGGCTGGGGATCCGATCAGCCGATGCCGCGGGAGTTCACGCCGCGCGGGCGAGCGCGAGCTTGCGGTTGATGTCGGCGGCGAACCCCGCGGTCTCCTCCACGAGGTGCTTGCGCAGGAAGAAGGGCATCGCGGTCACCCTGGCCAGCAGGCGCAACAACGGCGGCAGTTCGACGTCCACCGTGCAGGAGAACACCGACGACCGCTCGTCCGCGGGCTCGGCCTCCAGGATCCACCTGACCCGGCAGACGACCGGGACGAGGTGGTACAGGTAGGCACGGCTGGTGGGCGAGTACATCTCGACGAACGCCGGGTCCGCGCGCACGGCGCGGTAGTGCTGGACCAGCAGGTTCCCGCCCACCGACTCGACGTTGACCGTGCCGCGCCCCCGGTCGTCGACCGTCACACCCGCCGCGTGGTGCCCGCGCGCGGACGCCTGGTACTCGGCGTCCGTCAGGGTGAAGAGCCATTCCGCCAGGTCGACGCGCTCCACCGGAGCGTCCAGGACCGCCTGCGCCACGTACCTCATGATGATCTCCTCACCTGTCCGATCGGGAAACAACCGTTTACCCAAGACAGAACGTACATCATCACTAAACAGCTGTAAACCCTCATATACGTCAGTTCGAGTTACAGGCGTTTTGCCACCTGCTACGGTCTTCGGACCGACGTCGACAGCGAAGAGGAGTCCCGTGCCGCACGCCGCACGCCGCGCCCCCAACCGCCGGGGGCAAGGCGGTCACCTGCGCGAGGAGATCGTCCGCGCGGCCGCCCGCCTGCTCGAGGAGTCGGGCGTCGACGGCGTCACCCTGCGCGCCGTGGCCAGGAGCGCGGGCATCACGGCCCCGTCGATCTACGCCCACTTCGCCGACCTGAACGACGTCCTGCAAGCCGTCGTGGACAACACCTTCCACGCGTTGACCACCCACCTCCACCACGCCGTCGACGGCGTCACCGACCCGGTCGTCCGCCTGCGCACCGCGATCAGGGCCTACGTCGACTTCGGTCTCCAGCAGCCCAACCAGTACCGCGTGCTGTTCGCCGTGCCCCCGGCCGACCGGCGGGACCAGGTCGACAAGGACATGGGCACGATGACCGGGGCCGACGCGTTCGCGTTCCTGCTCGACGGCATCCGCGACTGCGTGGCCGCCGGCCGTTCCCGCAGCGAGGACCCGGAGACCGACGCCACCGCGCTCTGGCTCGCGCTGCACGGCTACGTCGGCACGCGGGCGACCCTGCACGACTTCCCCTGGCCCGCCGACGACAAGCTCCTCGACACGCTCGTGCGCAACCTCGCCCAGCTCAGCGGGTAGTCGGTGGCGTCCCCGCGGCATCGACCACGTCGTGCCGGGAAAACCCGTTTGCCGACCACGGCGGCCACTGCTAGCTTTCCCGCGACCGTGCTGGAGGCAGAGGAGGTGGTACCCGTGAACGTCGTATCGACATGGGTGCTCCCTTCCGGGGTCGTGGTCGGGCGGTAGATCGTCCGGGAGCGCCGTTCGCGAGCACTCCCGAAAGGCAAGACCATGCACTTCACCTCCGAACAGCGCTTCGACGACGGTGTCGTCGAACGCCCGTTCACCTTCGGCGACATCCCCGGCGTCCTGTGGACCCCCGGATCCGCGCCCGGCCCGGTGCCCCTGATCCTGATGGGCCACCCCGGCGGGCTGGACAGGATGCGCCCCCGACTGGCCGCCCGTGCCCGGCACGCCGCGGCGGAGGGCTACGCCGCCGCCACCATCGAATTCCCGGGGGCGGGTGACCGCCCCCGTTCCGCCGTCGCCGACCAGGCCCGCGCCGACCTGCGCCGCGCGCTGGAGGCAGGCGAGCCGGTAGGCGACGACATCGTCGACCGGCTCGTCCTCCCGCTGGTCGACCAGGCGGTCCCGGAGTGGCGGGCCGCCCTGGACGCCCTCCTCGCGCTGCCGGGGATCCGCGGCCCGGTCGGGTTCTCCGGAGGGGTGATCTCCATCGGCGTCCGGCTGGCGGTGGTCGAACCGCGCATCGTGGCCGCGGGCCTGTTCGCCGGGAGCTACGTGCCCCGCGCCATCTTCGAGGAAGCCCGGCAGGTCACCATTCCGCTGCACGTCCTGCTCCAGTGGGACGACGAGGGCAACGACCGGCAGGTGGCACTGGACCTGTTCGACGCCTTCGGCTCCAAGGAGAAGACGTTGCAGGCCAACATGGGTGGGCACACCGGCGTCCCGCCGTTCGCCGGGGAGGACGCGAACCGGTTCTTCGCCAGGCACCTGGGGTGAGGCCGCAGGGCGATTGCGTAGTCAGGCGGCAATGGCGCTGAGCTGGAGGTCTGCGGGGGTAAGGAGCCTTTGTGAAGGCGAAGGCGGCGGGTGAGATCGCGTCGGTGATCATGGAGTTGCGACGCTTCACGACTCCGAGGAAGACCCCACCCGCCGATGCCATCATCTCTCATCACCGCACTGACCGTCACGACACCCTCCGCCGGCGGCTCACCGCCGCCTGTCACCGATGGTGAGCATGGCGGTCTGCTGGACGCCTTGGCGAAGGTCCCGGATCCGCGTGACCCGCGCGGGATCCGTTACCCGTTGTCCGCGCTGCTCACGGTCGCGGTCTGCGCGGTCCTGGCCGGAGCGTCGTCATTCGCGGCGATCACCGACTGGATACACGATCTCGACGGTCATGCCCGTCGCAGGCTCGGCTTCGAGCGCATCCCCGCCGGCACAACGATGTGGCGGCTGCTGACCCGCCTCGACGCCGACCTGCTGGCCGCCGTCCTCGCCGGTTGGCTCACCACCCGCGCTCGGCAATCATCACCGACCCGACCACGCCGATACCGCCATGTCATCGCCGTGGACGGCAAGACCCTGCGCGGCGCCCGCCTCGACGACGGCCGCCAGGTCCATCTGCTCTCCGCACTGGACACCGGCACCGGCATCGTCCTGGCCCAGGTCACCGTGGACGCGAAATCGAACGAGATCCCCGCGTTCACACCACTTCTCGACGCCGTCCACAAGGTCATGGGCACCCTGACGGACACAGTGTTCGTCGCCGACGCCCTGCACACCCAAACCGGCCACGCCCAGCAGGTCGCCGCCTACGGAGCCCACCTGATAACCGCGGTCAAGGGCAACCAACCGAAGTTGTTCGCCCAACTTAAATCCCTGCCCTGGCCCCAGATCCCAGCCGGGGACCGCACCCGCGACCGTGGTCACGGACGCCGCGAGACCCGCACCGTCAAAGCCGTCACCCCGCACATCCCCGGCGGCATCCTGTTCCCCCACGCCGAACAGGCCATCCGGATCACCCGCAGCCGCACCACCAACGCGAAGACCACCCGCGAAACGGCCTACTTCACCGTGTCCCTGCCCACCGGCGACGCCCTGCCTTCTGATCTGCAGGACTGGATCCGCCGCGAATGGCTCATCGAGAACCAGATCCACCACGTCCGCGACGTCACGTTCCGTGAAGACGCACATCAGGCCCGGACAGGCACCGGCCCCGCCGTCATCGCGACCCTGCGCAACACCGCGATCGGCTGGCACCGCACCAACGGCGACACCAACATCGCCCGCGCCCTCCGACGCGCCAACCGCCGATCACACGACCTGATCACCGCCGTCACCAGCACCTACCCCACAACGCAATGACCCTGGGTGAGGCCGGGCCGCGAAGCAGGCGCCAGGCGTTAGGACTGTCGGCCGGGACCCCGTTCTTCGAGGACGGGATCCCGGCCGACGCGCAATCGCGCGCCCGATGCGGTAATCCACCGCTTTGTCCATCAGCTTGGGCACTTCGGCTAAATCAGCGTCGATTTATTTAGCTTTGACCGACCACTCCGGGACTCGCTACCTTTTCCGAAGGGCAAGCCCCGCACGACCACTGCCGTCCCCGCCAAGCGGAGAACAGCTTTCGACCGGATTCGGAATCCGGGCGTCGGAACGACGGCGCATCCGACTTCCGCGCCGAAGCCGAACGCATTCGACGAACCACGCCATTCGCACGAATCGACTCCGCCGTTCTCGAAAGAGGCTCCCATGTCCCGTTCCCCCGGACGCTGGTCGGCGATGGCGCTCGCGGCCGTCGCCGTCACCTCGGCCGTCGTCTTCGGCCACGCGTCCGCGAGCGCGGCGACGACGGCCACCATCGACGGCGGCACCGTGTTGCAGCCCATCGACGGTTTCGGCTTCTCCGAGGCGTTCGGCCGCACCAGCGTCATCCGGTCCATGTCGGCCACCAACCAGCAGCAGGTGCTAGACCTGCTGTTCAGCCGCACCACGGGCGCGGGGATGAGCATCCTGCGCAACGGCATCAGCTCCACCGGCAGCTCGATCCAGCCCACGAACCCCGGAGGCCCGAACGCCTCGCCGCGCTACGTGTGGAACGGCGACGACGACGGCCAGGTGTGGCTGTCCAAGAAGGCGCAGTCCTACGGGGTGAACCGGTTCTACGCCAACGCCTGGAGCGCTCCGGGGTACATGAAGACGAACAACAGCGAAGCCGGCGGCGGCACCCTGTGCGGGTTGCAGGGCGCGTCCTGCTCCAGCGGCGACTGGCGGCGGGCCTACGCCGAATACCTCCTCCAGTACACCAGGTACTACGCGCAGGAGGGCATCCCGATCACCGACCTCGGGTTCACCAACGAACCCAACTACACCACCGACTACTCCTCCATGCGGTTCACCCCGGCCCAGGCCGCCGAGTTCACCAGGATCATCGGCCCCCTGGCGGCGCAGGCCGGGATCAAGCTCGCCTGCTGCGACCCCGTCGGCTGGAACGACCAGCGCGGTTACGCCTCCGCGTTGCTCGCCGACTCCCAGGCCGCCGGGTACGTCACCACCCACACCGGCCACCACTACAGCAGCGCGCCCACCTCGCCGCTGTCGGTGGGCGGGAAGCGCACCTGGATGTCGGAGTGGTCGCCCGGCGGCAGCTCGAATTCGTGGAACACCAACTGGGACGACGGCAGCGGCATCGACGGGTTCACCGTCGCAAGCTCGCTGCACACCGCGCTGACCGCGGGCAACGTCAACGGCTACGTCTACTGGTACGGCGTGTCCACCAACAACACCCGCGCGTTCATCCAGGGCAACGGCGCCAACTACACCGCCTCCAAGCGCTTGTGGGCGATGGCCCAGTACAGCCGCTACATCCGCCCCGGCGCCAACCGCATCGGCGCCTCCACGCCCGACGCGAACCTGAAGCTCTCGGCCTACCGCAACACCGACGGCTCCGTGGTCGTCGTCGCGCTCAACGCGGGAACCGGCGCCCAGTCGACGTCGTTCAGCCTGCGCGGCACCGGCATCACGACCGGCACCGCCACCCCGTACGTCACGAACAACTCCAACAGCATGACCCAGCAGTCGTCGACCGCGGTCAACGGCGGGACGTTCACCGCCGCGGTGCCGGCCCGATCCTTGGTGACCTACCGCATCACCGGTTCCCAGGACCCCGATCCGACGACCACCACGACCACCACGACGACCACTCCGCAGCCCGGCACCGGGTGCGCCGCGACCTACCAGGTGACCAACAGCTGGGAGGGCGGCTTCCAGGCCGACGTGACCGTCGCCAACAACGGTTCCGCGGCTACGAAGGGGTGGCGGGTGTCCTGGACCCCGTCGAGCGGCCAGGCCATCACCCAGGTGTGGAACGGCGCCCTGACCACCAGCGGCGGCACGGCCACCGTCGCCAACGCCGACCACAACGGCGTCGTCGCACCCGCCTCCACGACGACGTTCGGCTTCACCGCGTCCGGCCCGCCGGGCACCACGCCGACCTTGAGCTGCACGGCCACCTGAGAGGCCCTTCAGCGGACGCCCGGTGCCCGAGCCGAGCACCGGTTGCCGCGCGCGAGTCCCCAGGGGACGGACCGGGCGCAAGTCCGGTCGGACCGCGCGGACACGTCCGCGACCGGGCGTCGGCAACGCCCGGATCCCGGCGGGCGGCGTCGTTCGGCTCCCGGACCACCCGCGTCGACGACAGCACCGCCGCGGACTCCACACCCCGCCCACCACTTGGAGACGCAGTGATCAGCACCAGCAGCAGGATCGGGGCGGCGGTGGCAGCCGCGGTGTCCGTCGTCGCGTTGACCGTCGTCCTCGCCCCGCCCGCCTCGGCGGCGACGCCCTTGCGCGACCTGGCCGCGGCCAAGGGGCGCTACTTCGGCAACGCGATGACCGCCGGGGACTTCAACGACGCCGGCTACCGCTCGCTCAGCGCGCGGGAGGCGGGTGTCGTGACACCCGGCAACGAGATGAAGTGGGACGCCACCGAACCGAACCGCGGCACCTTCGCGTTCGCCCGCGGCGACCAGGTCGTCGCGGGCGCCGTCGCCGCGGGGCAGAAGGTCCGGGGGCACACCCTGGTCTGGCACAACCAGACCCCGACCTGGGCCTCGAACCTGTCGGCCACCGAACTGCGCTCGGCGATGGTCAACCACATCACCACCGTGATGGGCCACTACAAGGGCAAGGTGTTCGCCTGGGACGTGGTCAACGAGGCGTTCGCCGAGAACGGGACCCGGCGGCAGTCGTTCTGGCAGCAGAAGCTCGGCGACGGCTTCATCGCCGACGCGTTCCGCGCGGCCCGCGCCGCCGACCCGACGGCGAAGCTGTACTACAACGACTACAACACCGACGGGGTCGGCGCGAAGAGCGACGGCGTCTACAACATGGTCAAGGCCTTCAAGCAGCAGGGCGTGCCCATCGACGGCGTGGGGCTCCAAGCGCACCTGGTCGTCGGCCAGGTGCCGTCGACCATGCAGCAGAACATCCAACGCTTGGCGGACCTCGGCGTCGACGTCGCCGTCACCGAGCTGGACATCCGGATGAAGACCCCGTCCGACAGCTCGAAACTGGCCCAGCAGGCGCAGGACTACACCAAGGTCGTCAACGCCTGCCTCGCCGTGACCCGGTGCGTCGGCATCACGACGTGGGGGCTCAGCGACAACCACTCGTGGATCCCCGGCGTGTTCCCCGGCGAGGGCGCGGCACTGCCCTTCGACAACAACCTCCAGCCCAAACCCGCCTACAACGCCATGAGCGCGGCGTTCGGCACCGGCGGCCCGACCACCACCACCACCACGACGACCGACCCCCAGCCGACCGGCTGCACCGCCGCCTACCGGGTGACCGGGCAGTGGCAGGGCGGGTTCCAGGCCGAGGTCGAGGTCAGCGCCGGGTCGACACCGGTCACCGGGTGGACGGTCACCTGGAGCTTCGTCAACGGCCAGTCCGTCAGCTCCTCCTGGAACGCCGTGGTCACCACCAGCGGCGGCGCGGTGAGCGCGAGGAACGCCGACCACAACGGCTCGATCGCCGCCGGTTCCAGCACCACCTTCGGTTTCGTGGGCACCTCCGGCAGCACCAACTCCGCGCCGTCCCCCACCTGCCGCGCGGCGTGATCCGCCGGCCGTCACCGGTTCACCCGCGACACCGACTTGGAGGACCGACATGGGCGACCTGACCCGCCGTCAGCTCGCGAAACTGGGCGCGGGCGTCGTGCTCACGAGCGCGGGGTGGACGGCGACGGCCCGCGCCGCCTCCGCCGCACCAGTGGAAGTCCGAGCGGCCGGCGACCTCGCGCTCTGGTACGACCGGCCTGCGGGCTCGGACTGGCTGCGCGCGCTGCCGGTGGGCAACGGCAGGCTGGGCGCGATGGTGTTCGGCAACACCGACACCGAACGCCTGCAACTCAACGAGGACACGGTCTGGGCGGGCGGTCCCCACGACTACAGCAACACCAGGGGCGCGGCCGCGCTGAACCAGATCCGGCAGCTGGTCTTCGCCAACCAGTGGACGCAGGCGCAGTCGCTGATCGACCAGGCGATGCTCGGCAGCCCGGCCGGACAGCTGGCCTACCAGCCCGTCGGCGACCTGAAGCTGGCGCTGCCGTCCGCGAGCGCGTCCGACTACCAGCGGTGGCTGGACCTCACGACGGCGACGATGGTCACGACCTACACGGCGAACGGAGTGCGCCACCGGCGTGAGGTCTTCGCGAGCGCGCCGGACCAGGTGATCGTGGTGCGCCTGACCGCGGAGACGGCGGGCTCGATCTCGTTCACCGCCGCGTTCGGCACACCGCAGCGCGCGACGACGTCCAGCCCCGACAGCACGACGATCGCGCTGGAGGGGATCTCGGGCGACCAGCGCGGCATCGCGGGCACGGTCCGGTTCCTCGCGCTGGCCAGGGTCGTGGCGGAGGGCGGCTCCACCTCCGGTTCCGGCGGCACGCTGCGCGTGGCGGGCGCCAACGCCGTGACGCTGCTGATCTCCATCGGCACCAGCTACGTCGACTACCGCACGGTCAACGGCGACCACCAGGGCATCGCCCGCGGCCGGTTGGCCGCCGCGCAGGCCTTCTCCGCCGACGCCCTGCGGGCTCGCCACGTGGCCGACTACCAGGCGTTGTTCGGGCGCGTCGCCCTCGACGTCGGGCGCACGTCGGCGGCCGACCAGCCGACCGACGTCCGGATCTCCCGGCACGCGAGCACCTCCGACCCCCAGTTCTCCGCGCTGCTGTTCCAGTACGGCCGGTACCTGCTGATCTCCTCGTCCCGCGCGGGCACGCAGCCCGCGAACCTCCAGGGCATCTGGAACGACCAGATGGCCCCGTCGTGGGACTCGAAGTACACCCTGAACGCCAACCTGCCGATGAACTACTGGCCGGCGGACACCACCAACCTGGCCGAGTGCTTCCAGCCGGTGTTCCGCATGGTCGACGACCTCGCGGTCACCGGAGCCCGCACCGCGCAGGTGCAGTACAACGCCCGCGGCTGGGTGACCCACCACAACACCGACGCCTGGCGGGGGTCCTCGGTCGTCGACTTCGCCGCGGCGGGGATGTGGCAGACCGGCGGGGCCTGGCTGTCGACGATGATCTGGGACCACTACCGGTTCACCGGCGACGCCGAGTTCCTGCGCAAGTACTACCCGGCGCTCAAGGGGTCGGCGCAGTTCTTCCTCGACACGCTGGTCACCGAACCCTCCCTCGGCCACCTGGTGACGAACCCGTCGAACTCGCCGGAGCTCAACCACCACAGCGGCGCCAGCGTGTGCGCCGGGCCGACGATGGACATGCAGATCCTCCGCGACCTGTTCGACGGCTGCGCGAACGCGTCCGAGGTGCTGGGCGTGGACACCGACTTCCGCGCGCAGGTGCGGGCGGCCCGGCAGCGGCTGGCCCCGATGAAGGTCGGCTCGCGCGGCAACGTCCAGGAGTGGCTGTACGACTGGGTCGAGACCGAGCCGAACCACCGGCACGTCTCGCACCTGTACGGCCTGCACCCGAGCAACCAGATCACCAAGCGCGGCACCCCGCAACTGCACACCGCGGCCCGCCGGACCCTGGAGCTGCGCGGCGACGCGGGCACCGGGTGGTCGCTCGCCTGGAAGATCAACTACTGGGCGCGGTTGGAGGAGGGCGGCAGGGCGCACGACCTCCTGCGCTCCCTCGTGACGACCGACCGCCTCGCGCCCAACATGTTCGACCTGCACCCGCCGTTCCAGATCGACGGCAACTTCGGCGCGACTTCCGGGATCGCCGAAATGCTGCTGCACAGCCACAACGGCGAGCTGCACGTGCTGCCCGCGCTGCCACCGGCCTGGGGCGCGGGCAGCGTGACGGGCCTGCGCGGGCGCGGTGGGCACACCGTCGGGGCCGTGTGGAGCGGCGGCGCGGCCACCACCCTGTCCGTCACACCCGACCACGACGGCTCCGTGCGGGTCAGGAGCCGGATGTTCACCGGGACCCACGAGGTGCGCGACACGACGACCGGCGCGGTGGTCCAGCCCACCAAGCCGGAGTCCGACGTCGTCGAGTTCGGTGTCCAAGGTGGACACACCTACCGCGCCACAGGCCAGGGCTCGGGATCGGTGGTGCAGCCGGGGGTGTACTACCGGCTCGTCGCGCGGCACAGCGGCAAGCTCGCCGACATCAGCGGCGTGTCCACCGCGGCGGGAGCGCTGCTCCAGCAGTGGCCGCAGACCGGCGGGCTCAACCAGCAGTTCGACTTCGTCGACGCGGGCGACGGCCACCACCGGATCAGGGCCCGGCACAGCGGACTGGTGCTCCAGGCCGCGAGTGCGAGCACCGGCGCGGACATCACCCAGCAGCCGAGCGCCGACACCACGGGCCAGCACTGGCGCGTGGTCGACCAGGGCGGTGGCGTCGTCAGCCTGGTCAACCGCCTCAGCGGCCTCGCGCTGGACGTGTGGAGCGCGTCGACGGCCGACGGCACCCGGTTCTCCCTGTGGACGGTGACCGGGGCCGACAACCAGCGCTTCCAACTCCAAGCAGTCTGAAGACCGAAGGGACAACGATGTTCCAACACCACACCGCCCGGCGCAGGTCCCTGCTCGCGCTGGCCGCCGCCACGACCGCTCTCCTGCTGGGTGCGGCGGGCATCGCGTTCGGCGGCCCGGCCGCGCCCGCCTCCCAGGGCGTGGGCACGGCCGCCGCCACCGCCGGGTGCGGCAAGGCGCCCACGCTGGCGAGCGGCCAGCACACCATCAGCAGCGGCGGCCAGAACCGCTCGTACATCCTGCGGCTGCCGCCCAACTACGACAGCAGCCGCCAGTACCGGCTGTTCGTGGGTTTCCACTGGCGGGGCGGCACCGCCAACGACGTCGACTCCGGTGGGACCGACGGCTACAACTGGTCCTACTACGGGCTGCGCAAGCTCGCCGACGGCGCGAACAACGGCACGATCTTCGTGGCCCCGCAGGGCAACGACAACGGCTGGGCCAACCCCGGCGGCAAGGACCTGACCTTCGTCGACGACCTGCTCAAGCAACTGGAAGCGGGGCTGTGCGTCGACACGACGCAGCGCTTCGCGGGTGGGTTCAGCTACGGCGGTGGCATGTCCTACGAGATCGCCTGCGCCCGCGCCACCGTGTTCCGCGCGGTGATCGCCTACTCCGGGGCCCAGCTCAGCGGGTGCGACGGCGGCAGCCAGCCCATCGCCTACATGGGCGTGCACGGCGTCAGCGACAACGTGCTCAACATCTCCCAGGGTCGCGGACTGCGGGACAGGTTCGTGCGCAACAACGGCTGCACGGCCCAGAACGCCCCCGAACCGGCCGCGGGCAGCCGCACGCACATCATCACCACCTACAGCGGCTGCCGTGCGGGCTACCCGGTGGTGTGGGCGGCGTTCGACGGCGGGCACACCCCCGGCCCGATCGACTCCGGCGGTGACGGCTGGCGCACCTGGACCTCGGGTGAGGTGTGGAAGTTCATCACCCAGTTGGGCAGCGACGGCGGTCCCACGACCACTACGACGACGACCACCACCACGACCACGACGCCGCAGCAGCCCGGTGACCAGACGTGCCGGGTGGGCGACGTGATCAGCGCGTGGAACACCGGCCTGACGTCGAACATCACCATCACGAACACCGGCACCGCACCGATCAGCGGCTGGTCGCTGGTGTTCACCCTGCCCGGCGGGCAGACCATCACCTCCAGCTGGAACGGCACCTTCTCCCCCTCGTCGGGGCAGGTGACGGCGAGGAACGCGGCCTACAACGCCGACATCGCGCCGAACGCGTCGGTCACCGTCGGCTTCCAGGCCAACCACACCGGCAACGCCGCTGCCCCGACCTCGTTCGCCCTCAACGGGCAGGCGTGCGGCACAGCCTGATCAAGGCGGACAACGGGCCCCGACCGGACCTCGCACGCACCGCGCACGCGGCAGGCGTGCCGGTGCGGACCCGCCGCTTCCCGAGCCGACCGGTGGAGGTGGCCGTGACTTCTCGCGGCCGCCTCCACCGCGCGCGGCGTCCCTCACCGTTCCCGCGACTCGAACGACTCCGGCACCACGTTGACGCGGGGCCGGAGGTCGTCCACCGTCCACCGCGGCCCGACCTCGGTCACGGGACCGGACGCCTTCGCGACCGCGTCGCGCACCGCGCTCACGTCCGCCCACCCTGCCGCCGGGTCCCGCCGCCGACGCTCGGTCGCGGTGTAAACGGATCGTCCACTCGCGACAGTCGAATTCCGCTCCTCACCCAAGTCGTGTCGACGTTGTCCGGGCCGTCCGCCGGGTGGAGCCAGGAGACCTGCGAACGCTCAGCGCTCCAGACGACTCGGATCCCCGGCTCCACTGCGGCGAACGAGCCAGGCCTCGGTGATGTGGGCGGACATGGCCTCGGCGGCTCCACTCGGGTCGTGGGCGGCGATCCGTTCGCAGATCCGGCGGTGCCCCCGGTTGGAGGCCGCGCACAGGCCGGGGTCGGTCCTGCCCGTGTAGCGGGCCGTGTTGCCGACCTGGCTCTCCAGCGCGCGCACCACTCCCCTGGCGATGCGGTTGCCGGACGTCCGCATGATCCGGTCGTGGAAGGCCTGGTCCTGCTCGCGGTAGGCGAGCGGGTCGTCCACCAGCCGGTCCATCAGGTCGACGAGTTCGCGCAGCGCGTCGACGGTGTCCTGGTCGGCGACGCGGGCGGCGACCAGGGCCATGTCCGACTCCAGCAGCCTGCGGGTGACCACCAGGTCGTCCAGGACGCCCAGGGTCCCGTCCTCGGCGACCACGGCCGCGAGCACGACCTCGTCGAGCGTGTTCCACGTCGCCTGCGGGGTGACCAGCGTGCCCGCGCCCTGGCGCACCTGGACCATCCCCTTCTCCTGCAACACCTTCATCGCTTCGCGGATGACCGTCCTGCTCACCGAGAAGGCTTCGCACAACGCGGGCTCCGGCGGCAGGGACGTCCCCTGGGGGTGGTCGCCGCGCACGATGCGCGCCACGAGTTCGGCGGTGACCGCCGTGGCCAGGTTCGCGGGCCGTCGCACCCAGTTCGGGGTGACGGGCGCGCCCGCGACCGGTTCGGGGCCTGGTGCCGTCATCGTTCCTCCGGTTTGCCCGAGCCGGTGCGCTCGGACCTGCCGACGAGTGTAGCCGCAGGAGTGGTTGACGTCATACGTCATACGACTTATGTTCACCGCACCTCGTCGGGCCGTCCACCGCCCGACCACCCTCTCGGAAGTGAGCCGGCAATGAAGCAGCGCGCACTGTGGTCCGCTGTCCTGGTCGCGGCGGTGATGGCGGTCGCGGGCTGCGGGAGTGCCGCCGGGCCGGGTTCCCCGGCGGGCGGGTCGAGCGACAAGCTCGTGGTCTGGGACTGGAAGTCCGGTGACGCGAAGGTGAAGGGCTACGTGGAGAAGGCCAAGGCCGACTTCGCCAGGAACCACCCCGGCGTCGAAGTGGAGTTCGTGGCCCAGCCGTTCGACCAGTACTACACGCTGCTCGGGACGGCGATCCAGTCGGGCAAGGGGCCCGACGTCATCCTCTTCAACGGCGGCGGTCAGATCCGCGACCGCGCCGACGCCCTCGCCCCGCTCGACTCCTACGTGGCCGAGGACAGGCAGCGGCTGGCGGGCTGGGACGCGTTCACCAAGGACGGGAAGACCTACGCGGCACCGGTGACCCTGCAAGGACACCCCTTCTACTACAACAAGGACCTCTACCAGCAGGCGGGCCTGAACCCGGACGCACCGGCCAGGACGTGGGCCGACTTCGTCGAGGACTGCGGAGCCATCGCCGAGAAGACCGGCGCGAAGTGCCTGGCGCTGGGCAACAAGGAGGGCTACGGCATCCAGTTCTTCCTGTCCGCCATGGGATCGACGACCCTGACCGCGCAGGAGTACGACGACTGGATCGCGGGCAAGCGGAACTGGACCTCACCGGACGTGAAGCGCGTCTTCGAACTCTGGAAGGAGGCGAACGACGCCGGTCTGAACAACGACGGCGTCAACTCGACCGCGATGTTCAACGACGAGTTCGCGCTCTTCCAGTCGGCCAAGGCCGCCAACGTCATCGGCCTGATGTCCGACGTCGGGCACTGGAAGGACTTCGCCGAGTTCATCGCCCCGGACAGGATCGGCGTCATGGCGGCGCCCGTGGTCAACCCCGCGGCGACGCCGAGCCTGCCCTTCGACGGCGGCATCGGCTACGGGGTCGCGAAGTGGACCAAGGACCCGAAGCTGGCCGCGGACCTGGTGCGCTCGCTGACCTCGACCGACGCCCTGAAGGCGTTCTACGCCGACGGCGGGGCGATCACCTCCGACACGTCGATCGACGTGTCCGCGGGCGGCCCGTCCGTCAAGACGATCGTCTCCGAGGTCAAGGCGGGCAAGCCCGCCCTGCACGTCGCCCTGTCCTCGAAGACCCTGGACCTGATGGGCAGGCTGTCCCAGCAGCTGATCAGCGGGTCGACCACCGTGGACGAGGTGGTGCAGCAGCTGGCCGCCTCCGACACGACGGGCTGATCGACGTGGCCTCCACCGACCTGGTCGGGAGCACCACGGGTGTACCGCCGGCGCCCCCTCGACGCCCGGCCACGGCACCGCGGCGGCGCAACCGCGTCGGCTCGCGGGCCGAGCGCATGGCGCCCCTGGTCCTGCTGGCGCCCGCCGTCCTGGTCATCGTCGTGCTGCGGTTGTGGCCACTGCTGCTGGGGATCAACTTCTCCTTCACCGGCGACGGCGCCCGCAACGGCCTGGCGGTCGGCTTCGACAACTACCTGACCCTGTTCGGCGATCCGCTGTTCCGCACCGCGCTGCGCAACGTCGGCCTGCTCGTGCTGCTGCTGCCCGTGGCCGTGGCCATCCCCGGCCTGCTCGCCACGTTCATCCACCTGAAGGTCCCCGGACACCGCTTCTACCGCGGCGTCTACTTCTTCCCCGCCGTGCTCTCCCCCGTGATCGTCGGGGCGATCTTCACCCTGCTGCTCTCCTACGACGGCCCGCTCAACACGCTGCTGGGCGGGGTGGGCATCGGGCCGGTGGACTGGCTCGGCGACCCGGACGTGGCGATCTTCGCGGTCGTCGGCGTGCACGTCTGGGCGACCTTCGGCATGGCGCTGGTCGTCTTCCTCGCCGGGTTCGCCACCCTGGACTCGTCTTTGCTCGACGCGGCCAAGGTGGACGGCGCGTCCCTGCCCCAGACCATCCGGCACGTCATCGTCCCCGGCCTGTCCCGCACGATCCAGTTCGTCTTCGTCACCACCATGATCGGCATGCTCACCTCGATGTTCGGCCTGCTGTACGTGATGACCAGCGGCGGCCCCGAGGGCTCGACGTACCTGCCCGAGTACTACATCTGGACCCGGCTGGGGCAGATGAACCAACCCGCGCTCGCCTCGGCGGCGTCGACCGCGCTGTTCCTGATCATGCTCGTGGTGGGGCTGGCCCAGATCGGGATCCTCCGACGCGCCGCGGGCAAGGAGGACTGATGCCGGGCACCCGGTCGACCCGATGGGTCGTCGCGGTACCGATGGCCGCGCTCGCGCTGGCCACGGTGTACCCGCTGGTGTTCACCACCAACGTCGCGATGAAGACCCGCCGCGACTACACCCTGGACCGGTTCTCCCCCGCGGATTCGCTGCGCTGGGACAACATCGTCAAGGCCTGGACGAGCGTGGGGATGTCCCGGTACTTCCTGAACTCGGTCGTCGTCGTGGCGTGCTCGGTGGCGCTGCTGCTCCTGCTCGGGTCGATGGCGGGCTTCGCGCTCGGCAGGCTGCGGTTCCGCGGCTCGTCCGCCCTCCTCCTGGGCATCCTCGCCGCGCTGTTCGTCCCCTTCCAGGTGATCATGGTCCCGCTGGCGCGGATCATGACCGACACCGGTCTCGTCGACACCTACCCCGGACTGGTGCTCGCGTACGTGGCGCAGTTCCTGCCGTTCACGATCTTCCTGCTGGCGAGCTACTACTCCACCGTGCCACCGGAGATCATCGACGCCGCGCGCATCGACGGGAACACCGTGTACGGCGTCTACTGGCGGATCATGCTCCCGATCGGCGCACCGGCGCTGCTGTCGGTCGGCGTGCTCAACGCCCTCTTCTGCTGGAACGACGTGCTGATCTCCCTGCTGCTGATGCCGTCCGCGCAGCACCGCACGCTCATGGTCGGGGTCACGTCGTTGCGCGGGCAGTACTCCGACGACATCCCCGCGTTCGCCTCGGGTGTGCTGATCGCCGCGATCCCCGTCCTGGTCGTCTACCTGTTCCTGCAACGCCAGATCGCCGACGGCGTCACCGCCGGGTCCACGAAGGGCTGACATGCGCATCACCGGGTACCGGATCCTCACCACGGTCCAGGACTGGGGTCGGCCGATCGGCGACGCCAACGGCGTCTACGCCGACGGCCTCGTCCGGGTGCCGATCGTCGTCGTCGAGACCGACGCGGGACTCACCGGCGTCGGCCTCGGGTCGCACGTGGAGATCGAGGCCGTCTTCGCCGCCATCGAGGGCGAAGACCCGCGCTGCGTGACCGCCCTCTACGACAGGATGCTGCGCCGGACGTTCAAGGCCGGCCACGCGGGCCCGGTGTTCGGCACCATCGGCGCTCTCGACACCGCGTTGTGGGACATCAAGGCCCAGGCCGCGGGGGAACCGCTGTGGCGGCTGCTCGGCGGACGCGACCGCCGGGTGCCCGCCTACGCCTCGGGTCTGGACATCGGACTGGACGACGACGAGCTCGTCGCGGTCTACCAGGCCTACGCCGACCGCGGCCTGCGGGCGGCCAAGGTCAAGGGCGGCCTCGACGTCGCCCGCGACCGGCACCGCCTCACCCTGGTCCGCGACGTCCTCACCGAGGCGGGCCGCGGGGCACGGCCGAGCCTGATGCTCGACGTCAACGAGACCTGGACGCGCAAGCAGGCGGTCCGCCACGTCGCCGAGATCGAGCGGACGCTCGACCTGACCTGGATCGAGGAACCGGTCCGGCGCTGGGACGTGGAGGGCCACGCGGCCGTCGGCCGCGGCGTGCGCGCCTCGGTCGCCACCGGCGAGAACCTCACCGGCCTCGAACAGCACCGCCCGCTCATCGCGGCCGGAGCGGTCGACATCGTCCAGACCGCCGCGGTCTGGGGCATCACCCACTTCCTCCGCGTCGCCACCCTCGCGCACGCCCACGACCTGCCCGTCAGCCCCATCGGCACCACGCCGATCGGCCTGCTGCACGCCGCCACGTCGGTGCCCAACCACCTGGTCAGCGAACTCCAGGACCTCGAACCCGCGCTCGGCGTCTCGGTCGACCACCACGTCGAGGACGGCGCGTTCGTCCTCGGCGACAGGCCGGGCCTCGGCGTGCGCCTCGACGAGGAGGTGATCGCCGCGTCGAGCCACCTGCTCCCCCACCTGATGTCCGGCGGCGCCCACATCCGGCCCGAACGGGCGGGGCACCGCCTGCACCCGGTCGAGGTCGGCGGGGAAGCCGTGGGCGCCGTCCTCAACGCGTGACCCCGACCCGACGCCCTCACCCGTTGCGCACCAGCCTCCAGCGGTTGTCGGCCGAACCGTTGTCGGAGTCCTGGACCGCCTGTGCGCCCTGGGCGGTCGAGCCGCCCTGGATGCCGAGCAGCTTGCCGCTGTTGACGTTGCGGATCCGGTGGGTGCCGTCGCCGTTGTCGACCAGCGTCCACTTGTGGTCGGCGGTGCCGCTGTCGGACCACTGGAGGACACGGGCGTTGTCGGCGGTCGACATGTTCTCGACGCCGAGGACCTTGCCGCTGTTGACGTTGCGGATGCGCACGTCGCCGCCGTCGGTGATCAGTTCCCAGTTGTGGTCGGCGGTTCCGGTGTCGCCCCACTGGAGGGCCAGGCCGCCGTCTGCGGTCGACATGTCCTTGATGCCCAGCACGAGCCCGCTGGCCGCGTTGACCAGGCGGTGGCTGCTGCCGCCGCCGCTGCCGGTGTTCCAGTAGACGGTGTAGTTGTAGCCGTGGGCGTCGTGGAACGGGCCGAGGTTGACCGTCGCGCCGTTGGCCTTCGCCGTGAACGCGAGCGCGGAGGTGCTGGTGCGGGTGATCGAGGCGACGTCGAGCGACGGCAGTGCGGACAGCGCGGTGCTGCCGTAGTTGCCCGCCAGGACGGCGGGCCCGTAGGTGATGGCGACGACGGAGGAGTTGTCGTTGGCGGGCACCGCGACCACCCGCATGGGCAGCCGGAGGGTGACGGTGTCGCCGGAGGTCCACGAGCGGGTGAGCGAGGCGTACGTGCCCGGTGTGGCGGTGACGCTCTGGGCGGTGCCGTTGACGGCGATCGTCGCGCCGGTGGTCCAGGCGGGGATGCGGAAGCGCATCGTCCAGGAGCCGCTCGCGCTGCCCGTCACGGTCAGGGTGGTGGTGTCGCTCGCGGGGTAGGAGGTTGCCTGGGTGACCGTGATCCCGCGCTCCGACCAGGTCAGCACCGACGGTGTGTAGAGGTTGACGGTCAGCGTGGTGCCGTCGCGGAAGTAGATCGAGTCGGCGAGCTTGGTGTTGGTCTCGATGCCCGTGCCCTGGCAGCACCAGAACGTGCCGTAGTCGGTGCTCCAGTTGCCACCGCCCCACGCCGGGCCGGTGTTGCCGCGGCGGTGGCCGGGGTTGAGGCCGGTGAAGTAGCAGATGTGGCCGTGGGAGTCGGCGGGGTTCTGCTGGCCGATCAGGTGGTTGAGCAGGGCGCGCTCGTAGTAGTCGAAGTAGGCGGCGCGGTTCGGGTCGAGCAGCCACAGCTCACGGGTCAGCTTGAGCATGTTGTAGGTGTTGCACGCCTCGGCGGTGTCGGTGTTGAGGTAGGAGGCGATGGCGTTGGGGGCGCGGAAGTGCTCGGCCTGGCTGTTGCCGCCGATCACGTACGTGTGCGCGGCCACGGTGGTGTTCCACGCGTTGGAGGCGATGTCGCGGTAGCGGGTGGTGCCGGTCGCCTTGTACTCGCGGGCCGCCCCGATCCACTTGGGCACCTGGGTGTTGGCGTGCAGCCCGTTGAGCCGGTCCTGGTTGGCGGCCAGGGGGTCGAACACGGCCGCGTGGTCGAACCGCTGCGCCGCGGTCAGCCACCGGCTGTCCCCGGTCTGCTGGTACAGGTCGGTCAGCACGGCGTTCATCCCGCCGAACTCCGTGCCCAGGATGCTCTGCATCTTGCTGTAGGTCAGCCTTCCGGTGCGCCAGTCCACCCATCCGGCGAACCGCAGCAGCACGTCGCGCGCCTGGGTGCTGCCCAGGTACCGCCACACGTCCAGCAGGCCCGCCAGGGTCTTGTGCAGCGCGTAGTACGACACCGACTTCGGCGAGCCCGCCTCCATCGCGTCGAAGTCCGACTCCGGGAACCCGGACAGGTAACCGGTGTTGAACCCGGCCGCGGCGTTGTTCGCCTGGCACTTGGCCAGTTCCGCGACCATGGAGTTCGCCCGGTCGCGGCACGTCGTGTCGCCCAGCACCGCCCACGCCTGCGCCCACGCGGTGAGGAAGTGGCCCTGGCTGTGGGTGCGGAACGGGAAGTTCGGCGCCTCCCAACCGCCGAGCGCCGCCGCGCCGTTGGTGGACAGGCGGTGGTTGGCGCGGAAGTTGTAGAGCAACCGGTCGACGTCGACGAACCGCAGGTAGGACAGCGCGCGGTTCTGGTTGTCCAGCCAACGGCCGGTGCTCAGCCGGACCTGGCCGAGGTCGAACGGCTGGGCCAGCGCGCCGATGTCCGTGCGCACCGGGGCGACCACCGCGGCCTCGGCGGTGCCGCGGAACAGGCCCGGCGCGGCGCTCGCGACGGCCGCGACTCCCGCGGCCTGCAACAACCTGCGGCGGTTCAGGGACGAGGACATGACGCTCCTAGGGTCGATTGCGGACGACGCGTGACACCTGTTCGCGGGCGGAGGCTCCGCCCGGTCAACTCCGGCTCCACCGCTGGGCACTCCCCCCGTTGCAGGTGGCGAGGACCGCTTGCGCGCCGTTCGCGGTCGAACCGGCGTTCGTGGCGAGGCAGAGGCCGGACTGCACGCCGGTGACGGTGCCGTCGGTGTTGAGGTTCCACTGCTGGTTGGTCCCGCCGGTGCAGTCCCAGATGATCACCCTGGTGCCGGGTGCGCCGCTCGCGCCCTCCGCGTCGAGGCACTTGGAGTCGTACACCCGCAACTGCTTGGAGGACCCGGAGAACCACTGCTGGTTGGCACCGCCGTTGCAGTCCCACAGGGCCGTCTGCGTCCCGTTGGTCTGCGACGCGCCGGGCACGTCCAGGCACCGGCCCGCGGCGGAGTTGCGCAGCGGCGCGGTCGATCCGCCGCCACCGGAACCCGCGACCACGCTGAGGTTGTCGAACTGCGCGGTCTCGCCCTGGCTGGTGCCGATGCCGACCTGACCCGCGGCCAGGGTGGAGTCGGTCACCGTCGTGAGCACGGCGCCGTCCACGCGCGCGGTGATGGTGCTGCCCTCGAAGCCCAGTGCGAGGGTGTGCCAGCGGTTGGTGCCCAGCGCGGACGCCGTGCCGCTGCGCAGGGTGGTGACCTGCCGGTTGGTGTTGTTGCGCAGGATCGACCACGCGCCCGTGTCGCTGATCCGGAAGTAGTACGCGTTCACCGCGCCCTGGTCGGTGGTCTTCTGCCCGCCCACGCGGCCGAGCAGCTCGACGTGCCCGGACTTCTCCAGCATCACGTCGGCGGACGCGGTGTAGTTGCTCCAGCCCACCTCGCCCAGCAGCGCGTACGGGGCCGTCTCGGTCTTCCACGGGATCGCCTTCTGCGGTGAGGCCTGGCGGACGCACGTGCCCGAACGGCCGGCGCCGCAGGTGGCCGTCTCGAAGGCGCCCTCCATGTCCATCAGGTAGGCGGCCTCCTTGCCGGTGGCGTACCGGTCGAAGTCGTCGGCGTAGGGCAGGGCCAGCGAACCCGAGGGTGGGCTGGTGGCCGTTCCCTTGCCCTGGCCCGAAGTCGTCGTGATGCTGTAGAGGAAACCGGGCCGCACGCTCAGGGAGAACCGGCCGCCGGAGGGCGTGATGTCGGTGGCGCGCACGAAGTGGCTCGAGGTGCTGCCGGAGTTCAGGTCGGTCGACCACACGCGCACCGTGCCGGTGGACAGGCCGCCCGCGATCGCGAAGTCCATCGTCTGGGTCGCGGTCGCGTCCATGGTCTCGATGATCGTGCTGTAGTCGGAGTTGTTGGGGGCCTTCAGCGTCACGTAGCTGCCGTTGGCGCGGTTGCCGCCGAGGTAGCCGCTGGAGGAGTCGAGGTACTTCCAGCCGGGAGCGGTGAACTGCGCGGTGTGCGCCAGCGCCCACACGTCCTTGCCGACCGAGTAGTGGCCCGACCACGGCTGGTTGGCCAGCACCAGGCCCACCGTCGGCCAGGGGACGTTCGGCGTGGTCGCGGCGATCAGGTCCCAGTTGAGGTAGGCGGTCATCTTGCCGTCGAGGTAGACCCGGTTGATGCCGCGGGCCAGCGGCTTCGCGCCGTCGTTGTAGTCCTGCGACCCGTTCTCGCTCGACCACAGCACCTTGCCGGAGGAGGAGACGTTGGCCGGGACGGTGCAGGTGGTCTGCGCGCTGAGGTAACCGCACGTGTAGTGGGCGCTGAGCACGTCGACCGCGTTGCGGTAGGCGGTGTTGCTGGAGATCGGGCCCGCGGGCCCCCAGTCGCCGGGCCACGAGTCGCCCGCGATGACCTTGATCGAGCCGTAGCCGTTCGCGTTGAGGGCGTTGCGGACGTCGACCACCCACTGGGCGCTCCACGCCTTCTCGTTCTGCGCGGCCGTCAGGTAGTCGATGGTGAGGTTGTGCTGCCGCGCGCACCCCAGCCAGGTGAGCAGGTAGTCGATCATGTCCTGCGACAGGAAGTTGCCGCCGCCGATCCAACCCGGCGCACCCCAGGGCAGGCCCACCAGCTTGATGCCGGGGTTGCGGGCCCTGGCCTGTTCGGCGATCCACCACTCGTAGCCGCGGTCGCAGTCGAGGTCGCCGCGGAAGTGGGAGTGGCTCGGCTCCGCCCCGCTGGTCGAGTTGGTGTCGCCGCCGATCTCGACCTTGAGGATCTGCAGCGCGGCCCCGTAGGAGGGCTTGAACAGGTAGTCGAGGATCTGACCGCGCTGCGGTTCGGGGTAGTCGATCAGGAGCCTGCTGTTGCCGCCACCGCCGCTGACCGCGCCGACCCCGTCGAACGTGCGGCCTCCCGACGCGCCGTCGAGCGTGATCGAGGTGGCGGCGGCCGTGGGCTGCCCGGTCGATGCCGCGGCACCACCGGGTACCAGGACCATGGCCGCGATCACGACCAGAGCCCGCCACAGCGGGCGCTTTCGCCTTGTGCGGAACATCGTTGTTCCTCCTTCGCCGGTGCCGCGTCGCGGGGCGGGGCAGTTCGGTCCGATGTGGACCGGAAGGGCGTCCGCCGCAGGGGACGACTCCCTAAATCGAGGCGTCACACCGGGCTCATCGTGGCAGCACCATCTCGACCCGGTCAATGACCAGAACAAGATCAATGTTAGCGCTAATTATTTAGCAAACGCCGATCAAGCGGAGAAACTACCTGGGAATACGAGGATATTGCTCTGTTCGGACCACAGGAATCAGCCCAGTCCGGTGTTTAAATTGTGATCGCTAACAACTGTCAGGGTCACCGCTGTCGCAACCTGGTGAACGCTGAACCGAAAGCGCTTTCCGCTCATCCGAGGAGATTGCGATGAAGCTGTCGTCCTTGATCTTGCCGGGCTCTCCCACCCGCCTGAGGCGGGTGGGGGCGGTGGTCGCGTCCACCTTGGCGCTGCTGCTGGTGACGGGGGTGAGCGGACCACCGGCCGCGTCGGCGGCACCGGCTCCGCTGGTCAGCGCCGCGTCGGGACGCTGCCTGCACGTGAAGGGCGACTCCGACGCGGCGGGGACCGCGCTGGAGATCGCGGACTGCACCGGCGGCAGCGGCCAGGCGTTCGAGTTCACCTCGGCGGGAGAACTGCGGACGGCCGGCGGCACGCGCTGCGTGGACGCCCAGAACAGCCAGACCGCGCCGGGAACCCCCGCGGTGATCTGGTCGTGCGACGGGCGCGCGACCCAGCGGTGGCGCCAGAACTCCGACGGCTCAATCACCGGATCGGGCCAGTGCCTCGACGTCAACGGCGCGAGCACGGCCAACGGCACCGCCGTCATCCTGTGGACCTGCCACGGTCGCGACAACCAGCGGTGGACGACCTCCGCTCCCCCGCAGAGCGGCTCGGGCCCGTGCGACATCTACGCCGCGGGCGGCACGCCGTGCGTCGCGGCCCACAGCACGACACGCGCCCTCCTCCGCTCCTACGACGGCAACCTGTACCAGGTCAGGCGCGCGTCGGACAACGCCACCAGGGACGTCGGCCTGCTCACCGCGGGCGGCGTCGTCAACGCCGGCGCGCAGGACTCGTTCTGCTCGGGCACCTCCTGCGTGATCACGGTGGTCTACGACCAGTCCGGTCGGGGCAACGACCTGTGGTACCAGGGATCGAGCGTCGTACCCGGCTCGAACCAGAGCAAGCCCGCGAACGCGACCTCCGAGTCGTTGACGGTCGGCGGTGCCAAGGCGTACTCGCTCTACATCAACCCCGGCAACAGCTACTGGCGCGACGGCCACCTGACCGGAGTCCCCACCGGCAGCGCGCCGGAGGGCATGTACATGGTGACCAGCGGCACGCACGTCAACAGCGGCTGCTGCTTCGACTACGGCAACAGCGAGACGACCAGGAAGGCCGACGCCGCAGGGGCGATGGACGCGATCAACTTCGGCAAGCAGTGCTGGTTCGGCGGCTGCTCGGGCTCCGGCCCCTGGGTGCAGGCCGACCTGGAGTGGGGCCTGTACCCCGGCGGCGGCCAGAGCTGGAACCCGAACCAGAGGGCGTTCACGAACAAGTTCGTCACGGCGGTGCTGAAGAACAACGGCACCTCGCGGTTCGCCCTCAAGGGCAGCGACGCGCAGTCCGGCGGGCTGACCACGCTCTACGACGGCTCGCTGCCGAACGGGTACAGCCCGATGAAGAAGCAGGGCGCGATCATCCTGGGTAGCGGCGGCGACTGCTGCAAGCCCGGCGGTGGCGCGAACCTCAGCGCGGGCACCTTCTACGAGGGGGCGATGGTGTCGGGCTACCCGTCCGACGCCACCGAGAACGCGGTGCAGGCCAACATCACCGCCGCCGGCTACCGCTGACCACCCGACTCCTGGACCGCCGTGGCCGCACACCGCGACACGACGGTCCAGGAGTCCGGTCAGGCCGTCCCGACCGGCCGACGCCGTCCACGAACTGCGCCGTTCGGGTGAAACCGCTTTGCTCGCCGGAAGCAGGCTTCTTCCTGTTGTGCACGAACCGGGAACAGACCCTAGCTTCGGTGCGGTGATCATCGTTCGACCAGAGCCGTACCCGCGCGCGACGACATCCGATTACCCGGCGCACCGGGCCGAGCGATGACCGGCGGCAGCACGACCGACGACATCGCCTTGGCCGGTACCGTCCAGGCGCACTTCGAGCACTCGCCACTGGGTTTCGCCGTCATCGACGACTCCGGCCTCGTGCGGGAGGTGAACGCGGCGCTGTGCGACCTCGTCGGGCGCCCGGCGGACACCCTGACGGGCCTGCACGTGAGCGGGGTGTTCACCACCGACGCCGATCTGGGCGCGGACCGCCTGCACGCCGACGCCCAGCTGATCCACCCGGACGGCGACAGGACAGCGGTGGTGCTCGACGTGGCGCCGTTGGACCCGAGCCTGCGAGCCGTGGTGGTCGTCAACTCCGAGGAGACCTCGGCGCTGCGCGCGGCCCTGATCCGCCAGAGCCTCAACGACCTCGTCACCGGTCTGCCCAACCGAACCCAGCTCCTGCAGTGGCTGGGGCGCTGTCCCGACGTGCTCGGCCTGGTCCACCTCGACGTCGACGGCTTCCACGTGGTCAACGAAGGTCTCGGGCACGACGCGGGCGACCGACTGCTGAAGTCGGTGGCCGCGCGCCTGCTGGAGATCTGCGCTCCGCACGGCCGGGTCGCCCGCACCGGGCACGACGTGTTCACCATCGTGGTCGACAACCCTTCCGACGCCCTGGGGCTGATCGGGATCGTCGAGGACGTGGACGCGTCGCTGGCCGAACCGGTCTACCTCGACGGGGTGGGTGTGGGCGTGACGGTCAGCGCCGGGATCAGCGTCCAGCACACCCGCGGCCGCACCGCCGCCGACCTGCTGCGCACCGCCGAGGTCGCCGCGCGGTGGAGCAGACAGGACGGTCGTGCCCGCTGGACGCTGTACGACCGGCCTCGCGACATCCGTGAACGCAGTCGCTTCACCTTGGCCGCGTCCATCGCAGGCGCACTGGAGAACGGCGAGATCGGCACCCGTTACGCCCCGGTGCACTCGCTGCCGGACCGGCGGGTGGTCGCCTTGGAGGCGTCCGTCCACTGGGACCACCCCGAACACGGGTTGCTGTCGCAGGACGCCGTCCTGGACTTCGCCGAATCCACCGGCAACGCCGTCCGCCTGGGCCGCGTGGTCCTGGCCGACGCCTGCGCGCAGGCGGGTCGGTGGCTGGCGGAGTTCGGCGCCCCGATCCCCCTGGTGGCCGTTCGCCTCACCGCCCACCAGTGCCGCGAACCCGAACTGGTCGCGGTCGTCCGCCGACTCCTCGCCGACGCGGCTTTGCCCGCCGACCGGTTGCGCCTGGTCGTCGAGGGGGACGTGCTGCTGTCCCTGACCCCGGAGCAGGTCGAGGAGTTGGACATCCTGACCGTCGACGGGGTGTCCGTCCTGCACGAGCAGCGAGGAGCGGGCCGCTTCGACGCCTTCGGCGGGACCGGGGTGCCCATCAGCGGCCACCGGGTGGACGGCTCCGTCGTCCGCGGCCTGGACCACACCGCCCAACCGCTCGTCCGTTCCGCCGTGGTCGGCATGCTGTCCTGGGCCGTGCGCAACCTCGACGGCGACCTGTCCGCCCAGGACGTGCGCACCGAGGCCGAGGCGAGCGCACTGACCCGTTTGGGCATCACCGCGGCTCAAGGACCGTACTTCGGCGACCCGCTCACCCCCGACGAGGTGCGGGACCTGCTGCGCGGAACCTGACCTGCCGCACGGGAAATCGTCGGGTCGGGGCTGTCGCGCATGTCGAGTCGCGATGTGTCGACTACGGCGATCGACGTCGTTCGCGCGTGTGGGCCTGGTGGCCGTCCTGGGTGAGGATCGTGAGGATCTCCACCGGTCGTTTGCCGTGGGCGCCGATGGCGTGGGGGATCATCGTGGAGAACTCGGCGGCGTCGCCGGCGCGGACCAGGACGAGGCGGTCGCCGAGGCGGAGTTCCGCGGTGCCGGAGAGCACGGTGAACCAGTCGCGGCCGGGGTGGACGCCCGCCTCCTCCACCGGGGGGACGGGGGTGGTGATGCGCATCTTGGCGACGGTGAGGTCGTTCGGGGTGCGTTCTCGCGCGAGCGTCCAGATCGTCATGCCCCGTTGTTCGTCGCGGTGGGGGCGGATCACGACGTCCTCGTCGTCGGGAGATTCGACGAGGACGTCGATGGTCGTGTCGAGGGCTTTGGCGATCGGGATGAGCTGGTCGAGTGCGATGCGGCGACCGCCGGTCTCGATGCGGCTCAGGTTCGACGGGCTCAGGTAGCTGCGTTCCGCCAGCACGTCCAGTGACCAGCCCCGCGCCAGGCGGAGTGCCCGGATCCGCTGCCTGACCAACTGGTCCACGTCCACTTCTTGCTTCATGGACAAGACTGTATGTCTTCAGCGCAAGGCGGATCCAGGGTCGTGGCATGGCTGCCCCCTCGAAAGAGCGCTCGGCATGACCACGACGCATCCCCGGCCCACGTCCACGACGCGCTGGACCCGCCTCGGCGGCGCCCTGCTGGCACTCGGCACCGTGCAGTTCCTCGTGCTGCACGTCATCGTCCAGAACGCCTGGACCCGACCCCGCTACAGCTGGTGGACCAACTACATCAGCGACCTCGGCGCGGTGCACTGCGCGCCCGTGCTCGGCAACGACGTGTGCTCGCCCCTGCACGCGGGCATGAACACCGCCTTCATCGCGCAGGGTGTGCTCCTGATCGCCGGGGTGGTCCTCACCGCGGATGTTTGGTCCGCCAAGGGAAACCGCCGCGTCTGGCAGGGCATGGTCGGGGTGGCCGGTGCTTCGTGGATCGTCGTGGGCCTCGTCCCCGAGGACGTCGACCTGACCGTCCACTCGATCGGCGCGTTGCCGATCTTCCTCCTGGGCAACGCCGCCCTCGTCGCGGCGGGTGCTTCCGCGTCGACCCGGAACCGCCCGACCGCGCGTGCGACGGCGCTGGTGCTCGGCGTCGTCGGCTTGCTCGGCTTCACCCTGACCGCCTTCGCGGCCGCGAATCCCGTGGCGCTATCGGCATCGGCTTCGCGGAACGCGTGACCGTGTTCCCCTTGCAGGTCTGGGCACTGGTCGTGGGAGTCGACATCCTGGCGCGGCCTCGTACGCCATGACGCGGGCGACTGGGCCGAATGGGTCAGTTCGCCTGGTATCACTCGATCGGGATGTGGCATTCGGAGCAACGACACGTTCAACTGGACCTCGCAGACGAGCGAGAGGGCAGGAGCAACGTGATCGACGCACAAGATTTCGAGGCGCTGAAGTTCCACGGCGATCCCCTGGCGGACGCGGTGGTGGCGGATCTGGTGGAGACCGGCCGCATCGGAGTGGTCAACGAGGTCCTCGCCCACTTCCGCGACAACGACCAACCGATCCCGCGGGACTTACCGGAGTCCGTTCGCTCCTACCTCGTCACCACGGACGCCCCACCCGCCTGGGCGGACCTTGACCGCGTCGCCGCCGCCTACGACTTCTTCGTCGACGACGGTGTGCACGTCGCGTCGGTGCTGTCGTTCGGCGCGATGGTCAACTGCTACGCCCAGCCGCGGGGTTCACGCGTGCTGGCGTTGACCCACCGGCTCAACCAACCGCACCGGAGGCTGTCGGAGACGTCGCAGTTCGTGTTGAACATGATGGGTCGCGACCCGTTCGGCGCCGGCGGCGCGTTCGTGCCGACACTCCAGAAGACGCGGCTGATCCACGCCGCCGTGCGGCACTTCATCACCGAGTCCGGCGAATGGGACTTCGAGGCCGACGGCGTGCCCCTGTGCCAGCAGGACATGGTCGGCGCGCTGCTGATCTTCTCCGTCCAGGTGGTCGAGGGCATGCGGCGCATGGGGATCGCGGTCACCGAGGAGGAAGCCGAGAGCTACTACTACGTGTGGCGGGTGGCAGGCGCGATGCTGGGCATTCCGGCCGAGGCGATGCCGGAGACGTTGGCCGAGGCGCAGCAGGTGAACGCCCGTGTCGTCGAGGCCACCTTCGGCCCGTCCCCGGAGGGGATCGGACTCACCCGCGACCTGCTCGACGTGTACGAGAAGATGGTGCCCGGCAAGGCTTTCGACGGCGTGGTCGCGGCGATGGTCCGCCAGGTGGTCAATCCCGAGGTGGCCGACTGGCTCCAGGTACCCCGCTCCCGCGGTTGGAACCGGACGGTCACCACCGGCGTCCGGCTCATGCGGTTCCTCGAACGCTCCGAGGATCGCAGCAAGCTCGCCACGAGCGTGCTGGACAAGGCGGGCAGCCTCCTGCTCGGCGGAAGCGTGCGCACCCTCACCAACGGTCAACCGACAGCGTTGAACATCCCCGAGGACCTGCGGGAGAAGTGGCTGGCAGCCGGTGTCTGCCCGGCCGCCCACTCAGCCGCGGCCGATCTGGCCTCCCGCGCGCCCGCCGCCCCCGCGTAGGCGCGGCGGTTTGCGGTGGCCTCCGGCGGGGAAGACCGGGCGTGCCCCGTGTTGCGATGAGAGGTCCGGCCGTGCCACAACCCGTGAACGACGAACTGCTCGCCGGACGGTACGAACTAGCGGACATCATCGGAATCGGCGGCGTCGCCACCGTCCACCGCGCCTGGGACACCCGCCTGCACCGCCCCGTCGCGATCAAACTCTTCGCCGCGGGCGACGACCTCGCCAACACCCAGAGGTTCGACAACGAGGTCCGCGTCCTCGCCGGACTCCACCACCCCGGCCTCGTCACCGTCCACGACACCGGCACCACCACCGACGGCAAACCGTTCGTCGTGCTGCGCCTGATCGACGGACCCACACTGCGCCACCACATGACCGACGGCCCACTCCCGGTCGACGAGATCAGGTCGCTGGGAGCCGCGGTCGCCGACGCGCTGTCCCACGTCCACGACCACGGCGTGGTCCACCGCGACGTCAAACCCTCCAACATCCTGCTCGACCACGACGGCACCCCCCACCTCGCCGACTTCGGACTGGCCCACTCGGTCGGCAGCACCCGACTCACCCGCACCGGCCTGATCGTCGGCACCGCCGCCTACCTCGCCCCCGAACAGGTCCGCGGCGCCGACGTCGACTCCCCCACCGACATCTACTCCCTCGGCCTCGTCCTGCTCGAATGCCTCACCGGCCACTGCGAATACACCGGAACCGACATCGAGACCATCGTCTCCCGCCTGCACCGCTCCCCGATCATCCCCGACCACCTACCCACCGACCTCGCCCGCCTGCTGACGCTCATGACCGCCCAGTCACCCCGCGACCGCCCCACCGCCCACCAGTGCGCCGACGCCCTGCGCACCGGCCAGACCACCGCCGTATCCGCGATCCCACCGGCCGCGACACGCAAGAGGGCCCTGATCGCCGCCGCGGGTCTGTTCACAGCGATCGGCATCGCCTGGGCCGTCGCACCGGGCCCCACCACACCGGTGTCCGAACCACCCGACGCCGCGAAACCCGCCCTCGTCCAGGCGAGCACGCCGACCACCTCGACCACGCAGGAGGCCGCGGCGCAGCTCGTCGCGGCCACCAGCACTTCCGCGACGACTGAGCAGCAACCTCCCAACATGGCCGAACCAGCACCCGTGCCGCAGCAGGAGCCCCAGCAGGTTCAAGCCGAGGAACCGCAGCCGAGACCGGGAGTGGAACCAGCGCCGCACGGACCGGGCAAGGACGACAAACCAGTTCCCCCCGGACAGCTCAAGAAGGGCAAGCCCTGAGCGAGCCGCTCAGCCGTGGCGGTGTGCGACGCCCGGTCCTGCTCGCACGAGCCGCCGCAGCGGGAGCCTGGAACCGACGACCCCACCTGCTCGCGGACACGTGACGACGACCGTGTTCCCCTGATCAGGACTCAGGTCCTCCGGCACACGGCGTTGTTGAGGGTGAACGCCGTGGGGTTGCCGTTCACCTCGTTCCCCGTGCCCAGGAAGCCGAACGAACGGGATTCGCCGACCGGGATGGCGGCGTTCCACGACGCGTTGCGCACCGACACCGAGGCGCCGGTCTGGGTGTGGACGCCGTTCCACAGCTGGGTGAGGCGCTGGTCGCCCGCGTAGGTCCAGGCCAGCTCCCAGGAGTCGATCGGCGTCGGACCGGGGTTGGTGACGCGCACGGAACCCAGGAAGTTCCCCGGCCACCGCGCCGTCGTCTCGTAGGCGATCTCGCAAGTCGCGGACGGCAGGACGGTGCCGACTCGGCCGGGGTCGACCAGGGCCCAGTAGGCGTCCTTGGCCCGCAGGCGGGTGTCGAACAGCAGCGGGTGGTCCTTGCGCGTGACGGGGAACGCGTCCAGCCACGTGTCGTCGTCGGCCAGGCCCCACAGGGTGACCGAGCTGATCGCGTCGCGGTGCCGGGCGAACACCGCGACCAGGTCGCGGTAGCGGTCGGCCTGGGCCAGCAGCACCTCCGCGGGAGGCGTGGCCGGGTAGGACTGGCCGCTGTCGGTGTACACGGAGACGTCCATCTCGGTGATCTGCTGGTCCACCCCCAGCGGGAGGAACCTCGTGATCATCTCCTCGGTCTCGGCCGCCGAGGGCCACTGCACGTTGACGTGCATCTGGTGGCCCACGGCACCGATCGGCACGCCCTCCGCCAGCAGCCCGGCCACGAGGTCGTGGAGCTTGTCGCGCTTCGCGGGCACGTTGGTGTTGTAGTCGTTGATCACCAGGGTTGCGGTCGGAGCGACCTCGTGGGCCACGCGGAACGCGGTGCGGATGTAGTCCAGTCCGGTGATCTCGAACCACTTGCTGCGGCGCAGGCCGTCGGGTTGGCCCTCGTCCACCACCTCGTTCACCACGTCCCACACACCGATGTCGTCGCCGTAGCGGCCGACCACGGCCCGGATGTGCGCCTCGACGCGGGAGAGCAGCAGCGCCTTGTTCTCCGGGGTCGCGGTCATGTCGGCGCCCGCGGCGTCCTTGAACACCCACGCCGGCGTCTGCTGGTGCCACACGAGGGTGTGCCCGCGGATCGCCTTGCCGTGGGCCTTGGCCCACGCGACGACGGTGTCGGCGTCGGTGAACCGGAACACCCCCTCCGACGGTTCCGTCGCGTCCCACTTGAGCTGGTTGCCCGGCGTGACCGAGCTGAAGTGCCGTTCGAGCAGCCGCGCGTGCTCGCCGTGGAGCTGGGCCGGTTCGACCGCCGCGCCGAAGTGCCGGAACGGCACGACGTCCCGGAGCGCGGGGATGTCGGTCTGGATCGGCGGCAGCGGCACGTAGGACAGGGTGAAGTCGTCCACGTGGAACGAGGCCGTGGCGCTGGAGCCCTCCACGTAGGCGGCGAGGTGGTCGGCGTTCGAGGCGAGCGTGTACGAGCCCGTGAGGTTGACCCAGCCGTCGGCCGTCACGTCGGAGTCCCCGGCGACGCGCTCGTAGGAGGTGCCGTCGCCCGTCCGGCGTTCGATCGACAGCCGGAGGCGCGTGGGCTGCTCGCCCTCCGCGAGCCGCACCCACACCGACATCCCGTAGCGGGTTCCCTGTTCCACCTGGTCGAGCAGGTCCAGTTGAGGGCCTTCCCAGGTCTGCGTGCGGTTGGTGACCAGCAGGCTCCGCGTGCCGCCGTGCGCGGCCGCGGCGCTCACCGTCGTGGCCACTCCCCCGCGGGCGCCCCACGACTGCGCGGTGCCGTCCTCGAACGTGCTGGACACGACCGTCACGGGCGCGTCGGCGACCGCGGAAGCGGTCACGCCGCACGTCATCAGCCCCGCCGACGTCACAGCGGCGAGCAGCCCGGCCAGAACTCTCCTCATCGAGGATCCCCTACCTCTGGGAGCGCTCCCAGATCCGTGGAAGCGCACCGTAGAACGGTTCGCACCGCGACCCCAAGCCACCATTCGGCTCAAATCGGCACCGGACTGCCCGGGCGGTGCCGGCACTCCCCATCGAGCACGCGGCCGCCTCGACCACATGCCCCGCCACCTCACCGACGATGTCGATGTTGCCGTGCGGGCGAAGCTGATCAACGGCCGTGGAACAGGACAGAACAGCGGTCATCCGTTGACCTCACCGGTCCGCGCGGTGAACAGTCCCCTTTGGCCGCCCCGGTTCCGGAGGAACGATGCGACGAAATCCCTGCTTTTCCCTGTGCACCACCCTGTCCGCACTCGCCCTGGTGCTGCTGCCGACGAACACGGCGAGCGCCGTGGGCGCGGGCGAACTGACCTACGTCGCGATCGGCAGCTCCTTCGCCGCCGGTCCCGGAATCCCCTCGGGCCAGCCCTCGTCACCGGGCGGGTGCGCGCGGTCGACGAACAACTACCCCAGCGTGCTGGCCCGTGAACTCGGCGCCGGGCTGGTCGACGCGAGTTGCAGCGGCGCCACCACGGCCAACGTGCTCACCACGTCGCAAGCCGGTCAGCCGCCGCAGGCCGACCTGGTCACCGCGACCACGAAGCTGGTGACCGTCACGATCGGCGGCAACGACGTCAACTACCTGGGCAGCCTCGGCGCCTACTCCTGCCAGGACAACGGGAGTTCCGGCTGCGGCACCGTGGACACCGCCGCGATCGACCGGGCTTTCGGCGAGCTGCCGGGGCGTCTGCGCGCTGTTGTCGAGCGGATCCGGGAAAGGGCGCCGCAGGCGACCGTCCTGCTGGTCAGCTACTTCACGATCCTCCCCGATTCCGCCGTCTGCACCGGGGTCCCGCTCACCAGCGCGCACCTCGCCTACGAGCGCGGCATCGCCACCCGGCTGGCCGCCGCCACGAGCGACGCCGCCACGGCCACCGGGGCGCGGCTGGTCGACCTGGCCTCCGCCAGCCACGGCCACGACGCCTGCGCGGCCGACCCGTGGGTCGAGAAGTACGCGGTGGCCGCGGGGAAGTCCAGCTACCACCCCAACGCCAACGGCATGGCCGCGGCCGCCCACCTCGTCGAACGCAAGCTCGACGAACTCGCGATCACCGCGACCGGCCCCGTCCGATCAGCCTTCCCCGGCAAGTGCCTCGCGGCACCGGCAGCTGTCGAAGGCACCCCGATCGAGCTGACCGACTGCGCCGGCTCGGCCAACCAGCAGTGGACGAGGATGATCGCCGCACCGGAGGGCACCCTGCGCGCGCTCGGCGGTTGCCTCGACGTCCAGAGCAGCGGCACGGCCAACCGCACCGCGGTGCACTGGTGGTCCTGCAACGGAACCGGCGCGCAGCGGTGGGTCCCCGACGCGCGGGGCGGACTGGTCAACCCGCAGTCGGGCCGTTGCCTCGACCTGCCGGGAGGCGCGAGCGCCAACGGCACCCGCCTGCAGATCTACGACTGCAACAGCACCGCGGCACAGCAGTGGACCACAGCGGGATGATCCGAGCGGCACCCCACCCCGGCCCATGACCCCGGCGACCACCTCGTCGCGGAGTGTCCCGCACCGGTCTCACCGGAGAGCGCCCAAGGCCGGGACCGGCTGTCCGGCGGTCGTTCGCGACGGGGTCCGCGTCCGGCCGCCGGAGATGGCCAACTTGTGCCGATGGAGGGAAGCGCCGCCTTCACCGCTATACGATGGCGAGGCCGGGTCAGGACGGTTTCCACTCCGCCGACCGCGCGAATCGCCAACTACCGGAAGAAGAGGGTCACGCGATGGTCAGCGCGTCCGGCGTCCGCCCCGAGCAGTTCCCGGTGACCCGGAAGTGCCCGTTCCTCCCACCCGCGGAGTACGGCGAGATCCGGGAGCGGGAACCGATCGCGAAGGTCAGCCTGGTCGAAGGGCAGTGGGCCTGGGCGATCACGCGGCACGAGGACGTTCGGGCGGTGCTGGTCGATCCGCGGTTCAGCTCCGACCGGGACGACCCGAACTACCCGAGGCTCGTACCGGGCAGCAGGCCCCGCGCGGGCCAGAAGACCCTCACGACGATGGACGCGCCCGAACACGGGGTCGCGCGGCGCGCGGTGCTCGGCGAGTTCACCGTGCGCAGGACGGAAGCGCTGCGGCCGCGCGTCCAGGCGATCGTCGACGAGCGGATCGACGCCATCGTGGCGGGCCCCCAGCCCGCGGACCTGGTCCGCGACCTCGCCCTGCCGGTGCCCTCGCTCGTGATCTGCGAACTGCTCGGCGTCCCGTACGACGATCACGAGTTCTTCCAGGGGCACACCTCGACCATGGTGGACATGATGTCCTCCGCCGAGCAACGGCAGGGCGCCTTCGCGGCGATCACCGGCTACCTGGACGAACTGGTCACCCTCAAGGAGAAGGCCCCCGACCACGAGGACCTGCTGGGCAGGCAGATCATCGGCGGCCGGGCGGACGGCACCCACCGGCACGAGGCGCTGGTGGCGATGGCCTTCCTCCTGCTCGCCGCCGGGCACGAGACCACCGCGAACATGATCTCGCTCAGCGCGGTGGCCCTGCTGGAGAACCCGGACCAGCTGGCCGCGATCCGCGCCGACCAGGCGAAGACCCTGCCCGCCGTGGAGGAGCTGCTGCGGTACTTCACCGTCGTCGACTCCCACATCGCACGGGTGGCCGTCGAGGACGTGGAACTGGGCGGGGTCACCATCCGGGCGGGCGAGGGCGTGCTCGGCCTGCTCCTCGCCGCGAACCGCGATCCGGAAGCCTTCGACGACCCCGACGTCCTCGACGTCGGCCGCGGGGCGCGGCACCACGTCGCGTTCGGCTTCGGACCACACCAGTGCCTCGGCCAGAACCTGGCCCGGATGGAGCTGCAGGTCGTCATCGACACGCTGTTCCGCCGGATCCCCGGAATCGCGCTGGCCAAGCCGGTGGAGGAACTGGACTTCAAGGACACGGCCGTCATCTACGGACTGCACTCGCTGCCGATCACCTGGTGAGGCGCGGAATCCGTGCGGCTCACGGTCGTGCCACCCCTGCCAACTCGTGGGCGGGTTCGTCCACGTCACCGGCGCATCCGCCGGATTCTTCTTACCCGTCACCGAAGTGGTGTCCGCCGAACGACCCGACACAACGGTGGAGATCCACCGACAGACCCGGCCCGCTCGACACCGTTGTGCCGAACGGGCCGAGTCCGCGAGACGAGCACGGAACCACGGACGCGGTCCCGTCCCGGTGTCACCCGCGCTCGGCGCGCACCCGTGCCCTGGCCACACGGGCGCGGGTGACCAGGAAGGCGATCGCGACGGCTGCGACCCCGGTCAACAACCGGTTCACGTCGATCGCCGGACGCCAACTCACCTTGCCGCCCGAGATGACGTAGGCGCCGACAGGCCTGGCCGAGATCCCGAAGCCCCCGCCTTCCCCCTGCTGCCCCTTCTCGTCCTTGCCCAGGCCACCGCCCCCTCCGCCGCCGATGGACGCGGCGGTGATCACGGTGACGCCGTCGCGCTCGTACGGCTCGGAGTACACCCGCCGCACGGTGATCGCGTCGCGTGCTTCGGCCATGAGTTCGTCGATCTTCATGTCGGCTCCTCGCCGTCGGCATGGACCAGTCGTCAGCGGAGTCCTGATTCCCCACTCGACGTCGATGATCCACTCACCACCCGGTGCCGCGATACCTCGGCCGTTGCGCTCGACCCACGGGATCGCCCCTCGCCACGCCGCGGATCAGGCGTTGATGGTGGTCGGCGCGGTGGTGCCGTAGTGCTTGGCGTAGCCGTTCTCGACGCCGACGAGGAGGTCGACGACGTCGAAGTAGTGGTCCCAGAACGGGGTCTCGCGCAGGGCTTCGACCACCAGTTGGAAAGCGTCGTGGTCGCGCGCCTCCCAGACCCACACGTCGGTGACGCGGGCGGAGTAGAACTCCGTGTCGTAGAAACGCGAGCGGACGTCGGTGACCTTCTCCCTGATGGTGGGCGCGATGTCGTTCTCGAACGCGGCGACGCGTTCGGCGACGGTGAGCTCCAACCAGGCACGGGTGGTCTTGACCAGGATGAACGCGGTGACGGTCGCGTCGAAGCCGGTGGTGGTCTCGGTCATGGTGTGGTCCTTCCAGGTCTGCGGGGACTGCCGGTCGAACGTCGCGACCGGCGCGGAGCAGGGCGTGCGCTCAGGTTGCGGAGTAGGCGCCCGCGGCGATGTCCTGGGCCAGGGTCGGTCCGGTGGGGGTCCAGCCGAGCAGGTCGCGGGTGCGGGCGCCGGAGGCGGACATGCCCATGCCCGCGAAGCGCGCGACGAACCCGAAGTGCGCCGCGGCGTCCTCGGGCGCGACCGAGGCCACGGGCAGGCCGAGAGCCGCGCCGATGGTCTCGGCGATCTCCCGCAGGGTGAGGGCTTCCTCCGCCACCGCGTGCAGCTTCGTCCCGGCGGGGGCGTTCTCCAGGCCGAGGCGGACCAGACGGGCGGCGTCAGTGCGGTGCACCGCCGACCACGAGTGGGAGCCGTCGCCGACGTAGCCCGCGACACCGTTCCGCCGGGCGGCGGAGACCAGGTGGGCCATGGACCCGTGGTCGCCGACGCCGTGCACGGTCGGAGCGAACCGGGCGCTGACGACCCGCACGCCCTTGTCCGCGTAGTCGAGGGCGAGGTTCTCGCTGCCGCCGCGCGGGGAGTCCGGGCCGACCGCCGGTGAGCGGTCGCTCTCCAGCACGGGTCGGCCCTGGACCAGGCCGGAGATGCCGGCGGCGAGCACGAACGGCCGGTCGGTCGGTCCCGACCAGGACGTCGGCGATGGTCTCGACCGCGCCGCGTTCGGTGGCGTTCATGGCCGCGGGGTTGGCCCAGTCGTGCTTGTCCGCCAGGTGCACCACGGCATCCGCCCGCAGGGCGCCGTGGCGCAGCGAGTCGAGGTCGTCGAGATCGCCGCGCAGCACCGTGACGCCCTTGGCCTCCAGTGCCGCCGCGGCGGCGTCCGAACGGGCCAGGCCGATGACGTCGTGGCCGACGCCCAGCAGCTCGTCCACGGTGGCGGACCCGATCCAGCCGCTGGCTCCGGTGATGAAGACCTGCATGGTGGTTGTTCCTTCCTCCAGCCCCGATCTGGGGCGTGGAACAAGCCTCACCCGATCCCGACTTGATGTCTATTGCAAGCTTTTCAAGTAACCTTTGCGCATGGCGCAACTGGACTTGAACCTGCTGCACGCCCTGGACGTGCTCCTGACCGAGGGCAGCGTGACCGCCGCGGCCGAACGGCTGCACCTGAGCGTCCCGGCGACCAGCCGCACGCTCGACCGCATCCGCAAGGCCACCGGCGACCCGATCCTGGTTCGCGCGGGCCGGGGCCTGGTGCCCACGCCGCGCGCGTTGGCGATGCAGCCGCGCCTGCACGAACTGGTCCTGGAAGCCCAGGCGCTGCTGGAGATCGGGCTCGATCTCGACGTGGCGTCGCTGGAGCGCACGTTCACCCTGCGCGCCAACGACTCGCTCATCGGCCCGCTGGCCTCCGCGTTGGTCGAACGCGTCCACCCCGTCGCCCCAGGGGTCCGGCTGCGGTTCGTCGCGGAGGGCGAGGAGGACATCACGCCGCTGCGCAACGGCACGATCGACCTGGAGATCGGGGTGATCGACCACCTCGGTCCCGAGATCCGCACCAGCCCCCTCCACGAGGACCGCATGGTCGGCGTGCTCGCGGCGGGTCACCCCCTCGCCGACGGGAAGATGAGCCTGCGGCGGCTCGTTTCGGTGCCCCACGTCGCGGTCTCCCGCCGAGGCGTGGCCCGTGGCGCGCTCGACACCGCTCTCGACGACCACGGCTTGCGCCGCACCATCGCCGTGGTCGTGCCGACGTTCACCAGTGCCGCGCACATCGTGCTCACCACCAACCTGATCGGCCTGCTGCCCGAGCGCTACGCCCGCCAACTCGTCACCACCAGCGGCGCCCACGTCTTCGACCTCGACATCGACCTGCCACTCCTGTCGATCTCCCAGGCCTGGCACGTCCGGCACGACAAGGACCCCGCCCACCGGTGGCTGCGCCACCAGCTGCGCTTGGCTGCGAACCCGACCTCTGCCCACGACGGTCCGTGATCGCAGTCGGGAAACTCACCACGGCCCCAGAGGATTGCCTTGAACGCAATGCTTGATTGCAAAGGTTGCATTAGACATCAAAGGCGTACTCGCTGAAGCTCGAGTCGTGCCTGATACGACTCCTCTCCCCGACTACGACCGCCGCTGGTGGATCCTGTCCGTGCTGTGCCTGAGCGCGCTGCTGATGGTGGTGGCGAACATGGGTCTCAACGTCGCGCTGCCCACGATCGCCCTCGACCTCGACGCGTCGACCACGTCGCTGGCGTGGATCGTCGACAGCTACGTGCTGTGCTTCGCGGGTCTGCTGCTGCCGGCCGGAGCCATCGGTGACCGCTTCGGCCGCAAGGCCACCCTGCAGACCGGGCTGCTGGTCTTCCTCACGGCGGCGGCCGCGGGCGCCTTCAGCCAGCAGACCTGGCAGCTCATCACCGCCCGCGCCGTGATGGGCGTGGGCGCCGCGCTGGTCACGCCAGGAACGCTATCGCTCCTCTCGCACGTCTTCCCACCCGCCGAGCGGGCCAAGGCGATCGGCATCTGGGCCGCCGTGGCGGGCGGTAGCGTCGCGGTCTCGCTGACCTGGTCGGGGTTCATGCTCGAGCACTTCTGGTGGGGCTCGATCTTCCTCGGGATGAGCGGGGTCGCCGCGCTGGCCCTCCTCTCCGGAGCTCTCGTGCTGCCCGAGGTCCGCCACGCCGACCGCACGCGCTTCGACGTCGTCGGCGCCGTCGTCTCGGTGGTCGGGGTGACCGGTCTGCTCTACGGCCTCATCGAAGGCCCGGACGACGGCTGGACCAGCCCCACCGTGCTCGGCGGCTTCGCGCTCGGCGCCCTCGGCATCGCCGCGTTCCGCGCGATCGAGACCCGTGCCGAGAACCCGATGCTGGACCTGCGGTTCTTCCGCGTCCGCGCGTTCACCGTCGGCTCGTTCTCCGTCGCCGCCGCCTACTTCGCGCTGTTCGGGATGTACTTCCTCTTCGCCCAGTACCTCCAACTCGTCCGCGGCTGCACAGCCTGGGAAGCGGGTCTCCGCGCCCTGCCCGCCGGACTGGCCCAGCTCGTCGTCGCCATCGCCGCCAAACCGGCCGTCGTCCGCTACGGCATCCGTTCTGTCCTGACGGGCGGCCTGGTCGCCGCCGCCGCCGGACTGCTCGTGCTGTGCACCCTCCGCACCGACAGCAGCACCTGGACGGTGGAAGCAGGCCTGGGCCTCGTCGGCACCGGAATCGGTCTGATCATGCCGTCGGCGACCCAGGCCATCATGTCCTCACTACCCGAGCACCGCGCCGGGGTCGGCTCCGCGGTCAACAACCTCGTCCGGGAACTCGGCGGCGCCTTCGGGATCGGCCTGCTCAGCAGCATCACGCTGCTGCGCTACCAGGACGCGCTCACCGCGGCCCCGATCGCCGTCCCCGCACCCGCTTTCGACGGCCTCTCCCAAGCTCTCGCCGCCGACTCCGGCACTGGCTCCGGCGACGCCCTCGCCGACGCCGCCCGACAGGCCTACACCACCGGTCTCGACATGGCCATGGTCGTCGGAGCCGCGGTCGCGCTGGTGTGCGCCTTCATCTGCTGGCTCATCCTCCGCACCCGAACCCCGTCCACTCCCGACCCGGTCACGTTCTGAACCCCGACGCGAACGTTGGGGGAAAACGATGTCCCGCCCGAAGCCCGCGGTCACACCTCACTCGAACGCCTCGCACCCGCCAGCCGCGTTCCCGACCCGACGGGCAGTGCGATCAGCACACCTGCACACCGTCCACGCCTCCCGGATTCGCCGAGAAGTGGGGAGCGGCGTTGGGGACGCTCTCCGGCGACCGGGACCTGCCGATCTCCTGCCACGCCGATCCGGTCCAGTTGTAGAAGATGGACACCGGGGAGCCGCTCTGGTTGTTGCGGTACGAGCGGACGTGGTCACTCCCGAAGGACGTGAACCCGATGTTGTGGATCATGCCGCACCTGTGCATGTTCCACTGCTTGCCACCGAAGTTGGCTCCGCTGTAGACGCAGAGGTTGTCGCGGGGGCACGCCTCGGTCGTGCTGATCGATTTCGCACCCGCGTCAGCGGGTGTCGTCGCTCCGCTTGCCGGGGCCACGAGCGCGAACGCCGCCATCGCGACGCTCAGTCCGAACGCGGCCATCATCTTGCGCACAAGCATGATTCTCCCCTGGGCACTTGGTCACCGATGCGTTCCGAAGGCGGGCACGATGCGCCACCCGCATCCACTGGCCCGCACATTTGCCGATGCCGCAGGGCCTTCCCTGAATGGAACCGCCCGACTGACGAGCCGGTCAACACACTGTCGAGTGATGCCGAGCGGAAATCGGGTAGACCTCCGGAACCGCCTGTGCTGGAGCGCGGGCACCTCATCACGACAGAAAGCGCTTTCCGGCTCGCTCACGCCGCTTCGACGAGTTCGGCCATCCGGTCAGGGGTGCAACGTCGTGGTCACGCCAACTGGAACGACGCCGGGTAGAGCCAGCTGCCCGGCGTGTCGTTCGCCGGGTTGGTGTAGTACTCCCTCACGGCGGCGACGTACTCCTGCACGCTGACCGCGCCGTCGCCATCGGTGTCGATGTGCGTGAACGCCAGCCCGCACTCGGCCTCGGTCAGCCCGCGAGCCTTCAGCAGCACCGAGAATTCGGACGCGTCGACCCGTCCGTCGCCGTTGGTGTCCGCGATGTCCAGCAGCGCCGCCGCGATCTCGGGGAACACCACGTCGAACGAGCCGCCGTCGACGAACGCCATCTCCATCGCCTGCTGGTAGTCCTGCGGTGAGATCCTGCCGTCGCGGTCGACATCGCAGTGCTCGACGAGGACGTCCCAGAACCCGTCGTACGCCTCGATCAGCTCACGCCCGCGTTCCGAGGACGCGGGTTCGCCGAACGCCTGCAGCAGTCGTTCGGCCAGGGCGTAGAAGTCGGCGAGTTCGATGACGCCGTTGCCGTTGACGTCGTAGTGGGCGAACGTCGTGTCGATCCTGTGCTGCAGAACCTGCTTCATGGTCAGGCACTGTGGTTCGACCCGGCGGTGACCGCAACCCACGTCGCCCACCTGGGTGGTGTTGTTCAGCCGGTTCAGCCATCGCGCCGGTCTCGCGGACCACCACCTGACGTGGGCCTCGGTGGGTCGCCCGCACGCGACCAGCCGAGGCGCCGGGGTCAGGACGTGCCGCAGAACGCGTGCTCGATGATGTCGACGGAGTGGTCGTGCTGGGGCGGCGGGGTGCCCTCCTTCGGCACGAGCGGGTCGCCGTTCATCGTGATGACCACGCTGGTCCTGCCGTCGGCGGAGACGCCGTTGCGCGTCTTGAAACCCGGAATGTCGCCGCCGTGCGACCAGTAGCCCCCGCAGGACGTGGGGATCCACACCAGACCCAGCCCGTACCGCGCACCGGGCCAGATCGGATCGAGCGGGGTGGCGGGCACGGTCTTCCGCATCTCCGCGAGCTGCGCCGGGCGCAGCAGCCTTCCGCCGAGCAGCGCGCGCAGGAACGTGGACAGGTCGGCCGTGTCGCTGACGATCGCGCCGGCCGCGCCCGCCCAGGACGGGGACAACGCGGTGGCGTCGATGGCAGGGCCGTCCGGGGCGAACAGCGCGTAGCCGGTGGCGTGCGCCCCGATCAGGAAGGGCATGACGTGCGGCGCGGTGGTGTCGTCCAGGTGCAGCGGCTCGATGATCCGCGTGCGCACCTCGCTGTTCCAGTCGTGGCCGGTGATCCGCTTGATGATCATCCCCGCCAGCACGTAGTTGGTGTTGGAGTAGGACCAGTCGGCGCCGGGCGCGAAGACCGGCGGCAGCGTCATGGCCATGGCCACCAGCTCGGACCCGGTGAAGTTCCGGAAGCGGTCGGCCTGGAACCCCTCCGCGCTGCCGAGGAAGGCCATGTCCTCCGCCTGGAGGTATTCCGGCAGGCCGCTGGTGTGCTGGAGCAGTTGCCGCACGGTGATCTTCGCGCCGTCGTTGCCGTTGCCCGCGACCACACCGGGCAGCCAGCGGTCCACCGCGTCCTCGAGGGACAGCCGCCCTTCGCCCACCAGCTGGAGCAGGACCGTGGCGGTGAAGGTCTTGGTGGAGCTGCCGATCCGGAAGTGCGCGTCCCACGGCACGGGTGTCCTCGCCGTGGTGTCGGCGTACCCGGCGCGGACCTTGGCCGAGCCGGTCGGCGTGGTCAGCTCGACCAGGACGCCGGGTGCGCCCAGGTCGAGCAGATGGTCCGCGTCGCGTTGCAGCACTGCCCTGTCGGGTCGTGGTTGCGGTGCCGCCGTCGCGACCTGCGGCACCACCATTCCCGACAGCGCCAGCAGTGCGATTCCCGCCTTGTTCATGGTCTCTCCCGTTCCGGTGGATCGAACGGCGGTGACGCTAGGGCCGCGGACGGGCCGCACAACATCGTCCTGGGAGGGAACTCGGCCTACCCCAGCTGGGGTAGGCGGCATCAGCCCACGGGTTGGCGACGGGCCCGACCACCCGCCGCTACGGTGGGCCGGTGTTCCCGATGATCCGTTCGGTCCGGGCGGACGTGGCGCTCGCGGCGGTGCTGGCGGTGGTGACCGCCGCGGCCCTGACCACCAGCAGTTCGGGCTCGGTCGACTGGCAGGCCCACCTGCTGGCCGCGCTGAGCGTCACCCCGATCGCGTTGCGCCAACGGGCGCCGCTGACGACCACCCTGGTGATGTGCGCGGCGCTGATGACCTTCGTGCTGCTGGGCTACGGCGACTTCCCCAACAGCGGGGTCGGTGCCGTGGTCGGGCTGTTCTCCGTCGCCCAGCTCCGCCCGTGGCCCTCCACCGCGCTCGCCCTGGGCGCCGTCCTGCTGGCGTTGGTCACCGTGTACTCCACCGTGATCGGGACCTTCAGCGGCTGGCCGGCGCTGGCCGCCGCCGCGGTGCAGTGCGTGACCATGTGCCTGCTCGGGGAGAGCACGAAACGCTGGTCGCAGCGGGTCGAACGGCTCGCCGAGCAGGCCGCGACCGCCGTGGCCGACGAACGGATCCGCATCGCCCACGAGCTGCACGACATCATGGCCCACCACATGTCGGTGATCTCCCTTCAGTCCGGTCTCGCCGAGCACGTGCTGACCAGTGACCAGGACATGGCCCGCAAGGCCATGGCCACCGTCGGCGGGACGAGCCGCGAGGCGCTGGCGGAGATGCGCAGGCTGCTGACCGTGCTGCGCCCGGACGGACCGGACGGCCTGCGACCCCAGCCGGGACTGTCCGAACTGGACGGACTGGTGACGCGGCTGCGGGAAACCGGGCTGCGCGTGGACCTCTCGGTGACCGGGCGCCGCCGTACCCTGCCGCCGGGCCTGGACCTGTGCGCCTACCGCGTCGCGCAGGAGTCGCTCACCAACGTGCTCAAGCACGCCGGCCCCGCCAAGGCCGGGGTGACCCTGGACTACGGCGAGCAGGTGCTGACCCTCGAAGTCGTCGACGACGGCCTCGCTCCTCCCCCGCGGCACAGCACGACCACTCCGCGCGGCATCGCGGGGATGCGCGAGCGGACCGCGTTGTACGGCGGGACCCTGGACGCCGGGCCACGTCCGGAAGGCGGCTTCGGCGTGCTGCTCCGGCTGCCCTGCGAGGCGACCCCGTGACCACACGCGTCCTCGTGGCCGACGACCAGGCCCTGCTGCGCGCCGGGTTGAGCGCGCTGATCGGAACCGCGGACGGCCTGGAGGTCGTCGGCGAGGCCGAACACGGCGCCCAAGCGGTCGAACTCGCGCTCACCACCCGCCCGGACGTGATCGTCATGGACATCCGCATGCCGGTGCTCGACGGGATCGCCGCCACGGAACGGATCCTCGCCGCCGCCACCGATCCCCCGCCGCGCATCCTGATCCTGACCACGTTCGACCTCGACGAGTACGTCTACCGCGCGCTCGGCGCCGGCGCGGCCGGCTTCCTCCTGAAGGAGACCCCGCCGCTGCGGATCATCGCCGCCGTGCGGGCGGTCGCCGAGGGCGACGTGCTGATCAGCCCCGGCGTCACCCACCGGCTCGTGGAGACCTACGCCCTGCACCACCGCGCCAGGCACCCCGACCGCACCGACCTGGCCGTGCTGACCACCCGCGAGGTCGAGGTGCTGCGCCTGGTCGCCCACGGCCTCGACAACGCCCAGATCGCCCGGCGGCTCGTGCTCAGCGAGTCCACGGTGAAGACGCACGTCAAGAACCTGATGGGCAAGCTGGGGCTGCGCAGCCGCGCCCAGGTCGTGATCGCCGCCTACGAGAGCGGCCTGGTCACTCCCGGCACCACGACGTAGTCGCCCGCTGTGCGTACATGGCCGACGAGGCCGCCGAGTCGTTGCGCGGGTCGCCGCCGGCGTGGCGCAGGCCTTGCCGATCCCTGTGTCGGCGCACTCATGTGACGTGATCGATCCAGTTCCCCGGTCACGGCGAGTTGAACTCGAGGCAAAGCTGAGGTGTACTCGACGAGACGCTGCCGCTGGGCAGTCGTGGACCGAGGAGTGATGTGACCGGCGTTGTCCGCGGCACCGAGACCGCCGCACAGGTCAGCAGGCTTCCGCTGGAGGGCGAACCGGACCGGCAGGTCGTCCGCCGCTGGATCCGGGGCGTGTGCTCCGCCCGACTCGACGTCCACACGCTCGTGGACGTGCTGCTGGTCACGACCGAGCTGGTCGACAACGCCTACCGGCACACCTCCTGCCCGGTCGACCTGCGCATCGCCTGCACGGACTTCGGCGTTCTGATCGAGGTCTCCGACGGCGACAAGGCGCACCCCGCCGAGATGGCGAACGCCAACCGGACCTGGGGAAGCCGCGGCGTCCAGGTGATGGTCGAACTGGCGATCTCCTGGGGCGTCCGCGTGGACGGCACCGGCAAGACCGTGTGGGCCCTGCTCCCCATGGTCGAGCCCAAGGTCACACCGCGCTCCGGCTGATCCGGCGTCAGGCACCGCCGAGAACCCGCGGTCGAAGAACCGATGAGGGGCCGGCGGGGTGTGCACCCCACCGCCCCTTCGTGCGCCTGGGCTCAGCGCGCCGGTCGAGACGGACGACGACGCGAACTAGCCTGGTCGGCAGTCGACCAGGGAGGACGTCGTAGCCATGGGCAGTGCGGAACAGGCCGTGCCGGTCGCCGCGGGCCTTCCGTCGCGGGTGCTGGTCGACAGCGCGGGGCTCGGGTGGGACGGGGTGCGGGTGCGGGAGCTGGCCGACCCGCCGGTCGCCGATTTCGTGCTGGCGCCGGTGGACTCGCTCACCGTCCTGCTCGTCACGGCGGGCAGCTACGTGGTGGAGAGCGGAGCCGGGTCCCGCCGTCGCCACGCGCTCGTCTCACCCGGCACCTCCGCGGTCAACGCCCCGCGGCAGGAGGTGCGGGCGCGCTGGCGGTCGGACCTCCGGGAGCCGTTCCGGTCGGTGCACCTCGTCCTCCCCGCGGCCTCGCTCGCGGCGACCCGCGACGCGCTGCCCCGCCACATGCGCCGAGCCGACCCCGACTACCTGGGCCGCGACGACCCGTTCGTGCGGGAGACGGTGCTCGAACTCGGTCGCGCCGCCCGACTGGGGCTGCCCGCGCTGCACGCCGGGACGCTCGCCCAGTCGATCACGAGCTACCTGCTGCTCGCCGACGACCGCGAGGACGGCGGCAACGGGGGTGGTCTGGGCGCGCGGGCGTTGAGCGCCGTCGTCGACGCCATGCACGAGCGGATCGCCGAGCAGATCACCCTCGCCGACCTCGCGGCGGTCGCGCACCTGAGCAGGCACCACTTCCTGCGCCAGTTCACCGCGTCGACCCGCACGACTCCCATGCGCTACCTCACGTCGCTGCGGATGCGCCGCGCCCGCGAGCTGCTGCGCGACGACACCCTCGCGGTGCAGGTCGTCGCCGACCGGTGCGGATACCCCAACCCCACCCACTTCGCCAGCGTGTTCCGCCGCGAACACGGCGTGACACCGTCCAAGTTCCGCCTGTCGACCGGCTGACGGACGCGCGTCGGCGGAGAACGTCCACCACACCGCAGAACGGCGCAACCAGAGGACACCCAGCCCGCTCCCCCGCGCCGAGACTCGATCTCCTGATCCGCCGATCAACGGGAGAACGATGAACAAGGTTGTCGTCGTCTCCGGAGCCTCCAGCGGCTTCGGAGCCATGACGGCGCGCGCCCTCGCCGACGCGGGACACCGCGTCTACGCGGGCATGCGCGCCACCGAAGGCAGGAACGCGCCCGCGGTCGCCGACGCGCGCGACTACGCGGCGAGCCGCGGGGTGGACCTGCGTCCTGTCGAGATGGACGTGGCCGAGCAGTCCTCAGTGGACCGGGCCGTCGCCGGGATCGTCGACGAGAGCGGGCGCGTCGACGTCGTCGTGCACAACGCGGGCCACATGGTCCTCGGCCCGGCCGAGGCCTTCACCGTCGAGCAGCTCGCCGCCGTGTACGACGCGAACGTGCTCACCACGCAGCGGCTCAACCAGGCCGTGCTGCCGCACCTGCGCGGGCAGGGCGCTGGGCTGGTGGTGTGGGTGGGGTCGTCGAGCGCCCGCGGCGGCACCCCGCCGCACCTCGGGCCCTACTTCGCCGCCAAGGCCGCGGAGGACGCCCTCGCCGTGAGCTACGCGGTCGAGCTGGGGCGCTTCGGGATCGACTCGGTGATCATGGTGCCGGGGTCGTTCACCACCGGCACCAACCACTTCGCCCACGCGGGCTCGCCCGACCGCGACGACGTCGCCGCCGAGTACGCCGAGCGGTTCGGCGACACGATCGACACCGTGCTGGAGAGGCTCGCGGGCCTGTCCCCGGCCGACGCCGACCCGACCGAGGTCGCTCGCGAGATCGTCCGCGTCGTCGGGCTTCCCGCCGGTCAGCGGCCGTTCCGGGTCTACGTCGACCCGGCCGACGACGGCGCCGAGCGCGTGTACGAGGTCGGCGAGACCGTGCGGCGCGAGTTCTACGACCGCATCGGCATGCCGGAACTGCTCGTCCCGGTGACGTCGAAGGGGGCGGACGCGTGAGCGCCAGGGTCGCGATCGTCACGGGCGGGTCCGGCGGCATCGGCCGCGCGGTCGTCGACCGCCTCGCCGCCGACGGCTTCGACGTCGCCGTCCACTACTCCGGCAACCTCGACAGGGCCGCGGAGGCCGTGACCGCCGCCACCGAGCGCGGAGTCCGGGCGATCGCGGTGAGCGGCGACGTCGCCGACGAGGAGACGATGACCGGGCTGTTCGACGAGGTCGGGAACAGGTTCGGCGGCGTCGACGTCGTGGTCAACACCGCGGGTGTCATGGTCCTGGACCCGATCGTGGACTTCGACCTCGACGCGTTCGACCGCATGCACCGGGTCAACGTCCGCGGCACCTTCGTGGTGTCCCAGCTCGCCGCGCGGCGGCTGCGCGAGGGCGGGGCGCTGGTCAACTTCTCCACGTCGGTGACCCGCCTCCAGATGCCGGCCTACGGTCCGTACGTCGCGTCGAAGGCCGCCGTCGAGGGGTTGACGCTGATCCTGGCGCGAGCTGCGCGGCCGCGACGTCACCGTCAACGCCGTCGCCCCCGGCCCGACCGCGACCCCGCTGTTCCTCGACGGCAAGTGCGACGAGGAGGTGGAGAGGCTGTCGAAGGCCGCGCCGCTGGAACGGCTCGGCCGTCCCGAGGACGTCGCCGACGTCGTGGCGTTCCTCGCCGGCCCCTCGGCGCGGTGGGTCAACGGACAGGTGCTGTTCGCCAACGGCGGCATCGGCTGACGACACCGCGGGGCCCTGGCGTCCGCGGCACGGGGCCCCGCGGTTCGCACCGGCCGTCGGTCGCCGGCGGCATCCGGGCTTCATCCGTCGCGTTGCGGGCGGCGATGTCTACCGGGCCTCCACCGGGAAGTGCGGACGGAGGTTGGCGGCCAGGACGCGGTCGAGGACGCGGTCGGAGGCGAGCCGCGACAGGCGGACGAGGAGCGCGGCGTCACGACCGATGGTGTAGCGCTTGCGGGGGCGACGGGCCGTGGCGGCCTCGGCGATGACGAGGGCGGCCTTCTCCGCGGGCAGGCCGGAGGTGGTGAAGGCGTTGGCCTGGTTGATGATCGCGCGGAGCAGACCGCCGTAGCGGGCGCGGTTCGCCGGGTCCATCGCGACGAGCACCTCCTCGGCGCGTTCGACGCCGTGTCCCGTCATCTCCGTCCGGACACCGCCGGGCTCGACGACCACGACCTGCACGCCGTGGGGTGCCAGCTCGCGGCGGAGGGAGTCGCTCATCGCCTCCATGGCGAACTTCGCCCCGGCGTAGGCGCCGTAGGTCGGCATGGCGATCCTGCCGCCGATCGAGCTCATGTTGACCACTCGTCCTCCGCTGGCGTGCAGGAAGGGCAGGACCGCCTTGGTGACGGCGACGTGGCCGAAGAAGTTCACGTCGAACTGCCGACGCCACTCCTCCATCGAGAGGACCTCGACGGGGGCGTTGATGGCGATGCCGGCGTTGTTGATCACCGCCCGGAGCGGTCGACCCGCCGGGTCGCCCGCGATGCGCTCGGCGACCGCGTCGATCTGCCCGGAATCGGTGATGTCGAGGAGCACCGGCTCCAGGTTGTCCGCCCGGATGGCGTCGCCGTCGGATTCCCGCCGCACGCCTGCGAGGACGTGGTAGCCGCGACCCGCTAGTTCACGGGCCGCGGCCGCCCCCATCCCGGTGGACGCGCCGCTGATGAGGACCAGCTCACGCATTTCATGTGACATTGTCATATGAAGACCGTAGCAGTTCATGTGACAACGTCAAGTAGACTGCGGCCGTGGTCAGCAGAACGGAGAAGGCCGCGACGACACGTCGCGAGCTGGTCGTGGCGGCGACCGAACTGCTCGACGAAGGCGGACCCGAGGCGGTGACCCTGCGAGCGGTCAGCGCCCAGGCGGGCGTCTCGCGCGGCGCGCCGTACGGGCACTTCCCCGACAAGGAGCACCTGCTCGCCGCCGTCGCGGAGGACTGCTGGACCAGCATCGGCGAGGAACTGGACCGCCTCGTCAAGGACCGCGACCTCACCCCTTCGGAACGCCTGGAGCGAGCGCTCGCCGGGCTCCTGGACGTGGGCCGTCGTCGCCCGCACGCCTACGCCCTCATGTTCGGCTCACCCTCGAACGCCTCGGCGGACGCGATCGCCGCGGTGTCGCGGACGCACGACCAGTTCCTCGGGATCGTGTCCGGGGTCATCGGCGACCCCGACCGCGTCAAGCCGACCGGAGCGCTGCTCATGACCAGCGTCCACGGGATGATCGGCATGGAGAACGCCGGCCACCTCGGCGTCGACAAGTGGCAGGTGACCGGCGACCAGCTGCTGCGGCAGCTCATCGGCATGATCGCCGCCGACCGGCCGACCGGGGATCACGTCGTCTAAAGCCCGCGACCTGCGGACTCGACACACGTGTCCTCGCGGTCGCCCCGCGCGTTCTCGGTCATCGCCATCGGCCCGCTCGGGCGAATCTCGGCGGCGCGGGCCCTCTTTCAACGCACCCGATCGTGCTCCTCCCACGTCACGGGCACCTCGTGGATGCCGTAGATGAGGGCGTCGTCCTTGTAGGGCAGCCTGTCGGCGGGCACGGCCAGCCGCAGCGTCGGAATCCGGCGGAAGAGCGTGTCGAAGACGATCTGCAACTCCATCCGGGCCAGGTTCTGGCAGAGGCACTGGTGGATGCCGAAGCCGAAGGCGACGTGGTTGCGGGCGCCCCGGTCGAGCTTGATCTCGTCGGCCTCGTCGAAGGCCGCGGGGTCGTGGTTCGCCGCGTTGCTCAGCGCCAGGACGGGGTCGCCCGCCCGGATGGTCACGCCGCCGATCTTCACGTCCTCGACGGCGACGCGGGCGTTGGCGAACTCGGCGATGGTGTAGACCCGCAGCAACTCCTCGATCGCGGGCAGGGTGCGCGCCGGGTCCTCGCGCAGCGCCGCCAGGTCCTCCGGGCGCTCCAGCAGCGTAACCACGCCGAGCGAGATCATGTTGGCGGTGGTCTCGTGCCCGGCGATCAGCAGCAGGAAGGCCAGCGACAGGACGTCCTCGGGGTCGTTGCCCTGGGCGAGCTGACGGCCCAGCAGATCATCCGTCGGCTCGGCGGTCTTCTTGGCGATCAGGTCCCTGAGGTAGTCGCGCAGCTCCGTGACCCCCTGCTGCTTGCCCGCGGCGGTGAGGGTGCGGCTCAGCAGGGTCGAACCGCGGCTCTGGAAGAAGTCGTGGTCGTCGTAGGGCACGCCGAGCTGCTCGCAGATGACCAGGGACGGCACCGGCAGGGAGAGGGCCTGCACGAGGTCGACGGGTCGCGGTCCGGCCAGCATCGCGTCGACGTGGTCGTCGACGATCTTCTGGACGCGCGGGCGCAGACCCTCCATGCGGCGCACGGTGAACTCGCCGACCACGGCCTTGCGGACGGGACCGTGCTCGGGCGGGTCCAGCTGGATCATCGATCGGCGCATGAGGTCGAAGTAGCGCCGCTCGCGGGTGAACCGGGGGAAGTTCGGTTCCCGGCGGTCGGAGCTGAACCGCGGGTCCGTGAGCATGGTCCGGATGTGCTCGAGCCTGCCCACGGCCCAGGCCACCTGGCCGCTGGGCAGGGTGACCTGGGAAATCCCGGAACCGGTGTCCCGGATGCGGGCTTGCTCCTCCGGGGGCGCGTACGGGCAGCGGCGGGCGGTCTGCAGCGCGGGAGCGGTCATCGGGAAGCCTCCATCGTCCAAGGTCGGATCCGAACGCGGTCGGGTTCGCCGGTCGTGACCGGCACCGCGTCGATCGTTCCCCGCTTCGACGGACTCCGCGGATCGATTCGGCAGGAGGCGGCCCCGGGATTCGGGGAGGAGCCTCCGGGTGAGCAGAACGGCGGCGATCCCGATCGGGACGTTGACCCAGCACACCGATCGCCCTCGCCCGTTCCCGGCCGTCGGCACTTCCCTGCCGGGAACGGGCACTCACCGGCTCATCGGACGGTCGCCCGTCGACCGCGCAGGTGTGGACGGTGACCGGATCCGCTTCCGGTCACGACGAGATCTTCCCTCGATGGGATTCGACGAACAGCCTTTACGGCTGCGTGAACCGGTTCTTCTGCACGCGTTCATGCTCCGACCACAGTTCGTGGGGGTACCCCAACTGCGGCGCGCTCACCTTGTCCAGCCATTCGAGCTGATGCGGTGGGATGTCCAGCTCGCCGGCCGCGATGTTGGACGTGAGCTGATCGACGCTCCTCGGCCCGATGATGGGGAGCACCCCCTTCGACATCGACCACCTGATCGCCACCCCCTCCGGAGTGGTGTCGAGGTCCCTGGCGACGCTCTCGACAGCGTCCAGGACATTCGCCTTGGCGGGGTCCTCCTTGTGGAGGAACTGGCTGATCGAACTCTGTGCGCGACCCGTTCCGCCCCGCCGGTACTTGCCCGTCAGGAGACCACCGCCGAGAGGTGAGAACCCGAGGACGCCCAGGCCGAAGGCTTCTGCCATCGGCAACAACTCCCGGTCGGCACTGCGCTCGACAAGACTGTACTCGACCTGGATCGCCACGAGAGGTGCCCAATTCCGGTGCTGCGCCAGGGTGACTCCCGTCGCGACACGCCATGCGGGGAAACTGGAGAGACCGGCGTACAGGATCTTGCCCGCGCGCGTCAGGTCATCGAAGGCCCGCAACACCTCTTCGATGGGCGTGGATCCGTCGGCCACATGAGCCCAGAACACGTCCACCCGGTCGGTGCCCAGTCGACGCAAGCTCTGCTCCAGCGATTGGACCATCGCTTTTCGACTGTTCCCGGTCAACTGGAGGCCACTGCCCGCCGCCGACCCCATGGTGTACTTCGTCGCCAGAACCACATCCTCGCGATCCGCGGAGATGATGGTCGAGAGGTACTCCTCGGCCTCGCCCGTCTGGTAGTTGGAAGCGGTGTCGATGAAATTTCCCCCCGCTTCCCTGTAGGCGTCGTACATCGCCCGCGCCTCGGGCGCGTGCGCCCCATGCCCCCAGCCCATTCCGAAATTGCCTGTCCCCAGCGACAGTTCCGATACCCGCAGCCCTGATCTTCCGAGAAATCGGTATCGCATACGTCTCTTCACTCCAAGCGCCGATCGGCATGAGCGGACTTCCCACACTTGGCAGCTCCCGCCGCCAGACACCCATCGTTCCCATCGCCGGGCGTATAGTCCATAACGTGGAGTCCAGCAATGTTTACCGATCGTCCAGCACCGAGGTCCTCCTCGATGCACATGACCCCTTCCGGGACGTCTTGGCGCTGGCACGACCCCGAACCGTCGCTCCCGTCCCGTTCCGCGCGACAGCGCCGTGGAAAGCCCGATTTTCCCCCTTTCCACACATCAAGCTCGGCGTGGTGGTGGAAGGTGAGTGCTGGCTGTGCGTCGACGGACTGGAACCCCTCTTCCTGAGGAAGGGCGATTTCTACCTTCTCGGAAACCCACCCCCTTACGGCCTCGGGAGTTCGATCGAGGAAGCCCGAGATCGCGACTCGACCAGGCCGCTCGGCGAGGAAACTTCCGCGAATGGACCCGAGGTTCCCCAAAGCTCCGTCACGTACATATGCAGCGTCGACTTCGAGTTCCAGGATTCCGACGCGTCGATCCTGTTCTCAGCGCTCCCCCCGGCCATGCTCGTCAAAGCGGACGACACCGACGGAAAACTGCTCTGGAACATCGCGGCCCTCCTCGTTCCCGAGATGGGGACGCGAAAGGCGGGCCGGTCCCTTGTCCTGGAGCACCTGGCCCAAATTCTTCTAGTGCACATGCTGAGGTCGCACGCCGGTTCGTCCCACGAGCCCCTGGGATGGCTCGCGTCGGTTGCCGACGATGGGATCGGCGCGGCGTTGCGAGCTGTGCACGCCGAACCGGGCCATCGCTGGACACTCGAAGAACTCGCTAAAATCGCGATGATGTCGAGGTCGGCTTTCGCTGCGAACTTCAGGAGCAAAGTGGGAAAGCCGCCCCTGGACTACCTCATCGAGTGGCGAATGCAGCTGGCGCGTGCCGCACTGCGCACGAAGGACTCCCTCACAGCCATAGCGGGGACCATCGGATACCAGTCCGAAAGTGCTTTCAGCACTGCTTTTCGGCGTATTGTCGGGATGTCCCCACGAGAGTTCCGCGTGTCACTGCACACGCAGCCGGTGAACCGGGTCACGGGACCGTCTCGCCCAACGCGGCCGCCAGAAGCCCGTAGGTCTCCTGCACCTGCCCCACCGCGCTCGGCACCACCACCGCCCCCGGACGCAGGCGCATGACCTCCACCAGGCTGTCGTACATGGTTTCCAGCACAACGGACCCACTGCTCAGCCCGATCAGGCGGTGGTGGTGGCGGATCCACGGGTCGACGCTGTCGCGGGCCCGGTCGTCGAACCGCCGCACCGCCGCCTCCCGATCGTCGAGCAGGACGACCTCGCGGTAGTCCGCCCCGTGCGATCGCACGAACTCCTCGAACGACGTGATCTCCTCGATCCGCCCGAAGAAGTGGGGCAGCACGACATCGCGCCCACCACCCAGGTGCGCCGCCGCCATCGCCTGGACGAGCGACCACACGACCGGCCACGTGTCGGTCTCCTCGTCCTCCCACCCGCCGACCAGCCGATGCAGGCCGTCGACGTCGAGGTGCAGCGTGCCGGGATGCCGATCGACGTACAGCGCCGCGAGGGTGGACTTGCCGATGCCCGGCGGGCCGTTCAGATGGATGAGTCGCACCACCCCGGTCACCTTATCGACCGCGGGTCACGGCGTGCGGTCCCCGTGGCGGGAACCCACGACCGCCGGTTAGACCTCCTCGGTGTCGACCGTCGTCACGGGCGGACCACCGAGACGCTTGCGGGTCTCGAGCTTGATCCCGTACTTGCCCGCCAGCGCGGCACCGACACCGATCGTCGTGGCCACCGGAGCGGCCAGCGCCGCGACCAACCCGAGGGCCACCGGCACCTCCAGCACCACGTCGTCCTTGCTGTCACGCACGACCACACGACGGTTGACGCCCTCGTTGACCAGCCCGCGAACGGCGTCGACCACGGAGTCGACGGTGCGGTTGGACTCGGGCCTGGATTCGCTCATGACTCTCCTCGAACAGCGGATGTCCCTTGACGACTTCCAGCATGCCCACGTCGAGGAACCCCGCCATCAGGGTTTCCCCTGATCCCCACCTGATTCCGCGTCGGCACCGCACGCCCACTGCCCGACCCGTCGCGCGCTCGGACCGGCGGGCCCGGATCAGGGCGTGTGCAGCCGGTCGACCTTGACGGTGAGGAGGACGCGCTGCTGCTGACCGCCGCCGAAACCGGGGTAGGGCCGCCCCAGGTACTTCTGGGACAGCTCGTCGATGTGCGCGTTGGCGCCGTCGGTGGTGAGGTCCACGACGCTGCCGCGCAGGGCCCAGTACCGGGACGGCGAGGCGGGGTCGGCGATGCCGATGGCGACGCGCGGGTCGCGTCGGAGGTTGCGCGTCTTCTGGTGGGTGTCCACCGTGTTGATGAGCACGTGCTCACCGTCGGTGCCCACCCAGGTCTGGGAGATCTGCGGCGAACCGTCGGGCATGAGCGTGGTCACGAAGCAGATCGCCTTGGCGTTGAGGACGGCGATCAGGTCGTCGGGCAGTGCGGTCATGGTTGGGCCTTCATTTCGTCTGGTCGTTGTAGAGGTGGCCGATGACCGCGTCGTCCGGCGGATCATCGGACAGTTCGGCGTGGCGCAGGCCCGCCAGGGCGATCCGGAGGGCTCGACGCCACAACTGCGGGCCGCTGGTGCGGGAGGCGTCCAGGACGCTGCCCACCATCACGTGCACCGCGGCGAAGTCGGCGGGGGTCGCACCGGCCGGCAGCTGACCCGCGCGGACGGCACGGCCGATCAGGTCGGTCACCAGCGGGGTCATCCGTTCGTGCGCCCGTTGCACCAGCGCGGTGGCCTGGTGGCGGCTTCGGAGCAGCTCCCCCAGTCCCCGGCTCCGCGCCTCGATCTCGAGTTGTCGTTCGAGGAACCAGGTGAGCCCCGCCCACGCGTCCTCGTACCGCCAGGCCTGCTCGGCGAAGCCGATCACCATGTCGATGTGCTCGCCGAACAGGGCGTCGAGCAGGTCCTGCCGCTGCGGGAAGCGGCGGTACACCGTGCCCATCCCGGTGCCGGCGGCTCGCGCGATGTCCTCGTACGAGACGTCCAGCCCCTCCACGGCCATGCGTTCGTGCGCCGCGCGCAACAGCAGCTGGCGGTTGCGCTCGGCGTCGCGACGCAGAGGAGGAACGGGGTCGGTCACGTGCCGGAGCATAAACAAGTGGAAGAGTTGTTCCAAGTTGAGGACTTATTCCACTTTGTGGTTAAGGTGGCGTCGACCATCCGCGATCAGCCAGGAGCGCCCGATGCCAGTCCCCCTCACCGAAGACGCGGTGGAGCCGTTCGTCATCGCGGTCCCCGAAGCCGAACTGCTGGACCTGCGGAACCGGTTGACCGCCACCCGGTGGCCGGACCGCGAAACCGTCCCGGACGGGAGCCAGGGGCCGCGACTCGACCGCGTCCGCGCTCTTTGCGACCACTGGGCCACCGGCTACGACTGGTGGCGCGCCGAGCGGGACATCAACGACCTCGGCTCGTCCCGCACCGCCATCGACGGGATCGACGTCCACTTCCTGCACGTCCGATCGGCTGAGCCGGGCGCGGTTCCGCTGCTGCTGTGCCACGGCTGGCCCGGCTCGATCCTGGAGTTCCGGAACATGGTGGGTCCGCTGACCGATCCGGTCGCGCACGGCGGCAGCGCCGAGGACGCGTTCCACGTCGTGATCCCGTCCATGCCCGGCTTCGGGTTCTCCGGCAAACCCACCGCCACCGGCTGGAACACCTCCCGCGTCGCCGACGCGTGGATCACCCTCATGCGGCGCCTTGGGCACGACTCCTGGTTCGCCCAGGGCGGCGACTGGGGCGCGGCTGTCGTCGAGCAGATCTCCCGCAAGGCGCCCGAGCGGTGCCGGGGCGTGCACTTCACCCTGCCGCTGGTGTTCCCCACCGAGCAGGAGTCGGCCGAGGCGACCGAGGAAGAGCGGCGGATGATCGCGCGCGCTCAGCGCTACCAGAACGAGTTGAGCGCGTACGCACGGGAACAGGCCACGAGGCCGCAGACGATCGGCTACCCGCTCGCGGACTCGCCCGCCGGACTCGCCGCCTGGATCTACACCCTCTTCGAGGACGTCACCGACAGCGGCGGCAACCCGGAGGACGTCATCGACCGCGACGAGATCCTCGACGACATCATGCTCTACTGGCTCCCCAACGCCGCCGCGTCCTCCGCCCGGCTGTACTGGGAGGAGAACCAGGGCGGCGACACGCACGGCGGCCCCTGGGAACCGAACCCCGTGCCTGCCGGGTTCAGCATCTTCCCCGGCGAGGCAGTGCAGGCCTCCCGACGCTGGGTCGAGCGGCGCTACGAGACGGTCCTGCACTACGCCCGACTCGAACGCGGAGGCCACTTCGCCGCCCTGGAGCAGCCGGATGTCCTCACCGACGAGATCCGGACGACCTTCCGACCGCTGCGAGCTTCCTGACCGCCACCACGCGACCTGGGATCAGAGCGCCAGCCGTCCGGCCCGGTGCAACGTCTGCACAGCCTGGACGGTGGCGTAACCGCGCCACTCCAACTCGGCTGCCGGCGAGAAGGAGGCGAAGTCGACCACCCAGCCGCCGTCGTCCGACTGCCGTTGCGCGAGCCGGTCCAACTCGGCCTCGATCACACCGGGGCGCAGCAGCGCGCTCGCCGGCGTTCCCGGTACGGGCGCGAAGTTGAGCGCGCGCATGGTCTCGTCCTCGCTGCCGCCCGCGACCGGCACGAGGCCGGTGTCCGGCACGAACTTCCCCAGTCGCTCCAACAGGGTCGCGGCCTCCGGGTAGCGGTCGTGGGCGGCGTCGAGGAACCGGATGGCGAACGACAGCGCGATCGCGTGCGGCTGCTCCTCCACAGCCGCGATGGCGTCCAGGCAGTACCGGGTCGCCCGCTCCAGCCACGGGTGCGCGGCGACCGCCGGGTCGTGCGCGGCGACGCGGTGAGCGACACCGGCGGCGAACGCGGTGCTCTGCAAGGTCGACACCGACGGGTCGGCCTCCGCCCAGAACGGCGCGCACCCCGTGGGGTCGGCGACCGGCAACGCGAACGGCAGCCCGCCGTCGGACAACGTCACCGAGTCGAGCCAGCCGCACAGCTCGACCGCGCGCGGAGTCGTCAGCGGCGCGATGTCCTCGAACACCTCGAAAGCGTGCAACGCGCCCGCGGGCTGACTTTCCGGGGCACGCAGATCCGGTTCCAGTCCCCAGCCGTAGCCGCCGTCGGAGTTGCGGTAGCCGTCCACCGCGGCCAGCACCGCGTCCGCATCGGCCCGGCCGACGAGGAGGTCGAAACGCCGACGATCGAGCACCCGACCACGGCCGGCCAGGAACGCCGCCGCACGGGAGAGGTCAACAGTCATGACTCCAGGATGACGAACCCGCACGCCGACGTCTTGAACGAAACGGACCTGCGCCGGTCGTGTCGTGATGCGGTGGCGCCGCACCGGGTGCGCTCTTCCGGCGATCGCCCCGAAGCACTTGGCCGTCCGGCGGCCACAACGGGCAGATCGGCGAATCCGCACCCGCCGCATGGACACCGGCTGGGGCCGTTAGGCCATGACGAGGCGGAAGATGTCGTTGTGGACGAAGTACCCGCCGGGCTGGCCGGGGATCGGCGCCAGGGTGAATGAGCGGGTGAACTGCATCGTTGCGAGTCGACCGAGGTGACGTGGGTCTTGACAACCTTCAACTCGGGCATCGTGAGCTGCGCGATGCCGTTGAAAGCATGCATAAGCGGAAAGTAGCATCGATATAGCCCTCTGCAATCAGTAGTCGCAGGCTTTCACCCGGTCCAGGTACGCACTGGATTCGGCGGTGTCGCGGCGCCGTTCGCGCCACGGCAGGACGAACCACAGCGAAGCGAACCCGATGGCGGCCGCCACCCCGAAGGCGATCCCGATCCACCCGCCGACGATCACCTCGGCGAGCAGCAGCACGGTGCCGGTCATCGTGGCGGCCAAGGTGCCCAGACCGACCAGGACGAACCGGTGGGCGATCTCGATGACGTCCTCCCGCCTGCCGCGGCGGAACAGCACGCGGTGCCACGCCACCGGGGCGGTGAGCAGCACGACCGAGGCGGCGGCGAACAGGACCGTGATCAGGTGGGTCGTCCGGACGTACTGGTCGACCTCGCGGTACCGCTCGGTGAACACGATGGACAACAGGAAGCCGAACAGGATCTGCACACCCGCCTGCGCGATCCTCAACTCCTGCAGCAGTTCGTTGAGGTTGCGCTTCAGCCGCGCCTGCTCGCACTCCTCGGGCTCGCTCATCGCCTCGCCATCCCTTCACCGAACCGCGGACGCCCCGTTCAGACCGGGGTGACGTCGAACTCCAAGCGGAAGTGGTCGTGGGGCGTTCACAGGTATCGGCCGATGTGGACGACAGGGTGGGTTGCGCGGTCTTCCCGCGGGTAATCCGAGATCGGCGCTCACGGCCGAGCGCCTGGTGAGGCGGTCGATGACATGGACTGGGAATTCGAGGACGAGGTAACCCGGCGGTTGCGGCGGTACGCGGCGGCGGTGGGCGAAGTGCTGGGGTTGAGCGGCGAGAGCTCGTGCGTGGACGCCGAGCGCCCGTGTTCGCTGTACCTGGCGATCGACGGTCGGCTGCGGGAGTTCCCCGACGAGGACTTGGCCCTGGTGTGGAACGACCGCGACGGCTGGCGCGCGGTGGTCGAGTCCCCCGGCGGTGGCCCGCTGCGGGAGGTCTCGCGGTTCACCGGCCCGGTTCACGCCACACCACGAGCCGTGGCGGCATGGGTCGAAGCCCTGCTGGCACGAGGAGAGCTGTCCCTGAGCGCCTGATCCTGGGAGGGGGACCTGGTCCCACCAGTCGGGTCCTCGTGCGACCGGGCCTCGGCGTTCACGATCGCTCTTCCAAAGGGTCCACGCCCGCAACACTCCTCCGCTTGCTCCGACATGCCCTTTGCCGGTGCTCCGAGGTCGGGAAGGCCTCCCGGACAGCATGCCCGCCACCAAGCGCGCTGTCCGGGCGGTCGATCTAGTCAGGCACCCGATCGGGTTCCGGGTACTCGCCCTTGGAGCGCTCGGACACCGTGGCCGCGACCCCGAGCAGGATCATCCCGGCGCCGAGCCACAGGTGCAGCCAGTTGTCGGCGATGTTGAACGGCAGCACGTTGGCGGCCATGTGCTCGCCGACCGCCGAGCCGTAGACCCACAGCAGCAGGTAGACGCCGCCACCGACCACGAGGAAGCCCCGCGCGGTGCCGGCAGCCCTGGCGGCGAGCAGCCCGAGGACGCCGAACAGCAGGTGCACCAGGTTGTGCAGCACCGACACGGCGAACAGGCCGAACAGCAGCGCCCCGGAGTGCGGGCCCGCGAAGGTCATGTCCCCGAAGCCCGACGTGATGCCCGGTATGAAACCCAGCACGCCGACCAGGAGGAACAGGGAGCCCGCGAACAGGGCGAACGACTGGACGGGACGACGGGGGCGGTGCTCGACCGCCGCGGTGATCGTCCCCGTACTGGGGTTCCGGTTCCGGTTCTGGTCCATGGTTCGGGGATATCCCGGTATGGCGGCTCGAATCCCGCATGCGACCCGTTTGTGGCGTTCCGATCGGGGTAATCGCCGCCCGTCGCGGAAGGACATGCGATCCCGGCGACCGCGAGGTGTGAAGACCCGCCGCCGGGGTAATCCTGCGCACCACGAACGGAGGCAGATCGATGAGCCAGCACGACCAGGTGGACCCGGACACCGCTGTCGACCCGGAGGAGTTCGCCGAAGAGGCGGGCATCGACCCCACGCCCCAGGAGGTGGACCGGTACCTGGAGATCGCCGAGGAAGTGCCCCCGTGGTCGGGCCCGGAGCAACCGACCGGGTGACGGACAACGCCGAAGACCTCGGGGTGCGCACCAGCGCGCCCCGAGGTCCGTTCCCCCGAACCGGTGGTCGTGGTGACCCGGTCCGGGAGATGACCGCGATTCACGGCTCCAAGCGGATCCGAGGGCCGTCGGGACCCGACCACGCGGCCAGCAGGACGGTCGCGTCGTCACGCAGGTCACCGTGCTGGTGGTCGAATACGGCGCGAAGCATCCCCCGAACCGCTTCCGGTGGCGGTTCGGCCGTGGTCTGCGCCTTCCCGAGGAGTTCCCCGAGGTGCTCCGGACCGAAGGCCCTGCCTCCGCGATCACGGGCTTCGGACATGCCGTCGGTGTGCAGGAGCAGCCAGTCCCGCGGCCGCAGGTGCTCGACGGCGATCTCGGATTCGAGGCACGAGGTGCCGGTGCTCAGCGTCGTCGTCCGGCCGTCGCGGACGAGGAGCAGCCGGGCCGCACCCGTGCTGAGGAAACCGAGTCGTCCGGTGACCAGGTCGAGTTCCGCCACCACGGCGCTCGCGTGCTCCCCGGGCCCGAACGCGGTGTTCAGCACCTCGTCGACAGCACGTGCCTGGTCCTCCAAGGGCCTGCCGTCACGCCGGGCTTTGCGGTAGGCGGCGAGCACGGAGGCCGTGACGAGCGCGGACGCGGGGGTCTCGGCCCCGCTGTCGAAGATCGCCAGGTGGGCCGTGGTCTCCGACAACGCGTAGTCGAAGGCGTCGGCGCCGGGCCTGCCGCCGAAATCCCTGCCCGCGGCGACCGCGACCGCGTCGGTGCCCGCGGTCAGCGGTGGACGCATGTCCCGCAGCAGTTCGACGGCGGCGTCGGTGGGGTGCCGTTGCCGGGGCGCGTTCAGGCCGTCGCCGTACTTGTCCGCGATGGCGATCAGGTGGCCGAGGAGCCTCGCCAGCCAACGGCACTGCTCACGCAGGTTGGGATCGCGCAGTTCGGCCTCGTCGGCCGGGGTGATGCCCAGGACGCCGAGGCGGTCGGTGCCGTCGAGCAGGACCGTCCACAGCCTGCGGTCCCCGTTGTGAGTCGTGATCACGGTGGTCAACTCCCGGAACGCCCGCCCCGCGGGGGTGGTGTCCACGTCGAGGAGTTCCGGCCCGGAGTCCGGCAGCACGGGGACCAGCACCCGCTGCAGCCGGTCGACCAGGTAGATGTCCAGCCGCACCCCCAGTTCCCGTCCCGCGGCCACGGCGATGGCGGGCAGGCGTTCGGGAGGGGCCCGGTGCGCTCCGTCGAGCAGATCCACGAGCGCGACCAGCGGTCCCGTGGCGGGTTTGGCCTGCCTGACCTGCCTGCTGTAGGGGACGCGGCGGAGCCAGTCGAACTCGTCGAGCCGTTCGTTGACCGCGTGCGCGAGCACGTCGCACTGGATTCCGGGCAGGGTCATCAGGCCGTGCAGGTAGGCGTCGACCTCCACCGGACCCACGTCACCGCCCAGGGCGAAGTACCGCAGCCACAGCTCGTCCGCGGTCAGGCCGGTCCGCTCGACGCACGTCGCCAGCTGCCGTCGGCGGTCGGCTTCGTCAATCGACAACTTCGGCTCCTCGTTCCGGGAGTTCCCCTCGTGACGACCGCAGCACCGCCCACGCCACGTCGTGCAGCGGCTTCGCATCGCGCTCGCACAGGGACATGAGCAAGGCGAACGCGGTGTCCGCGTCGACGCGCTCGCGTTCCATCAGCACGCCCTTGGCGATGTTCACCGCGTCGCGGTCGCGCAGCGCCGCGGTGAGGCGTTCACTGAAGCGCTGGGCATCGTCGTAGGCCTTCACGTTGGCCACCAGCACGGCGGCTTGCGCGGCGAACAGCCCGAGGAGGTTCTCCTCGCGGTCGCCCAGCACGGCGGCCTCGGTGGCGTACACCTTGATCGCGCCCAGGCAGCGGTCCCCCGCGACCAGCGGAACGCTCATCGTCGCGCACGTCCCCGCCCCCGCCGCGAGGGCGGTCCACCGCGGCCAGCGAGCCTCGGTGCCCATGTCGTCGATCCGGCACACCACGCCGTCCGCCATGGCTTGCAGGCACGGCCCTTCGTCGAGGTCGTACTGCAACTGGTCGAGCCGCCCGACCACCGGATCCGACGCCGCGGCGGTGATCCTCCGGCCGGTGTCGTCCATGAGGCTGACACCGACACCAGCGGCGCCGCTGATGACCTCGGCGGCCGAGGACACCACCAGCTCCAGCGCCGTGGCCACCGTCTCCTGCGACAGCAGCAACCCCGACATCCTGGCGAACACCACGGCCAGCTCGTCGGCCAACGGCAACTCGCGCTCCACGATCACGACCTCGTCCCGTAGCGTCCCACTCGAATCGTGGCGTACCCGTCCTGACGATTTCCACACCTCGACCGGACCCGTTGGCCACACCCGTCACCCTGTCGCCGCGAGGGCGTCCCGCAGGGAACCGAACACGGCGAGCAGCGCGCCGACGCCCGACACGCGCAGGACAGCGCTCACAGCCGGGCTGTCCACCACCAGCCGCAGTTGATGTCCTCGCGTGCTCGCCGCCTCGTGCGCGGCGAGCACCACGGTGAGGACCTTCCCGCCCAGGAAGGTCAGCCCGGTGAAGTCGAGGACCACCAGCTTGGTGGTCCCGCACGCCGCGAGCAGTTCGGCTTCCAGGCGTCCGGCGTCGCGGGCACGCGCCTCACCGTCGACGCGGACCACGGTGCGGTTGCGACGCCGGGACGTGCTCGTGGTCAGGAGGACTCCGGAGCGGGTCCGCGGTGGGTCCAACCGGTCGAAGGGTGGTAGCACGGGGCCTCCTCGGGGGCGTGGAAGGAGAGGCGCGAGGGCTGGAGGGGTGGTGCGGACGCACTGACCTGACGCAGGACGGACGCTTCGCGACTGCCTGGTGATCAGCCCGGATCCTGTCGGGCCGGAATTCCCGGGAAGAAGGCACCCAAACGCGATGACCGCTTCTTCTTCCGACCAGGTTCGACCCCGGCTCCACCGGCGATCGCGACCAAGTGGATTCCGAAGCCGTTGTCGGCCCGGAGGAGTTCGCCGCATGCGCGCGACCGCATGGCGAACCCACACCGCGCCGCACGCCTTGGCCGAACCCAGGGCCGACCCCAGCCGTCCGACTGCGATCCCACCGACACCCACCCGTGAACATCACGGCGCTCACCAGCGCGCTGACGGGCGCGGTCTGGTGATGCGGGGCAGCCACGTGTGTCGGATCACCGGCACCGCTGAGCCGACCAGCCCCCATCCGGGAATGCGAGTCGTAGTAGTTCCGTTGAACCAGTGCTGCCCCTTCCACGGCGCACGGGTGACGAACCGCCGTTGTCGCGGACCGCCCCACTTCGATCCCCGACATCACCGCAGGTGCGATCCGGCAAGGAGATGATCATGTCGTTGACGATGGAGGACCGCCCGATCCGGTCCGGCACTCCCCGCGGGGAGTGGTCACCGGACGCGGACCTGGTCGGCCACTACCTGCGGGAGGTCGGCGCGACGCCGCTGCTGACCGCCGAGCAGGAAGTCGACCTGTCCAAGCGGATCGAGGCCGGTGTGTACGCCGCCGAGCTGCTGCGGCGGGCCGAGGACGGCGAGGACGAACCGCTGGGCGCCGAGCGCGCCCGTGAGCTGCGAACGGTCGCGCGGAACGGCGAGCGCGCGAAGGACCACATGATCCGGGCGAACCTGCGCCTGGTGGTGTCGGTGGCCAGGAAGCACTCGTCGCGCGGCCTGCCGTTCCTGGACGTGGTGCAGGAGGGCAACCTCGGCCTGATCCGCGCGGTGGAGAAGTTCGACCACACCAAGGGGTACAAGTTCTCGACCTACGCGATGTGGTGGATCCGCCAGGCGATCGAACGCGGGCTGGCCGACCAGACCCGCACCGTGCGGCTGCCGGTCCACGTGGTCGAGGAGCTGACGCAGGTGCGGAAGGCCGAGCAGCGGCTGCGCGTCGAGTCCGGCCGCGAACCGACCGTCGACGAGGTCGCCACCGCGGCGAGGATGCCGACGACCAGGGTCGTCGAGCTGGGCAAGACCGGGCGGAACACGATCAGCCTGGAAACGCCGGTCGGCGACGACGGCGGGACCTCGGTGGCCGACCTGATCGAGGACACCGACGCCGTGCAGGCCCACGACGCGGTCGAGCAGGAGGGCATCGCCGGTGAACTGCGCGCCCTGGTCGACACGCTGCCCGCGCGGCAGGCGCGGATCATGACCCAGCGCTACGGCCTGCTCGACGGCCGCGCACGCACGCTGCAAGAGGTCGCCTCCGAACTGGGCCTGACCAAGGAGCGCATCCGGCAGCTGGAGAAGGAGTCACTGCGCCTGCTGCGCGACCCGGAACGCAACGGGGCCCTGCTCGCCTGGACGGGGTGACCCCCGCACGCGCTCCACGACGTTCCCGGTGTCGCGTCCGGGGAAGTCGTTGCGCGACATGGCTTTGCCGCCGAGGACACCACCGGCCGGGATCAGTCCGATCGCGGAAGCAGCCCTCTGAACGCCCTGCGCGCCTACTTCTGCCCTTGGCCGCTTTCCAGCAGCGGCCACACACCCGTGGCGAGGACCGCATCGGCGGTTTCGGCGACGCCAAGCCCGCTGCTGTCCACCCGCACACCGGTCTCGGCGAGTTCCAGCTCCCCACCATCCGCGACCGCCCGTTCCACGACCTGCCGCAACCGCTCGACCGGCAGACCCAGCAGCGGGTCGCCGGGCTGCGGCCAACTGCCCCGCTCACCGCGAGGCAGGATGCGGTCGGCCAAATCAGCCCGGTTCGCGTGCAGGCGGCACACCGCCGGCGTCGCGGCGGGCAGCGCTCTCGCGTAGTGCGCCTCCGCCCCGTGCGCGTCGATCCCACCGACGATCACCAACCCGTCGGCGCCCAGATCCCGGTACGCCCGCCACACCGCCGCCGCGTTCGCCGCCCGGAGCTGGTGGTCCACCTGACCGCGAGCACCGAACCCGATCTGCCGCAGGTCCAGGTACCCCGTCGTGCGGCCAGAGCGCAGGGTGCGCTCGTAGATCGCGTAACCCACCGTCGACGTGCCGACCCCTGGTACCCCGCTCACCCACAGGACCTGGCCGTCCGTCGGAACGAACACCGGCAACGGCGGTGGCGCGCCGGCCGCGGTGCGCCAGCCCTCCGTCGCCGCCTCCACGGCCGCCACCGCCTCGGGCATGGCCAGACCGGTGGTGTCCACGCACAGATCCGCGATCGTGCCGGCGTCCAACTCCTCGGCACTGGCCACCACGCCCGCAACCGGTCCCCCGCCCCCCGAACGCCCCGGGAACCGCCGCACCAGCTCATCGCGATCCACCCGCAACCGGCACAACGTCGCAGCCGCTCCCGGCACCGCCGGCCGGTACGACGGATCCACGACCCCCGACACCACCACGCACGTCGCGCCGAAGGCGGCGAAATTCGCCACCACCGACGCGAGGTTGCGAGCCTTCAACCGGTACCGCCCGGAATCCGAGTCGCGCTCCGGATAGCACATGCCGAGTTGATCGATGTCGACGTAGGCGGCCGCGACACCGCCCTCACGCAGATGGGTGTAGACCCGCCAGGCGACGCAGGTCTTGCCGACACCAGGCGGACCGCACAGCCACAGAACGGGGATCACGACCGCAGTATCACCGCTGTCGCCTCCGACGGGACAACATCCTCCACCCGCCCCTCATCCCAGCGGCGACAGTTCCTGGTGCGTCTTGGGGAGCACAGCACCACCAGAGCATGACCTCGACCGGAATGGCGATCCTCCCGGCCGCCACGAACAGCGAATCGGACCAGAACCGGCCGAAGACCGCGCGGGCGTGGGAGGACCCCTCGTTCGGGGTAACGGCGGTACCTCCTCCACCCTCCGCACACGGCCTACTGTGGATTTCATGGGCCACATCGATCCTCGCGCCGAGGTCCGGGAGTTCCTCAGCTCGCGGCGGGCGCGCATCACCCCGGAGCGGGCGGGCCTGCCCGCCTACGGGGGCAACCGGCGGGTCAAGGGCCTGCGCCGGGAAGAGGTCGCGCTGCTCGCGGGCGTGTCCATCGACTACTACGTCCGCATGGAACGCGGCAACCTCTCGGGCGCTTCGGACGGCGTCCTGGAAGCCGTGAGCCGGGCGCTGCAACTCGACGACGCCGAGCGCGACCACCTGTTCGCCCTCGCCCGAGCCGCGGATCCCGGACCACGCAGGCGCACGACCCCGCCCACCACCGTGCGCCCCGTGGTCCAGCAGGTGCTCGACGCCATCAGGGACGCGCCGGCGTGGGTGCGCAACGGCCGGCACGACATCGTGGCCGTGAACCACCTCGGCCGCGCCCTCTACTCCCCCGTGCTCGCCGACCCGCGCAGGCCCGCGAACACGACCCGGTTCCTGTACCTCGACCCGGCCGCGCCCGATTTCTTCGTGGACTGGGACCGCATCGCCAACGACGCCGCGGCGATGCTCCGCCTCGAGGCGGGCCGCGCCCCGCACGACCGCAAGCTGATCGAACTGGTCGGTGAGCTGTCCACGCGGAGCGAGGTCTTCCGTAAGCGCTGGGCCTCCCACGACGTCCAGTACCACCGCAGCGGCCAGAAGCGCCTGCGTCACCCGGTCGTGGGACAGCTGGACCTGAACTTCGAGTCGATGGAACTGCCCTCCGAACCCGGTCTGACCCTCAACGTCTACACCGCGGCCCCGGACAGCCCCACCGCCGACGGCCTCAAGGTGCTCGCCAGCTGGGCTGCTACCCAGGAACTCGCACAACCGCGGTCGAAGAACCCCTGACCGGGCGTTCATCGCCTGAGGGTGCGCATGGTTCTGCTCCGTGCTGCCCGTCCTCGTGCGGGAAGACCCCGCTGTCCCGATAGGACAGCGGGGTCGGGTCGGTCAGGCTTCGGGGATCGGCCTGCCGAAGGACTCGAGGGTGATGTCGGCGGGTTCGGGGCCGCCGCGCTTGCCGGTGTCCAGGGCGTCGATGGCGGCGAGCTGCTCGGCGGTGAGCTCGAAGTCGAACACGTCGAAGTTCTCCGCGATGCGCTCGGGCTTGGTGGACTTCGGGATCACCGAGCGGCCCTGCTGAAGGTGCCAGCGCAGCATCACCTGGGCCGGGCTCCTGCCGTGCGCGGCCGCGATCCCGCCGATCACCGGGTCCCGCAGGGTGCTGGTGTGCTCGCCGTCGCGGTAGAACGTGATGCCACCGATGGGCGACCACGCCTGGGACAGGACGTCGTGCCGCGCGCCGAACTCCTGCACCTCGCGCTGGGCGAAGTACGGGTGCACCTCGATCTGGTTCACCGCGGGCACCACCGTCGCCTTCTCGAGCAGCCCGGTGAGGTGGTCCACCATGAAGTTGCTGACGCCGATGGCGCGGACCTTGCCGTCGGCCAGCAGCGTCTCGAGTGCGCGGTAGGCGTCGAGGGTCTTGTCGAACTCCGATGGCAGCGCCTGGTGCAGGATCAACAGGTCGATCCGGTCGATCCCGAGCTTGCCCGCGCTCTTCTCGAAGCCGTGCAGGGTCTGGTCGTACCCGAAGTCGCTGATCCAGATCTTGGTCTCGACGAAGACCTCGGCGCGGTCCACACCGGACTTGGCGATGGCCTCGCCGACCTCGCGCTCGTTGCCGTACGCGGCGGCGGTGTCGATGTGCCGGTAGCCGGTCGACAGCGCCGCCTCGACGGCGGCGCGCGTCTCGTCCGGCGGGGTCTGGAAGACACCGAGGCCGATGGCGGGCATCTCGACACCGTTGTTGAGCGTCAAGTTCGGGATGGACATCAGAGCGCTCTCCTTCGTTAGAGGAGCAGGCACCCGCCCCCTCCTACCAGGAGGTACCCCAGCCGCAGCTCGTGGACACCACACGAACGCGCCAAGGTGCCTGGTTCATCACGTCGGTGGGGCCAGTCGGTAGACGGCGCCGGCCGAGTCGTCGGTGATGTAGACGGCCTGGTCCGGCCCGACCACCGCGGCCACCGGACGACCCCACCTGGACCCGTCCGCGGCCTGGAACCCGCCCACGAGGGTCTGCTGGTCGGCCAGTCCGCCGTTCTGCCACGGGAAGAACGACACCTCCGGCGGCCTGGGCGGTGAGGCGTTCCACGAGCCGTGCACACCGACCAGCGCGCCGTGCGCGTACTCACCGGGGAGTCCGCCGTCGACGAACGACAGGCCCAGTGGCGCGGAGTGCCCTCGGAGGGTCTGCTCCACCGGGGGCAGCCCGGCGCAGTCGAGCAGGCGGCCGTCCGGGTTGTTCTGGACGTCCCGGACGTACGGGACGTCCGAGAAGTCCTGCGGGCTACCGGGAACACCGGGGTCGACGTCGGCGTCGGGGTTGCAGTACGGCCACCCCAGGTTCCGGCCGGGGGTGAGCTTGGCGAGCGGCTCGACCGGGTGATCGCGCACGTACTCCGGGATCACCTGTCCCAGCGACGATTCCGGCGCGTTGCCGTAGGGACGGTCGAACGGGTACTGGATGTTGTCCCGGTTGTTCACCGCGGTCCACACCGCGCCGTCGGGGGCGATCGCCAGCCCGGTGCCGTTGCGCACACCCACCGCGAACGGTTCCGGCGCCCCGCCACCCGGCGGCACACGCAGGATCGACGCACGGGGCGGAGTCGCCGTCAGGTCCTCGGCGGAGATGTTGCCCGTGGACCCCACCGACACGTACACCGCCCCGTCCCCGCCAACGGCCACGCTCTTCAACACGTGCCCGTACTGGCCGCCCAGCTCCGGGGTCGAGGCGTCGGGCAGACCCGTGACGACCGGTTGCGGATCCGTCGCCGCGCCGTCCGCGTAGGTGTAGGCGTCCACCCGGTGGGTCTGCGCGACGTACAGCGTCGAACCCGCGAACGCGATCCCGTGCGGCTGGCGCAATCCCGACAGCAGCACGGACACCGCCGCGGTGCCGTTTCCGCCAGGGGTGAGCCGGACCACCGTGCCGCTCCCCGGCACCGAGACGATCAGCGTGCCGTCCGGCGCCCACGCGACCAGCCGCGCCGACGGGACCCGCGCGAACACCGACATGGTCCAGCCACTCGGCACAAGCGCCTGCCGAGCCACGTCCAGCGGCGCGGCACCCATCCCCTCCGGCACCACGAGCGTCACCGGTACCAGATCCTCCGGTGCGGCCTCAGTGGCAGCCGGTTTCGGTGCAGCGGGGGCGGCAGGCGCCGAGGAGCACGCGGACGCGAGCAGGGCGACGGCGGTCATCAACGAGGCAAGGCGTCGGACGGGCATGGAGTTCCTTGATCGGATGAGAGGTTCAGGAGCGGCCGAACGACCGTACAACGCGCCCTCCCCGTCGGGGAGGTACTGCCCCGTCCGGGCTGCTCTCACTGCTGAGCCTGCGGCGGCTGTCCATCGTGATGTGGTCGGCGTGCTCAGGCGTCGTGCGCGAGTGACGAGGACAGTTCGCGGTGGGTGTCGGCCTGGTCGAGCAAGGTCTTCGCCTTCCGCTCCAGGGTGGCGACCGCGTCGGCGCCCGCGGCCCAGCGCGGCGGCGGCTCAGCCGACCCGATGAGCCCGATCAACGCCGCGGCGAGCTTGGCGGGGTCGCCTGCCTGCAACCCGTTCATACCGGACCACGTGTCCACGGTCTGCTTCGTGCGCTCGACGTAGTCCGCGATCACCGGTTCCGCGTAGCTGGTGGATTCCGGTGTGAGCAGGTCGGTGCGGAAGAAGCCGGGGTCCACGATCATCGTGCGGATGCCGAACTCGGCGACCTCGATGGCCAACGACTCCATCCAGCCCTCGAGGCCGAACTTCGACGCCGCGTACGCCGAGGTGAACTCCCCGCCGACGATGCCCGCGGTCGAGGAGATCGTCACGACCAGTCCGGAGCGCTGTTCGCGCAGGACGGGCAGCACCGCGCGGGTGACGTTGAGCGGGCCGAACAGGTTCGTCTCGACCTGGGCGCGGAAGTCCTCGGGGGTGATCTCCTCGAAGAACCCGGCGTGGAAGTTGCCCGCGTTGTTGACCAGCACGTCGATGCGGCCGAACCGGTCCACGGCGGCCCGCGCCGCGGCTCGGGCGTCGGCGGGGTCGGTGACGTCGAGCCGCACCGCCAGCAGGTCGTCGGTGGCGCCGACCGCGTTCGTCACCTTCTCCGGGTCACGGCCGGTCGCGACCACCGCGTACCCAGCGCCCAAGGCCGCCTTGGCGATGTCCACGCCCATGCCACGCCCGGCCCCGGTGATGAGCAGCACTTCCTTCTCCGCCATGTCCTCTTCCTCCGTCGGATCGACACCCGTGCTCGCCAAGTCCTCGGGCGCGTGGTGGCGATACCCAGAGAACCTCTTCCCGCGGATGCGGAGAAGTCACCGCTGGAAGGTGTGCTGACAGCCCACTGCTCACCCGCACGATCCGGCCTAGCCTGGGCGGGTGGACAACCGTGACGAGGTGAAAGCCTTCCTGAGCTCCCGCCGGGCCAAGGTCAGCCCCGAGCAGGCGGGCCTGACCGGCTACAGCCGCAACCGGCGGGTGCCGGGGCTGCGCCGCAGCGAGGTCGCCGATCTGGCCGGGGTCAGCGTCGAGTACTACGCCCAGCTCGAACGCGGCAACCTCGCAGGTGTCTCCGACAGCGTCCTGGACGCCCTCGCCGGCGCGTTGCGGCTCGACGAGGCCGAGCGGGCGCACCTGACCGACCTGGCCCGCGCCGCCGGCCCCGCCACCCGCGCACGCCGCAAGACCCCTGCCCCGCAGATCCGCCCCGGCGTGGCGCGCGTCCTGGAACTGATGACCGAGGTGCCCGCCTTCGTCGGCAACGGCCGCGGCGACGTCCTCGCCGCCAACACCCTCGCCCAAGTCCTCTACGCGCCCATGTTCGACGACCCGCACCGACCCGCGAACCACGCCCGCTTCGCGTTCCTCAACCCGCGCGCCCGCGACTTCTGGCGCGACTGGGACCGCATCGCGACGGACACCGTCGCCATGATGCGCACCGAAGCGGGCCGCGACCCCTACGACAAAGCGCTGACCGACCTCGTCGGCGAACTGTGCACGCGCAGCGAGGAGTTCCGGACCCGCTGGGCCGCCCATGACGTGCGCCTGCACCGCACCGGCGTCAAGCAGTTCCACCACCCGGCCGTCGGCGACCTGGACCTGCACTTCGAAACCGTGCAGCTCACCGCCGACCCCGGGCTGACCATGACCTTGCTCAGCGCTCCAGCGGGTTCCGCTGACGACGACGCTCTGCGCCTCCTGGCCAGCTGGGCAGCCACGCGCCACGCCGACGACCCGACAACGCCTCCCCGACCGTAGTGCTCCTGCACCACCAAGACCGGCGCGTCGACACCTGGGAAGGTCAGCGGTATTCCGGCACTTGTCACCCGAATCCACCCCGCGACGCGGTCTGGCGTCACCCAGCGGAGGAGTTGTCCCCAGGCGTGACCACACCGGTCTCGTACGCGTACACGACGGCCTGCACCCGGTCTCGCAGACCGAGTTTGTTGAGCATCCGCGACACGTGGGTCTTCATGGTCGCCTCGCCGACGAACAACCGGGACGCGATCTCGGCGTTGCTGTCCCCGCCCGCCACCAACCGCAGGATCTGCGTTTCCCGCTCCGTCAGCAGATCGAGGAGGTCCGGCCGTTGCGCCGCCGCGGGCCGGGCCACGAACTGGTCGACAGCCATCCGCGGCCTCGCCGACGACCTCGAAGTCGTCCTGGCTCTGCAGGATCATCCGGATGCCGCCGCGGATGAGCTCGTGGTCGTCGGCGAGCAGGATCCGTGTCATGGCAGCGGAAACCGCGCTTGGAGGAGTACCCGCGCTCGTTCGGACCGACGTGGAGCACGCCGTCGTGCAGTGTCGCCCGTTCTCGCATTCCCCTGTGCCCCAGGACGCCTGTGATGAAGACGGCCAGCGAGAACACGGCAACCAGCGGGGTCAGCACTGGACGCCAGCGCCGGTCCACGCGTCGGCGCAGCAGCACGAGGGACCAGGTGATGCTCTGCGTGACCAGGCAGCCCCCGCAGGTGACCGCCAGTTTCGCGAACACGCTCATCCCGGTGGCGTCGAGGTGGTTGCAGCCGAAACCCGATGGCGCGCAACGCAGTTCGTAGGAGGCGTCGTGGTCGCCCGCGAGCCGCGCGGCGGCGGTGTGGCCCAGTTCGCGGATGTTCAGGGCGACGAACAGTCCGATCAGGACGGTGGCGGCCACCAAGCCTGCCCGGCACACCCGTTCCCACGGGCCGGCTGTCGACGATGGCGGCGTTCCACGACGACCGGTTGGTGCGTCGACGCTGTCGGTCATTGCTTCCCCCGAAACGAGTTGTCGCCGCCGGATCGCCCGGCACCGCCACGACGGTAATGACGACGGGCACCGGATTCGTCAGCCCCAGTGCGGACGTCGCGGGTAGTCCTCGCGGGGGACGGATCGACCGCAGGGGCAGGCCAACCCGGACATCTGCTGGGTCGTCCGCATGTCGATCGTCACCCACTGCGGCGTCACAGTGATGGCCCCCTCCCCCATGGGCTGCCAGATCGTCGCCGGGATCATCGCGACCGCCACGTGCTGATGCTCCTCGTGTCGACCCGTGTCCATCCGTCGAACCCGAGCAAGTAACTTGCGTGTCGATTAACAAGTATGCGTACAGTGGCCGATGTATGGATGCCCACTCCAGGAGGTTCCCGATGATCGAGATCGACGACCGCGAACTCGACGCGCTGCTCGCCGGCGACCCCGGTGGCCCGGTCGTGATGCTCAACCTGCTGCGATTCCGGCCGGACGGCGGCCGCGAGAGCTACCAGCGCTACGCCGAGGCGCTCGGTCGGTCGATCAACGCGCGGTACGACTTGACCGTGGAGTACCTGGGCGACGGTGGGCGTGCGCTGGTCGCCGAGGACGGACAAGCATGGGACATGGTCGTGCTGGTCCGCTACCCCGGTCGGCAGGCGTTCGTCGACATGATCCGCGACCCCGACTACCAAGCGGTCGCCCACTTGCGCAGCGAAGCGCTGGTGGAGTCGGTGCTGCAGCCGACCACGCCAATCGCGGTCTGATCCGGCGGTCTTCGTCCACGGCAGCCCGCATACGCGCGCCGACCGGGCGACTTAGCGGTACAGCCCCGTCGTTCGGCCAGAGCACAACGACTCCTGTGCAGGGCGCTGGGAGGCGTTCTGCCCAGGACCTCCGGCAGCAGTCCCGGACCGGTGCCGAACCTAGCCTCGGTGGTGGAGCACACCACGGGCGCCGGGCACCTCCGGTGGCGGTGGTCGACGGAGGAGAATTCCTGATGGACAACCTGGTCGCACCTCCCGTGGTGGTCGGCGTCGACGGTTCCGCCACCGCGCTGGACGCGGTCCTCTGGGCCGCGGACGACTGCGCACGCCACCACGTCCCGCTGCTCCTGGTGCACTGCTACTCCCTGCCCACCCGCGGCTACCCGGACATGCTCGTCGACGCGCAAGGGCTCCTCACGACGCTCCAGGACCTGGGGACGCAGTGGCTCGACGAGGCCGCGGTCGCCGCACTCGCCGCCGCACCCGGCATCACCGTCCAGACGAGGTCGGTGATGGCGCCGGACATCTCCCAGCTCATCGACGAGTCGGCGCACGCCCGCATGGTGGTTGTCGGCTCCCGAGGCCTCGGCGGGTTCACCGGCATCCTGCTCGGCTCCACCGCCGCCGCGCTCGCGGCCCACGCCCACAGCCCGACCGTGGTCGTGCGCGGCACCACCACCGCCGACGGACCCGTCGTGGTCGGTGTGGACGGTTCGCCCACCAGCGAGGCGGCGATCGGGTTCGCCTTCGAGGCCGCGTCGGTGCGGGAAGCGCCGTTGACCGCCGTGCTGTCGTGGACCGACCCGCTGCTCGAGGACGCCGTGCAGGCCACCCACTTCACCGCGACCGAGATCGAGGCCGTGCAGGAGCGGGAAATCCTGCTCGCCGAGCGGCTGGCCGGGTGGCAGGAGAAGTACCCGGACGTGGCGGTGGAGCGCATCGTCGTGCGCGACCGCCCGGTCCGCGCGCTGCTGCGGATCGCCGAGCACGCACGGCTGCTGGTCGTGGGCAGCCGCGGCCACGGCGGCTTCACCGGCATGCTGCTCGGCTCCACCAGCCAGGCGCTGGTGAACCACGCCCCGTGCCCCGTGGCCATCGTGCGACCGGTGTGAGACGTCGACGCACTCGCCCTCGAACGGCTCCGTCCGCCCGCGCCACCCACCCGTCACCGGAGTAGGTGCAGTGCCCGGCCACGCCGACCCCGAAGAGTGCCCGCCATCGACCGGGTCGGGTGACGTGACGTCGACATCACATCGATTCATCAAGTTCGGCCTCAACGGTCGGGCCCTTGGACTCTCCGCAGCGACACATGACGGCGCAACGGTAGAAGGTGTCCGACACCGATCATTGCACCCGAACAGGAAGTGGCCCGCCATGCGGCACCAGGGACCCGATGACGACACCATCCGCTCCGTGATCGCGTTGGCGGGCCGCGCACCCTCGATCCACAACTCGCAGCCGTGGCGCTGGGTCGCCGGCGACAACTCGCTGCACCTGTTCGCCGACCGGAGCCGCCACCTGCCCGCCGTTGACCCGGACTGCCGCGACCTCCTCATGAGCTGCGGCGCGGCGCTGCACCACCTGAGGGTCGGGTTTGCCGCGGCTGGGTGGGACACGACCGTGCACCGACTCCCCAACCCGGCCCAACCGGACCACCTCGCGGCCGTGGAGTTCACGTCGAGGAACCCCACCGCCGAAGACATCGCGCTTTCGTCGACCATTCCCCGCAGGCACACCGATCGCAGGCGGTTCACCTCGTGGCCGGTGCCCGAGGGTTTGATCGGCTTGGTCGCCGAACGCGCGGGCGCGCAGGGCGCGATCGTCGTCGCCGCGACGGACCCGGACGACCGGTTCCGGCTGGCTTCGGCGATCGCCGACGCCGCGCGACAACAAGACGCCGACCCCGAGTACCGGAGCGAACTCGCCGCATGGGCGGGTCGCGGCTCCGCCGCCGACGACGGTGTCCTCGCCTCGAGCACCCCTCGAACGACCGTGCCGCACGGGGACACCACGATGCGCGCGTTCCCCGACGGCGTGCTCGCCCAGACGCGGGAGGGGTGGGAGGACGACGCCGGCGAACTGCTCGTGCTGGCGACGACGATGGACGACCACGTGTCCCGGCTGCGGGCGGGCGAGGCGATGAGCGCGGTGCTGCTGGCCTCCACGGCCCTCGGTCTGGCGACCTGCCCGCTCAGCCAGCCCCTGGAGGTCAGGGGCATCCGGGAACTCCTGCGCGCCACGGTGCTCGGTGGTGTCGCCTCCCCCCAGATGGTGCTCAGGATCGGCTGGGCTCCCACGGACCAAGAGCGGGTCCCTGCGACTCCACGCCGAGCCGTCGACGACGTTCTGGCCGGCTCTGGCGACGGTCAGGCGAATCCGTGGACAGGCTGAGCCCGCCGACGACGTCCGGACGACGGTGCCGGTCTCCGTCCGCGCGTGCAAGCGACCGAACACGGCGGACAACCGGCTGTCGGTGACGACCCCGACGAAAGGCGGTCGTGACGACCACAGCGGTTCCGCGCGCGTACCGATGACGTTGCCGAGGCCAACTGGGAGTCGTTGGACTTCGACAGGTTGTCCACCGCGGTCAAGACCTCCCTCTCCTGAACGGAGGCGAACCCTGCCTCGACCGGCGTGTCACGCTGGTCGGGGCAGGGTTCGCCCACAAGCAATCTCAGTTCCGTCTCCCGATTCACCCGTCGAGCAGCGTCCGCGCCTCGTGAGCGATCCGCAGGTCCTCTCGTGCGGTGACCACGACGGTGTGCACGGCCGCGCCCACTGCGGAGATGTCGGCGTCCCCCTGAGCGGCGTCGTTGCGCCGGGAGTCGACAGCGACGCCGAGGAACGCGAGCCGTTCGGCCGCCCGTCGTCGCACCAGCGCGGAGTGCTCGCCGACGCCGCCGGTGAAAGCCAGCAGGTCGAGCCCTCCCGCCGCGACGGCCATGGCGCCGATCGCGCCCGCCAACCGGTGCACGGAGACGTCGATCGCCAGCAGCGCGTCCGGATCACCGTTCTCGGCCCTGGCCTCCACATCGCGCATGTCCGCGGTTCCCGCCAGCGCCAGCAGCCCGGACCGCTGCTCCAGTGCGGTGGCGACCTCGTGCGGGGTCAGGTGTTCGTGCTCCTCCAGCCACAGCAGCAGTCCGGGGTCGACGGTGCCGGACCGGGTCGCCATGACCAGGCCCTCCAACGGGGTGAAGCCCATCGTCGTGTCGACGCTGCGGCCGTCCACGATCGCGGCCAGCGACGCGCCCGCGCCCAGGTGGCAGGACACGATCCGCGGCGCGTCCAGACCCGCGACCTCGGCCGCGCGGCGAGCGCAGTGGGCGTGCGACAGGCCGTGGAACCCGTAGCGCCGGATCGCGTACCGCTCGCGCCACTCACGCGGGACCGCGTAGGTAGCCGCGGCCTCGGGGATCGTGCTGTGGAACGCGGTGTCGAAGCACGCGACCGCGGCCACGTCGGGCAGCAGCGCCGTCACGGCGTCGAGCGCGGCGAGGGACTTCGGCTGGTGCAGCGGCGCGAGGTCGATCAGGTCCTCCAGCCCGGCCCGCACCTCGTCCGCCACTCGGACCGCGCCGGTGAAGCGCGTGCCGCCGTGCACGACGCGGTGCCCGACCACGTCCGGCGCGGGCCATGCCCGCAGGACGTCGGCCAGCCGGGCCGTGTCGATCCCGTCCGTCCCGGCGGACAGGTCCTCGCTCCGCACGAGGGAGTCGTGCTCGTCGAGCAACCGCAGCTTCACGCTCGACGAGCCCGCGTTGACCACCAGCACCCGCACCGGTTCAGCCCCGGTCCGGCCAGGTCCAGCCCGAGATGGCCGGGTCGTCCTCGCCGTGCTCACGCGTGTACGCGCGGGCGTCGAGCCGGGCGTCCTCCATCCGCTGGCGCAGCACCGCCGCGCGGCTGCCCAGCGACGGGACGCGGTCGATGACGTCCATGACCAGGTGGAAGCGGTCCAGGTCGTTGAGCATCAGGATGTCGAACGGCGTGGTCGTGGTGCCCTCCTCCTTGTACCCGCGCACGTGCAGGTTGTGGTGGTTGGCACGGCGGTAGGTGAGCCGGTGGATCAGCGACGGGTAGCCGTGGAAGGCGAAGACGACGGGCTTGTCGGTGGTGAACAGCGCGTCGAAGTCGCGGTCGGACAGGCCGTGCGGGTGCTCGGTGTCGGGTTCCAGGCGCATCAGGTCGACGACGTTGACGAACCGGACCTTCAACTCCGGCAGGTGGGTGCGCAGCAGGTCCGTCGCGGCCAGGGCTTCCATCGTGGGCACGTCGCCCGCGCACGCGATCACCACGTCCGGCTCGCCGTCGGTGTTGCCCGCCCACGGCCAGATCCCGAGTCCCCGCGCGCAGTGCGCGACGGCCTCGTCCATGCCGAGGTAGGTCAGCGCGGGCTGCTTGCCGGCGACGATGACGTTGACGTAGTGCTTGCTGCGCAGGCAGTGGTCGGCCACCGACAGCAGGGTGTTGGTGTCCGGCGGCAGGTACACCCGGACGATCTCGGCCTTCTTGTTCACCACGTGGTCGAGGAATCCGGGATCCTGGTGGGAGAACCCGTTGTGGTCCTGGCGCCACACGTGCGAGGACAACAGGTAGTTGAGCGACGAGATCGGTGCGCGCCACGGGATCCCGCGGGTCGTCTTGAGCCACTTCGCGTGCTGGTTGAGCATCGAGTCGACGATGTGGATGAACGCCTCGTAGCAGTTGAACAGCCCGTGCCGCCCGGTCAGCAGGTAGCCCTCCAGCCAGCCCTGGCACAGGTGCTCCGACAGCACCTCCATCACCCGGCCGTCCGGCGCGAGGTGGTCGTCGCCGGGCTGGGTCTCCGCGTTCCACGCGCGGTCGGTCACCTCGAACACCGCCGACAGCCGGTTGGACGCGGTCTCGTCCGGGCCCATGATCCGGAACCGGTCGGGGTTGCGGGTGATGATGTCGCGCAAGAACCCGCCGAGCACCTTGGTGGCCTCGCTGGACTCCACGGCGTGGTGCTCGACCGGCACGGCGTGGTCGCGGAAGTCGGGCATGGTGAGGTCCTGGCGCAGCAGTCCGCCGTTGGCGTGCGGGTTGGCACTCATCCGCCGGATCCCGCGCGGCGCAAGCGCCCGCAACTCCGGGATCAACCGGCCGTCGGCGTCGAACAGCTCCTCGGGCCGGTAGCCGCGCATCCACTCCTCGAGTTGCGCACGGTGCTCGGCGTTGCTTCGTGTGGCGGCGAGCGGCACCTGGTGCGCGCGGAACGTGCCCTCGACCGGCATCCCGTCGACCACCTTCGGCCCCGTCCACCCCTTCGGCGTGCGCAGCACGATCATCGGCCACAGCGGACGCTCGTGCGGGCCGCCGGTCTCGCGGGCGGCGCGTTGGATGGCGACGATGTCGTCGAACACTACGTCCAAAGTGGAGGAAAGCAGCTCGTGCACGGCCATGGGGTCGTCACCGGCCACGAAGTGCGGCGTGTAGCCGTACCCGCGCATCAACGCGGCCAGTTCCTCGTCCGGGATCCTGGCCAGCACCGACGGGTTGGCGATCTTGTAGCCGTTGAGGTGCAGCACCGGCAGCACCGCGCCGTCGGTGACGGGGTTGAGGAACTTGTTCGAGTGCCAACTGGCCGCCAGCGGCCCGGTCTCGGCCTCCCCGTCACCGATCACGCACAGCACCTTGAGGTCCGGGTTGTCGAACGCCGCGCCGAACGCGTGCACGAGGGCGTAGCCGAGTTCACCGCCCTCGTGGATCGAGCCGGGTGTCTCGGGCGCGACATGGCTGGGGATGCCGCCGGGGAAGGAGAACTGCCGGAACAGCCCGCGCATCCCGTCGACGTCCTCGGTGATCGAGGAGTAGACCTCGCTGTAGGTGCCCTCCAGGTAGGCGTTGGCCACCAGACCTGGCCCGCCGTGACCGGGACCGGTCACGTACAGCGCGTTCAGGTCGCGCTCGTTGATCACCCGGTTCAGGTGCGCGTACAGCAGGTTCAACCCCGGAGTGGTCCCCCAGTGCCCCAGCAGCCGGGGCTTCACGTGCTCCGCCAGCAGCGGTTCGCGCAGCAGCGGGTTGTCCAGCAGGTAGATCTGCCCGACCGACAGGTAGTTCGCCGCCCGCCAGTAGGCGTCGATCAACTCCAGATCGGGCCGCGTTCGGATCGGTGCCGGTTCGGTCAGCGTCACGGGAAACCCCTCGTCGGATGGCCGCCGCCGAGCGGCCGCGTCACCACCAGCCTCGCCTGCCGCCCACGTGCGGAGCAGTACCCGTGGTCCCCGTCGGGCGGGGACCTAAGACCCTGGGACCTCCGATCGCGACGCCGACACGCGGGAGACCCACTTCGCCAGTTCGACCAGAACGAACGTGATCAGCGCCAGCACTGCGACGAACCCCCAGGCACTCCAGCCGATCGGCGCGGTGTGGAACAGGGTGTTCATCACCGGTAGATAGGTGAGCAGCAGTTGCAGCACCACGGTGGTGCCGATCCCCGCAAGCAGCCACGGGTTGGCCAGGAAGCCCACACCGGACCGGAGGTTGTCCAGTGACCGGCAGTTGAGCAGGTAGGCGATCTGGGCGGCCACGAACGCGTTCACCGCGACTGTGCGTGCTTGGTCGAGCGACGCACCTGCGGCGAGCTGCCAGTGGAACGCCGCGAAGGACCCGACGAGCAGGATGGCCGATACGAACAGGATGCGGCGCACGACCTGGGGGGTCATCAACGGCAACGACGGCGGCAAAGGTGGTCGGCGCATGACGTCCGGCTCACGGGGTTCGAACGCGAGGGTCAGGCCGAGGGCGACCGCGGTGGTCATGTTAATCCACAGGATCTGCACCGGCAGGATCGGCAGCGCCGTGCCGAGCAGGACCGCGGCGAGGATCACCAGGCCTTCGGCCATGTTGGTCGGCAGCGTCCAGATGATGAACTTGCGCAGGTTGTCGAAGACCGCGCGCCCCTCCTGCACCGCGGCCCTGATCGAGGAGAAGTTGTCGTCGGCCAGCACCATGTCGGCGGCCTGCTTCGCCACTTCCGTGCCGCCGCGCCCCATGGCGACGCCGATGTCGGCGCGACGCAGGGCGGGTGCGTCGTTGACGCCGTCGCCGGTCATCGCCACGACATGTCCCTGGGCCTGGAACTCCGTGACCAGCCTCAGCTTCTCCTCCGGCGTGACCCTGGCGTACACGGCGTCGGCGGGGATGTCGAAGTGCTCGGCGATGGCGCGGGCGGTGGCCGGGTGGTCACCGGTGATCATTCGCACCTCGATGCCCGCCGCGCGGCACTCCCGCACGGCCTCGATCGCCTCCGGTCGCGGCGGGTCGTGCATGGCCTGCAAACCCAGGAGGACCACGTTTCCGCGCAGGGCCTCCTCGGTCAATGCGGCACCGTCCGGCAGTCGGGCGGTGGCGATGGCGAGCACCCGGAGGCCGCCGCCTGCGAGATCGTCGGCTTCGGCGCGGTCGGTCTTACCAGCGAGGTCGAGGATCCGTTCGACCGCTCCCTTGAGGTAGACCAGCCCAGCGGGGTGCAGGGTCGCCATGTACCGGCGGTCGGAGCTGAAGGGCAGGACGTCGAGCCGGGTCGGCACGTCGTCGGGTCCGAGCCCGGCCTTGCGCGCGGAGACCACGAGCGCGGCCTCGGTGGGGTCGCCGACGGCGGACCACTTCTCGTCCTCGTGGACGATCCGCGCGTCGTTGCAGGCGAGTCCCGCGAGCAAGCACTCCCGTGAGGCGGTGTCGACGGGCGGCTCCACATCGCCGTCGGGGTCGTACCCGATGCCGGTCAGGTCGTGGCGGACTCCACCTGCCACCACGACCCGGACGGTCATCGCGTTGGCGGTGAGCGTGCCGGTCTTGTCGGTGCAGATCATCGTGGTGCTGCCGAGGGTCTCCACGGCGGGCAGCCGCCGGACGATCGCCTGCCTGCGCGCCATCCTGGCCACGCCGATCGCGAGCGTGACCGTGACGGCGGCCGGCAGTCCTTCGGGGATGGCGCCGACCGCGAGCGCGACGGCGGCGGTCACCATCGACCCGAGTGGTTCCCCGCGCGCCAGGCCGACGGCCACGCTGAGCGCGGCCAGTCCGAGGATGACGAAGGTCAGGAGCCTGCTGAACCGGTCGAGCTTGCGGGTCAGCGGTGTCGCCACCGTCGCGGTGGCGCCGACGAGCTGGTGGACGTGGCCGATCTCGGTGTCCGCGCCGGTCGCGACCACGATCCCGCGGCCGCTGCCCGCGGTGACGAGGGTGCCGGAGAAGGCCATGTTGACCCGGTCGGCCAGCACGGTGTCCGGTGGCAGCTCCGCCGGGTCCTTGCCGACAGGCGCGGATTCCCCGGTCAGCGCCGACTCGTCCACGTCGAGTTCGCCGGTGCGCGAGAGCCGCAGGTCGGCGGGGACCTTGTCCCCCGCCTCCAGCGCCACGAGGTCACCGGGTACGAGGTCGTCGGAGGACACCCGCGAGGCGACGCCGTCGCGCACCGCGGTCGCCTCGGTGCGGACCATCGCGGCCAGCGCGTCCAACGCCCGCTCGGCCTTGGCCTCCTGGAGGAACCCGATGACCGCGTTGACCACGACGACGGCGAACACGACCGACGCGTCGACGGTCTCCCCGAGCAGCGCGGTCAGCGTGGCCGCGGCCAGCAGCACGTAGATCAGCGGGTGGTTGAGCTGCGCCAGCAACCGGAGCACCCACCCCTGGCGGCGTTGCGGGGGCAGGGTGTTCGAACCCAGCTCGACCAGTCGCAGGGCGGCCTCCGCGCTCGACAACCCGCGCTCGGAGTCGGTTCCTGCCTGCCGGACGACCTCGTCCACCGACATCCGCTGCGGACCGACCCGCGGCCGGTCAGCCGTGGTCAGCGGCATGGCCAGCGGCAATCCTGGTGTCCAGCGGGGCGGTCCGGGCCGGGATGAGCACGACCGGCACCGTCGCGTGCCGCACGCAGAGCGCACTCGTGGAGCCGAGCACGATGTCGCGCAGCCGGTGGCCGGTGTGCGAGCCCACGACCAGCAGGTCGGCATCACGCGAAGCGCTCTCCAACACTTCCGCCGGGATGCCGCGAAGGCATCGCCGCAGGACCACCGGCGGATCCACCCGGCCGAGCACCGCGTCCCGGACGGCTTCCTCGACCAGCGCCTCGGACGACGCGCGCGCGTTCCGCTCGGCCGTCTCCGTCCAGTCGGTCAGGGGTTCGTAGTCCCACGCGTTGACCACGTGCACCGCGCAGCCGCGGATCGCGGCCTCGTCCAGGGCCCACCGCAGAGCTCCGGTCCCGGCCGGTGATCCATCGACCCCGACCACGATCGGTTTGGTGTCGGACCGGTTCATGACGCCACTTCCTTCGTGAGTCGCTGGACGTGCAGGCCGCGCAGGAACGGGTCGACCGGTTCGACGGGTGCCACGCGGACCCGTGCGTCGACGATGAGGCACCGGCCGTCGGAGACGATCACCGGGTTGAGGTCGAGCTCGGCGACCTCGGGCAGCAGCTCGGCGAGCCTGGCCACCCGGAGCAGCAGATCGCGCACCGGTCGTTCGTCGATGTCCGCGAACACCTCGGCGGATCCACCGAACCCGCGCAGCAGGTCGTCCGCGTCCATTGTGGACAGCGGTGCGAGTGCGCACGCCCGGCGGTCGACCAGGTCGGTGTCCACGCCGCCGAGCCCGGTGACCACGAGCGGCCCGAAGCGCGGATCGTTGACCACCCCGACCAGCAGCTCACGGCCGCCGGTGACCATGGGCTGCACGAACGCACCGCGCAGGCGCGTGCCGAACCTGCCTCGGAACTGTTCGAACGCGGCGGTCACCGCGTCCCGGTCGGCCAGCAGGAGGGAGACGCCGTGGCCCTTGGTCTTGTGGAGCAGTCCGGTGACGACCGCTTTCAGCGCCACCGGGGAGTCGTAGGAGCGCTGGGCGGACACCGCGCCCCCAGGCGTGGTCGCGAGCACACCGCCCAGCACCGGCAGTCCGAACGCCCGCAACAGGACGATGGCCCGATCAGGATCCAGCCATCCGCCTGCGGAATCGACGGTCAGGTGGTCGGCGACGACGGCGCGCGCGCCTGCCAGGTCGATCCCACCTAGGTCGACGTGGTCCGGCTCCGGGCGTGCCAACCACTCCGCCCGTTCCACCAGCCGGGCCAGGACGAACGCCGCCCACATCGGATCGGCGTAGCACGATACGCCCGCCGGAGTGGTCTCCACCGACATCGCCTGCCCGGCCCGAACGGCCAGGATCGGCTTCCCGACCCGCAGCCGGTGGATCGCGGTCGCCGGATCCCCCAGCGCGGTGGGGACGGTGACGACGATGACGGCGTCCACGGCCGGATCCGCGGCGATCAGGTCCAGACACCGGGCGAAGGTCTCCTCGTCCACGACCGCGCCGGTGTCGACGGGGTTGTGCGGGCTTGAGGTAGCGGGCATCGCCTCCCGCAACGCACGGGTCGTGCTTTCGGACAGCTCCGCCATCGTGAGGCCGTGGGTCACGCAGGCGTCCGCGGCGAGCACACCAAGTCCGCCGGCGTTGCTCAGCACCGCGACCGACCTGCCCAGGGGCAGCGGCTGCGAGTCCAATGCGGCCAGGACGTCCACCAGTTCGGTCACACCGTCGACCGCGATGATCCCGGCCTGCCGGAACAGGGCATCCCGCGTCGCGGACGGGGTCGCCGTCGAGGCGGTGTGCGACGCGGCGGCCCGCTGTCCCTGTTCGGTGGTCGCGGAGCGGATGGCAAGCACCGGCTTGCGGCGCGCCACCCGGCGTGCCAGCCGGGCGAACTTGCGGGGGTTGCCGAAGGACTCGAGGTAGAGCACCACCGCGCGGGTGCGCTCGTCGCGCTCCCACCACAGCAGCATGTCGTTGCCGCTCACGTCGTACTTGTCGCCAGCGGACACGAGGTTGGAGGTGCCGCGGCCGATCCGGTTCAGCTGCTCGGAGACCGCGATGGCGATGCCGCCGGACTGCGTGATCAGACCGACGTCCCCGGCGGCGGCGCGGGTGCGGGTGAACGTCGCGTCCATCCGCACGTCGGGCGCGCTCGTCGAGACACCGAGGCAGTTCGGGCCGACCAGCCGCATCCCGTGCGCGTGGACGGCGCGCATCAGGCCTTCCACGAGTTCGGGGTCGTCGGACAGGCCTGAGGTGATGACGACGAGCGCCTTCACCCCGTGCCGGCCGCACTCCTCGGCGATCCCCGGCACGAGCTTCGCCGGGACGCACAGCACGGCCAGCTCCGGGGCGGGTGGAAGATCGAGGACCGAGTCTCGGCAAGGGATTCCGAGCACGTGGTCGGCGTGGGGGTTGACGGCGAGGAGATCGCCGGCGAAGTCGCCCGCGAGGAGGTTGCGCAGCACCGCGTTGCCGACCGAGGACGACGACCGCCCCGCGCCCACCACCACGATCGACGTGGGTTCCAGCACCGCGCGCAGGCTCTCGACGTCGGCGGTCGACTCGCGGTCGGCGACCAGGTCCAGGTAGTGCCCGACCGGGTCGAGGCCAAGGTCCACGTGCGCCACGTCGCCGTTCGCGGTGACCGTCCACACCAGACCCAAATCGGTGAGGACCCGCACCGCGTGGGAGTCGGCGGCGGACACGTCGGCGGTGAAGCGGCGCACACCGTGCCGTCGGGCGAGTGAGGCGAGGTGTTCGAGCAGCAGAGTGCCGACTCCTCTGGTCCGCGCCGACGGCGCCACGGCGAACGCCACCTCGGCGCTGTCCGAGTCACTCGCGGACACGCAGCTCGCGACTCCGAGCAGATCATCTTCGCGGAACGCACCGATGGCGAGATGTCGAGAGTGCTCGTCGCGTGCCGGAGCGCCGAACAGGCCGAAGTGCCGATCACCTTCAGGCAGCGCGCGGAGCAGGTCCGACAGCGCGTCGGTGTCCGACAGGCCTAGCTCCCGCAACGACACCGCAGAACCGTCCACCAGCAGCGCCCGGACGCCCCCGCTCACAGCAGAGGTCCGGGAGTCGCGAACGTGCCGGAACCGACCATGGACGACGTGTCCCCGCGTGGCAACGGTTCCCGGACCACCACGACCGGGCAGGCCGCGTGGCGCACGCAGTGCGCGCTCACCGACCCGAGCAACGCACTCCTGACCGGTCCCCCGCCGCGGGTGCCCACCACCAGCAACGCCGCGTCCTTGGAAGCCTCGACCAGCGCGGGCCCGGCGTCCTGGGTCACCAGCACCGTGCGGATCCCGCCTCCCGCGTCCATATCCGCCACGGCGTCGTCGAGCACTCGGCGCCACCGGTCGTGTTCCCGCTCCGGCGTCGACTCGGCCAGCAGGTCGGGTGTCACCGCGCCGATCATCATGCCGTAACCGCCTTGCCAGGCGAGGATCGCGTCGATCGCACAGCCGCGTCGTCGGGCTTCGTCCACCGCCCACCGCAACGCCGCACGGCTCACGGCTGATCCGTCCACGCCGACCACGATCGGCCGCGAGTCGAAGTCGTCCATCGCTCGGTCCTCCTCAGCTCACCCCGAGCCTGGTCCACCCGGTGCCGCGGGAGCAGTGGCCGCGGTCCCGCGCGGACGAGGACCTTCGACCCTGCGAGCCGAGGCAGGTCCGCGCGCGGCGCGGGCTGTCGGCCTCTGGAAGTGGTCTCCCACCGACAGCACGCTGAGGGCAACCGGGCAACGAGGAGCGGGACGTGCACTGGTACCAGAGCTACGGGATGGGCTGGATGGGATTCGGGTTCACGGGGATCGTGATGATCCTGCTGTTCTTCGGATCGGTGGCGGGGCTGATCACCCTCAGCCGCAGGATCCGGAGCGGGATGCCGACCATCTCGGTGGAGGCCGTCCTGGCCGAACGGCTGGCCAAGGGCGAGATCGACGGGGACGAGTACGAGCGCCTACGCCGGTTGTCGCGGGCACGATGAGCGGCCTCGACCTCGGAACACCGCGCCTGGCCCTCGACCGGACAGGACCTTCGCCCGTGTGGTCAACGGCTCGCAACGGTCCGCTTGGGTGGTCGGTTGGAACTGACCGGGTTGATGCGCGAGCTGCTCGACTTGGTGCCGATCAAGCACATCAATCAGCTTCCGTCCGCTGGGATACCGCTCTCGAGAGCGCGCCCGGCAAGGACCAAAAGCCCGAGCCGCTCGTCGTGGTGCTGAACTCGCACTACGAAGGGCCACTGGGCGAGCTGCCCGCGGGTCAAGCCCTGCGGCGGATCCTGCTCACCGCCACGCCCCTCGAGCTGTCCGCGTCGTTCCTGGCGCAGCCGATCGAGGTCAGCACCGTCCGCGACGAACCGCGCCGCTCACCGGGCGGTTCCCTGGTGCCCCGGACGGTGCTGCGCATCGGTTGCGGCACCCCCGCCCCCACGCCACGCCGTCCTGTGTCCGACCTGCTGGACGGACCGACCACCGCCGCACGCTGATCGGCCGAACCGCGTCACAGGAGCCGTCGATGTCCGTTCATTCCAGCCCTCTCGACCCGTCCATGGTCTTGGACCGTCCACCGAGCCCTGTCGCCGTCGGGTGTGACGGCTCGCGGTGGGGCCGCGCGGCCCTGTTCTGGGCAGCGGACCACGCCGCCCGCACCGGCTCCGAACTCGATGTGTGGGCGTGGGGCGACGGCGACGGCCTGGACCACCTCACTGGCCGACACCCGGAACTGCGTCCGCGGATCCACCGGACCGGACCGGAACCGGCGCGCGATCTCGAAGCGGCGAGCCTGCGCGCGGGGACGCTCGTGGTCGGCTGCCGGAGTCGCTCGACGAGTCCGCTGGGGCTTGACGGCTTGGTGCTCCCGTTGGTGGAGGCGGCGTTGTGCGACACCGTCGTGGTTCGAGGCGAGGCCTCGGCGCTGCGCGGTGCTCACCAGCGGATCACGGCTTTGGTCAGCGGCGGTGAGGACGACGCCCTGGTGCTGGCGCGAGCCGCCGCGGTGCTTGGACGCGACTCAGTGCTGCGCGTTGTGCACGCCGCCCCCATGCACACCGTGGGGGACGCACTGGTCTCCGAACCGCAATTCGTGCTCGACCGAGCAGCCCGGCTGCTCGACCGGCTGGACCCGCGGCCTTCCTGCGCCACGACCCTGCTCCGATTCCAGCCCCACGAGGCGATCAGCCGGTACACCGACAGCGATCTGCTCGTCGTCGGCTCCGGCGACCACCACAACCTGACCGGGCGGTGCGGCTCCGTCACGAAGGCCGCCGTGCACCACGCGTCCTGCCCGGTTCTCATCGTCCGTCGACCACCACCTCGAATTCCACCGGAGGTCTCCCGCCATGTCACAGCACGATCAGCAGACGGACGTCCAGTCCCCGCGGATGCTCGCCGATCGGTTCGCACCGCGTCATGACTTCATCCGCGCCAGCCACTTGGTGGTCGACGCGGATCCCGCCACCACCTACCAGGCCGTTCGTGCACTGGACTTCGCCTCCGTCCGGGCTCCGCTCGTCACGCTGTCCATGTGGGCACGTGGTGTTCCGGAACGGATCCGAACCCGCCACGCCCCGCCGAAGCCTCCCACCCGGATGACGCTCGACGACCTCGTCGCTGCCTCCGACTGGCGAATCCTCGGCGAAAGCCCCGGCTCCGAGGTCGCCTTCGGCGCGATCGGCAAGTTCTGGAAGCCCGTCATCGAGTGGCGGTCCTTCGAGGCCGACGACTTCGCGGACTTCGACGAGCCGGGTTGCGGCAAGATCGTCTGCTCGCTGTCGGTCGTGCCGTACGGTCGGGATCGCACGCTGCTCACCTACGACGTCCGCACGATCCTGGACGATTCCGTTTCGCTCAAGCGCTTCCGCCGGTACTGGCTGCTCATCAACCCGTTCGTCGGCGTGATCGAGCGCGCGGCGCTGAGCGCGATCGCAGCGTCCGCGCAGCGTTGACATGTGTTCGTGCGTGCCGAACCCCCTGGACTTCTCGACAGCCCAGGGGTTCGACACGCCCTATCAGGATTGCTTCTCGGTGGTGGCTCCGCGGACACCGCGGCGTAGCTGTGGTTCGGCGGTCGTGACAGCCCGTTGCGGGCCGTGCACAGGGGTCACACCGATACCGCCGCGCCGGTCGGCGCGGCTTCGGGGGCGGCGTCGCGGCGTGCTCGCACGACCGCCTTGTAGGCGGTGTCGGCGAGGATCACCGCGGGAGCCGCGGCGATCACGAGCGCCCATCCCAGCGGCGACGGCAGGGCGCCGCCGAGGAGTTCGGGCAGCGGCGGAACGAGCAGGAACACGGCCAGGATCGCGAGTTCGAACAGCACCGCGTAGATCAGCAGCCTGTTGCCGCGCAGTCCGGCGAGACCGACCGGGCGGGTCGCGCTGCGGCAGGCGAACGCGTTGGCCAGCTGCCCGACCACGACCGCGGCGAACGCGGTCCCCGACGCCGTCGCGAGCACCGCGGCGTCGGCGGTGGTGCCGAGGACCCAGCCACCCGCCAGGAGCACCAGTGCGAACGCGGTCATCGCGGCGAGCGCCTCGGTCGGTCCGAGGACGCCGAACGCGCGGCGCAGCACCGACTTGTCGATCAACGAACCGGTGCGGGCCGGTCCGCGCATGGTGCGCGGGTTCGGCCGCTCGGTGCCCAGCGCCAAGGCGGGCAGCAGGTCCGTGCCGATGTCGAGCGCCAGGATTTGCAGGACGGTCAGCGCGAGCGGGATCTGCCCACCCGACAACGCCCACACCACGAACGGCGTGAGCTCGGCGACGTTGTCGGTCAGGTGGTAGGTCAGGAACCGGCGGATGTTGGCGTAGGTCGCGCGGCCCAACTCGACGGCGGCGACGATCGTGCCGAAATGGTCGTCCAGCAGGACCAGGTCGGCGGCTTCCCTGGCCACGTCGGTGCCGGAGGCGCCCATGGCCACGCCGATGTCGGCCGCTCGCAGGGCGGGCCCGTCGTTCACGCCGTCGCCGGTCATCGCGACGACGTGTCCCCTGCGCTGCAAGGCTTTCGCGATCCGCAGCTTGTCCTCGGGCGTCACCCTGGCGATGACCACGCCGTCGCGGTCGAGCAGTTCACCCAGAGCGGCCGCGTCCTCGGGCAGGTCGGCTCCCTCCACCACCAACTCGTCCGGCCCCAGAAGTCCCACTTCCACGGCGATGGCCCGTGCGGTGGCCGGGTGGTCCCCGGTGACCATGGCGACCTTGATCCCCGCGGTCCGGCACGATTCGAGCGCTCCGGCGACGTCGTCGCGCGGCGGGTCCTGCAACCCCACCAGGCCGAGCAGGGTCAGGTCCGTCTCGGCGTGCTCCCATCCGGTGTCGTCACCCGGCCGTGTCGAACGGCGTGCGACGGCGAGCACCCGGAGTCCCTGGGCACCGAACCGGGTCATCGCCTCAAGGGCGGCGTCCTGGTCGCCGCACAGGGGCAGCACGGCGTCGGGCGCACCCGTGACGTGAACGCCGTCGACGTCGACCACGGACGACCGTCTGCGGTGCGGGTCGAACGGGTAGCGCACACCATCGACCGTCTGCGCGGTCACGCCGAGCCTGGCCGCCAGCACGTGAAGGGCGACCTCCATCGGATCGCCGACCGGGTGCCAGCCGTCCTGATCGCGCTGGACATGCGCCGTCGGCGAGCAGCGGACGGCACTCGCGGCCAACACGCCGAGGCGGCGCACGGCGGCTTGATCACCCGTCGCGGCTCCGGTGGGTTCGTAGCCGGTGCCGGTGATGGCGACTTCGCCGAGCGAGGTCCACGCGCGCACGACCGACATCTCGTTGCGGGTCAACGTCCCGGTCTTGTCCGTGCAGATGAAGGTGGTGGACCCCAGGGTCTCCACCGCGTCCAGTCGCCGCACCAGCGCGTGCCGACCGGCCATGTTCTGCGCGGCTCGCGCAAGGGACAGGGTCACGGTCGGCAGTAGGCCTTCGGGTACGAGCGCGACCGTGACGCCGATCGCGAACAGGAAGCCGTCGGTCGTCGACAGCCCGAGGAGCATGGCCAATCCGAAGAACGCGGCACCGACACCGACCGCGACGAGGCCGATGACGCTGACGACCTTGTGCAGCTGCACCGACAGCGGGCTCGGCGGTCGTTCCGCCTGCTGGGTGAGCGTGGCGATGCCCGCGAGCTTCGTGTGCACACCGGTCGCGGTCGCGACGACGGTCGCCTCGCCTTCGGACACGTAGGTGCCCGCGTGCACGCTGTCGCCCACGGCGGGGCGCACGGGGACGCTCTCGCCGGTGAGCATCGATTCGTCCACGGACAGCCCCGCGGCGGTGTGCACTTCGCAGTCGGCGCACACGCGGTCGCCTGCTTCGAGCAGGATCTCGTCGCCCACCACCAGGTCGGCCGCGTCGACCACGACAGGTTTGCCGTCGCGGTGCACGGTCGCCTTGGCGGGCATGAGATCGCCGAGTCGTTGTGCGGCGCGGTCCGCGCGGAACTCCTGGGCGAACGCGAACGCGCCGTTGAGCACGACGACCACGGTGATCGCGATGGCCAGCGCGGGCATCCCCGCGACGAGCGAGAGCACGGCGGCGCCCCAGAGCATCAACGCGAAGGCGTGGACCATCTGCTTGAGCAGCAGCACCAGGGGATGGCGCTTGTGCGCCCGTGGCAGCACGTTCGGGCCGTCGGCGCGCAATCGCTCCGCGGCCTCGGTCGACGTGAGTCCGCCGGTAGTGGACGTCATCGGACTTCCTTCACATCGAGGCGCGCGAGTGCGCACTGCTCAGCACTCTGCGCTCGCGGGTGGCCGCGGGGCAGTGCGCTTGGCCTCTCCGCCACGGTGACCTAGGCCCCTACCCCTGCCGCCTGGATGGGGTCAGGCTTCGGATGACCGAGAACTCTCCCGACAGGAGCGATGACGTGGACCTTCCCCTGATCGTGGTGGGCGTGGACGGATCACCCGCCAGCCGTACCGCGTTGCGCTGGGCGCTGAACGAGGCCAAACGCAGCGGTGCCGCGGTCGAGGCGACCATGGCCTGGCAGCACGAGTCCGAGTTCGTGCCCGCAGTCTCGCTCGGCGTGCACCCGTACGCGGAAGTGCTGCCGCAGCAGCACCACCATCCCGCTCGGGTGCTGCACGACCTCGTGACGGAGATCCGCGCCGAACTGCCGGACGCGCCGGAGATCGCCGAAGTGACCATCACCGGCGACGCCTCGACCGCGCTCCTGCGGGCGTCCCGGCAGGCAGCCCTGCTCGTCGTCGGCAGGCACGCCCACGGCCCGCTCACCGAAGCCCTGCTCGGCAGCGTGACCACCGACTGCATCCGGCACGCCGCGTGCCCGGTCGTGGTGATCCCGCCGGGCGTCACCACCCGGTCCGCCGACGCCGTGCGGGTCGCGGCGCGCTGAAGGTCCCGGCGAACGCGGTCCCTTCGCCACTGCGGGGTTCGCACCATCCGGAGCACCGTCAGGGCATGACCTCCCCTCCGCTGTCCGGACCTCGGTGCGCACGTGGTGGACCGAGGGCGTGTCGTGGCTCCTGGCCGCGCTGCTCCTCACCGCCACCCTCTACGGGCTGCTGGCCGAGCACGCCTACCGGCTCTCCCGTTCGCTGGAGCTGCAGGGGATCGCCCAGGACGTGCTGACGCTCGCGACGATCCCCGTGCTCCTGTGGGCCGCCCGTCGCAGCCGCGCGGGTTCGCTGCCGGGCCACCTGCTGTGGCTGGGAACGCTGGCCTACCTCGCCTACAGCTACCTCGTCTACGCGATCGGCGTGCCGCAGAACCCGGCGTTCCTGCTCTACACCTCGATCCTCGCCCTCTCGGTCGCCGCCCTGATCGACGGGATCGGCCGGATCGACGCGCGGAAGGTCTGCCCCGCGTTCGACGGCCGGGGTCACAAGGGGACCGGCTGGTTCCTCATCGCCTTCGGCTCCGCTTTCGCGGCTCTGTGGCTGTCGGACATCGTGCCCACCATCGGCGGTGGGTTGCCGGGAACGATCGGTGCAGGCGAACTGCCCAACCCCGTGTACGTGGCCGACCTCGCGTTCGCCCTGCCCGCGGTGGTGGCGACCGGGGCGGCGCTCGTGCGTGGCCACGTCGCCGCTCCGGTCCTCGGTGCGGTGGTGCTGGTGAAGGTCGTGACGCTCGGCCTGGCGATCTCGGCGATGGCCGTGGCCATCCTGCTCGACGGCGGCGACCCCGGCTGGCCGGTCGTCGCGCTCGTCGCGGTGATGATCGCGGTCTGCACGACGATCCTCGTCCGTGGCGCCCGCAGACTAGGTGTGCCCGCCTCGGGATGGCTCAGGGAGACGTTGTGGGAGCGCTGACCACGGTGGTCCCCTCGGTGCCGTCCAGCACGGCGGCCGCCGCGGTCAAGGAGCCGATGGCGGCCGCGTGACCGGTCGCCGCGACGAACCTGCGGCAGGCCTCGACCTTCGGGCCCATGGACCCGGCGGCGAACTCCAGGTGCGCCAGTTCGTCGAGGTCGAGGATGGGCAGGGGCTGGGCGTTCGTCGTGCCGAAGTCCCGCACGACGGCGGGGACGTCGGTGAGCAGGACCAGCCGGTCCGCCTTCAGGTCGATCGCCAACAAGGCCGCGGTGAGGTCCTTGTCCACCACGGCCTCCACTCCGTTGAGCCGTCCGTGGCCGTCGTCCACCACGGGCGCTCCTCCGCCGCCGCCGCACACCACGACGGTGCCCGCGTCCACGAGGCGTGCGACGGAGTCCGCCTCGACCAGACGAAGCGGCTCCGGTGACGCGACGACCCGACGCCAGTGCGCGCCGTCCGCCGCGATCCTCCAGCCGTGCGTTTCGGCGAGCCGCCGCCCTTCCCCTTCCGAGTAGACGGGACCGACGAACTTCGTGGGAGTGGCGAACGCCGGGTCGGCCGCGTCGACGACGGTCTGGGTGACGATGGCGAGCACCGGTCGGCGGACGCCCGCGTTGCGCAGCGACTGCGCCAGCCAGTAGCCGATCATCCCCTGGGTCTGCGCACCGAGCACGTCCAGCGGGTACGGGCGGCTCAGCGACGGGTCGGCCTGGCTCTCCAGGGCCAGCAGACCGACCTGCGGCCCGTTCCCGTGGCAGATCACCAGCTCGTGGTCGGCGGCGAGCGGAGCGAGGGCCTCAGCCGCCGCGCGCACGTGGTGCAGTTGGATGGCGGCGTCGGGTTTCTCGCCGCGGGCGAGCAGCGCGTTGCCGCCAAGTGCGATCACGATGCGCACGTCACGACGCCAATCCGGTGACGAGGACGGCTTTGATGGTGTGCAGCCGGTTCTCGGCCTGGTCGAAGACGATCGAGCGCGGTGAGGAGAACACCTCGTCGGTGACCTCGGCGCCGTCGAGTCCGTACCGCTCGTGCAGGTGTTCGCCGATGACGGTGGTGCGGTCGTGGATGGCGGGCAGGCAGTGCAGGAACTTGGTGTCGGGCTTGCCGGTGGCCTTCATCAGCGCCTCGGTGACCCGGTACGGGGTCAGCAGCGGCACGCGGACGTCCCACTGCTCCGGCGAGTCGCCCATGCTGACCCACACGTCGGTGTAGACGAAGTCGACGCCGTCCACGCCCTGCTCGGCGTCCTCGGTGACCAGGACCCTGGCTCCGCTGGTCTTCGCGAGTTCACGGGCGGTGGCTACGACGTCGGCGGGCGGTCGGAGTTCGCGAGGTGCGGCAATGCGGACGTCCATGCCGAGAAGTGCCCCCGTGATCAGCAGGGACCGGGCCACGTTGTTGTGGCCGTCGCCGACGAAGCAGACGCTGATGCGCTCGACCGGGCCGGGGTGGTGTTCGGTCATGGTCAAGACGTCGGCGAGCATCTGGGTGGGGTGCCAGGAGTCGGTGAGCCCGTTCCACACCGGCACTCCGGCGTTGTCGGCCAACTGCTCGACCGTCTCCTGGGCGAAGCCGCGGAACTCGATGCCGTCGAACATCCGGCCCAGCACCTTCGCGGTGTCGGGCACGGACTCGTCGCGACCCATGTGCGTTCCGGCGGGGTCGAGGTAGGTCACGTGCGCGCCCTGGTCGTGGGCCGCGACCTCGAACGCGCACCGGGTGCGCGTGGAGGTCTTCTCGAACACCAGGGCGATGTTCTTGTCCGTCAACGACTTCCGCTCGACGCCCGCCTCCTTCGCGCGCTTGAGGTCTGCGGCCAGCGCGACCAGTGCGAGGAACCGGGTCTTGTCGAGGTCGAGTTCTCGGAGCAGCGAGCCGGGGTGGCGCATGGGAATTCCTTCGCTGTGAGGGGTGTCAGATGCCGTCGCGCTGGATGGGGCAGGTCATGCAGCGGGCACCACCGCGGCCGCGGCCGAGTTCGTTGCCGGGGATGCTGATGACCTCGATGCCGTGGTCGCGCAGCATCGTGTTGGTGACGGTGTTGCGCTCGTAGCCCACGACCACGCCGGGCGACAGGGTCAGGAAGTTGTTGGCGTCGTCCCACTGCTCGCGTTCGGCGGCGCGCGCGTCCTCGTCGGCGCACAAGACGCGGAGCCCGTCGATGCCGAGCGCGTCGGCGATCGTGGTGAACAGGTCGTCGCGCTGGTCCACGCGCAGGCCGGCGGATGCGCGTTCGACGACCTCTTCCGGATCGACCGGGGTGATGACCCGGGTGCGCAGCGACTTCGGGTCCAGGCCGGGGTAGCGGACGAACGTGTCCACGTCGATCATCGTGAGGATCGTGTCCAGGTGCATGAACGCGTGCGACCGGGGCAGTTGGACGGCGATCACGGTGGTGGCCTGGCCGGTCCGGAACAACTCACGGGCCAGGATCTCGACGCCCATCGCGGTGGTGCGCTCCCCCATCCCGATGAGCACCACTCCGCGGCCGAGGACGAGCACATCGCCGCCCTCGATGGTGGCGGGCTGGTGGTTCTCGTCGTCGGCCCCGTAGTAGAACGGGAAATCCTGCGACTCGAACAGGGGGTGGAAGCCGTAGACGGCGCGGCAGTGCAGCGATTCGCGTTGCCGGGCGGGCTTGGCCATCGGATTGATGGTCACGCCGCCGTAGACCCAGGCCGAGCTGTCTCGGGGGAACAGCGTGTTGGGCAACGGGGGCAACACGAAGTCGTCGAGCCCCAGGGTCGACCAGCGCAGGCTGTGCACGTCCAGCGGCGACAGGTCGGCGCGGGTCACTCCCCCGATCAACAGCTCGGCCAACGTGGCGGGGTCGATCTTCTCGGTGAACTCGCGCAGCGGCTCGACCAGCGTCGGACCCACGAGTTCGGGGGTGCAGACCCGGTCCAGCACGAACGCCCTGGCGTCCGGCAGGGCGAGCGTCTCGGCGAGCAGGACGTCGGTGTGGTGCACGACGACGTCGTGGTCACGCAGCACCTGGGCGAAGGTGTCGTGCTCCTCACGGGCCTTGGCCGCCCACAGGACGTCGTCGAACAGCAGTTCGTCGCAGTTGCTCGGCGTGAGTCGGCTCAGCTCCAGTCCTGGGCGGTGGACGATGGCCTCTCGCAGCGTGCCGACTTCCGAGTGCACTCCGAGCGTGCGGATCACTGGTTCGTCCTTGTCTCAAGAGTGGCTTCGGCCGGCGTCTCGCCGTATTCGCGGTGTCCGACCTTGAGCCAGATGTAGAGCGGCAGTCCGAGCAGCAGGCAGATGACGCCGTAGTAGACGGCCTGGTAGCCGCTGCCCGCGAGCGCCCAGAACGAGAAGACCAGCGCCAGCGCGGACACCCCGCAGTCGCGCACCAGGTGCGGCCACCGCATCTGCTTGCCGCGGGACAGCAGCCAGTACAACTGGGCGCCCGCGCTGAACAGATAAGGCACCACCGCGGTGAAGACGGACAGGAGCACCAGCGTGGTGAACACCTGGTCGAAACTGGTGTAGCTCACGACGGTGAGCACGGTGGCGAGAACGGTCGAGCTGACGATGCCGAAGACCGGGACGCCGCGGCGGGTGCGGGCGAACCGCTCCGGGAACAGCCGGTCCTTCGCGGCGGCCAACGGCATCTCGCCGATGATCAGCGTCCAGCCGATCAGCGAACCGAGCCCGGACACCACGGCGGCGACTGCCACTGCCTGTCCGGCCCAATGGCCGCCGAAGATCGCGTCCGCCGACGCGGTGAACGGCGCCGTCGAGACCTGCAACGCCGCGTTGGGCACGGTGCCGAACACCGTAAGGGTGCCGAGGATGTAGACGACCGCGCAGCCGATGGTGCCCAGCACGGTGGCGCGGCCGACGTTGCGCTTCGGGTCGCGCACCCGGCCCGCCGCGACGGAGGCGGTCTCGATACCGATGTAGCTGAACAGGGCGATGGCGGCGGCAGCGGAGATCGCGCCGCCGATGGAGGTGCCGCCGGCGTTGAACGGCCCGAAGTTGGCGGTCTTGATGAACAACAGGCCGATGGTGGCCATGAACAACAACGGCAGGAACTTCAGCACCGTCGTCACGATCTGCGTCACGGCCATGTTCCGCAGGCCGGACAGGTTGATCACGGCGGGGATCCACAGCCCCGCCAAGGCGATGGCGATCGACCAACCCACGACGTGGTCGGTGTTCACGAACACCTCGGCGTACCCGACCAGAGCCACCACGATGGCCGCGTTGCCCGCCCATGCGGTGATCCAGTAGCACCACGCCGTGAGGAAGCCGCCGAACTCGCCGAAGGCCTCCCTGGCGTAGACGTAGGGCCCTCCGGAGCCGCGGACCCGTTTGGACAGCGCGCCGAACGTCAGTGCCAGCGCCAGCGCGCCGATCGTGACGAGGACGAACGCCACCAGGCTGATCGGTCCGAACGCGGCCAGCGCGGTCGGCAGACCGAACACCCCGGTGCCGATCACCGAGCCGATCACCAGCGCGGTGGCTGTGGGCAGGCCGAACGTGCCGGATTTCGATGTCGGCTTGCCCTGGTCGGGTGTCGTGTCGCGCTCGGTGTCGATGACGGGTGTGCTCATGGGCGTCTCCTTCGCGAGGCCGAGGACCGACCGCGTCTGCGAAGGCCATGGCCAAGCCTGTCCGCGTCGACGACCGCGGCCCACAGCCGGACGTCACGACGGGGCAGGGTCGTTGGTCCCTGGTGCCGGAATATCTACAGTGGACTGAACCGCGCACGGCGTCCTTGAGGATGCCGAGCCTTTCCTTGCCGGCGGGACAACCGGAATCGGCCTACCGTGATGCCATGGCCACCGAGCCGAGTCCCCGATGAAACCTCCGGACGGAACTTCTCCGGCCAGGCCGGCGACGCACGAGGCCGAAGCGCACCACGGTGGCTTGTCACGGAGGATGAATTGGCTGCGGGCCGGTGTGTTGGGCGCCAACGACGGCATCGTGTCGACAGCGGGTTTGGTGGTGGGTGTGGCCGGTGCCACCGCGGCGACCGGTCCGGTCCTCACCGCGGGCATCGCGGGAGTCGTCGCGGGTGCCGTCTCCATGGCGCTGGGCGAGTACGTGTCGGTGAGCAGCCAACGCGACACCGAGCGGTCCCTCCTGGCCAGGGAGCGGGCCGAACTCGACCTGTTCCCCGATGAAGAACTCGATGAACTGACCGCGCTGTACGTGGCCAAGGGACTCAAGCAGGAGACAGCCCGACAGGTGGCCGAAGAGTTGACCGGCCACGACGCCTTCGCCGCGCACGCCGACGTCGAACTGGGCATCGACCCGCACGCCCTCACCAACCCCCTTCACGCCGCGGGGGCCTCGGCGATCGCGTTCGTCCTCGGATCAGCGCTTCCGCTGGTGGCGATCCTGGTGCCGCCACCGGGTGCGCGGATCGCCGTCACGTTCGTCGTGGTCCTGTTCGCACTGGCCGTGACCGGCGTTGTGAGCGCTCACCTGGGGGCCGCGGGCAAGGTCGCGGCCGTCGTCCGATTGGTCGCCGGAGGGGCGCTCGCCATGCTCGTGACCTTCGGCATCGGACAGCTCGTCGGCGCCACCGTCCTCTGAACCCCGGCCCGATCCTCGTCATGCCGGTGCACGCGATCACCGCGCTGTCGATCCCGCTACCGGGACTTTCGGCGTCGACAGCGCCGTGATGACGACGCTCACCAGCATCGCCGCGAGGATCGCGTGCACCCTCCCCCGGTGCCAGCAGGTGGTTTCCTGTGCCGAACGCGCCCAGCCAGACGAAGAACACCGGCGCGAGGAATCCGTCGGTCACCGCGAAGAGTTGCCCGGCCAGCACGTCCCGGATCCTCGGCCAGCGGCAGCGCAACGATGCAGACGGTGTCCGCGACGGCCACATGCACCACCTTCGCCAGTGCCACGGGCGTGCGCACTCCGGAGCCCGTGACGGTCGGGACGACCAGCGCGGCCGAGCGCGCCGCGCAACGACACGTCGCCTAGTAGGACGTGGCTGCCCACTTCGAGCATCACCAGCGCCAACCCCAGCAGGCTCATCGCACCTCCTGGTTCCGCGGCCCGGACCGACCAGGGAAAGCAGTGCGGAGACGATGCCACGACACCAAACCCGCACCCTGCCCGACCAAGGCACTCCGACGCAGTACGGAAGGGACCGGCGGCACTGCCCCTGGCCTCCGGTACGAGCGACCTTGTGGACACAGCACATCCGCACTTCCAGGAGGTCCGCATGACATCGACCGCAGCTCCCTACCCGGTCCACGTCCGCGGCCGCCTCGACCCCGGCCTGAACCGGTGGCTCTGGCTGGTCAAGTGGTTCCTGGCGATCCCGCACTACGTCGTGCTGACCTTCCTGTGGCTGGGCTTCTCCGTCGTCAGCCTGGCGGCGTTCGTCGCCATCCTGATCACCGGCCGCTACCCGCGCCCGCTGTTCGACTTCGCGGTCGGCGTGCTGCGCTGGACCTGGCGGGTCAGCTACTACGCCTACGGCGCGCTGGGCACCGACCGGTACCCGCCGTTCAGCCTCGGCGAGGAACCCGACTACCCCGCGACCCTGGAAATCCCCTACCCGGAGCACCTGTCCCGCGGACTGGTCCTGGTCAAGTGGTGGCTGCTCGCCATTCCCCACTACCTGGTCGTCGGCGTGTTCATCGGTGGCAGCGGATACCTCGCCGCCCAGTCCGACCAGTGGGCCTGGAGCTTCGGCGGCGGACTGGTCGGTGTGCTCGCGCTCATCGCGGGCGTCGTGCTGCTGTTCACCGGCCGCTACCCGCAGGGCGTGTTCGACTTCATGCTCGGCATGGACCGCTGGGTCCTGCGCGTCGCCGCCTACGCCGGACTGCTCACCGACGCCTACCCGCCCTTCCGGCTCGACACCGGCGGCGACGACCCCTCCACGACCCGCATCGACCCCGGCACGACGACTCCCCCGGCGAGTGGCCCGACCGACGGGCATCCCGGCCGGATCGTCGCCGTGGTCGTCGGGGCGCTCCTGCTGCTCACCGGCGGAGGACTCCTCACCGGCGGCGGCGTCGCGATCTGGGCCGACCAGACCCAGCGGGACGCCGACGGCTACCTCACCACCGGCACCCGGACGTTCCACAGCGACGGCTACGCACTGGAGTTCGAGACGGTGGATCTCCAGTGGTCTGCTGACAACCCGATCACCGGCGAGGACGTGCTCGGCCCGATCCGCATCCGCACCGGCGACACCCCGGTGTTCGTCGGCATCGCCCGGCAGCAGGACGTCACCACATACCTGGCCACCGTGGACCACGACGTCGTGGCGACTGTGGTGGACACCAACGGAGTGCACTACGACCACCGCGCCGGCAGCGCACCTGCCATCGCGCCCGAAGCGCTGCGCATCTGGACGGCCTCCGTCTCGGAAGCCGACCGCACCCTCGACTGGACCCCGCGGTCCGGTCAGTGGACCGCCGTGGTGATGAACGTCGACGGCTCCCGCCCCGTCACCGCCGACCTCGCCATCGGCGCGACCGCGCCCGTCCTGGGCGCGCTGACCACCGGCCTCGTCGCCGGTGGTTGCGCGCTGGTCGTGCTCGGCGTCGTCATGATCCTGCTGGGCGCTTGGCGGCGCCCGAAGCACCTGCCCCGCACCCCCGAACCGAAGCAGGTCGGTTGATCCACGATGGCTGTGGCCACGCGGAGACGTTCCGCGTGGCCACAGCCATGTGCGGGAGAGGTCAGGAGTGCGCCGGGCGTCGAGTCGTTCCCGCCCAGCGCTTCGCGGTGCTGAAGTACGCGGCACGGCGCCGGACGTGGCGATGCCCGCCGTAACTCCGCCGCACGGTCGGAGTGACGGCGGCAACGCGGTAGAAGTACCGCTTGCCGACCTCGATCAGCGCGAGGTAGCACACCACCATGCCGACCAGCGCGGCGAAGAACGCGCCGGGCAGCGGCTGGAAGCCCAGCGCGGTCGCGAGCGGCGTGGCGGGGAGGACGGCGCCAACCAGCACGACGCCCAGCGCGGCCAGGGTCAACGGCAGGCTGGGGTGGCTGCGGAAGAACGGCACGCGACGAGTGCGGATCGCGAAGATCACCAGGGTTTGGGTCGCCAACGACTCCACGAACCAGCCCGACCGGAATTGCGCCGGGCCGGAGTGGAACACCCACAGCATCACCGCGAACGTGCCGAAGTCGAACACCGAACTGAGCGGCCCGAAGAAGACCATGAAGCGGCGGATGAAAGCGATGTCCCAGTGCGACGGTCGGCGTAGTTGCTCCTCGTCGACGTTGTCGGTGGGGATGGCGAGCTGGCTGGCGTCGTAGAGCAGGTTGTTGAGCAGGATCTGCGACGGCAGCATCGGCAGGAACGCCAGGAACAGCGACGCGCCCGCGGCCGACGCCATGTTGCCGAAGTTGCTGGACGTGCCCATCAGCACGTACTTGATGGTGTTGGCGAAAATCCGACGGCCTTCGGCCACACCGTCGGCGAGCACGCCGAGGTCTTTCTCCAACAGGATGACGTCGGCCGCGTCCTTGGCGACGTCGGTGGCCGAGTCGACCGAGATGCCCACGTCGGCGGCGTGCAGGGCGAGCGCGTCGTTGACACCGTCACCGAGGAACGCCACCCCGCCGCGGGCCTTCCGCTGGACCCGCACGATCCGCGCCTTGTGCTCGGGGCTGACCCTGGCGAACACCGTGGTGCGCACGATCGCCTCGCCGAGTTCGTCGTCGTCGAGGGCGTCGATGTCGACGCCGGTCAGCGCGACGGCGTCGCCGAGTCCGAGGTCGCGGCAGACCGTGACCGCGACCTCCGCGTTGTCGCCGGTGACGACCTTCACCGCGATGCCGAGGTCGGCCAGCCTGCGCAGCGCCTCCGCGGCGTCCTGCTTGGGCGGGTCGAGGAACACCAGCAGCCCCATCAGCGTCAGCCTGTGCTCGTCTTCAGGGGTCAGGCCCGCGGGGGCGGGGCGGGTGGCGACGGCGACGACCCGGTTGCCCGCCGCGAACTCCGCCGCCAACGCCTCCCGTGCCGCCGGGGGTACGTCGACGCAGCGTTCCAGCACGGTCTCGGGCGCGCCCTTGGTGACCATGGTCGAGACGCCCGCCGAGTCCCGGACGATGACGGACACCATGCGGCGGTCGTGGTCGAACGGCAGCACGGCCAAGCGCTCCACCGCAACGGCGACCTTGCCCGCGGGGCTCGCCCACAACGCGCGGTCGAGCGGGTTCCCGCCCTCGGACTCGGTGCACAGCAGTCCCCACCCCAGCACCTCGGCCGCTGTGTCGTCGCCCGCGGGGACGGCGCGGGCGAAGTCGACCCGGCCGTGGGTGAGGGTGCCGGTCTTGTCGGTGAACAACACGTCCACGTCACCGAGGTCCTCGATGCACACCAACCGCTTGACCAGCACCTTGCGCTTGCGCATCCGCCGCGACCCAGCCGCGAGGCTCGTCGACACGACGGCGGGCAGCAGCTGCGGTGTGATCCCGACCGCGATGGCCAGCGAGAACAGCAATGCGTCGATGATCGGCCGGTCCAGCACCACGTTGACCACGAAGATCGACGTGGTCAGCCCACCAGCCACGTACACCAGCAGCATCGAGAACCGCCTCAGCCCGACCTGGAACTCCGTGTCCAGTTGCCGGGTGTCCAGCCCTGCGGCGATCTTGCCGAACTCGGTCGCGGCCCCGGTCGCCACGACGACTCCCACCGCGCTGCCCGCGTGCACCACGGTGCCCATCAACGCGCACCCCGCCAAGTCAGCCAACGGGGTTCCGACCGGCACCTCGGCGGTGGTCTTGTCCACCGGCAGCGATTCACCGGTCAACACCGATTCGTCGCACTCGAGTCCGGTCACCTCGATCAGCCGGATGTCGGCGGGGACGACGTCCCCCAGCCGAAGTTCGACCACATCACCGGGTACCAGCGTGGTCACGTCCACCGGAGAGGGGCGCCCGTCGCGGACGGTGACGGTGCTGTGGTGGATCTCGGAATGCAGCGCCTCCGCGGCCTTCTCGGCCCGGTACTCGTTGAAGAACCCGAGCCCCACCGACAGGGCGACGATCACCCCGATGATCACCGCGTCGCTGTGCTGGCCGACGACGTAGGACGCGATGGCGGCGATCACCAGCAGCCCGAGCAGTGGTGACCGCAACTGGTGCAGCAGCACGGCCACCGGGCGGGCCCGGTGCGTGGCCACGGCGTTCGGCCCGTACCGGGCCTGTCGCCGCAGGACCTCGGTGCCCGCCAACCCGGCCCCGGCCTCCACTTCGAACTCCCGCAGCACCTCCACCACGGGCAGTGCGGCCGCGCCGACCACTCCGGTCGTCCTGCTCCGGTGGCGGGGTGGAGCCGGTTCGGCGATCGTCACGGAAGCTCCTCGTCGCATGCGTGCGGCACGCCGACGAGTGGGCTGCCGGGATCGCCCGCGAGCCGAAGCGGTCATCGATCCGCTTCTCGACGTGCTCGCCGTTGAGCGTCGTCCACGTGGGGGTGACGAGGCAGTGGCAGCGGTCCCCGGTCGTCGGGGACCTTCGGCCCTGGGTCACCGGGCGAAGAACCTGTCGATTAAGTCGGCCCGCACTCGACTTCGGATCATCGCGCTGCGTGGCGCTTCGCTGTGCCAGGTGAGCGGCTACGAGCGTCACGCCCCATTCGTGGGCGCGGTCGATCTCCTGGTGCTCGGTCTGCTCATCCCGAACGCGTGGGTGGGCGCGCCGACCACGAGCAGGTCGCCGTCGTCCGGTAGCCGGGTCGGTGCTGCACCTGCTTCGACCACCTCCGCTTGGCCTGCGCGATCACCATGGTGTCGCCGAACATCGATTCGTCCACGACCAGCGCTCTAGGCACCGCGACCTTCGTCCCCGCCTATAGCCGGGATCGCTTGCGCGGCCAATGCTTCACCCGGTCAAGCCCACCATGGTCACCAAGCGCGGCCGGAGTACTGGGAGGAGCCCGCGCTCGAGGTGCAGGAGTCCGGGATGGTCTGCTCCGTCGACCGCGCGGACTCGGCTCCGCCGACCTCTCCGTCGCAGAACACCTCGCTGATGAGGCTCTGCAGCGCCTTCTGCATCGCCTCCGCAGGGGGGACCACGGCGTCCACGTAGGTCAGCGAGGCCTCCAGGGTCCTGCTGCCGTCGAGCGTGCTGTACATCGCCGTCGCGTAGCCCTGGACGCCGCCGTTGTGGTTGATCAGGGTGGTGCCGCTGCAGTTCGAGTCCGGGCGCAGCGTGAACACCCCGAGGCCGTAATCGCTGACCGGGTGCGGCTTGAGCATCTCGGCCAGCAGCGGGGGCGGGAGGAGCCGCCCTCCCAGCAGCGCGGAGAAGAACGTGTGGAGATCCCGGGTGGTCGAGATCATGTCACCGGCGCTGGATATCCAGGAGGGGTTCTGGCGGGCGATGTCGACCGTCTTCCACTGCCCGGCGTCCTGGTACCGGTAGTAGCCGTGGGCGTGCGGCCCGAGGATCGCAGGCGAGGTACCCGGCGCCGAGGTGTCCCGCAGCCCGAGCGGCCCCAGGAGCCGTTGCTGCATCACCGCGGCGTACGAGCGGCCGGTGACCTTCTCGATCAGCAGCCTGGCCAGCACGTAGTTGGTGTTCGAGTAGCTCCAGTCGGTCCCCGGCGCGAACCGCGCGGGCTTGGACAACGCGAACCGCACCAGTTCTTCGGGCCGGTAGGTGTGGAACCGGTTGTCCACCCACTCCTTTCCCGACCAGGGGATCCCTGGAACCACCGTCCCGTCCGGGTAGTACTCGCCGGTGAAGTTGAACAACCCGCTGGTGTGCTGCAACAGCATCCGCACCGTGACCCGCCGGTCCACACCGGACTGCGGCAGGTAGTCGGCCGCCGGGGCGTCCAGCCCGATCTTGCCCTCGGCCACCAACTGCAGCACCACGGTCGCGGTGAAGGTCTTCGTGACGCTGCCCACCCGGAACCGTCCGTCCGCGGGCGGCTTCGCGGCCTCGCCCAGCTTCCGGAGCCCGGCGCTGCCGACCCAGTCGCTCCGCTGATCGTGCACGCGCAGTTGCACACCGGTGATGCCTGAATCGACGATCGTCTGAATGGCTTCCTGCAGGTCAGGGCGATCTTGTACGGCAACGGCCTCCGGCACCACCCTGCTGCCCGCGAAGGCCGTGCCGGGTTCGCCAGCTCCGGCCAGCAATGCGAAGGCCAGCGCCGCAACGCCTGCTCGTCGGAACACCCGTGACATTCGGACTCTGCTCATCTCACCGTTCATGGCACCACAATGGCACATGTTTGGCGCCATGTGAAGCCACAATGGCATCACCATTGTCTCCGATGGCGCCACTCATGTCACGGCATGCAGGGTGAGGTTCCAGTGGTCCCGCTGGCTAGCGAACTCGACGGCCTGTCGGCGCGTGTCCCCTTGGAGGACGGCTCGCTGACCGGCCTCACCGTCCTGCTGAAGCCCCGCTCACGGCCGCGCAGGTGAACCGCGCGTTCGAGAAGACCGCTGGCGGTCGGTTCAAGGGAAATCCTGCGCTGCGCCACCGACCCGCTCACCTCCAGGACGTCATCGGCGACCCGCCGTCCTGCGTGTTCGACTCGGGTTTGACCAAGGCCAACGGCAGGCTGGTCAAAGTCTCGGTTGGTACGACAACGAATGTGCCCACCCCAACCGCACGATCGAGCTGGCCGAGTTGATCGTGAACACCCTGCCGTAGGTGGCCGTTCACGACATCCGACCTGTTGGTGCCGTTTCGTACGCCACAGGGGACCTTCGTCCCTGTGGCGCCCGGCCGGGTCCGTGCACCATCAGAACGTGACCAGCGACAAGCCCGTGCGTTTCGAGCGGGCGAGCGGCAACGACCTGGTGGAACTCGTGTGCGACACCACTGGCACGTCGATGCAGGTGGCGGCCGTCCTCGTGCTCGACACGCGGTCGCCCGTGGGCATCGCCGCGGTTCGAGAGGCGATAGCGGAGCGCGTCAAGGCCGCACCGCGGCTGCGACAGCGATTGGTGGACGCCCCGTTCGGTTGCGGCGGACCGGTGTGGATCGACGATCCCGCCTTCGACATCGGCGACCACGTGATGTCGGCAACGTGCCCGGCACCAGGCGGCGAGCAGGCACTGCTGGGGATCGTCGCCGAGGCGATCACCACACGCCTGGCGCGGGACAGACCCCTGTGGTCGGTCACCCTGGTCACCGGCCTCTCCCCCGCCCGCAGCGCACTGGTGGTGGTGTTCCACCACGTCCTCGCAGACGGCATCGGCGGGTTGGCCGTCCTCGCGCACCTGGTCGACGGTGCCCCTGTCGCGCCCGACGACGGGTTTCCGCGTCGAGCGCCACGATGCCGGGAACTCGCGGCCGACGCGGCCAGAGCCCGTGCACGAGCAGTCGGCAGGCTGCCGATCGAGTTAGGTCGGCTCAAGGCCGCGATCGCCGAATCCGGCATCGGTCGCCGAGCACGCGCACCGCACTGCTCGCTCAACCAGCCGACCGGTACCAAGCGGGCTCTCGCGGTCGCCCGTGTAGACCTCACAGCACTCCACGAGGCCGCCCGCGCGCAAGGCGGCACGATCAACGACGCCGTCCTCTCAGCGGTCGCCGGAGCCCTCCGCACGGTGTTGACCGCTCGTGGCGAGGATGTCGACCGCCTCGTGGTCTCCGTTCCGGTGTCATCCCGACGACAGGCCGAGATGGCCGAACTCGGCAACCGGGTCGGGGCCATCCCGGTAGGGATCCCGACGACCGGTGACCCGATCCGGCGATTGGCCGCCATCGCGCGGATCACCCGGCAGCGCAAGACCGCCGCACCCGGCTCCTCGGCGATTCTGATCGGATGGACCTTCCGCGCCCTGGCGAAGATCGGCGTCCACCGGTGGTTCGTCGACCGGCAACGCCTGGTCAACACCTTCGTCAGCGACCTGCACGGTCCTGACCACGCCATGTCGTTCCTCGGCGCGCCGGTCGTCGACCTGATCCCGGTGTCGGGGATCTCCGGCAACGTCACCGTCGCATTCGCCGCCCTGTCCTACGCGGGCACTCTGACCGTCACCGTGATCGCCGACCCGGACCGCGTTCCCGACCTGGACGACCTCGCGGAGGCGCTGCGCCAGGAACTCCACGCGCAGGGATGAGAAGCGCAGCAGCTCGCCTGGGAAGGGCGGATCCCACTCAGGTGACGTGGTACCGCGCCGCGTGCTCGGCGGCGATCCGGACGCCCCACTGCCGGGCTCGGTCGATCTCGCCGTCGCGCAGTGGACCGCGCGTTCCCGTGACGCCGAAACTCTCCGGGCGAGCGGCGGCTTGGAAGCCGAGGCGGCGGAGTTCGCTCAGCGCGCGACGAGCCGCGGAGCCGGACAGCAGTGCCGCCTTCATCCGGGTGTCGAACGCGGCAACCCTGGCGGTCGGATGCCGGTTGTCCAGTCCGTCGAGCCATTCCCGCAAGCCGATCCCCGTGGAGACGACCTCGCCGACGGCTTGGTCCGATGCCGATTCGCGGGTGCTCGGCCTGCTCATGCCGAACGCGTGGGTAGGAGCGCCGACCACGAGCAGGTCGACGTCGTCGAGCGGCAGCGGCGCTGCGGCGCCGACCTCCACGAGGTCGACCGCCGCGGAGGTGGACAGGCCTTCGGCGACGGCCCGTGCGATCAGCCGGGTGTTGCCGAACATCGATTCGTAGACCACAAGTGCACGTGTCATCGCGGTTTCCCTTCTCGTTCGTCGTCCAGGCTCGACGCCCGGACCCGATTCGCACCCGTCACGACCTGCTTGTCGCCGATCACCACTTCCGCCCGACGATCACGTCGTCCGGCGACAGGTCCACTGGGAACTTCGTGGGGTCTTCCGACCGAAGCCGAAGTAGGTGATCGGGCCGACGAGGTTGATCGCGATCACGACTGCTCACCAGGCCTTGCGTGCCACGATCGTCTCCCTTTCACCCTGTCGACCTCGCTGTCGGGTGCTGCCGCACGGACAACAAGAACTCACACCGCGGGGGTGTGGCGATCCGCGGTCACAGCAGCGGCCCAGGGGTCATGGGCACTCCGACTCCCGGCACCCGCTCGGGCATCGGCTCGGCCAAGTCGTTGATCACCACAACCGGGCAGGACGCGTGGCGCACGCAGTAGGCGCTCACCGAGCCCAGCAGCGCGGTCATGGCCGCTCCCAATCCCCTGCGTCCCACCACGAGCAGCGACGCGTGCTCGGATGCCGACGTCAAGGCCAGCTTGGCTTCCTCACCGGCCACGACGGTGCGGATCTCGACCTCGGTCGTGATCTCGGCGACCGCCTTGTCGAGCACCTGCTGCCGGGCGGCGCGCAACTCCTCGGGCAGCATCCCGATCATCATGTCGATCGGGACCACACCGACGGCCATGCCGAAGTCGCGGTGCTGCCCGGTGACCGCCTCGACGGCACACCCGCGCCGCTCGGCCTCGTCGACCGCCCACGCCAAGGCGGCCCGGCTGGCCGGTGATCCGTCCACACCGACCACGATCGGCCGCGATTCCAGGTCTTCCACAATCCGCTCCTCTGTGTTGTCCGTTCGTCGAACTCGCCTGCGCACAGCGGACTTCTAGGTCATCGGGCGAACAATCGCCAGTGGGCACGGGGCGTGGTAAACCAGTGCCTGGCTGGTGGATCCCAGCAGCATTCCGTCGAATCCACCGTGACCTCGGCTGCCGACCACGAGCAGTTGTGCCGTCTCCGCCAGTCGCAGCAGCGCGCGCACCGGGCGGTCGCGCAGCACGAGGCGGTCGACGTGGACGTCCGGGAACTTCTCCTGCCACCCGGCGAGCCGCTCCGCGAGCAGCCGCTGTACCTCTTCCTCGACCCGTGCCCAGTCCATCGCCAACCGCACCCCGCTGTACGGGCTGTCCACGATGAAGTCCGTCCACGTCATCACCGCGGTGAGCGCAACACCACGGGTGGAGGCGGCCTCCAAGGCGAACCCGATCGCCGCCTCACTCGCAGGCGACCCGTCCACGCCGACCACCACCGGGCCGTCGGCCGCGGGGTTGCCCCGGATCACCACGACCGGGCAATGACCACGGGCGGACAGACCTACCGCCGTGGAGCCCACCAGTTGTCCGATGAAGCCACCGAGACCCCGCGACCCGAGAACGACCATCCGGGCGGTGCAGGACTCCCCCGCCAGCATCGGAACCACGTCACCGGCCACCATTGCGGTCTCGATCTCGACACCCGGCGCGGTTTCCTTCGCGGCCGACTTCGCCGCGGCGAGCACAGCGATCCCCTGCTCCTCGAACGCCTCGCGCACCCTGTTCTTCGACAGCAGGAAGTCGGGGTATCCGACGGCGGGCACCGCGCAGGCGTGCACCAGGCGCAGCGACACCCGATGCCGCTCGCACTCGCGCACCGCCCAGACGACCGCGTCGAGCGACGACTCCGAGCCGTCGACACCGACCACGACCGACGTGGCGGTCCCCGTCATGACACGGCCTTACCGGTCAGGATCCGCACATCGGCGACACCCACGACGCCACCGGCGAGGGCGACGACGACCTCTTCGGACTCCGGGTCGACGAACTCGGCGCCGATGCTCACCACGCCGTCGCGGACCAACACCGACCAGTCCAGGACTCCACCGTAGATCTCCAGTTTGCGCCGCACATCGGCTGCGATGGACGTGTCGGACCTGGCCAACCCGCGCACCACGTCACGACGGGTCACCACCCCGACCACCGTCGACCCGTCGACGATCGGAACGCAACGCACGTGGTCGTCGACCATGACCCGCGCGATCAGCGCGACCGATGAGCCGGCGCCCATGCCGAAGGCGGGTGAGGTCATCACCTGCTCGACGGGCGAGTCGAGGCCTTCCGGCGTGGTCGAGTACTCGCCGCGCAGCAAGTCCATCTCGGTGACGATGCCGACCATGTGCCGGTCGGCGTCGACCACGGGCAGCGCGGTGAACCCGTGGGTCGAGAGCAGACCGGCCACTTCCCGGATCGACACGTCGGGTGTCACCGTCACCGCCGGGCTGGACATGATGTCGTGGGCGCGCATGGTCTTCCTCCTCGTAGCGGGTCCGCCGCCCGGATGTATCCGGTCCAACGGCGATGACGTCGGATCCTCGTCGGCGAGGCCAACACCGGGCCCCGCACCACTGCCTCCCTGCGCGTCCCGCCTACGCGGTCGTAGTGGCGGCACGGTCGTCGGTTCGCGCCACGAGCACCGGGCACGGGGCGTGGTGCAGCAGGGCGTGGCTGGTCGATCCGAGCAGCAGCCCGGCGAAACCTCCGCGACCGAGGGGGCCGACGACGAGCAAGCGGGCGGTGTCGGAGTAGTCGGCGAGGCGCTTGGCCACATGGCCTTCGGCGAGCACTCGTTCCACATGCACGTCCGGGTACTTCTCCTGCCACCCGGCAAGGCGTTCAGCCAGCAACTGGTGGTGCTCGGAGGTCAGTTCGAGCCGGTCGGCCTCGCCGAGGCCGATGGCGCTGATCCGCGGGTGCCAGACGTGCACCGCGATCAGGTCGGCGCCGTCGAGGGCGGCCCGGTCGAAGGCCAGCTCGATCGCGGGTTCGCTCGCGGCGGTGCCGTCCACGCCGACCACGATCGGACCACGCAGTGGCACGGTGCCGCGGACGATCGTGACGGGGCAGTGCCCGTACGTGCTGACCGCCAGCGCGGTCGAGCCCGCCAGCAGTTCCGCGAAGCCTCCCGCGCCGCGGGATCCGACCATGACCTCGTAGGCGGAGGCCGACTCGCGAATGAGGACGGTCGCTGGATCCCCGATCTCCAGCGCCAGGTCGAGTTCCACGCCGGGCGCGGCGTCACGTGCGGCGTCAGCCGCGTCATGCAGGCGCTGCCACCCGTCGCCGCGCATCCCGTCGCGCAGCCGCTCCGTGTCTTCCAGGCCGTCGAACGGCAGCAGGAGTTGCGCGTGCACCACTCGCAGCGTCCGGTGACGGCGCAGAGCCTCGGCGGCGGCCAGGCCGACCGCGTCGTGTGCGGACGTCGACCCGTCGACACCGACGACGATCGGCGCGGCGCGCTTCATGGGGACAGTCATGTCCGGTCACCTCTCCTGTGCCCGTCGGACGAGCCCGCGATCGGGGTGTCCGTTCTCCTGGTTCCAGACTTCCGCTCGGGAGACCCCACCGGCAGTGCGGTTGGTCCTCGGTGGCCGATGACGTTCGGCTCAGCCGAGCGGAATGCCGTCGCGGTAGACCGCGCGGATGCCCAGACCGTCGTCCAGGACCACCACATCCGCCCGGTCACCAGGCCGCAGCAGCCCGAGATCCGCGTCGGGGAAGAACCGCGCCGGTGTGCGGGTCGCGGCGTTGACCGCCTCGTCCAGCGGAACTCCCGAGTCGCAGGCGTGTCGGATCGCTTCGACCAGGGTGCTCGTGGTCCCGACCAAGGTGCCGTCCTGCTTGCGGGCGACGCCGTCGAGCACGTCGAACTCGACCGCGCCGAGCCGGAAGTGCCCGTCCTTGCAGCCACCGGCGGCCAGCGCGTCGGTGACCAGCACGACCCGGGCCGGTCCGGCGCGGAACGCGAGCCGCACGGCTTCCGACGAGAGGTGGCTGGGGTCGGCGATCAGGCCCAGGGTGACGTCGTCGCGGGTGAGGGCGGCACCGGCGATGCCGGGGTCGCGGTGGGTGAACGGGCGCATGGCGTCGAACAGGTGGGTGACCATGGTCGCGCCGCGGTCGAACGCGGCGTGCGCCTCGGCGGCGGTCGCGTTGCTGTGCCCGCAGGAGACGATGATCCCCGCGCTCAGGCAGAGGTCGACCAGGACGAGCGCACCAGGCAGTTCCGGGGCGAGCGTGACCTGGGTGACCAGACCTGCCGCCAGCAATCGGCGCAGGAGGTCGACATCCGGTATCCGGAGCAGGTCGACCGGATGGGTCCCGCGCCTCTCCGCGGACAGGAACGGGCCTTCGAGGTGGGCGCCGAGGACGCGTGACCCCACGGTGGTCGAGCGGGCTTTATCGGCCGTGGCAATGGCCGAGGCCATCTGGTCGGGGGCACTGGTGATCAACGTTGGCTGGTGGGCGAGCACTCCCGTGAGCGCCATCGCCTCGGCCGCCTCGCGGTGGCCTTCGACGTCCGCGGTCAGGAAGTCCACACCGGCGAACCCGTTGACCTGGATGTCGACGAAGCCCGGTACCGCGATCCCCCTGCCCGGCCTGGGCAGACCGATCGCCGTCACCCGTCCGCTGTCGCGGTCCACCTCGACGTCGCCTGCCCGGTGGACACCGTCGACCAGCGCGCCCGCCACCCCGAGCCTCATGACGCTCCTCCGGATCGGACGAAGGCACCCGCGGTGGCCGTGGTGCCAGCGGCACCAGGCAGAACAGTGGTGGCTTCGGCCGGACAACGTGCTGCCACCGGTAGCCCGGCGGTTTCGACGAACCCGCGGCGGGTTTCGATCGGCGTCGACTTGCTCATCGGTCCTGCTTCCTTCCGGTCTGCGTCTCCTCTCCACGATGACCGAACGACCAGGTCCGGGTGAGAGCAGTAAGTCCTGGTGCGGCAACGACTTTCGCCACCGGACGAAGATGCGGAAGAACTCGATCCGGGACCACCCGCAGGTAACACACCCAGGGGCCGAGACTCGGCCGCGTGTCCGGTCGAGGTCGTTCCACACACCACGACCGGCGGCTCATCGGACCTGGAGCGCCGACCACAGGTGACCGGACACGCCGTCGGGCAGGCGGGTTGGGCGGTGGACCGGAGTGGCCGTCATCCCCAGGGCTCGTGCCCTGAGTCGTACTGCCTGCGTCGCGGCCCCAGCCAGCAGGACGTCCTGCCTGCTCTCCCCGGTCGTGAGCACGAGCAGCACCGCGGACCCGCTCGGCAGGCCGAGAGCCGCCAACGAAGTGTCATCCTCCACCGGAAGCAGCCGAGCGCCCGCCCAATGGTTCGACACGGCCAGCGCGGGCAGGTCGATCCGACCGGGTGCGGCAGGCACCTCGATCGCCTCGTAGTCGCCCACCTCGACCGCGGTGGGGGCCTGCCGGTCATCGGCGGTCAGCACCGCGAGCAGGTCGGGTCGGTCGACGTCACGGGGGAACTCCACCTCGACGTGCCAGCCGAAGGCCTGCAAGGCCGTGTGCACGTTGTGCAACGCCGCTCCACAGGACAGCAGGCGGTCGAAGCCGAGGCGGTCGTGCAGCGAGTGGTGCGGCAGTTCGTAGAGCGACACCACGTTGCCGTGTGGTTCGAGGACCCAGGGGTGGCCCGTCCCGTGCACCGGGGCACGCCGAGCCGCCCTGACCATCAACTCGACCTCGGTGGCTCCCCATTCCGGCGCCGCGGTTCTGGACCTGTGCACGTGCACCACCTCCTCCCACAACGGTGCCCGACTCCGGCCGCGCCGGACAGGGCTCGGGGTCCTCACCGCATGAGGGCCTTCGACCCCGGTCCTGTCCGAGTGGCCGTTCCCGTCAGCAGATCAAGGCCCGCCCGCGTCGATCCCCGTGCCCGCCCGATCGTTGTTCGCGAACGGGCGCGGGTGACCGCAGGACGATCGGCGCGAGGACAACGACCTTCGGCAGCGCCATCAATGGCACAGGCGGCCCGCTGTTGGCCAACAGCGGGATCGACCGATCTCCATCTCCATCATCTCGAAGATCGACACCAGCAACGAAGCGTGAACACCTCGGTTACAAGCGCCCTAGATCCGCCATTGGGTGACGTTCACGGGTATACGCCGACAATGCCCGCGCGACCTCTTCTGGCATGCCCTTGACGTAGGTCAGCGTCGAGCCGCCCTTGGTGTCGGTGTGTCCCGCGTACGCTCGGGCAACAGCGTCAGAGCGGTGCCGTTCGAGTGCCGCAGGAGCTCGTCATCACGATGTCGCACTCCTCGCGATTCGGCGTGCTCCCGCAGTGCAGCAGCCAGTGTCGGACTGTGTTGCGCACCGGGTTTGATGGAGACCGCCACCCCGGACGAGGCGTTGCGCCGCTGCGGCGCCGACAAGGACGCCATCAGCACCGCCACCTGGTGGGAGTTGAGGTCGCGCGCCGAATTCGAGGAAGTCGACCAGCACGAGACCCACGTCGTCGCGGCCTTCGCCCTCGGCCCGCACGCCCTGCTAGTGGAAGACCTGGGCGACGAAGGCGTCTACCGTTCCGACCTCTCTGCGGGGACTCTCGCCGTGTCGTCCTTCCGCAGCGGCAACTCGGAGGACTTCAGTGTCAGCCGTGACGGAATGGCACTGGCCTGGATGTACCTGTCGTGCCTCAGCGCGATCGAGGGCGACCATCCCGACGAGATCACCAACGCATTCGCGGCGATGAGCATCGACGAAGTGCGGGCGTTCGAGGACGACCCCGAGAAGCATCCCAACGACCTTGAACTCTTCCGCAGGATCGGCGGCGTCTCCCCCGCTGTCGCCGACGTCGCCCGTCCAGCCCGTATGGCGATCATGGCGAGCTAGCCACGTCTTCCGCACACGGGCACGGGTGACTGATCTGTTCGGAACCGCGGGCGCGCAAGCGATCACCGCGTTCGGGATCGACACCTCCCGCCCGCACTGGGACATGACCTCGATCTCGCTGTACGGAGCCTACGACCAGACCGACGACGAGTACGCCGCACCGAAGTTCGGCCACCCCGAGGACCGCCGGGTGGACCTCAACCGAATCCAGGCCGGGCTCGCGGTCGCCGGGGACGGCGGGATACCGGTCTTCCACTCCGCCTACGACGGCGGCGCCGGAGAGGTCGCCCACGTGGTCGCGGTGATGACCGAGTTGACGAAGATGACCGCAACACGGGATTTCCTGCTGATCGCCGACTCCAACACTGGTGTCCTACGGCAACGTGTCGGCGATGATCGAGGCCGGTGTCGGGTTCATCGCCCCCGCGTCCGCTCTATCCGCACGCCGCCAAGACAAGGCAAAGCAGTTCGCCCTCGTCGTCGACGATCTCGTAGCCGGTGACGTACTCCGAGTCGTGCACGGGGAAGACGAGGGCGTTGGCACCGGTCTCCCGGTCCACCACGACGTTCGTCCAGTTGTCCTTGCGGTGGCGTGGCCCTTTGACCAGGATGCCGTCCCGTGCGTCACGGACGAACGATGACGCGTCGTCCACGTGCGGGAGCGAGCGACGCATGGCCTCTTCACCCCACAGGACGGCGAAGTCCTCGATCAGGTGGACGTCGTGGTAGCCCGCGACGTCCCAGTTCGCCCCCTCGATCCGATGGGGCTCGGTCAGTGGGATCACAACCATGGTTACGGTGTGCCAGAACGCCTCGGGGTCCTCGTCCTGCGGGGAAAAGGCGCAGCTTCCCGCGTACACCGGGTGAGTACCCGCCGGGAGTTGATGACTGAACCCTCCTTCTGTGAGCCACGGGGTCTCCCAGGTGATCGGACCGTCCACCACGACAAGATCACCGGCGTGGTCGAACCACGTGGGCCTGACCAGCGTGGAGTACGCCGGCGGAGCCGGCGCGTACTTGTCGACCAGGCGCCACAGCAGTTCTTCCACCTTCACGCGTCGTGTCCTCCCGGTTGATCGCCATCCCGCCGCATCCGGCTCTCCGCGCAGCAAGCGGTCATCGTCCTCACCTCGGCGTCGCAGGCCGTCCAACGACCACATTCACCAAAATGACCCTGCCTACGTCAGCGCGACAGTCTCGGATGAGATGGGCAGCCAGTTCGATACCTCACAAATCAAAGCACCCCGTCACCCGCGATGAATGTACAAGCCCGATAAGCGCAGCCGACATCCCCACAGCTCCGTTCTGGGGTTGCCCCGTTTTGACGGGCAGGGTGAGGATCACTCCGCGGAAGCACTGGGCAGGCTCTGGCGCTGGAAGCATCCGCTTCGAGGAGTTCGATGAACACCTCGCTGGGTTTACGCCTGACGTTTCGCAGTTGTGCGGCGGCTGAACCCGAGAACGGCGGCACGTAGAGGAAAGCGGCGTGGTCGGCCTGGCTCGTGCGGAAGTCGAACAGGGCCGGTACCGCGGGGTCGAACACCGGCCGCTCGGCGACGAGACGTCGTCCGCGGAAACCATTCGCGCGCCCACGGCGGGGGTTCGGTCGGTCCGAGCACGCTGTCGAACACTCGGCGCGCTTCGACCTTGTCGACGTCCAGGACCACGTGGGTCCGACCGCCGACGTGCACCCGGTCGCGGTCGAACCTGCTCGACACCGCGGTGTCGAGCAGGTTGGGCCGGTCGCTCCACGAGGACCAGACGGTGGGCGATGGTGTCGAACGGGCGGCTACCGTCGTCAACGACCGTCACCCTGTCGTGCCATCGGGGTTCCAGGGCGCGGCGGCCCGCGACAGTCAGCCCGCTCAGGCCGGCGCCCGCGATCACCACCGTCATCCGTGGTCGGTCTTCGCCCGTGCTCTGGCGACGCGGGCGCGGGTGATCAGGAACGCGATCGTGACGGCGGCCAGCCCGGTGAACAACCGGTTCACGTCGACCGCGGGTCGCCACGACACCTGTCCTCCGGCGATCACGTAGGCGCCGACGGGCTTGCCGGACACGCCGAAGCCGCCGCCCTCGCCCTCCTGGCCCTTCTCGTCCTTGCCCGACCCGACACCTCCGCCTCCGCCGACGGCCGCGGCGGTGATCACGGTGACGCCGTCGTGCTCGTAGGGCTCCGAGTACACCCGTCGCACGGTGATCGTGTCGCGGGCTTTCTCCACCAGTTCGACGATCTTCACGGCGATCAGTTCTCCTCTGCGGGAGTCCGGTCCTCGTGGACGGCGACGATCGGCGGATTGGCGCGCTCGACCTCGATCGACCACTCCTTGGCGAGCACGGCGATCGCAGCGACGGCGGTGACCACCGGGGCGATGATGGCGGCGACCACGCCTGCCGTCACGGGGATCTCCATGACCGTGTGGCCGTGGTCGTCCTTGACCACGATCCGGCGGACGTTGCCCTCGTGGATCAACTCCTTCACCTTGGCCACCAGTGCCTGTCCGCGGACACGGTCCGTGGTCGTTGTCGTCTGGTCGTTGGTGACGGTCATCGGATCTCCTCACACTCGGTGGACCGAAACGGTCGTGATCGGTTCGAGCTTGCCGCCCGCCGTCTCCGGTCGGCAGTGCGCTTGGTCCTCGACCGCCGATGACGTTCGGCACTCGCCCGGACCACCGGCCGTCACACGCTGGTCGCATGATGACCGACACACCAGGAGTGGTGCTGTCCTGCCGCGGTTTGCGCAAGCGGTCCGGCGAGCTGACCGCGGTCGACAACGTGACCTTCACGATCTCCGCCGGGAGACCTGCGGTCTGCTGGGTCGCAACGGCGCGGGCAAGACGACGATCATCTCGATGGTCGCGGGCATCCTCCGGCGCGACGCAGGCGGCGCGCTGGTCGAGTGCGTGATCGTGTCGACCAGGACGACCGAGCACAAGGGACGCATCGGGTGCGTACCCCAGGAGTTGACCCCGTACCCGGACCTGACCGGGCGGGAGAACCCCGCCGTTCGCGGCGAACGCTCCAAGGCCCTTCGACCCCTTGCCCACCGATCTGTTCGGCGGCACCGGAGAAAGGCCCTGGTGCGGGAGGACCTTCGTCCGTGTCGACGATTCCCCGATTCCCGGAGGGTGGGGGCATGAGCACTGTGAGCACCGGACCGGTGGTGGTCGACATGTCGGCCACCACGGACGCCGTGTGGTGGGCCGCGGACTACGCACGACTGCGCGGACTGCCGTTGCGGCTCGTCCACAATTCCCCCGATCTCCTGTCCGTGGTGGACCCGATCGGCTCCGTGCATCCTGGAGTCGAGGTGCGGCAGGAGTTCACGACCGGCCCGGTGGTGGACGTCCTGGTCCTCGAGTCCGAGACCGCTCACCTGGTCGTGGTGGGTCACCGGCCGCGGAGCGCGTTCGCCGAGCTGGTCAAGGCGCCAACGGCCTTGGCGGTGAGCGCACGGGCGTCTTGCCCCGTCGTGGCCGTTCCCGCCGGTGTTCGGTCCTTCAGCGCTGACCATCCGGTGGTGGTCGGCGTCCGTGACGGCGACCGCGTGCCGAACCTGCTGGAACTGGCATTCGCAGAGGCGGAGGCGCTCGACACCGGGGTCATCGTCGTCCGGTGCGCTCCCCGGTCGGACGACATCGCGTCCGACGTCATCCGCGACGCGATCTCCGAGGTGGCGAACGGGCATCCCGGCGTGCGGGTACGCACGGAGCTGATCGACGGCCCGCCCGCCAAGGGACTGGCGTGGCACGCGCACTTCGGCTCCGCGGTGGTCGTGGGCTCGCACGGCGGCCTCCGTTCAGTCGGTCGGACCCTGTTGCGCCACAGCACGATCCCGGTGCTGCTGGTCGGGTCGCACGTACTCGTCCCGCGCCCAGCGGTGCCCATCCTCGACGGCAACTAGGAGTCCGCCATGCGCGCGGAAGACATCATGTCCAGCCCGGCCGTCACGGTCCGTCCCGACACACCCGCCAAGGCAGCCACCGCTCTGCTCGCCGCCCACGGCTTCACCGCGCTCCCCGTGGTGGACCAGGAGGACCGGCTGCTCGGCGTCGTGACCGAGGCGGATCTGATGCGGGACCGGATCCTGCCGGATCCGAGGGCCCGCATCTGGCGCGATCGGGAACCCGTTGCGCACCCGCACTCCCCCGACACGGTCGAGCGGGTGATGAGCAGCCCGGCCACCGGGATGCCCCGGCACGCCGACGCGGCCGAGCTGGCGAAGGTGATGCTGCGCGAGGACATCCGCAGCATCCCGATCCTCGACGGGGAACGGGTCGCCGGCATCGTCACCCGCCGCGACCTGTTGCGGACCATCGCCCGCGACGACCTCGCGATCGTCACCGACGTGCGACACCAGTTGGCCGCCTACGCGGGCGGGGACCGGTGGACGGTGACCGTGGCCGACGGGGCCGTGGGGGTCCTCGACGAGTTCGATGACGCCACCGACCGGCACGTCGCCACGGTGCTGGCGCGGGCCGTGCCCGGCGTCCAGTCGGTCGAGGTCACCGCACGGGCCGACCAGCCGATCTGAGGGGCATCACCACGCCGGTCCCGGTGGGCGGAAACGTCCGCACGGGACCGGTTTTCGCGTGCTTGCCGACGGCGGTCAGGATGTCGGCAGGGTTGTCCGCGGTGCCGCGTCCGGACGCGGTCGTCATCGCGTCGTGGCCTGCCGCGTCGACCAGTCCTGGTGGCATGACCAGCTGGCTGATGCGCATCATGTCAGCGTCGGTCACGTGGACGATGTCTCGTCCTGGACGTGGAAGCCCTCCAGCCGGACCACCTGGCCGTCGACCTCGACGCGGCGCGGCGTGTCGTCCCACCCCGCCATCGCGTACCCGACGCGTGACACGGCTCCGAGCCGGATCGCCAGCACCTCGGCCAACTCCGGCAGTTCGGCGGCCAGGTCACTGGTCCGCGGCCACCAGGCCCCGTCGACATACCCGGTCGGCGCGGCCTTGGGTGTGAGCCGCAGCCGAAGCGGGTGCTTCGCGTCGACCGGGGGAAAGGTGGAGGTGTGGTCGTGCGTCATGGCGCTGGTCCCGTCCGCGGCCGTTCCGACCGCCGTGGGACGCGCCGAGGACGGCGTCGGCTCGGACGCGACGCACGGGGTGCTCTCGGTGGGCTCACCGTACGCCGAACGCGCGCTCCCGGCGGGAACGCGCGTCGAGGCGGGCGAGTGGTCAGAGCAGCCAGCGGTTGGCGCGGACCGCCTTGAGGTCCGCCCAGCTCCGGCCGAGGCCCCAGGTGTGGCCGGCGAGCGCGACCGCGAACACGATCAGTGCCAGCGCGTAGACGACGTGGTAGTCGATCAGCGGGTTGGTGGAGCCGCTCGGTGCGCCCGCGGAGGTGTGCTGGGCCAGTGGCCATTCGGCGATCCACATGAGCGCCATCATCACGGTTCCGGCGATGGCCGAGATCCGCAGTGCGACACCGAGCAGCACGGCGAGGCCGACTCCGGCGAGGCCGAGCATGAACAGCGCGTCCACCACCGGTGATCCGGCCATGGCGCGCAGCACCGACTGGAACGGGCCGACGTCGACGTGTCCGAGGAATCCCTTGGCCGGTGACCCGCCGTTGATCCAGGCGCCACCGGACTGGGTGGCGTAGCCGAGGCCGAACAGCTTGTCGAAGAAGGCCCACGAGAACAGGGCGCCGACGGCGATCCGCAGCACGGCCAACGCCTTGCCGGTGCTCGTCGACGCCGGGGTCGGGATCACGGTGGCGGGCTTCACTTCGTGCTTGAGGGACATGGTGTGGCCTCCTTGGCTCGTCCACAGTGTTCGTCGTCGCGCGGTGTTCGCACCGGTGCCGAAGGTCCTCACCCCTCGGAGGATTTCAGCGTGAATCCTTTGTGGATTGTCAGTTCGAGCGGACCACGGCGACGGGGCACGGCGCGTGGTGCACGAGTGCCTGACTGGTCGATCCCAGCAGCATCCCGGTGAACCCGCCCCGGCCGTGACTGCCCACCACGAGCAACCGCGCGTGCTGGGCCGCACGCACCAGGGCGCGGACCGGCCGGTCGCGCACGACCACGCGCTCTACCACGACGTCCGGGTACTTCTCCTGCCACCCGGCCATCCGCTCGGCCAGCAACCGCTGCTGCTCGGCCCCGACCTCGGACCAGTCCATCGAAAAACGGTCCGCTTGGAAAGCGCTCTCGACCAACACGTCGGTCCACGACAGCACGGCGGTCAGCGGCGCGTTCCGCGTCGACGCGGCTTCGAAGGCGAAGCCGATGGCCGACTCGCTCGCCGCGGATCCGTCGACCCCGACGACCACCGGTCCCTGCTCCACGACGCGGTCGCGCACGACCACGACCGGACAGCGCGCGTGGGCGGTGAGCGCGGCGGCGGTGGAGCCGAGCAGCAGGCCGGTGAAGCCGCCGAGTCCGCGGGAGCCCAACACGATCGTCTTGGCGTTCGCGCTCTCCTCGATCAGCAGCGGGATCGCCGCGCCGGCGAAGAGCGCGGTCTCGACGGCGATGCGGGGAGCGACGGTATGTGCGGCGGTTTCCGCTTCGGCCAGCCACAGCCTGCCCTGCGCGTCGAACGCGGCGAGGACCTCGCTCGCGTTCACGATCATGTTCGGGTATCCGGTGGCGGGCAGGAGGTAGGTGTGCACGAGGCGCAGCGGCAGGTGGTGGCGGGCGCATTCGTCGGCGGCCCAGGCCACGGCGTCGAGCGCGGAGGGCGAGCCGTCGACACCGACGACGACGGGTGGTGCGACCGGGTTCCGGTCCATGGTGGTCTCCTCAGGTGCGTGGTCTTCCCACGCTAGGGAGGGGCAGAGGTCGGGTCTGCCGTCCCCGGTCACGCGATGTCTCGCCGAATGGCGGGTGGACCAGGGTCTTTGTTCTCTGTCCCCGATCATTTCGCGCGAGCACGGTGTGGTCGACGAGGGCGTACCGTGCGGCCTGGGGAGGTGCGTGCCTGATGGTGACCAAGGTTTTCCTGGTGGACGACCACGAGATCGTTCGCCGCGGTATCGCGGACCTTCTGAGCGACGAGGACGACCTGGTGGTCGTGGGCGAGGCGGGGTCGGTGGCCGAGGCGCTCACGAGGGTGCCCGCGACGGCGCCGGACGTGGCTGTTCTCGACATCAGACTGCCCGATGGCAACGGTATCGAGCTGTGCCGCGAGCTGCGGTCGCGGCTGCCGGAGTTGAAGTGCCTGATGTTGACGTCGTTCGCCGACGACGAGGCGCTGTTCGACGCGATCATGGCCGGGGCGTCGGGGTTCGTGCTCAAGCAGATCCTCGGCAACGACCTGGTCCACGCCGTGCGCACCGTCGCGTCAGGACAGTCGCTGCTGGACGCCCGGACCACGTCCGCGCTGCTGAACCGGATCCGCCGCGAGCGCGGCCAGGGCGACCCGGTCCGCACCCTGACCGACCAGGAACGCGCGGTGCTGGAGTTGATCGGCGACGGGCTGACCAACCGCGAGATCGCGGAACGGATGTCGTTGGCGGAGAAGACCGTCAAGAACTACGTGTCGCACCTGTTGGCCAAGCTCGGGATGCAGCGGCGCACCCAGGCCGCCGTGCTGTCCACGCAGTTGCGCCGCCCGCCCTCCGAGGTCCAGTAGTCCTCAGCGCAGCGGTACCTGCCAGGTCAGCCGGGTGCCGCCCACGGGCTCGGGCACCAGCGTAAGGGATCCGCCGAGCCCTCCCGCCCGCTGCTCCAGGTTGCGCAACCCGCTGCGTGCGACTTCGCCCGGCATGCCGACGCCGTTGTCCACCACGGAGATGACCAGTTCGTCGGTGGCCTCCACCGTGACCACCAGTTCGGTGGCGCGGGCGTGTCGCAGGGCGTTGCTGACCGCTTCGCCGACCACGGCCATCGCGTGTTCGCCGATCTCGTCGGACACGGAGTTGTCCACGGTGCCGGACATCCGCACCGACGGCGAGAGCGGGGCGTCTTCGCTCAGCTCGGCGATCAGGTCGAGCAGCCTGCGCCGCAGTCCGACGCGCCCTTCCCCTGCGTCCTGGAGGTCGAAGATGGACGTGCGGATCTCCTGCACGGTCTGGTCGAGCTGCTCGATCGCCGTGCGCACCCTGGCCCGGATCTCGCCGTCCGGTCTGCGCAGCGTGCCCTGCAGGCTCAGGCCGGTGCTGAACAGGCGTTGGATGACGTGGTCGTGCAGGTCCCTGGCGATGCGGTCGCGGTCGGCCAGGACGTCGAGCAGTCGGTGCGAGCGCTGCTTGTCGGCCAGTTCCAGTGCGAGCGCCGCTTGGTCGGCGAAGTAGGCCAGCACAGGTACCTGGTCCGCGTGGAACAGCGCTTCTCCCTTGCGCCGTGCGGCCAGCAGCACCCCGGTGACCGCGGCGCCTACCCGCATCGGCACCGCGATGCCAGGTCCGAAGACCTCGGACACGTCGCCGAGGTGGCCTTCGAGGTCGTCGACCAGCTTCGGTGTGCCACTGCGCAGGACCTCTTGCACCGCGGAGTCGCCCACCGCGAGGTCGGCGCCGACGAGGTGCTCGACCGAGATTCCCGCGGCGGCCGTGACGTGCGGGGTGTGCTCGTCGTCGCCCAGGACGATGAGTGCGCAGTCGGCGCTGAGCAGTTCCAGGGTGCGCTGGGTGATGAGCTGGAGCGCGACCTTGACGGATGCTCCGCCGAGGAGTTCGGAGTTGATCTCCGCGGTGGCTTCCATCCAGCGTTCGCGCATCCGGGACCGTTCGAACAGCCTGGCGTTCTCGATCGCCACGCCAGCGGCCGCCGCCAGGGCTTGGAGGACGACCTGGTCGTCGAGGGTGAATTCGGCGGCGTCCTTCTTCTCGGTCATGTAGAGGTTGCCGAACACTTCGTCGCGCACCCGGACGGGCACGCCGAGGAAGCTGTGCATCGGCGGGTGGTTGGCGGGGAAGCCGACCGAGGCGGAGTGCTGGGACAGGTCGAAGAGCCGGATGGCTCTGGGGTCCTCGATCAGCAGCCCGAGCAGGCCTTTGCCCTCGGGCAGGTGGCCCATGTGCTCGCGGGTGTCGCCGTCGATGCCGACGTAGACGAACTCCGAGAGGTCGTCCCTGGTGCCGAGCACGCCCAGCGCACCGTACCGGGCGCCGACGAGGTCGACGGCGGCTTGGACGATCCGCTGGAGGGTGGAGTCGAGTTCGAGACCTGCGCCGACGGCGAGGACGGCGTCCAGCAGGCCTTGCACGTGGTCTCTGGTCCGGCCTATCTCGACGAGCCGTTCCTGGACCTCGTCGAGGAGTTCGGCGAGGCGCAACCCGGCCAGGCCGCCCCTGACTGCTTCGCGGACGATCGGATCGGGCTTCTGCGGTGACATCGGCGCTCCCGCCCTAGGGGTCCACCCTCGCACGCCGGGCGCGGACCGCGCGACCCTGGTGGGCGGTGACCTTCGACGGTGTCCACGCGTGAACGCGCGAACGACAGTGGAGGGGTGACGACACCATGACCGCGACGACGCCCGCTCTCGGCCTGACCCGGGAGGAGGTCGAGTCCGTGCTGACGACCGCTTCCCTCGCGCCCTCGGTGCACAACAGCCAGCCGTGGCGCTTCCTGGTGCGCTCCGACCGGATCGAACTGCACGCCGACCCGGGCCGCGCGCTGCCCGCCACCGACCCGAGTGGGAGGGAGCTGCGGCTGTCCTGCGGCGCCGCGCTGCTCAACCTCCGGTTGGCGTTGCGCGGCAAGGGGATCCGGCCGCTGGTCAGCCTGCTGCCCGGAGCGGACGCGCCGGGGGCTCTCGCGGTGGTCCGGCTCGGCTCCGCACAGCTGCCCGACGCCGACGACCTGGCGCTGTTGGCCGCGGTGCGGACCCGGCGGACCAACCGGCGGCCGTTCGTCGACGCGCCCGTGCCGACAGCTCACCGCGCGCTGCTGGCGCGGGCCGCGGACGTGGAGCGCTCCTGGCTGCACGTGGTCGACGACCGCGCGGAACGGGCGAAGCTACAGCAGCTCGTGCGGCGCGCCCAGCAGGACCAAGCCGTTGATCCGGCGGTGCTGGTCGAACTGCGCGCGTGGACCGAGCAGCGCCCCGGAGACGCGGGTGTCGCGATCGGGTCGGCCGGACCGCGGCCGGAGTCGCAGGACGAGTGGGCGCTGCGGGACTTCGCGCCCGGCGCGACGCACGAACGTCCGTCGGGCAAGGACTACGAGTCGGATCCGCTGGTGGTCGTGCTGTGCTCGTTCTACGACGGGCCGCTGGCGGAGCTGCTGGCCGGGCAGGCGATGCAGCGCGTGCTGCTGACCGCCACGACCCTGGGCCTGTCCGCGTCGTTCCTGTCCCAGCCGATCGAGGTGCCGCACGTACGCGAGGACCTGCGGCGGGTGCTCGGCGGCTCGCTGGCGCCGCAAACACTGCTGCGCCTGGGGTTCGGCTCCCCCGTTCCCGCGACGCCCCGCCGTCCGGTGACCGAACTGCTGATGGAGCCAGATCAGCCGCCGAGCAACGTCCGCACCGCGTAGGCGATCCGCAGGTTCTCCCGCGCGATGTCCTCGACGGTCCGCACAGCCGCACCACCCCCGGTGAGATCAGCGTCGCTGTGTGCCGCGACGTTGGGCTGGGGATCGACGCCGAGGAATCCGGTGCCTTCCGCCGTCCGTTGCTGCACCAGCGCGCAGTGCTCGTCGACACCGCCAGTGAAGCGAGCACGTTTGCTTGCGTGGCTGCGACGTCCATCGCGCCGATTCCGCCGGCTACAGCACCAGTCCAGGACCCACCGTGCCGGGCCGGGGCCGTACACGGTCAGAGGAGTGATCATCGTCTGCTGATGACCTGTGCCCTGGGGCGATCAGGTCGGGTGGTATGAGGTCGACATCACCTCGATGCGCCAGGCGAAATACTTGAAGACTTCTTCAAGTGTAAATATGATGGAATCTTCAAGTGCGAATCGCACAGGGGGAGCATCGGGATGAGCGAGTTCGCCAGCACCATGCGCGGCCGGGTTGATTCAGCGCGCCACACCGTGCGGCTGGCCCGTGCGAATGACGACCACGAACTCGCGGACCTGCACGAGGCGGACCTGCGCAACCTGGAACGCCTCGCCTGTGAACACGGGGTCGATGTCGGCGACGTGCTGATCCCGGTCCCCCGGCCGACCGGACCCCGCACTGAGGACTGCCCCTCATGAGCACGCGAGGCGGCGCGTGGTCCTTGCTGCCGGGCAAACCGGAACTGATGTCGCTGGCCCGATCGCCGCGCCACGACCTCGTGGCCGGTGTGACGGTCGCGATCGTCGCCCTGCCGCTGGCACTGGGGTTCGGCATCGCCTCCGGCCTCGGCGCGGCGGCCGGCCTGGTGACCGCCATCGTGGCCGGCGCGGTGGCAGCTGTCTTCGGCGGCTCCAGCCTCCAGGTGTCCGGGCCGACCGGGGCGATGACCGTCGTGCTCGTCCCGATCGTCGCCGTCCACGGCCCCGCAGGAGTGCTGACGGTCGGTCTGATGGCGGGGGTCCTGCTGATCGGACTGGCCCTGGCGCGCGCCGGCCGGTACATGCGCTACGTGCCCGTACCCGTCGTGGAGGGGTTCACCCTCGGCATCGCCGGGGTGATCGCGTTGCAGCAGATCCCCGCCGCCCTGGGTGTGCCCACGCCGCATGGGGAACAGATCGCGCTCGTCGCGGTCCGGGCGGTGGCCGACTTCGCCGGGCACCCGAACTGGCGGGCCGTCGCCCTCTCGGTCGGTGTGGCGCTGGTGATGCTGGTCGGAGGCCGGTGGCGGCCGAAGGTGCCGTTCTCGCTGATCGCGGTGGTCGCGGCGACGCTCGTCGTCTGGGCGGCGGACCTGCCGGTGGCGCGCATCGGGGCCCTGCCCTCGACCTTGCCCCTACCCTCGCTCGGCTTCCTCGACCCGAGCACGCTGACCGCGCTGGTGCCGTCCGCGGTGGCGGTGGCGGCGCTGGCCGCCCTGGAAAGCCTGCTGTCCGCGACGGTGGCCGACGCGATGAGCATCGACGAGCACCACGACCCGGACAAGGAACTGTTCGGCCAAGGCCTGGCGAACCTCGTCACCCCGCTGTTCGGCGGAGTACCCGCCACCGCCGCGATCGCCCGCACGGCGGTCAACGTCCGGGCGGGAGCGCGCTCGCGGTTGGCAGCGCTCAGCCACGCCCTCGTGCTGGCGGTCATCGTGTTCACCGCCGCGCCGCTCGTGGGCGCGATCCCGATCGCGGCGCTGGCCGGGGTCCTGCTGGCCACCGCGATCCGCATGGTCGAGGTCGGCGCGGTGCTCGCGCTGCTCCGCTCCACCCGCTCCGACGCGCTCGTCCTGGTGCTCACCGCCGTCACCACGCTCGCACTGGACCTGGTCACCGCCGTCATCGTCGGCCTGGTCGTCGCGGGCGGTCTGGCGCTGCGCACGATCGCCGGAACCGCACGACTGGAGCAGGTCGACCTCGACCACAGCCACCACGCGCAGGAGGAGCAGGCGCTGCTGGCCGAGCACATCGTCGCCTACCGCCTCGACGGGCCGCTGTTCTTCGCCGCCGCGTACCGGTTCCTCCTCGAACTCACCGAGATCGCCGACGTCAAGGTCGTCATCCTGCGCATGTCCCGCGTCTCCACCATCGACGCCACCGGCGCGCTGGTCCTGCGCGACGTCATCGGACGGCTGGAGCACCGCGGCATCGCCGTGCTCGTGTCCGGCGTCAAACCGGGCCACGAACGCGTACTCGACGCACTCGGCCTGGCCACCCGTCTGGGCGACCTCGGCCGGGTGTTCGCCTCCACCCCCGAGGCGATCGAGCACGCCCGCGTCCTGCTGCACCAGCACGACGATTGCTAGAATCCGATCACCAGGCGCAAAGGCAGGAGGTGGCACGTGACGACAACGGTCGCTCCCACTCTTCGTGGCACTGGAGGAAACCGATGAGCAGGCCCCTCTACCAGCTGAAGGCCGAGTTCTTCAAAACCCTCGGCCACCCGGCGCGCATCAGGGTGCTGGAACTGCTCAGCACGCGCGAGTACGCCGTCGCCGAACTGCTGACCGAGCTGGACATCGAACCGTCGAACCTGTCGCAACAGCTGGCGGTGCTCCGACGCGCGGGGCTGGTCGTCACGCGCAAGGAAGGGTCGGCCGTCCACTACTCGCTGACCACCCCACGGGTCGCCGAACTGCTCGCGGTGGCACGGACGATCCTCACCAGCGTCCTCTCAGGACAGATCGAACTGCTGGAGGACCTGCACGATCCCGAATCACCCGCGCTCGCAAGGGGATCAGTCGCAGGCTAGCGGTGGGATCCACGGCGTGGTCCTGATCATCGACACGCCTACCGTTCCCGTTGTCGTCCCGGCTCCTGCCGGGACGGTGACGCTCAACGTTCCACGCGTTCGCCCATGAGGAAGATGTCGCGGACGTCCGGGGAGCTGTCGAGGACGACTCGGTCGAAGGTGCTCACCCGTGCGTTGCCCGCCGCGGCGACCGTCTGCTCGGCGGCACTGTTGGTCGGGGTGGGCCGGTAGGCCATCACACCCTGCGGGCCAAAACGACACCGGTGTGGAGGAAGTGATCCCGCCATGCCTCACCACACCTGTTCGCAGACCGGAGCCGCCACCACGGGGACCCATCGACGTCCGCCCCCTCCAGCCCGCCGCCCCATTCACCGCCCTGGGCTGTCCGCCGTGTTCTGTCACCGCGAGGTGTCGGTGATGGTTGCCGTGCCCATTCCAACCGGGCCTTGCCACCAATGTTGAGACCCGCTACGTCAGACTCAGTCGCCAGTCCCGGTAACAGCTTTTCTGCTGCTCTACGGTTCCCAGGCTGTCCGGTGGCGCCTCGGCAAAGATATCCACGAGATGTTCCCGCTCCACCTGTTGTCCGGTTCGGAGAATGTAAATACGACTTGCACCAATCATATCTCGCACCATGCCTGACGCGTAGGCATCCTTGCGAGCACCCTGCACGGCGATCAACCACCCCGAAGTCTCCAGCTCCAGGCGAATTACTTGAAGTGCCTGAAACAGATCATTTCCACAACCGATTACAGGCCCGACCGGTCCGTCAAGGTTGATCAGGTACGTACGGTCGGCCCGCAGGTGCCATTTGAGCACGGATACCAGCCTCTGACGAGCACGAAGCAGCAGAACACTTAATTCCCGCACTCGTCCGATTTCACCGCTTTTCACAAGCCGTATTTCGGTTGTTCATCCTGAGCAGTACGACGTCCACCGTGACCCGCAAAACACCCTCCGCTATCAACCTCGAAACAAGTTGCGACAGCCTTCGAAACTGTAGCCTGCGACTTGACCGGCAAGCCCGAGTGCCGACGGTCTCGTCCGGTCGGCAGGATGAAGAGGAGCGGTGAGTCCGCGCAAACCGGCGTCCACCACGGTCCTGGTGCTGTGGGTGGCGGGGTCCATGGTCGTGAGCCTTGCCGTGGGCATCTTGTGGGGCAAGGCGTTCCCGACCACCACGCGACCGATCTACATCATCAGCGCGGTGCTGCTGGTCGTGATGATGGGCGGCTTCAGGCTCCTCGGTGGATTCGACCGGCTCGACCAGGCGCGGAAGAACCGCGGATCTCCCCGATGACCATCGCGATGCTCGCGGGCGCCCTCACCGCGATTCGAGATTCCGCGGGAACGGGTCACCGCCGGCGCACCGGGCGCTGCTCCACGACGTGATCCGGCGTGCTGTCCCGGCGAAGTCCTACTGATCCGCGCCAAGGGCGTGGGCCAAGCCGGATCTGCCGGGAATGGCCAGTTTGCGGTAGGTGTTCGTCAGGTGCTTCTCCACGGTGCGGGACGTCACGGACAGGTGGTCGGCGATCTCGGGATTGGTGTGGCCCGCGGCGGCGAGCCGGGCGACCTGCCGTTCCGCCGTCGTCAGCACCGGGAGGCCCGTCGGGGAGGACGGGGCGTCCGACGAGCCGGACGCGGTCTCGACGCCCGCAGCCTCTACTAGCCAGGTCGCCCCGCACCGGATCGCGAGGGCACGGCCCTGCCGCAGCCACTGCTCCGCGTTGTCGTACCCCTGCTCCCGCATCGTCCTGCCCAGGTGCACGAACGTCTTCGCCCGCTGCAACCGGTTGTCCGACGCGGCGAGCACGGTCACGGTCTCCCGCAGGAGTTCGACGGCCTTGGCGCCTCCCGTCAGCGAGGCGCGCAACCGCATCGCGGCACCGAGGTGCGCGGGTGCTCCCCAGGCCGAGGCGTGCGCGTACTCCTCGTCGGCCAGTGCCCACGCCGAGTCGAGGTCGCCGAGCCCCTGGTGCAAGACCGGCCGCGACGATCCGCCACGGGTGCAGGGCCGGGTTGCGCCAGCCCGCGGAGTCGAGGTGGTGGCCGCAGTCGAGGACGTGGGCCAGCGCACCCCGCAGGTCACCGAGTCCGAGCGCGACCCGGCTGTGCTCGGCGAGCACGAGGGCGCGCGCGACCACGGTGTCCGCTTCCGCGCGTTCGAGGATGGTGTCCAGCCACGAGGCATCGCGGTCAGCGAGTCGGCGGCCGACCGCAACATGCCGGTGGCCCAGTCGCCGCCCCCGGTGGTGATGGCGAGCAACTGCGCGGCGACCTGCTAAGCGGGTCTGCCCCCGGTGTGCAGGAGTTCGGCCGCGGCCAGGTGCGTCCGTTCCCAGGCGCGCGGCGTCGTGCGCGGCGGACACCGGGTCGGCCAAGGACCTCACCGGGCAGAGCAGGACCACGACGCCACACCGCCCGAGCCCCTTCGAAGGCGGCATCGGCCTCCGGATCGTGGAGCCGACCGGGGTCCACGACCTCGGCTCCCCCAGGCGGCCACTCCACCAGCGGAACTCCGCCAACGGGCTCGCGCGAACTCAGCGCACCGGTGGCGTGCCGGGTCCACGACGGGCTGTCGGCACCGCTCACGCGACAGTGCACGGCCAACCCGCGCCTGCCCGCCGCGTCCTCGGCGCCGACCCGCACCCGCAGCTCCACCGAGCCGTCCTCCGGCAGGACAAGGGGCCTCTCGACCATCAACTCCTCGACCAGCCCGCTCTCGACCTGGCGACCGGCCCAGAGCGCCAGCTCCAGCAACGCCGCACCGGGTAGCGGAACCGAACCCCGGACCACGTGCCCGGCAGGCCATGGGCGGGTCCGCGCCGACAACCGCCCGGTCAGCACCACATCACCCGCGACCGCGACGTCCTCGAGCAACGGGTGCCCGACGACCGCGGCACCGTCCACAGAGGACAGCCCTTGCCGCCGCTCCGGACTCACCGGCGAGTCCTCCCGCCGAGCACCACCACCCACCAAAGCCTCCTCCGGTCACGTCCGCGGACCGTCCGGGCTCGCTGCGGCGATCATGACGACGAACGCCAGTCAAGCCGGCGTACCGCGAACCCGTCAACGCCAGGAGTCGATTACTGGGGAAACGCTTAGCGAAATGGCTTTCCCCGCTCCATCAACCCCGGAGTGGCCCACCGCCGTCACGCCTGGCCAGCACGAAGTCGACGTCCTTGTCGCCGCGCCCCGACAGGTTCACCAGGATACGCTCGGTGGGCGGCCTGTCCCCCGCCAGGCGGATCGCGAACGCTAGGGCGTGCGAGCTCTCGAGTGCCGGGATGATGCCTTCCGACCGTGCGACGCGGAGGAACGTGGTGACCGCCTCCTCGTCGGAAACGGTGTCGATGGACAATCGGCCGGACTCGCGCAGCATGGCCATCTCGGGGCCGACACCGGGGTACGCGAGCCCTGAGGCGATCGACATCACCGAGGCGGGTCCGCCGTCGTCCTCCTGGAGGACGACGGATCGGGCCCCGTGCAGGATTCCCGGACGTCCGAAGGTCAGCGTGGCCGCGTGCTGACCGGGTTGGCCGCTCCTGCCGAGGGGTTCGACCGCGTGCAGGGCCACCTCGGGGTCGTCCAGGAAGCCGGAGTACACCCCGATCGCGTTCGAGCCGCCTGCGACGCACGCGACGACGTGGTCGGGCAGCGTTCCCCCGGTGATCGAGAGGAACTGCGCACGGGCCTCGTGCCCGACGACCGATTGGAAGTCCCGGACGATCATCGGGAACGGATGCGGTCCGATGGCCGAACCGATCGCGTAGAGGGCGTGGGCGTGCTGCTCGGTGTAAGCCTGCAACGCCGAGTCGCCGGCCTCCTTCAACGTCGATTGGCCGGAGGCCACCGGGACGACCCGCGCACCCAGGAGGCGCATGAGGCTCACGTTCGTGTTCACCTTGTCGACGTCGACCGCGCCCATGTGCACTTCGCATTCGAGCCCGAACCGGGCGGCCGCGCTGGCGAGTGCGACGCCGTGCTGGCCCGCACCCGTTTCGGCGATCAGCTTCCGCTTGCCCATCTTCCTGGCGAGGAGCGCGAACCCCACGCAATGGTTGATCTTGTGTGCGCCGGTGTGGTTGAGGTCCTCGCGCTTGACGTGGATCCTGGCGCCGCCCACCTGGTCCGAGATGTTCTCCAGGTGGTGCACCGGCGTCGGCCTGCCCTGCAGACCGGCTCGGGCCTTGTCGAGTTCATGCCAGAAGTCCGGCGATGACCGCAGTTCCTCGTACGCGGCGGTGAGTTCCTCGAGCACTGGCCCCAGGTGCGGAGGCCAGTGGTTGCCGCCGAAATCCCCGTAGTAGCCGTTGGCGTCGGGAAAGCGGCTGGCGTGGGTGCTTGTGCTGTGCGACATCATGACCACCTTTCGGACAGGTGGACGGTAGGCCGGGCCGAACCCCGAAATCTTGAACAGGATGTGCGTCGCACGCCTAGTTTCGGCGCACACCACGTGACAGCGCTCCCGGCGGCACGCCGAACACCTTCTTGAACTCGCGGGTGAGGTGCGGTTGATCGCAGAAGTCCACCATCTGCGCGACGTCGTTCAGCTCGAATCCCGCGCAGATGAGTTCACGGGCCCTGGCGACGCGGACCTGACGGACGTAGGTCTGCGGGGGAATGCCGATCGTCTTCCTGAAGGAGCGGACGAGGTGGCTCGGGTTGACGCCGATCTCGCGCGCGAGGTCGTCCGTACGAGTCGAACCCCGGCCGTCCCGCCTGACCAGCCCGCACACCGTGCGCGCGATCGACGACGAGGTCGACGTGGGCGATTCCACCGAGAAACTGCACTCCCGCAGCACCTGCCGGAGGGATTCCTCGATCCACGCGCTGTCGACGACCGGTGCCGACAGCGCGTCGACCAGCTCACGGGTCGTCCGGCTTCGTGGCAGCACCTCGGTTCGGATGATCCGGATCTCGTCCGGCCCGATGGTGGCGGTGCAGCCGTCGAGGAACGCCTCCGACGGGTAGAGGACGTCGTACCGCGCGGGACTGCCCGCACTCCTGCCCGCGTGCACCTCGAACGGGTTGAAGAAGAACACATCGCCCGCGCGGACGGTCCTGCTCCAGCGGCTGGACCATATGTGAGCGGTTCCGCTCGTGACGGCCACGACCGAGTACGTGCCGTGCAGGTGCGGGTCGAAGTCGACCGCCGTCGCCCGCGCGCGGAGGAGATCCGCGTGTTGGAGCGCGAACGTCATCGAGTCGACCCGTGTCACGGCGAGGAACCTTCCGCGCGACCACCGCGGGCTCCGGCGCTTTGGCGGACTTCACGGCAAGGCTTGGACCAGCCGGTCGGCAAGACGCCGGCGGTGGGCTCGTGGATCGGCCGGTCGGCCGTCGCCTGCTCCATGCGCGTCCTCCGCAACGTCGCCGTCATCAAAGCACGCCGCGCATCGTCTCCGGGAGAGCCGCGCGGCGCGCTTCGGCGGTGCTACCGGGCTTGATCCGGGGTAGGAGCCGAATGGTTCCGAGCCGCCCGATCACGCAGGAGTGCGGCGGCCCGCACGGACCAGTCGTGGTGTTCCTGCTCGAACCGCTTGCCGCGCAAGCACGTCAGGTACGGCCCGATCGGAGTGCCGTGGCGCAGGTAGGCCTCCTCGTCGAGATCGCCGCGGAAGCGCAGCAGGAGCTTGTCGAGGATCTCCACCTTGGCCGCGGCGGCGGCGGCCCGTTGATCCAGTTGCGCGATCACCGGTGCCGCGTCCACGTGGTCGACGGCTTGCACTTTGACCAGGAGGTCGTCGCGGATGAACGACGGTTTGCCCACGTCGGCGGCGAAGCGCGCCAGTTCGGCGAGGCCGGCGTCGGTGACCGTGAACAGCCGCTTGGTGGGACGCGCTTGCTGGACCACGTCCCGACCGCTGATCAACCCGCCGTCCTCGAGCTTGGACAGCTCCGAGTAGAGCTGTTGCGGCCGGGCGTACCAGAAGTTGGCGACACCCACGTCGAAGGCCTTGGTCAGCTGGTAGCCGCTGTACTCGCCGGACAGCAGCGCCGCGAGCACAGCATGGCGCAGGCTCACCGGCGCATCTCCTCGTCGTCGACAGGTGGACACGCTCATCATAGGCATGCTTATGATTAGTCATCATCCTGAGTAGGGAGACATCGTGGCCAACCGATGACGCCGCACGAGACGAGCGCCCCGGAACCCGTCCCGAGCGGCAAGTACCTGCGCTACGTCGCCCTGGGCGACAGCCAAACGGAAGGCGTCGGCGACGGTGACGACGTCGTGGGCCTCCGGGGGTGGGCCGACCGGCTCGCCGAGCACCTCGCCGTCGACAATCCCGATCTCCAGTACGCCAACCTCGCCGTCCGCGGCCGCCGCGCGGGTGAGGTCCGGTCCGAGCAACTGGGGCCCGCTCTCGCCCTGCGACCCGACGTGGCCACCGTCGTCGCCGGGGTCAACGACCTGCTGAGGTTTCGGGTCGAGCCCTCCACGGTGGTCGGTCACCTGGAAGCGATGTTCGCCGCGCTCACCGACTCCGGAGCCCGCGTGGCCACCGTGACCTTCCCCGACCTCACCAGGATCATCCCCCTGGCCCGGCCGGTTCGCTCCCGCATCCTCGACATCAACGACCGGATCCGCGCCGCGGCCGCCCGGCACGGGGTCGTCGTCGCGGAGATCGCCCGGCACTCCGCCGTCGCCGACCGCCGGTTCTACAGCGACGATCGGCTGCACTGCAGCCCTTCGGGCCATCAGCTGATCGCCGCCGCGGTCGCGCACGCCTTGCAGGTGCCGGGCAGCGACGATTCCTGGACCAAGCCCCCGCCGCCGCTCCCCCTGTCCACGCAGTGGCCCGCCACCGCCGAACTGCGTTGGGCGGCTACCTTCCTCGGCCCTTGGCTCGGCAGGCGCCTGCGCGGCCAATCCTCCGGCGACCAGCGCACGGCCAAACACCCGCAACTCCACCGTCTTGTAGGTCCTGGGTCGCCGTAGCGGCCTCAGGCGTGCGGCAGGTCCGATCGACGCACCTCCTGCCGCAGCACGTGCCGAGTCCTCGACCACCTGTAGCGGAACCATCACACGACCATCGCGTCACGCGCACGTCAGCCGGCCACAGTGGTGCCATGCGAAGCACAACCCTGCTGGTCGCGGCCGTGCTGGCCGTGCCCCTCCTGAGCGCCGCACCCGCGATCGCCATCACCGGTGGCACCGAATCGACCCGGCCGTACTCGTTCGCGGGGTCCTTCCAACCCGCCTACCCCAGGCCGCCACGGGCCGACGGCCACGGCTGCGGCGTGGAAGTCTTGGCGTCCACACGAACACCACGCAGGTCAGACCGAGCGCGAGCAGGCAGGCGAAAGCGGCCATGAGGAACCGGCCGGCATCGCGACGAACGACGGAGGGACGAACGAGCACCGGGTTCTGCGTCACGAGCCAATCGTCGGCCCGCTGTGTGGCGAGCCCGTGCGCGCTGTGTCCGCGTTCTGTCACAGTCCCCGAGGAAACGAACCGGTCAGCGGAGGTCTCAGCCCTCGTGGTCGAGGACGCGGAGGTCCGGTGGTACGAGGGTGGTGCTCTCCATCAGTTCGCGGATGAGGTTGTGGTTCAGCGTGTTCCCGATGGGCTCACCGACCTCTTCACGGGTCAGGCCGGAAACGCCGTTGCCGCTCAACCTGTTCCGCACCTCGGTGACGACGCGCTCGACCTTCTTGTGGTTCCAGTTTTCGTCCGGCCGGATCTCGTTGAGGTGTTCCGCGACCTGGCGCCAGGACAGGGGAATCGGGTGCAGCTCGTGCAGGAGGTACCGCTGGGCAAGCACGACGACCACGCGCTTCTCCAGGGAAGTGAGGTGCCACGTGCGCGGAGGCCTGGTCGGCGCGTGGTGGTCGGCCGGTGGTCGGCCGCCGTCCTCGGGTTGCACGTGCACTTCGAGCAGATGCAGTCGTTCGTGGGAACCGCGGACGAACAGCGGGGTGTACCCCGACCGCAACGGGATCGGCTCGTCCTGCCGGAACAACAGGCGGGATTCGGGCAGCCGCAGCGGAAGGCGACCCAGCGTGCTGATCCACCACCGGCCACCACGACAGGTGAGCGCCCCGTGCTCCCTGCTGATGCGCAGGTCGTCCTCGCCAACGCAGACGTGCACCCCCGGCTTGCGCCGTCCGAAGAGGACAGTGCGCCCCTCTTTGGGGCCGAAGGTGATGCCGCCGGTCGCCGCCAGCACGTGCAACATGCCGGGTGCGACGCTGGCGGGGACACCCAGGGCGAGGCTGTGGTGGCCCGCCGGGAGTTCGTTCGGCCGTTCTCCTGGCATGTTCGCCTCCTGGCACCTCGTGTGGGCAGCGCACCCGTCAGCCTGCCTGGAACCCGCGGGAGGGTTCCCGCGTCATCGTGGTGGGAAGAAGGCCGTGGCCAACTGGTCTGCGAGCCCGCACCGTTCGTCCGGCGACAGGGTCTTGCCGGTAACGGTGGCTTCCAACACCTCGTTCTTGTCATCGTCGTACGCGTCCTTGTACTGGAAATTGCGCACGTTGACCTCGCACAAATCCCTGTCGGGTACGGATTCGGTCGTGGAAGACCGGCCGGCGGTCTGCGACTTCGTCGCACCGGTCTTCTCCAACAACTTCGACCGGGAAAAACGCAGCTGGTAAGAAACATCCTCGGTGGTACTGGTCCAGGTGCACATCCAATGACCGAAGCCGACCTTCGGATTCCCACGGTCGATCCCGTGCTCTTCGGGGAACGACGGCGAGTCCTTGGCTCTACAGGCGTCCGATCCGATGAACGAGTCCTCATGTGATGCCGGGTTGTCGGGTCGGCGCGCTGGAATCGGCCCTCCGGCGATCACCGCGTCGGCACTCCGGACGGCGGCGTCGGCCATGTCGCAAGCGTCGGCGTCGATGTCGTTGGCCCTGGTCACGTCGATCCGGATCTCGTAGTTGTCGGATAACAGCAACCGGCGTCCGCAGGACCCCTCACCCGCCGCTTCGGTCACGAGCCGGTACCGCCCCTTGTCCTGGGCCTGCACGAGGTCCTGCTCGTCGGGAGTGTTGTCGATCACCGCCTGGACGTTCGCCTCCTTCCTGTCCTTCTTGACGATCATGTTGCACTGGTTGAACCCGGAGTTGTCCGGGACCGGGTTGGGATTGCCGAACTCCTCCAGAGCCGCGTCGCGGATCAGCGAGCACGGATCGGCGTCGTGCGGGCCAACTGCGAGCACGGGCCCCGTCGGCGTCCTGGGCTCACCGGAGAACGCGACCCAGCTCACCACCGCCGCGACCGCGACCAGCACCCCGACGGTCACGAGAAGTCCTCGGCGTCGAACGAAACTCGGGTGGGGTGCGCGCTGTGCCGCCTGCACGCCGGCGATGTCCGCGAGGATCTCGTGCGCCTCGGCCGCGGTGGGACGCTGTTCGGCGTCGACGCGCAGCATCCGCTCCAGCACCGGTCCGAGCGGGCCGCTCCTGCGCGGCGAGGCGATGGCGCCGTTGGCGGCCCGTCGAAGGCGCAGCTGCATGTCGTCGGTCGTCGCACCGACCGGTGATTCGCCCTCCACCACGGCGAACAGCGTGGATGCCAGCGAGAACACGTCGGACGCCGCCGTCGGAGCGGCACCGTTGGCCACCTCCGGCGCCACGTACCCCGGTGACCCGGTGAGCAGATCAGGGCTGGTCACGGTCGCGTCGCCGGTGGTGCCGCGGGAAATGCCGAAGTCGGCGAGCTTCACCTCGTCCTCAGAGATCATGAGAACGTTGCCGGGCTTGATGTCGCGGTGCAGGATTCCCTTCGCGTGCACCGCCGCGAGCGCGTCGGCGATCTGCGCGCCCAGCTTCGCCGCCTGCTGAGGTGTGACGACGTCCAACTCGGCCATGCTCCGCGCCGGCACGTACTCCATGACCAGCCAGCACTCGCCGTTGTCGTTGAGCACGTCGTAGATCGTCACGACGTGCCGGTGGTTCAACTGGGCGAGCAGCTTCGCCTCGCGTTCCAACTGCCGGAACCGCTGCGGGTCCCCGTCTCCGGACAGGGCTCGCTTCAGCGCGACCGGCCTGCCGAGGCGTTCGTCGGTGGCCCGCCACACGACTCCGCTGCCCCCGGAGCCGATCTGCTCTTCCAGCCGGTACCTGTTGGCGACGACATGCTCCGTCTGCACGATTCGCTCTCCCCGCGTGGCCTCGTCGCATCGTATCCAGTCGATCAAGCCGCGCTGCGGGCATCCGCTGGGAACCCTCCCGGCCCTTCGCCGCACGCTGTCACTCTCCACCAACCGCTTCGGCCGGGGACCACATGACTGATTCGACGGATCGACGACCGCCCGGTTGTCGAGTTCCGCTCATCGTCCTGTTCACCCTGGTGACCCTCGTGGTCACCTCGGTATCCGCGCGACCGACCGCGCACACCAGCAAGCCGAAAGCCGCCCAGGCCCTTGTCCAATTCCTCACCAGCGCGCATAGCCGGCAGATCCTGGCCGAGATCGGCGGATTCGCGCCGACCAGGGACTCGGTGTACGACCGAGCCCGAGGTGAGTACCTGGTCCAGGTGCGGAGGGCGTTGCAGGACGCCGGGCCGCGCCCGACGAACCGGAACTACACCGAATTCGGCCGGGCGTTCCGCAACGCGGTCAAGAGCGTGGTCACCGCACAGGACGTGATTTCCGGCGACACGGCCAGGGAACTGGCGGAAATCCCGCGGAAGTAGCGACCGCATGGGGTTCCGGCCAGGAGCAGCGAGTCGCGATCGGGCGCAGGTAGGCCATTCGCCGTGCGGGTGGCCGGCTGAGAGGTCGGCGCTGGAGGTATGACCAGGGGGTGCGTGTGGAGTTCGGTTTGCTGGGGCCGGTCGCGGTGTGGCACAGGGGTCTGGAGATCGCGGTTCCCAAAGCACAGCAGCGGTGTGTGCTGGCACTGCTTCTGCGGGACGTCGGCCATGTGGTGGTGTTCGAGCGGTTCGTCGACGCGCTGTGGGACGACGACCGGATGCCGCGAACGGCGCGCAACGTCGTGCAGCAGGCCGTGTCGGATCTGCGACGGGTCCTGTCGATCGATCCGGGGGTCCGCTTGGCGCACCACACCGCAGGGTACGTGTTGGAGGTGGACCCCGCGCTGATCGACCTCCACCGGTTTCGCGCACTGGTCGCGCGGTCCTGCGGCGAAGAACGGGCGTCGGTCTTGCGCCGGGCGCTGGGGCTGTGGCGGGGTGAGCCGTTGGAGGACGTGAACGCCCCAGGCATCGCCTCGATCAAGCAGGCGTTGACCGAGGAGCGCTTGGCAGTGCTGGAAGAACGCCTGGACTTGGAGGTGCGGGCCGGGCGGGACGCGGAACTGGTCCCGGAGTTGCGAGTCCTGGCCGCCTCCTACCCGTGGCACGAGCGGCTGCACGGGCTGCTGATGGTGGCCCTGTACCGCGCGGGACGACCCACCGAGGCGTTCCGGGTCTTCCACGACGCGTGGCAGGCGTCGGGCACCGCCCCAGGGTCGGAGCTGCACCGCCTGTACGAGCGGATGGTGCGGAACGACCCCGCCCTGGACCGCCCGGTCGCGGCGACCGCCGGTGTGGTGCCGCGGTAGTGGCCCGCCTGCCCGGTGGGTTCGCGAACCCACCGGGCAGGCGGCGGATCAGGAGTAGACGCGGACCCAGTCGACCTCGAACACCGCCGGGCGCAGGCCGCCGTCGCCGGTGAAGTTGTCGAGTTGGATGTTGAGGTGTCCCGACGGCATGGTCTGGATGTTCTGCCGCCCGTTCGGGCCGCCACCGCCGGAGACGCGGAACCACTCGACGCCGTCCACGTAGCCGACCAACGCCGAAGGGGTCCACTCGAACGCGAAGTTGTGCCACTGGCGCATGTCGACCGTGCACCGCTCCCGGTACTCCTGCTGGACGGCCACGTCCGAGGGGTGCGGGTAGTGCAGGAACGCCGACAGGCACTGGGCGTCGGGATCGGTGTACTCGACCCAGTCGTACTCGCCGTCCTGGGGCCACCGCTCGGAGGTCGGCCAGATCAGGTGCAGCACGTGGTACCGACCGCCCGAGGCGCCGGTGTTCTGCGAGCGCGAGCGGATCTCCCAGCGGCCGTACTGCCGGTCGAGCCGATGCTTGAGCCAGCCCGTGTCGCCGTTCGCCTCACCGGTCATCTTCATGGTTCCGCCTGCCACCGCGGCGTTCTTCGCGCAGCGCCGACCGTTGCCGTTGTGCCCCGGCCAACACCCCGCCGTCCCGCCTTCGGTGCCACTGGGCACCGACCACTTCGCCGGGTCGACAGGACCGGTGCCGCCGAACTCGTCGGAACTCGGCAGCGGCGCACCCCAACCGTTGCGGACGGCGGCCTGCGTCTGGTCGGTGGACGGGTTCGTGGTGGTCGTCGTCGTGGTCGTGGTGGTGCCGGAGCCCACGTGGTAGTCGCACGCGGTCGCCCGGAAGCTCGCACCGGTGGCGGCGTATTCGTGATCGGTGAGCACGTTCGCCCGCACCGCGCCGGACGGAGCGGTGAACTCGCTCGCGACACGGGTCCACCCACCGGTCGCGAACGACACCCACGCGCCGGGGACGTTCCCGAGGTACCCGCTGTTGTCGCCCTCGGGCGTGGAGTACCAGTCGACCTCGACGCGGGCGCGGCCGCTCTGCTCGGCCGCGACGTCGTAGGCGAAGGCCCACACCTCACCGCTCTTGACCTGCTGCTGCGGCAGGTAGAACGACGGGTTCAGCACGGAGTTGTTCTTCTGCGCGTAGGCGAACCTCGCCGACCGGTGGTCGACGACGGCCTCGCGGACCGCACTCGCCCCGCGCAGCGAGCCCCACTCGGCGAGCGTCTTGTTCAGCACCGGGTTGTTGCACGTCGAGACGTTCGTGCCCGCCCCGGTCGGCGGCTGCGCGATGGCCACACCGGCCAGGACCAGCGCGGTCGCCGCGCTGAGGGCACCTGCGCTGGCCAGCCATCTCCTCCGGTACATCGTCATGGGTCGTCCCTCCTGTTGGTCGCACGGGTCGACAGGAAGATCGCGCACCGCGCTGAACCCGCGCTGAACCGGTGCCCTCCGCGTCCGGGCGCCTGGCGCCGCCAAGCGCTCGTCAGCGCGTGCGACGCGCTCGACGGCCTAGCAGAACCAGCCGTTCTGCACCCAGCCGTCCTGGTGGACGTTGCCGTAGGCGTGGCCGAAAACCCAGTCGCGGCTGGGCGAGTAGCGGGACACGTCGAAGTTCTCGTGGAAGTACAGGGTGCCTATGACGACGCCCGCGGCCGTGGCTCGGACGTAGAGGTCTTGCGCGCACACCTGGCGCACGGCCTGCGTGGACGGATCAGCGGAGGCGGAGGGAGCGAGCACGGCGGTCAGCATCAGGGCCGTGCTCAGTGCGGCCATCTTCACGTGGACTCCTCTGGTCGTCAGTCGAAGGCGAAGCAGCTTCGGAGCAGGAAGCCCCACTGGCTGTGGTTGTGCCACAGGACATCGGCGGACCGGCCGTCGCCGGTGACGTACCGGACGCCGATCCACGTGCCGCTCGGCAGCACGACGATCGGGTCGTGGTGGGCGCCACCGGAGTAGTTGCCGAACAGCGTGGTCGACTCGCACGTGGTGTGGGCTTCCCGCATCGGGACCCACGGGTCGCCGACCGTTCCGCTTCCGGCCTGGATGGTGACCGGGGAGTCGGCCGCGGCGGACGCGGGCGTCGTCGCGACGCTCGCCGACAAAGCCGCCGCGAGCAGGGCTGTCACGAGTTTTCCTCGTGCTACCAAGGACATGGACGATCCTCTCCAACGGTGACGAGCGGCACTTGTCAACGATTACCAGGAATGCCGGCCAACCTGAAACCGGTTCACCCGATCACCCGCATACCGTTCGGCGACCTCGACGGCGCCGCCCCGAAGGGCTTCACCGGCATTCCCGAAGCCACCTCGCGCGCATGTCCACCGCGGCAGGTACGCATGACTGGGGAAGCGCCTGACGTCAAGGGGAGTTGCGGTGTTCGCGAGTTCGCGTGTTCTGCTGGCCGCGTTGCTCATGGCCGCTGCCGTGGTGTGGCCTGGCGCGGGCAGCGCCGCGGCTGCCCCGTGGACGCTGACCACAGCTCAGCGGCAGTCCTACCTCCAGCACTACGCTCCGTTGATCTTCAAGCGCGGTGACGAGAACAACGGCCAGGAGGGCACGGACTGGCTGTCGAACTACGACTTCGACCGCGATGGGAACTTCGCCGACAACCGGGTCGACTGGCGCGGCGTCACCCAGTACGCGGCCGGGGCCAACACCGGTTGGCGCATCCGCCCGACGCTCTACACGGCGCTGATCGAGTACACCGAGAACGGGTCGAAGAACCTGGTGCTGCTCTACCACGTGTACAACGCGGCCGACAAGGACCTCACCGAGATCCACGACTGGGAGCGGATCGAACTCGTCGTGCGAGGAGTCTCCGGCACGCCGGGCGCGGGAGGCGAGAGCGTCCAGCACGCCACGATCACGCACCACAAGGACCACGTGATGCGCCGCACGACCGACAGCTCGGTGAAGTTCATGACCACCGCGACCGGCAAGCACCTGCTGGTGTGGCAGGCCGACGGCAGCAACTTCGATCTGCCGTCGATCAACACCCACGGCCACGAGCTGCGCTTCGCGACGACGGCGTGGGAGACCGTCGCGGCGAACATGAACAGCGCGAAGAAGGCCGAGGTCGACATCAACAACGGCAGCGAGAAGAACGTGCACTACGCGTTCGTGCCGGAGGGATCCCCCGCCGCCGTGTCGGCGTGGAGGGCGCAGCCGATCACCTCCGCGACCGCGTCCGCGTTGGTGAGCAGACTGGACAACGGCACGTCCACCGGGTGGCAGTCGGTCAAGCGCGTGACCTACGAGCTTCAGGACCTGGCCGACATCATCCCGACCCACTGGCAGAACGCGAACTGGGCGGTGAACTGGCTGAGCTCGAAGTCCAGTGACGTCCTGCTGGAGTCGCCGGTCACCTCGGAATCGGGCCAGGTCGAGGTGAGCGCCGGTTTGCAGCGCTTCTACACGGCCTCGCGCGACAACGGCGCGTCCGACCTCACCGACGGCCGCGAGGGCATCCCGTCGAAGTCCTGGCTGTACGGCGCGTACTCCGGCGAGGAGAACGCGGACGACATCTCGGGCTCCGACGACTTCGGCGGCTACGAGGGCGTGGGCCTGGACAGCGCCGGGCGCAGCCGCGGTGCGGCAAGCGGTGACCAGGCCTCCCACAACGCCTACTGGCGCCAGCACGACTACTTCGTGCACACGGGCGTGGTCGACACGGCAGGCCACCGCGAATCCGGCACGTGGCTCCAGGGTGAGTGGTACACGGCGGCGAACGGGGGCTACGACAGCCGGTGGACCCAACTGTTCGACGACCGCCCTTGATCCCGGCCCCACCTGGTGCTCGACGTCGCCACCCGCGCGACCACCGAACCCGTCGGTGCGGCGACGGGTTGGGCGGTGGTCGTCAGCGGGGCTGCGGCCAGCGACCGTGGACGCGCTCCTGACCGGGCACCGGCTCGTGCACGTTGCCCGCGGCGGGTTCCAGCGACTTCCGGGTGAGCGCGGCCAACCGGAACAGCGGGCCGACGAGCCGGTCGTAGAGGAGCGGCAGCAGCCGGAATCCGGCGATGATGAGCGGATTTCCCGGCCCGACCGGCACGGACACGTGCCTGCGGGGCCGGTCCGCCAGCCGCACGATCGCCGCGCCCGCTCGTTCCGGGCTCAGGACCGGCCACGGCGGTCGGGCGGCCTGACCGGTGTAGTTGGCGGCCTGGTAGTAGATGGGGGTGTTGATGCTTCCCGGACTCACGATGCACACGTGCACACCGGGCTCGTCGCGCGTCTCCTGTTGCAGGGTGCGCAACACGGCGCGTTGCCCCCACTTCGAGGCCGCGTAGGCGCCCATCTGGGGCACGGTGACCGAACCCAGCAGTGAGTTGACCCCGATGAACACCCCCGCGTGCTGGCGGCGCAGGACCGGGAGAACGGCGCGGCTCAAGTGGACGGTGCCGTGCACGGCGGTGTCGACGACGGCGGTGAACACCTCCGCAGGCATCGCCTCCACGGTGCCGTAACCCATGACCGTCGCGGTGTGCACGACGACATCGATGCGCCCGTGCCGGTCCAGGGTTCGCGCGACGACCCGGTCGGCCGCCGCCGGATCGCGGATGTCGTCGACGACGACGTCCACCTCACCGGCCCCCGCGCTTCGACATGCGGTCTTCGCGGCTTCGAGCGCATCGGCGCTGCGCGACACCAGCACCAGGTCGTCGTGGCGGGCGGCGAACGCGATCGCGGCGGCCAAACCGATCCCGCTACTGGCGCCCACCACGACCACGACCCGCCCGGTCACGGGTTGAGCACCACCTTGACGCAGCCGTCCCGCTTGCTGCGGAACATCTCGTAGCCGCTCGCGGCCTCGGCGAGGGGCAGGTGGTGCGTGGTGAGGTCCAGCGTGCCGAGCGGGTCGGCCGGATCGAGCAGCAGCGGCAGGATCTCGTCGGTCCACCTGCGCACGTGGGCCTGACCCATCCGCAACTGGATGCCCCGGTCGAACATCTCCATCATCGGCATCGGGTCGACCTCACCCCCGTACACGCCGGACACCGACGCGGTCCCACCCCGTCGCACACCCTTCAGCGCGGCGTGCAGCGCGTCGAGCCGGTCCACGGCCAGCTTGTCGGTCACCTTCTGCGCCAACGCGTCCGGGAGGAGGCCGGTGGCCTTCTGCGCCATCGCGACGAGCCGTCCACCGTGTGCTTCCATCCCCACGGCGTCGATGGTGGCGTCCGGACCGCGACCGTCGACCATGTCGATCAACGTCTCGGCGACGTCGTCGACGTCGTCGAGGTTGACCGGCTCGGCGCCGTACCGCGCGGCGAGGGCGAGCCGTTCCGGCACCCGGTCGACCCCGATGACCCGACCGGCCCCGAGATGGGCGGCGATCCGGACGGCGAACTGCCCGACCGGGCCGAGGCCGAGGACCGCCACCGTGCCACCGGGTGGCACGTCGGCGTAGCGGACGGCCTGCCAGGCGGTCGGGAGGATGTCGGACAGGAACAGGAACTGCTCGTCCGGTGTGCCCTCGGGGATGACGATCGGTCCGAACTGGGCCTGCGGCACGCGGAGGTACTCCGCCTGCCCACCGGGCACGGAACCGTAGAGGGAGGTGTAGCCGAACAGGCTCGCGCCCTTCCCTTGCTCGCGGACCTGGGTCGTCTCGCACTGCGCGAACAGGCCCCGGCCGCACATCCAGCAGTGACCGCACGAGATGTTGAACGGCACCACGACGCGATCCCCCACCGACAGGTGGGCGGCAGCGCCGGGACCCACCTCCTCGACGATGCCCATCGCCTCGTGGCCGAGCACGTCGCCCGGCGAGAGGTAAGGGCCCAGAACGCCGTAGAGATGCAGGTCGGAGCCGCAGATCGCGGTCGAGGTCACCTTGATGATCGCGTCGGTCGGCTCCTCGATGCGCGGATCCGGCACCTCGGTGACCTGAACGTCCGCGTTTCCCTGCCATGTCAGCGCTTTGATGTCGACTCCTCGGTTGCCCTGGTCGGATTTCGGAGGATCACCGCTTGCCTCGAAGCGAACGTCCATTGAGGCCGGTCGACGTCACAGGCGGCGTACGCCGGGAATCCGGCGGCGGGCCGAGGTGGACGGGCGACGCGGTGCGGTGAAGGCCATGGACCGATGTTCGCACCGCTCGGCCGGTTCGGCATGACGGTGCTCTACCCGCCACCACCCATTCCGGCGCCGTCATGCCGATGTGGTGCCGAACGGATAGGATGCGCGCCACGCCGTCGCCGCGCACGCCTGGAACCCCTGTTGGGCGGGGAGATGCAGTGGATCACCGAGGTGGTCTCGACGTTGCGGTCCGATTGAAGCGAAACCACTTCACGTTGATCGGCGCATAAGAGCGCGCTGATCAGGACCTGAGATCGGCGTGCACCGTGAGTCGAGGGCACTGGTTCCCTCGACCACGGTGCACGCCGACGGGGTGATCTACCGCAGCGGCTCCACGTACTTGCCGTCGACGTGCAGGCTGCTCTGGACAGCGAGGCCGGAATAGGCGTACTCGACTTCGATCCGCGCGGGCAGCCCACCCACCGTGAAGTCGATCTCCTTCTTCGAGAACCACAGACGCCCGTCCCCCACCTGCTGACCGTCGACGGACACCAGGATCTTGCCGGTCATCGCGCTGTGATCGATCTCGACCTCGTGCTCGCGCTCGGCCGCGGTGACGCGCCAGACGTGATCTGCTTCGCTCATGCCAAATCTCCCATCGGTCCACGTAGGACCGATCTACCCAATCCGAACCTCCCTCACACGTCCCACGGCATGACCTCAATCATGTGCCCAGCCGCGTCCCCTTGGCAGCGGTGAGCACCGACTCCCCTGCAAGGGAATCGGTGCTCACCGGTCCGTTCACCCGTTCATGCTGTCCGGGCCGCGCCGTACCGCGCCGCGATCAGTGGTGGGCGGTGGTCGATCAGGTCAGGATCAGGGTGAGTCCGTAGGCGGCGAGGATGGGGTTGACCTCCTGGTAGTAGGTGGTGCCGCCGGAGGTGCAGTTGCCCGAGCCGCCGGAGGTGACGCCCTGGGCCTGGTTGGCGCTGATCCAGGACCCGCCTGAGTCGCCGGGCTCCGCACAGACGTTGGTGCGGGTCAGGTTGTAGACGGTGCCTTGCGGGTAGTTGACGGTCTCGCCGCGCCCGAGGATGGTGCCGCAGCGCAGCCCCGTGGTGGAGCCGGAGCGGCAGATGCCCGAGCCGACCGCGGCCTGTGCGGATCCGCGGACGTAGTACCAGGAGCCGTTGTAGCCCTCGACGTAACCCCACAGGGTCACGCCGGGGTTGGTGGAGACCCAGGAGTAGTCGTAGGTGGGGAAGGTCGAGCCCGCGAAGCTGCCGATGACCGTGCCCGCGTTGTCGGAGACCGTGTCGCCGGGGCGGCCGCAGTGACCCGCGGAGACGAAACCGCCGTAGACGGTGAATCCGACGGAGCAGCGGGCGGCGGAGTTGATGTAGTAGGGCCAACCACCGACGACGTCGGCGAGCGGACGGGGAGAGGTCGTGCTCTCCACGACGCGGACGTACTCGCGACCGGCCCTCGCCTTGTCGAGGAAGGACTTCGCGGCGTCGTCGAGCTTGGTGCGGTTGACGTCGATCACGACGCTGTTGCTCTGCACGTCGACATACCAGCTGTTGACCGCAGCGGGTGCTCGACGGTTCGCGAGCGCGTCGATGCCGGTCTTGGCCGCGTCCAGTTGGACAGCGGTGCGGGCCGCGGTGCGAACCTCGATGTCCTTGCCCGCCAAGGCCGAGGCCTTGGCCGGGTCGGTGCTCAGGGCGACCAGTTTGCCGCTGTCCGCGTCGAACCAGCTACCGGCGTACGCGGACCCCAGCACGTCTTGGGCGTGCCGCTCGGTCACCCGAGCGGCCTCCTCGCGCGCCAGGCGCAGGGCTGCCTGGTCCGCGGTCAGGTGCAGGTCCCGTTGCAGGGTCGCGGACAGCGCGGCGCTGACCTTGGGCGAGGACGGAGCCGACGTGGCCGCGACGTCGTCCGCGGCGACGGCGGGCTGCATGCAGGCACCGACCACCACCAGGGCAAGGGCGAAGGCGCCGGTCGACCAGAGGGTATTCCTTTTCACGCTTGATTCCTTTCCAACGCTGCAGGAATGTCGGAGCGGAACAACCGTTGACGGCACCGTGGAAAAACAGGGAAAGTGGAGACGCATGCCGGGAACGATTTAATCCGAATCATGACGTTACCGATAATTGTTCGACTTCGCCTATCCGCCGCACGTGTGAACAGTTTCGAATGGTGTATAGGAATTTATTATAGGAGTATCCGACATTCTTATGAAGTGCTGCGGGCGAATGCCGCAAAAATAGGGTCCCGCCACTCGACCGTCCGCCTCGGGCAGCGCGCACATCCGGAACGGCAGCAGGTCCGGTCCGACGACTCGGGGTGTCGGATCCGCGCAATTCGTGGGACACCACGAAAATCACCGCCTACGGTGGTTGCCGCGACCAGCCGACCCGACCGACCGGGTACGCCACGACGACCCTGCCGGCCCGTTGAACGGAGTCCGATGCGCGTTCTGTTCGCCTCCCTCCCCTCGCTCGGCCACCTGTTCCCGCTGATCCCGATCGCCTGGGCGGCCAGGGCCGCCGGTCACGAGGTGCTGGTGGCCACGTTCGGCGAGAGCGCGGAGCAGGCGGCACGGGCAGGACTGCCCGTGGCCGACATCGCGCCGGGGATGACGCAGCGGAGCCTGTTCATCGACTTCGTGACCAAGGAGCGCGACCTGCACCAGCGCATCGCGGCGGGCGACCAGTCGGAGGACCTGGCGGGCGCGCTGTTCGGCACCTGGGGCGAGTGGGTGGCCGACGGCGCGGTCGCGCATGCCGAGGCGTGGCGCCCCGACGTCGTCGTCCACGAACGCATGGCCCCGTTCGGCAGGCTCGTCGCCGGGGTCCTCGACGTGCCGTGCGTGCGCCACGACCTGGGCATCGAACCCGGAGCGCTCGCCGGGCAGCTCCGCCACATGTCGGCGGCGCTGGCCCGCCACGGCGTGCCCGACCTGGTGGACGACTCGCCGTGGATCGACATCGTGCCGCCGAGCCTCGCCCCCGCGGGCCGGGACGGGTGGTCGATGCGGCCGGTGCCCTACAACGGCGGCGTCGTTCTCCCCCAGTGGGCCGTCCACCCACCCGAACGCCCCCGTGTCGCGGTCACCGTCGGCACCCTCGTCGGCAAACGACCGGACGGCATCGGCCTGCTCGAACGGATCATCGCGTTCGCTCCGCGGGTCGACGCCGAGTTCGTGATCGCCATCGACCCCTACGACCTCCCCAAGCTCGGTGACCTCCCGCCGAACGTGCGCGCCGACGGCTGGCTGCCGCTCAACGCCCTGCTGCCCACGTGCGCCGCCATCGTGCACCACGGCGGTTCCGGCACCACGTACGCCGCGATCGACGCGGGCGTGCCGCAGCTCCTGCTGCCCGACGACGGCGCGAGCGACCGGCCGATCAACGCGGCGGCGGTCGTGGCGCGCGGCATCGGCCTCGCGGGCACGCCCGACGACGTGGACGCCGACCTCGTCCGGCAGCTGATCGGCGACGACCGGCTGCGCGCGGCCACGGCCGAGGTGCGGGCCGAGATGGCCGCGATGCCCTCACCCGCCGAGCTGCTCACGCGGCTGGAGGTCCTGGTCGGCCAGGAGCCCGTGTCGAAGTCGATCTGAGGTTCCCCCGTCAGCCGGGGTCGGTCGACGTCGCCTTCCACCTGCCCCGCGGGTGGTCGCCGTGGTTCGTCGACGGTCGTGGTGGTGCGGGGTGACCGGAACGAGGACCTCGACAGCGATCACGGTGCGCACGGCACTCGCGTCCCGCATCGCCTGCACCCGGCGCCGACCACCGGCGAACGCGGACATCCGGCCCTCGACGTCGGTCTGCAGCACGATCGGGTCGATGAACAAGCTGGTGAGCGCCTCGACGGTCCACGGGTCGACCTGTTGGTGGTGGGCCGCGGTCAGGACCTGGTCCACGATCTCGTCCTCGTCGGCGTCGGGGTCGGGGACGTCGGCCAGCAGGCGCAGCGCGAGCTCGTTGACCGCGCCCCAGTCGCCGTGGTGGTACCAGCAGCAGATCCGGCTGCCGCGGCGGCGACGCCACGCGCCGATCAGCCACTGCGGCGGCCGCAGGCGTGGCATGTCGTCGTTGCCGGTCGTGCATGTCGAGGGGAAGGGCTGGGTGGGTGGCATCGAGCCGACCTCGGACGGGGTGAACCGCAGTCGGCACACCGATGCGGGTTGTCGTGGCCGGTAGTCGCCGCGGTCGGGGGAAACGGGCTGTCCGACGAGGATGTCGACCTGTTGCTGCGTCAGCGGTGGCCATTCCGGGTTGGCCACGGTGAAGTCGTCACCGGCGTCGACCAGGACCATGGTGTAGGGCGCGACGTCCCAGTCCTCGGGCATGAGCTGGCGCTGCACCCACACCGGCGGCAACGGCTCGGCGGGGAAGTGCTCACGCCACACGTGGCCGATCATGACCTCGGTCCCGGTGAACAGCGACATGCCCTCGTCGGTCCGCTGGGTCACCACCACCACCGGTCGAAGACCCGGACCGGTGAACAGCTGCAGACGCAGGGTCGTGCAACCGCGTCCCGGCGTCACCCGGTACCGGTGATCGTCAAGCACACGAGTGCGCGGCGCCGACTGCTGGAGTAGCACCTCGTTGCGCCTTGTGATCGACGAGTCGGGGCGGTCACCACGACCGCCGCCGTCGTGGGGACTGTCGTCGCTGCTCTGGGACACGGGATGACGGTAAGGCGTGAACCGCGACGGGGCCGGCAGGAAAGAGGCGCGCACTCTGCGTGTCGGGCCACCTCCCTGATGGGCACCGCACATCAGGTGGACGCGGCCGTGCCCGTGGAATTCACCCGCTGGGGATTCGACCCGCGTGACCCCGAGGGATCCGTTCCGGCTGTCCGACGCGGGCCGGTCACCTCGGACCGTCGACGCGCCAGGGGTGCTCATCCAGCTCCGCCCACACGGTCTTGCCGCCCTCGGTGTCGTGCCGCACACCCCATGCGCGGCTCAGCCCGCTCACGATCCGCATTCCCCGCCCGCCCGTTCGGGTCAGCGAAGGCGGGCGGAGCACAGGACAGCCGGGATCGCCGTCACCGACCTCGACCACCACCAGGCATCTCGTGCGGGAAACGCGGATTCGCCGTGGGGATCGGGTGTGCAGGTAGGCGTTGGCGACCAGCTCCCCGGCCACCAGGAGCACGTCGTCGACCACCCATGGCGCCGCCACCGCCGCGAGGTGGCCACGCAGCCCCGCGCGTATCGCCCGCAGGTCGATCCGCTGCTCCAGCCCGCACTCCCACGGGACCGCGGCCGAGGCCAGGACCCGTTCCGCCTCGGCGGCCAGGGTCACCGCCGCGTCGGTGACCGATCCGGTGAGCAACGGCGTCCGGTCGAACAGGTGGGACAGCCGGTCGTGACCGTGATGGTGGTCGTGATCCATCGGGCGCTCCTACAGGTGACCAATGAGGTGACGGACACCTCTGACACGTCGGCGACCCGCCGCGGAGGGGTTCGCGGCGGGTCATGCGGGACTGGTACCCGGCTCGGCGGCAGTGCACGCGGGTTGTCCCCCGTTCTGTCCGGTCGAGCCGGCCACCTCACTCGCGTGCGCTGGGTCGAGGGCCCGGAGATGTCATGGGCATGGCGGGGCGTACTGCTGGTCGGGCACGAACTGCGCCCACTCCTCGCGGGTGACGGCGGCGCCGGCGGCGGCGCAGATCAGCGCGGCCGCCTCGTCCGGCTCGGTGTGCCACAGACGGGTGGTCCCGCCACGTCCGCCTGCCGCCAAGCGGCGGCCGTCCGCGGCGAAGGCCACGGTCAGGAGGCCGTCGCCCGCGTCGAGGGTGCCGATCGCGGTCGGCTCGCGGGGCGCGGTGAGGTCCCAGAGTCGGATCGTGCCGTCGATGCTGCTCACGGCGAGTTCGTCCTTGGTCGGGTGGAAGGCGAGTTCGTAGATCTCGCCGACGGGTCCGAGCAGCGGGCGGTCCAGCACGACCGGTTCGGCGGGTCCGGTCAGGTCGACCAGGCGCACCGCGTAGTCGGAGCCACCGAACGCGGCCAGCGTGCCGTTGTGGTTGAAGGCGACCGCGTACACCGGGCCGCTGAAGCCGCCGACGGTGGTCAGCAGGCGTGGTGACTCCCGGTCGGTGAGGTCCCACAGGTGGCCTTCGCCGCCCGCGGTGCCGACGGCGAGGAGCCGCCCGTCGGGGCTGAACCGGGTGCCGTAGGTGATGCCGGTCGACGCGGACAGCACCGCCCCGGCGCGCGGGTGCGCGGGATCGGTCAGGTCCACCAGGTGCACCGTGCCGTCGTCGCTGGACACGGCGGCTGTGCGGCCGTCGCGGTCCAGCGAGATGGCCTGGACGGTCGCGGTCGCGAGAGGCAGGTGCACCGGTGCGCCGTCGACCGGTCGGACGTCGATGGAGCCGTCGGTGGCGCCGAGGACCATCGTGCGGCCGTCCGGGGTGATCGTCGACGCCCCGCCGAACCTCGCGGCGTGGTCGTCGCCGCTGACTGGAGGCCGGGCCAAGGTGGGGTGCAGGGGATCGGTGACGTCCCACAGGCGGGCGGTGTTGTCCCCCGAGCCGATCAGCAGCAGGTGTCCGGTCGCGTCGAAGGACGCCGAGTACACCTGCGCCCGCGGCCCGGTGAGCACCGGGCCGGTGCCGCGCCACACCCGAGCGACGCCGTCGGTGGCCAGGGTGATCGGCGTGCGGTCGTCGTGGAAGCCGATCGCGGTCACCGGTTTCGGATGGGGCAGCGTGCTCACCACCTGCCCGGACCGCAGGTCCCACTGCCACAGCCCGGTGTCGGAGCTGCCCGCGGCGAGTCTGGTGCCGTCGGGGCTGAAGGCCACGACGTTGATCCAGCTCTCCGGTCCGGTGAACCGGTCGGGCGCCCGACCGGGGTCCTCGAGGTCCCACCGGTAGACGACGTGCTCGGTCGAGGTGCCCGCCGCGAGTGATCGGCCATCCGGCGACACGGCGACCGAGTACACCTTGCTCGTCGGTCCGGTGAGCACGATCGGCGCGCCGCCGCCCGCCACGTTCCAGACGCGCACCGTGCCGTCGTCGCCACCGGCGGCGATCCGGGAGCCGTCCGGGGTGAACGCGACGCCCTTCACCGCCTCGCGCGGCCCGGTCAAGACCACCGGCGCGGTGGCGCTGCCCACTTCCCACAGGCGGACCACGAGATCACCGCCCGCGGCGGCGAGCACCGTCCCGGCCGGGTTGAACGCCAATGCGAACACCCGCGCGGATCCGGCGTGGTGGCGGGTCAGCGCGAGTGGCGCGGCGCCGTCGCGCAGCCTCCACACCGACACCACCCCGGTGTCGCCGGCGGCGGCCAGCAGCGTGCCGTCCTCGCTCACCGCCACCGCGACCGCGGTTCCCTCAGCGCTCACCGTCCCGAGCGCGGCGCCGTCGACCCCGGTGAGCAGGACTTCACCCGTGTCGCTCCCGAGCGCCAGCACACCGCGGCTCACGGCCAGGGATTGGACGCTGCCGTGCGGAGCGCGCAGGCGGGTCGCCAAGGGCCTGGCAGCTGCGTCGAGCAGCGCCGATCTCGCTTCCGGCGTCGGCGTGATCCGGTAGGCGGCCAGTGCGAGTTGTCCTGCCAGGGTCGGATCCTTGTCGCGTAATCGGTTCGCCGTGGCGGCGACCGCTCGTGATCGCTCCGCGGTCTGCTGCGCGTCCGCCGTCGCGGACACGTTCCTGGCGTAGGCCGTCGTGCCCGCCGCGACCAGCGCGAGCACCAGCGAAGCGGTGACCAGGCGGTTCCGGTGTCGGACCCGGCGGCGTTCGACCTCGGCGCCCGCGGCGCGCGATCGGGCGGACACGGCCAGGAACTCCATTTCCAACGGGTTGAGCGCTCCGGGGTCGGCGGTGGCCGCCCACGCCGCCGCGGTGTCCAGGTCGACGTCCCGGTAGAGGTGGTCCTGGGCATACCCGTGCGCCTTCCACCGCCTCGACGCGGTGGTGAGGCGACCGTGCACGTGTCTGCCGACCCGGTCCTCGGCCAGCCACCCGGACAGCAGCGGCCACGCCGACAGCAACGCCTCGTGGCTGATCTCGACGCTGTCCGCGTCCACGGTCAGCAGCCGGTGCGCGACGAACACGTCGAGGACCGTCGACAGGGCGTCGACCTCGTCATCACCCCGTCCTTCGAACACCTCGTCGAACCCGATCCGCCGCCGGGTGTCCACGGCGTCGTCGTCGGCCCTGACCAAACGCAGGAACAGGCGCCGCACCAACGGCAGCGACTCGCCGGGTACCGCTTCGACCGCGAGGTCGGCGCTGCGCGCGACCGCGCCGTGCACACCGCCGACGTCGCGGTAGTGCTCGACCCGCACCACTCGCCCCTCGGCCCCCGGTTGCGCCAGGCACCGCTCCACCGTGGCGTGCACCGCGTGCGACAACAACGGCAGCCCGGCCGGTGCGCCCGCCGTGTCCCGCACCAGCAGGTCCACCAGGCCCGGCTCCAGTTCCAGCCCCGCCGCGGCAGCGGGTCGGACCACGACCTCGCGCAGTTCCGCGTCGGTCATCGGCTCGACGATCATCTGGTGGTCGCGCAGCAGCGCCGCCAGGAACGGGTACCGCAAGGCGTGGTCGTAGAAATCCGCGCGCAACCCGAACACGACCGGCGTCGACCGGGCCGAAACGCCTGCCAGGAACTCGCGCCGCAACTCCTCGTCTCCGAGCAGGGTGAACAGTTCCTCCAGGTGGTCGACCACGAGCACCGCGTCCTCGGGCACCGCCGCGAGCGCGTCGGTCGCACCGACCACGACGAATTCGACCGGCCGCGCCATCGCGGGCACAAGACCGGCGCGCAGGAGCGAGGTCTTCCCGCACCCGGACGCGCCGACGACGATCACCGACCCGTGCGCGACCGCTGCCGCCAAGTGGGCGGTCAGCTCCTGCCTGCCGAAGAAGTGGTCGGCTTCGTCGACCCGAAAAGCGCGCAATCCCGGATAGGGGTTGATGTCGGGCGGTGAGGCGAGCACGCGAACCGACCGCAGGCGAACCAGCGCTTCCACGAACGCGTCCTGTTCGACGGTCGGCACGTCGATCGCGTCCAGCAATGCCAGGAACCGGTCGGTCACGGCGATTTGGGGCAGGTGCCTGCCGGTGCACCACCCGGAGATCGTCGCCTGCCCGAGCCCTATCTCGGTGGCCAGCCGTCGGTAGGACTTGCCCGATCCGCTGCGCCGCACACCCAGCTCGCGCGCGAAATCGCCTCCGGTGAGGATTTCCACCCGTCCTCCAACGAATCGGCGTAGTGATCAACTTAATCACGTCCCGCCACCCCGGTCCGCCGAAGGGCGGCCATACCCGATGACCGGCCGTCGTGGCGTACGGGTGTGTACGGAGTTGTCACCGGAACCGTTCGGGACCACCGCCGAACCTGGCGGTGCGGGACCACCGCGTCGGTCAATGGTCATGCGACCGGGCAACCCGCCCGGCGGACACCGAGAGGCCTCCCGATGACCCCATCCCGAGAACGGCCGCGGTCGTCACAACGGGCCTGCTGACCGGCATCGCCCACGCTGGGCCCGAGCACCACGACACCCACCCCGATGGTCGGGACCACGCGGAGACCTGCACCGCGGGATCGAACCACCAGGTCGTCTGCTGACCGGGAGCAGCAGATCCCGAAATCCGTTCAACACCAGTGAAAGGACAGTTCACATGTTCGGCAAACCCACTGCCCTGGCCGCGATGGCGGTCCTGGCGGCGTCCTGGACCCTCGCCGGTCCGGCACCATCGGCGCTCGCCGCCGACTACGGCGTCGACATGTCCCGCGCGTGCCAGATCACCCAGAACTGGGCAACGTCCTACGCCTACCTCAACACGCCCTACAACGCCTACTCCTGGAAGTGCGGGCCGGTCGTGAGCGGTGTCGACGTGCAGGCCTACTGCAACTCGGACCGCCCCGGCACCCACGCCGTCGTCCTCAACGCCGCCGACCCGTACTCGTGGCGCTGCCGGACCTGATCCGGGTTCGTCGCGCGGTGTCGAAGCGGTCGGCTGTGGCCGACCGCTTCGACACCGCGGTTCGGTGTGGGGTTGTGGGATCCGCGATCACCGTGATGCCGCCTGTACGCACACGCGACCGGCGGCGTCAGGCGTCGATCTTCCTGGCCTCGCGCTTGTCCTCGGTGGCCGTGACGGAAATCCTGCGGGGCTTCGCCTTCTCCAGGACGGGGATGCGCAGGGTCAGCACACCCGCGTCGTAGCCGGCCTGGATGTGCTCGGTGTCCAGGGTGTCACCGAGGAACAACTGGCGGGAGAACGCGCCCAGGGGCCGCTCCGCGACCTGCGTCTCCACGCCGTCAGCGACCGCGGTCGGCCGTCGTTCGGCCTTCACCGTCAGCACGTTGCGCTCGACGTCCAGTTCGATCGTCTCAGCCGAGACGCCGGGCAGATCGAGCGCCACCACGTACTCGTCGCCCACGCGGTAGGCGTCCATCGGCATCGCCGCGTGCCTCGACCACGTCCCCGGCCCGGTGAACACCTGCTGCGCCAGCCGGTCCAACCCCCGGAACGGATCCGTGCGCATCAACATCCGGCACCTCCTCATTTTTTCGACTGCCGTCAACGCGCACCACCGTTGTATCATGTCGTCTGAACGATGACAAGTGTCCAGTCATCGAAAGGATGACACAATGTCGATCGGCGACTACGAAGCCCTCCTGGGCGCCGTCACGGCTCCTCACGACCTCACCCCTACGCAGGTGCTGGCCGCGATCACCCTGCTCCACGAATTGCGCACCGAACTCGCCGACTGGGAGCCGCGGCTGATCGCCACCGCACGCGAACTCGGTACCAGCTGGGCCGATCTGGCTCCAGCCCTGGGCGTCGCGAGCCGCCAAGCCGCCGAACGCCGCTACCTCCGACTGCGCGCCTCCAACATCGTGGGTTCCACCGGCGAGCAACGCGTCCAAGCCGAACGCGACCGCCGCGCGGGCGACCGCGCCGTGTCCCGATGGGCCCGCGACAACTCCGCCACCTTGCGCACCCTCGCGGGCCAGATCAGCGAACTGGACCCCGAGGTGCATCGCGCGCTCTCCCAGGACGACGCAGCCGCACTGCTGAACCCGCTGGCAGGCGCCCAGGACCATCTCCGCACCACCCACCCCGCGTTGGCCGACCGCATCGGAACGGTCAGCGAACACATCGACCAAGTGCGCCGTGATACCCAGGTCGGGCGTGCACAATCGAGTGCTGGTGGGACTTCGTCGACGTAGGTTCCACCGCGCCGGGTAGCGGCCGCGGGGGCCTCCAACGGCAGCATGTGGGTGGCCGAGTGCTTGGTGGACAGCTCGTCCGCGGCGACGCGGTCGAGGAGCACGGGGACGCACCACTGCCGCTTTTGCGCGCCAAGCAACATGGAGCTTTGGTCACCAGGGCTATCGGAGCCTCGACGTCGACCTTCTTCTCGGTCGATCAGGTGGAGGCAGCGAATACCCGTGCACTACTGGGCGACACCGATCACCGGTGTGCGGAACGGCTGATGCCGAAACCCGCTAGCGCCAAGACCGCGCCCAACGCCAGGAACCCGAGGTCCCACGCCAGTTCACCCGGCCCGTGACGCACGTGGTGGATGCCGAGGACCAGGTGGTCCACGACGCCTTCGACCAGGTTGAACACGCCCCACCCGCCGACAAGGCCGCCCCACAGCGCTCGGGCGGGCAACGGTGCGACGCGGTTGAGCAGGACGACGCCGACCAGGACCAGCACCAGGCAGAACAGGTGGAACAACCCGTCGCCGATCATGTTGAGGTGCAGGTTCTCCGGGTTGTCCGGCGGGTACCAGCCCGACAGCATGTGGTGCCAGCCGAGCAATTGGTGGATCACGACGCCGTCGATGAACCCCCCGACACCGAGCCCGAGCACGAGTGTCGCGACCTTGCTGGACGTCGGGTGGTGGATGCCGATCCGGTTGGCCATCAGCGACCGCCTTTCGAGAGGGTGGGTGAGGTCGACGGGTGCCCGCACACGGTCATCCGATGCGGGGATTCGCGAGCCCCCCACCGGAGTTGCGGCGGAACCGCGGTGGGACCGGCATCCGTCAGCCTCACCGCGATTCCGCCGTCTTCGATTGAACCCAATCCTGATCGGACTCGCGTTCGCCTGGTGGGCGGCCGCCTTGTCCTCAGCCGTCCCGATCAGCGCTCCACGGACTCGGGCGGTGTGCGGGTCATCTCGGCCATCGAGCCGCCCGGCTCATCGGCGAGCTGCCCACGGCCCACGGCTTCACGTCGGACCTCCAGGTCGTAGGGATCGCCGGCGTCGAGGCTCACCACGTCGTCCCGCGCCAGCTCCTCGCCGTCGGGCTCGCCGAGCACGGGCTGGACCTCCGGCTGCTCCTCCTCCAACCGGTCCTCCAACGGGCGGGGGTGGGCCTGCTCGTACGCCGTCATCCCGTACTTGTCGACCGCGGTCCAGCGCTCCGGCGGGTCCATCCCCGCTTCCAGCGGATCGAGCTTGAGCCGGTCCTCGTCGAGGTCCTCGGCGCTGTTGAGCGCCGCGGGATCCGTCTCGACGGAATCCGGCGACCCCGTGTCGTGAGGTGCGGTCGGGCTTTCCCGATCGTCCGCCATGGTGTTCCTCCTCGTGTCCTGGTCGGCTCGCACCGCCATTCGGTCCCACGGGGTGTATCCAGCGGGGCAGACCTCAAACGGCTCGGTTCCACCGGTGCGGCGTGCGGATGCAGATGGCGTTGCGCAGGTTGCTCACGATGCTGCCCGCGTCGGCTGTCCCCACGACCGGTGTCGACGCGACCAGAACTCTCGTGCTCATCCAGTTGGTGCTGTCCTTCGGCATTCCGCTCGCCCTGGTCCCGCTCGTCCTGCTGACCCGCCAACCCCGCCTGTCGAGAGCGCTGGTGAACCGCCGGAGCACCACGTGGACAACAGGTGCCGTGGCTGCGCTGATCAGCGGGTCAACCTGTTCCTGCTTGCCTCCCTCGTCCTCGGACGACACGAGCGCGATACAAACCTGTCGTTTACCGGCCCTTTCGGTGGGTAGCCGGGCGGTTGCCGTTCCACCCTCCAACGGAGAACGAGGTGAGGGCCATGGCCCAGCGCCACTCCGCTTCCACCACCCGCGACCGCAGTCCCCTGCGCACCGCGGTGCAGGTGGTGGCCGCGGTGTTCCTGCTTGTCGGCGTGCTCGGTTTCATCCCCGGCATCACCACCGACTACGACAGCATGTCGTTCGCGAGCCATCACTCCGACGCCCTGCTCCTCGGCGTCGTCATGATCCGTCTGGGCCTCGCGTTCGGCCAGCGGGTCATGACCGATCCCCGTTGAGCCGTGAACGTTCGACCGCTGTCCGAGCAGCATGGTCCGGAGTGGACGGCCATCATCCGCGACAGGGAGGCGAAATCCGTGAGTGACGAGGCGACCGGTTTCCTGCACACCGCGTTCCGGGCCCTGGCCCGTGTACGGGGCGCCCCGGCCGTCCACCCGCGCGGCGTGTGGTTCGAAGGAACGGTGACGGGTTCAGCGGACAGCGGGCTGCCGCTGCCGACCTCGACGACGCCGGTGATCGGCAGGATGTCCAAGGGAGCGGGCACCGCGGGAGCGCTGCCGGACGTGCTGGGACTGGCCTTCCGGATTCCGGGCGGGGCGGGGGCGGACAGACCGTGGGACCTCGCCCTGTCCAGCTCGGGCGGGGGCGGGGTGACCCGCCTGCTGCCGCTGCCCGCACGGCATTGGACGACCACGCGCTACGGCACCCTCGTGCCCTACCGGTGGCACGGTCAACTGCGCTGGCTGTGCGCGGTCGCGGCACCCGGCCAACCGCTGATCTCGTCCTCTTTGCGAGACCTGGCCGACCTGGTGAAGACCAAGCCGATCGAGTTCACCCTGCGAGCGAGTTCACCGGACGCACGTTGGCAGGAGGTCGGGCACCTCGTGGTGCGCACTGCTGCGGCACCGCGGGGTGGGATCTCGTTCGACCCCGCGGTGAACAGCCCTCCGGGGCTGGAGATGGTGCCCGCCGTGGTGAAGCGGATCCGGGAGAGGGCTTACGCGGGCAGCCGGAGCGGGCGTCGTACCACCCGCGAGGCGGACCGACCCGACAACAACCACTCGAAAGGATCTGGCATGACCACCACCGGTACCGACGACTTGCGACGACTGCTCGACTCCGACCTGCGTGACGCCACTCTGGTTCTGGTCGAGGGGCGCTTGGACGTCGTCGCGGCTGACGAACTGGACTCGGACAGCTACCGGGGAGCGTTCCCGGTGCTGACCCGAGAGGAACTGCTCGCCCGAACGGACGGCCTTCCCGTCACCGACGACCAGCTCGAACGGTTGGCGGCCACCACCGGGTCGGCCGTGGACAACCTCGGCGGCTGACCGCGGCGGAGGCGACCCGCTCGCCGCGGTCCGGACACCTTCACCTCCCCGGCTCCGGGAAGGTGAAGGTGTCTCCTCGTCGGACGTAGTCGACCTTGGTAGGTGGACGAATCCGGTCGACCTCCGCTTCGAAGTCGGACAGCGGCGACTTGAACCGCCCGTAGTCGTCGTAGTGCACCGGAACGGTGTGGCGCGGCTCCAGCATCCGCACCAGGTCCACCCCCTGCCGCCCGTCCATGGTGAGCAGCACACCCAGCACCTTGGTGCCGCCCAGGTGCACCACGGCCACGTCGAGCGACGGGTAGCGCACGGCGATCTCCCGGAGGTTCTCGTGCACGAGGGTGTCACCGCTGAGGTACACCCGCAGCCAAGGCGAATTCGGGCTCGACCGGTACTCGATCACACTGCCCATCACCGGTGGCAGCACGCGCGCCAAGGCGCCGAGCGCGTGACGGCCGGGAACCGCGGTCACCTTCAGCTCGGCGCCGTCCTTGGCCAAGGAGAACTCCGACCACGTGCCGAGCGCGACGGTTTCGCGGAAACCACGCCGTCCCAACCGGCGTGCGGCGTGCGCGGTGGTGACGATCGGCAGGTCCCGGTCCAGCGCCCGGCTCGCCACCCGGTCGAAGTGGTCACCGTGCAGGTGCGACAGCACCACCGCGTCCAACGGCGGCAACTGGTCCACGTCGATGGCGGGATCAGTGCGTCGCCGGGACACGAGCCCTTGGCCGATGTGGGTCCACTGGCCGCGGTGCAGGAAGTTCGGGTCGGTCAGGATCGTGAAGGGTCCGAACCGCAGCAGCGTCGTAGCGGTGCCGACGAAGAACAGCGAGTCGTCGGCCTGCTCGTGCCGCGGGGTCGTGGCCGGGGATCCGGAGCTCTCCAGCCGCTGCTTTCGCCGGCTCGCATCGTCCGCCATGGTTCCTCCTCGGTTCGTGCGGTCCGGTTACCCGGTGGTGACGTCGCCAAGCCCGTTGGAGGGGGATCGGTCGTTCCACGACCACCGCGGCGACCCCGTCCTCGCGATCCGCTACGACGCGGCGCGGCCAGGTGTCACTCGACGCGCTGCAGCACGACGAGCGACCTGGAAGGCAGCGTGATGCTCCCGGACGCGGCGAAGGACTCCCCGCTCTCACCTGCACGGCCGGAGGCGGTGTCGACGACGACCGTCCACTCGGGACCGTAGTCGGCACCGGGCAGCGTCACCTCGACGTCTTCGTAGTGAGCGTTGAACGCCAGCAGGAACGAATCGTCCACGACGCGCATGCCGCGCTGGTCGAGGTCCGGGATCCCCTCGCCGTTGAGGAACACCACCACGCAGCGACCGAAGCCGTCAGCCCAGTCATCCTCGGTCATCTCCTCGCCCGATGGGGTGAACCACGCGATGTCGCGGAGGTCGTCGCCGCTGCGGATCGGCTTGCCCCCGAAGAACCGGCGCCTGCGCAGCACCGGGTGCTGCTTGCGGAACGCCGTCAGCGCGCCGGTGAACTCGACGAGGTCCTTGTTCCGCTCCGCCAGCGACCAGTCCACCCAGGAGATCTCGTTGTCCTGGCAGTACACGTTGTTGTTGCCCTGCTGGGTGCGGCCGAACTCGTCGCCGTGCAGCAGCATCGGCACACCCTGCGACAACAGCATGGTGGCCATCAGGTTGCGCCGCTGCCGTGCCCGCAGGTCGAGAACCTCCTCATCGTCGGTGGGGCCTTCGACGCCGCAGTTCCAGGAGCGGTTGTCGTCCGCGCCGTCGCGGCCGTCCTCGCCGTTGGCCTCGTTGTGCTTGTCGTTGTAGGACACGAGGTCGTTGAGCGTGAACCCGTCGTGCGCGGTCACGAAGTTGATCGACGCGTACGCCTGCGGCCGTCCTGCTGGTACAGGTCCGAGGAACCGGTGACGCGCGAGGCGAACTCGCCCAGCGTCGCGGGCTCACCGCGCCAGAAGTCGCGGACGGTGTCGCGGTACTTGCCGTTCCACTCGGTCCACAGCGGGGGGAAGTTGCCGACCTGGTAGCCACCGGGGCCGACGTCCCACGGCTCCGCGATCAGCTTCACCTGGCTGATGACCGGATCCTGCTGGACGATGTCGAAGAAGGCACTGAGCCGGTCGACCTCGTAGAACTCGCGGGCCAGCGTGGCGGCGAGGTCGAAGCGGAAGCCGTCCACGTGCATCTCGGTGACCCAGTACCGCAGCGAGTCCATGATCAGCTGCAACGTGTGCGGGCTGCGCACGTTCAGCGAGTTCCCGGTGCCCGTGTAGTCCATGTAGTGCTGCTTGTCGTCCTCGACCAGGCGGTAGTACGCCTCGTTGTCGATGCCGCGCATGGACAGCGTCGGTCCGAGGTGGTTGCCCTCGGCGGTGTGGTTGTAGACCACGTCGAGGATGACCTCGATGTTCGCCTCGTGCAGGGCGCGGACCATGCCCTTGAACTCCTGGACCTGGTTCGCCTGCTCCGGCATCGCCGCGTACGAGTCCTGCGGGGCGAAGAACCCGATCGTGTTGTAGCCCCAGTAGTTGCGCAGCCCCTGCTCTTCCAACCCGTGGTCGGTGACGAACTGGTGCACCGGCATCAGTTCGATCGCCGTCACGCCGAGCTTGGTGAGGTGGTCGATGACCGCCGGGTGCGCCAGACCCGCGTACGTGCCCCGCTGCTCCTCGGGAACCTCCGGGTGGTTCATCGTCAGGCCGCGCACGTGGGCCTCGTAGATCACCGTCTCGTTGTACGGCGTCCTCGGCGGGCGGTCGGTGCCCCAGTCGAAGAACGGGTTCACCACGACCGACAACGGCACATGACCCGCCGAGTCCTCGTCGTTGCGCCGCTCCGGCTCGCCGAACTCGTAGCCGAACAGCGAGGGGTGCCAGTCGACGCCGTTGGAGATCGCCTTGGCGTAGGGGTCGATCAGCAGCTTGTTCGGGTTGCAGCGCAGACCACGTGCCGGGTCGTGGGGGCCGTGCACCCGGAAGCCGTACCGCTGACCCGGCCCGACGCCGGACAGGTAGCCGTGGTGGACGAAGCCGTCCACCTCCGGGAGCCGGACGCGCGTCTCCTTGCCCTCGTCGTCGAACAGGCACAGCTCCACGTGGTCGGCGACCTCGGAGAACACCGCGAAGTTGGTGCCGATACCGTCGTAGGTGGCACCCAATGGATAAGGGGTTCCGGGCCAGGGATGCATCATCGCTCCTCGAGATGGTGAAACGTCGACCGGGGTTCCACGGTGGACAGGCTCTTCGGCGGCTACCGGTCAGCCATCCGCCGGAGCCGGGCTACCCTCGATGCTCCGCTCGAACCAGTAACACGCGTCACGCCCCACGCAACCCGATCCACCCGCACTCCTCTTCCCGGAGCAGGGCTGCCTCGCGGTCCGGGCAGCCGTTCCGCCAGCTCCACGTACGCACTCGCAGTGGTGTCCTGCTGGGGTACTCGAACGGGTTGGGCGCTACTTCTTCGACCTGACTCAGTCAGGCGACCTCTCTTCCTCGATGGTGGTGGTACAACGCGGCTCCGGCAGGGGCGGACACCGCGATGAACAGCAAGAATCCGTCGGGATTCAGCCTGTTCATCGCGGGTACCTGTCGATATGACGACAACCGATCTCGAGATTCCCCGACCTCCGGACCAGGTGTTCGGCGTCCTCGCCGACGGGTGGTCCTACGCGGGGTGGGTCGTCGGGGCGACTCACATCCGCGACGTGGACCACTTCTGGCCCGAGGTGGGGACGCGCATCCACCACAGCGTCGGCGCGTGGCCGTTGCAGATAGAGGACGAGACCGTTGTGCAGGCGGTCGACCACGGGAAGTCCTTGGAGCTGCACGCGAAGCTGTGGCCCGTGGGCGCCGCGCGGATCCGGTTCGACCTGGCGCCGACGGCGACGGGCACCAGGGTCACCATGACCGAGAAGGCCGTCAGCGGTCCGGGCTCCCTGATGCCCGAGGCGATGCAGAAGGTCTTCCTGCTCCCCCGCAACAGGGAGACCCTCAAGCGCTTGGCCGACCTGGTCGTGCACGGCGACCAGGGTTGAGCCGCACAGCGGACCCCAGGTCCTCCATCGTGGCCGTTCACCGCACGTGGTCGGCCTGCCCGTGGTGGGTGGATCCGTCGAAGCCGAGCCCGTCCAATCCGCTGCGGAGCGGCGGGGAGAACGCGAAGTCCCCGAGGGTAGGACCGACCGCACGCCGAAGTTCACCACCGCCGCGTCGAGCGCCCACTCCGTCGTACTCGCCGCGGTCTGAGCGCTCTCGTCCACGGCGGTCGACCTTTTGACTGATCCCCGACGCGGTGACCGCCGCCCAGGCCGACTTCGCCCGACAAGCCACCACAACAGAGGAGTTGACCGAGGATGACCGACAAGCCGATCGAGCACCCCGGCACCACCGACGACATGCGTTCCCGACCCGACCACGGCGAGACGAGCTACCAGGGGACCGGACGCCTGCGGGACCGCAAGGCGGTGATCACCGGCGGCGACTCCGGAATCGGTCGGGCAGCCGCCATCGCGTTCGCCCGAGAAGGCGCTGACGTGCTGATCACCTACCTGGACGCGGAGAAGGACGACGCCGAGGAAACCGTGCGCCTGGTCGAGGAGGCGGGCCGCAAGGCCGTCGCGGTGGCCGCGGACCTGACTGAGGAATCCCGCTGCGAGGAGGTCATCGCTCGCGCCGTGGAGGAGTTCGGCGGGATCGACCTGCTGGTGAGCAACGCCGCCTACCAGATGTCGCAGGACGACGGGATACTCGACATCACCACCGAGCAGTTCGACCGCGTGCTCAAGACCAACGTCTACGCCATGTTCTGGCTCTGCAAGGCAGCCGTCCCCCACATGGAGTCCGGATCGGCCATCATCACCACCTCGTCGATCCAGGCGTTCCAGCCTTCGCCGGAACTGCTGGACTACGCGACGTCCAAGGCCGCGATCGTCAACTTCACCAAGGGCTTGGCCGCGAACCTGGTCGACCGCGGGATCCGGGTGAACTCCGTCGCGCCCGGTCCGGTGTGGACACCGCTCATCCCGGCCACCATGCCCGAAGAGGCGGTCGAGTCCTTCGGCGAGCAGTCCCCCATGGGCCGGGCCGCCCAACCCGCCGAACTGGCACCGATCTACGTGTTCCTGGCCTCGCCGGAGTCCAGCTACATCACCGGCGAGATCGTCGGCGTCACCGGCGGCTCCCCCATCACCTGACCGCGGATCCACCGTCGAACACGCGGCAGGTCGTTCCACGGGCGACATCCTCGGCCACGACGGCACCCGTCGTGGCCGATCCGCACCAGGTTTCGACGCCCACCAAGCGGCCGGCTTCCGGCTGGCCCTCGAGGACGTTCTTCATGCCGAATTCCGCCAGATGTCTTCAGGCAACGGCGAAACGCACGTCGTGGTGCTTTTGCGCGTCGTTCAAGAACGTCGCGGCCCACTTCGCGACGGCGCGCGGCGGGGGCGTTGGTTCTCCGCCCATCCAGGCGATCACGCGCAGGTCTTCGCCGCCATGGGTCTCCACCGCGGCGGACCAGCCGTCTTCGTCGTTCCACAGCAGTGCGACATCGCGATCCGGGAAGTCCTCCACCCAGCCGTCCACGGCGAGGTAGGCCCTTGCGGGCCTGCCCGCCTCGACGTACGAGGACTCACCGGTCATCCCGAGCGCCTCGGTCACGAGTCGGACGTATCGGCGCAGGCGCAACCGGACGGTGTCGTCGAATTCCACGTCCATCACGCACCACCTCGCGTCGCATCCGAGTGGGCGTCGAACACCGGGTCCACCTTCGATCTCCCTCCGACTTCGAAGGGTGCTGCCAGGGCGGATCGTCCACCCCGGCAGCACCCGGTTGACGTCGATGATCGCGTCGAACTCGCACATCGCACTTGATCCCGTTCGACATCGTCGGGAACTCGTCGCGCGGTGCCCGTGCGGACGCGACGGTCAGGCGTTGATCTGCTTGACGTCCTGGTCGCCCGCGGTGACGGCGATCTTGCGCGGCTTGGCCTTCTCCGACACCGGGATGCGCAGGGTCAGAACACCCGCCTCGTACCCGGCCTGGATGTTGTCGGTGTCGAGGGTGTCGCCGAGGAACAGCTGGCGGGAGAACACGCCCAGCGGTCGTTCGGACACCTGCATCTCCACGGTGTCACCGGACAGCGAGGGGCGCCGTTCGGCCTTCACCGTCAGCACGTTGCGCTCAACGTCCAACTCGATCGCGTCCGCCGCCACACCCGGCAGGTCGAACGCCACCACGAACTCATCCCCCGAGCGGTACGCGTCCATCGGCATCGCCGTCGGACGAGTCCACGTACCCGACCCGTTGAACACCTGCTGCGCCAACCGGTCCAGCTCCCGGAACGGATCCGTGCGCATCAACATCCGGCACCTCCTCGTTGATTCTCGACTCCCGTCAACGCGCCCCATAGTTGTATCACGTCATCGAAGTGATGACAACACTTTCGTCGTCGAATGGATGACGAACGACTTGTCGCCGGCTAGGTGGCTCGACCTCGTCGACGACCTCCAACGAGACGGGACCGGTGGTAGCGAGCGCACCGGGTGAGCGGAGAGCATCGGGTTCAGCCAGGCGAGGTCTGCGGCGTCGGTGACCCCGAATAGCTCGGCGGGGAGCGGCGGGATGAACCACGGGGTCTCGGGCTTCGCAGCGAGGTCTATCACCGGCTCGACAGGAACCTCGCGTTGCAGTGGTCTGGCTCCAACGGGACGAGCGAATCGGCGGTGGGAACGCGGTCGTGGCACCAGTCAGGCCGCGTTGTCCGCTGGAGGTCGGTGCCACTTGCCGGGAGCTCTCGGATCAACCGAGGAACGTGACGCCGTCCTGTGGTCGCTCGTCGACGGTGAGCGCGAAGACGTCGGGCCGTGCGTAGTGCCCGGAAACGTCCAGACTGCGCCGCGCAGCGATGATCTCGGTAATGTCGATCTTTGCTGTGACGAGACCTTCACGGTCCCGCAGCGGCCCGGCCAGGACGTCGCCCAGTGGACCCACGATCACACTGCCGCCGCGGAACGGGTCCTCACCGCCGGTCTCGAACGGACACGCGCTGATGACGAAACACCGGCCCTCGTCGGCGATGTGACGCATCGAGGCCTGCCAGACGTCGCGGTCGTCGGCGGTCGGCGCGCACCAGATCTCGATACCCTTCGCGTACATCGCGGCGCGCAGCAGCGGCATGTGGTTCTCCCAGCAGATCGCCGCACCGGCTCGGCCCGCGGCCGTAGCCACGACGGGCAGGGTCGAGCCGTCACCGCGGCCCCACACCAGTCGCTCGCGTTCGGTCGGTACGAGTTTGCGGTGCTTGCCGGTGAAGCCGCGATCCGGATCGAGGAACACCACCGTCGAGTAGAGCGTCGAGCCCGCACGTTCGACCACGCCCACCAACAGGCTCGCGCCGGTCCGGGCCGACAGGTCGGCGAGTGCTTCGATCTCCGGCCCCGGCACGGCCACCGCCTGCCCGAAGTACCGCGTGAACGCCTCGCCGCCCAGACGACCGCGGGGGTACCCGCCGAGGATGGCCTCCGGCAGCACCACGAGCGCGGCACCGACGTCCCGCAGTTCGTCTTCGAAAGCCAGGATCCGGTCGAGCGAGGCAGCCGTCCCCTCCGGCGCCGCACCGATCTGGAGGGCGGCTACGACGGACACGGACATGGACTGCCTCCGGGGGCGGTGAGCGGATCACCAGATCGTGCCACGCTCAGCTTGATGTCCGCGTTTCACGGGCGAACCCGGATAACCGGCCTTCTGCAGCCTGAACCGAATACTTCCAACCTCGGCTTTTCCAGCTCTGCACTTGCAGTGGTTTCGGTTCTACGGGAAACCCGGAACGGCATCCACAAGTCGATGCCCACTCCTGCCTGCACCATCGTCTGCTGACACCGACTGCGCGAACTCCCGTCGAATTGGAATTCAACGTCCGCTCACCGCTGGGGAACGCTCGTGGGCAGGCCGGCGCGTGGGAGCTCCGGCCCGCAAGGGTCGGAGCTCCCGTTCCGCGTCGTCAGGGGCTGGTGCAGGTCACCATGGGCAGCGAGTTCGCGGCGGGGAGGCTGGCGGTGAAGCCGAACGTCACCGAACCTTCCGGCGGTATCGCACCGTTCCAGTCCACGCTCTTCACGACCACGTCGGGGCCGGAACTCGAGTTCACACCGTTCCACACGTTGGTGACCGTCTGGCCGTTGGCGAAGTTCCACCTCGCGGTCCAGCCGTTGTAGGCGCTGGCGCTGTGGTTCATGATCTCGACCTCACCCTGGAAACCGCCCTGCCACACGCTGGTGATCTTGTAGATCGCCATGCAGTGCCCGTCGCCGGGTGGGGTCTGGGGCGTCGTGGTGGGCGTCGTCGGATCGCCGCCACTTCCACCGCCCACACCGGTCACCTCGCCGTTGCCGCCGTCGAAGTCGACGTCGGAGCAGTTGTAGAAGGTCTCCGCGCTGTCCGACCGGGTCCACACCGAGTAGACGAGGTGCCTGCCCGACTTGCCGGCGGGCAGGGTGGCGTTCCAGTTGTACTGGCCGTCGACCGTGCCGACCTGGCCGACGCGCGCCGGGTCCTTGACGCTCGCGAACGGCGTGCTCTCGAGGTCGTCCCACGCCAGCGCGCGGGTCGGGCTCCAGCTGTCCTTGGTGATGTACAGGTGGAAGGTTCCGGGGTGCGCGGCCCACGCGTTGTAGGCCCAGGCGAAGTTAGAGCCGGAGGTCAGGTGGGTCACCGGGTAGTCGTTCCGGGCGATGTCGAACCCGGCGTAGGTCGGGTTGCCGCCGCTGCACAGCTTGCCGTCGGGGATGAAGCCGCGGGTGCGGCCCGCGCCGTCGGAGCGGAGCACGCCGAACCAGTTGTAGAGCGAGTTGTCGCCGCCCGAGGACACCGCGGCCGCGCAGCCGGGGTTCTTCGGCGCGATGTTGCCCTGTGGCGTCAAGCCGTCGCGCCAGCACAGGAAGGTTCGGCTGCCCGGTTTCATCATGGCGCCGTGAGCGGACGCGGCGGTCGGGCTGATCACGTTCACGAGCACGGCGATCAGAACGCCGATCACGCCGGCCGCGGCCAGCGCGATCCATCGTCGAGCCGTCACGTCTCCACCTCCTCGTCGAGGCTCTGGGAACGCTCCCAGAAGACTGCCCGACTGTATCGGGCATCACACCTCCGTGTGAACAGCCGACTACTCAATGCATCCGGACGGAGTATTTCGCGGCGAATGGTCCCGCCCCTTTCCTCCGGACGCTGGGGCACACCGCGGGAGCGGACACGCACAGCAGTTGAAGTCCACAATGGACGACCGATTGAATGGCGGAAGGCGTTGCCTGTCACGACCCGTCCCGCACACCGCGCAGGATCACCACGAGGGCGGAGTCGCGACGACGGTCGCAGTCACCACCCCGGAGGGCCTTCATCCCGGCGACCATGATGGGATTCCCGGCAGCAACCGGATGGCGGCGCGCCGCGCCGTTTCACACCGGTCGCGCCAGGACAGGAGAGCCCCTGATGAATCCCGCGATTTCACCGGTGGACATCCTGCTGGTGGAGGACGACCTCGGTGACGAACTCCTCACCCGCGAAGCGTTCGAGAACGCGAAGGTCCGCAACACCCTGCACGTCGCACGCGACGGCGTGGAGGCTCTGGAATTCCTGCGGCAGGAAGGCGACCACGCCCAAGCGCCACAGCCCGACCTCATCCTGCTGGACCTCAACCTGCCCAGGATGGGCGGACGCGAGGTCCTCTCCCACATCAAAGCCGACCCACGACTGCGATCGATCCCGGTAGTGGTCCTGACCACTTCCGAGGCCGAAGCCGACATCGCCGCCAGCTACCACCTCTACGCCAACGCCTACGTGACCAAACCGGTCGACCTGGACGCGTTCGCCAAGGCGATCAGCAAGATCGAGGGCTTCTACCTCGCCGTGGTCAAACTTCCCCCTCCTCGCTGACCATCGACCCGCCGAATTCGACTCGACGTCGTGGCACCAAGGAGTTTGGTCTTCTGCCGCACAGGGCATCCGGGCACCAGACCAGCTGCCGCGAATCGAGAAGGGGCGAGGACATGGGGCTCGACGACAAGTTCGACGCCAAGGCCGACGAGTTCAAGGGCAAGGCCAAGGAGGGCGTCGGCAGCGCGACCGACGACCCGGACTTGGAAGCCGAGGGCAAGGGCGACCAGGCGAAGGGTCACCTCAAGCAGGCGGCCGAAAAGGTCAAGGACGTCTTCAAGGGCTGACCGCACAAGGATTTCCGTGGCCGGGCGGTGTTGCACCGTCCGGCCACGATGCGTTGCGGCCCACGTTCACCCATGTCGACGCGAGGCTGAGACGGCAGTCGCACCGTCATGGGCGTCAATTCGACAGCGCGAGGTCGCCTTCGTCGGCAAGCAGGCGGGTGGCCTCCGGTACCGAGCCGAACAAGTGGATCACGGCGTCCATCCCGGTCAGGGCAACCGTCTTCCTCACTTGTCGGGAGCCGACCACGCGGAGGTCGACACCGGGTCGTTCGGCTTCCAGCACGCTCGCGAGACCCACCGAGTCGCAGAACGTCACACCGGTCAGGTCGAGCACCAAGAGGCCCTTGCCGATGTCAACGTGGTCCAACTCGTGCTCGAGTGCGTGCGCGGTGGTGGCGTCCAGTTCACCTGAGACGGTGAGAACCACGGCGTTGCGGGTGTGGTCGATGCTCAGCAGGAGATCGACCCCGGACTCGGTCGGCACAGAACATCCCTTTCTGCCTTGTGCTTCTCGTGCGGGCGTGGTTGCGAGAGCGGCTCTGGCTTCCCGGAGTTGGTCTTCCAGGGTGACGATGCGGCAGGCGGCGTCCAGTCCGATGCCCTGGTCGACCAGTTCTCGGACACGGGCGGCCAAGCGCAACTGGTAGCGGGAGTAGCGGCGGTGTCCGCCGGTCGAGCGCTGCGGCTCGATGAACCGGGCCACGTCCAGACTGCGCAGGAACGCGGCCGACGTGCTGAGCATGTCCGCTGCCCGCCCCGTGGTGTAGGCGGGGTAGTGGTCGTCGTCGAACTTCTCGGCCGTACTCCGCGGCTCGCCGCTCGTTGTTCCGCAGGTCTCCGAGGTCATCGGCGCCTCCTCGTCACGAGGGGCCCCGGCGCAGCAGCGCCGGGGCCCCAAGGGTTTCGGATTCCACTTCCACCTAGCCGACCGTGAGACCGGCTTCCTCTGTCCGCGCGACCCGCACTGGAAGCGGGAGCAACGGGGATCGCGTGTGCGTAACCGAAGACCACCTTCCAATCCGATGGAACCGCGGCACCCGTCCGGCTGAGATCAACCGAAACTAGGCGATCCGATGGTGTGCAACCCTTCCCTTCTCCTCTGATTACCGCTTCTCGCATCCTCACGTGATGATCGGCACCGGACCTCATGCACATGCCGGAACCACCTCACCGACCATCCCTGGCCCACTGCCGAGGAGCCCCTTCACCGTCTGGCCCCAGCACGTCCGACCGTCTTGCACTTGACCTCACGGGCAGTTCGTCATCTCCCGCGCCACCGACTTTCTCTCTCTCAACGAGGAGAACACTACACACAGCTGTGTGCGAATGTCTACCTCAACCACCACAGATTTACTCGTCGGCATGGCCGGACGAACACCTCCGGGCGACCAGCCGAAACCAGCCCGCGCACTCGGGACGCGGGCCAGCCCCCCGGTCAACCCGGAAGACCGGCTAACCGGGTGAACCCTTCGGGACACCACCAGTTCGCAGGTGGTCGCCGGCCTGCCACGTGCCACGATCTGGTGATGGATGCCCGGAAGAACCCCGAGTACCTGAAGTCGGTGGCGGAAGCCGTCACGCAGTTCCGCGCCGCGCTGGTCGAGTTCCTCGAACTCCACGTCGCCAACGAGGGCTTCAGCGGGTCGGTGGCGGGATTCGCGGCGGCGGTACTGCCCCGCGACGGCGTGGACGAGCGGGAGATCGCGAGGCTTCGCGAGAAGGTGACCAGGCTTGCCGGACGGGCGTCGGCGGCGACTCCGTTGACGAGGGACCCGAGTTCGATGCGGGGGTCGGTCGTGATCGACCCGATCCAGGACTGGGTGACGATCACCCGACCGAAGTCGCGGTTGGTGAAAACCGACGTCCTGGACGCGTGCGACTACGCGCTCGGGCACCTCGACGACCTGATCCGACGAGCGGAGGCCGACCTTCCGCCCAGCGCGGGCGCGGAGGCGTTGCATCCGGCGGTCCGGGGCCTGGTCGCCCGGATGTGGCGCGATGGTCGTTTCCGGGAGTGCGTGGCCGCGGCGGCGGAATCCGTGGTCGGGATGGTCAAGGCCCGCACAGGTCGCGACGACATGTCCGTGGCCGACCTGTGGCGGCAGACGTTCTCCGACGAGGACCCTCGCCCTGGGCAGCCGCGATTGCGGTGGCCGGGCGATGCAGACGAGCAGGACGTCAGGACCATGAACTCCGGCCTGCTCCCGTTCGCGTCCGGCGTGTGGATGACGATCTGCAACAGCGCCGCCCATCCCCCGGACGGGCTCGACGAGCAAGCTGCGCTGGAGCGCCTGTCGACCTTGAGCCTGCTCGCCCGCTGGATCGACGAATGCGAACTCGTGAGGACGACCGCGGATCCCACGAATCCGTCCACAGTGGATTGACTTCTACTCGGGAACCTCGCGGGCAGCCGCCTCAGGCCCGAACGGAGACGCGAGCCACGACGCCAGTTCGTCGCCGGTGAGGAAGTCCGAGTGGCCGCCGGGGAAGACGTGTTCCGTGAACGGGCCGCTCGTGCGACTCCCCCAGGCGCGAATGCCCTCGTCCGACGTCAGCGGGTCCTGGTCGCCGCGGACCGCGAAGATCGGGCATCGCACAGGTTCGACCGCCGCCGGGTCGAAGCCGGTGAGCAGGCGCAGGTCCTCCATCGCGGTCTCGGCGATGATCTCCCGCCATTCGTCCGACGGGGCGTCGGCCAGTGCCCGCGGGTCGACGGCGTCGAGGTACGTCGCCGTGTCCGAGGGTGTGGTGGTGGCCTGCTCCGGCACGTGGACGCGCGCGTTCGCACCGGAGACGACCAGCGCCGTGACCTCGTCACCGAGCGCCGAGGCCACCGCGAAGGCGACGTAGGCGCCGAAGCTGTGTCCGAAGAGGACGGTGTCCGCCTGCTTGGCGCAGGACCGCACGAGGTCGTCGAACGACGACGTCGGGTCCGTCCCGTAGCGCCCCGGGTACTTGACGGTTCGGGCCCGTGGCGGCGAGGCACCCCCGAACGAGCCCGCGCCGGGGAAGAACGCGATCATCGGCGGCTCACCTGCCTACGGCGGTCGAACAGGGTGGTGCCGATCAGCACGACCGCGAAAAGCGCCCAGCACAGCCACATGGGCGGCCCCGCGAGCAGCGTCACGGCCACGACCGTCACCCCGCACAACACGCTGACCACGCGTGCCCTGGCGCCGTCGGCCAGTTTCGCGAACGCGGCGGCGCCCACGCCGTAGAGCACGAAGTACACCCCGCCCGACACCACGAACAGCGCCTCGAACGGCACGAGCCCGAGCGCGCCGAGCACCGCGATGACGGTCAGCACCAACCCGACGGCGACGACGGAGGTCACCGGGTTCGCGTCGCGTTCCCGCACGCGACTCAGCGACGCGGGCAGGTACCCGCTGCGGGCCATGCCGAACACCAGGCGGGACAGGGCGAGCACCGAGGCGCACACGTTCGCGGTGATCGTGGCGACGACCAGCAGCAGCGTCACCGGGCGGCCGAGGTCGCCCAGCGCCCGTTCCGCGAGGATCAGCAGCGGGGCGGAGTCCAGCGTCGGGTCGTCGGAATCCACCACGGCGAACAAACCCAGCAGCAGCAACGCGTACAGCGCCACCACGACCAGGTAGGAGGCGGCGAAGATGCGCGGGATCGCGTCCGAGCTCTTGTGCTCCTCGAACGTGAAGGCCACCGTCTCCCAGCCGGTGAACGCGACGTACACGGCGGTGAGCGTGGTTCCGAGCGCGGAGAAGCCCGGCAGGCTCGTGCTCGGGACGGCCGGGCCGTGCGAGCCGATCGCGATCACCGCGGTGCAGACCACCAATGCGAACAACCCCAGCAGCAGCGTGACCTGGAGCTTGCCGGAGACGTTCGCGCCGAGGCACGCCACGACGGTTCCGGCCGCGAGCACGACCACGGGGAACGCCCAGGCCAGCGCCGGGGCGCCGGAGAACTCCGCGAGGTAGCGGCCGCCGGTGATCGCGGTCGCCGGGATTCCGGTGACCAGCGCGAACGTGGCGAGCATCCCGGAGGTGCGGCCGGTGGCCGGGCCGAGCGCGACCTCGGAGTAGTGGGCGACGCCGGAGGCCGCGGGGTACCGCCTGCCGAGCCAGGCGTAGCAGTACAGCAGCGGCACGACCGACAGCGCGGCGATCGCCCACGGCATCCAGGCCGACCGGCCGAGCTGGTGGTAGCTCGTACCGGGCAGGATCATCATGCCGCTGCCCAGAATGGTGGACAGCGCCACGAAGGTGCCGACGACACCGCCCATCGATTTGCGCAGCTCGCTCACCCGATGTCCCCCAGTGACGCGACCACCGAGTCCACCGCGGCGTGCAGCACCTCCGGCGGGGTTCCGTCGAGCATGTGACTCCCCTCGGCCTCGACCAGGACGAACTCGGTTGTTACCCGACCCCGCCAGCGGGCACACCTCTCCATTCCGATGAAGAAGTCGCCACGGGTCGTGACCACGTGCAACCGGTCGACATCCGCGGTGGAATTCACCCATTCGGCGAGTCGATCGGCGACTTCGGCGTCGGTTCGGACACCGGCCGCCACCTCGGCCAGCAATTCCGGGTCGGCGAGCACTTCCGGGGGAAATCCGTCGCCTGCGAGGACGTCCGCGATTTCGGTGTCCGAGGACCGCGACATCGTCGGGATCCGGCCCGTGGAGTCCGGGCACGGCGTGTTGAGCAGCAGCACCCCGACCGGCACGCCCAACGCGGGTCCGAGTTCGCCGGACAACCGGAGCGCGGACAGGCCGCCCATGCTGTGCCCGACCAGCACGACGTGCCGGGCGGAGACCTCGGCCGCCGTGCGCACGATCTCCTTGGTGGTGTCGTGCTCCCACCGGCCCGACGACAGGTCGTCGACGCTCGACGCGTTCGCGCAGGCGACGTGGTCCCGGCCCGTCAGCCAGCGGAACCCTCGACCCGCGCCCGCGGCGGGGAAGGAGGCGATCACGCGCCCGCGTCCCCAGCCTTGACGACCTCCACCTCCAGTTCGGTGAGGCCGAGCATGAAGTTCGACCGCAACCGCTGCGGCGGCGCGACCACGGTGAACGCCTTGTCCCACGCGGCCAGTTCCTCGACGAACATCTGGATCTCCAGCGTCGCCACGGGCGCGCCGATGCAGCGGTGCACGCCCGCGCCGAACGCGATCTGCTTGTTGTCGGCGCGGTCGACCAGGAACTTGTCGGGCCGGTCGAAGACGGCCGCGTCCCGGTTGGCCGACATGTTCCACAGCGTCACGAAGCTGCCCTCGGGGATGACCTCGTCGCCGACCCGGAAATCCCGCACCGCCAGCCGCTGCACGTAGCTGTTGGTGGAGGTCCACCGCAGGAACTCCGCCGTGGCGACGTCGACGGGGACCTCGCCGTCGACCACCTTCGCCCACTGGGCGGGTTCGCGGTGGATGGTGTCCACGGTCAGGCTGGCGGTGTGCGGGGTGGTCTCGTTGCCGCCCACGGCGACGTTCAGCCCGTTCAGCAGCGCCACGTCGCGCGTCATCCCACCGGACGCGACGAGCTGCGCGAGCATCCCGATCAGGTCGTCGTCCTCACCGGAGGCGATGCGCCGCTCCAGCAGGTCGTCCATGAAGTCGAGCACCTCGAGCTGCGCGTCGACCAAGGCGTCCAACGGCTGGACACCGGTGTAGGCCTGGTCGCGGTAGCCGATCATGGTCCTGGTGGCCTCGAGGAGCGAGGCGGCGTCCGCGGGACCGATGCCGAACAGGATCTCCAGCACGCCCTTGGGCAACCCCGGCGCGATGTCGCGGGTGAAGTCGATCCGGTCGCCGACCGACAGCCCGGCGAACGACTCGCGGATGTTCCGGCGGACCGCCTCGCCGATCCTGGCGACCATGTCGCGGTTGAACCCGCCGGTCTTGATGGGCTTCTTGATGGCGCCGTGCGCGGGCTCGTCCGCGACGATCAGCATGCGGCCCGACGCGGAGTCCCTCTCCGCGCGGTACGAGCCGTCGACCATGGTGCCGTAGGACGAGCTGAGGCTCTCGTGGTCGATGTAGGCGGCTCGCACGTCGTCGTACCGCGTCAGCGCGTGGAACTCGTACCCGTCCGCGCGGCGGTGGACCGACACGGGGTTGTTCTCCCGCAGCCCGGCCAGGTACGCCCACGGGTCGCCGTCGGCGAAGAAGTCGGACGAGTAGAGCGGGCTGTCCTCAACGACCAGCATCGTCGGCTCCGATCAGGTTGGCGATCCCCGCGGGCGTGCGGCCGCCGAAGAAGACGTGTCCGGGCACCTTGACGCCGGTCCACTCCTTCAGCAGCGCGCGGCACCGCAGGACGGCCAACGAGTCGAACCCGGCGGCGAAGATGTCGGTGTCCTCCGCGACCTCCTTGTCCGATATCTCGCGCACGCAGTCGATGATCGTGGTGGTGGTGATCTCGTTCATTCGCCTCACACTCCCGTTTCGCGCAGGTGGTGGTCCAGCAGGGCGGCGGTGTCGACCTTCCCGCCGGGTTTGACCGGGAACCGGTCCACGAGCTCGACGGCGATCGCGGTCGAGGAGATCCGGACCACCGACTCGACGCGGGCGCGGAACCCGTCGTCCTGCGGCGTGCCGGGTTCGACCGCCGCGAACGCGACCGTGCGTCCTTCGTGCTGGGCGACGCGGCAGGCCGACACGCCGGCCACCCCGGTCACCTCGTGCTCCAGCACCGCGGCGTCGACCCGCTTGCCGTTGACCTTGATGCGGCTGTCCATCCGGCCGGCGAACACCAGGTTGCCCTCGGCGTCCTCCTGCACGACGTCGCCCGTGCGGTACCGGTTGTCGAACCGGGTCGTGAGTTCGCCGCCCTCCAGGTAGCCCAGGCACACGAACGGGCCCTCGACGACGAGTTCGCGGGAGCCGTCGAGGTCGCGCGACCGGTGCGCGAGCCCGTCCAGCGGCCTGCCGATGGGGATGGTGTCGCCCGTGAAGTCCTCGGGCAGCACGTACTTGTGGGTGGCGAACGTGGCCTCGGTCGGCCCGTAGAGGTTGACGAACCGGTTCGTCAGGCCCGCCTCCCGCGCCCGCCGGTAGGTGGAGAGATGGAACTGCTCGCCGCCGCTGAACACCCACGGGATGCCCGCGATCGCCTCGGGCAGCACGTCCAGCAGCGCGGCGATCACGGCGGCGGGCAGCAGCACCCGGTCGACGCGGTGCCGCTCGACGAGGTCCGACCACTCGAACACGTCCTCGTTGACGTTCGGCAGGCACACGACCTTGCCGCCCGCCGCGACCGCGACCCAGGTGTCGAACCACCAGCCGTCGAACGCGGGCGTGGCGAAGCTGCCGGAGGTCAGCCGGTGGTCGACCGGCACGTCGAGGTCGCCGCAGTTGACCAGGGCCATCAGGTTGTCCCTGGTCACCGCGACGGCCTTGCGGCTGCCGGTGCTGCCGGAGGTGAAGTTGACGGCCACCACGCCGTCCGGGACCCTGGTCCCGGACACGCCCTCGACCACCGTGGTCCCGCCGTAGACGGACATGGACAGGTTGGGGCGGACGCGGTCGATCTCGTCCGGCCCGAGGGTGCCGTCGTCCATGACGGCGGCCCACCCGGCGCGCCATGCGCCGAGCTGGCCCGCGAAGTGGCCCAGCTTGGTGCCGGACCGGATCAGCACGACCCGTGCCGAACCGCGGGCGCTCAGCGCCCGTTCGATCGAGGTGGCGAGGTCGTCGACCTCCTGCCAGCTGTGCTCGGTGCCCTCCTCCACCCACAGCACGTCCGGTGACCGCCACCGTTCGCCGTGGACGAGGTCCTGCCAGGTCTTGTTCATAGCCGCAGTCCCAGTTCGTCGATGATCATGCTGGTGCTGATCAGGCTCACCCGCGGGTCCCACTTGCCGGGCGTGCCCCCGATGTCGAGCGCGTCCGGTCGGAAGACGCCGCTGGCGGCGACGAGGTCCCGCCACCGCGCCCACACGCGGTCGTCCTCGACCGAGGAGAGCCCGTGCGCGGTGAAGCCCTGCTTGGCGCGCCGCAGCACCGATTCCGGCACGATGCCCGCGTAGGCGGCCTTGAGGCAGGCCTTGCCCTCGAAGTCGGCCATCTTCTCGTCGTCGGCGACCCGTGAGGCCAGCTCCACCATCGAGTTCCCGAGGAACGGGTAGCGGCCCTCCACGGAGTTCGCCATCAGCATCGCGTCGCCGTGGTCTCCCAGCAGGTGACCGCCCAGCTGCACGTACACGTCCGCGATCGACCGCAGCTGCATCGGCGTGAGCCCGTCGGTCTCGTGGTCGTCGAAGGGGATCAGCCGGTCGCGCCAGAACTCCTTGCCGGACAGCGATTCCAACGCCGACGGTGTGAGGCCGGCCCGTCGGTGGTCCACCGCGGACCAGTCGACCTCCCAGTCGAAGTCCGCGCGTCCCCAGGCCCGTTCGTTCTCGGCGCGGCTCTGGCGCCGCCCGGAGGACACGCCGTCGAAGGCGTAGGAGTCGTAGCCGAAGAACAGCTCGTCCGCGCCCTCACCGGAGATCACGCCCTTGAGCCCGGCCAGGCCGACCTCGCGGGAGAGCATGAGCGCCGCCACGTTGTAGGTCTCGCGCTGCGGGAAGCAGCAGTGCCGCACCATGTCCTCGAACTCGGCGGCGATGTCGGCCGGGCCGCACCGGATCTCCCGGTGCTCGCCTCCCGCCGCCTCGGCCACCTCGCGCTGGAACCGGCTCTCGTCCAGGGCGTTGTCCCCGAAGGCCACGGAGAACGTCCTCGGCGGCTTGTCCAGCAACCGGGCCGATTCCACGACGAGCGTGGAGGAGTCGAAGCCCCCGCTCAGGTAGGCGCCGATCTCGACGTCCGCTCGCAGCCGGTCGCGCACGGACCGGCTCAGGCTCTCGCGGATCTCCTCGCCCGTCACGGGTCCGGTGGCGTCGAAGTCGCCGTAACGCCAGTAGCGCGTGGTCTCCACGCCTTCCGCGCCGAACCGGACGACGCAGCCCGGTGGCACGGTGCGCACGTCGCGCACCAGCGTGCGGGGCGAGACGATGTTGCCGAGTTGCAGGTACTGGTCGAGGGCGGTCGCGTCCAGCCGCCACGGGTTCGGCACCGACCGCAGGAGCGGCTTGAGCTCGGAGCAGAAGTGCACCTGGTCGCCGAGCACCGCGTGGTACATCGGGCAGATGCCGAACCGGTCGCGCCCCAGGTACAGGTGGTCCCGCTCGCGGTCGAGGACGGCGGTGGCGAACTGCCCGTCGATCATCGCCAGGCCCGCGATCCCGTGCCGGGCGAGGAGTTCCGGGACGACCGCGACGTCCACCCGGTTGGCCGGGTCCTCGCCGAGCCCCCGCCAGAGTTCGCGGGCGTTGTAGACCTCGCCGTTGGTGAGCGCGACGAATCGCCCGGCGCGGTCCTCGGCGGGCTGCCAGCCGTCGGCCAGCCCGGTCATGCCGAGTCGGCCGAGTTTCGCCGACAGGGCGGGCGTGCTCAACGAGTACGTCTCGTCGGGCCCGCGGTGCAGCAGCCGGGCGTGCATGGCCGCGGCGATGGTGCGGTCGGGACCGCCGTTCCACGCGAAGGTTCCGCACAGACCACACATCGGCGTCACCCGCTCCGCTCGTGCAGTTGCTTCGCCAGGGTGCGCAGATCCGGCGCGCGCAGCACGTCGCGCACACCGGCGTCACCCCAGCCGAACTCCCGCATCCGACCGACAAGAGCCAGCGCCGACGCCGAGTCGCCGCCGATGTCGAAGAAGTTGTCGTCCAGACCCGCGTCCCGGACCCCGGTGAGGCCGCGCACGACGTCGAGCACCCGCTCGTCCGGCGAGGACGCGCCTCCTGGGTGCGTCTGCCTGCTCTGCTGGAGCGCGTCGCGATCGACCTTCCCGTTGGGCGTGTAGGGGAACGCCGCCACGCGGTCGAGCACCGAGGGGATCTTGTACGGGTCGAGCACCTGCTCCAGGTGCCGCCGCAGTTCCCGCGGGTCGGCGTCGCCCTGGTAGTAGCAGACGAGGGCGTCCTGGTCGGCGCCGCGGGAACCGTCGTGGGACTCGACCGTCACGACGGCCTCCGTCACGGAGTCGGCCGCGCACACGGCGTTCTCGATCTCACCGGGGTCCAGCCGGTAGCCGCGGACCTTCACCTGCCGGTCGAGCCGTTCGACGAAGTGCAGTCCACCGTCGCGCAGCTCGGCGATGTCGCCGGTGCGGTACTCACCGTCGAACGGCAGCACGCCCTCGTCGGTCAGGTAGCCGATGCCGACGCTGTCACCGGTGATGACGATCTCGCCGTCGCGCAGGTGGTAGTCGCAGGCGCCGACGACCTCGCCGAGCGGCACCCCGGCACCGCACTCCTCGGCGCGCAGCGGTCCGCTGAGGAAGTTGCAGACGGTGGTTTCCGTCGTGCCGTAGGCGTTGTGGAAGTCGGCCGCGGCCGACCACTTGGCGACCACCGCCGGACGGCACGCGCCGCCGCCGTTGACGACGTGCTCCAGCCGCATCGCGTCGGTGGGGTCGGTGGCGGTGAGCGCGAACGGCGTGGTCTTGAGGTGCGTGACGCGGTGGCGTTCCAACGTGTCCCGCAGTTCGGCGCCGGGCGCGAGGCGCGCCTCGTCGAGCACCACCAGGCAACCGCCCGCGGTGAGGGTCCACAGGATCTCGGTGACGCACCCGTCGAAGGTCAACCGGGCGAACTGGAGCGTGCGCGATCCCGGTCCCACGGCGAGCCGCCGCACGTGGTCGTCGATCACCGCGGCGAGCGGGGTGGCGCGGATGAGCACGCACTTCGGTTCGCCGGTGGAGCCGGAGGTGTGGATCGCGTAGCAGACGTCGCCCTCGATCGCGGGGGCCTGGGCGTCACCGCCGCGCCACCGCTCCGGGATGTCGGTGAGCGCGCCGTCCGCGCCCGCCATGAGCTGGAGACCCAGCAAGCGGGTCTTGCGCGCGTTCGAGGTGTCGCTGTCGCGGTGGTCGAGGAACACGAAGGGGCGCTTGGCCTTCAGCGCGGCGAGCAGGGCGGTGATCGCTTCGAGTCCCCGTGTCGCGTCGATGCCGACGAACTCACCGGGTGCGCAGCGGGTGCCCAGCTCGTCGGCCAGTTCGTCGGTGAGCTTGCCGAAATCGCGGTAGTCGACGGCCCGGTCCGCGGTCTGGATGGCGGTTCCGTCCGGGTTGTCCCGCACGGTTTGGTCGAATCGGTCGATGATCGATGGAAAATCCACGTCGGTGTTCTCCCTGTGGTCGTGCTCCCGTGGTTGCGGGCGGAGCCGTCAGGCGGGCGCGGGGTACCCGCCGTCGCAGCGGATGCCGGTGCCGGTGATGTAGGCCGCCCGGTCGCTCGCGAGGAACGCGACCAGCTCGCCGATGTCCTGCGGCGTGCCGTAGCGGCCGAGCGGGATGGTTCGCAGCGTGTCCCCGCGCACCTGCTCCGGGGTCGTGCCCCGGCGTTCGGCGGTGGCGGCCTCGACCGCGCGCAGCCGTTCGGTGTCGATCTTCCCCGGCAGCACGTGGTTGACCGTGATGCCGTGCGGCGCGGCGCTTTCGGCGAGCAGTTCCAGGTACGACCGCACCGCCGAACGGGCGATGGTCGATCCGGCCAGCCCGCTGATCGGCGCCCGCAGGGAACTGGAGGTGATCGCGATCAGCCTGCCCCAGCCCGCGTCCTTCATAGCGGGCAGCACGGCTTCGGCGGTGCTCTGGAAGGGCAGCAGCATCAGCCGCACGGCGTCCTGGAGCAGCGCTGCGGACAACTCGTCCACCCGGCCGGGGCCGAAGCCCGGCGAGTTGAGCAGGACGACGTCGTAGGGGCCGGTGGCCGCGACGCGCGCCCCGACCTCGGCGGGATCGCCGAAGTCGCAGGCGAACGACCCGTGGCCACCGCCCGGCAGGCCCTCGGCGGCCTCGGCCGCGCGGCGCGCGTCACGTCCGGAGATGGTGACCGTGCTGCCGCGGCGCGCGAGGCACTGCGCGACGCCGAGTCCGATCCCCCGCGTCCCGCATAGCACGAGCGACCGCTTGCCCGCCAGGCCGTCCACGTCCGTCACCGCACGGGGTGGGTCAAGGTGCCCACGTGCTCGACGACCGCGCGCACCGTGTCCCCCGGTTCGATCGGGACCGCGCCAGGAGTTCCGGTGCAGATGACCGTGCCCGGTTCGAGCGTGCGGCCCGCCGTGAAGTACTCGACGAGGAAGCCGAGGTCGTACTTCATGTCCGCCGGTGTGGCGGAGGCGATCTCCTCGTCGTTGCGCACGGTGGTGATGCGCACCGAGTCCAGCGACTCGAACTCGTCCATGGTCACCACGACCGGGCCGATGCTGCAGAACGTGTCGAACCCCTTCGCCCACGGGATGTAGCGCGGGTTCTCCCTGATCACGTCCTCGGCGGTCATGTCGAGCACCGCGGTGACGCCCGCGACGACCTCGCGCCAGCCGTCGCGCGGCACGTTCTTGCACCTCCGGCCGATCACCAGACCGAGTTCGGCCTCCGCGGTGACCCTGGCCGACTGCGCGGGCAGTTCGATGGCGCCGCCGTTGTCGATCAGGCAGTTCGCGGGACGCAGGTAGGAGCCGGGACCGGAGCCTGGTTGCTCGGCCCCCAGATCGGCGGAGTGCCGCCGGTAGTTGAGCCCGGCGCCCCAGATGTCGGCTTCGCGGTCGGCGATGGTGGCGGCGTGGTCGAGGTCGACGCTCACCACGTCGAGCGTGTCGGCCTGGCGGCGCACCTGGTCCGCCAGCCGGTCGTCCAAGTCGGCGATCCGCGTGACCTGCTCGTAGCCCTTGATCTGCCGCAGGTCGAACCACTTCTCATCGACTCCGACGAGAACGCGGTTTCCGGGCCGTGTCCTGGTCAGCCTCATTCTTCTCCCCGATCAGTTGGACATCTGGCGCGGCTCGGCCTCGTCGGCGAGACGGGCCGCGGCGGCGTGGAAATCCGCTTTGCGCGGACTTTGGTCGGCGACGCCGACGGCCGTCTCCATCACACTCGCCGGATCGGAATGACATTTCTCGGCGAGTTCCTCGACGAGGGGGAAGAACCCCGAGTGGATTCCGATGACGCCACCGAGGACCTGCATTTTCCGGTCTTCGAGGATGACGTCCATGTTGACTCGGCAGAATTCCGCGAGATCCGCGAGTTCCTGGTAGTCGAACCGGTCGCTGTCCATGATCTTGATGACTCCGGCCAGCGATTCCAGGGCGGCGTTGCCCGATCCCCTGCCGATGCCGTTCAGCGTGCCGTCGAGGATCTTCGCGCCCGCCTCGAACGCGGTGATGGTGTTGATGTTCGCCATGCCCAGGTTGTCGTGGCCGTGGAACCCGACGACCGGGTGGCGCTCCGCCACCGCGGTCACGTACTCGTGCACGGTCTCCGGCAGCATCGCGCCGTACGAGTCGACCACGTACACACCCGCGATGTCCGGGCTGACGCCCTCCAGCGCCCTCAGGAACTCCTCGACCGGAGTGGCGCTCGACTTCATCAGGTTCAGGTACACCTGCCCACAGGTGTCGACCGCGCGCTGGATGTACTCCAGGTGGTCCTGCACGCGGTCCGGCTCCATGCCGACCCGCACGAACGAGAGCCCGCGCTCGCACATCTCCGCGATGGTCTCGATCCTGGTGAACTCCGGCTGGGCGAACATGCCCCACGGCTTCTTCGTGAGCGCGGCCCCGGCCATCGCGCACCACTCGGAGTGGTGGATGTTGCCCGCCCTGATCCCCGACCGTTCCGCTTCGAGCCCGAGACCGTGTCCCACCTCGACCTTCGAGACCGGCGTCTCGTTCAGCCGGGTCAGGAGGGTCCAGACGAACTCCTCGTCGAACTGGAAGTCGACGGCGTAGGCGCCGTCGCGCAATGTGCAATCCAGCAGTTCAATCCCCGAAATATCCGGTAATCCTGTTGCCGCCATGGGCATGTTTGCACGTCCCCTTGTTTCGATGGACTTTTTGCAAGCTGATAGCGATGCCGAATAAATGGGATACCGCACACCGAGACAGGCACCTTCCCCCATCGCATCCGGCTGTCGCTCGGCTACGAATCGGGGTTATCCACGACTGAGTGATCCGCAAACTGCGAGGTGTGCGCTCCACCCGGATGGCGCAACATTGTTCTGGCCGGGATACGCGGCGGCACGACGACATCGCAGCTCATGGGGCGCATTGGATGGTCGCATGGAATTGCGGACCTCGTATTCTGTTCGAAACAGAATACGAGGTCCGCTTCCCGATCACGCCCGTCGGTGGCGGCACCGGGCTCCTGAGGACCCAGGGCTGAGGCAAAGTCGACTACCAGTGGCTTGACCTGCTGATTCGGGTTGCGACACACCGAAGATCGGGTAGTCCGGAGCAGGCACGACAGGACCGTCGATCATGAAGGTTCCTACGCCATCGTGATCTTCGGAGCTCCGCCGTGCCTGCCGTGTCATCGTCTCCCATCACTGTCCTGTCACGCCAGTTGGCCCCGCTGGGCGAGGTGGCGCCGCAGGCGCGGACCGGGTTGCTCGAGGTGTTGGAGTCGGTGCCGGATCCACGCAGGAAACGGGGTGTGCGGTATCGGTTCGCGGCGATCCTGTTCGTGTCGGTGTGCGCGGTGGTCTCCGGTGCGCGGTCGTTCGCCGCGATCGCCGAATGGGCCGCGGACGCGGCCGAGGACACGCTGAGCGGAATGGGGATCGGCGCACCGAACGCGTCCACGATCCGGCGGGCGCTCTCGGCATTGACCGGTGACGGGTTCGACACCGCGATCGGCGTCTGGCTGTCCGGGCGTGTCAAGGCAGCGTGGATGGGGGCGCCGGGCAGGCGGCGGCGCCGCGCGATCGCGGTCGACGGTAAGGCGCTGCGGGGTTCCCGTCACGGCGAGCAGCGCGCGCGAATGGTGATGGCGTGCCTGGACCACGACAGCGGGGTCACGGTGGGCCAGGTCGAGATCGCGGAGAAAAGCAACGAGATCCCCATGTTCGCAGCACTTCTGGACACGATCGTCGATGTGACCGGTCTCGTCGTCACCGCCGACGCGTTGCACGCGCAACGCGGGCATGCCGAGTACCTGCACGGCCGTGGCGCGCACTACGTGATCACCGTGAAGGGCAACCAGAAGGCGTTGCGCGATCAGTTGGCGGGCCTGCCGTGGAAGGACGTGCCGATCGGGTACCGCGAGACCGACACCGGCCACGGCCGGGTAGTCACCCGCACCTACAAGGTCGTCACCGTCGCCGCCGGGATCCTGTTCCCGCACGCCGCCCAGGCCGTCCGGATAGTGCGGACCCGTAAACGCAAGGGCAGCACCAGGCGCGCGAGCCGCGAGACGGTGTACGCGGTGACATCCCTGACCGCCGCGCAGGCCCAGCCCGCCGAGTTGGCCCGCTACATCCGCGGGCACTGGCACGTGGAGAACAAGCTGCACTGGGTCCGCGACGTGACGATGGGCGAAGATGCCTCTCGGGCACGCACCGGCGGCGGGCCCAGGATGATGGCCAGCCTGCGCAATCTCGCCATCAGCCTGCTACGCCTGACCGGCCACACCAACATCGCCAAAGCCGTACGTCATATGGGAAGAAGGCCCGAACGAGCCATCAAGTTGATCTCAGCCAGCTGAAACACGACTTTGCCTCAGCCCTGCCTGAGGACCGGTCCCGCTGGGGCCCGCCGTGTCACGTACCGCGGGCCCCAACCATGAACGATCTCCGCGTCGTCAGCCCACCTGCACCTGATAGCGGCCTGTGGCGATGGCGCCGCCGTTGATGAACAGGAGGATCTCCACGGTGTCATCCCCTCGTGGTGCCGGCTGGCACGAGCTTGATCGTCGCCTCGCGGGCGGTCGGGCTGGTGATGGCGTCGATGATCGACGCGGCGTAGCGGCGGTACTTGGCGCGGTAGGCGGCGTCCACCTGCTCGGCGGTCTCCGCGCCGACGTCGACGAGGGCTACGTCCCTGGTGGCGCCTCCGGCGTCGACGCGGCCCTCGTGGCTGGTGCGCGTGCCGCGGTACCAGTCGGAGGTGACGCCGTTGACCGAGCGGACGTAGAGGTCGCCGCCGACGCGCACCACCCAGATCGTCCTGGGCGTGCGCAGTGTCCCGTCGGTCCGCCGCGAGGCGATCTCCAGTTCCTCCGCCGACCCGATCCTCGTCAGTTCGTCCTCGGTCCACGTCGTCATGGCCGTTCCTCCGATGGTGTTCAGCGGTCGATCATCGCCATCTGGGCTTCGTTGTGGTGATCACCCGCGGGCGGGGTGAGCGCGTCCAGCGCGGCGATCTGCCCGGTGGTGAGTTCGACGGCGTCGGCGGCGGTGTTCTCCTCGACGCGGGCGACGCGCTTGGTACCGGGGATGGGGGCGATGTCGTCGCCCTTGGTCAGCAGCCAGGCGATGGCGACCTGCGCCGGGGTGGCGCCCGCCTCGTCCGCGATGGCCTTGACCTCGTCGGCGATGGCCAGGTTGCGGTGGAAGTTCTCGCCCGTGAACCTGGGGCTGGTCCTGCGCCAGTCGTCGTCGGCGAACTCCTCGGGTGAACGGATGGCGCCGGTGAGGAAGCCGTGGCCGAGCGGGGAGTACGGGACGAAGCCGATGCCCAGTTCGCGCAGCGCGGCCAGGACACCGCCCTCCGGATCGCGGGTCCACAGCGAGTACTCCGACTGCAACGCCGTGATCGGGTGCACGGCGTGGGCGCGGCGGATGGTGCTCACACCCGCTTCGGACAGCCCGAGGTGACGGACCTTGCCCTCGGCCACCAGTTCCGCCATGGCGCCGACGGTGTCCTCGATCGGCGTGCCGGGGTCGACGCGGTGCTGGTAGTAGAGGTCGATGTGGTCCGTGCCCAACCGCGTGAGCGAGCCCTCGACCGCGGCGCGGATGTTCACCGGGCCGCTGTCCAGGCCTGCGCGGCCGGTGTGGGAGATCATGCCGAACTTCGTGGCCAGCACGACCCGGTCCCGACGGCCCTTCAGCGCCCGGCCGACGAGTTCCTCGTTGGTGTAAGGCCCGTAGACCTCGGCGGTGTCGAGGAAGGTGACTCCGAGATCCAGGGCGCGGTGGATCGTGCGGATCGACTCGGCGTCGTCGGTGCCCGCGCCGGTGTAGCCGAAGGACATGCCCATCGCGCCCAGGCCGATGCGCGAGACCTCCAGGCTGCCCAGCTTGACGTGCTTCACGGTCGTGTCCTTCCCGCTCAGAACCGGATGAGGGTCTTCAGCGCTTCGCGGCGGTCCATGGCGCGGTAGCCGTCGGGGGTCTGCTCCAGGTCGATGGCCAGGTCGAAGACCTTGCCGGGGTCGACGGTGCCGTCCAGGACGGCGGGCAGCAGTTCGTCGATGTAGGCGCGCACCGGCGCGGGACCACCCGTCAAGGTGACGTTGTGCCCGAACAGGCTGCCGAAGCCGACCGGCGCCCGCTCGTACTGCGGGACGCCGACGCGACTGATGACGCCACCAGGGCGGACCGCGCCGACGGCCATCTCGTAGGCGGCCATGTGCCCGACCGCCTCCAGCACGGCGTGCGTGCCGTCACCGCCGGTCAACTCGCGGACCAGTTCGACGCCCTCGTCACCGCGCTCGGCGACCACGTCGGTGGCGCCGAACTCGCGGCCCAGGTCGGTGCGGTCCTTGTGCCGCCCCATGAGGATGATCCGCTCCGCGCCCAGCCGCTTGGCCGACAGGACGGCCAGCAGCCCGACCGCGCCGTCGCCGACCACCGTCACCGTCGTGCCCGCGGTCACCCGTGCCTGCTTGGCTGCGTGGTAGCCGGTGCCGTACACGTCGGCCAGCGTCAGCAGCGACGGCAGCAGCGCGGAGTCCTCCCCGACGCCGGGCACCGCGACCAGCGTGCCCTGGGCCTGCGGAACTCGGATGGCCTCGGCCTGCGCGCCACCGATGTCGCCCGACGCCCAGAACCCGCCGTGGCGGCAGGAGGTGTGCAGGCCCTCGCGGCAGAACTCGCAGGTGTTGTCCGAGTACGTGAACGGGGACACCACCAGGTCACCGCGCCTGAGCCCGGACACCTCCGAGCCCAGGTCCTCCACCACGCCGAGGAACTCGTGGCCCATCGGCGTGCCCTGCTCGGAGGCGGTCATGGAGTGGTAGGGGTGCAGGTCGCTGCCGCACACGCACGACCGCACGATCCGCACGATCGCGTCGGTGGACTCCCGCAGGACCGGGTCGGGGGTGTCCTCCACTCGCACGTCACCGGCTCCGTACATGAATGCTGCCCGCATGATGTCCTTCCATCGACCGCGTCGGAGGATCCGGATTCACCAGTCGTGCCGTTCAAGCCCACCTGCCACACCGCGGTGCTGAAGCGGTCGTCGCGGTCTTGTCGACATAACCCTGGCCGCTGTCCAGAAAACCCCGCGAGGCTTCGACACGGGAGGACCCGCTCTTCCGGGTAATGCCAGTACCCCCCAGGAAGGGTTCGCCGCTCCTCGACCCCAGAACGGACACGACTGCGTTCGGCGCTGGTCAAGAGGCCCGATACCGGTCGACTGGGGTTGCCCGGCGGCGAGCGCCCTGCCGGGTCGTGGTCTTGGGTCCTATGGGGACGGACAACGCCCGGCGGAGCACGGTAGGACACCGGATGAGTTCCCCGGCAAGAGGTAGCCCTACTCGTGGACCGGCTCCGGGGGCACTACCGGCGGATGCCGCCAGAGCGTGGCCCTGGCGACATCCGGTCAGCGGTTCACGACACCCCGGTCAGCAGGTCTTGCGAACGTATCCGCTCGTCCCGGCGGGCTTGACCTGCACATCGCGCTGCACGATGCTGATCTTGCCGGACCACTCCGAACAGGCAGCCGAGCGGCCGTTGTTGGTGTACTCGATGTCGAGCACGCGGTTGTTGAACGGTCCGGCGTAGTCGCCGCACTCCTCCCACTCACCGCACTCCTCGGACACCGCGAAGTCGAGGCCGTTCGCGACGCGGTTGCCCGCGAGCTCCGGGGTGTTCTTCTGGGCGATGGCGAGGTTCTTGCCGTGCGCGTAGGAGGACAGCAGCTTGATGTACTCCTGCGCGTGCGTGGTGGTGAGCAGGTTCTTCGACCGGGAGAAGCTGTCGTAGTTGTCCGGTTCGACGGCCTGGAAGCCCTTGGCCGCACAGGAGTCGATCCACGTCTTCACCTTCGCGGCGACGCGGGTGCGCTTGTCCGCCGTGCGGAGGTCGAGCAGCGTCTCCTTCCAGTCCGGGTCGACGACCTTGTTGCCGTTCGCGTCGCGCAGCAGCAGATCGCTCTGCCAGGTGCCGTCCTCACCCGGCTGCACCTGGAAAGCGTTGATGTAGCACACGTTGTACTTGCCGCTCACCGGCGACGCCGCGTTGTCGCGGATGACGATCTGGACGTCCGACGCCGGCGTGTAGGCACCGCCGATCTGGTAGTCCAACCCACCTCGCAGGGGAGGCAGGTTCACCGCCGCGGAGGACGGTGACGCGGTGATCACCAGGCTGGTGAAGGCAAGGGCCACCGCGGCGAGCGGTGTGAGCAAACGCCTCATCTGGTTCATCAACTCCATCGGTGTTGGGATGCCGCCGGCACAGGGATCCATTCCCGGCGGCGGTGAAAACCCGCACTCCGCCGAGCCGGAGCGAGAACTCCGGCCGCGGCGGTGGGCGCGAGATCCCGCGGGTGCTCCCCTTGGAGAGACCCGTGAGTCTTGGGGGTACGCCAACATGCCCACCGGGCAGCTATGGCAAAATGTTGTGGCGCAACAGTTTACTGGGCTGCCTGCAACGATCGGCTCACGGCGACTCGGAGCACACAGGTAGGTCGAGGCCTGAAAACGTTTCCACAAAGGGCTTTCCGGAGCACTTCGGGGTCAAGGGGTCTTCGGCAGGACCGCAGCGTCGGCGGAATCATGAACCACCGCGACCTCGCGTGTCAACGGCTCGATCTCGACCCGGAGGTCGCCCGCACGCCTCTTCACATGTGATGACGAACAGGTTACAGTCGATTGGAAGCGCTTACAGAATTGCCGCCAGAATCAACCAACATCGGTACCCAACGCAGCGTCGCAGCAGGTGAACGACTTACAAGGGTCGGAGGTAGTATGTTAACGCTTACAAATTTGAGTCGTAGATGGCGGACTTGAGTCCACACCGGACACAGCTCGACCCACCGCACGTTCGCGTCGTGGCGTTCACGACGCGCTCCATGCGGCCGTGGTTCGCGGGCATCGGCGACGAACCGCTCCACGACACGAAGACCACGACGCTCGTCGGCGACGCCAAGGACTCCCCCACCAAGCTGCTGACGGCGGCGGAACAGCTCTGGGAACCCATGCAGCGCAAGGGGTTCAGACAGTGATAACGGTGATCCCGGCGGCGCGGATGGTGGCGACCGCCTCAGCGGGCGCGTTGGTGTCGGTGATGAAGTAGTGCACGTCGGCCACCGGGCAGATGCGGGCGAAGGCGCGGGCGGAGAGCTTGGAGCTGTCCGCGACGATGATGAGCTTCTGCGCGCGCTCGGCCATGATCCGGTTGATGTTGGCCTCTTCCTCGTCGGCGGTCTTCGCGCCGGTGCGCGGGTCGAAGGCGTCCACGCCGAGGATGGCGATGTCGAGATCGACTTGGCGCAGGGTGTCGGCCGCGAGCAGACCCGTGAGCTCGAACGACTGGAGGCGGGCGACGCCGCCGGACATGACGAGCTTGACGTTGCGCCGGACGGTGAGTTCGCCCGCGATGTTGATGGCGTTGGTGACGATGGTGATCTGCGCGGAGGCCGGGTCGGTGGACCGTTCGGCGATGGCGCGGGCGACCTCGGTGGTGGTGGTCCCGCCGTTGAGCCCGACGATGTCGCCGGGTTCGACCAGCGCGGCGGCCGCGGCTCCGATCCTGGACTTCTCCGAGGCGTGCTTCGCGGTGCGGTAGCGGATGGGCAGGTCGTAGTTGACCGTCGTCGCCACCGCGCCGCCGCGGGTCCGGGTCACCAGCTGCTGGCGGTTGAGGTGGTTGAGGTCGCGCCGGATGGTCGACGTGGAGACCTGGAGTTCGCGCGCGACCTGGTCGACGTCGACGTGGCCCTTGGCGGCCATGACGTCCAGCAGGGCGTTGAGGCGTGCGTAGCGGTTCATGGCGCGGCTCCCACGACGACTGGTTGGGTTCGCCGAACCGTAACATGACTGCTCATAACTGCTCACAGCAAGCATTGAACAGGCAATTTTGCGCGTGTTAGCGTCCCGGCAGCGTATTCGTCGCGTGCGGCGGCGGAGGTTTGGGAGTTCCGGCTTCGGTCTTTCGACGACCTTCAGGAGGCGTTGTGCGTAGACGGTTGATCAGCGTGGCGGTAGCGGTGGGCACCGCCGCGGTCATGGCCTTGGCAGCGTGTTCGAGCAGCACCCCGACGGAGGCCAGCGGCCCGGTGACGCTGTCCTACGGCGTGTGGGACAAGAACCAGGTGCCTGCGATGCAGAAGATCGCCGACGCGTTCCACGCGGCCAACCCGAACGTGACCGTCAACGTCCAGCTGACGCCGTACACGGACTACTTCACCAAGCTCCAGGTCGCCGCCACGGGCGGGGAAGCGCCGGACGTGTTCTGGATGAACGGCCCGAACTTCCAGCTGTACGCCTCCAACGGCGTTCTCCAGCCGCTGACCGACGTGCAGGTCGACACCGCGCCCTACCCCGAGTCGCTGGTGAAGCTGTACCAGTACCAGGGCAAGCAGTACGGCCTGCCGAAGGACTTCGACACGGTTGGCTTGTGGTACAACAAGAAGCACTTCGACGCCGCGGGCGTGAAGTACCCGGACGACACCTGGACGTGGGCGACCTTCAAGGAAGCCGCGACGAAGCTGACCGACCCGGCCAAGGGCCAGTTCGGCGCGGCGGCTCAGTTGACGGGCCAGGAGGGCTACTACAACACGATCTTCCAGGCGGGCGGCCAGGTCGTCTCCGCCGATGGCAAGTCCTCAGGCTACGACGACCCGAAGGCCGTCGAGGGCCTGAAGTTCTGGACCGACCTCATCGCCGCGAACGTCTCGCCGAGCCAGGGGCAGATGACCGACACGGCGCCGTACCAGATGTTCGAGGCAGGCAAGGTGTCGATGTACTGGGGCGGGTCCTGGGACGCGGCCGAGTTCACCTCCAACGCCCTGACCAAGGCCGACGCCGACGTCGCGGTGCTGCCCCAGGGCGCCCAGCGGGCCACGGTGATCCACGGTCTGTCGAACGTGGTGTTCGCCCGCACCAAGTACAAGCTGGAGGCCCAGCGGTTCGCGGCGTTCCTCGGTTCCAAGGAGGCCGCCGAGATCCAGGCGGGCACCGGCACGGTCATCCCGGCCTACAACGGCACGCAGGCCGAGTGGGTCGCCGCCTACCCGCAGTTCAAGCTCCAGAACTTCCTCGACCAGCTGCCCTACGCCAAGCCGCTCCCGGTGTCCGCCAACACCGCCGCGTGGAACACCGCGGAGACCGACGAGCTGACCAAGGCGTGGACCGGGGCTGAAGCGGTCGACCAGTCCGCCAAGCGCCTGGCGGAGTCGATGAACGCGTTGCTGGCCAAAGAAGGGCGCTGACGGTGTCGCTCCCAGCCGGCGCGGTCGCCATGGTCGACGAGGCGGAAGCGGCCCCGGTGGCCGTGGCGGACCGGCCGACCGCGCCCGGCCGCCCCCGCCGCAAGCGCAAGGGCCGACTGGACCGGCACACCGGGTTGTGGGCCGCGTTCTTCCTGGCCCCCACCACCATCGGGCTCGGTGTGTTCTACCTCTGGCCCGTCGTCCAGACGATCTACTTCAGCTTCACCTCGTGGGGTCCCTTCGGCGGGCACACCTTCATCGGGCTCGACAACTACGAGGCGATCTTCCAGGACCCCCAGGTCGGCGTGGCGGCCCGCAACACCCTGTACTTCGCCGTGCTGGGGCTGCTGGGCCTGCCCGTCTCCCTGGTGCTGGCCGCGACGCTCAACCGGCCCGGCCGCAAGGGTGTCAGCGCTTACCGGGCGCTGATATTCCTGCCCGTGGTGACGATGCCGGCCGCCGTGGCGATCGTGTGGCGCTGGCTGTTCAACGGCGACTTCGGCATCATCAACTCGCTGCTGGGTTCAGTCGGGATCTCGGGCACGTCCTGGCTCAGCAACCCGGACACGGCCCTGCTCGCGCTGGCCGTGGTGGGCATCTGGTCCACCGTCGGCTACAACATGGTGATCCTGATGGCCGGCCTCCAGTCCATCCCGAAGCAGTTCTACGAGGCCGCGTCGCTGGACGGCGCGGGTCCGGTGCGCCAGTTCACCTCGATCACGGTTCCCCTGCTGAGCCCGAGCCTGTTCTTCGTGTCCGTGTTGTCGGTGATCGGCTCGCTGCAGACCTTCGACCTGGTCTACGTGATGATCGGCAAGACCAGTCCGGCGCTGCCGCAGACCCGCACCATCGTCTACCTGTTCTTCGAGAAGGCGTTCATCGCCAACGACCGCGGGTACGCGGCGGCGCTGGCCTTCGTGCTCCTGCTGGTCATCTCCGCGATCACGGGCCTCCAGTTCTGGCTGCAGAAGAAGTGGGTTCACTATGCCTAGCGCACCGGCGGTCACCGGCGGCGACTCACGGGTGTGGCGCGACCGGGGTGGACGGGTCGCGGCGCACACGTTCCTGATCGCCGCCGTCATCGCTCTCGCGGGCCCGTTCCTGTGGGAGCTGCTGACCTCGTTCAAGACGCTCGCCGAGTCCACGAAGGTTCCTCCCACGGTGTTGCCGGAGGACTGGCACGGGGACAACTACGGCGAGGCCCTCACCGGCATCCCCATGTGGAAGATGCTCGGCAACAGCGTGGTCAACGCGATCGTGCGCACCCTGGGGCAGTTGCTGTTCTGCTCGATGGCGGCGTACGCCTTCGCCAGGCTGGACTTCCCCGGTCGGAGGGTCCTTTTCGGACTGTTCCTCACGGTGCTGCTGGTGCCCAGCCAGCTGCTGGTGATCCCGCAGTACCAGATCATGCAGGACCTGAACCTGCTCAACACGTTGACCGCGGTGTTCCTGCCCGGCATGTTCAGCGCGTTCGGCACGTTCCTGCTGCGCCAGTTCTTCCTGGCCCTGCCCGTGGAACTGGAGGAGGCCGCCCGGCTGGACGGGGCGAGCCCGCTGCGGATCTACTGGAGCGTCCTGCTGCCGCTGGCCCGGCCCGGTCTGATCGCGTTGGGCATCCTGACGATGATCTGGTCCTGGAACGACCTGTTGTGGCCGCTGATCGTCACCACGGACACCGCGAACATGACCCTCAGCGTCGGCCTGACGTCGTTGCAGGGGCAGTTCCAGACCGACTACCCGGTCCTGATGGCCGGGTCGTTGCTGGCGACCCTGCCGGTGATCGCGGTCTTCGTGGTGCTGCAGAAGCACGTGATCGAGGGCATCGCCCTGAGCGGATCGAAGGGATGACGGACGTGGACGACCTGCGGATCGGTGTGATCGGCATCGGCCAGCGGGCACCGGTGGCGCTGCACGCGCACCGGCCCGGCGAGGGCGCGCGGGTCGTCGGGTGCGCCGACCCCGCGCCCGACGGCCAGTCCTACGCCGGGGAGTTGTTCGGGGCGGACGTGGCGGTGCACCCCGACCACCAGGGCCTGCTCGACATGGGCCTGGACGCGGTCATGGTGCTCACGCCGGACGACCAGCACACCGAGCCGGTGCTCGCCGCGCTGCGCGCCGGGGTGGCGGTGTTCGTCGAGAAGCCCCTGGCGATCTCGGTCGAGGACTGCGACCTGATCCTGGAGACGGCCAGGCGGACGGGCACCCGGCTCTACGTCGGGCACAACCTCCGGCACCTGCCCGCACTGCGGGAGATGCGCAGGCTGATCGACGAGGGCGTCATCGGCACGGTCAAAGCCGTGTGGTGCCGCCACTTCGTGGGCCACGGCGGCGACTACTACTTCAAGGACTGGCACGCCGACCGGCGCCGGACCCTGGGTCTGCTGCTCCAGAAGGGCGCACACGACCTGGACGTCATCCACTGGCTGGCCGGTGCCCCGTCCCGGACGGTCGTGGCCATGGGCGACCTGGCCGTCTACGGCGATCCGCGACGACGCCGGACCGGTGAGGCGACCCCCGGCGCCCGGATGCCCGACTGGTTCGACGCCACGCGGTGGCCGCCTGCGGAACTGGACGAGCTCAACCCGGTCGTCGACGTCGAGGACATCTCGATGATGATGGCCACGCTGTCCAACGGCGTGCTCGCGAGCTACCAGCAGTGCCACTTCACCCCGGACTACTGGCGCAACTACACCGTCATCGGCGACGCGGGCCGGATGGAGAACTTCGGCGACGCCGTCGGCGAGGGGGACGCGGAGATCCGGGTCTGGAACCACCACCGGTCCGGCTACCGCGCCGACGCGGACCTGACCGTTCCCGTCACCGAGCAGGCAGGCTCGCACGGCGGCGCCGACGAGGCACTCGTCGCGGAGTTCCTCCGCTTCGCCGCCGAGGGCGGTGCCACCGACACCTCGCCGGTCGCCGCGCGCGAGGCCGTCGCAGCCGGTGTGGCGGCCACGCGGTCGTTGCGCACCGGCAGTCCACCGGTGCGGGTGCCGGAACTCGACCCGGACCTCGTCGCCTACTTCGCCGCCGGTCAGTCGAGCACCTGACTCGTCCCACCGGTTTCCCTGTGACCCGAACAGGAGCTCTCGTGTCCCACATCAGCGCGGAAATCGCTTTCCAGCCCGAGGCATGGCGTCGAGCGGCCGACCTGGTCCCGCAGGTCGTCGCAGACCTGCCCCAGCACGGTGAGCGCGTCGCGGTCGTGGGGTGCGGCACGTCGTGGTTCATGGCGGAGGCCTACGCGGGGCTGCGGGAGTCCCTCGGCCACGGCGAGACCGACGCGTTCACGGCGACGGAGTTCCCCCACCACCGCCGCTACGACCGGATCGTGGCCATCACCCGGTCCGGCACCACGACGGAGATCCTGGACCTGTTGCGGGAGCAGCGAGGTCGGACGACCACGGTGGTCATCACCGCCGACACCGACACGCCGGTCGTGACGGCGTCGGAGAACATCATCGACCTGCGTTTCGCCGACGAGCGTTCGGTGGTGCAGACCCTGTTCGCGACCACCGCGCTGACATTGCTGCGCGCCCACCTCGGCCACGACGTCGGCGCTCTGGCGGAGGCGGCGGAACGCGCGCTGCTCGTGCCGTTGCCGCGGCTCTGGCTCGAGGCGGAGCAGATCACCTTCCTGGGCTCGGGGTGGACGCACGGGATCGCCAGGGAGGCGGCGCTGAAGCTGCGCGAGGCGAGCCAGTCGTGGACCGAGTCCTACCCCGGCGCGGAGTACCGGCACGGCCCGATCAGCATCGCGGCACCCGGACGCGTCGTGTGGCACTTCGGCTCCGGCGGTGAGTCGCTGGTCGACCAGGTGCGCGCCACGGGCGCGGCGTTCGTCGACCACGCCGACGACGCCCAGGTCGACCTGGTCCTGGTGCAACGGCTCGCCGCGGAGCGCGCCGTCCACCTGGGGCTGGATCCCGACCGGCCGCGCAACCTCACCCGGTCCGTTGTCCTCGACGGCTGACCCCGACCGGGGCGGGCCGCTGCTGGCCGCCATCGACATCGGCGGCACCTCGATCAAGAGCGCGCTGCTGCTGCCCGGTCAGCGGATCGGGTACTCGGCCCGCCGCCCGACTCCGCGCGGCGCCGACGCCGTGCTGGAGGCCGTGTTCGCGTCGGCCGACGACCTGCTCGCCACCGCCGTCGCGCGGTTCGGCGGGCTGCCCGCCGCGCTGGGCGTGGCCAGTCTGGGAATCGTGGAGGAGCACACGGGGCGGGCGGTCTACTCGGCCGCCGTCGGCTGGCGTGACGTTCCGCTCGCCGAGCTGGTGCGGGAGCGGACGGGGCTGCCCGTGGGGTTGGGGCACGACATCCGGGCCGCGGCCCACGCCGAGAGCGCCGCCGGTGCCGGGAAGGGCGCCTCGTCGTGCCTGTTCGTCGCGATCGGCACCGGGATCGGCGGTGCGTTCGTGCTCGACGGGCGGATCGTGCCCGGCGCCCACCACCGCGGCGCGGAGATCGGTCACCTGCGGATCCGCCCCGGTGGCCGGGCGTGCGGCTGCGGCGCCCACGGCTGCCTGGAAGCCCACGCGTCGGCGTCGGCCATCACCAGGGCGGGCACCGCGGCCGCAGGCACGGCCGTGACCGCCCAGGACGTCATCGCCGCGGCGGGACGCGGCGAGGCCTGGGCCGTTCCCGTGTGGACGGAGGCGGTCGACGCCCTCGCCGACGGGCTGGCCGCGTGCCTGTGCCTGTTCGACCCCGGCGTCGTCGTCCTCGGTGGCGGTCTGTCCCGCGCGGGCGAGGCCCTGCTCGCACCGCTGCGCACGGCGTTGCGCCCGCGCTACCGGCTCGGCGAGCCGCCCCCGCTGCGGGTCGCCGCCTTCGCCGACGACTCCGCCGTCATCGGCGCGGGCCTGATCGCACTGGAGTTGGCGACCGCGTAGTCACGCGGAAGGCCGGTTCCCGCGTCACACGGGAACCGGCCTTCGCGTTGTGCCCCAACGGGTTTCGTCCGGCGGCTAGTGCTTCACCGCGGTGACGATCGCCGTGTACGCGTCGGGCGAGCCGCCCGAGCCGTTGAACACCACCTTGAGGCCGGTCGACGTGCCGAACGTGCTCGTGGGCACCCTCCAGACGTACAGGCCACCCACGTGGGAGATCAGCGGAGCGACGCCGCTGACCGTGTTCCAGCTGAAGCCCGTGCCGCCTGCGTGCTGGTAGAAGTTCTCGCCCTGGATCAGGTGGTCCGCGCCGATCCCGGCCACCGGATAGCCCGTGGCGGCGTTGGAGTCGGAGTCGACGAACACGTTGCGGAACGTGAACGGCAGGTTGTACTGCGCCTGCAGCGTGGTGTTCGGCGTGGTCATGTCCACCGTCGGCGACGCGACCGGACCGCCGGACGGGGCGGGCGCGGTGACCGTGACCGTGTTCGACGCCGCCGAGGAGACACCGGAATCCCGCCGGGCGACCACCTTGAACGAGTACTGCTGCGAGGGCGTGAGGAAACCGACCCTGGCGCTGGTGACGGTCGGCTTGACGGTCAGGATCCGCGTGGCGCCCTGGTAGACGTCGTAGTGGTCCACCGTGCCGGTGGACGCGGTCCAGCCGAGCTTGAGGCTCGTCGGCGCGAGTTCGGTGGCGGTGAGCGAACCGGGCGCGGACGGCACGGCGCCGTAGGGGGCGCTCGTGGTGACCGTCCGGGTCGGGCCTGCCGCGGACACCTTGCCCGCCGGGGAGCGGGCCTTCAGGCTGAAGCCGTACTGGGTGCCGGGTCGCAGCCCGATCGCGGTGAACTCGGTGGCGTCGGGCGTGTAGTTGACCACCGAACCGATCTTGACCGAGCCCTGGTAGACGTCGTACCCGACGACCTGGCTCGACGACGCCGAGGTCCACGACAGGTCGACGGTGGTCGCGTCGGACGTCGCCACCGAGGGCTTCGGCGGCGCCGCCGGGGTCGAGCCGGTCACCACCGTGCCCGCGAGTTCGGCGCTCCAGTAGGCGCTCGGCGGCACGGTGTCCCACGGGTTCGACAGCGTGTCCGGCGTGACGTACACGTAGCCCGCGTTGTTCTGCTTGGACTTGTCCAACGCCGCCGTCAGGGACGCCTGGGGCGTGTCGTAGACGAGGTGCCAGAACTTGTTCGGGTCCGCGTCCAGCTGCCACGGCTGCGTGACGTACTCGCCGGTCGGGTTCTGGTAGTTCGCGAAGGTGCCCTCGAACGTGACGAGGACGTCGGCGACGTCCTCGTAGCACTGGGGCACACCGACACCGGGGTTCACGACGGTCAGCGCGCCGGGGTGGGAGGTGTGGACGTAGTCGTTCAGCTCCCGGTAGAGGTCGACGTAGGTGGTGCTGCCCGACGTCGGGCCGCAGACGTTCTGCCCGTCGTCGATGAAGATCCCGTCGATCGACGCGCCGTAGAACTGGTACCACTGGTCGATCTGCTGCTCGGCCTGCTGGAGCCAGGACTGCGCGTCGGTGTGGCCGAGGACGGTCTCCCTCGGCGGGGTGGTGAAGCCGAAGTAGCCGCTGTCGACGTAGCCGAGCACCTTGGTGCCGCTGCCGTGCGTGGTGTTGATGACCGACTGCCAGGCGGTGTTCACCCCGCTGTCCGGCCCGTTGGCGACGTTCGCGACCACGAAGCCCAATTGCGAACCGGAGGTCGCGATCCGGTTCCACGCCGCCGAATCGGTGGGCGATATGTACGCGGGCACGGCGACGTGCTGGCCGAGAACCGGTACCGGAGCCGCGGTGGCGACCGCCAGCGCGGTGACGCACACGGCGGTCGTCGCGACCATTGTCGCGAGAGCGGCGAAACGCCGTCCGCTCGTCGTCCGGAATGACAACCTCATCGTGGTGGAACCTCCGCGAAGTAGGTCGGGCGTTGTGCTTCGGTCACGCGAACAGCCGGGAGCGGTGCTCGGGCTAGTGGATCTCGGAACCCCTTGGCGGCGGAGGGTGTTCCCGATGTCGAAGTGCCTTTACCGCTGCGGCAGGATCAGCTTCTCGTGCGCGAGATTGCCTGTCAACGCCGCCAAGCGAGCAGTTACGAGCATTCGTTATGAGCGACTCTGACGAAAACTTTCGCCGGTTGTGTCGATCCGATCGCTCCCCTGCCATTCGGCGAGACGGGCGGTGCGGATGTCCGCCGGCAGCACCGCCGCCAGTTCACGCAGCAGCGGCAGCGGAACCCGCGAATACCGCGGGAAGCGGTGGTAGGCCTTGATCATCGGGTGGAAGCGCGCCGGCAGCTCACCCGACCGGGCCAGTGCCGCCAGTGCCGTGCCGATGCGCTGACCGGGAACCGCGAAAGCCAGGTCGTAGCCGTCCACTTCGGACACCCGCCGCAGCCATTCGTCGAGGAACACCTCCGCCTGGGGGCGGTAGTCGGCGAGGGCGTCGGCGAAAGTCGAGCACAGCACGAGTGTCGCGTCGTTCTTGCCGTCATCGCTGTGGATGTGGCGCACGGTCAGCGTGATCGACTCGCTCCCAGCGCCCGGCTGCCGGGCGGCGAACACCTCGCCGAGTGCGGCCCACACGTTCACCTCGGCCAAAGCGGCAAGGGCGGATTCCTTGTCGCCCTGGGCAAGCAGACCGTTTTCCAGCACGAACCACAGCAGACCTCGGGACGTTCTCCGGGTCAGTTCGCCGGTCGCGGTGCCGAGCAACCGGTGCGTCGCCGCCACTGTGCTTGGGACGTCGATCGACAGGTAGGCCGCATCAGAGCCGGTGATCACCTCCGGCGCGGCGAGCAGCGCGGTCTCCAGGGTCGTGCGCTGGGCAGCCGACAGCTCCTCCGGCGACAGCGGGCGGTAGACCTCGCCGCTGGGGCGGAACTGCCGCGCCATCCGTTCGAGGAGCCGGGTGTACAGGTTCGGCCAGGTGTCCTGGGGCGCCGCCAGCAGCCCGTCGTCGTCCGTGCCGAAGATCCACGCCGAGACGGCCAGTTCGGCGAGATCCGTCGTCCACGCGTCGTTCACCGGGTACTCGCCCTGCGCGAGGTGGTGGAGCAGCGCCAGTGCGTCGGCGTCGGCGAATCCGGAGTAGACCACGCACGCCGCGGCGGCGCCTCGCACGTACAGCGATGGGCTGTTCGCCATCAGATCCCGTGCCGCCGCAAGGTGATCCACCTTTGAGCCGGTGCGACTCGCGGTGCCTGGGGTGACGCCGTTGTCCCGCGCGGCGAGGAAGGCGTGAGCCAGGCACAGTCCCGCGGTCGCACCCGGTGCAAGGGCGGGCAGTTCCTCCGGTTCCCGCCCCAGCAGCACCAGCAGCCGCAACGCCTGGTCGTCGCCGGTGCGGGTCCACATCGCCTCGACGTCCGCGGCGAACTCCGCCACCGTTCCCGCGTACTCGCTGGTGGCCTTGACGACGTCGTCGGGCCGCGTCACGAAATGCGTCTCGCCGACGGCGATCCTGGCCAGGAACAGCAACGCCGTCGAGTTGTCCCGGCGGACGAGTTCGACCAGGAACGGGATCGCGGCCCCGGACGCCGTGACCGAACCCTGGTGCGTGGTGGCCGAATACAGGCCGTACGCACCGAAGTTCCTGTCCGCGTCATCGTCGCTCGTGAGCGCCTCGATGAACAACGGCGTCCTGGCGGCCGTGCCGTACGCGTCGTCGAGCGCCGCCCAGTCCACGTCGTGCAATCCCGCAGGTGGTCTCGTGCTGCCGCGCAACGGCGGCGGTTCCCCGTCGCTCTCGCCCAGGTGCTCGTCGTCGAATTCCGGCGACTCGAAGGCAGGCAGGTCATCGGCGTCGAACACGTTTCGTCCCTGCCAGGTCGCGGACAGTGGCGTGGAGGCTAGCAGGGCGGGTGGTACCGCGTGTGCCTCACCGAGTTGTGCGCGGGTAGAGCCGCCGGAGGACGACGACGCAAACGGCCTGGATGCCGAGCGAGAGAGCGGCGCGCACGGCCCAGGCGCCGACGAGCGTCGGACCGCCCCAGGCACCGACGAGCGTGTCCCCGGGGAACGGATGACCGATGGCGCCCACGGTGTCCGGCCACAGCGGATACAGCCACCCACGGGCCACCAGGTAGACGACGAGCAGCACGAGTGGCGCAGCGGCGAGCGCGCGGGCGAGCCCCGGTCGCGGGTGTATTCCGAGGCGGGAGAGAAGTGCGGCCATGGCTCGAACGCTAAGCGCGGACAAGTCCCACGTCGTGATACCCCGGTATCGCCGTTCCTGTCATACCCGAGTACCACCGCCCGCGGGGTGGTCGCGATCAGTTCGGCGAACAACCGAGCCGTGGTCTCGGCACCGGGCGTCCAAAGTAGCCGCGGGCCGGGGTGGCAGTTCGCTCGCGTCGCGCGCTATCCGGCCTTCCGGAACGACCTCAATGGCGACTGGTCATCCGGGACCTGATTTGCTATGCCGCCCGTAGGACGGGGCGGCGAGTGCCTGGTCGACCGATTCGGCCAGTTCGACGTCGTGGTCGACCTCGGTCATCCGCGTGATCCCTCTGATCAGGTGGCGGTCCGGGACCGCGACGACCAGCCTCAACCCGTTCTCGGTGGCTCGCTCGCGGGTCTGCAGCAACGCCATCAGCCCGAGCGAGCCGAAGAACCTGATCCCCGTCAAGTCCAGCACCAGCACTTCGACCGGTACGGGCATGGGGGTACCGGGAGTAGGTCGGGTGGGTCGGGAAGCCGCAGCCGCGATGAAACCCTGGTCGACCGCCCACCTGAAGGAGTCGATCGTGACGTGGTCGACCTCGCCCCACATCCACACCACCACCGCGCGACGGTCCGACAACGTCGCGACTCGCGTCCACACGTTCATTCCCGTGTCCACACCCGCCATCCCATCACACCGGCGAGCGATCCACCGGACACCACGCAGTCACCCGGACGATGCAGTCGACGAAACCGTGCCGGGATCCGGAGCACGTGGTGCGGTGTTCCAACGAATCGTCCGGCCTTCCAGGTCGCACGATCCGCATCGCTGGTCAGCCGGTCTGCCCGAAGGCGAACAACCGCCGGTGCTCGCACGGTGACATCTTCGTCACGCGGCGGAACCGGACCCTCAAGTTCGCCGGGGTTCCCCTGCCGACCTGACGGGCGATCCCCTCGATCGGCAGGGTCGAGTTCTCCAGCCCGCCGCAGGTCTCCGTGCGCGGCTACCTGCGGAAACCAGCTGCGGTCGGGACACCGGCCGGTAGAGTCGCCGAGTGGATCTGAACGGCACCGCCGCCCGGCTCGGAGTACCCGTCGAAGAGGTCGACCGCGTGCACCGGCTCGCCGGTGAACTGCCGTCGGCTCCGCTGCCCGCCAAGGCCGACGCGCCCGCGATCCTCGACCGGCTCGCGGTGCGACCGGACGACGCCGCCGAGGTCCTGGAAGGCTGGCCCGACCCGGACTCTCCATTGTGGACTCCGGAGCTGCGCTGGCTGCTCGACCGCTCGACCGCCCTGGTCCGCGCCGACCTCGGCGGCCACGGACGGCTGTCGCCCGGTCCGGAGCTGCCGCGCGAACGCGGCCCCGCCTGGCGGCACCTCTACGTGTACGCGTACCTGGCTCTGATCGACGTCGTCACGGGGTACCACAGCGACCACGGCATCACCGATGCCGTGTCGTGGACGACCCTCGCCGACCTGGGCCGCAACCTCGCGGTCGACAGGCGGATGCACCGCGAGGGCTGGCCGGTCATGCAGAGCTGGCTGACGCTGCACGCGCGCGGCGGTGTCTACGAACTCGGCCGACTCCAGCACCAGCGCGGGGGCACGACCATCGGCCTGCACATCCCCGAGTCTGGGCCGTTGACCCCGGAGGCGGTCGCGGCGTCGCTAGACGAGGCCCGCGCGTTCTTCCCGCGCCACTTCCCCGACGAGCACTACACGGCGTTCTCCTGCGGCTCGTGGTTGCTCGACCCGCAACTGCTGGAGTACCTGCCAGAGGGCTCCAACATCGTCCGGTTCCAGCAGAGGTTCGAGCTGGAGCCCCACGAGGAGCCGGAAGGGTCGGACGCCGACGTCGAGGCACTGCGGTTCGTGTTCCGCTCCTTGACCACGCCGCTCGACCGGCTGCCGCGCCGCACCGTGCTCCAGCGCGCGATCGTCGACCACCTGAAGGCCGGCCGCCACTGGCACTGGCGCAGCGGCCGCTTCCCGATCTGAGTCGGGTGCGGGGAGGGCACAACCTCGAGATCGCGGGTTTTCGACGTGGCCTTCGGACGTTCCATTGACACCGCGGGACGAACGCCGAGACTCTGGAACCCGGCGAACATGGAGGTTCCCGCGGTGAAAAGTCGAAGTCTCGCACTCGTTCTCGCCCTCGCCGCGGTGATCGGATCCGCTCCGCCGTCCGCTGCCGCGGCGACCGGTGGTGTCCCGGTGAGCCAAGAGGCCGCCATGTACCCCAAGGCGGTCCGTCTGGCGCACAGCGGCGCCGCCAACGGACGGCTGCTGCTCACCACCACCGGATTCCCGTCCGGTGGTCCGGTCGGTGCGATCAGCGAGAGCGTCGACGGCGGCATCACCTACCGCCGGGTCGGGGCCGTGGCCGACGAGACCGCGAAGACCGGGTTGTGCTGCACGACGCTGTTCGAGCTTCCGCAACGGATCGGTTCCCTGGAGCCGGGCACGCTGTTGTGGGCGGGCAGCACCGGGCAGGACGGCGCCGACCGGCGGATGTCGTTGCGCGTTTGGCGCAGCACCGACGTGGGCCGGACGTGGAGCCTGCTGTCCACGGCGGTGCGCGCGTCCGGCACCGGCGGCCTGTGGGAGCCGGAGTTCTCCGTCGACGCGGCCGGTCGCCTGGTGCTGCACTACGCCGACGAGGGCCTACCCGGCCGCAGCCAGATGCTGGCCAGGGTGTCCAGCACCGACGGCGTCACGTGGGCGCAGCGCACCACGACCGTCGCGGGCACCGCGGCCGGGCACAGGCCGGGAATGCCGTCGGTGCGTCGTCTGCCGGGCGGCGCCTACCTGATGGCGTACGAGGTGTGCGGCTTCGGCGGTGCAGCGTTGGACCTGGCGGCCGGACGGCTCCCTGGTGGTCAACGGCCGCTGCCTCGACGTCCCCAACGGCGCGACCGCCGCCGGAACCCCGTTGCAGATCTGGGACTGCAACGGGCTGCCGCCGCAGCACTGGCTGCACCGCCCGGACGGCACCCTGCTCAACCCGCTGTCCGGCCGCTGCCTGGACTCACCGAACGGCGCGACCGCCAACGGCACCCGGCTGCGGCTCTGGGACTGCAACGGCTCCCCCGTGCAACGCCTCACCCCTGCCTGATCGGAGCACTCCCCCTGCGATCACCTCCCTGTTCTGGCGCGTCGCCACCGTCGCGTCCGCCCTGATCGTCGCGCTCTGCCCGCGACCACCGCACAACACCAGCGGTGGGCTAGCAACGCAAAGCGAGCGCGTCATACCGGTCCGCAGGCTCGGACGCGGGGGTCAGGAAATGCCGCGGAAGAATGCGCGGATGTCGTCCGCGAGCAGCTTCGGCTCCTCCATCGCGGGGAAGTGGCCGCCCTCGGTGAACTCGCTCCAGTGGCCGACCGCCTTCCACGGGTCCATCGCACGGCGCACAAGCGGATGGGTGTCGAACACCGCCCACCCGGACGGCACGCCGGAGCCCATGACCAGATCGAGTCCGGAATGCTCGGACTCGTAGTAGAACTGCGCGCTCGACGCACCGCTGCGCGTGAACCAGTACAGGCTGATGTTCGTGAGGAGCTGGTCGCGGTCGACCGTCTCGTCCGGCGTCCGGTAGCCGCCACCGGTCCTGGTCCTGAACTTCTCGGCGATCCACGCGAGCTGACCGACCGGCGAGTCGGTGAGCGCCGCGCCGATCGTGTCGGGACGGTGGTCCTGCATCAGGAGATACCCGTGATCGGCCGCGTCCTCGACGCGCACTGCCTCGATCTGGGCGACCTCGTCATCGGACAGGCCCTCGGGGAAGGGGAACTTGTCGCCGAGAAACCCGAGCAACCGGGGATCGCAGCCGGTGTGCGTGCCGATGACGCGCTCCGGGTAGATCGCCGCGAGGCGGGCGGTAGTGCCCGCACCGACGTCGGTGCCGTGGGCGGCAAACCTCTCGTAGCCCAGACGCGTCATGATCTCGGCGTAGGCCTCCGTCGTCCGCGCCAGCTCCCAGCCGGTCCCCGACAGCGGAGTGGAGAACCCGAAGCCGGGCAGCGCCGGGATGACCAGGTGGAACTCGTCGGCCAGCAGCGGGATGAGTCGCTGGTAGTCGACGAACGATCCCGGCCAGCCGTGGTTCAGGATCAACGGGGTGGCCTTCGGATTCGCCGATCGGACGTGGACGACGTGGAACGTCTGGCCGTCGACGATCGTCGTGAACTGTTCGTGCTCGTTGAGCTTCTCCTCCTGCGCACGCCAGTCGAATCCGTCGCGCCAGTACTCGGCGAGCTCCTTCAGGTACACCAACGGGATGCCTCGGCTGAAGTCGGCGCGATCGTCCCGGCCCGGTACGGGAATCGGCCAGCGCGTGCGTGCCAGCCGGTCGCGCAGGTCGTCGACGTCCATCTGCGGGATGTCGACGCGGAACGGTGTGAGTGCGTTGTTCTCGTTCATGACACGGACGTTTCCAGCAATTGCGGCAGACTAGCTTCCGCAATTGCTGGAATGATCGAGAACATGTTGGAGACCTCGGCCCGCCTGCTCGAACTGCTGTCGCTGCTCCAGCTCAAGCGCGACTGGACGAGCTCCGAACTCGCCAACCGGCTCGATGTGAGCACGAGGACCGTGCGCGCCGACATCGGCAAGCTGCGATCGCTCGGGTATCCCGTGAACGCGCGTCCCGGCGTCTCGGGCGGGTACCGGCTGGCCGCCGGGACGGCGATGCCCCCACTGCTGCTCGACGACGACGAGGCCGTCGCCGTCGCCGTCGGACTGGGCGCGGTCGCGACCCAAGGTCTCGGAGTCGAGGAAACATCGCTCACCGCGCTCGCGAAGCTGGAGCAGGTGCTCCCCTCGCGTCTGCGTCGGCGCGTGGAGTCGGTGCGCGAGGCGATGAGCGTTGTTCCAGGAGCTGGGCCGTCGCTCGATCTCTCGGTTCTCGGCGCGGTCGCCGCCGCGATCCGCGGCCACGAACAGCTCCGGTTCGGGTACACGAAGCCTGGGGGCGACGAAGAGTCGCGCCACACCGAACCGCAACGGTTGGTGAGCTGGGGAACGCTCTGGTACCTGCTCGCGTGGGACCTCGACCGCGACGACTGGCGGATCTTCCGTGTCGACCGCATGGTCACACCCGCGCCGACGGGTGCGCGGTTCCGACCGCGTGCGATCCCAGGGGACAGCGTCGTCGAGTACGTTGTCGGACGCATCAGCAAAGGGACCTCGAAGTACCGCGCTCGTGTACTCGTGCACGCTCCCGCCGACACGGTCACCACGAAGATCCACATCCCTGTCGGCATCGAAGTGGTCGATGAGTCCACGTGCCATGTCGAACTGGGTTTCGACGACCCAGACCGGGTCGCGCTGTGGATGGCGCAGCTCGACTTCGACATCGAGGTGATCGACGGAGACGAACTCGCGGTGGCGTTCGACCGTCTCGCGACGAGGTTTCGCCGCGCGGCGGATGGTATATCCACGTGAATCTCGGCCGACGGTCACTCGACGATGTCACCGAGAGCCTACGGCCGGCATCCAAGGCCCTTGAGCACCTTGCCGTCTGCTCTGCGCAGAACTCGACCGTCCCGCTTCCTCATGGTGAACCGACCTCAACGAAGGCGGCCGGTAGGTCAATCCTCAGCGCTTCCGCGGCGCCATGCGTGAGGTAGAGGACATAAGCCAGCTCCTTGGCCGGTGCCCGGTACGCGATGCCCAAGTCGTCGCCGGTTCGCAGGGCCCCGCCAGGATCGGGAATGCCTCGACGGCTTCTTTATTCAGCGGCATCCATCGGTGCTCCGCCAACCCAGGGTGTTCGACCTCGGTCTCGAGATCGAACACCCTGCGAAACTCGGCGACTTGCCGCATCGGCGTAATACTTCGCGACGGTCATGGATACCTGCGGCCGAGGTCGGGGGCAGGGAGATCGACCATTCGCCGATCACGGCGATCTGCATGGTGCCAGTCAACAACCAGTCGACCACGGCCCTCGTATTGGTCCTGCACCGAGAACTGAGAAAAAGGACCACCACAGCGGAAGCACTCGTGAGAGCCAGGCACTACACGTCCGACGACCCCGTCGACCGCTCTACTAGTTCGTCGTTCATCGCACTTGAGCCGCGTGACGATCACGGGGCATGATCGACGACTGAGATCTGGGGCCGTTCAGTCAAAGACCCGAGTTGCCCACTACCCCCAAACGCCTAACCAGCGGAAACAGTGACACCCCAGGTCATTATGTTGCCATAGCAGGATGTTAGGAGTAGTTCAGCACCGTTCAGAACGCCCGATCGCTCCCAATCTGCTCCCACAACCGTGCTCCCACGCCAAACTATCTACCGGTTGGCTGCCTTCGGCAACAGTTGCATCGCGAAGCAGTGATCGAGGACGACGACACGCGGGCTTATCGGGCACCGCCCGGAGCACCGAGGAGTCCGCGTGCGGCCAGGTTCCGCATGAGCGACCTGACCCCGGACGTCCAGGGCGCGGCGTCCTCGCTCTTGACCACCGTGTTCGCCAACAGACCGAGGTGGGGGGACTCGATGGCGACGATGTCGCCGTCGTGGTGGGTGAAGCCCATGCCCTGTTCCCCCCGGTCCATCGCCGGGGCGAACGAGGTCCCGGTGAACAGCACGAACCCGTCGGGGTACTGGTGGTGGCGCCCGCAGGTAGCCGCCAACAGTTCGGGAAGCGGGCGGCTGATGTCCGCGAGGCGTCCCACGTGGTCGGCCTCGAACCCGTCCTCGCCGGTGACGCGGGTCGTGATGGTCGTCTTCGCGACATCCGCGAGGCCGAAACCCTCGTCGAACAGGCGGATGAACGGACCGATCGCGCAGGAGGCGTTGTTGTCCTTCGCCTTGCCCAGCAGCAGCGCGCTGCGCCCTTCGTAGTCGCGCAGGTTCACGTCGTTCCCGAGGGTCGCGCCGACCGCGTTGCCGTCCGGGTCCGCGACGAGGACCAGTTCGGGCTCGGGGTTGTTCCAGGAGGATCCCGACAGGACGCCGACATCCGCGCCGACCCCCACCGCCGACAGGACGGGGGCCTTGGTGAAGATCTCCGGATCGGGTCCGATGCCGACTTCGAGGTACTGCGACCACAGCCCCTGCTCGACCAGCGCCCGCTTGACCTCCGCGGCTTCGGGGCTGCCGGGCGTGACGGCGAGGGCCGTGCCCACGATGTCGTGCAGGGACGCGCGGATGCCGTCCGCCCGCGCGGCGTCCCCCGCGACCTGTTCCTCGATGACCCGCTCGATCATGCTGCTGGCGAAGGTCACCCCCGCCGCCTTGATCACCTGGAGGTCGCAGGGAGCGAGCAGGTACGCACTCCCCCGGCCACCGGACATGGTCGAGTGGACGACTTCGCGGAGGTTCCAGGTCCGCCCCTCCGCACGGCGGGCGACATCCAGGACGTCCGACCGGGCCAGGAGATCGGCGGAGGTCGGCCCGTACGGGGTGATGTCGACGAGTTCGTCACCACGTCTGACGACCAGGCACGGCCCGTCCGCCTCGGGGTCGAAGACCCTTCCGACGAGCACCGCGGCCGGATCCGCGAGAACCACCCGGTCCGCCAACTGGTTGAGAGTCACTGGTACTCCAAACTCCGATCATCTGATGATACGGAGAAAACAGGATCCAGGAGATCATCGACACGATCGCGATGGTGCGGCAAATCCTCGGACAGCAGTCACCCCACCTCGACATCCGCCGACGCCGGCAACTAAGCAGCATCCTCGACGAACACCACCACGCCATCTGACCAGCACGGACGTAGTTTTCGGCAAGCACACCGCCGCGCGGTCGGGCACGAACTCAACCGGACGGCGTGATCGAGGACCACTCGCCGAACCACTGCTCGGCACCGAACGCCTCGAACCTCTCCACCTCGGTGAACCCCAACTTCGCGGCGAGGCGCATCGCGCGGTCGTTGGCAGCCTGGGTGCAGAGCACCACCGGCTCGCCGGGAAGCGTGTCGGCGAACCAGCCGAGCGCCGCCGCGCACGCCTCGGTGGCGTACCCGCGCCCCCACGCCTCCGGCAGGAACAGGTAGCCGAGCCAGGCCTCCCCAGCATCCGGGCGGGCGGGACCCGGATGCTCCGCGTCGCGCCGACCGAACGTGATCATGCCGATCATCGCTGCGTCGAGATCGACCACGAAGAAGCCAGGGCGCCGACCGGGGACCTCAGGAACCGTGCGCTCAAGCTCGTCACGCGGTCGAGCACCACCGACGTAGGCGCCCACCTCCGGGGAGGCGAACAACTCGATGAGCGCCGCACGATCCCGGGCCTCGGACTCGCGGAGCACGAGCCGCTCGGTCCTGATCGGGGCAGGTGGCCAGGCATCAGGTCCAAGCTCAGTCACGCCGGGCAACCTATCGCACGCCTGTCGGGCAGAAGCCTCAGACGACCCACAGCGGAAGCAGTCTCAGGCCGTCGGCCTGATCTGGGTATCGATGTCCGTGCACCGCTGTACCGGCGTCATGGACTGGAGCGACTACCCGACGAGAGGGCCTACCTGACCTGGAACGTCTCGTCGATCGTGGAAGCGGTTCCGGCCGAACTGCTGCCCGAATCCCCATATCGACCCACGCGACCCGCGTAGTCGACCACTATCAAGTACCGGGTTTGCGGGAGACTGTGACGTCAACCTGGACGTGCATGCGCGACATCGTGGCTGTGCGCACGTCCTCGTGGTTCGTGGACAGGCGCGATCACGTGAACGTTCGAACCAGAGCAGCCATGACCTGCTTCGGCCGGCACGCCAAGGTCGCGGTCCACGAAGCGAGGACCGAGGACGTTGCGCCCGACCCACGGCAACCAGGCCCAGGCGACCCCGACGTGGAGATCCTGGCGTGCGCACCAGACCACCACGGGCGGAGGGGGTCCAGGAGCGGTTGGTAAGGTCGACGCGTGGCGGGTGAAGACGACATCTCCGGGTAATTCCCGGTAGCAGCAGGTTCCGGCGTGATGCCGATGAGTCGCCTTGTTCGTGCCCCGCTCACCAACGGAGTCATGCGGCTCAAGCGACCGAACGCGCTGCTGCTCGACGCCCCCACCAACACCCTCGTCCTGGTCAGCACCTGCCGGCTGGAAGGCGCGCTCGTCGTCAGCCACGACGGGCACCTCCTCCGGGGGATCAGGATCGACCACCGGCTGCGACTGGAGAACGACGTGCTGTTCGAGACGGGCGCGCCCGATGCCTGAGTCCGCGCTGATCGCCCACGACCTGGTGCGCGTCCTGGGTGGCCGCCGGGTGCTCGACGGCCTGTCGCTCACCGCCGCCCCCGGCCAGCGCGTCGGCCTGATCGGCGAGAACGGTGTGGGCAAGTCGACGTTGCTGCGGCTGCTGGCGGGGGTCGACCTGCCCGACCGCGGCAGTGTCGAACGTCCGGAGGACCTCGGTCACCTGGACCAGGAGATGCCGTACGACCCGAGGCTCCCGGTCTCCGCGGTGCTGGACGACGCTTTGGCCGAGGCGCGTGAAGACCTCGCCGAACTCGACCGGCTGGCCGGTCTGCTCGACGACGAGCAGCACCTCGCCGAGTACGCCGATCGGCTGGAACTGGCTCAGCGCAGGGAATCCTGGGATGCCGACCGGCGCGCGGAGAGCGTCCTGTTCGGACTGGGGCTCGGCGGTGTCGGGCACGACCGGCTCCTCGGAACGCTGTCCGGTGGGCAGCGTTCGCGGTTGTCGTTGGCGGCGTTGCTCGTCCGGCGGCCGTCGGCGCTGGTGCTCGACGAGCCGACCAACCACCTCGACGACGCGGGCGCGGCCTTCCTGGAGGCGCGGCTGCGTGAACTGCCCGGTGTCGTCGTGGTCGCGAGCCACGACCGGACGTTCCTCGACGCCGTGTGCACCGAACTGATCGACCTCGATCCCGCCGTCGACTGGCCGACGAGGTTCGGCGGCGGTTACAGCGACTACCTGGCGTGGAAGCGCGCCGAGCGGAACCGGTGGCTCGAGCGGCACGCCGACGAGCAGGAGCGGCTGACCGCGTTGCGGGACACCCTCGGCGTGACCGCGGGCCGGTCCATTCCGGGCCGGGTGAAGAGCGACAACGAGAAGATGGGCTACGGGAACGCCGCGGGCCGGGCGCAGGCCCAGATCGCGCGCCGCGTCCGCAGCACCACCCGCAAGCTGGACGACCTGGAGCGCCGCCAGGTCGACGCTCCCCCGCGGCCGCTCCGGTTCCACCCGGACGCCGTCGCCGAGCAGGCTCCGGACGAGGTCCTGGTGGCGTTGCGGGAGGTGCGCGTGCCGGGCAGGCTCACCGTGGACCGCCTTGACGTCACCGCGACCGAACGGCTGCTGGTCACCGGGCCGAACGGCGCGGGCAAGTCCACGCTGCTGGCCGTGCTCGCGGGGAAGCTCGACGCGGCAGGCGTGGTTCGCGCGCAGGGCCTGCGGGTGGGGATGCTGAGCCAGGACACCGCGTTCAAACGGCCCGAGCGCACCGCTCGCGAGGCTTACGACGCCGTGCTCGGCCCGGCGCGGGCCGAGGCCGTTCCGCTCGACTCGTTGGGCCTGCTGGACTCGTGGGACGCGGACAAGCCGGTCGCGACGCTGTCGGTGGGCCAACGCCGGCGCCTCAACCTGGCCCTGCTCGTGGCGCGCACCCCGCAACTCCTGCTGCTCGACGAACCCACCAACCACCTGTCCCCCGTGCTGTGCGACGAGCTGGAGGAGGCCATGGGCGCGGGCCCCGGCGCGATCGTCATCGCCAGCCACGACCGCCGGCTCCGCGCCCGCTGGCAAGGCGCCGAGCTCCGCCTCGACCCGTAACGCGTTTCCGCGCTTGCCCGTCCCAGAACCACCTGTTGGGGCGTACCCGGCCTTCGCTCATGTCCCCTCGGAGCGCGGCAGGAGCAGGTCGCGGGTGATGTCGGCGGTGCTCGGGCAGCCCGTCAGGGCCATGGCCAGGTCGAGGTCGGCGAGCAGGCAGCGCAGGACGTGGGCGACTCCGGCCTCGCCGTCCAGGGTGAGGCCGTGCAGATAGGGCCTGCCGTACAGGATGGCGTTCGCGCCCAGCGCGAGGGCTTTGAGGACGTCGCTCCCGGTGCGGATGCCGGAGTCGACGAGGACGGGCACGTCGGGGGCCACGGCGGCGCGGATGGCGGGCAGCACGTCCAGTGCCGCGACCGTGCCGTCGAGTTGGCGGCCTCCGTGGTTGGAGACGACCACGCCGTCCACCGCGCCGAGGTCGAGCGCCCGGCGGGCGTCCGCGGGGTGCAGCACGCCCTTGAGGAGGATGGGCAGCGAGGTGGCGGTGCGCAGCCAGGGCAGGTCATCCCAGTCCAGGGTGGGGTTGGCGAAGACGCGGGCCCAGTGCTGGAGCACGCCGCCGTCGGCGGGCATCCCCGCCCGGAACGCCGGGTCGGAGGTGAAGTTGGCGATCCCGTGGCCCCGCAGGAACGGCAGGTAGCCCTGGTCGAGGTCGGTGGGCCGGTAGCCGAACGCGGGGGCGTCGACGGTGAGGACGATGGCCGAGTAGCCGCTCGCCTCGGCGCGCCGCACCAGGGAGGCGGCCACGGCCCGGTCCGACGGCCAGTACAGCTGGAACCACCTCGGCCCCGGACCGGCGACGGCGGCCACGTCCTCCAGGCTGTGCGAGGAGCCCGTGGACAGGACGAACGGGACACCGACCGCCGCGGCCGCCCTGACGGTGGCCAGCTCGCCGTCCGGGTGCACGACGGTCTGGGCCGCGATGGGCGCCAGCAGCACGGGTGACGGCAGGCGCTGTCCGAGCAGGGTCACCGACAGGTCGCGCCGGGCGGCGCCGCGCAGCATCCGCGGCACCAGCTGCCACCGCGCGTACGCCCGCCGGTTCAGCCTGCCCGTCTCCCCCGTGCCTGCGTCGCCGAGGACGTAGCCGATCGCGGTGGGCGTCATGACGGCGCGGGCCCGCTCCTCCAGCGCGGTCAGGTCGGTGGTGAGCGCGGGCGCGCCGCCGAGGTAGATCTCGCGCACCAGGTCGGCGGGCGTGCTCTTCCTGTCCCGCAAGCGGTCGGAGAGCAGTCCGGCCACGGCGGGGTCGCGGCCGGTGAGGGCGAAGTGGCCGCCGGAGAGCACCTCGGTGTCGCACCCGCGGGTGGTGTGCCGGGCCCAGCCGCGGGTCTGCGCGAGGGTGTTCTTGGGGTCCGCGTCGGCGAGCAGCACGGTGATGGGCGCCTTCACCACGCCGTCGGGCGGGCATTCGTAGCGGCGCAACGCCCGGTGGTCGGCGCGCAGCAGCCGGAGGATCTCCTCGACCACGTCCTCCTCGCGCAGCAGCGCTTCCGGCACACCGCCCAACCGCCGCAACTCCGCGACGAGGTCGGTGTCGGACAGGGTGTCGAGGTCCTGCTCCCCCCAGTCCTCGCTCGGCGGCCGCGCGGCCGAGACGAACAGCCGGGCGACGGCACCCCGCTGTTCGAGCAGCCGCGTGGTCTCGAAGGCGACGAGGGCTCCCATGCTGTGCCCCAGCAGGGAAAGCGGCCGGTCGGTGAACGGGGCGAGGAAGCGCGCGGCCTCCTGCGCGAGGTCGGTGATGTCGGCGGCGCAGGGTTCGGACCGGCGTTCGCGGCGGCCGGGGTACTGGAAGGTCAGGACCTCCACGTCGTCGGGCAGCGCGCGGGCCAGCGGCGCGAACGCGTCGGCGGCGGCTCCCGCGTGCGGGAAGCAGGCAAGCCGCAGGACGGCGTCCGGCCGGGGGTGCGGCGCGCGCAGCGGGGTGTTCTCGGCCAGGGTCATGACGTGCCCTCCTCGGGTGCGGGCTCGGCCAGGCGGTCCGCCAGGTGCGCCGGGGTCGGCCAGTCGTAGATGAACGTGGCGGGCAGGCGGATCCCGGTCGCGGTGGCGATCCGGTTGCGCAGTTCCACCGCGGCGAGCGAGTCCAGGCCCATCCGGTCGAACAGCTCGCGCGGGTCGACGGCCTGACCGGACGTGTGGCCGAGGACGACCGCCGTCTCGTGCCGCACGGTGTCCAGCAGGGTCGTGGTCGGCACTGCCTCCGCCGCGACCGGGTCGGCCCGCCGGGCGACGTCGCGCAGCAGGTGGGGAACGGCGTCCCCGAGATCGTCGAACGCCCATTCGGCGGCGACGGCCGTCGGCGCGTTGCGGCGGATCGCGGCGTCGAACAGGGCCAGGCCGCGCTTGTCGGACAGCGGGGCCACGCCCAGGCGGGCCATGCGGGCGATGTCGGTGGCCGCCAGATCCGACCCCATGCCGTCGGAGCCCTGCCACAGGCCCCAGACGACCGAGATCCCCGGCTGCCCCGCCGAACGCCGCACCTCGACGAGGGCGTCGAGGAACGCGTTGCCCGCGGCGTAGCCCGCCTGCCCGGCGGAGCCCAGGGTCCCGGCCAGCGACGAGAAGAGGACGAACGCGCCGAGGCCGAGGTCGCGGGTGGCGGCGTGCAGGTTGAGCGCCGCGTCCACCTTGGGCCGCAGCACGCGCTCCAGCTTCTCGGGGGTGGTGGACGCGAGCAGGCCGTCGTCGAGCACGCCCGCCGCGTGCACCACGCCGCCCAGGCGGACGCCGTCGCGGGCCAGGTCGGCGAGGGTCGCGTCGAGGGACTCGCGGTCGGCGGCGTCGCACGCGACGCTGCGGACGTCCGCGCCGAGTTCGCCGAGGTCCTCGGCCGCCTGCGCCGCCGCGCCCCCCGGAGCGGGCAGGCTCCGTCCCATCAGCACGACCTGCCGCACCCCGTGCCCGACGACCAGGTGCCGGGCCACGAGACGGCCGAGTTGGCCGTGGCCACCGGTGACCAGCACGGCGCGGGTGGTGTCCCACGCCTCGTCCTGCGCCGGGAGGGTGAGCACGACCTTGCCGATGTGCCGGGCTTCTCCGAGGTGGCGGAACGCCCGCGGCGCCCGCCTGATGTCCCAGGTGGACACCGGGGGCGGGTCGAGGACGCCCTGCTCGAACAGGCCGAGCAGGGTCACGAGGACCTCCTGCGTCCGGTCGGGGCCGAACTCGCGCACGTCGTAGGCGCGGTAGGCCGCACCCGTGACCGCGGCGGGATCGCGGCGCTCGGTCTTGCCCATCTCCAGGAAGTGGCCGCCGCGCGGCAGCAGGCGAAGGGAGGCGTCGATGGACTCGCCCGCCAGGCAGTTGAGCACCACGTCGACGCCCCGTCCGCCGGTGGTCGTCAGGAAGCGCTGCTCGAAGTCGAGCGAGCGGGACGAGGCGATGTGGTCGTCGGGCAGTCCCGCGGCGCGCAGCGCGTCCCACTTCGCCGGGCTCGCCGTGGCGAAGACCTCGGCGCCCAGGTGGTGGGCCAGCCGTACGGCGGCCGTGCCGACACCGCCGGTGCCCGCGTGCACCAGGACGGACTGGCCCGCGCGCAGGCCGGCGATGGTGACCAGGCCGAGGTAGGCCGTCAGGTACGCCACCGGGACGGCGGCGGCCTGTTCGAAGGTCCAGCCGGTCGGGACGCGGACGAGCAGCCGGTGGTCGGCGAGCGAGACCGGGCCGATGCCCGCGAACAGGCCCATGACCCGGTCGCCGGGGCGCAGCCCGGTGACGCCGGGACCCGTTTCCAGGACGACGCCCGCCCCCTCGCCGCCCTGGCCGGTGCTGGTGGCGTCCGGGTCGACGGACGGGGGGATCACGCCGAGCGCGAGCAGGACGTCGCGGAAGTTGAGCCCGGCGGCCCGCAGCCGCACCCGGACCTGGCCGGGTGCGAGCGGTGCGCCGGCCTCCGGCCACGGAGCCAGCGCGAGGTCGTCGAACGTCCGCCTGCCGACGAAGTCGAGGCGCCAGTGCCGTCGCCCCGGCGGCGGTGCCAGCACCCCGTCGGGCTCCGCCTCGGTGAGGGTGGGCCGGAAGGCGGCTCCCGAGCGCAGGGCGGACTGCGGCTCCCCGGTCGCGAGAGCCGCCGCCAGGCCGCGGTGGGACCCCGGGTCGCCGTCCACGTCGACGAGGACGAACCGGTCGGGGTGCTCGGACTGGAGCGCGCGCACGAAGCCCCAGGCGGCGCGCTGGGCGAGCCCGGCCGCGGGCTGCTCACCGTCCACGGCGACGGCCCCGCGGGTGAGCACCGCCAGCCGCGTGCCCGCCAGCCGGTCGTCGGCGACGAGGGCCCGCGCGACGGGCAGGACGTGGTGCAGCACCTCGCGCACGGAACCGTCGGCGGGGCAGGGCAGGAGGATCCAATCCGGCGCCCCGGCGTCGAGCAGGCCCGCCAGGTCGTGGTGGACCTCCGCGGTCGTGCCGGGCAGGGCGTCCTCGCCGAGGACCGCCCACCGGCCGGGCGCGACCGGCTCGGCGGGCAGGGGCAGTGCCGTCCAGGACGGGACCAGCAGGCCGTCGGCCGGGCGGTCCTCGGGCATCGGCAGCAGCGCGAGGGAGCGGATCGAGACCACCGGGTTCCCGTCCGCGTCCGCCGCGTCGATCGAGACCGAGCGCGGACCCGCCGGGGCGAGGCGGACGCGCAGGCGGGAGCCCGCCTGCCCGAGTGTTCGCGCACCGGACCAGGTGTAGGGCAGCAGGGTGCCGCCCGCCGCGCCCGCGTCCCCGAGGCCGCCGAGGGCGAGGGGGTGCAGAGCGGCGTCGAGCAGCGCCGGGTGCAGCGGGTAGTCGGCCGGGCGGAGCCTGCCGTCGGACAGCGCGACCTCGGCGAACACCTCGCGGCCGCGCCTCCACAGGGCGCGGACGTCGCGGAAGGCCGGTCCGTAGTCGAGGCCCTTCGCGGACAGGTCGGCGTAGAGGCGGTCGGGTGTCACGGGCACGGGTTCCGCGTCCGCCGGTGGCCAGACGCGCAGGTCGGCCGGTGGTTCGGCGGGCGCGTGGGCGAGCGTGCCGCTGGCGTGCCTGGTCCACGGGCCCGGTTCGCCGTCCTCGCGGCGGGCGTGCACGGTGACGGCCCTCAGACCGGTGGCGTCGGGGGCCGCGACGAACACCCGCAGCTGGAACTCCGCGTCCTCGGGCACCTCGAACGGGGTCTCCAGCACGAGTTCCTCGACGACGTCGCAGCCCGCCTTCACCGCGGCCCAGTCGGCCATCGACAGCAGGGCGGTTCCCGGCACCAGCACCGCCCCCGCGACCCGGTGGTCGGCCAGCCACGGGTGGTCGGCCAACGAGAGCCTGCCGCTGAGCAGGAGCCCGTCCGATCCGGGGAGTTCGACGAGCGCGCCGAGCAGCGGGTGCTCGGACGGGGTGAGCCCTGCGGCGCGCAGGTCGGTGGTGCCGGTGGGCGCGGGTGCGGACAGCCAGTAGCGCTCGCGCTGGAAGGCGTAGGTCGGCAGCGGGACGCGACGGCCCCGGTCGCCGAAGACCGCCGCCCAGTCGACCGCCTGGCCGCTGACGTGCAACCGGGCGACGGCGGTCAACAGCGTCCCGGTCTCGGGCCTGCCCGGCCGCAGCGACGGGACCGGCGCGGTCGTCGCGGGCGCGTCGACCAGGCACTCGGCGGCCAGCGCGGTCAGGCCGCCGTCGGGGCCGAGTTCCTGGAAGCGGGTGCAGCCCAGGTCGACCAGGCTGAGCACGCCGTCCTGGAACCGGGTGGTGCCGCGGGCGTGGCGCGCCCAGTAGTCCGGGTCGGCGAGCAGGCCCGGCTCGACGGGTTTCCCGGTCAGGTCGGACACCAGGGTGATCCGCGGTTCGCCGGGGGTGGTGCGGGCGGCCGCGTCGCGCAGTTCCGCGAGCACCGGGTCCACCAGCGGGGAGTGGAAGGCGTGGCCGACGCGCAGCCACGTCGCCTTGCCGCCCGCCGCCCGGAACGCGTCGACGACGGCGGTGAGCACGGCGCGGTCACCGGACAGGACGGTCGACTCCGGCCCGTTGACGGCGGCCACGGACAGCGCGTCCTCGTGGCCCGCCGTGAGGGCGGCGGCCTGCACCTCGGTCGCGCGCAGCGCCACCATCGCGCCGCCGTCGGGCAGGCGGGCCATGACCCGGCCCCTGGCCGCCACGAGCGCGGCGGCGTCGTCGAGCGTCAGCACGTCGGCGACGTGGGCGGCCGCCAACGCGCCGACGGAGTGCCCGAGCACCGCGTCTGGCCGCACTCCCCAGGACTCCAGCAGCCGGAACAGGGCGACCTCGCAGGCGAAGAGGGCGGGCTGCGTCCAGTCGGTCCGCCCGAGCAGCGCGGCTTCGGCGGAGCCCTCGGCGGCGAACACCACGTCGCGCAGCGGGCGGTCGAGGTGCGGGGTCAGCGCGTCGCACACGGCGTCGAAGGCCGACGCGTACGCCGGGAACGCCCGGTGCAGCTCCTGTCCCATGCCGGGGCGCTGGGCCCCCTGCCCGGCGAAGAGGAACGCGGTCCGCCCCTCCCCCGCCACGGCCTGGACCAGGTGCGGCCCGGTGCCGTCGGCGGCGAGCGCGTGCAGGACCGCTTCCAACTCCGGGCGGTCGGCGGCCAGCAGGACCGCGCGGTGCTTCAGCGCGCCGCGGGTGGTGGCGAGGGAGAAGCCCAGCGACGACAGGTCGGCGGTGGGCGTGGCCGCCAGGTGGGTCAGCAGGGCGTCCGCCTGGGCGCGCAGCGCGGGTGCGCTGCTCGCGGAGACCAGGAAGGGCAGTGGTGACAGCGGAGTCCGCACCACCTCCGCCGGAAGGTCCACAGTGGACGCTGCTTCGAGCACGACGTGGGCGTTGGTGCCGCTGATGCCGAACGAGGACACCGCCGCCCGCCGCGGGTGCTCGTTGTCGGGCCACGCCATCGGTTCGGTCAGCAGGGCGATCCGCTGGTCGGACCAGTCCACGTAGGGCGTCGGCCGTTCGACGTGCAGGGTCGCGGGCAGGACGCCGCGACGCAGCGCCTCGACCATCTTGATGACGCCGCCGACACCCGCGGCCGCCTGGGCGTGGCCGATGTTGGACTTCAGCGAGCCGAGCCGCAGCGGGTGCTCCGGCGTGTGCGCCCGCCCGTAGGTGGCGAGCAGCGCCTGCGCCTCGATGGGGTCGCCGAGCCTGGTGCCCGTGCCGTGCGCCTCGACGACGTCGACCTGCGCCGCCGACACCCCGGCGTCGGCGAGCGCCCGCTCGATGAGCTGCTCCTGGGCGGCGGCGTTGGGCGCGGTGAGACCGTTGCTGGCGCCGTCCTGGTTGACCGCCGAGCCGCGGACGACCGCCAGCACCTCGTGGCCGTTGCGCAGCGCGTCGGAGAGCCGTTCCACGAGCAGGAGCCCGGCGCCCTCCGCCCAGCCGGTGCCGTCGGCGGACTCGGAGAAGGCCTTGCAGCGGCCGTCGGCGGCCAGCCCCCGCTGCCTGCTGAACTCGATGAACGACGTGGGGGTCGCCATGACCGTCACGCCACCGGCGAGGGCGAGGGCGCACTCGCCCCGGCGCAGGGCCTGGGCGGCCAGGTGCAGGGCCACCAACGACGACGAGCACGCCGTGTCGACGGTGACGGCGGGGCCGGTGAGGTCGAAGGTGTAGGAGATCCGCCCGGACGCGACGCTGCCCGCGCTGCCCGTGCTCAGGTACCCCTCGTACTCGCGGGGCGCGGGGACCAGCCGGGACGCGTAGTCGTCGTACATGGCGCCCACGAACACGCCGGTCCGGCTGCCGCGCACCGATGTCGGGTCCAGGCCCGCGCGTTCGAAGGTCTCCCAGGCGACCTCGAGGAGCAGCCGCTGCTGGGGGTCGATCGCGTGCGCCTCGCGCGGGGAGACGCCGAACAGGTCGGCGTCGAAGGAGGCGGCGTCGTGCAGGAAGCCGCCTTCCCGCGCGTAGGACGTCCCGGTGGTGTCCGGGTCCGGGTCGTAGAGCGCCGACAGGTCCCAGCCGCGGTTGTCCGGGAACGGGCCGACCGCGTCCACCCCGTCGGCGACGAGCCGCCACAGGTCTTCCGGCGACGCGACGCCGCCGGGGTAGCGGCAGGCCATGCCGATGATCGCGATCGGTTCGCGGTCCTTCTCCTCGGCCTCGCGGAGCCGCCTGCGGTAGTCCTGCGCGTCGGCGACGGCCTTCTTCAGGTAGGTCCGCAGTTCCTCTTCGTTCGCCACGTGAATCTCAGCTCTCCGGCGTGGTGCGCTCGTCCGGTCCGATGGGGTGGGCTGTTCAGGAGAAGTCGTTGATCAACGCGAACAGCTCCTCGTCGCTGGCGGAGTCCAGGGTCTCGGGGTCCTCCGGGCCGTCCCGCCTGCCCGCCGCGTCCTCGGCGGCGTCGAGGAGGGCGCGGAGTTCCGCGGTGACGCGTTCGAAGACCACGGGGTCCTCGGCCGCCCGCCGCACCGCGTCGGTGAGCTTGCCCAGCCGTGCCGTGACCGGTTCGTCCGCCGGGGGCGCGACGAGATCGCGCAGGTGGCGGACCAGGGCCGCGGGTGTCGGGTGGTCGAAGACCAGGCTCGCGGACAGCCGCAACCCGGTGCTCCGGTTCAGCAGGTTGCGCAGTTCCACGGAGGTGAGGGAGTCCAGGCCCAGTTCCCGGAAGGGTTTGCCGACGGACACCGCGGCCGGGTCGCCGTGGCCGAGGACGGTGGCCACGTGGCCGCGCACCAGGTCGGTCAGGACCCGGTCCGCTTCGGACTCGGGCAGTCCGGCGAGGTCCACTCCGGGCCGGGGGGCGGGTGTCGCGGCGCGCGGGGCGAACCCGGCCAGCAGCGGCGGTACGGGGTCGCGCAGTCCCCTGGTGTCCAACCGGGTCACGGCCAGCACCGCGTCGTCCCCGGCCACGGCCGCGTCGAACAGGTCGAGCGCGTCGGCCGTGGCCAGCGGTCGCAGGCCGGTCCTGGCCAGCCGTCGCCGGTCGGCCTCGGTCAGGTGTCCGCTCAACGCGCTGGCCTCCTCCCACAGGCCCCAGGCCAGGGAGTGCGCGGGCAGGCCCAGTGCCGCGCGGTGCCCGGCGAGGGCGTCGAGGAAGCTGTTGGCCGCCGCGTAGGACGCCTGACCGGCGGTGCCCAGGAGTCCGGCGACCGAGGAGTAGAGGACGAACGCGGACAGGTCCAGGTCCTTCGTCAGCTCGTGCAGGTGCCACGCGGCGTCCAGCTTCGCCGCGAGGACCCCGTCCAGCCGCTGTTCGGTCAGGTCCTCGAAGACCACGTCGTCGGTCACCCCCGCCACGTGCACGACCGCGGTGAGGGGGTGCTCGTCGGGGATGGCCGCCAGCACGGCCGCGAGCGCGTCCCGGTCGCTCACGTCGCACGCGGCGAAGGTGACGTCCGCGTCCAGGTCTTGGGCTTCCCCGACGCCGCGCCGGGACACCAGCAGCAGCCTGCGCGCCCCGTGCTCGCTCACCAGGTGGCGGGCGAGGCGCGTGCCGAGCGCTCCGGTCGCGCCGGTGATCAGGACGGTGCCGCGGTCCCACCGGGGCGCTTGCCCCGCGGGTGTCGCCGCGACGAGCCGGGGCACGAGCACCCGGCCGTCGCGCACGGCGATCTGCGGTTCGCCCGGCGCCAACAGCAGTGCGTCGGAGTCGAGGTCGGCCAGCACGATCCGGCCGGGGTGCTCGGTCTGCGCGGTGCGCACCAGGCCCCAGACGGCGGCGGCGGCCAGGTCGGTGACGTCCTCGGCGCCCGTCGCGACCGCGCCGCGGGTGGCGACGACGAGCGTCGAGTCCGCGTTCTGCCCATCGGCCAGCCAGGTCCGCACGGCGCGCAGCGTCCGTCCCAGCACCTCGCGAGCCGCCTCGGGGACGTCCGACCCGGTGGAGCGGGCGTCCAGGACCGAGGTCCCGGACGTGGAGGTCCCCGCGTCGACGGGGTTCCACTCGACCCGGTACAGCCCGCCGGGCCGCACGGCTCCGCGCTCGAACGGGCGCAGCAGCAGGGAGTCCACCGAGGCGACGGGCGTTCCGGCGCCGTCGGCGATCGTGATCTCCCCGGTGTCCCGGAGCCGGACGCGGAGCACCGACGCGCCCGAAGGGCTCAGGCTCACGCCGCGCCAGGTGAAGGGCACCAGGGGTGCGTCCGCGTCGAGCAGCAGCGGGTGCAGCGCGGCGTCGAGCAGGGCCGGGTGCAGCGCGTAGCGGCGGGCCTCCGGTCGCTGCGGCTCGGGCAGGGCGACCTCGGCGAACAGCTCACCCTCACCGCGCCACACCCGGCGCAGCCCGCGGAAGGCCGGGCCGTAGCCGGGGAACGCGTCGTGGAAGTCCTCCAGGGACACCTCGTCCGCGGTGGGTGGCCACGGGATCGGGCTCGCGCCGCTGTCGGCGGAGGCGGTCAACGAGCCCTCGGCGTGCGTGGTCCACGGCCCGTCGTCGGGACGGGCGTGCAGCGTGAAGTCGCGGTGTCCCCCTTCGTCCGCCTCGCCGACGGTGAACTGGAGCCGCAGGGCCCCGGATGTCAGGACCAGCGGCGCGGACAGGGTCAGTTCGGCGATCCGCGGCACACCGACGACCCGGCCCGCGCTCACCGCCATCTCCACGACGGCGGTCGCCGGGACGAGCGTCACGCCCGCCACCACGTGGTCGGCGAGCCACGGGTGCGTCCGCACCGACAGCAGTCCCGTGAACACGTGGGTGTCGCGGTCGGCCGCGCTCAGCACGGCGCCGAGCACCGGGTGTCCGGTGGCGGTCAGGCCGAGTCCGGTCGCGTCGACGGCGCCCTCCGGGGCCGACAGCCAGTACCGCTCGCGCTGGAACGGGTAGGTGGGCAGGTCGACCACGCGCGCGCCGGGGAAGACTGCGCGCCAGTCGGGGGTGGCGCCGCGCAACCGCAGCTGGGCGACGGCCCGTGCGACGGCCTCCCCCTCGTGCCTGCCGCGGCGCAGCGTCGGGATCAACTCCCCGACCGGCTCCGCCAGGACGTCGCGCGCCAGCGTGGTCAGGACGGCGTCGGGGCCGAGTTCGACGAAGTCCGCGACACCCTCCCGCTCCAGGCAGCGGACGCCGTCGGCGAAGCGCACGGCCTCGCGGACGTGGCGCACCCAGTACTCGGGGGAGGTGATCCCGCCCGAGAGGTCACCGGTCACGTTGGAGACGACGGGGATCCGCGGCGGGTGGAAGGTCAGGGTGCGCACGACGGCGCGGAAGTCGTCGAGCACCTCGTCCATGTGCGGGGAGTGGAACGCGTGCGACACCGCCAGGCGCGCGGTGCGGGCACCCTTCTCCCGCCACGCGGCCGCGACCTCGTCCGCCGCGTCGGCGTCGCCGGAGATCACGACGGCCCGCGGGCCGTTGACGGCGGCGATGTCGACCCGGCCGCCGTGGGGGGCGAGCGTGCCGCGCACGGCCTCCTCGTCGGCCTCGATCGCGATCATCGCGCCACCGCCGCGGGCGGCCTGCATGAGCCTGCCGCGCTCGGCGACCAGGCGGCACGCGTCGGGCAGGTCGAGCACGCCCGCCGCGCACACCGCCGCGATCTCGCCGATGGAGTGGCCCAGCAGGTAGTCCGGGGTGATCCCGTAGTGCTCGAACAGCCGGAACAGCGACACCTCGACGGCGAACAGCGCGGCCTGGGTGAACACCGTGTCGTCCAGGAGCTTCGCCTCCGGCGAGTCCGCCTCGGCGAACAGGACTTCCTTGAGCGGTCGGGGCAGCAACGGGTCCAGGTGGCGGCACACCTCGTCGAGGGCCGCCGCGAACGCGGGGTGCGTCGCGTGCAGACCGCTGCCCATGCCCGGTCCCTGGCTGCCCTGTCCGGTGAACAGGAAGGCGGTCTTCCCCCGTGCACCGGTGTCCGGCACGGTCGTGTCGCCGCGGGCGATGGCGGTGAGACCGCGCAGCAAGGAGTCGCGGTCCGCGCCGACCGCCGCGGCACCGCGGGCGAGCAGCGCGCGTCCGGTGGCCAACGAGTACCCGACGTCCGCCACCGGCAGGTCGGGGTGCTCCTCGACGTACCGGGCGAGGCGGGTGGCCTGCGCGCGCACGGCTTCCTCGTTCTTGCCGGTCACGATCCACGGGACGACGCCGTCGTGCGGGAGGGCCGCCGGTTCGGGGTCGGGGGCCTGTTCGAGGACGACGTGGGCGTTGGTGCCGCTGATCCCGAACGCCGACACGCCCGCGCGCCTCGGCCGTGTCACCGCGGGCCACTCCCGTTGCCCGGACAGCACTTCCAGTCCGCTGGCGGCCCAGTCGACGTGCGGTGACAGCTCGTCCGAGTGCAGCGAGCGCGGCAGCACCCCGGCCGACAGCGCCCCCACCATCTTGATCACGCCGCCGACGCCCGCCGCGGCCTGGGCGTGGCCGATGTTCGACTTCAACGACCCCAGGAACAGCGGGCGCTCCGCCGTCCGTCCCCTGCCGTAGACCGCGGCCAGCGCCTCGGCCTCGACGGGGTCCCCGAGCACGGTCCCGGTGCCGTGCGCCTCCACCGCGTCCACATCGGACGGTACCAGTCCCGCGTCCGTCAACGCGGAGCGGATCACGGCCTCCTGGGACGGGCCGTGCGGCGCTGTCAGCCCGTTGGACGCGCCGTCCTGGTTCACCGCGCTCCCCCGCACCACGGCGAGCACCCTGTGCCCGCGCCGCCGGGCGTCCGACAGCCGTTCCACCAGCAGCAGCCCCACACCCTCGGACCACCCGGTGCCGTCCGCCCCGGCTCCGAAGGACCGGCACCGGCCGTCCGCCGACAGTCCGCGCTGCCGCGAGAACTCGACGAAGGTGTTGGGGCTGCTCATGACGGTGACACCGCCGGCGAGCGCGAGGTCGCACTCACCCGACCGCAGGGAGCGGACGGCCAGGTGCAGCGCCACCAACGACGACGAGCACGCCGTGTCGACCGTCATCGCGGGGCCTTGCAGGCCGAAGGTGTAGGACAACCGTCCTGACAGGACACTGGACAGGTTGCCCGCGAGCAGGAAGCCCTCGAACTCCTCGGGGGCGACCGCGAGTCGGGAGGCGTAGTCGTCGTACATGGCGCCGGTGAAGACACCGGTGTTGCCGCCGTGCAGCGACTCCGGGTCGATGCCCGCGCTCTCGAACGCCTCCCACGCGGTTTCCAGCAGCAGCCGCTGCTGCGGGTCGGTCGCGGTCGCCTCGCGCGGGGACAAGCCGAAGAACTCGCGGTCGAACAGGTCTGCGTCGTGCAGGAAGCCGCCGTCGCGTGTGTAGGACGTGCCGGTGCGCTCGGGGTCCGGGTCGTAGAGCCCGTCGAGGTCCCAGCCGCGGTTGGTCGGGAACCCGCCCACGGCGTCCACGCCGTCGGCCACCAGGCGCCACAGGTCCTCCGGCGAGGTCACGCCGCCGGGGAAGCGGCACGCCATCCCCACGATCGCCACCGGCTCGTCGGCGCGGACCCGCGCCGCGGGTCGGGGTTTCGGCTTCTCCGCCGTCACCAGGGACAGCAGGTGCTCGGCGAGCCGGGCGGGCGTGGGGTGGTCGAAGGTCACCGCGGCGGGCAGCCGCAGGCCGGTGGCCGTGCCCAGGCGGGCGCGCAGGTCCATGCCCGCCAGGGAGTCGAAGCCGAGGGAGGCGAACGTGCTCCGGGCCGCCACGGGGCTGGGGTGGCCGAGCACCGACGCGGCTTCGGCGCGGACCAGATCGAGGACGGCGTCCGCTCGTGCGGCGTCGGGCAGCGCGGTGATCCGGCCCGCCCAGCCCGCCGTGGACCGGGCGCGAACGGCCGGGCGAACGGGTTCCGGCGCGGCGGGCACCACGAGCGTCCCGCCCGCGGCGAGGGCGGCGTCGAACAGGGCGAGGCCACGGGCGGGGGTCAGCGGCCGGACCCCGGCGCGCTCCCAGCGGGCCAGGTCGGTCGCGGTCAGCCCGGACCCCATGCCCGCGTCCCACAGCCCCCAGGCCAGCGAGGTTCCCACGAGGCCGCGGGACGCGCGGTGGTGGGCCAGGGCGTCGAGGACCGTGTTGGCGGCGGCGTAGTTGGCCTGGCCCGCCGTGCCGGTGATGCCCGAGAGGGAGGAGAACAGGACGAACGCCGTCAGGTCCAGGCCCTCGGTCACCTCGTGGAGCACTCGCGCGGCATCGGCCTTCGGCCGCATGACCTCGGCCAGGCCCGCCTCGGTCAGTGTCTCGACGGTCGCGTCGGCCAGGACGCCCGCGGCGTGCACCACGGCCGTCACCGGGTGTTCGGCGACAAGTGCGGCCATCGCCGTGCGGTCCGCGACGTCGGCGGCGGTGATGGTGACGCTCGCACCCGCCGCGGTCAGGACGGCGGCGAGGACGTCCGCGCCCGGCGCGTCCGGTCCGCGGCGGCTGACGAGCAGGAGGCGTCGGACACCGTGCTCGGCCACCAGGTGACGGGCGACGAGGGCTCCGAGGCCACCGATCCCGCCGGTGATCAGCACCGTGCCCGCCGGGTCGAACCGCACGGGCGTCCCCGGCCGGTGGCTCCGGACCAGGCGGGGGACGTGGAGTGCTCCCGCGCGAACGGCCGCCTGCGGCTCCTGCGGCACCGCCGGCGGTTGGGCGGTGGTGTCGTCGAGGTCGACGAGCAGCACCCGGTCGGGGTGCTCGGACTGCACGGAGCGGACGAAACCCCAGATCCCGGCGGCGTCGAGGTCCACCTCGTCGGTGGGGAGCACGGCGACGGCGTTCCGGGTGACCAGGAGCAGCCTGGCCCCCTCGGCGTGGTCGCCCGCCAACCAGTCCTGGACCACGCGCAGAGTGCCCGCGACCGTGTCGACGTGGACGACGTCCTGCGGGAGGTCGGCGACCGGGACGGGGATCACCGGCCAGTCCACAGTGGACAAAGAGGTCGTGGTGGGTGCCGGGCGCAGCGTCAAGGCGGTGACCGCGGCGACGACGGTGCCGTCGGGTTCGGCCAGCACCAGCGTGGTGGTGCCGTCCTCGTTCGGCGTGCTTCGGACCCGCAACTTGTTGGCGCTGCTAGGGTTCAGGGTGACACCGTGCCAGCTGAACGGCAGCAGGAGCGCGTCGCCGAGCACGACGGCGTGCAGGGCCGCGTCCAGCAGGGCCGGGTGCACGCGGAACTTCCCGGTGCTCGCCGGCAGCGCGATCTCGGCGTAGGTCGACGTCCCGGACCGCCAGACGGCCTCCAGGCCCTGGAAAGCGGGTCCGTAGTGGTAGCCGAGGTCCGCCAGGCGCTCGTACACGTCGTCGATCGACACGGCCGTCGCGTCGTCGGGCCACGCGAGGTCGACGGTCGGCACGGTGGCAGGCGCGAGGACACCGGTGGCGTGCCGGGTCCACGTCCCCGTCCCGGAGCGAGCGTGGATGGTGAAGGCGCGGTGGCCGTCGGGGTCCGGGGCGGCCACGTGGAGCCGGAGTGCGGTGTCCGCCAGCAGTTCCAGCGGCGCCTCCAGGATCAGCTCGTCCACGTGGGGGACGCCGAGCCGATCACCGGCCGACACGACCAGTTCGAGGAAGGCCGTGGCGGGCAGCAGGACGCGCCCGGCGATGGTGTGGTCGGCCAGCCACCCGTGGGTGGTCGGGCTGACGCGTCCGGTGAACACGGTGTCGGCCTGGTCGATCCCCTCCAGTTCACCGGTGAGGAAGGGGTGGTCGGTCGACAGGAGGCCCAGGGCGCGCGCGTCGGTGCGCGCGACCGGCGTCGACCAGAAGTGCTGCCGCTGGAAGGCGTACGTGGGCAGCGGAACCGGGGTGGCGCGGGGGAAGAACGAGCCCGCGCGCAGCGGCGCGCCGTTCACGAACGCCTTGGCGAGACCGGCGCCGAAGGTCTCGGCCTCGTCGTGGCCCGACCGCAGCAGCGGGGCCACCGTCGCGGTGTCCCCCAGGGTGTTCGCGGCCAACGGCGTCAGGACGGCGTCGGGGCCGACCTCGACGAACACCGTGGCGCCCAGCGCGGCGAGTCGGCGAACCGCGTCGGCGAACAGGACGGTGTCGCGGATCTGCCGCGTCCAGTAGTCCGGCGAGGTGAGCTGCTCGGTGGTGGCCCGCTCGCCGGTGACGGTCGAGACGACCGGGATGCGCGGGGGGTGGAAGTCGAGATCCGCCGCGACCGCCCGGAAGTCCGCCAGGACACCGTCCATGTGCGGGGAGTGGAAGGCGTGGCTCACGGTGAGGCGGCGCACGCGGCGACCCGCCTCGCGCCACCGCTCGGCGACGCGCTCGGCCTCGTCCTCGTCGCCCGACACGACCACCGCGCGGGGACCGTTGACGGCCGCGATCGACACCCCGCCCGTGAGCGAGTCCCGCACCTCGTCCGGGTCGGCCTCGATCGCGATCATCGCGCCGCCCTTCGGCGCGGCCTGCATCAACCGGCCGCGGGCCGCCACGAGCCGCGCGGCGTCGGGCAGGGAGAGCACACCGGCCGCGTGGGCCGCGCCGATCTCGCCGATCGAGTGCCCGGCCAGCAGGTCGGGGACGGTGCCGTGGTGGTCGAGCAGTCGGAAGAGGGCCGTCTCCAGGGCGAACAGGGCGGGTTGGGTGTAGGAGGTGAGGTGCAGCGCGCTGTCGTCAGCGGCGAACATGACGTCGCGCAACGGCTTGTCGAGCAAGCCGTCGAAGGCGGCGCAGACCTCGTCGAGGGCCGCGGCGAAGACCGGGTGGGCGGCGTGCAGCCCACGGCCCATGCCCCCGCGCTGGGCGCCCTGGCCGGTGAACAGGAAGGCCGTGCGACCTGCGGCGGCCGCCGAACCGCGGTGCAGGGTCGACACGTCGGCGCCGGTCGCGAGCGCGTCCAGCCCGGCTCGGAGGTCCCCGAGGATCGCGGCGCGGTGCTCGAAGACCGAGCGCGTGGTGGCGAGTGCGAGTCCGACATCCGCGGGATCCGCGCCGGTCGTGTCGAGGTGGGCGCGCAGCCGGGAGGCCTGGGCCCGCAACGCGTCCTCGCCGCGGGCGCTCAGCACCCACGGGCCCGCGACGCCGGGGGCGCTACCGGTCGCGGGCTCGGTCACGGTCGGGTCGGTGTCGGGGGCCTGTTCGAGGATGAGGTGCGCGTTGGTGCCGCTGATCCCGAACGAGGAGATCCCCGCCCGCCGCGGCCTCCCCAGCTCGGGCCAATCGTGCTGCTCCGACAGCAGGACCAGGCCGTTGCCCGCCCAGTCCACGTGCGGCGTCGGCGGGTCGGCGTGCAGCGACCTCGGCAGCACGCCCGTCCGCACCGCGCCGACCATCTTGATCACACCACCGATCCCGGCGGCGGCCTGGGCGTGGCCGATGTTCGACTTCAGCGACCCGAGGAACAACCGGCGGTCACCGGTCCGGCCCTTCCCGTAGACCGCGGCCAGCGCCTCGGCCTCGACGGGGTCCCCGAGCACGGTCCCGGTGCCGTGCGCCTCCACCGCGTCCACATCGGACGGTGCCAGTCCCGCGTCCGCCAACGCGGACCGGATGACCGCTTCCTGCGACGGTCCGTGCGGCGCGGTGAGCCCGTTGGACGCGCCGTCCTGGTTCACCGCGCTCCCCCGCACCACGGCCAGGACGTGGTGGCCCGCCCGTCGGGCGTCCGACAGCCGTTCGACCAGGACCAGCCCGACTCCTTCGGACCACCCGGTGCCGTCCGCCCCGGCGCCGAACGACCGGCACCGGCCGTCCGCCGCCAGTCCCCGCTGTCGCGAGAACTCGACGAACATGCCCGGCGTGGACATCACCGCGGCGCCCCCGGCGAGCGCGAGATCGCATTCACCGGACCTCAGGGAGCGAACGGCCAGGTGCAGCGCCACCAGCGACGACGAGCACGCCGTGTCGACGGTCATCGCGGGCCCGGTCAGGCCGAGCTGGTAGGCGACGCGCCCGGAGGCGACGCTGGTGGTGGTGCCGGTCAGGACGTGCCCGTGGGTGCTCTCCGACGCCTCGGTCATCCTCGGCCCGTACTCCAGGGCCGTGGCGCCGACGAAGACACCGGAATTGCTCCCCTTCAACGACTTGGGGTCGATGCCCGCCCGTTCGACGGCCTCCCACGCGGTCTCCAGGAGCAGCCGCTGCTGCGGGTCCATCGCCTCGGCCTCGCGCGGCGAGATGCCGAAGAACGCCGCGTCGAACTCGCCCGCGTCGTGCAGGAACCCACCGTGCCGCACGGTGCTGCGGCCCGGCAGGCCGGGCTCCGGGTCGTGCAGGTCGACGTCCCAGCCCCGGTCGGCCGGGAACTCCCCCACGGCGTCCACGCCGTCGGCCACCAGCTTCCACAGCTCCTCCGGCGAGGACACCCCACCGGGGAAGCGGCACGCCATGCCCACGATCGCGATCGGCTCGTCGCCGCGAACCCGTTCACGGGCGGTCGCGTCGACGGGGCCCGCACCCTCCACTTCGGACTGGAGGAACGCCGTGAGCGCCGCCGGTGTCGGCTGGGCGTAGAGGAGTCCGCTGGGCAGCGGCAGACCGGTGGCGTTCGCCAGCGCGGTGCGCAGCTCGGTCCCCATCAGCGAGGTGAAGCCCAGATCGGTGAACGGGGTGTGCACGGACGCGCGCTCCCCCGGCCCGGTGCCGAGCACCGCGGCGATGTGGGCGTGCACCAGGTCTTCGACGTCGAGGGAGTCGTCCACGGGCCGACGCGGTTCGGCGGTGGCCGCCGGGGTCGTCGCCGGGCGGGCGCTGATGTCGAACCAGTGGTGCCTGCGCTGGAAGGCGTAGGTGGGCAGGTCGACGCGCGCCGCGGCCGGATCGTCCCCGAGCACCGAGGTCCACTCGACCGCGTGGCCCCGGACGTGGGCGCGCGCCACCGCCGCGAGGGCCGTGGCCACGTCGGGGCGGTCGGCACGCAGCAGCGGGACGGCCACGACGGCTTCGGGCACGCAGGTGGCCGCGGCGGCCGAGAGGACCCCGTCCGGCCCCAGTTCCAGCAGGGTGGTGACACCCTCGGCCGCCAGCGTGCGGACGGCGTCCAGGAAGCGCACGGGCCGCCGGACCTGCTCGACCCAGTAGTCGGGTGAGGTGAACTCCGCGGCGGTGGCGACCTCGCCGGTGACCGTGGACACGACGGGGATGCGCGGGGGCGCGAAGGTGAGCGAGGAGACGGCCGTCCGGAACTCGTCGAGCACGGCGTCCACGTGCGGGGAGTGGAAGGCGTGGCTCACGTCGAGCCGCTTGGTCTTGTGCCCGCGCTCGGCGAGCACGGCGGCGACGCGTTCGGCGGCGTCGGTGTCCCCGGAGATCACCACGGCTTCGGGGCCGTTGACGGCGGCGACGGCCAGCCCCTCCTCGGCGTCCACCAGGTCGCGCACCTCGGCCTCGGTGGCCCGCACCGCCACCATGGCACCGCCCTCCGGCAGGGCCTGCATGAGCCGGGAGCGGACCGCCACGAGCCGGGCGGCGTCGGGCAGCGACAGCACCCCCGCGACGTGGGCGGCGCTGATCTCGCCGATCGAGTGCCCGGCGAGGAAGTCCGGGCGCAGGCCCCACGACTCGAGCAGCCGGAACAGGGCCACCTCGACCGCGAACAGGGCGGGCTGGGTGTAGCCGGTGCGGTCGAGGTCCGCTCCACCTTCCGCGACCACGTCCGCGAGCGGCCGGTCCAGCACCGGGTCGAGCTGCGCGGCGACCTCGTCGAAAGCCCTGGCGTAGACGGGGAACGCGTCGTGGAGCCCACGGCCCATCCCGACGCGCTGCGCGCCCTGCCCGGTGAACAGGAAGCCGAGCCGCCCCGGCGCCACGGCGCCCGACACGACCGCGGCCGACGGTGTTCCCGCGGCCAGCGCGGCGAGTCCGCGCAGCAGGCCGTCGCGGTCCGCGGCGGTGACGACCGCGCGGTGGTCGAACGTCTCGCGGCGGGACACCAGCGCGGTGGCGACGGAGACCTCCGAGTGCTCCGGGTGGTCGAGGGCGAACTCCCGCAACCGCGCGGCCTGGGCCCGCAGCGCGGCCTCGGTGTGCCCGGACACCGGCCACGACAGCGCAGCCCGGTCACGGGAGGCGGCGGGCGCACCCGTTGCGGTCGGCGGGGGCTCCGACACCACGACGTGGCAGTTGGTGCCGCCCATCCCGAACGAGCTGACCCCGGCCACCAGCGGACGGTCCTCGCGCGGCCAGGAGGTCAGCTCGCGCTGGACCTCCAAGCCCAGCCGCACCAGGCAGGTGCGCGGGGCCGGTGCCTCGAAGTTGAGGCTGGCCGGGAGCCTGCGGTGGCGGATGCCCAGCAGCACCTTGATCAGCCCGGCGATGCCCGCGGCGCTCTCCAGGTGGCCGATGTTGGTCTTGACCGAGCCGACGCGCAACCGCTCGGTAGCGGCGCGGCCCGCACCGAGCACGGCGCCGAGCGCGGCGGCCTCGATCGGGTCGCCGACGGGCGTGCCGGTGCCGTGCAGCTCGACGTACTGCACCGCGTCGAAGGAGATGCCCGACTTCCCATAAGCCTCCCGCAGCATCGCCTCCTGGGCGGGGGCGCTCGGCACGGTGAGCCCGTCGGTGGCGCCGTCGTTGTTGAGCGCGCTGCCGAGGATCACGCCGTGCACGCGGTCGCCGTCGGCCAGCGCCCGGCTCAACAGCTTGAGGACGACGACCCCGCCGCCCTCGCCGGGCACGAAGCCGTTGGCACGACCGTCGAACGCGTACGTCGTGCCGTCCGGCGACAGCGCCCCGAAGCGCAGCTCCGCCAGCACGTTGCCCGGCAGCAGGTTCAGGTTCACGCCCGCGGCGACGGCGAGGGGCGACTCGCCCCCGCGCAGGCTCGCGCAGGCCAGGTGGACCGCGGTGAGCGAGGAGGACTGCGCGGTGTCGACGGACAGGCTCGGTCCGTGCACCCCCAGGTGGTAGGAGACCCGGTTGGCGATGATCGCGCGGTTCACCCCGGTCATCGTGTGCTGGGTGACGGCCTGGTCGCCCTGCTGGTGGACCAGGGCCGCGTAGTCGTCGCGCAGCGCGCCGACGAACACGGAGGTGCTGGTGGACCGCAGCGCGGAGGCGACGATGCCCGCGTCCTCGATCGCCTCCCAGACCAGTTCGAGCACGAGCCGCTGCTGGGGGTCCATCGCCGCGGCCTCTCGGGGTGAGACGTGGAAGAACGGCGCGTCGAAGTCGCCGACGGCGTCGAGGAAGCCGCCGCGCCGGGGTCCGGGAACACCGTCCCATCGCCCGTCCGGGGCGTCGCCGATGGCGTCGCGCCCCTCGTCCAGCAGTCGCCAGTAGGCGTCGGGTCCGTCCGCGCCGGGGAAGCGGCACGCGTAGCCGATGACGGCGACGGCCTCCAGTTCGGGCTCCGGGACGCGGTGGGTGTTCTCGGCGGACACGTGACTCCTCACTGGACTTCCGTAGGTGCGGTGCGGGAACTCCGGCGTTTACCAGTCGACCCGCAGGCGGGCCAGGCCGCGGATCGACAGACCTTCCTTCCACACCACCGAGTCCGGTCCGTCGGCGACGCGGAGGTCGGGGAAGCGCCGCAGCAGGCGTTCCAGGACGATCCGCAACTGGAGCCGGGCCAGCGGCGCGCCGACGCAGCGGTGCACGCCGTGCCCGAACGTCAGGTGGGGCGTGTCGTGCCCCCGCGGGTGAAGGCCTTCCGGCCGCTCCCAGGTCGTGGTGTCGCGGTTGCCGTGCAGCAGCGAGACGACCACGGCCTCGCCGGTCTGCACGGTGACCGCGCCGAGCCGGACCGGTTCCAGCGCCACGCGCGGGAAGCTCAGCGGGGTGGACGGCGTCAGCCGCAGGAGTTCGTCGACCACCGGGTCCAGGATTTCCGGGCGGGCGCGGAGGTCCGCGTGGACGACGGGGTCCGACAGCAGCGCGAGGACCGACAGGCCGATCTGGCCGACGGTGGTCTCGTACCCGGCCATCAGCAGGGAGAGCCCGAGCGTCAGCAGTTCGCCCTGCGACAGCGTGCCCGCGTCGTGCGCCGTGATCAGACCGGTGAGCAGGTCCTCGTCGGCGCTGTGCCGCTTGCGCTCGATCAACTCCCCCATGTAGTCGACGAGTTCGAGGCGGCGGCGGGACTTCTCCCTCGGCGTGCTGGCGGAGATGTCGAACAGCACCTCGACCCAGTTGCGGAAGATGCCGCCGTCCTCGGGCGGGATGCCGAGCATGGAGCACAGGACCGACAGCGGCAGCGGTGTGGCGAGCCCCTCGACGAGGTCGGCGCCGGGCCCGGACGCGGCCAGCGCGTCCAGCCGTTCGTCGGTGAGGCCCTCCACGGAGGCCGCCAGTGCCGCGACCCGGCGGGTGCTGAACGCGCCGCTGACGACGCGGCGCAGCCGGGCGTGGTCCGCGCCGTCCATGCTCATCACGGCGTCCGGCGCGGGTTGGGAGTCGTTGAACCGCGGCGCGTGCGGTTTCGTCGCCTCCGCCCGGCTGAACCGCTGGTCCGCGAGCACCAGGCGGCCGAGGGCGTAGTCGCGCACCAGCCACATCTTGTCGCCCATGGGGGTGACGAACGGGACGACGCCGTCCCCCGGCGTCATGAACGCGGGGAGCGGCCCGAGGTGGTCGACGCCGTGTTCGTGTGCCACTCGCGTGCTCCTTTCCAGTCCGTGGTCAGGCGGTGATGCGGCGTTCGGCCTCGCGCAGCGTCTCGGCCGTGCGGTTGAACGCGATGCGCACGTGGTCGCGCCCGTCCGCCGGGTCGCCGAAGAACGGCGCTCCGGGAGCGAGCAGCACCCCGGCGCGCTCCAGCAGACCGTGGGCGAACGCCTTGCAGTCCTCGCGGCCGCCGGTCAGCGGGCTGATGTCCGCGAACAGGAAGATGCCGCCCTCCACGGGTGCGAACTTCATGCCCATGCCGGAGAACACCTCCTGTGCCAGGTCGCGGCGCAGGCTCATCTCGCGGCGCACCTCGTCCAGGTCGACCGACCGGGCGGCGCTGCCCGCGGCGGCTTGGAGGGGCGCGGCGGTGCCGTTGGTGGTCAGCTCGTGCACGCGCCGGAACGTCTCGGTGCGCACGGGGTCGCTGCGCAGGAAGCCCAACCGCCACCCGCTCACCGCGTGGCTCTTGGACAGCGAGCCGATGACGACGTTGCGGCCGGTGAACGCGGGGATCCCGGTGGCCGAGACGTGCTCCCTGCCGTCGAAGACGAACGACCGGTACACCTCGTCGCAGATCACCGTGGCGTCCCAGCGCTCGCAGAGGGCGCCGATCTCCTCCATCTCCTCGCGGCTCAGCACCCGGCCGGTGGGGTTGGCCGGGGTGTTCAGCAGGACTGCCCTGGTGCGCGGGGTGAACGCGGCGGCCAGTTCCGCGGAGTCGTAGCGCCACTCGGGACCGTGCAGCCGCACGAACCGCAGCTTCGCCCCGACCAGCGCGGCGGACGCGGCGAGCTGCTCGTAGCCGGGCGAGAACAGCACGACCTCGTCACCGGCATCCAAAGTGGACATTAGCGCGATGTAGAGCGCCTCGGTGGCACCAGCGGTGACGGTGATCTCCCGCTCGGGGTCGGCGCCGTCGCCGAGCATGTCGGCGATCTGCCGCCTCAGCTCGAAGTCGCCCGCCGGGTGCTCGTACTGGTTGCGCCCGGCGCGCATGGCCCGCGTGGCACCGTCGATCAGCTCCTCGGAGGTCGCGGGGAAGCCGGGGGTGCCGACCGCCAGGTCGACGGCGCCGCTCCTGCGGGCCATGACGAAGAGCTCGGTCAGGCTGTTGCCCGTGAGCCCCGCCGTCCGCGTGGACGTCGGCGATCGATGAGCCGGTGGGTGCGCCATGTCGTTCTCCTCCAGGACTTGGGTCGGGGCTTCAGATCTCGGGCCAGTCGGACGGGTCGATCCCGTGGCGGCACAGGAAGGCGTAGGCGATCCGCTCCATCCCGATGCCGACGCACCCGGAGTACGCGGGCGATCCGCCGGACGTGGTGATGTCGAAGGCCTCGCCGAACTTCGAGCCGTGCAGGTTGAACGAGCCGACCGAGACGGTGCGGCCGTCGACCACGGGCATGTGCAGCTCGTACTTCATCCTCAGCGCGCGCTGCACCATGGCCCGCTTGGCGTCGGACCCGTTGCTGAAGAACGGGTCGTTCGCGATCTCCACGTGGCCCGCGAGCCGCAGGTCGTCGACCAGCGCGCAGACCGCCGTCACCAGGCTCTGCCGCATGTCGGTCACCGCCTTGCGGCTGCCGAAGAAGACGATCTCCCGCATGCTGAAGTCCCACAGGCGTTCGAGCGTGTGGTGGTAGTTCGACTCGAACCGGAAGATCCTGCCCCACGCCGTCAGCATCGTGCCCTCGTCGGGCACCCGCCGTCCGGCGTACTGGTGGTAGGAGTGGTAGCAGACCGTGGGCGACAGGCAGTACCCGATGTGCCCGGTGCGGCTGTCCATGAACTCCGCCTTGCTGCCCGCGGCCTCGAACTCGGCCGCGAACCCGTCGTAGACGTCGGCGTCGGAGTGGAAGCGGCCCACGGTCATCAGGAACTGCGGGAAGGCGTCGAAGTACCCCGCCCGGTGCAGCACGGTGGTGGGGACCAGGGCCGGGTAGGTGTTCTCGACCGCGCCGAAGCCCTCCACGGCCAGCCTGCGCACCCGGTCGTCGATCCTGCGCAGCAGTTCGGCGAGCGCCCCGCTCGCGCCGTGCGCCCCGTCGCCCATGCGGGTCACGAGCCCGGCCCGCTCCAGGTCGGCGAACCCGATTCGCGGCGCGCGCGGCATCGCCATCGACTGCCACACGGCGGGGGTCTCCTCGACCCCGCTCTGGGTCAGCACGTCGCGCCGCACCACGAGGTTGAGCTTGCGCCCGATCTCCGCGGGATCGACCTCGTCGGCCGTGGAGATCTCGATCCCGCCCACCTCACCGCGCTCGCCGGGCACGAGGGTGAACCCGCGGATCTCGGAAGCGGCGTAGTAGACGCGCTTCGCGAACTCCTCCGCCATCCCCGGAGGGACCTCCGGGGAGATGGCGATCGAGTACTCGGGCATCGGCGTGGCTCCTCAACGACGGAAGGGGGCTTGCTGGTCGACGGTCCGGCGGCTGTCCTGGTCGTGGTGGGACGCGGGGCCCGTCAGCTCTCCGCGCACCAGGTTCAGCAGCGCCGTGCGCGCCGTGTGGACGAAGAAGTGGCCTCCCGGCAGCACGTGGTGCTCGAACCGGCCGGTGCTCTCCGCCGACCACGGTTCCACGCGGTCCAAGGGGACGTCGGTGTCCTCGCTGCCGGTGAACGCCACCACCGGGCAGGTGAGCGGGCGCTCGGGCGTGAACGCGTAGGTCTCGAACACCGCGAAGTCCGCCCGGATCGTCGGCAGGAAGCGCCCCAGCAGTTCCGGTTCCGCGAGGACCTCGTCCGGCAGCCCGCCCAGCATCCGGAGCCGGGCGACCACCTCGGCCTCGGACGCCTCGTGGACCGGCGGGTGCGTCCGCGGGAGCCGGGGAGCCGGGCCGCCGGACACGAACAGCGCGCGCGGTTCACCCGCGCCGCGGCGGCGGAGTTCCCGCGCCAGCTCGAACGCGACGAGCGATCCCAGGCTGTGGCCGAAGAGCGCGTACGGCACGTCCAGTTCGTCGGCGAGCGCCGACGCGAGCGCGTCGACGAGTTCGTCGATCCGGGTGAGGGCCCGTTCCCGCAGGCGCGTCTGGTGGCCGGGCAGTTCGACGGGGCAGACCTCGACGTCGCCGCCGAGCGCGCCGCGCCACGGTTCGTAGACCGACGCCGCGCCGCCCACGTACGGCAGGCAGAACAGCCGGACGGCGGGCGCGGTCGGGCTCGGCGGTCCGACGATCCAGCCGTCGGCCCGCCGGGCCTTCGCACGGGAAGTGCTGGTGTGCACGGGGTTCCTCCTCTCGGCTACTTGCGGATCTCCGCGTCGACATCGGACTTGACCGGCTCGGCCACGACCTCCACGACCTCCACGTCGGCCCCGTCCTCGTCGGCGATCGACTTCTCGACCTCCGGCACGGGAACCCGTGCCACGAACAGCGAGACGGCGCACAAGGTCGCGGCGACGGCCATGGCGACGTACATGACGTGGTACCCGAGCACCGCGATGAGCGCGGCGCCCGCGGCGATGGACGCCGACTGGACGGCGTCGGTGACGCTGCTGACCGCCGCGTTGGCCCGCCCCTGCATCCGCGAGGGCGTGTACAGGTGCAGGGCGGTTCCCAGCGCGACCATCACGAACGGCAGGCCGAGTCCGAACAGGACGACGCCCACCAGGAAGAAGGGGACCCCCGGCACCAGGCAGAGCGCCAGGCCCGAGGCGATCAGCACGTAGCCGGCGCCGGTGCCCTTGACCTCACCCCACCGCTTCACCGCGGTGCCCGCGACCAGTCCGCCCAGGACGGAGCCACCGCCCTGGAACGACGTGATCACGCCGAGGAACGCGGCCTGCTGGCCGAGTCCCTGGTTCGCCGCGAAGATCGCGGTCTCCAGCAGGCCGACGACGGTCATGAAGCCCAGCGTCGTGAGCGTGAGCCGGAGCAGCAGCGGCACGCCCCGGATGAAGCGGAACCCGGCGACGACCGCCGTCAGGAACCGCTCCCCGGCGGGCTCCGGCTCGGATTCCACGACCTTGATGGAGCTCAGCAGGAGGACGGCCACCACGAACGTCCCGGTGCCGAGCACCGCCAGCGACCGTCCACCGAAGGCGACGTACGCCGCCGCGCCGAGCGCGGGCGACACGATGCGCACGCCCTGGCTGACCGCGATGATCAGGGAGCGCGCCGCCGCCGCGTCGGCGGAGGGCAGGACGTCCTTCAGCAGCGCCGGGGAGGCCGGGCTCGCGGAGAGGATCCCGTAGCAGAAGGTGACCACGTAGATGATCCACACCTGCTCGACGCCCCGCACCGCCAGCAGCGCCAGGAACAGCACCGCCATGCCGCTGTACATGCCGACCATCAGCCGCTTGCGGCTGACCCGGTCGACGAGGTGGCCGAGCAGCGGCGCGAACAGCCCCGGCACCGTGATGGCCAGGAACACCGCGCCCGCCGCGGCGTTGGACCCGGTCAGGTCCTTCACCCAGATGGCGAGCGAGAGGTAGACCGCGGTCTCGCCGAAGCTCGTCACCACCCCGCAGACGAAAAGCCTGCGGAAGCGCGGGTTGGTGCGCAGTAGCGTCCACATGAGAGTTCCCCTGGTGCCGCGAGCGTGATGGTGCCGTCAGGCCGGACGGTCGGTCAGTTCTCGCCCATGGCCAGGCGCAGGCTCTTGGGGCGCATGTCGGTCCACACCTCTTCGATGTGCTCCAGGCACTTCTCGCGGGTGCCGCTCACGCCGACGGCGTGCCACCCGGCCGGGACGGGCCTGCCGACGGCCCAGATGGAGTACTGCTCCTCGTCGTTGGCCACGACGTCGTACTCCGGCGCGATGGTGGTCGACTCGCTCATCGTGTTCTCCTCGCTGGTTGTTCGGATCAGGTGGCGGGCGTGCTGTCCTGCTCGACCGCGGTGACGAGCGCGCGCAGGGTGGGCTCGGCCAGGAAGTCGGCCAGGTCCACCACCACGCCCAGGGACTCGTCCACGCGGGCGAGCAGCTTCAGCGCCTTGATGGAGTGGCCGCCCAGCGCGACGAAGCTGTCGTCCGGGCGGGCGCGGGTGGTGCCGAGGGACTCGCACCAGAGCGCGACGACGGCGTCGGTGAGCGGGTCCGCCGGGAACGCACCGGTGTCGGGCCCGGTCGACGCCGGGGTGTCGTCGGACAGGGAGGCGAGCAGGGTGGCGCGGTCGACCTTGCCGTTCGCGTTGAGCGGCAGCCGATCCGTGACGACGACGGCGGGGATCATGTAGTCCGGCAGCCGCGTGCGCAGGGCGTCGGCGATCCCGGCGGGGTCGGCCAGGTCCGCGTCCCCCGTGACGCAGGCCAGCAGCTCGGTGCTGTCGGCCGTGGCACTGGCGAAGACGACCGCGTCGGTGACGCCGGGCAGGGAGCGCAGCGCGAGTTCGATCTCGCCGAGCTCCACCCGGAAGCCGCGGACCTTGACCTGGTCGTCCGTGCGGCCGACGAAGTGGAACGTCCCGTCGGCCACCGGCCGCACCCGGTCGCCGGTGCGGTAGAGGCGGCCGCCCGCGGCGCCGAACGGGTCGGGCACGAACGAGGCCGCCGTGAGGGCCGGATTGCCGTGGTAGCCGCGGGCCAGGCCCGCTCCCCCGACGTGCAGCTCCCCCTCCTCGCCGGGCGCCACCGGGTGGCCGTCGGGTCCGAGCGCGTAGGCGGTCGAGCCGGTGACCGCCCGGCCGATCGGCAGCGGGCCGGGGTCGACGTTCGCGGGCGTGACCCGTTGCAGCGTGCTGACCGTGGTGTTCTCGGTCGGGCCGTAGACGTTCACGACGCGGGCCGGCGGCTGGTGGGCCATCAGCCGCGCGAGCCGCCGCTCGTCGGCCTTCTCACCGCCGAAGATCAGCAGTCGGACGGCCCGCAGGGCGTCCGGGGCGAAGTCGATGACCGTGTGCAGCAGCGCGGTGGGCAGCCCGAGCACGGTGATCCGCTCCTCGGCCAGGAACGCGCGCAGCCGGGCCGGGGACAGGGCGTCCTGCTTGTCCCCGATCACCAGCACGGCACCGGAGCCGAGCGCGCCCCACAGCTCCAGGATCGAGGCGTCGAACGCCGGGTTGCACAGGTGGGCGACGCGGTCGTCGGAGTGGTAGACGATGCCCTCGGCGTCGGGGACGAGACGGCTGATCCCGCGGTGCGGGACCACGACGGTCTTGGGCCGCCCGGTGGAGCCGGAGGTGGAGATCAGGTAGGCGGCGTCCTCGCCGACGACCCGCACCGGGACCGCGGGGTCGACCGCCCGACCACCGCTGTCGAGCAGGTCGTCGAGCCGGAGCACGCGCGCGTCCGGTGGCAGCTCCGGGTGCGGTCCGGCCACGAGCACCGCGTCGGCCACCCCGTGCAGGGCGGTGCGGACGCGGTCCGCGGGCTGGTCGTGGTCGAGCGGCAGGTAGGCGCAGCCCGCGTAGAAGATGCCGAGGTAGGCGCTCACCGAGTCGATCCCGCGCGGCAGCGGGACCGCCACGACGTCGCCGCGGCGCAACCCTGCGGCCCGCAGACCGGCGGCGATGGCGACCGCCCGTTCGTCGAGCTGCCGATAGGTGATCTCGACCCCCCGGTGCCGCAGCGCGGGTGCGTCGGGCCGCTGCGCGGCGCGCAGGCGGACCAGCTCCGGCATCGGCCGCCGGGCGTCGGGCTCGCCCAGCGCCGAATCGGCGTGGGCGGCCGCGGTGTCCGACTCGGCTACGGCCTGCGGGCGGCGGGGCACGGTCAGGGGCGCGTCCGGGCGGGCGAACGCGGCACGGGCGGCGTCCAGCAGTCCGGTGTGGACCTCCGCGGCCCTCTCCGGGGAGAACAGCCTGCCGAGGTACTCGAACTCGGTGGTCGTGCGCTCCGCCTGGCGGGTCACCGACCACAGCAGCTCGTACTTGGAGGTCCCCGTCGGCAGCAGTTCGCGGTGGGCCTCCACGCCGTCGAGCCGCAAAACGCTACCCGCGGCGTCGAGGTAGGTGATCCCGGCCTGCACGAGCGGCGCGCGGGCGGGGTCGCCGCCGGGGCCGAGGTCCTCGACGATGGTCTGGAACGGCACGCCCCGGTGGGCCAGCGCCCCGGTGGTCGCGCGGCGGACCTCGCGGGCCAGTTCCCTGGTGGTGATCCCCTCGGGGAGCACCAGCCGCAGCGGCACCGGGTCCACGAACATGCCGATCTCGTCGCGCCGCGCCGCCGTCCGCGAGGAGGCGGCGATGCCGATCACCACGTCGCGTTCCCCGGTCAGCGCGACCAGACCCGCCACGTAGGCGACGATCCAGGTCATGAACGGGCTGAGCCGCTCCTGGGTGGCCAGCCCCGCCATGGCCTCCAGCAGGTCGTCGGCGCAGACCAGCGGGTGCACGCCGCCCGCGTTGCCCGGCGCGGCCGTGCGCGGCAGGTCGTGCGGCAGGGCGATCCCGCGGGGAGCGCCCGCGAGGGTGCGCCGCCAGTAGGCGCGGGACTCGTCCTCGTCGACCAGCCGGGAGGCGGTGTCCTCGGTCCGCGGCGCGGGCTCGGTGTCGGCGGCGGTGGCGCCCTCCGCGTACAGCCTGCCGAGGTCTTCCTCCAGGATCGCGAGCGAGGACCCGTCGCACACGAGGTGGTGCACGGTGAGCAGCAGCAGGCCGTCCTCGTCGCCGCGGTCCACGGCCAGCGCGCGCAGCAGCGGCGGGGTGGCCAGGTCGAAGGGCTTGCGGGCGTGCTCGTCGATCATCTGCCGCACGGTGGCCTCGGGCAGGCCGACGGCGTCCAGCCAACGGCACGACGCGGTGGCCCGCGGCGTGGTGACCGCCCGCCCCGGAGCTTCGAAGCCCCGGCGCAGGGCGTCGTGGCGGACGACGAGCGCGTCGAGGGCGTTGCGCAGCCGCGGCACGTCGACGCGGCCGGGGAACCGGTAGAGCGCCGCGATGTGGTACTGCGGCGAGCCGGGTTGGAGCCGTTCGGCGAACCAGAGCCGTTCCTCGGCGGGGGTGAGCGGGCGCACCTCGTCCTCGGGCCGGGGGTCGGCCAGGAACGACAGCAGGTCGCCGAAGCGGGGGTACTGGTAGAGGACGTCGAGGTCGAGGTCCTCCCCGGTGAGGGCGCGCAGACCGATGGCGGTCTCCACGGCCAGCCCGGAGTCGCCGCCCGCCTCGAAGAAGTCGTCCTCCGGGCTGACGTGGTCGACGCCGAGCACGGCGCACCACGTCCCGGCGACGGCCTCGCGCAGGCCGTCGGGGTGCTCAGTCATCCGAACCCCCGGACTCGGGCTCGCGCACGACCAGCCAGTCGCCGATGGCCAGTGCGTCGATGGTGGAGCGCGCGTAGGTGGCGACGGCTTCGAGCGGGGTGCGCACGATCGGCTGGCCGCGCAGGTTGAACGAGGTGTTGAGGAGGACGGGGGTGCCGTGGTCCTCGCCGAAGCGCCGGATCAGGGCGTGGAAGCGCGGGGCCGATTCCTGCTCGACGACCTGGACCCTGGCGGACCCGTCGACGTGGGTGATCGACGACAGCTGGTCGCGGTAGGCCTCGCGCACCTGCGTGACGAACAGCATGTGCCGGAAGCGGCCTTCCTGGCCGGGCTCGATCTCGAAGTACTCGCCCGCCTTCTCCGCGATCACCGCGGGCGCGAACGGCCGGAACTCCTCGCGCTGCTTGACCACCGTGTTCAGGTGCTCGCGCATGTTCGGGACCGACGGGTCGGCGAGGATGCTGCGGTTGCCCAGCGCCCGCGGGCCGAACTCCATCCGCCCCTGGTGCCAGGCGACCACCGAGCCGGAGCCGATGAGGACGGACACCTCCTTCAGCAGCGAGTCGCCGGGCAGGTGGCGCACCTGGTGCCCGGACCCGAGGGTCTCCAGGGCCGCCTCGACGTCGGCGTCGCCGAACTCGTCGCCCCAGTAGGGCATGCCCATGGGCGAGGGGTCCGCGGGAACGTGTTGGCGCAGCACGTGCAGGGCCGCGCCGAGCGCGGTCCCGTCGTCGCCCGCCGCGGGCTGGACGAAGACCTGGTCGAACAGGCCGCTGCGGGAGATCAGGCCGTTGGCGGTGCAGTTGAGCGCGACACCGCCCGCCAGGCAGAGGTTCGCCGACGACGCGCCGGTGGCGGCGAGGCCGTCGCGCAGCACGAACAGGAGGGCCCGCTCGATCGACCGCTGGAGGACGGCGGCGATGTCCATGTGCCGCTGGACGACCGGCGCGTCGGGGTGGCGCGCGGGCCCGAACATCTCCTCCAGTCCGCGGATCGCGCCCTGGTGGGTCTCGCGCTCCTCGGGTGTCCGGTCGAGCGCCAGCAGCGGCACGGCCAGCTCGCCGCCGGGGCGGAGGGAGACCAGTTCGGCGTTCGGGAAGACCCCGGTGTCGCCGTAGGGCGCCAGGCCCATCACCTTGTACTCGTCCATGCCGGGCAGGAAGCCGAGGTACTGGGTGACGACGCTGTAGAGGATGCCGAGCGAGGCGGCGACGGGGTAGGTGCGCACCGCTTCCAGCGCGCTGCCGCTGCCGCTGAACAGCGACGTCGACTCCGACTCCCCCATGCCGTCGGTCACGAGCACGATCGCGTCGCGGAAGCCGCTGAGGTGGTAGGCGCTCGCGGCGTGCGCCAGGTGGTGCGGGACGCGGACGAGCTTGCGCTCCCAGTCCTGGTCCGGGTAGTGCGCCCGCAGCACCTCGAGCTGGACCTCCTCGCTGTAGGCCTCGCTGTACCAGCGCTTGAGGCGGTCGTCGAGCTCGAACGCCGGGGTCGGCTCGTAGCGGAAGCCGTGCGCGACGAAGTCGACGTCGTCGAGCGTCACGCCCGCCATCCGCAGGCACGCCTCGATCGCGTCGACCGGGAACTTGCCGGTGCCCTTGTCGCCGTCGTGGCGCTCCTGCGCCGAAGCCGCGATGACACCGTTCTCGTCGACGAGCGCGGCGGCCGAGTCGAGCCCCTGCACCAGGCGCTGTTCACGCCAGTCGAGTCCGGGCGTCATCCGCTTCTTGAGCTCGGCGGTCCGGTCGAGTCCGCTGATTCCGAGGACCAGCACGTCAATCTCCTGTCTGTGCGGTGGAGCCGCGGAGGGCGTCGGCCACGGCCTTCACCCGCGGACGGCGCATGAGCTGGAAGTGGTCCCCGTCGACGTGGGTGACCGCGAGGGTCCCGGTCAGGCCGCGCCACGCCTCGACGACCAGGTCGCGGTCCTCCCCGGACGCGAGGACGAGATCGGCCGGGCCGTCGAACGCCTCCGGGCGGTGGTCCACGAGTCCGATGAACATGTCGCGCCAGAACGCCATGAGCGCGGCGACCGTGGGCCCGTCGAGCCCGGCCACGGCCGCGGGGTCGACGCCGAGGGCGCCGAACAGCCGGTCGGCTCCGTCGAACCGCAGCAGCGGCGCGGGTCCCTGCTCCAGGACGTCGTCCCGGAGCGCGTCGAGGGTGGCGATGTCCTGTCGTTCCGCTGCCACGTCGGTGGTGCGCCGCGGGTCGGAGTCGACGAGAACGAGGCGGTGGACGCGGATTCCCCGGTCGGTCAGCGCGCGGGCGAGCGCGTGGGCGACGACGCCGCCCGCCGACCAGCCCGCGACCACCGGCTCGCGGTCCCCGAGCACGGCCACCAGTTCGTCGGCGTACCGCTCGGCCAACCCGGCGAGGTCCGTCGCGCCGGAGTCCTCGCCGCCGATGCCGCCCTGCACGCCGAACGCCTCGAAGTCGGCCGCCACCTCGCCGAGGAGGTCCAGGTAGCTGAACAGCGTGCCGCCCACGGGGTGGACGAGGACGAGCGGGCGAGCACCCCGGACACCGCCGAGCGGCACGACGGCGCGGCTCTCGGCGGGTCCGCCGCCTGCCGGCATCGCGTCGATCCGCGCGGCCTGCTCCGCGATGGTGGACGCCGTGTACAGGTGCGCCAACGGGATCTCGACCCCGAAGTCACGACCCAGCGCCATCGTGAGGCGGATGGCGAGCAGGGAATGCCCACCCAGGGCGAAGAAGTCGTCGTGCACCCCGACGTCCGCCAGGCCCAGCACCGCCCGCCAGGCGTCGGCGATCCGCCGCTCGGTCGCGTTGCGCGGGGCCACCACGTCCTGACCGGGCAGTTCGGCGTCGTCCGGCGCGGTCAGCGCCTTGCGGTCGAGCTTGCCGCCGACGGTCGTCGGCAGCGCGTCGATCGGCACGAGCACCGTCGGGATCGCGGCGGCGGGCAGCAGCCCCGCCAGGTGTTCGCGGATCTGCTCCCGGTCGAGCACGGCTCCGTCGGCGAGGACCAGGTGGGCGACCAGCCGCACCCGGCCGTCCGCGGCGGAGCGGTGGGCGGTGACCGCCGCCGCGTCGACCGCAGAATGCCCGCGCAGCACGGCTTCGACCTCCTCGGGCTCGACCCGCTGGCCCTGGATCTTGACCTGGTGGTCGTTGCGGCCCAGGAACTCGATCTGCCCGTCGGCGGTGTACCGGCCGAGGTCGCCGGTGCGGTACAGGCGGCTTCCGGGTTCGCCCCAGGGGTCCGGCACGAACACCGCGGCGGTCGCGCCCGGCCGCCGGACGTAACCGCGGCCCACACCGGCTCCACCGATCACGATCTCGCCGGGCGATCCCGGAGGCACCCGGTGCAGGTCCTCGTCCACCAGGTGCACGCGGACGTTCCCGTACGGTCGGCCGATCACCGACGACTCGTGCGCCCCGATGTCCGCGAAAGCCGCGTCCACCGTCACTTCGGCGGGCCCGTACATGTTGTGGGCGACCACGTCGGGGTGCGCGTGGAAGGCCTGCCACAGGTCCGGCGGGCACACCTCGCCGCCGAACGCGATCAGCTTCGGCGGGTGCGGGGCGTCCAGCAGCCCGGCTTCCACCATCAGCTGGACCTGCGAGGTGGCGACGTCGATGACGTCGACCGACCGCGCCGGGTCCTGCGCCAGTTCGACCAGGTGCCGCGGATCCCGCCCGTCCACACCGGACACGACCAGCAGCAGGTGGCCGTCCAGCAGCGGCAGGATCTGCGTCAGGAAGAAGTCGGAGATGAACGCCGACGTGCCGGTCAGCACACGGGCGTTCTGCCCGATCGCCAGTCCGGCCCGCCGCATCCTCGGCAGCAGCAGGGTTTCCGCGTAGTTCGCCAGGCCGCCGTGGTCGACCATCACGCCCTTCGGGCGGCCCGTCGACCCCGACGTGAACATCACGTACGCCAGGTCCCGAGCGCCCACGCGAGGGAGGTCCACGTCCGGCACGTCGGCGTCCGGTTCCGGGGACAGGGTCGTCCACGAGCCGGGCACGGTCGTCGGGTCCAGCGACACGACCACCGCCGGGACCGCGTCGGCCACCATCACGTCCAAGCGAGCGGCGGGCAGTTCCGGGTCCAGCGGCAGGAAAGCGCCGCCGGACTTCCACGCCGCCCACACCGCCACGACCGCGTCCACACCGGGGCGCAGGTGCAAGCCGACGACATCGCCACGACGCACACCGGCCGCGACCAACCGCCGTGCCAGCACCTCGCTGCGCTCGTCCAGCTCCGCGAAGGTCAACCGCTCGTCACCCGACTCCACCGCGACGGCGTCGGGCCACAGCCCCACCCGCTCGCGGAACAGCTCGTGGACGGGTGTGGTGCACGCGGGCGCGGCGGTGTCCCCGGTCCACGCGGCGATGCGGTGCTCCTCGTCGTCGTTCGCGCGCAGGAGTTCGGCGACCGCGATCCGCGGGGACCCGCCCACCACGTCCACCAGGCGCGCGAACGACGTCGCCAGGTCCTCGGCCGCGCCGACCTCGAACAGGCCGGTGTTCAGCGCCAGGGACAGGTCGAGCCCGCCGGCCGTGCGCGCCGTGGCGAGGGACAGGTCGAACCGGTCGGCGCTGCCCTCGATCGGCAGGTCGCCCAGGACCAGATCCGTCCGCGCCTGCCCGGCCTCGCGATCCGTGCCCGCCGTGAAGGAGAACATGGTGCGGAACAACGGGTTCGCGCTCTCCGCGCGATCCGGTGCCACCGCTCGGACGACCTGCTCGAACGGCGCCTCCTGGTGCGCGAACGCCCCCAGCACCACCTCCCGCACCCGTTCCAGGTGCGCGGCGAAGTCGTCTTCCGGGTGGATCACGACGCGCAGCGCCAGCGTGTTCACGAAGAAGCCCACCACCGGTGCCAGGTCGGCGTGCGAGCGCCCGGACACCGGGACGCCGACGGTGAAGTCGCGCTCGCCGGAGCGGCGGGCCAGCAGCAGGCAGTACACCGCGAGGTAGACCACGAAGTCCGTGGCGCCGACCTCCGCGCGGATCCGGTCGAGCCCGGCCAACGACTCGGCGGGCACGGTGCGCGAACTCGCCTCGAACGGCGCGGCGCCATCCTGCGCGCGACTGCCCGGCGAGCGCGGCCACGGCGCGGGCGCGCCGTCGAGCACTTGCCGCCAGTAGGCGAGGTCGTCGTCCGACCGCCGCGCGACCAGGTCGCGGTGCCAGACCGCGTAGTCGGCGTAGGAGACGGCGAGCGGGGTCAGCCCGGCGGCCGCGACGTCGCCGCCCGCCCGGTACAGGGCCCAGAACTCCTGTTCGAAGACGTCCGAGGACCACTCGTCGATCGCGACGTGGTGCGCCACGAACAGCAGCACGTGCCGATCCGGGGCGGTCCGCCACGCGGTCACCCGCAGCACCGGTCCGGCGCTCAGGTCGAACGGCCGCGCCACCTCCCGGTCGACGAGCCCCGGAACGTCGGCCTCGACGGCGTCGAGCACCGCCAGACCGCTCCGGGCCGCGGTGCCGACGCGTTGCACGACCCGGCCTTCCTCATCGAGGTGCAGCGTCGTGCGGAAGGACTCGTGGCGCTCGACCAGCGCGGCCACGACGGCGTCCAACACGGTCGTGTCGAGGTCCCCGCGCACCTCGTAGCCCCAGGGCACGTGGTACGTCGGGCTTTCCGGGGCCAACTGCCACAGGAACCACTGCCGCTCCTGCGCATGCGACGCGGGCAGATCACGCCCCTCAGCGCGCTCGACCCGAGGAATCCCCACGACCGCACCCGCCGCCACGTTCCGATCGATCAACTCGGCCTGACCCGCGATGGTCGGGTGCGCGAACACCTCGTGCAGCGCCAGGTCCGCGCCGAGGTCCGCCCTGACCCGCATCGCCAGGCGGACCGCGAGCAGGGAATGCCCACCCGCGCCGAAGAAGTCCTGGTGCACACCGATGTCGGTCAACCCCAGCACCGCTTGCCACGCGTCGGCGACCCGCCGCTCGGTCGCGTTCCGCGGAGCCACCACGTCCTGGCGGAACAGGCCGACGTCGTCCGGCAGGGTCAGCGCCTTGCGGTCGACCTTGCCCCCCACCGTCATCGGCAGCGCGTCGACCGGCACCAGCACCGTCGGGATGGCCGCGGCCGGGAGCAGAGCCGCGAGGTGCTCGCGGATCCCTTCCCGGTCGAGGACCGATCCCCCGGCCACGACCACGTGCGCGACCAACCTCAGCCGACCGTCCGTGCCGAAGCGGTGGGCGACGACCGCCGCCGCGTCCACGGCGGGGTGCCCGCGCAGCGCGGCCTCGACCTCTTCCGGCTCGACCCGCTGGCCCTGGATCTTGACCTGGTGGTCGTTGCGGCCCAGGAACTCCAACTGCCCGTCCGCGGTGTACCGGCCGAGGTCTCCGGTGCGGTACAGCCGACTTCCGGGTTCACCCCACGGATCCGGGACGAACACCGCGGCGGTCGCACCCGGCCGCCGGACGTACCCGCGCCCCACACCGGGGCCGCCGATCACGATCTCGCCGACCGCCCCCGGCGGCACCAGGCCCAGTGATTCGTCCACCAGGTGCACCCGCGCGTTCCCGTACTGCCGTCCGAGCACCGGCGAGAGGTGCGCGCCGAGGTCCGCGCAGGTCACGTCGACCGTCGTCTCCGCGGGGCCGTACAGGTTCTGCGCGACGACCTCGGGGTGCGCGCGGAGCGAACGCCACAGGTCGGGCGGGCACGCCTCGCCGCCGAACGCGATCAGCTTCGGCGGGTGCGGGGCGTCCAGCAGCCCGGCCTCCACCATCACCTGGATCTGCGAGGTGGTGGCGTCGACGAGGTCCACCGCCAGCGCGGGGTCGTGGGCCAGTGCGACCAGGTGCCGGGGGTCCCGGCCTTCGGCGCCGGACAGCACGACCAGCCGGTGCCCGTCGAGCAGCGGCAGGATCTGGCTCAGGAAGAAGTCGGAGATGAACGCCGACGTCCCGGTCAGCACCCGCCCCTGTCCACCGACTTCGAACCCGGCCCGGCGCATCCGCGGCAGGATGAGGACTTCCGCGAAGTTCGCCAGGTTGCCGTGGTCGACCATCACGCCCTTGGGGCGACCGGTCGAGCCCGACGTGAACATGACGTACGCCAGGTCGCGCGCACCCACCCGAGGCAGATCCACCTCCGGCGCCGCGACGTCCGACTCCGGCGACAGGACCGGCCACGAGCCGGGCACGGTCGACTCGTCCTGCGACAGCACGACCGCGGGACCCGCGTCCGCCACCATCACGTCCAACTGGGCGGGTGGCAGTGCCGGGTCCAACGGCAGGAACGCGCCGCCGGCCTTCCAAGCCGCCCACACCGCGATGACCGCGTCGACACCGGGCCGCAGGTGCAGGCCCACCACGTCGCCGCGACGCACACCCGCCGCGACCAGCCGACGGGCCAGCACCTCGCTGCGCTCGTCCAGTTCGGTGTAGTTCAGCCGCTCCTCGCCCGACTCCACGGCGACGGCGTCCGGCCACAGCCCCACCCGCTCGCGCAGCGACTCGTGCACGACGCGGTGGTCCACCACTCCGGCGGCCTGCCCGGCCCACGCGGCCAGGCGTTCTCGGTCGCGTCGGCTCGCGCGCAGGAAATCGGCCACGGCGGTGCGTGGGGAGCCCGCCACCGCGTGCAGCAGATCGGTGAACGAGGTCACCAGCTCCTCCGCCGCCGGGGCCGCGAAGCACTCGCCGCTGAACTCCAGGGCCAGGTGGAGTCCGTCGGCCGTGCGCGTCGTGGAGAGGGACAGGTCGAAGCGGTCGCTCCCGCCGCCGAGCGGCAGTTCGCCCACGGTCAGGCCGTTGGGGGCGCCGCGCTCCACGCGGTCCGCGTAGTGCGCGCCCTCCGTGAAGGAGAACATGGTGCGGAACAACGGGTTCGCGCTCTCGGCTCGATCCGGTGCCACCGTCCGGACCACCTGCTCGAACGGCGCCTCCTGGTGGGTGAAGGCACCCAGCACGACCTCGCGCACCCGTTCCAGGTGCGTGGCGAAGTCGTCTTCGGGGCGCACGACCACGCGCAACGCCAGCGTGTTCACGAAGAAACCCACCACCGGCGCCAGGTCGGCGTGCGACCGCCCGGACACCGGAACGCCCACGGTGAACTCGCGGTCACCCGACTGGCGGGCGAGCAGCAGGAAGTACACGGCCAGGTAGACCATGAAGTCGGTGGCCCCGACCTCAGTCCGGACCCGGTCGAGTCCGGCCAACGCGTCGGCGGGCACGGTGCGCGTGAGTTCTCCGGCCGTGGGGACGGCGGCGTTCTCCCCCAACGCGTGCGGCCAGGAGGACGTCGTGCCGTGCAGGGCGTCACGCCAGTAGGCGAGGTCGTCCTCCGACCGCCTCGCGACCAGGTCGCGGTGCCAGACCGCGTAGTCGGCGTAGGAGACGGCGAGCGGGGTCAGCCCGGCGGCCGCAACGTCGCCGCCCGCCCGGTACAGCGCCCAGAACTCCGCCTCGACGACGTCCAGCGACCACTCGTCGATCGCGACGTGGTGCGCCACGAACAGCAGCACGTGCCGATCCGGGGCAGTCCGCCACACGGCCACCCGCAGCACCGGTCCGGCGCCCAGGTCGAACGGCCGCGCCACCTCCCGGTCCACGAGCCCCGACAGCTCGGCCTCGGCGGCCTCCCGGACGGTCACGCCACCGTTCCACGCGGCGGCGATCCGTTGCACCAAAGCGCCTTCGTCGTCCACGTGCAGCGTGGTGCGGAAGGATTCGTGGCGGTCGACCAACGCCCCGACTGCCGCGCCCAACGCGACCGTGTCGAGGTCGCCGCGCACCTCGTAGCCCCAGGGCACGTGGTACGTGGGACTCTCCGGGTCCAGCTGCCACAGGAACCACTGCCGCTCCTGCGCGTGCGACGCGGGCAGATCACGCCCCTCGGCGCGCTCGACCCGAGGAATCCCCACGACCGCACCCGCGGCGGCGTTCCGGTCGATCAGCTCGGCCTGACCCGCGATGGTCGGGTGCGCGAACACCTCGTGCAGCGCCAGGTCCGCGCCGAGGTCCGCCCTGATCCGCATGGCGAGGCGGACGGCGAGCAGGGAATGCCCGCCCAGGGCGAAGAAGTCGTCGTGCACGCCGACGCGGACGTCACCGAGCACCGCCTGCCACGCGTCGGCGATCCGCTGCTCGGTCACCGTCCGCGGCGCGATCACGTCGGCCGCTTCGACGTCGTCCGGCGCGGTCAGCGCCAGGCGGTCGAGCTTGCCTCCGACGGTCATCGGCAGCGCGTCGACCGCCACGAGCACCGTCGGGACCGCCGCAGTGGGCAGCGATCCCACCAGGTGCTCGCGGATCTGCTCCCGATCCAGCACGGCTCCGTCGGCGAGGACCAGGTGGGCGACCAGCCGCACCCGGCCGTCCGCGGCGGAGCGGTGGGCGGTGACCGCCGCCGCCTCGACCGCGGAATGCCCGCGCAGCACGGCTTCGACCTCCTCGGGCTCGACCCGTTGACCCTGGATCTTGACCTGGTGGTCGTTGCGGCCCAGGAACTCGATCTGCCCGTCCGCGGTGTACCGGCCGAGGTCACCCGTCCGGTAAAGCCGGCTTCCGGGCTCTCCGAACGGATCCGGCACGAACACCGCCGCTGTCGCACCGGGGCGCCGGACGTAACCGCGGCCCACACCGGGTCCACCGATCACGATCTCCCCGACCGACCCCGGCGGCACCTGGTGCAGGTGCTCGTCCACCAGGTGCACCCGCGCGTTGCCGTACGGTCGGCCGATCACCGGCGACTCGTGCGCGGCGAGGTCCGCGTACGCCACGTCGACCGTCGTCTCCGCGGGCCCGTACTGGTTGTGCGCCACGACGTCCGGGTGCGCGCGGAACGCCCGCCACAGGTCCGGCGGGCACGCCTCCCCACCGATGGTGACCATCCGCGGCGGGTGCGGGGCATCGAGCAGCCCGGCCTCCACCATCACCTGGACCTGCGAGGTGGCGACGTCGATGACGTCGACCGACCGCGCCGGGTCCTGGGCCAGTTCGACCAGGTGCCGGGGATCCCGTCCGTCCACACCGGACACCACCAGCAGCAGGTGGCCGTCCAGCAGCGGCAGGATCTGCGTCAGGAAGAAGTCGGAGATGAACGCCGACGTGCCGGTCAGCACGCGGGCGTTCTGCCCGACCGCGATCCCGGCCCGCCGCATCCTCGGCAGGATGAGGACTTCCGCGTAGGTGGCCAGGTTGCCGTGGTCGACCATCACGCCCTTCGGGCGGCCCGTCGACCCCGACGTGAACATCACGTACGCCAGGTCGCGCGGACCCACGACGGGCAGGGTCACGGACGGCACGTCGTCACCGGCCGGGGACAGGGTCCGCCACGAGCCGGGCACGGTCGCCGGGTCGAGCGTCACGACCACGGCCGGAGCCGCGTTCAGCGCCATCGCCTCGATCCGAGCGGCGGGCAGTTCCGGGTCCAGCGGCAGGAAAGCGCCGCCCGCCTTCCACGCCGCCCACACCGCGACGACCGCGTCGAACCCCGGCCGCAGGTGCAGCCCGACCACGTCCCCGCGCCGCACGCCCGCCGAGACGAGTCGCCGCGCCAGCACGTCGCTGCACGCGTCCAGTTCCACGAAGGTCAGCCGCTCGTCACCCGACTCCACCGCGACGGCGTCCGGCCACAGCCGCGCGCTCCGCCGGAACAGCTCGTGGACGGGTGTGGTGGACGCGGGCGTGGTGGAGTCGCCCGTCCACTCCGCCAGGCGGCGCTGTTCGTCGACGCTCGCGCGCAGCACCTCGGCCACCGCGTTGCGCGGCGATCGGCCCACCTCGCGCAGGAGGGCGGCGAACGCGGAGACCAGCTCCCCGGCCACCGGGGCCTCGAACAGGGCGGTGTCGAGCTGGAGCGTCAGGTGCAGGCCCTCGGTCGTGCGCGTCGCGCCGAGGGACAGGTCGAACCGGCTGCCGCTGCCCTCGATCGGCAGGTCGCGCAGCACCAGGTCGGCGTGCTCGGTCAGCCGGTCGGTGAGGTCGGTGCCCGTGGCGAAGGAGAACAGGGTGTGGAACAACGGGTTCGCGCTCTCGGCGCGATCCGCCGCGACCGCGCGGACCACCTGCTCGAACGGCGCGTCCTGGTGCGCGAAGGCCCCCAGCACGACCTCGCGCACCCGTCCCAGGTGCGCGGCGAAGTCGTCTTCCGGGTGGATGACCACGCGCAGGGCCAGGGTGTTCACGAAGAAGCCGATCACCGGCGCGAGATCGGCGTGGGCGCGGCCGGACACCGGAACGCCCACCGTGAGGTCCCGCTCGCCCGACCGTCGGGCCAGCAGCAGGAAGTACACGGCCAGGTAGACCATGAAGTCGGTGGCCCCGACCTCCGCCCGGACCCGGTCCAGCCCGGCCAGCGCGTCGGCCGCGACGGTGTACGACGCTCCCGCGGCCACACCCTTGCGCCCGCTGGTGGGCGGCCAGGGCGGCGGTGCGCCGTCGAGCGCCCGACGCCAGTGGGCGAGGTCGTCGTCCAGCTGCCGCTCGACCAGGTCGCGGTGCCAGACCGCGTAGTCGGCGTAGCGGACGTCCACGGGAGCCAGCCCGGCGGCGGCGAGGTCGCCACCGGCCCGGTACAGCGCCCACAGCTCCTGCTCGAAGACGTCCAGGGACCACTCGTCGACCGCGATGTGGTGCGCCACGAACAGCACCACGTGCCGATCGGGCGCGGTGCGCCACACGGTCAGGCGCAGCACGGGTCCGGTGCCGAGGTCGAACGGCAGCCCCACTGCCTGCTCGACGAGCGCGGGCAGGTCGGTCTCGTCGGCGTCCAGCGCCGTCAGGCCGCTCCACGTCGTCGTGCCGACGCGTTGCAGCACTTGGCCTTCGGCGTCGACGTGCAGCGTGGTGCGGAAGGACTCGTGGCGCTCGACCAGCGCCGCCACGGCGGCGTCCAGCACGGCCGTGTCCAGGTCGCCGCGCACCTCGTAACCCCAGGGGACGTGGTAGGCGGAGGACTCCGGCGCGAGCTGCCAGAGGAACCACTGCCGTTCCTGCGCGTGCGAGGCGGGCAGCTCCCGGCCCTCGACGTGCGGGATGCCCGCGACGGCACCGGTGCGCCGGTCGATCAGGTCGGCCTGCCCGGCGACGGTCGGTCGCGCGAACACCTCGTGCAGGGGCAGGTCCGCCCCCAGGTCGGCGCTGATCCGCATGGCGAGGCGGATGGCGAGCAGCGAATGCCCGCCCAGGCCGAAGAAGTCGTCGTGCACGCCGACGCGGGCGACGCCCAGCAGCGCCGACCAGATCGCGGCGATCCGCCGTTCGTTCGGCGTGCGCGGTTCCACCACGTCCCGCCGCGGCAGTTCGGCGTCGTCGGGGACGGTGAGCGCGGCGCGGTCCAGCTTGCCGCCCGCGGTCATGGGCAACGCGTCGACGGTCACCAGCACGGCCGGGATCGCCGCGGCGGGCAGCCGGTCGGCGAGGTAGGCCAGCACGTCGTCCCGGTCCACCGCGCCGACCAGGTGCGCGACCAGCCGCAGGCCGCCGTCCGGGCCGACGCGGTGGGCGGTGACCGCCGCCGCCTCGACCGCGGAATGCCCGCGCAGCACCGCTTCCACCTCTTCGGGCTCCACGCGCTGACCCAGGATCTTCACCTGGTGGTCGCCTCGACCGAGGAACTCGATCTGCCCGTCGGGGGTGTACCGACCGAGGTCTCCCGTGCGGTAGAGACGACTTCCCGGCTCACCGAACGGATCCGGCACGAACACCGCCGCCGTCGCGCCCGGCCGTCGCACGTATCCACGGCCCACGCTCGGACCGCCGATCACGATCTCGCCGACCGAACCGGGCGGCGTCAAATCCAGGGTGGCGTCGACCAGGTGGACCCGCACGTTCCCGAACGGGCGGCCGATCACCGAGGAGTCGTGCGCGGCGAGGTCCGCGAAGGTCGCGTCGACCGCCGTCTCGGCGGGTCCGTAGGTGTTGTGCACGACCGCCTCCGCGCGACCGCGCAGCGCGGCCCACAGGTCGGGCGGGCACGCCTCGCCGCCGATCGAGATCAGCCGCGGCGGGTGCGGCGCGTCCAGCAGCCCGGCCTCCACCATCAGCCGCACCTGCGACGTCGTGGCGTCGATGACGTCCACCGCGCTCGACGGGTCCTGGGCCAACCCGACCAGGTGGCGCGGATCCCGCCCCTCGCGACCGGCCAGCACGACCAGCCGCTGGCCGTCCAGCAGCGGCAGGACCTGCGACAGGAAGAAGTCCGAGATGAACGCCGACGTCCCCGTCAGCACCCGCGCCCCTTGGCCCGCTTCGACGCCCGCGCTCCGCATCCGGGGCAGCAGCAGGGCTTCCGCGAAGTTCGCCAGGTTGCCGTGCTCGACCATCACGCCCTTGGGGCGACCGGTCGAGCCCGACGTGAACATCACGTACGCCAGGTCGTGCCCGCCGACTCGGGGCAGGACGACGTCCGGCACGGCGGCGTCGGACTCCGGCGACACGGTCCGCCACGGGGTCGTCGCGTCCAGCGACACGACGACCGCCGGTTCCGCGTCCGCCACCATCACGTCGAGCCGGGCCACCGGCAGTTCCGGATCCAGCGGCAGGAACGCGCCACCGGCCTTCCACACCGCCCACACGGCGAGCACGGCCACGACACCCGGCCGCAGGTGCAGCCCCACCACGTCACCACGACGCACACCAGCCGCGACCAGTCGACGGGCCAGCACCTCGCTGCGCTCGTCCAGCTCCGCGAACGTCAGCCGCTCGTCACCCGATTCCACGGCGACGGCGTCCGGCCACCGGCCGACGCGAGAGCGCAGCACCTCGTGCACGGGCGATCCGGACACCGGAGCCGGCATGCCCTGCCACGAGGCGAGCAGCCGCACGTCCGCCGCGCCGACCAGCGGCGTCGCGCGGTGATGCGCCCCGCCATCCTCGGTCAGGGCGCGCAGGGCCCGGAGGGTGCTGTCCCGCAGCCGCGCGACCTGCCCCGCCGTGAGGCCGTCGAGGGCGTAGGCGATCTCCAGGACCAGGCCGTCGGAGCCCGGTTCGCGGCTGAAGGTCACGTCCAGCGGGAAGTTGGTGCGCGCGACGCCGGGGAGCACCGGGTCGTCGCCGGACCGGTCGATCGTGCCGTCCGTGGCGATCCGCGCGATCCGGTGGAAGTTGTTGTAGGTGAAGTTGGACTCGAACAGCGGCTGGTCGCCGCCGAACTCGCGCTGGAGCGCGGCGAGCGGGTAGCGGCGGTGCGGCGACAGGTCGCGCTCGGCCCGGTGCACCGCGCGGGCGAGGTCCAGCCAGCTGCCTTCCGGCAACCGCACCCGCAGCGGCACGGTGTTGAGGAAGAGGCCGCGCGCCTCGGAGCCGTCGGTCTCCTCCAGCCTGCCGTTGGAGGTCAGGCCCAGCAGGACGTCCGCCGAACCGGAGAACAGGGCGAGCACCTTGAGGTGCGCGGTGAGCACGACGGTCTTGACCGGCACCGCGGCGCGGGCGGCGAACTCCTCCAGTCCGCGGAGCAGGTCGGCGGGCAGCGGCGTGGTCAACGCCCCGTGACCCGCCGCCTCGTCGCGGACGTGGCGCTCGCCGTCCACCTGGTCGCCCGCGAGTGCGGCGTCCCACCGGGCGATCCGCCCGTCGGGGACCGCGGCGAGGCGGTCGCGCCAGAAGTCCTTGCTCTCCAACGAGTCCAGGGCCGCGCGTTCGGCGGCGACGAAGTCGCGGTACAGGGAGCGGAGGGGCTCGGCCGCGGGCTGTCCGCCGTCGAGGAGGCGGCGGTACCGATCGGTGATCTCCGCGAGCGTGGAGACCATGCTCCACCCGTCGAGGATGGCGTGGTGCTCGGTGACCGTCCACTGGAAGGCGTCGTCGGACAGCACGTGCACGGCCATCCGGAACAGCGGCGCGTCGGCCACGGCGAACCGCTCGCCCTGCTGCTGCCGCACGTGCTCCACCAGCGTGGAGCGCCGCTCGTCGGCCGTCGCCGGACGCAGGTCGACGACGGTGAACGGCACCTCGACGCGGGCGTGCACCAGTTGCATCGGCTCGGAGAACCCGACCAGGTCGAACGACGTGCGCAGCACCGGGTGCCGGGCCACCGTCCGGTCCACGGCGGCCCGGAACAGCCGCTCGTCGAAGCGTCCGGCCAGCCGCAACGTCTCCACGTTGTGGTAGGCGTTGCGGGCGCGGTCGCGCTCCATCTCGTAGACCATGCCGACCTGCAACTGCGCCATCGGATAGGCGTCTTCCAGGCCTTCCGGCAGCAGCGCGCGGTCGTCGTCGGCGACGAGCGAGAACGGCAGGCTCGTCTCGGCGGCGGCGCCGGCCGGGGCGACGGTGGCGGCGAGACCGGCGACCGTCGGGGCGTCCAGGAGGTCCTTCAGCTCCACGGCGAACCCGGCGTCGCGGATCCGGCCGAGGATCTGGATGCTGCGGATCGAGTCGCCACCGAGGTCGAAGTAGTTGTCGTGCCTGCCGACCAGGTCGACGCCCAGCACGTGGCGCCACACGTCGGCGAGCAGCGTCTCCAGCTCGCCCGACGGAGCCACGTACCGCTGACCCAGTTCGGGCCGGTCGGCGCCGGGCTCGGGCAGGGCGCGGCGGTCCACCTTGCCCTGCGGCGTCAGGGGGAGCGCGTCCATCGTCACGAAGTGGCGCGGGACCATGTAGTCCGGCAGGCGGTCGCCCAGCCACGCCCGGACCTCGTCGAGCGACGGCGGGGTGCCGTCCGGCACGAGGTACGCCACCAGGTCCGTGCGGCCGTCGGCGTCGGTGCGCGTCGTGACGACGGCTTCGAGGACCCGGAGGTGGGTGGCGAGGACGTTCTCGATCTCGCCGGTCTCGATGCGGTAGCCGCGGATCTTGACCTGGGTGTCGGCCCGGCCCTGGTACTCGAGCCCGCCGCGGGCGTTCCACCGGGCCAGGTCGCCGCTGCGGTACAGGCGGGCGCCGGGCACACCGGACACGTGGTCGGGCACGAACCGCTGGGCGGTCAGCGCCGGGAGGCCCGTGTAGCCGCGGGCCAGTCCGGCGCCGGACACGTGCAGTTCGCCGATGACGCTGATGGGACAACGGTTTCCGTACGGGTCCAGCACGTGGACTCCGAGGTCCGGCAGGGGGACGCCGACGGGGCTGGCGTCGCCGTCGACGTGACCGGCGTCGAGTTCGAGGTAGGTGACGTGCACGGTGGTCTCGGTGATGCCGTACATGTTCACCAGCAGCGGCGCGGCGTACCCGTGGCGGGACGCCCACCTCCGCACCGAAGGCCGGTGCAGGGCTTCGCCGCCGAACACCACGGCCCGCAGCGCGAGGTCACCGCGCAGGCGCTCGTCCGCGGTCTCGAACTGGCGGAACGCCGACGGCGTCTGGCTCAGGATCGTCACGGACTCGTCGCGCACCAACGCGTAGAACGCCTCCACGTCTCGGCTGACCGCGTACGGCACCACGACAACCCGGCCACCGGTCGTCAGCGCGCCCCACATCTCCCAGACCGAGAAGTCGAACGCGAAGCTGTGGAACACCGACCACACGTCGTCGACACCGAACGGCATGCGCTCGCGCACCCCGCGGATCAGCCGCACCACGTTCCGGTGCGTCACCGTCGTCCCCTTGGGGCGCCCGGTCGACCCCGACGTGAAGATCACGTAGCAGCCGTTGTCCGGGTCGATCGCGGGCAGGGCGGTGCCGTCGACCTCGGCCGGGCCGTCGACGTCGACCAGCTCCCACGGTCCACTCGGGACGGTGGCCGCCGTCGCCTCGTGCACCACGACCAGCGGCGCGCCGACGTCGCGCAGCATGAACTCCAGGCGGTCGGCCGGGAACGCCGTGTCCAGCGGCACGTACACGCCACCGGCGCGCAGCACGCCCAGGCACGCCACCACGGTCTCCCAGGAGCGCTCCAGGAACACCCCGACGCACACCTCCGGCCCGACGCCCAAGAGCCGCAACCGGTGCGCGAGGAGGTCGGCGCGGTCCGCCAGCTCCTGGTAGGTGAGGGAGACGCCGTCGCACGTCAGCGCCACCGAGTCCGGTCGTGCCGAGGTCGCGGCCACCACCAGGTCGTGCACCGCCGCCGCGCCCGGCACGTCCAGCGCCGCCCGCGACCAGGCCGCCAGCCGCCGTTCCTCCCGGCTCGCCAGCAGCACGGCCGTGGTGTGGAGGGAGGAGGGGGTGGCGGTCATCGCGTGGATCGCGCGCAGGTGGTGGTCCCGCAACAGGACCGCCTGGTCACGGGTGATCTTGCGGGTGTCGTACTCCAGCTCCAGGCGCAGTTCCGCGCTACCGGCCTCCCTGCTGACCGAGACGAGCAGCGGGAAGCTGGTGCGGGCGGACCCGGACGACCCCTGGTCGGCGGAGTCGAGGTGCCACGCGCCGCCGCCGTCGGCCAGCCTGCCGAACTGGTGGAAGTCGTTGTAGACGAACCCGGCGTCGAACAGCGAGACGCCGCCGAGTTCGCGCTGGAGGGCGGCCATCGGGTAGCGGCGGTGCGGCAGGACGTCCTGCTCCGCCTGGAAAACGGCGCGCGCGAGGTCCTGCCAGCTCCCGTCCGGGAGGGCGACGCGGAACGGCAGGGTGTTGAGGAACAGGCCGCGCACCTCGGCGCCGTCCGCTTCCTCCAGGCGACCGTGGAAGGACAGGCCGGTCGTGACGTCGTGGCCGCCGGTAGCGGCGGCGAGCGCGCGGAGGTGCGCCGTGAGCACGGCCGTCTTGAACGGGACTCCGGCGCGGCGCGCGAACACCTCGACATCCGAGCGGAGTTCGGCGGGCAGGGTGGTGACGAGCGAACCGCCGTGGTCGTGGCGCTCGCCGGGAACGACGTCCCCGAGCGCGTCCGGCGCCTCGACCGACCAGCGCGGCAACGGGCTGCCGTCGCTGCCCGCCAGGAGGTCGCGCCAGTAGTCGCGGCTCTCCGGGTCGTTCAGGGCCGCGTGCTCGGCGGCGATGAAGTCCCGGTAGGTCGAGCGGAGCGGGACGGGTTCGGGGTCGTGCCCGACGAGCAGTCCCTCGTAGGTCGTGCTGATCTCGGCGAGGGTGGAGGTCAGGCTCCAGCCGTCGAGGATAGCGTGGTGTTCGGTGACGGTCCACTGGAAGGTGTCGTCGGACAGCACGTGCACGGTCATCCGGCACAGCGGGGCCGTGGTGAGGTCCAGCGGGGTGCGCCGCTCGACGGCCAGGTGCCCGTCCACCACCGCTCGTGCGTCCGCCGCCGTCCCGCGCAGGTCGACGACGGTCAACGGGATCCCGGCCGCGGGGTGCACCAGCTGCATCGGCGCGCTGAAGCGGCTCATCGCGAACGAGGTGCGCAGGACGGGGTGCCGCGCGGTCACCCGTGCGAGCGCGGCGCGGAACGACGCCTCGTCGAACGCTCCGGTCAGCCGCAGGGTGTGGACGTTGTGGTACGGCTTGCGGTCGGGGTCGCGCTCCATCTCGTAGACCATGCCGACCTGGAGTTCCGCCATCGGGTAGGCGTCTTCCAGGCCGTCGGGCAGCAGCGCGCGGTCGTCGGCGGCGACCAGGGAGAACGGCTGGGACCGCGTGGTGGCGGCCGTACCCTCCGGCGCGGCGGCCTCCAGCGCGGCGGCCAGTCCCGCCGGGGTCGGGTTCGCCAGCATGGTCCCCAGACCGGTGGTGAGCCCCGCTTCCCGCACCTCGCCGAGGACCTGGATGCTGCGGATGGAGTCGCCGCCCAGGTCGAAGAAGTTGTCGTGCCGACCGACCCGGTCGACGCCGAGCACCTGCGACCAGATCCCGGCCAGCAGCTCCTCGACCGCGCCGACCGGCGGCACGAACTCCTGGGCCACGTCCGGCCGGGCCTCGTCCGGGTCCGGCAGCGCGCGCCGGTCCACCTTCGCGTTCGACGTGAGCGGCAGGACGTCCAGGAACACGAACAGCCGCGGCACCATGTAGGTCGGCAGCCGCTCCCCCAGCCACGCCCGCACCTCGCCGATCGACGGCGCTTCGCCGTCCGCGACGAGGTAGGCGACCAGGTCGACCCCCGCCGAGGAGTTCGGGCGGGTCACCACGACGCAGTCGCGCAGGGCGGAGTGCTCGCGCAGCGCGGCCTCGACCTCGCCGAGTTCGACGCGGTACCCGCGCACCTTGACCATGTGGTCGACCCGGCCGAGGAACTCGACCCGGCCGTCGGGCGCCCAGCGGCCCTGGTCACCGGTGCGGTACAGGCGTTCCCCGGCCTGGAACGGGTGCGGCAGGAAGCGGTCGGCCGTCAGCCCCGGCTGGCCGAGGTAACCGCGCGCCAGGCACGGACCGGACACGCACAGCTCGCCCGGCGTCCCCACCGGCACCGGCGTCCCGGCCTCGTCGAGCACCCACACCTCGGTGTCCGCCAGCGGAACGCCCAGCGGCAGCGGACCCGCCGGGACTTCACCTCGGCGGAACGAGCCGCACACCGAGAACGTCGTGGTCTCCGTGGGCCCCCAGCAGTTGACGACCTCCAGGTCCGGGCAGCGCTCCAGGATCCGCGCCACGTGCGCGGGCGAGACCGTCTCGCTGCCGGTCAGGACCCGGCGCAGGCCGTCGAACAGCCGCGGCTCGTGGTCCACCAGCAGCGCGAACAGCGACGCCGTCGCGTGCAGCACCGACACCCCGGACTCGGCGACCCACGCGGCGATCTCCTGCGGCCCGTAGCGGACCGGTGGCGCCAGCACGAGCCGTCCGCCGCCCACCAGCGGCGCCCACACCTCGAACGTGGACACGTCGAAGGAGGCCGAGGCGATCTGGAGCAGGGTGTCGTCGGGCCCCGCGGTCATGGTGTCGCCGCCGCGCAGCAGCTCGGTGACGTTGCGGTGCCGGGTCACGACGCCCTTGGGGCGCCCCGTCGACCCGGACGTGAAGATGACGTAGCAGCCGTTGTCCGGCCCCGCGCCGCCGTCGAGGTCCCCACCGTCGCCCGGCATGGCCTCGTCCAGCGACAGCACGTTCCAGGGGCCTTCGGGGACGCTGCCCGCGGCGTCCCCGGCGGTGAGCACCAGCGGGGCCGCGGACCGGTCGAGCATGTACTCCAGGCGGGAGGCCGGGAAAGCCGGGTCCAGCGGGACGTACAGGCCGCCCGCCTTGAGGACCGCGAGCCAGCCGACGACCATCTCGACCGACCGCTCCACGCACACGCCGACCGCGACGTCGGGGCCGACGCCGAGGCCGCGCAGCCTGCGCGCCAGGCGGTTCGCCCGCGCGTTCAACTCCTGGTAGGTCAACGATTCCGCGCCGGACACCAGGGCGACCGCGTCCGGCGACGCCGCCACGCGCTCCTCGACCATCCGGTGCACGGGGGTGGACGGCACCTCGGCCGTCGTCGAGTTCCACGACTCCAGCACGGCGCGCTCGTCCGCGCCGAGCAGCGACGCCCACCGATGCTCGGCGTCCGGGTCGGCGACCATCTCGGCCAGCACCCGCAGGTGGTACCCCCGCAGCAGGGCGACCTGCGCGGCGGCCAGCGTCCGCGCGTCGTACTCGACCTCCAGGTTCAGGCCGTCGCCGCCGGGTTGGCGGACGAACGCGGCCACCAGGGCGAAGTGCGTGCGCGCCACGTCACCCGCGGGCACGTCGTCGCCCTCGGCCGGGATCTGCTGGAAGTCGGTGTAGACGAAGTTGGTCTCGAACAGCGGTGCGCCGCCGAGTTCGCGCTGCAACGCGCCCATCGGGTAGCGGCGGTGCGGCAGCAGGTCGTTCTCGGTGTCGAAGACGGCCCGGACGAGGTCGCGCCAGCTGCCGTCGGACAGCGCCACCCGCAGCGGCACGGTGTTGACGAACAGGCCGACCACGTCGGCGCCGCCCTCCTCCTCCAGCCTGCCGTTGGCGGTCAACCCGACCACGACGTCCGCAGACCCGGTGACCAGGCCCATCGCCTTCACGTGCGCGGCCAGCAGCACGGCCTTCACCGGCACCCGGCACGACCGGGCCAGCTCTTGCAGCCGTCGTGGGAGGTCCGCGGGCAACGGGGTCACCAACGAGCCGTAGCCCCGCTCGGCGTCGTGGGTGTGCCGCTCCCCCGCCACCGGTTCGGCGGTGGGCACCACGGGCCGGTCCGCGGGCCAGCGCGGCAGGCGGCTGTCCGGCGGCTCGGCCAGCCGCCGGCGCCAGAACTCCGTGCTCTGCGGTGACTCCAGCGCTTCGCGCTCGGCGACGATGTAGTCGCGGTAGGTCGAGCGCGGCGGCGTGGTCGCCGGTTCCCCGCCCGCGAGCAGGAGCCGGTAGGCGTCGGTGATCTCCGAGACGAGGGAGGCCAGGCTCCAGCCGTCGAGGATGGAGTGGTGCTCGGTGAACGTCCAGTGGAAGGCGTCGTCGGACAGCACGTGCACGCCCATGCGGCACAGCGGTGCCACCGACACGTCCAACGGGGTGCGCCGCTCGGCGTCCAGGTAGGCCGACAGCACCGGGCTCGCGTCCAGGCCGCGCAGGTCGACCACGGTCAGCGGGATCTCCGCCGTGTCGAAGACGAGCTGCATCGGCTCGCTGAACCCGACCAGGGCGAAGGAGGTGCGCAGGATCGGGTGCCTGGCCACGGCCCCGGTCACCGCGCGGCGGAAGCACCGCTCGTCGAACGCTCCGGCCACCCGCAGCGTGTGGACGTTGTGGTAGGGCAACCGTTCCGGGTCGCGCTCCATCTCGTAGACCATGCCGACCTGGAGTTCGGACATGGGGTAGGCGTCCACGAGCAGGGGTGGGCCCTGCGTGACCACCGAGTCCTCCGCTGTGCTCATCGGGTCGTCACCGCTCGCCGGTGGTGGAGGACAACCCGAGCCGCTGACGGTCCTGCTCGGAGAGCATCGCGAACGGCGAAGCCTTGGCGCGCACCGGTTCCGGCGCCTGAGCCGCACCGACGGCCGCGCCGAGCGCCTGCACCGTCGGGTGCTGGTTGAGCTGCTGCAACCCGACGACGAGCCCCTTGGTCCGGGCCTGCCCGACGACCTGGATGCTGCGGATGGAATCGCCGCCCAGGTCGAAGAAGTTGTCGTGCCGACCGACCCGGTCGACGTCCAGCACCCGTGCCCAGATCCCGGCCAGCTCCTCCTCCAGCTCGCCGACCGGCGGCACGTACTCCTCAGCGACGTCCTCGCGCGTCTCCTTCGGCTCCGGCAGCGCGCGCCGGTCGATCTTGGCCCGCGGGGTGAGCGGCAGCGCGTCGAGGAACACGAACAGCCGCGGCACCATGTAGCCGGGCAGCCGCTGCCCGAGCCACGTCCGCATCTCGCCGGACGTGGGGGCGGTGCCGTCCACGACCAGGTAGCCCACCAGGTCGATGCCCGCCGTGGTGTTGGCCCGCGTGACGACCACGCACTCGCGCACGTCGGGGTGCCCGCGCAGGGCCGTCTCGACCTCGCCCAGTTCCACCCGGTACCCGCGCACCTTGACCATGTGGTCGGTGCGGCCGAAGAACTCCACCTTGCCGTCGATCGACCAGCGGCCGCGGTCACCGGTGCGGTAGAGGCGTTCCCCGGCGCGGAACGGGTGCGGCACGAAGCGCTCCGCCGTCAGCCCCGGCCTGCCGAGGTAGCCGCGCGCCAGGCACGGGCCCGACACGTACAGCTCGCCCGACGAGCCCACCGGCACCGGCAGCCCGGCCTCGTCCAGCACCCACACCTGCGTGTTGATCAGCGGCGAGCCCAGCGGCAGCGCGCCGGAGGGCACGTTGCCGCGGGTGTAGACGCCGCACACCGAGAACGTCGTGGTCTCCGTCGGCCCCCAGCAGTTCACCAGCTCCAGGTCCGGGCAGCGCTCCAGGACCTTCGCCACGTGGGTCGGCGACACCGTCTCGCTGCCGGTGAGGAAGCGGCGCAGGCCGTCGAACGTCTGCGGCTCGTGGTCCACCAGCAGCGCGAACAGCGACGCCGTCGCGTGCAGCACCGTCACGTCCGACTCGACGACCCACTCGGCGATCTCGCGCGGCCCGTACTGCACCGGGGGCGCCAGCACCAGCCGCGCGCCGCCCACCAGCGGCGCCCACACCTCGAACGTCGAGTTGTCGAAGGACAACGGCGCCAACTGGAGCAGGGTGTCGCTCGGGTTCAGGGTGAGGAACTCGCCGCCGTGCATCAGCTCGGTGACGTTGCGGTGCCGCGTCGACACGCCCTTGGGCTGTCCCGTCGACCCCGACGTGAAGATCACGTAGAAGCCGTTGTCCAGCGCGGCGCCGCCTTCCAGGTTCCCGTCGTCGCCGTCGGTCCACAGCGCGTCGTCCGCGACCAGCACCTGCCAGGGCCCTTCCGGCACCTTGGCGACGGCCTGCTCACCGGCGAGCACGAGCCGGGCGGAGACCTCCCGCAGCATGTAGGCCATGCGGTCGACCGGGAACTCCGGCTCGATCGGCACGTAGATCCCGCCGGCCTTCAGCACGGCCAGCAGGCTGGTGATCATGGCGAGCGAGCGGTCCTGGCACAGCGCCACCGGAACGTCCGGCCCGACGCCGAGGTCGCGCAGTCGACGCGCCAGCCGGTTCGCCCGCGCGTTCAACTCGCCGTAGGTCAGGGAAACGCCGCCGGACTCGACCGCGACGGCGTCGGGCTGGGCCGCCGCCCGATCCTCGATCATCCGGTGCACCAGGACCTGCGGCACCTCGCCCTCGTTGGCGTTCCACGACTCCAGCAGTCCGCGCTCGTCGTCGCCGAGCAGGTGCGCCCACCGGTGCCGGGCATCCGGATCGGCCACCATCTGCTCCATCACGCGCAGGTAGTAGTCGCGGTAGAGCAGGACCTGGTCCGGCACCAGGACCTCGGTGTGGTAGTCCATGCCGAACAGCAGCTGGTTGGAGTACGGGTTGCGGATCACGCCGACGTTGAGCGGGAAGTTGGTGGGCTCGGCCCGGTCCGTGGTGAAGCTGTCGATCTTCTCGTCCGCGATCCGCATGAGGCCGGGCCCGAAGGCCTTGTCCAGCACGTGGAAGTGGTTGTGGACGAAGTTCACCTCGAACAGCGGCTCGCCGCCGACCTCGCGCTGGAGCGCGCCGAGCGGGTAGCGCCGGTGCGGCAGCAGTTCGCGCTCGGTCTCGAACACGGCCCCGACCAGGTCGCGCCAGGTGCCGTCGGGCAACTCGATGCGGAACGGCACGGTGTTGAGGAACATGCCGCGCACCTCGGTGGCGCCTTCCTCCTCCAGCCGTCCGTTGGCGGTCAGGCCGACCAGGAGGTCAGACGACCCGGTGACGAGGCTCATCACCTTCAGGTGCGCCACCAGCAGCACGGCCTTGAGCGGCACGGAGCACTCGCGGGCGAGCTGGCGCAGGCCGTCGCACAGGTCGTCGGGGAGCAGGGTCTCGACGGAGCCGTACCCCTGCTCGGGGTGGTGCTCGCGCCACTCGTGCTCCTGCGCGCGCCCGGTCAGGCTCGTCGGGCGGTCGGTGGGCCAGCGGGGCAGGCGGCAATCGGGCCGGTCGCTCACGCGGTCCAGCCAGAACGCCCGACTCTCTTGCGAGGCCAGGGTCTCCCGTTCCGCGGCGATGAAGTCGCGGTAGGCCGACACCGGCGGGACGAGCACCGGGTCCTCGCCCGCCAGCAGCCGCTGGTAGACCTCGGCGATCTCGGAGATGGTGGAGTGCAGGCTCCACCCGTCGAAGATGGCGTGGTGCTCGGTGATCGTCCACTGGAACGACTCGTCGGTCAGCCGGTGCAGGGCGAAGCGCAGCAGCAGCGGCCGCGAGTGGTCGAACGGCTTCCTGCGCTCGGAGAGCACGTACTCGTCGAGCGCGGTGTCCCTGGCCGCCTCGTCGAGGTGGCGCACGTCGCCGATGGTGAAGGGCATCTCCGCGGTCGCGTGCACGAGCTGCATCGGCTCGCTGAAGCCGCTGAGGTCGAAGGAGGTCCGCAGGATCGGGTGGCGGGCGATGACCCGTGCCGTCGCCTCCCGGAACCGCTCCTCGTCGAACGGTCCGACGATCCGGAGGCCGTCCAGGTTGTGGTAGGCGCGGCGCTCCTGGTTCAGCTCCATCTCGTAGACCATGCCGACCTGGAGTTCCGCCATCGGGTAGGCGTCGACCAGGCCTTCCGGCAGCAGCGCCCGGTCCTCTTCGGACACCATCGCGAACGGTTCGCGCACAACGGGTTCGGCGTCGGCCGCCGGCGCCGCGGCCTCGACCACGACCGTCGCGAGCCCGGCCGTCGTGGGGGTGCGGAAGAGGTCCTGGAGGTCGAACGAGAGTCCGCTCCCCCGAGCTTGGCCGAGCACCTGGATGCTGCGGATGGAGTCGCCGCCCAGGTCGAAGAAGTTGTCGTGCCGACCGACCCGGTCCACGCCCAGCACCCGTTGCCAGATCCCGGCGAGCACCTCCTCGGTGGCGCCGACCGGTGCCACGTACTGCTGCGCGAGTTCCGGCCGGACCGCCTCGGGTTCGGGCAGGGCCTTGCGGTCCACCTTGCCCTGCGGGGTCAGCGGCAGCGCGTCCAGCACGACGAAGTGCCGCGGCACCATGTAGTCCGGCAACCGCTTGCGCAGCCACGCGCGCAACTCGTCGGTCGAGGGCGCCACGCCGTCGGGCACCAGGTAGCCCGCCAGGTCGGCCTGCCCGTCGGAACCGGTGCGGGCGACGACCGTCGCCTCCAGCAGGCCGGGGTGGGTGCCCAGCACGGCCTCGATCTCGCCGGTCTCGATGCGGTAGCCGCGGATCTTCACCTGCGCGTCGGCGCGGCCGACGTACTCCAGCCCGCCGCGAGCGGTCCACCGGCCCAGGTCCCCGCTGCGGTAGAGACGTCCGCCCGCGCGGCCGGTGCGGTGGTCGGGCACGAAGCGCTCGGCGGTCAGGCCGGGCATCCCGGTGTAGCCGCGGGCCAGTCCCGCACCGCCGACGTGGATCTCGCCGGTCACGCCGACCGGACAGGGACGGCCGTGCGCGTCCAGCACGTGCACGCTCAGATCGGGCAGCGGCCGTCCGATTCGGCTCAGCTCGCGGTCGAGGTCCTCTTCGCCCAGCGCCAGGTACGTGACGTGGACGGTGGTCTCGGTGATGCCGTACATGTTCACCAGCAGCGGGGACGCGTAGCCGTGGCGCGAGGCCCACCTCCGCACCGACGGCCGGTGCAGGGCCTCGCCGCCGAACACCACCGCGCGCAGGGACGACCCGCCCGCCGCTTGCTCGTCGGCCGTCTCGAACTGGCGGAACGCCGACGGCGTCTGGCTCAGGATCGTCACGGACTCGTCGCGCACCAGCGCGTGGAACGCCTCCACGTCCCGGCTGACCGCGTACGGCACCACGACCAGGCGCCCACCCGTGGTCAGCGCACCCCACATCTCCCAGACCGAGAAGTCGAACGCGAAGCTGTGGAACAGGGTCCACACGTCGTCCTGCCCGAAGGGCAGGTTCTCCCGAACACCGGCGATGAGCCGGGTCACGTTCCGGTGGGTGATCGTGGTGCCCTTGGGCCGCCCGGTCGACCCGGACGTGAAGATCACGTAGCAGCCGTTGTCCGGGTCGACCTCGGGCAGGGCCACGTCGTCCGCGGCCACCTCCGCGTCGACGTCGACGACCTGCCACGAACCCTCGGGCACGGCGGCCGCGGTCGGCTGGTGGACGAGGACGACCTCCGCGCCGACCGAGTCGAGCATGTACGCCATGCGGTCGGCGGGGAACGCCGTGTCGAGCGGGACGTACACGCCACCCGCCTTGAGCACCGCGAGGCACGCCACCACCATATCCGGCGAGCGCTCCAGGCAGACGCCGACGCAGTCCTCCGGGCCCACACCCAGCGCGCGCAGCCGACGCGCCAACGCCGTGGCGCGCCCTTCCAGTTCCTCGTAGGTCCACGTCACCCCGGCGCCCGTCAACGCCACCGCGTCCGGCCGCTCGGCCGCACCGCGCGCGACGAACCCGTGCACGGTCCCGGCGGGCAGCTCCGCGCCGGTGCCGGACCACGCCGCCACCCGCTCGGCCTCGTCGGCCGACAGCAGGTCGACCTCGCTCAGCCGCAGGTCGGGTTCGGTGACGACCTGTCGCAGCAGGGTCTCCCAGTGGTCCACGAAGGCCTCGACGGTCTCCGCGTCGAACAGGTCGGTCGAGTACTCGACCTCCAGCCGCAGTCCGGTGGCGCCGCGGAAGACCGACCAGGTGAGGTCGTACTTCGCCGTGCCGGTGGACACCGTGCCGCGCTCGAACGAGACGTCGTCGTCCAGGACACCGGCGTCATCGTCCTCGTGCAGGGCGAACACGACCTGCACGACGGGGCTGTAGCCGAGGTCGCGCTCCGGGTGCAGGTGGTTCACGGCGAGGTCGAACGGCATCCGGCTGCGCGACAGGGCGTTCAGGACGTCGGCGCGGGTGCGGGCCACCAGTTCGCGGAACGACGGGTCGTTCGCCAGGCTGGTGCGGACGACGAGCGAGTCCGCGAAGAAGCCGACCATCTCGTCGAGCGCGGCGGGACCGCGGCCCGCCGTCGGCGAGCCAAGCACGACGTCGTCGCCGCCGGAGTGCCGGGCGACGAGCATCTGGAACGCCGCGACGAGGGCGACGTACGGGGTGACGCCCTCGTCCGCGGCGAACTTCTCCAGGTCGGCGAGGGGAACGCCGGACAGGGCGAAGTGCGCGGTGCGGCCGCGGTAGCTCAGCTCGGCGGGGCGCGGGCGGTCGGCGCCGAGGTCCAGGACGGCGGGCGCGCCGCTCAGCGCGTGGGTCCACGCCTCCAGGGACCGGGCGGCGGTGGGACCCGCCATCACGTCGCGCTGCCAGAGCGCGTAGTCGGCGTACTGGACGGTCAGCGGCTCCGGCGGCGCGGCTCCGGTCCGGTAGGCCTCCACGAGGTGGCGCTGGAACACCTCGACGGACCAGCCGTCGGAAGCGATGTGGTGGAACGTCAGCTGGAGCCAGTGCGAGTCCTCGGCCACCCGGAAGAGGTGCGCGCGCAGCATCGGGCCCGAGGCCAGGTCGAAGGGGCGCCGGGCGTCCTCCTCGATCAGCCGCAGCGCCTCCGCCTCGGACGCGTCCACGATCGGGCAGGCCAGCTCCCGGTGGTCCGACACCCGCTGGAGGGGCCCGTCGGGACCCTCCTCGACCACGGTGAACAGCACGTCGTGGCGAGCGGCCGCGGCGGCGACCGCGGCGGCGAGTCGACCGGCGTCCAGCCGACCGGTGAACCGCAGGGTGACGGGCATGTTGTAGACCGGGCTGCCCGCCAGCCACCGGTCCAGGAACCACAGCCGTTGCTGGCCGTAGGAGAGCGGACCCCGTTCGGCGACACGGGCGCGCAGGACAGCAGGTGCAGGAATCCGCTTGTCCTCGTGGAGGCTTCCCATGGGTTGTGCCCTTTCCTGCCGGCACGCGTCATCCGGCTGTTTCCGCCAAAGGGGTCGCGACGAACACTAGGGAGCCGGAATCCGGCAGGTCAACGGAAAGCACGGCGGGAAAAGGGCGAAAATGGCCCGGAAATAGCCTCGGAATAGAACCGTCCACCACTGCGGATAGCAAGCGGGAGAACGATAGCCGGGCAATGGTCCGTGAAAAGCAGGGCGACCCACAATGCTATGGATCCGGGCAGATCGAGGACAAGTCCGCGCTGTCCCGCCGGCGCTCGCGCCCGGCGAACAGGAGGAAGAGATATGGCCAAGCGCAATCTCCAGGCACGCGGACCGGTCGACGGCGGCACGAGGAGCCACTCCGGGCTCCGGATCGACGGCGCGAGGCTGCTCGGCAGGCTCGACGAGCTGTCGAAGATCGGCGCCGATCCCGCGGGCGGGATCACCAGGTTGGGGCTCAGCGACCAGGAGAACGTGGCGATGGCCTATCTGCGGGACCTGTGCGCCGAGGCCGGGCTGAAGACCGAGACCGACCCCGCGGGCAACCTGCTGGTCCACCGCCCGCGCACACGCCGTGACGCGGCGCCCGTGCTGCTCGTCGGCTCCCACGTGGACACCGTGGTGCAGGGCGGCTGGCTGGACGGCGCCTACGGGGTGATCGCCGCGCTGGAGGTGCTGCAGGTCCTGCACGAGCACGACGTCGACCTTCCCGTCGAGGTGGTCGCCGTCGCCTTCGCCAACGAGGAGGGCGCGCTGATCCAGACCCCGTTCTGGGGGTCGCGCGCGCTGTGCGGCTCGCTGGAGGACGGGCTCGCCGCCGAGGACCGGACGGGCAGGCCGGTCAGCGAGTACCTGGTCCAGGCGGGCGGTTCACCCGAACACCTGGCCGACGCGGCGTGGACGCCCGGCAGCATCGCCGCCTACCTGGAGCTGCACATCGAGCAGGGGCCGACGCTCGAACGCCTCGGGCTGCCGATCGGCGTCGTGGACGGGATCGTCGGACGCACGATCCTCGACATCGACGTCGTGGGCGAAGCCCAGCACGCGGGCACCACCCCCATGCCCGACCGCCGGGACGCCATGGTCGCCGCCGCGGGCATCGTCCTCGCCGCGGAACGCGTCGTCACCGAGCACGCCGTGTGCGCGACGGCCACCACCGGCTACCTGGAGGCCCACCCCAACGTCACCAACACCATCACCGGGAACGTGCGGATGAGCGTCGAGGTGCGGGACACCGACCCCGCCAATCTCGTCCGCGGCGAGGCCGCCGTGCGCGAGGAGTGCTCGCGGGTGGCCGCGGCCTCCGGCTGCGACGTCGATGTGCGGGCCTCCATGCGGTCACAGGCCGTGTCGACCGCCCCCGAGCTGCGGGACGCCATCCGCGGCGCGGCGGACGCCCTGGGGTTGCCGCACCTGACCATGCCCAGCGGCGCCGGGCACGACGCCCAGATCGTCGCGCTGGTGGCCCCGATCGGCATGATCTTCGTGCCCAGCAAGCGGGGCATCAGCCACGCGCCGGGCGAGGACACCGCGCCCGACGACCTCGTGCACGGCGCGAACGTGCTGCTGCACTCCGTCCTGGGCGCGCAGGCCCCGGTCGCGGCCTGGCTCTGACGCGGTCGCGCCGGGACGGTCTCCTCGGCCCGTCCGGGCCGAGGATCAGAACGCCCCCACCCGTCGGAGCGCGCCCGGCGAGGACTCGGCGAAGGTGACCGTGCACATGGCCAGGCCCCAGGCGTGCTCCGGGAACCCCGCGGCGGCGGCCTGCCGCACCGCCCTCAGCACCCACGAGCGCTCACGGGTGTACCAGCCCGCCGGGTCGGCGACCAGTCGTTCCACCAGCGGGGCGGGCAGCTCCCACCGGCTGGCCCCGTTCCCGGCCAGGTGCAGGTGTTCGCCCCCCTGGAGCCGGTGCGCCTTCTCCGACAGGTGCAGCAGCGCGCCCAGCAGGCGTTCGAACGCCTTGCGCACGGACTCCTCCCCCTCCTCGGACTGCCGCCTGCGCGCGTAGCCGAGGATCCAGCCCGGCATCCAGTAGCGCGTCCCGCCTGCGTGGGGGCGGACGACCAGGAGATCCGCGTCGGCGAGCTCGTCGAGCAGCGCCTCCGACCGCGCGACGCCGACGTCCAGCAGCGGCGCCCCGACCCACGAGGCGAAGTCCGCCGCGTCGACGAGCGGCAGCAGGCGGAAGAGGCGGCGGGCCTCGTCGGTCAGGCCCGCGTACGCGGGGTGCACACCGGTCCGGTCCTCGAGGTCGTCCAGCCAGCTGGACCCGTCCTCGAGGTGGGCGACCACGTCCGCGACCGTCCAGTGCGGGTGCGAGGCCAGGCGGGCGGCGGCCAGGCGCAGGGCGAGCGGCAGGTAGCCGCACGCCTCGTTCAACGCGACCGCGGCGTCGCGGTCGGCGTCGATCCTGGCGCGCCCCGCGATGCGGGCCGCCAGTTCCAGCGCGCTGTCCTCGGTGAAGGGGGTCAGGCGGAGGCGGACCGCGGCCGGGAGTCCGGCGAGCGGGCGGCGGGACGTGACGAGCACCCGGCACAGCGACGAGCCCGGCAGCAGCGGGAACACCTGGCTCTCCGAGAGTGCGTCGTCCAGGACCACCAGGACACGACGGTCAGCCATGTGGTCGCGGTAGGTCTCCGCCCGTTCCTCCCTGCCGTCGGGGACGTCCTGGTCGGCGAAGCCGAACGCGCGCAGGAAGCGCCCGAGGATGTCGTGGGGGTCCTCCGGCACGCCGTCGTGGGAGAGCCTGGCGAAGAGCTGCCCGTCCGGGAACTCCGGGGCGAGCAGGTGACCGGCGTGCACGACGAGGGTGGTCTTGCCGACCCCCTCCCGACCGGTGACCTCGACCGTCCGGACGGCGGTCCCGTCCTGCGGCTCGGACACCTCCAGGAGGCGTTCGAGGCTGCGCCTGCGCCCGGTGAAGTCCGCGATGTCGGCAGGGAGGCGGCGCGGTCCCCTGCTCCGGACCGGGACGGGCGGCGGCTCGGCGGGCCGGGACAGGGCGGGGTCGTGCACGAGGATGCGCTGGTACAGGTCGCTGAGCTCCTCGCCGGGTTCGATGCCCAGTTCACCGATGAACCGGGCCCGCGCCCTGCGGTACTCCTCCAGCGCCTCGGCCTGCCTGCCCACCCGGTAGAGGGCGATCATCAGCAGGGCGAGCAGGCGCTCCCTGCGGGGACGGGCCGCCACCAGACCGGTCAGCTCGCAGACCAGGTCGTGCGGTGCGCCCAGGCCGTGCGCCAACTCGATCTCCAGGCACTCCTCGTGCACGGCCAGCCGCCGGTCGTCCAGCGCGGCGGCCACGCGGCGCAGCAGCTGGCTGCCGACACCGGCCAGCGCCGGACCGCGCCACAGCGCCAGGGCCGACCTCAGCTCGACCACCGCGCGCCGGTGGGCGCCGTCCGCGACCGCCGCGTGGGCGGCTGCCACGCGGGCCTCGAAGACGTGCAGGTCCAGTTCCCCCTCCGCCACCCGCAGCCGGTAGCCGGGCGCGCAGGTGTCGACGGACGCCCCGCCACCGGCGAGCTGACGCCGCAGGGAGGAGATGCAGATGTGGATCTGGCTCCGGCTGGTGGCGGGCGGGGTCTCGTTCCACACCCCGTCCACCAGGCGGTCGACGGGCACGATCCGGTTCGCCTCCACCAGGAGCAGGGCTAACACCGTCAGCTGACGGGCTCCGCTGATGTCCACGACGACCTCGTCGTGGCTCGCCTCCAGTGGGCCGAGAATGCGGTAGTCCATCGCTCGCTCCGAGTTCTTGGCGATCCGCGGTGATCACGGAAAAGCCCGGTTCGGAGCCCGCGCGTAACGGGCTCGGTGCCGCCGAACTGTGCGCACACCGCAGGAACACGCGGCGGTCCTGCTTTTTTATCGAGGTGGATGCGGAGGACACCCCGACAAAAGCTCGGCAACGCGGCCCGGTGCGGCGGCCCGCCCGACCACTATTGCCACCGCCAGTCTTGACACACAATCCTCGCCGAATACTTCGGGGTCGCGCACCTGTTGCAGCCGCAGTATCAGTGATGCCAATGGCGCCATGAAACAATCTTATGCACAATCCCCCAAACACCGAATAAGACCAATTCCTCTACGCCGAACGCCGCAAGCGCCGTTTCGCCGGGAGACGGGACCGGATTCGAGCCGAAAAGCCGGGATCGACGAACTCAATCATCGTTTCCCGCCTGCCGACCGTGAGTCTGCCGGCCCCCGACAGCCCTCCCCGAATCCGCTGATCTTGAACGGTGCGGTCCACGACGCGTCGGACAGCACCGGCCAGTGCTCCACGTGGCGGCTCAGCGGGGTGGGCGTCGACCGGCCGAGGACACCGCTCGGGACCCCGACGGCACGCTCCGCACATGGACGCCAGGCCTGTCGAGGAGGTCACGGCCGCGTTGGACGAGCAGACCGCGGCGGTTCCGGGCACGGCCGCCGCGGACACCTTGCTGCCCCGATTTTCGGACAGCCTCAAAACCGTTCCGGTGCAACGGGAACAGGTCGCCACCGATGTCGAGGGGACACTCCACTCGCACCCTCCCGCCGGGATAGTGATCCCAACGACCCGACCGGCCGCCGTTCGCGACCGTCCACAGTTCGTATCCCTGCACACCCCTCCAGTTCCTTGAGGACAGCAAGGACTCGCCCAGTGGAGCCCCGGATGCACTGCGGACCGTTGGGCCAGACCTGGAACTCACCTCGCTTGGAATTCATCCTCCGACCGGCGACAACACACGAATTCACCGATCTTCCGAGTACCCCCGCATGACAGAAAAGGTGATCCGCTCCGGATCGGATCCACACATCGTCAGCAATTCCGATGATCTGGATTGTGAGGCAAACTCGCTTTCGTTCCACCCGAAAGGGTGAGGTTAGATCCGTTGTGGAACAGTACTCCGATTCATATAGTGGATAACGGCGCGCCTCTCGCACTCAGCTCGGGAAGGTTGTCCTCGTGAAATCGGCTTTGACTGTTCTCATTTGCGCGAGCATGCTCGGATCCCCCTACATCGCCCTCGCCGAAGAATCCGCGTTGGATTCCGGGAAGGGCGCCCGGTTCGAGGCGGAGTGGAAAACGCTTCCGGCTTTGGACGAAGATTACGAGGTGGTCCAGCTCACCACCTCCAAGGAACTCGACAACAAGATGTACCTCGACGTCCAGCCCTACGTCCCGTCGCTCGATTCCGTCGTGTTCATGTCGAAACGGGACGACGGCCACGAGAACCTGTACCTCATGTCGCTCGACAACGGCAAGTTCGTGCAGCTGACGGATTCCGACGACATCGACGGCGACCACGCCAACGTCTCGCCCAAGACCGAGGAGGCGTTCTTCGTCGAGGACCGGACGTTCACCAAGGTCAGCCTGCGTGCCCCGTACGCGGAGAAAAAGATCCGCACAGTGCCGGACAAGTACGACGTCAAGGGGATCGTCGCCCTGACCTCGGATGGGAAGACGATCGCCTCGTCCCTGTACGACGAGGACGAGAACCGTTCCTCGCTCGTCACGATCGACGTGAAAACGGGAGAACTCGACACGGTCAAGAAGGTCGACGGGAACGTCGACCACGTGCTGATCAACCCGGTGTACGGGGACACGCTCCTCTACCACGTGTACGGCGAGAACCAGATCGGCCTCGTCGACATCGGGAGCAAGAAGAAGACACTCCTGACCGATTCGAACGATCACGGCGTGCACCCGTTCTGGCAGGCCAATGGCCGGGATGCCGCTTTCGCCCAGCGGAAGCAGGGCGACACGCCGGAACAGGTGGTCACCTACAACATCCGCAAGGAGCAGTTCTTCAGCTACGACATCAAGGAGTACAGCAACCACTTCGCCATGAACCCGGCTCAGACGATCATCGAGGGGGACGGAGGTGACGACACGCCCTACATCTTCTACTACTACATCAAGCCGGGCACGAACAAGGTCGACACCGTGAAGATGTTCAAGCACCGGAGTTCTTCCGATTCGGAATCGGTGCACCCCCATGCCGCGTTCATCAACGACACGGACCTGATCTTCAACAGTGACGCGGACGGCAAGGGCAACGGCAACGTCTACCTGCTGAGGGAGAAATAACCGACATCGCCACTCGTGACGTCGCCGCGGCCGGGGTCATCGATCCGCGGCGCACCCCAGCCGCGCGGTGAACATCCCGCCGCGCGGCACCGGGGATCACGGCGCTCTGCGTGGTACGGCCTCCCCGTACCGCTTGCGGGTGCTCGCTCGTGCGAATACCCGCAGGCGGTTCCGCGCGTTCCACCTCGTCACCGTCCGCTCCAGGCTCCCGCGGCCGCGGCTCGCACGACGTACTCCTCGAAAGGTCGGGGCGGTCGTCCCAGCACGGTGTCGATTCCATCCGTGGTAGTGGCCAGTGGTCCACGTTCCATCATCACGAACATCGCGGAGACGTGGTGGGCGACATCTTCGTCCACCCCGTCGTCGACCAGGTTCCTGGTGTACTCCGCCGGGGAGATCGTCCTGTAGGTCATGGGCAGCCCGGAGGCCGAGGAGATCATCCCGACGGCCTCGGCGAAGGTGATCGCCCTCGGTCCCGACAGCTCGTAGATCCGCCCGGCGTGCTTGCCGGGCTCGGCCAGGACCCTGACCGCGGTGTCGGCGACGTCTTCCACATCGGTGAACGGCTCGGGGACCGCGTCGGCGGGAAGCGCCAGCTCGCCTGCCACGAGCGGGGCGTGCCACAACTCCTCGTCGAAGTTCTGCTGGAAGTTGTTGGACCGCAACACCGTCCACTCCAGAGCCGAACCGCGCACGGCCTCCTCCGCCGAGAGCATGTCGAGGCCGAACCCGGAGTCGCCCCAGTCGTCGGCGGCACGCCCGGAGAGCAGGACCAGGCGGCGCACACCGGCGGCTTCGGCCCTGGCCACGAAGTCGGGCGCCGGACCGGGTACTTGCGGTGCCACCAGGTACACGGCGTCGACACCGGTCAGAGCCGCGTCCCAGCCGCTGGGGTCCGACCAGTCGAAGGGGACCTGGCCGGACCGGGAAGCCGGACGCACAGGCGTGCCGCGCAGCCGCAACCGGGCGACGACCCGCCTGCCCGTCTTGCCGGTGGCACCAAGGACAAGAGTGTTGTCGTTGCTCATGATCGCGTTCGAACCTCGTCTTCCGGAGTCGTCCACGAAGGGCGGTTCACGTCACGCGTCCGCTCCTTCACGAGTCGCGTACGTCTGTCGGGGCAGAACGTGGTCGTCCACCGTTCCGATGATTCGCGTCAGGACAGGTCGGACAGGTCCAGGACGAAGCGGTAGCGCACGTCGTTGCGCTCCAGCCGCTCGAGGGCATCCGCCGTCCGCACCGACGGCAGGACCTCGACGTCGGCGGTGATGCCGTGGGCGGCGCAGAAGTCGAGCATGGCGGCCGTGCTGGGACGGCCCCCGCTGCCCGCGGAGCTGAGCTTCTTGCGGCCGATGAGCAGGTCCACGGCCTCGACCGTGATGGAACCGAGGTGGCCCAGGTGGCTGAGCGTGCCGTCCACGGCGACCAGGCCCAGGTAGGGGCCGATGTCGTGGGCGACGGGGATGGTGTCGATCAGGACGTCGAACCGGTCGCGGGCCGCGGCCATCGCTTCGGGGTCGCCGGAATCGACGAGGTCGTGGGCGCCGAGTCGCTTCGCCTCGTCCGCGCGGTCCGCCGAGCGGCTGATGACGGTGACCTCCGCGCCCAGGGCGGCGGCGAACTTGACCGCGAGGTGGCCGAGCCCGCCCAGGCCGCTCACCGCGACGCGGGAGCCCGGACCGACGCCGAGCGCGCGCAGCGGTTCCCACACCGTGACGCCTGCGCACAGCAGCGGCGCCGCGCCGGCGGGGTCCAGTCCGGAGGGCAGGGGGTAGGCGAACAGGTCCCGCACGACGTACTCGCGGGAGAAGGCCCCCACGGTCGGGGTCCCGTCGTGGCGGTCGGTCCCGCCGTAGGTCAGGGTCGGGAACTCGCGGCAGAAGTTCTCCTGGCCAGCCACGCACATGGTGCACGCGCCGCAGGAATCTACGATGTTGCCGACCGCGACGGGGTCTCCGACGCGGAAGCCGGTCACGTCCGGGCCGACCTCGGTCACGACGCCGGTGAACTCGTGCCCCGGCACGAGCACGTCCTCGGCGCCGAGCGCCCGGATGGCGTGCAGATCGCTGTGGCAGACGCCGCAGAAGTCCACGCGCACCGCGATGTCGTCGCGGCGGAGGTCTCGGCGGGTGATGGGCGTCCGGCGCAGATCGGTCGTCGGGCCGTGCGCTTGCCAGCCGGTGGTGGTCCGCATGTCACTCCTCATAGCAAGTATCGGGTTCGTCTTCGGTAGCAGAACGAACTGGTTCGTTCTCCTCCTAGACCGTAACCCCGCCGGGCAACATACGCAAACGAACCAGTTCGTTTAGACTCGTGGCGTGGACAAGGCGCAGGCGAGCAGACGACGACTCCTGGACGCGGGCGCAGTCGAGTTCGCCGCCCACGGCATCGCGGGCGGACGCGTCGACCGCGTCTCCGCCGAGGCGAAGGTGAGCAAGGCCCAGCTGTACGCCTACTACGGCAGCAAGGAGGCCCTGTTCGACGCGGTGCTCCACGACCAGGTCAGCGGCATCCTCGACGCCGCTCCCCTCACCGCCGACGACCTACCCGGCTACGCCGTCCGCCTCTACGACGCCTACCTCGACCGCCCGCAACTGGTGCGCCTGGCGACGTGGGCACGACTGGAGCGCACGCCCGAGGGTCACCTGTTCACCGAGGCCGACGAGACCCCCAAGACCGACGCCATCGCCCGCGCGCAGGAAGCCGGGCACATCGACCCGTCACTGCCCCCGGCCGACGTGCACTCCATGGTCATCTCCCTGGCCATGACCTGGTCCCCCAGCAGCCTCACCTACACCGCCACCACGGCCGACCCCGCCGCCGACCACGAACGCCGCCGCCGGAGCCTCGCCCACACCGTCCGCCACGCCTTCTGCACCTGACAGCCTGCACCCCGCGTTGGGACACGTCCTGGGCCCGAAGATCACCCATCCACCGGTTCCGGACCTCCTGCCCCGCAACGACATCCGGGCGCACTCGGACGTTCCCCGGTGACCTGCGGGCCGGGCTGTCCCGACCCGCTCCTACCGGAGTCCGACGACGACGCGCTCCTGGAGGTCCTGCCAGACCACGCCCGCCTCCGCGAATCCGGCGTCGAGGAGGGCGGCCTCGTTGAACCGGTGCGAGGCCGCCGTCCAGTCCCGTGCGCCCTCCGGCCACAGCGTCGCGCGCACAGCCAACGCGTCGGCCAGTTCCGGTTCGGCCTCCACGGCCTCCCACCACGTCTCCCAGGACTCCGCGCCGCGGGCCAGCGCGTGGTTGCGCCGGTCGAGGGCGAGGGCGTCGCACACCGAACGCAGCCTGCTCCCCGGAGGGTGCGGCAGGTAGTCGGCGTTGAGCAGGACACCTCCGGGACGCAGCAGTCCGAACGCGTGCCGATAGGTCGCGGCGAGGACCGCCGGGTCCAGCCAGTGCAGCGCCGTGCTGGACAGCACCGCGTCGAAGGTGCCGTCCACACCGTCGTCGCCGAGGGCGGTGGGCCAGTCGGGGTCGCGCAGGTCGGCTCGGACCCACCTCAGGCGGCCGTCCACGTCGCCCACGGCCCCCTGGCCGATCGCCAGCAGCACCGGGTCGACGTCGACGGCCACCGATCGCGCCTTCGGCAGCCGGTCGAGCAGACGGCTGCTGATCGCGCCGGGGCCGCACGCCAGGTCGAGCACCACGAGGTCCTCAGCCGGTCGCAGGTGGGTGAGGACCTCGAGCATCACCTCGTACACGCGGTCGCGGTCGGCGATGTAGGCGGTCTGCTGGACTTCCCACCTGGCGAACAGGTCGGGCTGCGGCTCGTTCTGCTTGGGCGCGGTCACGGACTTTCCTCTCTGCGGGATTGCGGTGTCACCTTGCGCGGCACGGCGGACTGCCTTCTCATCCCCGCCCCTGTCGCGGTCCGCCCATCGCCGTCGCGACGGCGTCGTTCGTCGTCGTGCCGTCCAGGCGGGAGAAGCCCAGGTGCAGCTGCCCGGTGTCGGGGTCGGTCCACCGGTGTGATCGGACGCCGAAGACCTCGGCGACCAGCTCCGGGGTGAGCACCTCGGCCGGTGGCCCGTCGGCCACGACCCGGCCGCGGTGCAGGACGTAGACGCGGTCGCAGTGCCCGACCGCCAGCGTGAGGTCGTGCATGACCGTGAGCGTGGACACCCCGAGCGTCCGGACGAGGTTGAGCAGTTCCAACTGGAAGCGGATGTCCAGGTGGTTGGTCGGCTCGTCGAGCACCAGCAGCCGCGGTTGCTGGGTCAACGCCCTGGCCAGCAGCACCCGCTGCTTCTCCCCACCGGAGAGCGTGTCGTAATCGCGCCCCGCCAACGCGGACACGCCGGTCCTGGCGAGGGCCTGCGCGCAGATCCGGCGGTCCTCCCCCGTGTCGCGGTCCAGTGGGCCCTTGTGCGGGTTGCGGCCCATCGCGACCACGTCGGCGACCTTGAGGACGAAATCGCTCCCGGACTCCTGCACCACCACGGCGGTGCGCTGCGCGGACTCGCGAGCGCTCAGCCGCCACACGTCGGAGCCGTCCACGCGCACCAGTCCCGCTTCCGGGCGCAGCGCGCGGTAGATCACCCGCAGGAGCGTGGACTTCCCGCTGCCGTTCGGGCCGACGATGCCGACCATTTCACCCGCGCCGACCGTCAGGTTCGCCTCGGACACGATGGGGGTTCCGCCCAGCGCCACCGACAGGGAGTCGACCGCGACCCGCGGCGGCGTGGACTCGTTCCCGTGTGCTGCGTCCGTCATCCGAACCGAGCCTCCCGTCCGACCTCGCGTTGACGCAGCAGCCAGATGAAGAACGGCACCCCGAACACCGCCGTCACGATGGAGAGGGGCAGTTCGGTGGACGTGAGCACGGTGCGGGCGGCGAGGTCCATCAGGACCAGGAACGCCGCTCCGAGCAGCGCCGCGACCGGCAGCAGCCGCCGGTGGTCCGAGCCGACCAGCATCCGGCACAGGTGCGGGATGATCAAGCCGATGAACGCGACCGCGCCGCTGACGGCGACCATGACCCCGACCATCAGCGAGGTGACCAGCAACATCCGGATCCGGAACCGGGCGATGTCGAGCCCGAGGGAGACCGCCGTCTCCTCGCCGCTGAGCAGGGAGTTCAACGGTCGCGCCTGGGTGAACAGGTACAGCGTGCCCGCCACCACGCCGAGGGCGGGGATGCCGACGTCGCTCCAAGCGGTGGATCCCAGGCTGCCGAACAGCCAGATGAGCACACCCTGCACGTCATGGGGGTTGGCCCGCAACAACAACAGCCCGTAGAGGGCCTGGAACAGGTACGCCAACGACACCCCGGCCAGGATCAGCCGGAACGGGGTGACCCGTCCCGCGCGTTGGGCCAGCAGGTACACCAACAAGGTCGCGATCAGCGCGCCGGCGAACGCGGCCGACGAAAGCCCCAGCCCGGCGACGGAGGCGGAACCCAGCACCAGCACCGACACCGCGCCGAAGGAGGCGCCCGAGGAGACGCCGAGCAGGTACGGATCGGCCAACGGGTTGCGCACCACCGCCTGCAGCACGACCCCGACCGCGGCCAGACCCGCGCCGACCACCGCCCCGAGCAGCGCGCGGGGAAGCCGGAACTGCCACACGATCTGGGCGTACACGGGGTCGGCGGGCTTGGCGAACCAGTCCGAGGAGATGTTGTGGAGCACCACTTGCACGGTGTCGCGCAGCGGAACCCTCACCGGGCCGAGGGAGGTCGCCAGGGCGATGCTCACGACCACCGCGGCGCCCAGGCCGAGCAGCAACACCGCCTGACCGGCCATGCGGCGCGGCGGCGGGGATTCCGGATCCTCCAGGGGATGCGGGCCGGTGTCGGGCGTCAAGGATGTCATTTCCCACCCGACGGGGTCGTCGGCGACGTGGTCGGCGCGGTGTCGGCGAACGCGTCCGGGTGCAGGGTTCGGGCGAGGTCTTCGACGGTGTCGACGAAACGCCATCCCGGTGTGTTGGCGGTGTCGTAGGTCAAGGCGAACCGCTTGTCCTTGCTGGCCCGCATCTCCGGGAACATGCGGTACAGGTAGTCGGTCTTGGCGGTCACGTCCTGGTCGCTGTTGGGGCTGGCGCCGATCAGGAACGCCGCGGGATTCGTGGCGGCCACCTGCTCCTGCGAGACGCTCTGGAAACCCCTCCGCCCTCCCTCGGTGTTCCCGAAGACGTTCACCCCACCGGCCAGGCCGATCACCTCGTTGGCGAAGGCGTCGCGGGTGCCCGTCATGATCGGCCCTTCACCGCCGTAGTAGTAGAACACCGGGACCTGGCCGCGACCCGCGACCCGCTTCTGCACCTCGGCGACGCGCGCCTTCATCCCGTCGATCACCTCCGTCGCCCTGTCCTCGACGTCGAAGATGACGCCGAGCTCGGCGATGGCGCGGTAGGTGAACGCGGTCTGGACCGGGTTGTCGTCGGGGCACACCAGGGCGTACACCTGCGCGCCGATGGACTGGAGTTCGTCGACCGTGGCCAAACCCGGTGAGAGCTGCTCGGGGCCGCCGTACTCGGAGTTGACGTAGGCGAAGAGCATGTCGGGCCGCAGCCCGAACATCTCCTCCTTGCCGACCGGGACGTACGCGTCGGGGGACTTGTCCGGGACGCGGTCGAAGTCGGCGGCCTGGTCGGGCAGAGGGGTGTCCATCGGCTTGATCTGGGCTATCGCCCGGTCACCGAGCCCCAGGCCGAAGAAGAGTTCCGCCGCTGATTGGAATCCCAGGTAGACCCGGCTCGGCGCCTTCTCGAACGTCACCTCGCGGCCGCAGTTCCGGACCGTCACCGGGTAGTGGCCGGAAGATCCCGGAGGATTCGAGGGATCACCCCCGTTCGACGAGCCCTCGCTCCCGGCACATCCGGCCACCAGGACGGACATGGCGAACAACGCCGCCATCAACGACCGGGGGCGGGCACCTCCCGGAAAAGCCGGCACGCGACGTCCACTCATCGACAACCTCCACCGTGTTCCCTCGTTCGCGATCGAAGACCGATCCCGCCTCATGACTGCGATCGAACCGTCGCGGCCGCCGCCACCGACAGCACCGTGAACAGACCGAAGACCGCGGCGGCGCCCCAATAACCGGCCGCCGCCAACCCCGCCCCACCGGCGGACGCGCCGAGGAACAAGCCGAGGCTCATACCGGAGGCGTTGACGCTCAGAGCGGTGCCGCGCAAGGTGCCGCCGCGACGCACCAGAAGCGTCACCACCGATGCCACGCCCACCGCGTGACTGGCCGACAGCAGCGCGGTGCTGATCAACGCGACCGGCAGGGTGGGCGCCAGGTACACACCGAACAACGAGACCAACGCGAGAGCCAGGAAGACGTTCAGGGCCCGACGGGCACGCTGGTCGGACTCCGTGGCGTTGACCAGGCGCCCGGCGATCAGGTTGCCCAGGAAGAACGCGCCGCCGCTGAGGGTCCACACGAACGCGAACATCCCCGGCGACAGGCCGAACCGGTCGGCGTAGAACGCGGCCAGGTACGCCAGGTACCCCTGGAACGCCGCGGCCTGACCGAACGACACCAGCAGCAGGGCTCGGGCACCCGGCACCACGGCCAACCCCCGGAAGGCGGCGAAGTAGCCGAGGGGCGGTGACGCGTCGTCGACATGCCGTTCTCGTCCGTACCGGAGCAGGACCGGCGTCAGCACGACCGCGACCACCGCGATGGCGACCAGGTCCCCCCGCCAGCCCCACCAGAGCGCGGGAAGCGCGACCAGCGGTGCCACCAGGGTCGCGGCCAGCGTCTTCGTCGCGGTCACCAGCGTCGCGGCACGGGCGGCGGCCGGGCCGGTCCCGAACCGGTCGGCCGCCGCGGTCGTCAACGCCGGGTACAGCACCGCGTTCGACACACCGATCAACAAGCAGAACACGGCCAGGGAAGGCAGCCAGGCGACCGTTCCGAACAGCGACGCCACGGCGAGCAGCACCAAACCCCAGGCCGCGACCCTGCCCGGCGGGACCCTCCCGACCAACGGCGCCACGGCCACGCCGACCAGCACGGCGCCGATCCCGCCCAGACCGCGCAACGCGCCCACCGTCGCGTCGCTGCCCCCGGCGGCGTCGGCGATCGGCACCAGGAACGTGCTGTAGACGGTGAAGGGCAACAGCCCGAGCACCGAGGCGAGCAGGGTCGGCATCACCTCCCTGCTGATGCGCCAATCGCTCTGCGGCCGATCAGTCACCGGTGCGTCGACGCCGTCCCGCTGCGTCGGGTCCGCGTTCTCGGCTGTCGGGCTCACGTGGTCGAACTCCCTGTCGTCCGATGTGCCGGATGGTCCGCGCTCACCGCGCTTTCGTGATCTCTTCGCAGATCATGTCCAGGTCCTCGCGGAAGTCCCGCACTTCGAAGGCATCCGTCAGCGGCTCGCCGGCGTGAATCCCGGCCGCTTCCCCAAGCGCGCGCTCGTAGCGACCGAGGAACTCGTCGATGGTCGGGCAGTCCACCCCCAGGTGTCGGGCGACCCCTTGGATCACCTTCGTCCGGTAGTAGTCCTCCTTCGGCATCCTCGGCACGTCCCAGCGCCCCTCGCCGTCGACGAAGACCCGGCGGATGGGGATCGCCGAGAAGTCGAAGTACCTGCCGTCGGCGTCGGGTTCGGAGAACGGGTCGACCAGCAGCGAGGCGTAGCGGACGTACACCAGGTACTCCTGGTGTACGGGCGGCAACCCCTCGAACAGTTCGACGTCCTGGCGCGAAATGCTCTCCGGGCGGACCGGGTAGCTGTCGTCGACCATGAACCGGAGCAGGTTGACGCCCTTGATGCCCATCTTCCCGACGATGGCCGTCACCTCTTTCCACTGGTTCACCATCTCTCTGACCATGGAAGGCGTGATCGGCCCTTCGGGAACCAGCTTGTAGACGTACCTGGTCGGTTCGGCGTCGAAGAACACGGTGTTCAGCGAGATCTCGTTCATGAAGAGCGCCGGGTGGACGTACAGGGAGATGTTCCTGGTCTCCGCCTCCATCGGACCGTTCACGACCCCCATGGCGACGCCCAACCGCCGGTGCATGTCGCACAGCAGGTCCAGGTTCTCCGATCGGCCTCGACTGGAGCCGATGTACAGCTTCTTCTTCACCGCCGCCGTGAGGACGTGGTGCGAGGGAGCCCCGTCCATCCACCGGGTGTCACCCAGGTAACTGGAGAAGCTGATCACCTCGGCGTCGACGCCGCGGCCCCGGAGGTAGTTCCGCACGAGGCTGTTGGAGCCGAAAGTGGGCGACACCAGGACGACGCAGGAGATCCGGCTCAGGACACCGTGGTCGATCCGGCGCAGGACCTGGGTGTACGCGTCCGCGGTCACCGTCAGGACGAGCGTGCGCCACTCGCCGGTGACCGCCTCGTAGTCCCGGAAGAGCTCGTCGACCGGGCATTCACCGGCCGCCGCACTGTGCTTGTCGTTCTGGACATCGACCCGTGCGGTCCGACCGTTCCGCTCCAGGTCCGCGAAGAACGCGGTCGAGCGGACGGACTCCCGGCCCGCGATCCCGACCGCGCAGTCCAACCGGCTCTTCACCATGACCGCGAACTGCACCGAGGTCGGTCCGGTGCCCGCGATCAAGACCCGCCCGAGGTCGCTCATCGAATCCCCGATCCGCGCGTGTGCGACAACCGGGCCTTCACGTACAGCGCCACGTCGAAGATGTGTTCCGGACGGAGGACCCGGTCGGCCAACTTCCACTTCCGGTCGTCGACCTCCTCCATCGGGTAGTTGAACAAGGACTTCAGGTGGTCGCCGTGCCTCATGGCCACCACCACGTCGTCGCGTGTGGACGAGTGGATCCTGTGCAGGAGTTCGTACTTCACCGCGACGGTCGAACTGAAGATGACGTGCGACGCTTCCCGCGTGAACGCCAGGTCGTCCACCGGTACCCGCTCCAGCCTGATGTCCAAGCCGCTCCCCAGCTTCTTCACGACCTGTCGGCCGAGTTCGACGGCTTCTTCGTCGATGTCCACACCGACGACGCAGGCGCCGGTGCGCTCGGCGATGTAGAGCGGGGTCATCGGGAACGAACCCGAGCCGACCAGCAACACCCTGGACGAGGACGTCAACCGGAAGGTGCCGAACTCCACCTCGATACCGGACTCGACGTTGTCGAAGTAGCCCGCCGACCCGGTGCCGCCACCGAGCAGGTTCAGCGCGCGGTACTTCTCCATGATCGCCGCGCAGCGCGCGGACTGCGCCCTCAACTCGGCCACAAGTCGCGTGAAGTCGGGCGAGCTCTCACCTGCGAGCCTGGTCCAGGAATCGTGGTGACGCGCGTCGGTCACGAACGCGGAGTAGTCGCCCACGACATGTTCCATATCCCCGCTGTGGCGAGCGGTCCCGTCGTACCGCCCCGCCGACTCCCGGAGCCTGCCCAGGTACTCGTCCATCAGCAGTCGGAGATCCGTGGTGCCCATTGCCCTCCTTGCCGATCGTTCACCAGACGGGCATCAGGCCACCTGCAAGTACGCTTTTCCCTCAGCCACGATCCTGACCGCCCCTTCGATCCTGATACCGGTCAGAACGCCTTGCACGCAGTCCGCCGCCACTTTCATCGTTCCCCCCGGTTGGATCACGCTCGTCACGACGGACGCGTTGTTCTTCCACGCCAGATAAGCACCGAGCGAGGCCGTACCCGACCCGCACCCCCGTTCCCACACCACGCTGCCCAAGGCCGGGACGTGGACCAACGGGGTCAGGCAATTCGAATTCGGGTCGTACAACATCACGCCGACCAGGGAGACGTTCCACGTTCTGCCGAGCCGTACCGCCAACGATTGCGCCTTCTCCCGGATGACCTGGTCGAGTCGGCCGGTCTCGATCACCACGTGCAGCGAGTTGTCGTACCGCACGAGCGCGGAACGACCACCGACCCCGTCCGTCAGCGTGACGCTCTCCACCGCCCACGGAGTCGGCATCGCGAGTTCGCAGACGTACTCGTTGCCCTGCTTGACAACGTGGCACATGACGAGGCCCTTGGTCCCCGAGACTTCCAGGACCACCTTCATGGGGCGACCAGGATCGAGCCCCTCCTCCGCCGCGGTCAGAGCCGCCAGCGCCATGCACGCGTTGCCGCAGAACTCACCCCCCGCCATGCGGAGGCTGATGTCGGCATCGGGTGATTCCGACTTCTGCACGAATCCCACCTGTTCGGCGTGGAGGTGCTCGTACGCCATGATCTGCCGGGCTATGTCCCGGTACTCCTCCTCCGGGTGCTCCGTCCGGATGAGGAGGGTCATGTTCTGCGTCGGGCTCAGCTTCACAAAACCGATTTCCCGACTGAACAACGAACGCTTCCCGTGGCCGAATCCGAACGGGGAGCTTTCACCGACCGCGCTTTCGCGCGGCGACCGCGAACCGAGCCCCTTCGACCGTCGAGGGGGAACCGGTAACCAGGGTGGTGAATCCTCGGCCGACAGGTCAGAATGCGCGTGAGCAAGGCCGTTCCCCACCGGACCCTCCTCGATCTCGTTGTGAGCGCCATGGCGTTACGACGAAGAGGTCGAGCGACTGAACGATGAAGTTCCCCCACCATTAAAGATGTGATCCGGATCACATCCATTGTCCTGGTCGGGAGTGGAGATCACTGCCGGGCAGGCGGATCAGGCCGAAGTCCTGGCACGGATTTCCCGGTCGGAGCCCTCCACGCCATCGAGAGCCGGCGCGGCACAGCGTCGCGGGCACCTCGCTGCAGCTGATCGGCGGCGAACCGGGCATCACCAAAGCCGCGGCGCACCACCGCTTCCGCCCCCGCGAAGACCTGTTCGCCGCGGTGGTCGCCCCGGTCTGCGCGCAACCGCGCACCGCGGTCGAGGCCGCCGAGGCCCTGCGCGGTCGGCGAGCACGCGCCGATCGGACGCCGGTCGGATTCGTCGACACGGTGCTGGGCCACCGCCGACTGCCGCCCGTGCTCACCGGCGATCGGGGAGCGGTGCGGATGCTCGACTCCCATCAGGAACTCGACGACCTGACCGCCCGCGTGGTCGCACTGCTCGCGGAGGTCGAGCAGGGCCCCGGCGGCCGCGTCCGGGCCGACGTCGTCATGTCCGGGATCGCCCGCGCGGCGGGACCGCGAACCAAGGACCTGGACCACGCCGTCCTGCGCGGCCACCTGCTCGACGCGGGCCGGCACACCCCCGGCCTGCGCGCCCCGCGGTCGAACCCCCGATCCCACCAGGGGAACATCGCCTCGTGAGCAGTCCATCCGCACTCGTCGTCGGCGCGGGCGCCGTCGGCATGTCCCTCGGCTACCACCTGGGCCTGGCCGGTGCCGACATCACCTTCCTCGTCCGGGCGGGCCGCACCGACGCCTTCGCCGCCCCGCGACAGCTCTACGACTACAACGACAACACCCTCAAGACGTTCGACGGGTACGAGGTCGTCGAGGACACCGCACCCCTCGACGGGCGGACTTTCGCGTTCGTCGTGATCACCCTCGACGGCCACACCAGCCGCACCGCACAGGGCGCCGCCACGCTCCGCGCGATCGGCGACCTCGTCCACGACACCGACGCCGTGGTCCTCATGGACGGCATCGGCGTCGACCTGCGCCGGCACTACCTCGACGCCCTGCGCATCCCTGGCGACCGACTGCTCCTCGGCTTCCTCGGCATGCTCGCCCACCAGGCCGACGCGAACCTACCGGTGCCTCCCGGCGCCGACGCGGCCGCGATCGCGGCCGCCGACGTCTGCTACGTCCACCCGCCCACCAAGGTCGGGTTCACCGTGGTCCGGTCCGACCAGGCGGCCGCGAAGAGCTTCGCACTGCTGTACGACCGCAGCGGCGTCTCCCGCGTGAGCTTCCTGCCCGCGAAACCCGCCGATGTCCTGAGCAACGCCGTCTTCGCCGTCTACGCGGCCTGCGACGTCGCCGGGTGGCCGCCCATCGCCGACGTCATCGCCGACAAGCCGCTGTGGACACTCGCCTGCCGCGCCCAGGCCGAGATCATGGCCCTCCCCCGCAACGGCCTGCTCGGCAAGGTGGCGGCACTCTTCATGCGGCCACGGGTCACCGCCGCGATCCACCGCAAGCAGGAGAAGGACATGCGACCGCTGGACACAGCGGCGTTCAACCGCTTCCACCACGGCGGCAAGGTCCGCCGGCAGGGCATGGACGTGCTGCGCGACTCCGTCACCGAAGGACAACGCCAGGGCCGCCCCATGACCGCCCTGCGCACCCTGCTCACCCGCGCGGAGAGCCTGCCCGCCGCCGATCAGACCCCACCGGAGTGACTTCCGCCTCGCCGAACATCCTGGTGGCACAGGACCGGGCGCGCGCGTCGACGTCCACCACTGCCGACAAGCAGACCTGCCGCTCGGGAACAGGCACTCGAGGGTTCCCGGGTGAGCGCCGGAGCGCGCAACGCTCCCCAGGGGGCGCGATGGGAATTCGTGGTGGGCCGCGGCCCGGTCCACCCGACAGTGCGGACAAGTGCCGGTCGCCGGTCGCGCGTGCTCGTCGACGACGAGCACCTGCACATCGGTTTCGGGCCTTTCACCAGGAGGATCCCCGCGTCCAGCGCGCACTCGGTCGACATCGTCGACCTGCTCACGAGCGGACGCCCCTCCCCCGGATCCGGCTGCCGGGCGGGACGACAAGACTGATCACCGGTCCAGGTCCTCGAGTGCGGGTCAGGACGATCAGCGCACCAAGCGGAAGCACGGGAGCCGGGCAGTGGACGTCGACCGTCCGGGAACCGCACCACTTGGGACGTCGGTCGCGCCAGCACATCGACGCACGCACCCGGGCGTAGCTCCGCCCGTGCGGTCAGGAGACCTTCGAGGAGCGGCGTGCGGCCCGGCGCAGCACACCCGATCGGCCGCTGTTCGCGACCGTCCACAGGTCGTGCCCCTGCACGTCCCACCCGGCCAGCAGCGCGTTGGCCGCGCAGAAACCCGTGGTGGCCGCGCGTTCCATCAGCGCGACCGGCAGGTCGATCCTGGCCAGGTCGCCGGCGAGCACGACGGTGGGGTCGGTGGTGGTGACCGAGGGGCGCTGGTGGAAGGTGCCGGGTGCGAACAGGGGGCAGTCGTCGGCCACGACGTGTTCGACGTGCCGGACGTCGGCGCCCCGCAGTTCCGGGTAGACCGCGCCGAGGTCGCCGATGATGTCGCGCACCACCTCGTCCTGGTCGAAGTCCTCGGGCAGGGCGTAGGCGTGCAGTTCGACCACCGACCCGCCTGTGCGGTCCCGCCAGGCGCGGGCCTCGTCCTCGAACGCGTCCAGCACGCTGACGTTGTCCAGGTGGGAAAACCCGCTGGTGCCGAGGAACGGGGCGCGATCCGGCCGGGCGGGGCGGTCCAGCCACAGCCTGCTGACGAGGAACTTCGGCGCTGTCCGCAGGGCGCCGATCTGCGAACGCCACGCGGAGTCCACCAGGGACGGTGATGCCTCGGCCAGGCGCCGCAGGCCCGCGACGTCGGAGGCGAGCACGACCGCGTCGACGTCCACCGAGGTGCCGCCGGTGAGCACCCGGTGTCCGGACGGCAGTCGCACAAGTCCGTCGACGGGGGTCGTCGTGCGGACCTCGACGCCGAGCGACTCCAGGTACCGGCGCAACGGCGTCCACAAGGTGTGCGGGAAGGGCCCTCGTGGAACGTCGAACAGGAGGCCTTCGCTGGAGCCGAGGAAGTAGATGTGGAACATCGTGGCGAGTTCGGCGGCCGACAGCGCGCGGGGGTCGGTGAAGAAGCTGCGGGAGAACACCTCGAACGCCAGGTGCTGCGCGGCCTCGGGGAAACCGATGTCGTCGAGGAACGACGCGGCGTCGACCGTGTCGAGGTCGGTGTAGGTCTGGGGCACCGACACGTCGAACAGGCGGGCGGCGCTGGTGGGGTTCATCCGGCGCAGTCCGTCGATGGTGAAGGTCTGGCTGCGCAGCACGAAGCCCGCGACGTTCCACGGCGGGGTCTTCGGCAGCCCGGCGAAGCTCTCCCTGGTGCCGTCCCTGTGCAGCAGCGGGTAGTCGGCGATCGGGCGCAGCAGGCCGAGGTCGGGGTCGATGCGCCGCAACAACGCGCGCAGGTTGTAGTACTGGCGGAAGAACGCGTGGAATCCCCTGGTCATCGTGGCGGCGGTGTCGCCGCTCCCGGTCGCCCAGCCGCGGAGGCGGCCGCCGAGTTCCGCCTCGCGTTCGAACAGGTGGACCGCCACTCCCCTCTCCGCCAGCGCGACCGCGGCCGCCACACCGGCGATACCGCCGCCGACGACGGCGACCTTCGGCCGGTCGGGCAGGTGCTCCACCGAGGGGTGACCGGGACGGGCGGGCAACGCGACGGCGTTGCGGTCCCGGCCGGGCCGGACCGGTTCCCGGCGTGCGGATGGCGCGGTGCGGATGGAGACCATCCAGGGATGCTCGCATCCCGCGGCGGGTTCGGCATGACGGTGCGCGAGGCCCGCCACGCCGCCCCGACCGCGACTCCCGGTCGTCATGCCGGTGCGGCGCCGGGCGGATAGGGTCCACACCATGGCGTCGACCCGCATGCCCGGAAACCCTGCTGTGCGCGGGAAAACCCAGGTGATCGGCGTCGCGGCGTGGTTGCTCGGCGTCGTGGTGGTCGTGGCCCAGATCCTGTACTCGAAGGCCGAACCGGATGACCGGTTGACGACCACCGTCGTCTCGGTGGCGGCGTTCGCCGCGGCTTCCGTCTGCGACGCGGTCGCCCGGTTCGGGTCGAGGGCGGCGGGTCTGCTGGTCCTGGTCGCGGGTGGTGGCGGACTGCAGGCCGAGACCGTCGGCGTGCACACCGGCTACCCGTTCGGCACCTACGGCTACAGCGGCACGCTCGGCGTGGAACTGGTCGGGGTCCCGGTCGTGGTGCCCCTGGCGTGGATCATGATGTCGTGGCCCGCGCTGCTGGTCGGGCGCGCGCTGGCCGAGCCGGCGCGCCGGTGGTCGGTGGTCGCGGTAGGCGCGTGGGCGCTGGTGTCCTGGGACGTGTTCCTGGATCCCCAGATGGTCGACGCCGGGCACTGGACGTGGGCGACGCCGACCCCTTCCCTGCCGGGCGTCACCGGGGTCCCGCTGACCAACTACGCGGGCTGGCTGCTCGTCGCCGCCGCGATCGTCGCCGCCCTGCACGCGGGCGTCCCCGACTCGCGGGAGTCCGGCGTTCGCGGGGTGGCCCTGCGGGTGGGGCCCGCGCCGGTGCTCTACCTGTGGACCTACGGGTCGTCGGTGTGGGCGCACGCGGTGTTCTTCGGCCGTCCGTGGGTGTCGGTGGTCGGCGGGATCCTGATGGGCGCCGTGGCCGTGCCGTTCGCGGTGGCGGTGTGACGGGGCAACCGATGACGAGGACGGCCGGGTCGACCCTGGTCGGGTCGGCGTCGGTGGCGTCCGTGCTGCTGGCCGCGCACACGGTGGTGAACGCCCGGCTGATGCGACGCCCCCGCGTCCCCGCCGAGCCGTGCCACGAGCGGGTGTCGGTGCTGCTCCCGGTGCGGGACGAGGCCCACCGGGTCACGCCGACGATCCGGTCGCTCACCGCTCAACGGGGCGTGGCGGACCTCGAGATCGTCGTGCTCGACGACGGGTCGTCGGACGGCACGGCCGACGTGGTCGAGCGGGCCGCGGCCGGGGACCCCCGTGTCCGGGTCGTCGTGGGCGATCCGCCCCCGGAGGGCGTGCCGGGCAAGCCCCGTGCGTGCGCCCGGCTCGCGCGGGAGGCCCGCGGCTCGGTCCTGGTGTACGTCGACGCCGACGTCGTGCTGACCCCGGACGCCGTGGCCGCCGCGGTCGCGCTGCTGCGGGAGCGGCGGCTCGACGCCGTCTCCCCGTTCCCCCGGCAGTTGGCCGACGACACCGCCACGCGCCTGGTCCAGCCGCTACTTCAGTGGTCGTGGCTGGTGTTCCTGCCGCTGCGGTTGGCCGAACGCTCGCCGCGACCATCGCTGTCAGCCGCCAACGGGCAGTTCCTCGTCCTGGACGCCGTCGCGCTGCGGCGGGCGGGCGGTTTCGAGGGGGTCTCCTCGGCGGTGCTCGACGACATCGCGGTGATGCGCGCGGTCAAGCGGGCCGGAGGGCGGGGCATCGTCGCCGACGGCAGCGGGATCGCGTCCTGCCGGATGTACGAGGGCTGGTCGGAGGTCCGGCTCGGCTACGAGAAGTCGCTGTGGTCGGCGACCGGGAACCCGGTGAGCGCGCTGGTCCTCGGAGCGGGGTTGGCGTGGCTGTACCTGGTGCCGCCGCTCGCGGCCCTGGCGGGCTCGCGCGTCGGCGCCGTGGGCTACGGCGCCGGGGTGCTCAGCCGCGTGGTCGCCGCTCGGCACACGGGTGGCCGGGTGTGGCCGGACGCGCTCGCGCACCCGGTGTCGGTGGGGTTGCTGCTGTCGTTGATCACCCGTTCGTGGCGGGCGCGTCGTCGTGGTCTGCTGGAGTGGAAGGGCCGTTCGCTGCGAGGGGGTCGCTGACGTGGCGCGGGTGGCGGTGGTGGGCGCGGGCATGGCCGGGTTGGCCGTTGCCGCGCGGCTGGCCGCCGCCGGTCACCGGGTGACGGTCGTCGAGCAGGCGGCGACGTACGGCGGCAAGCTCGGCGTGTTCTCGCGCGACGGGTTCACCTTCGACACGGGTCCGTCGCTGCTGACCCTGCCGGGGGTGTTCCGCTCGCTGTTCGCCGACACCGGAGCGCCGTTGGAGGACGTTCTCGACCTCGTGCCGGTCGACCCCGTGTGCCACTACCGGTTCCCGGACGGGTCCGTGTTGGACATGCCCCACGCGGAGCAGGACATCGACAGCGCGTTGACCGACGCGTTCGGCGCGCCCGCCGCCCGGCAGTGGCGCTCGGTGCTGGCGGACGCGGAGCGGTTGTGGGACCTGGTCGGCGAACCCGTGCTGCAACACCCGTTGGGTGGAGCGTTCGACGTGGTCCGCCGGGCGGCCAATCCGCGGGACCTGATGGCGATCGCGCCGTGGCGGACGTTGCGCACGCTGGGCAAGCGGCGCCTGGACGACCCGCGGCTGCGGATGCTGCTCGACCGCTACGCCACCTACACCGGTTCGGATCCGCGGCGGATCCCCGCGCTGATGTCGGTCGTCCCGTTCGTGGAGCAGCGGTTCGGGGGCTGGTACGTCCGCGGCGGACTGCGCAAGCTCGCGGACGCGGTGTTCGAGCGGTGCGTGGAACTCGGCGTCCGGTTCCGCTTCGACACCCCCGTCCACGCGGTCCGGACCGAGGGCGGCGTGGTGACCGGTGTGACGCTGCCCGACGGGGAGCCCCTCGCCGCCGACATCGTCGTGTCCGACGTCGACGCCGCACACCTCTACCACGACCTGGTGGCCGATCCGCGAGCTCGCCGACCCCGCAGGGCGCTGCGGCGCGTCCAGCCGTCGCTGTCGGGTTTCGTGCTGCTGCTCGCACTGCGCGGTCGCACTCCCGATCCCCGCCACCACCGGGTCCTCTTCCCCGCCCGCTACGACGCCGAGTTCGACTCGATCTTCGGCAGGCACCCCGAGCCGGTCGCCGATCCCGCGATCTACGTGTGCGCCCCGCCGGATCCCGCGGTCCGCCCACCCGACGGCGAGGCGTGGTTCGTCCTGGTGAACGCGCCCCGGCACGGCGAGGGCCAGGTCGACTGGGACCGGCCGGGTCTGGCCGACGGTTACGCGGACCACGTCCTGCGAGTGATGGCCGATCGCGGGTTGGACGTCCGGTCGCGGGTGCGGTGGCGCGAGGTCCGCACCCCGGCCGACTGGGAACGCGACACGGGGTCGGTCGGCGGGTCGATCTACGGGTCGTCGTCCAACGGCGCTCGCGCGGCCCTGCTGCGCCCGGCCAACAGCAGCCCGGTGCGCGGTCTGCACCTGGTCGGCGGCTCGGCCCACCCCGGAGGCGGGCTGCCGCTGGTCACGATGTCAGCCGCGATCGTCGCCACTGAGATCGGTCCTGCCTGAGGTCGCCGACCCGGTGGGATCCACCCAGGGACGGCCGGCGAGTTCCCGGCGGATTCCGATGACCAGCTGAACCCCGCCGACCACGGCGCAGGCCGCCCACACCACCCCGCACACCACGCCCCAGTCCCAGCCCGTGCCCGGAGTACCCGTCGGTGCGAGCCCCGCGCCCGCGCACGCGATCACCGCGACGATGATCCTGGTCGGCCGCTCGGCGACGGTGATCGATCCCGCCGACCCCATCCCGACGCTCTGCGCTTTGGCACGCGCGTATTCGTGCAGCAGCACACCGGCACCCAGCGCGACGCCCAACCGGGAATCCGCGCCGAGCACCACCAGGATTCCCACCAGGCACAGGTCCGCCAGGCGGTCGGAGACGGCGTCGACCACGGCGCCCAGCGGTCGGGCGCGTCCGGTGCGCAGCGCGACAGCACCGTCGAGGCCGTCCAGCACACCCGCGGCCAGGACCAGGGCGGACGCCGCCAAGGGCCACCGACCACCGGCGGCCACGACCGCCACGGCCGCGGCGGCGACAACCACACTGGCCGCGGACAGCACATCCGGGTGCACCCGGCCGAGGAACCTGCCGGCAGCGAGCCCGTGGACCACGCGCAGCCAGATGACGACCACCCTGCTGGTCGATACGTCCTCGCCGTGCAGCCGCGACCACCCGGCGACCGGATCAACGGGTGGACGCGCGCCTTGGCCATCGCCGGTCATCCGCCCACCGTAGGCCCGGTGGCCCCTCGACGCGGTGTCGGCGGGTGAGATGCCCTCCGAGCGGGTACCACGCGGTCATGACCGCGCTCCGTTCACACATCCGCGGAGTGCTCACCCACTTCTCCGCAGCTCTACGCGGTCGCGACCTGACCCTGTGGGCCGCGGGTCTCACGTTCTTCTCGGTGCTGGCCATCGTGCCGATGCTGCTGCTGCTGGTGCGCGGTGCGGCGCTGTTCATCGGCGACGCGGTGGTGCTCGACCACGCTCGACGCCTCGGCGACGCGCTGCCCGAGGCACATGACAGCACCACGCAACTGGTCGCACTCGCCCAGGCGGCGGTCGACGCCAAATGGACCACGCTCCTCACCGCACTGGTGCCCGCGAGCATGTACGGCGAAGGGTTGCGCCGCGCTCTCGTGCAGACCACCGGCACGCGGCCGACCGGGTTCACCGGATGGGCGGGCAGGCTCGGTTTCCTGCCGGTGCTGCTCGTGGGACCGGTGTTGCTCGCGCTCCCCCTTGCGGTGGTGCCCTGGGTGGGTCCGCTGTACGAGGCGGGCGGATGGTCGACGGTGCTCGGCATCGTGGTGTCGTTCCACGTGGACTGGGTGCCGATCTCCCTGATCGTGTTCCTGATCATCCGGTTCACCGGCCCGCCGGCTTTCACGACCCGCGCCGCGTTGCTCGCGGGCTTCGTGATCGGGGCCGTCCTGACCGGTTTCCTGCACGGTTTCGTGGTGTTCCTCGCGATACCGCTGGACTGGAGCATCCCGTTCGGCGGACTGACCGTCGCAGGCGTCGTGGCGGCGCTGGCGCTGTGGCTGTTCGTGCTGCACGTCATCTTCCTCATGGCCTACCGCGTCGCGCTGAGCAGTCATCAGGTCTACCTCGCCCGACGTTCAGGACGGGACTCCGCCGATGACGACGCACCGTCCCCACCGACGGAGTCGGCGAAGTAGGGCACTCACCACCGCGTCGAGTTGGCGGGCGCGATGAAGCGGGACGAAGTACGGTTCACCGACTGGACAAGCGCCCGTTGCCTGACGGCCGGCCGACGGACGAGAACAGGACGATCATGCAGCAGAACACAAGTTCGTCGACCGAGCCCGTGCGCGTGCAGGTGTCGGATGAACTCTCGGTTCTGACGCGGGGCGGTCCATGGGCCGCGGGTGAAGCGCACTACCTCTTCCACGAGATCTTCACCCACGACGACTACCTCAAAGATCTTCCGCGGCTGCCGCCGGATGCCGTCGTCGTGGACGCGGGCGCCAACATCGGCCTGTTCGCGCTGCGAATCGCCCAAGCCTGCCCGGAAGCGCGCCTTGTCGTGGTGGAACCCGTTCCCTCCACGTGTGCGCTGCTGCGCCTCAACCTCGACGGCCTCGCTGTCGACGAGGTGGACATCCGGGAGGTCGCGCTCGGCGAATCATCCGGTCGAACGGTTCTCACGGCGTACACGCACCTCTCGGCGAACTCGACCGGGCGCCCGCACGAGAAGCCCGCCTCGTGGGTGGCGGCGATGCGCAGTGCCCAACCCGACCAGGCCACCGCCGACGAGATGCTGAGCACCAGTGCGGTGGAGGTCGACGTCGTGCGCCTGTCCCAGGTGCTGCCGCGGCACCTGTCGCGGATCGATCTGGTCAAAGTGGACGTCGAAGGCGCGGAACTGGAGGTGCTGCGCGGCATCGACGACCAGGACTGGCCGCGGATCGCCGCGGTGGTGGTCGAGGTGCACGACGTCGACAGCCGGCTCGCGGAGGTCGAGCGCCTGCTCACCCGTCATGGGTTCTCCTGCACCGTGCGGGTGCCCGCCATGATGTCGCCGGATTTGCAGCACTACATCGTGACGGCCCAGGCCACGGATCACAGCAAGGCGACAACCGTCGACTGACGACGATCGTCCTGCCGTTGCCGACGGTTTACCTCCAGAAGCCAGGGTGTATCGACCATCACCGCCACGAGGAGAAGAACCCCTCCAGCGTCCGGCTGCGCTCGTCGCTCGCGTCGAGATCGATCCGGTGGATGCTGAAGGCCCGTTGCAGCACCTCGTGCCGCTCGAAGCAGTGAGCCCAACGGCGCGCGCGTCCGACCGCGCGAGTGGACCACGCCACCGCCAGCAACTCCCCCTCCTGGACCAAGTCGACCCGACCGACATCGGATTGGGTGATCAACTCCACCGCGCGGTGGACAGCGGACACGGGCAACGGCCCGTGCACCGCGAGGTGCACCCGTGCGCGGCGCTCCTGGTCCTCCGTCCACGGTTCCGCGCGCACCACGCCTTCGTAGGTCTCCAGCAGCCGCTTGTCGTCGACGGGGAGCCGGATGCCGAGGTCCCGGTGGTCTTGGCGCAGCAGCGAGTGCACTGTGCGCACCATGCGGTCGAAAGACCCCTCAGCGCGCACGGTGGCCAACACGTCGAACACCACCCCGGCCAAAGGGGCGCCACGGGTCCCCGGCTCGGGTATCACGGCGGCCAGCCGTGCGCTCTGCAAGTCCAGGACATCGGTGCTGTCCCCGCGCCCGCCCCAGTCAGGCCCGTCGTGCCACGCGACGGCGGTGCGCTCGTGCACGAGCACCGCGCCCGCGTTCCACGCGCGGTAGGCGAAGTCCCAATCCTCGCCGCCGTAACCCACGAACCGCTCGTCGAAACCGCCGAGGTCGAGGAACAGCTCCTTCCTGCAGGCCATCACCGCTCCGATCACGAAGCGGAAGCTGCGGCCATCGGCGTTCAAGAGGTTTTCCGTTGTGGCGTAAGCGTCCAGCAACCACGGCGGTTCCTCGAGGGCGTCCACGTCCTGCGGCTGTTCGTCCTCGGCGAGTCGGGAGAACGAGGTGTGCCGGCGGCGGCCCACGGCCAGCACGTCGGGGCAGAGACCGATGTGGCGCACCACGCCTTCCACGTACCCCGCTTCGGGCACGGTGTCGGCGTCCAGGAAGACCAGGACCTCCCCCGTGCTGTGCCGAACAGCCAGATTTCGGACGGCCGCGGCGCGAAATCCCTCATCGGGCTGGGTCACGACAAGGGTTTCGACACCCGGCACGGCGAACGCGGGGGCGACGGCCGACCCGTCGTCGGCCAGCACCACCTGGGATGGTCGCAAGGTCTGGCGTTGCAGGGCCGACGCCATCCGGCCCAGCAGGTGGTGCTGCTCGAAATGGGTCACGACAACGGTCACGGTGGGTTTCTGCCGGGGATACCCCGACAGCAGATCCCACTCGTTGCGGGGCAGCAGGACGTCGGTCAGCACAGCGGCCCACCCGACTGTGCACGAACCCTGGCAAGCTCGGAGCGGTAGAGGGCTACGTGCTCGGCGCCGGTGTCCTGCCATCGTGGACGACGCGCCAACCGCGTCATCCCGGTGTCTTCCAGTGCACGGGAGACGTACTCGATCAGCTCGGGTTTGCCCTCCGCCAGCAGCAGGTTGCCCGGATAGCGGTGTTCGATCTCCGTGCTGTAAGGACCTGCCCAGACGATCGGTCGTCGCCGGCAGGACAACCAGGACAGCAGAGAACCGCTGGCGCTGACGTCGCGGTTCAGCACCAAGGGGACCCCTGCCGCCGCGGCCACGGAGGCGAACCGCGCGTCGGTCAGGTATCCGGTGATCGTCAGCGGCACCTGTCTGCGCTGGGCGCGCTCTCGCAGGTGGTCCTCCAGGTCGCGGTGTCCGGTACTGGTGGTCCCGGCGGCGATCACCGCGGGAGCACCAGCCGCACGGTCGCGACCCACGTCCGCGGCCAAGTCGATCGCGTCATCGTGTCCCTTGCCCGGATAGAGGTAACCGAGCAGGACCAGGGACGAGGATGCGCCTGCGGGACTCGCGGCTGGGGCTGGCGCTGGTTCCGGTGGGAGGGGCAGATCGATGTGGTGCGGGCTCTTGCCGGTGAGTTCGGTGATCTTGCGCGCCTCGTGCTCCGCGGAGACGACGACGGCGTCGCTGGCCTCGATCACGGCCGCGTAGCCCGCGCAGCGCACTCGGTCACGACGGCTGTGGCCGTGGGGATCGGGGACGTCGTGCACGGTGAGGACCAGCGGTCGACGGGCTCCTTCCGCCCACTTGCGGTACGCACGGGCGGCTTCCTCGATCGTGGAGCCGAACAGGGCGTCGGTGAAGTGGGCGTGCGTGAGGTCCGGCGCCTGGTCGGTGTCGACCACGCCGTGCGCCGCGCAGAGATGGGCAACAGCTCGCGCGTGGCGGACGACTCCATGACCGGCAGGCCCCGGAGCGTAGGTGTGAACCCTCATCGCCGAACCGCGATCGGCGGTCGGGCGACGGAGGTCACCGCGCGGTAAACGGCGTTGTGGGCACCGATGATGGCGGATCGGTCGATGCTCCGCCTGTCGGGATCAGCGCGCCAACGGGGCCGCTGGGAATGGGCGCGGCGCAGTGCGGCGTCCAAGCTGTCGGCGTCCAGCGCGGTCTCCGTGCGCTGGTAGAGCAGGCAAGGAGCCTGCTCGTGGTAGAACCCGCAGTCGGGGGCGAGGACCGTCGTCCCCAGGTCGTGACAGGCTTCCAGCCAGCCCGAGTGGGTGCCGAACCGGTGCGGGAGAACGGATACGTCGAGACCCCCGATGTAGTCGTACAGCTCGGAGTCGGAGAACGGCGGCCCCACCGTGACGGCGATACCGCGCTGCTCCAGTTCTTCTGCGGCGCGGCGACCGCCCTCGTCGTCGTGGGCGTGGACCACCAGTCGCGAATCGGGCAGCGTGGAGATCGTGTGCGCGAGCTGTTCGGCGACGGCGACGGCGTCGCAGTTGGCGCGCATGCTCTTCGCGTGCACTCCGATCACGAACGAGTCGCGCCGGCCACGCGCGGATGCCCGACGTGCTCGCTGCGGGTCGACCACGTGCGGGTGCGGGATCACCGTCGCGACGCGCCCCCAGGTGGAGGCGATGTGCTCGGCCGCGCCAGGGGTCAGGGTGATGACGGCGTCGGCTGAGGGGATGAGCACGTCGAGCGCCTCGCGGTGCGGGCCGGGATCGACCTGGTGGGGGTTGCGCAGGTCGTGCACGGTGAGAACCAGGGGTTTGCCGTGCGCGCGCAGGGTTTCCACCACCGAACGCAGGTCGTGGACGGAGAGGTGCTCGTAGCCGAAGTGCAGGTGCAGCAGGTCGAACCGCTCGTGGTTGGTGCGCAGCCACCCGAGTTCCAGAGCCTGGTGCGGCCACCACTGGCCGTCAGGTGCGCCGGGCACAGGCGGGTCGGGCAGGACGTGGAAGCCCGGTGTGGCACTCGTGTCCGAGATGTTGCGGATGTAGGGGTGCCCTGCCGGCACGGAGGCGACTCTCAGCGGCCGTTGCACAGGTTGCGGTTAGCCCTCGTTGTGCCTGACCAAACGCGTCGGCAGGGCCCTGTTCGAGTGAAGTGACCCAGGTGTGCCATGAGGATGGTTCAAACCCCTACGGCCGTTTTTCACCTGATCTCAGTCGGCTGCCGGGTGCACGCACGCGACGTGGCTCACGATGGAACTCGTGAGCCACGTCCACCGACCGCACAACCGAACCCGTCGCACGACGACGTGCGTCCACAATCACCCTGCTCTCGTTGTTTCCCGCTGCCCAGTGCGGGTATCTCCGGCACAAGGGGCGAAAACCCGTCACACCGGTCTCGCCTGGCACCTCTAGTGATTCCTGTTCACAGATCGGATACCTCGACACCCCGTTGCCGGAAAAGGTGATTGCCGCTTCACCAGCGGGTGATGAGGACTGTCCACATCGGTTCGCGGTCGATGAACGGATCGACGGGCGCACTCGGTAGAAGGAGCACATGCGGTGGCACGAACAACATCCGCCGTCAGGCCAGGTTGGTCTCGACCGGTACTGCGCGACGGCGTCCGCGCAGAGCCCGTGACGGGTTCGCTCCGGCTGTCGGGAGACGACCTCGCCAGCCCGCCGCTTTCCATCGGTCTGATCGCTTCGGCGCGCTACCCCATCCGCGAGCCCTTCGCAGGCGGGTTGGAGGCGCACACGTGGCAGTTGGCCACCGGCTTGAGGAAGCGGGGGCACGAGGTGACGGTTTTCGGCGGTACGGGCTCGGATCCGGCGCTGCGGGTCAAGGCCATGCCGGTTCTCCCGACCCTGTCCGCGCAATCCCGGCGCGACGTCAGCATGCCGCCCGACTACTTCATCGCCGAGCACCACGCCTACCTCGGTCTGATGATGGATCTCGGCGCCTCCGCGGTGTGTGACGTGGTGCACAACAACTCGCTGCACTACCTGCCCATCGCCATGGCCTCGACGCTGCGCACACCGGTGCTGACCACGTTGCACACCCCACCCACCCCGTGGCTGGAGTCCGCGATCGGGTTGTGTTCCCCCGAGCACGCCTACTTCGCCGCCGTCAGCGCCCACACCGCGCGGCAGTGGTCCTCCTTGGCACCCAAGATCACCGTGGTGCGCAACGGAGTCGAACTCGACCGGTGGGTGCCCGGCGGTGGTGGAGGACCACCGGTGTGGTTCGGCCGCCTGGTGCCCGAGAAGGGCGCCGAACTGGCCATCCAGGCCGCTCGCTCGGCAGGCACCGGGCTGCGGCTGGCCGGTCCCCGACCGGACGCCGAGTACTTCCGGCAGGAGATCGAGCCTCTGCTGGGTGGTGACGTCGTGTACGAAGGGCACCTGACCCACCACGACCTGGTGGGACTGGTCGGGTCCGCCACCGTCGCCGTGGTGTCGCCGCGCTGGGAGGAACCGTACGGGCTGGTCGTGGCCGAAGCGCTCGCTTGCGGCACCCCCGTCGCCGGTTTCGCCCGAGGGGCACTACCCGAGGTGCTCGACGAGCACAGCGGCGTCCTGGCCGCGCCCGACGACGTGGCCGGACTCGCCACGGCCATCACCCAAGCGGCGTCGTTGGACCGCGCCGCGGCCCGGTACCGCGCTGAAACCACGTGTTCGGTGGACCGCATGGTGGACGGGTACGTGCGGATGTACCGGGAGTTGCGGTCGTGATCGCCTACTACGTGCACCACCACGGGTCCGGGCACATGCACCGGGCCATGTCCATCGCCCGCCACCTGGACGGCGACGTCATCGGGATCTCCAGCCTCGACGCGCCCGCCCACTGGCCGGGCCGGTGGACGACGCTGCCCGATGACGCTCAGGGCGTCGACGTGACGCACGACGACGTCAGCGCGGGCGACACCCTGCACTGGGCCCCCAGGCACCATGCGGGCCTGCGCGAACGGATGGCCCTGGTGAGCGCGGAGTTGCGCAGCGGTTCGGTTCGCCTGCTCGTCGCGGACGTATCGGTCGAGATCGCCGTGCTGGCCCGGCTGCACGGCGTGCCGGTGGTGGTCGTCGCGCAGCCCGGACGTCGGACCGACCGCGCCCACCGCACGGCCTACGACCTGGCCGAGGCGATCATCGCGCCATGGCCGCGGCAGCCCGCGCCGGACTGGCCTGAGGCGTGGTCGGCCAAAACCGCGCACGTCGGAGCGTTCTCGCGCTTCGACGGCCGCCCCACCTCACCGGCCACCGCACAGCGGAAGGTCCTGGTGCTGTGGGGAGCGGGCGGTCTGGCGGTGTCCGAAGCCCAACTCCACGCCGCGGCGGCGGCAACCCCGGAGTGGCACTGGGACATCGCCGGTCCACCCGCGTCCGGAAAGGCCCCCGGCCCCCAACCGCCCAACCTGCGCCACCACGGCTGGGTGAACGACCCGTGGCCGCTGCTGGACGAAGCAGGTGTCGTCATCACCCATGCCGGGCAGAACGCGCTCGCCGAGGTGGCGGCGGCCCGCAGGCCCGCGGTCGTCATCCCCCAGCCCCGCCCCTTCGACGAGCAGCACGCCACCTCCGAGGCACTGGTCCACGCCGACTTGGGTGTGGTGGCCCCGACCTGGCCCGAACCGGACCAGTGGTCCGCGGTGCTGACCAGCGCGCAGTCGCGCGGCCGCGACTGGTCACGGTGGTCGGGCGGTGACGGCGCCGCTCGTGCCGCAGCGGTGCTGCGCGATCTGGCGCAGCACCGATGACGGGTCGAACGCGACGGCCCCGCACAGCGGTCATCACCATCGCGGCAGGGCGTGAGGCCCATCTCCAGCGGCAACGTGAAGCCCTCAGCGCCGATGAGGTCGACCTGCACGTCGTCGTCGGCATGACCGGCTTCCCGCGGTTGCGCCCCGTGCCCTCCGCCCCCGAAGTCACGCCGATCTCCGTGACCGCGGGCCCCCGAGGGCTTCCCCTGGCCGCGGCCCGCAACGCCGGAGCACGAGCCGCGATCCAACGCGGCGCCGAACTCCTGGTCTTCCTCGACGTCGACTGCATACCCGGCCCCCGGTCGCTGGCCCGCTACACCACCGCCGCCCTCGACGTCCCCCCGGCGACCCTGCTGTGCGGCCCCGTGGCGTACTTGCCACCTCCGACGCACCAGGGGTATCCCCCACCGGGGGAACTCGCGGGCCTGGCCCAACCGCATCCGGCGAGGCCCGCTCCCGAAACGGGGCGAATCCTGCTGGACGACAAGCGGTTCAACCTGTTCTGGTCGCTGTCCTTCGCGACTTCCCGCGACGACTGGGACCTCTTCGGCGGCTTCTGCGAGCAGTTCGCGGGATACGGCGCCGAGGACACCGACTTCGCGCTCCGCGCGGCGGCACACGGAGCTCGTCTGGCCTGGATCGGCGGGGCTGTCGCCTACCACCAACACCACCCTCCCAGCAGGCACGAGGAGCGCCACGTCCGAGAACTGGTGATCAACGCCCGGCTCTTCCACCGACGCCACGGTTTCTGGCCCATGGAGGACTGGCTGACCGACCTGGACCGGGCCGAAGTCGTCCGGTTCGACCGCGCGCACGACGTGCTCCGCCTGCTGCCGGAGTTCGGCGCGAAGCTCCAAGCGCACAGGCTGCGGTGACCATCCGGGTGTCGTTCGCACGGACGCACCGGACAGCAGTTGGCCTGCGATACCACCATGTTGATCCACCTCGCCGCCCATTGACGAGGTGCAAGGGCACACCGGATCGGTGACGTCCGGGTTCACCTGGGCCGGTCCTGCTCGTCGGCCGTCCCCGGTCTACCGGGCTGGTCGCACCAAGCGGATGCGGATCGGCCCCCGCCACGACTCGTCCACGTCGAGCACCTCACCGCGCTGGGTGATCTCGACGGCACCGCGGCGCGCGAGATCCCGTGCGATCTCGCGGGTCCGGTCCATCAGATCCCTCCAGTCCGCACCACCGACCGCGCGCGCCGCGTCGGACGGGCACGTGGTGCGCGGAGCCCGGTGTTCGGCCAAAGCCAGCAAAGCGGCTTCGAGCCGCTGCCCAACGGGTGCGTCGGACAGCGCGATCTTCGCCGACGACGATCCCATCGAAGCCAACTCGGCGCGCAACCGCCCGTCCGCCATCGTCCCAGCGTAGGCCCGCTCGCGGTACTCCACAGCTCCACGACAGTGCCGAACGTCTTGACCCGGTTCCACCACAGCCGACAGGCCAACCGGACGGGCAACACCCTGGGGTCGCCCCCGTGCGAGACACCTGATCCGTGCTGCGACGGGCTTACCGGTCGAACGCGTTCAGAAGTGCGACCGCGAGGTCGGCAACTCGATGCCGACCGCGTCCGGCTCGCCGTCCTTGACCAGGCGCAGGGCAAGACCAAGAGCGGAGATCAACGCGCTGCGGGTGGCGTTGATGTCACCTTCGGCCGCGCTGCTGAAAGCCCCGGTCAGCCTCTTCAACGCCTGAGCCAGGGGGCCATGCGGATCCGTGCCGGTCAGGGCTTCGAATCCGCTTCGCAACGGACCGACCGAGATGGTGAACCGGAGGAGCATCCGTTCGAACCGCGCGTCGGGCGACTCCGCCGTCGTCACCGGCTTGAGGTCGTCGATCGCGTTCCGTATGGCGTTCCGCAGTTCCACGATCGGGCTCACACGAGCGGTGGCGGGTAACGCGATCCGCCCTTGGCCTGACACGTCGATCTGCTGGAATCCGGTGATCACTGGAGAAGCTTATGCGGTTCAGGCCTCATTTTGGCAGTGCATCTGCACGTGCACCCGCACGAAGTAGTGACGACAAGGATTGGTCACACCACGTGAAGATCAACCAGGTCCATCACCCGTATCGGTGGAGACCGCACCACAGTGGTCGCGACGCACACCCATCCCGAGTAGGCATCTGCTGGAGTTGCCGACGCTCGGCTCGAGACCCGTCCGGCCATTCGACGGACTCTGTGCCACAGGGCCTGGAATATCACGGTCGAGCCCGATGGGTGTTGACCGGCAGGAGCAAGCTGCAGGATGGCAGGCGTGCAGTCATGTGTTGCGCACCGGGTTCGATGGAGAACATCGAACCCGGTGCGCAACAGATCGTGCGCGAGTACCTGCCCAAGAGCATCGGGATCACCACGATCCGACTTGCCTTACCGCCATCGCCGCCAAGATCGACGACCGACCCCGTGGGATTCACGCCGCCAGTTCAGCTCCCTGACCGATCACAGCATCAGGCTCGGAGGGCCTGAACGGCGGCGAATCGGTTCTTGACGTTGTCGGTGAGTCGCTTCAAGCCCAGCAATTCCAGCACGGCGCGCTGCAACGCCTCCTCGCCCTCGTTCCCGTCCCGGTCGGCCACGTGGTGGAGCAGCGCCGCCAGCTCGCTCGGGGGCACCTCCTCGAACGACCTCGGTCCCACGTGGCGCATCCGCACCTCCGGCTGATCGGGCAACCGGTACGTTCGTGGCTTGACACCGCTCTCACCGAGCGGGTTGTCCTCGAGAAGCCGTCCTTCGCGCACTGCTTGGGCGATCGCCTTGTTCAACTCGCCGGCGACCAGTTTCGTAACCCTGATGGAGCCCGAGGTCCGGACGTAGGCGGTGTGCAGTCGGCTGCCCAGCACGGGCCCTTCGGCTTCGACGAGACGCACAAGGCCGTCGAGCAGGTCTCGTCGTGATGCCTCGGCTACCTGGACCACAGTCCCCTCGAACGTCCTGTACGCGGCAAGTGCGGAATCCACGACAGGCGGCACCGGGTCCTCGACGACCACGAGTGGCACTTCACCCCCGTGCTCCACGACCACTGCTACGAACGAATCCGGGATGCTCGCGGTCACCAGGGGCTTCGGCGCCACCACGGGCTCGACCGGGGTGCGCACGACCTGCTCTGGCACCACCGGCTCGGTGACGACCGGTTCGGGCACCACGAGTTCAGGCGTGGCCGTCACCGGTGGAGGCAGCACCACGGCCGACGGGTCCTCGCCGTCCGACATCCACCCGGAGGGATGAATGTCCAGCCCTTGCAACGCATCCCACAGCCGGGCCATGACAGCCGGCCGGTCCGCGTAGAACTCCGACTCGCGGATGCGGAAGAACCTCCAGCCACACCGCTCCAGGTCGCGCTGCCGGGCCATGTCGCGCTCGTACGCGTCGGGCCCGTGCCACGCGTCGCCGTCGCACTCGACCGCCAGCCTGGCCTTGGCACCCACGACCACCATGTCGATCCGGTAACCCTCCGCCGGGAACTGCGGGACGACGCTGTAGCCGCGGTCGACGAGGCGGTTGAACACCCGCTGCTCGAACAGCGAGTCGAAGGGCTTCACCTTCAGATCCTCGGGCACGGCCGTGTGCCTGGCGCCGTCCACGCCGTCCACGCGCCCGGACAACGCGTAGCAGTAGTCCAGCAACTGGAACCGCATGTCCTCGGGGTTGCCGAGATCGGTCAGGCGCAGGGAGTGGAACACCCACATCTGGTCCTTGGCCCGCGAGGCGGCGACGTTGAAGCGCTGGACGTACAGGTCCTGGGTCAACGCGCCGATCCGCTTCCCCGGCTCCGCGGCCTTGACCATGGACAGGAACATCACGTCGCGTTCGGAGCCCTGGAAGTCCGCGGAGTCGCCGCACCGCAGGTCGCGGGCCTTCCACTCCTCCGGTGGGATGCGCTCCAGCAGGCGTTTCTCGATCCTCTTCGCCTGGGCACGGCCGAGCAGCGACACGACGCCCAACGTCATGCCGTCGTAGCGGGGGTCGGCGATGCACTTCTCGATCTGGTCGACGATGGCGTCCGCCTCGACCGGGTTGACCTTGTCGGTCACGCCGCGCTCGTAGCCGTTGTCCAGGAACACCGGCTTGATCGGCTCAAGGCGATCCGCGCCGTACTGGCGCACGGGCACCAGCCGGATGCCGTCGGGCTCGTAGGCGATCCGGTTCGAAAACCCGATGATCTCCGGCACGCAGCGCCGGTGCTCGACGAGTGTGGTCATGCCCTCGAAGCGCATCTTCGCCTCGTCGAACAGGCTGCGCCTGGGGTCCTGCCACGACGCGCGGTACGGGTCGTCCCACAGGTACTGCTCGGCGAGGTCGCGCAGTTGCTGCTGGTCGGTGCCCACAGCCGTGGGCGAGACCTGCTTGTCGTCGCCGATGACCACGATCTTGGGAGCGAGGTACTGCAGGAAGGTCGCCTCCAGCCCCGCCTGGGACGCCTCGTCGACGATCACGACGTCGAACATGTCCGGCTGGACGCGGAACTGCTCGGCGATCCGGTAGACGGGCATGATCCACACCGGCACCGCCGGACGGCAGCGGTCCATGGCCGCCTTGATGTCGGCCCTGCGCTGGTTCGCGTAGACGCCGGTGCCCTTGCCGAGCAGTTTGACCAACTGGGCGTACTGGAGCAGGTCGGCGCGGGCCTTGCCGGGCAGCCTCTCCGGCGACACGGCGTGTCCCCAAGCGCGTTCGGCCGCCAGCCGTTCGACCCGGCCGCGCACCTGGTCCTCGACGTGCGACACCTCGACCTGGAGAGCGTTGACGTCTTCGTCACCGTGCCCGAGCACCCACGCCCGTGCCACTGCCCACGCCCATGCGGCGTCCCAGTGAGCCAGCTTCCCCACCCAGGCGGCGTCGCGCGGGTCCACCGAGACGGCCTCGCTCACCCGCGGCAGCAGAGCGGACAGCGTTGCCGCGATCCCGTCCCGACGACGTGCGAGCCCGACGACCTCGGTCAGGCGCACCAACCTGTGGTGCGCGACCGCGTACGACTCGTGGTCGCGTTCCTCCGCGGCTTGCGCCAGTTGCTTCACGCATGGCGCGGCGTCCTCCCACTGCGCCACCTCGGCGGTGGTCCGCACGACCTCCAGCAGCGGCACGGTCGCGGCGGTGCGCGCGTCCGACGCGGCGGCGGCGTCGACGAGGCGGGCATAGGTCTGGACGGCGTCGAGGTCGGTCCAGTTGGGGCGTGGCAGACCGAGCCCCGCCAGGCCGCGTTCCTCCCCTTCCAGGGCTTCACCCAGTGCCAGCACGCGGCGCAACTGCTCCAACTCGGTCACGTGCCACTGGAGCCGCTCGCTCAGCGTGTCCTCCGCGGGGACGTGCACCGAGTCGGGCCACGCCCGGTCCAGCGCGTCCAACGTCCTGGTGGCCTCGGCCCACATCAGGAACGCGTCGAGGTGGTCGGCCGACGTGGGCGGAACTCCGTTGACCCGCACGGTCTGGAACAACGGCTGGGCCTGCTTCACGGCCTTCGGGGCGAACGCCCCCGTCTTGGGCGAACCGTCCGGGTTGGTCTTGAGCTTTCCGCCGTCACCGACGTGCGCGCGGAGCGCCCCGGCCAGAGCGACGAGCGCGCCCATGTCGGAGGGGCCGACCCGCACCTCGGTGAGCGGGCCGAGCCGGTCGGCCAGGGGGCCGACGTGACTGATGAGCTGGGCGACCTGGCTCCCGCGCGACCGCCAGTGGTTCGCGCGGCCTGCGAGGACGTCGGACAGCGCGTCGTTCATCCACTGCTCGCGCCGCTTCGACAGGTCCTCGGCGTCCCGGGCGAACCCGTTGAGCCGCTGGCGCACCACGGTCCGCGTGGCCTGGTCCAAACGGCGGACGGCGTCGAAAGCGGTGTGCCGCGTGAGGCTGCCGTGGCCTTCCTCCGCCGAGATGGCCCGCCGCTCCGCGGTCACGAGAGCGAAGAACGCCTCGGGGGCGGGCACGTCCGCGAGGGGCAGCAGCTTGAGTCGCGATTCGGGCTCGTCCGCGTTCAACGCGTCGTCGACGACGCTCCGGTGCCACTCGGCGATGTCGTTCGCCGGGATCGGGGACGGGTCGACCCCGGACACCGTGATCAGGTCCGCCACCCAACCGAACCGCTCCTGCTCCGCTTCCACGCGCTGCGCCAGGGCGGCGAGCGTGCCCCGGTAGTCACCGACCTCGTGCTCGGCCACCTCTTCACCGCGTGCGTCGAGCAGGCGCCGGTACAACCCGGCCCGACGCAGGCGGAGTTCTTCGATCGCGGTGAGGTGGTCCTCGATGGCCCGGTGCGCGGCTTCGGCGTCGTACTCACTGGCCACGTGGCTGATCCGCTCCACGGCGACCTTGAGGTCCGCGAGGTCCGAGCGCGAGGAGCCGACGACCGAGACGGCCAGCGGCGCGATGGCCTCGGGCAGCTTCGCCCGCACCTCCTTCAGGGCGCGGTCGGTGTGCGCGGTGACGAGCACGCGCTTGCCCTGCGCGAGGAGGTGGGACAGCAGAGCGGCGACGGTGTGGGTCTTGCCCGTTCCGGGAGGACCTTGGACGAGGGTCTGGGCCTTCGCGTCGACCTGGGTGAGCACGCGCAACTGGCGGTCGTTGACCGGCAGCGGCAGGAAGAGGTCCTCGTCGAGTTCGACCAGGGCGCCTGCCTCGGGCGACCGTTCCGAAGCAGGCCGGTGGTCCGGGTCGACGAGCGGGAGCAGTCCGTCCGGAACGACACCGGACTCCCCGAGTTGCACGGCGACCGAATCGAGGATGTCGACGATCCCCTGTCGTGAACGCCTGCGCAGGACCACGGCCGGCGCGAACGCCGCAACGGCGTGGGTGCCGGGCTTCTGCGCGTCGTCCTCTTCCAGGTACGCGGCGTCACCGTCGAGGGCGTGCACCAGACGGCGCAGCACGCCGCCCACGGCTTCACGGTGAAGTACGGCGGCGGTGACCTCGCGGGCCTCGTTCCTGATCTGCACGACGTGCTGCGGGTTGGCCACACGACCGGGATCGAGCATGTCCAGCTCGACGTTCAGGCCGTCCGCGACCTCGGCCTGCTGGAGGATCAACCGCCCGGTGGCGTCGTCGAAGTGGATCATGGCGGGCACGGTCGCGAGATGTCGCCGCACGACGTGGTGACCGGGTGGCGACCACGACAGGCAGCCGACCCCGATGACGAGTTCGAGTTCCTCGGCGTGTCCGGCCGCGGTGACGTAGGCGGAGAACAGGTCGTTGTAGACGTTCCGGGCAGGTCGATCGCTCCGCTCGCGCTCGGCCCACTCCGACCAGCGCGCCTCCCACTCGACATGGGCGTCACGGATCTCGGGCGCGTCATCGAGCGCGGTGCGCTGCTCCTCTTCGCCGATCGACTCGCGCAGACGCGGTGGGGCACTTGGGTCGTCCCACTCCCCCTCCAGCCAGAGCCGCAACTCCAATTCCGGTTCAGGCGGTTCTTGGTGCGAGATCCGGTCAACCACAAGCAAGGGGGCACCGGGCTCGGGTGCTTCCCCGCGATGCGCGGACTCGATCGCCGGGTGGTCGGGCAACTGCCCGAACCACAGCACCGAGTCGTAGCTGTCGGTGGTGCGGGGCGAGTTCGACTTGAGCTGTTGGCTTCGCGCGAGGAACTCGAAGAGCCGTACCGCTCGATCGACCGCAGCACCTTGCGGACTCGGAACAGCGCCGTTGTTCGCCACAGTCGTACCCCTACCTCACCACCGAACAGACCATCGTGGTCATCGCCCGAAGATCGCAGCGCGATACAGCCGATACCACACCGTTACAGATGAGTCCGCATTTTTGCGGGCCGAGCTGTAACCAGCCGCATTCCACGGCACCGCCCAAAGAATTGGTACGACAACGACAGGTTGCGATCCGAGGTCATCACCGGACAGGCCGCTGGGATACGCGCGTCGCCAACTCACAGCTGATCAACTCTGGAGCGATCGCCAATCCGGGCGGATCACTCCAAAACAAGATCAGATGGTCTCCAAGGCAAGCGCGGATGCCGCGTCGCGGTGACCGGTTCGCCGGTTCCAGCGTCGCGGCCACGGCGGACCATCGATGTTCTCGTGCGATCCGCGCACCGGAGCGCAAGATCTCCTGGAATTCCTGAGTGCCGAAACCGCGGTCGTGATCTCGGAGCAACTACAGCAGATGGCACGCGACCGTGGCTTTGCTCGGATCGGCTCAGCAATCTCAGTGGAGACGGGGATCGAGGCACCGGGCCGCTACGACAGGTTGAGGTGGTCCAGCGGAAGGGCGCGGGCGGCGTGCCACCGGACCTGAGGTGCAGCCGGCCGCCGGTGAACACGACCCGCCGGCCCGCGCAGCTCGCCGCCAGCTGCGATCCCCTGGTCGGCACCCAGCTGTCCAGCGCGACCGCGACGGTGACGGCGTCGGCGGGCGGGCCCGATCCGCAGGCGGCGGTGGCCAGCAGATCACCGAGCGCGCCGAAGAACCCGAGCGCGGGCGCGACCAGTACACCGGCCGGCGGCTTGGGCCCGTCGAACATGGCCCGCGCCACCAGTGTCTCCCCGGCGACGTCCAGGTAGTGCACTCCCGCGCGCAGTGCCGTGTCGACCAAGGCGGGTGGAGTGTCGCCGAACGGGCCGGCGCAGTTCACCACGGCCACCACCCCGTCCAGAGCCCGATCCAGGTCGGCGGGTGAGTCCAGGGCCGCGGGTCTCACCCGCGTACCGGGATGGTGGGCCGCGAGTGCGTGCAGGCGCCCGGCGTCCCGGCCGCTCAACACGAGAGCGACGCCACGTCGGCGCAGTGCGGCGACCACGAACTGCCCGGTGTGGCCGTAGGCGCCGTACACGGCAACAGCAGGTGCGGAGGGGAATGGCATCCGCCGATCATGGTGGCCCGGCGGCGAGAAGGGCAGTGTCGCAAGCGTCAGCCTGCGCCAGGTTTGCGACATGGTGGCACATCGGGTCGTGATGGCACTCACGCCCGGCATGCCGATCTTCGAAGCGGCGGTGCCGTGCATGGTCTTCGGCGTCGACCGTTCCCACGTCGTGAGTCCTTGGTACGAGTTCTCGATCGTCGGCGTCGGTGACGGGCCCGTGCCGCTGCTGCCCGGATTCCACTTCCAGCAGACGGCGTCCACCAGCGATCTGCGGTGCGCCGACACCCTCGTCATCCCGGCCTGCCTCGACGTGCACGAGGCCCCGCCGTCGGAGCTGGTCGACGTGGTCCGCTCGGCATACCGGCGCGGCACCCGCATCCTGTCGATCTGCTCCGGAGCGTTCGTGCTCGCCGCCGCCGGCATCCTCGACGGCCGTCGGGCCACCACGCACTGGCTGCACGCCGACGAACTCGCCCGCCGCTACCCAGCCGTGACGGTCGACCCGACGGTGCTCTACATCGAGGACGACAACGTCATCACCTCCGCCGGCACCGTGGCCGGCATCGACGCATGCCTGCACCTGGTCCGCCTCGACCACGGTGCGGCCGTCGCGGCCGAAGTCGCCCGTCGCATCGTCACACCACCGCACCGCGACGGCGGACAGGCCCAGTACATCCGACCGGCCACACCGACCTCCGGCGACGGCTGGCTCCCGCTCCTGCTCGAATGGGCCGTCCAACATCTGCACCGGCCCCTCACCACCGCGGACCTCGCCGCCCGCAGCAATGTCAGCGTCCGTACCGTCGAACGGCGTTTCACCGAGACGCTCGGCCTGTCACCACTGCAATGGCTGCTGCGGCAACGCGTGCGCCAGGCCCAGCAACTCCTCGAGACGACCGGCCAGCCGATCGCCCGGATCGCGACCGCGTGCGGCTTCGGCACACCGGCGAGCCTCAGGGTCCACTTCACCCGCATCGTCGGCACCTCACCCGCGGCGTACCGGCGCACCTTCTCCACCGGAACCAACACGGGTTCCGCCGCGAACGCAGCCGTTTGAAGCCCTGTGGTTGCCGAAAATCCGATCCGCGCAGGTGAAGAGATCATGCGGAATCGCGCGGGTCGCCACAATGCTCAAGAACGCCGGTCGCCGTTAGTAACATGAGCTACCTGTGGATGTCCGGTGGAGTGGGGTAGTGCGATGGTGCGGAAACCGGTCCGGTCGGACTCCGCCGGCGGTCGGGGCAAGCCGACATCCGGTGACGTGGCCGTGGCAGCGGGTGTGTCGAGGTCGGCGGTGTCGTTCGCCTACAACAACCCGCACCGGATCTCGGTGGCGACCCGTGAGCGCATCCTGGCGGCGGCCGAGGAACTGGGGTACGCGCCGAGCACGGTGGCGCGGATGTTGCAGGCCGGGCGGACCAACGCGTTGGGTGTGCTGCTGCCGCAGAACCTGGCGACGGTGATGGAGAACCCGTACTACTCGCGGTTCCTCATGGGGGTGGGGCAGGTGTGCGACCAGGAGGGGTTCACGATGCTGCTCAGCGCGCCGCTGCGGGACTCGATGCTCAAGGCGATCCCGTACGCGGCCGTGGACGGGTTCGTGGTGTGCGGGTTGGAGGGCGACCGCGGCGAGGTCGCCGAACTGGAGCGCCGCAAGATTCCGTTCGTGCTGGTCGACAGCGATCCGCAGGAGAACGTGCCGAGTGTGGACGTCGACGACCGCGAGGGCGCGCGTCAGGCGGTGGGTCACCTGCTGGAACTGGGGCACCGCAGGCTGGCGGTGTTGTCGATGGACCCGGGACCGAACCGGGCCGAGCGTGGTTACCGGGGACCGCTGGCGCGGCGGATGGAGGGCATCGTCGACGCGTTGGCCGAGGTCGGTATGACGATGGCGGACGTGGTGCTGGCCGAGGTGCCGGTCACCCGCGCCGAGGGCTTCCGGGCGACGAAGCGGCTGGTGTCCGAGCACGGGCCGACGGCGATCGTGGCGTTGTCGGACGTGTTGGCGATCGGAGTGCTGGACGCGCTGCACGAACTGGGGGTGGACGTCCCCGGACAGGTGTCGGTGACCGGCTTCGACGACCTGCCGGAGGCGGCGTGGCAGCGGCCGCGGTTGACGACCGTGCGGCAGGCGATCGCGACGAAGGGGCGCACGGCGGCCGACTTCCTGATCTCGGCCATCCGCGGTGAGGACCAGCACCCGCACCAGCAACTGGGCACGACGTTGATCGTGCGCGAGTCGACCGGGCCGGTTCCGCGTCTCCCCTGAGCACGTCCCTGGAACGAACGAGGGCCGGCACCCGCTCCGGGGTGCCGGCCTTCGGCTCGGGGTGTGGTTACTGGGCGAGGCGGAACACGGCGGTGGTGCGGGCGGGCACGGTGAAGGTGCCGGTGGAAGAGGTGAACGTGGCCGTTTTGACGATCGTGTCGCTGCCCGCGGCTTGAACGGGGTCGAGGGCGTAGTTGGTGCCCTGAGCGGCGGCGAGGGTGTGGCTGACGGGTTGGGTGCCGGCGTTGAACACGACGACGAGACCCTTCACCTTGGGGTCGATGTCGGTGCCGGCGGTGTCGTCGATGCGCATGACGATCACACCGGGCTTCTGGTTGGGGCCGCTGTCGGGGAAGGAGATCTTCTGCTGGACCTGGGCGGCGGTCGCGAGGCGGAACAGCGGGTTGGTCGCCCGGACCTTCAGGAAGTCCGTGGACTGCGCGGCGGCCTTGGCGATGTCGGCGGATGAGGGTTTGAGCGCGGGATCGGCCAACAGCGGCTTGGCGTAGGACCACTGGCCCTTGGCGCGTTCGGAGGCGGGCAGGCCGCGGGCGAAGCCGTTGTCGGTCTTGGTGGGGTCGTAGGCGTTGAACCAGTCGCCGGAGTTGTAGCTGTTGCTGTCGAAGGACTTGCTGCGCAGCATCTCGCTGCCCGCGTGCCAGAAGGCCACGCCCTGGCTCAGAGCGGGGATGCTCAGCGCGAGCGACTGGGCGCGGACGCGGTCCGCCATGCCGGTGTTCACCGGCAGCTTGTAGGTCAGGTTGTCGAACAGCACCAAGTCGTCGTGCGCGTCCACGTAGGCGATGCTCTCCTGCGGGTCGCTGGTGTAGCCGGTGGGCGAGCCGCCGTAGGGCACCTGGGAGCCCTTGACCCCGGCGCCGGTCCTGTCCACGAACGCGTAGTCCTTGAGGTTGCCGGTCAGACCGACCTTGATCTGGTCCTGGTGCAGGAGGAGCTTGGCCTTCTGCGCGGTGGTGTCGCCGTTGACGCCGTCGCCGTTGGGTGCGGTGAACAGTCCGCTGGCGAAGCCCTGCGTGCGGGGGTTGGTGTCGGAGGGGCCGCCTCCTCGCACGGCGTCGCGGACGCGGTCGTTGAAGGTGCCGATGCCGGTGCCCGCCATGTTGACCTGGGTGGCCTGGGGGAACAGTGCGTTGCCCGCCACCTCGCCGAAGTCCCAGCCCTCGCCGTAGAGGTAGACCGCCCGACCGTCGACACCGTCCTTGGCGGGGGTGAGCGTGTCCAGGGCGGTGCGCAGGGTGGTGAGCACGGATTTGGGGTGGTGGCCCATCAGGTCGAAGCGGAAGCCGTCGATCTTGTACGCCTTGGCCCAGGTGAGCACCGAGTCGACCAGGAGTTTGCCCATCATCATGTGTTCGGCGGCGGTGTTGGGGCAGCAGGTGGAGGTCTCCACCTGTCCGTCGGCGTTGAGCCGGTGGTAGTAGCCGGGCACGACGGGGTCGAGGTTGTTGGTGCCGTTGGGGCCCGCGTCGGGTGTGTGGTTGTAGACCACGTCCATCACGGTGCGCAGACCGGCGCCGTTGAGGCCCGCGACCATCTGCCGGGTCTCCAGGGTGCGGGCGCCGCCCTGCGGGTTGGTCGCGTACGACCCGTCCGGCACGGTGTAGTGCTGGGTGTTGTAGCCCCAGTCGAAGCCGTCGCTGCCGGCGACGGCGTTGACGCAGGACTGCTGCTGGTCGCTGTCGCGCGGCATGGAGCGCAGGTCGCACTGCGGGGTCTGGTGCTGCGAGCGCTGCTCCTGGATGGTGAAGTCGGCGAACGGCAACAGGTGCACGGTGGTGAGTCCGGCGCGGGCGAGATCGGTCAGGTGCTTCATGCCGTTGCTGCCCGAGGCCGCGAAGGCGCGGTAGGTGCCGCGGTCGGCGGTGGGGACGGTGGTGTCGCCGATGGAGAAGTCGCGGATGTGCAGTTCGTAGATGGCCTGGTCCTCCGGCTTGGCCAGGGCCGGTTTTGCCAGTGACGTCCAGCCGGTCGGGGTCAGGGCCGGGTCGGCCAGGTCCAGCAGCGCGCTGCGGGTGCCGTTGGTGGACAGCCCCACCGAATAGGGGTCGGTGACGAGGTTGTGCAGGAACGAGCCGCTGTCGGACAGGACCTCGACGTCGAACAGGTAGTACTTGTTCTTCCACGTGGCGGTGCCGGTCGCGCTCCACACGCCGTCACCGCTCGCGGCCAGCGCCACGGTCGAGGACGGTGTTCCCGTGGTGGCGTCGTCGTAGAGGTTGATCTTGACCGAGCGGGCCGTCGGTGCCCACAGGTGCAGTGCCGGGACACCGGCGGTCCACACAGGACCCAGGGCGCGTGTGCGGGCGGAGGCGTGGACGTCGTCGAGGACGCCGTGGTTGCGCAGCCGCGTCGACGCGCGCGGCGTCGTGCCGTCGAACGCCGCGACCGCCACGTCACCGGTCAGGATCCTCTCGACGTCGGCCTCGGTGATGGTGTCGGGCAACGCGAGCGCGCCCAGGTTCGCCTGCTGCGGGAACGCCTGCCGGAGATTCGCGGGCAGGCCTCCGGGCACGGGCTCCAGCTTGATCGCCCGGCTGGGTGCGCCGATGCGCACGTCGCCCCCGGTCGCCGAGTACAGGTAGTAGGTCCCGCTGCTGGTGGCGAGGTCCCAGGCGATGTGCTTGCGCGACAACCAGTGTGCTTTCGCGCCGGGGTCGGGCGGGGTGCCGGGGCCGGGCACGCCGACGTCGCCGCCCTCGGAGCGCACGGTGAGCACGTGGCTCGTGGCGTTGTAGGCGAAGTCGGTCCTGGCGCCGTTCGCGGGCACGGTGAAGACGATGTTGGGACCGTTGGGTGTTCCGTCCTGGCCGTAGTTCTCGTCCCACGTTCCGCCGATGGTCGCCTTGACCTGCCAGGTGCCCGCCGGGATGGCGGTGGTGGAGGAGGTGTAGGTGCCGTCGCCGTCGGTGTCGGACAGGCGGGAGCTGTCGCAGGTGGTCGACCAGTCGCCGCCGCAGCCGAGTTCGGACTGGAAGTCGCCCGCGGCCACGACGGTCAGCGCGCTCGCGCTCCCGCCGGTGGAGGTGGCGGTCAGCACGTGGCTGGTGGCGTTGTAGCGGAACGCGGTGGTCGCCCCCGCGAAGGGCACGGTGAAGGCGACGTCGGCACCGCCGGGTGTGCCGTCTCGGCCGTAGTTCTCCGTCCAGGACTGGCCGATGGCCGCCTTGACGTGGTGGGAGCCCGCGGGGATGGCCGTGGTGCTCCAGGTGTACGTGCCGTCGCCGTCCACGTCCTGCAACCACGACCTGAGGCACTCGGGGGCCCAGTCGCCCGCGCAGCCGAGCGCGGTCTGGAACGACCCCGCCGCGGTGATCACCCGCTGGTTGACGTCGTCGGTGATCCAGTGCGTGACCGGGTCGTAGGCGAACGTGACCCGTTTCCCGCCCTCCGGCACCACGATCGGGATGTTCGGGCCGTTCGCACCGGCTCCGGCACCGTAGTTCTCGTTCCAGGAGCTGTTGAGAACCGCTTTGTAGGAGTGGGTGCCCGCGGGCAGGGACAAGGTGGTCGACCAGGCGCCGTCCGGCCGCTGGGTCAACCGCGTCGCCGTGCACGCGACGTCCCAGTCCGCGGCGCAGCCGATCCCGGTGGTGAAATCACCGACGACCGCGACCGAGGCGGGGACTGCGGCGAAGGCGGTCGGTGTGGTGGTGGCGGCGGCGGCCACGAGCGCGGTGGTGGCGACGAGCACCGCTGTGGGCGCACGACGCGGGGCAGGGCTTCTGGACCTCATACGAGCACTCCTCGTTGAGCAACCGCAACTAATATGTTACTAACTCGATTAACTCGCTTGAGCGTCACCCCGTCAAGCCTTGACTTGACCCGAAACACCGCGTACTCGCGCGCCAAAACGTCGCCACACTCTCCTGATGACCCGCGACTCCAAGGCTTGGTCACTCAAATGTTACTAACACGAGTTAGCAAGCTGTTAGCATCCTCTGCCAGTGCGGGGTTCACCCGCCGACGCCGCCGTCCACGCGACGCCGACGACGAGGGGACCGATGACTCGGCAGTTGACTGACGACGTGCACGTCGCGACAGCCTCCACGGCGTGGTGGCGCGACGCGGTCGTCTACCAGATCTACCCGCGCAGCTTCGCCGATTCCGACGGCGACGGCATCGGTGACCTCCCTGGCATCCGGACCAGGCTGCCCTACCTCGCCGCGCTGGGAGTGGACGCCCTCTGGTTGTCCCCGTTCTACCTCTCGCCCCAAGCCGACGCGGGCTACGACGTCGTCGACTACCGCGTGGTGGACCCCGTCTTCGGCACGCTCGACGACGCCAGGGCGCTCATCACCGACGCGCACGCCCTGGGGCTGCGGGTGATCGTCGACGTGGTGCCCAACCACTCCTCCGACCAGCACGCCTGGTTCCGCCAAGCGCTCGCCGACAGCCCCGGCTCACCGTTCCGCGGTCGCTACCACTTCCGCCCCGGCAAGGGCGAGCACGGCGAATCGCCCCCCAACGACTGGGAGTCGCTGTTCGGTGGACCTGCCTGGACCCGCACCGCCAACCCCGACGGCACACCGGGTGAGTGGTACCTGCACCTGTTCGCCGCCGAACAACCCGACTTCGACTGGACCGACCCGGCCGTGGCCGACGAGTTCCGCTCCGTGCTCAGGTTCTGGCTCGACCACGGCGTCGACGGGTTCCGCGTCGACGTCGCCCACGGCCTGGTCAAAGCGGACGGGCTGCCCGACCTCGGCGGCCACGAACGACCGCACCTGCTCGACACCGGAGCCACACCCTGCTTCGACCAGGACGGCGTGCACGAGATCTACCGCGACTGGCGCGGCATCCTGGACGAGTATCCCGGCGAACGCGTCGGCGTCGCGGAGGCGTGGGCACCCACCCTCGACCGCGTCGCCCACTACGTGCGCTCCGACGAACTGCACCAGGCGTTCAACTTCCAGTACCTGGCCTGCCCCTGGGAACCGGCCGCCCAACGCCGTGTCGTCGACGAGTCCTTGACCGCGATGCGCCGTGTCGGCGCACCCGCCACCTGGGTGCTGTCCAACCACGACGTACCCCGCCACACCACCCGGCTCATGCAGCACGCGGGCGGCGACATCGCCGGACGCCGCGCCGAACCGGTCGACGAGGCCGCCGGCCTGCGACGGGCCCGTGCCGCGTCCCTGCTCATGCTCGCCCTGCCCGGTTCCGCCTACCTCTACCAAGGCGAGGAACTGGGCTTGCCCGAGGTGCTCGACCTGCCCGACGCCAGCCGCCAGGACCCGGCGTTCTTCCGGGCGGCCGGCCAGGACGGCTACCGCGACGGCTGCCGGGTGCCCATCCCCTGGCACGGCACCCATCCGCCCTACGGCTTCGGTCCGCCCGACGGAGTCAGTTGGTTACCGCAACCGGCCGAGTGGGCCCGTCTCGTCGTCAGCGCCCAGGACGGCGTGCCCGGCTCCACCCTGGAGCTCTACCGGGAGGCGCTGGCACTGCGCCGCGCCCACCCCGCGCTGGGAAGCGCCGACAACCTCGCCTGGCTGTCGGATTCCCAGGTCCTACTGGACTTCGCACGACACAACACCGACGGCGCGTCATTCCGCTGCACGGTCAACATGTCCGACCGGCCCGTCCGCGTCCCCGTCACCGGCGAACTCCTGCTCTCCAGCGCTTCCGTCAGCCACGACGCGGGCCACGCCGTCCTGCCACCGGACTGCACGGCGTGGTGGACGGACAGCAGGCCACCACGCACACCCGAATCGGACCGATCATGACCACGACGATGCTGCCCACCTGCGACCAACAGCATGAGATCCAGCACGACCGACGGCGATTGCCCAACTTCTGCCCCACCGACGCGACCTGGTCCGCCACAGCCACACGCGACGCGATCGACGCATCGTTGCGAACGGAGAAGCCGACGGCGTTCGAACTGTCCCATGTCGACGTCCAGCGCTACGGCGATACCCCGGCGGGCCGCCGCCGAGCGCGGGCCGCCGCACTGCTCGTGCTGGCTCTGCCGGGCACCCTCCACTTCCACGAAGCCGACCGGTGGGAGCTGTTCGGCGAAGCGGAAGGGACTCGACCACCAACCGGACGGCTCGGATCCGGCCAACCGACACCGGATGGCACCTCCTTGGCGCGACTGTGCCGATCGGCACTGGTCATCCGTCGAAGCGTCGGTTCAGCCGTTGTCGAGTGGCTGCCCTCACCACCAGGGACGCTGTCCTTCCGCAGACCTGGCAGCACGACCGGGATCAACCTCACCTGCACGCTCAACATGGGTATCGAGGTCGTCGCCGTGCCGCGCGTCGGATCACCGGCACTCGCCTCGTCCTACTACGGGCTTCGCGACAACGACCTCTTGCTGCCACCTGACACGGTTGTGTGGTCGATCCGTCGACACGCCGGCTAGTGGCACGAGCCATAGAAGTTGATCATCGATGGCTTGATCGAGGGGGATGATCGTGTCCCAGTCCGGGCCGCCGAGGCGGGCGCGATCGCTGGGAAAGCGGTCACCACGAGGGACAACCCGGCAGACTTGGTCAACGTTGCGTTGGAGGAACTCCGGCAACTCAGGACGTCACCGAAGCCGACGAACTCTCAACCACCCACGGCCCCCCGCTCGCGTGCGGTTCTACGAACTGCTCACCGAGGAATGGGCCAGAGCTGACGGTGTCAAGGAGTAGACCGGTCGAGGACGCCCCCCCAACCTGTCGCGCAACGCGGTGAGGCGGTTGATCTCGGTGTCGAGCGTCGCGACGCGGCGCTCGACCACACCGCTCGACCGGGCGCACACGCCCTCCCCGAAACGCGGCAGGGCGTCGCCCTCCCCAAGGTGCCCGAGATCCACGAGGACGACGTGCTGGCCTGGGCGCCTCTCACAGGCGATGTACCACAACGGCCGGTTCGATGAACAGGCCAACGCGACGGCATCCCTGCGGAACTACTCGGGGTACCTCGACTTGTCGGACATGGAAAGACCCTGATCCCAGAACAATTTTCGGGATCAGGGTGTTGCGCACCGGGTTTGATGGAGACCATCAAACCTGGACGGATGAGGAGCAATGGCCCCACCGAAGAAGTACCCCGATGAGCTGCGTGAGCGGGCGACCCGGATGGTCGTGGAGGCCCGGCGGGACCCGGCCGCGGCGACCGGTGCGATCAAGCGGATCGCCGATCAGCTCGGGATCCACCCCGAGGCGTTGCGGACCTGGGTCAAGCGCGCGGAGGTCGACGCCGGTGACCGGCCCGGCACCACGTCCAGCGATGTGGAACGGGTCGCGCAGCTGGAGCGGGAGAACCGTGAGCTGCGGCGGGCGAACCAGATCCTGAAATCAGCGGCCTTAGCTTTTTGTTTAACCATTGATGTCCGTTTTTGGGGTCTTGCCGGGGGCATGGAGTGGGGCTCGGCGGGCGTTTCGTGATCCTGCTGGACGCCCAGGACCGGGTCGGGAGAATTTCGGCGCGCCGGCGGGCAAGGCTGCCGCCGGTCGAACTCGACGAAATCCCCGTCGGACCCTGGCCGGGGACAACCTGTCAGGTGTGACCGCCTTCCGCTCCCAGGGACGCCGTAGGTCCTCCACGAGAGGACGAGCCAGCCGAAGTTGGGTGTAGGCAACGATCACCAGCCAGGTCCATCGATCCGCCGCCTCGGGAGTCCGGATACGGGGCGTGGTCCAGCCCAGGGTTTGCTTGAAGAACCGAAAAGTGTGCTCCAGATCGAACCGACGCAGGAACGCCTGCCACAGGCGGTCCACCTGTGCGGCGGTGGTCGCGGTGGCGGAATGCCACAGCCACAACGGTTTCGGTGTTCCCGTTCCGGGCAGCCGCTCGACTTGGAGTCGGATCACGGTGCCCTCGATGATCGGGAGCGGGCCATGGTGGCCTGTCCAGGCGCCGGTGCGGGTCAGCGTGGGATGCAACCGATCCCACGAGCGGGCGTGCGCGGCTCCGTAGCGGGCGGTGTCGGTCGTCGTGGTGTGCGTGGGGGTCGACCAGGTCGCCGGATCGGCGAACGCGAACCGGGTTCCGTGCCGGGCACTGCGGCCACGGGTGCCGGGTCGCCGTGGTGGTACGGGGAAAGCCAGCACCCGATCCGAGCGCATCCGTACCAGCACGTGGACCGGGAGATCGGCCAGCAGGAACGCCAGGCGGGGGCCGTCGTAGCCGCTGTCGCCGATGATCCAGATCTCGGGATCGCCCTCGCGCCAGTGTCCGGCGGTGATCAGCGCGTCCACCACGGTGCGCAGTTGGGTGGCGGCCAGGTCCGTGTGGTCATCGCTCGGGCGTACCCGGAGGACGTCGAGCATCGCCGTCCAGGAGGTGCGGCCGGGTTCCAGGGCGGCCACGAAGGAGTAGGGCCAGCCGGGGATCATCTGGGCTTGGCCTTTGCCGCGTGCGTAGGTGTGGCAGAACAGCCTGTCGGGGCTGGTGTTCGCATCGGGACGTAGCCAGTGGCTGACGTCGATCCCCAGCATGATCCGACCATCGTGACCACGCGGAATCTGTTGGCGGGCTATGACATTACGGAATCGACCGATGTCGATCCGGCCCTGGTTCAGACCGTCGTACAGGCTGCCGTGGCCACGACGGTGCTCGGTGGCCAGCGACAGTTCGACCAGCGATGTGACCGGCCCGTCAGCGCACAGTGCACTGTCGGTCAGTTCGAACAACGCGTCCGCTCGCGCGGTCAGGCACTGGTGGAAGGCGTGGCGGAACTGGGAGAGGTCCCTCAGCGCGGCGGCCGTGCCGGGGTGGTGCATACTGATCATCGAAGCCCTTGGTTGTGATCTTCCTTCTGTCGCAAGAAGAATGATCAACCAAGGGCTTCATCCATGATCAACCGGGTGTCCCATCGGGCTCCGAGACCTTAAAACTCAAGCTTAGATTCAACCGGTCAAGGCAACACTCTGATTCGGTGTGAGGAATTCCAGACACTTTCGGGGTCGAGTGTTGAGTTTCATCGCGATCACATCGAGGTCGACCTGGGTGAACGTCGACAGGTCCGTGCCTTTGGGCAAGTACTGCCGCAGCAGCTTGTTGGTGTTCTCGTTCGTGCCGCGCTGCCAAGGGCTCCGCGGATCGGCGAAGAACACGTCAACACCGGTGGCGGAGGTGAAACCCTTGTGGGCGGCCAACTCCATGCCTCGATCCCACGTCAGCGTCGCGTGCAGCCGCTGGTCCAGGCGGCCGTAGGCCTCGATCAACGCGGGGACCACCACCGCGGTGTAACGGCTGGGTAGTTTCACGATCGTCAGCAACCGTGACTTCCGGTCCACCAGGGTGGCCACCTGACTGTTGTTCGAACCGATCACGAGATCGCCTTCGACGTGTCCGAGCACGCTGCGATCCTCGGCCGACTCCGGTCGCTCCCCGATCGGCCGGGCACCGATGATCTGTGACCGCCATTGGCCTTTCACCGTGTGCCGCTTGTTCTTCCGGATCGGGCGCCCCGTCCGCAGCCGTTTGCACAGCTCGCGAGGAACCACTTTCCAGCGAGTGGTGTAGACGGCCCGGTAGATCGTCTCGTGGCTGATCCTCATCGTCGGATCGTCCCCGTGGTGCAGGCGCAGGTGGCCGACGATCTGCTCCGGCGACCACTCCTGCTTCAACAGGTGCACCACTTTCTCGTTCAACAACGGCCGATGGTCGAGCAGGCACCGCTTCGGGCGCCGAGCCCGGTCACGTGCCCGTTCCCCCGCGGTGATCGCCCGATACTTCACGCCCGCCGTTTCTGCCTACTTCCCGACTGATCGTCGACACGGGGCGTCCCAGAGAGCGGGCGATCGCTCGAAAGGACTCGCCACCGCGCAGCCCGCGCGAGATCTCCTCCCGCTCGGCCGAGGTCACGCTTCCAGCGCGGTGCTTGCGAGGTTCGGGGGCGATCCCGCCGTGGTGTTTCAGGACGGTGAACACCGAGCCGGGCGGCTTGCCAATCCGGCGAGAGATGACGCTGATCGACTCACCCGCTCCCCACCGCCGCCACAGGTCCGCTTTCATCTCATCCGACATCCCCGGCCGTCCCAGTCGCGCCACGCACGTCCTCCTCAACCAGCACCGTTGCTCTGACCGGTTGAATCTAAGCTTGACTCTGTCGGGAATCTTGGAAGAGTTGGCGTGTCGCGGAGGGTGACCGGTAAGTAACAGTCAGGCTTCTGGGGGTCGGTGAAGTCGCAACTCTCCCCGAGGTGGTCAGATGTCCTTACCGGTTGGTTCTCGGTCCGCAGTGGAGGTCCCGGAGCTCACCGCGCGGATGGCTCGTGCCAGCAATCCCGTTGGTACGACGGCGATGTGGGTGCGTGACCGCCTCGACGGCCTGTGGAAAGACGAGGACTTCCTCGACTGCTACTCGCGTAACGGGCGCCCTGGGCTCTCACCCGCCCAACTGGCCACGGTCAGCGTGCTGCAGTTCCTGCTGGGCCTGTCCGACCGTGACGCCGCCGAGGCGGTGCGCTGCCGTATCGACTTCAAATACGCGCTCGGCCTGGAGCTCGACGATCCCGGCTTCCACCACAGCGTGCTCGGCGACTTCCGCGACCGTCTCCTACGCGACGGCCGGGCCGACCGGCTCCTCGATGTCGCCCTGGCCCGCATGAAGGAGGCCGGACTGGTCCGCGAACGCACCACCCAGCGCACCGACTCCACCCACGTCCTGGCCGCCGTGCGCGACCTGACCCGCCTCGAACTGGTCACCGAGGCCGTGCGCGCGGCCCTGGAAGAACTCGCCGGCACCGCCGACCACGCGCTGGACGGCCTGGTCGACGAGCACTGGGGCCGCCGCTACGGCCGACCGGTGCGTCTGGGCAAGAACCCCACCCGACCCAAGACCAGAATCAACACCACAGGGGCAGACGCCCGCCACCTGCTCGAACACCTGAACCGTCATCATCCCGACCTGCTGGACGGTCCGCAGGTGCAGGCCCTGCGGCAGGTGCTGGTGCAGAACTACCACTGGGATCCCACGGGCCGTCTGCGCTGGCGCGACGATGACAAGGACAGCGGTCTGCCGTCTTCCGCGAAACGGATTGTCTCGCCCTACGACCCGACAGCCCGCTACGCGCGTCGAGGGCAGGTCACCCGCTGGACGGGGTTCCTCGCGCACGTGACCGAGACCTGCTCCGGCGACAGCCCCAACGTGATCACCGACGTGGCCACCATGCCCGCCACCAGTTCCGACGCCGAAGTCCTGCCCGGTATCCACACCAGACTGCACCACCGGGGCCTACGACCGGACCAGCACTTGGTCGACGGCGGCTACACATCCCTGGTCCACCTGGAGCGGGCCGAACGCGAACACCGGATCACCGTCGTGGGACCACTGCCGGGCAACCCCACCCACCAGCACCGCCAGGGTGAGGGCTTCGCCCGCGACGACTTCCGGATCGACTTCGACCGCCAGCAGGTCACCTGCCCACAGGGCCAGGTCAGCAAGGGCTGGCACGGCCCTTACCCGACATCCTCGCCGACCGCGGCACCGCTGATCGTGGCCCGCTTCACCAAAAACCAGTGTCAACCCTGCCCTGCCCGAGCCAAGTGCACCACCTCCCGTGGCTCCGCGCGCAACGTGGGCTTTCCCCCGCGAGAACTCCTGGAACTGCAGTTGCGCAACCGCGCCGAGCGGCAGGAACCGGCCTGGCACAAGCGTTACGCGGTGCGGTCCGGTATTGAGGGCACCATCTGCGAGTTCGCCCACGGCCACGGCATGCGCCGTTGCCGCTACCGCGGGCAGCCCAAGACCCACCTGCAGCACGTGTTTACCGCCATCGCCGTCAACATCGAACGCCTCAGCCGGCAGCCTCCCGGCGACAGTGCGCCCCCACGACCACCGACGGCCTTCCAGGACTACCTCGACCAGCACGACATCCCGCGCCTGCGTTCCTGGCGAGCCACCGGCTGACACGGCAGCGACCAAGATTCCCGACAGAGTCAAGCTAGAACGCCGCATACTGGTTCACGGACTCAGGGGCGGCCTGGACTCCGTTCAGGACGGCGTCCAGCAAGCCTGGGAAGCGGATGTTCAAGTCGTCTCTGCGGAGGGAAAGGAGGTTCTCCCGGCCTGACGGGCGTTGCCAGATCACGCCGCTGTCGCGCAGTACCCGCCAGTGGTGGGTGAGCGTGGACTTCGAGATCTCTTTGCTGAGCACCGTTCCGCATGGGAGTTCGCCGCCTGCCGCCAGCGCACGCACCACGGCGAGCCGCATCGGGTTACCCAGAGCGGTGAGCACGTTCTCCAACTGGATCTGGTCCCGGTCGGGGTGGTGGCGAATCACCTCACCACTGTAACCAGACGCTACGTGGACAGGCGAACTTTCGTACCGGCCTTTCCATCGGTACGCAGGTTGTCGTACAGTCTGACTGTTCGATAATTTACGTACTATCTCGACTGCGAAGGGCTCTCCATGTCCAACTCCGCGTCCACGTCGCCGCGCCGCGGGCTGGGGCTGAGTCTCACTCTGCTCGCGCTGGCCCAACTGATCTTCTCCCTTGACATCAACATCGTGTTCGTGGCGCTGCCCGACATCGGGGCCGAACTGGGCTTCTCCGGGCAGACCCAGCAGTGGGTGGTCAGCGCGTATATGGTGTTCGCGGGCGGCTTCCTGCTATTCGGCGGACGCGCGGCCGACCTGCTGGGCAGGCGGCGGATGTTCGTGCTGGCGCTGTCCATCTACGCCGTGTCATCACTGGCGGGCGGTTTCGCCACGTCTCCGACGATGATCATCGTGGCTCGTGCCGTGCAGGGCATCGGTGGCGCGCTCCTGCTGCCCTCCACCCTGTCGCTGATCAACACGCTGTTCGAGGAGGGACCGAAGCGCAACCGGGCGCTGGCCGTGTGGGGTGGTGCGGGCGCAAGCGGTCTCACCGTCGGCGCGCTGCTGGGTGGCGTCCTCACCGAGGGATTCGGCTGGCCTGCGGTGTTCTTCGTGAACGTCCCCCTCGCGGGCCTGGTCGCGCTGGCAGCGCTGGTGGTCATCCCGGCGGACCCGCGCGGTCACGCGCGACGCAAATTCGACCTGCCCGGAGCGTTGACCGTGACCGGCGGAGCGACCCTGCTGGTGTTCGTGCTGGTACAGGGACCGGAGGTCGGCTGGGGCTCGACCTCCATCGTCACCTGCGCCGTCCTGGCCGTGGCGTTGCTCGTCGCGTTCGCAGTGATCGAGAGCCGCAGTGCCGATCCGCTCATGCCGTTCCGCCTGTTCGGCAACCGGAGCCTGGTGGTGGCCATCACCATCACGGCCATCTACATGGGCACGTTCGGCGCGTTGCCGTACTTCCTCACCGTACTGCTGCAAACCGTCCACGGGTTCAGCGCTTTGCAGACCGGACTGGCGTTCCTGGTGCCATCGGTGGCCATCGCGACCGGCACGCAACTCGGCGAGCGGATGGCGACCCGCCTCGGCATCCGCACCACGCTGCTCACCGGGTTCGGCCTCGGTATCGTCGGTACCGCCGTCCTCGCACTGGGTTTCGATGTCGACAGCACATTCCTGGCGATCGTGCCCGGCTTGATCGTGTCCGGTGTCGGCCAGGGCATCACCTGGACCGGCATGTGGATCGCCGCGTCGGCGGGTGTGGCACCGGAGGAGCAGGGCGTGGCGTCCGGCATGGCGTCCACAACACTGAACCTGGGCAACACGATCGGCTTGGCCGTGCTCATCGCCGTCGCCAACGCAGGCCTCGGCGACCAGCAGGGCGACCAACTGCGTGCCGCCACCGCCGACGGTGACTTCGTGGCGGTACTGGCGACCGCGGCGGGAATGCTCATCGGCCTGCTGATCACATTGGTATTGCCGAAGACCGTAAAGATCCCCGTGGCGGCCGGAGACGCCACACAGCCCGCTCCCGCCGCGGGCTGACCGCAGACCCGCCGCGTAAGTCCCCCAGGCTTCGCGGCTCACCCGGCCGGTCGAGGTGCTCTCCCGCAGGTCGTTCGCACGCGAACGGCGCGACACCTCGGCCGGCCCACCACGAGGAGGAGTCCCCGATGCCCGTCGGTCCGAACGCGTTCACCCGAGCGCTGGCGCAGGTTCCCGGCCCCGTCGCCGTGATCACGACCATCGACGACGACGGCAGGCGTTGGGGGTTCACCGGCAGCGCGTTCTGCTCCGTCTCGCTGGACCCGCCGCTCGTCCTCGTCTGCCTGGCCAGGACCGCGAGCACCCACGCCGCGTTCCAACGATCGGGCCGGTATCTGGTCAACGTGCTAGGCGAGCACCAGACCGATGTCGCGCTCCGATTCGCCAAATCCGGGTCCGACCGGTTCTCCGCCGACGACACCGTGTCCTGCGAACTGGGCTTACCGGGCCTCCTCACGGCATCCGCGCGGCTGGCCTGCACCATCCATCAACTCGTCGACGCGGGCGACCACACGATCCTGATCGGGCTCGTCCAGGAGGCCTATTCGGCCGATCACGTGCCGTTGACCTACTGGAACCGCGCCTTCGGCCGCCCGGCCGGCCTGGGCTGACCCGCCGACCACCGAGGATTGCACCTCATGATCGCTCTGCTCGCGCTGGCCTGCGGCGTGGCCGTGGCCAATGTCTACTTCCCCCAAGCCCTCACACCGCTCGTGGCCGAGCACTTCCACGTCGAGGCGGGCACCGCGGCGTGGATCGTCATCGCGGCCCAACTCGGGTACGCCGCAGGCATCTTCCTGGTCGTCCCGCTGGGTGACCGGCTACCACCTCGCCGGCTCGTCGGTGTGCTCCTCGGGTCCACGTCCGTCGCGCTGGTGACGCAGGGGCTCACCGGCAGCTTTGCCCTGCTATGCGCGCTGAGCGTCCTGGTGGGCATGACGACCGTGGTGCCGCAGGTGCTGATTCCGCTGTCGGCCGACCTGGTGCCGCCTGGCAGGACCGGCGCGGTCGTGGGCGTTCTGCAAGGAGGTCTGCTCGCCGGGATCCTGCTGGCCCGCGCTTTCGGCGGCGTGCTGGGCGACTTGTTGGGCTGGCGCGGCCCATACCTGGTAGCGGGAGTCCTGTGCGGGGTGCTGGGGGCGCTGCTCGCCTGGAAACTGCCCGCACGTTCACCCCGAGCGGCCCGCGTCGATCCGTTGGCACCGTTGAGACTGCTGGCGGAGCACCGTGATCTGCGCCGGTCCGGCCTCTACCAGGCGCTGTTGTTCGGTGGTTTCAACGCCGCGTGGACATCGACCGCGCCGATGCTTACCGACACCGCGCACGGCTGGTCGACCTCGGTGGTGGGTGTGGTCGCCGTGGTCGGGGCGGCGAGCGCGCTGCTCGCGCCGGTGGCGGGCCGGTGGACCGACCGCGTGGGACCGGACCGGGTGAGCGCGGTGTGCTTCGCGGGCGTGGTCGTCTCGTCGGTGGTCCTCGTGCCCGGCGGTCTGGTCGGGATCACCGGCCTGGTGGGTCTCATGGCGGGACTGCTGCTGCTGGACGTCTCGGTGCAGAGCAACCAGGTGGCCAACCAGCACCGGGTGTTCGCGTTGGATCCCGGTCGCCGCAGCGGCCTCAACAGCGCCTACATGACGTGCACGTTCCTGGGCGGCGCGGTGGGTTCATGGCTCGGCGTGCTCGCCCAGTCCCGCGTCGATTGGTGGGCCGTGTGCGGAATCGTGGCTTGCACCGGCCTCGCCGCGGGCACGCGCCACATGCTGCGACGTCGCCGGGTCACCGCGTTGTGACCGGCACGCCACGCCTACCGGAAGTCGACGATCGTCTTCAGATGGGTCGTTCCGCGGTAGTCCTCCAGGACGCCGACGAGCTTGTCGTAGTCGGAGAACTTGCATACCGAGGACAAAAGCCGCCTACCGTCGACAACACCGGTGAGCAGCATCTGCATCGCGGAGGCGATCACGTTCGCCGTCTTGTGCATCGGGAAGCTCGTCACGTCGAACGGCGCCGACATGACGTTGATGCCCTTGGCGAGCATCAGCCACGTGTCGAACTTCTGCATCTCCTGCGACGCGCCATAGAGGACATAGCGGCCACGGGGCTTGAGCTTGCGCATTGCCAGGCGGCGGGGGTCCTTGTCCTCCTCGACGCCCTGGATCGTGGGCAGCGCGTCGAACACGTAGTCGAACGTCGAGTCCTCGACCTCCTCGCGCAACTCGTCCGGGAGGTACGCGCGCTCGGAGAAATGCTCCTGCGCGAACACGTTGCGCTGCGGATTGGCGTCCACCGAGACCACCGAGTTCGGCGCGAACAACCGCCTGATGATGCTGCCCGCGATCACGCCGATCGGCCCACTTCCCAGGATCAGCACCCGATCCCCCACCTTGGGCGGATGGGTGAGGATCGCGCGCAGCGCGCCCGTAGTGGGCTCGATGAACGAAGCCTGCAGATCGTCGAGCTCATCAGGGATGCGCACGGCGGCGGCACGGTGATCGTCGTAGAAGTTCCGGTCGGCGGCAAAAGTGTCCTCCTTGACCTGGCCGGAGAAGATCGGCCGCAGCGTGCGGTACTCGGCGAAGCCGCCGAAGTCGGTCTGCCCCCAGTAGACGACTCGGTCACCGACACCGACGTGGCCGTTCTCCGCGGAGAACCCGGCACCCAGTTCCACGACCTCGCCCAGGTACTCGTGGCCGAGCACGATCGGGTACTCGGACGGGAAGAGGTGTCCCTCGAAAAATGAGATGTCGGTTGAGCAGATCGAGACGCACCGGGTCTTCATGAGCAGGCCGTCCATCGGGGTCTCCGGTAAGGGCATCTCGGCCAGGACGAGTTTGCGGGGAGCGATGAGCTGGAGCGCCTTCATCGTGTTCATGGGTATTCCTTTTCTTTTCGTGACATGCCGAACGGACGCGCCACTGGGAAGCGACGACGCAAGGGCATACGTCTTGAATTTTCTTGATTTTCGTCGTACGGAGTGGGTGTCTCGGTCAGCGACGCATTTGCAGCATGCCGCCGAGCAGGTATTGTCCGACGGTTTCGAAGTGTAATGACGAGAGGGTGATGTGCTTGGTTGCCGAGTGGATGTCGCGGAAGCACCGTTCCAGTCGGCTGGTCGTGTACAACGAACTGGACCCGGCCAGTTGATAGAGACCGTTCACCGCCGCCACGGTGTGCTCGGCGACGCTGGCCGCGGTGATCCTGACCAAGGCGGACAGCGCGTCGCCGCCGTCCTCACCGTGCGCTTCGACCTCCCGAGCGGTGTCGCGCAACAGCAGTTCGGCAGTGTGCACGAGCATCTGGTAGCGGGCGAACTTCTCCTGCGCGGTGTGGCTGGCGGCCACCGTGGTGCCGCTCGCGGCGGGTGTCTTGGCCGTGGCCATCTCCAGGAATGTGGCCACGGCGTCCTGCGCCACGCCCAGCGCGGTGGAGGCCGAGGTGAACGGCCCGAAGTCGTAGTAGCCGACGGGGTAGGCACGGGAGGGTCGGGCCGCAGGCGGCTTGAGCGTGTCCACGCCGGCGACGGTGAAGTCTTCCGGCACAAACGTCTCGGGAACCGTGTAGTGGTTGCTGCCTGTGCCACGCAGACCCACGGTGTGCCAGGTGTCGAGCATGTGCGTCTCGGCCACCGGCACGAACAGCATCCGGGTTTCCTTGCCGAACGGCGTGATCCGGGGCTCGCCACCCTCGGTGACGAAAGCCGAGCAGACGATCCAGTCGGCGTGCGCGTAGCCGCTGGCGAAGGCCCATTGACCGCTGAGCCGGAACCCGCCGTCGACCACCTCGGCGGTGCCCGCGGGGTTCACCCCGCCCACCACCAAACCCGAGTGGTTTTTGAACAGCTTGCGGGCCGTGGGCTCCGGCAGATAATCCGACAACCGGCCGATCGCGCCCTGCACGCCGATCTGCCACGCGACGGAGGCGTCGAGGCGGGCGATGGCCTGCACTACGGCCGACCCGGTCTCGATGCTCACCTGCCCGCCGCCAAACTCCTTGGATACCCACATGCGGTGGAGATTGGCCGCGCGTAACGCGTCCATGACCGCTAATGGAGTGCGTCGCTGCTCATCCGCCGTATTGCGGTGCTCTGCGATGAGCGGGGCGATTTCGGCCACCTTACCCACCCATTCCGCCGTCTCTTCGGACGTACTGGGCGACCGCAAAAGGACCTGGCCCGGCGAAGCGGTTTTGATCATTGTTTATTCCTCCATTTGGCGGTCAACACAAGTAGTTCAACACTACTCGTACAGTGGTACTGACGTTCGGATCGTACAAGCTTTCAACCCACCGTCGCAACCAAATCGAAAAGCTTCGGATGACGTGACCCTGGGCACATCACCGCAGTGTCACCGACCCGCCACCTGTCGAAACCCGCAGCGGGAAGCATTTCCGAAGAAAATATGCAATACGGAAGCCCGATCCGAAGACCTGATTCAACAGACCCCTGAAGCGGCATTCGGATGCAACACGCTTGCAACCTCAATCGCTTATCGCAAATCTTCCACCATGAATGGAATAAGAAAATGTTCAAGCAGACGGTGGCTTCAACTGATAGAGCCGGAGTAGTGCGCTTCGGCCCTGACGGGGATGCAGTGATCACGTCGTCGAGGTCACCTGCCCGCACGGCCGGGGAGCGGACTACCGCTAACCACCTGGTCGTCGACGGGCGAGCGAGTCCGACCTAACCGCCGCCACCGGGGAACCACTGCCGGCGGATAAGCGCACCGGCAGCGAGATGTTCTCCGGAACCCTCAACGGCACCGGTTCTTTGCGGGTGCAGGTGGACCACCGCGCCGGGGACTTCGTGTTGGCCCGCATCGCCACCCTGGTCCAGGACGCGAGCCGGACGAAGATGCAACTGCTTCACCGACAAGGTCGAGCGCAGCCAGAGCGGAACATGGGTCCGATCTCGGCCACCCGGAACGCGCCCGGCCCTCGACTGGGCCGATAGTCAGATCATGACCCCGGCAGACCGGAAATCCCGCTTCCTCAGATCATCAAGCCCATGAGCCGCCACACCGCGGTGGATCGCCCCGCCCTGGTCGAAGCCTACGGACGCATGAACCCAAGGCTGCATGCTCCGCCGACGTGGAACCGGGGCATGGATTAGCCGCACATAAGGGATTCTCCGTCGCCGCCGGTGTCGCGGTGTTCGTCGTCGACCCGCAAAGCCCTTGGCAACGCGGCACGAACGAGAACACCACCAAGCTGCCGCGCCAGGCCATTACCTACCCAAGGGCACGAACCTGACCGCATTCAGCCAGGACGGCCTCGACGCCAGCGCGACGACACTCAACAACCGCCCCGTAAGTGCCTCGGATTCCACACCGGCGGAGCGTGTCGCCTTGACCTGTTGAATCCAAACCGGCTCGCGAACCGGGCCAGGCCAACCGCGACATCGTCAAGGTGCTCACCGGCGTGATGTCGACCCGGCCGCGCCGTCCAATGTGGATGTTCCGGACAACGGAGGCCGGCAGATGCCGGTGGAGGTGTCGTTCTGGCAGATCGCCGAGCGTGGCTTCGCCGCCGCGGACGACTGCGAGCCCATGGTCGCGCTGACCGTGATCACCGATCAGCGACTGCTTGTCCAGGACGTGGTGAACCAAATGCCGGTGAATACCTTCGTACCACTCACGGCGTCGGACGCCACCCGTCGATCGCACGAGAGAGGGTTCCCAGAGGACTGTTCCCCTCGATGTGCATGCTGGCGCACATCGAGGGGAACGAACCGCGACGAGTGGACAGATGCTGTCCACCGGCCTGGGTCGCACGGCTCCGCCGCGCACAGGTCCCCGCGACACCGAGTCCTTTCGGCGGGACACGCCACGCCGGTTGTCAGTCTTCGTCGAACTTCTGCTCCAACCAGTACCCCGCGATGCCTGCCACACATCCTCCGGAGAACCCGAACGCGGCGCCGCCGATGGCACCTGGGACGGAGAACAGCCCCGCACCGGCTGCCGCACCGGCCACCGCACCGCCGATGGCGCCGGTCGTCGCGCCGATGATGCACGCTTCCGAGGGGTCGATGTTCCGGCCGGTGGGGTCGAGACGGTTGACGGGGTTGCCACCGACGTAGGCGTACCGGCTTGCGATGTCAGGCTCCAGGACCGGGCTGACGGGGTCGAGCGTGGTCCAGTTGCCGGTGCCCGGGTCGTGCCACCGGACGCCGTGCTTGAGCTGGCCCGTTGTCTCGTCCAACAGTCCTTGGGCGTAACGGAGGGGGTTGGCCGCGGAGGCTGAGCCGGTGGCGTTGAGTTGTCGACCGGTGGGGTCATACGAGTAGGTGGCGGTCACAGCGCCTGCACTGTCGATCAGGTTGACGGGGCTTCCCTGGTTGTCCAGCGCGTAGTAGTGGGTGGTGCCGTCGGGTCGGTGGAGGGCGACGGGCGATCCCGTGGGGTCGCGGTCGATGTAGGAGTGCTGGTTGTTCTTGGTGAACGACCGGATCGACGGCACGCCGTTGGCGTCGATCCGGCCGTAGACGTACCCGGTAGTGTCGGCGCCGGTGACCTTGGAGACGAGCTCGCCTTGATCCGGGCCGGCCCAGGTGTAAGTGCTCGAGACGGTGCCGTTGGTCCTGATTTTCATCTGGCCCGCGGCGTTGTACGAGAAGGCACCCTGTGCGGGGTCGGCGGTGCGGTTGCCGAGCTTGTCGTGGTTGTAGCCGGTGTTGCTGATCTGGTTGCCCGAGTTGTAGGTCAGGGTTTGGGTGATGGCACCGTCGACCTTGACGCTGGTGCGGTTGCTCGCCTTGTCGTAGGTGTAGGCGTAGGTGTGGCCACCCAGGTTGGTGACGTCGGTGAGCCGGTTGGAACTGTCGTAGGTGTAGGTCGACCGTGCTGTGGTGAGGTTGTCGACACTCCACCGGATCATGCCCGAGTCGGTGCTCGCCGAGGCGCTGGGGCAGGGTTGTCCGGCGACGTAGGGCGAATAGCAGTAGGAAACGTCGAACGTCCTGGTGCCGTCACCGGAGTTGCGCGAGGTCCAGGTACGGGAGATCCGGCCCGAGCCGTCGAAGCTGGTCTTGGTGTGAGCGGCGAAGGTGGTCAAGCCGGGGTCGTGGTTGAACCAGGTGTCGCTTCGCCTGCCGTCGTTGTCGTAGCCGAAGGTGGTCTTCTGCCCGTTGGCGGCGGTCATCGAAGTGACCTGGTTCGCGGCGTCGTAGGTGTAGCCGACGGTGCCCTGGGCGTCGGCGAGGCTGGTGAGGTTCCCGGCCTTGTCGTAGCCGTAGCTCAGGGTGCCGCCCCCGGCGGCGGAGGTGCGGGACGTGAGGCGGTTCTGCGGGTCGTAGGTGAAGGTGGTCGTGCCCGACGTGTCGGTGCGCGTCAGAACGTTGCCACGGCCGTCGTGGGTGAACGCGACTTCGGGCGTGGCGTCGGTGAATTTGATCGTCTTGACCCGGTCGGCGCGGTCGTAGTTGTAGATCGTGGACAGCCCGGCGCCGGTGTAGGTGCTGTAGAGCCTGCCGAACCCGTCGTAGGACATCGTCGAAGTCCGCAGCGTTGACCCGGCCGCCGGGATGACGGAGGTGACCTGGTGGTCAGCGGCGGCGGTGTAGTCGATCACGTTGCCGCGGGGGTCGGTGGAGGTGTCCAGCGTGCCGTCGGCGTTGTAGGCGACCTTCGAGGTCGTGCCTGCCGGGGAGTTGGCCGAGTTCAGCTGGTTGCCGGCCCCGTCGTAGGTGAACAGCCTGCTGTTGCCCTGGGTGTCGGATCCACCGGAGGGCAGGAATTTCGCCGCGCCGGTGTTGGCGTAGGAGATCGATGCGGTGGCGCCTGTGGGCGAGGCGAGGTCGGTCAACGATTCGCCGCCGTTGACGGACGGGTCGTGGCCGAAGGCCGTCGTGCCGCCGACGCCGTTCTTGGTCGTGGCCACGTCGCTGAACGGGGTGTAGGTCCGTTCCCTGGTGCGGCCCAGCGGGTCGACTGCCTTGGTGACCAGTTCGCCGGAGTTGAGCGTGTAGGTGGTCTGCGGGCCGCCGACGGGCTCGGTGTTGTTCGGACCGGCGACATAGGTCTGCGTCGAGGTGTAGTAGGTGAACCGGGTGACCGCGTCACCGGATGGTGTCTGCCGGGTGACCCTGGTGACCCGGTGGGCGCTGTCGTAGTCGAACGAGGTGACGTGGCCGTCCTCGTCGGTGATCGAGGTCAGATCACCCGCCGAGTCGTAGTCCGGCCGGACACTCCGCGATGTCGGGTCGTCGATGGTGGTCAATCGGCCCGCGGTGTAGGTGTAGGTCGAAGTGCGCAGGGTGCCCTCGTCCCCGGTCTGGACGATGGTCGCCAGTTTGCCCCCCGACCAGGTGAGGTTCGCGGTCCTGGCGCCGGCACCGCCGCGGGTGGAGGTGATCTGCGTCAGCAGGCCGGCGGAGTCGTAGGCGAAGGTGGTGGCTTGGCCGTTGCGGTCGGTGATCCTGTCCAGTCGTCCGGTCGAGCCGAAGGTCGTCACCGCGTTGCTCGCGTGGTCGGTGACCTTCCACCCCGTGGAGGTCTTCACCATCGAGACCTTGAACCCCGTGGGTGAGGTGTACGTCGTCGCCGAGGCTTGTTGGAACAAGCCTTGGCGGCCTTCCGGTGCGAGGTAGAGCACCGACTCGTCGCTGTTGACGACCAGCTTCGTGTCGTGGCCGAGACGCATCGCCCACCCCGGCCCCGCCGCGCCCGAAGGCAGCACAGAACCCGTCCCCAGCAGCAGGCTGTTGTAGGTCAACCCCAACTGCACGTCGCGATCGATTCCGGGAAGCACGAGCTCGGTCGAGGTGATGAGAAGATTGCCGGTGCCGACGTCCACGGAGGCGGACACCCGATCGGAGATCGGGAACGGCAACCGGGTCGCACTCGGCCGCGCACCTGTGAGCAGCGGTGCGGCCGCCGCCGCCATCACATCGGCATGACCGGTCGGCGGTGCGACCACGCCCATCGCCAGAACAACGAGCAACGCCGCGACAGCCGAACCCGATGACCGCATCGCGGATGATTTTCGCGCTGACAAGACAACCCCCCTGGTGACATTTCCCCGGCCGCTCCGCCGGCCGGAAGGCCATGGGGCAGCAGATCTCCAGGACAGTGGTACCCATGAAGATCCCCCCTGGGGCCACTCTGGTAGATGGCCCGGTCCTCCGGCAGCCGCCAAAAGGTGCCCTCATCTTCTGCTGTAACCGCACCGCAAGTGGATTGGTGCTCCGAACGGGTCAAAGAACACAGACGATCGTATGACGCGCCAGCCGCACTGCTAACGGCATGGCAACGCCCGTCGATTAAGCCGCCCGGCCTTGGTGAGGACTCTGATGTGCCCTGGGTTTTACGGAGTCGGGTCACTGGGACTTCACGCTGATGATCCCCAGGAAAGGTCAGCATGCCCAGGAGTTACCCGCCTGAGTTCCGCAGCAAGGTCCTTGACCTGCTCAAAGCCGGGCGTACCGTTGCCCAGGTCGCGCACGACCTGCAGATCGATGACCAGACGTACCTACACCTGGCGCCGCGAGTCGCTCATCGACGCCGGGCAGGAACCGGGGCTGACCTCGGTGGAGAAGGCTAGGTGGGCGTCGGCCCGGCGTCGGATCGCCGAACTGGAGATGGAACTGGCGATTCACCAGCGTGCCACCGAACTGCTCAAGGAGGCGGTGCGCCCACAAGCCCGGTTCGCTGCCATGGTCTGGAACGGACTCCCGATCCAGACCGTCTGCCGGATCCTGGAAGTATCTGATCGGGACTGCACGGCGTGGCGGCCGGACACCATCGGCCTGCTTGGTGCAACACCCCCAAACACAGGTCCTGGCTCAACATCGCTGAGATTGAACTGTCCACACTCACCGCCAGTGCCTCGACCGCCGCATCGACGACCTCGACGTACTCGACACCGAACTCGCCGCCTGGCAGCAGGCCACCAACACCAACCAACGTCAGGCCGATTGGCACTTCACCACCGACGACGCACACACCCGACTCTGCCGCCTCTACCACAACAGTTAGAAGCGACGGTCTACCAAATCATGGTCATATGGCTGATGCTGCTGCGGCCCGCGCTCGAACGCGAGATCCCGTGGCGCCTCCTTGGCAGCGAGCAGACCGAACCGGTCCGTCAGATCGGCCTGTCCGACAGCAGGTTCGCCAGATCCCCAGGGTGATGAAGTGGATCCGCGAGCACTAGGCCGCCCACGTTCCGCGTCGAGGACCTCGCCGTGATGGCCGACATGGCCTCGCCTCATTTCACCGCCTCTTCCGCGCCGTCACTACGATGTCCCTGGTTCATTACACCAGCGCGTGCGACTCCAGGAAGTCAGGACCCGCTTTCTCGCGAACCCGACGACGTAGCGGCCGTCGGCTTCGCGGTCGGCTAAGACAACCTGTCCCAGTTCAGCCACAAGTATCGGAGGCTGTTCGAGGAGCCTCCCCGGACGGGACATGGAACGGCTGGCGCCAGGCAGGCGTCGGAAGAGCCGATCGACGGGAACGGTTCGACCGTGCGCTGACCGGAATGCCCTTCTTCGGTATTCCGAAGCCGACTCGACCGGCAATCGTCCGCAGATGTGCGGACTTTCCTTTGTCGGATCACCGTACGCTGCTCCGACGGTCCGACCACGATCCACACCATCCGGCAGTGGGACGGGCGATCGGTAACGGCGATCGGGGTAGTCGCGATAGCGGGTTGAAGGGGCGCCTGACGGGGTGCCGCCTTGCCTTTCGCGTGTCTGCGTAAAAATGGGAACGAGGTTCGAGTGGGTTCGATGGGCACCATCGTGGCCAAGCTCCGGAATTTGGCCGACGAGCCCGCTTATCACGGCAGCACCGCAGATCTGAGAAGACTCGCCGACGACCTGGAGTCGGGGAATTCGGCACCGTGGCGAAAAAGGGAACTGCGCGCTTTCTTCGACATCGACTCCGTCGTCGGCGACGACCGGACCGGTGTCGCACGGGTCGCACGCCACATGGACCTGGTCCGCAATCTCCTGCTGTTCCTGCCGCTGCTGTTCACCTGGGGCGGGATCTTCCTCGCGGTGCGGGCGTATCGGTCGCTGCTGAACGCGCCCTTGGCGGAGCAGGCCCAGTTCGCCGACGCATCGTTCCTGCAGATGTGGACACGCGGGTTCGGCGGCCGCACGTGGGCGACCTTCGACGTGGTCGCGATGGTCGACTTCCTCGCGATCCTGGCCATCATCGTCTTCTTCGTCGTCGGCACCGTCCTGCAACGCCGGGCCTCGACGGCCGAAGAGGCGGACCGGGTGCGGAAGGTCGACGTGCTGCGGTCCGCGCTGGCCGAGGCCGCCCACGAGGTGGGGTCGGACGGTGACGTGGTGGACCGGCTGACCGCGAGCGTCGAGACGCTGCTTCCCGCCTACCAGGAGACCCTCGACCGGATGGTGAGTTCGCAACGGGAGATGAACCGACTCGTGTCCAGCGGTCAGGCGAACATCGCCGACCTGGTGCGCGCCACCGGTGACCTCGCGGTTACCGGCACCGCGATCGCCGCGAGCGCCAAGGACCTGGAAAGCCCGGCCGCCGCGCTGGTCTCGCACGTCAGGGCGATGGAGACGACCACCGGGTCATTCGCCTCGACCGTGGCAGCGATCACCACCGACCTGCCGTCCACGCGCGCCGGGCTGCTGGCTGTCGTGACGAGTGTCGGCGAGCTGAACCGCGAACTGCGCGACATGTACACCGGCCGGATCGAGGACCTGCGCAAAGAGTCCGCCGCCTACAGCGTCGCCGTGGGCGAGCTTACTGCCGCCCGGCAGGACCTGGCCGACTCGATCGACCGCGGTCGGCACAACGTCGACGCGTTCGTCAGCGCCACGGAGACCCTCGGGGTGGGTGCGAGCGCCGTTGTGACCAGCTCCGACGACCTGAAGTTCACGGTCGCGGCGCTGGCGGCGACCACGGAGCGATTCGGCGGCACGGTCGAGTCCCTGGTCTCGGGAACGCGGGACCTCGCCTCGGGCCTGCCTGCGGCGCAGGCGGGTGTGCTCGAGGTGCTGGCGGCCATCGGCGACCTCGGCCGGAAGATGGAGGACATATACGCCCGCCAGGAGGTGGTCGCGCAGGAGTTGGGTGTTCTGGCCGATAACCCCCTCGCGACCGCTCAGGCGGCGAAGCGCACTGCGGAGGTGGCCAGGGACGCCGAGAAGGCGCTCGCGGCCACCGTGAGCGCGCTGCCGGAGCAGATGGACCGGATGCGGGCCGCGATCCTCACCGCGCTGGACCTCGAACTGGAGGAACGCCGGGCGGCGGCCGCCAGTGTCGGCGATTCGTTCGGCACGTTCAGCGGCGCGGCGGTCGACGCCGCCCGGTCGCTGAAGCAGGCCGTGGACGAGCTGCGCACCTTCCCCGGTCCACTGCCCGACCTGCGCGCCGCGGCGGACGAGCTGGCGCGCAGCCTGGAGCAGAGCCGCCTCCTAGTCGATGAACTCACCCATTCCGTGCGGGACGGCGGCGGCGCCCAAGGCGACCCGCTGTCGCGGCGCCGGTGGCCATGGGGTCGGATGGCGGGCGACGAACGGCAAGCGGGGTGAGGCGCACGACGCCGGGGCGGGGACGCGGGCCGAGCGAGGCGAACCTTGTGGGCGTCGTCGGTTGGATCTTCGCCGATACCCTGCTGGTCCTCGTCGTCGCCTTCCTCGCGACGCAGACCGGGGGAGCCGTGAGCAAACCCGCGCCGACGACCACTACGGCCACCACCACAACCACCCCCACTGTTCCCCTGGGTGTGGACAGCGGGTTCGTGTGCTTCCGCGTGCTCGCCGACCCGGCGCTGCTGGCGGGACTGCCGTCGCACCAGCGGGACGACCACCTGAAAGCCGTCGAGGAGCAGGTGCTGGCCAGGCTGGCGCAACCAGACCTGCTCGGCAGGCAGGCGGGAATCGTGCTGTCGTTCGGAGTGGCCGACGAGCCGCTCACCGGCGAAGCGCGGGCCACCGCGTTCAATTCCGAGGTTCTTCCACGTCTCGGTGTCTTCTCCCACCGCCCTGACGGCGCGGTGGTGGCCAGTCGCGCATTCTGGGGAGGAAATCCGAAATCCGGCAAGCCCGATGGGGCGATCACCGTGAACGTGTACCCGATGACGAGCAGCAGCCAAGGGCCGATAGCGATTCCGCCCACCGAGGATTGCTGAACCGCTCGTAGCTCCGCAGTGCCACTCTACTTTCAGCGCCGCGAATGGGGTCGTACCCGGCTCGGCGCAATGAACAGGAGTTCTTCTTGAGCCTCGATCTGCCCGGTGGGGCGATTTCCCACCGACCGCTCCGCTTCTTCTGGCTGCTCGACGTGTCCGGTTCGATGGCAGGTTCGAAGATCGGTCAGTTGAACCACGCGATTCGCGAGACGCTGCCCGAGATGCAGTCGTCCGCCGAGGAGAACCCGCACGCCGCGGTGGAGATCCGGGCGATGACCTTCAGCACCGGGTACCGGTGGATCACCCCCAAGCCGGTCGCCTTGGCGGACTTCGGCTGGACCGACGTGTCCGTCAGCGGGATCACGGACATGGGCGCCGCGATGAAGGCCATGGCGGCGGAGATCGCCGTCGACAACATGCCCGACCGCGGCCTGCCCCCGGTGATCGTGCTGGTGACCGACGGGCAACCCACCGACGACTTCGACAGCGGACTGCGGGCGCTGCTCGCTGAGCCGTGGGGAAAACGGGCCATCCGCATAGCGATCGGCATCGGCGACGACCCCGATGATGACGTGCTGAGGCGGTTCATCGCGCATCCCGAGATCGAACCGCTGACTGCGAAGAACCCGGCGGATCTGGTCCAGTTCATCAAGTACGCCTCGACGACCGTGCTCAAGTCCGCGTCGGCTCCCGCGAGCCAGTCAGCCGGCACAAAGTTCCTCGGGACCCCACCTCCCCCTCCTCCTCCCCCGCCACCGACGTTGGCCGCCCCGGACGTTGTCTGGTGAGCGCGTTCAAGCGCGACACGGGCCGGGGACCGGCCCACGCGACCGTTGTGCCGTGGCAAGCCGCGCACTACTCGGCGCTGGGCGAGTCCCACCGGCGCAACGGGCTCGTCTGCCAGGACTACAGCGACAGCCGGGTCTTCGCCGACAGCGAGTGGGCGTACGCCGTCGTCGCCGACGGCCACGGCTCGGAACGGTACTTCCGCAGCGATGTGGGTGCTTACCTCGCGGTACAGACCACGGTGGAGATCTTCACCGACTTCCGGGCCCGCGCCCTAGCCCTGGGGAAGGCCGCGACCACGGAAGACCTGACCGCGCTGTGGGACGCGGAGTCCGGGAGCCTCGTACGGACGTGGCGCTCGAAGGTGCACGCTGACCTGGTCAGCGACCCACCGCGGATTCCCGGTAAGAACGAGGGGGAACAGGCTCTCGCGCGGTACATCGACGAGTACACCGCGCGAGTCGGGCACGCGCACACCGAGATGTTCTTCTGGCAACTCCGCAGGTTCCAGGACTACGCGCTCCACACACCCTCGTTCGAACCGGAGGTGCTGGGGCCGTTGCCCCTGCCCGGCGATCCGGGGTGGGACACCGAACTCCTGGGCTCCTGGCAAGCGAAGGCGTACGGCACGACGCTGCTCGGCGTGCTCGTGGGGCCGCACACGCTGCACTGGGTGCAACTCGGTGACGGCGCGATGGTGAAGGTGGTAAACGGCGTCGCCGACTACCTGGTCGCACCGCCCGAAGAGGCGATTGCCAACGTGACCCCGTCGCTGTGCGACGACGCCGCGGACAGCACCATCCGGATCGGCACGGTCCCGCTCGCGGGCACCGCGGCACCATCCGCACTGGTGCTGGCGACCGACGGCGTGCCGAACTCCTACGACCAGGGCTCCGGATTCCTCAAATTCTGCGAGGACGTGGTGCGCAGCGCCCGGATGACGTCCGAGGTCAACGAGGACCTCAGGCGGTGGCTGCCCGAGATCTCCCGCCAGGGCAGTGGGGACGATATGAGCGTGGCGCTCACGTGGACGACGCGGGACGTGGTCCGCGACCTGGACCGGGCGGTTCCTCCGCTGGACCCCGCGCCACCGCCGCGACTGGACAGCCCGCACTTCACCGAGCCATCGGCGGATCCCGTTCCGGAGGACCGCCCTGGTGGACCGATGAAGGAGACCTCGGTCGGACCTTCGGTCACCTGGATCGACCCCGATCCGCAGGGCCCTTTGGAGCAGCCGGACCCCATCGGGCCGGTGGACCGCGTCGATGGCACCACCGACGAACCAAAAGGAGAACAAGCGTGACCTCGTTGCTCGAGCCGGGCATGCAGTTGTGCGGGGAATCCGGTGCGCTGGTGACGGTGCGGCGGCTGCTGGGGGCGGGAGGGCAGGGCGAGGTCTACGAAGGACGGACGAACGACGGCCGGGACGTCGCGATCAAGTGGTACCACGAGCCCTTCCAGACCGCCGAGCTGCGCGAGAGCATCGCCGTGCTGGTGCAGGAGAGAGCGCCGTCCGAGCGCTTCCTGTGGCCTGGCGACATCGTGTCAGCCAACCGGCGGTTCGGCTATGTGATGCCCCTGCGTCCGCCGCACTACGCGAGCCTGACCAAGGTGCTCGGGCGTCAGGTCTCCATCAAGTTCAAGGAGCTGGTCCGCGGCGCGAACCACACCGTCGCGGCCTTCAAAGCGTTGCAGGCCAAAGGGTTGTTCTACTGCGACATCTCCGACGGGAACCTCTTCATCGACTCGGCGACCGGTGACGTCCTCATCTGCGACAACGACAACGTCGGCACAACGCGGACCACGTCCAGGGTGCTGGGCACGCCGCGCTTCATGGCACCGGAGATCGTACGCGGGGAGAAAAAGCCCTCGGCGCTGACCGACAGCTTCTCCATGGCTGTGCTGTTGTTCCTCCTGCTGATGAACGACCACCCGCTGCACGGCGAGGCGGAGTCGCGCATCCATGTGCTCGACGCGGCGGCCATGCGCCAGATCTACGGCATCAACCCGGTGTTCATCTTTGATCCGGTCAACGGGTCCAACCGGCCTGTCCCCGGCGTGCACGTGAACGCCCCGATCTTCTGGAAGCTGTACCCGAAGGTGGTCCGGGACATCTTCACGAGGGTGTTCACCGAGGGGTTGGCCGATCCAGGGCGTCGTCCTGCGTTCGGCCAGTGGGAGTCAGCCCTCTCGGCCGCGGTGGACGCCATCTTCGAGTGCTCCCAGTGTGGTCGGCAGAACTTTTACTGCCCGACCAACGCCGCGGGCACCTGTTGGGGGTGCGCAAAGCCGTTCCGGACGCCACCGAGGCTCGCGATCGACGGCAGACGCGTCGTCATCCTGAACCCGGACACCAAGCTGTACGCGCACCACCTCAGCAAGAGAGGTGAGGCGCTGCTGCCCGACCCCCCGCTGGCTGAGGTCGTCAAACACGCGACACTCGACGTGTACGGCCTGAAGAACCTGGGGGCCAGGCAGTGGTTTGCGTCGATTCCGGGAGCGGCGTCCGCGCACCCGGTCGCTCCCGGTCGATCGGTCACGCTCACACCGGGCACGCAGATCGACTTCGGCGCGGTCCACGCGGTGATCGAGCAGTAGCTAGCGGTCCCCGTGCGCGGTGAACGAGGTGATGCTCCCGCTGGGCGAGCCGGTCGCCGTGCACGGGAACCAGTCACACCGCCAGTGCGGGCTGGTGGTCGACCAGCAGCTGAGCTTCCCGCACTGGGAGCAGAGGGCGAACGAATTGGCTCCGCACCGGGGACATCCCGGGAAGCCCGAGTCGAGCAGTAGTCCGCCGTTGACCGACGTGGCTTGGTACTTCTCCCCCTGCGCGTGGCTTTCTCCGATGGGAAAGGCCCAGGTCGAGTACCAGGAGTCGAGGCGCTCCTCGACTCGCAACCCGTACAGCCCCGAACCCCGTCCGCACCTGGCGAGTAATACATCCGCTCTCATGGGACGAGGGTAATCCATGAGAAGCGCGAAAACATACATTGAGCCTTTTTCATCCTAGTACGGATACCTTGACGGGCAAGGGATGTAGGACACAAACCGGGGATCGTCGGTGTGTCGGTGTGACAACGGATGAAGCCCTCGGTAGGAGGGCTGTCGACCAAGATCAGTCCTGTCACACCGAGGGCTTCGCATGCTCTTCTACCGTGCCGCGCTGCCGTTGTCACATCAGACCCTGACCTTCGTATCCGACCTGATCCGTGCCCATCGTCGGCAGTCGGGTTCGGTGTGGCGCAGGCTCAATCCGGGGCAGCAGGCGCTGCTGGTGGTGGTGTACCTGCACAAGAGTGAGCCGTTCGCCGAGATGGGCGCCGGGTTCGGGTGTCGACCACGACCTGTTGGTGGTATGTCCACGAAACTGTCAAGTACCGGGTTGGTGGACACTGGATTAGCTGGTTTCCGGGGCTGCGGTGACCGGGTGGGTCATCGCGTGTAGCGCTTCGTACTCGGCGGGCGGTACATGTCCGAGTTCGCCGTGCAGGCGCCGGTTGTTGAACCAGTCGATGTACTTGACGGTCGCGATCTCCAGATCGTTCAGACCGCGCCAGGGTCCGCGGTGGCGGACGAGTTCGGCCTTGTACAACGAGTTGAACGCCTCGGCCATCGCGTTATCGTAGGAATCTCCTTTACTGCCAACGGATGTGACCACATCGACCTCGGCCAGGTGCTGGGTGTAACGCACCGCCCGGTACTGGGCGGATTCAACCGGTCGTCGCAACGCCCTGGCTGAGAGGTGGAGCGATGGCATACGGGCCGAAACAGAAGCAGGTTCGTGACCACCGGGGGCAGATCCCGTCACCGGGTCGGCCAACGGTCGCCTGGCGCGAGGACCGCGTCAGGTTCTGGACCTCGATCGCCACCGGAGTCCTGACCGACGAGGCATAGGAGGCGGCCAGGGTGTCGGCACCGGTGGGTTACCGGTGGTTCCGTCAAGCTGGTGGAGTGAAACCGCAACTGTCCACAACGATCTCCGGCCGATACCTGTCGTTCGTCGAGCGCGAGGACATTACGCTGCTGCGCGCTCAAGGCCTCAGCGTGCGCGCGATCGGCAGGCAACTCGGCCGGGATGCCGCGACGATTTCCTGGGAACTGCGCCGCAACGCCTCCACCCGAACCTAGTGCTTCGTTCCTCAAAGGTAGTAAATAAACCGTCGCCGCAGCTTCCTGGGTTTGTGTGCGGGACGGCCCCATACCCAAGGTTTCGCACGGGTGTTGAGGGCGGCTGTGGCCTGCTTGGTGGCCTGGTCGATCTCTTCGGGGTCGGCGAAGCTCTGTCCGGCCAGGGCTTCGCGGCGGAACAGTCGCCACCATGGTTCCTGAAGGTTGAGCCAGCAGGCCCCGACCGGGATGAACGCGTGCGTGATGCGAGGGTGGTCGAGCAGCCATTCACGGGTGGATTTGCTGTTGTGGCTGGAGAGATTGTCGGTGATCACGTGGATGTCCCCGACCGGATTTGCCTGTTCCAGCATCTCGAGGAACTGTTGGTGGTAAAGGCTGTTGCGCGACGAAACGGTGAGCGTGACGGCTTGGCCATCACGCACGCGGATGGCTCCGTAGACCCAGGTCTTCTCCGGTCCGCGCGAGTAGTCCAGCACTGCCTTGATGCGGTGTCCGTCGCCGGACCATCCGGGTGCGGGCGGGAAGGTGCGAGGTATGACGGGGCCGAGTTCGTCGGCGCAGACTACTGTCGCGTTCTCCGGCGGATCGATGTACAGCCCAACGATCCGAGTCCTTTTGGGATGAACTCCGGGTCGCTGCTCGTGGTCCAGGAACCGGTCCGACGCCAGCGAACACCTTCGGCGAGCAGGATGCGACGGACCTGGCTGCGTCCGACGGCGATTCCCTCAGTTCGCAGGGCTTCGCCCAACGAGTCCAAGGTCCAGTGCGCCGGAGCACCTTCCACCTCGGCGTCCAGGGTTCCGTCGGACTGCCTGGCCAACCGGCCCGGCGGCTGCCGGGTGCGTGCCATCGCCACGATCCGACTCCGCTCGTCCTCGGTCAACCGGGGGCGGCGGCCCGCTCCCGAACGGTCACCCAGACCGTCCACTCCGTTGGCGTTGAACCGATGCAGCCACTCACGCACGGTCTGCGGGTGACATCCGACCTGGACGGCCACGGCCTCGGTCGATCCGCCTTCCCAACTGGCGACCACGATTCGCGCCCGCCGAATCCAGTCACCGGGCGCGTGTCTGGCACCCGCCAGCTTCCGGACTGCCCGCTCCTCCGCGGCATCGATCGGTAATCGGGCTACCAGCACTTTCGGCATGTTCCGCTCCTCGTCGACCATTGGTGATCGACGAGTAATATACGGGATAATTGAGGAACAAAGCACTAGGCGCCACGGCGCACCCGACCGCAGCGTGGGTCGCCCAGGCCGCGAAGAACCTCGTGATGGACCTCGACGACGCAGGCAGCTCCGCGTAGTTCCTGAGTTGGATGCGGTCCTGGACGTGGTGGAGGAGTTGCGGTGGCGGCTGCTGATCGAGACCGCCATCGAAACCGGTCTGCGTTGGGGCGAACTGGCCGAACTCCGCGTCGCAGACCTGGACATCGCCGCGGCGGTGGTGACGGTGACTCGCACGGTGCTGGAGTTGCGGCCGCAGTTCTAACCCGACCGGTGGCCGGTTCCTGATCAAGATGTATCCGAAGAGCCGCGAATACCGGCGTCTGTCGGTGCGCCGGGTCCTAGTCAACCGGCTCGCTGCGTTCATCCACCGCGAAGGGCTGGGCTCGGAGGATCCGTTGTTCGCGGTTCCCGAGGAGCTACGACTACCGGCCAGACCTGTACCCCGAGATCGGGAGGTAGGAGAACTGACTGTGGTGAATGAGGCTGGCGTCGGTATCGGCACGGCACCCTCTACGGGTACTCGATGGGACGCGCTGCCGGTGCCAGCACTGCCGAGGCGCCTACGCGGACTACCGGGCCCGGCGGCGGGTCGACGGCAAGGACCGGCCCGCGAAGGCAGGACGGCTAGACACCGATGGCCATGTGTCGCGGCGGTGGTTCCGCGACACCATCTGGAAGCCCGCCCTGACCGCCACTGGCATCACACGACGAGTGCGGATACACGACCTGCGCCACGCCCACGCATCCTGGCTCCTCGCTGGCGGAGCCGACGTCCAGACAGTGCAGGAACGCCTGGGACACGCCAGCTTGCGAGCAGCCGAACGCTACCTGCACACACTGCCCGAGAGCGACCAGAACGCGCTGCACGCATTCACCCGCATACGGGACGGCCGCTCGACCATGACCTGTCGTCCATCGGTCCGGGTCGCCCGAGCACCTGCCGGTCGCACACGGGTGCTATGGCGGAGGGCATCGTGGCTGTGATCGCCGTACAGCACCGAACAAGATCGACATGCTTGAGGACGGCGACGCGCGCTGGATCGACTTGAAGCAGCACACCTGAGCCTGCTGACCGAACGCAGGATGGCGATGCCGACGTCACAGTCCCGCCTGCAAATTGGCTGTCGCAGCTCCGGGCTTGTCGACCAGGTCAGGTCGACGACGAAGCTGTCACGGCCGCGGAGAGGCTTGCTGACGACGAGAGCTCCGGCCACTTGACTCGGCAGAACCGGTAGTGCGCAACTCGATCCGACGCAAAAGCGATCTTGTGGGCCCGGGTCGGGATCAGCATCGTTCGCGAGACCCTGTGGACAGGCGGAATATTTCTGCGTATCTTTTCCGGCATGACGGCACACCTCGTGACCGGAGACGGTAACCCCGAACTTCTGGTCGCCGCGCGTGAGGCACTCGGGTGGACCCAGAAGCAGCTCGCCGAAGAGCTGACCCGCCTGTCCAAGGCTGATCCCGAGATCAGCCAGGGCTACGTCTCCAGGGTGGAAAAGGGTTCCCTGTCTGTCTTCGGGGACCGCCTCGAGTTGTTCAGCGCGGTGTTGGAGGTGACTCCGGACTTCCTGGTCGGCGACGCGAAGCTGTGGTCGCTCGGCGACGGGTGCGTGTACCACCGCAACCGCAAGTCGACGAAGGCTTCGACACTGCGCAAGCTGCATGCCCAGGTCAACCTGCTGCGTCTCTTCCTGCGCAGGCTTGAGGCCGGCTCGACCGTGACCTTGCGGGAGTTCGATCTGGTGCCGATGAAGGTCGGGGGTCTGGATGGTCCTGAGGACGCGGCACGAGCCCTCCGCCGTGAACTCGAACTCCCCGACGGGCCGATCGAATCCGTCACCGAGGTGGCGGAACGGGTCGGCGCGCTGGTGGTGCCGATGTCGCTGGGCGGGAGAGAGGTGGACGCGACCAGCCTGCACCCGCCCGGTGAGGCACCGGTGTTCGTGATCAACACCGACGCTCCCGCCGATCGCCAGCGGTTCACCCAGGCGCACGAGTTGGGACACATCGCCTGCGCTCCCTCCCTCGATCTCGACGCCGAGGAAATGGCTCAGGCCTTTGCGAGCGAACTGCTTGCTCCGGCCGCGCAAGTGCGATCCGACCTGCAGGCCTCTCCGATCACGCCGGCGCGGCTCCTGCAACTCAAGGCGCGGTGGCGGATTTCCGCTGCGGCCCTGATGCGACGGGCCCTCGATCTCGGGGTGATCACAGACTCGCGATACCGCACGCTCAACACGCAGACCTCGGCACTGGGCTGGAAGACGGCCGAGCCCGAGCCGCTGCCACACGAGACCGCGACGGCCGTGCCCGCCCTGCTCAGAGCCGCGGTCGACGCCGCGGGAGGCGTCGAAGCCGCAGCGGCCATGGCCGGTACGACGGCCGCGAAGTTGCGCGCGATGCTGGGAGACCAGCTTCTGGGGGTTCTCGATGACTGATCTGGAAGGCATCAGCGCCTCGCCGAGCGATGACGCGCGCAGCGCGCTGGCGCAGTTGGCTGATCGCCCGTCGCCCCAGCGGCCCGCCGGCAGCGTCGGCGTCCTGCACAACCGCATGCTGGTCTACGCACGACCGAACCAAGTGCCGAACATCGAGCCGCATATCAGCGTGGACCGCAGTGGACTCGTCCTCGCGGGCGCGAACACCAAGGGCCGCATGAGGTTGCTCGAGGACTCGGGTTATGGCGGCGTCGTGCTCGTGGACCCTGCTGCCTATGAGAAGCACCTCGCCACTCCGGATGCGCCGTTCTGGTCGCCCGAGGACCAGTTGCTGCCCATGACACTGGAGGACCTGCTCAACCAGCAATTGACGGCCGGAGCCAGCGCGGCGATCACGCCGACCAAGTTCGTGCGAGCGGGCGACACCGACTCGCTGAAGGCAGCTGCCCGACAGGTGAAGGAACTCGGGCGCAACGATGTCATCTTCGCCGCACCGCTTGATGTCTCGTTGCTGGACCGCAGGCACATTCGCCAGGTGACGGCGATTCTCTCCGACATGGGATGTCCGATCGGTCTGGTCTTGGGCAAACAGCTGGATCCGCTGAGTCAGGCTGCCAACCGGATCATCCAGAACCTGCGGATGCTCGCGGCATCGGTCGAACTCTTCCCGATGCGGACCGACTTCAACGCCTTCGACCTCGTGGCGCACGGCGCCTTCGCGGGAGCGATCGGCACGGGCGGCACCCTTCGCCACACCGTCGAGCCGCCCAACTCCTCAAGGGCTGTCGTGCACGATCCCTCGCCGAGTGTTCTGATCCCGGAGTTGATGTGCTGGTGGAAGGGCAGCAAACTCATGAAGGTCTTCGGTGCCCGCCAGAACCTGGTGCCGATGTGTCCCTGTGCGGTTTGCGGAGGGCAGCGGCTGTCCCGTTTCCAACGAAACGCCGACTCGAACGAAGCCATGGCGCACGCGGTGGCCACCTGGTCGCAGTACGCCGCCGACATGCTCGACGCGCCCACCATGCGATTGCGCGCCCAGTACTGGCAGAACATCTGCCGGAACGCGGTCGTCTACCACGAGATGTTCGCCAAGCAGCTCCGGCAGGCGAAGCCGATCAAGCCCCAGCAACCGCTCAAGGTATGGGCGAACCTGCCGTTGTGGCTGACCGATCAGGCCTGATCGGTGGCGTGCCGGTAGACCTGCTCGCAGAACCACCACCACCCGGTCGTTGGCTGCCAGTCGGACAGCGGTTCCGGTTCGAGCACCATCGTCGGTGCCGAACGCGGGCCGACCGCGACACCGACGCCGTACCAGGACGCTTCGGCCAGCGCTTCCAGCGAATTCGAGGGCGCTTCCGGCACGACGAACATCCGCGGGATGTAGGAGGCGAACTCCGAAGCCCGTTCCAGACCGTCGCGCCACCGCGACGCGTACACCACCGCGAGCACAGGCGTAACGGCTGGCGAAACCAGGCGGGTCACCGAGGTGCTGTCCATGCGCACGACTCCAGCGGGGGCCCGCTGAAGCACGCGAAGAACTGCCGGACTCAGGGATGACCTTGTCACCGCGGCTTCATGGGGAAGATCCATCAGCACGTCGAGCAACTCCATCGACTTGACATCCGCCAAGCCCATACGGCGCCGCCGCTCGTGCTCGACATCGTCGCGGCGATGGACGATGGTCGCCGTCGTCCCCAAGATCCGCACGCGAACTGACCGCGCGTCCTGCAGGTTGAGTGCCGCGCCCGGCTTCACCTGCACGCTGTTCGCCAACGGAACTGTCATCGCGACCGGCTCGATGCCACGAGGTGAAAGCGGAAGCCGGTTCGCACGGCGTGATCCTTCCCTATCGGCTGTGGTCACGCTCATTCAGGGCGGCCTGTTCTATGACCTGAACGACGCACCTTAAATCGAACACCCGTTCGACCCGCGGTGCAAGGCATCGTCGGACGCCGAAGCCCTACGGCGCCGGCGCCTTGACTCCTTCCGCCTGGCACCCAGGCGGCATCTCGATAGCAGCCACCCCGCCCACAGGGACTCATCGGGAGCACCTCAGGAGTGGCAACGCGCGTCGACACTGCGGTTATAAATGCGCCCGGCGGAAGTCGACCATCGATGCCACAACAATACCCCCCACCATGGGGGGTATTGTTCAAGTACGCACAGCTAGAGGTGATGGAGGTGCTGCTGTGAAGTCCGAGAAGTCCGACTGGGGCGGGTTGATCTCGGTGCGCGCGGCATCTGAACAGCTGCGTGTCTCCCCCGACCACGTCCGGGACCTGGTCCGGGCAGGAGACCTCGACGCGGTCACACCCGGCCGGGAAGTGCTGGTGACCTCCGAGTCCGTCGCCCGTCGAGCAGCCTCGGCCCCCGCCGCGGGGCGGCCCTTGACCCCGGCCAACGCGTGGGCGGTGCTGTGGTTGGCCTCCGGGCAGACTCCGAACTGGGTGTCATCCTCGGACCTGGTCCGAGTCCGCCGATTCGCCGCCAGGCCGCTGCCGCGATGGCCGCGGATGCTGATCAACCGGGCGCACGTACACCGCGTACGTGTCCCCGATCCCGTCCTCAACCGCGTCCGGTCCCTGACCGGGGTGACCGCGGGCGGCGCCGCGGCCGCGGCCTCGCACGGTTCGAACCTGCTTCCAGGAGTGTCCGAGCACGAGTTCTACCTCACGCAGGCGGCATTGCACGCGGTCCGCGGCGTGCGAGGTGTCGGATGGCGATCCCCCTCACCCAACGTCGTACTGCGGGTCCTGCCCGGCACGCTCCCTCCCGACGTGATCGCCGGGGTCATGCACGACGTGGCAGTGCGCGGCATGGCCGCGGCCGATCTGCTCGACCGAGGTGACGAACGGTCCCGGCACGCGGCCGCGGAACTGCTGGGCCGGGAACGCTAGCCTCGCCGCGCATGAACACCAACCGCTGGCCGCACCTCCCCTGCTCGGCGACGTCGGACTGCCACCGCTGCCGGGTGGAGCCGACCAGGCGCTGTGGCCCGCTCTGCTCACGCTCGCCGAACGGTTGCCCGTGGACCACGCGGTGATCGGCGGGATCATGGTCTACCTGCACGGCACGGTCGCGGGCCGGGCACCGGCGAGGGTGACCAGTGACGTGGACGTGCTCTGCGACGTGGAGGTGATGCCCAGCTCTCTGCGTGACACCGTGGCCGTGCTGACGGAACTGGGCTACCGGATCGACCCTGCCAGTCCCCTGGAGTCCAGCCACCGCTACCTGGGACCGGGCGGGGAACAGGTCGACGTGCTGGCTCCCGCGAAGGTGAGGCCGCCGCCGGACCTGATCACGACCCCGCCGGGCCGCACCATCGAGGTCCCCGGCGGCAAACCGGCGCTGCGCCACCGCGTCGTCATCCGCGCCTCCTACGAGGGCCGCACCGGCCACTTGGTCGTGCCCGACCTGGCCCGCGCGCTGATGCTCAAGGCAGCGGCCTACGCCGAACAGCACCGCAAGAGCCCGGCCAAGGCGTTCCACTCCAAGCACTTGCAGGACATCACTTTCCTGGTCTCGCTGATCGACGACCTCGACCAGGTCCTGGCCGACCTCGGGACCGCTCCCCCGGACGGGCACCTCGCCCTGGCCGCTGTCCTGGACGACACCGGTCATCACGCGTGGACGGCCGCCGGGGACGCCAGCGAGGATGCCCGGCTCGTGTGGGACGCACTGCGCCACAGCGACACCGTGCTGCCCAAGCAGTTGGGAAAACGACCCCATCAGCGGGCATGAGCGCACAGGTCTCACCGCGCTCAACGTCCGAGCCGAAAAGGTTGTTCATCGAGGCAATACCGCCAGCACACTCAAGGGCCAGAAACTTGGGCGCCGTTGCCCCTTCCACATTGCCTCCGCAGACGTTTCGGCGCGCGAACACCGTTCTGACTGGTGTGACACGACTCGACCATCGCCCACGAGCACCTCATCGCTGGCTACGATCGGCGTCGACTGGGTCCGGCCATGACCCAATGCCACGTAGCTTAAGTTGATCATGCTTGTTGGGGATTGAGGGTATACAGCCGGACGGTCGCAGGACCGCCGTGACGGATACTGGCGGGCTCGTCGGGCTCTTTCATCCGGTAACTGTTGTGCCGGAACCGTTTGACCGCACGAGGACATGTCCGTTCACGGCGCGGCGGAATCCGCAGCCCCGCGATCCGGGCCAGCACACCGGGCAGAGCCCGCGCCCAGCACTCAGGGGGAAATGTCCGCCGTCCCGGTGGCGGAACGACGGACCAGACGCAGGACCCCGGTATAGGACAGCCGGTCCGGATCCAGATCGGCAGCCTCGGCCGCCCTGGCCATCAACGCGGTGATCGCGTGATGCACGATCAACCAGGCCCAGATCTCCTGGTGCACCAGATCCGGAAGCCGCGACCTCAGCACCCGGCCCGGCCCACGTAGATGGGTCTTGAGCTGGTCGTTCGCCGTCTCCTGCTCCCACCTCTGGTGATAGGCCGCCGCCAACTCGTCGGCACGCGCGTGGGCCGGGTCGGTGATCGTGGTCAACAACACGATCAACTCGCCCTCCCCGTTCCCGAGACGGTCGGGCACGTCGTACTCAACCACCCTGACCAGGTGCCCCTCCCGCGGATCGAGCTCCTCACCGGCCACGGCCGCGGCGATCACCCTCTCCCGACGCCCTCCACGCAGCGCCGGATCGACCACGACCGACAGGTAGGTCCCATCGGGCAGGACCCGCACGACCGGCAACCGCAGTTGGGTCGGGGCCCGCCACAACAACGCCGCACCCGTCCCCGCGGCCAGCCCCCACGCGCGGAACCCGTAGAAGTTCCGGTCCGCGGTCAGCAACTCCTCCCGCCGCAACCGCGGATAGAGCCGCCCGGCCAGGGTCTTCTCCCCGACCGCGTAGGCACCGACCTCCGCGGCCACGAACGCGTGCGTGCCGCACTCGGCCACCGCCACCACCCGCGCCTTCGGGAACGCCGACCGTTTCCCGGTAGGTCCGCCGTATCCGAACTCCGCCGCGTTGCCCGGCGTGTCAGGCACATCCACGTCGAACCCGTCGATCGCCAACACCCGCCATCCCCGCAACCACGACCCCCGGCCCCGGCCCGTCGCGATCGCCCCGGCCACCGGCGACGCGTCACCGGCCACCGGACCACAGGTCCGCTCGAAGATCTCCGGGAACACCCCGCGCCCCAACCGTTTCCTCGCCTGGGTGATCGCACTCGCGGTCGGCACGGCCCAGTCCGCGTTCCAGCATCCCCACCGGTCCAACGACCCGGTGACCCTGGTCGCGACCTCGGTGTAGTCGTCCTCGGGAAACAGGCACAGCGCCATCGTCAGATACGCCACCACATGCGGCGGCAGTTTCCCGTCCGATCGTTTCGCGCCGACACCGCACACCGCGACCGCGTCATCCACCGCGTCCCGTGACACCGCGGCCACCAGCACACCCAACGACACCTGATCCGGCGACACCACACCCGCGTCCACACCGCAGACCGTGCCGGCCCCCGACACGACCACCAGGTCACCACGCCGAACCGACAACAAGAACCCCACACAACACCATGATCAACTTAAGCTACGTGGCATTGGACCATAGAGGCGGGATGACACGCGATCCGGGGAGTCATGTTGTTCTTGGCATTGTGCCTGCCGAAAACCTTATCCGCGCAGGTGACAGAGGGTCCGCCGAGATCCATGCACGGATGCAGTCTTGATCACGCCGCTGCCGATGAGCACGGCATGATGACCAGCCCCAGCGCGCGGAGGTTTCAATGTGGTCGGCGAGGTCCTCCGAGTCCACGCCCGCGGTCTTGGCGAGTCGCAGCAGGAGTAGGGCGTGCCGGTTGACCACGCGCCAGTTCCCTTCGTGGTATTAGCGCAGGTCTGCCCGGTCACCGGTCGTTGGTGCCGCTATAGGGGACAGCCGAAGGCCCACCTGCAACATGTGTTCACGGCAATCGCCGTGAACATCGAGCGCCTGAGCAGGCTGTCCTCGCCCGGCGAAACAACCTCGCCCCGGCCACCGACCACCTTCCAGGACTTCCTGGACCAGAACGGGCTCCCCAGGCTGAAGTCCCGGCGGGCTGTGAGCAGCTGACCTCGACGACGACAAGATCACCGACAGAGTCAAGCTAGGGCGACTGGGTCGGGCACGTTACCGCCAGTGGCAGCGGAGGCACGTGACGATCTTCTCGGTGGCAGACCAGACCGCGATGAGGTCGCCGAATTCGCTGCGCGCACCTGAGCGACCGCCGCTGACTTGGCCGCCGATCATCGACGGGCTCGTGGCGACCGGAACTTCGTGCCGGCGAGGTCTTACGTGTTTCACCTCCGCGGCGTGATCCGATGAGCCCGTATCGCCGCTTCCTGCGGCGGTGCCGACTTGGGCCGGACTACTCCCAGCACCCGATGCAGTCGGGCCGGGACACCGGCCCGGCCGGCTGTGCCGCGGCCGCCGGGGCGACCACCAGGACCGCCGCCGCGGCCACGAGCCCGGCGAGCGTGAGGATCTTCTTCATTTCTTCTCCTTTTGGTGGACAGTGGAAACTCGAGTATGCCTGGGCCGAGCGGCTCCCAACCCGCCGAGCTGTTGCTCCACCCGTTCGCCCTCGTCGACCCGGCCCTGACACCGGTACAGCTCCAGAGCTTCCTGCCACGCTTCGCGCGCTTCGCCGGTCCGGCCGAGGGCGGCGTGCGAAAGGCCGAGATGGTCGAGCGTTTCGGCGGACGCCGGGAGGTGGCCGAGCCCGCGTCGGAGGGTGAGCGCCCGTCGGTGGAGGCAGCTGGCCTTGTCGTGGTTGCCCGCGTCGTGTTCGAGGCGGGCAAGCCGGTCGAGGCTGTCGGCCTCCCCCGCGGCGTTGCCGTGGTCGCGATGCAGAGTCAGGGCAGCGCCGAAGTGGTCGCGGGCGGTGTCGTGGTCGCCGAGCCGGGCGGCGTGCCGGCCCACAGCATTGTGTCCGTGGGCTGTGCACACTGGCAGGCCGAGGTTCTCGAACAGGCGCAACGCGCGGATGGCGTGGGTCAGCGCCAGCTCGTCGTCGTGCCGCTCCAGCGTCCGGGCGAGTGCCTGGTGGGCGTGGCCCAGTTCGTAGCGGTCGTCGTGGTCTCCGGCGAGACCGATGGCGCGCCGCAGCTGCCGGGCCGCCTCCTCGCGCAGTCCCAACGCGGCGCACGCGCGCCCAAGGTGCCGATGGGCGACGAGCGCGGGAGCCGGGCCAGGCAGCGAGGTCGCCGCGTGGACCGCAGCCCGCCATCCCGCGAGACGGTCGTCGCGATGGCCTCGCCGCTGGCGGGCCGTGTCAGTCGACAGGGCCAACCACCACACGGTCTCGTGCAGGTCCAGGCTCGCGGCGGCGTCCTGGGCGACGAGCAGGGTGGCGCGCTCGGCTTCGAACCAGACCATGGCGGCCTCGGCGCCGGGCAGCTCGAGGACGTACGGACCGGCTTCGGGCGGAGTGAGATCGACGGGTCCGCGATGTGTGTCCAGCAGCAGACCGGCGTGGTAGACGGTGTGGGCGCAGAAATCGAGGACCCGGCGCACGGCGGCGTCCCGGACGCCGCCGGGCAGCGTCCGTGCGGTTTCGGCCGCGTAGGCGCGGACCAGGTCGTGCATCCGGTAGCGGCCGTCCGGGTCGTGCTCGAGTAGCGACATCTGCTCGAGGCCGCGCAGCACGGCCCGGGCGCGTGCTGGCGGCAGCCCGGTCAGGTTCGCCGCGGTGGCCAGGGCGGCATCCGGTCCCGGCGCAAGGGCCAGCAACCCGAACACGGTGGCCTCGTCCTCGGTCAGCGCGTCGTACGACGAGGACAGCACCGCAGGCAGGCTCGCGGCCGGGTCGTCGTCGGTCAGGCTGTCCAGGCCCGACTCCCGCAGTTCCCCGACCAGAGCGGACAGTCGCGCCCCGGCCCGGCTGGCGAGCACACTCAACGCCAACGGCAAGCCACCGCAGAGGCCCACCAGCTCGTCGACCGCCTCGCGCTCGGCGTCGACCCGGGCCGCACCGAGCCGGGCAGCCAGCAGCTCCCGGGCCTCCGCCGCCGGGAGCACCCCCAGCGCAACGCTGCGGGCGTCATGCGCCGCGACGAGGCCCGCAAGCCCGTTGCGGCTGGTCACGACCACGGCGCAGAACGCACCCCCAGGCAGCAGCGGCAATACCTGATCGGTGCTGGCGGCGTTGTCCAGCACCACCAGCAGCCGCTTGCCCGCGGTCAAGGTGCGGAACAGCGCGGACCGGCTATGCAGGTCCGGCGGAATTGAACCCGGCTCGACGCCGAGCGCGGTGAGGAAGCCGAAGAGCGCCGCGGCCGGCGTCATCGGTGCGCCGGCGCCGAAGCCGCCGAGGTCGGCGAAGAGCTGGCCATCCGGGAACCGGCCGAGCCGGAGATGCGCCCAGTGCAGGACCAGCCAGGTCTTGCCGAGCCCACCGGTGCCCCGGACGACTGCGAGCATCATCGTGCCGCCTGCCCTCGCGGCCTCCAGTGTGGCGTCGAGCCGGTGTACGTCGTCAGCGCGGCCCACGAACGATGCGGGCGCGGCGCGAAGCTCACGCGGCACCACCGATCGCGGTGGTGGGCCTGGCTGGCCGGCCCTGGTGGTCAGGAGCCGGCGGTGCAGTTCCTGCAGCGCGCGGCCGGGGTCGGTGCCCAGCTCCTCGACGAGGCGGGCACGAACCCGCCGGTAGTGGTCCAGCGCCTCGGCGGTCCGCCCGGCCTGGTGCAAGGCCAACATGAACTGGGCCGCCGTGCGTTCGTCCAGCGGGTGAGCCTCGGCGCGCCCCGCCAGCTCGTCCACGAACTCCTCCCCAAGCCCGAGCCGGAGCCGGGCATCGGCCAGATCCTGCACCGTGGCCAGCCGTTCCCGCTCCAGCCGCTCGCGTTCGACTTCGACCCATTCGCCGACGAGCCCAACCAGCGCTTCTCCCTGCCACAGGCCCACCGCCTCGGTCAGCAGCGGCGTCGCGCGCTCCTCGTCGGCGCGGGCGTTCGCTCGCAGCTCGCGACACCGGAAGAGGTCCACTGTGGACACTTCGGGCTCGGCCACCAGGACGTAGCCTCCGGAGCGGCGGACGAGGGTGACTCCGTCGGCGCCTACCAGCGCCGCCCGCAACCGCGAGATGTAGCCGTGCAGGGTGGTCCGTGTCCGAGGCGTCGCGTCCGTACCCCACACGCGCTCGACCAGCCGGTCTGCGCGCACCACCTGACCCGCTTCGAGCGCCAGCACCGCCAGGACGCATCGCTGCCGCGGGGTGCCGAGGGCGACCGGACGCCCGTTCACGAGCACGTCGACCTCGCCCAGCAACCGCACCACCGTGCCCACGGGCCGTCCCCCTCCACATGACCCGTCCCAGGGTAGCGGTGCAACTCCGCGTTAGAGCCCTCAACGGCCGCTGAGCAGGCGTTTCCAGCTTGCCTGCAGAAATCCTGACGAATGGCCGGGCACGATCACCGGCGATGCTGGCCCAAGCTGGCACGGAAAGGGAGAATGACGATGAACAGACTGAAGCGACGGCTAGCGTCGGCGATCGCGGTCTCCGGGATCGTGGCGACCGCAGTGCTCGGCGGCGCGGCCACCGCGTCCGCGACCGACCCGGCCGACGCCCCACCCGGATACGCCGGGCCGTACGCGACGTGCAACGGCGCGCCGCTCCCGCCCCTCCAACTGTCCGGGACGCCCGGCTACGTCCAACTCTGGCTCGACCGGTCCGGCAGCGGCACCTTCTGCGCGAAAACCTTCGACAACCTCGGAGGCGACCACCACACCGAGATCATCCTTCAGCGCGTGGACTGGCAGACCCGCTGGTACGACTCGGGAACGTACTCGACCTACGCGGGCGGCATCTATGTTTCCGGTGCGAACGCCCACTGTTCGCGCATCTACGGAGAGGTCACCGTGAACGGGGTCGCCCACCGGCTCCCGAGCGTCGATGGCTGGGCGACGGTCTGCGCGAACTAGCGAGGGGGCGGGTTTCCGGCACGTTCGCCGTCCGGTGAGCGCGCCGGGAGCCCAACCGTCACCTGCACTGGGCCGTGTTGAGCGCGTCCTCACGTGGTCTAGGCAGTCCACGCAGATCCGAGCTGGCGCAGACCGTCGGACCCCGAAGGGCCTGCTCGACCGCGTCGCCGGCACCGGTCACCGACGAGCGCTTCCTTGATCTCGTCCTTCGCCAACACCGGCAGACCCAGGTGCGGGCTCGAGCGCTGCCTCCAGCGTGGACTTCCCGGAACCGGGCCACCCACCCACATGCACGAACATCCCGCCCACGTGTCGCGGGTATCCGACCGAACGGTCCATCCGAGTCCACTTTCGCCTATCAAGTACCGGGTTTGATGGAGGCTCTCCATCAAACCCGATACGAGACAGGTTGAGCGGCTAAGGGGTGGACGTGGGATCGCACTTCGGCAACAGCATGAGCGGAACCCTGCACGGGGCCCTCTTCCAGGGACGCGACGTCTACGGCGACGTCCACATCAACTCCGACACCATCACCCCGTCCGAGCTGTCGGTCGCCTTCCCGGAGCATTTGGTGCAGCACCGCGTGCGCGGCCGGGACCCCTTGATCGCCGAACTGCGGACTGTTACCGGCTGTGTCGTGCTGTGCGGGGGTGGCGGGTGCGGTAAGAGCACGGTCGCCCACGCTGTGGCCGCGGCGGACGCGCGGACGGTGTGGTGGGTGGACGCGTCGTCGCGGGAGCAGATGGTGACAGGGCTGGCAGAGGTGGCAGCGCAGGCCGGTGTACCCAGGGAGATGCTGCGCTCCCCCGGAGCGGCGGTGAAGGACTTGCTCTGGCAGGCCCTTGCCGAACTGGACGGATGGTTGCTGGTGGTCGACAACGCCGATGAGCCAGGGCTGCTCGACGGTTGGGTCCGTACCCCGCGCACGGGTACTGTGCTGGTGACCAGCCGCGATCAGCGCCGCAACTCCTGGCCGCGGGCGTGGACCCTGCGCGAAGTCCTGCCGATCTCGGTGGATGACGGTGGGGCGGTGTTGTGCCAGATCGCACCCGACGCGAGGTCGGCGGACGACTCGACGGACGATTCGCGGGTGCTGGCCGAGCGGCTCGGCGGTTTGCCGCTGGCGTTGTTCCTGGCAGGCAGTTACCTCGCCCAGACCAGCACAGCGGTCCTGCTGCCGCAGTCCACCACACCACACACATTCGCCCAGTACACGGCGGCGCTGAACCGGGAGTTCTCGAACACGGTGCGGCGCACGGCAAGCGCGGACGTGCTAGCCCGGGTGTGGGAGCGATCGGTCGCGCTGCTGGAGGCACAGGGGGTTGTCCGGGGCCGATCACTGCTCCACCTGTTGGCAACCTTCGCTCCAGCACCGATCCCCGTGAGGTTATTGCGGCCGGACGTGATCTGTGCGGAGCAGGAGCTGGAAGCGGCGATGAACGGCCTTATCGCCTTCGGGCTGGTTCGCACCGAGCGAACCCCGGACACGTTGGTCCTGCACTCGTTCATCCGTGAACTCGTCGTACCACAGGCGGATCGCTGGGTGCCGGTACGTGACAAGCTGCTGTTCGAGGTCACCAAGACGACAAATCTGGTGGATTGGGCATCGTGGGAGCTTCTCCTGCCGCACTGCGAACTCCTGGCCGAACGCGGAGCCGAGGTAACCACCAATAGTGCCTCCGACGCAACGGGCGCACTGTTCTGGGCCGGACGGCACGCCGAGGAAGCGGCGTCATGGGCGGTCGCCGAACGGATGCATTCCGTGGCCTTGGAGGTGGTGAGGCGCCACCTCCCCCACGAGCGGGACACCATCGCGATCCTGCGCCAACGGCTGGCGAAGGTGTGGCAGGCGACCGGCCGCCTCGATGAGGCCGAGCGCACGCTACGAGAACTGCGCGCGGATTTCACCAATGCCAACACATTCCTTACAACCTGGCATAACCACGCGATGGCCCTGCTCGAGCAGGGCCAATTCGTGCGGGCCCATGCGGAGTTCACCGAAGTCCTCCCGCTGCTGATCACCATATTCGGCGAGCGCGGCGAGAACGTGCTGGTTGCCCGCCACGAACGTGCGCGAGCTGCGTTCGCCATCGGCAACCTCGTTGATGCGGCGGAGGAGTTGAAGGACGTGGTGGACATTGCAGGGGCCGAGCAAGGGGTCGGATCACCAGTGGCGGTGAAGGCCAAGCACGAACTGGCGGTCGTGCTCCTGCGGGCAGGGGAAGCGGCACAGGCGTTGCGGATGTTCACTGAGGTGGCCGATGCCGAGGCCCGGATATTCGGGCCGGAGCATCCCGACCGGCTCATCACCCTTTTCAGCGTTGCGCAGGCGCACATGGCCCAGGGCGAGGATGTCGAGGCTGATTTACGAGCCTTGCTGCGCACCTGGTCTCGGGTCGACTCAACTAACCCCTCCGCCATCAGCGTGCGGGAGGTACTCGGCAATCTCGCCTTGGCCCGCGGCGACCTGGCGAGGGCAGTAGCTGAGATGTACCAGGTGGTGACCGACAGCGTGGCGAGATTGGGGCTGGCGCACCCCGATACCGTCAACCGGGTCGAGGTCCGCGGACTCGTCCTGATCCGAGGCGGATGGCTCTCAGAAGCCGCGGCGGAGATGCACAGCTTCGCGAACGCGCTCGGCTGGGCCCCTGAGCGGGTGTCTGCCGTGGGCCGGATACGGCAGGTACTGGCAACTCAACTAACCAAGTATGGACAACCCGACGCCGGCATAGTGCAGTACCAGCTCGCACTGGCGTTGCAGAAGAAGATACTCGGACCGGACCATCCCGACACGCTGGGCAGCCTCGTCGGGATATGGACGGCATACTTCGCACGAGGAGCCGTGGAGGAATCGAGGGAAGGGTTGATCGCTTTGCTCCCGCGGTTAATCCGGGTTCTGGGGCCAGGGGATGAACAGACCCTGGCGGCCCGGCTGACTTTGGTCGGGGGTCACATCGCTCTCGGGGACCGGGCCGCCGCCGCCGCTGAACTGGCCGAGGTCGCCGCTCACGCCGAGGGAACACAAAATCCCGACGTCTCGGCAGCCGTGAATTCCTGGCAACACGAACTCAAGTGAGGCCGACCGTCCTTAACCCTGCTCGACGAACGTAATGCAAATCGCCCTCGCGTCAGAGCGTCCAGCAGCCAGCCAGGTTGCCAGATGACGAACGGCTGCGGCATGTGCGCGGACTGGTGGATCAGCTGATCGCGGGCCACGGCTGCGCTGGAGCGACTGGAGACGCCCTACGGGTGGCCGAGGCAAGCAGCGGATGCCGAACCTGCTGCCGATCGGCCCGATGAACGACGGCGAGTCGATGATCATCGAGAAGTTCCGGCTGGTGCATCCGCCGATCTCGCACCGGACCGGGAGCAGATCCCGGTCCTGGCCGTGCAGATGCCCTCCAACCCCTCGGTGACCCGCTTCTACCTCGCCCCGCAGGCCAAGTGGGAGCACCGATGCGCCAAGCCTCGCCGAACTGGAGCAAGCCACACTCGGACTGCGGCGGGCGGTGGGCGTGCGGGTCCTGATCATCGGCGAGATGCACAATATCCTGGCAGGGCGTGATGATGTGCGCCGAGAGTTCTGAACCTTATTCGCCTCCTCGGCAGCGAGTTGCGTATCCCGCTGTTCCGCGTGGGCTACCAGAACGCGTACCTGGCGATCCGCTCCGATGGCCAACTGAAGAACCGGTTCGAGCCGTTCACCCTGCCCCGGTCGGAACCGGACGACAAAGCCCGTTCGCTGCAGGCCAGTTCCGCCACATCGTTTCCGTTGCAGAGCCGCCCCGACATCGCCTCCGAGGAGATAGGCCGGTACCCGCCGACCTGGGACGATCAGGGACATCACCCACCTGCCGATGGACGCCGCCTTCGCCGCGATCGAGTCAGGAGAAGATGTCATCAACCAGGGCTGATGTCTCATCGGCCAGGTGCAACGCGAACCTTCGTTACCGAAACGCTCGTTGCCGGCCCGAGGTGCCGTGTGCTGTCAGGTGGAATCGGGTAGGAGATCAGCGGAGCAAGGTGTCCGCGTCTTAGAAGGGATAGTCGACTGATGCGGCAGGATGGCGAGGTGGACTACGATTTAGCGAGGCTTGGCACGCGAGAGTTCGAGCACCTTGTGCAAGGCTTGGCGGTGCAGGTTCTCGGCGCCAACGTCCAAGTGTTCGGCGACGGCCGTGACGGTGGCCGCGAAGCGACGTTCGACGGGATGACGCGCTATCCCAACTCGCACAAGCCCTGGGACGGGTACGGAGTCGTCCAGGCCAAGTTCTTTCAGCGCCCGCGAGACCCCGCTGCGAACGCTACCTGGTTGATCACAGAGATCAGCGCCGAAGCCGAGCAGTGGCTGGACCGGCGACGCCGTGAAGTCGGCAATACCCGGCGACCGGAGTACATGATCTTCGCGACGAACGTAGTCCTGTCGCCCGTACCCGGCGTGGGTGGCATCGACAAGGTCAACGACGTGCTCGAGACCGTTGCGGCGGCGATGGGACTGAGTGGTTGGGCACTGTGGCATCACGACCAGATCTGCCGCTTCCTGGATGGTCACGCCAACATCAGGAGGGCTTATGCCGCACTGACGACTCCTGGCGATGTCCTGTCCCGGCTGGTCGATCTGGTGCCGGAAAGCGCTCGGCTTGGTCCGTCGCTAATTCGACATGTGACGAAGTCGATGCTGGCGGGAGAGTACGTTCGACTTGACCAAGCAGGCGATCGATCCGATCACCCTCTGCCCTTGAGCCAGGTCGCCATCGATCTTCCTGCCGTAACCGTCGATGCTCCGCCCAGGCAGATACCCGCAGTCGCGACGTTCGTCGTGAATCGCGGCAACGAAGTGTGGCGGCCGAGTACAGGCTGCGCAAGCCCGCACCTCGTGGTCGTCGGCGGACCGGGACAGGGCAAGAGCACGCTTGGACAGCTCATCTGCCAGATATACCGGGCCGCCCTGTTGGCTGATCGTCCCGCCCACAGTCTGGGACCCCGCGCGGCTGCGCTCTTGACAACCCTGTCGGATGGGCTATCCGGCCTCGACCTGCCACCGGTCATCTCACGTCGATGGCCGATCCAGGTCGATCTCAGCGCCTATGGTGACGCGCTCGCGGCAGACAAGACCGAAAGCCTTCTTGCCTATCTTGCCTCCGAAGTATCCCGCGCCGGCGAACGCGTGGACGTACACGACATGCGGATGTGGTTGCGCAACTGGCCGTGGTTGCTCGTCTTGGACGGCCTGGACGAGGTCGCTGCGGTGTCCTCCCGGTCAGCGGTGACCCAGGGCATCGACGAGTTCCTCGTCGATGCCGCCGATCTGGACGCGGACGTGCTCATCGTGGCGACCACTCGCCCTCAGGGTTATGCCGAGCAGTTCTCGCCCATATACTACCAACACCTCGAACTCCGGCTTCTGACCGTGGAAGAGGCAGTCGATTACGGGCAACGGCTCGCGCAAGCCCGTCATGCCGACGCGCCGCACAGGATCGACGAGGTCACCGACAGGGTTCGCGCCGCCGCCACCGAGCACGTCACCGCACGGTTGATGCAATCGCCGTTGCAGGTCACCATCATGTCGTTGCTACTCGAACGACGGTCACGGGCACCTCGTGATCGTTATACGCTGTTCGCCGCCTATTACGACACCATCTACGGCCGTGAGGTCGCGAAGCCAGGGCCGACCGCAGCATTGCTGGACGAACAGCGAGTGCACGTGCACGCCCTGCACGAGGCAGTGGCTCTTCGCCTGCACATCCAGGCGGAGCGCAACGGTGAGGCGCAGTCGTTGCTTGCACAGGACGAGCTGCTGAGAATGGCCGAGGGTCGCCTGCTCGCCGAGGGGCATGTCGGGGCGGTGGCTTCCGATCTTGCCCATCGCCTGGTGAAGGCGAGTACCCATCGACTCGTTCTGTTGGTCCCCTTGCGGCAAAGCGCGGTGGGATTCGAAGTACGCAGCTTGCAGGAATTCATGGCGGCCAGAGCCATTACCGCCGGGGATACCGACGGTATCCTTAAACGACTCGTGCGAATCGCATGCTCTCCGCATTGGCGCAACACTTGGCTGTTGGCAGCAGGTCGGCTCTTTACCGACCGTGAACACATGCGATCCGATCTGATGACCTTGATCGAGCAGGTTGATCATGACGGTATGATCAACTCCATCACGTTGCCGGGTGCCGCACTGGCCCTGGACCTGTTGCATGACGATGTAGCCATCCGAGCTCCCCATTTTCAGGCGATGATCGCGGACCGTGCCCTACGTCTGCTCAGGCTCGGTCCTGGTGATCACATCCGACAGCTCGCACAGGCCCTGATGCCGATGTACATCGAGAACGCCCGTGTCGCAGAGCTGGTGAAGTACTCGATCGATCTGGCCGGTCAGAGTTCGGGTCGTCAGGGTGTTGCTGCAGTGCACCTCCTGACTGAATGGACCCAGCACACCGGCGGGCAAACGGAGTGGGCGCAGAACTGCCTGGTGCGCGTCGTGTCCACTTTGACCAGGCAACAGCACGATGCGGTCATCGTGCTCGAGAACGTGTACGGCTACCGTGTGCCACGTCTCGCCGAAGACAAGTTCGACGATCAGATGCTTTCTGGACGCACTTCATCTCGCGCTAGCAACATGATCGGCGCTCTCATCGACATTGCGACAGACCTACCGTCCCACGAAGACCTTCGTGAACGAGCCCGCCATGTCCTGCTGGAACTCATGGATCACGAAACGAGCACAGCGAATTTCGACAGGAAAATCACAGCTCTGGTGATTCCCCTGATGAACGCCCAACATCCGGAAAATCAGTTCGCACTCGCATTGATCGAGCAGTTGGCTCAGCTCAGTGTCCTATGCGAACTCCGATACTGGCCGCAAGCTGACTACCTGCGAAAGTTGGTTCGCGAACTGTCCGAACGTACCTCAGCGGGCCTTTCGGTCAACTGAACCGACTCCGCCAGGAAACAGGGTCAAGTCACACCCGAGATGATCTCGGAGTCCGCGACGAATCACCCAAGAGGTCCTGCAGGGCTGCAGGATCGGCCGGTGACAGGTAGCGAAAGCTCTGCGGAGGCTGGAACAATCCGTCGCGACGAAGGTCTCGAAGCGGCAAGGGTGCCTTTAACGGCTGCGCGTCACGCAGCGTCAAGGCTGTGGCCATGGCAAGTCCACTGAGGTATTCGCGAAACTCGGCACGGGACAGGCCCATGTGGTCGCGGTACCGCCTCCACAACGCGGTAGGAGTGTCGGTATCGCGTTCCTCGAGCAGAACCGTACCGACGACAGCCATCACAGGGGCGCTGCAGTAGATGATCAGCAGTGTGCCCAGCGGCGCTGCCATCCTGTGCCGTCGCAATTCGACCGTCTTGCCCCCGGACAGGATCGCGTCAGCGAACCGAGGACGTAAGGAGATCACAACCGGCCTCGACAACGTGGACGCGCCCAGTGAGGTCGCCGTCGTGATCCTTCTAGTCACGGCGGGGACACTATCGCGTCCCCGCCTCCCTCCCCTAGACACCACGGACGAACACCTGTTCGACTGTTACATGATCGTTCCCTCGGTCATCAGAGCGCTCGACGGCATCCCCAGTTCGTAGAGCCTCCCGAACACCTCCGGTGAGATCAACGTCGGCGACTGGAAACCTCGAGGTCGGACGAGATGTTCGGGCAACCGGTCGTAGGCACGGCGACTGACGGGATGGGTGAAGATCTCGGTGTTGGAGAACTGCACGGCCTGCGCTATGCCAGTGCGCTGAGCTGCCCTACGGATGTCTTCCAGGGAAAACACCCCGTAGTGCCCGAACGCGTCGTGCAGTGCTTCAGGGGTATCCAGGTGAAGAGAGTCCAAACTGGACACTCCGATGAACCGTGCGGGCCCGAGTTGCGGATGTTGACTCTGGTACCACACGATTCTGGCTGGTGCGGTAAGGCGGTTGTTTCCTGGGCGTCGGTAGTACACCTGCTCTCGACCCAGCGCCAGGTGAAGAGGTCGCGGTGTCGGAACCTGTCAATGGCGTTGAGACAGCTCAGGATGCTTGTTCTGGGTCGTGTTCTGCCTTCTCGTCTTCCTGAGGTGGTTCGTTGATCCAGGCCGCTGCGGGCAGCCGGGGCGGGGTCGGTACGCGGTGGAACCGGTCCGGGTTGGCGGTGTAGGCCGCGTGCAGGACTCGGGCGCGTTCGGCGCAGACGGTGGCGGCGGTGCCGTCATGGACCGACGCCGGGGTGTGCAGGCCGATCCCGCTGTGGCGGTGTTCGTGGTTGTAGTACTGGAAAAACCGGTGGCTGAACGCGCGGGCGTCGGCGATCGACCCGAACCGGCCGGGGAACGCCGGGCAGTACTTCAACGTCTTGAACTGGGCCTCGCTGTAGGGGTTGTCGTCGGACACGTGCGGCCTCGAATGCGAGCGGGTGACACCCAGGTCTGCCAGCAGCATGGCGACGTTCTTCGACGTCATGGAGGTGCCGCGGTCGGCGTGCACCACGCCGGGGATCGTCCCGCCGTTGGCGGCGATGGCGTCGGTGATGAACCTCGCGGCCAGCTCCGCGGTCTCGGTCGACGCGACCATCGCGTGCACGACCTTGCGGGAGTAGATGTCGAGCATGACGAACAGGTCGTAGTACACGCCCCGATCCGGGCCCTTGAGTTTGGTGATGTCCCAACTCCAGACCATGTCGGGTGCGGTGGCCACCAACTCCGGCTTGACCTTCGCGGGATGGGTGGCCTGCGCCCGCCGCTCACGGACCTCACCCGCCCGGCGCAACAACCGGTACATCGTGGAGATCGAGCACAGATAGCGGCCCTCATCAAGCAGGGTGGCCCACACCTGCGCCGGGGCCTTGTCCACGAACCTGGGTGACCGCAACACGTCCAGCACCTGCGCGCGTTCTGCCGCGGACAGGCTCGCCGGGTGCGGCGCCGGTGGACGGTGCGGTCCGGCCACCGGTGGTGTCGGGTTGCGACGGCGGTACAACGTCGCCCTGGACTTCCCGACCAACGCGCACCCCGGTTTGGTGCCCAGCAACGGTTCCAGCTCGTCGAAGGCGTTACCGATCAGCTTGTCGACCTGCGGTCGGTGTCCGTGCCCTCGGAGATCGTTTCCAAGAGCCCTTGCAGTTTTCCCATGATCTCCACCACCGCCTGCGACTTCGCCAGCTCGCGGGCGAGACGCTCGTTGTCGGCACGGAGCCTGTCGGTCTCCTTCTCCGCCGCGGACCTGCCTTTCGGGCCCGAGGGTTTCGCGGCCAGGGCGTCCAGGCCGCCCGCATCGCGACTTCGGGTCCAATCGATCAGATGCGAGTGATACAGCCCTTCCCGCCGCAACAACGCGCCCTTCGCGCCGGGCTCGGTCAGACTCTCGTATTCCTCCACGATCGCCAGTTTGTAGGCGGCGGTGAACGTCCGGCGTTTCGGCTGACCCGCACGAGGTCCCTGTTTTTTCTTGCCCATCGGATCATCATCGGCCCGTAGATCGGCGGTACTCAACGTCACAGTCCCAGGATTCCCGTCTTCGCCCTACATGTTCCACAGAAGTCTTGGTTGGCTCTGTGTCTCACGCCAGTCTGACAGAGAGGGTGTCACCGGCGCAGGCTCTCCCAGCAGGCCAGTGCTCCACATGGGTTGAATCGGGATCACGTAGGTCGGCAGACGCGAGTCCAGGATCTTGGCCGGCCACCACAACTTTTCGTACTGTGCCGCAGCGACAGGAGACAGGGACGCGTTCGGTTTGCTGGTCGTTCCCAGGACGCCGACAGCGCCCAGCGCCGAGTCGACCCGTGCGCTGAGCTGGGCAATATCAGCCGCGCCATCCACGATCACCGCGTGATACGTGCCCTTGTTCAGATACAAGTCGGGACTTGACCCTGGATGTTGGACACCAGACACACTTGGATCCTGACAATCCGGGTGGACAGGAGTCCCGTTCAGATGGTGATGAAGCACTACCCGCCCGAGTTTCGGGCCGAGGCGGTCGCGCTCTACCGGTCCCGGCCGGGTGCGACGATCAAGTCGGTGGCTCAGGACCTCGGGGTCAATCACGAGACGCTGCGCAACTGGATCCGGCTCGACGACGCGCAGAGCTCCGAGGCACCCGCCGCGGCCGGGGCGGCTCCAGTGGCCCGGGCCTCGCCGGAGGACGAGAACGTCGCGCTGCGCAAGCGGATCCGCGAACTCGAGGAGGAACGCGACATCCTGCGCAAGGCGGCCCGGTATTTCGCGGGGGAGACGCGCTGGTGAACCGCTTCAGGTTCGTCTCCGAGCACCAACGCCGTCACGGCGTCAAGCGGTTGTGCCAGGTCATCGGCCTCGCCAGATCCAGCTACTACCACTGGAAAGCCACCCAACCCGACCGGGCCGCCCGCGCCGCGGACGACGCGGACCTGGCCGCCCGCATCCGCGTCATCCACCGCGAGTCGGCCGGTACCTACGGTGTCCCGCGCGTCACCGCCGAGCTGCACGACACCGGAGATCGCGTCAACCACAAGCGCGTGGCCCGGGTAATGCGGGAGGTCGGCCTGGCCGGGGTGCGGTTGCGCCGCCGGCACCGCACCACCCTCGCCGACCCGGCGGCGGTCAAGGCCCCGGACCTGCTCGGCCGCGACTTCACCGCGCAGACACCGAACGCCCGCTACGTCGGCGACATCACGTATCTGCCGATCGCCGACGGCACGTTCCTCTACCTGGCCACCGTGATGGACCTGTGCTCGCGCCGCCTGGTCGGCTGGGCCGTGGCCGACCACATGCGCGTCGAACTCGTCCTCGACGCCCTGCACGACGCCCGACGCACCAGAGGCAGCCTGGCCGGAGCCGTGTTCCACAGCGACCACGGGGCCCAATACGGCGCCCGAGCCTTCGTCGATGCCTGCCGGACCGCCGGGGTGACCCGTTCCATGGGCGCGGTCGGCAGTTCCGCCGACAACGCCGCCGCCGAAAGCCTCAACGCCTCCTTCAAACGCGAAACCCTCCAAGGCGCCCAGAGTTGGGACAGTGCAAGGGAAGCACGGTTGGCAGTATTCGGCTGGGCGCACCGCTACAACACCCGACGACGCCACTCCCACCTCGGCCAGAAGTCCCCGATCGACTACGAGAACACCCTCATTCCGGCACCGGCTACGCTGACCCACGCCGCATGATCCCGTGTCCAACATCCGGGGTGAAGTCCCGCCCTCGTAGTCACACATCTCCCGCACCAGTCCCGGCAAATGAGGATCATCGATGGTCAGCAGGTTCGCCCCTGCCAACCTTGCCTCCATTCGGAGAACCCACAACAGTTGACGTACCACCGTCGCAGCAAGCCGATGAGTCGGGTTCACCCGAAGGACGAGCGCGACCAAGGCACTCCCCCGTGCTTCGGTTGCGTAGCAAGCGAGTGGTTCACCGTCATCGGATCGGATCAGCCAACACGGCGTTCCCGAACGAGCCAGTTCACGTAGCATCCGGCGGAGGTCTTCACCTCCTTCTTCCTCCAGGGTGACGAAGACCGGTAGGTAGGACTCGATGTCGCTTCCGGCTCGCACACTGGTGAAGGAACTGCCTTGCCATGCCTGTGGCTGGTAGGCGGCAGCATCGGTGATGCTGTCCAAGCGAGTGACGACATAGGACGGGATGAGGATCTCCGTCTTTGTCAGCCTCTTGATCACCGGCCCTACCCGATCAAGCACATCTGTTTTCCACGTCATGAAGACGGGCAGCTTGGCCGCTGCCGCCTCCGCGACCTGCCACACGTCGATGTCGTCGACTACCGGGCCGCCAGAGGCCCTGGTGTCGTGCAAGTGACGTGTGATCTCGTCGTGTAGACGCCGGGCCTCTTCGGGCGGCCCCTGACGTTTTATCGCCAGCGCAACAACAGTGTCCACTCCCTCGTATCCTGGGGTGCTGGCTCGACGGCGAATGGCCGGAGTTATCACGAGTTCCAAGCGTCCCTGCAAGTGAGGAGCAATCAGAATCTGCGACTGCTCTGCCTCGGGCCCGCCAAAACGGCCCTGGAGTTGCATGAGGATGTCGATGTCCACGCCGGCGTGCAGCACCGTCGGCTGCTCGATCGCGGTGAACAGGTCCGGGTGGCCGTAGTCGCGCCACCAGACCGTCATGGGGGCTTGGTCCACACCGCGGCCGTGGGTCTTTGCACGTGCCGCGAAGCCCAGCCTCTTCCATGTGGAGTCGAGGCCGTAGTCATCCCGACACTTGGCCCGAATACCCAACCGATCACCATGCGCGGATCCGACCGCAGCCAGAAGTTGCTCCGAAACACCACGACCACGCGCTGCCGGATCGACACACAAGTGAGTCAACGAGATCTCGCGTCGCGGTAACCTGATGAGCGCATACCCCACGGGACTTCACCCCGGATGTTGGACACGGGATCATGCGGCGTGGGTCAGCGTAGCCGGTGCCGGAATGAGGGTGTTCTCGTAGTCGATCGGGGACTTCTGGCCGAGGTGGGAGTGGCGTCGTCGGGTGTTGTAGCGGTGCGCCCAGCCGAATACTGCCAACCGTGCTTCCCTTGCACTGTCCCAACTCTGGGCGCCTTGGAGGGTTTCGCGTTTGAAGGAGGCGTTGAGGCTTTCGGCGGCGGCGTTGTCGGCGGAACTGCCGACCGCGCCCATGGAACGGGTCACCCCGGCGGTCCGGCAGGCATCGACGAAGGCTCGGGCGCCGTATTGGGCCCCGTGGTCGCTGTGGAACACGGCTCCGGCCAGGCTGCCTCTGGTGCGTCGGGCGTCGTGCAGGGCGTCGAGGACGAGTTCGACGCGCATGTGGTCGGCCACGGCCCAGCCGACCAGGCGGCGCGAGCACAGGTCCATCACGGTGGCCAGGTAGAGGAACGTGCCGTCGGCGATCGGCAGATACGTGATGTCGCCGACGTAGCGGGCGTTCGGTGTCTGCGCGGTGAAGTCGCGGCCGAGCAGGTCCGGGGCCTTGACCGCCGCCGGGTCGGCGAGGGTGGTGCGGTGCCGGCGGCGCAACCGCACCCCGGCCAGGCCGACCTCCCGCATTACCCGGGCCACGCGCTTGTGGTTGACGCGATCTCCGGTGTCGTGCAGCTCGGCGGTGACGCGCGGGACACCGTAGGTACCGGCCGACTCGCGGTGGATGACGCGGATGCGGGCGGCCAGGTCCGCGTCGTCCGCGGCGCGGGCGGCCCGGTCGGGTTGGGTGGCTTTCCAGTGGTAGTAGCTGGATCTGGCGAGGCCGATGACCTGGCACAACCGCTTGACGCCGTGACGGCGTTGGTGCTCGGAGACGAACCTGAAGCGGTTCACCAGCGCGTCTCCCCCGCGAAATACCGGGCCGCCTTGCGCAGGATGTCGCGTTCCTCCTCGAGTTCGCGGATCCGCTTGCGCAGCGCGACGTTCTCGTCCTCCGGCGAGGCCCGGGCCACTGGAGCCGCCCCGGCCGCGGCGGGTGCCTCGGAGCTCTGCGCGTCGTCGAGCCGGATCCAGTTGCGCAGCGTCTCGTGATTGACCCCGAGGTCCTGAGCCACCGACTTGATCGTCGCACCCGGCCGGGACCGGTAGAGCGCGACCGCCTCGGCCCGAAACTCGGGCGGGTAGTGCTTCATCACCATCTGAACGGGACTCCTGTCCACCCGGATTGTCAGGATCCAAGTGTGTCTGGTGTCCAACATCCAGGGTCAAGTCCCCACCACCGAGCCAGCGTCGAACGCCGCTACCAGACATTGCTTGCTCGCCGCCTCGTAGAACACCTCATGGGGCAACATGCCCAGCGTCCTACGGTGGGCATCGCCCAAATCGATGATGGCCGCAATGGCCTCGACCTGTGGCGAGTCGATCCAACTCACGGAAATGCCGTCACGCGCTGCGTTCACATCACACAGTTTGAGGGCGAGCCGCCGTTCTCCTGCCATCACCCAGAAGGATCACCCATGTGGCCTCACCAAGCCGCAAAACTGCGGCCAGCTTACGCCGTCAGTGGCGTCTTACTCGAACGCTGGCCGAAACTGACATTCTCGAAGACCCGTCGGACTTCTACGCTCTGCCCGAGGAGCGACTGTTGGGGTTCGACCGCATCGGGAGGTCTTGGCAACCCCGTATGGTCGAGTCCATCCACCAGTGCCAGGTCCACCTACGCCGCGCGTTCCGAGCGATACCCGAGACCTGATCCGAACGAAGCGTAGAGCTCAGTCAGGCGCCGTTCGGCGGCGTCGTGCTCGGTGCGCTGTTGGCGGCGCAGTGCCAGGGCGAGGGTGATCAGGGCGCCGATGCCCGCGCCGATGGCCAGCCCGGTGCGCACCGTGTCGAGCCGAGCCTGCGCCGACCCCCGGCGCCAACACTCTGACCAGCACGATCACCGACGCGGTAGTGCTGATCAGCACGGGTAGGACGATCACCAGGACCGGCCGCCACCAACTCGCCTCACCAGACGTCGTCTGCTCGCGGGATGATCATCCCGCGAGCTAACCGACCCCGGAAGCCATACCGACCAGTGCGCTCTGACCTTTGGTCGGCGGTGTCGGCTGTCAGCTGGCCAGGTGGGTCGGGGGCGCGGTCGTAAGCGCGGTCTTCTTTCTGTCGCGCAGGGTCCTTGCCCCGGTTCAGCAGGTGCCTTGGGGGGGCGATCGAGAGGAGGCCTTGCCGGACAAGGTTTTCCTGATGGTGGGGGTAGCTGTTCGTGGGCGAGGCTGAGTCCTGCCAGGGAATCGTGCACCCGGCAACCGGCGAACGACGTCTCCGGCACTGTGCTGGACGCGGCCGGACAAGGGAGCTGCGGACGTTGTGCTCGATGCGGACTCGGCGCAGTGGATCGAACGTGATGGCCGCCCGCCTGGCCGACGGATCGCGTCGCGGCCGCAGTAACACACTGGGTGAGTTCCCGATGCCGTGTGCGTGACGACTGCTTCGACGACCACGACCAACGCCCCCGCCGGTGGTACCGCCGGACGGATAACCCGTGTCCGGCAGGTAGTGGCCGGTCGACGCGGCTTGGGCGTGCTGGCCTGGCTGCTGGCCGCTGCGGGCTTGAGCACGGCGGCTTGGGTGGTGAGATCGTGGGCTTGGTGGTCGTCGGCGTGGTCTTGGCTGGGACGCTGGTGGATGGTGCCGGTCGCGGTGCTGCTGCTGGCCGCCGCGGTGGCGCTCGGGGAGCTGCGGTCACGCCATCCCGGCTCGCCATCCCGCCCGGTCGTGGAGCCGGGGACAGAGGTGATGCCGGCGCTGACCCCGCGGGCGATCGTGCTGGGCGGAGTCTCCCTGCTGGGCTTGGGCGCCACTGCGGCGGTGCTGCTGCTGGTCAACTTCTCCGGGGCCGAGCCACCCGACCGGTTGGACGCGATCCGCACCGCTGCCACGCTGCTGGTGGGCACCGGCGGCGCCGCAGCGTTGCTCCTGGCCGCCCGCCGCCAACGCGCGGCCGAGTTGACCTTGGCCGTGCAGCGCAGGACAGCCGACGCCACCGAACGCGACGCTGCAGCCCGTCGGATCACCGAGCTGTACCTCAAGGCCGTCGAGCAGTTGGGCTCGGACAAGGCGGTGGTCCGCCACGGCGGCCTGTACGCCCTGGAACGCGTGGCCCAGGACAACCCCGACCAGCGGCAGACCATCATCAACGTCATCTGCGCCTACCTGCGCAGCCCCTACGCCCCGCCGCCCAAGCAGCCTGCGGCCCGCCGAACCGGACTGCCCGCAACTGCACGCCGCGGCAGCGCCGCCGACCGTGTCGCCGCTGGCGTCGCGGCCACACGCCGCGCCCACCTCACGCCACCCACACCGACCGCTGGCTCCGATCAGGTACGACAAGAACGCGAGGTCCGGCTCACCGCGCAACGCATCCTCACCACCCATCTCTGCCCTAATCCCGTCGAGACCACCGACCAGCCGACCAATCCCCGGTACTGGGCCGAGGGCTACGACCTCGACCTCACCGGAGCCACCCTCATCGACTTCCACGCCAACCGCCTCACCATCCGGCACGCGACCTTCACCGACGTGCAGTTCACCGGCAGCGCGCTGTTCCGCGGGGCGATCTTCACCGGCGACGCGCTGTTCGACGGAACGAGTTTCACCCGCGACGCACGGTTTAGCGGGACGACCTTCACCCGCAGCGCATTGTTCCGCAGGGCGACCTTCACCGGCGACGCGCTGTTCGGCGGAGCGACCTTCACCGGCAAAGCGGGGTTCAGCAGGGCGACCTTCAGTGGCAACGCGGGGTTCGACGGGACGACGTTCACCGGCAAAGCGGGGTTCAGCAGGGCGACCTTCAGTGGCAACGCGGGGTTCGACGGAACGAGTTTCACCCGCGACGCACGGTTCGACGAGACGACGTTCACCCGCGACGCACGGTTCGACGGGGCGACGTTCACCGGCAACGCGTGGTACGGCAGAGCGACGTTCACCCGCGACGGGCGGTTCGGTAAGGCGACGTTCACCCGCGACGCGCGGTTCGACGGGGTGACCTTCACTGGCGACGCGCGGTTCGGCAAAGCGGCCTTCGCTGGCGACGCACTGTTCGGCAAAGCGGCCTTCGCTGGCGTCGCGCGGTTCGGCGATGCGACTTTCGCCAGCAGCGCACTGTTCGGCAATGCGACCTTCGCCAGCGACGCGCTGTTCGACGGGGCGACCTTCGCCAGCAGCGCACTGTTCAACGAAGTGACCTTCACCCGCGACGCGGGGTTCAGCGGAGCGACCTTCGCTAACAGCGCGTGGTTCAACGAAGCGACCTTCGCCAGCAGCGCACTGTTCAACGAAGTGACCTTCACCCGCGACGCGGGGTTCAGCGGAGCGACCTTCGCCAACAGCGCGTGGTTCGACGGAGCGACCTTCGACAGCAGCGCGCGGTTCGGCAAGGCGACCTTCACTGATGTCGCGGTGATGAAGGGAGCTGCGGCAGCGGCAGCGTCCGTCAAGTGGTGTGTGTGGCCGAAAGGATGGACGGTTGATGATCATCGCCAGGAGACCGCAGCATCTGGAGAAGCACAGGACATGCTGCGGCTGGTGCCGGTACCGACGGTGCTAGGTGGACCAGAACCCAGCGACGGGCTTCAAAGTGAGCGTGGCGGCAGCTCGCCGGAGTGAGTACTCGTTCTATCTCCTGCGCTTAACGGCCGTTCAACGGTGTTCGGCCGCGTTGCGATGCCGAGACGCCGCAGGACATTGCCCGGCACACATCCTGGTGGACCTGACGCTGGCCGGCGAGGCGCGGTTCCAGATGCAGACGTCGGAACACCGGTTCCGCCACTCGAGGTGGTGGGAAACGCGGCCGAACCACAAGCTTGAGCTCATCCGGGTGATTCCACCGTCGTTCATATGAACGCCGGGCTGGCGCGCGTGGCCCATCGTGTAACCCCGGCGGCTTTGCCGCGATAGGCCGTTCGAAGCACGACAGAAGCCCGTCAACCGGCCTCCTGACGAAAGGGCACTCACGTGACGCTGGACTGGACCCGGATCGGCTCGGCATAACCCCAGTTGCTGGTGCAGCCGCGTGACATCTTCGCCGCCCTACCGAACAAGCCCTGGTCGTACCTGCGGGCCGAGCAGGGTGAGGCCCTGGAGGGCTGGTGGGCCCGCAAGGACGACCGCGACGTGGTGATCAAGCAGAACACCGGCGGCGGGAAGACCGTGGTGGGCCTACTGATCGCGCAGAGCACCATCAACTCGCAGGTCGGGAAGGCGGTCTACCTCGCGCCGGACACCTACCTGGCCGCGCGAGTCCGCGAGGAGGCCGCCAAGCTGGGGCTGCCGACTGCGGACCGACACGACGACCCGCGGTTCCTGGCCGAACAGGCCATTCTCGTCACGACATTCGACACACTGATCAACGGCCAGTCGCGGTTCGGCGTCGTCGGCGGTCGACACAGCCCGATCGACCTCGGCGTCGTGGTCGTCGACGACGCGCACGCGGCACTGGCCAGGACCGAAGGCCAGTTCCGGCTCACCATCCCGGCCAACCACGACGCGTTCATGCCGCTGTTCGACCTGTTCGCCGACGACCTGGTCGCACAGAACCGCAAGGCGTGCCTGGACATCACCGAGGGCGACGCCACCGCCGTCGTGCGGGTGCCGTTCTGGGCGTGGGCAGACAAGCAGCGCGAGGTCTGGAACATCCTACACCCCCACGGGGTCGCGCGGGACGAGGCGTTCAAGTTCGCCTGGCCGCTGATCGCCGACTGCCTGGCCTTATGCACCGTGACGGTCAGCAGCCGCGGTGTCGAGATTCAGCCGCCGTGCCCGCCGATCGAGAAGATCCCGTCATTCGTCAACGCCCGCCGGCGGGTCTACCTGACCGCGACGCTGTCCGACGACAGCGTGCTGGTCACCAACCTCAAGGCCGACCCCAGGAACCTGGCGAACGTCGTCACGCCAGGCAGCGCGGCCGACCTCGGTGACCGCTTGGTGCTCGCACCGGTGCAGCTCAACCCGAACCTCAGCGACGACGCGGTGCGACAGCTGGCCAAGCAGTTCTCCCTCGGCGACCGCGACGGTGACGGCGTCCCGGAGTCGCGGCCGGTCAACGTCGTGGTGCTCGTACCCAGCGGACCCCAAGCCAATGTGTGGCGTCCGCTGGCCGATCGCATCCTCTACGTCGGCGACCTCGAACAAGGTGTCGCCGAGCTACGCACCGGCCATGTCGGCCTAGTGGTGCTGGTCAACAAGTACGACGGGATCGACCTGCCCGGCACGGCCTGCGAACTGCTGATCATCGACGGCATCCCCCGCCCGATGGCAGCCGCCGACCGGCGCGAGGCCGCGGCGCTGATCGACAGCCCCACCCGACGCGCCCGCGACGTGCAGCGCATCGAACAGGGCATGGGCCGCGGGGTCCGCGACGTCAACGACCACTGCGCGGTGCTGCTGCTCGGTGCAGGGCTGGGCATGGCCGTGCACGACCGCACCTGGTTGGACCTGTTCTCCCCTGCCACCCGAGCGCAACTCACACTCAGCCGCGACGTCGCCATCCAGCTCTCCGGTCAGGGCATCGACGGCATCCGCAGCGCCCTGACGATCTGCCTGGACCGCAACCCGCAGTGGGTACAGCGCAGCAAGCTCGCTCTGGCCGGAGTGCGCTACAACAACGTCGGCGCCATCCGCCCGGAAGCGGTCGCCGCGCGCACGGCGTTCGACCTGGCGGTGGCCGGGCAGACCAGCCAGGCCGCAGACGTGCTCCAGCAGGCAATCAACGGGATCACCGACCCCGCGCTACGCGGCTGGGTCCGCGAGCAGAAGGCCAACTACCTGCACTTCACCGACCCCGCCACGGCCCAGCAGCAACTCGGCGCCGCGATCCGAGACAACGCGATGGTGCTGCGCCCGGCCGTCGGCGTCGACGTCCGCCGCACCCGCCCAGCCGCCATGCAGGCCAGCGCGGCCGCGAGTTACCTGGGCGCCACCTACGCCGACAGCACAGCCTTGGTACTCGGGGTGCGCACGGTGCTCGACGAGATCGTGTGGGACGAGGACCTCACCGATCAGGCTGAGGCCGCCTGGGAGAAGTTGGGGCTGCACCTGGGCTTCGCCAGCACCCGCCCCGAACGGCTCTACGGCACCGGACCGGACAACCTATGGGCACTGAACGCCAGCAGGAACGCCGTGATCGAGCTGAAGACCGGCGTCGAGATGACGTGCACGGGCATCGCGAAGAAGGACGCTGACCAGTTGCGCGGAGGAGTCCAGTGGAACTCCGACAAGAACACCGGCACAGCCGCGATCCCGATCATGGTCCACCCGATCGACGTGTACGACTCGCGGGCGATCCCGGTGCCGGAGATGCGGGTCATCACCCCAGCTAAGCTTGCGGCGCTCAAAACAGCGGTGGCCGCGTTCGCCACAGCTCTGGCTCATGGCCGGGATTTGTGGCGCGAGGAACAGGCTGTCTCGCAGCAGTTGGAGCATCACCGGTTGACCGGTGAACGCCTCATCACCGCATACTCGGTCGTGGTTCGCCGGCCCCAATGATTGGGGGCGATTCGGGTTCGGGGAAGCGACCGCGAGCGATGCGGCTGATCGGCCCCACGGGCGACGGGCCGTTTAGTGGTTCAGGGCGGCGGTGGCTACGGCGCTGCTGGCCGCCACACCGCGGCGCCACCTCGTAGGTGTGCGACTGGATCATCCGATCAGCCCGCGCCATCCATAGGCCGCCCATCCTGACCGGCTGGAACGCTTTCCCAAGCTCTTCCTGCCCAGCGTCCCGACTCCCCCGCCCAAGTCTGCGGCGTTGCGGCCAGCCGGGGACTGTGTCGGACGCAGGGCTGGGACACTTGCTGGCATGTCGGTCAGGCATGTGGAGACCAACGTGCGCGTGCCAGAGTCGGCCTTGACGACGCTGCAGGAGTTGTGCGCCGAGCGGGGCCGCTCTCGTGACGCGGTCTTGCGTGACCTGCTGGACGAGCACTTGCAGCTTCAAGCCCCGTTGCCGCCGGGGCAGCGGTTGACGCACGTGTGCACCCTGCTGCGTCACCCCGCACCGCCCGAGTATCACGGACGGCCGCCCGGAGGCGTACGACTGCGGCTGCGGCTGGACCCCGGCGTCGCTGATCGGGCGCGGGCGGTGTCGTTGCGGTTGCCCGGCCAGCCTGCCCGTCGTGGACATGGCGACTACCAGGCGCGCCCGCTGGCCGACGCGGTCCTCACCGCGATCGAGCGGGCGCGCCCGCTTCGCGACAACGTCCTCGACAACTTGCCACTGCGGCTGATTACCCACGATGCGGCGAAGGGCCTGTGGGAGCTGGCGGTAGCGGCGTCGCTGACCGGTGCTGAGGAGGAACTGCACGCCGACGCCGACCCCGCTTGGCCCGAACTGAGCCACCGACCCGCCCGTCGCCGGCTCGCTCGCGAGACCGCGGAGTTCATGGCCGAGGCACTGCGGGAGCGGGAAGCATGGCACGCCCCGTACCGGCACGAGCTGGTCGCCCACTTCGTGCGCAAGCTGCTCACCGCTCCAGACGCGGAGAAGAACGCGGCGATGCTGCATGAGCAGGGCCATGACTGGGAGGCGCTGCGGCATGATCTGCAGCAGCACACCGATCGCGACCACCCGCTGCTCGCCGACGCGCCGGAAGTGGACGAAGTAGCACTACAAGGTCGCGGCAGCTCGGCGGTGTGGCGAGCTCGCCGGCGGGTGGCGCTGGACGGCCTCGGGCTGTGGCTGCGCGCGCAGGAGCAGCCCGGCCCGGCGCGCGAGCACGTGGTCCATCCGCCGGGCTGGAGGTTGCGGATGCCGCCGGGCTGGCACTCGTTGGTACTGCCGCCGGGAGGCGTTCCGAACCCCATGTGGGCAGGGCATCTGAAGCACGAGCGGCTGCTCGCGCTGTCGGTGGGCTCGCGGACAGTGCTGTGGCCGGTGCTTAGCCCGCCCGACGGCGGCCCTCCCATGCCGGTGCCCGGCGTCGAGGCCGCGTTCGCCGCGCTGGCTCGGAGAACCGCGCGGCGGGACCCCCTCATCGTCGTCGAGGCCGTCTTGGCCTGCTTCTACGACATTCCCGAGCCGCACGAGAAACCAGGGTTGGCGGTCGACCCGGAGCCCAGAAGCGAGGACGCTACGATAGCGCCCGGTCGGAGCGAAGAACATGAGAACCAACCAGCCAGTGTTCTGGTGCCCGCTACCGTCGCCCACGAACTCGGGCTGATCGACACTGCCACTCGCGACCGACTCACTGCCGAGGCACCCGAACGCATCCTGGACGCCATGCGAGCAGCCATGGCGGCAATCGAGTCCACCGCCATGATCGACCTCCTCGACGACCGCGCCCTCGCTGCGCTGCGCTCTTCGATGTCGCCGGACAAGGCCGGCTACTTCGCCACGATCCTCCGCAGGGCGGGAATCCCCTTCGCGCCGACCGGCGCGCTGTGGCGCTGGTCGATCTCCTCGGTGGTCGAAGCGATCGAGCAGGGCTACGAACCTGCTGCGGTGGGGTGGTTGGCGTCGTGGTCGGCCGCGGCGCTGGACAGGGACGCGCGCGATCACAGAAAGGAAGCCTGGGACACCGGCTTCGTCCGGTTCCGGGCAAAGCGCCCCCCAGAAGAGGACCAGGAGGAAGAGGGCGGCGAACCGATGTGACATCGAGGATTAGCGCCACCCTCTGAGCGGCGACGAGGCTTGTCATCACCAACAAGTGGTCCCGGTCCGACGCGGCGAGCGCGACGTTCCAGGGACCCGAAAGGAAGGTGACGGCAATGCCGTTCAAGATCCCCCCGCCTCGTACTTCCGACGATACCGGCGGTGCTCCGCGCGACAAGTGGCCTCCCTCTACGCGGGTCGCGATGGAGATGGGCAAGGTGCTGCTTGGCCAGTTGATCGCCTGGGCGTTGCGGCGCTGGTGGGAGTAACCGACTGAGCAGGGGCCCGTCCACACAGGCGGGCCCCCTCGTCGAAGTGGCGCGCCGCAGCAGTGACGTCATCACGTTCGTCGACCTACCTGGGATTCTCGACACCGCGTCTCGGTAGTTGTCAAGTTCGATGAGACAGGTTGTGTCTAGGGAGCCGGTTGTGGTTGCTCGATGGGCTGGTTGATCCAGGCCACGTCGGGCAGCTCGGGTGGGCGAGGACGGCGTGTGAAACGTTCCGGATGTCGGGCGTAGGCCTGGTCGAGAGTGGCCTGGCGTTGGTCGTGGATCTGCTCCGCGGTCCCGAAGTGCACCGACGCGGGAGTGTGCATTCCGATGCCGGAATGACGGTGTTCATGGTTGTAGGCCAGGAAGAAGCCCTCGCAGAACACGCGGGCGTCGGCCAGGGATCCGAACCGGTCGGGAAAGTCGGGCATGTACTTCAAGGTCTTGAACTGCGCTTCGGAATACGGGTTGTCGTTCGAGGTACGAGGACGGGAATGCGACCGCAGGACACCCAGGGCCACCAAGAGTTCCGAGACCGGTTTGGACACCATCGCACCACCGCGATCGGCGTGGATCGTGTGCGGCCGCGCACCGTTGCGGGCGACGGCGTCGGCCAGGAAGTCCTTGGCCAGTACCGCGTCCTCCGCGGCCGCGACCAGCCACCCGGTGACATAGCGGGAGAAGATGTCCAACACGACATAGCACTTGTACCACACCCCTTTCACCGGCCCTTTCAACGCGGTGATGTCCCAGGACCACACCTCACCCGGACCACGGGCCAGGAGCTCGGGCCGGACCCTGGCCGGGTGGGTGGCCACCCGGCGGCGTTCGCGGACCTGGCCCGCGGCACGGGCGATCCGGTACATCGTGGAGACCGAACACCAGTACCGGCCCCGATCCAGTTCCCGTGCCCACACCTGCGGGATCGCCAGATCCCGGTAGGCCGGCCCGGCCAGCATCCCGAGTACCCGAGCGCGTTCACCGGCGTCCAGGGCCTGCGGCGGCGACCTCCGTGCCGGCCACGGCCCGTGCACCGGACCGCTCGGCTTGAGGTGTCGGTAGTGCGTCGCCCGCGACAATCCCGTCAGGGCACAGGATTTCGTCACCGAGACGTCCGCGGCACGCAGGTCGGCGAACGTGGTCGTCAGGACTTCCCGGGCGGTCTGTCGTCCTGTTCGCTCTCGGAGAGTTCCTGCAAGAGCGCGTGTGGTCGGGTCGCCCAGGGGAATCGCACCCCTGGGCTCCCACAGATCCGTACGTGACAGTCTCCCGTCATACGGCTCTTATCATCCTGATCACCAGATCGAATGGACCCATCTCCACTGAGCGAACAGGTTCGGCCACGTAGCGGTCACCTGTTTCCATCGCTTGTGGAACTTCTTGAAGGTCCTGACCTTCCGATACTTCTTGCGGACCCAGCGCATCAGGTAGTAGTTGACACGCCTAAGCAAGGGATACAGCGCAGTCTGGTAGAACGCGCCGTAGTACTGCATCCAACCGCGCACGACCGGGTTGATCTCCCGGGCGAGTTCGGCGAAAGTACGGCCGGTGCGTAGATGTAGCCGCCAGGCTCGCACCTGCGCACTCATCTTCTTGAGGGCATCCTTACTGACCGCGGGCAGGAACGAAGTGAATATCTCCCCGTTCTTGCCCCGCGCCCCGCGGGCGTGGAAAGTGAACCCCAAGAACGTGAACGACGTCACCGGGTGATCCCGACTGCGTTTCCCGTCCTTGCAGTACACCACCTTGGTCTTGTCCGGATGCAACCGCAACCCGACTTCGACCATCCGTTCCCCGATCGCCTCGACCAGCATGCGCGCCTGACGTTCACTGACGCAATGCACAACCGCATCGTCGACGTAACGTTCAAAAGTGACACCCGGAAAGTTCCGGGACATCCACGTATCGAACGCATAATGAAGAAACAGATTCGCCAATACGGGTGACACCGCTGACCCCTGTGGGGTTCCCCGGTCTCGCTGCAGCAAGGTCCCGTCGGGCCGCTGCAACGGCACAGCAAGCCACCGTTTCACATACAGCAGCACCCAACGAGCGTCGGCAGGGCTGAGGCAAAGTCGACTACCAGTGGCTTGACCTGCTGATTCGGGTTGCGACACACCGAAGATCGGGTAGTCCGGAGCAGGCACGACAGGACCGTCGATCATGAAGGTTCCTACGCCATCGTGATCTTCGGAGCTCCGCCGTGCCTGCCGTGTCATCGTCTCCCATCACTGTCCTGTCACGCCAGTTGGCCCCGCTGGGCGAGGTGGCGCCGCAGGCGCGGACCGGGTTGCTCGAGGTGTTGGAGTCGGTGCCGGATCCACGCAGGAAACGGGGTGTGCGGTATCGGTTCGCGGCGATCCTGTTCGTGTCGGTGTGCGCGGTGGTCTCCGGTGCGCGGTCGTTCGCCGCGATCGCCGAATGGGCCGCGGACGCGGCCGAGGACACGCTGAGCGGAATGGGGATCGGCGCACCGAACGCGTCCACGATCCGGCGGGCGCTCTCGGCATTGACCGGTGACGGGTTCGACACCGCGATCGGCGTCTGGCTGTCCGGGCGTGTCAAGGCAGCGTGGATGGGGGCGCCGGGCAGGCGGCGGCGCCGCGCGATCGCGGTCGACGGTAAGGCGCTGCGGGGTTCCCGTCACGGCGAGCAGCGCGCGCGAATGGTGATGGCGTGCCTGGACCACGACAGCGGGGTCACGGTGGGCCAGGTCGAGATCGCGGAGAAAAGCAACGAGATCCCCATGTTCGCAGCACTTCTGGACACGATCGTCGATGTGACCGGTCTCGTCGTCACCGCCGACGCGTTGCACGCGCAACGCGGGCATGCCGAGTACCTGCACGGCCGTGGCGCGCACTACGTGATCACCGTGAAGGGCAACCAGAAGGCGTTGCGCGATCAGTTGGCGGGCCTGCCGTGGAAGGACGTGCCGATCGGGTACCGCGAGACCGACACCGGCCACGGCCGGGTAGTCACCCGCACCTACAAGGTCGTCACCGTCGCCGCCGGGATCCTGTTCCCGCACGCCGCCCAGGCCGTCCGGATAGTGCGGACCCGTAAACGCAAGGGCAGCACCAGGCGCGCGAGCCGCGAGACGGTGTACGCGGTGACATCCCTGACCGCCGCGCAGGCCCAGCCCGCCGAGTTGGCCCGCTACATCCGCGGGCACTGGCACGTGGAGAACAAGCTGCACTGGGTCCGCGACGTGACGATGGGCGAAGATGCCTCTCGGGCACGCACCGGCGGCGGGCCCAGGATGATGGCCAGCCTGCGCAATCTCGCCATCAGCCTGCTACGCCTGACCGGCCACACCAACATCGCCAAAGCCGTACGTCATATGGGAAGAAGGCCCGAACGAGCCATCAAGTTGATCTCAGCCAGCTGAAACACGACTTTGCCTCAGCCCTGCGAGCGTCGGTGTGAGCCTCCACCGCCTGGACCATCAAGTCCCACGGCACACTGTCGAAGAACTTCTGGATGTCCAAATCGACCACCCAGTCCTTCTTCCAGCATCGCTTCCGGCATACCGCAACCGCGTCCAACGCCGACCGCCCCGGTCGATAGCCATAGGAATCCTGATGGAACAACGGTTCCGCCCGTTGCTCCAGATGCCTGGCCACCACCGTTTGGGCGATTCTGTCAGCCACAGTGGGCACGCCGAGCGTTCTTGTGCCGCCTGGTTTCGGTATCTCTACCGCCAGAACCGGGGGCGGGAAATAGCTGCCCGATGACATCCGATTCCAGATCTTCGCGAGATTTCTCTTCAGATCCTTCTCGAATTCCTCGATCGTGCACCCATCCACCCCCGGAGCACCCCCATTGGCCTTCACCTTCAGGTATGCGTCCCAAACCTCCCGCTTCGAAATGTCGAACGGTTTCACTGATGACTTCAGCTCGTCCATACAGCTCCTCCCAGCTTCCTGGTTGACCGGACACACGAACCACGGACAATCCGGCCCCTTCGCTCCGCCCCCACCGCGCCCAGCAGGAGTTTCACCACTACTACGAGCCAGTCCGCCGGCACACCTCGAATCGGTACTCAATCCCTCGTGGGATCTCCACTTGGGACGCTCCCTCTCATCAGCGCTTCACCCGGAGACGAATTCGCTGTCAGTATCGGGGTATGCCTTCCCACGTTCCGCACGGAAGCAGCAGATCGGGCTCACGTCACCTCCACGCCGGACACCGCCTGGCCAATAAGCGGACACCCGCCAGGCTTATCCCAGGCCGAAAAGTAGTGCCCGGTTCTGATGTCACCTGAATATGTAACGACGCGTCAACAGTGACCCCCACATGCTGGGGGCTGCGCTCCGTCTTCCACGATCCCCACCTGACGCATCATGTGCGCCTTTTCCTGCGTCGCTCACCACCACGGTCTTCGGCCAAGGCGGCAGCAGGCGGTTTGAAATCACCCCCGCAGGGCGACTCCGAAGGGCCAACATCCTTCATCTTCCGTGCAGCACCACGATCAACTGCTCACTACCTCAAGCAGCGTCCCGTGCTCGTGGCACACCTTTTCCCATGATGTCGAGCGCCATCCGGGTCTTGGTCAGATCGGAGGTCAGCTTCTGGTTCTGGCGCCGCAGTTTCTCCAGCTCGATCTGTTCGGCGGATTTCCGGGATGGTGTCATCGAGAGGCCGGGGTTTGCGGGGTCACCGGTCAGGCGTCCTGCGTCGCGTGCTCTGGTCCATTCGATGATGTGGGAGGAGTAGAGGCCTTCGCGCCGCAGGATTGCGCCTTTCTCTCCGTTGGGGGCGTTCTCGTATTCGGTGACCATGTCCAGCTTGTACTGCGGGGTGAACACCCGCCGGGACGGACGTGGTGCCGGATCGGCCTGGCGGCCGCGGTGGGAGGGCTGAGGTTGCTTGGCGGATGGCGAGGTCACGGTCATGAGGATCTCCGATCCTGCCCTCGGTCATGAACCCACCCTCACACAGGGTGTCTCACACCAGTCTGACCAAGAGGGTCTCGCATGCGACATCCATACGCGTCGCGTCGGCAAGGTCGTTTACTTCAATGCCAGCCCTCTGCTTGTTGTCTGCAGTGAGGGCTGAGTCGGTACGAGCGGACAACACCCTGTCTGGTCAGGTACCGCTGGAGCGACCACGGATCGCGCTCGCAGCGCGCCGGGCCAGTCGACGAGCTGCGACAGCGCCCCGCTGCGAAGCGCAATTGTGTTATCGCTAACAACGGGCCCTGGTCGCTTCGTAGTGAATGGCGGCGCGTCGGCCTGCGGCAACCACGGCCGTGCGTGCCGGTCGCGCTCATCAGACGGTCAAAGATCACCTTAGCCTGGACAAGAGTCGGCGCAATTTCTTCGCGCCCATGAGGTGCGCGTTTGCCTGCTGCGCACGATTTGTTGGTACACCGCCAGGACCAGGCCGAATCTTGCTCGACATGCGGCACTCAGGGGCAGCTAAATAAGCGCGTCAATATTTAGCCAACATTGCGGTGCCCGCCGATCGACGGGCTGTTCACGGTGAGGTCATCTCACCGACGCAGGTCAGCCGGTGGGCCGAACGGACCAACTTCCCGACCGAGCCGGCGACCCGCCACGGCGATGCCCCCTGGTCAGACTCTTCTTGGTCGGAGTGCTCAAAGTTAGCGCTCACATTTAGCTTTGACCCTTCTTGTCCGACATAGTTTCATTAGTGCGACACCAGGCCGCCGTCCCCACAATCGCTTACCGACCGATGCTCCGCTTTGCGGGCATCGAGCCGGTAGACAAATCCATAGTGGACCTCTTCATTTCGGCGGCCCCGGCAGTAGTGACGATGGGTCCGATGATCGGTGTACCGCCGCAGACGCGACACCCGCGAAAGGGGTTTCTTGATGCGTCAGAACAGCCCTCGCTCGCTATCCCAGCGCTTCGCCCGCGCAGCGCTGGCCGGTGCCACACTCCTCGCGACCATCGGCACGGTACAACCCGCTGCCGCAGCACAGCCAGCCGCCGCAACGCAGCCGGTCGCCGCAGCACAGCCAGCACCCGCGACCGCGGCTGCCGGCGCCGACGCGATCGCCTCGGTCGACCTGGCCGGGACGTGGAGTTTCACGCCGACGGGTCGAGGAGCGACCTCGATCGCCGTGCCCGGCGGCGGTTGGTACAAGCAGGGCTTCACCGACGTGAACGAGGCGGTGTACTCACACACCATCACCGTGCCCGATTCGGGTCAGCCGCAGTCGACGTGGATCGAGTTCGGGGCGGTCAATCACCAGGCGACGCTGTCGGTCGACGGCCGGGTGGTGGCAACACAGACCACGTCGTTCACGCCGTCGAATTTCGACATCTCCGCCTACGCGGCACCCGGCAGCACCCACACGATCAGCGTCGCCGTGAAGGGCCGCGGCGCGCTGAAGGCATCCAACGGTCGGTACCTGGTGCCCGACGCCGCAGACTGGTCCGAAGCGGTCCCACAGGGGATCTTCCGTTCGGCGTTCCTGCGAACGTACCCGGCGGTGTACGTCAGCGACACATTCATGCGCACGTCGGTGGCGAACAAGACGTTGAGCTACGACGTGTCGGTGCGCAACACGTCGGGCAGTTCCCGGTCGGTGACGTTGACCGGGTCGCTGTCGTCCAACAACGGAACGGCTTTCAGCTACCCGGAACTGCCCAGCCGTACTGTCACCGTGGCGGCCCACTCCACCGTGACCGTGACCGTCGGGCCGGTCGCGTGGAACCTCGACAGCACCTCGTACTGGTGGCCCAACGTGCCGTACCGGTCGGGGTATCGGGCGCAGCTGCACGGGCTGGCGGTGCATGCCGTCGCCGATGACGGGCACACCAGTGACGCCACGTACCGGTTCGGGTTCCGGGAGGCCACCCAGAACGGTGACTACTACTACCTCAACGGCGTGCGCGTGAACTTCCGCGGCGACAACCTCCAGGGTGCCGACTACGACCGGATCAACAACGGCGGCAAGGGCGACGCGTTCGACACCCTGCCCGGCTTCCTGCCCCCGTCGCCCGGCAACGGCGGCTGGCCGCAGGCGGTGGACAACTACCAGCGGCTCAACTACAACGTGGTGCGCATCCACCAAGAGCCCGCGAGCCCGTACATGCTGGACGTCGCCGACGAGATGGGCCTGATGATCATCGGCGAGACCGCGATCCGCGGCTCCTCCGGCAAGCAGGACTGGATCGCCGGGCACGACAACATGGTCAACCACGCCCGTGCGCTGGTCCTGCGCGACCGCAACCACCCCGCGGTCATCCGCTGGAGCCAGGTCAACGAGCCGAACCAGAGCGGCCAGGATTCCGAACAGTTCGAGAAGGACCTGTACGCGGCGATCAACGGCAACGACGGCACCCGACCGGTCATAGCCGAGGTGGGCGTCGACGGGAATCTCAACGGGTATCCCGGAATGACCTATGCCAACTTCGCGGTGATCCCGCACTACGTCGACGGCTTCGGCAGGTACGGGGAGGGCCTGAAAACCGTGAACGGGCGGCCCGACGGCGAGGGCGAGTACATCTGGCCGGCATGCAACAACAAGCAGGGCTTCGAGTGGTTCGCCACGGCCACCCTGGCCAAGCGCGGCAAGAACGCCACCGACCTGCGTCCGTACACGCTGCTGTCCGCCTGGGCCGGCGTCGTGCCCGGAGTGCGCACCGGCGACTTCACCCCGGAGGAGGGCGGTCGCCCCATCTACGGCGCGGACAACCTCTCCGCCCCCTGGAGCAACCCGCAGATCCAGCGCGTGCAAGCGGCGTTCAACCCGGTGGCCGCGGTCGATCTGCCGTTCTGGTCGGCCTCCGGCGCCTCGGACTCCAACGGCACCTTCCCCCTGCCGCAGGCCGTGCCCAACTACGCCCGCAACGCCACGGTCACCCGCAACATCACCGTCTTCAACGACGACTTCGCCGACACTGCGGTGGGCTTCACCTGGACGGCGCGGCTCGACGCGCCGGACGGCGCGGTCGTCGCGTCCGGAAGCACGACCCTGACCGTCCCGCTCGGCTCGCGGGTCACCCAACCGGTGTCCTTCACCACCCCAGCCACCGGCGACCGCGTGTACCTGCAGCTGTCGACCACGAAGTCCGGTAGCCCCGTCTTCACCGACGCGGTGGAGTACTTCACCCTTGCCGGAGGCGGCGGAGACGGACCCGCACCGGGCACCTACCGCATCGTCAACCGCAACAGCGGCAAGCCGCTCGCTGTCGCGGGCAACTCCACCGCGGACGGCGCCAAAGTGGTCCAGCAGAGCGGCACCGCCACCTGGACCATCGCAACGACCTCCGACGGCTCCTACACCCTCCACTACGTCCCAAGCGGAAAGGTCCTCGACGTCAACGGCAACAGCAGCACGGCCGGGCTGCAACTGCAGCAGTGGACGGCCAACGGCGGCACCAACCAGATGTGGTATCTGCGGTCCACCGGCAACGGCTACTACACCATCGTCAGCCACGACAGCGGACTGGCGGCGGACGTCAACGGTGCCGCGACGAGCGACGGGGCGCAAGTCGTGCAATGGGCCGCCAACGGCGGGGCCAATCAGCAGTGGCAACTGAACCGGACCTGACCGGACGACCCGGTTCTCACCTGCTGCCGCGGCGTCGACCGCTACCCCTGGCCGCTCGGCCCCGCGGCTAGGGGTAGCGGCGAGATGTCAAAGCTCGTTCGACAACAATCCTTCAGTGGATAGGTTTGTATCGTCCGGTCATCAGCGTTATGCAGGGCAGTTGGGAGGCAAATCCGCACCTCGCCGCTGGGTATCCACAAGTTTTCACACACCCTGCGAACGACCATGTCCAAGTCTGCGTACCACACTGATACTGCCCTATGTTCCCTGGCACCAGCCAGCATGCTGCTATCGAAACTCCAGGCCAGCGCGATGACCGGCACCGAGTCATCGGATAAGACGGCCCACTGGGACCGGGACGCGACATCCAGTACAATGAGCCTTTTTCATCTTGGTTCGGATGCTTTGGCGGGCAAGGGATGTGCGCCACAAACCGGGGATCGTCGGTGTGTCGGTGTGACAACGGATGAAGCCCTCGGTAGGAGGGCTGTCGACCAAGATCAGTCTTGTCACACCGAGGGCTTTGCATGTTCTTCTACCGTGCCGCGCTGCCGTTGTCACATCAGACCCTGACCTTCGTGTCCGGCTTGGTCCGCGCCCACCGTCGGCGGACGGGTTCGGTGTGGCGCAAGCTCGATCCTGGGCAGCAGGCCCTGTTGGTGCTGGTGTACCTGCGCAAAGGCGAGACCTTCGCCGGGTTCGGCGTCTCCACCACGACCTGCCGGCGGTACGTCACCGAAACGGTCGAACTCCTGGCCGCGCGGGCGCCGAAGCTGCGGGCCGCGTTGCGCACGGCGAAGTGAGAGGGCTTGGCCTACGTGGTGGTCGATGGCACGCCGATCCCCGATCGACCGGATCGCCGCCGACCGGCCCTTCTATTCGGGCAAGCACCGGATGCACGGGTGAACCCGCAGGTGATCGCCTCGGCGGACGGCACCATCCTCTGGGTGTCGGGCCAGTTGCCCGGCAGCACTCACGACACCGCCGCCGCCCGGATCTGGAACATCCTCGCCGCGCTGCGCGACACCGGGTTGATCGCCTTGGCCGACAAGGGCTACCACGGATACGACGAGACCGGCGCACACGTGCTCACCCCATACAAAGGCCGCAACAAGCCGCAGTCGCAGAAGGAAGCCAACCGCGCCCACGCCCGCCTGCGCGGTCCAGGTGAACGCGCCAACGCCCAACTCAAGACCTGGCGCATCTTCCGCAAACTCCGCTGCTGCCCCCGACGCGCCGGCTGGCTGGCCAAAGCCATCCACGTGCTATAGAACTACGAGGTCACCGCCGGATGAAAAAGGCTCATTGAGGCTAACCGGGACGCCGAGGTCCCGCAGTTTTAGCGAAGGCGTCATCGGCCGGTCATGACGTGGCTCGACGTGGTGCCCATGGCGTACTCAATTCTCTTGGGAGGCACGGCCGCCTCCTCACCGGCCCCGACAAGTACCTCCAAACACCGACACCACTACCGATAACCAGGCCCGGACACCGACAATCCCAGTTGGACGAGACACCCAGCCTGCCCAAGCCGGACGCGCCGGGCCGGCTTCCGGTACACACGACACACAGCACCCCTTGCACCTCGCCGGGCACATTTCGTCGTAACCGAAAGACCACGTCCGGGCCGGCGGTGAAGCGCAATGCGAGGGGTGCGGCCAATGGTTCACGCTCGCGCGGCGCGGATGTCCGCCGAAGTTCTGTTCCGCCTTCTGCTGACAACGCAACCGGGCGCTGCACGCCGCGGAGCGCTTGCTGAGGATGGGAATCCGACCTGCGGCCGCCGGTTGTGAAGAAGGTCGTCGCCCCCGAGTACCAGTACCACTGCTACGACACCGTCCGCGTAGATCCCATCCGCGCGACAGACCGCGACACCTGACGACGTCCGCGTCATCCTCGGGCAGCTCGCTGCGCTGCGCGTTCGGCTCGCCGACCCCGAGCGGCGCGGTAACGCGCGAGCACCGGCGACACCATGCCCTGGACGACGCCTCAATCTTCACGATGACCGTACTCGGCAAAGCCCACCCCGGCGGTATCAGGTCCTGGCCGGCCGACACTGAGCCTCTTCATCCGGCGGTGACTTCGCAGTTCTGCAGTACGTGGATGGCTTCGGCAAGTCGGCCGGCGCGGCGTGGGCAGCAGCGGAGCTTGCGGAGGATGTGGCAGGTCTTGAGTTGGGCGTTGGCTCGTTCACCGGGTCCGCGCAACCGTGCGTGGGCTCGGTTGGGTTCCTTCTGCGACTGCGAATTGTTCCGGCCTTGGTACGGGGTGAGCAGGTGTTCCCCGGTCTGGTCGTATCCGTGGTAGCCCTTGTCGGCCAAGGCGATCAGCCCGGTATCGCGCAGCGCGGCGAGGATGTTCCAGATCCGGGCGGCCGCGGTGTCGTGGGTACTACTCGGCAGTTGACCTGATACCCGCAGGATCGTGCCGTCCGCCGACGGTGGGCGCGGACCAAGCCGGACACGAAGGTCAGGGTCTGATGTGACAACGGCAGCGCGGCACGGTAGAAGAGCATGCGAAGCCCTCGGTGCAACAGGACTGATCTTGGTCGACAGCCCTCCCACCGAGGGCTTCATCCGTTGTCACACCGACACACCGACAATCCCCGGTTTGTGGCCGACATCCCCTGCCAGCCAAGGCTCCCGAACCAGGATGAAAAAGGCTCATTGTGTTGTGGAGTAGGTACTGGCGACGGCGATGATCAGGTCGTGCGATCGACGGTTGGCGCGTCGGAGGCGCGGGACGACCACCTTCATCGCGTTGCAGGACAACGATGTCCGGGTGCTGATGCCCGAAGACTTGCGCGTCGGGCCGCGATCCGGCGCCGACATGCTCCAGGACCACCGGCAACCTTTCCGGTACCGGACTCTTATCGCGACGTAAGAAGTTCGGAAGTGCCGAGGGCGATCATGACGATGTGGAGACGACCCCGTACCCGGCACCGGTCACCTCGTCGAGCCGCGGCGCAGCCCGGAGACTGGCACCGATAGTCGTCCCGCGCAAACAATTTGCGGGCGGATACCGACGTGTCAGACGTCTTCGAACCTGCCGGATCCGCGCATCCCCCGGTATATGCACCGATGCCAGACCGGAAGGCCGGAAACACGCAGGCTTACCGGCAGAACTGAGAACGGCGGGGTGGTCAACGTTGAAATGCGGCAGGTAAGCGCCATCCCGTTGGCCATGCGTCCGAACGCTTGGGAGACTAGCCGGTAACCCGTATCCAGAAGTAGCACCCATCCACCCGCGCCGTGCTGCGGTCGAGATGTATCGGCGTCGATGCACTGCGGTTCCTCGTCCAGAAAGCCAGTGGTGAAGCGGATGCCCACCGACAACCATCAGGAGCCCCAGCTCCGGATCAACGTCCTGGGACCGGTGGAGTGCTGGTTCGGCGGTGAACGCGTCCGGTTGGGAGGGCTGGTCCAGGAGCGGGTGCTGGTGGCGCTGGTGCTGGAGGCGGGGCAGGTGCTGAGCGTCGCCCAGCTCGTCGACGCGGTGTGGGAGGAGGAATCCTCCCCCGCCACGGCCACGCACCAGGTGCGCAAGGCGGTGGCCCGCCTGCGGCAGCTCATCCCCGGCGGCGCGGGGATCCTGGTCACCGAGACGTCCGGCTACCGGGCGGGCCTCACGAGCGACCAGTCGGACCTCCGGCAGTTCACGGCGCACCTGGCCGGGGCGAGGACCGCGCTGGCGAACCGGGACGAGGAGTCGGCGGCGGACCACTTGGAGCGGGCGCTTTCGCTGTGGCGGGGCGAGGTGCTGGCGGGTGAGGGCGGGCAGCTGATCAGAGGTGCGGGCGCGGCCCTGCTGGAGCGGCGGACGGCGGCCGTCGAGCAGTTGATCAACCTGCGGCTGGCCCGCGGCGAGAGTTCCGAGCTGGTCGGCGAGTTGCGCACGCATGTGGCCGCGCATCCGTTGCGCGAACGGCCGCGCGGCCTGCTGATGCTCGCCCTGTTCCGGTCCGGGCGGCAGGCCGAGGCTCTGGAGGAGTTCGGCCGGGTGCGCTCGCTGCTGGCCGACGAGCTGGGCATCGATCCCGGCAACGACCTGGCCGCCCTGCACGAGCGGATCCTGCGCAACGACCCCGATCTGGTGGTCACCGCGCCCGAGCCGCCCGCGCGGCACCCGCCGGGACCGCGGTCCGAGCCGGAGTCGCGGCAGCGCGTCCACTCCCTGCCCAACGACCTCACGGACTTCATCGGACGCAAGCAGGAGCTCGAGATCCTCCGGCAGCGGATGGACGCGCCACCGACCCGCGGTCCCCGTGTCCTCGCCATCGACGGGATGGGCGGTGCGGGCAAGACGTCGCTCGCGGTGCGCGCCGCGCACGCCGTGGCCGAGCGCTACCCCGACGCCCAGCTGTACCTGGACCTGCGCGGCTTCACCCCGGCCGAGCAGCCGATGTCCGCACCCGCCGCGGCCGAAGCACTGCTGCGGATGCTGAGCGTCCCGACCGGCAACCTGCCCGACGAACCCGCCGCGCGCATCGAGTTCTGGCGGGCGACGATCACCGAGCGGAGCGTGCTGCTGCTGCTGGACAACGTCTCCGACGTCGCCCAGGTGCGCCCCCTGCTGCCTCCCGACTCCCGGTCCCTGGTGCTGATCACCAGTCGGACCCGGCTGATCGACCTCGACGGCGCACACTGGATCTCGCTGGGCACGATGAGCAACGAAGACAGCACCGCCATGGCCACCACGGTGCTCAGCGACCAGCGCACCGCCGCCGAGCCGGAGGCCGTGGCGAGCCTGATCGAGCTCTGCGGCCACCTGCCCCTGGCCCTGCGGATCGCGTTGAGCAGGTTGGCCAACCGGCCGCGGTGGCCGATCGCCTACCTGGTCGACCGGATGAGCGACGAGTCCCGACGGCTCGACGAGCTTCGCTCGGACGAACGCGGGGTGGAGCTGACGCTCAAGATCTCCTACGAGGGGCTCGACGCCCACCACCGCGCGTCCTTCCGCCTGCTCGGACTGCACCCCGGCCGGGACCTCGACGTCAGCTCCGCCGCCGCGCTGTTCGGCTGCTCGGAGGCCGAGGCGGAGACGACCCTGGAGGTGCTGCTGGACGCGCACCTGCTGCAACAGCACGAGTTCGGCTACTACGCCTTCCACGACCTGGTGCGCAGCTTCGTGCGCCAGATCCTGAAGTCCTCCGACCACGCTGACACCGCGGACGTACCGAACGCGCTCAAGAGCCTGCTCGACTACCTGGTGCACACCAGCGACCACGTGTGCAACATGGTCTTCAACGGCCGCATGCGCCTTCCCACCGGCCTGAGCGATCCTCCTCCCGTCCCGGCGCAGCTGGCGGACCACAAGACCGCGCGGGCGTGGCTGGCGCGGGAGCGGGCGACGCTCGAGGCGGCCGCCGTGCTGGCGCACGAGCACGGCTTCGACCGGCACGCCGCCCACCTCACCCGCAACGTCGTCTTCGAACTCGACACCATCGGTCTGTACACGGAGTTCGCCGAGATCACCCGGCTGTCCGTGCTGTCCTCCCGCAGGCTCGGGGACCGCGAGCTGCTGCACCTGAGCCTGGCCAACTCGGCTGTGGCCAACTGGAAGCTCGGCCGGTTCGAAACCGGGATGTTGGCCGCCTCGGAAGCGCTCGACATCGCCCGCGACCTGGGGGACAAGCGCGGTTTCGCGAAGGGCATCGGGATGCTGGGGCTGCTCACCGCGCACACCGGGCGGTTCGACGAGGCGCTGCCCATGCTGCAGGAGTCGATCAGCATCAAGCGCGACCTCGGCGTGGGCCGGGCGGAGGCGGAGTCCTTGGTGAACCTCAGCTCCCTGTACGAGGAGTGGGGGCGCTACCCCGAGGCGGTGGAGGCCGCGAACCGGGCGGTGGCGCTGGACGACGAGTTGCACATCCACGGGCAGCAGATCATCGCCTGCGCGAGCCTGGCGCAGGCGCACCTCGGCCTGCACGCCTACGAGGAGGCCGACGAGCAGCTGGGCGTCGCCAGGACGCTGGTCGAGGAGTTCGGAGCGCCCGCGGGCAACGGCGCGCTGGTGTTCGCGCTCTCCGCCCTGACCCACCACCGGCTCGGCAGGCACGAGCTGTCACGCCAGTACGCCGACATGGCGCTCCGCAGCCACCGGGGCCACTGGACCACGACCCGCCAGGTCGAGATCGACAACATCATCGGCAGGCTGCGCCGGGCGCAGGGACGCCACGCGGACGCCCTCGCCCACCACCGGAGCGCGTACGAGGTGGCGTCGGCCATCGGCTACCGCATCGCCGAAGCCCGCGCGCTCGCCGGCCTCGGCGAGGCCGAGAAAGCCCTCGGACGCACCGAAGCCGCGCAGGAACACCTGCGGCGCGCGAGCGAGGGTTTCGCGGACATGGGTGTGCCAACGGAGGCTCGCGAGTGAGGGTCGTGCGGCTCCCCCGCTCGCAGGACCGAAGTCGTTGTCCGACAAGGGATCCCACTGCCTTCTTCGCCGTTGCAGAAGAACGGGCGCACACCCGGGTGAGCAGGCCGGGCCCTTGCTGGGGTGACCGGACCGGCGGTCGCGGCCACGACCCATCCCGGCGGGCGCGTCGAAGTCGTTCGACACCACCGTCTCCAGCACGACGGCGCCACCGTTTCCCGAAAGGCCACGGCCTTCCTGTCGGGAGACCGGAAAGGCCTCCCGGCGGCGAAGTGATGGCCCCACAACGATTCCCAGCGGCGATAGGGTTCCAGCGAGGCTGGGGTGATCATCCTTCCTGGTCCGCGAGGTCGGTGTTCCCTCCGACGTCGAACTCCTCCCCGAGTGCGGCTTGGGCCGCGTTGTCCAGTGCCCCCAGGATCCACTTCTCGAGGTCGACGCCGTCCTGCTCGGCCGCCGCCCGCCACAACCGGACCTGCATCTCCGGCGCGGTCACCCTGGGAAGCACCACGTCCCTGGGAGGCCGGAGGTCGTCGGCGCCCATCCGGGACCGCCGTATGTTCTCGCGCAACTGGTTGCGGGACCAGTGGTTCAGCTCCGCCTCGTCGAGCCAGCGGTCCTGCTCGTCGTCGGGGAGCGAGGCCACTTCGGCGTGGTGCTGGAAGCTGAGCAGCTCACGTCGGCGGGACAGGTCGAACCTGCGGGCGATCCAGGCGTAGTTGCGCAGCGTCTGGTAATCCAGCCCGGCCTCCACGATGGCGTGCCGGTACCGGTCGCGGTACTCCTTCTGCCCGCAGACCAGCCAGTCACCGAGGCACCAGGCGCTCGAGTCCGCGATCCGGGCGATCTGGAGTCCCGCCCTCGCCCAGCTCTCATAGGTCAGCGTCTCCGGGAGTCGCAACCCGACCCGCGAGAACAGCACTTGCCCCGCGGTGCCTCCGGAGCGGTGCGGTTCCGGCCGCGCGTGGGGAGCGGTTCCACCGCCGCTCCCCGCGGCTCGCGGCCCACCGGGGTCGTGGCCGGGCGGAGTCGACTTGGTTCCCATGTGCTCGACCTTTCGTTCGCGAGATGCCCTGGTGGATGACGTCGGCCGCTGCCACGGGCCGGACACCGCGCCACGAGCAGGCCGCGCTCACGCCCGGCTGAGCGCAGGGCAGGACCCGGCAGGCTCTCCGGTACTGGACTCGGTGTGGGGGTGGCCCGTCGAGAGGTCGACGTGGCAGGCGGGCGCTTGTCCTGGTTCTTCGATCCGGTTCAGTCCGCGTGCGCCGGGAGGGCCCGTGACCGGTACCCGCCTCGCGAGGGGGTGGCCGGGGTCGACGTCATGCCTCCCTCGTGGGGAAGCACGCCGGTTCCGCGCGGTCGGGGGCGGTCAGCCGCCACCGCACGTGCCTTCGAGATGGTGGTGCGTCGAGGTGCGGCCCGCGGTCGATCCACGCGAGGGGCGCATCGGTCACGTCGGTCCGGCTCCGTCCCCGGTTCTCGGCCCTCGGCGAACCGGTCGCGGACCACGCGTTCCCCCGGGCACCCGCCGGAAGACCTCGACACGGGCGAACACCCGTACACCGGACCACGTCCGTCGTTCCGCGGGGATCAGTCGCGGGCGGTCTCGCCGGGAACCGCGCTCGGCCCCTCCTCGGAACAGCAGTCGGGCACGACCACGGATCGGGGGTCCGACAGCTCTCCGAGGCCGGAGACCGCGACGAGGTGGACGCCGTGGGGAACGCGGACCTCCTGCGTGGCGTCCAGGTAGCCGGCACCGGCCACCGCGACGAGCCCCACCACGACCGCCGTGCCCCACAGCCTCCCGACGACGCTCTGCCGCAACGTGCTCGCCCGGCCACCGGATCGCGTCACTTCGCCCATGTCGTTCTCTCCTAGCGCTTGTTCCTCGACTTGCCTCCAATCATGTGAAGTGGCGATTCCTCTGAGTTCCGCGTGCGATACCCGTACGGGGGAACGAAAAGGGAACTCACGCAAAACGGACAGGCGTCGATCAGTCCGACGACGCCCCCGTCTCGTCGAGCCGCGCGCGGACGACCTCCGGTGACACGCCTTCCACGAACACGCCCGACTCCCCTCCACCGGTCCGGAAACCGGGAACGCGGAAGAACCTGGCCCCCGCGGACCACCGCGGCCTCGGCGGTTGCAGGAGCGCTCCCGCCAGGGTCCGGAACAGCTCGGTCGGGAGGTCGAACCCGGTGGCGGCCTCGATCAGGTTCGGGATCCCGTCCACGTCGAAGCACGGCCGCGAACGCAGGACGCGGGGCTCCGGACCGGTCAGCGCGACCCTCGTCTGCGCGGGACCGAACTCGTGGCCGACCAGGTCGAGCATGCTCGTGACGGCCGCCCTGACCCGCACCATCCGGAGCTCGGGCAGGCTCGCCGGGTACACGTAGGACCGCGCATCGGCGTCCTCGACGCGCTCGGTGATCCCGACGACGCGGTGCATGCCGTCGACGGTCAGCGTGGTGGCGACCACCTCCGGGGCGGAGGCGCGCTCCTCGACGGCGAACGGACCGGGATGCGACTCATGCGCCCGCGCCCACCCATCGGCGTCCTCCCTCGACCGGACGGCCACCTCATCCCCGTCGGTGCGGATCACCGCCTGCCAGCCGAGGTCTTCGACCACCTTGCGCACCTCGTCGACCGTCGCGACGGAGCACTTCTCCACCGCGGACCGCCAACTCGGGACCAGCTCGCGTCCGAAGAGGTCGTCGTCCGGTCCCGCCGTCGGAAGGTGCTCGCGCAAGGGAGAACCACCACCGTCGAGCACGTGGCTGACGTGGTGCTCGTCGATCAGGTCGCGGATCACCACGGCGATCCCGGACCCGCGGCTCCCGTCCACGCGGGCCACACGGTCGGAGGACAGCGGGAAGTCCTCGGCGCGCTGCTCCCCGTCGAGCACGACGCGGACGTCCAACCCCGCCCGGACGGCTTTGTGCACGAGTGTCGAACCGGGGAAGACGAGCAGCAGGCGTGCGGGCGGCAGGGATTGGGAGGACCGCGCCATCACGACACCTCCCCTTGCCCGCGGGTTCCCGCTGATCGACTCGTGTGACAACGTGACATGGTGTTCTCCACAGTTCAGCCGGCCGCCCGAACTCCCCTGGCCGCCACGGCGATTGCACGCGATTCCTATTGAGTTGACCCGGTCGCCACCACCGCGGTCGTCCCGAACCGACCAAGTGCACCACTCGCGTCCGAGCCGCGTTGTACGGCAAGCCGTAGCGAGTGGCGTCCCACCCGCAAGCGATAACCTTCGGGAGACTCCCGAAGAACAGGTCGTCGGGGATGGGAGTACAGCAGAACACGCGCACTTCCGACGAACAGCGGTCGAAAACCGGAAGAGGGCATCCCTACGCCACTCGCCGCCGACCTCCTGGTGAACACCGAAGTGATGACACCATTGACGCTGCTCGCAAAGCACTTGCTCCAACTCTCCCTGCAGGCACATCGACACCGCGTCCCCGAACCGCCCGAGTCCGCCTCGAATCGGTCGAATCCGACGCCACGGACGACCTTGTCGCCTGCCGCAGACTCCCGCAACGAAGCCCCGATCGCAAACATGTCGTGCCGGTTTTCCGATCCGCTAGGCGTTCACCTACTCGGACGCGAATGCGTTACGATGCACCACGCGCAACGTCCCAGGTGAAGGAACCGACGTTCCCGGCACGGGATCGGATCCGAACATGCGGCTACTTCGGCGGCGGCGGGTGAACAGCTCCCGAACCACCGGTACGACTCGTCTGCGGTGAACCAGCGTGCGACACGCCTGAGACGCAATCGCCGTCCCGCCGGCGGGACACCGCCGACCTGCGCCCTCCCCGGTTGTCGAAAGCGACGAATTGCGCCCGTCGACAGCAAGCGAATATCAATCGAACGTCGAAACCCGTTTCGGGGAGGACACGGGAACCGCGGCGGGCCGGCATCGACGGGCAGCAACAGGACGTCTGGACGTCCTGCGTCTGCCCCCAGCGACGAGGAAGGGCCGCCCTGTCGACCGTCCCGATCTTCGGTCGCGATGACCTCGCCTCCGCGACACCGGTTCCGACGGGCGGGTCCGCGATCCCGTTCCCGCACCGCAGGCGGTGCGGCCGGTCGTGGTCGGTTCCGGCACCACCGGGCACCTGATCCGACCGTTCCACCCCCGCAGACCTCGATCCGGCGCACCGCCGCACTCCCGAACGTCTCCGGAGATCTGCCCATCGCACGCGATAGCGACTTCGCGACCATTTCTTCGGACGGCTCGACGCTTTCTTCGTCGACCGCTAGGAGAACCGGCGATGGACAGCGGGAATGACATGGCCGCGACTGTCCACACGAGTCGAATTGACCGTAAATCGCCGAATTCCCGCGCCGGATCGACACACTCGTCCCATGTCGAAAACGGGTATCCGATGCGCGGTGCAGGCTGAACGACCTCGGTAGCCGTGCCTTCCTGCGCCGCACGGCGAAACTCTGCCGAGATAGCTCGACATGACCCGTCGAATGACCGTGAGTGACCACATGGACGTGCGCGCGGCGCCCCTCGGCCGGTACGACGAACTCGTCCAACGCGAAAGACGTGACGTCCACGTGAACAGCGGAACAGCCATCGCCACCCTTTCCGGCCATTTCCGAATCCACCTCCGATGCCGAGTGGATCCCGATGGGAAAATCCGTCCCGCCGGCGAGACACCTCCGATTCCACGCGATCTTGCCGCTTTTGACAGGAGCCGATTACGCTCAGCCGCGGCACCTGGACACCGGCAGGACGAAGCACGTGAATCCCCGTAGCGGCCGGCGGTTCACCACCCACCGTCCACGCACCCCTGCATCCATGGACGCACGACGCGTCCGGCATCCCGGTTCAGCGCAGCCCAACGACATCCGAGGAGTGCCGTCCCCGCCGGACGGCGAGGCCGCGGAGCGGATCGCAGTCGAAAGAGGACCATGAACGACATCCAGCGTTTTGTCGGACGACAGGAGCACAACGGCGATCCGGACGAGGACCCGCTGCGGTTCGCCGTTCTCGGACCGGTACGGGCGGTGCGCGGTGGCAGGACGCTCACCGCGAGTTCCCCGCAGCAACAGGCTTTCCTGGCCGCGCTGCTCCTCCACTCGGGACGCACGAGCGGGCTGTCCGAAATGGTGCACGCGCTGTGGGGCGAGAACCCGCCCGATGCCGCGGTCTCCACGGTGCGTACCCACGCGTGGCGGTGGCGCACGCTGCTGGAGCCGGATGGCCGGGCGCCCAGAGTGCTGCTGTCGGTCGGTGACGGCTACCGGGTGGTCGTCCCCGAACCGGGGCTGGACCTGGACTTCGCCGAGGACCTCGCGCGCCGGGCCAGGCAGGCCGCGGCCGACGGCAAGCTGGAGGTCGCGGACGGGCTGCTGGCCGACGCCCTGTCGCTGTGGCAGGGGCAACCGCTGGCGGGCCTGCCGGGCCCGTTCGCCGAACAGCAGCGGATCCGCCTCGGTGAGCTGCGGCACGCGTGGACCGAGCAGCGGCTCCGCATCGCGCTCGCCCTGGGGCACCACGCAGTGGTCCTCCCCGAACTGACGCTGCTGGCAGCGGAGCAGCCGTCCCGCGAACACGTTCACGAATTGCTCATGCAGGCGCTGCACGCCGCCGGGCGCCAGACCGAGGCGCTGGCCGTGTTCAGCAGGCTGCGCGAGGCACTGGTCGAGGCGCAAGGCATCGAGCCGGGGCAGGCGCTGAAGTCCCTGCACCACAGGATCCTGGCGGGCGAACCGCCCGTTCCGGGGATGAGCGTCTTCCAGTTCGGGGCCGCGGCGGTGCCCCGGCTCGCCCCCGCGGCCGCGGTCCTAGTGCCCCGGCAGCTGCCCCCAGGGACGGTGGACTTCACCGGCCGCCAGGAGGACATCGCCACCGTGGTGCGCGCTCTGACCGCGTCCGGGCGCACCTCCCCCGCCGTGGTCGCGATCACCGGTGCCATCGGCGTCGGCAAGTCCGCGTTGGCGCTGCAGGCCGCACACCGGGTCCACGACGCGTTCCCGGATGGCGAGCTGTACGCCGACCTCGGCACCGAGGAGCCGGAGTCGACGACCGCCGGTGTGCTCGACGGGTTCCTGCGCGCGCTGGGGCTGCCCGCCGACGCGGTGCCGGAGCGGGTGTCCGAGCGGTCGAAGATGGTGAGCACCCTGCTCGACGGACGGAGGGTCCTCATCGTCCTGGACAACGTGCGCGTCGCCGAGCAGATCCGTTCCCTGGTACCGGGATCGGCGGGGTGTGGGGTGCTGATCACCGGCTGGGCGTCCCCGTTCGGGGTACCGACCACCGAGCGGGTCTTCCTCGGGGTCTTCAGCCCCGGCGAGGCGCTGGGCCTGCTCGGCGCGGTGGTGGGCCCGGACCGCGTCGCCGCCGACCGGGAGGGCGCGCTCGCGCTGGTCGAGGCGTGCAGGTTGCTGCCGCTGGCGGTGCGGCTGGCCGGGGCGCACCTGGCGGCCAGGCCGGGCTGGACCTTCGGCATGCTCACCGCGCGGCTGGTGAACGACCCTGCGGGCACCCTCAGGTTGGGCTTCGGCGACCGGTCCATGCTCACCGCTCTCCGCGCGATCGGGTCCCAGCTCACCGACGACCAGCACCGGGCGTTCCTGGTCTTGGCCTGCGAGGGGCCCGAGTTCGGGTTGCGCGCGGCCAGCTCGATGCTGGGTGTCGCCGAGCGGGAGGCGGAGGACCTGGTGGAGTCGCTGGTCGACGTGGCCGTGCTGGAGTCGCCCGTACCGGGTCAGTACTGCTACTCGCACCTGCTGTGGTCGTTCGCCCGGTACTACGGGCACTTCCACTACGAACGGCCCAACCCGACCTCCCGGATCGCGTGACGCCGATGCCACCGGGCGCCGGTCGGACCCCAGCGAGCAGCAGCGGGGCCGACCCGGCGCGGTCGGGTGCGGTGCCTGACGGCGGCGCACCCGACCGCGCCGGGTCGGAGGTCGGGCGGCGGGGCCGGTGCGGGCCTGCCTGGTGGCCATGAACCGGTAAACCGCCGCGGTCGGGTGCGGTCCGTCGCCCAGCAGGCTGACATCGTCGGGACCGGGGGATCTCCGGGCCGTGCACCGGGGTCAGCCGCAGTCGCGCGTCGCGCGGTCCGCGGTGGATCCCGACCGGTTCCGCGCGCACGTCGGCCGACGCCGGACCCGCCTGGATCACCGCGCGCTTGCGGTCCGGCATGGTGATCGGCTCGACAGCCGTGTGCGGGTGCCCGTCCCGCGCGGTGGCAAGGAAACGGCCACCGAGGGCGGAACGTGCGGCGGGTGCAGGACGACCGGCCGTACGCTGCGGGATGGGGCTGCCGTGGAGCACCAGCCGCGGCCTCGGACCGATCGGCGTTACCGCGCTCGCGCCGAACAGCGACAGGGGCCCCGGCCGCGGGAACCCGAACCGCGGCAGCAAACCCGCACCACCTCCTCCGGCGGCGGCAGCAGCCCGGCCCCACCAGGCTGTCGCCGTCCACGGCGCACCGGGCGTGCAGCGCACCGTCCACGACGATGTCGACGGGTGGTGTCGGCGAGCGCCCTCGACGACACCACCCACCCACCGTCCCGCACGACCTCGGCCACACCCGCCCCGGACCCGACGCCCACCGTCGACCGGTCCACCCGGCCACGCCATCCGGATCCGACTTGTTGAGACGCGCGGAGCCGGTGGACCCGGTCGAATATTTCCCGATTACCGTTCATAGATCCCGATGATTGCCATTCCGTTCGACGGATGTCTACCGTTCTCATCGAGCACAAGAACGCCTTGCCGGTCGGGTTCCACGTGGACGGAATACGACGACATCACCATCTCGCCCGTCATGACATCAGGTCGCGACCGGCAAGCAGGGCGCAATTCGGTGCCGACGATCGTCCCAAGGCGAGGAGCAGATCCAGGTGAGTCTGGACACGAGCATGTCGAACGCCTTCTACGACCCGGAAATGTATTCCCTGAAAATCGGCTACGCCCCGCGTTTCGACCGGATCTACGCGGACGAACTGGCCGCCGTGCCCGCCGGGTCCACCGTTCTGGAACTCGGCTGCGGCACCGGCGACGTCCTGCTGCCGCTGGCCCGTGGCGGGGCACGGGTCATCGGTGTCGACAGCTCAGCGGACATGCTCGCCCACTTCGAACGCCTGCTCCGCGACGAACCCGACGAGGTCTCCGACCGCGTGACGCTGATCCGGGAGACCCTGCCCGACGTGCCGTCCACGGGCCCGGTGGACGCGGTCATCCTGCCGAACGACATCGTCTCGCACCTGGTCGACGACGCGGCCGTGGACCGGCTGTTCGCCAACATCCACTCCGTCCTCGCTCCCGACGGCCTCCTGGTGCTGGACATCGCCGAGTTCGACGTCGTCGAGCTCGGGTCGATCGCCGCCGCCCCGCACGGCCTCACCCGCCCCCACGGCTTCTTCCCCTACACCGGCGACCGGCACCTCCGCGTCGAGGAGCACGTCGCGTACGACCGCGCCGCGAGCGTGCTCGACAGCGTGATGCGGTACGAGGTGCTGGAGGCGGACGCGACGGTCGGGTCGGTCCGGTACCGGAAGCTGCGGATGCACCCGCGGCTCGCCCGCGAGATCACCCTGTCGCTCCGGCTCGCGGGCTTCGAGGTCACCGCGGTCGAGGGCATCGGCCACCTGCTCGGCAAGGAGCCCGGAGGGCTCGAGGACGTCCTGATCAGGGCGAGACCCGCCCACCCGACGTCGACCGATCCGCATCCGGGAGGGATCTGATGGACACCTACGACACCGTGCTGGTCATCGCGCCGCACGCCGACGACGAAGTGCTCGGCTGCGGCGGGCTGCTGGCGGACCTCGCCACCGCGGGGAGCCGGGTGCACGTGCTGTACCTGTCCGTCGACGGCATGAGCCACTACGGGCTGACGACCCCGGTCACCTACGAGGCGCGGGTCGCCGAGATCGACCGGGTCGCCAAGCTACTCGACTTCGAGTACACGATCGCCTACGGCGACCGGCAGCTCAACGAGCGGCTCGACACCCTCCCCAAGCGGGAGCTGGTCGACCTGTTCCAGGAGCACCTCGACCGGCAGCGCCCCGACCTCCTGCTGCTGCCCAGCGGCGACGACTACGACCAGGACCACGTGGCGACGTTCTCCGCCGCGTTCGCCGCCGCCCGGCCCATCGGCCGCTCCTTCGGCAAGTGGCTCGTGCCGCACGTCATGAGCTACGAGATGTCCAAACTGCAATGGGCCAACAAGCCGCTCGCCCTGTGCACAGCTTTCCACGACATCAGCGATCACCTGGACACCAAGCTGGCCGCGTTGCGCGAATACGCCAGCCAGCACCGGCCGGCCCCCCACATCCGCAGCGAGGAATCGGTATCGGCTCTCGCCGTCCTGCGCGGCGCCGAAATCGGGGTTCGGTACGCCGAAGCGTTCGAAGTCCACCGGACCCTCCTTTAGTCCATTCCGCAGTCGGTATTCGGCCGGACGGAGTCCGGCAGAGGGGAGAGCCACTCGTGGAAACCGCACAGAACGACCGCGTCGTCGTGGTCGGCCTTGGCTACGTCGGTATTCGCATAGCGCACGAAGCGGTCATGGCCGGATTGTCCGTCCGCGGTTACGACACGGCCGGCGATCGGGTCGACCTGCTGAACTCCGGACGCTCCTACGTCGACGACCTGAGCGATTTCGACATCGACGTCATGCGGAGCCTGGGGTTCGAGGCGAGCTCGGAGCCGGAGGTGCTGGCCGGGGCCACGGCCGTGGTCGTCTGCGTGCCCACGCCCCTGCGCGCCGACCGCACGCCCGACCTGGCCGCGGTCCGCGCCGCGGCCCGCTCCATCGCGCCTTTCCTGCGCGCCGACATGCTCGTCTCGCTGGAGTCGACGACCTACCCGGGGACCACCGAGGAGGTCTTCCGGCCGCTGCTGGAGACCACCGGTCTCACCGCCGGTGAGGACTTCTCGCTGGTGTACTCGCCGGAGCGGATCGACCCCGGCAACCGGGAGTTCGGGCTGCGCAACACCCCGAAGATCATCGGCGGGCTCACCCCCCAGTGCGCGGAACACGCGGCGCGGATCTACGGCAAGATCGTCGACCGCACGGTGTTCACCGCGGGCCCCCGCGAGGCGGAGATGGCCAAGCTGCTGGAGAACACCTACCGCAACGTGAACATCGCGCTGGTCAACGAACTGGCGATGAGCTGCGACGCGCTGGGGATCGACGTCTGGGACGTGGTCTCGGCCGCCGCCACGAAACCGTTCGGCTTCGAGAGCTTCCGCCCCGGCCCCGGCGTGGGAGGGCACTGCATCCCCGTCGACCCGCGCTACCTCACGCACTGGGCACGTGCCTCGGGCAGGCGGCTGAGCATCGTGGAGGCCGCCGACGAGGTGAACACCGGGATGCCCGACTACCTGGCGCGTCGGCTGGAGCGCTCGCTGCGCGAGCACGACCTCCCGGTCGAGGGGACGTCGGTGCTGCTGCTGGGCGTGACCTACAAGGCCGACATCGCGGACACCCGCGAGACCCCCGCCGCACCACTGGTCCGGAGCCTGCGGGAGCGCGGGATCCGCCCGCACTTCCACGACCCGCACCTGGCGGAGTGGTCCGTCGACGGCATCCCGGTCGCGCCCGCAGACCTCGGGGAAGACCTGTCCACGATGGACGTCGTCGTGCTGCTGCAACCCCACGTGGAGTACGACGTGGACGACATCTGCGCCCGGTCGCGCCTGGTGTTCGACGCGCACGGCGTCACCAGGTCCCCGAACGCGGTCGCGCTGTGACCGGGACGCGGCGGGAACCGATCGCCGTCTCCGTGGTCATCCCCGCGCACAACAGGGCGACCGCGCTGCGCAACGGGCTGCGCAGCCTGCGGACGCAGTCGTTGCCCCGCGGCGACTTCGAGGTCGTCGTCGTCGACGACGGGTCCGAACCACCCCTGTCCGGGGAGATCGCCGAATTCGTCGACGGCGGGCACGTGCGGGTGATCCGCCACGACTCGGCGCGGGGCGCGGGCGCCGCGCGCAACACCGGCGCGGCGGCGGCACGAGGGGAACTGCTCGTGTTCCTCGACGTCGACTGCCTGTGCCACCCGGACCTGCTCAGCGCGCACGTCGAGGCGCAGGCGGGCGGCCCGGTCGCGGTCTGCGGCTTCTCCAGCGGCCGGGAGATCACGCCCGCCGCGTGGCGGCTGGCCCTGGGCGAGGACTGGGACTTCACCGACGCCGAGGCGACGTTCGCCCGTGCCACCGGGACCCCGGCGCTGCACGACCCGCTCACCGAGCTGCTCGCCGACCCGCGCCCCGCCGACTGGGCGTTCTTCTGGACCCTCAACGTCGGCGTGCCGAAGTCTGCCTTCGACCTTGTCGGGGGCTTCAACCGCGACTTCGAGGTCAAGGGGTGCGAGGACCTCGAACTGGGCTACCGGCTGGCGAAGGCCGGGTTCCCGACCGTGTTCGCCCCGAAGGCGATCACGATCCACCAGCCGCACGAGCGCGACCGCAACACCGAGATCGCCAGGGACCGCCGCAACGAGCACGTCCTGGTCCGCGCGTACCCCAGCGTCGAGGTGGAGGCGGTGTGCAGCTACGACATCGCGAACTCCCGCGACCTGGTGCCCGCGATCGAGCGGTTCGCCGCGGGCCTGGTGACCAGGGCGTCGGACTGCGCGCACCTGGGCCGCCTGCCCCAGCTGGTCGACCGGGTCGCGGCAGGCGGGCCGGTGCTCCTGGTGGGTGCCCCGACGGGGTGGCCGCCGGACCTCCCCGCGCCGGAGGCGGTGTGCTTCCCGCGGGACGTCGACGACGTCGGCCAGCGGCAGCACCTGCGACTGCTCGGAACCCGGCTCCCGGTGGAGGACAAGCACTTCGAGCTCGGCGTGCTCACCGACTACTGGCGGCAGTTCCCGGAGCGCACGGTCAGCCGGATCCTGGCCGAGATGCACCGGACCTGCCGGGACGTCCTGGTCCTGACCGGGGTCAGCCGCACACCGGCCGAGCGGCCGGACCAGGACCTCGCCGCGGCGCTGGCCGCCCACGACCACCCCTACTGGGAGTTCACCGTGCGCCTGCGCCGGGAGCTGCACCAGTTCGACCTGGCCGAGTGGGAACGCGGCGCCCTGGGGACCTCGGCGTTCCGCTGCCCACCGATCGACTGGCCGACCACCGAACTCGGCGCGACGGCGTCCCCGTGAAGGAGGGAACATGCGAACCCTGGTGACCGGAGGCGCGGGCTTCATCGGCTCCCACCTGACCGAACACCTGCTGCGAGCGGGCGACGAGGTCGTCGTCCTCGACGACCTGAGCACCGGTCGCGAGGCCAACCTCGACGCCATGTCGGACCACCCCGGCCTGCGACTCGTCGTCGGCTCGGTGTGCGACCGGGAGATCGTGGACCGGTGCGTGCGCGGGGTGGACCGCGTCTTCCACGCCGCCGCGTCGGTGGGTGTGCTCAAGATCCTCGAGAAGCCGTTGCAAAGCTTGCGCACCAACGTGCACGGGACCGAGATCGTGCTCCAGGCCGCACTGGAGCACGGGGTGCCGATCCTGATCACCTCCACCAGCGAGGTCTACGGCAAGAACAGCAGGATCGGCCTGCGCGAGGACGACGACCGCGTGCTGGGCTCCCCGCTCAAGAGCCGCTGGTCCTACGCCGAGGCCAAGGCGGTCGCCGAGTCGATGACCCACGGCTACACCACCGAGCACGGGCTGACCGCGGTCATCGTCAGGCTGTTCAACACGGTGGGCCCGCGACAGGCTGGGCAGTACGGCATGGTCGTGCCCCGCTTCGTCGAGCAGGCGCTCGCCGGGCGACCGCTCACCGTCTACGGCGACGGGCACCAGATCCGCTGCTTCTGCCACGTGCTGGACGTCGTGCCCGCCATGGTGGCGCTGCTGGAGGACGAGCGGGCGCACGGGGACGTCTTCAACCTCGGCGGCACCGAACAGGTGAGCATCGGAGGGCTGGCCGAGCGCGTCATCGCCGTCACCGGCTCGACGAGCGACATCGTCCACCTGAGCTACGAACAAGCCTACGGCGAGGGGTTCGAGGACATGCGCCGCCGAGTCCCTGACTCCACCAAAGCGCTGGAGCGGGTGGGTTTCCGCCCACGACGCGATCTGGACGACGTCATCGCCGCCGTCGCCGCCCACTCGAAACAACGCCGGGAGGTCGAGCATGCCTGAACGGGCGAAAACCACGGAGAGCGCGGAGTTCTTCTCGACGTACGGATTCGTCGTCCTGAGGAACCTGCTGGGCCGGGAGGAGGTGCGGGAGCTGCGGGCAGAGGTGCTGGACGCGCTGTCGGCCAACTACGAGCTCCCCACCGAGCAGGTGGCGCAGGCCACCGGCACCTCGGGGTTCTACCTGCCGATGACGGGACCGCGGACGCCGGTCAGCCGAGCCCTGCTAGCGGACCCGAGGATCATGGACGCCGCCCGCTCCTTCCTCGGCCGGGACGTGGTTCCCAAGCCTGCCAAGGGAATCCTCTACCGGGACGCCTCCAGCTGGCACGCGGACTCCTACGTCCGCGAGCTGGAGGCGGTCAAGGTCGTCGCCTACCTCGACCCGCTGGGCGCGGACACCGGCGCGCTGCGCGTGCTGCCGGGGTCGCACCACGAGGACGTCAGCGACGCGCTGCGCGAGCACCGAGCGAACAACCCGCCCGGCTCCCCCGTGCTCGACGAGGAGCTGGAGTCGGCGCTGTGGCCGGGACTGGCGCTGGACTCCACGCCCGGCGACGTCATCGTCTTCGACGTCAACCTGTGGCACGCGAGCCTGTCCGGCCGCGACCGCTTGCAGTGGAGCGCGTCCTACGCGGCCGTTCCGCGCGACGAACGGGAGACCGCCGCCGTCCGCGACTACATCGTCTCTTTCCTCGGCGCCGGTCACGTGTACGACACCGAGCGCTACCCCTACTTCGACCCGGACTGGTCGAGGCCGGGCGCGCCGCCCTACGCCGAGGCGCTGAACCGGATCTGCGCACCCGCCTGACGGACAAGCGCACACGCAGAACAGGAGTCGATCACCAGTGTCCGGCTACTACAGCAAACGATTTCGGGACGAGCTCGAGGCCGCGGTCGCGGAGGCCTACGCCGACGAACTGGGGGCCTCGGAGATCACCCCGCGCGACGGTTTCGGGGCGCTCAGCGGATACGTGGCCGCGGCGTCCAGGGTGGCCCTGCGGGTCAGCAGGGTCACCAGCGCGGAACTGACCGCCGCGTCGGTCATCGAGCACGACACCGTCGAGCGGGTCGCCGCCCACCTGCGCTCCCAGAAGCCCGCGGACAGCTGCGTGCAACTGCCCTCCGGCGCCGTGCCGGGCGCGGTGAACCTGTTCTACTTCCACTCCGCGTCCGGCAACGCGTTCGCCATCAGGACCCTGCGCGACCACCTGCCCGTCCAGCTGACCGGTGTGCGGGCGGCCGGGTTGCACGGCGAGCGCGACGTGCCCACGACCATCGACGAGTTCGCCACGATCTACCTGGAGCAGGTCCTGCGGGTCCAGCCGGACGGGCCGTACCTGCTGTGCGGGTTCTCCACCGGCGGCACCATCGCCTTCGAGATCGCCCGCAGGCTCCGGGAGTCCGGGGCCGAGGTCGGCCTGCTCGCCATGTTCGACAGCCAGCCGCCCGACCCGACGGTGCTGTCGAGGTTGCAGTCGGAGGAGGACCTCAAGCGGGGCAGGCTGCGGGAGCTGCTGCGCCGGGTGGGCGACACCCCCGACGCCGAGGTCGCCCCCGGCGACGCGGGTGTGGTGGAGGCGCTGCGGCGCTCGCACGCGCTGGCCGAGGAGATGGACGACGAGACCCTCGAACGCCAGCTGCTGGTCTTCGCGCGCACCCTGCGCGCCGACCGCCTGTACGAGCCGGGCCGCTACGAGGGCGAGGTGCACTACTTCGCCGCGGACACGCCCGTGGAGGTGGTGCCGGACTGGAAACCGCACATGGGTGCCCTGCACCTGCACGACATCGACGCCGAGCACTACGAGTACGCGATCTTCGCCAACCAGGAGTTCCGCTCGATCTTCGCGGACCTGGTGCGCGAGGCGCTGGCCGGAAGGACGGACACGGGATGACCGACAACGGCGCACGAGCCGCGAACCACGACCTCAACCTCGCCGAGTTCGAGAGCAGGTCCACGGTGCTGACCAGCAGGCCGAGGGTGCTGTTCATCGAGCTGACCGAGAACTGCAACCTGTCCTGCCCGATGTGCCGCTCGGCCGGTCCGTTCCAGCCCTCCCGCAACATGAGCGCGGAGCTGTTCGACCGGGTGGCCGAGGAGCTGTTCCCCACCGCCGAGATCGTCGACCTGCGCGGCTGGGGCGAGAGCACCATCCTCAAGCGGTTCCCCGAGTTCGTCGACAAGACCCTGGCCCACGGCTGCCGGATCCGCCTGGTCACCAACCTCACGGTGCCCAACGAACAGCTGTGGCGGAAGCTGGTGCGCAGCGGGGCGCTGATCGCGGTGTCGTTCGACGCGGGCGAGCCGGAGACGTTCGAGGTGCTCCGCAAGGGCGCCAAGTTCGACGTCGTCCTGCGCAACCTGGAGATCCTCGCCGACGAGGCGCGGGTGAGCGGTGTCGGCCTGGCCAACATCCACCTCAACGTCGTGGTGCAGCCCGCCGCGCTGCCCGAGCTGACCGAGATCGTCCGGATCGCCGCCGGACTGGGGATCCCGGTGCAGCTCAACCCGTTGACCACCGGCGAGGACGACCCCGACAACCTGGTCCACCACCGCGAGCAGCTGCTGGCCGAGCTGACCGCGATGGCCGACGCGGCGCAGGCGCAGGACGTGGACGTCCAGATCAACGCCGCGCTGGACCCGCTGTGGGCGCAGGACGCGCACGCGGACAAGACCTGCACGCACCCGTGGATGTACTGCTACGTCAACTACCGCGGCCAGGTCGGCTTCTGCGACCACCTCATCGGCGCGCCCGCCGAGCAGCACCTGCTCGGCGACCTGACCACGACCAAGTTCGACGACATCTGGAACGGATCCGACTACCAGCGGCTGCGGACCGAGCACGCCCTCGGCCGCGACGGGCTGTCCGAGCGGTTCGAAGAGTGCAAGTGGTGCTACCACAACAGGTACGTCGACTTCGACGAGACCTCGTACGAGCCCTACGGGGAACACCGGGTGAAGTTGACGCCCGCGCTGTGCGGTGGGTTCACGCCCGCCGCGTCGCGACCGGTCCCCTCCCGCCCCTCGCTGCCGCTGGCAGTGGTGCCCGCCGGAAACGCCAACCGCAGCAAGGAGAACTCGTGAACCAGCAGAACCTCCCGGTGCCCGCGGACCGCCGTTGGCCGGTGTGGCCGGAGACCGACGAGTGGTCGGTGCAGGCGGTGGGCGGCGCGCTGCTCAGCGGCAGGCTCGCCGTCAGCGGCGCCCGCAGCACGTGGGTCTCGCGCAACGTCGCCGCCGCCAGGGCGCTGGCCGACCGGGCCGGGCGCGAGCACTGCGTGCTCACCACCAGTGGGTCCAGCGCGATCCTGGTGGCGTTGCAGGCACTGGGCATCGGTCCCGGCGACGTCGTGCTGATGCCCGCGACCACGTGGGTCAGCTGCGCGACCTCGGTGCTGCGGGTGGGGGCTACTCCCGCGTTCTACGACGCCGACGAGGAGTCGCCCTGCCTGATCGGGGACACCCCGGTCGACTCGCCCGCCGTCGTGCTCGCGATCCACCTGTACGCCCAGCACACCGACATCGACGCGCTGCGGGTGCGCTTCCCCGACTCGCTGATCATCGAGGACGCCTCGCACAGCCAGCTCTCGCTCACCGAGGACGGCCGCCGCATCGGCAGCCTCGGCGACATCAGCATCATGAGCCTCCAGGCGACCAAGGTGATCACCAGCGGCGAGGGCGGTGCCGTGCTCACCGACGACGAGGAGGTGGCCGCGCGGGCGGAGTCGCTGGTGATGGACTCCCGCAAGCGCGCGGAACTCGTCACCGCGTCGGCCGCCAACGAGCTGGAGCCCGCGTTCCTGCTGCACGGCGCCAACCACTCCGTCTCGGAGGTGTCGGCGGCCCTGCTGCTCGACCAGCTCGACCGGCTGCCGGCGCAGGCCGCGCTGCGGTCGCGGGCCGTCCTGCGGTTCGTGGACCGGCTCGCCGCCGAGGGCTGGTACTGCCCCTCCGACAACTGGGCGTTGCGGTCGGGCAACTTCTACGGCCTCGCGGTCCGCGTCCCCGACGGGCGGGGCACGCCGGACGAGGTGGTCGCGCGGGTCTCCGCCGCGACCGGCCTGACGCTGGACCGGGTGTACCCGCCGGTGCCGGAAGGTCCGCTCTACCGGCCGGGAACGGTCAAGCAGTACACCGGGATCGGCCACCTCACGGCGTCCACCAAGGGCTCGCGGTGGTGGCACGACACCCACGTCGTGGTGCCGCACCACGCCTTCCTGGCCTCGGACGACCTGCTCGACGCGCTCGTCGACGCCCTGACCGGCAGCTCCACGCCGACCCGGTCGGTCACCCGGCGACCCTCCGTCGAGGTCGTGGTCGTGACCAAGGGCGACCGCCCCTCACTGGAGGCGGCGCTGGCCGGTGTCGCCGCCCAGCAGGTCGACGCCGACGTGCGGGTGACCGTGTGGTGGGACGGCCCGGCACCCCGCGACCGGGTCGCGGCGCCAGGGATCCCCGACCTGCGGGTGATCACCGTTGACACCGGGCGGGTGCTGCCCGACGCGCCGTTCGAGCGGATCGCCGCGCTGCGCCAGCTCGCCGCGCAGACCTGCGACGCGGACTTCACCGCCTTCCTCGACGACGACAACGCCTGGGCGCCCGACCACCTGGCCAGTCTGCTGGCGCTGGCGTCGCGGGACCTGCCCGCCGTGCACTCGTGGCGGACGCTGGTCGACTCCGACAGCCGCCCGGTGGCGGTCGACCGGTTCCCGTGGCTGCCGCCGGGCCAGGAGGCGGTGGACCGCTGGCGGTCCCTGCAGCAGGCCGGGGTCGTGGACGCCGAGGGCACCGTCGTCCGCGACGGCGTCGACGCGGGCATGGTCGACATGGGCGCGTGGCTGTTCGACACCCGGCTGCTGCGGCTGCTGCGGTTCAGCCGCCCGCGCACCCCGGACGAGGTCGCCGGACGGCTCGGCGAGGACGACGTCGTCCTGGAACAGCTGGGCAGGCTCGGCGTGCCGACCGCGTGCACCGGGCTGCCGTCGCTGCGCTACCGCCTCGGCGGCATGTCCAATCCCGAATACGCCACGATCTGAGGGGCGACGCACGTGGGTCTGCACGACACTTCGCACCTGGTGCCGCTCGACGGCACCGGGTGGCACGTCTGGCGGGAGTTCGTCCTGCGCGGCGCCGGTTTCCCCGTCGCCGACGTGCTGGTGCTCAGCGACCCCGAGCTGGCCGATGCCGGCGAGCGGTCCTGGCGGTCACCGGACGACCTCGCCCACTACCGGCGGGAGTGGGAGCGGTGGCAGCAGCTGCTGCGGCCGCGGCTGCGGGACCTGGCCGCCGACCCGCGCTTCCGGGAGGCGCTCGCCTGGCAGAACCCCACGATGGTGCGCAACGCGCTGGACAAGGTGCGCTCACCCCGCGTCCCCGGCAAGCGCCCCGACCAGGGCCACGTCCTGGCGATGGCCAACTACCTCCAGCGCTACACCACCAAGAACGACACCATCGGGTTCTTCGGCCCCGCGGTATGGGGCAGGTTGACCGACGACGAGGACGCGGTGCGGCTGCGGCACGGCGTGGAGCTGGTCACCGACCGGACGCTGTACTTCGAGGCTTGGGCGATCGACGCGCTGGCCGCCCGGCTGGTGGAGGAGCCCGACATCCTGCCGTGGCTGGTCCCCCGCCTGGTCGGTGGCTGCTGGCTGGACGGCGACCTCCTGCGACGGCCGCACGGCGAACCGGTGCGGCTCAGCGCCGAGCACGCCGCGCTGCTGCGGGCCTGCGACGGCACCAGGGACGTGCGCGACCTGGGCAACCTGAGCGGTCTGGGCGACGACGTGGTGCCGACGCTGCTGGACTGGCGGGACCGGCACCTGGTGCACCTGTCCCTCGACGGTCCGGTGGAGGCGCGTCCCGAACGGACCCTGCGCGACAAGCTGATCCTGATCGGCGAACCGGTGCTCCGGCGGCGGGCGCTGGACCTGCTCGGCGAACTGGTCCACGCCCGCGACACCGCGGCGGCCGCAGCCGGCGACGCGGACAAGGTGCTGGCGGCGGTCGCCGAGCTGGACGAGACCTTCCAGCGCATCACCGGACGCGACGCGACCCGGCGCCACGGCGAGTCCTACGCGGGCCGCAAGCTCGTCTACGAGGACACCCGCCGCGCGCTCGACCTGGAACTCGGGCTGCCGGTGCGCCAAGCCGTCGCCGCACCGCTCGGGCTCCTCGCCGACAGCGCGAGCTGGCTCATCGCCCGCGCGGGCCGCAACTACCTCGATCTGCTGAACCGGCTGTTCGACACCTGCCTCGCCCACGACGGCGGCACCTCGGTGCCGCTGGCCCGGCTCCTCGGCGTGGCCACACCGCACCTGGTGGTCCGGTCGGGGCTCCCCCGCCCGGTCGCCGCCGCCGTGACGGAGTTCCAGGACAGGTGGGCGCGCATCCTGGCCGTACCGCCAGGCGTGCACGAGCACTCGGTGCGGGCGCGGGACATCGCCGCGCGGGTCGCCGAGCTGTTCCCCGCGTCCCCGCTGCCGTGGTCCTCGGCCCGGCACCTCGCGCCGGACCTGTTGATCGCCGCCGACGGGCCGGACGGCCTGCGGCGCGGGGAGTTCACCGTCGTGCTCGGCGAACTGCACCTGGCGACCAACACCGTGGAGAGCAGGCTGTTCGTCGAACGGCATCCCGACCGGACCGCGTTGCTGGCCGCGAGCGCGAAGGACCACGAGGACCGCCGGATCTACTCCGTGCCGACCAAGGACTGGCCGCAGGTCAACTCCAGGGTCTACCCCGCGGCGCTGCTGTCCGGGCGGTTCCGCTACTGGTGCCTGCACGACGACGACACCGGCGCCCCCGGCCCGGTGATGCCCTCCTCCGCACTGGAGGTGCACCGCGAGGACGAACGGCTGGTCGTGCGCTCCCTGCGCGGGGACGGCGAGTTCGACCTCCTGGAAGTGTTGGGGGAACAGCTGTCTGCGGCCGTGGTCGACGCCTTCCAGCCACTTCCCCCGGCCCCGCACCGGCCGCGGATCTCGATCGACCGCCTGGTGCTGGCCAGGGAGACGTGGTCGTTCCCGCCCTCGGAGATCGACTGGGCGACCGCGAAGCAACCGGCCGACCGGTTCCGCGCCGCCCAGCGCTGGCGGGTCGCGCGGGGTCTGCCGAGGCTGGCCTTCTACAAGGTGCGCGGGGAACGCAAACCGATCTTCGTCGACTTCACCGCCAGCCTGCTGGTCGACCGGTTCGCCAAGGCCGTGCGCCAGGCGGGCGACCAGCCCGGCCCGGCGCCCGTCGTCATCTCGGAAATGCTGCCGGACCTGTGGCACAACTGGCTGGTGGACGCCACCGGCGCCGGCTACACCTCCGAACTCCGACTCGTGCTGGTGGACAAGAGGGAGGGGGTGTCGTGAACACCGAAGCGGCGATCGACGTCCGAGGGCTGTCCAAGTCCTTCGTGGTACCCGAACGGGATGCCGGTCTGCGGGCCGCGCTGGGGAACCTGCTGCGGCGCAGGACCCGCACCGTCCACGCCGTCGAGGACGTGGACCTGACCGTGGCGCGCGGTGAGGTGGTCGGCTTCCTCGGCGCGAACGGCGCGGGCAAGACCACCGTGCTGAAGATGCTCTCCGGCCTGCTGCACCCCACCTCGGGCGAGGTGACCGTGCTGGGGCACGTGCCGGCGCGCCGGGAACGGGCGTACCTGCGCCGGATGACCCTCGTGATGGGCAACCGCCACCAGTTGCAGTGGGACCTGCCCGCCTCCGACTCCTACGAACTCCACCGCGCGATCTACCAGGTCCCCGAAGCGCGGTTCCGGCGCACCCGCGAGGAACTGGTGGAACTGCTGGAGATCGGGGAGCTGATCCGGAAACCGGTGCGCACGCTGTCGTTGGGCGAGCGGATGAAGGCCGAACTGGTCGGTTCCCTGCTGCACCAACCGGAAGTGCTGTTCCTCGACGAGCCCACGCTCGGCCTGGACGTGACGATGCAGAAGCGGATCCGGTCGTTCGTCGCCGAATACAGCCGTCGGCACGGCGCCACCGTCCTGCTCACCAGCCACTACATGGCTGACATCCAGGCGCTGTGCAAGCGGGTGGTGGTGGTCCACCACGGCAGGCCGCTGTTCGACGGCGACCTGTCCGCGCTGGGCGAGGAGTTCGCCGCCCACAAGGAGATCGAGGTGACCCTCGACGAGGCGAACGCCGATCTGAGCGGTTACGGCGAGGTGCGCTCCACCGACGGTGGGCGCGTCCGGCTGCGGGTGCCCCGCGAACTCGCGCCGACCACGATCGCGAAGTTGCTCTCCGAGCACAACGTGCTCGACCTGACCGTCGAGGCACCACCCGTCGAGGACGTCATCGAGCAGGTCTTCTCCTCGGGGACCTCCGGCGCGGTGTCGGGGGTCCCGCGATGACGGCGGTGCGGGAACGCCCCGCGGCGAGGATCCGGGCGCTGGCGGACTTCTACGTCCAGGCGGCCAAGCTGTCGGCCGTCCAGCAGTTCAGCTACCGGGCCAGCAACTACCTGTTCCTGGTCGGCATGCTCGCCGAGCCGGTGATCTACCTGGTGGTGTGGCGGACCATCGCCGAGGCCAAGGGCGGCAGCGTCGGCGGCTACACGGCGGGATCGCTGGCCGCCTACTACATCCTGTGGACCCTGGTCCGGAACATGAACCTGGTCTACGCGCCGACCGGTTTCGAGTGGCGCATCGCCAGCGGCCGGATGTCCGGGCGGCTCCTGCTGCCGGTGCACCCCATCCACTACGACCTCGCCGGGTTCGCCGGGGCCAAGGTGGTCTGGATCGCGCTGTGGCTACCGATCGCGGCCCTGCTCACATGGCTGTTCCAGCCGGCGTTGGACGTCGGCCCCGTCCAGGTGGCGGTGTTCCTGGTCGCGATCTGGGGCGCGTTCACCATCCGGTCGCTGTTCCTGTGGGTGCTCGGCCTCGTCACGTTCTGGACCACCCGCGCCGGCGCGCTGTTCGAGCTCTACCTCGTCTTCGAGCTGCTGCTGTCCGGACGGCTGGTCCCGCTCACCCTGCTGCCCGGCTGGGCGCAGGAGATCGCCGACCACCTGCCGTTCAAGTGGACGTTCGGCTTCCCCATCGACTCCCTGGTGAGCCCGCGGTCCACCGCGCAGCTACTGGGCGGACTCGGCATGCAGGCGCTGTGGATCGCGGTCGGCGCGGGGCTGGTGGCCGTGGTGTGGAAACGGGCCGTGCGCAGGTACTCGGGGGTGGGCGCGTGATGACCGGTCTGGTCTGGCGGTTCCTCCGCGTCCAGGTGCTCAACGAGGTCCAATACCGCGCGAACTTCCTGGTGCGCCTGCTGAACTCCGCGCTGTCGCTGGTCACCGGGGTGGCGGTGCTCGCGCTGGTGTTCGGACAGGTCGACCGCCTCAACGGCTGGTCGTCCCAGCAGCTGCTGGTGGTGATGGGCGTGTTCACCATGATGAACGGCTTCGTGCAGATGGTGGTGATGCCCGCCGCGCTCAAGCTGCTCACCGACATCCAGGACGGCGACCTCGACCACGTGCTGGCCAAACCGGTCGACGCGCAGCTGGTGGTCAGCGTCCGCGTGGTGCAGCTGTGGCAGGGACTGGACCTGCTCACCGGCGCCGGCGTGGTCGCGGTCGCCGTATGGCTGGGCGGCGGCGTCGATCCGCTGGACCTGCTCGCGTTCGCGGTGTCGCTCGTGCTGGGGGCCGTGCTGGTGCACAGCTTCCTGATGATCATCACCACCACGGCGTTCTGGTTCGTGCGGCTGGACAACGTCGCCGAGCTGTTCTCCGGGATCTACCAGGCGGCGCGGTGGCCGGTGGGGATCTACCCCGGTTGGCTGCGCGCGGGCCTGACGTTCGTGGTGCCGATCGGCCTGGCCGTCACCGTGCCCGCGGAGGCGCTCACGTCCCGGCTGACGCTCCAGACCCTCGCGACCCAAGCCGCGCTGGCACTGGCGCTCGCACTCACCTCCAGGGCGCTCTGGCGCGCAGGCCTGCGCCGCTACTCCGGCGCCTCCGCCTGACCAAGACGACTGCCCCGACCCGACAGAGGGATCCACGATGGACATCAGCCTGTTCTACTTCGCCGACGACGCCTCGGGCGGCGACCGAGGGCGGTACGACCTGTTGCTGGACGGCGCCCGGTTCGCCGACGAGGCGGGGTTGACCGCGGTCTGGACCCCCGAGCGGCACTTCCACCAGTTCGGCGGCCTGTACTCCAACTCCGCCGTCACCGGTGCCGCGGTGGCCTCGGTCACGAAGCGGATCGGGGTCCGCGCGGGCAGCGTCGTGCTGCCGCTGCACGACCCGATCCGGGTCGCCGAGGAGTGGTCGATGGTCGACAACCTCTCCGACGGCCGCGCCGCGGTGGCCTTCGCCTCCGGCTGGCACGCGACGGACTTCCTGCTGCACCCCGACCCTACCCGTGCCTACCCCGACCGCCGGAAGTTGCTGGCCGAGCACATCGAGGTGGTCCGCGGGCTCTGGCGGGGCAACAGCGTCACCAGGACCGACGGCAGCGGCAAGCAGGCCACCGTGCGGATCTACCCGACCCCCGTGCAGCCCGAACTGCCCTTCTGGATCACCAGTTCCGGCAACCCGGACACGTTCCGCACCGCCGGCGTGCTCGGCGGGAACCTGCTCACCCACATGCTCGGCCAGCGCCCCGCGGTGCTGGCCCGCAACATCGGCGTCTACCGCGACGCGCTGCGCGCCACCCACGGCCCCGACGCGCGCGGCCACGTCACGCTGATGCTGCACACCTACCTCGGCACCTCCGACGAGCAGGTCCTGGAGGAGATCCGCGAGCCCTTCAGCCGCTACCTCGCGAGCTCGCTGGACCTGACCACCCGCTCCGGCCCGACCACCGAGGGCATCGACGAGGTGAGCGAGGAGGACGTGGAGGTGCTGGTGCGGCGCGCTTTCGACCGCTACTCGAAGGAGAGCGGTCTGTTCGGCTCCCTGGCCACGGCGCACCGCACGGTGAGCGCGCTCCAGGAGGCGGGTGTGGACGAGATCGCCTGCCTCGTCGACTTCGGCGTCGACCGCAAGGCCGTGCTCCAGGGCATGGACCACCTCGGGGAACTCGTCGCCGATCTGCGCTGAGCACCGGACCAACCAGAAAGGGGACACCTCGTGGCCCACAACACCTCCGACCGGTCGCTGCACCGGCTCGTCGAGAATTCCGCCGCCCGGACGCCGGGGGCGGCCGCGGTCATCACGCCCGACCGGACCCTGACCTACCGGGAGCTCGACGAGCTGGCCGAGGCCGTCGCCGTGCGGCTGCGCCCGGTCACCGGCCCGGACCGGCTCGTCGCGGTCGCCATGCGCAAGGGCTGGGAGCAGGTCGTCGCGGTGCTCGGCGTCCTCAAGTCCGGAGCCGCCTACCTGCCCGTCGACCCCGGCCTGCCCGCCGCCCGGCTGCGGCAGGTCCTGGACCTCGCCGAGTGCGCGACCGTGCTCACCCAGCCCGGTCTGCTCGACGGGCTGACCGGGGTGGACCTGTCCGTGGTGGACGACGAGCTGACCGGGGTGGCGGGCACACCTTCCCCCGACGTCCCGCGCGACCTCGCGTACGTCATCTTCACCTCGGGCTCCACGGGCGTCCCCAAGGGCGTGATGATCGAGCACGGCGGCGTCACCGACACGGTGCTGGAGATCGACCGCCGGTTCGGGGTCGGGCCCGCCGACCGGACGATCGGTCTGTCGTCGCTGAGCTTCGACCTCTCGGTCTACGACATCTTCGGCCCGCTGGCGGTCGGGGGCGCGCTCGTGCTGCCCTCCGCCGACACCGCGGGCGACCCCGCGCACTGGGTCGCGTCGATGCGGCGGCACGGGGTATCCGTTTGGCACACCGTGCCCGCGCTGATGGGGATCCTCCTGAACTGGCTGGAGGACACCGGGACGCCCGCGCCCCCGGCGCTGCGGCTGGTGGTCCTGACCGGCGACTGGATCCCCGTGGGCCTGCCCGGCCGGGTCCGAGGGCACTTCCCGGACGCCACCGTGGTCAGCATGGGCGGCGCGACCGAGACGTCGATCAACTCGCTGGTGCACGTCATCGGCGACGTGGACCCGTCGTGGACCAGCATCCCCTACGGCGTCCCGCTTCCGGGCGAGGACTGCCTCGTCCTCGACGACGACCTGCGCCCCGTCCCCGATGGCCGGGCCGGTGAGCTGTGCGTCACCGGGACGGGTCTGGCCAGGGGCTACTGGCGCGACCCCGAGCGCACCGCGGCCAGCTTCCCCACCCACCCCGACACCGGGAAGCGCCTGTACCGCACCGGCGACCGGGGACGGCGCACGCCCGACGGCCGGATCGAGTTCCTGGGCCGGACCGACAACCAGGTCAAGGTCAACGGGTACCGCGTCGAACTGGGCGACGTCGAGGCCGCGCTGCTGGCCTGCCCCGGCGTCCACGGCGCGGCTGCCGTCGCCACCGGCCCCCGGACCGCGCTGACCGGCCTCACCGCGTTCGTCGTCACCGACGACTTCGACGCCGCCCGGATCAGGACTCGGCTCGACGAACTCCTACCCGCCTACCTGGTGCCGGGCTCCCTCCACCCGGTCACCACCTTCCCGTTGACCGCCAACGGGAAGGTCGACCGCGCCGCGCTGCGCGAGCTGGCCGACGGGTCCGGGTCGACGGGTGACGGCGAGCCTCCGAGGCCGGGTACCGAGCAACGCGTGGCCGACCTGCTCACGGACCTGATCGGCCGCCCGGTCACCAGCCGCACCACCCACTTCTTCGACCTGGGCGGCAACTCCCTGCTCTCCGCGCAGGTCGCCACGCGGCTGCGCCGGGAGTTCACCGTCGACGTGCCGATCGGGCTCGCGCTGACGCACCCCACCGTGGAGCGCATGGCACGGGCTCTGCACGAGGCGCCGGAGCGCGCCGCCGACACCGAACCCGCCCTCGTGCCCAGGTCGGTCGCCGGGACGCCGTCGCCGGTGTCCTTCGGGCAGGAGCAGGTCTGGTTCCTCGACCGGCTCGTCGGCGGCAACCGCGCCTACCACTTCCAGTGCGGCGTCCGGTTCACCGGCACGCTGCGGCCGGAGCTGGTCCAGCGGGCGCTCACCGGGGTCGTCGCCCGGCACGAGATCCTGCGCACCACCTTCCACGACTCGCTCGACGGGCCGGTGCAGGTCGTCCACCCGCCTGCCGAGGTGCCGCTCCCGCAGGAGGACCTCCGCCACCACCCGGAGTCCGAGCGCGAGGCCGCGTTGAAGCACGGCCAGCAGGAGGAGATCGCCCGCTCGTTCGACCTGGAACAAGGCCCGCTGATCGTCTGGAAGCTCTACCGGGTCGCCGACGACGACTGGGTGATCACCGAGACCGAACACCACCTGGTGCACGACGGCTGGTCGGTAGCGGTGTTCTGGCGCGAGGTCTCCGAACTCTACGGCGCGCTGGTCCGCGGCGAGGAGCCCGAACTGGACGACCTACCGGTCCAGTTCGCCGACTTCTCCGCCTGGCAACGGGAGCGCTACCTCGGCGGCAGGCAGGCCGAGGTGCTCCCCTACTGGCAGCGCCGCCTCGCCGGGGTGACGCCGTTCGACCTCGCCATCAGCCGCCCCCGTCCGACGAAGCAGACCTTCACCGGGCGCGCGACGCGCGTCGCCCTGCCCGCACCGCTCTACGCGAGGCTGCGCGAGTTCGCAGCCGCCGAGGGCCTGTCGCTGTTCGTGCTCATGTTCTCGGCGTTCACCCTGCTCATGCACCGCTACAGCGGCGCGCGGGACCTGTGCGTCGGCTCGTGGATGGCGAACCGGGACCGCGCGGAGACCGAGAACCTCATCGGGATGCTGGTCAACATGGTGGGGCTGCGGACCGAGGTCACCGGTGCCGAGTCGTTCCGCGAGCTCGCCTCGCGAACCAGGACCGCGGTGCTCGAGGCCCTCGACCACCAGGACGCCCCGTTCGAGGACGTGGTGCGCGCACTGGACCTGCCCCGCGACGCCAGCCGCAACCCCCTGGTGCAGACCTGCTTCAGCTTCCACGACTCCCCCGTGCCCGCCTTCGACTGGCCGGACGCGGTGGGCACGCTCACCGAGTACCACAACGACAGCGCCAAGTTCGACGTCAACGTCGTCGTCGTGCCGCGCGCCGAGCAGCTCCGGACCGCGGGCGCTCCCGGTGACCGGGAACAGCTCACGCTGATCTGGGAGTACAACACCGACCTGATCGACCCCGATGCCGCCGAGCGCATGGTCGGCCACTTCCAGCGCCTGCTGTCCACCGCGGTGGACACGCCGGACGCACCGGTGGACTCGCTGGACATGCTCGTCGAGGCCGACCGAGAGGCCATCGCGGCGGGTGTCCCCGAGATCGCCGTCGACGAGACCGGTCCGACGCTGGTCGACCTGTTCCGATCGCAGGTGGCCGCGCTGCCCGACGCCGTCGCGGTCCGGGCGGGCGACGACGTCCTGACCTACCGGCAGCTGCACGGTCGGGCGGCAGGCCTCGCGGGGACGCTGATCCGGCGGGGCATCGGTACCGGCGACCGGGTCGCGGTGTGCGTGGACCGGTCCTGCGACCTGGTGGTGGCGCTGCTGGGCACCGTCATGACCGGCGCGGCCTACGTGCCGCTGGACCACCGGCACCCCAAGGCGCGCAACGACTTCATGCTCGCCGACGCCGGCGTCGAGGTCGTGGTCACCGAGCGGGGGCAGGCCGGGCTCTTCGCGGACCGGGCGGTCGTGCTCGTCGACGAGTGCGGCAGCGGTGACCTCGCCGCCGCCGCGCCGGACGGCGACGACCTCGCGTACGTCCTCTACACCTCCGGCTCGACCGGCGATCCCAAAGGCGTCCGGGTGCCGCACGGGGCGCTGTCGCACCTGCTGCGGGCGATCAGCCGCCAGGTCGGGATCACCGACCGGGACGTGCTGCTCGCCGTCACCACCGCGACGTTCGACATCGCCGCGCTGGAGCTCTTCGCACCCCTGGTCGTCGGCGGCGCGGTAGTCATCGCGCCGACGAAGGTCGCGGCCGACGGCGAGGCCCTCGCGGCGCTGCTCGCCGAGTCGCGGGCCACCGTGATGCAGGCGACCCCCATGACGTGGCGGATGCTCTCCGAGGTCGACTGGCGGCCGACGGCCGGGTTCACCGCGCTGTGCGGCGGCGAGGCCATGCCCGCCGATCTCGCCGCGTGGCTGGCGAATCGGGTTGACACCTGCTGGAACCTCTACGGCCCCACCGAGACCACCATCTGGTCCACGGCGCACCGCGTGCGGGGTGACGAGACCAGCGTGCCGATCGGTCGGCCGCTGGCCAACACCGACGTCCGGGTGCTCGACCCGAGCGGGCAGCCGTCGGCGGTCGGGTTGCCAGGTGAGCTCCACATCGGGGGAGCCGGGCTCGCCGCAGGCTACACCTCGCCCGCGTTGACCGCCGAGCGGTTCGTCGACCTCGCGCCGGGGCAGCGGTTCTACCGCACCGGTGACGTGGTGCGGCGCCTGCCGAACGGTGATCTCCAGTTCCTGCACCGCGTGGACGGCCAGGTGAAGCTGCACGGTTACCGCATCGAACTGGAGGAGGTCGAACACGCCCTGCGCGCGCACGACGCGGTCGCCGACTGCGCCGTCGACCTGCGGGGTGAGCCGATGCGACTGGTCGGCTACTTCGTGTCGAAGTCGGGTGCCGTGCCCACGAACGCCGAACTCGCCGCGCACCTGGCCGGGCTGCTGCCCGCGTACATGGTGCCGGTGGACTTCGTGGTGGTGGCCGCGATCCCGGTCTCCGTCAACGGGAAGACCGATCGCCGCGCGCTGCCCGACCCCGTGGTCGCGCCCGCGGACGAGCCGGACCCCGGCACCACCGAGGCGTTGTCGGAGAAGGAGGAGGACCTGGCCAGGATCTGGGCCGAGGTCCTGGGGCGCGAGCGGGTAGGCGCGCAGGACGACTTCTTCATCCTCGGCGGGCACTCGCTGCTCGCGCTCCGGCTGGTGTCGCGGATCAAGGCCCGGATGAGCACGACGATCAGCGTGGACCTGGTGTTCGACCACCCGACCGTCCGCGAGCTGGCCTCCGTGCTCGACGCCGGTGCCCGATGATCACGACAGCGGTCCACCACGACGTGGAGGCGTTCGCGGACGAGTACCGGCGACTCGCGCCGGACGTCCCCCTGCACGAGTCCGCCCCGTGGCTGCGGTACTGCGACCGGCGGTCACGGGGGCGGATGCGCTACGTCACGGCGAGGAACGGGCGGGGCGACCTGCTGGGCCTCACCGCGTTGCGCGCGTGCGAGGACGAGTCCCGCGCTTCGGCCAACTACGACGTCGCCGAGCTCCTGTGGCCGGGGCCCACCGGCGTCCCGCCGGTACCGCGCGTCCGGCTCTACCCGCAGCTGTTCTCGGCGGTCTCCGGGTCGCGCTGCCTGTTCCGGGTGCTCGGCGGCGTCGAGGCCGAGGTCCGCGCCGCACTGGTCACCGCGGCGGCGGCGCTGGCCGACGTGGACGGCTCGGTGCTGACGTTCGCCTACCTCACCGACGCGGGGCTGGTCGAGGGGCTTGCGGACGCGTTGGGAGCCCGTGAGCACGCCGTGGTGGGCGCCGACACCGTCCTCGACGTCGAGTGGACGGATTTCGACGGTTACCTCGCCGGGCGCTCCCGCGGGCGGCGCAGCACCATCCGCCGGGAGCGCAGGCAGTACCTGGCGAGCGGTCTGCGGACCGGTGTGCACGAGTCGACCGCGGTGCTGGGCGAGCGGACCGCGCGGCTGCAGGTGCACCTGGCGGGCAAGTACGGCGTGGCGGCCTCGGTGGAGTCGGTGCTGGAGGACTACCGGGACCTCGCCGCGACGCTGGACGACGATGTCCTGGTGTTCACCGCCGACCGCGGCGGTGCGACCGTCGGCGTGTGCGTCTGCCTGCGCGACGGGGACACCCTGCACATCCGCAGCGTGGGCTTCGACTACTCCGCGGTCGGCGGGGACTTCGTCTACTTCAACCTGATGTTCTACGAGCCCCTGCTGTGGGGGCTGGACAACGGGGTGCGCCGGTTCAGCTTCGGCAACGGCGCCTACCGCGCCAAGCGGTTGCGCGGGTGCAGGCTCGAACCGCTGCACGGCGTGGTGCGGTGGCCCGCCGCGCTCGCGACCGCGTGCGCGGGTTCCCTGACCGACCGGGAGGAGGACGTCCGCGCGGAGGTCTGGGGCGCCGTGGAGGCCCCGGTGTGACGACAGCCCGCCCTGTGCGGATGCGCGGCAACCCCGTCCGCACCGCCGTTCCCACGAGTTCACGGAGGTAGCTTTGTCCTGGGAGAAGCCGGTTCCCCGTCTTCAGTTGGCGCCCGACCACCCGCTGGGCCGGTCCGCGATGACCTGCGCCAACCGGTGCGGCAGCGCGTGTGCGAGCGACGAGCCGAACCGCTCGCACAACGAGTACTTCGGCGACATCGCGGGCAAGGCCCTGTCGCGGCGCGGGGTGCTGCGGGCCGGTGTCGTCCTCGCCGTCGCGGGCGGCGGTCCATCGCCTCTGGGCAAGGCCGTCGCGCGGGCCGCGCCCGGCCGGAACACCGGCGGGGACACCTCGGGCCTGGCGTTCGAGCCCGTCGCCCCCAACCGCGAAGACGCGGTCGTGGTCCCGGAGGGCTACGTCCAGGAGGTCCTGATCAGCTGGGGCGACCCCGTGGTGCCGGGAGCGCCGGGGTGGGACTTCGACAACCAGACCGCGGCCGCGCAGGCCATGCAGTTCGGGTACAACAACGACTACTGCGCCCTGGTCCCCGTCCCCGGCCGCGACGACAAGTGGCTCATGGTGAACAACCACGAGTACACGTCCGAGGAGCTGATGTTCCGCGACTTCGGGAAGCAGCCCCTGACCCGCGAGCAGGCGGAGATCGGCTGGGCGGCGCACGGCATGTCCGTCGTGCTCGTGGAACTCGACCGCGCCACCGGCGGGCTCCGCGCCGTGGTCGACGGCACGTACAACCGCCGCATCACGTTGACGACGCCGTTCAAGGTGCGCGGACCGGCCGCCGGGTCGCCGCACCTGCGGACGTCGGCCGACCCGACCGGCAGGCTGGTGCTGGGCACGCAGAGCAACTGCTCCGGCGGCCTCACCCCGTGGGGCACGGTGCTGTCCGGTGAGGAGAACGTCAACGGCGCCTTCGCCAACGCCGACGCGGTCACCGATCCCGTCACGAGGGCGCGGCTCGCCCGCTACGGGTTCCCCAAGGGCGCGGGCGCCCGCCAGTGGGAGCTGTTCGACCAGCGCTTCGACCTGGCGCGGGAACCCAACGAGGCCAACAGGTTCGGCTACGTCGTGGAGGTCGACCCGTTCGAACCCGGTGAGCCGCCGGTCAAGCACACCGCCCTCGGCCGGTTCAAGCACGAGGGTGCCAACGTGATCGTGGCGCCCGACGGCCGCGTGGTCGCGTACATGGGTGACGACGAGCGCTTCGAGTACATCTACAAGTTCGTCACCGAAGACCGCGTCAAACCGGGGTGGAGCAAGCACGCCCGCGACCACAACAAGCGCCTGCTCGACTCCGGCACCCTGTACGTCGCCGAGTTCACCGGCGACAGCCCGCCCGAGGAGATCGACGGTTCCGGAAAGCCGCCGTCGGACGGCGAGTTCGACGGCAGCGGTCGGTGGATCCCGTTGGCGCACAACGACGAGTCCTTCGTCCCCGGTTTCTCCGCCGAGGAGGTCTACGTCTTCACGCGCGCAGCGGCCGACTCGGTGGGCGCGACGAAGATGGACCGCCCCGAGGACGTCGAGCCGCACCCCCGGACCCGCAAGGTCTACGCGGCGCTCACCAACAACACGGACCGGGGCAAGGCGGGCAAGGAGGGCGCCACCGAGGTCGCGCCCCGCGTGGGCAACAAGAACGGCCAGGTGCTGGAGATCCAGGAGCACCTCTCCGACAACACCGCCACCGGGTTCGGCTGGAAGCTGCTGCTGGTGTGCGGCGACCCGAAAGCCGCCGACACCTACTACGGCGGGTACGACAAGACCGCTGTCAGCCCGATCTCCTGTCCTGACAACGTGGCCTTCGACGTCCACGGCAACCTGTGGATCACCACCGACGGCAACGCGCTCGGCTCCAACGACGGCCTGTTCGCGACCCCGTTGGACGGAGCGGAACGCGGCCGCGTCCGCCAGTTCCTGACTGTGCCGGTGGGCGCCGAGGCGTGCGGACCGGTCGTGGCGGAGCGGTTCGTGCTGGTCTCGGTGCAGCACCCCGGCGAGGTGGACGGCGCCACCGTGGAGAACCCGGCCTCGCACTGGCCGGGCGGCGGCACCGGTCAGCCCCGTCCGTCCGTGGTCGCGGTCCACCGGGCCGATCGTGGGCGCATCGGCGGCTGACCCGACCGTCCGCCCCACGCCACCACCCCTGATCACCGAGTTCGAGGAGTGCACTTGCGCCAGTCCGATTCGACACCGCCGTTCGCACGGCGGCCGTTCCGATGGGAAGTGGCCGGATGACCGCCGGGGTTGGCGACGGCCGTCCGGAGTTCGCCGACTACCTGTGCGCCCGCTTCGCGGTCGAACACCAGGGGCCGCGGACCATCGTCGCCGCGGGGCGGGGTTCGGTCGGCGTGGTGTGGCGGCTGGAGACCGGTGCGGCGCGCTACGCGGTGAAGGAGTTCCTGTGGGGGCTCGAGGAGTCCGACGTGCGCCGCGAGGTCGCGTTCCGGGACCTCACCGACGGCGCCGGGGTCCTGTCACCCGCGAACATCCCGGCCCTGGACGGCGGCTACCTGGTCCGACTGCCACCGGAGTGGGGCGGCAAGCTCGTACGGGTCTACGAGTGGCTCGACGGCACCCCTGTCCGCGCGGGCCAGGTCCCCGAACTGGTCGGTGACGTGCTGGGGCGGATGCACGCCTTGGGCGCCGTTCCCGTCAACGACGCCGACCCCTGGTACTCGGTCGGCCCTGACGAGGCCACCTGGGCGGCGTTGGCGGCCGCGGGCACGCGGGCCGGAGCCGACTGGGCGGCGGAACTCGTCGCAGCCCTGCCACGGCTCCTCGACCTGGGCGCGCTCACGGCGGAACTCCCGACGGACGTCCCGCAGATCCTGCACCTGGACCTGCAACCGCCGAACCTCCTGCTGGTGCGGGGGAGGCTCGCCGTCCTCGACTGGGACGACACCAACACCGGCAGTCCCGAGCGCGAACTGGGTTTCGTGCTCGCGCACTGGCACGTCGTGGACGGGACCGTCGACACCACGGGGGCGCAGCGCATGGTGGAGGCGTACCGCGCCGCCGGCGGCAAGGCGGAATTGCACGGCCTGTCGTCCTTCGGGATGCGGATTGCCACTCAGCTGAATTACGTGCTCGTCCAGGCCGAACTGGCCCTGGACATCGACGCGGACGCCGCGACGAGGAGCACCGCCCGGCAGCGGATCCGCGACGCCCTGGCCCGGCTACCCCGCCGGGCCGAGCTCCACGCATTGCTCGACCTGGTCGCGCGCCGCTGACGCCCCACCCATCCGATCGACCGGCTGGAGGAAGTCATGGAAAAGTTGTCCCTGGTGAGGTTGACCCCGACGTTGGAGTGCTACACCGCCGCGAATCCCGACGCCGCCGACGACGCGCGGTTCCTCCACGGCGAGATCTTCGAGGAGCGGGACTACCTGCGCCACGGCATCGTGCTGCCGCGTGACGCCTTCGTGGTGGACGCGGGTGCGAACATCGGCCTCTTCTGCCTGTTCGTCAAGCACAACGCCCCCGACGCCACCGTGCTGGCCGTGGAACCGATGGCCGACACCGGCGAGGTGCTGCGCCGCAACCTCGAACTGCACGGCCTGACCGACTGCCACGTCTACCGCTGTGGCCTGGGCGCGCGGGCGGAGACCGCCACGTTCCACCACTTCCCCGGCCTCCCGGCCAACTCCACCCGCTACCCCGACGAGAAGGACTCCCTGCGGGAGCTGATGCGCAACGACCGGGGTGCGGAGGTCACCGAGCACACCATGCGCTCGCACACCGAGGACGTGCCCGTGCGCCCGTTGTCCGACCTGCTCCGGGAGTGGCCGCACGTCGAGCGGATCGACCTGGTCAAGATCGACGTCGAGGGCGCCGAACTCGAGGTGCTCAAGGGGATCACCGAGACCGACTGGAAGCGCATCGGACAGCTCGTCGTGGAGGTGCAGCAGGTCGACAACCGGCTGGAGGACGTCGTCGACCTCCTCCGGACCAACGGCTATACCACCACCGTGGAACGCCCCGCGATGATCGCCCCCTCGCTGGACCTGCACATGGTCTACGCCTGTCGCTAGTAGCGTGTCGCTGCTCAGAGAGTGCCTCACGTGGTTTGCACGTGGTCGTTGGCATGATCTTCGGTCGTGGACGACGTGTCGCAGCGCTTGGTGCCCGATGAGCTGTGGACCTTGGTCGAGCCGTTGATCCCTGGGTTCGCCGCCCGTCCTCAGGGTGGCGGGACCGCCCCTGTGGATGATCGGGCGGTATTCACCGCGATCGTGTTCGTGTTGACCAGCGGTTGTCCTTGGCGGTTGTTGCCGCCGTCGTTCGGGGTGACGGTGCCGACCGCGCACCGCTGGTTCACCGAGCGGACCAAGGCCGGGGTGTGGCGGCGGATCCACGTTCTGACCGACCGTCAGGGCATCCCGCTGTCGGTGGCGGTCTCCGGCGCCAACACCCACGACTCCCAGGCACTCGCACCGTTGGTGATGGTGATCCCCGCGATCCGGTCCCGACGTGGTCGCCGCCGCCGCAGGCCCGACAAACTGCACGCGGACAAGGCCTACGACAGCAGCGAACTGCGTGGATGGGTACGCGACCGCGGCATCGGCGTCCACATCGCCCGCAAGGGCATCGAGCCCAGCGACAGCCTGGGCCGACACCGTTGGGTCATCGAACGCACCATCGCCTGGACGTTCGACTATCGCCGCCTGGCCACCCGATACGAACGACACGGCAACAACTTCTGCGCGTTTCTCGCTCTGGCCGCAGCGCTGACCTGCTTCAAGAAACTACCCATGTGAGACACCCTCTTGAACTCAAGTTCAGCGGTTCGACGCCTTCTTGATGAACCTGCCCAGATCCTCGGACTGCCGGATCCGCGACGGTTCGTGGATGTACATCATGTGTCCGGCAGGGTAGTACGCCGTGTCGATGTGCTCGCGGAGGTCGTCCGGAATCTGCATTTGCGCCAGCACGTGCTCCGCCGCGAAGTAGGCGGTGTCACCGTCGTAGTACCCGAACGCCACGTGCAGCCGCAGGTCCGGGTTGCCGCGCATCGCGGAGCTCAGCGACTTCACCACCGAGACCGACCGGCCTTCGAAGTCGGCGTAGGACCACTCGGCGAACGTCTCCGCGTGGATGATCTCGTACGGGAGGTCGTTCCGATAGCCCAATTCGGCCCGCACGTAGTGGTTGAACCCCGCCGAATACGCGCCGACCACCCGCGAGACCGATGGATCGTCGCCCATGTGCTCGCGGCCGCCGTCCAACTCCCACGTCGTGAACCGGCCGTCCATGCGGCCGACGATCATGCCGCGGTGGCGCAGCAGTTCGGTGAAGAACCGGATGTGCTCGATCCGCATGTTGACCCGGTCCACGTAGGACTCGCTGAGCCCGGTCAGGGACGCCAGCGTGGCAACCACCGCGGCCCGGTCCTCAGCGGACAACCGCGACCCGCGTGACAGGGCCCACGGCAGGTCCTTGGACGCGAACGCCTCCGCGTCGGCCAGGACGTCTTCGAGCGGGCGGTCGTTGTGCAGGCCGTGGTAATGCGCGATCGCCGCGTACGTCGGTACGTACAGCGAGTACGGCAGGGCGTTGCCCTCGGTGAACTGCAGGGTGCCCAGGTCGAGGACGGAGGAGATGAGCATCAGGCCGTTGAAGTACATGCCGTGCCGGTCCTGCAGGTGCGCGGCCAACCCGGCGGCGCGCAGCGTGCCGTACGACTCGCTGGCCAGGAACTTCGGCGACAGCCACCGCTCGTGGCGCGAAACCCAGATCCGGATGACCTCGCCGACGGACTCGATGTCGCTCTTGAACCCGTGGAAGTCCTGCGTCCCCACGCCGTTGACCGGCCGCGAGTAACCGGTCGACACCGGGTCGATGAACACCAGGTCGCTGTGGGCCAGCAGAGTGTCGGGGTTGTCGGCCAGCCCGTACGGCGGCGGCACCAAGTCGTCGACGTCACCGGACAGCACCCGACGCGGCCCGAGGAGACCCATGTGCAGCCAGATGCTCGACGAGCCGGGCCCGCCGTTGAAGGCGAAGGTCACCGGGCGGGTGCCGGGATCGGCATCGTCGACGGTGTAGGAGGTGATGAAGACTTCGGCCTGAGGTTGGAAACTGCCATCCTCGATGACCTCCTTGCGGAGGATGAGTCGCCCGGCTTTTGCCGTGTACGCCAGTTTTCCTCCCTTGACGGTGAGGACGTGCCGGGTGGTGACGATATCGTCCATCAGCTCTGCCGAAGGCTGGGTTGTCCCCGGAGCGGTCTTCTCGGGTAACTCTTCGGGGGAAGTGTCCGTCATAAGGCACAACCTAGCCTGGATTTTTTCACGTGACCTGAGGAAAAATCGATCCATAAGGAAGAAGAATTGCTGACCCGTCAAAGCAAATTGGTTTTGCGATGACCAGCCCCCATAATAGGAGGTCTTCGGTGGGCCGTGTCCTACATGGCGACTCATCGTTGCCTTGATCATGGTTGCGGCGGTCCGCCACCGGTTCGCGGGCTCCGCAATTGGTTCGGTGGAAATTCACAACGACTGCTCCCATAGCTTTTCCCGATAGCTTGGAATTCTCGCGTAATCCACGCTCCTTCAGTGGTGACTACAGAAGACGAGATGATCGCGTGTAGGTGCAACTATGCCTTGCCACGCAAGTTCGAAGCGATTAGCGTCGCCGTTCATGACTCCTACATTGCGGACTGGTCGCCTGCTGCTGACTCCCTACACCCCCGCGGACGAAGACCACTTCATCACCTTGCTCGCGGACGAGGAGGTCTGCCGGTGGATGGGGCAGGCGGCGGAGACGGAGGACGTCCTCCGCGATCTTTTCAGACAAATCTTCACAGAGGTGTACGCGAAGAACTTATTCGACGTGTGGGCGGTGTGGTCCGAGGGTCATTACGTCGGGCATTCCGAAATCAAGCGGACCGGCAACGTCGACGGACACGAGGTCGTGTGCGCCCTGATGAGCGAGTTCCGCGGGCGCGGCCTCGGTACGGAACTGCTCAACGCCGTCCTCACCTACGGTTTCGAGGAGTTGAACCTCACCGAGGTGCACGGCATGGTCGGCTCCGCCAACAACGCCTCGCTGGCCATGGCCCGCAAGGTGGGGTTCGAACTGGTCCGCGAGGTAGGCGACGGTGCCACGATCCAGAAGGTGGTCACCCTCAAGGCGGAGAACCTGCGCGCGGTCCAACCGCTGTGAGCACCCGATGAGGACCTGCCGCGGCAGGTCCTCATCGGCCAAGTCGTCCACACCTCTACTCGGGTTCAGCCAGCCGGTCTCCAAGTTCGCGGGCAAGCGCGAGGGCATCGCGGGCTCCCAAGTGCTCACCGATGGCGTGCTCGGCTCGGCCCAGCCGGTTCAGCACCTCGGTCCGCCGAGTGGTCTGGAACAGCTCGGCGGTGATTTCCAGCGCGGCGCCGTAGCGCGGGATGGCGGCGGCGCGCTCGCCGCAGGCGGCCAGCGCCGAGCCGAGTCCCTTGAACGCGAACGTCTCCCCAGTCTGCTGCCGAGCACGCGGTAGGCCGCAGATGCCTTGTGCAGCAAGGGCCTGGCCTGCTTGGCTTCGCCGCGCAGGTTGAGCGCGATGCCGATGTTCGTCAGGGCTTGCGCTTCGCCGAGTGCGTCACCGGTCTTGCGGAACGCATCGAGCGCTTCGCGGTGGTTGACGAGGGCTCGGTGCACGTCGCCGCGCCGCCGGGGGATCACGCCGCAGTCGAACAGCATGAGGTTGTCCCCTTGGACCGGGCATCCTGATCCCGAAGAAGCTTTGAGGATGGATGTTGGGGGCCTCGACTTGAGGCTGCATAGTTGAGGCGCTCACTGAGACGTGGCCGCTCCCCCAGTCAGGCGGTGAGCGTGTCCCGGACCCGCAGATATCCCAATGACGGAAACAGCGCCAAGGCCAGCACGAAGTACATGCCGACCCAGGAGGGCAAGCGTCGCACCCAACGCCGAACGGTCCGGGTTCCTCGACGACGGCGTCGACGAGTTCGACGGACAGGTGACGGGTCAGATCACCCAAGTGACCAAAGTGCGAAGACACCCCTGTCATCGCCGCCAGCCCGGCTGGGTACGGGAACGGGACACTGATCGAGCGACAGGACCTCCCACCAGCAGGATGATCTTGGAGATCCCTGGTTCTACCCGAGGTTCCGTTGCTCCACCACATCGAGGTGTCGACCTACTCCTTGACAGCTCCACCCACTGCCTTGGCTACATGGCCTTGGGGCCCTTCATCTCCACCCGACCCTCGACGGTGTCCGTGATCCACAAATGCGGTCGACACTGGTCGACATCGATCATGCGCTTGATCGGCAAGTGCAGACCAGCAGGGCTCTTCGAGCCCACTGGAGCGATCGGTCGACAGCGCTCGGGTCCGTCTCCCGCCACCACCGAATGGCACAGTTCGTTGGGCCACACGGCGGGTAGAGGCAACTTCCAAGAAGTGTTGCGACCATTGGTGCGCAAGTTTCGAGAATGCTTGTGGCGCGGTGTCCGGCACCGCTAGAACTGATCGACCACCGGTCGATCGGAGGGAACCACATGCGGCGCTTGGCGAAACTGCTGTTGCCCGCGTTGGTAGCGGCGGCCCTCGCCACACCGGTCACGGCGACGGCCCAAGCCCGACAAGCGCCGAACCCGCCGCCGCAGCCGGGGTGGACGATCACCGGCACCGGGCTGGCGTGGACGGCGACCGCGCCGATCCCGCCGGGTGGCACGGCGGTCGAGTTCTGGGACGGCCATCGGCTGCTGGGGATGCCGCGACCGTCCGCGGACCTGCGCACCTTCACCCTGGACGCGGCAGAGGTCGAGGACGTCGACGCGCTCCAGGTACGGCTGTCGGGCACACGGTTGGACGTCGAGGAGCCCGCTCCCCCGTCGACCGAGACGGTCGCGGCACCGCCCACGCCACTGCCCGCGGGGGACACCGATCCCGGCAAGCCCGGCTCGTTCGCCACCTCGACCGGGGAGTACGAACTCGACCCGATCACCGTGCCCGGCTACGCGGTGCCGTTGGAAATGCGGGCCGTGGTCGTCGCGCCGATCGGCGCGACCGGCCGGCGCCCGATGGCGTTGTTCCTGCACGGCAGGCACATCACCTGCTACAACGGCACCCAGATGCTGCTGGCGTGGCCCTGCCCGGCGCCTGCCGAGCCGGTGCCGAGCTACCGCGGCTACCTGCAGGCGCAGCGGCTTCTGGCCTCGCAGGGCTATGTGACGGTGTCCGTGTCCGCCAACTCGATCAACGCCCAAGAGGACTTGGACCTGGAACAGGGTGCCGGCGCGCGATCGGCGCTGGTGCGCGCGCACTTGACGCGGTGGGCGGACTGGGCGGGTGCCGGTCGGGGTTCCGCACCTGAGGTGGTCCGCGCCGCGCCGGTCGCCGATCTGAGCGAGGTGTTCCTGGTCGGGCACTCCCGCGGCGGCGAGGGCGTCAACCGGACCGCGGTCGACAGCCTCTCCCCTCCGCCGGGCGACGGCGCGGTTCGCTGGAGGATCAAGGGCCAACTGCTGATCGGCCCGACGGTCTTCGCGCACAACCCGGCGCCGGACGTGCCGTCGGTGACGATCCTGCCCGGCTGCGACGGCGACGTGTCCGACCTCCAAGGCCAGCTGTACGTGGACGCCACCCGTGGTGTGAGCCGGGGGGCCGCGCTGCACAGCGCGCTGTACTTCGTCGGCGCCAACCACAACTTCTTCAACACCGAGTGGACACCCGGCCAAGCGGAGGCCCCGGCGTCCGACGACTTCCGCTCCCCGCCCGAGGACCCGGTGTGCTCGCCGGGGACGGCCACCCGGCTCACCGCCGAGCAGCAGCAGACCGCGGGCGCGACCTACATCGCCGCGGCGGCGCGCCTGTTCGTGTCCGGAGACCGGCGGGTGCTGCCGCTGCTGGACGGTTCGGGCGTGCGCGCGCCCTCGGCCGACCCGGCGCGCGTGCTCGCCCACGCAGTCGGCGGCGCGCGCTCCCCGTTCGTCGTGCCCGACGAGATGACCTCGGCGAGCGGCTCGGCGAGGGTGTGCGCGCAGGTCTCGGCGGACCCGGCCACGGCGTGCGTCGACCCGACCGCCACCCGCCCGTCGCCGCACTTCGTGCGGTTCAACCGCATCGTGCCCGAGTCCGGCCGGTTCGCCGTGGCGCTGGGGTGGACCGCCGACGGGCAGGCCGCGACCACGCGCCCCGGCACGCCGGTGTCGCTGGCGGGGGCGCGGCAACTGGCGCTGAGGCTGGCCGTGCCCCCGAACAGCACGACCACCCGCTTCGACGTGGCCGTCACCGACGCGGCCGGGAGCCGCGCGGCGCTGGGGTCGGTGGCGCTGGACGGGCTGCCCGCCACCGACCGGATCTCCGCCCGCTGGGCGCAGGAGGTGCGCGTCCCGCTGCCGGCGCACGGGATCGACCTGCGCCGCGTCGCCGAACTGGAACTGGTCCCGCACGGCGGTTCCGGGCAAGCGTGGCTCATCGACGCCCACGGGTACGCCCCCGGCCTGCCCGACCCGCGACCGGTCGCGCTGCCGCGCGTCGACGTGGGCGCGATGGCCGTCGTGGAAGGCGACTCGGGAGCGCAAACCATCCGGTTCCCGGTCTCGGTCACCGGGAACGGCGCGGGCACGGTGCGGGTGTTCGTCCAGAACGAGGGCGACACCGCGTACACCGAGCGGCTGGTGGCGGTCGAACCGGGGCAGCACGAGCTCGAGGTCCCGGTGCAGGTCACCGGCAACACCCGCTGGAACCTGGACGCGAGGCGCACGGTGCTGGTCAAACCCGTACGGGGCGCGGTCGTCGGCCGGTACGCGGACAGGCTGACCGTGTCGAACGACGACCCGGAGCCGACCTTCACCGCCACCCCGGTCACCGACGCGGTCACCGAGGGCGGCGCCCTGGTCTGGCGGATGACGCTGTCCGCGCCCGCCGACCGGCTACTCACGGTCCTGGGCAGGCCAACCGCCCCCGAGGGGGTCGAACTGTCCACAACGGACGTCGACGAGTTGTGGTTCCGCCACAACGTCTCCCAGGAGGACCCGCTGCCCTCGCGGCCGTTGTCGACGACACGTGTGCAACCGCTGGCCGCCATCCCGCGCGGGGAACTGACCGGACTGCTGACCGTGCCGACGGTGACCGACACGGAGGTCGAACCGGTCGAGCGGATCCAGCTGAACCTCGTATCACTCTCCTCCACCGCGTCGGTCTCCGGCTCGGTCACCGACGGCACGCCGGCCTGGCGGTGACCGAGCGGGCGCTGTCATCGACCTCGGCGACTCAACCCGCCTGCGGCTGCAGAGGCCGCTTCCAGGGCAGCCGGCACTTCTCCGGCTCCCTGGGACCGGCTCCGCCCTGTTGCCAACGCTGGGAGATCGAGGCCGCGCTCGATGAGCTCACGACCCATCAGCGCGGCCCCGGACAAGTGCTGCGGTCACGCTCGGCCGATGGCGTGGAACAGGAAGTGTGGGCGCATCTGCCGGTGCACTACGCGATCCGGTCGTTGATGCACACCGCCGCGGGTGGAGCGAGTCCGGATCCCGACCGATCGTCTTTCATCCGGTCCCTGCGCCTGGCCCGCCGATAGACCACCGCCCAGGCCGGATTTTCCCCTGACCGGTTGATCGACGCGCTGGCCGGAGGGATCCGGGAGATCCTGGCCCGCCTGCTGCCGATACGGTGGCGACGCAGCAATCCTCGTGTGGTCAAAAGGAAGATGTCGAACTTCCCACTCAAACGTCGCCGGGTCACCACCGACCAGCCGGGCGGAAGCCTGCATCCGGAGGCGCCGCAGCGTCACACCGTTCCGGTAGGCGACGTTGATGAGCTGGAACCAGGCTTCACCCGAGATCGCCTCGTGCAACTGCGCGTCGCGCAATCCCGGCGCGGAGGCCATGACCCGCGCCACGTCGGGAACGGCCGGGTGTTCATCACTCGGTCGGGTGGTATCCGCCGCCGAAGGAGCGGTCCGACCGCAGACACCGGAAACTCGTCGTCATGTTTCCGGATGCCCTTCCCGTGTCGACCCCGGTGCCGGCACGGCGGTGGATCGTGCTCGCGATCGCCGGCTTCGCCGTCGCCGCGCTGGTCTACGTACTGGCCGTGTGGACGACCACGGGCCAGTCGCTGGAGAACGCGGCGCTGCGGGGCGCCGACCAGGTGGACCGGAGCGAGTCCGACAACGCCTGGCAGGCACTGGGGCAGATCACCGTCTACTCGTTGGCCGCGGCCTCGATGCTGGTGGCACTGGTCGGCGTCCTGCGCAGGCGGTGGGACTTGGCGGTCGCCGCGGTCGGTGTCATCGTCGGCGGGCAACTCGTCGTGCAGGTGCTCAAGCGGTTCGTGCTCGTCCGGCCGCACCTCGTGGAGGTCACCGGGGACTACGCGGGCAACAGCCTGCCCAGCGGGCACACCACGATCGCGATGACGGTGCTGTTCGCCGCGCTGATCGTCACGCCGTACCGGTGGCGCGGCGTGGTGCTCTTCTTCCTGCTGCCGTGGGCCGTCGGCATCGGGCAGTACACGCTCACGGCCAAGTGGCACCGGCTCAGCGACACGCTCGCGGCGGACGCGATCGCCTTGGCGATGGCCGCGCTGGCGTCGTGGTGGCTGGCCCGCCGAGGAGCGCTGCACCGGTACACCGGACAGCGGAAGGTCGGTCGTACCGTCCTCGTGGTGTTCTGGACGCTCTCCGGCGTGCTCGCCCTGGCGCTGGGCGCGATCCTCTGGGGCGCACCACTGCTTCGCGAGGGGCCCGTCGCGACCACCGGGGAGTACGACTGGGTGATCTACCTGGGGGCCACGTCGTTCGCGTCAGCCGGGTCGGTCATCACTGCGTTGGTGTTCCTCGCACACTGGCGACGGGTCGACACCGTTCCCGCGCACTCGGACCTCATCACCGGGTCGCACGCACTGGCCGCCTCGTAGAGCCAGATGTTCGAGAACCGGGAACGGCGACACGGGCCCGAGGGCCTTCCAGTGAGGACGCCCGGCTCGAATTGAACACCGCCCCCACGGACGACCCCACCGGGCCACCGACGTGGAACTCGGGGCTCACGACCGGCGGGCCGTGGACCGCCCTCACCGGTCCCCTTTCGAGTCGCACTGCCGCACCTCGTCCGGATCGCACCGGACTCAGTCCCATGTGGACGATCCTGACCACGGCTGCCGGAAGATGCGCGATCCACGCCCCGTCGAGGAGCCCGATGAAGTTCCCCTCCGACACCGAAGTGGTAATTCGACGAGGACCACGCCAGTTGCCACGCCACTCCGGACCCGCGCCACCGGCAACCCGTTGAGAGCGGCCGCATGGGCCGGTTCCACCAGCTTGACGGCCTCACCAGGACAGCGGTCGTTCAGCGCGTGGCATGACCGCGGTGGTAGCTCGGCGCGGAACGTGGCCAGGTCCGCGACCAGGGCACCGAGTCGGTCGACCCGGTCGAGGACGTCGGATGCGGTGAACACCAACGCCTCGACACGGCGGCAGCCGTCGACCTCGTCCCAGGTGATCGGGTCAACACCGTCGGCAACGCCCGATCGCGCAGCGAGTACGCGCCATAGTGGTGTTGGCGGGATCTTTCTGACTCCGGTCGATCAATACCCGGCCGACCCGCAACGCCCTGGTCATCGTCGACACCACCAGGTCCAGGGGTCTCCCGTGCCAACCGCTCGGCCAACGCCTTCGCGTACACCGACATCGGCTCGGGCTGCTCGGCCCGCACCCCGGCGTAGACCTGCATGTCCTTGGAGCCGCTGTTCGTCGCGACCGGAGCCAGGCCGTCGGCGACCAAGACCGCGCGCAGCCGTTGCGCGACGCGGGCGCACTGCACGATCGTCGCGCCGTCGCCGGGATCGAGGTCGAACACCAGCGGGTCGGGCAGGCCGCGCGCCGGACAGGGTTCGACGGTCCACTGCGGCACGTGCAGCTCCAGCACCACAAGGTTGACCCACACCAGCGCAAGCAGGCCCTCGAACAGTGGATGTACCGCACCCCGTGCCGTCGCTGCTGCGGGAGCCGGTGGAGGGCAACCAGGGCGTGAGAAGCCAATCCAGGACGCCCGCGGGACGTTCGCCGAAAAATTGGCGGCCGTCCACGCCGTCGGAAACCGATCCATCGACCCAGTCCGCGCCCTCACGTCGAGCGACCGTGATGACGGCGATCAGCGTGGCAACGTCGTTCCGGCCTGACTCTCTTGAGCATCGCGAAATCTGGGATGAATGTCGCCTATTGAAAGTTTCTTCCAGCATCGTTGCAAGCACGACGAGCACTGGAATACAGTTGTGCGGTCCGGCCACCAGGTTGGCCGCCCGGATCCCCGGTAGCGCACGGCTCCTGCCTTCGACGTCGTCGAGGTCACGGACGTCGATCGAGCCGAAGCAGACGACGGCAACGGTCTGTCTGGACAGGCGACGGGAGGTGTCCCAGGCGAAAAAGGGATCCATGACCGGCCGGAACCCCGTCGATCGCGGCAAGTCCGGCTCGAGGATCCCTGCGCTGACCGACCGACAGGACATCCCGTTGTCGGTCGCGGTGTCCGGCGCAACACCCACGACTCCCAGGCGCTCGAGCCTCTGGTGACGGCGATCCCCGCGATCCGCCTCCGACGTGGTCGCCGCCGCCGCAGACCCGAAAGGCGCACGCGGACAAGGCCTACGACAGCCGGGAGCCGCGCGAGTGGGGTACGAGACCGCGGAATCGGCGTCCGCATCCCTCAAGGACATCGAGTCCAGCGACAGACTGGGGCGACATCGCTGGATCATCGAACGCACGATCGCCTGAGTGTTCAACTACCACTGTCTGGCCACCCGGCACAAGCGACACGGCAACAACTTCTACGCGTTTCTCGCTCCGGCCGCAGCACTGGGCAGGTTCAGGCGGTGGAAGCATCCGCTTCGAGGAGTTCGATGAATACCTCGCTGGGTTTACGCCAATCGTGAATCTTACGGGGCCGGTCGTTGATCTCGGCGGCGATGGCGGCAAGGTAAGTCGGGTCATGGGTGATCTCGATGCCCTTGGGCAGGTACTCCCGCACGATCCGGTTGAGGTTCTCATTGCTGCCGCGCTCCCACGGCGAGTGCGGGTGAGCGAAGAACACCGGCAACCCGGTAGCCGTGATGCCCTTGTGCAGAGCCATTTCCGAACCACAATCCCACGTCAACGACCGCTTGATCGTCGCCGGGAGAGAACCGACAGCGGAGATGATCGCCTCACTCACCGTCAACGAGTCCCGCCCGTGAAGCGGCACCAGGATCAGGAACCGGCTGGTGCGCTCCACCAAGGTCGCCACCACGGACCTGCCGCCCTTGCCCACGACCAAGTCCCCCTCCCAATGCCCGGCCACCGCCCGGCCCTCGACCTCGGCCGGACGTTCATCGAGATAGCGGGGCTCCCGGATCCGCGGCGCCGGCGCCGGACGAGGCCCCCGCCGAGCGGTGCGTCCGGTCCGCAACGCGATCAACTCCCGCCCCAGCGTCGCCACCGGCTGCGCATAGACCCACTGGTAGATCGCCTCATGACTCACCCCGCCAGAGTCCCCGTCGCGACGTTCACGTGCCAACCGTCCCGCGATCGACCCCGGTGACCAGCCCAGACGCAACAGGTCCAGCACCACCGACCGCAGTTCCGACGACCGATCCACCGCCATCACCTTCGGCCGCGACCGCCCCCGCGTCGCGACCTGGTCGGCGTCCACCGCCCGATACCCACCACGCCCGCCATGACGAGCGACCTCACGCGACACGACCGAGGGATCACGATCGATTAGAACAGCGATCTCCTTGTACTCCAACGACTCCGCCAGACCACGAGAGATCTCCTCCCGATCGGCCAACGTCAACATCCTGCGCACGACAGGGAATCCTTCCCCACCGAACACCAAGATCACATGCTACGACCGCCTGAGCCTGCCCTGACCTGCTTCAAAAATCACCCAACATAAGACACCCTCTTAAGGTGACGTGGTGTAGACCATATCGCTCTCGCGTCCGCCCATGGATTCGACACCAGTGGAGGAAGTCCTTGAGAACCCTGCCAATGCTCGTGATCTCCGTCTGTGCGGCCCTGGTCGCGACCACTGTCATCGCCCCTGCCGCGATGGCTGCCTCACTGAACAACACCTTCGAACGGCCTACGGCCGGTTCCGCCTATCCGCGCGCCCAGTGGGCGGCAGACGGGTGGAACGCGCCGTGGGACCTCGGTCTCGACACCCGGACCCTGGTCGACTCCAGCGTCAAGCGCAGCGGGAGCAAGTCGTTGCGCGTGACCTATCCGGCCCGGCAGATCGGGCCGGAGAACTCCGGCGCCTCGGCACCGTTCGCCATCCCCAGGGCGCGGGAGTACTACGTCGCGCAGTGGGTCCGGTTCAGCCCGGACTTCAGCTGGGGCACAACCGAGTACGCGGGCAAGGTCGGAGTCGGGCTGGGTGCGGGCGCGTCCTGCTCCGGCGGTATTCCCTGCGACGGCTACAACGGCTTCACGTCACGATTCATCTGGCGTAGCGGCGGCAAGGCCGCAATCTACTTCTACAGCATGGACCACGCCGGCCAGTACGGCGATTACCGCGACCTCAGCGTGGGCGGCTCCACCATTTTCTACCCTCTCGGCCAGTGGGTGGAGATCGTGCAACGGGTGCGGGTGAACACCGTGACCGACGGCAACGCCAATCCCGACGGCGAGATCCAGGTCTGGTACAACGGCCAGTCCGCGGCGCTGATCCAGGGGCTGAAGTTCGTCCGCAACGGCGACCTGATCGACCGCGCTTACCTGTCGTCGTTCCACGGCGGGGCCGAGGCGTCCTTCGCCCCGACCAACACCTCCTACATCTGGTACGACGACCTCCGGGTCAACACCAGTCCCATCTAACTCGACCACAAGTCCCGCCCATTCGACGAACCCGTCGGGTGGGCGGGACCCGCACGCGACCACTACTTGACGCTGCCCGTGGCCAGGCTCGACCGCAAGTAGCGTTGGAGCAGCAGGAAGACGATCACCAATGGCAGCAGCGCGAACAGCGAGCCGATGACCACGAGCGGGTAGAAGTCGGGGTCGATACCCGCCGGCGAGTTCCACGAGTAGAGCCCCAGGCCCAACGGATGGAGCCCCTCGGAATTCGGCACGTAGACGGCGGAGAGCATCCATGCGAGCTAGGCATCCAAACTGGTTGAACAGCACCGGGACCACCACCGCCCACGCGGTGTGCGCGAGGCCCACTGCCGAAGCGAGCAGATAAAGCGGCAGCGCCTACCGGAAGACTTTCAGGACTCCTCACTCCAAACGTCGCCAAACGGCCTGACCAACCGTCACCGTTCACCCTCACAGCAACGCTCTCGATCGACGATGTCCTGCGCACCGAACTCCCGGTACGTCGATCAGGGTGCAAGCGTCAGTCCGACCGTTTAGCCGCGTTCACACCGGCGAACCTTTCGCAGGATGGTCACGAGCCGACTTCCCAGGTTGCACGATCGCGACAAGCGGATGGAGATCAGGTCTTGCCGCTGCAGGCATCGCACTTCGCCGCTGCAGCTTCCGGTCGACGTGCCACCGCAAAGGCATGAACCCGCAGAAGCCACTCTTCCAGGTGATTTCCACTCCAGAGGCGAATCAGAGCGGCGCACAGTGGGAAACCGGCGGATGTCGATCACCGGTCCACGGGGACACGTACCCGTGGACCGCAGCACCATCGCCACCAAGGAGGACATCGACATGCTGTCACCGAAGATCCTGGCCATTCCCCTCACGGCCGCCGCCCTGTTCTTCGCCCTACCGGCCGCGTCCGCGGACATCGTGCCCACGCAGGAAGAGGAAGCGCTGACGTGCCAAACCGTCACGTACCTCCCCGGCGGCGAACCGGTGGGGCTCCTGGCCCTAGCCGGGATCGAGGCCGAGGAGGAACCTTCGCTCGCGGGCCTCAACTGCGTGGCCGGAGGAGACGAGAAGGAGGACAACGGGATCGTCGTGTGCGGAACGTTGATGCACAACAGCATCGTTGCCTACCCCGTGCGCATCGGCGAATGCGGCGAATCGGAGTAGTTCTCCCGACGGCAGCGCGGCCAACCGGCTGCGCTGTCGCGGTATCGATTTCACTTCGATGGATCTGACTATGCTTCCGACGTGGGACAAGTGACGGTGACGCGCGCTTCGGCTGAGGACGCCCAACAACTTACGCGCCTGTGTCAGGCATCCAGCAGCTATCAAGGGGTGTACGCCGAGGCGATCTCCACAGTTGAGCTCGCACCTGACCACGTCGTTGAGCACTTGGTCTTTCTCGCTACTGATCAGGACGCCCACCTACTCGGCTTCTACTCGTTGATTCGCGACCCGCCAGAGTTGGACATGCTGTTCGTGGCCGACGCGGCGCAAGGGCAGGGGATCGGTCGTCTGCTTGTGGATCACATGTTCGAACAGTCGCGACAAGGCGGGCTTGCAGGCGTAAGAGTGGTCTCCCACCCGCCAGCCGAGGGTTTCTATTCCGCGCAGGGTAAAGGCGGCGAGAGAATTCGCTCATTCGCCGATGGCCGTGGCAGCGCAGCGCGGTGGTGTCATGCTCACGGCCGGGACGCATCGGCGAGGTCCACAGCGGCCAACAGTCAGGTGCGGAGACGACCCCTGGATGTTGCCGCCGTGGGTGTGGTGCAACCGGTGAACACCGTGCGGCGCTTCAGGTGTGGATCTGGCGGTCTGATCTGGTCTCGGCAAAGCAGCTTGAAGTGGCACCAAGTCGGGTGGCCGCAACCCTGCAATCAGCACGCACTGCGACCATCTGCGAGAGCCCGTCTCCTGCATCGCCGTAGAAAAATGCGTGTCAAGCCTGAAGTCCGTCGCCGGAGCGGTTGAAAGTGGATACGGTCAACGGGTGCCCGACGCGATCTTCGCCCACCCTCGCCTCGTATCCGTCTACGACGCCTTCGATGGAGACCGCACGGATCTGCTGGCCTACCTGGGAATCGCCGACGAGTTGGGCGCGAATCGTGTGCTCGACATCGGTTGTGGGACAGGATGTCTGGCGGTCCTGCTTGCGGACAGCGGCCGCACTGTTGTGGGTGTCGACCCGGCCGCGGCATCGATCGAGGTCGCGAAGTCGAAGGATCCGGCCGCACGAATCACCTGGGTTCACGGTGATGTGACAGCACTGCCGGCGCTAGATGTTGATCTCGCGGTGATGACGGGGAACGTGGCACAGGTCTTCCTCTCCGACGACAGCTGGACGCAGACCCTCCGCGGCATCCGCGAGGCACTTCGCCCCGATGGCCACCTCGTGTTCGAGACCAGACGCCCCGCGCGTCGGGCGTGGACCGACTGGGCTGCGGACACGGATCCGGTCATCCTCGACGTCCCTGGAACCGGACCGGTGGAGCAACGGCGTGAGGTCACCGACGTGAGCCTTCCCTGCGTCTCCTTCCGCTTCACCTACAGGTTCCTGTCGGATGGCATGGTGGTCACCTCGGACTCGACCATCCGGTTCCGCGGTCGCGATGAGGTGGAGTCGACCCTGATCGCCCATGGCTTTCGAGTGCTGGACGTCCGAGAGGCACCCGACCGACCCGGTCGCGAGTTCGTGTTCATCGCCGAGCGCACGACCTGAAACACGAGGAAAGTTCCAAGGTTTGCTCACATCGGCATGAGCAGACGCCTACGCCGCAGGGATCAGCTCACACGCGGCGGTGACTCACCTTGTGACTGTGGATGGTCGGCGGCATGTTCGAGCACGGCTCCCCCGCAGCCGATCGCGGTGACCTCGCGCGCCGACGCGCTGCTCCAGCACACGGAACATCCGAAGTTGTCGGTGGGCCTGGCTAGCGTGGTGGGCATGACGGCACCGCGGACCTACCAGGACGACGACTACTGGCCGGAGTTCGGCACCCTCCTCATCTGCGACACGAGAACCGCTTATGAGCAGAGCGGTCCGTTCAGCAGGCACCAGACGAAGGTGCAGCCGTGCGGCACCGTCGTCCGCACCGGCAACGGCTGACTGGAGGGGTCGGCGGGAGACGGGCCGCACGTGGTGCGCCTGGAGTCACACGCCGACGCCCCACCGGAGGACACGGATGAGTGGGACGACGTCGTGGAGATTCCCTATCGGAGTCTGTCGGGCGAGGTGGGGCTTTCCTGCGTGACCGGCGGCTTCACCGGGGAGGCCTTCCCACTCGGCGGTGCCGGTTCCTACCGCGTGCGCGTGACGAGGAGGGCTCTTCCCGACGCGGACGATCTGGAAGACCTGTGGCTGCTCCGTTTTCGGCCCGCCGAGCCCGAACCGCCGCGGTGGTCGCGGCGTGGCAGACCGGCGGTGGGTCGCGCGGACTCGGGCTGGCGGGGCCTGTTCGCCTACGAGGTCACCGACCTGTTGTGGGCGGTCGCGGCGGCGGGCGAGGAGTCCGGCGGCGCGACGCTGGAGGCGGTGCGGCAGTGGGGTGTGCGACACCACCGCACGGCCGAGTGGCGCGAGCAGCCGCTGTCCCGACGCCAACCCCACCAACTGGACCCGGCCGACGTCGCCCGGCAATTCGGCGTCCCCGCGCCCTCCCGGTTGGCGGGGATGCTGGACCTGTTCGCCGCGGCCGGTCTGCTGCTCCTCGACCAGGACGGGTATCGCGAGCCCGCCGTGCCGCCGAACGTGGAGGACGTGCTCGACCTGCCCACCGAACTCGCCGAGCAGGTGGTCGTGCAGCGTGAGACCAACCGCTTCTGCTCGTTCGCGGCGGACTTGGTGTCCGTCGCGTTGTGGAACGGCACGACGCAAACGCTTACCGCGCTCGCGGAGCGCACGCTCGTGCCGGAGGTCGACGTCCGAGCCGCCTTGGAGTGGGCGCAACGCTGTGGGCTGCTGCGCGTCGAGGGGTCGGTGGACGGAAGGTTCGTGATGACGTGCTGAAGAGGGAGGGGTGTTTCCGCCTACTGCGGCGTCGGCGATACCGACGGTTGTCGACTGGGTAGGCGTTCAGCGCACTGGGAAATGGGGTCACGCCGGTCGCTTTGACGTTGTTGGTCCTGGGTGGTGATCGGCCGGCCAGCGGGTTGGGTTCTCGGTTCGCGAAGTGCCGGGTTGATCCTGTCCATGTTGGTCGGAGGGATGCTGGGCGACCGGCGCAGCCTGGTGCTGCTGACCGGGCGGTAGAAGCCGAAGGAGTCTCGGACCGTCGGACTACCTGTACCAGCGAAAACGAGACGAGGGCAAGAAGCACAACGCCGCCCTCATCTGCCTGGTACGACGCCGCTACGACATCTTGTTCGCCATGCTCCGCACCAGCACCCACTACTGGCACCCCGAGACCGTTCCCGCCTCAGCTTGACAACCAACATCGGGACCCCTCCGCGAAATCGTGAATTTGTAACCCTGCCCACTAGAGACAAACTATCCAGAGATAGACGAATTGTATAAAGTTGATGTCATGCTCGACCTCGAAGCCATCAACAGCGCCTCCAAGCGGATCGACGGTGTCGCTCGCCGGACACCCGTCCTGACGTCCTCGACCCTTGACCGGAACACGGGTACCACCGCGTTCCTCAAGGCGGAGAACTTCCAGCGCGTCGGCGCCTTCAAATTCCGCGGCGCCTACAACGCGATCTCCCGGTTGACGCGGGCGCAACTCGCAACCGGCGTGGTCACGTACTCCTCCGGCAACCACGCCCAAGCGGTCGCCCTCGCGGCGAAGCTCATGGGCACGACCGCGGTCATCCTGATGCCCGAGGACACCCCCGCCTCCAAGATGGACGCCACCCGCGGCTACGGCGCCGAGATCCTCACCTACGACCGCTACACCGGCGACCGCGTCGCATTGGGCAGCCAACTCGCGGCAGAACGGGGCCTGACCCTCGTCCCGCCCTACGACCACCCCCACGTCATGGCCGGTCAGGGAACCGTCGCGCTCGAACTGTTCGAGGAGACCGGTCCGCTGGACACCCTCGTCGTCCCGATCGGCGGCGGCGGGCTGATGGCCGGCTGCGCGACCGTGGCCAAGAACCTCCACCCGAGCATCCGCGTGATCGGCGTCGAACCCGAGCAGGCCAACGACACCCAACTGTCCCTGCGGAAGAACGAACGCGTGCGGATCCCCGTCCCGCACACCATCGCCGACGGGCAAGCCACCGAAATTCCCGGCGAGCTGACCTTCGCCGTCAACCAACGCCTGGTCGACGACATCATCCTGGTCGACGACGACGAGATCCGCGACGCGATGCGGTTCGCGTTCGAGCGGCTCAAGATCGTCCTCGAACCCAGTGGCGCGACCTCGCTCGCCGCGCTGCTCAAAGGAACACTGACCGGCCGCGTCGGCGTGGTCCTGTCCGGCGGCAACATCAGCGTCGAACGCTTCCGCGACTTGCTCACCTGACATCACGAACCAAGTGCTGGTTCATGACTTCAAGGTGAGACCACTCGGCGAGGCGACGGGTGTCGCGACGCAGCTCTCGTGAGCGCGGCCGGTCGCTCAGGACGGCTCAGCCGGATGCCGGGTGACCGGTGCCGAAGTGCGCCGAGCACAAATGGCCGGCCATGCGCACCACCGCAAGCAGTGTGCCCAAGACCTTCAAAAGCCAGCTTGACCTGGAGCACCACAGCGGACGCACCTCGACCGAGGTGACGGTTCGGGTACGCCGCGACTCCGCGCCCGGTGGCGGAAATCTCGACCACCGTGCTTCGTCCACAGTGGAAAAGATCCTGGTAGGCCGCGCCCCGAGCAGCCCTATGCGTACGTTCACGGCCCGAACCCGTGGAAGATGACGAGGCAGAACTCGCAGAGCCGGTTGCGGGTGCTCGCTCGTGCGAGCACCCGCGACCGGTCCGGGGAGGGCCGGGGACACGTCAGCGGCGCGGGCGGGGCAGGATCCGACCGGTGCGAGCGGCCCGGCGCAGCAGCAGGACCGTGGGCACGGCGCAGACCAGCAGGGCGACCAGACTGGCCTCCGGGCCGAAGGTGCCACCGGTCAGTGCCGACGGACCGGACAGGGTGGCCTTCAGCAGGCCGTGGGGTGCTTCGTCGGAACCGGACACGATGATGCCGAACAGGCCCGCGTGGGTGAAGTTCCAGGCGAAGTGCAGGCCGATCGGGAACCACAGCGACCGGGTCACCACGTAGGCGGAGGCCAGCATGAGGCCGCCGGTCAGGCCGATCGACAACGCACCCCACGCGGTCGCGTTGACGTTGACCAGATGCGTTGCGCCGAACAGCAGTGAGGAGAGCACCAGGGAGATCACCGTGCCGGTCCGCTCCTCCAGGACGCGGAAGAGCACCCCGCGGAACAGCAACTCCTCCATGATGGCGACGCTGAACATCATCCCGGCGGTGCCCAGAAACCCGCCGATCGACCCCCACGACAGATCGTCCCACCCGCCGAACACCAGGATCACCGTCATCACCGCGCAGAACAGGGTGAACCCGAGCAGCGCGCCCCGCCCAAGCCCTGACCACCGGTGCTCCCCGGCGACTTCGGGAACACCGTCGCGCACCTCCACCGTCCGGGACAGCCACCGGTAGAAGGCCACCCCGGCGACGGCCAAGCCGATCCCCACCGGCAGTGCGAGCAGCGGAACCGGCGCCACGAGGGTGTCGATCCCGACGACAACCAGCATCGCGGCGAACAGCACCACCAGGAGAACGGGAACCCTGAACGCGCGCAGCCTGCGCCTGCCGTCGGAAAGCTCGACGGGTAAACCGGCGCCGTCCGGCCCGTTGGTGCGTTCCATGATCTCGAATCTCCCCCACTTCAGGTACTTCCTTGTGAGGTGAGGTTATGGAGCACGCTGTCCTGCCGAATCCCCCTGGCGAGGACACTTGCGGTAGCTCTCACGGGGGACACGCCCGCCGACACCAGGACCAACTCCCCGTTGCCGCGCGGGCGCGCTCCGACGTTCGGACATTGAGTACGGGCAACGGTTTGCTACCGGTTTCAGGTGGGATACCGGGTCCGCACGTCAGCGTCGGTATGGCGACGGCGCGACTCGGCCACGCCGCCTGACCGCCTGCATGCCATCGGCGACACCACATCAGGGACGTATCCCGACCGTCTCGCCCACCACACCGATCCGCTATGTCGAACGGGTTTCCGGTCCAACGACCTGGCGGAATGGCGGTGGTCGGCTCCACGACGTCGACCTCGGACCTGCGCTGCACAGAGACGCCGTTCGTCTCGACCAATCGCAGCGACTCCCCCAGATCAGTAGCGGTCGTCCCCGGTGCTGAAGCGGCGTACTTCGCGCCTGCTTTCGTACCGCTGCCTGCGGTTGTCCTCCTTGACCATGCCCTGCCGCTCCTTGACGCAGGTGCGCTTGGAGCAGCCCGCGCAGCACGTGCCGCCGAACAGCAGCGTGTACGGGTTCTCCCAGTGACAACGGGTGTCCGGGCGCTCCTTCGTCTGCCTCGGCGGCAGGTCGCAGTCACCGAGGCGGTGGTCGTGGACCGGCCGGGGGTCGTGCTCCGCGGACCGCACCCACAACGGTTTCGTCTTGTCCGTGCGGGACATCTCGTTCCTCTCGGAACCGCCGCCCGCACCCCGGACCGTCCGGACGGGCGGCTGGATTCTCCGCCGCACGGCCTCACCCCTTTCCTCGCGTTCTACGCGCTGACGATCCACGGATGCCAAAAGCTTTCCAGAGCAGCGCAAGCTCCACCAGACGTTGCCCATCATCGCCCGCCCAGCAGGCGATCCAGTTCCGCCGTGAACAGCACAGCGGGATCGAAGCCCATTCCCGCGAAGTGACCAGCCAGTTCCAGCGACAGCACGCCGTGCAACGCCGTCCAGAAGCTCAGCGCCAAGTGCACCACCGCGGGCGAGGCGGGATGCCCTCCCATCCACTGGCGGTGGTGCCGGAGATGCTCGGTGAACACCGTGTCCGTGTCCACCTCCAGCGCCGTGCAGGCGTCGAGCAGGGCCGCCATGATCTCCGAGGCAGCCGCTGTCACATCGTCGGGCGCGCGATATCCGGGCACTGGCGTGCCGTAGACGAGCAGGTAGCGGTGGGGGTCCTCCAGCGCCCAGTCGCGTAGCACGTGGGCGAGTGCGTGCAGGTCGGCACCCGCGGTCACGGCCCGGCGAAACGCTTCGGCCAGGTTTCGGAAGGCGTCGCGGATGAGATCGGTGATGAGTTCGTCGCGATTGGTGAAGTACCGGTAGAGCGCCGGGCCGCTCATGGCCATCCGCTTGGCGATCGCGTTGACCGACAGCGCCGACGCTCCGGCCGTGGCGATCTGTTCCCACGCCAGTCGTTTGGCTTCTTCGCGCACCTGTTCGCGGTACTGCTCGCGAGGTGGTTTGCGGGTTTCCGCCATGTTCAGCCACCTTCCTCATCTCCCACACCTGACCGTTAGAGGCTATCACTTTGGTGAGGTCTTCTAACAAAAATCGTCCCGCCCCCTTGACGGGACCACTCGCCTCCCGCATGGTGTTAGAGGTTCTAACAAACACGAGTAGCTCTAACAACCCGCACCGGAGGTCGTCGTGACGATCGAATCCACCCGCGCTCACCGCTCCACCCGACTGGTGATCCCCGCGGTGATCACCGCCCTCGCCCTCGCGGCCACCGCCACCCAAGCCGCGCCCGCCGCCACCGCCCACCGGTCGGAGGCCGACTCCGACCAGCGGACCGCCGCCCACGACCCGAGGTCGATGTTCACCACCTGGGTCGCGGTGTGGAACGGCGACACCGCCAAGGCGTCAGGCATCATCTCGCCCGACTTCCAGGTCCACGCCGCACTGCTCGACGGCACCGACGGCAGTTCCATCCGCGGCGTCGAGGGCTTGGTGGGCCTGGTCGACCAGATCAGGTCGGTGTTCACCGACCTGCGGTTCGACCTGGAGGTCGGCCCGCTGGTCGACGGCCGCCACGTGTCCGCGCGCTGGATCGCCACCGGCACCTACGCGGGCGGCTTCCCCGGAGCCAAGGCGGCGCCCGGCACCGTGATCACCTACGCCGGCACCGACACCCTGCGCGTGGAGCACGGCAAGTTCGTCGAGTACTGGTTCAACGCCGACACCCTGAGCCTGCTGCGGCAACTCCAGGCCATCTGAGAAACGGCCGGCCCCCTCACGTCCCTCGGCCGATCCCACCAGGTCGACCGCCGACCAATCTCGAGAGGAACCCCACCATGACACGACGAACCGACGTTCCCGCCGCCACCGGCGAGCCCACATCCCCGGCGGACCGGATCGGACGCGGACTGCTCGCCCTCTGCGGGATCGCCACCCTCGGCGCGTTCGCGAACGGGATCTCCATCATGACCACCGTGGCACCCGAACGCCTGATGTCGGAAGCCTGGCGGACGTTCGCCTACCTCGTGTTCGTCGGCCTGTTCGCCATGCTCGTCGTAGCACCGCGCACCCAGCGCGGCGCGTGGGAACTCGTGTTCGCCCACAAGATCGCGATCACGGTGTTCGCCATCGCGGCGGGCGACACACCCGACGCGAAATCGACCTGGCCGATCGACCTCGCCCTAGTACTGGCGACCGCGGCGGCCTACATGCTGTGCCGCGGCTGGTACGGGTGGCGGTCCCCCGCTCTCGCACCGGCAACCGGTTCCCTCTTCGCCCGCTCGACCGGGTGACACGGCCTTTGCGGCCGGAGAAGCACTTCAGCGCCCTGATACCGGGCGAGTGGATCGACTTGGGAGTCCGAACGCGTTTCCGGCGCGTGTCATATCCGTTCCCAGCGTCAGGATCCCGCTGACGAGGCGGTTCGGACCTGGGCCAGTTCGTGACGGATGCCGTTGAGGATCAGCCGAAGGCCGTAGGCGAACCGCTCGGCGGGGTCGGCGTCGAAAGCCGTGGCGGCAACCTGGTCCTCCAGGTCGTTGAAAGCGTCCATCTTCCCGGTCCAGGTGCCCCGCGCGGCCAGGTCGGCACGTGATTGTTCCTCGATGGTATGACCCAGGACGTAGTGGCTGACGGCGGTGGTGGCCCAGCCCGCCTGCTCCGGTGGGAGTCCTGCCGACCGGAGGATCTCGACGGCGGTGTTGCCGAACTGGACCGTGTTGGGCTCGGCCGAGTACGCGCCCGCCACCACCCTGGCGCCGTCGCGATGGGACAGGAGCGCTTGACGCAGCCGACCGGCGAGCACTGTTCCCCGCTCGTCCCAGGAACCGTCGGGCAGGTCGACGCTGACCTCTTCGAGGATGCGGTCGGCCATGGCGTCGAGCAGGGCTCGCTTGTCGGGGTAGTGCCGGTACAACGCGCTGGCACGTACACCCAGGGCGGCGCCGAGTTTGCGCGTCGTGAACCCGTCGAGACCTTCGGCCTCGAGGAGCGCGAGCGCTCCGTCCAGGACGTTGGCCTTGCGCAACAGCATTCGCCCGTCCCTCCGTTGACATCGGGTTGATCCTACCAATAATGTGACCATCGTTCACCGTGAACGGTGTTCACATTCTTCGGAACGATGGGACAGCGATGAGCGTGGTGCTGGACCGGTCCGTGCGCCGGGCCACGGTCCGAGCCGTGATCACGGCGACCCACCGGGCGTGCTCCAGGCAATCCGTGCCGGATGGCGCGACTGCAACGTCTGCAACTACGACCCGCAATGCGCACTCGACCTGCGGGTCGTCACCTTCGGGCACGACGGTCCGGGCGCACGCCGGGCGGCCGAGATCAAGCCCGACCGCGAAGTGGCGATCACCGAACCGGAGGGGCGGCTCATCTCCCGCAGCACTGCGCCCTACCACCTGCTCGTCGACGAGGAGACCGCGTCCGTCACGCTGGGCGCGATCGCCCGCTCGGTGCCCGAGAGCGAGCGGATCCTCGGCGTCGTCGAGGTGGACACCCCGGCGGGCCGGCCCGCGCTGCCGCGCTCGACGAGCTGAGTTGGCTTACCGCAAAGGGGCCAGCGCGCGATCGTCGCCGGCGCTGCCGGCCGCTCTACGCGCGCTGCCACTACCGGTCGAGCCCGGTATCGCCCACGTGGCAGGCGAAGCCCGCACGTACCAGCAGGTCCGGGTTCATCTGCTCCACGACTGCACCTGGCCCCGCAAGAACGTTCTCCTCCAGGCGTTCTGGACCGCTCCCCGCTGACCCCGAGTTCCCCCACACCCGACGAAGGAGCTTTTCCATGCGCGTGCTCGTCACCGGTGGCGGACCCACCGGACTGACCCTGGCGATCGACCTCGCCCGACGCGGGGTGCAAGTGCGGGTCATCGACAAGGCCACCGCGTTCTTCCACGGCTCACGAGGCGATTCGATCCAGCCCCGCACACTGGAGGTCTTCGACGACCTCGGCGTACTGGACGCCGTCCTGGACACCGGCTCGCTGCCGCCCGCGTTCCGCGTGCACCTCGACGGCCACTTCGCGCAGGAGCGGCGCATGTCCGAGGTGCACCCGCCCAGGCCGGACCGGCCCCACCCCAACGCATGGATGCTCGGCCAGTCCCAGATCGAGGGAATCCTCCGGAACCGGTTGCTCGAGTGGGGCGTGCAGGTCGAACTCGCGACCGAACTGGTCGAACTCGACCAGGACGAGAACGGGGTGACCGCGACGTTCTCCACCGGAGAGATCGCCCGGTTCGACCACCTCGTCGGGGCCGACGGCGGGGCCAGCTTCGTGCGCAAAGCGCTCGGCGTGGCCTTCCCCGGCACGACCGACGAGTCCTTCCGGATGATGATCGGTGACGTCACCGCCCCCGACCTCGACCGGGCGTCGAGCTACTGGTTCGCCGCGGCGGACAACCCCGTGGTGGGCGTGGCGATGACTCCCCTACCGGGCACCACGATGTTCCAGTTCAACACGCGACTCGACGAAGGCGGTGACGCTTCCCTCCCGTCGATGCAAGCGGCGTTGGACCGGTTCTCGGCAGGAGTCCGACTGACCGGCCACCAGTGGTCGACGGTGTGGCGACCGAACATCAGGCTCGCCGAGCGGTACCGGGTGGGACGGGTCTTCCTCGCGGGCGACGCCGCGCACGTGCACCCGCCCACCGGTGGACAGGGCATGAACACCGGCGTGCAGGACGCCTACAACCTGGGCTGGAAACTCGCCTCGTCAACAGCGCTCGACAGCTACGAGACCGAACGCCGGGCCGTCGCCGCGCGGGCGCTCGACGTCACCTCCGACCTGCTCAACCGGTACGCCGAAGGACGAGAGGACGCGCACGAGCGCGGTGAGGACCACTTCGGCTTCACCATCACCTACCGCGCACCGGACGCCACCGGTGCCCTGGTCACGGGTGACCGCGCTCCGGACGCACCGGTCCTGGACGCCAACGGCAAACGCGTCACACTGTTCGACCTCTTCCGCGGCCCGCACTTCACCAGCCTCACCTTCGGTGCACCCGTCCAGGAGGACGAACACGCCTTCGCCGTGCTACGTCCCGGCGACGAGCCACGAGGCGGTACCCGGCACGTCGTGGACACCGACGGTCACGCGTTCACGGCGTACTCGGCGTCCCCCGGCGAACGCTTCCTGATCCGGCCGGACGGCCACCTGGGCTGATCCATCCCATTGCAGGCGAGAGGATGGCGTTGGCCCAGTGGTCGAATCCCGCGTCACCAGCCACCGAATGCCTGCCGCGAAGCACCTCGACATCGAAGTTCGCGGTTCGCGCCGGATCAAGGTGATGTCGATGATCAGTTGTCCGTGCCGTCGCGGCCCAGAATCTCGACTTCCTCGATCTCACCACCGCGCAATCGCAGACAGACCTGGCGGCGCACCGACATGGGGCACCTCACGGGCGAGAAGGCTGGATTAATGCTCCGATCAGGTGAACCGGGCCGGAATCGGTCAAGTCGGTGGTTCCGGGTGCCGACAACATGAGTAGCGCCGGAACCCTCCCCACAGGGCCCGGCGCTTTGTCGTGCCACGACTTGGTGCTCTCGCTGCTTGTAACCGGTCCACCGCCCGATACAGGCGGTGACGAAGTTGAGGGACGTGATGGAGGAACACGACACGACGAGCGACGGCGCGGACGCGGTGTTCAGGTGTCCACCACTCGCGCTGGGACTGGCCGCGGCGACCGAACACCGTGGTGGCCGTGATCAACGTGGTGAAGTGGGTGTGGTGGGCGGGGGCGGCCTTCGCACTGCTGGCTCTGCTGCCGGCCGGGGCCTGGCCAACCCCAGATGGAGAACGCAGCACGCGGAGCGGCCACGAACGGACGCAACAGATCCAACTCGTCGTCGGTGAGGTGGAGCCCGCAGCACGGCCGTGACGATCACACCGGGCGCAGGCAGGCCCGGAACGCAGGTGCGGATGATCGCCGTGGCGTGGCCGATGAACACCGCCACGCGAACCTGGTGCTCCGGAATGAACTGCACCCCGGTACGGGTTTGAACGTCGGCGACGGTGGCCAACGGGACAAGGGTGGACAGGGACGTTCCACCCCCGATGTACTGCGTCCAGGTGACCGATGTCGGTCCTTGGATCAGTGGCAATGTCAAGCAATGCCCAAGTCGCCGGCCTGCGGCCATGAGCGGGGTCACACTGGGGTGGTGAGGTCGGGGGTGACCGCAACGAGGGGATGACGACTATGCCGTTATGGGCTTATGCCGTGGTGTTCTGTGTCGTGTTGGTGGGAATCGGGTACGTCGTGGACCGGCGGTCTCGTGCCATTCGGGCGGGGTTGGTGGTTCCTGCGGACAGTCAAGGTCGACACAGTGCCGATGGTGCGGCCCGTGCCCGGTTGGGGCCCGGCGGCGCGAGCCGTCTCGGTGACATCGGTGGCGGTGCCGGGTACACCGGCCTCGGCGGTGGAGTCGGCTAGCCGGTCGTGTCCTTTCCGGACTTACGGAGACCGCCGTCGACGATCGATCTCGGGCCGCGCGCATGCCTCAACGCCGCAGGTAGTCCGCGGAGGGCGTCGATGGTGGCCTTGTCGGTCACCATCGTGTCTCCTTCGTCAGCCGGTATCGAGGTCTCGACCCTGGCCACGAGCGCGGTCAGCGGCGTGGCACCGGGCCGGTGCTCGGCCAACCCGAGCAGGAACGCCGGTACGCGAGGACGTCCACGATCCTGCGCAGGGTCTCGACATCGCGCAGCGGCGGCCGTCCGGTCTCCATCCACGAGAGCGCCGAGATCGAATACCCGGTGCTGTTGCGGGCGAACGCGGTGACCGGCGCCTTCGCGGTCGTGCACGGCGTTCGCAGCGTTCCGGTCGAGCACTCCAGCGGAAAGACACAGCACCACAGAATCAACCGCGACGGGGACCGTGCGACAAACAGTGCACTGTGGACAATTGCCGGCAACAGACTGATTCATGATTCCCGAACACGTAACCATGCCGCACGCCGCACCACCACCGGCTCCAGCCGCAAGGAGATCATCCGGCTGCTCAAACGCTACATCGCCCGGGATTGGGATCAGGCGGTGATCGACTCCTCGCATGCAAGGGCGGCGCGTGGTGGCCCAAAGCGGCCCGCGCCCGGTCGACCGCGCCCGACCGGGCTCCAAGCACCACATCCTGACCGAGGGCGGCGACATCCCGCTCGCGGTGCTGCTGACAGGTGGCAACCGCAACGACGTCATCGCGTTGGAACCGCTGCTGGACGCGGTGCCGAACATGCGTGGCAGACGCGGACAGCCCACAATCGTCTACGCCGACCGGGCCTACGACCACGACAAGTACCGCAGACGCTTGCGCGCCAGGGGAATCGGCACTCGGATCGCCCGCCGAGGCGAACCCCACGGCTCAGGCCTGGATGTCATCAGGTGGGTGGTGGAGCGCACGATCGCCTGGTAACACGGCCGGGTCAAGGCAAGCCCGGCCGCACCACTCCGCGTTCGTAGGCCAGTACGACCGCCTGCACGCGGTCGCGGCAGCCAAGCTTCGCCAGCAGGTTGCCGACATGGGTCTTGACCGTCGATGGGCTGACCATCAACTCGGCGGCGATCTCGACGTTGGACAGCCCACGGGTCACCAGCAGCCACGTCTCCCGCTCCCGCGCGGTGAGATCCGGCAGCGGACCGGTGGCGCGGGGCCAGCCCACGCGGGCGAACTCGACGATCAGCCGCCGCATCGCACCAGGCGCCACCAGCCCCTCGCCCGCCGCTACCACCCGCACCGCGGTGACCAGCTCCTCGGGCTCGACGTCCTTGAGCATGAACCCGCTCGCGCCCGACCGCAGCGCGGCGAACACGTACTGGTCGAGGTCGAACGTGGTCACCACCAGCACCGTCAGCGGATCGACGACGGCTGGCCCCGCCAGCCGAGCGGTGGCGGTGATCCCGTCCACCCGCGGCATCCGCACGTCCATGAGCACCACGTCCGGGCGGCAGCGGCGAGCCACCGACACCGCGTCGGCGCCGTCCGCCGCCTCGCCGACCACCTGGATGTCCGGCTCGGATTCCAAGATCGTGCGGAACCCCGCCCGCACCACGGCTTGGTCGTCGACCACGACCACCCGGATCATCACCGCTCCCTCGTCCTCGGAAACCGGGCCTCCACCAACCAGCCGCCGCCGGAGGTGGGGCCGACGGCGAGCACCCCACCGGTGAGCCGCACCCGTTCGCCCATGCCGAGCACGCCGTGGCCGCTCCGCGGCTCGGTTCCGTGCCGCCCCGGACCGTTGCGCACCAGGACCTCCAGTTCCGCGGGGAGGTAGTCGACCACCACCTCGACCGGGGCGCCGCCCGCGTGCTGCCGGGCGTTGGTCAGCGCTTCCTGCACCAGCCGGTAGGCGGCCAGGTCGGTGGCCGCGTCGAGCGCCCGGTCGTCGCCGTGCACGGCCAGTGAGACGTCCATGCCCGTGTCGACGGCGGCCGCCACCAGGTCCGGCACGCCGGACAGCGCAGGCGCGGATCCATCCTCTGGGGCCCGCATGACGCCGACCAGTCCGCGCAGCGCGGTGAGCGTCCGGCGGCCCTGCGCGCGGATGGCGAGCATCACCTCCCGCGCGGCCGCCGGATCTCGCTCGACCAGCCGGTCGGCCGCGCCCGCCTGCACGACGATCGCGGACAGGTCATGCGCGGCGATGTCGTGCAGTTCTCGTGCGATCCGGGCGCGCTCCTCGGCCGCCGCGGCCTCGGCCCGCAGTTCGCGCTCCACCTCCAGGTGCCGCACCCTGGCGGCCAGCTCGGCTGTGTAGGCGCGGTTGGCGCGCACGTAGAGGCCGATCAGACCGGGGATGGCGAAGGTGGCGACGGACGCCTGCACAAGGTCGAGGAGATCCGTGCCGTCGTTGGCCCAGAACGTGACCACGGAGGTGACGTTGGCACCCAGCCCGGCCGACAACGCGCCGCCCGCCGCGTGCCCGGCGGCACAACCGGCGAGCGCGAGTACCGCGGACCGGCGAGGCAGGAGCGTGGCGACGGTGTAGGCGCAGACCAGCACCCCGATACCGGTGGGCAGGAGCGCGGCGGGCAGCGCGGTCGCGGCCAGCACGACTGCGGTCGCCAGCGCGAGTGCGGTCCGGGGGGCCTTGCGGCGCAGGGCGAGGATGGAGATGTCCGCGGTGGACGCGGCCGTCGCGCAGGCGATCACCCATCCGGCTTGCGGGAACACCCCGTCGTTGAGCAGCAGCGCCAACGGCAACCGCAACAGGCCGAGCACAGCCAGCGCTACTGCCACGATGGTGTCCCGTCGGGTCGCCGTGCGCCCGCCCAGCCGGGCCAGTGCCGCCCGCCACGATCGCGTCACCTCGTCGCCGTCCCTTCAAGCGGTGGTTTCGCGGCACAACGGGATCCGCCGCCAGTAGGTGATCGTGCGCCACAACCATTCCATCGGACCATAGTCGAACCGGTGCAGCCACCAGCGGCTCCACAACGCCTGCATGGCGAGGATTCCGGCGCCGAGCAGAGCCGCGGTGGTCCACTCGGCCGAACCGCGCAGCCCCACCGCCGAACCCAGCACCACGAACAGCACCGTGGCGGTGAGGTAGTTCGTCAGCGCCATCCGACCCAGTGGCGCGAACACCTGTGCCAGGACCGGTCCCACAGGGGTGCGCAGCGCCACCAGGAACACGGCGGCGTAAGCGCCCGCGCCGAACATCGAGTACAGCAGACCGAACCAGCGACCGGCCAGCTCGCCCTGCACACCGACTGCGACCAGGTACGCCAGGACGGCGAGCAGCACCAGCACGACCGCCGCGACCGCGACCCCCTTGACCCGGTGCTCCAGGGACTCGGCGAACCCTGCCTGCGCCAGGGCGAAGCCGAGTGCGAACAACCCGGGCAGCACCCCGAATCCGCCGACCCCGATCAGCACGCCGCCCACCGTGAGCACCGATCCCACCGCGAGGCTCACCCGCGCTGGGGCGTAGCTCAGGGGCAGCAGCACCACCAGGCCGGTCACCGCGAACGGGAGCAGCACCTCACCCGGCTGGAGCAGGTGGTGCAGCGCGCCGAACACGGACAGCGCCAGCAGCCTGCGCACCACCGGCACCCTCGGCGAAGCCGAACGGCGGACCGCCGACCGCAGGAACAGCCCGAAGCCCAGTCCGAACAGGAGGTAGAAGATCGGGTAGAACTTGCCGAAGACGAGCAGTCGCAGGCCTTCCGGTACGGAGGCCAGGGTCGCGGCCATGCCCATGGTCTGCGGAATGTTGACGAAGATGATGCCGCACAACGCGAATCCGCGCAGTGCGTCCAGCGCCTCGACGCGGACTCGGGTCGGTGCAGGTTCTGTGGTCGCCGCCATGCCCAAGATGGTCGCCGACCGCACGCCCCTGACACCTCCCCCTGGATGCCCGATTCGATCTCATCCTCAGGTACCGGTGCGGTGGGCACGAACTTGTCGGCGGTGGGCCGAACCGAGGCTCGCTGCTGGTGATGCGTCGATGGTCGACGATCAGTGGTGGGCATCGGGACCGGCGCTACCACTTCTCCTGACCAGCGGGTCGCGACCTCGTTCACAGCGCCGCGGACCCGATCAAGCCACTACCGCCGGAAACCCCGTCTCCTCGAGGAGTTCGGTGGCGCGCTGGTGGATCGCCAGTTCGGTCTCCAACTCGGCGATCCGACGCCGGGCCGAGGCCAGTCCAACCGGCTGTGAGCAGGTCGAGGACCTTGCCGAGGAACTCCGGCGGGTAACTCCTGGGCACGCGGACTTCTCCTGAAGATCATCAGCATGAAGTCCGGCAACTCGACTCCGCAAAACCCAGGGCACATCAGGATTGGGATGGAATATCGGTGTCGACACCAACGCATGGGATTGTTCCACCCATATCCCGCAACCATTCAGCGCAACCGGCGCGACTTCACTATGCCGTTTGCAGTATTCAGCTCCAGTCTGGTTACCATTTCGTTGCACATCATCTTTTCTTCACCGATTCAGCATGGTTCCGAGGATCCGCCGGTAGGCATATGTTGTGCACCACAACATTCTCCCCGGCCTTCGAACAGTGCAGTCCGAAAGGATGACGGATGCGTAGTGGAAGCCTCGCCCTCATTGCTGCGTGCACCGGCCTCGCCTTGGCCGTGACAGCGTGCAGCGCCGACGGTCCGGTCGACGGCAACAGTCCGACCGCCAGCCCGGCAGTCGGCACGAAGGTCGGTGTGATCCTCCCGGAGACCACCTCCTCCCCCCGCTGGGAAGGTTTCGACAAGCCCCTGCTCGCGGCCGCGCTCAAGGCCGAAGGTCTGGACGCGGACATCCAGAACGCCCAAGGCGACAACCAGAAGTTCAGCACCCTGGCGGACGGAATGATCAACGACGGCGTCAAGGTCCTGATCATCGCTTCGACCGATTCCTCGGTGGGTGCCGCGGTGGCCTCCAAGGCCAACGCACAGGGCATCCCGGTCATCGATTACGACCGCCTCAACCTGGGCGGTTCGTCGGAGTACTACGTCTCCTTCGACAACGTGAAAGTCGGCGAACTCCAGGGCACGGCCCTGTCCGCCGCGCTGAAGGACAAGAAGGGAGCGGAGGTCATCCAGATCGAGGGTGCCCCGACCGACAACAACGCCACGCAATTCACCGAGGGCCAGGAGGAGGTCCTCGAACCGCTCTACGCCTCCGGTGACCTGAAGCTGGTCCAGTCCCAGCCGATCGAGAAGTGGGACCCGGTCATCGGTGGCACCGTCTTCGAGCAGATCCTGACCCGCAACGCCCAGAAGGTGGACGGCGTCATCGCCGCGAACGACACCCTCGCGGGCGCGGTCATCACCGTGCTCAAGAAGTTCGGGCTGAACGGCAAGGTGCCGGTCACCGGCCAGGACGCCACTCCGGAAGGCCTCCAGGCCGTACTCCGCGGCGACCAGTACATGACCGTCTTCAAGCCGGTCAAGGAAGAGGCCGCGACGACCGCGAAGCTGGCCGCTCTCCTGGTCAAGGGCGACACCGCGGGCGCCGACAGGATCGCCACCGCCGTCAGCAAGGACACCACGGGCAACCGCGACGTCAAATCGGTCCTTCTCGACGCCCAGCTGATCACCAAGGACAAGGTCAAGACCGTCGTCGACGCGCAAGCCGTCACAGCCTCCGAGGTCTGCGTTCCGGAACTCGCCGCGATCTGCACAGAACTCGGCATCAAGTAACGGGCCACGCCCACCGTGACCGACGTGGTGGCGCAGGGCGCTCGTGTGCGGGACCGCGGCCCCAGCTTTGCAATCGCCAGCTTCCTGGAACAGCACCCCTGTCGGGACGGCCTTCCACGAGCACCTGTTCGGGGCCCCGGCGTTGCCGGCCACGGTGTTCGGATCACGGACAGTCGCCGGTTGAGGCGTTGGGCAGCACACCGGGGCCCCGTTGCATCAGTCGATGCGAACGCGCATGACCAGCGACCGGTCGACTGCACCGATCACCACGGCGGAAGGCGCTCACCCATCCCGCATATGGGCAAAGCGGTGACAGGTTGTCGTTCCGCCGATACGACACCGGAGGCTCTGTCGACACCACGGTCAGCCCGTTGTCAACAACACAGATCACCGGCTCGATCTTCGGGCGAATTGGTACGTCCGTGCGACGGGGCTATCTTCCCCATCTTTCCCCACACGCAGATCAGGGACCTCAGCCAGCGCAGCACCTGGCCGCCTGAGCAGATCGTGAACGCGAGCGACATCGCCAGCCGCGCGTCGATCGACCTGCCCTGAACCCTCACCGCTCGAAGCGATCGCCTCGATGCATGACCCCACCAAGCCGACCCGATCGAGTCACCCGCCTTTCGGCCGGCGCCGGACCGAGGCTGGACCGGTGACCTGCGGAAAGCGCCGACCGCCCGGCGGAGATGTACGCGGAACCGAACATGGACCTGAGCCGACCAGTGCGGACGGGGATTCGGATGGGGGCACTTTCGGGCCTTGGGTGATCACAGGGTCTGTCCGGCCTCGTCCTCGAAGCAGATCCACGCCTTGTCCACCGCGGCTAACGTTTCCCGCTGGCCACACCTCCCGCCGCCAGGTGCTGACGGCGTCCTCGTCGCGTTCGACCACCCGGTGCGTGGGGATCTGCGGGGGAACCCTTGCGATGCAACAGGTACGACACTCCGCGCAGGGTGTAGCGGGTGTGGAACATCCGGGCGATCAGGTCGGAGACCCGTGCCAGGGTCCAGCGTTGGTCCTCGGCGAAGCCGTGCGCGGCGGGTCCTTGCTCCAGCGCTTGGGCCAACCGGTCCAGGCGGGTGTCGTCCAGGCGACAGGACGGACCGCGTGTGCGGTGAACGGGCGGCGGACTACTTGGTCGCCATGGCACCGCCGGCCCGGCGGGCGGCGGGGACCTGGCGAGTCGAGCCCGTCGCGAACGCCATCACGGCGAGGAAGGCGAGTGCGGCCCACAGGTAGCTGTTGCCGACCAGGTGCTGCCACCACGACCACTGGAGTTCACGGTTGCCGGTCGCGGGCAGCAGGGAGTGCGGTCCGATGCCGAAGACGACGACGAGCGCGCCCGTGGTGGCGACGCGGAGGAGTCCGCGCAGGATTGCGAGTGCGAGGACCACACCGGGGGCCGCCCACACCCAGTGGTGGGACCAGGAGACCGGGGACAGCAGCAGCGCCGCGGTGGTGACGACGAGCATCGCCAGTGCGTCCTGTCCCATGGCGAACGCGTTGCGCGCGCCCCGTACCACCAGGAAGATCACGAGGAGCACCACCGAGCCCCACAAGAGCAGCTCCACGCGCTCGTCCACGCCGAACCGGCTCAGGAGACCGCGCGCGGACTGGTTGGACGCGAGGGAGAGCCCGCCGACGCGGGACGTGTCGTGGATGGTGTGCAGCCAGTACTGGACGCTGTCCGCGGGAGCGGCCGAGTACCCGATGAGTCCGAAGACGACGAACGAGACCGCCGCCGTGGCCGCGGCGCGCCGATCGCGACGCACCAGGAAGTACAGCAGCAGGACCAGCGGGGTCAGCTTGATGGCGGCGGCCAGGCCGACCAGTGCGCCCCGCGACCACCGTGGACGGACGACGAGGCAATCGGCGACGACGAGGGCCAGCAGGACCAGGTTGACCTGTCCGAAGTCGAACGTGGACCGCACGGGTTCCAGCAGCAGGCAGGAGGCGCCGGCCACCCCGAGCCCGACGGGCGACGCGGCCGGTGCGGGGAGCGCGCTCCACGCGACCAGGAGGCACGCCCAGGTCAGCGCGGCGATGCCCGCCGCGGTCCACAGCAGCACGGCGAGCGTCCACGGCACGGTGGTGAGCAGGCTGAACAGCACCGCGGCCAGCGGCGGATAGGTGAAGGGGAGCGGCGGACCGCTCAGCGGCGCGGGGAAATCGGGCGCGTAGAGCCGGACCCCTTCCAGCCAAGCCTGGCCGCCGACCCGGTAGACCTGGAGGTCCACCGGCCCGGTCCCATGGCTGAAGACGGCGAGGCACAGCGCGACCGTGGCGGCGGCTCCCCAGCCCGCCGTGACGAGGTGCCTGCTGTGCCCGACAGCCCGCGACAGGCACGTTCCGCGCCCGACCGGCGGTTCTTGCGAGTCGGTCATCGAGCGGGCACGGGCGTGACGGCGCCGGGCCGGGCGCCGCGACGGGCCACGACCCGACGGCCGACGGCGATCATCGGCAGCTCGACCACGCGGTGCAGGACGTGCGCCATCACCAGCGCCACAGCCAGCACGACGAGCGGGTGCGCGTCACCGAACGACCCGACCAGCGCGACGGCGCCCCCGGCGATGCCCTGCACCAGGTACAGCGAGTAGGACCGGTCGCCGACGAACCGCATCGGCCTGGTGGACAGCATCCGGGCCACCGGCCCCGCGGAGATCGCCGCGGGCAGCAGGACCGCGCACGCCAGGGCGTACACCGGGGTGACCGCCATCGACGCGGGGACACCGAACCAGTCGCCGAGCACCGGGGCGATCGTCCTCACGGACAGGTGGAAGGCCACGAACGCCACGGCGACGGCGACGGACGCCACGGGGCCGGTCAGCGGCCGCAGGACCGCGTGGCCGCGGGGGTGGTGCAGGACCAGCGCGACCAGGCAGCCCACCAGGATGGAGAAGTAGCCGAGCGTCCAGTTCGGCGACGACTGGTCGAGGGTGAGTGGCACCAGCGCCAGCGCCGCGACGGCACCCGCCGCCGCGACGCCGAACCGGCGGAACGTCGACGCGGAGCCGACGAACGCGAGCAGCGGCCAGCACAGGTAGAACTTCTGCTCGGTGCCCAACGTCCACGAGTGGCCGTACGGGTTGTTCTGCGTGAACTCGTTGAACAACGTCAGCTGCAGGGGCAGCGCCGCACCGAGCCCGCTGCTGCGGAACGTTCCGGCGAGCAGGCAGCCGACCACGATCGCGGCCAGCACGAGGAAGTACACCGGCAGGATCCGGAACGCCCGGCGCAGGTAGAAGTCGACCAGCGCGACGCGGCCGGCGCGGTCGTGCTCGCGCAGCAGCAGAGTGGTGATCAGGAAGCCGGACAGCACGAAGAACAGGTGCACACCGATCCACCCCTGCAAGATGTCCGGCCCCTCGAAGTGGAAGAGCACGACCAAGCTCGCCGCGATCGCCCGCAGCCCGTCGAGGCCGGGGAACCTGCGCTGCGCCAGGTAGTCGGCGTGGGTTGGTGTCGTCATGCCGGGAAGTGTCGAGGGGACGCTTCCCGATCTTGTCAGGGTCATGTCCGGATTTCGCTACAGAACCGGGAAGGCAGGGGAACCGAAGCCACCGCTCGCCCATACTCCAGCTGTGGCTCGTGTTCTGCTGATCGAGGACGATCAAGCCGTCCGGAACGCCCTGGAGTTCGCGCTGCGCCGGCAAGGGCACCACCTGTCCACGGCGGAGAGCGGAGAAGACGGATTAGTGCTGCTGCGGGAGGTGGTGCCGGACATCGTCGTGCTCGACGTGATGCTGCCGGGGATCGACGGGTTCGAGGTGTGCAGGCGGGTGCGGGCGATGGGTGAGGTGCCCGTCGTGATGCTCACCGCCCGCGGCGACGACTTCGACGTCGTCGGCGGGTTGGAGGCGGGAGCGGACGACTACGTCGTCAAACCGGTGGAGCCGAGGGTGCTCGACGCACGGCTGCGGGCCGTGCTGCGGCGCACCGAACGGGACAGCGCACGCAGCACCGACGTGTTCGGTGACCTGGTGATCGATCGGGCCGCGCTGACCGTGCACAAGGCGGGTCGGCCGGTGGGCTTGACGCCGACCGAGTTGCGGCTGCTGCTGGAGCTGTCCCGTTCGCCGGGCCAGGTCCTGTCCCGTGAGCAGCTGCTGCGGTCGGTGTGGGAGCACGACTACCTGGGCGACTCGCGGTTGGTCAACGCGTGCGTGCAGCGGTTGCGGACGAAGGTGGAGGACGTGCCGTCCGCACCGGTGTTCGTGCGGACCGTGCGCGGCTTCGGCTACCGGTTCGGGCCGCTGTGAAGGTGTTCCGGTTCGGGCTGCGCACCCGGTTGCTGATCGCGTTCGCGCTGGTGTCGGCGTTCACCGGAGCGGCCGTGGCCGCCGGGTCCTACCTGCAGTTGCGCGACCTCGTCCTCACGGCGGCCCAGGACAAGATGGTGTCGCGGTTCCGCACGGACATCGAGCGGGAGGTCGTGCTGGACCATTCGCCCTCGCACGCCGAGCTCGCGGAGTTGGCGGACCGGCTCAAGGCGGTGGTGGTCTTCGCGGACGACCACGCGGACGGCAACGGGATCACCTTCCAGGACGTGCCGTCGCACCTGCTGGGCGAGGTGCGTCTCCTGCGGAAGACGATGGTGCAGCGCGTCGTGGACGACGACGGTCACGCGTACGCGTTCGTGGGAGCGACGCTGGGCCAAGGCCACGGGGCCGATCCCGGCGTGCAGTTCTACCGGCGGCACGACTTCGAAGACCAGCGGGACGTGATCGCCCGGTTCCCCAACGCCGCGCTGCTGCTCGTGCTGGTATCGCTGCTGCCCGCGTTCGCGCTCGCGCTGATCGCGGCCCGAGGGGTGCTGCGGCCGGTGCGGGCGCTGCGGGCGGGCGTGCGCCGAGTCGCCGACGGCGAACTCGACACCCGGCTGACCGCAAGTGGCACCGACGAGCTGGCCGACCTGGTCCGCACGTTCAACACCATGGCCGCGGAGCTGGAGCGCACCGTCGAGGAGCTGCGGCGGATGGACGAGAGGTCGCGGCGGTTCGTGGCGGACGTGTCGCACGAGCTGCGCACACCGCTGACGGCGATGACCGCCGTCGTCGACGCGCTGGATGAAGAGCCGCTCACCGGGGACACCTCGATAGCGGCCGGGATGGTCAGCACCGAGACGCGGAAGCTGAGGACGCTGGTGGAGGACCTGATCGAGATCTCCCGGTTCGACGCCGGGGTGGCGGCACTGCGGACCGAGCCGGTCGACCTCCCGACGCTCGTGGCGGCGACCCTGGCCGCGCGCGGCTGGACCGACCTGGTCGAGGTGGACCTGCCCGTCGAACTGGTGTGCCAGGTGGACAGACGGCGGATCGACGTGGTGCTGGCGAACCTGGTGAGCAACGCCTTCAGGCACGGTGCCACACCCGTCACCGTCGAGCTGCGCTCGACAGCGGACGAGGTCGTCGTGGTGGTTGCCGACTCCGGACCCGGACTCCCCGAAGACGTGTCGCCGCACGTGTTCGAGCGGTTCTACAAGGCCGACTCCGCCCGCGGTCGTTCGGACGGCAGCGGGCTCGGGCTGGCCATCGCGTGGGAGAACGTCCGCCTGCACGGCGGTTCGATGGAGACGGGGAACGTGCCTGACTCGGGCGCCCGGTTCACCGTGCGCTTGCCGCGGGACCGGCCGTGAGGCGGCGACTGGTGGTGGTGTTGGTCGGGTGGTTGGCGGCCGGGTGCGGCGTGACTCCGACCGAACCGTTCGTGTACGGCGACTCCCTCGGCAACAAGGTGGCGGGCGCACAGGTGTACTTCCGACTCGACCACAGGCCGTTCAAGGTGTTGCGTCCCGGTCCGCGCGACCGAACGCCCGGCGAACGGCTCGATCTGCTGTTCGCCGGGCCGTCGGATGTCGAACGGGCCGCGGGCATCACCACCGCGCTGCCCGAGGGCTATGTCGTCGTCTCCCCGCTCCCGTCGCCCTCCGACAGATCGCTGCCGCAGATCGTGGTGGTCGACGGCGCCGACGGCCTCAACGGGTTCGGCTGGGAGGCGGGCGGGCAGATCGCCTGCACGGTGGCCAACGGCTGGGTGTCGTTCACCGTGGTGGTGCGCGATACGGCCGGTGGTGAACGGGGACCGTACGACTGCAAGTAGATCTGCGGACTTCCGTTGATCCTCGATCCGCTGCGGGTCGCGCACCACCGGCAGGCTGACGACACCGGACGGGAACCCGGATCGCCCAGAGCAATCGGATGACGTGGCCGCCGCGGGGGCCGACCGCTCCCATGACGGCAGTACCGGGCGAGTGACCACATCCGATCGGGTCGATGCCTGGTGAACCTGCCGATGGAGCAACTTCTCGATGCTGACATGCCTCCACGACAACATGAGTGCACTTCTGAATCGCCCAACCAACGGTCACTTGCCGTGTCACCCGTCACATCAACTGGATGCGGGGCATCCAGTTCGCCATGGCAAGCGTGTACTCGAACGCAAGGCCCGCAACGACTACAGGAGATCATCATGAAGAAGTCAACCATGCGGCAAGCACTGACGGCAGTGGTGTTGGCCGGTGCCGCAGTACTCGCCACCGTCGCGCCCGCCAGCGCCGACGTACGGCCGACGCGGCCGTGTGCGGGAAGCGAGCTTTCCGTTGAAATCGCCGAGGGTTACTCCCCGAGCCCCGACACCAGCAGGCTGTTCATGATCTTCCTCAAGGGTCACGATGGCGTGAGCTGTCTGCTCAGCGGCGCGCTGGACTACATCCGGTTCTACGACACCTCCGGACGTCCACTGGACGTGCGGTTCAGCGACAAATACGCGGTGGCACCGTTCGAGCAGGTGTGGGTGGACGACTACCGCCGCGCCGCCGTCTACATCTGGACCTCCGTCGGTAGCAGCGGCCTGCCCATCGGCAGCATGGCCTTCAGCGTGCCCACCACGCCTGAGGTCGAGATGACGGCGCCGTGGCCGTCGCCGGTCGACGGACCACTGCGCATCATGAAGATCATGGCGCCGGTGAGCTGACCGCACTGTGACCAAGGGCCCGATCGGCGACACCGCCGCACGCCGATCGGGCCCGCCCGCAGAAGCTGCATACCAACTCGCCCAACGACTTCACCGTCGGTCTTGTGAAAATGGCCGAACGCAATCCGGTCGTCATTGATGCAAGAGTAGATCTGAAGCTAGGACTGTCCTGTGCGAGACAAGAGCGACCGGTCGCCCTTCGGGGAGTTGCTGCTGGGGTATCGACGCGACGCGGGGCTGAGCCAGGACCGGCTCGCGGGAATCCGCCACTCGCGCTGCGGATCGCAGGCAACAGGCTGGCGAGCAGGCCGAACTGGCCGTTGGGCTACCTGGTCGGGCAGTTGCGGGATGAGCGCACTCGGCTCAGTTCGCTGTCAGCGGGCGATCTGCAGGTGAGGTCGGCGTTCGAGGTCTCCTATCGCATGTTGTCACCCGATGGCCGTGCCCTGTTCCGCCGCCTGGCCGCTGTGCCGGGCATGGACTTCGGTGTCGAGGTCGTGTGGATCGCGACGGAATTGACCGAAGCGAAGACGCTCGTGCTGCTTGATGAACTGGTGGACGCGGGCATGTTGATGGCAGGACTGCAAGCCGGTCGGTTCCGCTTCCACGACCTGCTCGGCCTTTTCTCACGAGAGGGGTGGGAAGCGGAGGACAACCACGAGGACCGCGTCCGGCCGACCAAGGGTGTGCTTGAACACTTGGTGGGCATGGCACAGCAACCGATACTCGCTCACGTGAGGCCGACATGGACATGACGACGGTTGACCCGGCCGACTTGAGCGGGCGGGCACGGGCATGGGTGAGGCGCACCTACGGCGATCTCGTCGTGCTCGCCGACACCGAACCGATCCGCACGACCGACCGGATGGCGCTCTTCGGTTGCCGGTACGCGCATGCGCGGGAGCCGATGTTGGCGGCCACGGTCGGCGTCCCGACATACGGTCGCAGTCCTTTTCCGGTGGCCAACGCCAAGCCTCTTGACGAGGAGAGCAACCTGGCGTGGTCGCCCGAGGAGTCCGAACCGTGGCGGTGGCGGGTCAACGCCCGCAACAGCGTCGTTGCCGTCGACTCGGTGCTGGACGGCAGCCCCGCGTCCGCATGTGCGTGGCACCCGGCCGACGAAGCTCCTGGATGGTGGGACAGGTTGCTCTCCCGGCATTTCCCCGCAGCCGAGGTGGTCGGATGTTCGACCTGGTCGCAGGTTGGACAGGCCATTGTGGATGGTGGACCGGGAACGCGCGGAGTGGTGTGGCTGCGGCGCCACCTCGCCGGTCAGGAGCTGACCGGCCACCTGTTGTACGCCCGCCACGACGAGGAGACCGGGCAGGCGGCCGTCGTCGATCCGCTGACCGGCACCCTGGCAGCAGTAGATGATCGTGAAGTCGACAGCCTTGTGCTGGCGCGGTTCCACCGGCCGATCCCTCCACCGGACATGCGTTCGATCACTCCATGGGTCGCGTCTGCCACCGACTTCCGGGCCGCGGTGACGAAGGCGGAGAGTTGGCTGGACTTCGTGTACGGGGGGCAGGTCACGCTGGTCAGCCCGGATCCGGCTGACGAGACCCGGCGCGGATGGTTGTTCGCCTGCACCACGGTGCGCTTCCACGAAACCGGTGACTGGCGCCACCAGATGCTCGATGCCGCGTTGGTCGTGCCGAAGGCTGTCGGGGAGACGCCGTTCGGGTTGCCCAACCACGACCCGTGGAGGTGGCTGCGGGAATGGAACGCCGGTGCCGCAGGGCTGCCGGCGCCACCGACGCCAGGAGAGGTGTTCTGGTTCAGTTCGATGTACGAACAGGTCGGCAGGTTGCGCGGCGGGACCCCGCATCCGCACTGGGTCGGCGCGCTGGAGGAAATCAGGGGTTTTCCCGGTGACTCGCTCGCCCTGATCTGGATGCGCCGCGAAGACGCCCAGGGCCGTGAGACCGTCGGGCAACTGTTGTGGGCGGTCAGCGAGGACGACGAGGTCCACGTCACGGGCCCGGCCACGGAAAGCGGCTCGCTCCCGGTCGACGACCATCCCTTCGAACTGCGGGTGTTCCGGATCGGGAGCCCGGCGTGACGGTATCGACGCTGTGCCGCTCGTCCTCTCCACGAGTGGTGCGACACAGCGTCGAGGTCTCTTGGTGAGGTTCGAGCGGCCAGCGACGAGATGCCCCCTCTCCCGCCGAGCGTCGCAGGCATCGGATTCTGGTCCTGCCGCAGGAAGATCCCACCCGTCTCCGGCGACCCCGCGACATCGCGGCCCACTTCGGTGACACCTTGCAGGAGGACGGAAATCCTTGACCACCCGGCCTTGGGTGAAGTCCCCTCAACGCCCGTGCCAGACCCTGGAACTGGGGGCGCCCGGCACAAAAACCCAAAAAGCTGCGGCGTCGGTTTGTTCACCACCTTTGAGGGACGAAGCACTAGCAGTTGCCGTCCGACTCCCTCAGACCCGTGTTGGCGCCCGCCGTGCGGCTCACGATGTTCGGCACGCAGTTGCCCTGGTCGAGGGTGAAGCTGTAGGGCACGGAGACGGTGGTGGTGGACTTGACGTCCGGACCGGCGGGCTTGTGATCGCTGCTCGGGGCGGACCACGTCACGTTGTCGAAGACGTTGCCGCTGACCTGCCAGTAGCCGGCCTCGGTGGTGTAGAAGGTGCCGAGGACGTCAAGGGAGTTCTTGAAGTAGTTGTTGTCCACCTTGGCCTTGGCACCGGCGCGCGAGTTGATGCCGGACTTGGCCAGGCCGACGTAGTGGTTATTGTACATGTGGGCGGTGCCGCCCCGCAGCAGAGGCGCACGGGAGTCGATGTTCTCGTACAGGTTGTGGTGGTAGGTGATGAACCCGTTCGAGAGGTCGCTCTCACTGGACCCGACCAGCCCGCCGCGGCCGGAGTTGCGCAGGATGCTGTAGGACAGGGTCACGTACTGGGTGTTGTCCTTCACGTCGAACAGGCCGTCGTAGCCTTGCTCCTCACCACCGGACGCCAGAAGGTTGACGTGGTCGACCCAGACGTTGCGGACGTCGCTCTCCATCCCGATGGCGTCGCCGCCGTTGGACGTGGGAGAGCCAGACTTCTTGACGTTCCGGACGGTCACGTTACGGATGATGATGTTGCGGGACTCGCGGATGTGGATGCCCAACTGGTCGAAGACGGCTCCGGCTCCGGCGCCGATGATGGTGACGTTGCTGATCCGCTTGAGCTCGATCACGCCGGCGGCGGTTTCGCAGCTGCTGCCCGAAACCTTGGCGGTGTTGCCGTGGTTGATCGTGCCCGAGACCTCGATGACGATCGGCGTGCTGCTGCTCGCCCGACTGCACAGGGCCTGGTGGATCTGGGTTCCCGTCGTGGCCCGAACCGTTGCCCCACCCTGGCCGCCGGTGGTCCCGCCGTTCTGGGACGCGTAGCCGGTCGCGGCGCCGGCCGCCGCCGACGCCGGTGACATCGCCAGCACCACGCTGGTCGAGGTCGCGACGGCCAACACGACCATGACCGCGGGGATCCGCCATGCGACTGATCGTTTCATTTCGTCTCCTGCGTCTTCGAAGGTGGACGGGTGTGACCGCACTCGGCGGCGTGGCCGGTCGGCACTTTCGAAACAGACCGACGCCTCTGCCGCACCGGTTGATTGCGCTGATCGCGGTGGCGGCCGAATCAGCGCCACTGGGAGCGCTCCCAGCAAGTATTGCGCAACGTTGTGCGATGGGCAATGAAATTCACGGTCATGAGCACCGAATCCCTTGATTGCACGATCCCGACGCGACTTCCCGGTGACCACTCGACTGATTCACGGATACGAACAAGGGGTTTGCGGAGCATTGGCTTGATGATTTGTCCTTCGACGGGGAGGCAGTACCGGGTGTGGTCGCCGGCGCGATGACGGGACGCCCGACTTCAGCACTCCGGTCGCACTGGGCACCAGGCTCGCGGTGCGCTCCGGCGAGCCCGTGCCGTAAGCGCAGTGGTCCCACTCGTAACTGGTGAACCCCGCGGTGGCCGGCTGCTGAGCTTTCAGCACACCGCGGATCAGGTGAGCGCGAGATCGGAGGTGGGGAACGTGCCGTGGCTCGGGTTGACGTCGACCTCGCCACCGCGGCCGTCGCATCCCCTGTCGGGGTTGAACGCCGAGTAGGTGCCCGCGGAGCAGGGGATGGCGAACTCCGCGTCGCCACCCACCACGACGTTGCCGGACAGGTTCGCGCCGTCCTGGACCAAGGCGTTGTCGCGCACCACGGCGTTGCCACCGACCGTGCCGCCGTTGACCCAGCCCAGCCCCTCGATCCGGGCGTTGCCGGTGACCGTCGCGCGGCCCACTACCGCCGCCTTCGGACCCACGTAGACGGTGGATGCGACAGAGGCGGTGTTGGCGACCCACCCGCCGCCGTTGGCGTGCCAGTGGCCGCCGCCGGTCGGAGCGGGCTTGACGTAGCCCGCTTCGAAACCTGACGGGGTGGCACCGGAGACGCGGAACTCGTAGGGGTAGCGGCGCGCCTTGTCGTGGCCGTCGAGGAAGGCGTAGTGGGGCACGGTGTTCGGTGTGCCGGTGACCACGAGCCAGACCTCACGCTCACCGGGTTGGAGCTGGAAGGTGATCTGGCCGTCGACCCCGACCGTCACCGGCGAGTAGCGGGGCACGCCCTCGCGAACCGCGACCAAGCCGAACGCCCAGCCACTCGCGCCGGTCTCGGCATGGCCCTTGACGCGGACCTTCACCAGCGCGCCCTCGGAGGCGGCCGTCAGCTTGACCTTGTTGAAGCCGTAGTCCGACGGTGCGACGCGGGTGTTCATCCGGAAGTGGCCCGCCGCGAGGTCGACCGGTTCGACCGAGCCCCCGTTGTAGGCCTTGAGGAAGCCGGAACCGTAGACGTTGTCGATGAAGGGCTTGAGGGTGGCGCGGTTGCCGAAGTCCCAGGTGACGTTGCGCGTGGCGTACTCGCCGATCCGCCGGTTCAGCTCCGCCTGGGTGATGCCGGCCAGACGCCGGTAGACCTCCAGCGGGTGCTCGTCGGTGCGCGCCTCGTTCCAGATGCGGTTGACCATCGCGAGGCCGTCCCGGTCCTTGACGTACTGCATCAGCATCCAGTTGCCGTAGTGGTGACGGCTGGAACTCCAGTACAGGTTCTCCGACCTCAACCACCGGGTCAGGTCACCGGCCGCGGTCGTGGGCAGCGCCTGCATCGCCATGAATTCCGCGCTGGTCTCCCAGAACGTGCCCGCGTACGGCGCGGTGAGCCCGTACCCCGGACGTCCCATGGTGGTGTACGCCTGGAACACGTGGCCCAACTCGTGCGCCAACCCCCACGAACCGGGTAGCGCCGCGCCCGGAGCGACGTTGATGACGCCGACTCGTCCGTCCACCGACCCGCCTGTCGCCCACGCGTCCAACGCGGTGCGGTTCCACGTGCGGGTCACGATGACGATGATCTTGTGTTGCGCGAGCAGTCCGGTCTCCGGCGTGAACCGCATCGTGTTCACGTAGAACGAGTACAGGTTCTCCAGTTGCGTGATGACGCTGTTGGGGTCGAAGTTGTACGGCGAGGGCGCGGAAACCGGGTTGGTGCCGGACCGCTCTCCCCACAGCAGGATGAAGTTGGTGGACTCACGGGTGCGCTCGGACGCCCAGGGCACCTCACCGGTCTGCGTCCACCTCGCCGGGATGTAGACCGACTTCGCCACCGCTTGCGCGGTCGCGGATCGCACTGGACCCGCGATCATGAGCACCACCATCACCAGTGCCAACCGTTTCAGCACTCCAACAGTTCTCATCATCTCAACGCGCCTTTCGACGTGGGTGGCAACGATCGACGTGGATTGGCGCGAGGCAGAATCGCTCCTGCGAGGAGGGTGATGGCCGAAACCCTTTTCGGCAAGACCGCAGCCGGGCTTCGACCGATCGAGTCGAATGGCTCGGCACATTCGACTCGAATAGTCGAATACAGGTCGCGGACACGGAGGTGGTCATTCAAGGTCGACTCCAATGATTTCGGTGACCGACAGCGACCTTCCGAAAAGAAATTGGTCTGGACGGATGGCGGGGTTTGCTCTATCCGAGTGAATGAAACTCCTCCAGAGCGCACGGCGATTGACAGCGCTCCCATGAGAACGCGACGGTACGCACGCTCTCTGGGAGCGCTCCCAGAGATCCGTCAGCCCTTGGGTGTCCTTCGCACAAAGGAGTACCGATGTCGGGTAGAACTGTGCGGCGACGCGCCGTGCTCGCCGTGTTGGGATCCGCAGTCACCCTCGTGTGCGCCGCCTTGGTCGCTGCCACGGGTTCGTACGCGAGCAGCACCTCAGCGGCCTTCGCCTGCAAGGTCGACTACACCGCCAAGGACTGGGGCTCGGGCTTCGGCGCCGACGTGACGATCGGCAACCTCGGCTCGACGGCGGTCAACGGATGGACGCTGACCTACACCCACACCGGGAACCAGACCTTGCAGCAGGGCTGGAACGGTGTCTGGTCCCAGTCGGGCAAGTGGGTCACCGTCACCAACACCACGTGGAACGCGGCCATCCCCGCGAAGGGAAGCGTGAGCGCAGGCGCCAACTTCGCCTATAGCGGCACCAACGCCACCCCGACGGACTTCGCGGTCAACGGCGCCGCTTGTACCGGCACTCCCCCGACGACCACGACGACGACCACCACCACCACCACGACCGGGCCACCGCCGACCTCCGCGCCCGCGCTGAAGGTGTCGGGCAACAAGCTGGTCACCGCGAGCGGGGCGACCTACCGGTTGCTCGGCGTCAACCGCTCCAGCGGCGAGTTCGCGTGCGTGCAGGGCAAGGGCGTGTGGGACGGCGGCCCGGTCGACCAGGCTTCGGTGACCGCGATGAAGGCGTGGAACATCCGCTCGGTGCGGATACCGCTGAACGAGGACTGCTGGCTGGGTCTGTCCGGTTCACCCAGCGGCTCGACCTACCAGCAGGCCGTGAAGGACTACGCGAACCTGCTGGTGGCCAACGGGATCAACCCGATCCTGGACCTGCACTGGACCCACGGCCTCTACACCGGCACCACCTCGGCCTGCTCCGACGTCAACGCGATCTGCCAGAAGCCCATGCCGAGCATGCAGTACACGCCGACGTTCTGGACCCAGGTCGCCAATGCGTTCAAGGGCTCCAACGCGGTCGTGTTCGACCTGTTCAACGAGCCCTACCCGGACGCGGCGAACAACTGGTCGGACATGGCGGCCGCGTGGCGCTGCCTGCGCGACGGCGGCACCTGCACCGGTTTCAGCTACGAGGTCGCGGGCATGCAGGACCTGCTCGACGCGGTGCGCGCGACCGGCGCGACCAACGTGGTCATGTCCGCCGGGCTGACCTGGACCAACGACCTGAGCCAGTGGCTGACCTACAAGCCGAACGACCCGACCGGCAACCTGATGGCCTCGTGGCACTCCTACAACTTCAACGCCTGCGTGACCACGTCCTGCTGGGACAGCCAGATCGGCGCGGTGGCGGCGCAGGTGCCGGTGCACGCCGGTGAGATCGGCCAGGACACCTGCGCGCACGACTACATCGACCAGGTGATGACCTGGCTCGACGCGCACCGCCTCGGCTACACCGCCTGGACCTGGAACCCCTGGGGTTGCACCGCGGGCAACGTGCTCATCCAGGACTACAACGGCACGCCAACCGCCGGCTACGGCGAAGGCTTCCGCGCACACCTGCTCACCGTCACACCGTAGTCACCCCGGCACGGCTCGGCCTGCCACCCATCAGTGGCGGGCCGAGCCTCCACAAAGGACATGGTAATGCGTCGAAAGTTGCTCCTCCACGCCCTCGTCGTCCCACTGCTTGCGGCGCTCACCTTCTCGGTGACCGTGCCGGCGCTTTCGATGTCCGCGCCCAAATCCTCAGCGGCGGCTGCGATTCGGATCATGCCGTTGGGCGACTCCATCACCGCGGGCCCCGGCTGCTGGCGCGCCCTGCTCTGGGACCAGTTGCAGCGCAACGGATACACCAACATCGACTTCGTCGGATCTCAGCCGGGTGGCGGGTGTTCGGTACCGCACGACGGCGACAACGAGGGACACGGCGGCTTCTCCGCCACCGGCATCGCCGATCAGAACCTGCTGCCGCCCTGGTTGGCGGCGGCCCGGCCCGACGTGGTCCTGATGCACCTGGGCACCAACGACATGTGGGGCGGCCACATCCCGCTCGACGCCGTCCTGACCGCCTACACCAAGCTCGTCGACCAGATGCGGGCGAACAACCCGGCCATGAAGATCCTAGTCGCGAAGATCATCCCGATGGAACCCAGCGGCTGCGCCGACTGCCCCCAACGGGTGGTGGCGCTCAACAACGCGATCCCCGGTTGGGCGGCGGGGAAGAGCACCGCGCAATCACCGATCACCGTCGTCGACCAGTGGACCGGGTTCAACGCAGCCACCGACACCAACGACGGGGTGCACCCGATCGACTCCGGCTTCCGCAAGATGGCCGACCGCTGGTACCCCGCCCTGGCCATGGCCCTCACCGGCACAACGCCTCCCCCGACCACCACGACGACGACCACCACTCCACCGCCCACCGGAAGCTGCACGGCGACCTACCGCGTGGCCAACCAGTGGAGTGACGGATTCCAAGGCGAGGTGACCGTGCGCAACACCAAGGCGACCCAGACTTCGGCCTGGACCGCCACGGTGCGCTTCGCCAACGGGCAGCAGCTCACCCAGGTCTGGAACGCCACCGCCACCCAGAACGGACCGACGATGACCGCGCGCAACGCGGACTGGAATGGAATCCTGGCCCCAGGCGCCTCAACCGGGTTCGGCTTCCAGGCGAATTGGACGGGGACCAACGCCCTGCCGACGGTCGACTGCACCGTGAGCTGACACAACCCGGTGACGCCCGCCGTCCGGAAAAGCACCTCACCGCGTGTGCCACCACCACTGGTGAGCGCTCGTCGCGTCGCCGATGACGACTTCGCGGCCTGAGGTCGTCGTCCTCTTGAACCGGATGCCCTGATCCCGGACCACGCTTTGGGTTCAGGGCGTCCGGTGTCCGACAAGGCGAGTACCCCGAACAGTCAGCAGGAACGCAGTTGAGCCTGCCCCGCTCACTGAACCGACCTCCGGCTGATGACCGCTACAGCCACCTCCACAGATCCCAGCGCCGCGACCACTCCAGTCGAATCCATTCGACACTATTCTCCGCAAACTCGAATCAATCGACCGAAAGGCCCATCCGAACACCACTGAAAAGCAATCGACAAAACCACGTATGTGAACCGGTTCTCATATGTGATGCGACGTTGACACGTCGGAAACACAAGTCTTATGGTCCGAATCAGGAAAGTGCTTTCCCAACGCCGCCGCCGTTGTGGAAGCCGCATTCTCGAAAGGACCACCCGCATGTGGACGCACGTCGGGCACGAACGCGCCCTCGCACGGGTCGCGGTGATGGTCAGGGCTGAGGCAAAGTCGTGTTTCAGCTGGCTGAGATCAACTTGATGGCTCGTTCGGGCCTTCTTCCCATATGACGTACGGCTTTGGCGATGTTGGTGTGGCCGGTCAGGCGTAGCAGGCTGATGGCGAGATTGCGCAGGCTGGCCATCATCCTGGGCCCGCCGCCGGTGCGTGCCCGAGAGGCATCTTCGCCCATCGTCACGTCGCGGACCCAGTGCAGCTTGTTCTCCACGTGCCAGTGCCCGCGGATGTAGCGGGCCAACTCGGCGGGCTGGGCCTGCGCGGCGGTCAGGGATGTCACCGCGTACACCGTCTCGCGGCTCGCGCGCCTGGTGCTGCCCTTGCGTTTACGGGTCCGCACTATCCGGACGGCCTGGGCGGCGTGCGGGAACAGGATCCCGGCGGCGACGGTGACGACCTTGTAGGTGCGGGTGACTACCCGGCCGTGGCCGGTGTCGGTCTCGCGGTACCCGATCGGCACGTCCTTCCACGGCAGGCCCGCCAACTGATCGCGCAACGCCTTCTGGTTGCCCTTCACGGTGATCACGTAGTGCGCGCCACGGCCGTGCAGGTACTCGGCATGCCCGCGTTGCGCGTGCAACGCGTCGGCGGTGACGACGAGACCGGTCACATCGACGATCGTGTCCAGAAGTGCTGCGAACATGGGGATCTCGTTGCTTTTCTCCGCGATCTCGACCTGGCCCACCGTGACCCCGCTGTCGTGGTCCAGGCACGCCATCACCATTCGCGCGCGCTGCTCGCCGTGACGGGAACCCCGCAGCGCCTTACCGTCGACCGCGATCGCGCGGCGCCGCCGCCTGCCCGGCGCCCCCATCCACGCTGCCTTGACACGCCCGGACAGCCAGACGCCGATCGCGGTGTCGAACCCGTCACCGGTCAATGCCGAGAGCGCCCGCCGGATCGTGGACGCGTTCGGTGCGCCGATCCCCATTCCGCTCAGCGTGTCCTCGGCCGCGTCCGCGGCCCATTCGGCGATCGCGGCGAACGACCGCGCACCGGAGACCACCGCGCACACCGACACGAACAGGATCGCCGCGAACCGATACCGCACACCCCGTTTCCTGCGTGGATCCGGCACCGACTCCAACACCTCGAGCAACCCGGTCCGCGCCTGCGGCGCCACCTCGCCCAGCGGGGCCAACTGGCGTGACAGGACAGTGATGGGAGACGATGACACGGCAGGCACGGCGGAGCTCCGAAGATCACGATGGCGTAGGAACCTTCATGATCGACGGTCCTGTCGTGCCTGCTCCGGACTACCCGATCTTCGGTGTGTCGCAACCCGAATCAGCAGGTCAAGCCACTGGTAGTCGACTTTGCCTCAGCCCTGCGGTGATGGTGGCCGTGGTGGTCGGGGCACTGCCGCCACCGCGGCCGGGCCTGCCGCCGACGGATTCGCCGGGGTGACCGCGTTGGATCAGGGCGGGACCACCGGCGGGGCGGGAGGTGCGGTGGTCGCGGCGACGATGACCGCGCAGTTCCTGCACCACATCGCCCTGCTCGAACCACTGGTGGTGCAGGTCCGCGGCACGATCGCATTGTCAACCGGCACCAGCGACGGGATGCACGACGTCGCCTCCGACAAGACGATCGCCGGGCTCGGCGGTGACACCCGACTGGTCGGCGGTGGGCTGAACATCGGGCTACCGGCGGACGACGACGTGACCTCGCCGCCCGCGAACGCGGTGCACAACGTGATCATCCGGAACCTGCCGATCACCGGCGCCACCGACGACCTGATCAACGTGCAGATGGTCAGCCACCACAGCTGGATCGACCACAACGACTTCTCCGACGGTGACGACGGAGCCGTCGACGTCAAACGCGGGTCCGATTTCCTCACCGTTCCCCGGAACAGGTTCCACGACCACGACAAGACGTTGTTGCTCGGGCACGACGACGACAACTCGGCGCAGGACGTCGAGTGCAACCACGAGATCGAGGTGCGCGGGTCCGTCGTCGAGCCGCGCACCTACTACGCCTGCACACCGCACCGGGCCGTCGAGGTCCCGACCACCGTGCCCGCCGGTGCGGGTGTCGGCCGAGTCTGAGGAGGACGAGCATGAGCAGCATCAGCCGACGGGCGCTACTCGCGAGCGCCGCCGCGACAGCGCTGGCCACGACCACCAGGTCCGCGTGGGCGGCCCCTCCCGCCACCGCCGACGGCTTCGCCGGGGTGAACTCGCTCGGCCAGAACGGCACCACCGGCGGCGCGGGCGGCCCGGTCGTCACGGTGCGGGACGCGGACGCGTTCCTGGACTACTGCGACCGCAACGAGCCGTACGTCATCCAGGTCGACGGGGTGATGCGGATCAGCAGCAAGCAGGGCGTGCGGTCGAACAAGACGATCATCGGGCTGGGGTCCACCGCCGAGATCACCGGCGGCGGCCTCGACCTGTACCGCAGGCAGAACGTGATCATCCGCAACCTCCGGTTCACCGGCGCGGACGACGACGCGATCAGCATCCAGCAGTCCTCGCACCACGTCTGGATCGACCACTGCGACCTCAGCGGCGGCGCCGACGGGCTGGTCGACATCGTCCGCGGCGCCGACTACATCACCGTCTCGTGGAACCACTTCCACGACCACAGCAAGACCGCGCTGCTGGGCCACTCCGACTCCAACGCGGGCCAGGACACCGGCAAGCTCCGGGTGACGTTCCACCACAACTTCTTCGACGGCACCGCCCAACGACACCCGAGGGTCCGCTTCGGCGAGCCGATCCACGTCTACAACAACTACTTCCGCAACAACACCCTCTACGGCGTCGCGTCGACCGAGAACGCGGGAGTCCTGGTCGAGGCCAACTACTTCGAGGACGTCCCCCACCCGATCTACTCGGGCTACGACGAGAGCGGGCCGGGGCGCGTGGTCGAGCGCGGCAACGTCTACGTCCGCTCCGGCACCCCCGAGACGCTCGGCACCGTGGTGGAGCCGCGCACCTACTACGCCTACACCCCCGACAGCGCCGCCAGCCTGCCCGGCACCGTTCCGGCGGGCGTCGGCGTCGGCCGGATCTGACGAGACGCGGAGGACCACCATGAGCCCCATCAACCGACGGCGGCTGATCGCGGGCGCGGCGCTGACCGCCTTCGCCGCCACCGCGCCGCGCGCCGCGTGGGCCGACCCGGACGCCGACGCCGTGGCCGACGGCTTCGCGGGCGTGACCGCGCTGGGCCAGAACGGGACCACCGGCGGCGCGGGCGGCCAAGCCGTCACCGTGACGACCGCGCAGGCGCTGCGGGACTACGTCGGGCGCAAGGAGCCCTACGTCATCTCGGTGTCCGGCCGCATCGAGGTGGACGACATGCTGACCGTCGTCGCGAACAAGACGATCTTCGGGATCGGTTCCACCGCCGAGATCACCGGCGGCGGGCTGCAACTGGGTTCGACCACCCGCCCCGGCAACAACGTGATCATCCGCAACCTGCGCTTCACCGACGCCTCGGACGACTCCATCAGCGTCACCAATTCCGCGCACCACGTGTGGATCGACCACTGCGACCTGTCGCGCGGCTTCGACGGTCTGCTCGACATCAAGCGGGAGTCCGACTACGTCACGGTGTCGTGGAACCACTTCCACGACCACAGCAAGACCGCGCTGCTGGGCCACTCCGACACCTACACCGCCGACCGCGGCAAGCTGCGCGTCACCTACCACCACAACTTCTTCGACCGCACCGACCAGCGGCACCCGCGCGTGCGGTTCGGCGAGCCCGTCCACGTCTACAACAACTACTACCGCGGCAACTCCCTCTACGGCGTCGCGTCCACGGAGGACGCCGGGGTGCTGGTCGAGGCCAACTACTTCGAGAACGTCGCCTACCCGGTGCTGTCCGGCTACGACAAGAGCGGACCGGGCCGCGTCGTGGAGCGCGGCAACGTCTACGTCGGCTCCGGTACCCCGCAGACACTCGGCACCGTGGTCGAACCCCGCACCTACTACGCCTACTCGCTCGACAACGCCGCCGACGTACCAGCGCTCGTCACCGCGGGCGCGGGCGTCGGCCGAGTCCAACGGAGGACTTCATGAGCAGGACAAGCGCTCTCGCGCTCGCCGCGGTGCTCGTCGGCGGTGCCACGTCGGTGGCCACCGCGCCCGCGTCCGCCGCCGAGGCCGCGCCCATCGGGTTCGCCTCGGTGACGGCACTCGGCCAGAGCGGGACCACCGGCGGTGCCGGGGGGCCGGAGGTCACGGTCTCCACGGCGGCCGACTTCACCGCCGCCATCAAGGCCGACGGACCGCGCGTGGTCCGCGTGCAGGGCACGATCACGTTGGCGGCGGGCATGTACGACGTCTCCTCGGACAAGACGGTCATCGGCGTCGGCGCGAACTCCGGCATCACCGGCGGCGGGCTGAACATCGGCCTGCCGGTCAGCTCGGTGACCACGCCCCCGGCGAACGCCGTGCACAACGTGATCATCCGCAACCTGGTGTTCAGCAACGCCAACGACGACTCGATCAACGTGCAGATGTTCTCCCACCACGTCTGGATCGACCACAACGACCTGTCGGCGGGCAAGGACGGCCTGATCGACATCAAGCGCGGGTCCAGCTTCGTGACCGTGTCGTGGAACCACACCCACCACCACACCAAGAACATGCTGCTCGGCCACGACGACGGCAACGCCGCCCAGGACACCGGCTACCTGAAGGTGACCTACCACCACAACTTCTTCGACCGGACGCCACAGCGCAACCCGCGCACCCGCTTCGGCAACCCCGTGCACGTGTTCAACAACTACTACGTCGCCAACAGCGACACGGGTGTGGCGTGTCAGAACAAGTCCGGTTGCTGGGTCGAGGGCAACTACTTCGAGAACGTCGAGGAGCCGATGACCAACAGCTACGCGGGCCCGAAGGGCAGCATCGTCGAGCGGGACAACGTCTACGTCAACAGCGGTACACCGGTGGTGGGTGGCAGCGTGGAGGACCCGCGCGGCTACTACGCCTACACCCTGGACACGCCGGCGAACGTGAAGGCGCTGGTGACCCAGGGTGCGGGAACCGGCAAGATCTGAGCCCGTCGACGTGCGGGCGGCCCACAACCGCCCGCACGTCGACGGCAGGGGCATCGAACGCCGGCCGCCGCCGCTCCCGCGGTGCGCCGCCGCGACCGCGGCGGCCAAGTCGTCCGGAGCGAACAGGAACGGGGAGTGCGACGCCGGCAGTACCACCACCGTGGTCGCTCGGGCCGAAGCGGTGTCGATCTCCTCGACGAAGCGGCACTGCAACGCGGGCGGGACGACCCGGTCACTGGTGCAGACGACGTACGCAGGGGGCATCTGGCTGTAGCGCCTGCGGCATCGGCGGCGACTTCGAAGTGGCGAATGTCCCGACAGGACAGATCAGTACATCTGAGAAAACACTGCCACAGCAAGCCATTCATGTTCTCGTTCGCATCGCGCTGCCAAGGACTGTGCGGGTCGGCAAAACAGACCACGAGGCCGATGTCACCCATAAGCTCGACATGACGGGCCAGCTTTTTGCCCGCCCCCATGTCAACGGTCGCTGCAACAGCGCGGGCACGGACACAGTCGTCGAAGCGATCGCGCGAAGCGTCGCCTCAGCGCTGTGGCCGGCCAATGGCGGAACGTTGCGCACCCGCGGTTCGATGCCGTGTCCGGGCACGTGGGACCCGCAACGACCGGCCGGTGCGAAGGCATGCCACCGGTTCATGCGGCAGCCTGCCGCGCCCCTCGACGTAGAGCGCCTGGTAAATCGCCTCCGCGGAGATCCGCATCGAGGCGTCGTCCGGGAATTTCACCGGCAAGCGTGATGGAACCACCGGTTGCCGACCGCCTGCGACACACCGATCACTCGTCCCCGCGCACGCGGGGGTTCTCAGGAGGGCAAGCGCCGCACCTGCCGCTGAACGGCCCGGTCTACCCCATGACGGCGTTGACGAGTTCGACGGGCAGGTGACGGGTCCGATCACACAGGTGACCGGGCGCGAAAACCCTCTCGTCATCGCCGTCAACCAGCCTGAGCGCGGGACTGCACTCCGATCGCGCAACAGGGACCTTTCACCAGCAGGATCGTCGTGGAAGATCCCTGCTTCTACCCGAGGCCCGGTTGCTCTATGACCACGACCTGCATGACCTACTCCTCGACAACCCCACCCACCGCCTTGACTACGCGACCTTGGGGCCGCCGCGCCCCTCAATGGTTACCCCCACCTCGACGACCTTGCTGACGCACTCCGTCCCGTCTCCGCCGACCGAGTATCCACAAAGGACTTCCAGAGGGTGGGCGTGGCGCTCTCCTTCGCCGCAACACCTTGGGCCAGTCGGGTTAACTCTTCCTTGCAGAAAATGGGATTTTCGGTCGAGGTATCTCCCCGTGCCCGGTCGGCTCTGTCTTCAAGACGGCGTTCAACCGCCGCACACGAGGAAGGGCAACCTTGTTCACCTTACGCAAAGCGAGACCCAGAAGGATCATGACATTGGCGGTGGTCGTGGTCGCGGCCACGGCGTTGGCGCAGTCGGCGACGAACACGGCTGTTGCCGCACCGCGGGCCGACGTCGAGGGCGTCACGATGGTCAACGGCGCGGGCAAGACCATCACATTGCCTGCGAACGCGGCGACGGCGCTCCGCTCCGCCGCGGCGGGACGGTCCGGCAACACGGTCGCGACCAAGGCGGCCGCGACCAAGGCCGAGCCGGGGTCCGTCGGCACCGACTCGGTCATCGGAGCCGATGAGCGGGTGCAGGAATCCGTGCCCACCAGCTACCCGTGGGGCGCGATCGCGCACCTGCAAACCAACCAGGGCGGCTGCACCGGCTTCATGCTCAGCCGTGACGTGCTGGTCACGGCAGGGCACTGCGTGCACTACGGCGGCAGCTGGGTGACGTCGTACACCGTCACGCCCGGCCGCACCGGGAACAACGCGCCGTTCGGGTCCTGCAGCGGCGGTATCAACGACGTCTGGACCACGTCCGGCTGGATCAACGGCTACCCGTCCGACCAGGACTACGGCCTGGTCAAGCTGACCTGCGACATCGGCAACAACACCGGCTGGTTCGGCTGGTGGTACAGCACGGGCGAGAACCTGGTGAACCAGTACTTCTACGTCGAGGGCTATCCGGGGGACAAGCCCTTCGGCACCATGTGGTGGGACGGTGACAACTCATATTCGCAAACCGCCAACAAGCTCTGGTACTGGATCGACACCGCGGGTGGCCAGAGCGGTGCGCCGGTCTACCACTACAACTCCACCACGGCAGGGCTGTGCGGCGGCTGGTGCGTGACCGCCATCCACACCAATGGCGTGGCGGGCGACAACCCGACCAACAGCGGCACCCGGTTCCGGCCGGACGTGATGTCGTTCATCAACTACTGGATCTCGCAACCGTAGTGTGCCGAGGGTGTGGGCACGGGGTCATCCCGTGCCCACACCCGTGCAACCGAAGAGGGTCGATGTCCCGTCGCTTGTCCATGAGGCACACCGTGGTTTTGATGGCAGTCCTGCTCCTGACGTCCTGCGGGCGCGAGGCAGCCTCCACCGGGAGTGGCACCACCCCGCCACCGGCGGACCAAGGCGCCCTGCGCGGCCGGTCGTTCACCGCGTTGGCCATCACCGACCAGGGGCGGCCGAGAGCACTCGTCGCGGACACACTGGTCAAGGTGCGGTTCACCGACGACGGACGCGTGGTGGTCAACGCCGGGTGCAACACCCTTTCCGGGCCGGTCACCGTGGACGGCGGCACGCTCCGAGTCGCCGACATGAGCGTCACCGAGATCGGCTGCGACCCAGCACGGCACGAACAGGACGAGTTCCTGGTCGACCTCTTCGCAGGCAACCTTGATTATCGGCTCGACGGCGACCATCTCGTCCTCGGCTCCTCCGATCGGGGACTGGAACTGAACCAGGAGCGGACACTCCCCCTGATCGGCACGGTGTGGAAGGCCGACACCGTGATCGAGGGCACGATGGCAGGGGCGGTTCCGGCCGGAGTCCACGTCACGCTCGTGTTCGGCCCGGACCAGGTGGAGATCTCCGGCCTGTGCAACCTCGACCGGGCCGATTACCGAACCACCGGGCCCACGATCACCTTCCGGCCAGGCCAACTGACCCGCAAGGCATGCCAGGAGGACATCACGTCCCTGGAACAAGCCACACTTGCCGTGCTCGACGGCGAGGCGACCTACAGCATCGACACCGATATGCTGACCCTCACCAAAGGTGACAGAGGTCTGCGATTCACCACCGAGGGCTGACTGACCACGCACCTGTGCCTGCTATGGGCTGTCAAGTACCGGGTTTGGTGGAGACTGGATTAGCTGGTTTCCAGGGTTGCGGTGACCGGCTGGGGCATCGCGTGTAGCGCCTCGTACTCTGCGGGCGGCACGTGTCCGAGTTCGCCGTGAAGGCGACGGTTGTTGTACCAGTCGATGTACTCGGCGGTCGCGATCTCCAGATCGTGCAGATCGCTCCGGGGTCCGTGGTGGCGGACGAGTTCCGCCTTGTACAACGAGTTGAATGCCTCAGCCATCGCGTTGTCGTAGGAATCTCCCTTACTGCCAACGGATGCGACCACGTCGGCCTCGGCCAGGCGCTGGGTGTAGCGCACCGATCGATATTGCACTTCGCGGTCGCTGTGACGGACCAGACCGGTCAGGTTGGCGCCGGTGGCCTGGCGGCGCCAGATCGCCATCTGCAACGCGTCCAGTGCCAGGTCCGTGTAGAGGCTGGTGGCGACCTGCCAACCGACGATCAAGTGGGAGAACACATCGAGCACGAACGCCGCGTAGACCCAGCTGGCGGCGGTGCGCACATAGGTGATGTCCGCAACCCGCAGCTCGTTCACCTGCGTGGCTGTGAAGTCACGTTTCACCAGGTCACCTGACCTACCGGCCTCCGCTGCCGGTCGTGTCGTGCGCGGAGACCTGTCGCGCGGCAGGCCGCGCAGCCCGCTCTCGCGCATGAGCCGCCCGACGGTGCACCGGGCCACCTCGACGCCGTGGCGGTTCAACTCAGCCCAGACTTTCCTGGCCCCGTAGGCGCCGTAGTTGTCCTCGTGCACCCGCTCGATCGTCCCGGACAGCTCCCGATCTCATGCCGCACGAGCCGATTCCGGGCGGGACCTGGCCGCGTAGTACGTCGACGGCGCGATCCCCGCGGGCGTCTGCTCGAGCGCCTCCAGGACCGGCTGGACACCGTGTTCCTCCCGCTGGGAGTCGACGAACTCGACCTTCAGCGCGACGGACGGTCCGGCTCCGCCGCAAGGAAACTCGCCGCCGACCTCAGGATCTGGTTCGCCGCCGCAGTTCGCGGTTCTCCCGCTCCAACCCCGCGACCCGCTCCGCATCGCCGGTCGTGGTGCCGGGCCGGTCCCCGGCGTCGATCTCCGCGCACATGACCCAGGTCCGCAACGCCTCGGGGTGGATCCCGAGCTGATCGGCGATCCGCTTGATCGCCCCGGTCGCCGCGGCCGGGTCCCTCCGGGCCTCCACGACCATCCGGGTCGCCCGCTCACGCAGCTCATCGGAGTACTTCTTCGGTGGCGCCACCACTCCTCGCCTTCCCGGGTTTGATGGTCTCCATCAAACCCGGTGCGCAACAGTCGCGCCAGACCGCCCGCTACGAACACCGGACCGGTGGGCGCGACCGACCCAAGTCGCACTTGAAGATTTTGTCGGTGCTCGTTGCTAGCGTGCGCGGGTGACTCAGAACGAGACGATGACAGCCGCTGAAGACCTGTTCGAGGGCCAGTGGTTCCTGCACGTGCCCGCACCGGGGATGCAGGGGTGGCCGTTGCAGGTGGCGGCCCGTGAGCTCGAAGGGGTGTCGGTGCGGATCATCACCACCGACGAGGTGCGCGAGGTTGTCTCGTACGCTCGTGATCGGCAGGTCCCGCTGCTGCGCGCCTACTCGTGACGGCCGTACACCGGCCTACTGGCCGGAGTCCACGGGTGTGCTCGATCGGAGTCCTCCGGGTGATCACCACCTGTTCGCCCGAAGGACTCCCCCTGTGACGAACCGCCTTCGCATCGGCATCGCTGTGGTCGCTGCCGTCACGACGTTGACGGTCGGTATCGCGACCCCGGCCTCGGCCTCGGCGCTGCCGCCCTACGAGACGTACATCGACGACGTGACTGCGGCGACGCACAAGGCCTCGACGGGCATCTCCCGATCGCTGGCGCACCTCACCGCTCTGGTGAGGCAAACCGCCGATTGAGCCGCGTGCTCCGGTCCTGCGGAACCGACTGCTCGACCACCAGCCAGTTCCCTCTGCTCATGCGTACACGGCGTTCGGGCCGGTCGACGCACGGTTGGTGGTGGCCAGCAGTCGCGGTCACCCGTCCGGACCCGTTGTGCGCATCGACGTTCCGGCGCTGTGAAGCCGCTCTTGCGTCCGAACACGCCTCCCGCCACCGTCATCTGCTGGCTTTCCGACGAACCGCTGCCGAGCCCTGACTGGTGGGGCGGGAACATGTCCGAGGAAGACCGCACCAGCCGGTCGGCAAGGTCGTCCGGAATCCTGGGTGAGGTCCGACTCAAGGGCATGCGACTCAAGGGCATGCGACACACCGTCATCGCGATCGGCATACTGCAGGTGCGGGTCGCGGTGCGCCTCCACGGCCACACGTCCCGCTGCGGCGAGCGCTTGGCGATGCCGAGGCGGCGGAATCGGCAGTGGTGCTCGCCGAGCCGCGCTCAGGGGTGGTGCCGAAAGAACCCGGAAGGATCGGATACATGGATCTTGAGCCGCTCAACCGGTTGCGGACCATCCTGGCTTCTTTTCCCGCTGGCCTCGCTCACGACATGTCCGATCTGTCGTACGACCCGTCCGGACGTGCCCACGACTGGACAGCCATCAAGGACCGTGTCGGCACCGGGCTTCCAACCGATTACAAACTGCTCATGGACGGCTACGGCGACCTTGTCGTGGGGGGAATCTTCATCGTCCCCCCACGGGATTTGCTGACCCAACACGATGTCCAGGCCGATTGTCTTCGAGATCGATTCGCTGACGAGCCTGCAAGGGCACTTCCGATCTACCCGGAACCCGGTGGACTGCTGCTGTGCGCAAGCACCGAGGGGCGTGACGTCCTGTGGTGGGACACATCGAACCCGGACCCCGACAGTTGGCCGGTCCTCTGGGACGTGGAGTTCGACCGGAACATCTTCAAGGGCACCCTCACCGAGTTGCTCGTCTCCGACCTGACCGGAGTCCTGGATCCCCGGTTGACCGCTTTCACGGTCGATGGCTTGTAACGGTGAGCGCAGCCATTCGGCCGACATCGGCACACACGATCACCAAGCCGCTCCGATGTCGAAGGCCGCGAACACGCTCGTCGTCCCACGCCGGACGTGGTGGTAGATCATCCGTTCCAGGGCGGTGAACACCACCCGCAGCGACAGCGTTCGAGTGGGGGACTGCTGAATGACGAGCGGTTCACCGCACCGTTGTGGGCATTTCCGCCAAGACCGCACAACGACCCATGCCAAACAAAGGTGATCGGGCAGACCATCCTCCTCCGAACCACCAAACCTCCGAACACGAGTGGAGGGAACCTCGGCGGCCGACAGAACGACTTCAAGGGTATGAATAGTTGAACCCTGGTCGGGGAGGAACCCGCTGCGCGTCCAAGTGCTCGTCTTCGACAGGGCGGAAGAACTGGACTGCAACCGGACCCTAGGAGATCTTCGCCGTCGCCGGCCGGATGAGTTCCGGACCGGGGATCTTGGAGAGACGCACCCAAGGGCACGCGCCGGCGGTGGGCGACGATGACGTGGTCACCGCCCGCGCTGCCACTGCCTGCATCGACCTCGCCCTACACCTGCCGCGGTGTGAGTTGGGCGCGGATCTCGCGATCCGGGGCGAGAACCTGATCGACTTCGAACGCAGGAACACCGTCTGGCAGCGTTGAGAAACCCCTGTCCTGCCTCGATTGGCCGGGGCGGGACGATTCGCCGCGTTTCGTGGGCGCCGCTGTCAGCCGTCGAGGTCGAAATTCCGTCTTCTTCGGCCGATCCCAACCTGCGAGCGTGGTCGAGGGACCAATTCGACATCAGAACCGCCTACCTGCGGGTCGACAGGGTACGAGTGTGCCAATGCGTACCCCATCGCACCCACACGGCTCCGACCGCCTGGATTCGCCCTGACCTGCTGCAAATCTCACGCTCTCAACCTGCGCAAGGCGCGCTGGATTCGCCCGGAACGGCGATTGCGATACCTCGCGATGAGCTGAAACGGCATGGTCGTACCGCATCACCTACGAGTGTCTGCGTGAAGCAAGTGGTGTGGAGCGGCGGTGCACTCCTCGGCTTCACACCACTTGTCATCAGGATCGGGTCAGCCGATCGGGTAGTCCGTGTGCATGAGGCGCTTGACGTCGGCCAGGGTGGCGTCGGCGACCTCGCGGGCGCGCTCGTTGCCCGCGGCCAGGATTCGGCGGAGGTGTCCCCGGTCGGCGATCAGCTCGGCCCGCCGCTTGCGGATGTCTCGGAAGCGTTCGTTGACGGCTTCCGCGACCAGGCTTTTGAGGGCTGCCGACCCGCCGGCGCCAACCTCTTCGGCCACCGACTCGGGCGTGCGGTCCAGGCACAGGGCACCGAGAAGGACCAGATTCGACACGTCCGGACGGTTCGCCGGGTCGTAGGTGATCCGGCGCTCGGAATCAGTCTTGGCGCGTGAGAGCAGCCGGGAGGTCTCGTCGGCGGTCGCGCTGAGTGCGATGGCGTTGCCGCGGCTCTTGCTCATCTTCTGGCCGTCCGTGCCGAGCAGGACGGGCGCCTCGCTCAACAGGGCCGCGGGCTCGGGGAAGTAGCGGCGCTCGCGGCTGTAGCGGCGGTTGAACCGGCGGGCGACGACGCGGGCGACCTCGAGGTGCGGGAGCTGGTCCTTGCCGACCGGGACGACGGTTCCCTTGCAGAACAGGATGTCGGCCGCCTGGTGCACCGGGTAGGTGAACATCAGGCCGGACATCGCGGTCTGGCCCGCCGCGTTCACCTCGTCCTTGACCGTGGGGTTGCGGTTGAGTTCCGCGACGCTGACCAGGCTCAAGAACGGCAGGAAAAGCTGGTTGAGGGCGGTGATCTGGGTGTGGGCGAAGATGGTGGTGCGTTCGGGGTCGATCCCCACGGCGAGGTAGTCCGCGAGCAGCGCGTCCACGTCCTGGGGCAGCGATTTCGGGCTGTCCCGGTCGGTGATCGTCTGGTAGTCCGCGACCAGGACGAACATCTGGATGCCGGTGTCCTGCAGGCGGACGCGGTTGTGCAAGGTCCCGAAGTAGTGCCCGAGGTGCAGCGGGCCGGTGGGCCGATCGCCGGTCAGCATCCGGTGTGCACCGGGGTCGGTCCTCAGCTCCTCTTCCAGTCGCGCGCTGCGCGCCTCGGCATCGGCATAGGACTGATCGGTCGTTTCGTTGTCCACGGAACCGGTCGCGGGTTGATCCATGACTGTGGAGTGTACGGGGGTGACCGACGGTGATCAGGAGGTGATACCGGAACGGCATTCAGCCACATTGGGGTGATTTGTCGAGATGATCCCTATTCTCTGCGGGATGTTATCGAATAAATCGGTGATTCCATTTCCAAGCGAATCGGTCGTATTACGCTGGATAGCTGAAAAGGTCACACTTGGTTGACGGTCGACCGATTACGGGAAGTCACGGTCTGGATACGCCCATGTTCCAGACGAGTGGATCTCACAATGTGGAGTTGGTTGACAGGAAGTTGTCGCTAATGTGGGAACTCTCGAGAGCCGCAAGGCCGCAGGACACCGCGCCTTCCGCCGCAGACAGATATCGGGGGCAGACTTCGTGAAGATCCTGATGATCGCCATGCCGTGGCAAGGCCTGGACACCCCGTCAAGCGCGCTGGGAATCCTCGGGCCGAGCATCCGGGCAGGTGCCACCGGCTGGGTGGTGGAGGAGTTGTACGCCAACCTGCTGTGGGCCGAGCACCTGATCCGGGAGAGCGACGGGAGGATCACCGCCGCGGACTACCAGAACGTCGCGGGCCAGGTGTTCCACGGCGTCGGCGACTGGGTGTTCACCCCACCTCTGTACGAAGTGGACACCTACCGCGCGAACGAGTTCGCCGACTTCCTCACCCGGCGCTCGATCGACCCGGAAGTCCCGGTGGCGATGCAGGCGCACGCGCGGGCGTTCGTCCGCGCACTCGCGGCGAAGATCGCCGCCGACCCGCCCGATGTCGTCGGGTTCACCAGCACGTTCATGCAGAACGTACCCTCACTGGCGCTGGCCAAAGAACTCAAGCGGATCGCGCCGTGCGTCGTGACGGTGCTCGGCGGCAGCAACTGCGACGGCGCCCAGGGACCTGCTCTGCACCGCAATTTTCCGCAGCTCGACTTCGTGATCAGCGGTGAGGGCGAACGAGCCCTGCCTGCCCTGCTCGACGCCATCGCTTCCGGTGGGAGCACAGCGGCGATCCCAGGTCTGAGCTGGCGGGACGCGGAAGGGCGGACGGTGGCGAACCAGCAGGCCAAGTCGGCGCTGCCGTTCGCGATGGTGCCCGCACCCGATTACGACAGCTACTTCACCGCCCTGCGGAAATCGGTCGTGCACCGGACCGTCCGGCCGATGGCGGTGCTGGAGACCTCCCGCGGTTGCTGGTGGGGCGAGCGGCACCAGTGCACGTTCTGCGGCCTGAACGGGTCGAACATCAACTTCCGGAGCAAGGCGCCGGAGCGGATCGCCCGCGAGGTGCGCGATCTCGCCGAGCGGTACCGGGTGCTCGACCTGATCATGGTGGACAACATCCTGGACATGAAGTACCTCGCCACCGCGATGCCGGAGCTGGCAGCGCTCGACTGCGACCTGCGGATCCACTACGAGATCAAGTCGAACATGTCACGGGAGCAGTTGCGCAGCCTGCGCGACGCCAACGTGCTGTTCGTCCAGCCCGGCATCGAAAGCCTGAGCAGCCGCGTGCTCGACCTGATGGACAAGGGCGTGAGCGCCGCGCACAACGTGCGGATGCTGCGCGACGCCGAGGACCTGGGTCTGAACGTCACCTGGAACATCCTCTACGGCTTCCCCGGCGAAACGGAGGACGACTACCGCCCCCTGCTGCGCGGGTTTCCTGCGCTGGAGCACCTGCAACCTCCGACCGGGGCGTGGCGGATCGCGTTGGAGCGGTTCAGCCCGCACTTCGAAGATCCCGGCCAGGGCTTCATGTTCCGGCGGCCCGCGGACATCTACGACTACATCTACCAGGTGCCGCGCGACCAGCTCTACGACCTCGTCTACCTGTTCGACACCACGGAGGCGGGGATCTCCGGACCGATCGAGGACGAGATCAAGGGCGCGGTGGACCAGTGGGCCGAGTCCTACAAGCGCAGCACGCTCTCCTACTGGGTCGACGATGTCGGACGCGTGGTCATCGAGGACCGTCGGGTCAGTTGGCCGGAGGAGACCTTCGTGCTCGACGAGGTGAAGAGCAACATCTACCTCGGCATGTTCCGGGGCGCGGGGGCGGAGGGCGTGCGCAGGCGGCTGGCCGAGGCCGGGCACCCCGTCACCGCCGACCGGATCGAGGAGTTGCTGCGCTGGTTCGTCGACCGGGGATTGGCCTTCGAGGACGGCGGCCGCTACGTCAGCGTGGCCCTCGACGTCAACCCGTACCGGCGGAAGTTGGTCGACGGCAAGGAGGTGGTGGCAATCCGATGAACGCGTTCATCGACATCAGCGAACTCCGGGCGCGCTCGACGGGCGGCAGCACGCCTGAACGCGGCAGGCCCGCGGCCGCGATCCTCACCCTGGGCGCGGACGGGAGCAACCTCCCGACGGCCCCCGACTTGGCGGTGCTGCTGGCACGGGTACCGGTGGCGGAGGTGCGGCTGGCACGACCCGTCGACCTGTCGGACCCCCGCGGGGGTGACGCGGCACGAACGATCGCCCTGGTGCGCGAGTGCTCGTCCGTCGGCGCCCGCGTCACGTGGTCGCTGACCTCGGGGGAACGCACGCTCGATGTGTCCCACCTCCTCGGCCACCTGCCTGCTCCGCACGACATGCGGGTCGTCGGGGGCGGGAAATGGCGCTCCACCGATGACTTCGGCCTGCTCTACTTCCGCAGGGGACCAGGATTCCTGTCGGTCGTGGACAGGCGGTCTGGCCAATCCGAGAGGCTGGTGCTGGACGACCGGGTCGTGGTGGATGTCTTCACCCGCGGCCTGGAGGGCTGCCCGTGGAGCGAGCTTTCCAAGGACGCGCGGCAGGCGATCGCCGCCCAGGAGTTGGTGGCCGTTGGTCTGCTCCTGCGCGTCGGGGACCACTACGTGACGCTCCCGGTGCACATGCGTTCGTGGCCCATGGGGACCGTGCTGTTGGGCGGGACCCTGGCTTCGGCCGGGAGCAAGGACGCCCCGGAAAGACTCTGACAAAGCCGATCCGGAGGTGATGGACCAGTGCGGGAACCGGCGGCGACCACAGCGGCGCAGCGCGAGGCGGGTGACACCGGGCTGTTCGAGGGCCTGCCGACGACAGTCCGGTTCGAACACGAACCCGCCCAGGTCTTCGCCGAGAACGCGGCGCGGGAGTACCGGATGTGCCTGGACAGCTGCGGACCGGATGGTGTGCCGACCCACCGGCCGCGGGCTCAAGCCCTGTTGTTCGGGCAGATCCGCAATGCGGAGACGACGATCAGCGGCATCGAGTTCGTGGCGAACGTGCGCGGCAGCGACGAGACCGTCATCGCCGAGTTCGAGGCGACGATCGCCCCGCGCTTCGGGGAGGCGTACTTGAACCCGGAGCGCGGGTTCTGGTGCGACGAGGACGCCGTGCGGCGAGCGATCATGCGTCGGGCGGAGGAAGGACTGGAGCTGCTGGGATCGATCCACTCGCACCCGGACTGGCACCGGATCGGACCCGCTCACGAGCGGCGCATGCCGCTGAGCGAGCACCCGACGCAGATGGACGAGTACTTGTTCGGCCGGTCGCTATGGCCGGTGAACGTCATCTGGTACGTCAGCGGCGGGGACGACCGGCTGACCCACCGGGTGGCGGGCTGGCGCCCCGGGGCAACACGCTGCGACCGACTCGACGTCGAACTGCCGCGAACGATCCTGGACGAGTACCGCGTGGAGCTCCCCAACGCGGGGTGACCGCCGCCGCGTCGACGAGACAGGTTCCGAGCGAGCCCGGCAAGGAGGACACGACATGCCTGACGACACGCAGTGCGTGGTGACGGTCAAGATCCCCGCCGCGTTCCACACGTTGACCGGCGGACGGCGGCAGATGCCGGTCGAGGGGGGCACGGTCCGGGAGGTGTTGGCGGGGCTGGACCGCGACTGCCCCGGCGTCCTCGCCCGGCTGGTGGACCCGCAGGGGGTGATGCAGCGCTACGTCAACGTCTACCGCAACGACAACGACATCCGAGGACTCGACGGGTTGGAGACCAGGGTCGAGGACCGGGATGTCATCTGGATCCTGCCTGCCGTCGCCGGTGGCAGCGAACCGGGCTCGGCTCGGGAGGCGCGATGACCGACGTGCTGCCCACCGAGTTCTTCACCAGTCCGGGGCCGTCCCCGCACGGTGCTACCGCGGAGATCAGGTCGAGGTGCCCGGTGCACCGGATCGACTACCCGCCGGGCACGCGGTCCTACGCGGTCCTCGGGCACAAGGAGGTCGAGGAGGGGCTGGGCGACCCGAGACTGTCCAAAGAGGTCGAGAACCTGCCCGCCCGGTATCGGGACAAGGCGATGGCCAGCAGCCTGCTCATGGTGCGCAACCTCGGCTTCGCCGACCCACCCTCGCACGCCCGGCTGCGCAAGCCGATCAGCCGCGCCTTCCTGCCTGGCCGCATCGCCGCGCTGCGACCGCGCATCCAGGAGGTCGTCGACGACCTCATCGACCGGTTCCCGGAGTCCGGTCAGGTCGAGTTGCTCAGCGCGTTCGCCCTGCCGCTCCCGCTCATCGTGATCTGCGAGTACCTCGGGATCCCGACCGAGGACCGACCGCTGTTCCAGCGGTGGGGCTACGTCCTGAGCCAGGACCCTTTCCACGTCGATGAAGCGGAGCTCAAGGCGGCCACCGACGAGTTCGTCGACTACTTCACCGAACTGGCCGCCCGCCGCGCTTCCGACCTGCGTCACGATCTGATGAGCGAGCTCGTCCGGGCCAAGGTGGACGGCGTGTTCAGCGAACGGGAGATGCTGTCGACGACACTGCTGCTGATCATCGCCGGGCACAAGACGGTGGCCAACATGATCGGCAATGGCACAGCGGTGCTGCTGGCGCACCCGGAGCAGCTGCGGCTGTTGCGCGATCGACCCGAACTGGTCGGCTCGGCGGTCGAGGAGATCCTGCGCTTCGAGGGGTCGGCGTCCTGGGCATCGCTGAGGGTCGCGGCCGAGGACGTGGCGCTGGGCGAGGTGCGGATCCCCAAGGGCAGCTTCGTGCACCTGTCGCTGTCCAGCGCGGGCCACGATCCCGAGGTCTACGAAGACCCGGAACGCTTCGACATCACCCGGTCGCCGAACCGCCACCTCGGGTTCGGTCACGGTCCGCATTTCTGCCTCGGCGCCCCGCTGGGCAGGCTTCAGGGCGAGATCGCTTTCACAACCCTGCTGCGCAGGCTTCCGCGGTTCGAGCTCGCCGTACCACCGGAAGAGGTCTCCTGGCTCTCGGACAGCTCACTCAGCCGCGGTTTGCAGGCCCTGCCCCTTCGGGTGCTGGAGCGGATGCCCCGGTGACACGCCGCGGTGTGCACGGCCGATCGACACGAAGGGCGGTGGAGGATGAGCGGGAACTCCGGTGACCTGCGCATCGCTGTGGTGGGGACAGGCGGCATCGGCGGCTACTTCGGTGGCTGCCTCGCCGCCGCGGGGCACGATGTGCGATTCCTCGCCAGGGGCGAGGACTTGGCGGCGCTGCGCAGCGAGGGCCTGAGCATCACCGGCGACTCGACCTCGTGGGCTGTACCGGAAGTGCTGGTATCGGACTCCCCCCAGGCTATCGGCGAAGTCGACTTCGTGCTGCTGTGCGTCAAGACCATGCAGTTGTCCGCAGCGGCTGCGGCGCTGGGACCGCTGATCGGCGAGGACACCGCTGTCGTCACCGTCCAGAACGGAGTGGAAGCGCCCGGACGGGTGGCCGCGGTGATCGGACGCGGCAGGGTGCTTCCGGGTGTGGTGCGCGTAGTGGCGACGAAAGCAGGGCCGGGCAGAATCCGGCACGTGGGTGGCCCCGGCGCGGTCGCCTTCACCGAGTGGGACAGCAGCGCGTCCAAGCGCGTGCTGCGGTTGCGCGAGGCGTTGACGAACGCGCGGCTGGCGACACCTGAGCCGAAGGACATCTGGACGGCCCTGTGGTCGAAATTCCTCCTGATGGCGCCGGTCGGCAGTATCGGGGCTGCGACAGGCGGAGCGACCATCGGCGAGCTGCGTTCACGGGAGGGAACGCGACGGATGCTCATCGCCGGTATGCGGGAGGTCCAGGAAACCGGTATCGCACTGGGGATCGGGCTGCCGGCCGATGCGGTGGATACCGCGATCAGGCTGGCGGACCAACAGCATCCGGAGGCCAGGACATCGTTGCAGCAGGACATACTCGCCGGACGGCCATCCGAACTCGATGCCTGGACAGGTGCCGTGGTGCGGCTCGCCCACCGCGCGGGTCGGGAAGCACCCGTCCACGAGATGCTGTACGAGCTGCTGGTTGTCCGGTCGAACAATGTCCGTCCACAATAGACTTTTACGCGACGTCACCAAAGCTGCCGATCGGATCATCGGCGAAGTCGACCGATTCGGACAAGGCCGCACTGCTGTTGTGCGGTTCGTACCCCTTGGCGCGCCGGCCTGGACGACGAAGCCCGGCGGTGAATAGTGGTCGAGTTGTTCTGCGACGCGGTGAAAGGCGTCGGTCGACCACGACCGGAGATCCGCGGGCGGCGCCCGCTGCTCACGTCGAATCGCGCGCAGGGCGGCGACAGGAAGGTGTTGATCACCGCATTCCGGTTGGAGTGGTGGCTGGAAGTGGTTTCCCCTGCGGCAGTTCAGGTTCCCCGAAGCAGGTCGCGCACGTCGTCGGGGGTGAGCAGGTCGTTGAAGTCGGGGCCACGGCATCGACGACGACCTCCAGTTCCAGGTGGTCGTTGCGGTTGGCCGCGAAGATGCCCACGGCCAGCGGGAGGCAGCCACGGTCGCTCTGCGCGTTCTTCCACGCGCCGATGATCTTCGCGTGGCGGAAGCACTCCTGGGCCATGAGGGCAACCTGCAGCTCGACAGTCGTTCCTGGCGCTCCTGACTCGTCGTCTCCGGACGGCAGGTCTTCGCCACCGGGAGGCTGTCCGCGAGCAGCAGCACGTCGAACTCGATCGACCGGGCGGTGAGGAAGGCACGCTGGGCGACCAGTCCGCCTGGATTCGGCTCGCCATCGTCGGTAAATGCGACGACAACGCCAGCCTTGCTGTCCATGGTGGCGATCCGCACCGTTGTGGTGGGCATGACGGGCTCTTCCGCCGTATAGATCTTTTGCCGCACCGGCACATGGCTTTCGGTGTCGATGACGGGGGCACGTTCGAGCACGCGGACTTGCTCAGCGCGGTGGGACACATATGCTTACCGGCGGCCTGGTGGATCACGATCCATCAGCCGTGTCGCCGTCAGGCTCGACGGCTCCCGCTCGAGGCTCGCAGTCGTGGGCCGCCCAGCAACGAGCCGCACTCCCACCTCGCATTACCAACGGCACCTCCGTAAGCGAAGACGGCAACACCGAAATCATGCAGAGTGACCGAAAGGGCGACGGGGAACACGAACGGGTCAACGACGTATTCGCATCTCGGGGCATCGCGGGCTCCAAGGGCATCGTCGAGGCCATGAAGCATGTCGAGCTCAGGGTGGCGTGGCGAATGCGCACAGGGATACCGATGCCGTGGTGCCATTGGACATCGCGCGGCATGCCCTCTTGGAATTCCGGGTGACCGACACACGGCCGACCTGTGTGGCGTGGCAGAAATCGGATGTGCACCAGGGACTTCCTGCCATTCGATAGACCTATTGCCGTCGTGCAACGAGGCCGCATATCGATTGGATGCTCTACCCTCACTTGTCATGGCACAAAAATTTCTTGTTCAGTTGGTCGATGACCTGGATGACACTGCGGCAGAGGACATCGAGACGGTGCGTTTCGGTGTGGATGGTGTGTCCTTCGAGATTGACCTCGGCCCGGACAACAGCATGCAACTTCGGAACGTTCTGGCCGAGTTCGTTGCAAATGCCCGTCGCACCGGCGGGCGGGCCCTGAAAACATCCGCGGCCGGCCGCGCCAGGCATTCGACGGCGGTGCACAACAAGGAACAGGCCAGGGCGATCCGGAAGTGGGCCAAGGCCAATGGGCGGGATCTGGCCGAGCGAGGTCGTATCCCGGCCGTGGTCGTCAGGGCCTTCGAGGCTGCTCACAGCTGAGGACGCTGACGGTATCCGGTTCGCCGTCATCGACCTGACGTAGCGCGAGGCCGAGAGTGGAGATCAGTGCGGAGCGGGTGGCGCCGAAGTCGCTTTCGGCGGCACTGGCGAAAGCCCCGGTCAGTCTTTCAGCGTCTGGGCCGGGGGTCCGCGCGGGCCCTGGCCGGTGAGGCCTCAAATCGGCTTCGCAGCAGGCGATCGCACGGGAGCCACGATCCATTGGATCCCAATTCGGGTCACCGGCTCATGGCGCAGGTGGTCGACGCGGCAAGAGTTCGCGCCAACATCCTCTTCTACCGATGAGCGGTCGGTAGAGGCAGGCTTCAGCGACAACTGGATCGACACCCGCCCGGCGTACTGGGACCATGGTGCCCATGACGCGGAACGCGACATCGGCAGCGCAGGAGTGCGTCTTCTGCGCCATTGCGGCGCGACAGGCCCACACCAGTGTGGTGTGCGAAGACGACACCGTCGTTGTCTTCATGGATCTCAACCCCGTCACGCCCGGCCACCTTCTCGTCGTGCCGCGCAAGCACGCGGTGGGCCTCGAAGACCTCGATGGAGCCACGAGCGCTCACGTCTGGTCGGTCGGCCATGACATGGCGCGAGCCCTGCGGCGTTCCAGCATGGGCTGCGAGGGGATCAACATCCTCCTCTGCGACGGCGAAGCAGCCTTCCAGACGGTCTTCCACTTCCACCTCCACGTCATCCCCCGCTACGCGGGCGACGGCTGGACCCTCAAGGCCGAGTCGACGGAACGCGAGAGGTCGCTCCTCGACAACGACGCGCAAGTCATCAAGGACGCCATCACGTCGACGGACTGACTGGCGACTTCCACTCACACCGCCGACCGTCCTTCGGTACACGTCGCCGATCGGTGCGCCAGTGCGCTTGGTCAGTTCGCTTCGAACAGGTGTCGATGTGCGAACGTTTCGCGCTACCGTCGGCCGGTTCCGCAACAACCGCATGGCCTCGAACAGCAGGATCGCCCGGCCCCCACCACCTCACGGGCGCCCGCCGGATACTGCATCCGCCAGGAATGGTCAGACCTGCTCGGTGGCAACGCTCGGCGATGACGCGCGGTCCTTCGATCTGGGCGGGCACTCGCTGAACCCGTTGACGTTGCTCAGCTGCGTCCACGTACGACTGTCCACCGAATACTCGCTCACCGACTTCTTCGACGATCCGACCGTGCGTGGCATGAGCACTCGACTGAGGAGCGGTGACAAGGTGGGAGGAAATTTGACCACGACCGACACCCCGGAAACAGTCCTTTATGGACTGGACATCCTCGACGTTCGACTCGAGGCCATCGGAGACGTGCTGTGTTACGACGCTCCACGAAACGCGCTGTCCCCGAAGCTGGTCGATGCACTGAAACGGTGCAAACCCGAACGTCGCGACGCGAATCCGGCTGACCAGGCGCCTCGACACGGACGTCATCGGAACGGCCGTCGGCGAGCTGGTCGCCGGCACGTCGGGCTGCGGTGCCGGTTCGTCACCGACAGCGCCGGGCGATGAGTCCAACAGGAGTTGGCGATCACACCACTCATCCTGCCCGTCGACGACCTGCTCGGCGGGGATGCCCGGTGGGCTTTGGTGCTCGTCCTGCACCACATCAGCATCGACGGGTGGCCGCTGTCGACCGCGCGTTCGAGTTCCTGGCCAGCTGTACGCGGACCGGTCCCGGCCAGCCCGTCCGCGCATCGGCGCGGACTCCTTCCGCCGTGCTGACCGACAACGTGGGTCCGGCCGCGGTGGCCGCGATCGACAATCCGGCACCCTCGAACACGTGCTTCGCGAGCCGAGCGCCGGTGATCGCCACGACGTGCGCGACTGGCAACCCGTCGGGTTCGCCTTCCAGAACACGCCCGGCCGAGAGGTGGCGTCCACCGGCCTGTCGACGCAGGTCGAGGATGTCGTGTCCTCGGCGTCGCGCCTCCGTCTGACGTTCGGTCTCATGCCTGCTCGCGACCGGATCGCCGCTCGACTTCGACCGATTTCACACAGGAATCGATCTACCCTGCACCGCCCAAACCGGCTGGCGGAGATTGTCCCCCGTTCACGTCGAGGACATCGACGTGAATTTCAACATCATCGCTTTGATCAACGGATACATCTAGCACACATATCCCAGTTCCGCACTTCGCAGCGCGAATCTACTTCGACAGCCCGAACCCTCATCGAGGACATCCACTATTCCCGAATTCTGGGCATCTGTCGGTTTTGGCCGTTCCACTAAGTGCAGGTTGACAGGCCCAGTCGCGAACGTGAATCTCCATGAATGCGAGATTTGGTGTTGGTCCACGGCGGATGGGGCGGTGCCTGGTGCTGGGAGGAGGTAGTCCCCCTGCTGGAGCGCGAGGGGGTACGGGTGTTCACCCCCACCCTGGCCGGGCTCGGCGAACGCGCGGGGGAGGGTGGAGCGGGCATCGGCATGGGGACGCACGTCGACGACATCGTGCAGGTGCTCGACGACCATGACCTGAGCGACGTCGTGCTGGTCGGGCACTCCTACGGCGGCATTCCGATCACAGGAGCCTCGCATCTGCGGTCCGGACTCGTCACCGACCTGGTCTACCTCGACGCGTTGGTCCCGCAGAACGGCCAGAGCTGCGCCGATGTCCTGGGACGTGAGTTCGTCGAGGCGGCCGAAGCCGCTATGCGGCAGGCCGGAACCCCGGACCTGATCCCCTGGTTGTTCCGGGTCGAGGACATCCTCGGCGAGAACGGTCCGGCGGCGCGGCGGGTTGCGGAGCGCATGACGCCGCAGCCTGTGGGCACGCTCTACGAGCCGGTGACGACCCGCGGTTCGACGGCTCGCAAGACCTACGTCTTCTGCACGGGAAGCGCCGGCCTCGGACTGACCGAGGGGTTCGCGAGCCAGGCGCGCGCCTCGGCGGACTGGCGGTATTTCGAGCTCGACTCGCCACACGACGCACTCCACGCCCGGCCCCGCGCCGTCGCGGATCTCCTGCTGTCGTTCTCATCGGCCTGAGAGCGGAAGCCGAGCGCAGGCCCCCTTGACGAGCGGAGGAGGCATCCGACGATCATCTATAAGCAGTTGTGAATTTTCTATAAGACCGTTGTCGCATGCGAAATTTACCCGAACGGCCGACGCGAAGCCCTGCGGTTCACGTATTGTTCGGAGGACTGAGGGGGCTCAGCACATGCTGCCGCGCGACTGCGTGCGCGGTCGGCTTGTCGCGCCGTGACTGATTTGGCGATTCACCCTCGGTGTACTTGTGTCATGCCACTGAGGGGGGATCAGCACAAATGTCGTTGACGGATGACTTCAGGTTGCTCACCGCCCAGTCGGAGGTCTGGACCGCACACGAGGTCGAGCCGGGAAACCCGCAGTTCAACTGCGCGGGATATCTCGACCTGGCCGGACCGCTCCGCACGGATTTGCTCGACCGCGCGGTCGCCCTGGTCGACGCCGAGTGCGAAGCGCTGCGCCTACGCCCCGAACCGGTGGACGGTGACGGCTCCGAGGTGCTCGCCGCCAGCCTGACCAGCGTGGGCGCCGGTGTCGAGCACGTCGACCTCACCGGAGCGGCCTCGGTCGCGCAGGGCGAGGCCGCTGCCCGATTACGCATGGCCGACGACCTGGCCAACCCCCTGCGGTTGGACAGCGACCCGCTCGTCCGCCTCGTGCTGTTCCGCCTCACCCCCGAACACCACCTGTTCTACCTGCGCTACCACCACTTCCTGCTCGACGGTTACGGGCAGATCCTCTACTGGCGTCGACTCGCCAAGGTCTACTCCGCGCTGGTCGCCGGCAAGCAGCCGCCACCGGGGCCCTTCGGTCGACTGGCCGACCTGGTCGACGAGGAACGTGACCACAACGCGTCCACCGACTTCGACGGCGACCGGTCGTACTGGCTCGACCGGATGACCGACCCCCCGGCGCGCATGGATCTCGGTGGCACTCCGGAACCCGGTCAGGGAGTGCTGCGCACCATCGACGACATTCCGATCGCGATGCGCGAGGTGCACCACGCCGCGGCAGCACTGGGCACGCACTGGTCGGCGGTGGTCATCGCCGCCCTGGCCGCGTATCTGCGTGGGCTGACCGGCCACGAGGACGTGGTGATCGGCTTCCCGGTGCGCGCCCGCACCACCAGGCTGTCACTGACCACGCCCGCCATGCTCTCCAACGAACTGCCGCTGCGGTTGTCGGTGCCCGCCGCCACCACGACCGCCGGGCTGGTCGCCCAGGTGGACACCGCCATCGCCGACGCGCTGCGCCACCAGCGCTACCGCGGCGAGGACCTCCACCGCGCCCTGCGCGCTGAGAACGGACACGCCGAACTGCCCGCCGTGGTGGCCAACGTGATCTCGTTCGACGGAACTCTCGTGTTCGGCGGGTGCACCGCCTCCGTGCGCCAGTTGTCCTCGGGGCCGGCACGCGAGTTGTCGATGGACTTCTACGGCGGAGCGCAGGACGGACCGCTGAGACTGGGGTTGAACAGCGGCACCGACGCCCTCGGGCTGTCCGACCTGGACGCGCACCGCGTCCGCTTCGGCGAATTCCTGGTTGCCTTCCTGGATGCGCCGGAAGATGCGCCGGTCGGTTCGCTGGAGTTGCTCGGCAGGCAGGAACGGCTCGCGCTGGGGACCACCTTCAACGACACCGCCCGTGACCACGACCTGTCCGGCACGCTGGCCGCGCTGGTCGCGGCGCAGGCCGCGCGAACCCCGGACGCGGTGGCGGTCGGGATCGGCGCACGGGAACTGACCTACGCCGAGTTGCTCGACCGGGCCGATCGGCTCGCCGCGCACCTGGCGGAGCGGGGGGTGCGCGCGGGCGACGTGGTCGGCGTGCACGACGTGCGCTCGCCGGAGTTGGTGGTCTCCCTGCTGGCGGTCCTGCGCGCGGGGGCGGCTTATCTGCCGCTGGATCCGGAGTACCCGTCCACGCGATTGGCCTTCCAGATCGCCGATGCCGGAGTCGCGGTGGTCCTGACCCGCTCCACGCTCCCCGCGCTCGTGGCCCGGACTGCCGTGGCGGTCGACGTGGTGTTGCCGACCCTGCCCGCCGCTCGCGCACCCGAGGTGGAGGTCGGCCCGGAATCGCCGGCGTACGTCATCTACACCTCGGGATCCACGGGCGAGCCCAAAGGTGTGGTGGTCCCCCACCGCGGCGTCGTCAACCGGCTCATGTGGATGCGTGACGACTACGACGTCGGTGCGGTCGACCGCGTGCTGCAGAAGACGAGTTTCAGCTTCGACGTGTCGGTCTGGGAGTTCTTCCTGCCGTTGATCGTCGGGGCCAGGTTGCAGTTGCTGGAGCCTGGTGCGCAACGCGACCCCGTGCTGGTCGCCGAGTCGATCGCCGAGCACGGGATCACCGTCCTGCACTTCGTGCCGTCGATGCTGGACCTGTTCCTCGTCGACCACGGCCACCACGACCTCAGCGGGCTCCGCCACGTGTTCTGCAGCGGCGAGGCTCTGCGGCCCTCCACAGTGGCGGAGTTCTTCACCCGCTTCCCCGAGGGCGTGCGGCTGCACAACCTCTACGGTCCGACGGAGGCGTCCGTCGACGTCACCGCCTGGGAATGCCTGCCGGGCAACGACCTCAGAACCGTGCCGATCGGCAGGCCGGTCGCCAACACCACCGTCCACGTCCTCGACGGGCAGGGCAAGCGCGTCCCGATCGGGGTTCCCGGCGAACTGCACGTAGGCGGCGTGCAGGTGGCCCTCGGGTACCTCAACCGGCCGGAGCTGACCGCGGAGCGGTTCATCCCCGACCCGTTCGACGGCGGCAGGCTGTACCGCACCGGTGACCTCGCCCGCCTGCGCGCCGACGGCGTCGTGGAATTCCTCGGCCGCAACGACCACCAGGTCAAGGTGCGAGGTCACCGGATCGAACCGGGTGAGATCGAGGCCGCGCTGCTGGCGCACCCCGCGGTGCGCCAGAGCGTCGTCGTCGCCGCGGGTGGGACGGGGGCGCGCCGGATCGTCGGTTACGTGGTGGTCGACGGCGACTTCGACCGCGACGGGCTGCGCGCTCACCTGGTCGAGCGCCTGCCCGCGTACATGGTGCCCGCCGCCCTGGTGCGGCTCGACGCGCTCCCCTTGCTGCCCAACGGGAAGGTCGACCACGGTGCCCTGCCCGAAGCCGACGCGCCCGCGGTCGAATCCGCGGAGCCGGTGGAGCCGTCCACATCGGAGGAGCGGCTGCTGGCCGGGGTGTGGGCCTCGGTCCTGGGCGCGGACCGCGTCGGTGCGGAGGACTCGTTCTTCGCGCTCGGCGGCGACTCGATGCTGGCCATCCGGGTCCGCGTCGCGCTGGAGCGCGAGCACGGGCGCACGTTCACCGTGGCCCAGCTCTTCGCCCGGCCGACGATCCGCGAGCTGGCTCCGCTGCTCACCACGACCGGGCCCGATTCACTGCGCAGTGAGCCGTTCGGGCTCCTCAAGGCCTCCGACCGGGCGCTGCTGCCCGACGGGCTCGACGACGCCTACCCGCTCACCTCGATGCAGGCGGGCATGCTCTACCACATCTCCTACCAGGAGAATTCGTCGGTCTACCGGGTCGTGACCAGCATCGCGGTGTCCACGGCTCTCGACCTCGACGCGCTGCGGACCGCGTGCCGGGACACAGTGGCCCGGCATCCGCAGTTGCGCTGCTCGGTCGACCTCTCCCGCTTCTCCGAGCCCCTGCAACTGGTGCACGCCGACGTCGACGTCCCGGTGCTGCTCGGTGAGGACCTCGGTCCCCTTGACACCGACGCCCGCGTCCTGGCGGTCGAGGAATTCGTCGAGCGGGCCAAGCGGACCGTGTTCGACCCCGCCACCCCTCCCCTGCTGCGGTTCGTCGTGCACCCGTGCGGCACGGACGGTTTCCGGCTCACGGCCATCGAGCACCACGTCCTGCTGGACGGCTGGTCCGACGTGCTGATGCTGGAGGAGATCCTCGACTGCTACGACGGCGAGCGATCCGGCACCCCCCGCGGGATGGACCCGCCCCGCTCGACCTACCGCGACTTCGTCGCCGCCGAACGGTCGGCACTGGCGGATCCGGAGGCCCGTGATTTCTGGGCTTCGGCACTGCGCGACGCCACCCCGACGACGCTGTTCGGCCAGGACGGCGAACCGGGTTTCGGGATGTCCCGCACGCGCCGGTTCGACCTCGACCTGTCCGCTTCCCTGGCCGCTCGACTGCGGAAGGTGGCCGCGGACGAGGGGCTGCCGATCAAGTCGCTGCTGGTCGCCGCGCACGTCATGGCGCTGGCGACCGCGAGCGGACGCGACGAGGTGCTGACCGGCCTGGTCGGCAACTCACGGCTGGAGGAGGCGGGCGGCGACGAGGTGATCGGCGTTTTCCTCAACACCCTGCCGCTCGCGCTCGACCTCGCCGGCGCGACCCCGGTCGAGGTGGCCCGCCGGGCCTTGGCGTGGGAACGCGCCTGCTCGGCACACCGCCGGTACCCCTTCGGGCAGATCCAGCGCGACCTCGGCGATTCCTCACCGTTGGGGAACCTGCGGAGCTACGTCAACTTCATGGACTTCCACCGCGACCGCTACCGGGCGCGCCGGGCCGAGTTGGGTGCGAGCATCGGTGTGGCCGACACCAACTACCCGGTCGCGGTCGACTTCCTGGTCGAGCCCGGCACCGGCAGGCTGCTGGGTTGGCTCGACTGCGACGTTGCCGCGCTTCCCGAGGAGCTGTGCGAGCGGCTCGCCGGGTACCACCAGCGGGCGTTGGAGGCCATCGCGGGCGACCGGGGACGGCCGGTGTCGGAGATCGACCTGCTGAGCGGGCAGGAGCACCGGGAACTGGCCTCCTGGCACGGTCCCGCCACGGGCTACGACACGACCGCCACGCTGCACGGGATGTTCGAGGCCCAGGCCGCGCGCACCCCGGACGCCCGTGCCGCCTCCCACCGCTGGGACGGCATCACCTACGCCGAACTGGACGCCTCCGCGAACCGGGTGGCGCACCGCTTGGTGCAGGCGGGGGTGCGGCGCGGTGACCTGGTGGGTGTGGGCGTCCACCGCGGGACGCGGCTGCTCGTGTCGCTGCTCGGGGTGCTCAAGGCGGGTGCGGGCTACGTGCCCATGGACCCGGCCTTCCCGCTGCCGCGGCTGCTCGGGATCGCGACCGACGCAGGCATCACGTGCCTGCTCACCGCGGCGGGCACGCCGGAGGAGCTGACCGGGGCCCTCACGTGCCCGGTGGTCGACATCGATGCCGAGCACGTCGTGCTCGCCGGGCTGCCCGCCACCCCGCCCGAGGTGGTCAGCGGTTCCGACGACCGGGCGTACGTCATGTACACCTCGGGGTCGACCGGCGCCCCCAAGGGCGCGCAACTGACCCACCGCAACGTGGTCAACTTCTTCGCGGGCATGGACGACCGGGTGGGCTGCGGCCCCGAGGACGTGGTGCTGGCGGTGACCAGCGTGTCGTTCGACATCTCGGTGCTGGAACTGCTCTGGCCGCTGACCCGCGGCGCGCACGTCGTGGTCGCCGACGAGGGGATCATCCGGAACCTGGTGCGCCCGGACCGCGAGAGCAGGTCGGAGCAGGCGCTCGGGTTCAGCCTGTTCTTCTTCGCCGCGGCCGCGGGCGAGCAGGACGCCGGCGAGGGCTACCGGCTGGTGCTCGACGCCGCCCGCTACGCCGACGCGCACGGCTTCCGGGCGATCTGGACCCCCGAGCGGCACGGGCACGAGTTCGGCGGGCTCTACCCGAACCCGTCGGTGATGTCGGCCGCCCTGGCCACCATCACGCAGCGGATCGGCCTGCGCAGCGGCAGTGTCGTCGCGCCGCTGCACGACCCGGTGCGGCTGGCCGAGGAGTGGTCCCTTGTGGACAACCTCTCCCGCGGCCGGGTCGGGCTGGCCTTCGCGTCCGGTTGGAACTCCAACGACTTCGTGTTCCAGCCCGGCAACTTCCCCGACCGCAAGAAGGTCATGGTCGAGCACCTGGACCAGTTCCGCGCCCTGTGGCGCGGCGACCCGGTCGAGCGGATCGGCGGCAGCGGTGAAACGGTGCGGGTGCGGGTCTTCCCGCGACCCGTGCAGGCCGAACCACCGATCTGGCTGACCTCCGTGGGCACCGTGTCGACCTTCCGCCAGGCGGGCGCCGACGGCGTCAACCTGCTCACCCACCTGCTCGGGCAGCGCCCGGACGCCCTCGCGGAGAAGATCTCCGCCTACCGCGAGGCGAGGGCTGATGCAGGCCATGCGGGTCCGGGGCAGGTGACGCTGATGGTGCACACCTTCATGTCCGACGACCCGCGGCAGGCCCGCGCCCGGGCCCGCGAACCGTTCCGGGCGTACTTGCGCAGCTCCACCGAGCTGTGGCGCACCATGTTCGCCAGCACCGGGCAGGACTTTCCCGACCAGGACGCCGAGTCCTACGTGGACGCGGTGATCGAGCAGGCCATCGACCGCTACTTCGAGACGTCCGGGCTCTTCGGCTCACCGGAGACCTGCGCGCCGCTGGTGCGCGACCTGGCCGACGCCGGGGTGGACGAGATCGCGTGCCTGATCGACTTCGGCGTGCCGACCGACGCCGCGCTCGAGAGCCTGGTCCGGGTCGATCGGCTGCGCCGCGACCACGAGGACGAGGTGGCCCGCGCACCGCACTCGCTGCGGGACCTGTGCCTGCGCCACGGGGTGACGCTGGCGCAGGGCACGCCGTCGCTGCTGTCGGCGGTGGCGACCGAACCGTCGGCACTGGCCGCGCTGGGCTCGGTCAGGGCCCTGCTGGTCGGCGGCGAGGCCTTCCCGTCCGGTTTGGCGCGCAAGTTGCTCGACTCGTTGCCGGGGGTGCGGGTGCTCAACATGTACGGGCCCACCGAGACCACCATCTGGTCCACGGTGCACGAACTGGACCCGGCCGACGAGCGCGGGACCGTGCCGATCGGCCTGCCCATCGCAAACACCTCCGTCCGGGTGCTCGACGAGCATGCGCGTGACGTGCCGCTTGGCGTGTCGGGTGAGTTGTGGATCGGCGGTGACGGCGTGGCCGCCGGTTACCTCGACCGGCCGGAGCTGACGGAGGAGCGGTTCGTCGTCCTGGACGGCAGCCGGTTCTACCGCACCGGAGACCGGGTGCGACGCGGCGCGGGCGGGGTGTTGGAGTTCCTCGGCCGCGTCGACCGCCAGGTCAAGATCCACGGCCACCGGGTGGAGCCGGACGAGGTGGAGAGCGTGCTGTCGCGCCACCCCGATGTCGAGGCCGTGGCCGTGGTCGCCGTCACGGGGGCCACCGGCGCCGAACTGGTCGCCTACGTGACCCCGACCGGCGCGCACGGCGACCCGGCCGCCGAGCAGACGCACGTGCGCGGTTGGGCCGAGGTGTGGCAGCAGACCTACCAGCCGGACAGGGCCGGGGAGGACGACGAGTTCGCGGGCTGGGCCAGCAGCTACACCGGCGAACCGATCCCGGCCGGGCAGATGCGCGAATGGCTCGGGCACACCGTCGAGCGGATCGCGGGACACGCCCCGGACGCGATCGCCGACATCGGTGTCGGTGTCGGCCTGGTGCTGCGCTCGCTGGCCGAGCGCACCAGCGAGTACCACGGTGTCGACATCTCCCCCGCCGCGCTCGCCACCGCAGCGCGTTGCCTGGGCGACCGGCCGCTGCCCGAGCACGTGCGCCTGGTGCGCGGCGGTCCGGAGTACCTGGAGGGGCTGGCCACCGACAGCCTGGACGCGGTGGTCCTCAACTCCGTGGTGCAGTACTTCCCCGGTCCGCAGTACCTGCGCCGTGTGCTCGTCGAGGCCGCACGTGTGGTGCGGCCCGGCGGAGTCGTGCACGTCGGCGACATCCGCAGTGTGCGGGTGCTGCCCGAGTTCCACACGTCCGTCGTGCTGCACCGCGCGCCGATCCTGCAACCGGCCGAGGAGGTGCGGGCGACCGTGACCCGGCACGTGCGCGACGAATCGGAACTGTGCCTGTCGCCCGCGTTCTTCCACCGGCTCGCCGAGGAGTGCGCCGACATCGGCGAAGTGCGGGCGGAGCTCAAGCGCGGGCGGTCGGACAACGAGTTGACCGCGTTCCGCTTCGACGTGGCGCTCCACATCGGACCGCCTCCCGTCGTCGCCCCGGCGACTACGGTCGCGTGGGCCGACGTCGCCGACGACCTGGACGGGTTCCTCGCGGCCGAACCGGGGGCGGTGGTGGTCACCGGAGTGCCCAACCGGCGGTTGGCGCGCCATGCGGCGGCCGTGGACCTGCTCGACGGCCTGCCGGACACAGCGACCGTATGGGACCTCGAACGACTGCTGTGGGAGGTCGACGAGGAGACCGCCCCGCACCCGGAGGACCTGGTGGACGCGGCCGGGCGGGCCGGTCGCGCGGTCAGCCTGGTGGTGCCCGCCGACGGATCGCTGCGGACCACGGCGGCCCACTTCACCCGAGCCCGCGTCGACCGGACGGAGAACAGCGCGTGAGCACCCCCGAAGCCGTTCTCGGCAACGACCCGCTGGCCACCTCGTGGGAGACCGCGCTGCGGACGGACCTGCGCGAGTTCGCCCGAGCCTCGCTCCCGGACGCGATGGTGCCCACGCGGTTCGTGGTGCTGCCGACGTTGCCGACGCTGGCCAACGGCAAGGTCGACCGCAAGAACCTGCCGCCGCTGGAGGACGACCGGCCGCCCGAGGGCGGCTACCTCGCCCCCCGGACCACCGTCGAGTCCCGGCTCGCCGACGTGTGGGCGGACATGCTCGACGTGCGCCGGGTCGGGGTCCGGACCGACTTCTTCGACCTGGGCGGCAATTCGCTGCTGGTCATGAGGATGGCCGCGGGTGTGCGGGAGACCTTCGACGTGCGCGTGGACCTGCGCAGGTTCCTGGAGCAGCCCACGATCGAGCGGCTGGCCGGGTTGGTCGGCGCCACCGGCGACCCCGCCCTGACCGACGGTGGCGACCAACGCGGTGTGCGGGCCGAGGAACTGCGCCGGGAGGCGGTACTGCCCGAGGACGTGCGACCCGACCCGGACGCCATCCCCGCCTCGTACGGCCCGTACACCACGATCCTGGTCACCGGGGCGACCGGGTACACCGGCGCGTACCTGGTGCGCGAACTGCTCGACCGCAGCGATGCCGAACTGCTCGTCCTCACCCGTGCGGACAACGCCGACAACGCCCTGGACCGGGTGTGCGCGAACCTGGAGCACTACGGCATCCTGCGTCCGGGCGACAAGACCCGGCTGCGCGGGATCGCGGGCGACGTCGGCAGGCCGTACCTCGGCCTCGGGCGCACGGACTACCGCGCACTGGCCCGCGACGTGGAGATGATCGTCCACAACGCGGCCGATTCGCGCTGGACGATCCCCTACCACCAGGCCAAGCCGGTCAACGTGCTCGGCACCGTCGAAGTGCTGCGACTGGCCTGCCGCGGTCGGATCAAACCGGTGCACTACGTCTGCTCGACCGGCGCGTTCCCCGGCAGGCCGGGTGAGATGACCTGGAGCGAGGACCCGCTGCCCGACCCGGAGGGCGTGGTCGGCGGCTACCGGCAGACGAAGTGGGTGTCCGACACCCTGGTGCACACCGCGCGGGAACGCGGCGTGCCCGCCTCGGTCTACCGGCCGGGGGCGCTGACCGGCGCCCAGGACACCGGCGCCTGCGCCACGGACACCTTCATCAACCACCTGATCCGCGGCTGGATCCAGCTCGGCGCCGCGATGCGCTACGACTTCCGGCTGGAACTGGTCCCCGTCGACTACTGCACCAAGGCGGTCGCGCACATCGCGTTGTCCGGCGCCGCGCCGCAGACCTACCACCTGCCCGGCGCGCGCAGCGTCGACATGGACGAGATCGTCGACCACATCATCGCGCTGGGCCACCCGTTGCGGCTGCTTCCCTACCCGCAGTGGCGCGAGGAGCTGATAGCGGCCGTGGAGCGCGGCGCGGACAACGAACTCGCGCCCTACATCCCGTTGTTCCACCCGGACCGGCCCGCCGAGGAGATCGGTCTCGCGGGCAGCCACCCGGTGTTCGACAACAGCCGGCTGACCGCCGCGCTGGCCGGGTCCGGCATCCAGGCGCGGCCGGTCGACCGCGAACTGATGGACCTCTACCTGCGGTACTTCGTCTCGATCGGTTACCTGCCCGCCCCACCCGCCGCCGTCTCCTCGAACGGAGAGTGACCCGATGACCTCCGTCGTCCCCGACTTCCCCATGGCGCGCAGCCACCCGCTGGACCCGCCGCCGCAGTACCGGTCGCTGAGCCGCGACCAACCGGTCCTGCGGGTGCGCACGCCACGCGGCCTCGCCTGGTTGGTCACCCGGCACGAGGACTGCGCCGCGGTGCTGACCGAGCCCAGTTTCAGCTCGGACCCGCGCACCCCCGGCTTCCCCAGCTACATGTCCGGGGACGTGCCGCCGCCGCCGGGGTTCTTCCTCCAGCTCGACCCGCCGGACCAGTCCCGCCTGCGCCGCCTCGTCACCCGCGAGTTCCTGGTGGGGCGCATGGAAGCCCTGCGACCGAGGATGCAGGAGGTCCTCGACGAACTGATCGACCGGATGCTGGCGCGCGGCGACTCCGCGGAACTGGTGGCAGACCTCGCCTATCCGATGGCGGCGACCATGATCTGCGAACTGCTCGACGTGCCCATGGGGGATCAGGACATCTTCGTGGGCCTGACCGACACCATCCTCGACCGCAACTCGCCGCCGGAGGACACCACCAGGGCCGCCGAAGAGCTGATGGCCTATTTCGACCGGATGGTCACGGCCAAGAAGCTGGACCCGAAGGACGACCTGTTCGGCAGGCTCATCAAGCACGAGCAGGCCGAGCAGCTCGACCACGCGGAGTTGGTGGGCCTCGCGGCACTGCTGCTGCTCTCGGGGTACGACACCATGGCGCAGATGATCGGCCTGGGGGTGCTGACCCTGCTGGAGCACCCCGACCAGCTCGCCGCGCTGCGCGCCGATCCGGCGCTGATGCCCGGCGCGGTCGAGGAGATGATGCGCTACCTGTCGATCAACCACTCCGGCCTGCCGCGCGCGGCGACCAAGGACGTGGTGATCGGCGGGCAGCAGATCAAGGCGGGCGACGGTGTGCTCGTCATGCTCAACGCCGCCAACCGCGACGAATCGGTGTTCGCCGACCCCGACGTCTTCGACATCCACCGCCCCGCGGTGAACCGCCACATCGCCTTCGGTCACGGCTTCCACAAGTGCATCGGGCTCACCCTGGCCAGGATCGAGCTGTCCACGGTGTTCGCGGGCCTGTTCGACCGGATCCCGGGGCTGCGCGCGCCGCGGGCGATCGACGAACTGCCGTTCCGGCACGACATGGTGCTCTACGGCGTGCGCGAGCTGCCGGTCGAATGGTGATCGGTGACCAAGGGGTCCGGCTGGTGCTCGCCCACCACGCCGGCGGATCGCGGCTGGCCTACCGGGGCTGGGAGGAGCACCTGCCCGACGACTGGGAGGTGCTCGCGCTCGACGTCCCCGGCCGGGGACTGGCGCACGACCGACCGCCTGCCCGTGACCTCGACGAGGTGGCCGCGGCTCTGCTCGACCGGGCGCTCGACGGGCTCGACCGGCCGCTGGCGCTGTTCGGGCACAGCATGGGCGCGGCCGTGGTGTCGCGGATGGCGGGCCTGCTGCTCGCCGGATGCGGTCCGGCACCGGTATGGCTGGGCCTGTCCGGTTGGACGGCCCGGCCCGGTCGCGGCCGGGCCGGGGTCGAGGCCATGACCGACGGGCAGTTCCTCGACCTGCTGGCGGACATGGGCGGGACACCACCGGGCCTGCTGGCGGACCCGGCGCTGCGGCGGTTCGTGCTGCCCGCGCTGCGCGCCGATCTGGCGGTCCTGGAGGAGTTCGACCCGGTGGGCGACACCACGTGGCTGGAAACCCCGATATCGGTGTTCGGCGGCCGGGACGACCCCGGCGCCACCGAAGCCCGGCTGGCCGGGCTCGCCGCGGCGGCGCGGCGGCTGATCGGCGTGCACGTGCACCCCGGCGGCCACTTCTACCTCGCAGAACGTCCTGGGGAGATCGCTCGGCAGATCGTCCACGACGTCCGATCCGCCCAACGCGCGACAGCGACGCCGAACGATCCGCAACTCATCACAAGGGGGACCTGACATGTCCAAGACCGCATTCCTGCTGGCGGGCCAGGGAGCCTTCCGACCCGGGATGTTCGCAGGCGAGCGCGGCGCGGCCGAGCTGGACCGGCTGCTCGACGCGACCGACGCGGTCGCCGCCGAGTTCGGCCGATCCGGCGTCCGCGCGCACCTGCTCGACCCGACCACCCCGGCCGCGGCGGAGTTGGCCGCGACCGACCCGTTCACCCTGCAACTGGTGGTGTTCGCCGCCGCCGTGGGCGAGTACCACCGCGCGGCCCGCGACGCGGTCCCGGACGTGCTCGTCGGCCACAGCCTCGGCGAACTGGCCGCGCTCACCGTCGCGGGCGCCTTCGACCTCGTCGACGCCCTCAGGCTGGTGTGCCACCGATCGGTGGCGCTGGCCGAGTGCGCGACCGAGCCGGGCGGCATGCTCTCGCTCGACCTGGTCGCCGACCGCACCGCGCACGTGGTCGCCGCGGTGGGCGACCGACGCGCCGGGGTCGCGGTGCTCAACGCGCCGGCCCGCACCGTCGTGGCGGGCCCGGTCACCGCGCTCGACGCGGTGCGCGGGGTGGCCGAGGCACTGGGGGTGCGCACGGTGCGGCTGCCCGCGCCGTACGCCTACCACTCCGCGGGGATGGCACTGGCCGCCGAGCGGTTCGCCGAGGCCGTCGCGAGCGTGCGGCAGCGGCCACTGCGACTGCCCGTCTACTCCCCGCTGCTGCGCGGGTACGTCGGCGACTCCGAGGACCTGGGGGCCTTGCTCGTGCGACACCTGACCTCACCGGTCGACTTCCTCGCCGCGATCCGCGCCCTGCACGCCGACGGGCTGCGCACGGTCGTCGAGTGCGGAGGCGGCGGTCTGGGCAAGTTGGTGACCGCGAGCGTGCCCGGCGTCGTCGTCGCGGGTCCGGCCGGACCGTCCACACCGGAGGAAGTCCCGACGCCGCAAGCCGTTCACCCCGCGTCCCTGCCTGCCGCGATGCCCGTGGCCGGCCCGCACGTGGCGGAGGTGACCGAGCGGCTGCGCGTGCTCTACGCGACCGTGTTGCAGTACCCGTTGGAGGCCATCGAGCCCGAGGCGGACCTGGAGGCCGAGCTGGGGATCGACTCGCTCAAGCGGGCCGAGATGCTGGGCCGGGTCAGCACCGAGTTCCGGCTGCCCACCTCGGTCAACGACGGCCGGTTCCTGGCCCACGCCACACTGGCCGAGCTGGCGGGCATGGTCACGGCGACCCTCGCCGCCGAGGGATCCACACGATGACGGCGCGGCGGGTGGCGGTCGTCGGGATCGGGGCGTTCGCGCGGGAAGTCCTCGACGCGCTTGCCGCCGTCGGTATCGAGGTGTCCGCGGTGGCGCCGGGGGCATCGACGGCGGGCGAGGCGGTGGCGCACGTCGTCGACCCCGCAGGGTACCCGGCGTCCGAGGCGTTCCGCGCGACGGCTTCGGACACCGGCCGGACAGCGGTGGTCATCGCCGACACGCGCACCGACGCGCCCGGTGAGTGGCCCCTGCACGGTGGGCCCGCCGCCCTGCGCGCGGCGGTCGAGCGGTCGGGTGGCGGGGCCAGGGTGAACGCGGTCGCCGTGGTCGGCCCGAGGGACCGTGCGGTGGGCGGTGCGGTGGCCGCGGCGGTGGTGTACCTGACCGGCCCGCACGCCGACCTGATCGGCGGGCAGTGCCTGACGGTGGACGCCACCCTCGCCCCGCCCGCCGCGGCGGACGCCGGCCACGTCGAGTCCGTGGTGGCCATGGACAGGGCCGACGCGGACCCGGACGCGATCGTGGTGGTCGGGATGGGTCTCGTGCTGCCGGGGGCCGACTCGCCGGACCGGTTCTGGGACCTGCTCCAAGGCGAGCGGACGGTGTTCGGCGAGCCGGGCGGCCGCATCGACCTGGCCCACATCTGGTCGGCGGACCCCACCGAGGTCGATCGCACCTACTCCCGCGTGTCCGGTTTCATGCCGCCCGACGCGGACGCCGACCCCGGCGAGGACTTCACCGAGGGCTGGTTGCGGCGCAGCATCGCGCAGGCCATGGCGACGGTGACCACATCCGCGGCCGACCGGCACCTGTTCGCCGTGGGCCTCACCGCCGACGGCAGCCACCACCTGGAGCAGAGCCTGGTCGTCCGCGAGGTGCGCAGACTGCTGGGCGACCGGTTCGACGCAGGCGCCGAGTGCCTGCTGCGCGAGGCGTACCCGCTGGCGGTGGACTCCCCCGAACGGATGCTGCCCTACCGCATCGCCCGGCGCGCGGCGTCCGACCTGCCCGCCGACACCGAGGTCGTGGTGCTCGACACCGCGTGCTCGTCCTCGCTCTACAGCATCGACATCGGAGCGCGGGCACTGCGCGCGGGCGAAGCGGACGTCGCGGTCTGCGGCGGCGCCTTCGCGCTCGGCGTGCAGAACCTCGTGCTGTTCTCGAAGCTGCGCGGCCTCTCGCGCTCCGGCGCGGTCCGGCCGCTGGACTCCCGCGCCGACGGGGTGCTGTTCACCGACGGCGCGGCCGTCCTGGTGCTCAAGACCCTCGCCCGTGCCCGCGCCGACAACGACACCGTGCTCGGCTGCGTGGCCGGATTCGGCGGCTCGTCCGACGGCAAGGGCAAGGCCATCTACGCGCCGAACCCGGTGGGCCAGCGGATCGCGCTGCGGCGGGCCTGGGACGCCGCGGGCATGGCGCCCACCGACATCGACTGGGTCATCGCGCACGCGACCGGCACGCCCACGGGCGACCGGACGGAACTGTCCGTGCTCAACGAGATGAGCGGGCCGACCGGCGGGTGGACGGTGTCGTCGAACAAGTCGGTGGTCGGCCACCCCGGATGGGCGGCGGGCGCGGTCTCGGCCGTGCACGCGCTGCTCGCCCTGCGCCACGGGAGGATCCCCGCGCAGCGGCACTTCACCGAACTGCCGACCGGGCTCGGTCCCGAGGTCCGCATCGCGGTGCCCTCCCACGACGTCGCGTGGCACGCCGGGGACCGCCCGCGCACGGTGGCGATCTCGGCGATGGGCTTCGGCGGCACCAACGGGCACCTGCTGCTCACCGACACCCCTCCGAGCACGCCGCCGACCGCCGTGGACGATCCCGAGGACCCGGTGGTGGTGACCGGGTGGGCGGCGCACCTGCCCGGCGACCCGGACGTGGACCGGGTGCGCGACTGGCTGCGCGGCGGAGCCGTCGACTGGCCCGCGCGGTTCCCCGAGGACTACCCGCTGCCGTCACCGGTGGACATGCGGCTCGCACCGTCGGCGATCGCCGCGATGGACCGCAGCCAGGTGATCGCGGTCCGGTGCGCGGACGCGCTGGCGGGCGACTGGTTCGACACCACCGGACTGGCCCAGCGGACCGGCGTGTTCGTCGGGCACAGCGGACCCACCACGGCCGCGGTGCGCCACGACACGCGCGCCTACCTCGCCGACCTGGCGGCCCGCGGCGGCATCGACGGGTTCGCCGATCTGGTGGCCGGGCCCGTGCTGGCCGCGGTACCCGCCGCCACCGAGGACACCTACCCCGGCTTGATGCCCAACATCATCCCGGCCAGGATCGCGCAGCGGCTGGACCTGCACGGCCCGAACATGGCGTTGGACGCGGGACTGGACTCCTTCACCTCGGCGCTGGTGGTCGCCACCCGTTCGCTGCGCGACGGGGAGATCGACGTCGCGTTCGTCGTCGGGGTCGCGGCCGCCGCCGAGCAGGTGCGACACCGCAACGGTCGCGAGCCCGCCGAGGGCGCGGTCGGCGTCGTCCTCACCCGCCGCGGCGTCGCCGCCGCCCACCACCTGACCGAGCTGGCGGTGATCGAGGTGGCCGGCCGAGGCGCCGCCGCGACGGACAGCGGCCGGGATCGCGTGCACCACGGCGCGGAAAGCGCCGTGGAACTGCTGCGGCTGCTGCACACGAGCGGTGGCCGGACGGTCCTCGCGGCCCAGGAGGACCACCGGACCCCGTCGATCGCCGTGACCGTGGCCGAGCGCGCGGACGCGAAACCGCGACTGCGCGACCTGCTCACCAGGCACGCCCTGGAGCTGTGGCCGACCCCGCCCCGGACCGACTGCCTTGAGTTGCCCGCGATCCCGGGGGACTGCGTCGTCGTCACGGACCGACCGGACGTCTTCAGCCGGAAGGCGGCCCTGGTGCTCGGGCTCGACACCGCTCCCGAGGCCGCCGACACCCTCGTCCGCGAGACGGGCGCACGGCACGTGCGGGTCGTCCTCACCGCCGGGGCGTCGTTCGAGGACGCGCTCACGGCCAACGACCTGGTCTTCGTCGTGATCCGCACGTTGGTCGAGCCCCTGGACGCGGGCGGGAGCCTGGGAGTGCTGCTGCTCGACGGTTTCGACGGCGCCGTGCCCCGCCCCGAGACCGGGCTGAGCACGGGGCTGCTGCGCAGCGTCGAGCACGAATTGCCCGGCTGCCTGGTCTTCGCCGTGATCACCGACTCCCCCGACCTGCCGGCCGGGTTGGCCGCCCTGGCCGCGGAGAGCGGACGTCACCGCCACCTCCCCGTCGCCTACCTGCGCGGAGGGACGCGCTACGAGATGGTGCCGCGCCCGATCGCCGCCACCACCGAGGACGCAGATCCCGGCGTGGTCGCGGATCCGGTGGTCCTGGCCACCGGCGGCGCCCGCGGCATCACCGCGCGCCTGGTGCGCGAACTGCTCGCGGATACGTCCCCGCGGGCGGTGTGGCTGCTGGGAACAGCGCCGGAACCGGACTCGGACACCCCGGTCGAACTGCCGGACAAGGCGACCGCGTTGCGGGAACTGATGGTCCGCCACCCCGGTGAGAAGATGGCGTCGCTCAACCGGCGCTTCACCGAGGCGGTGCGCGCCGCCGAGCGCGCCGCGACCATCCGGGACCTGCGGGCGCGCTACGGGGAAGACCGCGTGCACTACCGCCAGTGCGACGTGCGCGACGCCTCCGGGGTCGCGGCCGTGGTCGACGAGGTGCTCGACGTCGACGGCGGTGTCGACGTCGTCGTGCACGGCGCGGGACTGGTCCGCAGCACCGCCCTCACCCGCAAAAGCCTCGACGACTACCGGCTTGTCCGCGACGTGAAGGTGCGCGGAGACCGCAACCTGCGCTCGGCACTGGCCACCCGACCGCCCGCGCTGTGGTGCGCGCTCAGTTCCATCGGCGCGTTCATCGGGATGCGCGGCGAGGCGGACTACCAGGCGGGTAACGAATACCTGATGCTCTCGGCCGCCACGAGCCGGGCGGCCGGGCGTGACGAACTCGCGATCGTCTCCGGGCTGTGGGTGGAATCCGGGATGGCCTCCGCCTACGCGACCGGATCGCCGTTCGCCTCCGGGCTGGCCGACTTCACCCAGTTGACGGACCAGCAGGGCGAGGAGTTCCTGCGCGCCGAATTAGCGGGCCGCGGCGACCCGGCCCAGGCACTCGCGACCACCTGGCTCGGCGAGACCGAGTGGTCGACGCTGCACCGCAACGCACCGGGCTTGCGCGACCGCGCGGCCACCCGGCCGCCGGCGTTCCTCACCGAACCACCCGAATCCGACAGCTCCGAGACGCGATGGCGGTGCACGCTGGACTTGGCCGACCACCCCTGGCTGCTCGACCACCTGGTGGACGGGCGGCCGACCGTCCCGGCGACGGTGGTGCTGCAGATCGCCGCCGAAGCCGCGACGGCGCTCGTCCCCTGGCTGGTGGCGGCGCGGTTCACCGACATCGTGCTGTCGACGTTCATCCGCGCGCCCCGCGCCTCCTGGCCCCGTCACCTCGTGGTCACCGCGAGCCGTGACGGCGACGAGGTCCGGGTGCGCCTCGACAGCGCGCCGTCGGGCCCCGTGCCCTCACGGGAACACGCGCGGATGACCGTGCACCTCGCCGCCGAGCACACCCCCGCGCGGAGGATCGTTTCCGGGCCACCGCCCGGAATCCCGGTGCCGGACGTCTACCAGCTCGGCGGATCGCTTCGGCTGCAAGGGGTCTTCGGAGGTCTGCGTGACGCCCGGCTGCACGGGGACGGCGGTTCCGCGCGGTTCGGCATGCCGCACCGGGGGACGCGGCTGGACGGGTTCACCGTGCCCAGCGCCACGATCGACGCGCTGTTGCGGACCTCCGTGCTCGACGGCAGGAATGCGGAAACGGTCACGATGATCGTGCCGACCGCCATCGCCGCCGTGGAAATCCACGTTCCGGGAAACGATCGGGAGTGGGACGTCCGGTGCACGGGACAAATCACCCTGCGGTACCTTGCGAACACGGGGGGCGATCCTGGCGAATGCGTTGCCACCGCACCGGACGGCACGGTGCTGGCGACGGTGCGCGGCATTTCGTCCGTTCCCCGCGATGTGTACGAGGTTTCGTCGGCGAACGACCGGGAAGCGGCGGGCGCATCCGCTTGACCATTGGCGCGCACCATCGCGGCACCGTTGTCGCAATCGCCGCGAACCCGAGGAATTTCCGAATGCCGCGGCCGGTCGTCGGCGCGCGGTGAACTCGCAAGCAGAGGAGAACGACATGTCGGCTGGGGCTTCCTCGCCGGAGGAATCGACGGTGGCGCGAACACCGTCCACCACTCGGTGGTGGACACTCGGAGTGGCCTGCGTCGCGACCTTCATGCTGATGCTGGACGTGACGGTGGTCAACGTCGCACTGCCCGACATCCGCGTCGACCTCGGCGCCGACCTGACCGCGCAGCAGTGGGTGATCGACGCCTACACCCTGGCGCTGGCCGCGTTCCTGCTCACCGGCGGTTCGCTGGCCGACCGGATCGGCCGCAAGCGGGTGTTCTGCGTCGGCCTGGTCGTGTTCACCCTGGCCTCGTTGGCCGCGGGCGCCGCCCAGGACATGGTCGTGCTCTGCGTCGCCCGCGGCGTCCAGGGGTTGGGCGCCGCGGTGCTGTTCGCGGTCGGCCCGGCACTGATCGCGCAGGAGTTCTCGGGCAAGGAGCGCGGCCAGGCGTTCGGCCTCTTCGGCGCCGTGACCGGCTTGGCGCTGGCGTTCGGTCCGGCCCTGGGCGGACTGCTCGCCGAGGTCGACTGGCGGTGGATCTTCCTGGTCAACCTGCCCATCGGCGTGGTGCTGCTGGCGCTGACCCTGGTGAAGTTGCGGGAGGTCCGCCCCGGCGGCGCGGCTGCCGTCGACTGGCCCGGCCTGGTCGTGTTCAGCGCCGCCTTGGTGCTGCTCGTCCTCGGCTTCCTGCGCGGCGACGCGCTCGGCTGGACGAGCATCCCGGTCCTGGCCATGTTCGTGGTCGGCGTGCTGCTGCTCGTGGTGTTCGCCATCGTGGAGAAGCGGCGGGGCGACGCCGCCATGCTCGATCTCGGTCTGTTCGGCAACCGCACGTTCCTCGGGCTGTCGCTGGCGACCTTCCTGTCCAACGCCACCAGCCTGGCGGCCATCTTCATCGAGGTCTCCTACCTGCAGAACGTGCTCGGCTACTCGGCGCTGGAAGCCGGTCTGCGACTGCTGCCGCTGACGCTGGTGCTGTTCGTGTTCGCCGCCGTCACCGGTGGCGTGGTCACCAAGTTCGCACCCGGCGCGCTGATCGGGACCTCGATCCTGCTCATCGCGGTGGGCATGGGCCTGATCGCGCTGGTCGGCCCGGACGACTCGTGGTTGTCGCTGCTGCCGAGCATGATCGTGATGGGCATCGGCATGGGCATGTTCAACCCGCCGCGGTCCGTGGTGTCGGTGGGCGTCGTGGAACCGGCCAAGGCAGGTATGGCCACCGGTATCGGCGAGACGTTCCAGCAGGTCGGTGTGGCCGTCGGCGTCGCGGCGTTCGGCGCCCTGTTCCAGTCGAAGGTGATCTCGGCCTTCGGCGGCTCGACCTCGGCCACCGGCGACGCCGGGCACGACCGGGAGATCGGCCGGGCGATCGCGGCGGGCGCTGGCCGCGAACTGGGCGATGACGTCACCGACGTGGCGCGGGCGGTGTTCGTCGACTCCTTCGGATCGGTGATGCTGGTGTGCGCCGCGGTATGTGCGGTGGGCGCGCTCATCGCGTACACCTTCATCCGTGGCAGTGACCTGCACGAGTCGGCTGCCATCGAAACGGAATGAGATAAGGGATGAATGACATTTCCGACATTTTGCTGATTTCCGGAAGTCTGCGTGACGGGTCGAGCAACTCGGCTCTGCTGCGCACAGCGGCAACCATGATGCCCGACGGTTTTCGCGCCGCGACTTATGACGGCATGGCCGATCTGCCGCACTTCAACCCCGACGACGACAGGGAACCGTTACCACAAGCGGTCGTGGATCTGCGGACGCGGATCGAGAAGTCGGCGGCACTGTTGATCTGCACCCCGGAGTACGCCGGCGCGCTGCCCGGTTCTTTCAAGAACCTGCTCGACTGGACCGTCGGCGGCATCGAGATCGGCGACAAGCCCACCGCGTGGATCAACGTGTCCGGCAACCTCACCAAGGCGGCGAACGCACACGCCTCGTTGCGCCTGGTGCTCAACTACACCGGCGCCGGGATCGTCGAGGACGCCTGCGTGCACCTGCCGGTCAGTCCGGGCATGATCGACGACCAGGGCATCATCACCGATGCCGACGTGCGGGCGGGTATCTCCCAGTCACTGGCACACCTCACCGCCCTGGTGGGGCAACCCGCTACCTGAGCCGCGTGATCCAGTCCTGCGGGACCGGCTGCTAGACCACCAGCCGGTTCGGACAGGGGGAACCTCCACCCACGCGTACACGGCGACCGACGCCCGCTTGGTGGTGACCGCCAGTCGCGGTCATTCGTTCGAACCGTTGTGCGCATCGCTGTTCGGACGCTGGAACCGCTCCAGCGTCCGAACGCGCCCCGTCCACGACGACGACCACCAGTGCTCCTCTGACTTCCTCGACGGAACCGACCGATCACGACGACCAATCCTTCGTAGCGGTCGCGCGCAGTCATGACGTCACCGGCAACGACATCAAGCGGACGCGCACCTTCGGTCAGCTCGATCGTGAACCGGTGATCGCGGCCCAGCTCGCGAGGCCCAGGTAGGCGGCTCCCTCGACCCGTGGCTGGAACGCCGCGACGCGAGGTCGGTGGCGGAGCCAGTTCCCGATCGTTCCGGACGCGCACGCGAACGCCAGGTCCCAGGCCGCGCCGATGATCCAGAAAACGGTGCCGAGCACCAGGATCTGGATGGCCTCGGGACCGCGTTCGTGGTGGATGAACTGCGGCAGGAAAGCGAGGTAGAAGACCATCATCTTCGGGTTGCCCAGTCCGACGAGCAGACCTTTGCCGACGGATCGGGTGGTGGTGGCCGCCGCTGTCGTGGAGGTCTCTCCGGTCGGGGCGGGTGTGCGGAAGGCCTGGTATCCCAGGTATGCGAGGTAGGCCACTCCCGCCCAGCGAACCGCCGTGAACGCCACCGCGGACGCGGCCAGTGCCGCCGAGAGCCCTGCCGCCGCGAGCAGGACGCGCACGAGCGACGCGGCTTCGATTCCGGCGGCGGCGGCGAGCGCTGCTCGACGACCGTGGCTGATCCCGTGCGCGAGCAGGAAGAAGTTCGACGGTCCGGGAACGAGCATGATCCCTGCCGAAACAACGGCGAAGACGAGCAGCGTCTCGGGGGTGGGCATCGTGAGTTAGCTCCTTCTACGTCCTGTGGTTGCCCCAACCCTCGACAATCGGACTGCACAGCACAAGCGATGAATTCTGCTCGTTTGTTCAGCATTGCTGTACGGTCGAAGGGTGCTCGACCTCCGACATCTGCGCGCACTGCACGCCGTGGTGACAACCGGATCGGTGCGAGCCGCCGCCGCGCATCTCGGCTACACCCCATCGGCTGTGAGCCAGCACGTCACCGCGCTCGAACGGCAGACCGCGTCGGTCCTGCTGGAGCCCGCGGGCCGGGGTGTGCGGGCCACCGCGGCCGGTCTGCTGCTCTCCCAGCACGCCGCCAGCCTGCTCGACGGCGCGGCCGAAGCCGAGGCCGCGCTCGCGGCGCTGGCCGCAGGTGAGCGGGGTGTGCTGCGAATGGCGTCGTTCGCCACGGCCGGTGGCGAACTCGTTCCCCGTGCCCTCGCGCAGACCAGTTCGACACTGCCCGGCCTGCGGATCAGCCTGCGCGTCGCCGAACGCGACGACGCGCTGACCCTGCTCCGACGAGGGGACCTGGACCTCGCCGTCATCGAGGACCACGAGAACCCCACCGTGAGCGACTCGCTCGTCCGACGACGCCTGCTCACCGACCCGTTCAGGATCGTCCTGCCGCGCGGCCACCGGCTCGCCCGCAAACGCGGCATCGACCTGGCCGACACCGCCGAGGAGTCGTGGATCCGCCTGGCCTGTGAGATCGATTGCTGTCTTGAAGCCACTGATGCCGCGTTCGCACAAGCCGGTTTCATGCCCGACCGTGCGGTCGAAGCCCACGAATACTGGCCCGCACAAGGGTTTGTCGCGGCCGGGTTGGGTTTGGCCCTGATCCCTGCTCTGGCCCTGAGCGTGCTCCACAGTGGTGTCGCCGTTCGCAAGCTGTCCGGTGCGGCTCAGCCGGTACGGCACGCGGTGGCGGTCACCCGCCAGGCCGTGATCGACACCGCACCGGTCCGAACCATGATCGCCGCTCTTGAAGCGGAAGCCGCCAGCTACGCGTCGGGGTGATCATGACCGCCACCGGTCGCGCGGAAGATCTGCCGGGACGCGCCGGCGGAAGCACGGCGGTTGGACGTGGCGGTGCCGACCTTCGCCCGCGAGTGATCAGTCCTCGTCCAGGAGCAGGAAGTCCGGCCGGTCCGTCCGCCACTCCGGCACGTCCAGACCGTTCAGCACGGTGATCAGCTTCTTCTCCTCGTAGGTGAAGTGGGTTTCCATGATCGCCGAGAGTCCGTCCAGTTCAGCGATCACCTGGGCCTTCGCAGCCTGGTCCGGTTCGTCCGGGAGGCCGGTGAGGAGCTTGTCCAACGCGCCGAGGATCCAGTCGATCCGGTTGTGGTCGCTCTTCAACTGGCTGATCACCGGGCGGAGTTCGGGGAACTCCTCGGCGATCTCGGGGAACGCCACCCGGTCCTCGCCGGTGTGGTGGCGGGTCAGGGCGGAGCAGAACGAGAGGCAGTGGGCGCGCAGGTCGCGAGGCAGCAGGCCGTCGCCCGCGAAGTAGGCGTCGACGTCGTCACGCAGGTCCTCCAACTGGTCGCGCAGCCAGACGTGGACCTCCATCAGTTGGTTGCCGAACGCGGTGAGGCGGGAGTTCACGCGAAGTCTCCAAGGTCGTCGGTCGTCGGCCTGCTCACGGTAGTGGCGTGCGTGAGGAAGTCGGCGATGACCTCCAGTTGAGCGCCGTAGCGGTCGGTGAGCGGTGCCGCGAGCAGCGCGCCGAGCCCGGTCGGTGCGAGCAGGAGCCCGGCGAGGATCACGCCTTCGCCGCGGACGGTCTGGAATTACAGGGGCATGAGGATCATCCAGCCGTAGTTCGCGGCGCCGAGTGCGAACGTGGCGATCGACGCCGCGGTGAACGCCCGGCTTGCGTACAGCCCGAGGTCGAGCAGCGGGCGCTTCGCCCGCAGGGCGTGCACGACGAAGCCGACCAGGGCGGCCAGTCCGGCAGGCAGCGCGACGACAGCAGCGGTGTCCTGCCTGGCCGCGACGCCGATCTCCGCCACGCCGTAGGTGATGCCCACGATCCCAGCGGAGGCCAGGACCGGCCGGTCACGTCCAGCGGCCCCGCGTCGTCCCGCGGCTTCGTGGCAGGAGCCGCAGGGCGAGCACGACACCGACAACACCGAAGGGACGTTGAGCCAGAAGATCGCCCGCCAGTCGACGCCTTCGACGAGCAGACCGCCGATGGCCGGTCCGAGTGTCGGGCGAGCACGATCGGCACGGCGATCAGGCCCATCACCCGACCCATCTGCGCCTTAGTGGACTGCGCGGTCCAGATCATCGTGCCGACCGGCATGATCGCCCCGCCACCCACGCCCTGCACGCCCTGGAGGCGATCAGCATCCCCGCGCTCTGCGAGCACGCGCACAACACCGACCCGACGGTGAACACCACCAGCGCGGCAACGTATCGATGCCCACCGACCCCCGAGCCCGCGCGATCGCCGAACAGCTCATCGCCCACCCGGCCGACCAGCGCGAACTCACAGCCTGGGCCGATCACGTCCATGCGGGCGTCCGCACCCTGTCCCGCCTGTTCCGCGCCGAGACAGGGCTCAGCTTCGCCACCTGGCGCACGCAGGTCCGCATCCGCGCCGCCATCCCGATGCTGGCCGGCGGCACACCGGTCAACGCCGCCGCCCGAGCGGTCGGCTACCGCAAACCCAGCGCGTTCATCGCCGCGTTCCGCCGGGTCACCGGCCACACCCCCGGCACTTACCTGACCACGCCGCGATAGGCCTGACGTGAGAACTTCTAACAAAGCAGCACACAGCCGAGGTCCACGCCGACCCACGACTCCTGCGCGTGAGTCCAAGAAAAGCGACCCGGTCACCCGGCCCACCACCGGCGGAGTGGCGCATCCGCTAATGCGCCAACGACACGATCAAAGGTTGAAACACCTGGAGACCCACACATTCGGGAGGCGTGGTCCCACTTGTCGCTTCTGTCAGAGCGAAATGGTGCCGCTGAAGATCTGCGGGATCTGACTGATCGTGTTGTCAGGCCAGCGAACAGAGGCAAGGGCACCGCTCTTGTAAGTCCCCGACGTGTGCGGTGACTTGGACGGAGCCGCGTTGGCGATCGACGCGGAGAGTTTGTCGTTATCGGTGGAGGCGACCGGTGAGCCGTTGCGGTACAGGCTCACCTCAATGTGGATCTCGGGCATGACGTGACTGCAGTTCAGGTAGCCGAAAGCCTGTTCACCACCGCCTGAGCCGCCGTACCAGCGATTGGGCAGGTTTGCACCCAACGTGCAGGACCAGATGCCGTGGGAAACCACGGTCGTGGTCTGGATGGAGACTCCACCGGCGTGCGTGGACAGCGTCGGCGTGCTGAAGCCCGGGGTTTTCGTTTCAGCCTGCGCGCTCGATCCGGTTGTCACCAGAGCGGCAGCCGCGATCACAACAGCGACGAACGGACCCAGCCTGGAGTTCAACTTCCAACCACGTGTTCTCATTATCAATCCTTGCCGTCAGGGCGATTCGAGTGAATTCTCGCTCCTCAGCCTAATCGCTTCACCCAGGTTGTAAATACATCCGCCGAGTGACCACCATTCGGCCTGCACCCACCGGCGGCCTGACGCTCCACCATGCGGCGAAACAGGAATACCGCGGACGCGGGTCGACCTGTCCGCACGAATCGTGCCTGAAATATTGCAGAATCGGACTGCGCCGTTCGGCGTGAGCCGCGATCTCCAGAACGCGAGGACTACTCACGAGCGCGGATCGCGCACCGATTAGATTTTCGCGCCGCACCCGTCTGTACGTGTGAGATCCACTCACGAGAGGCTGACGCCATGCGGAAACTGACCTTCGGCATGAATGTGACCCTGGACGGCTACACCGCCGCGCCCGGCGACGACCTGGGCTGGAGCGGAGGTGAGGGGCCGGACTCGTCGCCGAGCGACGAGCTGTTCCAGTGGTGGTCCGACCGGGTGGCGGCGACGGGCCTGGCGCTGTACGGGCGCAAGCTGTGGGAGGCGATGAGTTCCCACTGGCCGACCGCCGACCAGCAGCCCGGCGTCACCCCGGCGGAGATCGAGTACGCCCGCCGCTGGCGGGACATGCCGAAGGTGGTGTTCTCCTCGACGACCAGCACGGTCGACTGGAACACCCGCCTGGTCACCGGCGACGCGGTCACCGAGATCGCCCGGCTCAAGGCCGAGGACGCCGGTCCGATGGACATCGGCGGCGCGACGCTCGCCGGGGCGGCCATGCGGGCCGGGCTGATCGACGAGTACGTGCTGGTCACCGTGCCGGTATTGGTGGGCGGCGGCACGCCGTTCTTCACCGCGCTGGACAGCTGGGTGAACCTGACCCTGGTGGAGACGCGGACGTTTCCCGGCGGCGTGGTGCTGACCCGGTACGAGACGAGGCGATGAGCACGGGCCGGACGATCGGCCCGTGAGGCCGGGTCGAAGTCCTTGATCGTGACGATGTTCTTCGGGCGTGGAGAAGCCCCGCCGGCAACGCCGGCGGGGCGGTGGTGTTCACCCGCCCGAGGTGCCCACTGCGCGGTGACTTCGGTGAAGCCAGCCCATGCGCCGGACTCATCGATGACGGGACGTGTGATCACAGTGTCGGAGGCAGGTCCAGCCATGGTTTGTCGCCGGCGTCGAATCCGGTGAGTTCGGCGATCTTCCCGTCGACGATGCGCAGGACCGCGATGGCGAACAGCCGGTACTCCGGGTCGTCGGGGGTGCGCAGGTACAGCACGGCGGCAGGCATGCGGTTGACGGTCGTGGTGATGCCGCGCCAGTCGTCGTGGCCGTGTTGGAAGAGCCCGCCGGAGACCCAGCCGTCCACCGCGTCCTCGGCCGTCGTGATCACGGTGCCCGGATCGGGCAGCATCGTGAAGCGCAGGTCGTCGCGGAGCAGGGACATCAGCCCGTCGAGGTCGTTGCGCTCATGGGCGTCGATGTAGGACTTCACCACGCCGCGCTCGTCGGTGGACAGCTCGTGGGTGGTGGGGCTCCGCCAGTCGAGGCGACGGCCGGGCAGCTGCTCGCGCATCGTCACGCGCGCCCGTTGCAGTGCGCTGGTCACCGATGCGACGGTCAGCTCGAGGGCGTCGGCGGCCTTCGACGCCGGCCAGCCGAGGACGTCGCGCAGGATGAACACCGCCCGCTGCCGCGGCGGCAGGTGCTGGACGGCGACGATGAACGCCAACTCGATCGTCTCCCGCGCGACCACCGATTCCTGCGGGTCCTCGGGGAGCATCCGGTCGGGGTACGGCTGCAGGTGCGGCACCTCGGAGTCGGGGCCCGACAGGTCAGTCGGTACGGGTGTGCGGTCGTTGCGCTTTTCCAGGAAGTCGAGGCAGGCGTTCGTCGCGATCCGGTACAGCCAGGTCCGCAGCGCGGCGTGGCCCTTGAACGACTCCCGCTTGTTCCACGCTCGCAGGAACGTCTCCTGCGTCATGTCCTGGGCGTCCTCGTAGTTCGCGAGCATCCGGTAGCAGTGCACCTGCAGCTCACGCCGGTGGCGCTCGGTGATGAGCGCGAACCGCGCCGCATCGCCTGAGCGGGCCGCCGTGATGAACGTGGCCTCGTCGGCGCCCAGCGGTTCGAGGTCGGTCATGGTCGTCAATCCTTCCACCGGTGCGAGGGGCTACCAGAACTGACGGCGTGGCGGAGGATTTCTGATCGGTGAAGCCGTTGACACCGGGTCGTTCGTCAGGGCAACAGGCTCACGGACCTTCCCCCCGTTCACAACGACTCGCGGAGAGGGCCGACAAGCGCTCTGGATAGAGTTGAGCCCACCTCATACAACGTGAAAGGACGGCCGGTGATCGGGCGTCTGAACGAAGCCGACTTGCGCCGGTGTCAAGCTGGTGACGCGGTGGTCCTGCGCGCCGAACTCGACCGCGCTCTCACCGCCGGACCGGTCAGCGCCGTACGGGACCCTTCGCTGACGCCACCTTCGGACGCGGAGCTGGTCGACGCCGTGCGAGGCGGGACGACCCTGGCCTACGGCCTGCTCTACACCCGCCACGTCCACGCCGCCCACAACCTGGCCCGACAGCTGGCCAGGTCTCCGATCGAAGCCGACGACCTGGTGTCGGACGCCTTCGCCAAAGTCCTCTCAGTGCTCCGCGCGGGCGGCGGCCCCGATTCGGCCTTCCGCGCGTACCTGCTGACCACGTTGCGCCACACCGCCTACGACAAGACCCGGCGGGACCGCAAGCTCGAACTGACCGACGACGTGGAGACCGTCCCCGGCGTCGCGACGAGCACCAGCCTGCCGTTCCACGACACGGCGGTGGCGCGGTTGGACCGGTCGCTGGCCGCCAAGGCGTTCTCCAGCCTTCCCGACCGCTGGCAGACCGTGCTGTGGCACACCGCGATCGAGGGCCAGACCCCGGCCCAGGTCGCGCCACTGCTGGGCCTGACCCCCAACGGGGTCTCCGCGTTGGCCCACCGGGCACGTGAGGGCCTGCGCAACGCCTACCTCCAGGCGCACGTGGCGCACACCCCCTCCGAGCGTTGCCGGGCCACGGCCACCAAATTGGGCGATTGGACCCGCGGCGGCCTGTCCAAGCGCGAAACCGCCCAGGTCGAGACGCACCTGGACGAATGCGCCGACTGCCGGTCGCTGACCGCCGAACTGGCTGACGTCAACGGCACGCTGCGCGGCATCGTCGCGCCCCTGGTGCTCGGCGTGGGAGTCACCGGCTACCTCGCCGCGGGCGCGGGTAAAGCGAGCGCGGTCGTGTCGGTCGGCCCGGGTACCGGTGCCTCGGCGGCCCAGTGGCTCGGCGTGGCGGGCTCGGCGGTGCTGCTCGCCATCGCCGTCGGTTCGGGAGTGCGCTCCCCGGACCACCCGATCGCCCCCACTGCCGTCGCCGAACCTCCCGTAGCGAGCACCACGACCCGACCGGCGGCGCCGAGCGGACAGGCCACCACCTCGTCGGCTCCCACCGCACCGAGCACCTCGGAGCCGACCGGCTCGACCAGCGAATCGAACGAACCGAGCGCCGTTGCACCGCCAGTCACGACCGCCGCCGCACCCGCTCTCGTGTCGACCGCGCCCAGTGGGTTCACCACGTCCACCGGCGGGCCGCCCACCGACTTCCCGATCACCATCCGCAACACCGGCTCAGCGCCCGCACCGCCCACGACGATGGTGCTGTCGCTGCCCGACGACATCAAAGTCGTGGGGCCGGGCAACAACCTGCGGGGCACCGTTCCGGTCGGACTCGACGGCAAAACGCAGACCGTTGGCTGCCCAGCGGGCAAAAGCACGGTGACCTGCACCGCGCAACAGGAACTCGGACCGGGCGACTCGGTGACGTTCGTCTTCCGCCTGCTCGCGGGCCCCAAGGCGGAAGGCGGCACGATCACCGCCACCACGGACTCCGGTCCCCCGCTGCTCATCGAGGTCCCCATCACCATCACACCGAAGAAGTAGTTTCGTAGAGCCTGCTAGCCGCCGAATGTGGACGAACGCGATCATGGAACGCCGGATTCCGACAACACACCCGGCCCGGTCAGGCAGTCGCACGGTTCAGGACGGTACTTCGTCCTGTCGGGCCGAGGATCGGCGATGGTCAACGCCATCCGCTACAGCAGCGCGACCAGGACCGGTGCCGCGTTCATCGCACCGTGGACGGTCAAGATCGGCCACATCACGCGGTACCGGCTCCACAGGTAGCCGAGGAAGAGCCCGGTGACGCCCTGGTTGACCGCCGTTGACGCGAGGTCGACCGGCAGGGAGCCCGTGCTCTGGATGCCGATGTGCCACACCGCCCACAGCAGGGACGCAAGGACGATGCCCGGCCACGGTCCGAGCAGCACCTCCCAGCGCGTCTGGAGCCAGCGGCGGTAGAAGACCTCCTCCACCACGCTGTTGACGACGAACACGACCACCACGGTCGCCACCACCGTCACGGCGTCCACTCCGGTGAACGGGTTCTGGTTCGGGACGGCGAACGGGCCGGTGTAAGCGAGGGCGAACCACGTCACCACGGGTACGGCCGGTCCCCAGCGGCGCCACGGCCTGGTGATGTCGCCGCCGGCCGCACCTTCCCCAGGCCGTTTCGCCAGGTGGAAGAGGACAGCGGGCACTCCGACCAGCAGCGGCAGTTTGAGCAGTGTGTGGGCCGGTTCCCCACCCCCGGCGAGTCGCAGCACCACCGCGAACAGCACGGCGGCCGCCAGCAAGACCAGCGCTTGGCCCCGGAGAGCGCTTGCCGGGCGGGTCCTGATCTCCGAGGTGGAGAGTTGGCTGGTCTGCGGGGGTGTGAGTCGGACGAGGGCGATGCCGATGAGCGCCGGTACCCACCTGTGCCAGAACGGGATGGTGTCGGTGTGGTCGGCCGAATAGCGCACCTGCCCGTTCCCGGTCAGCGCGAGCGCCACCGCGGAGGCGATGATCACCGCTAGGCCAAGAACGAGAACAACCGCGCCCTTGGACCGGATCTTATTCCGCACGCTTGTACGGTAACAGGACCGCACAAGCGTGCTATAACGACGGTGTGCCCAAGGTCGTCGATCACGATGAGCGCCGCGCCGACATCGTCCGCGCCGCGTGGGCCGTCATCTGCCGCCACGGGATCGAGGGCGCCACGGTACGCAGGGTCGCCGAGCAGGCGGGCGTGTCGATGGGCGGCCTCCGGCACTACTTCGACACCCAGGAGGGACTGCTGCGCTTCGCCGCCCTCGCCGTCGGCGGCAACATCAGCGCTCGCGTCGAGGCGCGCCTCCGGTCCGACGACGCCCCCGCCGACCGCGCCCGGATGGTGTTGGAGGCCATGCTGCCGCTGGACGAGGAACGCCGGGTGGAGGCGACCGTGTGGCTGGCCTTCATGGTCCGCTTCCGCGTCGACGACACGCTGCGGGAGTTGCGAAGTACGGCGTGGACCGGCACGCGGCACATCTGCCGCGTCGTGGTCGGCCTGAGCCGGAACGTCGCGGCGCCGGAGGTGATCGGGGATGAACTGCCCGACGCCGACCTCGAGCAGTGGGCCCGACATCTGCACGTCGTCATGGACGGCCTGACCCTGCAGGCGGTCAGCTTTCCCGACCGGCTCTCCTCCGAGGAGTTGCGCGCGACGGTGCGCGAACAACTGGGGCTCGTCGCGTCGACCGCACACTCCTGATCCGCATTCGCCTCGCGGACTCGTTTACTTGGAAGGTGTGCCGCCATACGCCCGGCTGGTGCTGCCGCCGATGGCACGCCGCTCACGCGGGGTGGATCAGTGGGAACGTGTTGTCGTACGGCGCGGTTCCACCAGCGATCCGCTGGGCGGTCCGCACGAAGGCGGCCACTGCGGTGGAGCGTGACCGGGCAGGCCAGGCGACGGTCAGGGTGGCAGGTTCGAGGCCTTCCACCGGGCGGTACGCGATGCCGGGACGGGCAAAGCGTTCGGCGAGCCAGAAGGGGAGGAACCAGACGGCGCTGCCCACCTCGATCAGGCTGAAGATCTGCAAGTGGTCCAACGGCTCGTGGTGATCGAACGGTGGTTTCGGATTGCCCTTCTCGGCCGGTGTGCCGTAGGGCAGGAGCCGACCGGCCAGGTCGGCCAGCCGCAGGCCGGTCCTCGCCGCCAGCGGGTCCGACGCGGCCAGTGCCACCAGGCGGGGCCCGGTGATCAGCGGCTCGCTGTCGATCCCGCGCTCGTCGAACGGTGCCGTCAGGAGCGCGACGTCGGCTCGTCCGTCGTGCAGAGCCGGTAGTTGTTCGCCGTATCCGCCCAGCAGGAGTTCCACCGGCAGGACGTCGTAGGCGTCGAGGATCTTCGGGAGGAGTCCGGCGTCGTGGTCGACCTTGAGCGCCAGCCGCAACGCGGGCACGTCCTGTCCGGCGTGGCGGGCCCGGTTCCCGGCCGTGGCCACGGCGTCCAGGGCGATCCGGGCCTCCTCCAACAGGGTTCGACCGGCCGGGGTGAGGGCGACCCGACGGCTGGTGCGGACCAGCAACTGCACGCCGAGCTGCCTTTCGAGGTCGCGGATCGCGCGGGACAGCGGCGGCTGGGCCATTCCCAGCCGCTCGGCGGCTCGCCCGAAGTGCTCCAGCTCGGCCACCGCCACGAAGTACCGGAGCTGCCGCGTCTCGAGATGATCCATACCACCAGGGTATCGCTCGATAGTGAGGTGGTTCTTCCTCCGAGGCCGCAACCGTCGTTGACTGGATGTCGGCCCCGCCGCGACGCGGGTCCGCATCGAGATTCGACAACACCAGGAGCCAGCACGTGAACGAATCCTTGAACGACAAGGTCGTCATCGTCACCGGAGCATCGTCCGGAATCGGTGCGGCGACGGCGCGGCTCCTCCACGAGGCCGGTGCGCACCCGGTCCTGGCCGCGCGTCGCGCCGACCGGCTCGAGGTGTTGAGCAAGGAACTCGACGGGGCGCTCGCCGTCCCCACCGACGTCACCGTCCCGGACCAGGTCAGGGCGCTCGTGCAGGCCACCGTCGACCGGTTCGGACGGGTGGACGGCCTGGTCAACAACGCCGGGGCGGGCGCAGGGTCCACGATCGACGGAACGACCCCGGAGGCGTTCCTGGACCTGCTGAACCTCAACGTGGTGGGCGTCGTGACCAGCATCCAGGCGGTGCTGCCGCACATGCGGGCGGCCGGGCGCGGGCGCATCGTCAACATCAGTTCGGGCGCCACCGGGATGCCGATGGCGGGCAACGCCATCTACCCGGCCGCCAAGACGGCGGTGAACTGGCTGAGCCAGGTGGGCCGACTGGAACTGCTGGACGACAACATCCAGGTCACGCTGCTGCTGCCGTCGCTCACCGACACCGAGTTCTACCCCGCGGGCAGCCTCCCCGCCGGGCTGGTCGCGCATTCGCCCGAGTACGTCGGTCGGGTGATCCTGCGGGCCCTGCGCACCGGCGAGGAGCGGATCGACATCCCGCACGGCCCCGAGCAGCCGGAGTTCCCCTTGGTCGGCTGAGAGCGCGGCGGTCGCTTCCCGATCCGGTCCGTCGCCGGGCACCTCGGGTCAGCCGGAAGCGGAGAGCCGGAGTCCGTCCATCAGGAGGTTGAGCAGGCGAGCCGCCATGGCTTCGCGCTCAGGCGAGCCTGCCACGGTGAAGATGCCGACGAGAGCGGCGGCTACGTCCTCGGCGGAGACGTCGGCGCGGAGTTCACCGCTCGCACGTCCGGCTTCGAGGATGTGCTCGATGGCCTCGAGCAGTTCGGTCCGGGTGTCGGCATGGGCGATCTCACCCGATTCGACCATCGCGAGCAGCGTGTCGAGCATCCCGTTCTTGGTCGCGATCCATTCCCCGAACAGGTCCATCCAGCGTCGTAGCGCCGCGGGCGGATCGAGTTGGGCGAGCAGCTCACGGGCACCGGTGGTGAGCCGCGAGACCTGGTCCTGGTAAACCGCGTCGACCAACGACTCGCGGGTGGGGAAGTGCCGGTAGAGGGTGGCGATGCCGACCCCGGCCTCGTGGGCGATCGCACGCATCGACGGCTCGGCCTGGGCCGAGGTGAAAAGGCTGGTCGCCACGTCCAGCAGCTGTTGGCGGTTGCGGGTGGCGTCCGCCCGCGGTCTCCGGGTCTCTGCGGTAACCAAAACGGATCACGCTCCACTTGTGCTAGGTTGGCGTTGAAACGAAGCGTAGTCCGTTTACGTGCCTCGCGAGCCGCCACAGGAGACAAGAGCATGGAAAAGACGAACCCCACCACAGCGCCGACCACAAGCCGGGCAGTCCGGTTCGAGTCGTTCGGCGGACCGGAGGCCTTGACCATCCGCGAGGTACCCGTGCCGCAGGCCGGCTCGGGACAGATCCGCGTGCGGGTCACCGCGGCCGGACTGAACCCGATGGACTGGTTCATGACCTCCGACGCGGACACCGCCGCACGATTCGGCCTGAGCCTGCCGTGCGGGTTCGGCACCGACTACGCCGGGATCGTGGACCAGGTCGGCGACGGCGTGAGCGAGTTCGCGGTCGGTGACCGGGTGTTCGGCGGCGCCATGTCCCGCGCGGTCGCCGACCACGTCGTCGTGGACGTCGCGGGGACCATCGCGGTGGGCGGCCAGGCGCACCACACCCCTGATGGCGTCGACGACCGCACCGCCGCCACCCTCACCATCGCGGGCTGCACGGCGGCCGCGGCTCTCGCCGTGGTCAACCCCAGCCCAGGTGACACGGTGCTCATCGGCGGCGCGGGAGGCGGGGTGGGCGTGTTCGCCGTGCAGCTCGCACGCCTCGCGGGCGCGCGGGTGATCGGAACGGGGTCGGCGACCTCGGCCGACGCCCTGCACGCCCTCGGGGCCGAGCCCGTCACCTACGGCGAGGGCCTGGTCGACCGGGTCCGTGCGCTGGTTCCCGACGGCGTCACCGCGGCCATGGACCTGCACGGGACGGACACGGCGCAGGCAGCACGCGAACTCGGCGTACCCGACGCGCGCATCACCACCATCGCCACCCAGGTCGACGGGATCACGCCGGCGAACGGCGCCAACGCAGCCCAGGGCGCCCTCGAGGAGATCGCCGGCCTGGTTGCGACCGGCCAGCTCCGGGTGCCGATCGCGGCGAGCTTTCCGGTCGAGCAGATCCGTGCCGCGGTGGAACTCCAGGCGGGGCGGCACGTGCAGGGGAAGGTCGTCATCGACCTGTAGGAGGGGTTGGCGGACACCAACCTCGGAACGTCGCGATCTCAGAAATATGAGCTGAATCGAATACTCGCCTCTGGGCGCTTGGTCCGTCGCTTTCGGTCGAATCGGTTGGTACATCCGCCGCACATCCCGAAGTGACCCACGTCACACCACTGATGATGTGGATCGATTCCTTCGCACCAAAAATCGAAGACGAAATCGTGGAACCCCCAGCTCGCGGAGGCCGGCCGAGATCCTCACCGAATCACGGCCACATCGCGCGCGAACCCGCAGTGTCTCAACGGAACCCTCTTGACCGGCCACGTTACCCAACCGTAACGTCTGCGAAAGAGCAGAGTCGCTTCACTGAAACGGGGGAATCAGTGTCTGGAATGAAACTGTGGAAATCGAGTCTCGGACTCCTTTTCGACCGCAGGGCGGAAATAGGTAAATCAATGCTCTTCCGCCTCAGTCGACCGATGGACATCGACCCGCTCGATCAACGAATCCTCGATCTGGCGGCGATCGCCGAATGCGTGCGGAACACGGCGGGCGCCCTGCACGCGGCAGGGGTTCGTCCCGGCGACCGGATCGCCGTGTACAAGGAGAACCACTTCGACTGCCTGCTGCTCGCCGCGGCGGGAGTCAGGATCGGCGCGATCCCGGTCATGCTGTCGGGGCTGATGCTGCCCGACACGGTGCGCCCGCTGCTCCAGCGCGTCGAACCGAAACTGCTGGTCAGCAACCAGCGCCTGCTGGAGGAGAAGGGCTCCGACGGGAGCGCGCTCTCCTCGTTCGCGGACCGGACCCTGTGCCTCGACGGCGGTGTGCCGAACTCGATCGCCTTCGCCGACGTCCTCGGGGGCGCCGACCCGACGCCCGTCCCGCGCCGCGACGACGACCTGATGATGCTCACCCACACCTCGGGCACGACCGGCATCCCGAAGCTCATCATGTACACCCCGGAGAAGCTCCAGGGTCAGATGGCCAGGCTGGAATGCCGCCACCTGCCGCCGATCACCTTCGGCCGCAACGACACCGTGGCGATGTTCCTGCCGTACGTGCACGTCCGTTCCTTCACCTGGATCTACTCGGTCCTGACGTTGTCGCCCGCCAAGGTGCTGCTGATGAGCGAGAACGATCCCGAGGTGGTGGGCCCGATGTTCCGGCAGCACCGGCCCACGGTGATCGAAGCGCTGCCGATCGACTTCCTCCAGATGGAGAGGCTCGCCAAGGAGAACAAGGGCGGCGCCTTTTCCTCGGTGCGCATGTTCGTGGGCAACTTCGACGCGATGCGATGGCCGACGATCCGGACTTTCCTGAACGCGTCCAAGCACTGGTTCCCCACCTGGCGGGAAGGCTACGGGCAGTCGGAGACCGGCGGGATGGGCATGACCGCCATCACCCGGTACCGGGCGAACAGACGGCGTGACCAGCAGCCGGGCCCGCGCAAGGTGGGTCGGCCGATGCCCGGCTTCGTCCAGCTCAAGGTCGTGGACCCCAAGACGTTCGAACCGCTGCCGAACGGCAAGCCGGGCCTCGTGCTCGCGCGGACGAAGGCGCGGTGCGTCGGCTACTACAAGGAACCCGAGCGCTGGCAGGAGAAGGCGGTCGGCGAGTGGTGGAACACCGGCGACATCGGCGTCAAGACCAGGACCGGCGCGCTCAAGCTCCTCGACCGGGAGGTCAACCACGTCCCCGGTGGGAGTTGCCTCGAGCACGAGGACGTGATCGTCGACTACCTGCCCCCAGGGCACGACGTCGCGCTGCTCCCCGTGGTCGACGGACCGCCGGTACCCGTCGTGGCCTCACCCGACGGACAGTTGGACAAGGCGCAGTGGCAGAGGGCCGTGCGGGGACTGCCCGAACTGGCGGACCCGATCGTGATCGACTTCAAGGACATGCCCCGGACCGGAACCGGGAAGATCCTCCGGGAAGCGCTCCGCCGGCGGTACCTGAACGGCGCCGACCACCCCGGCACCGGACGGTGGACGTGAGCTCGGCGCGAACCGACCACTCGGGGCAGAACGCGGTGCACCCACGAGGACTCTTCACCGTCGAACCGTTCACCGAGGCGTCGCGCGTGGTCTGGGAGCAGCGGCAGCACGTGGTCTTCGGGGTCAGTCCGGGGAACAGCTACTTCCGACCCGCTCGGCTGGAGGAACTCCTCGGCTGGCTCTGCTCGGAGTTCGACCAGGTCGACGTCGTCATCCCGGACTCCGCGCTGGCACGGACCTACCAGGCGCTCGGCTACGACGCGCAGCGGGCGGCGAAGAAGGCCCGCAGCGAGATCAACGTGTTGAACAACAGGGTGGACCGCGCCTGGGAGAGCAACGGAGGACCGCGGGCCGCCGACGGCGTGCACCGGATCTCGGACCTGGCTTCCGACGCCGTCTACCAGGAGAAGCTGGCGGAGTGCGAACAGGCGCTGAAGGAGGACGACGACCTCTTCCGGACCTGTGCCGAGATGACCAGGGAGGTCCTCGCCGCGAAGGGGCACGAGGGTCCGGCGGACGACGACCAGATCGACCAGGCCATGGGCTACTTGACCTCGGAACTCCCCTTCTTCCTGGCGTCGAGCGAGATCTTCGGCGTCCCGACGTCGCTGAACTTCTACCACCGGGAACTCCCGCTGGCGGAGTTCATCTTCTCGGGGAAGTCCCAGCTCCGGGCCGCGCCCGGCCAGGCGTACGCCACCATCCGCCCGACGTAGCCCGACAATCCCACCGCACACCGAACCACTGCGAGAGGGGCACCCATGGCGCAGTACGACGCCCTCGCCGCGCGCCTCGGCGACATCGAGAAGACCATCCACTTCTACCGCGAGAACGTGGAGTTCCCGTCCTTCTTCCGCGCTTTGGGCCCGGTGCGGGGAAAGCGGGTGCTGGACGTCGGTTGCGGCGACGGCCCCTACGCCCGCCTGATCGCGCGGAAGGGCGCGGAGCAGGTCATGGGGACGGATTCCTCCGGCGAGATGATCCGACTCGCCGAGGCCGCCGAAGCCGAGGAGCCGCTGGGGATCGAGTACCAGGTCCACGACGTGGCGACGATGCCGACCCTCGGCGCGTTCGACGTGGTCGTCGCCGTCAACGTGCTGCACTACGCGGACGGCGCCGCGGCGTTGGCCGGGATGTGTGAGCGGATCGCCTCGAACCTGGCCTCCGGCGGCAGGCTGCTGGCCTACGTCGGGAACGCGGACTGCGACACGGAAGCGGCACAGGAGTTCGGCTTCTCCGTGGACCGCCCGGCCGACATGGACGAGGGTGACCCCTTCACCGTGACGATCCGGGCGACTCCCCCCGCCTCGGTGCAGGTGCACTACTGGCCACCGGCGAGCCTCGTACGAGCAGTCGAGTCCGCCGGGTTCACCCGTGTCGGCTGGGAGGAGATGACGCACTCCCCCGTCTCCGAGGACAGCGCGGCGCTCCTCGGGCGGCTGCTCCGGAATCCGCCCGGGCTGCTCCTCAGCGCGTACAAGGAATAACCGCGAACCGATCTTCCCCCTGAGCGCCCTCGACAGCGGCTGTCGAGGGCGCTCAGGGGTCACTACCGCCCTCGGCGGACCGGACGCGTGGGTGGCCGTCCCTCGTGATCGATGAGTACTCCGCGGCTGTGGTGCTCGAGGGAGGGGCGCCGCTCCTCGAGGATGCGTGACGCGGGATTCCACAGCCGCCAGTGATCGCCCTGGTGGGCCTGGATGAACCGCTAGAACCGATCTCGGAGCTGGTCGGTCGAACGGCGCAACGTCGCCCGTTGCCTGTTCCTGCATCCGTTGGCGCGCAACCTGTTCGTGGACTGGGACACTGTGATCACCGGCTGCGTCGAGGGGTTGCGCGCGTTGGCGGGCGTGGGATCGGGCGCCCCGACCTTGTCGAGGAACTCTCGGCTGAGAGCCCCGAGTTCCCCGATCTGTCGGAGCCGGACCGCGGTGGTGAGCTCTTCGACCGGTGTGATTCGGCTATTCGTCAGTCAGGGACTCGAGGGCCGCCATGGTCTTCAGCGAGAGCAGGCGCGCGTTCTCCAAGGCTGCGACCACCCACCGGTCATCCCGCCACACCACGACGAAGAGCTGCATGGAGAAGCGCGTCGACGCCGGCTCGTCCTCGCCCGGCATGAGGATTCCGACTCGACTGTGCACCACGCCGACGCCTGGGCTGACGATCCGGGCGAACATCAACTCGCTGCGGACCAGTTGGGAGCCCTTCAGCACCGTGCCGAGGAGCTCCTCGTGCGCCGTGATCGCGTCAGTGCGGCTCCGGTAGATGGTTCCCTCGAGCTCTGCGAACAGAACGTCCTCGGCGAAGTCGGCGAAGAAGCCGGGGACGTCTCCGCGGTTCCACGCTTCGTACATTCGGATCGGGATGGCGCTCATCGCCTCGATCGACTGTTCCATGATCACCTTTCTGTGTTTCGGCGATCCCCATCCTCGTCGGGCAGCGCGGCGGGCGCCTTGACATTCCGTGCACGGTTGTAGGACTTCAGCGCCGTCGGGTTGCAGCCGTACGTCGCCTTGAAGAGCCTGCTGAAGTAAGCCGGATCAGCGAATCCCCAGCGCGCGGCGACCGCCGTGACCGTGCGATCGCTTTGCGTCAGATCAGCTCGGCACCGCTCCAGCCTGCGGCGGCGGATCAGCGCCGCCACCGATTCCGGCTGATCTTCGAAGAGCTTGTGCAGGCGGCGTACGGAAATGTGGTGGGCCGCAGCGAGCATGGCCGGAGCAAGCTCCCGGTAGGACAGTCGCGCCTCGATGCAGCCGAGGATGCGGTCACGCAGCGCCGCGTCCGAACTCGGGCGCACCTCGTCGTCCAGCTGGGCTTCCAGCGTCACCGAGATCAGCTCGATGACCGCGGCCGCCGACCTCTCCGCCGGACCGGGTCGGAATCCCCGCAGCGACCGGACCACGTCCCGCGCCAGCGCGGAAACCAGAGCCCCAGGACCACGATCACCCCTGATGCGCGCGCCGACCAGGCGCGCGGCATCGCCCGGACGAAGCCGCAGCTCATGCCGAGGCACCAGGATGCTCACGTGCGTGGAAGCGGTGCTGGCGAACCGGACCGGCCGCGCCGGATCGATGAGCACCAGGTCGGCAGGCCCGAGATCGGCCGTGCCACGGCCCTGCTCGACACGCGCCTGTCCTCGCACCATCAGCTCGATCTGCCACCACTCCTCGTCAACGGAACGGCTGGTCCGCGCATCCCGGAAGCACTCGCCCTCGGGCGTGTCCAGCTCGATCATCCTGAGCGGCCCGAGATCGCCGGACACGACGCCGGCCCGAAATTCCCGCTGGTCGTGCCGCCCGCTGCGCACAGGCGGCAGCCCGCTGGCCGCCAACATCTCCTGAAAGATCTCGATGTCCGTGACCACGAGCCCACGATAGCGCCGGTCGGCGCTCATCGAGCGCGCCGACTGATCTACGTGCCATTTTGCTGAAGCATTCGCACCTCTGGCGAGGGCATCACCAACAATCGGAGACGGATGACCGAGGGCAATTCCCATCGGGTGTCCCATGTGGATCGATGACGACCGTTGGCATGATCGTCGCGGGCGGAGCGGTGTTCACCGCCGTGATGGTGCTGGTCGGTGCGTTGCCGACGGTGGCGCGGATCATGACGCCAACCCGTGGTGGGTGACCAGGAGCGAGGTGGAAGCGGGCCGCGCTGATGTGCCCTGGGTTCCATGAGGTCCACCAAGCCGACTCCAGGGAACCGAGGGCACATCAGTCCGGCCCGCCAATGATCAGGCCTGGTTGCGCGGATCCCTCACCGCCCGCACCCGCGACACCTCCACTCGTTGACCCCCATCGAGAACGGTGTGGTCGGCGGCCAGGGCTCAGCGGGCGGGGTGTTCGGGCAGCAACGGCTCGACGCTGACGGCAGCGCGGCTGGACCATCCCGGCGCGCGATGCCGGCGGGGCGTCGGCGATGCTGTGGGGGTGGAGTACGTGTCCAGGGTGCCGGGATCGCCGCTGAACGGGTTGATCCACGACCTCTACTACCTGGAGGGTGTGCCGCCGTACGCCCGGCTGACGTTGCCGCCGATGCCGGGGGCGTTGCTCATCGTCAACCTCGGGGCGCCGTTCCGCATCCGCGCCGGCACCGACGTCGAGGCGGCCGAGTACGCCGACGGCTGCGTGGTCAGCACGCCCACCCGCGCGTTCGAGTTCGGCTATCCACTTCGGACCCGGTCGGTCGGTGTGCACGTCAAGCCGTGGGGGTTGGCGCCGTTCCTGTCGATGCCCGCGGTCGAGCTGTGCGACCGACCGGTGACGCTGGAGCAGGTTTGGGGCCGGTCCGCGGTTGTCGAGCTGCGAGATCGGCTGGCCATGGCGGACGGACCGCACGAGATGCTGACGCTGCTTGAGGAAGAGCTGATGCGACGGCTGTGCGAGACCACCGGCCTGGGGCTGGTCCGCCACACGAGCAGCGTCATCGCGGCGACCAGCGGGGCGGCGGCGATCGGCGACCTGAGCGTGGCGGCCGGTGTCAGCAACACCCACCTGGCACGGCGGTTCAAGGAACTCGTCGGCGTCACGCCGAAGCGGCTGGCCCGCACCTACCGCTTCGCCGCCACCGTGTTCTCGATCAATCCCGCCGGACCGGTCGACTGGGGCGACCTCGCCGGTGGCGCGGGCTACTTCGACCAGGCCCACTTCGGTCACGAGTTCCGGGCGTTCACCGGGCTCACGCCGACCCGGTACGTCGAAGTCCGGCGGCGGTTCCTGCGCGAACACCCCGGTCACGTGCTGGACGGCTGGCCGTTGCCCGCCGATTGATTTCTTACAAGAGCGACAGCTCACGACACGCTAATTTGGGGCCTCCGAGACAGAGGAGAGCCCTGTGGGCAAGGTGGTCATGTACAGCTCGGTGTCGGTGGACGGCTTCGTCGCGGACGAGGACGACCAGCCCGGACCGTTGTTCGACTGGTTGACCAACGGTGACGTCCCGTTGGACGAGAGCGGCGTGCTGAAGGTGTCGCGGGCGTCCTACGACCACACCCGGTCCTACTGGGACCAGATCGGGGTGACGGTCGTCGGCCGCCACGTCTTCGACCTGACGGACGGCTGGGACGGGAAGCCTCCGAGCGGGATCGACCACGTGGTCGTCGTGACGCACCGGCCGGCGCCCGAGGGCTGGGACCTCGGGGCGCCGTTCCACTTCGTCGACGGCGTCGAGGCGGCAGTGGCCAAGGCGCAGGAGCTCGCGGGTGACCGCCTGGTCGAGGTCGCCGCGGGCGACGTCGGTGGCCAGGTGCTCGCCGCGGGTCTGGTCGACGAGGTGCGCATGGACGTCGTGCCCGTGGTGTTCGGATCCGGCAAGCGCTACTTCGGGTCGGTGAACGCGCGGCACCTGTTGGAGGATCCCGATGTGGTGATCCAGGGCGACCGGGTGCTCCACCTGCGCTACCGGGTACGCCGTTGACCGATTCGAGCGGGTAGGCGAAGAAGTCCACCGCCTTCCGACCACGCCGACGCCTGCCGCGCACACCACCAGAACTCGTCGGGAGTCCGCTCCTTCCACGCGAATACCGACTTGTCCTCCACCGCGCAAGGCCCACCGCCCCGGTGGCCGGTCGGCCCGGAGCCTGCCCGGTTCGCAGTCCGCCAGTGGTTGCCGCATCAGGTGAACAGCCAACGCGCGACGAAGAACACAACGATGCCGATCGCGCTCACCAGCAGGAAGCGCTTCGGCATCAGCAGTCCCGCGACCAGGGTGGCGGCCCCGCCCACGAGGTAGGGGTTGGTCAGGCCGAACTGGATGCCGTCGCCGGTCGGCATGAGCATGGCGGGCACGACCAACGCGGCCAGCACGGCCGGTGGCGCGTAGCCCAACAGGCTCTTCAGCACCGGCGGCATCTCCTTGCCGTCCAGCAGGGCGAGGGGTAGATAGCGCGGCAGGAAGCTGCACAGCCCCATGCCCAGGATCAGCAGTGCCATGCTCATGCCTCGACCTCCTCGGTCTTGCGGCCGATCCGCTTCTCGACCTGTTCACACGCGGTGCCGATGACGGCGCCGACGAGCGCGGCCAGGACGATTCCCAGGTTGTAGGGCAGACCTCGCGCCAGCATCACGGTCACGCCCGCCGTGACGACCACCGCGATGACGCGCCAGTTGGCGAGGCTCGCCGCGAGCATGGCGACGAACATGGCGGTCATCGGGAAGTCCAGCCCCATGTCGGCCAGGTCGGGAATGGCCGAGCCGAGGGCTGTGCCGATCACCGTGGAGATCATCCAGGTCGTGTACATGGCCGCGGACGCCCCGATGAAGTACAGGTGCTTGCGCCGCGTGATGGTGCCGTTCTTCAGCTTCTCCAAGCCGACGAAGAAGACCACGTCGATGAGGCCGAACCCGAGCAGCACCCGCCAGCGCTGCGGCACCTCCTTCACGTACGGCGTGAGGACCGTCGAGTAGATCACCATCCGCAGCGCGAGGATGAGCGTGGTCAGGATGATCGTCGGCGCGCCCGCGCCGTCCTCGATCAGCGCGATGCCGACGAACTGGGCCGTGCCCGAGTTGACCGCCATCGCCAGGCCGAGCGTCGACCACGCGGACAGGCCGCTGGTCACCCCCAGCACTCCCCCGATCAGCCCCATCGGGATCGCCGAGAGGAGGAAGGGGACCATGCTCCGCGTGCCCTCCCACAGTTCCTGCCGCGCGGTGGTGGGCGCGTGCTCTTCGGGTGTGCTCATGTCAGTGCTTCTGCTCCTTCTCGGTCCGCGTCTCGCGCCAGCGGTCGGCCACCAGTTCGGCGACCCGTTCCGGGGCCGAGCCGCAGAAGTAGTGGCCGCCTTCGCCCACCTCGGCCACGTGGATGTCATCGGAGAACAGCGACCACGTCGCGGACCGCCGTGCGAAGTCCGGCGTGAGCGGGTCGTCGGTCGCGTAGACCACGCTCAGCGGCGCGCCGAGCTTCCGGCCGTCCGGCTTTTCCACGGCGGCGGCCAGGTACTCGTTCGCGGTGCGCGAGTCGTGGCGGAAGATCCCGGCGACGAACGCCGCCTGCTCGGGGCTCAGGGCGTCGAACTCGGTCAGTCCGGTCACGTCGACCAGCCACCGCACGATGTCCTGGTCGGACATCGCGTCGACCTGCTCGATGCCCTGCCTGGCGGTGTCCGGGCTGTGCAACAGCTTGCCGCCCGCGAAGACGTGGACCGGTCGTGCCCCGTCGGCTTCCAGCAACCGCGCGGTCTCGACGGCGATGGCGGAACCGACGCAGTGACCCCACAGCATCACGGGGCCGGCCACGGTGGCGCGCACCTCGTCCGCGACCCGACGCGCGACGTCCCGGATGGAGGCCAGCGGTTCGGCCCGGTTGCTCGCGTCGTGGCCGGGCAGCTCGACGCCGTACACCGCGACACCGCCGTCCGCGTCGAGTTCACGGGCCAGCGGCTCGAAGTTGACCGCGTTGCCGCCCGCGTAGGGGAAGCAGACCAACGCGCACTCCGCCTGGTCCGGCCGTGTCGAGAGCGCGTGCAGCAGGCCGGTCTTCCTGACGGGGGTGGCGAGTTTGGCCTCGGCCACCGCGCTGAGCGCGGCCAACGCGGAGTTGCGCATCAGGTCGGTGAGGGAGACCAGACCCTCCAGTTCCATCGCGACCCGCATCGCGGACAACGAGCCGCCACCGAGCCGGAAGAAGTTGCCCTCCAACGTGATCTCGGCCAGGGGGACGTCCAGCACCCTCGCCCACACCTCGGCGATCCTGCGCTGCACGGCCGTGGTGGGGCGCATCGCCGAGTCCGCCTCGGGTTCCGCCGTGGCGGGAGTGCCGAACGTGCGCCGCCGGTGGGGACCGAGCACGTCCAGCCCGTCGGGTGTGCGGCGCCCCCGGACACCGGTGGGAACGCGTCCGGCGCCGTCGGTGAGCACGATGTCGCCGGGGGTCCAGGCCGGGACCGGCAGACCGTGCCGGTCGACGACCTCCGCGCGCCACGGCCTCGTCGGGTCGGCGACCAGCTCGACGGGTGCCGCCACCGGCTCCGAGGCCTCGGCGATCTCGACGTCGGACAGCAGCGACGCGAGGTGGTGCGGCGCGGTCGGGTCCGCCGTCATCCGCTCGAACGCGGTCACGTAGTAGCCGCCCATCCGGGCGATCTGCCGCGGCTCGAACAGGTGCGCGTGGTAGTGCAGGCTGAGCCGGACCTCGTCGGAGGCGAAGTGCCGGGAGAACTCGGCGCGCAGCACGAACTCCGTCTCGGAGTTCGCCCGCACGTCCAGCAGCTCGAAACCCGGCAGCTCGTCCAACTGCTTGAGCAGGGTGAAGTGGGTGAAGTTGAAGGCCGTCTCGAACAGCGGCGCCTGCGTGCCGAGGTCGTGCTTCACCTGCGCCATCGGGTAGCGGCGGGCGGGCAGCAACTCGGTCTCCGACCGGTACACCTGGCGGACCAGGTCCTCCCACGACCCGTCGGTCATCCGCACCCGGAACGGCACGGTGTTGAGGAACAGGCCGATCGCGCGGGTGGCGTCCTCCGCCTCCGGACGCCCGCTGTGCTCGTACCCGGTGATGACGTCGTCCTCGCCGGACACCAGGGCCAGCACCTTGGCGTGTGCGGCCATCAGCACGTTCTTCACCGGTACCGACAGCCGGTCGGCCAGCGCGACGATCCGGTCGGGCAGGCCGCGCGGGAACTCGACCTCGTGGAACACCACGGGGAACACGTCGGCTTCCGCGGACCGGCGGGTGCGCGGCAACTCGGTGGGCCCGCCGTCCTCCAGCAGCCCCGTCCAGTAGGCGCGGTGCTCGTCGTCGGCCAGTGACGCGCGCTCCAGCGCGACGTAGGTGCGCGCGTGGTTGGCGACCTCGGTCTCGGGCAGCGGGTGTCGGTTGAGGAGCCGGTAGTAGATGTCGAACAACGTGGTGTGCACCAGGGTGATGCTCCAGCCGTCGAGCGCCGAGTTGTGCTGGCTGAGGCTGTACCGGTAGAGGTCGTCGGCGAGCACGTGGACGTGCAGCCGCACCAGGCCCGGCTCGCTCCACACGAACCGGTGTGCCTTCTCCCGTGCCGCCCAGTCCCGGTACCACGCTTCCTGGTCGGCTCCGCTCATGTCGCGCAGGTCCGCGATCTCCAGCGGCAGCGGCGCCTCCTCGTGCACGAGTTGCAGGTACTCGTCGAACCCGGTCAGGTGGTAGCCGGTGCGGAAGATCGGGTTGCGCCGCACCAGGATCCGCACGGCCTCCTCGAACCGCCCGGTGTCGAACGGGCTCTTGATCATGTAGCTGAGGATGTCGTGGTACTCGGCCGTGCCGTGCGACAGCTCGCTCTGGAACACCAGGCCCGCTTGCAACTGGGTCAACGGGTAAGCGCTTTCGACGCCCGCGGGGACGCGCTCCCGGTCCGCGGGGGTCAGCAGCTCGAACGGTCCCACCGGTCGTTCGGCGACGTGGGCGCCTTCGGCCACGCTGCGCGCCAACTCGGCCACGGTGGGGTTGGCGAAGAACTGCTGGAAGGTGAACCCGATGCCCACCGCGCGGGCCTTGGCCAGCACCGTCACGAAGTGGATGGAGTTGCCCCCCGACGCGAAGAAGTTGTCGTGCGCCCCGATCCGCTCGTACCCGAGCACCTCCGCCCAGATCCGGGCCAGCTCGATCTCGACCGGCGTGCCCGGTTCGACGTGGCCGGTGGTCTCGACCGTCGGCTCGGGCAGCGCGCGCCGGTCGAGCTTGCCGTTGGGGGACAACGGGAACGCGTCCAGGGTGAGGACGCGCGGCGGCACCATGTAGTCGGGCAGGGTCACCGCGAGGTGCGCGCGCAGATCGGATTCGTCGACCGCGGCCGACGACAGCACGTAGCCGCGGAGATGGGTCTGGCCGTCCGGCGCGGTGCGCGTGACGACCACGGCGTCCTTGACCGCCGGGTGCTCGCGCAGGCGTTGTTCGATCTCGCCGAGTTCGACGCGGTACCCGCGCACCTTCACCTGGTGGTCCATCCGACCCAGGTACTCGATCGTGCCGTCCGGCAGCCACCGGGCGAGGTCGCCGGTCCGGTAGACCCGGTCCTCGCCGGTGTGCGGGGCGGTGGCGAACCGCTCGGAGGTCAGCTCGGGACGGCCGAGGTACCCCCTGGCCAGTCCCACTCCCGCGATGCACAGCTCGCCGGGGACGCCGACCGGCTGCGGTCGGGATCGCCCGTCCAGCACGTGGATCCGGGTGTTGTCGATCGGTCGGCCGATCGGCACGCGCCGCTCGTCGCCCGCGCAGGCGTGGTGCGTCACGTCGACCGTGGCCTCGGTCGGGCCGTAGAGGTTGACCAGCCGCGCGCCCGCGACCACGTCGGTGAAGCGGTGGACGTGGTGCGGGGCGAGGGCTTCTCCACTGGCGAACACGGTGCGCAGCGTCGCCAGCCCGTCCCGGACGCCCGCGGCCTCGACGAAGTCGACGAACCCGCCGAGCATCGACGGCACGAAGTGCACGGTGGTGACCCTGGCGCGCTCGATGACGGCGACCAGCTCCTCTGGGTCGCGTTCGACGCCCGGCTCGGCCAGGCACACCGACGCGCCGGCGAACATCCACCAGAACAACTCCCACACCGACACGTCGAACGAGGTCGGTGTCTTCTGCAGGAGCACGTCGGCGTCGGTGATCGGGTACGCCCGCTGCATCCAGTGGATGCGGTTGACCACCGACCGGTGCTCGACCCGCACCCCCTTGGGGTTGCCGGTGGAGCCGGAGGTGTAGATCACGTAGGCCAGGTCGCGGGCGTCACCCGTCACCGGCGGCGTGCGGGTGTCCTGCGCGTAGTTGTCCTCGTCGTCGAGGTCCAGCGCCTCGACACCGTCGACCAGGCCCGCGTGGCGGGCTTGGGTGAGCACGAGTGGCGCCGCGCTGTCGTGGAGCACGTAGGCGATCCGGTCGCGCGGGTAGCCGGGGTCGATCGGCAGGTACGCGCCGCCCGCCTTGAGCACGGCGTGGATCGCGACCAGCATCTCGATCGACCGGTCCGCCAGCACGGCGACCATGTCACCGGGGCCGACGCCCCGGCCGCGGAGGGTGTGCGCGAGCCGGTTGGCCCGCGCGTCGAGTTCCGCGTAGGACAGCGAGCCGACCACCGCCACCGCGTCGGGGGTCTTCGCCACCTGGCGGCTGAACAGCTCGTCGAGGCGCACGGTGTCCTCGAACGGTGCCGCGGTGTCGTTGGCGCGGGCGATCAGCGCGCGGTCGGCGTCGGTGCGCAGGTCGATGTCGACCAGCGGGGCGTCGGGCTCCGCGCTCACCCGTTCCAGCAGCGTCGCGCAGTGGCCCAGGAGGCGCCGCGCTTCGTCGTCGGTGTGGCGGTGCCGCAGTTCCAGGCGCAGGCCGTGGGAGGTCCGCGCGAAGGCGAACCCGATCGGGTGGGCCTCGCTGGTGGACCCGACCGCCACGTCCGCGAACGGGTGGCCGTCGTCGGACCCTGCCGCGCCGAACTCCGCGGCGAGCAGTTCGAGCGGGTAGTCCTCGTGCTCCCACGCGGCGAGCAGCCGGGTCCTGGCCTCGGCGAGCAGCCCGCGGAACGTCGTGTCGGCGGTGACGGTCAGGCGCAGCACCAGCATCCGGGCCAGCGACTCCGGATTGCGGGGTGGTGTGGCGAGCGCGCACTCCCCGGCGCCGGTGTAGCGGTTCAGCAGCGCGCCGACGGCGGCGGCCAGCACGGCCTGCAACGCGGCGTCCTGGCCGCGGGTCAGCTTGTCCAGCCACGCGGACACCGGCCCGTCGAGGTCGAGCACGGCGACGGCACCGGGCCGGTCGCCGGCGGGGAACCCGACGCGCTCGGGCAGCGAGGCCAGTTCCCCGCGCCAGAACGCGCCCTCGCGCGGACGCCGTGCGGCGGCGACCTTCAGCTGTCCTCGGGTCTCGAGCGATTGCATGGTTCCCCCGTGGTGATCGCAGACCGGTGGCCCGGAAGTCGGTGGTTCAGAAGTCGAAGTCGAGGTCGGGCAGGTCCACCGCGCCCACGGGACGGCGGTCGTGGCCCTCCAGCGGGACGCCCGGATCGGCGAGCACGGCGTCCAGCAGCGCCAGCAGCTCGTCGCGGAACAGTTCCACCGTCGGCCGCCGGAACAGGGTCGTGCTGTACCCCCAGCGCGCGGTGAACCCCTCCGGGGCGTCGTCGACCTGGAGTTCCAGGTCGACGATCGTCCGACCGGTGGCCTCGGGGGTCCAGCGCGGTGCGCCGCCGGGGAAGTCCACCTGGTGCAGTCCGGTGTCCTGCACGGCGAAGAGGGTGTCGAAGAGCGGGTGCCGGGCGTGGTCGCGCGCGCCGAACTCCTGGGCGAGTTCCTCGAACGGGTGGTCCTGGTGGTCCGCGGCGGCTATCGCGTGTTCGGCGGTGTCGCGCAGGTGCGCGCGGAACGACAGGCCTCCCGCGGGTCGCAGCCGCAGGCACAGCGTGTTCACGAACATGCCCTGCACATGCTCCACCCCCGGCAGGTGCCGACCCGACACCGGTGTGCCGACCGTGACGTCGTCGCTGCCGGTGATCCGCGCCAGGAACGCCGCGTAACCGGCCAGCAGCACGTGGAAGGGTGTGCGGCCCTCGGCGCGGGCCAGCTCCCGCACGGCGCGGCTGCGCTCGGCGCCCAGCGGGAACACGAGGTGCGCGCCTTCGGTGCGGCGGACCGGCGGCCTCGGCGCGTCGGTCGGCAGGTCGACGGGTCGTGGTGGAGGGGTGAGCACCCCGGTCCAGAAATCCCGTTGTCCGGCGGCCAGCCGACGCCCTTCGCTCCCGGCCGCCCAGTGCGCGTAGTCGCGGTACCGCAGCCCGACCGGGGCCGGGTCGTCGCCGCGCAACAGCGCGGCCCACTCGGTCATCAGCGACGTCAGCGAGACCCCGTCGGTGATCAGGTGGTGGAAGTCGAGCCGCACCCGCGTCCCGCTCGTGGAGAGCCGCCACAGCGGGGCCCGGTGCGGGTCGAACGGCGTCACCCACCCGGTCGACCACTCGACCGGGAGTTCGTCGTGGACCCGCTGCCACGCGAAGCCGTCGTCGTCCACCACGACGTCGGTGCGCAGGATCTCGTGCCGGGCCACCAGGGTGGCGAAGGCCCGCAGCACGTCGTCGGTGCCGGGCACGTCCAGGACGACCGGTTGGTTGTACTGCGTGCCCTCGGGGTCCTTCACCTGTTCCACGTAGATCCGGCGTTGTTGCGGCGACAACGGGGTGCGGTCGGTGGCGGTGCCGGGACGCGGGCCGACGACGCCCGTGCCTGCCGCGGACCGGACGTGCGCGGCCACCCCGGCGACGGTGGGCGCGGCCAGCACCACCGACACCGGGCACGCCACGCCGAACCGGCTCCGCACGCGAGCCGCGAGCCGGGTGGCCGTGAGCGAACTGGCCCCGAGCCGGTCGAGGCTGTCCCGGACGCCGACCCCGCGCACGCCGAGCACGTCCTCCCACAGTTCGACCAGGGCGCGCTCCACGTCGTCGGAGGGCGCGTCACCGGGAATTCCGGGTTCCACGCCGGGATCGGGCAGCGCGCCGCGGTCCACCTTCCCGTTGGCGGTCAACGGGAGCGCGTGCAGCACCACGACGTAGGAGGGGACCAGGTGCGGCGGCAGCAGTGGCCGCACGGCCTCCCGGACCGCTTCGGGCGCCTGCCCGGTGGCGACGTACGCGCACAGGTAGGCGTCCGAGGACTCCGGCCTGCGGCGCGCCAGCACGACCGCGGCGCGGATCGCCGGGTTCCGCAGCAGCGCGGTCTCGACCTCGCCCGGTTCGACGCGGAAGCCCCGCACCTTGACCTGGTGGTCGGTGCGACCGACGAAGTCGATCTCACCGCCCGGCAGCAGCCGCACCCGGTCACCCGTCCGGTACAGGAACTCGCCCTCCCGGAACGGGTCGGGCACGAACGCGCGCTCGGTCAGCTCGGGCCTGCCGAGGTAGCCCGACGCGATGCCGACGCCGCCGACGTGCAGCTCACCGGGGACACCGACGGGCAACGGCAGGCGGTCGTGGTTCAGCACGCGGGCCACGGTGTTCCGCACCGGCCTTCCGATCGGCACGCTGTCGCCGACGGGCTCGGTCACCACGTGGCAGGTGGAGATCACCGCGTTCTCGGTCGGCCCGTAGGCGTTCACCAGCCGCAGGTCCGGGTTCGCGCGCAGCACGGCCCGCGCCTGCCTGGCGCCCAGCACGTCGCCGCCCACCAGCAGGTCCCGCAAGGGCCGGAACAGCTCCGGGTCCTCGTCGGCGAGCTGGTTGAACAGCGCCGAGGTGAACAGCGCCGTTGTGATCCGCCGCGCGGCCAGTTCCCGCTTCAGCTCCACGGCGTCGACCACGGTCTCCCGGTCGAGCAGGTGCAGGCACCCGCCGCCGAGCAGCGTGCCCCACATCTCCCACACCGACGCGTCGAAGCCGGTCGCGCCGATCTGCGCCGTCCGCGTGGTCTCGTCGAAGCGGACGTGGTCCGCACCCGACACCAGGCGCACGACCCCGCGGTGCGGCACGAGGACGCCCTTGGGATCGCCGGTCGTGCCGGAGGTGTACATCAGGTACGCGGGATCGTCGGGGCCCGACGACGCCGCCGCGAACGACGGCTCGCCCGTCCAGTCGAACTCGTCCAACCCGGCCGCGGTCAGGACCCGGCGGGCGCCGCTGTCGGCGAGCAGGTACTCGACCCGCTCGGCCGGGTACTCCGGGTCGATCGGCAGGTAGGCGCCGCCCGCCTTGAGCACGGCCAGCGCCGCGACCACCAGCGTGGGCTCGCGGGCGAGCAGCAGCGCCACCGGTTCCGCGCGCCGCAGGCCCTCCGTCCGCAACCACGCCGCCAGCAGACCGGCGCGGCGGTCCAGCTCGGCGTAGGTCAACGCGGTGTCGCCGTGCACGACGGCGAGCCGGTCGGGCGCGGCGGCGACCCGCGCGGCGAACAACTGCTCGACGCGCCGGTCCGCCGGGTAGTCCCGCCCGGTGTCGTTCCACTCCAGCACGACGCGGGCGTGTTCCTCCGGCGTCAACGGGTCGACCGACCGGACGGGCGTGTCGGGCCGTTCGGCGAGCACCGACAGGACCCGGCCGAGGTGCCGGGCGTGCCGGGCGACGGCGTCCGCGTCGTGCAGGGCCGGATCGTGGTGCAGCAGCAGTTCCGTCCCGTGCACCGCCACGACGAGTTCGCCGGCGGGTACCGCGTCCACACCGAGCACCACTCGGAGCGGGAGGGCGCGTTCGTCAGTCTCGACCCTCTCGACCGCCGTGCCGACGGGCGCGTCCGGCGTCACCCGCAGCCCCACGGCACCTCGCCGCAGACCGATGACCGGCGTCCGATCACCCGTGTGGTGGTACAGCAGCACCGCCCACGCCACGAGCACCAGGTCCACCAGGTCCGACTCCGACGAACCGTCCGGCGAGAGGACCGCCACCGGCCCGGTGGCGCGCGAACCGGGTGCGGGCAACCAGGGCAGGCTCATCCCCGGCCACCGAGCACCGCGGCCAGAGCGCGCACCGTGGGGTTCACGTACAACTCGCGCATCGGCAACGCGGGCAGGTCCCGTTCCCGCATCGCCGCCGCGATGCGCACGGCGAACAGGGAGTTGCCACCCAGGTGGAAGAAGTTGTCGTCCAAACCGACCTCGGCGCCCAGCACCGATTCCCACACCTCGATCAACGCGGAGGGCAGGTCCCGCGCCACCGCGGTAACCGGCTCCGCCACCCTGCTCGGCACGGACGACGGCTCGGGCAACCGGGCGGTGTCCACCTTGCCGTTCGAGGTGAGCGGCAACGCCGACAGCGCCGTCACCGTCGTCGGCACCATGTAGTCGGGCAGCACACGGGCCGCCCGGACGCGGACCCGCGCCGGGTCGCCGCCGTCCAGCACGACGTAGGCGTCGATCCGCACGCTCGCCGCGTCCAGCGCCGCGTCGCCCCCCACCACGACGGCGGCGGCGAGCACCGCCGGGTCGTCCAGCAGGACGTTGCGGATCTCGTCCAGCTCGATCCGGAACCCGCGCACCTTCACCTGGCTGTCCAGCCGCCCCAGGTGTTCCACCCCGCCGTCCGGCAGCAGCCTGCCCCGGTCGCCGCTGCGGTACATCCGCCCGCCGGTGAACGGATCGGGGACGAAGCGCTCCGCGGTCAACTCGTCGCGGTCGAGGTAGTGCAGCGCCAGGCCCTCGCCACCGACGTGGATCTCGCCCGGCGCACCGCACGGCACCTGCCGCCCGCGCTCGTCGAGGACGTGGACGTACCAGCCGGGGATCGCGCGACCCACCGAGCGGGAGCCCGTCAGCACGTCCCGGCGGGTGACGGTGTGCGCGGTCACGTGCACGGTGGTCTCCGTGATGCCGTACATGTTCACCAGTCGGCACCGCGATTCGGGATAGCGGTCCAACCACGATCGCAGCGCGCCGGTGTCCAGCGCCTCGCCGCCGAACACGACCAGTCGCAGCCCCAAGGGCTCGGGGCGGCGTCGATCAGCCTCGGCGAGCTGCGCGAACGCCGACGGCGTCTGGCTGAGCACCGTGACGTTCTCCACCGCGAGCAGGGCGCGGAACTCCTCTGGGGAGCGGGACACCCAGTAGGGCACCACGACGAGCCGGGCCCCGGTCAGCAGGCTCCCCCAGATCTCCCAGACGGAAAAGTCGAACGCGCTGGAGTGGAACAACGTCCAGGTGTCGTCGACGTCGAGGGAGAAGTCCGACCTGGTGGCGGCAAGCAGGGCGATCACGTTGCGGTGCGGTACGACGACGCCCTTGGGACGACCGGTCGACCCCGACGTGTAGATGACGTACGCGGCGCTGTCGGGTCCGCGCGCGGGCGGGTCCACCGTGCCGTCGTGCTCCGCCAGCGCTTCCGGGGCGATCGCGTTCGCGACACCGTCCACAGTGGTCACGACGACCCGAATGCCCGCGTCCTCGACCGTGTAGGCCAACCGGTCGGCGGGGTGCGCGGGATCCATCGGGACGTAGACGGCGTCCGCCTTCAGCACGGCGATCATGGCCGCCACCAGGTCCGCCGTGCGGTCCAGGCAGATGCCCACCCGGTCCCCCGGCCGGACGCCGTTGGCCCGCAGGCCCACCGCGAACCGGGTCGCCCGCGCGTCCAGTTCGGCGTAGGTCGTCGACACGCCCTCACAGGTGAGCGCGATCGCGTCGGGCCGTTCGGCGGCGCGGGCGGCGAACACGGCGTCGATCCGATCCGGCTGCCACGCCACCGTCGTCTTCGGCCTGCCCAGGGCCGAGAGCCACGCGGACTCCTCGCCGGTCACAAGTTCGAGGTCCGCCGGCATCGATTCCGGCCCGACGGCGCACAACTGCGCGTAGACGTGCGCGACGTGCCGGGCGAACCGGCCCGCCGCCGCGGCGTCGACGTCGCGCAGCCGGTGGCGCACCTCCAGCGTGGTGCCGCCCGCGTCCACGCGCGGCACCAGGGTGAGCGGGAACGGCGCCGTCTGGCACGGCACGTACTCGTCCACGTCGACCTCGGAGGCGGTGCCGAGGACACCGACGAACACGCGGCCACCGCTCTGGGCGGTCAGGTCCTGGTACAACGCCCGGTCGCACCACGGCTGCCGACGCGCAGCCTCACCGAGCAGTTCGACCACGCTCCGCGCACCCGAAGCGTCCACCACGAGCAGAGTGCGCCCCTCGAACGCGCCCAGCGCCCGTGCGGGCCGTTCGGGCAGGCCGGTCACCAGGCCCACGACAGGGAAGTCCTGCCCCGCGTACCGACCGAGCACGAGGGCGCCCGCGACGGCCAGGGTGGCGGGCACATCGGCCGCCTCCCCTACCAGCGCGGTCTCCAGCACCCCCGTTCGATCGCCCGCGGCGCCATCCCCGACGGCCCACTCGGCGGTGCCGCAGTAGTCCGCTGCACGCCACCTCTTCACGGTCGCCGCGTCCGGGCCCTCCCCCTTCAAAGGGGTGACGATCGAGATGCCGCCGGCGGAGACGCGGTCGAGCAGCACGTCCACGAGCAACCGCAAGGACGCCGTGTCCAGCACCGCGCGGTGCGCCACCAGCACCAGGTCGGCGACATCGTCGGCGTACCGCAGCAGCACCGCGCGCACCGGCGCGCCACCGCGGGAGGCAGGGCGGTGCAATTCGGCGCGCACCCTGCGCCGGGCGACCGGCGAGTCGGCGTCGGCCGGCACCTGTTCGTTCCACAGTGGACTTGCCGCGATAGTCTTGAGTCTGCTGGACATCCGTGCGACGTCCACATCAGACAGGCGGACCCGCAACGCGTGTGTGCAATCCGACGGCCGACCGTCCGCCGGTAGCCGAAGATCCGCGGAACGCGGCATTGAATCCCCCTGGGACGATGACGACGAGGTTCGGGTTCAGCGGGCGGTGAAGCCGCCGTCGACCGTGATCACGCTTCCCGTGACCTGCCGCGACTCGTCACCGGCCAGCCACACGGCGGCCGACGCGACGTCCTCCGGCTCGATCAGCGCGTTCATCGGCTGGGCCTGGACGAAGGTCTCCTCGTGCTCGGCGACGTTCACGTCGAGGGAGCGGGCGATCTCCGACAACATGCGACCCTCGACCGAGGCGTCGTCCCGGACCGAACCGGGGCACAACGCGTTGACCCGCACCTTCAGCGGGGCGTAGTCCAGCGCCACCGCCTTGGTCAGGCCGATCAACCCGTGCTTCGCGGCGACGTAGCCCGCGAAGTGCCGGTAGCCGACCAGACCTGCCGTGGACGCGATGTTGATGATGCTCCCGGAGCGCTGCGCGGCCATCAGTCCGCCGATCGCGCGGATCGTCCGCCAGGCGCCGGACAGGTCGACGTCGATCATCAACCGCCACTCGTCCTCGTCGATCTCGTGCACCGCCTTGCCCGACGGCGCCGCGATGCCCGCGTTGTTGACGAGCACGTCGATGCGCCCGAACCGCTCGCGGGCGGTCGCCACCGCGGCCTCGACCGCCGCCAGCACGCGGACGTCGACGTGGTGGGTCTGCACCGCGACACCCCGATCGCGGCAAAGCGCGGCGGTGTGGTCGAGCTGGCTGGCGGAGCCGAGCGGGTAGGGCACGCCCGGCAGGTCGCACGCCACGTCGAGCAGCACGAGATCCGCGCCCTCGCGCGCGAACGCGGTGGCGCACGCACGACCCAACCCCCTGGCCGCACCGGTGATCACCGCGACCTTTCCCGCCAAGCGGGCGCTCACGACGCCCCGAGTTCGACCGCGATGTGCCGGAGCAGGTCGTCCGCGGCGTCGGACAGGTACATGTGACCGCCGTCGAACTCGACACCGGAGAACCCGCCGGTCGTCGCCGCACCCCACTGCGCGATCTGCTCGGCGCTCACCAGCTCGTCGTCACGCCCGCGCAGCGTCGTGATCGGGACCGACAGCGGCTTGTCGGAGCCGGGCCGGTAGTTCTCGTGCATCTCGACGTCGGCCCGCAGCGTCGGAAGCAGCAGTCCGCGCATCTCCGGGTGCTCCAGGGCCGGGTGCGAGTACCCGGCGAAGCGCTGGACCTGCGCGAGGAACCCGTCGTCGTCGAGCCCGGTGGCCCGGCTCGTCCGCGCGCTCCACGGTCCTGGCGAGCCGCTCACGAACACCTTGCCGAGCGACACCCCCGCCACGTCGTCGAGCCGGTGGGCGAGTTCGTAGGCCAGCACCGCACCCATGCTGTGACCGAACAGCGCGACCTGCTCCGCACTCGCGACCTGCTCCACGACCCACGGGAAGATGTCGTCCACGGCCCGTGCCACGTCGGTGCTGGGCTCCTCGACGAACCGCTCCTCACGACCCGCCAACTGCGCCGCGGCGACGCGCAACCCTTCGGGCAACCGCGACTTCCACGAGTCGAAGAACGATGCTCCCGCACCGGCGAAGGGCAGACATATGAGGACCGTCGGCTGCATGGATCGTCTTCCTTCACCTGTAAAGGATGTACCGCTCGAAAATGCGCCCCACCGGACAGGCCCCGTTGAGCCCGCCGCCGATGCAGGCATGATCGTCACTTCGTTGTTTCGGGTCCCCTGGCATCCCGCGGCCGCTTTGCCGCACTCCGAGCGTGACTAGAGGAAAGCATCGGACACCCGGCCCGTCAACAGGCTTAAACGTTATGCGGACTATTGCAACTTCTGATCGACGTCATGTATCTGTGGCCAGTGGTGCCATTTTCGGGTACCGGCTTCCTCCGTTCAGGGCAGTCCTGACCGGGCGTTGGACGTAATATGCGGCTCGCCGTCGAATATTCTAAGCGAGCAGCGTGGTGCGTCCTTCGGCATTTCCACGGTCATACGACTGGCGCCAGTCGGTAACGTGCAAGTCGTGGATGTTGTTGAAGTGCTGGTCTCCGTCCGCAAGTACGACGGCAGTTCGCACTGGCATTATTCGACGGTCCGGCTGGGCGAGGACGAACACGGGGTCTGGCTCGGCGTACGAGCGGGCACCGTCTACGGCAAAGGTACCGAGCAGGCCGTCTACTCCACTCGGGAACCACGGGTCGTGCTCATCCCCCGTGAGGCCTGGTGGACCGCGCTGTTCCAGGCGGCACCCGCGCGGCTGGACGTCTACTGCGATGTGACCACCCAGCCCCGATGGCCGCACCCAGGCGAAGTCACCATGATCGATCTCGATCTGGACGTCTGCCGTACCCGTGACGGAGGGATCGTCTTCATCAACGACGAGGACGAGTTCGCCGTGCACCAAGCCCGTTATTCCTACCCCGCCGACGTCATCGCGCGAGCCACCGCGTCAGCCGACTGGTTGCGGACCGCGCTCACGGCCGATGTGGAGCCGTTCGTGGGCACCTACCGCTTCTGGCTCGCCAAGGTCGCTTAAGCGGGACGACGTCGCCGATCCGCCGGACGTCTGCTGCGTTGCGGTGGACGCGGACAGGGCCCCCACCACGCCCGATCAAGACCAGGCGGCCCGACCGTGACGCGTAGTATGCGATCGTCCGTGCAACGGGTCGCGGACTCGCACTTTGGAGGAGTCCCATGTCGGAGGTGCCAGGTGTGCCTCCGGCGCAACAACTCCTGGTCGGCCTCGCGCGGCTCGGGCAGGCCATCCGCATGGACGCGTGGCGCAACAACGGGCCGCACAACCTTTCACCTCTGCAGGCCGACATCATCGCCTTCCTCGCCGAGGAAGCCGTTCCACGCAGGCAAAGTGACATCGTGGCAGCGCTCGCGTCCACCCCGCCCACCGTTTCCGACGCGGTGAAGGCGTTGCGCGCCAAGGAACTCCTGGAAGGCGTCCGCGACCCGAAGGACGCCAGGGCGATCATCGTGCGCCTGACGCCCGCGGGGGTGGCGGAGGCTCATCGACTGGGTGATGTGTCGCAGGTGATGAGCGAGGCGTTCTCGGCCTTGTCCGAGGAAGACCTCGCCGCGATGCTCCGCGGAACCGCCGCGGTCATGAGGGGATTGCAGGACCGCCACGCGATTCCCGTGTCCCGCATGTGCCTGACCTGTCGGTTCTTCGAGCCGGACGCCCATCCGGAGGACGCGGCTCATCCCCACCACTGCGGATTCGTCGACGCGCCCTTCGGTGACGCGCAGTTGCGGATCACCTGCCCGGATCACCAGAACCGGGACTAGGGGCGCGGAACCCGCGCGTGGACGGCACGAGCGCGGCGGCCGCCGGGGCGGCGAAGCAGACGACGGCGCACACGGCCAGCACCGGTCGCGCTCCGAAGTGGTCGATCGCCGGGGCGATCAGCGCGAGGCCGACGGGCGCCAAGCCGTAGGACAGCAGGAAGTCCAGTGAGGACACCCGCGCCAGCATCCTCGGCTCGACCTCCCGCTGGGTTCCGGTGAACCACGGCACGTTGAACAACTCGATCCCCAGGCCCGCGACGACGTACGCGCCGACCACGACCACCGCGGGCACGGGGAGCAGCAGGCTCAGCGGCGCGAATAGACGCCGAGCCCCGCCAGAGCCATCCACCCCTGCGCGCGCGGTCGCCAGCGGGCCATCAGGACCGCTCCCGCGAGCGCACCGAGGGTGTACGCGGTCAGGGCCGCGGCGAGAACGGCCTCCGTGCCGTACCGGTCGCGGCTCACCAGGGGCAGCGCGACACCGGTGGCGGAGTAACCGGTGGCGATCACCGCGGTCAACGCGCCGAGACCGGCCAGGAACCAGGGATGCCGTCGGGCTTCCCGGAGGCCTTCGACGAAGTCGGCGGTGAAACGGGGACGGGTCGCCACGACCGCCACCCGTGCGACGCCGGCGGGCGGGAGGACGGCGGCGGCCAGCCACAGGATGCCGGTGGCGATCAACAGGGCACGGGTGTCGACGAAGACCGCCAGGATCGCGGTGAGACCGGGGGCCACCAGGGTGGTCACCCGCACGGACAACGTCAGAGCGGCGTTCGCCTGTTGCCTATGGTCCTGGGCGACGACCTCCGCCGTGAGCGCCTGGTACGCGGGTCGGCACGCTCCCTGTCCCGCGCCCGCCACGGCGGCGGCCACCGCCATCACCAGCGTCGAGCGCCCCACGCCCAGCGCGATCACCGGTGACGCGCCCGCGGCGACCAAGCCCGCCCAGAACAGGATGCGACGTCGTGGATGCCGGTCGGCCAGCACGCCGGCCACGGGCACCACGACGAGGAAACCCGCGGTGCGCGCGGCCAGGACCACGCCCCAACTCCACCGCGCTGATCGACCGGTCGAGCACCGCCAAGCCGAGGATGAACGGCAGCGCCCACGTCGCCAGGCCGGACGCGGTCACGCTCGTCCAGAGCCGGAGGAAATCCGGACTTCGCAAGACCGAGGCCGATGGCCGTTCCACTCGCCGCACCGCTCGACTCCTTCCACCCGGTGACGATTGTCGTCGAAGCTCAGGCGCAGTTCCCGTCGACGGCGCAGACGGACGTCGGCGGTGCGGCGTCCTCGACCCGCTCCCGCACGGGTTTCGCCTCGATCAGGCGAGCCACGGCCGCGGCGATCGCCATGTCGTCGACCGCGCCGAGGTGGCGACCCCGGATGACGCCGTCGCGGTCGATCAGCACCGTGGTCGGGGTGCCCCGCATCCCGTAGCGGGCGAAGGTGACGGGGGTGGGGTCGTCGTCCTGGTGGGCGTCGACCCCGACCGGGAAGCCGATCCGGTATTCGTGGAGGAACGCTTCGAGGCTGGTCGGGGTCATGGCGGCGTGGTGTTCGAACACGCTGTGCAGCCCGATCACGGCGACGTCGTCACCGAAGGTCCGCGCCAGCCGCGTGGCCTGCGGCAGTGCTTGGCCGACGCAGCCGGGGCAGAGCATCTGGAAGGCCTCGAGGACGACCACCCGGCCGCGCAGGTCGGCCAGTTCCAGGGGGTCGTTGTTGAACCAGCGGGTGGTCTTCCACGGTGGGGCGAGGGTCTGCCGGGGTGTGGTGATCGTCGTGGTCATGTGCGGGTCCTTCGTGCGGTGCGAGGGTGTTGGTCAGCCGTGCAGGCGGTCGACCTGGTCGTCGAGGTGACCGGTCAGGCGCTTCCGGAGCAGGCCGATCCACGAGGACAGCGGTAGGTCGGCGTGGTCGAGCAGGTGTTGGGCCCACGGTGCGTCCGTGCCAGGGCAGCGGTCGCACGATGCCCGTGGACACGACCACCAACGCTCGCACGTGCCGCTCCTTTCTGGCGTGAGTCCGGACTTGTTGTGCCTGGCTCCATCAGCATGCCACAATACCGGTAGGAGTCCTACCTACTTGGGGTGTTCTCCGTCGAGAGGGGAAGGTCGAGTTCCGCCGTGCACATCCGACCCGGTCGCGTCGCTGCGCGGGGCGCGGCTGCGGGTCACGAAGCAGCGCGTCGCCGTGCTGAAGGTTCTCCCGGGACCCCGCACGCCGATGTGGAGCACGACCACCTGGCGTGTCGCGCCTGCGGTGCGCTCGCCGACGTCGAACGCCACATCCGACCAGCACCCCTGCGGTCCACCCGGACGCAGGGCTACCGCGTCGACGAAGCAGAGGTGACCTACTGGGCTGTGCCCCTCGTGCCTGTCCGGAACAGCCATCACCACCCGATCCGCACCAGCCCAGCGACGAAAGCGCGGTCATGGCATTCGAAGACAACATCGACCCGTTGACCACGGCCGCGGGAGCGCCGGTCGCGGACAACCAGAACAGCGTGACCGCGGGCCCGCGCGGCCCGGTCTTCTTCTTCCGGGATCCGTTGAAGTTCCCCGACCTGGCCCGTGCCGTGAAGCGCGACCCGAGGACGAACCTGCGCGACCCGGAGAACAACTGGGGTTTCTGGACGAACCTGCCGGAAGCGCTGCACCAGGTGACCATCGTGATGAGCGACCGCGGAATCCCCCGGTCCTACCGCCACATGCACGGCTTCGGGTCGCACACCTTCAGCCTGGTCAACGGCACCGGTGAGCGCCACTGGGTGAAGTTCCACTTCCGCACCCGGCAGGGGGATCGAGGCCCTCACGGACGAACAGGCGGGTCACCTCATCGGCCGGGACCACGAATCCCACCAGCGCGACCTCTGCGACGCCATCGAACGCGGCGACTTCCCGAAGTGGACGCTGCACGTGCAGGTCATGCCCGAGGCCGACGCCGAGCACTACCGCTTCCACCCGTTCGACCTGACAACTTCGGCCGCTGGGTCGAACAACCCGCGTTCGCCGACCCCGCCCAGGCCGTCGGCGGCACCGCGGACCGGTTCGACTTCCGCCAGGACGACGACAACTAGTTCGAGCAGCCCGGCGACCTCTTCCGATCCATGACCGGGCAACAGCAACAGGTCCTGTTCGACAACACCGCCCGCTCCATCAACGGCGCACAGAAGGAGACCGTCGAGCAGCACATCGCGAACTGCGGCCAGGCCGACCCCGCCTACGGTACGGGTGTGCGCAAGGCGTGCGAGGCGATCGGGGCGCTCTGACCGCGGCCGAACGCGGTCGTCAGACGGCAGCCGGTTCGTGCTCGGGGCAATCGGTCCGCAACTCCGCGAGCGGCAACGGTATCCGCAGCAGGTTGCAGTGGTGCGGCGCGGCCGGGTCCGCGTGGGCGTCGGGGCTGAAGAACCGGCACGTGGTGCACATCCGCACCACGCTCACCACGCCTCGGCGGTGCAGATCCGCGATGAGGTGCAGCAGGCTGTCCAATGTGGTGGCCCGATCCTCCACCGGCAATTTCGCCAACGCCGTCAGCAGCGGCTCGTCCCACGTCATCAGTTCACGGGCGACTTCCTCGCCGCGGCCGGTCAGGGTGAGCAACCTTCGGCGACCGTCGGAACTGGGTGACCGGGTCAGCAGTTCCTTGCGCTCCAACGAACCGACCGCGTCCGACATCGTGGGCGTGGTGACGTCGAACTCCGCGGCGAGCGCGTTGACCTCCCGGCGAACCGTCGGCCGCCGGAACAGCGCCAGCACAGCCTGTTGCTGCAACGGGGACAAGCCCTGCGCGCGGGCACTGCGCTGGGCCAGGGAACGCAGACCGTGCCCCAGCCGTTCGACGGCGTCGGCCAACCGTCGATCCAGGTCGGTCGCGCCCGTCGTCGTGTCGCCCGTCATCGAACCCCTCAGGTAGGACTCCTCAAACACTTCCATCGTACGCATCGCGGTCCAGATCCTCGTTTCCGGCAAGGGAATCACCTGATCGTGGTGCGTACATTTGTTGCGCCTAAAGGAAATCCCCCTCTGACCGACCGCTGTGACGTGGCGCACGAGCCCTTGCAGGCCCCGCTCGGATCCTTATAGTTGGCACTGCCAAACAAAATGAATCACCGGAAGGAAACCCCATGCCTCGCCTCACCGTCGTCGACCCCACCACCGCCGAACCCCAGGCCCGCGCACTGCTCGGCAAGGTCGAACGCGCCCTCGGCGTCACCCCGAACATGATGAAGGCGATGGCCAGCTCACCCGCCGTGCTCGATGCCTACCTGTCCTTCAGCGGCGCGCTGTCCAAGGGAAAGCTGCCCTCCGCGGTCCAGGAGCAGATCGCCCTCGTCACCGCCGTCGCCAACGAGTGCGGCTACTGCCTCGCGGCACACACCGTCCTCGGCGCCAAGGCAGGGGTCAGCGAAGAGGACCTCGTCTCGGGCCGTCACGCCCGCGCCACCGATCCGAAGGTCGAAGCCGCCCTGAAGTTCACCCTCGCCGTCATCTCCGCCAAGGGCTTCGTCAGCGACGACGACCTCGCCGACGTCCGCGCCGCGGGCTACGACGACGGCGAGATCGGCGAGATCGTCGCCGCCGTCGCCCTCAACACCTTCACCAACTACTTCAACTCCGTCGGCGAAACCCAGCTCGACTTCCCCGCGATCGAGTTCACCGCGCAGTGACCGAACACAGCTCGATCCGAGTAAGACCACATCTCATTTGGGGTTGTTGTGAGTGAGCAGGTCCAGCTTGATGGCTCGGCGGTAGCAGATCACCGCGCAGGCCAGCTGTACGAATGCCAGGAAGTGGGCGGCCTTGCGTTCGTAGCGGCGTGCCAGCCGTCGGAACCGAGAAACCCACTCCAGAGTCCGTTCGATGACGTAGCGGTGGCGGCCCAGCTTCTTGGACGACTCGATGCCCTGCGGGCGATCCGGGCGATGATCCCCCGCCGCCGCAGGGCCTTTCGGCAGGCCGGATAGTCGTAGCCTTTGTCCGCGTGCAGCTTGCGTGGCCTGCGACGAGGCCTGCCCGCGGGCCCCTTGACCGGGGCCACGGCATCGACGACGGCTTCCAGTTCCAGGTGGTCGTTGCGGTTGGCCGCGGAGATGCCCACGGCCAGTGGGAGGCCGCCGCGTTCGCTGACCGCGTGGATCTTGGAGCCGGGTTTTCCCCGGTCGACCGGACTGGGCCCGGTCAGATCCCCCCTTTGACCGCGCGGACGTGCATGCCGTCCACCGACGCACGGGACCAGTCGATCGACCCGGCAACGCCGAGCAGATCCAGCATCGCTTGGTGCAGCCGGGCGAACACGTCCGCTTCGACCCACTCGGTGAACCGGCGATGCGCGGTCGGGCAACTGACCCCGAACGACGAGGGCAGCGCCGACCAGGCACATCCGGTCTGCAACACATACAGGATCGCAGCCAGCACTACACGATCGTCCAGGCGCCGCCGACCTCCGCACTGGTGGCGTTGCGGCGCATCAGGCAGTAACGGCCGCGCCAACAGCCACAACGACTCCGGACACCACTTCTCCACATCATTCATCGTCGATCAACGATATCGCCCACCTGGCAACAACCCCAAACGAGATGCGGTCTAAGGACAACAAGGTGACACGATCCGGCAGGTTGTCCCTTGCCCGCCCCAGTCGTCGACTCGTCGCCGTGGCGGCAGCCATCACGCTGACAGTCGTAGCGGTGCCCGCCATCGCAGCGGTGGCAGGTACCGAGGACCACGAGCACTCCGCGCAGGCCCACTCCCACGGCGGGATCACCTCGGAGCGCGGCAACGTCGAGACCGCCGCTTTCGACCTGGTGAAGACGACCGTCCAGCGCAAGGGCAACAGATTGGTGTTCACCGAACAGGTGCGGGGTCGCGCGGGATCGGTGAAGCCGACGCTGACCGGTCAGTTCGCCGGCAGTTCGGTGCTCAGCTACGTGTGGCCGCTGTCGCTCAACCCCAACACGATCGGGTTCACCAAGGACAGCGGAGTCCTGGCCCTGGCGGCCACCAGCCACCCCGACTTCGACGACACCCCGCTCTACGACGAGAACCACAACGGCGTCAAGAACGACGACGGCGGCCTGTGGCACTCGCACTGGGTCGTGCTGGTGCCCGACACCACCCGTCCCGACGGCGCGCTCAAGGTCCGCGACATCCTTCCCGACGAGAAGCCCGACCTCCCAAGACGTGGCCGGGAGTTCCGCTCTACCTCGACAGCCCGCCCTACTCCACCCAACTCGACGGGCACACCGTCAGGATCGAGGTACCCGCCGAAGACCTCGGGTTCCCGTCGACCTTCTCCTACGACGGGGTGACCGCCGCACTCAAGATCAACGGCGACCTGCACGATCCCCTGCTGCGCGTCGAGAACGTCTTCGACATCGCATCGGGAAACCTTTCCCTGCCCGGCAAGGTGGGTCGCTGACTTCCCATCCGGACAACGGTCGCCGCGCCAGCACCGCGCGGCGACCGTTCCACCGCACTGCTGGATGGCACGGCAGTGCCCCTCCCGCAGTGGGAACGCGGTCACCTGAAGAGCGCCGGTCCGGTCAGCAAGGACAAGAGGTCGCCGTAGTCACCCAATCGAACGGCATTCGTGTACTGCCCGCCGATCCCGACGCTCGCTTCGCCACCAACCGCGGGCCCAACCGAGGCGCTCCAGTTGTTGCTGCCGTCCGCGCTCACGCCGACAGACCCTTCAACACCGACTCCGACGACTCCTGACGCACCGGTGACCACACTGGGACCGTTCAGGTTCTCGATGGTCGCGGAGGACGACTGGACGGTCGCGCTGGCGCTGAGACCGAGGCCTGCCTCGACGCCGAGGGTTTCCTGGTAGGTGGCACCGAAGCCCGTGCTGTCGAGAACGAGGCAGCCACCGTTCTTGCCCGAGGCCATGAAGGTCGCGGACCCGTTGACGCACAATCCCCACGACTGGGGCGGTCGGTTCCGGCTTTCCGCTTCGCGGCGCAGCCGATCCTGGTGCTCCTGTTGAGTGCGATCAGCTTCGGCTCGCTTCCGGAGATCCTGCTGAACGAATTCCCTGTATCCCAGGCCGTCTGCCTTCGCCTTGGCTTCCTCGGCCAGCCGACGGTTCCGCTCCTGCTCGGCCGGTGGCGCGGTGCGACTCCGGTCGCGCACACCGGCGAGGCGGTCGGCCTCGTCCCGCGCCTGATCAGCCTGCCGCCGCAACCCGCTGCCGGACGCGCCACCCTGCTGGGACGCCGCGTAAGCGCTGCGACCCGGTGCCGTGCGCTCCAGCACGCCATCAGTCCGGGCAGGCTTGACCACCCTGCTGGTCTGACGGTGCAGGTCGAACTGACGCTCGGTCTGGGCCTGCCGCTCCGCCGCCGCCTCCGCAAGCCGCAACGACTGCGGCAGTTCTCCAGACCCCCTGCCCGGTCGGGAGATCGGAGGCCGCGGCGCGTCCGGTACCGGCTTGAGCAACGGGTACCGCCCGGCTTCACCCTGCCGCGCGCTCTTGGCGAGTTGGGCGTGGAGGTGGTCGTCGAAGACCTTGCCTTCCAGGCCCTTGGCCTTCGCGTCGGCCTCGGTAGCCAGCCTGCGGTTCTGCTCCTGTTCGAACAGTGACGTGGTGCGACTCCGGTCGCGCACACCGGCGAGGCGGTCGGCCTCGTCCCGCGCCTGACCAGCCTGCCGTCGCAGCCCCGTACCCGGCGCGCCACCTTGCTGGGACGCCGCGTAAGCACTACGACCCGGTGCCGTGCGCTCCAGCACGCCATCAGTCCGGGCAGGCTTGACCACCCTGCTGGTCTGACGGTGCAGATCGAACTGACGCTCGGTCTCGGCCTGCCGCTCCGCCGCCGCCTCCGCAAGCCGCAACGACTGCGGCAATTCTTTAGGCCGAGCCTGCCGCTCCTGCACACCCTCTGTGGGAACACCGTGCTTCACCTCGGTGGCGCGCAACCCCACGGGCGAGGGTTTCGGAGGCGTCTTGGGGTTGGCACGCTCGATCCTGGCCCGCGCCTCGTCTGCGCGGCGCTTCTCGTTCGACGGCGCGGGGGCAGGCTGCTGGGCTACCCGCGTGGTCCCCTTCTGCTTCTGCGCGATCTTCTTCTCTTCGGTCCCGTGTGCGGGTGAAGGTTTGCGAGCTGCGGCCTTCTGCTTCTGCGCGATCTTCTTCTCCTCGGTCCCGTGCGCGGGCGACGGTTTGGGAGCCGGCTTCGGCTTCGGAGCCGTCTGAGGCTTGGGAGCAGCAGCTTTCTGCTTCCGTGCGATCTTCTTCTCTTCCGTCCCGTGCGCGGGCGACGGCTTAGGAGCCAGCTGAGGCTTGGCAGGCGACGGAGGCTTAGGTGCAGCGGCCTTCTGCTTCCTCGCGATCTTCTTCTCCTCCGTCCCATGCGCGGGCGACGGCTTGGGAACCGGCTTCGGCTTCGGAGCCGTCTGAGGCTTGGCAGGCACCGGAGGCTTGGGGGCAGCAGCCTTCTGCTTCCGCACCACCTTCTTCTCCTCAATGCCGTGCGCGGGCGAAGGTTTACGGGCCGCAGCCTTCTGCTTTTGCGCGATCTTCTTCTCCTCCGTCCCGTGCGCGGGTGAAGGTGCGGGTTTGGGCGGAGGTGGCGGTGCCGCTTCCGCCTGGCTGGTTCCGGCGAAGGTGAACAGCGCTGACAGCGCTCCTCCTGACAGGGTGTACAAGACCGTTCTGGCGGTTCTGTTCATCCCACCAGGGTCGGACTCCTCGGTATAGCGGCGATACATCGACGCAGCCCCGAACGCACGAGCGATCCGCAGGTGTCGGACGGCGGCTTGAGCAGGTCGAGGTTGGCCAACAGGCAGCGCAGGTCGCGGTCTATGCGTTCTGCACCGCACGCGCGAGCGGTGTTCATCGATCGCGCGTTGTACGCCCCCCAGATCGTGAACCGATGATCCGGGCCGTGCCGAGGCGGCCGGGCTGCCCGAGGATCTGCGGTCCCCTACCAAGCCCGCATGGAAGGGACAAGGTCCAGCGCCGCACCTCGTAGTGCTTCGCCAGCACGAAAACGGGGCCCGCACCGGCGGCGTTCAGACCTCGACGAGCAGCCTTCGGCCGGCGTTCAACCGTGAGGTTCACGTGGTGGGTGGATGGTCGGTGTGTCGTGCTCGGGCGGGTCGGCGGTTGACGTAGGCGGCCAGGCCGCCGAGTTCCTCGTCGGCGATGAACACCGACCGCACGGTGACCATGGCCTCTTCGACGTGGCTGTGGCAGCCCCAGGCCGAGTCGCCCCAGGAGTCGGCGACCTTGAGTTCGGCCGGTGCGGTGCACCCATCGGCGCCGCCGAGTTGACAGTGCTCGGGGTGTGGTGCGGCGGCCTGCGAGGCTGCGGCGGCCTGTATCCGGTCGGCCAGTTCCGCGGCGGCGGTGGCGCGCTGCTCGGCCTCGGCGCGCAGTTCCCGCTCCGTGCTCACCACCTCGGCCAGTGCGGCACGGGCGGCTTCGGCGCGGGTTTCCGCGTCTCGTCGTGCCTGCTCGTCGTGGTGGCGTTCGATGGCCAGGGCCGCAGTGCCGGCGAAGACACGAGCGAGGGCCAGGTCGGAGTCCTGCGGGACGCGCGGGGCCCGGTGGTACATGGCGAAGGTGCCCAGTAGTCCCCCGTCGCGGGCCAGGATCGGGGTGGACCAGCAGGCGGCCAGACCGGCTTGGTCGGCCAGGTCGCGGAAGTCGTCCCAGAACGGGTCGGTGGCGATGTCGGTGACGACGACCGGTTCCCGCCGGTGGGCGGCCGTGCCGCAGGAGCCGACGCCCTCGCCGGTGGCGATCCCGTCGATGGCCTGGTTGTAGAAGTCGGGCAGGCTGGGGCCGGCCCCGTGGCGCAGGTGCAGGCCGTCGGGCTCCGCCAGCAACACGGACACCAGCACTTCCTGCGGCGCCAGGTTCTCGATGCAGCGGGCCATCCCGTCGAGGACCTCGCCAAGGGGTGCCTGCCGGGCGATCTGCTCGAGCAGGGCACGGTGTTCGGCCATCAACCGCCGGGCGTGCTTGACCTGGGTGATCTCGACGCCGATCATCCGGACCCCGGTGACCGCGCCCTCGGGGCCGCGCCGCGGCTCATAGGTGAAGTCGAAGAACGCCTCCCGCGCCTGCGCACCGGTACCGAGCACGGCTCGCACATCACGGCCGATGTAGGACTCACCGGTGCGGTGGACCTCGTCGAGCAGGGCGATGAAGCCCTGGTCGGCCAATTCGGGCATCACCTCGACGAGCGGGACACCGGTACGCGCCCGGTCCTCGCCGATCGTGGCGAAGAACGCCGGGTTCGCCGACTCCACCACGTGCGCAGGCCCCACCAGCGAGGCGAACGTGACGGTGGACTGCCCGAACAGAACTCGCAGGTCATCCTCCTCCACCTGCCCGGCAGCCGAGGGCTGCGCTGCGGAGGGGTGCTGGCCTGGTGCCGCCATCATGGTGTGATCCGTTCCTCTTCTCGTTTGTGGGGTCCACCGTAATACCGGGACGGCGACTTGGCGGGTGATGACTCACCAGGCGTCACCTTCGTGGTGTGCCACGAAGGTGAGCTTTGTTCATGGGCGAAGACTCCGGCAGGCAGCGGACCGCAGCTCACCGTCCACGCTTTGAGCAAGGCCGAACGAATCCACGAGGGAGCCGAGCGTGTAACTACCGAGCCCAGGAAGCAGGTAGCGGCGAGCCGACCGCCGCGATCACCCGACCGCCACCACCTTCTCGATCCCCTCCACCCCATGCCCGAACTCGACCCTGAACACCTCACTCCCCAACGCCGACTCCACCGCAGCGCTGATGCGCTCGACATCCCCTCGCTCCCCCACGGGCAACGGCTTGCCGCGGGTCTCCGCAGCCGCACCCAGCAATCTGGCCGCCCGCCTGTGGTCGCCCGCCAGCGCGTGCGCCCCGGCCAACCCCTCCATCGCCAGCGCCAGCGCCCGCGGGTCCCCGGCCGCCCGCGCCGCCCGATACCCCTCCGCCTGCCGGGCCAGCGCCAACTCCGCGTCGCCGCGCTGCTCGGCCACGAACCCGAGTTCGGCCATGATCAGCGCCACGCCCAGCTCGCCGTCGACCGTCCGGCACCATTCCAACCACGCCGTCAAGTGCTCCTCGGCTTTGTCCAACCGGCCCTGCCGTCGGGCGCCGAGGCCCAGCCCGACCTCGGCGAACTGCACTCCCCGCAGGTGCGACTGGTCCGAGGCCAGCCGCATCGCCTGCCAGTGCAGTCCTTCGGCCTGCTCGTAGTCCCCTCGCAGCAACGCGATGCGGCCCAGCCCCGAGAGTTCGTAGGACATCTCGATCCACAGCCCCAGTTCCTCGGCGCCGCGCAACGCCTCCAGGTGCAGCCGTTCCGCCTCGTCGTAGTCGCCGTCGATCTCCGCCAACGAGCTGAGCACGTCCGACGCCTTCACCTGCCCCCACCGGTCACCGAGCGAGCGGAACACCTCGGCGCTGCGCTCCCCGTGCCGTCGCGCGTCCCCGAGCGAGCCGCGGGGCCGGGCCTGCGCGGCGAGGGTGCCCAGCGCGGCGGCGACACCCCAGCGGTCACCAACGGCAGTGAACCCGGCCAACGCCCGACCCGCCAGGTCGGCCAGCGCGTCCAGGTCACCCGACCCGATCAGCACGTGGCTGAGGAACCACTGGGCGCGCGCCAGCCCTGCCGGGTCGTCGATGCCCTCGAACGCGGCCAGCGCCTTCGCCGCCCGCTCGGCCAGGCCTCCGCCTTCGCCGATCAGCGCCGCGAACCCCACCAGCCACGCCGTCGCGCGAGCCCGCTGCCGCTCGTCGCCCCCGACGACGGACAACGCCGTGCTCAACGACCGTTGCCCTTCGCGCAGCCTGCCGCGCAGGAACCAGTACCACGCCTGGGCGTTGACCAGCCGCAGCGCGACGTCCGCGTCACCGTCGCGCACCGCGTGGTCCAGCGCGGTCCGCAGGTTCGGCCCATCCGCGGTCAACCTCCTCAGCCACGCCTGTTGCTCGCCGCCACGCAATCGGCTGTCGGCCCGTTCCGCCAGGTCGGTGTAGTAGTCGAGGTGCGCGCGCCGCAACGCGTCGAGTTCCCCGCTCTTCCGCAGCCGTTCGAGGCAGTACGCGGCCACGGATTCCAGCAGCCGGTACCGGGGACCGGGCAGCACGACCACCAGCGACCGGCCCACCAGGCGCACCACCTGGTCGACCACGTCGTCGCCCCCGCACACGCGCTCGGCGGCCTCCAGCGAGCAGCTCTCGGTGTGCACGGCAAGTCCGCTCAACACTGCGCGCTCGCCCTCCGACAGCAGCTCCCAGCTCCAGTCGATCACCGCGCGGAGCGTGCGCTGCCGAGCGGGCGCGTCGCGGTGCCCGGTCGCGAGCAGCCGGAACCTGTCGTCGAGCCGGTCCAGCAGCTCGTGCACGCCGAGCGCGCGCACCCTGGTGGCGGCCATCTCCAGGGCCAGCGGAATCCCGTCCAGACGGCGGCAGATCGCGGCGACCGCCTCCAGGTTGTCGAACGTCAGCGTGAACCCCGGCGCCGCGGCGGCGGCGCGCGCGACGAACAGTTGGACGGCGCTGAACTCCGGCGGGTGCCCGATCCCGTCGGGCACCTCCAACGGCGGCACCGGCCAGAGCTGTTCGCCCGCGAGTCCCAGCGGCTCCTGGCTGGTGGCCAGCACGCGCAGGCCCGGCGCCGCCGCCAACAGCCATGCGGCGAACTGCGCGACCGGGCCGACCAGCCGCTCGCAGTTGTCCAACACAAGCAGCATCCGCTTGCTCCGCAACGCTTCCACGATCGTGCCGGTGTCCTCACGGAGGCCAAGCGCCGCCGCGACGACCTCGTCGACCGGGGCGTCGACCAGACCCGCGAACTCGACCAGCCAGGTGCCGTCGCGCGCCACGGCCTGCCGGGCGGTCTCCACCGCCAGCCGCGTCTTGCCGACCCCGCCGGGACCGGTGAGCGTGACCAGCCGGTGCTTCCCGACGAGGCCGCCCACCTCGACGACGGCCTCGTCCCGGCCGATCAGGTCGCTGACCGGCGCGGGCAGGTTGGACAACGGCCGCGGGGGCGCGGCTTCGAGGTTGTGCTCCAGGATCGCCTGGTGCACCGCCGCCAACTCCGGACCGGGTTCCACGCCCAGTTCGTCGGCCAGTCGCTGCCTCAGCGCGCGGTAGCCCGCGAGCGCGTCGGTCTGCCTGCCGGACCAGTAGAGCGCCCGCATCCGGGCCGCGTGCAACCGCTCGCGCAGCGGATGCCGTTCGGTCAGGTCGTTCAGCTCGCCGATCACCTCGGCGTGTTCGCCCAGGTCGATCCGCGCCTCGACGAGGCCCTCCAGCGCGCCGAGGCGTTCCTCCTCCCACTGCGCGACGACCGCCGTCGCGAACGGTTCGTCCGCGAAGTCCGCCAACGCGGGCCCGCGCCACAGCGCGAGCGCCTCCGACCACAGCGCCACCCGCCGTCGGGGGTCATCGGCGTTCGCCGCCCGCGCCGCCAAGGCCCGGAACCGCGTCACGTCGACCTCGTCCGGCTCGACCCGCAGCAGGTACCCCGGCGCCTGCCGCACCACGAGCCGTCGCGCGCCCGGCTCGCCGTCCTCCAACATCCTCCGGAGCTGGGAGACCTTGGTCTGCACCGAGTTCGACGGCGAGGCAGGCGGGCGGTCGCCCCACAGGTCCTCGACGAGCCGGTCCACCGACACCGGCCTGCCGACCTCGATCAACAGGACGGCGAGCAGCGCGCGCACCTTGACCTCGGACACCCGCACCGGGTGCCCGTCGGTGGTCCACGCGGCCAGCGGCCCCAGCACTCCGAATCGCACAAGGAGGAAGGTATCCGCGGCCACCGACAAAAACGGAGCCGTGCGAAAACCGTCAGAACACCGTGCGAACCCCACCCGACACTCGCCCCATGACCGAACTCACCCCGACGACAGTGCTGGGCCTGGGCGCGATGGGCTCGGCGCTCGCCGAAGCCCTGGTCGCCGCAGGCCATCCGACAACCGTCTGGAACCGCTCCGCGACCAGGCCAGAACCGCGTGGCTGCGTGCGCGCTGGCACAGTGCAGGACGCCGTGGCGGCCTCCGGGCTCGTGATCCTCTGCCTGCTGGACCACGGCTCCGTGCGCGACGTGCTCAGCACGGTCGGTCCACTCGACGGCAAGACCATCGTCAACCTGACCAGCTGCGCTCCCGCACAGGCTCGCGACCTCGCCGCGTGGGCGACCGAGCGCGGCGCCGACTACCTCGACGGCGGGATCATGGCCGTGCCCCCGATGATCGCGACCCCGGCGGCCTTCGTCCTCTACAGCGGTTCGCAGACGGCCTTCGACCATGCAAGACCCGCGCTGGACCGCTTCGGCGAGAGCCACTACCTCGGCACCGATCCGGGTTCGGCGGCCCTGTACGACCTGTCGCTGCTCAGCGGCATGTACGGGCTGCTGGCGGGCATCCTGCACGCCTACGCGGTGATCGGCTCGGAGGGTGTGGCGGCGACGTCCTTCGCGCCGCTGCTGGCCCGCTGGCTCACCACCATGGTCGGCTTCACGGCGTCGGCCGCCGAGCAGATCGACCGCGGCGACTACTCGGTCGGCGTCGCCTCCAGCCTGGCCATGCAGTCCGCTGGCTTCACCGAACTACTGGAACTGGCCGAGCACAACGGCATCAGCCCCGAACTGATCGCACCGCTCGGCCCGCTGATGGCCCGCAGGGTCGCCGACGGGCATGGCCACGAAGACATCATCGGCGTGATCGAACTGCTCAAGAAGGGCGCAAACCATGAATGACGCGCAAGGCGTGACCGTCATCGGACTCGGCCCGATGGGACAGGCGATGGTCCGTACCTTCCTCGCCGATGACCATCCCACGACCGTGTGGAACCGAACCCCGGCCCGCGCCGCGCTCCTGGTCGCCGAGGGAGCGGTCCAGGCCGCGACGGTTGCGGAGGCGCTGCACGCCAACGAACTGGTGATCGTCAGCCTCACCGATTACCAGGCGATGTACGACCTGCTCGATCCCGTGGGCGAGGCGCTGGCGGGCAAGGTGGTCGTCAACCTCAGCTCCGACACCCCGCGCCGCAGTCGCGAAGCCGCCACCTGGCTGGCGGAGCGCAAGGCCACCCTGCTGGTCGGCGGGATCATGGTGCCCGCACCACTGGTCGGCACAGACGCCGCGTACGTCTTCTACAGCGGTCCACGACCGACGTTCGACGCGCACGAGCCAACCCTGCGGCTGATCGGCAAACCCGACTACCGCGGCGACAACCACGCTTTGGCGCAACTGTTCTACCAGGCGCAGCTGGACATCTTCCTGACCTCCCTATCCGCCTACCTGCACGCCACCGCCTTGCTGAAATCGGCGGGGGTGCCCGCGACCACCTTCCGCCCCTACGCGGCCGCCTTGTTCGACGGCATGGCCTCGTACCTGGACCAGGCAGCAGCTGTCGCCGTGGACCAGGGCCAGCATCCCGGTGCCCTGGCCACCGTCCTCATGATGGGCGCCACCGCCGATCACGTGGTCGGTGCCAGTGAGGACGCGGGCATCGACACCGCCCTTCCCGCAGCGGTGAAGTCCCATTACGACCAAGCGATCGCCGCGGGCCATGGCACCGACTCCTGGACAAGCCTCTATGAGGTGATCAGCACCCCGCCGACCTCCACCTGACCGGCGCACGAACACCAGCCGGGTCTTCTGGGCCGCACCTGACCTGGTCGCGCCGGGCGATCTCACGGCGGCACATCGCGCTGCGGTGCTGCCCGCTGTCCTGGGCGGGGTCGCCCGACGCCGTGTCCGGGCGATATCGCGGACTGCCGGGTTTACCGCACACCGTCGGGGTCGCATGGACCAACGGAAAGGAATTGGAGGGCTCTGCCCCAAGCTGCGTAGTTAGGTGTCCGTTCCCGGACTGAGGGATGAGCCACGGTTCTGGTGGGGGCGTGGCGGCACTCCTGTTCGCCGCATCCCACCAGTTCATTCGGCGGGAACGCCGGTATCCCACCAGTCCCACCGACGCCCCGTGGAGGCAGTTCGACCGATTGCTACCCGATCCGACGTGCTTGGCGGGCTGGGGTGAGTGCCAGGAGAAGCACTGTCATCAGCTGATCGTGGACCCGACCCCCTACGTCCTCGGCAAGGCTCCATATCGCCGTGGATACCATGGGAGCGCTGTTAGTGGTGTTGGGATTGCGGCGTCCACACAGGATTGGATTGTCGTCCGCTGTCTGCTGCGACGCTTGCGTGCCACCGCAGGCGATCGCGTCGAACCGGTGCCAGCCGACGACAGTCACACCGGCACCTGCCCGACCGGCGCGTAGTGCCTCGATCTGGTGGTGGAGATCGCCAAGTGATCCGACCTGCCCCATGTCACGGTGTTGCCGCGTCGTGGGTGGGGCGGACGATGGCGTGGATCGCCGGTCATGGGCGCTGCGTTCGTGACCACGAACGACTACATCACCACCACGAGGCGATGGTGCGGTGGTCGATGATCCGCATCACCGACCGCGGACTCACCTAACCTCAGTAGCTCGCATCAGACACTCGAGGGATGAGCTTTTCTCTTTTGAGTGAATCACGGCTGGGGCGTCAGCGCTTTTGCTGCGGAGGGTGAATACGACCATTCTCCGTTGGGTGGCTCGTCCTCTGTCTACTGTGGCGCGCACCGAACTCCTCCCGAGAAAGGGTTTCCATGTCCCAGAGCCTCCTCGAGCGCAAGTGGTCGAAGTTCTTCTTCCAGTTCGACGCCGACGACAGCGGCTTCATCGAGCACGACGACTTCGTCTTGCGGGGTGCTCAGGTGGCTGCCGCTTGTGGACATGCCACCGAGACGCCTGCCGCGCAGGCGGTCACTTCCGGGTTCCAGCGTGTCTGGGAGTCCCTTGTCGGCAACCTGGACGCCGATGGTGACGGTCGCGTCTCCCGTGACGAATTCACCGGCGGTATGAGGGCCTTCGCCGCCGAGGACCGTTACCAGGAGCTGTTCCAGCCGGCGATCGACGCGCTCCTGGCAATGGGTGACGCCGATGGTGACGGGCAGCTCAGTCGAGCTGAGTGGCTGCGTCTCCAGGCCGGCTACGGCACAGCCGAGAGCGACGCCGAGTACGTGTTCACCCTGCTCGACACCGATGGCAGTGGTTACCTCACCCGTGACGAGATCTCGTCGGCCACCCGGCAGTACTTCACCAGCACGGACCCCGAGGCGCCGGGCAACAACCTGTACGGCCCTCTCGCCTGAGCCGGTGTCGAGGGTGTGAGCGGCTCAAGCAGCGGAAGCAGCGTCCAACGCGACTTCGGCTATGGGTGGGTCAGCCTCGTCGGGGTGCGGCGTCCGGTCGTGCTGGCGACCGGACGCCGCACCCCGTGCCCTCGGGAAGCGGCGGGTCAGCTCAGTGGCGGAAGCAGAGCGTTCCCCACTGGAAGCCCGCGCCGATGGCGGACATCACGAACACCTCGCCCGGCAGCACCCGGCCTCGGCTGAACGAGTGGTGCAGCGCGGTGAACACCCCGGCCGAGCCGGTGTTGCCGAGTCGGTCGAGCGTCACCGGCGCGCGCTCCTCGGGCACGCCGAGCTTCTCCAGCGCCGCCCGGATGATGTTCAGGTTGGCCTGGTGCAGGAAGAAGTGGTCGACGTTCTCCATCCCGACGCCCGCGGCCGCCACCGCCGTCGTGATGCTGTCCGGCAGCCACCGCGTCGCGGAGTCCCACACGGCCTGGCCGTTCATCGCGACGTAGTGCTCACGCGCCTGGACCGTGGCCGCGCTGGTGGGCAGCCGTGAGCCGCCTGCCTTGATCTGCACCTCGTAGGACAGTTCGGAACCGAAGTCCCACGCCAGCAGGCCGGTGCCCGCCGTGGTGGAGCGCCGCACCACCGCCGCGCCCGCGGCGTCGCCGAAGAAGATCCGCGTGATGCGCTCCTGCGGGTCGGTCACCCGCGACGCGCAGTCCGCCGCGACGACGAGCACCGTGCGCGCCGCGGCCGACTGGAGCAGGTGCGCGGCGAGCATCAGCGCTTGCACCCCGTTGAGGCACGCGGCGTGCGTGACGTCGAGCGTCAACGCGCGGTGCGCGCCGAGCGCGTCCTTCACGATCACCGCGGTGGACGGCATTGGCTGGTCCCAGGTGTAGGTGGCGACGATGACCACGTCGAGATCGGCCGCCGTGACGTCGGCGGCTTCCATCGCCGATCGCGCCGCCTCGACGCACATGTCGGACACCGCGAGTTCCGGTGCGAGCCACCGGCGTTCGCGGATGCCGGTCCGCTTGGTGATCCACTCGTCGTTCGTGTCGATCATCCGCTCGAGGTCGGCGTTCGTGACGACCCGCTCCGGCAGGTGCACCCCGGTACCGGCGATGACGACGGGGAGCGCGCTCACACCAGGCTCCCGATCGAGACCGTGTTGGTCGCCGGGGTGATCAGTTCGGCGAAGTCCACGTAGAACCGGCCGGACATGCACTGCGCGCCGAGCAGGATGCGGCGGGCTACCTCGGCGGTGAGCGCGCCGCCGAGCGCGACCCCGGAGGCGAGCTGCGGCCAGCTGCTGAGCGTCTTGCCGAGTTCGTCGAAGGAGGCCCTCAGCTCGGGGCTGATCTTCTCCGCGTCGACCATCGCCAGCATGATGTCCACCTTCTCCTGGTGGGACAACGTCTTCAGGTCGGCCGAGGAGATGTCGCCGATCAGCCCGTGCAGCAGCGGGCGGTCGGGTTCGAGGTCGAAGCGCTCGACGTCGAGCATGCCGCGGTCGTTGCAGTCCATGACCACGGGGACTCCGAGGTCGCGCGCCCGTTCCCGCGCGGCGATCTTCGCGTACGGGGTGTCGCACTCCTCCACGAGCAGGTCGAGTCCGTCGACGAACGCGTCGAGGTTGTGCTCGGTCAAGCCATCGGTGAAGATCTCGATGTCGAGGTAGGGGTCGATCTCGAACATCTGCCGCGCGGAGATCACCGCCTTGTTGACACCGAGGTGGTGCACGCCCGCACGCAGCCGGTTGAGGTTGGACAGGCCGAAGGCGTCGAAGTCGGCTAGCTTGTACGCGCCGCCGATGCCCTCCAGCGCGAACGTGACCGCCGCGCTGTTGCCGACCGAGAGCCCGACGATCCCGACCCGCTTGCCGAACAGTTCGCGCTGCTGCGGCCGTTCGACCTTGCCGCGGTTGCGGTCAGTCCGCACGAGCCGGAACTCCTCGCGCGGCAGCACGTGCACGAGCCGCGCCGACCACGGGTACCACGCCCACGTGCCGTACTCCCAGGCGTCGACCCCTCCCAGCTGCTCGTCCTTCTTGCGCCGCAACGCTTCCGCGTCCGGGCGGTCCCACGGCTCGCGGCTGCGGACCAACTCCTCCAGTTGGTCGTCGAGCGTGTCGTGGACCTCTCGCACCACGCCGGAGGCGAGCAGGTCGGTGAGCGCCTCGCGGTCGGCCGGGACCGTCGGCGTGAACAGCACCGGCCGCCAGGAGTCCTGGTCCGCGCGAGCGGTCAGCCCGTCGGGGCGGCGGTGTCCTCCCGCGCCTGCCCAGGCCGGGGCGGCGGAGGCGTACGACGGGAACTCGGCCCGCGCCTGCTCGACCAGGGCGTGGTGCTCGCCCGCGCCGTCGGCGACCCGGTGGAGCATGACGACGACGTCCTCGGTGTACTGCTCGACGTACCGGCGGGTGCCGGTGAGCGCGGTGAAGCCGAACCGCTCGTGGAAGGCGTCCTGGCCGTCCTTCGTGCCGGAGGTGCCGATCATCGCCTTCGCGCCGAGCGCGTGCGCGGCGCCGATCGCGACGGCGTTGAGGTGGATGCCGAGGCCCAGCTTCCGCGCGCGGTGCTCCACGACGAGCCTGCTGTGCTCGAACGTCTCCTCGGCCGTCACGCCCGCGTTCCGCAACGTCTCCTCGTAGTGCTCGGCGCCGAGGAACGCCCGCGATTGGTACAGGTGCCCAGCTCTGGGTGTCGAGAGCCGAACGTAGCCCAGCGGTGTTCCGCCGGGCTCGCGGCGGGCGATGAAGTGCCACGCGAAGAAGTCGAGTTCCTGGTCGTCCACATGCGACCCGTCCGCCGCGCGGAACGCCGGACGCCTGCCGTGGTCGAAGAGCACCCTGGCCCTCAGTTCGCGGACGTCGTTGACCAGAGCGGGATCGGCGTCGTCCTCGGCGCTGACGAGGAACGCGCTGATGTGCCATTGAGTGAGCACGGTTGAGCCACCTTGTGCTGGAGCAGGATTGTGTTGCCACGGGGGATGCGCGAAGAGTAACGACGAGTGATCAAATTTCCGGAACCTGCCACGCCAAGATCACCCGGTCGGGTATGGCAGGCGAAACTCGGTTTGAATTCACGAATTCCGCGCGCGTCGGAGGTCTTGTCGTCGACCCGGTGCACCACCGTCTTGATGCCCTCATCCACCGACAACAACCGGGCAACGCCACCCTCGACGCCCCGATGGCCGCACTTGGCGGATACGGGCGCCATGTGCGTTCATGCGCCGGACGGCGCGACGGCGGACTCGTCACCGATGTTCGTTGCGTCATCGGTGGATGAAACCTGGCTCGGCGTCAAGAATCCCTTGCACAGCATCACGTGCAGCACATCCCAGGAAGCGCGCCGGCTTCCAGGGGAGGAACGGCGCATCGAGAACACCATCGCCGCGGCCGGCACCAGTGGCCGAAGCGAGCTTGGCCTGATCCCATCATGTGAGCCAAGCCACACTCGGGGATCGGCGCAGCTCGGAGGCCCTGGCGCGGACCGGGTTAAGCGGCGACCAAGATCGGGGCAAGGCGGGGTTCAGGGCGGTTCCGACACTGGGCGGTGTTCGTCCTACTCACGAAGGACCGGTCATGACGGAGCTCGACACCGCTTTCCTGTCCCCCGCACCGTCGCACGAGCTGAACGAGATGCGGTTCCACGCCGAGCGGATCGTCGAACTGGTGGACCGCCTGCGCGACGACAGACCTGTGGAATCGACGCGCGGTGTGCTGGCGCGCCTGGTCCGGCAGGCCCGGCACCGTCCGCCGGTGGTGTGGGCCAGTCTGGCCGTGTTCCCGCTGCCCGCCGGGCAGCAGGAGTTCCGGCAGGTGCAGTCCGCGCTCGTGGAGGGGAATCCCCGTGCCAGGGTGCTGTTCCCCCGCGAGCTGGCGGTCGAGGAAGCGTTCGACGGGTCGACGGCGCTCGCCGGGGCGGAGGTGCGGGTGCACGGTTCGCCGCTGGCGACGATGGTGGTCGTGGACGGCCGGATCGCCCTGCTGGCCGGGGACGAGGGGCTGGTCGTGCTCCGGGGCCAGTGGGCCGTGCGGGCGTTGCGGACGCTGCTGGAGTCGGTGTGGGACGACGCGGTGGACATCCGCTCGGTGCGCCGGGTGGAGCTGGCGTGGCCGGAGGACGGCGTCCACCGGCGCGTGCTCCGGCTGCTGAGCGCGGGCCACACCGACGAGGTGGGCGCGCAGCGGCTGGAGATGTCGGTGCGGACCTACCGGCGGCACGTCGCCGAGCTGATGAGCGGGCTCGACGCCCGGTCCCGGTTCCACGCGGGGCTGCTGGCTGCTCGGCTCGGCCTGGCGCGCTACCCGGCCAGCACGTCGAGCAGCGCGCCGATCGCGGCGGAGTAGGCGTGACCCGGTGGTGTCGCGTAGCCGATGACCAGGCCGGGCGGCAGGGAGGTCGTCGACCGGGTGTACGCGCCGAGCGCCTGCACCCGCACCGAGGCCGACCGCAGCCGGGCCACCAGGTCGACCTGGTCCTCCCCCGGCAGGTCGAGGATGGCGTGCAGACCGGCCGCGATCCCCGTGACGCGGGCGCCGGGCAGCCGGTCGGCCACCGCCCGCACGAGGGTGTCGCGGCGGCGGCGGTAGGCCAGCCGCGAGGCCCGCAGGTGCCGGTCGTAGTCGCCCGACCGGATCAGCTCGGCCAACGCGAGCTGGTCCAGTGACCCGGTCTGCCGGTCCGCCAGCAGCTTGGCGGCCGCCAGGTCGTCCACAAGGGACGGTGGACAGGCGATCCAGCCCAGCCGCACGGCCGGGCCGAGGGACTTGCTGGTCGAGCCGACGTAGGCGACCCGGTCGGGTGCGTGGGGTTGCAGCGCGCCGAGGGGGTGGCGGTCGTAGCGGAACTCGCCGTCGTAGTCGTCCTCCACGATCCACGTCCGCCGGGCGCGGGCCAGCGCCAGCAGGTGGTTGCGGCGTTCCGGCGACATGCTCACGCCCAGCGGGAACTGGTGCGCGGGCGTGCACACCACGACGTCCGCGTCGGCCAGGCCTGCGGGGGTCATGCCCTCGTCGTCGACGGGGACGTCCAGCACCCGCAGCCGTCCGCCTACGATGGCGGCGTGGTCCGGCATGGCCGGGTCCTCCACCGCGGCCGTGCCCGCCCCGCGCGCGGCGAACACCCCCGTCAGCAGGTGCAGCGCCTGGGTGTACCCGGAGCACACGACGAGGTGCTCGGGCCGCACGCGCACTCCCCGGACGCGCGCCAGGTAGCCCGCCAGCGCGGCGCGCAACTCCGGGCGGCCCCGCGGGTCGGTGTAGTCGAACACCTCGGCGGGCGAGTCGCGGACCACCCGGCCGACGGCCCGGATCCACGCGGCGCGGGGGAAGGCCGCGACGTCCGGGCGCCCCGGCCGCAGGTCGTGCCAGGCGCCCCGCGCCTGCGCGGGCGGGAGGTCCGGGCCCGCGTCGGGCGCGATCGCGTTCTCGGTCACCCTGGTGCCGCCACCGGCCGCGGCGACCAGCCAGCCCTCGGCCACGAGCTGCGAGTACGCCTGGGTCACGGTGCCCCTGGCGACGCCGAGCTGACCGGACAGGTCGCGCGTGGACGGCAGCCGGGTGCCCGCGACCAGCCTGCCGGACCGGACCGCGCTCCTGAGCGCGTCCTCCACCGACTTCCGCAGCCCGCCGCGTCCCCGGATGTCGATCAGCAGGTCGAGTCCCGCCGCCGGGACCGCGCCGCGGTGCCCGCCGTCCGGGTCCGGGCTCGCCTCTTGGGATGAATGGCCCACTCCACACCGCCTTCGATGGACCAAGTCATTGGACCAAACAACAGTAGCGTGATCACATGGCCTCCCCCTCCGGAACGGCGCGCCCGGCACCCGCGCCCGGCGTGGGCATCCCCCGACCGCTCATGTTCGTCATGGCGTTCGCGGTGGGCGCCGTCGTCGCGAACCTGTACTACATCCAGCCGCTGCTCCCCGACCTCGCGCGGGACTTCGGCGTCGCGCCCGGCGTGGTCGGCAGCGGCGTGGTGGTGACGCAGGTGGGCTACGCGGCAGGACTCGTGCTCGTGGTGCCGCTGGGCGACCTGGTCGCGGGCCGCACGCTCGTCGTGGCGCTGCTCGCGGCCTGCGCGGCGGCACTGGCCGCGACCGCGCTGGCCACCGGGCCCCTGGTGCTGCTGGTGTGCCTGGCGGTGGTGGGTCTGACCAGCACGGCGGTCAACGTGCTCATCCAGCTCGCCGCCTCGCTGGCCCGACCGGACGAGCGCGGCAAGGTCGTCGGCACGCTCATGACCGGGCTGTTCCTCGGCGTCCTGCTGGCCCGCACCGCGTCCGGCGCGCTGGGCGACGCGGCCGGGTGGCACGCGGTGTACGCGGCCGCGGCCGTGCTGGTCGCGCTGCTGGCGGTGCTGATGCGGTTGACGCTGCCGGACCTGCCCGCCCGGCGCGGCACGACGTACCCGAAGCTGCTCGCCTCGGTCGTCACGATCATCCGCGCGGAGCGGTTCCTCCGCCGCCGCATGGCCTTCGGCGTGCTGGGTTTCGCGTCGTTCCAGCTCCTGTGGACCGCCCTGCCGTTCCTGCTCTCCGGCGCCCCCTACGACTACTCCGCGACCACCATCGGGTTGTTCGGCCTGGTCGGCGCGGCGGGCGTGCTGTGCGCGCAGCTGGCGGGCAGGCTGCTCGACCGCGGCCTGGCGCACCAGGTCACCGGCGTGCTGGTGCTGTTCCTGGGGATCGCCTGGGCGGCGAACGCGGCGGGCGGCACCACGCTGCTGTGGCTGCTGGTGGGGATCGTGCTGCTGGACATCGGCGTCCAAGGGGTGCACGTGCTCAACCAGACCCGGATCTACGTGTACCCCAACGAGATCCGGGCGCGGGTCACCACCGCGTACATGACGTCCTACTTCCTGGGTGGAGCCCTCGGTGGCGGCCTGGCGGTGATCCTCGTGCAGCAGGTCGGCTGGCTCGGGGTGTGCGCCGCGGGCGTCGTCCTCGCCGCGCTGGCCGCCCTGCTGTGGGCGACCGACCGGCACATCACCCCGACCGCGCAAACCTGACCCCCGACCGCACGGGTCGGAGAACGAAAGCGAGCTGCCAACCATGCGGATCTTCCTCGCCGGCGCCACCGGCGCGATCGGCAAGCGCCTCGTCCCCGTCCTGGTGGAGGCGGGACACCAGGTCATCGGGACCACCCGGACCGACGCCGGTGTCCTGGCGCTGCGCGACCTGGGGGCGGTCGGCGTGCGGGTCGACGCCTTCGACCGGGACGGGATCGCCGTCGCGGTCGCCGCCGCCGCACCGGACGTCGTCGTGCACCAGCTCACCGCGCTCTCGGGCGATTCGGCGGTGGACAACGCCCGCCTCCGCGTCGAGGGCACCCGCAACCTCGTCGACGCCGCGAAGGCGGCGGGCGTGCGGCGCGTCGTGGCCCAGTCCATCTCCTGGGCCTACGAGCCGGGTGACAAGCCCGCCGACGAGCGGACTCCGCTGGACCTGTCGGCCGAGGGGCCCCGAGCGGTGTCCGTGGGCGGCGTGCACGCCCTGGAGACGGCGGTGGCCGAGGTCGACGAGCACGTGGTGCTGCGGTTCGGCACGTTCTACGGACCGGGCACCTGGTACAGCCGGGACGACCTCTTCGGCCGGAAGTTCCGGGAAGGCGGGTTCACCGCCACCGCGGGCGTCTCGTCCTTCATCCACGTGGACGACGCCGCGGCGGCGACCGCGGCCGCCCTGACGTGGGCGACCGGTCCGGTCAACGTCGTGGACGACGAACCCGCCACCGGGTACGAGTGGACACCGGTGTTCGCCCGTGCCGTGGGCGCGCCGGAGCCCGCGACCGGGGACGGCGCGGCGGGGTGGGAGCGCGGGGCGGACAACACCCTCGCCCGCCTGCGCGGCTGGAACCCCCGCTACCCCTCGTGGCGCGCGGGCTTCCCCACCCTCGGCTGACCGGTTGGGGCCCGGCGGTGGACTCACCGCCGGGCTCCGACCGGCCCCGTCACGCCGGGGACAGGCGTTCGTGGCGCTCCAGGACGCGGTCGACCAACTCGCCCGCCGCACCCAGGTAGCCCGCCGGGTCGCACAGCGCGCGCCAGCGGTCCCGGTCGCCGTCGTGCCCGCGTTCGCGCAGCATCCCGGCCAGCACGTCCGGCAGGTCGCCCGTCGCCGAGGTCGCCGCCGTCAGCAGGGCCTTCGCCTCGGCCTTGCCGACGATCGGGACCAGCGCCACGGCCAGCCGCTCGGACACGATCGCCCCACCGGTCAGGGCCGCGTTCGCGCGCATCCGCTCGGGGAACACCACGAGCCCGGCGGCCAGGTCTGCGGCGTTGCGCGCGGCGCCGCCGACCGACCGCAGCGCCTCCCGCAGGGGCTGCCACTCGGCGTGCCAGCCGCCCGCCGACCGCTCGTCCTCCACGACCGCGCACTGGTGCAGCACGGACACCAGCGCGGGCACCTGCCGCGCGACGGCGGTGATCGCCGTGGCGCGCACGGGGTTGCGCTTCTGCGGCATGGCCGACGACGCGCCGCGTCCCGGCGCCGCGCCCTCGGCCACCTCGCCGATCTCGGTGCGCGTCAGCACGGCCACGTCCACCGCGATCCGGCCGAGCGCGCCGGAGGTGAACGCCAGCACGGCGGCGACGTCGACGACGGGTGTCCTGGTGCTGTGCCAGGGCACGTCCGCCGCGGCCAGGCCGAGTTCCGCGGCCAGCGGCCCGACGAGCCCGAGCCCTCCGCCCGCGCCGAACTCCCGGTAGGCGGCCAGCGTGCCCGCCGCACCGCCCAACGACACCGGCAGCCCGCCGTCGAGCACCCGCTCCACCCGGTCGACCGCGTCGAGCACCCCCGAGAGCCACCCGGAGACCTTGAGGCCGAAGGTGATCGGCACGGCGTGCTGGGTCAGCGTGCGGCCCGCCATCACGGTGTCGCGGTGGGCGCGGGCGTGCCCGGCCAGCGCCGCGGCGGTGCGGCGCAGGTCGTCGCGGACCCGCCGGAGCACCGCGCGGCAGACCAGCATCGTGGCGGTGTCGAGCACGTCCTGGCTCGTGCTGCCCAGGTGCACGTGGTCGGCCGCCTCCGGGTCGACCGCCCGGACCAGCGCGGTCAGCTGCGCGACGAACCCGACCACCGGGTTGCCGGTCTCGCGGACATCGGCGACCAGCCGCCGCCAGTCGAACCGGTCCGGGTCGGCCGCCGCGGCGATGACGTCCGCGGCGTGCGGCGGCGCGATCCCCGCCCCGGCCTGAACGCGGGCCAGCGCGACCTCGAACGCGATCATGGCGCTGAGCCAGGCCCGGTCGTCGAGCAGGTCGTCCAGGGCCGTTCCCGCCCATCCCGGCGACAGCAGGCCGGTGTCGGCGCGCATCTCCCCCACCTCGTTCCCTCGTCGAAACCGTCCGGTCACACCGGGAGCCGGGTGCCGCTGCGGTGGGCCAATGCCAGGGTCTCGCGGGCCACGGCGTCCGCGTCCCCGAGGATCACCGAGTTCACCCCCGGCCGCACGCCGGCGGCCGTCGCCCAGTGCACGGCCTCGGTCGGCACGCCGAACGCGAACCGCCGGGGGTGCGGGCACCGGTCGTCGGACAGCACCCGGTAGGGACGCGCGGTCACCGCCAGCCCGCCGGTCTCGTAGTGGCCGCCGCCCCGGTTCGCGATCCGGTAGGGCGTCCCCTCGCCGGTCGCCAGCAGCCGCCGCACCAGCGGGTTCGTAGTTCGCCGCACGTCCGCGTCCGGCAGGCGGGCCTCCACCAGCACCCGCGCCCGGTGCGCCGAGTCCGGCACCAGGGGGCTGGACGCCAGGAAGCCGCGCCCGTCGTCCGGGGTCCGCACGACCATGCCGGGACCGACCTGGGTGAGCACCCCCGCCTCCAGCAGCGCCACCATCTCCTCGATGCGGTGCGCGGGCGGTCCGATGGACAGGTAGGCGTTGAGCGGCGTGTACCAGGACTGGAGGTGCTCGCGGTAGGAGTCACCGCTCAGGCCCCCGTGGTCCACGGCCAGCCGGATCTCGTTGCGCAGGTCCCGCAGGACGTCCAGAGCCGCCTTCAGCGGTCCGCGCACGTTGCCCAGCCGCGCCTCGCGCACGTCGGCGTCCAGGTAGGCCACCAGCCACCGCCGGAAGTCCTCGGCCCCGGTGAACCGGACGTCGCGGTACGGCCTGGCGACCAGGTCCCAGTCCCACCGCTCGACCAGGCCGTGCGCGGCGCACAGCGCCTCCTCGGCCGCCGGGTCCCCCGCGACACGGGTGAAGTCCGCGGTGAACCGCTCGCCCGCCGCCTGCCCGGACCGGCCCGCGACCAGCGCCGCGTAGTAGACCGCCCGCACCTCGCGGTCGATCCACGGCCACAGGTCCGCACGGAAGTCCGGCAGGTCGCCGCGGGCCGCGCGGCCGCGCAGCGCGGCCAGCCGCCCGTCGGTGAGGAACAGCGGCAGGTGCCGCCCGAAGGGGCCCTTCTGGTTCTCGCCCCTGGCGTGGTGGGGCACGCCCCGGCGCGACCCGGCGACCAGCCGGGGCTCCGCGCCCGACGCGAGATAGGCCAACCGCCCGTCGGGACCGCGCTCGAAGACGCCGCCGCGCCCGGCGGTCAGCAGCGCCAGGTGGTCGAAGAAGTTCAGCCCCAGCCCGCGCAGCAGCACCACCTCGCCGGGCCCCACCCCGTCCAGGTCCACTTCGGACGGACTGGCGGGCGGCACGTAGGTCAGGCCGCGGTCGCGGGCGAAGGAGTCCAGCGCCCGTTCCCGTTCGCCGAGCAGGTGGTCGAGGTGCCCCAGCGTGAGCACCACGGCGTCCAGGCCGGTGATCCGGCGGCCGCTCGCGAGCACCACAGTCTGCGGCCCGTCCGGCTCGTCCTGGAGCAGGTCGACGGCGCGGTCCTCGTGGTCGACGATCGTGACGGTCGGGTGCGCGGTGCGGACCAGGTGCTGCCGCACCCACACCAGGTACTGCCCGTAGAACGCGCGGGTCGGGTAGGTGTCCGGGCCCAGCCGGGCGGCTTCCCCGCGAACCCAGCCGGGCAGGTCGGGGAACGGGTCCATCAGCGCGACGAACCGCGCCCACTCGTACAGGCTCGGGCCGGGGACGACCGGCCCCGCGCACTCCACGGTGTCGTCGACGAACAGCGTGACCTGCGAGGCCACCGTGTTCATCAGCAGGTACCGCGGCTGGTCGGTCCGCCACACCTGGCCGCCGACCGGCAGGTGCGGGTCGACCAGGTGCACCCGGACCGGCCCGCCGTCGGGATCGGCGTTGGCGCACAACCTCTCCAGCACCGACAGGCCGCGGGGTCCGACCCCCACGACGCAGATCTCGCGGACGTCGGCGGCGGTCCGCTCGGACGGGTGGCTGCTCATCACAAGGGCGTCCTGGCTCGATGGGGCGGGCACGGGATCAGGCGACGTCGAAGTCGACGGCCACGCGGTCGCTCCCCGGCGTGGCGCGGCAGGCGAGCACGTAGCCCTCGTTCCGCTCGCGGTCGCTCAGCGTCCACGTCGCGGGCATGCGGACCGCGCCGGTCACCACGCGGACCCGGCACGTGCCGCACACCCCGGTCCGGCAGGAGTAGGGCAGTTCCGGGCGGGCGGGCAGGGCGGCGTCGAGCAGCGACGTGCCGGAAGCGCACCGGACCTCGGTGGTGCGGCCCTCCAGACGGATGGACAGCACGTGCGCGGCGCCGTCGCGGGCGGGTGGCGGCGGGGCGGTGGCGACCGTCGGCCCGGCGTGGAACAGCTCGCTGCGCACCGCTTCCGGCGGCACGCCGCGAGCGGCCAGCACCCGCCGCGCCTGCTCCACCACCTCGTAGGGGCCGCAGACGAACCACTGGTCGACAGCGGCCGGGACCAGGACGCCGTCGAGCAGCCCGACCAGGGTCGGCTCGTCGAGGCGGGTCGCGGCCAGGCCCACGTCCACCAGTTCCCGCGAGAACAGCCGGGTGAGCGCGAACCGGTCCGGGTAGCGGTCCTTCAGGTCCGCCAGCTCGTCGGCGAACATCGTCGAGGCCGCCGTGCGGTTGCCCAGCACCACGGTGAACGTGCTCCCCGGTCGCGCGGCGAGCGCGGCGGCGGCCAGCGACAGGACCGGCGTGATGCCCGACCCGGCGGCGATCGCGGCGTACCGCCCGCGCCGCGCGGTGCCCGGCAGGACGAAGCCGCCCAGCGGCGGCAGCACCTCCGCGGTCGAGCCGGGCGCCAACGCGCGCTCCGCGTGCCCGGAGAACACGCCGCCGGGCAGCAGCCGGACGCCGATCCGCAGCACGCCCCGGTCGCGCAGGTCCGTCGGGGTCGAGCACACCGAGTACGACCGGCGGACCTCCGCGCCGTCCACCACCGCGCGCAGGGTGACGTGCTGGCCCGCGGTGAACGCGAACACCCCCCGCAGTCCGGGCGGCACGTCGAAGGTGATCGCCAGCGATCCGCCGTCGGCCGACGCGGCGGCGCGGTCGACCACGGCCAGCTCGTGGAACGCGGTGCGGGCGTCCGGGGCGGCGAGCGCCATCAGAACTCCTTGAAGTGGTCGAAGGTCTCCTGGCAGCGCGTGCACCGCCGGAGCGCTTTGCACGCCGTGGAGCCGAAACGCCCGATCTCCGCGGTGTCGGCGGCGTCGCAGGAGGGGCAGCGGGGCGCGGGCGGGCGCAGGACGAGCGGAACCGCCCGACCCGGCAGGGCGGCGACGCGGGCGGGCGGCGCGATGCCCGCGGCGCGCAGCTTCTCCCGCGCCCCGTCGTCGAGCCAGTCCGTGGTCCACGGCGGCGACCACGACGTGACGACCTCCACGGTGGCGAACCCCGCGGCGCGCACGGCGTCGACCACGTCGCCCCGGATCGCGTCCATCGCGGGGCAGCCGAGGTAGGTGGGCGTGATGGTCACGACGACCCGGTCCCCGTCCACCTCGACGGCGCGCAGGATGCCCAGCTCCGCCAGCGAGAGCACGCGGATCTCGGGATCGCGCACCGAGGCGGCCGCGGCGTGGGCCCGTGCCGCGGCGGTGTCGGCGCTCACCACCGGGCACCGGGGTGGGCGCGGTGCAGGACCTGCATCTCGCCGACGAGGTAGCCGAAGTCCTCGGTGTGCGCGCCCGCCCGGCCGCCCGCGGGCGCCCACCCGTCGGCGGGCCGGCGCAGGGTCGCCTCGGCCAGCACCTCGTCGACCAGGTCCGACCACGTGGGCCGGAGGTCCTCGGGCGGCACGGCGAGGCCTGCCGCCGCGGTCACGTCGTCGCCCGCGAACAGCTCGTGGGTGTACGGCCACACCTCGTCCACCGCCGTCTGCATCCGCCGGTGCGACTCCTCCGTCCCGTCGCCGAGGCGCACGGTCCACAGCGCGGCGTGCTCCACGTGGTAGGCGGTCTCCTTGACGGCCTTGGCGGCGATACCGGCCAGCACCGGATCGTCCGAAGTGGACAGCTCCTGGTAGAGCAGGTTCTGGTAGGCGCCGAAGAACAGCAACTTCGCCACGGAGAAGGCGAAGTCGCCGTTGGCCAGCTCCACGAGCAGCACGTTGCCGAACTCCGCCTCGGTCCGCAAGAAGGCCAACGCGTCCTCGTCGCGACCGAGCCCTTCGAGGTCGCCCGCGGCGGTGAGCAGCGCACGGGCCTGGCCGAGCTGGTCGAGCGCGATGTTGGCCAGCGCCACGTCCTCCTCCAGCGCGGGCGCCCGCGAGCACCACTGGACGAGCCGCTGGGCCGCGATCAGGGCGTCGTCGCCCAGCCTCAGCACGTACCGGCAGTCGGCGTTCACAGGTGCTCGGCTCCCTTCGGCAGCGTGAAGAACGACGGGTGGCGGTAGGCCTTGTCGGCGGCCGGGTCGAAGAACGCGTCGCGCTCGTCGGGGCTGGACGCCACGATCTCCGAGGCGGGGACCACCCAGATGGACACGCCTTCGCCGCGCCGCGTGTGGAGGTCGCGGGCGTGGTGCAGCGCCATGCGCGAGTCCGCGGCGTGCAGGCTGCCCACGTGCAGGTGCCCCAGTCCGCGCTTGGCCCGCACGAACACCTCCCACAGGGGCCATTCCGACGCCTCGCTCACCGGAGCACCCGCCCGCGCTTGGCCGCGTGCGCCACGGCGGCCTCGCGGACCCAGGCGCCGCCTTCGTGCGCGCGTCTGCGGTTGCCGACGCGTTGGCGGTTGCACGGGCCGTCACCCGCGACCACGCGCCGCAGCTCGTCGAAGTCCGGTGGGGTGAAGTCGTGGTGGCCGCGCTCGGCGTTCCACGTCAGCGCGCGGTCGGGCAGCTCCAGGTCCAGCACCTCGGCCTGCCGCACGCAGATGTCGACGAACCGCTGGCGCAGCTCGTCGTTGGTGTGGCGCTTGATCCGCCAGCGCATCGACTGCTCGGAGTGGGTGGACCGCGCGTGCGGCGGTCCGAACATGGCCAGCGCGGGCCCCCACCACCGGTCCACCGCGTCCTGCGCCATCCGCTTCTGCGCCGCCGTGCCGCGGCTGAGCACGTGCAGCGCCTCGAAACCCTGGCGGTGGTGGAAGGACTCCTCCTTGCACACCCGCACCATGGCCCGCGCGTACGGCCCGTAGGACGAGCGGCACAGCGGCACCTGGTTCACGATCGCCGCGCCGTCGGTCAGCCAGGCGAGCGCGCCCGCGTCGGCCCAGGTCGCTGTGGGGTAGTTGATGAACGACAGGTACTTCTGCTTCCCCTCGTGCAGCGCCCGGAACAGGGACTCGCGGTCCACGCCCAGCGTTTCCACCGCCGAGTACAGGTAGAGCCCGTGGCCCGCCTCGTCCTGGACCTTGGCCAGCAGGATCGCCTTGCGCTTGAGGCTCGGCGCCCTGGTCAGCCAGTTGCCCTCCGGCTGCATCCCGACGACCTCGGAGTGGGCGTGCTGGGACATCTGCCGGACCAGCGACCGGCGGTAGGCGTCGGGCATCCAGTCCCGCGGCTCGATCTTCTCCTCGGCGGCGATCACCGCCTCGAAGCGCGCCAGCATCTCGGCCTCGGTGCGGTCCCCCGGCTCCAGGGGCGCACGCCCCCGATCGGGCACCTCGCGCGCGGCGGCCTCGACCTCGGCGAGCAACTCGGCCGTGCCGGGTGGCTCAGGAGTTGAATAACCGTTGTCCCACACAGTGTCGCCCCTCGACGCGGATTGGTCGACCCACGGTATTGGCCGCACGGCTGCCTTCCGGTCGCGGTGACAACAAGCTGTCGACGGAACGCGTTGCGGCGCAGGAACATGACACGGGGTCGGTGACAGCCCTCCGGACGCGCGATGCTCGGTCGCGGAACAGCCCCCGGCACGAGGACACCACTGCCATGAACGAGGTACCGACCTTCTGCATCGGTGAGATGTTCGACCAGGCGGCGGCCGACCACGGCTCGACCGCGATCGTCCTGGACACCCCGCTCCAGCTCGCGCCCGAGGACGGCACCACCCTGACCCTGACTCAGGTCGCCGAGCACGTGCGCACGCTGTCCGCGGAACTGACGGGCGCGGGCGTGCGCCGAGGGGACCGCGTCGCGGTCTACAAGACCGACAACTTCGACATCGCCCTGCTGGCCGCGGCCGTCCAGCGGATCGGCGCGGTGCCCGCGCTGCTGTCGCCCGCGCTGCCCGGCGAGGTGGTGTCCACCCTGCTGCCGCTGCTGGACCGGCCGTGGCTGCTGACCGATCGCGCCAAGCTCGACGCCACCGGCCTGGACACCGGCGGCGCCAGGACGGTGCTGCTGTCGGCGGGCGAGGAGGTCGACGGGGCGGTGTCGCTGTCCCGGTTCCGCGGCGCGCCGGTCGCCGCGCCGACCCCGCCCGACCGCTTCTCCCCCGCGCTGATCACGCACACCTCCGGGACCACGGGCCCGCCCAAGCTGGTCGTGCAGACCCCCGACGCGCTGGGCCAGCGACTCCGGCCGCAGAAGCTGATCGCCCGCCGCACCTGGCGGCACGAGAGGGTCGCGCTGTGCATGAGCTTCGTGCACGCCCGCTTCTACAGCGCCCTGTTCCTCGCCCTGTCCCACGGCAACACCCTGGTCGTCGCCGTGGACCCGGACCCCGCGGTCATCGGGCCGCTGTTCACCCGCACCAGGCCGGGCGCGGTGGAGACCCAGCCCAACACGTTCATCGACTGGGAGGTGCTGGCCGACGCGCCCGGAGCGCCACTGGCGAGCGTGCGGTACTACAGCGCCACCTTCGACGCCATGCACCCGCGGACCATCCAGGTGCTGCTGGGCGCGTCGAAGCGGCGCAGGCCCTACTTCCTCCAGCTCTACGGCCAGACCGAGACCGGACCGGTCACCGCCAACCTCTACAGCGAGCGCGGCGCGCACCGGGCCGACGGCCGGTGCGTCGGGTGGGCGTTCCCCCGCGTGGTGCGGCTGCGCGTGGTGGGCGACGACGGCCGGGTGCTGCCCGCCGGGCGGGTCGGGCACATCGAGGTGAGCAGCCGCACCCGCGCGATCACCTACCTCGGCGAGGACGCCCGCTTCCGCGAGCAGCTCACCGGCGGCTGGTGGCGGATGGGCGACATGGGCAAGAAGGACCGGTGGGGCCGGGTGCACCTGTTCGACCGCGAGGTCGACCAGCTCGACGCCGTCGACAGCAGCCTGCGCGTCGAGGACGCGCTGATGTCCCGGCTGCCGGAACTGCGCGAGGTCGTGGTCGTGGCCGGTGACGGCGGACAGGCGCTACCGGTGGTGTGCACCCGCGGCGACCGCGCACTGGACCACGACCGGTGGGCGCGGGCGACCGCCGACCTGCCGCCGATGTCGCCGCCCAAGCAGATCGCGTTCGACGCGGTGCCCCGCACCGCCACCTGGAAGGTCCGCCGCCCGGAACTGGTCCGGGCGCTGCGGGAGGGCGTCCATGACTGAGACCGCGGCCATCCCGCGCGGGGACCTGGAGAACCGGATCGGCCTGCGGGTCACCGAGTCGTCGCCGCACCGCGTCATCGGCACGCTGCCGGTGCAGGGCAACACCCAGCCGTTCGGCGTGCTGCACGGCGGCGCGTCGTGCGTGCTCGTCGAGACCCTGGCCTCGGTCGGCGCCTGCCTGCACTTCGGTGCCGACGGCGGCGCCGCCGTCGGCACCGAGCTGAACGCGACCCACCACCGGCCCACCCGCGAGGGCGTGGTGACCGGCGTCGCCACCGCGGTCCACCTGGGCCGCACCCACGCCACCTACGAGGTCGTCGTCGTCGACCAGCGCGGCAAGCGGGTCTGCACGGCTCGGATGACCTGCGTCCGCGTCGCCACCTGAGCACCCCGGAGCCCCCCATGCACCCCCTGTCCCCGTCGGCGCACGTCGACACCTTCGCCAGGGACCACCTGCCGCCCGCGCACGAGTGGCCCGAACTGGACCTGCCCGGCGCGGAGCACCCGGACCGGCTGAACGCGGCGGTGGAACTGCTCGACACCACCATCGCGCGGTTCGGGACCGACCGGCCGTGCCTGCGCGACGGCCACGGCGCCACGCTGTCCTACGGCGAGGTGCTGGACCGGGTGAACCGGCTGGCGACCACCCTCGTCACCGACCTCGGCATCGTGCCGGGCAACCGGATCCTGTTGCGCGGGCCCAACAACCCCGCCCTGGCGCTGTGCTGGCTGGCCGCGCTGCGGGTCGGCGCGGTGGTGGTGACCACCATGCCGCAACTGCGGCGGCACGAGCTGCGCGTCGCGGCGGAGACCTCGGCGGCGCGGCTGGCGCTGTGCGACGGCCGGTACACCGAGGACCTGGTGGCCGCCGGGGTCGAGGGGCTGCGCGTGGTGACCTACGGCTCGGAGTCCGCGGAACTGGAGGAGCTGGCACGCCACCGCCCGGCCGACTTCACCCCCGTGGCCACGGCCGCCGACGACGTGGCGATGATCGCGTTCACCTCCGGCACGTCGGGGCGCCCCAAGGCCACCATGCACTTCCACCGGGACGTGCTGGCCATCGCCGACACCTTCTCGGCGCACGTGCTGCGCCCCCGCCCCGACGACGTGTTCGCCGGGAGCCCGCCGCTGGCGTTCACCTTCGGCCTGGGCGGTCTGCTGGTGTTCCCGCTGCGCGCCGGGGCGTGCGCCGTGCTGCTGGAGCGGGCGACGCCGGACGAGCTGTTCGGGGCGGTCTCCCGGCTGGGCGTCACGGTGCTGTTCACCGCGCCGACGGCCTATCGGGCGGCGCTTTCCTCCCCCGACGGGTACGACCTGGGCGGGCTGCGGCGGTGCGTGTCGGCGGGCGAGGCCCTGCCCGCCGACACCTGGCACCGGTTCCACGACGCGACCGGGCTGCGGATCATCGACGGCATCGGCGCGACGGAGATGCTGCACATCTTCATCGCCGCCGCGGACGACGACATCAGACCTGGCTCCACCGGCCGTCCGGTGCCCGGTTACACGGCCGTCGTGGTGGACGAGGACGGCGGGCCGGTGCCCGACGGGGTGGCCGGGAGGCTGGCCGTCCGCGGTCCGACCGGCTGCCGCTACCTCGCCGACGACCGGCAGCGCGACTACGTGCGCGCGGGCTGGAACCTCACCGGCGACACCTACGTCCGCGACGCCGACGGCTACTTCTGGTACCAGGCCAGGTCCGACGACATGATCGTCTCGTCGGGGTACAACATCGCCGCCCCCGAGGTGGAGACCGCCCTGCAGCGGCACCCGGACGTGGCCGAGTGCGCGGTCGTCGGCGTGCCGGACCTCGACCGGGGGATGCTCGTCAAGGCCTACGTCGTGCTCACCGCCGGGGTCGCCGGGTCGCCGGACCTCGTCGCAGCGCTCCAGGACTTCGTGAAGCACGAGATCGCGCCCTACAAGTACCCGCGCGCGGTCGAGTTCGTGGACCGGCTGCCCCGGACCGCCACCGGGAAGCTCCAGCGCGCCCTGCTGCCCGAACGCCTCACCGCCCGGCGGTCGACCGCCGTGAGCTGACGCGCCGCCCGCCGACCACACCACCTCCCGGAGAACAGCATGATCAGCAGGAGAACCCTTCTCGGCGCGGGCGCCGCGGCGGCGTCCGCGGCACTCGTCGGCACCGCCGCCGCGGCACCGGTGGGCACCACCACCGCGGCCGACGCGTGGAGCGGGCTCCGCCGCGGGCTCGCGGGCGACCTCGTCCTGCCCTCGGACCCGCGCTACGACCGGGCCCGCAGGCTCGCCTCGGCGGAGTTCGACGCGATCCGGCCGCGCGCCGTCGCCCAGTGCGAGACCGAGGCGGACGTGTCGCTGTGCCTGCGGTTCGCCCAGGACCGGGGAATCCCGGTCACCACGCGCAGCGGCGGGCACAGCTTCGCCGGGTGGTCCACCGGCGAGGGCCTGGTGGTGGACCTGTCCAGGATGGACTCCGTCCGGGTCGGCGAGCACTCGGTGCGCCTGGGCCCCGCCGCGCAGGCCGTCGACGTCGTGTCCGCCCTCGCCCCGCACGGCGTCACCGTGCCCGCCGGGTTCTGCCCCACCGTGTGCCCCGGCGGGTTCGTCACCGGTGGCGGCATGGGGTGGCAGTTCCGCAAGTACGGCCCCGCCTCCGACCGGCTGCTGTCGGCACGGGTGGTGCTCGCCGACGGCCGTGCCGTGGTCGCCTCCGCGGAGCGGAACCCGGACCTGCTGTGGGCTCTGCGCGGCGGTGGCGGCGGCAACTTCGGGATCGTCACGGACTTCGAGATGAAGCCGACGGTAGAACCGTCGGTCGTGCACTTCACGCTCAACTGGCCGTGGGACTCCGCCGACACCGTGCTGAACCGCTGGCAGGACTGGGCCGAGCACACCGACGCGGCACTCGCGCCCCGCGCGGGCCTGCTGCTCGACGACGCGGCGCCGGGCGCCGTGCCCAGGGTGATCGTCACCGGCGTCCACTTCGGCACCACCGCCGAGGCGACGGCGGCGCTGGACGAACTGGTGTCCCTCGTCGGTTCCCCGCCGACCGGCAGGGTCGTCGAGCACCTGTCCTACGAGCGCGCCATGATGCGCCAGTTCGGCTGCGAGAACTCCTCCGTCGCGCAGTGCCACCTCACCGGGGCCAACCCGGAGGCCCTGCTGCCGCGGTCGGTGTTCGTCCGGCACCGCAGCCGGATGTTCGCCGACCCCGTCCCGGCCTCGGGTGTCGACGACCTGCTCCGCGCGTTCGACGCCGACCGCGCGGCGGGCCAGTACCGCTGGCTGGGCTTCCTGTCCCTGGGCAAGAACGCGAACACCGTCCCCCGGGACGCCACGGCGTACGTGCACCGCGACGCGACCCTGTTCGCCGTCTACACGGTGGGCCTGGCCGATCCGACGCCCGAGGCGCGCGCCGCAGGCCTCTCGTGGGTCGACGGCGGGTTCGCCGCGATGGACCCGCACTCCAACGGCCGCACCTACGTCAACTACCCGGACACCTCGCTGCCCGACTGGCGCGACGCCTACTACGGGTCCAACCACGACCGGCTGGTGCGGGTCAAGCGCCGCTACGACCCGCACGGCCTGTTCCGCCTGCCGCACGGCGTCGGCGCCTGACGCGACCGCGCTCGTCCCACGGCGCTCGTCCCCAGCGCTCGTCCTCCAGCGCTCGTTCCCAGCGCTCGTTCCCCGGCGCGACACCGGGCAGCACCGCCATGCCCGCACCACGAGGAGACCTGATGTCCTTGTTGGACCTGGCCGATTCCCCCGCCGCCGCCCAGCGGTGGCTCACGCCCGCCGGGATCGGGGTCACCCGCACCACCGAGCGCGTCGGCAGCGCCGCACGGGCCCGGACGGCCCTGGAGGACGCGCTCGACCACCGGCGCGGGCTGCTCCAGTTCCTCGGCGACGACCGGGTGGTCGGCTACGTCGACCCGCCGATCGAGGTGGTGGTCCGGTCGAAGCGGGTGTCGGTCACCGCGCTCAACGACCGCGGCCTCGTGCTGCTGGGCGCGCTGCGGCGGGCGGTGGAGGGCGCGCTGCTCGACGTGGTCGCCGACGGACGGTCGTTCCACGGCCTGGCCCGCACGCCGTCCGGAGCGTTCGCCGAGGAGGACCGCACCCGCCACTCCGGGGTGTTCGAGGTGATCCGCGCACTGGTCTCGGCGATGGCGCTCCCCGTGGACCCGCTGCTGGGCCTGTACGGCGCGTTCGGCTACGACCTGCTGTTCGAGGTCGAGCCGATCGAGCTGCGCCAGCCCCGCGACCCGGTCGACCGCGACCTGGTGCTGCACCTGCCGGACGAACTGCTGGACCTGGACCTGCGCGGCGACCGCGCGGTGCGGCACCGGTACGAGTTCGCGGTGGACGGCGTCGCCACGGACGGCCTCGACCGCGCCACCCCGTCCGCGGGGTTCGTCCCCCGCGCCCCGCTCAGCGAGCGCGACCACCTGCCCGGCGAGTACGCCGACGTGGTGCGCCGGGCCATGCCGCTGTTCACCTCCGGCGAGCTGTTCGAGGTCGTTCCCGGCCAGCTCTTCCGCCGGAAGTGCCCGCACCCGCCCGCCGAGCTGTTCCGCCGTCTGCGTGCCCGCAACCCCGCGCCGCACAGCCTGCTGGCGAACCTGGGCGAGGGCGAGTACCTGGTGGGCGCGTCACCGGAGATGTTCGTCCGGGTGCGCCGGGAGCGGCGCGGGCTGGTGGCGACGTCGTCCCCGATCAGCGGCACCACGGCGCGCGGGGGCGACGCCCTGGAGGACGCCTCGCGCATCCGCGATCTGCTCAACTCCACCAAGGAGGAGTCCGAGCTGACCATGTGCACGGACGTGGACCGCAACGACAAGGCGCGCGTGTGCGTTCCGGGCACGGTCCGGGTGACCGAGCGGCGGCGCATCGCGCTCTACTCCGCGCTGATCCACACCGTGGACCGGGTCGAAGGGGTGCTCAGGGACGACCGCGACGCGCTCGACGGGTTCCTGGCGCACCTGTGGGCGGTGACCGTGACGGGCGCGCCGAAGCTCGCCGCGATCGGGTTCCTGGAACACCACGAGCGGTCGCCGCGCCGCTGGTACGGCGGCGCGGTCGGCCGGATCGGGTTCGACGGCGGACTCGACACCGTCCTCACGCTGCGCACGATCCAGATCCGCCACGGCGTGGCCGTGGTCCGGGCGGGCGCGACCCTGCTGCACGACTCCGATCCCGACGCCGAGGAGGCCGAGACCGAGCTGAAGGCCAAGGCGCTGCTGGAAGTCCTGGAGGCCCGGCCGCGCGCGGGCACCGCCGGCGGCGCGCGGGTCGCGCGGGTCGGCGAGGGCAGGCGCGTCCTGCTGGTCGACCACCGCGACTCGTTCGTCCACAACCTGGCCGATTACCTGCGGCAGACCGGCGCGCACGTCACGACCTACCGCGACGGCGGCCACCTGTCCCGGCTCGCCGCGGAACGGCCCGACCTGGTGGTGCTGTCGCCGGGACCGGGCCGCCCAGCGGACTTCGGCCTGGCGGCCACCCTTGCGGAAGCGCGGCGGCTGGACCTGCCGGTGTTCGGGGTGTGCCTGGGGCTCCAGGCCATCGTCGAGCACTTCGGCGGCGACCTCGCCGTCCTGGACCGGCCGGTGCACGGCAAACCGTCCACGGTGCGGGTGCTGGAGCCCGACAGCGGGCTGTTCCGCGGGGTGGCGCCGGACTTCGAGGTCGGCCGGTACCACTCGCTGCACGCCGTGTCGCTGCCCGCCGAGCTGCGGGTCACCGCGGCCACCGACGACGGCGTGGTGATGGCCGTCGAGCACCGGGACCTGCCGGTCGCGGCCGTGCAGTTCCACCCCGAGTCGATCATGACGGCGGCCGGTGGCGTGGGGCACGCGGTCATCGCCAACGCCGTGGCGTCCCTGACCGCCGGGCGGGTCCGGCGATGACCACCAGCGGCCTGGTCGACGACATCGACTCCTGGCGCGCCCGGACGGCGGCGCAGCAGCCGCCGTGGCCCGACGCCGAGGCGCTGCGCGCCGTGGTGGACGAGTTGTCGCTCGCACCGCCGTTGGTGCTCCCCGCGGAGTGCGACCGGCTGCGGGACCGGCTGGCCGCGGTCGCGCGCGGGGAAGGGTTCGTCCTCCAGGGCGGCGACTGCGCCGAACTCTTCGACCACGTGTCGGCCGACCGCATCGGCGGCAAGGTGCTGACGCTGCTGCGGATGGCGCTGGTGCTGTCCTACGGCGGGTCGACGCCGGTGGTGCGGATCGGGCGGATCGCCGGGCAGTACGCCAAACCCCGGTCGGCGGCCACCGAGACCCGCGGCGGCGTGACCCTGCCCGCCTACCGGGGCGACATCGCCAACGACGTGGTGTTCGGCGCCGCGGAACGCGCGCTGGACCCCCGGCGGCTGGCGCGGGCCTACCACGCGTCGGCGACCACGCTGAACCTGCTGCGGGGGTTCCTGGCCAGCGGCGCGAGCAGGGCCGAGCCGGTGCACGCGGGCTTCCCGACACCCGCCCTGGAGCGGGACAGGCGGACGCTGGCCGACATCGGGTCGGCGCTGAGGTTCCTCCGCGCCTGGGAACGCGCGGGCGCGGGCGAGCCTGAGCTGTACACGAGCCACGAGGCTCTGGTGCTGGACTACGAGAGCGCGTTGTCCCGGCCGCACGCCGACGGCTGGTACGACACCTCGGCGCACATGGTGTGGATCGGCGAGCGGACCCGCGGACTGGACGGGGCGCACGTGGAGTTCGCCTCGCGGATCGCCAACCCGATCGGGGTGAAGCTGGGGCCGACCGCGGACGCGGACGACGTGCTGGCCCTGGTGGACCGGCTGGACCCGGAGCGCGTGCCGGGTCGGCTGACGTTCATCGCGCGGATGGGCGCCTCGCTGGTGCGGGAGGCGCTGCCGCCGCTGGTGGAGAAGGTGACCGCGAGCGGCGCGGCGGTGGTGTGGCTGTGCGATCCGATGCACGGCAACACGGTCACCGCGCCGAGCGGGCACAAGACCCGGCTGGTGAGCGACGTCCTGGCCGAGGTCACCGGGTTCTTCGAGGTCCACCGCGAACTGGGCACCCACCCCGGCGGCCTGCACGTGGAGATGACCGGCGACGACGTGACCGAGTGCGTGGGCGGCGCGGTGTCCGCCGCCGACCTGCCGCTGCGCTACGAATCGGCCTGCGATCCGCGGTTGAACGGGGACCAGGCGCTCGACCTCGCGTTCCGGGGAGCCGAACTGCTGCGCGGCTGAGGTGGCCCCGGACCGGTCAGCCCGCGAGGATCGCGTCGCGCAGGTCCCGCACGTACCGGCAGGGCTCCAGGCCGAGTTCGGCCTGGAGCACCGCCCTCGTGGTGTCGTACACCTTCAGCGCGTCGGCCCGCCGGTGCGCCCGGTGCAGGGCGCGCATCAACTGCTCGGCGAACGGCTCGTGCAGCGGGTTCTCGACCACCACCGGGGACAGCAGGGAGATCACCTCGCCGTACCTGCCCAGCGCGGAGTTCGCGGCCGCCTCCATGCCGACGCACTCCAGCCTGGTCGCGGTCACCAAGGCGCTGAAAGCGGTGATCATCGGCCCGCCGCAGCAATCGCCGACCACCGTGCCCGCGCACATCCTCGACGCCCGCCCGGTTCGGTCAAGAACCTCGGCATGACGCCCCTCCCTCATCAGCAGACGAGCCTCGTCGACCAGTTCGAGGAAATCGTGGAGGTCGAGCTTGTTCCTCCCGAGTTCCAACGAGTAGCCCGACGGCCGCGTCACCACGGGATCGACCGCACCGAACGCGGTGAGCTCCTTCCTGAGCTTGGACACGTGCACGTGCAACGCGCCCATCGCCGTGCGCGGCGGCGCCACCCCCCAGATCTCGGTGATCAACCGGTCCGTCGTCACGACCTGCCCGGCCCGGATGAGCAGTGCCGCCAACAACGTCTGCACCTTGCGGGCACGGAATTCCCGGACCCGATCGCCCGAGCGCACCAACGGCGCCGAACCCAGTAACTCGTACCGGACGCACCCTGGATTTCCCCGCGCACCACTCCATCGAATCACCCCCTAGTCGTACCCGCCGGAGATCCACACGGCAATGGACGTGGATCGGCGCCAGGATCACGCGCTGTGCGGGTGACCAACCCCGGCGGCCCTGTCGCCCATCCTCGAACGGGGTAAGCGTTCCCGGCCGCACGGGGAATTGTCCGGATCACCCGTGACCGAGCGGAACCGGGGGAAAAGCCGTACGACAAGCGTGGTGACGGGTGGGCGTTCGCACGTGTTCGGACCTCCGAACGGCAGGCCTGCGGGGCAGGCACCTTCCCGTGGACGACCCCGACCAGTGCCGGACTACTGGCACAGCTGGTGGTAGGTGCCGTCGGCGTCCACGCAGGGGATGTAACCCGCGGCCTGGATCTGACGTCCTCCCTCGGCACTGGCGAGGTGGTCCAGGAGCCGTCGTGGACGAGGGCGAGCTCGGCGGGTCGCACGTCAGCGTCGGCCGAAACGGGGAAGCTGCTGGTGTTCTGGATGCGGATGACCACGATGCTCATCCGGTCCAGCAGGCGGATGGTCTGCAACGCCTGCCGGTCGGTGGACGACAGGCCCCCGCTCAAGGAGGTCAGCTTTGTGGAGTTGTCGGCGCTGATGCCGATCCTGGAGTTGTGGAGGACCCGGTGGATGATGCGCCGCGGGGTGATCACGAGGTGCTTCAGCCAGCGACCACCGGGCCGTCAACCGTCACCAGGCGGCCGGTGGGCGCGCCGGCACGTCTCCTCGATGCGTGACGCCCCATCCGAAACCACGCCGACATCGGCGCTGTGGACGAGCCGCGCCCGACAACCATGGCGGGTCAAGTCGAAACGCGCCGAGGCGAGCGCCGATCGGACCGGGCGACGGCGCGAGCGCGCGTTCGGAGCGGCTTCGCGACGATCCGTCCTGCGGTTCCCCGGCGATGGATGGACCGGCCGGTTCGGCCGTAAGATGCTGCGCATGTGCTGCGCTCCCACCGTTGCGGCCAGCAGCCGATGAACCAGGGCACCCATTCCGAAGAGCTGCCGGCCGAGGTCTTGGACTACGTGGCCTACGTGCTCGGGGCGGAGGTCACTGTTCTCGGTCGCCTGCCCGGAGGCGTCAACGGAGGTGCCACGCGCGTCCAGGTGGCCGGAAGGGCGAACGCGGTTCTCAAAGCAGTGCCCCTGGCACACCCCGACCACCTGGACGAGACGTTGCGGGCCCGGAGAGTGGTCGAGCACATGCGCAAGCGCGGCTATCCCACCCCGGCCTGGCTCGGAGTGGGGGCCACCGCCACTCATGCATGGCATCTGATGGACTTCGTCGACGCGGCTCCCGCGCCGGAGCTGACCCCGTCCCTCGTCGAGCAGCTGATGGAGATCATCGAACTCCGGGCAGGCCAAGCCTCCGAGCCCTACGACCACTGGTCGTACGCCTGGCGGGTCGCCACCGGTCGGGAATCGACTGTCGCCGGGCTGGATGTCGACGAGACGCCGGGGCAGGCGCTTCTCCGCCGGTCCGTGGCCAGGCTCTCCGGGTATTCCTCCGTGGTGTCGGCCTTGGTCGAGCGCCTGCGGCTCGTGTGTGCCGACGTGCCCCCACCACGAGACGCGCCGGACATGGTCCATGCCGATCTCTCGACCCCCGGCAACGTCCTGGTCCGTGACGGAGCGGTGGTGGCGGTAGTGGACATCGGGAACGCGGGTAGCGGCACGCGGGCGATCGATCTCACCACCCTCGCCTGGTACACCTTCCGGGATCCGCTGCTGGACGATGTCCGGGGGCGGCTGTGGACGAGAATTCTCGACCTGGTCGGTGGGGAGGGGGCTGCGGTGCTCACAGCGGCGCAGATCCTCCACATGCTCGAGATCCCCATCCGTGACGGGCGCCGTGATGTCGTTCCAGGGGTGGTCAAGCGCGGCCATCGCGCCCTCGACGAACTCAACGCGCTTCGCCAGCTCGAGTTTTGACCATTGAGGCCGGCATGGATGCCCGGTTGATCATGGGTGAAGCCCTGGTCGAAGTCGGCGAGCCGACCGCATTGCCGGCACGCGCCCTCATACCGGTGGAAAATCGGGACGGGTCCGATGTCGGATCCGGCCTGGGCTGTTCGTGGAGGAGGTGAACGGGCCGCCACGAGGGCGACCCGGTGATCGCAGGAGACGACATGTCACACCCGCACCCCGTGGCCCGCCGCATGTACGACCTGGTCGAGCCCATAGGCCTGATGCCCTACTTCGCCGACGAGTCCGACCAGGCCCTGATGGCGCTGGGCCTGCGCAACCCGTGGGACGCCTACTTCGCCGGCCGGGCCGCGCCGTTCGGCGGCACGGTGCCCGCCGAGGTGGTCCACGCCGTCTTCTACAACTTCGCCCCCGGCGAGGTCGCACGCCACCTTCCACGGGTCTGGGAACTCACCACACCCGAGGCGGCGCTGGCCGCCCGCGAACGGGGGTGCGTCGCGGGCCTGCGCCGGATCCTCGGCGACCTCGCCGACACTCCCGGAATCGGCCGCGCCGGCGATCTTCTGCTGACCGCGGCGACCAGCGCACCGGTGGAAGGACGCGCCCTTTTCTCAGCCCTGCGCGCCCTCCCGGTACCGCGGGAGCCCGTGGCCCGGCTGTGGCACGCGGCCACGCTGCTGCGCGAACACCGCGGCGACGGCCACAACGTCGCCCTGCTGGCCGAGGGCATCGGCGGCACGGAAGCCCATGTGCTGCACGCCCTGTCCGTCCACATGCCCGCCAAGGAGTTCGGCCGGGTCGGACACCTCCCCGCCGCGCGGCTGACCGCGGTCATCGACGGCATGCGCTCCCGCGGCCTGATCGGGACCGACGGGTGGCTCACCGACACCGGCCACGCCGCCAAGGAGCGGGTCGAGGCGATGACCGACCGGCTCGCGGAGGCGCCCTACAACGCCCTGGGTCCCGGTGAACTCGAACTCCTGGCTGCCGACCTCGCACCGATCTCGGCCACCATCCGAGCGGTCTTCCCGTCGTAGTGGTGGACGACCGCGACAGCAACGACCAACAGCGGGTGCTCGCCGCCGTTGACCAAGTGCTTGTGGAGCCGGAAGTCGTCTACCGGCCGTCGTCGAAGGTCGTGGCCGAAGAACAGGACATCTCGGCCCACACGGTTTTCCCCTCCACTCCCGCGTCGACACCCCAGTCCTTCGACAGGTGCTTGACGATGGTCAATCCCCGGCCGCGGCTGCCGCCCAGTCGCGATCGGCCGAGGACGAGTTCGTCGGGTGATGCGTCGTCGACCTCGGCACGCACGACGCACGACTCCGGCGACCGGCTGAGCCTGACGCGGCGGGGACCGACGGCGTGGTCGAAAGCGTTGCTCACCAGTTCGTTCACAACGAGCACGCAATCGTCCCGATCGTCGTCGCTCAAATCGGCCAGGACCTCGCCGACCCAATGGCGGACCATCCTCAACTGCGAAGACCGCGCGTCGAGATCAAGGGTGAAGGACACTTGTCCCGTCTGCGCGCCATTGCTGTCATCCACGCGCTCCACTCCTCTTTCGCCGATGGATCCCGGTCATGAGGTCGCCTGGGTGTCGTAACGGACAAATGCCCTGGTCGGGCAGCCTACCCGAGGCGCAGCCCTGGAGCCGATTCGCGTGGTGCCGTCCGTGGAGTTCCGACAAGGCGGACACCCCGAGGTCATGGTCAGGGCAGTTCTTCTGGAAACCGGTAGGCCGATGCAGCAGTTGCCAGGACCAAGGCTCCATTCCCTTCGGGAGCTCATCGTTCTCCGCGGTGCTCGCTGCGGCTTGAAACCCCGGAAGTGGTCGAATCCGCACGGGCAGGTGCGGCGATCACAGTTCTCGTGTGAAGAGGTTCATGGCAAATCGTGTTTATCGCTGTTTCACTCGCGTCACCCCATGTCACTTGACGAACCACCTGTCTGACCGCCGCCGGGCTAACGAGTACGCGACGCGAACGCGCATCGCGCGGTATCCCCGCCGAAACGCGATCATCGGGTACGGGAACCCGTCGACGCGGGTCATGTGGTTGGGTTGACCCGACTACTCGGAGGCTGCTGTGGACGGTGACGTGTTGCGATCAGGCGATGTGCTGGCAGCGGCCGAAAGCGCACCTCCGGTGGAATCGGTCGAGGTCGTCGCGCGAGACCTGGCCAAGCGGTTCGAGGCCTTCGACGTGTCGTTCCTGCTGATCGACGTCAGCGACGAGCAACTGGTGCGAATGGCCTCGAGCGCGCGGGACCTGAGCAAGGGTGGTGCGGAAAGCGTCGACCTGCGGGACAGCGCCTACGAGGAGGTGCTGCGCACCCAGCGACCGTGGCAGGTGCGGGACGGCGACGGGGTGCGGGTGGTGCTGCCGGTGACCAACCGCGGCGACTGCGTCGGCGTGCTGGAGGTGACCGTGCCCGCACTCGACGAGCGGATGCTCGCGCAGCTGGGCGAGGCCGCGCACGCCTTGGCGTACGTCATCGTCACCGATCGCCGTTTCACCGACCTGTACCACACCGGGCGGCGCACCACGGCGATGAGCCTGGCCGCGGAGATCCAACACCAGTTGCTGCCCACGGCGTCCTGCTGCGAGGCCGCCCAGTTCACCGTCGCCGGAGCCCTGGTGCCCGCCCACGACATCGGCGGCGACACCTACGACTACGCGCTGGACCGCGACGCCCTGCACCTGTCGATGACCGACGCCGTCGGTCACGACGTGACCTCGGCGCTGATCGCGACCCTGCTGGTCGGCGCGCTGCGCAAGGCCCGCCGAGAAGGCGAGGACCTGGCCGGGCAGGCGCGGCAGGCCAACCAGGCGTTGTTGGAGCACCACAGGGGATCGCTGGCGACCGGACTGCTGATGCGCGTGGACCTGCGCGACGGGGCTGTCGAACTGGTCAACGCAGGCCACCCCGCTCCCCTGCTGCTGCGCGACGACGTGGTGAAGCCACTTGAGATGGACGTCGACCTGCTGTTCGGCGTGGCCCCGTACGCCTACCAGGCGCAACAGGTGGACCTGCGCCCCGGGGATCGGCTGCTGCTGCTCACCGACGGCATGTTCGAACGCGACGCCGAAGAGGTCGACCTACCTGCACTGCTCCGCGACACCGCGGGACTGCACCCGAGAGAAGTGGTGCGAGCGGCGACCAGGGCCGTGAGGCACGCCTACCACGACCACCTCCAGGACGACGCCACCGTCCTCTGCCTGGACTGGCACGGAACCGGTCACACCGAACGCCAAGCCGACAACGGCGCCGACACGAACACGGCCTCGCCCGCCTAGCACCGGAGCAACCTGTCGACGTGGCGAGCCGGGCTTGTCGAGTTCCTTGCGCAAGCGCCGCAACAGGATCAAGCACTGAGGCGTCCCCCATCCGCGCTGACCCGATCCTCCGTCACGCGGGTCGGCCAGTCCGGCCGACCTCCGGTTCACGCGAGTTCACACGCCCCGCAGTGGCGGGTAGGGGTCGCCTGGCTTGCGCTGCGTCCTGTTGGCGTTCTGGGCTTCCTTCAGCTGGTCTTCCAGGGTGACGATGCGACAGGCGGCGTCCAGCCCGGTGCCCTCGTCGACCAGTTCCCGGACACGGGCGGCCAAGCGCAACTGGTAGCGCGAGTAGCGGCGGTGTCCGCCCGTGGAGCGCTGCGGCTCGATCAGCTTCGCCTCGCCGAGACTGCGCAGGAACCCGGCCGAGGTGTCGAGCATCTCCGCGGCCCGTCCCATCGTGTAGGCGGGGTAGTCGTCGTCGTCGAACCTCTCGGCCGTGGTCTGCGATTCCGGGACCAGTGGTCCGGGGGTTTCGTCTGGTGTCATCGGCGCCTCCTCATCACGAGGGGCCCCGGCGCAGTAGCGCCGGGGCCCCGGGGTTGTTGGGTTCCACTTCCACCTAGCCGACCGTGAGACCGGCTTCCTCTGTCCGCGCGACCCGCACTAGAAGCGGGAGCAACGGGGATCGCGTGTGCGTAACCGAAGACCACCTTCCAATCCGATGGAACCGCGGTACCCGTCCGGCTGAGATCAACCGTGAACGGGCGATCCGATGGTGTGCAACCCTTCCCTTCTCCTCTGATTACTACTTCTCGCATCCTCACGTGATGATCGGCACCGGACCTGACGCACATGCCGGAACCACCTCACCGACCATCCCTGGCCACCTGCCTGGAGCCCCTTCCGCTGACCGGCTCCGGCACACCTGACCGTCCTGCACGAGCAACTTCATCTGCGCTTGCCTTGCGACTCGGTCATCGGCGCCACTTGCGAGCACATCTGCCGACAACCCCTGGTCCACTGCCGAGGAGCCCCTTCACCGTCTGGCCCCAGCACGTCCGACCGTCTTGCGCCTAGCTCACGGGCAGTTCGTCATCTCCCGTGCCACTGACTTTCTCTCTCTCAACGAGGAGAACACTACACACAACCAACTCCCAATGTCTACTCCCACGATCATAGATTTGCTCGTTCAAGTGGCGCAGGGCTCCTCACCAGCGACGATTGGCGCCAGGTGAACCCAGCCAGTCGATCAGGGTCTGGTGGGCGGTGTCGTGGCGCAGCAGGTCGAAGTGGGTGAGCCCTCCCAGCCACCGCAGCTCCGCGTTCTGGCCGGGATCGGCGGCGCTCGCGGGCTCCACCATCAGGTCGCCGACAACACGGCCCAGCACGCTGTCCCGCGAGCGGGACAGCGTCGCGGACACGTACAACTGCCGCACCCCGTCCGGAAGTGTCGTTTCCACCTGCTCCACCCCGCTCTGCTCGGCCCACTGGTGCTCGTGCAGGTACCCCTCGGCCAAGTCCTGGATACCGTCGCTGCGCAGTCCCAGAAGCCAGGAAAGCGGTGCGGCGGGCCGGATGCGGCCCAGCAGCGCCGCGGTGCGGGCGACAACGCGTTCCAGCGGTGCTCCGGCGTGCGGCGTGCCCAGGCACACCAGCCTGGTCACCAGCGGCGACCACCGGCTTGCTCGGGCGTGGGCCTGGTGGACAGCGCTTCGCGCCACCAGCCCTCCCATCGAGTGGCCGATGAGAACCACGTCGGTCACCTCCACCGGCCACCGGTCGACGAGGGTGTCGAGCAGGTCGGCCAGTTCGCGGCCGTTGTCGGAGACGTGGCGGCCGGAGTTGTAGCGCACGTAGACCGGAGTGCAGGACAAAGCGGTGGCGAGCTTGCTGCCGATGTCCGCGCCCGAGCGTCCGCGGCCGAACCCGTCGGTCCGGAACCAGGAGCGCTCGGTGTCGACCAAGCCGTGCAGGAGCACCACCAGACACCCCTTCGCCGACGGGTAGGCCGCCGCGAGCGAGGCTCGGTCCAGCCGAAGCCGACGGTGGTCGAGCCGCACGGACATCGCCGCGGGCAGGGTGTCGCCGCGCGGGGCGGCCCGCTCGCCGAAGGCGCCGTTGGCGAACCCGACCACCCGTTGCCCGATCTCGGACTTGACCAGCGCGCCGGGCAGCCGGGCTTTCGAGGCGGCCAGGTCCGGCAAGGCCCGGACCGTGTCCAGCACGGTTCCCAGAACCCTGGACACCAGGTCGATGCCGAGCCTGGGCCCTTGTGCCGGGGTGGACGTCGTAGGACCGGGCGCCATGCGATATCCCCTCAACGTTCGGTCGTCCACCGCGACGGCCACGGCTCGGACGTCAATACCCGGATCGATGTCGACCACACGTTCCGGACGTATCGCCGGCGGTGAGCCTCGTCTCAAAGCCGTGAGTTCGACGAGTGCCCGCGCCACGCGATCCCGTGCGGGGGATTTTCCCGTCCACACGTTTGGGTTCGCAGCGTCGAGGCAATCAACGCCGCATGTCTGTGACAGGGGTCTTCGAGCGCGTCCGGTCGAACTACGCAGGAGACGAGGCTCGGCCGCTGGGTGGCTACCTGCGTGCGATGGGCGGGTTCACCGGACTCGTCGGGGTGGCCGCGGCGGTGGGCAAGGCGCGCGGGGCGCGCCTGCCCGAGGGGTTCTCCTGGAGCGACACGGTTCTGGTGTCGGTGGCTGTCCACAAGGCGAGCAGGCTGCTGACGAAGAGTTCCGTCACCGCTGCCCTCCGGGCGCCGTTCACCCGGTTCGAGGGCTCCACCGGTGAGGGCGAGGTGGCCGAGTCCGTACCGCCCACGGGAGACCACCGGCACGCCCTGGGCGAACTGCTGACCTGCCCCTTCTGCTCGGGCGTCTGGCTGGCCACCGCCTTCACCGCGGGACTGGTGCTCGCTCCCCGCGCCACCCGCCTGGTCGCCACGACGTTGACCACCATCGCGGGCTCGGACTACCTGCACCTCGCCTACGACGCGACCAAGACCGCCGTCGTGCGGAACTCCGCCTGAGTCCCGTCCACCCCGAAGTCCGCCCTCTTCCCCGCGGCGTCGCACATCACATGGTTACCCGGGCACCGGTACGGGTAGTAGTGGAGTGCGTCAAGAAGTCGGCGCGTGACCCACCCGTCCGCAAGGTGACGACAAGACGACGCGCCCGAATCCCGCGCTGCGACGAACCGGCTGACGGCCGGGGCGTGGGCACATCGCGGCGGCGTCAGTCGCCACTCGCGGGCGATGCGGATCCCCCTGGTCCCCCGGAGCCGGTGTCGCTGGCGCAGAGCGCGTCCCGTCTCCAGATCGTCAGGTGGAGGGCCGCGCGGGTGGGCACCGATCGAGCGGTGGGCATCGGGACGTGTCGAGGCAGTACTCGGCCGACGCCCCCGCCGATGATGCCGAGGAGCGCGAATGAGTTCCCCAACCAGTTCTTCCCCCGTGGTGCGCCGCTTTCCGGAGGGGTGCTGAGATGCGGGTGGCGATGGTGGCGGCGGCGTGGGAAGTCGATGTCGAAGCGCAGCGGTCGCACATGACCGAGTTGTCGGAAGCGCTGTGCGCACGCGGGCACGAGGTCGTCCTGTACCTGCGACAGCATTCGCCCATGCCGCTTCAGCGGCAGCGCGCGAAGCGGGGCTACCAGGTGGTGCGGGTCCCCGCCGGGCCGACCGACAGGCTGTCGGGGGCAGACCTGGTACCGCACCTCGACGAGTTCGCCGCCTTCCTCGACGATCACTGGAGTGGCTGGCGCCCGGATGTGGTCCACCTGCGTTCCTGGCTGTCCGCGCTCGCGGTCGGCGGCGGCCGCGACATCCCGGTCGTGCAGTCCTTCCACGGTCTCGGCATCGTGGAACAGCGCTTCCGCGACACGGAGGCGCGGACACGGCTGGACATCGAGCGCCGGACGGGCGCGGCCGCCGGGAGGGTGGTCGCCGCGAGCGCCGAGGAGGTGTCCGACCTCGTGCGGATGGGCGTGCCGCGGTCCCGCACGTCGTTCGTGCCGTGCGGGATCGACACCGGCCTGTTCACGCCCGACGGTCCGGCCATGCGATCGGGTGGCGGCCCACGGCTGATCGCCACCGGTGACGTGCGACCGCACAGCGGTCTCGATACCGCGATCAGCGCCCTGCAGTCGGTTCCACGGGCTCAACTGGTGATCGCCGGACACGTCCACAGCACCGACCCGCGGGAGGATCCCGAGGTGCGGCGCCTGGTGGAGCACGCGCGTCGGCTCGGAGTCGCCGACCGGGTGAAGTTCACCGGCGGCGTCGACAGGTCGAGGAGGCCCGCTCTGCTGCGGTCGGCCGACGTCGTGCTGTGTCCGTCGTGGTACGAACCACTGGGCGCCACGGCCCTGGAAGCCATGGCGTGCGGGGTGCCGGTCGTGGCCTCCGCCGTAGGAGCTTTCAACGACGCTGTGGTCGACGGCGTGACCGGTGTGCTGGTGCCGCCACGCGACTCCCGCGCGCTCGGATTCGCGTTGCGCGATCTGCTGGCCGACAGCACGCGCCGCCAGATGTGCGCGATCGCGGGCGTCGACCGCGTCCAGGCCCGGTAACACCTGGGACCGCGTCGCGGAGGAGACGGTGAACGCCTACGACCACGCGATCACCGACAGTCGGACACGTGGAGCCGCCGAAGTGGGGAACTAGGCCACCACTCCTGACTTGGGACACCGCCCGCGGGTGTTCCAAGTCGGGACGGTGCGCAGAAAAGCGTCGCGCGTTCGGGGCACGACCTGCCGCACGGGCTCACCGGTCGAGTGAAATCAGGGGCCGACAGCATTCCTGGTCCCGCGCACCACTCATCTGTGTGTGCGCACAGGGTTTCGACGCCCGAAGCTGGGTACTTGGACGAGATGACGACTGTCGAACTCGAGATTCCGGTTCCGCCCGACCAGGTGTTCGCACTGCTGGCCGACGGCTGGTCGTACGCCGGGTGGGTCGTGGGCGCCACGCACATCCGCGATGTGGACGAGGGGTGGCCCGCTGTCGGTACGCGCATCCACCACAGTGTCGGAGCATGGCCGCTGCAGATCGAGGACGAGACGGTGGTGCTTGCGGTGCTGCCCGGTAGCGCGCTTGAGCTGCGCGCGAAGCTGTGGCCGTTCGGCGTCGCCAAGGTGCGGTTCGAGTTGACCTCGGTCGCAGGCGGCGGAACGGGGGTCAGCATGTCCGAGAAGGCGGTGAGCGGGCCGGGCGCGCTGATGCCCGAGGCGGTTCAAGCGCTCTTCCTGCGGCCCCGCAACCGGGAAACCCTGCGGCGGCTGGCGGATGTGGTGCTGCACAGCGGTAACGGGTAGACAGGCAGTCCCGCGGATCCCATGTGGAGGTTCGGGCGCGCTACCGCGGAACCGGCCTCGCGGTCAGCACGAGCGCGGCCTGGTCGTCCTCGCCCACGTGCCCGTCGCTGAACGCGGTCAACGCCGTGATCAGCGCGTCGAGCACGTTCCGCGCGCCGGGGTGGTCGAGCCGCCCCAACGCGGTGTCCAACCCCTCGTCGTCGAACTGGGAGCCGTCCTCGGCACGTGCCTCGGTGATCCCGTCGGTCACCAGGACCAGGCTCTCGCCGGCTTTCAGATCGACGTGGTGAGTGCGGAGACGCGGGTTCGCGACGATGCCGAGGAGCATGCCGGGAACTTCCAGAGCCGTCACGGTGCCGTCGGGGCGCAAGAGCCGCGGTGCGACGTGGCCTGCGCGGATGAAGTCGATGGCCAGGTGCCCGTGCCGGTCGCGCAGGTGCCCGTAGACGAGGGTCACGAATCCGGAGCCGTGGCTGCTCGACCGGTCCAGCAGTGCGGTGTTGACGGCCTGGACGACGGAATGCGGGTCCGGCAGCACGCGGGCGATGGCGCGGGCGGTGTGGCGGACCAGTGCGGTGGTCGTGGCGGCCTTGGCCCCGCGACCGCAGACGTCCCCGATCAGGAACGCCCACTGCCCGTCGGGCAGCGGGAACACGTCGTAGAAGTCGCCGCCGATCTCCAACCCCTCACCCGCCGGGTGGTAGTGGGTGGCCAGTTCGGCGCCGGGCAGTTCGGGGAGATCGGGCAGCAGCAGACCCGCTTGCAGGTCGTGGGCGAGCTGGACCCGTTCGGTGTACTGGCGGGCGTTGCGCGCCGAGAGCGACGCCCGTGAGGCGAGTTCCTCGGCGAGGTGGACGACGTGACCGTCCAGCGCGGGCCCGTCCTCGGTGGTGAACAGGGTCAGGGTGCCGAACACGTGGCCCCGGTCGCTGAGCGGGACGCAGACGTAGCCGGTGATCGCCAGGTCGTCCCACGGGCCCGGTTCGGTGGGTGCGCGGCGGGCGACCTCGGTGGTCGCCGAGGACAGCACCCTGGCCACCGCGTCGGGTTCGGGGGCGTGCGCGGCCAGCAGATCCGCCTGTCCGGCGGTGACCGCCGCGGTGGCGATCCGCCGCACCCCGCCCGCGTCGACGACGTCGATCGCGCACAACGGCACCAGGGTCGGGACGCAGATGTCGGCCAGGCATTGCAGGGCCTGCGCGTGGTCCAGGCACCGGGCCAACGCCGTGCCCGCTGTCAACAGGAAGGCCAGGTCCTCGCGGGCGGCCTTCTCCTTGGCCTCGGCGGCGGCCTGCGCCTGTTCGGTGTGGTGGCGCTCGATGGCCAGGGCGGCCGTGTCGGTGAAGACCCTGGCCAGGGCCAAGTCCGTCTCCCCCGGCTGTCGTGGGAAGCGGTGGTACATGGCGAAGGTGCCCAGCAGACGGCCGTCGCGCGCCAGGATCGGAGTGGACCAGCAGGCCGCCAACGACGCGGCGGCCGCCAGTTCCCGGAAGTCGGCCCAGAACGGGTCGTTCGCGATGTCGCCGACGACCACCGGGCGGCGGCGGTGGGCCGCCGTGCCGCAGGACCCGGTTCCCTCGCCGATGGCGATGCCGTCGATGGCGTTGTTGTAGAAGTCGGGCAGGCTCGGCGCGGCACCGTGTCGCAGGTGCTTGCCGTCCTCGTCCGCCAGCAGCACCGACACCATGGTGCCGGGGGTGAAGTGCTCGATCACCCGCACCATGCCGTCGAGCACCTCCCGCAGCGGCGCCCGGCGGGCGATCTGCTCCAGCAGCGCCCGGTGCTCGGCGATCAACCGCTGCGCGTGCCTGGTCTGCGTGGTCTCCACGGCCAGCACCACCACACCGGTGACGTTGCCGCCGGTGTCGCGCCGCGGTTCGTAGATGAAGTCGAAGTACGCCTCCCGCGCCACATCGGCTTCCCCCAGCACGATCCGCGCGTCGCGCGCGGCGTACGGGCGGCCGGTGCGGTAGACGCCGTCGAGCAACGCGATGACGCCCTGGTCGACCAGTTCGGGCACAAGTTGGCCGATCGGCGTTCCGGTTCGCACGCGGTCACCGCCGCCGATCGCCTCGAAGAAGGCGTTGTTGGCGGTCTCCAGCACGTGCGCGGGACCTTCCAGCGTGGCGAAGGCCGCGCTGGACTCCCCGAAGAGGGACCGGATGTCCGCGTCGTCGACCGGACGCGGGTCACGCGACGGGTCCGTTCCGATGGCCGAATCGTCGTCGTGCCCCATCGTCGTCTCCAGCCGGTCACGCGCAGACCGCTCCGGGCGTTCCCGGAACGTGTTCTGGTCTCCCAGCACCCTTGAGTGGTCTCACCACCTTCGGGCAGCGGCCTTCGGAGATGTCCTCACCTCGACGCCAACGCCGAGGGTCCTTCAACGCGGACAAGGGGAGCCCCGAACGGGACTCCCCTTGACGCCTAGGAGGTCAGGCGTGTGCGCGCCGACCGGTGACCAGTCGGTAGATGCCGAGCAGCACCAGCGAGCCGAGGATGGCGAGCAGCCAGGTGCTCAGGTCGAAGAAGCTGTTGATGTCGCTGTTGAACAGCGCGCGGCCGATGAAGCCGCCGAGGATGGCACCGACGATGCCGATCAGCATCGTGATGATGATGCCACCGGGGTCCTTGCCCGGCATGATCGCCTTGGCGATGGCACCGGCGATGAGGCCGAGGACGATCCAGCCCAAGATACCCACGACGACGACTTCCCTTCCTCAGGCGACAACGACGGTCCGCTGCCGCTCCTGTTCGATCTGGACCAGGTATTCCCGCACGACGCGAGGTGCAAACATGCGTCGCGATCGGATCCTCGAACCCCACGCGCGGTGCCGCGACCGCGCGGTTGTCCACCGGGTACCGGTGATCCGGAACGTCCGGGTCAGGCCGCGGGGACGGAAGCGGAGTCGACCAGTGCCGACGATCCGCCCTTCCACTTCGCCAGCAGGTGGGCGGCCATGACGTTGTCCACGGCCAGTGCGCACGCGGCGCCGAACAGGACGTCGTCGGCGGCCTCGGGGTGGTCCTGGACGTACCCGCCGCACAGGTCGTGCGCGGCGATCTGCTCGTGCACGGCGTCGGCTTCCACGTGCTCGTCGTAGAAGCGGGTGGCGGTCGCGTCATGGCCGAGGCGTCGCAAACCGTTGCCGTACCGGCGGTTCGGCAACGACGAGGTCATCTCGAACGCCGCCAGGTGTCCCAGCAGCGCTGGTGTCCAGCGGCGATGCAGCCCGAACAACGACATGGTGTTGCTCACCGCCAACGTCACGGCAGGCACCCGATCCAGGTAGGCGCCGTAGGAGTCGTCCAGGTCCAAGCTCCGCATCACCGTGCGGAAGAGTTCGGAATGCATCCGCTCGAACCGCCCGCCGCCGTACTCGTCGGCCTGGATCTCGACCAGTGCCGCTTTCGCCCGCCCACCGACGCGGGGAATGGCCCAGCTGTGCGGGTCGGCTTCCTTGAGGTGGTAGATGGAGCGGTGCACGACGAACTCCGCGAACTGCTCCGAAGTGGCTTCGCGCTGGAGGAACTCGCCAGTGCGGGACCGTCGTCGGCCTTGACCAGTGCGGAGAGCGCGGCGGGCACACCGGTCGGGTCGACCGCGGTCTCCGTCGCGGCGGCGGTGAGCTGTCGCAGAGCGGGCAGGAAGCGGGCCTCCAACTCGGAGCGCAGCGCCACCAGGGACGGTTCGGTCTCCCAGTCGTCGTCGACGTCGTCGAAACCGCGGTAGCTCAACTCGTAGCAGATCCACAGACCCACCTGGAGGTCCTCGTCGGACAACACCGCCTCCGGCCGGTCGTCGCGCTGCTCCCCCACCTGGCCGACACCCGGTCGCGGGAGCTGGTGGGGCGGGCGGGACAGTCCGGCCACTAGGGCCGTGCTGATGGGGCCTCGGGGCTCGGGCAGTCGCATGACGGGGCCTTCCTCGGGTGTTCACCACGACGGACGGGCAGGTGGTACCCACGAGTGGAAGGACCTAACGTGCGGGCCGGTGCGGATCGCGGGAAAACCACTCGGCCGTGAACATCCGGCATCCGCGCGGCGAGTCCGTCGTCCACAAGACCCACGTGCGCGGTGCGCCCGGAATCGTGGCTCTCGCTCCGGTACTGGTGCGGCAACTTCGTCAGTACTGAGCGGACTCGGGCGGTCTTCGGCGCGGGGGTTCACACCGAACGGGCGGACACCAGTTCAACTGCCGCGTAGGACCTGAGGCGGCGGGTCGGGTCGCCGACGGTGTCGCCGACCGGTGTGGCCGGTGCGGGGCGGGTGTCGTGCCCGACGCGCAGGAAGTTCGACGTCCACTCCGCGACCTCCCCCGGCGACGGCAGGGGGTCACCGCCCATGTGGGCGAGGACGAGCGGGTCTTCGGCGCTGTCGGTCTCCACGGCCATCGACCAGCCGTGCTCCTCGTTCCACAGCAGCGCGAGGTCGCGGTCGGGGAAGCGCGCCAGCCCGCCGTCAAGGGCGAGGTAAGCCCCGGCGGGTCGTTCCACCTCCACGTACGAGCACTCGCCGGTCAGTCCGAGTGCCCCGGTCACGAGGTTGACGTACCGGCGCAGCCCCGCCGCGACGGTCTCGTCGAAATCGAAGTCCATCAGGCACCACTCCGCTCCGCACGGGCAGACCCGCCCAGCATCCTCGAACTCCTCTTCGGCGCAGGGATTCCTCGCGCCTCCACAGCACCGGGGTGCGGCCGTGCACACCACCGCACCCCGGTCTCCTCTTGTCCGCAGCGCTCACGCGGCCGTGGCGAACCCGATCAGGCGTCGATCCGCCCGACCTCGCGTTCCGCGGCCGTGACGGCGATCCTGCGGGGCTCGGGCTTCTCCAGCACCGGGATGCGCAGGGTCAGCACACCCGCCTCGTACCCGGCCCTGATGTTCTCGGTGTCGAGGGTGTCGCCGAGGAAGAGTTGGCGGGAGAACACGCCCAACGGCCGCTCGGACACCTGCATCTCCACCCCCTCATCCGCACCGGATGGGCGTCGTTCGGCCTTCACCGTCAGCACGTTGCGCTCGACGTCCAGCTCGATCGCGTCCGCCGTCACACCCGGCAGGTCGAACGCCACCACGTACTCGTCCCCTTGGCGGTAGGCGTCCATCGGCATCGCCGTGGGCCTCGACCACGTTCCCGCCCCGGTGAACACCTGCTGCGCCACCCGGTCCAGCTCCCGGAACGGATCCGTGCGCATCAACATCCGGCACCTCCTCGTGAGTTTCGACTTCCCGTCAACGCGCACCGATGTTGTATCATGTCATCAGGACGATGACAAGACTTGCGTCGTCGAAAGGATGACAAATGCCCATCGGTGACTACGAGTCCCTCCGCGACGCCGCCGCCGCACCACAAGACCTCACCGGCCCCCAAGCACTGGCCGCGATCGCACTGCTGCGCGAACTCCGCGCCGAACTCGCCGACTGGGAACCCCGGCTGATCACCGCCGCGCGGGAACTGGGTACCAGTTGGGCCGACCTGGCCCCGGCACTGGGCGTGGCGAGCCGCCAGGCCGCCGAACGCCGTTACCTGAGGCTGCGGGGGTCCGACCAGACCGGCTCGACCGGCGAGCAACGCGTCCAAGCCGAACGCGACCGCCGCGCGGGCGACCGCGCGGTCACCCGATGGGCCCGCGACAACTCCGCGACCCTGCGCAGCCTGGCAGGCCAGATCGGGGAACTCGACACCTCCGTCCACCACGCGTTGGGCGAGGACGACGCGGCCGCGCTGCTCAGCCCGCTGGCCGGGGCTCACGACCACCTCCGCGCCACTCACCCGGACCTCGCCGACCGCATCACCGCGATCGGGGAGAGCACCGACCGCGTCCGCCGCGACACCCAGACCCAAAGGACCGACCGCGACCAGCCCTGACCACGCGAACCACCAGGAATTCGGCCGGTTCGCGGTCGAGTGGCATCCACATCTCGTGGTGGCGCCTCTGACGCGTCGAACCCGCCGACTCCTCACCGCACGGGTGGGGATACCGACTCACGGGGTGGGACGATGCCCCACCCCGTGGCAGTCGGCACGGCCTTCGGCACCAGCGTGGCCGTGGCCGGTTCCGATCAGGCGTCGATCTGCTTGACGTCCCCGTCGATCGCGGTGACGGCGATCTTGCGCGGCTTCGCCCTTTCCAGCACCGGGATGCGCAGGGTCAGCACACCCGCCTCGTACCCGGCCCTGATGTTCTCGGTGTCGAGGGTGTCGCCGAGGAAGAGTTGGCGGGAGAACACGCCCAGCGGCCGCTCGGACACCTGCACCTCGATGTCGTCCGCGGACGCCAACGGCCGCCTTTCGGCCTTCACCGTCAGCACGTTGCGCTCGACGTCCAGCTCGATCGCGTCCGCCGCCACACCCGGCGGGTCGAACACCACCACGTACTCGTCCCCGGACCGGTATGCGTCCATCGGCATGGCCGTGGGCCGCGACCACGTCCCGGTGAGCACCTGCTGCGCCACCCGGTCCAGCTCCCGGAACGGATCCGTGCGCATCAACATCCGGCACCTCCTCGATGTTCTCGTTCTCGTCAACGCGCGACACAGTTCTATCATGTCATCACAACGATGACAAACACTCGGTCATCAGATGGATGACATGTGCCGATCATCTCGACTGACAGCACCCGTCGATCGTCTTCCGCTCCACTCCCCCAGGTCCGTCGCACGATCGGGGCATCTGTGCGTGAGTCGGGAAAACGTGGGTACTTGTCCGTGGCGTTTCCACCACAACGAGGAGGACGAAGTGGCCCCCAGCAAGCCGGGCAAGCTCGTCAAAGCCGCCCTGGACAAGGCCGTGGACAAGGTCGCCGAGCTGGTGAACCCTCCTGTCCCCGGCGCTCCGAACAGCGAACCGCCCGCCCTCGACGAACCGACCGAACCGCGTGGCCCGTTGAAGCCCAAGGCCGACCAGACCGGGCCGGAGACGGTCACGCCCACGGGCGCGCCCACCGGGGCGCCGAAGCTGTCCAACGGTCAGCAGGGCGACTACCTGACCACGTCGGGCGGAGCCCGAATCCGCGACACCGACCACTCGCTGAAGGCGGGCGAACGAGGCCCGACGCTGCTGCAGGACCACCACCTGCGCGAGAAGATCACGCACTTCGACCACGAGCGGATCCCGGAACGGGTGGTCCACGCCCGCGGCTACGGCGCGCACGGCGTGTTCGTCGGCTACGGCACGGCCGAACCGATCTGCAGGTCGGCCTTCCTGGGCGACGGCGTCGAGACGCCCGTCTTCGTGCGGTTCTCCACGGTCGTCGGCTCGCGCGGATCGGCGGACACCGTGCGCGACACCCGCGGTTTCTCGACGAAGTTCTACACCTCCGAAGGCAACTTCGACCTGGTGGGCAACAACATCCCGGTCTTCTTCATCCAGGACGGCATCAAGTTCCCGGACATCATCCACGCGGCCAAGCCGCACCCGGACCGGGAGATCCCGCAGGCGCAGAGCGCGCACGACACGTTCTGGGACTTCGTGTCCCTGCACACCGAGGCCACGCACCACGTGATGTGGCAGATGTCCGACCGCGCCATCCCCCGGTCCTACCGGACCATGGAGGGCTTCGGCGTCCACACGTTCCGCCTCGTCAACGCCGAGGGCGGCACCGCGCTGGCGAAGTTCCACTGGAAGCCGAAGCTGGGCGTGCACTCCCTGGTGTGGGAGGAAGCGCAGATGATCAGCGGCATCGACCCGGACTTCCACCGCCGCGACCTCGCCGACGCCATCGAGTCCGGCGCGTACCCGCAGTGGGAACTCGGCCTCCAGGTCTTCCCCGACACCCCCGAGCAGACGTTCGAAGGCATCGACCTGCTCGACCCGACGAAGATCGTGCCCGAGGAACTCGCGCCGGTGCAGCCCGTGGGAATGCTGACCCTCAACCGCAACACGATGAACTACTTCGCCGAGACCGAACAGGTCGCCTTCCACCTGGGCAACCTGGTACCCGGCATCGACGTCACCGACGACCCGCTGCTGCAGGCGCGGTTGTTCTCCTACCTGGACACCCAGCTGACCAGGCTCGCCGGGCCGAACTTCAACCAGATCCCCGTCAACCGCCCGCACGCGCCGGTCAACGACATGCTCCGCGACGGTTTCCACCAGCACGCCGTGCACGGGGGTGTTGCCCCCTGCAAGCCGAACACCCTCGACGGCGGCAACCCGTTCGAGGCTGGCGTCGAGGACCGGCCGTTCCTCGAGGTGGCGCAGCCGCTGCCGGAGTCGGCGAAGGTCCGGCAGTCCCCCGCCTCGTTCGCCGACCACTACACGCAGCCCAGGCTGTTCTGGCTGAGCCTCTCGCCGGTCGAGAAGGAGCACGTCGTGCGGGCGTTCACCTTCGAGTTGGGCAAGTGCTACGAGCAGGCGATCAAGGAACGCCAACTCGCGGTGCTGGCCAACGTGGATCCCGTGCTGTGCCAAGAGGTGGCCACAGGGCTCGGCCTGCCCGCGCCGAAGGCGGCCGAGCGGCTCAAGAAGGCCACCCCCAGCCCAGCTCTGTCCCAGATCGGCCAGACCTGGCCGACCGACGGGCGCATCATCGGGATCGTGGTCGACCCCGCCGACCTCGACGGCGTGCGCACGGTTCGGGAATCGATCCTCGCCGCGGGCATGGTGCCCTTGCTGATCGCGCCGACCGGCGGCCCGTTGGACGCCGACAGCGGCCTGGTCGCCCAACGCACGTTCCTCACGGCGCGGTCGATCGAGTTCGACGCCCTGCTGCTCGCGGGCAGCCCGCCGCCCGGCGCCGACGCCCTGCCCGCCAGGGACGACAAGGCAGGGGCGCCGGGAACGACCGTTGACCCGCGGGTGATCCTCATGATCCAGGAGTGCTTCCGCCACGCGAAGGCCATCGGCGCGTGGAACAACGGACGCGCCGCACTCGAGGCCGCCGGATGCGCCGCGGGGCCGGGGATCGTGATCGACGACCAGCCGTCGGAAGTGCTCACGAAGATGACGGCACTGCTCGGCGCCCACCGGGTCTGGGAACGCTTCCCCGCGTCGATCTCCTAACAAGCCGGCCAAAAACGACCCTCGCGTCGACGACAAGTCCGCTATGGGGGTCGGACAGCGCTCGGGGCGACGGTCATCCGCCGCCCCGAGCGCATGTCGATCTTGGCTCTGCGGTCGAAGGCCATTGGCAGCAGGAGGAGGACGCCCCGAACGATCGGGGTCTCGGTCGTGTTCGGAGTGCCGATCAACTCCGCTTTGCCCAGACCGAAAGAACAACGAGGGGCCCCGGCGCGATAGCGCCGGGGCCCCAAGGGTTGTCGGATTCCACTTCCACCTAGCCGACCGTGGGATCGGCTTCCTCTGTCCGCGCGACCCGCACTAGAAGCGGGAGCAACGGGGATCGCATGTGCGTAACCGAAGACCACCTTCCAATCCGATGGAACCGCGGTACCCGTCCGGCTGAGATCAACCGAAACCGGGCGATCCGATGGTGTGCAACCCTTCCCTTCTCCTCTGATTGCCGACATTCCTCACGAGGTGATCGACACCGGGACGCACTGCACACACCCGGACAACATCGCCGACCATCCTGGCCACCTGCCTGGAACCCCTTCAACCGATCGGCTCCGGCACACCTGACCGTCCTGCACCAGCAACTCATACCTGCTCTTGCAACTCGGCCGTCGGCGCACTTCCGATCACCTGCCGACAACCCCTGGTCCACTGCCGAGGAGCCCCTTCACCGTCTGGCCCCAGCACGTCCGACCGTCTTGCACTTGACCTCACGGGCAGTTCGTCATCTCCCGTGCCACTGACTTTCTCTCTCTCAACGAGGAGAACACTACACACAGCTGCGCCTGAATGTCTACTCCCGCCATCACAGGTTTACTCGTTCGAGTAATGGAAGGCTTCTCACCTGCGGCGATGAGGTCGTACAACTCACCAACACCTCATGCCGAACACCGTCAAGCCGCACCTGCCGACGAGGTCATCCGCAGACCGCGGACCGGTTCGGCGCGCGACGGTGGCCCCGACCATCGACTTCCGCCAGACTTGATCGAATGAGCGACATTCATCACCGCGGCGTCAGCGACTCCGTAGCCTTGCCCGGAGTGGCAGAAGCGTTGAGCCGGGTGGCGCGGTCGTTGGAGTCCGAGCCCGACCAGCAGCGCACCCTGGCCGCGATCGTCACCGGGGTGATCGCCATGGTGGCCGGGGCGCAGTGCGCGGGCATCACCCTGGTCGACAAGGGCGTGCCGAGCACGGTGGCACCGTCGAATCCATTGGTGACCCAGGTCAACGCCTTGCAGTACAAGACGAAGCAGGGTCCGTGCGTGGACGCGGCCGCCCGGCAGGGGACGTTCCGCACCGGCGACTTGGCGCTGGAAACCCAGCGGTGGCCGCGATTCGTCCCCGCCGTGACCGGGTTGGGGGTGCGGTCGATGCTGGCGTGGGGACTGTTCACCGTCGGCACCACCTACGGTTCGCTCAACGTCTACTCCACCGAACCCGACGCCTTCGACCAAGAGGCCGCGCTGGTGGGTGAACTGTTCGCCTCCCATGCCGCGGTGGCGTTGGCCGGCGTCCGCAGGCAGACCGAACTGCACGCCGCGCTGGGCACCCGCGACCTGATCGCCACCGCCAAGGGAATCCTGATCGCACGGCACCGCTGCGACCCGGAGAAGGCTTTCCGGATGCTGGCCGAGGCCTCGCAGAACACCAACATGAAACTGGTCGACGTGGCCGCCTGGCTGGTCAAAGACGCCGCTGGGCCGAACTGAGCCCGAACCTCCCACGTGTTTTGCGTTGATGCCAGGCCGATCGGTGTCCAGCGGGGTTCGCTCCCTGTTCTGCCGTCTGGGGTTGCCCCGTTTCAACGGAGCGCGATCGAAGTCACCTGAGTTGCCGGAGGGTGAAGCCCGTCGTCGTCTTGAACAGGTGCTCGGCTCGTTCGTAGGACAGCCTGCCGCGCCCTGTGTGCGGACACAGGTCGGCAGCCGCGGGCATCCGGCCGGGGCCGGGGCGGCGGTCGGCCAGGAACACCGGGCCGCCGGGCCGGTCGCCCAGCAGCAACGGCAGCAGCCGGGCCGTTTCGGCGCGCCAGTTCACCCACGTGCCGGCCGTCTGGGCGCGGCGGTCGTCGAGGTCCAGGTCTTCAACGTCCAGGGACAGCACCGTTGTCACCGCCGCACCCGACTCGTGCAGGAGTCGCCACAACGTCCGTTCGCGCAGCGGCAGGTCCGGGCGGCTCCACAGCGCGGCCAAGCGCGGGGCGTCGAGCGATTGGGTACGGGGTCGGGTCTCGGCTCGGCGTCGCAGCCCTGCCGCCAGGTCGTCGAGGTCAGTCCATGAGCCGAACGACCGGACGGTCGAGCGGTGGCGGTTCCACGTCTTCGCGGCCGCGTCGCCCCAGGCCGTGGTGAAGGCGCGGGTCACCTGGTCCGCGGTCAGTTCGGCCAGCGGGGTCCGCTCGCCCACGATCCGGCACAGCCGCCGCAGGGTCTGCCAGTAGGAGCGGACTGTGGCGGTGTCCAGGTCGTCGCGGCCGAGGAAGTCCCGCACGGCGTCCCCCGCGGTCGGCCCGGTGGCTTCGGCGACCGGCACCTCGTCGGCGCGGCGCAGCAGGAACGCGCGCTCGGGTTCGTTGCAGGCCAGCGCCGCGGCCCGGTGGAACTCCGAGTGCGCTTCGGCGTGGCGGCCCAGGGTGCGCAGGAGGTCGCCCCGGACGCCCGGCAGCAGGTGGTAGTCGCGCAGCGCGGGGTCGTCGGCCACCGCGTCGACGAGGTCCAGGCCGGTCTGCGGCCCGTGCGCCTTGCCGACCGCCACCGCGCGGTTGAGGCGCACGACCGGTGTGGGCAGCACGCGTTCCAACGCCTCGTAGAGGGCGGCGATCCGAGCCCAGTCCGTGTCCTGCGCGGTCCGCGCCTGCGCGTGGCACACGGCGATCGCCGCCTGGAGCATGTAGCGGCCGGGCGGGCCGCCGACCTCCCGCGCCCGCAGCATCGCGGTGAAGCCGCGGCGGATGAGCAGCTGGTCCCACCGGCCGCGGTTCTGCTCGTGCAACTGGACGGGCTCCCCCGCCGGGTCGGTGCGCGCGGCGGAGCGGGACTGCTGGATCTCCATCAGCGCGACCAGCCCGTGCACCTCGGACTCCCGCGGCGCCAACTCGGCCAGCAACCTGCCCAGCCGCAACGCCTCCAGGCACAGACCCGGTCGCATGAGGTCGTCCCCGGAGGTCGCCGAGTACCCCTCGTTGAAGATCAGGTAGATGACGCCGAGCACCGACGACAGCCGTTCGGCCAGTTCCGGGCCCTCCGGCAGCTCGAACGGCACGTCCTCCTCGGCCAGCGTCCGCTTCGCCCCGGCGATCCGGCCGGTGATCGTCGGCTCGGTCGCCAGGAACGCCCGCGCGATCTCCGCCGTCGTCAGCCCGCCGATCAGGCGCAGCGTCAGCGCCGCGCGGGCCGCTGTGGGCAGCACCGGGTGGCAGGAGATGAACATCAGCCGCAGCACGTCGTCCTGCCGCGCCTCCGGGTCCGGTTCCGGCTCGCGGGCGATCAGCTCGTGCTTGCGCTCCAGGCGTTCCGACCGGCGCAGGTGGTCGACGGCGCGGCGCTTGGCGATGGCCGTCAGCCACGCGCCGGGGTTGTCCGGGACGCCCGCCGCCGGCCACTGCTCCAGCGCGGCGACGAGGGCGTCCTGGGCCAACTCCTCCGCGAGGCCGACGTCGCGGACCATCCGCGTGAGGCCGGCGACGATCCTCGCCGACTCCAGCTTCCAGACCGCGTCGACCGTGCGGTGGACGTCCGTCATCCGGTCACGGCCCGAAGACCTGCTGGATCACGCTGACGCCGTCGCCGACGATCCGGCGGAACCGGCGGCCCATCTCGATCGCCTCCTCCTTGGTGCGGACCTCGATCAGCGCGAACCCGGCCACGGACTCCTTGGACTCGGTGAACGGCCCGTCCGTCACGGTGACCTCGTCGCCGATCGACGTCATCCGGACACCACCCGGCTCGAGGCCGCCGGTGGCCAGCAGGACGCCGGAGGCGGTCATCTCGTCGATGAACGCGGCCATCTCGGCGAACAGCCTCTCGTCGGGCTGGGAGTCGTTCGCCATGGACATCATCAGGAAGCGCATCGGAGTTCTCCTTCATCGGTCGCTGTCGGGCTACGACTGGACGTCGAACGGCCGATGTGACGGGGAATGGTCGCATTCCCTGTCACATCGCGCCAGCGACGTGGGGGTGACAACCACACCGGACGAAGGACACCGACATGACCACCACGTTTACCCCCACCACCTCCACCCGTTCCCTGCTCACCTGCGGCGCCGTCGCCGCGCCCCTGTGGTCGGCGGTCTCGCTGGCCCAGGTCGCCACCCGCGAGGGCTTCGACCTGGCCCGCCACCCGTTGAGCATGCTGAGCACCGGAGCGCTCGGATGGGTGCAGATCACCAACTTCGTCGTCGCGGGCGTCCTGCTGGTGGCCGGGGCGGTCGGTCTGAGCCGGGCGCTGCCGAGCAGGTGGGCACCGCGCCTGGTCGGTGTCAGCGGCGTGGGCATGATCGCCGCGGGTTTCCTGGTGATGGATCCGGGCGACGGCTTCCCCGCCGGCACGTCCGCCGGGATGTCCTCCTCGCTCACCTGGCACGCCTACGGCCACTTCGCCGCGGGCACGATCACGTTCGCCGCGCTGATCGCCGCCTGCTACGTCCTCGGCCTCCACTTCAGCCGGACCGGCAACCACCGCGACGCCCTCGCCTCCCGTGTCGCGGGCACCGCGCTGCTGCTCGGCGACACCTGGGCGATGACCGGCGGCGCGGCGGGCTCGTTGACGCTCGCGATCGGCGCCATCACCGCGATGCTGTGGGTCTCCACCGTCGCCGCCCGGTGTCGCCGCTCGTACTGACCTCGTTGCGGGGCAAGGGGAAGCGACCGTTGGACGGGATCGGCCGGGCACGTCTCAGGTCACCTTGATGACGACCTTGCCCGAGGCGTGACCGCCCTCGACGGTGGCGAGGGCGGCCGGGGCGTGCGCGAGTCGATCCGTCACTCGCCCTGGTCACGGGCGAAGCGGTCGGTGGCGGCCACGATCGCCGCGGTCATGCCACCGCCGCTGTGGCCGGTGTCGTCGAGGACCACGAGTTCGCTTCCTGGCCAGGCGCGGTGCAGCGCCCAGGCCGTGCCGAGCGGGCCGCTGACGTCGTAACGTCCGTGGATCAACACGGCGGGGATCCCGTGGAGCCGTTCGACGTCGCGCAGCAGCTGCCCGTCTTCCAGGAAGCAGCCGTGGGACCAGTAGTGGGTCACGAGGCGGGCGAAGGTCAGCTGGAATGCCGGGTCGGCGACCGACAGGGACGGCGTAGCGTCGGGGGCCAGCGACATGTGCGTGTCCTCCCACTCGCACCAGCTGTGTGCGGCCGTGGCCCGGACCTCGGGGTCGGGGTCGTGGAGCAGTCGGCTGTAGGCGGCAGACAGGTCGCCGTCGCGGTCGGCGGAGGGGACGCCGTCGCGGAACCGTTCCCACTCGCGCGGGAAGACCCGGCCCATGTCACGGGTGATCCAGTCGGTCTCGCTCCGGTCGCCGTTGGTCACGGCCGAGAGCACCATCCCGGTCACCCGCTCCGGATGGGCCTGCGCGTAGGCGAGGGCGAGCGTGACGCCCCACGACCCGCCCCACACCAGCCAGCGCTCGACCCCCAGGTGGATCCGCAGCGCCTCGATGTCTGCGATGAGGTGTTGGGTGGTGTTGGCCGACAGGTCGACGACCGGATCGGTCGCCGACGGGGTGCTGCGCCCGGAGTTGCGCTGGTCGAACAGGACCACGCGGTAGCGGTCCGGGTCGAACAGGCCCCGCGTTCTCGGCGAACTGCCTGATCCGGGACCGCCGTGCAGCGCGACGGCGGGCTTGCCGTCGGGGTTGCCCGACACCTCCCAGTACAGCGAATGACCGTCGCCGACCTCCAGCATGCCCGACTCGTGCGGCTCACTCGATGGATAACGCCTGGCCTCGGATGTACTCGTCATCCAGGCATGATCGCGCACCGGCGGCCGGAACGGGGGAGGTACGTGGACACCCGTTCGTCGTCACGGACCGACTGCCGCCGTGCTCGCGGAAGGGCTGTCGGCGGGGGCGGTGGCGCGGATGATCGCGGAGTGCATGTCCTCGGCGACGGCGTGGGTGGAGGTGATCTCGACGTCGGTGAACCCCGCGGCGGTCAACTGGTCTCGGTATTCGGCGAAGGACAGGGCACCGGCGATGCAGCCGACGTAGGAGCCGCGTTCGGCGCGCTGGTCGGGGGTGAGGTGATCGGCGGCAACGACGTCGGAGATGCCGATGCGGCCGCCGGGGACCAGCACTCGGGCCATTTCGGCGAACACGGCGGGTTTGTCGACCGAGAGGTTGACGACGCAGTTGGAGATCACCACGTCGATGGTGTTCGCGGGCAACGGGATGGCCTCGATGGTGCCCTTGAGGAACTCGACGTTGGTGGCACCGGCTTTGCGGGCGTTGGCCAGGGCGAGGGCGAGCATCTCCTCGGTCATGTCGACCCCGTAGGCCTTGCCCGTGGGGCCGACGCGGCGGGCGGAGAGCAGTACGTCGATCCCGCCACCGGACCCGAGGTCGAGCACCCGTTCACCCTCGCTCAGGTCGGCGACCGCGGTGGGGTTGCCGCAGCCCAAGGATGCCGCGACGGCCTCGGCGGGCAGGGCGTCGCGGTCGGCGCCGGTGTACAGGCCGGACCCGAAGTTCGCGTCCACCTCCACCGGGTCCGGGCCGCAGCAGTCCGACGTCGCTCCGCCGGTCGTGACGGCGATGGCTGTGGCGGCGTAGCGCTGCCGGACCGTCTCGCGCAGGTCGGTCGCCTGGTCCCCCATCATGTGCCCCTCTCGTTCAGGTTGGATCGATGTTCTTCGATCTAAGCTTGCGCACTGGATCGACGCTTGTCAATATAGAAGTATGTCGAAACAAGAGCCGGTCACGGTGCTCGGCGAGACCGCCGGATGCTGTCCGGGGTTGCTGACCGCGCCGTTGGGCGTCGAGCAGGCCGCGGAGTTGGCGCCGGTGTTCAAGGCGTTGGGCGATCCCGTGCGACTGCGGCTGCTGTCGATGATCGCCTCCCGCGCCGGCGGCGAGGTGTGCGTGTGCGAGCTGACGCCGGAGTTCGACCTGTCCCAGCCGACCATCTCCCACCACCTCAAGCTGTTGCGCCAAGCGGGTTTGATCGATTGCGAGCGGCGCGGCACGTGGGTCTACTACCGGCTCCTGCCCGAGGCCACCGATCGACTCGCCGCACTGCTGACCCGCCCGACCGAGGCGGCACGATGACCACCTCCTCCTCCACGTCAGCGCCCCACCCGGCTACCCGTCCTCGCTGAACACGCCGCCCGACAGCGACCGGACATCACCGCAGAGAACCAAGGAGCCCTCCGTGTTCGACCTGCCCGAGGTGTTGTTCGTGTGCGTCCACAACGCGGGCCGCTCCCAGATGGCCGCGGCCCTGCTGCACCACCACGCCCAAGGCCGCGTCCTGGTCCGCTCGGCAGGCTCCTCCCCCGCCGACACGATCAACCCGGCGGTGGTCGAGGTGATGGCCGAACTCGGACTCGACCTGTCCCAGGAGTTCCCCAAGCCGCTCACGACCGAAGCCGTCCAAGCCGCCGACGTGGTCATCACGATGGGCTGCGGCGACGCCTGCCAGGTGTTCCCCGGCAAGCGCTACCTCGACTGGCGACTCGACGACCCCGCGGGACAGGACCCCGAGCACGTCCGCCCGATCCGCGACGAGATCGCCCGACGCGTCACCGCCCTGCTCACCGAACTCGAACCCGCCGAAGCCTGATCATCAGGAGACCGGTTCGGCCCACCGCTCCCCCGGAGTGGTTCACTCGAGGTGTCCGGCGGACGGGAGGTGGACGGCGACGTCCAGGCCACCAGCCGGCCGGGCGGTGATGGTGAGGGTGCCTTGGTGTGCGGTGACCACCGCGTCCACGATGGACAGACCGAGGCCGGTGCCGCGGTTGGTGTGGAGACGTGCGCCGTCGCCGCGGACGAACGGTTCGCGTAGCCGGTCGACGGTCTCCGGTGGGATCGGTGGGCCGCTGTTCCCGATGCGGAGAAACGCCTGCCCGTCCGCGCTTCCGGTGGTGACCTCGATGTGGCCGCCGGGGCGGTTGTGGCGGACGGCGTTGTCGACCAGGTTGTGGCACATGCGTTCCAGCAGGACCGGTTCGCCGCTGACGGGTGCGGGTCGTAGGTCGGTCTGCACGGTGGGGTTCACGCCGTCGAGGCTGTTGGTCATGATCTCGGCGAGGTCGACGTGGTGGCGGAGGCGGATGCCCGCCTGGCTGTGGGCCAGTGCCAGGAGGCCGTCGAGGGTGCGTTGGTTTTGCCGGACGGCGGTGCGGACGTCGCCGGTCATGGCGAGCAGTTCGTCGGCATCGGGGTGGCTGTCGAGGGTGACGTCGATGGCGGTGCGCATGGTGGTGAGCGGGGTGCGCAGTTCGTGGGCGGCGTTGGCGGTGAAGGCGCGTTGGCTCGCGAGCACCTGGTCGCGTTCGGTGATGCCCTGCTGGATGCGGTCCAGCATCCCGTTGACGGTGGCCGCCAGGGTGGCGAGTTCGTCGGCGGGTGTGGTGAGCGGCATCCTTTCGGAGAGGTTCTCCGCGGAGAGGCGTTGCGCGGTGGCGGAGATGACGCGGATGGGTCGCAGCACCCGTCCGGCCACTGCCCATCCGAGTACCGCGGCGAGCGCTGTCACCACGACGAGTGCGATCGTGGCCTGGGTGACGAAGTCGGTGAGGGTGACGGCTTTGACGGATTGCGGTGGCAGTGGCATCGCGTCCGGGTCCGGCGGCGGGCTCAGGGTGATGACGGATATCCGGTGGCCGCCGGTCCTGCGCATCAGCAGGTAGGTGAGCGCGGTCAGGAGGATGCCGGCGGCGAGGACCAGTGCGGCGTAGAGGATCGCGAGCCTGGCGCGGGCGGTCATGTGGCGGTCCGGTAACCGGCGCGTGGCACGGTTTCGATGAGCGGTGGGTCGCCGAGTTTGCGTCGCAGGGTGCCGATGGTGATGCGGACGGCGTTGGTGAACGGGTCGGTGTGTTCGTCCCACACCTTGTCCAGCAACGTTTCCGCGCTCACCACCGTGCCGCCTGCGGCGAGCAGTCGTTCGAGTACGCCGAATTCCTTGGGCGTGAGGTGGAGGAGCCTGCCCGCGCGTTCCGCGGTGCGTCGGGCGGGGTCGAGCACCACGTCGCCGGTGCGCAGGACCGGTGGTGTCGCGGGTGTGCTGCGGCGGGACAGCGCGCGCACTCGGGCGACGAGTTCGGAGAAGGCGAACGGTTTGCCGAGGTAGTCGTCGGCGCCCAGGGTGAGTCCATCGACGCGGTCCTGGACCGTGCCGGAGGCGGTGAGCATCAGGACGCGCGCCGTGCCGTGTCCGGCGAGTTCGCGGCATACCGCGTCGCCGTGCACCACGGGCAGGTCCCGGTCCAGGACGACGACGTCGTAGGGGGTGATGACGCATTTGTCCAGGGCGGCGCGCCCGTCGTGGGCTACGTCGACGACGAACCCGTTCTTGCGCAGGCCTGCCGCGATGTACTTGGCCAGTGGTTGTTCGTCTTCGACCAGCAGGACCCTCACCCGGTCAGTGTCCTGGGCGCCGCATATGGATCACGTATGGGCCGGGCATCGGTCCTCGATCCGCCCCGGTCGGTAGACCTCCCGGTCATGACCACGACACGACGATCCGTACTGGGCATGATCGGCACCTCCGGTGCGGTGCTCACCATCGGCGGGGCTTCGGGCGCTGTCTCCGCTTCCACTCCGGCATCCGTTGACGTGCGCGCGTTCGACCGGTTCGTCGGGGAACAGGCGGCCGCGGACGCCTTCTCCGGCAATGTGCTGCTGGTCCATCGAGGACGCACGGTGCTGGCCAGGTCCTGCGCTCGGGCCAACGACGCCGCTCCCAACGGTCCGGACACCCTGTTCGCCATGGCTTCGGTGACGAAGCTCTTCACCTCGGTCGCCATCGCCCAACTCGTGCAGGCGGGCAGGATCGCCTACACCGGAACGCTGGGCAGTTGCCTGAGCGGGTTTCCCGCCGAGATGGCCGACGCGGTGAGGATCCACCACCTGCTCACCCACACGTCCAGCCTCGGTGACACCTTCATGATGCCGGGGTACGAGCAGGAGGCGCTCACCTGGACCGGGGTCGACCAGGTGATGAACGGGACCACGGACTACATCCGGCGTTCCTCGCTGGAGTTCGCGCCGGGTAGCGGGTTCCGGTACAGCAACGCCGGCTACCACGTGCTGGGCGCGATCGTGGCGCAGGTGTCCGGGATGTCCTACTACGACTACGTTCGCGAGCACGTGCTCCGTCCGGCCGGGATGACCGCCACGGACTTCTACACCAGGGAGCAGTGGCACACCGACCCACGCATCGCCCGCCCCTACGCGAGGCGACCCTCCGGCGAGCGCGTCGACACCATCGATCAACGACTCTACGTCGGCACTCCCTCGGGCGACGCGTTCACGACCTGCGCCGACATGGCGCGTTTCGCCCGTGCGCTGCGGGGTTCGACGCTGCTCGACCGCGCCTTCACGGGGATCACGTTGAGCGGCAAGGTCCCGCTCCCGCCGCAACCGGGTCCGCCGGGCAGGGTTCCGCCCGTCGGTTTCCAGTGCTACGGCCCGATGACGCTGCTGATCGGCGGCCAGTGGGTGACCGGGCACAGCGGCGGCGCTCCCGGCACGGCGACGGACTTCCAGATGTACCCCGACAGCGACTGGGTGACGGTGATCCTGAGCAACTACGACTACGACGGCGGACCCCCGCCGGTGGTGATGAAGGCCCGCGACACCATCACCGCGGCCGGGATGCCGGGCCACTCCGGTTGACCCGATCCCGGCGGGCGGGATGGTCGATCCCGCCCGCCGGGTTCAGTGGACGCCGACCGCGGAGTGCTTCCCGCGTTCGGGTTCCGACGGCTGGACACCGGCGCCCTCGACGTCGACCTGCGGCAGCCACCGCAGCCGGCGCGGGAGCCACCAGGCGCGTTCGCCGAGCAGGGCCATGGCCGCCGGGACGAGCACCATCCGGACCACGAAGGCGTCGACGAGGATGCCGGCGGCCAGGGCGAAGGCGATCGACATCATGGTCGCGTCCGCTCCGGGGAAGAACCCGGCGAAGACGGCGAACATGATGGCCGCGGCCGCGACGACGACGGGGGCCGCCTGTCGGAAGCCGGTGCGGATGGCCGTGGTGTTGGGTTCGCCCGCGCCGTGGGCCTCGTGCATCCGGGAGACCAGGAAGACCTGGTAGTCCATGGCCAGGCCGAACAGGATGCCGACGACGAGGATCGGGGTGAGGCTGATCAGCGGGCCGGGGTTGTCGACGCCGAACAGGTCGCTGAGCCAGCCCCACTGGAAGATCGCCACGGAGGAGCCGAGCGCGGCGCCGATGGTGAGCAGGAAGCCCAGCACGCCCACCAGCGGCACGAGCAGGGAGCGGAAGACCAGGACCAGCAGCACGAACGCCAGGCCGACGACGAGCGCCAGGTAGCCGGGAAGGGCCGCGTTGACGGTGGTGGCCACGTCGACGCTGACGGCGGTCTGCCCGGTGACGTAGGCGCGGGGGCCGTCGCCGCGCAACCGGTCGCGCATGTCGCCGACCAGCCGTTCCGTGGCCGCGCTGGCCGGACCGGACCCTGGGATGACGGTGAGCAGGGCGGCGGTGCCGTCGGCGTTGGGCACCGGGTCGGTGACCGCCGTGACGTCGGGCAGGGCGGCGAGGGTGGCCTTGGCGTCGGTGGCCGCCCGCGGGGCGCCCGCGCCGTCGAAGAACACGGTGAGGGGGCCGGTGAAGCCGGCCCCGAAGGCGTCGGTGAGCAGCAGTTCGGCGCGGCCCTGGGTGGTGGTTTCGGTGGGTGTGACGGCGAGCGTGGTCTGCAAGGAGAACAGCGGGATGCTCAGCACGCCGAGCACCGCGGTGCTCAGCACCAGCGCGACCACCCGTCGGCGGGTGACCCCGGCGATCCAGCCGCGGAAGAAGCCCCGGTCCCGGTGTGCGGGGGCCGGTCGGCCGGTCGGCGCGTCGCGCTCCTTGCGGGGAAGCGCCCGGCGACCCAGGAGTGCCAGCACCGCGGGGACGAGCGTGGTGGCGATGAGCACGGCGATGACGATGGTGAAGGCCCCGGCGACACCCATCTGGGTGAGGAAGGGGATGCCGGTGACGAACAGGCCGACCAGGGCGATGACGACGGTGAGTCCGGCGGTGACCACGGCGGCGCCCGCGGTGGCCACGGAGGTGGCGACGGCGGTGCCGACGTCGTGGCCGCGGCGCAGTTCGTGGCGGAAGCGGCTGACGATGAACAGGGCGTAGTCGATGCCGACCGCCAGGCCCAGCATCGTGGCCAGCAGCGGGGTGGAGGAGGTCAGGTCGACGAAACCGGTGGCGATCCGGATGCCGCAGACGCCGACCCCGACGCCGACCAGCGCGGTCAGCAGGTTCATCCCGGCGACCGCCAGCGCGCCGTAGGTGACGGCCAGCACGACGAGGGCCGCGAGCACGCCGATGAGCTCGGTGGAGTGCGCCCCTCCTTCGCCCACCTGGACGGCGTCCCCGGAGGCCTCGACGGTGAGGCCGCCGGTGCGGGCGTCGGCGAGCGCGTCGGTGAGGGCGTCGTGCTGGGCCGTGGTGAGGTCGAAGGCGCCGGCCTTGTAGGTGAGGGTGCTGTAGGCGGTGGTCAGGTCCGGTGACAGGGCGGTGGGCGCGGGCTGGAGCGGGTCGGTCGCCGAGGCGACCCCGTCCAGGCCGGCCAGCCTGGTGACGAGGTCGCCGACGGCGGTGGTGTTGGCCTGGGTGGTCAGCGTCTGCCCCTGCGGGGCCTTGACGACGATCCGCGCGGACGCGGTGTCGCCGCCGCTCCCGCCGAATTCGCGCTTGATGAGGTCCATCGCCTCGACCGACTCCTGGCCGGGCAGCGAGAAGGTGTCGACCGTGTTGCCCGGCAGTCGACCGGCGCCGACACCCGCGCCGATGAGCACCACCAGCCAGGTGAGGATGAACAGGGCGGGGCGCCGGTAGGCCGCGGCGCCGACGCGGAAGAGCACGCGTGTCACGGTGATCAGCCCTTCGCGCGGTCGGGACGGGATGGGTGGGAGGCGGGGTGGCGGCGGCGGTCGGGGTCGGCGGGCGCCGGAACGCGGAGGCGGGACATGGTGTCCACCCTGGCTCGTATCCACTGCGGACGGCATCGCTCGCCAGGCGGCTTTCCAGGCCCCGTCGGCTAGTCCTCGCGGGCTACGTCCCCGTCGTCGTGAGCACCGCGGTGGTCGCTCGGCGACGTGGACGTGCTGGTGCGCCGTCGTCGACTTCCGACATCGCGTAGTCCTCAAGAACTAGTGGCGGGCTCCGGGGATCGGTCCGGTGGCCGATGCGATCCGAACGCGCGGAGGGCATCCTGGGGTGGTGTCGTCCAGTGTGGAACCACCAGTCCGGCGGGAGATCGCGCGGACACCCGGCGCCGACCGGGTGTCCCGGTGGCTTCCGCACGAGCAGGTCGGCGCGACGACCCCGGTGAGGGGCGCCATCCGGGACGTCTGGCCGGTGCTGGCCGTGGCGTTGCTGGGGCTGGTGACGTTGCGCGACACCGGGATCACCGCCCCGCTCTGGCTGGTCGTGCTGGTGGTGGTCGTCCCTCTGCTGCCCGCCCTCGGTCGGCACCGCCGTCCGGTGCCTGCTTTCCTCGGCACCGCCGCGTGCGCGGTCGCCGCTTTCGCGGCCCTCGGGCTCAGCGGCAACGAACTCACGGTGCCGGTCCTGGCGCTCACCGTGTGCCTGGTGACCGTCGTGGACCGGGAACCCGATCGGGTCGCCGTCCCGGCGGCCACGCTGTGCGCGCTGTTCGGCGCCGCCACCCTGCTGACGCCCGCGCCGTCGGTTCCGGGAGCAAGCAAGCCGGTGTACGCCCTGGTGGCGCTCACCGGGGCCGCGGTGCTGCTGGGGCGCAACCGCCGGGCTCGGCGTGTCGTGCTGGCGGGGTTGCGGGAGCGCGCGGAGACGGCGGAGCGCACCAGGGACGCCCTCGCACTGGCCGCCGTGGCCGAGGAGCGGCGGTACATCGCCCGCGAGGTGCACGACATCGTCTCCCACAACATCGCCGTGATGACCAACCTGGCCGACGGGGCCGCGGTCGCGTTGCGCCGCAACGCCAAACCGCTCGCCGCGCTCACCGCCGTCGAAGCCATCGCGGGTACCGGGAGGGAGGCGATGGAGGAGATGCACGCCCTGCTCGGGGTGTTGCGCGACCCCGGTGAGCGCGACGAACCGACCCGGCCGCCCGCACCGGGGATCGAGCAGCTGCCCGCCTTGGTGGAGCAGGTCCGGGCCGCCGGTCTGGACGTCGCGCTGGTCGGTCTCGGGGAGTCCCGCCCCGTCGGCGGCGGCACCTCGTTGACGGCGTACCGCCTGGTCCAGGAAGCGCTGAGCAACAGCCTGCGCCACGCCCGCGAGGTCCGACGCGCCGTGGTGACGCTGCGCTGGTCCACCGATCAGCTCGTCCTCGAGGTCGTCGACGACGGGGCGTCCCCCGGTGCGCCACCGGTCGGCACCGGGGGCGGACACGGCCTCATCGGGATGCGCGAACGGGTGCTCGCCCACGGCGGGACGATCACCGCCGGTCCCGGTTCCACGTCCGGGTGGCGGGTCACCGCGCACCTTCCGCTGGCCACACCTCGCGTGGGGAGTCCGGCATGACCACGGTGGTGCTCGTCGACGACGAACCGCTCGTCCGGCTGGGCCTGGGCATGGTCCTGGACGGCAGCGACGACATCGAAGTGGTCGGCCAGGCGGGCAACGGCGAGGAGGCCGTCGACCTCGTCGGGCGGCTGCGGCCCGACGTCGTGGTCATGGACATGCGGATGCCGGGCACCGACGGCGTGCAGGCGACGCGGCAGATCGTGGCGTCCGGGCTGCCCAGCCGGGTCCTGGCCCTGACCACGTTCGACCTGGACGAGTACGCGTTCGCCGCCCTGCAGGCGGACGCCAGCGGTTTCCTGCTCAAGACCTCCGATCCCCGGCTCCTGGTCGACGCGATCCGCACCATCGCCCGCGGTGACGCGGTGGTCGCGCCGAGGGTGACCCGGCGGTTGCTGGAGACCTTCGCCGAACAACTGCCGACCGGTGGCACCCCCACCACCGACCCGAAGGTGGCCCGGCTGACCGACCGCGAACGGGAAGTCCTGGTCGAGTTGGCGGCGGGCAAGTCCAACGCCGAGATCGCCCGCGACCTCTTCGTCTCCGAGTACACCGTCAAGGCGCACGTCGCACGGGTGCTGGGCAAGCTCGAACTGCGCGACCGCACCCAGGCCGCCGTCTTCGCGTTCCGGCAGGGCCTCGCGCGCTGATCCGGACGTCGACGGGAAGGCGCCGTGGTGAACGGTGCAGTGCGGCGTCGCATCAGTTCCACCCGGACGTTGGCGGCGGCGGTCACCTGGGGACGAAAGGCGCGAGATCGAATTCGGACTCCGGGTGAACGAATTCCCTGCGGCGGCTCATCGCGATGGCCTTGGCGGTCCTGCCTGGGAGATCGACCCCTGGGCGCAGCCGGACAGCCTCCCACAGTCGGACAGAGCCACGCGGGCCGTCCGGCCATTCCTAGCCACATTGCCAGGATGAACCCCTATTCCGGCGTGTATCGGGACTTGCGCGGTGGACACTGGTGCAGAGTGTCGCTAGCGTCGCACTTTCTGTGATGATCATGGCACGGTGTTAAGGGGCAGGGTGGAGCAGGACGAGGACTTCGAGCGCCGACTCGTCGAGCAGCGGGAGTGGCTGGCCTACGTCAGAGCGGGTGGTACCGAACCGCCTCCGGCGCAGCCCGAGTTGGAGGACTCGATCGGCACGGCCGGGGACGGCGCGGTGCGCGTCGCGATGCGGGACCGCCGGATCACCTCGGTCGTGATCGGCACCGGTGTGAGCGGGCAGCCTCCCGGCGCCGTCTCGGAGTTGCTGGCGGAAGCCGTCAACGCCGCGCTGGCGCAGGCGCTGATCGACGCGCCCGCCGCGGGCGACCCCGGCCCCGACCTCAATGCGCTGAGCCAGCAGTTGGGCGAGTTCGCCAGCCAGGGTGAGCAGGCCATGCGCGGGATCCAGGCCGCGCTGGAGGCGTCGATGGCGAAGCTGGCGGCCAAGACCGGCATTCGCGGCGACGCGTCGCCGCAGTACGTCGACTACCTGTTCCAGGACGCGATGGACGTGGTGAACTCCGCGCGGATCTCGCTGTCGGCGGACCCGGTGCCGGTGAGCACCGGCGAAGGTCGCGACGAGACCGAAGAGGTCTTCGCCACCGTCACCAACGGCCGGCTGACCGCGATCGAGGTCACCCCCTTCGCCGTGCAGCTCTCCCCCGCCGAACTGGGGCAGGCCGTGCTCGAAGCGGTCAACGAAGCGCTCGACGAGTGGGAGCAGGAAGCCGCCGCCGCTCCGCGCGCGGCGCTGGACGTCGAGGCACTGCGCAAGATCAGCGACCGCGCCGAGAAGGTCGGTGAGCAGGGCATGCAGCACCTGCGCGCCTACACGACCAGCATGACCTCGATCATGCGCAACATCGACTAGGGGGGTAGCACGATGGCCAGTGGGATGAGCATCAACACCCAAGCGATCAGCGGTTCCGCCGATCAGCTGCTGGGAATGGGTGATTCGCTGGGGCAGGAGGTCGAATCGTTCCGGAGCCAGGCCGAGGCGGTGACCGGCGCGTTCGGTGGCGACACCCTCGGTTCGGCGTTGGGCATGATCTACCAGATCGTGTCGGAGGCCGCGTTCGAGTCGTTCGCCGACAACGCCGAAGGTCTGGGCGAGATCGGCCAGAACCTCCAGAACATGGCCGCCGACTACACGACCGTCGACAACGACAACAGCGACATGTTCCGGGACATCCAGGGAGGCCTGTCATGAGCAGTGGCATGATGCTGCCGCCCGAGCTGTCCGGGCTGCTCAACGCGCTCGGCTTCAACTGGCCCGAGAGCGACGAGGGCAAGCTCTTCGAACTCGGCGGCATGTGGACCGGCTTCTCCGAACGCCTCGGCCCGGCCGCCGCCCAAGCCGACGCGCAGGCCATGCAGGTGCTGAGCGCGAACAGCGGCGAGGCCATCGAGAAGTTCAAGGCGTTCTGGACCGATGGCGAGGCGCCGAAGCAGAACCTCGACGACGGGGCCACCGCCTCCTCACTGGTCGGCGCCGGCCTCTACATCTGCGCGGGCGTCGTCATCGCCCTCAAGGTCGTGTGCGTCGTGCAACTGGTCATGCTCGCCGTCCAGATCGCCCAGGCCATCGCCACCGCGATACCGACGTTCGGCCTCTCGCTGCTGGAGATCCCCATCTTCAAGGAAATCGTCTCCCTCCTGATCGACCAGGCGATCAACCTCGCCGTCAGCCAGGTGCTCAGTGCCTAAGGTCAAGAAGCCGCCGAGGATCAAGACCACTTCCGGTGCCGGCATCTTCACCCCCATCGGCAAGAGCCTGCGCAAGAGCAAACGCCCGGCCGGATCCGACGTCAAGGTGCTCGAAGTCGGCCGGTACGGTGACCTCAAGAGGCGTGAAAAGGTCGGCGACAACCTCGAACACGACCACATCCCGTCCTCGGCAGCACTGAAGAAAGCCGAAGAGAAGAGGCTCGGCCGCAAGCTCACCTCGAAGGAGCTGGCGGAGATCCACCGCCAGGGCGCCGCGATCGAGATCCCGAACAAGGTCCACGCCAAAAGCGATACGTACCGGGGGAAGAACACCAAGAGTCAGATCGACTCCGACGCGGCCGACCTCAGCGCGGCGGCGAAGCGGGACTACGAGACCACTCGCAAGAACCTCATCGCCGATGGTCACTCGCCCGCGGACGTGGACGCCGCCCTCGACAAGATGAAGGCACTGAACAAGGCAAAGGGCATATGATCACAGTGAGCGGCGAAGTGGCCGTGTTCTTGGACGCTCTGGGAAGCCGCAAGGACAACAGCAAGATCCTCGACGCGATCGTGCTGGTGGGCCCCCGCATGGAAACCGCGGAGTTCGACACCGAGGGCGAACGTTCCGTGTACTACCTCTTCAAGCCGGCCGGAACGGAACTGCTCTTCGAGGACGACGTCCTCGTGTCGGTGATGGTGCGCACGCAGCCCGATGCCGACGACGACGAGTTCGACGTCTACCCGCGCCCCGCGGCACTGGTGGACGGGCTGTCCGCCACGGCCGACCGCGCCGCGGTCACGGCTTTCCTGGGCACCCCGGAGCGGGCAGGCGAGGGTTTCGACCGGTACCGGGTCAACGGGCGCTACCTGCACTTCGAGTTCGACCCGCGCGGTCACGTCGCCAAGATCTCCGCTCTGCTCGAAGCGATCTGACGAAGCCGCGAACCCGGCGAGGTTCGGCGTCGAAGTCCGGGTCCGCCGCGGCGGATCCGGTACGACGGTGCTCCTGTTGCCCGGCCGCGGCGACGGGCACAACGTTGTGCCTGCGAAACCCCTGTCCGGATAGGTCCCATGTGGCGCGCGATGCCGTTCGCGTGGGCGATCCGAGAACGGGAAGTCGTTGGACAGCCGCACACCACGGCCCTGAGTTCGACACGCGCCCCGGCCTTGCGAAGCCCGAGTCAGGTCGACGGGTGGTAGAGCTCGGGCCTGCGGTCGTGGAGTGCGTTGTTGTGCGGGCCCAACGCTTTGTCCCGTGCCGAGGCGGGGTCGAGTTCGGCGGTCAGGACGACGGGCGCGGCGGGCGTGTCCGCTGCCGTGGCGGGGCCCGCCAGGAGGTAGCCGGTGTCCGCGCAGATCAGGCTGCCGCCGATCCACTGGACGCCGCGTTCCTCGCCGCAGCGGTCGGCGACGACGACGTGCACCCGGTTCGTGGCCGCCGCCGCCTGCGCCTTGACGACCTCGATCGCCCGTTCGCCCGCGGGCCGGGGCAGGAGGGGCCAGTTGGCGGGGACGGCGAGGACGTCGGCTCCGGACAGCGCGGCCAGTCGGGTCCACTCCGGGAACTCCAGGTCGTAGCAGATCATGACCGCCACCCGGCCGACGGCGGTGTCGACGACGGTCGGCGGCCGGTCGCCCGCGCGGAAGAACTCCGGCTCACGGCCCCACAGGTGCGCCTTGCGGTAGCGCAGCCGCACGCCGCCGTCCTCGACGAGGACGGCGGCGTTGTAGACCTCGCCGCCGGCGCCCGACTCCGCGAAGCCGCACACCAGCACGACGCCCAGTTCCCGCGACAGCGCGCGGAGGAGCGCGACGGTCGGTCCGTCCAAGTCCTGCGCGGCGGCCCGCGCCTCGTCGGCGGTGCGGAAGGCGTAGCCGCAGACCGCCAGCTCCGGCAGCACCACCAGACCGGCACCCCGCGCCGCGGCCTCGCGCACCGCGGCGTCGAGGTGGCCGTGGTCGTTCGAACCCGGCACCGCGGGGATCTGGCAGGCCGCCACGACCACCACGGGGCTCAGTCGTCCTCGGTCGCCGTGCCGAGCACCGCGGCGGGCGCGACGTAGCCGTTCGGGTCGATCACCCGGCCCGCTCCACGGGCCGCGGCCACGACCTCCGGCGCCCACTCCAGCGCCACGCGGCCGTCCCCCGCCGTGACGACGAGCAGCTCCCCCTCGCCTTCCAGCAGCGTGACCGACCGCCACGCGCCCGCGGGCACCGACAGCGAGTCGAGCCTGCCGAGCTCCACGACCTGCTCCTCGGCCCCGGAGTTGAGCCGGACCGCCCAGCGGCCCTCCTTCGCGGTCAGCACCTGGGTCTCGTCGTGGCGGTGCCGCAGCACGCCCTCGCCGGGCGTCGCGCGCAGCCACGCCACCGAGAACCCGTGCGGCTCGTGCAGCCGCGGCACGGCCCGGCGGTTCTCGCTCAGCCCGTACCCGATGACGAGGCTCAGCTCGGCGCCACCGCCGGGGAGGCGGGAGCACAGGAACGGTTCGCGCGTCCAGGTCCGGTCGGCGGTGTGCGTGACGCGGGTGCGGAACTGCTCGACCGAGAACACGTCCAGCTCGTCGATCTCCTCCTGGCTGATCGGCGTGATGAGCGCGACGCCCTCCGGCAGCTCGTCGCCCCGCACGGTGTCGATCAACCGGTTGTCCGCGGTCAGGCGCAGCCCGTGCCCGGCGGCCTCGCGGAGGACCGAGGGGCCCCAGATGATGCCGCCGGTGTCGTCGCGACCGAGCACCGTCAGCAGGATCCCCTCGTCGTCACCGACGTTGGTGAACCCGCGGAAGATCCACGTGGGCACCGAGATGACGTCGCCGTCGACCGACCGGTACTCGCCCTGCCCGCCGTCGGCGCCCCAGCGCAGCTGGTAGTCGCCGCCGAAGTTGATGAACACCTCGGCGGTGAAGTGCAGGTGCAGGCTGTTCGTGACGCCGTTGGGCATGCCCGCCGCGCCGAGGTTGAACCCGTGCGGCTCGCGCAGGTTCACGAACTGGTCGGCGCTCTGCGAGACGCCGGGGCCGATGAACGAGTAGTTGTCCTTGAGGTCCGAGCCAGGGGTGCGGCAGTCGATGAACGCCGCCTTGCAGGGAACCCAGTCGGACTTCCGAACGGTGCGCCGGGCGACCTCGTCGGGCGGGACCACGCTGTTCTGCATGGGATCTGTCCTCACGTGTGCTCAGTAGATGTTGGGCTCGGTGGGCACGCCGTCGCCGCGGGTGCCGTTGATCTGGGCGCGCAGCGCGATCTCGTCGAACACGCGCACCTCGCGCACGATCCGACCGCCCTGCACGAGGAACTGCGAGACGCCGAGCAGGGTGATCGGGGCGCCGGTGGCCGCTCCGAAGGCGGGCGTGCCGTGGTAGGTGCCGCGCATCGTCCACGTCACCGCGACGCGCAGGCCCGCGTACCGCTCGGAGTGGTTGGTCTGGACGTCGCGGACCTCGAAGCGCGCGTTGGGGAACGGGGCCACGAGCGAGAGGAGGTCGCGCTGGTAGCCGTCGGCGCGGACGATGGTCTGGTCGCCGATGGTGTGCAGGAACAGGTCCCGCACGGCGAACTCCGGGAGCTTGTGCAGCCGCCGCTGGTTCCACACCTCCTCGACGAACTCCAGCACCATCTCGCACTCGGGGCGGAAGTCGTCAGGGCGGGGACCGCTGTCGCCCACCGCGAGCACGTCGGCGGGGGCGGGTTCGAGCATCGAGCCCTGGTACTTGCGGAACGCCAGGCCGCGGGCGACCTCGTCGGGGTCCTGGCCGCGCTGGAGGCAGGAGGCGAGTTCGTCGCGCACCACCCACTCCTCGACCATCCGGCCCCTGCGGTAGAGGCAGTTGGCGATCGTGCGCGTGCGGACGCGGACCTGCTTGCCGTCGACCAGGTACGGGTCGCTGGAGAACACCAGGTGCGAGCTGAGGAACGCGTCGTCGCCGCGCGCCTCCCACACCACGTCCTCGGCCTGGCCGATGTGCTGGGGCGAACCCGCGATCCGCATCAGGCTGCCCTCGATGACGCCGTCGCGTCCCACGACGGTGCCGAGTCCACCGTGGACGATCGAGTCGGGCTCGTAGTTGTCGACGATGTACGAGACGTCGCGCCGCACCCAGATCCGGTCGGTGACCTCCCGGATGAAGTCGTCCGGGTCCTCGTACGGGCGGTAGGCGACGGGGTCGAGCGGCATGGACTGGTCCTCCCCTTGCGCGGAGCGGGCCATCGGGGCGCCCGCGTGTGGACGCTTTCGACTGTATACGTATGCATTTGATGCCACAAGTGGGCGCCGCGGAGGGCGAGCGGGGATCAGGCGCGGGGCTGTGCGGTCGTCGCCCGCGCGACGTAGCGCGACGGGTAGACGGTGTGCCGGGGCCGACCGTCCGGCTGCTCGACGCGCGCGACGATCAGCCTGGCCGCCTCGCGGGACATCTCGTCGAGGTCGTAGGCCACCGTGCTCAACCGGATCAGCGCCCAGCTGGACGTCGGCAGGTCGTCGAACCCGACGATCGACACCTCCGCGGGCACGGCCACACCCATCTCGGCGGCGGAGTTCAACGCGCCGAGCGCCACGACGTCGTTGCCGCACAGGACCAGCGTGGGCGGGTCGTCGCGGTCCAGCAGCCTGCGCGTTCCCTCGAAGCCGGTCGCGAAGTCGAACGGGCCGTGCAGGACGTCGCGGTGGGCCAGCGCCAGCCCGTGCTCGTCGAGCACCGAGCGCACGGTGTTCTCGCGCTGTTCACCGGTGCTCGTGTTGCGCGGCCCGAAGATCGCGCCGATCCGCCGGTGCCCGCTGTCGATCACCTCGCGCAGCAGCTCGCGCATGCCGGCCTCCGGGTCGACGGTGACGGAGTCGGCCTGCACGCTCTGCGCGGTGCGGTTGAAGTAGACGAACGGCACGCCGCGGTCGCGCAGCCTGGTCGGGAGCAGCGAGTCGACCGTCGTGGTCGCGAGCACCACCCCGCACAGACCGTGGCCCATGACGTGCTCGGTCACCGGGCCGCTCTCCGACGACTCGGTGATGAGGACCAGCTCGTAGCCCAGCCGTTCGAGTTCGCGGTGCATCGGGGCGATCACGTGCCCGTAGAACTGGTTCTCCAGGTCGGTCACGACGAGGCCGACCCTGGTCGACCGCCCGACGGCGAGCGCGCGGCCGATCGGGCTGGTCGAGTAGCCGAGCGCCACGGCGGCGTCGCGGACGCGCTTCTTCGTGGCCTCGGAGACCTTGGGGTCGTCGCGCAGCGCGCGTGAGACGGTCGGCTGGGAAACACCGGCGAGCCTCGCCACGTCCCGACTGGTGATCATTCCCCTGCCTCCTCTGGATCGGCGCAGCATAGCCGCCGCCCGTCGTCCCGGACATCGCCTTGACGGCGACCCGTTCGCGCCGGTTCAATGCTGGGCATACGTATGCTAACCGAATTGGAGAAGCATGGCGCACGAGCTGAAGAAGGCGATCCCGACGAGTGCGGGCGACCGGTCGGGCGCCGGCGTCGCCGAGCGCGTCGCGGCGATCATCGCCGATGTCCGGGAACGCGGCGACGCGGCGGTTCGCGACTACTCCGCCCAGTTCGACGACTGGCGACCCGACGCCTTCCGCCTCGGCGAGGACGAGGTGACCGCCCTGGTGGCCTCGCTGCCGGAACAGGTGATCGAGGACATCGCGTTCGTGCAGGAGCAGGTGCGGAACTTCGCGACGGTCCAGCGCGAGGCCCTGCGCGACGTCGAGGTGGAGACGCTGCCCGGCGTCCACCTCGGACACCGGCACATCCCGGTCGGCTCGGCGGGCGCTTACGTCCCCGGCGGCCGGTACCCGCTCACCGCGTCCGCGCACATGACGATCGTGACGGCCAAGGCGGCGGGCGTGCCGAGGGTGATCGCCTGCACCCCGCCGATCCGCGGCGAGATCCCCGCCGCGACGGTCGCGGCGATGAGCATGGCCGGCGCCGACGAGATCCACCTGCTCGGCGGCGTGCAGGCCGTGGCGGCGATGGCGGTCGGCACGGAGTCCGTCGAGGCGGTCGACCTCATCGCGGGGCCCGGCAACGCCTACGTGGCCGAGGCCAAGCGGCAGCTGTTCGGCGAGGTCGGCATCGACCTGTTCGCCGGGCCGACGGAGATCCTGGTGATCGCCGACGGCACGGCGGACGCGCTGACCGTGGCCGTGGACCTGCTGTCGCAGGCCGAGCACGGCCCCGACTCCCCCGCCGTACTGGTGACCACCTCGGCCGAACTCGGCGCCGAGGTGCTCGACCTGGTGGAACGCCTGCTGCCGGGGCTGGTGACCAACGACCTGGCCGGCCCCGCCTGGCGCGACCACGGCCGGATCATCGTCTGCGACGACGAGGACGAGATGTGGCGCGTCGGCGACTCGCTCGCCTTCGAGCACGTGCAGGTGTTCACCGCCGAGCCGCGCAAGGCGCTCGACCGGATGCGGAACTACGGCGCGCTGTTCCTCGGCGAGGGCACCTGCGTGTCCTACGGGGACAAGGTGATCGGCACCAACCACGTGCTGCCCACGATGGGCGCCGCCCGCTACACCGGCGGCCTCTGGGTCGGCAAGTACCTCAAGACCGTGACCTACCAGGAGGTGCGCGACCCCGCGAGCAGCGCCGCCCTCGGCCGGGTCTGCGGACGGGCCGCCCGCGTGGAGCTGTTCGAGGGGCACGCCCGGTCCGGCGACGTGCGGGCGTGGAAGCACGGCGGCGACAGGTTCGACTGGATCGACGCGGTGCTCCCGTGATCGGCCGCACCGCGCTGGTGACCGGGGGCGGCACCGGGTTGGGCGCGGCCATCGCGGCCCGCCTGGTGGCGGCGGGCGCGCGGGTCGTCGTCGCGGGCCGCCGCGCCGACCCGTTGCGCGCCACCGCCGAGCGGCTCGGCCCCGCCGTCCGCCCCGAGGTGTGCGACGTGGCCGACCCGGAGTCCGTGGCCGCGCTCGCGGAACGGCTGCGCGACGAGGAGGTCTCGGTGCTGGTCAACAACGCCGGGGTGGCCGGGCCAGTGGCCCCGCTGGTCGACGTCGAGCCCGACGAGTGGGACGCGGTGTTCGCCGTGAACGTGCGCGGCACGTACCTCGTGTGCCGGGCGTTCCTGCCCGGCATGGTCGCGCGCGGCGACGGGGACGTCATCAACGTCGCCTCCGTGTCGGGCAAGCGCCCGCTCGCGCGCCGCACCCCGTACTGCGCGTCGAAGATGGCCGTGCTCGGCCTGACGTCCACCCTCGCGTTCGAGGTCGGCCCGCTCGGTGTCCGGGTGAACTCCCTCTCCCCCGGCCCCGTGCACGGCGAGCGCATGGACCGCAACTTCCGGCTGGAGGCCGAACGCACCGGCACGTCCGTCGACGAGGCGCGGGCCGAGTTCGTCGGGCGGGCCGCGCTGGGCCGGATGATCACCGAGGACGAGGTGGGCGCCGCGGTCGTCGCGATGCTCGCGATGCCGGGCCTCTGCGGCTCCGACGTCGACCTGTCGGCCGGGATGGTCGCCTGATGGCCGCCTCGCCCGAGACCGGGCGCACCGGCTCCCTCAAGGCCAAGCTCCGCGCGGGCGACCGGTTGGCGGGCGCGCTGGTGCGCATGCCGTCGGAGGACGTCGTCGAGATGCTCGCGGTCGCGGGCCTGGACTTCGTGCTCGTGGACTGCGAGCACGGGCCCGCCGACGTCGGTTCGCTGCGGCACCACATCGCGTTGGCGCAGGTGCACGGGGTGCCCGTGCTGGTGCGCATCGGCGAGGGTGAGCACCACCTCGCGGCGCGGGCGCTCGACCAGGGTGCCCAGGGGATCGTCGCCCCGCACGTCGAGTCGGCGGCCGACGCCGAGGCGCTGGTGCGGGCCGTGCACTTCCCACCGCGCGGCACGCGGGGGTTCGCCACCTACCCGCGCGCGGGCCGGTTCGGCACGGTCACGGCCGCCGACCACCGCGCCGCGGCGGCGGACTCCACGCTGGTGATCGCGATGCTGGAGTCGCCGTCGGCGATCGCGAACGCGGCGGGGATCGTCTCCGTCGAGGGGGTCGACGGCTACCTGGTGGGCACCGCCGACCTGGCCGCCTCGCTCGGCCCCGACGACCCGTCCGTGGCGGAACTGCTGGCCGCGGTGCGGGCCGACCCCGGTACCGCGTCGGTGGTCCGCGTCGACCTCGCGGCGGGCGCGACCAGCGCGACCGAGGCGTTCGCGGACGGCGCGCAGGTGGTCGTCCACAACGTCGCGCACCTGCTGATGGAGACGTTCCGGACGCTCAGCCTCCGCTGAGCCACGCCGCGAGGACCCCGGCGATCCCGTCGGGGTCCTCGATCGGTGCCAGGTGCCCCCGGCCCTCCAGCACGACCAGCTTCGAACCGGGCACCAGCGCGTGGATCTCCTCATGCCGCTCGACCGGGCAGAGCCGGTCGTGCGCGGCCGCCACCACCAGCGTCGGTACCCGCACCGCGGCCAGACCGGGCCGCTCGTCGACACGGGTGGCCTGCATCGCCAGCTGCCGGTCGAGCGCCTCCTCCCCCACGTCGTCCGCCATCGCCAACGCCCGCTCGTCCAGAGCGGGCGTTCGGGCGTGCAGCAGGACGGGGAGCAGGTCGCGTTGCAGGTCGCGGGCGGTCGCCCCGGCGGCGAGGGCGGCGCGCTGGGCCGCCCACGCCCGCCGCTGCTCCGGCGCGGGGCCCCGCGCGTTCGTCGACATCAGGCACAGCCGCGTCACCCGCGACGGCGCCCGCCGCACGAGCGCCATGGCGACGATCCCGCCGAGGCTCAGCCCGGCCAGCGCGAACCGGTCGGGCAGTTCGGCCAGCAGCGCGTCCACGCAGCCGTCGACCGTCGGGTGGTCCAGGCGTCCGTGCACGGCGGGCACGTCCGGCCACAGCCGCGGCGAGCAGTTCATGCCGGGCAGCAGCACCAGGGGCCCGGTCCGGCTCAACCCTTGACCGAACCGTTGTTGAGGCCCGCGACCAGGTACCGCTGCGCGATGAACGCGAACGCGACGACCGGCAGCGTCAGCAGCATCGCCGCGGCGCCCGCCTGCTGGAGCATCGGCAGCGTCTGGCCGAGCTGCGTGGCGATGAAGACCGGCACGGTGCGGGCGGACACGTCGGTGAGGATGTTCGCGGTCAGGTACTCCTGGAACGCGAACAGGAACACGAAGATCCCCGCGGTGATGATGCCGGGCCCCATCAGCGGGATCATCACCCGGCGCAGGGTGCCGAGCCTGCTGCACCCGTCCAGCATGGCCGCCTCGTCGAGCTCCTTGGGGATCTCGGCGAAGAAGTTGCGCAGCAGCCAGATGCTGAACGGCTGGTTGATCGCCACCAGGGCGGCGGCCACGGCGAAGGTCGTGTCGTAGACGCCGAGGGCGCGGGAGAGGTCGTACATCGGCAGCACGACCGCGAAGCGCGGCAGCGCCCGGAAGATCAGCGCCAGCACGAGCAGCACGGCGCTGACCCAACTGGGGAAGCGGGACAGCGCGTACGCCGCGGGCAGCCCGATCAGCAGCGCCGCGACCGTGCTCAGGACGGCGACCACCAGGGTGTTGACCAGGTAGTCGGAGAACAGCGTCGTCTGCCAGAGGTCGACGAACGCGGTCATCGTGGGCTGGTAGGTGAAGACCGGCGGGTTCAGGAACGCCACGTCGGTCGGTTTGGTGACCGTCATCGCGGTCCACAGCACCGGGCTCACCATCGCCCAGCAGACCAGGACGAGCACGCCGCCGACCAGGTAGGTGTGGGCTGACCTGCGCGGACGGCGCTTCGTGGACGGCGGCGCACCGTCCGGTCGGGACGGTGCGAGCGCGGACTTCCGCAACGTGGTCATGCTTGCCTGGCCTCCTTGGCGATGCCGCGGATGAAGGGGTAGAGCAAGATCACGATGAGCAGGATCAGCAGCACGTTGATGGCGCTGCCGAGCCCGAGCTGCTGGCCGCCGTCCTGGAAGGCGACGTTGTAGATGTAGAGCATGATCGACTCGTTGCCGATCTGCGGCGCCTGCGGCGAGAGCGGGACGAGCTGGTCGAACGTCCGCAGCACGTCCATGATCGAGATGATCGCGACGAACCCGAGCACGCCCCGGATGCTCGGGATGATCACGCTCCAGTGCATGCGGAACGGGGAAGCCCCGTCGATCCTGGCCGCCTCGATGACCTCGACGGGCACGCCCTGGAGGCCGGCGATGATCACCAGCATCGAGAACGGGAGCATGAACCAGACCGTGTCGAGGGCGATCATCAGCCGGTTGGGCCACGGATCGATGAACCACAGCACCTCGTGACCGGTGATCGCCGACACGAAGTAGTTGACCACCCCGCCGAAGTTCGCGTCGAAGAGCCAGGAGAACATCGTCCCCCCGACGATGTTGGGCACGACGTAGGAGATCAGCAGGAAGCCGAGCACGAACGGCTTGCTCCGGCCCAGCCCGTTGACCATCACCGCCAGCAGGTAGCCGCCGACGATCAGCGCGGCGACCACGACGGCGGTCAACCCGACGGTGAACAGCACCGCCCGACCCAGTCGCGGGTCGGTCAGCGCCGCGGCGTAGTTGTCGAGCCCGACGAAGGTGCCCGCCTCGCCGTAGTTCACGCGTTGGAGGCTCCACTCCACCGTCCGGTAGAGCGGGAGGACCAGCAGCCCTCCCATCACCAGCACGCTCGGGGCGATCAGCCCCACGAACTCTCGTCTGCGCATGACGGACACCTCGCTGCCGGATTCGCTACTTCTTGTACTCGGCCAGGATCTTCGCGGCGATCTGCTGCATCTGCGCGGTGCCCTCCGCCACCGGCGTGTTGCCGAGCACGACGTCCGCGACCACGGTGCGGGTGTCGTTGGCGATGCGGGAGGTCCACGGGTACGGCTCGGCGGGCGGGGCCTTGCCGATCGACTCCTTCGCCGCGTCGGCGTACGGGCTGCTGCCCGCCGTGACGATGCCGTCGCGCGCCGGGTACGCGGCGGGCACGGAGGCCTTCGACGCGTCGGCGCTCACCGAGGAGGCGATCATCTCGAACAGCATCTTCGGATCGGCGGCCGCGTTCGCCGGAATCGACCAGCCATCCACCGAAAGCGTGTTGTAGAGGACGTCACCGCCCTCGACGGCCGGCGGGGGCGCGAACGCGAACTGCTGGGAGAGCTTGCTGTTGGACGCCTGCGTCAGGTCGTTCATCCGACCGGAGAACATGATCGCGATCGCCGCCGACCCGTTGTACATCTGCTGCTGCACCCTGGGCTGGTCGAACGTGGTGACCTGGGGGTTCATGAACGGGGCCAGCGACCGCAGCTCGTCGAACGCCTTGGCGGCCTCCGGCTTGTCGAAGTTCGGCGTCATCGTGGCCGAGTCCACGTAGTCGACGCCGAGCGAGCCGAGGGCGGCGTCGTACGCGGTGGCGATGTCGGCGCTCGCGAGCAGCGGCAGCGCGACCGGGTACTTGATCTGACCGGCCTGCTGGATCTTGCCCGCGACGTCCCGCAGCTCGGCAAAGGTCGTCGGCGGCTTGAGGCCGAGCGACTCGAAGACGTCCTTGCGGTAGGCCATCACGTACATCTGGGCCTGCATCGGCAGGCCGTAGAGCTTGCCGTCGTAGGACATGGCCTGCCGCATGGCCTTGTTGATGTCGCTGAGCCCGTACTCCTTGTCGAACTCGGCCACGTAGTCGTCGAGCGGCTTCAGCTTCTGCTCCGCGGCGTACTTCGGGACGATGAAGCTGTAGGTCTCGAGGACGTCGTAGGTCCCGGTGTCGCCCGCCAGCGTCGCGGTGGTCTTCTGCACCTGGCCGCCGAAGTCGATCGGCTCGTGCTTGACGGTCACCTGGTTCTTCGAACAGCTCTTCACCATCGTGTTGGTGAACGGGTCGACGGCGGAGGAGTTGTAGGCCAGCACGTTGACCGTGGTGGCCTTCGAGGGCGCGGGGAAGTCGCACTCGACCTGGGCCGCGGTCGAGGACGACGTGCGCGACCCGGCGCCGCAGGCCGTGAGCAGCAGGGCTGCGGAGGTGGTGATGGCGAGCGCTCTTACCGCGGTGGTGCGAGGTCTGGGCATCGCGGGACTCCTGCCGTCCAAAGGGGATCGTGGATTATTCATACGTATGCACTACTCCGGGGCGTCGATCAGGTCCAGGCGGAGCTGCGCACTGTCGCGGTGCGCGACGAGCGCTTCGAAGTCGGACACCGCGACGGTGGGCTCCGCCTGGATCCTGGTCGACTCCCGCGTCGCGCGCTGGTACGTCACCTGCTTGAGGAAGCCCGCGACCGACAACCCCCCGGTGTGCCGCGCGCCGCGCGCGGTGGGCAGCACGTGGTTGGTCCCCGACATCCCCTTGTCGGCGTAGACGACCGTCGACCACGTCCCCAGGAACAGCGAGCCGTAGTTGCGCAGCGCCTCCAGCCACCAGTCCAGGTCCTCCGCCAGCACCTCCAGGTGCTCCGGCGCCAGGATGTTCATGACCTGCGCTGCGGTCTCGCGGTCCTCGACGAGGTAGATCGAGCCGTGGTCGCGCCAGGCCGCGCCCGCGATGTCCCTGGTGGCCAGGCCGGCCAGCTGCTTCTCGATCTGCCGCGGCACCTCCCTCGCGAGCCGCTCGGAGGTGGTGGCGAGGCCGGCGGGCGAGGTCGGACCGTGCTCGGCCTGCGCGAGCAGGTCGGAGGCGACGAGCGCGGCGTCGGCCGTGTCGTCGGCGATCACCGCGACCTCGGACGGCCCGGCGAGCACGTCGATGCCGACCCGGCCGTAGAGCTGGCGCTTCGCCTCGGCGACGTAGGCGTTGCCCGCGCCCACGATCACGTCGGCGGGCTCGCCGTCGAGCAGGCCGAAGGCCATGGCGGCCAACGCCTGCACCCCGCCGACCGCGTGCACGGAGTCCGCGCCGGTGATGCTCGCCGCGTACAGCACCGCGGGGTGCGGCCGCCCGTTGAGCGACGGCGGCGTCGCGGACACGACGTTGCGGACACCCGCGACACGGGCGACGCCCACCGTCATGAACGCGCTCGCGAGCAGCGGGAACCTGCCCGCGGGCAGGTAGGCGCCCACGTTGTCGACCGGGATGAATCGCTGCCCGCAGACGACACCGGGCACCACCTCCTCCTCGAAGTCGACCAGGCGGGCGCGCTGCATCCCGGCGAACCGCCGCGTCCGCTCGGCACCCGCGTCCAGCGCCTCGCGCAGCGCCGCGGGCAACTGGTCGGCCGCGCGGGCCACCTCGGCCGCGGGCACCTCCAGCGAGCGCCCCTCGTAGCCGTCGAGTTCGACCGCGTAGCGCAGGACCGCGTCCAGGCCCTCGCGCTCGATCCGACCCAGCATCTCGGAGACCTTGGCGACGACCTCCGGATCGCGCCGAACAGGGCCGCCGGATCCCGCGGGTTCCTTGACGACCACGAGGCCGCCACCGATCTTCACCTTGTCCGCGTCGCTCAAATGCATACGCATACACTAAGTGTCGACGCAGGTTGTGGCAATACACCGGCCGGCTGCTGTTCACACTGGCCTGCCGTGGCGCCGGAACCCGCGGTCGGAACCGGACTCCACGCCTTCGGCTCGCCTCCGCTCCGTCGGGCGTCACCGATGCCGGACCGCTACCCGTGAGCGCACCGGGCGCACCGACCATGTCGCCCAGTCGTGGTCACGCATTCGTGTTCGCGTGTAACGACGTTCGGCCGAGGGCGACTCCACCTGGTGATCACCTACGTCGAACGGAGCCGAGGATGAAGCTTTCGCAGTTGGCCGGACAGCAGCGGGTCACCGACAAGGAGATCCAGCAGACCGACGAGTACCGGGAGGTCGTCAAGAACGCGTCGGAGGAGGTGGCGCTGCTGACGTGCCGGATCGTGCTGCGCGGCACCACCGGGGCGCTGCCGGAAGCCGCGTCGATCGTCAAGGCGCAACTCACCGCGTTCGGCGCGTTGAGGAGACTGGCGGACGACGACCGGACGATGACCTGGGTGCCCTCCGGTCCGGGAGGCAACAACGCCTTCGTGTCGCTGGTCAACGGCGACGTCGACAAGTTCGACTTCGCGCCCGGCACCACGGTGAACTGCTGGGAGGTCGTGCTGCTCGCGGCCGTGCTGGACGGACAGGTCACCACGACCGACAGCCTGCGCGCGATCTACTCGAGCAGACCTCGCGACTTCGAGGCCGAGTTGATCCACCGGTTGACCGGCGATGCGCTGACCGCCTACGACCCCAGCAGTTCGGCGGGCAAACCCCTCCCCGGCGACATCGTCCTGTTCGGCGGCCTGGACCACGTGGTGATGGCGACCGGCAAGGCGATCCAAGGGCCGATGGTCGATCCCGAGCACCCGACCGGGACGAGCGTCATCAGCTTCTGGCCCGCCCCGCTGGTCAAGTCCTTCGGCCCGAACACCCGCACGAAGGTGGACTGCACGACCATCGAGGCCATCCTGGAGTGGTACTCGGCCAATCACCAGCCCCTGCCCACCGTCACGTTCGGCAGTCCCAGGTGGTCGCAGCTCAACCAGTGACCGACTCCGGCAGCCCGGGACCGGGGCGTTCCCAGTGGTGCGGGGCACGTTCGTGAGGATCGAGGGCGACGCGGTCGACCGGTGGATCCCCGTTCAGGCGGGGACGGAGAAGTAGCCGCCGCCGACGGCCAGCAGGTAGGGGTGCAGGGCGTCGGCGGTGAGGCGTTGCTGGGCGCGGGCGAAACCGGTGGTGAAGTCCTTCTGGAAAGCCATGAACACCACGCCGCGGTCGTCGCCACCGCCCTCGTGGACCCAGGAGCGGCGGAGCATCACGGGGGCCGCGGTGCCGGGGGTGCGGGGGTTCATCGTGCGGACGTGGGAGTCCAGCGCGGTGGTGGCGCCGTCGGGGTCCGCGGCGAAGTCGGGGGTGCCCGTGGGCGCGGTGCCGTCGAGCCAGGTGCCGTCGGGGTGGCGGCCGATGACGCGGGTGCGGACCTCGGGGGTGTCTGCGTCCCAGAGGGGGTGCGCGAGGCGGATCACCCGGACGGCGAGCAGCGAACTCCCGTCCGGGAGCAGGACGTCGGGGGTGTTCGTCTGCCCCTCGACGAAGCCGAACGGGTTGCGCTGCAACGGAAGCGACGGCGCCTGGTCGACGGTGTCACGGCTGACCGCGGTGCGCCAGGCGACCTCGGCGGGGACGCGGGCCAGCAGGGCGTCGAGCCGGGCGGAGCAGTCGTCGTCCCCCTCGACCTGGAGGAAGGCGTCGGGGTTGGCGCGTTCGGGGAGCAGCACCTCACCGGGGAACGGCGGCATCGCGGACAGGCCCGGTGCCAGTGCCGGGCCCAGGCCGACCAGGACACCGGGTTCGCCGCGCAGGCTGAGGAGCGCCTCGCGGGTGTTCCCGCCACCGCGCAGGAACGCCACGGCGCCTGCCCGGCGCGGGCGGCGCAGGGCAGGGTGCAGGCCGGGCGGGTCCTCGGGTGCGGTCGGGTCGTCGGCGCAGCCGCCGAGGGCGGCCAGCAGCGCGAGCCCGGCCGCACCGGTGAGGAACACCCGACGGGACGGGCAGGTCACCGGTGGACCTCCGGGGTGGGCGTCATTCCTCGACGGCCAGGCCGAGGGCGCGGCTGACCTCGCGGTCGACCAGGCCGTAACCTGCCAGGCCCCAGAACCCGCACGGTTCGGTCCTGGTCGTGGGCTTGCCGTCGAGGTCGACGCAGCGGCCGCCGGGTGAGACCTCGAAGCAGTGGCGTTCCAGCACGTCACCGGGTGCGAGTCCGGTGTGGGCGACGGTCCGGAAGTAGCCCTTCGACCAGGGGAGGCGGTTGATGAACAGCGGTGGCAGGAGCAGCGCGTCCGTGGTCAGGCGTCCGGGGTCGACGTCGGGCCCGTCGGCCACCACGTCGTAGACGTAGACCAGGTTCGAGTCGGGCATCGGCGCGCGGTCCTCGTCGATGCCCGTCTCGACCACCCGGCCGAACAGGTGCCTGCCGTCTTCCACCCGCAGGGTGAACACGTCCCCGGCCAGCAGTGCTTTGCGCGAGCCGCGGCCCGCGATGAGGTTCATCCGGTCAGAATCCGTTCCTGCGCAGCCAAGCGTTGCCCCAGTTCACGGCCTGCTGGTAGTAGGGGTGGCTCGGGCTGATGCTGTTGATCTTGTTGAGGCCCTGGCTGCGGTTGATCAGCGCCTGTTCGATCGCCCGCGCCTCCCCGCGGGTGACCCCGCCCTGCGCGGTGACCCGCTGGAGGTAGTCGAACCTGCTGCCGTGCTGCGCGGTGCGGTTCGCCAGGTTGTTCGTGATGCCCGAGTATACGTCCTTGCCGTTCTTGATCCCCTTGTAGACGTCGACGCCCTTGTCGGCGTTGCGGCCCACGGTGAGCGCCTCCGGCAGGGCGGGCATCCCCTTGCCCAGACCGCCGAGCAGGCCGCCGAGGGCGCCCATCGCGCAGCCGCCCGCGGCCGCCCCGCCCACGCCGCCCCAGCCCCAGTCGACCTTGCGGCCGGCGAGGCGCTGTCCCGCGTAGTCGAGCCCGCCGCCGATGAGCCCGCCGACCAGGCAGCCCACCAACGGGTTGTTGCCCGACGGGTCGGTCAGGTTGGTCGGCGAGTTCTGCGTGTAGGCGTAGAGGTTGCTGCCGCCGGAGATGCCGATCGGGTCCTCGGAGATGAACCGGCCCAGGCTCGGGCTGTAGTAGCGGGCCCGGTACTGGTCGAGCCCGGTGCCGTCGTCCTGGCGGCCGGTGAACGACAGGTCGGAACCGCGCTTGTCGCCGGTGGCCGTCGGCACGCCGAACGGGTCGAAGGCCTGGTTGGCGGCGAGGGTGCCGTCGGCGCGGCCGAAGCCGATCGCCGAGCCCAGGGCGTCGGTCAGGGTCGTGTCGGTGACCCCGGCCTTGGTGCGGCCGAACCACTGGTCCACTCCCCCGGACAGCAGCGACGCCGAGAGCGCGCCCGCGCCGTCGAGTTCGGCGGCGACGTTCGTGCCGTCGTAGAGGAACTTGGTGGTGGTCGCGCCGACCGTGCGGCTGCTGCGGTCGCCCGCGGCGTCGTAGGCGTAGGTGCCGGTCAGGCCGGTGCGGCTGGTGCCGGTGAGCTGGCCGCGCGCGTTCCAGGTGTAGGCGGTGGTGCCGTCGGCGGTGAGGTTGCCGTCGTCGTCGTAGGTGAGGGCGGCGCCGTCGGTGGTGAGCAGCTTGTTGGCGTCGTCGTAGGTCAGGCCCGTGCGCGCGGCGGGCAGGGTGGTCTGGGCGAGGGCGCCGGTGACCGCGGTGCGCCGACCACTGGCGTCGTAGGTGTAGGCTAGGGCGCCCTTGGCCGTGCCCGCCTGGCTATAGGCGATGCCGGTGACCTGGCTGGCGGTGTCGTAGGTGAGGGTCTGCGCCCAGCCGCCGGGCAGGGTGACCGTGGCGGGTCGGCCCGCCGTGTCGCGGGTGATCGTGGCGCTGTCGGTGCCGCGGGTGACGCCGGTGAAGGCGCCCGCCGCGTCGTAGGTGTAGGTCGTGGTCGGGAGACCGGGCAGCGTCGTGGTGGTCTGCCTGCCCACGGCGTCGTAGCCGTAGCCCACCGTCCCGTTGGGACCGGTCGTGGACGTGACGCGGTCACGGGCGTCGTGGGCGTAGGTGGTGGTGCCGCCCGCGCTGTCGGTGACCGTGGCGAGCCGGTCGAGGGCGTCGTAGGCCAGGGTGGCCTGCGACTGCTGCGCGGTCGCGCTCGTGACGCCGTAGCGGGTCCTGGTGGACCGGTCGAGGGCGTCGTAGGTGGCCTCGGTGCGGACCCCGGCGCGGCTGACCGCCGCGGTGACCCGGCCGGCCGGGTCGTAGGTGACCGTCGAGGTGCGGTTGAGCGGATCGGTCGTCGAGGTCGCGCGGTCCTGGCCGTCGTAGGCCCACCGGGTGGTCTTGCCGCGCTGGTCGGTGTAGGTGGTGAGGTTCCCGTTGGCGTCGTAGGCGAACTGGCTGACGCCGCCGAGCGGGTCGGTGACCTTCACCGGCTGGTTCTGCGCGTCGTAGGCGGTGAGGGTCGCCGCGCCGGACGGGTCGGTCTCCTGGACGCGCCTGCCCGCCGCGTCGACGAACATCTTCGTCACGCGGCCGAGCGGGTCCTTGACCGAGGTGGCCGCGCCCGCCTCGTAGGTGAACGTGGTGGCGGCACCACCGGGGGCCGTGACGGTCGTGACCTGGCCCGCGGAGTTCCAGGCCATGGTGGTCTTGCGGGAGGCGGGGTTGGTCGCGGTGAGCGGGTTGCCCTTGGCGTCGTAGGTGTAGGTGGTGGTCTTGCCCGCCGGGTCCTTCGTGGTCAGCGGTTGGTCGAACGGGCCGTAGGTGACCTGCTCGGAGACGACCTGGTCTGCCGTGCCCACCAGCTCGGTGACGGCGGTGACGCGCTGCTGGGCGTCGTAGGTGTAGTTGGTGCGCCTGCCGTAGGGGTCGATGACAGCGTCGACTCGGTTGTCCGTGCCGCGCACGTACGTCGTGGTCCGGGCCAGCGTGGTGCCGTAAGCGGCGGTGTCGGTGGACACCATGTGGTTGGCGTCGAACACCACCCGGCGGACGGACCCGTTGGGTTGGGTGACGCGGGTTTCGGTGATCTCGTTGGCGGCGTTGAGGGTGTAGGCGAACTGGTAATTGCCGCCGTCGGCGAGGTTCTGCCGCTGCACCCGCCCGTTGGCGTCGTAGACGACGTCGAGGTAGGCAACACCCCTGGCGTCGGTGATCTTGGTGATGCGGTTGGCGGTGTCGTAGGTGTAGGTGGAGACCTTGCCCGCGACGTCGGTCACGGTGGACAGGCGTCCGCCGGTGTCGTAGGTGTAGAGGACCTGGCGGCCGATGTTGTCGAAGGCGCGGGTGACGCGCGCGGAGGCGTCGTACTCGAAGGAGATCCACCGGCCGCTGGGCGAGGTGATCTGCGAGACCTCGCCGTTGCTGCCGCCCGTGCGGGTGAAGGTGACCTGGTTGCCGTTGCGGTCCTGCATGGCGCGGGCGCGGGAGTACCAGGGGAAGAAGAACTTGGTGCCGTCGCGCAGGCTCAGCACCCAGTCGCCGTTGACCTGCGCGACGGTGGAGCCGGTGAACCTGCCGGGTGAGCCGACGGCGCCGAAGACGGCGTCGGAGTAGCCGGTGCCCGGTGAGGTGCGCACGTAGTGGGCGCGGCCACCGCCGGGTGTGTAGACGTCGACTTCCTGGTACTGCTGCTCCGAGGCGAGGAACAGGTTGAAGTCGGAGCCGGAGTTGAGGCCGAACTCGCGGCTGTGGTTGTCGCCCTGGTAGTACTGGCGGGTCAGGGTGACGGGCAGGGTGTCGCCGAGGCCGAGGTCGGTGTGGCTGTCGGTGAGCAGGCCGGTGGACAGGTCGACCGGGTCGCCCGAGAGCTTGTCGATCAGGTCCTGCCACCACGGCTTGTCCGGCTTGGGGTTGCCGCCGGTGTTGAACATGGCCCCGTCGAACGTCCACAGCTTGGTCTTGTCGTCGGGCACGACCTGGCGCGCGTCCGCGCTGACCTTGCCGTGGCCGTAGACGTACCAACCCTTGTCCAGCGGGTCGTAGTTCCAGAACTCCACTTCGGACCCGGCGGGCAGCGAGGTGTAGTTCGGGTACACCACGCTCGCGCCCTGCGGGAAGATCGTCGCCCCGCCGGGCTGGACGGTGAAGTACACCGGCACGATCCCGTTGCGCGGCAACGGGTACGGAGCCCGGTCGAGCGGGATCGCGGTGATGCCCAGCTCGCGGACGACGTTGCCGTCCATGTCGCGCACCACGGACCCGGCCGGGACGCGCACCTCCAGACCGGGGATGTCCGGGGTGGTGAGCACGGTCTCGCGCGAGGTGGGGGCGTCGAGCTTCTGCGTGTGCCTGGTGTCCAGCCTCGGCAGCCACACGGTGGCGTCGAGGGCGGTGGTGGCCCCGGCGACGACCTTCGCGCGGATGCGGAAGGTGCCGTACCTGGCGGGTTCGGTCTTCGCGGCGTACCCGTCGACGATCACGGTCGTGGCGTTGGGGCGCACGCCGCGGACCAGGAACCGGCCCTGGGCGTCGGTGGTGGTGCGGACGTCGTCCACGCGGACGGGGATGCCCGCGAGCGGGGCGCCGTCGAGGCCGCGGACGTGGCCGCTGACGGCGGTGATCCCCTTGTCCGCCACCAGGTCGGTGACCGGGCCGGGGTCGGCTCGGCGGGTCAGCCAGTCGTTGCCCGCCAGGCTGCCCGCGTCCGGCTTCCACGCGGCCGAGGTGCGCGGGTCGCCGTCGGGCAGCGGGGTCGCGGCGTTGGGCGAGTCCGGGTCGGTGGCGACGACGGTCTCGCGGTTGGGCGGGGTGCTGATCCGCGCGGGCTTGTCGACGTCCGCGCGCAGGTAGTTCGGCTCGGTCTTCGCGACCGCGACGGGGTTCGCCGCGGCGGGCGGAGGCGGCGCGGGGGCGACGGCGGCGAGCCCGGCGGTGACGGTGGCGGTGAAGGTGCTCCCGCCGACCAGGGCGTCGTTGGGGTCCACCACCAGTTTGTAGGCGCCCGTGGTGGGCAGGGTGATGTCCAGGCTGTAGTTCGGGTACTGGGTGGAGCCGACCCGGTTGCCGTCGGGGCCGGTGACCCACCAGTTCATGCCGCAGCAGCCGAAGGCCGGCGAGCTGGCCGAGGACTGGAAGACGATCCGCTGGCCCGCCGTGCCGGAGAAGCCGGAGTAGGCGTTCTGGCCGGGGTTGGCGACGGTGATCGTCTTGGTGGCGCCGGTCAGCGGCAGGGTGCCCGTGTCGGCGTCGGCGGGGACGTTCCACGCCTTGAAGTCGATCGAGCCGGTCAGCGCGTTGTCCGGGTCGACGATCACCTTGTACGTGCCGGTTTGCGGCAACGCGATCGTGTTCAACGTGTAGTTCGGGTAGAACGTGCTGCCGACCCGCGTCCCGTCCGGCGCCTGCAACCACCAGGTCAGACCACAGCAGCCGAACACGGACGACGCGTTCGAGGACTGGATGATGACGCGCTGGTCGGCGGTGCCGGAGAAGGTGCTGTAGCCGTTCTGGCCGGGGGTGGAGTTCGTGACGGTCCTGGTGGTGCCGTCGAGCGCCTGCGCACCCGCGTCGACGTCGGCCGGGACGGTCCACGCCTTGAAGTCGATCGAGCCGGCCAAGGCGTTGTCCGGGTCGACGATCACCTTGTACGTGCCGGTTTGCGGCAACGCGATCGTGTTCAGCGTGTAGTTCGGGTAGAACGTGCTGCCCACCCGCGTCCCGTCCGGCGCCTGCAACCACCACGTCAAACCACAACACCCGAAGACCGGGGAGGCGTTGGACGACTGGATCAGCACGCGCTGACCTGTCGTGCCCGCGAAGGTGGTGAACGCGTTCTGGCCGGGGCTGGCGACCGTGACGGTCTTGGCCGTGCCCGACAGCGACAGGGTGCCCGCGTCGGCGTCGGCGGGGACGTCCCAGGCGGCGAGGTCGATCGAGCCGACCAGCGCGTTGTCGGGGTCCACGATCACCTTGTACGTGCCCGTTTGCGGCAACGCGATCGTGTTCAACGTGTAGTTCGGGTAGAACGTGCTGCCCACCCGCGTGCCATCCGGCGCCTGCAACCACCACGTCAAACCACAACAACCGAAGACCGGCGAGGCGTTGGACGACTGGATGATGACGCGCTGACCTGTCGTGCCCGCGAACGTGGTGAACGCGTTCTGACCGGGACTGGCGACCGTGACGGTCTTCGCGGCACCGGTCAGGGGCAGCCCACCGGCATCGGCGTCGGCCGGAACGGTCCAGGCGGCGAAGGTCAGCGAGCCGACCAACGCGTTGTCCGGGTCCACGATCACCTTGTACGTACCCGTTTGCGGCAACGCGATCGTGTTCAACGTGTAGTTCGGGTAGAACGTGCTGCCGACCCGCGTGCCGTCGGGGGCGGCGAGCCACCAGGTCAGCCCGCAGCACCCGAACGCCGGGGACCCGCCGGAGGACTGGATGAGCACGCGCTGACCGACCGTGCCCGCGAACGTGGTGTAGGCGTTGCGGCCCGGATCGGCGATGGTGACGGTCTTCGCCGTGCCGTCGAGCGGTTGGGCGCCCGCGTTGAGGTCGGCGGGAACGGTCCAGGCGGTGAAGGTGAGCGAGCCGACGGCGGCACCGGACGGATCCATCCAGATCTTGTAGGTGCCCGCCTGGGTCAGGGTCGTGGTGTTGAGCGTGTAGTTCGGGTACAGCGTGGAGCCCACACGGGTGCCGTCGGGGGCTTCCAGCCACCAGTTCAGCCCGCAGCAGCCGAACGCCGGGGAGGCGCCCGACGACTGGATCAGCACGCGCTGGTTCACCGCCCCGGTGAACGTGGTGTACGCGTTCTGGCCGGGACTGGCGACCGTGACGGTCTTCGCGACTCCCGCGAGCGACTGCGCCCCCGCGGCGAGGTCGTTGGGCACCTTGTGGATCGTGACGTTCGTGGTGCCCGCCGAGCCGGAGGTGTTGCGCACCAGCAGGGAGCGCAGGCCGGCGCCGGTCTTCGGGCCTGGCTCGATCCAGCCGGACCCGCCGACGCAGTTCGCCGAACCCGTCTGCTTGTTGCGCTCGTCGAACGCCCACGAGTCCAGGCCGCAGTAGCCGAACGTGCCGCCGTCGAGCTGCACGGCGAACCGCTCGCCGTCGGCGGCGGAGAAGTAGCGGAGCGCGTACTTGCCCGCGGCGACCGGCACCGGGGTGGCGGTGCCGACCGGGATGGAGGCGGCGGTGTCCAACTCGGCCGGGGTCGCGGGCGCCGGGGGCACGACCAGGACGGCGGTGCTGGTGGCGGTGCCCGCCGGGGTGCTCAGCTGCACGGTGCCGCTGCCGACGCCCGGCGGCACGGTGACCGTAAGGGTGGTCGCGGTCCTGGCGGTGACGGCGGCGAGGATGCCGTTGATCCGCACCAGGTTGTTGGCGAACTCCGGGTCGGGGTTGGTCACCGCGAGCGTGACGACAGTGCCGGCGGGCGCGGTGGTCGGGGTGAAACCGGAGATGGTCGGCTTGTCGTTGGCGATGACGGTGACGCCCGCCAGCGTCGCCGTCCCGGCCGAGGTGGTGACGGTGACCGGACCGCTGGTCGCGGCGGCGGGCACGGTGACCGTGAGCTTGTCGGCGGCCGCGGTCTTGACCGTCGCGGTGGTGCCGTTGATCTTGACGGTGTTCGCCGCGACCGTGGTGCCGAAGCCCTTGCCGGTCAGGGTGACCACGTCCCCCGCGCGCACCCGGCTCGGGACGGCGGACAGCACGGCGATCGCGGGCGTGCCCAACCGGTCGACGGACAGGATGTTGCCCGCCGCGTCGTAGGTGTAGCGGGCGATCGCCCCGTCGGCCGCGACGACGCCGACCAGCCTGCCCGCGGCGTCGTAGGCGTAGGAGGAGGCTCCCGGCGGCGGATCGGCCAAGGGGGCCGCGACCCGCGCGGGGGCGGGTGCCGGTGTCGCCTGTGCGGGGGCACCGACGGCGGTGACCGTCGAGGAGACCACCGCCAGCACTGCCAGCAGGACGGTGGGTAAGCGTCGTTTCTGGCGCACTGGGTCTCCTTGACCGGCACAGCGTCGGTATACCGATCAGTCCATCGCACCCCCGTGTCGCCGCGTAACGCCGTCAGGCCGATCGACTGCGGGACTCCGATGCGCGGCGCGGCAGAAGAAACCGGACAGCCCAGCGGGGCACGACCGAACGGCCGCCACACCGATTCGCCACTTGCCAGGAGCGCGCCGATCGGCCCAGCGCGCGCTGTCACCGGTCTGGCGTACCGGGCCATCACCGCTCCCCATCGGGTGATGTCACCCGTTCCGATGACCAGGGGTGACCCGATGATTTTTCGGGTATCCCGGCTACGTCGGCCACCGACCTCGCTGGTGGCCGACGGACGCGGGACGCACCTCCTCCTGGTGGTGGACGTTAGGAGCACGACGATGGCCGAATCCGACCTCAAAGCACGCTCATGGCGTGCCGTTTCCGCCGACACGCCGCTCGTGCGGACCGTGTCCCCGGCAGCGCCGCGGATGCCGGGGAGTGCTGCCTACCAACCGGTGCAGGGCGCGAAGGGCGGTGTGCTGGTGGCCATGTCGGTGACCTCCCACCACGACGTGGCCGTCGTGAGGCACCGGTTGCAGCAAGTGCTGCACCGGTCCGACCGGGACGTGGTGCAGGACGTGGAAATGGTGGCCACCGAACTGCTGGCCAACGCCCTGGAGCACGCCTTGGCCCCGTGCGGGGTGACGGTCACCGGCTACCCGGCCCCGGACAGCACGGGGCGGTCGGGTCTTGGCGAAGTGGTGATCGAAGTCCTGGACGGCTCGTGCGAACTGCTCCCGGTGCTCGACCGCTCCTCCACGGCCTCCCACCGAGGCCGGGGGATGCGGCTGGTGCGAGCCCTGTCGCATTCGTGGGGAATTCTCCAGTCCGGGCGGACGAAGACGGTCTGGGCCTCGATGCGCCTGGTCTAGCGGTGCGCGTCCGGCAATGCACGTCATGGCTCCTGACGCCGCCGGACCTCCCGCCACGGGAAGTCCGGCGGCGATCGGCCACGTGGTCCGACGAGCGCCGCACGGCTCGCCGATCGGCCGGACGGGGCAATCGCGAATACCTCCCGCCTCGGCGGGAAACCCTCCTCCCGTGACAGATCGCCATCACACCCTCGAACCGAACCGGGTGGAGATCGACACCTCGCTGCGGTGCGACAACCTCCGCGCCATCCGCGACCACATCGCCGAGATCCTCACCGGGTACGACTCGACGTTCGTGCACGACGTCCAACTGGTCACCACGGAACTGGCCGCCAACGCCTGCGACCACGCCGACCAGCCCCGCCACCTGTGGCTGCGCCGCGAGGTCCACGACGGACGCGGCGCCGAACTCGTCGTGGAGGTCCGCGACGCCACGCCTGAGCGTTCGCCGGTGGTCGGGGTGTCGCGCATCGCTCCCGAACGGGGCAACGGCATGAAGATGGTCGAGGCGTTCTGCACCGACTGGGGTGTGCGCAACGACGAGGACGCCAAAATCGTCTGGGGACGCATCCCCATCCCCTAGGACTCCGCGCCCACCCGTGGAGGAAGACACCGGACCGCGGCGTCCTGGAGTCGCCACATGCGACGGGGAACGGGACTGGCGGTGGCCGGGGCCGCGTTCCTGGTCTGGGGTGAGTGGCTGAACTGGCGCTGGTCCCGCGCCCTCGTCGGGAGCGGCACCGGCTCATCCGAAGCCGTGGTCGTGCTGGGCTACCGGAATCCGCAACCGACGGCGAACTCCGTCAACCGCTGGCGGGTTCGCGCCGGAATCCGTTCCGCCGGCGATTCGCGAGCCACGCGCGTGATCTTCAGCGGTGGTGTCACCGGCAGCGGAGCCGCGGAGGCCCGGTTGATGGCCGACTACGCGAAGTCGGTGCTCGGGCTCGACGGCACGGTGCTCCTCGAGGACGAGAGCACGACGACGTGGGAGAACATCACGAACGTGATCCCGCTCCTCGATGACGTGGACCGCATCAAGATCGTCTCCCAACCGGCTCACGCGCTCAAGGCCCGTGCGTACTTGCGGCGGCAGCGCCCTGATCTTGCCGAGAGGCTCGTGCGAGCGGACGAGTACCGCTTTGGCGAGTGGATGATCGGCAAACCGCTGCTGGCCCTGTACGGGCTTTGGACGCTGCGCGTCCTCAAGACCGAGGAACGGGAAGTCTCGCGGTAGACGGTCGCTCTGGTATCGGTGTCAGGCATCCTGGTGTGCGGCGTGATCAGGAATGCCTTGGAATACCGGACGTGCGCAGAAGTCCGAATACAACCGATTGTCGCCAGACCGCCGTTGTGCGGTCCGATCGGCGGTATGGCGCGACGCAGGGTGAGCGGCGACGGAAGTCGACTGACTCAATCGGGTGGGTAACGCGGTACATCCCCGTCACAGGCCCGTTGTCAACGGATTATGTGCCGATGCAGGCCACACTCCTCCGCACTCGGGGCGGCTCGTGAGGATTTCGCAACGCACCCCTGATTCCGGGACCACCGGTCCCGGTCGCGTCGACCCGATCGACGCGCTGCACCTGCTGCGCCGGATCGGCTTCGGCGGCGGCCGCCTCTTCGGCGCGCGAGGGAACACCACGGCCCTGCACTACCGGCGGAGTTGGCGCGGGGTGTCCGATGTCGTCCTGGTCTACAGCGAGAACGACGCGGAGGCCTACCGCGCCGACGACCCCCTGCAGGTCGACGGCGACCCGCTCGACCTCGCCTGCCGCCCGGACCTGCTGTGCGAGGTGGTGGGAACGGTGGCCGAGGTCGTCGCGGAGGTCACGACCTGGCCGGTGGACAGCACCTTGCCCCGCGATTCCGAGAGCGGCCGGCCGGCGCCCGGTTCAACCGGGATGACCGCGCCACAGCCGATCGCCCAGGATCACCGCGACCGCTGCGGGTGACGTGCTGACACGGGCCGGAGCCGTGATGGGGTCGCCGCGTCGTGGACAGCCGGTCTCCGGATCCTCGATGACCCGGAGACCGAACACGGTCACACCTTGATCGACGGCTCGCCCGGCAGGGGCCCGACGGCCGTCGTCTGCTGCTTGACGGCGTTGAACTGCACCAGTGCGATGGCGCCGATCAGGATCAGGGCGCCGAGCAACTGCACGATCGTCAACTTCTGGGTGAGGAAGACGTAGCCCAGAACGGTGGCGACGATCGGGCTGACGAAGCCGAGGAACGACATCGCGATGGCGGGTAGCCGGTCGGTGCCCCGGAACCAGATCGAGTAGCCGAAGAGCGAGCCGAACACGATCAGGTAGCCGAAGCCGAGCGCGTTCGTCGTGGTGATCGTCGTGGGCAGCCCCTCGACCAGCAGCAGCACGGGCAGCAGGACCAGACCGCCCGCGGTCAGCTGCCAGCCGGTGAACAGCAGGACGCCCACCGGGCGCTTCCACCGCTTGGTGAGGACGATGCCGGCCGCCATGCAGACCGCCCCGCCCAGCGCTGCCGCGACGCCGACGAGGTCCAGCTTCGCGGTCGACTTCAACACCAGCAGCGCCACACCGCCGAACGAGAGCACGCAGGCCACCAAGTGGACCGGCGTGACGCGGTCCCGCAGGAGCAGCGCGGCGAAGAAGAGGACGAGCACCGGTTGCACGGACCCGACCAGCGCGGCCACCCCACCGGGCAGGTGGTAGGCCGCGACGAACAGCAGGAAGAAGAACGCGCCGATGTTGAGCGTGCCCAGCACGAGCGCGCGCCACCACCACAGGCCGGTCGGCAGGACGCGACCCAGTGCCAGCAGCACCAGGCCCGCGGGCAGCGCCCGGACCGTGGCGGCCAGCAGGGGCCGGTCCGGTGGCAGCAGTTGCGTCGTCACGAGATAGGTGCTGCCCCAGATCGCCGGGGCCAAGGCGGTCAACCCGGAATCGAGCAGCAGACGATTTTTCCCCACCGAACGCCCCTGTCCTACTTGTCCGTACCGAAGAACCTGTCGCCGAAATCGCCTATGCCGGGAAGCATGTAGGCGTTCTCGTTCAGCTTCTCCTCGATCGCCGAAGTGACGATCCGCACGGCCGGGTGCCTTTCGCACACGGCCGTGATGCCCTCGGGCACGGTGATCAGGTTAATGAAGATGATCCGCTCCTCCGCCACACCGTGCTCCAAGAGCACTCGAATGGCTTCCAACGCCGTCCCCCCGGTGGCCAGCATCGGATCGAGCAGGAGCACGTGCCTGCGGGAGATGTCGGCCGGGAGCGCCGAGTAGTACAGGTGCGGGAGTTTGGTCACCTTGTCGCGCTGGATGAGGATCTTGCCGATCCGGATCGACCTGCACACCTCGCGCAGGACGCCTTCCATGCTCTCCCCGGCGCGCACGACCGGCACGCCGACGAGATCCGCGGCGAAGTCCAACCCCCGGTACACGGCTCCCACGGGAGTCCGGACGTCACGGGGTTCGAACGGGAGCAGGTCGAGCGCCGACTCGACCAGCAGGCGGATGATCCGCTCCGAGTAGAACACGAAGTCCTGGCGGCTCGCGTCGCGGTCGCGGATCACGGTGTGCAACGCCCGGAGTTGATTCGTCTGCGGCAGCGGGAACAGGGACTTCCCCAGGTAGCCGTCGATGGGTGCGGCCGTCGTGCGCGTCATGCCTCGCTCTTTTCCGTGGTGCGGCTCGCGTGCGCGACCACGTCGCCGAAGTCCTCCGCGATCCAGGTCGGCTCCGCGGACCGCAACCGGTCCACGTCGTGCACGCCGTAGGTGACGGCGATCGAGTCCATGCCCGACGCCCTGGCCATCAGCAGGTCGTGCGTCGTGTCGCCGACCACCACCGCGTCCGCCGCGGCCACCCCCAGCGCCTTGAGCACCGCGAACCCCATCTCGGGATCCGGTTTCGGCTTGCTCACCTGGTCGGCTCCGACCACCAGGTCGAACCACGACCGCAGGCCGGCGGCCTCCAGCAGCGCCTCGGCGCTCGCCGAGAACTTGCTCGTGGCGACGGAGAGCAGGAATCCCGCGTCCCGCAGGACACCGAGACCGTCCACCACACCGGGGAACACCAGGGTCGGCGCCACGGGCAGCACGATCTCCCGGAAGAGCACCAGGTACCGCTGGACGCACTCCGCCACCAGCGCGTCGTCGGTCGGGCTGCCGAGCAGGCCCCCGAACGCCTCGCTCAGCGGGCGGCCGATCGTGGCCCGGATCGCCGCGTCACCCGGCTGCGGCGCGCCGATCTCGGCGAACACCGCGGTGAACGCGCGCACGATGCCGCTCGGCGTGTCGACCAGCGTCCCGTCGAGGTCGAACACGACCGCGCGCCTCATCGGACAGCCTCCGAGATCACGGTCGCGTGTGCCGCCGCCAGCGTGCCCGCGACCCTCGCGGTGCTGATCAGCACCGCCATGTTCGCCTTCGCCGACCGGCCCTCGGTGGCCCGGTCGACCGCGCGCATCAGGTACTTGGTGATCGCGTTGCCGTGCACGCCGTCGCGCGCGGCCGCGGCCGTGGCCTCGGCGATCACCCCCTCGACCTCGGCCTCGTCGATGGCGTCCTCCGCCGACGTCGGCGTGGTGATCAGGAACCCGCCCGCACCGCCCAGCGCCCAGTGGAACTCGATCGCGCGGCCGATCTCGACCGCGTCGTCGACCCGGTGCGGGCTGCGCAGCCCGCTGGAGACGCAGTAGAAGGCGGGGAAGTCGTCGGACCGGTAGGAGACCAGTGGCACGCACTGGGTCTCCAGGTACTCCATGGTCAGCTTGAGGTCGAGGATGTTCTTCGCGCCCGCGCACACCACCGCGACCTTCGACCTGGTGAACTGGATCAGGTCCGAGGACACGTCCATGGTCGTCTCGGCACCGCGGTGCACGCCGCCGATGCCCGCCGAGGCGAAGAAGCGGATGCCCGCGAGTTCGGCGGCCACCAGCGACGACGCCACGCTCGTCGCGCCCAGCCCGCCCTTCGCCAGTACGAGGGACATGTCCCGGCTGCTGACCTTGGGGACGCCGGGGGTCGAGGCGAAGCGCTCGACGTCCTCGTCGGTGAACCCGATCAGGATCCGACCGTCGTCGATGCCGATCGTCGCGGGGACGGATCCGCCTTCGCGGACGGCGGCCTCCACCTTGCGCGCGGTGGCGGCGTTGTCCGGGTAGTCAAGGCCGTGGGTGATGACGTTGGATTCGAGCGCCACCACGGGAGCGCCGTCGCTGATGGCGTCGGAGACTTCCTGGCTATAGACGAGCGGAATGGTTCCGGTGGGTTGGAGCGGCATTGCTCACCTGTTCCGTCAGTAGTTCGGCGACTTGTGCAGCAGGTTCTTGCGGTTCACGATCTCGGGCACGTAGACGTTGTCGTTCCACAACTGCTTCTCCACCGGCTCGAGCGCGATCGACACCACGCCCTCGTCACAGCCGAAAGCACGTGCCACCGCGGCGCTCACCGCCATGACCAGCTCGAACTCCTGCTCGTCGGTGAGCGGCACGGGAAAGTGCTTGATGTTGACGTGGGGCACGATGTCCTCTTCTCGTTCGGCGCCGATGCGGCTGATCGCGGCCACCAGCTCGCTGATGTCCGGTTCCTTGAGCACGCTGTAGTGATCGGCCGCAAGCGTGGTGAAAGTGGCTGAGCGCGGGTCGTGCGCGCCGCCAGCCTCGATGAACGACCGGTCGTCGCCCGCGGCCTTGAGGATGGTGATCGGCGCGGTGATCCGCCGTTCGGCCAATTCGGCGAACGTGTACTTGAACCGGTAGGTCCGCGCCACGATCCGGGTGATCCGCAGGACCAGGTCCCGATCGAGTCCGGGGAACTCCCGGCAGACGAACGCCGCGAAGGTCTCGTCGTCGACCGCCGCGGCGAGGCACCGGCCCACCGCGGGACCGGTGACAGCGCCCGCGAAGACCGAGAACAGGATCGTCACGTACGCGGGGTCGTGGTAGCCGACGTCGCCCGTCGGGCCGCCCCCGTCGACCTTGGGCGATCCCGGCGCGATGAGCACCAGGTTCTCCACGGTCTCCCCCGCCGCCTCGAGCAGGTAGGCCGTCTCGAACGCCACCCGGGCCCCGAAGGAGTAGCCCCACAGCGTGTACGGCCCGGACGGCTGGACACGGCGGATCTCCGCTACGTCGGCCGCGGCCATCTCGGCGAACGTGCCGTAGGGGTCCTCACCGTGGTTGATGCCGTGCGCTTGGACGCCGTAGAAGGGCCTGCCGAACGCCGCCGCGGCCGCGAGCGTGCGCAGGTTCATCGGGTAGCCGCCGAGACCGGGCCAGCAGAACACGGGCCCGCCCGTCCCCGTTTCGACCAGTGGCACCAACCTGGACGCCGTGGCGGCGTGCTCGTCGTCGAGGCGGCGCGCGAGGTCCCGCACGGTCGACGCCTCGAACAGCACCTGGAGGGGCAACGAGCTCCCGAACGCGCGGTTGATCCGGTTGACCAGTCCCACCGCGATGAGGGAGTTCCCGCCGGTCTCGAAGAAGTCGTCCAGGGTCGACACGACCTCGCGGCGCATGAGCTTCTTCCACAGCGCGAGGACACGGCGCTCGGTGCCCGTCCGCGGCGCGGCGAACGGCCGGTCCGTCCGGCCCGCCTCCGTCAGGCTGGAAGCGTGCAGCGCCTGGGCGTCGATCTTGCCGTTCGCGGTCAGGGGCAGCGAGTCGAAGACGACCACCTTGTTGGGGATCATGTAGTCGGGCAGCAGGGTGACCAGGTCGTCCTTGATCAGCTCGGCGGGGCCCTTCATGTGGACCACGTCCTCCTTCATCCCCTCGCTGCGCCACTGCTCGTCGGTGACCCGGCCGCCGACGAAGAAGTACGAGGGGCCCGAGTCCTCGCCGTTGGCCCGCAGGATCGCGTCCATCCGGCGCGCCGAGGGGAGGTCGTCGCCGCTCTTGGAGCTGTACCCGGACGACATGAGTCCGATGTGCACGTCGTTCATCGAGAGGCGTTGCAGCGTCCGGCCGAGATCGATGTAGCGCAGCCAGCCCGTCCCGGTGCGGCTGACGACCGTCACCCCGAACGCGGCGCGGTCGTACACGGCCTGGTTGATGGCGATGACCTGCTTGCGCAGCACCATGTCGTCGGCGAAACGGGTGAGCCGCCCGTCGGCGTAGCGGTACTGGCCCGACGGCAGGTCCGCGACCCGCCCCGGATGCGCCTGGACGTAGAGGTCGACGTGCTCCTCGCGGTGACCGTTGTAGGGCACCAGTTCGAACGTGCCGAGGTAGTAGTCGTCCGGCAGGCAGTCGAGCGAGTCCTTCACCGCGGGCGCGTACTCGCGGGCGACGATGTCCAGGCCGTGTTCCGGCAGGACCTCCTCGAACAGGCCGACCATGTGGCCCGTCTCGATCTCCAGCACCTCGACGATGTTGTTGCGGTAGACCGGCTCGATCGCACGCAGCCTGCCGATGAAGTGGATCCTCACGTGGGCGTCGGCCGACTGCGGCCGCGCGCTCATCAGGACGAGCTGGTGGCGCAACGGGTGGTAGTAGTAGACGCCGGACGCCAGGTCGCCGATCCCGTTGATCTCCAGGTAGAGCTGCGTCGCGTAGAGCGAGCCCGGTGACGCGTAGCCGTACTTCGGCAGGATCCGCTCCTCGCCGACGTGACTGCCGAAGTAGCGCAGGATCTCGCCGAACTCGGCGAGGCCCACCTCGCCCACGTGCCGTGAGCCGGTACCCGTGACCCGACGGCCGAGCAGTCGCAGGAGGTCCGCCTCGCGAACCGCCTCGCCCTCGTAGAACCGGTAGGACTTGCGGGTGAACGCCTGCGTGCGCTGCCTCACCGCCGGGGACGCCCCCGCGAGGGCGGTGGTCGACCTGCCCGCGAGATCGTCGGCCCGCACCCCCGGGTTCGACAGCTGCGCCCGGACCTGGAGCCTGCCCGCCTTCGACTGGTGGTGCGCGCCGTGGTTGCCCTGGTCCATCAGCGCCGCTTCGGCGGGGTTGAGTTCGACGCACGCGATCAGGTTCTGGAACCCGGTGTGCTGGTCGTCCTTCACCAGCACGCTGGCGGCCTTGACCCAGTCGTGGGTCTCGATGGCCAGCTTGATCTCGTCGAGTTCGACGCGGAAGCCGCGCAGTTTCACCTGGTTGTCGGTGCGCGCGACGAACTGCGCCGTGCCGTCCGGGTGCCGGTAGACCAGGTCGCCCGTGCGGAAGAGCGACCCGTCCCGAATGAATCTTTCGGCGGTCAGACCGGGCTGGTGCAGGTAGCCGCGGGCAAGTTGCGTTCCGCCGATGTGCAGTTCGCCGACCTCCCCGTCCAGCACCTCGTCGCCCGCGTCGTCCAAAACGTGATAGGTCGTTCCACGGGCGGGAAGCCCGATGGGGATGGACTGCGGATAGCTGTCGATCGACGCCCGGTCCACCACGAAGGACGACGAGTTGATCGTGCATTCCGTCGGGCCGTACACGTTGACGAGCTCGCAGTCCGGCATGACGTCGAGGAAATGTGAGGCCAACGTCCTCGAAAGCGCTTCGCCGCCGCTGAACACCTGCGTGAGCGAATCGCACGTGGACAGGAGTTCCGTGTCCAGAAGCGCTTGGAGCAAGGTGGGTACGCATTGCAGCGTGGTCACCCGGTTTTCGACGATGACCTGGATCAGCTTCTCGGCGTCGCGGTAGATCCCCGGAGTTCCCATGACCACCGTCGCGCCCCGACCAGGGGCCAGGATCTCCCATTGCGCGGCGTCGAAACTCATCGGGGTCTTCTGGATCACGACCTTGTCATCGGCCAGTCCGTGTTCGTCACCCAGCCAGAGCAGCTGGTTGACGACGCTGCGGTGCTCGATCATCACCCCCTTCGGCTTGCCCGTGCTGCCCGAGGTGTAGATGACGTACGCGAGCCTGTCCTGGCCGGCGTTCGGGCTTCTCAGCGGTAACGAACCCGCTGGTGCGGCGCTTCCGACGTCCTGCGGGGTCACGATCAGCACGCCGGGCGGGCACAGTTCGGCCAAGCGCGGCTTGAGCTGGTCGGAGGTGAAGACGACCTTCGTCCGGGAGTCCGCGATCATGTAGCGCAGACGCTCCTCCGGGTACTCCGGAGACAGGGGGAGATAAGCTCCGCCTGAGAAAAGAATTCCCCAGGCACCGACCATGAGGTCCACCGAGGGTTCGACGAACAACCCGACGCTGTCATCAGGAGAAACGCCGACCGCTTGCAAGTGGTCGGCCAGCAGCGAACTTCGACCCGCCAGTTCGCCGAAACTCAGGACTTCGTCACCGCATACCACAGCGGGACGCCTTTCACGCAATTTCACCTGTTCAAGTAACAGGTCGACCACATCGTGTCCATATGGCATTTCCGAAAATCCCCCATTTTTCACCACGCCGAGACCACCCAGACCCGACGTCACCGATGCCCGGAACTCCGATTCACCAACCGATTGGCAGATTTGCTGAAATCGGCACAAGAATCGCATCCTCACCGCGCGCGGTAAGGATGAGTAGGCTCGACATGCACCCCCAGTGGCGCTGCCTTGCAGGCTGTTTTCTACAGTACCGACGACTCTGTCGACCGTCAACAACGTTGCGCTACGTGCCCGGGAACACTTCGTGGAATTGCGCAATGTCCTTCACATTGGCGGCATTCCTGGTAGGGAACTTTCGCGGCCGGAATCGGAAGTATCGGTCTGTGATGCACCTCCGCGCAGAGAACCGCCAGAGCGATTGCGCGGTCACGCGGTACTGCGCTGAGCTGGCGTTTTGCCGAGCGCGAGGGCTTCTGCTGAGGCGAAGGCGGCGAGTGTGGTCGCGGCATCACCCCACTGCGAGGGGTCCCCCGCATGAGTGGACCTGTGGAGTCGGCCGCCTGCGGCGGGTAGCCGCCAACCAGGCGGCGTTCGCTCCGCAACGACAGGCGACACGAGGAGACCCGACATGGGTGGCGAGTACACACCTTCCGCGGACACCGATGACACGGTTGCGCTGACGCTGTCCGAGATCGAGCAGCAGGTGCTGGACGAGGCGGATGGGCAGGAGCCGCACACCACCACGTCCCAGATCTGAGTCGGATGCGCGCTCGTCCGGGGGCGGCTCACATCGCCCCCGGACGAGCGCACTCCAGGAACGCGACCCGGACGTCGGCGACTTCCCGTACTACCACTGGGACACGAACAGCCGCTGTGCGACGGTGCGCTCCGAGCGGACCGCACCGTCGTCCGCCGATACGGGGGGACTCCGCCGACCATGCCCGTCGCGATGATCAACGACCTGCCGCTGCACTACACCGACTCCGGAGGGGACGGACCCGTTCTCGTCCTCGGGCACGGCTTCTTCCTGGACAGCAGCATCTTCACCGCCCAGGCGGCCGCCGTGAGCCCGCGGTGGCGGGTCCTCGCCTGGGACGCGCGAGGACACGGCGCCACCCCCGACACCACCGGAACCCCGTACACCTACTGGGACCAGGCCCGCGACGTGCTCGGCCTGCTCGACCACCTCGGCATCGACAAGGCCGTGGTCGGCGGTGTCAGCCAGGGCGGGTTCACCGCACTGCGGGTCGCACTGCTCGCCCCGGACCGGGTTGCCGGGCTGGTGCTGTGGGACACCGAGGCAACCGCCTGCCACCCCGAGGACAAGACCGGCTACCGGGCGATGTTCGACGCCCTGGCCGAGCACGGCCCGATCGACGACCTGACCGTGCCGCTCTCGACCCAACTGCTCGGGGACAGCGACCGGCGTGAGGCGTGGCGTGAGCGTTGGAGGAACACCGCCCTGCCGCTGGGCTCGGCGGCCGACTGCCTGCTGGAGCGCGACGACGTCAGCGACCGGCTCGGCGGGATCGACTGCCCGGTACTGCTGATGTGGGGCGAGCACGACGTTTCCCTGCCGCGCGACCGGATGGAGTCGCTGCGCGACCGACTGCCCGGAGCCGATCGCGTCCACGTCATCGCCGGCGCCGCGCACACACCACCGCTGACCCACGCCGACCAGGTCAACGTCCTGCTGGCCGAGTTCCTCCAGCGGCTGGAACCCTTTGGTTCCAACAAGGCGACCAGCACCCAGAGGTAGACCACAGCGCTTGCGGGCTCAGGGGCGGGAAGACCTGGGCCCGCTCGGGCAGGATCGTTCCCCCCAAGGCTCAGCCGGTGAATTCGTCGACACCGAGGGCGAAGTCCCAGTGGCCGACCCCGTTGCCCGCCAAGCCCACCGTGACCACGCCCACCCCTTCCAGCCAGTGCGCCATTTTCAGGCCGCCGACGTCCAACGGGCGCAGTCCGAGACTCTCGACGAAAGCCGCCACGTCCGCCTTGGCCTGGGCGTCGTCACCTGCCATGAAGACGTTGGGACGCCCCTTCTCCAGCACATCGCGGAAGATGGTGTTGAACGCCTTCACCACGCCGGCGCCCGCCGGGGCCACCTTGGCGACCTCCTGCGCGACCGAGGTCTCCTCGCTGTGGACCAGTCCGTCGAACGTGGCGTTGAAGGGGTTGCTGATGTCGACGATGACCTTGCCCGCGAGGGCGTCGCCGTACTCGAGGACGACCGGGACGACACCGTCGTGCAACAGGGCCGTGATGACGATGTCCCCGGCCGGGACGGCGCCCCACTTGCCCGTCGTCGTGCCGCCGCCCAGGGTTTTGGCCAGGCCCTCGGCCTTGGCCTGATCGCGTCCCATGACCTCGACGGTGTTGCCGCCCGCCACCGCGAGCGTGCCGATGGTGCGGGCCATGTTCCCCGTACCGATGAGGGTGATGCCGCTCATGAGTGTGCTCTTTTCCGTTGTGGGGTTCAGATGGCGGTGGTGCCGCCGTCGGCGACCAGTTCCAGGCCGTTGACGTAGCTGGAGTCGTCGGAGGCCAGGAACAGGGCGACGGCGGCGATCTCTTCGGGGCGGCCCATCGCCCCGCGGGGGATGAGGGACTCGAACGCGGACCTGGTCGCCTCGTCGAAGAGTTCTTCCTGCTTGGCGGTGGCGACCTGGCCGGGGGTGAGGACGTTGACCCGGATCCCGCGGTCGCGCAGTTCGTTGAGCCAGACGCGGGCCCAGGCCTGCTGGACGGCTTTGCTCCCCGCGTAGAGGCTCCAGCCGGGGAAGGCGCCGAGGGAGGCGTTGGACCCGGTCATGAGGATCGAGCCGTTGTCGTTGATCAGCGGCAGTGCCTTCTGCACGGTGAACAGGGTGCCGCGCGCGTTGAGCGAGAAGGCGCGGTGGAACTGCTCCTCGGTGATCTCGCCGAGGACGGCGGGCTCACCCATCCCGGCGCTGGCCCACAGCACGTCGATCGAGCCCTTTTCCCGCTTGACGGTGTCGTACAGGCGATCCAGGTCGTCCAGGTCGGCCGCGTCACCCTGGACGGCGGTGACGTTGCGGCCGATCAGTTCGACCGCGTCGTCGAGTGCTTCCTGCCGCCGGGCCTGGATGAAGACGTGCGCTCCCTCCTCGACGAACAGCCTGGCGCCCGCCAGTGCCATGCCGGTGGACGCGCCGGTGATCACCGCTACCTTGCCGTCGAGCTTTCCCACGATCACTCCGTTGGATTGCCGGGTATCCGAAGCAGTCCGACTCTTAAGTACACCAGACTGTGTACGTAACGTACGTGACGGTCGATCGGAGCGCAAGCTAAGTACACCGATGCGTACCGAAGCGGGCTACACTGGAGGTATGACGGAGTTGGAGAAAGGTCCCTTGGGCCGGCGGCGCGGCCGGGGCGCGCACGAGCGCATCCTCAGCGCGTCACAACAGCTGTTCCGCGATCAGGGCATCAACCGCACCGGCATGGACCAGCTCTGCGCCGCGGCCCAGGTGTCCAAGCGGACGGCCTACCAGCACTTCGCCAACAAGGACGAACTCGTCGCCGAGTACCTGCGCCGATTCGATCCCGACGTCATGCCGGGAGTGTTCGACCGCACCGACCTCACACCCCGCGAACGACTCCTCGCCGCCTTCGAGATGCCCGCGTCCACTCCCCTGTGCCCCTACATCGCGGCGGCCGTCGAACTCCACGACCCCCAGCACCCCGCGTCCCGGTACGCACGCGACTACAAGACCGCCATCGCCGCGCGGCTCACCGACGCCGCCCGCGAAGCAGGCGCCGCCGACCCCGAACAGCTCGGCGAACAACTGGCGCTGCTCATCGACGGCGCCTCGGCCCGCACCAGGGTCCTCGACAGCGATTCCTTCCCCACCGCAGCCGCCATCGCCGCCGTCCTCATCGACAACGCCATCCCCGCGTGACCTCCTCGGCAGCCCGGCGGTGGATGTGTTGACGGGCAAGGCTTTCCGCCTGCTACGGGTCGGCGATCATCGACGGCACGTCGATCCCGCACGGGACAACCGCCGGACAGCACCTACGGCTTGTCCGAGACCTTGATCCTGCCCTCGACGATCTGCGCCCTGTACCCCTCCAGGATGCCCTGCAACTTCGCGTCGATCCTGCCGCCCGACGTGGCGTAGCCGACGCCGTCCACCTTGAGGTCGAAGACCTTCGGCAACGAGGCGAGGTCGTTCTTCGCCGCCGCCCTGAAGAAGTCGTACACCGCGACGTCGACGCGCTTGAGGCTCGACGCGACGATGACGTTCCTGCTGTCCGCCAACGTCGGCTGGTTGTACTGGTCGGCGTCGCACCCGATCGCGAGCACGCCCGCCTGCTTCACCGCGGAGAAGACGCCGATGCCGGAGGCGCCCGCGGCGGGGTACAGGACGTCCGCGCCGGTCTCGATGAGCCCCTTCGCGATCTCCTGCCCCTTGGCGGGGTCCTGGAAGCCGGTGAAGTCACCGGCCGGGGTGATGTACTTCTTCTCCACCCGGATCTTCGGCGCGGCGGCCTTGGCGCCCTGCGCGTAGCCCGCTTCGAACTTCTGGATCAACGGGATGTCCACACCGCCGACGAAACCGACGTGGCACGCCTTGCTCTGGTACGCGGCCACCACTCCCGCCAGGAAAGACCCCTCCTGCTCGGCGAAGACCAGCGGTGTGACGTTGGGCGCGCCCTCCACGGCCGAGTCCACCAGACCGAACCTGACGTCCGGGAACTCCGGCGCGACGACCTTCAGCGCCTCCGTGTACGCGAAGCCGACACCGACGATCGGGTTGAAACCCTCGGACGCGAGCTGGCGCAACCGCCCCTGCTTGACCGCCTCGTCCTCGTTCGGGGCGGCGGAGAGTTCACGGGTGTTCTCCTTCTTGACGCCCATGTCCTGGATCGTCCGGTCGAACCCGGCGGCCGCGAGGTCGTTGAACGACGCGTCACCACGACCACCGATGTCGTAGGCCAGACCGATCTTCAGCGCGCTGCCGTCGACCTTCCCGCCGTCGACGGCAGTGGTGTCGGACGTGGCAGGAGCACTGGGTGGTGTCGCGAACTCGCACGCGGTACCGGTCGCCGCCGTCGAACCCGCTGCCCCACCACCGGTGTCCTTGGCGCACGCGCTCACCGCCATGAGGGTGGTCAGCGCGATCACGGCGACAGCGGTACCGGACGTACGACGGCGCACGACTCGTCTCCTCCTGCTCGACCAGCAACCCCTGCCAGGGCTTCAGCGACGGACCGTACCTCCCGCGGCGACCGTTGCGGATGAACGCTCACCTGCTGGGAACACCATCGATCGTCTGCGCGTGAACCGTGTTTCGTGCTTGATCGCGGTGGTTGGTCGTCCTTTCCGCACAGGAGGCTCAGGGGATCAGGATGATCTTGCCGAGGGTGGTCCGGCCGGAGGACTCGGAGAGTTCCATCGCCGCGGCCACCTCGGTCAGCGGGTAGCGGGCGGCGATCTTCGCGGTGAGCACGCCGTCGCGCAGGAGGGTGAAGACGTGGGTGAGGTCGGTGCGGATCCGGGCGCGGAACTCGTCGCGCTTGGCGGAGCCAGGCTTGCCCGCGCCGGACCACACGTCGTAGAAGCTCGCATGCCTGCCGGTGGGCAGGTGGTTCCAGAAAGCCAGCTTCGTCAGCACGTTCAGGAAGCTCAGCAGCACGGGAGTGGTGTCGTCGAGCTTGCTCGCGATGCTGTAGGAGATCAGGGTTCCGGTGCGGTTGAGCAGCTTGTATGAGACGGAGACGCTCGCGCCGCCGAGGTGGTCGAACACCGCGTCCACGCCGTCGGGGGCCAACTCCCGGACGCGGGCGCTGATGTCGGGATCCCGGTAGTCGATCGGCTCGACTCCGAGCTCGCGCAGCGCCTCGTGGTGGCGCGGGTTCGCCGTGCCGATCACGCGGGCGCCCGCGTGCCGGGCGAGCTGGGTCAGCAGGGTGCCGACCCCTCCGGCGACGCCGAGGACGAGCACGGTCTGGCCCGCCTGGACCTTCGCCCGGTGGAGCATCTGGTAGGCGGTCAAGCCGTTGACGGTGACCGTCTCCGCCTCCTCCGCGCTCACCCCGTCGGGCACCTCGACCAGGTCGGCCGCGTCGAGCACGACGGCCGTGGCCCAGGCGCCGGTCTTGGTCAGCGAGGCGACGCGCTTGCCGACCAGCGCGCGGTCCACGTCGGGGCCGACCGCCTCGACGACGCCCGCGAGGTCGTAGCCGGGCACGAACGGGAACGCGGGTTGGCCGTAGTAGCGGCCGCGGCGCATCGCGCTCTCCGCGAAGGACACCGCGGCCGCTTCGACGCGCACCAGCGCCTGACCGGCGGTGGGCGCGGGCAGCGTGCGCCGGGTCGCGCGCAGTCCGGTCGCCGCGACCTTGCCGGGCAGGACCATCTCGGTCGCCGTGGTGGTGGGGTTGTTCGTCTCGGGCATGTCCTGCTCCTCGTCGATGCGCAACACTGCGTCACTCAGTTAATGGTCGTAACTATGTATCGATGTGTCATAGTGTGTCAACCCGTTGCTCAAGCGAGGTGGGTGCGATGAGTGAGCACGAACCGACCCGCCGCGAGAGGTCCCGCCGCCGGACCGTGGCGGAGATCAAGGCCGCGGCGATGGACCAGGTGCGCGAGGCAGGCGCGGAGTCGCTGTCCCTCAACGCGATCGGGCGCACCATGGCGATGTCGGCGGCCGCGCTGTACCGGTACTTCGACGGCCGGGACGAACTGCTCGCCGAACTGGCCGCCGACGTCCACCGGGAACTCGCCTGCGCGCTGGAGGTGGCTGTCCGGGGCGGATCCGCCGCCGCGCGGGTCCGTTCGGTCGCGAACGCCTACCGGGACTGGGCGCTGGCCAACCCCCACGCCTACCGCCTGGCCCACGGGCCCCACGGCTCGGGTCGGCACCACGCCGCCGACCGCATCGTGCCCGCCGCACAGCGGAGCATGAACGTGCTGCTTGCCGTCGTCGTCGAGGTCGGGGAACCCACCGGCGCGCCCGTCCCGGCCGAACTGGAGCGGCAGATCCGGCGCTGGAAGAGCGACCTCCCCGTCGCGGTGCTGCACTTCGGGCTGGTCTGGTGGGGCAGGTTGCACGGCCTGATCAGCCTCGAACTGGGCACCCACCTGGCCGCGACCGGCGTGGATCCCGCGTTGCTCTACCAGGGTGAGATCGACGCTCTGCTGGCCGGACTGCGCCACCCGACCCCCTCGGCGTGACGGTCCGACAGGCGCGTTACCGGTCGTAGCGCTACGCGCTACCCTTCCCGACTCGCACGGCCCGTTACGATGCGTCGATGACCGAACAGGCACCCGTGATGAGCAGGCGTGAACGGCTACGGGCCCAGACGTTCCAGGAGATCGAGGACTCGTCCTTCGCGATCATCGACGCGGAGGGCGTGCACGCGTTGACGATCGCGGCCCTCGCCCGGAGCATGGCGATGTCCGCGCCCGCGGTGTACCGCTACTTCCCCTCGCGCGACGCCCTGCTCGCGCACCTGATCACGGTGTCGTACCGGCAGTTGACCACGGCGATGAGCGAGGCCGTGGACGGGGTGCCGCGGGGGCCGCGCGTGCTCGTGGGGCTGCTCGTCGCCGCGTACCGCGACTGGGCGCTGAGCCACCGGCGGCGCTACGGGATGCTGTTCGCCGACCGCGACGACAACGCGCTGGCCGACGAGTCGGCGCGGACCCCGCTGCACCAGGGGATGGCGCTGCTCGTCGACTTGCTGGCGGCCGTCCAGACCACCGCGTCCGCCGCGCCCACCAGTGGCGACCCCGTCCTGGACGGGCAGTTGACGCTGTGGGCGGGCTCGCAGGATCGGGCAGGCACCACCCCGAGCGCGGCCGCCGCGGCGATCCTGATCTGGACGCGGGCGCACGGGGTCATCAGCCTGGAACTGGCCGGGGTGTTCGAGAACGCCACCATCGACGCGCAGCGCCTGATCGACCTGGAGATCGACAACGCCATCCGCCCCCTGGTGGCGGCCGTGCCGTGACCGGTCGTCCATCGGCGACACGCGCGTCCCCTGCGCACCAGGGCGTGGTCGCGGCGGATTTCCGGGTGGCAGGACGACATCACGTCCTGCCATCCGGTATCAAGTCGGTCGCGCCGCCCCGTCCCGTCAGAAGCCGGGGAACACGCGGCGCAAGTCGTCGAGCGCGACGGCGCCCTCGACGGTGACCCCGGTGTCGTACGGCGCCTTGAGACGGCCGCTGATCAGTCGGACCAGCGCTTCCGGCGGCCCGTTGAACGTCGCCGAAGGCGACTCGAGGTGGTCCACGACGGCGACCGAGTCGTCGATCACCAACCCGCCACCGGGGATCGCGAGGGACACCGGGTTCGCGAGCTCGGCGGGCTTGCCGAGGAAGCCCAGCAGGAAGCCCAAGGGCCCGGCCAGCAGTTCGAGGAGCACCGCGGCCGAGTCGGCGGCCACCCCGGCGTCCGGGTCGAAGGCCACGCGCACGTCCCACGAGTGGTTGGCCACCTCGCTGAGCCGCATGCCCAGCGCGGTCGCCAGCGGGACCGGCTCCGGCAGGAACCCGAGGTCGACGGTCAGCGACGAGCGCTGCTCGGGGGTGAGCGCCTCGACGGTGTCGAGCCAGCGGCCGCCGTGCTCCAGGAAGCCCTCGACCTGCGCTCGCGGCGCGGACGCGTCCCAACGGGCCCAGATCGCCTGGTTGTCCTCGGCCGCCACGGTCTCCCCGGCTGCCCGCGCGATCGGCGCAAGGCCGATCTCCGCGCCGCTGCCGAGGTGGGAGACAGCCTGGGCGACAGTCCATTCCGAGGCACCGCTGGGAGTGGCCAACTGGTCGTCGGTGAGGCTGCGGACGAGGTCGGCGAGCACGTCGTGCTCGGAGCGCAGGGCGGTGATCGTGCGGTCCACGAGTTGACTCATGCAATGGTCAACTCCCAAGTGGACTCGTGTGTTCCGCTGATCACCGCAAGGGGGAACTCCCAGGCCTGCCGGTCATGGCCGCGGCGTCGGATGTCGTTGCTCCGGGCCGGATGCGGAAGATCCGCCGCCACCGCGCGGATCAGGTGCGAACCAGTGCCACCTCTCGGCGGGCCCGGACGATCCCCGCGACCGCCGCGAGCAGAACCAGCGCGACCTCCAGCGCCCCGTACACGACAGCGGTCGGCTTGAGCCCGAACCGCACGACGGCAAGCCCGGCCGCGAGCGCGGGCACGCTGAACGCGAGGTAGCTGACGATGTACATCGTCGCGAACACCTGCCCCCGCTGGGCGGCGGGCGCCGCCTCGCCGAGCGCGCTCACGGCGAACCGGAACACCGCGCCGAAGCCGATCCCGGCGACCACCGACCCGACCACGTAGAGCGGCAACGCGCCCATCAGCATCGCCTCGATCGTGAGCAGGACGCCGGCGGCGAGGGTCCCGTAGCCGAACCACTCGCGGAGTCGAGGCGGGAGGACTGTCGAGACGACGGTGCCCGCCACCCCCGCGGCGAAGAACGCCCCGAGCACGATTCCCACGACGAAATGGCTGCGCACGTCGAGGACGGAGCCGAGCACCGACGACCCCAGCGACAGGTACAGGCCGCCGAGCGCCCACGTCGCGGCGATCGACGGGACCAGCGCGAAGAAGACGGGCCGCGTGGCGGCCGGAAGCCCGGCGCTCGGCAGGAGCGACCGCAGGACCGATTCCCGCGACGTCGACTCGGGGCGGGCGCGTTCGGGGATCAGCCACACGAGCGCCGCGAGCACCAGGTGGACCACGGCGAGGATCCAGAAGACGAGTTGGCGCGGGAGGGGTGCGAACTCGACCAGGGCGCCGGCGAGGACCGCGCCGATCGCGATTCCCAGTGGCGGGACCGCGCTGCTGACCATCGAGCCGAACCGCGGGTCCGGCGCCGAATCCATGATCATGGCGGTGGTGGTGCCCGCGGCGGCGCCGACGGCGAGGCCCTGCACGATCCGCGCGGCCATCAGTCCGCCGGGACCTCCGGCGACCGTGAAGAGCAGCATGCCCAGCGCGAGGAGCACCAGGGCCGCGGAGGCGACGGGCCGACGCCCCACCCGGTCGGAGAGAGAGCCGACGGTCAGCAGGGCGGTGAGCAACGCGAAGACGTAGACGGCGAAGACGACCGTCAGCGTGAACGACGAGAAGCCCCAGAGGCGCTGGTAGACGGGGTAGAGCGGCGATGGCGCCGAGGCCGCCGTCAGCGTCGCGTCGCCCGCGGCCCCGGCGACGAGGAACGAGGCTGGACGGTCGAGCACTGGACCTCCTCGGAAAGCAATGATTTTTGCTTTAGCCACTGTAGGCCAGGATCTTGTTAAAGCAAACTTCTTTGCTTACGCTGGTGACATGCCCGACCAAGCAGCCGCGAGTCGTCCCGGAGGACGGAGCAGCCGGGTGCTGGACGCGATCTACACCTCGGTCGGCGAACTCGTGGGCGAGGGTGTCGACAAGATCAGCTTTCCCGTCATCGCCGAGCGGGCCGGGGTCAACCCGACGACGCTCTACCGGCGCTGGGACGACGTGAACGCGCTTCTGGAGGAAGTGGCGGTCGCCGCCCTGACGCGGGACGGCGAGTCGGTTCCCGACACCGGCTCGCTCGAACAGGACCTGGCGCAGTGGGCGGACATCATCGCCCGCGACATCACCCGTCCCGAGCGGACCCGGTACCTGCGCGCGATGGTGTCGGCACGCGTCGAGATCGTCTCGGCCTGCCCGGTCACGGAGACGCGGTGCGAGCAGGCGTCGGAGATGGTGCGGCGCGCCCGTGAACGCGGGGAGACGACACCGACGGTCCCGCAGATCCTCGACCACGTCATCGCACCGCTGTACCACCACGTCGTGTTCGCGCTACCGGTCGACCACGGGTACGCCCGACGGCTGGTCGGCGACGTGCTGGCCATGGTGCGCTGAGCCGGTATCGGAAGACCGTTCGCGGGAACCGCTACCCGAACTCGGCGATCAGCCGCCGGTAGATCTCGAACGCCACTTTGGGCGTGTAGTCGTCGTTGAGCAGGCCCAGCCGGTGCAGCGGTTGGTCGTGGCGGCTGTCGGCGTCGCGGAGGGCGAAGTGCTCGTAGGCGGTGATGTTGAGCGGCCCGGCCGCGCCGACGACGGTCCGGACGACGGTCTCGAGCACCTCAGCCTGGCGCGCTTCCGAGCGGGCGGGGCCGGTGCCCCAGCCGTGTTCGGTGACGCGCATCGGCACGGACGCGGGGACGCCCGCGGCCTTGAGGCTCTGCTCGCGGAACGCGGTGAGCGTCGCCAGGACGATCTCGGCGAACCCGCCTTCGGGGACCGGGTGGAACACGTCGGGGAAGAAGTCGAGGCCGACGTAGTCCAGGGCGTCGAGGAACGCGGGACCGCCGCGGCGACCGAGGTCGGTCCAGAACTCCTGCGCGGGGTCGAAGACCGCGGTGGAGTTGCAGCCGATCCGCACGTCCAAGCCGAGCGCGTCCGCCTCGCGCTTCGCGGCCACGACGCCCTCGACCAGCGCTCGGCGCACGGCGGGGAACTCACCGTCGCCGCCGGGGCCCGCATGGTTCGGCTCCTCCGTGATCTGAAGCGCGGCCAGGCGCGACCCGTGCCGTCGCAACAGGCCTCTGAGGTGCTCCAGCCAGCCGGTGAGGTCCTCCCCCGGCTCCCGGAAGCACACGACGAGGTCGAGGAGGCGGCGGTCGGTCACGTGGAACTCGGGACTCGGCGGGGCCTGGACCAGGCCGGGTGAGACGTCGCTGTAGTGCGAGTAGCAGCGGACCAGGAACGGGCGGTCGCCGTGCAGCTCGTCGAGCGCGGCCCTGGTCTGCTCGGGCCGCTCCGGCGGGGAGCCGTCGTCCGTGCCGATGAGGCCGCCCGCGTAGACGCCGAAGGTGAAGGTCATGGGGCGACGGTAGATTATTTTTGATGTGACACCAAATTTGATGTGGGTTAAGATTCCACCGTGGGACTCCGGGAAGAGAAGAAGGCCGCGACACGGGCGGCGCTCAGCGACATCGCGACGGGCCTGTTCGCCGAACGCGGCTTCGACGCCGTGACGGTGGCCGAGGTCGCCGCGGCGGCACGGGTGTCGGTCAACACCGCGTTCAACTACTTCCCCACCAAGGAGGACCTGTTCTTCGACCGGCAGGACGCCGTGGTCGACCGGCTGGCGGCCGCCGTCCGGACCGGCGGGATCGAGGGGGTGCGCGACGCGTTCCTGGCCGAACTGCGACGCGACGAACCCACGCTCGCACTGTCGGATAGGGCGACCCGGTTCTGGGCGGTGGTCGACGGAAGCCCCGCGCTCCAGGCCCGACTGCGGCACATCGGGGAGTTGGCCGAGCAGGCGCTGGCGGAGGCACTGGTCGACGACCCGATGCCGCGGATCACCGCGGCCGTGCTGGCGGGGGTGGACCGGGCGCTGCACGACGAGATCCGCCGCCGCACGCTCGCGGGCGAGCCCCCGGCGGACATCCGTTCGGCGGTCGGAGATCTGACCGAACGGGCTTACGACCGGGTGCTCGACGGCCTCCGGACGCGCTGACGGGGGCGTGCGGGATCAGTGATCGGCCTTGGCGCCGTTGAGGAGGAAGCGCACCGTCCGCTTCAACTGCGCGCGGGCGGCGCGTTCCACGTAGCCCTGCGAAGGATCGTCGTCGGGGTCCTCGTCCGGGGCGGCGGAGCCGGAGCGCGCGCTCAGCGGGAACCGGTCGGCGAAGTCGGGCGCGGACTCGGCCATCGCCGTCGACTGGGCTCGCCACCACTGCTCGTCGCTCATCCCGGTGGCGCGCTCGGCGTGCCGGGCATCGGCGATGAGGCGTCCGGTGCTCCGGCACAGCGTCAGCAGCGCCGAGGCGATGGTTCCGTCCTGTGTGGACGTCAAGGCGAACGGTCGCAGGCGCCGCAGCAGTGATTCGAGCACCTCCTGCTCGTGCGGGCCGAGCACGGGTCGCGACCAGGAGAGATCGGCGAGCCAGTGGTGGCTCGCGTACAGGTCGGTCAGGGCAACCGCCCAGCCCTGGACCTGTTCCACGCCCTCCGCGCCGTCCGGCGGCGCGAACTCGGCGTGGGCGGCGTCGTACATCAACCGCAGGAGCGTGTCCTTCCCGTCCACGTAGGAGTACAGCGCCATCGGCGTGCGGCCAAGGCGGTCGCCGACCAGGCGCATCGACAGCGGCGGCCCGTCGCGGTCGTCGGCGACCGAGATGCCCGCCCGCACGATCGCCTCCATCGTGAGCTGCGCCTTCGGGCCCGGACGCGGACCCGTCGGCCGCTCGGGATTCCAGAGCAGCCGCAGCAGTCCGGCATCGGAAACGTCGCCTTGCCTCGCCATGGGTCTCTTTATACCGTAGAGTGTTAATACCGTACACCGTAGACCATTGGAGACGACGTGACCGAGTTGGCTGTGACCCTGCACGACGGCACCACCCTGACGGCGACCGTCACCGGGACGGGACCCGCGGTGGTGCTGCCGGTCCGGACTTCACCCCACGACGAGGCGACAGCGGAGAACATGCGCCAGTGGGGCGCGGACCCCGACCTCGGCGCGACGCTCGTGCACGGGCTCTCCGACCGGTTCCGGGTGATCGCCGCCGACTACGAGGGCCATCGCCTGGAGCACCCGGCGGCCGGGACGCTGACCCCGGACAACCTCGCCGCCGACCTGCTCGCCATCGCGGACGCGGCCGGGGCGGACCGCTTCGCCTACTACGGGTATTCCTGGCTAGCCCTGGCAGGCCTTCAGCTCGCCGTGCGCACCGATCGGTTGTGGGGCCTGGTGATGGGCGGCTACCCACCCGCGGGTGGTCCGTACCGGGCGATGCTCGACGTCACGCGCGCGGCTCACGAAAAGGCGTCGGCACCACAGGAACCCGCCCGCGAGCCGGTAACCCCCGGTGACTGGGACGCCGCCGGGATCAGCGTCGACGACCGGGTGACGGCGCAGTTCGTCACGCTCTACGAGGCGTTGCAGGACTTCGACGACACCACGGCCCAGAAGGCGCTTTCCATGCCCCGCCTCGCCTTCGCCGGCAGTGAGGACGACATCACCTACGGCCCCGGCTGGGGCGACACGGTCGTCACGATCGCCCAACCGCTCACCCGGCACCGCGACGAGCTGACCGGCCAGGGCTGGGCCGTCGAACTCCTCGCCGGACTCGACCACATGAGCGGCATGCACAGCTCGAACGTCCTGCCGCTGCTGCGCGACTGGCTGATCGCGAACGCCCCGCACCCGGCCGGATAGACCCGCGGACGAACCCGGCCCCCGCCGCCCCGGCTACCGACAGCGTCGCGTCAGACCGCCCGATCCGTCAGGACCGCGCCCAGCACCACGTCGAAAAGCCGCTTGGCGCGTGCTTCGTGCCCCGGTTGGTCGCCGAGCCAGGCGAACGCCGACACCAGCGCGAAGATGTCCGCGCCATCGACGTCGGTCCGCGCCACGTCCGCGTCCTGGGCGCGGGTGAGCAGCCGGGCCCCGGCCGCGCGCAGGGCGACGCAGGAGGCATGGAGGGCGGACTCCGGCTCTTCGATGGCCTTCACCATCGACGTCACCACCCCGTTGTGGTGCGTCGTGAACGCGACGAAGTCGCGCAGCCATCCCGTCAGCGCCTGCTGCGGCGAGCCGGTGGTCTCGACCTCGGCCGCTCGTGCCGTCAGCTCGTCGAAGCTCGTGCGGAGCAGGGCCTCCAGCAGTGATTCCCGCGTCGGGAAGTGCCGCAGCAGCGTCGCCAGCCCGACCTCGGCCTTGCGGGCGATGTCGCGCATCGACGCGTCGACGCCCTGTTCGGCGAGGACGGCGCCCGCCACGACGAGCAGGCGGTCGCGATTGGCCCGGGCGTCCGCCCTCATGGGTCCCCCTTGACTAACCGGATCACTGACCCATATATTCGGATCAGTGATCCGGAAAAACGGATCTCTGGTTCACTTAGTCTAGCCCGCGAGAGACGCAGGAGAACGCTGTGCCGTCACAGACCATGAAGGCGATCCGGCTGCACGAGTTCGGCGGCCCCGAAGTGCTGCGGTACGAAGAGGTTCCGGTTCCCGAGGCCGGGCCCGGCGAGGTGCTCATCCGCGTGCACGCGGTCGGCCTGAACCCTCCCGACTGGTACGCGCGGGATGGCATGCCCGGCGTGCCCGCCGAGCTGAAGCCCCCGATCCACCTGCCCCTGATCCCCGGCACCGACGTCTCGGGCGTCGTGGCGGCCGTCGCCGACGACGTCGACGCCTTCGCGGTCGGCGACGAGGTGTTCGGGATGCTGCGCTTCCCCACCGCCCTGCAGAGCGACGCCTACGCCGAGTACGTCACCGCGCCGGCGTCCGACCTCGCCCGCAAGCCCGCCACCGTCGACCACGCGCAGGCCGCGGGCCTGGCCATGTCGGGGCTGACCGCGTGGCAGTTCCTGATCGAACTCGGACACGACCACGCCTCGCCGTTCCAGGAGGCCCGACACCGCCCGATGGCCCTCGACAGCGGCAGGACGGTGCTCGTCAACGGCGCGGCGGGTGGCGTGGGACACCTCGCGCTCCAACTGGCCAAGTGGAAGGGCGCCCGCGTCATCGCCGTGGCCTCCGGCGCCCACGAGACCTTCCTGCGCGACCTCGGCGCCGACGAGTTCATCGACTACACCAAGGAACGGCCCGAGGAAGCCGTCCGCGACATCGATCTCGTCCTGGACAACGTCGGAGGTCCCCGCAGCCGGCGTTTCCTGCGCACCCTCAAGCGCGGCGGGGCCCTCTACCCGGTGTACTTCGGCGAGTTCGACGACGAGGAGAACACGAAGCTCGGCGTCACGGTCACCGCGACCCAGGTCCGCGCGAACGGCGCGCAGCTCACCGAACTCGCCCGGCTGCTCGAGGACGGCACGATCCGGGTGGCCATCGACAGCACCTTCCCGCTCCAGGACGCCCAAGCCGCGCACAAGCGGGCTGCCGAGGGGCACCTGCGGGGCAAGATCGTGCTGACGGTCGCCTGACCGCGAAGGCCTTCTCCTGCTGCGGGGGCTCGGGCGCGGATGGACAGGTCGACGATGACGTCACACCACGCTCGGGCTCCGGTTCCTGCTTGCGCGCGACACACCGGCAGCGATCAGCGCCTGAGCGGACAGGTAGGTCAGCATCACCCAGAAACCCGGTACCGGCGGGTCGTACCACTTGGCGAAGGCGTCCAGGGCGATCAGTCCGTCGGAGACGAAGAACAGCGCACCGCCGACCGCCACCAGCCGGTTGACGCCGGTCGCCAGCACGGCCATCAGCGCCAGGCACAAGCCGTAGCCGATCACCGGGACGAGCAGGCCGCCCGCGCCCGGCGCACAGCTGACCAACAGGGCGCCGAACGCGAGCACGTACCAGACCAGCGCGGGCCTTCGCAGCACCGAACGCCGCCGTGAAGGCCAGAACGCCACCGCGTAGACGACTTGGGCGCAGAGGAACAAGCCCACCATGACCAGGAACCGGGCGTCACCGGAGAACAGCGCCGGAACGCTGTCACCCAGCCACGAGAACGCAAGCGCCACCAGCACCAGGCGCACCAACCGCGCCCGTGGCGCTCCGGCGGTCGCGAACCAGACGACCGCGGCGAGCACCGGCATCAGCAGGCACTGGGTGATCCTGGCGGTTCCGCCCGCACCGACGAGCTGGGCGACGAGGTGACCGACCGAGAGGACGGCGAACAGCGCACCAGCCGCCAGCACAGCGGGGTCGGCGGACAACGTGGCACGGACCCTGATCATGGTGCTCCTGCGGATCGGTGGTGACCGACGATCGTGCCACGTCATCAACCACCACAGGTAGGCACAACACCCGAACCGATGTCACTTGCAGTTGTTCTGCTTCTCAGCGGAAGTCATGGGGCGGCTTTGCTCCACGATGTCGCCATCGCCACCTTCGGGATTGGGGCCGGTGATCGTGACGTTCTCCGCGAACCAGAAGTGGGCGCCGTCGATCGGTTTTGCCTGTTGGTAGACGAACTTGCCGGTGATCTTCTGCAACGCGGGCCCGCGGTCGAACCAGCCCACCTCACCGGGTTTCAAGTTGATCTGCCGCGAGATGGTGACCGTTCGGGTTTTCTGCCACGTCTTGCTGTAGCTGAGCTTGAAAGTGGCCGAGAAGACCTCGAAGCTGGCTCCGGTGGTGACCTCGCCGCCCACGTTGTCGGTCGTGCCGTCGGTCGCCGAATCGGTGAGGGTCTTGGTGGAAACCTCCGAGGTGCAGTTGAACGTCCTCCCCGTGAGCTGCTTCTTCTCACCGGTGAGAGTGGTCGGGGCTCCATCGGGCACGAAACCGCAACTGCCCGAGTTCTGGTTGCACCACTGGACGATCTGCTTGCGGGTCGGTTCAGCGGACACCGAGGCCGGCGCGACGGCGGTGGTCGCGAACATCGCCGACACGGCCAGGAGGGATGCTGCCGTTTTCTTCATTTCTCTTCCTTCCTCGTGCTTCCGCGTCAGCAGTTGCGCTCGATGGTGTGCCGCACCAGGCCGTAGGGCTTCTCGGCATCACCGTTGTCGGTCCAGTACTGCTGGGCGGACACACCGGCGGTCACGACGATCGAGGTGGTGCCCTTGGGGCAGGCCACGGCGCTCTTCATCGTGGCCGTCAGACCCAGCCCGTCCTCCTTGGAGACCGCCAACACCGCAGACTTGTTGCTCTGGATGGTGGTGTCCTTCTTCCGGAACTCGATCAGGAACTGCACGGAAAGGTCGCACGGCTGATCCGCGAACCAGCCGAAGCCCTTGTAGAAGTAGCAATCGGCAATGGTTTCGGCACGGAAGTTCTTGCCGTCGACGAGGGCGCAGACACCGACGTTGAGCTTGTTGTTGTCGCGTTCACTGCGCACTTCGGTCGTTGCACCGGTGCAGAGCCTTTCCGCTCTGTCCGTGGCGGTTTCGGCTTGAGCCGGAGGACTCACGGCAAGCAGGCCGAACAATGCGCAGCACAGAATGACGATCTTTCGCATGTGATCCTCCGGATTGCTCGAGACAGAGGTTCGATCACAGATTGGGCCAATGCGGCCTCGGTCAATATAACGACCGGGATGGTCTGCGGACAAGAAGCCCGACTCACCCCGAATGGTTGTTCTTTTTCACCATGATCCCACCCGGAGGAATGAAGAAACCCGACTGCGAATTCACCGTCCGCGCCTTCGCCATCGGGTAGAACACCCGAAGCAGTGCCGACCCCTCACGACAGAGCGTTGTTCCGACGAAGTGCAACACCGGGAGTCACGATCATGCCCCGCGCCGCTCACGCGGTTCGAGGTTTGACCGGCCCGCAACTGCGGGAGCGCGGGTTCCCACGCCACCGGGGACGTTTCCTCCGCGAAATCACCTGGGGGCAGCGGTTTGCCTGGTGTTGGTACTTCGACGACCACGAGCGCCGGTTCCTGGGGGCCGAGTACCGCAGGGTCGACGACGACCACCTGAGGCTGGCGCCACCTACTACACCTCTTTCCGGGGCGGATCGAGGACGAAGGTCGACCGTGCCCCGACGGGGTCGCCGGCGATCGCGGCTCCTCGCTTCGGGGACTGGATGGCACTCGTCCGTGTCAGTCAGCCGTACCGACTCGTCGACTCCACGTCGGTTCAGCCCGTGGCTCCCGCCGGGGTGATCGCTCCACAACCGTGGCATCCGAGGGTGATCGTGCCCACCGATCGTGGGCGCCGGATCCCCGGTGTCGAGGCGTTGGCCCGCACCGCGATCCGCTTGCATCCCCGACCCGCCGCGCCGACGGTGCGGGACAGCCATCTCGGCGGACCGCTGTTCTGGCCCGCCGGCGAGCCGTGGCCGCACTGCGGCACTGAGCACGTGGACGACGACGGGAAACCGCGTGAGGCGGCTTTGGTCGCAGGGGCCCAGTTCTTCCGCCGGGACTTCCCGAGTTTGCCCTTTTCAGGACCCCTGACCTTCTCCTGCCCCGACTGCGACGCCGACCAGCGACTGCTGCTCTCCCTGCACCACCGAGTACCCCGACCACCTGTGCACCTGTCTCGGTGACGAACGGCAACCCGTGGGCTGGACCTTCGGCAGGGAGGGCGCGCTCAACATCTTCGGCTGCCCCACCGAGGTCACCCACGGCGTCAGGGTCTGCATCGACTGAGCACTGGTGCCGCAACGAACGCGTCACCGTCGGCGGCTGCCGACGGTGACGCGAGCACCCGTTGAACCGACTACACCTGGTCGGTGTCGACCGTCGCCGCAGACTGACCACCGGGGTGCCTGCGGTCCTCGAGCTTGATCCCGCACTTGCCGACCAGCGCGGCGCCAACACCGATCGTCGTGACCACCGGAGCAGCCAGCGCCGCGACCAACCCGAGAGCCACCGGCACCTCCAGCACCACGTCGTCCTTGCTGTCACGCACGACAACGCGACGGTTGACGCCCTCGTTGACCAGCCCGCGAACGGCGTCGACCAAGGAGTCGACGGCGCGGTTGGACTCGGGCCTGGATTCGCTCATGATTCTCCTCGAACTGCGGATGTCTTTTGACATCTCCAGCATGTCCGCGGCGGCGCCTCCTGCCATCAGGGTTTCCCCTGACCTCCACCTGATCCGTCCCTTAGAAGTGCCGGGCACCTCAAAGGCGTCCGCCACGTGGCTAAGTCGGATCAACAATCAGGTCGTCGACACGACGCCAAACCATCCTCTCCCGCCGATGAGCGCGTTTACGCAAATACTCGGCAAACCGATTGCGTCTGCCGCGCCAGTGGCGGCTCAGCATTCGACGTGCAGCTGCGCGCAACAGCACAAGATCACCGACGACATCGACATCGCTCGGCACCCGGCGAATTTGCTGCCCATCGTCGCCCCCAATGGCGGTAAACGCGCCAGTCATGCGACCGGGTGGATCACCTCCACAACATCGGCCAAGCCGATGAGTCGAGCACCCTCGAACATCGACAGCCGCAAACCCGGAAAGACCGGTGGCCAAAGCTCCGGCACAAGCGGGTGAAGCCGGACCATCGCCTCTTCGCCAGGCGTGAACGGCCCCTTCGCCTCCAGCGTCAGAGGCGCGTCGTGGCGTTCCCGATGGAAATCCGGCGGGAATGCCCAGTGCGACCGGTAGCCAGAGCGGATCGGGGTCTGGCGACCACCCTGCTCCGCAGTGAGAAGCCGCAACCATGCGCGGATGTACCCGCGCTCAGGTTCGGTCGCCGCCCACCGGTCGTGCTCACGGTCAGGATCCATGCCGAGATTCTGCCCATCCAACGCAGACTCACCCCGCCGACCATGTGCATCGACATCCGCTACTGCCGAAGAGCGAGTTCGGTCCGTCCAACCGGTGGCATTATCGCCGCATGTCCGACAACTTGTCCGATGCCGACTTCGACGAGATCGAGCAACGCGTGATGAAGGCTCTCGAAGTGGCGCCCCCACCCTGGGTCGAGCACCTGGAGAGCCGGTACGCGACCGGCGGTACCAGTTTCGTCCAGGTCGGCCCCGCGGACATCGATCCCGAGATCGAGATGTACGTCAACGTCCAGGTCGGCGATGACCAATGGCGCTCACCCGACGCACGCCTCGACGCGATCATCGACTTCTTCGGCCACGCACCGGACGACGTCCAACGCCTACTCGACGAGATTCGGCGAATTCGGAAGCAACAGGCCTGAACGCCCGCTCATGCCGCCTACCGTGTTCGTCGACATCCGATTCTGCCGATGAGCGGTACCGGCGTGGGTCTCGGTGGCGTGATGATCAGCTTGGTGCGGTGACGATCGGTCCGAGCGGGCTGGGGAGTGCCACCAGGTCGTGCAGTCGCCGCGGCGGGAAGTCGGTCCACGTCCCGCTGGGATCGCGGGCGGCATGCAGGTGCCAGTCGAGAAAGCGTTGCCAGAGCCGGAGCGGGCGGTGGGTGTTAGCGGACGCGGACACCGTGACCGACAACGTTGTTTGCAGGCACCAATGTCGACAACCGCATGGTCGTGGCGCCGACCGTCGTGCTCGTCGACATCCGATTCTGCCGATGAGCGGTCACCATCGCACGCGCGTCCCACGTGCGTTGGCCGACGAACGGGTTGTGCGGGGTAGGAACGGGAGGCGGATCCATGGGCAGCAGCCCTGCGTGAGTAACCACCTCCGAACAGGATGCGCGAACCGCGATGAGTTCTGGCCCAATCAGTGGTCTTCATACACATCCACCTTTCCCGCGCTTGGAGGCAGCTGTGAAGCTCTTGCTCACGTCAGGCGGCGTCACGAACCCGAGCATCCACGCGGCGCTCGTGCGGCTCCTCGGCAAGCCGATCTCCGAGTGCCACGCCCTCTGCGTCCCGACAGCCCAATGGGGCCACCCGATGTGCGGACCGGCATCCGTGCAGGGATTCCTGGCCGCCAAGCCAGCGTGGCAGCACTTCTCCGGCCTCGGCTGGGCGTCGCTCGGCGTCCTCGAACTCACCGCGCTGCCCACCATCGGCGCGCAGCGGTGGGTTCCCTGGGTCCGGGAAGCGGACGTGCTCCTGGTCGACGGCGGCGACGCGACGTACCTGTGCCACTGGATGCGCGAGTCCGGGCTGGCGGATCTGCTGCCGTCGCTGCCCGACACGGTCTGGGTGGGAGTGAGTGCCGGAAGCATGGTGATGACGCCCCGGATCGGGTCGTACTTCGTCGAATGGCCTTCCGCGCCGGACGACCGCACCTTGGGAGTCGTCGACTTCTCGATCTTCCCGCATCTGGACGCCTTCCCCACCAACACCCTGGCCGACGCGGAGCGGTGGGCCGCCGACCTCGACGTCCCGGCCTACGCCATCGACGAGCAGACAGCCATCAAGGTCGTCGACGGCTCCGTCGAGGTGATCTCCGAAGGGCAATGGGTGAAGTTGCAGGGATAGCCGCACGACGTGGCGGGCCAGCAGACGACGCTGCGAACCCGTCGTCCCCAAGCCAGTTGTCGCGAGTCATGACCCACGACGCAGGTCAGGGGCTGAGCGCCTTGACCATGACCAGACATGGCGTACCCGGCCACACCTCGGTGTTCTCCTCCAACGGAAGAAACCCCGCCGCCCGGTAGAACGTCCTGGTGTCGGCGTAACCCTGATCAAGGTGAGTCGGTCCGAGGGTTTTCACCTGGAGCAGTCGGCAGCCGTCCCCGCGAAGGTCCGCCTCGGCCGCGGTCACCAGTGCTCTGCCCACTCCTCGGCGATGCCATCCCGGTGCCACCGCCATGAAATGGATCTCGGCCGACTCGGGGAAGTGACGTCGGTACAGCAGAATGCCGACCGAGTCATCTCCCACCTTCGCGACGAACCCCGGCAACCGCATCGCCGAGTCGATGTACCCCGCGTTGGACTCGGGCACCCCGAACCACGCCGGAAGCAGTTCTATCAACAGCCCTGTCACCGAGACCGACTCTGCCGTGTTCTCAACACGCGACACCCGGTACTCCACGGACACCAGCCTGCCCCAGCGACCAGCACAACTCCACCGAGTTCCACTCGATACCGCGAACCTGCCCACAACCCCGACCACATCCGCTCATACCGCATGGAGCGCGTTCGACCAGACGCGCTGTCATGCCGATGTGCGGACGTTCTGCCGCAGGGGCCATGTCTGGAGCTACACGCATTTCTTCGTTGCACCACGGCGATGGGCGAAGTACCAGCAGAGCACGTACAGCACGAGCGCCAGTCCGGCACCTCGAATGCCTCCGACCAACACCAAGCGCACCCAGTCGTAGGCGCTGACCTGGCTCACCGGGGCGGTGAGCGCGATGCCGGCACCGACGGCCACCGCGACCGCGATCCCGCCCTGCACCCACCGGCAGGTCTTCCTCGGCAGAGTCGGCCAATGCCGCCCGTGCTCGCGCGGGACACGGCGGTACCAGCGCAGGGTGATCGCGCCAAGGAGCGGCAGACCTCCGAGCGACGACACGTAGCCGATCACGTTGTACAGGCGATGCGGGCCCACGACGGAAAGGCGCAGCATCGGCCAATACCGCACCGCGGCGCCATCGGTGTGGGTGACGGCGTCCCAGACTAGGTGGGTCGCGGCACCCACGACCAACAGCACGACGCCGAGCAGGAGATCGATCCCGACCAGGCCGACGACCGAATGGGGACAACTCCCGTTGCTCCAACACCTTGGCGAGATGGGCAAGCCAGTCGATCACCACAGCATCCGCGAACATCCCCTGCACGAAGCCCGCCAGACTCGTCGGAGCAAACCGGTCCGATCAACGTCCGCTACGACGCCGTGCTCCAGACCTGGGACCATGGCGGCACCAAGACCGACCACGCATCAGCACGCGTGACGCACGTCACCACGAGATGGTTCAACGTTGTGGCCTGGTCGAGGGGTTTCCCGACCGCAACGCAACCACCTCGACAGAAGGGGACCACGTGCGGGACGGCTACGACCAGTTCGTCGCCGATCGTCTCGATCGGCTCTTGCGCTACGCCACGGCCATCACCTGCGACAAGCACCTCGCGCAGGACATCGTGCAGGACGTCCTCGTGCGCGCCCGGTCCCGGTGGGGCCGGATCGGCGTCATGGACGCGCCCTACCTCTACGTGCGCCGGATGGTGACAAACGACTACCTGTCGTGGCGCCGCCTCCGCGCCCGCCGTGACATCAGCTCGACGCACGCCACGCTCGAAGAACTCTCCCCCGCCGTGGCCGACCCCGCCGAGCGGCACGCCGAACGGGACGCGATGCGCGCCCGGATCGCCGTCCTGCCGCGCAAGCAGCGGGCCGCGATCGTCCTGCGCTACTACGAGGACGCCACCACGACCGAGATCGGCCAGGTCCTCGGCTGTTCCGAGGGGACCGTGCGCAGCCACCTCTCCAGAGCCCTGCACACGTTGCGCGTCAACGAGACCAGCCCGTCGGAGGTGCTGCGATGACAGAGCAGGAAGCCCTCATCCGCGAGGCAGTCGCCGCAGAGGCGGCCGAGGCGGTCGACTCCCGGACGGTGCTGGCCGCCTTGCACGCCAAGCGGTCGCGCCGCCGTCCGCTGGCCCTGCTCGCGGTCGTCGGCTTCACGGTCGCCGCCGTGGTCGCGGCCGTGCTGATCACGCCCGACGCCGTCCCCCGCCCCGAGCCCCTGGAAGCGGCCACGCCCGTGCAACCCCGCACCCTGTTGGTGGCGGGTCTGGACGCGGTGGGCCTCGCCGACTCCGTGGTGCTCGCCCGCGTCGGCGTGGACGGCTCGATCAACGCCGTCTCGCTCCCCCGCGACTCGTGGGTGGACGTGCCCGGCCGCGGCATGACCAAGCTCAGCTCCGCGGGCGGACCGCAGGACCTCGTGCGCGCGGTCGAAGCCGTCACGGGCCTGCACGTGGACCACTACGCGACCGTCGACATGGCCGCCGTGGCCGCGGTCAGCACGGCCGTGGGCGGTGTGGAGGTCTGCCTCACGGCCCCGGCGAAGGACGAACTCTCCGGTGTGGACCTGCCCGCGGGCAGGTCGATCCTCTCCGGCGACCAGGCGCTGGCGTTCCTCCGCCAACGCCACGGCCTGCCCGAAGGCGACCTGGACCGCGTGCTCCGCCAGCAGGCGTTCCTGCGCTCGCTGGCGACCAAGGTCCTCGACCCCGCCGTCCTGCGTGACCAGGCCAGGGTCACCGCCGTGCTCGACGCGATCAAGTCCGGCGTCCACACCGACCCGGACTGGAACCTGCTCGCGTTCGTGAACGACCTGGTCCCGAACGCGGACGTCCGCACCCTCACGGTTCCGCACGGCCCGACGACCGAGACCCCGTCCGGTTCCGGGCTCAGCCTCGACCCGTCCGAGGTCCGCACGTTCGTCGCCGGATTCCTGTCCGACTCGCCGACCCCGTCCGGCCCGCCACCGGCCGACTGCGCGAACTAGTTGGGGAGCTGCGGGGTGGTCACGGCCGCCTCGCAGCGCTCGGCGAACCCGAGGACCCGCAACGGGTATTCCGCGCCTGCGATGCCCCCGCAGCGGGGAACAGCGCGGAGTCGACGTGCGGCGGGCGGGTGCGGAGTACCACCACTTTCCTCGACCCCGAGCTCGCCGGGCCGCCATGAACCCTGGACTCCCTTCAAGCTCTGCGGCGGCCAGCTGAGTATTCGGAGAAGATCTCGTCGAGGACGCGACGTGCGTTCTCGGCCTCCTCGTCGGCTCGGTTCACGGTCTGAGCGCAGGCAGCCAACGTCTTCCACAGAGCCCAGCCACGCCCGCGCGCCCAAGTCGCTTCGTCGACGGACAGGCGCTCGCGGAACGCCTGCCTGCCGTCAGCGGTCAGCAGCGTCCAGGCGATGGCCATGTCGCACGACGGGTCGCCCACACCGCAGGTCCCGAAGTCGATGACGGCCGCCAGTTCCCCGCTGTCGAGGAGGAGGTTTCCCGGTGCGATGTCGCCGTGGAACCAGACGTCCACCCCGTCCCAGGGGGTGTCCAGCGCGGTCTTCCAGATCTCGCGGGCCGCGTCGACATCGATGTGGCCCTCCAGCGTTGTGAGCGCGCGCTGGGCCTGCGGGTCGTACGTGCGCAGGGTCGCGCCTCGGAACCAGTTGTGCTTACCCGGCTGGGGACCGTCGGCGGCATCGATGCTTTGCAAGGCCTCGAGGAACCCGGCCAGGTCGAGGGCGAAGCGGACGGGGTCGGAAATGCCCGCGCTCGCGGGTTCGCCGGGGAGCCACCGGTAGATCGACCACGGGAAGGGGTAGTCCACGCCGGGGTGCCCTTTCACCAGCGGGACGGGGATGGGGAGCGGCAGTCGGGGCGCGAGAACGGGAAGCCACCGCTGTTCCTTCTCGACCGCCAAGGCGTACTCGGACGCACTCGGTAGACGCGCCACCATTCCGTCGCCGACGTGGAAGGTGATGTTGTCCCAGCCGCTCTTGGCCACCGGCCGAACAGGGAGATCGGCCCACCGCGGGAACTGGTCGGCGATCAACCGGCGCACCTGCTCCACGTCGACGGTGACGCGCTGGGGTGGCGGACCGAGATCCGGTGTGCTGCTCAACGCGGCATCCTTGCTGAATTGGGAAAGTTGAAGGGTTGGATCCGAACGGTAGTTCGGGTCTTGCGGCAATCAACGACCGTCGATCCACACGAAAGGAAGACCAGCTGCACACACGAGGATTCCCCTGGTCTTCCAGTGCAGCCCGATCCTGGCGTCGTGATCGTCCTCGGGGAAATCCGGCCACGTGAGCACCGGCAGCGTCGGCAGGCCCAGCAGCGGGGCGATGCACTCGTTGGCCTCGTCCATCCAGGTGGTGGCCCAGACGAGGCGGCAACCGAGCGCCAGCAGTCGTGGCCCGAGCGCCGGGTTGACCCGAGCGAGCAACGGGTAGTGCCGACAGCGTAACCAAACGCTCGCACGCAATGCGTCGGCCAATCACACCACGAACACGCTCATGCCGTTGAGGGCGCCAGAGAGGCCGAACGCCAGCGGATTCACCTGGCGAGAAGCTGATGCACGTACCACCGCAGCAGGCGTCGCTCGCGCGGCAGGTCGAACCGGTCCGGTTCGATGACCGCGCACAGGTGCAAACCGTTGATCATCGCCAGCACGTAGGCAGCGTGGTCATCAATGTCCTGCTCGGCCACGTGTCCCTGCGCGGACAGGACCGACAGCCACCGGTGTACGGCGACCGTTGATGCCTCGTGCGCACCGCGCAGGACGTTCTTGAGCGCCGGAGCGGCATCCGGTGCCAACGCGGTGCAGTAGAGGTCGAACCAGCCGCCCCGCAACGACGACTCCTGGGCGGGGAGCGGAAGGAACTGCTCGAGGCAGTCGTAGAGGCGCACCGCCGGGTCTTCGGTGTCGTCCTCGATCGCCAGGTCGTTGAGCACCGAGGTGACCAGTTCGGTCGTCACCGCGTGGTGGAGGTCGACCTGCGAAGGGAAGTAGTGCCGCAGCGTGGTCGCGCCGACACCGGCCTCGCGGGCGACTCCGCGAACGCTCAGTGCGCCGTAGCCGCTCTTGTTCGCCAGGCGGAGTGCGGCTTGGACCAGCTCTTCCCGCGTCGACATGACACCGAGTGTACCGGCACAGATCCATCAATCGTACCGGTACAATTGACGCGATTCGTGCTAGTACATATCGTCTGATCGTACTAACCGAGTCGAGGGAGACCGCTATGGCAGAGCCGCTGATGACGTCGCCGACGGCGCGTCTCATCCGCCCTGGGTGGCCGGAGGTGCTGGCAGCCGGTGTCACCTACGCGCTGATCTACCTGGTCGCGCCGCCTTTGGTCGACCGGTTCGCGAGCGGTTCCACAACGGTGTCGGGGCTGGCCTACGCCGCTCTGTCCGGCGCGATGGGCCTGCTGGCGTTCGCCGCCGCGTTCGTGATCCGGATCCGCGCGTGGCCGGCCTTCGGGATCCGCGGCCCGGCCGTGCGCTGGTGGTTCATCGCTGGAGGACTGGGCTTGGGCGCGGTGGTGCTCGCCCAGGTCGCGTCCACGGCCGTGATCGCCCTGTTGGGCGATCGGGTCACCGATGTTCAGGAGGAGTACCGCGACGCCGCCTCCGCGGGACCGATCGCGCTGATCCTGCAACTGCTGTTCCTCGCCGTGCTCACACCGGTGGGCGAGGAGTTCGCCTTCCGCGGTGTCCTGACCAACGCGCTGTCGAGGTACGGCGCCTGGACGGCCGCCGTGCTCAGCACGCTCGTCTTCGCGGCGGTTCACGGGCTCAACATGTCGCTGGTGCCCGCAGTCATCGTCGGGAGCATCAACGCATTCCTGTTCCTGCGCACGAAGTCGGTGTGGCCCGGCGTGCTCGTCCATGTCATCAACAACGGGCTCAGCACCGTTCTCGTCGTGCTCGTGTCGTAGAAACCCGGTGGTCATGACCGGATTGGTCACCGGCAGGCGTCACCGGTGCGCTCATGCCGATGCGCACGATCAACCACGTCTTCCGACGTCTCGTCGACCGTCCTCAAACCGATCCCCTGAACCGGCGAACAGTCAGGTGGCGAGCGTCGTGAACGTCCGCTTCTGCCGATGAGCGTGCGCGATCAACGTCGTCACAGCAGAGGCGGGCATGCTGTGCTGATGCGACAGGTCACGGTGCTCGGAAGTTGTGGCGCTTACCCGGAACCGGGCAGGGCATGCAGTGGTTTTCTGGTGGAATGGGACGGTTTCCGGCTTGTGCTCGACCTCGGCTACGCCACTCTGCCGCGATTGCTGAGCCACTGCCCCGACGGGGCCTTGGACGCGGTCGTCATCACCCATGAACACCCCGACCACTGCATCGACCTGCACGGGCTGTTCCGGATGCGCCTCTACGGAGGAGACGGCACCAAGCTGCCGCTGTACTGCACGCCAGGTGTGCTGACCCGTCTCAGCGGTCTGGAACCGGAGGCCGACCTGCGTTCCGTGTTCGACATTCACGAACTGCCCGGTGCGCATCGCGTCGGTCCGTTCGAACTCACCGGCGTCCTGCTCCCCCACTACGTGCCCAACGTCGGTGTCCGCCTGCAGAACCACCAGATCACGCTCGCCTACACCGGCGACACCGGACCCGATTCGCTGCTGGCCGAACTCGGTCGGGACAGCGACCTGTACATCGTCGAAGCCACCGACCGGAAAGGCGAACCGCAGCAACCCCAACGCAACCTGCTCACCGCCGAGGAAGCAGGACACTGGGCCACCCTCGCCGGCGCGCGCAAGCTGATGCTCACCCACTTCTGGCCGGGCAACGATCGGGACGCTTCCGCCACAGCAGCACGAAAAACCTTCGACGGAGAAGTGCTCATCGCCGACGAAGGCCTCGTCGTCCCACTTGACCGGACCTGATCCCCAGCCCCCTTTCCCGACTGCTGTCGGCGATCGCGTGCGTCGGCGTCCGCTACTGCCGATTACCGGGGTGCCCGTGACACATCGGGCAGTCGGGGACCGCTGGTTCGCCGGGCCCGAGGCGGTGGCTTACGGCTTGGCCAAGGAGGTGGTCGGCGATCCGGTCGAGGCTCCGGAGTCCGGCACCCCCACGTAGTCAGGTAGCTCCACGCCGTTGATCGCGCGCCCGATCAGCTCCGTGAACCACTCACCGGCGAAATCGGGGCTCGGCTCGGTGTCCGGCCCCGGGAGGTCGCGGGTGCGGGCGTTCAGCCTGCCGATCTCCTGGTTGGCCTCGACGTACGAGCGCATCCGCTCCTCGTAGCGGGCGAACCCGACGGCGGGGTCCCATCCTGCGGCGGCCAGTTCACCGGCCAGCAGGTAGGCGCCGACCAGCGCCAATCCGGTGCCCTGCCCGGACATCGGCGACGAGCTGAACGCCGCGTCCCCGAGCAGCCCCACCCGTCCGCTCGACCAGCGGTCCATCACCACTTGGGCGACCTGGTCGAGGTAGAAGTCCGGGGTGTCGTCCAGGTGCGCGAGGATGTCCGGGGTCAGCCAGCCCAGGCCAGCCATCCGCTCGCGCAGCAGAACCTTCTGGGCCGCGACGTCACGGTGGTCGACGTCGAAGTCGGCCGAGGCGAAGTAAAACATCGCCATCGCACGGGTGGCGTCCTGGATGGGGCGCAGGAGGGCTGAGCGCCCGGACTCCTGATCCTGGTACTCGAGCAGCCAGCGGTCCAGCCCGAACTCGTTGGGCACGCTGTAGAAGGCCAGCACGTGCCCGAGGTGGCGCAGGAGCCGCTCATGCGGCCCGAAGACCATCGCCCGCAGCGCCGAGTGCAGCCCGTCCGCCCCGATCACCAGGTCGAAGCGCCGCCGGTCCCCGCCCGCGAAGACCACGTCGACCCCGTCCGCGTCCTGGGTGAGCTCGGCGATCCGGTCGCCGAAGAGGTACTCGACGCCGTCGCGGGTGTCGTCGTAGAGCACCTGGGACAGGTCCCCGCGCAGGATCTCGATGTCCGCGATGAACCCGTCGCCACCGTCGTCGTCGGCGCGGAAGGTCTCCAGCACGTTCCCGTCCGCGTCCACGGTGTGCGCGCCGGCGGTGTCGGTGCACGCCGCGCGCACCGCCGCGTCCAGCCCCATGCGCCCGATGACCTCCTTGGCCACCCCGCGCGCGTCCACCGCCTGCCCACCGGGACGCAACTCGGGGGCTCGCTCCACCACGGTCACCTCGGCCCCGCGCCGCCGCAACCAGTGGGCCAGCGCGGGCCCCGCGATGCTCGCCCCCGCCACCAACACCCTGATACCGCTCACCGCGCCTCCCTGCTCACCCGTTCGGATCACGGTCCGGATCCTACGGTGATCCGCAGTCCTGACCTGCGGATGACCGACGATTCCGGCTCGCCGTCCGCGAGCGGCCCGGCGCCTCGTCACCGCGCCGTGCGGGCCGGGCTGCGATCAATCGGCCAGTTCCGGATCGACCAGGGCCATCGTCGCCGAATCGCAGTACTTGCCGTTGTCCGTGGTCACCACGATGGTGAAGAAGTTGGCCGAGTCGACTGAAATCGTGATTTGCTTCGGCGGCTGGTCCGAGCTGACGGACGAGCCGTCAATCTCCTGCCCGTCCACGATGTACCGATAGGTGACACCGGTTACTTCTCCGGGCTTGAGGTCGACCAGTCCGATGAGCGCTTTGAAATAACGAGGATGCCCTTGAGGCAGTGGGTACGATATATTCCACGTTCGCACACAGCCCAATTTCGTCGACATCGCGTGCGGGTAGTCTTGGCCGTTGACCGTCACGGGTGCCTGTCGGAAATCTGCTCCTTTCCACTTGTCGTCGAGCAGCGACACCGCCGTGCTCGTCCGAGGCTGATCAGTTGGATCACTACCGCGAGGCGACCCTGTTGGCGCTTGGAGGCGTAGCCAAACCAGCAGGGGGATCACGAGCACAGCTGCGACAATCAAAACCACCATGACCCGAAACGCCAACCCCGCCCGCGATGATACCGGCGGGTTGTGCACTATGAGATCCCCCACCGCCTGGTAGACCCGTCCTCCACCCGAGGCGGCGCCGCTTTGGGTGGCCGTACCCGGCACACCATCGGTCTCGGAATCGACCAACGCCCACCCCATGCCTCACCAGCCGGACCCTCCGGCCGACCGCCACCACAACCGACCTCACCCCCCACTGCAACGCACAACTGCGGAGATCACCGGTTCGAGACCAGCCGACCATCCACCCATGCCGCATGGGCACGTCCGGCCAGGTGCGCTGTCATGCCGATGTGCGCTTGTTGAGTGGTGCAACACGGTGGGGTGTCGCGACGATGTGGGTGCAATGGTGTTCTGAGGAGTGCTGGTGATCAGATCGGCTCGGCGGGTGTTACTCAGTCATACCTCCGAACCGAGGGACCGCATCGCACGGATTGAACTCGTCCCGTCGACCACCTTCTTCGCCTCCAGCGGAAGAAACTAAAGCACCGACGAGATCCACCCAAAATTTCGATCGATCCTGCGGACCGCCACTGTTGCCGGGCGATCCGTATACAGGTCGCCCGGAAACATGCACACGTACTCTTCTACATCGACGCTGGAATGGTCATCGACGTCCTTATTTCTGGGCAGCCAGCGCAGGTCACCGACTACCGATACAAGACCGATAACCAAGCCGGGCCAACCTGCGGCTTCCTCCAAGGCGAAAATGAGTCCACGACTCAAGTCCCGCAGAACTCGTCACCGTCCTGCACACGGGCCGTTGGCACCAAATTACAACTTGCACCTCAGCACTCGAACAGGAATGCTTCCCAACGGTCAACCGGAACCTCGCCGCACTCTTATGACACCCCATCCACAATGACCGGGTCAATCCAGGCAGCCAGCACGGGCTCATCGGATTCGTTTGCCACTCGGATGCCGAAGCGGGTCTGCCCAGAGATGTCAGCCTCGATGTTATCGAGGGTGCCACGAGCAACTACTTTAGTGACGGATGGCTGCCCGTCGATGGTGATGGTAAAGATCACTGAGGCCCCAGTCGGCGCGTCATCGGAAACTCCGACCTTTGCCCGAAGAACGGCAGAGGCAATTGGTCGGACGGTGTACTCCTCTACGTACGCGAAGTCACCAACGTAGTTGGCGAACGGCTTCGCGACCTTGGCTTGTGTGTACAGAGTGCCGTTCACCGCTACTGGCAGGTGGGAGTACGCCTCATCCAGCGGGGTCAACGACAGCAGGGACGTATCCCCTGGGCCGGACTTGCTTGCGGTGGTTGTCGGCTGACCAGTAGTGGGCGACTGACTGCCGACAGAGGGCTTGGAAGGGTTTGTCGGTCCAGGAGTGTCTGATCTAGATGTTCCCCCATCATCGAGGGTCCGGTCGACGGAAGGAGTGAGAGTGATGCGTGTGAAAGTAATACTCACCGCAGCGATGCCCACGATCAATGCCACCAGGGCGGCGCCCCCCACACGGCAGAGTGGGACATCGCGGTAAACCCACAGGTGGCCTGCACTGGCGACGATGGCCACTCCGGCCACGACAGCGATAACTGTGCTAGATGTCGTCGTCAACGCGAGCGCGACTATGGCCGAGGCATCGGCGACGAGTCCAGCGCCGGGTAAGAACGGGTTAGGTCGCTTCGCAGTTGCTTGTTGAGTCAAGACGGCTCCCCTCATCGAAGTCGCCGATCATAAAGGTCAGACCGAAGCAGGCAACAACGTGTTGGCCGAAGTCACTCAACAGCATCCAACCGCAACGTGACAGATATTCACTTTTGCGCCATTTCGCTCCCGCTGACTCACACGATCCGGCTCCTGCCTGGAAGAACACCCGCTCATGCTGCTGGTCTATGTGTTCGTCAAACCGACGTTACGAGTAACGGCGCATAGCAATGCCGGTCCAGCCATACCCCGTCCAACTCGTCGCGCCGCCGGTTCAGGCGATGAGGCGGATGCCCGCGGTGGTGGCGACAGCGGCAATCAGCGCGACCACGAGCGGCGCACGGACGGCGAGCGCGATCAGGCCAGCGGTGAGGCCTGCGAGTCGGGCGTCGAGGGTGAGGTGCTGGCCGTGGGTAAGGGTGCCGGTGACCACGAGGGAGGTGATCAGCGCGGGGGTGAGCAGGGTGATGACGCGTTGCAGGGCCGCGGGTGGGGTGCGGCCGCCTGCGAGCAGGGGGCCGCAGGCCTTGAGGGCGAGGCTGCCCAGGGTGAGGGCTGCGATGAGGATCCAGGTCATGGGCGGCGGACTCCGATAAGGGCGGCGGTGGCGGCGAGGACGATGGGGATCCCGGAGGGCAGGAACGGGGTGGCGGCGACGGTGATGCAGGCGGCCAGTGCCACCACCCTGGACCGGTGGTTCTCGGCGAAGTCGGGCAGCAGCAAGCTGAGGTAGAACACGGGGAACGGCACGTCCAGGCCCACCAGGTGGGGTCGGCGATGGCGTTGGCAGCGGTCGCCTCGACCGCGGTGCCCCCGACCCAGGAGACGTACTGCAACGGGGCGGCCCAGATCAGGGCGCAGGGGTCGAATCCGCCGCCGGTCTGGCGGGCGATGACGAAGGAGGCGTCGGCCAGGGTGGCCGCGGTGGCGGTGCGGCGCCACGGGGAGCCGGTGACGTCGGGGGCGATCGCGAACTCCATGGGCAGGTAGCGGGCGTTGCCGAGCAGGCCGGTGCCTGCCGCGACCCAGAGTCCGCCGCCGGCGGAGAGCACCGTCAGCGCGGCGAACTGGGCGGTCCCCGACCAGACGAGCATGGACATCACGACCGCGGCAGGCACGCCGATCACCGGGGCGGCCAGCAGCCCGAACGTGAGCCCGATCGCGGCGGTCGGCAGTGCCAGGGGTAGCGCGGGACGCATCCGGCGCCAAGCCGGTCCGGCTTTCACCGGCGAGGCTTCCCGTGCTCGGGCAGAGGTGGCGGAGCGTCGCCGCGTCGCAGGCGGGTACCGCGCACGGCCACGTCCTCGCGGCGTGCGGGGATCTCTTGGGATATGTGGCGAGCGTCTGCCCCGACGACCCTGTAGACAAGACCCCAACCGCTCAAGTGGGGGTGAAGCAGAACTGATGGATCCGTACCGCCTGAGGGTGCTGCGCGAACTCGGCGAACGCGGAAGCCTGGCCGCGGTCGCCCGCGCCCTGCACGTCAGCCCGTCGGCGGTGTCCTAACAGCTCGGTGCCCTGCAACACATCGTCGCGGTGCCGCTGACCGAGCGGCGGGGTCGCGTCCTGGTCCTCACCGACGCCGGTGCCGCCCTGGCCGCGGCCGCCGTTGACGTCGCGACTGCCCTGGATCGCGCCGATCGGGCGGTGCGGGACCACCTGGAAGACCCCCGCGCCCCGGTGGGCTTGGCGGGTTTCCACAGCGCGGCCCTGACCTACTTCCTATCCCTGCTCACCAGGTTGGCCCGCCAAGGCAGCCCGCCAGTGTCCTGCGCCGACGCCGATGTCACCCACGCGGGCGTCCCCGCACTGGTCGCCGACTTCGACCTCGTGCTCGCCCAACGGTTGGACCACACGCCACACTGGCCGGTCCATCGACTGACCGCGATCCCCTGCTCGTCGGGATCCTCCGCAGTCATCCGCTCGCCGAGCGGGACGTGCTCACCGCCGCCGACGTCGCGGCGAACCGTGGATTAGCGTGCACGACGGGTACCCCCTGCAACCGACCCTGGCCCTGATCGCCGCCGCCGCGGGCAGGCCGCTGACCGTCACCCACCGGATCAACGACCTCACCGTCGCCGCGGCCGTCGTCGCGTCCGGCTCGGCGTTGGCGGTGCTGCCTGCCTACACGACGCCACCCCGCGCCGACGTCCTCCTGCGGGAACTCACCGATGTCCGATCAGGCAGCTCCATCGATGTCCTGACCCGTCCCGAAACCCTCCACCGGGCCAGCGCCCGCCACGTCCTGGACGTCCTGCGCGCCCTTGTCACCGCCAGCGCGGCGACGGGCGGACCAGCGGGAGCGGAGCGCTGGGGTCGGAACGCGGGGTAAATGCGTCGCGCGTCGTCGCGGGTGTCGGGACACTGCGCCGGTGACCGATTCCGCTGAGCCTCGACTGCTTCGACCTCGCGCCCTCAAGCCAGGCGATCTCGTCGTCATCGCATCGCTGTCCGGACCGCTGCACGCCGTCTACGAGCCCGACCTCGAGCAGGCGGTGGTCGTGCTGGAGCGGATGGGGTTCCGCGTGCGCCGGGCACCGCTGCTCGAAGCGGGGCGGCGGCGTTGGTGGAGCGCTGCCACGCCGGCGGAGATCGCCGAGGAGTTCAACGTTCTTCTGCGGGATCCCGAGGTGCGCGCGATCATCGCGCACGACGGCGGTCAGACGGTGCTCGGTTACCTCGACCTGATCGACGTCGAGGCCGTGATCGCCGACCCCAAACCGATCCTCGGCTACAGCGACATCTCGCTGCTGCACCTGGTCCTCTACGCGCGGACGGGCCTGGTCGGGTTCCACGCCGACCTGGCCACCCCCGGACTCGGCGGGCACTGGCAGGCCGCGACCGCGGGGCGCCGAGCGGAACTGGAGGCGCTCTACTCGACGTTGCTGACCAGCACCGAGCCGATCGGCGCGCTGCCCACCAGCCCGACGTGGGAGTGCTGGCGTGCCGGTCGTGCCGAAGGTCCGCTGATCGGCGGGGTGATCAACCGGATCGTGCTGGCGCAGGCAACGCCGTACGCGCTGCCGCTCGACCGGTTCGACGGCGCGGTGCTGTTCTGGGAGGAGATGGGCGGCCTGGCGTCGTACGTGTGGAGCTACCTGCATGTAATGCGCCACTGCGGAATCCTCGATCGGATCTCCGGCATGGTCGTGGGCGTCCCCCACGCGATCGACGGCCTCGACACGCCGGACGCGTCCCCGAGCCTCGCCGAGATAGTCCTCGACGTCCTCGGCGACCGCGACATCCCGGTCCTGGGCAACGTCGAGATCGGGCACGCGGGCCCGAACCTGCCGATGCCGGTCGGCATCCGCGTCGGCCTCGACGCGGGACAGCGGACGTTGTCGCTGCTCGAACCGGCGGTACGGCCGCTCAACGGGTCAGTCCCAAGTGGAATCGCAGCAGGTGCGTCTGATGGGGCCCGAGAACGGCCTCGTGGTCGGTGAGCAGCGCGGTCAGCTCGTCCGCGCGTGCTCCGTCGGGGAAGGAGTACGTCGTCGCGGCGTCACGAGCCAGCCAGTTGCCGAGGTCGGACCGGGCGGCCGCGCGGATGGCGGGCACGGGATCGTCGATGAGGTGGAGGTCGACGCTGACCCTCGTCCACGTGCCATGCGCCCGAAGCAGGTGGCAGGCGGCGGTTCGGACGTGGAGCGGGTGTGGCTGATCGAGCAACAGCCGCAGGGAGCGCTCGTCCAGCGTGCCCGCCTGACGGCGCAGTGAGAGCGCCACCTGTCGCGTCACCGAGGAGACCGGGTCGGTGAGCAGTGGCAGGAGCAGGTGCGGTGACGTGTTGCCAAGCCGCCGCAGTGCGCGGACCGCTTCGACTCGACCGCGTGACGAGGAGTGGGCCAGCCACGGCCGGAGCAGATCGATGTCGGAGTGGGTTCCGACCTCGCCCAGACCGGCGATCACGGAGGGGTTGGGCGGCTGCCGCGCGGCGAGCAGCGCCCGGTACCGGTCGGCCGGGTCTGCACCGGCGCGGCGCACGATGGCCTGCGCGGTCGCGCGCACGAGCGCGCTGCGGTCAGCCAGCGCCCCGGTAGCCGGATCGACCTCGCCCGCGGCTCCCAGGGAGCGCACGGCCTCGGCGCGCACCAACGCCGTTCCGCTGGCGAGCAGCCGGCGTGGGACGTCGTGATCGCCAATGGCCCGCGCCGCGCGGATGGCGGCTTCCGCGCACATGACCCGGATCGGCAGGTGGCTGTCGGTTGTCGCCGTACGCAGCATCCGGTCGACATCGAGCCGACCCGCGTCCAGAGCGATGACGTGCGCGGTCCGTCTGGTGCGCCGGTCCTCGGCAGCCAACGCGGCGACCATGGCTTCGGGCGGGCCGTTGCGGAGCAGACCGTCCAGGGCGTCGCCTAGCCAGCCACCCGCCTGCCTGGCCTGCAGGGCGAAAGCGACCGGTGCCAGCACGGTGACCACCTCGGTCGGCATGCGGTCGAAGTACTGCCGGCAGACCCCGCGGGCACGATCGCGGACCTCGGTCACCCAGTCCGCCGCGCGCAGCGCCAACACCGGCAACACGACGACGTCGTCCAGTTCGGAGATCGCGGCCACGGCGGCTTCCCGCACGAAGCCGTCCGGGTGGCACGCGGAGAGCAGTACCTCCAACGGTTCGGGTCGACCGGTGGCAAGACGGCGGGCGGCGGTGTCGGTCCGTCGATTCCAGTGCCACAGGTTCCGCCGGGCGGAGACGTCCAACGCGATCCACACCCGCGGGTCCGCCGCGATCAAAGCGCGTGACGCGTGTGCGATCAGATCGGCGTCCCCGCTGCGGCTGACCGCGAGGAGCAACGACGCGAGGTCATGTGCGGCGTCGACTCGCCCACTCGACGCACCATCGACAGCACGGTCGAACTCTTCCGGACTGGGGATTGCGGAAGGCACGTCTTCCGGCAGTCGGTCGGGCCGCCTGCGCAGTCGCCTGGTCAGCCAGTCACCGAGAGCACCCACAGTTCCCCATTCGCAGAAGGCGACGCACTCACCTGGCGGTGGCACACGGATTTTGCCCGTTGCGCGCAACTCCACCACGCGGCCAATCGGAACCGGAGCCGGGTAGACCTTCTCGATAATCGGAGACCGGCAGGTCAGCTCTACTGCGAGCGCTGGCCGGCCGGTGTCGGGCGTGGTGCTCAGTGGTGATCGGACCGCGACTCGGCGGTGTCCTTCAGCCTGTGCGCCCAGTCGGTGAGGCCCTGGTCGAGGTTGGTCTGGTTGCCGGGGATGTCGGCTTCGACGGGAGGGCCTGCCCAGGATTCCTCGGTGGTCGCGAGGACGCCGTCGCTGGTTTGCTTGAAGGTCCAGAGGTGTACGCCGGTGATGCCGTTCACGGGTGCGCCCCAGGCGGTGCAGCGCAGTGGTGTGATCGTCTTGATCGTCGACTCGACGTTCATGTTCTGCGGAGACCAGGTGAAGACCGAGCCCGGTCGCAGCGGTCCTGGCGTTTTCTTGTGCGCCGGGGTGATCTCGGGGATCCAGCCCTCCCAGTTGTCGATGTCGGCGTGCAGGCGCCACACCTCGGCGAGCGGTGCCTTGATGAGAACGCTGGCGCGGCTGATCACCGGAGCGGTCTTGTCGACCGTGACGCCCCGGCACACCTGGCGGGGCCCGGAGTTGGCGGCCGTGGCCGGTGCCTGGACCGACAGGAGCATCACCGTGCCCAGTGCTGCGGTGCCGATGCCACGTGCGAATCCGCGTTGTGCATTCATCGAAATCGGTCCTTCTCGGTCGGGGCCTGCTCCGGCGTAACGCCCTGCTTGAGCCTCACATGCTTACAGGCGTAACCGTACGACTGTTAGCTCATTGAAAGCAAGCCCCGCCGCCAATGGACAGGGGCTTGGCGATTACTGCGATCCAGGCGCGGCGGCCTCGATCACCGCGAGGTCGCGCACCGCGTAGCGGTGGTGCTCGGCTTCTTCCTTCAGCACGACCTTGAGGCAGCGGCGCACGACGTACTCCTGGTCCGGGTACGGGTCCGCGGGTTTGCGGCCGCAGACCCGGTCGAGTTCGGCAGTGGTGAGCCCGTCGACGACACGGCGCATCGTGGCCATGCGGGCGAGCCGTGGCGCGAGCACCTGGTCGAGCGTCGGGGTGGCGTCGAGGGTGAGGCCGAGTTTCGCCGACTCCTCAGGCGGCATTCCGCCTGCCGGGAAACCGAAGGGGTGGTAGGGCGTTTCCTCTTCGAGCACGGCGTTGCCGAGCCAGGCGTCGCCGGCGAACAGCAGGTGCCGTTGGGTTTCGACGAACGACCACTCGCCGTCGACCTGTTGGTGCTGTGCGGCGTCGGGTAGCAGCCGCACCCGGTCGAGGGTCGCGCTCCACTGCGTTTCGACGGCGTTCCAGGCAGCCTGGTAGTCCTCGACGGACACGGCGTTGCGCGCCAGCGCTCGTGCGGGGTGCAGGCGGTCGAGTTCGGACTGGACGTAGGCGGTGACGTCGACGTCGTGGACGACGACGCGTTCGAAGTCACCACCGATGCGCACATCGCTGCCGTAGCAGTCGACGATCTTCAGACCGCTCACCTCGCAGTCGCGGATCTCCAGGCCGGTGAGGTCGCTCAGGTGGATGCGGGCATCGCGGAAGCGGTCGCTCTGGGTGTACTCGGAAACCATCGGAGCAGTCTCGCGCACCGGTGCCGGCCACGTCAGTCGGTTGCGACGACCTGGTCCTTCCACCCCGCCGCGCGAAGTGCGTCGTGGACGGGTTTGCCGCCGTCGGTCTTCAGGACGGGTCTGCGCAGGCGGGTGGTTCTCCTGACCGTCCCGCGGCGCAGCCTGCCGCCTCCTTCCAGGCGGCTGATGAGTTCGAACATCCTCACTACGTCGGCGGTGCGCCCGTGGTCGCCCAGCACCACCAGGTCGTCGAGCAGGAGGTAGGGAGCGGTGTCGTCGACCCGTTGGAGCGCGGCGACCGCGGTCCTGTTCAGTCCTGCCTGGAAATCCGGGCTCATCACGAGGTTCAACCGCCAGGTGACCCTGGCGCGGAAGGAGTCCACCGGGTTGTCGCCCGCGGACCGCGAGTACCGGTCGATCCCGGCGTCCAGCGTCAGGATGAACCCCAGACCCGCGTTGTCGTCGACGTAGACGCGGTTCCAGGTCCCCTTGTAGCCGTCCGCCCGGCACTTCTCCTTGAGGTCCGCGATGTCCGCCGTGCCGGGCACGCCGACCGAGTCGAGCAGCGAGCCCAGGTTGTCCTGCGGCACCTTGACCGTGGCCTTCCGGAGCACGCCGTTGCGCACGACCGCGATGACACCGCCGTCCAACGCGGCTTTCAGGTCGTCCTTCGACTGGTCCGCCGACCGCGTGCGCTTCCCGGTGCGCTCGGTGAGCATCTCGGAGGTGATGAGTTCGGTGTTGTCGCCCTCCGGCGTGAACCGCCGGTCGACGCCGACGACGGGCGGGCGAGCGACAGCCTCCTGGTAGGTCCGTGCGACCGGGTCCCAGAACCTCGTCAAGGTGGAGTCGTAGTAGCGGATGTCGGCGTCCTGCTGCGCCACAGGGGCCGGTGTGGTGATCTCGCCCCAGTCGGCCACGTCCTCGGCCGTGAAGGGAACCCACGACTCGCCGTCCTCGGAGTAGACGTCACCGATGCGTGGGACCCGTTCCCCTTCGGGCAGTTCCGCGATGGGCACCCAGCCGAACGTCTCGTCGTAGACCTTCGACATGTCCGGTCGGAAGTAGCGTCCCACCGGGGATTCCTGCCCCACGGGCTGCCGCTCGTCCTCATGGGCGACACCGGCCGTGGACATCGCCGTGAAGGCGTCCCGGAGGTAGCGGAGGAGCGCATCAGGTTCGTCCTCGCCGACTTCCGCGATCAACTCGTCGAGCAGCTCGTGGTCGTATTCGGGCAGCGCGGCCCTGACCTCGTCCACGCTGGCCTTGCCCGACCAGAAATCCCTGTCCTCGGCCACCTTCTCGATGAGGGTGCCGTACCGGTCCCAATTCTCGACAGCCATGGGTCCGAGTATCGGCAGCACTTCGGCACGGGTGGGGGAATTCCTGCTGCCCGATGGGGCGCGCCGCTGTGCCCCACCGCGCAGCCGTCGCCGCTGGAGGCGCTCAGTCCACCGCGCTCAGTCCACCGCGGTCGGTTCGACGTGTCCCAGCGAGTCACCGCGGCTGAACCACACCGAGTCCTCCTCGACGAAGGAGTGCCGCGCGTAGAACCGCCGCGCCCGGTCGTTGTGCCGCTCGGTTTCGAGCATCATCCGGGGAATGCCGAGGCCGGCGCAGTGCTCGTAGACCTCCTCGATCACCCGGCCCCCGACGCCGGTGCCGCGCGAGCGCACGTAGAGCTCGTCGAGCAGGGCGTGCCTGCCGCCGGACTCGATCGAGTAGCCCCACGTGACGACCGCGTAGCCCGAGTCGAACATCCAGACCTGGCCGAAGAGGTCGTCGCGCAGCAGCGGACCGAGCGCTTCCGCGACGACGGCGCCGTCGTGGACGTGGCCGTCGACGGCGTAGAACTCGCGCACCATCTCGGCCAGCTCGGGCAGGTCTTCGGGGGTCGCACGTCTGATCACCGTCACCGGCCGAAGTTAACACCTGGCCGACCGGCCGGCCCGGTCGTCGGGTCCCGATCGCCTTCGGCGCGGTCCACTTCGGACTCCACCACTGCCCGGAAGGGCGAAGCCCTGCGCTTTCCGCGTCCCCACCGGGCCGCGCGGCGCGCGTGGCCGCGACGACGATCGGGGAAGTCCCGGACAGAGCGGAGGAGCCGTGCCAGGTGTGATCGCCACCGGCCACAGCGCGTGGCACCCGTCCGCCGCGGAGCCGTTCGTCACCGTGCCCGAGGGCATGCGCGTGCTCTTCTTCCAGGAGCCGCTGCACCTGCTCGCGGACACGGTCGGCAGGCGGCTCGAACAGCTGGACGACACCGCGTTCCGCGATCCCACGGGCGTCGCGGAGGCGGGCAGCAGGTGTCGCGACTACTCGCTCACCCACCCGTCGATGCTCGACTTCGCCAGAGTCCCCGCCGACCACCCGGAGTACCGGCAGGTCATTCCCGAGCAGGGGCGGACGGTCAGGCTGTCGGAGATCCTGCATGACCCGGCCAACGCGGGCCGGACCGTCTACTGGGGAGCGTGCCTGGCCGTCGACCTGGAGCACCGCGGTGGGGTGCACGTCGGCGTCAACACGGGGTGGAGCGGTACGAGCGCTCCGGGGGACGGGACGAAGACCGGCGCCTACCTCTCGCCCGGCGACCTGGACGCGGCGGTGCGCGACGACCCGCTCCGCCAACGGCTCGTCGCGGCGGGCGGGGACGTCGAGTCCGTCGAACCGGGGCTGTACGTGGACAAGCTGACCGCCAGGGCGATTCCGGACGGCGCCTCGGCCCAGGACCTCGCCTCGGTCGTGGCGGTCCTGGCCAACGCCAAGGAGTCCCCCGACTGGCTGGCGGCCGCGTTCGTCGGGCTGGACCACGCCGACCGCAGGGGGTTGCTGCTCAACGACACCACGCGCTGGTGGCTGGCCGACCTCGGCCTGCACGTCCCGGAGTCGGTGTCGGACGGCGCGGTGGAGGTGGACGACCCGCGCTACTGGATCGCGGACGACCACTCCCTCGACGTCGACGCGGTCGTCCGGCGCAACCACGAGGTGCTGAAAGCGCTGGAGGCGCAGGACTTCGAGCCGGTGGTCCACTGCGACGGGCTGGTGGTCGTCGGCACGGGCCACCACCCGATGACGACCAAGTGGGTCACCGGTCGGGAGATCGAGTCCGCCGGGTCGGTGACGGCGGTCGTGGTCGACCGGCACGTGCAGTGGGTCGTGCACGGTTGCCCGGCTTCCCTGCGCGGCACGGTCCACGAGGCGCTGGTCGAGGCGGGCGCGGAGGACGTGTGGTTCGACGCCCCGCCGACGGCGGTCTTCGACGGCGACGTGTTCGAGTCCGCGGTGCGGGGCAACACGACCGCGCTGCTGCACCTCGGCGAGCGGCTCCACGTGCTGGTGGACCACCGGTACACGCTGTTCACGGACGGCGACAGCCACCCGGAACACCTGGTCGAGGAGGTCACCGCCTCGGCGCACTGCGTCGGCACGCTGGAGCGGGGCGACCCCGCGCAACCGGAGGACTACGTCGTCACGGGCGTCGGCGAGGCGTGCGGGTGCGCGTGGAAGGTCGCCACCATGGTCGAACTGGCGGCGGGGCCGGGTGCCCTCCTGCGCTTCGACTGACCGGGCTCCCCTCCCCGGACGGGGTGGGTGGTGTGGCGCCGGGTCCCGTGGCTCGCGACGAGCGCACGGGGCCCGGCGGCCGCAGGTGGATCAGCGCGCCAGCCGGTGCGCCTGCACCTCGAAGTGCAGCCACTCCGGCGCGCCGCCGACCAGGGGGCCGTCGAACGCGACCTCGCGGGACCCCCGGTCGAGGTCCACGACCCAGAGCCGGTCCCCGGCGGGCCGCAGCGGCGCGCGGTGGAACTCCATGGCCGTCCACGGCGCGATGTCCCCGCCGAAGCGCAGCGACAGCACCGGGTCCGGGCCGTCGTGCTCCAGCACCAGCGTGGCGCCGTCCCTGGTGTAGACGGCGGTGCGGGGCAGCGGCCCGCCCGCGGGCGCCGGTTCCGGCAGCGCGGGCACCCGCACGTCGAACGCCTCGGCCAGCACGTGGTCGAGCAGTTCGGCGGCGACCCACTCGCCTTCGAGCGCGTTGGTCAGCACGACCGCGGTGAAGTCCTCGTCGGGCACGATCCGGACCGCCGAGCACTGGTTGCCGATGCACCCGTCGTAGCCCAGCACCCGCAGGCCGTCGAGGTCCCACTCCGCCCAGCCGGGCAGCCACCGGCGGGCGCCGAGCAGGGAGTGCCCCGGTGGCGTCGCGATGCCGGGTCCGGCCATCACCGCGGCGGCGCGCGCGAACCGGCCGGGTCGACCGGGCAGGACCGCGCCGAGGAACCGGGTGAGGTCCTCGGTGGTGGTCGAGAGCAGACCGGCGGGCCCGACCGGGGCGGGCAGCCAGAACGGCTCCTCGACCAGCACGCCGGTGGCGGGGTCGACCACGTGGCCGCGGACCGGCTCGTCGGTGTCGCCGCCCGCGCCCAGGACGGTGTCGGCCATGCCGAGCGGGACGAGGACGCGCTGGGTCAGGAGTTCGGGCCACGGTCGTCCGCCCAGCCGTTCGGCCACGGCGCCGAGCAGGATGAAACCGGAGTTGCAGTAGGAGAAGCGCTCGCCGGGGTCGTGCAGGGCGCCGACGGTCCGGCAGGACGCCACGTACCGGGTGAGCAGGTCGTCGCCGGGCGGCAGGTCGGGGAAGTGGTCGCTCTGCAGGCCGCTGCTGTGGGTGACCACGTGCCTCACGGTGATCCGGGCGGCGAGTCCGGGTTCGGCGAACTCCAGGTCCGGCAGCAGGTGGGCGAGCGGGGTGTCCAGGCCGATGCCGCGTTCGTCCATGAGGGACAGCGCGACCGCGATGGTGGGGATCTTGGAGATGGACCCGATGCCGAACCGCGAGTGCGGCCCGACCGGGAAGGCGGACGCCGTGGACTCCACGCCCGCGACGGCCTTGCGCACGCGGTTGCGGGACACCACCTGGGCGGCGGCGCCGGGGACGGCGAAGTCGGTGAGCAGCTCGTCGAGGAGGGCGCTCAGTTCTAGGTCTAGTCGGATGGCCATGTGACGCACCTCCGGATCCTGGTGACCTCCCGCGGCGTCGCGGAAGGACCTCCACACGAACGACGGCGCCGTGGTGGGCGCGTGCCCGGTCATTCCACCCCGTTGGGGCACCGCGCGCACGACGACCGCCCGCCGGGGGACGCCTAGCCGACCGGCGGGTCCACAACGGTGGTGAGCACGTCGACCTGGGCCGCTCCGGAGACGACGTCCTTCCAGATCCGCGCGACGACGAACGCGGTGTGCGCGTCCGGGTGGTCCGGCTCCAGCGGGTCGGTGGTGAACGGCACGGCGACCACGAGCGAGAACAGCTGCCCCACCCGTTCGGGCGAGGCGTCCGGCTGGAGCCCCGTCACGCCACCGCCCTGCTCGTCGCACGTCCAGGCCTCCTCGGACCACGCGATCGGGTGGTAGTCGCGTTCCCCGAAGGGCCTGATGCCCTCGACGTACTCGGTCGTCACCCACTCCCACGCCTCCTGGGCGAGTTCCCACGCGGTGGCGAACGCGGGTTCGCCCACCCAGAGCGCGTCGACCCCGGCGTCGGAGTGGACGGCCAGGAGGGTGCTGACCAGGGCGTGGTCGGACCGCCGGATCGCACGGACCTCGGCCACGGCCTCGTGGTCGTCGTCCTCGGAGGCCTCCGTCCAGATCGCGCTGTCCCACTCCAGGTCGAACTCGTCGTCCCCGACGGTGAGCCTCGGCCTGCGCTTCACCCGCTCCTTGAGCAGGCTCAGCACGTCCAACCGCCGGAAGCGGCCGTCCTGGTCGATGAACAGCTCGACGGGGTCGCCGCTCGCGGTGGTCCTGGCGCGGACGGCGAAGCCCTCCCGGCCCACCACGTCGATGACCTCGACCTGGTCCAGGTCGATCCCCATCCTCGCGAGCCGCCTGCTCCGGGCGGCGAGCGCCATCAGCGCCTCCGCCGTCCGGGCGGTCTCCGAGGCGACGACCTCCTCCAGCCGGACGCCCTGCTTCCTGGCGTACATCCGCCAGTCGAGGATGTTCGCCCCTCCGCCGACGACCACCGCCACCGGGGCCACGACGTGCCCGATGGTCGACGCGACACCCGCCACCACGCCCGCGACCCGGCCGCTGTGCTCGGCGAGCCTGCCGCCGTGTTCCAACGCGTGCGCGCTCCGCTCGACGACCTCGTCGGCCAGGTTCGACGCCTCGCCCACCTTCGCGGTGCGCTCGGCCAGGAGCAGGCGCCGCTCCCCCGGCACCTCCTCCGCGCCCTTGGTCATGGCGTCGAGCCGCAGCGCGGGGTCGCGCTTGGCCCCGCGCACCGTGTTCCAGCGCTCGATCTTGGCGCCGACCAGCCCGACCGCGGTCAGGAGCCCCGCGAGCACGCCCGTGGCGACACCCGGCACGGCACCCACCCCGCTGAGGGTGAGGGTGGCGCCCGCCACGCCGAGGAGGACGGCTCCGGACCTGATGGCCAGGAAGACGCCGGAGACCTCCGGGTACAGGGTCTCGTAGTGCTCCCGGACGTAGTGCTCCGTCGCCTTGTCGAGCCACTCGTCGAAGCGCACGAGCAACCGGTGGACGGCGGTGGCGACCTCGCCGCGGATCACGTGGTAGTCCCGCGCGGCGGCCTGCACGTCCTGCGCGTACCTGCCGAACGCGCCCCCTTCGTCGCCGGTGTCCTCGTGCGCGCCGAGCCGTCGGAGTTCGGCGCGGGCGGTGGTCAGCCGGGTGTAGCAGGCCTCCAGGTCGGACAGCAGTTCCCCCCGGTGCTCCAGCCCGCCGGGCGGGTCGAAGGCGAGCAGCGTCTGCCGCAGTTCGCCGACGGCCCTGGTGACCTGCTCGTGCTCGTCCGCGATGCCCGCCGCCGCCTCGCGCAGGGTGGTCCCCCGCTCCGCGGCCTCACGCGCGGTCCTCGCCGTGAACAGCTTGCGCTCGACGCCCTCGCGGCCGCGGGCGATCTCGGAGACGAGCGCCGCGAGGTCGGGGAGGAAGTCCTCGCCGTAGAGGTGGTCGAGCTCGCGCAGCACCCGGCGGACGCCCCGGTGGTCGGCTCGGTGCCCCGGATTGGCGTGGAACCACACCAGCGCGTCCTCGACCTGCTCCCACGAGTCGGCCACCTCCAGCACGAGACCCCGCGCCATCCTGGTCCGCACCCAGTGGCCGAACAGGCTGAAGACGACGGCCTGGCCCGGCGAGGTGGCGTCGAGCCGGAACAGCCGCGGCGGCACCTCGACGTCCCGCAACCCCGCGAGCCGCGCGAACGGCACGTCCGGGTGCACCCAGTCGAACGCGCCGCCCAGGTTGGTGAGCTCCTCGGCTCCCTCGAACCCGCCTCTGGTCATCCGCACCGCCTCCTGCCGCTCACCGCCGACGCTAATTGCGCCCACCCCGGCGGCCGGGCCCGCGGAGGAGGCCGTGCGGGCATCGCGGGTGCCCCTTCGGGTGAGGCCCCCGGACGTGCGGGAACGCCGCGGTACCGGACCGCGGCGTTCCCCTCGGGAGGGTTCCCGTCAGGAGCCCAGGACCCTGGCCGGGGTCATGGGCAGGGCGCGGACGCGCTTGCCGGTGGCGGCGAACACGGCGTTGCCGATGGCGCCGGGAACGGTGGCGTGGGTGGGTTCCCCCGCTCCCAGTGCGGGCTGGTCCGGGCGGTCGACGACGATGATCTGCAGTTCGGGGATCTCGTCGAAGCGGATGACCTCGTAGGACGGGCCGGGGGTGAAGGTGCTCTCCTGCCAGGTGAGCGTGGTGATCCGGTCGGCGGTGTACCCGATCTCCTCCTTGAGGGTCCGGCTGATCCCCTGGAGGACGTTGCCCTCGATCTGGTTGCGCACCCCGTCCGGGTTGACCACGATCCCGCAGTCGTGCACCACCACGACCTTCTTCACCACGACCTTCCCGTTGTCCACCTGGACCTCGACGTAGGTGGCCGCGTGGGCGCTGGTGGTCTCGTACTGCTGGTAGGCCACCCCCGCGCCCCGGCCGGGGGTCTTCGGCCTGGCCGCCCAGAACGGCCGCAGCAGCGAGCAGACGTAGGCGGCCCGCGAAGGCCCGTCGGTCGCGCCGAACGGGATGGCCGCCCCGGCCCGGTAGGCGCCGGGCGGTTGGAGGGACTTGATCCGCTCCTCCAACGGGTCCAGTCCCCGGCTGAGCACGAGTTCGTCGAAGAAGGACTCGTTGGCGAAGCTGTTGGAGAACCCGCCCAGCGACCGCACCGCGCTCGACCGGGGCAGTCGGTAGGTCAGCGGGGAGGCGGGGATCGCCGAGCCGTCCGCCGCGTTGCCGGTGCTGACGAACGACTTGACCAGGGTCGCCCGCGACCGCTTGGCGAAGGTGTAGGTGACGGGGAGGTTGCGGCCCGCCTGGTTGAAGGAGGAGTTGGGCAGGTTCGCGGGCAGCGCGCCCTGGAGGGTCGCCGCCAGCGCGGTGCCCGCGTTCCCGCCGCGCGGGCGGCTGTTCGCCGTCGGGAGGTAGGCGAGGTGGTCGAACGCCTGGATGCCCGCCGAGGTCGCCTTCCCCGCCATGTCGTGCGCCTGCGCGGGCGAGAGCGGCTCCCAGCCGAAGTCGTCCTGGCGGCTCCACTGCACCCGCACCGGTTTGCCCGCCAGCTTCGACAGCAGCGCGGCGTCCGCGGCGCAGTCGTCCGATCCGCTGTGGCCGTAGCAGCCGGAGGACTCCTCGTAGCGCAGGCGCACCGCGGCCGTGGGCAGCCCCAGCATCGAGGCGATCACCGCCTGGGTGTCGGTGACGTTCTGGCTGCTCGACCACACCGTGGCCTGGATGCCCGTCGCGGGGTCCGGGGCGGTGCGGACGTCGGCCACGGCGGCGGGCGCGCCCATCATCCCGTGCCCGTAGAAGGGCGTGAAGTACTTCGCCTGGAGGGTCGGCGAGTCGAACGCGGTCGCGGCGACCGTCTGCCCCGGCGGGTCGAACGTGTTCGGCGCGTAAGCGTTCGCGGGGTCCCGCAGCGCGTCGGGCAAGGTTGCCTGCGGGATCAGGTCGGGACCGTTGGTCCACGCCACCGTGATGCCCGTCGTGGGTGAGGCCGCACGGGCCGCCGCCCACTGGCCGGTGGCGAGGACACCGATGAACCTGCCGTCCCGCACCACGTCGACGAAGCCGGGGATCGCGCGGGCCCGGTCGAGGTTCGTGATCACCGGGTTGGTGGCGTTGCGGCCCGGTGGGCGCACCACGCGGGCGTGCAGCATGCCGGGCACGGTGACGTCGGCGAGGTACTTGAACGTGGCGTCGAGCTTGCCCGGCAGCTCCAGCCGCTGCACGTTCTTGCCGACGACCTTGTACTGGGCGGGAGCGACCAGGGGTGCCGCGCTGTCGGTGTAGAGCACGGAGCTCGTCTTCTTGATCAGCTTCGAGTACTCGACGGAGCGGTTGCGGTAGTAGAACTTCCCGTCGCGCGCCTCGACCTGCGCGGCGTCGACCTTGAACTCCAGCGCGGCCAGGCGCAGCAGTTCCCGGTAGGCGGTCGCGGCCGCTGCCCGCAGCTCCGGCGCGCCGACCTGGAGGCTCTTGGAGCCGTACGTGCCCGCTTGGCTGATCACCAGGTAGGTGTCGGACTGCACGTACTTCAACTCGGCGACCGGGTAGCGGAGCTCCTCGCAGACGATCTGGGACAGCGCTGTCCGCACGCCGGTGCCGAGTTCGACGCGTCCGCTGTAGAGGGTGATGTCGTCCTCGTCGAGCACCAGCCAGGACGCGGTCGGGGGCGGGGTCGGGATCGCGGGCAGGGCCGCCGGGTCCCTGACGATCCGCAGGAGGCTGTCGGGTTTGCCCGCCGCCTCCGCGGAGACCTCGGGCAGGCCGACGGCGAAACCGACGGCCACCACCCCCAGGCCTGTCAGGAAGCTGCGCCTGGTGGGTGCGGCGTGATCGGGTGGGGTGGTCATCGGAGCATCTCCTTCGCGGCCTTCTCGACGGCCGCGACGATGCGGTAGTGCGTGCCGCAGCGGCAGAGGTAGTTGGGCTTGGACCTGTCCGCCCCGCCGGAGAGGAAGTCCTTGATCTCGGCCTGGGTGGGCACCGTGCGGTTGCGGTTGCGCATCCGCTCCTCCAGCCACCCGAGCACGCCCATGACCATGCCGTTGAGGCAGAACCCGCACTGCCCGGCCTGGAGTTCGACGAACGCCTTCTGCAGCGGGTGGTCGTTCTTCTTCGACAGGCCGTCGAGCGTGCGCACCTCGGCGCGCTCGACGACGGTGTGCACCTGCGTGACGCAGGAGCGGGTGATCGCACCGTCGACCAGGACGGTGCACGCGCCGCACTGGGAGATGCCGCACCCGAACTTCGGGCCGATCTGCCCGTGCTGTTCGCGCAGCCAGTGCAGCAGCTGCTCCGAGGACTCCGCGGTGCCGCTGACGACCGACTGGTAGTCGGCCCTGACTTCCTTGCCGTTGAGCTTGATCCGCCGGACTGCCATACCGGTCCCCAGCCTTCGCCTGTAGAGGAAGTTGTCGTCCAGTGCCATCGCTTCCGGCGCGGAGGACGCCGGGGCAACCACCACGATGGGCGACGCGGAAGCGGGGGCGCTGCTCGATGGGGCAGTGATCAGGGCCGCCGCGCGGTCCCCACCCCCTCCGTCACTCGAAGGCGAACTGGGTCCCGGAACCCTGCTGCCGCACCAGTTCCATCGCGGCCTCGTAGGTCTGCCGGACGGAGAACCGCAACAACTCGGCCTGCTCCCGCAGGTCGTCGACGTCGACGGACCCCGACGCGCGCAGCAGGTCGGCCGCGGCCTCCGCCATCGACTCGGCCGACGCCGCGCCCACCCGGAAGTCCGCCAGCACCGCGTTGTAGCGCGCCGCGGAGTCGCCGGCGTCGAGCCCGAGTCCCTGGTCGAACACGAACGAGTCGGCGTCGACCGGCACCCCGAAGTCCGGGTCCGGCACGGCTCCCGCCGCGCTGTCGACGTGCTCGGCGAAGCAGTGCGACAGGGCGGTGAGGTCGTTGGTCACCTGGTCCAGCAACGCCCTCTCCTCGTCCACTTCGGACTCCCGCAGCGCCGTGGTCACCCTGCCGAGGACGGTGTCCAGGTCCTGGGCCACTTCCCGCCGGGCGCCGGCTCGCAGCTCGGCGAGGGTCCGGCCCGCGTACCGGTCGCGCAGGGTGTCGTAGGGGGCCATCGCGGTGGGGGCCGACGGCCAGGTCCTCGGCATCGCGTACAGGTCGTGGGGGAACCACTGCTCCCAGCGGGTCTCCATCACGTCGTTCGGACTGCTCATGGCGCGCCTCTCCTCGTCGGGGAACCCCAGACTGCGGTGGGCCCACCCGCCCCCGACCGCCTGAACGCGCCGACTTCCAGGCACCCGACCAGGTCGTCGCGGAGCGGGGCTGCCAGGGCACCGCGGTGTCCGGTCGGCCTGCCCGATCGGACAGCGCCGCCGCGGCGGGCACCGGGCGATGGGCCGCTGCCCGCCGTCGTGCCGGTCGCCTACGAATTGATCACCCGGCCACGAGCCGGGTTCACCGACCGAAGGACGATCCGTGCCCCACTTCACGACGCACCCCTCGCGGGTGCTCTCCTGCCTCGCCCTCGCCGCGGTGCTCTGCGCGAACGGCGCCCCGGCGAACGCCGCACCGGCGTTCGCGGTCGACCGGGACGCCGACCTGGTGACCGCTGTGCGGCCGGTCGCCGCACACCCCGCGGGCGGCGATCCCGCGACCGCGGCGGACGAGCACCTCCCGTTGGTGGCGCGGGGCTTCGACGTGAACCGCTCCACCCTGCGACAGGTGTCCGCCCGCGTCCTGGACGGCGGCAGCGCCGTGCGCTACCGGCAGGAGTTCTCGGGCGTTCCGGTGCTCGGAGGCGAAGTCGTGCAGCTGCTCGACCGGTCCGGGGCGCTGGTGTCGGCGCAGGGGCGCACCGCGCGCGGCACGTCCGGGGCCTTCCCCGCAGGTGACGCAACCGACGGCGGCCCGATCACGAAGGCCGCGGTCGCCGCGACGGCGGAACGGGCAGGCATGGACCCCACAGGGCTCATCACCTCCGGGGCCCGGCGCGGCTGGTACGACGCGGCGTTGTTCGGCGAGGGCGGTGACGGGGTCGCCAGGCCCGCGTACGTGGTTCCCGTGCGCGCGGCGGTCGACGGCAGGCGCTGGGAGGTCGTGGTCGACGCGGTGGACGCGACGGCGCTGACCGCGTGGGAGGCGACCGAGCAGGTGAACAACCGGGTCGTGTGCGACGCGAAGCGCACCGAGGTGGCGACCTGGTTCACCACGGACGAGCGGCTGCGGGCCGACGTCCGCTGCGGCACGACGTTCCCCGCGACCCGCACCGAGGATTCGCCCGCGAACGGGGAGTCCGATGTGGACGAGGTCTACGACCACCTCGGCCGGACCAGCGCCCTGTACTCCCGGCACCTGCGGGTGGACCTGACGACGATGCTGGGTGTCGACGTCGGCGACGGCAACGGGAAGGCGTTGCGCGCCACCGTCCGGTTGTGCAGCGCGGAGGAGGGCTGCCCCTACGCGAACGCGTTCTGGGACGGTGAGCAGATGGCCTTCGGCGAGGGCGTGAGCACCGTCGACGTGACCGCGCACGAGGTGACCCACGGGGTGACGCAGCAGATCTCCGGCCTGCTGTACCGGGGTGAGAGCGGTGCGATCAACGAGGCGATGTCCGACATCTTCGGCGAGTTCGTGGACCTGACGACGCCGGGCAAGCTCGCGGGCACCCGGTGGCAGATCGGCGACGGGTCCTCGCTCGGCGTCATCCGCGACATGGCCGACCCGACGAAGCACCGGCAGCCCGACCAGGTCGACGGGAAGTACTGGGTGTCCGGTGCCGATCCGCACCGCAACAGCGGCGTCGCGAACAAGGCGGCGTTCCTGATCGCCGACGGCGGGTCGTTCGGCGGTGAGACCGTCTCCGGACTCGGCCTGGACAAGTCCGTCGCGCTGTGGTGGGCGGTGCAGAACCAGCTGACCCCGGCCTCGACGTTCCGCGACCTCGGCACCGCGTTGGACACGGCGTGCGCGCTCAACTCGCGCGCGGCCGTCGCGGGCACCACCACGGGCGACTGCGACCAGGTGCGCAAGGCGGTGCGGGCCACCCGCATGGCGGAGGTGCCGAAGTCCGGCGCCTGATCCCGGCGCGGTGGTGGTGCCCGGACCACGGGCGCCACCACCTGCCGGTACGGCTACCCCGACTCCTCGCTGTCGGGGACCAGGACGTGGGGAATCGGGTTCTCGTAGTCGACCGGCGCGGCACCGTGCGCGAGGGCCCCGACCACCCGGTCGTAGTCCGCGCCGACGGCAGCTCGGAAGGCGTCGTCGCCGTGGGTGGCCCGACCGTCCGCGTGGATGAAGAGCGAGGCGGACCGCTCGGAGTTGGTCAGCCTGCCGTACTCCATCCACCTGAAGCGCAGTTCGACGTAGCGGGTGCCGGGCTCCTCCGAGGGGTGGGAGAACACCTCGATCTCGGCCTTGACCTCGGTCAGCCACGGCAGTCGGATGTCCCCGTCCCCCCTGCGGACGACCAGGTTCTCGATCGTCCAGCGCGTCCCTCCCAGCCCGCTGCACCGGACCCGGTCGAACGTGATCCGCAGGGGGACCGCGGAGGAGGCGAGCACGCGGTCGCCGTGGCCGAGCCGGAAGGTGCTCTCGGTGGTGCCCCAGGTGAAGTAGCCCTTCCAGTTCCAGTCGGTGCGCCAGGTGAAGGTGGCGTCCACCCCGGAGGACTCGCCCTTGCGGTACCCCTGGACGTACTCCGCCCCGAGCGGTGTCCGTTCCCGGAGGGTCGGGATCTCCAGTGAACCCTTGCGCAGGTGGAAGGTCACGACCGCGAGCGCGATCGACGCGGCGGTGACCAGCTGGAAGCCGGAGTCCGCGACGGCCTTCTCCGCGTTGTAGTCCGCGGTGCTGTTGAACGGTGCTGACATGTCGGTCCTCCGGTGGCGTCAGGCGGGTTCGGCGACGAGCGTGCCGCGCTCGACGGCCAGCAGGAGGAGGCGTTCCACGTGCTCGGGGATGTCCAGCTCACCGCGCAGGTACGCCTCCACCTCGGCGTCGGTGGGCACCGCGGGTTCCTCGGCGACGTCGGGGTCGTCGACGTGCGTGCGCGCGGTCAGCTCCGTCCACATGCGGTTCTTGGTGTCGTCGTCGAACGACGTCCAGTCCGCGCCCCAGGTGTCGTCCAGGTAGCCGGCGAGCACGACGTCCCACTCGTCGCCGTACTGCCCGCGCAGGTAGTCCCGGTTCTCCACGTCCAGCCAGTCGAAGGCGCCCGCCCCCTGCCGGGCGAACTCGAGCGCGAGCGCGTTCCTCCCCTCGTCGTCCAGCGCCGCCCAGCCACCGGTCGCACCCGCGAACTCCCGCAACAGGTGCTCCCACCCGTCCCCGTGGCGGCTCCTGAGCGCCCGGACGGTCCCGTCGTCGATCCACCCGAGGTCATCGGTCATGTCGTCCCCTCCGCAATCTCGTTGCCGGCCGGGAAAACAGTGCCCCTCCCCCGGCTCGGTGAGGCAGCGCTAAGGGGAAGACCAAGGGGCAGCACGATCACCGGCACCCCAGCGCCCGACGGCTCCCAGCCGGACCGCTGCCCGATGGGGCCGGGCGCGGTGCCCCGGTATCTGCCTCGCGCGGGACGTCCCGCGGCGCGGACCGCCTTAGCGTCACCGGCAGTCCGGCCGACGTACCGCGGCCACACCGGCATCCGAGGGGACACAGCATGTCGAAGCCACGGGCACAGGTAATCCGGAGACGCGGGGGGCGTGCCGCGGCGACGGCAGGGGTGGCGTTCCTGGTGTTGTCGTCGCTGACCGGACCGCTCGGCGGGGTGTCGTCGGCGCAGCCCGCGCCGTTGCAAGCGAGGACCTACGACTGTCCGCAGGACGCGAACGGGAACACCGGCACCACGACGAACCCGTACTACTACACCGTTCCCGAAGGCACCATGGGCCTGGACGTCATCGTCAAGGGCAACCGGGGCGGACCCGGCAACACCGATGGCGGTGACGAGGGCGCGGCCTCCGGCGGGGCGGGTGCGGTGCTACGGGCCTCCTTGGACGTCTCCCCCGGCGACGTGTTGCAGGTCTACCTGGCCTGCAACTACGGCGGCTACCACACCGGTGGGTTCGGCGGCTCGGGCCAGCTCGGTGGTGAGGCGGGCGGGAACGGCGGCGGCAGCAGCGCGATCGTCGCCGCGAACGGACTCGCCCTGGTCATGGAGGCCGCAGGAGGCGGCGGAGGCGGCGGCGACGCCAACAACGACACCAACGGTGGTGACGGCGGCAACGGCGGCATCAAGGGGTTCGACGGTTCCGGGGGCAACGGAGGCGCTTCCGGTGGTACGGGTGGATCCACGTCCGCGGGCAACGGGAACGGGGGCGGGAACTCCTACAACGGCTGGGTCGGCGTGTCGGGGGGAGGCGGCGGAGGCGGGGGCTGCGTCAAGGACGGCCAAGGCACCGGCGGTGGTGGTACCGGCGGCGAAGGCGCGCACAGCGTCACCGACGCGACCGGCGGGGGCGGCGGGGGCGGGGCCTCCTGCGTCCGCGACTTCCTGCCGGGACAGGCCGAGGAGGTGTACTCGTACTCCATCGAGGAAGCGGCCAACAACGGACCGGGCCAGGTCGTCCTCCAGCCCGCCCGGATCGCCCTCGCCGGGGTGTCCTCGACGGTGGTCGACCTCAACGGCAGCGGGCGGGACGACGCGGGTGACGCGATCGACTACACCTACGCGATCGAGAACGAGGGCACGACGACGGTCAACTCGGTCGCCGTCACGAGCACTCCCACCGCCCCCGCCACCACGGCTCCGGTGGTGACGTGCGCGGCCACACCGGTGGCGCCGGGCGGCACCGCGACCTGCACCGCCCGGTACGCGGTCACGACCGCCGACATCAACGTGGCCAAGGTCCGCACCACCGCGACCGCCTCCGCGCGATCAGCGCTGGGCGCCCAGCTGAAGTCGTCCGCCGTCGTCGACGACACGGCCCTCGACCGGCTGCCGGAGCTGACGATCACCGGTGGCGGGACGATCGCGGACCAGGGACGACCCCTGCGGCCGGACGACCCGGTGTCGGTCACCTTCACCGTCGAGAACACCGGCAACACCTCGGCTCCCGTCGGGCTGAACGTGCACGAGAACGATCCGGTCACGGCGCAGTCCCTCGCGGTGTGCCCCGACGGGACCGGCCGCCTCACCCTCGACCCCGGCCAGAAGGCCACCTGCACGTCCACGTACCGGCTCGTCCAGGCCGACATCGACCGGGGCTCGGTGGCCTTCGACGTCTACGCGGCCGGGCAGATCATCCCGTTCGGCGTGCTCCTCCGGGGCGAACTCAAGTTCACCGTGCCCATCGCGCAGTCCTCCGGGATCACCGCGACCGGCAGCGCCACGCTTGTCGACGCCGACCAGGACGGCCTCTACCGGCCGGGGGACCGGATCGACTACAAGATCACCATCGCCGACACCGGCAACACGACGCTCCACACCGTCTCCGCCGTGGGCGACGTGGTCGGCAAGGGCGACACCAAGATCGTGCTCACCGGCTGCCCGAACACCGGTGACACCACGCTGGACCCGCTCTTGCAGCTGGTGTGCACCGGCTCGTACACCCTGACCCAGGGCGACATCGACGCCGGCGTCGTGTCCTACAGCCCGGTGGTGAGCGGCACCACCGCGCAGGGCACGGCGGTGCTCCCCGCGGGAGCGATCGCGTTGACCACGGAACTGCCGAAGGTCGCCTCGATCGACCTGACCGCCAAGGTGCAGGGCGTGGACGACAGGAACGGCAACGGCAAGAACGACGCCAACGACGTCGTCACCTACGAGGTGGTGGTGAAGAACACCGGCACCACCACGCTGGCGGACATCGCGCTCTACGACATGCTGGGCGACTCGGTGCTGGACTTCCGGTGCACGCCCGAGATCGGCGCCGCGATGGCGCCGGGCGCGACGAGCACCTGCACCGCCGCGTACACGATCCGTCCCGAGGACACGACCGTCGGCTCACTGGCCTACACGCCGACCCTGTCGGGCGACTCGCCGGTCGCCGTCACGACGAAGTCGAACACCGCGGAGGTCCCGCTCGTCCAGTCCGCGCTCATGTCCGTCGAAGCGTCCACGGCGGACCTGTCCGACGGCAACCAGGACGGGGTCGTCGGCGGCACGGGCGACGACGTCGAGTTCCGGGTCCTCGTGCGGAACACCGGGTTCGTGGCGCTGACCGGCGTGGAGGCGACGGCGTCGTTGGCCTCCCCGGCGGGCACGCTCCCCCCGCTGGTCTGCACGCCGCCGCTGGCGGACGGCCTGGCCGCGGGCTCCCTGTCGACGTGCACCGCGACCTACCGGATCACCGAGGCGGACGCGACGGGCGGGAAGGTCGTCCTCGACGCCACCTCCTCGGCGACCGGTCCGGCGGGTGAGGCCGTGGCATCGCGGACCTCGACGACCGTCGCCGTGAAGGCCGCGCCGGTGGTCACCACGACGACCGCGCCGCCCACCACGACCACGACGACGGAGAGCCCGTCGTCCTCGGCACCCGCCACCTCGTCGACGCCCGCGTCGACGTCGGTGTCCAAGAGCACCTCGGCTTCCGCGTCCAAGAGCACGTCGGCGTCCGCGCCGAAGAGTTCGGCCGCCGCGGCCGGGGCGGTGTCGACCCCCACCACGCCACTGGCGTCGACCGGGGCGTCGGTCCGCGGCATCACCGTGTTCGCGCTCGTCGCGCTGCTCCTGGGATCGGTCGCGCTGCTCTCCCTGCGCGGCAAGCGCCGCAGCGGCAACTGACCGACGACTCCGCCGCACCGATCCGAGAGGGGACGAGGCATGTCCGGCTGGGTGGACGACCTCTGCGCACTGGCACTCGCGCACGTCGAGGAGGACCGCAGGCCCGCGACCAGGGGGGAGGACGGCGTCGAGGTCACGTACTTCCGGTTCGCGGAGTCGTGCCCTCCCGAGGTGGAGCAGCACCTGCGGCACCTCGCGATCACGGAACCGCCTGCGGGCCTGGCCGCGCTGCTGGAGGAGAACGGCGCGAGCCCCGAGGTCGAGCAGTTCCGCGAGTACCTGCGCCACCCCGACGTGGGAGGCGACCGGCTGCTCCTGCCGCACGCCGTGTGCCACCACCTGGCGCGGGGCGACGGAGGACGGGCCGCGGTGGCCTTCGCCCTGCTGGACCAGGAGTCCCCCGAGATCGCGGGCGCGCTCCTGCTGAGGTGCACGGTGCCCGCGCGGCTGGTGGCGGTGCTGTCCAACCACGGCGCGGGCCGGGACCTGGACCTGCCCGGACTCCAGGCCTCCCTGGACAGCCTTCCGCGGGGCGATCTGCTGCGCACCGTCGTGCTGGAGGACGCGGACGCGCTCGGGCTGGGCGAGGCGGACGTCGACGACGTGGTCGAACTGGCCGACTGGGTGTCGAGCGGCTTCCACGGCGACGTACCCGCCGCTGTGGCCGCGGACCTGCTGGCCGTCGCCTACCAGGAGGTCGACCCGCTGTTCGTCGCGTGGACCTCGGAGTGGAAGGCCTTCCGCGACTGGGCGACCTCCTGGTTCCCCAGCGGTTCGCCCGAAAACCTGGAGTCGAAGGCGCGGGGGCTGCGCGGTGACGCCTACGACCGGCGGCTGCGCAAGGAGGCCAAGGAGGTCAGCGAGAAGCGGGTCAGGGCCAAGGACGAGGCCCGCGGCCGGGGCGCCCGCCGCTTCCGCAACACCGTGGTCACCGACCACGGCGGGCGCAAGCGGGTCGTCAACCGGACACCGCTCGAACGCGGCGAGTCCGATGTGGACCTGTTCGAGGACCTGGTCCTCGACGCCCGCGCCGTGCGGCGGAAGTCCCGCCACACAATCAAGAGCGCGCACGACGGCGCAGTGGTGGAGTTCTACCAGCTCCGGGAACTGGTCCTCGTGCCGGGGAACGACGGGTTGGCCGACCTCCAGCAGCTCGACTGGATCCGGGAGGTGGGCAAGCGCGGGGTGCTGCGGGTGCGCAAGTCCCGCGCGCTCGGCGATCCTGGACGCGTCGAGCAGTGGGGCGCCCACGACCCTGACCTGTTCGCGCGGGCGCTGGGGAAGTTCACCGACAAGGAGGTCGTGGCGGGCGCAGGCGGCGAGCCCGAGGTGACCTTCGGCCTGGACGTGCCCAAGGAGCGGGAGAGGTTGCGGGCGGCAGGCGGGCTGTGACCCCGCGTCCCGTCGAAGGCCGCGGCGGATCGGGCACGACCGGCACGTCGGATCCGGGCCGCACCGCACGACGGCGCTCGGCGTTCTCCCCATCGGGCAGCGCCGCCTGCACCGCGAGCACACCCGCCGGGGCACCCGCGTCGCGAGCGCGGCGGCCGATCCTGGGACCAGCACCGTCCCCGGTTCCCGAAGGAGCACAACCGTGACCCACACCCTGTCCCGCCGCACGGCCCTGACCGCCGGGCTCGCCGCCGTCGTGGCGGCCGCGGTCGGCGGGTGCGGCGCACCCGACCCCGCGGAGCCGCGTTCCGGCGGTGCCGAACCCGGAGCGGACTTCGACGCCGCGACCGTCCAGACGCTCGACCGCCTGATGGGGGCCAAGATCGGCGACGCCGCGGCGCCCGGTGGGGTGCTCGGCGTCTGGGTGGGCGGCAGGGGCGCGCTGCGCAAGGGCTACGGGGTGGCCGATCTCGGGACCGGCGAGCCGATGACACCCGACCACGGGTTCCGGATCGCCAGCATCACCAAGACGTTCGCGGCCGGCGCGTTGATCCTGCTGGCCGAGCGGGGCGGGCTGACGCTGGACGACACGTTGGCTCGGTACGTGCCCGCGGTGGCGAACGCCGACCGGATCACCCTGCGGCAACTGCTCGACATGACCGCGGGCGTCTTCAACTTCACCGCGGACGAGCAGTTCCTGGCCGGTTTCGACCGCGATCCCACCGCGCCGTTCGGCGTCGACCGGGTGCTCGAGGTGCTCGGCCGCCACCAGCCGTCGTTCGCCCCCGGCGAGCCGGGCCGGTGGGAGTACAGCGACACCAACTACGTCCTGCTGGACCCGGTCATCCGGTCGGTGTCCGGCGCGTCGCCCGGCGACTTCATCGAGCAGGACGTCGCGAAGCCGCTCGGCCTGGCCCGCACGAGCTATCCCACGAGCCCGGACCTGCCCTCCGGGTGCGCCCGCGGCTACACCGACGGCGTCGAGGGCGGACCGCCGCGCGACATCAGCGCCGTCAACCCGGACGTGCCCGGCCCGGCGGGGGCGATGGTGTCCACCGTGGACGACCTGTGGACGTGGGTGGGGGCGCTGGCCGACGGCAGCCTGTACCGCGACGGCGGCTCGAAGGCGGCGCAGCAGGCGTTCGTCCCGGCGATCCGGTCCGGCCCCGTGCCCGTGGACTACGGGCTCGGGATGATGCGGATCAACGGGATGGTCGGGCACAACGGGGCGATCTACGGGTTCAACAGCGCGGTGCTCCGCCACCCCGCGTCGGACGCGACGTTCGTGGTCGCGCTGAACAAGTCCACCAACGACGAGTCCACCGCGCTGGAAGTCGCCCTGGACGCCGCGAAGGTCCTGTTCCCCGACGGGTTCGGCGGCTGAGCCGGGCGCGACGGCCGATCGGCCACACCCCCGGACGCTCTCCGCGGCCGATCGTCCACTCGACATCCGACCGGGTGGTGTGGCTACGCTCGGGGCCGATCCCCGGAGGTGCCGATCGTGAAGCGAAGGACCGGCAGTCGAGCGGCCCGCACGGTGTTCCCCGTCGTGGCGGCGGTCGACTGCGTCGCGGCCGTGCGCCGCGGGACGCGGGTGCGCCGGGTGTCCAAGCCCGCCGTGCTGGCGGTGCTCGCCGCGGGGCACCCGCCCGCCGACCCCGCCCTGGCGTTCGGGCTGGCCGCGTCGTGGGCGGGGGACGTCGCCCTGCTCGGCTCGTCGGACCGCGCGTTCCGGGCGGGACTCGGGTCGTTCCTGGTGGCGCACCTGGGGTACGTCGTCGCGCTCGGCCGGGGCTCGGTGGCCGGCTCCCGCGGCGCGGTCGCCCCGATCATGGCCGGTTTCGCCACGGCCGCCTGGTTCTCCGCGCGCGCGGCGGGCCCGCTGGGCAGGCCGGTGGCCGCCTACGCGCTCACCATCGGCGCCATGGTCGCGGCGGCGTCCACGTCCCGCGGACCGGGAGCGACCCGGATCGTCGGCGGCGCCGTGCTGTTCGCGGTGTCCGACGCGCTGCTGGGAGCGGGCAGGTTCGCCCTGACCGGCACCGCGGCGCGGGTGGCGGCCGCCGGGGTCATGCCCACCTACGCGGCCGCGCAGCACCTGATCCACACCGGGTTCGCGCGACGGCCAGGTCGCCGCTGACCGATCGGACAGTCCGGTCGCACGCGGCTTCCCGGCCCGGATCGGGCCCGACCGGCACCGCGCCCGGCCGCGGAGTCGTCCTACCGTCGATCCCATGTTCGGTTTGGGATTGGACCAGGTGCTGGTGCTGCTGGTCGTGGGGTTCTTCGTGCTCGGCCCGGAACGGCTCCCGCACGCCGCCGCGTCGCTGGCGCGCGCCGTGCGCCGCTTGCAGCGGTACTGCGCCGACGCGGAGGCGCGGCTCGGCACCGAGTTCGGACCGGGGCTGGAGGAACTGCGGCGACCGCTGCGCGAGGCGGCGGACGTGCACGCCACCGTCGTGAGTGGACTGCCCAGTCCCGCGCGTCCGGGATCGACCGTCCTGGTGGGCCGGGCGTCCCACGACCCCGAGGCCACCTGATGCGGGTCCGTCTGCCCCATCGCTTTCCCCATCAGCGCTTCAAGGGCTCGGCGCGCGACTGGCACGGTGTCGGTGCCGCGACGGTCGACAGGCTGAGGAGAGCGTGATGACATCGAGCACGTCCACCCCGTTGGACTTGGCGCCCTTCCCGAACACCGTGCGGGCGAGCGCGGTGACCGACGTGGTGCTGGCCTACAACCTGGCGCCGAGGACCCCCGGTTCGGAGGGACCCGACGCCGGCGTCCTGCTGCGGACGCTGAACCACGGCTGCGCCCGACTCGCCGCGCACTGCGAGAACGCCTTCCAGCTGCTCCCCTCCCTGCGGGCGTGGTCGGTGTTCGCCACGGGGAACCTGGACGACGCGATCGACGCGCTGGAGGCGCGCGGGGCCCGCGCGGACCGCGCCCCGCGGCTGCGGACGTGGCCGCCGGGACTGCTCGACGACCTCGTCGACTTCCGGGACGTCGAACCCGTCGACCTCGCCGTGTTCTCCCCCGCCATCGAGCGCGTCTTCCTCTCGGGCCACGCGATGGCGGGTGTCTTCGACCTGTGGAACCGCGACTTCGCCGACCGCCCCCTCCCCCTGTGCGGGACCGGCTCGTACCGGGTCCTCGACAACCTGGTGACGCTGCGCGAAGTCGTGGCCGACGTGCCCGAGTGCTGGAAGGCCACGGTGCTGGCGCTGTCGGACGAGGCCCTGGCGCTCGGCGAGCTGGCGCGCGAACGCCTGGTCGCCGTGCACCGGTTCCGGTAGCGCGGTGACCACCGACCCCCGCCGGGGAGTTCCGTCGTCCAGGAGTGCCGATCGCTCCGCCCGTGCCCGGAAATGCCCGGTGCGGATCGTGGTCACCGCACCACCGGGGTGGGCACGTGCCCGGACAGTGCCCGCGGACGGGGACCGTTCGGGTGGCTCGCGCCCGCCAGCGGCGGGAACCGGGCACACCGGTGCTAGACCTGCCTGCCGTCCCCGCCCTCCAACGCGAAAGGCCGCGCCCTTGCTCTCCGCCGGAACACCGCGCTTCTGGTTGGTCGTGCCGATGCCCGCCGGGCCGCGGTCGCGGCACCACTCCCCCACCGCGATGGCCATCCCCTCCACCCTGAGCTTCCACCAGGCGGGTCCGGACGTGGCGGTCCCGATGAGCCTGGCGGCGCGGCTCACGCCGCTGGGCGTGCACCGGGTGGTGTTCTTCGGCGACCTCACGCGGAACCTGCGGGAGCGCGGCGTCGACTGGCCGCTGGTGGGCGTTCGCGACTGGCACCGGTCCATCGCCGCGTTGGCGCGGCTGTCCGAGATCTGCCCCGTGGTGCCGGTGTCGCGCTACGAGCACGGTCTCCTGCTCGATCCCGCGGCCGCGGTGATCCGCGCCCTCAACGGTGACGGGCACACGATCTCCGAGGGCTTGCGCAAGACGCTGCGCCGGACGCTGCTGAAGTACTGGGCCGCCACGAACGGGCTGGACCCGACGGGCCGCCGGGTGCCGCGGCTGGGCAGACGCGCGCGCACCGCGTGACGGCGCGCCCGACGAACCCCCGGTGTCCACTAGGACGCCGGACCGAGATGGAGGAGAGTCCGCCGTGGGCACGTACAGCCCGAGCCATTGGCTTGTCGTCCTGCTGCTCGCCGTCGTGCTGTTCGGGGCCAAACGGCTCCCGGACGCTGCGCGCGGCGTGGGGAGGTCGTTGCGCGTCTTCAAGGCCGAGCTGAAGGACGGTCAGGAGGAGTCCCACCCCTGACCCCGGTCCGTCAGCGCCGCTGCTGGACGAGCGCGGCGATGTGCGACAGGTCGGCGGCGACGTCGAGGATGTCCGCGACGTCCGGCACGCCCAGGTTGCCCACGTAGACGGCGAAGGCGAGCTGCCTGCCGTCGGCGGCGTCCGCGAACCCGACCAGGGTCTCCGCCTGCACGGTGACCCGCTGGTTGGCGAGGTCGCCGCCCGCGACCGTGCCGGTCTTGGCGAACACCCTGCCCCGTGCGGGTGAGTCCTTCTCGTCGCCGCCGATCGTGCCGTCGACGCCCAGGATCGGCAGGCTGTCCTTGAGCCGCTGGTAGTCCGGGCGGGTCGTCCAGTAGCGCAGCAGGGCGGTGGCGGCGGTGGGGGTGGTGAGGTCGCCCGCGGCGCCGCCCCTGCCGTCGGCGAAGGAGAAGCCCGCGCCGTCCACGCCGTGCGCCCGCAGGAATTCGCCGACCGCGGCCACGCCGTCCTCGCAGTCCGTGCTCGCGCGGTGGACGGCGAGCAGGCACATGTCCGTGTCCGCGCCGAGGTTGTGGCTCATCTTGAGGATCAGCTTCGCGTACTCGGAGAAGGGCGCGGAACGCAGTTGGGCCACCTGGTCCTCGGCGCGGTAGCCGTCCTTGGCGGGCAGCAGGTCCACCGGGTTCGGGCCGGTCGCCTCGACGTCGACCTCCACACCGGCGCGGCGCAGGGCGTCGACGAACGCGGTGCGCGCGTACCCCTCGGCATCGGTGACCTGGACGGTGTTGAGCACCCCGGAACCGCGGGCGGGCACGGTGCCGGTCACCCTGATGGTGCCGTCGGCGTCCATCACCGACGTCACCGCGGGCGCGCTGCCCTCCGCTCCCGTCGTCACCGACGCCTCGAGGCGCGTGGCGCTGGTGACGGGGCGCAGGGTCACCGCCGCCGGGACGCCCGCGGCCGTGCCGGGCGACACGGACACGTCCACGACGTTCTCGTTCACCATGACCGGCGAGAGCGGGATGCCGGAGAGCGGGTTGTCCGACCGGAACAGGCGGGCGTCGACGACGACCTGTCCGCCGATCCGCAGCACGCCGGAGTCCTTCACCTGGCGGGCGAGGGAGTCCAGGCCGGCCAGCGGGTCCTGCGGGGTGAGCTGGGCCAGGGTCGGGAACGAGTTCGCCTCCATGTGGTCGAACGCGCTGACCGCGATCCGGTCCCCGTCGGCCCGGCCGCCGAGCACGAGGTCGCCGGAGCCGACGAGCACGAGGTCGCCCGCGAGCGTGCCGTCGGCCACCTCGACGCGCTTGTAGACGGGGGTGGTGAACCGGTGGTCGGGACCGAGGGCGTCCCAGGTCGCGGTCACCGAGAACAGCTTCGTGGTGGAGCCGGGGATGAAGAGCTGGTCGGGGTCGAGGCTGCTCAGCACCTCGCCGGTCTTGGCGTCGGTCACCAGCATCCCCCACCGGCTGTGCTGGTAGCGCTGTCCGTCCATGACCTGGCGGACGGCGTCGGGCAGCGCGAGGGCGTCGCCCTGGCGGCCCGCGCCCGCCCGCACGACGAAGACGGCACCGACCCCGAGGACCACCACCGCGGCCAGCGCGGTGATCAGGACGGATCGACGGCTCCACGGCGACATGCGGACCTCCACGGGATGGCGATCCACCGACCGTACGAACGCCCCCGTGGGCGTGGTGGGGGCCGCCGGTCAGCCACAGGGGCAGCCGGCGCTTCCCTTCGAGGAAATGTGACAACCCTTCATGTGCACGCTTTGCACAGGGCGCACCGGCGATGTGTCGTGTTTACACGGAGCATTCTCGTTGAACGGCGAATTAGAGTCGTGCTCTCACCCGGCCACGGAAGACGAAGTCGAAGAAGTGCAGGGGAAGTACCGGATCGAATACGAGGAGTGACGATGTCCCGAATTCCAGTCGTCGTGCGCGGTACCGACCAGATGCTCCAAATGGGTGTCATCGCGGCACTGCGGTTCCAGACCGAGATCCAGCTCCTCGAATCCCAGGACTTCCCGGAGGACGGGGTGTCGATCGTCATCGGCGACGCGCTCGACGAGGACCTGTTGAAAGTGCTCCGCGAACTGAGGGCCGAGGGGTGCAGACGCTCGGTGCTGGTCGTGCAGTCGCTCGACGACACCGAGATGATGGAAGCGATCGAACTGGGCGTGTCGGTGCTGGTCTGGCGCTCGCAGGCCACGTCGACCCGGCTGACCAACGCGGTGGAGAAGGCCGCGGCCGGACACCCGGAGCTGCCGCCGGACCTGCTCGCGAGGTTCCTCTCGCACATGGCCAGGGTGCAGCGCGAGGGCGTGGGGGTCACCGCGAACGCCTCCGGGCTGCTCAACCGCGAGGTCGCGGTGCTCCGGCTGGTGGCCGACGGCATGGACACCAAGGAGATCGCGAACTACCTGAGCTACTCGGAACGCACGATCAAGAACATCCTGCACGACGTCACCAACAGGTTCCACCTCCGCAACCGTTCGCACGCGGTCGCTTTCGCGATGCGGGAAGGCCGGCTCTGACGACGTGCGCCGCATAGGGGAAGAAGAGGTCCACACCATTCGATCGGGCCTCTTCTTTGTTTAACCGATTTCGTCGACCACGGCAGGGGGCGGCGCGATCACGCGCCGATCAGGACAGCGGCGGCAATTCCGAGGCCCGGAACAATTCGCCGACGGCCGGATGGGGTGACGCGCGCAATTCCTCCCGCGTCCCCCTGGCGATCTCGCCACCCCCGTGCAGCACGAGCAGCCGGTCCGCGACGTGGCAGACCAGCGGCAGGTCGTGGTCGACGAACACCAGCGCCAGGCCGAGGTCGTCGCGCAGGTCGGTCATCAGGTTGACCACCTGGGCGCGGGTGGAGACGTCCAGCGCGCTCACGGACTCGTCCGCGATCAGCACCCGCGGCCGGAGCCCCAGCGCCCGGCCCAGCACGACGCGCTGCGCCTGCCCGCCGGACAGCTCGTCGGGATAGCGGTCGGCGACCGCGGCGGGCAGGCGCACGAGGTCCAGCAGCCCGCGCACGTGGCGGTCGCGGTCCCGCTTCGCGATGAGCCCGTGCACCAGGGCGGGTTCGGTCAGCGCCTCCGCCACGGTGGTCCACCGGTCCAGCGCCGCCGGGCAGTCCTGCGGGACCAGCTGCACCGCGCGGTGGAACACCCGGCGCTGCGCCCCGGTCAGCCGCCTCACGTCCCGGCCCTCGAACACCACCTCACCGGAGGTCGGCCGCAGCAGTCCGGCCAGACATCCGGCCGCGGTGGACTTCCCGCTGCCCGACCGCCCCACCAACCCCAGGGACTCCCCCGCGCCGATCGTCGCGGAGAGCCCGCGCAGCGCGATCCGGGTGCCGTGCACGACCGTCGCGTCCACAAGCGACAGCACGGCCGTCATCCCGCCACCACGTGGCAGGCGACCCGCCTGCCCGTGCCCACGAGTTCCGGCTCCACCGCGCACACCGGCCGCACCAGCGGGCAGCGGGTCGCGAAGGGGCAGCCCTCCGGACGGTCCTCGGGCGGCGGCATCACCCCGTCGACGGCTCGCAGACGGGCCCTCGGCCGCGCGGGATCGGGCAGCGCCGCCACCATCCCGACCGTGTAGGGGTGCAGGGGGCTCCCGATCACCTCGCGCACGGGGCCGTGCTCGACCACCTTGCCCGCGTACAGGACCGCCACCTGGTCGCAGGCGCGGGCGACGAACCCGAGGTCGTGCGACACCAGCAGCAGCGCCATCCCGCGCTCGCGGCCCGACGACGTGAGCAGCTCGGCGATCTCCGTCCTCGTCACCGGGTCGAGCGACGCGGTGGGCTCGTCGGCCAGCAGCACGGACGGTCCGGCCGCGATGGTCGTGGCCAGCGCGGCCCGCTGCGCCATCCCACCGGACAGCTGGTGCGGGTACGCGTCCAGCACCCGGGGCGGCAGACCGACCGACGCCACCAGGGCCGCCGCCTCGGCCCGCGCGTCCGTGCGCGACACCGCGCGGTGGGCGCGGATCGTCTCCACCACCTGCCGCCGCACGGTCGTCATCGGGTTCAACGCGTGCGCCGCGGCCTGCGGCAGGTGCGCCAGGCGGGCGCCGCGCACCCGGCGCCAGTCCGCGGCCGACAGACCCGCCAGCGGCGTTCCCCCCAGGTGCACCGAGCCCTCCACCAGGCGCACACCGGGGGGCAACTGCCCCATCACGGCCCGCAGCAGCAGGGTCTTGCCCGCACCGGACTCCCCCACCACGCCCAGCGCACCGCCCTCGGGGATCGACAAGGAGACCCCGCTCAGCGCGCGGCTCCCGTCCGGCAACGCGACCGCGAGGCCGTCGACCCGCAGCGCGCTCACGAGGCGGCCCCGCGCGTGACCCGGTCCCCCGCCACCCCGACGCACAGGGCGACGGCCACGATCGCCGCCGCGGCGGCCCCCGCGGGCAGCCAGCCGCGGCTGAGGTAGGGCTGCGCCTCGGCGATCATCGCGCCCCACTCGGGCAGCGGGGGCTGGACGCCGACCCCCAGGTAGGACACGGACGCGATCAGCACCAGGTTCCCGGCGAAGTCCGCGGTGCCGTAGGCGATGCACGGCCGCGCGGCGTGCGGCGCGACGTAGCGCAGGACGATCCGCCGGGCGGGCAGGGCGAACCCGCGCTGCGCCTCGACCACACCGGAACGCGCGGCGACCGAGGCCTCCGCCGCCGCGATGCGCGCGTAGGGCGCCCACCCGGCCGCGGGCACCGCGATCAGCAGCCCGGTCAGGCCGGGGCCGGTGACCGCGAGGAGCCCGACCACGAGCACCAGGGACGGGAACGCCGCCACGGCGTCCACCACGCGCAGCACCGCCGCCGCCCGCCATCCCCGCCACCAGCCCGCTCCGACACCCACCGCGGTGCCGACCAGCAGGGGGACCAGCGTGACGACCAGCGCCAGCAGCACATCGGTCCGGGCGGCGTGCAGCACACGGGACAGCACGTCGCGGCCGAGGTTGTCCGTGCCCAGCGGGTGCGCGACCGACACCGGCGCGAACGCGGCGGTCGTGTCGACGGCCGTCGGCGAGTACGGCGCGAGCAGCGGGGCCACGACCGCGAACACGCCCAGCGCGACGAGCACCAGCGCACCGCGCGTCGGCCACCGGCGCCCGGTCACCCGCGCACCCGCGGATCGAGCGCGGCTCGGGCCAGGTCGATCGCGACGTTGGCGAGCACGACGGTGACCGCGAGCAGCAGGCACACCCCGCGCACCACCGGGAGGTCCCTGGTCCGCACGGCGTCGAGCAGGGTCTGACCGAGTCCCGGCACCACGAACACGTTCTCCAGCACCACCGCGACGCCCACCAGCCCGCCCAGGCTGACCCCCACCAGCGCCAGCACCGCGGGCCACAGCGAGCGCACGACGTGCGAGACCAGCACCCCGCGTGCGGACACCCCCCGCGCCTCGGCCGCCAGCACGTGCTCCTGCGCCAACGCGGCCACCGCCTGCGTGCGCACCGTCCGGGCCAGGACCGACCCGAACAGCAGGCCCATCGCGACGGCGGGCAGGACCAGCCCGGCCAGCGCCCGGTCGCCCGTGCCGTAGCCGCCGACCGGGAACCACCCCGTCCGGACCGCGACCACCTCCAGCAACAGCCCGATCCAGAACGGCGGCAGCGCCGTCCCGGACACGGCGAGGACGCGCACCACGTGGTCCAGCGGCGTGCCCCGGAAGCGCGCGGACACGACGCCGGCGAGGACACCGCCGACCACGCCCAGCGTCACGCCCATCACCAGGATCGCGGCGGTGGGACCGGCCGCCGCGACGAGCACCTCCCCGACGGGACGGCGGGTGACCGCGGACAGGCCGAGGTCACCGCGCGACAGCCCGGTGAGGAAGGCCAGGAACTGCTCGGGCAGCGGGCGTTCCAGCCCCAGCTCGCCGCGCCGCGCCGCGACGACTTCCTCGGACACCGTCGAGCCGAGGACCGCGCGGACGGGGTCGCCGGGCACGACGCTCATCAGGACGAAACTCGCCGTGACGACGAGCAGCACCACCGGCACGGACACGAGGAGTCGGCGCAGGGCGTAGGAGAGCACGCTCACGCCCCGTCCCCGGTCACGTCGAAAGCCACACGTCCTCCAGCCTCCACCACCCGGTGCCCGTGGTGCGGAGCCCGCCGACCGCGCTCCGCCTGCCGGTGGCCGCCGACAGGAACACCAGAGGCACCACCGGCGCCTCGTCCAGCGCAAGCCGCTGCGCGTCCCGCAGCAGCTGCGCCTGCTCGGCCGGATCGGTCGCGGCGCTGCCGCGGCGCACGAGTTCGGCGAGCCCGCCGTTCACGTAGGACGTGTGCATGCCGTTGTTGGGGCTGTCGACCGTGTAGTGCAGCAGGGGCATCTCCCAGGGCGAGGTGACGTCGGCGGTCTCGAACCCGAGCAGCGCCGTGAAGTCCTGCTTGGCGTAGCGGTCGACGAGGGTGGTGAAGTCGACCTTCTCGATCCGCGGGTCCAGGCCCGCGGCGCGCCAGCCCTGCTCGACGATCTGCGCGGTGGCGACGGCGACGGAGTCGCCACCCGAGACCAGCAGCGGGACCTGACGCCCCTCGGCCCCGGCCTGCGCGACCAGCTCCGCGGCCTGCCGGGGGTCGTAGGGGTAGCGCGGCACGTCGGCGGCCCAGTCGCGCTGCTTGGGCACCGTGCTGTTGGCGATCTCGCCGATCCCGAAGTAGGCGGCGCTCAACACCGCTTCGCGGTCGACGGCGAGGTTCAGCGCCCGGCGGACCCTCCGGTCGGCGATCAGGGGGTCCCCGTGCTCGAGGTAGATCGTGGACAGCCCGTACACCGGTTCCACCGCCACGTCGACGCCGTCGGCGCCGTCGAGCCGGTCGACCTGGGTCAGCGGGACGGCCTCGACCACGTGGACGTCGCCCGACCGCAGGGCGAGCACCCGCGCGTCGTCGCTGTCGACGATCGGGAACTCGACCCGGTCCAGGTGGGGCCGGTCGGCCTTCCAGTAGTGCTCGTTGCGCACCAGCACGGTGCGGTCGCCTCGACGGGAGGACTCCACCCGGAACGGTCCGGTCGCGACCGGACCGCTCCCGACGGCGTCGGGGTTCGCGGTCACGGCGGCCCGCGACACGACGCCCGCCGCGAAGATCGTCAGGTTCTCCAGCAGCGGCGGGTGCGGTTGGGCCAGTTCGACCTCCACCACACCCGTGCCGGGGGCGCGCACCGCCGTGACGGAGTCGAAGAGGAAGCCGTAGGCGGTGTCGGGCGCCCGTGCGCGGTCGAGCGAGAACACGACGTCCTGTTCGGACAGCGCGCTGCCGTCGGAGAACCGGACGCCGTCGCGCAGCCGGAAGGTGTAGATCCGCCCGTCCGGGGACACCGCCCACTCCCGAGCGAGGGCGGGCTCGACATCGGACGAGTCGGCGCCGATCGTCACGAGGGTGTCGACGACGTTGTAGAGGATGAAGATCGACCCGTTGTCCCCGGCGCGCACCGGGTCGAGCGTCACGACGTCCTGGTTGCGCGCGAACACCAGCTGCCCGCCGCGCACCGGCGTGGTCCCGGAGGTGACCGGGGCGGTCTCGCGGGAGCACGCGGCGATCCCCGCCAGCCCGGCCAGCCCGGCCAGCCCGGCCAGCCGGAGGAAGCGCGCCCGGCTCAGCAGGACCGCGGGCGTGTCGGCGCTCGTCATGAGTCGGGTGGCCTCCTGCCGTCGGTGGACCGGTGTTCCGCCGACTCGGGGTCGAGGTAGGCCGAGCCGTCCCAGCTGAGCACCGGGTCCACCCGGATGCCGAACGCGGCGGGCACCACGAGCGGCAGGGCCTCGGCCCTGAGCCAGTGGGGGTGGCAGGGGAAGCGCAGCACCGACACCTGCTGACCCAGCCGGAGCCGGTCGATGTCCAGGGCGACGCCGGAGGAGGAGACGAGGAAGAGGACGTCGGGCACGGTGGCGACGACGTTCCCGTCGACCGCGACCACCAGGTACTCCTGGAGCATGTCCACCCGCGCCACGCGGAAGGGCTCCCGGTCCTCCCCGAGCACCAGGACGGCGGGCTCGTCCGGGGTGCGGGCCCGCGCGATCTCGATGACGGACCCGTGGAAGAGCAGGTCGGCGTCGAGCGCGTCGGCGAGGTCCCGCGGGGTGCGCTCGGTGGCCCGGTCGCGGAACCGGGCGAAGGCGCCGCCCTTCCGCACGGCCTCGCTGATCGTGCCGGGCAGCCCCTCCACCGCCAGCCGGTCCGCTTGCACGAGGTGCACGCCGAGCGCGGCCCAGCCGCCCATCTGGACCACGACGCTGCCCGCGATCCGGCTGGCGCTCGCGGTGTTGTCGGTCTCGACGAACACCAGGTCGCCCATCGGGCACATCAGCGCCAACGGGTTGACCGACCACCCGAAGGCGGCGAGGGTGGTCTGCTCCAGGTTCGGGAAGGCGCGGCCCATCGCGTCGCCGTCGACGAGCGGCAGGCCCAGGTGCAGCGCAGCCAGCACGGCGGCCACCGCGTTCTGCCCGCCGACCTGGAGGCAGCCGATCGCCCCCAGCTCCACCCCGGCGCGCTGCGCCAGCGCGGCGGCCACCGCGGCGATCTCCACCCCGGTGGGCAGCTTCTCGCTCATCGTCAGCGGCGCGCCCATGAAGGCGACGTGGGCCACCCAGGTGTCGGCGGGCAGGCGTTCGGCGGGCACGACGGGGATCGGCGGCCGTCCGGTCAGCGCCAGCGCGGCCAGGGCGGCGAGGATCTCCACCCGGCCGCCCCCTCCCGAGCCGATCAGCGTCGCACCGAGGGCGAGGTGGTCGAGCGCCTCCCGGTCGATGGCGTGCACGGGGTCGGCCGCGTTGCGCAGCGCCGGGTCACCGGGCGACGGCACGAGGCCCCCACTCCGCGTCGGGCTGCTCCTGGCGGAGCGCCCCGTCGAGCTTGCCGACCGCGCGGACGCGGATCCGCACGGCGTTGCCGGGCAGGTAGGGAACCGGCTGGGCGTCCTGTTCGACGATGCGGACGGTGCCGGGATCGGCGCCCGCCGCGACCACGCGGTCAGCGGCCTCCTGGCACGCCCGGTCGACCTGGTCGGCCGCGCCGCCCGTGGGGACGGGTGCGATCCGGTCCACGTGGCTGCCGACCAGCGCCATCGCGGCGCCGACGGCGTTGGCCGCGTGCCCGTGGTCCGGGCGCACGACCTCGCGGCCGGGCACGAGGTCGTCCGGCACCAGGAACGCGGCACCGCCCACGGCGACGATCGGCACGTCGGCCGTCGACGCGCACATGACGCGCGCCTCGGCCGCGATCCGCGCCCGCACGTGGTCGAGCACGTCGCGGACGTCCCGGTCGGGCAGGTCGGCGACGCGGGCGGGGTCGCCGATGTCGAGCAGACCCGCCGCCGCCGCCACGTCGGTGACCGTCAGGGTGTCGCCGCCGAAGACGCGCGCCTTCCGGAGCAGCCCGCTCGCCACGGTGTCCGGTCCCGCGCCGACGGGCGGGCCGAGCCGGACGACGCTGCCGCCGCCCACGGGGATGGACAGGATGTCGGGCATGCGGAAGTTGGTGATCAGCCCCGCGGTGCTGACCTCGTCGACCGCGAGGCGCGGGAACCCGTCGTGCAGCACGCCGATGTCCGTCGTGGACCCGCCGACGTCGACGACCACGCACCGGTCCAGTCCGGACAGGCTGCCACCGCCGAGGATCGAGTTCACCGGTCCCGACGAGAACGTGAAGATCGGGTACAGCCTGGCCCGCTCCACGTCCATCAGGGTGCCGTCGTTCTGGCTCAGGTAGACCGGCGCCCTGATGCCGAAGATCCGCACGACGTGCACGAGGCCCTCCAGCACCCGGTCCGCCAGCGGGCGCAGCGCGGCGTTGAGGGTGGTCGCGTTCTCGCGCCCCAGCAGGCCGAGCTGGCCGATCTCGGACGAGCGGCTCACCACCACGTCCGGCAGGCGGTCGGCGAGCATCTCGGCCGCCTCGACCTCGACGTCGGCGTTGACCGGGGAGAACACCGAGGACAGCGCGACCGCGCGGATGTCCCGCGCGGCGATGTCCTCCATGATCCGGCGGAACGCCGCCCGGTCGAACGGCATGATGTCGCGGCCGTCGAACTCGTGGCCGCCACCGCAGAGGTAGCTGGTCCCGCCGATGGCCCGCACCAGCCGCTCCGGCCAGAAGACCAGCGGCATCAGCGTGTGCGGCGCGGGGATCGTGAAGCGGACGATCGCGGTCGGCGCGAGCTCGCTCGCGGTGACGGCCGCGTTGAGGAACTGCGTCGTCCCCATGACGACGGCGTCGACCCGGTCGCCCCGCAGACCGGTCCCGATCACCAGCGCGGACAGCGCCTCGACGATCCCGGTGCGGATGTCCGCGCTGGTCGGGCGCTTCGCCGTCCCGAGCAGCCGGTCGCCGTCGACCAGCACGGCGTCGGTGTGGCTGCCGCCGACGTCGATGCCGATCCTCACCGACGTGCCCGCCGGACGTAGGTGACACCGCTGGAGCCGAGCCCGAGGTCGTGCTGCATCCGCAGCCAGGCCAGCGCCGTGCGGGTGGGGTCGACGACGGGGACCGGCAGGCCCTTGGCCAGGAGCGCGTCGCCGAGCGCCGCGGCGACACCCAGCATGCCCGTGCACCCGAGCACGATCGACTCGGCCCCGTCGCGCTCGACGAGCGCGGTGGCCTGGTCGAGCAGGGCGCGGGCCAGTTCGTCCTCGCCCTCCAGGTCGAGCACCGGGATGTCGACCGAGCGGATGCCGGCGAAGCGGTCCGCGAGCCCGTGGCGCCGGACCAGCGCGCGGATCATGGGCATCACGTCCGGCAGGACGCACACCACGCCGAACCGGTCCGAGACGCTCATCGCCGCCAGGACGGCGGGTTCGAACCCGCCGACCACGGGGATCCCGACCAGTTCCCGCGCCGCGGGCACCGCCGGGTCGCCGAAGCAGGTGACGAACACCCCGTCCACACCCTCGGCGGCCGCCCGCTCCACCTCCTGGAGCACGCCGGGCAGCGCGAGCGCCTCGTCGTACTCGCATTCGATCGAGGCAGGTCCCGCGCCGATGGCGACGACGTCGGTCTCCACGCCCGCTACGGCCCCCGCGGCGAGTTCCGCGCGGACGCGGTCGAGCAGTTCCGGCGCTGTGACCGGTAGTACGACGCGAACGCGCACGTCAGGCCTCCGCTTCGGCGATGCGGCATGCGAGGGACAGGGCCAGGCGCTCCTCGGGGTCGTCCAGGTCGACGTCCAGGAGCTGGCGGATCCGCGCGAGGCGACCCGACACCGTGTTGCGGTGCAGGTTGAGCGCGTCCGCGGTGAGACCGAGGGAGGAGCGGTTGTCGAGGTAGACCCGCAGGGTGTCGAGGAGCAGGCCGCCGTTCACGTGCCGCAGCGGGGACAGCAGCGAGTTCGCGTACGCGACCGCGTCGGACGACTGGCGCACGGCGGTCATGATGCGGGCCGCGCCCAGGTCGTCGATGTGCACCACCCGTTGCCCGGCGGGCTGGGTGCGCCCGAGGTTCGCGGCGTCCCGCGCCTCCCCCAGCGTGGCCGCCAGCCCCGAGATGCCCCCGTGCGGCCTGCCGACGCCCGCATGCGCGCGCCAGGAGCGCGGCAGCTGGCCGAGCGCGCGGTCGACCAGGTCCAGCAGTTCGACCTTGTCGAGCGCGCTGCGTTCCGACTGCGCGGTGACCCAGGAGGCCACCCGTCCTGGAGTTCGACCACCTCGTTGGTGAGCTTCGCCGAGTGCAGGACGCGGCGCACGCGTTCGGTCTGCATCAGCACGACGTCGCGCCGGGCGCCGCCGAGCCCGGAGTCCGACATCCCCACGAAGAACCCGGTGTGCCAGCCCAGCAACTGCCAGCCCGCCGCCACGGCCTGCTGGGCGATCTTCTGGCTGGTGTCGTCGCCACCGCTGATCAGCTCCGTCAGCAGCCGTGAGCGGAACCGCGAGTTGCGCTCGGCGCCGAGCCGTTCGTCGACCAGCCACGCCGCGATGGTGGGTTCGAGGATCGTGAGCAGGTCGGAGGTCGAGTCGATCCACGGCCTGGTGGCCGCCGGGACCACCGCGACCAGCCACACCTCCCCGCCGCGCAGCGCCTTGGTCTGCACGGGGTGCAGCACCAGGACGCCCTGCTCGACCGGGATCTGCTGGGGCACCTGGTGGTCCAGCCGCGCCGCGCGCGGGATGTCCACGGGCTCGCCGATGAGCAGCGATCCGTCACCGGCGACCACGGTGGCGCGCAGGCCTGTCACCTGGGCGAACGTGCGGAGCACCGACTCGCCGGTGCGGTGCCGCGCGCGCAGGGCGCGGACGAGCGACCTGAGCTGCCGGGCGCGGCCCACCTCCGGTGAACGGATGGCCACCGCGAGCGAGTGCGAGAACGATCGGGGGTCGGGGTGGTCGACGCTCAGCAGCGGGAGCCCGAGCCGGTCGGCGAGGCGCGTGGTCGACACGACGGGGCGGCCCGCCGAGCCGAGCAGGAGCACCGCGGCCGCGCCGCCCGACTTGGCCGCGTGCAGCCCGGCCTCCAGGCGGTAGGCGGGCACCGGCTCGCGCGATTCGAGGATCACGAGCGCGCCGTCGCAGGCGCCGACCCCGTGCTCGTTCCACCAGACGACCTCCTCGACGACGTTGTCCGAACACGACTGGCCCGCGAAGACGACGACGTCCCGGAACTGGGGCGTGGCGATGAGGTCACGGATGGTGACGAGATGTCCGATCGGGGCCATCGGGCTGTCGATGTCGCCCTCGTCGTCGGCAGGCTCGATCATCGCGGTGCTCATACGTTCACCACCTCACCCGTTCCACCTGCGGATCGGCGCATCCGCCCAGGAGCGACGACCACGTCCACGACCACCGATGTTGCACAGACCGACCGGTCTGGCGCAAGCCCGATCGGTCCTGCCGGTTGAGCCGTTCGGCCCCCAAGATCATGTGTTCGGCCAAGTTACCCCGCCTGCCGCGTCACCGCGAGTGACAACGATCGAGGTTCATCCGAGGACTACCCGATCGGTCTGCCCGATCGTGCAAGCCGATCGGACGCCGTTCGCCCGCCGCGCATGTGGACGGTTTCCCGCCCGGCCGCGCCGGCCGTTCGCGCAGCCTTGGCGGTGATTCCCACCCACCTGCCAGAGGAAGGCCGCGCCATGACGTTCGCGCCTCGTCCGAACGCGGTTCGACCGCGTCGCTCCCGCCACCGCCTCACCCGCGGGCGGCGTTCGCGCACCCGCGGGCTGGTCCTGTCCGCGGCGGTGGCGGTCGTCGTCGTGCTGCTGCTCGGCAGCGCGTGCGCCGCCTACCTGGTGTGGAGCACCTCGGCGTCGGTGACGCGCGCGGACGGCGTGCTCCGACCGGTGCCGCCCTCGGTCGCCCGCGACACCGTCGGCGGGGAGAACTACCTGGTGATCGGGTCGGACTCGCGGCAGGGGCCGAACGGGGCGTACGGCGACGTCGAGGGGGCGCGGTCCGACACCACGATGCTGGCCCACATCGCGGAGGACGGGTCGCGGGTGACCTTCGTCAGCCTGCCGAGGGACTCCTGGGTGGACGTTCCCGCGTGCCCGCGCGGCGACGGGACGGTGTCCGAGCCGTACCGGGGGATGCTGAACTCCGCCTACGCCACCGGTGGCGCCGCGTGCGCGGTCGACACCGTGCAGCGGCTGACCGGCCTGCGGGTCGACCACTACGTCGAGTTCGACTTCGCCGGGTTCAGCGCCGTGGTGGACGCGCTGGGCGGGGTCGACGTCGCCGCGCCCGACGGGCGGGCGGTGTCCGATCCGGACAGCGGACTGGAGATGACCGCCGGGGTGAACCACCTCGACGGCGAACGGGCGCTCGCCTACGTGCGCGCCCGGCACAACCTGGGCGACGGGTCCGACCTCGGGCGGGTGGAGCGCCAGCAGCGGTTCGTCGCGGCGGTGGCGCACTCGGCCGCCACGGCCGACAAGCTGCTCGACCCCGTGGTCGTCGTGGACCTGGTGAAGGCCGTCGCCGAGCACACGACGCTGGACACCGGCACCCGGCTCACCGAACTGGTGGGGCTCGCGCGGGCCGTCAGCACGGGGTCCGCCCGGCTGGTCCTCACCACCGCCCCCATCGCGACTCCCGACTACGACCCGGAGCACGACGAGATGCACGGCGGGGGTCGGGTGCTGCTCGACGCGGAGGCGGGTGACGCGCTCTACCACGCGCTCGCGCAGGACCTGCCGGTCGGCTGACCGCCCGCGCCTCAGGCGATCTCGGCGGATGTGGTGAACGAGACCAGCGCGACCCCGAACGAGATCACCACGAGCCCGACGACCGTGGGCCAGGCCAGGCCCTCGCCGGTCAGCCACCGGTTGACCAGCGCGACGAGCGCGATGCCGCCGCCGGACCACACGGCGTAGACGACCGGGATCGACAGGCCCATCCTGACGACCTGGGCGTCGAGGTAGAACGAGATGCCGTAGCCGACCACCACGCCGAGGGCGGGCAGCAGCCGGGTGAAGCCGTCGGAGAACTTCATGCACATGGTCGCGAACACCTCGAACAGGATCGCGACGCCGAGCAGCGTCCACTTCAGCACGCCGGGGCACCGCGGGGAATCGGGGTGCTCACGCCGCGGACCGGTCGCGCGGAACCGACAGGACCGCGGCGGGGCGCCCGGTGTCTGGACCCAGTTCCTCCAGCATGATCTCGTCGAACCGCGTGCCCGCTCGGCGCAGCGCGCGGATGACCAGGAACGTCGGGGCGGACGCCGCGGCGGCGAGCCCCAGCAGCAGTGGGATGTCCATGCCACCACAGTGTCCCGCCCTGACGGCGGGGACAACGTCCGGCGGTGCACCCGCGCCGCCCGGACGGGCTACCCGATCGGGCACGGGTGATCGGGCACGGGTGTTCAGGTACCGGTGTTCAGGTACGGGTGCCCGGTCGCCGGATGCCCAGCACCCGGCGAAGTCGGGTGGCTTCGCGACCGGCGAGGTCCAAAGCCCAGCACCCGGCGACGTCCGGGGCCTTCTCGTCCCGCGAAATCCGGGCTCGGCGACCGGTGACATCCGAGGGGCTTCGCGGTCGGCGACGTCCAAGGGCCCAGCGTCGGGCGAAGTCCGGGGCTTCTCGTCCGGCGAAGTCCGGGGGCCCAGCGGCCAGCACAGTCCGGCGGCTCAGCGACCGGCGAAATCCGGATGCTCAGCGGCCGGCGAAGTCCGGGGGCTTCGCGGTCGTCGTGGCGACCAGCAACGACGTGCTCGCCAGCACCTGTCCCGTCGTCGAGCGCACCTGCACCGGGAACACGCCGGTCTCCGCCTCCCTGCCGACCGGGTAGGAGGCGGTGAAGCGCCCGGCCGCGTCGGTCCTCGCGGGCACGGTGAGCCCATCGGGGGCCAGCACGACCGACACGGCGGTGTTCGCGGGCAGGCCGGTGGCGGTGACCAGCACGACGCGGCCGGGCCGGGTCACGGCGGGCGACACCGCGAGCGACACGGCGACACCCGCCCCGGTGAGCAGCAGGGCCGGTGCCTGGCCGTCCGCCGTGGTCACCCGGAGCAGCGCGTCGCGACGCCCCGCGCCCGCGGGTGTGTGGGTCACCGAGACCGCGCAGGACTCCCCCGCCTCCAGCACGCGGGCCGCGCAGCCGTCGGAGGTGACGGCGTAGTCGCCGGGGTAGGCCGTGCCACCCGGCAGGGTGGGCAGCAGCGAGGCCCCGGTGAGGTCGAGCGGCTGCCCGCCGCGGTTGGTGAACACCAGCGTCCGCGGAGGGCTGGTGGCGCCGACCGGGCTCTCCCCGAAGGCCGCCTGGGCGTCGTCCACGGCCAGCACGCCCGCCGCGGCCGGGTCCTCCGGCTGGTCGGGTTGCGGCTCGTCGGGCTGGGGTTCTTCCGGCTGGGGCTGATCGGGGTTCGGCTGATCGGGTTCCCCGGTGGGGGTGGGAGTGGGGGTCGGCTGGTCGGGAGCGACACCGACGGCGTTCAGGCCGTAGGTGGCGATCTCGGCGCCGCCGGGGTCCCTCAGCGACAGGGTCGCCGTGCGGTTCCCGCTCGCGGTGGGCGTGAACCGCACCGTGACCAGGCACTGCCCGGTCTCGTACAACGTCGTCCCCGCGCACGTCTGGTTCTGCTCCAGCGCGAAGTCCCCGGCGTCCGGCCCGGTCACCACGGGCTGGCCCAGCGGCAGCGGGCCGAACCCGGTGTGGGACACGGTGGCGACGACGCTGGAGGCGGCTCCGACCACCGTGTCGGGCAGCGCGCCGCCCGCCACGCCCGCGGACGGCGTGAAGCGGCGCGAGTAGACGTCGGCCACGCCGTTGGTGTCGGAACCGGCCAGCGTGGACTCGGAGGACTGGAACAGCACCTCCGCCCCCGTGCCGGTCAGCGCGGGCAGGTAGTTCGGCAGCAGGGTCCCGCACTGCGGCGGCCCCCCGCAGACCGCCTGCACGGAGGCCAGCGCCGCGGGCAGCCTGCCGAGGCCGTCGGCCTCGCGCTGGACGTCCACGACCACGTCCCGCACGACGACCTGGCAGGTCGTCAGCGAGTCGTCGGACAGACCGGGGTACCCGCACGGGGGCGCGTCCCCGAGGTCAGCCCCGTCGTGCATGCCCGCCGCCGCCGTGAGGAACGCGACGTAGCGCCCATCGGCGGACAGCGACGGGCTCCCGCCGGTGCCGGGGGTGCCGTCGGTCTTCCTGGAGACCAGTGTGGACCGGAACGGCTCACCGTTGTTCTGCGTCCACCGCACGCCGTCGTCGTCGGGGTCCAGGTCCACCACGTAGACCTGGGTGTCGGTCCCGGTGTCCCGCCAGTCGAAGGCGATCGTCATCCCGTCGGCCGACACGGCGACGCGCCGGTCGACCAGCGTCCCCTTGAGCCACTGGCCGTCCGGCCCCACGTCCACCCTCTCCAGTTGGCCGGTGGCGGGCGTGTAGCCGAACACGGCACCGGGCGGGCTGTCCTCGGTGTAGTCGGCGGACACGACGACGTAGTCGCCGTCGCGGGAGGTCGTGGGCCAGTGCGTGAACCCGAGCGATCCCGCGTAGTCGGCGAAGTCCGCGGCGGCGGGGGGTTGGACGCGGCCGGTCTGGTCGCGGGTGAGCCCCACCGCCCGCATGGACCCGCCCTTGCCGGGCGCGACCCACACCACGACGCTGCCGTCACCGGAGACCTTCGGCTCGGTGGCGCGCGTGGCCGTCGGGTCCGACGGGGCGGACAGGGCGTTCGGGTCCCCGACGTAGGTGCAGTAGGTCTCCCGCCGGTTGAGCGCGGCGTCGAACTCGTCGTAGACGCCGTCGTTGTCGGTGTCCCGGTCGCACAGGTACACGTCGACGCCGGCGGGAGGCGACTGCTGCGCGTCCACGCCGACCGCGTTCGTGAGCACGGCGACGTAGCGGCCGTCATCGCTGACGGAGACCCTGGTGGTGCTCGCCCCGAACACCGACTGCCCGTTGCCGGGGTCGACGGTCCCGACGGGACTGGCGTTCGCGATCCCGACGAGCGAGGTCTTCCCGGTGCGGCGGTCCACCGCGTAGGCGTCGGTCTGGGAGGTCGGCGAATTGTCGAGCGGATCGGCGTTCTGCGTCGTGAGGAAGACGGCGTACCTGCCGTCCGGGGTCACCGCGGGTTCGGTGCTGGCACCGGTCCACTGGCCGCCGTTCTGGTCCTGGGACACGCGCGTGGTCCCGCCGGGGGCCACCGCCCCCTGCGCCACCCCGCTGCCGGGCAGCACGGCGAGGACGAGGACGGACACCAGCGCGAGGTGCGCCGCGGCGCGGCGGCGGGATCGGGACGACACCCGACCAACCGTCCGCTCACCCGACCGGCCGGGCAGCCGGGGCACGGGCAGCCTTTCGCGTCCGGCTCTGCACGATCGGCCTGCCCGCACGGGCACGCGGGCACCGCCACCTCGACCCGACGATGAAGTCCTCCGAGCCGGAGTCCGCGCCGGGACCGCGGTGGTGGACGGACCACCGCGCTGCGGAGCGCAGCCTCGCGCCGAGGGCACAGCCGGTTACCAGCCGCCGGACTCCTGGTCGCCGATGGCGTCCTCGGGCGCCTCGAACAACCGCCCCACGACGCCGCACACGAGGTGGAGCACAGCGGTGCCGGGCGGCAGCAGGTTGAACAGCCCCCCGCACGCCGGACCGTGCAGCGGCCACGTCTCGAAGCACTCGGCGGGCACCGTGCACAGGGGCAGCCCGTCCAGGACGGGGACGAGCGGGACCGCCCCGCGCGGGGGCCGGTCCCCGGACCCGATGACGAAGGTCGACCCGGCCGGGGTGGTGCGGGCGAACTGCTCGACCTCCGCCACGTGGGCCACCGGCGCCGTCAGCACGTAGTTCGGGATGTCGTTGTCCGGCTCGTCCCCCTCGCCGAACGGGAACACCCGTCCGTCGCGAAGGGACGGAGCGGTGACCGGCCCGCGGACGGGGTGGAAGACCACGGTGGTGGCGAAGGGCACGAACGTGCGCGATCCGGAGTGCCCGCCAAGGCCAAGCACGAACAACTCGGACATCCCGCTCGCCTGCTCTCGCTCATCCGGTCATGCGGCGCATGGCCGTGATGGGACCGATCCGGTCGATGGCGCTGATCTTCACCGGCTCGCCGAAGGTCGCGGCCTGCACGGCGCGCTGGTTGTCGATGGCCATCGCGACGTGGGCGACCGGCGAGTAGAAGAAGATGAGGTCCCCCGCGGCCACCTGGCTCCGCGAGACCGCCGTTCCCACTCGTGACTGGTCCACCGCCACCCTCGGCAACGGCACGCCCACTGTCGCATAGGCGGTCTGGACGAGTCCAGAGCAGTCGTAGGAGTCCGGTCCCTCCGCGCCCCACTCGTACGGTTTGCCCAGTTGTGCCAGGGCGAACTCGAGCGCGGCGCCCGCTTTCCCGTTCGGGATCGCGACCTCCGGCCGCGCGGTGCTCCCTCCGTGCAGGAGGTCGCGCTGATCGGGGGTGAGCCGGTCCAGCGCCGCGCGCACCGCGGTGATCCGGCCCGCGAGGTCGTCGCGCCGCCGCTGGAGGTCCGCGCCGGACGTCGCGGCCGCTCCCGTGGCCGCGGTGGCCTGCTGCCTGGCGAGCAGGAGCGCCGACCACGCGTCGGCGAACCCGGAGTGCGACGACGCGAGTTCCTCGGCCGGCCCCCCGCCTGTCGGCTGGGCGGTGTCGGCCTCGGGCAGGAGCCCGACCACGAGCGTCCGGGTGGAATCGGCCAGGGACCACGCGTACCGCGCGCGTTCCCCGTCGAACTCGGCCGAGGCGGTCGACACGGCGCCGGACTTCGCGGAGGCGTCCGCCTGCTGGGCGGTGTGGACCGCCTCGGCGGCCAGGAGCTGCTCGTTCAGGGATTCGGCCTGCCTGCTCAGGTCGTAGTACTGCAACAGCAGCCCGGCGACCGACACCGGCGGGTCCGCCGACGCCACGGGCGTGGGCGCGCACGCGAGGGAGGCCACCACCAGGCAGGTGATCAGGCCGCCCACCGCACGGCGGTCCGGACCGCGGTGGAGGCGGGGGCGCACTGCATCGCTCCTGACGTGGTCCCGCGGTGCGGACGGGCGGCGGTCCCGCAGGACCGCCACGAGGATCACGGCGGCGAGGACCACCTGGGCCAGGCCGCACAACAGGTTCCAGCGCGCCGCCCAGGACAGTCCCAAGAGGACGTTCAGCGCACCGCCCACCAGGTGGACCGCGCCCAGCCACGGCAGCGCGGACGTCCGACGGCTCCCGCGGAGCGCACGAGGTCCCATGTCGGCGCGACCGCTAGCCACGGCCCAGCAGGACGAGCACGGCGTGGAGCGCTCCGGGGCGATCGCCCTCCTGCGCCAGCCGCGCGTCGTCGAGGAGGCAGGCGAGCACCACCGCTTCCTCGGCGAGTTCGACGAGCAGGTACCGGTAGTCGACCCCCGCGGCGGAGACGTCGCCCTGGCCCAACGCCTCGGCCTGCTGCATCAGCAGCGACGCCGTGATGGCGTCCTCCGCCTCGATCGCCTCGACCACCTCGGCGAGGGTGAGGCCCGTCGGCACGGGGTCGGCGCCGTCGGACCGGAAGTACACCGGCCAGAGGCGGACGTCCTGCCGCTCGTCGTAGTCGAAGTCGCTGTAGGAGGAGTCGTCGTAGGACGACTCGCCGCTGGAACTGGTCATGACGCCTCCGGGGCCGGGACAACCGCGGGATCGGGCTCCCGCGCAGCTCCGATCCTGCTGCCGTCCCAACGCCGTGGGCTGCGCCATGGTGCAGTGCGGAGGGCAGCGGTCACCTCCCAGCGACGACGCCGCGGTAGGCCGTGCTGACGAGTTCGACGTCGACCCCGTGCCTGCGCAGCAACGACCTGTGCTCACCGGCGCACACCAGCTCGACGCGGTGCGGGAGCCCACCCTCCCCGCCGGGGGCGGCGAAGTACATCTCGGTGCGGCCGTCGGCGCACGCGCCGCCTTCGAACCACAGCCCCTCGTGGGCGAACAGGTGCAGCAGCCCTTCGACGACGACCACGTCGCACGTGCGCAGGCGCACGGCGAGATGGCTCTCGAAGGCGCGTGAGCGCTCCATGACCACGGCGCCCTCGGTCAGGGTCCGGCAGGTGCGCGGCAGGAGGTGCAGGCCGAGGTCGCGCGTCCGCACCCGCACGACGTCGAGATCGCTCTCCGCGAGGCGGTAGCGGTCGGCGAGCCTGCGCCGCACGAACCGGCCGCGTTCGGGCGCGGCTGCCTCCATACCCTTGCGCCGCAACTCATTCAGGGCCGCGGACACCGACGAGGGGAAGAGCAGCAACCCGGCGTGCGAGAACACGCAGTGGCGCTCGACCAGCGCCACCGCCTCGTCGTCCGCGCCGGGCGGGAGCACCGCGCGGCCGAGCCCCGGACCCGACCAGCTGCGGGCCCTGGTGTCGGCCGTGTCGATCCGCCGCAGGTCCACGTCGTCGAAACCGCTTCCGACCAGCATGTGCGCTCCCCTCGACGATCCACCGCGACATGGCGGTCCCGGCAGTGTGCCGCGTGACGGATCGGCAGCGCTCCGTCACGCGGGCAACCGTTGGGGCACCTCGGATCCAGGTCAGAAGTCGAACAGCGCCCCGGCGCGACCGGCCAGGACGCAGGCGTTCGGGAAGGTGCGCGTCTGGGACACCCACTGCCCGCGCCACACGCCGAACATGCGCGTCCGGACGGGCTCGTAGATCATCGTGCACGCGCGGTCCCCGACGTGCAGGGCCGCGAGGTCACCGCCCGCGGTGGCGAGGTCGGCGCACGCGTCGGCGGTGCGGGGGTGTCCCGACCGGCCGGTGCAGTCCAACCAGGTGACCTTCAGCGGGATGCCCTGCTCCGCCTCGACCCCCTCCACCGACAGCACCAGCGACGTGCCGTCGTGGTTCGACGCCCGCGCGGGCGCGGCTTGCGCGACGCCACCGAAACCGGACAGCAGCACCGTCAGCGCGGTCAGCGCCAGAACGCGTGTCTTCATGACGGGGGTCCTCCTGAGACCTGGTGGGGTTTTCGCGGCCGGATGCGGCCACCGACCGATCGTGCCACCCGACCCTGCGGGCCGACGTGCTCGGACGCGGTGCGGCTCGTCACTGGGCAGCTGCCTGGTCGAGCGAGCAGAAGTGTTGCCGCGCAAGGATTTGACGTAGTCACGGCGATTCAGGAGGACAGCGGTGGCGGTGTTCCGCGAGCGCGGGCTTCGGCCGAACGGGAACCGGGTCCAGGCACGCGCCCGGTGTCCAAGATCGACGGGGGTCGGTAGAACTGTGCACGGCTCGACGAAGTGGCGACGCCGGGCGGCAGGGGCCCCGCGGCTCCCTTCCGGTGGGGGAATCAGGGATCCACCACCGGATCAGGTGACCACGGCTTCGGTCGAGCGCCGCGTGGACCGGCACGGAGGGCCCGTGCCGGTCCACGCGTTCGGGCGAACACCGCCGCCCTGGCGGGGCGCTCCCCAGCGCCCGCCGCGGATCCAGCCTCGTCCCCGTCCCCACCCCGCGCGCTCCCGATCGGGCAGCCCGCCGGGCGGCGAGGACGTCACGCGGGCAGCAGCACGCGGACCGACGTGCCCGCCCCCGGCGACGTGGTGAGGTGGAACGCGCCCCCCGCGCACTCCACGCGCAACCGGTGGCTGGCGATGCCGACGTGGCCCTCGGCGACCCTCACGCCCAGGACGGCCTCGTCGAACCCGACACCGTCGTCGACGACGCCCAGTTCGAGCCGACCGCCGCGCTCGGTCAGCTCCACCCGCACGACCCGCGCCCCGAGTGGCGCACCGCGTTGGACAGCAGTTCCCGCGCCACCGAGTAGAGCATCGGCTCCAGCCGGTACCGGCGTTCGAGATCGCTGCGGAACTCGACGCGGAACCCGCCGCGCTCACCGCTCCCTCGGCACAGGGTCTCCAGCGCGGCGGCGACGCCGAGGTCGCTGAGCACCCTGGGGTGCAGGTCGAAGACCGCTTGGCGCAGTTCGCCGATGGTGGCGGCGAGGAGGGGTTCCAGGCGGCCGGACAGCTCGGGGTCCGCGGTCGGCGCGGACAGCTCCAGCTTGGCCGCCATGAGGTTCTGCACCGCGCTGTCGTGCAGCGCGTCGGCGAGCGCGGCGCGTTCCCGCTCCTCCGCGCTGATGACGTCGGTCACCAGCTGCTCCTGCACCTTCAACAGGGTCGCGATGCGGGCGCCGCGGTGCGCCAGCACCGAGGTGAGCACCGTGCACACCACGCCGAACCACAGGAGGTAGCCCGCGAACCCGAAAGCCCGCAGGATGTCGTAGGGGGCGCCGCGGGCCGGGTCCAGGTTGCCGATGTCGGTGGGTCGCAACGGGACGAGCAGCAGGAACAGGTACGCCAGCGCCGACACGCCGCCGAGCGCCGCGGTGAGCCGGGGGCGGTAGGACGGGATCGCCGCGAACGGCAGCAGCACGTAGGCGTACCCGACCTCGCTGCTCGGCCCCCCGGAGAACAGCGACAGCACCGTGATGGCCCCGACGTCCGCCGCCGCCGTCAGGTGCGCGTGCCACGACGGCACCGCCGAACCACCGCGCACCCACCACAGCCAGCCGGTCGTCCACACCGCGTAACCCAGCAGCGCCAGCAGGAACGGCGTCCGGTACCCGGCTTCCGCGACGAGCACGCTCACCGCCATCGGGAGCAGGACGACGACCCTGCTCCACGCGGCGCCCTCGATCCCCCGGCCCACCCGGCGCGGGCTACTCGAGGAGACCACGGCGCATCGCCTCCGCCACGGCGGCCGCCCGGTCGGACACCCCCAGCTTCTCGTAGAGCTTCTGCGCGTGGGCCTTGATGGTGCTGTTGCTCAGGAAGAGGTTCCTCGCGACCTGGGGGATGCTGAGCCCCTCGGCGAACGAGCGCAGGATCTCGCGCTCGCGGTCGTTGAGCATCGGTCCCCTCGTGCCCGCCCGGAGCCTGATCTGGTTCGCGACCCCGCCCGCCACCGCCGGGGGCAGGACCGTCTGCCCCGCGCTCACCCGCAGCACGGCGTCCAGGATCTCCTCGCTGTTGGCGTCCTTGCCGATGTACCCCGCCGCGCCCGCCTCCAGCGCGCGGTAGACCGCCGCGCCGTCGAGCACCGCCGAGATGATCAGCACCCGGCAGTCGATCCCGTCGCGGTTGATGGCCGCCGCGACCTGCACCCCGGTCAGGTCGGGCAGGTTGTAGTCGGCGATCATCGTGCACGGCGCGAACTCCCTGGCGGCCTCCAGCCCGTCGCGGCCGGTCGCCGCCTGCGCGACCACCTGCACGTCGTGGCTCCAGCCCAGCGCCCGAACCAGCCCATCGCGGTAGATGGGGTGGTCCTCGACGACGACCACCTGCATGATCCGGTTGCTGCCCACTTCTCTCCTCCGACCCGGTTCGACAGCACCGCGGCGGTCGGCGGACACCGGGTGGTCCGCGGCGCGGTGCGCTGCCGCGAAGACGATCGGGCAACGTCCCACATGGTGGTTGGCCGATCGGACTGTCCGATCAGCCCGACCGATCGGGGGGATCGGCACCTGTCGTGGAATGCCCTTCCGGTGGTGGCACCGACCGCGGCGGACCGGAACGCTGGCCGGACGGGATCCGCGGGTGGAGGGAGTCGGTGTGCACGGCCGGGACGTGATGACCGCCGAGGTGCTGGGCGTGTTCCTCGAGCACTCGCCCGCGGCGGCGTTCCTGCGCGACGACGCCGGTGTCTACCTGTGGGTCAACCAGTCCTACGCGGACCTGTACGGGGTCGAGGACCCGCGCTCGATGGTGGGGCGGGACGTGTTCGCGTTCGACCCCCCGCTGCTCGCGACCGTGTACCTGGAATCGGATCGGGACGTGCTGCGCACGGGTACCGCGCTGCGGCACACGCTGCCGCTGACCCGCCGCGACGGCACCGGTGAGGCGACGGGCCACCGGTTCCGCGTCCCGCTGCCCGACGACCGCACGGGCGTCGGCGGCATCTACACCGACGTCACCGAGCTGCACCGGACGCGCGACGAGGTGCGCCGCCACCAGGCGAGGCACACGTCGTTGTTCGAGCGCAGCGGGGTGGCGCTCGCCGTGCTCGCGACCAGCGGTGTGCTCAGGGAGGTGAACCCGGCGTTCGCGGCGCTGGTCGGGCGCACCCCGGAGTCGGCGACCGACGTCCCGCTGCACGACCTGCTCGGGCCGGAGGGCGTGCGCGCGCTGCTCCGGCCGGGCGACCGCGCCCCGGTCGCCACCCGGATCCCGGTGGGCGTGCGCCTGCCAGACGGTTCGGTGCGCCCGGCGGTGGCGAGCACCACGAAGGAGCCCGACGGGCTGACCCACGTGCTCGCGCTCCAGCCGTTGACCGCCGCGTCCGGCCCCGGTGCGACCACCCTGTCGGACCAGGAGGCCCGGCTCCTCGAGATGCTCGCGCTCGGGGTGGACAACGCGACCATCGCCACCAGGATGCACCTGTCGCGGCAGGGCCTCGACTACCACATCCGCAGGCTGCGCCACCGGCTGAAGGCGCTGACGAGGGTGGAGCTGATCTCCCGCGCGTACGCCGCCGGGGTGCTGGACCCGTCTTCGTGGCCGCCCAGGGTCACCGCCGGTCTGCGCGGCCGCTCCGGCTGACCTCACCCGAGCCTGACGGTGGCGTTGTCGGTGACGAACTGGGCGGTGCCCGGTTTGACCAGCACCGGGTCCGGGATCGGCCCGACGGGTGTCGGCTGCATGGCGGGCGAGACGACCTGGAACAGCGCGGTGAACACCGTTCCCCTGAGCAGGATCGAGCGGCCGCCGGACCGGGTGCGCAGGGACTTGTTGGTGGGCAGCAGCGTGATCTGGAGGCGCCCGGTCCCCGGTGTCACGAACGGCGGCGCGGTGTAGGGCATGACCGCGCGGAAGGCGTCGGGCAGCTCGTCGCCCTCCAGGCACACGGGCTTGCCCAGGACCCCGATCCGCAGGCCGCTGCCGCGCAGCACACCGGGCGCCTGAAGCAGCGGCACGAGGGCGGGCGGCGGGATCGTGACCCGCAGGAAATCACCCGTGCGCACCGCGGTGTCGTTCACTCCGGCCATGCCTCACACCTCCGTCGACCAGTCCTGCGAGTCGTTGACGAGCACGAAAGCCTCCTCGGTCGTGGTCGCGAACAGCTCGTAGCGCCCACCGGCGGTCTCGGCGACGATCCGCTCGGCCTCGTCCGTGCGGAGCCGGGCGCGCAGCGCCGCCCACTGGTCGTCGGTCAGGTCGAGCGGGGTGACCACGTGGCCGAGCGGCAGCCGGTAGGGCACCTGGTGGTTCGCCAGGTGGACCTCGCCCCGGCACACCGCCACCACGCCGTCGACCACCGGCAGCAGCCGGTGCTCCACCCCTGCCGCGCCTTCGGCCAGCAGTTCGAACCTGATCTGGTCGAGGACGCCCCCGTCGCCGAGCATCGCCTCCCACGTGGTCCGGTCCAGCGCGCTGGCGTCGATCGGGACGCCGTCCAACCCGGCGAACTCCTCGGCGTCCGGCTCGACCGGGGTCACCACCACGCGGTGCCCCCCGTCGGGCTGCACCGCCACCTCGACCCGCACGACCTCCGCCTCCCCGTCCTCGCCCGCGCGGTACGGCATGGCGTAGGCGTCGAAGGAGAACGTCGCGCCGTCGTCGCCGGACAGGAGCTGGTGCACCTCGTCCCACGTGGCGAGTGCACCGGCCAGCAGCAGGTCGTAGCGCACCCCGGCCGACTCGACCGCCACCGTGGGCAGCGGAGGGCTGTTGCGCCGCCATGCCGCCACGACCGCGCGCAACCGTTCCAGGGGATCGTCGGGACTGAACCTGCCGTCGCGCAGGACACCGGCGCGCTCGCCGAAGGACACCCGGAAAGCGCCGTCGGGGAGTACGTCGTGCACCGTGACGGCGTCCACGAAGACCTGCTGCTCGCGCAACCCGCTGTTGGCGTGGTCGAACGCGGCCAGCAGCCGGGCCCGGCCGTCGGTGTCGGTCCTGAGCAGCTGGTCGGGGAACAGCTGGTCGTGCCACCTCACGACCAGGCCCGCGGCGGTGAGCACCTCCCCGACGAGGGGCATCGACCTGGCGATCACGGCCTTCTGGCTGGTGGACGTGGCCAGGTGCAGCGCGCTGCGGCCCGTCGTCTCGGCGATCCTGGGAATGGCGCCAGCGAGCGCTCCGACGGTGTGCGCCCCGGCGCCGGGTCCGCCCTCGGGTTCCAGCGCGTCCGGGTCGTCCTCCCGCGTGCCGTAGCCGCGGCCGAGGTGCTCGCGCACCACGGCGTCGTCGCGGGCCGACCTGGCCGACAGCGCGGACCTGGTGAGCTTGTCGGCGAACTCGGCGGCCATGCCCATCGCCGAGTTGACGATGCCCACGACCTCGGCGCCGATGCCCGCGGTCAGCGGCAGGGAGGCGAGTTCCGCGGCGACCAGGCACACCCGCAGCGACAGCAGCAGCGTGTGCACGGCCAGCAGGCACCCGTTGGCCACCGGGTGCACCGCGGCGAAGTTCTCCGAGACCTTCCCGGCGGTGTCCTTGCGGGCCCAGGCGAGGTAGACCTCCGCCAGGCCGGTGGACGCCCCCATCAGGTCGGCCCAGGCGTTGAGGTACCCGGTCCACGCCGGGCCGAGGTCGGCGCGCCAGTCGTCCGGCACGCGCACGGCGGGTCCCTGGCCGGAGCGCCGGGCCGGGTCGAGCGCGCGCAGCGCCGCGGTGGCCCGGCGCAACTCGCCCTCGGCCGTGAGCATCGCGGTGTGGTGGTTGTCGAACACCCGCAGCGCCTTGAGGCGCTCTTCCTCCTCCCAACCGGTCGCGGCGCCGAACACCTCGCGCGTCCGCGCCAGCTCCGGCTTGACCTCGCGGGTCCGGCTGATCACGAGCGCCTCCAGCCGGACCAGCCCGCGCACGTCGTCCAGCGGCAGTCGGGAAGCGCGCTCCACGTCGACGGCCGCCCCCCGCTCGCGGGCCGCGCGTCGACCGGCCCGCTCCGCGGAAAGCCCCGGATTCGCCCGCGCCACCTCCGCCCGCCGCTCCTTGAGCTCGTGCCGCAGGGCCAGGCAGTCGGTGCGGAACCGGCCGACCAGGTCGCGCCACGGCCCCTCGTCGCCGAGCGCGCGACGGACCTTCCGCCACCCGCTCGCGTCGTAGCCGTTCGCGACCGACCGGAAAACGCCGCGCCCGGCCTCGTCCCGCCTGCCCAGCCAGTGGTCGAACAGCACCCGCCACTGCCGGTTCTCCTTGCGCACGAGGTCGTGCAGGCTCGTGGGCCGCGACTCGCGCAGCAGGAACCCCAGATCGAAACCGGGAGGGAGCCAGTCGAGGCTCATCTCCGGCGCTGCGCCCCTCTCGGGCATGACGAACCTCCTGGTCCCGCGTCCGGCGGTGGCACCACCCAGCTTGGGACCGGGCGCACCCGCTCGGCGGACGGTCGGCGCACCCGGTCGCGCACCCGCGCCGCCCGATCGGGCAACTCCCCCGCGCGGCACGGGGCCGTGCCCGATCGGGCGGCGCGGTAGGCCCGCCGGGCTGCACGCGCGTCCGACCGCTCGGCGTCCCCGAGCGCCGACGATGGCGCGGACCCCGTGCGCGAGCGAGAGGTGGGACCGTGGAGACCTTCTACTGGCACCTGGTGCACGACGGCGGCGGCTTCGCGTCACCGCCCGGCGACGTCGGCTACGCGGTCGGCCTCCTGCGGCAACTCGACTTCGACTGGGCTCCCGGCGTGGTCGAGCAACTGCGCTCGGAGACCCCCGAACCCGGCGACTCGGCGGAGGTAGCCATCAGCGACCACGGCTCGGTCCGGTTCTCCGCGGTGTGCGACGACGAGGACGGCGCCTCGCGCCGCACGTTCATCCTTTCGGCCGAGGCGACCGCCGACGTCGTGGACGGGCACAACCGCGCCGTGCTGGACACGTTGCGGGACAAGGGGGACACGTGCAGGTACCGGCAGTTCCGCGAGGCCGTCGTGCTGGTGTCCGACTTCGGCGACCCCGAGTGGGTCCCGCTGGCGGGCCTGGTGCAGCTCCTCGCGTGGTCGGAGGACCAGGTCGAGAACCCCCACGGGGGACTGGTGACCCGCGCGTCCCGCAACGGGTTCGCGCAGCTGCGGGTGAAGCCGGTGGACCCCGCCTACCAGTCCGCGTTCACCGGTGCGCTCGGCCGGATCAGCGGCAAGCCGGTCCACTTCGTCGCGTGATCATCCGCTGAACCTGATGTCGCGCCTCCACCCGGCCGCCCGGACGGCCTTGATGAACTTGCGCTTGTAACCCCGGTGCACCGCCGCGACGCGGAGCACCCCGCCCTTGTTCTCGACCTCTCCGAGGGAACTGCCCGCGGACACCCCGCCGGCCGACACCGCGGCCCCTTGCAGCAGCCGGAGGAAGGGCGCGGTGTCCTGGTCCCCCAACGACAGCAGCACCGCGTCGTCGAGTTGCGCGTAGTAGCAGACCGCACCCTCCTGGCCGAGCTGGTCGAGCACGCGCCGGTTGGGCTCGAGCAGGTTCTGCTCCGTCACCTTCCACTCCAGCTGGTAGAGGTCCGCGCCGGGGGTCGCGCTGAGCCGCACCGCCATGCCGAACGCCCTGGCCAGGGTGTGGGTCGCGCTCCCGGTGGACTCGCCGGAGGCTTTGCGCGCCAACCTGATGAGCTTGCCCCGGTCGACCTCGAGACCGCCGAGGGCCTCCAGCGCGGTCAGCACGTCGCCGGTCTGCGAGGTGAACTCCCAGGCGACGCCGGCCGCCCGGACCGAGACGCGCATCAGCCCCAGCAGGTCCGGCACCGCCTTGCGCGCCCTCGCCCTGCGCCGTTCGGTGTCCTCCTGCTTCCAGGTGTCCAGCGCGGCGAGGAAGATCTTCCGGATCTCGGCGAGGTAGGAGTTCGCCCGCAGTGCGAGGACCTGCTCCCACGCCTGCTGGAGGCGGTCGTCGCCCGCCAGCGCGTCGGCCAGGTCCGTGCTGTCCTCGCGGTGGGCCCGCACCATGGCGAGCAGGCCCGGTTCGGGCAGGCTCTCCGCCGTTTCCACGAACACGCCGGTGTCGTCCCACGGCGCCTGCTCGACGGTCTCCAGCCGCACGACCAGCTCGCGCGGGCTGGTCGCCCCGGCCAGCACCTCCAGCAGGGTCTCCGCGCGCTCGACGTCCGGGCGCACCCCGTGCTCGTCGGTCCACCGCAGGAAGAGCCCGCGCCACAACGGATTCCCTTGCGGGTGCAGGTGTTCGGCGATCCGGTCGGTCGGCGTGCCGCGCACGTCGTCGTGGTCGTCCTCGTCCATGTACGCCATGATCGCTCCGCGGGTGCTGGGCCGAACACGAGTGTGGGGCGGCACCATGGGACGGCGGTCCGCTTCGGGGGAAACCGGAGGCGCGCGACGGCTGCCCTTCGGGGTACCCCGATCGGACCCCACCGCGCCCTCGCGGGATGTGTGGATGGGGCATGGACATCATGCGGAGCCAGCAGTGCGGCATCCTCTTGCAGGAGTTCGACGTCGTGGTCCCGGAGCGGGTGCGCGACGTCGTCTTCTTCGAGACCGGCCGGGTGGACTTCTGCTTCGTCCCCGAGCCGTTCACCGAGCGGTTGACCTGCTTCGTCAGGGTGTTCGACGCCGTCACCGAGCAGGAGCTGCTGGGCGGGTTCGCCAGGGTGCGGATCCCGCGCCGCTCCGGGGAGCACAGGTGGCTCGGCTTCTCCGGCTTCGGCTACTACGACGAGGAGATGCTGCACCCGGTCGACCGCTGCATGTACGAGCTGTGGACCGAGGGCACGGGGCGGGTGGTGGTGCGGGTCCTCGGCTGAGGACCCGCACCACCCGGTCAGCCCGCCGAACCGGAGAAGTACGCGGCGGGCGAGCAGCGGGTGCCGGTGTTCTGGCAGCTGACCGCGACCACCACCGGCGACCCCGCCTTGAACTCGATCGGTTTGACGAAGTGGTAGTCGAGATCGCGGAAGTTCTCCAGCCCGAAGGAGAACAGCACGGTCGTGCCCCGCCGGATCTGGAGCAGTCCCTTGTCCCCGGAGGGGTTCTCCAGGATCAGGTCGGTGATGAGGAGCGTCTTGCCGTCGGGTGAGGTGTAGGAGTTGGTCGTGTAGGTGCCGACCGCCCCCGGCGCCGAGTCGACCTGGATGCGGAAGTCGCGCGCCGAGGAGCCGCCACTGGAACTGGACGCGTTGGGGGCGTTGGAACCGGACGTGCTGGGACTGCTGCTGCTGTTCCCGTTCGCGTCGCCGTTGCCGTCGGTCGCGGCGTCGCCGTCGGAGCCGGCCTGCGCGTCCCCGTCCGACGAGCCGTCCTGCCCGCTGCCCGCGCCGGGCTGGGTGCCCTGCGCGTTGCCGTCCGGGTTCGTCACGGCCTCCACCTGCTGCTTGGCCTCCGCCGCCTCCTGCTTCGCCTCCGACACCTGCGAGGACAGACTGGCGTTCTCCTGCTGCGCGACCTGCCGGGCGGTGGACGACACCACGGGCTTGAACACGGAGAACCACAGCACGACCAGCGCGACCACCGCCGCCGCCGCGAGGGCCATCGCCGCGGGCAGCCACTTGGGCAGGATCTGGTCCTGCACCATCGCGCTGTCCACGACGACCTGCTCGCCGCGCTCGGGGACGACCTCGACCTGGTAGGGCAACGTCTTCGTCGGGCCGCGCAGGAAGCTCTTGCGCGGCTTGACGCGCAGCTTCACCAGCGTCGCGGTGCCCGGCGCGGTCACGACCGTCGGCGTCTTCGTGCCGCCGACGAGCTGGTCGTCCGGGTCGAACACGCGCACGGTCACCGCGACGTCGCGGTTGCCCTTGTTGTCGACGGCCACCTGCTGCTTGCCGCGCCGGGAGCCGCGGGAGGTGCGCGGCAACAGCTCCGCGGCCACCTCGGTGTACTCGAGGACCTCGATCGTGCCCTCCTCGACGGACGACCCCTCGACGTCCTCGGAGGACATGACGCGGATCGCGTAGCCCACCTCCCCCGCCAGGACGTCCGGTGACCGGGGCGGCGCGAAGGTCACCGTCGCGGTCTTGGTCTCGCCGGGGAACAGGTTGAGCGTCGAGGGCTCGACGGTCACCCACGACGTGGCGTCGCCGACGACGTCGAGGACGAACCTGTCCACGACCTGCCCGGTGTTGCGGACCTGCACCTCGCAGGTCTCGGTCTGCCCTGGCTCCACCGCGACCTGCTCGGCGGGCAGGAGGGTCGAAGCTCCCATTGCTGCACCTCTCCTGGTGTACTGCGGCGGCTCAGCGCTTGACGAACAGCTCGATCTCGCTGATGACCACCTTGGTCCCGCGGACGGCCGGGTAGAGCTGCTGCACGTGCAGCTCCACCGACGTCGCGCCCTTGCCCTCCTTGAGCTCGACCTCCTGGGCGTCCGGAGCGTCCTTCAGGGTCACGTCCTCGGTCTTCCCGGTCGAGTAGACGATGTGCACCAGACGGGCCCGGTCCTCGGTGGCGAAGTCGTTCTCCTGTCCGTTGTGGACGATCGCGCGCACGAAGTCGACCGGGCGGTCGAACGTCATCACGAGGGCGGGATCGGGGGCCGTGGCCTCGGCGGCCCAGGCCGTGTTCGTGGCGCCGTCGCTCACCGACAGGGCGGGTGAGCCCTCCAGTTCGCTCGTCGCGGACACCGCGATCGGCCGGATCGGGTCGTAGGTCGGCGTGAACCAGCCGACCGCGGCCTGCTTGCCCGCGACGGCCCTCCGGTCGACCTCCGTGCGGAACTGGGGGATGAACCCGTAGGCCACGGTCGCCAGCACCAGCGCGACGACGACGACCCGGCGCACCGCCACGAACGCCGCGCGGAAGGAGAACCCCTTCCTGGCCTTCACCCCGTCGCGGCCGGGGCGCTTGCCCGCGTCCAGCACGCGGTTGCGCTTGCGGGAGCGGAAGATCCGCCGCCACCAGGCCAGCTTGACGATCTCGGCGGTGCTCAGCGACGTGCCGCACCGGCTGCAGAACTTGCGCGTGGGCGGGTTGCCCTCGCCGCACTCCCCGCAGACCAGGTCGCCCTCTTCGAAACGACGGCTCGGCGCCGTCTTGGTGATGGTCCTGGTCTTCTTCTTCGACGCCTGCGGTGCGACGGCCTCGGGAAGGCCTGCGGTCGACGCCGACAGCACCGCGCTCCGGGTCGCCGGCGCGACGGTGCTCAGAGCCGCGGCGGGTGCGGACAGCGGAGCGACGAGCGCCGACGGATCCGTCCGCGGCGGGGCGGGTTTCGCCGGGACGGGGTCGTCCTCGTCCTCGTCGTCGTCCTCGTCATCGAAGTCGTCGTCGAAGTCGTCGTCCAGGTCGTCCTCGTCGTCGTCCAAGTCGTCGAGGTCGTCGTCCAGGTCGTCGTCGCCCTTCCCCTTGCCAAGGGCGCCGGGCGGTCCGGCCAGGCCACCGAGGCCGGGAGGCGGGGGGAGCTTCGGCGCCCCGCCCGCACCCGCCGGCACGAGGGCGCTGGGCGATCCCGCCGTTCTCGGCGGGTCGAAGTCCTCGTCGTCGTCCTCGTCGGAAGGCGGCTTCGGGGGCAACGGCGGCCTGGAGAGGCCGCTGAGACCGGGTGGCCTCGGAGGAGCGCCGAACGCGGGCGAATCGCCGAGCCCAGGGGGCTTCGGCAGTCCACCGAGCCCCGACGGCGCGGGCAGCCCGCCGAGTCCCGGCGGTTTCGGCAGCCCGCCGAGACCGGGCGGCTTGGGCAGTCCACCGAGTCCCGGTGGCTTGGGCAGCCCCCCGAGGCCGGGCGGCTTCGGCAGTCCGCCACCGGGCGGAGCGCCGGGCAGACCGCCGCCGAGTCCCGACGGTTTGGGCAGCCCCCCGAGGCCGGGCGGCTTCGGCAGTCCGCCACCGGGCGGAGCGCCGGGCAGACCGCCGCCGAGTCCCGACGGTTTGGGCAGACCGCCTCCACCGGGCGGGGACGGCAGTCCTCCCGGTCGGGCGGCTCCTCCCAGCCCACCGCCGCCCCCGAGACCGGGCTTCGCGGCCCGCTCCACGGGATCACGGTCCCCGACGTCGCTGTAGATGATGTCCTGCAACTTGGCCATCAAGCCCTTGCGGGGCTTGGCGACCTCCGCCTCGACCTCCTCGGCGATGGCGGGGGCGACCTTGCGCTCCACCTTCTCGCCGGTCCACTCCAGGAAGGTCCCGCAGGACCCGCAGAAGGTGTCGTCGGTGACGTTCTTGAAGCCGCACTTACGACAGACGATCATGTTCCACCACCTCCAGGGTGTGCCGCACGTAAGCGGGTTTCGCCGACACGAGCAGTGCTTCGAGCGAGCGGACGAGGGAATCGGTCCGCCGTCGCACCCCGACGCGCACGTGCACGCTGGGCTCGTGGGTCTCCGGTTGGCCGGTGGGCCCGGTCGACCACGTGACGCCACCGGAGTCCACGACCTCGGCGATCCCGCCCGTGGCCACGCCCAGGTGGTCGCGCAACCCGCCCGCCGTGCCGCGGGAGGAGTGCAGCGCGACCGCTTCCGCGATCGCCGCGCGCCGCCGGTCGTCCGGCCAGTCCTCGTCCGGGTCGACCCCGACCCACCGCGCCAGCCAGTCCAGGAAGTCCGGTGGCGCGAGCAGCGGGTCGATGTAGGACTCGAGGCAGTCGAGCACCAGCAGCACCGGCGCCAGCACGTCGTCCAGGCCGCTGGTGAAGCGCATGGTGAAGTCGTCCTCCTGGTACACCCCCGGCAGCATCGCGCCGATCGGGTGCGGCGTGGACAGTCCCGCGACGACGCCCCTCATCAGTTCTGCTCCACTCTCACCTGGTGCTCGTAGGAGAAGACGAGGCTGGTCGGGTCGAGTTCGATGCGGCCGGTGGCCTGGCCGCGTTCACCGGTGAGCGGGTTCGCCCCGAAGAGGCGGACCTGCTCGACCATCTCGACCCCGCGCACGCGTTGCAGGACGCTGTAGACCTCGCCCTCGTGGACCGCGCGCCCGAACGGCCAGCCGCGACCGTCCGGCCCACCGGTGAGGGGGTTGAGGAAGGCGTGCAGCGCGGCCAGCGCCTCGTCGTCGACCCGGTCGGCACGCGCGCCCCGCCGCGCCACCACCCGCGCCACCACGGTGACCCCCCGGTACAGCGGCGGTTCGATGAGCACGCGGGACCCGACCATGCGGACCTCGTCCAGCCGTTCGGCGATCTTGCGCAGCGTGTCCTCGTGCGGCAGGAGGTCCTCGAACCGGATCCGCCCGCCCGCCTGGTTCGCCGCCGGGACGACGAGGACCTTGACGACCTCAGACCCGCCGGGGGTGCTCACCGGCAGGCACCGCACGCGCGCGATCTCCGGCGCGGCCTGGCGGGTGATCACCTCGTGGTCCTCGGCGGTGACCGCGCGGCTGCGGGTGCGCAGCGTGATGGGGCCGCGCAGCTTCGCCTCGTCGAGGGATTCCCCGTCGACGCCGCCCTGTGCGGGCCTGCGGTTCTCCACCCGCGTCACGTGCGGCAGCGTGGAGCGCAGCATGCAGATCGCGCCCTGCCCGACGTTGCCGCCCGCGCCGCCGCCGGTGAGGTACTGGCGGATCCGGATCGTGGCCCCCTGCTCGGGGACGGCGCCGTGGTGGCGCAGCGTCCCGTCGGGGTTGCGCACCGCGGGCCCGAACTGGACCACGCCGTTGACCGCGTCGAGGACGTAGTGCGGGTCCTCGGGGCCGCTCGCGGCGAAGTGCTCGACCCGCTGCCAGTCCTCCCAGCCCTCCTCGCTGCTGACCTGCACCATCGGCGGGTCCAGCGGCTCCATCACCGGGCTGCGCTCCGCGGTGAACCGCTGCCCCGCCGACCCCTCCGACTCGCCGAGCACCTCCCCCTCGACCACGTCCGCGTGCACGGCCTGCACGGTGCCCCCCACCGTGCACACCCCCAGTCCGCGGATGTTGGGCGACGCGCTGTAGCCGGTGCTGCCCTGTCCGGGTTCGACCACCCTGGCCCGCAGCCACGCCGCGCGCTCGCCCTCCAGCACCGACACCTCGTGCCCGTCGGGCACGTGCAGGATCACCACGCCGGGCCGGTTGAGGCCGCCGGTCTCGTCCAGCGACAGTTCGCACTCCCGCCAGTCCTCGCCGGTCCAGGCCTCCCACACCAGCGGCGGGTTGTCGGGGTCCACGCCGATGCCCTCGACGTGGCAGTCGACCTCGATCTGGACCGCGCACCGGGGCGCCGCCTCGTCCAGCCCGATCAGCAGCACGTCACCCGGCCGCGGCTCCACGCCGAAGCAGTCGAACGCGGTGCCCTGCCGGAACCGCTCGAACCACTCCTCCAGCGGCCCGTCGGACCGGCCGGTCAGCAGCCCGTCCAGCTTGCACGGCACCACGACCAGCCGGTCGGACGTGCAGAACAGCACCGGTTCCTCGGTCTCGGTCCGCGCGGTGCCGATCTGGGTGCCCGCCTCGACGACGAGCGGGACGGCGACGGGGGCGGAGGTCCAGAACGTGACGGGGGCCCTGGCGGGCACCGGGGGCAGCAGGCTCAGGCCGATGAGTTCGAGGAACTTGACGTAGAGCCGGTCCGGCACCCGGTTGAGGCGGTAGAGCAGCTGGTCGGTCATGAACGCGAACGTCTCGATGAGCGTCACGCCGGGATCGGACACGTTGTGGTCCGTCCACTCCGGACAGCGGCGCATGACGAGCCGCTTGGCGTCGTCCACCAGGTCCTGGAAGCGCCGGTCGTCCAGGTTGGGCACCGGAAGTGTCATGGTCGTCGTCCCTCAGTAGTCGGTGCCGTCGTCGGGGATGCTGTAGAAGGGGAAGACGAGGTTGCGCTGGTCGTTGGTGCCCTTGGGCGAGTACTGGACGTCGATGAAGACGAGCGTCTCGTCGTCCGGGTCCGGGCGGACGTCGACGCGGTCGACGTCGACCCTGGGCTCCCACCGCCGCAACGCGGTGCGCACGACGTCGACCAGGCCCGCGGCGAGTTCGACGTTCACGCTCTGGAACACGTAGTCGCGCAGGGGGCAGCCGAAGTCGGGCCGCATCGGGCGTTCGCCGGGGTAGGTCGACAGGATGAGCTGCATGGCCTGGACGAGGTCGTCCTGCCCCGCCGCCATCGAGATGCCGCCCGTCGCGCCGACGCCGAGCGGGAACGCCCACCCGCGCCCGATGAACTGGTCGACCACCGATTCCACCATGCCGCCCTCCTCAGTTCAGGTCGATCTTCAGGCCCTTGATCGTCACCGGGCCGCCGCTCTCGATCTTCACGCTCTTGTCCCCCTTGAGCGTCACGTCCGATCCGTGGACGGTGACGCCGCCGGTGCCCGCGTCGACGTTGACCCGCGCGGTGGCGCCGGTGGTGGTGATGTCGACGGTCCCGTTGGGCCCGCAGCTGATCCACACCAGGCCCGCGGCCGCGGTGCTGTCGCTCTTGACGGGATCGGACTTGAGCTCGACGGTGCCCCTGCGCTGGTCCAGCACGAGGGAGACCTGGTCGGCGTTTCCGCCCAGCCGCACGAGCGCCTGCTTCGGCGGGCCCTTCATGGTCGACGAGACCTCGTCCTGGAACACGAGGTGGGCGCCGGAGGGCGTGTAGATCCCCCGTTCCACCACCACTTCCTCGCTGCCGCGGCGCACGACGGCAGGCGCCGACCCCGGCAGGGCGGGGCTCTTCTCGTTGCGGACACCGCCCAGCACGTACGGTCGACGCGGGTCGCCCTGCTCGAAGGCGACCAGCACCTCGTCGCCGACCACCGGCAGGAAGTGCAGACCCGCGTTCCCGCCGAGTCCGGTGTGGACGGTGCGCGCCCAGTCCGTGACGAAGTCCTCCGCCAACCAGGGCAGGCGGACCTTCACCCTTCCCCGGTTGTCGGGGTCGAGTGCCTGCACGACACCGCAGACCACGCCCTCGATCTTCGTGCCGAAACCGCGACCGGCCCCGCTGACCAGGCCGTACAACGACCGGTCCTGCCGCCCGCTCGCGGTGAAGTGGGTGTAGTAGCCGCCGTCGGACTCGTCGAAGACGTGCCGCGCGTTGGTGATCGTCCAGGCACCGGAGAACACCTTGGCCACCTTGCGCACCAGCAGCCGCACCCCCGGCCGCAGCTCGGGGTTGCCCACGACGACACCGGTCGCCTCGGCGAACCCGCTGGTCACCTGCGCGGCCGCCGCGGCGGCGATCCGGTCGGCCAGGCGCTGGGCCTGCGGGCCGTGCGCCACGGGAAGGCCCGACACCACGTAGGTCCCTCTGTCGTCGCCAACCTTGGGCGGTCCGGGCAGCCTCGCCGCCGCGAGGGTCGGTTTCCCCTTCGGCAGCTTCACCGGCGATCCGGCCAACTCCTTGGCCAGCGAGACGGGATCCGCCCCCTCCAGGTCGACGCTGTCGGTGCGCACACCCGACCGGCCGATCACCACCCGCGCCGCGTCGCTGTCCCAGACGTGCGCGTCGAACGACTTGGGCAGCCCCGTTCCCGACACGGAGGGGTGGAACTCCACCAGGTCCTCCTTGAACGTCGCCTCGACCTCGTCGCCCTTCTTGAGCTTGAACCCCGCGCGCGGCCGGGCGACGCCGCCCGCTCCCGAGATGTCGCGGAAGGAGAACTCGCCCCGCGACGCGGACGCCTCGAACCCGATCTCGGCCGCCCGGTGCTGGAGGAACTCCCAGTCGGTCTGGCCGATCTGGCCGAGGTGCTCGTGGGTGGTGCCGGACTGGTCGAGGACACCGATCCGCAGCCCCGCGTCCTCGGCGATGGCCTTCGCGATCAGCGTGTCGGACTGGTTGAGCCAGGTGCGGTTGCGCCGCACGCCCTGCATTCGGTGCGAGCGGTCGTACCCGCGGGCGGTGCTGTAGACGATGGTCTCGACGCACTCGGCCTCCACGGCGGTGACCTCGCCGACCACGAGCAGCTCGCCGTCCTTGCCGTCGGCGATCTCCACCTCGGCGCCGACGTCGAGTCCGGCGTCCTCCAGGACGGTGAAGGTCTCGTCGAGGAAGGTCAGTTCGAACATGTCCGGCAGCCGCTGGTCGCAGTCGACCACGACTCGGACGAGCACGGCTTCCACGGTGTCGGGCAACGACTTCCCGCCGACGGTGACCCGCGCCCGCACGGTGAGGGCGTCGTCGCTGATGTCGTTGCCCGCGCTGCCGACGGCCTTCGCGAGCTTGGCGAGGTCGGGCATCACCGCCACCTCCTCTCGCGCATCTCCTGGTCGTGCGGCAGGTAGACGACGTCACCGGGCCGCACGCGCAACGGGTCGTCGATGCCGTTGGCGTCGGCGAGCGCCCGCCAGGCGCCGGGACTGCCGTAGCGCTCCGTCGCGACGGACTGGAGGCTCTCCCCCGCCGTGATCATGTGCCCGCCCCGGCCCGCCGGACCGCCGGACGTCGGGTTGGTGGGGAACGAGTCGATGAAGTTGGGCTGTTCCTTGAGGGTGAGGTTGACCTTGGCCCGGACCGGGATGCCGAGGCTGGTGAACCGGACGTAGTCCACCGTGACGGACTGGAGCATCACCGTGTAGAGGAACGCGGCCATCGGCGGTCCCCACGAGAAGGAGAGCATCGGTATGCGGCTGCTCATGTCCTCGCTGACCACGCCGAGCTTCTTGACGCGGTCGCTGGCCGAGGCCCGCTTGCCGGACCCGGAGAGCTTCCCCTTGCGGCGGGCCACGTTGGCGGCGCCGCCGAGCACCTGCATGGCCTGGCCGCCGCCGCCGCTGGGCGAGGCCCACCCGAGCAGGGTGTCGCAGCGGGGCTTGGTGTCCATGCCGGTGAAGTAGATGTCCGAGATGGTGATGGTGCCCGCGTCGCTCTTCTTGAACTGGCTGCCGGTCGCCCCGGCCGGTTTGCCGCCCTTGGTCGTCGACGTGCCGCGGGAGCGGAAGTCTACGGTCCGGCTCATCTTGATGGTCTTCGGGTTGAAGTCGAACACGACGATCCCCGGCATCACCGGGTCCAGGCTCGTCAGCATCGCCTGGGCGCCCTCGCCGAACGCCTCGAACCCCTCGGAGTGCTTGCCGTCATCGGCCATGCCGTGCCCTCCTCACAGGAATCCCTCGTGGATGAGTTCCAGGGCCTCGATCGCGAAGTCGCCGGACTTCGCGTCGAGATCGGGGCCCCGCCAGGACTTCGGGTAGGCGTTGACGAGCGTCCACTCCGCCACCTTCGCGGCCGACGGGTCGTAGAGCGCGATGTCCACCTGGGACCCGGTGTAGCTGCCGTCGCCGTTCATCCACACGTCGACCATGTCCCGCAGCCACGCCTGCACGCGGGGCGAGTCCTTCGCGGTGACGACCCGTTCGAGCTTGATGGCCCCGTACTTGAGCTGCGTGGGCAGCGGGCGCTGGTAGTCGTAGTGGCCGCCGACCATGCCGACCCAGTCGACGTCGAACTCCACGGACAGGCCCTTGCAACTGCGCCAGCCGCCGAGGTTGATGACCTCGTCGACGACCACCTGGAACCGCATCGCCATGCCCATGGAGGGGCCGGTGCCCGATCCGGTCTTCGTGTCGGGGGTGAACTGCTGAAGCACGACTGCCTCCTGGATGGGATCGGTTCCGGTGGCGGGGTCAGGACGCCGCACCGCCCAGCGTCTGCTCGTCGGTGAGGAACCCGAGGTGGTTGATCTGGAGGGTCTCCAGGGCGATCTTGCTCGTGCCCGCCTCGAAGCCGGAGACGCTCCACTTGTTGGGCAGCACGTTGTTGAGGTCCCAGCGCATGACCTCGCGCGCGTTGGCGTCGTACAGGATGACGCTGCCCGTGTAGACCTTGGGCGTCTTGGCCGTGGCGTTCAGCCACGCCTGCACGGTCTTGGAGTCCGCGCAGGCCGCGCGCTCCAGCGTGAGCGGGGTGTACTTGGTGTTGCCCGGCTGGTACCAGCGGTGGTTCCAGCCGTCGCCGGACCGGTACTCGGCGATGTCCCACGTCACGTCGAGGCCGGTGACCTTCGACCAGCTGCCGAGGTTGTAGGTGCCTTCGTCGATCTCGAGCATGAACCTGTTGGCCATGCCCAGCAGTTGGCCGTCGGCCGATGCGATTGCCATGTCACCTCTCCTAGATCCGGTCCGCGCGGGCGTTGGCCCGTTCGCGGCCTGTCCTCAGTTCCTTGCGCAGGCGCACCATGATGAGCGGGGCGATCTTCTTCACCAGCTCGTCCAGGTCGATGTCCGCCGGGTCGATCTGCGGCCGCCCGGAGTCGGCGTTGCCGCGCTCGGGTCCCGTGCGCACGACCTTGCCCAGCACCGGGTCGTCGAGCAGGGCGGCCTTGATCGCGGTGACGTCGGCCGGTTCGTCCCTGCCCGGCAACGGTTGTTCGACCTCCGGTGGGAGTCGGAGCACCTCGCGTTCGGTGGCGCGGTCGAACCGCATCCCGAACAACCCGCCGAAGTTCTCCGCGAAGCCAAGCCCGACCTCACGTCCGAGCGAGCCGTAGTCGCGGAGTTTGCGCTCCTCGCGCTGCTCGCGGGCGAACGCCTCGTCCTCCTGGGCCTTGGTGAGCTTCGGCGGGACCGGTGCCCTGGCCGTGGTCGGTTGCGGTGCGGCCGGGGTGGTCGCGGCGGGCGTCGCCTTCGTCGGGGAGGCGCGCACCCACGACCCGGTGCCCGCGGCCGCCGTCGAGGCGGCACCGGCGGCAGGGGCGGAGGTACCGGTGACGGCGGACGCGGACGCGGGCGTCGACCCACTCGGTGCGGTCGCCGGTGCCGCGGCCCGGTCACCCGCCGCCTTGTCCGGTGCCTTCGCCGTCCCCCTTCCCGACGCACCGACGCCGAACGACGGCACGGCGCGGGACGAACCCGGCCCGGCACCACCACTCCCCCCTGTCCGCGTCGGGGTGTCGGGCTCTTCGCGCTCCTCCTCCAGGCCCAGGTACTCGCGCTCGGCCTTGCGGGAGAACCGCATCCCGAGCAGGCCGCCGAAGTTCTCCGCAAGGCCGAGTCCGACCTCGCGGGCGAGTCCGCCGTACCCGCGGAGCTTGCGCTCCTCCCGTTCGCGCTCGGACCGCTCGCCGTCGTCCTCCGACCCGTGGCCGAAGAGACCGGGCCTGCCCGTCGAGACGATGTGGTGGACCAGCTCGTTCCACTGGCCGGGCCTGATCACGTGCTCCCGGTTCTGCAGGTTGTACCGGCCCATCAGCTCGTCGAACCCGTGCACCACCTCGGGCTCGTGGCCGAAGTCCACGTCGAGCGGCAGCAGGTCCGGGTTGTCCACCAGGAACTTGGCGAACACCTCGGTCTGGTCCTCCGACAGCAGCGCGGACTTGTCGTCGAGATGCGGCTCCATGTCGGCGACGAGGTCCTGGATCTCCTTGCGCGCCTGGACGAAGGTCAGGTCCTCGGCCAGCTGCACGGCGCCCGCGGCGACCGGCTCGGGAAGCGGGGTGCCGAACACCAGCGACCCGTTCTCCCGGCGCGCGAGTCCGCGCCGCACCAGCTCGTCCGCGATCCGGTCGACGTAGTCCGCCGGTGACGGCACGTCCGGAGCCGACTGGGCGACCACTTCCCGGATCTCGGTGACCACCGGCGGTTTCGGGTGCACCAGCGGGGTGTCGCCGCCGAAGTGGCGCTCGGTCAGCCGCGCCTGGTTCTCCATCGCCCGGCCCTCGTCGGTGTCGGCGCCGGGCACGGCCCTGGACCGCTGCTGCACCACGTGCGTCAACTCGTGCGCCAGCAGCGCCTTGGCGGGCACGGAGGTGAGCGGACCCGCCTCCCGCGGCAGGTACACCTGCTCGCCCGCGGTGAACGCCCGTGCGCCGAGGTTCCCGGCCTGCGCGCCGACGTCCGGCCCGCGGTGCACCGGCGTGCCCGACACGTCGGCGCCGTGCACCTCGCGGAAGTGCGCCACGACGTCGTCGGGCACCGGGTCCGGTGGCGGGGGCACGGGGATGGCCGCGGCCACCTCGCGGATCAGCGCGTCCTGGTCGATCGGCTGGGGCGGCCGGGGGTGGGCGAGTCCTTCGCCCGTGCGCCGCCGGTCGGCGGCAGGCGTCGGCGGGTCGGGCGGTGGTGACGGGGCGATCCACAGCTGGTCCCGGTCGGGCTCCTCGTCGCCGTCGCCCACCGGGTCGTGGCGCGGTGACGGGGGCTGCTCGCCGGGGTGCCGCAGTTCGGGCTTGCCGAGCCCGACCCGCCTGCTCTGCCCGAGGTTGCGGCGCCTGCTCACCGGGGCGGGTTCCACCCGGTGCGCCGCGGCGAGGAAGGACGGCGGCGCGGTCTGGAAGGGTTCCGGCTCGGGTGGCGGGGCGGCGCGCAGCCAGGCGGGAGCGGTGAAGGGCACGGCCGGTTCCCTGGCCTGGCCCACGTAGGAGTCCACGGCGTGCACCAGCGTGACCGGTGGGGTGGCGGGTGCGGAGACCGCCACCACCGGCCGTTCCGGTGGCGCCGGCGGGGCGGTGGGCTCCGCGGAGCGGTCCGACGGGCCGGGCTCGGGCCGGAAGGCCGCCGGACCGTCCGCTGCCTGCTCCGCCCTCGCCGCGGCGAGGTTGCGGACCAGGCCCACCGGCGGCACGACCGGGTGGTCGAAGTGCACCGGGCGGGCGAGGACCGCCCGCGTGGTGGTGAGTTCGGGAGCCGTCCCCAGCGGCACGCCCACCAGCGGCGGCCGCGGCGACACCGTCGGCCGCAGCCCGCCCGCCGTCGCCCAGTGCGAGGGCCGTCCGGCGGCGGGGACGACCTCGGTAACGTCGACCGGGGGCCCGACGGGCTGGTCGTGCCGCGGCTCCCGCCGCCACCACGGTCGTGCCATGTCTTCCTCCCGAGTGGACTGTCCTCAGTAGACCGAGCTGTTGATGGTCGTGTGGATCCGGTTGATCTCCCCAATGACCCGGTCCCGCTGCGCGTGCTCCAGATCGAGGATCGTGTCGAGGGGCCAGTGGAAGTAGTAGGCGACGTACGCGACCTCCTCCCACAAGCGGTCGGCCGCGTACGTCAGGATCCCCCCGACGCACCACCGCCGATGTCCACCGCGAACTGCTGGCCGCAGGACGGGCAGCCGACCTCGACCTCGGTGCGCCCCTCCTGGTTGACCCGCCGGTAGAGGTCCTGGAGGAACGCCAGGTCGGAGGCGAACAGGCCCTCGACGACGTAGGGGTCGACCTCGGTGAGCGACCCCAGCGACGTGACGGTCCGCTCCAGCAGCAGCACCGTGAGGTAGGCGGGGTTCTGCCGCACCCTCGGATCGGTCTGCGGGGCCAGCTCGTCGCGAGCGGTCGCCAGGCGCATGACGCCCTCGCGGTGCACCCGGCCGGTCTCGTCGACGTAGCCGCGGGGCAGCGTGAACGGGTATTCCGTCCGCATCCCGTTGCGGGTGTCCGCGGGCGCGCTCACGGCGCCACCCGCTGGAGGTGCTCGCACACGATGGTCACGGTCTCCATCAGCACCTCGCTGCTGCCCGCCCGCAACGCGCCGATCTCCAGCTTGGAGGGCCACGCGTTCTCCAGGTAGTACCGGGCGACCGGCTTGCCGTCGAAGTTGTACATGACCAGCGAGCAGCTCTTGCGCGCCGCGACGAGGTTGCCCATCAGCACCGCCTGGTGCCAGCTCCAGAGCTCCATGCCCATGGTTTTGCCCCGCTTGAGCACGACGGTCGGCGGCTTCGCCTTGCCGGGCAGCTTCTTGAAGCTGATCTCCCGGTCGGACGAGGCCATGTAGTCGACCGGCTCCACCTCGGTGGTGATGCCGGACAGCTCCGAGAACGAGGCGATCTCGTAGCCGTCGATGGTGATCGAGAACCTGGCCGCGGTGAGCGCGTCCTGGCTCTGCTGTGGTCCCAGTCCTGCGGTCATGGTCCGCTCACTCCTCCAGTGCCGAGCCGTCCGAGTACTGCGAGATGCGGAAGACGACGAACTCCGCGGGCTTGACGGGGGCGATGCCCACCTCGACGCTCAGGATTCCCTGGTCCCGGCTCTCCGGCGGGTTGTTCTCCTCGTCGCACTTGACGAAGAACGAGTCGCCGGGCGTCCGCCCGTACAGGGCCCCGTCGCGCCAGACCCCGCGCAGGAACATGGTGATCGTGCGCTTCACCGAGTCCCACAGCTTGGGGTCGTTGGGTTCGAACACGACCCAGTTGGTGCCCTGCAGGATCGACTCCTCGACGAAGTTGAAGAGCCTGCGGACGTTGATGTAGCGCCATTCCGGGTCGCTGGACAGCGTCCGCGCGCCCCAGACCCGGATGCCCTGGCCGGGGAACGCGCGCAGGCAGTTCACCGCCACCGGGTTCAGCTGCTCCTGCTCCACCCGGCTGATGCCCAGCTCCAGCGCGACCGCCCCGCGCACGACCTCGTTGGCGGGGGCCTTGTGCACACCCCTGGTGGCGTCGTTGCGGGCCCAGATCCCGGCCACGTGACCGGACGGCGGGATGAACACGGGCTTGCCGCTCACGGTGTCCATGACCTTGACCCACGGCCAGTACATCGCGGCGAACTTCGAGTCGTACCCGGCGATGTTCATCCGCCAGTCCTTGACCTGCTGGACGTTGAGGCCAGGCGGGGTGTCCAGGACCGCCAGCCGGTCGGCCATCAGCTCGCAGTGCGCGATCATCGCCAGCTGGACGGCCTTGACGCCCTCCAGGTCGATGCCGCCCTGCTGGTAGCTCATCATCAGGTCGGGCACGCAGAGCATGGTGATCTCGTCGATCGCCTCGAGCCCGGCGAACCCCGTGCGGTCCGACGAGCTGCCGACGTAGTCGGACGCCTCGACGGCCCTGGTCTGCGCCGCGAGCGTCCCCACCAGCGGGACCAGCTCGTTGCGCGTCGGCACGGCCAGCGCGCCCGCCTGCTTCGCGTCCTCCACGGTGATCAGCTTCGAGCGCTGCTTCACCACCGTGGACACGTTGTTGTTGCCGCGCTTGAGGGTCACGTTGTCGAAGGTCTCGACGACGTCGCCGCCGCGCTTGACCACGAGCTTGAACACGTCCTCGGCGGGCTCGGACGGCTCGACGACCTCGACGGCGAGCTGGTCGCCCTCCGGGCCCGCGGCGACGGCGCGCACGGTGAAGGCGGGCTTGCCGTTGGCGTCGACCGCGGGGATCTCCGCCCTGGGTGGCGGGGCCTGCTCCGGGTCGTCGCTGCCGATCCGCACGACGTACGCGGTGCCGCCCCCGTTGAGGAAGTACCCGTACACGGCCGGGGCGAGGTAGGAGCCGGGGATGAAGTCCCCGAAGGTCTGGGTGAACTGGCTCCAGTTCGTGATGAGCAACGGCTCGTTCAGGGGGCCCTTCTCGGCGAAGCCGACGAACGCGCACACCGAGGTGCCCACGCCCTCGATGGGTTTCGACCCTGACGAGACCTCCTCCACGTACACGCCGGGTGCGAGGTAAGTAGGCATGGTCCCTCCTGTCCAGTCACTTCTGACGGGTCGAAGCCTCACACCGGGGGCGCCCGGCCCCGGTGCGCGGGAGATCCACCGGGACGGGCAACCGGGCTGCCCGCACGGGCAGGACCCGCCGGACGCCCGCCGGGTGGCCGTCCGGCTGCGCGATCGGGCAACGGCGCTGCACGAGGGGATGCGCAGCCGCCCGACGTGCCCGCGGTCGGCACGCCGGAGGCTCGACCACGTGATCCGAGACGTGGATGACGCGCTGCTGGCGCTGCTCGGCCGCGCGGTGGCCACCGCCCGCGTGGTGCTCGACCCGCCGTCACCGGCCGACGTGCACGTGGCGGCGGGTCCGGCCGTGCACCTGTCGCTGCGGTCGGTGCGCCCCGCCGACGCGGGCCGTTCCGGCGACCTGTGGACCGAGGTCCGCGGCGACGACGGCCGGGTCGTCGGGCGCCAGCCGCCGGTGCGCCGGTTCCGGCTGGTCTACCGGGTGCGCGGGTGCGCGGCCGACGTGCTCACCGCGCACGCCCTGCTCGACGAGGTGCTGCTGGTGTGCCTGGCCCACGACAGCATCCCCGCCGACGTGCTGACCCCGGCCATGGCCGCGACCGGGCTCGGCGTCCCCATCTCGGTCACCGCTCCCGCCGCCGGGGACGAGGTGGACGACGTGCTCCTGCTGGAGGTCGTGGCCCCGGTGCTGCCCCCGGTGGTCACGACGCTCCCGACGCCGGTCGAGGAACTCAGGCTCGACGCGACGCAGGTGTTCGCCGACGCGGAGTCCGATGTGGACGACACCGCTCCCGGCGGACCCCGCCGGTGGTCGAGGGTCACCGTCCGAGAACGGGCCGTGCGGCCCTCCGAACCACGAGGAGCGTGACGCTCAGATGAAGAGACCCGACCTCGGCCGCGTCCGGCCGACCTACCTGGCCGCGGGGGCCGCGCTGGCGAGCGCGGGGTTCGTCGCGGGCCTGCTGGTCGGACTCCCGTCGGCGCAGTCCGTGCCCGTCGCGGCGACCGCGCAGGAGAAGTCCGCCGCCGCCACCGTGCCGACGAGCACGCCGACCGTGCCGCCGTGGGAGGTCTCCCAGCCCAGCGCCCTGCCGCTGCCGGAACCCCTGGCGGGCATCGCGCCCGGCTCGGCGGCCCCGGTCGCGGACGAGCTGGCCGCCTCGGGGATACCGGCGGTCGCGCTGCGCGCCTACCAGCAGGCGGCCGACCGGTTGGCGCAGCTGGCGCCGGGCTGCGGGCTGCACTGGTCGCTGGTGGCCGCGATCGGCCGCGTGGAGACCGACCACGGCAGGTTCGGTGGCTCCCAGCTGCGGACGGACGGCACGACCACGATCCCCATCCGCGGCCCCCAGCTCAACGGCGGGGCGTTCGCCGTGATCACGGACACCGACCGCGGCGAACTGGACGGCGACACCGCCTACGACCGCGCGGTGGGGCCGATGCAGTTCATCCCGAGCACGTGGCGCTCGGTGGCCGCGGACGGCAACGGCGACGGCCGGTCCGATCCGGACAACATCTTCGACGCGGCGACCGGTACGGGCGTGCTGCTGTGCAGCGGTGGCGCGAACCTGTCCGACGTCTCCGGGATGCGCGCGGCCGCGCTGCGCTACAACCACTCCGACGAGTACGCGGACCTCGTCCTGTCGCTCGCCGGGTCCTACCGGGGCAGCGTGATCACCATCCCGGACGACGCCGGGGCGGCCGCGGCGCCCACCGCGGGAGCGGCGGCGGGCACGACCGGCACGGCGGGCACGTCCGCGTCCTCAGGCGAACCGGCGTCGAGCGCGGCGGCACCCGCGGCGGACGGGTCCGCGGCCGCCTCCACGACGGTCACCACCGTGGCCCCCGACGTGCCGATCGGCACCACCACCGTCCAGGCTCCCCCGGCGGTCACCAGCACGACCACGACCGCCGTCGGGGCCCCCTCCACGGCGCCGGTCACGGTGGCGCCCACCAGCCCGCCACCCGCGGTGGTGGAGTCCACCGAACCCGCCCCGACCACCACGAGCGATCCCGGCCTGCTCGGGGTCGTCATCGGCCTGCTGTGACCCGGCGAACGAGGAGATCGGCATGTGGAGGTTCAGCCACGGCGGCCGCGAGGACGAGCACCTGCTCGTGACCGCGGACAACCCGATGGAACTGCTCGGGTCCACCGGCGACGGCGGGCAGGTCGACGGCGAACTCGGGTTCGACCTGGTCGACGACGAGCTCACGCTGACCGGCATCCTCGCCTCCCCGTCCGGGGCCGGGCTGGGCGCCGTGCTGGTGTACTGCTTCGCCGACCTGGCGCTGGGGCACGGGCACCAGCGGGTCTGGACCCGCCTGCCGGGCTTCGACGTGACGGACTTCTACACCGGTCTCGGGTTCATCCAGGACCCGCTGAAGCTCCAGGACGCGCTGGCGACCTCGATGGTGCCCGAGCGCATGTCCGTCGCGGAGTTCAAGATCGCCACGGCCGGGTTCCCGCTGGTCGCCGACGCGTCCGAGCTGCGCGTGCGGGCCAGGACGAGCTTCGAGGCCAAGGGCTGGTCGCACACGTCCACCTCGTGACCAGCCGTCCGGACGGGCCGATCGGCCCTGTCGGCCCGGTCCTGGCGGTCGCCGATCAGCCGGTTCGCCCGCCGCCGCGCCCGGTCAGGATCTGGTGGTCGACGTCGTCGCACGGCTTTCCCCTCCTGCCGTGCGAGCGCCGGACGACCGGTGATCCGCCTCCCGGTCGTCCGAGCCGCCGAGCGGGCGTCGGCGGGTGGGGCCGCTCCATGGACGCGCGAGCGGCCCCACCCCCATTCACCGGCATTCGCGATCGACCGCGAGCCGCATTCTCGAATTCTCCTTTCCGCGGCATTCCCCGCACTGGACGCACCCCTGTGAAGAATTGACAAGTGCGCACGTGCCCGGATGTCGATCCCGCGATTCTCCCTGGTCAGCCATTCGACGCAACGCACCAGGTCTGCGCCTAGCGCATTTCGGGATCATCGTCACAGCTCGCGGAATTCGTTGACCGCGAGCCCCGCCCGCATTTAACGTCCTGCCCCGTCGCATCACTTTTCGAAGATGGGGTTTCCAGTGCAGAAATGGTTGGCACGAGTTCTCGTCGCGCTTTTCCTCGGCGTGGGCTTGTCCACGGTGACGGCCGGGCAGGCGCTCGCCGCACCGACCGGCGTCGTGTCGGAGGCGGCCCGTCCGCCGATCGCGTCGCCGCTGCCCCGCGGGACGAGCCACCGGACGTGGACGGTGGCGGACTACGTGGCGGCGTGGGAGAAGCAGCACGGGCGGCCGATGACGGAGGAGGAGCACCGGAATCTCGCGCGCGGCTGCATCGGGGTCACCGTCGTCAACCTGGAACGGGACGACGTCGTGAACCCGCCGCTCGGGCTGTCGTTCGGCACCTTCGAGCAGGCGCGCGCCGTGCAGGCGGCGTTGAACGAGATCATCGCGCAGCACCCGACCCCGCAGCAGTACGCCGCGCTGGTCCGGCGGCACCCGCTGCTGGGCAAGCTGCGCGGCGTGACGAGCGCGCTGCCGACCTGGCTCGACTCCGGTGAGCTGACCGCGGCCGTGTTCTCGAAGCGGTTCTGGACCAAGCAGGACCCGGCGTGGACCGACGCGCAGGCCAAGGAGTTCTTCCGGCCGAACGCGACCACCGGCCAGGTGGACATGAGCCGCTACCGCTACGTCGCGCGTCCGGGCTACGTCAACTTCGACTACGGCTGGTACGACGAGGGGACCCGCAACTGGTGGCACGCCAACCACAGCGAGCCCGACATGGAGGTGTACCAGAGCACGGTGCAGTACTACTCCCGCCCCCTGCTGGATTTCGACGCGCAGGTCTTCACGGTGGCGTTCGCGAGGGCCTCGTGACGGACCTGGCCGGGTCGGTCGGGCGGCGGGTGACCCTGCGGGGCACGGCCCACCACGCGCACGCGGGCGCCGTCCTCGTGCTGGAGGACCTCGACCTGCCGGTCTACCTGGACGACGTCGCCGAGTGGGGCGATCGGGCGGGCACCGAGGTCGGGGTGACCGGCGTCCTGCGCCTGGTGGAGTCGACCGCGGGCGCGCCCGCGGCGACGGGCGGGGCGCGGCACGGCGTGGTCGGCCCGGTGTACGTGCTGACCGAGCCGTCGATCCACTCCTGACCGCGGGTCCGGCGGGGCCGGTGCGGAAAAGCACCGGCCCCGTCGGACGTCCCGCGCGGTCGCACCTTCGGGCACACCGGCGCATCGCGGGCCGCCGCACGCTGGACGTGGTCGGCCGCACCGGGTGGTCGACGGGGGGAGGATCACCATGCCGGAAGCGTTCGTCCTCGGGCACGGCGGCCACTACGGGTCGTCGACCTTCGTCCCCGAGGGCACGACCGTCCACTTCTACTCCGATGTGGACACCGCGCTGCTGGTGACGGCGAGCCTGGCGGGCCTGTCCGGCGGCGGGGCGCTCGCACGGGAGACCGTCGCGCACGACCCGTCAGGGGCAGGCGAGGTCGCCAACTACGTGCTCACCGCGCACCGGGACCAGGACATGGCCCTGTACCTGGCGACCAGGCCGCCGGAACCGTCGGCGGTGCTGTGCTTCGTGGGCCACGGCCCCTCCCCCGCACCGGACGTGCACATGCTCGACCCGGTCGCGGACGGCCTCCCCCTGTGCACCAGCCCGGTCGACTGCCTGGCCAGCTGGCCCCGGCACACCTGCCGAGGGCTGTTCACCGCGTTGCCCCGGTCCGTCGACGTGGTCCACCTGCTGTGCTGCCGGACCCCGTACGCGGGGCCGCACGACGACGTCACGGTCGCGCTGGGCGGCGAGGAGACCCGTCCGCATGACCGGCAGCACCGCGTCGGCCGGAAGTTCGCGGCGCGCGACGAGCGCCTGGTCCCCGCCACCACGGCGAAGGCGCGGAGCACCACCCCGCTCGACCTGGAGTCGCTGCCGCAGGCCACCCGCGCGCAGCTGATCAGCGCGCACCCGGACCTGCTCGACACCTGGCAGCACATCCAGGGGCACGACCCGGTCAACTTCCCCCACATAGCGGCGGCCAGGGCGTTCCACCCCGGCGAGGACCCGCCGGAATCCCTCGTCGACGGGTGGTTGGACGAGGACTGGCGCAACGCGTTCTGGGCGTTCTGCCACGCGGACGGGACCGCCCCGGTGGTCGCGGCCAGGCTCCTCGCCTTCGACGCCGTGACGCGGTGCCTCGACGGGTCCACCGCGAACGATGTCCTGTCCTCCGCCGTCGTGGAACGGCTTCGGACGGCGGGAGTGGGGGCGGAGTACTCCGATTCATTGGAGGAGGCGCTGGGCGACCTGCACCGGCTGCTGGTGCTGCGCGACAACGACGACGACGGCACGTGGACGGTCGTGCGGTCCCTGACCGCGGGGACCCGCGACGCGTTCGGCGTGCCGGACGGGGACGAGGACGCGCGCCGGTGGCTCGACGCGTTCCGGTCGGACCCCGACCGGCACGTGGACGAGCTGCTCGGCGTGGTCCACGCCGTCCTGCGGATGGTGGGCGAACTCCTGCTCACCGACCTCACACCGCTCTACGACGAGTTCCGCTGGATCGCACGCGCGGATAGCGGCGACGACGAGTCCTATTCAGACAGTCGGTGACGCCTGTGCGGGGTGGGGACGATGGCCGAACGACCGGACCGACCGGCTGTTCCCTTCCTCCGATCGACCACTTCCCCGCCCGGACCGTTGTCCGCCCCTGCCGTGGGGATTAGCTTTCGCAGTGCGGCCCGCACTCCAGGGAAGACGTGCGGGTCCATCCGGAAGTCCATCCACAGAAGGGTTTCGCGCTGTGCGCAGTCAGATCCAACGCACCGCGGCCGTGGTCGCGTGCGCTGCCGCGATCGTCGGCCTCACGGCCGTCGCCGCCTCGGCGACCACGTCCAGCAGCACCGCGGTCGAGCAGGCGCGAACGCGGTTCACGACGGACAACCTGCGCCTCGTCACGACCTCCGACCTCAAGGGGCACCCGTACACGACGCTGCGCATGGTCGGCAGGCCCGCGGTCGACGAGGGCACGGGTGAGTACTTCCTGTACGACCCGGCCACCGGTTCGCTCGCGGGCGGGTTCCGCGTCGGCGGCGACATGCTGGTCCTGTCGGTCGAGACGTGGACCGCGGTGTCGTTCAAACGGCCCGTCGCGGGCACGGTCGAGGTGCGCTTCGGCGACCCGGCCGATCCCTCGACCGGTGTCGTGGTGGCCTCGGTCAGCGTGTCCTGACCACCGGCCGCCGGGCGGCATCCGGACCGACGTCGCCGCGCAGCGCGGTCCGGATGCCGCCACCGCCAGGGCGCCGGCACCGGGATCTCCCGATCCCGCCGGGACATCCGGTGGGCGACAACGGCCGCCAGGAAGGCGTCCGGTGTCGCGAACCGGCTCCCGACCGCGCCGGGCGGGACCGGGCCGCACGTGGTGCGCCGGTCAGCCCAGCGCCCGCCGCAGTTCCTCCGCGAGTTCACGCAGGGCCGACGCCAGGTTGTCGTTGTCCACCGACGCCTCCAGCACGTGCGACTGCGACACGGCCAGGGCGGTGCGCTGCGACGACAGGGCCTCCTGGACGCCGCCGAGCTTCCCCGCCAACCCGAGGACCTCGTCCTTCGCCGCTTTCCGCACCCGGTCGAACTCGGCGCTGGTCATCGAACTCCCGGTCGCCGGGGCGAAGCCCTCCAGCCGGGGCAGGGCGGAGAAGTGGGCCAGCAGGTCCTCCACCACGTCGCCCATGCTCCGGTGGACCCCCGTGGGCAGGTGCGGGGCCAGCACGTCCAACTGCTTCCTCGCGCCCCGGAGCGGGACCACCACCTGGCCGCAGGTGTTCTTGACCCTGGTGTCGCGCTCCCTCGACGGGACGGCGGACAGGTCCCCGATCACGTCGCCGACCACGATCGCCGCGTTGGCGGCCGCGGTGAGGGCTTCCAGCAGTCCGTCCACCTCGCGCTTGACGCCGTCGACCATGCGGATGTGCTGTCGGAACGCGGTCTTCAGCTGCCCGGTGCACAGCAGCCCGAACTGCTCGACCGCGCCGAGGGCGATCTCGTACTGGTCGACCGTGGCGGCGCGCCCCGCCTCGGCCAGTGCGGCCGCCGCTTTCCGGTAGGCCTCCGCGAACCTCCCGCGCCTCGTCGCGAGCCGCTTGAGCCGTTCGTCGTCCGCCACGAGCGAGGGCAGGTCCAACCGCGCGGGGTCGATGGACAGCATGCGGGGAACGGGGTTCCTCCCGAGGACGCGCGGCCCCGGCGCGTCCGGACCGGAGTCGGAGTCGGAGTCGGACACGGTCAGCTGGACGTCGCTGTCGGACGTGGTCGCGACCTCCTGCTCGAAGGCCGCGAGCTCGGCCCGGAACCGGGCCAGCGACTCCCGTTCACCGTCGTCGACCTCCAGGTTCGCCAGGTGGACCGACACGACGTCCCGCACCGCGGCGCACCGCTCGCCGAGCGCGTCGAGGTGCCGCGCCAGGTCCTTCGCCTCACCCAGCCACTGGGTGAGCACGGCGAAGAACGTGGACAGGGCGCTCGGCTCGGCGCCGTTCAGGGCGAGGACGCCGGTCAGCAGCCGCAGCACCCCCGCCGCGTCCTCGTGGTGGGGGACCTCGAAGTCCACGACCGCCGCGCAGGCGTCCTGGACGTCGGGGAGCTCGAAGTCCACGCCCATCCACCCGACGTGCGCCGCGGCGATCCCCGCCGCCAGAACGAGCGCGGACACCACTTCGTCCACCCGTTCCCGGACGTCGTCGGGGACTTCCGGCCCGTCCAGCGAACCGAGGTGGGCCAGCAGGTCGGCCAGCGGCTGCGCCTGGAAGGCGATGGTCTCCTTGCAGGGATCCAGTCCGACCACCATCGCGTACACGAACGCGTAGGTCTCCGACAGCACGACGTAGCACTCCGAGGCGAGGCTCGACAGCGCCTGGCCCGCGTCGTGCAGCATGGTCCGGGCCTCGAACAGGTTCCCGACGTCACCGGGGCCGCGTTCCCTGCCCCGACCCGCGTCGGCCTCCGCCCGGTACCGGCCCCGCAGGTCGCGGTAGTGCCGGATCGCCTCCTGCAACTCGGCCAGCCGCCGGTCCAGTTCCCGGTGGCGGGCGAACCCGAGCCGGGAGACCTCGACCACGTCCGGATCCAGGTCCAGACCGTCCTGCGCGGAACTGGGTGCTGTCATCGCGCTGCTCCTTCCGTCGCGGGTCCGCACTTCACCCGGCACCACCATCCCCCGGCCACCACTCGTTCCGGCCCCCGTCGGGGCGACCGCGGAGGCAGCCGACCTGCCCGTGTGGACAGTCCCGATCGAGCCCTCGCCGCTACTCGCTGTCGGAGTGGGTGTCGTACGCCGCCGCCCACCTGTCGGTTCCCGCGCGCCCGCGGTACGGCGAACTCTCGTAAGCCTCGGCGGGCGCCTTCTCCGCGAGGAAGTCGTTGAAGCTCTGCCAGTCGTGGCCCAGCGCCTTCGCCACGACCAGCAGCCCCTCCGTCGTCGTCGACGTCCAGGCGTTGCCGGGGCGGGGGTTGAACTCGATGTCGAATCCCGCTTCCCTGGCGAGGAGCAGCGTGAGGTAGCAGGTCCAGCACGGGCGCTTCTTGCCGCGGATGTGGGTCCGTCCCTTGTGCCCGCTGAAGACCAGGGCCGCCACCAGGCTCTGCTCGGCGTGCGGGCAGCCGATCCCGGTGGAGTCGAGCAGGCACATCTCGCGCGTGCCGATGACGTCGACCAGGGTGTTCGCGGTGATCCGCAGCAGGTCCACCGGGTTGGCCTTGAAGTCGCGGAGCGCCTCCACCAGCTCCACGAAGACCTCCAGCGCGCGGGGGTCGCCGGACAGGCTCTTGACGATCCTCCCGTAGCGCTTGTCCTTCTCCGCCAGGACACCGGCCAGCTTCTCCACCCTGCGCTCGGACGGCGAGCCCGTCGGGACCTCCGGGACGAGCGCCTCCGCCCGCTTGGCGGCGATGGCGCCGATCGAGGCGGCCTGGTTGGCGCAGACGACGAGCGGGCCGCCCTCGACGTACATGCACTGGACCTCCTGCTCCTCCACGTCCTGCCGGACCGCCTCGAACAGGGCGGTCGACAGGTGTCGGAGGAGCTGCGCCACCCGGTCGTCCGCGTAGCTCCTCGGATGGCTCGCGGTCACGGTCTTCGGGTGCTTGCCCCGCTGCACGCGGGTCTGCTCCCACCCGTTGGCCAGCAGGGTGTCGTCGAGCGACTGCCTCACCGACGCCGCGGTCAGCTGCCAGCCCTCCCGCGCCCGCGCGGTCCTGGCCTGGTCGACCCGCGCCACCTGGGCGGGTGTGATGGCCTCGCGCACCGCCAGCGCCTGCGCACGGCGCACCGGGATCCCCAGTTCGGCCAACAGCCCGTCGAACAGGTCGTTCGGAGTGGTCATCAGCGGTCTCCCGCACCGGCGGAGGCGAGCCTGTCCAGCAGCTCCACCACCAGCTCGTCGGTCGGACGGGCCGCCGCCACCGGATCGCGCTCCACCCAGGCCAGCAGGAGCGGGGTGATGACCCGGTCGACGAACTCGTCCACGTCCACCCGTTCGTCCCCGGTGGTGTCGACGGCCACCCACGTCGTCCCGTCCGCGTCGAGCCGCCACCAACTGCCGTCGTCGGCCCGGACCACGAGCGGTGGCGGCTCCCAGTCGTCCGCGATCCGCCGGAGCAGGTCCGGGTCGGCCAGCAGGGCGGGCCAGTCGGCCCCGTCCGCGTCCAGGGCCGCCACGAACCGGCTCAGGTCCACGTCCTGCCCCAGGTCCGCCAACCCCAGCGCGGACGCCAGGGACGTCGCGACCCCGGCCGCGTCGCCCGGCACCGCCCCGTCCCCCTGAGCGCTGACCCCGGCGGCCCACACCAGGGCTTCGACCTTGTCGGGCCACTGGAGGTCCGGGGAGTACGGAGGTGGCTGCATGGCGACGACCGTAAGCGCGGGCGCACGGCGGACCGCTGCCCGATCGGCTTACCTCTGCGGGCACCGCGCCGCGTCCGGGGAGCGCGGACCGGGCACGGGTGAACGAGTGCCCGGCCCGCCTGCCGGAGGCCGTCGGGTCACGTCGCGAGGTCGTCGATGCCGAGCGCGTGCAGCACCGTGCGGAACTTCGCGTCCGTCTCGGCGACCTCGCCCTCCGGAGTGGAGCCGTGCACGATGCCCGCGCCTGCGAACAGCCGGACCGACCGGTCGGCGACCTCGGCGCACCGGATGGCGACCACCCATTCCCCGTCGCCCTCGGCGTCGGTCCAGCCGACGAGCCCCGTGTAGTAACCGCGGTCGAACGGCTCCAACTCCCCGATCACCCGGCGCGCCAAGTGCGTCGGCGAACCGCACACGGCCGGGGTGGGGTGGAGCGCGAGCGCCAGGTCCAGCGCTGACACACCGTCCCGCGCCACGCCGGTCACCCTGGTCGACAGGTGCCACATCGTGCGGGTGGCGAGCAGTTCCGGCTCCCGCGGCACGTCGAGCGCGGAGCACAGGGGCGCCAGCCCGTCCGCGACGGCCTCCACGACGAAAGCGTGCTCTCGGCGGTCCTTCGCGGAGGCCGACAGCGCCGCCCTGTTCTCCGCGTCCCGCGAGGGGTCCGGATCGCGCCGGGCGGATCCGGCGAGCGGGTTCGCCAGCACTCGACCGTCCACACGCGACACGAGCAGCTCCGGACTGGCGCCGAGGAGCGTGCCGTTCCCGGTTCCGGTCGCGAAGACGTGGCTCCGGGGATCGCCCGCCGCGAGCGCCCGGAGCACCGCCCCGCACTCGACCGGCTGGTCGGTCGCCAGGTCGAGCACGCGCGCCAGCACCACCTTGTCCAGCGGTCCGGCCAGCCGCGCTATCGCCTGCCGCACGGCGGACCGGTACACCTCCGCGTGGTCGACCCTCCCGGTCCAGCGCGGGCCGCCGCCGGGACGCGCGACGGCGCCGCGCCAGGGTTGCGTCCGGCTCACGGCCCGTGACACCCCGAGCCGCGCGGGCGTGGCCGGGTCGAAGGGCAGCGCTCCGACCAGCACGGCGGACCGACCCGCGTCCGCCAGCGCCGAGACGGCGGCGGGCGCCGAGGCGAGGTCGCCGTCGAAGTCGGGCACCAGCATCGCGCCTCGCGGTGTCGAGAGGAAGAAGGCCCCGTCGCGGTACGCGGTCACGAGCTGGTCGGCGGAGGTCGTGGTCCGGGTGGCGATCGTCATGCCGGCAGTCCCATCGCGTCCGACTTCCCGTTGAGCGCCCCCATGACGTCGTCCCACCGGTAGCCGAAGGGGTGGCCCATCGACTCCTCCGGTTCGGAGCGGCGCGCTTGCGCCGAACCGTCGAGTTCCCGCGACCCGCCCGGTCGGTCCGTCGCGATCGGTCCGCCTTCGACCAGGGCGGTGTCCACAAGGGACCGGACCGGATCGGCCACCGGTGGTTCAAGGGGTGTTGCCACGGCTGTTCTCCCATTCGGTTCCGGAGTTCGACACCCTGCACGTTGCACCGGCGCGGCGGAGCTGTCGAGTGCCCACCGACCTGCCCGTTGAGGCACGGACCGCGAATCCGCCCGGCAATAGCCTTCCACTGCGTCCCTTCGTCGAGAGCCGGGAGATCCACCATGCCGCCGGACGATTCCCCCACCGCCGGGCTGACCCTGCTCGGCAGGCCCACGAACCACTCCGAGGACACCGGACTGGAGGTGTTCCCCGCACCCGCGAACGTGACCAGCGTGACGTTCACCGGCAAGGAGTTGACGGCGCGCTGCCCGGTCACCGGCCAGCCGGACTTCTACTCGCTGGTGCTGACCTACCACCCGATCCGGTCCTGCGTGGAATCCAAGTCCCTCAAGCTCTACCTGACCCGGTTCCGCGACCAGGAGGCGTTCTGCGAGGGCTTGGCGGCCCTCGTCCTCGGTGACGTCGTGGCGGCCACGCGGTGCGGTCCCGCCTCGGTCGTGCTGCGCCAGCAGGTGCGCGGTGGTCTGGAGCTGACCGCCCGCGCGGACCACGAGGGCGGGGCGGACGTCGAGCCGTCCCCGGAGCCGGAGGCGGGCGCGTGACGGGCGGGGCGGACCGCGTGGCCGTGGTGCTGTCCGGTGGGATGGACTCCACGACGGCGGTGGCGGAGTACGCGTCGAGGGGGCACTACCTGGTGTGCGTCACGGTCGACTACGGACAGCGGCACGTGCGGGAGGTCCGGGCGGCCCACGAGGTCGCGGCGCACTACGGGGCCGAGCACGTGGTCGTCGACCTGAGCGGCCTCGGTCGCGAGCTGACCGGGTCCGCGCTCACCGATCGCGAGGTCGACGTGCCGGAGGGGCACTACGCCGAGCCGAGCATGCGCGCGACGGTGGTGCCCAACCGCAATGCGGTGCTGGCGAACGTCGCGGTGTCGATCGCGATGTCCCGCGGTGCTTCCGTGCTGGCGCTGGGGATGCACGCGGGCGACCACTTCATCTACCCGGACTGCCGCCCGGAGTTCGTGGAGGCGCTGGCGAACGCGGTGCGGGTCGGCAACGAGGGGTTCGCCCCGCCCGCCGTCGAGGCGCCGTTCCTGCGCTGGACGAAGGCGCGGATCGCCGCGAGGGGCGCGGAACTCGGCGCGCCGCTGGGGTTGACGTGGTCGTGCTACCGGGGCGGCGAGGTGCACTGCGGCGTGTGCGGAACGTGCTACGAGCGCCGCGAGGCCTTCCGCGACGCGAACGTGCCGGACCCGACGCGCTACCGCGACTCGACGACGGAGTTCGTGGCGCCGTGAACCACCACGCGATCACCGTGCGGCACAACTTCGAGACCGCGCACCGCCTGCCGCACCTGGGCGGCAAGTGCACCAGCCTGCACGGGCACTCGTGGTGGGCCGAGGTCCGGGTGGAGGGGCCCGCGTTGACCGGCGACGGCACGGTGGTCGAGTTCGGCGCGTTCAAGCGCGGGCTGCGGCAGTGGCTCGACGCGCACCTGGACCACGGCGCGATGCTCGGTGTCGAGGACCCGCTGTGCGAGGCGCTGCGCGCGCAGGGCAGCAAGGTGTGCGTCTTCGGAGCCGCGACCCCGGACGGCGTCGACCTCGGCGACCTGGCCTGGCCCACCGTCGAGAACGTGGCCATCGCGGTCGCCCGCGTCGCGACAACAGTCCTTTGTAGACTCGATGCGGGTGAAGGCTCGACGGTGGCCTCCGTGCGGATCGACGAGACGCACGTGAACTCCGCGGAGTGGACCGCATGACCACGACCACGCCGATCCTGCACGTGGCCGAGCTGTTCGGCCCGACCGTGCAGGGGGAAGGGCGGTCGCTGGGCCGCCGCGCCTCCTTCGTCCGGTTGGGCGGGTGCAACCTGCACTGCTCCTGGTGCGACACGAAGTTCACCTGGGACGCGTCGAGCTACGCGCTGCGCGAGGAGATCCGCCCGGTGCCCGTCGACGACGTCCTCGACCGGATCGCGCGCCATCGCACCGGCCTGCTGGTCGTCACCGGCGGTGAACCCCTGCTGCACCAGCGGACACCGGGGTGGGAGGCACTGCTGGCGGGCGCGTCCGACCTCGGCCTCGACGTCGAGGTGGAGACCAACGGCACCCGGTCGCCCTCCCCGCGCACGATCGCGGGAACGACCGCGTTCAACGTCTCGCCGAAGCTGGGCCACGCGGGCGACCCCGTGCGCCTGCGGATCGACGTCCCCGCGCTGCGCGACCTGCTGCGCACCGGCAAGGCGATCTTCAAGTTCGTCGTCCGCGACACCGGCGACCTCGACGAGGTGGCCGGGATCGCCGCGCTGGCGGGCATTCCGGACGACCTGGTGTGGGTGATGGCCGAGGGCACCGCGCCCGCGGAACTGCTGGCCCGGCAGGCGGCCATCGCGGACCGGGTGGTCGAGCGCGGCTTCAACCTCACGACGCGCCTGCACGCGCTGCTGTGGCCACAGGAGAGGAACAGGTGACATGACCAAGGCATCGGAGCTCGACTTCGGGGTGGACATCTCCGCGGCGACGGAGCACGCCAGGGCCATGCTCGTGTCGCTCGGCGTCCTGTGCGACCCGGACACGCCCGCCCGGTACGTCAAGGCGCTCTCGGAGATCACGGCGGGACGCCACCTGTTCCCCGACCGGCACCTGGCCAAGACCTTCCCCGCCGAGTCGTCGAACCACGGTCTGGTGCTGGTTCCGGGCATCCGCTTCGTGTCCATCTGCGAGCACCACCTGTTGCCGTTCACCGGCACGGCCGCGGTCGCGTACCTCCCCTCGCCGGGCGCGCGGATCGTGGGGCTGTCCAAGCTCGCCAGGCTGGTGCAGGAGTACGCCGCCCGCCCGCAGGTCCAGGAACGGCTCGGCGAGCAGGTCGTGCACGCCATCGGGTCGAGCCTCGACACCCGCGGGGCCGCGTGCCTGATCCGGTCCGTGCACACGTGCATGACGCTGCGCGGCGCGCGGGCCGAAGGCGCGGACATGGTCACCACGCACTTCACCGGCCGGTTCGCCGCCGACACCGCCACCCGCTCGGAATTCCTCGGCCTGGTGGGCGGCACGACGGGGCGCTCCTGACATGGCGGCCGTGCTGCTCGCACTGCTGTCCGCGGTCTGCCTCGGCGGCGGCGACACGCTCGCCGCCGTCGGCGCGCGCCGATCGGGCGTCCTGCTGACCGCACTGCTGTCCAGCACGGTCGCCGCCCTGCTGTGCGGGGTCCTGTGGGTGCTCGACGGCCCGGACCTCACCCGCGCCACCTGGCAGGCGCTGCTGCTGACCGCCGCGGCCGGGATCGCGATGGGCGTGGGCACGGTGGCGCTGTTCGCCGGACTGACCGCCGGGCCGGTGAGCCTGGTCAGCGCGGTCAGCGCCGCGTACCCGTTGGTCGGCACGGTGATCGGCGTCCTCTGGTACGGCGCGGCGCTGTCCACCGGTGACGTGCTGGCCGTGCTCGTGGTGTGCCTGGGGATCCTGCTGTTCGTCTCGACGGGCGAACGCGGCACGGGCCCGGTCGGCAGGGGCTTGGCGCTCGCCGCGGTGACCGCCTGCGCGTGGGGCGTGGGCTATCCGCTCCTCGCCGAGGCGGTGCGCCTGCTGGACTGGAGGTTCGTGACGTTCGCCGAGTTCCTGGTCATGACGGTGCTGTTCGCCCCGGCCGGCGTGAGATCGTCCTCGCGCGGTGCGCCGGTGCTGCCGCTGGTCGGCGCCGGGGTGGCGCAGGCGGTGGGCGTGTGCGCCCTGAACATCGCCCTCGAACCGGGTGCGGGCGACGCGGATTCGATCACGGCCGTCGCGGTGTCCGCCTGCTACCCCGTGGTCACCGCGCTGCTGGCCGTGCTCGTGCTGCGCGACCGCCTGACACCACCGCAGTTCGGCGGCATCGCCGTGCTGATCGCGGGCATCGTGCTGACCGTCGTCTCGTGACACCGGGCCGTCCGATCGGCCTGCCCACGGCACCACCACTGCGGTCCGATCGGCCGTTGAACCGCACCGGTACGTCCCTACGCTTCGAATGTCGGTTCCACATCGGACGGAGAGGTGGCTTGTGTCCATTCACGAGGAGGTCGGGCGGGCCACGACCGTGTGGCGGCAGTTGGGGATCCGCCCGGCCGTCGTCGACACGATGGCGTCGGAGCTCGCGCTGGAGCTGACGCTCGCCGCGGAACGGGGTCAGCCGATCAGCGAGCGGACCGGCGGTGACGTCGCCGGGTTCGCGATGGCGTGGGCCCGCGACCGGGGACTGCTCGTCAGATCGCGGCCACCCGCCGGGTTCCTCGCCGCGGCGGCGCGGGGAGCGTGGCTGCCGGCCTTCGTGGCGGTCGTCATCGGCTACCTGTCGTGGGGACGCCTGGTGGACCAGTGCTCAGCGCTCTTCGTCCCGTGCGACAGCTTCTGGCGGACGCCGTGGATGTGGGCAGGCTGGGTCCTCTGCGGCGCACTGGCCCACCTGCTGGTGCTGCGCTCCACGTCGAGGCACGTGCGGCGGTCCGCGCGGCTCAGGACGACGAGGAAGTTCGCCATGGCGTTGTCGGCCGCGGTCGTCGGTTCAGCGGTCCTCGGCATCGCGGTCGGTTCGCTCGGCGAGATCGTGTTCGGGCACTTCGCGATCCTCGTCTTCCCGATCGCCTTCGCGGTGGTCGTCGTGGCCATGTCGGCAGGCGCGGTCGTCGCCTTCCGGGTGGCGCGGTCCGCACCCGCGTCCGACCGCCACCACGGGTGACGCGGCTCCGGACCGGCCGCCCGCCGCTCTCCCCCGACGGGCACCGGTCCGGGTTCCCCGCCGGCTTCCCGATCGGGCAGTCGACGCGCCCGGCGGATACCTAGTCTCTGGTTGAGCGCCGGGAAGCGCGTCCACCCGATCCGCAGGCAGGACACCGCCGGGCGGCCACGGAACGGAGCGACCATGATCGACTACAGCGAACACGCCGACCTGCTCGGGGAACTGGAGAACCGCCCCGACGTGCGAGCCGACCTCGCGGCCGCGCCCGACCTGGCCGCGATGCGCGCGATCGTCGGCAGCGGCGTGGCGGAGGAGCTGCTGCCCTCCTTCGACCGACTGGCGGTCTCCTTCGGCGAGGCGCTGGGCGACCGCGGGGCCACCGAACGGCTGCGCACCGCGCTCACCGCCATCCCGCACGAGGGTGGCTTCGCGCGCGCCCTCGCGGATTCGCGGACGTGGGTGTTCGCCGCCGAACGGGACGCCGAGGACGACGCCTGGCAGACGTTGGGAGAGCAGGAAAGCACGCCGTCGCTGACCGACGAGGCCGCCGACGTCTACACGCGCGTGATCTCCGAACTCGGCGAAGTGCCGCCCGAGGACCAGAGCGACATCTGGACCGACGTCTGCGCAAGGGTCGAGTCGCAGACCGACGACCGGGGACCGGACCGAGCCGAAGCGACCGCGCGGGCGGTGCTGGCGGCCTACCGGAGTGCCCAGGCCCTGGAGGAAGCGGAGCTGGACGAAGCCGCCGAGCGACTCCTGTCCGTCACCCGGAACTTCGTCGCCGACATCGAGGCGAGCCGCGCCCGCTGAGGAGGAGCCACCGTGGATCCGACAATGCTGCAAAAAGACGACAAGGCCAAGCTGCTCCTCAAGCAGATCACCGATCGACTGATGGAGATGCACATCCGGTTCCGCGAGGAGCCGAGTCTCCTGCTGTGCACCAACCTCCTCGATGAGCTGAACCAACTCCAGAACGCGACTCACAAGATCAAGAAGAAGTACCGGCTGATCGCCCAGGGGGCGATCAGCCACCTCCGCCGGGCACTGCTCGCCTGGATGGACGTCAAGAACACCGAGGACGTCGAAGCCCACCTCCACAAGGACAACCCCGTCGCCGTCGAGCCCGTCGACGACCAAGCCCGCCACCAGGCCCACCTCGACGAACTCCAACGATCCCTCAAGAAGTCGAACAGGAAGCTCGAAGCCGGCCGAAGGCAGGCCGAGGACGAGGAAACGCTGTACGGGGCGGTGCTCGCGAGGACGAAGCTGTCCATCTCGCAAGCCGAGAGGCGAATCGCCGACCTCACCACGGAGCTGAACAAATCCTCCTCCATCGAGGACTTCGAGGAGAACCAGAGGAACACCCAGCTCGAGAGGGAACGGGCGATCAGGCGGAACGAAACGATCAGCGAGGTCGGGGCAGCCCTGCGGGGGAAGCTGAAAACCCGGATCAACGCGGTCGCCGCCGAACTGAAGTGCGGTGTCGACCTCGTCCACGAGCAGATCGACGCGTGGGTCACGAGCACCGGGCAGACCGATGTCGACCTGGCACTCGACACGCTGCGGGTACCTCCGGACCCCACCACGGCCAAGGTGCTCGAGACCATGCCGACCGACCCGCGGAAGAAGGATTCCGACGCACCGCTGCCGGAAGTCCAGGCGCAGCACGCCGGACAGATCCAGGGGATCGGAAGCGGTGCCGCGAGGCGCGTGATCGAACTCGGCCGATCCGACTTCAAGGCGGAGTACTACTACACCGCGCACAGCAGGATCCTGCACATCGCCGCCGCCTTCCTGGCCGCCGGTCTCAACTGCGACGCGCTGATCGTGCAGCTGTTGTCCATGGCCGCCGCCGACGTGCAGACATCGCACTCCGGCAGCGCGGGAAGCCTCGGCAACGAACAGGGACAGGGCTCGGGCGACGCGGGCGACCACAAGAACCAGATCAGGCACCGCGAGTGGTGAGCACCCGTCCGCGGTTGTCCACGACCTCGTCGCGGTGACGTCCTGCCCCGTGACGCCGAACGAGGGCAACCGCGGTCGCTCATGCAGGCCGCGCTTGAGTTCGGCGAGACCGGTCCGGGTGGCCGCGCGCCGTGCTCAGTTGAAGCGCGAGTACGCGGGCGCGGTCCAGGCGGCGGGGAAGGCGTTCTCGGTCCAGACCGCCTCGGTGACGCGGAAGACGGTCTCCTGGCCGTTGGCGGGTCCGCCCTCCGGTCCGACGGACCTGCGCACCTCCGCCGTACCAGTCAGCTGCAAGGTCGCCCCCGACTCCCAATCCGGGAACAGCAGTCCCGCCAACGGGTTCACCCCGAGGTTGCCTGAGGTCATCATCATCGCGTTGCCCACGTAGTCCGGCCAGGACAGCTCGGTGGGCGAGACGACCTTGACGAATCCGGGGTTGCCGCCGCGGTGCGACACGTCCGCGCCGACGTCCGCCGCCGTGGCGATGAAGAACGTGTCGGCGCTGGACACGAGGACCGACTGGAGCGCGTCGAGCCGGTCGCCGCGACGCGCGACGGGGTGGAAGCCGGTGGGTTCCTCCGTCATGACGCGGGCCTGGATGTACTTGGGGCAGTTGCCGAACGCCTGGTGCACCTCCACCTCACCACCGCGGGGTGTCGGCCGCCACCGCCCGTTGATCCGCAACCTCTTGCGCATCACCAGGTCGATGGCCAGCGTGCCCACGTCCGCCCCGTCCCGCAGGACGTCCGCCAGCGGGTCGGTGGGCACCACGGTGGCGTCCGCCCGCAACGTGCGCGGGTCGGCCGCCGAGAGGAAACCCTCCGGCCCCACCAGGGCGCTGGCCCAGGTCCGCCCATCGCGGTCCCTGGCGCCGAGCACCAGCATCTGCTGGCGCGTGAGGAAGTCGAACGCCCCTCGGGGGATGGCGTCCGAGATGATGGGCCGAACCCGCTCCGCCTGCACGGAGGTTCCGGCCACCCGTTGCGCTTCGAGCTCGCCGGGGTGGAAGGCGAGCCGGTCGTCGGGGTCGGCCACGACGTCAGAAGGTCAGGACGTGGTAGCCGGACCGCACCAGTTCCACGATGCTCGCGACACCGGGGGTGCCGGGCGCCTGGTTCTGGCTGACCTGCTTGATGTCCTCGGCCTCGACGCCCTCGGTCGCGCCGAAGACGGTCGCGCAGCCGCCGGACGCCACTGTGGCGACCTGCCCCTTCACCGCGGTGTACAGCTCGTGCGCCGGGTGTGCCGGGTCCGCGAGCACGGCGGGCCAGCGGGTGCCCGCGCCCTGGAAGAGCACCACGGCCTCGCCGCCCTGCGCGGACTCCCACGCGGTGGCGAGCGCGTTGAAGACACGACCCAGCGCCTCCTCGGTTCCGGTCGACGGGTCGGACAGCACCACTACGGCGGTCTTGCTGCTCATGAACGCGCTCCTCGTTGTTCGGAAGGTGGACACCAATCATAATTACCGAACGTACGGTAAAAATCAAAGTGGCCGTGGTCACCCTCCTCGAACGGGCCCGGTGCCAGGTGTTCTTGGCGAGCAGTGCGAGCACCACACCGGTTCGGAGACCGAACACGATGACGATCCGCGTGTCGGGGTCCCGGCGCCCGAGACTCTTACCGGACCTCCGAACCCGCCGATCAGCCCTTCTCCGGCTCCGGCACCAGGATGCTCGGCATGAGCGCCACGCTCTCGGCGAAAGCGCTGGTGTCGCCCAACACCCGGCCCAGCACCAGCGCCCCCTCGATGCGCAGGAACGCGTTCTTCGCCGCGCGCAACGCCTCGTCCGGTTCACGCCCCGCACGGCGCGACGCCTCGGCCATCACGTCGATCCAGGTCTTCGCGAGCGCCCGCGCCTGATCCCGGACCTTCTCCGGCGTCCCGGCCAGCGTCATCGTGTCCAGCACGCACGACAACGCGCCAGCGCCGTAGAAGTCCCCGAGCCTGCCGGCGGTCTCGGCGATCCCCCGCGCGAGGTCCTCGTCCTCCCCCATCGGTTGCAGGATCCACCGGAAGCGCCGCCCGACCTCGGCCAGCACCGCTTCCGCCATGCCCTCCTTGCCGTCGGGGTACCGGTGGTAGAGGCTCGCCCGCTGCAACCCCGAGGCCGACGACAGGTCGCCGATCGCGGTGCCGTCGAACCCCTTGTCCCGGAACACCGCGATGAGCGCGTCGAGCAGTTCGGCTTCGTCGATGGAGGGTGGTCGCGCCATCCCTCCACATTACCGAACAACCAGTCAACTACGGATCAGTCGAGCCCCGCGCGCCCTTCGGCCCAGTAGGCCTTGCCCTTGGTCTGCCCCGGACGGTTCGGCCAGTCCCGCGAGTCGCGGCGGACCTGGTGCACGGTCTTGGCGTCGCCGGTCACGACGAGGTCGAACGGCTCGGTCGGCGCCGCCGCGCGGGCGCGGGTCAACAACTGCTGGGGGTCGGCGGTTTTCGGCACCACGACGCTGGACTCGGCGAGGCCGCGTGAGGCGAGCATCGCGGTGACGGCGTCCGGGTCGGAGGCTTCGAAGACGTGGTCGACGCGGGAGGTGACCCCGCTGAGCGCGATGGCCAGGGCGATGCTCGACTCGTCGCCGATGAACACGGCGCGGTCGAGGCCCCGGAGGTCGATCGACTTGCGGGGGCCGAGGACGTCGCACGTGGCCCCGGCCGCCGCGCCGCGGAACCAGTCGGTGGCGGGTCCGTCGCCGTGGGTGTAGGCGATGAGTTCCGTCGTGTCGGCGTCCCAACGGGTCGGGGTGTAGGTGCGCAGTTTCAGGGTTCCGCGCCGCGTGCGGATCTGGACCTTCGTGCCGGGCGTCCAGGCCGCGTCGCGGAAGGCGTCGGACCGCAGTTCGACGCGGATGAAGCCGGGTGCGCACGGTTCGGCGACGGTCACCTCGGCCGCGTGCAGGAAAGCGCTGCCCGCGAGGTCGGCCAGACGCTCGGGAAGAGTGGGCACGGGTCCTCCTGTTGTGGCCGCCACGACGGGGTCGCGGGTCGGGCTGATCTGCTTCGGGGTGTCGGGGGCGATCATCCTCAGCGGACCTCCGCGCACCGAGCCGGGGTGACTTCCCCGTCGGCCGCCGCTCGGGTTCCGGTCACCGCTCGGCGGCCGCCCGCAGGATCCAGTTCCGGAACTCGACCGCGAAGTGCCGGAGGTGGTGCTCGACCACCTGCGGTCCGCACGTGACCGGCAGCGTCACCGAGAGGTGGGCGGTGAACCCCTCCTCCTCCTCGGAGAAGGAGTTGGAGATGGACCCGACGACGGTTCCGTCTTCGAGCACCAGGCGCGACCGACGTCCGTGCGCCGCTTCGATGTCGGGCAGGCCTTCCGCCGCCGGTGTCGTGGAGTCGTCCCACTCGCGCATGAAGAACGAGCAGACGTGCTCCCCCAGCGTCTCGACGATGTTCACCCTGCCGTCGGCCGCGTGGATCGAGTAGTGCTCCGGGTGTCCGGCGAGCAGGACGTCCTCACGGCCGAAGGCCTGCGAGAGCCAGCCGGTGAACCGCGCCGCGGTGATGCCGTGCGCGCGCAGCGTCGTCGTGCCGGTCGTCTCCTGTCCGGCCGAGCGGGCGACCTGGTCGCGGAGGTAGGCGGTCCCCTCCGCGATCTCGTCCCGGAGGAGGTCGAGAAGGCGCTCGCGGCCGAGGTTGTCCTTCAGCAGCGCCAACGCCCGTCGTGCCGCCGCGAGTTCGAACCGGTCGATGGTCCCGTCGTGGTCGTCACCGGTCCGGCGCCCGAGGTGCGGACGTCGTGCCCATGGTGGTCTCTTCTCCGGATCGTTTGTGGTGCTACTGGGCCAGGACGGGGAGTTGCAGGTAGGAGGCGCGCTCGCCACCGGTGTGGATGACGTGCTGCCCGCTGTTGGCGCCGGTGTACTCGCGGATGCCGGGCATGAGCGCCCCCAGGAGGTTGCGGGAGCTGACGACGAAGCGGAGCTGTTGACCGGCCGTGAAAGCGAGGCCGATCGGGAGCAGGTCGATCTCGACGTCGACGACCTCGCCCGCGGAGAGGCGTTCCACCCGGTCGAAGGTGTGGGCGGGCACGTCGTCGGTCGACAGCGCCTCGTCCAGGTGGCGGGCGGAGACGCGCAGACGTCCGTCGGAGCCCTTGTAGCGCAGGATCGTGGCGCCGTGGTCGGTGAGGTCGTGGGCGATCGCGCTCTGGTTGGGGACGGTGAACGCCTGGAGGGGTGTTCCGCGCGCGTCGAGCTTTTGCAGGAGCACGAACAGGTCCATGTCGTCCGAGCCCCGCGCTTCGACCCGGAGGTGGGCTTTCGGGTAGCCGACCAGCTCGGTGTCGCGGTCGAACCGGACGAGGAAGGACACGGCGTCCGGGTTCGCGTCGACGGTGTAGGCCACGGCGGTCCCGTCGGCGGGGGCGGTGGTCGTCAGGGTGCGCGAGCGGCCGTCGAGGTAGTACTTGGTCGACGTGGCCTCCGCCGGGGGGAACCGGTCCGCGGCAACGCCGACGCGGTCGCCGCCCTGGAGGTCGAGGACCGAGTAGCGGACCCTCGGGGTCCGCTCCCAGCCGTTGTCCTCGTCCTTGAGGTAGCGGTCGAAGAAGCGGCGCAGATCGTCCACGTTCGCCTCGTCGTAGTAGTCGGGCCACTCCTGGGAGTTGTGGACGCGCAACCACTTCTCCTCCGACGCGATCCGGCGCCACGCCCGGAAGGTCCCCGCGGTGTGCAGGGTGTTGGAGTAGCTGGCCACGACGTAGGCGGGCACGGTGATCCGGCCGAAGTCCGGGACCTTGTTCTCCCACAGGTCGTTCACCAGCGGGTAGCGCTCCGCCTCCGCGAGGACGTCCTCCTTGCGGTTGCCGCCGAAGAAACTGCCCTCCTGCAACTGCCGGGCGAATCCGGTGTCGGGCATGCCACCGCGCATCACCAGGTCGCGGTAGACGTCGCTGACGCCCTCCCACGGGTTGATGGCCGCCAGGTGCGGGGGCTGCTCGGCGGCGGTGAACCACTGGGAGACCGCGAGGTAGGAGGTGCCGCTCATGCCGACCTTGCCGGAGCACCACCCCTGCCCCGCCAGCCACTCGACCAGGTCGTGGCAGTCGCGGCCCTCCTGCCGGTCCCACAGCACGCTGTCGCCGTCGGAGTCGACCACACCGCGGACGTCCGGGTTGCAGATCGCGTAGCCCTGGGCGCACCAGTAGGCGGGGTCCGGGCCCTCGAACTTCTCCAGTCCGGACACGATCCCGTTGTCCAGCCCGACCAGTCCGAAGACGCCCATCACGCTGGGGGACGTGCCCTGCCCCTTGCCGTACGGGCTCCACGCCACGATCACCGGCACCGGCTCGGTGCCGACGGGGCGGAAGATGTCGACGTGGACCGTCACGCCGTCGCGGAGCCGGACCGGAACGTCCTTCTCGAACACGACGTCGACCGGCAGGGACCGGAACTGCGGGGCGATCCGGAATCCCGCTTCCAGGGTCCGGGTGCCCGGATCGAACTTCGTCAGCACGCCGGTCCTGGCGGCGGGCAGCGGCTGCGACGGCATGAACACCTGCTGGTCATCGCCCATGGCTCGCTCCTTCGATGTGGCAGATCCCCGCGTCGCGGTGACGGTACGACCGTACGCCGAAAAACTCAACACGTGTTGAGGAGCGGCGGGTGGACGCGGTAGGTTGGGGCATGACCGAGCAGGGTGGGCCGGCGCCGAAGGCACGTCGCGGACGACGACCGGGCGGTACGACCACACGACAGGCCGTGCTCGACGCGGCGCGGGCGCGGTTCGCCGTCGACGGCTTCGCGGCCACCACGATCCGGCGCGTCGCCGCCGACGCCGGTGTGGACGCGTCCCAGGTGATGCAGTTCTTCCGGTCGAAGGACGACCTGTTCGCGGCCGTGATGGCCATCCCCCGGTCGGCACTCGACCGGTTCGACACGGCGTTCGAAGGGCCCGACGAGCACCTCGGCGAGCGGGTGGTCCGCGCCTACCTGGCCGCCTGGGAGGGAGCGCCCGACGAGTCGGAGCCGTTGATGGCGATGCTCCGCGGCGCGATCGTCAACGAGCACGCTCGCGAGCAGTTGCGCGACTTCATCCAGTCACGGCTGCTGCACGGCACGAGCGGTCGCGACGACGCGACGCTCCGCGCGGGCCTCGTCTCGTCCATGCTGGTCGGCCTCGTCGTCGGCAGGCGGATCATCGGCGTGCCCGCCCTGCTCGCCGCGGACGTCGAGGACGTCGTCACGACCGTCGGCCCGGCGATCCAGCACATCCTGGTCGCGAATCCCGACTGAAGGCAGCGGGTGTCGACTCAGGCGAGGGCGGCGGCCAGCAGGGTGAACGCGGCGATGATGACGGCGACGCGGACGTAGTGGAAGCGGTCCCAGCGGTTCGCCTGCTCCTTCCAGTCGTCGGGCCGGTTCTCGGGGGTCCACGTCTTGCTGCGGTTGTTGATGGGGACGAGCAGCAGCAGCGACATGACCACGCTCACGACCAGCAACGCGGCGGCGACGACCACGAGGCCGGTGCCGGGGTCGCCCCATCCGGCGACGGCCCAGACCGCGCACAGCACGAGTGAGCCGATGTACCAGAACGGCATCACGGCGCCGAGCATCCGACCCCCGTGGGCGCGACCCAACTGGCCGTTGTCGCCGGGGAGCGCGTCGAGGATCCGGTTGACGACGAACGCCACGGAAAACTCCACCCCCACCATCAGGCCGACGACCATGGTGGTGAACACCTCCAGTGCGGTGAACATCATGACCCCTTCCGAAATCTAGCGTCGCTAGCTGATGGTTCGACGCTAGCACTACTGCCGCTCGCCGGTCTAGCGGTGCTAGGATTCCTTCATGTCGGTACAGGAGCGCAAGGAGCGGGAACGGGCCGGTCGGGAACGCCTCATCCTGACGACGGCCCGCGAGATCGCCGAGCAGCACGGCTGGGACGCGGTCACCACCCGACGGCTCGCCGAGCGCATCGAGTACAGCCAGCCCGTCCTCTACAGCCACTTCCGCGGCAAGCGCGAGATCATCGGCGCCGTCGCCCTCGAAGGCGCCACCGAGATGGCCGCGGCGATCCGGGCCGCGTCCTCCGCCGCGGCCGACCCCCGCGCCCGTGTCACCGCTCTCGCTCGCGCCTACCTCGACTTCGCCGAACGCAACCCGGCGGTCTACGACGCCATGTTCCAACTCGACGGCGGCCTGGCGTTCGCGGAGGAGGACACCCCGGAGCCGCTGAAGGACGCCTTCACCGCACTGCTGGAGTGCCTCGGCGAGGTCGCCGGGGACGGCGTCCACCCAGGGCTGTTCACCGAGGTGTTCTGGGCGGCCCTGCACGGACTGGCCACCCTGACCCGCGCGGGAAGGCTGCCGCCGGAGGAGGCCGAGCGGAGGACGGAACTGCTGGTGGACCGGCTCGCCGTACTCTGACGCACCGCACAACCAGACCTCGAGGTCACCGGGATGTCCGATCACGGGACTCGGCTTCGTTCTCCTCGTGAACGGCGCCATCCCGGTGCCAAGCGAACAGGAGCACCCGGATGAAGTACATGATCCTGGCCCACGGCTCGCAGCAGGACTACGACTCGTTCTCCGGGGAGGACGACACCCGGCCGTCCGCCTCCGCCGACGAACTGGCCGCGATCGGCGAGTTCCTGACGAGGTTCACCGGTGACCTGGTCGCCTCCGGGGAACTGGTCGACACGCAGGGCCTCAGCGCACCGGTGCTCGCCCGCGAAGTCGTTCTGCGCGGCGGCGTTCCAGTCGTGACCGACGGTCCGTTCGCCGAGACCGAGGAGGTCGTCGCGGGCTACTGGATCGTGGACTGCGCGAGCTTCGACCGCGCCACCGAGATCGCCGTCCGGCTGAGTCAGGCCCCCGGCAGACCTGCCGACGCCGGTGTGGTGATCCGGCCGCTCATGGGGTCCGAGAACGACATCGACGACATCTGACCGCGACCATGGGCGACGACTCGTTCGAGGACCTGCTGCGGCGCCTCACCCCGCGGGTCCTCGGGTCGCTCGTGCGCCGCTACGGCCGTTTCGACTCCGCTGAGGACGCCGTCCAGGAGGCGCTGCTGGTCGCGACGCGACGCTGGCGCGACCACGGGGTCCCGGAGCAGCCCCACGCCTGGCTGCTCCGGGTCGCCTCGCGCAAGCTGATCGACCTGCTGCGCGCCGAGCAGGCCCGGCGGCGGCGCGAGACCACGGCCGCGGGCCGGGTGCTGCCGGGCGACTGGTCAGGCCCGCCCGCGGACGCCGGCGCCGATGACGCGGACGACACGCTGATCCTGCTCACCCTGTGCTGCCACCCGTCGCTGTCCCCGACGTCGCAGATCGCGTTGACGCTGCGCGCCGTCGGCGGACTGACCACCGCCGAGATCGCCAGGGCCTTCCTCACCTCGGAAGCGGGCATGACCCGGCGGATCACCCGTGCCAAGCGCACCATCGGAGACAGCCGCGTGCCGTTCCGGATGCCGTCGGACACCGAACGCCCGCAACGGCTCCACGCGGTCCTGCACGTGCTCTACCTGATCTTCACCGAGGGCTACGCCGCGACGTCGGGACCGGACCTGCACCGGGCGGGCATGGCCGCGGAGGCGATTCGGCTGGCCGGGATCACCGCCGCGCTCCTGCCCGACGACGGCGAGGCGACCGGGCTGCTGGCGTTGATGCTGCTCACCGACGCGCGCGCCCCGGCCCGCCTCACCGGGCACGGCGAACTGGTCCCCCTGCACGAGCAGGATCGGACGCTGTGGAAGGCAGGGCCGATCCGGCGCGGCGTGGACCTGGTCACCCGCGCGCTGGCCCGAGGTGATGTCGGCCCGTACCAGTTGCAGGCGGCCATCGCCGCGATCCACGACAGCGCGCCGAGTTCCGAGGCCACCGACTGGCGGCAGATCGTCGCCTTCTACCGGCTCTTGGCGCAGGTCTCCCCCGGTCCCCTCGTGCGGCTGAACCACGCCGTCGCCGTGGCCATGGCCGACGGGCCCGCCGCGGGGTTGGCGCTGCTCGACGCCCTGGACGATCCGCGCCTGGTCCGCGACCGGCGGCTGCACGCGGCCAGGGCCCACCTCCTGGAGGTGGCGGGCGACCTCGACGCCGCGCGGGCCGCCTACCTCCGGGCCGCCCGACTCGCGACCAACACCCACCACACGCGCTACCTCAACGCCCGTGCGGGACGCCTTGGTGCGGACAGCCGGCAATGACGTGAACGTTCACCGGCGCGTCAGCGGGACGGGGACTCCGGGACTGCGGCGTTGAGGGCCAGGGGGCCGTTGTCCGATTCCAGCACCAGGACGCCGTCCGTCCAGGCGGAGCGGAAGGCGTCCGGTCCGACCATCATGACGCGGACGCCGAACGGGGCGACCTCGGTGGCCAGGGACAGCATGATGCCCATCAGGGCGAACTTGCTGCCCTGGTAGGACGGCATCGTGTCGGAGGTCACGACGACGATGGTCCCGCCGCGGTTCCTCATGCCGGGCAGGATCGCCTTCACCACCGCGACCGTCCCGAAGACGTAGATGTCGCGCTGCCTGCGGAGGTCGTCCACTGTGGACTCGCCGTGGTCCGTGCCCGCGACGAGGAAGTCGATCGGCGCGATGTCCTCCTCGACCGACCTGATCGCGGGCTCGATGCCGGTGGCCGAACCGATGTCCAGCACGCGCGCGAACGCCAGACCGGGCTCCAGCGCCTCGAACTCCGCGACCTGTTCGGGTCTGCGGACGATGGCGACGACGCGGTGGCCCGCGCGCAGGGCCCGCTCGGCGAACGCGCGGCCGAGATCGTCGCCCACCCCGGCGATCAGGAAGGTTTTGCTGCTCGTCACGGGGACCCACCTCCGAAAACCTCGGCGACCAGTCCCGAACCTTAAATCCCCCCGGTCGTCGGGTTCGCGGCAGGCGGGCGGTTCCCCGACGACCGGCGTCGAACAGGAGCCGGGCGCGGCCCCCTCGGCCGCGCCCGGCCCGCTCAGTCCGCCCTCGGCCGCGCCCGGCCCGCTCAGTCCGCCCTCGCCCACGCCTTGGCGAGGCCGACCTTGCCGCCGGTGCGCAGCAGCGACCCGGCGTAGAGCCTGCTCGACAGAAGCACGATCACGGCGACCGAGGCGGCGAGCACGCCCATCGACAGCAGTGCCTCCCACACCTCGGCGGAGCCGGTGAACAGGCGGACCGGCATGGCGACCGCGGCGGAGAACGGGACGTAGGACAGCACGCCCATGACGGTCGCGTTGTCGGAGAAGAACATGACGCCGAAGTAGGGGCCCATGACCAGGATCATGACCAGGCCCATGCTGGAGCCCAGGTCCTCCTGGCGGCTGACCAGGGACCCGGCCACGGCCCACATCGAGGCGAGCAGCACGAAGCCGAGGACCAGGAACGGGACGAACCAGCCGAGGGCCGGCGCCACGACGGCCAGCAGTTCGCCCTGGCCGCCGATGCGCAGGGCGATCGGCGCGGCGATGGCCAGGACGGCCACCTGGCAGAGGGTGAGCAGGGTGTGCCCGGCGATCTTGCCCGCCAGCATGGCGCGGACCGGGATGGTGGACACCAGGATCTCGACGATCCGGGTCTGCTTCTCGGTCACGGTGCTCTGCGCGATGGCCGCGCCGCCCATGCCGAACATGAGGAACACCAGCGCGAACACCAGGATCACGAGCTGGCGTTCGCCGGGGCTGACGTCGGAGGCGTCCAGCAGGTCCACCGGTGGCGCGGTGACCAGCGCGGTGAGCACGTCGGTCGGCGGTTCGGTCAGGGCGATCACCCGGACACCGGACGGACCGTCGGGCACGACCGCCGCGTCCACGTCGTCGGCGCGCACCAGCTCCTCGGCGGCGGCGCGGTCGTCCACCCGCTTCACGTCGAACCCGGCGTCGGTGAGCGTCCCGGTGGCGCTGTCGCCGACGACGGCCACCGACGTGGGGCTGTCGAACACCTTGGGCAGCACGGTGAGCGCGAACAGTCCGATGAGGACGACGGCGAAGCCGATCCAGAAGCCCTTGGAGCGGACCAGGACCTTGATCTCGCGTTCGGCGACCAGTCGGGTCGCCGCGCCGAACGGGATGCTCACGACGCCTCCTTGAAGATCTCGTCGAGGGTGGGGACCACGGGGGTGAAGCTGTGGACGGCGCCGCGGTCCAGGGCGGCGCGCAGCACATCCTGGTCGCGTGCGCCCTCGTCCAGTTCGAACACCGCGCGCGGGCCGTCGAGGTCGACGACGCGGACGCCCGGCTGGTCGCGCAGCCAGCCCGCGTCGGTGTCGACGACGACCTCGAAGCGGCTCGTGCCGTAGCGGGCGCGCAGCTCGTCGCGGCTGCCCCGTGCGGTCACCTCGCCGTTGGAGATGATCACGACGTCGTCGCAGAGCTGCTCGACGAGGGCGAGCTGGTGGCTGGAGAACAGCACCGGGACGCCGCGGGCGGCGTGCGAGCGCACCACGTCCAGCACGACCTCCACGGCGATGGGGTCGAGGCCGGAGAACGGCTCGTCGAGGATCAGCACGTCGGGCTCGTGCACGAGGGCGGCGGCGATCTGCACCCGCTGCTGGTTGCCCAGCGACAGCGATTCGAGCAGGTCACCGGACCGGTCGGCGAGGCCGAGCCGGTCGAGCAGCCGGTCGGTGTTCGTGCGCGCGGTGGCGCGGTCGAGGCCGTGCAGCCTGGCCAGCCAGGTGACCTGGTCGGCGACGCCCATCTTCGGGTACAGGCCGCGCTCCTCGGGCATGTACCCGAAACTCGGCCGGTTGGCCGCGGTGATCGGCTCGCCCTTCCACTCCACCGTGCCGCTGTGGGCGCCCAGGACACCCAGGACGATGCGCATGGTGGTGGTCTTGCCCGACCCGTTGGCGCCGAGGAACCCGGTCATGCGGCCCGGTCGGACGTCGAACGACACGTCGTGCAGCACCTGGTGGTCGCCGAAACTCCGGCTGATCTTGGTGACTGTCAGCATGTCGATCACGCTATGCGGTGAACCCCCTGGTCCGAGTCCTCCGCACGGCCTCCTCCGCGCGGAGGAGGCAGGCCGGTCAGGCCCCGCCGGGCGCGACGATCCCCTGCTCGTAGGCGTAGACGACGGCGTGCGTGCGGTCGCGCAGGCCGAGCTTGTTGAGCACCCGCGAGACGTGCGTCTTCACCGTGGTCTCCCCCAGGTGCAGCGCGTGGGCGATCTCGGTGTTGCTCGCGCCCTTGGCCAGCTCGACCAGCACCTCGTACTCGCGGTCGGTCAGCTCGGGCGGGCGGTGGCCGGACTCCGGGCCTGCCGGGGTGTTGAACCGGGCGATGACGCGGCGGGTGACCTCGGGCGAGAGCAGCGCGTCGCCGCGGGCCACCACGCGCACCGATTCGACCAGGTCCTCCGGCGAGGCGTTCTTCAGCAGGAACCCGCTCGCACCGGCCCGCAGGGCTTCGAACAGGTAGTCCTCGCGGTCGAACGTGGTCAGGATGACGACCTTGGCGGTGCTGTCGGAGCCCAGGATGCGCCGGGTCGCCTCCAGGCCGTCCATCCTGGGCATCTGCACGTCCATCAGCACCACGTCGGGTTCGAGCCGCTCGACCAGCTCCACGGCCTCGGCGCCGTCACCGGCCTCGCCGACGACCTCGATGCCCTCCTCCGTCCCGAGGATGACCCGGAAACCCGCGCGCACGAGGTCCTGGTCGTCCGCGAGGACGACGCGCAGCGGTCTGGCGGACGGGTCGGGGGTCACACGGGCTCCTCGGCGGGGTCGTTCGTGGGCAGGGTGGCGCGCACGAGGTAGCCCGCGCCGCGCCGTGGACCGGCTTCCAGGTCGCCGCCGTGCACCGCGACGCGCTCCCTCATGCCGAGCAGGCCGAAGCCGCCGGAGGACCGGCCGGTGCTCCCCCGGCCGTCGTCGGCCACCTCGACCTCGATGGCGCGGTCGAGGTAGCGCACGCGCAGGTCGACCTTGTGCGCGCCCGCGTGCTTGACCACGTTGGTCAGCGCCTCCTGCACCACCCGGTAGGCCGACAGGGAGACACCGGCGGGCACCGGCCTCGGGTCGCCGTACGTGGAGTGCTCGACCTCCAGCCCGGTGGCGCGGGCGGTGGTCACGAGTTCGGGCAGCCGGTCGAGGTCGGGAGAGGCCAGCTCGTCGGCCGAACCGCCGGGCGCCTGGTCGGTGGGTTCGGCGCGCAGCACGCCGAGCAGGCCGCGCAGTTCCCCGATCGACACCCGCGCGGTCTCCTCCACCTGCCGCAGCGCCGTGCCCGCCAGGTCGGGGTCGGTGGTCAGCACCCGCCGCGCGGCACCGGCCTGGATGCCCATGACGGACACGTGGTGGGCGACCACGTCGTGCAGGTCGCGGGCGATGCGCATGCGTTCGGCGACGATCGCGCCGCGGGTGTTCTGCGCCTGCGACAGCCGCAGCTGCTCGGCGCGGTGCTCCAGCTCGGCCTCCCGGCGCGCGGAGATCCAGGCCATCTCGCCGAAGAAGTACGCGGACAGGAAGAACAGGAGGTTGATCGCCAGGCCGTGAAGGACCGACGCCAGCACCGGTTCGAGCGGACCCGCGGCGTCGTCGAACGGGTAGGACGGTCCGGCGAGGAACTTCACCAGGCTGATGCCCAGCCAGGTGAACATCACCACGATCACGCCGATCCGCGACCAGCGCGCCACCACCCGGTTCCGCTCCCACGCGCCCTCGCTGAAGATCGCGAGGAACAGCGCGATCGACGGACCGAGGTTGTCGCCGGTCTGCCGGGCCTGCGCGGCGATGAACAGCACGCCCACCGCCAGCAGCACCGCCAGCGGGTAGCGCCTGCGCACCACCAGCGGCACGCTCACCGCGAGGCTCCAGGCCAGCTGCTCGCCCAACGACGGCGCTCCGCCGAACGTGAACGCTCCCATGCTGTTGATCAGCACGGTCATCCCGAGCGCGCCGAGGACGACGGACAGCGCGATCCACACGTCCTGGCGCTGCTGGGCGGGGGTGGGCCCCTGGCGGCGCCACTCGGCCCACCGGGGCTCCACGGGGGCCGTGGTGACCATGACCCACAACCTAACAAGCGGGTGGCCGGTGCCGTGACCACGATCCTCGCCGGAGGGTTCCCGCCCGGTCGACGGTAGGAACAGGGCGGCGCCGGGGACACCGGCCCATCCGCGGGTGGACCTCGGGTGGACCGCCGGTGGACCGGCCGGTCGGACACTGGCGCCGTCGTTCCACGGAGGGGTTGGAACGAACGCCGGGGAGCACCGGCGGTGGATCCTGGGGGTACCCACCGGGTGCTCGGGGCCGCCCGTCGGGGGGCGGGCGGCCCGGCCCTCCGATCAGCTCAGCGCGGACAGCCGGGTGTCGTGCGGGACACCGATCGTGGTCAGCAGGTGGTCGGCGTTGAGCGCGTGCCGGTCCGCGCCGGTCGGGTCGCCGTCCCGCGCGGCCGCTTCGGCGAGCAGCAGCAACGCCCTGGCCTCGCCCAGGCGGTGCCCGGTCTCGATGTGGACGTGCCGCGCGCGCTCGGCGTGCTCGGCGCCCGCCCGGTGGTCGCCGAGGCCCAGGTGGACCGCGGCGAGGGCGGCCAGCGCCTGGGCCTGGTGGTGCCGGTGGCCGGTGTGGAGGGCGAGGTCGAGCGCCGCGGTGGCGTCCTGCGCGGCACGGGCGAAGTCGCCCCGGTGGCGGTGCACCGCCACCAGCCCGAGCAGCGCGTCGATCCGGCCCTGCAAGTAGCGCGAGTGGTCGGCGGCGGTGAGCGCGCGCCGGTGCAGCACCTCGGCGTCGTCGAACCGCGACCGCAGGGAATGCACCACCCCGAGGGAGTTCTGCGTGTCGACGCCGATGCCGTGGTGCCCGTTGGCCACCTCCACGGCCTCGGTGAGCAGGACCGACGCGCGGTCGAGGTCGCCGAGCAGGGCCGCCAGGCGGGCGCGCAGGTCCAGGTACCACGCCGTCTCGTAGTGCACCGGGACGACCTTGACGTGCGAGGCCAGCACGTCGAGCAGGTCGGCCGCCTTCCCGAGGTCGCCCACGTGCAGGTGGACCTCGGCCAGCGCCAGCAGCGCCTCCCCGCGGGTCCGGTCGTTGCCGGACGCGTCCTGCGCGGCCAGCGCCCTGGCGAGGTGGCGGACGGCCTCGGCGGGACGGCCGAGCTTGAACGCGGTGGTCCCCAGGTTGATCAGGACGACACCCTCCTGCACCAGGCAGGCCTGCTCCCGGCCGGAGATCTCCTCGGCCCGGCGCAGGTGGTCGAAGGCCAGCGCCAGCGGACCGGTGTAGAAGTGCAGCAGGCCGAGGTTGGACAGCGCGGTGGCCGTGCCCAACGGCCACTGCGCGGTGACCGACCACTCCAGCGCCGTCTGGAAGTACCCGATCGCCGAGGTGTACTCGCCCCGGATCAGGTCGAGCAGCCCGGCGCTGTTGTTCGTCGCGAACCGCGCGTGCGGGTGGTCGTCGGCCTCCGCGGCGCGCAGGCAGGACCGGACGACGGTCGCCCACTGCGCGGTGTTGCCCCGCAGGAAGAAGCCCTTCGCCGCCTCCGCCACCTGCCAGGCCAACCGGTGGCGACCGGTGGCCGTGGCGAGGTCCACGACCGCCGCGAGGTCGGGCGCCTCCGCCGTGAACCAGTCCAGGGCGGCCGCGGGGCCGTCGAAGGACAGGGGCGCGCGGGTGTGCCGCTCCAGGGCGCCGGGCAGCCGGACCCGGCCGGTGTCCAGGGCGTCCGCCGCGGTCTCCGCCGTGGCCGCGTACCAGGTCAGCAGGCGCTCCAGCGGCTCGTGCCCGTCCTGGGCGGCACGGGCGGCGGCGTGCAGGCGGAGCAGTTCGTGCAGGGCGTAGCGGCCGGGCGCGGGCTGGTCGAGCAGGTTCGCCGCGACCAGGTCCCGCAGCCCGTGCTCGGCCGCGGCGAGGTCCACGTCCGCGAGCGCGGCGACGGCCCGCGCGGTGACGTCGGGTCCGGGAACCAGCCCGATGAGCCGGAACACCCGCTGTGCCGACGGGGTGCGCGCCGCGTAGGACAGGTCGATGGCGGGGCCGACCGCGGCTGTCGGGTCGCCGTGCAGCTCCAGGGCCGCGAGCCGGTCTCCGGTGCGCAGGGCCGCGGTGTAGTCGCCGATGGGCCGGTCCGGCTGGGCCGCCAAGTGCGCGGCGGCGATGCGCAGGGCGAGCGGCAGGCCGCCGCACAGCGCGACCAGCTCGGCGGCCGCTCCGGGCTCGGCGGCGACGCGCGTCCGGCCGACGACCCGGTCCAGCACGGCCCTGGCGTCCTCGGCGTCGAGCGCGCCGAGCCGCTGCTGCCGGGCGCCCTCGTGGACCACCAGGCCGTCGAGCCTGTTGCGGCTGGTGACGAGCACCGTGCAGGCCGCCGTGCCCGGTAACAGCGGGCGGACCTGCCCCACGTCCACGGCGTCGTCGAGCAGGACCAGCACCCGCCGGTCGGCCAGCGCGGACCGGTAGGCCCCGGCCGCGCCGTCCACGCCCGCGGGCCGCCTGGTCGGGTCGACGTCGAGCGCCTGGAGCAGCTCCTCCAGCGCCTGCCGCGCGGTCAGGGGCGCTCCGGCGCTGTGCCCGCGCAGGTTCACGAACAGCTGCCCGTCGGGGAAGCGGGCCCGGTTGCGGTGCGCCCAGTGCAGTGCGAGCGCGGATTTGCCGACGCCCGCGGTGCCGGTGAGGACGTGCACCGCGCCCGCCTCGTCCGGCTCGACGTCCAGCGCGCGTTGGGCCTCGTCGCGGCCGACGAAGCCGCGCGGCGCGGCGGGCAGTTGCGCGATCGGCGCCTCGGTCCGGGCCGGTGCGTCCTGGTTCAGCACGGCGGCGTGCAGGCGACGCAGCTCGGCGCCCGGCAGCAGGCCCAGTTCGGCGTCGAGCACCGCCCTGGCCTCCTCGTAGACCTCCAGCGCCTCCGCCGAGCGGCCCGCCTCGTGCAGCGCGGAGATCAGGATGCCCCGCAGGTGCTCGCGGAACGGGTGCTCGGTGACCAGTTCACGCAAGGCGGCGATCGCGTCGTCGTGCCGTCCCAGGGCGACCAGGGCGGAGGCCAGGTGCTCGTGGGCGGTGAGCCGCTGCTCGGCGAGCCGGGCCCGGACGGCGTCCACGACGCTGCCCGACAGCTCCTCGAACGGGTCGCCGCGCCACAGCTCCAGCGCTTCGCCCAGCACCTCGACGGCCCGTTCCGGCCGCGCCCGGCGTCCTTCGGCGACCAGGTCCTCGAAGACGGACACGTCCAGCTCGGCGCGCGTCACCCGGACGCGGTAGCCGTTGCGGTCGTGGACGATCCGGTCGTCGCCGACCAGGCGGCGCAGCTTCCACACGTAGGTCTTGAGGTTCCCGGCCGCCGACACGGGCGGGGCGTCGCCCCAGAGCGCGTCCACGAGCCGGTCGACGGACACCCACTCGTCGGCGTGCAGCAGCAACAGGGCCAGCAGGACCCGCTGCTTGCCCGCCGCGGGCGTCACCCGCGTGCCGTCGACGTCAACGAGGTCCAGGGCACCCAGCACCCGCAACCGCATCACCACGCCCCCTTCGTGCCCTCCCAACGTAGCAAGTCCGGTGCCGCAGACTGGGGGCATGACGATCCCGCTGATCATCGACACCGACCCCGGCGTGGACGACGCGTTCGCGCTGGCGCTGGCGGCCCGCAGTCCCGAGGTGGACCTGCTCGGCGTCACGACCGTGTTCGGCAACGTGTCGATCGAGCACACGACCCGCAACGCCCAGCGCCTGCTCGCCCTGCTGGGCAGCGACGCCCCGGTGGCGAGGGGGGCTGATCGGGCCATCGGGGTCCGGCAGCGGGACGCGCGGCACGTGCACGGGGACGACGGGCTGTCGGGGATGGCGCTCGCGTTGCCCGTCAACGACCGGATCGATCCGCGCGACGCGGTGGAGTTCCTGCGGGACACCGTCGACAGCAGTCCGGTGCCGGTGACCATCGCCGCCATCGGGCCGTTGACGAACATCGCGCGGTTGCTGGAGACGCACGCGGGGCGGATCGGGAGGCTGGTGGTCATGGGCGGGGGGATCGCGGGCGGGAACGTGACGCCCGCCGCGGAGTTCAACATCTGGAGCGACGCGGAGGCGGCTCACCGCGTGCTGGCGGAGGGGCCGGTCCTGGTGCCGATCGACCTGACCCGGCGGTGCGCGGTGGACGGGGGGTGGTTGGAGTCGTTGACGGGTCTGGTCGGGACCACGCTGGCGGGGCTCACGCCGCGGTACCGGGAGTTCTACCTGGCGGCGAACGGGATCGACGGGATCCTGGTGCACGACGCCGTGGCGGTCGCGGAGGCCGTCCGGCCGGGCATCCTGACCACCCGGCGGCACCTGCTGGCCGTGGACACGTCGAACGGGCCGGAGCACGGGGCGCTGGTGCCGGGCGGGTTCGCGGTGGACGTGGCCGAGGACGCGGATGTGGAGGGGCTGCGGGAGTTCCTGCACGAGCGGCTGAGCGGGTAGCCGAGGCCGGGTCCGGAATGGACGGTCCGGCACGTGCGGTGGCGGTGGTCCCTACCCTGGACGCGTGAATCGCACCGATCGTCTGTACGCCCTGGTCGAGGAACTCCGCGCCGTGTCGCCGAGGCCGCGCAGCGCGTCCTGGTTGGCGCGGCGGTTCGAGGTCAGCGTGCGCACGGTCGAGCGCGATCTGGAGGCGTTGCGGCAGACGGGGGTGCCGATCCGGTCCGATGTCGGGCGGGCCGGTGGGTACAGCCTCGACCGGGAGCGGACGTTGCCGCCGGTGACGTTGACGGATGTCGAGGCGTTGGCGGTGAGCGTGGCGCTGCGGACCACGGCCGCGCCGTTCGCGGCGGCGGCGCGGCGGGCCGGGCAGAAGGTGTCGGCGGTGTTGCCGGACGGGGTGCGGCGGCGCGAGGAGGCGTTGGCGGGGCGGGTGTGGCGGGTTGGCGGGCAGCAAGGGGGTGGGGGCGCCGCCGGTGAGGTCATCGGGGAGGCGATGGTGGCCGGGCGGGTGGTGCGGCTGCGGTACGCGGACCGGGCGGGCGTGGAGACGGCGCGGGACGTGGAGCCGTTGGGGTTGTTGTGGGGGCCGCACGGCTGGTACCTGGTGGGGTGGTGCCGGTTGCGGGTGGCGGTGCGGGGGTTCCAGTTCGACCGGATCGTGTCGGCGGAGATGTCGGTCGAGCGGGTCGAGCCGAGGGAGCGGGAATGGGTGGCGGAACTGGAGCGGTTGGACGCGGATCCGCTGACGTCGTGACCTGGAACACCGACAGGACGGTGTCGCGAGTGGTCGGCAGGCTGTGGTCATGGACAACGAGGAACTGATGACCGTGTGGTGCCGGATGTGGAGCGAGGACCCCGCGCTGGCCCACGACCTGATGACCGGCACGTGCGCGCAGTGGTCGGGCAACACGCCCGGACTGGACTCGGTGGTCGGGCCGCACGAGCAGGAGCGGTTCGTGACGGCGTACCGGGAGGAGCACGTCACCGTGTTCACGCCGCGGGTGCTCGTGGACGGCGGTGACCGGTTCGCGTACCTGTGGGACGTGCGCACGCCCGACGGCCGGGTGCGGACCGGGGTGGACGTCAACGTCCTGGAGGGTGAACGGGTCCAGGAGAACTGGACGTTCGTCGGGGAGCAGCGCGACGACCAGGACGACCCGGAGCCCGAGGCGGCGGACCCGGCGGTGCTGGCGGAACTGGGCAGGCGCTGGACGGAGCGGCGGGACGGGGTCGTCGCGGACGACTTCACCCTGTTCGACGGGACCGGCGCCACCGGTGACGCGGGCGAACCGGTCGGCACGCTCCACCGGTCGATCGTCGTCGACCCGGAACGGGGGCGCGTCGCGCTCCTGCGGACCGCGGGGACCGGCGGGGTCGACCTGCTGGCGGTGCGCGGCGGCCGGGTGGTCCGCGCGTGGTCGCTGACCGGGATCCGTCCTTTCCGGTACTGACCGCCAGTCCACAGTGGACTGATGCGGTGGCCGCACATCCTGCCACACGTCGTCCGGCCGCGTCCCACGATGCGATCACCGTTGACCGGTCACGGGACCGGCCGTAGCTTCGGTGCGGTCGGCAGCGGAGCCGGTGGACCGGATGACCGGGACGACGTGGGCAGGTGGCATGGCGAACGACTCCTTGGACCTCGGGCAGCTCCGGACCTTCGTCGCCATCGCGGACCACGGCGGCTTCGGCAGGGCGGCCACGGCGCTGCACCTGAGCCAGCCCGCGGTGAGCCAGCACGTTCGGCTGCTGGAGAAGCGGCTGCGGCAGCCGCTGGTGGAGAAGGACGGGCGGCGGACGCGGTTCACCGCGTCGGGCGAGCGGCTGCTGGTCGAGGCGCGGCGGATCATCGCGGCGCACGACGAGGCGGTGCGGCGGCTGGACGCGACGACCCTGCCGCCGGTGGTGATCGGGTCCACCGAGACCGCCGCCGAGCAGGTGCTGCCGCGGCTGCTGACCACGTTGCGCGACGCGTACCCCGGCCGCGGGGTGCAGTTCCACATCGACCGGTCCACCCAGATGACCGAGGCGGTGCTCAAGGGCACCATCGACCTGGCCGTGCTGCTGGGGTTCGCGGGCGACACCCACGGGCGGCTGGTCGGCGAACTGCCGCTGCACTGGTACTCCGCCCCGGCGCGACCGGTCCCCCAGCACGACCGGGCGTTGGCGCTGGTCGCCTACCGGGAACCCTGCGGGATGCGGCAGCTCGCCCTGCGGCGGCTCGCCGAGGCGGGGCACCAGGTGGAGGTGGCGGCGGAGTCGACCAGCCTCGAAGGGGTGATCGCGGCGGCGCGCGCCGGGCTCGGCGTGGCCGTCCTGCCCTCGACCGGGGTGACGCCGCACGGGCTGGTGCAACGCCACGACCTGCCGGAGCTGGGCGTGATCGGCGTGCACCTGGCCACCCGCAGGGACCTGGACACCGACCTGGTGGCCACGGCGCTGGACGCGTTGGAGGGCTTCTTCGACGCGGCACCGGCGTCGCGGCTCGCCGGATGACGACGCATCACCAAGCGCGATCGGCATCCATCAGCGATCTCGCTTGGACGCCGATCCGTTGTCCGGCCTAGGTTCGCGTCGTGCCGATCCTCATCTCCGCCGCGGAACTCCACGCCACGCCCACCGCCCGCGTCCTCGACGTCCGCTGGACCCTCGCGGTGCCCGACGGGCGGCCCGCCTTCGAAGCGGGCCACGTGCCCGGCGCGGTGTACGTCGACCTCGACTCGGAACTGGCGGGCCACGGAGCCCTGCGGGACGGGCGCCACCCGCTGCCCGACCTCGGGGACCTCCAGGAGTCCGCCCGCGGCTGGGGCCTGGACGACGGCGACGCGGTGGTGGTCCACGACGGCGGCGGCAACCTGGCCGCCGCGCGGGCGTGGTGGCTGCTGCGCGACGCCGGGTTCGCCGACGTGCGCCTGCTGGACGGGGCGCTGCCGGCGTGGACCGCGGCCGGGTACCCGCTCGCGACCGGTCCCGAGCACCCGGCGAGGGGCTCGGTGACGCTGCGGCCGCGCCGGTCCCCCGTCCTGGACATCGACGGCGCCGCGCGGTTCCCCGACGGCGGCGTGCTGCTCGACGCGCGGGCGGGCGAGCGCTACCGCGGCGAGACCGAACCGGTCGACCCCCGTGCCGGGCACATCCCCGGCGCGATCAGCGCGCCCACGTCCGACAACCTCGCCGCGGACGGGACGTTCCTGCCCGCCGACCGGCTGCGCGAGCGGTTCACCGCGCTGGGGGTCCGCGACGACCGGCCGGTGGCCGCATACTGCGGGTCCGGCGTCACGGCCGCGCACACCGTCGTGGCGCTCACCCTCGCCGGGTTCGAGCCCGCCCTGTACCCCGGTTCGTGGTCGCAGTGGGCCAACCACCCCGACCGCCCGGTCGCCACCGGTCAGGCGCCGGCATGACCGACCTCGACGGCCTGCTCGCGGGCCTGCCCTCCTGGTCGACCGACCCCGCGGACCTGGCTCGTGCGGGCGTCGACCGGTCGGGGGCGATCCCGGACGGCCTGCCGCTGGCGGTGGTCTACGCGACCGGCACCGACGACGTCGTGCGCACCGTGTCCTACGCCGCCGCCCACGGCGTCCCGGTCGTCCCGCGCGGCGCGGGGTCCGGCGTGTCCGGCGGAGCGCTGGCGGGCTCGGGGACGATCGTCCTGGACCTGTCGCGGCTCAACCGGATCGTGGAGATCCGCCCCGACGACGCGATCGCCGTTGTCGAACCCGGCGTCATCACCGCCGACCTGGACAGGGCCGCGGCCGAGCACGGGCTGCGCTACGCGCCGGACCCGGCGAGCGCGGCGTTCTCGACCATCGGCGGCAACATCGCCACCAACGCGGGCGGGCTGCGCTGCGTGAAGTACGGGGTGACCCGCGACTCGGTGCTGGCCCTCGACGTCGTGACCGGCGACGGGCGGCTGCTGCGCACCGGGCGCACCACCCTCAAGGGCGTCACCGGCTACGACCTCACCAGCCTGGTCGTGGGATCGGAGGGCACGCTCGGCGTGGTCGTCGGCGCCACGGTGAAGCTGCTGCCGATCCCCCTCGCCACCGCCACGGCCACCGCGTACTTCCCGGACGCCCGGACCGCCGTCGAGGCCGTGACCAGCTTGCGCCGCACCGGGTTGCGGCCGTCCACCCTCGAGTTCCTCGACCACGCGACGCTGACCGCGATCGACGACGCGCAGGGCGGCGACCTCGGCACCCGCGGCCGGGCGTTCCTGCTGGTCCAGACCGACGGCTACGGCGCCGAGGACGAGATGGCCGCCGTGGTGGAGGTGCTGAAGGCGACCGCGACCGTCGTGGAGACCTCCGGCGACGCCGCCGCTGCGGACCGGCTGCTGGCCACCAGGAGGCAGGCGCTGCCGTCGATCGAGCGGCTGGGGCGGGTGCTCATCGAGGACGTCGTGGTGCCGACCACCCGGCTCGCGGACGCCGTCGCCGGGATCGAGCGGATCGTGCGCGACACCGGCGTGCGGATCTTCACCTTCGCCCACGCCGGTGACGGCAACCTGCACCCGATCGTGCTGGTGGAGGACGACGGGCCACCGGTGGGCGGCGCGGTCGACGCCCTGTTCGCCCTGGCGCTGGACCTCGGCGGCACGCTGACCGGCGAACACGGCGTCGGCGTGCTCAAACGCGACTGGCTGACCGCCGAGCTTGGCGGGACGAGCCTGGACCTCCAGCAGCGGATCAAGGCGGTCTTCGACCCGGCGGGCGTGCTCAATCCGGGAAAGGCGATCACCGACCGGTGATCACATCCACGACAAGGGAGAACGCGGTGGCAGTGGACAAGGTCGCGGTGTGGGACAACCCCGAGGGGCTGAACCCGCGCGGGACGGTCGTCTTCATCCCCGGCCGGGGTGAACACCCCGGTGTGTACGAACGGCTGGGGACACGGCTGGGCGCGGACGCCTACCGGGTGCGGGTGGTCGGTGACCCGACGCTCGACGCCGACGGCGTCACGGAGCAGGTGCGCGCGCTGTGGTCGGACGACAACCTTCCCGGCCCGCACGTGCTCGCGGGCAGCGACACCGGCGCGCTGTTCGCCGCCGGCCTGGTGGCGACCGGGGTCGTCACCGCCGACGCCCTGGTCCTGTCCGGCCTGCCGGTCACCGGCCCGACCGCGCCGCCCGCGGACTGGGAGGGCGAGTTGGACGCGCGCACGAACTGCCCGACCCACCGCGACCGGCTGACCGACGACGGGGCCGTGCGCCGCGGCGCGCTCCGGTCCGCCCCGCCGTCGGACTGGTTCGGCCTCGCCGACCCCGCCGCCATCGGCGTCCCGGTGCTCGGCCTGCACGGCGCGGACGACGTGGTCAGCCCGCTGGACGCCGTCCGGGACTGGTACGCGAAGGTCGACGCCGCACGGCTGGTCGGCCTCGCCGGGACCGGGCACGACGCGCTCAACAACCAGACCCACCGCAGCGCGGCGGCGACCGTCCTGCTGTTCCTGGAACGCCTCCGCGGCGGTGCGGAGATCATCCGGGACGAGCCGCTGCGATGACCCGGTACGTGGTGATCGGCGGTGGCGCGGTCGGCGCGACCGTGGCCGCCCAACTGCACCTGGCGGGCACGTCCGCCGTCCTGGTGGCGCGGGGCGCCCACCTGGCCGCGTTGCGCGCGGGCGGGCTGCGCTACGTCCACCCGACCGGCACGACCACCGTGCCCGTCCCGGTGGTAGGCGGTCCGGACGAGTTGGAGCTGACCGGTGACGACGTGCTGGTCGTCGCGACGAAGGCGCAGGACGTCGAGGGGGTGCTGGCGGCGTGGGCGTGGCGGCCGGTCGTCGGGCGGGACGTCGTCGCGGCGTCGGTGCTGCCGATCGTGCTGCTGCAGAACGGGTTGGACAGCGAGCGGTCCGCGCTGCGCCGGTTCGCGACCGTGTTCGGGGCGGTGACGTGGTCGGCCGCCAGCCACCTCGAACCGGGGGAGGTCGTTTCCCCGACCAGTCCGATCGCGGCCGTTTTCTGGATCGGGGCCTACCCCTCGGGCACGCATCCGGCGTTGGAGCGGCTGGCCGCCGATTTCACCGCCGCCGATCTCGCGGTGCAGGTGGTGTCGGACATCGCGCGGTGGAAGGCGGGGAAACTGCTGACCATCCTGCCCAACGCGCTCACCGCCGTGTACGCCTCCAGTCCGTTGCGCGATGCCGCCGCCGAGGCTCTGCGCGCCGAGGCCAAGGCGGTCTTCGAGCTGATCGGGCAGCCGGTCGCGGACTTCCAGGCGGAGAGCACCGTCGACCTGGCCGGGTTCGCGGTGAAGCCGATCCCCGGCAAGGAGCGGCCGGGCAGTTCGACGTGGCAGAGCGTGGCCAGGGGCGGGACCGTCGAGTCCGACTACCTCAACGGCGAGATCGTGCTGCTCGCCCGGCTGCACGGGGGCTCGGCGCCGCTCAACGAAGCGGTTCTGGGCCGCGTCAACCAGGCCGTCGCGGCGGGTGTCGAGGCAGGATCGCTGGGCGACGACGACCTCGCGGCGCTGCTGCCCTCGGTCGCCGCGGCGCTGGTCTCGTAGCCGTCGACCACCCGACCGTCACCGCGCTCCCCGGAACGCGAGCCGGTGCTCGGCCGGGTGGTCGACATCTCGAACCTGCCCGGTGCCAACGAGTTCACGAAATCACCCTCGACGTACGGGCGCGCCAGTCCGGCAGGCCTTCGGTGTTCGGGTCGAAGGCGTGCAACGGGTTGTGCGCCGCCAGCAGCCGGTGCGGTCGGAACGTCGCCCGCGCCCCAGTCGGTGAGCACCGTCGCCCAGGCCAGGACCGCGATCATCGCGCCAGGACCTTCGACCTCGGCCACCCGCGTCGCGCCGATCGCCCCGTCGCGCCCACTCGCTTGCCCGATTCGGGACCCCTCCCGAAGGCCGCGAGTACGGTTCGCCGCGTGCTGCGCCTGATATCGGCTGTCGTGCTGATGGGTATTGCCGCCTGCGGCACGCCCGACCAACCCGCGAGTCCGGTGATGCCACCGTCGAGAACGTCCAACTCTCCGCCGTCGCCCACATCCTCGGCCGCCCCGGTCGTGCTTGCGTTGTCCAGCCTGGCCGAGGATCCCTGTCAGGCACTGACCCACGAGGACGTCGTTCGGCTGAGCGTGTTCACCGAAGGTGCGGAAGTACCGGACCCGAGCGGCAAGTCGTGCCAGTGGTCCGCGCGCGGCGGGGTGGTGCGGTTCACGGCCTATCCGACGGCCGACAAGACCCAGGACCAGGACGTCCAGCACCTTCCCGCCGGCGAGATCGAGGGACGTCGGGCGGTGATCGGCGAGTTCTCGCGCAGCGGCACCACCTCGTACACGATCCTGGTCACGACCAGCCCCGGTCGGTCATTCCGCATCTTGATCGTCTCCAGCGCGGACCCGCCCGAACCGGACACGCTCGCCGTCGGGAAGGACTTCGCAGCGGCCGTCCTCCGCCGTTTGGGCTGACCGGTCACGTCGACGCGACCGCCGGCGTCACGCGAGCGTGTCCCACGGTGCGGCCGGGTGCCACCGAGGGCGAAGTCGCACGCCCATCCCCTCCGGCCGACGTCAGCGACCGGGCAGGAGCGCGTGGATGACGCTCGACGCGCGGGTCGCGTCGGGTTCGTCGCCGGTGATCAGGCTGAGGTAGACGTAGGACTCCATGATCCGCACGAGCACGTAGGGCAGGTCGGCGTCGGGCACCGTGCTGTGCAGGTGTCCGGCCTGGCGGTCGTGGTCGACGACCTCGGCGATCCGGGCGACCAGCCGTTGCTGGAAAGCGCTTGCCTTGGTGGTGAGCAACCGCAGCGCCAGGTCGCCCTCGCGTTCCAGGAACGCCCGCATCCCGGTGTTCGCCATGGTCGCGGTGGCCGCGCCCGTGACGATCCCGGCGGCGACGGGACCTTCGCCCGCCGCGTCGCGCAGCTTGGCGATGGTCTTGTCGAGCATCGACCACAGCACTTCGGCGAGCAGCTGCTCGCGGGAGCCGACCCAGCGGTAGAGCGTGGCCCGGTCGACCTTCAACGTCCCGGCCAGCGCCCGCATGTCGATTCGTTGCCCCGCCTGGAACATCCGGGTCGCCTCGTCGAGCGCGTCGAGGGCCGTCGGGCGCGCGGAGGCGCCCGCCAACTGCCGTCGCAACGGCGTGGTGCACATCCCGGAACCTTCCCACGAGTTCGTTGACACGTTCGGCGCAACGGGCGCACAGTATGCGACACCCTTCCGAAATGTGGTAATGGAGCGACAGATGAGCGAAATGGTGCAGTCCGCCATCGTGACCGTCCGGGGTGGCGCGCTCGAAGGGCGCACGGCGAACGGCGTGATGTCGTTCCTGGGAGTGCCCTACGCCGCGGCGCCGTTCGGTGCGAACCGGATGCGGCCGCCGCAGCCCGTGGAGCCGTGGTCGGGGACTCGCGCGGCCACCGAGTACGGGCCGACCTCGCCCAAGGGCGACTACCCGCCGCAGTACCGGCCGCTGTTCCCCGAGGTCGTGATCCCCGGCGAGGACTGCCTCAACCTCAACGTGTGGACCCCGGACACCGACGCCGCCGGACTGCCGGTCCTGGTGTGGATCCACGGCGGGTCGTTCATGAACGGCTCCGGGTCGGTCGCCGAGTACGACGGGTCGGCGTTCGCCCGTGACGGGGTCGTGTGCGTGACGATCAACTACCGGCTGGCCGCCGACGGGTTCCTGTTCCTCGACGACGGGACGGCGAACCTCGGTCTGCTGGACCAGATCGCCGCGCTGCGGTGGGTTCGGGACAACATCACCGCGTTCGGCGGCGATCCCTCGCGCGTCACGGTGGCGGGCGAGTCCGCGGGCGCCATGAGCGTCACGACGCTGCTGTCGATGCCGTTGGCCGACGGCCTGTTCGCGCGGGCGATCATGGAGAGCGGCGCCGACGTGAACACGCTGACGCCGGAACTGGGCGCGATGGTCGGCGGTTACCTGGCCGACGCGCTCGGCGTGGAACCCACCCGCGAGGCCATCGCGGCCATCCCGCTCGACACCCTGGTGCGGGTCGCCTCCGACCTCGTCACCGAGGCCCAGACCGCGCCGGACCCGGCCAGGTGGCGCGAACTCGCGTTGAGCCTGCTGCCGTTCGCGCCGGTCGTGGACGGCGACGTGCTGCCGCGGATGCCGATGGACGCGTTCGCCGACGGGCAGGGCAGCGGCGTGCCGGTGCTGATCGGGTCGAACCGCGACGAGGCCCGGCTGTTCCTGATCCCCGGCGGTGCCATCGACCTCATCGACGACGCCGCCCTCGAAGCCGGCGCTGGCGCGTACGGCCTGAGCCCCGAGGGCGTCGCGGTCTACCGCGCCAACCGGCCGGGCGCGAGCCCCGGCGACGTGCTGGCCGCGGTCGTCACCGACTGGTTCTACGGCATCCCCGCCCTCCGGCTCGCCGAGGCGCGGCCCGCGGGCACGACCTGGTTGTACCGCTTCGACCACCCGGAGCCCGGCGCCAACGGCGGGCTCGGTTCGTGCCACGCGGCGGAGATCCCGTTCGTGTTCGACACGATCGGCCGCGAGGAGGTGCGTCCGCGCGTGGGCGAGACGCCCTCGCAGGCCGTCGCCGACACCGTGCACGGCGCGTGGGTCGCGTTCATCACCGGCGGCGACCCCGGCTGGGCGCCGTACACGACCGGCACCCGCGCCGCGGCCCTGCTCTCCGACAAGGTCGACGAGGTCCACGACCCCTCCGGCGACGAGCGCGCCGTGTGGGAGGGCGTCCGCTGACCGCCGTGCGGGCGGGGTGAGCCCGCACACGATCCGAAGACGTGCCCCGGACACCCGGCGACATGGGTTACCGTCGACCCGATGGCCGCACGAGGCGGCCGGACAACTGCATCTCGCTCCTGAGCGGGGGAAGCCGGTCTGAACCCGGCGCTGACCCGCAACCGTGGACGACGGCCGTGCGCCGCCGTGAGCCGGAATGCCCGCCGGGAGCGGTGCTCGTGAGCCGTCGTGGACTGCGGATCGCGGGTGGTCGGCCGTCACCCCGTGGTGCGGTCCGCCGCCCGTGCCGCCTGGGTGGAAGGTGTGGGCATGAGCGGGTTCCTCCGACGCCGTGCGGTGGCGTTGTGCGTGGCGGTGGTGGCGTTGTCACCCGTCCCGGCGGCGGTCGCCGCGCCGGTCGCGGCCGGTCCGATCACGGCGTTGGCGGGCACGCCGGGCTACTGCCCGACCGCCACCGGCGTCACGGTCGTCGTCGACTACCAGGAGCTGGGCGGCACGACGGAGGTCCGCTGCGCGCCGGGCGCGCAGGCCACCGGGCTCGCGGCGCTGGAGAACGCGGGATTCGCCGTCACCGGGACCCAGCGCTGGGGCAAGGCGTTCGTCTGCCGGATCAACGGCCTGCCGACCTCGGCCACCGAGGCGTGCGTGAACACCCCGCCCACCAACGCCTACTGGTCGTACTGGCACGCGCCCAACGGCGGCTCGTGGACCTACAGCCAGCAGGGCGCGAGCGGCCGCCAGCCCCCGCAGGGCAGCTTCGAGGGCTGGTCGTTCTCCCTCAACCACGGCGCGAACGACAACCCGCCGCCGGACGTGGCGCCGGTTCGTCCGTGACGGGCGACTTCGGTCCTGTCCTCCACCGACGCGCGAACGTGCGTTAACGTCGAACCGCCGGGCGGCGATACCGCCCGTGCAACGAAAACCAGCCCTCGGGCGGGGGAAGCCGGTCGGAGTCCGGCGCTGACCCGCAACCGTGTGCGGCGCGGTTCCGACCGCGCCGCGAGCCGGAGCACCTTCCCGAGGGGTGACTCGTGAACCTGTCGTGGTCTGCAGGTCGCGGTCGGTGTCGTGATCGCCGTGCCCCGCGTGGGTGGAGCCGGCCGTCCGGGCGCCGCCGTGACCTCCGTGGTTGAAAGGGGTCGTCGTGGGCGCAGCACTGTCCCGGCGTTTGTCCGCCGTGCTCGGCGTGGTGGCGATGGTGTCGACCGGGTTCCTGGTGCTCGCGCAGCCCGCGGGGGCCGCCAAGTCCGCCGAGGCGGCGAAAGCCGCGTCGTGGCTGGCCGGTGACCTGGTCGACGGGGCGCTGCCGGGCTTCGCGGGCCCGGACTGGGGGCTGACGATCGACGGCCTGTTCGCGCTGTCGGCCACCAACGCGGACCAGGGCGCGCTCACCGCCGTGACCAACGCGGTGGCCGCGCACGTCCGCAACTACAACAGCTACGACGACTTCGGCGTCCCGGACGTCCGCATCGCCGGTGCCACGGCGAAGCTGCTGGTCGCCGCCGTGGCGACCGGGTCCGATCCCACGAAGTTCGGCGGCTACGACCTGCGCGAGGAGACGCTCGACCTGGTGTCGGCCGAGGGCGACAACGCCGGCCGCGTGCGGGACAAGGGGGTGGCCACGGACAGCAGCAACACGTTCGCCCAGTCCCTGGCCGTCGTCGGACTCGCGCGCACCGGAGACGTCCCGCAGAACGTCGTGGACTTCCTGCTGCGCCAGCAGTGCGCGGAAGGCGGTTTCCGGCTGTCCCCCGACCAGTTCGGCACCCCGGCCGCGACCTGCGACCAGGCGACGAACCCCGTGCTCGACCCCGACTCCACCGGTATGGCCGTGCAGGCGCTGCTCGCGGCGGACGAGGCCGGGGTCGAGGGCGCGAAGGCCGCGGCGGACAAGGGCGCCGCGTGGCTGGCGAAGATCCAGCGCGCCGACGGCTCGTTCGGCGGCTCCGGTCCGACCGACCCGTCCAACACCAACAGCACCGGGCTCGCGGGTCAGGCGCTGGCCGCCGCGGGCCTCGATGCCGACGCCGACGAAGCCGCCGCGTACCTGGCGAAGCACCAGCTCACCACGGACAACGCGGGCGAGGCGTCGGCCGAGGTCGGTGCCATCGCCTACAACGACGACGCGTTCGACGAAGCGGTCGCGGGCGGCATCCCCGAGTTCTCGCGCGACCAGTGGCGGCGGGCGAGCGCGCAGGCGGCCCTCGGGCTCGCGATGGTGCCCTTCGGCGACCTCGGCGAGAAGACCGATCCGCCGTCATCGTCGTCCTCCACGACGACCACCACCACCACGACCACGACGACGTCCCCGACGACCACCACGACGGCCGAGACGACCACGGAGTCCACCACCGAGACGACCGAGGAGACCACGACCACCGACACGATCCCGGAGACCGCGGACGACGACTCCGGGACGACGGGCACCGGGCTCGCGCACACCGGCGCCCCGCTCACCGGGCTCACCACCCTGGCCGTGCTCCTGATCGCTCTCGGCGCGCTGGTGTGGTTCACCGACAGGCGGCGCGTCGTGGGACCTCCGCGATGACGCGGTTCGCCCTGGCCGCCCTGCTGGTGCTCGCCACGACCTTCGGCTTCCCGAACCCCGCGCTGGCGCAGGGGTCGCAGGGATTCTGCCCGGACGCGAGCGGGATCACCGTGGTCGTCGACTTCCAGGAGCTGGGCGGTTCGACGATCGTCCGGTGCGCGACGGGCGACCAGGCCACCGGCCTGGCGGCGTTGAAGAACTCGGGCATCGGGATCACCGGGACCCAGCGGTGGGGCGAGGGGTTCATCTGCCGCATCGAGGGCAAACCCGCGGCGAACTCCGAGGCCTGCATCGACACCCCGCCCGCCCGCGCCTACTGGTCGTACTGGCACGCCTCCAACGGCGGGGCGTGGACGTACAGCGACAAGGGAGTGATCAACCGCAAGCCGCCCGCGGGCAGCTTCGAGGGCTGGTCGTTCTCGCTGGACAAGACCGAGACGACGAACCCGCCGCCGCGCGTCGCACCGGTGCGGCCGGTCGCCGCCCCGACGACCACGAAGCCGCCGGTCGTGCCACCGCCGGGCGCTCCTGTCCAGCCGGGCGCTCCCGCTCAGCCGGGGAGTCCCGCGCAGCCCGGCAAGCCCGCGCCCGGAACCCCCGCCGCACCCGGTGCCGTCACCACGACCACACCACCGGCATCGACCCCGACCTCCGGGTCGGCGTCGGCGTCCGCCTCGGTCGGGCCCAGCACGTCCGGGGAACCGGCCGCCGCTCCGTCCACAACGGACAGCGCGACGTGGTCGGGTGAAGTCGAGAACACGGCGGCCGAGGACCGGTCGAACAGTCCGGTCGGCGCGCTCGTCGGGGCCGGAGCCGTGCTGCTGCTGGCGATCGCGGGCGGTGTGGTCGGGTTCCGGCGCAGGCGCGCGGCCGACCGGTGACCCTGTCCGTCGAGCCGACCCGCACGGCCGGGTCGCGGTACCGCCTGCCCCGCGCGGTGCACCCGGCCGCGTGGTGGCTGTGGGCGCTGGGCATGGCGGTGACGGCCAGCCGCACCACGAACCCGGTGCTGCTGGCCATGGTGCTCGCCGTCGTGGCCTTCGTCGTGGTGAACCGGCGGGGCGACGCGCCGTGGGCGTTCGCGTTCCGGCTCTACGTCTACCTCGGCGCGGTCGTCGTGGTGATGCGCGTGCTGTTCCGGATCCTGCTGGGCGGCCCGCAGGGCGAGCACGTGCTGCTGGTGCTGCCGGAGATCCCGCTGCCGGCGATCGCCGCGGGCATCCAGCTGCTCGGCCCCTTCACCCTGGAGGAGCTGCTCGGCGGGTTCTACGACGGGTTGCGGCTGGCCACCATGCTGATCTGCGTCGGAGCGGCGAACGCGCTGGCCAACCCGAAGCGGATGCTCAAAAGCCTGCCGTCCGCGCTGTACGAGGTCGGCGCGGCGGTCGTCGTCGCCCTGTCCGTCGCACCGCAGCTCGCCGAGAGCGTGCTGCGGGTGAAACGGGCCCGGCGGCTGCGCGGTGGCGGTCAACGCGGGATGCGCGCGCTGCACGGGATCATCATCCCGGTGTTGTCGGACGCCATGGACCGCTCGCTCGCGCTGGCCGCGGCGATGGACGTCCGCGGGTACGGCCGCTCCGGCGACGCCCCCGCCGCGCTGCGCCGCACCACCGGGACGCTGGTGGTCGTCGGGCTGCTCGGCGTGTGCGTCGGGGTGTACGGGCTCATGGACGGCACCACCCGCGCGTTCGGCGTGCCGCTGCTGCTGGCCGGACTCGCCGTGGCGGGAACGGGGTTCCTGCTCTGCGGGCGCAACGTGGCCAAGTCCGCCTACCGGCCCGACCGCTGGCGGGCCGCCGACGTCGCCGTCGCGGCCTGCGGCGTCGGCGCGGCCGCCGTGCTCTACCTGACGTCGTCGGTGGACGCGGCGAACCTCTACCCGTCGTTGAGCCCGCTGCGCTGGCCCCAGCTCGCGGCGCTGCCCGCCGTCGGCGTGCTGATCGGCCTGCTCCCGGCGTGGATCGCCCCGCCACCACCGTCGACCGCGGAGGCCTCCCGGTGATCGAGTTCCAGGACGTCACCGTCACCTACCCAGGAGCCGACCGGCCGACGCTGTCCCATGTGGACATCACCGTCGACGAGGGCGAGCTGTGCCTGGTGGCGGGCAAGACCGGCGCGGGCAAGTCGACCCTGCTCGGCGCGGTCAACGGGCTCGTCCCCCACTTCACCGGCGGACGGCTCGCGGGCCGGGTCGTCGTGGCCGGGCTGGACACCCGCGACCACAAGCCGCGCGACTTCGCCGCCGTGGTCGGCGTGGTCGGGCAGGACCCGCTCGCGGGCTTCGTCACCGACACCGTCGAAGAAGAGCTGGCCTACGTCATGGAGCAGCTGGCGGTGCCGCCGGACGTGATGCGCAAGCGCGTGGAGGAAACCCTCGACCTGCTGGGCATCGCCGAGCTGCGCAACCGTCCACTGAGGACGCTGTCCGGCGGTCAGCAGCAGCGGGTGGCCATCGGGTCGGTGCTCACCGCGCACCCGAGGGTGCTGGTGCTCGACGAGCCGACCTCCGCGCTGGACCCGACCGCGGCCGAGGACGTGCTGGCCGCCATCACGCGGCTGGTGCACGACCTCGGCGTCACGGTGCTGGTGGCCGAGCACCGGATGGAGCGCGTGGCGCACTTCGCCGACCGGATGCTGTACCTGACCGGCGACGGCTCCGTGATCGGCGGAACACCGCGCGAGGTCATGGCGGTGTCGGAGATCGCGCCGCCCGTGGTGGAACTGGGCAGGCTCGCGGGCTGGTCGCCGCTGCCGCTGTCCGTGCGCGACGCGCGGCGGGTGGCGCACGGGCTGCGCGACCGGCTCGCCGGACTGACCCGGCCGGTTCCCACGCCCAGCACGGCCGACCCGGTGCTGACCGCGCGCGGGATCGTCGTGCGGTACGGCTCCCTGGTCGCCGTGCGGGGTCTCGACCTCGACCTGGCGCCGGGGCGGATCGCGGCGGTCATGGGGCGCAACGGTTCCGGCAAGTCGTCGCTGCTGTGGGCGTTGCAGGGATCGGGCCCCCGACAGGCCGGGACGGTGTCCGTGCGGGGCGTGGACCCGGCCGACCTCAAGCCGAAGGCGGCGCGCGGGCTCGTCGGGCTCGTGCCGCAGACCCCGACGGACCTGCTGTACCTGGACACCGTCCTCGCCGAGTGCGCGCAGGCCGACCGGGAATCGGAGTCGGGAGCGGGGACGTGCCGCGCGCTGCTCGACCGGCTCGCGCCGGGCATCCCCGACGACCGGCACCCGCGCGACCTGTCCGAGGGACAACGGCTGGCGCTCGTGCTGGCCGTGCAACTGGCCGCCGCGCCGCGGATCGTGCTGCTGGACGAGCCGACCCGCGGGCTGGACTACGGCGCGAAACGCCACCTGGCGGCCATTCTCGCCGAGTTGGCGGGCGACGGGCGCGCGGTCGTGGTGTCGACCCACGACGTGGAGTTCGTGGCCGACGTCGCCGACCGGGTCGTCGTGCTGGCCGAGGGCGAGATCGTCGCCGACGGGCCGACCGCCGACGTCGTGGTGTCCTCCCCCGCGTTCGCCCCGCAGGTCGCGAAGGTGCTGCACCCGTTGGAATGGCTCACCGTCGGCGAAGTCGCCCGAGCGCTGGAGGAGCCGTCGTGACGGACCGCGCCACCGACCCCCGCACGGTGCGGATCACCCCGCGCAGCGCCCTGGTGCTCGGCCTCGCGTCGCTGGCCGGGCTGGCCATGTTCTTCTGGCCGCTGTTCTCGCCGCCCGAACCCGCCGCGCTGGGCCACGCCGCCGACGCGCCGCTGATCTTCATCATCACGCTGCCGGTGCTGATCGCCATCGTGCTGGCCGAGATCTCCAGCGGTGGCATCGATTCCAAGGCGTTGGCGATGCTCGGGGTGCTGTCCGCGATCAACGCGGCGCTGCGGCCGCTGGGCGCGGGGACGGCGGGCATCGAGACGGTGTTCTTCATGCTGGTGCTCAGCGGAAGGGTGTTCGGGCCGGGCTTCGGTTTCGTGCTCGGCTCGACGTCGTTGTTCGCGTCGGCGCTGCTGACCGCGGGCGTCGGCCCGTGGCTGCCGTTCCAGATGCTGTGCTCGTCGTGGGTCGGACTGGGGGCGGGGTTGTTGCCCCGCAAGGTGTCCGGGCGCGCCGAGATCGCGATGCTCGCCGCCTACGGCGTGTTCTCGGCGTACTTCTTCGGTTTCCTGATGAACATGTGGTTCTGGCCGTTCACCGCCGGGGTCGGCACGCAGCTGTCGTTCGTCGCGGGCGCGCCGGTGCTGGAGAACCTGCACCGGTTCGCCGTCTTCACGCTGCTGACGTCCACGGCGGGCTGGGACACCGGCCGGGCGATCACGAACCTGGTCGCCATCCTGCTCGTCGGCCCCGCGGTGCTGGCGGTGTTCCGCCGGGCCGCGCGACGGGCCGCGTTCGACCCGGTCGTCGACTTCGTGCCCGGCCGGGCGCGGGGCTGACCCGCGCCCGGCCGTTCCGCTACGGGCAGGTGAGGACGGGCGCCGCGTGCTGACCGCCGCTGTGGAGGTTCGCCAGGCCGACACCCGCGAGCCCGAGAACACCCTGGGCCGTGGACCGACCGGCCGTCAGCGGGTCGAAACCCGTCGCGTCGTAGGCGATGGCGCCGCGATCCGCGACGGGACCCGCGCACCCGACCTGGAGCGTCCGCAGGAACGACTTGGCCTTGACCGCGGCGAGCAGCCGTCCGCCGGACCAGAGCGCCTGCGCGGCGAGCCCCGTGCTGTTGGCGTTGGGCGCGGACGTCCCGACGCCGAACCCGCCGTTCGCCGCCTGCACGCCGACCAGCCAGGTCAGCCCCTCGCGCGCGTCGAGGTTCTTCCCGTTGGCGCGCAACGCCTGCGTGACCAGCGCGGTCGCGTCGATGTCGCTCGCGCACGGCATGACCCCGAACGAGAGCGGGAAACCGCCGTCCGGGCACTGGGTGCCCACCAGGAAGTCCACCGCCGACGCGGGCGCGCCCGCGGACGTGCGGTCCAGCGCCAGCAGGGCGAGCGACTGCGTGAAGGCGTTGCTGTAGTCGCCGAACGCCGACCGGTCGGAGAACCGGCCCGACGGCGTGAGCAGGCCGCGGAGGCCGGTGGCCAGGTCGACCCCGCCGAAGGTCGCGGGGTCCTTCCCGGTCACCTCGGCGGCGAGCAGCAGCTTGGCGTGCGCGCCCGCGTACGCCTCGCCGTCGGAACCCAGGTAGCCCGCGGTGATCTCCGGCTTCGCCAGCCAGGCGATCGCGCGGTCGGCGAAGTCGTCGGAGGCGCGGGCGGCCGCGAACGCGAAGACCGCGTCGACGGTCGCGCCCTGGTCCGGGTACTTCACGCCACCGAAGTCGACCTCGACGCGTTCACCGTCCACCAGTTGGCGGGCGAGCCACCCGGCGGCGGCGTCGGCGCGGTCGTGAGTGGCCGAGGCGGTGGTGGTCGGAACGAACAAGGACACGGCGCACAGCAGTGCGACGGTGACGACACGACGTCTCATCGACGGTGATCCCTTTCCCGCGAGCCACGACAGGAGCTGGAGCGCACGCGCGGTGCGGGTGATCGGGCTCGCCGCGAGGAGCGGCACACCGTTGCGGGTCAGCGCCGGATTCCCACCGGACTTCCCCCGCACGCGCGCGATCTTCAGTTGACCTGCCAAGGGTGCCATCCACGGGCCGTGGATCAAGCACCCACCCCGGTCGACGAGTCCGAGCCTTCGGTGTGCCGCACCTCCGTGGAGTTGGGATGCCCCAACTCCACGGAGGGGGTCGGGCGGTGGGGCACAGCCAGGGCACGTCGGAATGGGTCAGGACCCGCGACGGACGGCGACCGCACGCGATGGCGCTCCCCGGCCCCTCGGCCCGACCGTCGTGTTCGAGGCGGGGGCCACGGCCACCCGCTCGTACCGGGCGCTGGTGCAGCGGCCCGTCGCCGAATTCGCTCGTGCCGTCGGTACGGCCCTCAGCGCGTTGCGACTGCCCAAACCGGCCTACCGCGACCTCCGCCGGGCCCTGCCAGACGACGCCCGACGCGACCTCGACCGCGAGGGCGTCATTCCCGGCGTGCTGCTCACCCCAAGAGGACGAGGGCGCCGTCGGGCACGAGCACCGGCATGATGCCGCGCGCCTCCGCGGCCAGGCGGAAGCGCCGCTCGATGTCGGGCTGTTCGGTGTAGGTGGGCGGGTTGTGGAAGAGGCCGTGGTGGATCGCGCACGCGCTGGTGGCGCCGAGCGCGACGGCGGCCTCGATCGCGTGCTCGGGAGTCATGGTGACCGGGACGGTGGCGTCGTAGCCCTCGAAGCGGGCGATGACGCCGTTGACGGGGACGAAGGCGAGGTCGAACGGGCCGTGGTCGCGGGCGATCCGCCACCAGTCGCCGTGCCACATGGTGTCGCCGCAGTGGATGATCCGGCGGCCGCCGCCCTCCACGATCCACGCGACCTGGTCGGAGTCGTGGCCGCGCCAGTCCAGTGAGGGCACCGGTGTCGCGGTGAACGGGCCGATCCGCCGCGGCTGGTCGATCTCCTGCGGGACCGGGTCGAGGCCCGCCTCCCGCAGGGCGGGTGCGACCGGCGTATGGCAGCCGATGGTGCCGGGGGCGGCGATGCGCGCGATCAGGTCGTGGTCGTAGTGGTCCGGGTGCAGGTGGGTGATCAGGGCGTGGGTCCCGGCGGGTGTGTCGACGGGCGGCAACGGCTGCCGGGGCCGCCCCATGACCGGGGCGAGCGGTTCGGCGTGCTCGAGCGGGTCGATCAGCAGGCGGGTGTCGTCGAGCCGGATCTCCACGCCCGCCCAGGCCAGGCGGCGCAGGTGGAGGGTGTCGGTGGTCATGCTGGACCTCCTGGTGCGGCAGGGTGCCGCGAGTCGTGGTGTGAGGGGAGCAGGGCGACGAGCACGATCGCCGCCGCGACGCCGAGCGCGGCCATGACCGCGGCCATGGTCAGCGCGCCGTGGCCCACCAGGGGCGCGGCGAGACCGCCGAAGAGGAACTGGGTGCAGCCGAGCAGTGCCGCGGCGGCACCCGCGTGCGAACCGTGGTCCTCCAGCGCCAGCGCCGGGGCGTTCGGCAGCACCAGGCCCACGCTCGTGACCACGACGAAGAAGGCGGCGAGCATCGGCCACAGCCCCGCTCCGGTGGCCACGACGGCGAGCAGTGCGATGCCGCCCGCCGCCGAGCCGAACACGCCCGCCGCCAACAGCGTCCGCGGGTCGACGTGGCGGACGAGCCGCCCGCTCGCCTGCGCCGCGACGACCAGGCCGGTCGCGTTCACGGCGAACACCAGGCTGTACTGCTGCGGGGACAGGCCGTGGACGTCCTGGAGCACGAAGGGCGAACCGGCGATGTAGGCGAACATGGCGGCGAAGACGAACGCGTTGGCCAGCGCGTACCCGACGAGCCGCCGGTCCCCGAGCAGCCGGCCGTACACCGCGCCGGTCGCCCGCAGGCCGCCGGACGAACGTCGTTGCGGTGGCAGGCTTTCCGGCAGCGCGACGGCGCAGGCGACGAGCACGACGCCGCTCAGCACGGCGAGCGCGACGAAGACCCCGCGCCAGTCGGAGAACCGCAGGATCTGGGCTCCCGCAAGGGGTGCGAGCACCGGCGCGAGACCCGTGACGAGCAGCAGGAGCGAGAAGTAGCGGGCGGCCGCCTGCCCCGTGTAGCGGTCGCGCACGCACGCGTAGGCGATGACGAGGGCGAACGCGCCGCCCACGCCCTGCACGCCCCGGCACGCGACGAGGATCCCGATGTTCGGGGCGGCGGCGCAGAGGAACCCCGCCGCCGTGTACACCGCGAGCCCCAGGAGCAGCGGCCGCCGCCTGCCCAGCACGTCGCTCATCGGCCCGGCCACGAGCTGGCCGACCGCGAGGCCGATCAGGCAGGTGGTCACGGTCAGCTGGGCGGCGGACGCGGAGCCGCCCAGGTCTTCGGCGAGCCGGGGCAGTCCGGGCACGTAGGCGTCGGTGGACAGCGGTCCGAGCGCGACCAGTGCGCCGAGCACCAGCAGGACGGCCGCGCCGGTCATGCCAGCGCTGCCCGGAGGACGTCCGCCAGCGCCGTCGGCCGGTGGCCGGTGAGGTCGGCGACCGTCGGGCTGACGGTGGCGAGGTAGCCGCCGCGGGTCGCCGCGCCGAACGACGCCACCAGCTCCGCGGCCCCGTCCGGCAGCCCTGCGGCCCGCAGACCGGCGGCGAACGCGGTGTCGTCGACGTCGACCAGCTCGACCTCGCGGCCGCCGATCCCCCTGGCGATCGCCACCAGGTCGGCGGCGGTCAGGGCCTCGGGTCCGGTGACGTCGTAGGCCCGCCCCTCGTGCCCGTCCTGCGTCAGGACGGCGGCGGCCACCGCGGCGCAGTCCTCGCGGGTCGCGTAGGCGGTGGCGCCAGTGCCGCCGTTGGTCACGAGGCTGCCCGACGCGATGGCCTGCCGGACGACCGGAACCTGCATGTGCGCGTACAGGTTGTTGCGCAGCACCGTCCACTTCGGACCGGCGTCGCGCAGCGCCCGCTCCGTGCCCGCGTGGTCGGCGACCACCAGCGCCGGGTTGGCGGGCACCGGTTCGGGGACGGAGGTGTAGACGACGTGCCCGACTCCCGCCTCCGCCGCGGCCGCGATGGCGGCGCGCTGCGGGTCGAGCCGGGCGCCGATCGCGTCGGTGGAGACGACCAGCAGCCGGTCGACCCCGGTGAACGCGGTGGTGAGCGTGCCCGGATCGGTGAAGTCGACGCGCCGCACCTCGACGCCGAGGGCCGCCAGGTCGGCGAGCGACTCCGGGTGCCGCGTCGTGAGCACGACCTCGCGCGGGTCGACGGTCCGCAGCACGAGGTCGGCGGTGGCACGTCCCAGGGGGCCGGAGGCTCCGGTGATGGCGATCGTCATGCTGGATCCAATTCGTAGTCGTAACTGTTGCGAATCACCTCAACCGTAGCCACAACAGTTGCGATATGGCAACATGGGGGCATGGCGCGGTCGAAGAACACGCAGTTCGCGGTGGCCGTGCACGTGCTCACCTACCTCGCGGGCGACACCGGCGAACACCCCGTGAGCTCGGAGGAACTCTCCGCGAGCACCAACGTCAACCCGGTCTACGTCCGCCGCGTCCTCGGCCCCCTGCGCGAGGCGGGCCTGGTCCGGTCACGCCCCGGCGTGCACGGCGGCTGGGAACTGGCGGCCAACGCCCACAACATCCCGCTCGCGACCGTCTGGCGACTCCTCCAGGGCACCGACCCGGTACTCGGCCTGCACGGCCCCGACCCGTCGTGCGCGGTCGGCCGCGGCGTCCAGGAGTCGCTGACCGCCCTCGACCACGCCGTCGCCGGGGCCGTCGCGACCGAGTTGGAGCGGTTCACCGTGCACGACGTGCTGGCGGGCAAGGTGGCGGAGTCCGTGACGTCGGGCCAGTAGCCGAAGCGGCGGACCGGCACGACGTGACGGACTCGGGACGCACGTGCGCGACGAAAGTGCTCGTGGAGCGTCCGGAGGTCGAACCGCGTGGAGCGGCAGACGTGGAGGAAGTCGTGCCGGGCGTGCGTTGAGTTCCAGCGAAGTCGCATTTCACACGATCGGGGGCCGTGACCGTGGTGATGTGCGCCGCGATGATCGCCTCAGGGGTTGTAGTCCAGGACGACCTGCGCGCGGTCGAAGCGTCGTGCGACCAGGTCGTCGCGTTGGATCGTCCAGAAAACGGCCGCGCCCCCGCTCGACGCCATGTGCAGGTTGAACTCCAGCAGCAGGACCCAGTCGTCGGGTCGGCCGACACCACCTCGGAGCCGGGTCTTCACGACGAAGGATCCAACTCCCGTTTCTCCACAGCCGCGCCTTCCGGCACGTGCAGCACCTCATCCGTGCCGTCGGCCCGTCCCCGCCCGGTGTCAGGAGCGCGGCCGGGCGGGCGAGCTCCATCCACCGCTCCACGCCGGATTCCGGGATCGCCCGCGCGATCGCCTCGGCGCGGGATTCGTCGAGAATCCGCACGTTCTGGGTGTTCACGGCGAACCGCAGCGCGGAGCACCGATAATTCCCGGTCGCGCTCCCGACCTAGGTGATCACCAAGCCGGTCGGCCGGCGGTCAGCCCAGGAAGATCGACGAGATGGCGTCGTCGAAGCCCACGGTCCTCAGGTCGTCGACGTCCGCGGCCACGTCGAGGGACTTGCCCTTGCACTTCTTCTCGGACCAGATCTTCACCTTGCCCTTAGACCGTATCTCGTTTGGGCGTGTTGCGAGGTAGGCGATATCGTTGATCAACGATGAACGATGTAGAGAAGTGGTGCCCAGAGCCGTTGTGGCAGCTGGCACAGCCGTTGCTGCCCGATGCGCCGCAACGCCACCAGTGCGGAGGTCGGCGGCGTCTGGACGATCGTATGGTGCTGGCGGCCATCCTGTACGTGCTGCGGACCGGATGTGCCTGGTCGGCGCTACCGGCGTCGTTCGGGGTCAGCACCCCGACCGCGCATCGCCGGTTCACCGAGTGGGTCGAGGCGGACGTGTTCGCCCGGCTGCACCAGGTGATGCTGGATCTGCTCGGCTCGGCCGGGGCGATCGACTGGTCGCGTGCGTCGGTGGACGGTATGCAGGTCAGGGCGGTCAAAGGGGGGATCTGACCGGCCCCAGCCCGGTCGACCGGGGCAAGCCCGGCAGCAAGATCCACGCCATGAGCGACCGCGGCGGTCTCCCGCTGGCCGTGGGTGTGTCCGCGGCCAACCGCAACGACCACCTGGAACTGGAGGCCGTCGTCGACGGTGTGGTCCCGGTCAAGGGCCTGTCGGCAGGCCTCGTCACCGTCCGCGCAAGCTGCACGGAGACAAGGGCTATGACTACCTGTCCTGCCGCAAGGCGTTGCGGCGGCGGGGCATCATTGCCCGGATCGCCCGCCGGGGCATCGAGTCCTCCAAGAAGCTGGGCCGCCACCGCTACGTCATCGAACGGACCCTGGAGTGGGTTTCTCGGTTCCGACGGCTGGCGCGCCGCTACGAACGCAAGGCCGCCCACTTCCTGGCATTCGCCCAGCTGGCCTGCGCGGTGATCTGCTACCGCCGAGCCATCAAGCTGGACCTGCTTACTCACAACAACCCCAAATGAGATGTGGTCTTAACCTTGATCGAGGACGCGAGGTCGTCCGCCGAGGTGCTGACGTCGACGCACTGGACACCGAGGATCGTCCCGAGCGGGTCACCGGTGAACTTCGGGTCGGCGAACAGCTCCACCACGTTGTCCTCGCCGGAGCCCACAGCTGGCGCCTTGGCGCCGTCAGGGCCCATGCCGAACCACGTGCCACCGACCCCCTGCCCCTTGGTGTCGGCGAGTTCGGTGTCCCCGCCGTAGTAGTACGCGGGCCAGCCGCCGACCGTGAGCTGCCGGGTGCCGTCCGCGCGGTCCAGGAGGCCGATGTCCTGCTTCCGCACGTCCTTGAAGTAGACCGTGGCGCCCTTCGCGACCACCACCGGCGGCCATGTCGTGACGCACTCGGCGTCGCAGTTCGACTTCGACGGCTTCGCGGTGTCCTCGTCGAACCGGTACATCACCCGCCCGAAACCGTTCATCAGCAACGGACTCAGCTCGGGCGTCGCCCGGCCGCTACCTGGACCCACTTCGCCTTGGCCTCCGGTGAGGCGTCGGGACCCGCCAGGTCCCCGGTCCCCGCCGCCACCTTGTTGTCCAACGCCAGACCGTCCACGAACGTGACGTCGTCACCCGCGACAGCCTCGGCGTCGTAGGGGACAACGCTTTCCGGAGAAGGATTGCTGTTCACACTGACGTTGATCGGGTCGCACGCGCTGAGCAGCACCGCGCCCACCGCCGCCAGGACAGCCAGGGTCACCAGGCGCTTCGAGTGCATCTCGGTTGTCTCCTACCGCGAATCGAGGGCGTCGGACGCGTTCCGCGCCGCCCAGCCCTCAGCCGCCGCCCGTCACCGCGGGGAACCGACCTGAGGTGACCACGGAGACGCAACGCGACAGCTACCGACTCTTGCGACAACAGTGCAAATATCGAAATCCCCCTATATATACTGAGGTTTCGCACTTTTCGTGGTGGCACGGCGGTTGATCTTCGCGTGGCGCGAGGGGTGACGGCGGCGACGGCCGGACATAGGGGAAGCATCGGCGTTCCTTGTAACCGCCCGTCGCCGGGAGATTCGCCGATGCTTCCAGTCGCTACCGTACCGTCCGGCCTGTCATGCGTGCTCGAAGGGCTGCGGCGTGTGTTCACCGCGCCGACCTTCGCCACCTTCACCGCGCTGATGACCGGCCTGCTGGGTGCCACCGGTTCCCGCACGGTGACCGGGATGTGGAGCGCCACCGGGCTGGCGGGACGGTCCCATCATGCCCGTGCGCACCGGTTCTTCTCCCACGCCCGCTGGGACCTCGACTCGCTCGGGTTGCTGGTCGCACGGCTGGTGGTCGCCCGGTTCGTCCCGGCCGGAACAGCCTTGCGGGTGGTGGTCGACGACACCCTGTTCCACCGCTACGGCACGGCGACCCACGCAGTGTTCTGGCAGCACGACGGCTCCGCGACAGGCCGTGACGGGATCGGACGCGGCAACTGCTTCGTGGTCCTCGGACTGGTGGTGACGGTGCCGTTCCTGGCGAGGGTGGTCTGCCTGCCGGTCCTATTCCGGCTGCATATCCCCCGATCCGGGGTGTCGAAGCCGGAGGCGGCCCGTGTCCTGGTCGGGTTGCTCACCCGCGCGTTCCCCGAACGACGCGTGCACGTGATCGCCGACGCGGCCTACCGGGGGCCCGCGTGGCGCACCCTGCCCGGCACCACCACGTTCACCGCCCGACTGGCGGCCAACGCCGTGCTCCACGCCCTGCCGCCAGGTCCTACCGGCAAACGAGGCCACCCGGCGTGGAAAGGCCCGAGACTGGGCACCTGCACCGACCTGGCCGCCACCGCCGCATGGCGTGAGGTGTCGGTGACCCGCTACGGGAAGACCGGGACCGTGCACATCGCCACCATCACCTGTCTGTGGTGGGGATCGTTGCACCGCACCCCGGTGACGGTGGTACTGGTCAAGGAGATCGACTCGACCCGGCCCTACGACATCGCGCTGGTGTCCACCGACACCGACGCCTCCGCCGAGACGCTCGTGTCCCGCTACGCCGACCGGTGGTCGGTGGAACAGTCCATCAAGGACTCGAAAATCCTGATAGGTGCCGGGGACGCCGCCAACCGGCTTCCTCTCGCGGTCGAACGCGGCGTGCCCTTCGCGATGCTGGGCCTGACCATCCTCGTCCTCTGGTACGCCGAACAGGCGACCGCCGACACCGACCTGGCCGCCGCCCGTGCTCGGGCGCCCTGGAATCGCAAGAAGACCCACGTGAGCATCGACGACATGCTCATCGCCTTCCGACGAGCCCGAATTACCGCCATCGCCGCAGGCCAGGACACACTCGATCAATATCCTGCCGGGCCTGTGACCAGCAGTTCAGCCGCCGCATAACTGCGAAACGTCAGATATATATCAATACTAGATGAATACGCATTTGTGCAACACCCTGCCGTATGGCCACAATTCTGCGCGGCAAACCCGCAATGTGCGGGAAAACCCGAGCGCCGGACACGGAATCACCCTGATGCAGGATTCCTACAACAGACCTCCTGTGTGCAAGATGCCACCCAGTACAGCCACCTGCCCATCACCGGAAATCTTCTGAACGCCCCGTTCCCACCTCTGCAACATTGATTTGCTGGACTCCAGCGCCAATCACGGCATTCCCCGCCTGAGGTGTGGTCTGTGGACATTCGATTGCTCGGCTCCGTCGAGGTGGTGCGTTCCGGACAAGTCGTGACCATCGCCGCCCGCAAACCTCGCACGCTCCTGGCGGTCCTCGCCGTGCGGTCCGGCACCACGGTGTCGTCGTCGACGCTCGTCGACGAGCTGTGGCAGGGCTCGCCCCCGCCATCGGCGACCAACACGCTGCAGACCTACATCAGCCATCTGCGCCGGGTTCTCGAACCCGAGCGGGGCGCGCGGGTGGAGTCCAGGGTGCTGAGGCTGGTGCCGGACGGGTACCGCCTCGACATCGGCGCGAACCACGTCGACGTCCTGCGGTTCGGCGATGCCGCGCGCGGCGGGCTTTCCCTGGTGGAACGGGGAGAACACGCGGCGGCGGCCACCGTGTTGCGCGACGCGCTCTCGCTCTGGCGGGGCTCGCCGTTCGAGGACGTGGACGAAAGTCCTGTGCTCGCCGACGAAGCCGGCAGGTTGACGCTGCTGCGGCGGCGGGTCAGAGCCGGCCTCGCTGAGGCCGACCTGAACGACGGCCGGGTCGAGGACGCGGTGCGGGGGTTCACGGCGGTCGTGGACGAGGATCCGTTCGACGAGTCGGCCTGCGAATCCTTGATGACGGCGCTGTGCCGCGCCGGAAGGCCGTCTGCCGCCGTGCGCGTCTACGGTGATCTGCGCTCCGTCCTGCGCGACCAGCTCGGCACCGAACCCGCCGCGCCGCTGCGCGACCTCTACGAGTCGATCGTGAGGGAGGAGGTCCCGGTCGTCCGGCCCGGCGCCGGACCACCTCGGGCGGTACCCGACGACCGCCTGGAAAGCCGCGGCGGCCCAGGTGACGAGAACCCCCGCAGGAGGTCGACGAGGCAGGTGTTCGCGCTGTGCGGAGCGATCCTGCTCCTGGCGGTGGTCACGGCTTGGCCGGGACCTGGATCGACCGTCCAGCAGGCACCGAGCACGGCCGCGCCGACTGAGGCCGGCGTCAACGAGTACTCGCTCGAAGTCCACCCCGGAACCGCGTACGACCTCGACGTCCTGCCCGGTGAGCCGACCGACCGCTACGTCGGCTCGGCCCAGGACGATCCCGGCTGGAACCAGCTCGACCTCTACCGCACGATGTCCGGGCCGGACCAGATCAGCGGTGTGGACACCACCCGCACCGGACTGGCGGGCGCGTACAACGTCGTCCGCCTGCTCAACCGCGAGGCTGGAACGGCGGACTGCCCGCGGTTGCCCGAACAGGGCGGCGGCAAGGTCATGCTCTCCTCGCTGTCCCAGGGCGCCAAGGTCTGCGTGCGCACCAACCAGCGGCGCTGGGTGCTGCTGACCGTCGAGAGGGAGCCCGCGCAACGGCTGGAGCCGATCCGAGTCCTGGTCACGGTCCTGAGGCTCTGAGCTGCGCCTCCAGTGCTGATCACGCCCGCTCACCAGCCGCTCACGACGAGACGACCACTCTGCCCCCTTCCTGTCGCCCACCGAGGGAGATCCCTTTGCGCACCAGACGTTCTTCGCTCCGACACCGCGGGTGGACAGCCGCCACGACAGCCATCACCTGCGCGGTCGCCACGGTCCTGGTGACCAGTGCACCCGCCTCGGCCACACCGAACGGACAACTGACCCTGGCCACCCCGTTACCCGGTGCCACGGCACTGCCGGACACGGCTTGGCTGGCCCAGGTGCAGCCGTGCACGCACTACGTCGACCCTGCCGCGGGCACTCCGGCGCTGCCCGGACCCGGTGACTCCGGGCCCGGCACGAACGCCCAACCCTGGCAGAGCCTCGGCCACGCCGCCGCCGTCCTCACCTCCGGGCAGACCGCCTGCGCGCGGGCGGGCACCTACGCCGAGTCCGGTGTCTACCTGGCCAACTCCGGCACCGCGACGGCGCCGATCGCCCTGCGCGGCTTGAGCGGCGCCACCGTCGTCCCTCCGACCTCTCCCAGCACGGCGGACCGCGCCACGTTCCAGTTCGACGCGAGCAACGGCCGATCGTTGTCCTACTGGCTGGTCGAGGGCTTCACCGTCGACAAGTCCAGCGGATCGAGCGCCGACACCGCGGCCCGTGACGGCGCGGGCTTCACCGTCGTCTCCAGCGGCTCCGGTGCGATCAACCACGTCGCCATCCGCGACAACGTCGTGAAGAACGGCAAAGCCGGCATGGGCGTCCTCGTGCGCAGCGTCGGCAACACCGGTGGCGGGAAGGTCGCGGACGTCCTCGTCGAAGGCAACGAGGTCACCAACTTCTCCCGCTGGAAGGCGTCCGACGGCACGTTCCACAAGGCGTGGGCCAGTGGACGGACCCGGATGGACGCGAACGCGCTCAGCATCGAGGGCTCCGGCGCGGTGGCCGCCGAGTCGGTCGCGCGGCTCCAGGCGAAGCGGAACTCCTTCCACGACAACGGCGGTGACGCGGTCCAGTGCCTCACCGACAACGACGCCGACACCGCGGTGACCAACCCGCTCGGCGACCCCGTCGACATCGACCTGGTCGACAACCGGGTGGTCAACACGCCGGGCAGCGCTCCGATCGAGGAGAACGCGGTCGACGTCAAGTCGTGCCGCCAGGTCAGCATCCGCGGCACCGACCCGCCGACCACGACCGGACCGGCGGTGACGTGGAACAAGTTCGCGGAACTGCTGCCCACCCGCTTGGCCGTCGACGCGCCGGGCAACAACTCCAACGGTGACGCCGTCGTGCTGCACTACCGGGCTCGTCGGGTGTTGATCGACAACCTGCGGATCTGGAACACCTGCTCGGGCATCTCCATCGGCCGGGCGGGCACGCGGGTCGACAACGTGGTCGTGCGGCGAGTGCTGGTGTTCGGCTTGCGCTACGGCAAGGCGCTGGGCGGCGGCACGGCGGCGGAGACGACCGCGGACGCCACGCGCTGCCGCGGCAACGGCGTGTTCGCGACCGGCGTCACCGGCCTGGACATCACCCACGTGACGATGGACGACGTCCCCGGCTCGGGCATCGGCCTTTCCGGCTACGACGGCCCGGTCGACGACGTCGACGTGTGGAATTCGATCGTCCGACTGCGCACGCCGACGGGTGTCGTGTCGGGCGTGCCCGCCGCCACGCCGCGCTGGATCGCGATGACCACGGTGAGCGGCATCGCGACCGACTCGGTCGACAGCAACCGCAACGTGTTCTGGCACGCCGACGACCCGAACGCGGCGACCGGCGCGTACTTCACCAACGGCTCGAACCTGGCACTCGCGGCGTGGCGAACGGCGGGCCGCGACCAGCTCTCGCCAGTCGCCGACCCGCAGTTCGTCACCGACCCCGTGACCAACGACTACTACACGGTCACGACATCACCGGCACGTGACTTGGCGCTGGCCAACACCGGCGTCACCGGCTGCGGCACCGGCCCGGACAGCGGCTTCCGCGAATCGTGCTGACCTGACACCGCTCCCGGCGGTGACGAGGATCCACTCGTCGCCGCCGGAAGCCGAATCGCGGTGGTCAGCGCACTCCACTTCGGACAGGTGTTGCAGAGGACGCAACACCCATACGGAAAGTAGAGATGCACCGGATTTAGCCCAACTCGCGCAACCCGTTCATCCCAATCAACGCCAACCCACCGCTATCCAGCGGAGTAGACACTGGGCCGATCAGGGGCTCTTGACCCGAACCGGTTTCGCAACTCGAGAATTGGTCCATACCTCTTGGCGTAGCTCGACCGGATCGGTCGTACCGCGCACGACCGGCATGACAAGAGGAGTTCCGAATGTCGATACCCCGGTTCCTGAAGCGCGCCGGAGTGGCGATGAGCGCGCTGGTCGCCACCACCGGCGTCCTCGTGCTCCCCGCCACGACCTCATCAGCCCAACCGTCCACATCGGACGCTTCCTTCGTGATCAGCGAAGCCCAGTTCGACCAGATCTTCCCCGGCCGCAACAGCTTCTACAGCTACAGCGGTCTGACAGCGGCCCTGGACGCCTACCCCGGCTTCGCCAACACCGGCGACGACGCGGTGAAGAAGCAGGAGGCCGCGGCGTTCCTGGCGAACGTGAACCACGAGACCGGTGGCCTGGTCCACATCGTGGAGCAGAACACCGCGAACTACCCGCACTACTGCGACACCAGCCAGTCCTACGGCTGCCCCGCTGGCACCGCCGCCTACTACGGCCGCGGCCCGATCCAGCTCAGCTGGAACTTCAACTACAAGGCGGCCGGGGACAACCTCGGCATCGACCTGCTCAACAACCCCTACCTCGTCGAGCAGGACGCGGCCGTGGCGTGGAAGACCGGCCTCTGGTACTGGAACACCCAGACCGGTCCGGGCACGATGACCCCGCACGACGCGATGGTCAACGGCCGCGGCTTCGGCGAGACGATCCGCAGCATCAACGGGTCCATCGAGTGCAACGGTGGGAACCCGGCGCAGGTGCAGAGCCGGATCGACAAGTACACGCAGATCACCGGAATCCTCGGCGTCCCGGCGGGCGACAACCTGTCCTGCTGACACGAGCGCGGCGCGCAGGGCGTTCCCGGACTTGCCGGGAGCGCCCTGTGCGCGTTCACGGGGTGTCGGACACGCGGGCGACTCGCGTCGCTGCCCGACCGCCACCGTTCCGAGCAGGGCCGTCCGAGCTGGTTTCTAACGCCAATCGCGCTTGATCCCGTGTGAAAGTGCTGGATAGCATCGCGCCATGACCGCGACGGACCGCCCGATCACCCGACTGCTCCGCAGCCTCCCGTCCCTCGCGGGCCCGCTCCCGTCGTTCGACCCCGACACCGCACCGGACGACCCCGACGTCCTGTTCGAGGCCTGGCTGCGCGACGCCGTCGCCGCCGGCCTCACCGAGCCCCACTCGATGACGCTGTCCACGGTGGATCCCACCGGCCGGCCATCGGCGCGAGTGCTGATCCTGAAGAACCTGGACGGCGGACTCTGGCAGTTCGCGTCGGGTTCGGGCAGTCGCAAGGGCAAGGAACTGGCCGACACCCCGTGGGCCGCGCTCACGTTCTACTGGCCCGCCCTCGGAAGGCAGGTGCGCGTCCGGGGTGCGGTGACCGCGGCGAACGCGGAGGACAGCGCGCGGGACTACCTGGGCAGGTCGCCCAGCGCCCGAGCGGCGGCCCTGCTCGGGCGGCAGAGCGACGTCCTGCGCGACCCGCGCGAACGGGAACGCCAGCTCGCCGACGCGGCCGAACTCATCCGCCGGGATCCGGCCTTCGTCGCTCCGGAGTGGACGCTGTACGGCGTGCGAGCCGACGAAGTCGAGTTCTGGCAAGGAGATCAGCAGCGCAACCACACCCGACTCCGCTACACCCGCACCGGCGGAACCTGGACGACCGATCTGCTGTGGCCCTGACCCCATCTCGCCGAACGAGTTCCGGCGCGACCGTCGATCGCGGTTCCGGCAGGTGAAGATCAGTCATTAGTGATCTTCAGGTTCGAAGTGCAGCTGCCGAAACTGTTGACATCCTTGACAAACAGGGAAGTCGCGAAACGGAGAACGCAGCGGATGAATCAGGATGCGGGCAAGCCCGGCGTGGTCGTGCCCGCGGAGGGGCATCACCGGCGGCTGGCGAACATGCGGCAGGCCATCCACGAGCACCTGGACGCGGTGATCGACGGCGGCACCACGGTGATGGGCGCGTACACCCGGCAGCTGGAGCGAAGCCTCGGCGGGCGGTGGGGAGTCCACGCGGTGGCCACGTCGTCGGGCACCGAATCCCTGCACCTCTCGTTGCGCGCCTCGGGTGTCGGTCCCGGCGACGAGGTGATCGTGCCGAACATGACGTTCGTGGCGACGGCGTTCGCGGTCAACGCCGTGGGCGCGACGCCGGTGTTCGTCGACGTCGAACCGGACAGCTGGCTGATCTCCCCCGACGCGATCCGCAGGGCGGTGACGCCGAGGACCAAGGCGGTCATCGTGGTCCACCTGCACGGTCAGGTCGCGGCGATGGACGAGATCATGGCGGTGGCCGCGGAGCATGGCCTGATCGTGATCGAGGACTGCGCGCAGGCCCACGAGGCCACCTACCACGGCAGGCCCGCGGGGTCGTTCGGCGACTTCGGCTGCTTCTCGATGTGGGCGGGCAAGAACGCCGGCGGGCTGGGCGACGGCGGAGCCGTGGTGGTCAAGGACGAGAAGAACCTGCTCGCGGTGGAACGCCTGCACAACCTGGGACGCGACCGCGACAACCGCTACGTGCACCACTCGTGGGGCAGCCGGGCCCGCTTCAGCGAACTCGACGCCGCCGTGCTGGCGCACCAGATCTCCTTGCTGCCCGAGTGGAACGAACAGCGCCGACTCGTGGCCGACCGCTACGACAAGGCCTTCGCGGGCTTGCCGCTGTCGACGCCGACCGTCCTGCCGGGGCGCGAGCACGTGTTCTACAAGTACGCCGTGCACACCGACCACGCCGTCGAACTCGCGGCGCACCTGGCAGGCCGCGGGATCCAGGCGGAGCGCGTCTACCCGCACCTGCTGTCCGAACAACCCGCGTTCGAGCGTCTTCCGCATCGCGCCGAGCCGACACCCGTCGCCACGGCGAACAACCCCAAGCTGCTGTGCCTGCCGCTCTACCCGGAACTCCTCGAAGAGGAGAAGCAGGCCGTGATCTCGGGAGTCACCACGTTCTTCGAGAGCCGCTTCTGACGACACCGGGCCGGGCGCGCACTCCCGTTGAGCGGTAGTGCGCGCCCTGGTGTGGCAGCGGTGAAAGCAGTCGGGCGATCCGCTCAACGCGGCCGGTGGCAGAACGCCTCAGGACGCCCCACACCCCTCCGCGGCCTCCAGCGCGGGCACGAGCGGTGCCAGTGCGGTGCGGAGCAGGTCCGGCAGTGAACCGGACAGCACCACGAAGCCGGTGGTCGCCGAGGTCGGGAGCACCCAGCGTTCGAGGGCGATGCGGACGGCGGCGGCGACGCTCGCGGCGAGCACGCGGGCGGCCTGCGGGTCGGTGTCGCCGAGGCGGTGGGAGATCGCGTCGGCGAGCGGGTGTTCGATCGTGGTGGCGCTGTCGACGAACGCGGTGCGCAGCGCGGGGTTGGTGGTGATCAGCAGCAGCGCGTCGGGGGCGCCGTCGGGCTGGCCCGCGTACTGCTCCACGATCGCTTCGACGACGGCTTCGGCGAGGCCGACGGAGGCGGGTCGGGCGATCACCGCGGCGGCGACGCGCGTTTCCCGTTCGGTGGTGACGGCGGCGACGATCGCCTGCTCGCGGCTGGAGAAGTAGTTGTTGTAGGTCCTCGGCGAGACGCCCGCGGCTTCCGCGATGTCGTCGACGCGCACGTTGTCCGGCCCGACCTCCAGCGCCAGTCGCAGCGCGGCCTCGCGCAGCGCTTCGCGCGTGGCCTGCTTCTTCTGCTCGCGCAGTCCTGGCCGTCCTGTCGTCACCGGCTCAGCATCCCAGACCGAGTGCGCGCACGCAAATTTGCGTGCGCGCACTTTTTGGTTCTACGCTGCCGCCACCACAGCCGATCGGAAGGACGAATCCCCATGCGGGCCAAGGGCATCACCTACAGCACCGGTTTTGTCGTCCACGGGAAGAACTCGCTCCCGGAGTTCGACCCGGACCGGGTCCGGCGCGAGCTGGAGATCATCCGCGACGACCTGCACTGCAACGCCGTGCGCGTGATCGGCGGGGATCCGGAGAGGCTGGAGTTCGCCGCGGCGCACGCGGCCGGTCTCGGGTTGGAGGTCTGGTTCTCGCCGTACCCGCTGGAGTCGACCACCGACGAGATGCTGGCGCTGTTCGCCGACTGCGCCGACCGGGCGGAGCGGATCCGGGCGCGGGGCGCGGAGGTCGTGTTCGTCACGGGTGCCGAGTTGTGCTTGATGGACAGGGGTTTCCTACCGGGTGACACCCAGGAGGAGCGGATCGGGCTGCTGCTGAACCGGCGCGATCGCCTCGCCGAACTGCTCCCCGGTGTCGTCGCGGGCGTCAACGACTTCCTCGGCGAGGCCGTGGCGCTCGTGCGCGACCGGTTCGGCGGCAAGGTCGCCTACGCCGCCGTCCCGCTGGAGAACGTCGACTGGGAGCCGTTCGACTTCGTCGGCCTGGACCTGTACCGGTCGGCCGAGATCGCCGACCAGTACGCGGACGGCATCCGAAGGCTTGTCTCGCAGGGGAAGCCGGTCGCGATCACCGAGTTCGGCACGTCCGCCTTCCGCGGCGCGGGCGACCTGGGCGGCCGCATCCTGGAGGCCGTCGACTACGACAAGGAGACCGGCGCGCCGATCGGGGTGAACGGCGACCGCGACCGCGACGAGGAGGGTCAGGCGACCTACCTGCTGGAACTGCTGGAAACGTTCGACACGGGAGGGGTCGACAGCGCGTTCGTGTTCCTGTTCGCCCTGGACGACTTCCCGCACCGCCCCGACGGCGACCCGCGCGACGACATCGACATGGCGAGCCCCGGCGTGGTCAAGGTCTACGAGGACCGGCTCGGGGAGGCGTACCCGGACATGCCCTGGGAGCCGAAGGCCGCTTTCGGTGCGGTCGCCGGGTTCTACGGGGGTTGAGCAGGCCGGCGGTCAGCGGTGTTCGGAGAGTTCGGCCCACACGGTCTTGCCGCCCTCGCCGTCGGGCAGGACGCCCCAGGCGCGGCTGACCCGGTCGACGAGCGGGATGCCGCGGCCGCCGGTGCTGGGGCAGGCGGGGTCGCGGTCGGTCACTTCCACGCGGACCGCGCACCCGTGGCGGAAGACCCGGACGCGGCCGGGGAGCGTCGCGTGGCGGTGGGCGTTGGCGGCCAGTTCCCCGGCCACCAGCAGGACGTCCTCGAGGACCTGCGAGGTGACCACGGCCTCCAGGTGCCTGCGGATGCCCGAGCGGACCGAGCGGACGTCGTTCCAGTGCCGGAGGTCGCCTTCCCAGGGCAGCACGGCCAGGGTCAGCGCCTGCTCCACCTCGGCGTGCAGCACCGTGACGGCGGCGGTGACGGAGCCGCTGACCAGTGGTGGCCTGCCGAAGAAGTCGAACGGGGGACCTGGGTCGTGCTGGTGATCCATCGGGCGACTCCTCCGGGACGGCGGGCAGGGTGCGCCGCGGTAGGTGTACCCCGTGCGGCGTCGGCGCACACGGCTTTCCCGCGGACGGGAAACCCTAGCTCTCCCCCGCGCCGAACCTGGAACGGACTGCGACTCCGGCGCACGCGATCACCACCGCGCCGCCGACGACGGTGGTCCAGGTGAGCTGTTCCCCCAGCAGCAGCACGGCCCAGGCGATGGTCAGCACGGGCTGGACGAGCTGGACCTGGCTGACCCTGACCATCGGGCCGATCGCGAGACCGCGGTACCAGGCGAAGAAGGCGAGGAACATGCTGACCAGGGCCAGGTAGGCGAACGCGGCCCACTCGACCGGGGTGCCGGTGGGCGGCCGGCCCGCGATCGAGACGGCGGTGAGGGCGGCCATGAGCGGCGCGGCGAGCACGAGCGCCCAGGACACGGTCTGCCACGCGCCCAGCTCACGGGCGAGCAGGCCGCCCTCCGCGTAGCCGACGGCGGCCGACACCACGGCGCCGAACAGGAGCAGGTCGGACCAGTGCAGCCCGCCGAGGCCACCGCCCCGCGACGTGGCGAAGCCGATGGCGGCGAGCGCGCCCGCGGCCGCGGTGGCCCAGAACGCGGGCGGTGGTCTCTCGTGGCCGCGGAGCACGGCCATCACGGCGGTCGCGGCGGGCAGCAGGGCGATCACGACGGCGCTGTGGCCCGCGGGCGCGGTGGTGAGCGCGAACGACGTCAGCAGCGGGAAGCCCACGACCACACCGGCCGCGACGACGGCCAGGCGGGCCCAGTGGACGCCGCGGGGCAGGCGCTGCCTGGTGAACGCCAGCGCGCAGGCCGCGAGCAGCGCGGCGACGACGGCCCGGCCCGCGCCGATGAACAGCGGGGGCATCCCGCCGCTCTCGACCGCGACGCGGGTGAACGGGACGCTGAAGGAGAACGCCAGGACGCCGAGCAGCCCCCAGCCGAGCCCGGCGCGGGCCGTGGGTAGCACCGGGGCGTCGAGGGCAGTAGCGCTACTGTTCGCTGTCATGTCCATTGATAGCAGTTCGCGCATCGTGGCGGAACTCCGCGGCTGGATCGCGGGAGCGGCACCGGGCTCGCGGCTGCCGTCGACGCGGGCGCTGGTGGCCAGGTTCGGGGCGAGTCCGGTCACGGTGCAGAAGGCCCTGCGCACGCTGACCTCGCAGGGGATGGTGGAGAGCCGCCCCGGCGTCGGCACGTTCGTGTGCGCGGTCCGCGTCGCGCGGCCGAACGACTACGCGTGGCAGACCGCGGCGCTCGGGTCGCCGGACCGTTACGCCCCTCCGCTATCGGCCGCGCTGCGCACCACCCCGAACGACGTGCTCGCGCTGCACTCGGGCTACCCGGACCGGGAACTGCTGCCCGAACGGCTGGTGCGCGCCGCGTTCACCCGTGCCGCCCGCGGCGACGCGGCCGTGAGCAGGCCACCGGCCGCGGGTCTGCCGGAGTTGCAGGCGTGGTTCGCGACCGAACTGGGCGCGGCCGCCCCGGTCGGGGTCGCGCCGCCGTCGCCGAGCGACGTGATCGTCCTGCCGGGCAGCCAGAGCGGGCTCAGCACCGCGTTCCGCGCGCTGGTGGGCGCGGGTCGGCCGCTGCTGGTGGAGTCGCCCACCTACTGGGGCGCGATCCTGGCCGCCGCGCAGGCGGGCGTGCGGCTCGTGCCGGTGCCCAGCGGCGTGCGCGGGCCGGACCCGGAGGCGCTGGCCCGCGCGTTCGAGCGCACCGGGGCGAGCGCCTTCTACGCCCAGCCCAACTACGCCAACCCGACCGGCGCGCAGTGGTCCTCCGCCGTGGCCGACCGGGTGCTCGACGTCGTGCGCGGGCACGGGGCGTTCCTGATCGAGGACGACTGGGCGCACGACTTCGGCATCACCACCGACGCCGTCCCGCTCGCCGCGCGCGACGACAGCGGCCACGTGGTGCACCTGCGGTCGTTGACCAAGAGCGTGTCCCCCGCCGTCCGGGTGGCCGGGATCACCGCCCGCGGTCCCGCCCGCGAGCGCATCCTCGCCGACGCGCAAGCCGTGTCGCTGTACGTCAGCGGCCTGCTCCAGGCCGTCGCGCTCGACGTCGTCACCCACCCCGCCTGGCGCACCCACCTGCGCGGTCTGCGGCAGCACCTGGCGGCCCGCCGGGATCTCCTCGTGGACGCACTCCGCGAGCACGTGCCGACCGCGCACCTGGAGGCCGTGCCGTCGGGCGGGCTGAACCTGTGGGTGCGGCTGCCGGATGCCACCGACCTGGCCGGGCTCGTGCGGGACTGCGAGGCCGCCGGGGTGGTCGTCGCGCCGGGCGACGAGTGGTTCCCCGCCGAACCGACCGGGCCGTACCTCCGGCTCAACTACGCGGGTCCCAACCCCGGCGCGTTCCCGGAGGGCGCACGGGTGATCGGCGCGGCGCTGGGGAAGTAGGCCCAGGCGCCGCCTTCACCGCTGCTCGCTGAGCAGGTCCCCAGGCTGGCAGTCGAGCGCCTCGCACAGCGCGGTCAACGTGCTGAACCGGATCGCCTTCGCGCGCCCGTTCTTCAGCACGGACAGGTTGACCACGGTCACACCGACGCGTTCGGACAGTTCGACCAGCGTCATCCCGCGCTGCTCCAGCAGTCGGTCGAGGTGCACCTGGATGCTCACACGGTTCCTTCGAGGTCTTCGCGCATGGCCGCGCTGTCCCGCATCACGCGCGACAGCGCGATCATCCCAAGGCCGGTGACGATCGCCCAGCCGGGGAAGTCCCAGTCGCCGATGAACCCGAACTCCTCCGCCTCACCGGACGTCGACGTCACGAGCAGCAGGTTCTGCGCCACCGACTCCACGAGCGTCGCCAGCGGCAGGACGACCAGCAGGTACCTGCCGAGTCCGCCGACCCGCTGCGCGACCACCAGCGTGTGGACCCCGCCGCGTTCCGCGTGCCGGAGCAGCACGGCCAGCAGGAACAGCGCGCCGCCGTAGGCGAACGACGACGGGGCGCGCAATCCGAAGCCGAGCACCCGCTGCACCGCGCTGGGGTGGGTGACGCACACCTCCATCGTCCTGACCGTGCTGTAGCCCTCGACCTCCAGACCGTCCAGCGGCTGGAGGTCGGGCTTCACGTCCGCGATGCCCGCGGTGGCGTCGAAGCACACCGACCCGCCCAGCAGGAAGAACGCCTGCACCAGTGATCCGAGTACCAGGAACACCATGACCAGCGAGAACATCGCTGTCACGATGCCGGAGAACACGACCAACGACCTGTTCTTCTCCACGACGCCCCCCTGAGCCGACTATCGATAAACGATACCATCGACAATCGATATGGTCACTGCCGCGAACGGACCACCGGGCCGTGGTCGATCAGGAGGCACGTCGTCGTGGCGGTCCGGACGGACTCGAAGGACCGGGACGACGACACCGCGCAGGAGCGGAAGGAGGAGTGACCACTCCTTTCCACGTTCAACGTATAGCGCACCGGGGGGCTTGTGGCAAGACCCCCGTCGTGCCGCAGAATCACCGGCCGAAGCGTGGAACCTGCGGAAATGGGAGTCGCCCAGTGCGAGTGTTGTTGTCGACGTACGGATCTCGGGGGGACGTCGAACCGCTGGTGGCGCTCGCGGTGGAACTGCGGGCGCTCGACGTGGACGTGCTGGTGTGCGCGCCGCCGGACTTCGCCGAACGGCTGGCGGGTCTCGGCGTGCCGCTGGTGCCGGTGGGACCGTCGGCGAGCGAACTGACTGCCTCCGCGCCGCCGCCGTCGTCCATTCCGGAGCGCGCGGCCCAGCTGATCGCGGACCAGTTCGCGGTGGTCCCCGCGGCGGCCGAGGGGTGCGACGCGGTGGTCGTGACCGGCATGATGCCCACCGCGGCGGGCGCGCTGTCGGTGGCCGAGATGCTGGGTGTCCGGGCGGTGTCGGTCACCTTCCAGCAGCTCACCCTGCCCTCGCCGCACCACCGGCCGCTGGCCTATCCGGGCAGGCCGCTCCCGGACGGGGTGACCGACAGCCGGACCTTGTGGGACCTGGACGCCGAGAACGTCAACGCGTTGTTCGGCGAGGCGCTCGACTCCAACCGGGTGGCCAACGGCCTGCCGCCGGTGGCGAACGTCCGCGACTACGTCATCGGCGACCGCCCCTGGCTGGCTACCGATCCGGTCCTGGACCCGTGGCGGGAGCCGTCGTACTTCGAGGTGGTGCAGACCGGCGCGTGGGTCCTGCCCCACGAGCGCCAGCTCCCGGACGACCTGGTGGCGTTCCTGGACGCGGGCGAACCGCCGGTGTACGTGGGCTTCGGCAGCATGCCCATGCACGGGTCGGCGGACGTCGCGCGGGTGGCCGTGGAGGCGGTCCGGGCGCAGGGGCGCCGCGTGGTCGTGCTGCGCGGCTGGGCCGGGCTCGCGCCGGAGGACGTGCGGGACGACTGCTTCGTCGTCGGCGAGGTCAACCAGCAGGAGCTGTTCGGCCGGGTGGCCGCCGTCGTGCACCACGGCGGCGCGGGCACCACCACGACGGCCACGCGCTCCGGCGCGCCGCAAGTGGTGGTCCCCCAGTTGGCGGACCAGCCGTACTGGGCTGGCCGGGTGGCCGACCTCGGCGTCGGCGTCGCGCACGACTGTCCGACGCCGACGGTCGAGTCCCTGTCGGCCGCGCTCTCGGCGGTGCTGACCGCCGGGACGCGCGAACGGGCGGCCGCCGTGGCCGGCACGATCCGCACCGACGGGGCCGCGGTCGCGGCGAGGCTGCTGGTCGACGCGGTCGAGCGGGACCGGGTCACCGCGTGAGCCGCGCGGGATCGTCGAACGAGAACTCCGTCCAACGCGGTGAGGGGCCTGTGTCAGCTCAGGGGTACGAAGAGGAACTGGAGTCCGAGCGCGCCTACGTGGCCGGGCTCTACGCGCGGCTCGACGCCGAGCGAGCGCGGGTGAAGGACGAGTACACCTCCGCGCTGGGCGGCACCGGCGGCACGCCCATGGAGCGCGACGTCCAGGTGCGCACGTCGGCCAGGGAGCTCAAGCGGCTGGACTTCGGGTCCAGCGGGCTGTGCTTCGGCCGGTTGGACGCCCTCACCGGTGAACGGTCCTACATCGGCCGGATCGGCCTGTTCGACGAGGAGAACGACTACGAGCCGGTGCTGCTGGACTGGCGGGCGCCGGCGTCGCGGCCGTTCTACGTCGCCACCGGCGCCTCGCCGGAGAACATGCGCCGCCGCCGCCAGTTCCGGACCCGCGGCCGCCAGGTCGTCGACTTCACCGACGAGGTGCTCGGACGCCCCGACGGCGTCGAACGGGGTGACGCGGCGCTGCTCGCGGCGGTCAACGCGCCGCGCGGCGAGGGCATGCGCGACATCGTGGCCACGATCCAGGCCGAGCAGGACGAGATCATCCGGCTCGACCACCCCGGCGTGCTGGTGATCGAGGGCGGGCCGGGCACCGGGAAGACCGTGGTGGCGCTGCACCGCGTCGCCTACCTGCTCTACACCCAGCGGGAACGGATGGAGCGCCACGGCGTGCTCGTCGTCGGGCCCAACCCGGCGTTCCTCGACCACATCGGCCGCGTCCTGCCGTCGCTGGGCGAGTCCGACGTGGTGTTCACGACCACCGGCGACCTCGTGCCGGGCCTGCGCGTCACCGCGGAGGACACCCCGGAGGCCGCGCGGCTCAAGGGGTCGTTGAAGATCCTCGACGTGCTCGCGGCGGCGGTCGCCGACCGGCAGCGGCTGCCGGAGGAGCCGCTGGAGATCGAGGTGGGCGGTGTCACGGCGCTGATCGACGCCGCGACCGCGGAGTGGGCGAGGGACGAGGCTCGGGCCAGCGGCCTGCCGCACAACGAGGCCCGCGCGGTGTTCGCCGAGATCGTCACGTACGTGGTGACCGAGCGGGCGATCGGCCGGATCGGCAAGGGCTGGCTGAACCGGTCGGACAAGACCGCGTGGGAGCGGATGCGGGCCGACCTGGTCAAGGAGCTGGCCGAGGACGGGGCTTTCGCCGCCGCGCTCGACGAGCTGTGGCCGGTGCTGACGCCGCGGGACCTGCTGGCGCCGCTGTACTCCTCCCCCGACCGGCTGGAAGCGATCGGAGCGGATCCGGTGCTGGCTCGCGCCGACGGCGCCGCGTGGACGGTGTCGGACGTGCCGCTGCTCGACGAGCTGGTCGACCTGCTCGGCCGGGAGAAGGCGGACGACCGGGCGGCCGAGCGGGAGCGCAGGGCCGCGGCCGCGCACGCCGCCGAGGTGCTGGACAGCCTCGTCGGCCGCCAGGACTCGATGGACGACGAGGACCACCTGTTCGCCACCGACCTGCTCTACGCCGAGGACCTGGCCGACCGGTTCGTCGAGCACGACACGCGCACGCTCGTCGAACGCGCGTCCGCCGACCGGGACTGGACCTACCGGCACGTCGTCGTGGACGAGGCCCAGGAACTGTCCGAAATGGACTGGCGGGTGCTGATGCGGCGCTGCCCCGGCCGTTCCTTCACGGTGGTCGGCGACCTCGTCCAACGCCGGTCGGAGGCCGGCGCGACGTCGTGGGCGTCGATGCTCGACCCCTACGTGCCGGGACGCTGGGTCTACCGGTCGCTGACGGTGAACTACCGCACCCCGGCGGAGATCATGGCCGTCGCCGCCGCGCTGCTGGCCGATTTCGCACCGGACGTCCAGCCGCCGGAGTCGGTGCGCGCGTGCGGTGTCCAGCCGTGGTCGAGGCGGGTCACCGAGGACGGACTCCCAGATGCCGTCGAGGAGTTCGTCCGGGACGAGGCAGGCCGGGAGGGCACGAGCGTCGTGATCGGGCCGCCCGGCGTGCCCGGCGCGGTGACGGCGTCGGAGACCAAGGGACTGGAGTTCGACGCGGTCCTGGTCGTGGACCCCGATCGGATCCTCGCCGACGGCCCGCGCGGCGCGGCCGAGCTCTACGTGGCCCTCACCCGCGCCACCCAACGCCTCGGCGTCCTGCACCGGGGCCCGCTGCCCCGCGTGCCGGCCGGGCTCGCGGCGCGACCGCTGTAACCACCGGCGCCGAGCGGTCCGGGTGGCGTCCGGACCGCTCAGCCCTCCGGCTCGACCTGTCCCCTGAGCTGCCTGCGGGAGGTGATGCCCAGTTTGCGGAAGATGTTGCGCAGGTGGGCGTCCACCGTCCGCGGGCTCAGGAACAGCCGGGCCGCGACCTCGTTCGACGTGGCGCCGGTGGCCACCTGCCTGGCGATGAACAGCTCCTGCGTCGTCAGCTGGTCGTACCCGTCGCCCGAACGCCCGCGGGCCTTCTCGCCGGTGGCCCGCAACTCGTCTGCCGCACGCCGGGCGAACGCCTCCATCCCGATGTCCGACAGCAGCTCGTGCGCGGTGCGCAGGTGCCCGCGGCAGTCCCGCCTGCGGCCCTCCCGGCGCAGCCATTCCCCGTAGAGCAGGTGGGCCCTGGCCCGGAACGGCACCAACGGGCTCTCCTCCAGGTGCTCGACCGCCTCCCGGTAGTGGTCCTCCACCCCGGTCACCAACCCGCGCGCGTACGCGGCGACACCCAGCCCCGCGGTCGTCCCACTGGCCTCGGTGCGTTCGGTCAGCGACTCCAACGCCTCGGCCGCCACAGCGGTCTCACCGCACCGGACGGCCGCCTCCACCAGTTCCGGCAGGGTGCCCCCGGCCAGGAACAGGTCGCCGTGCGCGGTGGCCCGCCTGGCCGAGGCGAGTGCGGTCGGGTAGTCGGCAAGTCCGTTGTGCAGCACGGCAGACGCCCAGTGGACGTTCGCGACCAGCTGTCCGGCACCGCTCGCGGTCGCCGCCGCCGTGGCCTTCCCGAACAGCTCCACGGCCTCCTCGCGACGGCCGCGCACCGCGGCCAGCTGCAACCGGTGGTAGAACACCTCCGGTCCGCCCACCGCGTCGGCGATCGCCTCCTCCTCCGCGATCGCCGCCATCGCCCGCCCGAGGTCTCCCGTCCACACGGCGGTGGAGACCACCTGGGCGAGACCGAGGCGCAGCACGAGCGGTGATCCGGACTCGCGACCGCTCTTCACCAGCCACTCGACGATCGCCGCGTGGGCGTGCGGATCCCACAGCTCGCCCGCGATCATCACGGCGAGCGCCGGTCGTTCGGTCCACATCGGACTCTCGTCGCCGTCGAGGACCTTGCGCAGCAGGGGAACCGCGGCCCGGTGCCCGTCCGCGGACAGGACGGCCAGCGCGTCCAGGACGTCCGGGGAGCGCCCCGCCGGCGCGTCGGAGCGCACCGCGGCCAGGACCATGTCCAGCACCCCGCCGGCCCGGCCGACGACCAGCGCCATCTCCAGCGCGTCCAGGTAGCTCTCCCGCGACCGCTCCGGGTCCGACGTCGAGAGCCGCTTCCCGGCGCGCAGCATGAACATCGGCCCGTTGCCGTCGTTGTGCCGCACGAACGCGATCCGGCCCCGGAGCAGATCGACCGCGGCCAGCTGGAGTTCGTCCAGCGCCGCGTTCCCGATGGTGGTGAGGAGTCGCGCCGCCGTGTCGGTGGCGCCCGCGTCGAGGTGCGCCCGCACGGCGGTGAGCGTCCGTTCGACCCGGTCTGCGGTGTCGAGCGACAGCGCCGCCGCGCGTTCCATGAACGCCGCCGCGGCCACCACTCCCCCGCGCGACAGGGCACGGGACGCGGACCGCTCCAGGTCGGCGGCGACCTCGTCGTCGGGGCCGGTGCCCGCCTCGGCGCGGTGCCAGGCCCGCCGGTCCGGATCCGCGACCGGGTCGGTCACCTCGGCCAGCACCCGGTGGGCCGCGAGGCGGTCCTCCGGCTCCGCGGCCCGGTAGACCGCCGAGCGGGCCAGCGGGTGGCAGAAGCGGACGCGGGTGGCGAACTCGACCAGCCCGGTGGCCGCCGCGGCGGCCCCGTCCGCCGTCACGTCGACACCCAGCCGGGCCGCGGCGGGCCACAGCAGGCCGGGGTCACCGGTCGGGTCGGCGCTCGCGATGGTCAGCAGCAGCCGCGCGCCGGCGGGCAGGTCGTCCAGCCTGGCCCGGAAACCGCGCTCGATCCGGGTCGGCGCCGACGACGTGTCCGGCGCGGCGAACCCGCCGGCCCTCGGCAGTTCCAGCAGCGCCAAGGGGTTGCCGCGCGCCTCGGCCATGATCCGGTCGCGCACCTGCTCGTCCAGCGTCACATGGCTTTCCGCCGCCAGCAGCGCCCGCGCGTCGGCGTCGGCCAACCCCTCGACCGCCAGGCTCGGCAGCTCGTCGAGCCCGCTCGCCGCGCAGGGCGGCCGGACCGCGAACAGCACGGCGACGGGCTCGGCGGCCACGCGCCGAGCGAGGAAGGCCAGCGCCTTCGACGACTCCGCGTCCAACCACTGCGCGTCGTCGACGACGCACAGCAGCGGGCGGTCACGGGCGGCCGACGCCAGCAGTTCCAACGTCGCCAGGCCGATGCGGAACAGGTCCGGCGTGCCCGTGACCAGGCCGAACGCGACCTGGAGCGCCTCGCGGTGCCGGGCGGGCAGGTCGGCGAGGTGCTCCAGCACCGGCACGCACAGCTGGTGCAGGGCGGCGAACGGCAGTTCCGTCTCGAACTCCGCCCCGGACGCGTGGACGACCCGGAACCCGGCCGCCAGCCGGGCGTGGTCCAGCAGCGCGCTCTTGCCGATGCCCGCCTCGCCGCGCAGCACCAGCACCCCGCCCCGGCCCGCGCGCGCGGCCTCGGTCAGCTCGTCGACGCGCCCGACCTCGTGCCGCCTGCCGACGAGTGGAGCGGGGAGGTCGGCAGGCGTCCGCATGCCCCGTACGGTAGCGAGCCCGCGTCACTCGGGCGTGTGAGCCGCCGAGTACGGCGAACTGACGCCGGCGTAGGCGAGGTGCATGATCATGCCGTCGGCGCCGTGCTCGAAGTTGTGGCAGTGGTCCATCCAGATGCCGGGGTTGTCCGCGGTGAACGCGATCTCGTACACCTCGCCGGGGGCGACGTTGAGGGTGTCGGTCCACCACGGCGAGCCGCTCGCGGGTTCACCGTTGCGGGACAGCACCCTCACCCGGTGGCCGTGCAGGTGCATCGGGTGGTCGATGACGCTGCGGTTGGCGATGCGCACCTTCACCCGGTCCCCTTCGGCGACCGCGAGCGTGGGCACCGCCGGGTACAGGCGGCCGTTGATCAGGCTGCTGACGTAGCCGAACTTCCCCTGGCTGAAGCCGAGGCCGTCGTCCAAACGGAGGTCGTAGGTCCGGTCGAAGCCCTCCGGGACAGGCGTTTGGCCGGAGCCGTAGGTGAGCGGGTCGAACAGCGGTCCGCCGGTGGGAGCCGACTTCTCCGCCTTGCCGTCGGGGCTGTAGGTGAGCACGGCGGAGTCCGGGGCCTCGGCGACGGCCAGGGTGACCGGGCCGTTCGGCATCGTGAAGGTGAGGTCGCGCCGTCCGCCCGCGGGCAGCAGGAACTCCGTCCCCTCGTCCACCGGTTCGGCGCCTTGGGCCGCGTTGCCGTCGATGGCCGCCACGGTGGGCTTGGTGCCGCCGACCTGGACGTGCTTCGGCTCCCTGGAGCTGTTGACCAGCCGCAGGCGGACCTCCTTGCCCGCGTCGACCACCTGCCGGGCGGGTTGGTCGGATCGATCGAGGGCGATGACCGGCCTGTTGGCGTCCGGCCACTCGTGGGTGAAGACCGTGCGCTCGACGTCCGACGGCACCGCGTCCTCGATGACGAGTGCCCCGAACAGGCCCCGTTGCACGGTGCCCAGCGCGTCGCGGTGCGTGTGGTACCAGAAGGTTCCCGACCGGTTGGGCACGAAGCGGTAGACGTGCTCCTGGCCGGGCAGGACCGCGTCCTGCGTCACGCCGGGCACGCCGTCCTCGGCGTTGGGCACGTCGACACCGTGCCAGTGCACCGTGACGCCCTGCTCCACGTCGGTGTTCACCAGCGTCACCTCGATGAGCTGGCCCTGCTCGGCCCGGATCTCCGGGCCGGGCGCGGTGCCGTTGAACGTGAGCGCGTCGATGCTCCGGCCGGAGTCCAGGCGCACCTCGGTGTGGGCGGCGGTCAGGGTCACGCGCACGTCGGGTTCGCGGTCGCGGGGACCGGTCAGCTTGTCGACGGTGACGTCCCCGGCCACCGGGTGGTGGTGCTCCTCGGGAACCGCGTTGGCCTGGCTGGCGAGCGCGAGCGAGACGGCGGGCACCAGCAGGAAGGCCGTCGCCAGCCAGGGCGCGCGGGAGGCGCGCGAGCCCTGCCGGCGCCAGCGGCCCAGCGCGACCGACAGGCCGTTGAGCACGCCCAGCGCCACCACCGACCCGACGACCACGGGGATCGCGTCCTGGAGTCCGAACGGGACGAGGAACCACCAGACCGACAGCAGCACGCCTGCCGCGCCGACGTGGACGGTGGTGGGGTCGGGTCGTCGGAGGGCCACCGCGATCGGGAGGACCGCAAGCGGGACCTGCACGATCAGCCGGGTGTCGGCCAGGGCCAGGCCGCCGGTGAGCAGGAGCAGGGCGACGACCAGTCTGGCCGCCACCAGTGCCGCGGTCACGCGCAGCCAGCGGCGTCGGCGGGCGGGGTCGCCGGACGCCTGGGCGGCCAGGACGAGTGCGGCGATGACGGCCAGCACGGCCAGCGTCATGTCTGTGAGGAAGAGCGGCTCGAACACCTGGTCAGGGTGACCGGCGTCGGGGTGTGTTCGCGTCGGTGGAAGTCACCTACGTGTGTCCGGATCGGGCCGGGCGGTACTTTCGCTGAAGACGACTTCTCGGAGGCACTGGGATGACCGGGATCGACGACCGCGAACTGGCCGGGCGGCTCGCGGCCACGGCACTTGTCGAGATCCGCCATCTCGCGGGACGACCGCAGGGGGAAGGGGAATCGGGCGAGACGCTGAAGCGGATCAGGTTCCTGGCCAACCTGACGCACAACCTGCCGATGGTCGCCAACCAGCCCGCCCGCCGGTCCGCCCGCGGGATGCCCCCCAGCAGGTCGGAACGAGCGATGCGGGCCCGGCCGATGAGCTGGACCTGGAACACCTCCGAGCCGGAGGAGCGTGCCTGGATTCTCGCGCAGGTCGAGGAGGAGGGACTCACGTGGACACCTCCACCACCCCTGCCCCGCCCGAGCGAGGACGTTCCCGTACTCCGCGGATGGCAGCGCATCGGGCTTCCCCTCGGATGGCCGGTGAAGACACCTCCTCGCCGCTGACCGCTCCCGCGAGGAGCACGGGTTCTGAAAGCCCTGGACAGCGAGACGATCCTCGACCTCTTCGCGGAAGCCGAACGTCGGCAGCCCGGTTTCGTCGAGGACAGCCCGTGGCTGCGCGTCCGACTTGACCCCGATGCCACCCACGTGACCCCGCACCCGCGGCACTACAACAGGTTCCTCCCGACCCGACCCGTCACGGATCGAACCGCCACCGGCCCTCGGAGACGACGTCCACCTTGTCGTCGACGACGCGGACGGCCGTCTCGTCGTCGATGAAGTAGATCGGGAAGTCCGCCCGCCCGGCGACGCGGTCGGCCCAGGCGTCGTCGCGTTCCGGGAAGTCGGGTGAGTCCAGGTGCGGTTTCAGGTACCAGTCGAACAGGCCGAAAGGCGGTTCGAGGGTCGTCGCGCCGAGCACGTGCAGGTCCGCGGTGTCCCCGATGACCTCGGCGGAGTGCTCCGTGAGGTTCCGGCTGAAGATCATCGATCCGGCGCTGAACCCCACGTAGACCCGGTCCTCCAGCGCCTCCAGGAAGCCGTCGGCCAGGTTGTTGCCGGTGATGCTGCGCGCGAGGTGGTAGTGGCTGCCGCCGCCGACGTGGACGACGTCAGCGTGGAGGAGCCGGTCGAGCACCATCCGTCGGGGCAGGCCGTTCAGCTCCAGGACGTCGAACTCCTGCCAGCCCAGGGCGTGCAGCCTGTTCATGTCCGAGAGGAACCAGCCGTGGTCGCCGGACTCGGCGACGGACGCCGTCGGGACGTAGACGACGTTCGCCGAGCCGAACGGCCTCCCCACCATGTCCCGCAGCACGTCCCGCAACGTGTCGTTGCGCAGGCCGCCCGACGTCAGCAGAAGGTTCACCGGGCGAGCCAACCACGGTCGCACGAGCGCTCGCAACGCACGTCGATCTACGTAAGTACCACCGACGCGACGACACCCCTCCCGACGACAAGCTCGACGCGGGGCCCGGCCGCCACGGAGCCGGGTCCCACGAGGGAAGGAACGCCATGGCGAACGCGGACGCCCCCAGCGCACTCGCGGATCGGATCGGGCGGGTGCTGCTGGCCCTGTGCTCGATCGCGACCGTCGCCGCGTTCGCGGGCGGGATCAAGCTGATCACCGAGGTGTCCGACGAGCGGGTGCTCACGGAGGCGTGGCGGGCGTTCGCCTACATCGTGTTCGCGGGGATGTGGGCGATGCTGGCCGTCGCGCCCCGTGCGCAGCGGGGCGTGTGGGAGTTGCTGCTGATCCAGAAGACCGCCATCACGGTGTTCGCCCTGGTGTTCTTCGACCTGCCCGACGCGAAGCAGACCTTCTTCGTCGACGCGAGTCTCGTCGTGGCGACCGTGATCGCTCTCGTGCTGTGCCGGGGCTGGTACGGGTGGCGGGCCGCCGGTCAGAACCGGAGGTCGGCGGTGTAGTACGGCGAGAGCTGGCACCCCCTCCGGCGCTTGGCGTCGAGGGTGCCGTAGCCGTAGGCCAGCAGTTCGACGCCGCGCGCGGGCGCCAGTTCGACGGGTTGGTAGAACATGCAGGAGAAGTAGCCGTAGGAGGCGTCGGGCTCGGTGTAGTCCGAGCCGATCAGCATGACCGTCCACTCCGGACCGTCCTGGATGAACAGGCTGAAGCTGAGCAGCTTGTCGCCGTCGGACACCGTGAACACGGTGATGTCCTCGGGTGCGACGTGTTCGCGGATGCCGTCGAAGATGGCGGCCTGGTCGGCGCGGTTGACCTTGCCGTCGTACTTCTCGATGAGGGCGCACCTGAGGTCGAGCAGTTCCGGCTCGTCGGCGGCCATGGGGCGGTGGGCGCGGACGAGACCGCGTTCGTCCATGCGGTTGATCTCGCGCTTGGCCTCGTCACGGTACTTCTTCGGCAGCGTCCGCAGGTAGCCGTCGAACTCCGTCCAGGTGACCGCCATGTCGCAGCGCTCACCCTTGCGGTGCACGCCGAAACCGGCCTTGGCCAGTTCGTCCATCAGCGGCTGCGCGCGGGGCGTGAGGTAGAGCAGGGCGATGGACGCGACGCCCTCGGACTTGGCCCACGCCACCAGTTCGGCCACGAACCGGCGCAGCACCTCGGGGTCCTCCGCGCCGGGGCCCGCCTGGTAGGTGGCGTAGTTCGGGTACATCAGCACCAGGCACGGGTGGACGTCGGCGGGGTCGAGGTCCACCGGCCACGGGTGCTCGTCCTCGGTGAACAGGCCGAGGTGGGCCGTGCGGCCGGTGAGGACGTGGTAGGCGTCGCGCCGGGGCACGGCGGCGGGTTCGGGCAGGACCGTGCCGCCCATGGCGACCAGGCACCTGCCGTCGTCGTCGCGCAGCGCGAAGGTGCTGTACGGGCCGGGGTACCAGGACTGGCCGAAGCGCACCCAGCGACCGCGACCGGCCGCGGGGCCGTCACCGGCCACCGCGTCCCAGTCGTCGGGCAGGCCGGGGGTCACCAGCAGTTCGGCCATCACACGTCCACCACGTAGGCGCTGAGGTCCTGGGGCACCAGGCCGTGGCGCATCTTGAACTCGCCGTTGCGCCGTCCCGCCTCCAGCGTCGGCAACCCGAGCTCGTAGCCGAGCCGCATGAAGGAACCCCACATCAGGTAGTACGGGCTGAACGCCAGCTTCGTCTCGCGGTCGTACCCGAGCGCCCACGCGTGCAGCCGGGTGTCGTCCACGAACAGGATCGCGAAGCCCAGCGGCTTCTCGTCCAGGGCGATCTCGATGATCCACGCGGTCGGCGTCTCGGCGAGGAACTTCACGAGCTTCTCGGCGTCGTAGTAGCCCGGCGACCCGACCCGGTCCATCGTCGTCAGCAGCAGGTTCAGCTTCGACACCTGCTCGTCGGCCCCCGGATGGCGGGTGGTGATCTTCACGCCCGCCTCGGTCGCGCGCCGCCAGTGCCGCTGGTACTCGCGGCGGTTGGTGGGCTTGATCGAGGCGATCACCCCCTCCTCGCTGCCGAACTTGGCCAGGTCGAGCCAGTACCGGGTGTCCAGGTGCACGCCCTTGAGACCCGCGGACTCCAGCGCGTGGGCGCTGGGCGAGCCGTCGGCGACGTTGATGAACCCGGTGCGCGCCAGGCCCAGCGACGCGGCCACCTCGCGCATCGCGTCCAGCAGCTCGGTGGCGATCTCCGGGGTCGCCTCCGCGGCGACCAGCCTGGTGTCCGAGCAGTGCCAGACCTGGCTGAGCAGCGCGTGCTCACCGGGCCCGAGGCCCAACGCGCCCAGCGGGTCGCCCTGCACGAAGCACGGCGCGAACGCCACCACCTCGTCGGCGTCGTCGAGCAGTTCGACGTAGTAGTTGCCGTGCACGGCCTGGATCGGGTAGCGCTCGTAGGCGCGCATGAACTCGGTGCCGTAGTTCATGTTCGCGCCCGCCGCCTTGACCACCGCGGCGGTGCCGGGGCTCAGGTCGTCGACGCTGCGCACCACCCGGCGCCGGTAAGCGCCGCTAGTAAGTGGCGAAGTACTCACTGTGCTCCCATTCGGTGACCTCGTCGTCCCGCACCGCGCCGCCGCCGGCGCGCCACTCGTCGTACCTGACCTGCTCGCTGAGCTTCATCAACCGCAGCGCGTCGTGCAGGACCCCGCCCAGCGTAACGCGGTAATGATCACTCGCCGTGAACCCCTTCAACGCCTCTTCGAGCGTCGTGGGCAGCGGCAGCGCCGTCGTGCTGTGCGGGTCACCCGCGGGCGGGCCCGGCTTGAGCCGGTTGTCCACGCCGTCCATCCCCGCGCTGACCTGGCTCGCCAGGTACAGGTACGGGTTGGCCGACGGCTCGCCGATGCGGTTCTCCACGTGGCTGCCGGGGTCGCCGTTCGCGCCGAGCACCCGCAGGAACGCGCCGCGGTTCTCGGTCGACCAGGCGATCCGGTCGGGCGACAGGCTGAACCCGGTCCGCATCCGGCGGTAGCCGTTGATGGTCGGCACGCACAGCAGGCTCGCCGCGGGGGCGTGCTCCAGCAGCCCGCCGAGGTAGGACATGCCCAGCTCCGACAGCACGTCCGCGCCCGGCTCCGCCACGAACAGGTTGCGGCCGGTCTCGCGGTCGGCGATCGACTGGTGCAGGTGCCAGCCGCTCGGGTCGAACCCGCGCAGGCCGGGCAGCGCCATGAACGACGCGTGGTAGCCGCTGCGGGCCAGCACCTGCTTGGTGACCGTGCGGAACAGCAGCATCGCGTCGGCGGCGTCCAGGCCGTCCATCGGGTTGAAGGTGAACTCCAGCTGCCCCGGCCCCGACTCGTGCTCGACGGTCCGGATCGGCAGGCCCAGCGCGAGCAGGGCGTCGATCACCGGGTCGATCACCGGCATGACGGCGTCGAGCAGCGAGTCGGAGTTGAACTGGTAGCCGCCGTTCACCGGCTCCACCTCGGGCGGTGTGCCCTGGACGCCGAACCCGCCGATCGGTCCGGGCGGCTGCCCGGTCCTCTTCGTCAGGTACCACTCGACCTCCAGCCCGACCACGTAGCTCAGGCCGCGCGCGGCGAGCTGCTCGCACTGCCGCTTGAGCACCGCCCGGCCGGACAGCGGGTGCGGCGAGCCGTCGCGCAGGTGCTCGTCGCCGATCACCCACCCCGTCGGGCGGCCGGTGTGCGGCAGGACGCGGAACGTGCGCGGGTCGGGCACCACGATGAAGTCGCCCGCCCCCATCAGCTCGGGGATGCCGATCCCGCCGCCCTCGGCGAAGAAGTCGACGGCGACGGCGTGCCCGGTGTCGAAGACGAACGGGCCGGGGCTGAAGTCCATGCCGTTGCGCAGGACGGTGCGGAACACCTCCGTGCTCACGGTCTTGGAGCGCGCGATGCCGTGCGGGTCGCCGTACACGACCCGCACGAAGTCGACCTCGTCCAGCCGCGCCTCCAGCGCGGTGGCCGCGGCCTGCCGCTCGTCGTCCCACAACCCGTGCCGGGCGACGAAGTCCGTCTGCCCCGCCGACTGCGCGAGGTAGCTGTCGCTGTTCACCCTTGGTCCCTTCGGAGGTACTGGTGCCGCCACGGGCGGGCGGTTTCGAACCGTTCGGCCACGTCCAGCAGGAGGTCGTCCTCGTGCCGTCGGCCCGCGAGGTGCAGCCCGACCGGCAGTCCGGCGGCGGTGAACCCCGCCGGGACGGAGACGGCGGGCTGGCCGGTGAGGTTGAACGGGTACGCGGCGCGGCACCACGCCAGCCAGTCGAGGTCGTCGCCGTCGTCGTCGGGCCGCCACCGGTCGACCGCGAACGGCTCGATCCACGCGGTGGGCGAGGCGACCACGTCGAAGCGCCGCATCAGCGCGTCGACCTGCTGGAGGAGCCGCTGCCGCTCGGTCAGCGCGTGCGCCAGATCGGCGGCGCTCAGCCGTCGCCCGTGCTCGACGACGCGCAGCCGGAACGGGTCGGACAGCGCGTCGTCCTCGGGCCGCTGGCCCGCGTCGAACGCCGCGAGGATCGTGACCAGGTGCGGGTACGGGTCGGTGAACGGCGGTTCGACCTCGACGACGTCGCCGAGCTCGTCCGCCGCGGCCCGCGCGATCGCCGCCACCTCGCCGGACTCGTCGGGCCAGCGCAGCCAGGCGACCCGCACGGCACCCGTCCAGGAGCGCCGCGGCAGGCGTGGCGTCGACAGCGGGTCGTCCGGGTGCGGCCCGGCGATCACGTCGGCGACCAGCCGCGCGGTGGCCACGTCACGGGCCAGCGGGCCGAGGTGGGACAGGCCTTCCGGGCTCATCGGCACGTAGGGCACGCGCCCGAACGTCGGCTTGTAGCCGACCACCCCGCAGAACGCCGCGGGAATCCGGATCGAGCCCGCGCCGTCCGTGCCCAGCGCGGCGACGCCGATCCCGGCCGCCGTCGCCGCCGCGGCGCCGCCGCTGGAGCCCCCGGCGCTGCGGGTGCGGTCCCACGGGTTCGCCACGGGTTCGGTGATCCGGTTGGCGGTGCCCGCGCTCCAGCCGAACTCCGAGGTGGACGTCTTGCCGATCAGCACCGCCCCGGCGCCGCGCAGCCGGGCCACGGCGGGCGCGTCCTGCTCCGGCACCCAGTGGGCGCGCAGCAACGAGCCGCGGGTCGTGCGCACCCCGGCGGTCGGCGTCAGGTCCTTGACCGACACGGGCACACCGAGCAGCGAACGCCCGAGCCAGGCCCCCTCGCCGTCGGCCAGGATCAGCCGTTCCGCCTCGGCCGCCTGCGCCAGGGCGAGGTCGGCGGTCACCGTGGTGAACGCGCGCAGCTCCGGTTGGGTCTCCTCCAGCAGGTCGAGCGTCGCGCGGACGTGCTCGGTCGGGGACACTTCCTTGGTCGAGTAGCGGGCGCGCAGTTCCGCCGCGCCCGCGTACCTCAGGTCACCCATGGAACCTCTCGTACCAGCTCTTGCCGAAGTCGACGACCTTCGGCTCGTGCGCGGACATCGCCTGGTAGAGCTGCTTGAGCAGCAGCGCCGTGGCGATGGCCCCGCGCAACTCCCCCACCGTGAACGCGGGCAGGGACGTGCGCATGAGCCGCAGGTCGTAGAGGCCGGGCAGCGCGCGGCCGTCGTAGTCGATGCCGAACGGGACGCGGATGGCGTACCGGACGCCGAACGCCACGTGCCCGGTGTGGTGCTGGTCGGACCACGACGCCACGTCCGGCATCGTCGGCGCGAAGAACCAGTCGTCACGACCGGGTTCGCGCTCCACGACCCCCAACGTCGAGGGCAGGTAGTGCCACGTGTTGAACCGCATCCTGGCGCTGTAGGCGGCCAGCGCCCGCGTGAGGCCGGGTTTGAATTCGCGGAACCGCTCCACGAACGCCTGCCGGGGCGCGACGCAGCAGTAGAAGTCGCCGGTGCCCAGCCCGAGCGGGTCGATCTCGTGCTCGGTGCGCAGCGGGTCGAACGTCTCCGGGCCCCGGCTCATCGCCACGTCGGCGTCGAACGCCTCGGCCGCCGTGGTGACGAACGCGTGCAGGACCGATTCGAACGCCGTGGTGAACCCGTCGGGCGCGGGCGCGTCCACGAGTCGCGCGGCCAACTCGGTGAACAGCGGTGGCATGTCGGCGATCCGGGTGTCGACGGGCGAGTCGACCCCGAAGAATTCCGCTAATCGGGCCATGACCGCCTCCGGCGCGTCGCCGAGCACCGCCGGGGTCGGCAGCAGGTGCTCGGACTTGTGCAGGTTCAGCCCGTTGATCACGCGGTAGGGCGTGGAGTCACCGCCGCTGACGGTCTGCTTGCGCAGCGCGGCGCACCGGACGGCGAGTCCCTCCAGCTGCCGCAGGGTCGTTCCCCCCGGCAGCGGCGCACCGCCGTAGGTGCCGATGCGCTCGACCAGGAAGCCGCGCAGGGTGTCCACGTCGAGCTGGGTGCCGTTGAACTCCTCCAGCCGCACCGGCGGACCGGACATCAGCAGGACGTCGGTGCACGCGACGAAGCACGCGTCCACCGGGTCCCAGTCCGCGACCGGGGTCGCGCGCAGGCGGTTGAACAGCGACCGGGCGTGGGTCGCGGACAGCGACTTCCCCGGCAGGGTCCCGAACTTGGTCAGGTTCGTGTAGACCCGCTCGTCGACGTAGATCAGCACCGGCGCCATGTGCACGATGGCGTGCTCGATGCGCTTGAGCCGGGCGTGCACTTCGGCCTCCGGCTGCGCGACCAGTTCGGCGTGCAGCGCGGCGACGGCCCGCGTGGTCCGGTCGTGCTCGGCACGCGCCCGCGCCTTCACCTCGGCGGGGTCGACGTCGCCCCACCGCACCCCGCCCAGCGGGAACGCCTCGTCGGGGCCCTCGACCCCGTCGAGCCGCACGGCGAGCCTGCCCGTGCGGGTCAGGAACAGCCGGTCGCCGGTGTTGTCGGTGTTGTCGCCGGCGGCGACGGCGGTGTCCAGGTGGATTCCCGGACCCCGCAACAACTCCACGAGGACCTGGTCCGCGGCGGTGAGCGCCGCGGACCCGATGTCCTCGCCGAGGCGGCCGTCCAGGGTCAGCGCGATCTTCGTGACCACGGCGGCGTCGCGCGACGATCTCGCGACCTGCGCGACATCGGCGACCAGTTCGGTGAACCCTTCGGACTTGAGCGAGACCACAGCTCCCCTTCCCGTGGCTGGCATCCACCGGAACGATCAGGGGAGGCCGACCCGTTGACGAACGGCAGGTGGGACAGGACGAACCCGGTCAGCGTGCTCACGCGCGCACCTCCGCTTCGCGGACGGCCTCGTGACCGCGGACCGCGATCGAGGTGGCCACCGCGGCGAGCACGAAGACGAGGATCATCACCAGCAGACCCGGCATGCCCCAGGGCAGCACGACGGAGGTCATCAGCACCGGACCGACGATGAGCTGGCCGGTGTACCCGAGGCTGAACAGGCTGAGGTACTGCGCCCGCTGCTCGGGCGCCGACAGCAGGAACGACAGTTCCCACCCGGCGATGGCGTGCAGGTTCTCGCCCACGGTCAGCAGCACGACCGCCGCGGCGAGCAGGCCGATCAGCACCCACTTGTCACCGCCGCCGCCCGCCGTCCCCAGGAACAGCGAGGCGACGCCCAGCGCCACCACCGACCACCGGAGCAGCCGCATGGCACCGCCGAAACCCTTGCCGTGCTTGGCGAGCCGCACCTGGATCAGCACGGTGATCGCGGTGTTGAGCATCAGCAGGACCGAACTCGCCGTCGGCGACAGGCCCGCCCGCTGCACCACCCACAGCGGGATGAGGATGAACAGCATGCTGTCGTGCAGCAGCAAAGCGGCGTTCGCGACCGCGACGACCATGAAGCGCGCGTCCCGGTAGACCGTCTTCGGCCGCTTCTCCTTGTCCGGCACGGCGGCGTCGCGACCCTCGATCCCGCGCGTCGCCGCGATCGTGACGAACGAGACGAGCGCGAACGCGATGCCACCGACCACGAACAGCACCTGGTAGGCGACGCGGGACTGGAAGAGTTGGACGCCCGCGGCGAAGAAGAACCCCGTGGCGAGGCCGATGTTGTTCACCGTCCGCATCGACGCCATCGTGCGGGTCCGGTCGCCCTCGCCCTCCATCTGCCCCACGAGCACCTGGAGCAGCGGCAGCGCCGCCCGGCTCGCGGCGGTGAAGAACGCGGTGACCAGCAGGTAGCGCCAGTAGCCGTCGACCAGGACGTAGCCGGCCATGCCGATGCCGCGCAGCACCAACAGCGCGACGTAGACCCTGGTCACCCCGATCCGGCGGGTGAGCCGCGCGACCGGCATCGGCACGAGCAGGCCGAAGGTGTTGGCCAGCGTGAGCGCCAGACCGACCGACGCGGCCGGGATGCCCACGTGCTGCACGAAGTACAGCGTCGCCACGGCCTGGTACAGGCCGGTGGCCACGGCGTCGAGCAGCGCCCCCGCGGCCAGCACCCGGCCGCGGTGGCTGCGCGGCAGCACCCCGCTCAGCACGGGATCCGCCCGGCGGCCGCCGCGGCGAAGGCCTTGAACAGCGACTCGTCCCCGCCCACCTCCGGGTGCCACTGCACGCCGACCACGAACTCGCGGTCGGTGAGCTGGAGGCACTCCACGGTGCCGTCCGAGCTGCGCCCGGTGACCACGAGACCGTCCCCGAGCACGTCGACCGCCTGGTGGTGGTAGCACGAGACCGTCGTGGACGCGCCGATCAGCGAGCCCGGCATCAGGTCCTCGGCCATGTCCACCACCACCGTGCCGAACCGGCTGCCCTCGGGCTGGTGGTCGGCCTTGGCGATGTCCTGGCGCAGCGTGCCGCCGCGGACCACGTTGAGCAGCTGCATCCCCCGGCACACGCCCAGCACCGGGATGTCGGCGGCGAGGGCGGCGGCGAGCAGCGCGAACTCCCACTCGTCCCGCTTCGCCTCCACGCCGCTGGTGCGCTCCTCGCGCTCCGCGCCGTACCTGGCCGGGTCCACGTCGGGACCCCCGACGAGCAGCAGCCCGTCGAGCCACGCGGCCAGGTCCGCCGCCTCGGCAGGCCCGCCGTCGGGCGGCAGCATCAGCGGCAGCGCGCCCGCGTCCGCCAGCGGGGTGAGGAAGTCCCTGGGCACCAGGGAGGCACTGCGGTGCCAGCCCCTCCAGGACGCGTTCTCCTGGTAGGTCGTGACACCGATCCGGGGCGCTCTGCTCGTGCTCACGGCGTCAGCGGATCCATCACCCAGGCCGAGTTGTGCTGCTTGAACCCGATGTGGGGGTAGTACTCCACGGAGGCGGGCGCCGACAGCAGCACGATCTTGGCGCGGGGGGCGGCCTCCCTGGTCTTCTCGATCAGGTCGCGGCCGATCCCCTGGTGCTGGAACTCCTTGTCCACGGCCAGGTCGGACAGGTACGTGACGTAGGACCAGTCTGTGACGCACCGCGAGATGCCGACGAGCCGGTCGTCCACGCGGGCCACCACGACGAGGTTGGCGCCGCGCACCATGTCCCGGAAGCGCTCGGTGTCCTGCACCGGGCGGCGCTCCCCCAGGGTCGACGCGTTGTACAGTGCCGCGACCTCGGCCACGTCCAGGTCGGTCCCTTGGACGACTTCACACTTCCACATCGAGCAACTTCTCCATTCTGTCGCGAAGGACGTCCCGCCGACCGAGGAACCGCTCGGGCTGGAACTGGGCGGCGGTCGTGGTGATGCCCCGGTCCGCCAACGTGTCGGCCAGGTGCTTGCCGGTCTCGGTCGACTCCAGCGCGGCCGCCTGGACCACCCGGTAGGCCTTGTCCCGGTCCTCGCCCGCGTTGACGAGGTCCAGCAGCACCTCGGAGCTGTAGATCAGGCCGTGGGTGGCGTCGAGGTTCGCCAGCATCCGGCCACTGTGGACGGTCAGGTCCCCGATGACGTCCGCGGCCTTGCTCACCTGGTAGTGGGCGATGGTGAACGCGTCGGGGAACACGATCCGCTCCACCGGCGAGTGCGCCAGGTCGCGTTCGTGCCACAACGCCACGTTCTCGTAAGCCGCGTTGGCGTAGGCGCGCAGCAGCCTCGCCAGGCCGTTGATCCGCTCGCTCGTCGTCGGGTTGCGCTTGTGCGGCATGGCGCTGGAACCCTGGTACTCGCTGGTCCGCGGCTCCTCGACCTCGCGCACCTCGGTGCGCTGGAGCAGCCGCAGTTCCAGGCCGATCTGCTCGACGACCGCGCCGAGCAGTGCCAGCGCCGCCATCAGCTCGGCGTGCCGGTCGCGGGCGACGACCTGGCTGGGCACCGGTTCCACGCCCAGGCCGAGCTGGTCGCACACGTACCGCTCGACCTCCGGGTCGATGCTGGAGTACGTGCCGACCGCGCCGGAGATCGTGCCCACCGCGACCGCCTCGCGAGCGGCGCGCAGCCTGGTGATGCTCCGGTCCACCGCGAAGGCGTGCAGGGCCAGCTTCTGGCCGAACGTGGTGGGCTCGGCGTGGATGCCGTGCGTGCGGGCCACGCACACCGTGTCCCAGTGCTCCTTGGCCCGGCCCACGAGCACCGCGCGCAGCCTGACAGCTTCGGCCAGCACCAGGTCGCACGAGGCGGCCAGGGTGTGGCCCAGCGCGGTGTCCACGAGGTCGTAGCTGGTCATGCCGTGGTGCACCCACCGGCCGTGGCCGTCGGCGATCGTCTCGGTGTAGGCGGCCAGGAACGCCAGGATCTCGTGGCCCCGCACGCGTTCGAACTCCTCGACCCGCGCGGGCGTAGGCACCTTGCCGTCGCGGATGGCGGGTAGCGCGTCGGCGGGCACGACACCGAGCCGCACCTGCGCCTCGCTCGCGAGGACTTCCACCTCGACCCACGACGCGTACTTCCGCTCGGGGGTCCACAGCCCCTTCATCTCGGGAAGGGCGTACCGGTCGATCACAGCGGCCGCCGCCCCCACAGCACGAGGCTGCGCTGGTTCGCCTCGATCGGCCCCTTCGCCAAGTCCGCCCGCAGGGATTCGACACCCGCCGTGAACTCCTCGTCCGTGATGAGGTGCAGGCAGGAGTGCGACTTGTCCTCGAACTTCGTGGCCTCGTGCAGCGAGTAGGTGCTCTCGATCATCCGCTCGTAGAGGTCGGTGAACCCGGCGCGCGCGAGATCGCCCGCGAGCGCCGGAACCGGCTGGTAGCGCGCGAACTCCACCTCGATCGTGGCGGGGAAGTACCTGGCCATCGGGATCCGGTTGCGGATCGCCCAGTCGGAGTCGGTGACCGTGACGAAGTAGCCGCCCGGCTTCAGCGCCGCGAACGCGCGTTCGAAGTAGCGCAGCGGCTCCCGCACGTAGTGGATCATGTCCACCGACATGACGAGGTCGAAGGTGCCCTTCGGGAAGTCCAGCTCCTCGGCGAAACCCTCGCGCAGGTCCAGTTCCTCCGGGTGTTCCGCGGCCTGCTTGCGCATCTCCGCCGACGGCTCCACACCGATGCTCCGCGCGCCCGTGGTGCGGCGCACCGCGGCGAGGTGGTTCGCGGTGCCGCAGCCCACCTCCAGCACGGTGGAGTCCGCCGTCACGCCCGCGCGCTCGACGACGTGCTCGACCAGACCGGGGTAGGGACGCCGGTGCTTGGCGTACTCGGTGGCGAGGTCGTCGTAGTCCAGTGCCGTCACAGCTCTCGTCTCCCGTTGTCGTCAAAGGACTTCCTGGCCTGGTCGAGGTACCAGGCGACGTAGCCGAAGGTGGCCAGCCAGGCTTCCGGCGTCCGCAGCGACCGCTCGTACTTCAACCACCCGAGCAGCGACGTTGCCGCACCGATGAGCAACCGGGTCCGCGCATGTCCATCGGGACGCGGCAACCCTTGCAGCATCACGGCTTCAAGCTTCTCCACGGCGTCCGGGAACCCCACGGGCAGCCGCGACGACGACAGGTCGAGAACCCCCGCCGCCGGCCGCACCGGCTCGCCGAACAGCTCACCGGTCGCGTCGGTCTCGACCGCCCGCAGGATCGCCGCCATCGGGAACACGCCGTGCAGCAGCGTGGAGAAGTCGAACACCGGATCGCCGTACCCGACATCCGGCCGGTCCCGCCCCTCCCACACCGTGCGGGGGTCGATGAGCACCGCGCTGCCATCGGCGCGCAGGAGCATGTTCGCGGCGTAGATGTCACCGTGCACCGCACTGCCGTGATCCGGTAGCAGTCCCGGCACCACCTCGTCCAACCACCGCACCGATTCCCGGTAGGACGGCAGATCCACACCACCGGGCAGCAGCACCCGCGCGTCGAGCACCTCGTCCAGTTCCACCTCCCCGAACAGGGAACGGAACGTCGAGACGAACACGGGCTCCGCGGGCAGCGCGTGGTAGCGCTCGCGGTAGAGGTAGTCGGCCACGGTCGGCCGCCGATCGGCCGCGGTCAGCCGGTACCAGGCCGAAACCTGGTCAAGATGCGCTCCGAGGCGACCCAGCGCGTCATCGGCCAGCGTCGTGCGCCGGTCATCGGCGAACAGCAGCGCGATCGGCATCGGCTCACCGGCCTCCATCAGGCTGACGGCCTGACCACCTTCGACCCGAAGCCCGTGCACCACCGGAAAAAGCGCACGCCGCCCCTCCCGCGCCAACAGGTCGTTCACCTCGCGGGCGAACCGGACCTCCCCCGCGATCGCCTCCGCCTCCCCGATCTTCGCCACGACCTCAAGGCCGTCAAGGTGGAACTGCACCACCCCACGCGAATCCGAACCGGGCTTGTGCAGCGTCGTGAACCCCGGCTCCTCGACCACATCCCCCGCGAAGTCCCTCAACCGCGCCCGCTCCAACACCTCGACGAAATCGGAGCCGGTCAAACACATCCCGTGCAACGAGCCACCCAGCACGTAGACACCGGGCGCCTGCCCATCCCGCTCGTGAACCCCGAACCCGAAGTGCTGCAACCGTTTGCACACCAACGCATCGGCAAGCACCCCGACGAACACGACCGCAGGCGACCCAGCGTCGAACGCCGGGTCCCCCGCCAAGGCGGCGTACAGCCCACCCAGCTCATCCGCGCTCGCGGAACGCACACCGGGATCCCCCATGACCACCCATTCATGAACGAGGCCCTTACCCCAGGTGGTCGGGCCTGACGAGGCCCCACCGTATACACGGCGTGGAACCCTGTCGATGGCCAATGGACATCCAGCGTTAATACGTCAGCCAATTGGCGTACAACCCCGGTCAACCTCCTACATCACGTCACCGTGGGCAACAAAAACTCGATTCCAACAACCACGATCACCACCAATCCGCCAGACGGCCGAACCACGACCACCCAGGTCAGCCACGTTCCGCACGCCCAGACCAGGTCAAACAGAAATGGATCGACACCCCCTATCATTCGCCACCCAACATGAATGCAGCCAATTGGCAGGCACCCATAAAAAACACCTATAGGCCCGATAAACAAGTCGATTAACAACTGGCAAACCAGCCCACGAACGCGTATCAGGACCCCACACCAAAAATGCCCATAAGATTCCCACCGGCACAGCCGCTCCCCCGCACCCGGCGCGGAGCGCCCGCCGCCCACCGACGCGCAGCAAGGTGCCCTGGTCAGGCGCAGCCTGATGCCCTACCGACGCGCAGCGAGGTGCCCTAAACCGGCACAGCCCACGCAAGCGAAGTCAGACCTCCCCCTGCCCCCGATACACAGCGCCCTCCTGCCAAACGGTGGTGTGGCATTGAGACAATCGCGCGACCGGGGGCCGGACTTCACCCTTCCCCGACCCCCCACCCCGCCCCCCACAACACACAACCCAACTACCCCAACACATCCACCCCCTCCGGCAACCCCGCGAACCCCCTCCGGTCATCCCCCAACAACGACAACCTCCCCCCACCGATGTCGAAGAACATCCCGATCACCTTCAACCTCCCCTCCTCAACCGCATCCCTCACCACCGGCATCCCTTCCAACGAAGCAACCTGCACAGCGACGTTCACCATCGACAACCTGTCCACTTCGGACCCCACCCCCGGATCAACCTCGTGCCCCCCGACGAAAGCCCGCAAACTCCCCCTCCCCAACTCCAACCACCGCCCAACCGGCCCGTCCAGCCCACCTCCGTCCAACAACGCCCCCATCCCCCCGCACCCCGAATGCCCGCACACCACCAAAGCCGACACCCCCAACACCTCCACCGCGTAGTGCACCGACGCCCCCACCCCGTCGTCGTCAACCGGCGCGAGGTTCCCCACGTTCCGCACGGTGAACAAATCCCCCGGCCCACTGCTCGTGATCACGTTCGGCACGATCCGCGAGTCCGCGCACGTCAGGAACATCGCCTGCGGCTCCTGCCCGTCCGACAACCCCTCGAACACCGGCCGCAGCAACCGCGCCGACCGCCGGTGGTACTCCTGCACCCCCGACACCAACGGCCGCGCCGCCTCGTCGTGCTCGCTGTGCCGCTGCGCGGGCACGGTCGTCTGCCAGGAGGACCACGGCGCGAACCACCGCGGCAGCACGGCCCCGGACCCGCGCCGCGACATACCTCCGCGAACCCCGGACACCTCGTCGATGTGCACCACTCCGCCGGTCTTCGCGTGCTGGTCGCGCCACATCACCAGGTGCTCGTAGGTGGCGTGGTCGAGGAAGTCGACGGCCAGCTCCACGTCCACCGGGGCGCCGTCGGGCACGTGGGACAGGACCCGCGACAGGCGCGGGATCGACAGGAAGCTCAGCGTGCCCTCGATCGCGACCGTCCAGTGGTCGGGTCCGCCTGCCACCGGGGTCCGCGACACCCGCAGCTTCGCCCACACGACCCGGCGCAGCATCACCGCCACCGACAGGGCGAACCCGATCAGCACGCCCATGAGCAGGTCGAGGAACACGACGCACCCGACGGTCGTCACGTACACCAGGAGTTCGGACTGGCGGCGGGCCGTGCGCACGTCGTTGAGCTTGAGCAGCTTGAACCCCACGTAGACCAGCAGCCCGGCCAGCGCGGCCATCGGCACCTGCTCGACCAGGCCGACCAGCAGCAGCGAGAACAGCAGCACCCACACGCCGTGCAGGACCGCGGAGGCCCTGGTCCGGGCGCCCGCGGCCACGTTGGTAGAGCTGCGGACGATGACACCGGTGACCGGCAGGCCGCCGAGCAGACCCGACAGCGCGTTCGCTGCGCCCTGGCCGACCAGTTCGCGGTCGAGGTCGGCAGCCCTGCCCCGGTCCTTGAGCTTGTCCACGGCCACCGCGGACAGCAGGCTCTCGACGCTCGCGATCACGGTCATCGTGAACACCGCCAGCGCGACCGCGCCCCACCGCCCGTCGGGCAGCTCGGGCAACCGCACGGAGTCGAGCAGCGAACCGGGCAGCTCGACCCTGGCCACGTCCCACGACAGCGCCCAGGCCAGCGTCGTGGCGCCGACGATCGCGACCAGCGAGGCCGGGATCCCGCGCACGACCGCGGGCAGCAGCGGCCACACCAGCAGCACCCCCAGCACGAACAGGCCGACCACGGCCTCCCCGGTGTGCACGCCGAGCAGCTGCGCGGGCAACTGGGTGAGGTTGTCCCACGCCCCCGAGCCCGGCGCGCCGCCCAGGAGCACGTGCAATTGGGCGAGCGCGATCGTGACGCCGATGCCCGCGAGCATCCCGTGCACCACCGCGGGCGAGATGGCGAGCGCGACGCGGGCGACCCGGCTCAGCCCGAGCCCGATCTGGAGCAGCCCCGCCGCGACCGTGATGGCGCAGGTGACGGCCCAGCCGAACTGCTGGACGAACCCCGCGACCACCAGGGTCAGACCGGCCGCCGGACCGCTGACCTGCAACGGGGCTCCGCCGAGCAGCCCGGCGACGACACCGCCCACGACCGCGGCGATCAGCCCGGCGGTGATCGGGGCGTCGGAGGCGACCGCGATGCCGAGGGAGAGCGGCATCGCGACCAGGAACACGACCAGCGACGAGGACAGGTCGTACCGGGAGTCCTCCTTGACCCAGCGGCGCACCGCGGCGCGCCGGGAGGGCCGGGCTGTCGGGGGTCGGACGGTCGAGGGCGCGTCGCGTGGGTCCACGTGGGTCCTCCAAGGGGCAGCGGTCGTACCGGTCCGGCACACCACTGGGCCGTTGAGCGGAGTCGTCTCCGCCCACGAAGGAGCAAACCGTCGATATGTCCGTTTGGTTCCCACCCTACGTGTTCATGCGATTGCTCACAGTTCTTACAGCGGCAGCTGCAAGACGGGGAAGACGGCTGCGGCACGAGCCGGGAACGCGGTCAGGTAGGCCCGCCACCGCCCCCGGCAGGTGTCGCACAGCTCGACGCCGCCGAACCGGCCGGTCGCCTCCGCACCGTAGGAGGCGCGGTGGCGGCAGTGCTCGCAGTGGACGTCGGCGCCCTCCAGGAGATCGGCGAGGCCGGGGAACATCAGGTCTTCGCGGGCGACCACGGTCGCGTAGCGGGTGTCATTGACGACCAGGCCGGTGGCGTCGACGCGGTTCCAGAGCTTGAAGTTGCTCCGCGTCCCGGCGACCACCTGGTCGGTCTCGGGCAGCCCGATCGTCAGGTCCTCCTCGGTGAAGCGGTACCGCCGCATCATCAGGTGGATCGGCCCGCCGAAGTACCGCAGGAAGTTGAGGGCGGCCCGGTGCCCCGACGACCGCGCCCACGCCGCGTCCAGCGCCCACAGGACTTCCCGGCACCGCCGGTAGCCCTCGACGCGCAGGTCGTGGCCGACGTAGGCGAACGTGCTGTTGGTCTCGCCCTCCGCGCGGTGCTTGTAGTAGGCCACCGCGTCGTAGAGCGTGTCGCCCAGTTCGGTGAGGACCTGGAACTCCTCCTCGTCGAACCACGTGTCGTCGGCGTCGGCGCACGCCATCGCGGCGGCGATGGTGAACCGGGCGAGGGCGTCGCAGTCGCGCAGCCGGAACCAGTCCCGCGGCGACCGGGCGAGCGCGGTCACGTAGCGGCGGAACAGCTCGGAGTCGCGCCGCCCGCTGGACTTGTCCGCGGTCACGAGCAGGAAGGCGCGGTACTCGCGGGCCATCTCCCGATGGCCGGGCGTGCCCGCGAACACGGTGTCGAGCAGCTCGGTCAGGTCGTAGCCCAGCAGTTCGTCGCCCGCGGCCACGTCCACGAGGTCGCCGCGGAACTCCGCGACGATCCCGATGACGATGATCCGGGTGAACGCGAGGTAGCGGTCCCAGTTGGCGAAGTGCGGGATGACGCACCTGGTGTACTCCCACGCGCAGGCGAGGGTCTCGGCGACGACGGCGTCCGGGAGCCCGGTGCCCTTCAGGTCGTCGGCGAGTTCACCGGGGTAGTACCAGGCGTCCTCGGTGCGATCGGCCTCGGTCATGCGGACGCTCCCGTGGTGTGCAGGGTCTCCGGCGTGCCGGACGGCACGGCCAGTGGGCGCAGGCGCAGGGCTCGCGGGCTGAGCACCAGGCTCGTGGCGGGACGGACCTCGTCGTCGGACGTGGGCCGCATCGACCACCGCAGGGTGATCGTCGCCAGCATCAACGTGGCCTCGGCCAGTCCGAAGGTGTCGCCGACGCAGCGCCGGGCGCCGCCGCCGAAGGCGAGGAACGCGCCGCGCGGCGGCTCCTGGCCGCCGTCCCACCGGTCCGGGACGAAGTCGTCGGGGTCCGGGAAGTGCTCGGCCCGGCGCTGGACCGCGTAGGGGCTGTAGGCGACCGTGGTGCCCGCGGGCAGGGCGTGCCCGCCGAGGTGGGTGTCCCTGGTCGTGAGGCGGGTGAGCAGGAAGATCGGCGGGTACAGCCGCAGCGTCTCCAGGACCACGTTGCGCGCCACCGCGAGCCGCGCCAGGTCGTCCGGGGTGACGTCGCCGCCGTCGAGGACACCGGAGGCCTCCGCGCGCAGCCGCCGTTCGACCTCGGGGTGGCGCGACACGAGGTGCAGCGCCCAGCAGACCACGTTGGCGGTGGTCTCCGTGCCCGCGAGCAGGAACGTGAGCACCTGGTCGTGGACCTCGGCGTCGGACAGGCCCGGCGCGCCGTCCCGCGGCCCGCACGAGGCGAGCAGGCCGGACAGCAGGTCGTCGTGGTCGGTGTCGGACGCGCGGTGGTCGGCGATGACCTCGGTGACCAGGGCGCGGAGCCGGTCCTGCGCCCGGCGGTAGCGGCGGTTGGCCGGTGTCGGGACCCGGTCGAGGCCCTTGGGCAGGATCGACCGCCACGCGACCCCGGCGAGCACGACGTTCATGTCCTCCGACATCCGCCCGATGACGTCGGCGGGCAGGCCGCCGGGCAGCATCGTGCGGGCGGTGATGGTCTTCATGTCGGCGAGCACGTCGACGACCTCGCCGTCGCGCCACCGCCCCAGCACGGCGTCGATCTGCCCGCTCATCACCCGGACGTAGCCGGGCAGCCGGTCGCGGTGGAACGACGGCCGCACCAGGCGGCGCTGCCTGCGGTGGTCGGCGTGGGCGCAGCTGACGAGCCCGTTGCCGCCGGTCTCCCGGATGCGGTCGAACAGGTAGCCGCCCTTGTCGAACAGGCGGTCGTCGCGCAGCACCTCGTGGCTCAGTTCCGCGCCGGTGACCACCAGCGCCCGCCACGGACCGATGTGGACCCAGACGAGATCGCCGTGCGCGGACAACGTCCTGAGGAAGTCGAACTTGTCGCGCACCAGGGCGACCAGGTGGCCGAGCAGCGGCAGCGCGCCGGGCGCGGTCGCGATCGTGGCCGCCGGGGGCGGTGCGGGCTCGCGGATCATGGGGCAAGGCCTTTCCTCGGATGACGGGAGGACGGTCGCCGGTGGGAACCGTTGCACCGCGCCGGGAGAACGGCAGGAAAGTGCCGCATCGCGGTCGTCGTGCCGCGCGGGGAGGCGCGGCCTCCCCCTGGGGAGTGACGCCCCGCCTGCCGGCGGACCGCACAATGGCCGCATGACCAGCAGCGCTGTCGGGGTGGGCCGGACGCTCGCCCACCGGGTGTTCGGGCGCGAGGTGGAGCAGTCGCTGGCGCGCCAGTCGATCCTCGTCGCGGTCGTGTGCCTGGTGACCGACGCGGTGAGCTTCGCGACCAGGGGACCGGAGAGCATCGGAGTCCTCGACGGACTGCTCCTGCTCGGACTCGTCGCCGCGGACGCCGCGCTCGCGTCGTCGCCGCGGTACTCGGGGTGGGTCGCGCTCGGGCACGCCCTCCTGGTGCCGGTGCTGGCGATCGTCCTACCGGGACGCAGCGCCACCACGACGGGTTTCCTGGTGTCCGCGTACCGGGCGGGCGCCTGGCTGCGCGGCGGGCCCGCGGCGCTCTCGCTGGCCGTCCTCGCGCTCGGCGTGCTGTCGTCGCTGCTGGTCGACGGGTCGACCGCGCCGTTCGCCCTGCTGACCCTGGTGACCGCCAACACGGTGCTGCCGTGGCTGGTCGGCCGCTACACGACCGCGCGCAAGGCCCACGTCGACGAACTGCGCCGCCAGCGGGAGGACGCGTTGAGGGACGCCGAGGCGGAGGTGGGCAAGGCCGTGGCCAAGGAGCGCGAGACGATCGCGAACGACCTGCACGACGTGATCTCCCACCACGTCAGCGCGATCGGCGTGCACGCGGCCGCGGCACGGCTGAACCTGGTCGACCGGCATTCGGCGCGACCCGGACCGGTGGACACCTCGTTGGCGGCGGTGGAGGCGTCCAGCCGCGCGGCCATGGTGGACCTGCGGCGGCTGCTCGACCTGCTGCACCAGGGCGACGACTCCGCGGGGCAGCCGGGGCTCGGCAAGCTCCAGGAGCTGTTCGACGGCGTCCGGTCCTCGGGCCTTCGGGTGGCTTTCGCGGTCTACAACGACCCGTGCCCCATCACGCGCACCGTCGACACCGCCCTGTACCGGGTGGCGCAGGAGATGATGACGAACGCGCTGCGGCACGGCGACGGAACGGCGGTTCGCGTGGAACTCGAGTACGGCGGCGACCACGTGTCGATCACCGCCCGCAACCGGATCGCCTCCGGATCGGTGCTCGCCGGGCGCGATTCCCTGATAGCGCAACGGGGATCGTCACGGGGGCTGCGCGGCATGGGGCAGCGCGCGGAGATGGCGGGCGGTTCCGCGACCTCCGGCCCCGTCGAGGACGGGCAGTTCTGGGAGACCACCGTGACGATGCCGACCGGGACCGGCTCATGACGCTGCGCATCGTCATCGCCGACGACCACGCGATGTTCCGCTCGGGCCTGCGGGCGGTGCTGGACGCGCAGCCCGACATGACCTGCGTCGCCGACGTCGGCGACGGCTACAGCGCCGTGGAGGCGACCAGGAGGCTGCGGCCCGACCTGGTCATCCTCGACGTGCGCATGCCCAAGATGGACGGGCTGGCGGCCACCCACGAGCTGATGGCGTCGGGGAACAAGGACCTCAAGGTCGTCCTGCTCACCACGTTCGACGCCGACGACTACGTCCGCAAGGCGCTGGCCTCGGGCGTGAGCGGCTTCGTGCTGAAGAGCCTGCCGCCCGAGGAGCTGGTGACCGCGATCCGGGTCGCCGCGCGGGGCGACACCTACATCGACCCGTCGGTCACCCGCAGGCTCGTCCCCCGGCTGGCCGACGCCATGGTCCCGACCGCCCGGCCCCGCGGCGCGGCGCCGGGCGTCGACCGGCTGACCGCGCGCGAGCACGAGGTGTTCCTGCTGATGGCGGCCGGTCTGTCGAACGCCGAGATCTGCGACCAGCTCTACGTGGGGAGCCAGACCGTGAAGACCCACGTGTCGCGCGTGCTCGCCAAGCTCGGCCTGCGCGACCGGGTGCACGCCGTGCGGTTCGCCCACCACCACGGGCTGATCGAGCAGACCGACACCTCGGGGCTCTGAGGCGACGCCGGGGCCTCAGCGCACTCGGTCCGATTGACCGGCTCCGCCGTCGAGGCCGCTTGGCAGGCTCCGCCCGCGAAGTCCCAGCGGATGGCGCCGGGCGCGCGCTGCCCGCCGGGTCGCGTGACTTGCGATTGGCGGGCCCGCTGGTGCCGCACAGCGCCGCCCGACCCGATCCGTTCACCCCGACAGGTGTGGCGCGGGCGTGGCCGGGTACCTAGTCTGGGAACGCTCCCAGAAGCTCCGTCATCGCCGCCGTGGGCTCTTCGGAAGGAGTTCGATGGTTAGCACCGTCCGCGCCCTCGCGTTGGCAGTCCTGCTGGCCGCAGGCACCGTCGTCGCCGCGACCGGGCAGGCACAGGCCGACACGACGATCTGCGACCAGTACGGGTCGACCACCATCCAGGGCCGCTACGTGGTCCAGAACAACCGGTGGGGCACGTCGGCCACGCAGTGCCTCAACGTCACCTCGACCGGCTTCCAGATCACCACCCAGCAGGGCTCGGCCCCGACCAACGGCGCACCCGTGTCGTACCCGTCGGTGTTCCTGGGCTGCCACTACAACAACTGCTCCCCCGGCTCGACCCTGCCGATGCAGGTCAGCCGGATCCGGAGCGCCACGTCGTCGATCGACTTCCGCTACGCCGGGGGCACGTTCGACGCGGCCTACGACATCTGGCTCGACCCCACGCCGAAGACCAACGGCGTGAACCAGGTGGAGATCATGATCTGGTTCAACCGGCAGGGGTCGATCCAGCCCATCGGCAGCGTGGTGGGCACGACGAACGTCGGCGGCCGGACGTGGCAGGTGTGGCGCGGCAGCAACGGGGCGAACAACGTGATCTCCTACGTCGCCCCGTCCGCGATCACGTCGTGGTCGTTCAGCGTGATGGACTTCGTCAACGACGTGAAGGCACGCGGGGCCATCACGACGTCGTGGTACCTGACGAGCATCCAGGCCGGGTTCGAGCCGTGGAGCGGGGGGACCGGGTTGGCGGTGACGAACTTCTCGGCGGCGGTCAGCGGGTAACCGGCGCACCGGGTGCGCCACGTGCGCAACGGCGCACCCGGTTCAACCGCCCGTCGCAGCGGCTCGAATTCGCCACCGGTGCAACGTCCGACGCCGTCGGCGAGTCACGCAGATGTGATGGGCAACGACAGCGAAGTCACGGTGAGCAGCCAGGTCGACGACGATCCCGAGGGCGCCCCGCCCACGGGCCCGCGGCACAGAGCCAGCAGCCGCAAGGGGTGGAGAGGCGTCCGGCGGTTCCTGCCGTCGCCGAAGCTGGCGGCGAGCCTGGTGCTGCTGGTCGTGTCGCTCGCGGGGGCGGCCTTCGCGATCGCGCTGGCGGTGGTGGAGATCCCGGAGCCCAACGACTTCGCGACCCGCGAGGCGTCGATCTTCACCTGGGCCGACGAGTCCCGCATCACGCACGTCGGCGTGAACCGGCAGCCCGTCGAGTTCGACCGGATCCCGAAGGTCGTGCGCGACGCCGTCCTGGCGGCGGAGGACCGCTCGTTCTACAGCGATCCCGGCGTTTCCGTCACGGGGTTGCTGCGGGCGGTGAAGAACAACATCACCAGTGGTGGCGGCAGCCTGCAGGGCGGATCGACGATCACCCAGCAGTACGTCAAGAACTACTACCTCACCCAGGAGCAGACCTTCAGCCGGAAGGCCGAGGAGATCCTGGTGTCGATCAAGATCGCCAACGAGGTGCCGAAGGACATCGTGTTGCGCGACTACCTGAACACCGCGTTCTTCGCCCGCGGCACCTACGGCGTCGAAGCTGCCTCCCGCGCCTACTTCGGCGTGCCGGTGGGCGACCTCGCCGACGACCCGGCGCGCGCCGCGTACATCGCCGCGATCATCCAGTCCCCGTACTACTACGCCACCGCGCCGGACGACCCGGAGGCGGCGAAGGTGTTGCGGGGGCGGTGGGACTACGTCGTGGACGGCATGGTCGCGGAGGGCTGGCTGGACGCGGGCAAGCGCGGCGGCATGGTCTTCCCGGAGCCGGTCAAGTACCAGCCGGACGAGCTGACCGGCGTGAACGGCTACGCGGTCGACGCGGCGACCCAGTTCCTCAACGGCCTGCACGAGCGGGATCCGAACGTCCCGGACGCCGCGATGCTGACCAGGGGCGGCTACACCGTGGTGACGACCTACCGGCCCGACAGGATGGCCGCGGTGGAGGAGGCCGTGTCGGCGGGACTGGCGAACCTCGACCCCGGCAGGCGGGAGGACGCGGACGTCCACCTGGCGGTCGCGTGCGTGGACGTCGCCACCGGCGCGGTCGTGGGCTTCCACGGCGGGCCCGGCTACCTGGAGCAGAGCTTCAACGACGCGTTCCAGGCGAACGGTCCGATCGGCGAGCTCGGCAGGCCGCTGGTGAAGAACCTGAAGCGGGACTCCGGGCGGACGCTGGAGTCCATGCGGATCTTCGACGCCCGCGACGACGGTGAGCCGCCGGGCCCGGACGACCTCGCGACGACGCCGATGCGCGCGGCCTCCGCGTTCGCCTCGCTGTTCAACACCGAGTACCACGAGCCGCACCACGTGGCGGAGGTCCGCAAGGACGGCGAGCTCGTGTGGCGCGCACCGGAGCCGGACCCGGAGCAGGCGAGGAGCGCCGAGGCGAGGACCAGGGCCAAGGCGGGGGCGGGCGCGACCGGCGGGGACGTGGTGCTCCCCTGGACCCTGGAACAGGCCGTGGACGACGGCGGGCAGTGGGCGTGGGCGGTCGGCGACGACGGCGCGACCACGACGGCCGTGGCGATGTTCGCGACGAACCCCGACGGCAAGGGCAACCGCAGGCTCGACGACATGTCGCCGATGCGCGGACCGCAGGAGAAGGCGCCGTCGGAGAGCGGGCAGGGGATCAGCCGGGCGAACGTCGTGGCGAAGATGCTGCTGTCCGGCGAATGACCGCCCTTTTCGGGCCGTAGCTCCCCGTGCCAGGGACACGACTCACAGTCAGATAGGGGATGTGGCGGCGGCGCTGAGGTGCCAAGGTGGTCACCGTGTCGAACCCAGTCGGGGCGGAGCCGATCAGCCTGCTCCTGGTCGAGGACGATCGGGAAGTCGCGGCCATGCTGGCCGAGCTGTTCACGAGCGAGGGCTACCAGGTCGACATCGCCTTGGACGGCCAGCGGGGACTGCACCTGGCGCTGAGCCGCAAGCACCGGATCATGGTGCTGGACCGCGGCCTACCCGGCGTGGACGGCCTGGACCTGCTGGTCCGGCTGCGGCGCGCCGGGGTCACCGCGCGGGTCCTGATGCTGACCGGGCGCGGCGACGTGACCGCCCGCGTCGAGGGGCTGAACGCGGGCGCGGACGACTACCTCGGCAAGCCGTTCGAGCTGGACGAGCTGCTGGCCAGGGTGAACGCGCTGCACCGGCGACACCTGGAGCACACCGACCTGCTGCCGCTGGGCGGGGGCCACCTCGACCTGCTGCACCGCGAGGTGCTGACCTCCTCGGGGGACGTGGTCAAGCTGTCCGCGCGCGAGTGCGACCTGCTGCGCACGCTCGCGATCGCCCCGAACAACATCTGCCGGCGCACCGACCTGCGCACGCAGGTGTTCCCCGAAGCGACCTCGGAGTCCATTGTGGACACTTATGTGCACTACCTCCGCCGCAAGCTCGGACGCGAGGCCGTGCGCACCGTGCACGGGCTCGGCTACCGCGCGGGAGCCGTCTGATGACGCTGTCCATCCAGCCGCGGCCAATCGGGACGGCGGCGCGCGAACACGCCGACCTGCGCCGCGCCCGCTGGTCCATGACCACCCGGCTGACCCTGCTGACCACGGTGGTCGTGCTGCTGGTCGAGTGCCTGGTCTACCTGCTCACCGCGAACATGCGAGCCGACGACGCGCACCGCGACATGGGGTGGGCGGTCGACCACAGCTCGATCTCCAGCCCACCCGCGTGCACCTGGCTGGTCGTCGCCCGCGGTGGTGACGTGGACGGCACCGCCGGTCTGCCCGCGGAGTTCCCGCTGATCGGCAGCATCGACTCCGTGCGGCGCGGAGGCCCCGAGCTGTTCGAGGACGTCGCCTTCGACGACCGGGAGTACAGCGTGCTGACCCGGCGACGAGGCGACGAGGTCGTGCAGGTCGTGTACGACAAGCGGTTCCCCCTGCTGGAACAGCGGAACCTGCTGGTCGCGTTCGCGATCGCGCTGCTGCTGACCGCGCTGGTGGTGGCGGCCGTCGTGTCGAGCGCGAGCCGCTTCCTGTGCGAACGCGCCGTGGCCCCGCTCAACGCCGCTCTCGCCCGCCAGCGCCGGTTCGTCGCCGACGCGAGCCACGAGCTGCGCGCGCCGCTGACCCAGCTGCACACCCGTGCGCAGCTGCTGGCGCGCAAGGCCGAAGCGCTGGACTGCCCGCCGACCCTGGCCACCGAGGTGCGGCGGCTGGTGAACGGCACCCGCCACCTCGGCGACGTGGTCGACGACATCCTGCGCTCGGCGCTGGTGGGCGGGCCGGGCGAGGAGCCCGCGGGGCCGCCCGCGGTGGTCGACCTCGCCGCGCTGGCCGACGAGGTCGTCGCCGCGGAGGACGTGCGCGCCGCCGAGACCGGCCTGGTGCTGCGGGTGCGCCGCGAACCGGGGCGCTTCCTGGTGCCCGGCGCGGAGTCCGCGCTGCGCAGGGTCGTCACGGCGCTGGTGGACAACGCGATCGGCCACACCCCGGTGGGCGGGGAGGTCGTGGTGACCCTGGACGCCCCCGACCTCCTCACCGTCCGGCTCTCGGTGCGCGACAACGGCGTGGGCTTCGACGAGGCGGACGGCCCCTCGCTGTTCACGCGGTTCAGCCGCGGTCACCACGGCCGCGGCCAGCGGTTCGGCATCGGGCTGGCGCTGGTGCGCGAGGTGGTGGAGAGCCACCACGGCACGGTGTCGGCCAAGGGCAGCCCCGGCGAGGGCGCGGTGTTCACCGTCGAACTGCCCGCGGTCATCACCACGATCCCGCTGCCGCGCACGGGATCGGCCGTCGTGGCCGCGTGCCTGGCGAAGGTCCAGCGGGGTCACCCGGCGCGCGGGTAGTCGCCGGGCACCCGGTCGACGACGCGGAACGGCTGGTGGCGCCTGCCGAACCGCTCGTCCACCACCGCACCCGCCAGCTCGTCCGCGACGCCCGCCACCGGCGACCCCGGTTGCCAGAGCAGGGACGTGCGGCACCACAGCGGCTCGTCGACCAGCGTGCGGAACACCACCCCCGGCAGCTGGCCGGTGTGCGCCGGGAACAGGCCCACGGCCGTGCCCGAGGCGACGATCGTCGCGGCGGTGCGCTGGTCGACGCCGAAGTGCCGGAACCGCGGCAGGAACCCGGCGCGCTCGCACGCGGTGCGCAGGCTGCGCCGCAGTCCGCCCGCCCGGTCCGGTGGCGCGATCCAGTCGTGCCCGGCCAGGTCGGCGAGTCGGACCCGGTCGCGGGCGGCGTCGGGGTGGTCGGCGCGCAGCCCGACCAGCAGCGGCTCGACGTCCACCTCGCGCACGACCAGCCGGTGCCCGGTCGGCGCGGGGACGTCGGGGAACTCGGTGATCACCGCGAGGTCGAGCCCACCGGCGCGCACCAGTTCCACGACCTCCTCCGGGCTGTCCTCCACGTAGGTGATCTGCTCGTGGCCCGGCAGGAGACCGCGCAGCACCGACGCGACCGCGGGTATCCACGGGCTGTCCACGCCGCCGAGCCGGACCGCCGTCGTCGAGCCGCCGCTGTGCGCCTTGCGCCGGGCGGTCGCGACCAGGTCCTCGAACCCGGCGATCACCGCCCTGGCGCCCAGCAGCACCTGCGTGCCCAGCTCCGTCGGCTCCACGCCCTGCGGCCGCCGGACGAACAGCGGCGCGCCGAACTCCCGCTCGATCCGGCCCAACTGGGCGGTCAGGCCCGGCTGCGCGATCCGCAGGATGGACGCGGCCCGGCTGACGCTGCCCGCCTCGGCCACGGCGACGACGACCCGCAGGTGTCGAAGTCCCAACTCCATGACGCCCTTCACCTCTCCGGTCGGAAACTTCTGATGACGAAAGCGACCCCCACCAGGCACAGCAGGACGGCCCAGGTGGAGGACGTGCGCATCGCGCTCAGGAAAGCGCTGTCCGCGGCGTCGACGAGCCACGGCCGCCCGGTCGCGGCGGCCACGGCCTTCGCGCCGCGCGCGGACTCCGCCGCCTGGTCCCGCACCGCCTCCGGCAGCCGGGACAGGGACGGGGTGATCGCCCGGTGGTAGGCGGCGGTGAGCACCGACCCGAGCACGGCGGTGCCGAGCGCGCCGCCGACCTGCCGCATGGCGCTGTTGACCGCCGCGCCCGCGCCGCTCGACCCCGGCGGCAGGACGGCCATCATCGCGGTGGTGATCGGGGCGCTGATCATGCCCATGCCGAAGCCCTGCGCCACCAGCACCACCACGAGCGCCGCGATCGGCGTGCGCTGGTCGAAGAGCACGTGGCTCGCGAAGGTGGCGATGGCCAGCAGCATCCCGCCGACCACCGTCCAGCGGATCGTGAGGTGCCCGGTGATCCACGGCGAGGCCATGTTGCCCACGACGATGCCCACGGCGGCGGCCACCATGACCGCGCCCGCGCCCAGGGGTGTGAGCCCGCGGGCGCCCTGGAGGTAGAACGCGGTGGCGAACAGTTGCCCCGTCAGCCCGAAGAACGCGACCAGCAGGGCGACGCTGCCACCGGCGAACCACCGCACCCCGAACAACGCGACGTCGAAACCGGGGTGCTCCGCCGAGCGCTGCACAAGGACGAACCACACGAGCAGCAGCACACCCAGCACCAGCGGCACGAGCACGCCCGGCACCGTCCAGTCCGCGCGGTCGCCGCCCTCGACGATCCCGAAGACCAGGCTCCCCAGTCCCAGCACGGAGAGCACCAGCCCGAGCGGGTCCAACGGCCTCCGGTCGGCCGAGCGCAGCCGCGGCACGAAGGCCGCCACGCCCACCAGGCAGACCAGGACGATCGGCACGTTGACCAGGAACACCGAGCCCCACCAGAACCGGGCGAGCAGCGCGCCGCCCAGCACGGGGCCCAGCGCGACCCCCAGCCCGCTGGCCGACGCCCAGAGCGCGATGGCCCTCGGCCGGTCGGCCTCCGACGTGGAGCGGACGATCACCGACAGCGTCGCGGGCATCAGCAGCGCGCTGCCAGCGCCCATGAACCCGCGGGCCACGACCAGTTCCGCCACCGTGGTGCTGAAGGCGCCGAACGCCGAGGCCGCCGAGAACACCACCAGCCCGACGACCAGGGTGGCGCGCGGCCCGCAGCGGTCGCCGAGCGCGCCGCCCGCGAACAGCGCCGAGGCGAACACCAGGGAGTACGAGCTGCCCGCCCAGGCCAACTCCCCCGCGGTCGCGCCGAGCCCGCGCACCGGGTCCGCGAGGGTCTCCAGCGCGATGTTGAGGATGGAGTTGTCCAGCCAGAGCAGCGTCTGGGCGGCCACCGCGACCGCGACCACCCGCCACGGGTGCGCGACCGCGCGGTGCCCCGCCTCGGCGCCGCCGATCTCGGAAACCCTTTTCACCCGCCCAACGCCTTCTTTCCCTCGGCCACGATCCGCGCGTAGGTCGCGACCCTTTTCCCCAGGTACTCCGCGGTGGCCAGATCCGCCTGGTGCATCCGCTCCGGGCCTTCGTCGGTGTTGGACTGCGCGGCGACCCCGTGTGAAAAGCCCAGTCGGTTGAGGTCGTCCTCGCTGCCCTTCGTCGAGTTCCAGCCCGATCGCAGGCCGAGGTTGACCCACACCATTCCGTGCTGGGCCGCGAATGTGGTCAGGTACCCGAGCGTGCCGGACTTGTCGCCGGCCTTGGCGCCGGAGTTGGTGAACCCCGCGGCGAGCTTGTCCTGCCACCGGCGGGTCAGCCACCGCCTGCTGCTGGCCTCCGCGAACCGGTGGAACGCCGCCGACGCCGACCCCATGTAGGTCGGTGCGCCGAAGATGACCGCGTCCGCGTCGTCGAGCAGGAACCACTGCTCAGGGGCTATCTCGTCGACCGCGACGGCCACCACGTCGGTGCCCTCGACCTCGCCCGCGCCCTTGCGGACCGCGTCGGCGAGCCTCCCGGTGTGCCCCCGTCCGTCGTGGCTGGCCACGACCAGCAGCACCGGATCCGTCGGACCTCTCAAGACGACCTCCCGCTCAACCCCGAGCCTGGCGACGACTCCGAATGTGCCAGGAAGAAATGAGAAACTTCTTAGAGTCCATTCCGTGGGACGCGAATGCGCCGATTGGCGGTACACACCCCCGGTAAGCGACGCCGATGAATTGACGCCGAACCCCCATAACCGCGGGGTTATCGGTGGAAGTTATTTGTCGGTGATCCGGCGTACGGCTAGCGTGGCGACCAACATTCCCATCCACTTCCTTCTCAGGACCGGTTCACGAAAAGGAGGTGTCCGCGGCATGGCGAATACCGGGAAGCTCTTCCGAATGCGCAGGCTGTCCTCGGCGAACGACGGCAGGCACCTGTTCGTCCCCCTGGACCACAGCGTGTCCGACGGCCCCGTCGTCCCCAACGACCGGTGGCACGACCTGCTGCGCGACCTCGTCGCGGGCGGCGCCGACGCGATCATCGTCCACAAGGGACGGGCGCGCACGATCCCACCGGACGTGCTGGCGACCTGCGCCCTCGTGGTGCACCTCAGCGCGGGCACGTCGCACGCGGCGGACACCAACGCCAAGGTGCTCGTCGGCGAGGCCGAGGACGCGCTGCGGCTCGGCGCGGACGCGGTCAGCGTGCACGTGAACATCGGCTCCGACACCGAGGAGCGCCAACTGGCCGACCTCGGCGCGGTCGCGACGGCGTGCGACGCCTGGGGGCTGCCGCTGATCGCGATGGCCTACGCGCGCGGCCCGCGGATCACCGACCCGCACGACCCCGTGCTGCTGGCGCACGTCGTGAACATCGCCGCGGACCTGGGCGCCGACATCGTCAAGACCTCGGTCACCCTGCCCGTGCACCGGTTGGCGGAGGTCGTCGCCAGCTCCCCGATCCCAGTGCTCGTCGCGGGCGGGCCGACCGACGGCTCCGACGTCGTCGCCCACGCCACCGAGGTGATGGCCGCGGGCTGCGCGGGCCTCGCCGTGGGCCGCAAGGTCTTCACCTCCACCAACCCCGCCTCGCTCGTGGCCCGGCTCGCCGCCGTCGTGCACGCGCCGAACCCGCGGGCCGACTTCCCCCGACTCCCGACGATGACGACAGGTGCCCGATGACGCTCGCTTGGATCGACCTCCGCACCGTGGCCCCGCAGCACGTGGAAGGCGTCGTCGACGCCGCGATCCACTCCCGGCTGCACGGCCTCGTGTCCGACGACCCCGCCGTGCTCGCGACGCTGCCCCCGACCATCGCGGGCGTGCTGGTCGGCGCCGACGGCGGTGAGGACTTCGGCGGCATCACCACCACCGTGGTGACCGACCAGGCCCAGCTCGACGAGCTCGTGCTCTCCAGCGGCGGCGACGAGAACACCGCCGCGTGGGTCGACGTGCACGACGACCGCACCCTCCAGCTGGCCTGCGCGGCCGCGGTCGCGCTGCCCTACAGCGTGGTCCGGTTCGCCGACCCGACGAAGATCCCGCTGGAGATCGTGCTGGCGGCGGCCGACCGCGCGCCGGGCAGCCTGTTCACCGTCTGCGGCGACATCGAGGAAGCCTCGATCGTGGTCGACGTGCTCGAACGCGGCTCGGAAGGCGTGATGCTGGCGCCGAAGGACGCCACCGAGGTGTTCGCGCTGAGCAGGCTGCTGGAGGCGACGAGCCCGAAGCTGGAGCTGGCCACGCTGATCGTCGACCGCATCGAGCACCACGGCCTCGGCGACCGGGTGTGCGTCGACACGTGCACGCACTTCGAGGAGGACGAGGGCATCCTGGTGGGGTCGTTCTCCACCGGGTTCCTGCTGTCCTGCAGCGAGACCCACCCGCTGCCGTACATGCCGACCCGGCCGTTCCGGGTCAACGCGGGCGCCCTGCACTCCTACGTGCTCGGCCCGGACAACCGCACGAACTACCTCAGCGAGCTGCACTCCGGCAGCACGGTCCTCGCGGTCGACTCCGAGGGCCGCACGCGCAAGGTCGTGGTCGGCCGCTCCAAGCTGGAGTCCCGGCCGCTGCTGAGCATCACCGCCCACTCGGTGGACGGCGTCGAGATCAGCCTGACCGTGCAGGACGACTGGCACGTCCGGCTGCTCGGCCCCGGCGGCAAGGTCCGCAACGTCACCGAACTCCGGCAGGGCGACGAGCTGCTCGGCTACCTCGCGACCGACCAGCGGCACGTGGGCATCCCGATCGGCGAATTCTGCAAGGAGAGCTGACGTGCGGGCCCTCCTCGACGAGCTGTTCGACGCCCATCCCGGCGACCTGCCCTACCTCGTGCACGACGAGCGCGTCGTGGACCGGGCCGAGGTCCGCGCGTCCGTCGCCGCCGAGGCGAAGGTCTTCAGCGGGTTCGGCATCGCGGACGGGTCGACGGTCCTGGTGCAGGTGCCGTCCAGCCGCACCCAGGTCGAGGTGGTGTTCGCCCTGTGGTCGTTGGGCGCGCAGGTGATGCTGGCCGACCACCGGCTGGCGCCCGCCGAGGTCGAGGCGCTGCGCGGGCTGTGCCGCCCGCAGTTCACCGTCCGGGCCACGGCGGGCGGCCGGTTCGCGATGGCGTTCCAGCCGACCTACGAGCTGGTCACGAAGTACCACCGCGACGGCGGGCGGGCCACGACCGACCACCGGCTGGTCCAGTTCAGCTCGGGGTCGACGGGGCTGCCCAAGGTGATCGGCCGGACGCCCGCGTCGCTGGCGGCCGAGGTCGAGCGGTTCACCCGGCTCGACCGCATGCCCGCGGCCGGCGAACGGGTGCTGCTGCTCAGCTCCACGGCCCACAGCTTCGGCCTGGTCGCCGGGCTGCTGCACTCGCTCGCGGCGGGCGTGGCCCTGGTGTTCACGCCCCGCCTGTCCGCCAAGGACGTCCTGGCCACGGCGGAGAAGCACGACGTGCACGCGATCTTCGGCACGCCGTTCCACTACGAGCTGCTGACCACGGCGAAGTCGGCGCCTGCGCTGCCGTCCCTGCGGGCGGCGGTGTCCGGCGGCGAACTGATGCCCGACGGGGTGGCCGAGGCGTTCCGGGAGCGGTTCGGCGTCGGTCTCGGCGACTCCTACGGCACCACCGAGACCGGGGTGGTCGCGATGGACGTGAGCGGCGACCTCCGCCCCGCGGCGGGCAGACCGGTGCCGGGCATCAGTTTGCGGATCCGCGACGGCGATCTCGAGGTCGCGATGCCCGACGGCACCCCGTACCTGTTCGAGTCCGGGGACCACGCGACGGCCGACGGCCACCCCGTGGAGGACAGGTACGTCGACGGCTGGCTGCGCACCCACGACCGCGCCTCGCAGGACGGGAACGGCGCCGTCCGGCTGCTGGGCCGCAGCGACTCGCTCGTGGTGATCGGCGGGCTGAAGATCGACCTGGTCGAGGTCGAGTCCGTGCTGCGCCAACACCCCCGCGTCACCGACGTGGTGGTGGTCCACGCCGAGTCCATCGAGGCCTACGTGTCCGCGGGCGACGACGGGCCGGGCGCGGGCGAGCTCACCGGCTGGTGCCGCGACCGGCTGGCCGCCTACAAGGTGCCGCGGCTGATCCGGGTGCTGCCCGCGCTCCCCCGCACGTCCAACGGGAAGTTGATCCGGCGCACGCAGACCCTGCGCGCCGCCGTGCCGAAGCCGTCCTGAAGTCCTACCGCAGAAGGGGTTGGCCGATGCCGACGCTCGAGAACGAGATCCGCGATTTCATCCTCACCACCGTCACCAAGGACATGAACCACCCGATCGACGACGCCGAGGTCGGGGTGGCGAGCCCGCTGGGCAGCGGCGGGATCGACCTCGACTCGCTGAGCCTGATCGAGCTGACCATGCGGCTGGAGCGGCGCTTCAACGTGCAGTTCCCGGAGACCGACATCGAACCGCTCGGCGCGATGACGCTGGGCGAGCTGGCGGCCGACGTGGCCGGGAGGGGCGCGACAGCATGACGACCGGATCCTCGGCACGGGTGGAGATCACCACCGCGGCGGTGCGGAAGCTGCTGTCCGACCCCAAGATCTTCCCCGAGCTGCCCGCGGAGCTCGACGAGGACACCGAACTGGCGCTGGACTCGCTGGGGCTGGTCTGGTTCCTGCACCTGCTGGGCACCGAGCACGACCTGGTGATCGAGCCCGAGGACGAGCTGATCACCGCGTTCCGCTCGATCCGCGGCATCACCGACTACGTCAACCAGGCCGGTGGACGTGCCGACGGGTGAGGTCGTGGTGACCGGGTTCGGGGTGCGGACGGCGTTCGGCCGCGGCGCCGACGCGATCCGCCGCGGCGTCTTCGGCGGTGTGCCGCCGTTCGCGCCCACCGGCCGGTTCGACACCGGCCCGTACCGGACCCCGTTCGCCGCCACCACCGGGGGCGACAAGCCCGACGCGCTGCGGGACGTGCTCGGCGAGTGCGCCGACGAGGCCGTGGAGATGGCCGGGTTCACCGCGGGCGAGGACACCGCGGTGCTGGTCGGCACGGCGGGCGACTTCGCCGCGCTGACCCGGTTCCGGCGCGGCGAGGCCGGTGTCGAGGTGGCCGACACGGTGCCCGCCCGGCTGGCCGACCTGCTCGCCACCAGGCTCGGCGCGACGGGGCAGCGGCTGGCGTTCACCAACGCCTGCGTCGCCTCCGCGACCGCGATCGTCCACGCCTGCCAGCAGATCGCGTCCGGCAGGCTGGAGTCGGCCGTGTGCGCGGGCGCGTACCTGGTGGAGGAGGAGAACTTCGCCAAGTTCGACTCGGGCAGGGCCCTGTCGCGCGGCGGCGTGATCCGGCCGTTCAGCGCGGACCGCGACGGACTGCTGCTCGGCGACGGCGCTGCCGCCGTCGTGCTGGAATCCGCCTCGGCCGCGAGGCGCCGCGGCGCACGGCCGTTGGCCATCGTGGCTGGCTGGGGCGCGGCCTCCGACGCGCACCACATCGCCCGGCCGCACCCGGAGGGCGCCGGACTGGCCGCCGCCGCCACGCGGGCGCTGCGCCGCGCGGGCGACCCGGACGGGCTGCGGGTCGACTACGTGAACGCGCACGGCACGGCGACCAAGCACAACGACCCGGCCGAGACCCGCGGGCTGCGCGCGGTGTTCGGCACGCGCGCCGACCGGGTCCCGGTCAGCTCCACCAAGGGCACGACCGGCCACCTGCTGGAGGCCGCCGGGGTCGTCGAGTTCGTGATCACGCTGCTGGCGCTCACCGACGGCGTCCTGCCGCCGACCGCGAACTTCACCGGACCCGACCCCGACTGCGACCTCGACGTGGTGCCCAACCGGCGGCGCGGCGCCGACGTGCGGCGGGCGCTGAGCGTCAACGCGGCGTTCGGCGGGGCCAACACCGCACTCGTGCTGGAGCGACCTTGACGACCGCGACCACCGCAGACCCGTTGCCCGGCTTCATCGAGTCCACGTTCAGCCCGCTGGTGAACGCCGTCGCGCACCGCTGCCTGGTCGAGCGGCCGGGCGACGGTGCGCGGACCGCGGTCGTGCTCGGCAGCGTCGTCGGCGACTCGACCACGACGGACCTGGCCAGCACGCTGATGGTCGGTGGGCAGGTGGGCAACCCGCTGCTGTTCATGCAGGCCACCCCGAACGCCGTCCTCGGCTACCTCAGCAAGGAGTTCGGGATCACCGGGCCGCTGGTGGCGCTGTCCGCGACCTCCGACCTCGGCTCCGCGCTGCTCGACGCCGCGGCCGTGCTGCTCGACGACCCGGAACTCGACCGGGTGCTCGTCGTCGGCGTCGAACTGGCCGGGAACGACCGCACCACCGCGGCGCTGCGCGAACTGGACGCACCACCACCCGCCGAGGACTTCGCGGTCGCACTGGTCGTCGACCGCGACACCCCGCCCGCCGAGCCGGGCGGACACGACCTCCGACAGCTGGCCACCCACGACAAGGGGTCGACACCATGATCAGCAAGGCCGAACGCGCGCAGGTGCTGAACGACGGCACACTCGGCGCGGGCAACGTCATCCACCGGCTGAAGGCGTACGGCCGGTCGATGGACGACGCCGCGCTCTGGACCGACGGCACCTGGCGCGCCCCCGACGGCGGCCACCCCGAGGTGCTCACGCTCGGCGAGCTGCACGCCGTCGTGGAGGCCTACGCCTCCTGGTTCCACGCCAAGGGCGTGCGGCCGAGGGACCCGGTGGCCGTCCAGACCCGGTCCAGCACCGAGTTCGCGGTGAACTTCCTGGCGCTGACCTCGCTGGGCGCCATCCCGTCGTTCGTCAACGGCAACCTGCGCCCCGAGATCGCCCGCGAGTACATCCGCCGCCAGGGCGCGGTCGGCGCGGTGGCCGACGCCGAGCACCACCCGACGCTCGCGCACGACGACCTGGAGCTGGGTTTCCTGGTCACCGCCGAGGACATCGCCGCCGCGGGCCCGCTGCCGCGGGGCTACCCGTACTCCCACCACGCGACCGACCCGATCATCATCTCGCACTCATCCGGCACGACGGGCATGCCCAAAGCCGTGCCGCACACCCACGAAACCCTGCTGTACGCCCAGTTGCACCGGTTGCGGCTGTCGGTCGGCGGCTCGATGGGCAGGCTGCTGGTGGCGCTGCCCGGCTCGCACAACGCGGCGATCTCGGTGATGCTGTTCGGCTTCCTGCTGCGCTCGCCGGTGAAGATGCTGTCCAGCCAGCGCGGTGTCGACGTGCTGGACGCGGCCGAGGAGTTCAAGCCCACCACCATCTTCGCGTTCGCGGGCACCTACGGCGAGATGGCCGCCGAGGACCTGTCCGCGCGCGACCTGGCCAGCGTGGAGGCCTGGTACAACACCGGGGACGCGGCGCACGAGGCGCACGTGCGGGAGCTGATCGCGCAGGGCAGCCACGAGACCGTGAGCGAGGACTTCCGGCGCGTCCGGGTGCCGGGCTCGGTGTTCACCGACGGGCTCGGCTCGTCGGAGACCGGGTACTCGATCTTCCACAACGGCCACAAGCCCGGCAGCACCGCCTACGGCCGGTGCATCGGCAAGCCGATCAGCTTCGCCGAGGCCGCGGTGCTGTCCGAGGACGGCGAACCGCTGCCGCCCGGCGTGGTCGGCAGGCTCGGGGTGCGCTCCCCCACCCTCACCCCCGGCTACTGGAACGACTCCCTGACCTTCCACCGGCTGCGGCTGGGCGGGTACTGGCTCACCGGCGACCTGTCGACGCGCGACGAGGACGGCAACTTCTACCACCTCGACCGGGCGCCGGACGCGATCCGCACCGCAGGGGGCATCGTCTTCAGCACCCGCACCGAGGAGCTGCTGCTGGCCGAACTGCCCGCGCTGGCCGACTGCACCGTGGTCGGGGTGGCGCCCGAGGGCGTGCGGGCCGACTGGGACGGCGACGGCCTGGCCGACGCCTGCGTGCTGCTCCAGGTCGCCGACGACGGCACGGACGACGCCGAGTGGACCGGGCTGGTCAACGAGGTGCTGCGCGCCAAGGGTTTCCCGACCCTGACGAGGGCGCTGCGGATGGACGCGGCCGACGTGGTCAAGGGCGCGACCGGCAAGGTGCTCAAGCGGCTCATGCGCGAGCGCTTCCGGGAACAGCTCGCGGGCGGTGGCCGGTGACGGCGGTGGAGGAGGTCGACAGCACCACCCGCGCGGAGATGATGGACGTCTACCGCTCGTGGTGGCTGCACGACGCGCGCTGGTACCAGGGCGTGGCCAAGCGGTTCGGCCAGCAGGCGGCGAACGAGGTCAACGCCGAGGCGCTGCGGTACGTGGCCACGGCCGTCGGCCGGAAGGTCGCGCGGCACTTCGGCGGGAAGCCCGCGCGGGACATGGAGGAGCTGCGGCTGCGCTACGACGCGTGCGCCGACCGGATGTTCCCCCACGAGCTGCGCGACATCCGCTCGGCCGTGCTGGACGACGAGGTCGTGGAGATCGTCATCCGGCAGAACTTCGCCCTCACCATGGTGCGGATGGCCGGGTCGACCGAGGGCTACGAGTGCCCGTGCACCGAGGTGCACGCGGGCTGGTCGGACGGCCTCGGCGTGGCGCTGGCGGAGAACTGCTCGACGGGGTGCCTGCGGCACGGCGACCCCGCGTGCAGGTTGCTGATGCGGATCGCTCCGGCGGAAGGGGATTAGCCGTGCGGGTGCTCGTCGCCGGTGCGACCGGACTGGTCGGCAGCGCGCTGCTGCCGTTGCTGCGGGCCAGGGGCCACCACGTGACCGCGCTGGTGCGCGACGGGTCGCCTACGGTGGAGGCGGACGGGATCGTGGTGGCCGACGCCCTGGACCCGGTGGCGGTGCGGCTCGCGCTGCGCGCCGCCCGCGCGGACGTGGTGGTGCACCAGCTGACCGCGTTGCGGCGGATGAGCGCGGACGCCGTGGAGGCCACCGCCCGGCTGCGCACCGAGGGCACGGCCAACCTCATCACCGCGGCCAGGGAGGCGGGCACGGGGAAGCTGGTGGTGCAGAGCGTCGCGTTCGCCACCGCACCGGTCGGCGGGCCCGTGCTCGACGAGGACGCGCCGCTGCACCTGGACGCGCCGGACCCGTCGTGGGCGCGGACCGTGCAGGCCGTGGCCGAGCTGGAACGGCTGGTGCTGGGCACTCCTGACATCGCGGGCACGATCCTGCGCTACGGCACCCTGTTCGGCGCCCGGACGCAGTACGACCCGGAGGGCGCGTTCGGCGCCAGGGTCGGCCGCGGCAGGCTGCCGATGCCGGAGAACGCGGTCGGCGTGACGTCGTTCCTGCACGTCCACGACGCCGCGGCGGCCGCTCTGTCCGCTGTGGACGGTGACGCCACCGGGGTGTTCAACATCGCCGACGACGACCCGGCCGAGGGGTCGACGTGGCTGCCGGAGTACGCGCGGATGCTGGGCGCCCCCGCTCCGCGCGTCCTGGACGCCGAGATGGCCCGGAAGGTGCTGGGGTGGTTCACCAACCACCAGCTGACCGCGATGCGCGGCGCGAGTTCCGACCGGGCCCGCGAGCGGCTGGGCTGGAAGCCGGCGGTGTCGTGGCGGCGCGGGCTGGCCTCCGGATGAGCGCCGGGACGCCCCTGCGGGTCTGCCTGGTCGGGGCGGGCCCGCGGGGCACCTCGGTGCTGGAACGCCTGTGCGCCAACGCCGACGGCCGCCCGGTGGAGGTGCACGTGGTCGACCCGTTCCCGCCGGGGCCGGGCGGCGTCTGGCGCACCCACCAGTCCGACCACCTGCTGATGAACACCGTGGCCTCCCAGATCAGCCTCTACACCGACGACAGCGTGCCCTGCGAGGGTCCCGTGGTGCCGGGCCCGAGCCTGTACGAGTGGGCCCGGCTGGTGGTCGCCGGTGACGTCGGGTGCGCGGAACCCGTGTCCTCCCAGGCTTCCTCGCTCGGCCCGGACGACTACCCCACCAGGGCGTTCTACGGGCGGTACCTGGACTGGGTGTTCCGGCGGCTGGTCGCGACCGCCCCGGGGTCGATCACGATCTCGGTGCACGCGGGCACGGCGGTGGCCGTCGACGACGCCGCGGACGGCACGCAGACCGTGGCGCTGCTGGACGGCTCGCGCCTCACCGGCCTGGACGCGGTCGTGCTGGCGCTGGGCCACGGCCCGCTCGCCCGCGGCCGCGAGCAGGACGAGAACCGGCGGTTCGCCCGGCGGCACCGGCTCGCCCACGTCGAGCCCGCCAACCCCGCGGACGTCGACCTGGGCGCGATCGCGCCCGGCACGGCGGTCGCGGTCCGCGGCGTCGGGCTCAACTTCTTCGACTACCTGGCGCTGCTCACCATCGGCCGCGGCGGGCGGTTCCACCGCGGCCCCGGCGGTCTGCGCTACGAGCCGTCGGGGCTGGAACCCGTGCTGCACGCGGGATCCCGGCGCGGCATCCCCTACCACGCGCGCGGCGAGAACCAGAAGGGCGCGCACGGCAGGCACCACCCGTTCTTCCTCACCGAGGAGGTGATCGCGGGGCTGCGCGCGCGGGCCGGGTCCGGCGATCCGGCGGGTTTCCGCGAAGCCGTGTGGCCGCTGGTGGACCGCGAGGTCCGGGCGGTCTACTACGGGATCCTGGTCAGGGCGGCGAGCGGCGACCTGGACTCGGACTCGTTCACCCGGTCCTTCGTGGCGGGTGATCCCGCGGACGACGACGTCCTGCTGGACAAGTACGGCGTCCCGGCGGAGCGGCGGTGGGACTGGGCGCTGGTCGAACGGCCGCAGGGCGACCGCGTGTTCGGCGGGCGCGAGGAGTTCCGGGACTGGCTGCTCGACCACCTGCGCCACGACGTGCGGCAGGCCGGGATGGGCAACCTGTCCAGTCCGCTCAAGGCCGCGCTCGACGTGCTGCGCGACCTGCGCAACGAGATCCGGCTCGTGGTCGACCACGGCGGCATCAGCGGCGACTCCTACCGCGACGAACTGGAGGGCTGGTACAGCCCGCTCAACGCGTTCACCTCGATCGGCCCGCCCGCGCGGCGGATCGAGGAGATGATCGCGCTGGTGGAGGCGGGCGTGCTGCACGTGGTGGGGCCGGGGATCAGGATCCGCCGGTCGACCGCCGACGGCGTGTTCCTGGCGGACTCCACCGAGGTCCCCGGCCCTCCCGTGCGCTGCCGCGCGCTCGTGGAGGCCCGGTTGCCCGACATCGACGTGCGGCGCAGCGCGAACCCGCTGCTGCGCTACCTGCTCACCACCGGCCGGTCGCGGCCCTACCGCGTCGGGGGCTACGAGAGCGGCGGCCTCGCCGTGACCGGGCGCCCGTACCGACTGGTCGACCGCACCGGTGCCGCGCACCCCGCGCGGTTCGCGTTCGGCGTGCCCACCGAGGGCGTGCACTGGGTGACGGCGGCGGGCATCCGCCCCGGCGTCGGATCGGTCACGTTGGAGGACGCCGACGCCATCGCCCGTGCCGTGCTCACCACCCGCATCCCGTACAGGAGCGCCACAGCATGAGCCGAACCGCCGCCGGGACCGACTCCGGTCTGCTCTCCCCCACCTGGTCCGGGACGCCCGTCGAGGCGTCGACGTGCGACGAAGCCTGGTTGCAGGCGATGCTGGAGGTCGAGGCCGCGCTGGCCAGGGCGCAGGCCCGGCTCGGCCTGGTGTCCGAGGCGCACGCCGAGGTGATCACCAAGGCGGCCGAGGCCGACCGCCTCGACCTCGTCGCGCTCGCCCGCGCGTCGCGGGCGGCCGCCAACCCCGTGGTGGCGCTGGTCCCCGCGTTCACGGCGCTCGTCGCGGCCGTCGACCCGGAGGCCGCCGAGCACGTGCATCGCGGGTCCACCAGCCAGGACGTGCTGGACTCGGCCGCGATGCTGGTGGCCCGCCGGGTGCTGGCCGGGATCGACGGCGACCTCACCCGCGTCGCCGCCGCGCTGGCCGCGCTGGTCGAGGAGCACCGCGACACCCTGATGGCCGGGCGCACCCTGGCCCAGCACGCCGTGCCGACCACGTTCGGCCTCAAGGCCGCGGGCTGGCTGCAACTGGTGCTCGACGCGCTGGCCCGCGTCCGCTCGGTGGCCTCCGCCGGGTTGCCCGCCTCGCTCGGCGGCGCGGCCGGAACCCTGGCCGCGTACGGGGAGCACGCCAAGCCGGGGGGCGGTCTGCCGCTGGGCGGCGTCGAGCTGATCGCCCCGTTCGCCGAGGAGCTCGGCCTGGCCGAACCGGTGCTGCCGTGGCACACCGTGCGCACGCCGATCGCGGACCTCGCCGCGGTGCTGAGCTTCGTCACCGGGGCGCTGGGGAAGTTCGCGGTGGACGTGCAGACGTTGTCCCGCACCGAGATCGGCGAGGTCGCCGAACCGGCGGCCGAGGGCCGGGGCGCGTCGTCTGCCATGCCCCAGAAGCGCAACCCGGTGCTGTCCACGCTCATCGTGTCCGCCGCCCGCCAGGTGCCCGCGCTGACGATGGTCCTGGCGCAGTGCATGCTCGCCGAGGACGAACGGCCCGCGGGCGCCTGGCACGCCGAGTGGCAACCGTTGCGCGAAGCGCTCCGGCTCACCGGGGGCGCCACCTTCGCCGCCGTGGAACTGGCCGAGGGCCTGGAGGTCCACCCGGACCGCATGCTGGCCAACGTCGCCCTGACCCGCGGCGCCATCGTGGCGGAACGGCTCGCGGTCGCCCTGACCCCGTTGGTGGGCAAGGCGAAGGCCAAGTCGCTGCTGACCGCGGCCGCGTTCCAGGCCGCGGCGGAGGACGTGCCCCTCGGCGACGTCCTCGCCCGGTCCCCCGAACTCGCCTCGGCCGACCTGGACGACCTGCTCGACCCGGCCCGCTACACCGGCGCCGCCGGACCGCTGGTGGACCGGGTGCTGCTGCGCTACCGCAGCTACACGGGCTCGTGATCCACAATGACCCCATGAGCGATCCGAGGGTGTTCGTCGCGGGCCCGGTGTCCTGGAACCGGTTGGTGGAACTGGACGAGCTGCCCGAGGCCCGTCCGCACATGGAGTTCGCCCGACGGCACTGGGAGACCATCGGCGGCACGTCCGCGGGCAAGGCGCTGAACCTCGCGAGGCTCGGCGCGCGGGTCACCCTCCGGACGGTCGTGGGTGACGACGGTCCGGGGCGCACGGTGGTCGACACGCTCACGGCGGCCGGTGTGGAGGTGATCGCGGAGATGGCCGACGGGCCGACCGAGCAGCACCTCAACCTGATGGACTCCCACGGCGGCCGGGTGTCGATCTACCTGGAGGTGCCCGTGCTGACGACTCCGCGCCACGACGACCGGGCGCTGGCCGCCCTCACCGACGCGGACGCCGTCGTGATCGACCTCGCCGAACACTCCCGCCCCCTGCTGGCCGCCGCCAGGGCATCGGGTGTCCCCGTCTGGTGCGACCTGCACGACTACAACGGCCGCTCGGCGTTCCACCAGGACTTCCTGGCCGCCGCGGACCACCTGTTCCTCAACGACGACGGCGTGCCCGACCGCGCCGACCTGGAGGCGCTGCTCGCCTTGACCGGCTGCCGGACCGCGGTGGCGACGCTCGGCGCGGACGGTGCCGTGGCGGTGGCCGACGGCGTGGTGCACCGGGTCGCGGCGGTGCCGGTGGAGCGGATCGTGGACACCAACGGCGCGGGCGACGCGTTCTTCTCCGGTTTCCTGCTCGCCCACCTCGCGGGCGCCGACGTGCCCGAAGCCCTCACCGCCGCCGCGACCTCGGCAGCGCACTGCCTGGGCTCCCCGCACCTGGCCTGACGCCGGGTCGGCCGTGGCGGGCACCCGGTGGTCCGACGGCCACCCGTGCGGCCCGGCCACTGGTAAGCACCCGATACCCCTGACAACAAGCCCGGTTGGCGGCATCCTGGTCGTGGGGGGAAACCGAGGGGGGATGCCGTGCAGGCCGAAGAACTGCTGGAGGAACGCGACCACGTGCTGGTGGCGTTGGACGGGCCGGTGGCCGAGGGGCTGGCGGTGGAGTCGATCGCCGGGAGGCTGCGGGTGCTGGTGGCGGAGGACCGGCTGCCGCGGAAGGTGGAGCGGACCAGCGATCCGTTCGTGGTGCTCGCCTTCGCGGCGACCATCGGCCCGGCCACCGAGCGGGCCGTGTACGCGCAGTGGCGGCGGATCGAGTGCGAGGTGGTGGCGGCGGCACGGGTCGTGCCCGGTGTCCACGAGGTGTTCGCCGCGCTGGCGGCGGGCGGTGCCCGGATCACCGTGGTGGGGTCGCTGGACGTCGAGGCGATCCGGATGTTCCTCGTGCTGCACGGGCTGGACGCGCACGTGCGTCGGATCGCCGGGCGGAGCGGGCCGGATCCCGCCGTCCTGCCGCCCGCCCCGGACCTGGTTACCGCGGCGGTCCACGCGTGCGCCGTCCCCGCGCGGTCGTGCGTGTTCGTCGGCAGCGCGGACGCCGACCTCGCCGCCGCCCGCGCGGCGGGAGTGGACGCGGTCCGCCACCGCCGACCGCCCGAGCCCGCCCCCTGGCTCGACGCGCTCTCCACGCGCGTCCTGCGCTGACACCGGTCAGCTCACCGGAGCGCGGCCGCGCCGACCAGGTCCAGCGTCCGCGCCCGGTCGGCGGGGCCGCCGAGGGGTGCGACGACGACGTCGGTGGCACCCGCGTCGCGGAACCGGGCCAGGGCGTCGACGACGGCCTCCTCGTCGCCGATCACGACGGTGTCCGCCGGGTCGGAGAGACCGGCGCGGCCGAGGGACGCCCGGTACGCGGGCATTCCGGCGACGAAGGCGAGATCCCTGGACAGCGCCTCGCGGGCGCCGGCGGGATCGGTGGTCAGCAGGGTGATGACCTGGACCACGACGCGGAGGTCGGGGCCGACGCGGGGCACGACGTGGTCGGCGATGAGCTCGGGCGTCACCCACGTCGTGACGACGCCGTCGGCGAGTTCCCGCGCCAGCTCCAGCATCCGCGGCCCGAGCGCCGACATCAGCAGCGGCGGGGCCGGGGCGGTGAGGCCGAGTTCGGTGTCGACGGTGAAGAACTCCCCCGCGTGCCGGACGTGTTCGCCGCGCAGCAGCGGCCGCAGGACCGACAGGTACTCGCGGGTGTGCCGCAGGGGCGAGGTGTACGGGATGCCGAGCTGGTCGCGGATGTACCAGGCGTGGCTCGGTCCGACGCCCAGCGTCAGCGCGCCGCCGGTCAGGGCCTGCACGGTGAGCGCCTCGGTCGCGGTCGTCACCGGGTGCCGGGGGTAGGTGGCGAGGATCGCCGTGCCGATCTCCGGCGGCCGCTCGCCGAGGGTGGCCAACAACATGAGCGGGTCCCACCCGCCGGGGCTCTGGTTGGTCCAGAAGCTGTCCAGGCCGCGGCGGGCGGCGTCCGCCGCGGCCGCCGCCACCTCCGCGGGCGTGGCGGGGTCGATCAGGCCGGTTCCGATGCGCATGGGTCGATCCCAGCCGATCGGGCGGGCCCGAACCAGCCCCACCCGGACTCCGCAGCGATCACATTTCGTGATCGGTGAGGCGTCGCGGAGTTGCGGCGCTCCGCGACCATCGCCGGGGAACCGCACTTCGGGCCGCACCCGCCCGCTCCCACTCGCCCCGGCGCTGACCACCCCGGACGTCCGGGTGCGGGCCTTCGCCGACGCCCCGCGACACCCCGGTAGACCGACGGGTCCACCTACCGTCCTTTGTGGCCCCCAGCGTCTCAGGTGGCGACCGGCCGGGGCGGGGAACACCAGGTGGCGCAACGGGATTCGCCGTTCGACGAAGTCCTGCGGCAGGGGCACCTGAGTTGCCGGGCACGCGGAGCGTTGGGATAGTGGCCCAAGAGGGTGGGAGCGCTTCCACCACCCGCCCCGGCACCGCCGCCACCCGCCCTGGTCGCGGAGCCGTGCCCGACCCGCGGCGCCGGATTCCCCACCGTCGCGGTCCCTGTGCGACACCGAAGGAATTCCATGCGACGGAGTACGACGAGGGCCGGGACGGCCCGCCTGCTGGCGACCCTGCTGGCCGTGGTGACGATCGCGTCCGCGGGCAGCGCGGTACCCGCTTCGGCGGCGGCCGGCACGGCCGTGGTCGGCGTGGCCTCGGGCCGCTGCCTCGATGTGGTGGGCGGCGCCCGCACGTCGGGCACGGCGGTCAGCATCTTCGACTGCCACGACCAGGCCAACCAGCAGTGGAACCTCACCTCGACCGGCGAGATCCGGATCTACGACGACACCCTGTGCCTGGACGTGGTCGGCGCGGACACGACGTCCCCGGCCGACGTGCAGGTCTACACCTGCAACGGCGGCGCCAACCAGCGCTGGTCGCTCAACTCGAACGGCGCGATCGTCGGCTCGCAGTCCGGCCTCTGCCTGGACGTGAAGGCCGCGAGCACGGCCAACAGCGCCCTGGTGGGCATGTGGACGTGCAACGGGCAGGACAACCAGAAGTGGCGGACCTCCGGCGGCGCCGTCGACACGCAGGCCCCGACGGTGCCGGGGAACGCCAGGGTGAGCGACCTGGTGTGCGACGCGGTGACGTTCTCGTGGAACGCCTCGACGGACAACGTCGGCGTCGCCTTCTACGACGTCTACCACGACGGCCAGCTGATGAAGTCGGTCGGCGGCACCACGCTGTCCACCAGCCTCACCGTGGTCGCCGGGGTGACCTGGGGGCTGTTCGTCAACGCGCGCGACGCGGCGGGCAACGTGTCCCAGGCCAGCACCACGGTGCCGATCACACCGCCGCAGTGCCAGGCCGACACGCAGCCGCCGACCGCGCCCTCGCAGCTCGCCGGGTCCGCGTCCGGGACCACGGTCACGCTGTCGTGGGCCGCGTCGACCGACAACACCGGCGTCCGCGCCTACGACGTCTACCGAGGTGACGTCAAGGTCGGCACGGTCACCGGCACGGCCACCGCCGCCCCGGCCACGTCGTTCATCGACAGCGGACTGGCCGCGAACACCAGGTACCAGTACTACGTCATCGCCCGTGACGGGCAGGCGAACCAGTCCGCGCGCAGCGGCACCGCCGCGGTGACCACCGGCGCCGGGTGCAGCAACCCGGTGTGCGGGGTGACCCAGATCGGGACCGACACCGACATCCCGTGGGGCCTGGTCACGCTGCCGGACAGCACGATCCTCTACAGCCGCCGCGACGCGCAGGACATCGTCCACCTCAACCCCGCCACCGGGGCGAAGACGACCGTGGGCACGGTGCCCAACGTGTCCGGCACCGACGGCGAGGGCGGCCTGATGGGGCTCGCCATCTCGCCCTCGTTCGCGACCGACCACTGGCTCTACTTCATGCACACGTCCCCGAACGACAACCGGATCGTGCGGATGAAGCTGGAGAACGACCGGCTCGACACCGGTTCCGAGCAGATCCTGCTCAGCGGCATCCTGCGCAACAAGTTCCACGACGGCGGCAGGCTGCGGTTCGGCCCGGACGGCAAGCTCTACGCCAGCACCGGCGACGCCCAGAACGGCGACAACGCGCAGAACAAGAACGGCCTCAACGGCAAGGTCCTGCGGCTGAACCCGGACGGCGGCGTGCCCTCGGACAACCCGTTCGGCAACTACGTGTGGAGCTACGGCCACCGCAACCCGCAGGGGCTGGCGTTCGACTCGCAGGGTCGCCTGTGGGAGCAGGAGTTCGGCAACGCGATCATGGACGAGACCAACCTGATCACCAAGGGCGGCAACTACGGTTGGCCCGCGTGCGAGGGCACCTCCAACGGCACGGGCTCCTGCGGCACCGCCGGGTTCATCGCGCCGAAGCGGACCTACTCCACCGCTGACGGCTCGTGCTCGGGCATCACCGTCGTGCGCGACGTGCTGTACGTGGCCTGCGAGCGCGGCACCCGGCTGTACCGGGAGCCGATCACGAACGGCAACCTGCCCGACGCGCAGATCTACTTCAACGGCACGTACGGGCGGCTGCGCACGGTGGAGGCCGCGCCCGACGGCGGCCTGTGGCTGACGACGTCGAACACCGGCGACAAGGACAGCACCCCCAACAACAGCAACGAGAAGCTGCTGCACGTCGCGCTCGGCTAGGGATCGACGGGAAGGCGCGGGCGGACCCCGAGTGGAGTCCGCCCGCGCTTTTTCCACGTCTACCCGCCCCGCACCACCCCCGCGACGATCCCGGCGGCGGCGGCCATCCCGGCGGCGTTCGGGTGGTAGGGGTAGGTCGTCGAGGCGGGCGCCCCGCCCTCCAGCCAGCGCCGGGCGGGCACCTCGCACAGCCCGCGGTCGGCGCTCGGCCGACGGATGTCCACAAAGGACGCGTTGTGCGCTTTCGCCTGCTGCGCGAGCATGACGCCGAGCTGGTCCAGCCTGGACTGCATGTAGTCCGCGTCGGCCGGCAGGTACGGGTCGGTCGGGTAGCAGCCGCCCGCACGCCAGTACGTCAGGTACCCGACGACGACCACCCGCGCGTTCGGCGACCTGCGGTGGACCTCCTCCAGCGCGGCCCCCACCTTCGGCGCGGTCGCGGCCGTGCGGGAGGTGTACTTGTCGACGCCGCCGACCGCGGACTTCTGCCTGCACGTCGGCCCAGCGGGAACGGGCGGCGGTGCCGGGGTCGCGCACTCGGTGAAGGCCTCGTACATCGCGATGTCGTTGGCCGCGATGGCGATCGTGACCAGTTCGGTGTCCCCACGCAGCGCGTCGAACTGCGGCGGCACCACACCGGACTGCCTGCCCGCAAGGTCCGCCGTCCGCGCGCCCGAGCAGGTCACGTCGACGAGCGCGGCGCCCAGGCGTCCGGCCAGCACGTGCGGCCAGTTCCGGTCCGAGCGCAGGCACCGCTGGTCGATCTGGTTCGGGATCAGCGGACCCGAGGCCGAGGAGTCACCGAGCGCCGCGTACCGGAGCGGCGCGCTCGCCGCCGCGGACGAGCCCGCGGAGCCGACGGCGAACACCGCGACCAGCAGGGCGCCGAGCCACCGGGGCCTCACGGCGTCCCCGCGGTCGCCGGGTCGGCCTCGGCGGTGGGCCGCTGCCCGACGCCGTCGTCGTGCTCCTTCTCCCGGCGGATGCACAGGGCGAGGACCGGCACCAGCGCTACACCGACGCAGGAGGCGGCGGTGATCAGGTAGTAGGGCGCGATCAGGCTTCCGGTCGACTGCTCGACGAGGCCGTAGGCGTACGGCCCGACGAACCCGCCGGTGATGCCGAGCATGTTGATGAACGCCAGCCCCGCCACGGCGACCAGCCCGGACATCCGCGACATGGCGATCGACCAGAACAGCGGCAGCGTGCCGAGCGCGAAGAAGTTGGCGACGAAGATGAGGCCGATGCGCCACAACGGGTTCGCGGACGCCAGGAACCCGACCAGGATCAGCAGCCCGGCCCCGGCGCACACGCCGATCAGCTGGACCTCGCGGCCGACGCGGCGCTTGAGCCACGGGAAGAACAGCACGCCCGCCAGCGCCGAGATCCCGCCGCCACCGGCCAGCAGCCCGATGAGGAACGGGCTCTTGAGGCCGAGCGACTGGAGCAGCGCCGGGAAGTTGAACCCGATCCCCGAGCTGATGGCCTGGTTGACGAAGTAGATCGAGGCCAGGACCAGCACCGTCGGGCGGCCGAACGCCAGCCGCAGGTTCCCGCGCATCCGCGTGGGCGACGGGACGCCCTGCGTGACGGCCCGCTCCGCGAGCACGGCCGCCTCCTCGGGCGTGAGCCACTTGGCGTCGGCGGGGCGGCCCGGCAGGACGAACCAGACCAGGACGCCGACCAGGACCGTGACGAGCCCCTCGACGAGGAACATCCACTGCCAGCCGCGCAGGCCGCCCACGCCCTGCAACTCCATCAGCGCGCCGCCCAGGGGCGAGCCGACGACGATCGCGACGCAGGGGGCGGTGTAGATCAGGCCCACCACCGTGACGCGGTGCTTCTGGGAGAACCACAGCGTCACCGTGTACATCAGGGCCGGGAACAGGCCCGCCTCGGTGGCGCCGAGCAGCAGGCGCAGGGCGTAGAAGGAGAACTCGTCCTGGACGAACATCATCGCCGCGGAGACCAGGCCCCACGTCACCGCGATGCGGGCGATCCACACCCTCGCGCCGACCCGGTAGAGCACCAGGTTGCTCGGCACCTCGAGCAGGGCGTAGCTCAGGAAGAACAGGCCCGCGCCCAGCCCGTAGGCGGCGGCGCCCATCCCGATGTCGGCTTCCAGCGCCGTCTTCGCCAGCGCGATGTTCGTGCGGTCGACGTAGGACATGAAGTAGGCGATGCCGAGGATCGGCAACAGCCGGGTCATCGCCTTCCTGGTGGCGTGCTCGTGCAGCTGGTCGTTCGCGATCGTCGTCATCGACGGCCCCTTCGGAGTTGGCGCTCCACGGGGGTGTCCGGGTCGTGCGGCTGGTTTCAGGCCAGTGCGGCGGATTCGCAAAGACCCCTTCACCTGGGATACTACTGAGTATCACGGTAAATTGAGCGGCCCGGTGTGTCAACCGTCACAGGTGTGCCTGTGCGACGATGGCCGGGTCCGGGCGAGAGGAGATGCCGGTGAGCGCGAGCCCGGAGACGGCCCCGGACGCCCGGAGCAGGATCCTCGACGCTGCCGCCGGGGCGTTCATGGCCACGGGGTTCGCCAACACCACGATCGACGACATCGCCGACGGCCTCGGCGCGACCAAGGGCCTGGTCTACTACCACTTCCGGTCGAAGTTCGACATCTTCCTCGCGGTCTACGAGGAGGCCATGCGGCGCGTGCGCGAACGGGTCGAACCGCACGCGACGGGCGACGGGAACGGCCGCGACCGGCTCGTGGCCATGTCGGTCGCGCACCTGCTCAACCTGATGGAGGACCTCGCGTTCCACCACATCGTCCACCAAGCGGTGCGGGGCGAGGTGTCGACCGCGCTCAAGACGCGCCAGCGCGACGCGCTGGTGGCTCTCAACCAGCTCCGCAGCGACTACGAGCAGCTGTTCCACGGCGTCGTCGTGGAGGGGGTCGACGACGGCTCCCTGCGCGCGACCGACCCGAGCCTCGCCACCAGGACGCTGCTCAGCAGCCTCAACGCCGTGGACACCTGGTACCGCGAGATCGAGGACCAGACCGCCGACGAGGTGCACGACCTCGCCCGCCGGGTGGTCGGCCTCCTGGTCGGCGGTCTCGCCGCGTGACCGGCAGGATGCTGTGACACCACCGTTCCGCACCACGCCCGGAGGATCGTTGACCGACCAGCCCACCGCCACCACCGACCACGGGAGCGTCCGCGGCACCGTCACCGACACGGGCGTGCTCGTGTTCAAGGGCATCCCTACGCCGCCCCGCCCGTCGGCCCGAACCGGTTCCAGCCGCCGCGCCCGGTCGAGCCGTGGACCGGGACGCGCGACGCCACGCGGTTCGGCCCCACCGCGCCGCAGGCCGACAGCTCCGGCCCGCTGGCCGACCTGGTGCCGCGCTCGCTCATCCCCGGTGACGACTACCTCAACCTCAACGTCTGGACCGCGGACACCACGGGTTCGGCGCCGGTCATGGTGTTCGTCCACGGCGGCGCGTTCACCAGCGGTTCCGGCTCGATCGGCGGCTACGACGGCACCCGCTTCGCCCGCGACGGGGTGGTGCTGGTGACCATCAACTACCGGCTCGGCGCGGACGGCTTCCTCTGGCTCGGCGACGGCGTCCCCAACCTCGGGCTGCTCGACCAGGTCGCCGCGCTGGAGTGGGTGCGCGACAACATCGCGGGTTTCGGCGGCGACCCGGCGAACGTCACCGCCTTCGGCGAGTCCGCGGGCGCCATGAGCGTGTGCACGCTGCTCGCCATGCCCAGCGCGCGCGGCCTGTTCCGCCGCGCCATCGCCCAGTCCGGCGCGGGCCACAGCGTCGTCTCCCCCACCACCGCCCGGCTGATCGGCACCCGCCTGGCCGCCATCCTCGGCGTCGCCCCGAACCGCGAGGCGATCGCCTCGGTCCCGATGGCCCGGCTGCTGGACGCGCAGACCCGGATCGCCACCGAGATCGGCGCCAAGCCCAGGGCGAAGCTGTGGGGCGAGGTGGCCCGCAACCTGATGCCGTTCGAACCCGTGGTCGACGGCGAGGTCCTCCCGGCCTCCCCGATCGAGTGCATCGCCTCGGGGGCGGGGTCGGACGTGGACGTGCTCATCGGCACCAACGCGGAGGAGGCCCGGCTGTTCGTGGTGCCGACGGGACTCATCACGAAGATCAATTCCATGGTCCTGCACCTCGGGGCCCGCCGGTACGGGCTGCCCGCGGGCAGCGCGGTCCGGCGGTACCGCGCGAACCGACCGGGGAGCACCGCGGGCGACGTGCTGGCCGCCGTCATCACCGACTGGTACTACCGGATCCCGGCGGTGCGGCTCGCCGAGGCGCACGGGCGGTCGCACGTGTACGAGTTCGCCTGGCGGTCACCCGCCTACGACGGCGCTCTCGGCGCTTGCCACGTGATCGAGCTGCCGTTCGTGTTCGACAACCTGGACGAACCGGCTTTCGTGGCGATCACGGACGGGCACGCGCCGCAGGAGCTGGCCGACGCGGTGCACCGGGCGTGGGTCGAGTTCGCCGCCACCGGGGATCCCGGTTGGCCGGTGTACTCCGCCGACCACCGCGTGGGGATGGTGTTCGACACGGACTCGGCGACCGTTGTGGACGACCGGGCGGACGAGCGCGTGCTGTGGGACGGACGGCGCTGAGCAGGCCGCGCGGTGGGTCCGTCCGCGGTTCTACGATCATCCCCATGTCGACACCGCCCCTCCGCCTGCGTGCGCTCGAAAGGGACGACCTCCCGTTCGTCCACCAGCTCTTCAACGACGACCAGATCATGTCGTACTGGTTCGACGAGCCGTTCGAGGCGCTGGTGGAGCTGCGCGGCATCTACGACCGGCACATCCACGACGAGCGCGAGCGCCGGTTCATCATCGACGTCGACGGCGAGGCCGCCGGGCTGGTCGAACTGGTGGGCATCGTCGACGTGCACCGCAACGCCGAGTTCCAGATCATCATCGCGCCGCAGTTCCAGGGACGCGGACTCGCCGCCGCGGCCACCGGGAGAGCGCTCGACCACGCCTTCGCGGTGCTGAACCTGCACAAGGTCTACCTGATCGTGGACGTGGAGAACGAGAAGGCGATCCACGTCTACCGGAAGGTCGGGTTCCAGGACGAGGGGACCCTGCGGGAGGAGTTCTTCGCCGCGGGGCGGTACCGCGACGCGTTGCGCATGGGAGTCCTCCAGCACGAACACCTGGACCGGGTGGAACGCGAGAAGACCACCTGAACCGTCCACCGCGCGCCGACGCGGCTCGGGCGCCGCGGTGTGTGATCGTCAGGCGGCGGGAAGGGGGCCTACCACCGCCTGTTGCTCGTCGGCGAGTGGTTCACGTGGTCCGGTCGCGGGTACAGGCGGGTGAGGAGGTGGGTTGTGCCGCAGTGGTTGGAAGCCGGGCTGTGGGGGTTGCTCGGCGGTGGGGCGCTGGTGTTGGGGGCCGCTGTCGCCTGGCGGGTGCCGGTGTCGCGCGGGGTGGTCGCGGGGATCATGGCGTTCGGGGCCGGCGTGCTGATCTCGGCTTTGGCGTTCGACCTGGTCGACGAGGCCGAGCAGTCGGGCGGGCTGGTGCCGACCGTGGTGGGGTTCCTCGGCGGGGCCGGGGTGTACGTGGTGGTGAACGTCCTGCTGGCGCGGCGCGGGGCACGGCACCGGAAGCGGTCCGGGGACCAGCAGGCCGACGAGGCCGGCAGCGGGGCGGCGATCGCGGTGGGGGCGTTGCTGGACGGGATTCCCGAGTCCGTGGTGCTGGGGCTTTCCCTGCTCAGCGGAGGCGGTGTCGGGGTGGCGGTGCTGGTGGCCGTGTTCATCTCGAACGTCCCGGAAGGACTGTCCAGCGCGGCCGGGATGAAACGGGCCGGACGTGGGGCCGGGTACGTGTTCGGGGTGTGGACCGGGATCGCGGTGGCGAGCGGGCTGGCCGCGTTGCTGGGCAACCTGCTGCTGGGTGACGCCTCCCCCGCCACCATCGCGGTGATCACCGCTGTGGCGGCCGGTGCGATCCTGGCGATGGTGGCGGACACGATGATCCCCGAGGCGTTCGAGCGCAGCGGGCTGTACACCGGACTGATCACGACGGTCGGGTTCCTGACGGCGTTCACGGTCGAACGCATGGGCGGGTAGGCGGGGCCGTTCGGCAGGGTGGTCCGGCGGTTCCTCGGCCGGCCCTAGACCGTGGCGCGGAGCACCGGGCGGAAGGCGGCGCGGTGGGTCCAGGCCAGGCCGAGTTCCAGTGCGGCGACGGCGATCGCGATCGGCAGGCCGCTCGGCTCCAGGAACAGGTGGAACGCGAAGATGTTGACGACCACCGGCGCGAGCACGACGAGGGCCAGCGGGACGAAGCGGTTGGCCAGCAACAGGATTCCGGACAGCAGCTGCACGCCCATCGTCAGCGGCATCATGTAGCCGGTCGTGGCCAGCGCCATGCTGAACGCGACCGCGTCGGCGGACATCGTGGCGCCTTCGGGCTGGGGCAGGAAGTTCAGGAAGCCGTTGAGCCCATGACGACGAACAGCAGCCCCATGACGACCCGGCCCGCGGTCGGCAGGTGGCGGGTGAGCGGAGCGGTGGTGGCGGTGGCGGAGCGCTGAGCGGTCGTGGTGGTCATGTCGTGTCCTCCCGGTCCGGCAGGCTTCCGGTGCCTGCTCCTGACCACGCGTCGATCGGGAGTACGGCGGATCGACACGACTCCGAAAAACTTCTCGGCGATGTCGAACGCGGGATCTAGGCCCTGGACATCGGCAGCCGGACGGCCGGTGGGAGCGGCGCGCAGACGGGGTTCGACTCGAACGACTGGAGCATCAGGGCCGCGAAGCGGCGGGACGCGGCGACGCGCAGGGCCGGTGACTCGGCGCGGATGCCCTCGTTCGCCATCAACGCCAGGCTGATGTCCTCCAGCACGAAGTCCGACCGCAGCGGCCCCGCGTCCTGCGCGCGCCGCACCAGTTCGAGCAGCATGCGCACCGTGCGGTCGCGCTCCGCGGCGAAGTCGGCCGCGTGGGGCTGCTGCGAGATGAACGCGCGGGCGAAGCCGCGGTCGAGGGCGTGGACCTCCATGAGCCGGGAGATGACCAGGCTGAAGCCCGCCCACGGGTCGTCCGCGGCCAGCCCCTCCTCCACGATCACCGAGCACGAGGCCATCCGTTCGGCGAACGCCTCCGTCAGCAGCGCCTCCTTGGTCTGGAAGTGCCGGTAGACGGTGGCGACGCCCACTTCGGCGCGCCGGGCGATCTCCCGGATCGGCACGTCGAGGCCGTCCACGGCGAAGGCGGCGCGGGCGACCTCGACGATGCGCTCGCGGTTGTCGCGGGCGTCCGACCGGAGCTTCGTTCCCACTTCTGCTGTCACCACTCTCACTTTAGCCAAACGGACGGGGTGCTCCGTTACGTTCCCGATCCATGAGAGCAGTCCGGTTCACCGAGTTCGGCCCGCCCGATGTCGTGCACGTCGCCGAGGTCGAGGCCCCGCACGCCCGACCCGGCACGGTCCGCGTCGCCGTGCGCGCCTCCGGGGTCTCCCCCGGCGAGATGCACATCCGGTCCGGCGCGTTCCGCGACGTCGTGCCCACGACCTTCCCGTGGCTGACCGGCTTCGACGCCGCGGGCGTGGTGGACGAGGTCGGCGACGACGTCACGGGCGTGGCGGTCGGCGACGAGGTGTTCGGCATGACGACCACGGCCGGGCGCGCGGCCAACGCGGACTTCGCGGTCCTGACGGCGTGGGCGGCCAAGCCCGGCGGGTGGAGTTGGGAGGAAGCGGGCGGGGCCGCGGGTGCGGTGGAGACGGCGACGAGGGTGCTCGACCGGCTCGCCGTCCAGGCCGGGCAGACGGTGCTGATCCAGGGTGCGGCGGGTGGGGTCGGGGCGGTCGCCGTCCAGTTGGCCGTCGCCCGCGGCGCCACCGTCATCGGAACGGCCCGCGAGGGCAACCACGAGTTCCTGCGGTCGCTGGGCGCGGTGCCCACGACGTACGGGGACGGGCTCGTGGAACGGGTTCGCACGCTGGCACCGTCCGGAGTGGACGCCGTGTTCGACTGCGCGGGCGGGTCGCTGCCGGACCTCATCGCCATCGCGGGCGACCCGGCGCGGGTGGTGACGATCGCCCCGGACTTCACGGCGGCGGCGCACGGCGTGCACATGTCGCACGGAGCGCCCGCCGACGGCACGGCCGACGCCGTGGGAGCCCCTGCCGATCCCCTCGCGGTGCGCGGACTGGCGATCGCGGTCGCGCTGGCGGCCGAGGGGCGGCTGCGGGTACCCGTCGCGGCGGCGTTCCCGCTCGACGAGGTCGTCGCGGCGCACGAGCTGTGCGAGACGCGGCACGCCCGCGGGAAGATCGTGCTGGTGCACTGAGGGCGCCCGGGGAGGCCGGTCGAAGCCTCCCCGTACGCGACTCGGCTAGGCCGGAGCGGTCCACTTCTGCGCGGTGCTCTGGTCGCAGTCGTAGATCTGGAGCCGCGTGCCGTTGGTGGTGGCGCTGTCGGGGATGTCCAGGCACCTGCCCGACTGCGGGTTCACCAGGGCGCCGGAACGGACCTGCCACTGCTGCGCGCCGGAGCTGTTGCAGTCCCACAGCTGGATGTGCGCGGCGTTGGCGACGGCGCTGTGGTCGACGTCCGCGCACTTGCCCGCGATCCCCGAGGCCACCGGGCCGGTGGGGGCCAGGGAGGCGCCGGTGCCGGGGTAGAACGGCGGCGCGGAGGACGGGGCGCTCGCCCACGACGTGTTGGCCGTGGTGCCGAGCGCGTAGTCCACGGTGCCGCCCGCGCTGATGATCGACGGCGGCAGGTAGGCGTTGTTCCAAGCGCTGCCGTTGACCGCCATGCTCTGCACGTACGGCGCGTTGTCGGCCGGGGCGTTGATCGTGAGCGTGCCGCCGGTCGGCAGGGTGACGACGGCCTGGGTGAACATCGGGCTGCCCAGGGCGAAGTCGGCGGTGCCGGGGGTTTCCGGGAACATGCCGAGTGCGGACCAGACGTACCAGGCGCGAGCCCACCGACGTTGAACGGCACCATTCCCGTGTACTGCCAGGAGGTCCCCTCGACGAAGTTGTCGCCGCTCGCGGGGTTGAAGCCCGCGGTCCACGAGCCGTCGACCTCCCTGGGCTGCATGGACCCGGAGGCGGGGTTGAACTTCGGCAATCGGCCGCTGTGCGCGTGGTCGTTGACCATGGACTGGGCCATGTCGCTGACCTGCGCCGGCGCTGGCAGCGCGGACAGCTGCGCCTGGCTGCGGTAGATGTCCCAGCCGGAGGAGTTGGCGTACTGCGCGTGCCCCGCGGCCACCGCGTGGGTGGTGTTGTCGAAGCCGGGGTACTGGCCGTTGGTGTCGGAGTAGACGCTGGGGTGTTGTAGGGCGTGGTACGGCGCGGTGTGGAAAACCGTTTGCTGCGAGGGAGTTCCACCCGCGATCCTGATGCGGTTCAGCATCGCGTTCCACGAGTCGTGCGCGCTCTGGTGCACGGCGTCGAAGGTCCGGTCGGCGTTCTCGGCCTCGCGGTTGGCCTGCGCGTTGCCGGTCGACACGCAGGAGATGCCGACTCTGGCCTGCACGACCTGGTTCGCGGTGGTGTCGAAGGTCAGGTACTCGCCGTTGGGCCCGGCCGGTTGCGGCGCCGCCTCCTGCGCGGTCTGCGTCGATCCGGGACGGGCCTGCGGAGCTGCCGCCGCGGTGGCGAAGGTCCCGCTGGTGGTGAACGGGCGGTCGAACTTCGCCGCGAAGTACATCGCGCACGTCGGGCCGGCGCCGCAGAAGTGGCCGGTGGTAACGGATCCGACGACCTCGGTGCTGCTGACGACCGTGACGCTGGTGCCGCTCACCGGCGTCTGGCTGCCCGCGAGCTTGATCAGCAGGTTGGCCTGCTTGGTGGCGGGGAAGGTGAACCGGCCCATCCCCGACCGGGTGATCGCGGTCAGCCCGGTGGTGATGCCCGAGTCCCCCTTCACCCGGTAGTGGCCCGCGTCCGCCTTCTCGTCGGCGTGCGAGAACGCCTCGGTCGCCGCCCCGTTGACGGCGCCGACCGTCGGCAGGAACGGCACGTCGCAGCCGGGGCCCGCGATGTGCGTGAGGCTGAACCCGGTGATCGGGGAGTCGTTGTACTCGTAACCGCCGCCGGATCGGCGACCAGCGCGGGGTCGGCGCAGACCAAAGCCCCGTTCCACCCGTAGTCCCCTGAATGGGAGGGGACAGTGGTTCCACGTCATCGCGGAATCCCGGTATTGGCGACCAGGGCGCGCAACGGCCGCACCGTCACCGAGCCGAGCAAGTCGCGCACCCCGGCCGCGGCCACCCGGATGTCGGCCAGGCGGGTCAGCTCGCAGCCCATCACATGACCGTCCGCCCCTGCCGCGGGCCGCGGCGGCGACCTCCTCCATCCGGGGGTCGGGCGTCCCGCATCGCCACCTTGCCCCGCAGGCAGGTTGACACCTCGATCGAGGCGCCCCTTCAAGCGCTTGAAGTCAAGCGCTCGGGCGAACGAGCACCGGAACGGGTCGGTCAGCCCGCCGTGAGTTCGGCGATCTGGAGGAACCCGGTCGACGTGCGGGGCGCGCCGCTGGTCAGGTCGAGCTTGACCCGATCTGTCGACACCGGGTCGAACGTGATCCTGGTCGGCTGGTTCGACCCGGTGGCCCACGCGATCCGCAGGCCGCGCACCGGTTCGTAGGCCCGGCCGTTCCAGTAGGACACCCCGATCGACGCGGGCAGCGCGTGCGTGGCGTCGGTCGTGAAGTACGCCTGGACGCCGCCGAGGCGCTGGGACCGGGGCAGGGACAGCGAGACCCAGTCGGCGGGCCGGGCGCGGCTGATGGTGGGCAGCAGCGCGGTGGCCTGCTTGACGTAGGCGTTGGACCAGCCGCCGCTCGCGGTGGTGCCGTCGGTCATCGCGGCCGGGACCGTGTCGGGGGACCCGGAGTAGCTCGCGTCCGCGGTCGGCGTGGTCGGCAGGGCGGTGAGCACCTCGCGGAGCGGACCCGCCGAAGGCGGCAGGGCGCTGCCCTGGTGCCGGGTCCGGGTGGCGACGATGGTCGTGGACGCCGACCGCAGGCGCGGCGAGCCTGCGGTGATGGTGATCGGGCCCGCGTTCGGTCCTGTGCGGACGATCGCCAGCGCCTTGCCGTTGAACGCCTTCCGCGACGTCGCCTGGTAGTTCTCGGCGCTTTCCTGCGCGCCGTTGTCCAGGCCGACGAGCGTGCCGCCGCGCACCTGGAAGGACAGCTGGTCGCCGGCGTCCGGCACGACGACCCCGCGCCGGTCGACGACGTCCGCGGTCACGAACACCAGCGACTCGCCGTCGGCGGCGACCGCCTTGCGGTCCGGGGTGAGCCGGATGGCCGCCGGGGCGCCCGCGGTGCGGATCTCGTCCCTGGCGACCTCGACGCCGTTCTTCTTCGCCACCGCGACGAGCCGTCCGGGCGCGAAGGGGACGTCCCAGGTCAGGTGCAGCTCGCCCGCGCTGCCGTTGGGGCTGGTGTAGCTGCCGGGGTACGGGCCGGTGGTGACGGTCTTGTCGTCGCCGGTGGCCCCGGTGGTCTCCAGGTAGCCCGCGCCGTAGGTCGTGGTCTTGCGGTCGAACGACCGCGCGCCCAGCGACTTGCCGTCGAGGAACAGCTCCACGTCCTCGGCGTTGCTGTACGCCCACACCGACACCGGCTCACCCGGCTTGTGGTCGGTCCAGTCCATCGGCAGCAGGTGCACCATCGGCTCGCTGCTCCACTGGCTGCGGAACAGGTGGTAGAGGTCCTTCGGGAAACCGGCGGTGTCCACCGCGCCGAAGAACGACGACTTCACCGGGAAGGTGTTGTCGAACGGCGTCGGCTCGCCGAGGTAGTCGAAGCCCGACCAGAGGAACTGGCCCGCGAAGTACTTGCGGTCGCGGTCCTTCTTAAGGCCGTACTCGCCGCTCATCGTCCACGACGCCAGGTTGTTGTCGTAGGACGACGCGGAGCGCTTGCCCGGCGTGTAGTTCTCGCCGGTGTTGAGCTGGTCGGGTTCCTGGTACTCGCCGCGGGTGGACGTGGACGACGCCGACTCGCTCTCGAAGAGGAACTTGGTGGGGTACCGGGCGTGCAGCGCGTCGACCGAGCCCGCGGTGTTGTAGTTCAGGCCCATGCCGTCGAGCAGCGCGAGGATCTGGTCCTGCGCGGAACCGGGCGCGGGGACGCCGCGGTACTTGTCGGACCCCATCACGATCGGCCGGGTGGTGTCGACGGCGCGGACGTCGGCGATCAGCCGCTTCGCGATGGGCACGCCGACGGCGGCCGACGTCGAGTCCGGGATCTCGTTGCCGATGGACCACAGCACGACGGCGGGCGAGTTCTTGGCCGCCTGCACCATCTCCGTCACGTCGGCGTCGCTGTTGGCGTCGAAGAACCGGCCGTAGTCGAAGGTCGCCTTGGGGGTGCGCCAGGTGTCGAAGGCCTCGACCATCATGACGATGCCCAGCTCCTCGCAGACCTGGACGACCTCGGGCGCGGGCGGGTTGTGCGAGGTGCGCAGGGAGTTGACGCCCATGCTCTTCATGATGGTCATCTGCCTGCGCACGGCGTCGATGTTCACCGCCGCGCCGAGCGCGCCGAGGTCGTGGTGCATGTCGACGCCCTGGAGCTTCATGGCCTGGCCGTTGAGGGAGAAGCCCTCGTTCGGGTCGAAGACCGCCGAGCGCAGCCCGATCCTCGTCGTGGTGGTGTCGACGGTCTTGCCCGCGATCACGATCCGGGTCTCCACGGAGTACAGGTACGGGTCGGTCGTCGACCACAGGCGGGGCTTGTCGACGCGGATGTCGACGCCCGCGGTGCGGGGTTCGGCGCCCAGCGCGATCCGGGTGGACCCGGTCGCCACCGCGCGGCCGTCGGCGTTCCTGACGGTCGAGACGACGTCGGCGTCGGCCGTGCCCCGCTCGTTGACCGCGTTCGTGTCGACGTGCACGATCGCGAAGCCCGCCTTGGTGGTGTTCGCCAGGTCGGGGGTGGTCGCGGTGACGCCGTGGCGGGTCACGTGGGCCTGGTCGGTCACGACGAGCCGGACGTGGCGGTAGATGCCGCTGCCGGAGTACCACCGGCTGCTGGGCACCTGGTTGCGGACCTTGACCGCGAGGGTGTCGGTCGTGCCGTCGGTGTGGGCGAGCCCGGTGAGGTCCAGGGCGAAGCCGGTGTAGCCGTAGGCGTGCGTGCCGATGGACTTGCCGTTGAGGTACACCTCGGAGTCCATGTAGACGCCGTCGAACTCGATCGACACCTTCCGGCCCGCCATCGACGACGGGAGGCGGAAGTCCTTGCGGTACCAGCCGAGGCCGCCGGGGAGGAAGCCGGTGCCCGCGGTGGTGCCGGGGCCGGGGGTCGGGTCGAGGCCGATGCTCCAGTCGTGGGGCAGGGTGACCTGCCGCCACGCCGACGTCCCGGTCGGCTGGGGCGCGTCGGCGCCGGTGGTGTTGACCAGGGCGAAGCGCCAGCCGTCGTCGAAGTCCAGCGCGCGGTCGGTGGCGGTGATCGCTATGGGATCGCTCTGCGACGCCGCGGCCGGGATGGTGGCCAGGCCGAACACGAGCAGCGCGCCTGCGGCCGAAGCCAGCAGCCGCTTCCCCCGAGAGCCGAACGACATCACACCACCAGGTGTTGGTTTCCCCGCGGACCGAACACGACCACGCTTCCGGGTCGGCCGGTCGGTGTCAACGTCCGGAACCGGCCTGCCCGCCGTCCGATGAGTTCCGGTCCGTGCGGAGGTCACTCCTTGCAAGGACGCGCCGCACCCGGAGGAGACGAATGGCCAAGCTCATCTACTCGATGATCACCTCGCTCGACGGCTACGCCGAGGCGGCGGAGGGCGGGCTCGGCACCGGGGCCGACGACCAGGAGGTGCACACCTTCGTCAACGACCTCTTCCGCCCCGTCGGCACGTACCTCTACGGCAGGCGGATGTACGAGACGATGGTCTACTGGGAGACCGCGCACACCGAGCCCGACGTGCCGCCGCACATCCTCCAGTACGCCCGCGACTGGCAGGCCGCAGAAAAGGTCGTGTACTCCACAACGCTGGAGTCGGTGTCCAGCGCGAAGACCAGGATCGAGCGGACCTTCGACCCCGACGCCGTGCGCGCGCTCAAGGTCGGGTCCGACCACGACCTCACCGTCGACGGCCCGAACCTCGCGGCCCAGGCCATCGCGGCGGGTCTGGTGGACGAGTACCACCTGTTCACCACCACGACCGTGGTCGGCGGCGGCAAGCGGTTCTTCCCCGACGGCGTGCGCCTCGACCTCGACCTGGTCGAGGAGCGCGCCTTCGCCTCCGGGCTGGTCTACACGCGCTACCGGACCCGCTGAACCGCGCCAGCGGGCGTCAGTACCTCCGCGACCACGCCGTCCACAGCTCCGCGTACCGGCCGCCCAGCGCGACCAGTTCGTCGTGCGTGCCCAGCTCCTCGATCCGGCCGTCCGCCATCACCGCGATCCGGTCGCACGCCCGTGCCTGGGTGAGGCGGTGCGCGACGACGATCGCGGTGCGGCCCGCCACGAGGGCCGCGGCGGCTTCCTCAAGGTCACGGGCGCCGGAGCTGCCCGCTTCGGCGGTGGCCTCGTCGAGCACGACCACGGGCGGGTCGCGCAGCAGGAGGCGGGCCAGGGCGAGCTGCTGCACCTGGGCCGCGGTCAGCGGGTGCTCGCCGGCGCCGACCGCGGTGTCGAGGCCGTCGGGCAGGGCGGCGATCCACGCCGCGGCGCCGACCGTGCGCAAAGCGGCCACGACCTGGTCGTCCGTGCTGTCCGGGGCGGCGAAGGTGACGTCGTCGCGCAGCGTGCCAGCGAAGACGTGCGTCTCCTGGGAGACCATGCCGATCCAGTCCCGGACCCGCTCCGCGTCGAGGTCGTCGACGTCGACGCTCCCCCGCGCGTCGACCAGGGCGGTGTGGCCGAGCGAGGCCGGGAACGAGCCCGCGAGGATGCCCGCCAGGGTGGTCTTGCCCGCGCCGCTGGTGCCGACGACGGCCAGCGAGGTGCCCGCCGGGACGTGCAGGTCGACGCCGTGCAGGACCTCGCGGTGCTCGTCGTAGGAGTGGTGGATCCCGCGCGCGACGACCGCGACCGCGCCCTCGTGCCGGCGGCCCGGTCGGGATGGCGGGGTGGGCATGAGGGTGACGCCGATGATCCGGGCCAGCGCGGCGCCCGCCCGCTGCACGTCGTCGAAGGACAGCAGGACGGTGCCGAGCGGGTCGAACAGGCGGTGGAAGAGCAGCGCGGCGGCGGTCACCTCGCCGACCGTGACGCCGCCGCCGTGGACCAGCCAGTAGCCGGCGAGCAGGATCGCGGACAGGCCGAGGGCTTCGGCGGCGTTCATGGACTTCGTGAACCAGACGAACAGCCGCATCGCGCGCAGGCCCGCGGTCAGGGTGCGCTCGGAGGCGTCGGCGACCCGGCCGGTCTGGAGGTCGGCCATGTCGTAGGCGTGCACGGTGGGCAGGCCGTGCAGCGACTCGAGGACGACCTGGCCGCGCGCGGCGGCGGCCCGGCGTTCGGCGGCGTAGAGCGGACCCGCCTTGGGGAGGTAGGCGCGCAGGCTGAACCAGTAGACCGGGAACACGACGGTGAACGCGAGCGCCAGGCGCCAGTCCAGGGTGGCGAAGCCCGCGGTGGAGACGAGGATCGTGATCACCGCGCTGAACACGGTGGCCGCGAGCGGAACGGCTTCGACGAAGTTCTCCACGTCCTCGGTGACCCGTGACGAGACGTCCCCGCTGCCGACGCGTTCGAGCACCCGCGACTCGATGCCCAGCGCGCGGACCAGGACGCGCTCGCGGAGGTCGGCGGCGATCCGGGCGCCGAGCCGGTCGGTCGCGCGCTGGGCCAGTGCCGTGAAGACCGCGCCGACCACCACCCCCGCGGCGGTGAGCAGGAGCAGGGTCACCAGGTTCGGCTGACCGGCGCGCACGGCGTCGACCAGCCTGCCGAGGAACAGCGGCACGGCGACCGCGCCGACGCTCGCGAACGCGGTCAGCGCGAACGCGAGCGCGCAGTCGGCCGGGTGGCCCCGCAGGGCCCGACCGAGGCCCACGAGGGTCTGCGCGCTGGTCGCGATGGGCAGGATCGGGGTGTCGGCGGTGGTCAACGCGGGCCGTTCGGTGACGCTCGTGCTCATCGGAGCACCGCCTCGGCGTAGGCGGGGTTCGCGGTGAGCTGGGCGTGGGTCGCGACGACGGGTGCCGCGCCGCCGTCGAGGAACACGACCCGGTCGCACCGCGACAGCAGCGGCGGCGACGTGGTGATGACGACCGTGCCCGCGCAACCGTTGCGGCGCAACGCGTGCAGGCCGTCGGCGACCGCATCCTCGGTGACGGCGTCGACCGCGGTGAGGGGATCGCGCAGGACGAGCACGGGCGGTTCGGCGGCCATCGCCCTGGCCAGCGCGACGCGTTGCCGTTGGCCGCCGGAGAGGTTCGCGCCGCCTTCGAGCACGTAGCCGCCGTCGGACGCGTACTGGTCGAGGTCGTCGGCGCCCGCCGCGGCCAGGGCCCGGTCGACGGTCGCGCGGTCGGTGCCGCGGCCGGTGTCCAGCACGGCGTCGAGGGTGCCGCCGAGCAGGTGCGCGGTGTGCGGCTCGACCAGGACGTGGCGGCGCAAGGACTTCAGGTCGAACGACTCCATCGCGACGTCGCCGAACGACACCCGGCCGGACGCCGGGGCCGTGCGGCCGGCGAGCAGCGTCGTCACGGCGTCCGCGGTGGCGGGGTCGGCGGTGGCGATGCCGAGCACCTCCCCCGCCCCGAGGGTGAAGTCGAGGCCGGTGACGGGTCCGACCGCCACGTCGCGCACGGTCAGGGGGCCGGGCCGGTCGGGCGCGCCGCCGCCGGTGGACCGGGTCGGCGCCGACAGCAGCGCGGCGACCCTGGCGGCGCCCGCACGGGAGACGGCCACCTGCTCGACGCCGTTCGCGATGCGCCGCACCGGGTCGGCGACGAACGAGGCCATGACGATCACGGTCACGAACTCGCCGACGGTGATGCGGCCCGACAGCGCCATCGTCCCGGCCGCGGCGGCGGTGCCGACCAGGACCAGGCCGGTCGCCAGCAGGCCGGTGACCGCGACGACCGCCGTCGCCGAGGCCGTGTCGAGCGCGGTGTGCAGCGACCGCCCGCTGGTCAGGCGGTAGCGGCGGACCGCCTCGGGCACGCCGCCGAAGCTGCGCAGCGGGCGCAGCGCGTGGATGAGCTCCGCGGCCAGGGCGGCGGCCAGACCGCCTGCCTGCTGACGGGCGCGCACCTTGCGCTCCAGCCACGGGCCGAGCCGGTCGATGCCGAGCACCAGCAGCGGGAGCACGACGACGATGCCGAGGCCCAGCCACAGGTCCACGCGCAGCAGCACGACGACCGCGACGACCAGGCCCGCGCAGCCCGAAGTCAGGTTGGCCAGTACCCGCATGACGTCGGCGGTGGCCTTGGTGTCGGAGGTCAGGATGCTCATCAGCTCCCCCGCCCTGCGGTCGCGACCGACGAGCGGGTCGGCCAGGACGCGCCCGATCGCCCGCACCCGCAGGTCGTGGGCCTCGGTCAGGCAGGTCGAGCCGAGCACCCAGCCCGCGACGCCGCCGCCGGTCGCGAGCACGGTGAACAGCAGCAGGACACCGGCGACCGCGATGAGGACGGCGACCGGCGGGGCGCCGTCGATCGCGTGGTCCACGGCGAGGCCGATGGCCAGCGGCACCAGCGCCTCGCAGGTCTGGTGCACGGTGGAGGCCGCGCAGCCGGCGGCCACCGGGCGGGCTCGCCGACGCAGGACGTCGGCGATCAGGGCGCGCTCAGGGCGCATGGGGACACCTCATCGCACCGCGGCGTGGTGGGCCGCGGGCGTCGGTTCGGGGATGGGGGTCGGGGCGGGGAACAGGCGTCCCGACAGGTCGATTTACGAGGCATTGTGCCTCGTTTGTAAGCTAGCACAGCCGCGACCGGGTGTCTCGGTACAGTTCGCCGGATGGGCACCGAGGAACCGCGAATGGGCCGTCCCCGCAGTGAGCAGGCACGACAGTCCGTCCTGCACGCGGCGGACGACCTCCTCGTCGAGGTCGGCTACGCCGCGATGACCATGAAGGGCATCGCGGAACGCGCCGGTGTCGGCCGCCAGACGCTCTACCGGTGGTGGACGACGAAGGCCGAGATCCTGCTGGAGGCCACCATCGGCGATCTCCAGGACGATCTCGCCACCCCGGCGCACCCGGACCCGGTCGAGGACCTGTCCACCTACCTGCGGGCGTTGGGCGCCTTCCTCCTGGAAGCCCCCGCGGGCCTGGCCTACCGCGCGCTGGTCGGCGAGGCCCAGCACGACCCCGCCGTGCGCGACCTCATCCTCGCGGCCGACCCCCTGGGCACCAGCGCGCGGACCGTGCTCGACCGGGTGCGCGGGACCACGCCCGCGATGCCGGAGACGGCCCTGTGCACCGCGCACCTGGTCGGGCCGGTCTTCTACCGCGTGCTCACCGCGCAGACCGCGCTGCCCGACGCCGAACTGCGCGACCACGTGGCCGCTCTCGTCGACCGCTGGTCTACAGCCACCGGTTCCGCTTGAACGACCGGTGCAGCACCAGGCAGCCGACCGCGATCACGCCCAGCAGCCCGTAGTACCCGTACTCCCAGCCCAGCTCCGGCATGTGCTCGAAGTTCATCCCGTACACGCCGACCAGCAGCGTCGGCACCGCGATGATCGCCGCCCACGCGGAGATCTTGCGCATGTCGTCGTTCTGCTGGAGCTGCACCTTCGCCAGCGTCGCGTACAGCAGGCTGGTGAGCAGCTCGTCGAACGCCGTGATCTGCGCCGCCACCGCCGCCAGCCGGTCGTCGAGATCCCGGAACCCGGACCGCAGGTCCTCCGACACCAGGGCGTGCTCGGTGCCCGACAACGTCCGCAGCAGGTTCGCCAGCGGTGTCACGGACCGGTTCAGCTCGACGATCTCGCGCTTCATCAGGTACATCTGCTCGGCCTCGACCGGCGCGTGCGGCGCGAACACCAGCGCCTCGATCGTGTCGATGTCCCCCTCGAACGCGCTGGTCACCGACAGGTAGCTGTCCACCACGTGCGCCGCGATCGCGTGCAGCACCGCGCCCGGCCCGATCCCGAGCCGCTGCGGCGCGGCCTCCAACTCGGCCCGCAACCCGTGCAGGCTGGAGTGCACGCCGTGCCGGACGGTCACCACGAAGTCGGCCCCGACGAACGCCATCACCTCGCCGGTCTCCACGATCTCGCTCGCCGTGGTCGGCGACTCGTGCCCCACGTGCCGCACGGTCTTCAGCACCATGAACACGGTGTCCCCGTGGTACTCCAGCTTCGGCCGCTGGTAGGCCCCGACCGCCGCCTGCACCGCCCGCGCGTGCAACCCGAACGTCCCGGCCACCTCGCGCATGCACTCCACCGTGGGCTCGAACAACCCGAGCCACACGAACCCCTCCCGCCGCTCCCTCACCGCCGCCAGCGCGTCCCGGTGCGCCCATTCCCCCGGCATCCGCTCGCCACCGACGTAGACCGCGCACCCCACGACGGAGGGCACCTTCTCCAGCACGTTGTCCCCAAGTCCACCGGCGCCGCCGGTGGACGGATCGCTCACCATCCGGGCCTCCTGTGCGGGCCATGATGCCAAGCAGGGGTACGGGGGCGGAACGCCTGGGGGGCCGGAACTTGCGACGAGGCGTGTGCCTGGAACGGGCTACGCGCCGCCGTCGCCCTCGCGCAGGGAACGGATCATGCCCCGCAGGATCCGGGACGCGCCCGCCTGCTCGGCCAGGGTCAGACCGGCCAGCATCCTGACCTCGACCGACCGGACCGCCGCGGTCGCCTTCCGCAGGCTCCGCCGCCCGCGCGGGGTGAGCCGCGCGGGAAGGACCTTCCCGACGGGCGCCTCCGCGGGCCTGGTCACGAAGCCGTCCCGTTCCAGGGTCTGGAGCAGCACGTTCATCGACTGCCGCGTCACGAACGCGCCCCGCGCGAGTTCGGAGTTCGACAAACCCGGCCGTTGGGCCAGCAGTTCGAGGCAGGAGTAGTGCGTGACGCTCATCCCCAGCGGCCGCAGCACTTCTTCCATGGCCACCCGCAGGACGCTCGACGCCTCTTTGAGCAGGTACCCCAGCGACGTCTCCAGGTCGACACCGTCTTGACTCATGTCAGCATTCTGACATATGGTGACCCGTGTCAGGAACCTGACACGAAGCCAAGGAGACACCATGCCCGTCACCGGCCCCGACTTCATCTCGCTCCAGGCGCGCGACCTCCCGGCGTCGCAGGCGTTCTACGAGCAGTACCTCGGCCTCGTCCGCTCGCCGACCGGACCCCCGCACGCCGTCGTCTTCGAGACGGAACCGATCGCGTTCGCACTCCGCGACGTCGTTCCCGGCACCGACCTCGCCTCCGCCGCCCACCCCGGCATCGGCGCCGCGATCTGGCTCCACGCCACGGAAGTCCAGGCCATCCACGACGCCCTCGTCGCCGACGGCCACGCCATCACCTCCGCACCCGTCGACGGCCCCTTCGGCCGGACGTTCACCTTCGCCGACCCCGACGGCTACCGCATCACCCTCCACGACCGCGCCTGACGGGCCTCGCGCCGACGGCTTCCGGGTCGACCGGGACGCCGTCGGGCCCCGTGGCGACCGCGCCGGCAGGATGGCGGCCATGAAGTACCTGATGCTGATCTACGGCAACGAGACCGTCTGGAACAGCCTCTCCCCGGCGGACCTGACCGAGCTGATCGCCAACGTCGACGGGTTCAACCAGGACTTGCGCGACTCGGGTGAACTGGTGCTCTCCGAAGGCCTGGTACCGCGGGCGAGGTCCGTCCGGATGGGACCGGACGCGCCGGTCGTCACCGACGGCCCGTACCTGGAGGCGAAGGAGTACGTCGGCTCGATGTTCGTGGTGGACGTCGACAGCGAGGAGCGGGCCGTGGAGATCGCCCGGTCCTACCCCGGCATCGTCCACCACCACGGCACCGGCGGCGGCCTGGAGATGTGGCCGCTGATGGAACGTTGACCATGGTCGAGGACCTCCTGCGCGTGCTCACCCCGAAAGTGCTCGGGACGCTCGTCCGCCGCCACGGCGACTTCGCCCGCTGCGAGGACGCCGTGCAGGAAGCGCTGATCACCGCGGCGGGCACGTGGGCACGGGACGGCGTCCCCGAGCACCCGCGGGGATGGCTCACCACCGTCGCCGCCCGCCGCTACGTCGACCTGGTGCGCGCCGACTCCGCCCGTGAACGCCGCGAACTGGCGGACTTCGACCAGTCCCGACGCGACGCCGAACCGGCCGACACCGAACCCGCCCGCGACGACCTGCTCGAACTGCTCTTCCTCTGCTGCCACCCCGCCCTGACCGCGCCCTCGCAGATGGCGCTCACGCTGCGCGCGGTCGGCGGCCTCACCACCCCGGAGATCGCCGCGGCGTTCCTCGTCCCGGAGAAGACCATGGGGCAGCGCATCTCCCGCGCCAAGTCGCGGCTGCGCGACGCGGGCGCCCGGTTCGAACTGCCGCGGGACCTGGGGCCACGGCTGGAGGTGGTCCTGCACGTGCTGTACCTCGTGTTCAACGAGGGCTACAGCGCCAGCGCCGGGTCCGCGCTGCACCGCGTCGACCTCACCGGACAGGCCCTCCGACTCACCCGCGACCTGCACCGCCGCCTGCCCGACTCCGGCGAGACCACGGGGTTGCTCGCCCTGATGCTGCTCACCGAAGCCCGCGGCCCGGCCCGCACCGGCCCCGACGGCGTCCTCGTCCCGCTGGCCGAACAGGACCGGTCCCGGTGGGACAGCGCCGCCATCGCGGAGGCCACCGGCCTGCTCACCCACAGCCTGGCCACCCTGCCGATCGGCCCGTACCAGGTCCAGGCCGCCATCGCCGCCCTGCACGACGAGGCCGCCTCCGTCGACACCACCGACTGGCCGCAGATCCTCGCCCTCTACGACCTCCTCGACCGCCTCGCCCCCAACCCCGTCGCCGCGCTCAACCGGGCCGTCGCCGTCGGCGTGGTCCACGGCCCCCGAGCAGGCCTCGCCGCCGTCGACGACCTCCGCTCCGGCGTCCTCGCCGACAACCACCGCCTCCTCGCCGTGCAGGCCCACCTGCTCGAACAGGCCGGTGACCACGCGTCCGCCGCCGCCCGCTTCCAGGAAGCCGCACGCCTCGCGGGCAGCCTCCCCGAACAGCGCTTCCTCCTCTCCCGAGCCGCTCGGCTGAGTTGAGGAAAGTTTTCTCCCGGCCATGTAGAAACCGCCGCCTCGGCTCCGATCCACTGCGAGCGCGCCCGCCGGGCGTCGCCGCGAATCGAGGAGCGGAACACGATGACCAAGGTGACGGCGCAGATGTCCGTGTCGCTGGACGGCTACTACGCGGGCCCCCGGCACGACGGCGACGACGGCTGGATGGAGTCCGCGGAGGCCGCCGGGTTCTTCCGCGTCACCCGGTGGGCGATCGACACGATGGGCTGGCGCGAACGCCAGGGCTTCGAGGGCGGCGAACCGGACGTCAACTCCGAGATCATCACGGAGACCTTCGAGGCGGCGGGCGCCTACGTCATGGGCAGGCGCATGGCCGAGGGCGGCGAAGTCCCGTGGGGCGACGAACCCCCGTTCCACGCCCCCGTCTTCGTCGTCACCCACCGGCCGCGCGCGGTGCTGGAACGCCAGGGCGGCACCAGCTTCACCTTCGTCACCGACGGCGTCGAAAGCGCCGTCGAGCAGGCCCGCGCGGTCACCGGCGGGAAGAACGTCGCCGTCGCGGGCGGCGGGAGCCTGGTGCGGCAGGTCTTGGAGGCCGGGCTGCTCGACGAACTGGAACTGCACATCGCACCGGTCGTGCTCGGCAGCGGCCTGCGCCTGCTCGACGACAACCTGCGCCTGCCGGACAAGCAGGCGATCGAACTGACCCCCACGAGGGTCGTGCACACGCCGGGGGTCACGCATGTCCGGTACTCGGTGAACGGGCGGGCGGCGTTGGTGCTGGACGATCGCGGGAGCGGTGGGAGCGGGCCCGCGACGGTGTGGACCGAGTAGGGGCTGTCGACGGGTCTCGGGCGAACGGCCACCACACGTCCTCGGGCAGCCTGGACGCGTACGGCGACTCCTGCTGCCCAGCGGACCGGGCGTCCACTTCGGACGGAGCGCGGGTTCGGCACCACGTGAACCGACGGCACCGCGGGTCCTGGGCGTTCCACCGACCGACCGGGGGCGCGGTTGGTCCGACCGGGTTGTCCTGGAGCGCAATGCCTTCGCGAGCGCCACGCACGGCTAACGACCGTCGGGCAGGTGCCGATCACCGAGTGGTCGGCGACGGACAGGAGCAGCGTGTGAGTTCGGTGGAACTGCGGGTGTGGGCGGTCGAGCAGGCCGGGGTCGGGGTGGCGGTCGACGTGGCGGCGGTGGTCGGCCAGGCGGTGCGGATCTGGGCCACCGCGGGCGTGGAGCTGCGGTGGGACGGGCGTGTGCGGGACGCACGGGTGTCGTCGGCCAAGGGCGATTTCAAGGACGTCGTGCTCGGTGAACTGGCGGAGCAGGTCAATCCGGAGATCACGGCCAACGGTTTCGGCTGGGTCGACGTGGTGCTGCTGCCCCGGCTCTGGAACCGGTGGGGCGTCGCGCTCTCGCTGCTCACCGGCGCGAGCGCGGGCAACGACGGCTCGTTCGCACCGTTCACCGGACCGGTGGTCCTGGTCGCCACCGAAGCGTCCGTGGGCGCCGGTGACAGGCCGGAGTTCCGCGCCGACGCGTGCGCGCCCCTCCCCGACCGCGCCTACCCCACCCCACCGGTCGTGCTCGGCGCGGGCAACGACCTGGCCCACGAGCTCGGGCACGTGTTCGGGCTGTGGCACACCAACGTCCGCAACAGGCACCTGGCCAAGCCGTACACCTTGCAGGGCAAGCATGTCCGCCTGCTGATGCACGAGACCCTGCACACCACCGGCGAGAAGATCACCGAGGGCGTCGATCCCAAGCGGTCCCGCGGCAACGTCGCCGGGACCTCCGTCGAACTCGACCCGCTGACCCTGGTCACCGACCACGAGGGCTGGTGCGTGGTCCTGCGCGGCGAGGCCCTGCTGCCGGTCGAGGCGGACTACGCCAGGAAGGCCGTCGACGAGGGGCTGGTCTGGAAGGGGCGCTGAGCCGTCCCCGGCCGCTGCCCCGCTCGTGCTCGACGAGCGGGGCGGCGGCGGTTTCCCCGCTTCGCGATCGCGCTGCCCGCCTTGACCGCGACCACCGGGGTGGTGGACGTCGGCGCGCTAGCGGATGTGGTTGTGCAGGAAGGTGAACGCGCCGCCGAAAGCGATCAGACCGCTCACCACGGCCGCGGCCGCGTTGCCGACCGCGAAGAAGGTCAGGACTCCGATGACGAGGGCGCACAGGACGGCGCCCATCAGCAGCAGTGCCGACCGCTGGGTGAACGGCGGCGGCACCGGGGGGTTCTTCATGGTCACTCCGAACTCGGGTGTGGTGCAGCGCGGCGCGTGACCGCGCGGAGCGGTCACGGCGCGCCGAGGTGAGGGGAAGCGGTGGGCGCTAGTGCAGGATGTAGAGCGCGACCAGGAACAGCAGCATCTGCGCCATCAGGGCCGCGACGAGGATGCGGGACATGGATGAGGGGTCTTGCCTCACGGACTGGGCGGGGAACGCCGGGACGACGTCCGGTTCGACCTGATCGGGGGCGAGCCCGGAAGACTCGACGGGGGCAGGCGGTTCCGCGGAATCCGCCTCGACATCGCCGACCGGGTCCATCGGTTCGGTGATCTCGCCGGGCGCCGCCTTCGGCGCCCGCGTCACCGCGGCCAGGCGGTCCCACTCGACCGCCCACCGCTCGGCCTGCTCGAGGGACTGCCCGCACCCGACGACGAACAGGACCACCTGTTCCCTGCGGGTGGGAAGCGTCTTCTTCCGGCACATGTAGTGCACCGTGGACTTGGGCAGTCTGCTGGTACCCGCCAGTTCGGAGATCTGCTTGAACGAACGGCCCGAGAGCAGCCTGAGTCCGTCCATCGCCAGTACGTAGTCCGCCTCGGTCGCGGCGGCACGCGCCCTGGACAGTGCGTCGCTGGTGTGCGACATCGTGATGGGTCCTTCTCGTCGAGTGGCGCCCCGCCGACCGGGGGTCGTCGAGGCGCAGGTGTGGCGGACGACGGCGTGCGGCGCGTCGAGGTGGACGCCGGGCGACCGTCGATGGCGTGCGGGCGAGGAGGGGTGGTTGGCCATGAGCAGTCGGTGCCACCACGCGATCTCGTCCTCGGCCACCATGCAGGCCTTGAGCACCGCCTCGGCGCCCCGCCAGGTGAGGCGGGGGCCGAGGCGCAGGTCTGGGAACACCCCGACCGGAAGACCGGTGCGGGAGGCCATCCACTCGTTGGAGGGACAGCCCGCGGTTCGCCAGGCCCTCAGCACACGTCCGTGGAGCTTCCGGAAGGCTTCACCGGGAGTCCTCGGGTATGTGCCGGCCATCGTTAGCGGGTCGCTCGGCGCGTCGGAGTGGCACGACCACCGGGTGGACGGCGTAACAACGCGGTCGAGGAACCCGGTCGCGGAAGCGACCGGTGGGCGGGAGCAGACATGCTTCCCCTTCGTCGGGCGGTAGCCGGGTGGGTTGACCTGGGCGTGTGAGCGGACGGTCCGGCGCTTGTCGACGTCGTCGAATTGCCGAACCACCGGGGGCCAACCCGGCAGCCTCTTCGACATCGTGTCGCGCTGGACCGTCGGTAGCGATCCTAGCCCTCGGTTCCGGCCGCAACACCTCCCCCTTTACCGGAGCCCCCATTCAACCGAGTTCCGCTCAACTTCGATGCACATTTGAACCACTCCAGTAAAGGCCATATGACCCATTCACTCGAACGTGTCATTTGATTAGCCCCAAGGTGCGATTCCCCTGATTGGACGGCACGGGCTCCAACAGGTGATGAAGTCGGACACTCGTCCAAGGAACTCGCGTTTTCCCTGATCGGACGACTGGACGGCACCCGGACGACGGGACGGCCGCGCTGGTCGCCGATGGTGCTCTGGACTACCTTGACCTTTGCGCCCCTCTTCGTCGAGACGGAGGGCGGGAGCAGATCCCCGTGGCAGAAGCCTGTTGACCTGGGCAGCTCGGGCGCCGCGGCGGGTCGCTGGGCCAACAGCGACCCGCTGCGGCCACCACTCGCATTTCGCCTGGTACCTCCAACACGGGCGCGCTCGAGCGTCCAGCCGATGATCATCCGCTTCGGGTACCCGCATTCCCTCGAACGTGAGCACTCCACACCTGTCGCTCACGGTGTGGACCGGTGGCACGTCCGCCCCGTCCACAACAGACAGTCACCTACCACTTCGCACAGTGGCGAATACGCCTTTATGGTGACGTGCATCACATTTCATTACTTGATGCCAAACTTGCTCATTCATCAATTCCGCAACCCCCGTCACGGGGAATGGGAGCGCTCCCGCATCGCAGTACAAGCGTTCGCTTAAGCGTGCTGTGCGGGTGACCTGCTCATTGCCCGGTCAACCATTTTTGCGGAATCGCAGTACCTCTCCGAGCACGGAGTGCCAACAAACCATCGAACCGATCAGCAATGCCCGAACAAGACCATTGGTCATACCAATCGCCAGACATTGGCATGTAGCGCAATGGCCTTCCAGTGCGATTGACCAGACGTGGACAGCGACGAGCACACGAGCGTGAACAGGGTGATGCGGGCGATACCGGCCCCACCCGAACCCGACCGACCCGACGGGCGGCGATGGGCCGTCCGATAGCGTCGGCGGTCTCCATCGACCGCCGAGCACGAGAAGAGCGTCCGGGCCAGTGGCACATCCCGTCGGTGAACGCGCTGGTCAAGCAATCCTGGACGTCCGCCGCCTGACCAAGGCGTTCGGCGGGCTCACCGTGCTGCGGCAGGTGTCGTTCAAGCTCCACCCCGGCCGCGCCACGGCGGTCGTCGGCCCCAACGGAGCCGGGAAGTCGACGTTGCTGCACTGCGTGGTGGGGTCCGCGGTGGCCGACTCGGGGGCGGTGCTGTTCGACGGGGCGGTGCTCAAGGAGTCGTCCGCCGACGTGCGGGCGGCCATGGCGTCGGTGTTGGACGACTTCGACTTCTTCCCCGACCTGTCCGTCGCGGAGCACCTGGGCCTCTACGCCCACGCGCACGGCACCGACAACCCGGACGACGTCGTGGCGGAGGTGCTGGACGACCTGGGGCTGGAGGCGGTGGGCGATCAGCTGCCCGCGACGCTGTCGAGCGGGCAGCGGCGGCGGCTGGCGTTGGCGTCGTGCTTCGTGCGGCCGAGGCGGCTGCTGGTGCTGGACGAGCCGGAGCAGCGGTTGGACGTGGCCGGGCGGCTGTGGCTGGCGGAGCGGTTGCTGGCGGAGAAGGCGGCCGGGGTGGCGGTTCTGCTCGCGACGCACGACGCGGCGCTGCTGGAGGCCGTGGCGGACGACCGGGTCGACGTGGGCGCGTGAACGGGGCGGAGCTGCGGCGGTTGCTGCGCTGGTACCGGGCCGACCCGCGGTCGTGGCGGGCGCGGCTGTCGGACCTCTACGGACAGGCGCTGTACGTGGTGATCGTCGGCGGGCTGGTGGTGTCGGCGGCGCGCAGCGGGGTCGGGGCGGTGGCGACGGCGGCGCCGGTGCGGTCGCCGGACGTGTTCCACTGGATGACGGCGGTGACGGCGCTGCTGGTCGCGGCGCTGCTGTGCCGGATGGCGGTGGTGTTCGGGCCGGTGCTGGTGTCGGGGGCGGCGCAGTCGTGGCTGCTCAGCACGCCCGTTGACCGGCGGTCGCTGCTGGCGCCGCGGTTCTTCGCCCTGCTGGGCGTCGGCGCGGTCGCGGGCGCGGCGCTCGGGGTCGCGGTGGCCCCGCCGGTGGCGCTGGTGGGCGCGCCGGTCGGCGTGCTGGTGTGCGCGGCCCTGGTCGACGCGCAGGCGAGCCGACGGGGAGCCGCCGTCACGAGGCACGTGACGACGGTGGTGATCGTCGCGCAGGTGGTGCTGCTCGCCGTGCTGGCCGTGATCCCCGACCTGCCGTGGCCGCACCTCGCCGCGACGATCCCCGCGGCCGTCACGGCGGTGGTGTGCGCCGCGGTGGCCTCCTGGCACGCGCACCGGACCCTGACCGCGCTGACCCGCGGCTCGCTGTCCGCCGGCTCGGAGATCGCCACCGCGACGGCCACCGCGACCACCTGGCTGAACCCGACTCTGCTGTCCGACACGGTGGTCACCCGGCAGGCGCGGGCGGCGGGCGCGGTGCGGTCGGTGCGGTTCCGCGGCGGCCGCGTCCGTTCGCTGCTGCGCGCCGACCTGACCCGGCACCGCCGCGGGCCGCTGGGGCTGGTGGTCTTCTGCGCCCTGCTCCCGGTTCCCTACCTGGTCGACCGGGTCGCCGCGCCGACCGTCACGGCGGCGGTCCACGTGGTCTGCGTCTACCTGGTCGCCGACCGGTTCGCCCGCGGCCTGCGGGTCGTGGGGCGCTCCCCCGCGCTGCGCCGGGCCCTCGGCGGCTCCGACACCGCGTCCACGCTGGTCCACCTCGCGCTGCCGACCACCGCGGCCCTGCTGTGGACGCTGGCCACCGCGCCGGTGCTCACGCCCGTGCACGCGGCGCTGTCGGTGCTCGGGTCGGTCGCCGCCGTCTACCGGGGCGCGACCAAGCCGCCGATGGAGTACTCCTCGCCGCTGCTGGACACGCCCATGGGCGCGATGCCGATCGGGATCATCGCCCGGATGCTGCGCGGTCCGGGTCTCGTCGTGGTCGTCGCGGTGGTCCAGCTCTCGTTCTGACGACAGCGACGAGTTCCGGCCCGTTCGGGAGTCTGCACTTGTGCCGGACACCCGACACCGCGGAGGACACCATGACGACCACGCCGGACGACCCGACGAGCACGCTGCCCGGCAAACCACCCGTTGTCGACCTGGCCACCTGGCAGGCCGCCCGTGACGAGCTCCTGGTCCGCGAGAAGGCGCACACCCGCGAGGGCGACGCCATCGCCGCCGCCCGCCGTCGCCTGCCGATGGTGGAGTTCGACGGGACGGTGGAGGTCGTCGGCCCCGACGGCCCGGTGCCGTTCCTGGACCTGTTCCAGGGGCGCGACGAACTCGTGGTCTACAAGCACATGTGGCACGACGGCGCACCGCACCAGGGCCAGTGCGAGGGCTGCACCACCACGGCCTGGCACCTCCAGGACGCCTCCTACCTCAACGTCCGCGGCGTCTCCTACGCCGTCTTGGCCCCCGGCCCGTGGGACGAGGTGGCCCCCTTCGTCGAGTTCATGGGCTACACCCAGCCCTGGTACTCGGTGCGCGGCGTCCCGGAGCCGGTCGGGGGCGAGATGGGGTACCTCACCTGCTTCCTGCGCGACGGCGACCGCGCGTTCCTCACCTACTCCACGACCGGCCGCGGCCCTGAGCGGGTCAACGGGTCCATGGGCCTGCTCGACATGACGCCCCACGGCCGCGGCGAGGCGTGGGAGGACCTGCCCGAGGGCAGGCCGGTGCTCGGCCACGTCAAGGAGGAACTCCCGGCCGACGGCGGCGGCCGGTCCTGCTGGTACTGGCGCACGGACGCCGACGGCGTCGCCACGTGGGGTCCGACCGGCCGCCCCGTGCCGCAGTGGACCCGCCCCGGCGCGACCCCCGTGGAGACCCTCGGCCGCAGCGGCCACCACTGACCTGGAAACGCGGAAGGGGCCGGGGAAACAAGTCCCCGGCCCCTTCCGCTGGTCACACGACTACCGCTCGAGGCCCTTCTCGATGGCCTCGATGATCCGCGGCCGCAGTTCGGCGCAGCTGATGATCGCGTCGACCGAGCCGACGTCCACCGCGCGCTGGACGCTGTGCACGCGGTCGAACTCGGTGGCGACCTCGCTGAGCTTCTCCGCCCGCACCGACGACCGCGTCTCCGCGAGCTCGGTGGTGAGCGCGGCCCGTTCGCCGCCGCTGGACCCGGCCAGCCTGGCCTCGACCTCGCGGACCCGCGGGTCGTTGCCGGTGCGCTTGTCGACGTCGCGGGCGAAGACCACGGCCGCCGCGGGAGCGCCGCCGATCACCGAGGCGAACGAGCCCTCGACGGCCAGCACGGTCATGTTCGGGTTGAGCGCCTTGGAGAACACCACGAACGCGCCGCCGTGGTAGCGCGAGATCACGCAGAACACGATGGGGCCCTTGAAGTTCACCACCGCGCGGCCGATCTCGGCGCCGTACTCCAGCTGGAGCTTGCGCATCGACTCCGGCGAGCCGTCGAACCCGGAGAGGTTCGCCAGCACCACCACGGGCCGGTTGCCGCTGGCCGCGTTGATCGCGCGCGCCGCCTTCTTCGACGAGCGCGGGAACAAGGTGCCCGCGGTGTAGGTGTCCGGGCCGTCGGTGGGCGGGAAGCCGCGGCGGGGGACCGAGCGGGACTCGATGCCCACCAGGCACACCGGGCGCCCACCGAGGTGGATGTCCTGCACGGCCGCGGTTTCCGCGTCCGCCATGCCCGCCCAGCGCTCCAGGACCGGGTGGTCCTGGTCTGACAGCGCGCGCATCACGGTGCGGATGTCGAACGGCTTCTTGCGGTCCGGGTTGAACTGCGCGGAGAAGATCTGGCCCACGGTGGTGAACTCGCTGTCCGCCACGGCGTGCGGGAACGAGGACACGTCGCGGTCCAGCGGGTCGGTCGTCGGCGTGGCGCGGGGACCGGACTCGCCGGGCGCGACGTAGCTGTGGTCGTAGTGCGACATCAGCACTTCGCGCGCCGAGCGCAGGTCCGGCGCCCAGTACTGCGCCTGGCCGTTCGGGCCCATGATCCGGTCGTAGCCGCCGATGCCGTGGTTGTCCTCGGCCGAGACGCCGCCGGAGAAGTCCAGCGACTGCTTGCCGGTCAGCACCATCGCCGAGTCCGGCGTCATGACCAGGATGCCCTTGGTGTGCATGAGCATCGTCGCTTCGGCGTTCCAGTACGGCTGGGCGCCGACGTTGATGCCCGCGACCACGATGTTGATCTCGCCGCCGTCCTGGGTGAAGTTCACGATCCGCTTGAGCGCGGCCGCCACCCAGTCCATGTTCTCGGTACCGGAGTCCATCGAGATCCGGGCACCGGCCGAGAGCGCGAACCACTCCAGCGGGACCCGCATCTCCTCGGCCAGGTCCAGCGCGGCGATGACGCGCCTGCACTCCGGCTCCGACAGCGCGCCGAGCGCCTTCGTCGGGTCGCCCAGCAGCACGACGCGGGTCATGCCCTCCGGGTGGCGCGAGGTCGGCGTGCTGACGACACCGGCGACGAGCGCCGCGGTGTTGCCGCCGCGGGCGCGGTCGGTCGGGACGAGCTTGCCCGCGGCGTCGAGGTCGTGCTCGACGAACGTGCCGAACGGGCCGGAGAGCATGCCGGTCAGCTCGTAGGGGTACACCGTGCCGCGGCTGTGCGCCCGCAGCACCTCCTGGCGGTAGTCGTCCAGGGGCTCGATCGGCTCGGTCGGCGGCAGCACCACGGACAGCCGGACGCCCGCGCCGACGTCGTAGCCGATCCGGACGGCGATGTCGACGAGCTCACCGGTCGCGGGGTCGCGGCGCCTGCCGAGGAACAGCACCTCTTCCAGGTCCGCGCCCGCGGTCGTCGGCATGACGCGCTTGGCGATGACGTTCAGCTCGTCCGGGCTCAGGTCGACCGACGGCCACACGTAGATGACGATCCGGTTCGTGGGCGACCGCTTCGCGCCGGGCTTCTTCGCCCGGCGGATGGCGTCGAGGCAGGTGGCCAGGATGTCCTCGGCCGCGGGCAGGGCGACGAGCCTGCCCTCGTCGTCGCGCAGCGGGGTCAGGTCGCGGACCTGGCCGAGCGCGACGAGCCGCTCGTCGGACTTGTTCTGCTTGGCCTGCGCCCGGAAGAGGTAGACCTCCTCGTCGGGCGAGGGCAGCCGGGTCAGGTCGAACGCGCGCAGCCTCTCCAGCTGCATGCGCTCGGCGATGCGCGGGTGCAGACCGCGCAGCAGGCGCTCCTCGGTGAAGCCGTCGGGCGAGGGGCGGAACGTGAAGTGGTGGTGCATCACGGCGCCGCTGTTGCCCGCGACGGTCGTGGTGATCCGGCCGACCCGGTCCGACGGGTGCTGCGCGGCCAGGACCTCGCCCAGCTTCGCGGCCATGGCGTCGGTGTCCTCCGGGCCGTCGGCCCAGGTCAGGTAGAGGTCGGCGACCAGGTCGCCGTCCCCGGCGAACTCGCCGAGCGCCCGCACGGCCTCCGGCAGCGCCGGGAAGTCGACGGCCGTGGTGACGACCTTGCCGTCGCCCGCGGCGGACCGGTGGTCGGCCACGACGAACGTGCAGCCGCCCACCGTGCTGACCCGGACGTCGCTCAGGGCGCGGTTGCCGTAGTAGCGGCGGGTCAGGACCTCCAGCAGCGGCACGGGGTCCGCGCCCTCGCGGCCGATGCGCTGCCCGACCAGCCGGACCAGCGGCTCGGCGCTGGCGACCATGGCCGAGATCCGCTCGGCGCGGTCGGCGGCGTCGGGGTTCAGGTCGAGGTGGCGCAGGTGCTTGCGCACCGCGGTGTAGACCTTGGCGCGGGTGCGGCGCAGCAGCGGCTGGGCGAACCAGCCGAACACCACGCCGCGGGCCAGGTCGGACACCGCGGGGAAGCGGACCTGGGTGGCGGCGACGAGGTGCTCCAGGGCGAGGCCGACGGTCACCCGGTCCGCCTCGGCGGGCGGGCCCTCGGTCAGCCACTGGCGCAGCAGGGTCGTGATCACGCCGACGTCCGAGGACGAGCGCTGCTGGGCGAGGAAGACGCGGAAGACCGCGTCCTCCAGTTCCGGCGTGCGCTCCAGGCCGTCCACGCCGTAGTGCGCGAGCACGTGCGTGAGGCGCAGGCGGAAGCCCTCCGACAGGCCCGCGCGGTCCGCGTCGAGGCTCTGGAGGTAGGTGTGGAAGTACTCGCGCGGGCTGTGCACCGAGGAGTCGGGCTTCGACTCCTCGCCCACGGGCCGGTTGCGGCTCAGCTCGCACAGGTCGGCGAAGAGCTGCACGAGGCCGCTCTCCCCCACCAGCGGGCGCTGACCGGCCGACGCCAGCTCGGCGCGGGCCTTGAGGTAGTCCGACAGCAGGCGACCGGCGTCGACCGGGTCGACGTCGTAGCCCAGCAGCATGCTGCGGAGGTCCTGGAGGCCGTTGGCGGCCCGCGTCCGCGCCGGGGTGTCGGAGGCCTCGGCGGGCAGCTCCAGGGCCGCGGCAGGCGCGGCGGCAGCGGGGCTCGCGGCCTCGTCGTCGTCGCTCACGGGCTCCAGGCGCAGCAGGCGGGCGCCCACCTCCACCTGGCTGCCGACCTGCACCGCGATCTCGCGGAGCCTGCCGCGGAACGGCGCGCGCAGCACCGTCTCCATCTTCATGCTCTCCACGACCAGCAGCGGCGCGCCCGCCTCGACCTCGTCGCCGACCTGCAACGGCGTGGCCACCACCAGCGCGGGGACGGGCGAGCGGACGATGCCGCCCTCGTCGCGGCTGATGCGGTGGGTGACGCCGTCGACCTCGACCTGGTGGACGGGACCGTGCGTGCCGGTCACCACCCGGAAGCGGACGCCGTTGACGATGAGCTGGCCGGAGTGCCTGTCGAAGCGCTCGACGTCCACGTCGGCCGAGTGCTCGGGGCCGCCCGCGGAGACGCCGACCCGGAACCGGCCGCGGCCGACGCGGGACACCTGGACGCGGTAGCCGACCTCACGCAGCTTCAGCTCCAGCGCGCGGCCGGTCTCGTGCTGGGCCTGGGGACGGCCGCCGTGCGCGGTGGTCAGCAGGCGCTGCCGCGACACGACCTCCTCGTCCTCGTAGGCCTCGATGGCCGCGGCGATCAGCGCGACGGCGGAGTTCTTGTGCGTGACGAGGCCGCCCTGCGCGCGGACCCGGTCGATCCAGCCGGTGTCGGCGGAGCCGTCGATCACGGCGGGCTCGTCGAGCAGGTCCCGGACGAAGCCCTTGTTCGTGACGCCGCCCGCGATGATGACGGTCGTCTCGGTCATGGCGCGGCGCAGCCTGGCCAGCGCCTCGGCGCGGTCGCGGCCGTGGGCGATGATCTTGGCGATCATCGAGTCGAAGTCGCCGGGGATGGTGTCGCCCTCGCTGAACCCGGTGTCGACCCGGATGCCGGGACCGCTGGGCAGCGACAGGCGGACGATCCTGCCGGGCGACGGCGCGAAGTCGCGGTCGGGGTCCTCGGCGTTGAGCCGGGCCTCCACGGCGTGACCCCACTCGGCGGGCGCGTCGCCCTCCAGCTTGCCGCCGGACGCGACGTGCAGCTGCGCCTTGACCAGGTCGACACCGGTGGTGATCTCGGTGATCGGGTGCTCGACCTGGAGACGGGTGTTGACCTCCAGGAACGCGAACAGGCGCTCACCGGGGTGGTACAGGAACTCGACCGTGCCCGCGCCCTGGTAGTCCACGGCCAGCACGAGCCGTTCGGCGGCCGCCTTCAGCTCGGCGACCTGGGCCGGGTTCAGCACCGGGGAGGCGGACTCCTCGATGATCTTCTGGTTGCGCCGCTGCACGGAGCAGTCGCGCACGCCCAGGGCCCAAGCGGTGCCCTGCCCGTCGGCGATCACCTGCACCTCGACGTGGCGCGCGCCCGTGACCAGGCGTTCCAAGAAGACGACACCGCTGCCGAACGCCCGCGCCGCTTCCTGGCGGGTCAGCTCGTAGGCGGCGGTCAGGTCCTCCTCGGAGGCCACCATGCGGATGCCGCGGCCACCGCCGCCCGCGGTCGCCTTCAGCATCAGCGGGTAGCCGATGTCCTTGGCGGCCTTGAGCGCGGCGTCGAGGTCGTCGACCGGGCCGCCGCTCCACGGCGCCACCGGCACGCCGACCTGCTCGGCGATCAGCTTCGAGCCGATCTTGTCACCGAGCTTGCGCATGGCGTCGGAGCTGGGCCCGACGAAGGTCACGCCGATCTCGTCGCACAGGTCGGCGAAGTTCGGGTCCTCGGCGACGAAGCCCCAGCCGACCCAGGCCGCGTCGGCCCCGGTCTCCAGGAGCGCTCGCCGGAGGACCGCGTGGTCCAGGTAGGGGCGGGCCGACGCCGGACCGAGGTCGTAGGCGAGGTCGGCCTCCCGAACGAAGGTGGCCGTCCGATCGGAGTCGGTGTACAGGGCGACGGTCTCGATCCGTGTCCCCAACTCCGCGGCTAGGTCCCGAACGGCGTGGATGAGCCGCATGGCGGCTTCCCCACGGTTGACGATGGCAACACGACTGAACACTGAACGGGCCTTTCGGAGACAACGAACTGGACGGCCGTCGCCGTCGCAACGGGAGTACACCCTCTCGGCTGCCGACTAGTACGGGTATGGCGATCGCAACGCGTGTCAGGTGCCCTGCGTTGTAAGGATCCGCCAAAAACCGGGGCGTCGACAACCCCTAGCGAGCCCCTTCGGCACCCCCTACGGCCCACGCGGTGTGATGTGCGCCCCGTGCCGCCACCGCGTGTGAACCCAGCGTGTGGCCGACCACGCCGAACGTGCCTGGGACATCGGCCGTTTTGTCGGACTGCGACAAAGAACCGTTCACACCGCCGACACGCGGACGGGCGCGCGGCCCGGATCACGGGCGTACCTGCGGGTTCCCGAACGCGCCCGCCGGGCAGGGGGGCGCGTCCGCAGCGCCGGGAACGACAGCGAGGGGACTTCCTCAGTCGACCGCCATGCGCTGCGCGTGCCGGGGCGGCGGGGAGATCCGGTCCCGCGTCCGGGCGAGCGGGATCATCGCGACCAGCAGGCAGGCGCCCGCAACCGGGATCAGGTCCAGCGAGAAGATCGTGAGGGCGGAACCGACCAGGACGAGCACCGGGCTCCACCAGGGCAGCCGCAGGAGGATGGTCAGCGCCAGCAGGCCGAGGTGGAGCAGCGGCGGACCGACGACGTAGAAGAGCAGGTGCGCGCCGGGGAGGTCCCCGAACCGGCCGCTGATCTCGTTCATGCCCGCCTTGTCGGCGGCGAGCAGGCCCGCGACGACGTCGACGACGAACTGGACCACCGTGGTGGCGGCGCCGACGAGCGCCACGACGACCGCCGCGTCCCGGCCCCGCGTGCGCGGCAGGGAACGCCACAGCGCGACCAGCGCGGGGATGAACACCAGCAGCCCCACCAGGTTCACGACGTGCGCGGCCTGCCAGTCGGGGCCGGGCCCGTAGCGGCCGTCCACCCGGCCGATCAGGCGGACGACCCCGTAGGCGGCGAAACACACCGGCAGGGCGAGGAGACCGGCTCCGGCGAACTTCATGGAGCGACCCTGGCACGCGGAGCGCGCGACCGGATCGGGGTCATCCCCCCGTTCCACCCCGGTGTGCGACCCCGGAGAACGTCGGGGGACCACCGCCCAGCACGCGGACCAGGTTGCCGCCGAGCACCTTGCGCACCACCGGTTCGGCGAGCCCCCGGCGCAGCAGGGCGTCGGTGATCATCGGCATCCCGGCAGGACCCCCGAGGCCGGGGATCAGCACCTCCGCGTCGACCCCCTCGACGGTCAGCGGCCGGTCGCAGGCCGGGACCTTCTCGTCGAGGACTTCCGCCACGAAGTCGCTGCCCAGCCCGGCGTGGTCCTCCCCCGCGACCGCCACGACGTGCGCGATGTGGTCGGCCAGGTGGTCGACGGTCGGCTTCTCCTCGGTGAGGAACCCGGCGAAGAAGTTGACGCACACCACGCCGCCGGTGGCCGCGACGCCGCGCAGCTCGTCGTCGGTGAGGTTGCGGTGGTGGTGGTGCAGCGCGTCGGCCGACGAGTGCGTAGCGACCACCGGGCGGGTGGCCAGCTCCAGCACGTGCTCGACCCCGCCGCGACCCAGGTGCGACACGTCGACCAGCACGTCGAGCGACTCCAGCAGCCCGACCGCCTCGACCCCGGCGCGGGTGAGCCTGCTGCCGGAGGCGTTCTCCGCCGACCCGTCGGCGAGCATCGACCGGCCGAAGTGGGTGAACGACACGGCCCGGACCCCCAGGCGCGCCAGCGTGTTCAGCAGTTCGACGTCGTCGTCGACCTGCGGGCAGCCCTCCAGCGCGAGCACGAGCGCCATCCGCCCCGAGGCGAGCGCGTGGTCGATCTCGGCGCCGGTGCGGCACAGCGCGACGACGTCGGCGTTGCCCTCGGCGATCCGGTGCGCCGCCTCGATCATCCGCAGCGTCGCCCGCCACGCCCCTTCCGGGCGGAACTCGTCGTCGACGAACACCGGCAGCACTTGCACGTCGACCCCGCCCTCGCGCAGCTGCGGGTACCAGTGGTGGCGGAAGTAGTCGGCCCAGACCGCACGGGGGCGGCGCGCCACCAGCATCAGGAGGTCGTTGTGCGCGTCCGCCACGACCGCGTCGAAGTGGAGGTCCATCGGGTCCATCGTCTTCCCCTGTCCCGCCGGGAGGGTGTACCGCCTGATCCTCGCGGGTGTGGCAAGCCCCGGCGGGACACCAATGGCGGACATCGCCCGCGATGATCACCCGTTGCGGGCGGTCGCGCCCGGCCCGGTGATCACCGAGCGCGACCTGGAGCCGTCCGCGCTCCCGTCGTCCGCGGCCTTCGGCCGTTCGCCGGCCGCGGGGACACGTCCTGGTGAGACGGTCGCCGGCAAGATCACCTGGTCGGGTGCGGACCGACAGGTGGCCGGTGTCGGGACTCAGGCGGTCTTCGGCACCGCCCGCATCGCGAAGTGCAGGTACGGACCGGCGCCCGCGGGCGTGTAGAACACCAGCGGCAGCCACTCCTCCTCGTCGTGCACGCGGCCCGCGAACAGCGCGTCCGTCACCGGCACGAAGTCCAGCTCGTGGGGCGGCAGCAGGTCCGCGGTCTCCCCGACCCACCGGTACCGCCTGTGCAGCCGCCCGTCCCGGTCGGTCAGCTCGAAGTCGAGCCCCGCGCTGCGGTAGGTGCCGAGGTGGCCGGAGAAGTCCACGACCGGCGGCGCGTCGGGCGGCGCGAAGTGCGGCATCCGCACACCCGCCAGTTCCTCCAGCAGCTCACCGAGCACCGACTCGAACAACCCGCCGACCGCGCCCCCGTTGGTCAACAACGCCATCGCGACCCCCTTGTCGGGCACCGCGTACAGGTTCGCGTACTGCCCGATGGTCGCGCCCCCGTGCCCGATCACCGGCCCGCCGGGCCAGTCGAACAACTCCCACCCGAGCCCCCAGTGCGTCGCCGCCCGCCACCGGTTGGGCACCTCGGCCTCCGGCCGCCGCATCTCCTCGACCGACCCGGCCCCCAGGATCCCGGCCCCGCCGTCGAGGTGCGCCTTCGCGAACCGCACCACGTCCGCCGCCGTCGCGCAGATCCCGCCCGCGGGCCCGATCGACCGCGGCAGGCTCCACACCGACGCGGGCTCCGGATCGAGGCCGGGCTCCCCCACGTGCCCCATCGCCGCCCGGAACCGCAGCACCTCCTCCGGCAACGTCATCGTGTGCGCCAACCCGAGCGGCCCGACGATCCGCTCCTTGAGAACCTCGTCCCACACCTGCCCGGCCAGCACTTCCACGACCCGCCCCAGGATCTTGAACCCGCTGTTGCAGTACGACAGCGTCGCCCCCGGCGCGTGGTTCTGCCCCAGTCCCGCACACGCCTCCACGTACCTCGCCACGCAATCGTCCCCACGCCCCGTGTCGTGGAAGAAGTCCCCGTCGATCCCGCTCGTGTGCGTCAGCAGCTGCCGCACCGTCACCGACTTCGTCGCCTCGGCGTCCGCCACCGCGAACTCGGGGAGCACGGACAGCACCGTCGCGTCCAGCTCCAGCACCCCGGCTTCCACCAACTGCATCACCAGCGTGGCCGTGTACACCTTGCTGACCGACCCGATCTGGAACACCGAGTCAGCGGTCACCGCCACCCCGGTCCCCCGGTGCAACACCCCCGTCACCAACTCGTGCACCTGCCCGTCCACCAGCACCGCCAACGACGCCCCCGGCACCCGCTGCCGCGCCGCCACCTCGTCCAGCCGCCCCTGCCACCGCACCACGTCGAACGTCATCCGCTTCTCCCCCGGTAGAGATCATCAGCTCCAGGGTGCCGGCGTCCGGAAAGATCGGGGAGGTCAAAAGTCCTTGCCAAACCCGACATGTGCGGTTCGGCGTCGTGGGACCGGCCGAATGGACGGATCGCGTTGTCCGGTCATCGACAAATCCGGTGCGACCCGTAGGGCAGACCGTCATGAACGCGCCCCCACCCATCCGCGAACCCGCATCGCGGCCGGATTTCGCCTCACCACCGACAAGCTGAACGAACTTTCCGAACTAGGAGGTTTAACACCCACCCCGCCCCACCACAACGACAACCTGCTCCCCGAGGAGTGCGAACACCCCCGACGGGGAACCCCGGGGGTGTTCCGTTCGCGACCACGAGGAGTGCGCATGACCAAGGCAACGACCGGGGCCGAGGCTCACGACGACGAGGTGCGCAAGCTCGCCGGGTTGGCCTCGGACATCCGCGTCGGCATGCTGACCACCATCGACGAGAGCGGTCGTCTGATCAGTCGGCCGATGGCGCAGCAGGAGGTGGAGTTCGACGGTGACCTGTGGTTCTTCGCCGAGCGCGATTCGCGCAAGGTCGCCCACATCGCCGCTGTGCCGGAGGTCGGGGTCACGCTCACGACGAAGGACAAGTGGATCTCGATCTACGGCACCGCGGAGCTGGTCGACGACCCGGCGAAGACGCGCGAGCTGTGGAACGGCTGGGTCGAGGCGTGGTTGCCGCAGGGCCCCGAGGACCCGAACGTGGCGCTGATCAAGGTGACCGCGCGGTCGGCCGAGTACTGGGACACGCCCGGTGGGCGGATCGCGTCGGTGCTGAGCTTCGCGAAGTCGAAGATCAGCGGTGAGCGCTACGACGGCGGCGACCACGGCACGGTCGAGCTGTAGCACCGCGGCCGCACCCCCGTGTCACGGCGCGGGGGTGCGCTCGGGCCAGGCGGCCATCGCGCCGTCGACGATCGCGTCGAGGTCCGCGGCCGTGGCGCCGTCGCGGGCTTCGAGCGACAGGCTGCTCAGGACCGCGGTGTAGAAGGTGGCCATCGCGTCCACATCCGCGCCAACCACCAGGTCGCCGTCTTCGACACCGCGGCGCAACCGCTGCCTGATCAGCTCACGGCCGTGCCTGCGAGCATCGGCCAAGTGCTCGCGGACCCCCTGGTCCGAGCAGTTGAACGCCGCCAGCACCACGAGGCACCCGCGCGGATGGCCCGGTTCGAGGTAGGCCGCCGCGTTGCCCCGCAACGCCGACTCGACGGCACCGCGCGCCGTGGCGCCCGAGGCGAGCGCTCGGCCGGTGAAGCCGCCCGCGGTCCCCCGGTAGAGCGCGACGGCCTCGCGGAACAGCGCCTCCTTGCTGCCGAACGCCGCGTAGAGGCTCGGCGAGCCGATGTCCATCACGGCGGTCAGGTCCGCCATCGACGCGCCCTCGTACCCGCGCTCCCAGAACAGCCGCATCGCCCGCTCCAGCGCGGTGTCGCGGTCGAACGAACGCGGACGCCCTCGCGGTGACATGGCCCACCTTTCTCTGTCGATCGACACAGAAGTCGTTGACACGCGACTGTACCCACCGCAATTCTGTGCCAACCACTACAGAATTGAGGTGTCGTGCTCCCACTCGACGGCAAGACCGCGCTGGTGACCGGAGGAAGCAGGGGCATCGGCGCGGCCATCGCACTGCGCCTCGCACAGGACGGCGCCGACGTGGCCCTGACCTACGTCTCGTCCGAGCGGGCGGCCGCCGATGTCGTCAGCCGAATCGAGGCGCTCGGCCGCCGGGCGGTCGCCATCCGGGCCGACAGCGAGGACCCCGACGCCGTCATCGCCGCCGTCACGACGACCGTCGACACCCTCGGCGGCCTCGACGTGCTGGTCAACAACGCGGGCATCGTCGTCCGCGGCCCGCTCGGTGAACTGACCGTCGCCGACATCGACCGCACGCTCGCGGTCAACGTCCGCGCCGTGCTCGTGGCGATCCAGGCGGCCGTCGGGCACATGACCGGCGGCGGTCGCGTCATCACCATCGGCAGCAACGTCGCCGACCGCATCCCCTGGCCGGGCGCCACCCTGTACGCCGCAGGCAAGTCCGCGCTCATCGGCATGACCAAGGCCCTGGCCCGCGACCTCGGCCCCCGCGACATCACCGCCGTGGTCGTCCAGCCGGGCCCCACCAACACCGACGCCAACCCGTCCGACGGGCCGCGCGCGGCCGCCGCCATCAGCCGCACACCCCTCGGCCGCTACGGCGAGCCCGACGACGTCGCCAACACCGTCGCCTTCCTCGCGGGCCCCGGCGGACGCCACATCACCGGCACCGCGATCACCGTCGACGGGGGCGTGAACGCCTGAACCCGGTCCGGCGAGTCCCGGAGGCTCAGTCCGCCAACCGCGGCGGCCCGGCCACGACGCGCACGGTGAACCCGTCGTCATGCCGGTCCAACGTCACGTAGCTGCACGTCTGGTAGGTCAACCACAACCCCAGCCCCGCGGTCGCGGTCTTGGTCGTGGGCACCAGCCCCACCGTGGGGTCGACCGGGCCGCTGCCGCCGTCGGTCACGGTCAGCACGAGGTGGTCCGCGTCGGCCCACAACCGGAACCGGACGGGCGCGCACCCGTGCGTCAACCCGTTGGTGACGGCCTCGCTGGCGGCGAACACGAGATCGTCCACCTCGGACGCCGACACCGTCGTCGCGGCGGCGGCGTCGCGGACAGCCCGGCGCACGGCCGACGGCGACGGGTCGATCAGCAGGAGCGAGGGCGACCGCTGCTCCAGGACGTCGGGCCGCGGCCTGCCGCGGTTGACGAAGAACTCCTCCGGCCGCACGAACCGGCTGTTCCGGACGTGCCTGCCGTCGGCCGAGGCGATCACCGGGTGCGTGCGCTCCACATCGGCCAGCACCTCGGCAGGGGTGGTCCGGGTGTCGTACGGGCACAACCCCCACAGCTGGAACTCGTCGAAAGCCCGGTTGACCGCCGCCTCGTACCGCGCCCACCAGTCCCACGGCGCCCCGGTGCCGGGATGCGGCACGTCCCCGATCACCCTGATCTGGGGAGCGCCGGTACCGGAGAGCGACGCGAACTTGTCCCGGAACCTCTTGATCGCGCTCGTGGGCCTCGAGTACTGGTCCGCACCGGGCAGGAAGTCGATCCCGGAGACGTCGCCCACGGCTTCGCGCACGAGCTTCTCGTTGTCGTACGAGCAGGCCACGACCGTCGGTTCCCCGGCTTCCAGCCCATCCCGCACGAACGGGACCACGAGCGACACGAACTCCTCGTCGGAGCCGTAGAACGCGGTCTCGTGGAAGTAGCCCACGTGCCCGTGCGCCGCTCCCGATCTCATGAGCACGCCTCCACCCTCACGTCCACGATGTCCAGGAGCCCCAGCAGCCGGGCGGGACCCGCGCGCAGCCCGCGCAGCGTCAGCGAGCCGCCGTCGCGCCGGGCGAAGTCGAACAGGGCGAACAGTCCGTGGTGGTCGGTGAACGTCAGACCCGCCACGTCCACGACGAGTTCGCCACCCGATCGCGGCCGGGTCCTGCCCAGCGCCGTCGGCAGCAGTTCACGGCCCCGGAAGTCCAGCTCGCCGCCCAGCACCATGGAGTCGTCCGACTCGGCGTAGAGCCAGAACGGGGTGGCGCCCGTGCTCGCCGCAGGGTGCAGGCAGGCGATCTCCGCCACCACGTCCGCGCCCAGCACGCCGCGGTCGTACCCGCACAGCGCGCTGTACGGCCTGGTCGCGGTGAACCGGTTGACGAGGGGTTCGTACGCGCAGAACGCGTCGATCTGGGCCGCCGACCCGACGAGCGGGGTGACGTCCGCGGCGACCCGCAGCCCGCCGAACCCGTCGGCCAGCGCGGCCTCCGTCGCCTCGGCGTACGCGCGGACCTGCTGCTCCGGCTCCACGGCCTCGTCGGTCCGGTACCGCTCGTCCAGGCTCATGACCTGCAACGAACCGATGCGCAGGGCGCGCTCGACGTCCGGCAGTCCACTGAGGTCGGCGATCAGCTCCTCGACCGGCTTGGGCGCGACGTAGCAGACCCGCTGGCCCAGTTCGAGCCCTTCGGCCAGGAACTCGACACTGCGCGCGACGAACTCGGCGGGGTCGTCGAATGACCAGCAGACGTGGTCGTGCGGCCCGAACCCCCGAGCGCTGTCGACCACACCCGCCATTCTCATCCCGCCATTTTACCCGCAGGGCACGTCCGACGTGCGTCAGGCGTTCCCCGAGGTCGCCGGGAGCGACTCGATCGCCTCCGTCATGGACTTCGCCGTCGCGTCGCCCAGCATCTCGAACTCCGACTTCAGGAACGGGTCGGCGACCTTCGCGAGGCCGTGGAACACGATGTGCGCGTGGTAGGTGATCTCGGTGCCGCCGTCGACCGGGGCGAGGGTGATGTCGTCGGTCGAGGTCGCGGTCTTGTTGTCCCCCACGAACGTCAGCCGCCGGTCCTCCAGCCGCTCCAGCCGGTAGGCCAGCCTGGTCTCCTTGCCCTTGAACTCGGAGACGTTGTGCCACTGCGACCCGACGCCGATGGGTCCGGTGTCGACGCGGGTGCACGACACGGTGCCGGGATCCCACTGCTCGGCGTGGCCGAAGTCCTTGAGGTAGTCCACGACGACCTCGACGGGCCGGGTGACGGTGAAGGTCCGTTCCACGTTGACCACTGGTACTCCTCTGCTGCTCGGGTTCAGTCGGACGGGTCGAGTCGTTGCCCCGGCGCGCCGGGGGTGGTGTTGCGCTCCTTCATCTCGGCTTCGGCCACGTGCCGGGCACCGCCGACGAGCTGGTCGCGGACCCGGCGCTCCCAGTCGCGGAACGCCTGGTGGTACCCGTCCTCGTACTCCTCGACGAGCTGGAAGGTCCACCGGCCGGGCACGACGTTGCGGCCGACCAGCTCCTCCTCCAGAGCATCGGCCAAGCCCGCGTGGCCCGCCTTCCGGAGCAGCTCGGCGGCGTGTCCCGCCTTCGCGTCGGCGCTGCCGCTGAGCTGGTGGAAGTCGAACAGCCTCCCGCGCGCGCGTTCCGCGGTCTCGAACGCCTCGGTCAACGCGCCCACGGCCTCGACGGTCGCGTCATCGACCCCTTCGGGCCGTCTTCCTCCCACTCGCGCGCTCATGGGACGCGGGTTACCCCGACCGGACGGGTTCCACTCGCCCCACCGGCGGTCCGTTCCACAGTGGATAGCGCGGAAGTGGACAGCCACAGGACATCACAGAAGGTTATGGGCGCTGACGGATTGACCTCAGCGCTCGCCGTTGGGACAGTGGCCGTGTCGGGAATGCCGGGTTGCCGGGGAGCGGGACGCTCGTTGTATGGAAGCGCTCTCATCCCTAACCCGTGGTGGGAGGCCGTCGCACTCGAACGACGGTCGACCTCGCCGAGCTCCACCCTCCTGCGGCGGAGCTGCGCCCGACTCCGCGGTGCCGAGCCCCCAAGCCCTCGTCACCGCGACTCCCTGTGCACAGACGAACGGAGTACATCCATGCGACAACGAGCGTTGACCCGACTGGGTCTCACCGCGCTGCTCGCCGTGGGAGCGTCGGTGGGCCTCGCGCCCACCACCCTCGCCGCCCCCTCGGTCGCACCGGACATGGTCGCCGCCATGAAGCAGGACCTGGGCCTGACCGACCAGCAGGCGCGGAACAGACTCGCTCGCGAATCGGTCGCCACGCAGGTCGCGCCGAAGGCCCAGCAGGCCGCCGGTGACGCGTTCGCGGGCACCTGGTTCGACGCCGACAAGGGCAAGCTCGTCGTCGCCCTGACCGACTCGTCGAAGGCCTCGGCGGTGCGCTCGACCGGCGCCGAGACCACCGCGGCCACCCACACGATGGCCAAGCTGGACTCCACCCGCCTGCGGCTCGACGCGCTGTCCAAGGCGGGCTCCGTCCCGTCCGGCGTCAGCGCCTGGCGCGTGGACCCGCGCACCAACAGCGTCGTGGTCGACGTCCAGGAGGGCGCCGACGTCAGCGCGTTCCTGGACAAGGCCCGCGCGGCCGGTCCCGTCACGGTGAACACCAAGGGCGTCCAGGCTCCGCGGACGTTCGCCGCGGGCACGGTCGGCGGCGACCCTTACTACGTCGGCCCGTACCGCTGTTCGATCGGCTTCTCGGTCGCCGGCGGCTACGTCACGGCGGGCCACTGCGCCGCCGGTGACGGTGTCGCGTACGGCTGGGACCGCTCCTACCAGGGAAACTTCGCGGGCTCGTCCTTCCCCGGCAACGACTACGCGTTCGTCCGCACCAGCGGCGGCTGGTGGAACGCGCCCGTCGTGCTGGGCTGGGGCACCGTCAGCGACGCCCTCGTCCGCGGGTCGTGGGAAGCCCCGGTCGGCACCTCGGTGTGCCGCTCCGGGTCGACCACGCACTGGCACTGCGGCGTGATCCAGGGCCGCAACGAGACGATCAACTACGCGCAGGGCGCGGTCTACGAGATGGTCGGCACCAGCGTGTGCGCCGAGGGCGGCGACTCCGGCGGCTCGTTCATCACCGGTGACCAGGCCCAGGGCGTCACCTCCGGCGGCTACGGCAACTGCAGCGCCGGTGGCCGCACGTGGTTCCAGCCGGTCAACGAGATCCTCAGGGTCTACGGCCTGAGCCTGCTCACGGCGTAGGCGAGAACGGAACCGCCCCGCGGGTCGTCATGCCCGCGGGGCGGTCCCCGTCCTGGTGCGCAGCGTCCTGGCCGTGATCACCGTGGCACATGTCCGCGGCGACGTGCCCGGTGGTCACACCCCCGGTGCGACCTCGTTCCGCCAGAAGTCGAAGAACCCGTCCTGACCGGGACCGATCTGCTGCACGTAGACCTCGTCGTAGCCCGCGTCGGCGTACTGGCGCAGGCTCTCCAGGTAGCGCTTCGGGTCGGGGCCGGTGGGCAGGGCCTCGGCCACCATGTCCTCGGTGACCAGCGTGGACGCCTGCTCGAAGTGCTTCGGCGTCGGCAGCACCTGCGCCAGTTCACCGGGCAGCTGCTCGTTCGCCCAGAGCCGGTGGGCCGTCTGGACGCCCTCGCGCTCGGTGGGCGCGTGGCAGACCTTGAACCCGCCCTGCGCGGGGCCCTTGCCGCCCGCGGCGCGGTACTTCCCGATCAGCTCGGCGTCGGGCATGGTGCTGCAGAACCCGTCGCCGATGCGGGCCGCCAGTTCCGCCGACTTCGGGGCGAACGCCGAGACGTAGATCGGCACGGGCTGCTCGGGCAGCGTGTAGAGGCGGGCGTTCTCGACGGTGTAGTGCTTGCCGTGGTGGTCGACCTCCTCGCCGGTGTGCAGCGCGCGGATGACCTCGACGGCCTCCTCCAGCATCTCCAGCCGGATCGGGGCGGGCGGCCAGCCGTCACCGAGGATGTGCTCGTTGAGCGCTTCGCCCGAGCCGACGCCGAGCGTGAACCGGCCTTCGCACTGCACCGCGGCGGTGGCGGCGGCCTGGGCGACGATCGCGGGGTGGATGCGCACGGTCGGACAGGTGACTGCGGTGGTGATCGGGAGGGTCGTCGCCTCCGAGAGCGCGCCGATCACCGACCACACGAACGGGCTCTGCCCCTGTTCGCCGTTCCACGGGTGGAAGTGGTCGGAGATCCACAGCCGCTCGAACCCCGCCTCCTCCGCGAGCCTCGCCTGGCGGACCAGTTCTCGCGGCCCGAACTCCTCGCACGACAGGAAATATCCGATGCTCACCATGGGGATCGGATACCCCGTGGCGCGGCGCCGAATCGCGATTCCACTGTGGACGGCCCCTTCGAGGTCACCTACTTGGGCGCGCGGCGCGGCAGCGGTTTGGTGGCCGGTCCCTCCAGGACGTTGCCGTCGACGTCGAACCTGGACCCGTGGCACGGGCAGTCCCAGCTGGTCTCGGCGTCGTTGAACGCCACCAGGCAGCCGAGGTGCGTGCAGCGCATCGACACGCCGTGCAGCCCGCCGTCGTGGTCGCGGTAGACGCCCATCTTGCCCAGCCCGTCGCGCACGACGTGGGCCTGCCCGGCGGGCAGGTGCTCGCTGGACGACGCGTCGGCAGGCCTGATCCGGTCGCCCACCAGGTCGAGGCCGGTGGAGGCGTTCATCTTCAGCAGGTCCGGCAGCGACTTGAGCGACACCCGGTGCGGGTTGAACGTCGAAGCCCACGGGTTCTCCTGCCCCGCGACGGCGTCGGCCAGAATCCGGGCGGCGAACGTGCCGGTGGCCAGGCCCCACTTCATGAACCCGGTGGCCACCTGGAGCCGGTCCGAGCCGGGCAGGTAGCCGCCGATCATGGGCAGCTGGTCGTAGGAGCTGGGGTCCTGGGCGGACCAGCGGTTCGCGACCCGGTCGACGTCCCAGTGCTCGCGGGCGAACGCCTCCAGCTTCTCGTACGGGTGGTCGGGGCGGTCCCCCGCCGGGTGCGCCTGACCGCACACGATCAGCTTGCCGTCGTACGCGCTGAGCGACCACGACGGCGAGCCCGCGCTGATCGCGAGCCCGGTGGGCGGCTCGCCCGAGGCGAGGGTCACCGCGATGCCGTAGGACCGGGTCGCCTCCAGCCGGGCGAAGTACAGGCCGCGGTCGAACACCGGGTAGTGCGTGGCGACCACGACCCGGCCCGCGGAGACCACGCCGTCGGCGGTGTGCACGCGGCACGGGTCGCCGTCCTGGAGGCGTTCGACGCGGCTGTGCTCGAACACCGCGGACCCGTCGCCGTCGACCGCGTCGGCCAGGCCGAGCACGTAGCGCAGCGGGTGCAGCGCGATCTGGTCGTCGAGCCGCACGGCGGCGTGGACGGTGAACGGGACGTCGAGCCCGGCGTCGGCGGTGACGGGCAGGCCCGCCGCGCGGGTGGCCGCCAGCTCGTCCTCGACGGCGCCGACCTCGTCGGGGGTGTAGGCGTAGGTGAACGCGGGGGCGCGGCGGAACCCGCAGTCGATGCCCAGTTCACGCACGAGGTCCGCGATCAGCTCCACACCCGCCGCGCTCGCACGGGCGTAGGTGCGGGCGACCGCGGTGTCGTGCCTGGCGACGATCTTGGAGTACACAGTGGACTGGAGCGCGGTGACCTTGGCCGTGTTGTTGCCCGAGGCCCCGCTTCCGACTCTGCCTGCCTCGACCACGGCGACCGAGAGCCCCTGCCGCTTGAGCAGGAGGGCGGTCGTGAGGCCCGCTATCCCGCCGCCCACCACCGCCACGTCGAAAGCTTGCGTGCCGCGCAAGGTCGGGCGAGCCCTGGCCGGCATCGCTTCGAGCCAAAGGGATTCACGTGCAGCAGTGGTGTCCACACGCGGTCAGGTACCCCGAATCCCGCGGGGCACTCCGGTTTGGGGTCGGGAAGACGAGGGCATCCACCCGATATGGGTACTGACGACAAGATCGACGCGAAGGCCGACGAGCTCAAGGGCAAGGCGAAGGAGACCGTCGGTCGCGCGACCGACGACGAGGAGCTGGAGGCCCAGGGCCACAGCGACCAGGCCAAGGGCAACCTCAAGCAGGCGGCCGAGAAGGTCAAGGACGTCTTCAAGAGCTGAGCGCACCACTCCCACCGCGAAGACCCGTGTTCACCAACGAGCACGGGTCTTCACCATGTCCGGGTATTTCACGCACGGGATATTCCACTTTCGAGTGACGATTACGCCATCCGTGAGAGCACCACGAGGCTGGCTCTACTCGCAGTAGACCCATCTGGTCACTCCCGTAAGCCTTTCTCGTGCATCTGCATGAGTACATCCGAACGCCCCTCCTGCACAGTTGCCCCGGTGGAACGCCTGCGCCCACCCGATGCCGACGACTGCCCGCCGGAGCACCGCCCGTGATCGTTGTGCTGCTGCTCGTGCTGCTGGTGCTCGGCGTCTCGCTCACCCTGTCCGGAGCGGTGGCGCTCGTGCGCCCGCCCAAGCGCGTGCCCGTGGTGTCCGACAGCCCGTTCCGGTCGGACGCGAGGGACGTCGCCGTTCTCATCGCCGCGCACGACCAGGAGCACCTCGTCGGCCCCGCGCTGGAGGCCGCCGCGCGGCTGGTACCGCCCGCCAACGTCCACCTCGTGTCCGACGACTCCACCGACCGCACGGCCGAGGTCGCCCGCGCGACCGGCGCGCAGGTGGCCGAGACGATGGGCAGGCTGGGCCGGTCCGGCGCGTTCGACGCGGGGATCCAGGCGTTCCGGCTGGTGGACCGGTTCGAGTTCGTGATCCTGCTCGACGCCGACACCGTGCTGAGCGCCGACTACCTCGACGCGGTGCTGCCGCTGTTCGACGACCAGGCCGTGGTGGCCGTCGACGGGCGGCTGGACCAGGACCTGCGTCCGGAGCCGCGCGGTTTTGTCGCACGGCTGCTGTCGGCCTACCGCGCCCGCGACCACGCCCTGGCGGAGGGACTCCGGCAGTGGCGGCGCGGCGGGACGCCGATGAACGTGGCCCGCGTGGTGCCCAGCGTCGGCCGGGTCTACCGGACCAGCGCGCTGTGGGAGATCGACATCCACTCCTCCGGCCTGGCCGTCGACGACTTCGACACGACGCTGCGGATCTACCGGGAGAAGTTCGGCACGGTGGCGTTCAGCCCGGCCGCCCGCGCCGCGCCCGCCGAGCCGACCCGGCTGCGCGACCACCGTCGACGGCTCTTCCTGTGGGCCAACGGGTTCTGGCACGGTGTGCGCGGCCACGACCTCCGGCGCGATCCGGGCCTTGCCGTCCAGACGGTCGAGTTGGCGCTCACGTCGTTCGCGCTGCTGCTCGCCCCGGTCGCGATCGTGGTGGCCGCCGTGCCCGGTCTGGTCCCGGTGTCGCCGTTCGCGTTCCCGGCGGCACTGCTGGTGCCCGACTACCTGCTCACGCTGATCGTGGTGCTCGCCCGGCGCAAGCCCTCCTACCTGCTGCCTGGCCTGCTGTTCCCGGTGCTGCGGGTGCTGGACGCGGCGACCGTCCTGCGCGGGGCGTTCGGCCACCCGTCGGCGACCGAGTGGCTCCGGTTCGACGCGGAGCCCTCCGACCACCCGGTCGACGGGGACCGGGCGGAACGGGTGGGCCGGTCGGCTTCGGCCGACCGACCCGCTCGCAAGGTGCGGCCCGCCTCCGTGTTGGCCTGGTTCATCCTGGTCGGCTCGGCCGCGGTGCTCGCCGTCCGGGTCGCGCTGACCACCGCCACGCTGCCCGCGACCCCCGTCGAACCCGGCCTGGTGGACGCGACGTTCGCCAAGGTGGTCGGGCTCGGCGCGCCCCCGGTCGACGGCTCGTTGCGGGTCTTCGGCCTCCAGCTCGACGCCTACGCGACGCTGACCGGCGCGTTCGGCAGGCAGGCGAGCACGCTGACGAGCGCCCGCGAGATGTCCGTGGTGGCGGTGGTCGTGATGCTGGTGGCGCTGGCCGTGGTCGCCGCGCTGCTGCGGATCCGGCCGCTGGTGATGACGGTGGCCGTGCTCATGCTCGTGGTCAGCGGTCCGGTGGTCGCGGTGCTGACACCGGTCGGTCCGGGGGTGAACGCGGCGGCGTGGACCGCGCTCGCCGCGGCCGCCGGGCTGGCCACGGTCCACCGCCACGACGGCCGGTGGGTGCCCGTCGGGATGGCCGCGGCGCTGATCGCGCTGGCCACCGCGCCGGTGCTGGTGCTGCCGGCGGGCATCGGGGCCGCCGTGTGGTTCGCGCTGGCCGCGCGCGGACCGTTCACCAGGGTGTGGACGGCGCTCGGCACGCTCGCGGTGACCGGCGGGATCGCGCTGGTGTGCCTGCGCGCCGGACTGCTGGCGCCGACGTCGTCGCAGGTCGTGCTGGGTGACGACCAGCGCGTGCTGCTGCTGGCCGTGGTCGCCGCCGCCGTGGTGGCGGGGCTGCTGATCGCCTGGCTGCGGCCGGTCGCGGTCGCCACCGGGGCGGGCGCCCTGCTGGTGGCCGTGGGAGCGCCCGGTGCCGACGCGGTGCTGCCCGTGCTCGTGCTGACCGCCGCTACCCTCGTGGCGCTGGTGGTCGACGAGTCCGTCGGGCGGTTCCCGCAGGCCACACCCGCGCGGGTCAGGTGGGTCGCGGGCGGGTTGGCCGCCGCGCTGGCGGTCGCCGGCTCGGCGGCGGGGATCGTGCTCGCGCCCCGCGGCGGGCGGGCCGTCGACCACGTCGGGCTCGCCGAGTGGATGGCGAAGAACCTCGACGGCGACACCGGCCTCGCCGCGCCGGCGGGCCTCTGGTCGGACCTCCAGCGCGACCGGGCCAGGGCGGGGCTCCCGGCGAACGCGGTGCGGCCCGCCGGATCCGGGCCCGCGGACCCGAACGACCTCGTCGCCGTCGTCGGACCGACCTCGGTGGCCGGGGTGGACCTGGTCCGCTTCGGTTCCGCGCAGGCGGAACCGGACAGCCTCGTCGTCGTGCTCCCCCGCCGCGACGTCGGCTACCTGTCGTCGAACGAACGGGCCGCCGCGGGTGGGCAGCTCGCGGAGAACGCGCGGCTGCACACGACCGAGGACGTGCGGACGGCGTTGCGCGCCGGGCAGGTCGACCTGCGGGCGATGGCCGTGGTGGCCGAACTGTGCCGGGCGCAGGACGTGACCGTGGTCTCCACCGGGAAACCCGCGCACGAGAAGGGTTCCACCCTGCCGGACCGCAACCTCGTCCTGTCCACCGCGGACGAGAAGTCCACGACCTCGTTGGTCGACTGGCTCAGGGCGCAGCAGCCGCCGTTCGCCCCCGACGAGGTCCAGGTGGTCCCCAACGGGGTGGCGATCGGGTGGCGGCTGCCACCGCTGCAAGACCGGACATCGAAGTGATCAGCTTTGCGAAGGGTTGGTAGAGCCATGGGATCGATCCGATCGACGCGCCGGACGTCGGTGGCGGTTGTCGGCGTGCTGTTCGCCCTGCTCGCGGTTCCCGTTCCGGCCCAGGCCGCCGGGGGCTGCTACCTGCGGCTCGCGCACCTGTCCCCGGACACGCCGTCGGTGGACGTCACGGTGACCGCGTTCTCCAGACCCGACTGGTCGGTGACGATCAAGGGCGTCGGCTACGGCGCCCTGTCGGACTACCAGCGCATCGAGACGGGCACGTACACCGTCGCGATGCGGCCCGCGGGCGCGGACCCGGCCAGCAAGCCGGTCATCTCGGCGACGATCGACGGCTCCGACGGCAAGGCCTACACCGTCGCGGGCCTCGGCAAGTTCGCCGACCTCTCGCTCAAGGTGCTCGACGACGACATCGGCCTGCCGCCCGCGGGCCAGGCTCGCATGCGCGTGGTCAACGCCGCCCCGCTCGCGGGCGACCTGTCGGTGAGCCGGATCGGCGACCCGACGAAGGTGGAGCACGCGGTCTTCGGCCAGCCCGGCGCCTACGAGCTGATCCCCGCCGGTGACACGGTGCTGAAGCTGGCTCCGCAGCAGGGCACGAACACCGAGCTGCCGATCAAGCTCGAGGCGGGCTCCGTCTACAGCGTGCTGGTGCTCGAACACGGCGGCGTGCTCTCCGCCGTGGCCCGGCAGGACGCCAAGGGCGCCGAGGTCGTGCCGACGGGCGCCATCGAGGCGGGTGGGGGCGCTACCGCCTCGGGCGCCTCGGGCGTGGCGCCGCTGCCGCTCGCCATGCTGGCCGTGGCCGCCGCCGCGGGTGGAGCGCTCGTGCTGGCGGTGCGCCGACGCCGCAGGACGGGATGACAGGTCGGCACCGCTTGCGACGACCACCGCGCCAGGACCTGCGCCGCACCGCCGGTGTGGCGGGCGCGGTGGTCGTCGCCGCGTCCACGATCGCGCTGTCCCGGATCGCCGTCGACGACGTCGTGGCCGGGAGCGCGGTGCCCGTGGCCGCGACCAGGCTCGAACCCAGCTGGGCCACCGGCCCCGCCGAGCAGGACCCGTCGACCGCCGCCGCCCCCGTGCGCCTGCGGATCCCCGCCATCGGCGTCGACAGCCCGATCGTGGACGTCGGCGTCGACGGGACCGGCGCCCTCGTGCCGCCCAGCGCCCCGGACGAGACCGGCTGGTTCACCGACGGCCCCGCCCCCGGCGCGATCGGCCCCGCCCTGCTGGCCGGGCACATCGACTCCCACGCGGGCCCCGCCGTGTTCTTCCGCCTCGCCGACCTCAAGCCCGGCGACGAGGTCATGGTCGACCGGGAAGACGGCAGCACCGCCTCGTTCGTCGTCGAGTCCAGCATCCGGGTCGCGAAGACCGCCTTCCCGACCGATCTGGTGTACGCGCCGCTGCCCACACCCGTGCTCCGCCTGGTGACCTGCGGCGGGAAGCTCGACACGGCCGCGCACAGCTACCTGGACAACGTCATCGTCGAAGCGCTCCCCAAGTGAAACGCGAAGGGGGGTCGCTTCGAATACCAGGGGGAGCGACGTGGCGTGGAATGCCGCGGCCGCGTGACGCTAGGGGTGCCGGTGGACCGTTCACGCGATCGAAGACGGACGGCGGACAGGCACGAGGCGGGTCGGCGGGAGGAGGACCAGCGCAACGCGGAGATCGTGCACGCGTTGGACGACGCGCTGGCGAGCGTGTCGGACCTGGTGGGGAGTCTGGGGGCGGATCCGGCGTTGCCCGCTCCGACGGCTGAACGCCTTCGGGCGTTGGACCAGGAGCTGGCGCGGATCGTCGGGGTCGGGCGCGGGGTGAGCGATGAGGCGGCGGAAGTCCGTCAGCTGGCCTCGCACCTGACTCGGCGGGAGTGGGAGTGCCTGGGGTTGTTGGTGCAGGGGTTCACGACTGGGGCGATGGCGGAGCGGATGTCGGTGTCGACGACGACTGTTCGGACGCATGTGCAGTCGTTGTTGGCGAAGTTGGGGGTGCATTCGCGGTTGGAGGCGGTGGCTTTGACGGCTCGGACGTCGTTGTTGTCGGGGGTGCCGTGGGGGTGAGGGGGTGGTGGGTTGGTAAGAGCTTGATGGGCTTGTCCCTCAAAACGGGGCATCGGTGCCCATGTGCTCCGGGTGCGGCCGATTTGACTTGGGGCCCCTCTTTTTGGCCCTGCGGGCCCAAAAGGGGCAGGGGTGAAAAGCCTGCCCGCTGAGCGAGTGTAGGGCCAAAAACCCCAAGTCAAATCGGCCGCACAAGAAGCGGGCGCGCTCGGTCCCGTGCTCAATCAGCCAGTTTGCTCGGTCCCGTGCTTGCGCGGCCCAGTTGCTCGGTCCCGTGCTTGCGCGGCCCAGTTGCTCGGTCCCGTGCTTGCGCGGCCAGCTTGCTCGGTCCCGTGCTTGCGCGGCCAGCTTGCTCGGTCCCGTGCTTGCTCGGTCCCGTGCTTGCTCGGCGCGTTTGCTTGGTCCTGTGCTTGCGCGGCGCGTTTGCTTGGTCCTGTGCTTGCGCGGCCCGTTTGCTCCTACCTGCGGGTCCACTTCTGGTTGGTTTGGCTGTTGCAGGTCCACAGGACTACGCGGGTGCCGTTCGCGGTGCCCTGGCCGTAGGCGTCCAGGCAGAGGTTGGACTGGGTGCCCTTGAGGGCGCCGTCGGTGCCGAGGGTCCACTGCTGGTTGGTTTGGCCGGTGCAGGTCGCCAGTTGCAGGTTGGCGCCCGCGGCCGTGCCGGTGGCGTCCAGGCACTTGCCGGTGGAGGTGCGCAGTTCACGTGCGGTGGTGGCCGTCCACTGCTGGGTGGTGGCGCCGTTGCAGTCGTAGAGCTGGGTGGCGCCCGCGGAGGTGACGTCCAGGCAGCGGCCGGACTGGGTGCCGACCAGGGTGGCGCCGGTGGGGGTGGGGGTGCTGGTGAGCATGGCGGCCAGGGGCGGGTACCAGCGGCTTTCGAGTTTCTGGATGCCCGCGGTGTCGTTGGGGTGGACGCCGTCGTAGGTGTCGGTCGCGGTGTTGAAGCCGGTCCACTGGTCGACGACGGTGATGGGTGACCTGGCCGTGGTGTTGGCGCCGGCCCAGCCGGGGATGGCGTTGTTGAGGGCGATGACCCGTTGGCCGCAGTCGGCGCAGCCGGAGGGGTTCATCGGGATGATCTTGGCGACCAGCACCTTCGTGTCCGGGTTGCTGGCGCGCATCTGGCCGAGGAGCTTGGTGAACGCGGCCAGGATGGTGGCCGGGGCGATGTTGTTCCACACGTCGTTGGTGCCCAGGTGCATCAGGACGATGTCGGGCTTGGTGGACGAGAGCCAGCCGGGCAGCTGGTTCTCGTCGGCGATCCGGGTCGCGAGGAAGCCGCCGTGGCCCTCGTTCTCGCCGTCGTAGGTGAATCCGCAGCCCTGCGCGGGCAGCGTGCCGACGAAGTCGGTGTTGGTGAGGCCGGAGTTCTGCAGGTGCTGCCACAGCAGCGCCCGCCAACAGCCCGGTGAGCCGGTGATCGAGTCGCCGAGGGCCATGATCCTGGTCGCCGCGGCGGCCGACGGACCGGCGGCGGGTTGGGCGGTCGACGACGACGCGGTCGCCGGGATCGCGCAGAGCAGGAGCACGGCCAGCAGGGAGGCCAAGAAGGACTTCATGAACAACCCTCCATCGCTTGAGCACGGGAAGGGCAGGGTGCGCTTCCCGTTGAGCGAATTCCGGCAGGTTGATTCGTTCTTCTTGAGTTAACCGGTTAATAGCACAACCGACAAGGGGGTCAGGGTCTCGGAGCCGGTCCGGTGCTCGACCTCGGTACCAGTTCCGGGTCCGAGGTCTTCACGTGGACGGCCTCGCCGCCGCCGATCACGTCGAGCAGCAGCCGCACGGCGGTGGCGCCGCGTTCGGCGATCGGGCGGCGCACGGCGGTCAGCGCGGGGCGCACGAGGCTGCACAGCGCGGAGTCGTCCCACGCCACCAGCGACAGCCGGTCGGGCACCGGGATGCCGAGTTCGTGGGCGACGGCCAGGGCGGACACGGCCATCACGTCGTTGTCGAACACCATCGCGGTCGGCGGCTCGGCGCTGGTCAACACCCGGCGGGTGACCCGCGCGGCGACCTCGTCGGAGTAGTCGGCGTGCACGACCCGCGCCTCGCCCAGGCCGAGCCGAGCCGCGGCGGCGGTGAACGCGTTCGACCGGATCTGGGTGTGCACGAACGTCGTCGGCCCGGCCACCCGCACGATGCGGCGGTGCCCCAGCGCCGCCAGGTACTCGACGACCTCGGCCACCGCCGACTCGTCGTCGGTCCACACGCACGGCAGGTCCGGCAGCACGGGTTCGGCCAGCACGACGGTCGGCAGCCCGAGTTCGCGGATGAGGTTGACGCGCCGGTCGTCGTCGCGCAGGTCGGCCAGCAGCACGCCGTCCACCCGACGTCCCGCCCACCAGCGGCGGTAGGCCTCCAGTTCGGCGGTGGCGTCGTCGGTGACCTGGAGCAGCAGCGCGGTCGGCCCGTCGGCGAGCGCGTCCTGGATCCCGGCGATGAGCTGCACGAAGAACGGTTCGACCCCGAGTTCGCGGGCGGGCCGGTCGATCACCAGGCCGATGGCGTTGGCCCGGCCGTCCGACAGCGAGCGGGCGGCGCTGCTGGGCACCCAGCCGAGCCGGTCGGCGATCTCCACGACCCGCTTGCGCGTCGCGTCGGACACGCCGGGCCGTCCGTTGAGCGCGTACGACACCGCGCCGGTGGACACCCCGGCCGCTTTCGCGATGTCCGAGATGGTCGGCCGCTTCTCCCGCACCCGCTCCCCCTCGTTGTTGATCACGGGGAGTGTAGTCGTGGACGACCGGTCCACACGCAGGCGCGCGCGGTAGGGTCCGAAGCGATCAACCGGTTGAGCACCAGGGGGTACACCTTGCCGTGGTTCGATCTGCCCGCCGAGAAGCTGCGCGAGTACCGGACGACGACCGAAGAACCCGCCGATCTCGACAAGTGGTGGGGCGCGCGGCTCGACGCGGCGCGCGCGGCGGCGAAGCCGACGACGCTCACGCCGCACGAGCCCGAGGCGTACGGGCCGCTACCCGTGATGGACGTGGAGTTCTCCGGCGCGGACGGCGACCCGATCCGCGCCTGGTACCTCCGACCGCCGGGAAGCGGTGACACCCCGCTGCCGACGGTGGTGACGTTCATCGGCTACGGCGGTGGCCGCGGACTGCCCGCCGAGCACACGCTGCTGCCCAGCGCGGGGTTCGCGCAGTTCGTGATGGACACCCGCGGCCAGGGCGGGAAGTGGTCGGTCGGCGCCACCGGCGACCCCGGCGCCGCGCTGGCGGGCCCGTCGTTCCCCGGTGTGATGACCAAGGGCATCCAGTCGCCGGAGACCTACTACTACACGCGGCTGATGGTCGACGCGGCCCGCGCGGTGGAGGTGGCGGCGGAACTGGACGGGGTGGACCGCGACCGGATCGCGGTCAACGGCGTCAGCCAGGGCGGCGGGCTCTCGCTCGCGGCGGCCGCGCTGAGCGGCGACCTGGTCAAGGTGTGCCACGCCGACGTGCCGTTCCTGTGCGACTTCCAGCGCGCGGTCACGCTCACCGGCAAGGCCCCCTACAGCGAGATCGCCGAGTTCCTCGCCCAGAACATCGACCTCGTGGACTCCGCGCTGGACACGCTGCGGTACGTCGACGGCGCGCTGCTGGCCCGCCGGATCACGGCGAACAGCCTGCTCAGCACGGGGCTGATGGACGACGTGTGCCCGCCGTCGACGGTGTACGCGGCCTACAACGAGATCAAGGCGACCAAGGACATCGCGGTGTTCCCGTTCACCACGCACTCGGTGCCGCGGGCTCACGTGGAGCGACAACTCCGCCACCTGCGGGCGACCCTGGCGCCCTGACGAGCGCGGCCGCGCCGACCAGGCCCGCGTCCACGCCGAGCAGGGCGGGCAGCACGTCGACCCGCCGCATGAAGTCCAGGCCCGGCCATCCGTCGAGCGAGTCGGCGATGGCCGGGCCGAGCAGGTCCCACGCCTGCGCGACGCCGCCCCCGACGACGACCCGGTCGACCTCGCACAGCGCCGCGGCCACGGTGATGACCCGTGCGACCGCCTCGCCGGACCGGTGGAACGCGGCCAGCGCGACCCGGTCGCCCTCGTGGGCGGAAGCGGCCAACGACAGGCCGTCGGCGGTCCCGACCGGCAGCCACCCCTGGGACAGCGCCCAGCGGACCATCGACGGCCCGCTGGCGATGGCCTCCGAGCAGCCGCGCGCGCCGCACGGGCACAGCGGTCCGTCGGGGTCGAGCACGAAGTGGCCGACGTGCCCGGCGTTGCCCGCCGCGCCGAGGTGGGCGCGGCCGTCGAACACGAACCCGCCGCCGATGCCGGTGGACACGACCATGCCCAGCAGCGCGTCACTCCCCCGGCCCGCGCCGTGGTGGTACTCGGCCAGCGCCATGCACACCGCGTCCCCGGCCAGCCGCACCGGCAGGCCGGGCACCAGCGCGGCGACCCGCTCCACCAGCGGGAAACCGCGCCAGCCGGGGATGTTGACCGGGCTGACCGTGCCGGTGCGCACGTCCATCGGTGCGGCGCTGGCGATGCCGACACCGGTCAGCGCGGTCCCGGCGACCGCGACGAGGTCGCGCACCTGGTCGGCGAGCGCCCGCCAGACCGTGTCGGCGTCCCCCTGCGGAGTGGCGGCGGAGCGGCGGTGGGTCACCGTCCCGTCGGCCTCGACCAGTGCGGTCGCGAGTTTCGTGCCACCCACGTCGACGGCGAGCGCGAGATCGGGGTTCCGCGGCATGCAGCTCACCTCACCATGGGGAGGGACAGTGGAGTTAACCGGTTAAGTTCATTCCGGTCGACAACACCGTCCCGAACGCCGACGGGTGTCCCCCGTCGTCAGAGCACGTTCTCGATCTCGGCCAGCTCGTCGTCGTCGAACTCGAGGTTCCGGGTCGCCGCCACGGTGTCCTCCAACTGCGCGACGCTGCTGGCGCCGACCAGGGCGGAGGTCACCCGACCGCCGCGGAGCACCCAGGCGATGGCCATCTGGGCCAGCGTCTGATCACGCCGCTTCGCGATGTCGTCGAGCGCCGACACCTTCGCCAGCGCGTCCTCGGTGAGGCGGTCCGAGTTGAGGAACGGGCTGGCCGACGCCGCGCGGGAGTCCTCGGGGACGCCCTTGAGGTACCGGTCGGTGAGCAGGCCCTGCGCCAGCGGCGAGAACACGATCGAGCCGACGCCGAGCGAGTCCAGGGTGTCCAGCAGCCCGTCCTCGACCCACCGGTTCACCATCGAGTACGACGGCTGGTGGATCAGCAGCGGGGTGCCGAGGTCGGCCAACGCCCGCGCGGCGGCGACGGTCTGCTCCGGCGAGTAGTTGGAGATGCCCGCGTAGAGCGCCTTGCCCTGGCGCACCGCGGTGTCCAGCGCGCCCATCGTCTCCTCGACCGGGGTGTCCGGGTCCGGGCGGTGGGAGTAGAAGACGTCCACGTGCTCCAGGCCCATCCGACCCAACGACCTGTCCAAAGAGGACAGCACGGACTTGCGCGATCCCCACTCGCCGTACGGGCCCGGCCACATGTGGTAGCCGGCCTTGGTCGAGATCACCAGCTCGTCGCGGTACGGGCGCAGGTCGCGGCGGAAGTGCCTGCCGAAGTTCTCCTCGGCCGAGCCGGGCGGCGGGCCGTAGTTGTTCGCCAGGTCGAAGTGCGTCACGCCGAGGTCGAACGCCCGGCGCAGCACGGCCCGCTGGATGTCGGTGGTCCGGTCGTCGTCGCCGAAGTTGTGCCACAGCCCCAAGGACACCGCCGGCAGCTTCAGCCCGCTGCGGCCGACCCGGCGGTAGGGCATGTCGTCGTAGCGCGTGTCCGCGGCGACGTGGGTCACGGTTCTCCTCGGTGGTTCGGCGCGGGAGCACTGCTCCCCCGGTGGACGAGCGTCGCGGTCGGCGACCAGCGCTCGACGACGGTGTGGCCGTCGATCAGCTCCAGCACCGAGTCGGCGACCGATGTTCCGAACTGGTGCACGTCCACGCTCATCGTGGTCAGCGCGGGCGAGGCGAGCCTGCACAGCGTGGAGTCGTCCCAGGCGACCAGGCTGAGCCGCTCCGGCACGGCGACGCCGAGTTCCTTGGCCGCGTTCAGCCCGGCGACGGCCATCACGTCGTTGTCGTAGAGGATCGCGGTCGGCGGGTGCTCGCCGCCCAGCAGCGCGGTGGTGAGCTTGGCGCCGGACTCCTCGGAGTAGTCGCCCTCCAGCACCACCGGCTCGATCCCGACGGCCCGGCACCCGGCCAGGAGCGCGTCCGTGCGGGCACGGGTGTGCAGCAGGGCGTGGGGGCCGCTGATCCGCGCGATCCGCCGGTGGCCCAGGTCGAGCAGGTGCGCGAGCGCCTCCTCCACCGGTCCGGCGTTGTCGGTGCGCACGGCGGGCACCGGCAGGTCCGCCGACGGCTCGCCGATGACGACCGCGGGCAGCCCGACCTCGCGCAGCACGGCCAGCCTCGGGTCCTCGGAGGTCCGGTTGACCAGCAGCACCGCGTCGACCAGTCGGCTCGCCGCCCACCGGCGGTAGGCCGCGATCTCGGCGTCGTGCGTGGCCACCACGTGCAGCAGCACCGACAGCCCGCGTTCGCTGAGCCGTTCCTCGATGCCCGCGATGAACTCCATGAAGAACGGTTCGGCGCCGAGCAGCCGGGGCGGGCGGGCCAGCACCAGACCCACCGCTCCCACGCTGTCCTGTTCGGACGGGGGCGCCACTCAGGACCCGACCGCGGACGGGGCGAGCGCGTTGGCGCAGCGCAGGACCAGCGGTCCGGCGAGCGCGGACGGGTCGTCGAGCACCGCTTCCGTGCGGACCAGGAACGAGCGCGACTCGCCCGCGAGCATCGGCACCAGCATCTCCTCGACGACGGCGTCCGGGGCGACCCGGTCGGCCAGCACCGCGACGTCGCGCGCGAACGAGGCGGCGCGCACGTCGACCCGGTAGCCGCCCGGCACGGCCTCGACGCCCGCGCTCAGCGGGGCGGGGTCGTAGGACAGGTCGCGGTCCTCGGCGAAGAGGTGCACCGCGCGCACGTCGCCCGTGGTCGCCACCAGCACCTCCGCCTCCGGATCGGTCGCGGTGACCAGCGGGTCGGCCAGGTCGAGCAGGGCCGTGGACCGGCCGCGCACCGCGAATTCGATCCTAGACGCCGCCAGTACGGCGCCCGTGAAGCTCTGCCGCTCCAGCACGAGTTCACCCGACCAGTCGTCGTCCTCGTCGTTCACCACGACCAGGACCGGACGCCCGTCGCGCGGTTGGACGGTCAGCAGCCGCCCCGCGTAGGCGTGCTTCAGGGCGTACCAGAGCGGCTTGGGGCGCTCGTCGCCGTCGATGGCGGCCCACGAGGTGGCGGGCCAGCAGTCGTTGAGCTGCCACACCACCGAGCCCGCGGTGCGCGGCCACCACGACCGGAAGTGCTCGATCCCGAACGACACCGCGCGCGCCTGGTTGAGCTGGGTCGCCCAGTGCCAGTCGGCGAAGTCCTCGGGCACCGGCAGGTGCGCGGCCAGGCCTCGGTCGAGCTTGCCGTTGCCGTCCTCGGCCTTCTGGTGCCCGAGGAAGCCCGGCGACGTCGGCGTGAGCGGCTCGTCGTGCACCCAGTCGGTCAGCGTCGTCCACGTGGGAGGGCCCTGGAAGCCGAACTCCGAGCAGAAGCGCGGCACGTGGTCGAGGTAGTGGGCGTAGTCGATCCGGTTCCACACCTCCCACTCGTGCCGGGTGCCGTGGTCGGGGTCGTTGGGGTGGACGTCGCCGGGGCTGTACGGACTGCCGGGCGAGTAGTGCCGGGTCGGGTCCAGCTCGGCGACGATCGACGGCAGCAGTTCGGTGTAGTACCCCAGGCCCCACGTGCGGCCCTCGAGCTGCTCGGGCCAGCCCCAGTCGGCGAAGCCCCACAGGTTCTCGTTGTTGCCGTTCCACAGCGCCAGCGACGGGTGCGCGACCAGGCGGGCGACGTTCTCCCGTGCCTCGGCCTCGACCTCGCTCCGCAGCGGCTCCTCCTCGGCGTAGGAGCCGCAGGCGAACGGGAAGTCCTGCCACACCAGCACACCGCGCTCGTCGCACACGTCGTAGAAGTCGTCGGTCTCGTAGATGCCGCCGCCCCAGATCCGCAGCAGGTTCATGTTCGCGCCGACGGCCTGGTCGACCCGGCGGGCCAGCCGGTCGCGGGTGATCCGGGTGAGGAAGTGGTCGTCCGGGATCCAGTTGGCGCCCTTGGCGAAGACGGGCTTCCCGTTGACCACGAACGTGAACGGGGTGCCGATCTCGTCGGGCGCGGTGTCCACGGTGATCGTGCGGAACCCGATCCGGTGCTCGGAGGTGTCCACGACCTCGCCGTCGGCCAGCAGCGCCACGGACAGGTCGTAGCGCGGCTGTGCGCCGTAGCCGACCGGCCACCACAGGTCGGCGTCCGGCACGAGCGCGGTGGCCACGCCGGTGTCGCCGTCGATCGGGACACGGGTCTCCCGGCCGTCCACAGCGGCCACCAGTTCGAGCACGGCGGTCCCGGCGCGCTCGACGTCGACGTGGACCTCGACCCGGCCGGTGCCGTCGGCGTCCACGGTCACCAGCGGGCGGGTGGACGCGAGCCGCGCGGCCCGCCAGCGCTCCAGGCGCACGGGCTTCCAGATGCCCGCGGTCTGCAGGTCCGGACCCCAGTCCCAGCCGAACGAGCAGGCCATCTTGCGGATCATGTTGAACGGGTGGGGGTAGGCGTGCTCGCGCCTGCCCAGCTCCGCCTCGACCTCCTCGGCGTAGGCCAGCGCCGAGCGGAAGGAGACCACCAGCTCGTTCGCCCCGCCGCGCAGGAGGCCCCGCACGTCGAAGCGGTAGCCGCGGTGCATGTTCTTCGTGGTGCCGAGGACCTGCCCGTTCAGCTCCACGGTGGCCACCGTGTCGAGGCCGTCGAAGACCAGGTCGACCCGCTCGTCGGCGCCGGGGGCGTCCGCGTCGAACGAGACCGCGTAGCGCCAGTCCGCCCGGTGCGTCCAGACCAGGTCCGCCTCGACGCGGTCGAGGTAGGGATCGGCGATCAACCCGGCGGCCAGCAGGTCCAGGTGGGTGCTGCCGGGCACCTCCGCCCGCACGCTCCGGCCCGCCACGGTGGCGGGGACGTCCCCCGACACAGCCGTCAGCTGCCAGCCGTCGTGCAAGGTCTGGTGGATCATCGTATCCCCGCTCCACGAAGTGACTCGCCAACAGCACGATTCTTACGTCGGCAACTAAAGTAAGTCAATGACCAGGCCCCCTCGACCCCCAGGGATGTAGCCCACCATGCCCCTCACCCCGATGCCCGACCACGCGCACCTGCGCGCGGCGGGCGTGAGCCTCGTGCTCGACCTCTCCGGCGGGACCCTGCCCAGGGTGCTGCACTGGGGAACCGACCTCGGCGCGGACACCGACGTGGCGGCGCTGCGCTCGGCCCTGTCTCCGCAGCCGATCGGCAACTCGATCGACGGCCAGGTGCCGGTGGCCGTGCTGCCCGAGCAGTCCGCCGGCTGGCTCGGCACGCCAGGCCTGGTCGGCAACCGCGCGGGCGCGGACTTCTCCACGGCGTTCCGCCTGGTGGAGGTGGAGCGGGACGGCGGCGTGGTCACCGCGCGCGCCGAGGACACCGGCGCCGGGCTCGCCCTGGAGCTGACCGTCGAGCTGACCGCCTCCGGGCTGGTCCGGCAGCGGGCGGTGCTGACCAACGCCGGGGACTCGCCGTTCGCGGTGGACGCGGTGAACCTGACCCTGCCGGTACCGCCGGTGGCCGTGGAGCTGCTCGACTTCACCGGCCGCCACCTGCGTGAACGCAGCCCGCAGCGGACCGCGTTCACGCACGGTCTGCGGGTGCGCGAGAACCGCACCGGGCGCACCGGGTACGACTCCGCGTATCTGATGGCGGCGGGCACGCCGTCGTTCGGCAACCGGTCCGGCGAGGTCTGGGCGGTGCACACGGCGTGGTCGGGCAACCACCGGACCTTCGCCGAGCGGACCTTCCACTCCGTGTCGCTGCTGGGGTCGGGCGAGCTGCTGCTGTCCGGCGAGGTCGTGCTGGCGGCGGGCGGGAGCTACGGGACGCCGTGGATGTACGGCTCCTACGGGATCGGCCTCGACCAGGTGTCCGAGCGCTTCCACGTCGACCTGCGGGCGCGGCCGGGGCACCCGTCGACGCCGCGGCCGGTCGTGGTGAACACCTGGGAGGCGGTCTACTTCGACCACGACCTCGGCAGGCTGAAGGAGCTGGCCGACGCCGCCGCGGCGGTCGGCGCCGAGCGGTTCGTGCTCGACGACGGCTGGTTCGGGTCGCGCCGCGACGACCGCCGGGGCCTTGGCGACTGGTACGTGTCCGACGAGGTGTGGCCGGACGGCCTGACGCCGCTGACCGACCACGTCACCGGGCTGGGTCTCCAGTTCGGGCTGTGGGTCGAACCGGAGATGATCAACGAGGACTCCGACCTGGCCAGGGCGCACCCGGACTGGATCATGGCGACCGGCGACCGGCTGCCGGGGGCCTCCCGCGCGCAGCAGGTGCTGGACCTGGCGCGGCCCGAGGCGTTCGCCTACATCTTCGAGCGGCTCGACGACCTGCTGTCGACCTACCCGATCTCCTACCTCAAGTGGGACCACAACCGGGACCTGGTCGAGGCGGGCCACCGGCCGACCGGCCGCGCGGGCGTGCACGGCCAGACGCTGGCGCTCTACCGGCTGCTCGACGAGCTGCGCGCGAAGCACCCCGGTGTGGAGATCGAGTCGTGCTCGTCCGGCGGCGGCCGGGTCGACCTCGGCGTCCTCCAGCGCACCGACCGGGTCTGGGTGTCGGACTGCATCGACGCCCTGGAGCGCCAGGGCATCCAGCGCTGGACCAACGCGCTCATCCCGTTGGAGCTGATGGGCACGCACGTCGGGTCGGGCGTCTCGCACACCACGCACCGCCGCCACCCGATCGACTTCCGCGCGGGCACGGCGCTGTTCGGCCACTTCGGCATCGAGTGGGACCTGACCGCCGCCTCCGACGAGGACCGCGCGCGGCTGACCGAGTGGGTGGCGCTGTACAAGGAGCTGCGCGGCCTGCTGCACACCGGTAGGGCCGTGAACGCCGACCACCCCGACCCCGCCTACCAGGTGCACGGCGTGGTCGCCCAGGACGGTTCCGACGCGCTGTTCGCCGTCGTCTGCGTCACCACCTCCGCCTTCTACCCCACCGGTCCCGTGCGCCTGCCCGGCCTCGACCCGGACGCGGTCTACCACGTCCGCCCGCAGGCGCCCGGCGACGTCCCGGACGGCAACGCGGCCCGCTGGGGCGTGCAACTGGGGTGGTGGACCCCCGAGGGCGTCACGACGTCCGGCCGGGCGCTGGCCGCGGCGGGCGTGCAGGCGCCGGTGCTGTTCCCGGAGCGGCTGGTGCTGATCCGGGCCACCCGCGTGTGACCGGGAGGGCGGGTGTCGACGGCGGCACCCGCCCGCGCTTGACTTGCTTGTCGACCAGCAAGTAAGACTGAAGGCATGACACCCGACATCGCGCGTGTGTTCGAAGTCCGCCGCGACGACCCGACGCACGACGTGCGGATCGTCGACGAAGCCGTGCGGCCACCGGCCGACGGCGAGGTGCTGCTCGCCGTGGAGCGGTTCGGGCTGGCCTCCAACAACCTCACCTACGCCCTGCTCGGGGACCAACTCGGGCACTGGGCGCCGTTCCCCGCCTCGTCCGCCGGCTGGGGCCGGGTGCCGGCGTGGGGGCACGCGGTCGTGGTCGACGGCGATCCGGGGCTGGCGGCTCCCAGCACGCGCTGGTCGGGCTACCTGCCGATGGCCACGCGCTTCTCCGTCCGGGCCGAACGCCACGGCGACCGGCTGCGGGCCGTGGCACCCGAGCGCGCGGGGATGCTGCCGCTCTACCGCGACCTGTCCCCCGTCGCGGGGGCGGACCACGACCGTTCGGCGGTCGAGGTGGCGATGCTGCCGGGTGTGGCCGCGGCCCTGCTCGACGACCTGGTGGCGGGCATCGGGATCGGCCGGGTCGTCGTGTCCAGCGCGACCAGCAAGACGGCTCTCACCACGTGCCTGCTGCTGTCCCGGCGCGGCATCGACGTCGTCGGCGTCACCTCGGCACCCCACGTCGAGGCGGCGGGCAAGGCGGGCGTGTACCGCGAAGTGGTCGCCTACGACGACGTCGACACCATCGCGGCGTCGTCCGACGTCCTCTACCTCGACGTGGCGGGGCGGCCGTCGGTGACGGCGGCGGTCCACTCCCGCCTCGGCCCGTCGCTCAAGCGCAGCATCGCCGTGGGCGGGAGCCACCGCGCCGCGCGGCCCGCGTCGGAGCGGCCCCCGGCCACGCCGGTGGGCCCGCCGATCGAGCGCTTCAACACCGGCGACCGGCGTGTCCACCTCGTCGCCGAGTTCGGCGAACAGGTGGTCGCCGACCTCGAGGACAGGGCCCGGAAGTCCGTCGTGGCCTGGGCTTCGACGCACTTCCGCGTGCCGGTCTCGACGGGCCTCGGGAGCACGGCGGCGGTGTGGGACCGGATCGTGCGCGGCGACGTCCCGCCGCTCACCGCACCGGTGGTCGACCTCGTGGAGTAGCCCTCAGGCGGCTTCCTCCCATCGGCCGGTGTAGTGGTCGTAGGCCGCGGAGACACCCGCCGCCTCGACCACGGCCCGGCCGACCTCGAACACCCGGTCGCGGGCGTCGGGGTCGGGCGACGCGGCGGCCAGCAGCTTCGTGTACGGGTGCCGGGGATCGAGGATCACCTTGTCGGAGGGCCCCCGTTCCACCACCCGGCCCCGGTAGAGGACCAGGATCTCGTCGGAGAAGTGCCGGGCGGTCGCGAGGTCGTGGGTGATGTAGAGGACCGCCAGGTTCTCCTCCTTCTGCAAGCGCGCCAACAGCTTCAGGATGCCGAGCCGGATCGACACGTCCAGCATCGACACCGGTTCGTCCGCCACGACGATCTCCGCGCCCGGCGCCAGCGCGCGGGCGATGGCGACCCGCTGGCGCTGGCCGCCGGACAGCTCGTGCGGGCGCCGGGAGGCGAAGGCGGCGGGCAGGGTGACCCGTTCCAGCAGTTCCGACACCAGCCGCGCGGTCTCCTCCGCCCCGTGCGCCCGGCCGTGCAGCCGCAGCGGCCGGGCGAGGTGGTGCTCGACGGTGTGGAACGGGTTGAGCGAGGCGAACGGGTCCTGGAACACCATCTGCACCCGGTGCCGGTAGTCGCGGTCGGGCACCTTCGTCCCGTCCGGCCCGGCCACGGTGATGGTGCCCCCGCTGGGCTTCTCCAGGCGGGCGATCATCTTCGCGATCGTCGACTTGCCCGACCCGGACTCGCCGACGAGCGCGACCGTGCGGCCGGGTTCGAGGGTGAACGACACCCGGTCCACCGCCCGCAGCGACGTGCGGCGCAGGCCGTTGCGGACGCTGAAGTCCTTGACCAGGTCGCGGGCCTCCAAGGTGGTCACCGGACACCTCCGTCGTGCAGCGCGGGCTCGGTGTCCCGGATGAACCCGCCCCGGTCGCCGGTGAGGCTGGGGAAGGAGTCGAGCAGCTGGCGGGTGTAGGCGTGCCGGGGGTTGAGGTGCAGCTCCTCGGCGGTGCCCAGCTCGACCACCTCGCCCTCGCGCATCACCGCGATCCGGTCGCTGATCTCCAGCAGCAGCGGCAGGTCGTGGGTGATGAACACGACGGCGAAGCCGAGCTCGTCGCGGAACTTGAGGATCTCCAGCAGGATTCCCCGCTGCACCACCACGTCGAGGGCGGTGGTCGGCTCGTCCATGATCATGACCTGCGGGTCGAGCAGCAGCGCCATCGCGATCATCACGCGCTGCCGCATCCCGCCGGACAGCTCGTGCGGGAACGAGCCCAGCCGCGCCGGGTCGACCCCGACCAGCTCGAACACCTCGACGCAGCGCGCGCGCCGGTCGGCGCGCGACATCCCCGGCCGGTGCGTGGTGAGCACGTCGTCGAGCTGCGCCGCGACCGACGTGACCGGGCTCAGCGCGTTCATCGCGCCCTGGAACACCATGGAGAGCTTCGACCAGCGGAACTCCCGCAGCTCCTCGGGCGCCAGCCCCAGCACGTCGGTGTCGGTGCCGTCGCGGTCGTGGAACGTGACCGCGCCGGACGTCACCTCCGCGGGCGGTCGGTGCAGCCGGTTGACCGCGTAGGCCAGGGTCGTCTTGCCGCACCCGGACTCGCCCGCCAGCCCGAGGATCTCGCCGCGCCGCAACGTGAGCGACACGTCCTTCACCGCGTGCACCGGGTTGTCGCCCTGGTAGACCACGGACAGGCCGGAGACCGTCAGCACCGCGTCCTCCTCGCCGCGTTCGGCGGGCGTGACCACGAGGGCCTCGGCCACCTTGCCCGGCTTGCGGGGCACGTCGCGCAGCTTCGGGTTGATGATCTCGTCGATGCTGAAGTTCACCAGCGAGAGCCCGCAGCCGAACAGCGCGATCACCAGGCCCGGCGGCACGAACCACCACCACGCCTCGCGTTGCAGCGCGAACCCGTTCTGGGCGTAGTAGAGCATCGTGCCCAGGGTGGAGGAGTTGGACGCGCCGAGCCCGAGGAACGACAGGCCCGCCTCGCTGAGGATCGCGAGGATCACCGCGAACACGAACTGGGAGGCCAGCAGCGGAAGCAGGTTCGGCAGGATCTCGACGGTGATCACCCGCCAGGTCTTCTCCCCCGCCACCTTCGCCGCGGCCACGTAGTCGCGGTTGCGCAGCGACAGCGTCTGGGCCCTGAGCACCCGCGCCGACGCCGCCCAGCCGGTGATGGCCAGCACCACCGCGATCGTCCACGACCCGCGTTGCGCGGCGGGCACGAACCCGGCGATGACGATCACCAGCGGCAGGCCGGGGATCACCAGCATCACATTGGAGAACAGCGAGAACAGCTCGTCGACGACACCGCCCGCGTAGCTGCCGACGATGCCGAAGACGGCCGACAGGACGGTCGCCATCAGGCCGACCAGCAGGCCGATCCGCAGCGATCCCCTGGTGGCGAAGGCGATCTGGGCGACGACGTCCTGGCCGGTCTGGGTGGTGCCCAGCCAGTGCTCGCCGCCCGGCGGGGTGAGGCCGATGTCGCGCACGGTGTTCGGGTCGCCGACCACCAGCGGGCCGACGACGCCGAACAGCACGATCACACCGATCAGGCCGAGGCCGACACCGAGCTTCGGCGACCAGCGCGGCAGCATCGTCCGCCAGCCGTCCTTCGGTCGGGACGGCGCGGTGACCGGACTGGGGTTGGTCACTTTCGGTGCTCCTTCTCAGCCGGTCACGCGGGTTCGGGGGTCGATCAGGGCGTAGAGCAGGTCCACCACGAGGTTGGCGCCGAGCACCGCGACCGTGATCACCAGGAAGATCCCCTGCATCAGCGCGTAGTCGTTGTTCTGCACCGCTTGCAGCAGCTTCGAGCCGATGCCGGGGTAGGAGAAGACCTGCTCGGTGATGATCGAGCCGGAGACCACGAACCCGAGCGAGATCGCGAACCCCGCCACCGAGGGCAGGATGGCGTTGCGGGTGGCGTACCGGATCATGATGCGGCTGTCCCGCAACCCCTTGGCCTGCGCGGTGAGCACGTAGTCCTCGGAGCTGGCCGACACCATCATGTTGCGCATCCCCAGCAGCCAGCCGCCGATCGACGAGACCACGATCGTCAGCGCGGGCAGCGTCCCGTGGTAGATCGCCGAGGACAGGAACTCCGCGTTCCAGCCCGGCGACAGCACCACGTCGTACCCGCCGAGCAGCGGGAACCAGCCCAGCGCGGAGGCGAACACCGCCACCAGGATCAGCGCCAGCCAGAAGTACGGCACCGCCGACAGGACCGTGGTGGCGGGCACCAGCGCGTCCAGCCACGTGCCGCGCTTCCAGCCGACCAGCGCGCCGAGCCCGATGCCCACCAGGAACGACAGCAGCGTCGCGATCCCCACCAGCACCACCGTCCACGGCAGCGAGGAGGCGATGACCTCGGACACCGGCGCCGGGAACGCGCTCACCGAGACGCCGAGGTCGCCGCGGAACACGTTGCCCAGGTAGGCGAAGTACTGGCTGACGATCGACTCGTCCCCGCCGCCGCCGAGCAGCAGCTCGAACGACCGCCGCGCCGCAGGGTCGACCGACCCGCCGCGCAGCTGGAGCTTGGCGAGCAGGATGTCCACCGGGTTGCCCGGCATCAGCCTGGGGATGGCGAAGTTCAGCGTCAGCGCGGCCCACAGGGCGACCGCGTAGAACGCGAGCTTGCGCAGGTAGTACCTCATCGCACCTCCCCCGCGCCGGGCACCGGGTTTCCGGTGCCCGGCGCGAGCCGGGAGGCGGGCGCAAGCCGGGAGGCGGGCGCGAGCGAAGCGGACCGGGTCCGTTCACGCCTTGTGGGTGTCGGAGTGGGGGGTTCGGGGTGTCTGGAGGTTCGACACGGGGTGTCTGGGGGTTCGACTCGCGGGGTCATGGTTAGTTGCCCGCGGGCTTGAGGTGCATGTAGATCTCGGAGTTCTCGGGGCGGGACCAGACGGCCGGGAACGCGTAGAGGTCGTCGGCGGTGGGCCAGCCGGTGAACTTCTTGGCGTTGTACTCGCTGGTCGTGCCGCCGGTGAGCACCGGGATGTAGGGCATGATCTCCTCGACGCGGCTCTGGATCGCGTCGAAGTGCGGCTGCCGGGCGGCGGTGTCCTTGGGGTCGATGCGCTTGAGAGCGGCCAGCGCGTCGTCCACGGCCTGGTCCTTGATGCGGCCGAAGTTCGGGTTCGCGACCTCACCGGCGGGAGCGGTGTTCGCACCGGCGAAGAAGTAGCTGTAGGTGTAGTACGGGTCGGGCGCCGGGCCCTGCTGGACGGAGTCGATCAGCAGTTCGTACTGGCCGCGGCCGCGAGCGTCGGACCACTCGTTCCAGGACAGCTGCTGCGGGGTGAGCTTGATGCCGACCTGCTGGAGCTGCTGGCCGATGGTGTCGACGGCGGTGATGTAGTCGGTCCAGCCCGCGACGACCTTGACCGTCAATTCGAGCGCCTTGCCGTCCTTGGTGTATACGCCGTCGCCGCCCTTGGTGTACCCGGCGCCCTCCAGCAGGCTCGTGGCCTTGGCGACGTCGGGGTTCATCGGGGCGGTCTTCTCCTTGAGCTTGCCCGACAGCAGCCCCTTGTCCCGCTCGACCATCGCGAAACCGGGCGAGACCTCGCTGGAGGTGTTCTCGAACGCCAGCGCGTTCACCTGGGTGCGGTTGATGCCGTAGTAGACGGCCTTGCGCACCGCGGGGTCGGTCTGGGCGCCCGTGCAGCCCAGCTGGGCGTTGGAGCAGGTGAACAGCGCGGTCTGGTTCATCGGCGTGATGGTCGCCTTGTAGCCGGGGTAGTTCTTCTCGACGTCCTTGATGTCGGGCACGGGCCCGGTCTGCCAGTCGATCTGGCCCGCCTTGAGCGCGTCGGCACCGGCCTGGTTGCCCGACAGCGAGAGGTAGCGGACCTTCTTCACCGCGGGCTCGCCGCCGTAGTAGCCGGGGTTCGACTTGAGCGTGAACGCCTGCGCCTTGAACTCGTCGAGCAGGAACGGGCCGGTGCCCACGGGGTTCTTCACCGGGTCGGTCGCGGGCGTCGCGATGTCCTTCCACAGGTGCTCGGGGACGATGTAGACCTTGCCGAGGACCTGCGGGCCGTCCATGAAGGCGGGCTCGTCGAACTTGATCGACACGTGGGTGTCGTCGGCCGCCGTCGCCTTGCCCTTGAACCCGGTGGAGTTCATGGTCTTGTTCTTGGTGATCATGTCCAGGGTGAACACGACGTCCTTGGCCGTGAACGCCTGGCCGTCGGACCACTTCGCGTCGCCGCGGACCTCCACCGACAGCTCGGTGCCGTCGGCGTTCCAGGAGAAGGACTTGCCGAGCCGCGGCTTCGGGGCCGCGTCGGCCTTCAGGTTGTTGAAGAAGAACAGCGGTTCGAAGATCGTGCCGGGGCCGTCGATGAGCGTCGGCGAGAACGGGTTGAAGTTGATCTGGTAGTCGCCCGACTGGCCGGTGTAGACGACGAGGGTCTCCGCGTCCGCCGACTTGGCGCCCGTGGACGACCCGCACCCGGCCGCGATCAGGGCCATGGCGGCCAAGCCCGCGACGCGTCGACGCTGTGCCTTCAGGAACATCGTTGATTCCTCTCCTGGCTGGGTCGCAACGACGTGCCGAGACGGAGGGGCGTCGTTGCGTTTGGAGATTGTTAAGTCACTGAAGAAACGAAGTCAATACCTCTCGGACACCGCGATGACATCGTTGACCCAGGCGTCCAGCGCCCAGCGGTTGCTACCCTTCGGCCGGTGAACGAAGTAAGTGCAGGCCACAACGCGGAGGACAAGTGAGCGGTCAGGCCCGGACGACGCTGCACGCGAGCAGCAAGGCCGCGGTGCTCGACGTGATCCGCGCGGCGGGCACGATCAGCCGGGTCGGCCTCATCAACGCCACCGGGTTCACCGGCGCCACGATCTCCACCGTCGTCCGCAAGCTCATCGACGAGGGCCTGGTGCTGGAGACCGGCCGCGCCGAGTCCACCGGCGGCAAGCGGCGGGTGCTGCTCCAGCTCAACCACGCCTCGCGGTACGCGATCGGCGTGCACCTCGACCACGCGGGCATCACCTACGTGCTCACCAACCTCGGCGGCGCCGTCGTCGCCCGGATCACCAGACCGGGCGCGGGCACCGAGGAGCCCGCGCTGGTCGTCACCCGGATGGCCGCCGAGGTCGGCGCGCTCGTCGAACGGGTCGGCGTGGAGCCGGACCGGGTGCTGGGCGTCGGCCTGGTCACCCCCGGCCCGCTGCGCGCGGCCTCCGGCATGGCGCTGACCCCGCCGTCGATGCGCAAGTGGGAGGACTACCCGCTCGACCGGGCGCTCGCGAAGGCGACCGGGCTGCCCGTGCTGCTGGACAACGACGCCACCGCCGCCGCGCTCGGCGAGCACTGGTCCGGCGGCGTCGGCGGCACGTCCACGTCCGCCGCGCTGTACATGGGCACCGGGATAGGGGCGGGCCTGGTCATCGGCGGCATCACCTACCGGGGCACCAGCGGCAACGCGGGCGAGATCGGGCACACCTGCGTCGACGCGCTGGGCCCGGAGTGCTGGTGCGGCGCCCGCGGCTGCGTGGAATCCCTCGCGGGCCCGGCGGCCGTCGTCGCGGCGGCCCGCGCCGACCAGTCGCTGGCGAGGATGGTGGGCCTCACCGGCGCCAAGCGCGCCCGCCCGTCGGTGGCCGCGGACTTCGCCGCCGTCAGCCGCGCGGCCCGGCGCGGCGAACCGCAGGCGCTCGCGATCCTGGAGCGCTCCGCGCGCTACATCGCCGTGGCGGCCAAGAACCTGGCCAACATCATGGACCTCGACGTCCTCGTCCTCACGGGTCCGAGCTTCGCCGTCGCGGGGTCGGTCTACCTGCCGATCGTGCGCGACGAGCTCGACCGCGGCTTCTTCGCCCGCGCCGCGCACCGGGTCGACGTCCGCCTGTCCCGCTCGGCCGCGACCGCGCCCGCGATCGGCGGCGCCGCCATGGTCCTGCAATCCGAGCTCGTCCCCCTGCACGAGGGCATGCGGCTCCCGGAGAACCTGGCCGCCGCCGAACCCGCCTTCCTCACCCCGCCCAGCGCCTGAGCTTCCGGGCGCGCGCACGGGGTGCGGTGTGGAAGTCCGCCGCCTCCCCACCGCACCCCGCGCCCCTCGCCGGACTACCCGGCCGAGCAGGTGGGTGTCATTCCCGCACCGGTTCCCGTCGCCTGGTAACCGAACTCCGTCGACTGCCCCGCGGCGATGGCCCCGTTGAACCCGACGTTGGTGAACCGCACCGCGCCGGTGTTGCCGCTGCGGTTGACGTTCCAGGCGTTGGTCACGGTCGCCCCCAAGGGCAGGGTCATGCCGACGGTCCAGCCGGTCACCGCCGACGCTCCCGCGGTGACCTTCACCGTGGCGACGAACCCGTCCGCCCACTGGTTGAGCGACACCGACGCCGAGCAGCCACCGCCGGCGGGCGGAGGCGTGGTCGTCGTCGTGGTCGTGGTGGTCGTAGTGGTCGTAGTGCTCGTGGTCGTGGTCGGGTCACCGGGGCCGTCGGTCAGGGTGGGGGTGGTCCAGTCCCGCCACTGCGCCAGGTTGCCCGCGGCCTTGCTGGAGATCCTGATCTGCCCCGCCGCGTTGCCGGTCTTGAGCAGGAACTTCTGGATGTTCTGCTGCAACGGCGTCTTCCACTCCGCCCGGTTGGCGCAGTGGTTGCCGTCGGTGATGTCGGACCAATAGGTGATGTTGTCCCCGGCGCCCAACGCCTTGTAGACCTCGGCACCACCCAACGCGGCGACGCTGGCGGATTTCGGGCCCAGGTTGGCGATGTGGGGGTTGTCCATGATGAACAACCCGCGCGGTGCCACCATGGCGACGATCTCGTGGGTGTCCACCGGCAACCCGTTGGGGTTGCTGGTGTACGACCCGAACGCGTCACCGAGCCAGGGTTGTTCGCCGTAGGCGCTGCTCAGGCTTTGGGCGCCTTCGCCGGGGATGCCGCGGAAGATCGGGGCGCCGGCGCTGCCGGACTCGATCGGCATCGTCAACGCGATCCGCTGGTCGAACGCGCCGATCACGAACGCGCCCTTGCCGAACCGCGAGCACCCGGTCACACCGACGGCGTCGGCTTTGAGGATGGTGCCGCCGGAGGTCTCGATGACGTCGATCATCCGGCTCACCCCCCACGACCACGCGGCCAACAGGCCGGTGGTGCTGGTGGCGCCGTAGACGCTGTAGAACGCGCCCTGCTTGTTGTTGCGGGCCGTGCCTTCCTTGCCCACCGCGTACGGGTCGTAGTTGATCACCGCCGCGCCGGCCGCCTTGATGGTGGCCGTGTCCGCGCCGAACCCGCCCAACACCACCACGACCGGGAACGGACCGGACCCGCTGGGCAGTTCGACCTTGGCCGAGAAGCTGGAGGACTTGCCGTTGTGCGACACGTTGACCGTGAGGTTGCTGCTGGACACCGTGCCCGTGACGGTGGTCGGCTTGCCGGGCTTCTCGCCGTAGACGGTCTTCTCCGCGAGCTTGCGGATCTCGGTGCGTCGACACCGCCAGTCCGACTTCGCGGTGATCCGGGTGCCGTTGATCCTGGTGAACGGGTCGGGCAGCTTCGCGTTGGACGGGGTGGAGCCGGGCAGGGTCACCGGGCAGTCGGCGCCCTCGTCCTCGACGGGGGCGGCCGCCGAGAGCTCGGCGGCGGAAGCGGGGGCGGTGCCGGTGTTCGCCACCACGGTCACAGCGCCCGCGAGCGCGAGTGCCGCCACCGCCAGCATGACGACCGTGGACCGCGCTGTGGGGCGGCCTGAGCTGGTGCTCACCAGGGATCTCCTTCAGGGTGGGTGTACCTCCCCGGTGGCGCCGTTGCCAACGGGGCCACCTCGGGTGGTGGGCCCGCGTGCCGCCACGCGCGAGCCCACCGGTCCCGTGGTGGGGTGTAGCGGTCGATCAGTGGTCGTGCCCCCTGGGCATCGCGGTGTAGACGCAGCCGGGGGCCTCGGCCGGTTCCGGGGACAGCTCGGTGCCGTCCACCGGGGTGCAGCGCAGGTACTTCAGCCCGAGTCGCTCCAGTCCGGTGGTCGCGCTGAGCGCGAACCCCTTGCCGAAGGCGAAATCGGGGTCGCCGCGCACCTCCCCCGCGGCCACGGACGCCTTCCAGCCCTCCTGGAACGCGGCTAGCCGGTCCGGCTGGAACACGACCAGGCCGAGCTTCTCGTAGGGGGCGACCTCGCAGGTCGCCCACTCGGACACGTAGGGCGCGTAGAGCTTCGCCCGCAGTGGACCGACGAACTCCGCGAACTCCTCGATCGTCGCCGCCTTCGGGGAGGCGCACTCGCCGGTCTTGGCGCGCACCCAGGCGCCGACGCCCGCGGCCGACCCGGTGGTGGGGTCGGCCGCGCCGCACGCGGTCGTCCCCACCACCAGGGCCGTGATCACGAGGATCAGGCCGAGCCGCACGTCGCTCCGTTGAGGGCGAACGTGCTCGGTATCGCCGGGGTGCCGGAGGCCGACCCGTTGAACCCGAAGGTCACCGAGCCGCCCGCCGGGATCGACGTGTTCCAGCTGACGCCCTTGGCGGTGGCCTTGCCGCTCGCCACCACCACGTCGGCCGACCACGCGGACGTGATCGACTGACCGGACGGCACGTCCCACACCAGCGACCACGGGTTGAGCGCGCTGGTGCTGGTGTTCTTCACGACCACGTTGCCGGTGAACCCGCCCGACCACACGCTGGGCGTGGTGTAGGCGACCGTGCACGCGCCACCCGGCGTGGAGCCGGGACTCGTGGTCACGGAGACCGGCGAGGAGGCGGCGGAGGTGTTGCCCGACGCGTCCCTCGCCTTCACGTAGAACGCGTACGCCGTCGAGCCCGTCAGCCCCGTCACGGTCGCCGAAGCGGTCGTGGGCGAGGCGACCAGCACGTCGGTCGCACCGGCCTCGCGGTAGACGTCGTACCCGGCGACACCGACGTTGTCGGTGGACGCCGACCAGGTCAGCGCGACCGAGTTCGCGGTGGCCGTGGCCGTCGGGGTGCCGGGCGCGGTCGGCGCCTGGGTGTCACCGCCGCTGCCCCCGCCGGAGAACACGACGTCCGAGCAGCTGTAGAACGCCTCCGGGCTGTCGGAGCGCTGCCAGATGGAGTAGATGACGTGCCTGCCGGTCTTGTTGGGCAGGCGCGCGCTCCAGCTGTACTCACCGCTGGCCAGCGCCGGGTTGGTGACCGAGTTGAACGGCGTCTGGTCCAGGTCCGACCACTTGAGCGGCTGGTTGACGTCGAAGCCGTCCTTGGTGACGTACTGGTCCCAGGTTCCGGGGTGCGGGGCCCAGGCGTTGTACTTCATGGTGATCGTCGAGTTCGCCTGGAGCGTGGTGGACGGCCAGTCGCCGCGCGCGAGGTTGTACGCGTCGTACTTGGTCGTCGGCCCGCACAGGTGGCCGTCCGGGATGATCTCCCGGTGCTTGCCCGCCGCCTGGCTGATCAGGTTGCCGAACCAGTCCCACAGCGGTTGCTTGCCACCGATCGCGACCGCCTGGACGCACGCGGGGTTGGTGGGGTTGAGGTCCCCTCCCCCGCTGCCCGCCTGACCGTCCTGGTAGCAGCTGTAGGTCCTGCTCTGCGGGAAGGTCATCGAGCCGTGGGCGAGAGCTGTACCGCTCGGCATGACGATCGTCGTGAATCCGGCGACGCCGATCACTGCCGCGCCCAACGCGACTATTCGCTTGAACCGCAACGACTTCTCCTTTCGGGTTGGACGGGTCACGAACCGGCGCACGACGCGCCGTTGAGGGTGAAGGCGGTCGGGGCCGCGTTGGTGCCGGTCCAGGAGCCGTTGAAGCCGAAGGCCACCGAGCCGCCCGCCGGGATGGCCGCGGTGTACGGGGCGTTCACGGCGCTCACCTGGGTGCCGGACTGGGTGGCCGTCGCGCCCCACATCTGGGTGACGGTCTGGCCGTTGGCGAAGGTCCAGCGCAGGGTCCAGCCGTTGACCGCGGCCGTCCCCGTGTTGCGGATCGTCACGTCGGCGCCGAAACCGCCCTGCCACTGGCTGGCGACCTTGTAGGCCACCGCGCAGGAACCGGTGCCGGTGCCCGCCGACGTGGTGAACGCGACGGTGCCGGACCGGGTGGACCGGTTGCCCGCGGCGTCGCGGGCGTAGACGGCGACCGTGTAGGCGGTGCTCGCCGTGAGCCCGGTGAGGGTCGCCGAGGCCGTGGAACTGGACGCGAGCGCGGTTTCCGTGGTGCCGCTGACCCGCACCACGTCGTAGCCGGTCACGCCGACGGCGTCGGTGGACGCGGCCCAGGACAGCGCGGCACCGCTCGCCGTGACGCCCGTCGTGGTCGGGGTGCCGGGCTTGGTGGGCGCGGTCGTGTCACCGCCGCCGCCACCTCCGAAGACCGCCGCCTCGCGCGAGGTCGCCTTGATCCCGTTGGCGCCGTTGAAGATGCGCTGACCCCACGCGCTCAGCTGCGTCGCGTCGAACCCGGTGGCCATGTCGAGGTACTCGACGCCGCCGCCGTTCCCGCTCCACGACCAGCCGAGGTAGCCGAGCTTCTGCGCCTGGGTGTAGGAGAAGATCGTGTCCTCGTCCACGTCGCCGTCGGAGTGGGTGTTGCCGAACTCCCCCACCAGGATCGGCAGGCCCGCGCTGACGAACCGGCCCAGGTAGTCGGTGATCTCGGCGGCGGTGTCGAACACGCCGTACATGTGGATGGAGAACATGGTGTTGCGCAGGGTGTCGCTGGCGAACACCGAGGCCGCGTTGTCGCGCATGGTGAAGGACCAGTCCTGGCCCCAGTTCGGGGCGTCCACCATCAGCGTGTGGGTGAACCCGGCCGCGCGCAGCCTGCCGATCGCGGTCTTGGTGTCCGCGGTCCACGCCGCGGTGTTCGTGTTGCCCCACGGCTCGTTGCCGATGTTGAGGATCGTGTACGCCTCCTGGCCGGTCATCGCGCTCTGGACGCTGATCCAGTAGTCGACGGCCTTGGCCAGCGTGACGGCGGCGGCCTGCTCGCCGTACCCGGTGGTGTCGTGCACCTCCAGCACGCAGATGAGCTTGTTCGCCTTGCACTGGGAGATCACGTTGGCCACGTCGGTCGCGTCGTTGCGCGTCCACTGGTCGCCCGAGCTGAGCACGACCCGGACCGTGTTGGCGCCCAGCGCCTTGATGTCGGAGAGCGCCTTCGTGGTGCGGGAGGCGTACCAGGTGTGCGCGTGGTTGACCCCGCGCATCACGAACTCCGCGCCGGTCGCGTCGTAGAGCCGCCCGTTGGTGACCTTGAACCCGGCCGCCGCCGGTCGCACGGGGTCCGCGGGGGCTGTCGGGGTCAGCACGGTGGCCATCAGGAGCAGGGTGGCGAACAGCGTGCCCGCCAGTGCCATCAGTCTTCTCATCTGCGGGGGACCTCTCAGGGGGAGGTGGAACCGGCGAGGGGTGCCTGAGCGCGCAGGCACCCCACACCGGAATCTGTGGGCTAGGGCTCGACGCCCCAGGCGAGCGCGCCGCCGGTGTAGGCGGTCACGCGGTCGTGGTCCGCCCAGGAGGCGGAGACCCGGTAGCTGTGGTCGTCGGACTGGTCGAACGCCGACCAGTCCGCCTTGGCGAAGCGGAACTGGAGGTCGCCGCTCGTGGCACCGGGTGCCACCGAGCCACCGGTGAACGTGACCTGGAGGTAGGCGTCCGCGCCGGTCCTCGGCGTGGCGAGCTTGACCACCTCGGCCTTCACCTGGGCGCAGCCGATCACCGCCCAGTCGCAGAACACCTGGTAGGACGGGGAAGGCGTGTCGCCGGTGAACCAGTAGCGCAGGGTCACGCCGCTCAGCGGCAGCGCCGTCGTGCCGCGGTTGGCGAACTGGAGGACGGCCCGGATCTGGCTGTCCCGCGCCGCTCCGTCACCGCGCTGCTGCACGGCGAACGTGCCGCCACCGCCACCGCCCGCGGTGGTCGTCACGGAGATCTGCGTGCTCGCGGCGGAGGTGTTGCCCGCCGCGTCGCGGGCCCGCACCGAGAACCGGTACGTGGTCGACGGGGTCAGGCCCGTCGCGGTGTAGGTGGTTCCCGTCGCCGTGCCGACCGCCGTGCTGTCGGCTCGCAGCACGTCGTAGCCCGCGACGCCGACGTCGTCGGTGGAAGCGGTCCACCGCAGCGTGAAGCCGGTGCCGCCGATCGCGGACGCGCTCAGTCCACTCGGGACGGTCGGTGCGGCGGTGTCGGGGGTGCTGGTGCCGTCGGGGGGAGTGCCCCACACCACCTTCCCGTCCTGCACGAGCACCAGCCTGCTCGTCTGGGTGGGCGTGACGTTGCCGACCGGCAGACCCTGGTAGGACCAGTCGTTGGTCGGGTCCCACGTCCCGCTGCTGGTGAGCCGGAACTGGACCTCCTTGCGGTAGGCCGACTGGCCCGCCGGGGAGACGCCCGTGCACGGGATCTCGACGTAGTAGACGTTCCCGCTGTGCCGCAACGGCTTGCTCGCGGCCCCGCACTGGTTGTAGTTGGTGGTGACGGTGATCTGGTCCGCGGTGGTCGTGCCGTCGAGGGTGAAGTAGTAGCGCAGGGAGCCGTTGAAGACCCTGGCGGGCCACGCGGACCTGTTGAGGACGTAGGACTTGATCTCGGTGAAGCCGACGTTGCTCTGGCTCACCGCCGCCTGCGTGGTCAGCTCGGGGCCGTCCGTGGTCTCGGCGACCGGGAAGCCCGCCGACGGGGTGCCGCCGTACTCGCGGTAGAGCCGGGCCAGCGCGCCGGTGAACCCGGCGTTGTAGTCCAGCGCCACCTCGTTGGCCACGTAGTCGGTGCGGCTGTCGGTGTAGGCGTCGTTGTTCGTGCTCGGCCCGCCGACCAGCGCGCCGTAGAGCACGTGCCTGCTGGTGACCGGTTCGGCGATGCTGTCCGCCCACGACCCGTGCGCGGTGCGGTGGTGCGGGTTGCGCGGCGGGTTGGCGCCGAACCCGACCACGTAGCTGGAGTTGCGCGGGTTGTCGCCGAGCGCGTAGTCGATCTGCCGGACCGCGAAGTCGTGGTAGGTGGTGGCACGGGCGGCGTCCCTGGTCTTGAGCCAGTCGCTGTGCACCAGCGCGACGAACGCGGTGTTGGCCGCGTAGCGCAGCGACCCCCAGCTGTCGAGCACGGCCTGGCCGCCCGGCGAGTACCGCACCCGGTTGCCGTTGTAGCCGGTGGTCCAGAAGTCGAGCCAGCGGTTGGCGTCGGTGAGGTAGGTCTGCTCACCGGTCAGCTGCGCCATCAGCACGTAGGCGCCGTAGGACTTGTCGTCCCAGGCGATCGTCCACTTGTAGGACCGCTCGGTGCTCTGCGGCTCGGTGCCGAGCTTCGGGTACTCGTTCTTGGCCTTGGTGAGGTAGGTGGCGTCGCCGGTGGCGCGGTAGAGCCAGATCGCGCCCCACACCAGCTCGTCCTGGTAGCCGCTCCAGGAGTTGTAGTACGAGCTCGCGTCGGTGATGCAGGCGCTGTACTTGCCCCGGTAGGTGTCGGCGAAGGAGTAGAGCTGCTTGGCGTGGGTGAGCAGGGTGGCCGCGTACGTCGGGTCGGTGGCGGCGAACACCATCGACGACGACGCCAGCGCGGCGGCGTACTCGCCCGCGAGGTCGGAGCCGGGGCAGGACGCGTCGACCTTGTAGGACGGCCTGGCCATCGGCATGACCTCGGCGGAGCCCCACCAGGCGTGGTCGGGAGACCCGGTGCCGACCTGGCCGTAGACCACGTTGGGCGACGGGTGCGCCTTGATGATCCAGTCGGTGCCCCACTTGAGGTTCGCCCGCAGCGCGGCGAGCTGGCCGGAGTCGGCGTAGGCCTGCCGGTTCTCCACCGCGCCCCAGGCGAGCATCGACATGCTGGAGGCGAAGGGCAGCCCGAACTTCACGTGGTCGCCCGCGTCGTAGAAGCCGCCGGTCAGGTCGAGGCCGACGTCGGAGCCGTCGTTGAGCGCGGAGTCGCCGCGCCAGGACACGCGGTTGTCGGCGGGCAGCTTGCCCGAGCGCTGCGCGTCGTAGAACCAGACCGACTTCTGCAGCGCGTCGCCGTAGTTGAACGCGGGCGCCGCCTGCGCGTCGTGCGCGGGCACCACCAGCGCGAACACCGCGAGGATCGCGGCAAGGAGCCAGGAAACCGATCTCGACGTGCGCCGTTGCACGAAAGCCTCCGGAAGGTGCAGAGGTTCTGGGAACGCTCCCAGTACTGCGGACTGTAACGAGGGGGAAACATCAGGGGAAGCGGGCTTGATCATCGTCATCGGCCGGATCGCACACCCGCCGTGACCGGAACGCGGGACGGTCGGAGCGGCATTTCGGACAGCGCTGGTCCCCTGTCTCAATTGAGCGCCGGCAAGGCCGTTTTCGTTGACACACGGTGAAATCACCCCGGCCCCACTGGGCCGAGAGGCTGGTGTTGCGGACGTTGGGCGGTCCGTGCGGCCGACTGGGCTCATCGGCCGCACGGACTGGGCTCAACGCTCTAGCGCCACACCTTCCTGGGAACGCTCCCAGGACTACGTGCAGGCCTTGTCGTTCAGGGTGAAGGCCGCCGGTTTCGAGTTGGTCCCGTTCCAGCTGCCCGAGAAGCCGAACTCCACGGTCGCCCCGGCCCCGATCGTCTTGTTGTAGGCCGCGTTGGCCACCGAGACCGCCGCGCCGCTCTGCGTGACGACCCCGTTCCACAGCTGGGAGATGACCTGGCCGTTGGCGTAGGACCACTTCACCGTCCAGCCGTCGACCGGCGTGGTCCCGTTGTTGACGACCTCGACCTTGCCCTGGAACCCGCCTGCCCACTCACCGGTGACCGTGTACCTCACCGTGCACCCGGTGGTGACCGGAGGAGTTGTGGTCGTCGTTGTCGTGGTTGTGGTGGTGGTCGTCGTGGTGGTGGTAGTGGTCGTGGGCTGGGTGCCCGTCGACTCCCCCAGCACGATGCCGCGACCGTTGGTGCCCAGGTACACCCGCCCGTAGACGCGCGGGTCACCGGTGATGGCGTCGCCGATGTTGCCGTACTGGTGCTTGTCGTCGTTGATCCGCGTCCAGGTGGCGCCGGTGTCGTCCGAGCGGAAGACGCCGCGGACACCGCCGATCAGCGCGATCGAGTACAGCGCCGGGTAGGTCTTGCCCGCGGCGGGCTTGCCGAAGCCGATGTTGGTCGACTCGGTGACGCTCGTGGACTTGGTGAAGGTGGTGCCGGAGTCCGTGGAGTGCCACAGCCCCGCGCCACCGGCCAGCCACACGTCGCCCTCGCGGCCCGCGACGGCCTTGAAGTGGGCGGTGTCCGGCAGCCCGGTCGCCGCCTTCGCGGTGAACGTGGCACCGCCGTCGACGCTGACGTAGAACTTGTTGGCCGCGTAGCCGTAGAACTTCTTCGGGTTGACCCGGTCGGACTCCACGACCGCGCCCGCCGGGATGCCGGTCGACGCCGTCCAGGAGTTGCCGTAGCCCACCGAGTAGTACACGCCGGTGCCCGCGGGGCTCCAGACGAACCTGCTCGCGTCGGCCGCCGCCGCCACGGTGCCGCCGCCGGTCACACCGGGGGGTTCGGCGCCCTGGAACCAGTTCGACCCGCCGTCGGTGGAGAACGCGACCCGGTTGTCGTTGGGACGGCTGGTCTTGTCGAACTGCCCGACCCGCACCATCGACGCGGGCGTCAGCTCGGCGAAGTCGACGCTGGTCGTCGAGGTGAAGGTGGGCGAGGTGAACACCTTGGCGGGCACCGCGTCCAGCCGGTCGTGCCGGAAGCCGCCGATGTCGCCGAGCGCGCTGATCAGCGGCGCCCCGGTGGGCGGGCTCATCAGGTCGAGCACGGCGGTCTCCTCCAGGCCCGCGACCATCGGCGTGATGGTGATCTTCCCGCCCTGGTCCCACGTCGTGAGGTTCTTGGTGCCGTAGATGGTGGCGCCGGTGCCGTACATCATCCGGTTGGAGTCGAACGGGTCGATCTCCATCGACTCGGTCATCCAGCCCAGCTTCGGCGCGGTCTCGGGCGGCTGCGGGTTCATGCCGAGCGAGAGCCACGGCACCGCCGAGATGTCCTGGGTGTAGCGCAGGCTGCGCTCGGGGTAGTTCGTCCAGTCCCAGATCCGGGTCCAGGTCGCCCCGGAGTCGGTGCTGCGGAACAGGATCACGTCCGGCCACCAGGACACCTGGGTCGCGACCATGAGGGTGCCGGGGTGCAGGCGGTCGACGGTCAGGCCGCTGTAGCCGAAGTAGTCGTCGGTGCTGCTCGACGGGATGGGGCTGATCTGCGTCCACGTCCCGGTCGCCGTGTCGAGCCGCCAGACGTCGCCCTTGGCGCCGTCGTAGGGGCCGCCGGTGTCGCTGGTGGCCAGGAAGAGCTGGCCGTTGGCGTCCAGCACGCCCTTGTGCGGCAGGAATCCGGTCGGCTGACCGGCCACCCGCGTCCAGGTCGTGCCCGCGTCGGTGCTCTTGTAGACGTTGTTCTGCTTGTCGGCCACGCCGACGTAGATCGTCTTGGTGGCCTGGCCCGACGAGCCGGTGCGCTTGTCGAACGTCACCCACAGGACGCCCTGGTTGTCGTTGAGGTACCCGTTGGGGTCGCTGGGGTCCTGGGCGTAGTTGCCCGCGTTGGGGAACGCGGTCACCTTGGCCCACGTCACGCCGGAGTCGGTGCTGCGCCACAGGCCGTTGCCGCTGGGCGCGCCGAAGTACAGGGTGCTGTTGCGGTTGGGGTCGATCGCCAGCCGCTCGCCCATGCCGCGGCCGGGCATGTTGCCGCCGACCTTGAACGGGAGCGCGGTCTTCTGCCAGGTGGCTCCCCGGTCGGCGGACCTCAGGATGGCGCCGTTATTGGGGTCCCAGCTGTTGGTGTACATCCCCGCGGCCACGTACACCCGGTTCGGGTCGACCGGGTCGGTCGCGAGGCTCGCGACGCCGTTGAGGCCCCAGTCGGTGGTGCCGACGTGGTCGAGCAGGGGGATCCACCGGCTGGTGGACTGGTTCCACCGGTACGCGCCGCCGATGTCGGTGCGCGCGTAGACCAGGTTCTTCTCGGTCTGGTTGAAGACGATGCCGGGGACGAAGCCACCGCCGGCGATCTCGACGTTGCTCCACGAGTAGGCGGCTTGGGCCTCGGGCGGTTGCGCCGAACCGGTCGTGGCCGCGACGGCCACGAGTCCCGCGGCGGTCACCGCCGCGAGCAGGCAGGCGAGAACTCTCCTCATCGAGGATTCTCCTTCTGTGCAGGGATTTCGAGCTGGCAGGGGCCGGACGCCGTGGTTCGCGCCGCGGTCCGCCGGGGAGGCAGGCGAACCGCGGCGCGGGCTCAGGAGGGGTGGTGCGCGTCCGGCCGCGGCGGTGCCGCGCCGTCACCGAGGAAGGAGCTCGGGAACGGCGGCACTGCGCCCGCCGTCTGCTGCCAGGCGGTCCCCACCCGGATTCCGCCGCCCCGCGCGGACTTCGGCGCGTGTCCGGCGACGGACGAGGCCGTGCCCCGTGCCGGAACCGTCCCGGTGGCGCGTGGAGTCCTGTCGCCCGCCGCCCGGTGCTCGGCACCGGGTCGGAGCGCGCGGGGGTCGGGAGGAGGAGGCTGATCGCCGAAGTCGGGGGTGGTGGGCTCGTGGTCCCACCGGGTGTCGAGCGGAAGCGCGGGTACGACGGCCGCCACGCCGTCGCGGGTGGCGGGGCCGGACGGCGGCGGGATCGCCGCGGCGCGTCGGCCTTCCGCGAGCAGGGAACCTGGCACGGGTGCTCCTCGGTGAGGCGGCCGCCGATGGCTCGGAGGCCGCGGACTCCGCGCCGCGTGGGGCGGTGCGGGTCGAGCGGTCCGGCGGGGTGGAACGGGGTGTGCGCCGGGGCGTTCTCCGGTGGCGGCGGAGAAAGGGCCCCGGACCGCCACCCCCCGCCTGCCGGGTTCGGGGGGTGGCGTCCGTCCGGTGCTACCCGAACAGCTCGGTGTGCAGCGAGAACGCGGTCGCGATCTCCGCCTGCGCCCAGAACCTGTGGTACGTGAACGTGGGGGCTGCCCCACCGTTCAAGTAGGCCTGGACCTTGGGCCAATCCGGGTCGGTGGTGAACTTCGAGCGGATCGACAGGAACGTGGAGTTCTGGTCGATCGTGTCGCCGTTCGGCATCTTCCCGGTCCAGCCGGTGGGCACGTAGGGGCCCTCACCGGTGGAGGCGTTGTACTTGTCGTCGAACCGGTTGTAGTCGGTCCGGGTCTCGGGCACCGCGATGCCCTTGTCGTCCTTGTGCGCGAGCAGCGCCGTCAGCAGTCCCTCGCCGACCGTCTTGGCCTGCGCGTTGCCGGACTTGGCCGCGTAGTTGAGCAGCGTCTTCGCGTACGACGCCGCCACACCCACGTCGGTGCTGAAGTTCAGCACCCTGGCGTGCAGGTTCGCGTTCGAACCGGGGCTGGTCGGGTTCCACGTGTCCGGCGCGCCGGTCCACTCGATGTCCGAGGGGATCTGGAAGTTGCCGTTCGTGCCGACCGTGGTGTTGGCGATGGCCCACGGGACCCACTTGTCGAGGATCTTCTTGGCCCGCGCGTCACCGGTGATCTGGTACAGCGAGGCCGTGCGCTCAATCCCCCACGCCTGGAAGCCGAACCACCGGTTGCTGGGCGGGTCGTGCCAGACCGGGTGGGGCTCGTAGAACATGCCGTAGAACGTCGGCGTGCCCGAGGGGGGCGTGCCGTAGCTGCCCTCCCAGCTGTTCGTGACACCACCGGCGATCGCGCCGTCGGCGGACTGCAGGAACTGCAGCATCTCCAGCTGGCGGTCCAGGCTCTTGGCCCAGTCCGCCTGACCGGTGGCCGAAGCCGGCTTCAGCGCCGCCGTGTTGGCCAGCGCGTAGGCGGCCAGCGGGTTCTGGTAGCCCTGGTGCGAAGCGCCGTCGCCGATCCGCCACGCCCAACCCGCGGCCGTGTCGGTGGCACCGCCCCACGCGTAGTACCAGGACATCAGGTAGTGGTCGCTGTCCTTGCCGGTGCCCGCCGCGCAGGTGGAGGGCCCGACGCAGTTGCCGATCTTCTTGAAGTACTTGTCGAACATGGCGTACCGGAGGTAGTCGCCCATCTTGGAGGCCTTCTTGACCTCCGAGGCGATGTCACCGGCCTTGCCCTGCGCGGTGGCCCAGTTCTGCGCCAGCAGCGCCACCTGCACGGCACGCGCGTCGGCGTCCGGGGCGTTGGTGTACTTCCACTGCTTGGCGTAGGAGGCGTCCTTGGTGAACAGGTCGAGGAAGCCGTTGGGACCGCCGTGCTTGAAGGTGTCGCAGGACGGCTGCGGGATGGTCTCCCACACCGACTCCGACGACCCGCGCTGGTAGGTGTTGATGTACGCGGGAGCGGTGTTGGTGCCGTCGCCGCAGTGGCCGAAGCCGTAGGTGTTGTCGACGTCGAGCAGCCAGTGCATGCCGTAGATGTCGCTGTTGCCGTACGCCGTCTTCAACTCGTTGGCGATCGGGTCCGCGCCCACCTTCACGTTGGCGTCCAGCACCGACGGGTACTGGTTCATCGCCGGGTGCTCGGGGGCGTAGGTGGCGGGCTTCGACGGGTCGTACTTGCTGTTCGTCGGCTGGTCCGCGGTGGCGGGGATGATGAACTTCTCCATCGACGCCCACGCCGACTTGAACGGGGCCCAGTCACCGGCGATCCGGCCGTAGCTGGCCTCCAGCCACAGGTAGTAGCTGAACGCCTCCGACGTCGTCTGGTGACCGTGGTCGGGCGCTTCCACCATCAGGGTCTCGACCGAGTGGTAGGGCACCAGCAGGTCGCCGAACTTGCGGAAGTAGCCGTTCGCCGGGTCCTTGATCTTGTTGTACTGGTCGAGGAAGGCCTGGTTGAAGTCCGAAGTGGACGACGAGATCTCCTTGACCACCACCGATGCCGAGCCCTGACCGCTGGCGCTCGCGGTGAACGTCGAGGTGCCGAGTTCACCGCCGTTGTTCGCCGAGGTCACCGTGACGTTCTGCTTGGTGGCCCAGTTGGACGTGGTGAACGTCAGCGAGGCGGGCGAGGCCGTGAGGTCGGTGCTGCCCGAGGTGCGGGCGACGGCGACCGTGACGGAGGCCGACGGCTGCATCGCGAGCGAGACGCCGAACGTGCCGGTCGCCCCCTGCTTGACGCTCACCGCGTTGGGCGAGGCCACGACCGCGGGCCCGGAGAGGACCTTGATCGTCGCCGGTGTCGAACTGGTCGTCGCGCCCTTGTTGTCGTAGGCGCGGGCGCTGACCGAGTACTCGCCGACCGGGACCCCGCTCCACGTCCCCGCGAACGGCGTGGCCGTGTCGGTCGCCAGCAGGTTGTCGCCCTGGTAGAACTCGACCTTGCTGATCGTGCCGTCGGAGTCGGCGGCCGTGGCGGAGAGCGGCACGGAACCGGGTGCCGTGTACGTGGCGCCCGAGGCCGGGCTGGTCAGCGTGACCGTCGGAGCCTTGTTCGGACCGGTGCAGGGGACCCCGTTGAGCGCGAAGTCCGTCGGGGCGCTGTTGGTGGCGCCCTTCGTGGCGTTGAAGCCGACCTGCACCGAGCCGCCGGCGGGCAGCGTGCGCGACCACTCCGGTGCGGCGACGGTCACCTTGGTGCCGGACTGGCTGAACGTGCCGTTCCAGCCCTGGCTGATCGTCTGACCGTTGGCGAAGTTCCAGGTCAGTGACCAGTTGTTGACCGCGTCACCCTGGTTCTGGAGGGTCGCGGTGGCACCGAAGCCGTTACTCCACTCGTTGGTGACCTGGTAGTTGACCGTGCAGGCGACCGCAGCCTGTGCCACCCCGGTGGTGACGGGCAGCAGCCCCGCGGCGACGACCGCCAGGGCTGTCAAGACTGGTAATGGTCGTCTCACGAGCGAACGGAAAAACGGAGTGCGCGTCATTGCGGAACCTCCGGGAGATTTCTGGGAGCGCTCCCAAGTTAGGGTCAAACAGGCCGGAAACGCAATGGACCAGTTATTTCATGGGCCGACCGGACTCTTTCCTTGACGCCCGATCGGCCCAATTCAGGAAAGCCGCAACATCAACTTCGGCTTCAACGTGACGCCCGTCTCAACGACCTCCAACGGAGTAATGCGGGTCTATCCGATTGCACGAAGTAACCGCAGACCAAGGGTTTGAGCGTCACGTACTGAGACTTTCCACGTGATGAAGGAAATAAGTCACCGAATGTGTCTGAACACCAGTGCGACTTCGACGATTCAGCCGCTTCGGAGTCTTTTCGTGCACGTTTCCCGCTGGTTAAAGTCCTGCCTACCTGGGAGCGCTCCCAGCCCCTCTGCCACACCCGGCCCGCCTGCCGCCGCACCCACACGTGGTTCCGGAGGGGACAACGACGTCCCCTCCGGAACCCGACCCACCGGGAGAAGACCAATGGCCCACAGGAAGCACGTCCTGCGTGCGGGAGCACTCTCATGCGCGCTCGTAGCGGGTGTCGCGGCCCTCTTGTACGGGCAGACCACCGCCCAGGCCGCGGACTCCGCGTTCTACGTCGATCCCTCCACCAGCGCGGCGAAGTGGGTCGCGGCCAACCCCGGCGACTCGCGCGCCGCGGTGATCAGGGACCGCGTCGCCTCCGTCCCCCAGCCCCGTTGGTACACCACGACCAACACCTCCACCGTGCGCGCCGAGGTCGACTCCTTCGTCGGGGCGGCCGCCGCCGCGGGCAAGATCCCCATCCTGGTGGTCTACAACGTGCCCAACCGCGACTGCGGCGGGGCGAGCGGCGGCGGAGCCCCGTCGCACAGCGCCTACCGGCAGTGGGTCGACCAGGTCTCCGCGGGTCTCGCGGGCCGACCGGCGACGATCGTGCTGGAGCCGGACGTGCTGCCGCAGATGACCAGCTGCCAGAACGCCGACCAGCAGAACGAGACCAAGGCGTCGATCGCCTACGCGGGCAAGAAGCTGAAGGCGGGCTCCTCGCAGGCGAAGGTGTACATCGACATCGGCCACTCCGCGTGGCTCACCCCCGCCGAGGCGGCGAACCGGTTGCGCGGCGCGGACATCTCCAACAGCGCCGACGGCATCTCGACGAACGTGTCGAACTACCGCGCCCGCGACAACGAGGTCGCCTTCGCCAAGGCGGTGCTCGACGCGGTCGGCGATTCCAGGCTGCACGCGGTGGTCGACACCAGCCGCAACGGCAACGGGCCGCTGGGCAGCGAGTGGTGCGACCCGGCGGGCCGCGCGATCGGCACACCGAGCACCACGGCCACCGGTGACGCCCGGATCGACGCGTTCCTGTGGGTCAAGCTGCCCGGCGAGTCGGACGGCTGCATCGGGCCCGCGGGGCAGTTCGTCCCGCAACGGGCCTACGACCTGGCCATCGCGGCGGGCCCCATCACCACGACCACCACTACTACGACCACGACGACCACCACGACGACCACTCCCCCGCCCGCGTCGGGCTGCCGGGTGACCCAGCGGGTCACCAGCACCTGGAACGGCGGCTACACCGGGGAGGTCGTGGTCGAGAACCGCGGACCGGCGATCAGCTCGTGGGCGCTGGAGTTCTCCGCACCGGGCGTGACCCTCAGCCAGGGGTGGAACGCCAACTGGACGGACACCGGCGACGTCATCAAGGCCACCAACGTCGCCTGGAACGGCTCGGTGGGCAGCGGCGGATCGGTGACGATCGGCTACAACGCCTCCTACTCCGGTGGCACCCCGCCGTTCGGCGGCGCGAAGCTCAACGGCGCGGTTTGCGGCTGACCGAACAGGAGTGGCGCCCCCGGACGCGGGGGCGCCACTTCGCCATGCGACCCGAACATTCCGGAACCCCCGGCCCCCGGTGCTGTCAGACTGGAACACTTCTTACCCAGGGGGAGGGTTCCATGACGACACGACGTGCGGTCGCGGTGCTGGCACTGGTGGTGCTCGGCGCCTCGGCCTGCTCGACCACCGAGGTCGAGCCGGACGCGATAGGGCTGCACTACACGGCGGGCAGCTTCGACGGGAAGTCCTTCGACAGCGTCGTCCGACCGGGCGACGTCGAGTGGACGTGGAACGACGACGTCTACCGGCTCACCACGGCGCAGCGCAGCTACATCGTCCGCCGCGACGAGCACGCCGATGTCAACGGCGTGATCAGCGTTCCGGCGGGCGGTGACGCGGAGACCAACGGCACGCTGGTCGACTTCGAGCTCAGCGTCGCGTTCAAGACCAACACCCGCGACAACGACATCCCCGGCTACGAGGGCGGGACGCTGCGCAGGTTCTTCGAGGACCTGTGCGCGCACTACGAGTGCCAACTCGACGACGACGGGGAGGAACCCGAAGGCTGGCGCGAACTGCTGCGGGAGAAGTTCTACCCGCCGCTGGAGTCCGCGTTCAAGGACGAGGCCCGCCGGTACTTCGGCGACGCCATCGTCAACAACGTCCAGGTCGCCAACACCGACAGCGGCACGCTCACGCTCCTCCAGGCCGACGTCGGCAAGCGCTTCCAGGAGTACCTGGAGCGGCAGACCGGCAAGCAGTTCTTCTGCGGCCCGTCGTTCGACCGCGAGGTTCCCGGCGACCCGAACGCCAAGGACGCCCGGCTGCTCCCGTGCCCGCCGGTGGAACTGCTGATCATCAGCGCCGACTACAACGACCCGGAGATCCGCAAGGGCCGCAGCGCCAAGAAGGTGGCCATCGACCAGTCGGCCGCGCAGGCGCAGCTGTCCAAGGCGCTGGCCGACCCGAACTACCTGGAGTACCTGAGGATCGAGGCGTCGAAGGAGTGCGCGCGGTCCGCCCAGGCGGTGTGCGTCTTCTCCAACGGCGGGGTGAACCCGGCGGTGACGGTGCCGCCCAGGTAGTGGAACCGCCCGCCGCGCGATGTCGAGGGTCGCGCGGCGGGCGGGGCACCGGTGTCCGTTCCCCTGCTCCGGGAACGGGTTCACGCGCTGGCGCGGATCACCAGCGAGGTGGGCAGCAGCAGGGACGGGGGCAACCCCTCCTCCCCCGCGAGCTGGCCGAGCAGGCACCACGTCATCGTGCGGCCCAGCTGTTCGACGTCCTGCCGGACCGTGGTGAGCGGAGGCAGAGCCGTCGAGGCGATCATCAGGTCGTCGAACCCGACGACCGCGACGTCCTCCGGGATGCGGCGGCCCTGGTTGTGCAGCACCCTCAACGCCCCCACGGCCATTATGTCGGCGGCCACGAACACCGCGTCCAGGTCCGGCTCGCGGGCGAGCAGGTCGGCCATCGCGGCCGCGCCGTCGTCCGGCGTGAAGTCCGCGTGCACCACCAGGTCCGGCGCCAGACCCGCCTCCGCCATGCCGCGGCGCCAGCCGTTGAGCCGGTCCATGCCGACCGCCATGTCCCGCGGCCCGGCGATGCTGGCGATCCGCCGCTTCCCCGTCGACACGAGGTAGCGGGCGGCCTCCAGCGCGCCGTTGAAGTTGTCCGAGTCCACGTACCGGATGCCGTCGCCGACCAGCGGCCTGCCGCCGACCACGATCGGCACCCCGGCCTCGGACAGCTTGAGCGGCAACGGGTCCTGGCCGTGCAGGCTGACCATGAGCACGCCGTCGACGTGACCGCCCGCCAGGTAGCCGACGAGGTCCTGCTCGTCGTCCTGCTGGGTCATCATCAGCACCAGCTGCACGCGGCGACCGGCCAGTTCGGCGTGCACACCGCGCAGCACACCGGCGAAGAACGGGTCGGACAGCACCCGGCTGCCCTGCTCCGACACGACCAGCGCGATGCAGTTCGCCCGGTTGCCCGCCAGCGTCCTGGCCGCCTGGTTGGGGCTGTACCCGAGGTCACCGATCGCCTGGTGCACCGCGTCGCGCGCCTTCGCGCTGACGTAGGGCTCCTCGTTGATGACCCTGGAGACGGTGGAACGGGACACCCCGGCCGCGCGGGCGACTTCCTCCAACCGCGGGCCGGGACGCCGGTTCCTGGCTACGTCCGTCACTGCCCACCCGTGGCGGCCAGTGCGTTCTCCCTGGCCACCTTGGCGTACCAGTGGGCGCTGGCCTTCGGGGTGCGGACCTGCGTGTCGTAGTCGACGTGCACGATGCCGAACCTCTTGGCGTAGCCCTCGGCCCACTCGAAGTTGTCCAGCAGCGACCAGCAGAAGTAGCCGCGCAGGTCGACGCCCTCGCTGATCGCGGCGTGCGCGGCGCGCAGGTGCCCGTCGATGAACCCGAGCCGCTCCGCGTCGTGCACCGCGCCGTCGCCGTCGAACTCGTCGCGGTAGGCCGCGCCGTTCTCGGTGATGTACAGCGGAAGCCGCGGGTACTCGTCGTGCAGCCTGCGCAGGACCTTGGTCAGGCCGACGGGCTGGACCTCCCAGTCCATGTCGGTGCGGGGCAGGTCGCGGCCGGGGAACGACAGGTCGCCGAGCCCGACCCACGGGGACCCGCTCTGCCTCCTGCCGTTGCGCGCCGGCGGGCCTTCGCCGTCGGCGACGCTGCTGACGTTGTGCTCCGAGTAGTAGTTGACGCCGAGCATGTCCAGCGGCGTGGAGATGATCTCCAGATCACCTTCCCGGACGTTGTCCAGGAAGTGGTACTCCTCGAAGTCCTCGATCACGTCCGCCGGGTAGGCGCCCTTCAGCACCGGGTCCAGGAAGATCCGGTTCTGCATGGCGTCCAGCCGCCTCGCGGCGTCCACGTCGGCGGGGTTCTCCGGGTCGGCCGCGAAAACCGGGTACAGGTTCAGCGTGATGCCGACCTCGGCGGCGGGCTGGACGGCCCGGATCGCCGACGTCGCCAGGCCGTGGCCGAGCAGCAGGTGGTGCACCGCGGCCAGGGCCGCCTCGGGCTCACGGCGTCCGGGCGCGTGCACGCCCGCCGCGTAGCCGAGGAACGACGAGCACCACGGCTCGTTGAGCGTCGTCCAGGAGGTGACCCGGTCGCCCAGCGACTCCACGACGCTCGTGGCGTAGTCGGCGAACCGGTACGCGGTGTCGCGCTCGGCCCAGCCGCCCTTCTCCTCCAGCGCCTGCGGGAGGTCCCAGTGGTACAGCGTGACCCACGGCTTGATCCCGTTGGCCAGCAGCGTGTCCACGAGCCTGCCGTAGAAGTCCAGTCCCGCCTGGTTCACCTCGCCGCCGTCCGGGCGGACCCGCGGCCACGCGATGGAGAACCGGTAGGCCTGGAGGCCCAGGTCCACCATCAGCTTCACGTCCTGGTCGACCCTGCGGTAGTGGTCGGCGGCGGGCTCGCCGGTGTGGCCGCCGACGATCGCGCCGGGCAGCCTGCAGAACGCGTCCCAGATGGAGTCGGTGCGACCGTCCGCGGTCGTCGACCCCTCCACTTGGAATGCGGCCGTGGCCGCGCCCCACAGGAACCCCTCGGGAAACGAAATCTGGTCCACAACTACCCCTTCACAGCGCCCTGCATGATCCCGGCGACGATCTGCCGCCCGAGTACGAGGAAGACCAACAACACCGGAACCGTGGCCATCGTGGTTCCGGCGAGCACCAGCGAGTAGTCGACGTAGTAGCCGGTCTGGAGCTTCTCCAGCGCGACCTGGATGGTCGGGTCCTCGGGGTTGAGCACGATCAGCGGCCACAGGAAGTCGTTCCAGGACTGCATGAACGTGAAAACGCCGAGCATCGCCGCGGCGGGTCGCACCGCGGGCAGGCAGACGTGCCAGAACGTGCGCAGCAGGCTGCACCCGTCCATCCGCGCCGCCTCGATCAGCTCGTTCGGCACGGCGTCGACGATGTACTGCCGCATCCAGAACACGCCGAACGCGGTGACCAGGTTGGGCGCGATCACCGCGCCGAGCGTCCCGGACCAGCCGAACTCCGCCATCGCCATGAACAGCGGGATGATGCCGAGCTGCGTCGGCACCGCGAGCGTCGCGATGACGAACAGCATCAGGCCCTTGCTGCCGCGGAAGCGGAGCTTGGCGAAGGCGAACCCGGCCAGGCTGGAGAACAGCACCACCGACAGCGTGACCGTGCCGGACACGATGACGCTGTTGCCCAGCGCCTTCCAGAACGGGATCGTGTCGACGACCCTGGACGCGTTGGTGAGGAAGTTCCCGCCGGGGATCAGCGGTACGTCGCCGGTGAAGACGTTGGCGTCGTAGCTGGCCACCAGGAACGACCAGTAGAACGGGAACGCCGAGCCCAGGATGAAGGCGATGAGGATGCCGTACACCAGGAAGTTGGGGCGCTCCAACAGGGTGGAGGCCTTCAGCTTCCTGGCGCGGCCCGGCCTGCGAACCGGAGGAGCGGTCGTGAGCGCGGTCATTCCGCCTCCCCTGTTGACGAGATCCGCCTGGTGAGGAAGAAGTTCGCGGCGGCGATGACGAGGACGACCAGGAAGAGGATCCAGGCCATGGCCGAGGCGTAACCGAGGTCGAAGTCCTGGAAGCCCGCCTGGTACAGGTAGAGCACGACGGTCTGGTACTGGTGGGAGAACCCTCCACCGCTGCCGCCGGCCGGGTCGAACAGCTTGGGCTCGGTGAAGATCTGCAGGCCGCCGATGGTCGACGTGATGACCACGAAGATGATCGTCGGGCGCAGCAGGGGCAGCGTGATGCTGACGAACCGGCGGATCGCGCCGGCCCCGTCGACCAGCGCGGCCTCGTGCACCTCGCGCGGGATGGCCTGCATGGCGGCCAGCACGATCAGCGCGTTGTAGCCGGTCCAGCGCCAGTTCACCATCGTGGCGATGGCGACGTGGCTGGCGAACCAGTTGGCCTGCCAGTCGACCGGGCTGAGCCCGACCGAGTCCAGGAACGTGTTGATCAGGCCGTACTGCTTGCCGAACAGGTTGCTGAAGATGATGGCGAGCGCGACCAGGCTGGCGACGTACGGCAGCAGGACACCCATGCGCCACGCGGTCCGCGCGCGCAGCGCGGTGTTGAGCAGCGCGGCCAGCAGGACCGCGGTGATCATCTGCGGGACGCTGGACAACACGAAGATGCTGATCGTGTTGAACATGGCGTTCCAGAACTGGTCGTCCGCCAGCAGCGCGGTGTAGTTCCCGAGTCCGACGAACGGGTGCTCGTCGCCACCGAGTTCCCAGTCGAACAGGGACACGTAACCGGTGTAGAGCAACGGGAAGAGGCCGATCACCGCGAACAGGACGAAGAACGGCGCGATGAACAGGTAGGGCGTGAACTTGACGTCGAGCCGGGTCAGCCGATCGCGGAAGGGCGACCTCGGATGCGCGTCCGGGGGCTCACGGCGGACGGGCGGGCGGGGCTCGACGCCCCGCCCGCTCGGAACCTCCGTGAGGTCAGCCGTCACTTGGCTGCCTTCTGGGCGCCCTCGACCGCCTGCTTCCAGGCGTCGTCGACGCTGGTGCCCTGCTCGACCGCCTGGAGCGCCGAGTTGAACACCTTGTCCTGGAGGGTGCCCGAGGCCGGGCCCTTCGGCTGGGCGGCCGGGACCTTCTTGGCCTGCTCGGCGAACAGCGCGCCGACCTTGGTGCCACCGAAGTACGCGCTGGTCTGGTCGAGCAGGGCCGGGGCGGTGAGCGCCTCGACCTGGCTCGGGAACGTGCCCTTCGCGGTGAAGGCCTTGACCTGCTGCTCGGGGGCGGTCAGCCACGCGGCGAGCTCAGCGGCTTCCTTCGGGTGCTTGCTCTGCTTGGGAACGGTCAGGAACGAGCCACCCCAGTTGCCGCCGCCGTCGGGGAAGGCGTCGGTGACGGCCCACTTGCCCGCGTTCTCCGGGCCCGCCTGGGCCTCGATCACGCCGAGCATCCAGGACGGGCAGGTCTTCGTGGCGAAAGCGGCGCTCTTGAACGCGGTGTTCCACTCGTTGCTGAACGCGACCAGCTTCGCGGACTGGCCCTTGGCGACCGCGGCGGTCACCTGGTCCCAGTCGGCCTTGAGGTCGGGGTTGGTCTCGACGACGAGCTTGTCGCTGGCGTCGTAGTAGCCGACCTTCTCCTGGTTGACCATCGCGTTGAAGACCTGGGCGGCGCTGTCGAACCACGCCTTGTCCGCCGTCTTGGCCTTGAACTGCTCACCGGCGGCGAAGTAGCTGTCCCACGTCGCGAAGATGGCCTTCACACCGGCAGGGTCCGAAGGCAGTCCAGCGGCCTCGAAGAGGTCCTTGCGGTAGCACATGGCCAGCGGGCCGATGTCCGTGCCGTAGCCGATGAACGAGCCGTTCTTGGTGGCCGACTCCGACTTCCACGCCAGCCAGCGGTCCGGCTTGACGTCGGCCGGGCCGATCTCCAGGAGGTTGTTGAACTTGTCGGACTTCGCCAGCACCTGGGCGAGGTAGCCCTCCTCGACGGCCTCGATGTCGGACAGGCCCGACCCGGCGGCGATCTTGGTGAACATGTTCTGGTGGTGGTCGTCCGACTTGCCGGTCTTGCGGGCGACGACCTTGATGTTCGGGTGGGCCTTCTCGTACTCCGGGAGGAGGTCCTCGTAGCCGAACTCGTTGAAGGTGGCGACGGTCAGCTCGATCTTGCCGTCTGCGGTGGTGCCCCCGGACCCGCCACTCGACCCGCAAGCGGCGGTCGCGGCGAGCGCGGCGGAACAGGCCAGTGCGATGGCCCATCGGCTAGAGCGGTCAGGCACGAAGAACTCCTCTGCTGAGGGCGGCGGTGCTCGGCAGCCTCGGGAGTGAGGCGGTTGCGAGTCTGGGAGCGCTCCCAGGTGGCGAAGTGTGGTCGGCACCACTATTGGGTGTCAAGCACTTGTGTCCAGCCTGTTACCAACAAAGGTCATCTTGACGTCACATGCCGTTGAGCTGGGGTTATCTGATGAACACCACGGTCAGCTACGTGCGGCGAACACGTAGGGGGTTAGCAGCTCCGAGAGCGCTCCCAGGAGCCTGACCTGGCCCGATGGACCGCAAGTGGCCTTGGCAACGATCTGCCATCTCACTTTCGCACCACCGCAGCCTGCGGGTGAACCTGCCGGTCGTCGACCACGTAGTGCGCAGTGGTCCCCCGTCCACCGCGCAGGAGGTTCCCGTCGTGAAGCACATCCGGTCCCTCGGTCTCGTGCTCGCCGCGCTCACCCTCGTCGCGGCGTGCGGCAAACCCGCCGAACCCGGCCCGCCCGTGCCCGCGGCGACCGTCTCCACCGCCTCCGAGCAGCTGCGGTTCACCGCGCGGACCATCGACGGCCAGGACTTCTCCGGCGAAAGCCTCGTGGGCGAACCCGCCGTCCTGTGGTTCTGGGCCCCGTGGTGCCCGTCGTGCAACCGCGAGGCGCCGACCGTGGCCAGGATCGCCGCCCAGAGCAAGGGCGTGACCTGGGTCGGCGTCGCCGCGCAGGACCAGCTCCCGGCGATGAAGGAGTTCGTCGCCAAGTACGACATGAACGGCTTCAAGCACATCGCCGACCTCGACGCCTCGGTGTGGAAGCGGTTCGGCGTGAGCGCCCAGCCAGCGTTCGCGTTCATCGACTCGGCAGGGAAGGCCGACGTGATCATCGGCAGCCCCACCGAGGAGGACATCCTCGCCAGGATCGCCAAGCTCATCGGCGCCTGACCCCGTGGAAACCCCGGGCTTCGCCCTCGCGGCAGGCCTCATCGCCGCCCTCAACCCCTGCGGCTTCGCCATGCTCCCCGCCTACCTGACCCTCGTCGTCATCGGCGAGGACCAGCGCGGCAAGCTCAGCGCGGTCCTGAGGGCACTGGCCGCCACCGCCACCATGGCACTCGGCTTCCTCACCGTCTTCGGCACCTTCGGCCTCGTCATCGCCCCCCTCGCCACCTCCGTCCAGCGCTACCTGCCCGCCGTCACCGTCCTCATCGGCGCGGGCCTGCTCGCACTCGGCGCCATGATGCTCACCGGCCGCGAACCCGCGCTGCTGCTCCCCAAGTCGAGCCGCGGTGCCCCCACCGCCCGCCTCCGCTCCATGTTCGGCTACGGCCTCGCCTACGCCACAGCCTCGCTGTCCTGCACCATCGGCCCGTTCCTCGCCGTCACCAGCACCACGTTCCGCCAGGGGTCCGTTGTGGACGGTGTGCTCGCGTACCTCGCCTACGGACTGGGAATGGCGCTCGTCGTCGGCGTGCTCGCCACGGCCGTCGCACTGGCGGGCTCCAGCGTCCTCACCGGTGCCCGCAGACTGCTACCGCACGTGAACCGGGCGGGCGGGGCACTGCTCGTGGTCGTCGGGCTCTACGTCGGCTACTACGGCGTGTACGAACTGCGCCTGTTCCTCGGCGCCGGATCGGCGAACGACCCGGTGGTGGAGGCGGCGGCCGGTGTGCAGGAGTGGCTGGCTTCACGGGTCGACGCACTGGGCGCGTTGCCGTTGGTGGGGGTGCTGGTGATCCTCGTCGTGGGTGCGGTGCTGGTGGGACGACGGAAGACGAAGACCCTTCAGCGTTGATCCGGAATCAACCCGATCGGGTGGTAACGGAAAAGGCGTCACCCCGACTAATCAGATGCTGGCATCGGAAATTCGACGGCGGGATGAGCGGAATTTCGCGTTCCTCTTTCGACGTGGGAAAAATCGTGATCCACATTCCCGAACCCGAGCCGCAATCGGACGAAGGGGTGACAGGTGGACACCAACATCGTGCTCTTGATCGTCGCGCTGGTAGTGGCGATCATCGTGCTGCTACTGCTGTGGCGCAACCAGACCCGTGGGGGAAGCAGCCAGGTGAACGTCGGTTTCGCCGACCTGTTCACCATCGGGATCACCCTGAGCGCGACGGACGCCAAGCAGGCCAAGGAAGCCGTTCGGGCCGCCGACGCCGAGCGTGGAAACGCCTCCACGACGGCCGACTTGCCCGGCCTCACCGAATCCACCACGACCCTGGCGAGGGTGCTCTGGGTGGACGACCTGCCCGACAACAACGTGTACGAGACGGTCGCGCTGGAGAAGCTGGGCAAGCTCGTGACGAAGGCGGCGTCGACGTCGGCGGCGTTGCACTACCTGGAACGCATGGATTTCACGATCATGATCACCGACCTCGGCAGGTCGGGCGATCCCAACGCGGGGATCGACCTGATCCGCCGAATGCGGGCCGACGGCAACCACATGCCGATCGTCGTCTACACCGGTGACGCTGCGCGGGTGCTGGAGTCGGTGACGGACGCCGGGGCCGACGCCGTGGTCGACCAGCCGGGCCCGCTCATCCGTGTGGTGCAACGCCTGGTGAGCCGAGACAGGCGGTCCGCCGCGGTCAGCTGACTACGTGGAACGCCTCCACAGCCTCCTGAACGCGGTAGGCAGCAGGAAAGTCCGCCAGATTCGGCGCGGAACCAGTGCGGATCGCCTGCGCGAACAACCCCAACCGCGTGGCATCAGACCCCGACCCAGCACCGGCGTCGAACGCAACCCAATCCCCGCCGCTGAAGACCTCCAACCGACTCCACTGCCGCAGCCGATAAGACTCCTCCGACCCCCACAGCGTCCACTCGTACACCTCCGGCCCCGCCACCCCCGACATCCCGCTGAAGTGCACCGGCACCCCACCCGCGCGCAGCAACCCCCGAGCACTCACCTCACTACCCGACAACGAAAAATCCGCACTCACGTCGACAGCGCGCAACGGACCCACAAGGCGGTCGGTCAGATACGCGAAGTGGGAGAAGACCTCCCGCACGAACCCACCCTGCTCACGACCGTCGAGCCACAGGGCATCGGCCTGGAACGCGCGCGGCCACTCCGGGAACTGGAGGCGGACGTCGACACCCAGCACCGTGCCCGCCTGCCCCGCCCGCAGCCTGCGTTCCAGTTCCAGCACCACATCGCGATCGGACAGCGCGAAGTTCACCGCGGTGGCCAACCCGCTGGACGCCGCGGCCTCGCTCATCCGGCGGCCGTCCTCCAGGCTGATCGCCAGGGGCTTCTCGCAGAACACGGCCTTGCCCGCGGCCAGCGCGGCGACGGACAGGTCGGCGTGGAACGACGGCGGGGTCGCGATGTAGACCGCGTCCACGTCCGCCGCGTCGACGACGTCCGCGGGAGTCGTGCTCACCGCGACGGAAGGATTCGCGGCGGCGATCCGGTCGACCGCGCCCTGGTCGACGTCGGCCGCGCGCACGACCTCGAAGTCGGGATGCCCCACCGCGATGTCGAACACCCGGCCGCCCATGGCGCCCAGTCCGACGACGCCCAACCTCACCCGCTTGTGATCACCCATGGGACCAGCCTGTCATCCCACGCCGATCGGCCGATCGCCGCATCCGGATTGCGCCGAAACCAGGGCGCGGGAAGGGGTTCACCCCTACGCTGGAGCCATCATGCGCTTATCCCGCAAGGCGACCGGCTTCGTCGCGGCGACGCTGCTGCTCGCCGTCGGCCAACCCGCGTCCACGCTCGCGGGCACACCACCGCCGAACTCGGTGCCGCCGCCGGTGGACCGGAGCCTGCGCCCCGGCGTCGCCGCGCCGAGTGCGGACCAGACGTACAAGCGCAACTCCAAGGCGTGCAACGAGTCCGGCACCGACGGCGCGGTGCTGACGACGAAGCCGCACAGCCAACTGGTGCTGCGCCTGGACGAGGCGCACCGGTTCGCCACCGGCAAGGGCGTGACGATCGCCGTGATCGACACCGGCGTCGAGCCGCACGAGCGCCTCAAGGGGCGTGTCGAGGCGGGCGGCGACTACGTGGTGCCCGCCGAGCAGGGGCTGGTGGACTGCGACGGGCACGGTACCGAGGTGGCGGGGGTGGCCGCGGCGAGCAAGGACGACGCCAGCGGGTTCGTCGGCGCCGCGCCGGACGCGAAGATCCTGAGCATCCGGCAGAAGAGCGACTTCTACGAGGCCGAGGGCACCCGCAAGACCACCGGTGACGTGGCCACGCTCGCGCAGGCCGTCGTGCGCGCGGTCGACCGCGGCGCGGACGTCATCAACATCTCGCTCACCCTCTGCGCCAAGCCCGCGAAGCCGAGCCAGGGTGAACGGCAGCTCCAAGCGGCGATCGACTGGGCGGTCAACGAGAAGGACGTCGTGATCGTCACGGCGGCGGGCAACCTCGGTGCCGAGGGCAAGGCGTGCCCGGCGCAGAACGACAAGCAGGACGAGGAGAACGTCAACGTGGTCGCCTCGCCGCCGTGGTACCGCGACGACGTGCTGTCCGTGGCGTCGGTGGACCGCGGGGGCAACCCCTCGCAGTTCAGCCTGTGGGGGCCGTGGGTCGGCATCGCCGCGCCGGGTGAGGAGATCACCACGATCGACCCGCACGGCGACGGCCTGACCAACGCCGCCATCGCCGAGGACGGCACACCAACCGGCATCCAGGGCACCAGTTTCGCGGCGCCCTACGTCGCGGGGATCGCCGCGCTGGTCCGCGAGCGCCACCCCGAGCTGACCGCCCGGCAGGTCGTGGACCGGCTCACCTCGACCGCCCAGCACCCCGGCGACACCGACGGCCGCGACCGCAAGGTCGGCGCGGGCATGGTCAACCCCGTCGCCGCCCTCACCGCCGTGCTGCCCGCCGAACAGCCCGGCTACCAGGCGCCCGCGCCGCCGCCGGTGATGACCGAACTGCTGCCCGCGCCCCGGCAGGACCGCACACCCGTGGTGGTCGCGCTGTCGGGCACCGGCATCGCGCTGGGACTGCTGCTGTTCACGATGTTCGTCCTGCACACCACCAAGCGCACCCGTGAGCGCCGCGGCTAGTGCGGTGACCGCGATCCTCACCGGGTTTCGCGCGTCTCGGGTAGACCCGAGCGGCGCGAAACCCGGCAAGGGTGAGCGCCGCGGCTAGTGGTTCTCGCGGGGCACCGACGACAGCACGCGGAGTTGCAGCATGGCCGCGAAGCGGGCCTCCGGGTCGGTGAGGTCCAGTTCGCCGATCTCCGCGAGGCGCCGCAGGCGGTAGCGGAAGGTGTTCGGGTGGACGTGGACCGCGGCCGAGGCGGCGATCACGTCGCCGAAGGCGTCCAGCCAGGCGCGCAGGGTCTCGACGAGCCTGGCGGTGTGCTGGGTGTCGTAGGCGATCAGCTTCGCGATGGCGCCGGTGGGCCGGTCGCCCTGCGCGGCGGCGAGGTCGCGCAGTTCCAGCACCAGCGCTTCCACGTGGACGTCCGCCAGGCGCGCGGTCCGGCGGGTGCCGCCCGCGCGCAGGACGCGCAGTGCGCGGTCCGCGGTGGCGCGGGCGGTCGGCAGGTCGCTCGTGCCCGCCGCGACGGGGCTGACCGCGATCACGGCGCGGGTGCGGTCGCCGACGCGGTCGAGGAAGTCGGAGGCGATGGTGAGGACGCGCTGCTCGCCGTCGTGGGTCGACGGCACGAGGCCGTAGGTGATGTCGCCGATGAGGGCGGTGGCGCAGCGCGGGTGCAGAGCGCTCAGGTGCATGGTGAGCGCGTCGCCGAGCCGTTGGCGTTCGGTGGTCAGCGCGGCCTCGGTGGCCGTGGCCCCCTCGGGGTCGGCGGTCGCCATGGCCAGGACGACCACCGGGCGGCCCGCGAGTCCGAGGCGGTCCAGGGCGTCGCGGGCGCCGGGTCCGCCTTCCAGCGCGGTGCTCAGCAGGTCCGTGCGCAGCCTGCGTTCCACGTCCGCGCCCGCGCGGATGCGGAGCATGTGCAGCGCGACCAGCCTGGCCGCGTCGACCAGCGCCCGCGTGCGGTCGGCGCTGAGCGGTTCGCGCACAGCCGCCCAGATCGAGCCGAGCACCTCGTCGCCCGCGCGCACGGCCACCGCGACGCGCGGCAGCGACGACCGCGTGACCGGCTCGACGTACACCGGCTGGTCGGTGCGGTAGAGCACCCGGAACACCCCGCGCTCGGCCAGCACCCGCGCGTACCGCTCGGGCACCTGGCGGCCCAGGATCGTCTCCACCCTGGACGGGTCCGCCTCGTCCTGGCGCCCGGAGAACGCGAGCACGCGCGACCCGCGGTCCTCGATCGTCACCGGGGCGTCCAGGAGCGCGGCGACCGCGTTGGACAGCGCGAACAGGTCACCGGACGGCATGCCGCCCAGCGTCTCCGGCCCCAGGCCGCCGATGTCGTCCTCGGCGAGCAGGGACCGCAGCATCGCCGCCAGTTGCGCCCACGACGCGCCGCGCGTCAGCCCGAGCAGCGCCACACCGGTGTGCTCGACGGCCGCGGTCAGCTCGTCGGACACCGGCACGGGCGCGCGCACCACGAGCCCCACGGCGTTCTGCTGGCCGAGCGCGTGCAGCAGGCCGGCGATGGTCGCGGGCTCGCCGAGCCCCACGCCCAGCACGAGCGCGTACGGCGGCAGCACCGCGTCGTCCAGCGGGTCGTGGATCACGACGCCGCCGATGGCGCGCGACCGGTCGGGGTGGCCGAGGACGAGTTCCAGCAGCGTCGCACCGAGGTCGTCGAGGACTCGACCGAGGCCGGCGTGGGGTCGCGGGGTCACGACTCAGAAACTAGGCGTGCGGACCTTCGAAAGGTTCGTCGGCGCGGACGAAACCGATCGATCCCCCCGTACCGCGCGACGGTCAGAGGGGCAGCCACTCGGTGGACGTGGTCACCGCCTCGAGCTCGTCGGCCAGCGGCTCCACGCCCAGACCGGGCCCGGTCGGCACCGGCAGGTGGCCGTCCTCGAGCACGAACGGCGTGGTGATGTCGGTGCGGTAGAACCGGTCGGAGGCCGACGTGTCACCCGGCAGGGTGAAACCGGGCAGCGCGGCCAAGGCCACGTTCGCGGCCCGGCCCAGTCCCGTCTCGATCATCCCGCCGCACCACACCGGCACGCCGTGCGCCACGCACACGTCGTGGATGCGCCGGGCCTCCAGGTACCCGCCGACGCGGCCGGGCTTGATGTTCACGATCCGGCACGCCCCCATCGTGATGGCGGCGGCGGCCGAGCGGGCCGAGGTGATCGACTCGTCCAGGCACACCGGGGTGCTGATGAGCTTGGCCAGCTCCGCGTGCCCGAGCAGGTCCTCCTCCTCCAGCGGCTGCTCGATCAGCAGCAGCCCGAACGGGTCGAGCTGGGCGAGGTGCCGCGCGTCGCCGACGGTGTAGGCGGTGTTGGCGTCGACCTGGAGCAGCACGTCGTCGCCGAACCGCTCGCGCACGGCGCGCACCGGCTCCACGTCCCATCCCGGTTCGATCTTCAGCTTGATCCGCGCGTACCCCGCGTCGAGGTACCCGCCGACGGCGTCGAGCAGCTCGCCGATCGAGTCCATGATCCCGACCGACACCCCGCACGGGACCCGGTCGCGGGTGGCGCCCAGCTCGCGGGACAGCGGCCGCCCCTCGGCCCTCAGCTCCGCGTCGAGGACGCCCATCTCCAGGGCCGCTTTCGCCATCCGGTGCCCCCGGAAGGGCTCCAGCACGTGCGCGACGGCGTTCGCGTCGAGCCGGGGGTGCGCCGCGAGCGCCGGGACCAGGAACCTGGTCAACACGTCGGCGGCGGCGTCGACGTACTCCGAGGAGTAGAGCGGGTCGGACATCGCCACGCACTCGCCCCACCCCTCGGCCTCGTCGGTGACCACCCGCAGCAGCAGCACGTCCCGAGCGTTCTGGGTGCCGAAGGACGTGCGGAACGGCGCCACCAGCGGCATCCGGACCCGGCGCAGCTCCACTCCGGTCAGCTTCATCAGTTGCCCTTCCCGTTCGTCAGGACGTACCAGCCCGCGCGGTCGAACCCGGTGATCCGCGCCCCGTCCGCCAGCGCGGGGCCGAGCGCGGCGCGCACCGCGCCCCGCCACTCCTTGGCCAGGCCGGGATCGGCCGACCGCAGCGCCTCCACGTCCCCCGGCACGGCCACCAGCAGCGTGTGGCCGTTGAGCGAGCCTGGGACGGGGACGCCGTGCGGGGACCGCCCGAGGGCGACCACCGCTCCCCGCGCCAGCTCCGCCTCGACGTCGGCCACCGGGCGCGGGCCCGCGACGGCCCGTTCGACGGCGTCGGAGCCGAGGTCCCAGTGGACGAGCAGCCGGTCGCTGTCGTCGCCGCCGTTGATGCCGTCGTCCATGCCGCCGTAGAAGTTCGTCAGGTACTCGACCGGCAGCGCGCCGAGCTTGGTGATGTTGAAGTGGGCGTTCCGCGCCACCAGCGGGTCGTAGGTCCACTCCACCAGCTCGATCCCGCGCGCCATGGCCCACGCCCGCTGGTGCAGCTTGAGCGCGAACCCGACGTGGCGGCCGAGCGCGGTCGACGACACCCCGGCGACGTGGCTGTGCAGCACGCGGTCCGCGGGCGCGCCGAAGAAGCCGACGCAGGCGCCCACGAGCACGGGGCCGTCGAACGCGCCCGTCACCGGGTTGCCCACCTTGGACAGCGCGCGCAGCAGCTTGGTCGTCACCGGCGGGTTGGTCGGGTCGGGCCGCCAGATCCCGTCGTAGAGCCGGTACACCGCGTCGAGGTCGTCCAGCCCCGTCACCTCGCGCACCTCGACACCGGCGGCGGCGGCCGCGTTCGCCGCGGCGGTGACGGCGCGTTCCTGATCGTCCACACCCGTCATGGTCGCCATCGCGCGGACGCCCGTCATGGTCTGCCCGCACCATCGGCGGCGGTCGGGTTGGTCGAGTCCGACCGTCCGCCCGCGAGCAGCTCCGCCACCAGCGCGGACACCAGCGCCGCCCGGCCGGGCAACTCGGCCACCAGCACGTGCTCGTGCGCCGCGTGGGCTCCGCCGCCGACCGCGCCGAGCCCGTCGAGGGTGGGCGTGCCGACGCCCGCGGTGAAGTTGCCGTCCGACCCGCCGCCCACCGCGACCCGCGTCAACGGCGGCAGCCCCAGCCCGGCGGCCACCGCGAGGGCGCGCTCGAACAGCGCCGAGGACGCCGACGCCATCAGCGGCGGCCGGTTCGGCGTGCCGATCACCTCCAACCCCGCCTCCGGCAGGACCGGCGCCAACGCGTGCAGCGCGGCGTCCACCCGGAGCTGCTCGTCGACCACGGCGGCGCGCACGTCGACGGAGAACTCCCCCGCGGCGGGCACCGTGTTGCCGGTGGTGCCCGAGGACATCACCGTGGGCGTGACCGTCGTGCCCAGCGCGGGATCGGCCAGCCCGTTCACGGCCAGCACCTGGTGCGCCAGTTCCACGGTGGCGTTGACGCCGCGTTCCGGTTCCAGCCCGGCGTGCGCGGCCCGGCCCTTCACCCTGACCTGGTAGAGCGACACGCCCTTGCGCTCGGTCTTGAGCGCGCCGCCGTCGGCGGAGGCCTCCAGGACCAGCGCGGCGGCCCGGCCGCGCGCCTCGTCCTCGATGAGCTCCCGCGAGCTGGGCGAGCCGATCTCCTCGTCGCCGGTGATCAGGAGCGTCACCCCGGAGCGGTCGGGTAGCGCGGCGATGGCGTGCATCGCCATCACCACCCCGGCCTTCATGTCGAAGCACCCCGGCCCGCGCAGCACACCGTCGACCACCGAGAACGGGTGCGTCGCCAGTGAGCCGAGCGGCCACACCGTGTCGTGGTGCCCGAGCACCAGCACGGTCGACGGCCCGGCGCCGAACGCCCAGCGCAGGTGGCTGCGGCCGTCCAGGACGATCCGCTCCGGGGCCGCCCCCAGCAGCTTCTCCCCCACCCGCGCGACCACGTCGGCGCTGGCGGCGACCGCGTCGAGGTCGGCGGACGGCGACTCGCGGACCACCAGTTCCCCGATGTCGTCGAGCATCGCGGGCAGCAGGTCCCGCATCCGGGTGACGAGCGCGTGATCCATCTCAGCCCACCTTCGGGGTAGCGCGCACGCCGAAGTGCAGGTACCGCTCACCCGTCGGCAGCGCGTAGAACCAGACCGGGGTCCAGGTTCGCACCAGCGGGTTCCGCACGAGGAACAGGTCCTCCCGCACGGCCACCATCGGGTACTCCTGGGTCACCTCGGGCGTCAGGGCCGCCAGCGGCCCGGTGACGGTCGTGCGCAGCACCGGCCCGTCCAGGACCTCCATCCGGGCGCCGGCCCGCTCGTAGGTGCCGAGGTGCCGTTCCACGTCCACGGTCACCGGTTCGGCGGGCGGCTCCAGCGGGGCGGGCACGGCCAGGCCCGCCAGCTCGGCGAAGACCTCGCGGTAGAGCTCGCCGAACAGGTCGCGGGGGTTGCCGCCGTTGGTGAGCAGCACGACCGCGAGCCCCTCCTCGGGCAGCAGCCGCAGGAAGGCGCTCTGGCCGATGGTGTTGCCGTCGTGGCCGATGAGCCTGCGGCCGTCCCAGTCGAACCGGATCCAGCCCAGCCCCCACGAGTCGCCGAGCGTGTGCTTCTCCGGCACGTCCGCCTGGTGCTCGGCCATCGCCGCGGCGCTCGCCTCGCCGAGCACCCTGGCGCCGTCGGCCGCGAGACCGCCGGTGAGGTGCATCCGGGCGAACGCGAGCACGTCGGCGACCGTCGAGGTGATCAGGCCGGCGGGCCCGAGCGACCGCGGCAGCGACCACTGCGTCGTCGGCGTCCACTCGGCGCCGATGTGGCCGACGGCCGCGCGGTGCAGCAGCGCCTCCTCGGGCAGCGTGACGGTGCGGTCCAGGCCGAGCGGGGTGGTGATCCGGTCGCGCAGGGCCTGGTCCCAGGTGCCGCCGGTCAGCTTCTCGATCACCCGTCCGGCCAGCGAGAAACCGGAGTTGCAGTAGGACCAGGTGGCGCCGAGCGGGTGGTTCTGGGCCACGTCCGCCAGCAGCGCCGTGTACTTCTCCAGGCAGTCGTCGCCGCGCCCGGTGTCGGTGAACACGTCGCCGTCGATGCCGCTGGTGTGGGTCAGCAGGTGCCGCATGGTCACGCTCTTGGTGACGTCCGGCTCGGCCAGCCGCAGTTCCGGCAGCACCTCGACGATCGGCGCGTCCAGGTCGAGCAGGCCCTCGTCGACGAGCTGCATGGCGATCGTCGCGGTCCACACCTTGGAGATCGACCCGATCTGGAACACCGAGTCGGTGGTCGCCTCCACCCCGGTGCGGGTGTTCAGCACGCCGTGCGCGACCTCCACCAGCTCGTCGTCGCCACCGGGCCGCAGGCGCAGGACGCCCAGCGCGGCGCCGGGGACGTGGTGGCGCTCGGCCAGCGCGTCCAGCCTGCGCTGCCAGTGCGCGGCGTCGATCCGGGGGCGGCGCGGTCCGGTCGCGTCGCCCGCGTACCGCTCGACCCAGTCCGCGATCCGCCGGTTGAAGTCGAGCCGGTGCGACGGCCTGCCTTCGAGGATGAACAGGTGGGCGGCGTCCGGGTAGAGCACCAGCCGGGTCGGGACGCCCTGCTCGCGCAGCGCCGCGTGCCACTGCTGGGCCTGGCCGATCGGGCAGCGCACGTCGGCCGCGCCCTGGAGGACCAGGGTGGGCGTGCGCACCTCGTCGACCCGCGCCAGCGGCGACAGCTCCTCGTACCGGTCGCGGTCGGCCCGCGGCCGGGCGCGCAGCTCCAGGTCGGCGAGGAAGTGCCCGCTGTCGGACGTGCCGACCATGCTGGTGAGGTCGCTGACCACACCGCCCGCCACCGCGGCGGCGAACCGGGTGTCGCGGCTGGTGAGGTAGCAGGTCATGAAGCCGCCGTAGCTGTACCCGGCCACCGCCAGCCGCTGCGGGTCGGCGACGCCCTCGGCGACGAGCTGGTCGAGCGGCTCCAGGAAGTCCTTCGCGTCGGCCTCGCCCCAGGCGCCGAGCGCGGCGTCGTGGAACCGCTCGCCGTAGCCGTCGCTGCCGCGCGGGTTGAGCAGCAGCACGGTCCAGCCGAGCGCGGCCAGTTCCTGGTGGTAGAGGTGGGCCTCGTCGGCCGCGCCGTTCCACGCGTTGTGCGGGCCGCCGTGGACGTCCAGCAGCAGCGGGCCCGCGGTGGAGGTGTCGCCGATCAGCCAGCCGTGCACCACCGTGCCGTCGGAGATCGTGAACTCCCGCTCGACGCGGGGGAACAGGTCCACTTCGGCCAGCGTCCCGTGCGCGGTCCGCACGGTCTCCGCTCCCGTGGCGAGGTCCACGGTCACGATCTCGCCGAAGGACTCCGGCGTGGCGAGCACGACCGCCGCCGTGCCGCCCGCGGTGGTCAGGCCGTCCACCACCCGTCCGGCGCCCGCGAGCACCGGGACGGGGTCGCCGCCGTCCACGGGCACCGAGTACAGGTGCGTGCAGCCGCGGTCGCGGGCGCAGAACAGCGCGGTCCGGCCGCCGTCGACCAGCCGCGGCAGCGCGCCGGGGTAGCCGGGGCCGCCGGGCATCACGTTGCGGTCCAGCGGCTTCGCCAGGTCCACGACGTCGCCGCCACCAAGTGGCACGCGCAGCAGCCCGGCGTGGCCGGTGGGCGGGCCGGTCGTGCCGACCACGAGCAGCGCCGTCCCGTCCGCGGTCCAGGTGATCGGGCCGCCGAAGCCCTCGGGCAGGCCGACCGGCTCGACCGCGCCGTCGGCCAGGTCCAGGACGTGGACCGGCGCCCGGAGCACCACGTCGGCGTCCGGTGCGGTGGCCGCGCTGAAGGCCAGCCTGGTCGAGTCCGGCGACCACGCCGGATCCCCCGCGTGCCAGTCGCCGTGGGTGACCTGCCGGGTCTCGCCGGTCGTGAGGTCGAGGACGTGCGCGTGCTGCCGCATCGTGCGCAGCAGGCCGGGGCCGTCGGCCTGGTAGTCGACCCGGTCGGCCACGATCGGCGCGTCCGCGCGCTCGGCCCGCGCCCCGTCGTCCTCGCCGTCGACGGCGTGCAGGTCCACGACGGCGGCGAACGCGATCCGCGTCCCGTCCGGACTCCACAGCGGCGCGCCCGCGCCCAGCGGCAGCGACGTGACCTGCTCGGGCTCCCCGCCGTCCGCCGGGAGCAGCCACACCTGCGCGGGACCGTCCTGGGATCGCAGGAACGCGACGCGCGTGCCGTCCGGCGACCACGCGGGCGCGGAGTCGGACCGCCCCCTGGTGAGCCGCCGGGGTTCCCCGGTCCGGGTGCCGACCGTCCACAGCGCGCGGACGGTCCGGTCGGCCTCGGCGTCGACGGTGCGGAGCACGTAGACGATCCGCTCGCCGTCCGGGGACAGCGCGGGCCGCTCCGGCACGGCGAACGCGGTCAGGTCGTCGATGCGCTGGCGTCGGGTCACCGGGATCCTCCTCGGGTGGCGGAACGGGGTCCACGGCGGTCGCGTGCGCCCCTGCGCCGCGGGGTGACCGCGGGTCCGTTCCCGATGCTGTCGGTCCGCGACCCGCAGGTGTTCGTCCATCCGCACGAATCGGGTCACCCGGTCCTGTCGGGAAGCACAGCCCGGCGCCCCCGTCACCTTCCCGGCCGCCACCTCGTCCAGTGGTCATGTCCACCACGGCACGACGCCCGCTGCTGCTCGCCCTGGCCCTCACCGGTCTTCTCGTGGGCGGCTGGGCCTACTTCGCCCCCGTCTCCTGGTACACGACGTTCCCCGGCTTCGGCCACCACTGGCTGCCGGTGCTCGGCCCCTACAGCCCTCACCTGGTGAAGGACGTCGGCGCCATGTACCTGGGGCTGGCCGCCCTGAGCGCCACGGCGTCACTGCGACCGGCCGACGCGTTCGCGGTCCGCCTCGTGGGCGTGGCCTGGCTGGTGTTCAGCGCGCTGCACCTGATCCACCACCTGGAACACCTCGACATGTACAGCGGGATCGACAGGCCGCTCAACGTCGTCCCGCTCGGCCTGTTCGTCGTCGCGGGCGGCGCCCTCCTGCTGCCGGTCCCGCTTCGGCGCCGCCGACAGGGTTGAGCCGACGCTCGCGAGCACCACGACGGTGACCGCGGCGGCGGTGACCGGTCCGGCGTCCTGCGACAGCAGCAGCCAGCCCGTGAGGGTCGCGACGGCGGGCTCCAGGCTGAGCAGGACGCCGAACACCGGTCGCGGCAGCGCGCGCAGCGCCGACAGCTGCAACGAGTGCGGGACCACCGACGCCAACAGGGCCGTGCCCAGCGCGAACAGCAGCAGGTGCGGCTGCGCGAACACCTGGCCCGCGCCGACCGCCCCGCCGGGCAGCACCGCGACCGCGGCCACGCCCATGGCCACCGCGAGCCCGCCGTGACCGGGCACGACGGCGGCGGTGCGGGCACCGGCCAGGACGTAGACCGCCCAGAACACCGCGGCGCACAGGGCGAACACGACGCCCAGCGGGTCGAGCCCGGCCGTCGAGCCCCCGTCGCCGGACCAGCCCAGCGCGGCCACCCCGGTCGCGGCCAGCAGGATCCAGCCGAGGTCGCGGGGCCGCCGCGACAGCACCGCGGCCAGCGCCAGTGGACCGAGGAACTCGATCGTGACGGTCGTGCCCAGCGGGATGCGCTCGATGGCGGCGTAGAAGAACCCGTTCATGCCCGCCAGGCCGAGCCCGAGCGGCAGCACCGCGAGCCACTGCGCGCGGGTCCACCGGCGCACGCGGGGCCGGGAGATCGCGAGCAGCGCGGTCGCCGCCAGCGCGAGGCGCAGGACGGTGGCGCCCAGTGCGCCGGTGACGGGGAACAGGTGCGCGGCGAGCACGGTGCCGAACTGGAGCGACAGGCAGGAGCCCAGCACCATCAGCACCGCGGGGCCGGTGGAGGGCACGCGGAGGGAGGCGGTCATGTCGTCGTGCGCGGTGGAGTGGTCATGCCGTCAACGCTCGGTCATCCCCATCGGTTCGTCCAGCGAACGTTTCTGAGCAATAATGGTGAGCAAAACTGATCGAAGGGATCGCGATGCTGGACGTCCACCGGCTGCGACTGCTCCGCGAGCTCGAACGCCGCGGCACGCTGGCCGCCGTGGCCCGAGCGCTGTCCTACAGCCCGTCGGCGATCTCCCAGCAGCTCGCCCAGCTCGAGTCCGAGACCGGGGTGCGGCTGCTGGAGCACGTCGGGCGCGGCGTGCGGCTCACCGAGCAGGCCCGGATCCTGGTCGCGCACACCGACGCGATCCTCGGGCGCCTGGAGGTCGCCGAGGCCGAACTGGCGGCGTCGTCGACCGAGGTCACCGGGACGCTCAGGGTCGCCTCGTTCCAGTCCGTCCTGCTGGCGCTGGCCCCGGCGGCGCTGTCGCTGCTCGCCGAACGCCACCCCGGTCTGCGGGTGGAGATCACCCAGCAGGACGCCGGGGAGGCGTTCGCGGGCCTGCTGTCGCACGACTTCGACCTGGTGCTGGGCGAGGAGTACCCCGGTCAGCCGCACCCGCCGATGTCCGGTGTGGACACCGAGGACCTAGCGTTCGACGAGATGCGGATCGCGCTGCCCGCCACCGGTCCGCACAGCCGCGCGCACGCGTCGCTGGCCGACCTCGCCGACACCCCGTGGGTGCTCGACCCGCCGGGCAGCCCGACCGGCCGGTGGGCCAGGACCCTGTGCCACGACGCGGGATTCGCCCCGGACGTGCGCTTCGAGAGCGCCGACCTGCTGCTCCAGGTGCACCTCGTGGAGACCGGTCACGCGGCGACGCTGCTGCCCGATCTGGTGTGGACGGACCGGCCGCGCACGGTGGGCCTGCACCACCTGCCGGGGCGGCCGCGCAGGCGGCTGTTCACCGGTGTCCGCCACGGCGCCGCGCTGCACCCTGCCCCGCGCGCGTTCCGCGACGGCCTGCACCACGGGCTGCGCCTGGCGCGCGCGGAGGTCTGACCTCGGGGGGGTCAGATCGACGGCAGGACGGCTGACAGGACGATGAGCAGGCAGACGATCCCGTTGAGGACCCAGTGCTCCACGAGGATCGCGACGAACTCGCGGATCGTGGCGCTGGGCCAGAAGTACCAGGCGGTCGGAGCGCCGATGACCTGCCCGTTGACCCGCGCCTTGCGGGCCAGCAGGGCCGCGCGCAGGACGTGGTAGTTGTTGGTGACGACCAGGCAGCGGTAGTCCGGGCGGACATCGGACATGATGGCGCCGCTCAGGCTCAGGTTCTCCAGCGTGGTGGTCGACTTGTCCTCCAGCAGGACGCGGTCGCGGTCGACCCCGCCCGCCACCAGGTAGTCGGCCATCGCGTGCGACTCCGGCAACTCCTCGCCCGGCCCCTGGCCGCCCGAGGTCACCAGCGCCGGGCTGCCGCCCTTGGCCACGGCGGCGTCGTAGGCCTTGCGACCGCGGTCGAGCCTGCTCGCCAGCAGCGGCGGGACCTTGGTGCCGTTGAGGCCCGCGCCCAGCACCACGACGAAGTCGACGTCGCGCTTCGGGCGGATCCGCCCGTAGACGAACGAGTACAGCAGGAAGCAGGCGAAGGTGAACGAGAGGTAGAACAGGACTCCGGTCACCGCGCCGCTGAACACCCCCAGCGGCGCCCAGTCGACGCGGGCGGCGACCAGGGTGAACACCACGTAGCCGATGATGCCGAGCCCGGCGAGCATCGACAGCAGGTTGACCGGCCGGAAACCCTCCTTGCGGACCATCGTCACGCCGTTGCCCACCAGGAAGAGGGCGAGGCCGATGATCAGCAGCGGCACCAGCACGAGCACGGCGAAGACCACGACGTTCGCGGCCGCGGTGGACACCGAGGCCAGCGTCGTCAGCAGCCCGAAGGCGAGGAACACCAGTGCCAGCACCAGGTACACGCCGTTGCGCAGCAGCCGCCGGTCACGCAGGAAGCTGACCACGAAGAACAACGACCACACCAGGGCGATGGCGTAGGCGAAGACGCTCACCGCGTTCATCCGGGCACGCTCCACATCGGGTCGATCGGTTCTGGGCGGTTCACGGTCGGCCTCCCCGGCGGGCGGACGGCGTCCCCCGCGCTGTCCCACATGGTCGGTCATCCGGTCGGGGCGCGTCCCACCGGTACCGGTTTCCCCGCCGTGGCGCCGGGGTCGACGGTGATCATGGCCGAACGCGGGCCCGCGCGCCGATCAGCCGGTCGGGTCGGTGAACTCCCCGATGGCGCGGGTGGCGTCGCGGAGGAAGTCCCGCACCACCACCGCCTGCTCGTCGTCGAGGTCCGCGACGATGCCCCCGAGGGCGACCAGCAGCGGCCCCAGCGCGGCCCGGACCTCGGCGCGCGCGGAGTCCGTGGGGCGCAGGACGACGCGGCGGCGGTCGCCGGGGTGGCTGTGCCGCCGCAGGTGCCCGGCGGCCTCCAGCCGGTCGGCCAGCACGGTCGCCGACGCCGACCTGATCCCCAGCCGGTTGCCCAGTTCCACCGTCCCCAGCGGTTCGGCGCTCTCGACGAGGTGGCTCACCGCCTCGACGTCGGTGACGCCGACCCCGAGCCGCCGCGCGAGGGTGGCCTGCACGCCCCGGCCCGCCTGGAGGAGGTCCCGGAGCGACCGGCTGATGTCCATCGCGATGTCGGGATCCCGCTCGTCCACCACCGCAGTCTAGAGAGCGGTCCCTCGAGAAACTAGCTAGACTCTCTAGCTATCACCCGACGACGAGGAGCTGGCGTGACCGACCCCCGGACGATGAACACCCAGATGGCGGCCCGCATCCTCGGCACGCCCGCCGAACCCGTGCCCGAGGGCGGGTACGCGCTGCGGGTCGTGCGCACACGGGGCAGGCGCAGCGGCGAGCCCCGCGACACCCCGATCGGCGTGACCCGGCTGCACGACCGGCACTACCTGGTCTCCCCCGACCGGAGCCGCGACTGGGTGCGCAACCTGATCACGACGCCGGAGTGCGACGTGCTCGCGGGCGCCGAGGCCGAGCCGTGCACCGCGGTGCCCGCGGCGGGCGAGGAGGCGGCGACCGTCGTGTCGACCTACCTGACCGCGGTAACGGTCCCCTGGGCGCTGCGCGCGTTCCCGGTCGCGCCCGGCGCGCCGATCGGGGAGATCACCGCGCACCTGGGCTCGATCGCGGTGTTCCGGCTGGAGGACCGGGCGTGACCGGGCCCGACGTGGTCGTGGTCGGCGGAGGCCCCGGCGGTGTGGTGCTCGCGCTACTGCTGGCCCGCGCGGGCGTGCCGGTCACGCTGCTGGAGTCGCACCAGGACTTCGACCGCGACTTCCGCGGCGACTCGCTGCACCCGTACACCCTCGAACTGCTCGACGACCTCGGCCTGGCCGAGCCGCTGCTGCGGCTGCCCCACCACCCGGCCCGCTACTTCCGCTTCCACACCCCGACCGCGTCCATCACCACCGCCGACTACGGGAAGCTGCGCACGAGGTTCAACTACGTGGCGCTGATGCCGCAGGCCCGGTTCCTCGACTTCCTCGCCGCGGAGGCGTCGCGGCTGCCCGCGTTCACGCTTCGACTGGGTGCCAGGGTCACCGGGCTCGTCGAGGACGACGGCGTGGTCACCGGGGTGCGCTACCGCGACAGGCAGGGCGAGCAGACGCTGTCCGCCCGGCTGGTCGTCGGCGCCGACGGCCGGTTCTCCAAGCTGCGCAAGCTGTCCGGGCTGCCCGCGCACAGCCTCGGCGCCTCCAGCGACCTGCTGTGGTTCCGCCTCCCCCGCCACCCCTCCGACCCGCCCGAGGCCGACGTGGACCTCTACTTCGGACGTGACCGGTACGTGGGCCTGCTCGGCGGGACGGACGACTGGCAGGTCGGCTGCACCCTGCCGAAGGGCGGCTACCCGGCCGCGCGGGAGGCCGGGGTCGGTCCGATCCGCGACTTCGTGGCCGAACGGGTGCCATGGCTGGCCGACCGCGTCCACGAGCTGCGCGACTTCGCCCAGACCACGCTGCTGTCCGTGGACATCGCCCGCGTCGACCACTGGCACCGGCCGGGTCTGCTGCTCATCGGCGACGCGGCGCACGTGATCTCCCCGGTGGGCGGCAACGGGATCCTGATGGCGATCCAGGACGCCGTCGCCACTGCCAACCGCCTCGTCCCCGCGCTGCGCGACCACGGGACCGTGCGACCGGAGGTCCTGGCCGCGATCCAGGCCGAACGCGAGCCCGCGATCGACGTGGTGCAGGCCCAGCAGACCAGGATCGAACGCCGTGTCGCCCGCAGCCGCGACCGCGGGAAACCGTTGGCGCCGCCCGGATTCCTGCGCTGGATCACCGCGCTGCCCGGTGTCCGGGCGCGTGCCGCCAAGGCGAACGCCTACGGCCCCAAGCCGCCGCGGCTGGACCTCGCGCTGTTCACCGCCGAGCAGGTCGACGCGCGGTAGTGCTTCGACTCGAACCGGGCGCCGGGTGCGGGGCTGCGGCACCAGCCCCAACCCCGGCGGTCCTACGAATCCTGGTGCTTGAGCAGGAACCGGTTCGAGATCGCCTTGAACGACGCCCGCACCACCTCGCCGTCCGCCAGCGTCACCGAGGCCCGATCCCCGGCCCGCCACACCAGTCCTTCGGCCTGCCGGTCCGGGGAAATGGCGGACTTCATGCCGTCCACGTCGGCCAAGGCCCGATCCACGTCCGCCGGGAACGAGAACTCCTCCCGGACCGGCACCGACATCGCCTGCGCCCACTCCGGCCAGTCGGCGCGCGGGACCTCCGCGCCCTCGACCCGCAGCGTGAACGCCGAGAACCTCTGGTCCCGCAGCTTCAACGGGTTCCCCTGCACTCCAGCGCCGTACGCCTCGCCCTGCACCACGGCCCGCCTGCCGGGGAACGACCCGCGCAGCAGGGCGTGCAGGTCCCGTTCCCCCGCCAACCGCCACAACGTGTTGCCCTCGGCGGGAAGCAGGTCGTAGTTGCGCGAGCAGACGCCGTCGATCCCGGACTCCGGGTCGACGTAGACGGTCATGCTCGTGCCGTCGACCTTCTCCGTGGCGACCCACTCCGCCGGGCACTCCAGGATTGCGGCCACGTTCTGGATCCGCTCCTCGTCGGTCGCCGGGATCCAGCCGGGACGGGGGCCGCGCACCTGACCGGACAGCTCGGCGGGCAGCGGCGGGTCCCACTTGACCACGCCCAGCGCCGCGGTCACGTCCTCGCCCGGCCCGACGCCGCCCAGCTCGGGGAACGCCGACAACAGCACCGCGAGCCCTTGGGAGTACTGGCCGCGCAGCTTCGCCGTCCGCAGCACGTGCCCGCGCCGACCGTCCACATCGGTCCGCACGCCGCGCGGCGCCAGGAACGCGAACCTCGGGTCCTCGACGTCCAGCATCGAGTCGACCTCGAAGTACACGCACGCCTCGCCCACGCGGAACTCGTCCTTGCGGACCACGACGTCCCAGCCGCGCACCCGTGCGCGCACGATCGCGTCGGCGCCGGGGATCCCGGCGATCTCCCGGATGGTCTCCACCGTGGCCAGCCTTCGGCCGGTGGTGGTCGCGCTGATCTGGTTCACTGGCCCGCCCCCATCGCTTGGTCACCGGATGTGCCGCGATGATGGAACCACGTCCGCGGGCCTTGGGACGACTCGAATACCGACCGTCCGATCAGGACGGCAGCAATGCGTTGGCCGCCTGTCCGGCAAGCCACTCGGCGGCCTCGTCCCAGTCCCAGCCCAAAGCGCGCGCGGTGCGCCAGGCTTCGAACCCGAAGTAGAACCACAGGATCTCGCCGACCCGCTCTTCGGTGAGACCAGGGGCCAACCCACCGGTCGCGACGAGCCTGGCGGCGGTCTGGTCGAGCCTGCCGCGCACGATCCCGGTCGCGAGGTCGGCGGCGGCGGCCACGTCCGGGTCGGAGGTGCGGTTGTCGAGCAGGATCGCGATGTTCGACCACCGCGCGCGGCGCACCCGCCCGGTGCCGCGGGCGACGATGCCCAGGATCTCCCGCGCGTCGTCGGACCCGGCGATCAGGTCCAGGGTCTCCGCGGCCGTCTCGTCCTCGCCGCCGTCCTCGCTCATCGCCATGATCAGCGCGGACTTGCCGCCGACGCTGGTGTAGACGGTGTTCAGCGCGACGCCCGCCGCGGCGGCGACCGCGGCGACGCTGGTCCGCGTGTAGCCCTGCTCCGCGAACAGCCCCGCGGCCGCCTCGATGATCGAGCGCCGGGTGTCCTCCGCGTGCCGGGCCCGCACCGACGACCGGTAACCGCGCGTTGCCATGGACCGATGGTACGACCCGCCGCAATTCGGAGTACGGTCGTTCTTATGAATCTAGATGGCATCCACTCAAATGAGGCGGAACAGGTCCTCGTCGTCGGAGCCGGACCGGTGGGCCTGTGGACGGCCGCGGAACTGGCGCTGGCGGGCGTGCCGGTCCTGGTCGTCGAGCGCGCCCTGGAGCGCAGCCCGCACTCCAAGGCCATGGGGATGCACCCGCGCACCGTCGAGGTGCTCGCCATGCGGGGCGTGGCGGAGCAGTTCCTCGCCGAGGGCGGCCGGATCCCCACCTGGCACTTCGGGATGCTGGGCAACCGGCTGGACTTCCGGGACCTCGACACCCCCTACCCGTTCATGCTGTCGATCCCGCAGCTGCGCACCGAGGAGCTGTTCGAGCAGCGGGCGCTGGGGCTCGGCGTCCGGATCCTGCGCGGCCACCGCGTGACGGGTCTGACGCAGGACTCGCAGGCGGTGACGGTCGACTTGGCAGGCCCCGACGGGCCGTACGCGCTCACCGCCCGGTACGTCGTGGGCGCCGACGGGGCGGGCAGCACCGTGCGCAAGGCGGCGGGCATCGGGTTCCCCGGCTCGGACGCCACCACGTTCGGCCACGTCGGCGAGGTCGTGCTGGACGACCCGCCCGTGCCGCCGGTGATCAGCGCGCAGAACCTCGACGGCGCGCTCATCACGGTGCCGCTCGGCGGCGGGCGGTTCCGGCTCGCCGGACTCGACGCCGTGCGCCAAGCCCCGGACGACGGGTTCACCCTCGATGACCTGCGCGCCACCACGATCCGGGTCGCGGGCAGCGACTTCGGCATGCGCGACCCCGGCTGGCTGAGCCGGTTCGGCAACGCCACCCGGATCGCCGCCGCCTACCGCGAGGGCCGGGTGCTGCTGGCGGGCGACGCCGCCCACATGCACTTCCCCGCGGGCGGCGTCGGGCTCAACGTCGGCGTGCAGGACGCCATGAACCTCGGCTGGAAGCTGGCCGCCGAGATCCAGGGCCGCGCCGCGCCCGGACTGCTGGACAGCTACCACGCGGAACGCCACCCGGTCGGCCTCGCGCTCGCCGAGCACACGCTCGCGCAGACCGCCCTGATCGGCGCGGTCACCCCCGAGCAGCGCGAACTCCGCAAGCTGGTGGACGACCTGGTCGGCTCGGTGCCCGCGCTGAACAGGGCGCTGGCCGAGGAGCTCTCCGGACTCGACGTCACCTACCCCGGCGCGCACCCGTCGACCGGCACGAGGTTCCCTGCCGCCGCCGAACACCTCCACCGCGGCCGCCCCGTGCTGCTGACCGACCTCGCGGCACCCGCCGACCTCGCCACGCGGCTCGGCTTCGAGACGGCGGGCGGGCCGGGCGCGGTGGTCGTGCGACCCGACGGGCACGTGTGGTGGGCCCCAGCCGAACCGGAGCCCCTGGAAGCCGACGTGGTCGCCGCGCTCACCGCGTTGGGGACGACGTTCTGAGCAGGTCCAGCGACACCTCCCAGAGCCGGGTGGCGGCCTCCGGGTCGAGCGCGTACTCCCGCACGCCGTGCACCCCGTCGACGATCTCGCGCACCACCTCGGCCTCGTGGCAGTCCTCGAAGTACCGCCCGCCGACGCCTGCCAGCGCGGGCGAGGTGGCCAGCAGCGCCGAGGTCGCCGCACCCTGCTCCGGCGTCTTCGGCACCATCCCTGCCTCGGCCACGCGGGTCTTGGTCGCCGCCAGCTCCGCCGGATCCCAGTGGCGCTGGAGGTTCGTCCAGATCCCACCGGGCATGAGCGCGTTGGAGGTGATCCCGTCGGCCGCCCACCGGCGGGTCGCCTCGACGGCGAACAGCACGTTCGCGGTCTTGGACTGGCCGTAGGCCAGGCCGGGGTCGTAGGGGCGGCGGTCGAAGAACAGGTCGTCGAAGACCACCGGCGACGCCGCGTGCCCGCTGGAGCTGACCGAGACGACCCGCGCGGACCCGTCCTCGGCGAGCGCGGGGCGCAGGCCGAGCGCGAGGGCGAAGTGGCCCATGTGGTTGGTGGCGAACTGGAGTTCCCAACCGGCGGCCGTGTACGTCTCGGGGGTGAACATCACGCCCGCGTTGTTCACCAGGACGTGCAGCGGGCCCCGCCAGGCGCGGGTGAACGCGTCGACCGAGGCGATGTCGGCCAGGTCGAGCGCGGCCACCCGCACGCCCCGGTTGCCGGTGGTGGCGGTGATGTCCACGGCGACGCGCGCGCCCGCGGCCACGTCGCGCACGGCCAGGGTCACCTCCGCGCCGGTCGACGCGAGCGCGCGGGCGGTCTCGACGCCGATCCCGGACGCGGCACCGGTCACCACGACCGCGCGCCCGGCCAGGTCGATCCCCTCGACGACCTCGGCGGCCGTGCTGGTCGCGCCGAACCCCGTGGTGATCACGCGCTGGCCCATGCGTCGCGCAGCACGGCCGGGTAGCGGTCGCCGTAGGCGCCGTGCGGCAGGATCTCGCGCACCCGCGCCAGGTCGGCGTCGGTCAGCACGAGGTCGGCCGCGGCGGCGTTCTCGGCCAGCCGGGTCGTGCTGCGGGTGCCGGGGATGGGGACGGTGTGCTCGTCCTGGGCCAGCAGCCACGCCAACGCCAGCTGCGTCACGGTCGCGCCCTTGGACTCGGCCAGCTCGGTGAGCCGGGCGATCGCGGCGACGTTGGCCGTGTAGTTCCCGCCCTGCCACCGGGCGTCGGTGCGGCGCATGTCGTCCTCGGGGTACTCCGCGCCGGGCTTGACCGCGGACGTGAGGAATCCCCGGCCCAGCGGCGAGTAGGGCACGAACCCGATGCCGAGTTCGCGGACCACGGGCAGCACCTCGTCCTCGACGTCGCGCTCGAACACCGAGTACTCGGTCTGCAGCACCGACACCGGGAACACCGCGTGCGCCCGGCGGATCGTCTCCGGCCCGGCCTCCGACAGCCCGAAGTAGCGCACCTTGCCCGCGGCGACCAGTTCGCCCACGGCTCCGGCGACGTCCTCGATCGGCACGGCGGGGTCGACCCGGTGCTGGTAGAGCACGTCGACGTGATCGGTCCGCAGGTGGCGCAGGCTCTGCTCGGCCACCTCGCGGATGTGCTCGGGCCTGCTGTCCAGCGCGATGCCGACCGCCTCCGGGCGGGTCAGGTCGAAGCCGAACTTCGTGGCCAGCACGACCTCGTCGCGGAAGCCCTCCACCGCCTCGCCGACGATCTTCTCGTTGCTGCCGGTGCCCATGCCGTACAGCTCGGCGGTGTCGAGGAAGGTGACGCCCAGTTCGTGCGCGCGGCGGATGGTGGCGATGCTGTCCGCGGGGTCGCCGCCCGGCCCGTACGCCATGGTCATGCCCATCGTGCCCAGTCCCAGAGCCGAGACGGTCAGGCCCTGCGCACCCAGAGTTCGTGTCTTCATGCGACCAGCCTGCGGCCGGGTGCGGCGTCCCGCCAGATCAGGACGTGCCCGGGCACGGCATGACCAGGCAGCCCGGCCCGGCTGCTCGTACGGTGGGGGCGTGCCACAGGACAGAGCCGCGCTGGGAGCCTTCCTGCGCTCACGGCGGGACGGTCTCACGCCCGCGCAGGCGGGCATCGCCCCGTTCCCCGGACCGCGGCGGGTGCCGGGGCTGCGCCGCGAGGAGCTGGCGCTGCTCGCGGGGCTGAGCGCGGACTACTACAGCCGCCTCGAACAGGGCCGTCAGCCGAACGTGTCGACCGCCGTGCTCGACGGGCTGGCCAGGGCGCTGCGGCTGACCGAGGTCGAGCACGCCCACCTGGTCGACCTCGCCGAACCGACCGCCCGGCGGCGCGCGACGACGGTCGTGCCCGTCCAGCGGCCGGATCCGGGACTGCTGCGGGTGATGGTCGCCATGGACCACCTGCCGGTGCTGCTGCTCGGGCAGCGCGGCGAGGTGCTGGCCGCCAACTCCCTGCTGACCACGGTCCTCCACGACCTCCCGCCGGGGTCGTCGCTGGTCCGCTTCCTGTTCCTGGACCCGGTGGCGCGCGAGCGGATCGTCAACTGGGAGGTCTTCGCCTCGGCCACCGTCGCCACGCTCCGCCGGGAGGCCGCCCGCAGGCCCCAGGACGGCAGGCTGACCGCCCTGATCGACGAGCTGCGCGCCGCCGACCCGGACGTCGCGCGCTGGTGGGACGACCACCGGGTGCTCGACTACACCTCGGCCCCGAAGCGGATCCGGCACCCGATCGGCGGCGACCTGTCGTTCGACATCGAGATCGTGGCCTCGCCCCAGGAACCCGACCAGCGGCTCATCGTCTACACCGCCCAGCCGGACTCACCGACCGCCAGGATGCTGCCCATGTTGGCGAGCTGGGGCCGGGACGTGGCCGCGGACCCGTCGCCTAACCTCGGGTCGTGACGGTCCACGAACTCTCCCGCCTCGACGCCCGCCGCATCGCCGTGCGCGCACAGCTCCTGGACGCCCGGCGGCCAGCCGCGCTGCTCGACGTCGTGCGCGGGCTGACCCTGCTCCAGGTCGACCCGATCGCGGCCGTGGCGCCGAACGCGCACCTCGTGTCCTGGAGCCGCCTCGGCTCGGCGTACTCCACGACCGAGCTGACCGCCGCGCTCGTGGAGCGGAAGCTCGTGGAGCTGCGGGCGATGATCCGGCCCGCCGAGGACCTGGCGCTCCACCGCGCGGACATGGAGCACTGGGAGCGCGCCGACCCCGGCACACCGGGCCGGGAGTGGTTGCGGGCCAACGACGTCTTCCGCCGGGACGTCCTCGACCGGCTCGCGTCGTCGGGGCCGCTGCCCTCGCGCGACCTCCCGGACACCTGCGCGGTGCCGTGGCGGTCGACGGGGTGGACCGACAACCGCAACGTCACCCAGATGCTGGAGTACCTGGTGCTGTGCGGGGATGTCGCGGTCGCCGGGCGCCGGGGCAACGACCGGCTGTGGGACCTCGCCGACCGCGTCTACCCCGCCGATCCCGCGCTCCCGCGCGACGAGGCGAAGCGGGTCCGCGACGAGCGCAGGTTGCGGGCGCTGGGCATCGCCCGCGCCAAGGCCGCCGCTCTCCCCGTCGAGCCCGCGGATGTGGGCGAGGCGGGAGAGGAGGCCGTGGTGGAGGGCGTCAAGGGCACCTGGCGGGTCGATCCGGCCCTGCTGTCCCAACCGTTCTCCGGGCGGGCCGCGCTGCTGTCGCCGTTCGACCGGCTCCTGCACGACCGCAAGCGCGCGGCGGAGCTGTTCGGGTTCGACTACCAGCTGGAGATGTACAAGCCGGTCGCCCGGCGCCGGTGGGGGTACTTCGCGCTGCCGATCCTGGTCGGCGACGGGCTGGTCGGGAAGCTCGACGCCACCGCGGACCGCAAGGGCGGGGTGCTGCGCGTCGACGCGGTCCACGAGGACGTGCCGTTCGACGCGGCCACGACCGCCGCGGTGCGCGACGAGGTCGAGGACTTGGCGCGCTGGCTCGAACTGGACCTCGTGCTGCCCGCCTGACGGCCCGAACGGGCCTGTTCCCCGGCCCGATCCGCGACCGGAATTCCCTTTCGCACAAGGGGCTCGAACAGGGCGAAGTCCACTTGACACGGCCGTTGCGCGCCATCACTCTATGAGAGCGCTCCCACCGACGGGCCGCGGCGTCCGTCGGTCGCTGCGCGAGCATTCCGCGTCCCCCGTGGCAGTCCCTCCACTCCACGGGATGACGAGTCCCTGCCTGCGGAACCGAGGAGCACTCCTTGCGCACCAGAACGAAGTGGTTGAGCGCGCTCACCGCGCTCGTGGTGGCGACGTCCGTCGCCACCATCACCAGACCGGCGGCGGCCATCGGTCCCGATCTGCTGCCGATCACCGTCACGAACAACAGCGGCCGCGCGGAAGCGGTCTACCTGTACGTCCTGGGCACCGACATCCGCAACGGCCGGCTCGGGTACGTCAACCAGGGCGGCGGCTTCACCCCGTGGTCGGGCGGCGCCAACCCGCCCGCCCCGGCGCCGGACGTCTCCATCGCGGGTCCCGGCGGCGGCGGCAGCGTCACCGTGCGGGTGCCGCGCTACATCTCCGGCCGGATCTACATGACCTTCGGCGACAAGCTGAAGCTCTTCCTCACGCCGGACGGTCTGGTCCAGCCCGCGCCGTGGGCGGGTGACCAGAACAAGAACATCCTGTTCGACTGGAGCGAGTTCACCTACAACGACGCCGGGCTCTGGCTCAACAGCTCCCAGGTCGACCAGTTCGCGGTGCCGCACGAGGTCAGCGTCACCGGCGCGAGCGGCGCCACCTCGCGGACCGGCAACCTGGTGAACAACGGCCGCGAGAACGTGATCAACGCCGTGCGCCAGCAGGCGGGCTGGGCCAACTCCGTGGTGACCCGGTCCGACGGCACCGTGCTGCGGGTCCTCGCTCCCGGCAAGGCGGCGGGCGCGGGCCTGATGGACGCGAACTACCTCCAGCCCTACATCGACCAGGCCTGGAGCGCGTACGCGAGCAAGACGCTCACCGTGGTCCCGTTCGGCGACCAGCCGGGCATCAAGTACTCCGGTCGCACGTCCGGCAACACGATGAACTTCACCAACACCTCGGGCCAGCAGGTGGCGTCGTTCCAGAAGCCCTCCACGGCGAACGTGTGGGGCTGCGACGGCAACCTGGGCGCTCCGAACGACCAGGTGGTCGGCCCCATCGCCCGCACCCTGTGCGCGGCGCTGCACCGCTCCACCCTCGGCCGGATCGACACCCAGCCCGGCGGCGGTCCCGGCGACTTCTACCAGGGCTCGCTGACCGACCACTACTCGCGGATCATCCACCAGAACATGGTGGACGGTAAGGCCTACGGGTTCGCGTTCGACGACGTGCAGGCCCAGGAGTCCCTGGTGCACGACGGCGACCCGCGCTCGGCGGGCATCACGCTCACGCCGTTCGGCTCCGGTGGCGGCGGCACCACCCCGCCGCCGCCCACCGGCAGCAGCATCGCGAGCGACTGGAACGGCAAGTGCGTCGACGTGCCGAACGGGAACTACGCGGACGGCCAGCGCCTCATCGTGTGGAACTGCACGGGCGGCACGAACCAGAAGTGGGAGTTCACCGGGGGAACGCTGCGCACCCAGAACAACAAGTGCGTGGACGTGGCGTGGGGCTCGACCGCGAACGGCGCGGCCGTGCAGCTCGCCACGTGCAGCGGCAACGCCGCCCAGCAGTGGGTGCTCAGCGGCGCGGGTGACCTGGTCAACCCGCAGGCCAACAAGTGCGTCGACATCGCGGACTGGAACCCGAACAACGACGCCGTGCTCCAGACGTGGGAGTGCGGCGGCACGGCGAACCAGAAGTGGCACCGCGCGTAGTGCGGTGATCTGACGCGGTGACCCGGCGCCGCGGCCGGGAAAGCAGGGAAGTGCTTCGGGGCGGGGTCTTCGGCCCCCGCCCCGAAGCGCGTCGGCTCACGGGGTGCGGCCGATGAACGCGAGCATCCGCGTCTGCGGATCGGCGTCGTCGGGCACCTCGACCCTCGGCCCGTAGTGCCCGCTGGAGCGCAGCACCCCGTCCATCGGCAGCATCCCCTCCACCAGCTCCGCGCACTTGTCGGGATCCAGCCGCTCGTCCTGGCCGGTGGCGCGCGCCAGGTCCCACGTGTGCATGAAGACGTCGTTGGTGTAGAACATCGCGATCGCCCGGTCGAGCGGGACGTCCCCGGTGTTCGGGTTGCTCAACACCTTCTCTGCCGTCGCCGGGTCGTCCAGCAGCGCCTGCACGCCGTCGCTGTGCGTCGTCCACGCGGCCACCGGGTCCTCGTCGACCGACGGCCCCTTCGGCAGGTCGACGCCCGCGCCGGACTTCAGGAACACGGGGAACCACTCGACCAGGTGGCGGACCACGTCGCGCGCGACCCAGCCCTCGCACGGCGCCGCGGCGTCCCAGCCGCCCGCCGCGACGCCGCGGACCCGATCGGTGAACGCACCGGCGACGGCCCGGTGCTCCTCTGCCGCGCTGACCATGGACGCACGTCCTCCCGCTGCCCGAACTGCCGGTGGTGCGCCATGATGACCCACCGCCGCCGGTCCCGCTCCCCGGACCCGCGGATTCCCGAGGCGTTCGGCGTATCCACGGCCGTCCCCGCGTCCCCTTGTCCCTGTGAGGGCGCCGCACAGGGGGTGCGGCGCCACGACCGGCGTAGCGGCCGGGCCCAAGACCGGGGGGTCTACGTGGAAAAACACGCTCGTGACAGTTTTTTCGTGGTCGGGGAAGGCGTTCTCGAGTTCGACGCCGACGGGGAACCGACCACGCGGCGGCCGCTGGCGGTGGAGGAGTTGCGGCGGTTCCGCTTCTCCCGCCTGGGGCCCAAGGGCGTCCGGACCGACGAGGAGGTCAGGATCGCGCTGGCCACCGCGCTCACCGCGGGCGTGCCGCAGTCCGACTCGACGATCCCGGCGGGGTTCACCTACCTCGGCCAGTTCGTCGACCACGACCTGACGATGGACCGGACCGAGGCGCTGCTCGGCGACGACGTGAACCTCGGCGAGCTGCTCCAGGGCCGGTCACCGGCGCTCGACCTGGACTCGGTGTACGGGCGGGGTCCGGACGACCCGCGGGACCGGGTGTTCTACGCCGAGGACGGGGTGCAGCTCAAGGTCGGCAAGACGTCGGCGACGACCTTCCCCGACGACCGGGTCAACGTCGAGCTGGACGGGTTCGACCTGCCGCGCCGGGGTGGCTCCGGGGGCACGGCCGGGGACCGGCGGCTGCCGCTGATCCCGGATCCGCGCAACGACGAGAACCTGGTCGTCGCGCAGACGCACCTGGCGTTCATCCGGTTCCACAACCGGGTGGTCGAAGAGTTGGCGCTCAAGGGGCTCAGCGGGCGGCGGCTGTTCGCGGCGGCCCGCCAGCACGTCACCCGGCACTACCAGTGGATGCTCCGCACGGACTTCCTCCCGCGAGTGGTGGACCCGGCGATCGTCGAGGACGTCTTCCGCGACGGCCGCCGGTTCTTCGAGCCCCGCGAGCACGCGAACCGGCCGACGATGCCGATCGAGTTCTCGGTGGCGGCCTACCGCCTCGGGCACAGCATGATCCGCGGCGCCTACCAGTGGAACCGGGTGTTCAACAGCACCGGGCCCGGAGGGGTCGGCACGCTGCTCGCGCTGTTCACCTTCACCGGTGTCAGCGGCAACTTCCAGCCGGGGGCGACGATCCCCGACCTGGACGACCCGGACTCCGGGACGGTCGACGCGCTCCCGACGAACTGGATCGCGGACTTCCGCAGGCTCTACGACTTCACCGAGGCCGACCGGCCCGACCTCGTCCCGCCCGCCGCGACCGGTGGCGGCAACGCGGCGAAGCGGATCGACTCGCTGCTGGTCGACCCGCTCGCGCAGCTGCCGGCGGGCACGTTCGGCGGGCGGGGCAGCGCGGTCGAGCCGATCGAGCGCAACCTGGCCTTCCGCAACCTGACCAGGGCGAGCATGGTCCGGCTGGCCAGCGGGCAGCAGATGGCCGAGCTGCTGTGCGTCGAGCCGCTGACCGAGGAGCAGATCCTGGTCGGCGACGGCGGCGCCGACCTCGGGTCGTTGACCGACCGGCAGCGGGCCTCGGTCGTGGCCGCGACCCCGCTGTGGTTCTACGTCCTGCGCGAGGCCGAGCTCAACGGCGGCCTGCTCGGGCCGGTCGGCGGCCGGATCACCGCCGAGGTGTTCCACCGGGCCATGGAGGGCAGCCGCACGTCGATCGTCCGCTCGCCGGCGTGGCGGCCCTCGCTCGGGCCGGACTCGGAGACGTTCCGGATGACCGACCTGCTGCTGTTCGCGTCCGAGGGCAAGGCCGACCTGCTCAACCCGCTGGGCGACTGACGGCGGAGCCCGACCGCGTGGCCCCGACCCGGATTCCGGGTCGGGGCCGCGCGCCGTCCGCACCCGTCCCACCGTCCGCTTCGGACCCCGCGACCATCACGCCGAGGTTGCGATGACGTCGACCGATCCGTTTTTGTCGGTGCCCGTCGCTAACGTCTCGCCCGACATCGTGAAGACCTATTCGCAGGAGGAACCGTGGGCTGGCTCGACGCCTCGTCCGGGTACCAGGTGCGGCTCGGGGAGAACGGTCGCGTCCAGTGCCGCAACGGCAAGGGAAAGCTGCTCTCCTCGACGCCCGCGTCCATCAAGGACGATCCCCAGGTGGTGCAGCTGCGCCAGCTCTCCGAGTGGCTCTCGCGCCACGAGGCGGAGTGCCTGTCCGCCGTGGACGGCTGGATGGTCCGCTCACTGCCGGTGCCCACCGCGTTGCTCACCGAGGTGTGGGCCGACGCCGCCTGGGCAGCCGTGCTGCGCGACCTGGTCGTGACGGCGGACGGCGGCGACGGCCCGGAGACCGGGTTCCTGCGCGACGCCGACCCGGAGAAGGGCCTCGGCGTGGTCACCCTCGACGGCGACACCCGCAGGCTGCGGCCGGAGGTCGTGTCGATCCCGCACCCGGTGCTCCTGGACGACCTGGAGGAGCTGCGCGAGTTCGGCGCGGAACTGGGCGTCGAGCAGAAGGCGCAGCAGCTGTTCCGGCAGACCTTCGCGCGCCCGGCGGAGTTCCCGGCGGGCCGCACGGCCGTCGACGACTACTCGGGCGGCAAGTTCGAGCAGCTCAACCACGCGCTGGGCCGGTGCCGCACGCTCGGCTACCCGGTGCGCGGCGGCGACGCGGTGTACTCGGCGTTCGAGGACGGCCGGGTCGTGGAGGCCCGCTACTGGATCGGCTCGGACTACCCCGAGGGCGAGACCTGGACCGGCGACCTGCGCTGGGTGCTGGAGGACGGAACCCCGGTGGCCCTCGCCGACGTCGGACCCGTCGCGTGGTCCGAGGGAATGCGCATGGCCGCGGCGGTCCACGCCGGTCGCGTCGTCGAGGAAGCGGTGGTAGCCCGATGAGCAAGAGCACGACCGAGGCCATGATCGCCGTCGGGGCGGTCCTGCCCGGCACCGACGCAGTGGGCGAGGACCGCGACACGATCACCGCCCGCCACTACGCGCACCCCGGCCTCGACGGCCGCGTCGTGGTGCGGCTGGTGCCCGCCGTCCTCGGTCGCGCCGAGGACCTGACCTGCGAGTTCCTCGGGTTCGACGCCCCTGGGCGGACCGCGGAGGTCGGCACCGGGCGGCGCAGCGCGCTCGGCTTCCCCGCCTGGGCCCTGGTGCACGACCCCGCCAACGCCCACCACGCGCTCAACCTGGTCAAGGACGTCGAGCGGCTGGCCCGCACCGCCCGGTCCCGCGCGGGCGCGGCCAAGGACGGCTTCACCTCGCTGGGCGACATGCTCGGCCGGTCCGCGCCGCACTTCCTGCCCACGTTCTACGAGCAGGCCGGGCGGATCTTCCTGGAGCACGGCAACCCCACCTACGCCGCGAGCATGTTCGGCAAGGCGCGCGAGGCGGAGGAGGTGCACGACCTCGCGGTCGACCCCGAGCGCACCCGCGAGGTGTTCCTGGAGTTCGCGTTCGCCGGGGCGCTGACCGCGAAGGCCCTGTCCTCGCACGCCAAGGGCCTGGCCCGCAAGCACGACCCGGACGGCGCCTACGAGCTGTTCCTCACCCTGTGCGTCGAACGCACCCGCGGCGGCCTGCCGCCCTACACCGGCATGCCCGAGGACCTGCGGCGGCTGGCGAAGGGCGCGAAGCGCGACCTGCGCGCCGAGGACGAGCGGCTGCTGCGCGCGGTGCTCGACAGCTCCTCGATCAGCCGCGCGGGCATCGGCTTCTGGAAGTCCTACCGCGACTCGCTGGTGGCCGTGGCCACCGCGGACGCCGAGGTGCGCGGCCAACTGCTGTCGTTCGTGCCCGCCACGGCGGCCGCGCTCGACACGTGGCTGTCCATCCTGGCGGGCTGCGGCGCCACCCGCGCGCTGATCGAGCCCCCCGGTGAGGTTGCCGTCGCCCCCGCCGAGTGGCTGTCCTCGGTCATCGCGGTCCGCGCCAGCGGGTGGCGCGGCAACGGCCGCTCGCAGGCGCTGCTGGAGCTGGTCGACGCGATGGCGGGCAGGCTGGTCGCCGACGGCGTGCCCGTCCGCGTGCTGCGCGGCTGGCGCCAGGGCGAGCTGGACCTGCTGGACCTGTTCGTCGCGCGCGGCGTCCCCATCGCGCCCGGCGACCGCTCGAACGGGCAGTTCGACGTGTCCGGGTGGCTGTCGGACGACCAGCCCGGCCGTCGCGACCTGGCCGCGCTCGCCGCGTCCGAGGAGTTCGGCCACGCGCTCGGCGAGGGTCTCGTCGTGCACGCCCGCTCGACCGCCCGCAAGACGACGGTCACCCCCGAGGCGCTGTCCGGGGCGATCGCCGTGCCCGGTCTGCGCGTCGCGCTGCGCGGCTGGCTCGCCACCCGCGCGGGCCAGGTGGCCGCGACCGGCCTGCCCGACCTGGGGCGCCACCTCGACGCGCTGGCCGTGCTGCGGGTGCCCGAGGCGTTCGCGGACGTCCCGGAGGCCGCCGAGGCGCTGGCCGCCACCGACGTCGCCGCCGCCCTGCACCGGACGTTGCGCACCGGCCTGCTCGACGAGCTGGGCTGGCCCGCGCTGGAGGAGGCGCTGACCCGCCTGGCCGCCGTCGGCGCGCCCAAGGACGAGGGCGTGGTGCTCAGCGGCGAGGGCTGGCCCGCGCTCGTGCTCCGGCGGGGCGAGACGTTCATCGTCGTCGGCCCGGACGGGATCCTCGCCGAGCACGTCGCCCGGATCCCCGCCGACGCCCGCCACCGCTGGGCGTTCCGGCCGACCGCGGACTGGCACGACGGCGTCCTGCTGGTCCGCTGGTACGGCCCGGACCGCGAGATGGGCTACTGGAGCGACGCGCCCGACCGGATCTTCCAGCGCGGCGCCTCGGACCCGTCCTACAGCAACGACCTGGTCACCCCGTCGATCGCGCTGCCCGACGGCGCCCGGTTCTCCGGCCGCCGGGCCGTGCACCGCGGCGACACCGAGGTGCCGGCGCGGCGCCCGGCGATCGGCGACGGGACGACGACGTGGACCGCCGCCCACGAGGACCGGAAGTTGCGCTGGTTCGAGGTGGACCCGGCGACCGGCGAGACGGGCCGCACCAGCCTGCCGCGGTTCGTCGAGGACTTCACCGCCGACGGCACCACCCTCCACTTGGACGACTGCGACCTGCGCCCCTCGGTCCCGGCGACCGGGGGCAGCCCGCTCGGCGAGGCCGACGGCCTGCACGGCTGGCGGGTGCGCACGGAGGCCGACGGGTCCTGGCTCGGCGAGGGCGTCGACGGGCGCCGCGTCCGCATGGCCCGCGGCACCCAGCGCCCGGTCGGCGTGCTGCGGCTGCCCGGTGGCGGTCAGCTCGTGCTGGGGACCCAGTACCAGTCGCTGTCGCTGCTCGACGAGGACGGCACGCTGCTGGGCAGCGTGTCCACCAGCGAGTCCCACTCGGCCTACGCCGCGGGCACCCCGCTCGTGGTCCCGCTGGGCTGGTGGCACGTCCTCAAGCCCCGCGACGAGGCCGGGTCGGCCGCGCTGCGCGGCGTGACCCGCAAGGCCGTGGAGCAGATGCTCACCGCGGCGCTGGCGGAACTGGCGGACGACAAGCAGGCGAAGCCGTCGCTGCGCGAGCGGCTGACCTCGCTGGTGCGCGGCGACCGCGACGACCTGACCCGCGCCGTCACCACCGCGCTGCCCGGTCTCACCAGCCCCGGACTGCTCGCCGGTGTGCTCGACGTCGTCCGCCGAGCGGCCGCGCAGCTGCGGACCTACCGGGGCTACGGCCCGATCGCCAAGGCGGCGCGGTCCGTCGACCTCGACTCCCTCGTGCCGTCGGGGCCCGCGGTGACCGAGGAGCAGCTCAACACCGCGCTCGGCTGGTTCGGCGGCTACCGGTCGAGCAGCGGCCACGGCTCCACGGCGACCACGCTGCCCGACCTGATCACCGCGCTGGCCGAGACCGCCGCGCTGCCGAAGGCCGCGGGCCGGGCGCTGCCGGAGACGACCTGCGCGGACTGGTTCGAGTTCCTGCCGGGGCTGGGCGCGATCGCCCACCGGGCCGCCTCGCCCCTGACGTCGGAGGACCACCGGGCCGCGCTGGTGCTGCTGCTGCGCTGCCTGGCGGACAGCGGCATGGCCGAGGGCGGCGGGCACTGGCGCACGGTCGGCTACGCGCTGCCCAAGGGCGCGGCGGACCCCAAGAACCGCGTCGTGCCGGTGGCCGACGGGTTCATCGCCGTGTTCCAGGAGAACTGGCGGCACAACTCGGGCCACCGCTACGACGGGATCCAGTTCACCCGCACCCCCGGCGCCTACGACGTCCCCCGCGGCTGGGTGCTGGAGAACTCGCAGGACGTGGACGTCCCCTTCGGGCGCGAGCGGATCACCCGGTTCCTCGACGTGCTCGCCGAGCGCGGTCCCGCGCCGTGGCGCCCCGAGGCGGTGCCCGCGCTGGTCGAGCGCACCGGTCTGGGCAGCGGCGAGGCGACGGTGCTGCTGGCCGGGATGCCCGGCGTGGACCGCTGGGACGCGCACTACCTCAGCACCGCCGAGCGGCACCTGCTCGACCTGTCCGCGGGCAACGCCAAGGCGGGCAAGGAGCGGCTCAAGCGGCTGGGCGCCGGCTACCGCCGCCGCCTGCTCGCCGCGGCCCTGCCCGCCGACCCTGCCGACCTGTGGACGACCGGCCCGGACGTGGAGGCCGTGGCCGCGGTGTGGACCGCCGAGCACGGGCACCGCTCGCCGGTGCCGGACGACGTGCTGGTGGACGCGGCGAAGCGGCTGACGCTGTCGCACACCGGCGAGTACGTGACCGGTGTCGTCAACCCCGACAGCACCACGTGGCTGACCACCGACTGCGACACGCGGTTGGAGGGCGGCGCGCTGGAGTCCAGGAACAAGGACGGGTTCACCAGCCACACCGTCGAGGTCGTGTCGCAGGTGCTGCCGTGGCTGGCCCAGCGGCTCCCCGTGGGATCACCGCTGCGGGCCCGGTTGCCGGAGGCGCTGGCGCTGGCCCGCCGGCGGATCGCGCACCCCGGTTTCATCGTCGAGATCGGCTCGTGGGTGTCGTTGCAGGACACCAGCAAGCTGCTGGGCATCGAGCCGCCCGCACCCGGCGCGGTCGTGCGGCACCGCCCCTGGCTGACCGTGGTCGGCGTCAACGACCACTACTGCAAGCTGTTCGTGACGCCCGGTCAGCTCGTCCCCCAGGACCGGGACCTGCTGGTCGCGATCTCGGAGGGCACCTACAGCCAGGCACTGCTGCGGGGCCTGGACGTCCTGGCCGACGAGGGGGTGGCGGCCGCGTGCGCCGTGACGGCTCCCGAGGGCGTCGACCCGGACACCTACTACCAGGACCCGACGGTGTCGGTCCCGCACCTGGTGGCGCAGGCCGCCGCGAGGTTCGGGCTCGACGAGGACGCCGCGGCGCTGTACCTGCAACTGCTGGCGCTGCCCGACCCCACCGACGCGAACGTGGCGCGGTGGACGGGGTGGAAGCCCGCGCGGCTCAAGAAGGCGCGCGCCGCGCTGGCCGCGACGGACCTGGTGCTCACCGCCAAGCGCGCCAGGGCGGGGCGCACGCTGTTCCTGCCCGGCGGGTGGCTGAACCTGGGCTCGCCGCACCTGCCGCTGGAGTCGTGGAAGACGCCGATGTTCGGCATCACCGACCGCGGCTGGGGCGTCCTCTCGCCCCGTGAACCGGTCGCCGCCCTGTTCGCCCGCGCGTGGCAGCGCGTGGTGGACGGCGACACCCCCGCCTACGAAGAGCTCAAGACCGGAGGACGCAGGTGACCGCGATCGCCGCCCCGAGGCAGGTCGAACCCGCCGAGGACGCCCACCGCGAGGAACTGGCCTTCCTCGCGGCCCACGACGACGGCCCCCGGCCGCCGGGCTGGCGGCTCACCCCGCGCGCCGTCGTCACGTACGTGACGGGCAGCGGCGGTGACGCGCTGGCGCTGCCCAAGGGCGTGTCGGTGGCCGGTGTGCCGTCCCGCCTGGTGATCAGCCCGAAGTTCGTGGGCGAACGGGCGCTGGTCGAGCGTTCCGTGATCACCCTGGCCGGGGAGCGCGGGCTGCTGCTGGTCGGCGAGCCGGGTACCGCGAAGTCGATGCTGTCGGAGCTGCTGGCCGCCGCCGTCTCGGGCAGCAGCCAGCTGGTCGTGCAGGGCACCGCGGGCACCACGGAGGACCAGTTGCGCTACGGCTGGAACTACGCGCTGCTGCTCGCGGAGGGGCCGAGCCCGCGGGCCCTGGTGCCCTCGCCGGTGTTCACCGCGATGCGCAACGGCGGCGTGGTGCGGATCGAGGAGGTCACCCGCTGCCTGCCGGAGGTGCAGGACGCGCTGGTGTCGATCCTGTCGGACCGGCGGATCGCCGTGCCGGAGCTGTCGGGCACCGACGGCGCGACCGTGCACGCCGCGCCGGGCTTCACCGTGATCGCCACGGCGAACCTGCGCGACCGGGGCGTGTCGGAGATGTCGGCGGCCCTCAAGCGCCGGTTCAACTTCGAGTCCGTCGGCCCGATCGGCGACCTCGCCGCCGAGATCGCCCTGGTCCGCAGGCAGGCCAGTGCGGCGCTGGACCGGGTGAAGGCGCCGTTCGCGGTCGACGACGTCGTGCTGGAGGCGCTGGTCACCGCGTTCCGCGACCTGCGCAACGGTGTGTCCGAGGAGGGCTGGGCCGTCGAACGCCCGTCCACGGTCATGAGCACCGCCGAGGCGGTGTCCGTGGCCACCTCGCTCGGCCTGGCGGGCACGTACTTCCCCGGCGACCGCGACCCGCTGTCCCTGCTGCCCGGCCACCTGCTCGGCGTGGTCCGCAAGGACGACCCCGGTGACGCGGCCAGGCTGCTCGGCTACTGGGACGGCGCCGTACGCCGCCGCGCCGAGTCCGGGTCCCGCACGTGGCGCCGGATGTGGGAACTCCGCGACGTCCTGGACGACTGAGGTGCGGGGTGCGCCGTGGTCGTCCGACCACGGCGCGCCCCACCCCGCCCACCGTCCCCGCACCAGCAAGCCCGAGGCACCCACGTGATCACCCAGACCCCTCCCGCCGCTGCCCGCCACCGTCCTGAGCCGTCCGCCATCCCGACCACCGGCGAGGTGCTCGCGTGACTTTCCCGCACACCGACGAGCACACCGCCGAGCTGGAGCGGTTGGCCGCGCACGACGTGCCGCACCTGATCGGGGTGCGGCACCACTCCCCCGCGCTGGCCGCGGCGATGCCCGACCTGCTCGCGGCCGCCGAGCCCGAGGTGCTGCTCATCGAACTGCCCGAGGAGTTGGGCGCGTGGCTGCCGCACCTGGCCGATCCCGCTCTGACCGCGCCGGTGGCGCTGTCGGGGGCGGCGCGCGACGGCCGGAGTCTGGCGTTCTACCCGTTCGCGGACTTCTCGCCGGAACTCGCGGCGGTGCGGTGGGCGCACCGCAACGGGGTCGAGGTGCGGACGTGCGACCTGCCGCTGGCGTTGCGCGGTGACGGGCACACGGGGTCCGACCGCGGGCCGTCGCCGTTGACCGACGCGTTGCGGCGGGCCACCACGGGACGGGACGGGGACGACCTGTGGGACCGGCTGGTGGAGGCGGCATCGCCCGGCCAGGCCGCGGAGGCGATCCGCCGGGCGGCGCTGATGGTCGGCTGGGCCATGCGCGACGACGCCGCGGGCCGGGACGGCACCGGGATCGACGGGTTCGACCTGCGGCGCGAGGCGTGGATGCGGCGCGCGGTGTCGCTCGTGGGCGGTCGGCGCTGCGCGGCGGTGATCGGCTCGTTCCACGCCGCCGCCCTGCTGCGCGGCCCCGAAGACGACGAGGCGGAGTCGGTCCCGAGTGGACCGGAGGCCGTCACCTCGTTGGTGCCCTACGGTTTCGCGCTGCTGGACGAGCGTTCCGGCTACCCGGCGGGCATCCGCGACCCGGAGTGGCAGCAGGCGGTGCTGGAGGCGGCGGGCGACCCGGCCGCCGTGGAGGCCGCCGCCGCGTCGGTGATCGTGCGGATCTGCGTGCGGGTGAGGGAACTGGGCCATCCCGCGGGTCCCGGCGAGGCGCGGGAGGCGTTGCGGCTGGCGGTCGACCTCGCCCGGCTGCGCGGACTGCCCGCGCCCGGCCGCAGCGAGGTCGTGGAGGCGGTGCAGACCGTGCTGACGCACGCCGAACCGCTGGGGCGGGGCCGGGTCGTGGCCCGCGCCGCCGGTGACGTGCTGGTCGGCCACCGCACCGGCCTGCTGGCGCCCGGCACACCCCGTTCGGGGCTGGCGCCCGCGGTCGAGGCGCACCTGGCTGAGCTCCGCCTGCCCGGTCCCGGCAGCCGCGAACCGGCCGTGCTGCGGCTGGACCCGCTGCGTTCCGCGCTGGACGCGCGCCGGGAGGTCGCGCTGCGCAGGCTCTCGGTGCTGGGCGTCACCTACGCCGAATCCACCGCCACGACCAGGGTCGGCGGCGGTGACGCGCTCACCACCCGCTGGACCGCGACGTGGACCCCGTCGACGGCGGCCACCCTGCCGGTGGCCGGGCTGTGGGGCGCGACCCTGCCGCTGGCCGCGCACGGACGCCTGCGCGCCCGCCGCGCGGACCGCGAACTGAAGGGCGGCCAGACCCCCGGCGACGTGCTGTCCGATCTGGCCGACGCCGCCGCCTGCGGCCTGCCGGAACTCGTCGGCGACCTGCTGTCGGACGCGGCGACGGTGCTGCCGTCGTCCGCGACGCTGCCGGAACTGCTGGCCTGCCTCGACCTGCTCGACCGCCTCCGCGCGGGCCACCTGCCGGGCACGCCCGGCGACGTCCTCGACGCGCACCCGCGACTCGCGCCGGACCTGGACACCGCGGCCGTGGCCCAGTTGGACGGCCTGGCCGGGTCGGAGGACCCGGCCGACGCGCACGCCCTGGTGGAACTGGGGCAGCGCCACGACAAGCACGGCAGCGGTCTGCGGCTGACCGCGACGCTGCGGCGGCTGGCCGACACCGCCGCGCCGCTGATCGCCGGTGCCGCGGGTGCGGCGCAGGTCCTGCTCGGCCTCGTCCCGCCCGCCGCGCTGGGCGAGCGGGTCGCGTCCTGGCTCGACAGCGCCACCACCCCGGACCGGCGCGAGGTCCTGCGCCGCGGTCTCACCGGGGTGCTGGCCGCCGCGGCCCCGCTGCTGGAGACCCCGGAAGCCGTGGCACCGCTGCTGGACCGGGTGGAGGGCTTGGCCGACCGCGACTTCCTCGACCGCCTTCCCGCGCTGCGCGGCGCTTTCACCTCCATCGGCCCGGCCGCGCGGGCGCGCGTGCTCGCGGTCGTCGAGCAGCGCACGGGCGACCGGGTCGACGCCGCGCACCTGCCCGACCCGGAGCTGTTGGCGATCTGGCTGGACGCGGAGCACGCGGGCGCGGAAGCCCTGCGGGCGCACGGCCTGGAACGTCCCGCGTTCGACGCTCCCCGTCCGGCGGACACCGAACCGGAGTCCACTGTGGACACCAAACCCGTTGTGGCGACGGAACTCCCGGCCGCGATCCGCTGGCGGCTGGTGCTCGGCGCGCGGGGTGAGCGTCCAGCTGGTGCCAGTCGTTACGCGGCCGCCCTGGACGAGCTGTACGGGCGTGATCGCGGCGAGGGCGCGGAGCGCGGCGATCTCGGCGCCGACCGGTCCGACCCGTTCCCCGACGTGCGCGAGTGGTCCGACGAGCTGCGGGAGCTGTTCGGCGACCACGTCCGCGAGGAAGTCCTCGCCGCCGCGGCGGAAGGCGGGCGCCTGGAGGCCGCGCTGGAGATCGACCCAGGCTCGGTGCGGCCGTCGGTGGAGCTGCTGCGCAACGTCCTGTCGCTGGCGGGCGGGCTGTCGGAGTCGTCGCTGGCCCGGCTGCGGCCGCTGGTGGCGCGGCTGGTGCGCGAGCTGACGGCGCAGCTGGCCACACGGGTCCGCCCGGCGCTGACCGGGATGCAGCTGCCGGTGCCCACCCGTCGGCCCGGCGGCAAGCTCGACCTGCCGCGCACGCTGCGGGCGAACCTCGCCACCGCGCGCCGGGACGCGAACGGCCGGGTGCTGGTGGTGCCGGAGCGGCCGGTGTTCCGCACGCGCGGCCGCAAGTCCAGCGACTGGCGGCTGGTGCTCGTGGTGGACGTGTCGGGCTCGATGGAGGCGTCCACGGTGTGGTCGGCGCTGACGGCCGCGGTGTTCGCCGGGGTGCCGTCGCTGTCGACGCACTTCCTGGCGTTCTCCACCGAGGTCGTCGACCTGACCGACCGGGTGTCGGACCCGCTGTCGCTGCTGCTGGAGGTGCGGGTCGGCGGCGGCACGCACATCGCGGGCGCGCTGCGGCACGCGCGCTCGATGGTGACCGTGCCGGAGAGGACGATGGTGGTGCTGGTGAGCGACTTCGAGGAGGGCGGCCCGGTGGGCGCCCTCATCGGGCAGGTCCGGGAGCTGGTGTCGTCCGGGGTGACGGTGCTGGGGTGCGCGAGCCTCGACGACAGCGGTGTCGCCCGGTACTCGACGTCGGTCGCGGGCGCGCTGGTGGCGGCCGGGATGCCGGTGGCCGCGCTCAGCCCGCAGGCGCTGGCGCGCTGGGTCGGCGAGAAGGTGCGCGGATGACCCCGCCACCGGTGGCGCCCGCCGTCGTGGCGGACGTGCTCGACGCCCTCCCGCCCCGGCTGCGCAAGCGGGTCGACGCGTCGCTGGACCGCGCGGCCACGTGGGACGTGGTCGTCGACGGCGACACCGCCCGCGCCGAACTCGACGCCGACACGGCGCTCACGTGGACGCTGACCGCCGGCGTGCTCGCCACGGCGGACGCCCTGGTGTGCAGCTGCCTGCTCGCGCCGAGGTGCCTGCACCGCGGTGTGGCCGTCGCGGCGGCCGAGATCGCCGACGTGGCCGAGGCCGAGGCCGCGCCGTCCGTCGCGGTCGCCGACGTCGTCGTGGAGGCGCCGGTCGAGGTCGCCGAGGCGCGTGAGGACGAGCGGGCGGCGGCGACCGCGTTGTGGGAGGCGTGCGCGACGGTGCTGCGGTCCGGCGCGACCGGCAGCGGCGCGGTCGTGCGGGCCGAACTGCTGCGCGCGGCGCACGTGGCCCGTGTGGCGGGTCTGCACCGCGCTTCCGCCGGTGGGCTGCGGATCGCCGCAGCGCTGGCGGCGGCACGGGCGGGCGACTCGTCGTTCGACCGCGAGGTCCTCACCGCCGAACTGGTCGACCTGATGCTGCTCTGCCACGACCTGCGCGCCGGTGCCGCCACGACGGAACTGCGCGGCACCGCTCGCCGCGAGTACTCCCCCGTCGGCGCGTTGCGGCTCTACGGGCTGTGCACCGAGACCGTGGTCGCCACCTCCGGCTACAGCGGTGTCGTCACGCACCTGGTGGACGAGTCCGGTGTGCTGTGGACGGTGCCCGCGATCATGCCCGGCGGCGCCGAACGCGTGCGGGCCGCCGCGGGTGGCGCGGTGGCGATCGGCGAGTCCGGCCTGACCCAGCGCGAGCTGGGGCGGGCGGGGATGCTGCTGTCGGGCGGGACCGGGTCGCCGGATCGCAGGCTCGGGGCGGGCAAGGCCGTGCGCGCGGTGGCGGCGTCCGGCGCGGCTTGGGACGCGGCGCCGTTGGCCGGGTTGTGGGAGCAGCCGTTGGACGAGCAGGTCGCACGGGCGTTCCACGCGGACACCAGGCCCGCGACCCATCGGCCCTCGGGTGACGACCTGCTGTTCCTGGACGGCGTGGTGGTCGGCGCGGCCGGTGGGGCGCTGCGGCTGTCCCTCCGTTCGGCGCACGTGGATCTCGTCGGCGGCGACCGCACCCGTGAGAACCTGCGGGTGCTGGCGGGGGCGGGTGGTGTGTCGCTGCGGGTGGTCGGTCGACTGCTCCCGGATCGACCGGGGGTGGTGTCGGCGTTGGCGGTCTCGGGTGCCGACCTGGCCCTGCCGTCCGAGTTGGGGCATCACGTCGACCTGGGGTTGGACCAGCTCCAGCGCTCGCACGTGGCGGGTGACGGGACCCGTGAGCTGCCGCCTCGCCCCGAGGTCGCGGCCGGGACGCCGCAGCCGTTGCGGCCGTTGGAGAACGTGCTGCACCGGGTCGCGTTGGGCGGGCGGGCCGTCGCCGCCGTGTCGTCGGCTTCGCGGGACGTGGCGGGGCTGGGGCGGGTGGGGTTGAGGACCACGGCGGATCTGCTGGCCGATCTGGCAGGCGCGTCGCGGGATCGGGAGAGGGACGTGTTCGGGCGGGTGGTGCGGGACGCGGGGGACGCGTTCCCGGTCGCGTGGTTGCGGGCGGGCGTGCACGTCCGGGAGTTCACGCGGGTCGCGTCGCGGAGGGCTTGGCTGGAAGCGGTGGGGGTGACGTGAACGACGAGGTGGTGGTCGCGCTGATCTCCGGGGGCGCGGCGCTGGTCGTCGCGCTGGTCGGCATCGTCGGCGCGATCGCCGCGCAGTTGATGGCGACCCGGAAGGCGTTCCGGAACTCGTTGGCGCTCTTCGCGCGGCAGGCCGAGGAGCAGCAGCGCGTCCGACGGGACGAGGTGCGGCGGGAGGACCTCCACCGGTTCGCCGACCAGCGGAGGAGTTCCTACGGCCGACTCGTCCGGGCGGCGGGCGATCTGGTCGCGGCGCGGGAGGGCCAACGGCAGGCGGCGCGCTACCTGGAACGGACGCAACTCACGCTCGACCGCGTCGACGACGACGAACGCCAGGTCGAAGCCGTGCGCGAGGCGGTCGCGCAGCGGGAGCAGGAACTCGCGGACAGCAGGACGCGGACCCGTGAAGTCGAAGCCGAACTGGACGAGGTGCTCGGCGAGACGCAGTTGCTCGCCTCGGCCGCCGTGCGCGACGCCGCGGACGGGCTCGGTGCGGTCGCCAAGGAGGCCGCGCATTCCGCCGCGCGGGAGTTCCTGGACGCCAGGACCGCGTTCCTCGATGCGGCCCGGACGGAATTCGGCATCCAGGTCTTCTGAGGTGCCGGTCGGGCGAGGGGCGGGCCGGGGGCTGACTCCGCGTCGGTGTGCCCGGTTCGAGGCCGTCTGTTCGCCGTGCCCGGTCGCCGACCGGCCTGGGGGGAACCGGTCGGCGACGCGGAGGAGTGGTCCGGCTGCGGTGAGGGGGGTCCTCAGCCGGACCTGAGTCGGGCCTTGATGTCGGTCTTCAGCACCTTGCCGACGGTGGAGCGGGGCAGGTCCGGCCAGATGTGGATCTGCTTGGGCGCCTTGTCGCTGCCGATGCGCTCCTTGACGAACGCGACCAGCTCGGCGGGGTCGGCGGTCATGTCCGGTTGGGGTTGGACGACGGCCACCACGCGTTCGCCCCACTTCTCGTCCGGGAGGCCGACGACACCGCAGTCGCGGACCGCGGGGTGGGCCATGAGGGCCTGTTCGACCTCCGCCGAGTAGACGTTGAAGCCGCCGGTGATGATCATGTCCTTGGCGCGGTCGACGATGAAGAGGTAGCCGTCGTCGTCGAGGTAGCCGATGTCGCCGGTGTGGTGCCAGCCGAACCTGGACGCCTCCGCGGTCGCCGACGGGTTCTTGTAGTAGCCGCGCATGACCAGGGAGCCGCGGACGACGATCTCGCCGCGCGAGCCGTTCGGGAGCAGTCCGCCCTCGTCGTCCATGACCGCGACGGTGACCAGTGGGCCGGGGCGGCCCGCCGAGGTGAGGCGGGCGCGGGCGATGGTGCCGTCGGGCAGGAAGTGGTCGGCCGGGGCCAGCATGGAGATCATCATGGGGGCTTCGGACTGGCCGAAGAGCTGGGCCATGACGGGGCCGATGGCGGTGAGGGCCTGTTCCAGTCTGGCGGGTGACATCGGGGCGGCGCCGTACCAGAAGCAGCGCAGCGAGGTCAGGTCCGTCGAGGTCAGGCGTTCGTGGGCGAGCAGCATGTAGATGAGCGTGGGCGGCAGGAACGTGTGCGTGACGCGGTGCCGTTCGACGAGTTCCAGGAACGAGCTGAGGTCGGGGGCGGGCATGACGACGATCTCGCCGCCCATGGCCATCACGGGGAAGCACAGCACGCCCGCCGCGTGGGTGAGCGGCGCCATGGCGAGGTACACCGGGCGCGGTTCGAACGGGTAGGCCATGAGCGTGAGTGCGGTCATCGCCTCGAGGTTGCGGTCGGTCAGCTGCACCCCCTTCGGCCTGCCGGTGGTGCCGCCGGTGCCGACGATCATGACCGTGTCGTCGGGCGGCGTGGCGTCGTAGTCGACGGCGGCGTCGCCGTCGCTGTCGAGCCAGGTGTCCAGGTCGTCCAGCGGCACCACGGTGGTCAGCAGCGGCAGCGCGGGCGCGATCTCGGCGACGAGGTCGGCGTAGGCGGGGGCGTGCAGCAGGGCCACGCAGTCGAACAGCTCCAGCAGCTCCCGGTTCTCCCCCGCCGCGTTGCGCGGGTTGATCGGGCACCACACGGCTCCGCGCCGGGCGATGCCGAACACGCAGGCGAACGCCGTCGGGTCGTTGCCCGACAGGATCCCGACCTTGTCGCCCGCCCGGACGCCCGCGCGGGCCAGCGCGCGGGCGACCGAGTGCGACAGTTCCTGCACGTCGCCGTAGGACAGCGACTTCCCGTCCATCGTCAGGCAGGGGGCGTCGCGTCCGAGCGACGCCCCCTTGTCCAGGTACGCCGTCAGGGACATGTCAGGTGTGCGCTTCCACGACGGGGTTGAGCACCAGGCCGAAGTTGCGCAGCACGCCGAGCAGCTCGCGGTGCCCGAACGCCTGGCACGCCGACGCGAACCCGACCCGCCGCGGCGCCTGCTGGAGCAGCGAGTACGCGGCGAACGCCTGGAGCAGACCCGTCTGCTTGTAGTTGGAGTTGCCGTGGATGGCCACGTGCACCCGGCCCAGCGGCCCGGAGGCGTGCACCGAGTCGATGGAGGTGTTGATCCGCGGGTTCTCCCTGGGCGGCATGTCGGCTTGGAGCCCGTTGGCGATGTCGGAGAGCGCGGCCTCCTGCGCGACCGGGTCGAGCGGCCGGATCTGCTCCTCGAACATGCCCGTGGTGGCCACGACGCCGTCCATCACCGCCCGGTCCAGGACGCCGCCGGTGACCACGCAGGTCGCGACGCGCGGGTCGTCCTTGAACCACACCGGGTGCAGGGTGCCGCCCCACGGGACGGTCAGCGCGGTGCCGTGCTGGCCGGGGACGACGCACTCGCGGGTCGCCCGGTGGTCCCACGCCACGTACTGGTTGTTCTGCAGGTGGAACCAGTCGGCCTTGAGGATCGTGAAGATCGTCTGCGTGGACGCGTAGGTCGGGAAGCCCTTCCACAGCACCAGCATGTCGAGCGTGTCCAGGCCGGGCACGGTCTCCAGCGCGATGTTCGCGGCGATCTCGCCGGTGGTGTACATCTGCGCGACGCCCGGCGACAGCAGGAGTCCGGCGTCGGCGAACGCCTGGCCCCACTTCTCCTTCGCGGCCAGCGCCCAGTCCTGCTCGCCGGTCGTGTCCAGGTAGTGGCAACCCGCCGCGAGGCTGGCCTCCACGGCCTCCGGGCCGAGCTTGATGAACGGGCCGACGGTGTTGCAGACGACCGACGCGCCGGAGAACAGCGAGGTGAGCGCCTCGACGTCGTGGCTCACCTCGACGACCTCGTAGTCGGCGGTCTCGATGCCGGGGATCCGGTCGACGACCTCCTGCACCTTCTTCCCGTCGCGGCCCGCGGCGATGAACGGCACGTGGTACTCGCGGAGGTATTCGCAGATCAGCCTGCCGGTGTAACCCGAGACCCCGTAGACGACGACAGGCTTGGTGGAGGCAGTCATGTCACATCCCCATTCCGCCGTCGACCGGCAGGCCGGCGCCGTTGACGAACCGCGACGCGTCGGAGGCGAGGAACACCACCGCGTCGGCCATGTCGGACACCTCGCCCAGCCGTCCGGAGGGCGTCAGTTCGACGACCGCGCCCACGGCGGCCTCCGGGCTCTCGAACAGGCCGATGCCCGCGGTCTCGACGGCGAGCTTCATGCCCATGTCGGTGGCGACCAGGCCGGGGTAGACGCAGTTGACGCGCACGCCGTAGCCGAGCTTGCCCGACTCGGCGGCCGCGACCCTGGTGAGCCGGTCGACCGCGGACTTGGTGGCCGAGTAGCCGCCGATCGCGGGGAACGCGATGGTGGCCGCGACCGACGAGATGTTGATGATCGTGCCGCCGTTGCCCGCGGCACCGCCGGGCCGCATGGCTCGCATGCCGTGCTTGAGGCCGAGCATGGTGCCGAGGACGTTGACCTCCAGCATCTTGCGCGTCTCGTCCGGGTCGACGTCCACGAGCAGCGCCGTGACCTCGATGCCCGCGTTGTTGACCACGACGTCCAGCCCGCCGAACTCGGCGACGGTGTGCGCGACGGCGTTCTCCCACGCGGCGTCGTCGGTGACGTCCAGTTCGACGAACCCGGCGCCCTCCAGGCCCGCGGCGGTCTGCTCGCCCGCGTCCTTGAGCACGTCGGCGATCATCACCCTCGCCCCCGCGGCGGTGAGCGCCTGCGCCATGCCCGCTCCGAGGCCGCGGGCGGCCCCGGTGACCAGGACGCACCTCCCGGACAGATCCATTTGGCTCATCCCGTGCCGCCTTTCGCCATCATCAGTGATGTGGACCACACGCTAGGAACCGTTTGGACAACTGTCAAGCTTTTCTTGGACAATCGTCCAGACTCGGTTAATCGGTTACTCTGACCCGCGATGTCCACTGCCGAGAAGCTCGACCGCGTCTCACGGCGACAGGTCGACAAGTTCGAGGAGCGCCGCCGCGAACTCGCGGGCGCGGCGCTCCAAACGCTGTCCGAACTCGGTTACGCCCGCACGAGCCTGCGGGAGATCGCGCAGAACTCGGCGTTCTCGCACGGCGTCCTGCACTACTACTTCCGCGACAAGGTCGAGCTGATCACGTACTGCGTGCGGCAGTACAAGACCGAGTGCGCGCAGCGCTACGACCGGATCGTCGCCACCGCAGAGACGCCGGAGACCCTGGCCGCCGGGTTCACCGACGCCCTCATCGCGACGCTCGTCGAAGACGCCACGATGCACCGCCTCTGGTACGACCTGCGCTCGCAGGCGCTGTTCGAGCCGTCGTTCCGCGAGGACGTGCTGGCGATCGACGCCATGCTGGAGCGGATGATCTGGCGCATCGTCAGCCGCTACGCCGAACTGGTCGGCCGCGAGGTCGCGGTCCCGCCGTCGGCGCTCTACGCGATGTTCGACGGCCTGTTCCAGCAGGCCCTGCTGCGCCAGCTGGCCGGTCAGGAGCAGGCGGGCACCGTGCTGCGCGCCAACGTCTTCCAGCTCGTCGGCACGCTCTTCCCCTCCTGACCCGAGCCCGCCTGACCTGAGCCCTCGGGTCCCCAGGGGCTCGAACGGCGTCAGCGCGGCCCGAAGCGCATCCGGAACGACACCACCGACAGCCCGAGGACCGGCGTGAGCCCCTCCAGCCAGCTCAACGGACCGTCCGGGGCGAACTTCCACCCGACCTTCGCCACCCGCACGCGTCCGCTCATCCGCACCGGGGTCCGGGCGAGCGCGCCGCGCAGCGTCTGGAATACCGATCCCGCGATCGGCGCCGGCACCCCGCGTCCGTAGGAGGAGTGCCGGGCCTCGGCGATGCCGGTGGCCGTGGCGGCGAACGCGGGCGCCGGGATCACGGTCAGCTCGGCCAGTTCCTTCGGGATCCCCCACAGCTCGCGCCCACCGGCCATCGACGCCGGGCTGTCGACCCAGATGTGCGTGATCGACAGGCCGATCCGGAACCCGTCGCGCACGACCACGGCCGCGAGCAGTTCGCGGTAGGGCAGCAGGCCGCCCGGCAGGTAGTCGACGAACGCGGTCGCCACCACCGCGTGCCCGAACGCGATCACCGGGCGGACGCCGGGCGGCAGCGGGGGCAGCATGTCCCGCTGCGCCTTCCACAGCGACACGCAGCCGTGCCCGTGCAGGTCCCAGGGCTCGGGCGGGTACTCGGCATCCACGGAGACGTCCTCACTTCGGGGTGGTGGGCAGGCGCAGCGCGCCCGGCGCGGTGCGCGGCACGACGGGGTGGTCCGGCGCGATCGGCGCGACCCTCGCGTACGGGGAGCCGGTCGCCGGACGGGGGTCGGGGTCGCCCTTGTTGGGCCACAACGACATCGCGCGCTCGGCCAGCGCGGTGATGGTGAGCGAGGGGTTGACGCCGGGGTTGGCCGGGATGGTCGACCCGTCCACGACGTGCAGGCCCTCGTAGCCGTGCAGCCGGTGGTACGGGTCGACGACGCCGGAGGCCGCCGTGTCGCCGATGACGCACCCGCCGATGAAGTGGCCGGTCAGCGGGATGTCGGCCAGGTCGGTCCACGCGCCGCCGGGGATGCCGCCGATCTTCTCGGCGACCCGGCGCGCGGCGTCGTGACCGCCGGGGATCCACACCGGACTCGGCTCGCCCTCCCCCGCCGACGTGGTCAGCCGCCTGCCGAACACGCCCTGCCGGGTGCGGGTGGTCAACGAGTTGTCCAGGTTCTGCATGACGAGCAGCGCCACCGTCTGCTCCGACCACCGGCGCGGGTCGAGCAGCCTGCGCAGGTCCTTGCGCTGCCGCAGCAGCTCCCGCAGGCCGAGCCGCCACCGCGGCGTGCCCGGTTCCGCGTCGACCAGCACGGTCATCAGCAGCCCCATCAGGTTGCTGCCGCGCCCGTAGCGCACCGGTTCGACGTGGGTGTGGTCGTCGGGGTGGATCGACGAGGTGACGGCGACGCCGCGCGAGTAGTCCGCCCCCGCCGTCCGCGCCCGGACGCCCAGGACGGCCTCGGAGTTGGTGCGCGACAACAGCCCCAGCCGCGGCGAGATCGCGGGCAGGCTGCCCCCGTCGCGCAGCCGGTGCAGCAGTTTCTGCGTGCCCAGCGCGGCGGCGGAGAACACGACCTGCCGCGCGGTGAACGTCCGCCGCTCGCCGGGCAGCACCCCGGTGCTCCGGGTGTCGACCCGGTAGCCGCCCCGGACCGGCCGGACGTCCACGGCCGTGGTCAGCGGGTGCACGACGGCGCCTGCTCGTTCGGCGAGGTGCAGGTAGTTCTTCACCAGGGTGTTCTTGGCGTTGTGCCGGCACCCGGTCATGCACTCGCCGCAGTGCAGGCAGCCCGCGCGATCCGGCCCCACCCCGCCGAAGTACGGGTCCGCGACCCGCACGCCGGGCGTGCCGAAGAAGACGCCGACCTCGGCGCGGTGGTAGCTCCCGCCCACCCCGAGGTCGTCGGCGACCGACCGCAGGACCCGGTCGGCGGGCGTGGTGCCGGGGTACTCCACGACGCCGAGCATCCGCCGCGCCTGGTCGTACCAGGGCGCCAGCTCCGCGTGCCAGTCGGTGATCCCGGCCCATCCAGGGTCGCGGAAGAACGGTGCGGGCGGCTCGTAGAGGGTGTTCGCGTAGACCAGCGACCCGCCGCCGACCCCGGCGCCGCTGAGCACGAGCACGTCGCGCAGCAGGTCGACCCGCTGGATGCCCAGGCACCCCAGCCGAGGGGCGAACAGGTAGTCGCGCAGGTGCCACGAGTTCGCGGCGAACCCGTCGTCGGCGAACCGGCGCCCGGCCTCCAGCACACCGACCCGGTAGTCCTTCTCCGTCAGCCGCAGCGCGGTGACCGACCCGCCGAACCCCGAGCCGATCACCAGGACGTCGTAGTCGGTCATGGCCTGCCCCCGTGGTCGAAGTCCCGGTGGTCCACCCACCTCGTGCGGCGGTCGTACTCCCGGACCAGGCCGGGCCAGTTGGTCGTGACCCGCCCGGCCGCGTCGCGGTACCAGTTCGAACACCGCGTCCACACGCTGCGGGCCAGACGCGCCTGCGTCTCGGCGTCGAACCGCTCGGCCGCCTCGCGGCGGACCTCCACGGTGGACACCCGCATCGTCGCCATGTACCTCAGCATCCGCACCACGTACCGGCACTGCCGCTCGATCATGTACACGACCGAGTTGCCGCCGAGGTTGGTGTTCGGGCCGTAGAGCAGGAAGAGGTTGGGGAAACCCGGCACCGTCATGCCGAGGTGCGCCCGCGCCCCGCCCGCCCACTCGTCGGCGAGCCTCCGCCCGTCCCGGCCGCGGATCTCCATCGGCGCCAGGAAGTCCGTGGCCGCGAACCCGGTGCCGTACACGATCACGTCCGCCGGGTGCTCCACACCGTCGGCGGTGCGCACCCCGGTCGGCGTCAGCGCGGTGATCGGCTCGGTCACCAGGTCCACGTTGGGCCGCGCGAGCGCCGGGTACCAGTCGTTGGAGAACAGCAGCCGGTGGCAGCCCACCCGGTGGGCGGGTGCCAGCCGGGCGCGCAGGTCCACGTCGCGGACCTGGCGGCGCCGGTGCAGCCGGGCCATCCCGTCCACCAGCCCGCCGAGGGCCTGCGCGGACGTGAGCGCGGTGGTCAGCAGCTCGCCCGTCAGCCACACGCCCAGCCGACCGGCCCTCAACGCGGTGGGCGAGGCCCGGAACACCCGGTGGTGCCACGGCCGGTACGCGCGGTCGGGCTTGGGCACCACGTGCGTCGCGGACCGCTGGAACACCGTGAGCCGGGCCGCGCTGCGCTGGAGGTGCGGCACGAACTGCACCGCGCTGGCGCCGGTGCCGATCACCGCCACCCGCAGCCCGGTGAGGTCGTGGCCGTGCTCCCACCGGGCGCTGTGGAACGCGGGTCCGCGGAACGACTCCGCGCCGGGCAGCACCGGGACGACCGGCCGGGACAGCTGGCCGACCGCGGACACCAGCACGTCCGCCTCGACCACCTCGCCGCCCGCCAGTTCCACCCGCCACCGGTGCGCGGCCTCGTCGAACCCGGCGGCCACCACGTCCGCGCCGAACCGGATCCTGGCGGCCACCCCGGTGTCCGCGGCGACCCGGCGCAGGTAGGCCAGGATGTCGGGCTGCCGGGCGTACCGGCGCGGCCACGACGGGTTCGGCGCGAACGAGTAGGAGTACAACGACGAGGGGACATCGCTGGCAGCGCCGGGATAGGTGTTGTCGCGCCACACCCCGCCGACGTCGTCCGCGCGTTCCAGGACCGTCACCGCGAACCCGTCGCGCAGCAGCGCGGCGGCCATGCCGATCCCCGCGAACCCCGCGCCGATGACGACGACACGGGGTCCGCGGAGACGGCGCGGGGGACGGAGCACGCGGCCGACGTTAGGGATCTCCACACGTCCGGCCCAAGACAGGAGAGGACGGGGAATCGACAATGTCGGCCATGACGCCACTCGCGGACCCGGTGATCGGGCACTGGGACTTCCCGCGCAGCGTGGCCGGGGTGGCGCTGCTGGTGCGCTTCGGCGCCGAGCACGGCATCGCCGCCGACCGGCTGCTCGCGGACAGCGGGATCACCCCCGCCGACCTGAGCGACCCCGACGCCGAAGTGGCCGCCGACCAGGAGCTGCGGGTGATCCGCACGCTGGCGGGCGTCATGCCCGACGCCGGCCCCACCCTCGGCGCCCGCTACCACGTGACGACGTTCGGGTTCCTCGGTTACGCCTTCATCAGCAGCCCGACGATGCTGGACGCGGTCAACGTGGCGCTGCGCTTCCTGGACCTCAGCTTCACGTTCAGCATCCCGCGCGCCTCCCTGTCCGACGGCCGCGCGCACATCGAACTGGACGACAGCGCGCTGCCGCCACCGGTCGCGCGGTTCCTGGTGGAACGCGACCTGGCCGCCATCCACACCGTCATCGCCGAACTGCTGCCCGACGACGCGCCGCTGCTCGCCGTCGACTTCCGCTTCCCCGAACCCGCCGACACCCTCCGCCACGAGCGGGTGTTCGGCCTGCGGCCCCGGTTCGGCCGCCCCCGCACGGTCGCGACCTTCGACGCGGCGTTCCTCGCCCGCCCCCTCCCCCAGGCCGACCCGCACACCGTCGCGCTCTGCGAGGCCCGGTGCCGCGACCTCGTGGCCAGGCGGCGCGCGCGGGTCGGGATCGCCCACGAGGTGCGCGGCCTGCTCGCCCGCCCCGGCGCGATCGGCCGCGGCATGGACCACGTCGCCCACGAACTCGCCGTGAGCACCAGGACCCTGCGGCGCAGGCTCTCCGACTCCGGCACCAGCTACCAGGAACTGCTCGACGAGGTGCGCGAAGCGCTGGCGGAGGAGCTGCTGGCCATCAGGGCGCTCGCCGTCGAGGACGTCGCGCTGCGGCTGGGCTACGCCGAGGCGTCGAGCTTCATCCACGCCTTCAAGCGCTGGAAGGGCGTTACCCCCGCCGCCTACAGCCGTCGCGGGCGGTGAGCGCGGCATCACGCTTGCGCCCGCGCGGAACGGGTATCCGAGGACGACTCCCCCGGAAGCCCTGGAGGCACCGCCGTGCGCTCGTTCACCTGCCCAGCTTGCGGGAACCTGCTGTTCTTCGAGAACCACGGCTGCGTGGTGTGCGGCACGGCGGTCGGCTACTCCCGCGAACGGCGCGACCTGGTGGAGGTGTCCGGGCGGCAGCGCTGCGCCAACTCCGCCCTGGCGGGCTGCAACTGGCTCGTCGACGACGCGGGCGGGCTGTGCGACTGCTGCGCGCTGACCCGGACCCGCCCCGCCGACGGCGTCTCGGCCGAACCGTTCGCCCGCGCCGAGGCCGCGAAGCGACGGCTGCTCCACCAGCTCGACGACCTCGGCCTGCCGGTGCTGACGCGGATCGACGACCCGGAGGGCGGGCTGGCGTTCGACCTGCTGTCCAGCGACCAGGAGCACGTGATCACCGGGCACGCGAACGGCGTGATCACCATCGACCTCGCCGAGGGCGACGACAGCCACCGCGAGGCGGTGCGGGCCCGCCTGGACGAGCCCTACCGCACCCTGCTCGGCCACTTCCGGCACGAGGTCGGCCACTGGTACTGGGACGTGCTGATCGACCGCCCCGGCTTCCACGAGGCCTTCCGCGCCGTGTTCGGCGACGAGCGCGCCGACTACCAGGCGGCCCTCGAGACGCACTACGCGGGCGCACCCGAGCCGGGGTGGGAGGAGTCGCACGTCAGCACCTACGCGACCGCGCACCCGTGGGAGGACTGGGCCGAGACGTTCGCGCACCTGCTGCACATCCGCGACACCGTGCAGACCGCGGCCGCCTACGGGGTCATGGTCGCGGGCCGCGACATCACCCCGCACCCCCACGCCCCGGTGGACGCCGTCCCCTCGGAGGAGGCGGTGGAGTTCGACGACCTGATCGACACGTGGGTGCCGCTCTCGCGCGCGGTGAACCAGCTCAACCGCAGCATGGGCAAGGACGACCTCTACCCGTTCGTGCTGTCCCCGGTGGTGCTGGGGAAGCTGCGATTCGTCGACGGACTCCTGGCCGCCTGACCGCCGTTTCACCCGATCAGGCGACAATCAGGTGTGCCGAATGGACGGACGGGCTACCCCCGACCTGTGAATTCGGCACCGATGCGCCCGACGCCGTCCGACACCCGCTTCGGGGTGCGGTCGGTGCTGGCCCTGCTCGCGCTGGTGCTGGTCGCCGTGCCGTTCGGGCTGCTCCTGTTCTTCGTGCAGGACCAGTGGCCCCCGCTCCAGACCGTCGACGACGACGCCCGCGACGGGCTGCACCGGTTCGCCCTCGACCACGGCGCGTTCACCGCGGCCATGAAGGCGCTGAGCTTCGCGGGATCCGCGCCGGTGTACTTCGTGGTGTTCACGGTCGTCGCGGTCTGGCTGCTGCGCAGGCGGCTCCACCGGCTGGCCGCGTTCGTCGTGGTCGCGGAACTGGGCGGCGCGGTGCTCAACGAGGTGGTCAAGACGATCGTGCACCGGGCCCGGCCGATCGTGAGCGACCCGCTGGCGCACGCCTCCGGGCTGAGCTTCCCGAGCGGGCACTCGCAGGCCGCGGTGGTGTCGTACTCGGTGCTGCTGCTGCTGTTCTGGCCCGCGATGAGTCCTGGCTGGCGCAAGGCCTGGCTGGCTCTCTCGATCGTGCTGGTGCTCGGCATCGGCCTGTCGCGGGTGGCGCTGTCGGTGCACTACGCGTCCGACGTGCTGGCCGGGTACGCGCTCGGGGCGGCGTGGGTGGTCGCCATGACGGCGGTCTTCAGCGCGTGGCGCTTGGAGCGCGGGGAACGCCCGGTCGATCCCGGCGATGGACTCGCGCCTGAGGAGGCCTCACAATTGAGGCCCGGTTCGGGGGGCTGAGGGGGCACTTTCCGAAGGTCCTGGCAGTTGGAACGGGTGCAGCACCTTGCCGAGGAGGTCCGGTCATGTCCGCAGACACCACCGCCATCCCCCTTCCCGACGTCGCCCTGATGACGGGCACCACGTGCGAGTCGACAACCCGGCGAGGCCCCCGTTCGGTGAACGCCGACGCCATGGCCACCGCCACCGACCCGACCACCGGCCACACCGCGTTCGTCGTCGCCGACGGCATCGGCGACCACCTGCTCGCGGCCAGGGCGTCGCGGGCCGCGGCGCTCGTCGCGGCACGGGTCGGCGCACGCCGCGGCGCGCGGGCGGGCATCCTCGCCGCGCAGCGCGAACTGCTCCAGGAGTTCCCGCAGCCGGAGGCGGACACCGTGCTGGTCGTGGCCGTGCTGCCCGCCGCGGACCGCCCGGACGGACCGTGCGACATCGCCTGGGTGGGCGACTGCCGCGCCTACCGGTGGAACGGCCGCATGCTGCACCTGATCACCACCGACCACACGCTCGCCGAGTTCTTCCGGGCGCGCGGCAACGAGCCGACGCCGCGGATGGAGCACGTCGTCATGACGTCCGTGCGCACCGTGCTGCCCGCCGACATGGGCCACGCCGCGACCGGCTCGGCCATCGGCCGTCTGCTGCTGAGCACCGACGGCATGCACAAGTCCCTCGACATCACCGCGATCAAGACCATCCTGGCCGACAGCCCGACGCCCGGCCACGCGGTCGAGACCATGGTGGAGACCGCGTACGCCAACGGTGGCCGGGACAACGCCACCGCGCTCGTCGCGGACCGCTTCCTCCTGGGCTGAGCGGGCCTCCGCGCTGTTGTCCGGCTTTGCTTTTCCTCCGAGCATCTATTTCATTCAACACTGAAGTAATCATGAGCTGTGAACGGCCACCTCACGTTTCCCCCGCGCCGGACGTCTACAAGATGTGAGCGTGAAACCCTTCGAACAGGTCGTGGACGAACACGGCTCCGTGGTGCTGCGGGTGTGCCGGGCCGTCGTCGGCCCGGTGGACGCGGAGGACGCGTGGTCGGAGACGTTCCTGGCGGCCCTGAAGGCCTACCCCGACCTGCCCGACGGCGCGAACGTCGAGGCCTGGCTGGTCACGATCGCGCACCGCAAGGCCGTCGACATCACCCGCGCCAGAGCGCGGCACGCCGTGCCGGTGAGCGACGTCCCGGACGGCCTGAGCACGAGGGGGCGGCCGGAGGACTGGGACGGCGACCTGTGGACCGCGCTGGCGCGACTGCCCGACAAGCAGCGCGCGGTCGTCGCCTACCACTACATCGCGGGCCTCCCGTACAAGGACGTCGCGACCATCACCGGCGGCACCGCCGACGCCGCGCGCAGATCCGCGGCCGACGGGGTGAAGGCACTGCGCGCCACCTACCCGGAAGGAGCGGACGCATGACCGACGACGTGTTCGACCCACTGCCCGTGATCGACAGGAACGCCGACCGCAGGCTCCGCGCCCGGCTCGTCGACGCCGCCGAGCGCCACGGCCTGGTGGACGTCGCCTACCGCACCGTCGACTCCCCCGTCGGCCCGCTGCTGCTCGCCGCGACCGAGGCCGGGCTGGTCCGCGTGGCCTTCGAACGGCAGGACCACGACGCCGCGCTGACCTCCCTGGCCGAACTGGTCAGCCCCCGCGTCCTGCGCGCCCCGACCCGCCTGGAGTCCGTGGTCCGGCAGTTGGAGGAGTACTTCTCGGGCAGCAGACGCGCGTTCGAGGTGCCACTGGACTTCCGGCTGTCCAAGGGATTCCGCCGCGCCGTGCTCGACCACCTGCCCGACATCCGTTACGGCGCAACGGAAAGCTACGCCCAGGTCGCCACCGCCGCCGGCAGCCCGAAGGCCGTCCGCGCGGTCGGCTCGGCGTGCGCGACCAACCCGCTGCCACTGGTCGTGCCGTGCCACCGCGTCGTGCGCTCGGACGGCTCGTTCGGCCAGTACGCAGGTGGCGAGGACGCCAAACGCCTGCTGCTCGACCTGGAGGCCGCGCGATGACCGCCACCCACACCGTCCTCGACTCCCCGATCGGCGACCTCACCGTCGTCGCCGACGACGGCGTCGTCATCGGCCTGTACTTCCCGCAGCACTGGACCAGACCCGACCCCGGCACGTTCGGTGAACGCGCCGACGAGGGCTTCGACACCGTCGCCACGCAGTTGGAGGAGTACTTCGCAGGCACCCGCGAACTGTTCGACCTCCCGACCCGCGCCGACGGCAACCCGTTCCAACTCCGCGTGTGGGAACAGATCCGACAGATCCCGTACGGACGCACAGCCACCTACGGCGCCCTCGCCACCGCCCTGGGCGACCCCTCCCTGGCCCGCACGGTCGGCACCGCCGTCGGAAGCAACCCCCTGTCCATCCTGACCGCATGCCACCGCGTCGTCGGCAAGAACGGCGCCCTCACCGGATACGCGGGCGGCCTCGAACGCAAACAACACCTGCTCGACCTGGAACAACCACCCCCACAAGAACGCGGCCTGCTGTGGTGACCACGCACGGACTCGCAGCACGTGGCGCGCCACTGGTCGTGGTCGACCAGCACGTCCCCGCTCCACTCGCCGCAGCCGGTCAACGTCACCGACCAAACCGGACGTCACCCGCGAGGTAAGGGCCACGCGCGTGCGACTGGGTACATGGCGCGACAGGGGGCGGTCCGACGGCAGGACGCGGTGCGCACCGTGGGAGCGCCGGCTGTGCTGGGCGCGGCGTGGTGGTGCTGGTCGTGACCAACGGCGACTGGCTGATCATCGGCACGGCGCAGGTCGTGACGGGCGCGGCCGTGGTCGCCGTGCCGGACCGCGACGCGCACCAGGCACTGCGCACCCGGCCCCGCCCGCCCGGCAGCCGCCATCGCATCGCCGAATTCAACTGCGGTGCGCCTCGCGGCTCGCTACGCTGAGGCCACCTCATGGAGTGGATCAGTGGTGGATCGCCCGGCTCTTCACCGGGAGGGCGCGGGTTCGAGTCCCGCCTCCATGTTCGGGCGACCCACCGTCGCCTCTTGGCGTAGCTCAGCGGTAGAGCACCTGGCTGAACCGGGAAGGCGCGAGTTCGACTCTCGCCGCCAAGTTCGATCTGATTCGGGGAGTGCCGTGTCCGGCGAGCAGTACCGCACCGCCTCTCCCGCGTACGCGGCAGGCCAGCTGGCACGGGCCGTGGCGCGGGCGGGCGAGCTCGGTGATCCGGTGGCGCGCGAGCGGGTGCTGCTGAAGGTGCGGCGCTGGCAGGACGTGCTGGCCGGGATGGCGGACGGGCGGGTCGTGGCGGGCTCGCGGACACCGGTGGCGGACACGCCGGCGTGGGTGACGCTCGACGTGGCGCACGGCGGGTTCGCGACCGGGCGCTACCGGGCCGAGGTGCCGTTGACGGACGCGGAGGCGGCGCGGCTGGCGGAGATGCCCGAGGACGTGCCGGGCCGCAACGTCCGGGAGCGGCTCAACCTCTGGTATCTCGGTGACGAGGGCCAGGCGGAGCTGCTGGAAGCCGTGCGCGCCGGGCGCTACCGGGTGGACGTGCCGGAGGACGCCGCGTTGGCGGTCGTCGCCGTGCTGCTGGACCGGGGGTTCGTCGAGCAGGCGGTGGAGCTGGTCGACGAGCTGGCGCCGTTCCTGCACCGGCTGCGGTTCGTCCCGGCGTTCGAGGCGGTGGCGCGGATCGCGGAGACGGCCGTGCGGGTCGCGACGGTCGCGGAGGTGACGGCGTCGCTGCGGGCCGTGCGGACGCCCCGGCAGCTGGCCGCGATGCGCGAGACGCTGGGGGTGTGGCTGCCGCTCTACGACCGGCTGGTCGCCCTGTGGTGCCGGACCGTGGACGGCGACCTCCCCCACCTGGACGGGACCGTCCACGGGGGCTGGCCGTGCGAGGAATGGCCGGCGGACTGGGCGGAAGCGCGGTCCGCGTGGCTCGCCGACTACGCGGAGGCGTGCCAGCACCACGAACTCAGCGGTGACCACGCGCACCCCAAGAGCAACTTCGCCAGGCTGCACGGCGCGCTGCTGGCGTGCCCGGAGGACAGCCGGGCGCTGTCGGGTCGGGACGTCGGCTGGGTCCGCCGGGCGCTGGCCAACACGCTGACCCGGCACGGCGCGCCGGGATCCGACCGCCGCGACACCCTGCGCGCCACCCAGGCCGCCATCGCCGCGGCACCGACCAACGTCGAGTTCGCCACGACGCTGGTCGAGCGGCTGGCCGACCACCCCGCCGACGGCGGCCTGCCCTCGCTCGACCCGCTGGCGACCGACATGCCGGACCGCCTGGTGCGCAAGGTCGCCCGCGCGTTGGAGGCGCCCGCGGAGGAACTGGTGGCACGCGGCGTGATCACGTCCGGCGAAGCGCTGGCGGACGTGCTGCCGCGGCTCACCTCGCGGCTGGTCGCGGCGGGTTTCGACGACCCCGTGCCCGCCGGGCTGCACGAGCAGGCGTACACGGCGTTCCGGCAGCGCCGGAGCCTGCTGCTGCTCAACCTGGAGCACCAGGTGCGGTTCGACGAGCTGCCCTGGGTCGCCGCGCTGGCCGCCTGCCGGACGCCGGGGCGGGACGACACCGCCGCCGCGCGCACGGCGTTGCGGCAGATCGGCCTGCTGGCGATCACGGCGTTCCCGCACACCCCGCTGCCCAACCCGCTGATCGCCGAGATGAGCGGCATGGCGACCACGGCCGGGCTCGGTCTGCCGCTGGTCAAGGAACTGGCCGCGGACATCTTCACCGGCAGGTTCACGACCACGTGGCGGGACGCCGCGGCCGTGGCGAGCCGGATCACGGCGGGCACCCCGTACGCGGACTACTTCGACCTGCCGCCCGAGTCGCGGTGGACGACCAGGTCGCACACGATCCTCCGGTGGGGCAAGGAGACCGCGGCGGACTTCAGCGAGCTGTGCGCGGAACGGGCGCGCGAGGCCGGGAACGGCGGGAGAACGGTGGCGCGCAACGGCGCGGTGCTGGAGCAGGCCCAGATCCTGACCACGCACAACCTGGCCGCTCTGGTGTCCGGGCTCGACCTGACCGACCGGTTGCGGGAGCACGCGCCGGAACTCGCGCGTCGAACGTTCGCATGGGTGGTGCGCCGACTCTCCCAGCCCACCGACAGCCACCACGCCGCCCTGATCCAGGTGAAGAACGCCGCCTACGCCTGGCGGCAGGCGATCTTCCTCCTCGGCTTCTGCGAGCCGGACGCGCGGCTGGAGCGGGTGGCTGAGCTGTCCCGCACGATTCACGCCACCGCAGGCGCGCGGCGGTTCGCCCCGGTGGCCGACGGGTTGGCGCACGTCGTCGGCGGCGGGCGGTTCACCCCCGCGGGCACGGTGCCTGACGGTTCCGGCAGGCGGTTCCTCGGGTGGTCCACGGGGTCGCCCGCCTCCGCGTGGTGGACGTGACCACGCGCCGCCGGGTCTGACTTACGCGCGTACCTACGGTGGTCCCACAGCGACAAGACGGCCGTACTGCGACACGATGTGATCGTTCGGCCCGCGCCGCCGCGATGTCGTAGAAGGGGTTACCCATGCGATTCGCACACCGGCTGCTGCTCATGGCGCTGGCACTGCTCACCGCGCTCAGCCTCGTGCCGTCACCGGTATCGGCCGTCCCGGCCACGAAGAAGAAGGGTGTGAGCGCGGCCAACTTCTCCGGTGTCACGGCGGCGCTGAGCGACGTGGGCGCGGGGTGGTACTACACGTGGGCGTCGGACAAGCAGGGCATCAACGCTCCCGCCAGTGCCGAGTTCGTGCCGATGATCTGGGGTTCGGGTTCGGTCAACCAGACCCAGCTCAACCAGGCGAAGTCGCTCGGCAGCACGCTGCTGGCGTTCAACGAGCCGGACATGGGCGGGCAGGCGAACATGTCCGTCGACCAGGCGTTGCAGCTGTGGCCGCAGTTGCAGGGGACGGGGATGCGGTTGAGCGCGCCCGCGGTCGCGTTCGGCGGTGACACGGCCGGTGGGTGGCTCGACCGGTTCATGAGCGGCGCCGCGTCACGCGGGTACCGGGTCGACTTCATCCCGCTGCACTGGTACGGCGGTGACTTCTCGGCCGCGGCCGTTGGTCAGTTGCAGGGGTACTTGCAGAATGTGTACAACCGGTATCGCAAGCCGATTTGGTTGACCGAGTACGCGTTGATCGATTTTTCCACCAGTACGCCGCGGTATCCGAGTTCTGATCAGCAGGCTGCGTTCGCCAGGAATTCGGCGATGATGTTGCAGGGGTTGTCGTTCGTGGAGAGGTATTCGTGGTTCACGTTGTCCACGAGTACGCATCGGACGGGGCTGTACACCGGTAGTACGGCGAATGCGACTGGTGTGGCTTATCGCTCTGTGGGGTGATTGGTTGGTGCTCCCGTTGGGTGGTGCCGGTGGTTGCCGGGGTGTCGTGCTGGGTCGCCGGTATCGCATCCACGGTCTCCGGGTGCGGCCGGCTTGACTTGGGGCCCCTTTTTTGGGCCTTGTCGGGCTAAAAGGGCAAGTGGTAGAGATGCCCGCCGACCAATTATAGGCCCAAAAACCCCAAGTCAAGCCTGCCGCACGGCGGTCGAGCGCTGCTCGGTAGGTGGGTGGTCGGGTGGTCTGCTCGGTGGGTGGTCGGGAGGGTCTGCCCGGTGGGCGAGTGGGTGGGCTTGCTCGGTGTGCGTGTGGTTGGGCGCTTTGCTCGGTGCGTCGTGGTTGCCCCGGAAGCTTGTGCGGGGCAATCGCTTGCGGGTCTTCACTAGGCTGGGGAGTGGATTCTCGGGCTCGCAGTGGGGTGGTGCCGGATGACTCGACCTTCGACGTTCCGCGAGCTGGTTGTGCGGCCCTCTTACCGGCTGATCACGGTCCGCGACGCTGAGGTGGACGCGCCGGAGGACTCCGGTGTCGTGATCGCTTCGGCGCAGGCGGAGGTGGTGGGGTGTGGTGGTGCGGAGTTGATCATCCATTGCGCGCAGGACTGGTTTGCCGTTGCCGTGCGGCTGGAGGTTCGGGCGCTGCCGTCCGTGGCCATCGAGTCCGATGGCGGGTGGTGGGTCTGCCCGATGTTCGAGTTGGCGAGTCCAAGCGGATGGCTGGTTGTGGGTTCTCCGACCGGTGAGGTCGTGGACCTGGTGTTGGAAGGCGGTCCTGGGGTCTACGGCGTTGAGGTGGCCCATCGTGGGCGGGACCGGGCTGTGGTGTTGCGGGACGGTTTGTTCGCGCGCTACCAGGACGTCCTGTCCGGTGAGGCGCTGCGGGAGCGTGATGAGCACGTTGGTGTGGAGCGGTACCGGGTTCGGTTCTGGCGTGTGGCGCCGTTGCCGGAGGGATGGGACGGCGGTGGCGAGGACTGAGTCCGCTGTTGAGCGGGCCCGTGGCGGCGGTCACGGGCCTTGTCGGGCGTTCCGCCGTGGTTGTCAGTTCTCCTGGTCGACGCCGAACGGGGCGTCGCCGCGGATGGTGACGCGGTGCATGACGCGGTGCTGGTCGCCGTAGTCGTCGACGGCGTAGTGGGCCGTGCTGCGGTTGTCCCACACGAGGAGGTCGCCGGGGCTCCAGCGGTGGCGGACGCTGTGTTCGGGGAGGCCGATGACGGAGAAGAAGAGGGTCAGGAGGGCGCGGCTTTCGGCTTCGGTGACGTCGAGGATGCGAGTGGTGAAGCCGGGGCTGACGAAGAGGCTGCGGCGGCCGGTTTCGGGGTGGACGCGGACGACGGGGTGGACGGAGGGATCGAGGGAGGTGACGCGTTCGCCCTCCCAGGTGCCGCCCTCGCCGCCGAGGCGGGTGTTGAGGTAGTCCTCGAAGTCCTTGCGGCCGTCGTGCAGTGCGGTGAGGCGGTCGGCCAACGACCGGACATGGGGTGAGAGGGCCAGGTAAGCGGCTTCCAGGTCGGTCCAGCAGGTGTCGCCGCCGACCGGGGGCAGTGAGACCGCGCGGAGCACGGAGCCGAGTGGCGGGCGGGGCATGAAGGTGACGTCGGTGTGCCAGACCGGGGACTTGCCGCCGTCCCCGCTGTCGAGCACGTAGATCTCCGGGTGCTCGTCGTCGAGGCCGGGCACGACGGGGTGCGCGGGGGTGAGTTCGCCGAGCGTGGCGGCGAAGTCGCGGTGGGCGGTCGGGGTCAGGTTCTGGCCGCGGAAGACGAGGAGCTTGTACTGGAGCAGTGCCGCGCGGATGTCGGCGACCTCCGCCGGGGTCTGCGGCCTGGACAGGTCGAAACCGGACAGCTGCGCGCCGATCGTCGCCGTGAGCGGTTCCACCGCGGATACGACTGTCATGATCGTCCCTCTCGTGTCGGGTCAGGCTCGTGCATGATCGTGGACGGTCGCCCGGACGGCGGCCGCGATCTCGCCTCGGAACGCCGCGTACTCCGGGGAGCCGCGCAGCTCGTCGGCCGCGATCCCCTTGCGGGGCAACGTGATCGGTGCGTCGAGTGCCACCCTTCCCGGCCTGTCGGTGAGCACGATGACGCGAGTGGCCAGGAACACCGCCTCGTCGACGCTGTGCGTCACGAACACCACACCCTGTCCCGCGTCGTCGGTCAAGGCGCGGACGTCCTCCTGGAGCCGTTCCCTGGTCAGCGCGTCGAGCGCGGCGAACGGCTCGTCCATCAGCAGCAGCCGCGGCTTCGCGGCGAGCGCCCTGGCGATCGCCACCCGCTGCTGCTGCCCGCCGGAGATCTCCCACGTGCGCCGGGATCCCAGCTCCGCCAGGCCGACCGCGCCGAGCAGTTCGGCGGTGCGGCGCGACCGGTCGGCCTTGGGGACGTCGGCCCACCGCAGGGCGGAATCGATGTTGCCCGCCACGGTCTGCCACGGGAACAGCCTGGGCTGCTGGAACACCACGCCCACGTCGCGGCCGGGCACCGGCGGTCGGCCCAGCCGCAGGACCTCCCCCGCGGTCGGGCGCTCGAACCCGGCGATCAGGCGCAGCAGCGTGCTCTTGCCCGACCCGGACGGCCCGACGACGACCAGGAACTCCCCCGGATCGACCCGCAGGTCGACGGGACCGAGCGCGGGCACGGCACCCGTCCTGGTCCGGTAGCCGTGCTCGACGGCGACCAGGTCGGCCAGCGACGTGCCGTCACTTCCCATCGACGGCTCCGGGGGCGAGCAGGGCCGCGCGGAAGGTCTCCAGGTCGGGGACCGACTCGATCTTCTTCTGGCCGTGCAGGAACTCGGCGGCGTCGCGCAGCCGGTCGGCGAGCCGACCCGGCGACTCCTTGGTGCCGAAGTACTCCGGACCGCGCTGCTCGGCGTGGTCGAGGTAGATGTTCTGCTTCAGCTGCGCGGCGGCGTCCTCCTTGCTGCTGCCGATCTGGCGGCTGACCGCCTCGGCGACGACGGTCGGATCGGTCTTGACCAGGCCGATCGCGTGGTCGGTCGCCTCCAGCCACTTCGCGATCACGTCGGGGTTGTCGTCGATGAACCCGGTGCGCGCCACGGTGAACGTCAGCGTCGGCTTGCCGGCCGCGGCGAGCTTCGCGCTGTCGGTGAGCGTGACCGCGTCCTGCTGGAGCACGCTGAGCACCGGCGTCCAGACGTAGGCGGCGTCGATGTCACCGCGCTGCCAGGCGGCCTGGATGTTCTGCGGTTCCAGGTCGACGAGCGTCACGGCGCCGGGGTCGACACCGGCCTGCTGGAGCGCGGCGAGCAGGCTGTAGTGCGCGGTCGAGCCGAACGGCGCCGCGACCTTGCGCCCGACCAGGTCGGCGGGTTTGGTGACACCGCTCGCCTTGCGGGCCACCAGCGCCTCGCTGTCCCCGATGACGTTGAGCAGCTCGATCACCTTGTACGGGATGTTCAGCGGCGGGCACAGCGCCTGCGCGGTGGGGCTGCTGCCGATCACCGCGAGGTCGATCGCGCCGCCGAGGAACGCCGTGTTGATGCTGGCCCCGGAGTCGAACGCGGTCCAGGTGATCTTGTGGTCGGGCAGCGCCTTCTCCAGCGTGGACTGGTCCTTCAGCAGCAGGGTGCTGTCGGCGAAGCTCTGGTACGCGATGCGCACCGCCTTCTCCTTGCCCGGACCGGAGTCGGACGAGGAGCCGCCGACACCGCACGCCGCCAACACGGGCCCCAGCGCGAGCAGGGACAGGACGGATCTGCGGGTCACGGGCATGGGTGCTCCTTGGCAGTGGGGGGTTCGAGCGGTCACACCAGTCCCCGCCACGGTGAGAGGACGCGTTGCGCGGCTACGAGCGCGGAATCGATGAGCAGTCCGGTGACACCGATGACGAAGAGCCCGAGGATGACCACGGAGGTCTGGTTGTAGCGCTGGGCGTTGAGGACCATGCCCCCGATGCCGTCGGCGCCGTTGACCGTCTCGGCGGCCACGACGGAGCTGTAGGCGATGCCCACGGCCAGCCGCACGCCGGTGATGATCTCGGGGGCCGACGCGGGCAGGATCACCGAGGCGATCACGTGGCCGCGGCTCGCGCCGAGCGCCTGCGCGGCCTCGACGTACTGGCGGTTGACGCCGGTCACGGCGGTGGCCGTCGCCACCGCCACCGGCGGGAACGCGGCGATCATCAGCAGGTAGACCTTGGGTTCCTCGTCGATGCCGAACCAGATCACCAGCAGGCTCAGGTAGGCCAGCGGGGGCAGGGCGCGCAGGAAGGTGACGGCGGGTTCGGTGACCGTCCGGACGAGCGGCACCAAGCCCATGACCAGGCCGAGGGCGACGCCGATCAGGACCCCGTACGCCGAGCCGTAGCCGACTCTCCGCAGGCTGACGCCGAGCCGTTCGAGCAGCGTGGAACCCGCGTACCCGCCTTGCCCGTTGGCCGCGTCGGAGGTGTTCAGCAGCTGCGCCCACACCTGGCCGGGGCCCGGCAGGATCACCGGCGGCCAGAGTTCGGCGATGGCGAGGAGCTGCCACAGGCCGAGCAGGACGACCACGGCGGCAAGTCGGACGAACACCGTGCGGCCGATGATCGCGCGGGGTGCGCGGGCAGCCGTGCGGGGTGCGTCCGGGGGTCGTCGGGAGACGTCGGCAAGTGCTTGTGGCATGGGAAATCCGCACTCTCAGTGGGCCGGGAGGCAGGGTGTCGGTCGACCTTCCGGGCCGAATGTACAGACGTACACTGGATCTTCCGAACAGTTCCGCTCTGTGGACACGACCGCGAAAACCCTTGCGCGAAGGGCACTCCGTAGGGCAAGGAGGACGCATGGCCGAACCTCGACGCCGGGTCCCGCACCGCAGGGAGAAGATCGTCGAGGCCGCGGTGGAGGTGATCCGCGAGACCGGGCCCGCGAGTCTCACCCACCGCGCCGCGGCGGCTCGGGCAGGTGTCCCGCTGGGCTCGACGACGTACTACTTCGCCGACCTGGACGAGCTGTTCGAGGCCGCCGTGCGGACGGTGGCCGAGCGCAACGTCGCCCGGCTGCGCGCGTGGGCGCGGTCGCTGCCCGAGCGGGCGGACCTGTGCGCCGGACTGGCGGACTTCCTGGTGCTGCTGACCACCGAGCACCGGCAGACCAGCGTGCTCGCCTACGAGCTGTACGGCATCGCCTTGCGCCGCCCGGCACTGCGCGCCGCCAGCACGTCGTGGGACGACATGCTCAGCAAGGTGTTCGCCCTGCGGGTCGACGCCATCACGGCCAGGGCGTTGACGGTCATGTTCGAGGGGTTGCTGCACCAGGCTCTGGTGTCACCTCGCGCACCGGACCGCGCGGACTTCGAGGAACCGCTCAGGAGACTGCTGGGTGACTAGTCCACTTCGGACTGTCCTCGAAGGACTTCCAGAGTTCACGGCTTCACTGCCACCTCCTGGGTGAGACGGGACGCAGGTAGGGACACGTCGAAAACCAGGCGGTGCGGCTTGGAGGCGAAGGCCATCCGCGCGTCGCTCGACCAGCCGTCACCCCGGCAGGTCTTCCACGCCCATTATCTAAGCTTGCTTATATCAGGATGCTTAGATACGGTTCCGGCATGACCGCACTCGAGACCACGCCCCGTCGCCACGGCCACGCGGCCCGGCTGGACCGGCCCCACTGGACGACGCCGGTCTTCGCGTGCGCCGCGATGTTGGTGTCCTACCTGCCCTTCTCCGCCGTGAACGGGGTGCTGGGCACGATCCGGACCAGCACCGGGGCCAGTACGGCGAACCTGCAGTGGGTGTCGGCGGCGTTCACGGCGGCGCTGGTGGGTGCGGTGCTGTCCGGTGGGGTGCTCGGTGACCTGCACGGGCGCAGGCGGGTCGCGCTGGTGGGGCTCGGACTGACGGTGGCGGGTACCGCGCTCGGCTTCCTGGCGGGCGGGTTCGCCGGTGGGGGCGGGATTCCGCTGCTCTGGGCGGCGCAGGGCGCGGGCGGGCTCGGGGCGGGGTTGGTGATGTCGTCGACGTTGGCGTTGATCGCCTCGACGGCGGTGGACGCGGCGGCGCGCAACCGGGCGATCGCGGCCTGGGCGGCGGCCAACGTGCTGGGGTTGGGCAGTGGACCGTTCCTGTCCGGCGTGGTCGCCGACTACGCGAGCTGGCGCTGGCTGTACCCGCCGATCACGGTGTTGACGATCGTCGTGGTGGTCTTCGGCGCGAGCCGTGCGCTGGAGTCCTCGGCGCCCGAGGGGCGGTCGGCGGACTAGCCGGGGCAGATCACCGGCGCGGTGGGGGTCGTGGCGCTGGTCTACGGCGTGATCAGCGGCGGGGTGTCCGGGTGGGGGTCGGCGGAGGCGTTGATCGGGCTGGGGCTGGGGGTCGTGGCGCTGATCGGGTTCGTGGTGGTCGAGCAGCGGTCGGCGGCACCGCTGCTGCGGCCCGCGCTGTTCGCCTCACGCGGGTTCAGCGCCGCGGGGCTGGCGGCGATGGTGGTGCTGTTCACCATCGTGGGTGTCGTGTTCGTGCTGAGCCTGTTCTTCGCCCACCAGCACGTGTCCTCGCTGGGCATCGCCGTGCGGCTGGCCTGCCTGTTCGGCGGGAACGCGGTGGCGAGTCTCACGGCCGCGCGGCTCCAGGCGGTGTTCGGGGCGCGGGTCGTGCTCATGGCCGGGTTGGTCGTCGCGCCGGCCGGGCTGGTCTCGTTGCTGGGCACCACCGACACCACCGGGCTCGGCGGCTTCTCCTGGCGGTTGCTCATCACGGGTGCGGGGTGCGGGCTGGTCATCGCGACCAGCACCGCGGTCGCCGTGCAGTCGGTGCCCGGCGAGTTCGCCGGGATGGCGGGCGCGGCCAACAACGCCGTGCGCCAGCTCGGCGGCGCGCTGGGGGCCGCGGTGGTCGGCGTCTTGTTCGCCGCCCGGCTGCGCGCCGGGGCCGGTTACTCCGACGCCGTCCACACCTGCGCGATCGCCCTCGCCGCCCTGCTCCTCGTCACCGCGGCCGCGACGGCCGTCCTGCTGTTCGCCCGCCGCGCGCCGCGGTCCGCGTAACGACTCAGAGCGACACCGTCAGGCCCCCGTCCACGACGAGCGTCTGGCCGGTGATCGCGCCCGCCTGGTCGGAGGCCAGGAAGGCCACGGCGTTGGCAATGTCCTGCGGAGTGGCCAAGCGCAGCGGGGTGCGGCTCTCGCGGCGGTCCACGCCGGCGGCGTCGACCACGCCCAGCGACCCCGGCGTGGGGACGAAACCGGGAGCGACGGCGTTGACCCGGATGCCGCTCGGCGCCAGCTCGACGGCCAGCTGCCGGGTCATGCTGGCACCGGCTCCCTTCAGCGCGCCGTACATGGTGGCGCGCGGGAACCCGGTCGTGGAGGTGATCGACGTGATGTTGATGATGGAACCGCCGTCGCCGCCCATGGCCTTGGCCGCCCCCTGGCTGAGCCACACCATGCCCTTGATGCCGATGGCGATCATCCGGTCGAGGGTCTCCTCCTCCACGTCGGGCAGCAGCGCGTAGTGGATCCACGCGGCGTTGTTGACCACGACGTGCGGGCCGCCGAGCCGCTCGTTGACCACCTCGACGAGCTTGAGCACCGCCTCCCGGTCGCTGATGTCGCCGTGCACGGGGTACACGCCGGGCTCGGCCCTGTCCGGCAACGTCGACAGGTCGCGGTCCTCGGGGTAGCCGACGTCGAGGCCGACGACCGCGTAGCCCGCCTCGCTCATCCGCTCCGCGATGGCCGCGCCGAGTCCCCGTGCCGATCCGCTGACGACGCACACCTGGGTCATCGCGCACTCCCTACTTCCGTGGTGGACCAGCGCGGCGGGGCGATGCCCTCGACGGCGGCCTTGATCTGGAGCGCGACGTACCGCGAGTAGATGCGGCACATCGCGAAGCTGCCGCCGAGGACGTAGAAGTTGTCCTGGCCGGTCCTCGACCACATGCCGCGCTGCTCCCAGTCCGGACCCGGCCCCCAGATGGGTCCGACCCGGTCGGCGACCTCGTCGCCCAGCAGCGCCCGCACGCCCTCCTGCATCGGCTTGAACCCGGTGGCGAGCACGACCAGGTCCGCCTTCACCGGGCTGCCGTCGGCGAGCACGACCCCGTCGGTGGTGAAGTGCTCGATCCCCTTGCCCTGCTTGAGCTTGATCCGGCCCTCGATGATCAGGTCCGACGCCCCGACGTTGATGTAGTACCCGCCGAAGTACCGGATCAGCTTGAGGTAGAACCCGGTGTCGTCCTCGCCGTTGTCCAGCGCGAACCCCGCGGCGCGCAGGCCGTCGAGGAGTTCCTTGTCGTCCTCGGCCATCACCTTGCTCAACGGGCCGTGCAGCTCGTGCAGCAGGGCGTTGGGCACGGACGCGCTGCGCAGGTCGGTGTCCTCCAGCGGCCGGACGCCCTCGGCCTGGCTGTACAGCGTGAACACCCTGGCGGCACTGGGTTCCAGGCTCACGACCGTCGTGGACGAGCGCTGGAGCATCGTCACGTCCGCGCCGCGCAGGCAGAGGTCCTGCGCGATGTCGTGGGCGCTGTTGCCCGCGCCGACCACCAGCGCCGTGCGGCCCTCGACGTCGAGGTCCTCGGTGCGCCCGCTGGAGTGCACGACCTGCCCCTGGAAGTCCTCCATCCCCTCGAACGAGGTGACGTTGGGGATGCCGCTGACCCCGGTCGCCATCGCGAGGTGGCTCGGCCGCAGCGTCCGGATCGTCCCGTCCGGCCTGCGCAGCCGCACGGTCCAGCGCCGGTCGCCCTCGTCGAAGTGGCCGTCGAGGAACTCGACGCCGGTCCACACGTTCAGCTCGAGGGCCTTGGCGTAGGACTCGAACCAGTCCGCGAGCATGTCCTTGGGGATGTAGATCGGCCAGGTGTCCGGGAACGGCAGGTACGGCATGTGGTTGACGCAGATCTCGTTGTGCAGCGTCAACGAGTGGTAGCGGTTGCGCCAGTTGTCGCCGATCCGCTCCATCCGGTCCACCACCAGGGTGGACACGCCCAGCTGCCCGAGCCGCGCGGCCAGCGTGATCCCGGCCTGCCCCGCACCGATCACCAGGACCTCGGGGTCCTCCGTCGCGAACTCCGCCGTCGCGATCCGGCGGTCCAGCCAGTTCTCCCTGTCCCCGTCGACGGCGCGCCGGTTGTCCCGCCGCCGGTGGATCCCGGTCTTCTCCGGGTACCCCTCCAGCTCCTGCAACGTGGTGAGGAACGTGAACGCGCGGACCGCGCCGGTCCCGTCCTCCACCAGCCGCACGAATCCCCTGCCGCGACCCATCGCCGTGCGGAAGCCGAAGAACGCCTCGACCACCCCCGTCCGGTCGCCGATCACCCCCTCGACCGGATCACCGTCCTCCAGCACGGGATCGGTGAACCCACTGGGTTCGTGGGCCGCGCCGAGCGCCGCCTCGACCTCCCCCTGCCCGTGGAACGTCCGGATGTCCCACGTGAGGGCCAGCAGGTCGCGCCAGTAGCAGTCCGGCGTGAACAGCGCCGCCGCCGCGCCGTGGTCGTGGCCGACCAGCGCGGCGTCGAGATCGGCCAGCCAGGCCTCGGCGATCCGCCGCCGCTGTCGGCCCTGGGTGTCATCGGGGATGGTCATCGGGAATCCTTTCCGCGCCGTTCGTGGGGTTTTCGGGCACGACCTCGATCACGGTCGGCGCCGACGTCGAACCGCGGGGGAATCCGTCTCCGTGCAGGGTGCGGGAACTAGGACTCCACCGCGGGTGTTAAGCCGATCCCGGACGCCCACAGGGTGGTCAAGGTCTGGATGACCTCTTCCTCCTCGTAGTCCTCGCCCAGGACGAGCCACACGTAGCAGAAGTTGCTCACCATCGACGTGATGGCCTCGGCCACGCAGCGCGGGGACAGCGTCGGGTCGACCCTGCCCTCGCCCTGGAGTCGACGGATGCCCTTCTCCGAGCGGTTCCGGAAGATCTGCCGGATGTTGCGGCGCATCTCGCGGAACCGCGGGCTGATCGTCGCGACCTGCTCCAGGATGGCCAGCAGGCCCGCGTTCTCCTGGTAGGCCCGCACGTAGGCCCGCGTCACGAGTTCGAAGCGCTCCAACGGGTCCCGCGACGAACCGGTGGGGACCGACGCCGCGACGTACAGCCCCTCGTTCACCTTCTTGATGACCGCCGTGAAGATGGCTTCCTTGGAGTCGAAGTAGGTGTAGAACGAACCGCTCGACATCTTGGCCAGCGTCGTGATGTCGGTGATCTTCGCGTCCAGGAAGCCGTCGCGCACGAAGATCTCGCTCGCCGCCTCCAGAAGTCTTTCCTGGGTGCGGAACCCGCGCTCGCTGCGCGGGACCAGGATGCCCTCGTTCCAGTCGGGTTCGATCGTCGCGGGCGCCGTTCCCCCCGTCGACGGATCGCCTGTAGCTGAGCTCACTGCTGCCCCTTTGCCGGAGTGTCGGCGGGGACGCGGACCTCGTCGCGCTCGGACGGAGGTGTACCCAGGTACGCCTCGACGACCTCAGCGTTTCGGCTCACATCCCCGAGTGAGCCACTCGCGATCACCTGGCCCTGGTTCAGGACGACCACGTGGTCCGCCAGTGCCTCGACGGCCTGCATGACGTGTTCGATCATAACGATCGCCACGCCCTGCTCCCGGCACGTTCCGACCTGCCTGATGACCAGGTCCACCTCGTGCGGGGTGAGCCCGGCCATCACCTCGTCCAGCAGCAGGACCTTGGGCCGCGACACCATCGCGCGGGCGAAGTCGACCAGCCTCGTCAGCGCGGTCGGGATGCTGCCCAGCTGCTGGTCGCGGTACTCCCACAGCTCGAACCGCTCCAGTTCCGCGCGGGCCAGCGCGTTGGCCCGCCGGTAGCCGCGGGCCTGCCGGTAGGCCGCCACCGCGACCGACTCGAACACGTTGAGCGAGCCCACGTTGCCCGAGATCTGGAAGGTCCGGGTGATGCCCTTGGCGAAGGCGGTCGCCGACGGCACGCCGGTCACGTCCTCGCCGTCGAGGTGGACGCTGCCGCCGTCCGGGCGCAGCACCCCGCCGATGATGTTGACCAGGGTGGACTTCCCGGCGCCGTTCGGTCCGATCAGCGCGGTGATGGAGGCCGACTCCGCCGTGAACGTCACGTCGTGCAGGACGTTCAGCCCACCGAAGCTCTTGGCGACGTGCTCGACGCTGAGCATCAGCCCACCCTCCCGTCGACGAGTTCCCCAACCGGCTGTTCCGACGCGGCGGGCACGGCCTTCTTGCGACCGCTGCCGAAGACCGCGCGCACGCCCGCCTCCCAGAGCGGCATGATGCCGCCGGTGCCGAACCGCAGGAGGAGGATCACCACCACGGCGTAGGCGATCTGGGTGTAGCTGCTGACGTTGGCCGAGGACACCGCGAACGAGCGGAGGAACTCCTCCAGCACGGCGATGCCGATCCCGGCGACGATCGGGCCCGCCAGCGTCCCCGCGCCGCCGATGATCGAGCCGACCATCATGGCCACGCCGATCTCCACGGTGAGCACGGAGTCGTAGCTGACGATCTGGACGTACTGCGCGATCAGGGTTCCGGCGATCGACGTGAGCCCCATGCTCAGCGCCATCGCGAGCGCCTGGTTGCGCACGACGTGGATGCCCATGCTGGCCGCGATCACCGGGTCCTCGCGGATGAACGGCAGCGACCGCCCGAAGTGGGTGAACCTCATCAGCGCCGCGGTCCCGGCGGTGATCACGACGAGGAAACCCAGTGTCGTGTAGTAGAAGCCGCTCGGGTCGACGTACCACTGGAGGTGCGCGAAGCCCTCCTCGGTGCCCGAGTAGGAGATGCCGTTGATGTCGCCCAGGAACGTCCACGACGCGGCGACGCCCGCCGCGGCGAGGCTCAGCGCGAGCGTGCCCAGCGCCAGGAAGAACGCGTTCACGCCGAACCGGCTCATCAGCAGGCTGATCAGGAACCCGAGCACGGCGGCGATGACGACGCCGACCACCAGCGCGATCCAGGCGTTGACCTCGTGGCGCCAGGTCAGGACCGCCACCGAGAACGCGCCCGTGCCGAACGCGACGATGTGCGCCAGCGACAGCTGGCCGACGTAGCCGCCCGCGATGTTCCAGGTGAAGTTGCGCAGCGCGTAGAGGAGCGCGACGAACCCGACACCGATCATGGACGGCGGGACCAGGTAGGGGTAGACGATCGCGAAGACCAGGGCGACCGCGACGACGACGGCGTTGACCCTCCTCAGTGGAGTGTCGAGGTACCGCAGCGGATTCGTCATCCCACACCCACCTTCGTCAGGGCCTTCCGCGGCTTGATCCGCGCGGTCGCCCGTACCACCAGGCCCTGCGGCCTGACCAGGATCACCAGGAAGAACAGCCCGTACACCAGCGCCGTGGCGAAGGTCCCCGGCGCGTAGAGGCTGCCGAGCGCCTCGGCGAGCCCGAGCAGGACGCCCGCCGCGACGGTCCCCCACAGCGAGCCCGCGCCGCCGATGACCACGACGATGAACGCCTTGATCGTCAGCTCCAGCCCCAGCGCGGGCGACACCGGCTGGATCGGCAGCAGCAGGCCGCCCGCGATCGCCGCCAGCCCGCAGCCCAGCGCGAACGTCAGCCGGTAGACGCGGCGGACGTTGATGCCCACGTGGATCGCGCCGTTGAGGCTTTCCGAGCAGCCGCGGATGATGGTGCCGATCCTGGTGCGGTAGACCAGGAACGACACCGCCAGCACGAGCACCAGGCTCAGCACGCCCGCGGCCATCCGGGGCGCGCTGATCGTCACGCCGGACGAGGTGAACGCCTCGAACGGGTACGGGTTGGGGATCGTCTCGAACGGTTCCGGGTGCAGGACCTGGAACAGGTACTGGATGGCGATACCCAGGCTCAGCGTGATCACCAGCTGGCTGTGGCCGCCCTTGGCCAGCCCCGATTCCAGCAGGAACCGCTGCACCAGGTACCCGACGAGCGCGCCGCCGAGCGCCGCGACGACGATCGCGCCGATGAAGGCGAGCACCCCCTGCGGCTGGAGGGTGAGCACCCCGTACATCCCGATCAGCACGAAGTAGCCGTGGGCGAAGTTCACCACCCGCATGACGGTGAACACCAGGTACAGGCCGATGCCGATCAGCGAGTAGAGCAGTCCCTGCAGCAGTCCGGTGGACGCCAGCTGGAGAACCGTGCTCATGCCTTCACCACCCCTCCGGTCGCGGCGCTGCCGAGGTAGCCGCGCCGCATCAGCTCCGAGTCGGCCAGCTCGTCGGTCGGGCCCTCACCGGCGATGTGGCCGTTCTCCAGGACGTAGGCCCTGGAGGCGAGGGCGAACGCCTGGTGCACGTTCTGCTCCACCAGCAGCACCGTCGTGCCGCGCTCGTTGATCCGCGCGATGGTGCTCATGATCAGCGTGACCACCATGGGCGCCAGACCGAGCGAGGGTTCGTCGAAGACGAGCATCTTCGGCTGGGACATCAGGCCGCGGCCGATGGCCAACATGCTGCGCTCGCCTCCGCTGAGCGTCCCGGCGAGCTGCTCCGCGCGTTCGGACAGCCGCGGGAACAGCTCGTAGATCTCGGCCAGCACGGTGTCGACCGACGTGCGGTCGGCCACCGCGATCGCGCCGAGCCTCAGGTTCTCCTCCACGGTCATGCCGGAGAACAGGTCGCGGTCCTGCGGGACCACGACCAGGCCCCGGCGGACCCGGTCCCAGGGGCGGACGCCGAGCAGCGACTCCCCCAGGAACGACAGCGTCCTGGCCTTGGCGGGCAGCATTCCCAGCACGCCCTCGATCAGCGAAGTCTTGCCCGCCCCGTTGGACCCGACGAGGCAGACGCACTCACCCTCGTGGACAACCAGGTCGACCTGGTGCAGCACCTCGGACCGGCCCCGCCTGACGCTGAGGCCCTCGATCTCCAACGTGGTCGCCATGGTGGCTACTTGCTTCCGGGACGCGGGTAGACGATCTTGGCGGTGGCCACGTTCTCCGGGTACACGGGGATGAACTCGCCGCCCTGCACCTGGGTCACGATGCCCTCGGCCTTGGTGTTCAGGCCCTTCTCGTCGAACTTCACGCCGTGGCCGATGATGTACATGCCGTTCTTGTCGCCGCCGAGGCCGTCGAAGTCGACCTTGCGCAGCGCCTGCGCGATCTTCTCCGAGTCGTCGGCCGTGCCCGCGATGGTCATCGCCTCGGCGGCGACCGCGAGCGCCGAGTAGTAGCACGCCCCGATGCCGTCGGGCTTCTGGCCGTCGTAGGCCGCCACGTAGTCGTCGTAGAACTTCTGCGGCGAGAACTTGGAGCCCTCCTTGGCCTTCAGCTTCTGGGTCCAGTAGCTGCCCGCCAGGTCGTTCTCCGCGATGTCGCCCGCCGACTCGACGAACTTGGTGTTGGTGTTGCCGCCCAGCACGCCGACGGTCGCCCGCGGGACGAAGCCGGACGCCTTGAGCGCGGGGTAGAACTGGAACGTGCCCTGCGGGTTGCCGCCGAAGATCAGCACGTCCGGGTTCGCCGCCTGCACGCGGCTCACCAGCGGGGCGTAGTCGCTGGTGGACGACTCGTCGTAGGAGATGGTGTCCAGCAGCTTGACGTCGGGGAACTCGTCCTTGAGGGTGCGCTCCCACGCGGTCTTGGCCTCCGGGAAGGCGCCGAGGCTCGCGTGGACGATCAGCGCGGTCCGCACCGGGCTCCCCGCGGCCTTGGCGCCCGCCATGACGGCGCGCACCGACGCGGCGGCCCAGCCCTTCTCGTCGGGCATCGTGGGTTCGAGCTTGAACGCGTACTTGCGGCCGTCGCCGATGATCGACGCCGCGGCCTCCATCGGGACGAGCAACGGCACCTTGATCTGGTCGGCGGTCGTCGCCGCCACGACGGTGGGCGGGCTGGCGGAGGCACCGAGGATGATCTTGCAGCCGTCCTGCACGAGCTGCTTCATCAGCGCGGGCACGGCGTCGGGCTTGGACTGGTTGTCGACGGCCTTGATGACGACCTGGCGGCCGAGGATCCCGCCCAGCCCGTTGAGGTCCTTGGCCGCCAGCTGGAGGGCGTTGAGGGTCTGCGTGCCGTAGGCCGCGGTGGCCCCGGTGAGGGAGGCGACGTAGCCGACGGTGATCGGGTTGTCGCCGCCGCTGCCGCCGGAGGCCGAACCGGAGTCGCCGCAGGCGGCCAGCAGACCCGTGGCGCCCAGCGCGCCCGCGCCCATCAGGAAGCGGCGCCGGGACGCCTGGATGTCGAGCAGACCGTGGGACTTCTTGGTGGCCATCGTTGGAACCTCTCGCCATCGGGAGGCGCGTAGCGCCCGAGGAGTTGTGGTGCTGAAGCTCGCGAAAACCGGTTTCACCGACCGGTCCAGTGCGGTTTTCGCTTCTCGACGAACGCCGCGGCCCCCTCAAGCCGATCGGCGCTCGTGTACGGACTCGGACCCGGATCCAGGCGGAGCGCGGTCGAGATGGGCAGCGTCGAGCCCACCCGCACCATCGCCTTGTAGCGGCGCAGGGTCACCGGCGCGCGCTCGACGAGCTGCGCCGCGATCCCGCGGGCCCGGTCCGCCAACTCCGCTCGCGGGGCCAGCCAGTTGACCAGCCCCACCCGGTGGGCGTCGACCGCGTCCAGCGGCTCGCCCAGGTACAGCATCTGGAACGCGATCCCCATCGGCACCAGCCTCGGCAGCATCTGGCTGCCGAAGTTCGCCCCCAGCCCCACTTTCGACTCCGGCAGCATCAGCCGCGCGTCGTCGGCGGCGATGCGCAGGTCGCACGCCATCGCCAGTTCCAGGCCGCCTCCGACGACCCAGCCGTGCAGCACCGCGAGCGTCGGTTTCCCGCACTCCAGCACCGTTTCGTAGAGGTTCCGCGTCGGTCCGCTCATCGGCAGGTACGCCGCCGCGCCCGCCTTGTCGTTCCCGTTCATCTGCTTGAGGTCCGCACCGGCGCTGAAGGCGCGGTCCCCGTTCGCGGCCAGGAGCACGACCCGGACGGAGTCGTCGCGGTCCAGGTCCGCGAACACCTCGACCAGTTCCCGTTGCAGCTCCGAGCTGAGCGCGTTCAGGTGGTCGGGGCGGTTCAGGGTCACCGTCGCCACGGAGTCGGTGACGTCGAGCAGCAGCGGCGCGGTCATCCCGCCTCACCCGTGCCCGCGCTGGCGCTGAGCCGCGGCCACAGGCCCGCGCCGCCGTCCGCGAGCACACCGCGGCCCAGCAGCGCCGCCCAGTCGCGGGTGGTGCCGAACTCGTCCTGCCACGCCCACAGCCGCGTGGTGGACCACGGCAGCGCGTGCTCGTCGGTGACGCCGATGGCGCCGTGGACCTGGTGCGCCCGCTTGGTCACGATCCGCGCGGCGCATCCCGCGGTGTTCTTGGCCGCCGCGACCGCGAACGACGTCTGCTCCGGGGAGGCGGACACCGCGAGCTGCACGGCCATGCCCGTGCACATGGTCTCCTCCGCGATGGCGACGAGGTGGTGCTGCACCGCCTGGAACGAGGAGATCGGCTGGCCGAACTGCTCGCGTTCACCGGCGTAGGCCAGCGACAGCTCCAGCGCGGCCTCCATGGCCCCGCCCATGGAGGCGGCGCGCAGCACGGCACCCCGTTCGCGCAGGGCGTCCTGGTCGACCGCCGTCGGCGCCACCGCGTCCGCGGCGAGGGCGACCCCGTCGAACCGCACGGTGTCGCGCGGCTCGTCGGCGAGGTTGGTCCCGCGCCGGAGGTCGTCGGGGATCGGCAGCACCACGGCGAACGTCGTGCCCTCCCCCGTCGCGACCGCGGCCACCTGGTCGCTGTCGCGGCCCCACGGGACGCGGTGCAGCACACCGGTCGCCGTCCAGCCGTCCCCGGCGCGGACCACGGTCAGGTCGTCGTCGGGGTGGGCGGCCGCGCAGGTCGTAAGGCCGGGGGGCAGGTCGAGGCCCGCCCCGGTCACGAGCCAGGCCGCCAGTCCCGCCGACTCCACCAGCGGCACCGGCGCGCCCGCCCGGCCGACGGCCCGTGCCAGGACGACCAGTTCGGCCAGGCCCGCGCCGGACTCGACGTCGCCGAGCGCGGTCAGCCCGGACTTGTCCAGCACCGTCCACAACTCGCGCGGGAACTCGCGGCCGGTGGCGGCGCGGGTGTCCCGGTCGAAGTGCTTGGCGAAGATGGCGCGCACGGTCTCGTCCAGGAGCTGGAGTTCGTCGGTCACAGTGCCCTCCGCTTCTCGCGCAGCAGGTGCTTGGCCGCGACGGTCCGCAACACCTCGTTGGTGCCGCCGCGCAGGGTGAAGGTGGGGGCGGTGACCGTCGCCTCGGCCAGCAGCTGGTCGAACAGGTCGCCACCGGGCTCCTGCTCGCCGCCGGAGAGGTCGCGGACCAGGTCGAGCACGTCGTGCTCGAAGGAGGTGCCGAGGTCCTTGACCAGGGTCGCCTCGACCGCGGGGACCTCGCCGCCGTCGAGCGACCTGGCGATCGACAGGGACATGTTGCGCAGCACCCAGTACCGGGCGGCCAGCGCGCCGAGCCGCAGCTCCGCCTCCGGGCCCGCCACGTCGCGGAAGTCCAGGAAGTACCGCAGCACGGGGAAGGTGGTCAGGAATCGGTCCGGGCCGGAGCGCTCGTAGGCCAGCTCGGAGGTGACCTGGTGCCACCCGGACCCGACCTCGCCGAGCACCATGTGGTCGGGCACGAAGACGTCCTCGAACACGACCTCGTTGAAGTGGTGCTGCCCGTTGAGCAGCTTGATGGGCGACACGGTCAGGCCGTCCGACGTCAGGTCGACGATCAGCTGGCTCAGCCCGACGTGCTTGCGCCCCTCCTGCGGGGAGGTTCGGCACAGCGTCATCACGTAGTGGCAGTACTGCGCGCCCGACGTCCAGACCTTGCTGCCGTTGAGCAGCCAGCCGCCCTCGGTGCGGGTCGCCCTGGTGCGCACGGAGGCGAGGTCCGACCCGCTGTCGGGTTCGCTCATGCCCAGGCAGAAGAACGCGTCACCGCCGACGATGCGGGGCAGGAACTCGCGCTTGAGCCGTTCGCTGCCGAAGGACAGGATGACCGGCGCGGTCTGCCGGTCGGCGACCCAGTGCGCTCCGACCGGGGCGCCCGCCGCGAGCAGCTCCTCCACGACGAGGAACCGCTCGGTCGCCGACCTGCCCGGTCCGCCGTACTCCTGCGGCACGACCATGCCGATCCAGCCGCGGGCGGCCAGCCTGCGGCTGAACTCCACGTCGGCGCCCGCGTTGATGCCCAGCTCGGGCAGGTAAGTACCGCTGGGGAACTCCTCCGCCACGAACTCGCGCACCTCGGCGCGGAGCGCTTCCTCGTCCTCGGTCAGGCCCGAGGGCCGGAACTCGATCATCGTCCCTCCCCCTGGTCGTCGCCGTCGGCCCGGAGTCGACGGGCCTGGGTCCAGATCTGCACACCGCGTTCGACCTCGATGGCCGTCGACCACGGCAGCGGTGACGGGTCGGCTTCGGCGCGGAAGGACTTCGCCACCCGTCGGGCCAGCACGGGATCACCGGCGATCCGCCCGGCCAGTTCGAGCGCCCGCGCCTCCACCCGGTCGTCGGCGACCGCCTCCCACGCGAGTCCCATGTGGACGGCGCGCGTGCCGGAGACCTCCTCGCTGAAGACGCCCATGGCCGCGGCCGCCTCGCGCCCCGCCACGCGGGAGGCGATGGTGAAGAAACCGCCGCCGGGGTGGATGCCCGCCTTGAGGAAGCCCGCGATGAGCCGGGCGTCGTCCGCGACGATCCGCAGGTCGGTCGCCAGTGCGAGGTTCAGCCCCGCGCCGACCGCGGCCCCGCGGACCGCGGAGATGGTCGGGACCTTGATCTGGCCGACCCGGTAGAACGCCCCGTAGATGTCGTCGGTCTCGGCGTAGGCGCTGTCGCTCATGGGATCGGCGTAGGTCCCGTTCCACGAGCGGGTGTCTGCCCCGGAGCAGAACGTGCCGCCGTCGCCCCGGACGACCACGGCGCCGATGGTGCGGTCGGCGTCGATCCGGTCGCAGAACTCGGTGAGCTGGTGCGCCATCTTCAGGGTGAGCGCGTTCTTGATGGACGGGTTGCTGACGGTGAGGACGGCGATCCCGTTCTCGATGTCCAGGCGTGTCTCGGGTGTCATGCGGTCGTCTCCTCAAGAGGGCCTAGGCGTAGGAGGAAGTCCAGCGCGATCGCCCGCTTCCCGGCGTCGACCAGTCGCAGCGGGTTGACCTCGAGTTCGGCCAGCCGGTCGCCCACCAGTACCGCGAGCCTGCTGAGCGTCGCGATCGCCTCGGCCGCCGCGTCCAGGTCGTGGCCCTCCCTGCCCCGGAACCCGGTCAGCAGCGGCGCGGCCTTCAGCTCCAGCAGCATCTGCTTGGCCGCCCGCGCGTCGACGGGGGCGAGCCTGGTCGTGGTGTCCTGGTACAGCTCCGTGGTGACACCGCCCATGCCGACGGTGAGCAGCGGCGGGAAGCCGGGCTCGGTGTTGGTGATCCCGACGAGCAGTTCGGGTCCTTCGGCCACCTGCTCCTGCACGAGCACCTCGGTCGTGCCCTCGGCCGTGAAGCGGTCGACGAGGTCGCTGTAGACCGTCGCCGCCTCGCCGACACCGACGCCCAGTCGCACTCCGCCGCGTTCGGTCTTGTGCACCACCTCGGGCGACTGGATCTTCATCACCAGCGGCCCTCCCAGCGCGCGCGCCGCGTCGGCGGCCTGGTTCACCGAACTCACCAGGCGCTCCCGCGGGCGGTCGATCCCCAACGCCGTCAGCACTTCCGCGCCCTCGTGCTCGGTGATCACGCCGCCGCGCAGTCCACTGAGGACGTCCCCGACCCCGAGGTCCGACTGCCGTCCGAGCGGCTGGGACGGCATCGGAACGCTGGTGGCCAGTGCGTGCAGCACGCCGACGCCCATGCGCGGCGAGTCGTACACCGGCATCCCGTTGGCGCGCAGGATCTCCCTGGCCTCGGCGGTCTGCTGGCGGGCGGCGAGCCACACGACCACGACCGGCTTGGTCGCGCGGGCCCACAGCCCGCACAGGCCGTGCGCCATCGACGTGGCCAGGTCGCCGGTGACCATGGTCAGGACGACCAGGACGGAGTCGACCGTCGGGTCGGCGAGCAGTTCGTCGCACACCGCGATGAACCCGTCGGTCTCGTTGGCCTTGAACATCTGCGCGGTCACGTCGACCGGGTTGGTCACCGCGCCGAAGTCCGGGACCACTCGGGCGAGCCTGCGCTGCACCGGTTCGGTGAGGTCGTCGACGGTCATGCCGCGCGCCTCGGCCTGGTCCGCGGCGAGGCTGCCCGCGCCGCCGGAGGTCGTGATGATGCCGAGCCGGTGGCCGCCGGAACGCGGCAGCACGCTCAGCGCGTGGGCCGTGGCGATGAAGTCCTCGACGTCGTCGGCCTGGACCACCCCGCGCTCGCGGCACATCGCGGTGAACGCGGCGTCGTCGCCGATGATCGCGCCGGTGTGCGAGGTGGCGGCCCGCGCGCCGGAGCCCGACAGCGCGGACCGGAGCACCAGGATCGTCTTGCCCAGCTCGGCCGCCCGCGCGGTCAGCCGGTCGAACTCGGCGCCGGGCACGGGGCTCTCGAGGTACATCGTGAGCACCTGGATCCGCGGGTCCTCGACGAGGAAGTTCGCGATCTCGGTGGCGCCGAGGTCGGCTTGGTTGCCAGTGCTGGCCCAGGTGCCGATCCGCAGGCCGCGCTCCCTGGCGAGGCTGAAGATCGAGCCGCCGACGGCGCCGCTCTGGCCGATGTAGGCGATGTTGCCCGGCTCGGGCACGCCCAGTTCGAGCGCCGCGGTGAACGACGCGACCACGTGGTCGTGGACCGCCAAGAGGCCCTGGCAGTTGGGGCCGAGCAGCCGGACGCCGTGGTGGCGGGCCAGCCGGACCAGCTCCTCCTGGAGCGCCTGGCCGTCGGGCCCGGTCTCGGCGAAGCCGGAGGCGAACACGACCGCGGCCTTCGCGCCCGCCCTGGCCACCGCCGGCAGCAGCCGGACGACCTCGGAGGCGGAGACCAGCATCAGGACCAGGTCGACCTCGCCGGGCAGGTCGTCGAGCGAGGGGTAGCAGGTGAGGCCCTCGAGGGTCTGGTAGCCGGGGTTCACCGGGTAGACGGCACCGGCGAAACCGTGCTCGACCAGGTAGGTCAGCGGGCGGGCGAAGGGGTTGCCCGGCCTGCCGGACGCGCCGAGGACGGCGATGGCCCTCGGCCGGAACAGGGCGGAGAGGTCGTCGGCAGTCGTGGAATCGGAACTGGCGGCGAGTCCGCCGGGCGGGGCGAACGTTGCGGCGTCAGACACCTGGCGGCTCCCGTGGAGGACTGGATTCGAACTGGCGGGGTGTTGCGAGCATGTAACTTGAACCTGAATTCAGTGTCAAGTAGTGTTCTGGAACACACAAGATCAAGGAGTCGCCGGGATGAGATTCGGACTGACCCACGGGAACATCGGCCGCTTCGCGGACCCGGAGGCGGCGGCGGAGGTCGCGGTCGCCGCGGAGGCCACCGGCTTCGACTCGCTGTGGACGATCGAGCACGTCGTGCTGCCCACCGAGTACGAGCCGCTCTACCCCGAGACCGCCGACGGCCGGATCCCGTTCGCCCCCGACCACCCGATCGCCGACCCGCTGATCTGGATGGCGTTCGCCGCCGCCCGCACCACGACGATCAAGCTCGGCACCGCCGTGCTGGTCCTCCCCCAGCGCAACGCGCTGATCACCGCCAAGGAGGTCGCGACCCTGGACCGGCTCTCCGGCGGGCGGACGCTGCTCGGCGTGGGCGCGGGCTGGCTGCGCGAGGAGTTCGACGCGCTGCGCGTCGGATTCGAGGACCGCGGGCCCCGGATGAACGACACGATCGGCGCGATGCGCGCCCTGTGGTCGGGCGAACCGGCCGACTTCAGCAGCGACTCGGTGGCCTTCTCCGGCGTGGTCAGCTCCCCGCGCCCCCACGGGTCCTCGGTCCCGATCCACATCGGCGGCTTCACCGTCCCCGCCGCCATCAGGGCGGGCAGGCTCGGCGACGGCTTCTTCCCCGGCGGGTACGACCTCGACCGGCTCGACGTGCTGATCCGGCGGTGCCGCAAGGAGGCCGTCGCCCACGGCCGCGACCCCGACGCCATCGAGATCACCAGCCGCTGGACCAAGAAGCGCGACGAGCTGGCCAACCTCGACGTCCTGCACCGACTCGCCGACCTGGGCGTGGACCGGGTGACCATCTCGACGCTGCTCTTCGACCACGAGCACATCGCCGACGAGCTGGCCCGCTTCCAGGAAACCGTGATCGCCAAGTTCTAGCCCTCAGGAGAGGAGTCCCCAGCGATGCCCGCAGTCGAATCCGTCCTCGGCCCGATCGACGCCGATGACCTCGGTCAGACCCTGATGCACGAGCACGTGTTCGTCCTCGACCAGGAGATCGAGTCGAACTACCCCGGCCGCTGGGACGAGGAGGAGCGGATGGCGGACGCCCGCCAGAAGCTCCAGGACGTCGCTTCCCGCGGCGTTCGCACGATCGTCGACCTCACCGTCCTGGGTCTCGGCCGCAACGTCTCCCGCGTCGTCGAGGTCGCCAAGCAGGTCGACGTGCAGATCCTCGCCGCCACCGGCCTCTACACCTACGACGACGTGCCGATGTTCTTCCGCTTCCGCGGTCCGGGCAAACTCGTCGACGGCCCCGAACTCCTCACGGAGTTCTTCACCCGCGACATCACCAAGGGCATCGGCGACACCGGCGTCAAGGCCGCCATCCTCAAGTGCGCCACCGACCGCGCCGGCGTCACCGAGGGCGTCGACCGCGTCCTGCGCGCCGTCGCCCGCACCCACCTCGCCACCGGCGTCCCCATCTCCACCCACACCCACGCCCTCACCGAACGCGGCCTGGAACAGCAGGCCATCTTCCGCGAGGAGGGCGTCGACCTGGAACACGTCGTGATCGGCCACTCCGGCGACACCACGGACTTGGTGTACCTGCGCAAACTCATGGACGCCGGCTCCTACATCGGCATGGACCGCTTCGGCCTGGACCTCATGCTCCCCTTCGAAGACCGCGTCGCCACCGTCGCCTCGCTCTGCGCCGAGGGCTACGCCGAACGCATCGTCCTCTCCCACGACGCCGCCTGCTTCACCCACAACTTCGACGTCGAGGTCAAACGCGAACTACTCCCCCGCTGGCGCTTCACCCACCTGCACGACGAAGTGATCCCAGCCCTCCTGGAACGCGGCACCACCCAGAACCAGATCGACCAGATGCTCATCGACAACCCCCGCCACATCCTCACCGGCACCTGACCGACGAAAAGCAAGGCCCACCACCAACACCTCGGCGCAGCCGCCCCCTCGCATCCGGCGCGGAGCGCCCGCCGTCCTACCGACGCACAGCGAGGTGCCCTGGTCAGGCGCAGCCTGATGCCCTGTCCAACGCGCAGCGAGGATGCCCCGTCGGGCAACGCCCGATGCCCTACCGACGCGCAGCGAGGTGCCCTGTCGGGCAACGCCCGATGCTGGCGGAGCCAGACCTCCCCCTGCCCCCGATACACAGCGCCCTCCTGCACCACCCCCGTTTGTCAAGGCATCTTTTCCGCCTTGACAAACGGGGGTGGTGCATTGAGACAATCGCGCGCACGGGGGCCGGGCTCCGCCACAACGCCCCACACCCACCGACGGCCGCGGCTCATCACGACCCGCGGCCGCCGCACGGCTGAACCGAGGATCCCCCAGAACGACCTCGACGCCCTCGTACCCGGTCGCCAGCCACCGGCTCCCCGCAAGGCAAACGGGCACACGCCGGGCAACCATCCGCAGCGCCCCGACGTACCGCGATGATGATCCCCATGAGCACCGACAACCCGGCGCAGCCGCCCCGCCGGGAGCAGGCGGGAGCCACCCGCGAACTGCTGCTGCGCACCGCCGAGCGCCTGTACGCCGAACTCGGCCTCGCTCAGGTCTCCAACCGCCAGATCGTCGACGCGGCGGGCCAGGCCAACAACTCCGCGCTGACCTACCACGTCGGGACCCGCGCCGACCTCATCCGCGCCATCACGCGCTCGCACACCGACCCCATCGCCTGCCACACCTGGCGGATGGCGGAGGAGACCCGCGGTTCGACCGACCCGCGCGACCACGTCGCCGCTCTCGTCCTGCCCTACACGCGGCACTTGGCCGACCTCGGCACACCGAGCTGGTTCGCGCGCTACGGCCCCCAGATCTCCACCGACCCGGCGCTCGCCGACAACGCGCGCGCCGACCTCATCCGGGTGCCGCAGTTCCAGGAGGGCTTGGCCGCGGTGTGGGCGCACGTCACCGACATCCCGGCGCGCGAGGTGGCGCTGCGCGAGCAGGCCATGCGGCTGACGGTGATCCACACCTGCGCGGAGCAGGAGCGCACCGCCGCCGAGACGGGCACGCCCGCCGACTGGACGCTGGTCGGCGAGGCGCTCGTGGACGCGGTCACCGGACTCCTGCTCGCCCCCAGACGCGCACAGGTGGCCAACTCCACTTGAACAAGCTGACTTGCACAAGCTGACTTGAAGACTTTAGGGTCCGGGCATGGCAGGGAGCGATCGGGCCGTCCCGGAGTCCGCCGCCCGCGCGGCGCGTGAACTGCGCGTGGCGTTCGGCAGGCTCTACCGCAGGTTCAAGGAGCTGTCCGACAACCAGGGGCTCACGCCGTCCCAGGCGTCGGTGCTCAGCAGGCTCGGCAAGGAGGGCGACGCCTCGGCCAGCGACCTCGCGGCGGCCGAGCGGATCCGCCCGCAGGCGGTCGCGCCCACGCTGGCCGTGCTGGAGGAGCGCGGGCTGGTCGAACGCCGCCAGGACCCCGGCGACGGCCGCCGTCAGCTGGTCTCGCTGAGCCCGGCGGGCCTCGCGATGTTCGAGGACAGCCGGAACGCGGGCGACGAGTGGTTGACCCGCGCGATGCACGAGCACTACTCCGAGGCCGAGCGGCGGACCCTGCTCACGGCGATCACCCTGCTGGAACGGCTGACCCGGCCGTAACCCCACTGTCGCGAAAGGACAGTCCATGCCGCTCACCACCCTCGACGACCACACCGCCCTGGTGGTCGTCGACCTCCAGAACGGCGTCCTCTCCCGCCCCACCGCACCGCACACCGCCCAGGAGGTCATCGCCCGCGCGGTCGACCTCGCCGCCGCGTTCCGCTCGCACGGCCTGCCGGTCGTGCTGGTCCGGTTCACCACCGCCGCCGACGGGGCCGACGCCACGCCCGGCCGCACCGACATGTCCGGCCGCGCGGGCGGCGTGCCGCCCGAGGGCTGGGACGTCGTCGTCGACGAGCTGGCGGGGCACGCGGAGGACATCGTCGTCACCAAGCGCAACTGGGGCTCGTTCCACGGCACCGACCTGGACGTGCAGCTGCGCCGCCGCGGCGTGACCCAGGTCGTGCTGGCGGGTGTGGCCACCAGCCTCGGCGTGGAGTCCACGGCCCGCGCCGCCCACGAGCACGGCTACCACGTCACCCTGGCCACCGACGCCATGACCGACATCGATCCCGACGCCCACGACAACACCGTCCGCCGCGTCCTGCCGCTGCTCGGCGAGACCGGCACCGCCGACGAGGTCGTCGAACTGCTGGCCAAGTCCAGGGCCTGACCAGCACGTCCCAACAGCGAACCGCCTGCTTCAGGCCGGGTAGGGGGCGGCCTCCCGCGCGGACCGGAGCGCACCGGCCCACCACGCCAGCTGCTCGAACAGGGTCTTGGCGTACCCCGGTGCTTCGGAGTCGAGCGGGTGGCCGTCCTGCCACGCGGTGAAGTAGTTCGGGAACGACAGACCGTCGTGGATGGTGACCGCGTGCAGCTCGGTCAGCACGTTCTCCAGGTGCAGCACCGCGTGCCGCCCGCCGGCCGCGCCGCCGTAGCTGACGAAGGCGACGGGTTTGGCCGTCCACTCGGTGAAGTGCCAGTCGATGGCCGCTTTCAGCGACGCCGGGTAGGAGTGGTTGTACTCGGGCGTCACCACGACGAACGCGTCGGCGCCCTCCAGGGCCGACGTCAGCGCCGCCATCCCGGCCGGGCGGGGGTAGTCGTCGCCCGCGTACTTCGGCGACGCGGCGGGCAGTGCCAACGGGATGTCGATCCCGGCCAGGTCGACGACCTCCACGTCAAAAGCGCCGTGCAGGGCGGCCTGGTCGGCGACCCACGAGGCCACGACCGGGCCGAACCGTCCTTCCCGGACGCTGCCGATGATGATCACGAGTTTGTGCCTGTTCTCCATGCCCACCATGGTTCGGCCTTCGTCGTGCCGCGACCAGACCGTGTCCAGGCTGGCCCCCGCACGGCCACCCTGGGCACTCCACGACGGGCGGACAGCGCCATATGCTCACGACATGGGCACGCCGTTGGGGGATTTCATCCGGGCCAAGCGCGACAGCCTCCAGCCGGAATCGCTGGGGCTCCCCCAGCGCGACCGCCGCCGGTCACCGGGTCTGCGGCGCGCGGACCTCGCCTCGCGGGCGGGCATCAGCGTCGAGTACCTGACCCGCGTCGAGCAGGGCCGCGACCGCAACCCCTCGGTGGCGGTGGTGAACGCGCTCGCCGACGCGCTCAGCCTCGACCCCGCGGAGCGCAACCACCTGCGCTACCTCACGAAGATCACCGGCGGCGAGTGCTCCGCCCACACCGCGCCCGCGCCACCGCGCCTGCACGTGCGACCGTCCGTCCTGCGGACGCTCCGCCTCCTCGAACCGGGCATCGCCGTGGTGACGAACCGGCTGGGCGACGTCCTCGCCCGCACCAGCGGCTACGAGGCGGTGACCAGGGGGACCGGACTGCTCGACACCGACGCCCCCAACGTCACCCGCTACGTGTTCACCGACCCCCGCGCCCGGACGTTCTTCGCCGACTGGGACGGCGTCGCGGACGAGCAGGCGTTCGACCTGTGGCTCGGGCCGTCCATCGAGAACCACGAGTGGCTCACTGCGGAACTCGCCTCCACCGCGGGCCTCGACTTCACCCGCAGGCTGAACCGCCACGTGGTCCCGCCACGCGGGGTCCTCGAACTCGACCACCCGGAGGGGCACCGGCTGCGCCTGCTCCGCGAGACGCTCGAACTCACCGACGACGCCCAGCAGCTGGTCGTCTTCCTCCCTGCGGACGCGGGAACGGCCCAGGCCGTCGACGAACTCCGCCACCGGTCCCGCGGCGGGCTGCGGTCCATCTCGTGACGCGCCCCGGCCTCCGCGACTCCTGCATCGGGCCGCTGCCGGAACAGCCGAACCCCTGTTTGGTGGCGCAAGTCACACCAGGCCCTGCGGAAAGCGCTGTCCACCGGTAACGGGGTGAACCGGCGGCGCACCCCGCCGTCCGGACGACGGCCGAGTGCGCGGCGCTGGTCAAGGGCCGTGCGGACCGGAGGTCGAAGACGACCCCGGTCCGCGCGGTCAGCGGCGGCGCGGCCGCATGGGCGAATGCTATCGCTGCCCACCGCGCCGCCTCCCCCTCCACCACCCCGTCACCACGGGCGGGAACGGCCTGCCCAAGCCAGGAGGACGTGTGAAACGTGCGGGGACCGGTGGTCCACGAGGTGGTAGCCGGTCAGCGGGCCCGCGGGGGTCAGGGGCGGGTGCCGGTGGTGGTGGTCGCCCGCGCCCGTCTGGTCGCTCCCGCGGCCCCGCATCCGATGCGGATCCTGGTCATGGTCATCGCTCCTCCTACCGGCGAGTCCTGATCCCGCGCGGCGCTTCTCGGCCGCCACGCGTCCCAGGGTGCTGGGCCGAAGGTGCACGATCCTTGTGATCCACTTGAATCCGCACGTCGGAACCGCTATTCCAATCACGATGCCCTCCACACGCGAAGCCGTGCGACTCCGCATGCTCGGCACCGTCGAAGCCCTCGTCGACGGCCACCGGATCGACGTCGGACCCGCCCGGCAGCAGTGCGTGCTGGCCGCGCTGCTCATGGACGCCAACAGACCCGTCTCGGTCGACCAGCTGGTCGACCGGGTGTGGGGCCAGCGGGCGCCGCAACGGGCCGTGGGGACGCTGCACAGCTACCTGACCCGCGTGCGGCAGTCGCTGGCGGGCCTCGTCACGATCACGCGCAAGTCCGGCAGCTACGTCCTGGGCGTGGAGGAGACCGACGTGGACCTGCACCTGTTCCGCGACCTGGTGGCCCGCGCCCGCGCGACCGAGGAGCCCGAGCTGTACGAGCGGGCGCTGGGGCTCTGGCGCGGCGAGGCGTTCGCGGGCCTGGACACCCCGTGGGTGGCGATGGTCCGCGAGCAGCTCGGCCGCGAACGGCTGGCGGCCGAACTGGACCGCAACGACCTCGCGCTGCGGCTGGGCGACCACGCGGACGTGCTGCCCTCGCTGCGGTCGCGGACCGCCGAGCAGCCGCTCGACGAGCGGATGGCGGCCCAGCTCATGGTCGCCCTCTACCACTCGGGCAGGCAGGCCGACGCGCTGGAGCACTTCGACCGGACGCGGCGGCGGCTGGCCCGGGAGCTGGGCAGCGACCCCAGCCCCCCGCTGCGGCGCGTGCACGAGGCCATCCTGCGCGGCCGGGTCGCCGAGGCCGAGCCGGTGGCGAGGGTCGTCCGCAACGACCTGCCCGGCGACCTCTCCGACTTCACCGGCCGGGAGGAGGAGCTGCGGCACGTGCTCGCCGCGATCCCGGCCAACCCCGGCGCCCCGACCGCGGTGGTGATCGACGCCATCGACGGCATGGCGGGCGTCGGGAAGACCACGCTCGCGGTCCACCTGGCGCACCTGCTGACCGACCGCTACCCCGACGCGCAGCTGTTCGTCGACCTGCACGGCCACGCCTCCGACCGCGCCGCCATGGACCCGATGACCGCGCTGGAGACCCTGCTGCGGGCCCTCGGCGTGCCCGGTGACCGCATCCCGGCCGACCTCGCCGAGCGCTCGGCGCTGTGGCGGGCCGAACTGGCCACCCGGCGCGCGCTCGTCGTGCTGGACAACGCCGCCGACAGCTCCCAGGTCCGCCCGCTGCTGCCCGGCACGTCCCGCGCGCTGACGCTGATCACCAGCAGGCGGCGGCTGGTCGACCTGGAGTCGGCGCGGGTGCTGTCGCTGGAGCTGATGCCGCACCGGGACGCGGTCTCGCTGTTCCGCACCGTGGTCGGCGACGACCGCGTCGACCAGGAGCCCGCCGTCGTCGAGGAGGTGGTCGCGCTGTGCGGCCACCTGCCGCTGGCGTTGCGGATCGCCGCCGCGCGGCTGCGCAGCCGTCCCAAGTGGACGGTGGCGCACCTGGCCCAGCGGCTGCGGCAGGGGTTGCCGGAGCTGGCCGCGGGCGACCGCAGCGTCGCCGCGACGTTCGCGCTGTCCTACGACCACCTGACCGACGGCCAGCGGCGGCTGTTCCGGCTGCTCGGACTGGTGCCCGGCGGCGACTTCGACGCGTTCGCCGCCGCCGCGCTGACCGGCACCCGCGCGGCGGAGGCCGACCGGCTGCTGGAGGAGCTGGTCGACGTGCACCTGCTCGAACAGCCGACGGCCGACCGCTACCGCTTCCACGACCTGCTGCGCGAGCACGCCCTGGGCGTCGCACTGGACACCGAGCCCGAAGCCGGTCGTACCGAGGCCATGGCCCGGCTGTCCGACTACTACCTGCACCTCGCCACGACCGCGGGCGCCCACCTCGGTCCCGCCGCGCGGCCGCCGCGGATCGTCCACCCGCCCGCCGACGCCCCGGAGCCCGCGAACGGCGGGGAAGCGTTGGCGCTGCTGGACGTCGAGCGCGCGAACCTGCTGGCGATGGTGACGCGGGCGGCCGACGACGGGCCGCGGGAGCACAGCTGGCAGCTGACGCAGGCGTTGTGGCGCTTCTACTTCATCCGCGGCAGGCTGGACGACTGGATCACCACGCACCGGGCGGCGCTGCGGGCCGCGCGCGAGTTGGCGGACCCGTTCGCCCAGGCCGAAGTGCTCAAGAGCCTGGGCACCGCGCACTGGCAGGCGCGGCGGACACCCGAGGCGATGGAGCACTACCAGGACGCCCTGGCGCTGTACCGGGAGATCGGCGAGCGCAAGGGCGAGGCGGCGGTGCTGGGCAACCTCGGTCTGCTGCACGACCGGATGGGGCAGTACGTCGAAGCGGTCGACCACCACCTGGAGGGGCTGGCCCTGTACCGGGAGATCGGCGACCGGCGCGGCGAGGGCACGACGCTGAGCAACCTCGGGCTGGTCTGCGAGCGGCTCGGCCGGTACGACGAGGCGCTGCGCCACTGCGACGAGGCGCTGGTGATCATGCGCGAGTTCGGCGACCGGTGGAGCGAGGGCGAGACCCTCATCCACCTCGGGATCGTCCACCAGCGGCTGCGCAACCGCGACGAGGCCCTGCGCTGCCAGCACGAGGCGCTCGCGCTGATGCGGGAACTGGCCGACCGCGACCGCGAGGGGCACGTGCTCGCGAACATCGGCCAGGTCCTCAGCGACTCCGGCAGGCACCCCGAGGCGCTGGAACACCTGCGACAGGCGCTGGCCATCACCCGCGAGACCGGCGACCGCGCCCAGGAGGTCAGCGTCCTCAACGACTTCGGCGAAGCGCACCGCGCGGCGGGACTGCCATCCGAGACCGACCACCAGCGGGCACTGGCGATCGCGCTCGACATCGGCGACCGCCACCAGCAGGCCCGCGCCCACGTCGGCCTCGGCCACGCCGTCGCGCCGAACGACCCCGAAGCCGCCCGCCTGCACTGGGAACTGAGCCTGGCGGTCTACCAGGAGCTGGGCGTCCCGGAGGCGGAGGAGGTCGCCGCACACCTGGCCGTGTGGTCGGCGTCGAACGAACTGGCGTGAGCGGGAGGGCGTTCACCGCTGTGCGGCGGCGACGGTCCCGGACCGGGGATCCGTCGTGTCGTACGCGACGGCCCACCGCCTGAAGACGGCCCGCGACTCCTCGACACCGAGCGCCATCGCGCCCAGCGCCGCGAACTTCCGCCGCACGGCGGCGATGGCGGTGTCCTCGTCGAAGAACGCCGTGGCCGTGGCGGTCTCGCTGAAGGCCAACGGCTTCAGCGGCTCGGCGAAGGTCAAGAGCGTCGCCGAGCACCGCAGCGCGGGATGTCCCGCCGACATGGGTACCACGCGCAGACCGAGTCGCGCCCGGTCGGCCATGAAGCAGAGGCGCATGCACTGGTCGTGCATGACCGCAGGACCGCCTACCACCAGGTGCAGCGCCGCTTCGTGGATGAAGACCACCGCTTCGGGCGCTGATTCCCGGTGCAGCACCTCCTGTCGCGCGGCGAGGTGACCAAGCCGGGAGTCACGCTGTTCCCCACCCGCGCCAGCGTGCCCGAGCAGGGCTTCGGCGTACGCCTTGCTGCGCAGCAGCGACGGCAGCAGCAGTGGCTGGTAGCAGGTGAGCGTCCGGGCGACAGCCTCGTGCATCCGCGCGCACAGCACGTCGTCCGGTGAGGCGTCGTGATGCGCGCGCACGAAGCAGCCGCGGTCCGACTGCTTCACCAACTCGAGAACACGGGCGCGCACGGCCTTGTCAGCGCGGTAGAAGCCCAGCAGCGTGGCGACATCCGCTTCGCAAGCGCCTCGTGTGCCGCCTTCCAGCTTGCTGAGCTTGGCCGACGACCACCCCACCTCCTCGCAGAGGGTGGAGGCTTTGATCCCGAGACCTACCCGAACCCTCCGCAACTCCTCGCCGAGTTCCCGGCTGTGAGCGCTGGACAGGCGGGCGGACGGGTGCTTGTCGTCACGTGGCATCACGAATGCGGTTCCCAACGGTGTCGGAATCGGCTGGTGGACGGGCACCCGACGCGGGCGCCCGTCCACCAGCCTCGTTCCAGACCGGTCCGGGGAGAACGGAGGGAAACCCGCCGGTCAAGACTGCTCGGCACCGGGAGAACCACCCGGAGAACCAGGTGGTTTCACGGGCGCACCGCAGATCAGCCGCTACGCTGAGCACACGAGCCAACACACAGCGAGGGCGAGTGGCACCCGTTCCGAACAACCTGTTGCGTGCGGCCCGCTACGCCGCCGACCTCACCCAAGGGCAGCTCGCCGAACGGGCGAACGCGCTGTTCGAGGCGGCGACCGGTCGCGGCGGCGCGATGGACGACAACTACATCGGCAAGCTCGAACGGGGTCTGCACCGCTGGCCGAACCACGGCTACCGCGCCGCCCTCCGCGCCGTGCTGGAGGTGACCTCGGACCGTGACCTCGGCTTCGCCAGTCCTCGTTCTCGCGTGGCTATCGTGGAAGAAGACCCTCAACACGACGGAGGAGGGGACGACGTGGACCGCAAGGCGTTCTTGCGAGTGCTGGCCGGTTCAGTGGCGGGCCTGGCCTTCACCGATCCCCTGGGCGAGTTCGGCACCGGGGCGACGGGCGCGGGACGGCGGATCGGGCAGGCCGACGTCGACCACGTTCGCCACCTGGCCCGTCTGTTCGCCTGCCAGGACCACCAGTACGGCGGGCATCTCTCCGCCCGTGCGGCCGTCGCCCAGTTGTCGGCCTCCGCGGAACTGGCGGAGGGGACGTTCGCCACCGCGTCCGTCCGCGCCGACCTGTTCTCGGCCGTCGCCGAATTGGCGGACACGACAGCGGGCGTTTGCTTCGACGCGGGTCTGCACGTCCACGCCGAGCGGGCTTTCCGCTTCGGGGTCGGCTGCGCGACCGAGTCGGGTGACTGGTCGATGCGCGCCAAAGCCCTGTCCGGCCTGGCCAACCTCTCGGTGCACCAGGGGCGGAGTGACGACGCGCTGAGCTTCGCCGAGATGGCGTTGGTGCGGGCCGATCGCCTGTCCCCCAAGGTCGGCGCGATGGTGCACACCCGTCACGCCCGCGCGCTCGGGCTGATCGGCGTGCACCGCGCGGATGACTGCCGGGCGGCCGTGACCAAGGCCGAAGACCTGTTCGGCGGTGCGACGACGAGCACCGAACCGGCCTGGCTGTCGCACTACGGCCAAGCCCACCTGGAGCGCGACGCCGGTAGGGCGTTGCTGCACTTGGCGCTCGGCGGCGGCGACCACCACGACGCCCGGCAGCGGCTCGAATCGGCGATCATCCGCTTCCCGGAGGGCCACTCGCGCGGCAAGGCGCTCGCCAGGGCGAACCTCGCGGTTCTCCTGATGACCCGCGACGATCCGCGGGAGGCGGTGGAGGTCGGCGACGAGGCGCTCGCGGCCGTCGGGGCGGTTCGTTCCGATCGCGTGGACGACGCGCTCAGGCAACTGGCCGAAGCCGCGCGCAGGCATCCGAAGATGGACGACGTGCGCGACCTGGCGCGCCGCGTCGAACGGACCCTCGCCACGACGGCGGGCAGGAAGGCCGCTGGACCTCACCCCGCGAGCAGCCCCGTGAGCAGCCGGAGGCGGTCCTCGTCCGGGCTGCCCTCCGGGGCGGTGTAGACGATCAGGAGCGGGCCGGGGGCGCCGGGCATGGGGTAGGCGTCCCAGTCGAGGTTCAGTTCGCCGACCAGCGGGTGGTTGACGCGCATCCGGCCGCGGGTGGTCTCCTCCACGTCGTGGCGGGCCCACAGGGTGGCGAACTCGTCGCTGCGCACCGCCAGCTCGCCGACGAGTTCCGCGGCCCGCGGGTGGCCCGGTTCGGCGGCGACCTGGGCCCGGAGCATCGCGGTCAGCTCGGCGACCGTGGCCGCCCGTTCCGGGCACGCCTGGTCGGCTTCCGGGTGGAGCAGCAGCGCCAGCAGGTTCCGCTGGTTCGCCGCCAGGTCGGTGAAGCCGCTGAGCAGGGCGCCCGCGAGCGGGTTCCAGGCCAGCACGTCCAGGAAGCGGCCGACGACCAGCGCGGGTGAGGCGGTCGTGCGCAGCAGCCGCAGCGTGGTGGCGGGCACGTCGTCCGGCTCGTGGGTGCGGGGCGCCTTGGCGGGCGTGCGGGCGGAGGCGGCGAGGCTGTGCAGGTGCCGGGACTCCTCGGCGGAGAAGTTCAGCGCGCGGGCGAGGGCGTCGAGGACCTGGTCGGACGGCCGCACGTCCCGGCCCTGCTCCATGCGCTGGTAGTAGTCCGAGCTGACCCCGGCCAGCAACGCCAGCTCCTCGCGGCGCAGTCCCGCGACCCGTCGGCGCGGACCGGGTTCCAGGCCGACGTCCTGCGGGCGCAGCCGGGTCCGTCGGGTGCGCAGGAATTCGGCGAGCTCACGCCGGGCGTCGTCGGTCACCGGTCCAGTATGCCGAGCCCGCGGTGGCGGAGGGTGGGTCTGGTTGTCCCAGGAAAAGCCGGCCGACCGTCCGATCGCGCCGGGGGCCCAGGATCGGTGGCACCACAACCGATCGCGGAGGACAACCACCATGAAGGCCGCTCAGATCACCGGATTCGGCTCGCCGGACGTGTTGCGCGTCAACGAGGTCGCACGTCCGACCCCCGCCGCGGGCGAGGTCCTGGTGTCGGTCGGGGCCAGCAGCGTGAACGGGCACGACACCATCGTCCGGGCCGGGGGGTTGAAGATCGTGTCGGGGCGGCGGTTCCCGATCGGGACCGGGCTGGACTTCGCGGGTGTGGTCGACGCCGTCGGCGACGGCGTCCAGGGCTTCGCCGTCGGCGACCGGGTGTGGGGGACGGTGCACCCCCGCGAGCGGCACGCCGTCGGCGGGGCGGCCGAGTACGTGGTGGTGCCCGCGAACAGGCTCGGGGCGGCACCGCAGGGCCTGTCGTCGGTGGAGGCCGCGGCCCTGGTCGTCGGCGGGGTCACGGCGCTGATCGCGCTGCGCGACACCGTGCGGGTGGCGGCCGGGGAACGGGTGCTGGTGCGCGGGGCGGCGGGCGGGGTGGGATCGGCGGCCGTGCAGTTGGCCCACGCGATGGGCGGGCACGTCACCGCGCTGGCCCGTGACCGGCACGCCGACGTCCTCCGCGGCCTGGGGGCGGACGTGGTCCTGGACTACGGGACCGCCGCGGCGGAGGCGATCGGGCCGTTCGACGTGGTGGTGGACGCGGTCGGCGCCGACCTGAACCGCTTCCGCCGACGGCTGGCGCCCGGCGGGCGGATGGTCACCGTCGGGTTGTCGCCCGGTGGGCTGGTGGAGGTCGCCGCGTCCGTCGTCCACGGGTCCCGGCGGATCCGGGCGTTCAGCGCCAACCCCGACACGGCGCTGCTGGACGACGTGGCCGGGTACGTGGCGTCCGGGGCGCTGCGCCCGGTGGTGGACGGGGTGTTCCCGCTCGACGGGATCGCGTTGGCGCACCAGGCTTTCGAACGCGGTGGCGTGGTCGGCAAGCAAGTGGTCTCCGTGTCAGCGTAGACCGGCGTGCACGCGGGCGGCGTTGCCGCCGAGGACGTCGGCCGCCAGGTCCGGGACGAGGGCGGCGACGGCGCGGGCGTTGGCCGCCGTGCCGGGGACGCCCGGCCAGTCGGTGCCGAAGATCCACCGCTTGGCGAGCCTGGCGAGGTCGAAGTTCCGGTAGTACTCGGGAAGGCGCTTCGGCGGCAGGCCGGACAGTTCGATCCAGACGGTGTCGTGTGCCGGCGCCAGGAACGCCGCCGCGTCGTACCACCAGCCGCGGCCGCCGTGGGCCAGGACGACGTCCAGGCCGGGGAAGTCGCGGATGACGGGGATCAGGAAGGCGGGATCGGCGTACTCGTTGGAGGAGCCGGGGAACGAGCTCGTTCCGCAGTGGACGACCAGCGGAACGCCCGACTCCTCCAACACGTGGTACGCCGGGTACAGGGCGGCGTCGTCGCAGCGGAAACCGCCGTGCACCGGGTGGAGCTTGAGCGCCGCGGCAGCGAGGCCGAGCTGCCGCCGCCGCACCTCCGCCGCGATCGGGAAGTCCAGGTGCGGGTTGACGTTCGCGACCGGGCGGAACCTCGCGGGGTCGTGGTCGACGAGCGGCAGCAGGTCCTCGAACTCCTGCATTCCGGTCGCCTTCGGGCTGTACTCGCAGAACAGGAGTGCGGTGTCGACGCCCTGTGCCGCGAACAGCTCCGCCAGGCGGTCGGGGCGCGGCCTGCCGTCGGAGTCCCAGACTTCGGGGAGGATCCCGTCCACGCCGAAGTCCTCCGCCCAGGTGACCCAGGCCCGCTTCAACGTGCCGAGCAGCGGCACGTGGACGTGCGCGTCGACCAGCCGCATCCCGTCGAGCACGGTGTGGACCTCCCGGTGGGACTGCGGTCCACGCTAGCCGCGGGCGGCACTCGGCGCAGCGCTACCAGGTCAGCAGGAGCCGGTGCGGGCCGAGGATGTCGGCCGGTTCCTCGTCGGTGGCCGGCGCGTTTTTCTTCTCCCCCAAAGAATTCCGGTCAGCGGGCGCGGGCGTAGAGCTTCTTGGCCCAGAGGTAGCCGCCCAGTGCGATCACGACGCACCAGCCGACCGCGAGGTAGCCGCTGCCGCCGATGGGCGTGCCGACCAGCAGGCCGCGGAGCGTCTCGATGACGGGTGTGAACGGCTGGTACTCGGCGAACCAGCGCAGGCCGGTCGGCATGGAGTCGGTGGGGACGAAACCGCTGCCCAGGAACGGGAGCAGGACCAGTGGCATCGGCAGGTTGCTCGCGGTCTCGACGCTCTCGGACACCAGCCCCAGCGCGACCGACAGCCAGACGAGCGCGAACGTGAGCAGCACGAGGACCCCGATGACGGCCAGCCACTCGACCGGGGTGGCACTGGGCCGGAAGCCGATCAGCAGCGCGACGGCGAGCACGATCAACATGCTGATGAGCGTCTGCACGAGGCTGCCGAGCACGTGCCCGGTCAGCACCGACGCGCGGGAGATCGCCATGGTGCGGAACCGGTTGACGATGCCCTCGGTCATGTCCATCGCGACGGAGATCGCCGTCCCCTGCGCGGCGGACGCCACGGCCATCAGCAGCACACCGGGCACGAGGTAGGCGATGTACTCGGCCCGGCCGCCCGACGGGCCGCCGAGCCCGGCTCCCAGCGTGCCGCCGAAGACGTAGGCGAACAGGAGCAGGAAGACGACCGGCATCCCGGCGAGCATGAACGTGAGCGACGGGTAGCGCTTCATGTGCCGGAGCTGCCGCCGGAGCATGGTGGCGGAGTCGGCGAGGGCGTGGGTGCTCATGTCGCGGGTTCCTTCTCGTGGTGGGGCTTGCCGGTGAGGGCGAGGAAGACGTCGTCGAGGTCAGGGGTGTGCACGGTCAGCTCGGCGACCTCGATGGCGTCCGCGTCGAGCCGCGCGAGGAGGCCGCGCAGGGACGCCACGCCGCCGTCGCTGGGCACGCGCAGGACGAGCGCGTCGTCGTCGCGCGGCACGTCGCCGAACGTCCGGACGGCCGAGCCGAGCGCCTCCGGGTCGGCGAAGCGGAGGCTGACGTGGCCGCCGGGGACCAGCCGCTTGAGTTCCGCAGCGGTGCCCTCGGCGACCAGCTTCCCGTTGTCCAGCACGGCGATCCGGTCGGCGAGCTGGTCGGCCTCGTCCAGGTACTGGGTGGTGAGGAAGATCGTCACGCCGCCCGCCACCAGCTCGCGGATCATCCGCCACATGTCGCGGCGGCTGCGCGGGTCCAGGCCGGTGGTGGGTTCGTCGAGGAACACGATGCGCGGGTTGCCGACCATGCCCATGGCGAGGTCGAGGCGTCGCCTCATGCCGCCGGAGAACGTCGACGCCAGGTTCTTCGCCGAGTCGACGAGGTCGAACCGCTCCAGCAGCGCGGCGGCGCGGCGGCGGCCCTCGGCCTTGCCGAGGTGGTGCAGGTCCGCCATGAGGATCAGGTTCTCCTCGGCGGTCAGGAGGTTGTCGACGGCCGAGAACTGGCCGGTGACGCCGATCGCGGCGCGGACGGAGTCGGGTTCGCGGACGGGGTCGTGGCCGCCGACGGCGACCTGCCCGCCGTCCGCCTTGACGAGGGTGGACAGGATCTGCACCGTCGTGGTCTTGCCCGCCCCGTTGGGGCCGAGCAGGGCGAAGATCGAGCCCTGCGGGACGTCGAGGTCGATGCCGTCGAGGACGACCTTGGCGCCGTAGGACTTGCGCAGCCCGGTGGCGGTGATCGCCGATTGCCTGGTGTGCACGGGACTCCCCTTGTCAGGAACGGTGGACGGTGATGTCGCCGAACGAGGTCTGGGCGCGCACCTCGACGGTCTTGGCCCGCTCGGGGCGCGCCTCGGTCTGGTCCAGCGAGTTGCGCACGCGGCCCGCGGAGGTGTGCACGTCGAGCCAGGCGGCGGTGTCCCCGGCGATGCCGACCTCGATGTCGCCCATCGACGTCTTGAGCACCACGGAGCCGCTGACCACCTCGCCGACCCGCAGCGAGCCGTTGGCGCTCTTGGCGTCGACCCCGGCCGCCGCGTGGGCGACGGAGATGTCGCCGTTGGACGCGCGCACCCTCAGGTCCCCGGCGACCCTGCCGATCGTGGTGGCGCCGTTGGAGTTCTTGACGACCGCGCCCCCGTCGACCTCGCCGACGCGGAGGGTGCCGGACGAGGTGGAGATGTCGGCGTCGCCGTCGACGGCGTCCACGCTGACGTTGCCGGTGGACGTGTGCAGGCGCAGCGGCCCGCTCCGGTCGACCTCGATGTGGCCGGTGCCGGACTTGAGCCTGCACTCGCCGAGCCGCCCGGTCAGGCGGAGGTCGCCCATCCCGGTGTCGCCCCGCACCTGCGAGCCGGTGGGCACCTCGATCCGCACGTCGACCGACCGGGCCTTGCGGAGGTTGGACAGGCCAAGCTGCTTGGGCGTCCTGATCAGCAGCCTCCCGTCCTGGAACTCGACGCGGGTCTGCTCGGCGGCCTGCACGTCCCGCTCGTCGCGCTCGTCGCCGGGCCGGACCTCGACGACGGTGTCGGTCCGGTCGCTCGCGACGATCCGCACGTCGCCGCTGGGGATGTCGACCGTGACGTCGATGGGATCGGGAGTGTCGAAAATGGGCATGGCTGTCCCCTGTGATGGTGTCGGAGTGGTGTTCTTGCAGGTGGGAGAGCTAGGGGCGGACTACTGCACCCAGCCGGTGTAGCGGCTGTTCCCGCGCTTGCCGGGGCTGCCCGACTCGGGGCGCGGGCTCCGGTCCGGCGGTCGCAGCGCGGTCGAGGCCACCCGCACGAGCCAGGCGTTCACCGACCGGCCCTCCTTGGCGGCGGCCTCCTCGATGGAGGCCTTGAGCTGCTCGGGGAGCCGGAAGTTGATCCGGGCGGTGGCACCGTCGTCGGCACCGGCCACGGCCTCCTCCACCCGCGCCGGGATCTCGCGCTCACGGGGCACGGCGGCTTCGGCGGGCTGCTCGGCGGGCGGCAGCGTGACGACGAAGTTCGGTTCGCGACCGCGCAGGCGCAGTTCGACCGAGCCCGGCGCCAGGTCCAGGGTGATCTCGTCCGCCGCGGCGGACAGCGTCTCCAGCAGCGTCAGCCGGATCGCCGACTCCAGCGACCCGCTGAGGCGCTCGACCAGCGCACGGGCCTCCTCGCCTCCGGTCTCGGCGAGCAGCGCCAGTTCGCTACCCAGGTTGTCGATGTAGGTGCTCAGGTCCATGGCACAACTATGACGCATACATGGCGCCGACGCAAGCCATGATGGCGCCACTTTGGCGCCATCATGGCCGAGATGCCTCGTGACCACGGGATATGCCGAGCGAGATTGGGCCGAACGGGTTACCTTCGGGCGGGCTCGACGGGCAGACTGGGGACGTCGTGGGCATCGGAGGTCGGACATGGCGCGGGCGTCCGGTGGTGGCGGATCCGACGCCGTTCCGGGCTGGGTGCCGCCCATGCTCGCCAAGCCCGACGGCGGACGGCTGCGCGCGGGCCCGGAATGGGCGTACGAGCACAAGCTGGACGGCTACCGGGCGCTGATGCGGGTCGCCGAGGACGGCACGACGGTGCTCACCAGCCGCAACGGGATCGACTTCACCGCCGAGTTCCCCTCGCTGGTCGGCGTCCTCGGCGGCGGGACCCTGGTGGTCGACGGGGAGATCGTCGTCCACGACGACGCGGGCCGGGTCGACTTCGGGATGATGCAGGAACGGCGCGGGCGCTACCGCAGGCACAGCGGCTCGATCGTGCGCGACGAGGTCTTCGACGACGTGCCGGTGCGGTTCCTCGCGTTCGACCTGCTGCGGCTCGGTGACACCCCGCTGCTGCGCGAGCCCTACGACGAGCGGCGCGCGCTGCTCTCCCGGATCCCGATGCCGGACCCCGACCTGGTGTCGGTGGTCCCGGCGGTCACGTTCGACGAGCTGGCCGCCGACGGGCTGACACCCGCGGACCTGCTCGACCGGCTCGCGACCGAGGGCCACGAGGGCCTGATCGCGAAGCTGCGGACCTCGCCCTACCACCCCGGCGAGCGGCCGGACCACTGGCTCAAGCACCCCTTGGAGCAGACGCTGGAGGTCGTCGTCTGCGGCTGGCGGCCCGGCAAGCTGAGCTTCACCGGCACGCTGGGCGGGCTCCTGCTCGGCGGGCACGACCCGGACACCGGCGACCTGGTGTACCTCGGCGACGTCGGCACCGGCTTCTCCCACCGGGAGCGCGACGAGCTGCGCGACCGGTTCTCCGCGATGGAGCGCCGGACCCACCCGTTCGCGGCCAAGCCGCCGCGCGAGGACGTCGCGGGCGCGCGGTGGGTCGACCCCGTGCTGGTGGGCGAGGTCCGGTTCCGGCAGTTCACCAGGATCGGCGGGCGGCTGCGGCACACCAGCTGGCGCGGCCTGCGCGAGGACCGCGACGAGTCGGAGGTCCTCGCCCCCGCGACGGGCCGCCGGGCCGTGCCGGAACGGCCGCCCGCCCCGACGCCGGCACGGGTGGCCGTGAAGGTCGGGCAGCGGCGGCTCGCGCTGACGAACCTGGACAAGGTGCTGTACCCGGACGACGGGTTCACCAAGGCCGAGGTGATCGACTACTACAGCCGGGTCGCGCCGGTGCTGCTCCCCCACCTCGCGGGCAGGCCCGTCACGGTCGTCCGCTTCCCGGACGGGGTCGACGGGCAGCGGTTCTTCCAGAAGAACGTCCCGGACGGCGCCCCGGACTGGCTCCGCACCGCGCGCCTGCCCAACACCGGGTCGCGCGCCGGCCGCGAGATCGTCGAGTACGCGCTGGTCGACGACCTGCCCGCCCTGGTCTGGATGACCAACCTCGCCTCCCTGGAACTGCACGTGCCGCAGTGGACCGTCGGCCCCGACGGCACCCGGCAGCTCCCCGACCGGCTGGTGTTCGACCTCGATCCGGGGCCGGGCACGACGGTCGTCGAGTGCGCCGGGGTCGCCGGGCGGCTGCACGACCTGCTGGTCGCCGACGGCCTCGCCCCGGTCGCCAAGACCAGCGGGTCCAAGGGCATGCAGCTCTACGCCGCCGTGCGGGTCGCGCGGGCCGGGCACACCTCGGCCTACGCGAAGGCGCTGGCGGAACGGCTGGCGGGCGAGACGCCGGACCTCGTGACGGCCAGGATGGCCAAGGCGCTGCGGCCCGGCAGGGTGCTCGTCGACTGGAGCCAGAACAACCCGGCCAAGACGACCGTCGCCCCGTACTCGCTGCGCGGCCGGGGCGCCCCGACCGCGTCGGCCCCGATCACCTGGGACGAGGTCCGCGGCTGCGCGCGCACCGACGACCTCCGCTTCACCGCCGGGGACGTCCTCGACCGCGTCGCCTCGCTGGGGGACCTGTTCGCACCGCTGGCGGACACCGCCGTCGACCTGCCCGAACGATGACGCGTTGCTCTGTTCGGGTACAACCGGGGTGCAGGCCTACAGGCGCGGGCCGGGGCGGCCGATGAAGGGGGTGAGCGCCGGGCCCACGGGTCACGGCGCTCGACCATTGAGCAGGGCCTCCCGGAACCGGTGCCGATCCCCGCGTCCACTCGAAAAATGCCTAGTCAGAGCATTGTTCCAGCAATCTTCTGCATCTCACCAGAAATGGTTACCCATTATTCGCAGCCGGAAAACCCTGTAACGAATCGCAGCACCGATAGCGATATTTCCTGCGTGATGAACGACGTCGCGAAAACACGGACTAACGCCCACAAGGCGTTAATCAGCAACCGTCGGGCCCGGTGGATCGAGCGTCCACCGTGCTGACCAGCAACGTTGTCGACCTCGACCCGGAGTGCTGTTTGCCGCAAGGACGAAGAGAAGGAGGGCCGCCCGTGGTGGCGCAGTCGGAGGAAGACTTCTTCGTGGAAGTGGCGCACACCCCTGTCGCCGTGCTGGTGACGGTCGCTGGAGAACTCGACGCGGACACCGCGCCGAAACTCGCCTGGCACCTGGAACGGATCGACACCGAATCGGGCGTGGTCGTTCTCGACCTGGCCGCGGTGCCGTTCTGCGACTCGGTGGGCCTCGCCTCGTTCCTGACCGTCGTCCGCCGCGGCGTGGACGTCCGGGTGATCGGCTCGCGGCAGGTGATCCGGCTGATGTCGCTGACCGGGATCACCGACCACGTGACGCTGGCGGCCTCGATCGCCGAAGCGGTCCCCCCCGACCCCGGTCCGCGTTAGCGCCGCGCGGGGTTCCGGCCGCCCGCCGCGGGCACCTGCGGGTACGACGACCGTCGAACTCGCCCTCCCCCGCCCGCCCGCCGGGGTGTTCACCGTCCTCGCCGACGGCTGGACCTACGCGGGGTGGGTCGTGAGCGCCGCGCACATCCGCGACGTCGACGAGGGCCGGCCCGTGGTCGGGACCAGGATCCACCACAGCGTCGGCACGTGGCCGTCGCAGCTCGAGGACGAGACCGCGGTGCGGTCCGTGGTGCCGGGCGATTCGCTGGAGCCGCACGCGAAGGCGCGGCCCGCCGGCACCGCGCTGATCCGGTTCGAGCTGACCGCCACCGAGGGCGGCATGAGGGTCAGGATGGCGGAGAAAGCGGTGCGGGGCCCTGGCTCACTGGTGCCGGAGGCGGTGCGGGCCCCGGCGCCGCGACCGCGCAACCGGGAGGCCCTGCTCCGCCTTCGGAACGTGGTGGTGCGCGGCGGTCACCGGTAGACGGCCCGCAGGGCCGCGCCGATGACCGCGCGGTAGGCGCCACCGGCGTGGCCGTCACGGGCCAGCGCGGCGCGGGCGGCGTTCGCGCCGCACGCCCCGTGCACGCCGCCACCAGGATGGGCCGACGCCCCCGCCAGGTAGAGCCGGTCGACGGGCGTGTCCGCGCGGGACAGCCCCGGCGTCGGCCGGAACACCAGCTGCTGGTGGATGTTCGACGTGCCCGCGTTGATGGCACCGCCGACCACACTGGGGTTGCGCTCCTGCAACTCGGCGGGCCCGCTCACGGCGCGGGCGAGGACCAGGTCCCGGAAGCCCGGCGCGTGCTTCTCCACGATCTGCTCCACGCGATCGGCCCGCCGCCGCAGCCGGTCCTGGGACCACACCTCGCCGCGCGGCACGTGCGTGTACGCCCACACCGACTCGGTGCCCTCGGGCGAGCGGGTCGGGTCCGCCGTGGTCATCTGCCCCAGCAGCAGGAACGGCGAGCGCGGGACCCGGTCGCACGCGAGGTCGTTGGCGAAGCCCGCCAGGCCGTTGAGGTCGGTGCCCAGGTGCACGGTGCCCGCCAGCCGGGCGTCCTCCGAGGTCCACGGGATCGGTCCGGACAGCGCCCAGTCGATCTTGATCGTGGCGTCGTCCCACTCGAAGTCGGCCAAATCGTCGACCAGCCTGGCGGGCAGGTGCTCCTCGCCGACCAGGTCGAGGTACAGCGCGGGCGCGGGCACGTCGGCCAGCACCGCGCGCCGGGCCCTGACCAGCCCGCCCTCGGCGTCCCGCACGCCCAGCGCCCGACCGCCCGCCACGACCACCTTCCGCACGGGCCTGCCGCACTGCACCCGGCCGCCGCGGGACTCCAGCCTGCGCACGAGCGCGCCGATCAGCTCCCCCGCCCCGCCCTCGGGCACCGGGAAGCCGACGTCCTGGCCCAGCATCGCCAGCAGCCAGCCGAACACGGCGCCGCCCGCCTGGTCCGGGCCGAGGTCGGTGTGCAGCGCGTTGCCCGCCAGCAGGATCTTCGCCCCGTCGCCGCGGAACCGCTCGTCGCCGAACCTCCGCACCGGCTGCACCGCCATCCGCGCGAACCGCAGCCCGTCGGCGACCCCCAGCTCGCGCAGCAACCGCGTGCCGGACCGGACCGGCGGGAACGGTCCGAGCAGCGAGCCCAGCACGTCGTCGCGGACGCGCCGCCACCTCGCGAACTCCTCCAACCACGCGTCGGCGTCCTCGGCCGCGAACGTGCCGACCGACTTCGCCGTCCGCTCCGGGTCCCGCGACAGCAGCGCGGACCGGTCGTCGGGGAACACGTGCGCGAGCACCTCGGGGGCGTGCGACCAGCGCAGGCCGTGTTCGTCGAGGCCGAGCGCGGTCAAGGCGGGCGAGGCGACGCCGAGCGGGTAGAACGCGCTGAACAGGTCGTTGCGGAAGCCGGGCGCGGTGATCTCGGCCGTCCGCACGGCCCCACCGGGTGTGTCGGCGGCCTCCAGCACGAGGACGTTCCAGCCCTCGTCGGCGAGCACGTTGGCGGCCACCAGGCCGTTGGGGCCCGATCCCACGATGACCGCGTCGACCTCGTCGTCGTCCACTGCGCCTCCCGGCCTTGGCTGTGATGGGTGTGCGTGCCGAAGCGGAGGTCGTCCGGCCGTCGTTCCGGTGGATCACCACCGTCACGGCCGGTCGAGTACCCGTTCCACGTCAGGATGACGCTTCTCGGCGCGAAGGATCGGCAGGTCCGGGATCCGGGTCCGCCGCCGCGGCCAGCAGCCGTTCGCCGAGCAGGCGCGCGGCGTGCCGCACCTCGGGTCCCCGCACGATCCGGTAGGACGCGGGGATCGTGGCGAGCTGCTCGGCGTACCAGTGCGGGTTGCCGGTGCTGCCGACCAGCCGCGTGGTCCCGGCGTCGACCGGTGTGAGCCTGCCCAGGGTGCGGGACAGGCAGCGCTCCAGGGTGTCGGCGGGCGCGTCCACCACCACCTCGACGTCGTAGTCCCACCCGGCGCCCAGGTGCTCCTCGAGCACCACGACCGGGTCGAGGTCGGCGGGCGGCTCGAACACGTCGTCGAGGACGTCCACCTCCCGCACGCGGTCGATCCGGTAGGCGCGCACGGCGTCCTTGGCCACCGACCGGCACAGCAGGTACCACCGGCCGTGCCGGACGACGACCGCCCACGGGTCGGCGTCGACGGTCCACTCCGACCCCGCCTCCGAGCGGTAGCCGAACCGCACCCGCCTGCGGTCGGAGCAGGCCCCCACAAGCGTGCTCGTGGTGTGCGGGTCGGGTCGGGCGGCGGCGCGGTCGGGTGCTGGTGCCGCGGTGCGGCGGACGGCCTCGGCACGGGCCGCGACCTGCTCGGGGAGCGCGCGCACGAGCTTGCCCAGCGCGCTGCCCACCGGGTCGGCGGGATCGCCCGCGTCGTGGTGGCCGTCGAGCACCGCCATCACGAGCCCGAGCGCCTCGGCCGCGCTGAACGTCAACGGCGGCAGCCGCAGGCCGCGCCCGAGCCGGTAGCCCCCGTGCGGGCCGCGGACGGCCTCGACCGGGATGCCCGCCTCGCGGAGGATGCCGACGTAGCGCCGGGCCGCCCGTTCCGTGACGCCGAGCTTGTCGGCGAGCCGGTCCGCGGTGATGCCGGGGGCGCCCTGGAGCAGTTCGAGCGCGAGCAGCGCTCTCGAAGTGGGGCTCGTGTCGGAGGTCATGCCGCCCAGCCATCCGGAAGGGGAACGTCCGGAATGGAGGCTACCGTGCCCGCCATGACCGAGACCCCCTTGGTGGACACCACGATCCACGAGCCGTCGCCGACGGCGGGCGAGACCGAGATGATGCTGTTCGCGCTGGAACGGGTGCGCGGCCAGTTCGCCTGGAAGTGCGGCGGGCTCGACACGGCGGGCCTGGACATGCGGCACCCGCCGTCGACGATGACCCTCGGCGGGCTGCTCAAGCACATGGCGCTGCTCGAGAACGGGTTCATCGCCCGCGACCTGTCCGGCGAGCCGATCGGGCCGCCGTGGGACGCGGTCGACTTCGACGCCGAACCCGGCTGGGAGTGGCGCTCGGCCGCCGGCGACTCCCCCGAGGAGCTCTACGCGCTCTGGAGCCGGTCGGTGGAGCGCTCCCGCGCCGCGTGGGCGACCGCGCTCGCCGACGGCGGGCTGGACCGGCCGTCGCGCTTCGCCCTCCCGTCCGGCGAGCACCTCAACCTGCGCCGCGTCCTGATCGACCTGATCGAGGAGTACCTCCGGCACACCGGCCACGCCGACCTCCTGCGCGAGGCGTTCGACGGCCTGGTGGGCAACGACCCGCCGCAAGCGCGATGACCCCGATCCCCGTCGAGCGGCTCAGGATCGTCCCCGCCAACGAGTCGTCCCAGGAGGACCTCACGGCGGTGTTCGGCACCGCCGACTACTCGGGCCACTGCCGGTGCCAGCGGTTCAAGGTCGTCGGCTGGATGCCCCGCGACACCACCAGGGAGCAGCGCCTCGGGATGCAGTGGGAGCAGACCGGGTGCGACGACCCGGACGCCCCGAGCACCAGCGGACTGGTCGCCTACCTCGACGGCGACCCGATCGGCTGGGTGGCGGTCGAACCGCGCACGGCGTACCCGAAGCTGCGCACCTCCCGCGTCCCGTGGAAGGACCGGGCCGAGGACAAGGACGACGACGGCGTGTGGGCGGTGACCTGCTTCGTGGTCCGCAAGGGCTACCGGGGGCGCGGGCTCACCTACCCGCTCGCCCGCGCCGCGGTCGACTTCGCCCGCGAACGCGGCGCCAGGGCGCTGGAGGCGTACGCGATGATCACCCAGCCGGGCAAGGAGATCACCTGGGGCGAACTGCACGTGGGCGCCGTCCAGGTCTTCGAGGAGGCCGGGCTCACCGCGGTCACCCGCCCGACCGTGCGCCGGGTGGTCATGCGGGTCGACTTCGACCGGTGAGCGGTCAGGCCCTGCGCAGCCTCTGGGCCGCCAGCCGCCCGGAGATGAGCACCGGCGGGATGCCGACGCCCGGTGTGGTGCCGCTGCCGGCGAGCACCACGTTGCCGTGCCGGAACGGCAGGTTGCGCGGGCGGAACGGGCCGGTCTGGGCGAACGTGTGGGCGGCGGAGAACGGGGTGCCCGCGGCCTGCCCGGCGCGCGCCCAGTCGTCGGGGGTGACCACGGCCAGCCGGGTGACGTCGGCGGTGGAGCCGACCAGCTTGCGGCGCACCACCTCCTCGACGACCTCCTCGGCGTAGCGGGGGCCGACGGCCTCCCAGTCGATCGCCGCGGCGTCGAGGTTGGGGCACGGGGCGAGCAGGAACTGCGTGTGCTTGCCGGGCGGGGCCAGGTCGGGGTCCGTGAGCGTCGGCGTGGTCAGCAGCAGGGACGGGTCGCTCATCAGCCTGCCCTGCGCGATGATCTCGTCGAAGGTGCTCTCCCACGCCCCGCCGAAGGAGATCGTGTGGTGCGCGACCTCGTCGGTGACGCGGTCCGCGCTCAGGTGCACCACCACCGCGGAGGGCGACCAGCGCAGGGCGAGGGGTCGGCGGGGCCCGCCGCGCAGCAGCCGGGTGCTCTGGGCGGGCCCGGTGGCCAGCACCAGGGCGTCGCAGGGGAACCGGTCCGCGTCGGTGCGCACGGCCGTGACGCGGTCGCCGGAGCGTTCGAGCGCGACGACCTCGGCGCCGTGGACGAACCGGACCCCGGCGGCCTCGGCCGCGGCGGCCAGCGCCGTGGGGACGGCGTGCATGCCGCCGCGCGGGAACCACACGCCCGCGACGGTGTCCATGTAGGCGATGACGGCGTAGGCGGCCAGCGCGTCGCCGGGCGCGACCCCGGCGTAGAGGGACTGGAACGTGAACACCCGCCGCAGCCGGGGGTCGCGCAGGTACCGGCCGACCGCGGAGTCCAGGCGCCCGAAGCCGCCCATCGCGGCGAGCGCCACCAGGTCGCGGCCCGCCAAGTCCAGCGGGCTGTCGAAGTTCGCGCCGATGAACCGGTCGCGCTGCACCTCGTACAGGTTCGTGAGCCACCTGCGCAGGCGGCGGTAGCCGTCGGCCTCGGTCCCCCCGGCGAACTCGGTGATCGCCTGCTCCATCGCCGCCTGGTCGGTGTGCACGTCCAGCGCGCTGCCGTCGGCGAAGGCCGCCCGGTAGGCCGGGTGCAGCGGCAGCAGTTCCAGTCGGTCGGTGAGCGTCTCGCCGACCGCGCCCAGCGCCTCGTCGAGCAGCTCCGGCATCGTGAGGACGGTGGGGCCGGTGTCGAGGTGGTGCCCCGCCAGGTCGAGCCTGCCGGCGAGACCGCCGGGCACCTCGCCCTTGTCCACCACGGTCACCTCGTGGCCGTCGCCGCGCAGGTGCAGGGCGGCGGAGAGCCCGGCCAGCCCGGCACCCACCACCACGACCGAGTCGGTCCGGCCTCGGACAACGTGGACCACGAAGGGACTCCTAGCTTCGGCGGGCGGTGACCAGCGTGGCCAGCCGCCGCAGCGCGGCCCTGGCCTGACCGGTCATCCGCGCGTGGTCGAGTGCGCGCAGCGCGCTGGAGGTGAGGACCGCGATCTGCTCCTCGACCGCTTCCACGGCTCCGAGGTCGTGCAGCAGGTCCCGGACGTCGGCGACGGTCTGCTCGGTGACGTGCGGCCCGTCCAGGCACGAGTGCAGCAGCCGGACGGAGTCCGCGCGGCCCGCCGCCCGCGCGAGTCCGATCGCGACGGCCATGAGCGGGGTGCGCTTGCCCTCGCGCAGGTCGTCGCCGACCGGTTTGCCGATGGTCTCGGCGTCGCCGAACACGCCGAGCAGGTCGTCGCGCAGCTGGAACGCCACGCCGATGTCGCGGCCGAACTCGCGCAGCGCGTCGATGAGGTCCGCGGGCGCTCCCGCGAGGGCGGCGCCCAAGTGCAGCGGCCGTTCCACCGTGTACGCGGCGGTCTTGAACCGCGCCACCCGCAGCGTCCGCTCCAGCGACTCCTCCCGCCGGGCGCAGGCGAGCAGGTCGAGGTGCTGCCCGGCCATCATCTCGGTGCGCACGGCCTGCCAGGGAACCCAGGCGCGGGCGAGGGCGGCGCCGTCCAGGCCCGCGGTGACGAGCGCGTCGTCCGCCCAGGCGAGGGCGAGGTCGCCCACGAGGATCGCGGCGGAGTCGCCGTACACCCGCCCGTCGCCCGCCCACCGGGCGCGCTGGTGGTGGGCGGCGAAGCGGACATGCGCGGCGGGCCTGCCCCTGCGGGTCGTGGACCGGTCCATCACGTCGTCGTGCACGACCGCGCAGCCCTGGAGCAGCTCCAGCGCGACCAGGGCGCGCACGGTGGCGTCGGCGTCGGGCCCGTCGGACGCCCCGCCCGCGGCCCGCCACCCCCACCAGGCGAACGTCGGCCGGACGCGCTTGCCGCCGCCGAGGACGAGCCGGGACAGCTCGTCGACCAGTTCGGGGGCTAGGTCGGCGTGCGGCCTGGTGTCGAAGAAGGCCACCAGCGCGGCGTGCAGCGACCCGAAGGCGCCGGTGTCGTCGAGCACGATCGGTCCGTCCGCGCGGGCGGTGGGGGCCGTCGTCATCATCGCCTCCTGGGGTGGGCCGACGGTGGCGAGCGGATCCGCGGTGGCGCACGGATCGCTGGAATGGCCAGCAGAGCTAAACAGCGCGGAGCCGGGTTCGCATGATGAGCGTCCGTCATGCGAACCCGGACGAGGGGCCCTAGCGTGGGCCCGTGCCCCCGCGGAAGGATCCTGAGCACCCATGTCCGTAGACCGGGAACTCGACGCCGCCGCCATCACGGATCCCGTGCTGCGGCAGGCTTACGCGCGCTGCCGTGCGCTCAACGCCGTGCACGGGCGCACCTACTACCTGGCCACGCGGCTGCTCAAGCGCGAGCAGCGACCGGCCGTCCACGCGCTGTACGGGTTCGCCCGGTGGGCTGACGACATCGTCGACGAGGTGCACGACGGCCGGACTCCGACCGAACGCGCCGCGCAGCTGTCCACTGTGGAGGAGACCCTGCTCGCGGGGCTGGCAGCGGGCCGCAGCGACGACCCCGTGATCGCGGCGGTGGTGGACACCGCGGGCCGCTACGGGATCGACCACCGGAACTTCACCGACTTCCTGGCGTCCATGCGGATGGACCTCGAGGTCACCGACTACCCGACCTACGCCGACCTCGCCCGGTACGTGCACGGGTCGGCCGCCGTCATCGGCCTCCAGGTGCTGCCGGTGCTGGGCACCAGCGTGCCGAGGGCGGAGGCGGAGCCCGCCGCGGCGGCGCTGGGCGTGGCGTTCCAGCTGACCAACTTCCTGCGCGACGTGGGCGAGGACCTCGACCGCGGCCGGGTCTACCTGCCCGCGGACGAACTGGCCGCCTTCGGCGTGGACCGGCAGATGCTGCTGCACGCCCGCAAGAGCGGCCGGACCGACCAGCGCATCCGCCGCGCACTGGCCCACCAGGTCGCCAGGGCCCGCGCGGTGTACCGGGACGCCGAACCCGGCATCGCCATGCTCGCGCCGAGGTCGAGGCCGTGCGTGGGCACGGCCTTCCGGCTGTACGGCCGGATCCTCGACCTGATCGAGGAGGCCGACCACGACGTGCTGGGCGGCCGGGTCGTCGTGTCCGGCGGCCGCAGGCTGGCGATCGCCCTTCCCGCGCTGGCCAGGTCCGTGCTGGTCCGCTCGGCCTGAGTTCCCGAGGAGTCACGCATGCCCGTCCGAATCCCGTTGCGCGTGTTCGGCAGCCGGCCGTGGCCGGAGCAGGAGCCGACCTGGCGCGACGCGAAGCCCGCGCTCATCGAGTCGGCGCTCAAACGCGCGCTGGCCCGGCCGTCGGGGAACTGGTTCGTGCTGGGCGCGAGCCGCGACGTGGTGGCGGGCAAGCCCTTCGGGCTCACCGTGGCGGGGCGCGAGGTCGTCGCGTGGCGCGGGGCCGGTGGCGAACTGCTCGCCGGGCCCGGCGCGTGCCCGCACCTGGGCGCGCCGCTGTGCGACGGCGCGGTGCACCAGGGCAAGGTCGTGTGCCGGTGGCACGGGCTGGCCCTGGACGGCAGGCGGTTCGGCGGCTGGAGCCCCTACCCCGCGCACGACGACGGCGTGCTGGCGTGGGTGCGGCTGGACGAGGTCGGCGGTGAGGAACCGCTGCCGGAACCCGTGCTGCCGGTCCGCCCGCCGGAGGGCTCGGTCGACGCCGTCGCGACCGTGATCGGCCGGTGCGAACCGGAGGACGTGGTCGCCAACCGGCTCGACCCGTGGCACGGCGCGTGGTTCCACCCGTACTCGTTCGCGAACCTGAGCGTGCTGGAGACGCCGACCGATCGGGACGACAAGTTCCTGGTGGAGGTCACCTTCCGGCTGGCGGGCCGGGTGGGCGTGCCGGTGGTGGCCGCGTTCACCTGCCCGGAGCCGCGCACGATCGTGATGCACATCGTCGAGGGCGAGGGCGCGGGCAGCGTGGTGGAGACCCACGCCACCCCCTTGGCGCCGGGCCCGGACGGGGTCGCGCGCACGGCCGTCGTCGAGGCGACGATCGCGCACTCGCCCCGGCGGGGGTTCGCCGTGGCCAGGTCGGCCGCGCCCGCGCTGCGGCCGGTGATGCGGTGGGCCGCGAAGCGGTTGTGGCGCGACGACATGGCCTACGCCGAGCGGCGCTGCGCGTTGCGCGCCACCGGTCGGCTGCCCGGCTGATCCGGGTTGCGCCCCCACCGCCGGGCCGCCGCGCGCAGCAGCGGTCCGCGGCCGGAGGTTGGCACCGTCCACAGTGGAGTACCGGCCACGCCCCACCGGGCGAGCAGCCGGTTGGCGGCGGTGAACCCGGTCGTCGCGGCGCGTTCCATCAGCGCGACCGGCACGTCGACGCGCACCAGGTCGCCCGCCAGCACGAGGAGGTCGTCCGGCGTGCCGACGGTGGGGCGGCCCGCGAACCCGCCGGGCGGGAACAGCGGGCAGTCCGCGCGCAGCTCGTGCCGCTCGTCCACGATCCCGGCGGCCTTGGTCTCCGGGTACACCACGTGGAGCTGGTCGAACAGCCGCCCGCGGGCCGAGGCCAGGTCCAGGTCGGACGGCAGCGCGTAACCGTGCAGCTCCACCACGGAACCGCCGGTGCGCGCCGCCCAGGCGCGGGCCTCGTGCTCGTAGTGGTTCAGCACGGAGACGTTGTCGAGCAGGTCGTACCCCGTCGTGCCGAGGAATCCGGGCCGGTCGGCGCGCACCGGGCGGTCGAGCCAGTAGCGGGACACCAGGAACGGCGGCGCGGTCTCCAGGTCCGCGATCCCCGCCCGCCACTCGGATGTCGCCAGTCCCGGTGAGGCGCCGACGATCCGGCGCAGCCCCGGCACGTCGGCGGCCAGCACGACCGCGTCGGCCTCGATCGACTCCCCCGGCAGCCGGACGGTGAACCGCCGCCTGCCGCCGGTCTCCACGCCCTCCACCGGAGTCCCGGTCCGCACCGAGGCGCCGAGCGAGTCCAGGTAACGGGCCAGCGGGTTCCACAGGGCGTGCGGGAACGGGTCCGCCGCCACGTCGAACAGCAGCCCCTCGGACGAACCGAGGAAGTAGATGTGGAACATCGTCGCCAGCTCGGCGGCCGACATCCGGCTCGGGTGGGCGAAGAAGCTGCGGGAGAACACCTCGAACGCCAGCGCGTGCGCCGCGCGCGGGAAGCGCACCTGCCCGAGGTAGGTCGCCGCGTCCAGGCCGTCCAGCTCGTCGTAGGTGCGCGGCACCGACACGTCGAGCAGCGGCAACGCCGCGCGGGCGTTCACCGACGGCAGGTCCCTCCACGCGAACGTGGGGCTGCGCCGGAGGAACGCGGCCGCGTTCCACGGCACGGCGCGCGGCAGCCCGGCGAAGCCCTCGCGGTGGCCGTTCGCGTGCCAGAGCGGGTAGTCGGGCAGCCCGACGAGCGCGGTGCCGTCCGGGTCGACCCTGCCCAGCAGCGAACGCAGGTTGTAGTACTGCCGGAAGAAGGCGTGGAAGCCGCGGGTCATGGTGGCGGTGCTGCCGTCCGCCAGTTCCGTCGCCCAGCCGCCGACCCGGCCGCCCAGGTAGTCCTCGCGCTCGCACAGCACCACCCGCGCGCCCCGTTCGGCGAGGATCGTCGCGGCGGACAGGCCCGCGATCCCGCCGCCCACCACCGCCACCACGGGTTCGTCGTGCTCGAACGACGTCCGGCCCACCGGTCCGGGGATGCGGACTGCCTTGGGGTCGCGGGTGGTCATGCCTGGTCTCCCTTGGGGGCGTGCCCGACGAAGGTGTGCACGATTCCGCGCTGCCAGCCCGACACGGTGTCGCTGCGGACGGCGGTGAAACCGCTGCGGCGCAAGCGGTCGCGCAGCGCGCCTGCACCGTCGAAGGCGAGTGCGCTGCGCCACAGGTAGGTGAAGATCCCCGGCGTGCGGGTGGCGACGGCGCCGCTGGGGATGACCACCGCCCAGCACACCGCCGTCCAGATCACCGTGCTCGGCAGCGAGTCGCGCACGGAGTACTCGTGGACCACGAAGGGGGCGCCGGGCTTCAACAGGTCCCGCACCACCTCCAGCACCGGGTCCGGGTCCGGCAGGTTGCGGACCAGGTAGGCGGCGAAGACCCCGTCGAACGGCCCGCGCACCCCCGCGGCGAGCAGTTCCTCGGCCCTGGCGTGCACGAAGGACACCGTGTCGGGCCAGGGTTTCCGGCGGGCCTGGGCCAGCATGCCCTCGGACGCGTCCACGCCGACGATCTCGGCCTCCGGCGCCGCGGCGAGCAGCGCGGCGGTGGACGCGCCCGTGCCGCAGCCGAGGTCGAGCAGCCGCAGGCCCTTGCCGCCTCCGGACAGCCGCAGTCCGCTCGCCGAGCGGCGCAGGGCGTCGTGGTAGCCGGGGTTCATCCGCACCAGGAAGTCGTAGGCCGGGGCGGCGGCGTCGAACGCGCCGGGCACCTCCGCCGTGGTCGTGGTCCGCACTCAGACTCCTGCCTTCCGGCCACGCGAGCGCTCCCACAGCAGCAGCGTCAGCGTCACCATCGCGAACCCGAAGAGGAAGTCCTCGACGGGGATGTCCCACGGCACGCGCACGCCGCTGATGGCCCAGTCCGCGTAGCGCACGACCGGCGCGCTCAGCTTGGTCAGCCAGCCGTCCACCAGCACCTGGAACGCGAGGACGATCCCCATCGCGATCCAGTAGGCCGCGCGGCGGAACAGGCCCGTGCGCAGGACCAGGAGTTCGAAGAGGACGGTCAGCACGGCGGCCGCCAGTGCCGCCACCAGGTACTCCCTGCCCACCCGCGCCCCTTCAGCCGCGGTGCGCGGCCAGGTCCGGCACCGCGTCGTCGAGCCGGATCCCCTTGGGGCGCATGGTGAGCACGGCCTCGTAGGTGAGCACGGCGCAGAGCGGGACCACGAGGAAGAACAGCAGCTCCTCGACCGGCAGCGCGCCGGGAAGCCGCAGCCCGGTGACGAACGCCGGGTTGTAGTCCCAGTGCCGCCTGGCGACGGCCACGACGTCCCAGGCCGTGAACAGCAGCACGACCGGGAGGACCGCGCGGACCAGTTCGGCCGGCCGCCGGTACACGCCGTCGCCGAGGAACTCCAGAGGTGCTGTCACAGCAAGGCATCCGAGCAGCAGGAGCGCGTACTCCCAACGACCGTCCATCACCCGACCTCCGTGGTTCACGCCCACCGTAGGTCGGGTCGCGGAGGTCCGCATGACGGCGGACCCGCCTCTCACCTGTTCGCGTCGGACCCGGCCCCGTCGGACATCGAGACCAGCTCGAACTCCCGCGCGGTACCGGGTGTCGACCCGGCGCAGGTGAGCGGGCCGTCGGCCCGGTGGAACCCGGCCTTGACGTCGACCACCACGTCCGGTCCGGTGAACCGCACCTGCCAGCGGTGCCGCTCGACCTGGTCCACCGACACCAGGCTGAGCCGGTCCAGCCGGTCCTCGCCGAGGCGGCCGCGCGCGAAGTGCTCGGCGGCCTGGGCGGGCGCGGGTATCGACGAGCGGCCGCGGGACACCGGGCCCAGCACCAGGCCGCGTTCGTGCGCCTCGGCGACGGCGACGGCGGTCTTCCCGTCGAGCCTGCCGTAGTAGAGGCCGTGCGGGAGGACGAGCAGGTTGGCGGCGAACCGGTCGCCGCCGACGTGCGAGCACTCCCAGGTGTCCTCCGGCCGGGCCGCGGCCAGCGCGGCGGCGACCGGACGGCCGCGCACCGCGCAGCACAGGTCGTGCTTGCCGTGCGTGCACACCAGGTACACCGGCCGGTCGGAGGGAACGCCCTCGTCCAGCCGGACGTCGGCCAGTTCGGCGGGATCGTCGAACTCCGACCACAGGATCCGCTCCTGCCCCGGTGTCGAGTCCGCGAACGCCCACCGCCTGCGCTTCCCGGCGGCGGTGCGGCCCGGCCGCCGGATGAACAGCACCCTGGCGCCCGCGCTGCCCGCCACGGCCGTGATCGCCACGCCCTCCGCGGTCCGCCGCAACGGGTCGGGCCCCCACGCTCCGGGCAGTTCCACCAGCACCCAGCGGCGCACCGGTGGCGCGGTCGCGGTCGGGGTGTCGTCACGGCGGACGCACCCGTCCGCGCACCGCTCACCCGTCACGCCGGAACCACGATCCCGTCCTTGAGCAGCCTGCGCACCAGCACCCGCTGGTCCTCGACCGGCAGGCCGGGCAGGTCGCCGAGCACGACGACGTCCCCGGTGGCCAGCCGGTGGAGCGCGGCGGAGGTCGACGATGGCAGGGTCAAGCGGTTGTGCGGCAGTTCGAGCACCACCCGGTCCCCCTCGGCGCCCAGCCGGAAGCGCAGGCCGGGGCGCCAGCGCACCGACGTGCCCGCCTCGGCCCCGCGCGCGGCGGTGGCCTGGGCCAGCGGTGCGACCGGGCTCGGCAGGTTCCCCGCCCACACGTGGCGGCGCACCCGTTCGGCGACATCGGCCGGGTCGGCGTCGGCCAGCACGCCCGCGAGGAGCTTCACCACGTCGGCGACGTGCGGCGCGAGCTGCTCCGGGTCGGCCAGGTCGACACCGAGCGGCAGCGACGTGCGCAGGTCTGCGTCCCGGCCCGCGAGCGCGAACAGCGCCTCCACCAGCGCGTGCCGGGTCACGACGTGCACGCCGACGGTGAGGTGGGCGCTGATCTCCCCCTGCGCCACGGCCGAGTGCAGGTAGCCGCGCGGCAGGTACAGGGCGTCGCCCGGCGCCAGCACGCGGTCGATGAGCGGTTCCCGCCCCGCCTGCTCGGCGACGGCGGCGGCGTGGTCGGCCCACGGCTGGTCGCGCAGCGGGTCCGGGTGCACGGGCTCGTGGACGCGCCAGCGCTTGTGCCCGGCGACTTGCAGGACGAACACGTCGTGCACGTCGTAGTGCGCGGAGAACCCCTGAGACTGCGGAGGGGTGATGTAGGCGTTGATCTGTACAGGGTGGCCCAGGTCGGTGTTCAGGTCGCCCGCGAGGTCGATCAGCGACGGCCACAACCGGTGCAGGCCCTGCAGCACCAGCGTGCTGCCCTCGGCGAACAGCGCCGCCACCTTGTCGTCGGCGACCTGGTCGGCGACGTCCGCGCCGACCCCGCCGCCGCGGGTGAACTGCGCCGACCCGAGCACCGACCCGTCACGCGCGACGCGCAGGAACGGCGTGCGCAGCCCGCGCCGCGACAGCAGCTCGTCGACCTGGGCCAGGTCCAGCAGGTCGTCGAACGCCTTCGGCAGGTCCGCCGCCGGGGTGAACAGCGGGGCCCGGCCCCAGTGCTCGGCCGCGAAGACGTCGGGGTCGACCCCGACGCAGCGGCGCAGCGCCTGCCGGTCCGAAGACCCGCAAGCGCTGCGCTCGGTGGAGGGAGCGGACATCAACGCCCGCCGCCCGCACCACCGTCGGCGCCGCCGTCGTGCTCGTTGGGCACCGAGCCCGCGCCGCCATCGGCCGGACCGTGCTCGTCCTGGTCGGCACCGCCGTCCGCGCCGCCGTCGTGCTCGTTCGGCACACCGTCGGCACCGCCGTCAGCGGGGCCCTCCGGGGTGTTCGTGCCGGTGATGTCGTCGTCGTTGAGGCTCATGTCCGTCTCCTGTGGATCGAAGGTGGTCCTGGATGCCCGCGTCCGCCGACCTCAAACCAGCCGTTACCCGTCCGTGGGTTCACGCTCCGTGGCACACGGCCTCGAGGTCGATCCCGTTGGGATCGGAGACGAAGGCGCCGTAGTAGTCGGCGTGGTACTCGGGCTGGAGGCCGGGTTCGCGCAGCGAGGTGGCGCCCGCCGCTACGGCCGCGGCGTGGAACGCGTCGACCTCGGCGTGGCTGGAAGCGGTGAAGGCGAGGTGCACGCCCGCGCCGACGGCGCCGTTCTCGACGAGCCAGAAGAACGGTTTGCGGTCCCCCCAGCCCAATCCGACCATGGCCAGCTGGTCGGCGGCCGGATCGGCCGGGACGTCCAGGACCTTGGTGATGCCGAGGGGCGCGAGGGCCGCTTCGTAGAAACGCGCGGAGCCGGACAGGTCCGGGACGGCGATGTTGAGGTGGTCGATCTGGGAGCCCGCGAAGTTCGTCATGGCCGACACTGTGGCGCGGTACCAGGACAGCGGATGTCCGCTCCGCCTGCCAATCTCACCGGCATGCCCGACACCTCCGCCCGCGTCCTCCGCCTGCTGTCGCTGCTGCGCTCGCGCACCACGTGGACGGGTCCGGCGCTGGCCGACGAGCTGGGCGTCTCGTCCCGCACGGTCCGCCGGGACATCGGCATGCTGCGGGAACTCGGCTACGCCGTGGACGTGACCAGGGGCGCGGGCGGGCACTACCGCCTGGGAGCGGGCGCGCTGCTGCCCCCGCTGGTCTTCGACGACGACCAAGCGGTCGCCATCGCCGTCGCGCTGCAGGCCGCGCCGCGCACGATCAGCGGCCTCGCCGACGCGGCGGCCAGGGCGCTGGACACCGTCCTCCCCGTGCTCCCCTCCCGGTTGCGCACGCAGGTGGCCGCGTTGGAGATCACCTCCATCCGCAACCCGTGGGACCTCGCCGCCCCCAGCGTCAGCACGGCGGCGCTGCTCGCCGTCTCCGCGGCGATCCGCCGGAGCGAGACGCTGCGCTACGACTACACCGGCCCCGACCACCAGCCGGGGCCCGCCCGCCTCGTCCAGCCGCACCACCTGGTCGTCTGGGCGGGCCGCTGGTACCTCGTGGGGTGGGACCCGACCGGCGGGGCCTGGCGGACGCTGCGCCTGGACCGGGTCCGGACCCGCACCCCCAACGGCCCGCCGTTCGAGCCCAGGACGCTGCCCGAGGAGGACATCGCCCGCTTCGTCATGCGCCAGCTCGACCGCGGCGACACCTCCGACCACTGGCCGTGCCGGGGAACCGCCGTCATCGGGCAGCCCGCGGGCCTGATGGCGCGGTGGGCGCCCGGAGGGGCCGTCGTCGAGGCCGTCACCGAGGACACGACCCGGATCTGGCTGGGCGCCTGGTCGTGGATCGGGCTGGCGGCCCTCCTGGGGACGTTCGACGGGGCGATCACCGACCCCGAGCCCGGCGAACTCCGGGAGGCCTGCCACGAGCTCGCCCGCCGGTACGCGCGGGCCTGAGGATCAGGGCACGAGCACCAGCTTGCCCACGACCCGGCGCGCCTCCAGCAGGCGGTGCGCGTCGGCCGCGCGCGCCAACGGCATGGTGGTCACGACGGGGTCGAGGGCGCCGTCGACGAGCAGGTCGACCAACCGGGCGAGGTCGGCGCGGAAGGCGGCCGGGTCCTTGTCCGCGCTCGACGCGACGAGGTAGCCGGCCACCTTCGCACCGGGGGTGACCTTGGCGCGCGCCAGTGCCGCGACGGCGCGGGTGAGGCCGCCCGCCTTCGACAGGTCCGCGGCGACCGCGAAGCTCATCCCGTACCCGACCACCACCCCGGTCCGCTTGGTCGCCCGCCTGCTGGCCGCGATCGACGGCCCGCCGACGGCGTCGAACGCGGCGTCGACCCGCTCGGGCACGGCGGCCTGGTCGGCGACGACGGTGACACCGGCGGCCACCAGCGCGGCGTGGCGCTTCGCCGACGCGGTGCCGTACACGCGGATCCCCTCCCTGGTCGCGAGCTGCGCGAGAGCGGATCCGACACCACCGGCGGCGCCGAGCACCAGCACGGACCCGCCCGGCCGGACCCCGGAGACCCGGTGCAGCATCTGCCACGCCGTCAGGTAGTTCAGCACCAGCGCCACCACCCGCGCCGCCTCCGGACCATCCGGCACCGGCACCGCCAGGTCCGCCCGCGCCACGGCTCGGGTGGCGTAGCCCCCGGTGACCGTCAGCGCCGCCACCCGCTGCCCGACCGCGATCCCCCGCACCTCCGGTCCCACGGCCGAGACGCGGCCGACCACGTCGTAACCGGGCACCACCGGCAGCTTGCCGGGGAACCGCCCCTGCCGCAGCTGCACGTCGCCGAAAGCCACCCCCGAGGCCTCCACGTCCACGAGGACCTCCCCCGCCGCGGGCGTCGGCGCGGCCACTTCCTCCACGTGGAGCACGTCCGGGCCGCCGGGTGCGCGCACCACGACCCTGGTCATCCTGTCGACGGTCAACGAAACCCCTCCCAATGCTTGAGCAACTCATGAAGATGATTGAGGAGTTCATTGATCTGGTCAAGCTCATGGTTCCCGCACCTCGGGTAGGCTCCGCACGACCGGCCCTCCTGCGGAAAGGAACCACGTGACGGGATCCGACGGCGAGCAGCTCCTGGAGGTCTTCGGCCAGGTGGCGGACATGAGCCTGGACCTGGCCATCGCCCTCGACCAGCACGACCACGACGCGCTGTGGACGTCCACTGAGGACAAACTGCTCCGCGCCTGGACCGGCGCCCTCCCCGAGACGCGGGCCGCGGTGCTGCTCACCACCGCCTGGGGCTCCCGCGACCACGACCTCGACACGGCCGACGACCAGTCGGACCTGGACGCGAACGACCTCCAGACCTGCGCCCGCGAGCACACCGGGGACCCGGACGGGTTCCGCCTCGCCTGGGGTCGGGACTTCCCCGGCATGACCGCGTTCCTGCGCGAGACCAAGGGCGAGCCCGCGCCGCCGACGCACGAACGCGCGGGCGCACTGGCCACCCGCCTCGCGGCCGACCCCGAGACCAGCCTCAGGACCGCACTGGTCCTGCTCGCCCCCGTGCGGCTCACCGCCCGCGACGAGGGCTGATCCGATCGCCATCCGGGACGGAGCCCGATCCGGCGCTTCCGGCGGTCCTCCCCGCCACGGGACGTCGCCGTGAGCGCACTGCTGCCCCCATGAGCACGGCCGCCGCGACGGACAACCCGTGGACCGGGGACGACGGACCCGGAGGTCGTGCCGCCGACACCCACGGGCACGTTCGAGCGGTTCGCACTGGTCGACACGTCCGCGGTGGAACCGGGGCTCGCGGCGCGGCACCCTGGGCAACGGCGGTGCGGATCACGTTTTCCACCGATGGCGGGCAGACGTTCCCGCACGTGCCGGCCGCCAGGACGCGCGACGACGGGACGGAGACCGTGACGCCGCGGAGGGTGTCGACGAGCAAGGGGCGGATCAGGATCGAGGCCGTCGGCAACGCGGAGGGGTGATCCACCGCTCCCGGCGCGTCCCAGGGCACGCGGGCCGTGGAACACCGCGGTCGACCGGGACCGGATTCCCGGCGCCACAACGGCCCGATATGCCCACAAGGCCCTGCGGTCAGGTCAAAGCCTGGTCAGGTAAGCGCCGATCCCGGTGGTCGACTCGTCGGCGATGAACGCCGAGCGGACGCTCACCATGACCTCCTCGATGTGGCGCACGCAGCCCCACGCGGAGTCGCCCCAGGTGTCCGCGACCTTCAGCTCGGCCGGTTCAGCGCAGCCCGGTGACCGGCCGAGCTGGCACGTCGCGCGGTGGCTGCGCGCCCGGCGGTGTTCGTGCGCGGCCGCCTGGAGCCGGGCGGCGAGGCGGGCCGAGGCGGTGGCGCGCTCCTCGGCGTCCAGGCGCAGTCGTTGTTCGGCTCGAACCGCGGCGAGGCCCGCCAGGCGGAGTTCGAGGTGGTCGGAGACGATGGCGGCGAGAGTGGCCAGGGTGCGCAGCCGCGCGTCGGTGGCCTGCCTGGCCTCGCGGTCGATGACGTTCACGGTGCCGAGCCGGTGGCCGCCCGCGGCGGTGATCGGCACGGCGGCGTAGAAGCGCAGCCCCAGTTCGCCGCGCACCAGCGGGTGGTCGAGGGTGCGCGGGTCGATCGCGGCGTCGTCGACGACGTACGGGCCGTCGCGCAGGACGGCCGAGGTGCACAGGCCGGGTTCCACGCCGACCTCGGTGACGCCCTCGATGCCGTGCGAGGCGGCGAACCAGACGCGGTCGGCGTCCACGATGGTCACCAGGGCGATGGGGGTGTCGAAGGTGGCCGCCGCGACCTCGGCGACGTGGTCGAACGTCCCGTCCACGGGTGCGTCGAGGATCTCGTACCGGCGGACGGCCGCGAGGCGGTCGGGCGCGGTGTGGTCGCCGGGCGTCATGGGGCGGAGAATACGACGTGGCAACGGGATCGCGGCGGTCGAGGTCGCTGCATTCGCGGGTGATGCGATAGTGGGAGCGCATACCCGCCGCTCCGGCGGGAGATCGGGCGAGTTCGCGCCAACCCCCTTGCCGCACAAGGACTACACGACCACGACCTCGACGCCCGCCGCGCGGAGCCGGTCCACGCCCTCCGGTGCCGCGCTGGAGTCGGTGATCACCACGTTGACCTCGCCGATGTCCGCGATCCGCGAGAACGCCCGCTTCCCGATCTTCGACCCGTCCGCGAGGACGATCACCTGGTCGGCGGTGCGCATCAGGCAGTGGTCGGTCTGCGCCTCGACCTCGTCGTGGGTGGTGATGCCGCCGCGGGCGTCGATGCCGTCGACACCGAGGAACACCACGTCGAGGCTGATGCCGGACAGGGCGCGGTCGGCGATGGGGCCGACGAGCTCGTAGGTCTCCTGGCGGACGCCGCCGCCGGTGACGACCAGGTCGATCATCGGGCGGACCGAGAGGTCGGCGGCGATGTTGAGCGCGTTCGTGACCACCTTCAGCGAACGCCCGGTGGCGAGCAGCCTGGCGAGTTCGGTGGTGGTCGTGCCGCCGTTGAGCCCCACCGAGTGCACGGACTCGTCCACGCGCAGCGCCGCCGCTTCCGCGATGCGCCGCTTCTCCTGCTCGCGGCGGCCGACCCGGTAGCGCATCGGCAGCTCGTAGATGACCTCCGCCGCGACCGCCCCGCCGTGCGTGCGCTTGAGCAGCTGCTGCTCCTCCAGCGACTGGAGGTCGCGCCGGATCGAGGCGACGGACGCGCCGAGCTCGGAGGCGAGGTCGACGACGCTCACCGAGCCGGTGTCGGCCAGCCGTTCGAGGATCGCGGCCAGGCGTTGTTGCTGAAGCATTCGCTCACCTTAGTGCATGGGTGATGCCCGTACGTTCAGATTTAAGCATCAAACAAGCACCACCCATGCGCGTTCAGGCCTGGCCCACCACCTCGGGCCTCACGTGCCCCGCAGGGCCGGGGGCAGCAGGTCGCCGTGGGCGGCGGTCATCGCCGCGCACAGGTCCCAGATCCGGTCGACGGTCAGCGCGGCGGCCGTCGCCGGATCGACCATCGCGGCGTGCCGGACGTGCGCGGGATCGCCTTCCACGGCCGCCGCCACGGTCAGCTCGACCACGTTGAGGAAGCCGCGGTTGAGCGCTGCCAACTGGGGCGGGAGCGCGCCGACGCGGTGCGGGTGCACGCCGAGGCGGTCCAGCGTCGCGGGCACCTCCACGGCCGCCCCCGCGGGCAGGTTGTCGATCAGGCCGTGGTTGACCGTGTTCACCTGGATCGTGCGGCGCGTACCCGTGACCAGGCTGTGCACGACCTGCGGGGCGTACTCGGTGGCGTCCTCGTCGAGGACCGGCGGCGGGGTTCCGCCCGCGCCGATCCGGTCGCGCAGCCCCTCGTACTCGGCGAGGTTCGCCGCGCTGATCCCCGCGTAGTCCCGGACGGGGATGCGCAGCCGCTCGATCTCGGAGTCGTGCCCCAGGTACCACGGCACGTACTCGGAGGAGTGCTCGCTGGTCTCCGTCGGGTAGTGGCCGAGCCTGCGGTACATGTCCACGCGCACCCGCCGGGCCAGCTCGGGGTCGGCGGCGATCGCCTCGTCGAGCGCCGGGTAGAGGTCGCGCCCCTCGTGCTGCCACCGCAGGATCCACGCCTGGTGGTTGACGCCCGCGGACAGGAAGTCGACCTCCTCGTAAGGCACGCCGACCAGCCCGCTGAGGTCGCGGATCGTCCAGTACACGGAGTGGCACAGCCCGACGGCCTTCACCTTCGGCGCGACCGCGGCGAGGTACTGGATGTTCATCGCCATCGGGTTGGTGTAGTTGAGCAGCCAGGCGTCCGGGCAGACCGCGAGGATGTCGGCGGCCAGCCCCTCCAGCAGCGGGAACGTCCGCAGGGCGCGGAAGATGCCGCCGATGCCGAGGGTGTCGCCGATCGTCTGCCGCACCCCGAACGACTCGGGGACGTCGAAGTCGGTCAGGGTGGCGGCGTGGCCGCCGACCGCGACCATGTTGATCACGACGTCCGCGCCCTCCAGCACCTTGCGGCGGGACAGCGAGGCGACGACGTGGGGCTTGGCCCCGCACGCCTCGGCGGTGTGCCGGGCCAGCGCCTCGGCGACCGCGAGCCGTTCGCCGTCGATGTCGTGCAGGCCGATGGTGACGTCCGCGAGTTCGGGGAACGACAGGAGGTCGCGGAGGAGTTGGCGCGTGAACTCGACGGAGCCCGCGCCGATGAACGCGATGGTGAGCATCTACCGACCTTCCAGTACGCGGATGAGGCGGGCCACCTCGACGGCCATGGCCTCGCGGCCCGCGCCGAGGTAGCGCCGGGGGTCGACGAGGACGGGATCGTCCCCGAGCCCGGCCCTGATCGCCGCGGTGAAGAACTTGTTGAGCTGGGTGGCGATGTTGATCTTCCGCATCCCCGCGCGGACCGCCGCCGCCAGGTGCTCGTCGGCCACGCCGGACGAGCCGTGCAGCACCAGCGGCACCGGCACGGCCTCCCGCAGCCGCGCGATGAGGTCGAAGTCCAGCGTGGCGGTGCGGGTGAGCATCGCGTGCGACGACCCGACGGCCACGGCGAGCGCGTCCACCCCGGTCGCCTCGACGTAGCGGGCGGCGTCGTCGGGGTCGGTGCGCGTGCCCGGCTCGTGCACGCCGTTCTTCCCGCCGATCTCGCCGAGTTCGGCCTCGACCGACACGCCGTACCCGTGGCAGCGCAGCACCACGGCGGCGGTGCGGGCCACGTTCTCGTCGTGGCCGAGCGCGGACCCGTCGAACATGACCGAGCCGAAGCCCAGGTCGACGGCCTCGCGGATCAGGTCCTCGGAGGTGGCGTGGTCGAGGTGCACGGCGACGGGCGAGGACGCCCCCGCGGCGATGGCGAGCGCGGCGCGGCTGATCGGCGCCAGCGAACCGTGGTAGCGGACGGCGTTCTCGCTGATCTGGAGCACCACGGGGGCGCCCGTCTCGTCGGCCGCGGCGGCGATGGCCTCCGCGTGCTCGATCTGGATCACGTTGAACGCCGCGGTGGGCGCGGCCCGGTCGAGCAAGTCCCGGAGCGGAACCAGCGGCATCTGCTACTCCTCGATCACTCGGCGCGGTCGAACACGGGTCTTGCGGTCCTCGTAGAAGTCGCGGTCGAAGTCCCCGGCCAGCGGGGACCGGACGGCGGCGGCCGACAGGGCGACGGCGTTGGCCAGGCGTTCCGGCCAGGGCAGGTGCCAGCAGGCGACCAGCGCGGCGACGGCCGCGTCCCCGGCTCCGGTCGGGTTGCCGACCACGGACTCGACCGGCGTCGCGGTCCACACGCCGTCGGCGGTGTAGGCGGTCATCCCGGCCGGGCCGTCCGACACCACCGCGGCGGCGGCACCGAGCGCCAGCGGATCCCCGTCGCCGCCCGCGGCGAGCAGTTCCAGCCTGTTGGGCGTGATCACCGCGGGTCCGGCCGCGGCGCCCGCCGCCAGCGCGGGCCCGTCCGCGTCGAGCAGCACGGGGACGTCGGCGGCGCGGACGAGCGTGGCGTAGGCGTCGGCGGGTACGCCCTTCGGCAGGGACCCGGACAGCACGACCAGGTCGGACTCGGCGGCCAGCCGCCGGTAGAGCCGGAGGAACCCGGCCCACTCGACCGCGGTGACGCCCGGTCCCGGCTCGGCGAACATCGTCGCCTCGCCGGACTCCTCGACGACGGCCACCGTCCGGCGGGTCTCCCCCTCGATCGGGAACATCGCCTCGGGCACGCCCGCCGCGACGAGGTCGGCGCCGAGCAGCATCCCGGCGCAGCCCCCGGCCAGGCCGGTCGCGACGACGGCCACGTCGAGCGCCCGCAGGACCCTGGCGACGTTGACGCCCTTGCCGCCCGCCCGGATGGCGGGTTCGCCGACCCGGTGGGTGGCGCCCGCGGTGAGCCGGTCGACCGGGTAGGTCACGTCGAGGGCCGCGTTGAGCGTGACGGTGAGTGCCCGCACGGCGATCAGGCGGTGCTGCGCAGGATGACCGACCGGGTCAGGTGGCGCGGGGTGTCGGGGTTGAGCCCACGCCCGAGCGCGACCTCCACCGCCAGCCGGTGGATGGCCACCAGCTCGGCCAGCGGGTCCCGGTCGCGGGCGATCCACAGGCCGCCGGTGGCGCCGACCTGCCGGTCGAGGCCGGTGGGCGGTGTGCCGAGCACCCACACCGCCGAGCGCGCGTCGGTGATCGCGATGGGACCGTGCCGGTACTCCGCGGCCGGGTAGGACTCGGCCCAGCTCAGGGACGCCTCCCTCATCTTGAGCGCCGCCTCCGCCGCCAGACCGGTGGTCCACGCGGCGCCCAGGAACGTGAACTGCTCGCGCTGGGCGACCCCGGCGGGCAGCGGTTCGGCCAGCGCGCGCTCGGCGTCGGCGACGGCGCGGTCGAGGCTCTCGCCGAGGTGGGCCCGCAGCAGTGCGACCGCCGTCGTGGCGAACCGGGTCTGCACGACGGACCGCTCGTCGGCGAAGTCGAGCACGACGACGTCGCCCGCCAGCGCCATGACCGGGGTCTCCGGATCGGCGATGATCGCCGTCGTGGGCGTCGAGGGCGAGTCCGTCCGCAGCCTCGCGAGGATCTCCAGGATCTCGGTGGTCGTTCCCGACCTGGTCAGCGCCACGACGCGGTCGTAGACGCGGCCCGCGGGCATCTCCGAGGCCGCGAAGGCGTCGGTCTCGCCGTGCCCGGCGTCCTCGCGCAGCCGGGCGTAGGCCTGCGCCATGAACAGCGACGTGCCGCAGCCGACCACGGCGACGCGCTCGCCCCGCCGCGGCAGCGCCCGCACGGTCGCGGGGTCGGCGGCGACCTCGGCGGCCCGTCGCCAGCAGGCGGGCTGCGAGGCGATCTCGCCGGTGGTGTGGAGGCGGCCGGACACCTCGTCGGACTGATCACCGGACGGCTGAGGCTGTACGCGCATGAGAGTTTTCTAGCACAACCGCTCATAATCAAGCAACAAATTTGAGCGTTTGACGACTGTGTGCGTCAAAGGGTCGACCAGGGCAGGACGGAGGTCGGAACGGGGCCCGCTGTCCCGTCCCGACCTCCTCCCCTCCCCCGGCCCGGTGGCTACTTGATCCCGACGGACGCGATGGACCGCACGAAGAAGCGCTGCGCCACGAAGAAGACGAGCAGCACGGGCAACTGGCTCAGCACCGTTCCCGCCATGAGCTTGGGCCAGTTCGTCGTGTGGGAGCCCTGGAAGCTCTGCAACCCGATCTGCACCGTCATGTTGCCGGGGCTGTGGATCGCGATCAGCGGCCAGAGGAAGTCGTTCCACGTCTGCAGGAACGTGAGCACCGCGAGCGTGGCCAGGGTCGGGCGCATCAGCGGGAGCAGGACCTGCGCCAGGATCCGCAGCCTGCCCGCACCGTCGATCCGGGCCGCCTCCTCCAGCTCCCTCGGCACGGTCATGAAGAACTGCCGCATGAGGAACACGCCGAACGCGGTGGCCAGGTTGGGCGCGATCAGCGCGCCGAGCGTGTCGCTCAGGCCCACCTCGCGGACCATGATCAGCAGCGGCAGCATGACGATCTGGAACGGCACCATGAGCGTCGCCAGGATCGCCAGGAACGCCACCCGGCCGCCGAGGAACCGGATGCGCGCGAACGCGTAGCCCGCCAGCGAGCAGAGCACGATGTTGCCGACCACGCAGACGACGGACACCACCGTGCTGTTGTAGAGCCACGAGCCCAGCGGGACGTCGTTCCACGCGTCGGCGTAGTTGTGCCACTCCAGCCCGCTCGGCAGGCCGGGCGGGAAGCGCCGCGACTCCGCGGGCGTGGAGAAGGAGACCATCACCATCCACACCAGCGGCGCGATCATGATCAGCGACAGCGGCAGCAGGATCAGGTGCAGCGCGCTGGGGCGGCGTCGGCGTCGGTGGAGCCGGAGCGTGGTCATCGGGCCTCGAATTGGGAGGTGCGGCGGTTGAACGCGAGCTGGACGACGGTGAACACCAGGATCACCAGGAACACCACGCAGCCGATGGCCGCGGCGTAGCCGCCGTCGAAGCTGACGAAGGCCTCGTTGTAGAGGTGGTAGACGAGCACGGTGGTCGCCCGCAGCGGACCGCCCTTGGTGGTCACGTAGACCTCGTCGAACAGCTGCAACCCGTTGATCGAGAGCCACACCAGCAGGAACCCGGACGCTGGCGCCGCCTGCGGCAGCTCCACGTGCCAGAAGGACTGGAAGCGGCTGCACCCGTCGAGCGCGGAGGCCTCCATCAGGTCCTGGGGGACGTTCTGCAGGGCGGCCAGGAAGATGATCACCGCGAAGCCCAGCCAACCCCAGATCGTCATGCCCACCAGGACGTACAGCGCCTGGCCGGGGTCCTGGAAGAAGCCCTGCTTGGGCAGGCCGACCCCCTGGAGCAGGGCGTTCACCAACCCGAACTGGGGGTTGGTCAGCCAGCTGAACACGATGCCGGTGGCGACCGTGGAGGTCACCAGCGGGACGAACACCGCCATCCGGTACAGGGTGATGCCGCGGATCTTCTGGTTGAGCAGCACCGCTATGGGCAGGGCGAGCACCATCGTGATCGGCACGAAAAGGGCCGTGTAGATCAGCGTCCTGCGCCCGGCGTCCCAGAACAGCGGGTCCTGGGCGAGCTTGGCGTAGTTCGCGCCGCCCGCGAACGTGCCGGGCGAGGTGAGGTCGGTCGTCTGGAAGGACAGCACGAACGACCAGACGACGGGCACCAGCCCGAACAGGCCGATCACCACCATCGCGGGAGCCGCGAACCCCCACCCGGCCAGGTGGTCGGCCGTGCGGACCCGCCGGGGGCGGGGCCCGCGCCTGTCGCGCACCGGTCCCCGCGGCGGCGGTGCGAGGACAGCGGTCACGAGCCGGCCAGGATCTCGTCGACCTTGGTGCGGGCGGCGGCCAGCGCGTCGGCGGGCTGCGCCTCGCCCAGCAGGACCGACTGCACCGCGGTGCCGAGCGCCTGCGAGATCTCCGGGTACTGCGGGATGTTGGGCCGCGCCTTCGACACGTTCTTCGCGAGGTTGTCGACGAACACCTTGTTGCCGGGGTACTTCTCCTCGAACTTCGCGTAGTCGGGCAGCTCCAGCTCGGACTGGCGGATCGGCAGGTGGCCGGTCTCCATCGCGAACTCGAGGTGGATCTGCGGCGACAGCAGCCACTTCAGGAACGGCCACGACTCGGCCTTCCCGTTGTCGCCGAACACCACGTACGTGTCGGGGCCCGCGATCGTGGCGTGGGTGACCTTGCCGGGCAGGAACTGCACGCCGTAGGACACGTCCTCGTTGATGCCGCTCAGGTCCCACGGGCCGGTCCAGAGCATGCCGATCCGGCCGGAGTTGAAGAGGTTGACGTACTGCTGGTCGCCGGTGTCGAGGTAGACGGACTTGTCCTCGACCGCCATGTCGCGCAGCAGCTGCATGGCCTGCTTGCCCGCGTCCGAGTCGAACGCGGACTTCTTCCCGTCCGCCGAGAGCAGGTCGCCGCCCGCCTGCCAGAGCAGGGCGAGGAAGCGCCAGACCGTGTCCTCGGAGCCGTCGTTGGAGTAGGACCAGCCGAACCGGTCGCCGGAGACCGTCAGCTTCGCCGCCGCCGAGCGGAAGTCCTCCCAGGTCCACGTCTCCGTCGGGTAGGCGATGCCCGCCTCGTCGAAGAGCTTCTTGTTGTAGACCAGGGAGAGGTTGTCGACGAGCGCGGGGACGCCGTAGATCTTGCCGTTCACGGTCGAGGCCTCGCGGCCCGCCGCGAACAGGTCGTCCCAGTCGAAGTCCTTGTCGTCGCGGATCAGCGACGTCAGGTCCTGGGTCTGCGGGCGCTCGGCGAGGCCGGAGAGCGAGGAGCCGAACTGGTAGGCCACGGTCGGCGGGTTGCCCGCCACGAACGCGGCCAGCGTCTTCTGCAGGACGTTGTCGTTGCCGCCGTTGAACACCATCTCGACCTGGTTGTCGGGGTGCTCGGAGTTCCAGCGGTCGGCCAGCTTGGTGAGCGCCTCGCCCTCCTGGTCGGTGTAGCCGTGCCACACCGTCACCTTGTCGCCACCACCGGAACCGCTCTTGCCGCCTCCACAGGCCGCGGTCAGCGCGAGCGTGGCCGCCAAGGTCAGGGCCGCCCGCCGACTCAGTCCGCGTCCCTGTGTCATCCGGGCCTCCTGGTGGTGCTTGGTTTTGGTTGAGGCCGGTCACGCTAGAACAGAACCGCTCACATCAGCAAGGGAACGCAGGTAAAAGCTCAGAATCGTTCACTTTTCGTGCCCGAACGATCAAAGTGTCTCTTCTGGATCTGAACCACTGGCCGCAGCAAGGGCTCCACCTTTCATACCCTTTTCGTAGTCCCACGAACGAGACCCACCTCGGATGGTCCCCCACTACTAGGGGTACCCAAATGTGACGGCGTTGTAGTTTAATCGATCAGAAGCAATCAAACTTGATGAGCGATTAAGGAGCTTCGTACGTCTATGGCACCCCTCACCTCAGTACTCGGAAAAGCAGCGGTGACCAGCCTCGTCGTGGTGCTCTGCGCCACCGGGGCGACGGCGCAGGCAGCGCCCCAGCCGTTGGCCGACGACCCCGGAGCGACGGCGATCCAGCTGCCCCCTCTGCCGGGGATCCTGGACTACCAGCTCGGCGCCGCCTACACGCCTCCGGCGGGCGTCACCATCGTGACGCGCGACAGCACCGCCTCACCGGCAGCCGGCATCTACAACATCTGCTACGTGAACGGGTTCCAGACGCAGCCCGAAGAACACGACCTCTGGCTGAACCAGCGCAAGGACCTGCTGGTCACCGGTTCCAACGGCAAGCCGATCGTCGACCCGGAATGGCCGGACGAGTTCATCCTGGACACCTCGACCGCCACCAAGCGCACCAGGCTCGCCGCGATCGCGGACGAGGCCATCACGCGGTGCTCGCAGCGCGGGTTCAAGGGGCTGGAGATCGACAACCTGGATTCCTACGGGCGGTCGAAGGGCAAGCTGACGGTCGACCACAACCTGGCGTACGCGAAGCTGCTCCAGCAGCGGGCGCACGCGCTCGGGCTCGCGATCGGGCAGAAGAACTCGGCCGAGGTGAGCGAGCGGGCGCACAACGAGGTCGGCTTCGACTTCGCGTTCGCCGAGGAGTGCTTCGCCTACGAGGAGTGCGCCGACTACAGCGACGAGTACGGGTCGCTGGTGATGGACGTCGAGTACACGGACAACCTGCCGAACGGGCCGTTCTCGACGGTGTGCCGCAGTGGTGACCGTCCTGCGACTACGACTTTGAGGGACCGGGAGCTTGTCGGGCCCGGGAATCGGGATTACATCTACCAGCACTGCTGATCGGGTGGGGCTGCGACGCTCGTCGGTGTGTTGGCCGGCGGGCGTTGTGGTTTTTTGGGGTGGAGTGGGGTGGGTTTGGGCGGTTCGGTGCCGGGTGGGGGCCGTGGGTTGTCGCCGGTTTGGTTCGCGGCAGCTCGACACCGGGTATCAGTGGCCGCCGTTCTCCGGGTTCGGCCGACTTGACTTGGGGCCCCTCTTTTCGGCCCTCGGCGGTCTTGAAGGGCAGGTGGTGGTGACCTGCCCGCCACCGCGAGGGTAGGGCCGAAAACCCCAAGTCAAGTCGGCCGAACGGATGCGGGCGCGCTCGGTTTGTCGGTGCTCGGTGCCTGGTGTTGGTGCTCGGTGCTCCTGGTCGGGTGGTTTGCTCGGTTCTGTGGTGCTGCGGCTGGACCTGCTCGGTTGTGTGGTGCTTGTGGGTTGGCCTTGTCCGGCTTCAGGCGTGTGACAGGCAGTGTTCGAGGCGGGTGCGGGTGTCTTCGTCGTCGGAGTTGTCGAGGACGTGGCGGTAGTCGGTGGCGGCGTCGGTGTAGCGGCCTGACTGTTCGAAGACGATCGCGCGGTTGTAGCGGGTCTCGGGGGTGTCGGCGAGGCTGACGGCTTGGGTGAGGTCGGACAGGGCGCCGGGGAGGTCGGCGGTTTCGTAGCGGAGTTGGCCGAGGATGGCCCAGGCCGGGGCGAAGGTGGGGTTCGTGCGGGTGACCTCCTCGAGCAGTGCGCGGGCGGTGGTGGGGTCGCCTTGTTCTGCCAGGAGTCTGGCTTTGAGCGAGAGCAGGTGCGGGTTGGCGGGGGCCAGGAGGAGGCCGGTTTCGGTGTTCTGCCAGGCGTGGGGGGAGCCGAGGTCGCAGCGGAGGCTGGAGCGGTTGACGTGGGCTTCGACGTGGCGGGGGTCCAGTTGGACCACGTAGTCGAATTCCGCGAGCGCGCCTTCGAGGTCGCCCAGTTCCAGTAGGCAGTCGGCGAGGTTGTAGTGCACTTCCGGGAACGGTGGCGACAGCGGCAGGACGCGGCGGAACGCTTCCAGGGCTTCGGTGTTGCGGTCCAGTTTGCGGAGCACGGTGCCGACGTGGAAGTGGTGCTCGGGGAAACCGGGGTCCAGGTCGGCGACGGCCTGGTAGTCGACGAGTGCTTCCTCCAGCCTGCCGGTCATGGCGAAGACCTGGGCGCGGTTGTAGCGCAGGACGGAGCGGTGCAGGGCGTGTTCGCCCTCGGCCAGTTCGTCGTCGAGCTTGGCCATGCCGTCCTCCAGCAGGCGCAGCGCCTGGCCGACCTTGCCCTGCCGCACCTCCACGAGCGCGAGGCCGTTGCGGCTGAAGACGGTGTGGAACGCGCGTTCCTTGGGGTCGGGGAGTTGGCTCGCCAGCGCGATGGCGAGGTTCATCCAGCCGCGGGCCCGGTGGAAGTCGCGGCGGTCCTCGGTGAAGTGCCGGGCGTAGAGCATGGCGCTGCCGTAGGCGAGGTTCATGTGCAGCTTGGGGTCGTCGGACACGGCGCGGGCGTCGTCGTAGATCGCCTCGGCCTCGTCGGCGCGGCTCACCGACGCCAGTGAGGTGCTGGCGCCCTCGGTGAAGTGCCACCACAGCTCGGGGTGCGTGGTGTGGTCGACGAGCGCGCGGCCGCGCATGCCGATCTCGGCGGACGCGTGGTAGAGGCCCACTTTGCGGCAGTGGCCCATCGCGCGCTTGAGCGAGTCGGCGCCCGCGCCCATCGGATCGCCGCCGAGGGCGGCGTGGTGGGTGATCGCGCCCAACGCCCACGACGGTTCGCCGGTGGCGACCAGGTCGACCCGACGAGCGTCGTGCAGCGCGGCCCGGAACTGCGGCTCCACCTGGTCGTAGGCCGCGCGCAGCGCCGGGTCGTCGCTGGTGCAGTCGCTGTCCACGTAGGCCTTGGCCAGTGCGGGCACGTCCGCGGGCTCGGCCGCGGGTGGGCGGACCGCGGTGGCCTGGGTGGCGCGGGCGTGTTCGGCGAGCACCTCGCTCAACGAGATCGCGAGCTCGCCGCGGGGATCGACGACCGGGTCGGTGCCGGTGCCGACGACGACCACGAGGTTCGGCAGGTCGGTGCGGCGCAGCAGGACCGCGACGAACTCGTGGTCGGTCGGGTCGGCCTCGTGGACGTTCTCCACGACCAGCGTCCGCGGCCCGCCCAGTTCGTCGAGGTAGACCTTGAGGAACTCCGCGAGCCCGTTGGCGATGTTGAGCGTGTGCAGGCGCGAGTAGAACCGGGTGCGCTCCTCGTCGGCGACCGTCCACTCCAGCGTCGCCCACGCGGGCGGCACCGCACCGGCCAGTTCGGGGGCCACCGTGGCGACCTCGATGTTGTGCCGCGCGGCCAGTTCGGGGCGGCGGATGAACGCGTCCACGGCGATCGCCCGCATCAGCGCGCCCGCCGCGGAGTACGGGCCGCGCAACCCGCGGTGCGCGTCCACGACCGCGAGGACCGGCGGCAGGTCGAGGCCGTCGCGCAGCCTGGCGCGGTCGGCGAGGTGGCGGGACCGGAGCCAGTGGTGGCGGGTCATGGCGTTGTCCTTTCAGACGCGCTTGCGACGCCGGTCGCGCAGGGCGAGCAGCCCGTAGACGACGATCGGGACGAGCGAGAAGGTGAGGAAGACCGTCGAGTCCAGCAGTTGGAGGGCCGTCGCCCCGCTGCCGTCGGCCAGGCGGGTGAACACGCCGCGGAACATGAAGTACGTGACCGGGGCCAGTGCCAGCGCGAACGTGGTGAGGCTGACGGCGTAGCCGACCAGCACGAACCACGAGTACCAGCGGACGACCCGGCGGTCCACGGGGTGCCAGGCGGACTCGTCGTGCAGCCGGTCGCGGCGGCCGAGGAGCCGGTGGACCTTGTTGGCGACCGCCTGCTTGGCGGCGGTGTGCAGGTCCACGCAGCCCAGCGCGGTGCTGACCAGCACGTACAGGTCCGTGCGCAGGAAGAACGAGAACTGCCACGCCACCCGCAGGAGCGTCGCGAACGCGACCGCCAGGCAGAACCGGCCGCCGAGGGAGAGCGCGCCGCCGGGCTGCCGGGTGAGGTCGGCGGCCACGGTCAGACCCGCCACGACCACGAGGTCGACCATGATCCCGGCGACGATCGGCAGGTAGCGCTGCCTGCGCGGCACGGACACCAGGCCGTCCATGGAGGTCTCCAGGACGATGAAGTACAGCCGCCTGCCGACGTGCAGCGACGACGGCAGGCCGAGGCGGCGGCCCGCCAGCGCGTGGAACGACTCGTGCAGCAGCAACAGCGGCAGCGCGGCGACGAACAGGGTCGCCTGGATGACCGAGTAGTACTCGACGTAGAAGATGTTGCGGTAGGTCGGCCGGAGGTCGGCGTGCACGACCATCGCCACCAGCGCCCAGACCGCCAGGGCGCCGTAGAGGAACCAGGCGGGCGGGGAGAACAGCGCGCGTCCGGTCCGCTGCCATCGGACGGCGGGCGCCTCCGGTGCCATTCCGTCCGCCGATCGCACGAATTCGAATTCGTGCAGCGCGCCGACCACGTCCGCGATGTCGACCGGTTCACCGTATTCGGCTTCGTACCAGAGGGCCGCGGCGGCCGGTGGAAGTCCTTCCTCCATTTTTCGGACCAGCGCGGCGCCGTCCGGCGGGAGGACCGCGTAGGAATCGATGTCCCGACGGCCGACGGTGACGTCGTCCCCGTCCGGCAGGTAGACCAGCGGGTGCAGCCGGAGCGGGCGCCCGAGGTCGGCGACGCCGCCGGGCTCCGCGCTCAGCACCTCCGAGTCGCTCATCCACGATCCCTTCGCGTGCGGGTGGAACAAGGCCGTGCCGGGCGTGACCACGCAGGTCACGCCCGGTCCGGGATCAGCTCGCGGGGAGCGTGGGGACCTTGTACTGCGAGCACGCGGCGGCGATCAGGCGGACCGGACCGGCCTTGCGGATCGTGATCTTCTTCATCTTCGGGTTCACAACGCCTCCTGGGGAGTGGACGCTCCGGAAGACACGTGCGGCCGCCCCGCGCTTTGTGGGGCGCGCACGGCGGAAATCCGCGAAGGCGTCGCGATAAAAGATGCTGATGCACCCATTACCCTGTCTCCGGTGCGCATTTCGGTGCGCTCGACGCCGGCTGAGGTTAAGTCGCCGAAAGGATTCGCAACCATAGACCGTAAGAGTGGTCACCGCGGGCTACTCCCGATTTGTCGCGCACCACTTCTTGCGCTTGCCCGGACAAAACCCGCCAAGTCCTGCTCGGAGCCCGTCGGATGAACGGATCCGCAACGGGGGATGAACCCGCGCGCTGCGCCGAAGGGCGGCCCACGGTGAGTGACATCCTGCAAACTTTCGACCGCGCTCCCGGCGCCACGCCACGGTGCGCGACGCCACCGGCCGCGACTGCGTCCTGTCGAGTCCGCCGCGGCCACCCGGACGGCCGAGTCCCGTTCGCGCCCCGTGTCCGGTTCGAACGTTTGCCGCGACCTGCCTCCGTTGCGGAAAGCCGCAGGTCAACGCTGTCATCCCAGGGCGTTCGGCGGCGACGGGACCGCGTTCGGACGAGCGGTCGGTCCCGTGCACGGCGAAGGGCCGGGGCGGTGGTCGCGAACCCCACCGCCCCGGCCCCGTGCACGGACTACATCAGCGCTTCTCCGCCGTGTAGAGCGCCGTCACCTCCTGGTCGGTCAGCGCACGGCTGTACGCGTGGACCGAGTCGACCGCGCCCGACCAGAAGTCGCCCTTGGCGCCCGCGTACTTCGCGCGCCCCACGGACAACGGGCCGGTGCTGGTGACGTCCGGGCCCGCGGGCGAGGTGCCCACGCGCTGGCCGTCCACGAACAGCCTGACCTCACCGGTGGTGTGGTCGCGCACGCCGACCAGCTGGTACCAGCGGTTCAGCTCGGGGGCGACGGTGAACCTGGCGCGGTTGCCGCCCGGAGTGCTGAAGGCGAACGCCCCCTGCCCGTACTGGAGGTAGAACGGGTTCTCGGTCTGGCGGCCGTCCTGGCTGACCGCCGTGGCGAAGTTGCCCGGCAGCTTGTCCAGCGTCACCCACGCGGCCACGGAGTAGTCCTTCGTGGTGTCGAGGACCGGACCCGCCGTCTCGGCGTAGTCGCCGTCGCCGTCGAACGACAGCGCCGACCCGCTCAGGCCGGGCACCCACTTGGTGTCGCCCTTGAGCGCGAGGTCGCTGCGGCCGCCGCTGCGGTCACGGGACGCCGTGCCCTTGCCCTCGTCGAGCGCCCAGGTGCCGCGGCCCGCGTACGCGACGGGCTTGCCCGCCTGGGAACCCGCCTTGATGACCTGCTGGTTGATCTCGCGCACCGGCTTGGGATCGACCTTGATCCCGCGCCGGTCGTAGGTCCACAGGCCGTTGAGCTCGGTCTCCAGGTCGGTGATCTGGGTGTAGACCGAACCCGACAGCTCGGCTCGCGCGGCCTCCAGGTAGAAGGTCCGCGTGTTGTCGACGTACTTGGCGGTCAGCGCCGCCTTGTCCTTCACACCGCTGTAGATCGCGGCGGGCGGGCCGGGCCACATGTGCCCTGGGGTGCGCAGCGTGAAGCCGCCGTGCTCGCCGTCCATGGCCACGCGGGTCGCGTCCGGGAACGCGGGATCGTTGTTGTTGTAGTCGTGGTGGTCGATCACCTCGCCCTTGCCCGAGTCGCCCTTGGACGAGCAGCAGTTCACGCCGCTGTGCGCGTTGACGACGCGGCTCGGGTCCGAGGCCTTGACGGCTTCGGCCAGCTGGCCGGTCGCCGTGCGGTCCCACTCGCCCCAGCCCTCGTTGAACACGACCCAGCCGATGATCGACGGCGAGTTGTGCAGCTGCTCGACCTCGCGCCGGGCCTCCTCGACGAACTGGTCCTGACCGGCCTTGCTCCTCAGGTCGCCGGACACGAAGTCCTGCCACACCAGCAGTCCCAGCTCGTCCGCGTGGTGGTACCAGCGGGCGGGCTCGACCTTGATGTGCTTGCGGACGGCGTTGAAGCCCAGCTTCTTCGTCTCCTCCAGGTCCCACCGCAGCGCCTCGTCGCTCGGCGCGGTGTAGAGCCCGTCGGGGAAGAAGCCCTGGTCCAGCGTGGCCAGGGAGAAGATCGGCGAGCCGTTGAGCACGAGCTTCGGGAAGCCGCCCACGTTCTCGACCTTGATCGAGCGCATGCCGAAGTAGCTGCCGACGGAGTCCTTGGACCGGCCCTGCTCCAGCGACACGTCGAGGTCGTAGAGGTAGGGGTCGTCCGGGCTCCACAGGTGCGGCTTGTCGATCTTCACCGTGAGCGCGGCACCCGCGGCGCCGGTCGCGCTGCCGACCTTCTTGCCCTTCTTGTCACGGGCCGTCGCGGTCACCTTCGCCGAGGCCGACGCCTTGGCCGACCGCACCTGCACGGTCAGCGAGTTCGTCGCCAGGTCCGGCGTCGTGACGATGTCGTCGATGGCCACGTCGGGCACCGGCTCCAGCCACACGGTCTGCCAGATGCCCGAGCTCGGCGTGTAGACGATGCCGCCGGGGTTGGTCGACTGCTTGCCGATCGGCTGGTCCGCGCCGGTCGTGTCGGTCACCGCGACGACGATCTCCTGCTTGCCGGTGCCCTTGAGGGCGTCGGTGACGTCGGCGGTGAACGCCGTGTAGCCACCGGTGTGGTCGGCGACCAGCTTGCCGTTGACGTACACGAGGGCGTGGTTGTCGACGGCGCCGAAGTTGAGCTTGAGCCGCTGCCCGGACCCGATGCGCCAGTCGCGCGGCACCGTGACGAGCTTGCGGTAGAACATGTGGTCCTCGTGGCGTTCGAGCCCGGAGAGCTGGGACTCGATCGGGAACGGCACGGTGACCTTCTCGGCGAGGGTCTTGCCGAACACCGGCTGCTCGCCCGCCTTGGCGGCGGCGAACTCCCACTGGCCGTTCAGGTTGACCCAGTCCTCGCGGGTCTGCTGCGGCCGCGGGTACTCCGGTAGCGGGTGGTCGCGGTCGAGGTCGTCGCCCCACTCCGTGGTCAGGCGGTGCGTCGAGTTGTTCGTGGCGCTGCGGACGATCTGCGGCACGGTCTCGCCGCCCACCGCGAGGCCGCCGGCGCCGTCGTAGTTGACCCGGACGCGCTGCCCCTTCTGCACGGGCTGGGACAGGGTCACGAGGACCTGCGACTTGTCGTTCGCGATCTTCACGGACTTGATCGGCATCGGCGTGGTGTCGGCCTCGACCACGAGGTGCGACGCCAGCTGGCCGAGGCTCGTGACGTTCTTCTCGAAGTCCGCGGTGAGCTTCAGGCCGTCCGTGGCGAGGGTGAAGTCGGCGGGGTAGACCTGGAAGCCGTCCGGCGGGGTGAACGCCGACTCCGGGACGATCTGCTTGGCCAGGCCGGGAGCCGCCCAGCGGAGGTAGAGGTTCGCGCCGCCGATGTCCTGGAACATCTCCATGCGCAGGTTGTGCGCCTCACCGGCCACCAGGTGCACCGGCTGGCTGTTCTGCTCGACGTCCCAGTCCCCGACCCAGTGGTCGATGACCGGCTGGTCGTCGATGAAGAAGCGGAACCCGTTGTCGCCGATCAGCGAGAACGTGTAGTCGCCGGTCGCGGGGGCGGTGATCTTGCCCGTCCAGCGCGCGGTGGTGTTCTCGGTCTGCCCGGTGAGGGACTCGAACGTCCCCACCAGCCCCGGCAGGTCGAAGTTCGGGTCCAGCAGCACCCCGCCCAGCTGGGCGAAGTCGCGGGCTCCCGGCGCGGACATCCGGTAGTACTCGCCCTTCAGACCGTGCACGACGGCCGCGGTCTCCGGTGCGGCGGACGCCACCCCCGTGGGTATCGCGAGCACGGAGAGGATCATCAGGAGGACCGCGACGAGTGGTCGCAGGGGTGGTCGTGGCATGGAGCGTTCCCTTCCTGGCGGCGCAGGGCGTGAGACACCTCACAAACTTCCTCGATTACTAACATGTTTCAACAGAGAACAACAGCAGCGCACATCAATTTGTCTTGCGCGGACATACCGGACATGACGAACCAGCCCTCCCCGACGACGGCGTGGAGGGCCCTGACCGCGCCTTGAGCAGCCGTCCGCCCCGAACGGGCCGGAGCGGCGGCATCGACAGAACCGACCACGGGCCGTGAGGCGATGTGGCCGTCCTGTTACAGGCTGATGTCACCCGGCGGGCACGGGGCGCCGTACAGGTCGCCCATGGCCAGGTCCGCCTTCGCGGAGCGCCAGGACGCCTCCTGGTCGGCCGTGTCGACGCCGTCGACCACCACGGCCGCGCCCGAGTCGTGCACCAGGGCCGCCAGTTCACCCACGAACGGCGACCGGGACAGCCGGACCGACTTCACCGGCAGGTCGTCCAGCAGCGCGAGGTCGACCGTGCCGCCGCCGAACTCGTCGATCATCGTCGTGACGCCCATGTCGGCGAGCACGCGGAAGTTGTCGGCGGCCTCGGCCACCTCCAGCGCGTGGACGGACATGCCGATGGTCAACAGGCCGGGCCGCAGACCGGTGTCCGCGAGCACCCGGACCACGCGGGACGCCAGGTCCGCGTCGGAAGCCTGGTAGCTCGTCAGGCAGACGATCAGCGGGTACTCCTTCCACCACACCGCCTGCCCGGCAGCCGAACGGATGAGCCACTCGCCGACCGGCAGCATCAGACCGGTCTGGTCCGCCAGCGCGGCGCACCGGTCGTGCTCCAGCGCGCCGAGTTCCGGGTGGTCCCAGAGCAGCCGCGCCTCCACGCCCGCCGTGCGGCCGTCGGACAGCCGCACCGCGCGGCGGTAGACGACGCTGACCTCGCCCTGCTCCCACGCGCCCGGCATCGACACGGCGAGCGCCTGCGCCTCGCGGTCGTGGGCGTCCTGGTCGGGGTGGAACATCTCCCACTGGCCGCGGCGGGTCTTGGCCCGGCGCAGCGCGAGGTCGGCGGCGCGCAGCAGCTCGGTCGGGTCGAGGTCGCGGGACGGGCGGTGCACCACACCGACGCTCACCGACACGGCGAGGCCGTGGTCGTCCACGAAGGTCGGTTCCGCCAGGTCGGCGTTGATGTTCGACACGATGGTCGCGACGTCCGGCGTGGTGGCGGAGTTCTCCACCAGGATGCCGAACTCGTCGCCGTCGAAGCGGGCGACCATGGACCGCTCGTCGGCCATGACCTCCTTGAGCCGCTGGGCGACGTGCACCAGCAGCCGGTCGCCGACCCGCCTGCCCAGGCTGTTGCACACCATGCCGAACGCGTCGAGGTCCAGGTGGAACAGCGTCACGCCGCGAGCCGGGTCGGCGCGGCGCAGCGCGCTCTCCAGGTGGGTGCTGAAGTACTGCCGGTTGGGCAGGCCGGTGAGCACGTCGTGCAGCACCTGCCGCTTCAGCTCCCCTTGCAGGAGCATGAGTTCGGTGCCGTCCTCGACCACGATGACGAGGTGGGTCGGCTCCTCGTCGGCGTCGCGCAGCAGCGACGTGGTGAGCGAGATCCTGGCTATCTCACCGTCCTTGCGCAGAAGGCGCTGCGACTGCCTGATCCGGGTCTCGCTGCCGTCGAGCAGCTTGTCCATCGCGTCGCGCAGGACTTCCGCGGAGTCCGGGTGCACCAGGTCGAACAGCGTCGTGCCGGTCAGCTCCGCGGGCAGGTAGCCGAGGATGTCGCCGATCGCGGCGTTGGCGCGCACCAGCTCGCCGTCCAGCCCGATGATCATGATGCCGCTGGTCGAGGACGTGGCCACCTCGTCGAAGCGCGCCTCGCTCTCGCGCAGGTTCGACTTCGCGTCGCGCACCGCCTTGAACAGCGACATCTGCATGCTCTCCTGCTGCGCGATCACCGAACGGCGGTCGGCGGCGAGGAAGCCGACCGCGAACGCGCCGAGCCCGAGCACGATCCGCTCGGCGGAGGACTCCACGGGCCGGAACTCCGGCAGCGCCAGCAGTCCCTTGCCCAGCACCTCCAGCGTGCAGCGCAGTCCGTGCTCGCCGATGTAGCCCAGGCCGCACAGGCGTTCGCCCAGCGCTTCCAGCGCCGCGGCGCCGGACGACCCGGAGTGCAGTTCGTCGCAGAGGACGTCGAGCTGGTCGCCCAGCTCGCGCCCCAGCTCTTCGCCCGTCAACGGGACGACGACCACCCCGCTCAGCAGGTAGGTCCACTTGCGGGCGAGCCCCGCCCTTTTGCGGGCGTGGTTGGTCGAAGTCGGAACGGCATCGGAGCCCTGGCCTGATGTGCGCATAAGTGTTGGCCTGCTTGGGATGTCGGGGTGCGCGAGTTTACCTACTGGTGGTCTTCATCGACTCGGCCGTCAGCGTGAAGCTCCGCCACACGATCGTGGCGGGTAGTCCGAACAGGTGACTCTCCGCTAGTGCGGTGGTTGATCTTCAGGGCTTTACCCCCCACGCCCGCTCAAGCCGCCATGTCCATGTCCGGCCGTCGCGCGGAGTCGGCGGGATCCACTGCTCGGCGAGCAGTGGCTGGGCTCGACCTGGTTGGCCCCGCCGGAACTCCGCAAGCTCGTGGTGGGGCCGACGTGGTCGGCGAGGTGCTCACAGCGGGAGAAGCGATGACGAAGAAGTGGACCGCGGCGGACGTGCCGGACATGACGGGTCGCACGGTGGTGGTCACCGGCGCGTCCGGCGGGATCGGGCTGGTCACCGCGCGGGAGCTGGCGAGGGCGGGCGCGCGGGTCGTGCTGGCGGTGCGCGACACCGCGAAGGGGTCGCGGGTCGCCGCGGCCATGCCGGGGCGCACGGAGGTGCGGGAGCTGGACGTGAGCAGCCAGCGTTCGGTGCGGGCGTTCGCCGAGGCGTGGACCGGGCCGATCGACGTGCTCGTCAACAACGCCGGGATCATGCAGGTCCCCGAGTCGCGCACGGAGGAGGGTTTCGAACTCCAGATCGCGACGAACTACCTGGGCCCGTTCGCTCTCACCAACCTGCTGCTGCCGCACGTGACCGACCGGGTCGTGACGATCGCCTCGCAGCTGCACCGGCTGGGGAAGCTGTCGCTGACCGACCTCAACTGGACCGGCCGCGAGTACAACGCCCTCCAGGCGTACAACGACTCCAAGCTCGCCGACGTGCTGTTCGCGCTGGAACTGGACCGCAGGCTGACCGGGCCGTCGCGCTCGGTGGTCGCGCACCCCGGCATCGCGAAGACCTCGCTGACCTCCCACGTCAAGGGCGTCTCCGGGGTGGTCCCCCGGATGAGCTTCCTCTTCAACGACGTCGAGCACGGCGCGCTGCCGACCCTGTACGCCGCCACGCAGGACGTCCCCGGTGGCTCGTACGTCGGCCCGGACCGGCTCGGCGGGTTCAAGGGCCACCCGGCGCTCGGCACGCCGTCGAAGACCGCCCGCGACCCGGAGCTCGCGCGGGACCTGTGGGACCTGTCGAGCGAGCTCACCCGCACCGGCAGGGAACTCGCGGTCTGAGCCGCGACCGGGAAGACTGCGGGCCGAGGAGGACCACGTGGAGTACACCGAACTGGCCGACTTCCTGCGCAAGCGGCGGGAGGCGCTGCAACCGGAGGACCTCGGGCTGTCGCGCGGGCAGCGCAGGCGGACGCCGGGGCTGCGCCGCGAGGAGGTCGCCGCGCTGGCGTCGATGTCCGCGGACTACTACAGCAGGCTCGAGGGCGGGAAGGGGCCGCAGCCGTCGGAGCCGATGCTGACGGCCATCGCGCGGGCGCTGCACCTGACGCTCGACGAACGCGACCACCTGTTTCTGCTGGCCGGTCACGGGATCCCGGCCAGGTCAAGCCGGTCGGACCACGTGAACCCCGGCCTGCTGCGGATCCTCGACCGGCTCGACGACACGCCCGCGGTCGTGCTCAACCGGCTGAGCGAGACGCTCGTGCAGACCAGGGCGCACGTGGCGCTGGAGGGCGACCAGAGCGGCTACACCGGGCTGGAGCGCAGCGCGGTCTACCGGTGGTTCACCGATGAGGCCGCGCGGTCGTTCTACCACGAGGACGAGCGGGCGAACCACGCTCGGGTGCTGGTCTCCAAGCTGCGGACCGCGCACGCGGTGGACGGTCCCACCTCACGGGCGGGGGCGGTGGTGCGCGCACTGAGCGAGCAGTCCGCGGACTTCCGCGCGCTGTGGGACGGGCACGAGGTCGGGTTCCTGCACGGCAAGCCGAAGCGGTTCCGGCACCCGACCGTCGGCGACCTGGAGCTGCACTGCCAGATGCTGTTCGACAACGACCAGCAGCAGGCCCTGCTGGTGTTCACCGCGACACCCGGCAGCGAAAGCGACGAGAAGCTGCGCCTGCTGACGGTGGTCGGCGGTCAACGACTCACCCACCAGGACCGCTGAGGGGCGGCATGGCCGGCAGGACCACTGGGAGCCTTCCGTGTGCCCAACAGGACCGCTGAAGGCCGTCCTGCGGGCCCAGCAGGACCACGGAGGGCACTTCCTCGGGTCTACCAGGACCGGAGTGCCCCTCCACATGCCACCAGGACCATTGAGAACCTCCCCGCGTGCCCACCAGGGGCCGCTGAGAACCTTCCCGCGGACCCACCCAGGGGCCGCTGAGAACCTTCCCGCGGACACACCAGGACCGCCTGAAGGCCTTCTCCCGCGGCGCGGAGGCGGACCGCGCAACGCCCCCACCAGCCGTCCGACGCTTCTTGTCGGTGCCCATCGGTAGGTTGTGAATCGGGGGGCCTTCACGAACGGGGGACCTCCGCGCCGCGTGCCCGAAGCGGTCCGTCCGAAGGGCCCAATCACCCGACGTGGGCCGACTGCCCGAACCGGCGCGACCGTCCGAAGTAGACCAACCACCACCCGAAACAGCACCGACACCCGCCCCGGACGGTGCGCCCGCGATTCCCCGCGGACGCACCTCCGGACTCAGGACTCCCGCTCGTGCGGCAGCTTCTCCCCCGCCTCGACCGCGAACCCGAGCCGGTTGCCCGCAGGCGGCAACGGGCAGGTGGCGAAGTCGGTGAACGCGCACGGCAGGTTGACCGCGCGGTTGAAGTCCAGCACCACCCGGCCGTCCGCGTCCGGCGCCGGGACGCTGAGCGAGCGGTTCGCCGCGTAGGTCGTCACGCCGCTGGTGGCGTCGGTGAACAGGATGCTCAGCCCGTCGGACTTCCCGTTGAACGCGGTCAGCACGTGCTCGGCGCCGTCGTGGTCGAACCGCACGACGCCGGGGGCGGTGTAGACGTGGCTCAGCCCGGCCACCACCGCGCCGACCGTGGTGGGGCGGGGCTCGTCGAACGGCTCGAACACCCCGGTCAGCACCCAGTCCGCGGCGGGCTCGTAGGCGGGCACGCCGTGGAAGTCGTGCAGCACCGGGGCTTTCGGGTCGTGCACCCGGATCAGGTAGCCGGAGCGGCGGGCGATCTCGATCTCCACGTCACCGGCCGACACCCTGGTGCCCGCGCCGCTGTTGACCAGCTCGAACCGCCGGACGCCGACGACGCGCTCGCCCTCGTGGGACAGTTCGGCGTCCTCCGGGTCGAGGTAGGCGGCCTCCGCGTCCTGCCACCACAGGCCGGGGATGCCGGTGTAGCGCCGGGGCGCGTCGTCCAGCCAGTCCAGCGACACCAGTGCCAGCCACCCGTGCGGTGCGGCCAGGTCCTCCTCGCGCGCGGTCTTCCAGTCCCGCCAGTCGTGCACGAACTGCTCGGTGCTCATCGCCAGCCCCACATCCCGTTCGCCGTCAACGCCGTCCCCGATGGCAACGGCCACGCGGGGCGGCTATTCCCCGTCCCAACGGGTGGACAACGTCGGAGTCAGAACATCCAGGCTGAAGAGGAAACCGCGGTTGACATCCACTGAACGGGACGGATGATCTTCCTCTCCTCGGGCACCGGGCCACGCAGCCACCTTCGCCGCGGCAGACCCCCGCGCAAGGAGAATCCGATGGCGGAGGAGGACACCGCACCTCCACGGGAACCCGGCGTCCCACCCTGCCGCGGGCAGTGGTCGCGGTCGTCGCGCCGGCCGCGGCGGTGCGCCGGCTGCCGTTCGGCTTCGCCTGGTGGCTCAGCGGACGCGCGGGCCCGGACGACCTGCGCACGTGGTTCCCGATCCCGGCGTTCGTCTCGATTGGACTGGAATTCCGCGTCTCGACGTCGTTGCTGTTCCGGAACTCCAGCACGTGAGCGCGGCGACCCCGGACGTCCGCGTCCGGGGTTGATCCTCCCAGTCACGGGTACCTCCGGTGGACCCGACGACAAGGAGCCGACCATGCACCTCGCGAGCTACCTCGGTTTGCTCCGCTCCGCGGAACAGGGCCTCGCCGACGCGTTCGGCCGGGTCGCGGCGGGTCACGCCCCCGAGTCCGAAGTGGCCACCACCTGCGCCGCCCTCGCCCTCATCAGCGAGGCCCACGTCGACCGCCTCACACCCGTCCTGCGGCGCTACGACGCGAACCCCGGCGCGGACCCGCCGCACGGCCTGCCGTCCACCGGCCCCAGAGCGGGCGAGGTCGGTCTGCTGCGCGACCTGCTCGACCTCTACGCGCTCGCCTCGTTCGTGGACCTCACGTGGGCGGTCGTGGCGCAGGCCGCGCGGGGACTGCGCGACAGCGCGCTGCTGGACGTGACGGAGGGGTGCGAACAGGACACCGACCGCCAACTGGCGTGGCTGCGGAGCAGGGTGAAGAACAGCGCGTCGTCGGCCCTGCTCCCGGCCGGGTGAGCGGCGGGGTCAGGCGGGCGTCACGCCCGGCGCCGCCACCTCGGCCCAGATCGTCTTCCCCCACGTCCTGACCCTGCTCCCCCATCGCTGGGCGAGGTGGTCCACCATCACCAGCCCGCGGCCGCGGTTGACGCCGAACCTCGACACACCGATCACGGGCAGGTGGGAGGAGTCGGAGTCGTCGACCTCCAACCGGATCACCTTGCTGTTCTCGGGCCGCCACAGGCGGGTGGACAGGGGATGCACCCCGTGGTCGTAGGCGTTGGTGACGAGTTCCGTGGTGAGCAGCTCCACGTCCTCGACGCACTCCGGGCCCTCCGCGACCAGCATCTGGCGGATGTGGGCGCGCAGTTCAGCCAGCGGAGGGGTCTCGTAGCGCCGCAAATCCACGTCTATCCGCGTCCGGTAAGGCTCTGGACCAGTCATCGCACCTCGACCTCGAGCCTGTTGTCCTGGTTGTTCACCGCCTCGACAGCCGGGTGGCCACCCGTTGTCCAACGAGCGGGACGCCCCGAGGATGTCCTGCGGCGATCGCTCCCATCCGACGGTCGAATGGACGGACCCGTTCCTCCACGGCTCGGCGAGCAAGCACAGCCAGCCCGGATGCCCCGTTCCGGGCTGTTCGAAACCTCATCGGACGAAGGACTTCCCCGGACGCCGCCTCCGCGCCCGATCGGGTGCGGCACGTGGTTGGCACTGGGCCGATCGGGGTATTCGGCGCTGGTCGACGACGACCGAGTACACAGGAGAGCACCATGCGTCTGCCCCGACCCCGCGGACCGGTCAGTGCGACGGTGATCGACGCGCTCGGGCACCCGTGCCCGCACCCCCTCGCGGTCCCCGCGGTGGACACCCCCGCGGCCGGGATCGTGCACGACGAAGACCTCCAGCTGGCGCTGTGGACCTGTTACGAGATGCACTACCGCGGCTTCGACGGCGTCGATGACGCCTGGGAGTGGGAGCCGTCGCTGATCGCCGTGCGCGGGGCCCTGGAGGAGCGGTGGCTGGCCGGGCTGCGGCTGCTGGCTCCCCCGGTCGAGGTGGAGCCCGACGCCGTGCCCTCGGCGCTGGCCGCGCTGGTGGCCGCCGACGACGGCCCCTCGCTGGCCGGCTTCCTCCAGCGCAAGGCGACGCTGGAGCAGTTCCGCGAGTTCGTGGCGCAGCGGTCGGTCTACCACCTCAAGGAGGCCGACCCGCACTCCTGGGCCATCCCGCGGCTGGAGGGCTCGGCGAAGGCCGCGCTGATCGAGATCCAGACCGACGAGTACGGCGGCGGCCGCGTGGAGCGCATGCACTCGGAGCTGTTCCGCGACGTCATGCGCGCGCTCGACCTGGACGACACCTACGGCCACTACGTCGACCAGGCGCCCGCGGTGACGCTCGCCGTGACGAACACCATCTCGCTGTTCGGCCTGCGCCGGAACCTCGGCGGCGCGCTGATCGGCCACCTGGCCGCGTTCGAGATGACGTCCTCGCTGCCGAACCGCCGCTACGGCAACGGATTGCGCCGCCTCGGCGGTGACGCGACCGCGACCCGGTTCTACGACGAGCACGTCGAGGCCGACGCCGTGCACGAGCAGATCGCCGCCCACGACCTGTGCGGCGGTTACGCGCGCCAGCACCCGGAAGCGGCCTCCGACATCCTGTTCGGAGCGGCCGCCTGCCTCGCCGTCGAGGCGGAGTTCGGCCGGTACCTGTTGGAGCGCTGGGAAAGCTCCCCGGCCCCGCTGTCGCGCACGGCGTGACCCCGTTGGTGTAGAAGTCATCCGAACCGGGTAACCACTCCTCGTGGACAGATCAGCGGAAAGTCGCGCCACCATCACGTCCTATGAGGACGGACCACTGCTCGTGCGGGGCGATTTCGAACTGCGCACCCAGTCGGGGCAGGTCATCGACGGCGGCCGCGGCACGGTGGCCCTGTGCCGTTGCGGACTCTCCGCGATCAAACCCCTGTGCGACGGAACCCACAAGGTCGGCGGCTTCCACGCCTCCGGCGGAGATCGTGAACGTTGATCACGTGTGGAACCGGGGCGCGAGGGGTAAGTCCCCCAACACGAACGGAATGGCAAACGAGATCGGCAACGGAGGAAACGTGACGACGATCGAGAAGCACGTTGACGTGGAAGTGCCCGTCACGACCGCCTACAACCAGTGGACCCAGTTCGAGTCCTTCCCCGCCTTCATGGAGGGCGTCGAGAAGATCAACCAGCTCACCCCGACCCGCACCCACTGGGTCACCAAGATCGCCGGTGTGAGCCGCGAGTTCGACGCGGAGATCACCGAGCAGCATCCCGACGAGCGGATCGCCTGGCACACCGTCGGCGACACCGAGGAGGGCACGTCGCACGGCGGCGTGGTGACCTTCCACCGGCTCGACGACAACACCACCAGGGTCAACCTGCAGATGGAGTACGCGCCCGAGTCGCTGACCGAGAAGGTCGGCTCCGCGCTGGGCATCGTCGGCAGCCGCGTCAAGGGCGACCTCGACCGGTTCAAGGACTTCATCGAGCAGCAGGGCACCGAGACCGGCGCGTGGCGCGGCGACGTGGACGCGTCCCCGCAGAACCCGGCGACGCCGGAGAAGCACGTGGCGCAGAGCCCGGAGCACCACCTGACGCGGAACCCGGCTTCGACGGACCCGCTGACCGGTCGCCACGACGACGGCCGTGAGCCGCCGCTCGCCAACGGATCGCCGATCCTGTAAGGATCTCCACCACCGCGAAGGCCCCGCGCACCACGCGCGGGGCCTTCGCGGTGTTCCACCCACGACGGTCAGTTGTCGGGGGTGAGGACCACCTCGTTCCACCAGTAGCCGAGCTTGTCCAGGTCGTCGTTGCCGGTCGCCCCGGACGAGAACAGCGAACCGATCACCAGGGTCTTGCTGTCCACCCACCACACCTGCCCGAGGCCGTCCTCGACGAAGCAGGTGGTGAACTCCCCTTCCAGCGGCGCGCTCTCGCTCCGGTTGTAGGTCGAGTAGTGCTGGCTCCGGACGAGCGGGCGGCACCCGCCCTGGCTGTCGTCGCGCGGGATGTTGTTGCCGTTGACCAGTTCCAGGAAGAACGCGTCCTGGGCGGCGCGGTCGGCGAACCGGTGGAACACGGCTTTCTCCGGCGGCGGGAAGTACCCGCTGGCGCGGTTCGCCGCGGTGCAGGCGACCGACGCGACGGCTCCGGCCGCGGTGTCGACGCCGACGCACGTCGGGTTGCCCTTGTAAGCCGAGGGCAGCACGTCCAGCAGGGCCGCGACCTTCGGGTCCGGGCCGGGCGCGGTCGTCGTGGTGGTCTCGGGAGTCGACGACGAGGGCGCGGTCGTGGTGGTCTCCGACCTGGCCGTCGTGCCGGCCTCCGAAGTGGACGACCGGCCACCCGCGCCGAGTTGGTCGTCGGACCGGGTGAGCGCCACGGTCACCACGATCGCCGCGATCACCAGCACGGCGACGACGGCGCCGAGGACACCCGCCCGCTTCTGCCACGGCGACTCCGGGGAGACGACCGGCGGTCGAGGTGTCGGCGCCAGGGGCATCGGCCGCGGGACCGGAGGCGGTGGCGCGAAGACCGGCCGGGGCGCCGCCAGCGCGGCATCGGCGGCCGCCGCCAGGGCGCCCGCGGTCGGGTAGCGCCAAGCGGGGTCCTTGGCCATGCCCTTGGCGATCACGTCGTCCAGCGCGGGCGGGACGGCCGGGTTCGACAGCGACGCCCTGGGCGGCGGTTCCTGCATGTGCGCCCAGATCTGCGCGGCGGTCGTGTCGGCGAGGAACGGGCGGCGGCCGGCGACGGCCGCGAACAGCACGCAGGCTAGCGCGTACACGTCGACGCGACCATCGACCGGACCGCCGCCGAAGCGCTCGGGCGCCATGTAGTCCAGGGTGCCGACGATGTCGCCGGACGCGGTGTGGCGGGTGCCCGCGGGCGAGGCGCTGCGGGCGATGCCGAAGTCGACGAGGTACACGAAGTCGCCCGCGCCGACCAGGATGTTCGACGGCTTGACGTCGCGGTGCACCAGGCCGTCCTCGTGGGCGGCGTCGAGCGCGCTCGCCACCTGCTCGACGATCCGCACCGCCCGGCGCGGCTCCAGCGGGCCGTGCTCGAGCATCCTGGTGAGGTCCTGGCCCTCGACCAGCCTCATGTCGATGTAGAGCCTGCCGTCGATCTCGCCGTACGCGTGGATGGGGATGACGTGCGGCTCGCGCAGCCGGGCCACGATCTTGGACTCGCTGCGGAAGCGGGCGCGGAAGTCGTCGTCGGAGTGGTACTGGGCGGACAGCCTCTTGAGCGCCACGACCCGGTCGTGCGCGGTGTCGTAGGCGCGGTGCACCTCGCCCATGCCCCCGCGACCGAGCAGCTCGCCGATCCGATAAGGCCCGAAGGTCTCCTCGGTCATCACTCCCACCTCTGCGTCCACTACGGCATCGACGCAGATGGTAACCACCCGGTTCCCCCGGATGCGCACGTCAACCGGTGTGGCGCGGCCGCACCTATGATCGGGTCGATCAACCGAGGAGGCTGCGGTGGCCGGTGTCGTGGTGGTGACGGGCGCGGGGTCCGGGGTCGGCAGGGCGGTGGCGCGGACCCTGCTGGAGGCCGGCTACCGGGTGGTGCTCGCGGGCCGCAAGCCCGACGCGCTGGCCGGGACGGCGACCGGTGACGACGTCCTCGCCGTGCCGACCGACATCACCGTCGAGGAGTCGGTGACCGCGCTGTTCGACACCGTGCGCGACCACTGGGGCCGGGTCGACGTGCTGTTCAACAACGCGGGCACCAACGTCCGCGCCACCCCCGTCGAGGACTTCTCCCTCAGCCAGTGGTCCGAGGTCGTCGACACCAACCTGACCGGCACGTTCCTCTGCGCCCGCGAGGCGTTCCGGATCATGCGCGACCAGGACCCGCAGGGCGGCCGGATCATCAACAACGGCTCCGTGTCCGCCCACGCCCCGCGTCCGGACGCCATCGCCTACAACGCGACCAAGCACGCCGTCACCGGGATCACGAAGTCGCTGTCGCTGGAGGGCCGCCGCTACCGCATCGCGTGCGGGCAGATCGACATCGGCAACGCGACGACCCCGCTCACCGAGCGGATGGCCACGGGGGTGCTGCAAGCCGACTTCACCACCGCCCCGGAGCCCACCATGGACGTCGCCGCCGTCGCCGACGCGGTCCGCTACATGGCGGGCCTGCCCCTTGACGCGAACGTGCAGTTCATGACCGTCATGGCCACGAACATGCCTCTCATCGGGCGGGGTTAGGCACCAGGACCGGCTCGCGGTGCAGGGCGTCGCGGGTCGGGAAGTGGCGGTAGGGGGTGCCGACTTCGACGCGGCGGACGATCTCGTGCAGCGACGCCCGAGTGCCCCGGTCTAGCACGTCGGGCGCGGGCCTCTCCAAGGGAAGGTGTTCCTGCAAGTGCTCTGGGGTGCAAGCGCTTCCGGGATCTTCCCGCCCAGTGGACGCCCTGGTCACCCCGACGCCGGACGGTTACGGTCGCACCAGGTGATCAAGTACGGCGGAGTGGCCGAGTGGTTCAGGCGCAGGCCTGCAAAGCCTGTCACGCGGGTTCGATTCCCGTCTCCGCCTCCGAAACGGGGCGCACGGTCGAGGAGCGCGGCATGCCGGCGGTGGAAGTCGACGTGGTCGTCGTCGGTGGTGGCGCGATGGGGTCCGCCGCGGCGTGGCAGCTCGCGCGGCGAGGTGTCGACGTGCTGCTGCTGGAGAGGTTCGAGCGGGGGCACACGCGGGGGGCGTCGCACGGCGCGTCCCGCATCTTCCGCGTCTCCTACGCCGAACCCGTCTACATAGGACTGGCGCACGAGGCGCTGGCGTGGTGGCGGGAACTGGAGTCCGACTCCGGTCGTGACCTCCTCGCACTCACCGGTGGTGTCGCACATGGACGGACGTCGCGGCTCGACGGGCTCTTCGAGGCGCTGCGGGCGGCCGGGAACCCCGGTCGGTGGCTGGACCCGGCCGAAGCGGTCGAGCGCTGGCCTGGTCTGCGCTTCGACGGCAAGGTGTTCTTCCACCCGGTCGCCGGACGGCTGCACGCCGACGACTCGGTGTCCGCCCTCCAGGCCGCGGCCGCCGGGCTCGGCGCGACCGTGCGGCACGACACCCCGGTGTCGGAGATCGTGGTGCGCGGCGACAACCGCGTCGAGGTGCGCACCGCGACCGGCACCTACCGCGCGCGCCGGGTCGTCGTCGCGGCCGGGGCGTGGGCGGCGAAGCTGCTCGACGGGCTGGTGCCGCTCCCCGCGCTGCGCGTGACGCAGGAGCAGCCCGCGCACTTCCGGGCGCCGGGCGGCGAGGCGGGCTGGCCGTCGTTCACCCACGACCTGGAGGAACGCGACCTGTACCCCAGCGGCGTGTACGGGCTGGCCACGCCCGGCGAGGGGATCAAGGTCGGGTTCCACGGCACCGGCCCGGTGGTCGACCCGGACCGCCGCGACTTCCGGCCGGAACCGGCGCAGCTGCTCGCGTTGCGCCGGTACGCGCGGGAGTGGCTGCCCGGCGTCGACCCGGACGACTTCACGCCGATCAGCTGCACCTACACCACGACGGAGTCGTCGGACTTCGTGCTCGACCGCGTCGGCCCGGTCGTGGTGGCCGCCGGGTTCTCCGGCCACGGCTTCAAGTTCACCCCGGCCATCGGCCGCGTGCTCGCCGACCTCGTGCTGACCGGCGACCGCCCGGACGCCCGTTTCGCGCTGCCCGCCCGGTAGCCCTCCGGAATTGTCGTACCCCCGTCGTACCGTGTGGATCGGGGGTCCTCCACAACGGGGGACCTCCGGTCGAGCGCGGCCGGTCAGCGAATGCCCTCCCACACGGCGGTTTCCCCGGCGTCGGCCCCGTCGATCAGCGTCCACTCGGTGTCGATCCTCCGCACCACGGCGTTCTCGGGCGTGTAGCGCGGCCAGCCGGGGTCGCCGTCGCGGGCGAAGCGCACCCACGCCCGGTGGACCTCGGCGGCGAGCGCGCGGGTCTCGTCGGTCGCCGTGACGCCCAGGACGCCGAAGTCGACGCGGTCCACGGCGTCGAACACGAACGGCAGCTCCAGGCCGTGGCAGGCGCCGAGCCTGCCGCCGAACGCGGGCGAGCGCCAGGCGAACTCGTAGCGCCACGTCCCGGCGGCGTGCGGGGCGTGGGCGTCGGCCATGCGCGCGGTGGGCACGCCGAACATGTAGTCGGTGCCGATCGCGGACAGCAGCTCGCCGGGGGTCCGGCCGCGGCCCGCGGCCCGGTAGGCCCCGATCACCGCGTCCGGCTCCGGGTGCAGGCGGGAGACGGCGAAGCCGAGCAGTTCCGGGGTCACCTCCGGCATGGCGGCGCCGAGGCCGACGAGGTAGAGGTTCATCTCCTCCGCGTTGTGGCCGATCAGCAGGTCGACGCCCGCCGCCGCGCCCTCGCGGACCGAGTCCACGGGCTGGTGGCGGAACAGGTCGCCGTCGAGCACCGGGCCGATCGGGGACAGCCCCATCAGCGGGTCGGCCAGGCCGTCGACGGCCAGGTTCGGCTGCTGGGCGGTGACCTTCGCCAGCGCGTCGACGAGATCGGCCTCGGACACCTCCGCGAACGCCGCCGCGGTGGCCGGGACACCGAGCACCTCGGCGACCGCGCGGGTGGTCACGGCGGCCTGCGCCGGGGTGAGCAGGTGCGACCCGCCGCCGCTCTCGCTGACCGCGCGGCGGACCAGCCCCGGCGGCATGACCGCCAGCAGGTCGCACACGCTGAGCGCGCCCGCGGACTCGCCGAACACCGTGACGTTGTCCGGGTCGCCGCCGAACGCGGCGATGTTGGCCCGCACCCACCGCAACGCGGCCAGCTGGTCGTGCAGGCCGCGGTTCTCCGGCACGCCCGGCAGCGACCCGAACCCGATGACGCCGAGCCGGTAGTTCACCGTCACCAGCACCACGCCGTCGCGGGCGAACGCGCCGCCGTCGTAGCCGAGGGTGGTGCCGGAGCCGCCGGTGAACGAGCCGCCGTGCACGAACACCATCACGGGCAGCCCGGACGCGCCGGGGTCGGGCGTCCACACGTTCGCGGTCAGGTAGTCCTCGCCGCGCACCCAGCCGGGCCCGACGATGGCCTCCAGGTCGACGCCGGGGATCCGGGTGCTGCCCTGCGGCGCGGTGGGGCCGTACTCCCCCGCGTCGCGTTCGCCGGTCAGCACCGCGACCGTCGGCAGCCCGAACCGGTCGGCGTGGGCGTAGGGGATGTCGCGGAACGCGTGGACGCCATCGCTGTGGCGGCCGCGCAGCGCGCCCTCGCCGATGCGCACGACGGTCATGTGGACTCCTTGTCGGTGGTGAAGACCTTGCCGGGGTTGAGGATGCGGTGGGGGTCGAGCGCGTCGCGCACCGCGCGGTGCATGTCCAGCACGGCGGGTCCGAGCTCGTCGCGGAGGCCGTCGCGCTTGAGCAGGCCGACGCCGTGCTCGCCGGTGACCGTGCCACCGAGGGCGAGCGCCTCGCGGACGATGTCGTCGAACGCGGCCTGCGCGCGGCGCTTCCCGTCCTCGTCACCGGGAGCGGTGAGGAGCAGCGGGTGCAGGTTGCCGTCGCCCGCGTGCGCGATGTTGGCGATCCGGGTGTCGTGCCGGACGCCGATGTCCTGGATGCGGCCGAGCATCTCCGCGACCCGGCCGACGGGGACGCAGATGTCCTCGGTGAGCACCGGCCCGAGGCGTTCCAGCGCCGGGTAGGCCAGCCGACGCGCGGCGAACAGCGCGTCGGCCTCCTCCTGGTCGGACGACCGGGCGCTCCACGTGGCGCCCGCGGCGTCGAAGCAGGCGAGCATCGCGTCCGCCTCGGCCTCCCCCGCCGCGCCGGGGGCGTCGGTGCGGCCCAGCAGCACGGTGTCCGCGTCGGCGGAGAGCCCCATGTTCTTCCACTCGTCGACGGCGGCCAGGCAGTGCCGGTCGACCAGTTCGAGCGCGGACGGCGTGAGCCCGGCGGCGGCGACCGCCTCCACGGCGCGGCCCGCGGCGACGACCGACGGGAAGTACCCGGCGACGGTCCGCTCGGGCTCGCGGCGCGGCCGCAGGCGGACGGTGATCTCGGTGATGACGCCGAGCGTGCCCTCGGAGCCGACCAGCAGCGACGTGAGGTCGTAGCCCGCGACGCCCTTGGCGGTGCGGCGGCCGAGCCGCACCAGTTCACCGGTACCGGTCACCACCTGGAGGCCGAGCACGTAGTCGCCGGTGACGCCGTACTTCACGCAGCACAGGCCGCCCGCGTTGGTGGCGACGTTGCCGCCGATGGTCGACCACGGCGAGCTGGCCGGGTCCGGCGGGTACCAGAGGTCCCGTTCGGCGCAGGCCGCGCGCAGGTCGTCGTTGACCACACCGGGTTCGACGACCGCGAGCTTCTCCAGCGGGTCGATCTCCTTGATCGCGCTCATGCCGTCGAGGGCGATCACGACGCAGCCCTCGACCGCGTTCGCGCCGCCCGACAAGCCGGTGCCCGCGCCGCGCGGAACCACCGGGACGCCGTGCCGGACGCAGTGCCGGACGACGATCTGCACCTCCTCCGCGGTGCGCGGCCGCACGACGGCCGAGGGCGTCCCGTGCGGGGCCCACTCGGCCTCGTCGTGGCGGTAGGAGCGCAGCACGTCCGGATCGACCAGCACGCGTCCCGGCGGCAGCAGCCCGACCAGTTCGTCCACGAGGTCCGTCCTCTCCGCCGGTGACCGCGATGTCCCTGATTCCGACGCTAATCCCGGCACCGGGCCTCGACAATGTGCGCACTCTCCAGTGTTGACCGGATCGAGTGGAGGGAACGTCCGGTGGCACCGTGGTCGGAGCCGTCGCCCGACGGCGCGTCGACCGGGCGGCTGGACCCGCGCGCCCGCCGGGCTGGTGGTAGGGATGTGGTCATGACACGCGCACTTGTGCTGGGCGGCGGCGGGATCGCCGGGGTCGCCTGGGAGATCGGTCTGCTCGCCGGACTCGCCGAGGGCGGTGTGGACCCCACCGGGGCGGACCTGGTCGTCGGCACGTCCGCGGGCTCGGTCGTGGCGGCGCAGATCACCAGCGGCGTCGCGCTGCCGGACCTGCTGCGGGCGCAGACCGACACCGACGCGCAGGCGCCCGAGATCGCCGCCGAGGTCGACGTGGACCGGCTCGTGGAGCTGTTCGGCGGCACCGCCGACGCGGACCCCCTGGAGGCGCGCCGCCGGATCGGCCGGGCCGCGCTGGACGCGCCAACCGTCCCCGAGGAGCGGCGGCGCGAGGTGATCGCCGCCCGGCTGCCGGTGCACACGTGGCCCCGCGACCAGGGTGCTGATCGTCGCCGTGGACGCCGGGACCGGGCACGAGCGCGTGTTCGACGCCGACAGCGGTGTGGAACTGGTCGACGCCGTCGCGGCCAGCTGCGCGGTGCCGGTGGTCTGGCCCCCGGTCACCGTCGACGGCGCCCGCTACGTCGACGGCGGGGTGCGCAGCACGGAGAACGCCGACCTCGCCACCGGGCACGAGGTCGTCCTGGTGCTCCAGGCGATGCGGGTGGAGGAGCTGGACGCCCTCGCCGGGCAGGTCGACGGGCTGCGCCGGGAGGGCGCGTCCGTCCTGGTGGTCGCCACGGACGACGCGAGCGCGGCCGCGATCGGCCCGAACCCGCTGGACCCCGCCACCAGGGAGCCCAGCGCCCGCGCGGGCCGGGAGCAGGGCCTGCGGATCGCGGCGGAGGTCGCCGCGTTCTGGGGGTGACCCCCGCCGGTACCAGCGGGAACGGCACGGGGGCGCGGCGGCGGTCCATGATGGACGGGTGACGACGACACTCGACGTGCTCGCCCGTGAGCGCTACGTCAGCCTCACCACCTACCGGAAGTCCGGCGTGGGCGTGTCGACGCCCGTGTGGCACGCGGTGGACGGCGGTGAGCTGTTCATCTGGACCTCCCCGGACAGCGGGAAGGTCAAGCGGATCAGGAACAACGGCACCGTCGCCCTGTCGCCGTGCGACCGGCGCGGACGCGTCGCCCAGGGCGCGCCGACCGTGCGCGGCACGGCCCGGCTGCTCGACTCCGCGGACACCGCCGAGGCGCGGGCGCTGCTGGCGAGCAAGTACCTCCTGGTGCGGATCGCGGAGTGGTCCACCAGGATCCTGGGCAGGCCGAAGCGGTCCGGGATCGCCATCGCGGTGCGCTGCTGACCGTTCACCCGCGGACATCGCGCCCGCCGAGGGGTTGCCCGGAGCCGGGTGCTCGTCGAGGGTGCTGGTAGTCGATCGACCCCTCGACGAGGAGGCGTCATGTACCCCGGCCACTACGCGAGGACCGAGCCCGACCAGGCCGCCGTCGTCATGTCCGACACCGGCGAGACGCTCACCTACGCGGCGCTGGAGGAGCGGTCGACCCGGCTGTCCCGGCTGCTGCACGACCGTGGCCTGCGCCGGGGCGACACCATCGCGGTCATCGCGGAGAACGGCCCGCGCTACTTCGAGGCCTACTGGGCGGCGTTGCGCAGCGGCCTGTACATCACCGCGATCAACCACCACCTCAAGCCGTCCGAGATCGCCTACATCGTCGGCGACTGCGCGGCGAAGGCGCTCGTCGTGTCCGCGGCGAAGTCCGAGCAGGCGCTGGCGATCGCCGACCGGACGCCCACCGTGGTGTGCAGGCTCGCGTTCGGCGGTCCGGTGGACGGCCACGACGACTACGAGGCCGCGCTCGCCACCGCCGAGCCGGTCCCGTTGCCGGACAACCGGGTCGGCAACGACATGCTCTACTCCTCGGGCACCACGGGCGTGCCCAAGGGCGTGCGCCCGCCGTTGCCGGAGCGCGGGATCGACGAGTGGGGCGACCCGTACGTGGCCGTGTTCGGCGGGATGTACGGCTTCGACCGCGACACGGTGTACCTGTGCCCGGCCCCGCTCTACCACGCCGCGCCGCTGCGGTTCAGCGGGTTCGTGCACGCGCTGGGCGGCACGGTCGTGGTCATGCCGGTGTTCGAGCCGCGGGCGGCGCTGGCCGCCGTCGAGGAGCACCGGATCACGCACAGCCAGTGGGTCCCGACGATGTTCGTGCGGATGCTCAAGTTGCCCGAAGAGCAGCGGAACGCGCACGACCTGTCCCACCACCGGCTCGCGATCCACGCCGCGGCGCCGTGCTCGATCGAGGTCAAGAACGCCATGATGTCCTGGTGGGGCCCGATCCTGCACGAGTACTACTCCTCCACCGAGGGCAACGGCGTCACCTTCATCAACCCCGCCGACTGGCTGGCGAAACCGGGATCGGTCGGCACGGCGGGCCTCGGCGTCCTGCACGTCTGCGACGACGAGGGCCGGGAACTCCCCGCGGGCGACATCGGCTCGGTCTACTTCGAACGCGACCGGATGCCGTTCACCTACCACAACGATCCCGCGAAGACGGCCGCCGCGCAGCACCCCGACCATCCACTGTGGACGACCACCGGCGACGTCGGGTACGTCGACGGGGACGGCTACCTGTTCCTCACCGACCGCAAGGCGTTCATGATCATCTCCGGTGGGGTCAACATCTACCCGCAGGAGATCGAGAACGTCCTGGCGCTGCACCCGAAGGTCTTCGACATCGCGGTGATCGGCGTGCCGGACGAGGAGATGGGCGAACAGGTCAAAGCGGTCGTCCAGGCCGCGCCGGGCGTGGCCACCGGTCCCGAGCTGGCGGCCGAACTGCTCGACCACGTCCGCGACCGCATCGCCCACTTCAAGGCGCCCAGGTCCGTCGACTTCGTCGCCCAGCTCCCCAGGACCCCCACCGGCAAGCTCCTCAAGGCGGAGCTGCGCGCCCAGTACCACCGACCCCAGTGACGAGGATCCCGATGCCCACCGAGACGTTCCACTTCACCGGCCGCGACGACCAGGACCTGGTCGGCTACCGCTGGGACCCGACCGGCGCGCCGGTCGCCGCGGTCCAGCTCCTGCACGGCATGGGCGAGCACGTCCTGCGCTACGAGGAGCTGGCCCGGGCCCTCACCGCGAGCGGCGTCGTCGTGTACGGCCACGACCAGCGCGGCCACGGCGCCAGCGCGCCGTCACCCGAGCGGCACGGCGTCCTCGGCCCGGACGGCTGGTCCGCGCTGGTCGAGGAGATCGGCGTGCTGAACGCCCGGATCCACGCCGAGCACCCGGACCTGCCGGTGGGCCTGGTGGCGCACAGCATGGGGTCCTTCGCCGCCCAGCAGTACCTGCTGACCGACAGCGGCGCGCTCGACGCCGTCGCGCTCACCGGCACCGCCGCCATCGACCTGCTCGAACCCGCGCTGGACCTCGACGGGCCGTTGGACCTGGCGATGTTCAACGCCGCCTTCCAGCCCGCCCGCACCGAGTACGACTGGCTCAGCCGCGACGAGGCCCAGGTCGACGCCTACGTGGCCGACCCGCTGTGCGGCTTCGGCCTGGACGGCGAGTCCACCCGCGCCATGTTCGTCGGCCTGCGCGCCACCGGCGACCCGGAACGGCTCGCCGCCATCCGCCACGACCTGCCCGTGCACCTGGCCGTGGGCGACCGGGACCCGGTCAACGGCGACCTGGCCCTGCTCCACCCGCTGGTCGACCGGCTGCGCCAGGCGGGCACGGCGGACCTGACCGTCAAGGTCTACGAGGGCGCGCGGCACGAGATCCTCAACGAGACCAACCACGAGGAGGTCACCGGAGACCTCGTGGCGTGGCTGGGCGAGAAGCTCAAACGCTGACGGGCTCGTCGGACGCGGCGGCCGTCAGCCACCGGTCGGCCGCCGCGCACACGGCGCCGCCCGCCAGCAGGAACCCGGCGGCCGCCGCGAGCAGCCGGGCCTCGTGGTAGCCGCTCGCCAGGAAGTAGCCCGCCACCGCTCCCCCGACGCCCACGGCGGCGGCCGCGGCGAGCCTGCCGAGCAGCGCCCTGGGCCAGCCCAGCCACAGCGCCGCCACCGTGATCACCAGACCGGCCGCCAGCGACACCGCGGTCGTGCCGAAGTTCACGCCGTAGCGCAGCGGCAGCGAGGGCACCAGGAACAGCACCAGGAACCAGCCGAGCGACGACGTGACCGCGCTCGTCGTCGGCCCCGCGGCGGCGACCGGCCGACCCGCCCACCAGCGGGCCCCGGCCAGCACCGCGGCGGCCGCGCCCGCCACCGGCAGCCAGTCGTCCAGGTCGCCCAGGTTGTAGAGCAGCGCCGTGTCGTACACCGCCAGCACCAGCGCGCCCATCGCGGCGACCGACACCACGAACGGCACCAGCCGCGGCGGTCCGACGGGCCCTTCCGAGAGCCTGCTGACCAGCACCGGCACGACCAGCCCGGACAGCACCCGGATCACGATGTCGTCGGTCGTGTACGGGGTCGGCAGCTCCCACTCGATCAGGCAGAACGTGACCGTGAACGACGCCGACACCGCCCACCGCGCCCGCACCGCCGTGCGGTACACCTCGGCCCCGAACCAGCGGCACACCAGCAGGTGGAGCAGCACCCCGAAGGCCAGTTCCAGCGACGACTGCGCGCGCATCACCGTCCACGGCAGCAGTTCCGGCGCCGGGAAGCGGTCGGCCGGCCATCCGAGGTCCGCCAGCGCGAACCAGCCCTCCGGCAGCAGCCGCGACAGCCGCGAGACGTCACCGCCCCACTCCCGCCGCACGTACACGGTGAACAGCACCTGGTTCACGTAGACCAGCAGCACCAGGACCAGCAGCCACGTCCCCGGGTGCCGCGCCCATCCCCGCCCCGGCCGCTCCGGCGCGCCCCCTCGGGACAGCACCACCACGCTCCAGACCGTCGCCAGGACGATGACCGCCGACAGCAAGAGCTTCTCCACCGCGGCGAGCCTAGTGCGGCGACCGCGATCCCCACCGGGTTTCGCGGTCACCGCGCCTGCGGAGAACCGCTACGAGACACCCAGGTGTCGGAATGGGATTTCCGGGGTAGTCAGACCGCACGACGTCCGAGGAACGGAGCGGCCCATGAGGGCACCCCACATGATCGCCGAACGGGCGCTCGACACCATGAAGGTCGCGGCACGGGAGCAGGTGCTCGTCGCGATGCTCGGCATCCCCCGGCTGCTCCGCCACCGCGTGTGGACCACCGTCGACACCACGCAGGGACAGGGCCTCGGCGTGCTGCTCGTGCCCGGTTTCGGGGCGAGCGACCACACCCTGACGCTGACCGGCGCGTGGCTGCGCGCCCGCGGCTACCGGCCGACCGGCGCGGGGATCGGCTTCACCGTCGGCTGCACCACGGACCTCGTCGACCGGCTCGAACGCCGCCTCGAGGAGCACGCCGAGGCCACAGGTGGGCAGGTGGTGCTGATCGGGCAGAGCCGCGGCGGTACGCTGGCCCGCCTGCTGGCCGTCCGCAGGCCCGACCTGGTCCGCGGCCTGGTCATGCTCGGCAGCCCGGTGGTCGAACCGCTCAACGCGCAGCGCGACGTCATGGCCATCGCGGGTTTCCTGGCCCGCCTGTCCACGTTCGGCGTGCCGGGCCTGATGAACGGCGACTGCTTCTCCGGCGACTGCTACCGCACCAACATCTCCGCGCTGGCCGCCCCGCTGGAGGTGCCTGCCCTGTCGGTGTACTCGCGGTCGGACGGCATCGTGCCGTGGCAGTGCAGCCTGGACCCGTACGCCGAGCACCTCGAGGTGCGCTGCACCCACACCGGCATGGCCTTCGAGCCCGCCGTCTACCGGGCGCTGGACCGGCAGCTCGTCGGGTGGGCGGACTCCCACGCCCTGGCGGCCGCCTGCTGACCACCAGGAACCACCGCGGACGTCCGCGCGTTGACAGGACAAATGACCAGACCAGTCCTGCGCTTCCACGTCCTCGGCGACTCCCTCGCGGCGGGCGTCGGCTGCACCCGTGCCGAGGAGACCATCGGCCACCGCCTCGCCCGCACCCTCCGCGCGGCGGGCCACAGCGTCGACCTGACGGTCCTCGCCGTGTCCGGCGCCCGGTCCACCGACCTCGCCGCCCAGGTCCGCACGTCGCTGAGCAGGGGCGTCGACCTGGCGCTCATCGTCATCGGCGCCAACGACCTCACGTCGTTCATGCCCACCGGTGTCGGCACCGGCCTGCTGCACGACGCCGTCTCCTCGCTGCGCGGGGCCGGGGCGCGGGTCGTCGTGGCCCCCGCTCCCGACCTCGGCGTGGTGTCGCACGTGCCGCCCGCGTTCCGGGCGCTGGTGTCCTCGGTCAGCGGTCAGTACGCGCAGGCGCAGAGCGCGGCCGTGCTGAAGGCGGGAGGGGTGGTGGCGTCGATGGGGGCCGACCTGGCGGGCCGCTTCGCGACCGACCTGAGCCTCTTCTCCGCCGACCGCTTCCACCCCTCGCCCGCCGGGTACGCGCTGATGGCCGACGCGCTGGAGCCGTACCTGAAGGACGCGGCCTGACCGGACCGTCCACCGGGGACCAGCCGCCTAGCTCGGGTGCAGCCCGATCCCCATCACCTCGCCGCCGTGGTGCAACGGCGTGGGCGACAGGTCCGTGTCATCCTCACCGGACTCCAGCAGCGTCGCCGCCGCGCCCACGATCCGCGTGTCCGGCATCCCGACGACCTCGTCGTCGCGGTCCGCGTAGTCGTACCGGACCAGCAGGCTGCGCATGGCCTCCAACCGGGCCCGCTTCTTGTCGTTGCTCTTCACCACCGTCCACGGCGCCTTCGCCGTGTCGGTCTCGCGGAACATCGCGACCTTGGCCGACGTGTAGTCGTCCCACTTGTCCAGCGACTCCAGGTCCATCGGGCTGAGCTTCCACTGGCGCACCGGGTCCACCTGGCGGATGACGAACCGGGTGCGCTGCTCGTCCTGCGACACCGAGAACCAGAACTTCACCAGCAGCACGCCGTCGTCGACCAGCATGTGCTCGAACGCGGGCGCCTGCACCAGGAAGCGGTCGTACTCCTCGTCCGAGCAGAACCCCATGACCCGCTCGACCCCGGCGCGGTTGTACCAGGAGCGGTCGAACATGACCATCTCGCCCGCGGAGGGCAGGTGCTCGACGTAGCGCTGGAAGTACCACTGCGTGCTCTCGCGCTCGGACGGCTTCTCCAGGGCGACGACGTGCGCGCCGCGCGGGTTGAGGTGCTCGGTGAACCGCTTGATCGTGCCGCCCTTGCCCGCCGCGTCGCGCCCCTCGAACACGACGACCAGCCGCTGCCCGGTGTCCTTGATCCAGTACTGGAGCTTGAGCAGTTCGATCTGCAGCAGCCGCTTCTCGCGGTCGTACTCCTCGCGCGACATCCGCTCGTCGTACGGGTAGTTCTGCCGCCAGGTGTCGACGGGGGTGCCGTCCCGGTGCAGCAGAACGGGATCGTCCTGGTCGCTGTCGTCGACCTTGAACTCGGCGAGCAAGCTGGGCACGTCGGACAAAGGGCGCATACCGACGTTGTTACCCCGCCCCGCCGCCGGTTATGCCACTTCGGCGGTGGCGGCGCGCCTCACCGCGGCGGGCTGGCGACGACCACAACGTGTCACCCGATAAGGTGAAACATCCTGCTTGATCAACTTCACTGAAGGGTGTGCAGCATGGCCATCACCGCCGACCTGGACAAGAAGCTCGACAAGGCCTACGAGAACCTCACCGTCGCCGAGGTCCTCGACGCCCCCGTCGCCGCCCTGTCGGGTGTCACCGAGGACGACGCCGCGAAGCTCGACGCCGCGTTCGGCATCAAGACCGTGCGCGACCTGGGCACCAACAAGTACTTCAAGCTCGCGGCCGCGCTCTCCGACCTGGGCACCGCCGCCAAGTGACGTGCTGAGCGCCGGATGGGGGTCGTGACCGCTCCGACCTCCGCCCGGCCGCTCGCCCGGCGCACAGGCCCCGCCCGTGCAACGCACAGGACGGGCACAGCGGCGGTCGGGAACGTGGTCCTCAGCAGAGCCGACCACGAGGAGCACCCGATGACGACCACCGAGCAGTTCGCCCCGCCCGCGCCCCAGCAGCAGCCGAAGGCCCCGCAGTCGAAGGTCCGCAAGGGGATCATCGCCGCGGCCGTCGCGCTCGTCATCGCCGGTGGCGGTGGCGCCGCCGTCTGGGCCTCGTCCGGTTCGGACGCGTCGTCGGCGATCGGCCAGGCACCGGGCGGCATGGGACCGGGTGGGACCGGCGGTCCGGGCGGCGCGAACGACGTGCTGTCGAGCGTGGCGCACGGCGAGATGCAGACCGGCACCGTCACCGCGATCACCGACACGTCCATGACCGCGGCCAGCACGGACGGGTACACCAGGACCTACGTCATCGACTCGGCCACCGTGTTCGCCGCCGCGACGGCGCCGGGCGCGACCGCGGGCACCGGCGCCGGGACCGCCGCCGACATCGCCGAGGGCGACACCGTCACCGTCGTGGCCACCACCTCCGGCGACACCGCGACGGCCGTGCGGGTCTCCGAGACCCCCTGACGTACGTACGCTCGTGGGGTGAGGACACGACCTACTCTCAGCTGGGCGTCCACCGGGGCGCCCCTGCCCAGGACGACCGACCTCGACGAGGTGGCGCGGACCCTCGCGCGCGGACGGGTGGTCGTGCTCAGCGGCGCCGGGCTGTCGACCGAGTCGGGCATCCCGGACTACCGCGGCGCGGAGGGCAGCCTGCGCAGGCACACGCCGATGACCTACGAGGAGTTCACCGGCGACCCGGAGGGCCGTCGGCGGTACTGGGCGCGCAGCCACCTCGGCTGGCGCACGATCGCCCGCGCCCGGCCGAACGACGGCCACCGCGCCGTCACCGCCCTGCACGCCGGTGGCCACCTGTCCGGGATCATCACCCAGAACGTCGACGGCCTGCACCAGGCCGCGGGCGCGCCGGACGTGGTGGAGCTGCACGGCAGCCTGGACCGGGTGATCTGCCTGGACTGCGGGCGGACGAGCGACCGCGAGACCCTCGACCGCAGGCTGCGGGCCGCGAACCCGGCGTTCGAGGGCACCGCGACCCGGATCAACCCCGACGGCGACGTGGAACTGCCCGACGACGTGGTGCGCACCTTCGCGCTCGTCCCGTGCGTCGACTGCTCCGGCGTGCTGAAGCCGGACGTCGTGTTCTTCGGCGAGAACGTCCCTCGGCCGCGCGTGGAGCAGTGCTACCGGCTCGTGGACGACGCCGACGCCGTGCTCGTGCTGGGGTCCTCGTTGACCGTCATGTCCGGGCTGCGGTTCGTCCGGCACGCCGCCAAGACCGGCAAGCAGGTGCTCATCGTGAACCGCGGCGAGACCCGTGGCGACTCCTGCGCGACCGTGCGGGTGGACCTGCCGCTGGGCCAGGCGCTGACCGACCTGACCCGGCGGCTCGGGGTCGGGCGACCGGACGGTCCGGTCACCGCAGCCGGGTGACCGGGAGCCGTCCGCGTCCGGGTCAGACCGGCACGGCGTCCAGGGCGGGCACGACGTCGAGCGCGGACTCGGCCGCGTCGAGCCTCCCGGCCACCTGCTCGCGGGACTCGCCGACGGCGATGGCGAACGCGATGCGGCCCCACACCGTGCCCTTCGGCGGCGGCGAGACGACGGTGCCGGGCTGCGCGACGACGACCACCTTGTCGAGCCCTTCGGGGAGCGCCGACTCGTCGAACCCGAGCGACCCCAACGTGGTGTCCTCCTCCTCGACGTAGAAGAAGCGGATGCCCGCGACCCGGTTCACCGAGGGCGTGAGGTCGGCTTCCGCGCCGGTGGCCGCGGCCGCGGCGGCGAGGCCGGGGTCGATGCCGGTGGCGAGCAGGCCGAGGTAGGGGATCATGTCGCCGCCGAGCCGCCCGTTGACCTCGATGACCTTCGGGCCGTCGGCGGTGAGCATGAACTCCGAGTGGGTGATGCCGTCGGTGAAGCCCAGCGCCTCGTGGGTCTCCCGCAGGACCGCCAGCAGCGCGGGGTCGGTCAGCAGCGGGTCGGCGGCGTCGACGAAGTGGCCGATCTCCTCGGCGTAGGGCGGGTAGCCGACGACCTTGCGGCCGACGAACAGCGGCGTCACCCTCCCCCCGCTCACGACGGAGTCGACGCTGATCTCCTCGCCCGACACGAACTCCTCGACCAGGATCGGCTGGTCGGTGTCGAACACCACCGGCTCGGGTCCGCGCGCGCCCTCGGTGAAGGCGAAGTTCGCGCGGACCTCGGCCTCGTTCCCGACCTTGATCACGCCGAGGCTGGCCCCGAGGCCGCGGGGCTTGAGGATGGCCGGGTAGCCGACGACGGCCGCGGCGTCGACCGCGTCCTGCACGGTCTTCACCGGGATCGACCTCGGCTGGGCCACACCCGCCGCGTCCAGCGCGGCGCGGGTCTGCCCCTTGTCCCGCAGGCGCCAGACGACGGACGGGTCGCCGTTGCGGACACCGAGCGCCCCCGCCACGAACGCCGCCGCGTGGATGCGGACCTCGTCCCAGCACAGCACGCCCGCGACCGGGTCGGTGGCGTGCAGTTCCAGCGCGGCGGCCGCCATCGCGGGCCCGTCGGTCGTGCTGGGCAGGACGGTCCACCCCGCGATGTGCTCCCTCTCCCACTCGGGCTCGGCCGACAGGAACAGGTGCACGCGGTAGCGGGCGCCGATCGACCGCAGCAGGTACTCGCGGTAGGGCCTCATGCCGGTGCCGATCAGCACCAGCAGCGGACGTTCGGCGGGGGTGGGAGCCGTCATGGCCAGAACCTCAATCTCGGGTGGGGCGCTCTACGCGCTGAAGGCTTTCTCCCGGTCCCGTTCCTCCGACGTCTCGGCGATCTTGCCGACGGCGTAGCGGAGGGTCGGTGGTGCCATCAGGGACGTGACGACGGCGACCAGGATGATGATCGTGTAGGTCTCGGTGGTCAGGACGCCCAGCCGCAGGCCGACCATGGCGACGATGACCTCGACGACGCCGCGGGCGTTGAGCCCGGCGCCGAGCGCGAGGCCCTCCCAGTGCGTGAGCCGTCCGGTGCGGGCACCGATGTAGGCGCCGACGAACTTGCCGCCGATCGCGATGGCCAGCACCAGGACCGCGGCGCCGAGCACCTTGGGTTCGCGCAGCGCGGTGAGGTCCATCCGCAAGCCCGCGGTGGCGAAGAAGATCGGGGCGAGCACCGCCATGACGAACGTGCGCAGCGGTGCGATCTTGGCGCGGTCGAGCAGCCCGGAGGAGCTGATCAGGACGCCGCAGATGAACGCGCCGAGGATGGGTTCGAGGCCGAGCGCGTGGGTGCCCGCGGCCGAGGCGACCAGCAGCAGCACCACGACGGCGACCGTGACGCCGGGGTCCGCGGACTTGTTGGCCATCGCGAGTCCCCTGCGCACCACCGGCCTGCCGATCAGCACGGCGACCAGCGCCACCGCTACGAGACAGCCGATGGTGAACGCCACGTGGCCCGCGCGCAGACCGGTGGTGGCCATCGCGGAGACGATGGACAGCAGCGACCAGCCGACGATGTCGTCCACCGCCGCCGCGCTGATGATGAGCTGCCCGATGTCGCGGTGCAGCAACCTCATCTCCAGCAGGGTCTTCGCGATGACCGGGATGGCGCTGACGCACATGGCGACACCCAGGAACAGGGCGAAGACGTTGCGCTCGGTGCCGCCCGCGATCAGCGACGTGGGCAGCACGAGCCCGACGGCGAAGCCGAGGCCGAGCGGCACCAGCAGACCCCCCATGCTGACCCACGCCGCCGTCTTCCCCTTGCGGCGCACCAGCCCCAGGTCGACGTGCATGCCGGTCAGGCCGACCAGCAGCAGCACGCCGAGCTGGCCGACGGCGTCGAGCAGGTGGATCTGCTCGGGGTTGCCCGGCAGCAGCCAGGCGGAGAACGCGGGGGCGACGTGCACGAGCAGCGACGGCCCGAGCAGCACACCGGCGGTCAGCTCGCCGACCAGCGCGGGCATCCTGAACCGGATGGCCAGTCGGCCCAGCGCGAACGCCATGCCGAGCAACAGGCCGATCTGCAACAGGAACACGAGCATCTGGTGGGCGCCGATGGGACTGACCGGCGCTGCGATGATCGTCATCCGGTTCTCCGTTCCTCGCGGTGGTGGGGCTGCTGGGACGGTCCCATGTCCGCCAAGAGGTGTGGGAGGTCCGTTCCGCCTTGTGGCGCAACGGGTTCGGCTCTCCGAACGCGCGGGGGCCGTCGCCGTCAGCGGCCGGTCAGCCGCACGTCAGCGGGCGGTCAGCGGACCTCCTCGATGACCGAGATCCCGGTGCTCCCGTTGCTGCCGAACCGCTCCCACACCTCGTCCAGCCGGATGCGGCCGTCCTCCAGGACGACCGGCGTGCTGGCGCAGTGCCCGGAGATCACCTCGCCGTCGTCGAGGACCATGCAGTAGGCGAAGTCGAGCTTCCCGTCGGGCGCGCACTTGCCGGTGAGGGCGCCGCGGCGCGCCTTGCCGCCGAGGAACTCGCCCCACAGCAGGTCGCCCTCCTGCCGGTAGACCGCGACACGGGATTCCTCGGGGGCGCCGTCGGCGACCGGGCTGAACCTCTTGCCGTCGTAGTTGATCACTTCTGCTTCTCCTCGTGCTCTGAGCGCTCCCCCGGCGCCACGGTGTCGCGGCGCCGGAGGTGTCGGGAAGGCGTTCTACGGGACGAAGGTGACCTTGATCTTCGAGGCGAAGTCGGTCATCTTGGCGAAGGCGTCCAGCTCGGAGGTGCCGGTGGTGCCGAGGAAACCGAGGATGGTGTTGCCCTCCGGGGGCCTGCGGATCGTGTCGCCGGGTCGGGCGGTGATCTTGAGCAGGAACACGCGGTCGGACTCGCTCACCTCCGCGGGCACGTCCACGTGGTCGACCACGCCCGCCTCGGAGATCAGGCACATGGCGGTGACGTGCACGCCGGTCGGCTGGAAGTGCCGCACGGCGGGCTTGCGGCCCGCCGCGATGTCGACCACGGCCGCGATGGGGTCGTAGTCGGCGGTCGTGCGGGCGATCAGGTCGAGCCCGCCGCCGCCGACCCTGGCCGCGATCTCCAGCAGGTACGGCTTGCCCTCGTGGAAGCGGACCTCGGCGTGCATAGCGCTGCGGCGCAGGCCCTGCGCGTGCGCGCCTGCCTTGACGACCGCGTGCACGGCGGCCAGGTCCTCGGCGCTCATCGACGTCGGCGCGTGGTGCACGTCGTCGTCGAACGTGCCGCCCTCGGCGGTGATCCGGTCGACGACCGAGCCCAGGTAGACCTCGTCGTCCCAGGCAAGCGCTTCCATCAGGTACTCGCGACCGTCCAGGAAGGACTCGACGAGCAGGCCCTGCGGCCCGAGGTCGATGCCGTCGGCCTCGGAGTTGGCCCAGAACATCTCGCGGATGCCGTCGACGGCCTGCGCGAAGTGCTCGGTCAGCTCGGTGGCGTCGTCGCACTTGAAGACGAAGTTGCTGCCCGCGCCCATGGTGGGCTTGAGGATGACCGGGTAGCCGAACTCCTCCGCGGCGGCCAGCGCCTGCGGGAGTTCCGCGGCGTAGCGGAAACCGGGGTGCGGTGCGGCGGCGCGCTCGTGGGCCTGGCGCATCAGCAGCTTGTTGCGGCTGTTGAGCGCGGCCTCGACACCGATGCCGGGCAGGCCGAGGGCTTCGGCCACGGCGGCGACCGCGATGACCGCCGCCTCGGAGAAGGTCAGCACCCCGTCGAAGTGCTCGGCGGCGTGCCACTCCTTGGCCGCCGCGATCAGCTCGTCGAGGTTCCTGTTGCCCACCAGGCGGTAGCGGTCGGCGGGCCAGAAGTCCTCGGTGCCCTCGCCGTTGAGCACGAACAGGTCGACGCCGAGCGCCTGCACCTGCTCGTAGCGGGACGTGTAGTAGTTCAAGTACTGGCGGGTCTCGATCGTGAGCAGTTTCATGGCCTGCGGTCTACCTCGCGCCGTCGAGAGCGGGGGCCCGCTCGGGGGTGTCCGCCGTGTTCGGCAGGCGGGGGAAGCGGAAGGGGGCGATCTCGTCCGGCTGGTCGCCGGTGATGCGGAGGTCGACGCCCTCGGCGGCGAGCACGTCGGTGACCTCGACCATGATCGGCGCGACGCAGGCGAGCAGCGTGCGGATCTCCAGCAGCAGGTCGCCCGGCTGCACGGGCGCGCTGCCGTTGGCGCGGAGGTCCAGCGAGTCGGCCGACTTCCGCAGCCGGTCGAGCTGGGTGAGCGCGGTCTCCGCGGCGCGGCCGAGGCTGAAGTTCGGCAGCTCGTAGCAGAGCCGGAAGCGCTCCAGCATCGCCGTGGCCCGACGTCGTCCGACCTCGGTGGTGGGCAGCGGCGCCGCGGTGTCGAGCGCGACCAGGCCGAGCGTCAGCGACTCGGACAGCGCGTTCCACGGCTCGACCAGCCGCCGCGTCGTGACGCTGTGCAGGGCGTCCCGGCTGAAGTTGGTCCGCTGGTACTCGGGGGCGGTGAGTGCCAGGAAGAACCGCACCAGGTCCCGCGGGACCTCGGCCATCAGGTCCGCGCTCCAGATGAGGTGGTTGCGGCTGGTGGAGAACTTCTCGCCGTCGAGGTCGTAGAACTCGTTGCACACGTTGGCGTCCGGCGTCGTGTAGCGGTCGCCGTGGGCCATCAGCATCACCAGGTCGACCAGACCCCAGTGGTAGACGTTGTCGAACCCGTGGAAGTACACGAGTTCCGCGTCACCGCCCGCGAGCCACGCCTCGTCGGTCTCGACGGATTCTTCGCCCTGCTGGGCGTTCGCCCACCAGGTGGCGTAGATGGAGGCGGGCATGGCCTCGATCCACGGGTACAGGACCTGCCCCGCGGTCTCGGGGAACGGCGCCGCGATGCCCCACGCGCTCGGGAAGGTCACCGGGATCTCGGGCAGCGGCTTGGCGAGCAGCTCGCCGATCAGCTGCTTGGCGTGCGGGCGCCAGCGCGGCGTGCGCGAGGCGTAGTACGCGGTGAGCCGCTCGCGGTAGTCCTCCATGGGCAGCACCAGGATCGTCTGCTCGCGGTAGACCACCACGTCCGTCGGGTCGACGGTGTACTTCGGGTCGAGCAGCTCGTCGAAGTTGTTGGGGTGCCCGCAGGTCTCGCAGGCGCCGCCGCAGCTCCCGGCCATGCAGGTCGGGCAGGTGCCCGAGACGAGGCCGTCGAACAGGAACACGCCGGCGTCGCGGGCGTAGGGCAGGCGGACGGTGCGCAGCTTGAACCGGCCCTCGGCGTGCAGCGCGGTCACGTAGTCGAGCACCGTCCGGCGGTAGCGGTCGTCGATGGGCGGCAGCCCGGCCATCACGGTGCCCATCGCCGCCAGCGAGCGCTCGATCTGCGCGGTGGAACGGGCGACGAGCTCCTCGGGCGTGATGCCCTGGCGGTGCGCCGAGGCGACCACGTAGGTCTGGCTGTCGTCGGTGCACGTCGTGTACACGACCGGCCTGCCGGTGCCCCTCAGGTAGCGCGAGTACACGTCACCGGCGAGGTAGGGCCCCGCCATGTGGCCGACGTGCAGGTCGCCGTTGGGCGTGGGGGTCGCCGCGATGACGATCGCGGGTCGCTGCGGGGGCGTCATACCGCCGACTCCTCGTGGCGGGCGGTGAACTTCTCCGCCAGCTCGGCGTCCCACCAGACGGCGTAGAACTGGAAGTCGGCGTCGCCGTTGTTCACGACCTGGTGCCGCTCGTGCGGGGTGAAGTGCACGACGTCACCGGCCACGAACGGGACCGTGCCCGCGTTGGTGACGATCTCGGCGTCGCCGGACATGGCGACCCAGATCTCGTACTCGTGGTGGCCGTGCGCGCCGGACTCCTTGCCGGGCTTCACGACGCACCACGACCCCTCGAACGGCGCGTTGACCGCGGCCCACGGCATCAGCCGCTGCGCGTCCAAGCCGTTGTCCGACTTGAGGTTTTCCCGGTCGAGCTTGCGGATCTCCATCATCGGTCTTCTCGTTTCCCGGTCAGAGGGCGGTGGTGACGCCCGCGAGGGCCTCGGTGGACTGGCGCGGCACGACCGAGGACTCGGCCAGCGGCGTCTGGCGGTGCGCGAGCAGGTCGGCGACGATCTCCGCGGAACGGATGGCCAGCACGCTGATCAGCGAGTCGGCGATGCCGTGCGTGGCCTCGTTCACGCCCTGGAGGTAGACGCCCGCGCTGACGGTGGGCGGCAGGGTCATGCGGTAGTTGCGGTCCACCGAGAAGTTCTCCACGCCGACGGAGGCCGCCAGGTTGCGGGTCATCCTCGGCATCTCCTTGGCGAAGCCGGTGCCGAGCATGACGACGTCGCAGCGGAGTTCCTCCTGCTGCGCCGTCTTGCGGTCGGTCAGCGTCAGCACGACCTCGTCGCCGTCCATCCGCGCGGCCGTGATCTCCGCCATGGTGATCATCGACAGCCGTTCGGTGCCGGTCAGCTTCTCCAGGTACATCGTGCGGTACAGGTTGTCGAGCATCGCCGGGGCGAGACCGGAGTAGTTGGTGCGGTGCATCTCCCGCAGCAGCTGCTCGCGCGCCTCCGGGCGGGCGGAGTTGAACTTGTCCACGAAGGACGGGTAGAACAGCTCGTTGGTGAACTTGCTGCTCTCGTAGCCGTTCAGGCCGATCGAGCGCATCACCATGGTGCACTGGGAGTTCGGGAAGCCCTGGTGCGAGGACCACAGCATCTCCGCGGCGCTCTGCGCCCCGCCGACCACGACGACGCGGTGCGCCGCCGCCGGGTCCATCTCGGCGGTCCGCGAGGAGAACTCCGTGCTGTGGATGACCTTCTCGCGCGGGATCGCGGCGAACTCCTCCGGCACGAACGCGTCGCGGCCAGCGCCGATCACGAGGTCGCGGCAGCGGACGGTGCCACCGTCGGAGAAGCGGACCAGCCACTCGGTGACCTCACCCGCGACGACGCCGCTGGGCTCGATCGCCACGACGCGGCGGCCGTGCTCGACGCGGACCTTGGTCAGCGAACGCGCCACCCACTGGAGGTAGTCGGAGATCTCCAGCCGGTAGGGCGTCGCGCTGCCCAGGTTGATGAACTCGTCGAGCCGGTCGATGGAGTGCAGGTAGTTCACGAACGAGTACCTGCTGCGCGGGTTCCGCAGGGTCACCAGGTCCTTGAGGAAGGACACCTGGCTCTGCGACCACGGCAGGAGCATTCCGCGCTGCCAGGCCACGTCGTCGTGCTGCTCGACGATGAGCGTCCTGGTGGAGAGCTCGTCGGGCGCCAACTCCTCCAGCGCCACGGCCAGGGCCAGGTTCGCCGGTCCCGCGCCGATGGCCAGCAGCTCTACTTCTTGGTGGTCCAACACACTCTCCCAAGCTCCGAAGGTGACGGCACACCGGTGGTGCGATGCCGTCGTGGATTTCCTGAAGCGCCGTGCGGACGCTAATTGACCGAACCGTCGATGGGCCAGGAAAAAGCCCACCTTTTTCTGCCCGATAAGCGAATCGCATGAAGCCATTCACCGACGCCGCACCCGCTGTTTTCACGGGTGCCCAAAAAGGGCGACACCTCCGCCCCGGAGCTGTCGCAAGTTGCTTGACCTGCATCGATGCTGAGGAAGGGGTTACCGCTCCGACCGCCCCGGCCGGAACGGACCGCCCTTTTCAAGCGCAGCCCGAATACACCTCCTCACGTTTGGATCATCCCGACGATCGCCCCACAAAAATGCTGTCGGGTCTCGAAGATCAACGCACGACGGAATCCGCCACGCCATTGCTCCGGAAATCTACAAGATCATTCGCACACCGCGCGTCCACCCCCGCGGACGCTTCCAGAAGAAGCGGGATCAGCCCGTGACCCCGGCCAGTCCGCGCACCAGGAGCCGCGCGGCCCGCCTGCTGACCCCGACGACGGTCTTCGCGGCTCCCCCGCTGCCCCCGGTGAAGGTGAACACCGACGACGATCCGGGGACCGGCAGCAGCGCGAGCCCGGAAGGTTCGCGGTAGCAGTCGAAGGACGCGACCACCTCACGGGGCGAGCTGTGCCGGACGTCCACGCCGAAGCGGGTGCGGGCACTGCTCACGACCCGGTCGGCCAGCGCCACGTCCGGTTCGACGGCGGCGGGGTCGACGTCCCAGCGGTCGCAGCCGAGGCCCAGCAGGAAGGTGCCCTCGCCGTGCGGACGTCCGTAGAGGCCGGTCGGCTCGTCCACGAACGCGCCGAGCCCCGGCACGCGCATCCGGTACACGCCGTACTGGATCTGCTTGGTGCGCAACGTCCTGCTGTGCTCGACGAGCGCGGGCGTCCACGCGCCGGCCGCGACCACGACCACGTCGTACTCGCGCTCGGTGCCGTCGGCCAGCCGCAGGCAGCCCTCCGGCGTCACCTCCGACACGAGGGTCCTGCGGACCTCGCACCCGTTGTGCGCCAACCACACCAGCGCGTGGGCGCGCAGCAGCGCGGGCGAGATGTAGCCCGCGTGCCGCTCCACGACGCCGGTCGCGCCGGGCGCCAGGCCGCGGAAGCCGAAGTCCTCGGCCAGCCGCTCCGCGCCCGCGACCCGCGCGGACCCCGGCAGGACGTCCTCGACCTCCCGCAGCGACCGGGTCGGGTCCACGTCGGCGGGCAGCAGGTAGACCGCCCCCACCTCGCGGTAGCCGGTCCACTCCCGCAGCATCGGGCTGTCCCTGACCTCCGCCAGGCTCTCCGCCGCGATCCGGCACGCCTCCGGCGCGGTCTCGAAGGCCCGCACCAGACCGCCGGACGCCCCCGAAGCGTCCGGTGTGGACGAATCCCCGACCAGGACGTCCACCCGCACGTCGGGGGACTCCTCCCTCAACCGCCAGGCGAGCAGGCTGCCCGCCACGCCGCCGCCGACCACCGCGACCCTCATGCCCGGCTTCCAGGGGCAGGCGGAATCGGAGAAATCGGACGTGATTCGGCGGGTAAAGCTGGTGAACGGACATCTTCGACATGAGACGAGTGGTACATCCCCGAACTCCCTACAGGTTGTTACCCGGATCGTATGCGCAGCGACGACCAAGTCAACGACTCATTGTCCATAATGGTCTTCGCGCCATCCGGAAGGCTGATGAGGCCGATCAGGTGCATTCGGAACGGAATCACCCCGACTCCGATACACCTATAATCCCAGGTGAGAGCGCCCCACCTGACCCGAGGCGCGCCCGTGGCGCACAGCGCGGTCAGGTATGCGAATTCCCACCGCGGGCGTGGCGCGCATCCCGTTCCAGGCCGTGGCGAGGAATCGACAACGGGACCGGAGCGGAGTGGACGGCGCCCGTTCCCCCGCGCATGGCGCATTAACCGCGCCCCGTGCCGCGGCCGGGCGAAGTCGGGAAGAACGTTCCCGTCCGGCCTCGGAGGCGTTCACGGGCGCGCTGCGAGGACGCGGAGCAGTCGGGCGCCACGTCCGGTGCGACAACGATTCTTCGACTCGATCCGCGCGAACCCGCGAAGGGCTCCGGCGGAGGCAACGACTCCGGGGGCGGTCGGGGTCGCGAGCCTGGAAAACCGTATCCCCGCCCCGCGACCCCGGACAGCCGCCAACCGGCCGCTTAGCCGACGGTGACCGCTCCGTCACGCGTGAACCTGAGGTAGCAGTACTCGTCGATCATCTTCGCCAGCGAACGGCCCGGCCTGCCCAAGTCCTCGGCCAGCGCGGGCTCGTCGAGTCCGGACTCCACCAGCAGGTCCCGCGCCCAGGTGCGGCCGAGCCCCAGGTGGGCCGCGTAGGCGGCGCCGTCCCGCGCGCCGTGCAGGCGCAGCGCGATCATCTCGTCCCACGGCATGACCGTGTTGGGGCGCAAGGCGAACAGCGCCTTCGACGCCGCCGTGGACCCGAGGCCGCGAACGCTCCTGGCCTGCGCGGCGGGCGTCGAGACGAGGTCGGCGAAGCAGTCGCCCATCGCCTCGACCTGCTCGTCGGTCAGGTCGGCCATCCAGGTGTCGACGGAGGGCAGCCTGCCGCGCCACCGTTCCCACCAGTCCGCCACGCCCTGGTCGAACACCTCGGCCTCGCCCGCGCGCGGGTAGCGGATGCGGCAGCCCCAGGCGTTGAGCCACCGGTGCAGGGCGCGGCGGTGCGCAAGGAGGGAGAGGTCGACCGAGGGCGCGGTGGCGAGCGTCCACTCCGTCCACGACCTGTCGGGGCGGTCGTACCCGCCGAACTCCAGCACGGCGGCGCGCAACGCGGCGAGGTCAGGCTTCACAGCCGGGGACAGTAGCCGCTTTCCGTTGTGCCCGAACGCCTCCGGTCCGCCGTCCTGCCGATTAGGATCGGCTCCGTGACCACGATCCCCGCGAACCCGACCGCCAACACCAGCGTGCAGGCCGACTACCGGCACTACTCGAAGGAAGCGCTCCCGCTCCCCGCGTCCGACCTCGTGCTGCCCGTGGGGCACCTGAAGTGGTACGAGGTGCGGGAAGCCGAAGCGGTGATCGCCGACGCGACCCGCCAGGAGGCCCACGCGTTCCTGCTCGACGAGATCGCTTCCGGCGGCCTCGCCGTCGCCGACGACATCGGCTTCGTCATCCACCACCTGTGCGGCGAGTCCTTCTACTTCCTCATCGTGAGCAGTTGGCGCAACAACAACGAGATGTGGCAGACGCTCTACTTCAAGAACGGCGACGCGCCGCTCACCCGCTTCGTGGACGGTCCGCACCGGACGATCAACTGCGTGTGGGAGATGGGCGTCGTGATGCACGAGCAGCAGGCGTGGAGCCGTTTCCTCGGCTCCGCTCACGACGAGGCGGCGCTGGTCGACTACTTCGACGACCGGTTCTCGGGCACCGTCTGAGCCGTTCCACCGCGGACGGACGCGGGGTGCGCCGTCGACCTGACGGCGCACCCGCGCGTGCTCACCGCGTGGAGCGGAGGCAGAAGTCCAGTCTGGCGCGGGCGTTCTCGTCGTCGGCCGCCGCGAGCACCAGCCGGTAGTCCGCCGCGGCCTCGCCGTACCGACCGGCCTCCTCGTAGGCGACAGCCCGGTTGTAGTGGAGTTCCGGCCGGTCCCCGAGCGCCACCGCGCGGTCGAGGTCCTCCAGCGCGCCCTCCACGTCGGCGGCGTCGAAGCGGACCTGCCCGCGCAGCGCCCAGGCCTCCACCATGTCCGGGTCGACCGCCAACGCGGCGGTCAGCACCCGCTCCGCCTCCGCCGCCTCACCCCGTTCGGCGAGCAGCCTTCCCTTGACGCACAACAGGCGCGCGTCGTCCGGCGCCAGCGCGAGCCCGGCCGCCACGTCGGCCCACGCCCTCGTGGTGTCACCCAGGGCGCAGCGCAGGCCCGCCCGGTTGGCCAGCGCGCCGACGTGGTCGGGATCGAGCACCAGCACCCGTTCGAACGCCGCCAGCGCCCGCACCGGGTCGCCGAGCCGCATCCGGGTGTCGCCGATGTCGTGGTGCACCTCCGGGAACGGCGGCGACAGCGGCAGCACCCGTTCGAACGCGGCGAGCGCTTCTTCGTCCCGCCCCAGCGCCCGCAGCGCGGTGCCGACGTGGAAGTGGTGCTCGGCGAAGCCCGGATCGAGCGCGGCGACGGCGACGTGGTCGGCGAGCGCGTCCTCGAACCTCCCCGCCGCCGCGAGGGCCCGCGCGCGGTTGTGCCGCAGCGACGAGCGGTGCAGCGGGCGGTCCTCCAACTCCCCGTCCAGCACGGCGACGCAGTCGTCCAGCAGCCGCACCGCCTCCTCCGGGTCGCCCTCGTGCAGTGCCAGCAGGGCAAGGCCGTTGCGGCCGAACGCCGAGTGGAACAGCCGCGCCCTCAGGTCGGGCAGCAGCGAGGCGAGCGCCGCGGCGAGGTTCAGCCACGCCCTGGCCGCACCCAGGTCCCGCCGTCGCGGTGGCAGGTGGTCCACGTGCAGCATCGCGGAGCCGTACGCGCACATCAGGTGCACCTCGGGGTCCACCGACGTGGCGCGGGCGTCCTGGTGGACAGCGGCCGCCTCGTCGAATCGCCCCACCGCCGCGAGCGACGCGGCCAGGCCCTCGGTGAAGTACCACCAGGTCCCCGGCCGGTCGCGCTGGTCCACCAGCGCCCGGCCCCGCGCGCCGAGGTCCGCCGCGGCGTGGTGCAGGCCGACCTTGCGGCAGTGGCCCATGGCGTGCTCGATCGCCCGCACCCCCGCGACCGCGGGCCTCGATCCGCGCTCCGCGTGGTGGACGATCGCGCCCAGCGCCAACGACTGCTCCCCCATGGCGTGCAGCTCGGCGTACCGGACGTCGTGCAGCGCCTCGCGTTCGTGCTGCGCCAAGAGGTTGTAGGCGGCCAGGTCGGCCGGGTCGTCGCCCGTGCCGTCGCTGTCGACGAACGCCCGCGCGTCACCTCCCACGACGGGCCGGACCGAGGCGGGAACGTCCACGGGTGCGGCCCGCGCGGCGAGAACCGCGCTCAAGGACACCGGGACCTCGCCCGGCTGGTCCTCCAGTGGCGCGCACCCGGTGCCCAGTACCAGCTTGAGCTGCGGGATGTCGTTGCGGCGCAACAGGACCGCGAGGAACTCCCGGTCGGTCGGATCGGCCTCGTGCACGTTCTCCACGACCAGCGCCCTCGGCCCGTCGTCGTGCGCGCCGAGGTAGCTGCGCAGGAAGTCCGCCAGCCCGTTGGCGATGTTCAGCGTGTGCCGCCCCGAGTAGAACCGCGTGCGCTCCCCGTCGCGCACGGTCCACTCCAGGGTCTGCCACGCGGCGGGCACGGTCGCCATCAGTTCCGGCGCGACGCTGGCCAGCTCGACGTTGTGCCGGGCGGCCAGCTCCGGACACCGGGCGAACGCGTCGGCGGCGACGGCGCGGATCAACGCGCCCGCGGCGGTGTAAGGGCCTCGTAAGCGGCGGTGGGCGTTGACCACGGCCAGTACCGGCGGCAAGTCCAGTTCGGCCCGTGCCTGGACGCGGTCGTGGAGGCGATCCGCTCTGATCCAGAGGTGGTCGGGCATGGGCGGTCCTTTCGATTCGATGGGCCCCGGTTCGATCCGGGAGGCGGCGGAGGGCCTCTACCGGAGTCAGGTCGTGAATTGGCCACGCGGAAGGGGGCCGGTTTGCCGGGGGTCATTCTTTTGTGCGACCAGGTCGGTCTGACCTGCGGTTTTGGGGGGTGGTGAAGTGGACACCGGGGTTTGGTGGCACGGGTTGGGGGTGATTCGCGATGTCAGGAAAACTACGCCATCGTTGTGGTTGGCAGGAGTTGCGGAAAGGTGTTGAACGTTTCACCGCGTAAATTTCCATTGCGACCATAGGTTGGACCGATGGGTCTGCTTGGGGCGGTGGTGCGGGAAATCGGTCGCGTTGGGTGGGGTGGCGGGGGAGTATCCGCTGAGTACCACGCCGAGGAGAGCGGATGACCGAGCACACCTACCGGATTCTGGTCCGGGGGCGTTTCACCGATCTGGATGATGCGGGACGCGAGCGGCTGTTGGCGGAGGTGGATCGGCACAGTCTTTTGACCAACGGCTTCAGTGAGGAGGGGGCGTTGGCTTACGACCGGTCGTTGGACTTCTTCAGCTTTCGGGTGCAGTTCAGGGCTGAGGTGAAGGGGGATGACCGGGCTGTGTGCGAGAAGGGGTTGGGGTTGGCGGCTCGGGCGGTGGATGAACTGGGGGTGGATTACCGGGAGTTGAAGGCTTCGGCTACGGATGTGGATCTGGTGAAGGTGAGGAGGAAGGGGTGAGGGGGTGAGAGGGTGTTCGTTGCGTTGGGGTGGTGGGTTTCAGGCGGCTGCACCCGGTCGCCGAGTGTTCTGGCCTTGCCGTAGCTTGCCAAGGTGGGAAAGATGCCTTGACAAGCTACGGCAAGCCCAGAGCGGCTTCGTATCGGGTGCAGGGGTAGGTCTGGCTACGCCAGCATTCGGCTCCGCCGAACTCGGGCACCTCGCTGCGCGTCGGCAAGGCACCTCGCTGCGCATTGGCAGGACACCTCGCTACGCGTCGGCAGGGCGGCGGGCGCTCCGCGCCGGATGCGAGGGGGCGGCTGCGCCGATGTTGGGGCGTGGCTGTGTTGGCCTGCTGATTCCGGGTAACGGGAAGTCGTCGGTTTTTGATTCTTTTTGTCCGGTTGTGTCGATGACACGTAACAGGTCTGGACCATACGCTCAGGGTTCCGCTGCCACGTCGAGGAGGACGAAGCGAGGGGATCCGACCTTGAACACAGCACGAAGGTGTTGGGCCGCAGTGGGTGCAGCGGTGTTGGCTGCCGCGTTGGTGCAGTCTCCGGTGGTGGCCGCGCAGCCCGCGCCCGATCCGGTGCAGGCGAAGATGCTTGCGCAGCAGCCGCTGATCAAAGCGGCGGACGTCATCCAGGCGGTTGTCGATCGGGATGCGCCTGTCGGCTTCGCGGGGATCGTCCTGGAGGAGTCGAACGTCGAGTTGTGGTGGAAGGGCGAGGTGCCCGCCGTCGTGACCGATGCGATCGCGAGTGCGTCGAAGGTGGCGCCGGTGCACGTTTCGCAGGCCGCGCATTCGAATGCCGAGCTGCTGGAAGCGGCGAAGGTCGTGCAGGCGCGTCGGGCGCTCGGGTCGCCGGTGCACGCGGTGAAGGTTCCGGCGGACGGTAGTCGGCTTGTGCTGGGTGTGTACCCGCAGAGCGACGCGAAGTCGTTCACGGCGGGGCTGGACGTGGGTGTGCCGGTCGAGGTGGTGAACGAGGATCCGCTGGTGCCGGTGTCGCGGCAGAACGACAGCCCGCCGTGGAAGGGCGGGGCGACGATCGTGTTGAACAACTCGGCGGCGTGCACCTCGGGGTTCTCGGTGCGCAACGGTGACAACGCGCGGTTCCTGCTGACGGCGGCGCACTGCGGCAACCCCGGCAACCGGGTGACGGACCCGCAGGGCGAGTTCATCGGCAACGTCGGCGCCGAGCACTCCGACCACGACATCATGCTGATCCCCACCGGCAACGTGGTGAACCAGCAGTACGTGGGCGGCGGTGACAGCAACTCCACCGAGATCGTGCGCGGCTGGGGCGACGTGTACACCGGTGAGTTCCTGTGCCAGTCCGGTGTCACGAGCGCGCGGGAGACCGGCAACCCGGTGTGCAACATCAAGGTGCTGTTCTTCTACGCCGACCGCGAGGACCTCGTGGAGGGCGAGCAGCAGAACGGGCAGCCCGCGGCGCGGCCCGGTGACAGCGGCGGTCCGGTCTACGGTCCGTCGTCGGCCGGAGGCGTGATCGCCAAGGGCACGGTGACCCGCACGGCGGGGTCGCGGATCGGGTTCCAGGACTTCCGCACGGCGAACCGCGACTTCGGCGTCTACATCCCGCTGTAACCCCCGACGAAACGCCGGGGCCCTGCTCCCACAGGGGAAGCAGGGCCCCGACTCGGCTACGGGCAGTGCGCCGGTATCACGCGGACCGGGTGCGCGCGCGGCGTTCCTGGTCGGCGGCGACGGCCTTCACCAGGGCGTCGAACTGGTCGTCCGGGAGGGTGTCCAGCTTGCCGCTGAGGCTCTGCGTCAGCAGTTCCTGCGCCAGATCCGCCTCGGCGAACGTGCCCACGTCGCGCCCGAGCAGGGCGTCGAGCTTCGCGTTCGCGGCAGCGGCGGCCTGGGCGGCCTCGGTGGAGCGGAGGTCGATGTAGCGGAAGACCTCCTCCATCGTCGGAGTTCCGCCCCAGGCGTTCAGCATCCGGTCGCTCAACTGCATGTCGTTCCCTCCGTTGACGAGGTCGCCGATGCGGCGGCCCCTGAGCGTGACGTTCTTGTCCACCCGTCCCGGAATGCCCGAGACGATCCCGTCCGAGGTGTGCTGGTGCAGCGCGTCGTTGGGGTGCGACCAGCCCTGGAGGTAACCGGGCTGGCCGTTGTACACGGCGACCCACAGCAGCACGTCCTCGTCGGCCCACACGTCCGGGTCGATCCACCGGCTCTGCCACCACGACAGCGAGCCGTACACGAGGTGCCGGGCGACGCCGGTCTCCTGGCGCACCACCCGGATGTGCTCGGCGATGTGGCTGTTCAAGACCTGCGGTGACGGCCACACGAGGCCTCCGCCCTCCCAGTTCTCGGCGTCGTACATCGGCGCCAGCGCGCCGTCGTCGAACAGGCCGAACTGACGGGCGTTGTTCACGAAGAACTGGGCCTGCTGCGCGGCGTTCACCCGCGGATCGCCGAAGTGGTACCCGCCGGGGGCGACGCCTGCCGCGCGAGCGCCCGCGACCTGCGCGCCGCAGGACGGGTTCAGGTAGTTGACCTGCTGGCTCACCTTGATGCTGGCGCCGACGATCCCGTCGGCGCGCACGGCGTTCCAGTCGTTGACGGAGTTGTAGACCGAGATGTCGATCAAGTGCTCTACGGCATCGGCCATTGTTCACCTCATCTTCTGGATGGCCATGGGAGAAGGGGTCGTGCTGAGAGCCGGATCGACGCGGACCCTCCGGCGGATTCGGGCACGGTCAACCTGCACCGCCGCAGGTCACGGGCAGCACCCGGACGCGCTGGAGTTCATGAAGTCCCTGCACGGTCGAGGGGTACCCACCGGGGCGCCGGTTGGAACCGGACCGACCGGTCCACCGGAGAATGCGCACACTCCTCTACCTACGGTCGTGGACACACCCCGGTTCAGCGGCCATTCGGGTGAGCGCGTTCCATCGTCCGCAGTAGTGCGGACGCCCCGTGGTCCGGTCCGGCCGCGCGCACGCCGTCCCGCAGCGCCCGCAGTTCCACGGAACCCCGACCGGGCAGGGCCCGCAGCGCGGCCTCCACGCCGGCGGGGGTGAGCGCGTTCGGATCGAGGCACGAACCCGCGCCCGAGCGCTCCACGTCGTGGGCGACGCAGAACTGGTCGCTGGAGAACGGCAGCACCAGGGCGGGCACGCCTGCGACCAGCGCCTCGGTGAAGCTGTTGTTCCCGCCGTGGTGCACCACGGCGGCCACGTGCGGCAGCAGAGCCCGTTGCGGCACAACGGGTTCGAGCACCACCCTCGGGTCGTCGGCGAGGTCGGCGAGCGCCGCGGCACGGGCGCCGGCGGCGACGACCACGGTCACGTCGGGGATGCGCAGCGCGCCGGTGACCGCCACGCGGAGCACGTCGTCGCGGGCGGACAGGAACGTCCCCAGCGCGACCAGCACCACCCGGCGGCCGCGGATCCGCTCGCGCCACCCGTCGTCGAGCGCCTCGGGTTCGGTGCAGTGGCCGAGGAACACGCGCTCGGGCGCCTCGGGCAGTGGCGGGAGCCAGGGGAACGGCGGGTAGTTCAGCACCACCGCGTGCGACGACGTCAGGGCGAACGCGCGCCGCGGCGGTCGCACGCCGATGCCGTGGCGCCGGACGAAGTCCGCGAACAGCGCGGTGAACGAGGTGTCGGTCAGCGCGGTCGCCTCGCGCAGCACGGCCAATTCCCCCTCCGCGGGCCGGACGGCGGACGGCCACAGCTGGGGCAGGCCGAAGAACTGGTCGTCGCGGGTGACGAGGTAGGTCGGGTGGCCGGGGCAGAACGACGCGAACGGCAGGCCGAGGGTGTGCAGCGCCAGCGTGACCGGGTAGTTGAGCTGGTCGACGACGTACCAGTCCGGGCGCAGCCGGTCGTGCAGCACGGCCAGGTCGCCGAGCACCTCCTCGGGCGCGGCCAGCATGTCCGCCCGCCGGTGGGAGGTCTGGGTGAGCAGCGCCGGGACCGCGCCGCGGCGGGTGGAGTCCAGGAACTCCGCGAGCCTGCGGGTCGAGCCGTCGTCCTGGGCGGTGGCCTCCGCGACGCCGGTGTTGGCGTTGCCGCTGGTCCGCAGCGGGGTGAACGCCACGGTGGCGGCCAGGTCGGCGAACTCGGGCGTGGACGCGAAGATCACGTCCGCCCCCGCCTTCGCCAGCGACCGGGCGAGGACCGACAGCGGCTGGGCGTGCGAGCGGAACGGCGGGCTGACCACCACGACACGGGGCACGGCATCTCGCAATCCTCGACGGAGCGACGTTCCTGGAAATTCGATTCAGATTCGATCCAAAGCCGCCGCCGGTTCGAACGTCGTCCGTGCGGACACATCCGGAAGTGCTTCGTGGCCTGGAAGACCGTCGGCGCCGCCTGAGCGGACCCGCCCCCTCCCGATCACCCGAACACGTGGTCGGCGACCTGCTGGATCATCCCTTTCCCGCCGCGTTCTCGCTGTTCTGCGAGGCCGTGTCGGACCTGCTCGCCCTCGACGGGACCCGGCAGCCCCTCACCGCCGCGATCCGGCGGGCGCTGCTGGCCACCCGTGACGGGCAGGTGGTGTCGTGGCTGCTGGACGTCTCGGCGCTGCACGGCCTCACCCCGCTCGACGCGGCCGGAGCCAAGGCCGTCGGCGCGCGGCAGTCGCTGTGGCGGTACCTGGACTCGCTCGGGCTCGCGGTCGACGACGACCCCGAGTCGCCGTACGAGAAGCTGCTGCTCGACCTGCTGCGCGACGATGGCGCGCTGCCGGTCGCCGCTCCGGTCGACGGCCCCACCGTGGCGCAGTCGATGCTGATCGGCGGCACCGCCCGGCCGGGCGAGGGCGCCAGCGGCGGACTGGGCGTGTTCCTCCGGTCGTTGGGGGACGCGCTGGCCGACCGCGCGGACATCGGCCGCGTGGTGACGGTCGTGCTCGACACCGCGCCCACGGCGGTCGCGGTGGCCGGGCAGGACGAGCGCGAGCACTGGACCGTGCACGTCCCCGTCGACTCCCCGGTCGCGCTGCCCCAGGCGGAGATGGGACGGCACCGGGCCGCGATCACCTGGTGGACCGTGCGCCTGCTGCGGCGGTGCGGGCTGACGCCGGACGTCGTGCACGTGCGGTACTCCGACGACGGCTCGCTGGCGATGGCGGAGGCGGCCCGGCACCTGGGCGCCAGGGTCGTGTTCACGCTGACCCCGGACCCGCACCGGCACCTGGCCGACCGGTACACCGCCGACACGGCCGACACCGGGGCGCTGCGGTTCGACCTGCACCGGGTGCGCCTCGGCGACCTGCTCGTCAGCCGGGCGGACACCGTGGTGTCGATCGGCGGGCGCAGCGACGAGCTGCGCGACCACTTCCCCCAGCTGGCCACCAGGTCCGCGGTGGCCATCGAGGAGGGCATCTCCCCGTTGCAGGGGCTTTCCACCCGGCCGAAGGCCCTGGTGGGCGAGCTGTTCCGGCCGTCGCGCGCGCTGCCCCGCCTCGACGACTCCGCGCGCGGCGTGCCGGTGCTGCTCAACGTCGGCCGCCTGCACCCGGTCAAGCAGCAGGGCGTGCTGGTGCGCGCCTGGCTGGAGCGGCACCTCTACCGGTCCACCTCGCTGGTCCTGATCGGCGGGTCGGTCGCCGGGCGCACACCGGACGAGCAGGCGGTGCTCGACGAGGTGCTGGCGCTGGCCAAGGCCGCCCCGGAGGCCCGCGGCAGGCTCGCGGTGCTGCCCGCGTGGCCGAACACCGAGGTGCGGCAGCTGGAGCACGCCCTGGCCGAGCACCTCCCGGCGCCCGCACCGCACGTGTACGCGTGCGGCAGCGTCAAGGAGGAGTTCGGCATCGCGGTGCTCGAGGCCATGGAGGCCGGCCTGCTCGTGGTCGGTCCCCGGCTCGGCGGACTCCCCCACTACGTCGACCACGGCCGCAACGGGTTCCTGGTCGACACGTCGTCGGCGGGGTCGCTGGGCGAGGGGCTGGCGGAGGTCGTGGCGCTGGGCGCGGCGACGGCGGAGGTGGCCGAGGCGGGCCGGGAGACCGTGCGGACGCGGTTCGGCATCGACCGGGTCGCCGCCTCGTTCGCCGAGGTCTACCGCTGAACGGTTGTCGAACGTTCACAATGCGACGGGAACCGCGGGTGGACGTTCGACAACCGTTCGACGGTGATTCGACGAAGGCGGAACCCCTAGACCGGAAGGTACTTTTCCGCCGCCTTTGAACCGTGATCGAATCGAGGCCGTATTCCGGGGCAAGAAGCCGCGACCACGACCCCATCGCGCCGTGGAACGCATTACCGCCGATCCCATGAGGTGTCCCCGATGACCCACGTCCTCCCCGAGCGCAAGAAGCGGCGCGTCGCGCTCATCGGACTCGTCAGCATCGCCGCGCTGAGCACCGGGCTCGCCGCCGCGGCGTTCGCGTCCGGAACGTCGCAGGAGGGGCGGCAGGCGTCCCAGGTGATCGCGTGCCCCAGCCCCGTGGGCGCCATCCCCGCCGTGCCCGCGGGCGCGCAGGCCGAGGTCACCAGGGAACTCGGGAACCTCGACACGCAGATCGCCGAGGCCAACAAGCGGCTCGTCGACACGGTCGGGCAGGGCGGGCCGAACTTCGTCGACAACGCCATCCTCGGACCGCTGGAGGACAAGCGGATCGCCGCGCTCAACCGCATCGAGACCGCGATCGGCCGCCTGGCCGCGAAGCCCGAGGGCCTTGAGCGGTTCGCGGCGTGCGCGCTGGGCGCTCCCGGCCAGACCGCCCCGGCGCCGAGCACGACGATCGTGAGCGAGGCGCCGGACGCGAGCGGGACCGAGCCGCCCGCCCAGACCGAGCCGCCCGCCGCGGGTGGCGGGGCCATCGAGTGCCCCAGCCCGGTGGACACGATCCCGGCCGTGCCCGCGGGCGCGCAGGCCGAGGTGACCAGGGAACTGGCCAACCTCGACACCCAGATCGCCGAGGCCGAGAAGCGCCTGGTCGACACCGCGGGTCAGGGCGGCCCGAACTTCGTGGACAACGCCATCCTCGGACCGCTGGAGGACAAGCGCGTCGCCGTCCTCAACCGCATCGAGACGGCGATCGGCCGCTTGGCCGCGAAGCCCGAGGGCCTTGAGCGATTCGCACCGTGCGCGCTGCGATAGGACGCCATTCGAGTTGAACGGGGAACGGGCCGTCGGGGCCGACCGCGAGAGCGGTTCCGACGGCCCGTTCCTTTCGTGCGGGGAGAAAACACCGATGTGACGTATTGACGTCGTTGTTGTTAACGCTAACACTGACGTCACCGCCGTGCGGTCACCTTCGGGAAGGGACATTCTTGTTCCCCACACCTCACCCTGTGAAGCGGTTGGCGGTCGTGCTCCTGGCCGTCCTGCTGACCCTGTCCACCACGACGACCCCCGCCGTCGCCGCCCCCGCGCGCTACACCAACCCGCTGGTGAACCAGCGGGCCGACGCCCACATCTCGCGGCACACCGACGGCTACTACTACTTCACCGCGTCCGTCCCGGAGTACGACCGGGTCGTGCTGCGCCGGGCCACCACCCTCCAGGGCCTGTCGACGGCGCCGGAGGCGGTCATCTGGCGCAAGGGCTCCGGCGGTGAGCTGAGCGCCAACATCTGGGCGCCGGAACTGCACTTCGTCAACGGCAAGTGGTACGCCTACTTCGCCGCGGGCCGGGCCGACGAGCCGTTCCGCATCCGCATGTACGTCATGGAGTCCAGCGCCGCCAACCCGTTGACCGGCACCTGGTCCGCGCCGACCCGGATCACCACCGCGTGGGACACGTTCGCGCTGGACGCCTCGACGTTCGAGGCAGGCGGCGTGCGCTACCTGATCTGGGCGCAGTCCGAACCCGGCATCGCCACCAACTCCAACCTCTACATCGCCAGGATGGCCAACCCCAAGGCCATCACCGGCACCCCGGTGCGGATCGCCACGCCGACGCTCGCGTGGGAGACCCGCGGGTACAAGGTGAACGAGGGCCCGACGGTGATCCAGCGCAACGGCCGGATCTTCCTGACCTACTCCGCCAGCGCCACCGACGCGAACTACTGCCTCGGCCTGCTGACCGCCTCGGCGTCGAGCGACCTGCTCAACCCGGCATCGTGGGTGAAGAACCCCGACCCGGTGTTCACCACCAACGCCGCCACGGGCCAGTACGGGCCGGGCCACAACTCGTTCACGGTGTCCGAGGACGGCCAGAGCGACGTCCTCGTCTACCACGACCGGTCCTACCGCGACATCTCCGGCGACCCCCTGAACGACCCGAACCGGCGCACCCGCGTGCAGAAGCTGTACTGGAACGCCGACGGCACACCGAACTTCGGCATCCCGGTGCCCGACGGCGCGACCCCGGTCCGGCTCCAGTCCTACAACTACCCGGACCGCTACGTGCGGCACTGGGAGTTCCGCGCCCGCGTCGAGTCGAACGTGACGACGCTGGCCGACTCGCAGTTCCGGATCGTCACCGGCCTGAACGGGTCGGGCTCGGTCTCGTTGGAGTCGACCAACTACCCCGGTTACTTCCTGCGGCACAAGGACTTCGTGATGCACGTCGAGAAGAACGACGGCACGGCCACCTTCAAGGCGGACGCGAGCTTCCAGCAGCGGGCGGGACTCGCGGCGGGCTCCGCGGTGTCGTTCGAGTCGACCAACTTCCCCGGCCGCTACATCCGGCACACCGGCGTGGACGTGCTGCTCCAGGCCGTCACCGACGACACCGGCCGGGCCGACGCCACCTGGAACCTCCAGTGAGGGCCGCGGTCCTGGCCCTCGCGCTGCTCGCCTCGGCGATCGCGGTGCCGTCCGCCGCGGCGCGGGACGTGACGCCGCGGGCGATGGAGTCGTCGCGGTACACGATGACGGCGTTCACCAACAGCAGCGAGTCGAACATGTACGTCTACCGCTCCACCGACGGCGCGAACTTCGACCTCGCCAAGGGACCGGCGTACACGCCGCCGAGCGGGCTCATCCGCGACCCCAGCATCATGAAGCACACCGACGGCCGCTACTACCTGGCCTACACCACCGGCTGGACGGGCAACACCATCGGCCTGGCGCGCAGCGACAACCAGGTCGACTGGACGTTCCTGCGCAACATCACCCTGCCGACCGCCAACCTGACGCGCACCTGGGCGCCTGAGTGGTTCACCGACTCCGACGGCAGCGTGCACCTCGTCGTGTCGCTGTCGGTGGACGGCGGCGCGACCTTCCGCCCGCACGAGCTGCGCGCGCTGGACTCCGGGCTCTCGTCGTGGAGCACACCGGCGCCGTTGAACGGGCTGGGCCCCAACTACATCGACACCTTCGTGGTGAAGATCGGCTCGACCTACCACGCGTTCGTGAAGAACGAGACCACGAAGTACATCGAGTACGCCACGGCGACCAGCCTCACCGGCGCGTACACCTTCCGCGGCACGGGTAACTGGGCCGGGTGGGGGTCCACTTTGGAGGGTCCTGCACTGGTGAAGCTGGACAACGGCGGGTGGCGGCTCTACTTCGACGCCTACTCCTCCGGGCACTACTACTCCACCGACAGCCACGACGGTTTCGCGTCGTGGACGGCGAAGGCGGACCTGCCCGGCGGCCTGTCCGGGTTCGTGCGGCACCTGACGGTGCTGCGGGAACCCTCCGGAACCCCTCCCGCGCTCACCGCGGGGACGAAGATCTCGTTGCGGTCGAACAACTTCCCGGACCGGTACGTCCGGCACCGCGACTTCCTGGGCTACGTCGACGTGGTGAACTCCGCCAGCCCGCTCGCCACGCGGCAGGACGCCACGTTCACCGTCCGCGCCGGGCTGGCCGACGCGGACTGCTACTCGTTCGAGTCGGTCAACCCGACCGGGCGCTACCTGCGGCACTACGACTACAAGGTCCGACTGGACGCCTCGGACGGCACGGCGGTGTTCCGCGGTGACGCCACCTTCTGCGCCAGGCCGGGGCTGTCCGGGTCGGGCGCGTCGCTGGAGTCGTTCAACCGCCCCGGCATGTACGTGCGGCACCAGGACTACGCGCTCCGCGTCGACCAGTACCAGGCCACCGGCACGCTCAAGGCCGACGGCTCGTTCACGCTCGCCGCTCCGCTGTCCTGACCGGTGGTCCGGCCGCCGCTGCCCCGGCGGCCGGACCGCTTCACCGGGTCCGGCGGGCGATCAGCCGTTGCAGGACGATGAACCCGAACAGCAGCGCGCCGATCACGATCTTCGTCCACCACGAGCTGAGCGTGCCGTCGAAGTCGATCAGGGTCTGGATCATGCCCAGCACCAGCACGCCGAGCACCGTGCCGACCACGTAGCCGGAACCGCCGGACAGGATGGTGCCGCCGATGACGACCGCGGCGATCGCGTCCAGCTCGGTGCCGATGGCGCTCAGCGGGTCGCCGGAGAGCTTGTAGAACACCAGCAGCAGCCCCCCGAGCGCGGAGCAGAACCCGCTCAGCGCGTACACCGACACCTTGGTCCTGGCCACCTTCAGGCCCATCAGCACGGCGGACTGCTCGCTGCCGCCGACCGCGTACACGGTCCGCCCGAACCGGGTGTAGTGCAGGACGTACCCGGCGACGACCACCACGACGAGCGCGATCACCACGCTGATCGACACGTGCGAGTCTCCCGGCAGCGGGATCTGGGTCTGCGCGATCGACGTGAACACCGCGTTGTCGATGGACGGCGCCTCGGTGCTGATCGTGAGGCACAGCCCCCTGGCGAAGAACAGGCCGACCAGGGTCGCGATGAACGGCTGGATCTCGAAGTAGTGGATCAGCGCGCCCATGCCGGTGCCGAGCAGCGCGCCGACCGCCAGCACCACCGCGATGACCGCGGGCGCGGGCCAGCCGTGCTCGGTGAGCAGCTCGGCGGAGAGCACCGTGGACAGCGCGACCACCGAGCCGACGGACAGGTCGATGCCGCCGGTGAGGATGACGAACGTCATCCCGATCGCGACCACCAGCAGCCACGAGTAGTTGATGAACAGGTTGAACACGACCTGCCCCGACCCGAAGGCCTCGTACTGCGACGCCCCGTAGGAGTAGGCGGCGACCAGCAGCACCAGGGTCGCGATCATCGGCAGGTGCCGCTGCTGCGGCCGGTACTCCTTGACGCGGGTGAGCGTGCTCACGCGGACACCTCGACCTTCACCGGTCGGTCGGCCGGGGCCGCGGGAGGGGTTTTCCGGCGGCGGCGCGCCTTCGCGCGGAACGCGGGCGACTGCACCAGGCACACCAGCAGGACGACCAGCGCCTTGACGAGCAGCGTGGCCGTGTCCGGGATGCCCAGCGTGTAGACGGTGGTGGTCAGCGTCTGGATCAGCAGCGCGCCGATCACCGTGCCACCGAGGGAGAAGCGGCCGCCGGTCAGCAGCGTGCCGCCGATGGTGAGGGCGAGGATCGCGTCCAGCTCGATCCACAGCCCGGCGTGGTTGGCGTCGGCACCGGAGGTGTTGGCGCTGATCATCAGGCCCGCGACGCCCGCGCACAGCCCGCCGAACACGTAGACGAGCCAGATCAGCCGACCCGAGCGGAGCCCGGACAGCCTGCTGGCCTCGGGGTTGCCGCCGACCGCCTCGATGAGCAGCCCCAGCGCGGAGCGGCGCACCAGCACGGTGGTCAGCACGAACACCACCAGCGCGATCAGGATCGACACCGGCAGCGTCAGCAGGTAGCCGCTGCCGATCGCGCGGAACGGGCCGGAGGTGATGGTGATGATCTGCCCGTCGGTGATCAGCTGCGCGATCCCCCGACCGGCCACCATGAGGATCAGCGTCGCGATGATCGGCTGGATCCCCAGCACCGACACCAGGAACCCGTTCCACGCGCCCAGCGCCAAGCACAGCCCCAGCGCCATGGCCACCGTGACGAGCGTGCCGCCGACGCTGTTCTGGTCGCCGAGCCCGCTCAGGTGCAGGCACGCCAGCGCGCCGCTGATCGCGACCACCGAGCCGACCGAGAGGTCGATGCCGCGGGTGGCGACCACGAGGGTCATGCCGATCCCGACCAGGATCAGCGGGGCGCCCAGCCGCAGGATGTCGATCAGGCTGCCGTAGAGGTGGCCGTCGCGGAACTCGACGGCGAAGAACGACGGTTTGACGACCAGGTCGACCAGCAGCAGCGCCACCAGCGCGGTGATCGGCCAGAACAGCCGGTGCCTCGTCATGCGCTGCTCCCCTCGGCGATGATGGACATGATCTGGTCGGCGGTCAGCGACTCGTTGTCCAGCTGGGCGACCACCTTCCGGTCGCGCAGCACGGTCACGCGGTGGCTGAGCCGCAGCACCTCCTCCAGCTCGGCGGAGATGAACAGCACCGCCATGCCGTCGTCGGAGAGCTTCGCGACGAGCCGCTGGATCTCCGTCTTGGCGCCGATGTCGATGCCGCGCGTCGGCTCGTCGAGGATGAGCAGCCGCGGCTCGGTGATGAGCCACCTGGCCAGCAGCACCTTCTGCTGGTTGCCGCCGCTGAGGTTGCGCACCAGCGCCTCCGGCGCGGCGGGGCGGATGTCGAGCGCGGCGATGTACCGCGCGGCCAGCTCGTCCTGGCGCTTGCGGGACAGCGGCCGAGCCCAGCCGCGAGCCGCCTGCAGCGCCAGCACGATGTTCTCCCGCACGGTCAGCTCGCCCACGAGCCCCTCGGTCTTGCGGTCCTCCGGGGAGAACGCGATGCGGTGGTCCATCCCGGCGCGCGGGGTGCGCATCGGGACGGTCTCGCCGTCGACGGTGAGCGTGCCGCCGTCGGAGTGGTCGGCGCCGAAGAGCAGCCGGGCCAGTTCCGTGCGGCCGGACCCGAGCAGGCCCGCCAGACCGACCACCTCGCCCTGGCGGATCTCCAGCGAGAACGGCTCCACGCCGCCCTTGCGGGAGAGCCCGTCGGCCTGGAGGAACACCGGCGCGGAGGCCAGGTCCGACCGGGCGTGCGCGGACTCCTCCAGGTCGTCGAGCGCCTCCAGCTCCTTGCCGATCATCCTGGTCACCAGCTCGACCGGCGTGATGTCCCCGGTGCGGTACTCACCGACGAGCTTGCCGTTGCGCAGCACCGTCATCCGGTCGGCGATCGCGAAGACCTGGTCGATGAAGTGCGACACGAACAGGATCGCCATCCCGTCCTCGCGCAGCGACCGCAGCACCTTGAGCAGCTGCTCGACCTCGCCTGCGTCCAGGCTCGACGTCGGCTCGTCGAGCACCAGCACCCGCGCGGACACGTCGAGGGCTCGCGCGATCGCCACCATCTGCTGCACCGCGATCGACTGGGAACCCAGCTCGGCCGAGACGTCGAGCCGGAGGTCCAGTGCTCCCAGCAGGACCTCCGCCCGACGTCTCATGCCGGCCCAGTGGATGCGGCCGAACCTGCGGGGCTCGCGGCCGATGAAGATGTTCTCCGCCACCGACAGGTTGGGGCAGAGGTTCACCTCCTGGTAGACCGTGCTGACCCCGGCCCGCTGCGCCTCGGGCGGCCCGGCGAACGACACCGGCGCCCCGCCGAGTTCGATCGTGCCCGCGTCGATCCCGTGGACGCCGGTCAACGTCTTGATGAGCGTGGACTTCCCGGCTCCGTTCTCGCCCATCAGGGCGTGCACCTCACCGGGGAACATCCGGAAGTCGACGTCGTCGAGCGCCACGACGCCGGGGAACTCCTTCCGGATGCCGGTCATCCGCAGGATCGCTTCGGGCTCGGTCATCTCGTGCTGTCCTCGCCTCGGATCAGTACTGGCGCTGGGGAAGGGCTTCCTTGGCCTTCGCCTGGTCGAACTCGGTCTCCTCGGTCTCGATGCGCGCGGGGACCTCCTCGCCCGCGGAGACCTTCTTCACCAGGTCCATGAGTTGCGGTCCGAGCAGCGGGTTGCACTCGACGATGTAGTTGATCTTGCCGTCGGCCAGCGCCTGCATGCCGTCCTTGACCGCGTCGACCGACACGATCCTGATGTCCACGCCCGGCTTCTTGCCCGCGGCCTCGATGGCCTCGATCGCGCCGAGCGCCATGTCGTCGTTGTGCGCGTAGAGGACGTCGATCTTGCTCTGCGACTTGAGGAAGGCCTCCATGACCTCCTTGCCCTTGGCGCGGGTGAACTCGCCGGTCTGCGAGGCGACCACCTTGATCTTCGACGTGCTCGCGATGGCGTCCGCGAAGCCCTTCTTGCGGTCGTTGGCGGGCGCGGATCCCGTGCTGCCCTGGAGTTCGACCACGTTCACGTCACCGGTCGCGGCGGCGGACTCCTTGACGAGCCACTCCCCCGCCTTTTTGCCCTCGGCGACGAAGTCCGAGCCCAGGAAGGTCTTGTAGAGCGTCTTGTCGGTCGAGTCGACCGAGCGGTCGGTGAGGATGACCGGGATGTTCGCGGTCTTCGCCTCCTTGAGGACGGTCTCCCAGCCCGACTCGACCACCGGCGAGAACGCGATGACCTTCACCTTCTGCTGGATGAACGACCGGATCGCGGTGATCTGGTTCTCCTGCTTCTGCTGCGCGTCGGAGAACTTCAGGTCGACCCCGGCCGTCTTCGCCGACTCCTGGATCGACTTGGTGTTCGCCGTCCGCCACCCGCTCTCGGCACCCACCTGCGAGAACCCGAGCGTGAGCGCACCGCCGCCCGCACTGCCGGAGCCACCTCCGCACGCGGTCAGCATCGTCATGCCCATGACACCGACCGCCAGCGCGGCCCACTTCTTTCCGAACACGGTCACTCCTCGATCAGCGTTGATCAATTGTTAGCGTTAACAACTCCCGGTGGAGTGCACCGGAACGTCCGAGCTCACCCCAGAGCCAAACGGGAAGTGCCGGTCAGGCACACCCACGTGACAAGTGGGAGCAAGTGTTAGCGATAACACAGGGAGGGTCAAGCCACGGCGGGGTAACGATCTTCTTGACCGGTGCGGATGGCCCAACCGCATGCCCCAACCGCACCTGTACAAGCCCGCCGGACGCATCTACGTTTTCTGGGAGCGCTCCCAGAAATGGGGCGCGGCCGTCAGAGCGGACGGCGACGGCACTTCGCGTAGTGCCGTGACGGGAGGAGATCGCCCATGGGGTCCAGCCCAGCACGTCGACGGCGCCGCGTCCGCGGCCCGGCGGCGGCGGTCGCGTTAGCCCTGGTGGTGTCCGGCGGCGCCGGGTACACCGCCTCGGCCGCCGACACCGAGCGGGTCGTCAACGGCACCTTCGACAACGGCACCTACGCCCCCTGGTGGACCGGCGCGGGCACCACCGGCCAGGTCACCGGCGGCGAGTTCTGCACCGCCGTCACCGGCGGCACCGCGAACCCGTGGGACGCGCTGATCGGCCAGAACGGCGTGCCGTTCGAGGAGGGCGAGTCCTACACCTTCGCGTTCGACGCGCACGCGACCACCGCCCAGCGGATCTCCGCGGTGACCGGCGAGGCCGTGACCCCGTACCGGCAGATCTCCAAGCAGGACTTCGACGTCACGACGACGGAGCAGCACTTCACCTACACCTTCACCTCGTCGCTGGACTTCCCCGACGCGGGCAACGGCCAGGTCGCCTTCCACCTCGGCGGGCAGACCTTCGACAACACCGTGTGCGTCGACAACGTCTCGCTGATCGGTGGCGCCGTGCCGCCCGGCGGGCCCGCGCCGGTGACGAAGAAGGTGCAGGTCAACCAGACGGCTTACGTGCCGGGCCTGCCCAAGCACGCCACCCTGGTCACCGACGCCACCACACCTCAGGACTGGACGCTGCGGAACTCCGCGGGCGCGTCGGTCGCCACCGGTCGCAGCACACCGAAGGGCGCCGACGCGGCCTCCGGCGACCCGGTGCAGATCATCGACTTCTCGGCCTACGACACGGCGGGCACCGGTTACACCCTCGTCGTCGGCGAGGAGACGAGCTACCCGTTCGACATCGGCGTCCAGCCGTACAAGGACCTGCGCAAGGACTCGCTCGCGTTCTTCTACCACCAGCGCAGCGGCACCCCGATCGAGGCGCAGTACGTCGGTGACGCCTACGCCCGCGACGCGGGCCACCTGAACGTGGCGCCCAACAAGGGCGACGACGCGGTCCCGTGCCGCGCCGACCTCGCCTGCGGCTACACCCTCGACGTGCGCGGCGGCTGGTACGACGCGGGCGACCACGGCAAGTACGTCGTCAACGGCGGCATCTCCGCGTGGCAGGTGCTCGACACCTACGAACGCGCGGTCGCGCTCGGCGACGCCTCCGCGCTGGGCGACGGGACCCTGTCGATCCCGGAGAACCACAACGGCGTGCCGGACGTGCTCGACGAGGCCCGCTGGGAGGTCGAGTTCCTGCTGCGCATGCAGGCGCCCAACGGCATGGTGCACCACAAGGTCCACGACGCCGCCTGGACCGGTCTGCCCACGCTGCCGAGCCAGGACCCGCAGCCCCGCAGGCTGTCCGCCGTGAGCACCGCCGCGACGCTCAACACCGCCGCCGTCGGCGCGCAGGCCGCCCGGATCTGGCGCACGATCGACCCGGCGTTCTCCGCCAGGGCCCTCGCCGCGGCCGAAAAGGCCTACACGGCGGCGAAAGCCGACCCGAACCGGCTCGCCGACCCGAACGACGGCACCGGCGGCGGCGCGTACAACGACGACACCGTGACCGACGAGTTCTACTGGGCCGCGGCCGAGCTGTACACGACCACCGGCGGCGCCGCCTACCGCGCCGACGTGACCGGATCCCCGCTGTACAAGGGGAAGAGCCTCAGCACGAGGGGCTTCGACTGGGCCGCCACCGGCCCGCTCGGCGACGTCACCCTCGCCGTCGTGCCGAACGGCCTGCCCGCCGCGGACGTCGCGGCGATCAGGTCGGCGTTCACCACCACCGCCGACGCCCACCTCGCCCAGATCGCCACCCAGGGCTACCCGGCGCCCTACCGGACCGCGGACGGCTCGTACGACTGGGGTTCCAACGGCCTGGTCGCCAACAACGCCATGGTCCTGGCGCTGGCCAACGACTTCACCGGTCAGCCGAAGTACCGCGCGGGCGTGTACGAGACCATGGGCTACCTGCTGGGCCGCAACCCGACCAGCTACTCCTACGTCAGCGGCTACGGCGACCAGCCCGTCCGCAACGTCCACCACCGCTTCTGGGCCAACCAGCTCGACGCGTCGCTCCCCATCGCCCCGCCGGGCGTGCTGTCGGGCGGCCCGAACAGCGGCCTCCAGGACCCCGTCGCGGCCAGGCTGCTGGCCGGGTGCAAGCCGCAGAAGTGCTTCGTGGACCACATCGAGGCCTATTCGCTCAACGAGGTCACGGTCAACTGGAACTCCGCGCTGGCCTGGGTGGCGAACTGGACGGCCGAGAAGGCCGACCGCACCGCGGGGTGCGCGGTCGACTACCAGGTCTCCAAGTGGGCCTCCGGCCAGTCCGCCACGGTGACGGTCACCAACACCGGCGCCAAGGCGTGGACCGACTGGAAGCTCGGCTTCGCCTTCGCGGGCGGGCAGAAGATCACCAACGGGTGGTCCGCCACGTGGGCGCAGACCGGCCACGACGTCACCGCGGCCAGCCTGTCGTGGAACGCCAAGCTGACACCCGGCTCCACCGCCCACCTCGGCTTCGTCGCGTCCGGCGCCGCCACCGACGCGGACCCGCCCGCGTTCAGCGTCAACGGCGAGGTGTGCACGCGGAAGTAGGACCTCTCCACGGCGAAGGGCCCGGCCTGGCTCAGCAGGCCGGGCCCTTTCGCGTCACCGGGCAACCGTTTTCCGGAATGCCCGAAAAGTACCCGCTTACATCGTGACTTGATTAAAGGCATGCAGTAACCTCGGCCGCGGCTGCCACCACCTCACGAACTGCGTCCGACGCAGCGGATCCCTGCCGCACCGCCCGGACGCGGGATGTCGAGCCCTGCGCGACGACGCGGAGGGCTCCGTGCCTGAAAGGGACCCTGCATGCTGTCTTCAGCAACCCCCCGGACCAGGTGGGGTGCCGCGGCGCTCGCCCTGGCCACCGTCGCCGCCGGTGCCGCGGTCGTCATGGCCCCCTCGGCCGGTGCCGCCCCGCTGCCCAACGGCTTCCGCAGCGTCGGCTACATGCCGTCGTGGGCGGCCGCGGCGGACTTCACCAAGATCCAGTACAGCAAGCTCACCCACATCAACTACTCGTTCGCGCTGCCCAACGCGAACGGGACCCTGCAAGGGATCCCGGACACGAGCAAGCTCAACACGCTGGTCACCCAGGGCCACAACAACGGGGTCAAGGTGTCGCTCGCGATCGGCGGGTGGAACGACGGCAACGACTCCGCGTTCGAGTCGCTGGCGGGCAGCGCGAGCAGCCGCACCACGTTCGTCAACAGCGTGATGAGCGCGGTCAGCCAGTACAACCTCGACGGCGTCGACATCGACTGGGAGTACCCGGACCCCGGCACGTCGGGCAACAACTACACCGCGCTGATGCAGCAGCTGAGCACCGCGCTGCACAACGCGGGCAAGATCCTCACCGCCGCCGTGGTGTCCGAGGGCGGCACCGCGAACGGCGTGCAGCCCGCGGTGTTCGGCTACGTCGACTGGCTCAACATCATGGCCTACGACGGCGGCAGCCCGCACGCGAACTACGACTGGTCGGTCGCGTCGGTCAACTTCTGGAAGAACCGCGGCCTCCCCGCCAACAAGGCCGTCTTCGGCGTCCCGTTCTACAGCAGGCCCGCCTACCTCACCTACGCGCAACTCGTCGCCATGGACCCGGCCAACGCCAACCGCGACTGCACGACCGTCAACGGCGCCCAGCAGTGCTACAACGGCATCCCCACGATCAAGCGCAAGACCCAGTGGGCGATGGCGAACGCGGGCGGCATCATGAATTGGGAGCTGTCGCAGGACACCACCGGCAGCACCTCGTTGGTCAGCGCCATCTACGACACCGCCACCGGCGGCGGCACCACTCCCCCGCCCGTCGGCAAGGTCGGCGCCATCACGGGTGTCGCGGGCAAGTGCGTCGACGTGGCCAGCGCAGGCACCGCCAACGGCACGGCCATCCAACTGTGGACGTGCAACAGCAGCAATGCCCAGACGTGGACCGTGGGTAGCGACACCACGCTCCGCTCACTGGGCAAGTGCCTCGACGTCACCAGCGCGGGCACCGCCAACGGCACCCTGATCCAACTGTGGGACTGCAACGGCACCGGCTCCCAGTCCTGGCAGCCCCAGTCCAACGGCACCTTGCGCAACCCCGCGTCCGGCCGCTGCCTCGACGCCTCCAACAACTCCTCCGCCGACGGCACCCGCCTCCAGATCTGGGACTGCTTCGCCGGCAGCAACCAGGTCTGGCGCCTGCCTGCCTGATCCCGACCTCTCGAACGGCCCGTCGCTCTTGCGACGGGCCGTTCGTCTTGTCCACGCCTACACGAATCCGGCCAGCAGCTCCTGGGCTTCGGCACGGCACAGGTCACTCCACCGGGCGAGATCCCGCGCGGCACGGGCCCGAACCTGTCGGGGGACGCCCTCGTCGTGCGCGACTTCCCGCACCACAACAGCCGCCGCTTCCCGGTAGTCGCGCCGCAGGTCGACCACCTCCTCGGCACACCGCACCCGCACCACGGCGCCAAGAGCCTTGTCGTTTGCCATCTCCAACAACCCGAACGCGCCTTCCGCCGGCGCGAACAGACCGATGCTTTCGAGGACCTGCTTGCGCTGCAACGGTTTTTCGATCGCCAGGAGGCCGCGCAGCAATTCCAGGACTTCGCTTCGCAGGTCGGGCCGGATCCTGCCGAGCGCACGTGCCGCATCCGCACGGACGATGACGGGAAGGGTGTCGTCCTGCGTGATGCCCCGCAGTGCCACAACGCCCCATTCACGACCACGTGCGCCGAACGTCCCCAAAGCGGCGGCGGCACGTCGGCGGAGCGCAGGACGTACAGCGGCGTCGGTTGCCACGGTGTCGAGCACACGCGCACTGATGGCGCGATCCCGCACCGCTCCATCGCGGAGCTTCTCGGCCGCCTCCACCCGGATCGCCGGTAACGCTCGCTCGTCGTCGCGGATCGCACGCAGGCGGTCGAACTGCTTGAGCACGTGCAGGACGTCCGCCTGGGCGTGGACCGGCAGGTGTTCGTTCGCCACCAGGTCCTGGAGAGGGCGGGCATCGGCGGCGAACTCCCAGAGGAGGCGGGCGGCGGCAAGCCGCTCCCGACGAGACCAGATCTTGTCGTCCACGACGCCCCGAGCCTCGACCAGCGCGCGCCGGCACCACATCCCCCCGAACTTGGCCAACTCCCGCCGTGCCGCCACCGCGTACCCACGACGGCACAGGTCGTCGAGCAGAGCAGCCGCCTCCGGCACGAACCGCGGCGCCAGTCTCCCCAGAGCAGCAGCGGCAGCCACCTTTTCGGCGGGCCGGGTCTCGACCACGGCCAGCACGTCCCGAACAACGGCCTCCAGTGGACGGCTTCTCCACACGCCCGTTTCAGGGATCCGCTGGTCGATCGGAACCGTTCGGTCCGCCAGCAAAGTACGTTCGACATCCAGCCTCGTCGCTCCGGACAAACGACCGGCCAGCCGCTTGCGCACAGGGTGGCCAACGGTGGGGTCGTGCACGACCGCGAGCATCGAGTTGGCGGTGTCGCGCTTTCGCTTCGGGTGGATGTACGACAGCCACACCACCGCGTGCTCCCGCTCCTGCGCCGTCAGCCCCGGATCCGCGGCGAACCTCCGGAGCAAGGTGGACGCCACGTGCTCCAACGATCGATCGAGCCAGACCAGTTGGTAGGCCGCCTCGGCACGGTTGCGGACCGCTTCGCGCTCATCGTCGAGCACCGCTCGGTGGAAGGTGATCGCGGATTTCACGGAATCAGGATCGACCTCGGCCAGCCGCATCACGGCGTCCGTGCGCCAGTAGAAATCCAAGAACTCGTCAGAGGACTGCCCGTGCAGCTCGTGCGCCGCCTCGACCGGATCGGGGTGGAGCTGTGCGAGCAGTGAGCCTGCCATCTCACGCGTCTTGCGGTCGGTGTCGTCCTCGGCCAGCAACGCTCGGATTTCCGGCACCGCGGAAGCGCCGAGGCGCACAAGATCACGCATCAGGTCCAACCACAGGTACTGCGGCTCGTGACGGAAACGTACGAAGAGCCGGACGGCGTCCCCGTGGCGTTCTGGCCGCACCCGGCACACCGCGAGTGCGGCACCAGACCGAACGGACACATCAGCCGATTCGTCGTTCGCGATCGTCCAGAGCAGGTCCAACACGTTCGGATCATCACCGTGTCCGAGCACGTCCATCGCTCCGGCAGCCATCACCACGCGATCGGCGGCCGTACCGGGAGTGAGCGCCATGTCATGCAGCACACCGGCCAACTCCCGCCGTGGGCCGACGCCCATCCCGGTGAAACTCGAGATCAGGATGTCGAACCTGGCAAGGGGAGCGTTGTCGAAATGGAGCAATTCGACGAGCGCCGCCACCGCTTCGGGGTGGAACCGGCGCCCGAGGTAAACGAGACTTCGGATCGCCTCGAACCTGGATCGACCACTTCGATCCGGATCTCGGATCATCGCGGTGAGCACATCCGCGGCCCCCAGCGGGTCGTCCACGTCCGAAGCGGTCAACGCGATTCCCGCTCCGATCTCCCCCACCACGTCCGTTCGCATCAGGTCGAGCAGAGCGGCCGAGGCCTGACCGCGGAACTCGATCCCCAGATGCGTGAGGGCCTGCCACGCCGTGAACCTGACATCAATGCCGGACTGCACCGAAATGACTTCCCGCAGGTGGTCTGACACCTCGGTGTGGAACTCCGGCCCGAGTCGGACCAACTCGTCTGCGACAAGACAGCGATCCATCGGGTCCGCACCACGGTCGGCGAGGTTCGCACGCAGCGCGGCGATCGCGGGTGTCCTGTGCGGCTCCCCCAGAACGGCGAGCTGCCCCAGGGCGGCAGCGCGGTCGTAGCCGCCGGCCAGGGGATCGGCCACCACTTCGCGGAGTTCCCGCGCGGCTTCGGCGTGGTGGTCCGGTCCGAGACCGGCCAGCGTCCGAGCCGCCCACATGCGGCTGTTCGCACCGACCTGTCGATCCACCAGTGCCGAGCGCACCAGCGCCTCGGCATGCCGGTGGGACTCCCCGCCGAATCGAGCGAGGGAGGAAGCCAGGTTCCAGCGGTCATCCGCGTCGACGCCCGACTCGCCGGCCATCGCCAGCACGAGCTTGATCGCCGCACCTCGGTGCTGAGGTCCCAAGTCAGCCAGCGCTTCGGCGGCGGCGGTGCGCCGGCCGAGCTTGAAGCGCCTAGTGGTTGCCCGCCAGGTCAGCAGCTCCACCGCCTCGGCCAGGTGTTCCGCTCCGAGCGAGGCCAACCCGGACGCCGCGCCCCGAAACCCGTTGCCCGCGTCCCCTCGACTGCGCAGCACGGCGCGAAAGGTCTCGGCGCACCGGTCGTGGAACTCGGTGCCGATCTCCACCAGAGCCGTGGCGATCTGGACCAGTTCGCCGGTGGGCATCCACGGGTCGTCCAACAGCCGTGACAGCGACTCGACCGCATGGGTTCTGGCTGGTCCGTCGAAACCCGCCAACACCACCGCGGCCGTGCGACAGCTCCACCCGCTGGTCAAAGGGTCTTCGAGCACCGCGCGCAGGCCGCGTTCGGCCGTCTCCCGCTCACAGCTCCCGCACTCGGACAGCCCCTCGGCCGCGGCGAGCCGGTGCTCCACCGTCGCCGTCACGTCGTCGACGGTCTCGCGCAACCGGGTCACCGCGTCGGCGCTGTGGGGTCCGCGCAGCCTGGTGGCCAGTGCGGTGGCGGCCTCGACGCGGGATTGCCACGGAGCTTCCCCGTCGCGCATGAGCCCGGCCAGCCACTCCGCCAGGCCGGGGTGGTGGGCCGTGCGGGCGGTCTGCTCCAGGATGTCGCGGCCGGGGTGCTGGGTCGTCATCGCCCACGCGCGCACGGTGGTCAGGAACGCGTCCACGGCGTCCGATCCCGCGGGCACATGCCCGGCCAGCAGTCGTGCGGTCAGCAGGTGCTGGCCTGAATCGCCCTTGTGCAGCCACTTCACCAGGAAGTCGGTCTGCGCCGGGTGCAAGCGGCAGTAGTGGAGCAGCACGGCGCGCGCGTGTCGGCCGCGATCGTCGAGCCGTGCGGTGTGCAGGAGGTGGGCGAACTCCTCGTGCTCCGGGGTGAACCTCTCGGGCAGCAACCTGGCTTTGGCGGTCGCGGCGAGGTGCTCGGCGAAGCTGTGGTGCAGGAACCGGAGGTCGTTGCCGCGCCAGGTCAGGGGTCCGACCGCTGTGAGGAACGTGAACAGCTCCTCCTGGTCGACCGGCCCGAGGCGTTCGACAGCCCAGGCGTGGGCGGCGGCCACCAGCGAGGTGTCGGATTCCAGGCGGACGCGACCGAGGTGCTCGAGCAGACTGTCGCGCGAAGCGTCCAGGGGACTCGGCGGCGAGGTGTGCGCGGTGCGGAGGTACTTCAGGTAGGCGTCGTAGAGCTCGTACTGGTTGTCGGGGAGCGGGCGTTCGCCGTGCTGGGCGAAGACGATGGCCGCGATGGTGGCCAGCAGCGGCACGCGCACCAACTCGTCCAGGTGCGCCGCGCGGATCTGCCGGATGAACCGGTGCGCGTCGTCGGCGCTGTCGTCGAACCAGCTGTCGGCGAAGCGGCGCAGCGCCTCCTCGTCGAAGGGCTGGAGTTCGTAGCGGGCGGCGCCGATGCGTTGCAGCGGCGCCAGCGCCATGCCCTCGATCGGTCGGGTCGTGACGACGACGCGGTAGCGCGACTCCCCGCTCTCCGACGCCCAGGAGGCCAGCACGGTCACCAGGCGGTCGCGCTCGGCGCTGTCGGCCACCTCGTCCAAGCCGTCAACCAGCAGCAGCCACCGGCAGCCGACGACCCGGTCGGCCAGCGTTCGCGCGTCAACGGGGGCGTGGAGCAGCGCTCCGTACTCGACGCGCACCGCGCCCGCCAGCGCCTCGGAGAACGGCAGGTTCAGCCGGGTGGACAGCTCGCGGGCGGTGAGGCGCAGCGGGATGACCGGTTCGAACAGCGGCTCGTCATCACCGCCCGCGGTCAACCGGGTAGCGATGTCGGCGGCCAGCCGCAACGACAACGTCGACTTGCCCTGGCCAGGACCGCCGGTGACCAGCAGGTTGTCGCTGCCGTCCAGGGCATCGCGCACGGTGCGGGACGGTGGGCGCACGGCGCGTCGGACGATCGGGGCGGCCGGGAGGTCGACGAACTGGCCACGGCTGTCGAGCACCGGTGTGGGTTGGGACTGCTCCGAGGACGGCTCCTCCGTGGCGCTGCCCAGGTCCTGCCGGACGTACACCGTGGCGAGGGAGGGTTTGCGGGCTCCGGGTAATCGGTACGGGAGTTCCTGCGCCGCTTGGATCTGGGCTCGGACCAGGGACTGGATCTCCGCCGGGAGCACGGGGAGCGAGCCCCACCCCTCGGGCGGCGGACTGCGGACCACTTCGGCGTCCGGCGGGACGGCGTGGAAGTGGACGTCTCCCTGGATCGATCCGGCGAACAGCGAATTGCCGGTGAGGTTTCCGTTGACCTGGTTGAAGGTCGCGCCCTGATCCATCCGACTCCCCGTTCGGCGAAGGAAGGATGATCTCACGGGCACGACTCGCCGAGACCGCACTTCGACAGGGACACGGCGACGGCAACCAGCCCGAATCCCTTGTCCGCACCCGGTTTATTCGACCTCCACAGAAATATCCGCCCCCGTCGCACACCGACTCCCCGCACCGGGCATCTCAATACGACGAACCCGTTTGACCCCGCGGCGCACCGGGCACCATCAACTCATTCCGTTGCACCACACCGCAATCCGACATGCGGACCACCAGACCGCGTCAAGTCGCGGGTCGTGCGGCGGAGGCACCCGTTCCCCACAGGCCTACGACAAGGCGATCCAGATGCAGCGATCAAGGTTGGCCGCGGTGGCCCTCGGCCCCCTCTGCGCGATGACGATGACGGGGACGGCCGCCGCCGCGGCGGACAGCGGGAGAAGCGCGCCGGTTCGCGTGGACATCGAGCCGGGCCGGGGGATCGTCGTCACGCCGGACGACTACTGGTACATCCGGGGCACGTTCAGCTTCACGGTGAGCGTGACGGACGTCGGCGAGGACAACGACGAGAACCTGTTCGCCTTCGTGTCGGTTCCCGACGAGATCCGGATGGTCGGGTATGAAGGCGAGCGGTGGGAGTGCGCGGCGGTGGAGGGCGGCGTGGACTGCTCGAACCCCGACCTCGTCGTCCCCGGCGAGGCGTGGCCGTTGTTGACCATCACGGCCACCGGGACCGGCTACGTCCAGGACACCCTGGACGTCCACGCGATCGCCGACAGCGACGAGTGGACGCAGACGGGCACGCCGTTCGTGTACGACACGTCGTCCTGAACGGAGGCACGGGGTGCGGCCCTCGATCAGAGCCGCACCCCGTGACCGTGATCAGCCGGTGTAGTTCGCCGTGATCTTGGTGAACTCGTACTGGCCCTGGGTGACGCCCGCGCAGCCGTTGCAGTCGCGGTTGAGCGCCCAGAACGACAGCCGCGCCAGGTGCACGGTGCGCGCCCAGTCGCGGATGGCGCGGTAGTCGTCGACGGACACGACCTCACCGGCGTTGTCGGTGGTGCCGTTCATGGACGACAGGCCGGACTTGCGCCAGGCCGCGTCGTCGGTGAGGCCGAAGACGGACTTGAGCTTGTTCTTCAGGCCGGTGACGGCGCTCTTGGTCTTGCCGGGCATGTCGCCGCCGCTGCTGAAGTCGAACGGCATGAGGGTCCACACGTCGACGTTCGCGCCGAGGTCCTTGGAGCGCTGGATGAGCCGCTGGCCCCAGGTCTCGGGTCCGGAGACCTCGGTCGGGATGGTGATGACCACGCGGACGCCGGGGTTGTTCTGCTTGATGATCTTGACGGCGCCGAGGATGCGGTCCTGGACGGTGGCGTTCTGGAACTCGTCGGTGTTCTCGATGTCCAGGTCGATCGCCTTGAACTGCCCGGCGTTGATCACCTTCTGGTAGGCGGCCGCCAAGGTGGTCGCCGACGAGCAGGTGGAGCCGAGCTTGTTGCCCGACCAGCCGCCGATGGACGGCAGGGCGTCGCCGCCCGCGGCGCGGATCTGGTTGACGCGGGTGATGTCGGCGCCGGTCAACGAGCGGTTGCCGTCCCACTGCGGGTTGCAGTTGCCGTTCGACAGCACGAACGCGAGGGTGAACGACTTGATGCCCGTCGCCTGCATCACGCTCACCGGGTTCGGCGGGTTTTCCCACTGGTACAGGTAGGGAGCGGACAGGACGGGGTCCACCGCCGCGTCGGCCGTGGGCGCCACCAGCCCGACGGTCGCGAGCGCGACCGTCGAGGCGACGAGAATCCGCCGCATGATCTTCATTCGGTCCTCCAGCGAGCACAGTGCGCGGAACCCACCTCGCGGGACCCTGGGCGGCGTAGGGGCCGGAGGCGGCTGACCACGTCAGCGGATCAAAACTGGACTAGACCAATGCACCCTGTCAAGGGGAAGCGTTTTCCCCGTCGACCCGATCGGAGCAGCTCAACAGCCCTCAGGCGCCGCCGAGTTCGGCTATCCACGACCTCAGCGCGAGTTCCTGGACGCGCAGCGCGCGGGCCGGTTCACCGAGTCCCGTCATCGCCATCCGACGGCGTTCGAGCCCTTCGGTGCGATATCGGGGAAAGGCGAGTTTCACCGCCGTGTCGAGCATTCCCAGGTGGTAGCGGACGAGCCCGCCGACGCGCGCGGGCAACGACTCCGGGGCGTCGTCCGCGCACAGGTCGTCGGCCCATCCGGAAAGCCTGCCGTACTCTCCCGCGACCTTTCGACCGCGGCGGGCGACCTCGTAGGAGGTGTCGCCCGGCAGCGCGCACGCGACGATCACCTCGTCGGCCTGATCCTGCAGCGCAACGGCCCTGACGACGATCTCCAGCAACGTGTTCAGCCGCAGCACTTCGGCCGTGGCGGGATCGAGCCTGAAGCCCGATCCTGCCGCCACGGTGCGGATTCCGGTGCGCCGCCGAAAGCGCATGGCCAACGATAACGCCGCACACCCGGTGCAGAGGTAACCGAATACCGCGAAAGGACCAACCGGGAGAGGCCGCGCCCCCTGCACCCGCGAGGTCGAGTTGGTAAAGGACATTGCCGAACAAGCGATGCCGAAAGATCCGCGGAAACCCGCCGCAGTACTATCCGCAGACCGTCGCCACAACGGCGGAACACCGCACTCGCGCACCGACCGGCGACACCCGCCCGCACGGCAGGCAGACAGGGAAAACCGGTTGTCGCCGGATCGCCCGTGCGACAGCCGGAACACGATCGATCCGGACATCACGCCATCAACAGGACACCCCTCAGTCGGTCAGGTCCGCGAACCCCTCAGCCGGCACGGACACCGTCAACGGCAGCCGCACCTGGAACCGGGTGTCCCCCGGCACCGACTCGACCCGGATGTCCCCGTGGTGCTTGTTCACCACGATCCGCCACGAGATGTCCAGCCCCAGCCCCGTGCCCTCGCCGACCGCCTTCGTGGTGAAGAACGGCTCGAAGATCCGGTTCTTCACCTCCGCCGGGATGCCGGTCCCGGTGTCGCCGACCTCCACGACCACCACGTCGCCCTCGCGGAACGTGCGCACGGTCAGCGTGCCCGCGCCGCCCATGGCGCCGACGGCGTTGTCGACCAGGTTCGTCCACACCTGGTTCAGCTCGGCCGCGAACGCGGGCAGCGGCGGCAGCGAGCGGTCGTAGTCCTTGACCACCTCCACGTCGCCGATCTTGCGGCCGAGCATCACCAGCGTGGAGTCCAGCAACTCGTGCACGTCGACCACCTGGAACGGCGCGCGGTCCATCTGCGAGTACTGCTTGGCCGCGCCGACCAGCGTCGACACCCTGGTCGTGGCGTCCTCGATCTCGTTCATCAGCGTCTCGGTCTCGACGGTGTAGGCCAGCCAGCGCACGGCCGCCTCGGTCGACGACTTCGGGCACAGCATCGCCGCCTCTTCGAGCCACTCGACGTCCAGGCCGCCGGCGACCAGCGTGGGCGCGAGGTCCCAGCCGCCGGTGACGCCGTGCTCGTCGAGCCAGTCGCCGACCTCGTCCTCGCGGTCGTTGGTCTCCAGCGGTCCGAGCTTGGGCGCCTTGGCGACCCGTTCGACCGCGCTCTCCTGGAGCTTCACCAGCGCGGGCAGCGTCTCCGGGTCGATCTTGCCGCTGGCCAGCATCGCCAGCTTGTGCCTCATGCCCGCCACCCGCTCGCGCAGCGCCGCCGTCGCCCGCACCGCCGCGGCCGCCGGGTTGTTCAGCTCGTGGGTCAGCCCGGCCGACAGCGAGCCCAGCGCGAGCAGCCGTTCCCGCTCGTTGACCATCCGCTGGGTGTTCTGCATCCCGAAGAACAGGCCTTCGAGCAGGTGCATGGCCATCGGGAACCACTCGCGGATGACCGGGCCGAACTCCTCGGCGGGCAGCTGGAACATCCGGGTGTCGGTGATCGACTCGACCGTCATCCGGTAGGTCGCCTTCGACGCCACGTCGTCCTGCAAGTAGGCCTGGGTGGCGCCGAAGTACGAGCCGCGGTGGTCGGTGCGGCTCACTTCGACCCGCTCGCCGCCGATGTTGCGGCACAGCGCCACGGTGCCGTCGAGCAGCAGGAAGAAGCAGCTCGCCTCGTCGCCCTCGGCGAGCACCTCGGTGCCCGCCTCGCGCGTCTCGACCCGACCGTGCTCCAGCAGCCAGGCCAGCTGCTCCTCGGTCAGCCGTTCGAACAGGAACAATTCCCGCAAGTCGTCGGCGGTCAGCTCCGCCATGCCGTTCACGACCTCTCCAGATAACGGTGCACCAACGTCACGGCCATCGCGCCCTCGCCGACGGCCGAGGCGACCCGCTTGACCGAGTCCGCGCGCACGTCGCCCGCGACGAACACGCCCGGCAGGCTGGTCTCCAGGTGGTAGGGCGCCCGGTCGAGGCCCCAGCCGTCCGGCGTGCCGCCATCGACGACCAGGTCCGGCCCGGCGAGCAGGAACCCGCGCTCGTCGCGCGAGAGCGTGCCCTCCAGCCAGTCCGTGCGGGGGGCGGCGCCGATGAACGCGAACAGCCAGGACGCCTCCACCGTGGTCTTCTCGCCGGTCGCCGTGCACAGCAGCGTCAACGACTCCAGGTGGTCCTCGCCCGTGCCACCGACGACCTCGGTGCAGGTGCGCACCTCGATGTTGTCGACCCCCGCCAGCTGGTCGATCAGGTAGCGCGACATGGAGCGGTCCAGCGAGTCGCCGCGCACCACGAGCACGACGCGGCGGGCGTGCCGGGAGAAGTACATGGCCGCCTGACCCGCGGAGTTCGCGCCGCCGACCAGGTAGACGTCTTGGCCCGCGCAGCTCGGACCCTCGGTCGTGGCCGCGCCGTAGAACACGCCGCGGCCCGCCAGGGTCTCCAGGCCGGGGACGCCGAGCATCCGGTAGGACACGCCGGTCGCCAGGATGACGGTGTGCGCGGCCAGCTCGGTGCCGTCGTCGAACCGCACGACCCTGGCCGAGCCGCGCTGCTCCAGCGCCACCACGTCGCGGGTGGTCAGCATCTCGACGTCGAACTTCAGCGCCTGCCTGCGGGCGCGCTCGGTGAGCTGCTCGCCGGACACGCCGTCGGGGAAGCCGAGGTAGTTCTCGATGCGGCTGCTCGTGCCCGCCTGGCCGCCGGTGGCCATCCGTTCGACCAGCACGGTCCGCAGCCCCTCCGAGCCGCCGTACACCGCGGCGCCCAGCCCGGCCGGGCCCCCGCCGACCACGATGAGGTCGTAGAAGTCCGTCGACGGCTGGGTGCTCAGGCCGACCCGCGCCGCCAGCTCGGCGTCCGTGGGCTGCACCATCGGGTCGCCCTCGGGCGTCACGACCACGGGCAGCCTGGTGCCGTCCTGGCCCGCCGCGTCGAGCAGGCGCTTGGCCTCGCAGTCGGCGTCCTCGAGCGAGTGCCAGCGGAACGGGACGGAGTTGCGGGCCAGGAAGTCGCGGACCTCGTAGGAGCGCGGCGACCAGCGGTGGCCGACCACCCTGACCTGCCGCACCGGCTGGCGGTCGGACACCGTCCAGGCGTGCAGCAGCTCGTCGAGCACCGGGTACAGCTTCTCCTCCGGCGGGTCCCACGGCTTGAGCAGGTAGTGGTCGAGGTCGACCACGTTGATGGCCTGGATGGCGGCCTCGGTGTCGGCGTAGGCGGTCAGCAGCACGCGGCGGGCCAGCGGGAACAGGTCCATGGCCGCTTCCAGGAACTCGATGCCGCTCATCTGCGGCATCCGGTAGTCCGCGAGCAGCGCCGCGACCTCCTCACCGCGCAGCTTGATCTCGCGGAGCGCCTCCAGGGCCTGCGGGCCCGACTCGGCGCGCACGATCCGGTACTTCTCGCCGTACTTCCGGCGCAGGTCGCGGGCCACCGCCCTGGACACGCTGGGGTCGTCGTCCACCGTGAGGATCGAGGGGCGCGCGACCCTGGTGGCCTCGGCGGGAGGTGTCGTCATGGCACCAGTCAAGCAGCGGATCCGGCCGACGTCATCGAATGGGATGGCACGTCACCGCGTGGAGCCGTAAGTTCGCGCCCGACACCCCCCTCAGCCAAGGAGCCCCCCGTGACCTCCGCCGTCTGCCAGCACATCGCCGAACTCGGCCCGGATCCCACGCCGAGCACCCTGGACGGGTGCGAGGACTGCCTCGCCCAGGACACCGGCTGGGTCCACCTGCGACTGTGCCTGGCGTGCGGCAAGGTCGGCTGCTGCGACTCCTCGCCGGAGAAGCACGCCAGCAGGCACGCGGCCGGGTCCGGGCACCCGGTGATCCGCTCGTTCGAGCCCGGCGAGAACTGGCGCTGGTGCTTCGTCGACCAGACGAGCGCCTGAGGCTCAGCCGCGCATCACCAGCACCGGGCACTTCGCGTGGTGCAGGCAGTGCAGGCCGACCGAGCCCTTCAGCTCGTCGTGCCCCTGGCTGCCGAGCACCAGCACGTCGGCGCCGCGGGCCGCGTCCAGCAGCACCCGCACGGCGTTGCCGTTCACCACGGTCCGGGTGACCGGCACGGCCGTGTCGGCCACTGCCTTGTCCAGGACCTCCCGCGCGGCCGCCTCGACGTCGGCGGGCTCGGTCAGCCCCGGCGCCCACTCGTAGGCCGCGGGCGACTCCCAGGCCAGCACGGCCTCGACCCTGGCGCCGGTGTACCCGCTTTGCAGGACCGCCCAGCGCAGTGCGGCCGCCGCGGTCTCGGTGCCGTCCACACCCACGACGATCCGCCTGTCGTCCTCAGCCATGCCAACTCCTCGCTCGGGTCCTCTCGGGGTTCCCCGCGCCCGGATGGCGGATGCGTGCCAAAGGGGTGGACGACCTCGCCGAACGGCTGAACTTCCCCCCTCCCGACGCCCGGTCCGGCGTCCGCCGCTGTTGTTATGCTCGATCCACGCAGCCGTGCGGACAGCAGGAGGCCTCGACCGTGGACGAGCACACCGCCCGCGGACCGCTCCGGGCCAGGGGCTAGCCGCGACATGGCGCTGGCCCTGCCGGAGTGGACGGTCCTGGCACTGCTGCGCGAGGAGCCGCGGCACGGGTTCGCGGTGGCCGCGCTCACCGCGTCCGACGGAGCCCTCGGCAGGGTCTGGTCGGTGCCCCGGCCGATGGTCTACCGCGCGCTGGGGCGGCTGGAGGAGGCCGAACTGATCACGCCGCTCACCGTCGAGTCCGGACCGGGTCCGCAAAGGACCGTCTACGACCTGACCGACACCGGGCGCGCCTCGGTCGACGAGTGGCTGCACAAGCCCGCCGAGCACGTCCGGCAACTGCGGTCGCACCTGCTGGTGAAGCTGGCGCTGCTGCACCGGCGCGCACTGGACCCGGCCGACCTGCTGCACGCCCAACGCGCCGTGCTGGCGCGCGTCGTGGCCGCGACCGGCACCGACCGCGGCGACGGGTTCGACGCCGTGCTGCTGGCCTGGCGGCACACCAACGCGAGCGCGGCGCTGCGCTTCGTCGACGACCTCGTGGCCGGGGCGACCCGGTGAGCCGCCTCTACGACTGGACTCCCGCCGCCGTGGTCTTCGACTGCGACGGGCTGCTGATGGACACCGAACCGTGCTGGTCGGTGGCCGAGACCGCGCTGTTCGCCCGCCGGGGCCTGTCGTTCGGGCCGGAGCAGAAGGCCATGGTGATCGGGAAGTCCCTCGCGGCGGCGGGCGACGTCCTGGCCGGGATCTTCGACGAGCCGGGTGCGGGCGCCGACCTCGCCGCCGAACTGCTGGTGCTGGTCGCCGAGGTGGTGACCGCCGAAGCCGAGGCGATGCCGGGCGCGTTCGACCTCGTCGACCTGGTCGCCGCCTCCGTGCCGTTCGCGGTCGCCAGCAATTCACCGCGCGCGCTGCTGGAAGCGGCCTTGGCGCGGGGCGGCTTCACCGGGGTGTTCCCGGTCAGCGTGGCCGCCGACGAGGTGGACGCGCCCAAACCGCATCCGGGGATGTACCTGGCCGCGTGCGCCGCGCTCGGCGTCGAACCCGCTGCCGCGCTGGCGTTCGAGGACTCGGTGACGGGGCTCCGCTCGGCCCGCGCGGCCGGGCTGCGGGTGGTCGGCGTGCCCACGTTGGCGCACCAGGACTTCCCGGCCGACGTCGTGGTGGAGTCGTTGCGGGACAACGACCTGCTGGCCTGGATCAGGGGCTGGCGTTCCGCCGGGGTGTGACCAGGCCCGCGTCGTAGGCGGCGATCACGAGCTGCGCGCGGTCGCGGGCGTCGAGCTTGGCGAGCAGGTGCGAGACGTGCGTCTTCACCGTCTTGACCGAGATCGTCAGGTGGGCGGCGATCCCGTCGTTGGACAGCCCGCGCCCGACGAGCGTGAGCACCTCGACCTCCCGGCCGGTCAGCCGTCCCGCCCGCGTGCCGGTGCTCCGGCGCGGCGCGGACACGTAGTGCTCGACGAGCCGGGTCAGGATCGACGGGGCGAACAGGGACTGCCCGTCGTGGGTGCGCAGGATGGCGTCGATGAGCTCCTCCGGCCTGGTGTCCTTGAGCAGGAAGCCGGACGCGCCCGCGTGCAGCGCCTCGTGCACGTACTCGTCCAGCTCGAACATGCTGAGCACCAGGACGCGGGTCGACCGCAGGTCCGGGTGGGCGCAGATCCGCCTGGTGGCCTGGAGTCCGTCGAGCTGGGGCATCCGCACGTCCATCAGGACCACGTCGGGCCGGGTCGCCGCGGTGACGGCCACCCCGTCGACGCCGTTGTCCGCCTCGCCCACGACGGCCAGGCCCGGCTCGCTGCCGATCACCATCGCCAGGCTGCGCCGCAGCAGCGGCTGGTCGTCGACCAGCACCACGCGCACGATCATTCCGCTCCCCCGTCCGGAATCCGCGCGGTGACCCGGAACCCGGCCTCGACCGGTTCCGCGCTGAACGCGCCGCCGAGACCCACGACCCGTTCGCGCAGGCCGATCAGCCCGTGCCCCGCGCCGGGCGTCGACCGCCGCGGACCGCCGGGGCCGCTGTCGGCGACCGCGACCACCACGCTGTCGCCGTCGCGGTGCACGCGAACCCGGACGTCGGTGGGGCCCGCGTGCCGCGCGGAGTTGTTCAGCGCCTCGCGGACGACCTTGCACACCGCCACCTGGACTCCGGGCGGCACCTCGCCCACCGGCTCGACGGTCAGCTCGGTGCGCAGGCCCGCGACCTCGGCGCCGCGGACGATCGCGGGCAGCTGGTCCAGCCCTTCGACGGGCCTGCGCGGCACGGCGTCGTCGTCCGCGGCGCGCAGCACGGTCAGCATGTGCCGCAGTTCCGAGGTCGCCTCGCGGCTCGCGTTCTCGATGTCCGCCAACGCCTCCGCGACGTCGGCGCCCGTGACGTAGCGGGCGGCGGCGGCCCGGACGGTGATCAGGCCGAGGCCGTGCGACACGATGTCGTGCAGGTCCCTGGCGATGCGCATCCGTTCGGCCTGCGCCGCCTGCGCGGCCGCCCACTCGGTCAGCCGCTCCTCGTACGCGGCCCGACCAAGTCGACCGCGACGGACCGCGAACACCGCGACGCCGACCGCGGCAACCGCGAGCAGCGACGGCACGACCACTGCCGCCGAGCCCACGCCGCCGACCGCGACCATCAGGAGCACCAGCACCGCGAACACCCCGCCGGTGACCGGCCCGACCCCTGACCGCCACGAGGGCCGCTGACGCACGTCCACGGCCCGGACCCTACTTCCCCGCGGCCGCCGGGACGTCGGTCCACGGTCTGACATCCCGTGGACCGAGACCGCCGCACGACCCCGTCCCCCGGCCCGATGCGCCCGCGTCCGCCTCCCCGTTGACTGCTCGCCATGATCACCGTCGAACACGTGAGCAAGTCGCGCGGACGCACGAAGGTGTTGTCCGACATCAGTTTCGAGGCGCGACCGGGCAGGGTGACCGGGTTCCTCGGCCCGAACGGGGCAGGCAAGTCCTCGACGCTGCGGATCCTGCTGGGCCTCGACCGCGCGCAGGAGGGCACCGCCCTGGTGTGCGGGCTTCCGTTCCACCGGCTGACCCGGCCGCTGACGGTGGTGGGCGCGCTGCTCGACGGCAGCGGCGCGCACCGGTCGCGGACGGGACGCGCGCACCTGCGCTGGGTCGCCGCGAGCAACGATCTGCCGCGCGGGCGGGTCGACGAGGTGCTGGACACCGTCGGGCTCACCGAGGCCGCCGGCAAACGGGTCGGCACGTACTCGCTCGGCATGGGCAGGCGCCTGGGACTCGCCGCGGCGCTGCTGGGCGACCCGGACGTGCTCGTGCTGGACGAACCGGTCAACGGCCTCGACCCCGGCGGCATCCGCTGGATGCGGGAATTCCTCCGCGAGCGCGCCGCGTCGGGGCGGACGGTGCTGCTGTCGAGCCACCTCATGGGCGAACTGGCCGAGACCGTGCACGACGTCGTCGTGATCCACCACGGCCGGATCGCGAGCCGGGGCACCCTCGCCGAGGTCACCGGTGCCCACCGCACGCTGGAAGACGCGTTCTTCGCCCTGACGGGAGACGCCCGGTGACCCTCTACCACGCGGAGCTGCGCAAGCTCCTCACGCTGCCGTCGGCACGGGCCGGGTTCGCCCTCGGACTGGTGCTGCCGCCGGGGATCCTGATGATCAGCGCGGTCCCCGAGGAGGCGAGCCGGGACGCGGGGTTCGTCCAGCTCATCCTCGGCGTGATCGGCGCGATCGTGCTCGGCGTCGTCTCCACCAGCAGCGAGTACACCGCCGAGGGCGAGGACTCGCCGGGCGGCAGGCAGATCACCACCAGCCTCACCGGCACGGCGTCGCGCGCCCGGTTCCTCGCCGCGAAGGCGGGCGCGCTGGCCTCGGCCGTGGCGGTGCTGGCGCTCGTGACCGCGACGCTGACGCTCGCGTTGACCAGGCCGCTGCCCGACAACGTCGTGCCGCGCGTGGTCGGGGTCGTCGTCTACTGGACGCTGACCGCACTGCTGGCCCACGCGATCACCCTGCTCACCCGCAACGGCGTCGTGCCGCTGACCCTGTTGATCCTCAACACCTCCGTCGTCTCGGTGACCTTCCTGCTCAGCAAGATCACACCGCTGGCCGCCTACTTCCCGGACATGGCGGGCTCGCACATGTTCCTGCACCGGATCGCCTCCCCGGTCGACATCGCCCCGATCACCGGCGGCCTCGTCATGGCCGCGTGGGTGTTCGCGCTGCTCGCCGTCGCCGCGGTCGTCGTGCACCGGCGGGACGCGTGAACGCCAGGGCGGTCCGGCACACCGTCCACGCCGAACTGCTCAAACTCGCCACGCTGCCGTCCACGCGGCTGGTCGTCGTGTCGACGTGGGCGGTGACGCCGCTGCTGGACGTCGTGTACCTGCGGACGACGGTCTCCGCGTCCGCGCTGGACGTCGGCCTGGCACCGCTGGGGTATTCGGAGATCGGGTTCGTGCTGCTGGGTGTGCTCGTCGCGACCTCCGAGTACGACGGCCAGATCCGCACCAGCCTCACGTGCGTGCCAGGCCGCGTCGAACTCCAGCTCGCCAAGTCCTTCGCTTTGGCCGTGGGCTGCTTCGCCATCGCCCTGGTGACCGTCGCCCTAAGCCTCACGACCGCCCGGACCGCTCGCCCGGACGGGCCGTTCGCCCCGTTCGAGCCTGCGGCGACCACCGTCGCCCACCTGGTGCTCACGGCGCTGCTTGCAGCCGCCGTCGCGACGGTCCTGCGGGCGGCGGTGCCCGCGCTCACGCTACTGCTGGGCTACTACCTCGTCGCCGCGCCGCTGCTCCGCGGCCACACCGACTTCCTGCCCGACACCGTCGACGGCGGGCAGGCGCTCGTGGTGGCGATCGGGTGGGCAGTGGTCGCTGTTGGCGTCTCGACCGCGATTTTCCACCGGCGGGACGTGTGAACGAATTCAGTCCGCGAATATGCGGAAATAACTGACGTGCAACATCCACGAGCCTTTCCAGGACGGGGTTCACGGTCCTGACCGGCACTATTCCACATTAATTGTCATTGAATCACAGGTTTACCCATTCACCTGCGCCACCGGCACGATAATGGTATAAGCACGGAAAAACCTCGGGAAACAATGACCCGAACGGCCCAGGCGTTCTTTCGGGAGTACACGGAGAATGGGGCCATGCCCCTGTGCGAATATCTCCTGCCCTCGGTTGCCGCGGAGTAGGTGCCATGTCGTCCACCACCTTCTCCGAAGCGCGGGAATCCGGCTACGCGCGCCTCAGCCGGATCGTGGAACAACGCGCGAGCCGGTACGCCGACGACGTCGAATCGGCGTTGAACCAGGGCGGGCTGCGCGACGAGGAGGCCACGCTGCTCGACGAGTTCGAGCAGTACGTCTCCAACGTGCTCAACGAGTACCCGTCGCGCAGGCGCAAGTCGCACCAGCTCATCTTCCGCACCCTTTACGAGCGCAAGCCCGAGACCGTGCCGAGCGAACGGCGGCGGACGCTGCTCGTCGCGCTGATGGCCGCCGAGGTCGAGGCGCAGGGACCGTTGCGGCTGACGATGAGGCAGAACAAGGACCTGGCCGAGATCCTGGAGCGGCTGGGCACCGACTGCGCCGCCGAGAAGCTGGTGCTGCACGCCGCGGAGGCGTTCGAGCGGGCGGCCGAGATCCACCTGCTGACCAACGACAGCCTGGAACGCGACCGGTTCCTGTACCTGCGGACCCAGGCGCTGCACCGGGTCGAGCGGTCGTGGTGGCGCCGGATCGTGATGACCGTGTCTGCGGTGACCTGCGGGTACGGGTACCGACCGTACCGGCTGCTGGGGTGGGTGCTGTTCCAACTGCTGGTGTCCTGGGCGGCGCTGTTGGTAGTGGCGCACGGGACGCCGCAGCACGACCTGTACCTAGCGGCGGTGAACTACATCAACCCGGCGGGGACGGACGAGATGGGCAGCCGGGTGAAGGCGGTACTCGTGGTGGAGAGCTACTGCGGGGCGCTGTCGTTGAACGTGTTCTTCGCGCTGCTGGTTCGGCGGTGGTTCCGCTAGAACGGGCGAGCGTCCTGCCAGGTGGTGAGGGTGCTCATGGAGATCTGGTCTCGAATCCAGGAGACGTTGCGGCGCCACGACCGGCTGAACCCCGGCACTTCCTCCAGGTCCGCCCATAGCGGTCGCAGCGCCGGGTGGACGTGCGCGCTGGGCATCCACAGGCGGGCGAGCAAGGTGAGGGCGGCACCCAGCAACTTCATCGGGTCGGCTTCCGACGCCATGTCGCGCTCGGCCTGTTCGACCACGTTGCCAAGCGTGGTGTACAGCCAGTCGTGCAGTGCGAGGTCCTCGCAGAACCGGCTCACCTCCTCGAGGAGTTCCGGTGGCGCGACGACGTCGACGGTGCGGCGCACCTCGTCGTCGATGTGCAGGTGCACGGTGGGGCGGGCGCCCTCACGGCCGATCGCGTTCCAGCGCAGCCTGGTCGGCTGGGTGAGCAGGCCCGGTTTGTAGTCGAGTTGCGGGCGGCCCTGAACGAGCATCATCATCCGCTGGCACACGGCGCCGAGGTCGAGCGTGTCGCGTTGCCGGACGGGCTTCTTGCTGCCGTCGACGATTTGCGCGGACGCCGGGTTGCCGAGCACGTCGACCACGCCACGCCGGTGCGTGTAGTGCGTCCACGCCTTGCGCTCGCGGTAGTCCGCCCACTCCAGGCGGGTGCAGGAAGAGGACTGGAGCACCGCGCCGCCGACGACCACGGCGTGCGTGACGACGGTGCCGATGCCGCGGGCCTTCGTCTGCGGTTCGGTGGCCAGCGTGCAGTCGACGCCGACGATCGAGTCCGGTGACACGGTCCGGTTGACGGGACGGTCGGTCGCGACGACCTGTCTGCCGGGGCGCAGTGAGAGCAGGTCGACCACCGCCTGTCTGGGCAGCGGCAGCGAGTTGCGCAGCAGCCCCGTGCGGACCTCGCCGAGGATCACCAACGGGCACCGGCCACAGGTGCCTCGACGAAGATGTGGGAGACGCGGGAGCTGAGTCGCTTGGGGAGCCCCACGCCCTCCTTGAGGGCACGTTTGACCGTCCCTTCGCTGACGGAGCTGTCGAAGTCGAGGTGGTCGAGGATCGACCTGACCGCGTGCTCGATGCCGAGGTAGCTCTGCGGCAGGATAGATGTGGTCCGGTACGCGGCGAACGGCGCGGGGTCCTCCGACAGCTGCACGACGGCGGGCAGGTCGCTCCACCGCCGCGGCCAGCTGTCATCGGTCCACGGCTGGGGCTGGGCCACGGGTTCGCCCTGGTAGCGCAAGGCACCCAGGCGCAGCAGTTGCCACACTGACGCCAGGAACGGGCACGACCACTGGCGCCACTCGACGAGCTTGCCATCGATCCGTTTGGTCCTGTCCCCCCACAGCTCCACGTCGAGGAAGATCGAGTGGTTGCGCTTGCCGAACTCCACCGGAGGTTCCCAACCCGCCACCGGCATCATCGCCTGGTGCCCGGTGTTCGACTCGGACGCGCGCTCACCGTTGCACAGCCAGCCGGAGTCCTGCACGGGCGGCCGCGCGCCGGTCGTGCCGACCGGTGGCTCCGGTAGCAGCATGGCCGCCGTCAACTCGGCCAACGGGACCTGGTCGGCCTCGGCGCACCCGGCCTCGCGGGCCAGGTAGTCGATGGTGATCCCGCACTCGCCCGCGATGTTCAGCAGCCGGTCGACGATCTCGTCCGGACTGGTGTCGGTGCGGAAGTAATCGTCGATCAGGAAGCACGTGCTCAACCGCGGCTTGACGGCGCCGAGGTCGGCGGCAAGCGTCGACCGGGCGGCCTCCAGCCAGGGCAGGACCCTCCGGAACTGGGTGCGGATGCGTTCGTCCCCGTCGGCCAGGTCCTCCATGTAGAAGTGCCCCACCTCCACCGACAGGTGCGAAAGCGCGACCTGGCGCAGTTTCGGCTCCGTCGTGGCCTCGGTGTAAACGGGCGCGTCGATGGTGGTCACATCCCCTCCCACACCGCGTCGTCGGTCAGCCGCACGGACAGGTCCCGGAATGATGCGACGGTACCGGGATTGGCGATCTTCGCCGAGACGTCCGATTCGGCGATGATCTGCTCCCTCCACTGCAGCATGGGCTCCACGGGCGTGGCGCCGAGGACTCGGCTTCGCCCGAGCCCGTTGTGCACGGCGAGCTTGCGCAACTCCTCGTCGCAGGTGTGCAGCCAGGTCGCCTGAGCGGCGCTCTGGCCTGGATTGTGCTCCTTGAGGTTCGGCACGGCCACCTGCACGAAGCGGATCGCGTCCAGTAAAGCGTCGTAGTCGTGGCCCACGCTCCTGCCGACCGAGAGCAGTCCGCGATCGCCGTAGACCAGGCCGTTCGCCGCGATGATGTGCTGGTGGGTCCAGCGGTGGAACACCAGCCACCGGGCCGTGATCCCGCGCATGGACGGTTGGGCGGTAGCCATCAGCGCCATGGTCAGCGCGGCGGAACGGCCCGCGCTGAGGTCCACCACCACCACCTTGAACTCGCTGTCGAGCCGCGTGAACAACTCGACGCACCGCTGCTGGATCTCGCGGGTGGCACCGAATTCGGCGCCACCCTTGTCGCCGGGGAAGAACACCAGCCTGCCCGCGCGGACGTTGGACCCGCGGAGGCTTTGCCGCGAGGTCTGCTGCCACACGTTGAGGCTCTGCGGATCGCTGACGCCGTCGGTGAAGTAGCTGTGCAGCCCGTCCCGGTCGACGCCGCGTTCGGCCTTGGGGACCTCGAAGATCGCGCCCGAGGTCGGCGAGCCGAAGTCGAAGTCCACGTAGGCGACGTCCGACCGCTGCGCCAGGTGGAACGCGATGTTGCAACTTGTCACCGAACGACCGGTGCCACCCTTGTCGGATGAGGCGAAGACGAGCACTTACGTCCTCCTCGACGCGTCGCCTTGGGCGACGTTGATCTCGTCTAGACTGAGCAGCGCGGCCAGCGCCAACGCGTTCGCGGTGCCGGGCTGTTCGGTGATGACCTCGCGGGCCCGGCTGAGCCGCCGCTCGATGACGATGAGTTCCGCGCTGCGCGCCGAGGTGTCGTCGGAGTCGGAGTCCACCAGCAGCCGGTTGAGCAGGTGCTCGGCCTCGTGCAGGGCCTCCTCGGCCCGAGCACGCATGCCGGAACTGCGCAGCGGCTCCTGCTGGAACGTGCGGGATCCGGCGATCAGGGCCTCGACCATCCGCTCGGTCATGGCCCACGACGGGAGTTTCTCCGCAGGCAGCCCTCCGTCCGGGAACAGCATCTCGTTCGGATCGTCCCACAGCCCCGGCGCGTCACCGTCGTGGATCCGACGCTTGTCGAGGTGGTCCATCGTCATCTCGGCCAGGCGCATCAGCCGGTCGCGGGCCGCCCGGTTCGCCGATAGCGCGGCGGCCTGGAGGCAACGCTTGAGCAGCAGCGGCGCGAAGTCGCGGGCGTGCCAGTAGAGCAGCGGGCCGATCTCGTCCGACCCGACCAGCGTCATCCGGACGCCGGGGACGTGCATGTCCACCGCGCGGTCGTCCTTGGTGACCCGGCGGGTGATCCGGCCGCGCTGGGCGAGCGACTCGAACACGGCAACAGCGCGGTTGAGGTCCTCGTCGGTGGCCTGCCGGGCTTCCAGGTCCTGCACCAGCACCGCCGACACCAGCAGCGAGAAGTAGTCGGACTCCTCGCCATCGGAAGTGCGCCAGGGGATGTCCTCCAGCGGCCACGTCTTGCCGAACCGGGCGATGCCCGACCAGTAGCGCTGGGTCAGGTCCCAGCGGATCTGCAGCGCCTCGGCGAGCCGCCGCTGCTCCTCGTCGAGCAGGTTCAGTTCGCGGGTCCTCGGCGACCTGAGGTCGTTGATGCCGTCGAGCGCGAGCACCGTCGAGTACAGGTACGGCCTGGGTACGGCGACGCCGACCTCCGCCCCGATGGCGGGCTGCCGGTCGAACGCACAGCGGTCCAGGTCCAGCACGACGTCGGTGGCGTTGCGCACGATCCCCCAGCCCCAGCCGATCTCGAAGAGCCTGGTCTCCTCCTCGAGCGTCCGGTCGGTGCTGACACCCAGGCGGACGTCGTCCAGCAGCAGGGTGCGCACGCGTTGCAGCCGTTCACGGAGCCGGGAGACCACGACCTCGTCCGGGTCGTCGCCTTGGTTCACCATCTCCAGCATCGCCGTGCGGACCTTGCGGTCGCCCTCGGTGTCCACACCGACGGTGTTGACCACGAACGACCGCAGCAGACCGATCTGCGCGGCGGTGAGCCGCCTGCTCAGTGCGCGCTGGAGCAGTTCGATCCGGGTGACGAGCGCGGGCCTGCGAACCACCTGGGGCTTGTAGACGCTGAGGAAGCCGAGCGCCGCGAGGCAGAGGGTGAGCGACAGCGAGTAGGCGTCGACCAAGCCCATCGCCAACTGCTCGGTAGTGGGCGTCTTGTCGTCGTCCCCGGTGCTGAGGTAGCCGCCCCCGCCGAACCCGGGCTCGTCGTCCACCGTGTGGCGCTCGACGTAGTCCTCGATGATCTCGACCAGCCGGTACGGGATGGTCCTCGGCTCGCCCAGCAGCTCCAACGCCTGCGCGGCGTCCTCGGCCATCATGTCCGAGGACTCCAGCGCGAGCGCGGGCACCTCGGTGGCCGGGTACAGCAAGCAGATCAGCTGCTCGGTATCGCTGAGCGAATTGGATTCCTCGCGACCGCCCCACACCCACGTGCCATCACGATAGGAGGACTTGATCACCGACCGCCAGATATCGAGAATCTGTCGTCTCGGTTGAATTCTCATCGCTGTCCCAAGGTGAGTGTGGACGCACGCGAAATACGGCGGTCGAGTGACCCGCCGCGCGGCGTGGCGAACCGTATCATGGTCATCGGCCTTTCAACGGCCGGGGCACGCCGGGAGAATCGGCCTCCCCGACATCAGGCGGACAGTCGTCGGGAACCCGCCCACAGGCGACGATCATGCCCGTGTAGCCGTCCCGGAGCGGTGGTCCGCCATTGGTGCCGATCCGGTCGACGACCAGATTTGTGGCCCGCCCCGAAAGGCAGTCGGTGACGTCGTCGTGGTCGACGGCGACAGCCGGGAATTCGATTCCGGCGACTTCGTAACCGAGCGAGTTCTCCATGAAGGCGATGCAGAAGGGCGCGCCTGGCCGGAGGACGCCGAGGAACCCGTGCACGGCGTCGGCGAACTCGCCGCGCTGCGAGGTGATGGACTCGGCGACGAAGAACATCGTCCCCATGTCCCACCGTCCGGCGGACGGGTCGAGGGCGAACACGCTGCCGGGCACGACCTCCACCCGGCGGGCCAGCGCGTGCCGAGGGAGCTCCCCGAGACCGGCGTAGTGGGGGCTTTCCTCCAGCAAGGTCCAGAAGTCGCTCCACACGTCGGTCCACGACGGCCAGTCCGCCGCGGTCTGCTCGGCGAGCCACTCCAGGTTCGACTTGGCGTGCTCGTACAGGGTGATCGACTCGCAGAACGGCAGCATCGACAGGGCCGGGTAGAGGTTCGCCCCGGTGCCCACGTCGATCCCCCTCAGCCCCGCGGGCGCGTGCCCGGAGGGGAACTGGGCGCCGAAGAAGTCCCGCACCAGTTCGACGACCCGGTGGTCCTCCCCGCGGACCTCGGCGTAGTTGCGCGCCAGGTAGTCGTCCGGATCGAACCGGTACCACGGAACATCAGCGTTGCGCTGTCCCCCATTTTGCACCCTGTCCCCTTTTGCGCACGATCGAAGTGGGCCCGTTCCCCCATGATCGGACAAGCGCCACCGGCAGGCGATCCGCGATACGGCTGAACAAAGCGTCCCATCGCGCATTCCCGATGATCGCGGAATGGGGTTATTCCGCTGCGGATGGAAATCCGAGCGCGCGCAGGCGACCGCCGCGGGTCGCCGCGGTGGACAGGACCAGGACCCATGAGGCGAAGATCAACGACGTGGTGCGCGGGGTGACGACGTCGAGCAGCAGACCCGCCGACCGGGGTCGCGGCCCAGATCAGCAGGCTGAACCCGGTGCCCACCCTGCCGCGCAGCGCGTCCGGCGTGACTTCGAGCTGGTAGCTGAGCGCGGCGATGCCGAAGCAGGGCATGGACACGCTGAACAGGGCGAGCACGATCCCGACGGCGACCAGGCCGGTCGAGAACGCCAGCACCAGCCACAGCGCGCCCTGGAACCACAGCACCGACAGCAGCAGTCCGCCGAACCCGAGCCCGCCTTCGAGCCACGGCGCCAGCACGGCACCGACCACTCCCCCGACGCCGAGCGCCGCGAACAACCCGCCGATCGCCGCCGGTGCGGCACCCGAGTCCCGCGCCACCACGATCGCCACCAGCGCGACCCCGGAGATGGCCACCTGCAACCCGGCGGCCGTGAGCGCGATCAGCCGCAGCGCCGCGTGGTTCCACAGCCACCGCACCCCCTCCGCGACCTCCGTGCGCAACGACCGACCGACCGCGCGCTCCCGTCCGCCGAAGTCGGCGCGCACGAACGCCAGGCACAGCGCGGAGGCGAGGAAGGACAGCGCGTCGAGCAGGAACGGGATGCCGCGGCCGAGTTGCAGCAACGCGCCGCCCAACGGACCCGCGACGATCCCGCAGGTCGACTGCGCGGTCGCCCGCGCCGACACCGCCGCCGTCACCTGTTCCGCGCCCACGACGTTCGGCAGGCACGCGCTTTCCGCCGCGCTGAAGAACACGTGCAGCACACCGCCCGCGAGCCCCGCGGCGAACAGGTGCTGCGGCGTCAACCGACCGAACAGCAGCGCCACCGGCACACTCGCCATGACGACCGCACGCCCCAGGTCGCAGACCACCATCGTCCGCTTGCGATCCCACCGGTCGACCAACGCCCCCGCGGGCAGTCCCAGCACCAGGTACGGCACCGCCCGCACCGCCGCGAGCGCCCCGGCCGCCGCGGCCGACCCCGTCAACGCCAGCATCAGCAGCGGGTAAGCCAGCTGCGAGACCCCGTTCCCCAACGCCGACAGGGTCTGTCCACACCAGACCAGGCGGAAGTCCCGGTTGCCCCGCAAAGCGGTCGTCATCCCGAGAAGCGCTCCCACGCCGACTGCCGCGTCATGCCCAACGAAGCCCCGATCCGCACCCACGTCACCCCACGGGCCCGCAACTCCAGCACCCGCTCGCGCAACCCCAACTCGACCTGCGTCACCGTCGCGGCGATCCGCGGCAGATGCCCCAGCAACTCCTCGTCGGACATCACCGACCACTCCGGCACCCGCTCGTCCGGAGGGCCGACATCACCCGCCAGGATGTCGTCGCACTTCGCCACGCACTCATCGCAGATGTACAGCCCCGGCCCGGCGATCATCTTCCGCACCTCGGCCGCCGCCTTGCCGCAGAACGAACACCTCGGCGGGAACACCGATTCCGGCACGCCGCACCTCCTCGACCACGTTGTCAGGCATTGCCTGACATCCTCGACCGAGGATAGCGAACCACGGCTGCCCGCACCAGGACACCGCACCGGCAAGTTAACCGCGATTCACTCCCCCGCCCCCATCTAGCTGCTACGACAACCGCCAGCCCTTCACAAATCGCATCGGCTCTCCTAAAGTCGGTCAGCACGACACGGTGGTCGTTCGCGCTGCGGAACCGTGCCGCTCCGGTGATCCGCGCGACGACGCAAAGGACGACCATGAGCGCCGGCGAAGACCGCATGAGGGCTGCTGCGGAGTTGACCGTTCCCCTGCTGCTGCACCGCAACGCCACCGAGTTCGGCGATCTGCCCGCGCTCGGGCTGTTCGGGTCCGACGAACCGCCGCTCGGTTGGCGGGAGGTGCGGGACGAGGTCGCCGCGTGGGCGCGGGGGTTGGAGGCGGTGGGGTTGGCGGGTGGTGATCGGATGATCATCATGATGTCGGCGCGGCCGGAGCACTGGGTGGCGGATCTGGCGGCGGTGCACCTGGGTGCGGTGCCGTGTTCCGCCTACGACACGTTGAGCTCGGACCAGGTGGGGTTCCTGGGCAGGCACAGCAAGGCGCCGGTGGTGGTGCTGGAGGGCGCGGAGCAGTTGGCGCGCTGGCTGCCGGTGCTGGACGACCTGCCGGATCTGAAGACGGTGCTGGTACTGGACGAGGACGCGGTGCCCGCAGGCGATCCGCGGATCCGGGCGGCACGGGCGGTCGTGGAGGCGGGGAGGCGGGCGCACGAGGCGGAGCCGGCGGAGTTCGAGAAGCGGTGGCGGGAGATCACGCCGGAGCAGCCGGTGACGCTGCTCTACACGTCGGGCACGACCGGTGATCCGAAGGGCGTGGTGATCAGCCACCGCAACGCGATCCACCAGGCCGCGTCGGTGTCGGTGCTGGTGGAGTCGCCCGACCACGCGCAAACGGTGTCGTACCTGCCGTTGGCGCACGTGGCCGAGCGCGTGCTGGGCGTCTACATCCCGATCTACCGGGCCGGGCACGTGACGATCTGCCCGGATCCGGCGAAGCTGGTGCCCGCGCTGATCGCGGTCCGCCCGGTGTCGTTCTTCGGGGTCCCGAGGGTGTGGGAGAAGCTGGTCGCGGGTGTGCAGGGCATGACGGCGGCCATGCCGGAGGAGAGGCGCGCGGGGTTCGAGGCGGCGCACGGGCTCGGTTTGCGGGCGTACGACCTGCTCGCCGCGGGTCAGCCGGTGCCCGAGGAACTGGCCGGTCAGGTGGCGCGGGTGGAGGAGGCGGTGCTGCGGCCGGTGCGCGCGGCGCTCGGGCTGGACAACCTGGGGTGGGCGGGCAGCGGTGCGGCGCCGATCCCGTACGAGGTCCTGCGCTACCTGGGCGGTCTCGGCATCACCGTGCTGGAGGTCTGGGGCATGACCGAGACCACCGGCACGGCGACGATCAACACCGAGGAGCACTTCCGGCCCGGTTCGGTGGGCAAGCCCAACATCGGCATGGAGGTCCGGCTCGCCGACGACGGCGAGATCCTGGTGCGCGGCGGCCTGAACTGCCTGGGCTACCTCCAGGCGGACGGTTCGGTCGCGCCGGTGACCGACGCCGACGGGTGGTTGGCCACGGGCGACATCGGGGTGCGGGACGCGGACGGGTTCCTGACGATCACCGACCGCAAGAAGGACCTGATCATCACGTCCGCGGGCAAGAACATCCCGCCCGCGCGGATCGAGAGCCTGCTGCGCGCCCACCCGCTCATCGGCGCCGCCGCGGCGATCGGCGACCGCCGCGCGTACGTGACGGCGCTGGTCGTGCTCGACGAGGAGGCGGCGCCGGTGTGGGCGCGGGCGCACGGCGTCACCGACACCGATCCGGTGGCGCTCGCGGGCGATCCCGTGCTGCTGGCCGAGATCGACCGCGCGGTCGCGGCCGCGAACGAGAAGCTGTCCCGTCCCGAGCAGGTCAAGAAGTTCGTCGTGCTCCCCCACCCGTGGACCGTGGACGGCGGTGAGCTGACCCCGACGCTGAAGGTGCGGCGGCGGGTGATCACCGACCGGTTCGCGACCGCGATCGAGGACCTCTACCGCTAGGCGTCCGGACGACGGCCCGGCGCGAGCCAGGTCGGGTCGACGTCCGCGAGCGGTGGCGCGCCGAGGTCGGCGGGCCGGTAGCCGTTGGGGTAGCTCGGATACGTGCGGTTGCGCGGGTCGGCGGCGAGTCGGGACCGGCGGCGCGGTGGCAGCAGCCGGACCACCTCGCCGCGGGCGCGCAGCGCCGCCTTCCCGGCACGGGTCGTCCACGCGGGCATCACGGGGAAGCCGAAGGCGGCGCTCATCGCGGGGTCCACGAGGGCGTGCACGGCGTGGCGGACCGCCGGCCGCAGCGGTGCCGGGTACCAGGAGCAGAACAGCTCGCGGGTGTACTCGCCGATCCGCCGATTCGTGTCGCTGTAGCGGAAGTTGTCGCGCTCGTAGTCCACTTTGTACTGCCGCAGCTCGTCACTGGTGTCCGGGATCGCGGTGATGCCCATGCGTTTGCCGACCGCGCGGTAGAAGTGGAACGAGGCCAGGCGCTCGTTCTCCGACAACGGGCGCCAGCCGTGGTCGTCGATCCAGTCGATCGGGTCGTGGACGAACGTCGTGAGCACGTACAGCATGTCGTCGTTGGTGATCCGGTACCGGCCGTGCGCCCGGTTCACCACCCGCAGCGCCTCACGGCCGCGCGGCGAGTCGTAGCCGTGCTCGACCAGCTCGGCCATCAGCAGCGCGGTGTCGTCGTAGCGGCGCTGCGGGCGGGCGGCGAACTCGCCGGTCGCGTCGAGCAGCGCGGAGATCGACGGCACGCAGTAGGTGCGGAACAGCGCGAACTCCAGCGCGCGCCGGTAGTCCCACGGGAACTCGTACCCCACGGAGATCCGCTGGATCTCCTGGTGGTCGGCGACCGGGTCGAGCGACTCGATCCGGCGCAGCAGGTCGTAGCGGCGGCGGGTCACGACAGCCAGCCCTTGACCGCGGCCAGGTCCGCCACGGGTTCCGGGCCGACCGGGGTCACGTTCAGCGTCGTCACGCCCGCCTCGGCGAAGGCCGCGATCCGCTCGCGGACGTGGCCCGCGGACCCGATCAGCGAGGTCAGCTCGACCAGCTCGGCGGGCACCGCGGCGGCCGCCTCGTCCTTGCGGCCCTGGAGGTACAGGTCCTGGATCTCGTCGGCCTCGGCCTCGTAGCCGTAGCGGCCGACCAGGTCGTGGTAGAAGTTGCGGCCGCGCGCGCCCATGCCGCCGACGTACAGCGCGATCGTCGGCCGCACGGCCTCCCGCAGCGCGGCCACGTCCTCGCCGATGGCCAGCGCGCCGCCCGCGACGACGTCCAGCGGCCCCAGTTCCGGCGCCCGCAGGGCTTTCCCCGCCGCCAGCGCCTCGCCCCACACGTCGTGCGCCTTCTCCGGGACGAACAGGGTGGGCAGCCAGCCGTCGGCGATCTCGGCGGTCATCCGCACGTTCTTCGCGCCGAGCGAGGCGATGTGGATCGGGATCCGGTCGCGGACCGGCCTGGTGAGGATCTTCAACGGCTTCCCGAGCCCCGTGCCCTCCTCCGGCGGCAACGGGATGCGGTAGGCGCCGTCGTGCACAACGACCTCGCGGCGCCACACCCGGCGGCAGATGTCGACCAGTTCACGGGTCCGCGCCAGCGGCCGGTCGTAGGGCACGCCGTGCCAGCCCTCGACCACCTGCGGCCCGGACGCGCCGATGCCGAGGATCGCGCGGCCGCCGGACAGCGCGTCGAGCCCGGCCGCGGTCTGGGCGATCAGCGCCGGGGTGCGGGAGTAGATCGGCAGGATCGCCGAGCCGATGGTGACCCGTCCGGTGCGCGCGGCGAGGTAGCCCATCAGCGTCGGCGCGTCGAAGCCGTACGCCTCGGCCACCCACACCCCGTCCAGGCCCGCGGCCTCCCACTCGACGACCCGGTCGACCACCTCGCGCGGATCGGCCGCGTACGGCAGGAAAGCGCTGAGCTGCATCAGGTCCTCCGGGCTACGTCAGCGGCGGGAACTTCGGTGTCCTGCGGTCGCGCGAGGCGGTCACGCCCTCCACGAAGTCGGGGCGGGCGAACGACTCGACCATCAGCCGCGTCGCCTCGGCGAACGCCTCCCGCGGCCCGCTGTCGGCCGCCGCCCACACCTGCGCCTTGATGGTGGCCATCGCGGCGGGCGAGCAGTGCTCGACGAGGTCGCGGGCGTAGGCCATGGCGGCGGGGAGCACCTGCTCGCGGGGCAGGACCCGTTGCACCAGGCCGATCCGCAGCGCTTCGGCGGCGTCCACCTTGCGGGCGGACAGCAGCAGGTCCAGCGCCGTCGCCCGGCCGACGAGCCTGGGCAGCAGCCAGGCGCTGCCGTACTCGGCGACCAGGCCGAGCCTGCTGAACGACGTGGACAGCCGGGCTTCGGCGGCCAGGAAGCGGATGTCGGCGTGCAGCGCCTGCACCAGGCCGAGTCCGGCGGCTCCGCCGTTGACGGCGGCGATCAGGGGTTTGCGCAACGTCAGCGGAAGCTCCGGCGGGTGCGCGGCCTCGACGGACGCGCCCTCGCGGGCCTCCGGGTCGAGCAGGGCGCCCAACGCCTCCGGAGCGGCGCCGGTGCAGAACCAGTCGCCCCTGCCGGTGATCACGATCGCGCGCACCGCCGGATCGGCGTCGGCCTCGGCCAGCGCCGCGCAGTAGGCCTCGAACATCGGCCCGGTCAGCGCGTTGCGGGCCTCGGGGCGGTCGAAGGTGATCGTGCAGACGTCGGAGTCGACCTCGACGGCGATGCCCTCGTGCGGAGACATACCCCGAATATGTTTGATATTTTATATGATGTCAAGACTCGGCGGACCGGAACGGGGCTCCCATGACGATCGGTGCCGACGCCCGCCCCCAGCTCGCCGACGAGGTCGCGGCCCACCTGCGCGGCGCGATCATGTCCGGACGGCTGCGGCCCGGCCGGTTCATCCGCCTGGAGGAGGTCGCGCGCGAACTCGGCGTCAGCGCCACCCCCGTCCGCGAGGCGCTGGTCGCCCTGCGCGGCGAGGACCTGGTCGACCTGGCGCCCCGCCGCGGCTACGTGGTGAACCCGTTGACCGAGCAGGACGTCCGCGACGTGTTCTGGCTCCAGTCCGGGATCGCGGGCGAGCTGGCCGCCCGCGCCGCGGCCAAGGCCACCCCCGACGACCTCGCGCGGCTGCGCGCCCTGGACGCCGACCTCGCCGCGGCCGACACCACCGCCGTCGAGCGCCGCGAGTTCGAATTCCACCGCGCCGTGAACCTCGTCGCCGACGCCCGCAAGCTCTCGTGGTTCCTCAACAACGCCACCCGCTACACCCCTGCCGGGGTCTACTCCTCCGACCCCGACTGGCGGACCCGCACCAACGCCGACCACGCCGCCCTGCTGACCGCGCTGGCCGCGGGGAACGCCTCCGGGGCGCGTGCCGCGATGGCCCGCCACTTCACCGACGGCGCCGACCGCCTCATCGCCCACCTCACCGAGTCGGGGGTGTGGGCCCGCCCCACCTGAGCGTCAACCGCGGCTCACACCAGGCCGCCGATCGCGACGAAGTAGTCCGTGCACCGCTCGATCAGGTCGGCCTCGCTGATCACGAGGTCGCCGTCGAGCCAGGCGGTGAGCACCTGCGCGAGGCCCCCGACCAGCAGTTCCGCGGCCACCTCGGGGCGAACGCCCTCGTGGTAGGTCCTGGCCTGCTCGGCCAGCAGCCCGACGAACCTCCGGGTCGACTCGACGCGGCGGCGGGCGACGACCGGGGTCGCGCCCAGGTCGTGGGCGAACAGCAGCCTGCCGCGGCGCGGGTCCTCGCGGATCCCGGCGACCAGCACCGCGAGCCCGGCGCCCGCCTTGGCCCTGGTGTCGTCGGGCGCCGCGGCGACGGCCGCGAGCGTGGGCGTGATGATGTCCTCGATCACGCCGTCGTACACGGCGACCGCGAGCGCGTCCCGGTCGGCGAAGTTCTCGTAGAAGTAGCGGGCGGTGAGCCCGGCGTGCTTGCAGACCCCGCGCACGCTGAACTCGACGCTGACATCGCTGAGCAGGTCGAAGCCCGCTGCCAGGAGTTGCGTCCGGCGGTCGGAGCGGCGTTCCTGGCCGGTGACGCCGCCGTAGACGCGCAGGGATGTGGTCTCCACCCGGACATCTTGACATCTGTCCAGACCGCCGGTCGACCACCACGTGGCGGAGCGCCTCGTGGAGTTCACCCACCCGGTCGGGCGAGTCCGGACAGCACTGAGCGCCGCCCTCTCGGACGGCGCCCGGCACCGGTCACGGCACCAGCGCGGTGAGGATGGCGACCTCGGACTCGTCGTGCGGCAGGTACTTCACCCGGACCGCCGACCCCGGCTGGAGCTGCGGGACGGCCGTCGGCGGGATGGCCTTCTCCTGCACCAGGTCGAACATCGTGCCGTCCAGCCTGGTGATGCGGAGGGTGAGGTGGACGACGGACCGGCCGTTGCGGACCTGCCCGGTCGGCGCCATGGCGAGCACGACGGCCTGCGCGTCGGCGCCCTGCTCGGCGATGTGCAGCTGCTTCGGGGTCACAAGGCCCTTGGCGAGCTGCACGCGGTCCAGCGCGGCCTGGAGCTCGTGCTGCGAGGCGTCGGTGGCCAGCGCGACCCGGCCGTCGGGCAGGTAGCGGACCGGCAGGATCGCGCCGGGGCGGACGGTGCCGAGCTCGGTCAGGTCCACGATCTGCCGGGCGGCGGAGCGGAACGACCGGCCGTCGGGGGTGTCGACGTCGAGCTGGATCTCCAGCTGCGGCTGGTCGTTGACGCTCAGACCGGTGCGGGACACCCCGACGACGGTGCCCATCGCGATCGGGGCGCCGAGGAACTCCTTGGGCACACCGCCGCGCAGTGCGGCGAATCCTCCGCCGAGCTTGCCCGCGAGGGAGAACATCATCGGGGCGACGAAGACCAGGATGATCGGCCCTGCCATCCAGCCGTTGACCCAGGCCAGCGGGCTGTCCGAGGAGAGGCCGGTGGCGACGAACATGGCGGTGCAGGCGAGTCCGACGACGAGGACGGCCCAGGCGATTGCCTTCATGGTGGTGTCTCTTCTCTGCTTTGGTGGTGGATCGTTGTGGGGTCGGAAATCGCTACTGCCCGCGGAGATCAGGACGGGGAGCCGAAGAAGCCGGTGGCCCCGACGCGCAGCGCGGTGAGGCGGCCGTCGGCGCCGAGTGCGACCACCTGGTCACCTGCGGCCACCACCGTCGTGCCGCCGGGCAGCGCGATCGTCCGGTCGGGGGCGGAGGTGAGGTCCAGCGAACCGGTGACCGCGCCGGTCGTGAGGGACACGGAGCTGAGCACCAGGCCGGTGTCGTTCACGGTGCGGGTGTGCCGGACCAGGACGTGGCCGGACGCGCTCCCGGCGGCCGCTTCCCCGTCGAGCACGATGGCCGCGCCGTGGAACACGGTGACGCCCGCCGGGGTCTCGGTGCCGTCGGCGGCGACCCTGACCAGCACGCCGCCGGGCGCACCGGGCCGTTCCCGCAGCTCGACCCGTCCGTCCGCGCCGAGCGCGGCCTTGTCGGCCGTCGCCTGGACGGTCGGGAGGCTCGTCTTCGTGGACAGGGCGCCCACCCAGGCCGCCGCGGTCTCCTGGTCGGCCGGTGCGGCGACCGGGTTGTCCAGCGGGATCGCCAAGACCGCGCCGTCGGCGTTCATCGCCACCACCCGGTGGCTCGCGGCGTCGTAGCCATAAGCCGACCGGGCCGCGACGAACTGGCCGCCGAGTCCGGTCACCCCGTCACCCCGCGCCACGATCGCCCCGCCGCGCAGGTCGACGACGACGAGCCCGTCATCGGTGGCCAGGTAGGCGTACCGCTCCCCCGCCGCCAGCACCGACGCGTTCCAGATCAGCTGGTCGGACAGCTGCGTGTCCCACAGGACCTCGCCGGTGGCCGGGTCGGCCGCGGCGAGCCGCACCTGGAACATGTCCCGTGCGATCAGCTGGACCATGCCCCTGGCGCCGTGCCGCTCGTAGGGCACCAGGACCACGTCGCGGCCGTCGACGGAGGCGGCGCCGACACCGGGCTGCACCTCGATGTCGGGTTCGGGGCTGACGAGGTAGGAGAACCCGAAGACCATGAAGGCGACGAACGCCATCGGCAGCAGCGCCACCAGGAACCGCGGGGAACGGCGGCGGACGCGGCGCGGCGTCTCGTAGGGCGCTACCGGGGTGTAGGGCTGCGGTGTCTGGTACATGGGACTGGCTCCCTGCCGGGTCTCGGTCGTTGTGGGGGAAGCTTGCGGCGCGTGCCTCGCCTACCGATCACAGGAATGGCGACCGCACCCTCGTGACCTGCGGCGACGCGAACCGGCCGAATGCCGTGCCGGGTGGGGGCTCCGCGCGTTAGGCTCGGGCGGGTGAGCACCGTGAGCGCCCGAGCCGCCGAGGCGGCGCTGCCGCGGGGGCTGCTGATCGCGCAGGCGTGGGCCGGGCTCGGCGAGGCGGTCGCGCCGCTGAGCAACGGGGCCGGTCGACCGCTGGCGCGGACGGTGAAGCTCATCCTCGACCCGCTGGTGCTGCGCCCGGTGCTCAACCCGCGCTTCGCCGCCGGGGCCGTCGGCTTCGAGCACGTGGACGCCCTGCGCGACCGGATCACCGGGGCCGGGCCGGTGCTGGCCGCGACGGCCGCGTGGTTCCTGGTGCTGAAGAAGGAACGGCGGCGCGCGGGCATCACCGAGGGCAACCCGCAGGACCTCTACTTCCAGCGCTGCTACGAGCTGGCGAGCGGGCACGGCGAGCCCCGGTCGGACCCGGCGACCGCGCGGCTGGCCGCCGCCGTGCTCGCCGAGGTGCACGGGCAGGACGGGCCGACCGTGGCGCAGCTGCGCGACTTCGTGACCGACCCCGGCCACGTGGGTGAGCTGGTCCGGCTGCTGGACGCCGCGTGGGCCGGTTCCGCCGACCCCGCGCCCGCGCCGGGTGCGGTGCGGGCCGCGGAGTTCCTGGCCACCTGCCCGTCGGACCCGGACGAGGTGCTGTTCGACGTGCTGGTCGCGGACCTGGCGGGCAGCTGGGGCGCGGTCGGGCTGAACCGGCCCGGTGTGGCCCGGACGCACGGGCTGACCGACCTGGCGCTGCCGGAACCGCCCGCGCTGGGGCGGGCGGCGTCGAAGAACAGCCTGCCCAAGCCGTTCGACCGGTCGATCGTGGAGCGGCTGTTCCCCGCGCTCACCTCGGCGTTCCACCGGGACGCGCTGGAGGACGTTCCGGAGCTGGTGCGGCTGGAGATCAGCCGGTCGGCCGGGGCGTGGCAGCTGGCCGACGAGGCGGGCCGGGTCGCGCTGGTGCTGGGCCGGGAGGCGACCGCGGCGCTGGCGGGCGAGCCCGTCGGACCGGCGGGCGGGGCGACCGCCCGGCTGCGGCTGCGCTGGGACCGCGAGGCGTACGTGCACCGCGCGCTGCGGATGCCCTCCAGCGTCCCCGACGGCGTCCGCGCGGACGTGCACGGCGTGCGCGAGGCCTACCTGCGGCGGCTCTGGGTGCGGGTGCACGGCCGCGAACTGCGGCACGACGCGGTGACCGCCGACGGGATGTGGGACCTGCTCGACGGCGTGCTGCGGTCGGTGATCCTCGACCAGCGCGACCGGCTGCGGTCGGTGTTGGAACGGCAGTCGGCGGGAGACCCGTGGTGAGGATCGGACGCGTGGACGGCGAGGTCCTCGTCGGCGAGTGGCCCGCGCACCCCGAGCGGACGGCGCTGCTGGAGGCCGGGGGCGCGCTGCTGGCGTGGGACGTGCTCGCGGGCGACGCCGTGCCGAGCGCCCGGATCCACGACCTCGGCCGCGCGGCGGAGTGGCTGTGGGAGGTCTACGGACCCGACGCGGCGGCCGCGGTCGTGGCGGGCGCCGACGAGGTGGAGATCGCCGAGGGCGACTGGCGGGTCCGCGACGCGGGCCGGGTCGCCGCCCACCTGGCGTGGGCCGACGCGTGGTGGCCCGCGTCCACGGCGGCCGGGGTGCCCGCGCTCGATCCGGTGCTGCTCGCCGCCGAACTGGCGGTCGCGGTCGGCGACGTCGAACACCTGCTGGACGACGAGGACGCGGTCGGTCGGGCGCTCGCCGCGGTCGGGACGCCGCCGTCCGACCCCGCGGCGGCGGAACTGGCCGCCAGGGTGGCGGAGCTGGCCGAGGACCACGGTGTCGTGCCCGCGGCGGCGCCGGTGCCGACCCGGTCGTCCTACGCCCTCGCGGCCGGCGGCGGGGAACGCGGGGACGGCGTGACCGTCCTCAGTGGAGCGTCTGCCGTCGACTGGGCGTTGGTACCGCAGGGAGTGATGGACGCGGCCGCCGACGCGGTGTGGACGCTCGTCCGCCGCCAGGGCTCGACGTTCCTGGAGGTGGAGGTCAGTCCCGGTCCACGGCCGGGGCCGCGGCTCGCGGCGCGCTTCGGGCAGGTGGACGTGCCCATCGACGGCACCGACCCGCTCGGCAGGCTCACCGGCCGGGTGGCCGTGCCGCCCACCGTCCTGCTGCTGCCCCCGGCGAGCCGCGTGCTCACCGTCTACGCGCCGGACTTCGCCCAGCCCGGCCAGGCCCCCGACCCCGGCGGTCCCGACCGCCGGGCGGCGATCATCGCCTACGCCCGCTCCCGCCCCGCCTCGCCGGACGCCACGCTGACCGAACGGCTGGCCCGGTGACCTGGGAGGGCCTGACCAACGAGGGTGTCCGACTGGTCCAGGCAGAGGATCACGTCGGGGCGGCGGCCGCGTTCCGCGCGGCGCTCGACGCGGCCAGGACGCCGGACGAGCGCGCCGCCACCCTGGTCAACCTCGCCGCGGTCACCCCGGAGCGGGCCGCCGCGCTGCTCACCGAGGCGATCGACCTGGCCGAGGACGACTCCGTGCGCGACGCGGCGCGGATGGCACTGGGCCAGGTCGGGCTCAGCGCGCGGTGGCAGCACTGCGTGGACCTCAACGCGCAGGGCGCCGGACTGGCGGCGGCGGGCGATCCGCGGGCCGCCGAGGTGTTCGAGGCCGCCTACCGGGAAACCCTGGTGGCGCAGGACTTCGAGGCGCTGGCGTGCCGGGCCGCCATCGCGGGCAACCTCGCCGGGGTCGCGGGCACCACCGAGGACGCGCTGCGCTGGAGCACCGAGGCCGTCGACGTCGCACGCCCGGTGCTCGCCGGGTTCGGCGACGTGCACGGGATCTCGGACGTGCTGGTGAACGCCCTCGTCACCCGAGCCCAGCACCTGCGGCACACCTCCCGGCTCACCGAGGCGCTGTCGGACCTGGACGAGGCGCTCGCCCTCGCCCCCGACAGCGCCGGGGCGCGCAGCGTGCGGGCGGCCGTGCTGGCCGCCGCGGGCCGGTTCGCCGACGCAGCGGCCGAGGCGGACGGCGCGCTGGACCTCGCCTACCGCACGGCGCCGCACCTGGCCGCGTCCGTGCACAGCACGCTGGCCGAGATCGCCGGGGCGACCGGGGACGCGGCCGGGAGCGCCGAGCACTTCGGGCTGGTCCGCGACCTGTCGGCCGCGACCGGCGACACGGCGAGCGAGGCCGCCGCCCTGCTCAGCCTGGCGCGGCTGGCCTACCTCGACTCCGACAACGACCGGGCCGACGCCCTCTACACCGAGGCGGAGGCCCGGTACGGGGCGGACCGGCGGGTGCTCGCAGTGTGCCTGCACGGGCGGGCGGCCGTCGAGATCGGCCGCGGTAGGCCCGCGGAAGCGTTGCGGCTACTGGACAGCGCGCACGACCTGCGCGGCGACCGGCCGACGCCCGTCGAGCTGATCGCGACCCACCAGGTGCGGGGCGGGGCCCTGGAGGCCTTGGGCGACTTCGCCGCGGCGGACGCGCGGTACGCCGAGGCCATCGCGATCGGCGATCGCGCCGGGCTGTGGCACGTCGCGCTCGGCATCGCCTGGTGGCGGGCGGACGCGCTGGTGCGCTGGGCGTCCACAGTGGAGGATCGCGCGGAATTGTGCGCGCGGGCGCTGGACCTGGCGCTGCCCGCCGCGCTCGCCGCCGAGGCCGTCCGGCAGCGCTTCACCCACGGCCCGCTGCGGGAGCGGTGGGTCGCGCTCGCGGCGGCACCCGCGACCCGGTCGGCGTTCACCGCCGTGGCCGCGCTCGGCGACGTGGACCTGGCCGCCGCGTACATCGACCACCTGGCCGCGACGGTCTCGCTGCGCGCCGAGGACGTCCAGCCGCTGGCCCGCGACGAACTGCTGTTCCTGCCCGCTCCCCCCAACGCCGTGGAAGCGCACCTGCCCTACGCCGCGTCCGCGCTCGCCGGTCCGACCGCCGACACCGCGGCCTCGTTCGCGCTGCCACCGCGGGTGCGCCTCGACCCGGCCGTGCCGTCCACGTTGGACTCGTGGATCGACGCGGCGGAACGGCGCTACGGGTTCCCGGTCCGCTCCGCGGAGGCGGTGGCGTCGTGGTAGCCGTGCAGCTGAAGTTCGTGGACGCGGGCGAGCTCTACGTGTCGTGGCGCTGGGAGCACGCCCTCGACCAGCCGCGCGTACTGGTGCTGCCCCGCGCGCTCGTCCAGGACGCCCTCGACGAACTGGCGCGGGCGGTGCCCTCCCCGTTGCCCGGCGAGACCGGCGGGCAGGCGCTCGTCCGCGCGCTCACCCACGGCCCCCTTCCGGACCGCGCCAGGGAGATCGCCCTGTCCGACCGGCTGGCCCGCGCCCTGCTCCCCCACCAGCTCGCCGCCGAGCTGAACGCCGTGATCGCCCGAGGACTGCGGCCGCACCTGCGCGTCCAGCCATCGCCGTCGACCGCGCTGGTGCCCTGGGAGGCGCTGCGGATCGACGAGGGCGAACGCACCGTGCACGCCGCCGACGTCTCCGTCCTCCCACCCGCGACCGTGCGCAACGCCCCCGAGCGCCGGGTGTCGCCGTTCCGCGGCCCGGTCGTCGGCGTCCTCGATCCGCGCGTTCCCGGCTTCGCCGACGCCTCCGCCCTCGGCTCGGTGCTCGGCCCGATCCCCGACGGCTCGGACCTGGCCGCCCTCGCGAAGACCCTGGGCGGCGCCCGCCGCGACGACCTGGACCGCGACGTCCTCGAACCCGCGCTCGCCGACGCCTCGCGCCTCCTCTACGTCGGCCACGTCACGACCGGCGGACACGGCCTGGACGCCCGCCTGCACCTGTCGTGCCGCGCGGACACCGAGGGCAGGGCGGCCGTCCTCGGAGCGCATCGGCCGCTCACCGCCGCGGACGTCGTGCTGGGACACCGGCCGGGGGCACCGAGGCCGTGGCGGATCCCCAACCGGGTGGCCATGGTCGCGTGCGAGAGCGGCGGCGACGTCCGGTTCGCCGAGCCCGCGGGCCTGGTCGCCGCGATGGTGCACGGCGGCGCGGAGTACGTGGCCTCGACCAGGTGGACCCTGCCGACCGACGCGGGCCTCGCCCACCTCGTCCCCGGCTTCCCGCCCACCGCCGTGCTCGGCCCGGCCGTCGTCGCGGTCGACGCCGCCCAGTCGGCCGCGGACCCGGTGGCCGCTCTCGGGGCGTGGCAACGGGAACAGGCCGACCTGTGGGAGCGGACCGGCGATCCGGCGCACTCCCCCGTCGTGTGGGCGGCGTTCACCACGGCCTGGGCGCCCGGTCCCCGGTGAACGCGGACGCGGTGAGCGCCGCTTTCGACCTCGGGACGCCGATCGGGGACCCGGAACCGGTGGCGGGCGGCGGTTCGCACCTGATGTGGCGGCTGACGACGACCGGCGGCACGTGGGCGGTCAAGCGGCTCAACCGGTCGCGGGAGCCGTGGTGGCTGGAGGACTACCTGGAGTCGACGCGCGTCCAGGAGGCCGCCGTCCGCGCGGGGGTGTCGATGCCCCGGCCGGTGCCGCCGCTGGATCCCGCCGCGCCGCTGCTGGCGGACGTCGAGGTGGACGGGGAACCGGTCAGCTTCCTGGTGCACGAGTGGTGTCCGGGGACGGCGTTGGCGGGCGAGGACGTGCTGGACTGGGTCGGCGCGACGATGGCGGCGCTGCACTCCCTGCCGGTGGCGGGCATCCCGGCTCCGCTGCGCTACCCGCTGGACCCGGTGGCGGACTGGGAGGACTGGCTCGACGCGGCGCCCGCGTCCACCTCACCCGACTTCCTGGCCGCGGTCCGCGCGCACCTGCCCGACGTGGGACGGGCGAAGGCGATCCTCGACCGGGTGCCGACCACCGGGCTGACCCCGGTGTTCACGCACCGGGACGTGAAGCGGGACAACGTGCTGGTCGCCGCCGGGGTGCCGGTGCTGGTCGACTGGGACAGCGCCGGGCCGGACTTCGCCGAGTGGGAGCTGACGCGGACCGCCCTGGCGTTCGCGCCGGACCGGGACGGGTTCCGCCGAGTGCTGCGGAGCTACCTGGACGCGGGCGGGAGGCCGGTCGAACCAGGTGAGACGGCCTTTTCAGGGGTGTTGCACGGCCGGTTGAGCGGTGCCGCGTGGATGTTGTGGCGGGCGCTCGGCCACCGGCCGGTGAGCGCTCCGGAACGGGCCCGGTCGCACGGGCACGCGCTGGAACTGCTCGATGATCTGCGCAGGTCACTGGCACTGCTCGCCGAGTGGGGCGACTGGCTGCGGTAGCCGGGACCGGCGGCGTTCGGCCGTTCGCGCGCCTCCGTTCGGCCTGATCGACAACACGAGCCAGGAACGCCGTTCTGACTCAGAGCGATCTCCGCAGGTCAGCGCATTCCTGGGAGCGCTCCCAGAGGAATTGACCCGACACCATGATCACAACAAGGTCCAACCGGACCAAACGGGCTTGGTCCCACTGGCGGCAGCACCCCCCGATCGACGGTGCCCGAACAGTCCAATTGCCAGGAAATACGGCCATATGCCGACTTCCGAACCCGATGACCATCCACAGTGGACTCCCCAATGTGTCCGGAAAATGCGGTCTGTACACCGCGTAACACTGCCGTTACCCTCCTGTCTGGGAGCGCTCCCAGACGCAGAAACGGATGGCCGCCCCAACGCATGAGATCCCTGACAAAGGCGTCGTGAGGAGATCGCAAAGATGAGTTCCCCTTCGAACGGGCACCCGAGCCCACCGCGTCGAGGTCCGCGCATCGCGGCCATCGGCGCGACGGTCGCGCTGTTCGTGGCGACGATCGGCGTCGCCACGAGCACCCAGGCGTCCGCCGCACCAGGCTGCAAGGTCGACTACTCCACGTCGAACTGGGGCGGCGGCGGGTTCACCGGGTCCGTCAAGATCACCAACGTCGGCGACGCGGTCTCCGGGTGGACGTTGAAGTTCGCGTTCCCCGGCAGCCAGCAGGTCGGCCAGGGCTGGAACGCGACGTGGTCGCAGTCCGGCACGGCCGTGACCGCCGCGAGCATGTCCTACAACGGCAACATCGCCACCGGCGGTGTGGTGGACATCGGGTTCAACGGCACGTACAGCGGCACCAACGCGGTGCCGACGTCGTTCTCGCTGAACAACGTCACGTGCACCGGCCAGGTGGGCCCGACGACGACCACCACCACCACCACGACCACGACGACCACCACGCCGGGCAACCCCGGCACCGGCCGCGTGGACAACCCGTACGCGGGTGCCAAGGGCTACGTGAACCCGGACTGGTCGGCGAAGGCCGCGGCCGAGCCGGGCGGCACCAAGGTGTCCAACCAGTCGACCGCGGTGTGGCTCGACCGCATCGCCGCGATCGAGGGCTCGTCGACCTCCATGGGCCTGGTCGCGCACCTGGACGAGGCGGTGCGACAGGCCGCGGGCCAACCACTGACGATCCAGCTGGTCATCTACAACCTGCCTGGCCGCGACTGTTCGGCGCTCGCGTCCAACGGTGAGCTCGGCCCGACGGAGATCGACAAGTACAAGAGCCAGTACATCGACCCGATCGCGGCGATCCTGGGCAGGTCCGCGTACTCGAAGCTGCGGATCGTGACGATCGTGGAGATCGACTCGCTGCCGAACCTGCTGACCAACGTCAGCCCGCGTCCGACGGCGGTGCCCGGCTGCGACGTCATGAAGGCCAACGGCAACTACGTGACCGGTGTCGGCTACGCGCTGGCGAAGCTCGGCGCCGTGTCGAACGTCTACAACTACCTGGACATCGGTCACCACGGCTGGCTCGGCTGGGACGACAACTTCGGCCCGACCGCCGACCTGCTGTTCACCGCCGCCAACGCGTCCGGCAGCACCAAGGCCAACGTGCACGGCTTCATCGCCAACACCGCCAACTACGGCGCCACCACCGAGCCGTACTTCAAGGTCGGTGACACCGTCGGCGGCCAGCCGATCCGCGAGAAGGCCAAGTGGATCGACTACAACAAGTACGTCGACGAACTGTCCTACGCCCAGGCGTTCCGCCTGCGCGCCATCCAGTCGGGCTTCGACTCCAACATCGGGATGCTGATCGACACCTCCCGCAACGGTTGGGGCGGCACTGCCCGTCCGACGGGCCCCGGCCCGACGACGAGCGCCGACGCCTACGTCGACGGCGGTCGCGTCGACCGGCGCATCCACCTCGGCAACTGGTGCAACCAGAAGGGCGCGGGCCTCGGCGCGCGGCCGACGGCTGCTCCCGCTTCGGGTATCGACGCCTACGTGTGGGTCAAGCCGCCGGGTGAGTCCGACGGCGCGAGCAAGGAGATCCCGAACAACGAGGGCAAGGGCTTCGACCGGATGTGCGACCCGACGTACACCGGCAACGTCCGCAACGGAAACAGCATGTCCGGCGCACTGCCGGACGCGCCCATCTCCGGCCAGTGGTTCTCCGCTCAGTTCCAGGAGCTCCTGAAGAACGCCTACCCGGCGCTCTAGAGCACCTGAGCACCACCCCGGATGCCGTCCCCGCCTCGCGGGGGCGGCATCCGCCTTTCCCCGGAAGGGTGACGGCGCCGCTCTGCGAAACGCCACCCGTCGATCAGGGTAGATTTCAGGTGACCCCTGACCGCGACAGATCGGACGGACCACGCCATGACCGCCACCACTCCGGTGGACACCTCGTCGTCGACCGCGTTCCGCGAGGCGAGTCGGCGTCGGACGTTCGCGGTCATCAGCCACCCCGACGCGGGCAAGTCGACGCTGACCGAGGCGTTGGCGCTGCACGCGAGGGTGATCTCCGAGGCGGGCGCGGTGCACGGCAAGGCCGGGCGGCGCGGGGTCGTGTCCGACTGGATGGACATGGAGCAGGCGCGCGGCATCTCGATCACGTCCGCGGCGCTCCAGTTCGCCTACGGCGACGCCGTGATCAACCTGCTCGACACCCCCGGTCACGCGGACTTCTCCGAGGACACCTACCGGGTGCTGTCGGCGGTCGACTGCGCGGTGATGCTGCTCGACGCGGCCAAGGGCCTGGAGCCGCAGACGCTGAAGCTGTTCGACGTCTGCCGCCACCGGGGCATCCCGGTCATCACGTTCATCAACAAGTGGGACCGCCCAGGCCGTGACGCGCTGGACCTGTGCGAGGAGATCAAGCAGCGGATCAACCTGGAGCCGATGCCGCTGACCTGGCCGGTCGGCGAGGCGGGCCGGTTCCGCGGGGTGCTGGACCGCGCCGACGGCGCCTTCATCCGCTACACGCGCACCGCCGGTGGCGCGACGGCCGCCCCCGAGGAGCGCCTCGAGCCCGCCCGCGCGCTCGAGGAGGAGGGCGAGGACTGGACGCACGCCGTCGAGAGCGCCGAGCTCGTGGACATCTCCGGCGGCGAGTTCGACGTGGCGAAGTTCTTCGACGCCACCGGCACGCCGGTGCTGTTCGGCTCCGGTGTGCTCAACTTCGGCGTCCGCCACCTGCTCGACCTCATCGTCGCCCTCGCCCCGCGCCCGACCCCCCGCGTGGGGGTCGACGGGACCTTCCGGGGCCTCGACGCGCCGTTCTCCGGGTTCGTGTTCAAGGTGCAGACCGGCATGGACAAGGCGCACCGCGACCAGGTCGCGTTCGCCAGGGTGTGCTCCGGGGTGTTCGAGCGCGGCATGGTCGTCACCAACGCGACGACCGGCAAGCCGTTCGCGACGAAGTACGCCCAGCAGGTGTTCGGCCGCGAGCGCACGACGCTCGACGTCGCCTACCCCGGTGACGTGATCGGTCTGATCAACGCCTCCGCGCTGCGCGTGGGCGACACCCTGCACGCGGGCAAGCCCGCCGTCCGCTTCCCCGGCCTGCCCAGCTTCGCCCCCGAGCACTTCGCCGTCGCCTACCCGGCCGACCTGAGCCGCGCCAAGCAGTTCCGCAAGGGCGTCGACCAGCTCGCCCAGGAGGGCGTCGTGCAGGTCCTCACCTCCGACCGCCGCGGCGACGGCACCCCGGTCTTCGGCGCCGTCGGCCCGATGCAGTTCGAGGTCGCCGTGCACCGCCTGCTCGGCGAGTTCGGCTGCCAGGTCAAGCTGGACCACCTGCCGTACAAGATGGTCCGCAAGCTCGGCGACCCGAAGCAGCGCGCCACCACCAACCTCGGCAACCGCGGCGAGTACTTCACCCGCGCCGACGGGACCGAGCTGGTCGTGTTCACCGACCAGACCGCGCTCAACGTCACGCTCCGGCTCAACGAGGGCTTCCTGCTGGAACCGCTGGTCGCCGGGACGACCTGACCGGTCAGAACGGGATGGGGGTCCGGGAGACCGCGACCCCCACCAGCACCAGGAGCGCGAGGCCGAGCAGGACGCCCGCGCTGCCGCCGATGAGCATCCCGACCCCAAGGGAGCGCCAGACGGGCGGCGCGGCGAGCAGGACGCCGCCGATGACCAGCACGCCGACCACGGTCCACGCCATCGCGGCCAGGTACTCGCCGCCGTCCCAGCCGAGCGACCCGAAGTAGTCGTGGCCGTGGGCGACCACCAGCAATGCGATCAACACCAGGGGCAGCGCGAAGCCCGTGAACTTGGTTCCCCGATGGGGTCGGCTGTCGGACATACCGCGATTGTGCCGGCGCCGGTAGCGCCGGTCGGCGGAATTCACAAGATCTCCACATGGTGTCCCGGACTCGGACAACCACGACAAAACGGCACCGGGTGTCATCAACTCCCCGTGGTGACCGGATTAGGCCACGCACATTTTTCACGTTAACGCACGTCTTTCCGGCATGCCCGTTCGGTGATCAGGATATATGGCCTATTCACCTGGAACGCCGCAGCTCAGGAACACGGAACAACCCGATCGGCCCATTCGACCGGACCCATCGACATTGCTGTCGATCCACCGGGCCGGTCGGCGATTTGCCGCCCGATTCCTCCGATCGACGGGTTGATAGATCTCGCACAACCCCTACTTTGAGAACCGAGCCTCGCGGCTTCCCTGCGATTTTCCCTGTTTGCGAGGAGACAACAGTGTTCAAACGTGCATTCCTGTCCGCCGCTTTCGCCATCGCGGTGGTCGCCACCCCGGTGTCGGTCGCCCAGGCCTCCACCGAGTCCGGCCCGATCACGGCCGCCGCGGTCACCGTCTACTACGACACGACGAGCGCGCCGACTTTCCGCAGCGTCATCCGGACGGGTGCCGCCAACTGGAACGCCCGCGTGTCCAACGTGAAGCTCGTCGAGAACGCGTCGGCCGCGACCCTGCGGTACCGCGAGGGCAACGACTCGCGCGGTTCCTACGCCAGCTCCAACGGCCACGGCACCGGGACGGTCTTCATCGACTACACCCAGGCGCGGCAGTACAACCCCACCCGCATCGCCGCGCACGAGACCGGTCACGTGCTCGGTCTGCCGGACCACTACTCCGGCCCGTGCTCGGAGCTGATGTCCGGTGGCGGCCCCGGCACGTCCTGCACCGTCGCCGTGCCGAACTCCACCGAGGCCGCACGGGTGAACAGCCTGTGGGCCAACGGCCTGGCGGGCACCTCCTCCGAGTGGAAGGTCACGGTCTACCCGACGGCCGTCACCGTCGGCTGATCCACCGACCGCGGAGTGGCGGTCCCCTGAACCACCACTCCGCGGTCACCTGAACGCCGGTCGGGATCCGTCCCGACCGGTGTTCTGCCGTTCCCGCACACCGCAGTCGACTCGCGTGGACGCGCTGCACCGCAACGCGTGGCCGGACCTGCGCGACGGACCGGCACGCTGTCCATTCCGGACGGTTGCGAGCACGACCGCCGATCAGCGGGCAGCCTGGCCGCGGCGCGTCGCCCTTACGACCGGAGACCCGCGTGGACGCGTCAACCAGGCAGGCGTAGGTTCGGTGGTGGCACCCGGTCCGGGGCCGTGACCAGCACGCCGGAGGAACCATGGAACTCGGGATCTACAGCTTCGCCGACCGCAACCCCGACCCGCTCACCGGCGAGCAGCTGTCCGTGTCCCAGTCGCTCGCCAACACCCTCGAGCGGATCAGGCTGGCCGACGAGCTGGGCCTCGGCTTCTACGGTCTCGGCGAGCACCACCTGGACAACTACGCGATCTCCAACCCCGGCACCGTGCTCGCGGCGGCGGCGAGCACCACCCGGCAGATCACCCTGAGCAGCGCCGTGACCGTGCTGAGCACCGAGGACCCGGTCCGGGTGTACCAGCAGTTCACCACCCTCGACCAGCTCAGCGGCGGGCGCGCCGAACTGCTGGCCGGACGCGGCTCGTTCACCGAGTCGTTCCCGCTGTTCGGCGCCGACCTCGGCGACTACGACGACCTGTACGAGGAGAAGCTCGCCCTCCTGCTCAGGATCGACCGCGAGGACCCCATCACCTGGTCCGGCCGCTTCCGCCCACCGCTGGAGAACGCCCGGATCCTCCCCCGCCCGTACGGGAAGCGGCTGCGCATCTCCGTCGGCACCGGCGGCAACCCCGAGTCCTCCATCCGCGCGGGCGTCCTCGGCCTGCCCGTCGTCTACGCCGTCATCGGCGGCGAACCGGAGCGCTTCGCCCCGCTCGTCGACCTGTACCGCCGCGCGGGCGAGGCGGGCGAGCACGCGCCGGAGGACCTGCACGTCACCATGAGCGCCATCGGCCTCGTCGCGAAGAACTCCCAGGACGCCAAGGACTCCTTCTACCCGTACTGGCTCGAGACCATGAAGTACGGCGCCAGGGCCCGCGGCTGGTCGATCCCCACCCGCGCCGACTACGACGCCTACACCCGCAACTGCCAGGCCCTCTTCGCGGGCAGCCCGGACGAGATCACCGACCGCCTCATCACCGTCGGCCGCCTCGTCGGCGCGGACCGCTACGCCATGCAGATGGACTGGTCCGGCGTCCCGCACGCCAAGGTCATGACCGCGATCGAACTCCTCGGCACCGAGATCCTCCCCGTGGTGCGCAAGGAACTGGGTTAACGGGCCACCAGCCCGTTCAGGTGCGCCGTCAGCGCGGGCGGGTCGGCCACGGTAACCGTGACCGACGGGTGGCGCAGGAGGTGGAAGGGGTCGATCGCGGTGACCGGGGTGTGGAAGGCGATGCAGGTGCCTGCCTCGGTGGTGGAGCCGAAGGTGAGGCCGCGGTCGCTGACGGACAGGCGGACGCCGATGGCCTTCCACCAGTGGTAGGGGCCGGTGGTGGTGGCTTCGGCGATGTTGGACACCGGTGTCGTGAGGGTCCAGGGGCCGAAGTGGATGGTGAGGGTGTCCTCGTCGACGTCCAGGTAGGAGCGGGACGGGGTGATGCCCGCGATGCCGAGCACGGCCGGGGCGGCCTTGGCGAAGGCGAAGGCGTACCTCATGCGGAGGCCTTTCAGCCGGTCTTCAGCGCGCCCTCGGCGTCGGGGTAGAGCTTGAGGACCTTGTCGAGGGTCGTGAGGTAGATCGGGGCGGCGACGGCCCTGGTCGGGGCGACGGTGCGCAGGTCGCCGCGGTCGGTGTACTCCACGAGCATGGCCAGGCCGACGGAGCCGAAGAAGGTGACGCCGGAGAGGTCCAGGACGACCGGGGAGGCGTCGGCGGCGAAGGCCTCGTCCATCCAGGTGCGCAGCTTGGGGGCCGTCACCGCGTCGACCTCGCCCGCCACGGTCAGCAGGACCGCGCCGTCGCGGACTTCCTGGCGACCGGTGATGGTCTCGCTGCTGCCGTCGGGTTCGACAAGATCGGTCTGCTCGGTCGCCATGTGCCGAACATTAGTGCGAGTCACCGCCTCCCGCACGGCGTCGCGACGTGGTCCGCCGCACAAGCCGCTCGGGTTGTCCTCCCTGGCGACGATCCCGCGTCAGCCCGTGGGATGACGACGGGCAGCCGATCGACCGATGTGGGCGGCCACCCGTTCGGAGCAAGCTCGGGGCACCAGCACCCCCACCCCCGACGGGACTCCGATGACCGGCGCGCTCGACCTCTCCCTGATCGGCGGGCCGGTTCCCGTGGTCGTCACGGCCTGCGCGGCGGCAGCCGGGGCGTTCCTGCTGTGGACCGGGCGGCGGACGTGGTGGACGCGGGTCGTGCCGATCGGCGCGGCGGCGTGCGCGCTGCTGGCGGTCGGTGTCGACGTGGCCGTGGACGTGGTGTGGCGGCCGTTCCCGGAGCCGCTGCCGGCGGTCGTGCCGGTGTGGCTCGGGCTGACCGCGTTCGGCGCGGTGCTCGCGGTCGCCCGGTGGCGGTACGCGCGGTGGCCAACGCGGGCGCTCGGCGTGCTGGCGGCGGTCGTGGTGCTGGTGGGCGGGCTGTCGGGGGTCAACCGTTACTTCGGCCAGTACGCGACGCTGCGGTCCGCGTTGGGGAGCACGGACACGGTCGCGCTGGACACCGTGGCGAAGCCCGCCCTCGACGAGGTCCGGGTGCCCTCGGGGGCGCGGCTGGTCGACGTGTGGACGCCGCCCGCGGACCTGCCCGAGCACGGCACGCTGTCCGAGACGCCGATCCCGTCGAGCACCGACTACCGGCCGCGCGACGCCGTGGTCTACCTGCCGCCCGCCTACGCCGCCACGCCCCGGCCGAGGCTGCCGGTGCTGGTCCTGCTGTCCGGCCAGCCCGGCACGCCGCGCGACTGGTTCGACGGGGGCGAGTTGAAGCGGCACCTGGACGCCTACGCCCGCGCCCACCGGGGACTCGCGCCCGTCGTGGTCGTGCCCGACCAGTTGGGCGGCACGACGGCCAACCCGATGTGCCTCGACTCGCCGCTGGGCAGGACCGAGACCTACCTGGCCGAGGACGTGCCCGGCTGGATCCGGCACCGGCTCCAGGTCGACGGGTCGCGCGGCGCGTGGACGATCGCCGGGCTGTCGCAGGGCGGCACGTGCTCGTTGCAGCTCGCCGTCCGGGCGCCCGCCGTCTACTCGCGGTTCATCGACGTCTCCGGGCAGCGCGAACCGACGCTGGGCAACCGCGCCGACACCGTGCGGGCCGCGTTCGGCGGGGACGAGCGGGCGTTCCGCCGGGTGAACCCGCTCGACGTCCTCAGGGCTACCCGGTTCCCGGACACCGAGGGAATGGTCGTCGCGGGCAAGGACGACTCCACCTACCACGACCAGGACCGAGAGGTGTACGAGGCATGTCTTCGCGCGGGGATGGACATGCGGTGGCGGGAACTGCCGGGCGGCCACGACTGGACGGTGTGGCGCCCCGGACTGGTCGACGCGCTGCCCTGGCTCGGCGAGCGCACGGGGCTGGGCGGGTGATCCGCCGGTCGCCGTTCACGTCGTCGCTGGTCCTGGCGTTGTGGGGTCTCGGCGCGATCACCGGCGGCCTCGTCTCGGGCCCGTCTGACGAGCTGCTGACCGACGTGGGCTTCGGCGCGTCCTCGCCGCTGTGGACGTCGCTCACGTCCGCGCTGTGGTGCATGAGCCTCCTGGGCTACCTGGGCACGACCGCGCTGCTGCTGGTGTTCGGCCCGATCGCCGAGCGGGAGTTCGGGTCCGGCCGGACGGCGCTGCTGTTCACGGCCTGCCAGGTGCTCGGCTGCTTCGCGGGCGCGGCGGTCGTGCGGCTGGGCGCGGCGCTGGAGTGGGACTGGCTGGCGTTCCTGGACGGCGACGTGGCGGTCGCGCCGTCGGCGGGAGCGGTGGGGCTCGCGCTCGCGGCGAGCTTCCGGCTGCCCGCGCTGTGGCGGCGGCGGGTGCGGTTGCTGCTGGTCGTAGGCCTGCTCGTGCTGGCGCTGTACTCGGGCTACCTGGAGGACGTGCTGCGGCTGGCGGGCGGGCTCGCCGGGCTGGGCGTCGGGTCGCTCGCGGTGCACCGCCGGTCCGCGCCGTCCGCCCCGTCGCACGAGGAGACGCGGGTGCTGGTGGCGCTGCTGCTGGCCGCCTCCGCGCTCGGGCCGGTGGTGGCGCTGCTGGCGCCGTACGCGAACGGTCCGCTGGCCTGGTTCGCCGACGTGCTCGCGGTCCCGCAGCCCGACGCCGACGCGGTCGCCTCCTACTGCGCGGAGCCCGACCTGGTCGAGACGTGCCGCAGCCTGACCGTGCAGGCCTCCTACGACCGGCTGCCGCTGATGGTCATGTCGGTGCTGCCCGCGCTGCTGCTGATCGTGCTGGCCGAGGGGCTGCGCCGGGGCAGGCGGTTCGCCTGGTGGGCGGCGCTCGTGGTCAACCTCGCGATGGCCGGTCTGCTGGGCTGGTACGTGGTGCAACTGGTGCGGCTCGGCGACGGTTCCGCGACGCCGGGCGCGGTCGTGGAGTACGGCCTGCCGTTCCTGCTGCCGGTGGTGATCGCGGTCGTCCTGCTGCTCACCCGGCACCACTTCCCGTTGGCCACGCCGGCGCGCCGGTTCTGGGCGCCCGCCGGTGGCGGACTGCTGGCGCTGAGCGCGCTCTACGTCGGCGGCGGCTACCTGGTGCGCGACCAGTTCACCCCCTCGCCGTCGTTCGCCGACCTGCTCGCGGACCTGCCCGCTCGGTTCCTGCCGCCCGGCTACCTCAACCTGCTGCCGATGCGGTTCAGCGCCGACGACCTGGTCGCCACGCTGCTGTTCGAGTACACCGGCGTCGTCTTCTGGACCCTCGTCCTGGGCGCCGTGCTCCGGGCGGCGTGGCGGGCGGGCCCGTCGGACGAGGCGACCGCCGCGACGCGGGCGCGCGACCTGGTGCTGCGGCACGGCGGTACGTCGCTGTCCTACATGACGACCTGGCGCGGCAACCGCTACTGGTTCACCGACGACGGCCGCGCGGTGGTCGCCTACCGCGTGGTGGCGACGATCGCGCTCACCACCGGCGACCCGATCGGCGCGTCGGACGCGCGGCACGACGCCGTGCGCGGCTTCGCCGAGTTCTGCGCGCACCACGGCTGGACGCCGTGCTTCTACAGCATCGGCCAGGAGTTGCGGGACACCGTCGACGCCCACGGGTGGAGCACCGTCCAGGTCGCCGAGGACACCGTGATCCCGTTGGCGGACCTGGCCTTCACCGGCAGGAAGTGGCAGGACGTGCGCACCGCGCTCAACAGGGCGGCCAAGGACGGCGTGACCGCGGAGTGGTGGGACTACCGCGCCGCGCCGCACGCGCTGACCGACCAGGTCCGGGCGATCTCCGAGGAGTGGGTGGCGGACAAGGGGTTGCCGGAGATGGGGTTCACCCTCGGCGGCCTGGAGGAGCTGTCCGGCGAGGGCGTGCGGTGCCTGATCGCCCTCGACGCGGACCGCACGGTCCACGGGATCACCAGTTGGCTGCCGGTGCACCGCGACGGCGAGGTCGTCGGGTGGACGCTGGACTTCATGCGACGTCGGGCCGACGGCTTCCGCGGCTCCATGGAGTTCCTGATCGCCTCGGCCGCCCTGACGCTGAAGGAGGAGGGCGCCGGGTTCCTGAGCCTGTCCGGCGCCCCGCTGGCCCGGCTGGACCGCGGTGGGCGGCCGTGCGGGCTCCAGCGGTTCCTGGACTTCACCGGACGGGTCCTGGAGCCGGTGTACGGGTTCCGCTCGCTGTTCGCGTTCAAGGCCAAGTTCCAGCCGGTCTACCACCCGATGTTCATGGCCTACCCGGACTCCGCCGCGCTCCCCCGCATCGCGAACGCGGTGAGCCGCGCCTACCTGCCGGGGATCGGCGCCCGCCAGGGATTGCGGCTCGTGAAGAAGCTCGTCATCGGCCGGGACGGCGGGCGGGCCGGGGCCGGGCAGCGCCGCTGAAGCGCGGACGGGCCGCGCGCAGGGCAGACTGTGGCGGCGCGGAGCCACGTGCCGCGCCCCCACACCCCGGAGTCCCCATGACCCTGTTGTACGCAGTCGTGCTCGTCGCCGTCGCCGCAGCCGTGGTGGCCGGAGTGCTCTACGCGCGCCGGACGCCGAAGCCGGGCGAGCTCCAGGCCTCCGCTCCGGACGAGTCGTGGCTGAGCAGGCCGCAGCCCGGCGACATCTGGTGGGCCGACGTCCCGTTCCGCGAGGGCACCGGCGGCAAGGTGCGCCCGTGCGTGGTCCTGCGCACCTACCGCAAGCGCGTGGACGTCCTGCGGATCACCAGCCAGGACAAGAGCGACCGCGCCGACCACCTGCGGATCCCCACCAAGGGCTGGGACCCCAAGGCGACCCACGACAGCTACGTCGACCTGTCCGCGCCGTTCCGGCTGAACGACCGCGCGTTCAACCGGAAGGCGGGCCGGATGAGCGCCGCGGCGTGGTCGTCGGTCCGCGAGCAGCACCCGACCGGCTGGGCCGCGTGACCGGGTCCCCCGCCACCGCTCCAGTACGCTCGGGTGATCCGAGGAAGGTCGAACAGTGGAGCAGGTGACCGCAGGGCCCCGCGCGCGCTACCGCGAGCAGGTCCGCGACGAGGTCCGGGCGCACGCCTGGGAGCAGATCGTGGAGGCGGGCGCGTCCGCGTTGTCGCTCAAGGCGATCGCCAAGAAGATGGGCATGACCGCGCCCGCGCTCTACCGCTACTTCGCCAGCCGTGACGAGCTGCTGACCGAACTCGTGCTCACGGCCTACCAGGACCTGGCCGAGGTCGTCGAGGCGGTGCCGGTCGACGCGGCCCCGGAGACGACGCTGCGGCTGCTCGCCGAGGCGCTGCGCGACTGGGCGTCGACCAACCCGCAGCGCTACCTGCTGGTGTACGGGACCCCGGTGCCGGGCTACTCGGCGCCGCCGGACGCGACCGACCTCGCGCGGCGGATCTTCACACCGCTGGTGACGGCCTACACCGACCTGCTGGGGAGCCCGGAGGCCGCGTTCGGCCGGTCCGTCACGTTCTGGAGCAGGCTGCACGGCGTGCTGAGCCTGGAGTTGGCGGGCCACTTCGCCGGCATGGGCGTCGACACCGGGGCCCTGTACGACGCCGAGATCCGGTCGGTGACCGGGAAGGCCTGAGCGCACCGGTGGTGCCGCCGCGGACGACGGCACCACCGGTCACGGGCCTACGGCGCCCAGGGGTTGGACACCGCCCAGCTCACGTCCTGGTTGTAGGACGAGGCGCTGTCGTAGGTGTGCGCGCCGCCGCTGGAGGCGACCCACACCTCCTCCGAGAAGTGCCGCATGTTCGTGCCCAGCTCGTTGACCGAGGCGAACCGCACACCGCCGGTTCCCGGCTGGGCGCAGAAGGTCGCGTCCTTCCGGAAGATGTCGGTGTTGTCGTTCGCCGCCAGGCGGACCCGGAAGTCCGCGTGCCGCAGGAACCGGCCGGGGAAGTTGCGCGACTCGAACGAGTAGCACGTGGAGTCGGCCAGACCCCGGCGGACGACGAACGTGGCGTCGGACTTCGCCACCGCGGCGCTGGCGTCGTTCACCACGTCCGTGCGGGCCAGGTCGGACTGGTGCCGCAGGTACCGGTCGGTGAAGCCGGGCGAGGTCACCCGGAACGACCGCGCCTGGTCCAGCGGCAGGTCGGCGCCACTGCGCCAGATCCCGGTGCTCGCCGCCCACGTGGTGTCGGCGGTGAAGCTCCCGCCACCGTCCCACGCGTTCGTCCCGCCCGCACTGGCGATGTAGACCGCCTCGCTGTAGTGCCGCAGGTAGGAACCCCGCACGTTGTAGGACTCCAGCGCGGTACCGCCCGCTCCTTCACGGGCGCAGAACGTCGCGTCGCCCGCGAAACCCGCGGACCCGTCGTTCGCGTCGTTGCGGATCCGGGAGTTCGAGTGCCGCAGGAACCTGCCTGGGAAGTTGCGCGACTCGAACGACAGGCACGTCGCGTCGGCCAGTCCGGGGCGCGCCCAGAACGTGGCGTCCTGCTTGGCGCCGTCGGAACTGGCGTCGTTGACGACGTCCGTGCGCCCCAACGAGTCCGCGTGGCGCAGGAACCGGTCGGTGTACCCGGACGTCGTCACCCGCAGCGAGACGAGCTCGCCACGGCCGACCTCCGTGCCGCGCGCGATGGCCAGCACGCGCTGGTTCACCTCGCGCACCCGCGCCTCGGTCATCTTCAGCACCCGGCGGTCGTAGGTGTAGAAGCCGTTGACCTCGTTCTCCACGTCGTAGGGCTCGGTGTAGACCGACGCCGACAGCCCGCGCGAGTGCACGAACTTGCCGACCTCCTTGGTGATGTCCACGTACCGGTTCGTCAGCGACGTCTCGTCCGGGTACAGCGCGCCGTAGGCGAACCCGGCTCCCGGCTGCCACTCGCTGCCGGTGACCCGCCTGCCGAGGCCGCCGTACTCGCCCAGCACCGCGACGCGCGTGGCGGTGGGGAGCCTGGTGCCGGTGGAGATCTGGTAGGCGTGGTCGTCGATGATGTCGCCGTTGGAGGGTTCCGGGTCGGACGCGCAGCAGTTCGAGCCGGAGTTGTGGTTGATCAGCCTGGTGTTGTCGATCGAGCGCACCAGGTCGACGATGCGGCCGTTGTCGTACTCGCCCCAGCCCTCGTTGAACGGGACCCACTGGACGATGGACGTGATCCCCTTGAGCTGGTCGACGATCCGGCGCAGCTCCGACTCGTAGTTGGCGTGGCTGGCGACCGGGGTGTCGTCGACCGAGTCGAGGGCGGGCATGTCCTGCCACACCATCAGCCCGAGCTTGTCCGCGTGGTAGAACCAGCGGGCCGGTTCGACCTTGATGTGCTTGCGGACCATGTTGAAGCCCAACGCCTTCTGGCGCTCCAGGTCGAACTTGAGCGCCGCGTCGGTGGGCGCGGTGTAGATGCCGTCGGGCCAGTAGCCCTGGTCCAGCGTACCGAGCTGGAACACGAACTTCCCGTTCAGCGTCGGCCGCAGCACCCCGCCGATCATCGCCTTGCCGACCGACCGCATGCCGAAGTAGCCGGTGACGGCGTCCCCTCCCCCGGTGCCCGTCAGGGTCACCCGCAGGTCGTAGAGGAACGGGTCGTCGGGCGACCACAGCCGGGCGTTCGGGACGGGGATCCGCAGGTGCGAACCGGTCGCGCCGGTGGCGGTCCCGACGACCTGGCCGCCGCTGAGCACCTCGGCGCGGGCCTGCACGCCGGACGTGCCCTGCACCACCAGGTCGAGCACACCCGCCGGGACGTCCGGGGTGGTGTCGAGCCGGGTGATGCTCGCGGTGTTGACCGGTTCCAGCCACACCGTCTGCCAGATCCCGGAGGACGCGGTGTAGAAGATGCCGCTGGGGTTCTTGCGCTGCTTGCCGATCGGGAACAGGCCGCCGTCGACGGTCGAGCGCGCGCCGACGATGATCTCGTTCTCACCGGCCTTCAGCGCGGACGTGATGTCGATCGAGAACGCGTCGTAGCCGCCGGTGTGCGTGGAGCCGACGCGGACGCCGTTGACCCACACGCGGGTCTCCCAGGTGACCGCGCCGAAGTTGAGCTTCACCCTTCGACCGTTCCAGGTGGACGGGATGGTCACACCCCGGCGGTAGTACATGTTGTCCTCGTGCCGCTTGATCCCCGACAGCGCGGACTCGATCGGGTAGGGCACCAGGACGCCCTCGGCGAGCGTGCGGCCGATGGGCGGCGAGTCGAGGTTGGGGGCTCCGGCGAACTCCCACACCCCGTTGAGGTTCAGCCACTCCGAGCGCACCAGCTGCGGACGCGGGTACTCGGGGAGGGCGTTGGTCGGCGACACCTGGGAGGTCCAGGGCGTCGTGAGCTGGAACGGCTTCGGCTGCCAGGTGGCAGCCGAAGCCGTTGGTGCGACGGCGACCACGGCCGTCGTCGCGACTAAGAGACCGGTGACGACGCTCAGGACGCGTCGGAACGAGAACATGGTGGCTCCAAGACTTCGCAGGGGGAAGCGGATGGGCCGAACGGGTGGGGCGGACCTCCTATCTCCTGGTCTTCGTGCGGGCGAGCGACCGCTGGAGGATCACCACCAGGAGCAGGAACGCCCCGCTGACCACCGACTGGTAGTTGCTGTCGAGCGTGCCGATCTGGTTGATGATGTTCTGGATGACGTTGCGCAGCCCCACGCCGATGACCGTGCCGAGCACGGTGCCCGCGCCGCCGGTGAGCAGGGTGCCGCCGATGACGACCACCGAGATGGCGTCCAGTTCGGTGCCCACGCCGATCACGGTGACGCCGGACTGCAGGTAGGCCGCCGTCAGGGCGCCGGCCAGTCCGGAGAGCACACCGCTCATCGTGTAGACGGTGATCTTGGTGCGCGCGACCGGGAGCCCCATCAGCAGCGCGGACTGCTCCGCGCCGCCGGTGGCGAACACCGACTGGCCGAACCTGGTGCGGCGCAGGACGACCGCGCCGATCACGCAGAGGACCAGTGCGATGAACACCGGGTACCCGAACCCGCCGATCGTGCCGCGGCCCAGCTCGATGAACGCCGAGTCGGCGGGCACGCGGTAGGTGTTCGAGCCCTCGTCGGTGATCGCCAGCAGCAGGCCGCGGGCGAACAGCAGCGACGCCAGCGTCACGATGAACGGCGCCATCTTCGTCCTGGCCACCAGCACGCCGTTGACGAACCCGATCAGCCCGCACACCGCGAGCGGCAGCGCCAGCGCGGCCAGGAAGCCGTACTGGGAGGCGTAGGCCGCCAGCACGCCGCCCAGCGCGTACAGCGACCCCACGGACAGGTCGATGCCGCCGGTGATGATCACGAACGTCATGCCGAGCGCGATCACCGCCAGGAACGAGCTCTGCAGCGCCAGGTCGCGCAGGTTGTCCAGGCTGCCGAAGCGCGGGAACGAGAACCACGCGACGGCCACCACGATCACCAGCGCGATGGCCGCGCCCTGCCGTTGCAGGACACCGGTCATCAGCTCGCGGCGGGTGGTGGCCGCGGTGTCCGGAGGATCGGTGATCACGGCGGTCAACGGGTGCTCCGTTCACGGGCGACGTACACCGCGACGACGATGATCGCGGCCTGGACCATCTGCGCGGTCGAGTCGGGCAGGTTGTGCTTGATGAGCGTGGCGCGCACCAGCTGCATGAGGATCACGCCGAACACCGTGCCGAGGATCCGCACCCGGCCACCGGTGAGCGCCGTGCCGCCGACGACCACCGCGGTGATCGCCGACAGCTCCATCAGCATCCCGACGTCGGCCGGGTCGCTGGCGCTCAGGCGCGCGGTCGCGAGCACGCCCGCCACGGCCGCGAGCAGGCCGCAGATCGCGTACACGCCGACCAGCACGGCCTTGACCGGCAGGCCCGCCAGCGCGCTGGCGGTGCGGTTGCCGCCGATCGCGACCAGCCTGCGGCCGAACGTGGTGCGCCCGACGAGCAGCGCCATCACGACCGACAGCAGGCCCGCGACCCACACGCTGATCGGGATTCCCGCCAGGTCGCCCGTGCCCAGTTCGAGGAACGTCTTGTCGTGCAGCTGCACCAGCTGGCCGTTGGCTATCACGAGCGCGAGCCCGCGGCCGCCGACCAGCAGCGCCAGTGTCGCCACGATCGGCTGGATGCCGAGGTGGGCCACCAGGAACCCGTTGAACGTCCCGGCCACGATCCCCACCACCAGCGCGATGGCGATGGCGGGGATCGGACCGGCGCCCAGGTACAGCGGGATGAGCGACGCGGCGAGCGCCATGACGGCGCCGACCGACAGGTCGACGCCCTCGGTGCCGATCACCAGCGCCATGCCCAGCGCCACGATGCAGACCGGCGCGGCCTGCACCAGCTGCGTGCGGAAGTTGCCCAGCGTCAGGAAGTTCGCGGTGAAGAACACGTTGAACAGCAGCAGCACGACGACGGCGACGTACACGCCGTACTCCTGGAGCCACCGGGCCACGCGGGCGCGGTCGATCCCGCCCGCCGTCGCCGTCATCGCGGTCATGGCGCCTCCCCCGCGATCGCGGCGAGCACCTTGTCCTGGGTCAGGTCGTCCCCGGACAGCTCTCCCACCACCGCTCCGTCCTTGAGCACGACCAGCCGGTCAGCCCCGTCGAGCAGTTCCTCCATCTCCGAGGAGATCAGCAGCACGGCCAAGCCTTCCTGGGCGAGTTCGTCGATCAGCGCCTGCACCTCGGCCTTGGCGCCGACGTCGATGCCGCGGGTCGGCTCGTCGAGCAGCAGGACCTTCGGCTTGGTGCACAGCCAGCGGGCCAGCAGCACCTTCTGCTGGTTACCGCCGGACAGCTCCGACACGAGCTGGTCGGGGTTGGACACCTTGATGCGCAGGCGCTTCACGAAGGTGTCGACGATCCGGTCCTGCTTGTCCCTGCTGACCACGCCGAAGCGGGACAGCTGGGGCAGCGCGGCGAGCACGATGTTCTCCCGCACGGACAGGTTGGGGATGATCCCCTCCGCCTTGCGGTCCTCCGCCAGCATGTTGACGCCCGCGGCCATCGCCGCGCCGACGTCACCCGACTTCAGCGCCTTGCCGCCGACCAGCACCGTGCCGCCGTCCAGCGGCAGCGCGCCGACGATGGCCCGCGCGGTCTCCGTGCGGCCGGAGCCGAGCAGCCCGGCGAGGCCGACGACCTCACCGGGCCGGATCGACACCGACACGTCGGACAGCCGGACGCCGCTGGACAGGTTCTCCGCCCGCAGGATCGGCTCCCGCCCGGCGTGGTGGTCCTCGCCGAACGCGGTCGCGCCGTGCTCGCGGATGTCGTTGACGCTGCGGCCGAGCATCATCGACACCAGTTCGATGCGCGAGAGGTCGTTCAGCGGCCCGGTGTGGACCAGCTTCCCGTCCCGGAGCACCGTGACCTGGTCGCAGATCCGGTACAGCTCGTCCATCCGGTGGCTCACGTAGACGACCGCGATGCCCTTGTCGTGCAGCTGCTCGACGACCGAGAACAGCGTCTCGACCTCGCGCGGCTCCAACGACGACGTCGGCTCGTCCATGATCACCACGTCGGCGTCGGTGGACACCGCCCGCACCAGCGCGACCATCTGCTGGGCGCCGACGCTGAGCGTCCCGAGCGGGCGCTTCACGTCGGTGTGGATCCCGTAGCCGCCCAGCAGCTCCGCGGCCTTGCGGTTCATCTCGGCCCAGTCCACGAGGCCGAACCGGTTCCGCGGCTCGCGGCCGAGGAACACGTTGGCCGCCACGCTCATCAGCGGGACGAGGTTGACCTCCTGGTAGATCGTGGAGATCCCGGCCTCCTGCGCCCGCACCGGGCGGTCGAAGGACACCACCTCGCCCCGCAGCCGGACCTCGCCGGAGTCGGGGCGGTGCACGCCCGTGAGCACTTTGATCAGCGTGGACTTGCCCGCGCCGTTCTCCCCGACCAGGGCGTGCACCTCCCCCGGCCGCACCGCGAACGACACCCCGTCGAGCGCGCGAACGCCGACGAATTCCTTCACGACGTCGGTTACCTCCAGCACCGGTTCCACGTCAGTACGCGTTCCCGACCTTGGTGGCCGCGTTGGTCTCGTCGTACTGGTCGTCGGAGATCACCACGTTCTCGCTGATGTCCTTGCCGTCCGCGAAGTCCTGGAGGACCTTGAAGGACAGCGGGCCGAAGCGCGGGTTGGACTCGACGACCGCGTTGTAGCCGCCGTCGGCGACCAGCTGCACGGCGTTCTTCGTGCCGTCGATCGAGACGATCTTGACGTCCTTGCCGGGGTTCTTGCCCGCGGCCTTGAGCGCCGTGACCGCGCCGATGCCCATCTCGTCGTTCTCCGCGTACACCGCGGTGATGTCCGGGTTGCTCTGGATCAGCTGCTCCATGACCGCCTGGCCCTTGGAGCGGTCGAACTCACCGGTCTGCTCGGCGACCACGGTCAGGCCCGTCGTCTTGGCCAGCTCGTCCTTGAAGCCCTTGGTGCGGTCGGTGGTCACGTTGTTGCCCGACGAGCCGAGCAGGATCGCGACCTTGCCGGTGCCACCGGTCACCCGGACCATCTCGGCGGCGGCGCGCTGGCCCTGCTCGACGAAGTTGGACCCGATGAACGTCAGGTAGTCGGTGCACGGGGCGGAGGTCACCTTGCGGTCGATGGTGACGACCGGGACCTTCTTGGCCTTCGCCGCGTCGAGCGCGGGCTGGAGGCCGTCGGAGTTGAGCGGCGCCACGATCAGCAGCTGCGCGCCCCGGTCCAACATGGACTTGATGTCGCTGATCTGCTTGTTCAGGTCGCTCTGCGCGTTCGTGACCAGCAGCTTGTCGGAGGCGATGCCCAGCTTCGCCGCCTCGTCCTTGATGGACTGGGTCTCGGCGATGCGGAAGGGGTTGGCCTCCTTCTCCGACTGGGAGAAGCCGACGATCGCGCTCTTCACGTCGACCTTCGGGTAGCCGGTCTTCTCCAGCGTGCAGCCAGGACCGCTGGCCTGGGACGCCGCGGCGGAGGCCGCGGGACCCGCGCTGGACTGGGTGTTCGTGTCGGCCTCGCGGCTGGTGCAGGCCGTCAGCGCGACGGTGAGCGTGGTGACCGCGAACAGAGCGGCTTTGGTGCGGCGCACGGGCGGCGTGGACATCGGTTGCTCCTCGATCGGACGGCGTGAGCCCCGTCACCAAGACGGGACGGTGACAGATTTACATCGTTGGTACAACGTTGTAAAGACCCAGGAGAACAGGTTACGATCACATCCGTTCCCCATGAACCGACGCCGATGGGAGGCCTTGGTTGGCCACGCTCAAGGACGTCGCCAGGCTCGCCGGTGTGTCGGTCAAGACGGTGTCGAACGTGGTCAACGGCTACGAGTTCGTGAAACCGGACAACCGCCGCCGGGTCGAGGAAGCACTGGCCACGACCGGCTACCGCCCCAACATCGGAGCGCGCAACCTGCGCCGCGGCCGCACCGGCTCACTGGCCCTCGTCCTACCCGAACTGAGCATCCCCTACTTCGGCGAGATGGCCGGACTGGTGCTGGAAGCGGCGCAGGAGCACGAGTGGAACGTGCTCATCGAGCAGACCCTTGGTACCAGGGAACGGGAGCGCTCCACGCTCGCCGCCCTCGGCCCGCACATGATCGACGCGGCCATCGTGAGCCCGGAAGCGCTGCACTCCAGGGACTTCGACGAACTGGACCCCGGCATCCCGGTCGTGATGCTCGGCGAGCACTCGGTCGACGTGCCGATCGACCACGTGGGCATCGACAACGTGGTCGCCGCGCGGGTCGCCACCCAGCACCTGATCGCCCTCGGCCGCCGCCGGATCGCCGCCATCGGCGCGCACCCCTACCGCGGCACCGCGACGCAGCGCCTGGAGGGCTACCGCTCCGCGCTCACGGCCGCGGGCCTGCCGGTGCGCCACGACCTGATCGTGCAGGCCCTCAACTACCACCGCCGCGACGGCGCCGAGGCGATGGCGCACCTGCTGTCGCTGCCGGAACCGCCCGACGCGGTCTTCTGCTTCAACGACCTGCTGGCCATCGGCGCGCTGCGGGCCGCGGCCGAGCACGGCACACGGGTGCCCCAGGACGTGGCGGTCGTGGGCTTCGACAACAACGAGGAGAGCGCTTACAGCATGCCCTCGTTGACGACCATCGCCCCGGACAAGGCGGCCATCGCGCACAGCGCGGTCGACCTGATCCGGCGCCGGATCAAGGGTGGGCAGGAACTGGACCCGGAGGACGTGCAGACCCCGTTCTCCCTGGAGATCAGGGAAAGCACCCGCTAGGACCCGCCCCGGCGGCGCGCTCAACGCGCCCGAGCACGCCGCCGGGGCGGTTCGACCGATGTCCGGTCATGCCGCCCCGTTCACCGCATCGTGTGACCCATGTCACATCCACCTGAGAACCTTCCGGGCGATCCGGGCGTCTTGCGGGGTGTGGGACCACTACGGGGAAGACCGGCCGAACGCGACGAGGCGCACCTGGTGCGCCTGGTCGCCAAGGGTGATCGGACCGCGTTCGAGGAGCTGTACCGGCGGACGTCGCCGTGGATCGCCGTGCGGCTGCGCCGCCGGTGCGCCGACGAGCAGATCGTCGCCGAGGTCATGCAGGAGACCTACCTGTCGGTGTGGCGCGCGGCGGACGCGTTCGACGGGGCCTCGGTGGACGGCACGGCGGTCGGGTGGCTGTGGACTATCGCGGCGCGGCGGCTGATCGACGCGTTCCGGCGGCGGGCGCACCACGCGGAACCGCCACCGGCCGCCGCCGCGGAGACCGTGGCGCCGCCCGTCGAGGACGAGGTGCTGGCGGGCGTCGTCGGCGACGACGTCGGTGACGCGTTGCGGCGCCTGGCGCCGGAACTGCGGCAGGTGTTGCAGGCCATGGTGCTCGACGGGCTGAGCGTCCGGGAGACGGCGGTCCTGCTCGGGGTGCCGGAGGGCACCGTCAAGACCCGCGCCCGTCGGGCCCGGATCGCCATGCGGGAGGCGCTGTCATGACCGTGGAACACCCCTCCGGAGGACTTGTCGGGCGGTACGCGCGCGGCGACGCGGACATCCCGGCCGACGAGGTGTGGGCCGTGGAGGCCCACCTCGAGAAGTGCGCGCCGTGCCGGGCGCTGCTGGCCGACACCGATGACGGCGTGCTGGTGGACGCGGTGTGGACGGACCTCCGGCCGCTGCTGGACGCGGTCCCGCAGATGCCGCGCAGGAGACCGTGGCTGCGCGGGCTCAACGCCTGGGTCACCCCGTCCATGGTGCCGTGGCTGACCATGACGCTGGTGGTCGCGCTGCTGGCCGTGCTGGCCGACCGGCTGTCCTCCGGCGGTCCCGACGGGGTGTCGGTGGTGCTGCTGGTAGCACCGGTCCTGCCGGTGCTCGGCGTGGCGGCCGCCTGGGGGCGGGGGCTCGACCCGGTCTACGAGATGACCGCGTCGACTCCCCGCGCCGGACTGCCGCTGCTGCTGCGGCGCACGGTCTCGGTGCTGCTCACCGTGATCCCGATCCTGCTGGCCGCGGGCCCGAGCACCTCGACCGCGCTGTGGCTGCTGCCGTGCCTCGCCTTCACCACCACGACCCTCGCGCTCGGCGGTCTGGTCGGCATCGGCCGGGCCGCCATCGCACTGGTCGTGGTGTGGGCGGTCGTGATCGTCGCACCGTCCACGGCCCTGATCCCCTCCCCCCTCACCTCGCACCAGGGCGGCCTGCCCGTGTGGGGCGTTCTCCTCGCGCTGGGACTCGTCGTCGTGGCCGTCCGCAAGGACGCCTACACGCACCTGGGCGCACACCGATGAAAGAGGAAACATGACCCGAGTGGTGAGCGCGGCCGAGACCGCACCGACCACCTACTCCCACGAGATCAGGGCCACCGGTCTGAAGGTCCGCGTAGGAGTGCGCAAGATGGCCGTCGACGGGCTCGACCTGTCGCTCGGCACCGGCGTCCACGGGCTGCTCGGGCCCAACGGCGCGGGCAAGACGACCCTGATCCGCGCCCTCGCCACGGTGCTCCGGCCCGCGGACGGCACGCTCGAGGTGCTCGGCACCTCCGTGGGAGGACGCGTCGACCAGCGTGCCCTGCGCCGCCGGATCGGCTACCTGCCGCAGGAGTTCGGTTACTACAAGCGGTTCACCGTCCGCGAGTTCGTCGAGTACATGGCGTGGCTCAAGGAGATGCCCAAGCGGGACGTCCCGGCGGCCGTGCAGCGCGCCGTCGAGCGGGTGGGCCTGGCCGACCGGGCCGACCACCGGATGAAGACGCTGTCCGGCGGCATGGTCCGGCGGGCGGGGATCGCGCAGGCGATCGTGAACGACCCGCGGGTCCTCCTGCTCGACGAGCCCACGGCGGGCCTCGACCCGGCGCAGCGGCTGCGGTTCCGCGAACTCCTGCAGGAACTGGGCACCGACAGCTGCGTCGTCGTGTCCACGCACCTGGTCGAGGACGTCGCGGCGGCGTGCACGGACGTCGTGCTGTTCGCCGAGGGCAAGCTCGTCTTCCAGGGCACGCCCGATCAACTGGCCACCGCGGGCGGACCGGAGCACGTGGGCGACAGCCCGATCGAACGCGGCTACTCGGCGCTGCTCGGCGAGCCGGGCAAGGGACAGGGGCAGTGGTGAACCGGCGGATCCTGGGAATCGAGCTGCGGCGCTCGGCCGCGCCGTGGGCGGGCGTACTGGTCGTGGTGGTGGCGTTCGGCTTCCTCTACTCGTTCAGCGGGCCGTGGGGCCACAGCGCCGAGGACTGGACCGAGCAGTGGACGAACGCGGCGGGCTGGGGGCGCTTCCTGCTGAACGTCCTGTGGCCGCTCGTGGTCGGAGCCGGTGCGCTGCAAGGACTTCGCGACCACCGCTCGGGTGTGGGCGAGCTGCTGTCCAGCACACCGCGGCCGGTGCTGCACCGCGCGCTCAAGACCCTGGGCGCGACGGCGATCACGCTGGCGGCGGGCTACCTGGTGATCTTCGCGGTGGCCGCGGTCCAGGTCGTCGCCAACGAGGGGTACTTCCACCTCGGGTGGGTGCCCACCGTGCTGGTCGGCGTGCTGGGCATGGTCGCCGGGGCGTGGCTGGGGATCGGGGTCGGCCGCACGCTGCCGTCCGCGCTGACGCCGCCGCTGCTCGCCCTCGCGTCCCTGGTGGGGATAACGTTCCTGACGCTGGGGAGCGACCCGGCCAGTTCGCTGGGCGGCGCGGTGCCCATGCGGGTCTCCCTGCTGTCCCCCGCCCTCAGCGGCGTGCGGGACGTGTTCGCCGTCGTGTCGGACCGGGTCAGCGCGGGCCAGGCGGTCTGGCTGGTCGGCATGGCGGCGACCGGTCTGCTGCTGGCCACCGCGTCCACAGCCCGACGACGACTGGTCTCGCTGCTCCCGGTGGCGGTGGGCGCGGCGGTCGCGCTGGCCGTGCTGCCCGCGGACCGCGCGCAGACCTACGTGGTCGACCAGGCCGCGACCGAACTCGTGTGCCAGGGGCGGCTGTGCGTGACGAAGATGCACGAGGCGCAACTGGCCACGGCGGGCGGGCAGGCGGAGGAAGCGCTGCGGCTGCTGGCGAAACTGCCCGATCCCCCGACGGGGGTCCGCGAGGTGGTCATCGCGAAGTCGGACACCGGAGTCCGGCCGCGGTCGGCGACCGAGGTGACCGCGACGTTCGACGACCTCGACCTCGGCGAGGTCGGGGCCGGCAAGCTGACCCGCCGCCTCGTCTCGGGCGCCGGTGCGCCGACGTGCTTCGGCTGGGGCGACTCCACCACCCGCGATCAGTACGAGAAGGCCACCAGGGAGACGATCGCCCGCTCCGTGGCCGCGTCCTGGTTCGTCGACTCATACGCGCCGCCGCACGACACCAGGAACTCCGATTACCCCGAGTACCGGGAGTCCAACGACCTCGCGAAGCGGACCTGGGACTCCCTGCGCGCACTGCCCGCCGACGAGCAGCTCGCCCGGATGACCGCCCTGCGGTCGGTCTCGCTGTCCTGCCAGGGCGACCAGCTCGACGCGCTCACCGGCGGCGCCCCGTGAGGTGGCTGACCCTCTACGCCCGCTCCCGCCAGGTCCCGGCCTCCGTCACCGCCCTGCTCATCAGCACCACGGCCCTTTGGTTCCTGACCGCCGGCGACACCCCCGGCTTCCGGATGGCGAGCATCGCGCTCGCCACGGCCGTCGCCGTCATGGCGGTGGGTCTGGGCGGCCAGGACCTCGACCTGGACCGCACCGCCGCGGTCCGCTGGCTGCCGAGACGGGCGGCGCACGTCCTGCTCATCGGCACCCTCGCCGCCACCGCGCTGCTCGCCCTCCAGTCCGCGGGCCCCGACCTCGCCCCCACGGCCTTCGTCATCCGCGACAGCGCGGGCCTCATGGGCCTCGCCGCCCTGGCCGCCACCGCCTTCGGCGCCCAGTACGCCTGGACCCTCCCCTTCGCCTGGCCCACCATCGCGTTCTTCATCCCGCACGCCGACAGCAACGCGTTCCGCGCCTCCACCTGGATGCTCCAACCACCCGACACCCCCGCGGCGACGTGGACGGCCCTCACCCTGGCCGTCCTCGGCACCACCGCCTACGCCGTGGCGGGTCCACGCCGGTAGACGTTGTCCCGGTGCCAGGCGAAGTAGGGCTCGGACCCCGGCCGGTGAGCAGTGCACCGCAGGCCTTCCAGGCGGCGCAGGTAGTCGCTGACGGCTGACCCCAGCTCGACCGTGCTCGGCGCCGCCAGCACCCGACCGTGCTCGTCGACGGCCAGGTACCCGTCCTCGTAGAGCCGGTCGCAGCCGAACCCGCAGGCGAGCATGGCCACGTTGCGCAGGTCGTTGCGCTCCTCGTCGGTGCACAGCGACCGCGGCTTGACGTGGGCGGCGACCAGGAAGCCCATCGGGAACTCCTGGCCGCACAGGTCGCAGGACGCCTGCCGCCGGTCCCCCACCAGGAACCGGCGCAGGTACACCTGCTCCTTGCGGTACTTCCGCACCGCCTTGCCGTCCAGGACCGCGAACAGGGCACCTTCGCTCACGGGAATGTCGACGGGGTCCGCCATGGTGACCATGGCGGGCCCCGTCGACGCCACCGCGCCCGGCACCGTGGCCAGGACGGCACCGATGAACGAACTGCGATGGCCAAGTCCGTCCGCGGTCGGATGGATCCGCACGAACCCTTTCTCCCGCAACAGGTCCAGCCCTTTCTGAACAGCCGCGACCCGCACCGGCTCCCCTGCTTCCGACCGCCCTGTGCCGACGCGCACGACGTCGGGATCGACCCGGATGATCCGGTTGGGCTTGCCGGTCACGGTGAAGAGCTGCTTGCCCACCAGCGACCGGAGCACGTCCAGCGCGCTCGGCGGCGCCAGGTCGTGGTCGGCGAGACCGACCAAGGTCAGCAGCGCCCGGAAGTCCACGTCCGCCAAGTGCTCGCGGTGCAGCACGTCGACCACCCGCCCCCGGAACCCGCGGTCTCCCAACCGCTCGGCCACGTGCGACGTGAACCCTGCGCGCTCACCCGCCTCCCACAACCCGGACTCCGCACCCAACCCCCAGTACGGGGCCTCGGGCTCCTCAAGCCCGAACTCCGCCAGCACCCGCCCCGCGTCGACCTTGAACTGCGCCCACGGGAACAACCGGTCGTGCCCGGCCGCGACTTGACCAATGGCCCACAAGAGGGCCAGCGACTTGTCCCGTCCCCGCTCCGACAGCCCCGCGAACGACACCAGCAGATCGGCCCTCGGCCCCACGTCCACCCGCGCCACCACGGGGGACTCCACGCGGTCCGCGTCCAGCCCGACACCCTCGTCATCCGTCGCATGCACCCGCACACGGTGACACATGGTCAACAAACACATCCGCCACCGGCATTACCGCCATTCCGCGACCCCTAATAGACCGAACGGTCCCCACATTCGTTTTCCCGCCCCATACCATTCCCAAAACCAATGCGCAAAAACACCGGAAATGCGCATCACGGTATTTCCCGCCCTCCTCACCCATCCGTCTGACGTGCCCGGACTCCCCTTCCGGTGCATTCGGAGCAGCGAATCGGGCCCTTGCACCCGATCGCACGAGTGAGAAGAGAACAAGTGATGGAATCCGTTCGTCAACGTGGACGACGGCGCGCGCTGGGCGCGTTGGCCTGCGCGGCATTGGCCGCTATCAGCACCATCGCCTTCGTCCCTGCGACGGTCGCCGCCCCCGCGCCGGCCGCCAGCAAGTGCGGGCCGCTGGACGTGGCGTTCGTGCTGGACGACACCGGCAGCATGGGCGGCACGATCACCAACCTGAAGACCGGTATCAACAGCATCGTGAACGACGTGGTGACCGCGTCCGGCGGTGACTACCAACTGGGTCTGGTGACCTTCAAGGACAACGTGACGGTGGTGAACGACCTGGCGCCGGGCAACGCGGCGGCGGTCACGAGCTACGTGACGAACACGCTCGGGGCCAGTGGTGGCGCCAGCGAGCCCGAGGCGTCGGACGAGGCGCTCAACACGGCGGTGAACCGGTTGCCCGCGGCCGGGCGGCCGCAGGTCGGGAACTTCAACGGGGTGTGGCGGTCGACGGCGACGAAGTTCGTCGTGCTGGTCACGGACGCGCGACCCGGCGGGTTCGACAACAACTACGTCGTGGGCACGGACAACGTGAACGCGGCGGCGCGCGCCACCGAGGCGCTCGGCGTGGGCATCAAGATCTCGGCGGTGTACGTGCCGACGCCCTCTTCGACGGCGTACTCGTCGACGATCGTGCCGATCATGCAGAACTACGCCACCACGACCGGTGGCATCTACACCCAGGCGGCCGCCGACGGGAGCGGGACCGCCACGGCGATCCAGCGGTTCCTGAGCGACTGCAAGCAGACCGACGTGTTCATGCACGACCAGCCCACCGACACGGGCGTCGAGACCAACCCCAACGGGACGGTGTGGAGCAGCCCTGACATCAAGGTCTGCCCGACGCTGGCGGACTGCCCCGGCGGCCAACCGGTCGTCGGCTCGACCAGCTACGTGCACGTGAAGCTGCACAACCCCGGCCCTTACGGCAGCGGCCCCGGTCTCGGCACGCTGAAGGTGTACTACACCGCGCAGGGCGGCGCGGCGGTCTGGAACCCGGTGACGGGCGGCAACTGGACGTCCATCGGGCAGCAGGGCGTCACGGTGCCCGCGGGCTCCACGGTCGTGAAGATCCCGTGGGTCAACGTGCCGGGGCCGGGTCACTTCTGCCTGCTGGCGCGCTGGGTGTCGGCGACCGACCCGATGACCTACGCCGAGGTCGGCAACACCGTGCTCAACGCCAAGAACAACAACAACATCGCCTGGCGCAACGTGGACACCGTCCGCGTGAAGCCCGGCCAGACCGTCGGCTCGCCGTTCCACCTCGGCAACGGCACCGACAAGGCGATCAAGACCGACCTCGTGGTCACCAGCCCCGGCAAGCCCTTCGTGGGCGCGGGCGGGTCGCTGGTGATCGACCTCGGGCGGCAGCTGTTCGACCGCTGGAAGCAGGCGGGTGGCGGCGGCGAGGGCGTGAAGCAGGTCGGCGAGACCTCGCTGGAGATCACCGACGCCAGGCAGGCCCGGATCGCGGGGCTGGTGGTCGAGGCCGGTGAGCGGTTCGAGACGAAGCTGTCGTTCACCGGCCGCGAGCCCGGTGAGTTCGTGCAGCACGTCGTGCAGTTCGACGCCGAGATCGGCGACATCGGCGGTGTCGAGTTCCAGGTGTTCGTGGAGTAGCGGACCAGGGGGCGGGCCTTCGGGTCCGTCCCCTGCGCCTGGCGTCCGTGCCTGGCATGCTCCGCCGATGGACCTCGTGGAGCAGGACGTCGCGACCTCCCTCGGCCGCCTGCGGGTGCGGGTGGGCGGCGAGGGCCCCACGATGGTGTTCTGGCCGAGCCTGCTGATGGACGGCACGATGTGGGCGGCGCAGGTCGAGCACTTCGGCGTCGACCACCGGGTCGTGCTGGTCGACCCGCCCGGCCACGGCGGCAGCGAGCCCCTGACCCGGCTGTTCGACTTCGACGAGTGCGCGCGCTGCGTGGTGCAGGTGCTCGACCACCTCGGCGCGACCACCGCGCACTTCGTGGGCAACTCCTGGGGCGGGATGATCGGCGCCACGGTCGCCGCCCGCTTCCCCGAGCGGCTGGACAGCGCGGTGCTGATGAACTGCACCGCCTCCCCCGCCCCGACCCGGCAGCGGGTCGAGTACGGGTTCCTCACCGCGATGGCCAGGCTGGTGGGCGGCATTCGTGGACCACTGGTCAAGCCCGTGCTCGACGCGTTCATCGGCAGGACGACCAGGCGCGAACGGCCGGAGGTCGTCTCGACGATCCGGGCCGCGCTGCGCCGCGTGGACATGGCGTCGGCGGCCTGGGCGGTGACCAGCGTCGTCCCCCGCAGGCCCGATCAGCGCGAACTCGCCACCACGATCCGCGCCCGCGTGCTGGTGGTGGCGGGCGCCGAGGACGCCACGTTCCCGGTGGCCGAGACCAGGGTGATGGCCGACGCGATCCCCGGCGCCCGGTTCGTCGTGCTGGACCGCACCGCCCACCTGGCCGGGCTGGAGAGCCCGGCCGAGGTGAACGCGCTGATCAGCGGCTTCCTCGCGCGGTGATCGCCAGCTGGGTCATGAACCGCTTGGTGATCCGACCCCCGTGGTCGTCGTCGATCAGGCTCGCGATGCTGCGGAACAGGCCTTCACGGGCATCGGGCGGCAGCGCCCGATGCCCGGAATACGTGGACAGCAGGTCCAGGTATTCGGCAGCGGTGTAGGTCAGCTCCCACTCGTGGCGCCGGAACGACACCGGCCCGAACCGCCCCGACCCGTCGAACTCGGCGGAGTCCTCCGGGATCGCCGACGACGGCTCCAGCCGGAGATCCGGCGGGGTCGCCGGGTCGAACCGCTCGTAGCAGCGCTGGGCCGCGGCGAAGAACGGCACGGTGCCGCCCAGCACGTGGTGCGTGGAGACGACGACGAGCGAGCCGCCCGGCCGCAGCACGTCCGCGGCCTTCACGACCCGCACCTCCGGGTCGACCCAGTGGAACGCCGTCGCCGCCACGACGAGGTCGAACGGCGTCGCGGGCGGCCCCCAGTCCTCGAACGCCGAGACGACGACGTCGGCCTCGGGGACGTTGCGACGGGCCACGGCCGCCATGTTCGCGTCCAGCTCCACCGCCGTGACCGCCCAGCCCAGGCGGGCCATCGGCAGCGTCGCCTGCCCGGTGCCGCAGCCGATCTCGAGCACGCGCGCGCCGGGGCCCGCGAGGGAGGCGAGGTCGGCGACCACCTCCGGCGGGTACCCCGGCCTGCACCGGTCGTACAGCTCGGCGTCCTCGCCGAAGATCCCGCGCAGCCGGTCCCGGTCGGTCATGAGTGCGAAAGGTCCGTGATCATGGCGGACATGGTCACACCGGACGCGCGGGCGCGCATCCGGATTACCGGTGCGGTGGCGGCGGCGGGATCGACGTGAGGTCGGGCGCCTGTTCCGGCCACACGAGCAGCACCGGGCACGGCACGTGGTCGACGACGAACCGGGTCGCCGGGCCGAGGCTCTTCGGCCCCAGCCGGGAGCGGTCGCCGTCGCGGGCGACGATCAGCAGGTCAGCGCCGTCCACCGCGGCGATCACCTCCCCCTCCGCGCGGCCGTGGCGGTTCACCGTCGTCGCGGGACGGCCCAGTTCCTCCGCCGCGACGCGCAGCAGGTGTTCGGCCGCCGCCTCGGCCAGTTCCTCGACCTGGTCGCCGGGGTCGTGCTCCGGGTGGCCGCGGCCCAGCAGCCCGGCGAACGCCCCGTGCGCGGCGCCGGGCACGTCGGGCGCGGTGACGTGCAGCAGGACCAGGTTCGCATCGGGCGGGGTCAGCGTGCGCGCGGCTCGCACGCACGCGCGCCAGGTCCCCTCGACCACCCAGACGACGACGTCCACGTTGTCAGCCTCCGATCACGGTCAGGCCCGCCCAGAGTCCCAGGACGGCGAGCACGAGCGACACCGGCACGGTGAGCAGGCCGAGCTTCGTGAACTCGGCGAGGTCCGCGCGGGTGTCGTGCTGGTGCAGGATCCGGCGCCACAGCAGGGTCGCCAGCGATCCCACGTAGGTGAGGTTCGGCCCGATGTTGACGCCGATGAGGACGGCCAGCACCGCGCCCGTGCCGCCGGAGGCCGCCAGCGGGAGCAGCACCAGCACGGCGGGCAGGTTGTTGATCAGGTTGGCCAGCACGGCGGCGACCGCGGCGAGGCCCAGCAGCGCGGGCAGGGTGCCGCCGGTCGGGACGAGGTGGCCGACCGCCGAGGACAGGCCGTTGTCGACGACCGCCCTGACCACGATCCCCAGTGCCAGCACGAAAATCAGGAACGGGACGCTCGTCGCCCCCACCAGCGCGACGGGCTTGGTCGTCCGGCGCACCAGCGCGCGCACGCCCAGCACCAGGGCGCCTCCGAACGCCGCCCACGCCGGGTCGACGCCCAGCGGTGACGTGACCGCGAACCCGACCAGCGTCAGTCCGAGCACGACCAGCACGAACGCGGGCGCCTTCCGCTCCGGCGCGGGCATCGGCTGCCCGTCGGCACCCGCCGCCAGGTCGGAGGCGAAGAAGAACCGGAACACGACGTACTCGACGGCGATCGCGGCCAGCCACGGCAGCGCCATCAGCCCGGCGAACGCGGTGAACGAGATGCCCGCGGCGGTGAACGCCAGCAGGTTCGTCAGGTTGGACACCGGTAGCAGCAGCGACGCGGAGTTCGCCAGGTGCGTGCACGCGTACACGTGCGGCTTGGGCCGAGCGCCCAGCCGGGACGCGGTCGCGAACACCACCGGCGTCAGCAGCACCACCGTGGCGTCCAGGCTCAGCACCGCCGTGATGGCCGCCGCGACCCCGAACACCGCTCCCAGCAACCGCTTCGGGCTGCCCGAGCACAACCTGGCCATCAGCGACCCGGCCGCCTCGAACAGCCCTTCGTCCGCGCACAGCCGCGCCAGCACCAGCACCGCGGCCAGGAACCCGACGACCGGCGCCAGCCGCTCGACTTCGGCGACCGCGTGCGACCACGGGATCGCGCCCGTCGCCAGCACGATCCCGGCGGCGGGCACGGCGGCCACCGCCTCCGGCAGACCGCGCGGCCGGATCACGGCGAACGCCAGCACCGCGACCAGCAGCACCACGGACACGACGGTGTTCAGCTCGGACCTCCCCGCACGACGAGCAGCACCATCATCCGGTGCGCGGGGCGACTCGGCAGAGCAGAGGTCAGGCGGACCGCGGGTAGAGCGCGGCGACCCCACCGGCCAGGCGCTCCCGGACGGTGCGGCTCAGGTCGTCGACCAGGATCTCCACCTCACCCGCGGCGAGCCCGTCGAGGGCCAGTCGCGCGACCGCGGCCGGGTCGTTCTTGGGCGAACTGACGTGGCTGGCCATGTCGGTGTCCATGTAGCCCACGTGCAGCGCGGTGACCTGCGTGCCCTGACCGGCCAGCTCCAGGCGCTGGGCGCTGGTGAGCGACCACGCGGCCGACTTGGCGGCGGCGTACGCGCTGACCCCCGGCGCGGTGAACCACGACAGCACCGACAGCACGTTCAGCACGGCCCCACCACCCTGCTCGGCCAGTTGCGGCGCGAACGCCCTCGTCACCGCCAGCGTGCCGAAGTAGTGCGTCTCCATCTCCAGCCGGATGTCGTCGAGCGGACCCCCGGTCACCGACGCGCCGGTGGACGAGCCCGCGTTGTTGATCAGCAACGACACGCCGGACGCCGTGCGAGCGGCCTCGGCGACCGACTCGGGGTCGGTGACGTCGAGCCGGATCGGGATCACGCCGGGGAGGTCGACGCTCTCCGGGTCGCGCGCTCCGGCGTAGACGGTGGCCCCGCGCCGGAGCAGCTGCTCGGCGAAGTGCCTGCCGAGGCCGCGGTTGGCGCCGGTGACGAGAGCGGTGCGGCCTGCGAGGTCCATGGCGTTCTCCAGTCTGAGTTGGTATTTCCAACCTAGCTACCTGAGTAGGAAATCGCAACCCAGGTTAGAATGGGGGCATGGCCGCCCCGAAGCTCATGGACTCCACCTGCTCCATCGCCCGCAGCCTCGGCGTGCTGGGCGAACGGTGGACGTTCCTGATCCTGCGCGAGGCGCTGACGGGCACGACCAGGTTCGCCCAGTTCCGCGACGTGCTCGGCATCGCTCCCGACGTCCTCACCGCCAGGCTGACGACGCTCGTCGAGTACGGCGTGCTCACCCGCGAGCCCTACCAGGAGCCGGGCAGCAGGCCGCGCGACGCCTACCACCTCACCGACGCGGGCCGCGAGCTCGACGTCGTCCTCGGCGCGCTCCAGCAGTGGGGCGACCGCCACCTCCCCCGCGCCGAAGGCCCCACGGTCGAGCGCCGGACCCGCACCGACGACCGCCCCGTGCACGTCGGTTACGTCGACGGGTCCGGCCACGAGGTCGACCCCTCCGACGTCGTCGCACACCGCACGGCGGCCTATCCCGCCGGTTAGGCGGCCACCGCCGACCACGCGTCAGCCGCTGTGCCGGTAGTCCGCCCGCTCCCCCGACCCGTACTCGTCGAGTTCGATCCGGAGCAGCCGGTCGGACACCAGCCGCACAGCGGGCAGCCGGAGCTGCTCCAGGATCGCCAGCGCGCGCAGCCACGCCGTGCGCGCGCCCGCCCTGTCCCCCGCCTCCAGGAACGTGTCGCCGAGTTCCATCAGCTCCTCGGCCTCGTACACCGGGATGTTCGCCCGGCGGAACAGCTCGATGGCCCGCTGCCGGTAGGCGACGGCCTTCTCGAACTGGCCGCGCAACCGGTGCGAGTCCGCGAGCACGACCCAGCAGTTGGCCTCGCCGTTGCTGTCGTCGAGGTCGCGGAACAGGCTCATCGCCTTGCGCGCCAACGCGACCGCCTCGGGGTGGGCGCCCAGCTGGCTGCGCGCCCACGCGATGCCCTGCAACGAGTTCGCCTGCCCCTGCTGATCCTCGGCCGCCGAGTACAGGGTGAACGCGCTGGCGTGGTGCGCGGCGGACTCCGCGTAGCGGTGCTGCCTGCCGTGGATCGAGCCGAGGCCGCTCAGCACGTGCGCCTGCTCGTAGTGCAGGCCGAGGTCGCCCAGCAGTTCCCACGCCCGGTCGAGCAGGGCGACGGCGTCGTCGGGACGACCGAGGTAGTGGCGCGCCCCGGCGAGGCTCCGCAGCGCGAACGCCAGCCCCTTCTCGTCGCCCTCGCCCTCCGCCGAGGCCGCCACCACGGACATGGTCGCGTCCCACTCGTGCCACAGCCCCTGGAACTGGAGGTGCTGCTGCATCGTCAGGGCGAGTTCCCTGGCGTCGACCGGCCGCCCGTTCTCCGCGGCGTACCGGACGGCGGCCATGAGCACCTGGTGCTCGGCGGCGAACCACCGCGACGCGTGCTTGTCGTCCTCGATGGCCTCCGGCGTCGCGCCGGGCCCCGGCCCCGGCGGCGGGTCGAACCGCAGCCTGGGCTTGAGCATCAGGTTGGCCCGGTGGGCGGTGTGCCGGTAGTGGTCGAACAGCCGGTCGAGCGCGGCCGCGCGGTCGGCGTCGGAGTCCAGTTCCCGGCTCAGCTCGGCGGCGTAGACACCGATCAGGTCGTGCGCGGCGAACCGGCGCGGCGAGTGCTCGGTGACCAGGCGGCCGCGGATCAGCTCGATCAGCAGCGCCCGCACCTCCCTGGCGCCGGTGCCGAGCAGGCTGGCGGCCGCAGCGAGCGAGATGTCCGGGCCGAGGTGCAGCGACAGCAGCCGGAACAGCCGCGCCGCCTGGTCGCCGAGCGTCCGGTAGGACCAGGAGAACACCGTCCGCACGTCACCGCTGCTGCCGTCGCCGAACGCGTCCAGGCTGCCCTCGGTGTCCTTCAGCTCGTCGGCGATCGCGCTCAACGGGAAGTCCGGATGCGCGGCGGCCCGCGCCGCGACGAGGCTGAGCGCGAGCGGCAGCCCGGCGCAGAACCTGACCACGTCGTCGACGGCGTGCGGTTCGGCCGCGATCCGCTCGGCCCCGATCCGCCGGACCAAGTTCTCCCGCGCCTCCTCCGGCGACAGCACGTTGAGCGACACCAGGTGCGCGCCGTCGGTCGCCGCCAGACCGGTCAACCGGTCGCGACTGGCGACGATCACCAGGCAGCTCGCCGAACCCGGCAGCAGCGGGCGCACCTGGTTCGCGTCGCGCGCGTTGTCCAGCACGACGAGCATCCGCTTGCCCGCCGTGAGGCTGCGGTAGAGGCCGACCTGTTCGTCCACAGTGGACGGCATCCTGGTCGGCAGCACGTCGAGCGCCCCGAGCAGCCCGCGCAGGGCCTCGGCCGGGTCCATCGCCGCGCCGCTGAGGTCGAACCCGCGCAGGTTCACGTAGAGCTGCCCGTCGGGGTAGCGGTCCGCCATCCGGTGCGCGAGGTGCACGGCCAGCGTGGTCTTCCCGGTACCCGGCATGCCGTCGATCGCGCAGATGACGGTGGACCCGGAGGAGACCCGGTCGGCGGGCAGCAGGGCCTCCAAGTCGGCCAGCACCGCCCGGCGTCCGGTGAACGCGGGCAGGTCCGCGGGCAGCTGCGCGGGCCGGAGCCGGACCGCCGCTCCCGGCGTCCCCACCGGGGGCGGGACCGACGACGCCTGTTGGGCCAGCACCCGCTGCTGGGCCGCCCGCAGCTCCGGGCCGGGCCCGATGCCCAGTTCGCCCGACAGGTGCGCGCGCACCGCCTGGTAGACGCCCAGCGCCTCGGCCTGGTGACCCGCGGCCGCGAGCAGCAGCATCACCTCGGCCTGCAACGCCTCGTCGAGCCGGGCCTGGTCGGCGACCGCGCGCAACGCCGGCAGCAGGTCCTCCGCCATGCCGGCGTGCCGCGCGGACTCGGCGGCCTCCTTGGCGAGCGCCAGGCGTTCCTGGTCGATCCCGGCGAACAGCACCGCGGCCCGCGTGCCCGCGTCCAGCCCGTCCGCGCACCGGCCGTGCCACAGCGCGAACGCCTCGGCGTACTTCGGCACCGCCGCGGCGTGCGCGCCCAGGGCGGCGAGCCTCCCGGCCTCGGCGGCCAGCGCGCGGAAGGCGAGCAGGTCGAGCGACACCTCGTCGACTTCGAGCTGGTAACCGCCCGCCTTGCGGAGCAGCCACCGGCCCGACGCCCTCGGCGGCAGGCCGGGCTCCAGCATCCGGCGGAGCAGGCCGACGGAGCGGTGGACGACGTTGACGGCGCTGGAGGGGGCGTTCTCGTCCCACATCAGGTCGACGAGCTCCCCCAGGACGACCGGCCGACCACCAGCGGCGAGCAGGAAGGTGAACACCAGCCGCTGCTGGGGCGCGCCGAGGTCGATCTCGACATCGCCCCGCCACGCCCGGACCGGGCCCAGCACGGTGAAGCGAACCGGTAACGCGCGACCGGGGTCCACTTCCGCCACCTGCCCTCCCCCTCCCACCCGATCGCCGGCGCATGCGGCGATCCACCTACCGCGATGTGCTCGGGAATTGTTCGCACACCGCGGGCGAAAGCGGATGTGCCGAGTCCTGAAACGACCTTGTGGTGAAAACGGTATCAAATAGGGACACCGCGCCGCGCCACGCGACGACGAACGGGAAGCATCATACCCGCGTTCGGTACGGTCCCGTTTCCATCGGAACACCCGTACCGGAATCGACGGTGAATCGAATCGAATCGACAGCTGGTCAACAGTTTCCCGGTTATGCCGACCCCCGGCCGATCGCCGACCACCCGACGCGCACCGCAGGTCAGCGCGTCGACAACGACGCGGGCCGAGTGCGGGACAGCATTCCAGCCGCACCTCTCGACCGGCGCGGTCGAACCCGCCGGATCGCGCCGGTCGGCATTCCAGGGGCCGCAGTCGCCGCCTTGTCCGGAGGGCGACGCCCACGTCCACGACGAACTCCGCGGAATCCGATCGGCGCCCATCCCGCTAGCCGACCGTACGGTTTGTCCGGCCAATTCCGCGCCGTCCGGTCGTCAGCCCTCCAGCGCGGCCTCCAGGGTGGGGCGCACGTCCAGGAGGCGGTCGAGCCCGGTGAGCCGCAGCGGCCGGGAGACCGCGCGGGTCGCCGCGACGAGCCGCAGCGAGCCGCCGTCGCGGACCGCGCGCTCGTGGCAGCGCACCAGCGCGCTCAGCCCCGTGGAGTCGAGGAAGGTCACCCCGGTCAGGTCGGCGACCACCGGCGCCTCCGGCGACAGCGCCGCGGCCAGCTGTTCCTCGAGGTCCGCGATCGTGTTCATGTCGACATCACCCGAAGCCACGACCACCACCGCGCCGTCCACGACCCGGTGGTGCACACGCAGCCGCGGACCTTCCGCGTCGTAGTCCTGCTCTGGGACCGTGCGCATGCCGCCCTCTCCTCGTCCCGGCGGACCTCAGGTCCGCGATGCCCAAAATCTGCATCGACGATAGTAGACATTTCCGGACTCGCGGCATAGGTTCAGGTCACAACTGCTGCGTCACGTCCAAACGGAGGCTTCATGGTTCCGCCGAGCACCAGGTCGGCGGGCACACCGGCCGACCGGTTCGACGACGACGACTACCCGGCCTACAGCATGGGGAGGGCCGCCGAGATCCTCGACGTGACGCAGGTGTTCCTGCGCGCCCTCGACAACGCGGAGCTGATCACCCCGCAGCGGTCCGAGGGCGGCCACCGCCGCTACTCCCGCTACCAGCTCCGCATCGCGGCCAGGGCGCGGGAACTGGTCGACCAGGGCACGGCGGTGGACGCGGCGTGCCGGATCATCATCCTGGAAGACCAGCTCACCGAGGCCCTGCGCATCAACGAGGAGCTGAAGCGGGCCGGGGACGACGAAGGCGCGCGCTGAGCGGTCGGACACTTCCGGACGTGGCACGATGACCGCGGGACCCGCCTCCTCCCCGGATTGGACCGTGCCGTGACCGTGCCCGTGGACAGCGCAATCGACGTGCTGCTCGTCGAGGACGACGAAGGGGACGTGCTCATCACGGTGGAGGCGTTCGAGCGCCACAAGGTCGTCAACCGGCTGCACGCGGTGCGCGACGGCGTCGAGGCGCTGGCCTTCCTGCGCCGCGAGGGCGCGAACACCGCCGCGCCGCGCCCCGACCTGATCCTGCTGGACCTGAACCTCCCCCGGATGGGCGGTCACGAACTGCTGGCGGTGCTCAAGACCGACGAGGACCTCCGGCGCATTCCCGTCGTCGTGCTGACGACCTCCGGGGCCGACGAGGACGTGTTGCGCAGCTACCAGCTGCACGCGAACGCCTACGTGACCAAACCCGTGGACTTCGACGCGTTCGTCACCGCCATCCGGCAGATCGACGACTTCTTCATCACGGTCGTCGCCCGACCGAGCTGACCGCTTCGGCACCCTTTCGATTCCACGCGCCTTCGCGACGCGAATAGACCGCTTCACCATTCGACAGTCGAAAAACCGCAGGTGAGGGTCGGTCGCATTCGTTTGGGGCCACCTCCCTCCGTCGAATGACGAACAAGGAAATGCGCAACGGGAATCCCTCCGGTTTCCCTATTTCACATACCTGACCATTTCACGTACGTGGACCACGAACCCGTTTCCCGAAGAACCGTTGACCCGCGCGCCGGGCTTTCCGCACAATGCGTCTCCAAGGTGTGCCGCCACACATCCGGTTCGAGCATTCCTCGGAGGTCCGCGTGTCCCGAAGTACTCGGCTACGTCGAGCGGTTGCGCTCGGGGTGGTGGGCTCGCTCGCCGCGGCGGGCGCCGCCGTGCTGGTGAACGCCGCCGACGCGGCGCCCGGCGCGGGCGCGCTCACCGGTCTGAACACGTCCGCCGCCAACCGCCGCGCCCCCGTGAGCGGCCTGTACGACTGGAGCAGGGCGGGGTACCGCGGCGGCGCGGACCTGCCTGGCGCGGGTGAGACGAATCCCGGCGCGGCCTGCCAGATCACCGCCGCCGAGCTGGCGGGCCAGTTCGGCGTGCGCCCCGACGACGGCGTGGACGACTCGACCGGGCTCCAGTCGGCCATCGACACGATCAAGTCCACCTGCTCCCCCACCGCAAGCTACACGAAGCTGAGTCTGATCACGTTGCCCGCGGGCGAACTGGGCGTCTCGCGCGAGCTGCACGTCGACGCCGACTACCTGATCGTCCGCGGCGCCGGGAAGTCGGCGACCAGGATCGTCTACCAGCCGGACGCGACCACCCTGTACGACACCCTCACCGAGGACGGCTCGGACTGGGACGAGGACGGGATGACCAGCGGGGAGGGCAAGGGCGGCTGGCTGTGGCCGGGTCGCGGCCTGTTCCGCGTGCAGTCCCGCGCCGTGCACCCGGCCTACGCGAGCGCGTACGCCGCGGCCCCGGCCAACCGCAAGGACATCTTCGAGGGCACGGTCAACGCGCACTGGAAGTCCGGGCTCAAGCTGCGGGCGAAACCGGGCGAGACCGCGTACTCCGCGCGGCAGGGCGACAAGGTCGTGCACCTGGCCTCCGGGGCGGACCTGACCAACGTGGTCGTGGGCGGATTCGTCAACATCCGCGCGGCCAACTCCGTCAAGTTCTACGAGCAGCAGAAGGCGACCGGCACCGGGTTCCCGTTGCTGAACATGCACATGCGCGCGCAGATCTTCACGATCGCCGCCGTCGACAGCGCCAACCGCACCATCACGGTCGACAAGCCGCTGGAGTACGACGTCCCGATCACCTCCACCTCCGACGGCTCGGCGCCGATCGACGGCGCGGTCTACGACTCCAAGGCCGCCCCGCTGGTCGACCCGGTCGTCGGCGTCGGGTTCGAGGACTTCGGCTTCACCCAGGCGATGCCGGGCCTGGACCAGGCCCAGTCCGTCGACGACTACGGCAACATGACGCCCGCCGCCGAGATGCACGGCATCGTCTTCAAGTGGGCGGCGAACTCCTGGGTGCGCGGCGTGAAGGCCGAGATGACCGGGTCGCACCCGATCGTCACCGAGGAGGCCAAGAACCTCCAGATCGTGGACAACGAGCTGGACGGGGCGTGGAACAAGGGCAAGGGCGGCAACGGGTACTTCCGCGGCTCGCGGGTGTGGGACTCGCTCTACGCGGGCAACACCTCCCGCAACCTGCGGCACTTCACGTTCCAGTGGTCGGCGTCGGGCAACGTCGTGCTCGGCAACGACTTCGACTCCGACCTGAACCTGCACGGCGGGTGGGAGCGCAACAACCTGTTCGAGCTCAACACCGTGCGCGTCTCCTACGCGCACCGGTCCGCGAACTGCCGCGCCAACTGCGGTGAGGAGGGCGGCGGCGGTCCCGACAACTCGAACTGGTTCCCGGTCTGGTGGGCCGCGGGGCAGAAGGCGGTCAAGTGGTCCGGCGCCTCGGGGCCGCGCAACGTGTTCTTCAACAACACCATGACCAAGCAGACCGCGACCGGCGGCCCGTTCAACGCCTACCTGCCCGACCACACCAAGGTCTACCAGTTCGGCTGGAACGGGACCGGCTACCAGCACCTCGACATCGCGGGCACGCCCATCGCGGACTGGGCGACCAACGAGCAGCGCGACTACACCGGCGGGCACGGCGTGGACGCGACCAGGTCCGACACCGCGGCGTCGCTGTTCCTGAGTTCGGTGGGCACCGGTCCGACGACGACCACCACCACGTCTACGACAACCACAACCACAACCACGCCGCCGTCGGGCGCCTGCGTGACCGCCAAGATCACCCGGACCTCGGTGTGGAGCAGCGGTTACGGCGCCGACGTGGCCGTCACCAACGGCTGCGCCACCGCGACCACGGGCTGGACGGTCGAGTTCGACCTGCCCGCGGGCACGACGGTCAGCAGCTCGTGGAGTTCAGTGCGCACCCAGACCGGCCAGCACTACCGGTTCACCAACGTCGGCTTCAACGGCGCGGTCAAACCCGGCGCCACCACCACGTTCGGCTTCAACGCGGCAGGCGCCGGCCTGCCGTCCGGCTGCACAGTCAACGGCACCACCTGCGGAGGAACGCGATGAGGACACGGCTCCTGTCACTGGCGGGCGTGGCGGGGGTGGTCGCGGCCCTGCTGGGCGCCACCTCGGCCCAGGCCGCGGCACCCCGGCTCACGGCCGCGTTCACCCAGGGTTCGGTGTGGGACTCCGGGTACGGCGGCGACATCGTGCTCACCAACTCCGGTGACGCCGACAGCACGTCGTGGACGGTCGAGTTCGACCTGCCTTCGGGCACGACGGTCAGCAGCTCGTGGAGCTCCGTGCGCACCCAGACCGGCCAGCACTACCGGTTCACCAATGCCGGGTTCAACGGCAAGATCAAGCCGGGCGCCACCGCGAACTTCGGCTTCAACGCGGCCGGCGGCGGTCTCCCGTCGGGCTGCACCGTCAACGGCCTCGCGTGCGACGGCACCACGCCCCCGAACCCGCCCGCCGACACCCAGGCCCCCACAACGCCCACGGGTCTGCGGTCCACCGGCGTGACCGCGGGCTCGGTGTCGCTGTCCTGGAGCGCGGCCACCGACAACGTCGCCGTCACCGGCTACGAGGTGCTGCTCGGCGGGGCCGTGACCACGACGGCCACGTCCACATCGGCCACCGTCAGCGGCCTGTCCCCGGCCACTGCGTACTCGTTCACCGTGCGCGCCCGTGACGCCGCGGGCAACAGGTCCGCCGCCGGCACCGCGGTCACCGCCACCACCGGCACGGACAGCGGCGGCGGCAGCACGGTCAACGTCTCGACCACCGCCCAGCTCCAGGCCGCCCTCGCCGCCGCCGCGCCCGGCCAGACGATCAAGCTGGCGGCCGGCACCTACCGCGGCTCCTTCGCCGTGGCCTCGAAAGCGGGCACCGCGTCGCAGCGGATCACCCTGAGCGGCCCCGCCACCGCCGTCCTCATCAACGACGGCCCCTCCGGCGAGGCCCCGTCCTGCCCCGCTCCCACCGCGGGCTGGGACTCCGGCTACGGCCTGTGGCTGTTCGACTCGCCGTACTGGAACCTCACCGGGTTCACCGTGCAGGAGTCGAAGAAGGGCATCGTCCTGGACAACTCCCACCACACCACCATCGACGGCGTCTCCGTCCACCACGTCGACGAGGAGGCCGTCCACTTCCGCCGCAGCTCCGCCGACGGCGTCCTGCGCAACTCCACCATCACCGACACCGGCCTCGTCCAGCCCGGCTACGGCGAAGGCGTCTACCTCGGCTCGGCCAACTCGAACTGGGCCTGCCACGGCAACACCGGCGGCATCGACCGCAGCGACCGCGTCCAGGTGCTGAACAACCGCATCGGCCCCAACACCGCCGCGGAACCGATCGACGTCAAGGAAGGCACCTACGACGGCGTCATCCGCGGCAACACCTTCAACGGCCAGGGCATCAGCGGCGAGAACTCGGCCGACTCCTGGATCGACGTCAAGGGCATCGGCTACCTCATCGAGGACAACACCGGCACCTTCATCGGCCCCGGCGTGTTCGCCAACGGGTACGAGACCCACAACACCAGCACCACCCCGGCCCTGCCCAACGGCTGCGGCAACACCTGGCGCGGCAACCGCTCGGACCTCGGCGGCGTCGGCCAGTACGCCATCAACATCACGTCGGTGTCCAAGTGCGCCTCCATGCCCAACGTCATCTACTCCTCCAACACCGCCACCGGCGCCGTGAAGGGCCTGACCAACGCCACCATCACCCCGTAACCCGCACGTGGTGGGCCCCGACGGACACCGGGGCCCACCACGTCAGGTCACCTCCCACCTCTTCCCCGCCACCACAGGGACGCCGTGCGGACGACCTCCGGCATCGATTCCTCCTCGCGCAAGCTCCTGAGCAGCTCCTCCTCCCCCGCGATCCCGATGCCGTAGACCAAGCGGGGCAGGATCGGGTCATCACCACCAACCACCCGATCGCAGATCTCGGCCGCGATTCGAGGTGGGACCAACCTGCCACCGGGAGTGAGCCTGCGGACCGCTTCGGCATGGCCGAGCCGCGTGATCGCGGTCGGGACCCGCCCGAAGGACATGCGGCGCAGCAGCTCGGCGGCGAGGACCGGCGCGTCGTCGGATCGACCGGTGTCCGTGACGACGTCGGCGCACACCCCGGCGACGGTCGTCAGCTGCGCGTCGGAGAAGTGACCGAAGCGGATCTTCCGCGCGCAGCCCAGCAGAGCACCGTAGAACACCTTGTCGCTACCCGGCGATCGAAGCCTCCGCACGATGTGCCGGGCCGCGTCCGGATGGTCCGTCCCGTCCAGCGCGCAGATCGCCTCGACGACCCACCCCGGCCAGAACAGCAACTTCGACCCCGCAGAAGCAGACACTCGCCCGATCCCACTCCCGACCGTCCACCACGGCGTTGGTGGCGACCCGGTCGAGCAGGTCCTGCGAGTCGATCCCGCGGTCCACGCCACCACCGGTCGCGTGGTCGAGATCGACCCAGTTCTCCTCCGGTTTCGTCGTGTAGCGGCGGTAGGTGTCGAGCGGAACCAGCAACGTGCTCGGCGCGACCTCGCGGAGTTCCTCGTAGCGGAGGACCGCGGCACGGGGCACCGGCAGCACGGCGTTCTCCCAGCGGGACACCGTGCTGGGGCCCACTTCAGCGGGCCAACTCCCTCCTTCGAACACCGACGCGAAGCGGGTACCGGTGCGCAGATGGGGATGCGGAGACGCACGGCGGCTGGCCCTCAGCAGCCAGGCCGCGTATTCACATGACCGCGAGGCGCCAGACCGTCACCTGTTCAGCTCAGGCAATCGGTTGTCGCCAACACCGGGAAGAAGAGCGTTCATGATGTTCAGCCGCCGCCTCCACGCCGTTCTCGTGACGGCCGCAGCACTCCTCGCACCAATGACGGAACTGGTCTCCACGTCTCCAATGCGAATTCGCCACATCGACCACGACGCACTCCCACCCGGAATCGCCCGACGGTTCCAACCCACCGTCAGGCGCACCTCAGGTCCGTTTCGCCGCCCACACCACGGAAGGCTGCTCGTCCCAGTTCTCCGCGACGTCCGGCTTGCCGAACAGGTACCCCTGGGCGAAGCCGCAGCCCGCGCGGCGCAGCCACTCGGCCTGCGCGGGGGTTTCGATGCCCTCGGCGACGGCGTTCGCGCCGAGGACCTCGGTCAGGTCGATGATGCAGCGCACGACGCCCGCCGTGCGGCCGGACTCGCCGAGTTCGGCGGTGAACGACTTGTCGATCTTGACGATGTCGAACGGGTAGCGCTGGAGGTAGCTCAGCGACGAGTAGCCGGTGCCGAAGTCGTCCAGGGCGACGCGCACGCCGGTCTCGCGGATCTGCATCAGCGCCTGCATGGCGACCTCGTCCGCCCACACCGACTCGGTCACCTCGATGGTCAGCCCCGACGGCCGCAGGCCCGTGTCGGTGAGCACGTGGTCCAGCGTGTCGAGGAAGCCCGACGTCGACAGCTGCCGGGTGGACACGTTGACGGTCACGCCGACCGTGCGCCCCTGCTCGTACCACCGCACGGCCTGCTCGCACGCGTCGGCGAGCACCCGGCCACCGAGCGGCACGATGAGGCCGGTCTCCTCGGCCAGTCCGATGAAGTCCATCGGCCCGAGCAGCCCGTGGCCGGGGCGCTGCCAGCGCACCAGGGCTTCGGCGCCGGTCACGCGCGACGTCGCGAGGTCCACGATGGGCTGGTAGTGCAGCACCAGCTGGCCGTCGTCGATGGCGGCGCGCAGATCGGTCTTGTCGCGCTGCCGGGCGAGCACCTGCTCCCCCATCTCCGGGTGGAACAGCCGGAACCGGGCGCCGCCTTCGCGCTTGGCGACGTACATGGCGGTGTCCGCGTCGCGCAGCAGGTCCGCGGTCGCCGCGCCGCTCTCGGACACCGCGACCCCCACGCTGGCGCGGATCACCAGCTCGTAGCCGAACGGGGACGACGGTTCGGCGAGCGCGTCGAGCAGCCGTTGCCCCAGCGCGAGGCACTCCTTGACGTCGTGGGCGGGGGCGAGCACGGCGAACTCGTCGCCGCCGATCCGCGCCGCGGTCGCCCGTGGTCCGACGGCAGCCCGGATGCGGTCCGCGGCCGTCATCAGGTAGAGGTCGCCCGCCTCGTGGCCCTCGGTGTCGTTGATCTCCTTGAACTGGTCGAGGTCGATGACCAGCAGGCCGACCGTGCCGCCGCCGTCCGGCAGCGCCCGCTCCACGAGGTGCAGGAAGTGCGCCCGGCCAGCCAGTCCCGTCAGCTCGTCGCGCTCGCTGCGGGTCCGCAGCACGTCCTCGCGCAACGTCCGGCTGCTCACGTCCACGGCGGCGACCAGCGTCTGCTCCTGCTCGACCGGGGTCTGGTGCAGCGCCACCACCGCGGACGTGCCGTCGCTGTGGTCGACCCGCACCTCCACCGGCTCGTGGCCCGCGGTGCGGCAGCCCTGCACGCACCGGGTGATGTCGTACCCGTGCGGGCACGGGACCGGACCTGGCTCGACCCAGTCGAGCAGCGTGGACGCCCGTTCGTTGTGCATCCGCGGCACGCCCTCCCCGTCGAGCAGGACCAGTCCGACCGGGCTGGCGTGCACGACGGCGGCGAGAGTGCGGTGGGCGGCGTCGGCGATCTGGGAGGCCCGCACCGTCAGGTAGAGCGCCATCGACCCGATGACCAGCCCCACCAGCGGCATGGTGCTGCCCACGATCGAGTCGAGGCCGACCGGCTTGCCGTGCAGGTCGAACGCGAACGCGGCGCCGAAGCCCGCCAGGTACCCGAGCACCGCGGGCACGGCCTTCAGCGGGAACCGGGCCGTTCCACCCCGCATGGACCGCCGGACCGTGACGCCGAACAGGAACCCGATCACCGGCTGCGGACCCGGCAGCACGACGAACGCGCTCACCGCGATCACGCCCTCGGCCAGCGCGACCCACCAGCTGTCGCTGTCCGGCCACACCACCCAGGTCGCGACCACCAGCAACGCGAGCACCGAGACGGGGTAGTGCAGCGGGCCCACACCGGACCCGAAGAGCGCCCCGAGGACCGCGAGCCCGCCCATCCAGGCGAATGCACTGGTGAGCCGTCTCACTCCACGCAGTTCGACCTTGCCGTGCGCTGTCGTCACCTCGTCCACCGGCTCAACGGCCGCCCCCTCGCGTTCACGGGCCGTGACGCGACCGACCTCCAGATGTGGGGAAGGCTCGCAATATCCAATGGTCGCACGCCGACGGCAACCGCCAACAGAGTGATGTGACCCGACGCGGACAGCCGGAGCCTGGAAGTCCTTTGTGGACATTTGACACCCAGGGGTGCGGCGGTTACCGCGGGCAACCGTCCGCGCACGTCACAGACGGGATCGCATCGCTTGCACACCAGGAAGAACACCATTCAGGTCCACAGTGGACACTTGTCCGATGATCGCACCGACCTGGCCATTCAACCACAGGCGGTTACCGCCCGAACGCGAATCGGCGAAAGTCCCGGACCGATCTCGCCCGCTCCGGTGGAATTGTCACACATCCGGTCGCCACGCGGAGGGAAAGCGCCTACCGCTTTGTGCGGAAAGGCCTGCGCGACCAGGCCCTTCCGCACGGCGGTCTAGTGGTCGTCGCCACCGCGGCCCCGGTTCCCGTCGTCGCCACCTCGGCCGCTGTTGTCGTCGCCGCCGTGACCACCGTCATCGCCCACGTCGCTCCCGCGGACGGCTCCGGACGCCGCGTCCACCCGCACGTCGTGGCGGACACCGGACACGTCCACCCGCACGTGCCACTCCCACCCGCCGTGCTCCGACTCCCCCTCGGTCCGCACGACCCGGCCGCCGACCAGGCCGAGCGCGATCCCCTCGGCCTCCTGCGCCGTCACCCCGGCGGCCGGGGCGGGGCCGTCGGTCGACGCGGATGATGGCGCGGACGTGGACGGTCGCACGCTGATGGTCGACTGCCCCGGCACGGTGGTGGACGTGGTCGACGACGACGTCGCCGACGTGCCGCTCGCGGTCGTCGGGTCGTCTGCGCCGGTGAAAGCACTCGCCGTACCCGCCGTCACCAGCAGCACGAGCGCTCCACCCATCAGGATCGCGTTCCTCCGATTGGACATGTCCGGCCCCTTTCGTCGCTGTGGTCGAGCCGGTACCGACGATGTCGCGCGGGGGCCTAGCGCCACGCTGTCGCAGGGTTAACGGCGGCCTAAGCGCGCGGCCCGAGGTCCACGGTCACCAGCAGGCCGCCGTGTTCGGACGTGCCGACCCGCAGCCCGCCGCCGGAGGCCTCCGCGGTGCGCCGCACGATGTCGAGGCCCAGTCCGCTGGACCCGGAGCCGCTGCTGCCCCGGCGAACGGCCGCGGCGTCCATCCCCGGTCCGGCGTCGGCCACCACCAGCCGCGCGCCGCCGTCCGGGAGACCCTCCAGCGAGACCCGGAAGCCGGTCCCGTCGGGGGTGTGCGCGAACACGTTGCCCAGCAGCGCGTCCACGCCCGCCTCCAGGTCGGCCCTGGGCACCGCCACCGGGAGGGGTCCGCCGGGCACGTCCACGCCGACCTCGCGATCGGTGTCCTCGGCGAGCACCAGCCAGAACGCGACCCGCTCGCGGACGACCTCGGCGGCGTCGCTGTCACCCGCCGGGTCGTCACCGCGCCGCCGGGCCTGCTCGATCACCAGCGTCACGGCCCGCTGCACGGCGTCGACCCCCGCGCCGATCCGCTCGGCGTCGTCGGGTCGGTCGAGGGCCTCCGCGTCCAGCCGCAGCGCCATCAGCGGGGTGCGCACCCGGTGCGACAGGTCGGCGATGGTCTCGCGCTCCTCGCGCAGCAGGTCGGAGATGCGGCCCGCGAGCCCGTTGAGCGCTGTCGCGACCACACCGACCTCGCCGGGAGCGGCCGGGTCGGCCCTGGCGTCCAGCTCACCGCGGGCCAGCCGGTGCGACACCGCGGCGAGCGAGATCGTGGCCCGCACCAGCGACCGGGCCAGCCGGTCGGCGACCACCAGGCTGACCCCGAGCAGCACCACCCCCAGCCCGGCCAGCAGCAGCCACGCCCGGCCGACCCCCTCCGACAGCCGCGCGTCGGACACGAACGAGCGGATCACCGCGATGGTCCCGGTCGGGCCGCCGACCGCGAACACGATCTCGAGCCCGCCCTGGACGTAGCCGGACTCGCTGGCGCCCCGGAAGGCCAACTCCACCAGCGACGTCCGCTCGGCGGGCACCCCCAGCGACGTGCCGTCGGCCAGGAAGACCGTGGCGGCCGGGTCGACCTGCGCCACGCTCAGCGCCCGCGCCTCCCCCTCGGTCGTGGCGACCAGCGCGCTGAGCGACTGGGCGCGCACGGTGGCCGCCTGCACGGCCCGGTCCTCGGCGACGTTCTGGATGAGCACCGCCAACGGCAGCAGGAACGCGATCAGCACCAGGGACGTGGTCGCCCCGACCAGCAGCAGCACCCGCCGACGCACGCGCGGTCACTCCCCCGGCGCGCTGAGCCGGACGCCGACCCCGCGCACCGCGTGCAGGTACCGGGCCTGCTGCGCGGTCTCGCCGAGCTTGCGGCGCAGCCAGGACAGGTGGACGTCGACCGTCTTGTCCGGCCCGCCGTAGGGCAGCCGCCACACCTCGGTCAGCAGTTCGCGCTTGCCGACCACCTCACCCGCCCGGCACGCCAGGTAGTGCAGCAGGTCGAACTCGCGCGGCGTGAGGTCGAGCGCGAGACCGTCCAGGCTCGCCCGGCGGGACTTCGGGTCGACCCGCAGCCCGCCGACGACGACCGCCGCGTCCTCCGCGTGCTCGCCACCGCGCCGCAGCACCGCCCGGATCCGCGCGTCCAACTGCGCCGCCCCGAACGGTTTGACCAGGTAGTCGTCGGCACCCGCGTCGAGCACGGTCACGATCTCCGACTCGCCGTCGCGCGCGGTGGCCACCACGACCGGCACCCGGCTCACCCCGCGAAGCATCCGCAGCATCGTGACGCCGTCGAGGTCGGGGAGGCCGAGGTCGAGCACGACCAGGTCCGGCCGGTCCCCGACCGCCATCTCCAGACCCGCCAGGGCGGTGGGCGCCCAGGTCACCGCGTGGCCGCGGTCGGCGAGCCCGTGGATCAGCGCCGTGCGGATCCGCGGGTCGTCCTCGATCAAGAGCACCTGGGCCATGGTCGAACGGTAGGCCACCGGAAGACCGGGCGCGCCGGGCTTAGGAGTCCGTTAGGGGCGCGTTAACGATGTCCGACGGCATACTTGCCGCATGTCCCGTCCCTGGTCGGGCCGCACCCGAGCGGTCACCGCGGTGCTCGCCTGGTCGGGCGCGCTGGTCGCCGCGACGCTCGTCGGCACGACCGCCGTCGACGCGATCGGCAGCGGCATCGTGGGGGCGGGCAGGCAGCCGCTCAGCCAGTCCGAAGTGGACGCCCGGCTGTCGGCGACCGGGCCCACCACCACGACCGTTCCACCGTCCACCACCACTCCACCGCCCGTCACCACGACCACGCTGCCCACCACGTCGGCCACCGCGACGGCGGAGGTGGTCTCCAGCCGGGGTGGCACCGTGATCGCCCGCTGCTCGGGCACCGGGGTGGAGATCGTCTCCACCACCCCCGGCCAGGGCTACCAGTCATCCACGGAGTCCGAGGCCGACCACCCGAGGGTCCGGTTCTCGGCTGGCCGCACGAGGGTCGAGGTCCGGCTCCGCTGCGTGGACGGCAGGATCCAGCCGGAGATCAGGAACGGCTGAACGGGGTCAGCCGCCGATCAGCGCGGTCAGCCAGTTCGGGTCGTTGAGGTCGAGCACCTTGCCCCCGGAGGCCACGGTCGGCGTACCGAAGTAGGACTGGCCGCCCTGCGTCTGCTGGAGCGCCGGGTCGGATCCCGCCTTCTGGTAGGCGGCCTTCACCGTGGCGTCGAACGCGCCGTTGCGGACGTCCTGCTCATAGGTGCCTCCGACCTGGAGATCCTTGCCGAGGGCGACGATCTGGTCGGCCGTGTAGCCGGGACCGCCCTCACGGGGCTGCGCGCTGAACAGGCTGTCGTGGAAGTCGGCGAACTTAGCCGGGTTGTTCTTCGCCACGGACAGCGCCGCGTTCGCCGAGAGCAGCGAGTACCCCGGAGGGGTGGACTTCGAGTCGAGCAGGTTCACCACGTGGTAGCGCACCTTCAGCGTCCCGGCGGTCAGCGCGTCCGCGATCTTCGGGCCGTACGCGGACTCGAACTGGCCGCAGATCGGGCACAGGAAGTCCTCGTAGACGTCGATCGTCGCCTTCGCTCCGCCCTTGCCCACCACGACCGTGCCGCTCTGCTCCTCCAGCGCCACCGGCACGGCGGCCGCCGCCGACGTGAGGGCGGGGATGTCGCCGCTCTCCGCCGTGGTGTCGCGGTTCTTGCCCGCGATGACCACCGCGCCGACCACGACGACGGCCAGCACCAGCACGACCACCACACCCGCGATGATCGCGACCCGGCTCCCCCCGGTGCCCCTGGCCTGCGCCACTGCCCTGCTGCCGCGCTTGCGCACGGCGTTCTTGTTGCTCATCCGCTTGTCCCGCTCTCCCTGTCCGGTCTTCCCCCACCTGTCGGCCCGGCGGTGCCCGGAGTTCCCGCGGGCACCACGCCTCCCGGGATCGTGCGAACAGGCAGACCCGGACCGACCAGCACCCTCCGCGCGTCACCGCCGCCGTGGAACGGGCGGCACGCCTTCCAGGTACGTCACTGTCTCCAACGGATGGTGGGAGGACGGGGTTCCACCCGAACGGGTGTCAAGAGGACGCTCGTGGACCCCTGGTCTCCGGCTCGCTCAACGCCTGGGCGAGCCCACTGGCCTCGACGGTCCGCCGCACGAGCGGGTCACCGGCGACCAGCCCGTACCGGTGCTCGTAGACCGCCTCGACGACCGCGCGCAGCTCCGCGCCGACGATCGGCGCGGTCGGGCCGCCTCCGAGGTCGACGGCCATCAGCAGCATCGGCTGCACGACCTCGCCCTGCGGCGGCACGAACTCGCGCACGGGCAGCAGCCGCGCGCCCTGCCGGAGGTAGAACCCGATCCGCCGCTTCCGGATCGACACCTCGTCCGGCTCCACCCCGCGCTCGGCGGGGTCCTCCACGTCGTAGACCATCCGCGTGTGCCCGGCCTCGCCCATGGCCCGCGTCACGTGCCGCCACAGCAGCGTGCCCGCGCCCTGGCCCCGCGACGCGGCGACGAAGTAGCGCAGGAACACCCACCCGGTGTCGGCCAGCGGCCGGAGCACGGCGACCCCGATCGGGTCGCCGTCGACCAGCACCACCAGGTCGTCCCGCAGCAGGTTCTCGAACGACGACCGCAGGTGCGGCGGGAACCCGGCCTCGTAGATCGCCCGAGCCCGTTCGAGCACTTCAGGACCCGCGTCGTCCGCTCGTACCAGCTTCACCGGAACTCCCCACCGATCATCGTGCGCAACACCTCGACGTCCTTGATCCGACCGGGGTCCACCGTGGTCGGGTTGGCGGACAGCACCACCAGATCCGCCAGCTTGCCGGGCGTGATCGTGCCCTTCGAATGCTCCTGGTGCGACGCGTAGGCCGACCCGTGGGTGTAGGCCCGCAGCGCCTCCCGCCCGGTGACCGCCTCGTCCGGGTTGAACGGCGCGCCCGAGGCCGTCAACTGGTTCACCATGTCGTGCATCCCGAGCAGCGGCGCGCCCCGCACGACCGGCCGGTCGGAGCTGCCGGGTACCACCAGCCCGGCGTCGAGCAGCGTCCGGTGCCGGTAGGCCCACTTCACCCGGTCCGGCCCGAGCGCGGTGACCATGCCGTCGCCGATCTCGTTCACGAACCGGCCCTGCGGCACCGGCACCACGCCCAGCCGGGCGGCGCGTTCCACCTGGTCGGGACGTGCGACGCCGAAGTGCTCGATCCGGTGCCGCGGCGACGAGCGCGGATGGTCGCGCGACGCCTTCTCGTAGGCGTCCAGCACGAGGTCGATGGCCGCGTCGCCGATGGCGTGCGTGGCCACCCGCCAGCCGGACCGGTGCGCGGCGACGATCGTCTCCGTCAGGTCGGCCGCCTCGCCCTGCAGGTAGCCGCGCACGCCGGGCGTGTCGGCGAAGTCCTGGCACATCGCGGAGGTGTGCCCGATCAGCGACCCGTCGGAGAACACCTTGACCGGCCCGATCCGCAGCCAGTCGTCCCCGAACCCGGTGCGGATCCCCAGGTCCAACCCCACCGGCAGCCCGTCGTCGGGGTGGGCCGCCAGCTCGCGCAGCGCGTCCACGGCGACCATCAGCTCGACCCGCACGTGCAGCAGGCCCCGCTCGCGGGCGGTCTGGTAGGCGGCGACCTCGACCGGTGACTTCCCGATCCACCCGCCGCCGATCCCGGCCTCCACGCAACTCGTGATGCCCTCGGCCAGGTACTGCCGCCCGGCGCGGTCGATGGCGTCGACCAGGGTGTCGACGGAGTAGGGCAGCACCAGCGAGTTCACCAGCTGCTGCGCCTGCTCCTGCAACATCCCGGTCGCCGTGTCGACCACCCCGCCGACCACCTCCACCGGCCCGGACGTGATGCCCAGCGCCTCCAGCACGGGCGTGTTGACCACGCACATGTGCCCGGAGGTGTGCTTGAGCCACACCTTGCGCCCCGGCGCCACCCGGTCCAGCTCGGCGCGGGTCGGGTGTCCGCCGATCTTGTTCTGGTCGTACCCGGCGCCCACCAGCCACTCACCGGGCGCCACGGAGGCGGCCTTCTCCTGTACCGCCCGGTACAGCACGTCCAGGTCGGCAACCCGGAGGTCCACTTCGGACAGCGTCAGCCCGAACCAGGCCATGTGGTTGTGCGCGTCGTGGAAACCGGGGACCACGGTCGCGCCGTCGAGGTCGACGACCTCCTTCGCGGGCACGTCCTCCAGCGCCACGATCCGGTCGCCCAGGATCGCGACCGACCGGACGTCGGGCCCGTCCAGCGTCACGACGTCGGCGTTGGTGAGCAGCAGGTCGGCTTCGATCACGACTGGTTCTCCAGGAAGGTCTTGCGGTACCAATCGCTCCAGGGCGACGGCCTGCCCGTGGCGGGATCGGTCTTCACGATCACCCGGTGCCCCTTCGCGTAGGTCACGTCGTCGCCGCAGCGGAACCCGTAGACGGCGCTGGTCGTGCCGATCCTGTCGAACGTCAGCTCGACGCGCAGCGGGCCCGGCGCGGTCACCGCGGCCAGGAACTCCACGTGCAGCTCCCGGACCACGTAGTGCAGGTCCGGATCGCGGTCGCCGAACCGCGCCCACCCCTTGCCCAGCGATTCGAACAGCGCCGACTGCGCGCGTTCGACGTGCACCGCGAACCGCGAGTTGTGCAGCGTGCCGTTGAGGTCCAACTCGTCGAAGAACACCGGGCTGTCCCAGGAGAAGGTCACGGCGCGCTCCGGTCCAGCAGCTGCTTGGCGACCCGTTCGGACGGTGTGCGCGGCAGGTCGTCGCGGAACTCCCAGTACCTGGGCACCTTGAACGACGCCAGCCGCTCGGCGCAGTAGGCGGCCAGGTCCTCGGCGCTCACCGCGCCCACGACGAACGCCTTGACCTCTTCGCCGCGGATCTCGTCCGGCACCCCGACCACCGCGGCCAAACTGACCGCGGGGTGGCTCAGCAGCACCTCCTCCACCTCGTAAGCGGCGATGTTCTCGCCGCTGCGCCGGATCATGTCCTTGATCCGGCCCAGGTGGTACAGGCGGCCCCGATCGTCGATCCGGGCCAGGTCGCCGGTGGGGAACCAGCCGTCCCGGAACACGCTCGGCAGCCCCAGGTAGCCGTCCATCATCCCCGGTCCGCGCAACTGCAACTCACCATCGACGATCCGCGCCTCCCGGTGCGCGGCGGGCCGTCCGAGGCAGCCGGTGCCGACCAGTTCGTCGTGGTCGTCCGCGCCGACCCGGATGTCCGCGCCCGTCTCGGTCATCCCGAACGCCTCGTACCAGCCGACACCCCAGCGCCCCTCCAGTGCGGCGTGCAACGACGGCGGAATCGCCGAGCACTGCACGGCCCGCACCCGGTGCTCGCGGTCCAGCGGCGACCCTGGCATGCGCAGCAGCAACGTCGGCATCGCGCCGAGGCAGTAGAAGTAGGTGACGTCGTGCTCGCGCACGCGGTCCCAGAAGGACGACGGGTGGAACCCGTCCAGCACCACGAGTTCGGCCCCGGCGAGCAGCGCCGCGACCACGTTCCACTGCGGGTCGAGGTAGTGGAACGGCTGCGCCGTCAGCATCACGTCGTCCGCCGACAGGTTCGGGAACTCCTCGACCAGGCTCTCGCCCATGGTCGTCCAGTAGGTGTGCGACAGCACGCAGCCCTTGGGGGCTCCGGTGGTCCCGGACGTGTACTGGATGTTGACCGCCGCGCCGGGGTCGATCTCCTGCTGCTCGAACCCGTCCTCGGGCGCGAGGTCCTCGACCAGGAACACCGGCACCGCCGACAGTTCGTCCACCAGCGGCCGGAACTCGGCGGTCGTCACCACGGCCACCGCCGAGGAGTCGCGGAGCAGGTGCTCGGCGTCGACCGAGCGGTACTTCACGTTCACCGGCACCATCGCCGCCCCTAGCCGCGCCAAGGCCAGCCAGAACAGCGGGAACTCCGGCTGGTTGCGCAGCAGCACCGCGACCCGGTCGCCCTCTCCGATCCCACGCGACCGCAGCGCCTGCGCGTACCCGGCGGTCAGCCGGTCCACGTCGCCGAAGGTCAGCCGGACACCTGGATCGAACGTCCACGCCACCCGCTCCGGCCACAGCGCCCCGGCCCGGCGCACCGCGGCGACGAGGTCAGTCACGTCCGAACTCCTCACGCGGCGCGTCCCCTTCGCCGGACAGGCTGGTCAGCAGGGCGTGGTCGACCTCGGTCGCCAGCGCCTCCTCCAGGGTCGCGTCGAGCCCCAGGTCCAGCACGCGCTTCGCCAGGCTCACCGCCACCTTCGGCCGGGCGTTGATCCGCGTGGCCAGGTCGAGGGCCACCTTCTCGTGCTCACCGGCGGGCGCGACCCGGCTGATCAGCCCGATCGCCAGCGCCTCGGCGGCCGGGACCCGTTCGCCGAGCAGCAGCAGTTCCTTGGCCTTGGCGAGGCCGACCAGGTGCGGCAGCAGCCGGGAGATCCCGCCGGTCACGCTGAGCCCGACACTGACCTCGGGGAACCCGAACCGCGCGTCCTCATCGGCCACGACCAGGTCGCAGGCCAGCGCGAACTCGCACCCGGCGCCGAGCGCGTACCCGTGCACCGCGGCCACGACCACGCCGGGGAACCGGCGGATCAGCCGCGTGACGTCCTGGATCCGCTCCAGCCGGGCGCGGGTCTCCAGCACCGTCTCGACGGGCTCGGGCTCCTTCAGGTCGTGCCCCGCGCAGAACGCCCGACCACGCCCCGCCAGCACGACGACCCCGGCGTTGTCCTCACCCGCGCGGGCCAACGCCTCGACGAGCCCGTCGGTGAGCGCGGGCACCACGGCGTTGAGCCGTTCCGGCCGGTTGAGGTGGATCAGCGCCACCCCGTCGCGGCACTCGTACTCGACAACCACGCGCGCTCCTCGTAGTCGGTTCCCGATCGATCGATCGATCGGGCATGATGGCGACCGTAGGTGGGGGCAACCGGAGTGGTCAAGAGGTGCGTGATGGGTCCGACCGGGACGAGGGTCCGCAACGCCGCGATCGAACTGTTCGCCGAACGCGGTTTCCACGGCACCGGCATCCGCGACCTGGCCGAACGCGCAGGTCTGTCCTCCGCGACGCTCTACCACTACATGGGCACCAAGGAGGACCTGCTCGTCTCGATCATGACCACGAGCCTGCGACGCCTGCTGACCGCGGGTGAACGCCTCACCGCCGACGGCGACCCGCTGGCCCGGATCACCGCGCTGGTCGAGTTGCACGTCCTCACCCACGCGGTCCGCAGGCTCGAGACCAGGGTCGTCGACGACGAGATGCGCTCCCTGACACCCGCCAACCGCGCCACCGTCGTGGCCTTGCGCGACCGCTACGAACACCTCTGGCAGGACGCCATCGACACCGGATGCGCGACCGGCGCGTTCCACGTCCGCGCCCCTCGCGTAGCCCGCCTCGCCCTGCTGGAGATGTGCGGCGGCATCGCCCGCTGGTACACCCCGGACGGCCCGATCCCGTTGGAGCAACTGGCTTTGCGCTACGCCGAGATGGCGCTGGGCGTGCTCGGCGCGGCCGGACCACCGCCGGAACTCGCCGTCGACTCGGTCCGCCGCACCAGGGCCCTCATCGACGAGATCTGGCTCCCGGACTAGCCCAGGAACCGCCGCATGTGACCCGCGACCTCGTCCACGTGGCTCTCCAGCAGGAAATGACCACCGTCGAGCAGGTGCACCTCGGCATCAGGCAGGTCCCGGAGGAACGCGCGCGCACCGTCGGGCCCGAAGATCTCGTCGTTGCCACCCCACACCGCCAACAGCGGCACCTGGCTCGCGCGGAAGTACTCGTGGAACTTCGGGTACAGCTCGACGTTCGTCCCGTAATCCAGGAACAACCTCATCTGCACCTCGTCGTTGCCCGGCCGCGACACCAGCGCGTGGTCGTGCGCCCAGGCGTCCGGGCTGACCAGGCTGACGTCCGGCACGCCGTGCGTGTACTGCCAACGGATCGCCTCCAAGCTCAACGCGTCCCGCACCGGCGCGGCCGTCTCCGGATTCGGGTCGGCCCAGTAGGCCCGCACCGGCGCCCAGAACCCCGGCACCAGGCCCTCCGCGTAGGCGTTGCCGTTCTGGGTGATGATCGCCGTCACCCGGTCCGGCCTGCGCACCGCGAGCCGCCAGCCGACCGGCGCGCCGTAGTCCTGCACGTAGAGCGCGGTCCGCTCCACACCCAGGTGATCCAGCAGCCCGTCGGTGAGATCGGCCAGCGCGTCGAAGGTGTACTCGAACTCCTCCACCGACGGCGCGTCCGAGTGCCCGAACCCGAGCAGATCAGGCGCGATCACGTGGTAGCGGTCCGCCAGCAGCGGGATCAGGTCGCGGAACATGTGCGAACTCGTCGGAAACCCGTGCAGCAGAACGATGGTCGGCGCATTCCCGGCCCCGGCCTCGCGGTAGAAGAGCGAGTGGCCGTCGACGATCGCGGTGCGGTAGTGGATCGATGTCATTTCTAACCCCTTCAAGCATGTGATCCGGTTAGTCGCTCGACACATCGGAGCACGCAACTAGCTAACCTGTCAACAGCGTCAGTGTGGTTAGATGAGGATGTGGACGACCTGGAGACGCTGCTCGCCCTGCTCAACAGCAGCCCGATCATCGACGGCGTGCCGACCGACACCCTCGCCGACGACACCGACGCCCGCCGCTGGGCGAAAGCCCACGGCGGCACCGGATCCCGCACGGAGATCACCCGACTCCGCCAGGTCCGCGACCACCTTCAAGACGTCGTACGCGGCTCCTCCGACACGTCACCCCTCGCCACCATGCTCGACGACGTGCACCAGACCCCCGCCCTGACCCTGACCGGTGTCACCTGGACCCTCGTCAACGCCGACCTCCCCGCCCGCGTGATCCTGGAATGGGCACACACCCAGCAGACCCACCCCGGCCGCCTACGCCCCTGCGGCAACGACGAATGCCGCCTCTTCCTCCTCGACCGAAGCCGCGCCAACCAGGCCCGCTGGTGCTCAATGGCCACCTGCGGCAACCGCCTCAAGGCCCGCCGCCACCACAACCGCACCAAAACCGCGGACACCCCTCCCCAGTCCTCCACCTAGAACCCCGGTCCCGACTTCACCCGCGAACCGACCGAACAACTACCGAAACGCGCCCACACCACAGCCGACAACGTGATTGCCGCTCGCACTTGGAACACGTGACAATGGATCAAGGAATCCACACAACCAGGTGGACGCGCGATGACACCGCAGGAGATCTTCGAACGCCACATCTGGACAGGTATGACCGGCAACGCCGAAATGCGCGCCAACCTCTACGCACAGGACGGCGTCTACGAAGCCCCTCTCGCACCCGAGAACGGCACCGTCCCACGCAGACTGGAAGGCCGCGACGCCCTCCGCGCAGGCTTCACCGAAATGCACCGACTCGCACAGTCCGACCCCCGCAAAGCCGACATGCCCAATTCCCACCTCGTCCTCCACACCACCTCCGACCCGGACGTGTTCATCGCGGAACTGGACGCCGCCTTCGAAAACGCCGCCACGATGTCACTGCTCCAGATCTACCGCCTCCACAACGGCGAGATCGTGCTGATGCGCGACTACTTCGACCCCAACACCTTCAACTGACCTCCCCCTCACCAACCGCCGGACACCCACACCCAGCCACGACCAGGGCCAAGGCCACAGATTCGCCTGACAGCCGACAGACCCAGCACGGCCCACATCCCGGCGCCCCACCTACACCCGGCAACCCTCTTGGTCAGACTGGTGTGAGACACCCTGTGTGAGGGTGGGTTCATGACCGAGGGCAGGATCGGAGATCCTCATGACCGTGACCTCGCCATCCGCCAAGCAACCTCAGCCCTCCCACCGCGGCCGCCAGGCCGATCCGGCACCACGTCCGTCCCGGCGGGTGTTCACCCCGCAGTACAAGCTGGACATGGTCACCGAATACGAGAACGCCCCCAACGGAGAGAAAGGCGCAATCCTGCGGCGCGAAGGCCTCTACTCCTCCCACATCATCGAATGGACCAGAGCACGCGACGCAGGACGCCTGACCGGTGACCCCGCAAACCCCGGCCTCTCGATGACACCATCCCGGAAATCCGCCGAACAGATCGAGCTGGAGAAACTGCGGCGCCAGAACCAGAAGCTGACCTCCGATCTGACCAAGACCCGGATGGCGCTCGACATCATGGGAAAAGCACACGCGCTCTTGCGGGAACTCTCCGAGAGCGAACAGGACGACACACCGCCCAAGAAGTCCTGACGACCACGTTCGCCGACCTGCGGGCGGTGGACGTCTCGGTGAAGAAATCCTGTGCCCTGACAGGATTGTCGCGGGCGACGCACTATCGACACCTCAACCCGGGCGGTCCGGTGCACGGGCCGTGGCCGGCACGGAGACCACCGCCGCAGGCCCTGGACGCCGGCGAACGCGCCCTGGTGCTCGAGATGCTGACCGGGCCGGCTTACCGGGATCTGGCGATCCCGCAGGTGTGGGCACGGGAACTGGACCAGGGCCGGTACTGGTGTTCGGTGTCCACGATGTACCGGATCGCCCGTGCCTCAGGCCAGGTCCGCGAACGCCGTCGGCTGGCCACCCACCCGGCCAGGGTCCGGCCCGAACTGCTGGCCCGCAGTCCTGGTGAGGTGTGGTCCTGGGACATCACCGCGCTGAAAGGACCGGTGAAAGGGATGTGGTACAAGTGTTATGTCGTGTTGGACATCTTTTCCCGCTATGTCACCGGGTGGTTGGTCGCGGCCGCGGAGGACGCGGTACTGGCCAAGGACTTCCTGGCCGACGCCGTCGCCCGCAACGGTGCGCGGCCGCATACGATCCACGCCGATCGCGGTGGTGCGATGGTGTCCAAACCGGTCTCGGAACTCCTCGTGGGCCTGGGTGTCCTGCGGTCGCATTCCCGTCCTCGAACCTCGAACGACAACCCGTATTCCGAAGCGCAGTTCAAGACCTTGAAGTACATGCCCGACTTTCCCGACCGGTTCGGATCCCTGGCCGACGCCCGCGTGTTCTGCGAGGGTTTCTTCCTGGCCTACAACCATGAGCACCGTCATTCCGGCATCGGAATGCACACTCCCGCGTCGGTGCACTTCGGGACCGCGGGGCAGGTCCGTGACCACCGCCAAACCGTGCTCGACAAGGCCTACGCCCGACATCCGGAGCGGTTCACACGCCGTCCTCGTCCGCCCGAACTGCCCGGGGTGGCCTGGATCAACCAGCCCGTCGAGCAACCACAACCGGCTTCCTAGACACCACCTGTCTCATCGAACTTGACAACTACCGCAACTGCCACCCGCCGATCGACACCCATCACTCAGCACACAGCACTTGCTGACCGGCATCCCACGACCAATTCCTGCCATTCAACGGCCGGGCCACCTGGCCCTCCACCACCCGGCCATCCGGCCATCCGGCCACGGCGAGCCAACACCACCGCGATCATCGCTAGCGCCAGACACCGAACAGAACGCCGGGTACCACCCGCCGATCCCCACCCCGTCCTGCGCTACCCCGCCCCAGCCTCCTTCCCGCCCCCCACCCCCCTTATTCTTCGTTCCCCGACTCCCGTTCCCCAGCCCTCTTCCTGGCTCCCGGCTCCCGGCTCCCGGCTCCCGGCTCCCGGCTCCCGGCTCCCGGCTCCCGGCTCCCGGCTCCCGGCTCCCGGCTCCCGGCCAGCGTGCACCCCAGCCCGCCCCTACACGTCGTGGGCGCCCCTCCCAACGGAACCCCACCGCGCATACCCGCCGCCCAGCCATACCTTCAGCACGCTGCCCTCCCCCCTCCCCATTACTCCTTCACACCCCCGCGCACGCACACCCCCGCACCCCCGCACACCCGCACACCCGCCGCACGCCGCACGCCGCACGCCGCACGCCGCACGCCGCACGCGACCACACCCTCACCCCGCGGAACCACCGACCTACCAGCGCCCAACTGCGGCCACCCCGCCCACAGCACTCCACCCGATGACACCAACCCCGCGAGCGACCGCCGAAGGCGGTCGGGCTCGGCGCCACGGTTCACGAACCCCGACAGGCAGGCGCTCGCCACCCGCTTGTCGCGATCCGATCGGCAGACCCCCGACGGACCTGCCGATCCGAGTCCTACTTCGAGAACACGTTCTTGATCTTGCCGATGCCCTCGCCCACGGCGTCCTTCACGTCCTCCACGACGTTCTTCAGACCCGCCGACGCCTGGTCGGTCCGACCCTCGGCCTTCAGCTCCTCGTTGCCCGTGGCGTCGCCCGCGGTCTCCTTGGCCTTGCCGCCGAACTCCTCGGCCTTGTTGCTGATCTTGTCGCCCAACGACATCGCGCTTCTCCTCCGCCTGGCAGCACCCGGTCGAGTGCCTTCTAGTAACAAGGACACGGCTGCCGCCCGGTTCGTCACGCCACGATCGGGTCTCCATCGGGTGACGACGATCACCAACACCGATCCTGGACGAGGCCGTGACGTTTCCGCTCCCGGCCGTGTCCTACCGGAAGCCGTTGAAAGGGGGACTCGCCGATGCCGTGCGCAGTCGGGGGTCGTGAATGACGTCGCACACCGAGGTCGGATCCGAAGCGCTGGACGACGTCACGTTGGTCACCCGTGCGAGGGAGGGCGACGTGCACGCTTATGAGCAACTGGTGCTCCGGTACCAGGGGCCGATGTACAGGTTCGCGGTGCGCATGCTCGCGAGCAGAACCGATGCCGAAGACGTAGTACAGGAGGTGTTCCTGACCGCGTGGCGCAGACTCGGCCAACTGCAGGAGGACGTGGCGTTCGTGTCGTGGCTCTACCGGACGACGACGAACCGCTGCCTCAACGTGATCCGGGGACGGCGGCCGCAGGCCGAGGTGGAGCCGGAGGAGCACGAGGCCACGGATGTCCTCCCGGAGCGGTCGGTCGAGATCGGCGAGCAGATGGCAGCCTTGGCCGTGGCGTTGCAGAAGCTGACCCCGGAGCAGCGGGCGTGCTGGCTGCTGCGCGAGGTGCACTGCCGGTCCTACGACGAGATCGCGAAGTCGGTCGGGGCCAACGTGACGGCGGTGCGCGGCCGGATCGCACGCGCAAGAGTGCAACTCGCGGAGGTGATGGCGCCATGGCGATGAACGAGACCGATCAGGGCTACCTGCTGCCCTGCGGTCGTGATGTCGAGGCGGTGTGGGACCGGCTCGACGAGATCGACGCGCATGAGCTGGAGTGCCCGCACTGCCTCGGTGCGCGGGAGAGCCTGCGAGCGCTGCGGGCGGTCACCGAGGAGATGGCGCGCGACACCTCGGAACCGTCGCGCGCGCTGTTCGGGCGGATCATGTCCGCGGTGCGCGCCGAGGTGCGTCGCGGCGACATGCTGCCCCTCGCCGCGGGCGACCTGGGTCCGTTGAGCGTGAGCGAACGCGCCATCGCGGCCGTGCTCCGGTTCGCCGTGGACGGCGTCGCCGGTGTGCGCGCCAGGCACTGCCAGGTCACGGCCAAGGTCGACGTGGTCAACGTCGAGCTGCGTATCGCGGTGAGCGTCGACTTCTACGTCCCGGATGTGGTGGAACTGGTGCGCGAACGGGTGACCACGGCCGCCACGGCGCGAGTCGGCATGCGGGTGAACCGTTTGGACGTCACCGTCGAAGACCTGTACGACCTTTGAAGGACTGGACGGGATGACTGCAGAGCACGTGATCAGCAAGCCCGTCGTGGCGGCCGTCGCCGCGCACGCCGCTCGCGGCGTCGTGGGAGTGTCGCGGCTGGAGCCGGGCCTGGCGGGCCTGGTCGGGTCGGTGGCGCGCACCGCGCGGCAGCGGTTCAAGGGCCTCGACCCGGCGCCGACCGAAGGCGTGCGGGTGCATGTCGACGTGCGGGTGTGGTTGGAGGTCGACGTGGTGACGTCGGCGGACGACCAGGCCGCCGCGGTCGGCCGTGCCGTGCAACGGGCGGTCGCCCGTGCCGTCACGAACGCGACCGGGCTGGCCGTCGCCGAGGTGGCCGTGTCCGTCCTGGAGATCGAGCTGTCATGAGTTCACAGGAGACGGTGGAGAAGTTGCTCGCGGTACTGCGCGAAGTACCCGGTCTGAAGGCCGCCACGCCCACGATCGCGCCGACGTCGCCATGGGTGCCCTGGGACTGGGATTCCCTGGCCGTCGACCTCGGCTCCGAGGTCGTGGAGATCAGGGTCGTCGCGACCGCGCTGCCCCTGCCACCGCTGCTGGACAAGGCGACCGTGATGCTCGGCGAAGTGCTGCGGCAGAACGGGTTCGAGGCTGCCGTGCTCCGCATCGTGGTGACCGACCTGGACGCGGCGGCACTCCACGATGAGACCGCCACCACACCATCGGGCGCGTGACGATCCCCGCCCCCGTGTGTCCTAACAGCACACAACCTCAACCAAGGGAGCGCGACGATGACCAACTCGGCGACAACGACGACCACCACCACCCCGAAGGCGACCGTGGCAACCACGTCGAACGGCCAACTGGTGACGGAACACGGCTCCACCACGATCGCGGACACCGTCGTGCAGAAGATCGCGGGCTTGGCGGCACGTGAGATCGGCGGCGTGCACGCGCTCGGCACCGGTACCTCACGGGCGTTCGGCGCGATCCGCGAACGCATCCCCGGTGCGTCGGCCAGCGCGGGCCAGGGCGTGTCCGTCGAGGTCGGTGAGAAGCAGGCCGCGGTGGACCTCCAGCTCCTGGTCGAGTACGGCGTGCCGATCGCCGATCTGGCTCGTTCGGTGCGCCGCAACGTGATCACCTCGATCGAGCGGATGACCGGCCTGGAGGTCGTCGAGGTCAACATCAGCGTCGTCGACGTGCACATCCCCGGTGAGGACGGCGACAACGCGGCTCCCGAGTCGTCCCGCGTCCAGTAGTCGTCACCACCAGCAAGGAGAACAGGTCTGATGACTGCTTCCGCACTCGGACTGCTGTCCGGCCTCGCGCTCGGCTTCGCCGCGGCGTTCGGGGGTTTCGGCGCGTTCCTCATCGTCCTCGCTTTCGGGGCGATCGGTCTGCTCGCGGGCAGGGTCGTCGAGGGCAAGCTCGACCTGTCCCAGCTCACGAACCGGGACCGGGGATGACGATCGCGCTGGAGAAGGGCCGCACCGAGGTAGCCGATCGTGTGGTCGAGCGACTGGCCGCGCGTGCGGTGACGGAGGTCGCGGGCGTGGGTGGGTCCGCCCACCGGGTGCTGGGGGTCGCCGTCGGCGACCAGGAGGCGGTCCAGGTTGCCGCGCGGGTGACCGGTGATCGCGCGGAACTCGATGTGCGGCTGTCGGTGGTTTACCCAGAGTCGGTGGCGGCGACGACCAGCCGGGTGCGCGCCCACCTCGTGGCTCGCATCGAGGAGCTGACGGGGCTCGTCGTGTCCGAGGTTGACATCACGGTCACCGAGCTGCGCACCGCCGTCGCACGGCATCGGAGGGTCGAATGATCCGCAGGCCACGCCGGAGTGTTCCGGCCACGCTGACGGCGATCGTGCTGCTGGCGGTCTGCGTGGCCACGGCGACGTGGACCGTGCAGAAGCTCATCGGCCGCACACCGTACGTCCCACTGCCGAACCCGCACTGGAACGACCTGTCGGTTGCGATCGCCGGCGGTGTTCTGGCTGTTTTGGGGCTGGTCATGCTGATGGCCGCAGTCCTCCCCGGCAAGCCCATGGTCGTGCCATTGACCGAGGACGAGTCGGATGCGGGCGCTTCCACCCGGAGCTTGCGCACCACGCTCCAAGCGGCGGCCGATTCGGTGGACGGTGTCACCGCCACGAAACTGAAGGTGCGGCGCGGCAAGGTGATCGCCAAGGTGCGTACCAACCGCACCAACACGGACGGCTTGGACGACGCGGTGCGCGCGGCGTTGGACCAACGCCTGAGTCAGATCCCACTTGTCGCCCCACCATCGCCCCGGATCAGGACCAGGAGCGCGCGATGAACCGTCCAGCCCGCCTCAACCGCACCCTGCTAACCCTTCTGGGCCTACTCGCCCTCGCCGCGGGCGGCTTCGCCCTGGCTATCCACTTCTCCGTCCTTCACCTGTTTCCCTCCACCGACCCTCTACTCCCCACCACCACGCCGACGACTCCAATCCTCTACGTCACGGCGGCCGTCAGCGTCATCATCGGTCTCCTCTGCCTGCGGTGGCTGATCGCCCAGTTGGCCCGCACCCCGAAAACCCAGACCTGGCAACTGGAATCCACCGCGGAACCAGGCCACACCGCCCTCCCGGCAGCGGTAGCCGCGGCCCCACTCACCGACGACATCACCACCTACGAAGGTGTCCACACAGCCAGGGCGACACTGGCGGGCACCCACTCCTCCCCTGCACTCGCGCTGGTGGTCACCGTCCACCACACCGCGAACGTCAAAGACATCCGCTCCAACATCACCACCCACGCCTTACCCCGCCTACGCCAAGCCCTGGACCTCACCGCTCTTCCGACCACCATCGAATTCCGCTTCAGGGCCTGACTCGTAAAGCAGGCACCATTTCGCCAGCACATTCGCAGGGCTGGACGCACCGGCCTGCGCGGCGGAAAACGCGACTGGAGGGGGTCGGGCTCCAGCGTGCTGTTACCGCAACGGGTGATCGCAGGGGTACAGCCATTCCAGGACTGATTCACGACGCTGGGTTCGAGGCCTAACAATCTCGTGCGCGGCCACGCAGGCAGGCTGGGGTGACCTTGGTCGCAGGTTAGGCTAGCTGTTGCAGGCCCTGAGGGAATGCGCGAATTGCCCTTCAGATAGAGGGCGAACGGTGCAGCCGGGAATCCACTTCATGGCTGGCGCGTACAACGTTCCGCACAAACAAAATGCCGACAATCAACGACGGTCAGCATCCACCACAGCCCCGTTCGACGGGGTGGGGTGAGTTGCAAGGCGGGTTATGGGGCAAGTTGCGAGTCACGAGCGGCGAGGCCTAGCGTCGCGCGGTATGAAGATCCTTGTAGTGGGGGCCGGGGCGACCGGTGGGTATTTCGGGGCGCGGTTGGTTCAGGCTGGGCGGGATGTGACGTTCCTGGTTCGGCAGGGGCGGGCCGGGGTGTTGCGGAAGCGCGGGTTGCGGATTGTCGAGGCTGACGGTGAAACCGTTGTGGAGCCAAACCTGGTGGAGGTCGAGGGGCTGACGGGGACTTACGACCTGATTCTGCTGTCGGTCAAGGCGACCGCCCTGGATGCGGCCATCAGAGATTTTGCACCCGCTGTCAGGCCGGGCACGTTGATTTTGCCGGTGCTCAACGGAATGGGGCACATCGAAGCGCTGGTCGAGCGGTTCGGTGAGGGTGCCGTGCTCGGTGGTGCGGCGCGGGTCGTCACGACGCTCAACGACGAGGGTGACATCGTGCGGATCGGTGGGCCGCACCTGTTGACCTACGGGGCGCGGAGCAAGCCCGCGCCGGAGGGGCTGGCCGCGGTGGAGGAAGCGCTCACCGGGGTCGGGTTCGATGCGGTGCTCTACGACGACATCGTCGAGGACATGTGGGCGAAGTGGGCGTTCATCACGTCGATCGGCGCGGTGACGTGCCTGATGCGCGGGTCGATCGGTGAGGTGGCGGCGGTTCCGGGCGGGGTGGGGTTCGCGGAGGCGGTGATCACCGAGGCTGCTGGGATCGTGGCCGCGGCCGGGCATCCGATCCCGGAGGCCGCGCTGGAGTTCATGCGGTCGACGGTGACCACGCCTGGTTCGCCGCTGACGTCGTCGCTGTACCGCGACCTGGTCGCGGGGCAGCAGGTGGAGGTAGAGGCGCTGTTCGGCGACCTGCTCGTGGTGGCGGAACGGGTGGGCGTCCCTGCTCCCCTGCTCGGCCTGACGACCGGTCTGCTCCGGGTGCACCAGGCGCGGGTGACCGGCCGGGAGTAATCGATGGGTAATCGAACGCGTTCGACACCTGTTCGATGGTCCTGCGGCAGTTATTCGACAATGAGCATCGAATCGCCAATTCGCCACTCGGGAATGGGTGTTGACGTTTCTGTGAGGCGTATTCTACGTTTCCATTCAACGACTGCCGGAATCGCTGCTCGCCCCACCGAGGTGATCGCATGCTCGAAACCGTGGAACCCTCGTTGGGGCAGCAGGATTTGACGATGCTGGCCTTTCTGGCCGACGGAATGGTGGTCGAGGCCGTGGGCAGGCGGATGGAGTTGTCGGATCGGACGGTGCGCAGGCGGATGCGGGCAGTGTGCGACCAACTCGGCGTGCGCACCCCGGTTCAGGCCATCGTGTGGGCGGCACGACGAGGCCTGATCTAACCGGGCTCCGCCTCTGACCTGGGCTGACGTTGAACACGGCGGCACACTGCTGGTTGCTGGTCTCACGCAGGTCCAGAGCACGACAGAGGTGCGGTCGGCCGTGCTCGCGTCCTGGACGTCCAGGCACAGACCTGACTGCGTGCCCGTGGCGGCCCGTTCGGGCCGACCGTCCACTTCTGGTTCGCGCCGCCGTTGCAGTCGTGGATGTTGACGACCGTTCTCGCCGCGGTGCCCTGCTGGTAGACCTCCGAGCACTTGCCCCGTACACCCGCAGCTCACCGGCTGGGGTGGGCGTCCAGAGTTGGTTGGCACCGCCGTTGCGCCCGTGGATCTTGACCGCCAGCACGTTCGTGGTCGAGGCGCCGGGCACGTCCAGGCACTTCGCCGACGCCATGCTGACCAGCGCTGTTGCGGGTGCGGTCGGTACCGTGCCGCCGTTCTGCTTCAGCACGCAGGTGGTGAGGTTGTTGGCCACCAGCGTCCGCTGGCCCTCGTTGGACGTGGCCATGACCTGCGCACCGCCGGGTGCCCCGGTCACCGGGTACCGGACCGATCCCGGCCGGACGAACCGGCTGTACTGGCCGAGCGCGTGGAACCGCTTGGTCGGGTCATAGGTGGCGGCGTAGCCGCCGTTGATCCGGTGGAGCAGCGGATCTCACTACCTCGCGTCGGTTTGTCGAACTGTCGTCGAACACCGGCGACGCCAGCGAGCGTCGCGTCGCTCGGGAAGTCGTAGGTGTGGTGGACGAGTGTGGTGACGTACTGGTCGGTACCGGCCTGGTTCGTCCACTGCGGCATCTTGGAAGTGGACCGCAGGACGGTGCTCGACTCGTCCGCGCTGATCCCCACGCCCAGGCCGTGCGCGCCGACCGCGCGGACGATGTCGTCGCGTTGGGCCGGTTCGACGAGCACCCTCCCTGGGCTGCACGGTGATTCGTTGAAGGAGTTCTGGGGCTCGTTCATGGGGCTGAGGTGGTTGATGCGCACGTCCTCCGCGTGGAAGTGCGTCACCACGTCGGCCGGGTACCCGGCGAAGGCCGACTTGCAGCCCGCCTTGAGGTGGCCGTCGCAGCTCTTGGCGTTGTCCTTCCAGACCGCGGGGGCGCTGTTGGCGAACCCTACGAGGTCCGGAACGCCGTACGAGGTCGCCTGCCGCAGGAACTCCGTGCCGCCCGGATCGCGTGACCAGTCGTAGGTGCCCAGAGAGGTAGGCGGGGTCTGCGGGGCGCGGTTGCCCGCCGCCACGCCGACGCCACCACCGCCACCAACACCAGCAGCGCCACCGCCACCGCTGTTGTACCGGTAAGCCGACCGCCGGAGGCCGTCCGCGCCGAACAGCAGGTCGGCCATCCGCTGCCGGATCGCCTGGGAGAAGCGGGCCAGGTCGTTGACCCACCACGCGCCGGAGTTGTCGCGCGTCTGCGCGGGCGACGACGACACCTGCGCCACGGCCGCTGGCACCGGCACCGGCAGCACTACCACCAGCACCACCGCTAGAGCCAGCACCAGCGGCAGCGGCAGCGGCAGCGGCAGCGGCAGCAGGGTGGCGAGGCCGTACGCCCACCTCGCTTGCGCCATGTCACGTCCTCCCGGAGGTGGGCTACCTGACCGGTACACCGCCGCGGACGACGCCTGCCGCCACCAGGCTCACGACGGGCGTGGTTGCCGTGCCGTCTGTGCCGTCCGTGCCATCCGTGTCGATCACCGCCAACGCCAGCGTGTTCGCCCCGTGCTCCCGGAGCAGTCCGCCGGGCAGGGAGTAGTCCCGTTGTGGCGACAGGTCACCGAGGTACTGGCCGACGTTCCAGCCGTTGAGGAAGATCAGCACCCGTTGCCCCGGTTGCGCGACCGCCGGGAAGCGGAGGGAGACCGGTACGTCGTAGCCCGTCGGCAGGTCCAGCCGGAACGTCGTGCGGTGCCACGACACCCCCGGCGGCAGCGGCACGTCGGTCCGCTGCCACGAGCGATCGCTGTAGTCCGGTAGGTGCCAGCCCGCGCGCTCGCCGTACAGGCCGCCGGTGTTCAGCGGTCCCCGCATCGGATCGGTGAGGTCTTCCCCGCCCTCGGCACCTTGCACTCGCCACGAGATCGGCGCGGTGGCCCCGGTGAGCGAGGCGCCGAACAGGCCGCGAGGCTGCTTGAACCGGAAGTCGTCGGCGGTCCAGTCGTCGTTGTGCCCCATGTTCTCCACGAGCACGGAGATGGTCGCGGGCTCGCCCGGTTTCACCAGGCCGGGTGGTAGCGCGAAGTCGCCGGGCCCTGGATCGGGGTTGACCGGTTCGGCGTCCGCCTCCACTCCCCCGGCGGCCGAGCCGAGGTAGCGGCCGTTGACCCACACCAGGTACACGCCGCGTTTGCCGGTGATCGCGTTCAGCGCGAGCGAGGTCTCCGTCCCGGTCGGGGTGAAGTGCCCGCGGTACCAGACGTTGCCGTGGTGGAACCCGTAGTCGTCGCTGTACAGCACCGGCAGCGTCTTCGGCTTGATCGGGCTCTCCGTGGTCGTCCGCTCCGCTTTGGTCCACCGGGAGTCGTCGAATCCCGGCGAGGACTCCGAGGCCTCGACGCGGTGACGCCAGTCGGTCAACGCGGGCAGGGCCACCGCCCGAGGTCCGGCGACCTTGCCCAGCAGGCTGCCGCTGGGCGTCCGCCCGACGCGGACCGGGGCACCGCCGATGGTGAGCCGCCGCGCGGAGTCGGGTGCGAACACCTCGACGTCCCCGGACTCCGCCACGTCGGCCCGCAGCCGCACGGTGCCGCCGAGGACGCTGGCGGATCGCGCCAGTTCCGTTCCCCGCACCAGGATCGTGCCGTCGCCGGTGTCGAGTCGCCAGAACTGGGCGGCGGTCTCGTCGGTGCCGAGCAGCAGGAGCATCGGCGGCCTGCCACCGCCGGTGATCGACACCCTGGCCAGGCCGGAGTGCCGGTAGTCGAGCCGCAGGTCGCCCGCGGAGAACGACGACCGCACCGACCCTTCCAGCACCCGCACGGTCGGCGGCGAGGAGTAGCGCAGCACCGTGGACCCGTCCTCGCCGTCACGGCCGTAAAGCACCGCCACGTCCCGGCCGCCGATCGGCGCGTGGGTCAGGATCTCCGACGACGACCACACCAGCCGTTGGCCGCCGAGGTCGTACCCGGCCACCAGGATTTTGGCGTCACGCCCGTCGACCCGGACCGGCACCTGGTAGCGACCGTCCGCCGTGGACCAGTCCAGCGTCGTGCTCACCTCCGCCGCGCTCGCGCGGTCGGTGTGCCCCACGAGCACGAACTGCGTGCCCGTGTCGGGGTTCGCCCGAGCGACCGTGTGCACGGCCGGGTCGGCTGGAACGGGAGCGGTCGTCGGGTCGGTCTTCGTCAGCGGCGCCACCGTGGTGGCGAAGTAACCCTGCCGCTTGAACTCGTCGTACTTCGTCGTCAGCCCGCGCGTCTCGGTGATCGCCGCGCCGTAGTCGTAGGAGGTGTAGACGTCGTTCGGCTGCGGCAGCCAACCCCACGACGTGCCGCCGTAGGCCATGTAGTAGCCGAACATGGTCGCGCCGCTGCCGACGACGTTGTTCTTGTAGAACACCTTCATGTAGTCGGGACCCGTGAGCTGCCTGCACTTCTCGTACCCGACGTCGGCCAAGTCGATGGCGCCTGCCTGGTACTCCGCGGCGTACACCGGCGCGTCGTCGCGCAGGCGCCGGGTGATGCCCTCGCCCCACGGACCCCAGGTCGTGTCGGGGTTGGGGCAGTCGAAGGACTGCGGGTAGTCGTCCACGCCGGGGATCTGCACCGCGCCCTGCCCGGACGACCAGTTCGCCAGGTCGCCGCCGCAGCAGTTGTTGTGCGTGATCGGCACGTCGATGCCGTCGGTGCGGACCTTCTGCTGCAACTGCTCCATGTAGAGCGCGTCCACGTTCGCGCCGTACTCGTTCTCCACGTTGTACGCGATCACCGATCCGCCGCGGGTCACCTGGTGGCGGGCGATGATCGGGTCGAGGTGGCCGAGCCAGTCCCGGTAGGCCGCGGTGTAGCCGGGGTCGCTGGACCTGGCCCGGCCCGGCACCTGCTTCAGCCACGCCGGCAGCCCGCCGCCCGTGGTCTCGGCGTTGATGTACGGACCCGGCCGGGCGACCACGTACAGGCCGAGTTCCTCGGTCATCCGCAGCAGCCTGTCCACGTCGCGCACCCCGGTGAAGTCGTACACACCCGGCTTCGGCGAGTGGTAGCCCCAGTGGAAGTACAGCGAGACGCCGTTGAACCCGGCCGCCTTCACCTTCTCCAGCACGTCGCGCCACAGGTCGGGGCTGGGCAGCCGGAAGTAGTGGAACTCCCCCGTCCACAGCAGGATCCGGCGGCCGTCGACCATCATCGAGTGGTGGTCGTAGCTCACCTCGTGCCGCGGCCCGGCGGGCGGAGCGGCCACCACGGGGGTGGCCACTCCGCCCGCGACCAGCGCGAACAGGAGTGCGATCAGGAGCGGGCGCAGACGAAGCATCGGGCCAGGACCTCCGGGTCACTTCAAGGAGAACGACGCCACTCTCAGGTCGCCGGTGAACACGAGGTAGACGTCCTGCCGTCCCCGCGCCTGGCTCAGCGCCGCGGTGGTCGTGCCGTAGGTGTAGACGTTCCCGGTGCTCGCCACGGCGGCCGTGCCGACCACCTCGCCGTGCACCGGATCGCCGAGCCGGACCTCGATCGAGGCGCTGCCCGCCGCGGCCCTGGACACCTTGGCGCTGAACGTCTTCGCGCCCCGGCCCAGGTCCGCGTCGGTGAACCTGATCCACTGCCCGGCCGCCGCGCCGACCGCGTCGCCGCGCTCCTTGCTCTCGTCGACCAGCGTCACGCCCGAGTAGTCGTCGAAGTCGACCGCGCGGGTGGCCTTCGCCAGGTCGCGCGCGGGGATCGTCTCCCCGCGGACGCGGACGCTCCCGCGCTGCCGGATATCGTCGACCGAGGCGCCGACCTCGATGTCCTGCACGGAGTTCTCCACGACCCACTTGCCGCGCGTCACGTCCCACACCGCCAGATCAGCCGCTTTCACCGTCAGCGTCACGGTCTTCGACCGCCCCGGATCGAGGTGCACCCGGTCGAACGCGCGCAGCCGTTGATCGGGCTGCTTGTCGCGGGAGGTCTGCTGGTGGGTGTAGAGCTGCACGACCTCGTCACCGGCGCGCGTGCCCGTGTTCGTGACGCGCACGCTCACCTTGACCTCGCCACGCGCGTCCACCACCGGCGAGTCGACCTTCAGCCCGTCGTAGCGGAACGAGGTGTAGGACAGCCCGTACCCGAAGGGGTACAGCGGTTTGCCCTCGAAGTACTGGTAGGTGCGGCCGCTCTTGATGATGTCGTAGTCGAGGATGTCCGGGAGGTCCGCCGCCGACCGGTACCAGGTCTGGGTGAGGTGGCCCGAGGGGTTCCGGTCGCCGAACAGCACGTCGGCCAGCGCGTTGCCGGTCTCCGCCCCGGCGTGCGTGGTCCACAGCATCGCGGGCACGTTCGCCTGCTCCCAGTCCACGGTCGTGGGGTAGCTGTTCTCCAGCACCACCACCGTGTTCGGGTTGGCCGCGTGTACGGCCTTGACCAGTGCTTCCTGCCCCGCGGCGAGGTTCATGTCGGTGCGGTCGTGGTCTTCGCGGCCGTTGATGAACGGCATGCTGCCCACGACGACGACCGCCACGTCCGCCGCGCGCGCCTTGGCCGCCGCATCGGCGATCCCGTCGCGCACGACGTCCTTGGTGAACCTGGCCGCTTCCGCCGCGGTGACCGCGCCCAGCGTCAGGTGGCCGTCCTGGGCGACCGTCAGGTACTGCTCAGGCCCCGACCAGTCGTAGGCCTTCTCGTACCCGGCGTACCGGATCACGAACTGGCCGCCGCCGACGTCCTCCAGCTTGAACTGCTGCTGCACGAACCACCCGGACGGCTGGACCGCGCTGTTGACGAACGACGAGCCCGAAATGGTGACGTACCTGTCGTTGGCCGCGCTGCGCAGCGTGAGCACGCCCTGGCCCCAGTCGAACACGTCGAACTGCTGCGTCGCGCCCGCGCCGCCGTCGGCGATCCGCAGGACGTCGCCGTCCGCGGCGGCCCCGGCCGTGACGTACCGGCCGGACCCCACCTCCTTCAGCGCGATCCGGTCCACGCCCTCACCGTCGGTCACCGTGCCACCGCTGCCCAATCGCGCCTTGACGCCGTCGACGGGTGTGACGCCGTAGGGCAGGGCGCCGGAGTACCAGTCGGTGTACAGGGTGTCCGACAGCGGACCGACCACGGCCACCTTGCGCGACTTCCGCGCGTCGAGCGGGAGCGTGCCGCCCTGGTTCTTGAGCAGCACCACCGCCTCGCCCGCCGTCTCGCGGGCCAGTGCCCGGTTCGCCGGGCTGTCGATGACATCCTTGGTGATCTTCGCGTACGGTCCGCCGCCCGGATCGAACTCGCCGAGGCGGAACCGGATCGCGAGGATGTGCCGCACGGCCGTATCCACATCGGACTCGGCGATCAGGCCCCTGGCCAACGCGGTCTTGATCGCCTCGATCGTCTTGGCGGAGTTCGTGTCGTCGGTGGTGAAGCTGTCCACACCCGCCTTGAGCACGGCCGCGTCGGCCGTGGGCAGGTCCGGGTAGTAGTTCTGCGACCCGATCAGGCCGTTGGGCGCGCCCGCGTCGGTGACGTTGAACAGCTCCTGGTCCGTCCACGTCCGCACGACGTCGTCGACATCGCTGTGCGCGGTCATCGGACGGCCGTTCACCAGGTTGTACGAGGTCATCACACCGGTCGCCGCGTCGGCGGAGATGGCGGGCTTGAACGCCGCCTCGTCGTACTCGTGCTTCACCCGCGGCCGCAGCTGCGAGGACGTGGTGTCGCGGTGGACCTCGTTGTTGTTGGCCAGGTAGTGCTTCAGCACCGGCGCGGTCTTGAGGTGGCGCGGGTCGTCGCCTTGCAAGCCGCTGCCGTACGCGGTGGAGATCTCACCGGTCAGGTGGGTGTCCTCGGAGTAGCCCTCCTCGTTGCGCCCCCAGCGCGGGTCGCGCAGCAGGTTAACCACGGGCGCCCACAGCTGGAGTCCCCACACGCCGGGGTTCTCGACGTTGTACCCGCGGGCCTCGTCGCCGACCGCGGCGCCGACCCGCTTGATCAGCTCGGTGTCCCACGTCGACGCGAGGCCGACCGCCTGGGGGAACACGGTGCCCTTCGCCGTGACCACGGCGCCGTTGTTCGACCGGTCCGTCGACCAGCCGACGCCGTGCAGAGCCTCGGTCCCGGTCTTGAACGCGCCCACGCCCAACCTGGGGATCGCGGGCTGGTACTGGTGCAGCAGCGACACCTTCTCGTCCAGGGTCAGCCGCTTCAGCAGGTCGCCGACCCGGCTGTCCAGCGGGAGGCCGGGGTCCCGGAACGGGTAGGTCTGCCGCGCCGCGGCGGGACCCGCGGAGGCGAGCACCACCAGCAGCGCCGTCACCAGCAGAGCGAGTAATCGTTTCACGGTCGTTCCCCCGAGTCGTTGAGGACCGCGGTCAACACCTCGCGGTCGGCCTGGATGAGCACCCCGTGGTCACGTCCGGTCGTGCGGCCGCCGACCACCGAGGCCACCGAACGCGCGCCGACCAGCAGCACCCGCCACCCCGGCGGCGCGGACGAAGCCTCGACGGTGATCGCGTCACCGCGGCGCGAGGTCACGAACCGCGCGCCGGGCTCCCCGTCGACGGTCGTGATGGTCGTCGTCACCGACGCCCCGTCGGCGAGTTCGTACACGTGCAGCGTCACGCCGTCGGCGTAGTCGTACTCCGGCCCGTCGTCGACGGAGCCCACCGGCACCACCGAGCCCGGCCGCACCAGCAGCGGGATGGTCGTGAAGTCGCACCGGTCGGTCACCCAGCGCGGACCGCGCACCCGCTCGCCGGTCCCGAAGCGCGTCCACGTCCCCTCCGGCACGTAGTACGACACCGCGCCGTCGGCGCTGAACACCGGCGCCACCAGCAGCGAGTCGCCCAGCAGGTACTGCCGTTCGAGCTGGGCGCAGCCGGGGTCGTCGGGGAATTCCAGCACCATCGCCCGCATCATCGGCACACCGGTCACCGTCGCCTGCCGGGCGGTGTCGAACAGGTAGGGCATCAGGCGGGCCTTGAGCTTCGCGAAGTGCCGCAGCACGTCAACGGACTCCTCGTCGAACAGCCACGGCACCCGGTAGGAGTCGCTGCCGTGCAACCGGCTGTGCGAGGACATCAGCCCGAACGCGATCCACCGCTTGAACAGCGCCGGGTCCGGTGTGCCCTCGAAGCCGCCGATGTCGTGGCTCCAGAACCCGAACCCGGACATCCCTAGCGACAGCCCGCCGCGCAGGCTCTCGGCCATCGACTCGTAGGTCGACTCGCAGTCGCCGCCCCAGTGCACCGGGTACTTCTGCGACCCCGCGGTGGCCGACCGGGCAAACACCACCGCGTCGCCGTCACCGCGCCGGGCGCGCAGCACGTCGAACACCGTGCGGTTGTAGAGCAGCGTGTAGTAGTTGTGCATCCGTTCCGGGTCGGAGCCGTCGAAGTAGGCGACATCGGTCGGGACGCGTTCGCCGAAGTCGGTCTTGAAGCAGTCGACCCCCTGCTCCAGCAACGCGTCGAGCTTCGAGGCGTACCACTCGCACGCGGCCGGGTTGGTGAAGTCCACCAGCGCCATGCCGGGCTGCCACAGGTCCCACTGCCACACGTCGCCGTTGGGGCGCTTCAGCAGGAACCCGCCCGCGGCCCCCTCGGCGAACAGCGGCGAGCGCTGCGCGATGTAGGGGTTGATCCACACGCACACCCGCAGACCGCGCGACCGGAGCCGCTCCAGCATTCCCGGCGGGTCGGGGAACACCCTCGGGTCCCACTCGAAGTCGCACCACTGGAACTCGCGCATCCAGAAGCAGTCGAAGTGGAACACGCTCAGCGGGATGTCCCGGTCGATCATCCCGTCGATGAACCCGGTCACCGTCTTCTCGTCGTAGGACGTGGTGAACGAGGTCGACAACCACAGGCCGAACGACCACGCGGGCGGCAGCGGAGGCCTGCCGGTGAGCGCGGTGTACTTGCGCAGCACCTCCTTCGGCGTCGGCCCGTAGATCACGAAGTACGCCAGCGACTGGCCGGGAACGCTGAACTGCACCCGCGACACGACCTCGGAGCCCACCTCGAACGACACGTTCCCCGGATGGTCGACGAAGACCCCGTAGCCCGCGTTGGTCAGGTAGAACGGCACGTTCTTGTACGCCTGCTCGGTCCCGGTGCCGCCGTCGGCGTTCCAGATGTCGACGACTTGGCCGTTGCGCGCCAACGGACCGAAGCGCTCCCCCAGCCCGTACACGACGTCGCCGACGCCGAGGGTGAGCTGGTCGCGCACGTGGTGCTCGCCGTCGACGGTCATGAAGCCCATCGCCTTGGTGCGGCTGGAGGTCAGCCCGCGGCCCTCGGCGACGAAATCGACGCCCCAGCCCTCCTCGCGCCCGACGCGGACGGACAGTTCGCCGGAGGTCAGCACCGCGGTGCCGTCCTCGTCGGCGACGTCGGCGGTGAAGTCCTCCACGTCCAGTTCGAACACCGGCTGCCTCGGCACCTCGCCGCCGAAGTGCGTGATGACGACGCCGATGACGTCCGGCATCGGCGAGGACAGCCCGACGGTGACGACCGGCCCCTTAAGGGTGTCGCCCCGCTGCCGGATGGGTGTCGTGGGGGCGTGCACCACGAGCGAGCCCTTGCCCGTGGTGACGTCGTGCACCTCGGCCGGGTAGGCGGCCCGCACCCCCGGCCGCAGCATCCAGTAGCCGTCGCTGAACTTCACTTCACCGCTCCCGCCGTCAACCCGCGTGTCAGAGTTCGTTGGAAGATGAGGAAGAAGGCGACGGCCGGGACGATGCCCAGCAGCGCCGACGCGCTGGTCGTCGTGGCGTCCATCAGCCGCTGGCCCTGGAGGACCCCCAGCGCGACCGGGACAGTCTGGTTGTCCGCGGAGACGAGCAGCACCAGGGGGATGAAGAACTCGTTCCACGTCCAGATGAAGAAGAACACGAACAGCACGCCCAGCGTCGGCCTGCTGATCGGCACCACGATCCGGGCCAGGACCTGCCACTTGTTCGCGCCGTCGATCCTGGCCGCCTCCAGGATCTCGCGCGGGAACGCGACGAAGGTGGACGACAGCAGGTAGGTGCCGAACGCCGCCTGGACGATCGTGAACACGATGATCACGCCCAGCCGGGTGTCGTACAGGTCGACCTGCTTGAACAGGTAGTACAGCGGGTAGACCAGCGCCTCCTGCGGCAGCGTGTTCGCGATCAGGAACAGCACGAGCACCCAGAGCCGCCCCTTGATCCGGCCGATCCCGAGCGCGTAGGCGTTCAGCACGGAGATCACGACCGCCAGCACGGCCACCGAACCCGCGATCAGCGCGCTGTTGAACAGCTTCTGCCCGAAGTCGACGCGCTGCCAGAAGTCGACGATCCCCTGCACCCGCACGTCCGTCGGGATCGCCAGCGGGCCGTTGGCGGCGTAGTCGGCGGGCGACTTGACCGCGTTCAGCACGACGATCGCGAACGGGATCAGCATCACCGCCGCCAGCGCGACGAGCCCGATCAGCACCAGGTAGCGTCCCGGACCGCGGCGCGCGTGGACGGTCGCCATCAGCCGTCCTCCCTGCGGTTCTGCACGCGCAGGAAGAACGCGGTCAGCAGCAGGATCAGGACGGTGAGCACGGTGGCGATGGCCGCGCCGTACCCGACCCTGGTCCGCTCGAAGAAGTTCTGGAACGAGAAGTACGACGGCACGTTCGTCGCGCCGGCGGGACCGCCCCTGGTCAGCACGTAGATCGGCCCGAACACCTTGAGCGCCGCGATGGAGCAGGTCAGCAGCACCACGAACACCTCGGGGCGGATGCCCGGCACGGTCACGTGCCAGAACCGGCCCCACCACGACGCGCCGTCCAGCTCGGCCGCCTCCAGCAGCGCCGGGTCGACCCGCTGCATCCCGGCCATGAAGATGACGACCGGGTAGCCGAGCTGGATCCACGCCAGCACGCCCATCACGCTGTACAGCGCGATGTCCGGGTTCCCCAGCCAGTCCTGGGCCAGCGCGCCCAGGCCCACGGCGTCGAGGAACGCGTTGAGCGCGCCACCCTGCGGAGCCAGGATCCAGCTCCACACGATCCCGGCGACCGCGATCGGCAGCACCTGCGGCAGGTACACGCACGCCCGCAGGACGCTGGCCGCGCGCGGACCGAACCGCTTGCCGACGAAGTCGAACAGCGCCGCCGCGACGATCAGCCCGGCGGTCGTGGGCAGGATCGCCATGGCGACGATCAGGCCGACGTTGTGCCGGAAGGACGCCCAGAAGGCGCTGTCCGCGAACAGCTTCGCGTAGTTCTCGAACCCGATCCACACCGGGTCGCCGACGCCGGACCAGCGGGTGAAGCTGATGCCGACGTTCATCGCGAACGGCACGATCACGACGGCGAGCAGCAGGAGCGCGCCGGGGATCAGGAAGACCAGGTAGCCCCCGCGTCCGCCGCCCCGCCGCCGTGGCGGGGCGGACCGGGCGGGCTCCGCGCGGGACGGCCGGTCCACGGCCGGGGCGACGCTCATCCGCCGATGTTCGCGCGGTTCTCGGCGTACGGCTTCGCCAGTTCGTCGAGCACCTGGGACGGGCTCGCGGTGCCGGTGATGAGCTTCTGCGTCGCGGACACCATCACGTCGTAGTAGCCGGGCGCGGGCCAGTCCGGGTAGTACGCCAGTCCGTCGTTCCCGGCCAGCGTGTCGAAGTCGTCGTTCAGCGCCTTCGCCGCGGGGTCGGTGGACGGCGTGCCGCCGGTGGAGATCGGGATGCCGCCCGCCGCGCGGAGCACGTCCTGGATCTCCGGGGACAGCGTGATGTCGATGAAGTCGTAGGCCAGGTCCTTGTTCTTCGACCCCGCGGGAACGACCCACTGGTTGCCGCTCGACCCGGCGTTGAGCTTGTTGCCCGGCCACAGGAACGAGCCCCACTGGAAGTCCTTGATGCCCGCGGTCATGCGGCCCTGCCACCAGCTGCCGGACACCATGATCGGGAACTTGCCCTGGATGAACGACAGCCCCATGTCCTCGGCCTTGACGCCGCTGGACTCCGGGCTGATGTACTTCTTGGCCACCCAGTCGGCGAACGTGGTCGCGCCGTAGGTCCAGGCGGCGTCGTGGAAGTCGACGTCACCGGTGTAGCGCTGGTAGCGGTCCACCCACGCGCGGTCGGCCTTGCTCAGCGCGAGCTGGTAGAGGACCTGCTGGGCGGGGTACTCGCCGCCGCCGACTGCCAGCGGGGTCACTCCCGCCGCCACGAACGCGTCCATCGCGGCGGTGAACTCGGCGAGCGTCTTCGGCACCGCGATGCCGCGCGCCGCGAACATGTCCTTGTTGTAGTAGACCGTGACGTACTCGGCGTAGTTGGGGATGCCGAACCACTTGCCGGACCCCATCACGCCCCGGTCGTCGTACTGCGAGGTCGTCTTCAGGTTCGGCGCCATGAGCTTGTCCCAGCCGCGGCTGGCGACCTGTTCGCTCAGGTCCGCGAGCAGCCCCTGCTTGGACAGCAGGCCGGTGGTCGCGTTGCCCTTGTTGTACTCCAGGATGTCCGGGGCCTCGTTCGAGTTGAGCACCATCGGAGCGGTCTTCTGGATCTGCTCGAAGCCCTTCTCCTCGAACGCGACCTTCACGCCGGGGTGCTTCTCCTCGAACTTCGCGATGGCGGCGTCCCACGCCTTGCCCATGGCGCTGTCCGGGCCCTCGTAGTGCCAGAGCTTCAGCGTCTTGGGGTCGGAGTCGCCCGAGGAACCACCGCAGCCCGACACCGTCAACAGGGCGACGACCAGCGCCGCGAACACTCGTGTGGACATCAGGCATTCCTCCCGAAGGACCGCATTGTTCCGCGCGGCGGATTCCGATCCCGTGGTCGACGGGGATTGTTCTCGTGGCCGGAAACCGTTGCCCACAAAAGGGGAACGGGCGATCGGGTCGACCGCCGTTCCGTTCGTGTGAATCGCTTTGTTGCCGCGGAGCAGATGCTAGCGATCACACCTGGTCGTTGGCGTTGTCGGCGCGGAAAAAGACGGCCCGTGACCACAACCGGCCACGTCCCTTGGCGGGTCCGTGATCGCGGTGTAGGCCGGGTGCCGATTACAGGACGAAGCCCTCCGGGAAGGGGTCGGTCGGGTCGAGCAGGTACTGGGCCATGCCGGTGATCCAGGCGCGGCCGGTGATCGTGGGGACGACGGCGTCCACGTCCCCGACCCTTTCGGCGCGCACCAGTCGACCGGTGAACCTCGTGCCCAGCAACGACTCGTTGACGTGGTCGACGCCCAGAGCCAGCTCGCCTCGGCCGTGCAGCTGGGCGAGCCGCGCCGACGTGCCGGTGCCGCAGGGTGAGCGGTCGAACCAGCCGGGGTGCACGACCATGGCGTTGCGCGAGTCGCTGCCCGCCTCGCCCGGCGCGGTGAGCTGGACGTGTTTGCAGCCGGAGATCGCCGGGTCGAGGGGGTGCACGGGCCGGTCGGTCGCGTCGATCGCCGCCATGATGTCCAGTCCCGCGGCCAGCATCCGGTCCTTCTCCGCGCGGTCGAACGGGATGCCGAGGTCCGCGATCGGCAGGATCGCGTAGAAGTTGCCGCCGTAGGCCATGTCGTAGCGCACCTGCCCGAGGCCCGGCACCTCCACCACCGCGTCCTGCCTGGTCGTGAAGGACGGCACGTTCTCGATGGTCACGGACTCCGCGCGGCCGTCGCGCACCACCGCCCGCGCCTCGACGAGCCCGGCCGGGGTGTCCAGCCGCACCACCGTCTCCGGTTCGGTGACGGTGACCATGCCGGTCTCCACCAGCACGGTCACCACGCCGATCGTGCCGTGCCCGCACATCGGCAGGCACCCGGAGACCTCGATGTAGAGCACGCCCCAGTCCGCGTCCGGCCTGGTCGGCGGCTGGAGGATCGCCCCGCTCATCGCCGCGTGGCCGCGCGGCTCGTTGACCAGGAACCGGCGGAGGTGGTCCAGGTGCTCGACGAAGTGCAGGCGGCGCTGGGCCATGGTGTCGCCGGGGATGACGCCGACACCGCCGGTGATCACCCTCGTCGGCATGCCCTCGGTGTGCGAGTCGACGGCGGTCAGGGTTCGGACCGAGCGCATGTCAGGCCCCCTTCAGGTGGTCGAAGGCGCGCCGCAGGTCGGCGTCCAGCACGTCGATCTGCGCCGCGGACAGCGGTCCGCGCGGCGGCCTGCACGGCCCGCCGAAGCGCCCGGCCTGGTCCATGCCGCGCTTGATCGCCTGCACGAACTCGGTGCGCGAGTCCCAGCGGAACGCCGCCACGAGCGGTTCGTACAGCTCCCGCGCCTCTTCGACCCTGCCGGTGGTCGCCAGCTCGTAGAGCCGCGCGGACTCGGCGGGGAAGACGTTGGGGAACCCGGCGAACCAGCCGGTCGCGCCCATCAGCAGCGACTCCAGCACCACGTCGTCCGCGCCCGCCACCACCGTCAGGCCCGGCGCCCGTTCGCGGATCTCCAGCACCCGCCGGACGTCCCCGGAGAACTCCTTCACCGCGACCACGTTGTCGATGGCGGCGATCTCGGTCAGCAGCTCGGGCGTGAGGTCGACCTTGGTGTCGAACGGGTTGTTGTAGACCATCACCGGCAGGCCCACGGCCGCGACCGCGGTGAAGTGCGCGACGACCTCGCGGGCGTTGGCCCGGTACATCGTCGGCGGCAGGCACAGCACGCCGTCCGCCCCGTCCTCGGCGGCCAGCTCGGCCCAGTGCCGCGCCTGGTGCGAACCCGGCCCGTGCACACCGACCACGACGAGGGCGTCACCGCCGACCGCGGCCACCGCCGTCCGGGCGACCTCGCGGCGTTCGGCGTCGGTCAGCGAGGAGTACTCGCCGAGCGAGCCGTTCGGGCCGACGCCGCGGCAGCCGTTGTCGACCACCCAGCGGCAGTGCTCGGCGTAGCGGTCCAGGTCCGGCCGCAGCCCGGCGGGCGCGCCGGGATCCTCGGCGTAGGGCAGCGCGGTCGCCACGATGACACCGTCGAGACGTTCGGTCACAGGTCCTCCTCGGGCAGCAGGGGCGCGTCGGCGAGCTCGCCGAGCCGCAGCGGCGTGGCGAGCGGTCGGCGGTGGAAGGCGTCCGCGTCGGGCAGCGGGTGGCCGAGCCGGGCAGCGGCCAGGTCGGCGATCTCCAGACCGCACGTCCGGCCCTGGCACAGCCCGAGTCCGGCGCGACTGGCCAGCTTGATCGTGCGCACGTCGGCCGCGCCCAGGTCGAGTGCGGCGTCCAGGTCGTGCAGGGTGACCTCCTCGCACCGGCACACCAGCGTGTCCGGCGTGAGCCAGCCGTGCCGCCCCTCGCGCACCGGGTGCGCGGCGGCCAGCGCCTCGGCGAACCGCCTGCCCCGACGCACCGCGCGCAACGCCCTGGTCGGCGGCTCGGGGGCACGGGCCGCCGCCGCGCCCGCGACGGCGCCTTCGGCGGCGGCGAGGTCGGCGCCGCCGATGCCCGTGACCTCGCCCGCCGCGTACACGCCGGGGACCGAGGTGGCGCCGGTGCCGTCGACCGCAACGAACCCGCCGACCAGGCGGCAGCCGAAGCCCACGGCCAGTTCCAGGCGCGGGGTGAAGCCGTGGCCGACGCACACCGCGTCCACCGCGATCCGGCGGCGGGTGCCGTCGACGACCGACCAGTCCGGGCGCAGCCGGGCGACCGTGACCCCGGTGACCCGGTCGTCGCCGTGCGCGGCGATCACGGCGGCCCGGCCGCGGACCGGGATCCGGTGCCGTCCGAGCACGGTCGCGTACCGCGCCAGTTCACCGAGCTTGCTGACGTTCGCGAGAGCACCGGGATACCGGGCCCAGGCACCGAAGGCGTTGGCTTCCAGCACTTCCACGACCCGTGCGCCGACCCGGACCAGCGACTCAGCCACCGGCAGCAGGAACGGGCCGGTGCCGGAGACGACGACCCGCCTGCCGACCGCGACGCCCTGGCCCTTCGCCAACGCTTGCGCGGCGCCTGCGGTGTAGACGCCGGGGAGGTCCCAGCCGGGGAACGGGACGACCCGGTCGTGCGCGCCGGTCGCCAGCACGACGGCGTCGGCGTCGAGCACGTGGGGAGTCCGGTGCGGGCTGTCGGCCGGACCGCTGCGGACGTGCAGGCGCAGGCCCTCGAACGCCCACACCGTGCTACTGGCCAGGTGTCGCACGCGGGAGTCCGCGTGCTGCGGCGTGCCCCGGTGGTACTGGCCGCCCAGCCACGGCTCGGAGTCCACCAGCACGACCTCGGCGCCCGCCCTGACCGCAGCGTCGGCGGCGGCCAGCCCGGCGGGCCCGCCGCCGACCACGACGACCCTCACGTCGGCAGCTCCGCCCCGTGCTGGGTGCGGACGGCGTCGCCGTCCTCGGGGTACCGCTGGCAGGCTCGGACGTCGGGCACGCCGTTGACCACGACGAGGCAGTCGAAGCAGACCCCGATGCCGCAGAACACCCCGCGCGGGCGTTCCCCGGCGCGCGTGGTGCGCCACGACGACCGGCCCGAGGCGATCAGGACGCCGGCGATCGTCCGGCCGGGCGGCACATCGTGCGGTTCGCCGTCGACGGTGATCCTCATGCGAGCACCCCCGGTCGGTCCACCCGGAACGGTGCCGGGTCGAGGTGCGGACCGGCTCCGGTGACGAGTTCGGCGAGCAGCCTGCCGGTGGCGGCCGCCAGTCCGATGCCCGCGCCCTCGTGACCGGTCGCGTGCCAGAGCCCCGCGCACCGCGGGTCGGCGCCGATGACCGGCAGGTGATCCGGCGCGTACGGCCGGAACCCGCCGTAAGCGCGCATGACCGGCACGTTCGCCAGCACCGGGAACAGCGCCACGGCCCGGCGGGCGATCGCCCGCAGCACCTCGACCCGGATCGAGTCGTCGAACCCGACCCGCTGCCTGCTCGACCCGATGAGCACGGTGCCCCCGGCCGTCGACTCGACCACCGCGGAGATCTGGAGGTCGGCGTCACCGCTGGCGACCGCGCCCACGTAGTCGGCGTCGTACACCTTGTGCCGCACGGTCGGCGGCAGCGCGGCGGTCACCAGGACCACACCCCGGCGCGGCAGCACGGTGATCGGCGCGCCGAACGCGGCGGACACCTCACCCGACCACGGCCCGCACGCGTTGACCACGGCGCCGCACGGCACGTCGCCGTCGGCGGTACGGACGGCGACCACCCTGCCACCGGACCGGCGCAGGCCGGTGGCCCGCACACCGGGACGCAGCGCGCCGCCCCGACGGCGCACCGCCGCGAGCAGCGCTTTCGTCACCAGGACGGGCTGGAGCTGGGCGTCCTGCGGGTAGTGCACGGCCGCCACGACGGCGGGGGTCAGGTGGGGCTCGCGGTCGTGCGCCTCGTCCGGGGTGATCACCCGCGCGTCGACGCCCGCGGGCCGTTGACCGGCGGCGAACTCGAACAACGCCGTCGCCGCCCCCTCACCGGTCGCCACGACCAGGCCGCCCTTGGCGTCCCACTCCACGTCCACGCCCAGTTCGTCGAGCAGCGCGGGCCAGCGGCGCAGCGACGCCAGGGCCAGGTCGAGTTCGGGGCCGGGCCCCTTGTCGGACACCAGGACGTTGCCCTCGCCCGCGGCGCTCGTGCCCGCGCCGAGCGGTCCCCGGTCCAGCACGGTCACCCCGGCGCCCGCCGCGCTCAGCGCCTCGGCGCAGGCGGCGCCGATGACGCCCGAGCCGACCACGACCACGTCCGGGTAGCGCACTCGCACTCCAATCGTTCATTGAAGTGAACGCTTTGAGCGTAGGCGCGTGTCGGACGCGAGGTCAATCCCCGTGCGCGGCCCGTCCGAGATGCGCGCCGTCCGGGTGTTCCAGCAGCAACACGGACTCGACCGGCCCGCCGACGGTCCGGTAGGTGTGCGGGGCCTGCGCCGGGAAGCAGACGTAGTCGCCGGGGCCCAGCTCGTACGGCGCGGTCGGCGGGCCCACCCGGAGCACGCCTGAGATGACCAGCACGTGCTCGCGGCCGGGGTGTCCGGAGGAGTACTGGGTCTGCCCCGGTCGAACGCGCTGGTCGTAGACCTCGACGACGGTCTCGCCGATGGTGAGCCTGCGGACCATGCGCAGGTCGACGGCGTTGCTGGAGAGCACGTCCAGGTCGGCCGCGCGCACCAGCACCACGTCCGAGTCGACGGGCGCGGTCAGCAGATCGGACACCGGCACGCCCAGGGTGTTCGACAAACTGAACACCGTGTCGATGGTCGGATTGCCCATCCCCGACTCCAGCTGGGACAGCGTGCCCTTCGCGATGCCCGACCGCCGCGCCAGCTCGGACAGCGACAGTCCGCCGTGCTCGCGCAGCGCGCGCAGGTTCGCCGCCAGCACCTGCCCGGCTTGCTCCCTGACCACCCGAACCTCCTCGCCCCGTCCGGCGAGCACGGTACCCGTGACTACCGGCGGGCGAGCCGCACGACGGTCCAGGAGACCGGTGGGAGCACCACGACCAAGCCGTCGTCGGCGATGTCCGCGGTCCCCTGCCGCGGCACGACCCGGTCCGGGTCCTGCTCGGTGTTGGTCGCGGTCGTGTCCTCATCGGACACCGTCCACACCTCGGCCACCCGCACGTCGCCGAACGCCGCGAGCGCCACCCGCAGTTCCACCGGCTCCTCCCGGTGCCGGTTCACCGCGAACACCACCGTGTCACCGCTTTCCGCGTCGTGCGTGGCGACCGCGTCGACCACCGGGACGTCGCCGAAGCGCGCGGTCGTCCCGCTCGGCGACGCGACCTGCGTCCGCAGCACGTCACCGCGCGCCAGCCGGGAGGTCAGCGCGAACGGGTGGAAGATCGTCTGCCGCCACGCCGGGCCGCCGGGCTCGCTGCGGATCGGCGCGATCACGTTGACCAGCTGCGCCTGGCACGCGGCGACCACGCGGTCGCTGTGCCGCAGCAGCGAGATCAGCAGGCTGCCGACCACCACGGCGTCGGTGACGTCGTAGGTGTCCTCGATCAGCCGCGGCGCGGTCCGCCACTCGACGGGCGGGTCGGCGTGGAAGCGCTTCTGGTACCAGACGTTCCACTCGTCGAACGACACGCCGATCCGCTTGTCGCTCTTGAGCCGCGCGCCGACGGCGTCCGCGGTGGCGACCACGCTGTCGATGAAGCGGTCCATGTCCACCGCCGAGGCCAGGAAGCTGTCGACGTCCCCGTCGAGCACCTCGTAGTAGGCGTGGCAGGAGATGTGGTCGACCTGGTCGTAGGTCAGCTCCAGCACCTCGGACTCCCAGTGGCCGAACGTCGGCATGGCGGAACTGGAACTCCCGCAGGCCACCAGTTCGAGGCCCGGTTCGGCCTGGCGCAACGCCCGCGCGGTCTCCGCGGCGAGCCTGCCGTACTCGTGCGCGGTCTTGTGGCCGGTCTGCCACGGCCCGTCCAGCTCGTTGCCCAGGCACCACATCGTGACGCCGTGCGGCTCCTCGGACCCGTTGGCGCGGCGCAGGTCCGACAGCCGCGTGCCGCCCTCGTGGTTCAGGTACTCCTGGACGTCGAGCGCCTCCTGGACCCCGCGCGTGCCGAGGTTGACCGCGTACATGACCTCCACGTCGGCCTTGCGCGCCCACCGCACGAACTCGTCGACGCCGACCTCGTTGGTCTCGATGCTGCGCCACGCGAGTTCGCGGCGCACCGGGCGGTCCGGGCCGACGCCGTCCTCCCACCGGTAGCCGGACACGAAGTTGCCGCCGGGGTAGCGGACCAGCGAGACGCCGAGTTCACGGGTCAGCGCCAGCACGTCGCCGCGGAACCCGTCCTCGTCGGCGGTCGGGTGGCCCGGCTCGTAGATGCCCGTGTAGACGCAGCGGCCCATGTGCTCCACGAACGACCCGAAGAGCCTGCGCCGCACCGGCGCGATCACGAAGTCGGGACTGATGACGAGGGTGGCGGTGAGCACGGTTCTCCTGCGGGGTTCGCGGAACTCTCGGACAGGACTACTTCAGGGCACCGGTGCCCACGCCGCTCCGCCAGAAGCGCTGGAGCAGGACGAACGCGATGATCAGCGGGACGATCGCCACCAGCGACCCGGTGACGACGAGGTTGAACAGCACCCTCGTACCCGCCTCCTGCTGCGCGGTGTTGAACCACGTGGTCAGCCCGACCGTCAACGGGTAGAGGTCGGCGTCGCTGAGCATCACCAGCGGCAGGAAGTAGTTGTTCCACGTCGCCACGAGCGTGAACAGGAAGACGGTGACGATCGCCGGGCGGATCATCGGCACCACGATCTGCCAGAAGATCCGCAGCTCGGAGGCCCGGTCGACGCGGGCGGCGTCGATCAGCTCCACCGGCACGCTCTCCGTCACGTAGACGCGGATGAGGTAGGCGCCGAACGGGCTGAGCAGCGAGGGCAGGATGACCGCCCAGGCCGTGTTCACGAGCCCCAGCCGGGACAGGATCAGGTAGGTCGGCAGCACCAGCGCGGTGGCGGGCACCATGATCATGCCGAGCAGCGCGGTCTCGAAGAACCCCTTGCCCCAGAACGAGAAGCGCGCCAGCCCGTAACCCGCGAACGCCGCGAGCAGCGTCGCCCCCAGCGCGCTCGCCCCCGAGTACAGCGCGGTGTTGACCAGCCAGCGGCCGTAGACGCCGCCGTCCTCGCGGAACAGCTGCCCGATGTTGTCGAAGAGGGCGAACCCGCGGCCGAACCACAGGGCCGGACTGGACAGCAGGTCCGGCTGGCTCTTGGTCGCCGCGATCACGACCCACAGCAGCGGGACGAGGAAGTAGAGCATCCCGGCCGCCATCACGATGTGCGGCACCCTGGGGTTCGGCTCGCCGAACCGGCGCGAGGCCGCGCTCACGATCCCGCTCCCCTGCGGCGGCTGACGAACACGAAGGCGTAGGCCACGACGAACACGACGAAGCCGAGGGTGAACGAGATCGTGGCGGAGTAGTTGAAGTTCGAGTAGGCGAACGCCTGGTTGTAGGCGTACAGGTTCGGCGTGTAGCCGGCCGAGATCTGGGGCGCGAACCGGGCCATGATCTGCGGTTCGGTGAAGAACTGCATGGTCCCGATGACGGTGAAGATCGCGGCGAGCGAGATGGCCTGCCGGATGGCGGGGACCTTGACGCGCAGGGCGATCTGCACCGGTGAGGCCCCGTCGAGCACGGCCGCCTCGTACATCTCGCGCGGCACGCCCTGCAGCGCCGAGTACATGACGATCATGTTGTAACCGGTCCACGCCCAGGTGACGATGTTCCCCAGCGACACCAGCAGCAGCGGCCCGCCGAAGAAGTCCACCGGGTCCCCGCCGAACAGGCTCGTCACGCCGCTGAACGGGCCGAACGTCTTGCTGTACAGGAATCCCCACATGAGCGCGCCGATGACGGCCGGGACGGCGTAGGGCATGAACGCGAACAGCCGGTAGAGCACCGCGAACCGGGTGGTGATCGCGTCCAGGGCCAGCGCCCCGGCCAGCGCGATCCCCAGCATGATCGGGATCTGCACGGCGCCGAACAGCAGGACGCGCAGGAAACCGTCCAGCAGCAACGGGTCCGTGAACGCGCGCACGTAGCCGTCGAGGCCGCTGAACCGCGATCCCAGCACCAGGCTCTTGGTGAAGAAGCTGAGGTAGAGTGCGAAACCCAGCGGCACCACCAGGAACGCGACCACCACGAGGAAGAACGGCAGCACGAAGAGCATCCCGGCCAGCGAGTGCGCCGTGACGCCGCGCGAGCCGCGCCTCGGCGCCCGTTCGATCGACGGGCGTCTGGGCGCGCCACCGTCCTCCGGCGCCGTTCTCGGCAGGGCCCGTGTCACGAACAACCTCCTGTCGTCGACCGCGTGCGGGCTACTGGGTGACGGTGAAGCCCTGCTGCTGGGCGTAGGTGACGACGTTCTTCTGCGTCTCCTCCAGCACGGAACTCCACGGCCTGCTGCCGGACATCGCCTCGGCGCTGCGGTCGTTGAGGTTCTGGAACACGAAGTCCTGGAACGGCGTGTACTGGAACTCGCCGAGCTTCTCCGACACCGGCACGAAGATCTCGTTCACCTTCTGCCCGGCGAAGAAGTCGTAGGCCTTGCCGGTGAACGCCGGGTCCGCGGCCACGTTCTTGACCAGCGGGTAGAGGAACGCCTTGTTCAGGCCGATGTCCCAGGCCGCCTTGGAGGCGCCGAACAGCTCCCTGGCCACCAGGGTCGCCGCCTTGGGGTTCTTGGCCTGCTTGGTGACCGCGAACGTCGAACCGCCCCAGTCGCCCTGGTCGTCGGCGCCCGCGGTCCACTGCGGCATCGGCGCGACCGCCCACTTGCCCGCGGTGTTCTTCAGCGACCCGGCGACGTAGCCGGGGGTCCAGCCCGCCGCGGCCCACGTCCAGTACTTGCCGGAGTCGAGCGCCGCGGTGGCGTCGGCGGTGAAGAACGGGTCCTTGGCCATCAGGCCCTTGTCCACCAAGCCGCCGTAGAGGTCGAAGACCTTCTTGCACTCCGGGCTGGTCAGGTTGATCTTCACCTTGTCCTTGGCCTCGGCCTGGGAGTAGCCGTAGGGCCTGCACCCGGCCTGCCACATGAGCCCGTTGATCCAGCCGCCGTCGCTGCCGAAGCTCGCGATGTAGGCGTTCGGGTCGGCAGCCTTGATCTTCACGGCCGCGTCGGCGTACTCGGTCCACGTCTTCGGCACGGGGATCCGGAACTGGTCGAAGAGGTCCTTGCGGTACATCAGCGCCATCGGGCCGCCGTCGACCGGGATCGCGTACACCTTCCGCCCGTCGGTGGCCTGGCTCCAGGCCCACTCCGCGTAGAGGTCCTTGTCGTCGTTGGCGCCGTACTCGCCCATGTCGACGAGGGCTTCGAGGATGACGAACGTGGGGATCTCCTGGAACTCGACCATGGCCACGTCCGGCGCCCCGGTCCCGGCCGTGAACGCGGTCTTGAGCTTGGCGTACTGGTCAGGGCCCGTACCCACATTGGTCCAGTCGATCTGGACATCGGTGTGCGAGGCGTTGAAAGCGTCGACGACACCCTTGAACTCCGGGTACCACGCCCAGACCGACACGTGGGCGGGCTTGCCGTCCGCACCCGTGCCATCGGTCGCGCCATCACCTCCGCTGCACGCCGCGACCGCCAGCACACTCCCGACGACGAGCGCCGACGCGATCCTCCGCAACCTGGTTGCACCGGGCATGAGCAGCACCTTCCTGTCGCGACGGGTCGTGAGGGCAGGCCGGGTCACCGCCACTGTGACGGTGGGCGGATGAGGAGGCGGAAGTCGTGCGGCAACGTCGCGGGGCGCTCGGGCGCACCGCGGGGGTGTTCGCGCCGCGACCGGCGGGACCGACTCGGCCCACCGGCGCGGCACCGTAATTGCTGCGCTGCAAAGGACTATGGCCCGGGTTTTGCCGCGCTGCAAGACCTCATGTGAACTTAATTCGGCCGAGACCTGCGGCTGGATTGGTTCAGGTCGGCGGGTCGTGTTGTCCCGGCGCCGGACAGCGGGGCACACTTCCTTGCAGCGCTGCAACGGGCGCCGCGCGGGTCCGGACCGAGGAGTGCCATGCGTGATGCCACCCTGCGCGACGTCGCCCAGCTCGCGGGCGTGTCGGCCCGCACGGTCTCGAACGTGGTCAACGGCTACGCGCGGGTCACCGAGCGCACGAGGGTGAAGGTGGAGCGGGCGATCGTCGAGCTCGACTACCGGCCCAACGTGCTGGCCCGCAACCTGGCGAACGGCCGGTCGGGGCAGATCGCGGTGGTCGTGCCGTACCTGGACACGCCGTACTTCGCGGAACTGCTGCAGGGCATCATCCCGAGGGCGCGGGAGCGCGGCTACAACGTGCTGATCGACCAGACCGACGGCGACCCCGCTCACGAGCGCGAGCTGATCCGGCGCGGCGCGCGCGGGTTCGCGTTCGACGGCATGATCCTGAGCCCGCTCGGACTCGCGCAGGCCGACCTGTCCGACCACGACGCGTCGCTGCCGCTGGTCATCCTGGGCGAACGCACTTCCGCGGGCACGTTCGACCACGTCGGCATCGACGACGTGGAGGCGTCGCGGGAGGCCACCCGGCACCTGATCGGCCTGGGCAGGCGGCGGATCGCGGCCATAGGCGACCAGCCGTACCCGACCGGCGAGGCGGCGCAGCTGCGCACCCGCGGCTACCGGCAGGCGCACGAGGACGCGGGGTTGGTCGTCGACGAGTCGCTCGTCATCGGCACACCCCGGTTCAACAGGGCGGACGGGGCGGGGGCGATGACCCTGCTGCTGGATCGGGACGAACCGCCGGACGCGGCGTTCTGCTACAGCGACCTCGTCGCCCTCGGAGCCCTGCACGCCGCGCTCGAACGCGGGCTCCGGGTGCCGGAGGACATCGCGCTGATCGGGTACGACGACATCGAGGAGGGCCGCTACTCCAACCCGACGATCAGCACCATCTCGCCGGACAAGACCGCCATCGCGGCCACCGCGGTCGACCGGCTGCTCCAGCGGATCGGCAGCACCGAGCCGCTGCCCGGCATCGAGGTGCGGGCCACGCACCGGCTGGTCGCCCGGCAGAGCACCCTCGGCCGCCGGGGCGCCTGAGCCCAGCCCCTGCTTGCCGAGCAGGGGCTCGACGAGCCGTGGTCACCCTCCCGTTCCACCGTCACGCTGGTGTGGCAAGGAGTTCTACGGAAGAGGGAAGCACAATGAAGATCGCGATCGTCACCGGCGCCAACCGCGGACTCGGCCGCAACGCCGCGCTCGCCCTGGCGCGCCAGGGCGTCGACCTGATCATCACCTACCGCTCGAACGCCGCCGAGGCCGACGCGGTCGTCCAGGAGGTGGCCGCGCTCGGCCGCACGGCCGTGGCACTGCGACTCGACATGGGCGCGTCCGCCGGGTTCGCCGACGACGTCCGCCGCGTGCTCAAGGAGACGTGGGACCGCGACACCTTCGACCACCTGGTCAACAACGCGGGCGTCGGGATCCACAGCAGCTTCGCCGACACCACCGAGGAGGTGTTCGACGAGCTGATGGCCGTCCACTTCAAGGGCGTCTTCTTCCTCACGCAGGCGCTGCTGCCGGTCATCGCCGACGGCGGCCGGATCCTCAACGTGTCCTCCGGGCTGGCCCGGTTCGCGGGTCCCGGCTACGCGGCCTACGGGGCGATGAAGGGCGCCGTGGAGGTGCTGACCCGGTACCTGGCCAAGGAGTTGGGCCCGCGCGGCATCACCGTGAACACGATCGCGCCCGGACCGATCGAGACGGACTTCGGGGGCGGCGTCGTGCGCGACAACGCCGACGTGAACGCCGCCCTGGCGTCGCAGATCGCGCTGGGCCGGGTCGGCGTGCCCGACGACATCGGCGGCGTGGTCGCGTCGCTGCTGTCCGACGACAACGCGTGGATCACCGGCCAGCGGATCGAGGCCTCGGGAGGCATGCTGCTCTGACCCTCACTGGACGTTTGGTCTACAGTTGGACCGAACGTCCAAGCGAAGGGTGGTCATGTACCTCGACACGAGGTCCGGCAGGACCTATCCGATCGACGCCGAGCGGTGGCGCGGGGACGACGGGGCGCCGTTGACGGTGGCCCCGTCGCCCGGCATCGGCCCGGATGACGTGGACACGGGCGTCCGGTCGCTCTGGCGCTACCGGGCCGCGCTGCCGGGCGGCATCGGGCGGCCCGTCTCGCTCGGCGAGGGCTGCACCCCGCTGGTCGAGGGGCGGTGGGGCGGCACGGCCGTGCGGTTCAAGCTGGAGTGGTTCAGCCCCACCGGGAGCTTCAAGGACCGCGGCACCACCGTGATGATGTCGATGCTGGCCCGGTCCGGTGTGGACGCCGTCGTCGAGGACAGCTCCGGCAACGGCGGCTCGTCCGTCGCGGCCTACAGCGCCGCCGCGGGCATCAAGGCCCGGATCCTGGCGCCGGAGGGCACCTCGCCCGCGAAGGTGTTGCAGAGCAGGGCCTACGGCGCCGAGGTCGTGCTGGTGCCGGGCGACCGCTCGGCTACCTCCGCGCAGGCGCTGCGGGAATCGGCCGACACCTGCTACGCGAGCCACAACTGGCACCCGTTCTTCCTCGAGGGCACCAAGACCCTCGCCTACGAGCTGTGGGAGGACCTCGGGTTCACCGCACCGGACAACGTCGTCACGGTGGCGGGCGCCGGCAGCATCGTGCTGGGCTGCGACCTCGGGTTCACCGAACTCCTGGCGGCGGGCCGGATCGACCGCCTCCCCCGGCTGCTGGTGGCCCAGCCGTCGAACTGCGCGCCGATCGACGCGCGTTTCCACGGCCGCTCGGAGGTCTCGTTCGCCCCCACGATCGCCGAGGGCACCGCGATCCGCGAACCCGTCCGGCTGCCGGAGGTGCTCGCCGCCATCCGGCGTTCCGGCGGTGACGTGGCCGCGATCCCGGAGGCCGACATCGTCGCCGCCGTCCGCGGTCTGGCGGGGATGGGCCTGTACGCCGAGCCCACCAGCGCGACGGCCGCCGCGGCCGTCGACGTGTTCACCGCGCGCGGCGCGATCCGCCCCGGTGACACGACCGTCGTCGTGCTGACCGGCTCCGGCCTCAAGGCCGCCACCGCGATGGGCGGGTTGTTCGGATGACCGAGGACGAACTGCTGCTGCGCGAGGCGGAGACGATCGCGACCGCGCTCGGCCGGATGTTCCCCGGCCTGTGCGAGGTGGTCCTGCACGACCTGCGCGACCCCGAGCACACCATCCGGGTCATCGAGAACAACCTGTCCGGCCGGTCGATCGGCGACCCCGCCACGGAGATCGGCGTGGCGCGGATCCAGGACCCGGACTACCCGAACGTCATCCAGAACTACCCCAACACCTTTCCCGACGGGCGACCCGCGAAGAGCACGTCCATCGGCATCAAGAACAGCGAGGGCACCTACATCGCCGCGCTCTGCCTGAACCTCGACGTGTCGCTGTTCGCCACGGTCGCCCGCAGCCTGCACAACCTCGTGCGCACCGACGAGCAGCAGCAGCCGCTCGTCGAGAACCTCCGCGCCCGCACCGTCGACGAGCTCCGCTCGCTCGTCGAGGAGTTCGCCGCCGCCCGCGGCCAGACCCCGCGCGGCCTGAGCCCGGCCGCCCGGAAGGAACTCCTGCGCTCCCTCAAGGAGGGCGGGTTCCTCGACGTGAAGCACTCGGTCCCGGCGCTTACCGACATCCTCGGCGTCTCCCGCGCCACCGTCTACAACTACGTGAGTTGACCTCCATGACCACTCCCCACCTGTTGCTGGACCTGGCCAAGGTCAGGCGCAACGTCGACCGCCTCCGCACCCACCTGGCAGGCCTCGGCACCGCGTTGCGACCGCACGTGAAGACCTCGAAGTCCGTGGACGTGACCCGGCTGCTGTTCGACGGCGGCACCGGGCCGATCACCGTGTCCACCCTGCGCGAGGCGGAAGCGTTCGCGGCCAGCGGTTTCACCGACATCGTCTACGCCGTCGGCATCGCCCCGCACAAGCTCGACCGGGTGCTCGACCTCCGCCGGTCCGGTGTGGACCTGGTCGTGCTCCTGGACAGCGTCGCCCAGGCCCATGCCGTCGCCGAGGCGGGCGTGCCCGCGTTGATCGAGGTCGACTGCGACGGCCACCGCGGCGGCGTCACGCCCGGCGCGCCGGAAGTCCTGGAGATCGCCGCCGTGCTGGGCGACCACCTCCGCGGCGTCCTAACCCACGCGGGCGAGTCGTACTCCTGCTTCACCGAACCGGAACTCGTGGCCGCGGCCGAGCACGAGCGCGCCACCGCCGTCCGCGTGGCGGAAGACCTGCGGGCGGCCGGTTTCCCCGCGCCGGTCGTCAGCGTCGGCTCCACGCCGACCGCCCACTCCGCCCGTGACCTGACCGGTGTCACGGAGGTGCGAGCCGGCAACTTCGTGTTCTTCGACCTGGTCATGGCGGGCATCGGCGTGTGCACCGTGGACGACCTCGCCCTGTCCGTGGTCACGACCGTCATCGGCCACCGCCCGGACAAGGGTTGGATCCTGACCGACGCGGGCTGGATGGCCACCTCCCGCGACCGCGGCACCGCCGCCCAGCCGATCGACCAGGGCTACGGCCTCGTGGTCGCGGAGGACGGCACGCCCATCCCGGACCTGCTGATGACCGGCGCCAGCCAGGAGCACGGCGTCCTGTCGCTGCGCGCGGGCAGCACGGCGCCCTTCCCCGATCTCCCCGTGGGCACCCGTGTCCGCGTGCTGCCCAACCACGCGTGCGCCACCGCGGCGCAGCACGACCACTACAACCTCGTGGACTCCAGCACCGTCTGGCCGCGGGTGAACGGCTGGTGACCCCCATGCGCTTCCTGTCCGAGACCGAGTCCGCCGCCCTCATCACCGAACAGCTGGCCTACGACGCCGTCCGCGCCGCGCTGATCGCCGCCGTGGACCCGCGCAGCACCGTCTTCCCCGCCCTCCCCGCCCACGGCACCCTGCCGCACAACAGGTTCACCATGAAGTCGGCCTCGGCCCACGACGTGGCGGGCGTGAAGATCGGCAGCTACTGGCCCGACAACACCGCGATCCCCCGGCACAACTCCACCATCCTGCTGATCGACCAGGACACCGGCCGGATCGCCGCGGTCGTGGAGGCGGGCACCGTCAACGCCTACCGCACCGCGGCGGCCGACGCCGTGGCCGCGGACACCCTCGCCCGCGCGGACTCCAGCACGCTGACCGTCTTCGGCACCGGCCACCAGGCCCGCTACGAGTGCACGGCCCTGGCCCGGATCCGTCCGATCGACACCGTCCACGTCGTGGCCCGCACCCCCGCCCACGGCGCGGACATGGTGGACCACCTCACCGCCAAGGGCCTCAAGGCCGTCGTCACCCCGGCCGAGGAAGCCGTGCGCGCGGCGGACATCGTCGTCACCGCCACCACGGCCCGGTCACCGCTGTTCGACGCGGCCTGGGTCCGCCCCGGCACCCACCTCGCCTCGATGGGCTCGGACGCGCGCGGCAAGCAGGAACTCCCGCCCGCCCTGCTCGCCGCGGCCGCGCTGTTCTGCGACCTGCCCGAGCAGTCCACGACGATCGGCGAGTTCCAGCACGCCGCGGGCGCGTCGGTCACCGCCCTGGGCGACGTCCTGACCGGCCGGGCGCCCGGCAGGCAGGACGACGACGCCGTCACCGTGTTCGACAGCTCGGGCATCGCCCTCCAGGACCTCTACGTCGCCGTGGCCCTGCTCGCCCTCGGCTGACAGCTCAGCCGAACGCGACCCGCTTCAGGAAGAAGTCCAGCAGCTCGCCATCCCCCAGCACCTCGACCGTGCCGCTGCCCACCGACCGCCGCCCGTAGAGCACCAGCAACAGCTCCACCAACGGCCCACGAACGGCCACCGCGGCCTTCTCGTGCGCCCGCCGCCACCGGATGACCTCCCCGGTCAGGTCGACGACCCACTCGGCGTCGTCGACATCGGTGGCGTGCAGGTGGATCGTCCGCCCCGGCCCCAGCAGTTCGCGCTGCTCGGGCTTGATCTCGAGCATCACCGGCAGCGCGCCCAGTTCCATCCACTCGTCCACCGCGTCCACGGCGACCTCGGGCGCGAGCACGAACTCCTGCCCCAGAGCCAGAACCGCGTCCGCCCGGTGCACGACCGTCTCGTGCGCGAACCGGCGCGCCCAGAACCGGGGTGTCCCATCCGGCAGCGGTGTCCACATCGCCGCGTCCGGCCCCGCCTCGCCCAGCGCTTCGGACAACGCGAGCGCGCCCACCGTGAGCCAGGGGCCGACGACCATCGGATCCTCGTCCGCGTACGGGGACAGGTCGCGGAAGAAGTCGTCCGGCGGCGGCTCGGTGGCCCGCGTGCGCACCACGTCGGCGGACCACCGCTGACCGCCGCCCAGGTGGCGCGTCAACTGGCCCACGTTCCACCCAGGGCACGACGGCACCGGCGCGGTCAGGTCCGCGCGCTCGATCGCCGCGGCCAACAACTCCGTCTGCGCGACGATCTCCGCGCGATGTCGGTCGAAGTCCATGCTCCCAACATAGGGGCGAGCACCGACAGGAAGTCGGTCAGGGCCGGGAACCCGAGGTCACCGGCCAGCAGATCTCCATCCGGTCGCCCAAGTAGACCTCGCGCACCGGCCCGTCCGCGCCGATCCCGCGCTCGGCCACGTAAGTCCCCAACGCGCCGTACGTCCGATCCGCCCGGTCGTGCGTCCCCTCGTGCACGGTCACCGCCAGCCGTGCGGCCGGGATCTCCACCACCCGCACCCGCCCGGACACCGTGAGTTCCGCCTCGACGGGCACGAACAGCGTGACCGCGCCCAGGTCGTCGCTGAACAGCCCGGTCGCGTACATCCCTTGCAGCGGCCCCGAAGCGACCGCCCCCACCACGGCCCCGATCTCGGCCTCAGCGTCCCGGTACCACTGCTCCACGCCCGCGATCCCGACCACTTCGGAGATCGCCGCCGCCCGCACCGCGGGCACCTCCCGGAACTCCACCCGGATCGGCGCGACACCAGGAGAGAGCAGCCCCCGCAACGCCGAGATCGCGTCACGCGTCCGGTCCAACCGGGACTCCAGCCGCCGCAGGTGCGCCGCGACCACCTCGTCGCGCGCCGAGTCGTCCGGCGCCTCCAGCACCGCCTTCACCTCCGGCACCGGCATGTCCAGGTCCCGGAACCGCCGGATCAGCTGGGCCGCCCTGACCTGCCCGGTGTCGTAGTAGCGGTACCCCGACACCGGATCGATCCGCGCGGGCTCCAGCAACCCCAGCTCGTGGTAGTGCCGCAAGGCCTTCCGGCTCAACCGGGTCATCGTGGAGAACTCCCCGATGGACAGCAGAACCGCCACGGCCACCCCTACTCCCCGATCACCAGCGCGCTGATCAGTCCATCGTGCACGGTGAAGTCGAACCCCAGGTCGACCTGCCCACCGGGGAAATCCCCCTCCAGGTGCGCCGTCACCCGGAAGCGCCCCTCCCCCACCGGCTCACTCCCCGTCACCGTCGACGTGTACGTCCACCGGCTCGCGGTCTCCTCCCGCCACCCGACGATCTCCGCCCGCCCCCGGTGCAGCACGCCTTCGTCCACCACCGTCCCGTCCTCGGCGAAGCACTCGGCGACGGCCAGTGCGTCACCCGCGTCGGCGGCCTTGAGGTAACGGGTTACCACCGCAGGTGCGCTCATGTCGGACTCCTCCACTCGGTTGCCCCCACCCGAGCGATGGTCGACCTTCCCCCAGCGGGAAGGTCAAGGGCACCGCGCCAGAGTCGACCGCATGGCGGACTCAGCTCGGTTTCGTCGTCTCCAGCGGCACGGCGTTGGAGCGGACGAGGCCGAGTTGGACGGACTGGCGGCTGAGGACGGCGTCGAGGGCCCAGTCGGCCGCGGTGCGGATCCTGTTGCCGGGCATGGCCATCAGGTGGTAGCCGCGGGTGACGATCTTGGCGATGAAGCCGGAAAGGGGGATGTGCAAGGGGTTCGCGGCGGCCTGCGTGCCGCCGAGGTCGACGACGAAGCCGAGGTCGTGGTGCTTGTAGTCGCGCAGGCGGTCGCCGTAGCCGAGCGAGGCGGCGACGTTCTTGCCCGCGAGGGTGCCCTGGCGGGCGGCGTGCTGGGCGGTCATGGCGGTGACCTCGCCCGGTCGGGTGAGGTCGGGGACGGCGGCGGCGTCGCCGCAGCAGAACACCTCGGGGCGGCCCGCGACGGAGAGGTTGGGCTCGACGACGAGCCTGCCCTTCTTCGTCTCCAGGCCCGTGCTCTCGGTGAGCGGGTCGGGGCGGACGCCGACGCACCAGGCCAGCGTCCTGGTCCCGACGAAACCGCCGGACTTCAGGTGCACGCCTTCCTTGGTCGCCTCGCGCACCGAGTCGCCCATCCGCACCTCGACCCCGCGGCCGCGCAGCACCTTGTCCGCGGCGCGGGAGAGCCGCGAGTCGAGTTCGGGCAGGACCTTGGGGGCCACGTCGAGCAGGATCCAGCGCATGCGCTGGTCGCGGAGCTGCCGGTGGCGCTTGGCGATCGCCTTGGTGAACAGCGGCCCCTGGGCGGCGACCTCGGTGCCGGTGTAGCCGGCGCCGACGACGACGAACGTGCACCGCGCGTCGCGTTCCTCGGGATTGTCGGTGGCGGCGGCCAGCTCGACCTGCCGGATGACGTGGTCGCGCAGGTACAGCGCCTCGGCCACGCCGCGGAAGCCGTGGGCGTGCTCGGCGACACCGGGGATGGGCAGCAGCTTGTTCACGCTGCCCGACGCCAGGACGAGCCGGTCGTAGCGCAGCTCGTGGGAGCCGCCCTCAGGATCGGTGTAGGACACCGTGCGGTCGTCGAGCGAGATGCCGTTCACGTCGCCCTGCGCCAGCCGGACCCTCGGCAGCGCCGCGGACAGCGACACGGTCACCCGGCGCGGGTCCACGACGGCCGCGGCGACCTCGGGGAGCAGGGGCAGGTAGAGGAAGTAGTCGGTGCGGTTCACCAGGACGATCTCCACCGGCGCGTCGCGCGGCAGTGCGCGGGACAGGGATCGAGCCGCCTGGAACCCGGCGAACCCACCACCGACGATCACTACACGAGTCGCTTCGGCCATGCCTCCACCTTGTCGCAGAACCGTGATCGCCGCACAGCGAGAGCCGTAACACGTTGTGCACGTTCAAGTTGCGCACGGTGTGTTGTGGCCAGCGTTCCCACGTCAGGCCAGCACGGCGTTGAGGCCGACGTGCCGCGCCGGCCAGGACCGCCATCGCCCAGGCGATTGCGTCCCTCAAGACGGCGCTCTGATCGGACCGGCCTGCCGCCCGCGCGGTCGGCCGAACGCGGTCCTCTACCCTGGTGGACCCGCCTCCGGAGGAGATCAGGTCCGTTGTCCGAGAACATCCCGTCCGACCTGCGCGCCGACTGCTCGAACTGCTTCGGGCTCTGCTGCGTGGCGCTGGCCTTCTCGGCTTCGGCGGACTTCGCGGTGGACAAGGACATCGGCGAACCGTGCCGGAACCTGCTCGCGGACTACGGCTGCGGCATCCACGCGAAGCTGCGCCCGGCCGGGTTCTCCGGGTGCACGGTCTACGACTGCTTCGGCGCGGGCCAGAAGACCTCGCAGGTCGCGTTCGGCGGCGAGAGCTGGCGCGAGTCCAAGGACACCGCGAAGTCGATGTTCGCGGTGTTCCCCGTCATGCGGCAGCTGCACGAGCTGCTCTGGTACCTGACCGAGGCGTTGGCGCTGCGGGCGGCCAAGTCGATCCGCGCCGACCTCCAGGCCGCGCTGGACGAGACCGAGCGCCTGACCCGCACCGCACCGGACGCCTTCGGCGCGCTGGACGTGCCGGGCCACCGCGAGGGCGTCAACGCGCTCCTGCTGCGCACCAGCGAACTCGTCCGCGCGGGCGCGCCCAAGGTGAAGAACAAGCGGATCCGCCGGGGCGCGGACCTGATCGGCGCCAAGCTCCAGGGCGCCGACCTGCGCGGGGCGAACCTGCGCGGCGCCTACCTGATCGGCGCGGACCTGCGCGGCGCGGACCTGCGGCTGGCCGACCTGATCGGCGCCGACTTCCGGGACGCCGACGTGCGCGGCGCGAACCTCGCCGAGAGCATCTTCCTGACCCAGGTCCAGCTCAACGCCGCCAAGGGCGACGCGCGGACCAAGTTCCCCGCGACGCTCACCCGGCCGTCGCACTGGTGATCAGGCCGACGGCTCCTCGTCGCCCGTGCCGAACATCTTCCGCGAGGCGTGCTGCTGGGCGAGCCTGCGCAGCACGATGAACACCGCGTCGCCGAGCACCGTGCCGATGACCGCGCTCTCCACCATCACCTCGGGCGTCGGCAGGTCGCCGATGGCCTCGAGGTCGACCTGCGCGATGGCGTCGGCGCTCTCGGCGTACTGCGGGAAGATGTCGATCAGCCGCTCCTGACCGAGGTCCCGGAGCGTGCACAGCAGGCTGACCAGCGATTTCACGTACAGGTCGTCGGCTTGGACCATCCACTGGCGCTGCTCGGCGATCTTCTCGATGTGGCCCATCGCCCACGCGCGGCCCTCGTCGTCGACCTCTTCTCCGCGCACGAACAGGCCGTGCTGCGCGGCGCCGAGGAGTTCGTGCGTCGCGGCCTTCTCGTCGATCGCCCGGACGACCTCGCGCGCGTCCACGATGGACAGACCGCCGATGTCGAGCAGGGCGCGCACGAGCTTGAGCCGCTGGAGGTGCCGCGCCTGGTACTGGGCCTGGTTCGGACTGGTCAGCTCCCCGGCGGGAACGAGCCCTTCGCGCAGGTAGTACTTGATCGTGGCGACTGGAACACCGGACTCGGCGCTCAGCTCGGCCATCCGCATCCGGGCCCTCCTTCGTCGTACCCGCCCGGGGGCAGTGTATCTCCAGTTACGGATAGTCTCGCTATCCGCCCGATCACGTTCAGTCGATCGTGTGCAACAATTCCCCGAAGGTATTCACGTGCGCTATTCACGGCGCTACAGTCTGCATTGTTCACGTGATTCTCGACACTGAAGAAGTAGGACTGGCGTTCAGGTTGAAGAAGGTCGTCTCAATCGGGAACAACACGATGGAAAGGCGAGTTGGCACGCACATGGCCAGAGAACGCGCAACCGGGGACTCCAGCGCCGGAGCCACGCCCATCACACCAAAAGCGCAGTTCAAAGACCTGTCCGTGATCACACGGCCTGCCCCTCCCGCCAACGCGGGAGTCGTCACGGTGGACGGGGAGGTGGACGCGGCATCGGTCGGCGCGCTCATCGCCGCGATCGCCGACGCACGAATCTGGTTAACCAACATTGTTATCGACCTGAGTGGCGTCACCGCGTTCTCGGCGGCCGGGATCAGCGCATTGACGACCGGTGCGCCACTGCGATTGGTGTGCTCACCGGCGGTGCTGAAAGTCATCGAGGCATGCGACCTCGAGGATCGCTGGGAACTGCACAAATCGGTGTTCCTGGCGCTGGCGGCCTGCGTGTCGATGGACTTCGCCGCCACCTCGACGGGCCCGTCGCTCGCACTGCGCGCGGTCGGGGCCCGCCGGGGCTGAACTAGACGGAGATGAGCTGGCCGCGGTCGTCGCGGGCGAGGTCGGCGTCGCGGTCGTCGAACCAGACGCCTTCACTGGCGAGGTAGCGGAAGCAGAGCGTGGCCCCGGTGTCGACCCGGACAGCCGTGGACCACGTGCCGTTGGAGCGCTTCACGAGCCGGTGCCGTCCCGGCGTCCAGTCGTTGAAGCACCCCACGACGCTGGTGTGCCCCGGCGGCGGATCGGACAGCACGAAGGTGACGTTGACCTGGCCGCCCGCCGAGGGTTTGACGCGGATCATGCAGCGGTTTCCTCCCGTGTCGAAGTCACCGACCACCCTGCACCGGCCCGCCGGCCCCCGCCACACGGCTCACCCGGACGTGGGACCGGGGCCGCCGTGCTGATGATCACACCGCGCGCACGCCGCCGCCGGAGCACTCGGGCACCGAGGGGTCAGGAGAGGGATCCTCGTCACGGCACCGTTGGCGTGACGAGGATGACCAGGTGTCCTAGCTGACGACCAGCGCGTAGTCCGCGTCCGTCGCCGCCGTCTCGACGTGGCCGTCCGCGTTGACCTCCGAGGCGATCACCTCGACGGTCCAGGTGCCCGCGGCCGCGTGGTCCACGAACACGTTCTCCACGTTGTCGACCTTGTTGGCCGACCCGCCGGGCGTGGACCAGACGCCGGTCGAGAGACCGTTGTTGCCGTAGTACACCGTGCCGTCGGGCGCGGTGAGCCGCAGCGTGAGGTCGTTGACGCGGGCCAGCGCGGCGCCGGGCGTGCCCGCCGGGTCGGTGTAGGCGAGCGTGGCGCGCAACGGCTTGGTGCCGTCGCTCGTCACCGGGTACCTCTTCACGTCACCGGTGCCCACCAGGTCGGTCTCGTCGACCAGCACCGGCAGCGACCAGCCGTTGGCCTCCGCCCGCGCGTGCAGGTTGCCGACGCTGGCCGACCCCCAGCCCTGGTGGGTGCGGGTCATGTCGTGCGCGGTGCCGGTGAAGGCGTACTGGTTGGCGGTGTTGACGAGCAGCGCCTTGGCCGTCGAGGCGTGCGGACGCGACGCGAACACGTCGGCCGCCTTGCCGGGACTGCCGGAGAACACGCCGTCCGCCCACATCTGGAACAGCAGCCCGGCGTTGCCGCAGGTGATCGGGGTCGCGCCGCTCGTGCCGCCGAACGACGCGGTGTAGGAGGCGTTGCCGGACGACGACGTGGTGTCGATGCGGTCGTAGTAGTTGGAGACGTCCGGCTTGATCCGGCCGTCGGCGGCGGGGCCGATGCTGCCGCCGCCGTTCCACTTGTCGTCGGCGCGGTCGGCGGTGTTGAAGTGGTACTGCCCGCCCACCGACAGCACGTTCTTCGCCCACGCCTGCGGGCGCGAGCTGCGCGTGCCCGCGTTGCTCTGCGACTGGCAGATCAGCAGGTCGGTGTCGAAGACGATCTTGTCCATCTGCGCGGAGACGGAGGTGTACGACGTGGTGAGCGCGTCGCCCCAGCTGTTGCTCTGGAAGACGGCCCGGTACGGACCGCTGGGGTTGACCAGCTCCTTGGTGTGCGCGTAGCGGTCCTTGCCCGTGTAGGTGGCGAGGATGCCCTGCGCGTCGGGCAGCATGCCCCGGTGCGCGGCGCTGACGCCGGAGGCGAAGATCTCGCCGTAGGTGGACGTGCCGTGGCTGGTGTCCGTCGAGTTCGGGCCGTGCAGCACCGGCGGCCGGGCGGCGAACTCCTGGTGCGTCGCGCGCAGGCCGCCGTCCATCACCTCGCCGCGCACGCCCGCGCCGGTGTACCCGCCCACGGTCTCGATCGCGTTGGCACCACTGGTCTCCCGCGCGATCGCCATGTCCGTCTCCGGCGCCGACTCCGCGCCGACGGCGATCACCTCGGGCAGCCCGGCGACGGCGGCGACCTGGCCGGCGCCGAGCAGCACGGTGAGGTGCTGGCCGCTGGCCGACACCTGCTCGACCCGGCCGCCGAGCGCGGTGATCCGATCCGCCGCGATCCGCTGGTCCTCCACGTCCTGCTCGGCGAGCGTGACGAGGTAGTGCCCGGCGGTGGGGTTCGCCGCGTCCACCTTGTCCGCGGCCTGGAAGTCGACCGTCGCACGCACGAACGACAAGCGCTCGACCTGCTTGCGGGTCGTGTCGCTCATCCGCACCACGTAAGCGAAATCGGGCACGTAGGTGCCGACGCGGGCACCCAGCGCACGCAGGCGCGCGCGTTGTCGATCGGTCAGGTTCCCGTGGAACTGCACCAGGTAGGAGCCGTTGCCGACGCTCGCCGCGGTCTGCGCCGCGAGGGGGTCGAACGTGCGGTTGGCGAGCCGGATGAACCTCGGCCCCGAGTCCACGGGTGCGGGCTGGGCCTGCACACCGGTGACGCCACCGGCGGAGACGAGCAGGACTCCGAGGAAGGCGCCGGCCAGCAGTCCGCGTTTTCCACGCAGCATGAAGAACCTCCGATACGGCAGGGGTTGCCCCGGCCGGAGGGTGGGCCGGAGCACGTCAACCGAACGTATCGGACGAACTTCGCACGGTCACCCGCCGATCGACGGGTGGGCGATCACTCCGACCAGTCGGCCCCGCGGACCGCCTTTGTGAAGTTCCCGCGCACGAGTCCGGGCAGGAAGTGTTCCAGCACATCGGCTTTGACGTCGCCGAACGTCGTACCGGGACGACCTCCGACGCCGTCGGCAAACGCTTCCAGGATGCGCCGCTTGAAGTCCGGGCGCGGGTGGGCGGCCACCACCTCGTTGACGAGCATGCGGTCCAGCAGGCCATGGCCGAGCACGTCGGTCTCCACCCCGACGGTGACCAGCGCGACCTCGGGTTCCACGTGGTGCAGGGTCTCCGGGGTGGTGTGCAGCGCAATCGCCTCCCACACACGACGGGTTCCCTCCGCCGGAATCCCATGTGGGACAAGGAAACTCCGAGCCTCGTCGGCGTCGTCGACCTCAAACCGCTGGTAGGTGCTCCGGCTACTTGTCCATCCTCGTACTCGACGACGTCAAGCTGCTCGACGTGGCAGGCCCGGCGGAGGTCTTCGGCGAAGCCGACCGGTACGCGGTGGTGCTGTGCTCGCCGGACGGTCGAGGCGTGCGGACGTCGACCGGTGTGCGGCGCGGGACGGCGACGTCTTCAGCTCGGCCGGGGTGAGCGCGGGCATCAACCTGTCACTCGCGCTGGTCGAGCAGGACGCGGATGCCTTGGCCTTGGAGTACCCGCAGGAGGAGTCGGACGCGATCACGGTGACGCGACTGTTTCCCGTTTGCGGTCGAGGAACCGCATGACCGGGGTGGCGGTGATGCCGTGGATGACGATCGAACCGACCACGACCAGCCCGACGATCCGCCACATCGAGCCCTCCTCCAGGAAGTGCGCGGACTCCAGGGCATAGGCGACGTAGAACACCGAGCCGACGCCGCGGACGCCGAAGAACGACACCACGACCCGTTCCCGCGGTCCGGTGCGGCCCTTGGCCAGTCCGATCAGACCCGCGAGCGGGCGCACGACGAGCAGGATCGACAGTGCCACCAGGATCTCCCGCCAGCCGATGCCCGCGAACAGACCGGTCGCGACCGCGCCGCCGAGCAGGAAGATCACCACCACGGTGAGCAGGCGTTCGACCTGCTCCACGTACTGGTGCAGCACGCGGTGGTAGCCATGGGATCGCTCACCGGCGCGGATCGTGCAGGCGCAGACGAACACCGCGACGAACCCGTAGCCGTTGGCCAGTTCGGCGACCCCGTAGGCGAGGAACACCGCGGCCAGCGCCACGAACCCCTCGGCGTGCTTGGCCAGCCGGAACTTCTCCGACGGCGCGGCGAAGAACAGCTTGCGCAGCAGCCACCCGGTCCCCATGCCCACCAGCAGGCCCGCGGCCAACCGCCACACCACGTCCACCGCCAGCCAGTGCGGCAGCCAGTCGCCGGGGGTGGTCGCGAGGGCGATGGCCAGGTAGGTGAACGGGAACGCGAGCCCGTCGTTCAGCCCGGCCTCCGACGTCAGCGCGAACCGCGCCTCGTCGTCGCTGTCCTCCGGGTCGTCGGTGTTGTCGGCGGGTTCGGCCACCTGCACCTCGGTCGCGAGCACCGGGTCCGTCGGCGCGAGCGCGGCGGCCAGCAGCACGGCTCCCGCCACCCCGAAGCCGAGCACGGACCAGCCGAGCACGGCCACCGCCACCATCGTCAGCGGCATAGTGATGCCCAGCAGCCGCCACGTCGTGGACCAGCGCCGCCATCCCACCGGTCTGTTCAGCGCGAGACCGGCGCCCATCAGCGATATGATCACGCACAGCTCGGTGAGGTGGAGCACGACCGAGCTGTGCCGGACCGGGTCGGGATCGGGCAGCGGATCGATGACCGCGAAGGTCAGCGCTCCCGCCGCCAGGAACACCATCGGCATCGACACCGGCGCCTTGTTCAGCAGCCGCGGCAACAAGGCAGCCGCGAGGGTGGCGACACCCGCAGCGGCGAAGACGATCGGTCCCGCGTCCGCCACGAATCCCCTCCAGAACAGTCCGTTGTCCCGCGTGGTTAGCCGGTTCGACGGTCGGCGAAACGTCCATCTTGGACACGGTTCCCCAGCTGCGACGGTGGTGTGGACCTCTCTTGATCATTGTGGAACACTTCGCTCGGAGTCAGGCGGCGATGACGGACAGTGAGCCGTCGTGGTCGAGTGCCGCCCCGCCCGTCGAGGAGGTCCGATGACGGCGCAGGTGATCTCGATCGTCGTACTGGCACTGATCTTCGTGCTGGCGACGACCCGCTCGACCAACATGGGAGCGCTGGCCTTCGCGGCCGCGTTCCTCGTCGGCACCCTCGCGGGCGGACTCGACGCCAAGGGCATCTTCGCCAAGTTCCCCGGCGACATCTTCGTCGTCCTGGTCGGTGTCACCTATCTCTTCGCGTTGGCCAGGGCCAACGGCACGACGGACTGGCTGGTGTCGGCCGCCGTCCGGGCGGTCGGCGGCCGGATCGTGCTGATCCCGTGGGTCATGTTCGTCATCACCGGCGTGCTCACGGCCATCGGCGCGGTCAGCCCGGCCGCGGTGGCGATCGTGGCGCCGATCGCACTCGGCTTCGCCGCGCGCTACAGGATCAACCCGCTGCTGATGGGCGCGATGGTCGTGCACGGCGCGCAAGCGGGCGGGTTCTCCCCGATCAGCGTGTACGGCTCCATCGTCAACGGCCTGGTCGAACGCAACAACGTCCACGGCAACCCGCTCGCCCTGTTCCTGGCCAGCCTCGCCGTCAACACTGTCATCGCGGTGATCCTCTTCCTCGTGCTCGGCGGCCGGAAACTGGCCCGGCAGCAGGCGATTCCCGCGTTCCACGACCGGACGGCAGCCTCCAGCACAGCAACGGCCACCACGGCGACGGCCACCCCGGCAACAACCGACGCGCAGGCCGAAGCCCGGCCGACCGACGCCGAGGCGGCGGACAGCGCGCCCACCAACAGCACAACCACCACCGGCGTGGAACCAGCCAGTGCGGAACCCGCCGATGCGGGAACCACCGGCGCGACGACCACGACCTCGCCAACCGAAACCGGGCAACGAACGGTCGAAGAGCCCGAACCTGCCGTCGCACTCACTCCGGCCAGGACCGCCACGCTGGTCGGCTTGGTCGCACTGGTCGTCGGCACGCTCGTGTTCGACCTCGACGTCGGCCTCACCGCGCTCACGCTCGCCGCCGTGCTCAGCCTGATCTGGCCCACCGACAGTCGCCAGGCCGTCGCCGAGATCACCTGGCCGACCGTCCTGCTGATCTGCGGCGTACTGACCTACGTCGCGGTGCTGCAGGCGATGGGGACGATCGACTTCGTCGGCAACGCGGTCACCGGCGTCGGCATCCCGATCCTGGCCGCCCTGCTGCTCTGCTACATCGGTGGGATCGTCTCGGCGTTCGCCTCCTCGGTGGGGTTGATGGGTGCGCTGATCCCGCTGGCCGTGCCGTTCCTCGCACTTGGCACCGTCGGTCCGGTCGGCATGATCGCCGCGGTGGCGGTGTCCGCGACGGTGGTCGACGTGAGTCCGTTCTCCACCAACGGCGCGCTGGTGCTGGCGAACGCGAAGGACGTCGACCGGGACGCATTCTTCCGGACGTTGCTCATCTACGGCGGCATCATCGTGGCGGTGGCTCCTCTCGTGATCTGGCTGCTGTTCGTGGTGCCGAACCTCGGCTGACGGGAACCTCCGGACCAGGCAGTCAGTCCTGTCCGCCCGTGGACGGCCTATCGGTGCCGCTGTCGGCCACCGCACGGGCTCGTGCCTCCAAGTAGCGCTGTTCCGGGAGGCTGAGCGTCGTGCGGGCGGCCAGCAGGTAGGCCTCGCGGGCGGCGTCGCGCTCGCCGGCCTGGTCGAGCAGGTGGGCACGGACGGCGTGGACCCGGTGGTGGCCAGCCAGCGCCGGATCCCGTTCGGCCTCGGCCAGTTGCCCCAGGGCGGCGTGGGGACCGTGGACCATGGCGTGGGCGACGACGCGGTTGAGGCTGACCATCGGACCGGGGGCGATCGAGTCCAGCAGCGTGTAGAGCCCCAGGATCTGGTACCAGTCGGTGTCCTCCGAGGTCGCGGCCTCGGCGTGGACGGCGGCGATCGCGGCCTGCAACTGGTAGGGACCGATGCGGGCGGTGGCCAGCGCGGTGGTGATCAACTCCTTTCCCTCGGTGATGGCCGGGGCGTCCCAACGGCTCCGGTCCTGTTCGGCGAGCGGGACCAGGGCGCCGTTGGGCAGCGTCCTGGCGGGACGCCGGGCGTCGGTCAGGAGCATCAGGGCCAGCAGGCCCGTCACCTCGCCGTCGTCCGGCAGCCGGGTGTGCAGTTGTCGGGTCAGGCGGATGGCTTCGGTGGTCAGGTCGACGCGGTTCAGCGCCGTCCCGGAACTGGCCGTGTGTCCCTCGGTGAAGATCAGGTAGAGCACCCGGAGCACGGTCGCCACGCGCTCCGGCAACTCTTCCGGCGGTGGCATCCGGAACTCGGCCCCACTGGCCCTGATCCGCTGCTTCGCCCGGCTGATCCGCTGGCCCACCGTCGATTCCGGCACGAGGAACGCCCGTGCGATCTCGCCGGTGCCCAGGCCGCCCACCGCCCGCAGCGTCAGCGCCACCTGGCTGACCCCGGTCAGCGCGGGGTGGCAGCACAGCAGGAACAGGGCGAGGGTGTCGTCGACCGCGGGTAGCGGTTCCGGGGCGGGTGGTGCCTGGACCGCGAGGTTCTCCTCCCTTCGTCTGCGGGCCGTGTCGGTGCGCCACAGTTCGGTGCGGCGACGGGACGCGACGGTGATCAGCCAGCCGCGCGGGTTGTCGGGCAGCCCTTCCTCGGGCCATTGCAGCGCGGCCGCCAGCAGTGCCTCCTGCGCGGCGTCCTCGCAGGTGTCGAAACCGCCGTAGCGCCGGACGAGCGCTCCGAGGACCTGCGGCGCCAGGTCCCGCAGCAGGTCCTCGACCGACGGGGTCACAGATCCCAGGTGCTCATGTCGAGCACCGGGCGCACCTCGACCGCGCCGTACAACGCGTCCGGTGCCCGCGCGGCGATCTCGACCGCGCGCTCGTAGCTCTCGCACTCGACCAGGTAGAACCCCGCGAGGTGCTCCTTGGCCTCGGCGAACGGCCCGTCGCTGGTCAACGTCCTGTCGTCGCGCACGGACACCCACTTGGCCAGCGACGGGTCGACCAAGCCCTCCGACACGACCAGCTCACCTGACTCGGCCAGCGCCGCCGACAGCTCCATGTGCCCCTTGCCGAACGCGTGGCGCTGCTCGTCGGTCAGCGTCTCCCACACGGCCCTGGACTTCGGGTTGCTGTGGATCAGGATCAGGTACTTCACGACTGCCTCCGCGATTCTCCGAAAAAACCTTCCACCCCCATGTCGAAGCCGGGCCCGCGGCTTCGACGTCCCCGGTGAAAGCGATCCGGAGAACGCGGAGGAGCACACCATGAACGACGACATCGAGCAGATCCGCGCACTGGTGACCGGGGTCGAGGCCGCCATGGAGGCCAAGGACGCCGAACTGCTGCTGTCCCGCTACACGGCCGACGCGGTGACGTTCGACCTGGCACCGCCCCTGCGGCACGTCGGTCCGGAGGTGCACGACGTCGAGGGCAGGGAGAAGTGGTTCTCGACGTTCGACGGACCGGTGTACTACAAGGTGACCGACCTCGAGATCACCGCGGGCGAGGACGTGGCCTTCTGCCACGGCCTCAACCGGATGGCCTCGACACCCGACGGAGCGCCCGAGGGCTTCACCCTGTGGTTCCGGATGACCACCGGGCTGCGCAAGGAGAACGGGTCCTGGCGCATCTCGCACGAGCACACGTCCACTCCCTTCTACATGGACGGGTCGTTCCGGGCGGCCACCGACCTCACGCCGCCATCGTCCACCTGAGCGCTCCGACGAGACCACGACCCGCGACGCGGACCGCGGTGGCCTCGGTGACCGGCAGGTAGGGCAGCCGCAACGGCAGCCGCGCCCACGCCGGGAGCATGGCCACCGCGGTCGCGGCCAGCACCGCGTACGGCGGCCGCGCCACCAGCGGCAGGGGCGGCCGCAGCACCAGGAACCGCGCCGCGTCCCGAGCCTCGGCCGTGCCGCGCAGCTCAGACCGGTAATCGGCCAGCACGGCCGCCACGTCCGCAACGGTGCGCGGCGGGTCGATCACCCCCAAAGCCTCCGCGACCCTGGCCGTGTCGGACACGTACCCGTCGCACTCCTCCGGGGACAGGGCCGTCGAGCCGTAGACCTGGTGGCAGCGCAGGAAGCTGTCCACCTCGGCGACGTGCACCCAGCCGAGCAGGCGCGGGTCGTCCGCGCGGTAGGGCGTGCCATCGGGGGCCGTGCCGTGGACCCGGCGGTGGATGCCGCGGACCTGGTCGACCGACCGCTGCGCGTCCTTCGCCGCGCCGAACGTCGTCATGGCCAGGAAGGTGCTGGTGCGCTGCAGCCTGCCCCACGGGTCGCCCCGGTAGTCCGAGTGACCGGCCACGCCCGCCATCGCCAGCGGGTGCAGCGACTGGAGCAGAAGGGCACGCAGGCCACCGACGAACATCGCCGCGTCCCCGTGCACCCGGCGGATCGGCCGGTCCTCGTCGAACCAGCGCGGCCCCGGCGTGTCGTGCACCCTGGCCCGCTTCTCCGGCCCGTCCGGGCCCGCCACCTTGGCGAACAGGTTCGACGCGAGCCTGGTTCGCAACGAGTTCATGTCCGGGAGCGCCATGTGTTCCATGGTGCGCCCGCTCCGGACCTGACACCTGACAGATGAGGTTCATGGCTCCGATCCTGGCGACGGGCACCGACAAAAAACGGCCCCGGAAGCCCCTCCTCGATCCGGTTCACCCGATCGAGTGGCCGGTCAGGGTCGCTTCCGGTGCTCCAGAACCCGGCCGAGCAGGCGCACCAGTTCGCTCCGCTCCTCCGGTGACAGCGACGCGAGCAGTTCGTCCTGCACGTCCGCGAGCAGCGCGTCCAGTTCACGGAGCTTGTCGACGCCCGCGGCGGTGATCGTGATGGTGTTGCGACGCCGGTCCGCCGGGTCCGGCGAGCGGTCCACCAGGCCTTTTCCCGCGAGTTCGTTGACCACCGCGACGACGTCGCTGCTGTGCACCCCGCAGTTGCGGGCGACCGCCGCCTGGCTGGACGGGCCGAACTCGTCCAGCGCGGCGAGCACCCGGTAGTGGTGGCGGCGGGTGTCCGCGGTCGCCAGCCGTTCCCCCACCAGGCGGTCGGCCCCCACCGCGACCTGGGTCATCAACCAGCTCGCCATCGTGCGCAGTCGGGTGGGAGGGGACTCGTCGGCCATCAGGTCCATCCCCGCACCCTAGCCGAATCGTTTGCGTCACCAACGGTTGAGCGTTATCGTTTGCACGACCAACGTTAGTCTCACCAACGATTGGACAGGCGATGATCACGCCGTACCGGATCGACGTCCCGCAGGCCGACCTCGACGACCTCCACGACCGCCTGACCCGCACCCGCTGGCCCGACGAGGTGCCCGGCACCGACCACGGCGTGCCGCTGGCACGGGTCAAGGAGCTGGCCGAACACTGGCGGACCCGGTACGACTGGCGGGTGCGGGAGGCGGAGCTCAACGCGTTCCCGCAGTTCACCACCACCATCGACGGCGCGAACCTGCACTTCCTGCACGTCCGGTCCCCCGAGCCGGACGCGCTGCCGCTGCTGCTCCTGCACGGCTGGCCGGGGTCCGTCGTGGAGTTCCTCGACGTCATCGGTCCACTCACCGACCCCCGCGCCCACGGTGGCGACCCGGCCGACGCGTTCCACCTGGTCATCCCGTCGATGCCCGGTTACGGCCTGTCCGGTCCCACCCGCGAGACGGGCTGGGGCGCGAACCGGATGGCGCGCGCCTACCTCGACCTGATGGACCGGCTCGGCTACACCCGCTACGGCGCCCAGGGCGGTGACTGGGGTTCGACCATCTCGCGCACGATCGGCGCGCTGGCACCGGACCGCGTGGTCGGCGTGCACCTCAACTACCTGCCGACAGCGCCGTCAGCCGACCTCGACGACCCCTCCGACGACGAACTGGCCCGCCTGGCCGGGACGAGGGCGTACCTCGCCGCGCCCGCCGGGTACATGGTCGTGCAGACGACCCGCCCGCAGACCCTGGCCTACGGGCTCACCGACTCGCCGGTCGGCCAGTTGGCCTGGATCACCGACAGGGTCGCGGCCTGGGCGGATCCGGCCGGACTCATCTCCGACGACCGGCTGTTGACCAATGTGATGCTCTACTGGCTCACCGGCACCGCGAACTCGTCGGCGAGGCTACACTTCGAGTCGGGCGGATCGCGCGGAGTCCCCCTGCCCTGTCCCGTTCCGGTGGGCGTCGCCGTGTTCGCGCACGACATCGTGCGACCGGTCCGGAGGCTGGCCGAGCGGGCGTACCCGATCGCGCATTGGACCGAGTTCGACCGGGGCGGCCACTTCGCCGCGCTGGAGGTGCCCGACCTGCTGGTCGGCGACGTGCGCTCGTTCTTCCGCGGCCTAGCCAAGCGCGCGAGCGTAGTTGGCCAATGAGCGGTTGTACCGGGTGAGGTGCGGCGCCAACGCCGTGAGCGCCATCGCGACGCCCTCCCGTTCCCGGCCGACGCTGGTCAGCGCCAGCGCGAGGAAGGCTCGGACGGCGTCGTCGAGCTCGTCCGGGCCGTGGTCGAGTTCGGCGGTGAGCAGCGCGACGCTCTCGTCGGCCTGGTCGAGGTTGCGCAGCGAACTGGCCAATTGGATGACCGCGCGGCGGCGGCGCAGCCCCGGCACACCCCGTTCCAGCGCTTCGCGGTACTTCTCGACGGCGAGATCGGGGTGTCCGGTCGAGTCGAACGCGGCACCCTGCTCGAACAGGCCGATCGGGTCGTCGGCGGGCCGTTCGGCGACCAGCTTCGCCATCTCGGCGAGGAAGTCGTCCTCGGCCCGGTCGTCCAGCGAGTCCCACAGCAGCGCGAGCCGCCGCCCCCAGTCAGCATCGTCCATGGCCGGGATCGTAGATCAGCGCATGGCCACCACCAGCACCATTTACGGCGCGCACGCCTCCGAGGCCCGGCCGCGCCTCGAGGATCATGGCCTGGGCGTTAGCACGAATTCCCCGACCGGACCAGGTCCCCGCGCCCGCCGTCCCGCATCGCGGACGTTGAGGCGCGACCGCCTCCCACCCGGTAACCCTGTTGAGGACAGGGAGTACCGGTGAGAAGAGGACGGCATGCCTGGCACGTCACCACTGCACCTCGCGGTCGCGCTCGACGGCGCGGGCTGGCACCCCGCAGCGTGGCGCGAGGCCGACGCGAGGCCGCGCGAGCTGTTCTCCGGGCGGTACTGGACCGATCTGGTGCGGGAAGCGGAACGCGGGCTGCTGGACTTCGTGACCATCGAGGACTCGCTGGGACCGCAGTCGACCCGGCTGGACGGGTTCGACGACCGGGTCGACCAGGTGCGCGGGCGGCTCGACGCGGTGCTGATCGCGGCCCGTGTCGCACCCAGCACGTCGCACATCGGACTCGTGCCGTCGGCGATCGTGACGCACACCGAGCCGTTCCACCTGTCCAAGGCCATCGCGACGGTGGACCACGCGAGCAAGGGGCGGGCGGGGTTCCGGCCGGTCGTGTCCGGGAGGTCCGTCGACGCCAAGCACTTCGGCCGTCGTGACATCCCCGTGCTCGAGCGGCTCGACGACCTGGAGGACCCGCTGCTGCTCGGCCTGTTCGAGGAGGCGGCCGACTACGTCGAGGTCGTCCGGCGGCTGTGGGACAGCTGGGAGGACGACGCCGAGATCAGGGACGCGGCCACCGGGCGGTTCGTGGACCGCGAGAAGCTGCACCGGATCGACTTCGAGGGCCGCTGGTTCTCCGTGCGAGGGCCGTCGATCACCCAGCGGCCGCCGCAGGGGCAGCCGATCGTGAGCGTGCTGGCGCACGTGACCCCGGCCTTCCAGTTGGCGGTCCGCGCGGCGGACGTCGTCCACATCACCCCGTTCGACACCTCCGACGTGCACCGCATCCTCACCGAGGTGCCCAGCGTGCCCCACGTTTTCGGTGAACTGGTGGTGTTCCTGGACGACCAGCCCGGTGCGGCGGCGGCCCGCAAGGCGCGGCTGGACGAGTTGGCGGGCGCCGAGTACCGGTCCGACGCCCTCGTCTTCACCGGCACCGCCGGAGAGCTGGCCGACCTGCTGCTCGGCTGGCGGGAAGCCGGGCTGAGCGGGTTCCGGCTGCGCCCCGGCGCCGTGCCGCACGACCTGGAGGCGATCACCCGCGCGCTGGTGCCCGAACTGCAGCGCCGCGGCGCGTTCCGCACCGAGTACGAGGCCGACACCCTGCGCGGACTGCTCGGCCTGCCCCGCCCCGCCAACCGCTACGCCCCCGCGTGAGGACGAGATGACCAAGCCCCGCAAGCAGGTCCACCTGGCCGTGCACTTCCCCGGCGTGAACAACACGACGGTGTGGAGCGACCCGCGCTCGGGCAGCCACATCGACTTCAGCTCGTTCGAGCACCTCGCGCGGACCGCCGAGCGGGCCAAGTTCGACTTCCTGTTCCTGGCCGAGGGGCTGCGGCTGCGCGAGTACGCCGGCCAGATCCACGACCTGGACGTGGTGGGCAGGCCGGACACGTTCACGGTGCTGGCCGCGCTCGCCGCGGTGACCGACCGGCTCGGGCTGGCGGGCACGATCAACTCGACGTTCAACGAGCCGTACGAGGTGGCCCGGCAGTTCGCTTCGCTGGACCACCTGTCCGACGGGCGCGCGGCGTGGAACGTCGTGACGTCGTGGGACGCGTTCACCGGCGAGAACTTCCGGCGCGGCGGGTTCCTGCCCGCCGAGCAGCGCTACGACCGGGCCGACCGGTTCATGCGCACGGCCTGGGAGCTGTTCGACTCGTGGCGGCGCGACGCGATCGTGGCGGACAAGGAGTCCGGGCGGTTCCTGGACGACCCGACCGAGGGGACCTTCTCCCACCAGGACGCGCACTTCGACATCTCGGGCCGGTTCGGGGTGCCGCGCAGCCCGCAGGGCCGTCCGGTGATCTTCCAGGCGGGCGACTCCGACGGCGGCCGCGAGTTCGCCGCGGCGACCGCGGACGCCATCTTCAGCAGGCACAGCGAACTGGAGGCGGGCAAGGCGTTCTACGCCGACGTCAAGGGCAGGCTCGCCAAGTACGGCCGCACCCCCGACCAGCTGCTGGTGCTGCCCGCCTCGACGTTCGTGCTGGGCGACACCGACGCCGAGGCGCAGGACATCGCGGCGGAGGTGCGCAGGCAGCAGGTCAGCGGCCCGACGGCGATCCGGCACCTCGAAGAGGTGTGGAACCGCGACCTGACCGGCTACGACCCGGACGGCCCGCTGCCCGACGTCGACCCGGTCGCGGGCGAGAACACCGTGGTGAAGGGCCGGGCTAGCGTCCGGCAGCACCGGGACCCGTTCGCCGTCGCCAAGCAGTGGCGCGAACTCGCGGAGGCGAAGGGGCTGTCCATCCGGGACCTCGTCATCCACGTGTCCGGCAAGCAGACCTACATCGGGTCGCCGGAGACCGTCGCGGACGCGATCGACCACTCGGTCCAGCAGGACGCCAGCGACGGCGCGATCCTCGTCCCACACATCACCCCAGGAGGCCTGGACGAGTTCGCAGACCGCGTGGTGCCGCTGCTCCAGGAGCGGGGCGTGTTCCGCACCGAGTACGAGGGCACCACCCTGCGTTCCCACCTCGGCCTGGCGGATCTCCCGTGACCCCGCGGCCACCGGCCGACCCGGTGCTCGCGTCGCTGACCACCACGCACGCCCACCTCGCCGAGTCCAAGGGGCGGGCCTTCCGCTACCAGCCGGAGGTCGCGGGCTTCACGGCGCTGGCGGGTCCCCGTGACGCCGAGGCGTGGGCCGACCTCGCCGCTCTCGCCGGGCCGGGCGAGGAGGTGTCGATCGCCGACCCGCCCGCCGACTGGGAACGGCTGTTCTCGGCCACGGGGGTGCAGATGGTGGCGGTGTCGCTGGAGACCGCGCCGTTCCCCGCGGCCCGCGTGCTCGGCCCCGCCGACGTGCCCGCCATGCTCGACCTCGTGGCCCGGACCGAACCCGGCCCGCTGCGGCCGCGCACCATCGAGATGGGCACCTACCTCGGCGTGTTCGAGGAAGGTGCGCTCGTCGCGATGGCGGGCGAACGCCTCCGGCCGCCGGGGTGGACGGAGATCAGCGCCGTGTGCACCGACCCGGCGTTCCGCGGCCGCGGCCTGGCAGGCGCGCTGGTCCGGGCGGTGGCGCACGGCATCGTGGAACGGGGTGAGCGGCCGTTCCTGCACGCGACGGCCACCAACACGCCCGCCATCAGGCTGTACACGGCGATGGGGTTCGAACTGGTGCAGACCCGCAACTTCAGCGTCGCGCGCATACCGGGGTAGGGCCACCCGGTCCGGCTGGCGCTCGTCGGGTGCGGGTCGGACCGTGGTAAGCAACGGGCATGCGTGTTCTTGTGCCGTTGCCCGACCGGGACTTCGACGTGACGGAGGTGGCGGTGCCGTGGCGGATGCTGCGAGACGCGGGCCACGAGGTCGTGTTCGCCACCGAGAGCGGTGGTCGTCCCGAGGCCGATCCCCTGCTGCTGAGCGGAGTCCTGTTCGGGCAGTTGGGCGCCGATCCGGAACCCAAGCGGTTCTACGGTGAACTGCTGGCCGACGAGGCCTACCGGAATCCGCTGTCGTGGGCGGATCTGACCGTCGAGGACTACGACGGTCTGGTGCTGCCCGGTGGGCACGCGCCCGGAATGCGGCAGTACCTCGGCAGCCCGGTCCTGCGGGAGCGGGTGGCGCGGTTCTGGGCGCTCGACCGGCCGGTCGGCGCGATCTGCCACGGCGTCCTGGTCCTGGCTCGCACGCTCGACCCGGCGACGGGCATGTCGGTGCTCGCGGACCGGCGGACCACGTGCCTGCCCAAGTACATGGAGCGCGGCGCGTACTTCCTCACGGCGTGGCGTCGGGGCCGCTACTACCGCACCTATCCCGCGTACGTGCAGGACGAGGTGGTCGCGGCCCTGCGCGACCCGAGCCAGTTCCAGCGCGGCCCGACCGAGCTGTCCCGTCGAGGCACCGCGACCGATGACGCGCCGGCGTTCGTCGTGCGGGACGGCAACTACGTGTCCGCGCGCTGGCCCGGTGACGCGTACCTGTTCGGCAGGCGGTTCCTCGAACTCCTGGGCTAAGTCTTCACTCGATCGAGTGAAGGTAAGGCCTTCAGGTCGGGAAAGCGACCATTTTTGTCGGTGCCCGTCCGCAAGATCAGCGGCATGGGAATCTTCGGTCGTAGGATCGGCGGAGCGGGTGGCGGTTCCGACAAGGGCGGCGGTGGCTTCGCCCTGGTGGGCATCGTCGTGGTGGCATTTGGTGCTCTGGGCGCCACGGGCGGAGTGGTCGGCACCAGCGGTCTGTCCAGCACATCCGTGGGCGAGAGCGTCAGCGTGCGCAAGGCGGATGCGAAGAAGTCCGCTCGGAACGGCGATTCCGAAGCGGCTTGGCGTCGGATGGGCATGCGCGAGGCCAAAAAGGTGTCCAAGCGGGACGCGGAGTGCCTTGCCGCGTCGCACGACCAGGTCCAGGAATTCTTCCTGCGGACACCCTGCACGTCGCTGGACCGGATGGTGCTGGCCCTCGACGACGGCGCGGGGAACAGCGCGGTCGTCTCCGTGGTGTGGGTCGGTTTCCGCAGCAGCGGCGACGTGTCCCGGTTCAGGTCCGTGATGGACCGGCAGGGCAGCGGCGACGTCTACCCGCTCGGCACGGCCGTGCTGGAGATGGCCGACATCCACTTCACGGGGCTCAACTACGACGCCGAGTCGAACGGGAAGAGCATCGCGATCGCCGAGACCGAGACGGCCCGCGGCAGCCTCGACCACGAACTGCTCGACGCTTTAGCCGAGGTCGCCTCGCAGTTTCCCAGTCCCTGACCGGTCGGCGTGGTCAGGGAGCCGGGAGCGCGAGGCGGCCGGTGTCGAAATCGGTTGGCCAAGTGGTGGTGTCGTCGGCGAGCGCTCCGACGAACGTGGTGCCTTCGACTCGGGCGCCGCTGAGGTCGGCACCACGCAGGTCGGCTCCGGTGAAGTCGGCGTGGCTGAGGTCGGTGTCGCGCAGGTCCGCGTTGCGGAGGAGGGCATCGCCGAGGTAGGCGGAGGTGAGGTTGGCGCCGGTCAGCACCGCGGCTTCGAGGTTGGCCAGCCGCAGGTCGGTCGACTTCAGGTCGCTGCGGTCCAGCCGTGTTTCGGGCAGCCAGGCGCGGGCCAGGTTGGCGTGGCGGAGCTGGGTGTCCACCAGTCGACCGCTGTGGATCTGGACGCTCCGCAGGTCGACGCGGGAGAGGTAGAGGCGGGGTGCTCCCGGTGTCCGCGGGCGGCCGCCGAGGATGCCCATCGCGGCCTGGATGTCCGGGGTGCGGATCTGCAACCAGGGGAGGTGCATGTCGACAGCTGGGGTTGGGTGTTCCGGGCCATCCGGACCGCCCACGGTCCACCGGCAGTGGTTGCGGACGAACGCGGCGAGGATGAACTGGACCGAGTCGCGGTCGGCCGAGGAGTTGCGGGCGACGCGTTCCAGCGCGTAGACGCCGCCGATGCGGACGTCGACGTTGTCGCTGCCCAGTTGCTCCACCGCGCGGGTGAAGCGCTCGGTGATCTGGCCTTCGCGGTTGACCTGGACCTGTCGCCAGGTCGCCGTCGCGCCTCCGATGACCAGTAGACCCGCGGTCAACTGCAGCAGCGCGGAACGGACGCTGTTCTGCAATTGGCCTTGTGCCTGCTGGAGTTGGATGCGTTCACCCGCGTCGGACACCGCTTGCAGGTCCGCCGCCGGCAGTGCCGGGTACAACAACGAAGGGAGCACGGTCAGGGAACCGACCACGATGGCCAGCAAACCGAGAACGCCCACCACCGCGAGCAACACCGTTCGACGCGTCACGGATGCGGATCATCCTCCCGCTCCGGGTCCGACCGGAATGCTTTCGGGGAGGTGAGCCGATCATCACGGTCTCGGCGCGCGGATCAGAGCCGGGTAGGTACGCCGCGACTTCGGCGAGCGCGTCGAGGGTGTCGTGGTCCACGAAGCCGGTGGCCGTCTCGGCCTCGGCGACGGTGAGGGAGGTGCCTTTGGTGTCCGTGCCGTAGTTGAGGCCGCTGAAGTGGATGTCGGCCAAACCCAGCAGGGCGTTGCCGAGCGGGTAGACGTCGCCGCTGCCGGGGCGGTCGATCAGGGTCTTGAAGTCCCGTCTGTCGGAGGTGGTGCGGAAGGCGACCCAGGCCACGGAGATGACGGCGCTGTTGCCCGCCTCGTCGCCGACGGTCAGCAGAATGCGGTCCAAGGACGTGCACGGGGTGTGGAGGAAGAACTCCTGGACCTCCCCGTGTGATGTGGTCAGGCATTCGGCGTCCTGGCGGAGGGTCTGCTTGAGCTTGCGCATGCCCATCCGACGCCAGGCTTCGTCGGGGTCGCCCTTGCGAGCGGCTTTCTGGCCCTCGGACTTGCGGGCGCTGACGCCGGAACCGGTGGCACCGATGCCTTCCGCCGACAGCAGGCCACCGCCACCACCGACGGCGAACAGGCCGATGGCCAGGACACCGGCGGTCACCACGGTTCCGCTCTTGCCGCTAATCGGTCTCACGCGTCCTTGTTTGTCGGTGTAGAAGCCGCCGGCCATGAACGATCCCCCCGATCGTCTGGTCCGGACACCGTCCGATCCGGACGCCATGCTGCCTCACCGGGACCGTGATCGACGCGCAGGATTGCGGAGTGCGATCAACTTACCTATTAGGCAAGTCTGTGCGACCGGGGTCGCTTCGTCACCTGCGGTGGCGGGCCGGGTTGGCGGGTTCGATGACCGGGCTGCGGATGTGTTCGTACACGACGCTGGTGCGGACGTCCGCGACCTCCGGTCGCTGGGTGAGGCGGTCGATGACGAAGGCGTAGAGGAACTTGTTGTCCGGTACCGCGACGTGGATGAGGAAGTCCTCGCCGCCGGACACGACGAACACCCCGACAGTCTCGGGGAGACGGGAGGCCCATTCGCGGAAGGCTTCGATGTTCGCGCGGGACGGTGGGCGGATGCGGACGGCGATCAACGCCTGGACGGGGCGGCCGACCTCCTCCAGGTCGAGGTCGACCAGGAAGCCGCGGATGACTCCGCGTTCGCGGAGTGAGCGGACCCGTTCCAGCGAGGTGGACGGCGAGACCCCGGTGGCGGCGGCGAGTTCGCGGTTGGTGCGCCGTGCGTCGCGCTGCAATTCGCGCAGTAGCGCCTGATCTAGTTCGTCCAACTCGGCCATGACGACCTCCTTGCCGAATTAAGTTCGATGCAGATGGAAACAGCGGGATGTTGAGCCTAACATCGGCCGCATCGGCACCGCTTCTGCGGAAATAGCCGCACGTCATCGAATGAATGAGGAGTTCCAGTGTCCGTTGCGCTCAGTTTGGCACCCGACGAGATCCGCACCGACCTGCCGACCCGGCACGCCAAGCTCAAGTGGGTCATGGTGGTCGACACCGCGCTGGGCGCCGGGCTGATCGCGAACGCCGCCGTGTGCATGGCGGCGGCCGTCGGCAACGCCATCCCGACCTTGCTCGGGCCTGGCACGACCGACGCGTCGGGCAGTCACCACCCCGGTCTGCCGTGGACCGGGTGCTCGATCCTGGCCGGGGACGTCGACAAGGTGCGGGAGATCCGGGCCAAGGCGGCGGCGAAGGACGGGCTGCTGGTCGTGGACATGCCGGAACAGGCGCAGACCAGTCGGGTGTACGACGAGTACCTCGCCGCGGTCGCGGGGACCGAGGCCGCCGACCTCACCTACTACGCGGTGAGTGTCGTGGGGCCGCGCAACAAGGTCGACAAGCTGGTCGGTGGGTTGCCGTTGTTGCGCTGACGCACGACCGGGCGGGCTAACGGCACATGGTCGCCCGCCGCCGGTCGCGGCCGGAGTGCCGGAGTGCCGGTGGGTTGGTGGGCCGGTGGGTTGGTGGGCCGGTGGGTTGGTGGGTTGGGCCGAGTAGGGCCGGAGAGTTGAACGGAAGGCAGGACCGGAGAACCAGGGAGAAGGGCGAGGCGGGGCTGGAGGGCGGGAACGAAAAGCTGGGCGGAGAGCGGGCGAAGGGCAGCGCTGGCAGGCGTGGTCGGGTGGTGGGCTGGAGTGGCGGCCTGGAGAGCAGTCTGGCTGGCAGTCCGCAGGTCGGGCTTCGGTCGACGAGGGGCCGCAGACAGCGGGCGGCAAGCGGTAGAGCAACTGGCGACGGTTTGACTTGTGGAGGTCTGGCTTGCGGGGGTTCGGCGGTCGGGACTCAATCGTCTGGGTTCAGGTGGCGAGGTCAAGGGCTGCGAGGTCAAGGGTGGCGAGGTTTCGGAGGACGAGGCCCGATGGTGGTTGATGGCCTGACGTGCGGGGGTTGGTGGTTGATGGTCGGGCGACTGTTGGCTGTTCAGCCGGTGGGAGCGGCGGCGGGGCATCGCGGTGAGGCATCGGGCGGGGCGTCGGGGCGGGGCTGGTGATAGCGCTTTCCCGTGGAGGTTTGGCCGGGGTTGATAACGGAATGTCGTGGGGATCGATGTTCTTGGCAGGTGGCCGTGGAGGTTGCCATGGAGGTCGCCGCAGGTGGCGCGGTGGGTTGTGGCGGGCCGTCCTGCGGCGGGAGTGGTGGGGATCACGGCTGGTGGTGGGGTGTGTTGGCGCGGTTGCTCCAAGTGGTCTCCGGGGCTGGATTCGGGGCCGCTAGGCTGCTGGGCCCCGACTAGTGCGAGGTGCGCGATGACGGATCGGCCAGCGTGGGTGCCGGACTCGATCAACACCGAGTTACCCAGTGCCGCCAGGGTCTACGACTACCTGTTGGGGGGCGGGCACAACTTCGCGGTCGATCGGGTTGTCGGGGAAAAGGTGTTGCTGGCGCTGCCCAACGGTGGGCAGATCGCGGGGTCGAATCGGGCGTTCCTGCGACGTGCGGTGTTGTTCATGATCGATCAGGGCATCACGCAGTTCCTGGATCTGGGGTCGGGGATTCCGACGGTGGGCAACGTGCACGAGATCGCGCAGCAGGCGGATCCGACCGCGCGTGTGGTGTACGTGGACTACGACGAGGTCGCGGTGACGCACAGCGAACTCCTGTTGCAGGGCAATGACAACGCGACCGTGGTGGCGGCGGACGCCACCAGGCCGGAGCGGGTGTTGTCGGCGCCCGCGGTGCGGAAGATGCTGGACTTCGACAAGCCGGTGGGGTTGTTGATGGTGGCGGTGCTGCACTTCGTGCCGGACGAGAAGAAGCCGCACGAGGTGTTGGCGCGGTACATCGACGCGTTGCCGTCGGGGAGTCTGGTGGCGTTGTCGCACTTGACGGCGGACGCCAAGCCGGCGGAGATGGCCGCTGTCGTGGAGGCCATGAAGAACAGCCGTGATCCGATGTACTTCCGGTCGCACGCGGAGTTCTCGGGGATGTTCGGTGGGCTGGAAATGCTGGAGCCCGGTGTGGTGAGTGCCCCGAACTGGCGGCCCGAGGTGGACTACGACACGAGTCCTGATGATGTTTACGTGGGCTTGGCGCGCAAGGCCTGACCGGCGCGGGGTTCGACCGACCGCGATTTCCCGCCGGTGCAGCATCCGTCCGACGCAGCACCTGCCCGACACAGCACTTGTCCTGGCCAGCACTTGTCCGACCCAGTCAGGGGATGAGGACCAGGCGGACGGGGTCGTCGGTGCGGTCCGCGAGGATGCGGATGGCGTCGGTCGCGTCGGCGAGTGGGATGTGGGCGCTGATGGAGTCGGCGAAGTCCAGGCGGCGATGAGCCGTGAGGGCGACCAGTGCCTCGACGTCTTCCCAGGTGGAGCCGAAGTGGCCCAGCAGGCGTTGGTTGCGGACGCTGAAGCCGATGCCGTCGGTGAGGGCGAGCGGGCCGTCGGACAGGCCGACCAGGATCAGGGCGCCTGCCAGGCCCAGGACTGCCGCGGCCTGGTCGCGCACCGCCGGGGCGCCCGCGAAGTCGAAGGCGTGGTCGAGGCCGCGGCCCGCGGTGGCGGTGAGGACGCTGTCAGCGAAACCGTCCGCGGCGGGGTCGAGGGCGAGGTCGGCGCCGAAGGCGAGGGCTCTGGTGCGGGCGTTGGGCAGCGGGTCGACGGCGATGATGGGAGCCGCGCCGATGAGCCTGAGGAGTTGCACGGCGTGGGCGCCCAGGCCGCCGATGCCCCAGACGCCGACGGACTGGGCGGGGCGCACCGAGGCGGTGGACGTGATCGCCGCGTAGGGCGTGGAGACGGCGTCGGGGATGATGGCGGCCTGGTCGAACGGCAGGTGGTCGGGGATCGGAACGAGGGTGTCGTGCCTGGCCAGCGCGTACTGGGCCCAGCCGCCGTCGTAGTGCACTCCCCTGGTCCGGCCGTTGAGGCACGGGCGTTGCCGCACGCACAGTTCGCACGTGCCGCAGGTCTGGCCCGCCTGGAGGATGACCCGACGGCCGACCGTGACCGACGACGGCACGTCCGGGCCGATGACCGCCACGGTGCCGGAGACCTCGTGGCCCAGGGTGAGCTTGGGGTGGTCGTTCCGCCACACGCGGAGCGTGCCGTCGATGAGGTGCAGGTCGGACAGGCAGACGCCTGCCGCCTTGACGGCCACCAGCACCTCACCGGGGCCCGGCACGGGGACGGGAACCTCCTCCACGGCGAACTCCAGCGTCGCGAGGTCGAGCCTTCCGGCGAGCATCACGTCCTCCACCGCCCGAGTATGGGCGCCCGACCACCGGACCACCCCGCGCTCGACGGTCTTCTGGGGCCCCTACAAATCGCGCAGCAGCACCACCAGGTCACGCGGGAGGCCGTGGGTTTCGTGCAGGTAGCGGAAATCCCGCTCGGTCAGCGGGTCGGGGTAGCGGGACACCAGGTCCCGGCCTCGGGTGACCAGCGACCGGAAGCGGCGTTCCTCCTCCCCCAGCACGTCGAACACCCGGTCGCCCCCCTGGTCGAAGTGCGTCGACGTGCTCCGCACCAACGACTCCGGGACGTCGGACAGGGTGCGCGAGTCGTCCTCGCGCCAGATCATCGTCAACGTCCGCCTCAGCAGCCTGCGCAGCACGTACCCGCGGCCGGTGTTGGACGGGGTGACGCCGTCGCCGATCACGACGACGCTCGACCGCAGGTGGTCGACGACCAGCCGCGGCTCCGACACGTCCCACGGCAGCCCGTCGACCCAAGGCGACAGCAGGTCCGTCTCGAACACCGAGCGCTTGCCCTGGAGGAGCATCAGCAGCCGTTCCAACCCCATCCCGGTGTCCACTGTGGACTCCGACAGCGGGGTGAGACTGCCGTCCCCGTGTCGCCGGTACCGCATCATGACGTGGTTCCACACCTCCATCCACTGGCCGTCGGTGGTGGGAGTGCCGGTCGGCGGGCCGTCGCCGGTCCACACGAACATCTCGCTGTCCGGCCCGCACGGTCCCGTGGGCCCGTTGGACCACCAGTTCTCCGTCCCGGTCAGCTCCACTGGGACGTCGAGCGAGCGCCACGTCTCCAGTGAGCCGACGTCCGGCCCGACCTGGTCGTCGCCGCCGAAGACGGTGACGTGCAGCAGTCCGGGGTCGACGCCGAACCCGTCGCGCAGCAGCTCGTACCCCCAGCGCAGGCTCTGCGGCCCGTCGTAGGAGCGCAGCGACCACGAGCCGAGCATCTCGAACACGGTCAGGTGCGAGGGGTCGCCGACCTCGTCGAGGTCGGTGGTGCGCAGGCAGCGCTGCACGTTGACCAGCCGTCCGCCCAGCGGGTGCGGGCGGCCTTCCAGGAACGGGGTCAGCGGGTGCATGCCCGAGGTCGTGAACAGCACCGGATCACCCGGTGGCGGCAGCAGCGAGCTGCCGGTGATCCGGCGGTGGCCGCGGGAGGTGAAGAAGTCGACGAACGTGTTGATGACGTCCTGGGTGTCCATGGCGGGGTCCTTCCGGGTGGGGACGGACCGGAAAGGGCCACGGCGAACCGAACGGACCGTTTCCGGTCGCCGGTGGGGATCGAACGAGGTCAGGCAGCGGCGGCGACCGACGAGCGGGGAGCTCGCGCGGCCGCGGCGAAGTGCTGCGGATCGACCGTCATGCCTCGACCGTACGTCGCCGCGCAAGCGGTTTGGCCGTCCACAGTGGAACCGATGGGCCTTCCGGGTGAAGCCGCGCGGCCGCCAACCGGGCGAACGGGCGGGTTCCGCCCGAGGTCAGACCGTCCGCGACGAGATCTCCCCGGCAACGCTCGGGAAACTGTTCGGACGCGTCCGCGTTACGCCGAAGGCACCCGGCCCGATGTCATGGTCATGCCGACCGGGACGAACGACGTGACGGGCAGCGGACGCGCGGGGACCACGGCGCGGACCGGGGCGCACGTCCGCGCCCGGCAGCGGCCCGACACGTTCGCGGTCGGCGGCGTGATCCTGGTCCTGCTGCTGGCGAGCGTCTACGTGTGGGCGTCGGTGCTGGCCCCGCGGGGCCGGGTCGCCGCCGTGACCAGTGTCGGGGTGAAGGGCCACTGCGAGTCCGGCTGGGTCGTGCCGGACTCGGGCGACGCGCCGATTCCGATGGCGGGCAGGCCTGCGGAAGCGGTGCTGGGCAGCGGCGGGGCGGTGACGATCACGGTGCGGGGCCTGACCGGGGACGCGGTCGTGCTGGAGCCTCCGGTCGTCGAGGTGGTCAGCCGCCGCCCCGCGCTGCCGGGGGTGTTCCTGCCCTCGCCGTGCGGCGGCGCGGTGCCGCACGACGTGCTCACCCTGGACCTGGACCGCCCGACCAGCGTCCTGGGACCGGACGGGGAGCCCGCGAAGTTCCCGCACCGGGTCAGCGGGACCGAGTCCGGCCACGTCGTCATCCGGCCGGTGTCGACCACCGACGACGTCGAGTGGCGGCTGCGGATCCCGTGGACCTCCGGTATCGGCAGCGGTGAACTCGTGGTCGACGACGACGGCAAGCCGTTGCGCACCACCGCGACGAGTGCCGCCCGCCCGTTCTGCGTCGAGGAGCCGAGCAGCGCGCGCTGGGTGTCCTGCTCGAAATAGAGGCGACCCGAGCGGCACGCGTGTGGCACGGTGGGGCGATGTCCGACGCGGAGAAGCGCCTGCAGGTCAAACGCGGCTGTACCCGGTGGCTGTCCGGTCACGGTGAGTCGACCATGCGGGAGCGGCTGGCCGGGCTGGTGGCCATGCCCGAGTCCGAGGGGTATCCCGACGTCTACGGCGCGGGCGACCCGGTGACCGCGCTGGAACGGCGGGTCGCCGAGCTGCTCGGCAAGCCAGCGGCGCGGTTCGTGTTCAAGGGCGTGATCGCCCAGCAGGCCGCGCTGCGCACCTGGTCGGACGCGAGCCGGATCCACACCGTGGCGCTGCACCCGTTGAGCCACATCGACTCCGACGAGCTGGGCGCCTTCGAACGCCTGCACCCGTTGCGCGCGGTGCGGCTGGACGGCGGGCGCGGGTTCGGCGTGGCCGAACTGGAGGCGGTCGGCGAGCCGCTCGGGGTCGTCGCGGTCGAACTGCCGCTGCGCAACGCCGGGTTCGCCCTGCCGGAGTGGGACGACCTGGTCGCCGTCTCGCGCTGGTGCCGCGAACGCGGTGTGCCGCTGCACTTCGACGGCGCGCGGCTGTGGGAGTCCGCGCCGTACTACGACCGGCCGCTCGACGAGATCGCCGACCTGGCCGACTCGGTGTACGTGTCGTTCCACAAAGGACTGAACGGGCTCGCGGGCTGCGCGCTCGTCGGCTCGGACGACTTCCTGTCGCGGGCCACGCCGTGGCTGACCCGGCACGGGGCCAACGTGTACGCGAGCTACCCGTACGCGCTGTCCGCGATCGACGGCCTGAACAAGTACCTGCCCAGGATGGCCGCCTACAACAGCCGCGCCGCCACCCTCGCCCACGCCATCGGCCAGGTGCGCGGGACCGGGGTGACCGCACCGCAGACGAACGGGTTCCGCGTGTTCCTGCCGGGCTCCCCCGAGGCGCTGCGCGACGCGCACCTGCGGCTGGCCGAGCGCACCGGCACGTGGCTGTTCAACGGCGGCGCCCGCACCGACGTGCCGGGGCTCACCGCCGTGGAGGTGGAGGTCGGCGAGGCGACCGCGGCGGTCCCCGACGACGAGGCCGCGCGACTGTTCGCCGACCTGCTGGACTCAGCCGAGGGTGACCGGTAGCCGGTCGAAGCCGTACATGAACGGCGAGATCCGGTGCGCGAGCCGCGACCTCTCGACGCCGAAGCCGAGGTCCGGGAAACGGGTGAACAGCGCGGTCAGGCCGATCCTGGCCTCCAGCCTGGCGAGCGACGCACCGACGCAGTGGTGCGCGCCGTGGCCGAACGAGACGTGCGGTGAGCCGGTCCGGGTGATCCGCACGCTGTCCGGGTCGTCGTAGACGGCCGGGTCGCGGTTGGCCGCGCCGACCATGAACCCGACGGTGGCGCCCTTCGGGATCGTGGCGCCGCGCAGCTCGATCGGCTCGAACGCGAACCGGAACACCGGCGACAGCACCACCGGGCCGGAGTGGCGCAGCAGCTCCTCGACGGCCCGGTCGGAGATGTCCGGGATGGTCGAGGCCAGCTGGTCGGGGTGGTCGAGCAGGGCGACGACCGCGTTGGCGAAGAAGTTGGCGGTCGTGTCGTAGGCCGCGCCGAGCAGGTTCGCGGCGATGGCGCACACCTCGTCCTCGTCCAGCGTGTCCTCCCCCTCGGAGGCCCTGAGCAGCAACGACAGCAGGTCGTCGCCCTGCTGCCCCCGCTTGACCCCGATCTGCTCGCGGACGTAGTCGAGCGTGGCCAGCAGCGCGGCGCCGGAGGCCACCCGGTCCGGGCTGGTCGCCGCGTCCGACCAGGCCCGCAGCTTGGCGTGGTCGGACTGCGGCGCGCCCAGCACCGTGCCGATGGTGGTGATCGCGAGCGGGTAGCCGAACGACCGCAGCAGGTCCGGCTCCGCCTCCTGCGCCATCGCGTCCAGCAGCGTCGCCGCCGTGTCCGCGATGACCGACTCCCATCCGGCGATCACCCGCGGCGTGAGCGTCCCGCCGACCACTCGCCGCTGCCTGGTGTGGTCCGGCGGGTCCAGCACGAACGCCTTCTCCCAGCCCGTGCCGACCCCCATCGCCAGCCCGGAGGCCAGGAACCGCTCGCTCGCCGAGCGTGTGTCGGCGCTGAGCCGCGGATCCGTGGACAGCGCCCGGACGTCGTCGTGCCGGGTGACCAGCCACAGGTCGAGGTCCGCGAACGGCAGCGCCACCTCGGCCACCGGGTCGTGCTCCCGCAGCCACGCCAGCGTGGGGAAGGGATCCGCGTAGTACTCCATGGAGAAGACTTCGGGTAAGAGGCTCGACTTCGCCGCGCTCGTCATGCTGTTCCTCCACCGTCGTCCGGGTGTTCCCCCTGGGTCGTGGCACCCGCGGATTGCGGTGTGTCCGAGGTCAGGCGGTCTGGCGACGGTCGCGAGGGTAGAACGCGGCGAGGACGAGGAGTACCGCCATCGCGATGGCCATTCCGCCGAACGCCCACTGCACGGCGCTCGCGTAGTCGGTGCGGACGGCGAGCATGATCTGGTCGCGCGCGGCCGCGGGCGCGCCGGTGTCGCCACCAGCCCCGGTGACCAGGTCGACGGCCTTGCGGGCGTCCTCCGCGGTGCCGCCCATGGCCTCGAACGACGTGGTCAGTCCGGTGGTCAGCCTGCCGGTCACGAGCGTGGTCAGCACGGCGAGGCCGAACGCGCCGCCGAAGTTGCGCATGGACTGGGACAGCGCGGTGACCTCGCCGTAGGACGCGCCGATGGCCCGGTTCACCGCGTCGGTGCTGACCGCGCTGAGCATGAACCCGATGCCCGCGCCCGCGACCGCGATCGGCCAGGTCTGCTGGTTGAAGAAGGCCTCCGCGTCGAAGTCGAGGTCGGTCACGGTCGTGGCGAGCCAGCCGAACCCGACGGCGCCGAGCACCCCGCCGATCGCGAGCACCGGGCGCGCGCCGACGCGGTCGAACATGGACGAGCCGAAGCGGGAGGCGATCACGAAACCGAGGAACAGCTTGAGGAACAGCAGTCCGGTCGTCGTCGCGGACAGGCCGAGCGACACCTGGCCGTACACGCTGAGGAAGAAGAACACCGGCACGAACGCGACCGACGCGAACAGGCTGCCCAGCGTGGCGAGGGTGAAGCCCCGGTCGCGGAACGCCCGCAGGTTCACCAGCGGCTCGTGGGTGCGGCGCTCGTGGACCACGAACGCGACCAGGAACGCGGCACCGCCCGCGAGAGCCGTCAGCACGCCCGCGCTGGTCCAGCCCCAGCCGCTCGCCTGCTGCAGCCCGAACACGACCAGGCCCATGCCCAGCGCGACCAGCCCGGCGCCGATCCAGTCGATCCGCTCGGCCCGACGGGGTGAGGGGGCGGCCGACAGCGCGACGACGACCAGCGCGGCGAGCGCGATCGGCACGTTGACCCAGAAGATCGAGCGCCACGTCCACGCGGTGAGGTAGCCGCCCGCGATCGGCCCGATGGCCGTCATCGCCCCGGTGACCGCGAAGAACAGCGCCATCGCCTTGCCCCGGCCCTCGCGGGAGAAGGACTGGACGACGATGCCGATGGCCGCCGGGAACATGATCGCGCCGCTGATGCCCTGCAACGCCCGCGCCGCGACCAGCCACGCCTCGGCGTAACCGCCCGCCGGGGCCAGGCCGCACAGCAGCGACGTGACGCCGAACGCGGCGATGCCGACCAGCACCATCCGCTTGTGCCCGAAAACGTCGGCGAGGCGGCCGCCGAGCAGGAAGGACGCGGCGGTGGCCAGCAGGTAGACGTTGACGGCCCACTGGATGCCGCCATTCGACAGGCCCAACTGGCCTTGGATCGTCGGCGCGGACAGCGCCACGATCGTCTGGTCGATGGTGGTCATCGACACCGCGAGGATGAGGCCGACGAGCGCGCGGACCCCGGTCTTGCCGGTGGTGCCGCTGGACAGCGCGGTCATGGACGTTTCTCCGTTCACCTGTCAGTAGTGACAGGTGGAAGGTAGAACTTCCTGCACAGACATGTCAACAGTGGAGTATGGTGAGGCCGTGAGCCTGAAACACGCGACCCTCGGTCTGCTGTCGTTCGGTCCGGCCAGCGGGTACGACCTGCTGCAGACGTTCGGCGAGTCGCTGGCCAACGTCTGGCCCGCCACCCAGAGCCAGCTCTACGGGGAACTGGGCAAGCTCGCGGACGCGGGCCTGGTCACCGTCGCCGCCGAGGGGCCCCGCGGGCGCAAGGAGTACTCGATCACCGCCGAGGGGACGGCCGAGCTGCGGCACTGGCTCAGCGAGACGAAGCCCGCGCCCACCCGGCGCAGCGAGATGCTGCTGAGGGTGTTCTTCCTCGGCCTGCTCACGCCGGAGCAGGCCGAGGACTACCTGCGCGACCGCGCTACCGCGGCCGTCGAGATGCGCGCGGGCATGCAGGAGATCGACAGGCAGCTCGACCCTCAGGACGGCGACCTGGTGATCTACGGCAGGCTCGCCCTGGAGTGGGCCCTGCGGTACTCGGCCATGCAGCGGGAGTGGGCGGACTGGGCCGTCGGGGAACTGCGCCGCGCCCGCAAGGAGGAGTAGTCACGCCCGGGGTGTCAGCACCTCGACCGTGCCCCGCCCGCCGTCGACCCGGACGCGGTCGCCGGTGCGCAGCCTGGTGGTCGCGTTGCCGGTGCCGACCACCGCCGGGATGCCGAGTTCGCGGGCGACGATCGCGGCGTGCGACAGAGGGGCGCCGATGTCGGTGACGACGGCGGCCACGCGGGGGAAAAGCGGGGTCCAGCCGATGTTGGTCACCGTTGTCACCAGGATCTCGCCCGTTTTCAGCGCCGTGCCGTCCGCGACGGAGGTCAGCACGCGGACCACGCCTTCCACGATCCCGGCCGCGCCCGCGAATCCGGTGACGGCGTCGCCGAGAGGTGCCGCGTCCCGCGTCTCGTCGAACACGTCGGAGCGGCGGTCGGGGTCCGCGGCCCAGCGGAACGGGTCGAAGTGCCCCCGCACCAGGGTCGGGTACGGCGGTAGCGCGGCGTAGCGGCGGTGGGTCTCGCGGCGGGCGGCCACCCGGTCGAGCGCGGTGCGGTCGCCGTCGAGCAGTGCCAGCACCTCGTCCACGGACAGGAAGAACACGTCGTCGCCCACGCCGGTCAGCTCGCCCGCGCGGACGAGGAACGCGCGCAGCACCCAGAACGCGCGGATGACCTCGGAGCGGCCCGCCTCACGGCCGCGAGCGGCGACGGCGGCGCGCGCCATCCGCCGTTCCAGCGTGCGGACCTTGCGCGGGTGTCGGGCGCGGAAGCGGTCGGCGGCGGCGGCGCGGGTCTCCTGCTGCCGGGCCAACAGCGTCCGCACGTCGGTCCGCGAGTCGCGCACGGCCTCGACCTCCCGGTCGAGCCACGCGGGGTCCTCCACCGGGCGGGGTACGGACACCTCGAACTCGTCGGGGCAGCGGTGGCCCCAGTCGCGGATGAACTCGTCGCGGGTGATGTCGCCGCGGGTGATGTCGCCGCGCGCCAGCCGGTCGAGCCCGATCACGGGGCCGAGGCTCGCCAATGGTCCCGCGGTGGTGTGCAGGCCGGTGAGCAGCGCGTTCGCGTCAGCCTCGTCGACAAGTTCGAGCAGCCACGGGCGGATGCGGACCAGGCCGGCCCCGTCGAGCCGGGCGCCCGCGGCCAACATGCGGCTGGTGTCGCGCAGCAGCGGGTCGACGTCCGCGTGCCACAGCCGCTTGAGCGCCGCGGGCTCGGTGATCCCCGCGATGCGCGCCCGCGCGTCGTCGGAACGCAGGCGCGCGCCCTCCACCTGCGCGGACAAGTCCTTCTGGTACGGCCGGAGGCGGCGCAGGAACCGCACGGCGGTGGGCACCACGTCCCGCAGGACCTGCCCTCGGGACAGGGGAAGTCGGGGAACGTCCACATCGGACGGGATGCGGCCGAACGCCTGCTCGCTGGCGCGGCGCACGAAACCCTCGAGGCCGAGTGCCGAGCCCGCGGCCATGGTGAGGCTGAGGTTCAGGTAGAACCGGCCGCCGATGTTGCCGTCCATCCGGTGCCCGCCCAGGACGGGGACCGACATGACCTCGGACATGAAGATCCGCACCAGCGACCAGGTCGCGGGCGTCATCACGCTCGGGATGGCCTCACCGAGGTTCGCGCAGGTCCACAGGTAGTCGCCGTCGAGGCTGCTGTTCCACTCCTCGTGCGCGGTGACCGTGATCGGCCGCGCCTGCACGATGGACACCTCGTCGCCGCACACGGCCCACTCGACGTCCACGGGCCACCCGTACAGCTTTTCGATCCGACGGCCGAGTCCCGCCAGTTCCAGCGCGATGTCGTCGGACAGCACGGCGTCACCCCGCCGTTCGGTGATCCCGTGGTCGTCGAGCACGACGACCTGGGGGTCGGCGGCCCCGGAGACCAGCGCCTCGCCCAGGCCGCGAACGGCGTTGATGACGAGCCGGTCCCGCACGCCGGTCACCGGGTCCGCGGTGAACAGCACCCCGGCGGCCGTCGCGGGCACCATCCGCTGGACGACGACGGCGATAGCCACGTCGTCGGGTGCGATGGCGTGGCGGGCGCGGTAGTGGACGGCCCGCTCGGTCCACAGCGACGCCCAGCAGCGCTTGACCGCGTCGAGCACCTCGGAGGTGCCGCTGACGTCGAGGAACGTGTCCTGCTGGCCCGCGAACGAGGCGTCCGGCAGGTCCTCCGCCGTCGCCGACGACCGGACCGCGACCGCTCCCCCGCCCAGGTCGGCGTAGGCGTCGGCGACGGCGGTGGCGACGTCCGGCGGGAGTGGCGCGGCGGCGAACAGGTCGGCCACCTCGCGCTCGGACGCGCCGACGACCGCCGCGGTCAGGTGGTTGGCGGCCAGGAACTCCCGGTACGCGGCGGTGGTGACGTGGAAACCGGGCGGCACGGGCAGTCCGGCGGCGGTGAGCTTCGCCAGCGACTCGCCCTTACCGCCCACCGCGGCCAGGTCGGCGGCCAGGTCGGCCATGGCCAGCACTGTCGCGCTCACGCGTTCCCCCTATCAGCAAGACCGGTGGCCTCCGCCAGTTTCCGCCGCGCGACGGTGTGCGCGGCGTCGAAGTACGCGGTGGTCGCGCGGGACAGCGCGGCCGGGTCGACGCCCGCGCCGAGACCCAACGTCCGGTCGACCACGTCGGCGATCAGGTCGGCCTGCTCGTCGGCGGACAGGCGCGGGTGCTCGGGCATCAGCGACGCCGTGGTGAGCACGCCGATGAACGCGGCGTTGACCAGCGCCAACTGTCCTCGCTCGTCCCGGTCGTCGCCGATCGCGCCGTGCTCTCGCAGCGTGTCGAGGAAGTCGGTGAACGAACTGCGCCACGTCGTCCCCGACCGCAGCCGGAGCGCCAGCCTGCCCAGGACTGCCAGTTCGTTGAGGAGCACCGCGCGCATCAGGGGACGACCGATCAGCCCCGCGGCCAGGTGCCGGAACACCGCGCGCGGGCCCGGCGCCGACTCCGCGAGGAGGCTGTCGCGCACGGCTTCGAGCATGAGGACGCGCTCGCGGCGCAGGACCGCCACGAACACCTCGTCCTTGGTCTTCCAGTGCAGGTAGACCGTCCCCTTGGCGATGCCCGCGGTCCGCGCGATGTCGTCGATGGTGGTCTTGTCGTACCCCCACCGCCCGATCAGGTCGGCCGCCGCGCCCAGCACCGCGTCCGCGCGGGCCCGACGCCCCTCGACGTCGTCCGTCCGCACCCGTCCACCCACCATCACGCCTCCCATAGTTGACCAGATGAGCGTATCGGGTCAACTAGTCAGCGCGAAAGCGGCCCGGTTGTGCATCGAAAACGGGGAAAAGCCCAGGTGGGAGAACTGCGTGGAAGGCAGGGTCCCAGGAGGGGTACGGATGATCGGCGTCCCGAAGACTCGTCGAGACGCGTTCGTGGCGTCATCTCGCCAGAAGGACCCCTGATCACGGTCCGATGACGACCGGTGGACCGGAAGTGCACCTATGTTGTCGGCGATCGATCACCCCACCCTTGGAGAATCGCTGATGACTTCCGCTCGTCGTACCAGCACCAGGTTCGCGGCCGCCGCCGTCGCGGTGGCAGGCGGCGTGCTCGCGATGGCGCCCGCCACCGCGCAGGCCGCACCCGCACTCGCGCCGCCGTCGGTGCCCGCGGAGATCGCGGTCCCCGACGGCAACCACGTGACCTCGCGCTACGACGCGATCGGTTTCCAGGTCTACGAGTGCGGCACCGCGGGCACGTGGACGCTGCACGCCCCCAAAGCATGGCTCAGCGGCAACGGCGACACCGCCGTCCACTTCGGCGGCGTCGACGCGAACCTCCCCGCGGGCCCGTACTGGCAGTCCAACAAGGACCACAGCCGGGTGCACGGCGGCGGCGCGGTCAGCACGGCCTCCCGCGACGGCGCGGTCCCGCTGCTGCGCCTCTCGGCGCTCGACACGTCGGGCACCGGCGTGTTCGCCGACGTGACGTTCGTGCACCGCCTCAACACCATCGGCGGCGTCGCCCCCGCCGGGACGTGCGACCCGGCCAACAAGGCGTTCAAGAACGTCTTCTACAGCGCGACCTACTTCTTCTACAAGGCGAACTGACGCGTCCCTGCCCCGGAACCGCACGGTTCCGGGGCCGGTCGGCCCATGCTTTTGGTCACATCGGTCACGCAGCTGTTGACACGGGGGCAGTGCGCGTGGGCCTTTCGGGCAGAGTTCGACCACAACCGCCGGGTACTGTGCTCAACTCGGTGCGGACCCAACCGAGGAGGCACCCCTGATGTCACGCGTTCCGTTGCGCCGCAACGACCGGGCGTCCGACATGGTGCGGGCGCTGACCTGGTACCGGACCCGGATGGGCTGGGACGTGCAACTGGTCGACGGTGCCCCGTCGCTGTCCCTGACGCACGGCGTGGCCGGCTTCCTGTTCCCCCGCAAGTGGTTCCCGCTCGCCGCCTCGATGATGTCCACAATGGACGTCCAGGGCCCGGTCGTCGGCTTCCTCGACGAGGTCGAGCCCAAGGCCGTCGCACTGGCCGACACGAACGACTGCGTGTTCAGCCAGGCCCAGATGCCGCCCGGAGTGGTGCTCCTGCGCACGCCCGGCCAGGTGCCGCTGCCCCCGAAGGCGGGCGCGGACTGGCTGATCGAACCGGACGACGAGCGCCGCTGGCTGCCGTCCGCGACCGCCGTGCTGGCCGTGCTGCGGTCCGCCGCGCAGGTACCCGCTCCCGTCCGCGGCCGTGGACCGATGCCCTACACCAGGCTGCCCGCTGCCAGGCCCGGCGTCGGCGGCCACCCGCCCGTCGCGCGCCGCCGGACCGCCTAGCCGCGCACGGCCTCCAGGTCCGGCGAGCCCGACTCGCCGGACCGACCGCGAACACCACGGACCACCCCGAGTGCGATGCCCGTCAGGCGCTTCGCCGGAGCCCCCTCGTGGAGTCGGTCACCGACCGGATTAACGGCCCAGGGGTCAGGCGGACAGCGCTGCCACGACCTCCTTCGAGGTCACCGGCAGGGAGAACATCGGGTAGTCGTAGGTGATCGCGTTGTCGTGCTCGGCCCGCGAGGTCGCCGCGGTGCAGTCGGTCAGCGTGATCACCCGGTACCCGTTCTCGTACCCGGTGCGCATGGTCGACTCGACGCAGCAGTTCGTCAGGAACCCGCCGAGCACGATCGTCGTGATGCCCTTGCTGCGCAGGATGAAGTCGAGGTTCGTGCTGGCGAACGTGTCGAGCCCGCGCTTGCCCTCGATGACGATGTCGCCGTCCTTCGGGGCAACGTCCTCGACGATCGCGGCGCCCCAGCCGCCCTTGACGAAGGCGTTGCCGTCGACGACGCCCTTCAGGATGCCGTACGGGTGCGCCGAGATCTCGTGGTAACCGGCCGCGAACATGATCGGCGCGTGCATGATCGTGGCTCCCGCCGCGCGCGCCGCGTCGACGAGGGCGACGGTGTTGGCGAGCATCCCGGTGCCCTCCATGACCTCCGAGACCGCGCCGTGCAGCGCACCGCCCTCGCTGGTGAAGTCGTTCTGGTACTCGATCAGCACCACGGCGGTCGTCTTCGGGTCCAGCCGCAACTCGTCGGTCATCGCGCACCTGTCTCGTCGGGGGTCGAACGGTTCGCCCGTCATCGAACATCGCCGACCGCACCCCGGCAAGACCGGATCGCGGGGCGTCCGGGTGAACCCGCCGATGCCGGTGCCCGGTGCCGGGCACGCCGAGGTGCCCGCCTTCCCGCGCAGGGCGCTCTAGCCCGCCAGCAGTTCCCGCATCGCCCGGCGCGCGGAGGTGGACCGGGACTTCACGGTGCCGATCGGCAGGTCGAGGACGTCGGCGGCCTCGGCCATGCTGCTGCCCTTGAGGTAGACCTCCACGAGCACCTCGCGGTGCTCGGGCCGCAGCCGGACGAGGGCGTCGCGCACCACCACACCGTCCACGACGGACTTGGCGTGGTCGACCGCCGACGTGGTCTGGTCGGGTGTGATCGACACCTCGGTCGGCCGCACCTTCCGCCGTCTCGACAGGTCGATCACGATGTTGGTGGCCGTGGTGAGCAGCCAGCCGCGCACGGACCCCTTGCCGTTCACCAGCGCGTCGCGGTGCTGCCACGCGCGGACCAGCGTCTCCTGCGTGACGTTCTCGGCCGCGCCCCTGTCCCTGGTCAGGATGGTGGTGTGCGCCAGGATGGCGCCTCCGTGTTCGGAGTAGAGCCTGCGGACCAACTCATCGGCCCCGTTGCATCGCGACGTCACGGTTCTCCCCTGCCTCTGCCGTCCACGACCGGCGGACGTGCCGGTGCCCGACGGCCTCCCCTTGCCCTTTTCGTCCCGGTGGTCCCTCCCGTTGAGACGCGCGGCGAGCGTTGTCCCACCTACTCGTATCCGGCGCGTGTCGGGCCGCTCCTGTGTCGGAGAAGGCCAACCACCGCACGCGAACCGTAATTCGTCCGACTTGACGACCGATGACTAAAGTGTGACCACGTGCCCCCCTGCGTGGGAGCCACCTACCCCGGCGGAGCGATGTTGTTCCCTGAACCCGCACGAAGCAGCCTGCGACTGGCCGTTCTCGGCCCCCTCCGCGCCTGGCTGGACGGTGTCGAGGTGGAACTGGGGCCGCCCCAGCAGCGTTCGGTCCTCGCGCTCCTGCTCGCCCACGGCGGGCAGCCGGTGAGCGTCGCGTCGCTGGTCGACGCCCTCTGGGGAGCCGACCACCCCGGCAGCGCCGTGAACCTGCTGCACCGGTACGTCGGCGCGCTGCGGCGGGCGCTGGAACCCGAACTCGGCCACCGCGAGGCCGGGAGGTGGCTGATCAGGGGTGCGGGCGGGTACCGGTTCACCACCGACGCCGCGACGCTGGACCTGCTGCGCTTCCGCGACCTGATGGCCGGGGCGCGCGCCGAGCGGACGGCCGGGTCGGACCGGCAGGCCGTGCACGCGTTCTCCGAGGCGCTGGCGCTGTGGGACGGGCCGGTGGCCGCGAACACGCCCGCGCCGGTGCGGGCGCACGCGGTGTTCACGGCGCTGGAGCGCGAGCACGTGGCGGCCGTGAACGAGGCGACCGACCTGGCGCTGCGCTTCAACCTGCCCAAACCGCTGCTGGTGCCGCTGCAGTGGGTGACGGCGCAGCACCCGTTCGACGAGCCGTCGCACTCCCGGCTGATCCTGGCGCTGGCCGCGGCGGGGTACCGGGCGGACGCGCTGGACGTGTACGCCGCCATCCGCGGCAGGCTGGCCGAGGAACTGGGCATCGATCCCGGCGCCGAGCTGCGCGCGGCGCACGAGTCGGTGCTGCGCGAGGAGGTCGAACCGCCCGCGGAGGTCCGGTACGAGACCGAGCCGCTGGTGGACGCGCCGATGCCCGCGCCGTCGGTGACGCCCGCCCAGCTCCCCCGCGACCTGGCCGTGTTCGCCGGGCGCAAGGACGAGCTGGACCACCTGCTGGCCGAGCACGACGACCCGGCGGGCTCGACGGCCGTCACGCTGATCCGGGGCATGGCGGGCGTCGGCAAGACGACGCTGGCCGTGCGGTACGTGCACCGGATCGCCCACCTCTACCCGGACGGCCAGCTGTACCTGAACCTGCGCGGGTTCGACCACACCGGCGACGTCGTGCGGCCCGAGGACGCGGTGCGCCGGTTCCTCGACGAGCTGGGCGTGCCCTCGGCGCGGATCCCGGTCGGCTTCGACGCCCAGGTGAACCTGTACCGCAGCGTGCTGGCCGAACGCCGGGTCCTGGTGGTGCTGGACAACGTGCGCGACGCCGAGCAGGTGCGCCCGCTGCTGCCCGGCACGACCGGCTGCCACGTCGTGGTGACCAGCCGGAACCAGCTGTTGTCGCTGGTCGCCGTGGAAGGCGCCCGGCCGCTGCTGCTCAACCCGCTGTCGCGGGTGGATTCGCGCGAGTTCCTCACCCGCAGGCTCGGCAACCGGTCTGCGGCCTCCGACCCGGCCGCGGTGTCGGAGATCATCGAGCTGTGCGCGGGGCTCCCGCTGGCGCTGGCCATCGTCGCGGCCCGCGCCGCGCTGCAGCCGCTGCACCCGTTGAGCGCGGTCGCCGCCGCGCTGCGCGACACGAAGGACAGCCTGGACAGCTTCACCGACGCGGACTCGATCATCGACGCGCGGGCCGCGTTCACCTGGTCCTACCAGGCGCTCGGCCCGGCCGCCTCGGAGATGTTCCGGCGGCTCGCCCAGCACCCCGGCCCGGAGATCCCGGTCCGCGCCGCGGCCAGCCTGCTCGGCGTGCCGGTCGCCAAGGCCGTGCCGCTGCTCGACGAACTGGAGCGCGGCCACCTGGTCTCGCAGTACGCGCCGCGCCGCTACACCACACACGACCTCGTCCGGGTCTACGCGAACGAGCTCGCGGAGGCGGTCGACGGCGAGGACGTCCTGCGCGCGGCCCGTGAACGGGTGCTGGACCACTACCTGCACAGCGCCTTCCTGGCCGCCGCCCTGATCGACCCGCACCGGCCGACCATCGTCCTGCCGCCGCTCGGCGCTGGCGCGGTGGTCGAGCCGATCGCGGACCGAGCGGCCGCGCAGGTGTGGACGAACACGATGTCGCCCACGGTGTTCGCGACCATCGAGATGTCCGCCGAGCACCTGTCCGACGAGCACACCTGGCGTCTCGGGTGGACGTTCGACCCGTTCCTGGACCGCAACGGGCACTGGCACCAGAAGGTGGTCGTGCAGGAGGCGGCGCTGGCCGCGACGCGGCGCACGGACGAGCGGGCCGGTCGGGCCTACGTGCACCGGAGCCTCGGGTACGCCCACAAGCACCTGGGGAACCTGGTCCGCGCGGCCGGACAGTTCCGGTCGGCCCTGGAGCTGTACGTGGAGCTGGGGAACCTGCGCGGGGAGGCGCGGACCCACCAGAACATCGCGGACCTGTGCGGCAGGCAGGACATGCGCCAGCAGGCGCTGGAGCACGAGGTGCGGGCGCACGAGATCAGCAGGCTGCTCGGGGACCGGCTGATGGAGGCCGACTGCATCAACAACCTGGGGTGCGCGCACAGCGACCTCGGTGATCACGAGCAGGGCGTCGTGCTGTGCGAGCAGGCCCTGCTGATGTCGCGGGAGCTGGGCAACCGGTCGCTGGAAGCCGCCGCCCAGGACAGCCTCGGCACCATCCACGACCGGGCGGGCCGCCACGGCCGGGCGATCCTGCACTTCAAGCAGTCCCTTGAGGTGCACCGCGACCTGCAGGACCTCTACAGCGAGGCCGAGACCCTGCGCAACCTCGCCGCGGTCCACCTCCGCCTCGGCGACACCCGCGCCGCCGAGGAGTGCTCCCGCCTCGCCGCCGCGGTCCTCGGCCAGCCGGTGCGGTTCGAGCTGTCGGCGGCGAGCGCCAGCTAGAGCGGTCCTAGACTCGGGTCCCCGATACCGCAAGGAGTTCCGTGCCCACCGCCGACGAACTGCTCAACGCCGCCGCGGTCACCGGGCTCGCCCGGTGCCTGGCCGTGCCGACCCCCTCGGTGCTCGCCGCCGCCTCCGCGTTGGACGGTCTCGGGCTGCGGGAGCGCAGCGACCTGGTGCGCGACGCGCTGCTGACCGACCTGCCCGCGGGCTTCCCGGCGTTCGAGGCCGTGGTGCGGGAAGCCCTGCCGGACAGCGGGTTCACCGGCTGGATGATCTGGCCGGTGACCGAGGCCGCCACCAGCCGCGCGCTGGAGGACGGTGGCGGCGGGGCGTTCGACCGGGCGCTGGCGCTGCTCGCGGAGCTGACGCCGAGGCTGACGTCGGAGTTCGGCATCCGGCGCCTGCTGGAGGCCGATCTCGGTCGGGCGCTGCCGATCGTGCTGACCTGGACGGCGCACCCCGACGAGCACGTGCGCAGGCTCGCCAGCGAGGGCACCAGGCCGCTGCTGCCGTGGGCGAAGCGGGTCCGCGCGATCTTCGACGACCCGGCCGCGGCGGTGCCGGTGCTCGACGCGCTGCACCGCGACCCGTCGGAGTACGTGCGGCGGTCGGTCGCCAACCACCTCAACGACATCAGCCGCCGCGACCCCGCGCTCGCCGCGGGCGTGGCGGCGCGCTGGCTGCGCGCCGACCCGGACGGGCCCACCCTCCGGCTGGTCCGCCACGGCCTGCGCACCCTGGTCAAGCAGGGTCATCCCGACGCGCTGGCACTGCTGGGTTTCGTCCCCGTCGACGGTCTCGTCGTCGACGGGCCGGAGTTGACGGTGGACACCGTGGCGGTCGGCGGTGAGCTCGGCTTCTCCTACACCGTGGAGAACACCGGCGGCGCGCCCGCGAAGCTGGCGATCGACTACGTGATCCACCACCGCAAGGCCAACGGGTCGACCACGGCCAAGGTGTTCAAGCTGACCACGAAGACCCTGACGCCCGGTGAGCGGCTGACGGTCACCCGCACCCATTCGTTCCGCCCCATCACGACCCGCGTCTACCACTCCGGTGAGCACGCCATCGAGCTCCAGGTGAACGGCACGACGTTCGGCAGGTCCCCCTTCGCCCTGGTGGCGGAACGGACATCGGGCTGAAATCCACCGCGTCGGTACCCCCGGTTCCAACCGTTCGTTATGGATCTTGTATCTATCCACCATGAGAACACGCTCCGCGGTGACCAACGTCGTGTTCCTGCTGCCGCAACGGTTGTACCTGCTCGACCTGGCGGGCCCCGCGGAGGTCTACCAGGCCGCCATCGACCAGGGCCTCCCGTACCGGTTGTCCTATGTGGCCGATGAGCCGGAGATCGTCACGGCGGAGGGGCTGCCGATCCGCGTCGACACCACGTGGCCGGAGCTGGAGCCGACCGACCTCGTGATCGTGCCGGGGTCCCAGCTCACCGGCCTGGCCAAGGTCAGGGCCAGCAGGAGCAGCCTCGACGTGCTGCGCCGCCACCACCGGCGGGGAGGCCGGGTGATCAGCGTGTGCGCCGGCGCCGAGATCCTGGGCCGGGCGGGTCTGCTCGACGGCAGGCGCTGCACGACGCACCACGACCTGCGTCCGGAACTCGCCCGGCGCTACCCGGCCGCGAACGTGGTCGACGACGTCCTCTTCGTGGTGGACGGCCGGGTGGCCACGTCGGCGGGCATCGCGAGCGGCATCGACCTCGCGCTGCACCTGATCGCCCAGGCCCACGGGCCCGGGGCCGCGGCCCGCATCGCCCGCACCCTGGTGATCTTCACCCGCCGCAACGGCGAGGAGAAGCAGACCAGCGTGCTGCTGCGGCACCGGCACCACGTGGACGACCTCGTGCACCGGTTGCAGGACCTGATCGAGGAGAGGTTCACCGAGCGGTTGCGGCTGGTGGGGATGGCCCGTGAGCTGGGGTGCAGCGAGCGGACGGTGACGCGGCACTTCCACCGGGCGACCGGGATGACGCCGCTGAGGTACCAGCAGCTGCTGCGGCTGGAGAAGGCCGAGCACCTGATCTCGCGGGGGTCGACCATGGAGGCGGCGGCTCGGGCCGTGGGGCTCACCGACGGGCGGGCGCTGCGGGCTCTGCGGGCGTGACGCCGGCGCGCCCTAGGACCCCCCGACGCGGACCAGGCCGCATTCGTAGGCCCGCACGACGGCCTGGACGCGGTCGCGGAGGCCGAGTTTGGCCAGCACGCGGCTGACGTGGGTCTTGACGGTGCCCTCGGAGAGGAAGAGGTGGGTGGCGATCTCGCCGTTGGACAGGCCGCGGGCGATGAGGCCGAGCACCTCGCGTTCGCGTTCGGTCAGCACGTCGAGGGCCATGGCGGGTGGTGGTGAGCCGGTGCCGATGTGGCGTTCGAGGAGGCGGCGGGTGACGCTGGGGGCCACGCAGGCTTCACCGCGGGCGACCACCCGGACGGCGGACAGCAGGTCGGCGGCGAGGGTGTCCTTGAGCAGGAAGCCGCTCGCCCCCGCCTGGATGGCGGCGTAGACGTACTCGTCGAGGTCGAACGTGGTGAGCATCAGCACCCGCGTGCCGGTGCCGCCCGCGCAGATGCGGCGGGTCGCCTCGACGCCGTCGACGTCGGGCATCCGCACGTCCATGAGCACGACGTCGGGTCGCAGGTCGAGTGCCGCGGACGCGGCCTCGGCGCCGTCACCGGCCTCGCCGACGACCCGCATGTCGCCCGCGTTCTCCAGGATCATCCGGAACCCGGTGCGCACCAGGGTCTGGTCGTCGGCGATCAGCACCCGGATCACCGGCCGCTCCCCCGGATCGGCAGGTCGGCGAGGACCACGAAGCCGCCATCGGGGCCGGGTTCGGCGACGAGGCTGCCGCCGAGGAGCCTCGCCCGTTCACGCATTCCACGCAGCCCGTTGCCGCCGTCGGTGCCGCCGTCCGGGCCGCGTCCGTCGTCGCTCACCCTGATCACGACCCCCTCGTCGGTGTAGGACAGCACCACCTCGGCCTTCGCGCCCCTGCCCGCGTGCTTCATGGTGTTGGTCAACGCCTCCTGCACGATCCGGTAGGCCGAGAGGTCCACAGTGGACGGGAGCGGCGCGGCGGTCCCCTCGACCTCCAGCCCCACCGGTGTCCCGGCCTTCCGCACCTGACCCACGAGCGCGGTGAGCTGGGCGAGCCCCGGCTGCGGGTGCCACGTGTCCTCGACGGCGCCGACTGCCGCGATCACCCGGCGCATGTCGGCCAGCGAGTCGCGGCCCGTGCGGATGATCGCGTCCAGCGCGGACCGGGTGTCGGCGGGCCTGCTGTCCAGCGCGGCGGCGCCGCCCTGGGCCTGGATCACCATCACCGACAGCCCGTGCGCCACCACGTCGTGCAGCTCGCGGCTGATGCGGCCGCGTTCGGCGGCCACCGCGAACGCCGCTTGCAGGTCCCGGTCGCGTTCGAGTTCACGGGCCCGCGCGCGGAGTTCGTCGAGGTGCGCCCGTCGGCTGCGCGTGCCGAACCCGATCGCCCACGCCGCGAGCAGCGCCGAGACGCAGACGAACAGCTCGTCGCGGAAGACGTCAGAGGGGTCGCCGGTGGACGGGTCGGGCGGCGGGGGGAGCTGACCGGGGCGAGGTGGGACGGGGGCGATCCGGCGGCCGGGATCGGGCGGGCCCGCGGTGCGGTGCTCGACGAGCACGTTGTGCACGCTCCACCCGGCGGCCAGCCCCACCAGGACACCCAGCACCGTGATGGAGACGGTGCGCCGGTACCGGACCGCGACCGTGTACAGCAGGACCAGCACGCCCAGGTCGACGACTTCGAGCGGCAACCCCAGGAGCAGGTGCGTCATGACGGACGCGGCGGCGACGGCCGTCATCCGCACCGGCAGGCGGCGGCGCAGCGCGATGGCGACCGCGGCGAGCACCGTGGCCACCCACCAGAGCGCCGCCCGGTCCGCCGGGTCCACATTCGGGACACCGCTTTCGGACCACCCGAGGTCCGCCGCCGCGCCCACCAGCAGGAACACCAGCGCCAGCACCGCGTCGAGCACCGCGGGCAGACATGGCCAGTCGCGGAGCCGCTTCGTCATGATCCGCGAGCGTAGGGCCAGCCGCCGTGCGCCCGCGTCAGTCGCAAGGCGGATATCGGTGGCCCGGTGTACTCCTCAGGACAGACGTGATCATGAGCGCGCAGGCGGACGCGCGGTGGCCCCGGCCGCCGCCAGCCTTGTCGGCATGAGACGACAAGTGCTGATGCGCAAGGGTTCCGCGGTGGCCGTCGCCGCCGTGGCGCTGACCTCGCTGGCCGTCGGCCCCGCCGCCGCGACCGGGCGCGGTCCGACACCCGAGGTCGCCTGGAAGACCTGCCCCGCGTACTCCGACGACGTGCTGCGCGCCCTCGGCGTGCCCGACGAGAAGCTGCCGCGGGTCCGGTCCCAGCTCACCCGGATGGAGTGCGGCACGGTCAGCGTGCCCCTGGACCACCGCGCCCCCGGCGGCAGGCGGATCGACGTGGCGATCACCAGGCTGAAGGCCGTCGACCAGGCGCACCGGCTGGGGAGCCTCGCGGTCAACCCCGGCGGGCCGGGCGGCAGCGGGTACCTGATGGGCGTGCAGATCGGCAGCCTGACGACCGACGAGGCCGCGCGACTGGGCGATCGGTACGACCTGATCGGCTTCGACCCGCGCGGCGTCGGCCTCAGCACCCACGTGGACTGCGAACCGCTCGAGCACGAGGGGGAACCGCCGACCGGACCGATCACGAAGGAGGCGGCCAAGGCCGAGTACGACCTGGAGGTCGCGTTCAACAAGGCCTGCGGCGACAGCGATCCCGAGTTCCTCCGGCGGCTCACCACCGAGAACGTGGCCCGCGACCTCGACCTGGTGCGCGGCGCCCTGCACGAGCGGAAGATGAACTTCCTCGGCGTGTCCTGGGGGACGTGGCTGGGCGCGGTCTACCGCAGCGCGTTCCCCGCGACCGCGGGTCGGGTGTTCCTGGACAGCGTGGCACCGCCGCACTTCCGGATCGACGACTTCGAGGACGCCCGCGCCATGGCCACCGAGCGCGACTCCACCCGGCTGATGGCGTGGCTCGCGCGGTTCGACGACACCTACGGCCTCGGCACCACCCAGGAGCAGGTGCGGGCCACCGTCGTGGCGCTGGTCCGGGACTTCGACGCCAACCCCAGGCACTACACCGACCTGCCGAGGGCCGTGGACGGCGAGATCATCGCCATGAGCGCCGCACAGCCGTCCAGGGCATGGCCGATGGTGGGCCAAGTGCTCAAGGCGCTGCGGGAGTCGACCGGTCCGACCGCGCCGCCGATCTTCAAGGACATCGTCGTGGGGCCGCCGGAGACCCCGCCGCCGCCCGGCACCCCCGAGTCCGGGAACCGGACGATGAACCAGGCCGCCTTCTGCAACGAGGACCCCAGCAGGCTCGACTTCGAGCACGCGTGGGCCGACTTCCGGCAGCGCCTCGCGGCCAATCCGCTGACCGGCCGGGCACTGCGGTTCTCGGCCGGGTGCGCGGGGTGGCCGCTGCCCGTCCAGGAGTACCGGCTCCGCCACGGCACCGGGTCGCTGGTGCTGGTCGGACACCGCCATGAGAGCGTCTCGGTGTTCGAGTGGACCGCCGAGATGAAGGCGGCGGCGGGCGGCAAGGCCTACACCGTCGAGGACGACGTGCACGGGTCCGTGCTGCGGGTCCCCGAGTGCTCGGCCGACATGCTCGCGTACTTCACCACGGGCCGGATCGACGACGGCTGCCAGGGCGTTCCGCTGCCGGACGGACCGGACGCCTCCGGTCTGATGAGCCTCGCCCCGACCGGCTGAGACCAAGCGGCCGGGGTGGCTCGAAAGCCACCCCGGCCACGGCCGGGCGGTAGGCGAACCGCCCGGCACTGCGGGGACGGGACGGCGCACTCCGGGGCGCCCCCGTCCCCGCGGGAACGCCTCAGCGCTTGCGGTCGCCGGGCGTCTGCCTGGTCTCGTCCACGACGTCGACCCGCTCCTTGCGGATCTCGCCGCCCACGGTCCGCTGCTCCGTGACCGTCTCCTTGTCGAGGCCGACGCGCTCCACGGCGATGGTCTCCTTCTGCACCACCGGTCGCTCCTCGTGCAGCACGACCTCGGCCTCCTCGTTCTGGAAGGCCCTGCCGCCGCGGGCGGAGGCGTCGTTGGGGTCGACGGGCTCGCGCACCACCCGCACCTCCTCGTGCGACACCGGCACCGTGACGTTCTGCTGCTCGGTGACGACGTGCTTGACCAGCCGCACGCGGCCCGCCTCGACCTGCTCCGTGCCGACCTTGAGCTGCTCCTCGGAGCGGGTCATGCTCTGCCTGCTCGTGTCGCGCGCCTGCTGGCCGGTCGTCCGCGTCTGCTCACGGCCGATCTGGTCCCGCGTGCCCGTCGCGCGCTGCCGGTCGGCCATCCGCTGCTCTTCGGTCATCCGCTCCTGCCCGGCCATCCGCTCCTGCCCGGTCACCTTGTTGCCGGAGCGCTGCGTCAGCCGGTCGTGCTCGCCGCGGTTGGCGGCCGGGATCATGCCGTAGTACTCGTAGAGGTCGGCCTGCTCGGCGTCGGAGAGCCTGCCGCCCGACGCGTCGACCTCCGGGGCGTCCTTCACCTTCTGCTTCTCGACCGGCACGGTGATGTGCTTGTCCTTGACCTGCGCGTCCTGGATCGGGACGAAGCTTTCCCGCATCCCGAACAGTCCGGTGTGGACGGAAGCCCAGATCGGCTGCCCGCTCGCTTCGTCCAGCCAGACCTGCTTGACGGACCCGATGCGGTCACCTCGCGCGTCGATGACATCGCACTCGTACAGGCGCTCCACCGTTTTCTGGTCGATCATCGGACAACCTCTCTCCCGAATGGACTGACATCCTCGCCAGGACGGACTACCCGTCCCCGCGACGTCCACGCGCCATCGGCCCCGAAGCCACCCGGACGGGAAACGCGCCGACTCTGCGTGACGGGGCGTCCCTCGTGGACCAGTTCGCCGCACTCCACTTCCGAGGGAAGCCCGACATGGGCGCGGTTACACCGGGTGTTGACGACGGCCTTGGGGAACGGCCCTCCGCCGGGCATGATCGGAGCCATGTACGGCATCGGCTCCGAACCCCGTCCGGTCTCCCGGACCAGCACCCGCGTGCTGCGCTTCCTCGCGTTCAGCGTGGTGGTGGGGTGGGTCGTGTTCATCGCCCTGTGGATCCACGCCGAACCGCCGCCCGGAGCGCCGTCACCCGGTGAATTGGCGCGGGCCTACGAGTCGGCGCTGAACGACCGGCACGCCGACGGGGTCGTCACGCTGCTCGGCGGGCCGGTCGAGGGCAGCGACGAGGTGGCGGAGTACCTCGTGGAGCAGCCGCACGACGGCAGGTGGCACGTCTCGGTCGCCGTGCTGGACGGCGGCACGTTCCTCGCCGTGAACGACGACCGGGGGCTGACGGCTCACTTGCCGACCACCAACGTCGACGGGCATTGGCAGGTCAATCCGCTGGTGTCGCCGCGGTGAGGTGTCGGGAGTGGTGCGGCACCGGCCCGGCGCCAGTGGCGTCGGGCCGGTGTGAGGGTTCGGCTATTCCGGTTTGGTGTCCGTGGTGGTCGTGGGGTCGGGCTTGGACTTGCCTAGTCGGGTGGCGCCGAACGCGCCCGCGCCGATGAGGACCACGGCGGCGAGGATCCACACCCATACCGGTACGCCGCTGTCGTCGTCGGAGGGTGTGTCCGCGGGTTGTGCGGCGGCGGGGGTGCTGGTGGCGGTCGTGGTGGTGGTCGCGGTCGTGTCTTCGGGAGTGCTGGTGTTCGCCGCGGACGAGGTGGGGAGTGCGACGGGGGCGATGAGGGAGAACCGGATCTTGTCGCCGACCTCATCGCCGTCGTCGGAGATGACCTTGTAGTCGATCACGTACTCGCCGGAGGGGCCTGAGGGGATCACGGGTGCGGTGATCACGGCGCCCGCGACGGTGACCTGGCCGACCTTCCACGTCGCGCCGTCGGGGCCGGTCACCGTGATGGGGGTGTCCGGGAGGCCTACCGGCTCGGCGAAGGTGAGCTGGATCTGCGTCGGCGCGGCGGAGAGGGCGGCTCCGGCTCCTGGGTCGCTGCTGAGGAGTTCGGCGTGGGCCAGGGCGGGAGTGGCGGTTCCGGCCAGGGCGAGGCCGGTCAGCAGCAGCGCGGCGCCTAGGCGTCGGAGGTTCATCAGGTGGCCCTTCGTGGTCCGGGAGGCACGGCGGAGGAGATCATCCTCCAGGTAGTCGTGCCGGGGGCCGGTGTGGTTCCTGGGAGGTGGGTTCGGGTTCGGGCGGGTTTGGGGCGGGTTGGGGGGCTGTCTGGGGTTGCGTCGTGGGTTAGGTGGCTTTACCCCGGTCGCCGAGTGTTCTAGGCTTGGCGAACCTTGTCAAGGCGGGAAATATGCCTTGACAAGCCCCGTCAAGCCTAGAGATGGCTTCGAATCGGGGTGCAGGGGTAGGTCTGGCTGCGCCAGCATTCGGCTACGCCGAACCCAGCATCGGGCTGCGCCCGACAGGGCATCCTCGCTCCGCGTCGGACCAGGCATCCTGGGCTGCGCCTTAGGACGGGGCACCTGGCTTCGCTTCGGTCGGGCATCGGCTGCGCCGACAAGGCATCCTGGCTTCGCTTCGGACAGGGCATCGGCTTTGCCGATAAGGCATCCGGTGCTCTGCGCTCGGCTTTGGCGCCTAAGGCAGTAGGCCTAGTGATTTGGCGTGCAGCACGGTGGCGAGGCGGTCGGTGGTGCCGAGTTTGCGGTAGAGGTGCTGCAGGTGGCGGTGGACGGTGCGCGGGGAGATGTCGAGGCGTCTGGCGATGGAGTCGGCGGTGAGGCCCTCGGCGAGCAGGTGGAGGACGGTGAGTTCGCGTTGGGTTAGGCGGTGACCGCCGGTGTCGACGAGGCGGACGACCGGGGCGAGGGTGTCGAGGGGGCGGTGGCGTTCGGCTTCGGCTAGGAGGGTGGTGAGCGCGGCGGACGGGTGGTGGGGGTCGTGGGCGAGCACGAGGACCACGGGGGTGCGGGGGCCTTGGTGGACCAGGTGGTCCAGCAGGGCGAGTGAGTGCGGGTCGGCGTGGTGGACGTCGTCGAGGAGGAACACCGTGCCGGTGGGGGCGGACATGGTGTCGAGGGTGGTGCGGACGGCGCGGTGGGGGTCGGTGTCGCGGGACCACGCCGGGTCGGAGAGGGAGTGGAAGAGGGCGCGGAGGACGAGGTTGGCGTCCTGTTCCACGGGGGTGAAGGGTTCCGGGTTGGTGGTCGCGTGGGTGAAGGCGTCGGTGAACAGGCCGTACGGTGCGGGCTGTTCGGGGGCTCGGCCGCGGATCACCGGTAGTTCGTGGGCGCCCGCCAGCAGCGCGTAGGCGTCGAGGGTGCACGTGCGGGCGTGGTCGGTGCGGGCGGCGACGGCGATGACGTGGACGCCGGTTCTGTCGTCGGCGGCGATCAGGGCGGCGAACCGGTCCGAGCGGGCGTCGGCCCGCGTGCCGGCGGATTCGTGGACGTCGTGGACCGCGATGCTCATCCCAGTCCCCCATCAATTCGGAATGGCCTTACCACCAGCAACAGAGCGGCCGGACGGGTGATAAATACGTGTTGGGGCCACTCAAGACGGTCGGTTGTGCGAAAAGGCGGCCCGGCGTTCGACGTGCGGAGGCCTGATCCGCGGTCGCCGAGGTCCTGTTCCGGCGGTTAATCGGGTTGCGGCCCGGTGCCACGCTGGTCGGATGGATGACTTCGAGGAGTTGCTGGCGGAGGGTTCGGCCGTTCCCACGGACGGCTGGGACTTCTCCTGGTTCGAGGGGCGCGCGACCGAGGAGCGGCCCTCCTGGGGTTACGCCCGGCTGCTGGCCGAGCACATGGCCAAGGCAGAGGCCGCGCTGGACTTGCAGACGGGCGGGGGCGAGGTGCTGGCGACCATTCCCCGTCCGCCTCCGCTCCTGGTGGCCACCGAGTCGTGGCCACCCAACCTGGAGATCGCCCGGCGGACCCTGCTGCCGCTCGGCGGCACGGTGGTGGAGTCGGAGGACGTCGACGACTTCCCGTTCGACGACGGCACGTTCGACCTCGTCGTGAGCCGCCACCCCACCGCGGTGCTGTGGCACGAGATCGCCCGCGTGCTCAAGCCAGAGGGGATCTACCTGTCGCAGGGGATCGGCTCGGGGTCGAACCGGGAGCTGAGCGAGGCGATGATGGGGCCCCTACCGCCGCCGGAGGACCAGCGGATCGCGGAATCCGCGGACGGGGCCGGGCTGGATGTCATCACCCTTCTGCACGAATCGCTGAGGGCCGAGTACTACGACATCGGGGCGATCGTGCACTTCCTCCGGAAGGTCCTGTGGACCGTGCCGGGGTTCACCCCGGAGCGGTACCGGGCCCAACTGATCAGTCTGCACGATCGGATCCGATCGGACGGTCCGTTCGTCTCCCATGCACGCCGCTACCTGGTCAAAGCCCGGAAACGGGTACCCGTGGGACACCCCTGAACGTGAAAGTTGTTCACTGAAAAACACTGTCAGATAACACTGTTTTAGGGGGCGACAGGGGTAGGAGGGACGGGGTTGGGGGAGGAATCTCAGTGGGGTGCCCTTACCGGAGAGCAGCGCCACAGGGGTTGCCCCGACCTACGAGCGGAGTCGCGTTGACGACACAACGAAGTGACTGGGATGCCATCGTCGTCGGTGGCGGTCTCGGCGGCCTGACGACCGCCTCGTACCTGGCCGCCAGCGGGCGCAGGGTGCTCGTCCTCGAGCAGCACGACTGGGCGGGTGGCAACAGCCACGTGTTCCGCAGGCGCCGCCGGTACGAGTTCGACGTCGGCGTGCACTACCTGGGCGACTGCGGCGAGGACGGGATCATCCCGACCGTGCTGCGGGGCTTGGGCGCCGAGGGCCGCGTCCGGTTCCACCAGCTCAACCCCGAGGGGTTCGACAAGATCGTCATCCCCGGTCTGGAGTTCGACGTGCCGTCGGACTGGGAGGAGTACCAGAAGCGCCTGGAGGACGCCTTCCCCGACGAGGTGGAGGGCATCCGCGAGTTCTGCACGGTCACCAAGGCCACCGGCGAGGAGCAGCACTGGGCGCTGAGCTGGTCGCCGGACGTGCCGTTCGAGCAGATCATCGAGGGGACGCAGTACCTCCAGGGCTGGGGCTGGCACAAGCTGTCGACCCTGTTCGACCACTGCAAGCTCTCGACCCGCCTGCGCACCGTGCTCGCCGCCCAGTCCCCCAACTACGGGCTCGGCCCGACCGAGGTGTCGGTCGCGACGCACTCGATGGTCACCGACCACTACATCCGCGGCGCCTACCACCCCGTCGGCGGCGGCCAGATGATCGCGGCCACGCTGACCGAGGTCATCGAGGCCCACGGCGGCGAGCTGCGCACCAACAGCCAGGTGGACCGGATCCTCGTGGCGGACGGCAGCGCCAAGGGCGTCCTGCTCGACGACGGCACCGAGATCACCTCGCCGATCGTGATCTCCAACGCCGACTACCGGCGCACGATCCTCGACCTCGTCGGCGGCGAGCACTTCCCGGCGGGACTGGTGCGGGACACCCGTGACGCGTCGATGGGCCTGCCGTTCGCGACCGTCTACGTGGCACTGGACCGGGAGCTGGACACGCGCCCCGAGGACGCGAACATGTGGTGGTACGCCGAGGACAACATCGAGCACATGTACGAGACCCTGCACAACGACGGCCAGCCCGAGGAGATCAAGCACCTGTTCATCTCGTTCGCCTCGCGCAACGAGGCCGACTCGCGGCACATGCACCCGGCGGGCCACTCGACGTTCCAGCTGATCACCCTCTGCCCGCCCGGCTACTCGGGCTGGGGCGTGGAGAACGGGCCGGTCGACGGCGAGAAGTACCGCCGCAACCCCAAGTACCTGGCCGAGAAGGAGCGCTTCACCGAGGCCGTGGTCAAGGCGGGCGAACGGGCGCTCGGCCCGTTCCGCGACAGCATCGTGCACCTGGAGATGGCCACGCCGCTGACCCAGGAGCGCTACACCCGCTCGTCGGGCGGCACGCCGTTCGGCATGTCCAAGTGGGGCGACGCGGGCCAGCGGCCGGTGTTCGAGACCGGCGTCGAAGGCCTCTACGTGGTCGGCCAGAGCACCCAGTTCGGCAGCGGCATCACCGGCGTGATGGCGGGCGGCATCGTGTGCGCGGGCCAGATCGTCGGAAGGCCCCTGCTGTTCGGCGAGGTCGTCAAGGGAGCCGTCGTCGGCAACAAGGAACTGATGCCGGAACGGCCCGCCGGATGGGATCCGGTGGCCGTGTCGCGCGGCCGTGCGCGGGCGGGCGCCCGCGGTCTGGCAACGCTAGCCTGATCGTTACCCCAAACCCGTCCCCTGTGCCGCCGACGCGGCGCGGCGGGGGCGGGTTTTCCACGTGTGGGCGACTCCGCCGAATTGGTGAGATTCGCTGAACAACATTGCTAACCAGTTTCACAGACGTACGGTTCGTGCATTCCGCTACAGGAATGGTAATAAACTCGTTTAACCAAGTTCTATACCAGCTTAACTCAGCGACACAGCCTGCTACGTTCCGTCATCACAAGTTACGCTCACGGACCACGGAGGGCCGATGACCGCCGCCATCCCCAAGCGCGTCGTCAACATCATCATCGGGCGGAAGCTCGAAGCGCTGAGGATCGCCTGCGAGATGAGCCAGGCCCAGGCCGGCAAGCTGCTCGACTGCACGCAGAACAAGATCGGCAACATCGAGCGCGGCGACAGCGGGGTCAAGATCCCCGACCTGACCACGCTCCTCGACGGTTACGGCCCCGACCTGGCGACCAGGCAGAACCTCGTCGAGATGGCCCGCGGCCGCGAAGGTCGGTACTCGCCGAAATCCCTGCGCGCCCGGTTCCACGGGACGATGCGGGAGGTCGTCGACCTGGAGACCAGCGCTCACTACCAGTGGCAGCACACCGCGATGACGATCCCCGGCCTGCTCCAGACCGAGGCCTACATCCGCCAGCTGTTCCGGTCGGTGCGGCCCTCGATGACGTCCGACGCGATCGAGCGCGAGACCGTCAACAGGCTGGAGCGCCAACTCGTCCTGGACGATCCCGCCAAGAAGTTCTGGTTCATCATCGACCAGGCCGCTTTCGAGCGGATGGCCAACATGTCGGGCAGCGACGCGATTCGGCGTGGCCAGAAGGAGCACATCGCGGAGATGATCGACCGCCCCAACCTGGAGGTCCAGGTGGTGCCCTGGGAAGTGGGCTACTACTGGGGGCAGGAGTCGAATTTCGCGATATTCGGGTACAAAAGCGATCCGCAGGTGCAACTGGTGCACGTGGAGGGTATCGAAGACGGCGACGTCACGTCGGAGCAGGAGGAGGTGTCCGTCCACCTCAAGGTCTGGAAGCAGCAGATCGCGGTCGCTCTGGGTCCTGAGCAGTCGCGCACCTTCCTGCTCACCAGGTGAAGGAATGAATTAGGGGGGCTCACATGACCGACCTGCGCCCGATGCTCCAGGAGGAACAGTTCTCCGGGTGGCAGAAGGCCAGCTACAGCAATCCCAGCCAGTCGTGCGTCGAGATCGGATGGCGCAAAACGAGCTACAGCGGCCCTGACGCGGCTTGCGTCGAGGTCCACCACTCCGGCGCCGCGGTGGGTGTCCGGGACACCAAGAACCAAGGCCACGTGCTCGAGTTCCCACCGAGCACGTGGGCCAGATTCCTGTCCGACGTCACGCGGTCTTGACCAGTTCGGCGCGGCGGCGGTCGACCGCCGCGCCGAGCTCGGCCGGGTCGCACGAGGCCAGGTGGTCGCGCACCAGCGCGTGCGCGAACCGGTACTCCCCCTCGACGTGCAGCAGCAGCATCCGGTCACCCGCGAAGTGCAGCAAAGCCTTGCGCCGCAACGGGAGTTCACCCAGGACCAGCGGGCGGGCGAGGAGTTCGGCCATGCCGGTCGAGATCAGCTCGAACGGCAGCAGGTGCTCCCGCGCCGACGTGGGCGCGCTGAACAACCCGATCAGGATCCCGGTCATCGGCGCCAGCACGGAGGTCGTGACCGGCGCGCCGAACCAGTAGGCGAGCCCGGAGCCGACCAGGGTCCCCGCGACGCCCATCGGCACCGCCACCCCCACCCACCAGCGGCCCCGGCCCGGCAGCGCGGTCCACTGCTCGACGTGCAGGGCCCGCCAGACGCCGAAGAAGCCGCTGACGAACAGGCTCGTCGCCAACCCGGCGAACAGACCGATGCCCAGCCCTGTCAGCAGTTCCCGCGACGGGCCCGTCCACACCATCACGGCGGCGGGCAGCAACGACACCGCGACCGCCCAGTACGGGGCGTCCTTCACGGCCTCCAGGTGCACGCTCGCGCTCAACGCCACCAGGAACGTGATCAGGATGACCGCGATGAAACCCAGGACCGTCGGCAACTGCGCAAGCAGCAGCCCGACCCAGCTGCCGACCACACCGAGCACCAGACCCGCCACGGCGCCGACGGCCAGACCGATCACCGCGGGCAGCACACCCCAGGACTTGGTGTCGGGCGGCCGTTTGAAGACGAACAGCTTCGTCACGAGGAAGTGGTTGACCACGATCACCAGCGCGGTGAGGCACAGCCCCGACAGCAACCCGGACAACAGACCAAGCCGCACGCCCACGACGGTCGCCAGCGCGCCGACCGCGCCCGCCAGCACGGCGGGCTGGACGCGCAGGAACAGCAGCCAGATGGGCTTGGCGGGCAGCAGTTCGAGCCACGCCACCCTGCTGGGCAGCCTGCCGCGCGCGATCAGGTCGTTCCACAGTGGACTCGCGGCGAGCCTCGCCAGGAACCGCAGCGAGCGGAAGGCCCGTTCGGCCGAGGGGGCGCCGCTGGTCGAGTCGCGGGCCACCATCTCCACCAGGAAGGTGTCGAAGAGCGCCCGCTCACCACCGCTCGGCACGTCGTCGCCGGGCTTGCCGGTGCGGTAGGTCAGGGCGAGGAGGTCCAGCATCAGCGGCGTCCGCACGGAGTTCCACAGCTCGGGGTCGCGTCCGAGCGCGGTGCGCAGACCGTCGAGCCGAGGGCTGACCGCCTCCAGGTACTCCTCCACCTGCTCGCGGTCGAACGGCTCGACGCGCACGGCGTGGTGCGACCGCAGCGTGGAGCTGAGCCGTTCGTAGTCGGCGGCCCGGCTGGCGACCGCGATCCGCGGCACCGCCGACCGCTCCCCCAGCGCGTTGATCTGCTCGACGCAGCGGGCCCGGTCGTCGGCGGCGACCTCGTCCAGCCCGTCCAGCAGCAACGCCAACCTGCCCTCGGCGAGCCAGGCGCGGCCGACCGGGACCGCGATCCGGTAGCGGGCGGAGACCTCGCGCAGCAGCCACTCCACGAAGTCGTCGGGTTTGGTCGACCGCCCGCGCCCCTTGGTCTTGAGCGCGGTGGTGGACCAGTTCGCCAGGTCCAGCAGCACCGGCACCGGCTGCTCGACGTCCGCGCGCGCCCGGCTCAGCAGCTCGGCGCACAGGTCGATCAGCAGCGTGCTCTTGCCCGAACCGGGAGCGCCCAGCACCAGCAGCACCTGCTGCGTCTCGGCGAACACCTCGGCGATCCCCGACGGCGGCTCGTCCGGATCGGGCCGCGTGGCCGGGTCCATCCGGTGCAGCACTGGATGCGGAGGGGCGGCCAGCCCGAGCTTGAGCACCAACTGCTCGGCCAGCGAGCCGTGCCTGCGCCGCAGGACCTCCAGCTCGACCCGGTCCACGGCGTTCACCCGGTGCGACGGGTGGCCGGGGCGGCGCGGGATCATGCGCACGCCTTGGCCGCTGCCCCGATCCCAGACCACCAGCCCGACCATGGTCGCCGACAGCACGATGATCAACGGCCAGAGCCAGTCGACCAACGGCCCCAGCACGGCGGGCGCGGTCCCGCCGGTGGCCACGTTGATGGCGACGGGCAGCAACCCCAGGATCGTCACGACACCCAGGATCGCGAACGCGACGACCCTCAACGCCCTGGCCGCGGATCTCCACACCATGATCACCTCCCACGTCGGAAACCGACCGTAGTGGCGAACGGGGCATCGGTGGTAGGTGCGCGCCGAGTCGATAGCCCGAATGGCCGATAGATCGAACATCACGGACGGTGGAGGACTACTCGCTCGTTGTCCACAACCACCGTTCCGCAACGTCAACCCCTACCTGGACGGGCGCTGTCGAGGCGGCGGTCGCACGGCGCGATTTCAGCCAGCACGTCGACGCGCACCTCGGTGAGCGGCCCAGCCGCCGTCGATGCTCCCGATGATGAGCCGGTGGTCGACCAGGAACGCTTCGGCGATCGGGCTCTTCCACGCGGTGCTTTGCCTCGGGTTCTTATCGGCAACGCCAGCTCGTCGCCGATCACTGCACCGGGCACTCCGACCGACCCGATGCAGTGCGGAGCCGGCTCACGACCGAGTCAGCAGCACCAACGAGCACCACAACATTCGACGAGCGCTTCACACCTCTCGTTTGGCGCGAGCCCGAACGTTATGACCGGTCCGTCTACGGTCGCCCTTCCGAAGCGTCGCAATCGAACACGTCGACGGAGTGGTGCGCCCAACCGGAGCCGCTGTTGCCTGAATCGAATCCGGCGCGCTTCGCCCGACCGGCCATGCGCGTTCGACTGCAGGTCATCAGCAACAAGAGTGCAAACGTTTACAAGCACCATTCCAACATCGGAACGGCTTGCATTCGATCATTATCAACCTTTATCCGCACTTATGCGGATAAGGCGAAAGGCTGTCCTCAGTAACGTAACGACGACACGCCCGAGCACGAAAGAGTTAACAAGCGCCCCCAAGAGGAGGTCAAGTCGATCAAACCCGTTGCCGATGCTCGACTGACCAGACCCGCACACAGGAAGACGATGATGAGCACAATTGCACAGTCCCGCACCGAAACACTCCCCCTCTCCTACCGGGGGCGCAAGATCCCGATATCTGCGGATGTCCGACGGGCGGGTACGGACATGATCGTCCTGCTGCACGGCCTGGGCTGCACCAAGAAGAGCTTCGAACAGATAGCATCCATTCCCGAGCTGAGCGATTTCACGACTTGCGCGTTCGACCTCCCCGGACATGGCTCATCTCCGGTCGCGCCCACCGACGAACACTCACTGCAAACCTACGCGGACATCACAAACCTCGTAGTCAAGCAGCTCTCACCCACTCGGGTGCACCTCGTCGGGCACAGCATGGGTGGAGCTGTAGGTCTCATCGCCACCCAGGAGATGAACCGGCTCGAAAGCTTCATCAGCATCGAGGGCAATCTCGTCGCCGACGATTGCGGGCTGGTCAGCCGGAAGACCGCGAACTTATCCCGTGAGGAATTCATCTGCCGTGGATACGCATCGTTCCTTCGAGACCTGGAATCCTCGAAGGAACCGGACATGCAGCACTGGGCGGAATGGTACGCTTCATGCGCACCTTCGGCAATCCATGATGGCTCACGGTCATTGGTCGAGTGGTCGGACAGCGGAAAGTTGCTCGAACTCTACCGCAGCCTGAGATCACGAGCTTTCGTGTACGGCGAACGGGGTGACCGGTTCGGCCATCTGCTACCGCTTTTGCCGGCACAAGACACCTTCAACGTCCCCAACTCGGACCACTTCCCTATGGTGGACAATCCGACAGCCCTCTACGCGACGCTGAGCAGCATCATCCTGGGCTGTTGATAGACTTTCACTCGATTGGCGCATTACACAGGTGAGCGCACTCATACCGTTCACCCAATAGCGTGAAACTCACCCGAACAGCAAAGATCCACACAAGTGCGGAGAGACACGAAAATCGTCATGTTACTTTGACCCTGGGGAAGTCACTCCGAGTCAAAGGTGACTGCATGACGTCTATCTCCGATCACTCGCGCGATATTCCTATTTTGACTGCTGTACGAGCAGCAGCCAACAAGCTCGCACAGCATCCACAAGACCATGGATGGCGCGACCTCTACCGGCTCATCGGTTTTGGACTCTCGAGTTCTTCGCCTCAGTTGCGAAAATTGTTCCTGGAAAATGCCAATAGTCAGCGCGACAGTAGCGCTACCCATCTGATAACTCTGCTCGGAATTTCATTGAAAATCGTGGCAGTCGACTTGTTCGATGAGCTTCGAACCAAAGACAAGCCTGAGTCGTGCTTGGATTCTCTGGAAGCGGTGCTTGCTGAACACGGTGACCACATCGCCGCCATTCTGAGTTCACGACGCAATTCCTTTACCGGTGCTCGCCGATTCCTGGTACCCCAGGTGGTTCTCGGGGCTTATTTCGCAAACGGTTACCCGGTTGACTTCGCCGACCTGGGTACCGGCCTTGGCGTTCTTCCTCGGCAGCTCAACGCACAGCGGCTCTACAACACCTTCAAAACAGGCCTTCGATGGGCTGGGGGGACGCCTTCATTCCAGCCGATCCCATTGCGATCGAGGTTCGGCGTCGACCAAGGACCGCTGCCTCGCATCGACTGGGTGCGAGCGTGCTACGGGACCTCGCCGTACTACGAGGGCTTGTACCGCGAGTTGATGGCCACCTTCGACGACCCGGACGTCCGCGCTTCCGAGGTCGGCTACAGCGAGTTGGACCTGCTTGACACAGATGATCTCCGTGCTTTCATCAGGCGCAACAACATCAACGCGGTCAACTTGTCGTACACGCTGTACGAACTCACACCGGAGAGTCGGACACGGGTCATCGACACGCTCCTGGACGTTCTGCGGCCTCCCGGTGTAGCGATCGTCACGGAGCCGCACGCCGAACTGACTCGTCCTGGATGCACAGTCACCGTCTACGACCAGAGCACGGCCAGCCCCATGACCATCGTCACAGTGTCAGACGGACACTTCACGGGGCGTGTGGACCCTCTCCCGGACTACGAGCAGTTCACCACCTTGCATCCGATCACATATGAATTCGCGAGGTGAGGAACGGATGGCGGGGGACAACACGAAGAGAACCAGTCAACAGTCGAAAGCCAAGAAGATAAAACGAAGTATAGCAATCATTTCCGGCACCACGGGCACCCTTCTCGGCATTGCCACGAACCTGTACTCCGGTGAGTTTCGCCACGCATTGGAATCCTGGACTCGAGAATTCGACTCCACAGTACTGTCGTTCGGTCTGGCGACGGTAGTTGCCAGCGCTTCGACAGCAGCCGTCTATTATTGGCTCTCCAAGCGGCGCAGCAGCCCTGGAATCACTACGGGAACCATCGAAATCAATTCCAATGCAATGAAAAACGCAAATTACGTACATGACACGGTCGCGGGTCGCACGATGCACTACCTTGAGGTCAAACGGTCGTCTGACGACCTCTTGATCTTCCTGCACGGGTTGGGTTTGGACGCCAACGACTTCCGCGGCTACCTGGTCGAAAGCAAATTTCATTGCATTGCTCTGACCTTATACGGATTCAATGCAAAGGAACGTGACGATGACAAGTACCAACCGATTTCACTGGACTCGCATGTAAAACTTTTCGCTTATGCACTGCGAACCATCCGACAGCAATACCCTCACAAAAGGATAACCTTGGTCGGGTTTTCCTTTGGGGCCGATATGATCTTTTTCCTGACGCGCTACGCTCAGGAAGGTATGCGTGAAGTAGAGATCAACAAAATCCTGCTGCTGGACCCCAATGTGAACAAATCCACAACTACGATCTCATCGAAAATCTCCACGGTGGACGAGAGCAGGCCACTTACACAACTCACCGGAATCCTCGAGTCAGCTTCGACCGACCCGGAGTTCCGCTACCTCTGCGAATACCTTTACAAGATTACTTCCAAGAATTTCAGTCAGATACAGCGACATGCACGCGAAGTGTCAGAAATATGGGATACGGAATCTTGCGATCAGTTTCTCAACTTCCTTGGACAGGTCGATAGAATCGCTTCCGAGGTGCACGTCGCACTGTCACTCAACCACGAGCGTCTTTTCAACCCAATAATCCGGGGAGCGGCTGCTCGCGGGCTCAACGCGGACCACGTCGTCTGCTCACCATCTGAACATTTTGAACTCATCCATGCGGATTATCTGAAAAAATGCCTTGAAGGGATTCTCTGAAGGATCTCCGGCATACCAAGTCTGCCTTGACGCCGGTCAAATCGGCCGCCTCGATGTGGGTCGAATTCGACCAGCTGCCAGCCACGCACTCGCGGTCGCCCCCTACCGGGCATCAGTCAACGGGACGCCGCAGCACGTCGCTCGCCTTGGCTCGTTTCCTCGGGTGTTTGAGCCGGACGTAGCGCTGGTCTACCTGAACGACGAAGAGCTGGGGACGGTGCGGTGGCTGCCCGTGTACGAGAAAGCAGCACCTGTTGCTGGCGCCGGATGACAACGCGCTCGTCCCGCAGGACATCTCCGCCCACTACTTGATGCAGCCTTGGTGTTCGAGCCCGAGCTGGTCGATGCGGACATCGTGATCTCCCAACCGTGCTGGCCCGCCTGCCTGGTCGCCGAGCGGATCGGGAAGGCACCGGGCCCAAGCCGGTCGTCACGGCGGGTATCGGGTCGGGCTACATCGCCTTGCCGACGTCATCGAATGTGGGGGGCGCGGTCGCCGAGGTGATCTACCGCAACGGTGCTGGCGTCGCTGAGCACGCGATGATGATCGTGGACAGGGCGCGCATTCCTACTCCAGCTGACGCACCCGTGAAGAGCACGGCGTTGTGCTCTCCGCGGGTGCGGTCAGGAGCAGCGGCCCTCGCCGGGGCAGCTGCGCAGGAATTCGACCTTCGGCGGGGTCATCATGGGGCCGTCCTCGTCCGGCCACTCGACGGACAGCGATACCGAGGAGGAGTTGTTGCTGTAGTCCTTCTCCAGCAGGGAGCGGTCCGGGTTCGCGGTGTGCACGAGGTCGTAGACGCCTGACGGGACGTAGGTGATGTCGAGCCACTGGAAGTCCACGTCGTACCGGTAGGCGTCGCCGGAACCGACCGAGATGCCCTCGACGACGTCCAGCGCGTCCGGGCCGCCGTGGGCGCACGTGTTGTCCTCGAGCATTTCCGCGACCCGGCCCGCGGCCGTGCCGACCTGCGGTGTGTAGGTCAGCCTGCCGACGTCGTGGGTCGGGTAGCGGTCGCCGAGGCAGAAGCCGTTCTTGCGGTCCGTGGACAGCGGTTCGCCGGCGGGTGTGCGGAGCTGGAAGCGCTCGAACCCCATGAGGTGCCAGTGCTCGTGCGACCGCGTGGGCTCGTAGTAGGCGAACGCCGTCGTCCCGCGCTGGGCCGTCGCGAAGCCGTCCGGGATCGGACCGTCCACACCGGATTGGAACGCCTGGCGCACCCGCATCGTCGGTTCGTCCGTGCTGTCGCGGCGGCCGAACAGCAGCAGTGGGCCGTCGCCGACGTTGTCCACCGAACTGGTGAAGCGGATGCGGACCGCCTTGGCCGGGCCGGTCTCCAGGCACTCGCCGCGCGGCGCGGAGATCTCCGCGACCATGCACACGTCCCAGTCCGAGCAGTGCGCCAGGTCGCCGTCACGGCCGCCGGGGCAGCCGACCGGGGCTTGGCGCAGGTCCGGCAGCATCGGGGACGCCACCGCTCCCGCTCTCGGCGCCGCCACCGCGAACACCGCGGCCACCACGACGCCGACCAGTGCGCCGTACTTTCTCAACACGCTGAACGTCCCATTTCCGGTTGTCGACGATCCCTTGCCCGTCAACCCTAGAGAGCACTCGCGCCACGACCCGCACGCGAACGCGGTCGTTCACCCGATGGGCTGAGGTATGGGGAATCACGGTGTCCGCGTCAGTAGCGTGGCGGTTCGACGTTGGGGCGAAAGGAAAACACCTAGTGATCACCATGGTGTGCGGGACACGCCCCGAGCTGATCAAGCTCGCTCCGCTGCTCCGGCACTTCGGCCAGGACGCGGCGCTGGTCTACACCGGACAGCACTACGACCGGTCGATGTACTCCCAGATCCTCGACGACCTGCCGGAACCAGGCCGTTTTCACGAGTTCGCAGTCGGCGGCGTCGGCCGCGGAGCCCAGCTGTCGCAGGCGATCCACGTGGTCGACGAGGTGCTGCGCGCGTACGGCGCCGGTGCCGTGCTGGTGCAGGGCGACACCACGTCGGCACTGGCCGGGGCGTTGGCGTCCAACGCGAACGGCGTGCCGCTGGTGCACGTCGAAGCCGGTCTGCGCAGCCATGACCGGGCGATGCCCGAGGAGCACAACCGGGTGATGATCGACCACATCGCCGACCTGTGCTGCGTGCCCACCGAGCTGAACCGGCGCAACCTGCTGGCGGAAGGCGTTGCGGGGGAACGGATCGCGGTCACCGGCAACACCGTCGTCGAGGCACTGGACGCCGCTCTACCCGACTCCGACGGCCAACAGGCCGTGCTGGACCGGCACGGGCTGGCGGTCGACGGGTACGTGGTGGCCACGATCCACCGACCGGAGAACGTCGACGACCGGGTGAACCTGGAGACCGTCCTGCGCGAACTGGCACGCCTGCCACTGCCCGTCGTTCTGCCCCTGCACCCGCGCACGGCAAAGCGGGTAGCCGAGTTCGGGTTCGAACACCTGCTCACCGGACTGTCCGTCGTCGAACCGCAGTCCTACCCCGCTTTTCTGGCACTCGCACGCGGCGCGGCCGTCGTGGTGTCCGACTCCGGCGGAATCCAGGAGGAGGTCAGCGTGCTCAAGCGGCCGGTCGTCATCGTGCGGCGGAGCACCGAACGACCGGAGATCGAGGGCACCTTCGGCACCCTGGTAACTCCTGACCGCCTGCACGCCGAGGTGCTGAACTGGCTCCACGACATCCCCGGCCACCGAACCCGACTCGCGAGCATCCCCTCGCCCTACGGCGACAACTCGACCTCGAAGCTCATCGCGGTGGCCGTGGAACGCCTGCTCTCACACGCCCCCGCACTCGCCGCACCGTAACTCCCCACGCCGACCAGCACTACTGGACCCCTGTGTCCACCGCCCACCCACCGGCCGGACAGGGGCACAGGTCGCGGCGGAACGACTACCGGCAGGCTGAGACACGGAGCCAGGCGTCCCCCGATCCGGAAGACCCCCCGACGCACACGGTACTCAGGGGGTCCGACATTTTTCGGCGCGAACAAGCCACAGGCTCGCAAACACCACCAACCACCCGGCTCCAGAGCCAAAGTCCCGTCCCGCGACGCCCAGATGCTCGGTCGACAAAGCCGACGCCCAGTCCGACAAAGTCGGATGCTCGATCCGGCGCAGCTCGGATGCCTTGTCCGCCGCGGAGCGTCGGATAACCCAAGGACCAAGCCCAAAGCCACTTCTTCGTCGGCGCAGCCGATGCCCGAGTCAGGCGAAGCCTGATGCTGGCGTAGCCAGACCTACCCCTGCACCCGATACGAAGCCGCTCTGGGCTTGCCGCAGCTTGTCAAGGCATCTTTCCCGCCTTGACAAGCTGCGGCAAGGCTAGAACACTCGGCGACCGGGTGCAGCCGCCCGAAACCCCCGCCCCAACGGCAGAACCACAAGCCAACCCACACCCACCCAAGGGTCCCCCTTTCGAGAGGACCCCCCGAAACCCAAGGTACTCAAAGGGTCCGATAATTCCCGACCCCCGACCCCCGACTCCAGACCCACGAGGCCAGACCCACGAGCCCAGACCGTCGAGCTCAGACCCTCGAGCCCCGAACCCCAGACCCCCAACCCCAGACCCCACACCACCCATCAAGCCAAAACCCCCACCTCCCCCACCCCATCAGCCTCCAAAACCTTCCCAGCCACCACCTCAGCCAACGCCACACTGGAATTCCAACTGGTCACATCCGGGTACACATGCGCGGTGGTAGCCAGCAACACCGACGTCCCCGGCACCTCCACCCCCGGCCGACTCTCCTGGAACCCCAACGGGTACACCGGCTCCACGAACGGTGCCTTGAACACCCGCACCTCGTCCACGTCCCCGGCCACCACCCCATGCCCCCGGTACAGCTCAAGCAACTCCCGAGTCCACCGCGAAGCGATCACCTCCGAGTCCTCCCCGTACAACTTCGAGGACCGGTCCGTGTACCGCATCACGTAAGCCAGGTGCCGTCCGCCGTAGGCCTCGGTCCCCGCCAACGCGGACATCTCGATGACCCCGTCGAACTCCGTCCCGGACCTCAGCACCGGCGCCCAGTAGTTCCCGGACAACGGCCGCCGCAGGAAGAACAGCGCCGTCACGACCCCCTGGTACGGCAGCGACAGCACCGGCAGCCGGTCCGCCAGCTCGGCGTCGGCGACGCCGCGCAGCAACGGCAGCGGGACGGTGGACACCACCTGGTCCGCCTCCAGCACCTCACCCCCGCCCAAGGTCACGAACGACCGCGAGGTGTCGCTGCGCAGGCCCACCACCGGCGAGGAGGTCCGCACGACGCCGCCGGCGCCTTCGATCGACGCCCGCAGAGCGTCGATGACGGCCTTGTACCCCCCGGCGGGGTATCCGCGCGTGGCCACGTTGCTCTCGCGCCCGAGCCGCTGCCACAGGTACAGGGCGGGCACGTCGCCGAACGCCGCGCCGAACTTGGAGCCGAACATGGGGGCGAACAGCTCGGACCAGATGACGTCGCCGTAGAGCTTGCGCAGCCAGTCCTCGGTGCGGAGGTTGTCCAGGTCCTTGCCCTTGCCCAAGCGGCGCAGCAGCAGGGACACCACGCCGAAGCGGACGCGGTCGCGCAGCCGCAGGGGCTTGAAGCGCAGCAGGTCGAGCGCGGAGTTGAACCGGTAGTGGTCGCCGTCGACGACCATGCCCATGGACGTGGACTTCCAGCGGACGTCGTCGCGGAGGCCGATCTCGTCCAGCAGCGACAGCAGGGCGTCGTCGGTCGGCATGACGCAGTGGTAGAAGCGCTCCACCCAGCGGTCGCCGGTGGGGAAGAACGTCCCCAGGCCGCCGAGCTGGTCGCTGGCCTCCAGCAGGGTCACGCGGGTGCCGGAGCGGGCGAGGCGGTGCGCCGCGGCGAGGCCGCAGATGCCGCCGCCCACGACCACGACGTGGCGGGTCTCGTCGGTCATGGCCTCACAGCTTCCGGAAGGGTGCGGGGCTGAGCCGGTCGCGCGCGAGGAGCTTCGCGTACTGGCCCATCGTCCGACGCAGCCGCAGCTTGCTGGCGCCCTGCTTGCGGTCGTAGCGCAGCGGCAGCGGGATCTCGGCGATCACCGGGTCGCAGTGCCGCAGCTTGAGCAGCAGCTCGACCATGCAGGCGAAGCCCTGCTCCTCGACGAGCCGCTCGCCCCAGTGGTCGGCGGCGCGGCGCAGCAGGCTGGCCCGGTAGGCGCGGAAGCCGCTGGTGAAGTCGCGGACACCCTCGACGTCGAGCGTGTGGCGGAACACCGCGCCCGCGCCGCGGGAGAGCATCCGGCGGCCGAAGGGGGCCGTCGTGTCGTCGCCGCCGTCGACGAACCGCGAGCAGATCACGACGTCGGCGCCCGCCGCGATCTCCTTCTGCAGCAACGGGATCAGGCCGGGGTCGTGGGTGTCGTCGGCGTCCATGATGATCACGATGTCGTCGGCTCCCGCGGCCTCCAGCGCGGCGCTCAGGCCGGACTGGACCGCGCGGCCGAGGCCGAGGTTGACCCGGTGGCGCACGAGCCGGACGTCGAGCCCGTCGACGCCGCGCTCGGCGGTGGCGGCGGTGGCGTCCCGAGAGCCGTCGTCGACCACCCAGACGGTCAGCCCGCCCGCCAGGGAGAGGTTCGCGAGCCTGCGCAGCAGCGGCGGCAGCGAGCCCTCCTCGTTGTACGCGGGCAGCACTACATGCGCCCTCCCGGCGGTCAGCGTCGCGCTGCCCGCCAGCGGAACGACCGACACCGGTCTGATCCGCACCTCGGCCTCTTCGAGTGCCACAGTGCCCCTCACCATTGCTCGTCAATCGGACGGCGGACAGAATTGGCCGTCCGCGTCGTGAGCCATATTCGGCTACGTTCCGTTCTTTCTTTAACCTGGTGGTGACGAGCGATGTCACCAGACATTAGTTCACTCAAACACCCGTCACCCGAAGGAGGGTTTCTTGTCCACCGGAAGCGTGATTGTTGCGGGTGAGTTTGCCGTTTTCCAGGTCATGCAAGCTCGATAACACCGATCAGGTGAACTCCATCGAGTGTCCTGCGAAGGCAAGGGAACGGCTGTCCGGGGCAGCCGCCGAGCCGAATGTGGAGAGGAAGTCGTTCGGGATGTGGCATGGCGCGGCGTGGCTGCCGCCGCGGAGACCGGGTGAACCGTGCGGGAACGCGGTGTGGAGTTCCCACGAAAGGGTGAATTTCGATGACTGAACTGATCTCGGCCGTCGTCTCGCCCGATCTCCCGAAGCACCGGTTGACCCGCAAACAGGAAAGCGGCTCGCCCGCCCGACCGTGGTCGGCGCGGGTGAACGCGGTCGCCGTGGCGCTGGTCGCCGTCGACCTGGCGGCGTTCACCGCGGGGGCGGTGCGGACGGCGCCGGGCTGGGGCGCGGCGCTCCTCGCGGGCGCCCTGCTGCTCGTCGTCCGGTCGAGCAGCCGGATCTACCGCAGGCGGCTGTGGCTGTCCTGGCTCCAGGACCTCCCGCGCTCGCTGGGCGCGACCGCGACGGCGTTCGCGCTGCTCACCTGCTGGACCCTGCTCTCCGGCCAGCCCCCGGCGGTGTCGACCGCGTTGCAGCAGCTCGTGCTCGTCTTCACCGCGTGCGGTGAGCCCGCGCGGTTCGCCGTGTTCTGGCTCGGCCGCTGGGGGCGCCGCCGGTTCGGGCGCTGCGACCGCACGCTGGTCGTCGGCGCGGGCAAGGTCGGCACCGACCTGGTCCACACCATGGTCGAGCACCCGCAGTTCGGGCTGCGGCCGGTCGGCTTCATCGACTCCGAGCCGGTGCTCGACCGGGCGAACCTGCCGGTCCCGCTGGTCGAGGAGGAGCTGGGCGCGGCGATCACCCGGCTCGGCGTCGGCACGGTCATCCTCGCGTTCTCCGACACCCGCGACACCTCGGCCGTCGACGCGGCGATCACGGCGCACCGGCTGGGCTGCACGACGCTGGTCGTGCCGCGGATGTTCGAGCTGTACCAGGACAACCACGACGTGGAACGGCTGCGCAGCTACCCGCTGATGCGCCTGGGCACCGCGCCGACCAGCAGGCCGAGCTGGTGGGTCAAGCGGGCGATCGACGTGCTGCTGGCCGCCGTCGCGCTCGCCGTCCTGGCGCCGGTGATCGGGCTCTGCGCGGTGGCCGTGCTCGTCGAGAGCGGCCGCCCGGTGATCTTCCGCCAGGTCCGGATCGGGCTGGACGGCCGGAAGTTCCGCATCTACAAGATCCGCAGCGTCCGGCCGGGCGGAGCGGACGACTCGCAGACGCGCTGGTCGGTGCTCGGCGACGCCAGGGTCGGCCCGGTCGGCCGGTTCCTGCGCCGCACGTCGCTCGACGAACTGCCGCAGCTGTGGAACATCGTGCGCGGCGACATGTCGATCGTCGGCCCCCGGCCGGAGCGGCCGGTGTTCGTGCGGGAGTTCTCGGCGATCCACGAGCTGTACTGGGCGCGTCACCGCGTTCCCGCGGGCCTGACCGGGCTGGCCCAGGTGCACGGGCTGCGCGGCGACACCTCGATCGCCGACCGGTCCCGGTACGACAACTACTACATCGCCAACTGGTCGCTGTGGCTGGACCTGAAGATCCTAGTGCTGACGGTGGGTGAATTGGTATGTCGCGAACAACGGTAGACCGATGCGGTGATGCCTCCCGGACGCGGCGGGCGGTGGCGGGCGCCGCCACGCTGGCCGCGCTCCTGTCCGCCCAGGCGTGCGCGTTCAGCTCGGCCGCGCAGGACGACTACGAGCCGCCGCCGAGGGCCACGGCCCCGTGCGCGTGGTGGTACGGGATCGGGGACAGCCCCACGGCCAGGGACATCCGGATCGCGGCCAGCCGGTACGACGTGGTCGTGCTCAACGCCATGGAGACCGCGGCCATGCGGCAGCTGCACCAGCTGAACCCGAAGATCAAGGTGCTGGTGTACAAGGACCTCTCCAGCACCCGCAACTACCCCGGCGCGGTGAACGGCAACCAGGACGCGCCCTACCTGCCGTCCGGCCTCGGCTACAGCACCTCGCAGCGGGAACACCCGGAGTGGTTCGCCAAGGACACGCTGGGCAGGCGCATCGAGTGGTCGGGCTACCCGCAGCACTGGCAGATGACCGTGTGGGACAAGGCCTACCAGCAGGCGTGGACCAAGGCGGTGACCGCCGAGGTCACCCGCGAGGGCTGGGACGGCGTCCTGGCGGACAACGACTTCAACTCGCTGAGCCACTACTCCACCGCCTTGCTGGCGGGCACCGCGGACGCGAAGGCGACCGACCGGCAGCTGCGCGACGGCCTGGACGACTTCCTCGCGGTGGCCGGGGAGGCGCTCACGAAGGCGGGGAAGCTGTTCGTCCCCAACGTGTCCGAGACGCACCTGACGCCGGGGCGCTGGACGGCGCACTCGCGGTTCGGCGGCGCCATGGAGGAGAACTTCGGCTTCCGCGACAGCGGCGGCGCGGGCGGGCTGCTCACGTTCCGCGGCAACGAGTTCAACGAGCTGCGCGCCCAGGCCGCGCTGGGCGAGTCGATGCTGCTGCTCGTGACCCGCACGAAGGAGCCTCGCGAAGACCGGGCGGGCTACGCCAGCGCCGCACTGCTCGCGGGCCCCCGCACCTGCTGGACCCCCGCCACCACCAACGACTACCTGAACCCGGAGTGGTCACCGCTCCAGGCCTCCGCGCTCGGCGAAGCCGTGGAAACCGCGACCCGCCGCTCCGACGGCATGTGGACCCGGCTGTTCACCAACGGCTGGGTGGCGGTCAACCCGACCGCGGGGCCCCTCAGGATCACCGCCCCCGAAGGCCTCGTCACCATCGAGGGCAAACCCGTCACCGCACCCCTGGACCTCCCCGCCGCCGACGGCGTGGTCCTGGTGAAACCCAGGCCCTGACCCACCCGCCGAGGGGGTGGTCCGGCCCGCCGGATCACCCACCACGCGACACCCAGGGCGTGTTTCCCGGATCCGTGTTCGCGGTAGCCGGGCCTGGGGCGGCCCCCGGCGGCACGGGCGGATGGCCCGCGTACGAACAGCCGTACGCGGATCGCCCGCATCGCCTGGAACCACGCCAGGCGCGACCCCCATGGAACGGGATCCGGGAGACGCGCCCTACCGCAACACGGCCTCGTACAACTCCAGGTGCCTGCGAGCGCAGACCTCCGGCGTGAACCGGGCCCGCGCCCGCGTGGCCAGCTCCTGCCCGGTCCCCGCCGGATCGGGGTCCGCGAACAGCTCCCGCAACCTCTCCCCCAGCCCGCGCACGTCCCCCGGCTGCGACAGGTACCCGGACGCCCCCACCATGTCCGCCACTCCCCCGGTGTCCGTTGCCACCACGGGCTTCCCCGCCGACATCGCCTCAGCCAGGACCAGCGGCTGCTGCTCCATGCTCGACGGCAGCACCAGGGCGTCGCAGCCCAGCAGCAGGTCCGGCACGTCGGAGCGGAACCCGAGGAACTCCACCTTGCCCGCCAGCGCGGGCTGCGCGGCCAACCGCTCCGCCGCCTGCCGCTGCGGTCCGTCCCCGATGACGGTCAACCGCCCGTCCGCGGGCATCACCCCCGGCATGGCCAGGGCTGTCAACAGGTCCAGCACCCCCTTGCGCGCCACCAGCAACCCCACGAACGCCAGGTGCCGCACCGGTCCGGACGGCGGCCGCACGTCGGTGGCGGCGACGCAGTTGTCGATCTGCGCCAAGCGCTTCGCGGGCACCCGCAGCCGGTCGGCGAGGAACCTGCCCATCGCGGGCGCGGGCACGATCGTGCGGTGCACGGCCCGCGCGACCAGCGCGTCGGCGGTGAGCACGGCGTGGGTGTACACCGAGGGCGAGGTGGCGCCGGGGATGCCGCGGAACCACGGTTCGCCCACGTCGTCGGGGACCCCGTGGTAGGTGTGCACGACCGCGGACGACCGCAGCCCGGCGCTGACCAGTCCGGCCCTGCGGTCCTGGGCGTGCACGACGTCCGGCCGCCACGCCCTCATCACCCGCCTGGTCCGCCTGCCCGCCGCCAGGTCCCCCTTGCGCGCCACCAGGATCTCCTCGTGGTGCCCGTCGAGCAGTTCGACCCCGCGCGCGGGAGTCGGGCCGAACACCCTGACGTCGGCCAGCCCCGACTCGATCAGCGTCGAGGCCAGCCGGATCGTCACGTCCACCGGTCCGCCGCGGTCCTGCGTCAGCAGGTAAGCGACGCGCAGCCGTCCACTCATGTCATCCGTCCCCTGGCGAGCTTGTCGACGAGCGTGGCGACCTGGTCGGCCATCCGGCCCCGGTCGAAGTGGGTCTCGGCGCGCCATCTGCCGCGCCACCCCTCGGTGGTGGCGAGGGCGGGATCGGCCAGGCGGTGGGTGATCGCCGCGGCGAGCGACCCGATGTCGCCCGCGGGCACGACGGCGCCCGCGTCCCCGACGCTCTGCCGCACCCCGCCGACGTCGAACGCCACGACCGGGCGGCCGGACGCCATCGCCTCCAGCGGCACGAGCGCCATGCCCTCGGCACGGGACGGGAGCACCACGACGTCCGCGGCGGCGTAGAACGGCGCAGGGTCGTCGCTGTGGCCCCACCACCGCACGGAACCGTGCTCGGACACCGGGTGCTCGGCCCGCCAGCGGTGCCCGTCCGGCCCGTCGCCGACCAGCACGAGCCGGGCGCCCGGAACCCTGGACAGGACCTCCGGCCACGCCGACAGCAGCTGGTCCTGGCCCTTGAGCGCGGCCAGCCTGCCGACGCACACCGCGAGCGGCCCGTTCTGCTCGAGGCCGAGCCCCCGGCGCGCGGCCGCCCGGTCGCCGGGGCGCAGCCGGTCGGTGTCCACGCCGTTGCACACCACCTCGGCGTCCGCCGTCACGCCCGCCGCCCGGCCGATGGCCAGCTCGTCGTCGCTGACGCACACCACCAGGTCCGTCCACCGCGAGGCGCGCCGCTCCCAGGTGGCGCTGAGGGTGCCGAGCGCGCCGCGGGCGGTCTGGAACGACCAGAGGTGCGGCTGGAACACCGTCGGGATCCGGCCACGCACCGCGAGCCTGCCCGCCAGACCGGCCTTGGAGCTGTGCAGGTGCACGACGTCCGGGTCGAGCCGGGTCAGGATCCGCCGCAGGGACAGCACTTCCTTGGCCAGCCACGGTCCGGGCCGGCGGGTCGCGTGCCAGGCGCGGACGTCGATGCCGAGGCCTCGGGCCCGGTCGGCGAGCCACCCGGTCGGCGGGCACACCACGACGACGGACCAGCCGCGGGCCCGTTGGGCGAGCGCGAGGTCCAGCACCACCGCCGCGACCCCGGCCTCGACCGGCTGCGTCACGTGCACGACCCTCACCGCAGACCTCCGCGCAGTTCGTCGAGCGCGGCGCGGTGCACGAGGAGCGTGCCCACGCCGTAGCCGAGCAGGACGACGACGCCCTCGGCGAGCGCGCCGACCAGGGAGTCGGCCGGTCCGAAGGTGCCGAGGCGGTCGAGGACGACGGCGGGGACGGCCGCGATCAGCGCGGCGGCGAGCACGCGCGCGGCCGTGCCGCCCACGGCGGGCGCGACCCCGAGGCGCCGCAACAGCGACCACGTCAGCGGCACCACCACGCAGACGACCGCCAGCTGCGCCCCCGCGACGGCGGCCACGCCGTACCGGGTCGCCACCGCCAGCGCGACCGCGATCAGCAGGAGGTGCGCGCACTCCAGCGCCAGGTACAGCTCGGCCCGGCCGGTCGCCTTCACGGCCTGGTACCAGACGTGCAGCACGCTGATGCCGAGCCCGTAGCCGCACAGCAGGACCAGCGGCGCGGCGGCGGGCGCCCAGCGCGCGCCGAGCACCACGATCCGGTCGCCGACGACCGCGACCGCCAGGTACAGACCGCCGGTGACCACCAGGACGGCACGGGTGAACCGCCCCATGGCGGCGGCCAGTTCGTCGCGTCGGCCTTCGCGGACCAGTCTGGCGCACAAGGGGAACGCGACGGCGCCGAGCACGACGCCGACCATGATGTAGGGCACCCAGGCGATCCGGTAGGCCAGCGAGTAGACGCCGACCGCGTCCGGGCCGAGGACGTGCCCGACGGCCAGGTAGTCGACGTTGACGACCAGCGCCGCCACGACGGCGGCGGGGCCCACCACGGAGATCCAGCGCAGCGCCTCGGCCGCGACGTCGCCGTGCCAGGCGAAGCGCACGCCACCGCCGGCGAGCGCCCCGAGGACCGGCTGCGCGACGGCCGTGCAGAGCAGTCCGACCACCAGCGCGGACGGTCCGGCGCCGCGCAGGGCGAGCACGACCGTGACCACCGCGCCCAGCACCGCGCCCCCCGCGTCGGGCAGCATCCGGCGGCGGAAGTCGAGGTCCCGGTGCATCAGCCCCATCTGCACGCCGCCCGCCGCCGAGAACGGCAGGCTGAGCGCCGCGAGCCGCACCAGCGGCGCCGCGTCCGGAGCGCCCAACAGCGCGGTGATCGGCGTGGCCGCGAACGCCAGGACGACGGCCAGCAGCGCGCCGACGCCCACGCTCGTGGTCAGCACCGTGCCCGCCATCCGGCGCGGGTCGTGCGCGGTGCGGCTGATCACGTCGTAGACGCCGATGGACTGCACGACCTGGCCGAGGTTGACCATGGCGACGGCCAGCGCCACCAGTCCGAGTTCACCCTGGGTCAGCAGGGTCGCCAGCACGAGCGTGACGACCATCTGGCTGCTCTTGCTGACCAGGTTCACCGCGCCGAGCCAGAGCGACCCGCGCACCGCGAGGCCGCGCGTCACGGATCGCCCCGCCGCCGGACGGCGAACGCCACGAGCAGCGCCCACGCCGCGATGACCGCGACCCCGTCCACGGTGACCGCCACCCGCGATCCGAACAGGTCGACGACCGCTTCGTCCACGGCGTGCAGGTGCGCGAACGGGAAGGCCAGTGCCAGCAAGGAGAACCCGGCCAGTCGCCATCCGGGTTCCCGGCGGCGACGCCACCACACGGCGGCCAGCACGGCCATCGCGGGCACGGCTATCAGCACGTCACCGGGCTGGTGCACGACGCAGACGACGACGGCCAGGCAGGTCAGCAGATCCGCGACGGCCGCTCCACCGGTCCGGTCCAGCCGCCGCGCCAGCAGCGCGCTCGCGGCCAGGACCCCCACCAGCGCAAGGGCTTCCGCGCCCGGAGGCAACCAGCCCGTGACGCGGAACAGCACCGCCGGGATGTCGATCCGCTGCGCGGTCAGGGAGTCCACCGCGCCGTAGTCCGTGCTGGTGGCGTGCGCCAGGTTCGCCGCGACCACGTCGGCGAACGCGCCGACCCCGCCGCCGCGCACCACGAGCAGCAGCACCACCGGCAGGCTCGCCACGGCGGCGATCGCGGTCCCGGTCAACGCCACCCGCCGTGATCCCCGTGCCACCAGCAGCACCGCCAGCGGCAGCCCGAACTGCGGTTTCAGCCACGCCACCGCCAGTCCGACGGCGGCCCACCGCGGCTGCCGTTCCCGTGCCGCCAGCGCGCCCGCGGCACCCACCGCCAGCAGCGGGTTGACCTGCCCGAGGTACAGCTGCGCCTTGCCGATCTGGCTGGTCACCAGCGCGGCGGCGATCCCCGCCGTGCCCAGTGCCAGCGGCAGCGGGACCACCCGCCGCACCGCGTTCGCCGCCATCAGCGACAGCGACACCAGCAGCAGCAACGAGGTCAGCGCGAACGCGACCGCGCCGACCCGGTAGTCCACCAGCGCGAACGGCAGGTGCAGCACGAGGTGGTAGGGCTGGTAGAGGTTGAAGTCCTGCCGCACCGGCCAGTGCGCGAACATCACCGACGGGTCGTAGGGGTTGCCGCCCGCGAGGAACTCCCGCAACGGGAAGTAGGTCGCGTCCCGGAAGTCCTGCAACCGCACCTCGGGCAGGTTCGCCGACGTGGGCAGGGGAACCTGCCACGACGGCCGCAGCGCCCACCAGGCGCTCACCACCCCGATGGCGGCGAGCAGCGCCGTGCCGACCGCCAGGGCGGGGCTCGGCCTGCGGAGTTCGCGCAGCGTCATGCCGCACCCCGGCCCGCCGCCACGACGGCCTGCCTCATGCCCGCACCGCCTCGCCGGACTCGTCCCCCGCGGGGACGGGCTCGACCGGGGGACGGGCGGTCAACGCCGCGCTCCACCCCGTCAACGTGGCGGGGCCGGGTTCGGCGGGAGGCGGGGTGACGGCCATCGGGGGACGGAGCACCCGTGCCGACACGGCCGCCCAGTCCCCCACCGCGGCGGCGAACGCGGGTCCGCGGCGCGAGGTCATGCGATCACCACCGCGACGAGCACGGCGGACGCGGGCAGCACGCCGACGGCGGCGGTCAGGTCGTCACCGGTGCCCCGGTGCGTCAACGCGATCACCGCGTCGCCCATCGGGGGCTCGGCCAGGTCGCCGCGGACGGGGACCAGGACCCGTGCCGGGTGGGTGAGGAGCACCAGGCGGTCGGACAGCTCCTCCGCCCGGTCGACGAGGTCCGGCGAGGCGGCGACCACGCGGGCCTGCCGTCCGGAGGCCCGGCACAGCACCGCGAGGCGGTCGGCCAGGTCGGGGTCGTCGGCGTTCGCGGTGAGGACCGGGTGGCGGGTGCCCGCGGCGGTGAGCGCCTTGCGGACGGTCTCGTGGCCGCGGGCGGTGAGCAGCTGGCGGACCACGGCCATCGCGATCCCGGCCATCACCGCCGCCGCCAGCGCCAAGCCGGTGGACAGCAGGCGGTCCGGGGCGACCCGCACGACGTCCGGGCGCTCGTCGAGTACCCGCAGCTTCGCCACCGGGGCCAGCAGTCCGGCGTCGACGAGGCTGCGGGCGATGGCGGACGCGGTGGCGCCCGCCTGCTCGGCAGACCCGGCGCGCACGGACAGCCTGGCAAGGCCGGAGGCCGGGACCAGCTCCACGGACACCTGCTTCGCCAGGTCGACGGCCGAGTAGCCGGACCCGCGCGCGGCGGACTGGAGCACCGAGGGGCTGCGGGACAGCTCGACCAGCGCGGGCAGCGCGAGCGAGACGACCTCGCCGTACTGGGCGGTCGACCCGGACTCCGGGGCGACGGCGGCGGGTTCGGCCAGCAGGCCGACCCTGCCCTGGTACTCGGCGGGGCGCAGCAGGCCCACCACCAGCACCAGCACGCCGACGGCGAGGGCCGCCAGCAGGCATTCGAGGAGGCGCCGGTTCACCGTCGGCCCCCGTCCACCATCGTGCGCAGGAGTTCGTCGTAGGACTTCATCAGGTTCTGCCCGTCGTGATCGTTCCCGGCCACGGCGACCGCGGCGCGGATGTCGGTATCGGAAAGCAGTGCGCGCAGCGCGTCGGCGACGGCCCGCGGGTCACCGCGCGGCACCACCACGCCGCCGCCGTCGGCCAGCGCCTCCCGGACGCCGTCGACGTCGGTCGCGACCACCGGCCGCCCGGCGGCCAGCGACTCGAGCACGGCGATCGGCATGCCCTCCCAGTCGCTGGTGAGGACGGTGGCGTCGGTGGCGGTGAGCAGGTCGGCCACGTCCGACCGGTTGCCGAGGAAGCGGACCCGGCCGTCGAGCCCCAGCTCGTGGGCCCGGCGCTCCAGGGCGGGCCGCAGGCTGCCGTCACCGGCGAGCCACAGCACGGCGTCGCGGTCCAGCATCGCCCAGGCGTCCAGCAGCACGTCGTGGCGCTTCTGCGGTTCCATCCGGGCCAGGCACAGCGCCACCGGCACGTCGTCGCCGACGCCCAGCGCGGCGCGCACCGTGTGCCGGTCGACCCGCGGGGTCTGCGGGAAGGCCGCGTTGCGGATCACGGACGGCTTGCGCAGCCCGGCCTCGCACAGCCGGTCGGCGGTGGCCGCCGCGACCGCCACGACCGAGTCGGACGTGCGGCGCAGCACCTTGGCGGCCTTGGCGTAGTCGGTCGCCGAGACGCCGTGGAACACCGTCAGCACCGGCACGCGGTGCAGCGGCACCATCGCGAGCCTGGCCACCGCGGACGCGCCGACGTTGTGCGCCACCACGACGTCCGGCCGGAACCGGCGGTACGCGGTCTTCGTCGCGAGAGCCGAGCGCACGACGCCGGTCGCGCTGCGCCTGGCCGGTGGCACGGCGAAGTGCGGCACCCGCAGGGCCTCGGCGCGGTGCCCGCCGCCGCTGGCGACGGCGGATTCCCAGCCGAAGTCCCGGCCCGCCATGGTCATGCCCGCGACGAGCGCTTCCGCGCCGCCCGTGCCCATCTCACTGATCACGTGCAGGACGCGCAATCCCACTCCCGGTTCGTAGGTCGGCCGCGCAGGCGACCGCGATCATCAGCCACAGCGGCAGGTAGTACTGCTCGGACAGGAAGGTCGAGGCCACCACGACGGCGAGCAGGCCCGCTTGCACCGCGACCACCTCGTACCGGTCGGCACCGCGGCGCAGGGCCCGTTCGCCCGCCACGACGGCGGTGCCGATCAGACCGGCGAACAGCAGGAAGCCGGGCAGCCCGAGTTCGGCCGCGACCTCCAGGTACATGTTGTGCGCCACCGGGGACTGCTCGTCGACCTCGGCGTTGTGCGACATCCCCGCGTACTCCTGCCGGAACCCGCCGGGCCCGACGCCGAGCAGCGGGTGCTCGGTGAGGATGCGGGCGGCGGCCTGCCAGCGGAGTTCGCGGGTGTCCACATTGGTCGAGGCGATGAAGCTCTTCTCCTGCAACGCCTTCGCCAGTTCCTGCTCGGCCACCACCGCGCCGCCGAGCACGAGCACGGCCAGCACGGCGCCCGCGGCGGCCAACGCCCGCAGCGGCAACACCTTGCGCAGCAGCAGGAGCGCGACCGCAGCCGTCAGCGCGAGCCCGCCGCCGCGGGAGAACGTCGCCGCGGCGCCCGCGACCAGGACCGCGCCCGCGAACAGCGCGAGGGCGGAGACCCACCTGCGGCGGGCGGCCACGATCGGCACCACCAGCGGCAGCGCGGCGACCAGCACGTGCGCCAGGTCGTTGGGGTCGTCCAGCGGTCCGCTCGCCCGCGACTCGCCCTCGGCGATCAGGCTGTACAACGCCCCGGCTCCCGCGACGGCCGCCCCGGCGACCGCGGACACCAGCAGCGCTCGGATCGGCACCTCGCGGGCGGCGACGTCGACCAGGATCGCGGTGACCACCAGGAACGGCAGCCAGCGCCGCGCGTACTCCAGCGCGTACGGCTCCCCGGCGTGCACCGCCGCGGACACCAGCACCACGACGGCGAACAGCGCGAGCACGGCGTGGACGGGGTGCAGCCGGAGCGGCACGCGTTCACGGACCCGGACGATCACCCAGGTGACCGCGAGCAGCGCGGGCGCCAGCTTGGCCAGCTGGCCGTGCACGGCGAGGAGGTACCCCTCCACGGGGGCCAGCGCGACGGTCGCGCACGCGAGGGCGCGCAACGACCGCTCCGGGATCCGGAGGTCGTGCCGCACGGCCACCAGGGCGGTCATCCGCGGCTCTCCAACGCGTCGCGCTCGCGGCGCAGGCCCTCGGCGCGGACCCGTGACACGTGCTCGCCGGTGCCCACGAGGTCGAAGTGGCGGCGCAGCTCGCCCAGGACCCAGCCGAGCAGCTCGGTCTTGCGGGCGCTCGGCACGGCCATGCCGGGGAAGAACTCCATGCCCGGCGCCTCGGTCGCGTCCAGCACGTCGGTCGGGTGCAGCAGCAGCGACGGTCCGACGCCGCGGACCAGGCACAGCCGCAGCGCGGTGCGGAAGTAACCGCGCGCCAGCCGGGGCGAGACCTGGTTGAGCTGCTGGAGGTAGGAGGCGTGGATCGGGGTGCGCAGCAACGGCATGGTCGTGACCGGCAGCTCCACCAACGACGTCGAGGTGCCGACCCGCCACCGGTAGGCGCCGACCGGGGCGCGGACGCGCGAGAACCCGCCGAACAGCTCGTCGGACTCGGCGCCCTCCGCGACGCTCCGGTTGTGGTACGCCCTGGCCAGCGGCCCGATCCAGGTGGGCCAGGTGCTCGCGTCGTAGGAGTAGCCGCGTTCCACGAGCAGCGCGAGCAGGTCCGGCGTGACGCTGTAGCCGGGGCCGCGGAAGCCGATGGGGCGGGGCGCGCCCGCGGCGACGATGGCGTCCTCGGTGCGGACCAGTTCGGACTCCAGCTCGGCGAGCGAGTACCGGTGCAGCCACGGCTCGTGGCCCCACGAGTGGTTCGCCACCTCGTGGCCCGCCGCGCTGATCGCCGCGACGGCCTTGGCGCCGTCCTCGCGCTCGACGTCCGCGCCGACCGCGAACACCGTCGTGGTGAGGCGCTGCTCGCCGAACACCTCCAGCAGCCGGGGCACGGCTGTGGGCAGGAAGCTCGGGTAGCGGGTCCAGTCCTGGTCGCCGTGGGTCTTGAGGTACGCCCAGAGGTTGTCCAGGTCGAGCGAGACGCTCGCGGTGGGCCTCACACCGCCTCCTTGACCGGGGTGGCGGCGGCCGGGGTGGCGGCGGGCGCCTTGCCCAGCGCGAGCACGCCGAGCACGACCAGGGCAAGGCCGACGGCGACCCACAACTCGCGTCCCGGCGCGATCCGGTCCCCCATCGCGGCCATGCCGACGACCGAGGCGAGCACCATCGAGGTGGCGTCCATCGTGGCGATCGCGGACGTGGCGGACCCGCGTTGCAGCGCGCCCGCGAGCAGCGCCTGACCGAGCACGGCGGCGACCACGAGCACCCAGGCCAGCGGCTGCCACGGCAGCGCGAGCAGGTCGCCGCCCGCCAGCGCCCGACCCGCGACGGCGACCACGGCGAACGCGACGCCAGCGGGCACGGCGGCCGACACGACGGCGTTCGGCCTGCCCGCCCGGACGCCGAGCAGCCCGGTCAGCACAAGCGCCCCGACCAGGGCGGCGACCATCACGGGCGTGAGGTCGCGGGCGGTGGACGGCGCGGCGGCCCCGCCGAGCAGGACCATGCCGACGGCCAGCAGGACGAGCACGACCACCTCGACGCGGCGGACCCGCCAGCCGAGCACGAGTACCCCGAACGCCGTGGCGATGCCGATGGCCGAGGCCGATCCGGCCTGCACGAGGTAGAGGGGCAGCGAGCCGCGGGCGAGGAAGGCGAGCACGAACCCGCCGACCTGGGCGGTGAACCCGAGCAGGTAGAGGCGGTCGGTGGCCAGCCGGGCGATCAGCCCGAGATCCGCGCCGGGGCGGAGTTCCGCACGGCGCGCGGCGACGCTCTGGGCGACGATGCCCAGCGCGTAGAGGACCGCGGATGCGACGAGTTCCCAACAACCGAGCACGTACGACTCCTCTGAGGCGCCACCTGCTCGACCGGTAGTCGTCGAGCCAACGGGGCGGGAGCGTACGTGCCGTGCAACGCGATCACGGTAGAAGGACAGGACTTGCGGATTTTGTGCGACACAACGTGAAACCCACCGCAAATGACTTCCACGAACGAGTGATCGCTTAACTCGTTCGTGGAAGTGGAAGCTGTTTTCGTCCTATCGCGGCAGAACGGTGCGCAGGCTCGCGGCAGTGCCGCGCGACCAGTCCGCAGAGGACACCGGGAGCGACCGACGTGTCCAGGGTCATCGCCTGGCGATGTGAGCGGAACGCCTGGAGGTGGTGGCGGTCATGGCTTGCCCTCCGTCCGGTCGGGACCGGCTGTTGTGCGGACGGCGCCCGTGGCGAAAACTCAGCGCGCCCAGGAAAATTCGTCCGCGGACCGGTACCGACCGGTCGGGCGGGCCCCGGAAGGAGGCGTACCGCCGTGACGACAGTGGATCCCGCGGCCGACAAGGACTTCCTCGCGCTCGCCGAACCGGTGCGGCGCGAACTGCTGGCGCACTGCTACCGGATGCTCGGTTCGGTGCACGACGCCGAGGACATGGTCCAGGAGACGTACCTGCGCGCGTGGAAGGCCTACGACCGGTTCGAGGGCCGCTCGTCGGTGCGCACGTGGCTCTACTCCATCGCCACCCGCACCTGCCTGACCGCTTTGGACGGTCGCGGCAAGCGCCCGCTGCCCACCGGTCTCGGCGGTCCCGGGGCCGGTCCCGACGACAAGCTCGTCGAACGGCCCGAGGTGCCGTGGCTGGAACCGATCCCGGACGCCATGCTCACCGCCGCGCCGGACGACCCCGCCTCGATCGTCACCTCGCGGGAGAGCGTCCGGCTCGCGCTGGTCGCCGCCCTGCAGTTCCTGCCGCCGCGGCAGCGCGCCGTGCTGCTGCTGCGCGACGTGCTGGCGTGGAAGGCGGCCGAGGTCGCCGAACTGCTGGAGACCACGACGGCGGCCGTGAACAGCTCGCTGCAACGCGCCCGCGCCCAGCTCGACGAGGTGTCGCCGACCGAGGAGGCGGTCACCGAGCCGACCACGGCGCGGCAGCGGGAACTGCTCGACCGGTACGTGAAGGCGTTCGAGGCCAAGGACATCCCGGCGATCATCGACCTGTTCACCTCCGACGCCGTGTGGGAGATGCCCCCGTTCACCTCCTGGTACCGGGGCGGCCCCGACATCGCCCGGCTCGTCGACACCCAGTGCACCGCCCGTTCAACCTGCCCGTGCTCACCCTGTCCCCGGAGGGCGTCACCCACGTCGCGTGCTTCTTCGACCTGTCGCTGTTCGAGACCTTCGGGCTGCCCGCCGAGCTGCGGGACTGAGCGGGCGCGGCCACCCCCACCGATCGCCGCGATGAGTTTCCCGGCGCCCGCGGGTCTACCTCCCGACCACGACGAACACCAGGGAGTCGACATGGGCCTCATCCACATCGAGATGTTCGCGACCCTCGACCTCGTCGGGCAGGCGCCCGGCGGGCCGGACGAGGACCCGGACGGGTTCGCGTTCGGCGGTTGGCAGGCGCCCCTCGTGGACGAGGTCGCCGGGGCGCAGATGGGTGCCGCGTACGAGGGCACGGACGCCCTGCTGCTCGGCAGGCGGACCTACGACATCTTCGCGTCGTTCTGGCCGCACCAGGGAGCCGACGACCAGGACGGCGGGATCGCCGCGCTCTTCAACAGCATCCCGAAGTACGTGGCCTCGCGCGGCACACCCGACCTCCCGTGGGCCGGGTCCACGCACCTCGGCCCGGACCTGCCCGCCGCGATCCGCGAGGTGCGCGACCGGCACGAGAACGTGAAGGTCGTGGGAAGCCTGGACCTCGTGCAGACCCTCCTGCGCGAGAAGCTCTTCGACCGCCTCGACCTCTGGATCCACCCGATCCTGCTCGGCGTCGGCAAGAAGGTGTTCGAGGGCGGCACCGTGCCCACGAACATCACGCTCCTCGAACCACCGGCGGCCACCCCGAAGGGAACCGTGCACCTGCGCTACGGGCTCGTCGACGGCACACCCGCGACGGGGGACATGAGCGCGCCCGGCCGGGGTGTCGGCTGACCGCTAGGCCGCGGCCGCCCGTGCCAGGACCAGGTCGAGGCGTTCGACCTGGATCCTCCGGTCGAGGTAGACCAGTGCGACGACGGCCGAGTAGAACGGGGCCGTGAAAGCGCTGACGACAACACCGACGAGGCTGCTGAGGAAGATCATCGGGGTGGACAGCGCCGCAACGCCCTGGGTGAACGTGCCATCGATGAAGACGCTCGCCGTGAAGGGGAGGCCGGCCAGGAAAGTGATCATCATGACGGTGGCGTAGGCCGCGGTCAGGATGCCGAAGGTGCTCCACCAGGCGTTGCGCACGAGTGCCCGCGAGTGCGTGAACGAGCGCCTGACCGGCAGCTTCTCGAGGACGAGCGCGGGAACCGCCAGCGAGAACACGACCGCGACCCAGACGCCGGGCAGGAGGCAGAACAGGGTCGCGATGACCACGGAGATCAGGTAGAGGATCGACACGGCGACCAGGTGCCACGCCCGCGGCCGGAGTTCCGCCCACGCCTCCGCGGCGGTGATCGGCTTCCCGAGGACCGCCCGGCTGACCACCACGGTCACGAGGCCCGTCAAGAACGTCTGGACCAGAGCGCTGACCCCGAGCGACACCGAGGACGCCGCCATCTGCTGCCAGAACAGGCCCCAGAACTCCGCGGGCACGCCACGGCCCGGCCGCATGTCGACCAGCATCCGCTGGTAGTCGGCCGAGATCGTCAGCACCACGAGCAGGCTGACGCCCTGGGAGAGCAGCAGCAGGAGCGCGCTGGGCACGACCAGCAGTCCGAGGTGGCGGCGCACCGTCCGGAAGGCGCCGGAGAAGATCTCGCCGACGTTCAGGACGCGGAGCGGGATCACCCCCGGCTTCGGCGCGGGCGGCGGTGCCCATGGCGCGGGCATCGGTTCGGGTGTGCTCGGATGCGGTGTGGTGTCCACGTGATCGTCCCCCCGGTCGACTGGGGACGACGATAGTGAACGTGAGCGCTTCTCGGGTCCGGTTCGCTCGAATCCGGGTCAGGTCACAGCGTCGAGGTACACCCACAGGCCGTTGTCGCGCCGGAAGCGGCTGTTCTCGTGCAGGTCGAACCGCTGGCCGCCGTCCAGGTAGTGCGCGCGGAACTCCACCGTGCCCTCGCGGTGCAGCACTCCCCCGCCGGTGGTGCCGAGCACCTCCAGCCGCGTCCACCGCTGGGCCGGGTCGAGGTCCAGCGACGGAGGCCGGGTCGTCGGGTCCCAGGTGCGCAGCAGGTAGTCGACGTCGCCGACCGCGAAGGCGCTGTAGCGCGAGCGCATCAGCAGTTCGGCGGTCGCCGCGGAGGTGCCGCCGCTGTGCGCCCTGCCGCAGCAGTCGCCGTAGGAGTTGCCGAGCCCGCACGGGCAGGGAGAGGCTGTGGTGATCACACGCGAGCGTTGTCCTGGCACGCGGACGATTGTGACCGACGCCGAACGAGGGAGACGAGACGGTGGCAGCGGACGACAGCGCGGACTTCGAGCGCACGCCGATGAAGTTCGTGGACCGGGTCACGGCGGACGCGGCCGACGGCTGGCCGGTCGAGGCGGGGCGGTACCGGCTGGTGGTCAACCGGGCGTGCCCGTGGGCGCACCGGTCGGTGATCGTGCGCAGGCTGATGGGCCTGGACGACGCGATCTCACTGGGCGTGACCGACCCGATCCAGGAGGACATCGAGGGCGCGGTGCACTGGGTGTTCACCGCGGAGACCGGCAGCCCCGGCGGGCTCGATCCGGTGCTCGGCGTGCACGCGCTACGCGACTCCTACCTCAAGCGCGCCCCCGACTACGACGGCGGGGTGAGCGTGCCGGGGCTGGTGGACGTGCCCAGCGGCCACCTGGTGACCAACGACTACGACCAGCTCACCCTCGACCTGGAGTCGGAGTGGACGGCGCTGCACCGCGAGGGCGCGCCGGACCTGTACCCGGTGGAGCTGCGGGACGGGATCGACGAGCTGAACGACCACGTGTACCGCAACGTCGCCAACGGCGTGTACCGGTCCGGGTTCGCGCCGTCGCAGGCGAGCTACGACCGGGCGGTGCGCGGGGTGTTCGAGGGGCTGGACGGACTGGAGGACCGGCTGACCCGGCAGCGCTTCCTGATGGGCGACCGGATCACCGAGGCCGACGTCCGGCTGTACCCGACGCTGGCCCGCTTCGACGCGGTCTACCACGGCCACTTCAAGTGCAACGCGCGCAAGCTGATCGAGTACCCGGCGCTGTGGGCGTACGCGCGGGACCTGTTCCAGACCCCCGGTTTCGGCGACACGACCCACTTCGACCACATCCGGCGGCACTACTACGGGGTGCACGTGGCGATCAACCCGACGGGCATCGTCGCGGTCGGTCCCGACCCGGCCGGCTGGCTCACGCCGCACTTCCGCGAGCAGCTCGGCGGCTCCCCATTCGGCGACGGCACCCCGCCGGGACCGCCGCCCGCCATCGACCGCGTGCCCGCGGTCGTCCCCTCGGCCGCCACCAGCTGACCGCCCGGCCCGTGCGGTGCCACCATGCGCGAACGGCTGCGCCACAAGTACGACAAGCACCCGCGCAAGCTGCACGCGGGCAGTGAGGAGGACGCCGCGCGCTACCGCGTGTACAACGACAAGTACACCGTGCTGCGCCAGATTCAGTCCACTTTGGACATCGAGGAGGTCGGGCTGTCCCGGCGCGAGATCGCCGAGTAGCTCAGACCTCGACCGCCTCCACCCACGCGCACCCGGACTCGGGACTGCCGCTGAACACGATGATCTCGTCGAGCTTGTCCCGCGCCCGCAACAGGTCCTCGATCTGCCGATCGATGCGCGCCCGTTCCGCGGCCAGCGCCGCGCGCGACTCCGGCGTGCTGGCCATCGACACGACGCACGGCAGCAGCCCGCGGATCGCCTTGCTGGACAGGCCCGCGGAGTACAGCAACTGGATCAGGTCCACCCGCTCCACGGCCGCGTCGTCGTACTGCCGCTGCCCTCCGCAACCGCGCTCCGACGTGAGCAGCCCCTGCTCCTCGTAGTACCGCAGCGACCGCACCGCCACACCGGCCTTCGCGGCGAGATCCCCGATCCGCACGACGCCTCCACTCGTGACCTGGGTGGTCGTTGTAGCTCACATACGTGTCAGGTTTCAGCGTAGCCGATCCTCTGCGTGCCCCATGTCCCGTGTCAGCAGGAACGCGGTCCGCAGCGGGCGCGGTGACGCCCCCGCCACGAACTCCTTCGGTACCCCCACCGCAGTCCTCCCGGCTCGCCCGTCCCCCGCACTACCGGTCGGGCGGGCCGAGGGGTTGCGGATCAGCGGGCCCGCAGCCGGTCGAAAGCCCGTTCCCGGACGGGTTCCGCGAGGAACGCCTTGATCCTCAAGGCGCAGTCGAGGGGGCTTTCGACGCCCGTGTCGCACTCGACGTCGTACAGGCCGTGCGCGTGCACCAGCGCCAACTGCGACTCCGCCTGCCCCGGCTCCCGGTCACCCCGCGCGATCTCCCGGCGGCGCAGCTCGTCGACCGGGCAGTGGACGCCCACGAAGACGACGTCCAGCCCCTCCAGCACGGCAAGGCAGTCGACCAGGCGCCAGGGCTCGCTGAGCAGGTGGTCGACCACGACGTCGTTGCCCGCCTGCGCCATGCCCGCCACCACCCGGTGGAAACCCGCGCGAGTGCGCCTGAGCACGTCGGCGAGTTCCGCCGGACCGAGTTCGAGGGTGCGTTCCTTCGCCCGCAAACCGTTGACGACGTCCACGCCCAGGTGGAAGTACGGCGTGTCCAGCACGCGCAGCAACTGCTCGGCGATGCTCGTCTTGCCCGAACTCGACACCCCGTTCAGGAAGACCACGCGCCCCTTGCGGTCGCCCGCCTGCCCCGACTCCCGGTCACCGCCGCTCAGGACGGGTCCGCTCCGCGCCAGGCGGCGACCCACAGGCCCATGCCCGCGGTCACCAGGGTGGCGGCGAGCCAGCCGCTGAAGCCGCTGCCGTCGAGGTAGGCCCAGAACAGGCCGATGAACGGGGCCGGGATCACCAGCACGGCGTCGCCGCGGAGTTGGCGCGGCCAACCGGCAGCGCGGGCGGCGGCCACGACGTCGGGATCCGGTTCGGACGGGCTGTCGCCGCGGCGGCCGCGGGGGTGCTTGGAGGTGACGGGACCGGACGGGTACAGGAGCACGTCGCCGGTCTGGACCACGACGAGCCGGTCGCGCTGGGGGTCGCCGTGCAGGACGACGTCGGCCGGGGAGGGCATGGCGACCAGGGCGGGGTCGTAGTAGACGGGGATCCAGCGTTCGCGGGGGCCGTCGACCTCCAGCCAGGAGCGGACGATGAGGCCGGACTGGACGCGGACGCGGCGGACGCGGGCCTTGCGGGTGGGGCGGCGGGCGGCGCGGGCGCGGGTGAGCAGGCGCCAGGCGGTGGCGGCGAGCACGAGCAGGACCACGGCGGCGGTGAACGCGAGGCCGCTGAGGGCGCGGTCGGCCTGCACCAGCAACTCGGCGCCGGGCATCACGACGTGGTCGGGGTCGGCCGGGTCGTAGGCGACCTGGGTCTTCTGGCCCGGCGCGGGTGGGCGGCCGGGGACGTCGACCAGGGCTGTGCGGTAGGTGCCGTCGGGCAGCGGCCAGTTCAGCTCCACGGTGTTCTGCGCGACCCGCACGACCTGGCCGACCGCGCGGCCGGTCAGCGCGCCGATGCGGTCGGACGCCGAGGTGAACGACAGCAGCGCCGCCACCGCGACACCCGCGCACAGCACGAGGACGACCGCCACCGCGGCGACGCCGTGGCGCACCGCCCTGATCCGGAACAAGCGAACTCCTCCTCCACAGGCCGACGGCCCGGCGGGGAAACCCACCGGGCCGTCGGGGAAAGCACCGCTATCAGCTGGTGAAGCCGATGTGGATGTAGTCGTACGGGCTGTTCGCGAAACCGACCGCGCCGAAGTTCGCGATGTTCTCGCGGACCGCGACGGCACCGGGGCTCTGGAAGATCGGCAACTGGTGGCCGGACTTCCAGATCGCCTCGTCGATCTGGTTCGCCAGGTCGGAGCGCTTGGTGTCGTCGAGCTCGCTGTTGGCCTCGTCGAACAGCTTGTTGATGTCGTCGCTGCCGACGCGGCCGTAGTTCTGGTTCACGTTGGCCGGGTCGAGCGCGTAGATCGACTTCGAGGAGCTGATCGGGAACGCCGTGCTCAGCCAGCGGAACGAGGTGATGTCGAAGTCACCGACGTTGATGTGCGACTTGAAGAAGTCCGCCGACGGGACGGCCTGGATGTCGACCTTGACGCCGACCTCCTTGAGCTGCGTCTGCACCAGCTTGGAGACCTGGTCGCTGGTCGGGTTCGGGGTCGGGATCACGAAGCGGATCGCGAGGTCCTTGCCGTCCTTCTTGCGGACGTCGCCCTCGAGCTTCCAACCGGCGTCGTCGAGCCCCTTCTTGGCGGCTTCCTTGTCGAACTTCGCGACCGCGGCGTTGTCCTTGTACTCCTTGGCGCCCAACAGGAAGATGTGGTTGCCGAGGACCTTCGGGTCGGGCTGGATCGGGCCGAGGATCGCCTTGGAGATCGTGGCCGTGTCGATGCCCTGCATGACCGACGTGCGCACCTTCGCGTCGCTCATGACGGCGGAGGCGGCACCGTTGAACGTCAGGTGGTTGTAGTCGGGGGTGACGGCCTGGCGGATCTTGATGCCGGGCGTCTGCTGCGCGCGCTTGTACAGGTCGACGTTGGAGCCGATGTCGTACCAGTCGATGGCGCCGTTGGCGAGCGAGTCGGCCAGCGCGGTGCGGTCGATCACCCGGAAGGTGATCTTGTCCAGCTTCGGCTTCTCGCCCCACCACGCGTCGTCGCGGACCACCGTGACGAGCTTGCCGGTCAGGTCGATCGTGCCGATCTTGAACGGACCCGCGGTGAGCTTCGGGCCGTCGACCCAGCCCTTGTTGAACTCGTCCGCCGTGGCGTTGAGCGACTTCGGGTACAGCGGGCCGAAGAGGCTCTTCCACTCGGCGAACTTCTTCTTGAAGGTGACCTTCACCTCCTGGTCGGAGGCGCCCTTCTCGACCTTCTCGATGTCCTCGTAGCCCGTGGTGGACGCGGTCAGGAACGCCGGGTCGGTGCCGTTGTTCGCCTTCGCCTGCGCGGCGAAGTCCTCCCACGAGAAGGCCGTGCCGTCACTCCACTTGGCCTTCGGGTTGAGCTTGTAGGTGACCACCTGCGGGTCCTGCGACGTGACCGACGCGTCCTCGAGGTAGTCCTTGTCCATCGCGATCGTCGAGTCGGCGTTCTGGCTGAAGATGTTCGGCATGACCGCGGAGATCATGCGGGCACCCGAGGCGACGGTGCCGTCGACGTTGTTGTAGTTCCAGTTGTCCGCCAGGGAGTCGACGGGCCACTTGAACTCGCCGCCCTCCTTCAGCTTGGACACCTCGACGGGGTTGATGTCGTCCTTGCCCTGCTCCTGCTGGTCAGCACCCTTGAGCCCCTGGTCGCTGCCCGTGGGACCGCTACCGCACGCGGTCAGCACCAATGCAAGCGCGGCCACCGGCGCGGCCACCCTGGCCAATACACGTCGACTCACTGTCGTGAACCTCCCTCATGCCTGGCCGCGTACGTCGTGGCCCGGTTCGTGCGCCCGGACGCCCCGCGTCCGGAAACCTCTTTGCCCCGTGTCCTGCACCGTAGGTGTGCGACTCAGAGGACTTGCCTGGTTTGAGCGAAGTGGCAGGCGGCCTCGTGGTCCTCGCCCTGTTCCTGGCGCGGCGGCTCCACCTCGACGCACGTGCGCTGCTTGTCCTCCGGCAGCGTCGCGTGCAGGAAGCAGCGGGTGCGGAACCGGCAGCCCGACGGCGGGTTGGCCGGGCTGGGCAGGTCGCCCGTCACCAGGATCCGCTCGCGCTGCCGCTCCTTGACCGGGTCCGGGATCGGGATCGCCGAGAGCAGCGCCTGGGTGTACGGGTGGCGCGGCGCGTCGAAGACCTGGTCGACCTGGCCGATCTCGACGATCTTGCCCAGGTACATGACCGCGACCCGGTCCGCGATGTGGCGCACCACGGACAGGTCGTGCGCGACGAAGAGGTAGCTCAGGCCCAGCTTGGCCTTCAGCTCCTCCAGCAGGTTGATCACACCCGCCTGGATGGACACGTCCAGCGCCGACACCGGCTCGTCGAGCACGATCAGCTTCGGTTCCAGCGCCAGCGCCCGCGCGATGCCGATGCGCTGCCGCTGCCCGCCGGAGAACTCGGCCGGGTAGCGGGACGCGTGCTCGCGGCGCAGCCCGACCAGGTCCAGCAGTTCGGGGATGCGCTTGTCGATCACCGACTTCTCGAACCCGTGCACCTGGAGGGGTTCGGCGATCACGTCGAAGATCGGCAGCCGGGGGTCGAGCGCGGCCATCGGGTCCTGGAACACGACCTGGAGGTCGCGGCGGATCGCCTTGCGGGACTTGGCGTTCAGGGTCGCGGCGTCCTGCCCGAGCACGGACAGCGTGCCGCCCATGGGCTTCTGGAGGTTGAGGATCTCCATCAGCGTGGTCGTCTTGCCGCAGCCGGACTCGCCCACGACGCCGAGCGTCTCGCCCTCGCGGATGTCGAACGAGATGCCGTCGACGGCGTGCACGGTGCCGACCCGGCGCTTGAGCACGACGCCCTTGGTGACCGGGTAGTGCTTCACCAGGCCCGAGAGCTGGAGCACGACCTTGCGCTCCTCGCGGGGCACCTTCGCGATCGGCGCCACCTCGATCACCTCGGCGCCGAAGATCTCCACGGCCGCCTCGGCGCCGTCGGTGTCCTTGGCCGCCAGCTCGTCGGTGCGGATGCAGGCCGCGCGGTGCTCGGGCGAGCCGTCCACGTCCACCAGTTCGGGCTCCGCGGTGCGGCAGGCGTCGATCTCCATCGGGCAGCGCGGCGCGAACGGGCAGCCGGGCGGCAGGTCGGTCAGCGACGGCGGCTGGCCCACGATCGGCACCAGCGGCTGCTTCTCGCCGACGTCCAGGCGCGGGATGGAACCCAGCAGGCCCAGCGTGTACGGCATCCGGGGGCGGGCGTAGATCTCGTCGACCTGCCCGGTCTCCACGGCCTTGCCCGCGTACATCACCATCAGCCGGTCGGCGAAGCCCGCGACGACGCCCAGGTCGTGGGTGATGATCACGATGCCCGCGCCGGTGACCTCCTGCGCGGTCTTGAGCACCTCCAGCACCTGCGCCTGCACCGTCACGTCGAGCGCGGTGGTCGGCTCGTCGGCGATGATCAGGTCGGGGTCGTTGGCGATGGCCATCGCGATGACCGCGCGCTGCCTCATGCCGCCGGAGAACTCGTGCGGGAACGCCTTGGCGCGCTCGACGGCGTTCGGGATGCCGACCAGGTCGAGCAGTTCCACCGCGCGCTTGGCGGCGGCCTGCTTGGAGATCTTCGCGCCGCGGTGCACCAGCAGCGCCTCGGCGATCTGGTCGCCGACGGTGTAGACCGGGGTCAACGCCGACAGCGGGTCCTGGAACACCATCGCGACGCGCTTGCCGCGGATCTTCGACAGCTCGCCGTCGTTCAGGCCGATCAGCTCGCGGCCCTGGAACTTGATGGAGCCGGTGATCCGCGCCTGCGGGGGCAGCAGGCCCATGACCGCGAGCGAGGACACCGACTTGCCGGAGCCGGACTCGCCGACGATGCCGAGCACCTCGCCGGGCGAGACCTGGTAGCTCAGGCCGCGCACCGCGCGCACCCGGCCGGACTCGCTGGGGAAGGACACCGCGAGGTCGTTGACCTCGAGCACCGGGCCGGTCGGGGCGGGCCGGTCGGCGGAGTCGAAGAGGAGTTCCGCGCTGGTCATCAGGCTTTTCCTCCGCCGGACGTGGTGGTGCTGGACGTGGTGGTGTCGGGTTCCGGGACGTGGGACGGGCGGTCCTCGTCCAGGTCGGCCTTCTTCTCGCGCTTGCGGCCGCGGGAGGACGTCGGGTCGAGCGCGTCGCGCAGGCCGTCGCCGACGAAGTTCACGGCGAGCACGAAGACCACCAGGAAGCCCGCCGGGATGAGGAACAGCCAGGCGTAGGTGAGCGCCGAGTCGCTGCCGGACGCGATGAGCGTGCCGAGCGAGACGTCCGGGGTCTGCACGCCGAAGCCGAAGTAGCTCAGGCCCGTCTCGGCGATCACCGCGGAGCCGACGTTGATGGTCGCGTCGATGATCAGCAGCGACGCCATGTTCGGCACGATGTGCTTGAAGATGATCCGCCCCGGCGACTGCCCCATGTACCTGGCGGCCTTGACGAACTCGCGCTCCTTGAGCGTGAGCGTCATGCCGCGCACGATGCGGGCGGTGATCATCCACTGGAACGCCGCGAGCAGCAGCACGAACAGCAGCCAGGACTTGCCGCGGAACGCCGGGCTGAGGATCGCGATGATCAGGAACGACGGGAGCACCAGCAGCAGGTCGACCACCCACATCAGGCCCTTGTCGACCCAGCCGAGGAAGTAGCCCGCCACCGCGCCGACCAACGCCGCGAACCCGGTCGAGATGACCGCCACCAGCAGACCGATGAGCAGCGACTTCTGGAGTCCGCGCATGGTCTGCGCGAACATGTCGGTACCGATCTTGTCGGTGCCGAAGATGTGGTCCGGGTAGGGCGCCTGGAGGAACGCGGTGTAGTCCTGCTCGTCGTAGCTCCACTTGGACAGCAGCGGGCCGACGAACGCCAGCAGGTACATCAGCACGATGACGACCAGGCCGAAGAGCGCGAACTTGTTGCGCAGGAACCGGGTCAGGACGAGCCTGCCCCTGGTCGTGGACTTGCCGGGATCCGGCGCGGCGTCGACGGGGCTGCCCGAGGCGGCACCCGAGGTACCCGCGGAGTCGCCCTCGTTGAGGATTACGGTCACGTCGTCACCCTGCCTAGATGCGGATTCGGGGGTCGAGAGCCGCGTAGAGCACGTCGGCCAGCCATCCGGAGAAGAGCACGCAGACCGCGACGAACAGCGTCACCGTGGCCGTCACGTTGGTGTCCTGCGTGGAGATGCCGGTGATCAGCCAGTCGCCCATGCCGAACCAGCTGAACAGCCGCTCGGTGAACGTGCCGCCCACCACCAGCAGGCCGAAGCCGAACGCGAACAGCGTGGCCATCGGGATCAGCGCCGTGCGCAGGCCGTGCTTGAACAGCGCCTTGCGGCGGGTGAGGCCCTTGGCCTGCGCGGTCCGCAGGAAGTCGCTGCCCAGCACGTCGAGCATCGACGAGCGCTGGTAGCGGCTGTAGTAGGCGACCTGGCCGAGTGCGATCGTCAGCGTCGGCACGATGAGGTGCTGCACCCGGTCCAGCAGCGACGCTATCCAGCTGCCCTCGAAGCCCGGTGTCGTCTCGCCGGTGAACAGCAGGACGTTGTCGCCCATCGAGTTGTTCAGGTTCTGGGCGCCGAGCTTGAGCACGGTGCCGAGCACGAACACCGGCGTCGACAGCACCACGAACGAGAACAGGGTCGCGAGGTAGTCGCTGAACTTGTACTGGCGGATCGCGCTCACCACGCCGAGCAGCACGCCGAACAGGATGCCGATCGTGATGCCGAGCAGGAACAGCCGCAGGCTCACGCCCACCCGCCTGCCGAGCTCGTCGGTGATCGGGCGGTCGGCGATCGTCCGGCCGAAGTCGCCTTGGACTACGCCACCCATCCAGGTGAAGAATCGCTGCGGAATCGGCTGGTCGAGGTGCAGGTCGTGGCGCTTGGCATCGATCGTGGCGGCCGGCGGCGGCGGATTGCGCTGCTGCAGCACGCCAATGGGGTCGAATGTGATGGAGGCCAGGCTGAAGGCTAGGAACGTCGCGACGAACGCCAGCACTACGTAGTTGACCAACCGCCGCAACAGGAATCCGGTCACCTGTGCTCAGTCCTTCCGCGGGTGCAGTGCGACGTTGACGACGGACATCGGCGCCAACCGAAGTGCCCGCTTCTGGCGAAGAGATTAGACATGGCCGCCGTCCGATGATGGGACCGCCCCACGTGTCACGCGCCCAGGATGGTCTGACCTGCGTATTAGCCGTGTGAAACGTGTCGTGCAGGCGAGCAGCATGGCCGATCGGAGGCCTTCGTGACCACTCGGCGACGACGATCCAGCGCCTTGCAACCGGCTCAACTCCCAATTGGGACGAGTTCGTGACCATCGCTCGCACAGGGGAAACGCACGCGTTACCCAAGGCCCCTCCGGACAACCCGTACTTCGGGCAGTCTTTTTGACCGTTCACACTTCCGCTAACGCGTCCCCCGGTCGAGTGCACCCGTTCTTGTGAACGTTGAAAAGTATGCCGAACACCATTTGTTCGAGTAGGGGTTGAGGCGTCGGGCGACCTGCTGAAACGGTCAAGGGGTGTCCGATTTCCGGACACCCCTTCCACCCCGCGGGAAATCCCTACCCGCAGACGGCCCCGCCCGACGCCGAGCCGACCAGCTTCGCGTACTTCGCCAGCACGCCGCGCCGGTAGCGGGCGGGGAGCGGTTCCCAGCCCTCGCGGCGGGCCGCCAGCTCGGTCTCGTCGACGTCGAGGTCGAGCGTGCCGGTGGCGACGTTCAGCGTGATCGGGTCGCCGTCGCGGACGAACGCGATCGGGCCGCCGTCGACGGCCTCCGGGGCGACGTGGCCGACGCACAGGCCGGTGGTGCCGCCGGAGAACCGGCCGTCGGTGAGCAGCAGGACGTCCTTGCCGAGGCCCGCGCCCTTGATGGCCGCGGTGATGGCGAGCATCTCGCGCATGCCGGGACCGCCCTTGGGGCCCTCGTAGCGGATGACCACGACGTCCCCGGCGGTGATCGTGCCGTCCTCCAGCGCGTCCATGGCGGCGCGCTCGCGGTCGAACACCCGCGCGGTGCCGGTGAACACGTCCGAGTCGAACCCGGCGGACTTCACGACGGCGCCGTCCGGCGACAGCGAGCCGCGCAGGATCGTGATGCCGCCGGTCCGGTGGATCGGCTTGTCCATGGCGCGCAGCACGACGCCGTCGGGGTCGGGCGGGGCGATGTCGGCCAGGTTCTCGGCGACCGTGCGGCCGGTGACGGTGAGGCAGTCGCCGTGCAGCAGACCCGCGTCCAGCAGGGCCTTCATCACCACCGGCACACCGCCGATGCGGTCGACGTCGGTCATCACGTGCCGCCCGAACGGCTTCACGTCCGCCAGGTGCGGCACCTTCGCGCCGATCCGGGTGAAGTCGTCCAGGCTCAGCTCGACCTCGGCCTCGTGGGCGATGGCCAGCAGGTGCAGCACGGCGTTGGTCGACCCGCCGAAGGCCATGACGACCGCGATCGCGTTCTCGAACGCCTCGCGGGTCATGATCTGCCGCGCGGTGATGCCCTTGCGCAGCATCCCCACCACGGCCTCGCCCGAGCGCCGGGCGAACCCGTCGCGCCGCAGGTCGGGGGCAGGCGGGGCGGCGCTGCCCGGCAGCGACATCCCCAACGCCTCGGCGGCGCTGGCCATCGTGTTCGCCGTGTACATGCCGCCGCACGCGCCCTCGCCGGGGCAGATCGCGCGTTCGATCAGGTCCACGTCGGCGCGGCTCATCAGGCCGCGCGCGCAGGCGCCGACGGCCTCGAACGCGTCGATGATCGTGACTTCGCGCTCGCTGCCGTCCGAGAGCTTCACGCTGCCGGGCAGGGTCGAGCCCGCGTAGAGGAACACGCTGGCCAGGTCGAGCCGCGCGGCCGCCATGAGCATGCCGGGCAACGACTTGTCGCACCCGGCGAGCAGCACCGAGCCGTCGAGCCGCTCGGCCTGCATCACGGTCTCCACGCTGTCCGCGATCACCTCGCGCGACACCAGCGAGAAGTGCATGCCCTCGTGGCCCATCGAGATGCCGTCGGACACCGAGATGGTGCCGAACTCCAGCGGGTAGCCGCCTGCCGCGTGCACGCCCTCCTTGCTGGCCTTCGCCAGCCGGTCCAGCGACAGGTTGCACGGGGTGATCTCGTTCCACGACGAAGCGACCCCGATCTGGGGCTTCACCCAGTCCTCGTCGCCCATGCCGACGGCCCGGAGCATCCCGCGCGCGGCGGTGCGCTCCAGGCCGTCGGTGACGTCGCGGCTGCGCGGCTTGATGTCGGGGGTCTCGTTCATGGTCGGAACCTAGTCCTCCGCCTTCCCGGTCACACGCGGGCGCGCCCCGAGCGCCCGGCGGACTCACCCGCAAGTGGCGTCAACGCCAATGGCCAACGGATTCCCGCCATCGCCAGGTACGGCGCATAAGTCCAGGTGCAAACGTTTGGCGGGATCTCGGGGTTGTTCTAGGTTGTCGCCATGCACACCGTTGCGGTCCTGGCGCTGGAGCAGGTGGTCCCGTTCGACCTCGGCACCCCGCTGGAGGTGTTCGGGCGCGCCCGGCTGCCCGACGGGCGGCCCGCCTACCGGGTCCGGGTGTGCGCCGCGGAACCCGTCGTGGACGCGGGCCTGTTCACCATCACCGCCCCGTGGGGCCTGGAGGGGCTGGCCGACGCGGACACGATCATCGTGCCGGGCACGGCGACGCCGACCCGGCCCGTCCCGGAGCCGGTGCTGGCCGCACTGCGGGACGCGGCCGCCGCCGGGACCCGGATCGCGTCCATCTGCTCCGGCACGTTCACCCTGGCCGCCGCGGGCCTGCTGGACGGTCTGCGGGCGACCACGCACTGGGTGGGCGCCGCGCTGCTCGCCGAACTCCACCCGGAGGTCGACGTCGACCCGGACGTGCTCTACGTCGACAACGGGTCGATCCTCACCTCCGCGGGCGCGGCGGCGGGGCTGGACCTGTGCCTGCACCTGATCCGCCGCGACCACGGGTCGGCGGTGGCCGCGGACGCCGCCCGGCTCTCGGTGATGCCGCTGGAGCGGGAGGGTGGCCAGGCGCAGTTCATCGTCACCGAGCCGCCGCCCACGCCGCAGGGCTCCGCGCTGGAGCCCGTGCTGAAGTGGATGCACGACAACGTCGAGCGCGACCTCACGCTCGACGACATCGCCCGGCACAGCGGCATGAGCACCCGCACGCTGCTGCGCCGGTTCCGCGAGCAGACCGGGTCGACGCCGTTGCAGTGGCTGCACCGGGCGCGCGTGCGCCAGGCGCAGTTCCTGCTGGAGACGACCGGGCACACCGTGGACCGGATCGCCCTCCAGGTCGGCTTCGGCTCCCCCACGTCGTTCCGGGACAGGTTCAAGCGCGTGACCGGCGTGAGCCCGCAGGCCTACCGGCACGCGTTCCAGTGACCGTCCGAAGTGGACGGTCTACTCGAACTGGCCGATCGGGGTCGGCGCGGGGAAGGCGACCGGCGGCGTGCCGTCGAGCGCCCTGTCCATGAACCGCTGCCACAGCAGACCGGGCAGTCCGGATCCGGTGACGGGCAGACCCGCCTTGTCCCGCAGCGCCAGGTCGCCCTCCTCGGTGCCGACCCACACCGACGCCGCGAGCGACGGCGTGTAGCCGACCATCCACGCCTTGGAGTGGTCGACGCCTTCGAGTTCGTGCGTGCCGGGTTTGCCCGCGCACTCGCGATTCGCGCACGGGATCCCCGCGACGCCGGGAAGGGGCTTGAGCGCCGCGGTCACGTTCGACGCGATGGCCCTGCTCTTCGCCGGATCGCTGTCGAACGCGGGCGTCGCGACGTCGGTGTGCTGGTAGAGCAGGCGCCCCGGCGCGTCCTCGACCTTCTCGACGAAGTAGGGCTCGTGCCGCACGCCCTCCGCGGCGAACGTGCCGTAGACGACCGCCATGTCGAACGGGCGGACCAGGGTTTGGCCGCCGCCCAGGGAGATGTTGCCGTCCGGGGCGGGGCTGCCGTCCTCGGCGAGCAGCAGGTCGTGGCGGACGTTCGCGATCTCCACCGATTTCGGGATGCCCGCGGCCCTGGCCGCCTCCGCCACCGCGAGCGTGCCGACCTGGTTGACAGCCAGGTCGTAGAAGACCGTGGCGATGTCCTGCTCGACCCCGGCGCGCAGGCTGCACTCCTTGGCGCAGGCGCGCGGACCGCCGGAGTTCTTGACGGGGTTGGTCTCGCGGCCGGGGAACGCCCGCGGGGAGGTGCCGTCGAACTTCGCCCCCAGGCCGATGCCCTTCTCCAGGGCGGCCACGAGGTCGATCGGGAGGAACGTCGTGCCGGGCTCCTGGAGCGTGTCGCGCGCGAAGTCGCCCCCCAGGGCGTCGCGCCCCGCCCAGTAGGCGCGCACGGCGCCCTTGGTCGGGTCCACGGCGGTGAGCGCCTGGCGCAGCACCGAGGGCTGGCCCGCCATCACCTCGTCGACGGCGCTCTCCGCCGCCGTCTGCGCTTTGGGGTCGATGGTCGTCTGCACGACCAGTCCCATCTCGGCCGCGCGCTCCACGCTGAAGCCCTTGGCCTCCAGCTCGCGGAAGACCTCGGCCTGGATGAGCGCGCGGGGGCCGTCCAGCGGCACAAGCCGCGTCTCCTCCACCGGAACCGGTGCCGGGAACTCCTGCGCTTCCCGGTAGTCGCGGGTCATCCAGCCCTGCTCGACCATGCCGTCCATGACCGCGTTCCAGCGGGCCTCGGTGTAGACCGGGTCGTCTGCGCCGTCCGGATTCCTGATCATCCCGGCGATGAAAGCGGCCTCGGAGGCCGTCAGATCGGCGAGCGCCTTGTCGTAGTACATCCGCGCGGCCGCCACGACGCCGTAGGCCGTTCGGCCCAACGGGACCGCGTCGAGGTACCCGGTGAGGATCAAGTCCTTGCTCTCGCGGGAACTGAACTTGTGGGTCATCGCGAAGTCGACGAACTCGCGGCGCCAGGAGCCGCCCTCGGTCGCGCTGACCAGGCGCAGGTACTGCTTCGCCAGGCCGGTACCGAAGTCGAAGTCCGACGACGTCTCGAAGTCCGGCTGCTCGGCGGCGTAGACCGCGTGCCGCACGTCGTCCGGAATCCGCCCGTTCGCGATGAGCGTCCGGTTCGCGCCGTCGGCCGCGATCCGGGTCATCTCGGTGCCGTCGGCGTAGCGGATCGTGACGACCTTGTTCAGCTGCGCCGAGATCACCGTGGTGCTGGGCACGTCCACGGCCTCGTTCACCACCGCGAAGGCCGCCACCGGGGCGAGCACCACCAGCGCCAGCAGGACGTAACCGACCCGCCGGACCCGGCGCCACCCCCGTTTCGACTTCGGCCTGTCCTGGTCGTTCCGCTGCTCCGCCACCAAGTTCCTTCCCCCGAGGACTCCGACGCGGGCCATTCTGTCGGCCTCATTCGATCAGCCTCGGGGGCACCCCACTAACATTGCACCACCGTCAGCGTTTGCCAGTCCGGGGAGTCGCACGTGAGCGAGGAAAACCGGCGGATCGCCGGGCGTTATCAGCTGGCCGAGCAACTTGGCGGTGGAGCCATGGGGCTGGTCTGGCGCGCCCAGGACCAAAGGTTGGACCGCGTCGTCGCGGTGAAGGAACTGCTGCTGCCCTCGTACCTGGACGAGAAGGCGGCCCAGCAGGCCCGTCGCCGCGCCATGCGGGAGGCGCGCATCGCCGCGCGACTGCAGCACCCCAACGCGATCGCGGTCTACGACGTCGTCGAGCACGACGGCCAGCCGTGGCTGATCATGGAGTACCTGCCGTCGAAGAGCCTCGCGCTGGTGATCGCGGAGAACGGGCCGCTGCCGGTCGACTCCGTGATCCAGATCGGCGGGCAGCTCGCCGCCGCGCTGGCGGCCGCGCACAAGGTCAACGTGGTGCACCGCGACGTCAAGCCCGGCAACGTGCTGCTCGGTGACGCGGGTGCCGTGAAGATCACCGACTTCGGGATCTCGCGCGCCATCGACGACGCCACGGCCACCGCGACCGGTCGGTCTGTCGGCACTCCCGCGTTCTTCTCCCCCGAGGTGGCCAAGGGCGAGGAAGGCGGTTACCCGTCGGACGTCTTCTCGCTCGGCGCCACGCTGTACAACGCCGTCGAGGGCATGCCGCCGTTCGGCATCTCGGAGAACTCGATCGCCCAGCTGCACCGGGTCGCCGAGGGCACCATCCGGCCGCCGGAGCGCGCGGGCGCGCTCACCCCGGTCCTGCTCCGCCTGCTCGACCCGGACCCCGACACCAGGCCCACGATGCCCGAGGCCGCCGAGGAACTGGCCGTCCTGGCCGAGATCCGCGAACCCGTCCCCACCCTCGTCGACCGCGAGCCGGTCGGTGAGCCCCCCGCGGCCGCCGCACCGGTCGAGACGCCCGAGCCCGCGCCCGCGACTCCTCCCGCCCCCGCGCCGGTGGTAGCGGCGGCTCCGTCGACGCCGCAGGCGCAGGAGGCACCCGCGGCGGCACCGTCCACAGAGGACGATCAGAAGCGGAAGCGCGCCATCTTCGGGCTGGTCGGCGTCATCGTGCTGCTGCTCGCCGTCGTCGGCCTGGCGTTCTGGATCGCCAACCGCGACAAGACGCCCGAGGGCCAGGCCACCCCCTCCAGCTCCAGCAGCGCCCCGGTCCCGACGACCACCGGGGGTGGCGAGCAGCCCGCGCAGACGACCGGGGAGACCACCTCCACGACCTCTGAGGCCCCAGCCACCACCACGTCCGAGCCCCCGCCTGCCTCGAACACCCAGCCTGCGTCGACGGGAACGGCCGCGCAGGCGCTCACGGACTACTACGCGGGCCTGCTGGGCAACAAGGAAGCCTCGTACGCCAAGCTGACCGACGCGTTCAAGGCCTCGGGACGTGCTCCTACCTTCGCCGACTACTCGAGCTTCTGGAACGGCTACAGCGCGGTGTCCGCGACCAACGTGGTCGAGCAGAGCCCCGGCGTCGTGTCGGCGACCATCAACTACGTCCACACCGACGGCGTCCCCGAGACCGAGACCCGCACGTTCACCCTCGTGCAGCAGGGCGGGCAGTGGCTCATCGACAACCAGAGATAGGGCGTACGACCACCGTCACCGATCCTGGTCGTCGCCGCCCGTCGGGGGAACGCGGCCCGCGGCGGCCAGGATCGCGGCGGCGACCTGTTCCAGGGGCAGTCCGCCGTCGATGACGGTCGCGCCGAGGCGTCGGTAGGCGGATTCGACGCCGTCGTTGTGCGCGAGTGCCGCCGCGAGTTCCTCCGGGTGCTTGCCGAAGGTGTTCGTCGTGCGGGTCAGCAGGCGGTGCCTGAGCGTCCCGTCGTCGACCACCAGGCAGACCACGAGGGCGAAGAGGTCCCGGACGTCCGCCTCGTTCTCCACGGATCCGCAGAGGAACGTGGTCCTGTTGGCTGTCCTCGCCGCGAGGGCTTCGACCTCCGTGCGGCTGATCCGCCAGGCGAAGCGGTCGAGCCAGCCCGCGGGCACCGGGTAGGGCGGGTCGACGACGACCTCCCCGCTCGTCCGGTCGACCCAGTGGTTGCAGCCCTCCCAGTCGGCGTCGACCACCGACCGGCCCTGGCTCCTCAGCAGCGCGCAGACCGCCGACTTGCCGACCCCCGAGTTGCCCGTCACCCACACCAGCGGCATCAGACCGGAGCGACGCCGATGAGGCCGTCCCGCGTGACGAGGTCGGCGAGGGCGCGTTCGTCGAGACCGTCCGTGCCCTCGGGGCGCCGGGGAACCACCATGAACCGGGTCTCGGCGTTGGCGTCCCACACGGTGACGGCGACGTCCTCCGGCAGGTGGAAGTCGAACTCGGCGAGCACCGAGCGCGGGTCGCGGACGACCCGTGAGCGGTAGGCCTCGCTCTTGTACCAGGTGGGCGACGGTCCGAGGAGCGCGACCGGGTAGCACGAGCAGAGGGTGCAGACGACGACGTTGTGGGTGGTGGCGGTGTTCGCCACGACCTTGAGCCGCTGCTCCTGCAACCCGCCGCCCATCGACAGGCCGATCTCGGCCAGTGCGGCGGAGGCGTCGGTCAGCAGGCGGTCGTGGAAGTCGGCGTCGAGCCAGGCCCTGGCGACCAGGCGGGCGCCGTTGTCCGGGTTCGCCTTGGCCAGGAACGCCTCCAGGGCGCGGTCGACCTCCTTGGCGTCGACCAGGCCGCGCTCCTCCAGCAACGCCTCGACGTGCCGGACGCGCGCCGCGATGACGGCATCGGCCCCGGTGTGGTCCCCGCTCATCACGGCTCCGCTCGTAGGTGGGTCTCCCAGACCGCGAGGGTGACCGAGTGGTCGCCCTCGCCGAACAGGTCGCGCGCGGCGAACCGCACGGCGTACACGGGCTGCGGGGCGACGCTCAGGCCGCGGGAGCGGTCGTCCGCCAGCGGGTGGTGGCCCTCGACCTCCACGACGACGCCGGGCGCGCCACGCGCGTAGCGCGGCACCCTGGTGTGGTGCGGCGGGTCCACGTGCGCGGTGCGCACGCGGTCGCCGGGCGCGAACAGGTCAGCCACCGGAGACCTCCTCGGCGGTGCACACGCCCTTCTCCACCAGCAGCGCGGAGAGGGCGCGGAACCAGCGCTCGTAGTACGAGGAGGCGAGGAACTCCCTGGGTGGCAGGCGTTCGACGGCGTCGCGGAACTCGTCGAGGTTGTAGACGCCCCGGCCGATGAGCGCGCGGTTCAGCGCGAACACGTGCGCCTCCCAGTCCGCGTGGAAGGGCGGCTCCTCGATCTCCCGCTCGATCGGCGGGAACCCGTGCATCCCCCCGACGTCGTTGATCCGGCTCATCGCGCCTCCTCCGTCAGCCCCGCTCGATCACGTGCCCCACCACGTCCGGGCCGGGGTGCGGTGACCCCGACCCGTCGCGCCGCGGGTCCACCTCGGGCAGCTCCACCGGCACGCCGGACTTCGACGCGCCCGCCGGTCGCGACCCGATCCACGCCAGCACCAGCCCCGCCTCGCCCTTCAGGAACCGGTGCGCACGCACACCGCCGGTGGCCCGGCCCTTCGCCGGGTACTCGCCGAACGGTGTCACCTTCACGCTCTGCCCACTCGACGTGACGACCATCGGCTCGCCGTGCGCCTCGTCGTCGACCCTGATCGCACCGAAGAACACGACCCTCGCGTCCGCCGAGACGTTGATCCCGGCCATGCCGCCGCCCTTGAGGCCCTGCGGCCGCACCAGCGACGTCGCGTACCGCAGCAGCGACGAGTCCGACGTGACGAACGCCAGCGTCTCCGTGCCGTCGGTCAGCCAGGTGGCGCCGACGATCTCGTCGCCCTCCTTGAGGCTGATGACCTCGAACTCGTCGGACCGCACCGGCCACTCGGGCGCGCAGACCTTCACCACGCCCTGCCTGGTGCCGAGCGCCAGGCCCGGCGAGGCCGGATCGGGTTCGCCGAGCGGCGCGATGCCGACGACCTTCTCGCCCTTCTCCAGCGGCAGCAGCTCGCTCGCGGCCATCCCGCCGCTCAGCGACACCGTGCCGATCTGCTCCGGCAGCACCGGCAGCGGCAGCACGTCGGTCTTGAACGCCCGACCCAGGTTCGTGATCAGCAGGATCTGGCCTCGTGCCGTGGAGTGCACCACGGCGGCGACCGCGTCGTGCCGGGTGCGCCCCTTGCGGCGCTTGGCCTCCGACGCCTCCTCCGACTCCGCGGCCGTGCGCGCCACCAGCCCCGTCGCGGACAGGATCACCTGGCACGGGTCGTCCGCGACCTCCAGCGGCCCGGCGGGCTTGGACGCCGCGAGGACCTCCTTGAGGTCGCCGTCGATCAGCGAGGTGCGGCGTTCCGCGGCGAGTTCCTTGGCCACGGCGGCGAGTTCGGTCGACACCAGCTTCCGCAGCACGGCCGGGTCGTCGAGGATCCTGGTCAGCTCGGCGATCTCGCCGCGCAGCCGGTCCTGCTCGGCTTCCAGTTCGATCTTGTCGAACTTGGTGAGCCTGCGCAGCGGCGTGTCGAGGATGTAGGTCGCCTGGATCTCGGACAGCTTGAACCGCTTCATCAGGCCGTCCTTGGCGGCCTGCGCGTTCTCGCTGTCCCGGATGAGCTTGATGACCTTGTCGATGTCCAGCAGCGCCGTCAGCAGGCCCTCGACCAGGTGCAGCCGGTCCTCGCGCTTGCGGCGGCGGTACTTCGTGCGCCGGGTGACGACGTCGTACCGGTGCGCGAGGAACACCTCCAGCAGCGCCTTGAGCCCCAGCGTCTGCGGCTGGCCCTCGACCAGCACCAGGTTGTTGATGCCGAACGACTGCTCCATCGGCGTCAGCCGGTACAGGTCGGCCAGCAGGGCCTGCGGGTTCACGCCGACCTTGCACTCGACGACCAGCCGGATGCCGTTCTCGCGGTCGGTGAGGTCCTTGACGTCCGCGATGCCGGAGAGCCGCTTGGACTTGTTGACCTCGTCGGTGATCTTCTCGATGATCCGCTCGGAGCCGACGCCGTAGGGCAGTTCGGTGACCGTGATCGCCTGCCTGCCCCGGCTGCCCTCCAGCGGCCCGATGGCGACCTTGGCGCGCATCCGCACCACGCCGCGGCCGGTCTCGTAGGCCTTGCGCACCTCGTCGAGCCCCAGCAGCATCCCGCCGGTCGGCAGGTCGGGGCCGGGGATGAACTCCATCAGCTTGTCCAGCGGGGCTTCCGGGTGCGTGATCAGCCACCGAGCCGCCGCCACGACCTCGCCCAGGTTGTGCGGGATCATGTTCGTCGCCATGCCGACCGCGATGCCCGACGTGCCGTTGACCAGCAGGTTCGGGAACGCAGCCGGCAGCACCGACGGCTCGACCAGCGACCCGTCGTAGTTGGGGCGGAAGTCGACCGTGTCCTCGCCCAGCTCGCCCACCAGCAGCATCGCCGCCTCGGACATGCGGGCCTCGGTGTTGTGGTTGACGAACCCGCCCGCGAGGAACGAGTGGTCCTCGGTGTCGACCCGGACCGAGTAGACCTCGGCCCGCTCCCCCGGCACCACGGCGGTCACCGGCTCGAAGCGGTAGCCGGAGTCCATGACCGGCAGGATCGTCGCGAGGACCTCGGAGTCCCCGATCCCGCTGACGAACCGCGACCGGTCGGTCTCCCAGTCGTCGAGGTCCAGCGCCTCGCCCGCGAACTCGGCGACGAAGGGGACCTCTTCGGGCGTGGACCGGTGCGGACGCCGGAGCAGGTCCTCCAGCCGCCGCGCCTTCGCGTTCTGGAACCCGGCGCGCTCGGCGAACGCCCGGAGGTCGCGCCGCCCGGAGATGTCCAGGCCGCGCGCGGTGCGCACCGCGATGACGCCGAACTCCGCCAGCACCTCCTGGATCTCGGCCGCGAGCCCGTCGGTGGTGGTCGGGCAGTGCACGACCGGGCCCGCCTCGGTGGCGCGGACCTCGCCGTCGTCGTCGAACACGGCAGTCAGGAAGGCCCGCTTGACTCCCCAGCCGCCCGCCCAGACGAACTCGGGCACGGCCTCGCCGCGCGCCACGGCGGCCGCGCCGCGCACGCCCAGCATGTACTCGCGGGCGGTGGGGATGACGTCGGCCCAGGCGTTGCGGGCGATGCACACCACCGCGCCCGGCCGGACCTCGTCGAGCCTGCGCCACTGGAACAGCGGCACGCCCAGCGGGGCTTCCAGGCACAGCACGAGGTGGTTCTCGCTGCCCCGGATCGAGAAGCCGGACTCCGTGCTCACGCGCAGCGTCGGGTGGACGCCCGAGTTGAACACCCTGGTCACCCGGACGGCCTTGCCGTCCTTGTCGAGCACCTCGAAGTCGGCGTCGGCCTCGGCGTCGGCGGGCAGATCAACCAGGTCGGCGATGCGCGGGCTCGACCCGTCGGCGAGCCGGACGCGGGTGTCGCCGACCACGCAGTACCGCGACGCGGCGGGGCCGTCGTCCGGGCTGCCGAAGTTGCCGTGGCCGTCGACCAGCGGGGTGTTGAGGGAGAAGTCCTGGGCCAGCCGGACCATGGCGTCGTAGATCGCGCTGTCGCCGTGCGGGTGGTACTTGCCCATGCAGTTGTGGACGACTTGGCCCTCGACGACGAACGCGTGCTCGGCCGTGCCGACCTGGATGTCGTAGGTCGTGTCGCGGGCGACCGGCTCGACGGACGTCACGCCGGTCAGCGAGAAGCCGGGCAGGGCCGCCGAACGGGGCCGCGCGGTGGTGATGGCGTGCAGGCCGTCGGTGGTGGACCAGCGCATGAGCATGGCGGCCAGCGCGGCGGCGTCGGCACCGGTCACGGACAGGCCCGCCGGGTGCGCGGCCGCGCGGACGCCGAGGTCGGCGAGCATCGGGCGGACCGGGGCCGCGGCGGGCAGCAGGATGCCGTGGGACGAGGCGGAACCGGCTCCGTCCAGCAGGCCCGCGAGGAACGGGATCCACGTCGAGCGGTCGGCCAGCGCGGTGGCGGGCGGCTCCTCGGCCGGGAAGCCCGCGAGGGTGAGGACGTGGCGGACCGGGTCCTCGTGCTTGTCGCGCGACACCTCGACGTCCGCGGCGATCGCCCAGCCGTGCGCGATGTCGAGCGGCGCGCTGTCGGCCAGTTCCACGGCCACGCCGCCGTCGACGGCCCGGCCCGCGGCCGACACGAGCCCCCGGACGTACGGGCGCGCGTCACCGCCGTCGGAGGGCGCGTCGGCCCAGCGGGCGCTGCCGTACCCGGCGGTGAGCCTGCCCGCCAGGTCGCGGGCGTCGGTCCAGCCGGGCGCCAGGTCGTCGTTCACGGTGCGGAACCGCTGCCCCGGCGTCACGACCATGCTCTGCCCGGTCGACCACGTCACGCGGACCAGCTCGGAGGCCGGGTTCTCGTACGCCTCGACCACCGGCACGGGGACGCCCGCCGCGTCCAGGACCCGGTCGCCTACCCCGATGGTCTCGATCGGCCGCAGGCCCTCCGGGGTGGAGACCAGCGCGCCGCGGACGAAGCAGTCGCCGACCACGCGCGCCGACTTCACGTACGCGTGCGACGGCCGGTAGCCCTGCTCGTTCATCGAGTACAGGATCCGGCGGTGCACCGGCTTCAGCCCGTCGCGGGCGTCCGGCAGGGCGCGCGAGTGGATGACCGAGTACGCGTACTCCAGGTAGGAGTCCTCGATCTCGACCTTCAGCGGGTTGTCGACGACGTTCGCGCCCGCCTGGTCGAAGGCGGAGGGGTCGACCTTGGTCGTCGGGCCTTTGCGGCGTGCCATGGCTGAGCGCTCTTTCTACGGGTGAGGGGCGGGTCAGAGGTCGATCGCGGACTGGTCGACGCGGGAGGAGGACTCCACCAGCCACGCGCGCCGGGGCTCGACCTTCTCGCCCATGAGCAGTTCCAGCGCGGACTCGGCGGCGTCGACGTCGTCCATGGTGATGCGGCGGACCGAGCGGGTGGCCGGGTTCATCGTGGTGTCCCACAACTCGTCCGCGTCCATCTCGCCGAGGCCCTTGAACCGGGGCACGGGCGTGACGATCTGCTTGCCCGCCCTCTCCAGCCGGGCGACCGTCTGCTCCATCTCGCGCTGGGTGAAGGTGAAGCGGGTCTCCGGGTTGCGGCCCTTGGTGACGACCTTGTGCAGCGGCGGCATCGCCGCGTAGAGCCTGCCGTCCTCGATGACGGGGCGCATGTACTTGGCGAACAGCGTGATCAGCAGCGTCCGGATGTGCGAGCCGTCGACGTCGGCGTCCGCCATCAGGATCACCCGGCCGTACCGCATGGCGGCCAGGTCGAACGTGCGGCCGGTGCCCGCGCCGAGCACCTGGACGATCGAGGCGATCTCGGCGTTGCGCAGCGTGTCGCCGAGGCTGGCCTTCTGCACGTTGAGGATCTTGCCGCGCAACGGGAGCAGCGCCTGGTACTCCGACACCCGCGCCATGCGGGCGCTGTTGTGCACGAAGACGCCGGTCTCCAGGGCGAAGTTGTGCAGGCCGTCGACGGTGAGGTCGTAAACGTCCGCCACGTCCTCGAGCATCTCGACCGAGCGCACCTGGTGGTTGACCGGTGACCTGCCGTCACCGGGCGCGTCGAGCTGGCCGGACATGGTCGTCTCGACCTCGGTGTCGAGCTTGGGCAGCGCCCAGATCCCGCGGTCGTTCATCCAGACCGGCCTGCCGCCGTCCACGATGGACGGCGAGCGGTACAGCGGCATCAGCGACTGGTTGATGACCAGCTCGTCCGCCCGCCGGTAGCTGCCGTCGAGCATCCGGAACAGGTGGTCGGGCGTGCAGCGGATCTCCCCGCCGTTGTCGAGCGTCACGCGGACCAGGGGGGCCAGGTAGCGGGTGAGGCGCGGCTCCAGCAGCGGCGCCACGACGACGCGGCCGGTCTCGGTGGTCGCGTAGCCGTAGTGCGTGATGCCGAACCGCCAGTCGGCCACCAGGTCGGCGAACGACCGGGGCCGCCCGTGGGCCATGGCGACCATCGTGTCGCCGGTGAAGCAGCCGAGGGCGCTGTCGCCCTCCACCAGGAACAGCTCGCTGCGGGAGACGCCGGTCGCGCGGCAGTCGACGAGCTTCGGCGGCATCGAGGCGCCCTCGAGGGCGGTCTTGCGGCGGGCCGCGTCCTTCTGCTGCTTCTGGGTGAGCCGGACGCGCGAGGCGTCGACCACCTTCTGCAGCACGACCTTGGCCTCGAGCTTGGTCCTCTTGTCCTCGGTCCACTCCTTGAGGTGCTTCTCGACGACGGCCTGGATGACCTTGACGATGCCCGCGGTGGACAGCTCGTCCTTGGTCTGCGAGGTGAACTGCGGCTCGGGGATGCGGACGTGGATGACGGCGGTCATGCCCTCCAGGACGTCGTCCAGGGTCGGCATGTCCTCCTTGGCCTTGAGCAGGCCGCGGGTCTTGGAGATGGCGTCGTGCAGCGCCTTCACCACCGCGCGGTCGAAGCCCCGGCGGTGCGTGCCGCCGTGGACGTTGCGGATCGTGTTCGTGAAGCACTCCACGGACCGCTCGTACCCGGTGCCCCAGCGCAGCGCGACCTCGACCTCGGCCTGGCGTTCCACTTTGGACCGCATGACGCCGTTCTGGTCGGCCGCGTTCTCCTGGTAGGTGCCGGTGCCGTTGACGAGCAGCGTGCCGGACACCGCCTTGTCCCCCGCCGGCGCGAGGAAGTCGACCATGTCGGCCAGGCCGTTGGGGTAGTGGAACGTCTCCTCGCTGATCGAGTCCTCGATCGCGGTGCGGAGCACGTAGGTGACGCCGGGCACCAGGAACGCGGTGTTGCGCAGCTTCGCGCGCACGCCCTCGACGTCGAGCGAGGAGCCGTTCTCGAAGTACCGGGAGTCGTACCAGTACCGGATGGACGTGCCGGTCGACTCGCCCCGCTTCATCCTCCCGGTGACCTGCAACCCGGACTCGCGGGTGAACGCGGCCTTCGGACCGGGACCGTCGAACACGCCGGGAAGCCCGTGCGCGAAGGACATCCGGTGGACCTTGCCGTCGCGCTTCACCGTCACGTCGAAGCGGTGCGACAGGGCGTTCACCGCGGACGCGCCGACGCCGTGCAGGCCGCCGGAGGTCTTGTAGCCCGACCCGCCGAACTTGCCGCCCGCGTGGAGCCTGGTCAGCACCAGCTCGACACCGGACAGACCGGACTTCGCGTGCACGCCGGTGGGGATGCCGCGGCCGTCGTCGTCGACCTGGACGCTGCTGTCCGCGTGCAGCGTCACGACGACGCGCGTGGCGTTGCCCGCGATGCCCTCGTCGGTGGAGTTGTCGACGATCTCGGTGAAGAGGTGGTTGATGCCACGGCTGTCGGTGGACCCGATGTACATACCGGGTCGTTTGCGGACCGCTTCCAGACCCTCCAGATGCGTCAGGTCATCGGCCCCGTAGAGGGTCTCGGCAGTCACAGGGTCAATCTCCCGATCATGGATTGCGGACGCGGTTCGCGATGGGCGGTACTGGGAGGGTATCTCCAGGGTCCGACAGTTTTCGGAAGTACCACGGACCGTGACGTGATCGGGTGGGTTGGGTGGGGTTGTGGGGGTGGGTGTCTTGGTTGGCGGGGGTGGGGTGGGTGGGGTTTGGGGAGGGGGCGGAGCCCGGCCCCCGGTGCGCGATTGTCTCAATGCCACACCCCCGTTTGTCAAGGCGGGAAAGATGCCTTGACAAACGGGGGTGTGGCAGGAGGGCGCTGTGTATCGGGGGCAGGGGGAGGTCTGGCTTCGCTTGTGTCGGCTGGGTGGTTTAGGGCACCTCGCTGCGCGTCGGTAGGGCGGAGGGCGCTCCGCGCCGGATGTGAGGGGCGGCTGCGCCGAGGGGGTTATCAGGCTGCGCCCGACAAGGCGGGTGGGCGCTCCACGCCGGGTGCGGGTGGGCGGCTGCGCCAAGGGGCATCAGGCTGCGCCTGACAAGGCGGGGGCGGCTGCGCCGACGGGGCATCAGGCTGCGCCTGACGAAGCAGGCGGGCGCTCCGCGCCGGATGCGGGTGGGCGGCTGCGCCGGTGGCGGGGTGGCGGGGTGTGCCTGATCTGTCCGGCGCTTCGGGGCGGACGACGTCCGATGCTGCGCATCGGCGTCTCTCGCTGCGCGTCGGTAGGGCACCTGGCTGCGCGTCGGCGAGGCGTCCTGGTGTGCGGGCAGGGCAGCGGTTTGGCTGGTGGGTTAGTGCTCCAGTTCGGCCACTGCTGCTTTGGCGGCTTCGCGGGCGTCTTCTGCGGAGGCCAGGCGTTGTTCGGCCTTGTCGAGGGTTTTCGTGGCCTGTTGGGCGGAGCGTTCGGCATCGCGCAGTTGGGAGCGCAGGTCTTCGAGTGCCCGTAGGCGGTGGGCGCGTTCGGTGGTGGCTTCCTTGATCTCCTCCTCGAAGCCGGCGACGCGTTCCTCGGCCTCTTCGACGGCTTCGCGGGCCTCGGCGAGTCTGCGTTCGTGGCGGAGGGCGCGGCGTTCGGTGAGGTCGTCGATCGGGGTGGTGAGGGGGCCGAAGCCGGAGTGTTCGAGGGCCTTGGTGAGGCGGGCCTCGCGGAGTTGGTCGGCGAGGGTGGCGTCGGCCATGGCGGCGGTGAAGGTGGTGCGGACCTGCTGGGCCGCTTCGGCGGTCAGGCCGCCTGCGCGTTCGGCGGCGAGGTCGGTGAGTTCGGTGATGAGTTCGCGGCGGCGGACGTCGAGTCTGCGGAGTTCGCTGCCGTGCATCCGGCGTTGGGCCGCGCGCAGTCGGGCGCCCAGTTCGAAGGCCTCGTCCAACAGGTGGTGGCCGTCTCTGACCAGGCGGTTCACCGCCCAGGCCGCGACGGTGGGCCTGCGCAGGGCGGCGATCGCCCTGGCGGTGTCCTTGTCGGCGGCGGCGGTGACGCGCTTGGTCCTGGCCGTGACGAAGTCGGCCGGCGGCAAGGAGTAGAGCTCGTCCGCGGCCTGGTCGACATCCGATGTGTCCGTGATGGATCCAGTCTGGCCAGAACCGAGCACGGCCGCCATCCGTAGTACGGGAAAAGGGGCCGAGTCGTGACGAGCGTGAGGAGCAGCCGATGAGCGTCCACAGCGTCGAGGACGTCGTGCCGCTGAAAACGGGGTTCGACCTGAGCTGGCGCGGCTACCAGCGCGAGGAGGTCGACGACTACGTGCACGACCTCGAGCACGACCTCCGCGACCTCGCCGCCGACCGCGACGCGTGCACCGCGCGCGCCGAACACCTGGCCGAACAGCTGGAAAGCTCCCGTGCCGAGACCCGCGAGCTGCGCGCCGAGCTCAACCGCGTCTGCAGCAAGCCCTACGACCCCGACGTGCTGCCCGTCCGCCTCGCCGTCATGGTCGAGGTCGCCGCCGCCCAGGCCGCCTGCGTGCTGGAACGCGCCGAGGCGAGCTGGAGCGCCGCCCAGGAGTCCGCCGCGAAACTCCGCGCGCACTACGACCGGCTCGCCGACGAGACCAGGCGGCAGCGCGACGCGATCGACGCCGAGCACGCCGCGGTCGTCCGCCTCGCCCGCGTGGAGGCCGCGTCGATCATCCTCGAGGCGCAGGAGCGCCAGCGCGACCTGGACGCCACGTCCCAGGCCGCTCGGGAGCAGGTGGAACTGGACTTCAAGATCGCGATGGACCAGCGCCGCGCGGAGGCGCTGCGGGAGCTGAAGGCCCAGTCCTGACCCCCTGGAGGGCCGCCCGCGGTGGGTGGCCCTCCAGGGATCCGGTCAGCCCTGCTGGGTCAGGCGGAAGGACTGCGAAGCGCTGCCGTCGCACGTCAGCTGCACGAGCTGGACGCTGTCGGCGGTGGAGGCGCCGGGGACGGTCAGGCACTTGGAGCTGAGCCTGCTGACGAAGTGGTAGCCGCCGTCGGTCTCGGCGACGGGCAGCCACTGCTGGTTGTTGCCGCCGCCGTAGGCCCACAGGTGCAGGCCCGCGTTGTCGGCGGTGGAGGTGTTGCTGACGTCGACGACCTGCGCCGCGTTGCCGCGGTTGTTGATCCGCACGTACCCGCCGCTGGTGGGCGCGAACTGGTACTGCTGGGCGAGGGTCGCGTTGCAGGTGTACTGCTGGACGACGGTGCCGTTGGCGGTGGCCGCGGAGCGGGCGTCGACGCACTTGGCGCTGGTCTTGTTCGCCGCGCTGTACCAGGCCGTCGGCGAGATGCCGCCCGGATCCGGCGGGGTGGTGCCGGATCCGCCGCCGAGCCAGAGCAGGCCGTCGAGGAGGAACCTGTTCTGGATCTCGCTGTCGAACGTGGACGACAGGCCGGTGTTGGTCTCGTAGTTCATCGCGTTGTGGCCGAAGTTGGCGTACAGCATCTTGTAGTTCTTGTTCGTCCACATGATCGGGTAGTAACCGCTGCGCCACTGCTGGTTCGGGTCGGTGCCCAGCGGGAAGCTGGACGGGTCGACGGACGCGAGGACCTTGATGTTCGGGTTGGTCCGCAGGTCGTTGTTCCAGCTGTACCACTCGCTCACCGCGGAGGTGAACGTCGTGGGCAGCCGCTTGGTCGACGGGTGGGTCTGGTCCTCGACCTTCAGCACGGCGGTGGTCGGGCCCCAGGTGTTGCTCTTGAAGGCGCCCGAGCCGAGGAAGGTGTTGCTGAACCACGGCCAGTTGTTGGCGTTGTCGGTGTAGGCCGACACGTGGAAGCCGAAGTAGCCGCCGCCGTTGGCCATGTACTGCTGGAACGCCGACCGCTGGGCGGCGCCCGTCGGCGCGTCGTCGAGGAACATGACGACCTGGTACTGGGCCAGGTCGGTGGCGTTGAGCATGTTCCAGTTGGTGGTCGAGGTGTAGGTGAAGTTGTTCTGCGCGGCGATCTGCGGGAAGCGGACGTTCGCTTCCTTCACCCAGTTGATGTGCGCCGCGTCCCACGTGCCGTTGTAGAAGGCCAGGACCTTGAACTGGGGCGCCGCCTGCGCCTCGACCCGCCCGAGCGCCGGGCTGACGACCACGAACAGCCCCGCCAGGAACAGGGCGAACAACTGGACGGCCTTGCGTTTACCGCTGGAAACGGTGCGCATGCAGGGACCTTTCGGGGGTTCACAGGGAGTGTGTCGCCTCCATCGGGCGACGTGCGGCGGCCCCGGCCGACGCGGCCGCGGGCAAGCTCCCGAACCCCTTGGGGTGTCCTGGGACTCGCTGAAGACATCGACGTCTCCTTCGCGGTGCGAGCCGGTGCGGAAGCACCGGCCGGGCACCCCAAGACAACCCAACTTCAGGCCTTAATTCAAGACCTAATTTAAACCGTGCGCACGCGGTCGCTCACGAGGCGTTCACGTGCGCGGCCCCTTGTGCGGCGACGTGGGGAAGAACCCGCCGCGCGGCGACGGCAGCGGAGCCGCGGCCGGGGGCGGAGCGGGCGTCTCCACCATCGGACCGGGGTCGATGTTCAGCGGACGCAGGCGCACCGGTTCCGGATCCTGCCTGCGGCGCTCCTGCTCCTGCGCCGCGTTGGGGCGGCGGTCGGCCCGGCGCCTGGCCTGCGGCGGCGGTCCGACGGGCTCGATCGTGGTCAGCGTGCTGCTGGCGGGCATCGGCCGCGGCGCCTGCTTGCCGCGCCGGGCACCGCCGCCGACCCCGGTCGGCGGTTCGGCCGCGACGGGCGCGGGCGGGGGCACCGGCGTCGGTTCCGGGCTCGGTTCGGGCTCGATCCGGCGGCCGCGGCGGTCGACCTCGGGCGCGCGCCTGCGGGTCTTCGGCGTGTTGATCACGGGTTCCCTGGTCCGGCGCTGCTTCTCCGGCGCGGGGGCGGCGGCGATCTCGCCCTTGCCGCCACCACGGCCGAGCAGCGGCGGGAGCACCCAGGCCGCGAGACCGGTCATCGCGAAGCACAGCACCAGGATGCGCACCAGCGGCGGCACGTTCGGCAACATCTTCACGGCCATGCCGTTGGCGACGATCACGGCCCCGAAGAACACCACGAACACGAAGACGGCCAGCACGACGCGGCGCTTGCCCTGCGGCGCGCGGGCGGGCTCGACGTCGTCGTCGTACACCGGGGACATGGCCTGCGCGGTGGACTCGTCGACCGAGGTGACGCCGTTGGTGAACGTGACGCCGATCTGCATCGAGTACTTCTGCATGTACCGGCCCCAACGGGCGTTCGACGACGAACGCGCCCAGGCGTCCGCGGCGGCCTCGTCGGTGAAGCGGCACACGATCTGCCAGACGCCGTTGTCGGTGGGCGACCCGGACACCGAGCCGCCGAGGCAGCCGGGCGATCGCTGGGCGGCGCTCACCAGTCCCCTGGCGCCGACGGAGAAGTCCGACAGGCGGCCGGGGGTGACCTTGTGCGAGGTCGTGAGCAGAACGGGCGGGTTCGGCTTGTTGGGTCTCATGTTGTTGGGTCTCAAGCCCCTTCCACCCCCGACTGACTCGTGAAGTCCGCGTGGTTGGACCACGTGGTCCGGCGAATCGGTCGCATGACTGGTCCCATCTTCGTCGTGAACCGCAGCATGCCGTTCTCAGGTACTACTCCGACACCGGGGCCTACGTACGGTATCGCCCGTCGGTTCAACCCGATCAGAACTTTTTTTCCGTCCCTGGTCAGGCGCCCTCGGGTGTGGATCTCCGGGGCGTTCCGGCGTCTCCTACCCAGGCATACGGACCAGTGGCCCCGCCGGTTCATCGACGTGCGGCGAAACAGCCCCTGGCGGAGCGGCGGTCGGCCGGGTGCAACGCGGTGGCGCGGTGCGGTCAACAGGAGGCATGGGAACCGACGAGCGGGCCAGTTTCGCCGAGTACGCGAGGTCGCGCGGGCCGTGGGCGCTCCAGGTGGCGTTCCGGCTGTGCCGCGACCGGCACCGGGCGCAGGACCTGGCGCAGACGTCCTTGACGAAGGTCTGCGCGCGGTGGGAGCGGTTGCGGGACGTGGAGCGCATCGACGCGTACGTGCGGACGGTGATCGTGCGGACCTACATCGGGGAGCTGCGGGGCGGGTGGGACAGGTGGGTCGACCTGAGCGGGACCGACGGGGAACGGCAGGCGCCCGAGGGGGCGGACGTCGCGTTGGGCCTGGTGCTGCGGGACGCGGTGGACGGGTTGGCGCCGCGGCAGAGGGCGACGATCCTGCTGCGGTTCTACCTCGACCTGAGCGTCGAGCAGACCGCCGCGGTGCTGGACTGCACGGCGGGGACGGTGAAGAGCCAGACGAGCCGGGGGTTGGACTCGCTGCGGGGGATGTTGGAGAAGGGGGAGGTCCGGGCGGCTTGAGCGCGCTCGGGGAGGCGAAGCGCCCGGAGGGCCGGTCCGGCCGCGCGGATCCGGCGCCGGGCGCCTCGCCCCGGCCGGGGTGGGCGGGTCAGCCCAGGTCCACCCGTTCGTCGACGGCGACCCGCCGGTAGGGCGCGCCGGTGCCGGGGCCGCCTTCGCCGAGCATCCTGGCGAAGAGGCCGAGGCCGGTCTCGCTGAGCAGCACGTCGTGCATGCCGAAGGCGCGGGCAGGCCCGACCTCGCGGATCCAGTCGATGACCTCGGCCAGCTTCGACCAGGGCGCGTGCACCGGGACCATGAGGGTGTCGACCGGCACCTCGGGGGTGGTGAAGGCGTCACCGGGGTGGAACACGGTGTCGTCGACGAGGAAGCCGACGTTCTTGATGAGCGGGATGTCGGGGTGGATGCGGGCGTGCCACTCGCCGAAGACCTTGACGTCGAAGCCGGCGGCGGTGAACGCGTCGCCGTGACCGACGGTGTGCACCCGCGGGCCCGCGCCCTCCAGTTCCGCGGCGACGCTCGGGTTGGTCCACACCTCCAGGCCGGGCACGTCGGCGAGCGCGGCGCGGACGCGGTCCTCGACGAAGTGGTCGAGGTGCCCGTGCGTGATCAGGACGGCCTCGGCGCCGTCGAGCGCGGACGCGTCGGTGAACCCGCCGGGGTCGATGACGAGCTTGCGCCCGTCCCGCTCCAGCGCGACCGAGGCGTGTCCGAACTTGGTCAACTCCATGTGCGCGATCCCTCTCAGAAAACGGCCGCGACGATCGCCCGGAGCACCAGCACCCCGACCAGCACCGCGGTGAACGCCAGGTCGATGGACATCCCGCCGACCCTGACCGGCCGCAGGACGCGCCGGACGGGCGCGATCACGGGCTCGGTGACGGACCAGGTCAACCCCCGGATCCTGCCGGTCCAGGACGGGCCTCCGGAGGTGGAGGCCACCGCGACCCAGTCGAGCACGAGTCGAACCAGCATGACGAGCCAGAACAGCCACAGCAGCGTGCCGAGCAACGACCCTACGAGGTCCATGGGACTCCTTCCCGCTTCCCCCAGTCTGCCTGGAGAACGTGTGGGGAAGCTGAGCACGACCGGGTGGTGTCATCGGACAAGGGGGACGACCGGGACACCAGTTGAGACGGTTCCAGCGGGTAGTTTCCACGCGAGAGAGCGCTCTCGTGAGGCTATTGACCGCTTGCGGGAACGGCGTCAGCATCGATCCACCGCTGCCGGTGTGGCTCCCCTGCCCCACCCGACGAGAACGGATTCTCCATGACCAGATCCCCCGCCTGGAGACGCGCACGACGCGGTGCGCTCGGAGCGCTGACCGCGGTCGCGCTCCTGACCGGCTCCGCCGCCGGGTATTCCAGTGCCGCGCCCGACACCGGGAAGGGCGGCGACCGGCAACCGACCGTCGGCCGTCCCGCTGTGGACCGCGACGGGTGCGCGCGGATCGAGGACAGGCTCCCGACCCTCAAGGACTGGCCGAAGGTCGACAGCAGGATCGACGGGAACCCGCTCGACGAGCGGCGGATCGCGACCATGCTCAAGGGCATGACGCTGGCCGAGAAGATCGGCCAGATGACGCAGCCCGAGATCACCTCCATCACGCCCGAGGACGTCAAGACCTACGCCATCGGCACCGTCCTCAACGGCGGCGGCGCGTGGCCGGGCAAGGACAAGCACGCGACGCCGCAGGCGTGGCTGGCGCTGGCCGACGCGTACTGGCAGGCCTCCGTCGAGACCAGGACGAAGATCCCGGTCCTGTGGGGCATCGACGCGGTCCACGGCAACAACAACGTGTACGGCGCGACCCTGTTCCCGCACAACATCGGGCTGGGCGCCGCGCAGGACCCGTGCCTGGTGCGCGACATCGGCGAGGCGACCGCGGAGCAGATCCGCGCGACCGGCCAGGACTGGGCGTTCGCGCCGACGCTCGCCGTGGTGAAGGACGACCGCTGGGGCCGCACCTACGAGGGCTTCTCGGAGGACCCGCGGATCACCCGTGCGTACGGCTACGAGGCCGTGAAGGGTCTCCAGGACAGCGACTCGCGCAGGCTCGGCGAGGACGGCGTGATCGCCACCGCCAAGCACTTCATCGGTGACGGCGGCACGCTCAAGGGCACCGACCAGGGCGTGAACCCGTCGTCCGAGGCCGAGATGATCAACACCCACGGCCAGGGCTACTACGGCGCGCTCGCCGCGGGCGCCCAGTCGGTGATGGTGTCGTTCAACAGCTGGACCAACGCGGAGCTGGGCATCGACGAGGGCAAGCTGCACGGCAGCAAGAAGGCCGTGGACGACATCCTCAAGAAGAAGATGGGCTTCGACGGCCTCGTCGTCTCCGACTGGAACGGCATCGGCCAGGTCGCGGGCTGCACCAACTCCAGCTGCCCGCAGGCGATCAACGCGGGCATCGACGTGATCATGGTGCCGAGCGAGTGGAAGGCGTTCATCGCCAACACCACCGCGCAGGTCGAGAGCGGCCAGATCCCGATGGCCCGCATCGACGACGCCGTCACCCGGATCCTGCGCGTGAAGCTGCGCTCCGGCCTGTTCAGCGCCCCGAAGCCGTCGCAGCGCGACCTGGCGGGGTCGGCGAAGGCGCTGGACTCGAAGAAGCTGGCCCGCGAGGCCGTGCGCGAGTCGCAGGTGCTGCTGAAGAACAACAACAAGGTGCTGCCGCTGTCGCCGAAGTCGAAGGTGCTGGTCGTCGGCAAGAGCGCCGACAGCCTGCAGAACCAGACCGGTGGCTGGTCGCTGACCTGGCAGGGCACCGGCAACACCAACGCCGACTTCCCCAACGGCACCAGCGTCCTCGGTGGCCTGAAGGAGGCGCTCGGCGCCGCGAACGTCACGTTCAGCGAGAACGCCGACGGCGTCGACCCGGCCGCGTTCGACGCGGTCATCGCCGTGATCGGCGAGACCCCGTACGCCGAGGGCACCGGCGACCTGCGCCGCACCCTGGAGGCGGCGAAGATCTACCCGAACGACCTCGCGGTGCTGGACAAGGTCGCGGGCAAGGGCAAGCCGGTCGTCACGGTGTACGTGTCGGGTCGACCCCTGCACGTCAACAAGGAGCTCAACCGCTCGGACGCCTTCGTGGCGGCCTGGCTGCCGGGCACCGAGGGCGGCGGCGTGGCCGACCTGCTCGTCAAGGGTCGTCACACCGGCGACGGCTACACCGGCAAGCTGTCCTACTCGTGGCCGAAGTCGGCCTGCCAGACCCCGCTGAACGCCGGGACCGAGGGCTACGACCCGCTGTTCAAGCTGGGCTACGGCCTGCGCAACGGCCAGCGCTCCACCGTCCCCGCGCTGAGCGAGGAGTCCCCGGCGTCCTGCGGCGGCGGTGGCGGCGGCAACGCCACGGAGGACCTGGACATCTTCAACCGCCAGGACTCCGCGCCGTACAAGAGCTACATCGGCTCCCCGGAGAACTGGGGCGGCACCGAGATCGGCCCCGACGGCACCGCGGCGCACGCCGAGATCACCGTCGAGCCCGCCGACGTCAACGTCCAGCAGGACGGCCTGAAGGCCACCTGGACCGGCGCGGGCGCGGCCCAGCTGTACATGCAGAGCCCCGGCGCGGGCGAGGACCTGCGCGGCTACCTGAACACCGACGCGGCGCTGGTGTTCGACGTGGTCGTGAACCAGGCGCCTGCCAACCGCACGGTGATCAGCATGCACTGCGTCTACCCGTGCTTCTCGGAGGTCGTGGCCACCAACCTGCTCACGAACCTGCCGCCGGGCAAGAACACGGTGAAGATCCCGGTCTCCTGCTTCGAGGCGGGCGGCTTGGACTTCGAGCACGTCAACACGCCGTTCCTGGTGTACACCGACGGTCCGCTGTCGGCGTCCTTCGCCAACGTCAAGTGGGTGCCCAAGGCGGGCGCCGATCCCGACGCGAGGAAGTGCGCCGATCTGACCTAGCACCTCCGGGACAGGGCACGCGGAAAGGCAGGACCACCCCGGTGGTCCTGCCTTTCCGCTTTCCACAGCGGGCTGACGGCGCGCTGACGGACCCGTCGCGATCAGCGGCGCGTCAGCGGGGCTCGCCACGGTGGGCCGCAGGTTTCCCCTTACCACCCAAGGAGAATCATGCGGTTCAGATATCCGGTGGCCATCGCGTTGGTGCTCGCCGCGATCTCCTCCCCCACCGCGTCGGCGGCGACGTGCACGTGGACCCCGACCGTCCTGCCGCTGCCCGCCACCATGACCATGGGGGGCGTGGTGGCGGCCGACAGCCAGGGCGGCTACGCGGGGAGGGCGGAACGCCCCTACACCGCGCCCGGCGGAGGGGCCGCCCACGTCATGCGGTGGAGCGGCGGCACCACGACCGACTACGGCACCGTGCCCGGCTTCGGGCTGCACCCCTCGGTGACGGGCGTGAACAGGAACGGTCTCGTCGTCGGCAGCACCGATGCCGCCAGTGGCGACCGCACGCGCGCGTTCCGGTCGGTGGGCACGGCGCTCCAGCCGCTGCCCGAGCCCGCGGGCGTCACCGACTCGTGGGCCACGGGGGTCAACGACAACGGCGACATCGTCGGGAACGTCGGCACGACCGCGGTGAGCGGGGGTTCCACCTACTTCGTCCGCGCGCCCGTCCTCTGGCCCGCGAACGCCCCCGGCACGGTCGTCAAGGTGACCGCGGGCCTGCCCACCACGGGCCAGGCGATCGCGAAGGGCATCGACCAGGACGGCACGGTCCTCGTCGAGCACTTCCGCACCACCACCAGTTCGGTCGACCCCGACGCCCTGTACCTGTGGCGCGCGGGAACGGCCCGCGCGCTCCCCGTCCCGGCGAACACCTCCTCGGTCACCGGCAGGGCGATCGCGAACGGCCGCGTGGCGGGCGGGTCCTCCCCCTTCGGCGATCTCCGGGCCACGGTCTGGGAGCAGGACGGGACGGTCGTCAAGCCCGTCGACGCCGACCTCACGACCTCGATCAACCGCACCGGCCAGACCGTGGGCTGGAAGGTGGGCCACTCCCTGTCCATCATGTACTCGGTGTGGCAGGGCACGGCCAAGGTCGGCACGTTCTCCGGCACCTGGGGCCTCACCGTCTCGGCGGACAACGGCACGGTCGCGGGGTGGTACCGGGTGGTGGCCAACACGCTGAGCCAGCCCGCCTACTTCCGCTGCCTCTGATCGACCGCGGTGCGGCTCCCCCATCGGGGAGTCGCATCAGCGCGCGGTAAGGGCGGGTCAGGGCGTGACGCCACGATGGGCCGTCTTCCCCCTTACCAGTCGAGGAGAACCATGCGGTTCGGATACCCGGTGGCCATGGCCTTGGTGCTCGCCGTGATCTCCCCGCCCACCGCGTCCGCGGCGACCTGCGCGTGGACACCCACCCCGCTCCCGTTGCCCGTGGGCATGACCATGGGCGAGGTGCGCGCGGCCGACAGCCGGGGCGGGTACGCGGGCCTGGTCTCCCGGTCGCCCGACTCCTCCGGCGACACGGGCAAGCACGTCGTGCGCTGGATCGGCGGCGCGGTCACCGACTACGGCGCCCTCCCCGGCTTCGGTCCGTTCGCGACGGTGACCGGCGCGAACGGGGCCGGCGTCGTCGTCGGCTCGGCGTACGCGGCGGCGACGGGGCACGACCAGGCGTTCCGGTCGGTGGGCACGGCGCTGCGGCCGCTGCCCGAACCCGCCGGTGCCACCGACTCGTGGGCCACGGCGGTCAACGACGGCGGCGACGTCGTCGGGTACGTCGCCGTCGGCTCGTCCCAGGTAGTGCACGTCGCCGTCGTGTGGCCCGCGAGCGCGCCCGGCACGGTGGTCGTGCTGCCCGGTCTGCCGACCACGGGCTCCACCGAGGCCACCGGGATCGACCAGGACGGCACGGTCCTCGTCGAGCACTTCGCGGGCTCCTGGTCCGTCACCGACGCCACCGCCGTGCACTTGTGGCGCGCGGGAACCGCACGCGCGTTGCCCACCCCCGCGGGCACGATCGCGGTCGCGGGCAACGCGATCTCCGGCGGCCGGGTGGCGGGCGCCTCCGTCCACGGCTCCGAGAAGTCCCGCGGCGCGCTGTGGGAGCAGGACGGCACCTTCACCCAACCGGCCGCGTCCACGCACCTGTACTCGGTCAACCGCACCGGCCAGTCGGTCGGGTACAAGGAGGGCTCCTTCCTGAGCGTCACCTACTCGGTGTGGCAGGGCACCGCCAAGGTCGGCACGTTCCCCGGCGGCGCGGCCCTCGTCGTCTCGGCCGACAACGGCACGGTGGCCGGGTGGACCCGCGCGGATCCCGGCGCGCTGATCCGCCCGGCGTACTTCCGCTGCCTCTGACCCGCCGAGCCGACCGCACGCCGACGCGGCTCCCGGACCGGGGGCCGCGTCAGCGCGCGGTCAGCGGCGCGTCAGCCGATCAGCGACCGGTCAGGGGCGGGTCAGCAGGCGGCGCGACGGTGGGCCATCGGTTTCCCCCACCAGCCAAGGAGAATCATGCGGTCCAGGTATCCGGTCGCCATCGCCCTCGTGCTCGCGGCGGTGTCCTCCCCCACGGCGTCCGCGGCGGCCTGCTCGTGGACGCCGACCACCCTCCCCCTCCCCGCGTCCAGGGTCGCCGCGGTGGTCACCGCGGCGGACAGCGGGGGCGGCTTCGCGGGCGAGGCGAGCAGCCAGCGCGTCCTCGGCTCCCCCACCGTCGACGCCGTCCGCTGGTCGGGCGGGGCGGTCACCAACCTCGGCACCCTGCCGGGGCACCGCAACAGCGTCACCGTCACCGGCGTCAACAGGTCCGGCACGGTCGTGGGCGACGCCGGGGAGACGAACCTCACGCAGCGGCGGGCGTTCCGCTCGACCGGGTCCGTGCTGACCCCGCTGCCGGAGCCCTCCGGCTACGACTCGTCCTGGGCGACCAGCGTCAACGACGCCGGGGACGTCGTCGGCCACGTCGGCAAGGACGTCCAGCAGGGCACCAGCATCTACACGGTGCACACCGCGGTCCTGTGGCCCGCGAGCGCGCCCGGCACCGTGGTGAAGCTGAGCGGCGGCCTGCCGACCACCGGCCAGACCACGGCCACCGGGATCGACCAGGACGGCACGGTCCTCGTCGAGCACTTCCCGACCCAGACCGACGCCTTCACGGCGACGAACCTGTACCTGTGGAAGGCGTCCGCGGCGCGCAAGCTGACCATCCCGTCCGGGACGGCGTCGGTCGAGGCGATCTCGATCGCGAACGGCCGGGTGGCGGGCACGACGTACTCCTCCAGCACCGCCAACGGCAAGGGTGTGCTGTGGGACCAGAACGGTGCCGCCGTGCTCGCGGCGAACTCGGCGGGTCTGCACTCGGTCAACCGGTCGGGGCAGTCGATCGGGTTCACCACGTCCAACACGCTGGCCTACGGCGTGTGGCAGCTCGGCGCGGCGACCACGACGCTGTCGGGCACGCTGGCTGTGAACGTGTCCGCCGACAGCGGCGCGGTGGCGGGGTGGAGCCGCGCGACGGGTTCCAACAACCAGCCGACGGTCTGGCGCTGCGCCTGACCTGAGCGGTGGAACGCGAAGCGGCTCCCCGGAGGATTCCTCCGGGGAGCCGCTTCGCGTGCGGGGGGTGGATCTCAGCCGCAGCCGCCCGCGTGGCTCTCCTCCGACGACCGGCCGAGGCCGACCGACGTCGCGGAGGCGGGCAGCGCGCCCGCGGGGGCGAGCTTCGAGCGGAGGTGCGCGGCGAACTCGTCGAGCCGGTCCATGCCCCAGAAGCGGGAGAAGCGGTGCACGAAGAACGGCACGCCGAACACGCCGTCCTTGCAGATCCGCAGCAGGATCTCCACGCCCTCTTCGCGCAGCGCCGGGTCCGAGGCGGCGGTGGACACCGCGACCGGGTCGAGCCCCAGCGAGACCGCCACGTCGGCGATGACCTCCGGGTCGCAGATGTTGCGGCCCAGCTCCCACCGCGTCCGGTAGACCGCGTCGACGTACTCGCGGCCGAGCCCGGCCCGCCGGGCCACCAGGTAGCCCAGGTGCGGTACCTCCCACACCGGATCGCGGTCCACCGGCCAGGTCAGCGGCAGGCCGCGCTCCTTGGTGAGCCTGCCGACGTCCTGGAGGATGTAGAAGTGCTTCGCGCGCGACATGGCTGAGTACGGGAACTCCTCGCCCCGCTCGGCCAGCATCCGCGTGCTCAGCCCGTCGGGTTCGAAGAACGGCACCCACTCCACGGCCTCGGCCACGTCCGGGTACTTCGCCAGCAGGTCCCGGTAGGCCATCCACGAGTAGGGGCTGCGCAACGAGAAGTAGAACGTCGGGTTCTTGCTCATGCCGTCCTCCTCAGATGACCAGTCCGCCGTCGACCCCGAAGACCTGGCCGGTGACGTAGGAGGCGCGGTCGGAGGCCAGGAAGGCCACCAGGTCGGCGACCTCCTCGGGCCTGCCGAACCGGCCCAGCGGGATCTTCGCGGTCATCTTCGCCACGAAGTCGTCGGCGAGCCCGGCGACCATGTCGGTGCCGATGAAGCCGGGCGCCACGGCGTTGACCCGGATGCCGTACTTGCCGACCTCCTTGGACAGCGCCTTGCTGAACCCGATGATCCCGGCCTTGGACGCCGAGTAGTTGGTCTGCGCGGCGTTGCCGTGGACCCCGGCGACCGAGGACATCGTGATCAGGCTGCCCGCGCGCCGCTTCATCATCGAGAACACCGCGGCCTTGCACACGTGGTAGGTGCCGTCGAGGTTGGTCCGCAGCACCGCATGCCAGTCGTCCTCCTTGAGCAGCACCAGCGGGTTGTCCCGCACGATGCCCGCGCAGGAGACCACGGTGTGCAGCGGGCCCAGTTCCTTCTCGGCGGTCTTGACGAACGCCTCGACCTCGCGGCGCTGCGCCACGTCCACCTGCGCGGTGAACACGGCGGCGCCGAGCGCCTCGGCCTCCTTGGCCACGATCGCGGCCGCGTCGACGTTGGACTGGTAGCAGAACGCCACGTCGTAGCCGTCCTCGGCCAGGCGCGTCACCACCCTGTGCCCGATCCCGCGGGATCCTCCGGTCACCAGCGCGACGCGCCTCATGCCACCACTCCTCGTTGCGGCCGCAGGACCTCGACCCCGCGACGGGCCATCGTGAACGTGCCGACCTCCAGCACCGTGCGACCGCCGACCTCGCTGTGGCCTGCCAGGATCGCGGCGTCGTCGACCTCGCGGACCAGCCGCACGTGGTGGGTCAGCACGTCACCGGGGTAGACCGGGGCGAGCAGCGAGACGCCGCGGATGCCGGTGATCAGCTCCACCTTGTCGGCCAGCACGTCCGGGTTCGGGTTCTCCCACCGGGTCAGCAGCACGGCGCACTGCGCCCACGACTCCAGCAGCAGCCCGATCGGGTACGCGTGGTCCGCGTCGTCGGCCAGGCCCTCGTAGCAGGACTCGCGGCCGCTGACCGCCTTGTGCGCGACCAGCGTGCGGCCGGGGTCCACTTCGGACACCCGGTCCACCAGCAGCACCGGGAACCGGTGCGGGATGATCCTCTTGATCTCCGCGACGCCGGTCACGACTCGCTCCCCGAGTAGCGGAGCTTGACCTCGACGACCGGACCGGAGTCGGTGGACACCACGGCCGAGACCAGGACGCCGTCGTCACCGTCGTCGGTGAGGTCCGCGGCGATCAGCAGCGAGTCGCCGGGGAACACCGGGCTGAGGAACTTGGCCCGCCGCACCGCGCTCACCCTCATACCGGGCAGCCGGTCGCGGACGGCCTCGTGCACGTGCTGCACGACGAAGAGTCCCGGCAGGATGGGGAATCCGGGGTAGTGCCCGGCGAACACCGGGTCGGCCGGGTCGACGAAGACCCTCGTCCCCTCCTCCACGGCGGTCATCCGGCGAGCTCCAGCACCGCGCACCCGACCGTGCCGTCGCGGTCGACGCCGGTCACCAGCGCGATGCCGCCGCCGCCCTTGGCGAGCACGGCGGCGAGCTGGAAGCTGGCCCCCGCGGCGGAGGTGTCGCCGAACAGCTGTCCGCACCGGACGAACTCCGGCGCCCCGCCGTCGAGCGCGTCGGTGACGCCCGCGTCCTCGGCGGTCTCGAACTCACCGCCCGCGGGGGCGACCAGCCGCACGTCGGCGGCGGACGCGCCCGCACGGGTCAGCGCGGCCCGCACGCAGTCCTCGACGGCCTTGCGCGCGTCGACGGGCTCGGCGAACGCCCGGAACCCGGTGGCCAGCACGGCCGCGAGCGACGTGCGTCCCGCGCCCTCCGCGGCGGCCTTGGGCTCCAGCAGGAACACCGCGCCGCCCTCGCCGAGCGACGGCGCGACGCCGTCGCCGGTGCGCCCGTGCCACTCCAGCCAGGCGCGCTGCACCGAGTACTCCTCGGCCGCGCCGAGCAGCGCCCGGTCGCAGTGCCCGCCGCGGTAGAGCCGCATGGCGTAGCTCAGCGCGAGCAGGCCGGTCAGCGCGCCGCCCGCGATGGTGGTGTTGGGGCCCTTGATGCCGTGCCAGATCGCGCTCTGCCCGGCGGCGCGGTTCATCACCGTGTTCGGGAACAGCGCCGGGTCGACGTGGTAGGGCTTGACGCCGGTCAGCGAGTCCTTGGTGAAGTCCATGATGGACTGCACGCTGCCGGACCCGGTGCCCAGCACCAGACCGACGCGGTCGGGCTCGGCCAGCAGCTCGGGACCGCAGCTCTCGATGACCTGCCCGACGGCCGAGACCGCGATGGCGGTGACCCGGTCCATCGTGCGGGTGCCCTTGCGGCCCAGCGCGCCCGCGGCGGTGAACTCGGGGACCAGCCCGGCCCGCGGGTACGGGCCGGGGTAGGTCTCCTGGTCGAGTTCGGTGGTCGCGTCCCGGCCCGCCACGACGCCCGCGGCGAAGGCGTCGCCGCCGATGCCGTACGGCGACACGGCGGACCAGGCCGAGAAGACGAGTCGACCCGTGCGGTCGACGGGAGTCGTGGCGGTCACGGGATCAGACCGTTCCGCGGCCGGAGATGACGCCCGCCTTGCCGGTGAGGGCGTCGGTGAGCCGGTCGTCGAAGTTGACCAGGCTCCAGTCCTTGCGGTTCTCGATCACGGCCCAGCCGTGGGTGATCTTGCCGGTGGCGGTGGGGACGAGCACGCCGTCGCGCAGCACGTAGCAGTCCATCCGGGCGGTGAACGTGTAGCGCTTGAAGACGTTCTCGACGGTGAAGACCGTGTAGAGGGTCTCCTCCATCTTGGCCTCGGCCAGGAACGTGATCCGCGAGTGCGGCACGACCGGGATCCAGTTCTGCTCGTCGAGCAGGGTCTTGATCGAGACGCCGCGGTCCTCGACGAACAGGTCGAGGATCTCCTCCATCTGGCGGAGGTAGCCCGACATCTGCACGCGCTCGGTGAAGTGGCAGTAGAAGTACGGCATCCGCCACGCCCAGCCGAACGCGTTGCGGCCCGCGGTGAGCAGGTCGAGCGGGTCGGAGTCGCCGACGGTGATCGGCATGACGCCCTTGTCCTCGGCCGAGATCGAGGCGACGACGTGCGGCAGCAGCTCGGAGGGCGCCTCCTCGGCGTCGAACCCGTGCGGGTCGAGGCGCAGCGACACGGAGACCTTGGACTTGACGGCCTTCACCGGCTTGCCCCGGTCCACCGTGAACTCGACGGCCAGCCGCAGCTCGGGGCCGTCGTGCGCCACCTCGCGGACCGTGGCCGTTGCCAGGTCGTCGATGTGGAACGCGGTGAGGATCTTGGTGTCCAGGTCGGTGATGTCGGTGCAGAGGCCGTAGCGCTCGTAGAGGGCGCCCGCCGGGAACCCGCGCTGGCGCAGGTGGTCCAGCACGGCTTCCTCGACCATGTAGTTGACGTGCTTGAAGCCGATCCAGGTGCAGATGTTCGAACCCTCGTAGCGGGGCCGGATCTGCGAGGTCGTCAGGTGTTCGGGGGTGGCGGTCTGGCTCACGTCAACTCCAGGCGTCGTCGAGGAAATCGCGGATCAGCGCCGCGACCCGGTCGGGCTGTTCCAGCATCGGGAAGTGGCCGCAGCCGTCGAGCAGCTCGAAACCGCCGTGCGGCAAAGACTTCGCGAGAGCTCGCCCGTCCTCGGGGCGGGCGGCGATGTCGTCGACACCGGACAGCACGAGCAGCGGTGCCCCCACTCCGGAGAAGTCGAGGAACGGCGACCGCAGGTAGGTCTCGAACCACCGCATCCAGCCGTAGGGGCCGACCTGGTCGCGCAGCGCGCGGGCGAGCCACGCACGGCGCCTCTCCGGGAAGCGGGCGGTCTCGCCGACCCGCATGGCCTCTTCGAAGGTGCGGTGGAAGTCGTTCAGGTAGTACGAGATCGTCGACCAGTCGAACTCGGCGGCCGACGACCGGTGGAACGGGCAGAGGAGCACCGACGGCCGCGCGGGCACGCGTCCGTCGGCGTACGCCTCGGCGAGCAGGGTGGCGCCGAACGAGTGCGCCACCACCACGTCGTGCTCCGGGCGCACCGCGTCCACGACGAGCCGCACCGGATCGGGGTGGTGGGCCCACGTGCCGTCGGACATGCCGTGCCACGGCAGCTCGACGTTGGTGAACTCGACGCCGTCGGGCAGCGCCGCGATCACCGGGTCCCACACGGCGGGCTTGCCCGCGAGCCCGTGCAGCAGCAGGACCCGGACCATCAGACGGCGTCCCGGTACCGACCGAGGATCAGCACCGCGTTGTTGCCCGCGAACGCCAGGGCGTTGTTCTGCACGACCTCGAGCCGGGCCTCGCGCGCCACGTTCGGCACGCAGTCGACGCCGCACTCGGGGTCGGTCTCGTGGTGGTTGATCGTCGGGGGGATGAACCCCTCCTTGATCGCGAGCGCGCAGGCGGCCGAGCCGAGCGCGCTGGCCGCGCCCATGGTGTGCCCGAGCATCCCCTTGATCGAGATGGTCGGCGGCGGCGTCTCGAAGACCTGCCTGATGGCACCGGACTCGGTGACGTCGTTGGCCTTCGTGCCGGTGCCGTGCGCGGAGATGAAGTCGATGTCCTCCGGCTTCACGCCCGCGTTGCGGTGCGCCAGCTCGATGCACCGGGCCAGGCTGTCGCGGTCCGGCGCGACCGGGTGGTTCGCGTCGCAGTTGAGGCCGTAGCCGAGCACCTCGGCGTAGATCCGGGCGCCGCGGGCCAGCGCGGAGTCCAGGCTCTCCATGAGGAGGATGCCCGCCCCCTCGCCGGTGAGGATGCCCTTGCGGTCGCGTTCGAACGGCTGGCACACCTCGGGGGCGATCGTGCCGAGCCGGTAGAACCCGGTGAACGTCTTGCGGCACACGGCGTCCGCGCCACCGCACAGGGACACGTCCACGTCCCCGTCGCGGATCGCGTCGAAGCCGTAGCCGATGGCGTAGTTGCCCGCCGCGCACGCGGTCGGGATGGTGACGGCCTCGACGTCGGTCAGGCCCAGCTCGCGGACGATGCTGGAGGACAGCCTGCCCGCCGTCGACCGCCGGGCGATGACCGGGTCGAGCCGTTCGGGGCCCTGCTCGATCTGGACGCCGATCAGGTTGTCCAGGTCCCGCGACTCGGCGTCGGTCGTGCCGACCGACACCAGGGCCCGGCGGTCGCGCACCTCGTCCAGCGACATGCCGGCGTCGGCCACGGCCATCCGGGCCGCGGCCGCGGAGAACTGGCTCGCCCGCCCCAGCTCCGCCGGTTCCGCCCGCTCCAACCAGTCCGCCGGATCGAACTCGTCGATCTCGGCGCCGTTGGAGTGGGCGAACCCGGTGGTGTCGAAAGACGTGATCGGCTTGACGCCGCTGCGACCGGCCCGCAGGCCCGCCAGGAACTCGGTCACACCGATGCCGATGCTCGTGACCACACCCAGACCGGTGATCACCACTCGGCGGGGTGACTGGCGCTCTTCGTGCATCGTCTGCTCCAACCGGGCCGAGGGGCTACTTGGCGGCTGCTGCTTCGGCCACGACGGCGATGACGCCCTCGAGGTTGACCATGCGGGTCAGTTCGGCCTGGTCGATCTCGACGCCGAAGGTGCGCTCGAGAGCGGAGAGGATCTCGATGGCGCCGAGGCTGTCGGCGTCGTGGTCCTCTTTGAACAGGCTGGTGTCGGTCATCTCCGCGGGGTCGATCTCGAGGATTTCCGAGACGATTTCCTTGATCTGTGACTTCTGGTTCTCGTCGATCGTCACGGACTGGGAAGTAGTCATTTGTTTCCTCCACGAACGCAGCTTTTTCCTACCGTTCAAGACTGCGTCCGAGGGCTATATTTACCCTATGTGCCTGGTCAGCCCACACCGACGCGCAGCGCGTGCGGAACCTGGAGGACCGGGTCCGCGGTGAGGATCGCGAGGTGCACCTGGCGCAGCAGCGAACCGGGGTCGATGCCCAGCTCGTCGGCGAGCATCCGCCTGCCCTCCTCGTAGAGCACGAGGGCGTCCGCCTGCCTGTTGCAGCGGTAGAAGGTGGTCATGAGCTGCGCGCGGAACCGTTCCTGCAACGGGTGCTGGCGCACCAGCCTGGTCAGCTCGGGCAGCAACTGGGCGTGCCTGCCCAGCGCGAGGTCGGCCTCGATGCGGCTCTCCAGTACCGCGATGCGGGCCTCCTCCAGCCGCGGCCCCTCGGCGTCGGTGAGGTGTTCGGAAACCCCCGACAACGCGGGCCCCCGCCACGACGACAACGCCGAGCGCAGCAATCCGGCGGATTCCTCGTACCGCCCGGCGGCCAACGCGTTCTGGCCGAGTCTCGCCTGTTCCTCGAATTCCCACAGGTCGAAGCGGCAATTCCCGAGCCGGATGTCGTACCCGCGCGACCGACGGGTTATGCCGACTTCGTGGAGCAATGTCTTGCGCAGTCGGGACACGTATGTGTAGATCTGCGCGTTGAACGTGGCGGGCGGGTGGTGGCCCCACAGGAAGTCGCTCATCTCCGAGTCGGAGACGGTCCCGTTGTCGGCGAGCAGCAGCGCCGCCAGCACGGTGCGCGGCTTCGAGCCGTCCAGTGGCACCTCCTCCCCGTCGTTCAGCACCTCGACCGGCCCCAGGATCCGGAACTCCAGCAACGGACTCACACCCCTCTGCGAAACGATCGACGGCGACGACGGAGCTCCGGCGTTCACAGCAGAACCTGGTCGTGGACGAGGATCGCCTGGTAGAGCTCACGCAGCGCGTGACCGGGTTCGAGGCCGAGTTCGGCCGCGAGCCGCTTGCGGGTGTGGTGGAACACGTCGAGCGCCTCGGTCTGGCGACCGTTGCGGTAGAGGGCGACCATCAGCTGCTCGCTGAAGCGCTCGCGCTCGGGGTACTCGGCGGCGAGCTGCTTGAGCTCGGAGACGACGCCGCGGTCCTCGCCGTTGGCGAGCTTGGCGGCGATGAGGTCCTCCCTGGCGCTCAGCCTGCGCTCGTCGAGGCGGGCGGCCTCGATCCGGAAGCGCAGCCCGTCACCGACGTCGAAGAGGGCCGGACCGCGCCACAGCCGCAGCGCGCGCTCGAGCAGGTCGATGGCCTCGGCGGGCCTGCGGGTCACGCAGCTGGACCCGAGGTCGGCCAGGTCGCGGAAGCGGTAGGCGTCGATGGAATCGGCGTCGACGTCGAGCACATAACCACTGCCCAGTGTTCGGACGAGTTCATCCCCTGGACGGTCCGCCACTCCTTCCAATAATTTTCGCAAACGCACCACATTCGCCTGGAGTGCGTTCCTCGCATTGCCCATCGTCTTTCCGGCCCACAGTTCCTCCACCAGTCGGTCAAATGGGACGGGTGTTCCAGGAGACAGCGCGAGCAAGGCGAGAAGAGTACGAACCTGCCGGGCAGCGACTCCGATCCGTCGATCTCCATGAGCGAGCGCGACGGCACCCAGAATCTGAATCTGCATGGCCAGGACCCCCAAGTCCCTCGGCGGTGCGAAGGTGTACTTCGCCGTTCAACCTTTCTTCACCTTCCGCTGACGTTTGACGGTCGGTGCGGAGGGCGGCAGAGCGCAGGAATCCAGGCTGTCGACCCACGAATCAGCGGACGGATCAACAGCCTGGAATAGTCCTTGTTAAAGCGATCACATGTTGCCTACGCGGCGACGTTGGGGGGAAATATCATTTGGCTCGCCGGAAGGCCACCCCGGCGGTATGCGGCCGAACGGCGCAGCGGACTGGACCTTGTGCGGTGATCAACGTACTGCAACGGCAGTCAGCGAATTGTTCACAATTCGACCCCGACCAGCAACGATGGCCAGATGAGACGCATCGGATAATTACGTTACCGGCCAGTTCCACAATTTGTGGCCTGGTGGCGACACGGGTTTGCGCGCGTTCGGATGAGCGTCCTCATAGGCGCTGAGCACGGCCTCGGACAGCCGCCCGCGGTCCGAGACGCTGAACCCCCTCCCCCGCGCCCACGCCCGCACCGCCCGGAGTTCCTCCACGTCAAGGCTGCGCACGGGACTCGGCAGAGCGCCGCGAACAGCGGGTTCGGCATCCCGCAGCACCCGACGCGCGCACACCGCATACCTCCGGAGCACCTCGCGGAGCCTGGCCGCGTTCGCCGGACCCAGATCGATCTCGTACTCGACGCCGTCCAACCCGAAACCGATGGTGGCGACGCCCTCCGCAGTGCTCCCGTCCAGGTCGTCAACGACCTCGACGGTGACCCTTCGACCCACTGATCCGCCCTCGATCCCCGCTACCGACCGTCACCGACCCAGGGCTCCGGGACGCGGGGCGGTCGCGCTCCTGATGCCGTGGTGAAGCTCCGGGATGTTGTTCGGAGCGCACCGTAGCGGCAATCGGATAGGTGGCGAAACACCGTTTCCGCGAGGATTCGGAAGTATAGAACTGTTATAGCGCCTGCCCGGAGCATTCCTCCGCAGATACCACTCACGTGGAGGGACCATGACAGCCCCGCAGTTCGCCGCGACGCTCGACGGGAATCCGAGGGCGCGGACCGGGGAAATAGTTTCCGAAATCCTCCGGATCACCCCCTTCGGGATGACGTCGACAAATCTCTTCAAAGAGGAGCACGACGCGGACGGCCCAGGTACCGTCGAAATCCTGTCGGCGCCGGAACGCGCCTTCGACATCGGGATCGACCGGGCCGAGCCGACCCTCGTGGTCGACGTCGACGGCGTGGTCGCCGTCGCCGAAGAAGCGTCAACCGTCAATTAATGGGGTGGTGGTTGACCGTTAACCTTTAAGTCGCCGGTTCGACACCACGCGCTTGTCGGAACGGTTCGGCCACGACGCCCCACCAAAAGTCGTCCACGAGACCGGCTGTCCCGGTTCTCGGCTTCCCGAGCGATGGCGCGGACCCTCGCGCGTCGACGACCGGCCACCCCCAGCGGTCGCCGACGCCGATCCGGGGTCCGCGTCGTCCTCACCCCGGACCGCCCCCGGCACCGCTGTCCGGGGGCGGTGCGAAACTGCCGGCATGGGACTGTTCACCATCGCCGAGGCACGGGCCGTGCTGGCCGACCTCATGCCCGTGCTGCACGACATCGTCCGTCTGCGCGCCGACGCCGCGGAGCTCGCCGCCGCCGTCTCACCCGGCGGTGGACCGACCCGTCTGGGCGGCCTGCCGGAGTGGAAGGCCGCACAGGCTGAGCTGGACGAATTGCTCACCTCGGTGCAGCAGACAGGGGCCGAACTGAAGGGCCTGGCCCCCCTCCTCGTAGACTTCCCCTCGGACCTTGACGGCGCGCCGGTGCTGCTGTGCTGGTTGGAAGGCGACACCGAGCTCAGCTGGTACCACCGTCTCGACCTCGGTTTCGCAGGTAGGCGCCGGTTGGCCTGAACTCTCGCCGAGCAGAACTCGGCCGGTCCGCCACAGTTGATCGGACCTGTAACGAGGAGCTGCATGACCCCCGAAGTGACCGACGTGCCCGCCGTTGTCGACGCGACCGAAGCGATCGACACGACCGAGGACCGGACGACGTTCGCCGACCTGGCGCTGCGGCCCGAACTCCTCAAGGCGCTGACGACCCTCGGCTACGAAGAGCCGACGCCCATCCAGCGCGAGGCGATCCCGCCACTGCTGGAGGGCAAGGACCTGCTCGGCCAGGCCGCGACCGGCACCGGCAAGACCGCCGCGTTCGCGCTGCCGGTGCTGCAGAAGCTGGCCGAGTCGGATCGGCGCACGACCGCCCCGCTGGCCCTGGTGCTGGTGCCGACCCGCGAACTCGCGGTGCAGGTGTGCGAGGCCGTGCACAAGTACGGCCGCGACCTGGGCGCCCGCGTGCTCCCCATCTACGGCGGCCAGCCCATCGGCCGCCAGCTCCAGGCCCTGGAGCGCGGTGTCGACGTCGTCGTCGCCACGCCGGGCCGGGCCATCGACCACATCGGTCGCGGCACGCTGAAGCTCGACAGCCTGGAGATCGTCGTCCTCGACGAGGCCGACGAGATGCTCGACATGGGCTTCGCCGAGGACATCGAGAGCATCCTCCAGGAGACCCCCGAGTCCCGGCAGACGGTGCTGTTCTCCGCCACGATGCCGCCGCGCATCGACAAGCTGGCCCGCCAGCACCTGAAGGACCCGGTGCGGATCACGATCGGGCGCGAGCAGACCGCGCCCGGCGAGGCCCCCCGCGTCCGCCAGAGCGCGTACATCGTGCCCCGCGCGCACAAGCCCGCCGCGCTGGGCCGCGTGCTCGACGTGGAGGCGCCCACCGCCGCGATCGTCTTCTGCCGCACCCGCGACGAGGTCGACCAGCTGACCGAGACCCTCAACGGCCGCGGCTACCGGGCGGAGTCGCTGCACGGCGGCATCAGCCAGGAGCAGCGCGACCGGGTCATGGGCAGGCTGCGCAACGGCACGGCCGACCTGCTGGTCGCGACGGACGTCGCCGCCCGCGGCCTGGACATCGAGCAGCTCACCCACGTGGTGAACTACAACGTCCCGTCCGCCCCCGAGTCCTACGTGCACCGCATCGGCCGCGTCGGCCGCGCGGGCCGCGAGGGCGTGGCCATCACGCTGGCCGAGCCCCGCGAGCACGGGATGCTCAAGACCATCGAGCGGGTCACCAAGCAGAGGATCCCGGTCGAGAAGGTCCCCACGGTCGCGGACCTCAAGGCCCGCAGGCTGGAGCTGACCCGCGCGGCGCTGCACGAGAGCCTGCTGGAGGACCAGCTCGAGGGCTTCCGGGTCGTCGTGGAGACGCTGACCGACGAGTTCGACCTCATGGAGATCGCGCTCGCGGCCGTGAAGCTGGCCCACGAGGCCTCCGGTGCCGCCGCGGAAGAGGAGGAGGAGATCCCGGACGTGTCCGCGCGTCTCGACCGCCCCGGCCGCGGGTCCGCCGAGCCCGGCAACCGGCGTGAGCGCAGGCCGCGCACGCCCACCGCGGGCATGACCCGGCTGTTCTTCGGCGCGGGCCGCAGCGCGGGCATCCGGCCGCAGGACCTGGTCGGCGCCATCGCGGGCGAGGCCAAGCTCAAGGGCCGCGACATCGGCGCGATCGAGATCGCGGACCGGTTCTCGCTGGTGGAGGTGCCCGAGTCGGCGGCGCAGTCGGTGATCGTCGCCCTGCGCGGCGCGACGGTCAAGGGCCGCAAGGTGTCCGTGCGCCTGGAACGCGACCAGGCAGGCTGACGCACCACCCGGTGGGTGTCGCTCGACACCCACCGGGGCCCGGCCCGCGGACGGCGGAATCCCGCTCCCGCCCCGGACGTTCTCCCGGACATGAGCGACGATCTCCGGGCCGACTGGGCCGAGTGGCACGACCACCGGGAAGCCGAACTGCGCAGCCCGCACGGGTGGCTGAGCCTGGCCGGGCTGCACTGGCTGGACGAGCGGCCCCGCCGCTTCCCCGGAGTGCCCGGCGAGTGGCACACCGGCGGTTCCGCCGCACGGGTGACCGCGACCGCCGACGAGGGGCTCGTGGTCGACGGCTCCCCGCTCGACGGCACGGCCGAGGTCGTGGTCGAGGAGCAGGAGTCGACGATCTTCGCCTCCTACGGCGACGTGCGCCTCGAAGTCGCGTTGCGGTCCGGCACCTACGTGCTGCGCCCGCGCGACCCGGAGGCCCCGGCCCTGCGGACGTTCACCGGCGTGCCCGCCTACGAGGTCCGGCCCGAGTACGTCGTCGAGGCCCGGTTCACGCCCTACGGCGCACCGCGGGCGATCGTGGTCGGATCCGCCCAGGAGGGGCTGGAGCAGGACTCCACTGTGGACGGTGAGCTGGTGTTCACCCTCGGCGGTGTCGAGCAGCGGCTGGCCGCCTCCGTCGACGGCGACACCGTGGACCTCCGGTTCAGCGACACCACCAGCGGCACGTCGACCGCCGGGTGGCGGGCCCTCACCGGATCGCTGCGCGACGGCCGCGCGGTGCTGGACTTCAACCGGGCCAGGAACATGCCCTCCGCGTTCTCGCCCCACGGCACCTGCCCTCGACCGCCGGAGGGCAACGTGATCACCGTGCCCGTCGAGGCGGGCGAGCTGAAGCCGGCGTGACTCCCACGGGTCCCGATCCCCCGCGGACCGGGACCCGTTCGGCTCACCAGAGGTCGCGGCTGGGCAGGGACGTCCGCAGCACCGGGGCGATGTCGGACTGGAACAGCTCCAGGGTGTCGCGGTGCTGGCGATCGGTCAGGCCGTCGCGGTCGGCGGGGATGTGCAGCACCTCGTGGCCGAAGCGCTCGTGGTAGCGGTGCACCTTGTCGACGATCTGCTCCGGGCTGCCGACGAGCGCGGAGCTGCGCTCGACCAGGTCCTCCACCGACGTGAACACCGGGTGCAGGCCCAGCCGGGTCGAGGTGGCCAGCCGGGACTCGAAGATAGGCCGGTAGGTGTCGACCGCCTCCTGCGAGGTCTTCGCCGCGAAGTACCCGGCGCTGCCCGCGCCCACGATCGCGTCGGCCGGGTCGTGGCCGTGGAACGCCCAGCGCTCGCGGTAGAAGGCGATCAGCTCGGCGTACGGCCCGATGGGGTTGGTGACGTTCGCGGAGAACAGCGGATCGCCCCACTTGGCGGCGAGCTCCACGGAGTCCTTGCTGGTGGCGCTGCCGTGCCAGGTCCGGATCGGCTGCTGCAGCGGACGCGGCCAGGTCTCGGCCTCGCGCAGTGGCGGGCGGAACTTCCCCTCCCACGTCACCTTGTCCTCGCGCCAGAGCCGCCGGAACAGCTCGTAGCCCTCGCGGTTGCGCTCCCACTGGTCGGCCGTCGTGACGTGGAACAGCTCGGCCTGCGCGGCGCCGTTGCCCTTGCCGATCATCAGCTCCAGCCTGCCGCCGGACAGGTGGTCGAGCGTCGAGTAGTCCTCGAACGCGCGCACCGGGTCGAGCAGGCTGAGCGTGGTGACGGCGGTGAACAGCCGGATGGTCGACGTGCGCGCGGCGATGTGGCTGAGCATGACCGGCGGCGAGGACGAGATGAACGGCCGCTCGTGCCGCTCCCCCACCCCGTACCCGTCGAACCCCAGTTCCTCGACGAGCACGGCGTTGTCGACCACCTCCCGCAGCCGGTCCGTGGTGGGTTTGAGCACCCCGGTCCGGGGGTCGGGCGTGTGCGTGATCAGCGTGATGACGAGGAACTTCATGTGCCTCCCTTGGTCACCACGTCGAACGACCGGCCCCGACGCCCGATTCCGGCGTCCATGGGCTGGGACGGCAGTAGTTTTGGTCTGCACTGAAGCTATTGAGCGTCCCGACGGCGAAAAGGCGCCGCCCGGAGGACCCGGACGGCGCCTTTCCCTGCCCTGTGCGGAACTACGGGTAGTTGACCAGGTTCGCGACCGTGGGGTTGTTCGGCCCCACCGTCCCGCCGGTGGTGTTGACGATGTTGCGGATCGTGCCCTGGTTGCCGCCGAGCGAGACGGTCACCATGTTGTGGAACTTGACGTTCGGGTTGTTCGGCACCTCGAAGGCGTGCGCGTTCACGACGCTGGGGTTGACGTTGAAGAAGCAGTAGCTGCCCAACCCCCACGCCTCGTGGCTGGTGACCGAGTTCGCGACCTTGTACGCCGCGTAGCCCTGCGTCGAGCCGTTCATGTACGCCGCCTGGTTCGGCACGTCGTAGGGCATCTCGTTCTGGTAGAAGTACGTCTTGCCGCCGTTGCCGTTCCAGATGGTCTGGTACTTCTGGTAGTGCTCGACGAACAGGCCGTACATCGTCACGTTGTCGCCGTTGACGATCAGGCCGGTGTCCGAGGTGTTGAGGTTCCAGCCCACCCCGTTGCCGGTGCTGTCGCCGTGGTCACCGCGCCAGATCCACATGTGGTCGCCGATGACGTTGTCGCTGTTGATGACGAGGTTCGTCGTGGCCCGGCCGACCACCGCGCCGCCGACCCGGAAGAACACGTCGTTGAGCGACGTCGGGTTGGCCGAGTGGTTCGCGCTGGACCCGGTCGGGCCGATCTCCATCAGCAGGGCCGAGTTCGTGGGTCCGGCGTCGATCAGGATGCCCGCGATCTTCACGCCGTCGACGTCCGCGACGGTCATCGCGGCCACGCCGTTGTCCGGGATCAGCGTCGCCAGGCCGAGGCCGAGCACGACGGTGTCGGGGCGGGTGACCTTGATCGTCTCGCTCAGGTGGTAGACGCCGGGTCCGAAGACCAGGTCCTTGCCGGAGGCGAGGGCCGCGTTGATCGCGCTCGCGGAGGTGCCCGGCTTGGCCACGAAGAACTGGCTGATCGGCAGGTTCTGGCCCGCCGCCGCGCCGTTCGTCCAGCTGGCGCCGGTCGAGTTGTTGCGCAGCGCCGGGACGAAGACGTTGTAGTTCCCGGCCGCGTCGATGTTGAGGAACGGCTTCTCGCGGATCTGCGGGGTCTGCGCGACCTTCGTGTACGGCGGGCTCGGGAACGTGCCCGCGGGGGCGTTGGTGGCGCCCACGAACACCATGTTCCAGTTGGACCCCGTCCAGCTGCCCATCTCCGTGTTGCGGGTCAGCCACTGCTGCTGCGACCCGGACCGGACCTGGCCGTCGATCTTGCTGTCGGCCAGCAGACCGCCGCTGGACCAGCCGCCGTCGTCGAGCGCCAGGTTGCCGCGCAGGTGCATGCGCCGGTATGGCGCGGCCTGGGACACGGCCCAGCGGTCACTGCCGCCGGTGGGCGTGACCGACAGGTTCTCCGCCGCGCGCCAGAAGTTCTGCGTCGCGTTCTGGTCGCCGAGCCAGTCCGCCTCGACGTGCACGGAGCCGTTGACGTTCACGTCGTCCGGGCTCTTCCCGAGGCCGAGCACGTGGGTGTAGAAGCCGACGTTCACGTTCGCGTTGTACGTCCCCGGCTTGAACATCAGCGCGTACCGCTGCTGCCCGAACTGGTTGCGCTCCTGCTGCGCGAAGATCTGGTCGACCCTGCTCTGGATCGTCGCCGCCGACATGGACGGGTCGAAGACGATCGCGTTCGGGCCGAAGTCCGGAGTACCGGGCACTGGGGGCACGGGAGTGGTTCCTCCTGCGGGGACAAGGGTGAACGACTGGGCGCTCGACCCGGTGCACCCCCACTGCTGGAGCTGCACGCTGTCCGCCGTGGACGAGCCCGGCACGTCCAGGCACTTCCCGCTCAGCCTGCTGACGAAGCGGTAGGAGCCGCCCGCCTGTTCGACCGCCTGCCATTGTTGGTTGTTCCCACCACCATAGGTCCAGAGGTGGATCAGTCCGCCGTCAGCGGTGGACACGTTGGACACGTCCCACACCTGCGCGGGGTTGTCCTTGGCGTTCACCCGGCTGAACCCGCCGCTGGTGACCTGGAACTGCCACTGCTGGGCGTTGGAACCGTTGCAGGCGTACTGCTGGAGCGCCGTGCCGTTCGCCGTCGCGGCGGCGCGCGCGTCGACGCACTTGCCGGTCGCCTGGTTCACGACCGTGTACCAGACCGACGGGTCGACGGCGGCGTTCGCGACGGGTGAGGTGGCGGACAGGAACGTGAAGGTGCCCGCGATCACCGCCAGGACAGCGGCCAGGGCCGTTCGTCGACCGCGCGGAACGCGGCCATCGGGACGTGGAAGCACTGTGGAACCCTCCTCGGCCGCGGCGCGCGCGGCGTCGTCGCCGACGCGCGCGCGAACCGACCGACCCCGTTCGCGCTGGGGTCGGCGGGCAGGGACGGGCGTGCCGGCGATCCGTCGAACAATGTCAGGCGGGGTGGAACACCGATCGGATCCGAACCGTCGGGCGCTGTGCGGCGGGGACCGCGCCCTGAAGGGATCGGAGGGAGGTCCGGGCCGTGGATCCCAGCTGGAGCCAGCGTCTTCCACCGGCCTCGATTCTCCTCACCAAGACCCCTTTCTCCGTGGTCAGGACGCTATGACTGTTACAGCCAGGTGTCAATACATCACTTAAACTAAGTCTTGAATCATGTTCCGGACCACTCGGGAAGGTGCCCGGAAGACCCGGTCCTTAGGATGCCGAGGTGTCCTCCCTCGCGTTCGAGACCGTGTTCCGCGGCACTCCTCCCCCGCGCGACGGCGCCTACCTGCTCGACCAGGCGAACGGTTTCGTGAAGGGCCACTGGCTCGGCTACCTGCCCGACCGCGCGTACTGGCCCGCCGAACTGGACGACCGCACGACCGTCGACCGCCGCGTCCTGTTCGAGATCGGCGCGCGCGCCGATGACGACCTCGGCGCGATCCACACCCTCGTCGCCACCACCGTCTGGACCATCGGCACCAAGTGGCGCAACGCCCCCAAGCTCGGCGCGATCTTCGAGGCCAACCCCGACCGGGTCGGGGCGAGCCTGTCGCTGGCCGTCCGCACCGCCCGTTCCGAAGGCGCGGCCGCCGGTTACGCGCTGCTCAGCAAGCGCAGCACCCACGCGCTGGCCAAGCTCGGCACCGCCGACGCCAGCCGCGTCCTGCACTTCGGCGCCTACGACCCCACCGACGGCGGCCCGCTGATCCTCGACCAGCACGTCACCGTCGGCGTCAACGCCCTGCGCGGCAGCACGTGGAGCCCGGACGGCCCGTGGTCGGCCGAGCAGTACACCGACTACCTCGGCTACGCCACCGACTGGGCGAACCGCTGGGCACCCGGCACCTCGACCGACCTGGTCGAACGCACCCTGGCCGCGGCGGGCCAGGCGCTCGGCAGGGCGTGACCGTCAGTTCCAGGCCTTGGCCAGCAACTCATGGGACCGCACCCTGGCCGCGTGGTCGTGCGTGATGGTCGTGACCATCACCTCGTCGGCCCCGAAAGCGCCCTTCAGCTCCCGCAGCCACCCGGCGACGTCCGCGGGAGCGCCCACGACCTGGGTCTCCACCCGGTCCGCCACCTTCGCCCGGTCGGCCTCGGTCCACTCGAACGCCGCCGCCTCCGCCGACGTCGGGTACGGCGGCACGAAGGCCTCCTGGTACGCGTCGACCGCCGCACGGCCATCCGCGGCGCGATGTGGTGTCCGACGGCGAACGGCAGTCCCAGCCGCCCCGCCGTCTGAGTGCTCTGCCTGGCACTGGCACCGAGCACCCGCACGTCGAAGTCGGCCCCTTCCACGACGTTCGCGTGGTGCTCGCCGTCGACGGACCGCAGGACCTGCCCGACCTGCTCCTCGTAGGGCGCCTCCTCGGCGCCTCCCCGCACACCCAGCAGCTCTTGCTGCACCCGGTACCCGGCCACCAGCCCCGGATCCGAGAACAGCGGCAGCTTCGCCGGCTCCGCGCTGCGGACCGCCCCCGACCGACCGAGCCCGAGGTCGATCCGACCGGGGTGCAGCGACGCGAGCGTCCCGAACTGCTCGGCCACCAGCAACGGCGGGGTAGTACCCGAGCAGGACCGCCCCCGCCCGGATCGTGTCCGTGTCCGCCGCGATCAGCACCGCGGGCGACGATGGAGGCCACCCCCTGGTGATCACGGCGTCAGCGTCACCGACTCGCCGCGCCCGAGGGTGACGGTCCGGCTCCACGTCCCGGCCTTCACCGCGGTCGACGTCCCGCCGACGCTGCGGACCGTCACCGACGTGACCTTCCCCGCCCGCCAGGAGAAGTCCACCTCGAACCCGCCCCGCGCGCCGACCCCGGTGATCCGCCCGGACTCCGCCCATGCCGACGGCAGCGCGGGCAGCAGCTCGACCACACCCGGCCGCGAGTACAGCAGCATCTCCACCATCGCCGACGGCGCCCCGAGGTTCGCGTCGATCTGGAAGATCGTCCGGTCGCCGAAGCTGTACATGTCGAACAGGTTGGCCGCGCTGCCGTTGCCGAAGTCCACCGACGGCCGCAGCACGGTGATCAGCAGCCGGTAGGCGTTCTCCCCCTCCTTGAGCCGCGCCCAGCACAGCGCGCGCCACGCGCAGGCCCAGCCGAAGCTGTCGAAGCCCCGTGCGACGAGCAGGTTCCGGGCCCCTGCCAGGAGTTCCGGCGTCACGGTGTCCGCGCGCACCCGGTCGCCGGGGAACAGCCCGATCAGCGGCGAGAGGTGCCGGTGCGTGGTCTCGCCGAGGTTGTCCGGTGTCATCCACTCCTGCAACCAGCCCGTCTTCGGGCTCACCTCGGGCAGGTGCAGCTTCACCTGGAGGTCGCCGACCGCCTTCCAGTAGCCCCGGTCGACGCCGAGCAGCAGGCACGAGGCCCGGTAGTGCTCGAACAGGTCCCACACGATCTCCTGGGCGTAGGTCACGCCCTTGGCGTCGGTGGGCCCGTGCTCCGGTGACCAGTCGCTGTCGTCGACCAGCACCCGCCGCTGCGCACCGGTGGCCGGGTCGGTGACCGTGGTCCAGATGAGCCGCGCCTCCCAGAACTCGCAGGCGCCCTTGAGCAGCGGGTGGATCTTGCGCAGGTAGTCGAGGTCCTTGGTGAACTCGTAGTGCTCCCACAGCGAGTTGCACAGCCACGCGTTGCCAGGCGGGTGCCACCACCAGCCGCTGCCGCCGTAGATGTTGGTGGAGTAGGCGACCGTCCAGCCCGCGACCTTGCCCGAGGAGTTGCGGAACCCGTTGCGCGGGTCGTTGAACAGCCGCTTGGTCTGCGTCGTCCACGACGAGACCTGGGACAGGCAGTAGTCGGCGAACGCGTCGAAGCACGACGGCAGTCCGGCGCGGTCGGCCAGCCAGTAGTTCATCTGCACGTTGATGTCGGTGTGGTAGTCGCTGTACCAGTCCGGCGTGTTGTCGCTCAGCCACAGGCCCTGGAGGTTCAACGGCAGGCTGTCGCGCGAGCCGGTGATCGTCAGGTACCGGCCGTACTGGAGGTAGGACGCCTCCAGCTCCGGGTCCGGCGCGGAGCCCTCGGCGGCGCGCGCGCCGAGTCGAGCCCGGGTGTCCAGCGACCGCTGCGCCGCCGAGGACGCGCCCAGGTCGACCGACATCCGGTCGTAGAGCCCCCGGTGGTCGTGGACGTGGGTGGCGAGCAGCGCGGCCCCGGTTTCCCGTGCGGCGTCACGGGCTTTCGCCCACGCGGTGGCCGCCGGGTCCGCCCCGGCGTCCTTGAACGCGACCGCCGCGTCGGGCACGTAGTTCGTGCCGCCGCTGACCACGATCACTACCTCGGCGCAGCCGGTGAACGCGACCTCGTTGCCGTTGACGGAGATCCGACCGGTGCGGCTGGCCGCCGTGACGACCGCCGCGTACTTGAGCCCGTTGTCGAACGCCGCGGCGAACGAGGCGGTCTTGCGGGTGGCGTCGCCGGTCGTGGGCTCGCCGTGCGTGCCCGCGAGCGAGACGGACCCGGTGTGGGTGCCGCCGCCGGTCCGGGTCAGCCGGACGACGACCACGTCGTCGGGGTGGCTGGAGTACACCTCGCGCCGGTAGGTCGTGCCCTGGTGCCGGTAGGTGGTGGTGACGACGCCGTTGCTCAGGTCCAGTTCGCGCCGGTAGCCGGTGACGCCGGTGTGCCCCGGCAGTGCCACGAAGACCTTGGCCAGCAGGGAGAACGTGCCGAAGTGCTCGTAGTCGTACGGGAACTGCCCATCGGACTGCAACTCGGCGTTGAGGCCGCCGGTCCACAGCGTGGCGTCGGTCAGGTAGAGGAAGTCGCGGGCCGGGTCGCCGCCGACCAGCGCGCCGAGGCGGCCGTTGCCGATCGGCAGGCCCTCCTCGATGATCTTCGCCTCGACGGCGGGGGCCGGGTACCAGAACTTCGTCGCCAGGGCGTGCGGGACCAGTGCCGCCGCCGGTGGCCGGTCGACCGCGGAGTGGGCCGTGAACACCGGCAGGCCCCCGAGCACGGCCGCGGCGCCGAGCGCCCCACCGGCCCTCAGGAAGTCCCGCCGTGTCGGGCCGCCTTCAGGAGCGTTGTCCCGCGACATCGTCAGGGTCTCCTTCTACCGTTGCGAGCGAGTGGCAGAGCGTGACGTGAATCAGATATAAGATATGATTCTCCGCTCACAGCTGTCAACGAAGTACGATCCCGCGATGACCGGGGCCACCGCTGGCGAGCTCAACGCGATCACCGACGTGCCCGGCGTCCTGGTCGGCAACGCGACCAGGATCGGCGGCGGGGCTCTGACCGGCACCACCGTCGTCCTGCTCCCGCCGGGCTCGCTGGTCACCGTGGACGTGCGGGGCGGGGCGCCCGCCACCAGGGAGACCGCGGCGCTGGACCCGCGGTACGGCGGGCGCGAGGTGTCCGCGATCGTGCTGACCGGCGGCAGCTCGTACGGGCTGGCGGCGGCCGACGGCGTGCAGACCTGGCTCGGCACCACCGATCCGCTGGTGCCGGCGGCCGCGTTGTTCGACCTCGGACGGGGCGGGGATTTCACCCGAAGGCCTGACGCCGCGCTGGGCGTGGAGGCCGCCGAGGCGGCTTCGGCGCGCTTCGGCACCGGCAACGTCGGCGCGGGGACGGGGGCGGTGAACGCCGATCTCAAGGGCGGCCTCGGCACGGCCAGCACGGTGCTGCCCGACGGCACGGTGGTCGCCGCGCTGGCCGCGCTGAACGCCGTCGGCCCATCGGTGGATCCGGCCACGGGCCTCCCCCGCGGCGCGGCGGTCGGTGCGTCCCTGCGGTGGCGGGACGGCGAACCCGTGGCGTGGCGGGAGTTCCCGGCCGCCGGTGGCGACGACCTGACCGCGACCAGGCCGGACGCGGGGCCGTCGAACCCGTTGAACACCGTGGTCGGGGTGGTCGCGACCAGCGCCCGGCTGACCCCGGCGCAGCTCTTCCGGCTCGCGAACGCCGCGCAGGACGGGCTGGCGCTCGCCGTGCGACCCGCCCACGGCCTGTTCGACGGCGACGCGGTGTTCGCCGCCACCACCGGCACCGACGAGACGGACGCGGAAGCGGTGATCGCGGCGGGCGCCGAGGTGTTCGCCCGAGCGCTGGTGCACGGACTGCTGGCGGCGGAGTCCGTGACGACCGGCCCGCGCCACCTGCCCGCCTACCGCGAGCTGTACCCGAGGACGGCGGCCGGGTACCGGGTCTGAGGACCTATTCCATGCGAGACTTGCGCGCATGACCGAACCGGTGAAGGGCCCGGCCTCGTACTTCCCGTCGATCGAGAAGAAGTACGGCCGCCCGATCGCGGAGTGGAAAGCACTGATCCGCGCGTCGCCGCTCACCAAGCACATGGAGCTGGTGACCTGGCTCAAGACCGAGCACGGCCTCGGCCACGGGCACGCGAACGCGCTGGTCGCGCACACGCTCGCCGAATAGCGGGCTAGCTGGCCGCCGTGTGCACGGCGGTGGTGCCCGCCTCGCGCGGGACGCCGACGCGGGCGAGTTCCTCGAAGGACCGGGCGTCCAGGACGACCATGCCCGCTTGGCCGTCGTGGCCGTCCAGGACCACCGAGAGCAGGACGCCGTCGTCCTCGTGGCGGGCGGTCGGCGAGGGGACGAAGACGGGTTCGCCGGGGTGCTGACCGGGCTCGTGCCAGGTGGTGGTCTCGCCCGACTGCACGTCCAGCTTCACCAGGCGGTCGAACACGTCGTCGCCGCGCGGGCCCGGAACGCCGACGCCGTAGGCGAAGCGGTGGTCGCCGCCGTTGTGCGCGCGGTAGGAGACGCGGGGCAGTTCGAAGGCCTGGGCCGCGAGTCTTCGGGTGTGCAGGACGCCGCCGAGCAGGTCGATCTCGTAGCGGGTCGGCAGCGCGAGCGGGAGTTCGCCGCGCCAGCGGGCCGGGCGCGGGGCGTTCACGGCGTCCGCGTTGGCGTAGGAGCAGATGTCGAGCACGACCCGGTGACCCGCGTCGCGGGCGTTGATGTGGTGGAACGCGAAGAACGCCTCGGTGCGGTGGTCGGCGACGATCCGGCCGTCGACCTGGTCGATCACGATGAAGCGGGTGCCGAGTTCCGGGCGCCAGCGGTGGTTGGCGATGAACGGCCGCCCCGGCGCGAGGGGGTGGCGCGGGTCGGCGACGAACGGGTACTCGACCAGCACGGCGAAGCGGTCGGTCACGGCGAAGCTGTGCAGGTAGCCGGGGTTGTCGGTGGGCACGGCCGCCAGCAGTTCGCGGACCCGGCAGCCGGGGCGGCGGCGGTGGACGCGGTACTCGCTACGCTCGCCGAAGCTGAGCACGTAGTCCAGGACGTCGCCGGTGAGCGGGGCGTGGTGCGGATGCCCGCTGGGCACCGCCGAGTCCACGACGCCCGAGATGCCCACGCCGTCGAGCACGCCGGGCTCGAAGTCGACCGCGATCGGCGTGTCGTGGCGGGCCCACTGGCGGTCGGCGAGCGACAGCACGTTCGCGGCGGCGTTGGGGGCGATGCGGTAGCGGGTGAAGAAGCGGGAGAACAGCGACCGGCACGGGTCGGCGGTGAACGCGGCGAAGTCGATGCGCCCGTGGCCCCTGCGCGCCGCGCGGGTGTCGAGCAGACCGGTGCGGTAGGACACCCGGCCGCCACCGAAACCGAAGCGGTGCAACGCGGACGGGCCGCCGAGCCAGTTGCGGAAGGCCGCCGGGGAGGTCGCCGGGCCGGTGCGCAGCAGGGTGCCGGTGAGCCAGTCCGGCACGGCCCCCTCGACCGGGAGGGCGGACGCCTGAGCCCCGTCGGCCACCCCGTCTTCGACCCCGCCCATAGCAGACCTACTCCCGGATAGTGGTAACTCCGTTATGGAACACCGTTGCCAATGGTCTGGTCAAGCCATCCCGAAGTCGCGGTGCGGGATACCGCGCGGCGTAGCGGGTCGGTGACTCCCCGACCATGGCGGTGAAGTCGCGGGTGAGGTGCGCCTGGTCGGCGTAACCCAGCTCAGCGGCCACACCGGCCCAGTCCACTGCCTTCGAACGGGCCATCCGCTCGGTCACCTCGCGCAACCGGTACCGGCGGATCACCCACTTCGGGCCGACACCAACGTACTCGGCGAAGAGCCTCTGCACCGAACGGACATGCGTGTCGAGACGCTCCGCGAGCACGTCGACCCGCGTGATCCCCGGTTCGGCCGCCACCATCGCGACGACGTCGGCGACGCGCTCGGCGGTCGGGTCCCGCTCCGGGCGCACCGACCGCAGGAAGTCCTGCGCCACCACCACCTGCGCGGCCTCGTCCGCCGCCTCCGCCATCGCCCGCGCGGGCACGTCCGGGAACAGGTCGTCCGCGGCCAGCACGCGGTCGGTGATGGTCGACGCCGCCCGGCCGAGGAACGGCCGGAAGCAGCCCGGCCGGAACGCCACGCCGAACACCCGGTCGACACCTTCGAGCACCTTCACACCGGACCGACGGCCAACGCCGTGCACCTCGGCGCCTCCGCCGCGGAAGGACAGGTGCACGGTCGGGTTCGGCATGACCAACTGGCGGTAGGGCGGCTGCCCGGTCAGGTCCCAGGTGACGGCCCAGAAGTGGTCGACGAACGGCGCGAGGTCCGGCGCGGGCTCGGGGAACGAGTGGTGCTGGAAGCTCGCCCACGCCCCGCCGACTTCCCGGACGTCCCGGTCTGGCATGCCGCGGATCCTACTGTCGCGTTAGTCCAAGACAGCCCCCCGACACGCCTCCTACCGTGACGGCGGAACGGAACGCACGAGTGGGGAGTACGGCACATGGCACGGGGTCAGCTGATCAGGAGCACGGTCGCGACGACGGTCGGGGCGGTGCGCGGCCTGCGGGATCTGGACGCGCCGACGCCGTGCGCGGAGTACGACGTGCGCGCACTGGTCGAGCACATGCTGACGTGGGGGCCGGCGCTGGCGGGCGCCGGGCGCAAGGTGGTGGTGCCGCCGGGTGAGGACGTGCGGGTCGGCGACGACTGGGCGGCCGGGCTGGAGGCGGTGCTGGACGACGTGGCGGCCGCGTGGAGCGACGACGGCGCGTGGCAGGGCACGACGCACATGGGAGGGCCGATGGAGATGCCCGCCGACCTGGTGGGCGGGATGGTGCTCGGGGAGGTGCTGGTGCACGGCTGGGACCTGGGCCGTGCGAGCGGGCAGCGACCGGAGTGGGACGACGACGTCCTGGAGTTCGCCCTCGACGAGGTGGCGAAGACCGCAGACCAGGGCCGCGCCATGGGGATGTACAGCGCGGAGGTCGTCGTGCCCGACGGGGCGTCCACGGTGGACCGATTGCTCGGGTTGACCGGGCGCGATCCGCGGTGGAAGCCGTAACAGCGTGTCAGATCCGGCAGGCTTCCAATTTCGTCACGAGAATCGCCTCGGCGCCGATCTTCGTCAGCTCGTCCATGCGCCGTTGAATTCCCTGGCGCTCGACGAGGGAACGCACCGCCACCCACCCTTCTTTGGCCAGTGGTGACAACGTCGGCGATTCACGGCCAGGGGTCAATTCGCACGCGCGGTCCACCACGTCGGTGCGGCAGACGTAATCGATCAACACGAATTCCCGCGCGTGCAGCACGCCTTGCAAGCGCTGGACCAGTACCTCGACGGCGACCTCCAACTCGGGTGACAACTTTCTGCCTTCGGTGCGGGCGAGCACCGCCTCCGAGTGCAGGATGGGATCGCCGAACGCGACCAGGCCGGCGTTGCGCAGGGACGTCCCCGTCTCCACGACGTCGGCCACCGCGTCGGCGAGCCCGAGCTTGACGGCGTTCTCCACAGCGCCCTCGAGCTTGACCAAGTTGGCGGTCACACCCCTTCCCACCAGGTATTTCCCGACCAGGGTCGGGTAGCTGGTCGCCACCTTCCTGCCGTCGAGCGCGGCGATGTCGGAGACGCCGTCGGGCCGGGCGGCGAATCGGAACTTCGACTTGGCGAAGCCCAGCGGGAGGATTTCCTCGGCGGCCTCGCCCGAGTCCATCAGCAGGTCGCGGCCGGTGATGCCGACGTCGAGCGCACCACTTCCCACGTAGACGGCGATGTCCTTCGGGCGCTGGAAGAAGAATTCCACCCCATTCGCGCGGTCGAGCATCGAAAGCTCGCGATTGTTGCGGTGCAGTTGATAACCGGCGTCGGTCAACAACTGCATGGCAGCGGCACTCAAAGAACCCTTGTTCGGTACCGCGACACGAAGCAGAGTCATGATCCAATGGTCGCACAAGGCATCCGGCATTCCACAATCCACACCGGCGACCTCCACCCTGCCGGTCGGACCGACCGGTCTTACCCTCCGTGCATGGCGGTAGCGGAGCAGGTGGAACGGCACGACCCGGCACCGGGGTCCCACCCGGCGCGGCCGGAACCTGGTCGTCGTGGCGATCATGCTGGGGATGCTGCTCGCGGCGCTGGACCAGAAGATCGTCGCGACGGCGCTGCCCACGATCGTGGGCGACGTGGGCGGCGGCAACCACCTGTCGTGGGTCGTCACGTCGTACCTGCTGGCCGAGACGATCATGACCGCGCTGATCGGCAAGTTCGGCGACCTGTTCGGCCGCAAGAAGGCGTTCCTGATCAGCGTCGTGCTGTTCATGGCGGGCTCGTTCCTGTGCGGCTGGACCGACACAATGACCGGCCTGATCGTGTTCCGCGCCGTCCAGGGCCTCGGCGCCGGTGGGCTCATGGTCACCGCCTCGGCCGTCATCGCCGACGTCGTCCCGCTGCGCGAACGCGGCAAGTACCAGGGCGCGATGGGCGCGGTGTTCGGTGTCGCCACCGTCGCCGGGCCGTTGCTGGGCGGGCTCTTCGTCGACCACCTGAGCTGGCGGTGGGCGTTCTACGTCAACGTGCCGCTGGGTTTCGTCGTGCTGGCGGTGGCCGCGGCGGCGCTGCCGTCGACCCGCGGTTCGGCGAAGCCCCGGATCGACTACGCCGGGATCCTGCTGATCGCGCTGGCGGCCACCGGGCTGACGCTGGTGACCAGCTGGGGCGGCACCGAGTACCCGTGGGCCTCGCCGACGATCCTGTGGATGGCCGCGGGCTCCGTCGTGGCGCTGGTGGCGTTCGTGCTGGTGGAGCTGCGGGCGGCCGAGCCGATGCTGCCCATGCGCCTGTTCCGCGGCCGGGTGTTCACCGTGGCCGGGATCCTGAGCTTCATCGTCGGGTTCGCGATGCTCGGCGGCATCACGTTCCTGCCGACGTACATGCAGTACGTGCAGGGCGCCTCGGCCACCGCCTCCGGGCTGAGGATGCTGCCGCTGATCCTCGGGCTGCTGGTCAGCTCGATCGTCACCGGCAACGTGATCAGCAAGACCGGCCACTACCGGTACTTCCCCGTCGTCGGGTCCGCGCTGATCGCCGTCGGGCTGTTCCTGCTGTCCCGGCTGGACGCGGACACGTCGTTCCCGGTGGCCTCCGGGTACGTGCTGGTGCTGGGACTGGGGATCGGGTGCACGATGCAGGTGCCGGTCATCGTCGTGCAGAGCACCACCGACTACGCGGACCTCGGCGTGGCCACGTCCGGGGTGAGCTTCCTGCGGACGATGGGCAGCTCGTTCGGGGTGGCGGTGTTCGGGACCGTGTACGCCGGTGAGCTGCCGGACCGGCTGGCCGCAGCTCTCGCCGGGTCGCCGGGGGTCGATCCCCTCGCCGTGTCCACGGTCCGGGGGCTGCACGCGCTGCCCGAGTCGGTGAAGGCGCCGTTCGTGGACGCCTACGTCGGGGCCCTGCACACGGTGTTCCTGCACGCGGTCCCCGTCGGCGTGGTGGCTTTCGTCATCGCGCTGTTCCTGCCACAGGTCACGCTGCGGGACACCGCGCGGGCCTCGGCGGAGGGGAACCGCGGTGTGGGGGACGGGTTCGCGCCGCCCGCCGGGATGGATTCGCGGCAGGAGCTGGAGAAGCTGGTCGGCCGCGTCTGGGAGAAGCAGCGCACCAACCCCGGCCCGGAACTGCTGGCCCGGTCCGGGGTTCCGCTCTCGGAGGCGCAGGCGTGGCTGGTCGTGCGGGTCTACCGGCACGCCGTGGACGACGGGGACGCGACGCTCGCCGAGATCGCCGGGGAGACCGGGGTGCCCGCCGGGATCTTCGAGCCCACCACCCGGCAACTGGTCGACCTCGGTCACCTGGTGGAGTCGCAGGGGCACCACCGGTTCACGCGGCTGGGAGCGGACGCGTTCGGACGGCTGGTGGGGGCTTGGCGGTTGTGGTTGCTGGAACAGCTGCGCGACTGGGACGCGGAACGCGACTTCACCGAGGCCGTGGACCGCATGGCCGGGCAGCTGATCGACAACGGCCGGGAGCTGACCAGCGGGCGGCATGCCGCACTGGTGTGAGCAGTCCCGGGTCGAGCCGGGCGCCTGGGTGGGGCACAAGCGGTTGCCTGCGTGGTGTGGTCGATTTGACTTGGGGCCCCTCTTTTTGGGCCTTGTCGGAGGTAAAGGGCAGATGGTAGTGATTGCCCGCCGACCAGTTATAGGCCCAAAAACCCCAAGTGAAATCGACCACGCTTGCGTGCTTTCCCTTGTGTACCAGCGGGTTCGGGTTGCTTTGTCCTCAGACCCGCTCCACCAGCATCGACACGCCCTGCCCGACGCCGACGCACAGCGTCGCCAGGCCTCGTGATCCGCCCTCGCGCTCAAGGCGACCCAGCAGCGTCACGAGAAGCCGGGCGCCGGACGCGCCGAGCGGGTGGCCCAGTGCGATGGCGCCGCCGTCGGCGTTGACCTTCTCCTCGTCGAGCTTCAACCGCCGCACCACGGCGAGGCTCTGCACGGCGAAGGCCTCGTTCAACTCGACCGCGTCCAACTGGTCGACGCTCCAGCCGCTGCGCGCCAGCACCTTCTCCGTGGCGGGCACCGGGCCGAGCCCCATGACGTGCGGCGACACACCGGCGCTGGCGCTGGCGACGACCCGCGCGCGCGGAGTGAGACCGTGGCGGCGGACGGCGTCCTCGCTGGCGAGGAGCAAAGCGCTGGCGCCGTCGGACAGCGGCGACGACGACCCGGCGGTCACCACGCCGCCGTCGCGGAACACGGTCTTCAGCGTGGCCAGCTTCTCCAGCGTGCTCCCCCGCCGCGGGCCCTCGTCGACCTCGAAGGCGCCGCCCTTCACCGGTACCGGCACGATCTCCGCGCCGAACCGCCCGGCGTCGACGGCCGCGATGGCGCGGTCGTGCGAACGCAGGGCGAACGCGTCGGACTCGGCCCTGGTGATGCCGTCCAGGGCGGCGACCTCCTCGGCCGTCTCGCCCATCGACAGCGTGGTGGCGTCGTCGAAGCGGGGGTTGGTGAACCGCCACCCGAGCGACGTGTCGAACACCGCGCCCGGCTTGGCCCACGGGGTGCCGGGCTTGGCCATCACCCAGGGGGCGCGGGTCATCGACTCGACGCCGCCCGCGACGACGACGTCCGCCTCGCCCGCCCGGATCGCCTGGGCCGCGGAGGCGACGGCGGTCAACCCGCTGGCGCACAACCGGTTCACGGTGTAGCCGGGCACCTCCGGCGGCAGTCCCGCCAGCAGCACGGCCATGCGGGCCACGTTGCGGTTGTCCTCGCCCGCCTGGTTGGCCGCGCCGAGGATCACCTCGTCGACGACGTCGCCCGGAACGCCCGCGCGCCGCAGCACCTCGCCGACCACCAGCCCGGCGAGGTCGTCGGGGCGGACCTGGGCGAGCGCGCCGCCGTAGCGGCCTTGGGCGGTGCGGACTCCGTCGACCAGGTAGACCTCGGGCATCAGGGTTCCCTTCCTCGGCAGGAGGCCCATTATCCACCGTCCGTTCGGTCAGGAAACGAGACCTGGGCGACAATGCCGACCATGACCACCAAGCCCGCTCGGCGCGGCCGTCCCGGCTACGACCTGGAATCGCTGCTCCAGGTGGCCGTGAAGCTGTTCAACGAGCGCGGTTACGACGGCACGAGCATGGAGGACCTGGCCCGGAAGCTGGGCATCACGAAATCGGCGATCTACTACCACGTGCCCAGCAAGGACGAACTGCTGCGGCTGGCGGTGGACCGGGCGCTGGACGGGCTGTTCGCGGTGGTGGCGGAGAGCGAGGAGGCGCCCGGCCGGGCGATCGACCGGCTGGAGCACGTGCTGCGCGGCAGCGTCGCGATCCTGGTCGAGCAGCTGCCTTTCGTCACGCTGCTGCTCCGGGTGCGGGGCAACACGAAGGTCGAGCGGGCGGCGCTGGCGCGGCGGCGGGAGTTCGACCACCTCATCACGGACCTGGTCAAGCAGGCCGAGTCGGAGGGCGACGTGCGCGAGGGCCTGGACCCGGCGACGGTGGCCCGCCTGCTGTTCGGCATGGTCAACTCGCTGACCGAGTGGTACCGGCCGCGCAGGGGTTCCGACCACGCCGAACTGGCCGACGCGGTGTGCCGCGTCGCGTTCGACGGGATCCGGCAGAACTAGGGTCCGCCAGACCGGCGCGGACGGGTTTCAGGCGCTGCGGTCGGGTGCGTCCATCGCCGTCGGCGCGCCGTCGGCGAGCCCGTAGCGCAGGTGGACGGCGCCCTTCGGACCGGCCGACGGAGGTGCGAGGAGCGCCAGGTTCGCGGGCACCGCACCGCTCCCGAACACCTTCTTCCCGACGCCGAGCACGATCGGGTGCACCAGGAGGTCGAGGCGGTCGAAGAGCCTCTCGCGCAGGAGGGTCTGCACGAGGTCCAGGCTCCCGATGACCGTCACGTGCTCGTGCCGGTCGCGGAGTTCGCGCACCGCGCCCACCAGGTCCGGGCCGAGCCGGGTGGACCCGGCCCACGGGAGGTCGGGCGTGCCGCGGGAGGCGACGTACTTCGGGACCTCGTTGAACAGGGCGGCGGTCTCGCCGATCCCGCCAGCCTCCTGGTGCGGCCAGAAGCCGGCGAAGAGGTCGTAGGTCCGCCTGCCGAGCAGGAGGGCGTCCATGCCCTCGTACGCCATGTCGACCCCCGCCCCGTCGATCTCGTCCAGCATGGGCACCTGCCAGCCTCCGAACGGGAACCCCTCCGAGTCCTCCTCGGCGCCTCCGGGTGACTGCGCGACGAGGTCGAGGGTGGTGAACAGCTCGATGTGGATGAGTCCCATGCGGTGCTCCCGAGGTGGGTAGGTGTTCAAGGCGGGAGGTAGACCGGGGAACGCCGGAAAACTCATCGCGGCCACGCGCATGGCCGAGGACACACCTCGACCTTTTACTTGGTGCACCAATCATTGGTACGCTAAGCACATGGAAGAGGACCCGTTGGCGCTGGAGAACCAGGTCTGCTTCGCGCTGTCGATCGCGGCGCGCGGGGTCGTGGCCGTCTACAAGCCGCTGCTCGAACCGATGGGCCTGACCCATCCGCAGTACCTGGTGATGCTCGCCCTGTGGCAGCGCGACCCGTTGTCCGGCAAGGAGCTCAGCGGCCTGCTGCGGCTGGACCCCGGCACCCTCTCCCCCCTGCTCAAGCGCCTCGAGGCCACCGGTCACCTCACCCGCGAACGCGACCGCGACGACGAACGAGCCCTTGCGGTGACGCTGACGCCCGCCGGTCGCGCCCTGCGCGACCAGGCGCTGAAGATCCCGCCCGCGATCGTCTCCAGGCTCGACATGAGCCTGGACGAGCTGCGGACGCTGCACAGCTCGCTCACCCGCGTGATCGCCGCAGCACACCAGGAGTCGTGATGACACCGAACCCGTTCCTCCACCTGTGGTACCTGATCGGCGGCCGCCTGCCGCAGCGCCACCGCGAGTGGGTCTTCGCCGACGTGACCCGGAAGGACTGGCTGATCCGGTTCACGATCCGGGCGCTGCTCCAGGTCCTGCCGCTGAGCCTGGGCATCGGGCTGGTCCTGGTGCTCGCGCTCGGGTCGCCGATCGGGCTGGCCGTGGCGTGCGGCGGGATCGGCCTGATCGTCGGGGTGTACTTCTCGCTGTCCTACGCCGCGGAGAGCGTGGAGAACCGGGTCACGAAGTACGGGTACCCGCGCGGGTCGGCGGGCGAGTACCGCAGGCAGCACAACGACAGGGCCCAGGCGGACCGGTACAACGCCACCTGGCGGAGCTAGGCCCGGTACTCCTGCGGGCTGACCCCGCGTTCGCGCTTGAACGCGGTGCTCAGCGCGAACGAGCTGCCGTAGCCGACCTGCCGGGCCACGGCGCCGACGGTGGCGTCGGACTCGCGGAGCAGGTCCGCCGCCAGTGCCAGCCGCCAGCCGGTGAGGAACGCCATCGGCGGCTCCCCGACCAGTTCGGTGAACCGCCGGGCCAGCGCCGCGCGCGACACCCCGGCCTTCGCCGCCAGTTCCGCCACGGTCCAGGGGTGCGCCGGGTTGTGGTGCAGCAGCCGCACGGCGCGGCCGACCACCGGGTCGCCCAGCGCGCGGTACCAGGGCGGGGCGTCGGAGCGGGCGAACCAGGCGCGCAGCACGGCGATCAGCAGCAGGTCGAGCAGGCGGTCCAGCACGGCTTCCTGGCCGGGCTCGTCCTTCACGATCTCGGCCGCCAGCAACGGGATCACCGGGCAGTCCCAGTCGTCTTCGGCGAGCACCAGGAGCCTCGGCAGCGCGTCGAGCAGCCGCCTGCTGATCTCGCCGCGCATCGGGTACGCGCCGGTGAGCATCACGACGCCGCCGTCGGGGTTCGCGCCCCACGTGCGGACGCCGAGGTCCATCTCCTGGGCCAGATCGCGGCCGTCGAGGGTCTCGCAGCGCTGGCCGGGGTGGATCACGGCGCGCGGTGGCGTGGCCGGGTCGTCGGCGACGGTGTACGGGTCGGGGCCGAGGACCACCGCGACGTCACCGGCGGCCAGCCGCACCGGCGTTCCGGTGTCGTGCGCGATCCACGCGTGCCCGCGCACCACCGACACGACGGTCAGCGGGGCCTCGTCCTGGACGCGGATGGACCACGGCGGGTCCAGGACGGTGCGGAGCAGGAACGCGCCGCGGGCGCGCGGACCGTCCAGGAGCCCCGCCAGTGCGTCCACCGGACCAGCGTAGACGGACGCGCACAGCGGTGAGCGCCTGAACGATGGCCCACACCCGACCGCCCGCCTTCACTGGTGGCATGGACACGCTGCGCGGCACCTCGCTGATCGGGGCCACCCTCACCACCGGCCTCATGGCGGGCCTCTTCTTCGCCTACACCTGCTCGGTCATGCCCGCGCTCAGGGGCGTGGACGACCGCGCGTTCGTCGACGCGATGCAGCGGATCAACGTCGCGATCGTCAACGGCTGGTTCCTGCTCGCGTTCCTCGGCGCGGCCGTCCTCGGGGTGCTGGCGGCGTTCCTGCGCTTCGGGCACGCCGGGTTCGGCTGGGTGCTGGCGGGCGCGATCCTCCACCTGGCCGCGATCGCCGTCACGGCCGCGGTCAACATCCCGCTCAACAACGCCCTCGACGCGGCGGGCGATCCGGCGGCGATCACCGACCTGGCCGCGGTGCGCACCCGGTTCGAGACCACCTGGGTGCCGTGGAACCTCGTCCGCACCCTGACCTCGACCGCCGGGTTCGCCTGCCTCGTGGTGGCGTTGAGGGGTTAGCTGCCGAACCTCCTGGTGGACGGCCTCCGGTCAGGCGCCCGGCCCGAGCCGGGGTGGCACGTCCGCGGTCAGCGCGCTAGAGGTCGCCCAGCGCGCTGACCGGCGACTCGACGCAGTCGGCGACGTAGCGCAGGAAGCCGCCCGCGGTGGCCCCGTCGCAGACCCGGTGGTCGAACGCCAGCGTCAGCTCGCACACCTTGCGCACCGCGAGCTGCCCGTCCACCACCCACGGCCGGTCGATGATCCGGCCGATGCCGAGGATCGCGGCCTCCGGGTGGTTGATGATGGCGGCCGAGCCGTCCACGCCGAACACGCCGTAGTTGTTGACCGTGAAGGTGCCGCCGGTCAGGTCGGCCGGGGCCAGCTTGCCCGCCCTGGCCGCCGCCGTGCGCTCGGCCAGCGCCGCCGACAGCGCGCTCGCGGTCAGCTCGTGGGCGTCCCGCACGACCGGCACGACGAGGCCGCGGTCGGTCTGCGCGGCGAAGCCGAGGTGCACCCGATCCAGCACGACGATCTCGTCGCCCTCGACGCGGGAGTTCAGCTCGGGGAACTTCTTCAGCCCCAGCACGGTGAACCGGGCCAGCAGCGCGAGCAGTCCGACGTCCTTGAGCGCGGCGCGGGCGGCGAGGAACCCGGTGGCGTCGACGTCGACCCACACCGTCGCCTCGGGGATCTCCCGGCGGGACGCGGAAAGCTTGTCCGCGACGGTCTTCCGCAGGCCCCGCAAGGGGATCCGACGCCCCTCGGCGGCGGGCGCCTCGACTACGCGCCGGGCCAGTGCCTGCTCGACGTCGTGGCGGCGGATGATCCCGGACGGACCGGTCCCCGTCAGCGCGTCCAGGTCGACGCCGTTCTCCCGCGCCATCCTGCGGACCAGCGGCGAGATGACTCCGGGCCTGGCCGCCGGCGCGGACGGGGCAGCCGGGGCAGCCGGCACGACCTGCGCCACCCGCGGGCGCCGCCGCTGCCTGCGCGGCGTCTCGGACGTGCCGTAGCCGATCAGCACGTTGCCGCTGCCCTGCTCGGGCACGACCACGCCGGGCTCCTGGAACCCTTCCCCGCCAACGGTCAGCAGCACCGCGCCGACGGCCAGCGACTCGCCCGCCTTGCCGTGCGTGGCCGTGACGACGCCCTCGAACGGGCACGGCACCTCGACGACGGCCTTCGCGGTCTCGACCTCGACCACGGGCTGGTCGACGGACACCTTGTCCCCCACCGACACCAGCCACGTGACGATCTCGCCCTCGGTCAGGCCCTCACCGAGGTCGGGCAGCAGGAAGTCAGGCACCGCGACCAGCCCCCACGACCTCGTCGTCCCACTGGAGGCGGCCGATCGCGTCCAGGATCCGGTCCACGCCGGGCAGGTGGTGCTCCTCCAGTTTCGGTGGCGGATAAGGGATGTCGAACCCGGTCACCCGCAGCACGGGCGCGTGCAGGTGGTGGAAGCAGCGCTCGGTGACCCGCGCGACGACCTCCGCGCCGTACCCGCCGAACCCGGACGCCTCGTGCACGACGACCGCGCGCCCGGTGCGCCGCACCGACTCGCACACGGTCTCGTCGTCGAACGGCGACAGGCTGCGCAGGTCGACGACCTCCACGTCCCAGCCCTCCTCGGTCGCGGCCTGGGCGGTCTCCAGCGCCGTCGCGACCATCGGGCCGTACGCGATCAGCGTGACGTCCCGGCCGGGCCTGCGGACCACCGCGCGGTCGAACCCCACCCGTCGCGCGCCGGGGAACACCTCGCCCTTGGACCAGTAGCGCCGCTTGGGTTCGAGGAAGATCACCGGGTCCGGCGAGTCGATCGCGTCGCGCAGCAGGTCGTAGGCGTCCTGCGGGGTGCCGGGCGTGACGACGCGCAGGCCGGACGTGTGCGTGTAGTAGGCCTCGGACGAGTCGCAGTGGTGCTCGACGCCGCCGATGCCGCCGCCATAGGGGATGCGGATGACCACGGGCACCTCGACCTTGCCGCGGGTGCGGTTGCGCATCTTGGCCAGGTGGCTGGTGATCTGCTCGAACGCCGGGTAGGCGAACGCGTCGAACTGCATCTCCACCACGGGTCGCATGCCGTTCATGGCCATGCCGATCGCGGTGCCGACGATGCCGGACTCGGCCAGCGGCGTGTCGAACACCCGCCGGTCCCCGAACCGCGCTGCCAGCCCGTCGGTGATCCGGAAGACCCCGCCGAGCGGGCCGACGTCCTCGCCGAACACCAGCACCCGGTCATCGGCCTCCAGCGCGTCCGCGAGCGCGCGGTTCAGCGCGCCGGACATGGACAGCGCGGTCATGCCAGCTCCTCCGCGAGCATCGCCGCCTGCTCCTGGAGCTGCCTGGTCGGCTCGGCGTAGACGTGCGCGAACAGCTCGGCCGGATCCACCTCGACGTCGGTGTTCATCACGTCGCGCACCGATGCGGCGAACGCCTCCGCCTCCGCGGTGACGGCCGCGCGGCGGGCGTCGTCCAGCAGCCCCTTCGAGGTCAGGTAGGCCTCGATCCGGTCCACCGGGTCGCGGTCCAGCCAGGCCGCCACCTCGTCGGCGTCGCGGTAGCGGGTCGCGTCGTCGGCGTTGGTGTGCGCCTCGACCCGGTAGGTCAGCGCCTCGATCAGCGTCGGCCCGCCGCCGTCGGCGGCCGTGCGGACGGCGTCGCGCACCACGGCGTACACGGCGGCCGGGTCGTTGCCGTCGACCAGCACGGACGGCACGCCGTAGCCGACGCCCTTGTGCGCCAACGAGGGCGCGGCGTTCTGCTTGCTCATCGGCACGCTGATCGCGTAGCCGTTGTTCTGCACCAGGAACACCACCGGCGCCTTCCACACGCCGGCGAAGTTCAGCGCCTCGTGCGTGTCGCCCTCGCTGGTGGCGCCGTCGCCGACCAGCACCAGCGCCACGGTGTCCTCGCCCTTCAGCGACGCCGCCTGCGCCAGGCCGACCGCGTGCAGCGTGTTCGTCGCCAACGGCGTGCACTGCGGCCCCACCCGGTGCTCGTACGGGTCGTAGCCCAGGTGCCACCCGCCCTGCAGCAGCGTCAACGTCTCCCCCGCGGGCACGCCCCTGGTCACCAGCGCCACCGAATCGCGGTAGGTCGGGAACAGCCAGTCCTGCTCCCGCAGGGCCAGCACCGCGCCCACCTCGCAGGCCTCCTGGCCGCGCGACGACGGGTAGACCGCCAGCCGCCCCTGCCGGGTCAACGCGGTCGCCTGGGTGTCGAACCGGCGGCCGACGACCATCTTGCGGTGCAGTTCCAGGAGGACGTCGTCGCCCGGCATGTCCAGCACCGGGTCCGCGACCGGCTCACCGGTCCTGGTCAGCAGGGACAACGGCTCATCGGTCGGCAGCAGCGAACGCTCCCGCGCGGGCAGGCTGGTGCGCGCCATGTGTCCTCCTCGGGCCTGGGAGGCTCATGGTGAACTCGGTCACAGCCAATGTTCTAGATCCGGGCCGTTTTCCCGGACGAACGGCTTCGACGGGTGCTTATCGTGGTCCACATGCCCACGAAGCCGCGCGCGAAGGTCGTCACGACTGGACGTCTGGATCCCCTCGACGACACCGACCGGCGGATCGTCGAGGAACTGCGCGCCGACGGCAGGCTCTCCATGCGCGCACTGGCCGAGCGCCTGCACATCTCCCGCGCCAGCGCGTACTCCAGGGTGGACAGGCTGCACCGCGACGGCGTCATCACCGGCTACAGCGCCGACATCGATCCCGAGCGCTACGGCTTCGGCATCTCCGCCTACGTCTACCTCAAGATCAGCCAGCACTCCTGGAAGGCCGTCCGCAGCCGCATCCGGGAAATCCCCGAGGTCTGGCACGGCGCCCTTGTGTCCGGCGACTACGACCTGGTGCTGCTGGTCCGCGCCCCCGACGCCCACAGCCTCCGCGACCTCGTCCTCAACCGCCTGCAGACCATGCCCGACGTCACTTCCAGCCACACCGTGCTCGTACTGGACGAACTGCACAGCCCCACCACCTGAGCAGCCTGCCGCCGACCGACGGCCGCGGCGTGCCCCGGAAACGGGTCAGGCACCCGGGATGCAGGGTCCCGGGTGCCTGAGTCGCAGGTCCGGTCACCCGGACGGCCGCGCTACCAGCCGAAGTTCTGAGTCCAGTAGATGCCGAACGACCCGCCCTTGGCGACGCCGACCCCGAGCGCCTTGAGCCCGCAGTTCAGGATGTTCGCCCGGTGCCCCGGCGACTCCATCCAGCTCTTCATCACGTCGGCGGGCGTCTGCTGCCCCGCGGCGATGTTCTCCGCGCCGGGACTCGGGTACCCCGCGGCCTTGATCCGGTCCACGAACGTCCGGCCGTCCTTGGAGACGTGGTCGAAGTAGTTCTGGTTCGCCATGTCCTGGCTGTGGCCGCGAGCCGAGGTGGCCAGGCGCTTGTCCGCGACCAGGGGCGAGCAGCCCGCGGCGGAGCGCTCCTGGTTGGTGAGGTCCAGGACCTTCGCCTCCTGGGCCTCGGCGTCGGTCGGAGCCGGGTTCGCCGGGGGCGGCGGGGCGGCGGGCTTCTCGGTCGTCTGCGGCGGGGCCGGGGGCGGCTCGGGCGTCGGGGGCTCGCTGGTGGTGGTCGTCGTCGGCGGGGCCGAGGAGACCGCGCTGCTGCTGCTGCTGGGCGCGCCGGAACTGCTGGAGGCCGCGGCGGAGCTGGAGGGCCCGGTCAGCGAGTCCGTCGACGACGGCTCGGCGGCCGTGGTCGGGCTGGGGGTCGCGGTCACGAAGCCGCCACCCTCCGCGACGGTGCCACCGCCTTCACAGCCGGCCACCAACAGAACGGTGCTGGCGACCAACAGGAACGAGCGAATGGCAGTCGTGGTGCGTGGCACAGCGAGCGTCCTCTTCTGCGGCAAGTGACGAATTAATGGCCACGCAAAACACTAGTCGCATTCGAAACAATGTCAAGCAGCATTTATTTATGGAACATTTAATGTTCACATCAGGAAGAGAAAAGGCAACTTGGCCTAATCGGGCAGTCGGACGAGCCGCAACTGGACCCTGGTGCCGCCCAACGGGCCGCGGTCGATCCGCAGCGACCCGCCGGTCGCCTCGGCCGCCCGCCGGACGATGTCCATGCCCAACCCGGTCGACCCCGCGCCGCTCACGCCCCTGCGCAGCGCGGCCTCGGTGTCGGGGATGCCGGGACCGGCGTCCTCGATCACGATGACCACGCGCTCTGCCTGGTGGAACAGCGCGACGACGAAGTTCGTGCCCTCCGGGGTGTGCCGGAAGATGTTGCCGATCACGGCGTCCATCGCGGCCGCGAGGTCCGACCGCGCGAGCCCGACCATGGCCCGCTTCTCGGTGCCGCGCAGGTTCCACAGGCGCTGCTGGTCGTCGGCCAGCGCGGACCAGAAGACCAACCGGTCCTGCACCACGAGAGCCGCGTCACACCGGTTGCTGTCCGGATCCGTGAGTTCCCGACGGGCCGCGCGGATGAGTTCGTTGACCTCGCGCTCCAGCGCGTGCACGGCCTGCCGCACGCGATTGGCGCTGCTGTCGGTGCCAAGGGTTTCGGAATCGAGCCGCAATGCCGTCAGCGGGGTGCGCAGGCGATGTGACAAATCGGCGAGGATCTCGCGCTCGGATGCGACCAATTGGCCTATTCGCGCGGCCATCCGGTTGAACGCGCCACCGGCCTCGACCAGTTCCGGCGGCCCGGTGGGCTCGACGCGGGCGGTCAGGTCCCCCTGCTCCATCTTGCGCGCGCCGTCGGCCAGCGCCTGCGCGGCGCTCACGACCCGCGCGCCCAACCGGTCGGCGACCAGCACCGATCCGAGGACCAGCACGATCGCCACGCCGGAGAGGGCGAGCCACGCCGACTCGACGCCCCTGGACAGGTCCGCCTCCGGGATGAAGGCCTCCACGACGGCCACCCGGCCGCGGTCGAGCACGACGGGCTGGAGGTACACGCGGCCGTCGGACACCGAGGCGGTGAACGACTTGCCCTCCTCCTTGGCGGTCGCGAGCTGCTCGGGCGTCGACTTCACGAACCCGAGCACCTGGCCGCTGGGCAGGTGCACCGCGATCCGCCCGGCGCCGCCGAACTGCGTGCTGGCCAGCGCCTGCTCGATGGCCTTCGGCTCGTTGGTGATGACCAGGACCGGGGTGAGGGCCACGGCCTGGCGTTCGGCGTCGGCGAGTGCGCGGTCCTCGGCGAGCTGCGCCACCACCAGCGCCAAGGGGATCAGGAACGCCAACGCGATCATGGAGGTGACCGCGAGGGCGACCAGCGCGAGCGAGCGCCTCACCCAGCCGCCGTGAGCTTGAACCCGACACCGCGGACGGTGTGCAGGTAGCGGGGCGCCGCCGCGCGCTCACCGAGCTTGCGGCGCAGCCAGGACAGGTGCACGTCCAGCGTCTGGTCGTCCTGGTTGCTCGGCATGTTCCACAGGTTCGCCAGCAGCTCGCCGCGCGGCACGACCTTGCCCTCGCGGGCGGCCAGGTACGCCAGCAGGTCGAACTCCTTGCGCGTCAACGCGAGCACCCGACCGCTCAGCGCGGCCTCCCGGCGTTCCAGGTCCACCACCAGCTCGCCGACCCGCAGCGGCTCGTGCGCGTCGTCGCGCCGGGCCCGGCGCAGCACGGCGGCCAGCCGCGCGGCCAGGTGGTCGCTGGAGAACGGCTTCACTAGGTAGTCGTCCGCGCCCGCGTTGAGCAGCCGCACGATCTCGGTCTCGTCGTCGCGGGCGGTCGCCACGATCACGGGCACGTCGCACACGCCGCGCATCATGCGCAGCGCGTCGCCGCCGTCCATGTCCGGCAGACCCAGGTCCAGCACGACCACGTCGAACGTCCCCGACGTGATCTCCCGCAACGCGTCCAGCGCGGTCCCGACGGGGGTGACCGCGTTGCCGAGTGCGGTGAGGGCTCTGGTCACGGCCGAGCGCACGACCGGATCGTCCTCGACGAGCAGCACCGAAGGCATGGGAGGACGGTACTGGCAGGATGCAACCCGTGGCACATGGCATCCGGTACATCGCGGCCTGGCTCGCCTCGACGGCCGTCGCCGTCGCGCTGTCCTGGCTGGGCGTGCGCTCGGTGCTCGACGCGGGCGTGCAGCAACGCCCCCAGGTGGTGACCGGTCGCACGCTGGAAACCAGCAGCGCCACCACGACCGCGACCACCACCCGTCCCTCCAGCCCGCCCCCGCCGTCCTCGGCCACGTCCACCCCGAGCGCCGGCAGCAACAGCAGCGCCGCGAGCACCACTTCCTCCTCCTCCACCACCCCTTCGACGCCGGCCCGCCTGGCGTCCACCGAGGGCAGCTGGTCGGAGGAGAACGGCAAGCAGGTCTACATCCGCAGCTTCCAGCTCGACGGCGGCGAGGTCGCCGTCCGCTTCGCCGCGGACTCCGTCCAGACCATCTCCGCCACGCCCCGCCAGGGTTTCGCCGTCTCCGTCCAGCAGCCCGCGGGAACGTCCCTTGTGGTCGAGTTCCAGAACCCGACGGAGAAGTCGAAGCTCGAGGCGAACTGGCAGGACGGCCCGCGCTGGAAGATCACCGAGGCCGGCTGAGCGGACTCCGGTCCGGGCGACCGGGTTGCGGGCCGGTCCTTTGCGGACTGTGCTGACCGGAGTCGTCACCCACTGCGTCGGCGTGCTCGTCGGCGTCGCGATCGGCTAGCGGAGGTTCCGTGGAAGAAGTGCGCAAGATCGAGACCGGCCCCCGGACGGTGACCCGGCAGGTGGTGGTGAACGCCCCGGCGGCGCCCCTGTTCGCGATGTTGGCCGATCCGCGTCGGCACGACGAGGTGGACGGGTCGGGGACCGTGCGGGCGGACGTGCGGGGGCCGGAGCGGTTGAGCGAGGGTGCCCGGTTCTCCGTCGCCATGAAGATGTACGGGTTGCCCTACCGGATCACCAGCGTCGTCACGGCGTTCGAGGACGGGCGGTTGATCGAGTGGCGGCATCCGGCGGGGCACCACTGGCGGTGGAGCTTCGAGGAGGTCGACGGGCGCACGGTGGTGACGGAGACGTTCGACTACACCGGGTCCAAGGGGCCGAGGGTGTTGGAGTTGTTGCGGATGCCCGCGCTGAACGCGAAGGGGATCACGGCGACGCTGGCGGGGTTGCGGGACCGGTTCGAGTAGGACCGCCGCACCACGATGAGCGGGGTCGCGGTGCGGCCGATCCGGTGCCGTGCGAGGTGGACGACGCGCACCCGTGGCGGGCGGTACGCCTAGTCGGTGAGCCGCTTCCCCAGCGACAGCCCGGAGTCGTGGTAGCCGTGCCTGCCGTAGAACCGGACCGCCCCGGCGTTCGCGTGGTGGATGCCCGCGGAGAGGTGGCGGACGCCCGCGGCGGCGGCCCACCGCTCACCGGCCGCCAGCAGCGCCGCGCCGACCTCGTGCCCGCGGGCCTCGGGCAGCACGACCGTGTGCACGAAGGCGGATGGCTCCGGGCGCAGGATCTGGTGGTCGGGCGGGTCCGGTCGGCGCAGGACCTCGATCATGCCGACCACCCGGCCGCCGATCTCGGCGACGAGGATCGCGTCGGACGTGGAGGCCACCGCCGAGGTGAAGTGGTCGACGACGGCCTCGCGGGAGGGCATCCGGTACACCGAGGGCTCCAGGGCGATGTGGGCCTCGGCGTTGGCCAGGCGCAGTCGCACCAGCGACTCCAGGTCGGCGGCACCCGCCGGTCTCACGATCACCGGTCGATCATGCCCTAGACCGACACCAGCAGGGTGGCCTTGTAGCCGCCCGTCGCGTCGCCGGTGACGGTGGCCAGTTGGGTGTCGTGGCCGTCGCTGAAGACGTTGTCGGTCTCCAGTGAGCTGGAGGCGAGGTTGCGCACGCTGGCGCTGTAGCCGTTGGTGGCGTAGACGGTCTCGCACACGTCCTTCGGGAACGCGAGCTGGGTGGTCTTCACGGGGTCGCCGGCCTTGGTGGCCTCGGCCAGGTCGGGGTAGACCTCGAAGTGGGCGTGGGGCCAGCGGCCGGAGTAGGCGGCGGGGAAGATGGTGGTGAAGGTGACCTCGCCCGAGGCGTCGGTCTCCTGGACGCCGCGCAGGTAGTTCTGGTCGGCGACGCCGTTCGAGTACATCGAGTAGTTTCCGTCGCGGTCGCAGTGCCACAGGTACACCGCGGCCCCGGTGTAGGCCTTGCAGTCCTTCTGCACGGTGAGGGTGATGGTCAGCGGCACACCCTGGGCGGTGCCCGAGGAGCCGCCGAAGCTGGAGCGGATGTCGTCGCGCACGATGCCGCTCTCGGTGAGGACGTTCGGGCCGTTCGACCCGTCGCCGGGGAACGGGCCGGAGGTCTCGTCGGGGATCTCGGGGGCGCACGCGGCCGCGGAGGCCGAGGCGGCGGCCGAAGTGCTGCCGGACGTGGTGGCGGCGGTCGGCTCCGTGGAGCCGCTCGCGCAGCCGACGAGGGTGGCCAGGCCCGCGCCGCCGAAGAGGGTGAGGACGCGGCGGCGGTTCAGGGTCGCCAGGTCGAAGGCGAGTCCGCGGTCGTGGTCCGGCGTGTGTCCGCTCATGGCGTCCACTTTCGCCCGTTCACCCCGTTCGCGCGCTGTGCCGGAGCTGTACGTTTCCTGTGCGGGTCGATGGGTATCCGGCGACAAATGGCGGATTCCTGGGGGCATGGCGGCGATGGCGGACCCTGACAGCAAGGCGGCGGAAGCGCACCACGACCTGGTGGCGCAGCCGCACGAGGAAGAGGCCGAGGGGCCGATCGCGGACGCCGAGGCGGCCGCGGCCGAGATGAGCAGCGACGAGCGCCCGCTGGGGCGTCCCGGCCGGCCGCTCAACCGGCGTTCGCCGTTCTTCGTCGGCATGATCGGCGCGGCGGGCGTCGCGGTGACCTACGGGCTGTCGCAGCTCCTGCTGAGCACGCGGGACGTGCTGGTCATGATCGGGCTGGCGTTCTTCCTGGCCGTCGGGCTCGAACCCGCCGTGTCCTGGCTGGCGCAGCACAAGTGGCGGCGCGGCGCGGCCGTGTCGGCGGTGCTGCTGACGCTGGTCGGGATCCTGGTGGGGTTCCTGGTCATGGCGATCACCCCGCTGGTCGACCAGGCGACCCAGTTCGCCGCCCACGCGCCCGAGTACCTGAAGGACCTGACGTCCAAGGGTTCGGCGCTGACCGAACTGAACACCCGCTTCGACCTGCAGACCAAGGTCCAGAACCTGGTGACCAAGAACCAGGACACGCTGATGAACGGCATCCTGGGCGCGGGCGCGATGGTGTTCGGGGTGCTGACCAACACGGTCATCGTGATGATCCTGACCGCGTACTTCCTGGGCAACCTCCCGGCGATCCGCCGCACGATCTACCGGTTCGTGCCGAGCACGCGCAGGCCGAGGGCGATCCTGATCGGCGACCAGATGTTCGCCAAGATCGGCGGCTACGTCCTGGGCAACGTGCTCATCTCGCTGATCGCGGGAGCCGTCACGTTCGTCTGGCTGATCGTCTTCGGTGTCCCCTACGCGCTGCTGCTCGCCATCGGCGTGATGATCCTGGACCTCATCCCGGCCGTCGGCGCGACCATCGCGGCGGTCGTCGTCAGCCTGATCGCGCTGACGGTGTCACTCCCCGTAGGCATCGCGACCGCCGTCTTCTTCATCGTGTACCAGACCGTCGAGAACTACTACCTCTCGCCGAAGGTCATGGGTCGGGTGGTCGAGATCCCCGACGTCGTCACCGTCGCCGCCGTGCTCATCGGCGGCACGCTCCTCGGCGTAATTGGAGCAATCGTCGCAATTCCGCTGGCAGCGGCGGTGCTGCTGCTACTCAGAGAGGTTTTGTTCCCCCGATTGGATCGCGCCTGACCGCCCGTCTTGTGAGAACGACCACTCATCGGGTCCACGGATGAAACCGCGAAGCGCGGAGTAACCCGGTTCGCGCCCGCGCCGATATGGGTGTCACAGGACCCAGGAGGTGCCACTTGTTGGAACAGACGATTACCCACCGCGTTCGCGAGGGCCGCAACACCGCGTGGTTGCTCCCTGCCGTCCTGTTCACCCTCACCGGAGTGGTGAACATCGGCATCGCGATCACCTCGTCGACGGTGTGGCCCGCGGTCCTCGCCGCGGCCCTGCTGATCGCCGCGGCCGCCTGCGTGCGCGGCGCCATCGCCGAGCAGGGGTAGGACGGCTGGCAGACTCGCGCCCGTGAAGCAGATCCTCGTCATCGGCATCGGAGCGGGCGACCCCGACCACATCACCGTCCAGGCGGTCAAGGCGCTCAACCGCGTCGACGTGTTCTTCGTCCTGGACAAGGGCGAGGTCAAGCAGGACCTGGTGGACGTCCGCCAGGAGATCCTGGACCGGCACGTCGACCGGGCCCACCGCGTGGTCGAGGCGCGCGACCCCGAACGGGACCGGAGCACGCCCGCCTACGCCGAGGCGGTGCACGACTGGCGCAGGCGGCGCGCGGACGTCTGCGAGGAGCTGATCCGCACCGAACTGGCCGACGGCGAGACCGGCGCGTTCCTCGTGTGGGGCGACCCGGCCCTCTACGACAGCACGCTGGCCATCGTCGAGGACATCCTGGCGCGCGGCGACGTGGAGTTCGACTACGAGGTCATCCCCGGCATCACCAGCGTGCAGGCGCTGGTGGCGAAGCACCGGACCAGCCTGAACCGGGTGGGCAGGCCAGTGCAGATCACCACCGGACGCAGGCTCGCGGAGGGTTTTCCCACCGACGTGGACGACGTCGTCGTCATGCTCGACGCGCACAACTCGTTCACCGGCGTGGCCGACCAGGACGTCGACATCTACTGGGGCGCGTACGTCGGCACCCCTGATGAGCTGCTCATCTCCGGTCCGGTGCGCGAGGTGGCCGAGCGGATCGTGGCCACGCGCGCCGAGGCGCGGGAGCGCAAGGGCTGGATCATGGACACCTACCTGCTGCGCCGCCGGACGTAGCGGACCTGCCGGAACACCCGAACGCTCCGCCGTTCGGCCGAACGTGGAATGATTCCACCACTCGGGACCTTGTCAACAGCGGGTGGGATTTCCCACGAGCCCTGGACGGACTAGAGCCATAACGGCGAATTCACACTATCGTCACAAGACCGGGTCACCCCCGGTGCAGGACCCAGGCGCACCACGATCCGCCATCCGGCCGCGTGCGCATGCACCACGCAGTGCCTCCCGCACAACGGCGTGCGGTCACCACCTGTAGATCAGCCGGATTCCACCCGGCCGCTTTGCGGTACCCGCTCAGGCCGTGCCCCCGACACCTCGTCGTGCTGGGGCCCGGCCACCGACGTGTGCCCGAACGACATGTGAGCCCCTTTGTCAGCACTAGCCATGGGAGGGCCGCAGGCTGTGACCCACCACAAGCAGCAACCAGGCTCCGCGCAGGGTCTTTACGACCCGCAGTTCGAGCACGACGCGTGCGGTGTCGCGTTCGTCGCCGATCTGGCCGGACGCCGCAACCACGACATCGTCTCCAAGGCCCTGATCGCGTTGCGCAACCTGGAACACCGGGGTGCTCGGGGCGCGGAACCCGAGACCGGTGACGGCGCGGGCATCCTGATCCAGGTGCCGGACGCGTTCTACCGGGCCGTCGTCGACTTCGAGCTCCCGGAAGCGGGTGGGTACGCCGTGGGGACGGCGTTCCTGCCCGTGGACCCCGGTGAGCGCGCCGGGGTCGTCGACGCGATCGGCCGGATCGCGGCCGAGGAGGACGCCGAGGTGCTCGGGTGGCGCGAGCTGCCGGTCGACGCCGAGCACGTCGGCCCGACGGCGGCGACCACCATGCCGCACTTCGCCCAGGTGTTCGTCGCACCGCGCAACCCGGCCGTCGAGGGGCTGGCGTTGGAGCGGTTGGCGTTCGTCGTGCGCAAGCGCGCCGAGCACGCGGTGGACGTGTACTTCCCGTCGCTGTCGGCGCGGACCGTCGTGTACAAGGGGATGCTGACCGAGCCGCAGGTGGAGAGGTTCTTCCCGGACCTCACCGACGAGCGGGTGACCAGCTCCATCGGGCTGGTGCACTCCCGGTTCTCCACGAACACGTTCCCGTCGTGGCCGCTGGCGCACCCGTACCGGTACGTGGCGCACAACGGTGAGATCAACACGTTGCGCGGCAACCGGAACTGGATGGACGCCCGCGAGTCGACGCTGCGCTCGGACCTCGTCGACGGGGACCTGTCCCGGATCTTCCCGGTCATCACCCGCGGCGCCAGCGACTCCGCCTCGTTCGACGAGGTGCTGGAGATGCTGCACCTGGGCGGCCGGTCGCTGCCGCACGCGGTGCTGATGATGATCCCGGAGGCGTGGGAGAACCACACCGAGATGGACGCCGCGCGGCGCGCGTTCTACGAGTTCCACGCCACGCTCATGGAGCCGTGGGACGGGCCCGCCCTGGTGTCGTTCACCGACGGCACGGTCATCGGCGCGGTGCTGGACCGCAACGGCCTGCGCCCGGCCCGGTACTGGGTCACCGAGGACGGGCTCGTGGTGCTCGGCAGCGAGGCCGGTGTGCTGGAGTTCGACCCGGCCACGATCGTCCGGAAGGGACGGTTGGAGCCCGGCCGCATGTTCCTGGTCGACACCGCCGCGGGCCGGATCATCGACGACGACGAGATCAAGGGCGAGCTGGCCGCCGCGCAGCCGTACGCGGACTGGATCGCCGAGGGCCTCGTGGCGCTCGACGACCTGCCGCTGCGGGAGCGCGAGTGGCCCTCGCACGCGTCGCTGGTGCGCAGGCAGCAGGCGTTCGGCTACACCGAGGAGGAGCTGAACGTCCTGCTCCGGCCGATGGCCGTCTCGGGCGCCGAGCCGATCGGGTCGATGGGCAACGACGCCCCGTTCGCACCCCTGTCGGACCGGCCGCGGCAGCTGTTCGACTACTTCACGCAGCTCTTCGCGCAGGTGACGAACCCGCCGCTGGACTCGATCCGCGAGGAGCTCATCACCTCGCTGCAGACCACGGTCGGGTCGGAGCCGAACCTGCTATTCGCCGACGGCGACTCGTGCAGGCGGATCACGCTGCCGTTCCCGGTGCTGGACAACGACGAGCTGGCCAAGATCACCCACGTCAACGACGACGGGGAGTTCCCGGAGTTCCAGGCCGTCACCGTCCGCGGCACCTACGACGTGCGCGGAGGCGGCGCGGCGCTGGTGGCCAGGCTCGACCAGATCCGGTCGGAGGTGTCGGAGGCCATCGAGGACGGCGCGCGGGTCATCGTGCTGTCCGACCGCGGCGTGACCGCGACCAAGGCGCCGATCCCGTCGTTGCTGCTCACCGGCGCGGTGCACCACCACCTGGTGCGCGAGAAGACCCGCACGCAGGTCGGGCTCATCGTGGAGTCCGGCGACGCCCGCGAGGTGCACCACATCGCCCTGCTGGTCGGGTACGGCGCCAAGGCCGTCAACCCGTACCTGGCGATGGCGACCGTGGAGGACCTGAGCGCGCGCGGCGTGCTCGGCGACATCTCGCCGCACCAGGCGGCCCGGAACCTGATCAAGGGGCTGGGCAAGGGCGTGCGCAAGACGATGTCGAAGATGGGCGTCTCCACGGTCGCGTCCTACACCGGCGCGCAGATCTTCGAGGCCATCGGCCTCGGGGCGGGCGTGGTCGAGAACTGCTTCACCGGCACCACGTCCCGGCTCGGCGGCGTCGACTTCGACATCCTCGCCGAGGAGGTGGCGAAGCGGCACCGCAAGGCGTTCCCGCCCGACGGGGTGCACGCGAGCCACCGCGAGCTGGAGGTGGGCGGCGAGTACCAGTGGCGCCGCGAAGGCGAGGCGCACCTGTTCAACCCCACCACCGTGTTCAAGCTCCAGCACTCCACGAGGTCCGGTCGCTACGACGTCTTCAAGGAGTACACCCGCGCGGTCGACGAGCAGTCCGAGCGGCTGTACACGCTGCGCGGCCTGTTCGCGTTCAAGGAGGGGCTGCGGCCCGCCGTGCCGATCGAGGAGGTCGAGCCGGTCTCCGAGATCGTCAAGCGGTTCGCCACCGGCGCCATCTCCTACGGGTCGATCTCCAAGGAGATGCACGAGGTCCTCGCGATCGCGATGAACCGGCTGGGCGCCAAGTCCAACACCGGTGAGGGCGGCGAGGACAGCGACCGCTACACCCGCGACGCCAACGGCGACCTGCGCCGGTCGGCGATCAAGCAGGTGGCCTCCGGGCGGTTCGGCGTGACCAGCGAGTACCTGGTGAACGCGGACGACATCCAGATCAAGATGGCGCAGGGCGCGAAGCCCGGCGAGGGCGGGCAGCTGCCCGGCACCAAGGTGTACCCGTGGATCGCGAAGACCCGGCACTCCACGCCGGGCGTCGGGCTCATCTCCCCGCCGCCGCACCACGACATCTACTCCATCGAGGACCTGGCCCAGCTGATCCACGACCTCAAGAACGCCAACCCGGTCGCCCGCATCCACGTGAAGCTGGTGTCCGAGGTCGGCGTCGGCACGGTCGCGGCGGGCGTGTCCAAGGCGCACGCCGACGTGGTGCTGATCTCCGGGCACGACGGCGGCACCGGCGCCTCCCCGCTGTCCTCGCTCAAGCACGCGGGCGGACCGTGGGAGCTGGGGTTGGCCGAGACGCAGCAGACGTTGCTGGCCAACAGGTTGCGCGACCGGATCGTGGTGCAGACCGACGGCCAGCTCAAGACCGGCCGCGACGTCGTCATCGCCGCGCTGCTCGGCGCGGAGGAGTTCGGCTTCGCGACCGCGCCGCTGGTCGTGTCGGGCTGCGTCATGATGCGGGTGTGCCACCTCGACACCTGCCCGGTCGGCGTGGCGACGCAGAACCCGGTGCTGCGCGCCAAGTTCACCGGTCAGGCCGAGCACGTGGTGAACTTCTTCCAGTTCATCGCCCAGGAAGTGCGGGAACTGCTGGCGCAGCTGGGTTTCCGGTCGCTGCTGGAGGCCGTCGGGCACGCCGAGTTCCTGGACAAGCGCAAGGCCGTCGACCACTGGAAGGCCGCCGGTCTCGACCTGTCGCCGATCTTCCACGTGCCGGAGCTGCCGCCGCGCGCGGCCAGGCACCGGACCACCACGCAGGACCACGGTCTGGAGAAGGCGCTCGACAACACGCTCATCCAGCTCGCCGAGGGCGCCCTGTCCTCCGGCGACCGGGTGCGGCTGGAACTGCCCGTGCGCAACGTGAACCGCACGGTCGGCACCATGCTCGGCTCGGAGGTGACCAAGCGCTGGGGCGGTGAAGGGCTGCCGGACGACACGATCGACATCACCTTCACCGGCACGGCGGGCCAGTCGTTCGGCGCGTTCCTGCCCAAGGGCATCACGCTGCGGCTGGTCGGCGACGCCAACGACTACGTCGGCAAGGGCCTGTCCGGCGGGCGGATCACGGTCCGCCCGGTGGCCGAGGCGCAGTTCGCGGCGGAGCAGAACATCATCGCGGGCAACGTGATCGGCTACGGCGCGACCGGCGGCGAGCTCTTCCTGCGCGGCCGGGTCGGCGAGCGGTTCTGCGTGCGCAACTCCGGCGCGCTGGCCGTCGTCGAGGGCGTGGGCGACCACGGCTGCGAGTACATGACCGGTGGCCGGGTCGTGGTGCTCGGGCAGACCGGCCGCAACTTCGCGGCGGGCATGTCCGGCGGCATCGCCTACGTGCTGGACCTGCTGCCGCAACGGGTGAACCCCGAGATGGTCGACCTCGACCGGCTCACCGACGACGAGCGCGGGTTCCTGCGCGAGGTCGTCGAACGCCACTACGCGGAGACGGAATCCGCCGTGGCACGGGGTTTGCTGGCTGACTGGGACGTGGCCGCGGAGCGGTTCACGAAGGTCATGCCGAAGGACTTCAAGCGGGTGCTGGCGGCGCAGGAGCAGGCCGAGCGCGAGGGCCGCGACGTCAACGAGGCGATCATGGAGGCCGCTCATGGCTGACCCGAGGGGTTTTCTCACCACCCAGCGCGAAGTGCCGACCACCAGGCCGGTGTTCCTGCGCCTCAAGGACTGGCGCGAGGTCTACGAGGAGTTCGAGGGGCAGCGGCTGGAGAAGCAGGCCGGGCGCTGCATGGACTGCGGCATCCCGTTCTGCCACCAGGGCTGCCCGCTGGGCAACCTCATCCCCGAGTGGAACACCCTGGTGTGGCGGGACGACTGGCGGCAGGCCGCCGAACGCCTGCACGCCACGAACAACTTCCCGGAGTTCACCGGGACGCTGTGCCCCGCCCCCTGCGAGACCGCCTGCGTCGTCGGCATCAACGGCGATCCGGTGACCATCAAGCGGGTCGAGATCTCGATCATCGACCGCGCGTGGGACGAGGGCTGGGTCACCCCGCAGATCCCGGAGGTCCGCACCGGCAGGAAGGTCGCCGTCGTGGGTTCCGGGCCGGCGGGGCTGGCCGCCGCGCAGCAGTTGACGCGCGCCGGTCACGACGTCGTGGTGCTGGAGCGCGCCGACGCGATCGGCGGGCTGCTGCGCTACGGCATCCCCGAGTTCAAGATGGAGAAGTGGCGGCTCGACCGGCGACTCGACCAGATGCGGGCCGAGGGGACGGAGTTCCGCGTCTCGGTCGACATCGGTGTCGACGTCACCGTCGAGGAGCTGCGCGCCTCCTACGACGCCGTCGTGCTGGCGGGTGGGGCCACCGCGTGGCGCGACCTGCCGATCCCCGGTCGGTCGCTGTCCGGTGTGCACCAGGCGATGGAGTACCTGCCGCCCGCCAACAGGGTGGCGCGCGGGGATCTCGACCGGTCGCCGATCCACGCCGAGGGCAAGCACGTCGTCGTGATCGGCGGCGGTGACACCGGCGCGGACTGCGTCGGCACCGCGCACCGGCAGGGGGCGGCTTCGGTGACGCAGCTGGAGATCATGCCCCGACCGCCGGAGGCGCGGGCCGCGAACAACCCGTGGCCCACGTACTCGATGGTCTACCGGGTGTCCTCCGCGCACGAGGAGGGCGGCGAACGCGTCTACGCGGTGTCCACCGTCGAGTTCCAGGGCGACGAGGACGGCGCGGTGCAGTCGATCCAGCTCGTCGAGGTCGCTTTCGAGGCCGGGAAGTTCGTCGCGGTCGAGGGAACGGAACGGGTCATCCCGGCCCAGCTCGTGACGCTCGCGATGGGTTTCCTCGGGCCGGAACGCGCCGGGCTGATCGAGGACCTCGGCGTGGAACTGGACCCGCGCGGCAACGTCGTGCGGGACCGCTCGTTCGCCACGACCGTGGACGGGGTGTTCGTCGCAGGCGACATGGGCCGTGGCCAGTCGCTGATCGTGTGGGCCATCGCGGAGGGCCGCTCGGCCGCCGCGGGGGTCGACGCGTACCTGACCGGCCGTGACCTGCTGCCGCGACCGATCGAACCCACCGACCGACCGATGGCCTGACGGCCGTCGGTCTCGGCCCCCGGAGCCAGTGCTGCCTCCGGGGGCCTTCCGGTGTTCGGGGTGATCAACACGATCGAGCGAACCGTCTACCCCGGACTTGACGCTTGCATCTAGCCTGCCCTGGACGTACGTCGCGAAACGACGGGATGTGGTCGGGAAAATCGCGGCAGAGGCCAAGAGCCGGGGTGCGCGGTGGACTCCCGTACGCGAGGGCGGGAACCACACGGTCCACATGCTCGAAGGCTTGACGGTTCCGATCCCCGCCACAACGAGGTGGGCGACAACCCTTGCGGTCGACATCTTCAAGGAATGCCGGGAAGTGCTGGTGGCGAAAATGAGGACCTACCACGTCGAGGTGACTCGGGATGGCAGGTTCTGGCTCATCCGCATCCCGGAGATCAACCGGTCGACCCAGGCACTTCGATACCGGGACGTGCCCGTGATGGCTCGTGAACTCGTCGAGATCATGGAGAAGCCCGACGGTGCGGAGTACGCGCTGGACATCGAGGTCACCCTGCCCAGCGCGGTCCAGGACCACCTCGCCCGAGCCGAGGTGCTCCGGGCGGAGGCCGGTCGCAAGCAGTCGGAGGCCGCGGCGGAGTCCCGAGCAGCGGTCCGCGAGCTGCTTTCGCAAGGGCTCTCGCAGCGCGAAGCCGGCGAAGTCCTCGGCCTGTCCTTCCAGCGGGTCAACCAACTGGTGAACTCCTGGCACCCGCGGACTCGCGATTCGCCCCGTCGAAGGTGAAGGCCCCCTGAGCACCATGCGCTCAGGGGGCCTTCATGACCTGGACCGCTGTCAGCAGCCGATCGCGGAGCTCGCGATCACGACGTCGTCGTACCAGAGCGTGTCGGCGCCTTCGCCGTAGCTCTCCCAGCCCAGCCGCAGGTCGACCGGGGCGGGGCGCCAGCCGGAGCGGGCGAGCCACTGCTGGTCGACGTCGGGGGTCGGGACGCCGTCGACCTTCAGGCCGGTGATCTCACGGGAGTCGAGCCAGGTGCGCAGGGTGCCCGCGCGGTCGATCTCGAACTCGACGCAGTTCCACTGGTTGACCGGCAGGGGAACGCTCTGCGCGACGCCCGCGGGGCTCTGGGCGGGCAGGGTGGCGTCGTCGGATTCGCGGTTCCACTGCAGGGCCTGGTTCTGGCCGCCGAAGCGGAGGTCGCGGCCGCTGTCCGCGGAGTCCTTCAGCGCCGCCATGGTGATGTGGCTGGCGGGCAGCAGGGTGGTGTGGCGGAGGTAGTAGCGGACGCGCACCGGGCCGGTGGTGGCGACGGAGGTGCCGAAGAAGATGTGGTTGCAGTAGCCGGCCTTGCCGTCGACGCGGACGGAGCGGGTGCCCGCGTGGGCGACCGCGTTGTCCACGGAGACCGTGCCCGCGCCGGTGCAGTTCGCCGCGCCGACGCTCCACAGGCCCGACGGCGAGGTGCCGGTCTGGCCCTCGAAGTCGTCGCAGACGGCGCCCGCCGGGCACTTGCCCGGTACGGACGGCGTGGTGGTGGTAGTGGTCGTGGTGGTGGTGGTCGTCGTGGTCGGCGGCTGGCCGTTGCAGGACACGCCGTTGAACGCGTAGTCGACCGGCGCGTCGTTGGTGCCCTGGAAACTCGCCTGGATCCCGAACTGGGTGCTGGCGCCGGAGCCGAGGGTGCCGTTGTGGGCGACGTTCTTCGCCGTGACCACCTTCCCGGACTGGGTGACGGTGGCGTTCCACGCCGAGGTCACCGTCTGGCTGCCGGTGTAGGTCCAGGTGAGCGTCCACGCGGTGACGGGCGCGCCGCCGTTGGTCACGGTCACGTTGGCGGTGAACCCGCCCTGCCACTGGTTCGGTTGGTAGACGACGGCGCAGGCGGGTGCGGCCGAGGCTGCGGTGTGGCCGCCGACCACGACCAGCGCCACTACCGACACACCGGACACCACGGCGGCGAGCACGCGCAACAGGCTTCGCACGGTTACTCCTCACGTTTCTGGGAACGCTCCCAGACACTGACCGTAACGAGTTGGTCATGTGAGCGGAATAGACCGAGCGCACCAACTACGAGGCGACGACCGCCAACGCGCCGGGGCGGCACTCGACCGAGAGGGGCAGTTCGGCGACGCGCTCGCCGTCGGCGTAGCCGACCCAGCCGTTGTCCCCGGCGAGGCGGACGGACCGGGCGCGCAGCGTCCGCACGGCGATGTGGTCGACGTGGTTGCCGGTGCGCAGCGTGGGCAGCATCCGGACCAGCGCGGTCCGGCTGACCGCCGTGACGACGGTGAGGTCGAACAGCCCGTCGGACGGGTCGGCGCCGGGGCAGACGGGGATGCCGCCGCCGTAGTTGGGGGTGTTGCCGATGGCGACCAGCGTCGCGTCCAGCTCCTCGACGCCGTGCTCGGTCTCCACCACCAGCGGCAGCGCCCGCAACGCCGCCAGCTCGGCCAGGATCGCCAGGTCGTACCGACGCGGTCCGGCGGGCCACCGCATGGCGTTCGCCCGCTCGTTCACCGCCGAGTCGAACCCGGCGCACAGCACCGTCGCGAACCAGGTGCCGGTCGAGACGCGGCCGAGGTCGAAGCGCTTGCGCGCACCCGAACGCAGGTTCGCCACCACGTCGTCGACGGTCGCCGTGCCGAGCACGGCCGCGAGGTCGTTGCCGGTGCCCGCGGGCACCACGGCCAGCGCCGTCGGGGTCTCCGCGCACGCCTGGACGCCGAGGTGCGCGCCACCGTCGCCGCCCAGGACGACGAGCACGTCCACGCCGTCGGCCACCGCCTTGCGGGCCAGCCGGGCGGTGTCCGCGGCGCTCTGGCCCACATGCAGGTCCAGCCGGTCCACGGCCTCCCGCAGACCGGCGGCGACCGTGCCCGCGATCCGGGCCGCCCTGCCCCCACCCGAGGCGGGGCACACCAGCAGGGCGGCGCGGGTCATGTGGCGTCGTCGTAGTTCGGGCGCTTCTGCGGGGTCGCGGGCGCCTCGACCGGTTCCTCCTCGACGGAGGAGGGGGTGTAGTCGAACGGCGCTGCCTCGTTGTCGTCCAACTCGACCAGGTTCTCGGCGGCGAGCTTCTTGGCGGCCCGCCGGTCGTGCACGCGGGCCATCTGGATCGCGACCTCGAACAGCAGCGTCAACGCGACGGCGAGGAACACCATCGAGATCGGGTCGGTGCCCGGCGTGGCGATGGCGGCGAAGATGAACAGGGCGAAGATGATGCCGCGCCGCCACTTGTTCAGCTTCTCGTAGCTCACCACGCCGACCTGGTTGAGCATGACCACCACCAGCGGCAGCTCGAAGCTGACGCCGAAGATGAGCAGCAGGGCCAGGACGAAGTTGATGTACGCGCCACCGGACAGCGCGGTCAGGAACTTCTCGTCGCCGAAGCCGACCAGGACGTTCAGGCCCTGCGGCACGACGTAGAAGGCGAGCACGGCGCCGCAGATGAAGAGCACGGACGCGGCGAACACGAAGACGAGCGCGAACTTGCGCTCCTTCGAGTACAGGCCGGGCGCGATGAACCGCCACACCTGGTTGAGCCACAGCGGGGACGTGAGCGCCATGCCCGCGGCCGCGCCGACCTTCAGGCGGATCATGAAACCCTCGAACGGCTCCGTCTGCAGCAGCTGGCAGGCGACGGTGCCCTGGTGCAGCCGGTTGTCCAGCGGGATGCCGCAGTACGGGGCGATGACGACGTCACCGAGGCTGGGCAGGCCGAAGAGCCGCCACTGCCACCAGAAGAAGCCGAAGATCGCGCCGATGGCGATGAACAGCAGACCCCACGCGAGCCTGCTGCGCAGGTCGTAGAGGTGGTCCTTGAGGGACATCGTGCCGTCGGGATTGCCCCGACGGCTGGTCTTGTTCCTGCGGTCCCGGAGCTGACCCAGCCACCGGACGGGACTTGCGCCCACCGTGCGGTCCGTCCTTCAGCTCAGTTGTTGGTGTTCTTCTGGTCAACGGGCTGCTGCTGCACGACCGGCTGCACGACCGGCTGCGCGACGGGCGGCTGCGCGACCTGGGGCTGCGCGACCTGGGGCTGCGCGGGCGGCAGCTGCTGCGGCGGGGCCTGCTGGACCGGCGGCTGCGGCGCGTACTGCTGCGGCGGCGCCTGGTGCTGCGCCTGGTCGTCGTCCTCGCGCAGACCCTTGGTCTCCGCCTTGAGGATCTTCGCCGACTTGCCGAGCGAGCGCGCCATGTCCGGCAGCTTCTTCGCACCGAACAGCAGGATGATCACCACGGCGATGATGATCAGCTCTGTAGCTCCGAGGTTACCCACGGTGGTCCTCCTGTCTCCCCCGGTCCGTCGATCGCACGCGGGGCTGATCCGAACGCCGTTCGGCGAAGGCCACGCCGAGCGCGGCCGTCCGCGCCTTCAGCAAACCCACGCCATTGCCCACATTGTCACCCACCAGGGTGCTGGCGACTGTGAAGCGGCGCAACGAACGGGTCACCCTGACCGCCATCACCACGAGGACGACCACTCCGATGACCACGAGCACCAGGCTGGGCAAGTACGGCACCCCCTCACCGTACTGGTCTCAGGTGGACGGCAGGTGTTCCGCCCGGCGCAATGCCGCGGTGGACTGCCTGACGACCTCGTCTGCGAGCTCCGCCGGGTGCTCCACGCGCACGTCGCCACCCAGGCCCAGGGCCAGCCTGACCATCCACGACAGGTCGGCGTAGCGCATCATCACGCGCGCCCGGCCCGCGCCGAGTTCGATCACGTCGTCGACCGGGTAGTACTCGGCGATCCAGCGCGCGTCCGGCTCCAGCACGAGCACGGCCATCTTCTGCGACGCGTCGGGCCGGAACAACCCCTCCGAAGTGTCGGTGTGCTGGGCGTGCGGCGGCGGGGCCGCTCCCTCGTCCAGCACCTCGACCTCGTCGATGCGGTCGAGCCGGAACAGCCGCACGCCGTCGGCCGCGCGGCACCAGGCCTCCAGGTAGCTGTGGCCCTCCACGAGGAGCATCCGCATCGGGTCGACGACCCGGTCGGTGATCTCGTCCCGTGACGGGGTGTAGTAGCGCAGCCGCAGCGCCCGGCCGCGCCGGACGCCGTCCTGGAGCGCGTCGCGGACCTTCGTCGTCTCCGGCGCCTCGCGCAGCGCCAGCCCGACCGCCACCCCGGCGGGCTGTGCCTTGCCCACGGCCGCCTCGATCTTGGCGACGGCCCGCTGGACCGCCTCGGCGTCCAGCATCCCCGGCGTGTCGCTCAGCGCGCGCAGCGCGACCAGCAGCGACGTCGCCTCGGCCGCGGTCAGCCGCAGCGGCCTGCTCATGCCCGCGTCGAAGCCCACGGTGACCGTGTCGCCCTCGAACGACAGGTCGATCAGGTCGCCGGGGCCGTAGCCGGGCAGCCCGCACATCCAGAGCAGTTCGAGGTCCTTGCGCAGCTGTTTCTCGGGCACCTCGAAGTCCGCGGCCACCTCCCGCAGCGGGATACCGGGCCTGGCCAGCAGGTACGGCACCAGGGCCAGCAGCCGCGGCACCCGTTCGGACGACGCGCTCACCGACCCACCTCCGCACCGCGCTGGGTGCTCAGCGCGCCCAGCAGCCGTTCCCGCACCGACTTCGCCAGCACCTCGGGTTCGAGCACCAGCACGTCCGGGCCGAAGCCCGCGATCCACTTCGCCGCCGAGTCGGGGAAGCGCAGTTCGATCTCCACCAGGTCGCCCGGCTCGCCCTCGACCACCTGCTCGCCGACGAGCCTGGCCCGCCTGCGCAGCCCGTGCGCCCGCCCCTTGGCCACCCACAGCCTGGTCGGGGCGCTCGGCGGCGCGTCGCGCTGGCTGGTCGCGACGAAGCTCAGCAGGTCCACGTCGTCCGGCCGTTCCACGACGCCGGGCTTGCCGATCGTGCGCACCTCGCCGACCACGCGGGACAGCCGGAAGCAGCGCGCGGCCCCGCGGTCGCGGTCGTGCCCGACCAGGTACCAGCGGCCGCGCCAGGCGACGACGCCCCAGGGCTCGATCGTGCGGGTGGCCACGTCGGTCGCGACCGGGCGCCGGTAGTCGAACTCGACGACCTGCCCGGCCTGCACCGCCGCCAGCAGCGACGGGAACGCGGGCTCGCTGGTCCGCACCTTCGGCTCCACGGCGGCGTGCACGTCCTGGTCCACGTCGACGCCCGCGGCGCGCAGCTTGATCAGCGCTCCGTGCGCGGCGCCGGTGAACTGCGGCGAGTCCCACAGCCTGGCCGCCAGCGCGACCGCGGCGGCCTCGTCCGGCTCCAGGTCGATGTCGCCCAGCTCGTAGTCGCGGCGCGCGATCCGGTACCCGTCCGTCGTCTCGAACGACTGCGTCTTCCCGACCTCCAGCGGCACGCCGAGATCCCGCAGCTCGGTCTTGTCCCGTTCGAACATCCGGAAGAACGCCTCGTCGCTGAGCGCGTCGGCGTAGCCGGGGACGATGCCGCGGATGCGTTCGGCGCTCAGGAACTGGCGGGTCGACAGCAGGCACAACACCAGGTTGACGAGCCGTTCGGCGCGGATGGTGGACACCGCCCAACCCTAACCCCGTCGGACGACCGGACGTCCTGCCTCCCCGGCACGAGCACCGCCGAACGGACCGTTCACCACGCCGATCCGCCGCGGACGGCCGGAGCCCCACCGCGAGGCCGCGTCCTGCACCCCCGTGGGGAACTCCTCGGTGCCCAGCACGCGCAGCAGGGCCAGCCGCTCGCGGGCCTCGTCGTCGGCGGGGGTGAGCACCACCAGCCGCTGCCCCTGGTCGGGCGTCACCAGGGTCTCGCAGTCCACCACCACCCGGCCCACCCGCGGGTGGACGAAGGTCTTGCGGTCGGCGCGCCGCACCGCCACCTCGTGCTCGGACCAGTACCGGCGGAAGTCTGCGCTCGCCGCCAGCAGCCGCTCGACCAGTCCGGAGACCACCGGGTCACCGGGCCGCCTGCCCGCCACCGCGCGGAGGTCGGCCACGTGCTGCCGGGCGTGGCGCTCCCACTCCTGCGGCACGTCCGCGGTGCGGGCTCCGGGGTCGGTGAACCACCGGTGGGCGACGTAGCGCCGATCCCCGGAGAACCCGGTGTGGTCGCCCGCCAGCAGGACGGACGCCCGGTTCTGCGCCAGGACCTCCCCCAGGTCGGAGATCACCAGCGCGGGGTTGTCGCCGAGCAGGTCCAGCATCCGCAGCAGCCCCGCACGGGCCTGCCTGGCCACCCCGTCAGCGGGCGGAGGGCGATGACCGGCCAGGAGGAACAGGTGGTCGCGCTCGTCGTCGGACAGTCGCAACGCCCGCGCCAACGCGCCTAGCAGCTGGGTGGACGGCTGACTGCTGCGGCCCTGCTCCAGGCGCACGACGTAGTCGACCGACATCCCGGCGAGCGCGGCCACCTCCTCGCGGCACAGGCCAGCGGTGCGACGGCGAGGACCCGCGACGACGCCGACCTCGGCCGGGCGGATCGCCTCGCGGCGGCGGCGCAGGAAGTCGGCGAGCTGCTCACGCTGCATGTCCCCATGCTCCCCCGCCGGCGGCGACCCCATCCAGGGAGCGGCGCTCCCGGGGTCGACGCTCCGCTTACGCCCGGGTCGCCGCCGCCCCATGGTGGTGAGGACTTCGACGAAGGGAACCCGATGCGGACACGAAACCTCGGCAGCACCGGACCGGCGGTCTCCGAACTGGGCCTGGGCGCCATGGGCATGTCGACCGGCGCCTACGGCGTCTCCGACCGCGCCGAGGGCATCGCCACCGTGCACGCCGCGCTGGACGCGGGCGTCACGCTGGTCGACACCGCCGACTTCTACGCCATGGGCCACAACGAACTGCTGCTCGGCGAGGCGCTGCGCGGCCGGGACCGCGACAGCTACCGGCTCAGCGTCAAGTTCGGCCAACTGCGGGGCCCCGGCCGCGAGTTCGGCGGCCAGGACAGCAGGCCGGAAGCGTTGAAGAACTTCCTGGCCCATTCCCTGACCCGGCTCGGCACCGACCACGTCGACGTCTACCGCCCCGCCCGCCTGGACCCGGCGGTGCCGATCGAGGAGACCGTGGGCGCGATCAAGGAGCTGGTCGACGCAGGCCACGTCCGCCACATCGGCCTCTCGGAGGTCGACGCGGCGACCATCCGCCGAGCGCACGCCGTGCACCCGATCAGCGACCTCCAGATCGAGTACTCGGTGCTGTCCCGCGCCGTGGAGGCCGACGTCCTGCCGACGCTGCGCGAACTGGGCATCGGCATGACCGCGTACGGAGTGCTGAGCAGAGGCCTCATCTCCGGACACTGGAGTGCGGACAGGACCCCCGACCCCACCGACGGACGCACCTTCCTCCCCCGGTTCTCGACCGACAACATCGAACACAACCTCGCCCTGGTCGAGACCCTGCGCCGAATCGCCGAAGCGAAGGGCCACACCGTCGCCCAACTCGCCATCGCCTGGGTAGCCGCACAGGGCGACGACATCGTCCCCCTCATCGGCGCCCGAACCCGCACACGACTGACCGAGGCACTACCCGCGACGGAAGTGGCACTCGGCCAGGAAGACCTCGCGGAAATCGAGAAAGCCGTACCCGCGGGCTCAGCACAAGGCGACCGCTACCCACCCGCGCACATGACAAGCCTCGGCGTGGGCAACTGAACAAAACCGGCCACACCTGACCGACCACACACCCACCGAGCAAACCGACCAACCACCCACCCGCCGAGCAGCGCTCGCCCGCCGTGCGGCTGGCTTGACTTGGGGTTTTCGGCCCTGCACTTTCGGCGGCGGGCAGGAGCACTACCACCTGCCCCTTTAGACCGCCGAGGGGCGAAAAGAGGGGCCCCAAGTCAAGCCGGCCGCACCTGGAGCACGGCGGATCCGACCCCCGACGACCCAGCACGGCACACGCGCCCCGGCGGCGTACCCAGCACCCCCTACCCCTTCAACACCCCCACCCGCCCCTTGCCACCCGACGCCCAACACACCCGCAGCACGGTGCAATCCACCGTGTCAAAACTCCCCGCGTCGAACGACCTCCACCGCCTACCACCATCCACACTCACATCACTGCCCGTCGGCCCCACGGCGATCACCGACCCACCCCTCCACGCCGCACCCGACCGATACCCGAGCGGCGCCTGTGACGGCACCTTCCACGTCCGGCCGCTGTCCGACGTCAACGCCACCCCCACCACCGGCTCCGCAGGCCGCGCGTAATCACCTCCGACAGCGACCCCCTGCCAAGGCGTCCGGAACGCCACCGAGAACACCCCGGCGGACGGCAGGCTGAGCAACGGGGTGTCGGAGGCCTTCCAGTGCCTGCCACCGTCACCGGAATGCAGCACACGGGCCGTCGCGCCGCCGCCGGTGGCGAACCAGGCGTCGAACGGACCGGCGGTGGCGACGCACTGGCCGCTGGCCGCGAACCCGGCCTCACCCTCCAAAGCGGGCGGGAAGTTCTCCCCCGGCACCGGTGACCAACTGCGACCGCCGTCGACCGTGGACAGGATCCGGAACTCCCCGTCGACCGGGTCGCCCATCGCGAGGCCGCGGAAGCGGTCGAAGAACGCGACGCAGTCGTAGAACGCGGCCTCCTCGGTGTTGCGGAAGGCCAGGTCCCAGGTCCGGCCGCCGTCGGAGGTCCGGTAGATCCGGGACGAGTCGCCGGGGCCGATGGAGAGCACCACGGCGTGCAGCGCGTCGAACGCCTCGACGTCCCGGAAGTCCAGGGCGGCGGTGTCCGGCGGGGCGACCGCGGCCCAGGTGGCGCCGCCGTCGACGGTCCGCAGCACGGTGCCCCTGCTGCCGCTGACCCACGCGACCCGGCCGTCCACGGCGGACAGGCCGCGCAGCTGGGCGTCCACCCCGGTCGGCTTCACGACCCACGACGGCCCACCCGAAGCCGACGCCACCTCCGGTATCAGCAACGACAGCAGTACCGCGATCACCACGCCCAACGCCCGCATGTCCGCCCCTCTCGGTTGGCGATCATGCTGCCCCACCACGTGCCGGAGGGGCCCCCTACCGAAGTAGGGATCCCCTCCTGGAGTCGTGGCGCTAGAGCGAGGCGATGAGCCGTTCGACCCGCTCGTCGACCGCGCGGAACGGGTCCTTGCACAGCACGGTGCGCTGCGCCTGGTCGTTCAGCTTCAGGTGCACCCAGTCGACGGTGAAGTCGCGACCGGCGGCCTGCGCGGCGGCGATGAAGTCTCCGCGCAGCTTGGCCCGCGTGGTCTGCGGCGGGGTGTCCTTGGCGGCCTCGATCTCGCCGTCGTCGGTGACCCGCTCCACCTGGCCCTTGCGCTGGAGGAGGTCGAAGATCCCCCGGCCGCGCCGGATGTCGTGGTAGGCGAGGTCGATCTGCGCGATGCGCGGGTTGGACAGGTCCATGTCGTGCTTGGCCTGGTAGCGCTGCATCAGCCGGTGCTTGATGGCCCAGTCGATCTCGCGGTCGATCTTGGACAGGTCCTCGGCCTCGATCGCGTCGAGCGTGCGGCCCCACAGCTCGAGCACGCGCTCGGCCATCGGGTCCGGGGAGCGCTTGGCGACGTGTTCGACGGCCCGCTCGTAGTACTCGCGCTGGATGTCCAGCGCCGAGGCCTCCTTGCCGCCCGCGAGCCGGACGGTGCGACGACCGGTGAGGTCGTGGCTGATCTCGCGGATGGCCCTTATCGGGTTGTCCAGGGAGAAGTCCCGGAACTGCACCCCCTGCTCGATCATCTCGAGCACGAGGTTCGCGCTGCCCACCTTGAGCAGGGTCGTGACCTCGGACATGTTGGAGTCGCCGACGATGACGTGGAGCCTGCGGTAGCGCTCGGCGTCGGCGTGCGGCTCGTCGCGGGTATTGATGATCGGCCGGGAGCGGGTCGTCGCGCTGGAGACCCCCTCCCAGATGTGCTCGGCCCGCTGCGAGAGGCAGAACACGGCTCCGCGGGGAGTCTGGAGGACCTTCCCCGCTCCGCAGATGAGCTGGCGGGTCACCAGGAACGGCAGCAGGACGTCCGCGATGCGGGAGAACTCCCCCGCGCGGGCGACCAGGTAGTTCTCGTGGCAGCCGTAGGAGTTGCCCGCCGAGTCGGTGTTGTTCTTGAACAGGAAGATGTCCCCGCCGATGCCCTCGTCGGCGAGCCTGCGTTCGGCGTCGACGAGCAGGTCCTCGAGGATCCGCTCCCCCGCCTTGTCGTGGGTGACGAGCTGGGCCAGGTCGTCGCACTCGGCCGTCGCGTACTCCGGGTGGGAGCCCACGTCCAGGTACAGCCGGGAGCCGTTGCGCAGGAAGACGTTCGACGAACGCCCCCACGACACGACCCGGCGGAACAGATACCGCGCGACCTCATCCGGGGACAGCCTGCGCTGCCCGTGGAAGGTGCAGGTCACCCCGAACTCAGTCTCAATGCCGAAGATCCGCCGCTGCATGCCTCAACAGTAGGCGCAAAACCCCCCGCGATCAGTGATCCAAACGGGCGGCGTGCCCGATTCGGGCTAACGTCGTCGTGTGTTGAGACGAGTGCGCAAGTCGGGTATGCGGGTCGGGCTGATCGACGAGAAGCTGGTTCGGAAGAGCGCGAACCTACCTCTGACCTCGGCTGATGCCGGGTTGAAGCGGCTGACGAAGACGGCGAACCACGGGCTGCTGTGGTTCGCGATCGCCGGCGTGCTGGCCACGCGGAAAGGAATAACCCGCAAGGCGGCGTTGCGCGGCGTGGTGGCCATCGCGGGCGCCAGCTTCAGCGCGAACGCGGTGGGCAAGACCCTGTTCCCCCGGCGCAGGCCCGCCGCCGACCTGGTGCCGATGGCCCGGCGGCTGACCAAGCGGCCCACGTCGTCGTCGTTCCCGTCGGGGCACGCGGCCTCCGCGGCGGCGTTCACCACGGCCATCGCGATGGACTCGCCGAAGGCCGCCGCCGTGATCGCCCCGATCGCCGCGGCCGTGGCGTACTCCCGCGTGCACACGGGCGTGCACTGGCCATCCGACGTCGCCGCCGGTGCCGCGATCGGCGTCGGCGCGGGTCTGCTGACCCGCCGCTGGTGGCCGCTCGGGCGCGAGGAGGCCGCGTCGGCCTACGAGCACACCACGCTGGAGGCGCTGCCCGACGGCGAAGGCCTCGTCGTGATCGTCAACCCCGGCTCCGGCCCCACCACGGCCGACCCGTCCGAGCAGATCCAGCAGGCGTGGCCGAAGGCCACCGTCATCGCGATCGACCACCTCGACACGGTCGTCGAGGACCACCACCCGCTCGCGCTGGGTGTCGCGGGCGGCGACGGGACCGTCGCCGCGGTGGCCGCCATCGCCGCCGAGCACGACCTGCCGATGGTGCTCGTGCCCGCGGGCACGCTCAACCACTTCGCCCGCGACGTCGGCGTCGAGGGCCTGTCCGACGCGGAGACCGCCGTCGCGGCGGGCGACGGCGTGCGGGTCGACCTGTCGGCCGTGGAGGTCGACGGCGGCGACCGGATCTGGTTCGTGAACACCGCGAGCCTCGGCGGCTACCCGGACATGGTGCGGGTGCGGGAGAAGCTGGAGAAGCGCTGGGGCAAGTGGCCCGCGGCCGGGATGGCGATGGCCAAGGTGCTGCGGTCGTCGCAGCCGCTGAACATGGAGCTCAACGGCGAGCCGCACCGCGTCTGGATGCTGTTCGTCGGCAACGGCCCGTACCTGCCGAAGGGCTTCGCCCCGACCACCCGCCCGAAGCTCGACGCGGGGCTCATGGACGTGCGGTTCATCCGCGCCGACACGCGCTACTCGCGGACCCGGTTCTTCATCGGCGCCCTGCTCGGTTCGCTGCACCGCAGCCGCACCTACCGGCACATGGAGACCAGGACGCTCGACGTCCGCGTCTTCGGCTCCGACGTGGCCATCGCGACCGACGGCGAGGTCGGCCCCACCGGCGACCGCTTCCAGTTCCGCTCCCACCCCGCCGCCCTGGCGATCTACCGGCCCTGAGGGCTTGCACCTGACACAACGTGAGGTCCTAGCGTCGATCCCGTGACCGGACAAGCCCTTGAGCAGCGGTGGAGCGTGGGCGAGCTGGCCCGCGCCACCGGCCTCACCGTGCGCGCGCTGCACCACTACGACGCCATCGGACTGGTGCCGGCGAGCGAGCGGACGGGGGCCGGGCACCGCCGGTACACCGAGGGCGATCTGCGGCGGCTCTACCGGGTGCGCGCGTTGCGCGGGCTCGGGCTGCCGCTGGAGGAGATCGCCACCGCGCTCGACCGCGACGCCGACGACGTGTCGGCGTTGCGGACGGTCCTGGCGCGCCAGTTGGCGCACCTGGACGAGCAGGCGGTGCGCGTGGCGCGGCTGCGCGAGCGGATCGGCGATCTGCTCGCGGCCCTCGACGGGGGGATGCCCGGTCCGGAGAAGTTCACGGCGACTCTGGAGATGATCTCGAGGATGGACGACCACTACACCCCCGCGCAGCAGGACCTGTTGGCGCGCAAGCGGACCGACCTCGGCCCGGCGGCGATCGAGGCCATGAAGCTCGAGTGGGCCGACCTCGCCCGGCGGCTGATGGGGTTGCAGGCCGAGAACGTTCCGGTGGACGATCCGCGCGTGCAGGAACTGACGACGAGGTGGGACGAGATCGGCACCGCCTTCCACGGCGGTGACACGGCGATCGTGGCGGCGACCGACGCCGCGTACGAGGGGTCGAAGGAGGCGGTCAACCGGCAGCTCGGCTGGCCCGCCCCCGGCGACGGCCCGGACCTGGTGGACTACGTGCGCCGAGCCCGCGAGGTGCGGTCGTGACCGACTACACGACTCCGGGGCCGATGACGTCGGCGGGCAAGTACTCGGCGCTGCTGGACGCGCTGCCCCACGACGTCGCGGGGCTCGCGGCCGCGGGCCACGGGCTGCTGATCCACGAGCACATCGCGCCGAACTACGGCGTGGAGCTGTCCGACGCCGACCGCGCGCCGGTGCACCTGCGGCGGATCGAGGACGTGCTCGACCGGATCGTCTCGCGGGACGACCGGCCGCTGACCGAGGCCAGGGAGCCGGGAGACCGGATCGCGGGCAACTGCCGGCACTTCACCGTCCTGCTCGTGACCGCCCTGCGGGCTCGAGGGGTGCCCGCGAGGGCGCGCTGCGGGTTCGGCGGGTACTTCGGCGGCGACGCCTTCGAGGACCACTGGGTCGCCGAGTACCGGAACGCCGAGCAGGACCGCTGGGTCCTGGTCGACGGCCAGATCGACGACGTGCAGCGGGGGATGTTCCCGATCGACTTCGACCTCCTCGACGTGCCGCGCGACCGCTTCCTGGTCGCCGGTGACGCCTGGCTGCGCTGCCGGGCGGGCACCGCGGACCCGTCGAAGTTCGGTCTCACCGCGCTGGGCGAGACCGGGTCGTGGTGGATCGCGGGCAACCTCGTCCGCGACGCGGCGTCGCTGCTGGGCACCGAGGTGCTGCCGTGGGACGGCTGGGGCGCCATGCCGGGGCCGCAGGAGGAGATCACCGGGGAACTCGCGGAGCTGTTCGACCGGTTGGCGGCGCTGACGCTGACCCCGGACGAGTCGGCCGCCGAGCTGCGGGAGCTGTGCCGGGACGAGCGGCTGCGGCTGCCCGCCACGGTGCGCAACCACGTGCGCGGGACGGAAGACGCGATCTGACGCGGGGTCGGGCCGTGGCGCGCTCCGCGCCGCGGCCCGACCCGGCTATCATCTTTGACTCAGTCAACAAACATGTTGAGGTGGTCAAGGATGACGGTCGGCCGTGTTCGCGAGTTCACCCGCTTCTACACCCGCGTGATCGGGTTGCTCGACCGCTGCTACCTCGACTCCCCCTACTCGGCGACCGAGGTCAGGGTGCTGTTCGAACTCGCCGACCGCGACCGCCGCGAGGTCACCGGCCTGCGCGCGGACCTCGGCATGGACGCCGGGTACCTGAGCCGGATCCTCACCCGCTTCGAGCGTGACGGGCTGGCCGTGCGCGAACCGTCCCCCACCGACGGCCGCCGCCAGTCCGCCCGGCTGACCGACCGCGGCCGCGAGGTGTTCGCCGCGCTGGACGAGCGGTCCACGGCCGAGGTCGGCGCGCTGCTGGCGGACGTCCCCGAGTCCGACCGCAGCAGGCTGGCCGCCGCGATGACGACCGTCCAGCGCCTGCTGGGCGAGGCTCCCCCGCCCGCCTACGCGCTGCGCCCGCCGCGCCCCGGCGACCTCGGGTGGATCGCGCACCGGCACGGCGTCCGGTACGCCGAGGAGTCCGGGTTCGACGGCACGTTCGAGGCGCTCGTCGCCGGGATCGTCGCGGACTTCGGCAAGGGGCACGACCCCGTGCGCGAGGCGGCGTGGATCGCGGAGGTCGACGGTGAGCCGGTCGGCTCGATCCTGTGCGTGCGCCAGGACGAGGAGACGGCGAAGCTGCGGCTGCTGCTGGTGGAGCCGTCCGCGCGCGGCCTCGGCATCGGCGCGCGCCTGGTCGAGGAGTGCCTGCGCTTCGCCGGGCGGGCCGGGTACCGGCGGATCACCCTGTGGACCGTGGCCGGGCTGGACTCGGCCCGGCGGATCTACGAGCGGGCCGGGTTCACCCTGGCGGAGGAGCGGCCGGACCGCCTCTTCGGACGCGACGTGATCGGCCAGACGTGGCATCGCCCGCTCTGACGTCGATGGAAACGATAGGCGATTCCCATAACGGTGATCGACAGCCCGCCACCATTCACTTAAGATCACTTCTTCCGACTTCCGTGAATCGGAAACGAGGAGAACCCGAGTGGGCAGCGCCATCGATCCGGAAGCCCATCCCGCCATAACAGCAGGTCGGCGAAATGAGATAGGCAGGCTCACCGAGGTGTTGGGCCGATTGAAGACCGGCCGTCCGCAAGTGGTGGAGATCCAAGGCGAACCCGGAATCGGCAAGACCCGATTACTCGAAGAACTCGCCCGAATGGCCGCGGACCGCGGAATGGAATCCGTATCGGGCCGAGCGGGGGAATACGAGCGCGACGTGCCCTTCGGGATTGTCGCCGAGGCGCTCGACCGGCTCGCGGGCGCCGGGGGCGACGCCGAGACGCGCGCGGTCGTGGCCGCCCTGTCCCCCGATCCGGCGGCCGGGGCGGCCACGGGCGCGGATCGGTACCGGCTGTACCGGACGGTCCGGCGGATGGCCGTCCGGTTCGCCCGGCCGCCCGGCCTTGTCGTGCTCCTGGACGACCTGCACTGGGCGGACGGGGCGTCGCTGGAACTGCTGGAGCACGTCCTGCTGGACATGCCGAGGATCCCGCTGCTGGTGGCGCTGGCCTACCGCGGCCACCGCGTGCCGCCGGGGCTGCCCGCCGCGCTGGCCGGGACGCGCGCGGACGTGACCCGGCTCGCGCCCGGCCCGCTGGGGGCGGCGGACGTGGCCGAACTGCTGCCGGGGGTGTCCGCGCGGCGCAGGCGGCTGCTGCTGGCGGCCAGCGGCGGCAACCCGCTCCACCTCGAAGCGCTGGCACGGGTGGACGAGCGGACCGTCGCCGCGCCCGACCGCACCGGCCAGGACGCGATGCCGTGCCGGTTGCGGGCGCTGCTGAGGACCGAACTGCGGTCGCTCGACCCGATGCGGCGGCTGGTCGCGCAGGCCGCCGCCATCGCGGGCGACTCCGCGGAGCCGGACCTGGTCACCAGCATCGCCGACGCGCCGGAGGACGAGGTGTCCCGCGCGCTGGACGACCTGGTGGCGCTGGGCGTCGTGCGCACCGCCGGGTCGCGCGTCCGCTTCCGCCACCCGCTCGTCCGGGCCGCCGCATACCGGTCGGCGGGACCGGCGTGGCGGATCGGCGGCCACCGCCGCGCGGAGGAGTACCTGCGCGCCCGCGGCGGGCCGCTCCCGTTGCGCGCGCACCACCTCAGCCGGTCCGCGCCCGCCGGTGACGACGATGTCATCAGCACCCTCGTCGAGGCCGCGACCGCGGCGTTGGACACCGCCCCCGCGCACGCGGCCGAGTGGACCCGCACCGCGCTGCGGCTGCTTCCGGACCGCGCGGAGCGGCGGGTGGAGGTGCTGCTGCTGCTCGCCAGGGCGCTCGGGCTCACCGGGCGGCTGGCGGAGAGCCGGGACGTCCTGCACGAGGTGCTGGCGACCCCCGGTCCTCGGCGCGCGGTGGCCGTGCGGTTGCGCGCCGTCGTGGACCGGCTGCTGGGCAGGCTCGACGAGGCTCGGGCGCTGCTGGAGGCCGAGTCGCCGGACGACCCGTTCGAACGCTGCAGGATCGTGGTCGAGCTGGCCGCCACCGCCGTGCTGCGCGGCGACCTGGCCGGGTGCGCGGCGCACGCGCGGACCGCCGTGGGGCTCGGGCTGGAGCTGGGCGACCGCGGCCAGGTCGCCGCGGGCACCACGCTGCTCGGGCTGGCCGCGCTGCACGGCGCCGAGATCACGACCGCGCGCGGACACGCCACCGACGCGCTGCGGCTCGTCGACGGCCTGTCCGACGCCGAGATGCGCGACCACCTCCACGTGCTGCCGCCGCTGGCCTGGCTGGAGCTGCACCTGGAGCGCTACGCCGACAGCGCGCGGCACCTCAACCGCGGCCTGGCCGTCGCGCGCGCCAACGGGCACACGCACGTGCTGCCGTACCTGCTGATCGTCGACTCCGCGCTGCACGCCAGGACCGGCAGGCTCGGGCAGTCGCGGCAGCGGGCCGAGGACGCGCGGGAGACCTCCGCGCTCATCGGCAGCCCCGAGACCGCGGCGATGGCGGACGCCGTGGAGCTGCGTTCCGCGCTGTGGCAACGGGGTCCGGAGGCCGCGGCGGAACTGGCCGGGGTCCGGGCGAAGTCGCTGTGGTGGGCGCAGGAGACCGACGTGTTCGTGGCCACCGTGCACCTGTTCGCCGACCGGCCCGGCGACGCCGCCGAGCACATCGCGCCGCACGTCGGCGACGACCCCAAGGACGTCGTCGGGCTGCACGCCGTGCGCTGGTGCGGCTCGCTCGCCGTGGCGAAGGCTCGCCTGGGCGCGCCGGAGGAGGCGCTCGACCTTGCCGAGCACGCGCAGGTGCTGGCCGACGCCGCGGATCTCCCGTTCCAGCGCGGTTCCGCCCACCTGACCCGGTCGCGCGTGCTGGCCGAGTGCGGTCGGCACGCGGCGGCCGTCGACGCGGCCGACGCGGCCGTGCGCCGGTTCACCGAGGCACGCGCCCCGCTGTACCGCGCGATGGCCCACGAGGCCGCCGCTGTCTCCCTGTCCGCGGCCGGTGACCCGCAACGCGCCCACACCGAGTTCGGCCTGGCCAGGAACGGGTACGCGGCCTGCGACGCGGGGTGGCTGCTCACGCGGGTCCGCGACAGCGAGAGCAGGCTCGGCGCCCTACCCCCGCTGTCCGGTCGTCCGGACGCAGTCAGGACCGTGGACGCGTTGTCCGCGCGGGAATGGGAGGTCGCGCGACTGGTCGCGGACGGGTTGACCAACCGGGAGATCGCCGCACGGCTGTTCCTGAGCGCGAAGACCGTCGAGACGCACCTCGCGCGGATGTTCACCAAGCTGGGCGTGAAGTCGCGGGTCGGTGTGGCGCGAAGGCTTTCGGGATCGGCGTAGTGCTGCGGCAGACCGACCCGGTGACCTGCGTGGAGGCCGACGACGTGGTCGGCAGGCACCGGCACACCGGCGACTGGCTGCGCTAGTCGACCCGCGGCACGGGGCGCGACTGGAGCAGGCGGGCGCCGACCGCCGCCACCACGCACAGCCCGATCGCCACGAACGCCCCCACCTTGTAGCCGCCGTTCTCCGGGAACCGCGACGGCGCGACGGTCCACGCCGTCAGGATCGTCGCGCTGAGCGCGCTGCCCACCGAGTACCCGACCGTCCGCAGCACCTGGTGCATGGCGAGCCCGCTGCTCGTCTCCTCCAGCGGCACGCCGGCGACGACCATCCGCGGCAGCACGGCGAACACCAGCCCGGTGCCCAGCCCGGCGAACCCCATCACGACGAACATCTCCCACAGGTGCGACCGCGCCACGGCGAACAGCAGCAGCGCGACCGCGAACATCCCGACCCCGGTGGGCAGCAGCACCCGAGGGCCGATCCCCGTGCCGAGCCGTCCGACCAGCATGTTCACCGCGAAGCTGCACACCGACATGGGCACCAGCACCAGCCCGGCCACGACGACCGGCGCGCCGAGCCCGTAGGACACCGACGTCGGCGTCTGGACGTAGCGGATCACCATCGACATCAGCATGTACATGCCGATCCCCGCCACCAGCCCGGTCGCGTTCGCGGCCAGCACGGACGGGTTCCGCATGAGCCCGAGGTTCACCAGCGGGTACGGCGTGCGCAGTTCGCGGCGGAACCACACGGCGAGCAGCACCACCGCCACGGCGAACGCGACCGCTGTCGTCGGCGACGCCCAACCCCACACCGGGCCCTCGCTGAGGCCGACCAGCAGGCACGCGATCCCCGGCCCGAGCAGCACCGTGCCGACCAGGTCGAACGGTTTGGCGACCCGCGCCCCGCTCGGCGGCACCACCACGGCCACGAGCGCGAGCGCGACGACGCCGAGCGCCGCCGCGAGCCAGAACCCGGCGTGGAACCCGAGACTCCCGGCGATCAGGCCCATCAGCGGGTAGCCGAGGCCGATCCCGACGACGGCCGTCACCGACAGCGTGGCCACGGCCGCCCGCGCCCTCTCCGGTTCGAGGTTGTCCCGCGCGACGCTCATCAGCAGCGGCAGCAGCGCCAACCCGACGCCCTGCATGGCCCGGCCCGCCAGCATCAGCGCGAACGGCAGCGGGAACGCCGCCAGCACGCTGCCCGCCAGCAGCACCGCCAACGCCGTCAGCAGCACCTGCCGCCGCCGCGGCCCGTCCCCCAGCTTGCCCACGACCGGTGACGCCAGCGCGCCGACCAGCAGCGTCAGCGTGACCGACCACTGCGCGCTGCCCAGGCTGACGTCGTAGTCGACCGCCACCGTGGGGATGAGCGGCGCGCCCAGGCTGCTGACCACCGCGATCAGCAGGCCGATGTAGACGAGCGTCGGGGTGAGCGCGCGGGGGCCGCGGACGGCGGTCGACGGCTGCTCGGTGCTGACCGATGTCATGGAGGCGCCTTCGGACGGGGTCGACGGAACCCGCAGATTACTTGGCTATGCGAAGTAATCTGCCCGATGTGACCCGTGCGACTCCCGCGACCCGGCCAGGGGGCGGCGAGTTCCAGCGGTACGCGTGCGGAAGGGCTACGGGTCGCGGACCATGCGGCGTTCGGCTTCCCCGGCGGCGCCGGCGTCGAGGAACCCGTGCCGCCGGTAGAGGGCGGAGGCGCGGTCGTTGTCCCGCAGCACGTCCAGGGTCACCCGGCCGGTCGCGTGCTCCTCCGCCCAGTCGACCACCGCGGCCACCAGCGCGTCGCCGACGCCGCGGCCCCGCGCGAACGGCGCCACCCACATCGAGATCAGGCCGACCGTGCCGTGGCGGTCGGGTCCGGTCCCGCTCACCATGCCCGCCGCGCGGCCGTCCAGGTAGGCCACCAGGTTGTGCGTGCCACCGCCGAGGCGGGCACGCCACCGCCGCTCGACGTCCCCTTCTCCGAGCCAGTCCGCGAGCTTCGCCCCGAACGCGTCCGGAGCCTCGCCCAGAGCCGACAGGCGGAGTTCCCGCCACACCTCCCAGTCGTCGACCCCGAGGACGCGCACCACGATCATGCGACCACTGTCGACCACCCGATCGTCCGGTCGCAACGACATTTCCCGGCAGGCCGAGGCCTCGACCACCGCAGAAGCTGTCCGATGTGGACGGTCCGACTCCCCTACGGCTCGGCCGTGATCCGGTCCAGCAGCGGCGGGCTCCAGTGCTCGCCGTACCCCTGGCGGAGGGCGGGCAGCCGCCAGTCCTCCCCGGTCACGGCGCCGCGGCACCGGGAAGTGCCGCAGCGGCAGTCCATCCGCCACGACCCGACCCCGGAGTGGGTGGCGTAGTCCACCGTCAGCTCCGCGCCCACCGGGATCTCCGCGCGGGCGACCAGCGTGGTCGCGTCGGTGTGCCAGAGGGTCGGCTCGCAGGAGTGGTTGCCGTAGCGGGCCGGGTGGTCGGGTTCCAGCAGCAGGTGGTGGCCGTGCGCGACGGTCAGGCTGCTGTAGGGCGGGACCAGCGCCGCCAGCTCGGTGTCGTCGATGAGCCGTCCGCCCAGCCGCAGGACGTCCTCGCCCTCCTCGATGGGGGCGGTGGCGAACAGGCCGAGCCCCTCGATCGGCGACTCGCGAACGCCCGCGCGGGAGGTGAGCCAGGACCGTGACGGGTAGTGGGCCATCCCGCGATCCTCCTCCACCGCCCAACCCCCTCGGCGATCCGCGTGGGTGACGGCCGGGCAGGCGCTACGCGACGACGCCCAGCGCCGCGCCCAGCCCACCGGCCAACTGGTCGAAACCCTGCTCGGCGGCCGCGACGGCGTCCGGGTAGGCGTCGTCCACGCCGGTCCCGGCGAGGACCCGTTCGCGGTTGTCCAGCGACAGCATCCAGGTCACGGCCATGATCTGCGCGGCCGCGAGGCGAGCGGTGAGCTCGGACAGGTCGGCGGTCTCGCGCAGGGCCGCGGCCAGCGCCCGTTCGCCGTTCTCCTTGAACTTGAACATCCCGCCGACCAGCGAGGGCGTGCCCAGGATCACCCGGTACAGCACGAGAGCCGGTTCGAGTTCGGACAGGCCGGTGATCGGGTCGCGCCTGGCCAGGCCGTCCAGGTAGTGCTCGCGCAGCGCGGTCAGGGGCGACAGTCCCGCCGGACGCGCGCGCACCACGCGGGCGCTCTCCGTCTCGTGGTCGGCGAGCCTGCACACGATCAGGTCTTCCTTGGTCGGGAAGTAGCTGAACAACGTGCGCCGCGACACCTCGGCGGCCTCGGCGACCTGCGTGATCGACACCTGGTCGTAGCCGTGCTCCGCGAACAGCGCCAACGCCGTGTCCGAGATGTTCTCGTACGTCCGCCGCTTCTTCCGCTCGCGCAGGCCGGTCTGCTCGCTCACCCCCCAAGGCTAGCGGTCCGTTCCGCACCGGGGTATAACTTGCACTCAGTCTACTTATGCACTGAGAGGGAGTTATGGACGTCATCGTGATCGGCGCCGGACCGACCGGCCTGATGCTCGCGCACGAACTGGCGCTGGGCGGCGCGCGGGTCGTCGTGGTCGAACGGCTGGCCGAACGGGTCCGCCAGGTCAAGGGCGGCGCCATCCAGCCGCGCACCTCGGAACTGCTGGACGCGCGCGGACTGCTGGACGCCATCGAGGCGCGGGCGCTGGAACGCACGAAGACCGGCGGGCACTTCGCGGGTCTGCCGGTGTCGCTGGACTGCGCGAACTGGCGGACCAGGCACCCGTACCCGATCGCCATCCCCCAGTGGGCGATCGAGGACGTGCTGGCCGACGCCGCCGTCGAACGCGGGGTCGAGATCCTGCGCGACCACCCGGTCACCTCCGTGGAGCAGGACGGGACCGGCGTGACCGTGACCGCGGGCGACACCGAACTGCGGGCGGCGTACGCCGTGGCCTGCGACGGGGCGCACAGCAGCGTGCGCAAGCTGCTCGACGTGCCGTTCCCCGGCAGGCCGGGGACCTACCGGGCGGTGCTGACCGACATCCGGCTGACCTCGGTGTCCGGGCTGGTGCCCGCCTCCGCGGGGCATCTGAGCACGATGACCAGGCAGGACAACGGGTTCTTCGGGATGCTGGTCCCGGTCGGCGGCGGCGAGTACCGGTTCACCTACGGCGCCACCGGCACCGAGGAGGCCTCGTCCACGTTCGACGGCGTGCAGCGCGCGCTGACCGCCGTCTACGGCGAGGGCACGGTGCTCGGCGAGGTGCTGAACTCCTCGTGGTTCAGCGACGCGACCCGCCAGGTCGAGCGGTACCGGTACGGCCGCGTGCTGTTCGCGGGCGACTCGGCGCACATCCACCCGCCGTGGGGCGGCCAGGGGCTCAACCTCGGCGTGCAGGACGCGGTGAACCTGGGCTGGAAGCTCGCCGCCACCACCGCCGGGTGGGCGCCGGAGGGACTGCTCGACACCTACCACGTCGAGCGCCACCCGAAGGCCGCCCGCGTGCTGCACCACACGTCAGCCCAGCGGGTGCTGGCCAACCCGCAGCCGGACGAGGACCTGCTGGCGCTGCGCGAGATCTTCACCGACCTCATGCGCCTGCCGGACGCCAACCACCACCTGGCCGGGATGATGTCCGGCCTGGACGTCGAGGGGCGGGTGCCCGACTACGACCTGGTGACCGACGACGGTCCCGTCCGGCTCGCCGAGCTGCTGCGCCCCGGCCGCGGGCTGCTGCTGGACCCGACCGGCTCGCTCGACGTGCCCGAGGGCTGGTCCGATCGCGTCGACCTGGTGCGGGTGAAGTCCGACGACGACTTCGGCCCGCTGCTGCTCCGGCCGGACGCCGTGGTGTGCTGGTCCGGCGAGGGGTCCTTGGCGGACGCGCTCGCGGGCACGTTCGGCCGGGCGGCCTGACCGGCCGGCGCGCTTCTCGACACGATCGCGTCACGGACGGATCCGGAAGGGCTCGACGCCCGTCAATCCCGAGCATGAGACCGAAGAGACAGATCGCGGGCCTGCTGCTCGGCGCCGCCGCACTCTGCCTGGCCGTCACCGCGTGCGGCACGTCGAGCACCTCCGGCACGCCCACCGGGGCGACCGGGTCCACGGGGTCCACCGGGTCCGCGGAGAAGGCGGGCACGGACGCCCCCGCCGCCTCGGCGGGGTCCGACGTGCCCGACACCGGCTGCCCGATCAGCGTGGCCGACCTGTCCAGCGCCACCGGGTTGACCTTCGAACTCGGGGACGTCCGGCAGGACCACGAGCTGGAGACCCAGCCGGGCGTGAAGGCGCTCGTGTGCGTCTTCATCTCGCCGTCCACCCCGCAGGAGGCGGGCGACCCGCTCGTCCTGCGCGTCGACACCGTCACCGGCGCCGACGCCGCGGCGGTCCGCGCCAACTTCGAGCGCAGCTGCACCGACAACGGCGGCACGCTCGGCGAGTCGGAGGTGGCCACCGGCAAGACGTGCACCCGCGGCACCAACACCATCGAGGGCGACCTCAGCAGCGGTGACCGCACGGTCGACGTCTACTTCGTCAACGCCACCAACGACACCGGCGCCGCGATGACCGAGAAGCTCGACAAGGTGCTCGCCGCGGTCTCCTGACCACCGGCCTCGGATGCCCTGGCAGTCCCGCTGTTCGCCGCGCGAACGCCATGACGTGGTGGCCGGCCGCCAACGCCTGGTCCACCACCTCCCGACCGGTCCCGCCCAGCACCGGGATCCGGCGCACCCGGCCGATCCGCTTCCGCGCGTCATGCCGCTCCCCGTCGCGCGGACCCCGTGGGACGTCCCGCTTCTCCGAGTCGAGTCGTCGCAGTTGCGGACGTCCCGGCCGCGCAGGGGTGCGCGGCCGGGACGGCGCTGCTACGGAACCCTCCACTGCTGGGCCGTGCTGGTGTTGCAGTCGTAGATCTGGAGCTGGATCCCGTTGGCCGAGTTGCTGTTCGGGACGTCGAGGCACCGGCCCGACGGCGCGTTCACCAGCGACCCGTTCGCCTTGGGCCACCACTGCTGGGCCCCGGTGCCGTTGCAGTCCCAGAGCTGGACCTTGGCGCCGTTCGACCGGCTGCTGGCGCTCACGTCCAGGCACCGGCCCGCGGCGCGGACGCTGCCGTCCGACGCCAGGGTCCACTGCTGGGCGGCGGAGGAGTTGCAGTCCCACAGCCGCACGGGAGCGCCGTTGGCCGTGACGCCGGGATCGGCGTCCGCGCACTTCCCGGCCAGACCGGTGACCGCGCCGGTCCGCGCGGGTGTCGGGCCCACGTCGAACGACGGCGGAGCGTCGGCGGCGGCCGATCCCCACGTGGACGCCGTCGTGCCCAGGGTGTAGTCGAGCGTGCCGCCGTTCGCGATGAAGGTCGACGGCAGCCACGGCTTGGTCGACGCGGTTCCGTTGACGCGCAAGGACTGCACGTACTTCGCCGAGTCGGACGCGCCCGCCGCGGTGATCGTGATGGTCTTGCCGTTGCCGCGGGTGATGGTGGTCTGCGGGAACTGCGGGCTCGCGAGCACCAGGTCGGCCCGTCCCGGCGCCTCCGGGTACATGCCGAGCGCGGCCCACACCGCCCACGACGACATCTCGCCGAGGTCGTCGTTGCCCACCAGGCCTTCCGGGACCGGGGTGAAGATCGACGTCAGGGCGCGGCGGACCACGTCCTGGGTCTTCGCGGGAGCGCCCGCGTAGGCGTAGGCCCACGGGGTGTTCAGCGTCGGCTCGTTGCCCAGGTAGGCGTAGGGCTTCTTGGGGCCCGCGTTGAGCTCGGTGAAGAACGTGTCCAGGCGCGAGACCACGGAGGCGTTGCCGCCCATCGCGTCGAACAGGCCGCGGTGGTTGTAGGGCACCATCCACGTGTACTGGGCCGCGTTGCCCTCGACGTACTCGTTCTCCTGGATCGGGTCGAACGCGGGCCAGCTCAGGTCGGTGTTGCGCGGCTTGAGGTACTTCTGCCCGGACTCGAAGAGGTTGCGCCAGTTCTGCGCGCGGCGCAGGAAGTTCTCCGCCGTGGCGGTGTCGCCGAGGCGCGCCGCGAGCTGGCTGATGGCGAAGTCGGCGCTGGTGTACTCCAGCGTCGTCGAGGCGGAGCCCCAGACGTCGCCCAGCCCCGTCGGGACGTAGCCGTAGGTGTTGTACTGCAACCAGCCCGGCCGCTGGCGGATGTCGTTGACGCCCGCCACGATGCGCTGCAGGGCCTGCGCGGTGTCGAACGACGTGCCGCCGAACGCGTGCACCGTGGAGACGATGATCGCCATCGGGTCGCCGTTCATGACGCCCGTGCCGCCGTTGGCGACGGTCCAGCGGTCGAAGTAGCCGCCCTGCGCCGCCTGGTTCACCGCCGACTGCGCTATGTCGGAGGCCTCCTTGGGCGCCAGCAAGGAGATCAGGGCTATCTGGGAGCGGTAGACGTCCCACCCGGAGTAGTTCGCGTACTGCACGGTGGTCGTGGTGTGCACCTGGTTGTCGAACCCGGTGTAGCGGCCGTTGACGTCGCTGTACACGTTGGGGTGCAACAGGGAGTGGTAGAGCGACGTGTACAGCGTGCGGAGCTGGGTGGTGGTGCCGCCGGTGACGTCGATCCGCCCCAGCCAGCCGTTCCACGCGGCCCGCGACTGGGCCTTCACCTGGTCGAACGTCTTGGTGCCGGTCTCACTCGCCAGGTTGGCCTTCGCGCCGTCGAGGTCGACGAACGAGATGCCGATGCGGGCCGTCACCGTGCTGGTGTTGAAGGAGACGAACGCCGACGCGGCGAACGGCTGCACGTCCTGGGTCGTGACGGGCGCCGGGGGCAGGTTCTGCGTCTGCGCGGTCTTGGGCTCCGGCGGCAGCTGCTGGCCGCTCTTGCCCTCGATCGTGCGCCGCGACTCGTCGACCTTGCCCTGCTCGTCCACCACGCCCGCGGTGCTGAAGTTCTGGTCGAACGTGACGGTGAAGTGCAGCCGGTACCTGTTGCCCGCCCCGCAGAAGCCGCCGCTGTCGGTGTAGCCGGACAGGCTGTTCGTGCCGATCGTGATCGACCCGCTCGCCGCGTTGAACGCCCGCGCGGCGTCCACCGACAGCGAGGCGCGCTGGCCAGCCGGGTAGGTGAACCGCGCGACGCCCGAGCGCTGGTTGGCCGTCAGCTCGGTGCGCAGGCCGTTGTCGAAGGCCACCGAGTAGTAGCCGGGCTGCGCGATCTCGTTGGCGTGGTTGAAGGTGGAGTAGCTCACCGGGCTGGTGCCGAGCGTCGGCATGAACGGGATGTTCCCGAAGTCGCTGCACCCCGGCCCCGACAGGTGGGTCAGGCTGAAGCCGCGGATGCGGTTGTCGTCGTAGTGGTAGCCGCCGTGCTGGTGGGTGACCGTGTCGGGGCTCCACTGGAGCATCCCGAACGGCGACACGGCGCCGGGGAACGTGTTGCCCGCCCCACCGCCGTGCCCGAAGTCGGGGCCACCGGGCTTCGTGCCGACGAACGCGTTGACGTACTGGGCCGGGTCCGACACCGCTTGGGCCGTGCCCGCCGTTATCGGGACCGCGACGGCCGCGAACGTCACGGCCGCCAGGGCTATGGAGCGAAGACGCATGGTTCCTCCTGCAGGGTGAGGAAGATGACAACGTTGTCAGCGTGGATTCTCCCACCGACATGCCTGGTCAGGAACCCGCTGCGCGGCGCAACCTCGGTGCGTCCGCCGATGTCCGCCGGACAGGATTCCGACCGTCCCTCCCCGGAAGGGACCTTCGGCACTGTGGCCGGGCGCTCGGCGACGGCAACGTCGACACCCACGGCGTACGGTGCGCCGGGGTGCGGGCCGCGCACGTCGGGTGGAGGTGGTGGGGATGCCCACGAGGGTCTTCCTGGTGGACGACCACCAGATCGTCCGGCGGGGCGTCGCCGAGATGCTCGGCGAGGAGGGCGACCTGGAGGTGGTCGGCGAGGCCTCCTCGGTGGCCGAGGCGCTCACCAGGGTCCCGACCAGCGGCGCCGACGTGGCCGTGCTGGACATCCGGCTGCCCGACGGCAACGGGATCGAGCTGTGCCGGGACCTGCGTTCCCTGCTGCCCGACCTGAACGTGCTCATGCTGACGTCGTTCGCCGACGACGAGGCCCTCTTCGACGCGATCATGGCCGGGGCGTCGGGGTTCGTGCTCAAGCAGATCCTCGGCGGCGACCTGGTCGACGCCGTGCGCACGGTGGCCGGTGGCCAGTCGCTGCTCGACGCCCGGTCGACCTCCGCGCTGCTCAACCGGATCCGCCGCGACCGCGAGACGGGCGACCCGCTGCGGACGCTGACCGACCAGGAGCGCGCGGTGCTGGACCTGATCGGCGACGGCCTGACCAACCGGGAGATCGCCGAACGGATGTTCCTGGCGGAGAAGACCGTCAAGAACTACGTCTCGCACCTGCTCGCCAAGCTCGGCATGCAGCGCCGCACCCAGGCCGCCGTGTTCTCCAGCCAGCTGCGCAAGCCCGCGCGGGACCGGTCATAGGGGAACCCGCCAGGTCACGCGGGTGCCCTTGCCCGCCTCCGAGGTGACCGACAGCGAGCCGCCGAAAAGGCGGGCGCGGTGGTCGAGGTTGAGCAGGCCGCTGCGCGCGACGGACTCGGGCACGCCGACGCCGTCGTCCACCACGGAGATGATCAGCTCGTCGCCCGCCTCGACGGTGACCGTGAGGGTCTTGGCGTCCGCGTGGCGCACGGCGTTGGTCACGGTCTCGCGGATGACCGCCTCGACGTGCTCGGCCAGCTCGTCGGACACCGAGTTGTCCACCGTGCCCGACATCCGCACGGCGGGCGACAGCGCGGTCTCGTCGGTCAGTTCCGCGATCATGTCGAGCAGCCGCCTGCGCAGGCTGGCGTCCTCGTCGCCCGCGCTCTGCAGGTCGAAGATCGCCGTCCGGATCTCCCGCACGGTCTGGTCCAACTGCGCCACGGCGGTGGTCACCCGGCTCCGGACCTCCTTGTCGGTGATCCGGCGCAGGCTCCCCTGCAGGCTCATCCCGGTGACGAACAGCCGTTGGATGACGTGGTCGTGCAGATCCCGCGCGATGCGGTCGCGGTCCTCCAGCACGTCCAGCAGCCGCAGCGACCGCTGCTTCTCCGCCAGCTGCATGGCCAGCGCCGCCTGGTCGGCGAACGAGGCCAGCACCGGCATCCGGTCGGCGCCCAGCGGCGGTTCGCCCTTGCCGCGCACCGCGACCAGCACTCCGGTCACGACCGCGCCCGCGCGCATCGGCACCGCGATCCCCGGACCGAACCCGGACTCCCCGTTCGCCAGGTACCCCTCGAACGAGTCGACGACCTTCGGGATGCCGGTCCGCAGCACCTCGTCGATCGGGGACCCGGCCGCGACCAGGTCCGATCCGATCAGCCGGTCGACCCGCGGCCCCGCGCCCGCGGTGACGTGGAGACGGCCTTCGCCGCCGAGCACGACCAGCGCCGAGTGCGCTCCCGCGAGGTCCACGGTCCGCTGGGCGATCAGCCGGAGCGCGTCCTCGCCGGACGCGCCGCCCAGGAGCTCGGTGTTGATCTCCGCGGTGGCCTCCAGCCACCGCTCGCGCGTCCGCGACCGCTCGAACAGCCGCGCGTTCTCGATCGCCACGCCCGCCGCGGCGGCCAGCGCCTGGAGCACCACCTCGTCGTCGGGGGTGAACTCGGCGTGGCCCTTCTTCTCCGTCATGTACAGGTTCCCGAAGATCTCCCCGCGCGACCGGATCGGCACGCCGAGGAAGCTGCGCATCGGCGGGTGGTCCGACGGGAACCCCACGGACGCGGCGTGCTTGCCGAGGTCGAGCAACCGGAGCGCGCGCGGATCCTTGATCAGCAGCCCGAGCAGGCCCTTGCCCTCGGGCAGGTGCCCCATGTGCGCGCGGGTCTCCGGGTCGATGCCCTCGTAGACGAACTCCGACAGGTCGTCCCTGGCCCCGAGCACGCCCAGCGCGCCGTACCGGGCGCCGACCAGCTCGACGGCGGCCTGCACGATCCGCTGCAACGTCGAGTCCAGCTCCAGCCCCGACCCGACCGCGAGGACGGCGTCGAGCAGGCTCTGCGTCTGGTCGCGGGAGGCCGCGATCTCGGTCAGCCGCTCCTGCACTTCGCCCAGGAGCTCGTCCAGGCGCAGCCCCGCGAGGCTGGGTCCGGCGCCTCCGGAATCGGACTCGTCGACCATCGCGTGTTGCTCCGCATCTGCTGGTGCGCCGGAACGCACCCCCCGCTACCGACGCGGCCAGCTTGGCACGGGGGTTCCGCGTGGACCAGGCGGCCACCTGTCCCTGGTCGCCGAGGACCTTGGTCCGTGTCGTCGCCCCGCGGAACGCGTGAGAGTCGGAACCGGGAAGTCGACCGCTCCGGGAGGGCGAGGTGGATGGTGGTGAACGCGGTGGTGTCGGCGCTGGGCCTGGCGGAGGACGACGTTCGCGGTGTGCTCGAAGCCGCGTCGCTCGCCCCTTCGATCCACAACAGCCAGCCGTGGCGGTTCGTGCTCCGACCGGACCGGATCGAGCTGCGCTCCGACGAGGGCGGGCGGCTCCGGGCGGCGGACCCCGGAGGCCGCGAACTGCGGCTGTCCTGCGGCGCCGCCCTGTTCAACGTCCGGCTGGCGTTGCAGGGGCTGGGAATCCGGCCGCTGGTGACCCTGGTCCCCGGTCGCACGACGCCGGGGGCGCTCGCCGTCATCCGCCGCGGCGGGTCGTTCACCACGACCGACGAGACCCGCGCGCTGCTCCGCGCGGTGGGGCGGCGGCGGACCAACCGGCACCCGTTCACCGACGCCGCGGTGCCCGACGGCCACCGCGTGCAGGTGGTCCGCGCCGCCGAGCTGGAACGCTCGTGGCTGCACGTCGTGGACGACCGCGCCGAGCTGGCCGTCCTGCGCGGCCTGGTCCGGCAGGCGAACCGGCGGCAGCTGGCGGACCCCACCGTGCAGGCGGAACTGGCCGCGTGGACGGGTGGGCGCGCCTCGCCCGGCCACGGTGTGCCGAGGGCGTCCGCGGGGTTCGTCCCCGAGCCGCAGGACGAGTGGGCGCTGCGCGACTTCTCCTCCGGCGCGCCCGTGGAGCGACCATCCGGAAAGGACTACGAGCCCAGTCCGCTCGTCGTCGTGCTCTGCTCGTTCTACGACGGCCCGCTGGGCGAACTCCAAGCAGGACAAGCACTCCAGCGGGTGCTGCTGTCGGCGACCGCGCTGGGGCTGTCCGCCTCGTTCCTGTCGCAGGTGATCGAGGTGGACGGGACCAGGGAGGGGCTTCGCCGCGCACTGGGCGGCTCACTGTTCCCGCAAACCGTGCTGCGCCTCGGTTTCGGCTCACCGGTCCCCCGCACTCCCCGGCTGCCGGTGGACGACCTGGTGGTACCGCTGCCCGGCGTCCCCGCGTCCACCGGATCCAGGAACCCAGGAGGTACCCGATGAACGACCGCCCCGGTGACGACGAGCCGGTGCCCGTCGTCGTGCCCCCCGGCTCGACGCGGTCTGGTGGGCCGCCGACTACGCGAGTCGCCGCGGCTCGCCGCTGCTGCTGGTGCACCTCCAGCCCGACATCACGGCCGTCACCGACCAGGTGCGCTCGCGGTTCCCGGACCTCGCCGTGCGGCAGCGGTACGCGCGGGACCGCGTCGGCGACCTGCTCGTCGCCGAGTCGGAGCACGCCCACCTCATCGCGGTGGCCGACGAGGGCGCGGTGGTCTTCGAGGGCGAGTCCGTCATCACCGCGCTCAGCGCGCTCGCCCGCTGCCCGGTGGTCAGCGTGCCGCCCGGAGCCGCGTGGACCGACCCGGCCGCGCCGGTGATCGTCGGCGTGCACGCCAGCGCGCGCTCGCGCGAGAAGCTGGAGTTCTCGTTCGCCGAAGCCGACCGCCTGGGCACCGGTGCGCGGCTGGTCCGCTGCGCGTCCCGCGGCCCGGCCGACGACCTGCTCCGCGAGGTGAGCGCCCGCTACCCCGACGTGCCGGTGCACTCCGAGGTCCTCGGCACGCCCGCGGCGAGCGCGGTGGCGTGGCATGCCCACTTCGGCTCCATGGTCGTCCTGGGATCACGGCGGGGCGGAGCCGTCCGCGGCGCGCTGGTCCGCTCGATCAGCCGGGCCGTACTGCGCCACGCGTCCAGCCCGGTCGTGGTGATCGGCCCGTCGTGCCGCCGGTTCTCCCCGGCGGTGTCCGATCTCGACAACGCGAGGAGCTGACCATGCGCGCCGAAGACGTCATGTCCACCCCGGCGGTCACCGTGCGGGAGGACGCGCCCGCCAAGTCCGCCATCGCCCTGCTCACCTCCCACGGCTTCACCGCGCTGCCCGTGCTGGACGCCGACGACCGGCTGGTCGGCGTCGTCACCGAGGCCGACCTCATGCGCGACCGCGTCCTCCCCGACGCCCGCGGCCTGATCTGGCGCGACGAGGAGCCCGCCGCTCCCGCCCCGGCCCGCCTCGTCCGCGACGCGATGACCGGTCCCGCGGTCGCCGTCCGGGCCGCGGCCGACATCGCCGAGGTGGCGAAGGTGTTGCTGGACAAGCACATCCGGTGCGTCCCGGTCGCCGACGGCACCACCCTGCTCGGCATCGTCAGCCGCCGCGACCTGCTGCGCACCCTCGCCCGTGACGACGACGCCATCGTCACCGACGTCCGCCACCGGCTCGCCGCCTACGGCGGGCACGGGCGGTGGGCGGTGTCGGTGCTGGACGGCGCGGTGACCGTCGTCGACGAGTTCGACGACGCCGACGACCGGCACGTCGCCACCGTGCTCGCGGCGAGCGCGCCCGGCGTGCAGTCCGTGGACGTCACCGCGCGGGTCGACCGGCACACCTGACCGGAGTCCCGACCGGAGTCCCTGCCCGACGACGACTTCGGACCCTGCCGGGCGGGTGGCGCGAAGACCAGGCTGAGTGCGGCGGGATGAAACCCGACGCGGCACCAACAGGAGGATTCCCATGGCCACCAAGCACATCCCCACCCGCACCCACGACACCACGACGGCGCCGGCGGTGTCGCCCACGTCCGCCGCCAGGCCGTTGGCGGTGCTGCGCGCCGCGCTCGGCCTGGTCTTCCTGTGGGCGTTCCTCGACAAGGCCTTCGGCCTCGGCTACAGCACACCGGGCGAACGCTCGTGGCTCAACGGCGGCTCCCCCACCAACGGCTTCCTCGGCCACGTCGAAGTAGGCCCGCTCCAGTCCCTGTTCCGCGGCTGGGCGGGCTCCCCCGTGGCCGACGGCCTGTTCATGCTCGGCCTGCTCGCCATCGGCCTGGCCCTCGTCCTCGGCATCGGCCTGCGGATCGCCGCGGTCTCCGGCGCGCTGATGATGCTGATGATGTGGCTGGCCGAATGGCCGCCCGCCCAGCACACCTCGACCGGCGAGGCCACCGGCTCCTCGAACCCGCTCGTCGACTACCACGTCATTTACGCCATCGGCGTCATCGTCGTGGCCCTCACCGCCGCGGGCGACACCTGGGGCTTCGGCAGGCAGTGGAAGGCACTGCCCTTCGTGCGCGCCAACAAGTGGCTCGGCTGATCCACCCGCAACGCGGAGCGGGGCACCTCCGGGATCCGGAGGTGCCCCGCTCCGCGTGCGGCTGGGATTACGCCTTGTCGTCGTTCGGCGGCAGGTTCACGTCCTTGGCGGGCTTGGCGGGCCCGCCCTTGGTGGACGTCGGCGCCTCGGACTTCGGGTCCTCGGCCTCCGGTTCCTCGGTGGCGGGCAGCATCGCGTCCAGAGCGGCGCCCACGATCCGCCGGAACGCCCGGCGGGGGCGGTCGCGTTCGAGGACGGCCACTTCCAGCTTGCCGCGGTCGAGCAGGTCGGGCTTGCCGTTGCCGGTGCTGGTGGAGCCCGCGCTCAGACCGCGGACCGCCACGCTGACGGCGTCGGCCAACGCCAGGCCGTCGGTGAAGAGGTCCTTGAGCGCGGTGGTGGTGGCTTCGGCCTGGCCGCCCATGACGACGTACTGGGGCTCGTCGACGATGGAGCCGTCGTAGGTGAGCCGGTACATGGTGTCCTGCTCGGGCAGGTGGCCGACCTCCGCGACGCAGATCTCGACCTCGAGGGGCTTGATCTGCTCGGTGAAGATCGACCCGAGGGTCTGGGCGTAGACGTTGGCCAGGGAGCGGCCGGTGACGTCGCGCGGGTCGTTCTGGTACCCGCGGATGTCGGCGAACCGGATCCCCGCCTGGCGCAGGTTCTCGAACTCGCTGTACCGGCCGACGGCCGCGAACCCGATGCGGTCGTAGATCTCCGAGACCTTGTGCAGCGTGCTGGAGGGGTTCTCGGCCACGAACAGGATCCCGTCGGCGTACCTGAGCACGACGACGCTGCGGCCCCTGGCAATACCCTTCCTGGCGTACTCCGAGCGGTCGCGCAGGATCTGCTCGGGTGAGGCGTACAACGGCATCGTCACTGGCGCGGCTCCTGACCTCGGCGAATGGGGGTGGGCACGGCTAGACCCTGCGGCCTTCGACGACGGCCTCGGCGATCGCGGCCGTGCGCTCGTCGGACAGCGGGACGGCGCCCTCGGCCGCGGTGATCGTGACGATCACCGGGTAGATGCGCCGCACGATGTCCGGGCCGCCGGTGGCGGTGTCGTCGTCCGCCGCGTCGTACAGCGACTCGACGGCGGCACGGGCGGCTCCGTCGGCGTCCGCGTCGGGGTCGTAGAGCTTCTTGAGCGCCGACTTGGCGAACAGCGAGCCGGAGCCCACGGCCTGGTAGCCCTGGTTCTCCTCGTAGCGGCCGCCGGTGACGTCGTAGGACACGATCCGGCCCGCGCGGTCGGGGTCGGGGGCCTCGGTGTCGAAGCCCGCGAACAGCGGCACCACGGCGAGACCCGCCATGGCGGCGTCGAGGTTGCCCCTGATCATCGCGGCCAGGCGGTTGGCCTTGCCGTCGATCGAGAGCGAGACGCCCTCGATCTTCTCGTAGTGGCGGAGCTCGACCGCGAACAGGCGCACGATCTCGATCGCGATGCCCGCGGTGCCCGCGATGCCGACGGCGGAGTAGTCGTCGGTGACGAACACCTTCTTCATGTCGCGCTGGGCGATCACGTTGCCCATGGTCGCGCGCCGGTCGCCCGCGATCAGGACGCCGCCCTTGAAGGTGACGGCCACGATCGTGGTCCCGTGCGGGGCCTGGACGTGGCTGCCCTCGGGCAGCTTCCGCCCGGAAGGCAGCAGCTCGGGCGCCTGGGCGCGGAGGAAGTCGGTGAACGACGATGACCCCGGCGTCAAGTACGCCGGGGGCAACGACGCGGACGGGTACCGCCCGGACGAGCTGTTTTCCATGTGTGGCTTCGTCTCCTGTCCCCGAGTCGGCTGGTGGGCGGTGCTCTACCGCCTACTCGCCGCCCTTTTGCACGTATGCCCGCACGAAGTCCTCGGCGTTCTCCTCGAGAACGTCGTCGATCTCGTCCAGGATCGCGTCGACGTCCTCGCCGAGCTTCTCGCGTCGTTCCTGGCCCGCCGCCGCGGCGTCGCCGCCGTCGCCGTCGCCGTCACCGCCGCCTTGCCGCTGAACCTGTTCCTGTGCCATCTCAGCCTCCCGCGTCGACCCGAGTGAAGGGGTCTTCCACAACATTACCCAGCAGAACCGACAATTAGTGCCTGCCACACGGGTTCGATGATCAGCCCCTCGTCAGGGCGTCCACCAGTTGTTCGGCCGTCTCCGCGGCCTCCAGGAGTGCTCCCACGTGGGCTTTCGTCCCCCGGAGGGGTTCAAGGGTGGGGATCCGGACCAGTGATTCCCGACCGAGGTCGAAGATCACGGAGTCCCACGAGGCGGCGGCCACGGACTGGGGGTAGCGCTCGAGGCACCGGCCGCGGAAGTACGCGCGGGTGTCCTCCGGCGGCGACTTGATGGCCGCGAGGACCTCCTCCTCGCTGACCAGGCGCTTCATCGAGCCGCGCGCGACCAGCCGGTTGTAGAGGCCCTTGTCCAGCCGCACGTCGGAGTACTGGAGGTCGACGAGCTTGAGCCGGGGCGCGCCCCAGGCCAGGTTGTCGCGCGAGCGGTACCCCTCCAGCAGCCGCAGCTTCGCCACCCAGTCGAGGCGGTCCGCGCACTCCTGCGGGTCGCGGCGCAGCGCGTCGAGCACCTCGCCCCAGATCCGCACGACGTCGCGGTCGGCGGCGTGGTCGCCCGCGGTGTCCTCGTCGAGGAACTTCGCGGCACGCTCGTGGTAGGCGAACTGGATGTCCAGGCCGGTCAGCTTGCGGCCGCCGGACAGCTCGACCTGCACCTTCAGCGTCGGGTCGTGGCTGATCTGGTGTACGGCGCGGACGGGGTCGAGCAGCCGCAGGTCGTCGAAGCGCCTGCCGGCCTCGATCATGTCCAGCACGATCGAGGCGGTGCCGACCTTGAGGTAGGTGGAGTACTCGGCGAGGTTCGCGTCGCCGATGATGCAGTGCAGCCTGCGGTACTTGTCCGCGTCGGCGTGCGGCTCGTCGCGGGTGTTGATGATGCCGCGCTTGAGCGTGGTCTCCAGGCCGACCTCGACCTCGATGTAGTCCGAGCGCTGGGAGAGCTGGAAGCCCTCCTCGTCGCCCGTCGGGCCGATGCCGACCCGGCCGGAGCCGGTGATGACCTGGCGCGACGCGAAGAACGGGGTGAGGCCCGCGATGACCGCGGTGAACGGCGTGCTGCGGGCCATCAGGTAGTTCTCGTGCGTGCCGTAGCTGGCGCCCTTGCCGTCCACGTTGTTCTTGTACAGCTGGAGGCGGGGCTGGCCGGGCACGCTGGCGGCCTTGATGGCCGCCTGCTCCATGATCCGCTCCCCCGCCTTGTCCCAGATCACCGCGTCGCGGGCGTTCGTGACCTCGGGCGCGGAGTACTCGGGGTGCGCGTGGTCGACGTAGAGCCGGGCGCCGTTGGTGAGGATGACGTTGGCCGCGCCGAGGTCCTCGACGTCGGTGTCGATCGGGTGGTTGCCCGGCACGCCGAGGTCGAACCCGCGCGCGTCGCGCAGCGGCGATTCCACCTCGTAGTCCCAGCGGGCCCTGCGGGCGCGCGGGATGTCGGCAGCGGCCGCGTAGGCCAGCACCACTTGTGTAGAGGTCAGCACCGGGTTCGCCGTCGCATCCCCCGGCACCGAGATGCCGTACTCGACTTCGGTTCCCATGATCCGCCTCATACGAGCAGCCTACGGCCTCCGCCCCTGCTCGGGGCTATACGCCGTTGCCAATACTCTGCGTTTCGCCACGGACGGAAGGACCCGCGTTGAGCACTGTCGAAGTACCCCTGCTCGTCGTCGGAGGCGGGATCGGCGGACTCGCCACCGCCCTGTCCGCCGCCCGGCGGGGCGTGCCCGCGCACGTGCTGGAGCAGTCGGCCGGGTTCGGCGAGATCGGCGCGGGCCTCCAGATGGGCCCCAACGCGAGCCGCGCCCTCGACGCGCTGGGCGTGCTGGACGACGTCCTGCCGCTGGCCGTGCGCCCGGAGGCGGGCGTGCTCAGGGACGCGGTGAGCGGGCGCGTGCTGACCAGGCTCGACCTGGGTCGCGCCTTCCGCACCAGGTACGGCTACCCGTACCTGGTCATGCACCGGGGCGACCTGCTCGACGTGCTGCTCGCGCACTGCCGCGCGCACGACCTGGTCACCCTGGAGGCGGGCCGGACCGTCGTCTCCTCCGACGTGCGGGCCGACGGCGCCGAGGTCCGGTGCGCGGACGGCACCGCCTACCGGACGCGCACGCTGGTCGCCGCCGACGGGCTCCGGTCGGGGCTGCGGCGGCACCTGAGCGACGACGAGCCGGTGTGCAGCGGGTACGCCGCCTACCGGGGCACCGCGCCGCGCGGGGGCGACGGGCCGGACGAGGTCGTGCTCTGGATCGGACCCGGCCTGCACCTGGTGCGCTACCCGGTCCGGGCGGGCGCGCTGGTCAACCAGGTCGCCGTGTTCCGCAGCCCCCGGTTCCACGCGGGCGAGGCCGACTGGGGTGGCGTGGACGAACTGGAGGCTGCGTTCGCGGACACCTGCGAACCGGTGCGCGACGCCGTGGCACGGGTGGGCCGCGACCGGCACTGGGCCATGCACGACCGCGAGCCGCTGGACACGTGGGTGAAGGGCAGGCTCGCGCTGATCGGCGACGCCGCGCACCCGATGCTCCAGTACCTCGGCCAGGGCGCCTGCCAGGCCTTGGAGGACGCGGTCGAACTGGGCGCGCGGCTGCGCGAGGACGCCGACGGCGCCCTGGAGGCGTTCCAGCGGGCCCGGCTGCCCAAGGCCGTGCGCTGCCAGACGTCCGCGCGGCCGTGGGGCGAGCTGTGGCACACCTCGGACCCGCTGCTGATCGGCGTGCGCGACCGGATGTTCGCGCTGAGGGCCGACGACGACCACACCGAGCTGGACTGGCTCTACGCGGGACCCGAGGGCCCCGCGCAGAGCTGATCGCCGGCGTCCGGGCGACCCGTCACCCCGAGGCGAGCCCCGCCGCCGGGCGGATCCGCGACGCGCCGCGGGCCGGTCCGAACGCCGACAGCACCGCCAGCAGGACGACCACCAAACCGCCGAGCCCCAACGAGAGCCAGTCCGCGCTCACGACCACGGGCACCCCGGCCACGATGATCGTCAGCTGGGCGTAGGCGAGCCCGACCAGCCCGCCACCCAGCACGCCGACGAGCGCGAGCAGCACCGCCTCGGCCACGACCCCGTGCTGGAGACCGCCCCTGGTCACGCCGAGGGCGCGGCGCAGAGCCAGTTCCTTGCGGCGCTCCTGCACCGAGATCGTGAGCGTGGTGCCGATCCCGGTCACCGCCACCGCGACGGACAGGCCGAGCAGGACCATCAGCATCACGATCGCGATGTCGAGGTAGCGCTGGTCCTCGGCCGACTCGCTCGCGCTGGTGGCCGCGGCCACCGTCGGCTCGTCCGACAGCCCGGCCAGCACGGCGGTCCGGTAGGCGTCGGTGTCCGCGCCGGGCTTGAGCGCCACGACCACGCTGCTGACCGGTCCGACCGAGGGATCGGCGACCACGACACCGGCGTGGGCCACGAGGGTGTCGGGGACCGTGCCGACGACGGTGACCGTGCGCGCCCCACCGGGGAGGCCGTCCAGGGTGACGGACTGCCCGACCGAGGTCCCCCACGACCGCATGGCCCAGTCCGTCATCAGCGCGGTGCCCTCCCTGAGGTCCGCCACTCCGGTCGCGCCCTGGTTCTCGGCGGTCAGCCACGCGGCGAGGCGCTGGGGGTCCGCTCCCAGCGCGACGTAGCCGTCGCCGTCGGCGCGCTTGCCCTCGCCGCGGTGCAGCACGGCGCTGGCGGCGACCTCGGGGCGGTTCGCGATCCGGTCGACCCCGTCGGCCAGCGGCCGGTCGCCGACGTCGGAGATCAGCACGTCGGGGCGGGGGTCCTGGGACAGCCCGGCCTCCAACTGCCGGGCGGTGCCGACGGTGACGGCGAAGAACGTGACCATCGCGGCGGCCAGCACGAGGGGCATCGCGACCGACGCCGAGCGGTGGGGCACCCTGCGCACCTCGGCCGCGGCCAGCTTCCAGTTCGCGCCGCCGATCCTCGCGGCGACCGAGCCGAACAGCAGGCTGATCGCGGGCACGACCACCGGGCCCAGCACCCCGAACAGCGCGGCGACCGCGGTGATCGCGGAGAACAGCACCGCGAACATCCCGGCGGTCGACCCCTTGGCGGCCACCGCCACCAGGGCCAGCCCGCCCGCGCAGAGCGCGACGAACAGGCCGAACACCAGCCGCCACCGGGCGACCGAGCTGTCCGGCGTGGCGCCCTCGGAGGTGCGCAGGGCGGCCAGCGGCGAGACCCGCGCGGCGGCCAGCGACGGCCGGATCGCGGCGAACGCGCTGAGGAACGCGGCGACGACCGCGCCGAGCACCGCGTAGCCGGCCGAGGGCAGCAGGGCCGGGGTCAGCGAGGACGCGCCGAACATCCCGGACACCCCGGTGACGTCGAAGATCCGCGACAGCCCCAGCGCCACGGGTCCGCCGAGCAGGGCGCCGATCGCACCGGCCACCGCGCCGGTCACCAGCGCCTCCACCAGGTTCGCCAGCACGAGCGGCTTGCGGTTGGCGCCGAGGCAGCGCAGCAGCGCGGTCTGGCGCTGGCGCTGGAGGTACACCGCGCGGAACGTGGCCGCCGCGACGAAGGACGCGGTGGCCAGCGCGAGGATCGCGAACATGATGAGCACGGCGGACAGCGACTCGCCGTTGCTGCCGCCGAGCCCGCTGCGGTCGCCGGCGTCGACCCCGCTCACCAGCAACCCCGGTCCGGCGGCCGCGGCGACGGCCTCCTGGCCGCCGCCGACGACGTGGAACTCGGACACGACCGGCTTGGGGTCGAGCTTGGCCGCGAGCGCCTCGCCGACCACGACGGACGGCTGGTCGCCGGTGGAGCCGCGCTTGGTGATCCCCCGGACCACCACGTCGAGCGCCTTGCCCTGCGCGTCGGCGACCTTCACGGTGGCGCCCGGCGCCAGGTCGTACTTGTCCGCGGTGACCCGGTCGACGGCGATCTCCCCGTCGCTCGCGGGCGAGCGGCCCTCGCCGATCGGGATGCGGCGCAGCCCCTCGCGGTCCACCTCGACGTCGCCGATCCCGCGCCGGCTGCCCGCGCGGCCGTTGTCCAGCAACAGGTCCACGGCGACCTGCCGGACGGGCACGACCCGTTCCACGCCGGGCACGGCCGCGATCCGGTCCGCCGCGGCCTGGTCCAGCTCCGCCGGGACCGGGTGGTCGAGCATCGGGTCGCGGTCGACGCCGACCACCAGGCCCACCGCCGACGGCACGACGGGCATGCCCTCGTCCGCGGCCTCGACCAGCGCGTCGCTCAGCACGAGCGAGGCGATCAGGCACGCGACCCCGACGACCAGGGCGACACCGGGCAGCAGCGCGCGGCCTGGTCGGTGGCGGAACTCGGCCAGCGCGAGTCCGATCGTTGTGGGCAAGGCTCCTCCTCGTGACGGTGTGCGTTCCGACCGTAGGAACAGGGGGCGTCGCCGTGCGTCGGTCCGTGGTAGCAATGGGTCGTACGACCACGGGAGGACAACCGGTGACATCGTCGGTGGAACTGGTCGCCGTCTTCGACGAGGACGGCGCCCGGCTGGAGGGGAAGCCCCGCTGGCAGGTGCGCGCCGAAGGGCTGTGGCACGCGTCCGCGACGATCCTGGTGCGGTCGCTGGACGGGCGGCGCGTCTACGTCCACAAGCGCACCGACACCAAGGACGTCTACCCCGGCATGTACGACTGCTGGGCGGGCGGCGTGCTGGCCGACGGCGAGGACCCGGACGACTGCGCGGAACGGGAGCTGGCCGAGGAGCTGGGGATCCGCGGCGTGCCGCTGACACCGTCGTTCCGGGCCCGGTTCGTGGACCCGCCGATCCGCTACACCGCGCACGTCTACGAGACCCGCACCGACGGCCCCTTCGTGCACCAGCCGGAGGAGGTCGCCTCCGGCGGCTGGATGGACCTCGACGAGCTGCGCGTGAAGGTGCGCGATCCGGAGTGGGCCATCGTGCCGGATGGGCGCGCGCTGTTCCACGAGTGGCTCGCGCGCGAGGAGGACGAGGCCGCTCCCCCGCGCGGCCCGATCGACCTCGACGACGGAGTCGTCAGGCTGGCGCCGCGGCGGGTCGGCTGACGGTCAGGCCCGCGCGAGCAGTCCCGCGGCCGTGCCCGCGAGCCGGGTGGTGACCTCGGTGGCGCGCTCGACGCTGATCGTCTCCATCCGCAGCGTGATCGCCAGGTCGTCCTTGGCCAGCACCGCGGTGCACGCGCCGCGGCCGCCGGGCAGCGCCTCGCACCACGCGACGGCGTCGTCCACCCCGGACAGCTGGAGCGCGGTCTCGGGGCACGTCAGCGCGGCGCGCGCGGCCAGGACGACGGCCTCGGCCTCGGGATAGGCGGTGATCCGCTGCTCCAGCTTGCTCGCGCCGCTCTGGCTGCGGGTCGAGACCCGGTACCCGTCGGGGGCGCGGCCGGGCACGGTGAGGGGTTTGCCGCACACGGTCTCCGCGACCGACGGCGCGGCGGCGGCCGACTCGCGGACGTCCAAGCCGTCCTCGGTCAGCGCGGGCTGCGGCAGGGCGAGGGCGGCGAACTCCGCCGCGGGCCTGGCCGTCGCGCCGGCACTCGTACTGGCGCTCGTGCTCGTCGGCGTCGCGGGCGCGGCCTTGGCGGTCGCGCTCGCCGACGTGCTGGTGGCCCGCGTGCTCGTGGTGGTCGGGCCCGACGTCCCGTCGAGCGCGAAGCCCCGGCGGAGCGGGCGCTGCTCGACCGAACAGCCGGTGATCATCAGGGTGGTCGCGACCACGACCGCGACGTGCGCGCGACGCAAGGCTGTCCTCCAAGCTCGGTGATCTCCGAGAACTTAGTGGCTCGCGCCGCGCGCGGGTCGCAGGGGGTCGGCTCAGGCGTCGCGGCGCGCCAGCACCAGCGCGCCCGCCCCGAGCGCCACGACCACGTAGACGATCATGACCACGAGCGCCTGCGCCGGGGTCAGCTGGCCGGTGAGCTGCCCGGAGAACTGCGGCCCCAGGTAGAGCGGCGTCACCGAGACCACCCGGTTGTTCCACGGCGCGGGCAGCAGCACGGCCACCACCGGGAGGACGAACATCAGGACGCACAGCGTGACCAGCGCCCCCGCGGTCGCCCTCATCAGCACCCCAAAGCCCAACCCCACCAGAGCGATCACCAGCGCGGCGAGCCCGTTGGCCAGCAGCGCGGGCAGCGCCTCGGAGAACGGGCCCCCCGAGAGGGGAGCGGGCCGGTCACCGACGATCACCTCGCCGATGCCGAAGGCGGCGAACGACACCACCGTGCCGAGCACCAGGCCGCCCAAGCCGACGACGACCACCTTGGCCGCCAGCACCACCAGCCGTCGCGGCGCCGCGACGAGGACGGTGCGGATCATCCCGTTGCCGTACTCCGACGTGGCCACGAGCGCCCCGAGCACGCCGAACGCGAACTGCGCGAACGGCATGACGACCACGCTCGGGTCGGCGGAGGCGAAAGCCGCCTGGATCTCGGGCGCGGACCGGTCCCACTCCTTCGTCATCAGGTACGAGATCATCGAACCCAGGGCGAGCACGCCCACAACGCTCAGCAGCAGGTACCAGGTGGACCGCACGGTGCGGACCTTGAGCCATTCCGATGCCACCACGTCGATCACCGGGCCACCTCCGAGGTGCGGAACTCCACGCTGTCCTCGGTCAGCTCGAGGTAGGCGTCCTCCAGGGTCGCGCTGCGCGGGGTCAGCTCGTGGACCGCGATCCCCTGCCGGGACGCCAGGTCCGCGATGTCCCCCGTCTCCAGGCCCTGCACGAGCAGCGCGCCGTCATCCACGGCCACGGTCGCGCCCGCGTTCTCCAGCACCCGCCGCAGCCCCGCCGGATCCGGCGTGCGCACCAGCACGTCGCGCTTGAACCGGTCGGCCAGGTCGCGCATCGACGTCTCCAGGATCAGCCGCCCGCGCCCGATCACGACGATCCGGTCGGCGGTGAGCGCCATCTCGCTCATCAGGTGGCTGGACACCAGCACGGTCCGCCCTTCGGCGGCCAGTCCCCGCATGAGCCCCCTGATCCAGCGGATGCCCTCGGGGTCGAGCCCGTTGACCGGCTCGTCGAACAGCAGCACACCCGGATCGCCGAGCAGGGCCGCGGCGACGCCGAGCCGCTGCTTCATGCCCAGCGACAGCGCCGACACCCGCCGCTTGGCCGCGCCCGCCAGGCCGACCTGCTCCAGCACCTCGACCACCCGCTTGTCGCCGATGCCGTTGCTGCGGGCCAGGCACCGCAGGTGGTTCACCGCGGATCGGCCGCCGTGCACGGCGTTGGCGTCGAGCAGGGCCCCGACCTCGAACATCGGCCGCTTGATCGCCGCGTACCGCTTGCCGTTGACCAGCGCCTCGCCGGACGTGGGCGCGTCGAGTCCCAGCACGGACCGCATCGTCGTCGACTTCCCGGCGCCGTTGGGGCCGAGGAACCCGGCCACGTAGCCGGGTTTCACCTCGAAGGAGAGCCCGTCGACCGCCCGGACGGCGCCGTAGCGCTTGGTGAGTTCACGTACTTCGATCATGCCGGGAACACTCGCGCGGTTCCGGCCGCGGCGGATCGGACCAGCGACCACGACCGGGGTCGGACCACGGTCCGATCCCACGCCCCGCGCCCGCCGCTACGGTCGACCGGTGACCGCACCTCACCGCCTGGTCAAGTGGCTGCCGGTGGCCTACACGATCTTCGTGGACGTGGCCGCCGCCGTGGCCGCGACCCTCGTCTACTCCACCTTCGTGGAGATCACCGACGGCCCGGTGCCGTTCGGCTACTTCTTGGCGTTTCTGGTGGGCGTGCCGTTGGCGGTGCGCCGCAAGTGGCCGCCGGCCGTCTTCATGGTCGTGGTGGTCGCCCAGAACACCGCGACGCTGCTCCACATCACCCTCGAGGTGTACACGCCGACCCTGTTCGCCCTGTACATGGTCGCCGTCGCACTGCCCCGCCGCAGGTCCGTGGTGGCGCTGCTGGGCGGCGCGGCCCTGACGGGGGTCGCCGTGGCCTTCGCCGAGCCGTGGCCCGACAACCTGGGCATCACCGCGACGGTGTGGTTCCTCATGGGCGCCACCTGGACGCTGGGCTGGACCATGAGGGTCAGGAGGGCGTTCGCGGTGAGGGCGGCGGCGGAGCAGGCCGAGCACGCGCTCACCGAGGAGCGGCTGCGGATCGCCAGGGAGCTGCACGACATCGTCGCCCACAGCCTGACGATGATCGCGGTGAAGGCGGGGATCGCGAACCACGTGGCGGAGGAGCAGCCCGCCGAGGCTCGGGACGCGTTGAAGGTGATCGAGACGACCAGCCGCGCCACCCTGGTGGAGATGCGGCACCTGCTGGGGGTGTTGAGATCACCGGATGGGCCCGAGTTGTCGCCCGTGCCGGGGTTGGGGGATCTGTCCGGGTTGGTGGAGCGGGCGGCGATGGCGGGGGTTCCGGTCACGCTGACCCTGATGGGCGGGACGAGGGTGCCGGGGGTGCCGGACGGGGTGGGGTTGGCGGTGTACCGGATCGTGCAGGAGTCGGTGACGAACGTGGTGAAGCACGCGGCGCCCGCCGAGTGCACGGTGTCGATCGCCGTGTCGGAGGTGGCGGTGGTGGTCGAGGTCGTGGACAACGGGCCTGGTGAGAGGGTGCTCGCCGGAGGTGGGGGGCACGGGCTGGCGGGGATGCGGGAGCGGGTGGCGATGTACGGGGGGTCGTTCCTGGCCGGGCCCTGTCGCGGTGGGGGGTTTCGGGTGGTGGCCGAGGTGCCGTTCGGATGATCAGGGTGTTGGTGGTGGACGACCAGGCATTGCTCCGGGGGAGTTTTCGGTTGCTGGTGGATTCGGCGACGGATCTGGAGGTGGTGGGGGAAGCCGCGAATGGTCGCGAGGCGGTGGAACTGGTTCGGTCGGTGTCGCCGGATGTGGTGTTGATGGACATCCGGATGCCGGAGATGGACGGGATCGACGCCACCGGGCGGATTTCGGGTGGGGCGAAGGTGTTGATCCTGACCACGTTCGATCTGGACGCGTACGTGTTCGCGGCGCTTCGGGCGGGGGCTAGCGGGTTCTTGTTGAAGGACACGCCGCCGGTGGAGTTGTTGGCGGGTATTCGGGTTGTTGCCGCTGGTGAGGGGTTGTTGGCGCCTACGGTGACGCGGCGGTTGATCGAGGAGTTCGGGAGGAGGCCTGAGCGGAGGGTCACCCGGACGTTGGAGGGGGTTACGGGGAGGGAGAGGGAGGTGTTGGTGTTGATCGCGAGGGGGTTGTCGAATGTGGAGATCATGGGGGAGTTGCATTTGAGTGCGGGGACTGTGAAGACGCATATCGGGAGGTTGTTGGGGAAGTTGCAGGCGAGGGATCGGGCGCAGTTGGTGATTTGGGCTTATGAGGCGGGGTTGGTGGGGGCGGGGGGTTGATTTGGGGAGGGGGTTTGGGGGTGTTTGACGGGTTACTGGTTCGGGGTGGTCGGGGTTCCTGGTTGGGGGTTTTGGCGGGTTCCTGGTCGGGGGTGGTCGGGTTTAGGGCGGCTCCGTCCCCCGCTAGCGCAATTGTCTCAATGCCTTGCCGCACCTTGTCAAGACGATAAGGCCATCTTGACAAGCTACGACAAGGCACGAGGACGCTTTGGATCGGGGGCAGAGGGGAGGTCTGGCTTCGCCAGCATCAGGCTTCGCCTGACAGGGCATCCGGGCTTCGCCTCGGACACGGCATCCGACGCTCCGCGACGGATCGGGCACCTGGCTTCGCTTCGGCGGGGCATCAGGGCTGCGCCGCACAGGACATCCGACGCTCCGCGACGGACAGGGCACCTGGCTTCGCATCGGCCAGGCATCCGAGCTACGCCGGACAGGGCATCCGACGCTCCGCGACGGACAAGGCACCTGGCTTCGCATCAGTGGGGCATCAGGGCTGCGCCGAACAGGGCATCCGACGCTCCGCGACGGACAAGGCACCTGGCTCCGCCTCGGCCGGACATCCGAGCTACGCCGGACCAGGCATCGGACTGCGTCCGACAGGGCATCCGACGCTCCGCGACGGACCAGGCACCTGGCTCCGCTTCGGCGGGGAATCCGGGCTGCGCCGGACCCGGTATCGGCTGTGCCGACCAAGTATCCGGGCTGCGCCGGACGGGTATCGGCTTGGTGGTTGATCGCCTGGCTTCGTCAGGTCTGGTGGTGGGCTGGGTGAGGTGGAGGTGTTCGGGTTTGCCCTGGACGCGGTGAAGCCCGCCTGCCGCGTGGCAGGCGGGCTTCCCGGTTGGTGTGGTTAGAGGTACTGGCCGGTGTTGGTGGCCGTGTCGATGGCGCGGCCCGAGTCTGCGGTCTTGCCGGTGACGAGGGTGCGGATGTAGACGATCCGTTCCCCCTTCTTGCCGGAGATGCGGGCCCAGTCGTCCGGGTTGGTCGTGTTCGGGAGGTCCTCGTTCTCCGCGAACTCGTCGACGATGGCGGCGAGGAGGTGGCGGACCGACAGGCCGGGCTGCTTGGTGTCGAGCAGTGCCTTGATGGCGGCCTTCTTGGCCCGGTCGACGATGTTCTGGATCATGGCGCCGGAGTTGAAGTCCCGGAAGTACAGGACCTCCTTGTCACCGTTGGCGTAGGTGACCTCCAGGAACCGGTTCTCCTCGGTCTCCTCGTACATGCGCTCGACCGTGTGCTGCACCATGCCCTCGATGCAGGCCTTCGGGTCGCCGCCGAACTCCGCGAGGTCGTCGGCGTGGATCGGGAGGTCGGGCGTCAGGTACTTGTTGAAGATGTCCATCGCGCCCTCGGCGTCCGGACGTTCGATCTTGATCTTCACGTCGAGCCTGCCGGGTCGCAGGATCGCCGGGTCGATCATGTCCTCGCGGTTGGAGGCGCCGATGACGATGACGTTCTCCAGGCCCTCGACGCCGTCGATCTCCGACAGCAGCTGCGGCACGATGGTCGTCTCGACGTCGGACGACACACCGGAACCGCGGGTGCGGAAGATCGAGTCCATCTCGTCGAAGAACACGATGACCGGGGTGCCCTCGGAGGCCTTCTCACGCGCTCGCTGGAAGATCAGGCGGATGCTCCGCTCGGTCTCGCCGACGAACTTGTTGAGCAGCTCCGGGCCCTTGATGTTGAGGAAGTAGGACTTGGCCTGCTTCCCGGTCTCACCTCGGGCCTCGAACACCTTCTTCGCCAACGAGTTGGCGACGGCCTTCGCGATCAGCGTCTTGCCGCAGCCGGGAGGGCCGTACAGCAGGACGCCCTTCGGCGGCCGGAGCTTGTACTCGCGGAACAGGTCGGCGTGCAGGAAGGGCATCTCCACCGCATCGCGGATCTGCTCGATCTGCCTGCTCAACCCGCCGATGTCGGAGTACAGGATGTCCGGCACTTCCTCCAGCACGAGGTCCTCGACCTCGGCCTTGGGGACGCGCTCGTAGGCGAAGCCCGCCTTCGAGTCGACCAGCAACGAGTCGCCGATCTTCAACGGCGAGTCGATCAGCGGCTGGGCCAGCCACACGACCCGCTCCTCGTCGGCGTGGCCGACGACGAGCGCGCGCTGGACGGAGTTCTCCGGCTCCTCGCCCTCGAGGATCTCGCGCAACGTGCAGACCTCGCCGGTCTGCTCGAAGCTGCCGCCCTCGACGACGGTGAGCGCCTCGTTCAGGCGCACCGACTGCCCGCGCACCAGGGTGGGGGATTCCACCGCAGGCGAGACGGACACCCGCATGCGACGGCCTGAGGTGAAAACGTCCACCGTGCCGTCTTCGAACTGCTCGAGGAACACGCCGTAGCCACTGGGCGGTTGGGCCAGGCGGTCGACCTCCTCGCGCAGGGCCAGCAGTTGGCCACGTGCCTCTCGGAGGGTGTCAATGAGCTTCGTGTTGCGCTCGGTCAATTGGCTGACGCGCTCGGATGCCTCGGCCAATCGCTGCTCCAGCAGGCGGACGTGTCGCGGGGACTCCGTCAGCTTGCGGCGCAGCAGCGCGATCTCGTCCTCGAGGAACCTGACCTGCGCTGTCAGCTCATCTGAGTTGTTGCCCGTGTTCAGCTCGCCACCCTCATCGGGTTGGCTGCCGGGATGACCGTGCTGCATGTCGGCACCCTCCTCCCGTGTTCGTATCAGCAACGGTACCGGCGATCACCGACAAAAGCGGCTATCTCCAAGGTCATCGAGAGTCGTGTGGCGTCACCAACGACCCTCCCAAGGGGATGGACTGCTCCATCTCGGTGTCAAGTGGAACCACCCACCCGCTACCGTGCGTCCTGTACGTCGTCCACCGGCGTGTGTCCGGGAAGTGTCCACGCCACCAGCGGCAAGTTCTAGGAGAACGTGATGACCGTCCCGCCGCAGCAGCCCGGCCCCTACGGTCAGCAGCCTGATCCACATGGCCAACAGCCTGGGCAATTCGGTCAGCAGCCGGGGTTCGGACAGCAGCCGGGCGGGTATCCTCCTCCCCCCGGCGGTTTCCCACAGGGTGGACAGCAGCCCGGCTACGGACCCCCTTCCGGGGGTTTTCCCCAGCAACCGCCGCAGGGCCAGCCCGGTTACGGCCAGCAGCCCCCTGGGCCCCAAGACCAGTACGGACAGCCCCCGTACGGCCAACCGGGTGGTTTCGGTCAACCCGGTGCTCCGGGGCAGCCCTTCGGGCCTCCGAAGAAGAAAAATCCGCTCGTCTGGGTCTTCGCGGGCGTCGGTGTCCTCGTCGTGGCGGCGATCGTGGTCGTCGTCGTGACGATGACCGGTGGCTCCGCCAAGAGCACCGCCGACGACTTCGCGACCGAGCTCAACAAGGGCAAGGACGCGAACGTCAGCACCCTCCAGTCCCTCACCTGCAAGAAGGACCAGGCGAAGGTCAGCGAGATCAAGGTCAACGACCCCGGCTCGCAGGGCGACGAGTTCAAGGACGTGAAGACCACGTTCTCGGTGGGCGAGGTGGTCGAGACCGGTGACACCGCGACCGCCAAGCTCAGCCTGAAGGTCGAGAACGTGCCGGAGAAGTACAAGGACTTCGTCAAGGACAACTCGGTCACCATGAAGCTGGCCAAGGAAGACGGCGACTGGAAGATCTGCGACACCTTCTGACCCCGTCCCACGACGTCGAACGGCCCGCCGCGGGAGTCCCGCGGCGGGCCGTTCCGCGTCCGGTCAGCCCTTCGACGGCCTGCGCTGGGGGCGCGGCGGCGTGACGCCGTCGGCCAGCCTGCGGGTCGTCAGCAGGAACGCGGTGTGCGCGATCATCCGGTGCTCCGGCCGCACGGCGAGGCCCACGGTGTGCCACGGGCGCACCAGCGTCTCCCACGACTGCGGCTCGGTCCAGTGCTGCTGCTCGCGCAGCGCCTCGGTGACCTTGGACAGCTGCGTGGTGGTCGCCACGTAGATGACCAGCACGCCGCCGGGGATGAGGTTCTTCGCCACCGTGTCCAGCTGCTCCCACGGCGAGAGCATGTCCAGCACGACCCGGTCGACCTCACCGACGTGCGTGGCGAGGTCGGCGACGGTCAGCGACCAGTTGTCGGGGCGCTCGCCGAAGAACTGCTCGACGTTGCGGATCGCGTGGTCGGCGTGGTCCTGGCGTACCTCGTAGGAGATGACGCTGCCCTTCTCCCCCACCGCCCGCAGCAGCGAGCAGGTGAGCGCGCCGGAGCCGGCGCCCGCCTCCAGCACGCGCGCGCCGGGGAAGACGTCGCCGTACATGACGATCTGCGCCGCGTCCTTCGGGTAGATCACCTGGGCGCCGCGCGGCATGGACAGGACGTAGTCCGCCAGCAGGGGCCGCAGGGCCAGGAAGGACGTACCACCGACGGACTGGATGACGGAGCCCTCGGGCTCGCCGATCAGCTTGTCGTGCGGCAGCGCGCCGCGGTGGGTGTGGTACTCCTTGCCCGGTTCGAGCACGATCGTGTAGTGCCGTCCCTTCGGGTCGGTCAACTGCACCCGGTCACCGGGACGGAACGGGCCACTGGCGGCGATCACCGCGGGAAACCTCCTGCTTACGTGCGGAACTCAAGGCGCACGATGGTCTCAGGGGGCGCGGCGACCGCCGACACCGGGCGGTCAGGTCCAGCGGATCACGGCCCTGGTGCCGAAGAACGCGAGGAGCCCACCGACCAGCACGAACGCGATGGCGACCGGCAGGTTCATCGGTTCCGGCACGTAGAGGGCCAGGAACCAGCTCTTCGACTGGACGCCCGCGGCCAGGAAGACCACGGGCAGGATCCCCTGCGGGATCAGCATGACGAACCCGAGGACCTGGGCGATGATCGCGATCATGACTGCCTCCTGGGCTGTCGTCGGAGCGGGCTGCGTTGGCACCAGCCTGGCCGTCCGGGGGCTCCGGCGAGTCCACCGGTCGTACCGGAGGGGTGTCATCACTTCGTAGGACCCGCAGGCCAGGGGCGGTGTGCTGAGATGGCCCGGTGCGCCGACTCCCCGACCCAGCCCGCGATCTGCTGATCGCCCTGGGCTGCTTCTCCGGCGGCGCCCTGCTCTACCGGTTCGACCTCTACGAGCTGTGGGCCGGGCCGTCGGACACCCCGCTCGGGTGGCGGCTGCTGGTGCTCGGCATCGCCTGCCTCGGCCAGCTGCTGCGCGGCCGCGCGCCGCTCGCGGGGACGTTCATCGCGCTGTCGGCGGCGTCGGTGGACGTGGCGCTGGGGCTGAGCGCGCCGGTGATCATCGTGCTGATGGACCTGCTGCACGTGGCGACGCTGCGCGGGTCGAAGCGCACCAGCCAGCTCATCATCGGCCTGGTAGTCACGACCGCGGTCGGCATCGCCGCGGGGATCGCGCTGACCGTGCAGGACTGGCGCAGCGCCGTCGGGTCCGGGCTGCAGATCTTCTCCGTGCTGGTCATGCCGGTGTGGTGGGCGATCAACCTGCGGCAGCACCGGCTGAACACCGAGCAGGTGGAGCGGATCTCGCAGCTGGACCGGCGCGCCGCCGTGACGGCCGAGCGCGCCCGGATGGCGCGGGACCTGCACGACGTGATCGCCGGGCACCTGTCCGCCATCGCCATCCAGTCCGAGGCGGTGCTGTCGATGGCCGCGCGCGACCCGGAGACGGTGCGGACGGTGTTGAAGTCGGTGCGCGAGAACAGCATCCAGTCGCTGGCCGAGATGCGGACCATGATCGACGTGCTGCGGGCGGACGACGAGGGGCCCGACGAGCCCGCCTCGGCGCGGCTGAGCGAGCTGGGGCGGCTGGTGGACTCGGCGCGCGCGGGCGGGCTGCGGGTGGAGCTGTCCGGCGAGGCGCCCGCCGACCTGCCCGTCGCCGTGGACCTGGCGGCGTACCGGATCGTGCAGGAGTCGCTGACCAACGCGCTCAAGCACGCGCCGGGCGCGCGGGTCGAGGTGGCGCTGGACGAGGCCGGGAAGCGGCTGGCGGTCACCGTGACGAGCGAGTGGCGTGGCGCTTCCACGCCGGGTACCGGGAGCGGGCTGGTCGGCATGGCCGAGCGGGCGCAGGCCGTCGGCGGGACGTTCGACGCCGGGCGCGTCGACGACCTGTGGCGGGTCCGGGCCGAACTGCCGACAGGAGGAGCGCGCGGATGACCATCAGGGTGCTGGTGGCCGACGACCACACGGCCATCAGGGCCGGGCTGGTGATGATCCTCGGCGGTGGCGAGGGCATCGAGGTCGTCGGCGAGGCGGGTGACGGCGCCGCGGCGGTGCGGATGGCGCGGGCGCTCAAGCCCGACGTCGTGCTGATGGACATCCGGATGCCGGGCGTGGACGGGATCGCGGCCACCCGCGAGCTGGTCGGCGACGGGGTGTGCCAGGTGCTGGTGCTGACCACGTTCGACATGGACGAGTACGTGCACGCCTCCCTGCGGGCCGGCGCGGCCGGGTTCCTGCTGAAGTCGGTCGGGGCGGCGGCGCTGGTCGACGCGGTGCGGCTGGTCGCGGCGGGCGACGGGGTGCTGGCGCCCAGCGTGACGCGGCGGCTGATGCGGGACTTCGCGGCCGTGGCGCCCCGGCAGGTGGAGCGGCCGAAGGCGCTGGACCTGCTGACCGACCGGGAGACCGAGGTGCTGCGGTGCCTCGGCGAGGGGCTGTCGAACCAGGGCATCGGGAAACGGCTGCACATCGGCGAGACGACGGTGAAGACGCACGTCTCGCGGGTGCTGACGAAGCTGGACCTGCGCTCACGGGTGCAGGCGGCGATCCTGGCGCAGGAGGCCGGGCTGGTCAGCGGCGGTCCAGCGCGGCCTTGAGGTCCTCCCGGCGCAGGACGCCGGACGGGCGGCCGTCCATGTCGACGACGAGGAACTGCCACGCGGCGGTGCCCCGCACCCGTTCGACGATCTCCTCGCCCGGTTCGTCGGCCAGCAGCACGGTCTCCGGGCGGATGGGGTCGGCCGCCTGCTCCGCGGGGGCCTGCGGGGACCTCGTGGAGAGCCTGCGGGCCAGGTCCTGGTCGAGCAGGCCCACGGCCACGCCGTCCGCCCTGACGAGCACCACTCCCCTGCCCGCCGACGCGGCCAGCGCGCCGGACACGGGGCTCTCGGCCGGGAGTTGCAGGACGGGCTGGACCAGTTCGGCGAGGGTGAGGCCCTCGGGCCAGGCGCGCCTGCGCTCGGCCGACAGCTCGCCGCGGGCGCCCGCCACCACGAACCAGGCCGTGAGGACGCAGACGCCGAAGCGGACCCAGGCGTCCTCCTCGCCCTGCACGACGCCCCAGAACGCCCAGGCGACCAGGAGCGCGGCCACCACTACACCGCCCGTCACGGCGGCCCTGGTGCCGGAGGCGCGCTTGCCGGTGGCGGCCCAGATGCCCGCCCGCAGGATGCGGCCGCCGTCGAGGGGGAGGCCAGGGAGCAGGTTGAACACGGCCACCGCGGCGTTGGCGAAGGCCGTCTGGGCGATCAGGAGCCAGAGCGGGTTGCCGGGTTCCATGACCATCGCGGCCAGGCCGAACGCCGCCGCCAGCGCCACCGACACGGCCGGGCCCGCCGCGGCCACCAGACCCTCGTGGCTCGGCCTGGTGGGCGTGCGCGTCATCTCCGACACACCGCCGAGGAGGAACAGCCGCAGTCTGCGCACCGGGAGGCCGAGCCGGATGGCGGTGAGCGAGTGGCCCAGTTCGTGGGCCAGCACCGACAGGCCGAGGAAGAGCGTGAACGCGGTGGCGATGACGAACGCGCTCAGCGCGCTCGCGTCGGGGAGCAGCCTGCCCACCAGCGGGGTGTAGATCAGGACGATCGCCGCGGAGCCCAGCCACCACGAGGGCGCGAGCAGGACGGGCACGCCCGCCGCGCGGAACAGCAGCACCCCGCCGTCCCGGTCGACCCGCCTGCGCCAGCTCCCCGTCATGGCCATTGGGGCAGCCTAGGGTCACCCGTGTACGGCCGCCGTGACACGTGGAGCCGGGGCCCGGCGGCCCGCGCGGCCGGTGCGCGATCGGGAACTGTCGGTGGTCTCGCCTATCGTTCGGGGCATGTCCGACCCAGCAGCGGCCAGTGCGGTCGTCACCAGTACCCGCCCGGTGCGGCGGCCCGCGTTGTCACCGTCCAGGGCCGGGGACTTCAAGCAGTGCCCGCTGTTGTACCGGTTCCGCGCGGTGGACAGGCTTCCCGAGGTGCCCACGAAGGCGCAGGTGCGCGGCACCGTGGTGCACGCGGTGCTGGAGGACCTGTTCGGCCTGCCCGCCGGTGAGCGGACGCCGGAGGTGGCGAAGAACCTGCTGGGGCCCGCCTGGGACCGGGTGCGCGAGGAGCGGCCGGAGTTCGCCGGGCTGTTCGACAGCGCGGACGACCCGGCGCTGACCGAGTGGCTGCTGTCGGCCGAGGGGCTGCTGGACGGGTACTTCGAGCTGGAGGACCCGCGCCGGTTCGAGCCCGACGCCCGTGAGCTGCTGGTCGAGTCGGAGCTGCCGTCCGGGGTGCTGCTGCGCGGGTACATCGACCGCGTGGACGTCGCCCCGACGGGCGAGATCCGGGTGGTCGACTACAAGACCGGCGCCGCGCCCCGGCTGATCGGCGAGGCGAAGGCGCTGTTCCAGATGAAGTTCTACGCGCTGGTGCTGTGGAAGCTGCGCGGTGTGGTGCCCCGGCAGCTGCGGCTGATGTACCTCGCGGACAAGCAGGCGCTGGCGTACACGCCCGACGAGGCCGAGCTCGGCCGGTTCGAGCGGACGCTGGAGGCCATCTGGGAGGCCATCCTGCGCGCGGGCAGGACCGGTGACTTCCGGCCCAACCCGAGCAAGCTGTGCGACTACTGCGACCACAAGGCGTTCTGCCCGGCGTTCGACGGCACCCCACCGCCCTATCCGGGGTGGCCCGAGCCGGACGCGAGCGTCGAGACGCCGCTGGACAGGGTCGACTGATGGCGGGCTTCTACCGGCGCCTGGGCGGCGACCGCTACCTGGCGACCCCGCACACGGCGGGGCCGTGGAGCACGGAGAGCCAGCACCTCGGGCCGCCCTCGGCGCTGCTGGTGCGCGAGATGGAGAACCTGGCGCCCCGCGCCGGCATGGCGTTCGCGCGGGTCGTCCTCGACGTGCTCGGGCCGGTGCCGGTCGCCGAGCTGGAGGTGTCCGCGTCGGTCGTGCGGCCGGGGCGCTCGGTCGAGCTGCTGGGCGCGGAGCTGCGCCACGAGGGGCGCGCGGTGCTGCGGGCCCAGGCGTGGCGGATCAGCGGCGGGGACACCTCGTCGTTGGCCACGGAGTTCTCCGGCATGCTCCCCGAACCGCGGATGTGCCCCGTGATGGAGATGCCCGCCGAGTGGGCGTGCGGGTACCTGGAAGCGGTCGACTGGCGGTCGGTGGAGGGCGGCATCTTCGCGCCCGGCGACGCGATCGTGTGGGGCAAGCCGCTGATGCCGACGGTCGAAGAGGAGGAGAGCACCGCGCTCCAGCGGATGTTCGCCATCACGGACTCCGCCAGCGGGGTGTCGAGCAGGCTGGACATCCGCGAGTGGTTCGCGATCAACACCGACCTCGCCGTGCACCTGCACCGGGAGCCGCAGGGGTCGTGGTTCGCCCTCGACGCCGAGACGGCGATCGGGCCGGGCGGGGTCGGGGTGGCCACGAGCGAGGTGCACGACCTGCTGGGCCCGGTGGGCCGGACCGCGCAGTCGCTGTTCGTCCGCGAGCGGTAGCACCGGGGTGCGGCGGGCGCCCGCCGCACCCCGTGCCCCGGACTACTGGAAGATGACGTCGTTGCAGAAGTAGTACGACTGGTCGAGGTGGCTGGCCTGCCAGATCACGTACACCACGTGCCGCCCCGTGCGGCTACCCGCGTTGACCGAGGTCGCGTACGTCCCGGCGGGCGCGTACTTGCCCGTCGAGGTGACCAGTTCCAGGTTGCCCCACCCGAGTGCCTGCTTGGTCGAGTCGAAGCCCTGCTTGGTGATGTAGACGCGGAGGTAGTCCGCGCCGTGGTGGGCCTGGTCGGTGACGGTCAGGGTGAACTGCTTGCTCTTCGTCGCGGCCTGCCAGGTGCCGACGGTGTCCATCGCGTTGTAGCGGGGGGCCTGCGTGCGCCCGCCGCTGCACAGCGTGCCGTCGGGGATGGCCGCCTGGTGGTTGCCGCCGACGTTCTCGCGGTACAGGCCGTTCCAGTTCCACATCGCGTTGGAGTCGGCCTGCCAGGCCTGCCAGCACATCGGGTCCTTGGTGGCCATCGTCGGGTTCTGGAAGTCGCTGCCCCACCGCTGCCAGCAGCCGTAGTTGCGAGACGGCGGATCGGTGGTCGAGCCGTGCGCGCCTGCGACGCCGACCACGAGCGAGGCGAGCAGTGCGGCGACCGCCGCGAACACGCCGAGTGCTTGCGTTAACACCTTTCGGAAGTTCACACGTCCTCCACGTTGAGGATTGCGAAACAGGGGTCTGGGAACGCTCCCAGCTCGCACCGTAGCGAAGGATTCACGTTCTGTGAACACGGGTCACGGCCGTGGAACGCCAACCCGCAGGTAGCCGGTGACGAGATGGCCGGATCCGGCCATGCCGATGGGGTGGAATAGGGGCTACGCGTAGTGCTCGACCACGGGGAACGGGTCGTAGAAGTGGTGCAGGAGTTCACGCCACCTCGGGTACAGCGGGCCCTCGCGGAAGCCGACGGTGTGGTCCTCCAGGGTTTCCCAGCGGACCAGCAGCAGGTAGGCGTCCGGCCGCTCGACGCAGCGCTTCAGCTCCAGGCCGACGAAGCCCGGCGAGGCCGAGATGACGCTCTCGGCCTCGCCGAACGCGGCTTCGAACTCGGCCGAACGGCCGGGCACGACGTCCAGGTGGGCGACTTCCAGGATCACAGGCGGCAGAACCGGATGTCCGACGCCAGGATCGCCTTCGCGCCCAGCGCGGACAGCTGGTCCATGAGCCGGTTGGCTTCCTTGCGGGGCACCATCGCGCGCACGGCCACCTGGGCCGGGTCGGCGAGCGGGGCCACGGTCGGCGACTCCAGGCCGGGCGTGACGCGCAGCGCCTCGTCCAGCAGCGTGCGCGGGCAGTCGTAGTCGAGCATCAGGTAGTGCTGCGCGAAGACGACGCCCTGCAAGCGGGCGGTGAGCTGCTGCTTCGCGGGCGAGTCGTCCACGGCCGAGGAGTGGATGAGGACGGCCTCGGACTCGCAGATGGTGTGGCCGAACGGCACCAGGTCGTGCTGCTGGAGGGTGCGGCCGGAGCCGACCACGTCCGCGATCAGGTCGGCCACGCCGAGCTGGATGGAGATCTCCACCGCGCCGTCGAGCCGGATGATCTCCGCCTCGATGCCGTGCTTCTCCAGGTCCGCCTGCACGAGCGTCTTGTACGCGGTGGCCAGCCGCTTGCCCTTGATGTCGGCCAGCTGCCAGTCGGTGCCCTTGGGGCCCGCGTAGCGGAAGGTCGAGCCGCCGAAGCCGAGCGACAGCCGCGATTCGACGTTCGCCCCGGAGTCGCGCATCAGGTCGAGACCGGTGATGCCGAGGTCGAGCCGGCCGGAGCCGACGTAGATGGCGATGTCCTTGGGGCGCAGGAAGAAGAACTCGACCTCGTTGGCCGAGTCGATGACGGTGAGGTCGCGCTGCTCGTTGCGCTGGCGGTAGCCCGCCTCCCTCAGCATCTCGGAGGCGCGCTCGGCGAGCGCGCCCTTGTTCGGAACAGCCACGCGCAGCATGGGTCTCCCCTTACAGGTACTTGTAGATGTCGTCCAGGGTGAGCCCGCGGCCCAGCATCAACACCTGCAGCCGGTAGAGGAGCTGCGAGATCTCCTCCGACAGCCGCTCGTCCGACTCGTGCTCCGCCGCGATCCACACCTCGCCGGCTTCCTCGAGCACCTTCTTGCCCTGCGCGTGCACGCCGGCCTCCAGTGCCGCGACGGTGCCGGACCCCTCTGGCTTGGTGTGGGCGCGCTCGCTGAGTTCCGCGAACAGCTCGTCGAAGGTCTTCACGAGCGGGAATCCTCCCATCCCGCGCGCCCCGGCACGCCATGCGGTGGCGGATGTCCACCCAGTGGACTGACGGAGGACACCTCGACCGCGGTCGCGGAAGCACCGGCGGGGACGGTTGGTTCTTGCCCTCCGGGCAATCTTGCACGGTAAGCAAGATCCCCACTATCGTGTCCCGATGACGACCCCACCCCTCGGCCTGCGCGATCAGAAGAAGCTGGCCAGGCGCGAAGCGATGATCCAGGCGGCCGTTCGGCTCGCGGTGGAACGCGGCGTGGAGAACGCCCTGATCGAGGACATCACCGCGGCCGCGGGGGTGTCGCACCGGACGTTCAGCAACTACTTCGGCGGCAAGGCGGAGGCCATCGCGGCCCGCCACCTCGACCGGGCGCGCGGGGTCGCGGAAGCGCTGCGCGGCCGACCGGCCGACGAGCCGCTGTGGGACGCGATCACGCACGCGGCCCTGTCGCCGTACAAGGCGGACCGCAAGCGCCCGGATCCGGAGTGGACGGCCAGCATCCGGCTGATGACGAGCGAGCCGAGCCTGATCGGGGAGTTCCTCAAGACGAACGCGATCGCGGAGCGGGAGCTCGCCGAGGTGGTCGCCGAGCGGACCGGGACCAGGGTCACCAGGGACCTCTACCCGCGGTTGGTCGCGGCGACGGTGTGGGCGGCGGTGGAGGTCGCGACGGACAAGTGGCTGAGCACGGCCAAGCCCGCGCCGATCACGCAGCTGGTGCGCAACGCGCTGCGGCAGGTGGCCGCGGGCCTGCCCGACCCGTCGGCCGGGTAGCACGGGAACGGCCGGACCCCGGTGTTCACGGGGCCCGGCCGCGAGGTCGGGGTACTGCCCGGCGCTCAGGCACTCCGGTGCGGGCGGAGCGCGGGGATCCGGCCGCGGCGCGAGGTGGCGCCGTAGGCGGAGGCCGCGCGGAGGTCGGCGTCGGTGCGGATGAGGTCGCGGTCCTGCACGTCGTGGCTGCCGGCGAGCCGGGTGTGCGGGGAGGCGTCGCGGTTGTTGTTGCGCTCCAGGCCGTAGGCCAGCAGAGCCAGGACGATGAGGGCGAACACTGCGGTGGTCATGGCAGTAAATTTACGATGCACAACATTTCACCAACAGTGGCAGCTCTGACGTTGTGCAACAAAATCCTGCCAAGTACTCTCGGGACATGCTGAACACCGTCGCCTGCGTCGTCATGGACGGCCTCGCCCCGTTCGAGTTCGGTCTCATCTGCGAGGTGTTCGGCATCGACCGCACCGACGAGGGCGTGCCGCCGATGGAGTTCCGGGTCTGCGGCGAGCACCCCGGCGTGCCCGTCCGCACCGGCGTCGGCGCGAGCCTGACCCCGGACCTCGGGCTGGACGCGCTGGTCGGCGCCGACCTGGTGGCCGTGCCCGCGTTCCGCATCCGCGACGAGTACCCGCCCGCCGTCGTCGACGCGCTGCGCCAGGCCGTCGCCGCGGGCGCCACCGTGCTCTCGGTGTGCAGCGGCGCCTTCCTGCTGGGCGCGGCGGGCCTGCTCGACGGGCGCCACTGCACCACGCACTGGCAGTACGCCAAGACCTTCCCCGCCAGGTTCCCGCTGGCGAAGCTCGACCCGGACGTGCTCTTCGTCGACGACGGCAACATCGTCACCAGCGCGGGCACCGCGTCCGGCATCGACGCCTGCCTGCACCTCATCCGCCGCGAACACGGGTCGGCGGCCGCCACCGCCATCGCGCGCCGCATGGTCGTGGCCCCGCAGCGCGACGGCGGCCAGCGCCAGTACGTCGAACTGCCCATCCCCACCTGCACCGCGGACAGCCTCCAGCCGATCCTGGCCTGGATGCTGGAATCCCTGGCCACCGAGCACCCGGTGTCCGAACTGGCCCAGCGGGCCCAGCTGTCCGAACGCACCTTCGCCCGCCGGTTCGTCGCCGAGACCGGCACCACGCCGCACCGCTGGCTGACCACGCAGCGCGTCCTGCGCGCCCGGCACCTGTTGGAGGACACCGACTTCAGCGTCGACGAGGTCGCGCGGCACAGCGGCTTCGGCACGGCGCCGCTGCTGCGCCACCACTTCCACAAGGCCGTCGGGGTGACCCCGAACGACTACCGCCGCACGTTCGCCCACCGTCCGACCGCGGTGTAGCGGCATGTCCGACTACGCGGCCGTCCTGGCCACCCTGCGGCGCGCCCGCGTGATCAGCCCGTTCTTCGTGCTCGACGTCGGCCGCCCGGACGACACCTGGCTGCCCGGCACGGCGCTGACCGACGGGAGCCGGGCGCTGCCGGACACCCTGGACGCGATCGGCGCGCGCTACCGGACCACCGAACGGCGGGTGGCCGCGTCGCTGTTCTTCCTCAGCTACACCGCGCGCCTGCTCTGCCCCACGGTCGCCGCGCACGTGCTGGACGGCGCGATCCCGGACATCCGGCCGGGGAACCTGTGGTGGCGCTACGACCCGGAGCAGGGCCTGCGGGTCCGCCTCGACGAGCCGACGACCGGCCCCGGCATCGCCGAGGCGATGGCGCCGGTCGTGGACGCGGTCCGCGCGGAGAGCGGTGTCGCGGCCGGGCTGCTGTGGGGCAACGCGGCCTCGTCCATGGCGGGCGGGCTGCGCACGATGGCGGGTACCGGCACCGCGAGCCCCGAGGAGTGCCTGGCGACGGCCGCGGAGCTGTTCGCCGACAAGCCGTTCCGGCAGGCGGGCGGCTTCGTCGACTTCCCCGGCGAAGTGGCCTTCCGCCGGTCGAGCTGCTGCCTCTACTACCGCCTCGACGGCGGCGGCACCTGCGGTGATTGTCCGCTGTCACCGAGGTGACCTGCACGACAACTCGTCTGGTCGGTTGTGCCGGGGCACACGCGGCCTTTACGGTTCCACCGCCGCAGTGGACGGGAAGCCGGTGTGAATCCGGCGCGGTCCTCGCCACTGTGACCGGGTAGCGACCCCGCCGAGAACGTCACTGGCAGAGAGCCTGCTGGGAAGACGCGGGCTAGCGGTGACCTGGGAGTCAGGAGACCGGCTGCGGCGCCGAGTAAACCGTTGACCTTCCACGAGGTATGGAGGAGCCCGTCATGACGAGCCCCGCATTGACACCGTCCATCGCCGTGCCCAAATGGGCTTTCGCCGTCGCGCTCGTGGCCTTGATCATCGCTTGGATGGTCCTCCAGGAGAACGGCGTCGCGCTCGGCGCGGCCGCCGAGAACGTCCACGAGTTCTTCCACGACGGACGCCACGCTCTCGGCGTTCCGTGCCACTAGGCACCGCGCGCATGGCACCCAACACCTACACCGGACTGCTGACCCGCGGCCTCGCCGCGGGTGGCGTCGCCGGTCTGGCGGCCGGACTGGTCAGCCTGTTCGTCGTCGAAGTGCCGATCCGCGCCGCGCTGGCCGTCGAGGAGGCCCGCGAGGCGGCGGAGCACGCCGAAGGCGGCGAGCACGAGCACGCGGAGCTGTTCAGCCGCGGCACCCAGGTCGTGGGCGGTGTGCTGGCCGCGGTGGTCCTCGGACTCGCGGTCGGCGCCCTGTTCGCGACGATCTTCGCCTACACGCGGCGCTGGTTCGTCGACAAGCAGCCGTTCTTCCGCAGCGCCGCGCTCGGGCTGTCGGCGTTCGGCGTCGCGGCGCTGCTGCCCGCGATCAAGTACCCGGCCAACCCGCCCGCGGTGGGCGACCCGACGACCGTCAACTACCGGACGGGCCTGTACCTCGGGCTCATCCTGGCGGGCATCGTCGTCGCGTACGGGGCGACCTACCTCGCCTCGCGGCTCGGCCACCTGGCCGCGCCGGTGCGCGTCACCGCCGTCCTGCTCGCGACCGTCGTCGCGGTGACCGTCCTGCTGCTGGTGTTCCCGCCGCCGCCGGACGCGATCCCGGCCGACATGCCGTCCGGTGTCCTCTGGGACTTCCGGCTGGCGTCGTTGGCCGAGACGGCGACGCTGTGGATCGGACTCGGCCTGGTGTTCGGACTGCTGATCGACCCGGCGGTCCGGAAGACCAAGCCCAGGACGGCCGTAGCGGCCTGATCGGACACACCGGTGGAAGGGGAGCCCTCGCGGGGGCTCCCCTTCCCCGTGTCACAGGGCTTTTCGGGTCACTGCGGCTTTCCGGATTGCAGGGCTTTCGGGTCACAGGGCCGAGAGCACGGCCAGGTCGACACCCACGAGCGATTCGCGGAAGACCCGCCGTTCCCCCTGCCCGACCGGGACGTCGCACGGCACCACCAGCACCGTGCACCCGGCGCCGACCGCGGACGCGACGCCCGTGGGCGAGTCCTCGACCGCGACGCAGTCGGCCGCGTCCACGCCGAGCAGCCGGGCGGCGCGCAGGTACGGCTCCGGCAGCGGCTTGTTGTGCCCGTCCACCTCGTCGCCGCACACCGTCACGTCGAACAGGTCGCGGCCGATGGTGTCCAGCGCGACCTCGGTCAGCGCCCGCTCGGTCGACGTCACCAGCGCCATCGGCACACCCGCGTCCCGCACCGCGCGCAACGCCTCCCGCGCGCCGGGCCGCCACGGCAGACCGGTGCGGAACACCTCCTCGGTGCGGCGCGCGATCCACACCGCGGCGTCGTCGAGGTCGTCCTGGGACGGCACCAGGCCGACCTCGGAGTACAGCAGCGACAGCGTGGTCGGAACGTTGGAGCCCACCATCGCGTGCCGGGTCTCCAGCGACAGCGTGCCGCCGAGCTTCTCGGCGAACTCGTACAGCGGGATGTCCCAGAGCTTCTCGGAGTCCAGCAGGGTGCCGTCCATGTCCCACAGGACGGCGGCGGGCCGCCCATCGGGCGGAGCGGTGGGCCGCCCGTCGGGCACGGCGGCAGGCCGCCCATCGGATGCAGTGGCGGGCCGCCCATCGGACACGGCGGCAGGCCGCCCATCGGACACGGCGGCAGGCCGCCCATCGGACGCAGTGGCGGGCCGCCCGTTCAACCGAACGGAGGGATCTCCGTCCGACGGGGTGGTCGGGCCCCTGTCCAGCTCAGACATCGAAGTGCTCCGCTTCCGGGTGGTGCGCGTCGGGCGCGTCGGTGATGTCGAGGATCTCGTGGCGACCCTCGTGACCTGCGAAGTCGTCGAGCGCGAGGTCGACCGGCCGGAGCGTGGCGCCCATCGGCCCGTCGGCGACGACCGCACGATCTTCGAGCGCGGTCGGCAAAGGTGATGAGACACGATCCACCATGCGCCAAGCCTACGGGCAACGGACTTGGACCAGGGTCGTAGTCTGACCCGGTGACCGATCCGGACCAGGCCTCCCCCACCCCCTACGACCCTCGGAAACCCCTCACCAACCCGATCATGGTGGCGGCGTTCGAGGGCTGGAACGACGCTGGAGACGCAGCCAGTACCGCGATCGAACACCTGCAACTCACCTGGGACGCGACGCCGCTCGCGGAGATCGATCCCGACGACTACTACGACTTCCAGGTGACGCGACCCACGGTCCGCATGGTGGACGGCATCACCCGGAGGGTCGAATTCCCCACGACCCGCCTGACGGTGTGCAGGCCCCCCGGCTCCGCCACCGACGTGATCCTCGTCCACGGCATCGAGCCCAACATGCGCTGGGGCAGGTTCGCCGCCGAACTCCTGAGCCACATCGAGGGCCTGGGCATCACCACCGTGGTGACCCTGGGCGCCCTGCTCATGGACACCCCGCACACCCGCCCGGTCCCGGTGACCGGCACCGCCTACGACGAGGAGTCCGCGGCCAAGTACGGCCTCGAACGCTCCCGCTACGAGGGCCCGACCGGGATAGTGGGCGTCTTCCAGGACCTCTGCGTCCAGGCGGGCATCCCCGCCATCTCCTTCTGGGCCGCGGTCCCCCACTACGTCTCCCAGCCCCCGTCCCCCAAGGCCACCCTGGCCCTGCTGCACCGGGTCGAGGAGGTCCTCGACGTCGAGGTGCCGCTCGGCGCGCTGCCCGAGCAGGCGGAGGAGTGGGAGCGGACCGTCAGCGAGATGGCGGACGAGGACGAGGACGTCCGCAACTACGTGCGGGCGCTGGAGGAGCGCGGGGACGCGGAGATCGAGATCACCGAGGAGAGCGGCGACGCGATCGCGGCGGAGTTCGAGCGGTACCTGCGCCGTCGCGGCCGTGGGCCGGGGCGAGGACCTGCCGGTCTGTGACCTGAACGGCGGCCGTGCCGCCACCCGTCGTGGTGGCGGCACGGCCGAATCGCGTCCCACCGGGACACGAAGAGGTGAAACGACCACCCGGTCGGGTACGGCGGTATCGCCGAGGTCGCGGCACTTCTCGCGACCGCGGAACCCGCCGTCGATGAGGAGCGGACGTCGACCGCCACACTCGCGGCGAAGGAACCAGCCAGCTTCCAGCACCGGTCGCGAAGATCATCGAATCCGGTGGCCGCGTCGGAAGTGCCATGGGGTGTGACGTCCGTTTCACCCGGTAGGCGCGAGGGGGAACACCGCGCGTCGCCGCCCGACCTGCCTTCGGCTGAAGCTCCACCCCCGATCGGTGGACGACCACCGACCGGAGTTCACTGTCGGGTGTGCATCGACCCGTGAAGCTCCCCGCGTCGCACCACTCCACCCCATGACTCCCGCCAAGGGCTGGAAAGCCGGGGCGACCACGGCGGCCCTCTACGCGGGCGGCCTGCTCGGCCCCTTCGGCGGGGCCGTGACGTCCTCGGTCCTCCCCGAGATCGGGGCCGACTTCGACCGCACGGCGGGCGACGCGGCGGTCACCCTGACCCTCTACCTCCTCCCCTTCGCCGCCCTGATGCTCTTCTCCGGCACCCTCGGCGCCCGCTGGGGCGCGGTCCGGACGGTCCGGACCGCCTACCTCGTCTACGTCCTCGCCTCCCTCCTCTGCGCCGTGGCCTGGACCTTCCCGGTCCTCCTGGCGGGGCGGGTGCTGCAAGGCGCGGCCAACGCCTTCACCACGCCCCTCCTCCTGACGGCGCTGGCGGCGCTGACCCCGAAGGAGCGGCTGGGCCGCACCCTGGGCGTCTTCGCGTCGATGCAGGCCGTCGGCCAGACCTCGGCCCCGCTGGTGGGCGGCCTGGCCGCCGAAGCGTCCTGGCGCTGGGCGTTCCTCGGAGCGGCCGTCCTGGCGGCACTGCTGGCGTGGGTGGGCATGCCCGAGACGGCGGCACCGGACACCGGTCGGCTGAGGCTCCGCAGCGCTTGGCGACCGTCGGTCGTGCGCATCGCGGTGACCGGCTTCATCGTCTGGGGCTGCCTGGGCGGGCTGTCGTTCCTGGTCGCCTTCCGGCTGGGCGACGGGTTCGGTCTCGGCGCCGGGCAGCGGGGTCTGGTGCTGACCGGCTTCGGCATCGCCGGAATCCTCACCGCGCGCCTGGTCGGGCGGGCCGTGGACCGCTTCGGCGCCCGGCGGTGCGTCCTGCTCGGCTCGGTCGTGGGCGCCGTCCTGCTGGCCGGGGTCGCGCTGCTCCCGTCCCTGTGGGCCGTCGGCCTCCTGTGGGCGGCGGCGGGCGCGTGCAGCCAGGGGATCATCGTCGGCGTGAACGCGCTGGTGCTCTCCGACCAGGGCGCCAACCGGGGCGGGTCCGTATCGGTGGTCCAGTCGCTGCGGTTCCTCGGCGGCGCCCTCTCACCGGCCCTGATCGTGCCCCTCTACCACCTCGACGCGGTCCTGGCCTTCCTCGTCCCCGCCGCCCTGCTCGTCGTCGTCCCCCCGCTGGTGCTGCGCCGCCGACACGCCCGCACGGACATGCGGCCCGGCCCGGAACCCGACCGAACAGTCAGGTCATGATGTCCCGGCGGCGGAACGCGGCGAGCCCGGTGGCCACGAGCGCGGCGGCGATGAGCACCAGCCACACCAGCGGAACGGGGTCGATGTCGCCCGCCGGGAACCTCGGGATGTGGGTGAACGGCGACAGGTCCATCGCCCACTGGTCCAGCCCCAGCAGCGGTCCGAGCTGGCCGAGCAGCAGGAACACGACGAGCGCGACCCACCCCGCGACGACCAGGCGCGGTGCCGCGCCGAACGCGAGGACCACGATGCCGGTGAGCACCCACGCGGCGGGCAGTTGCAGGATCGCGGAGACGAACACCGGCCCGAACCGGCTCATGTCCCCGGACGCCGAGCCGTGAGAGAGGCCCGCGCCCGCACCGGCCGCGGCGAGCAGCAGCGCCGAACCGCCGAGCGCGACGACGAGGTGGCTCCACGCCCAGCCGGTGCGCGAGACGGCGGCGGCCAGCAGGGGTTCGGCGCGCTGGCCGGTCTCCTCCGACCTCAGCCGCAGGGCGGCCTGGATGCCGTAGATCGACGCGATCAGGCCGATGATGCCCATCTCGGCCGAGATGAAGGCGTCGGTGATCGCGTCCGTGCCGCCGAGCTTCGCGACCACCTCCCGCGCGGACGGGCTGTCGACGAACCCGCCGACGTTGCCCGCGATGTTGCCGAGCACCAGCCCGAGCCCGGCGAACGCCGCCGTCCAGCCGAGCAGTGAGCCGCGTTGCAGGCGCCAGGCCAGGGCGAAGGTGCTGTTCAACCGGGTGGAGCCCGCGGGCCCGAGCCGGTCGGCGACCAGGCCCGCGCCGAGGTCCCGACGCTCGACCAGCGCGTACGCGCCCGCCACCGCCACGACGGCGAAGCCGACCACGACCAGCAGGACCCACCAGCGGTCGCCCGCGTAGGGCCGGAACTGCTGGCCCCAGCCGATCGGCGACAGCCACGACATCCAGGTCGGGCCGTCCGGGCCCGCCGTGTCGCCGACCGCGCGGACCACGTAGAGGACGCCGAGCGCGATCGCGGCGAGACCGGTCGCGCCGCGGGCCGTGGAGGAGACCTGCGCGGTGATGGCGGCGATCCCGGCGAAGGTGATGCCGACCCCGCCCCAGGCGAGGCCGAACGCGAACGAGCCCGCCGTCGGCATGCCCGCCGAGGCCACCGACACGGCGGTGATCAGCGCCAGGACCGCGTTGGTGGCGACGACGACGATCAACGCCGAGGTCAGCGGCGCGTACCGGCCGACGACGGTGGAGCCGACGAGTTCGAGCCGCCCGGATTCCTCCTCGGCGCGGGTGTGCCGGACGACCAGGGTGATCGACAGCAGCGCGACCAGCACCGCGCCGATCCCGCCGGTCTTGACCATGGAGATGCCACCCTCCGACGCCGGGTCGTACACCCGGCCGTAGAGGGCGACCAGCGCCGCCGTGCTGTTCGCCGCGGTGGCGGAGGACACCCGCGACTCGACCGTCGAGTAGAGGTCGACGGCGGCCGCGGCGGACCCGGCGGCCAACAGCACGAGGCCCGCGATCCAACCGGGCAGCATGATCCGGTCGCGGCGCAGCGCGAGCCGCACCAGCGCACCGGTGCCGGTGTAGCCCCCGCTCATCGCGCCACCGCCACGGCTTCGGTCTCCTGCTCGCGGTGTCCGGACAGCCGCTCCGGCGACCGGCCGCGGCAGGACGCGAACGCGACGAACCCAGCAAACGCAGCATCGGTCTTCGGCCTGCGGTGCCCAGACCACCGCCCCGGCGACCAGCCGCCGCAGGACGCGAACGCGGCATCGGTGTCCGGCTTGCGGTGCCCAGGCAACCGCCCCTGTGACCTGCCGTCGCACGACGCGAACGGGGCATCGGCCTTCGGGACGCGATGCCCGAGCAACCGCGCCGACATCCGACCGCGGCAGGACACGAGCCCTGCGCCCACCTGCCCCCGGACCGTCGCGCCACCGCGGACTTGGCGTGCGCTCCGCGGCACCGGGGCGGCAGCCGTCGCGGTGGCCGGTCGGTGAGCAGCGGTGTCGGCCTTCATCGCGCCACCGCCGCGGCTGCCGGTTCCGCCTCGTAGTGCCGGAGGAACAGCTGTTCCAGCGTGGGCGGGTGGCTGGCGAGGCTGCGCACGCCCGCCTGGGTGAGCGTGCGGAGCACGGCGTCGAGCTGGTCGGTGTCCACGTCGAAGTGGACCCGCGCCCCCTCGACCTTCAGGTCGTGCACGCCGGGCAGCGCGGCCAGGCCGTCGGGCGGGGAGGCGAGTTCGGCGGAGATGGCGGTGCGGGTGAGGTGGCGCAGTTCGGCGAGCGTGCCGGACTCGACGGTGCGGCCGTTGCGGACGATGCTCACCCGGTCGCAGAGCGCCTCCACCTCGGCGAGGATGTGGCTGGAGAGCAGGACCGTCCGACCCTGGACGCGCTCCTCCTGGACGCACTCCTGGAACACGGCCTCCATCAGCGGGTCCAGGCCGGACGTGGGTTCGTCGAAGACCAGCAGCTCGACGTCGGAGGCGAGGGCGGCCACCAGCGCCACCTTCTGCCGGTTGCCCTTGGAGTAGGCGCGCCCCTTCTTCCGGGGGTCCAGCTCGAACCGCTCCAGCAGCTCGGCGCGCCGGGTCGGGTCGAGCCCGCCGCGCAGCCTGCCGAGCAGGTCGATGACCTCGCCGCCGGACAGGGTCGGCCACAGCGTGACGTCGCCCGGCACGTAGGCCAGCCTGCGGTGCAGGGTGACCGCGTCCTTCCACGGGTCGCCGCCGAGCAGGCGGGTGGTGCCCGCGTCCGCCCGCAGCAGCCCCAGCAGCACCCGGATGGTGGTCGACTTGCCCGCGCCGTTGGGGCCGAGGAAGCCGTGGACCTCACCGGTGCGGACGGTCAGGTCGAGACCGTCCAGCGCACGCGTCGAGCCGTAGGCCTTGACCAGGCCCGACACGGATATCGCTTCTGTCATGACCCGTAAGCTACACTTGTTTCACAAATTCGTGAAGTTATGAAATCAGATAAGGTCCGGTCCCGAAACGGTCGAAGGGGATGATGCGGCGGTGACTGGAGTGGCGGAACGCGACGAACGGGCGGTAGTGCGCTTCATCGAGCGCTTCTCCTCCGTGTTCACCGATTCGGGCATGGCGCGGATGCCCGCGCGGGTCTTCGTGACCCTGCTCGTCAGCGAGTCGGGGCGGATGACCGCGGCCGAACTGGGCGAGGTGCTCCAGGTCTCCCCCGCCGCGATCTCCGGTGCCGTGCGCTACCTGAGCCAGGTGGAGTTGATCCGCCGCGAGCGCGAGGTGGGCTCGCGCCGCGACGTGTTCCAGGTCTCCGACGACGTCTGGTACGAGGCCGTGTTCCACAAGGACCAGATGCTCGACCGCTGGTCGGTGCCGCTCAAGGAGGGTGTCGAGACACTGGGTCCCGACACCCCCGCCGGCCGCCGGCTCAACGAGACGCTGGCGTTCTTCAAGTTCATCCACCAGGAGATGCCCGCGATGCTGAAGCGCTGGCACGCCTACCGGGCGGAGACCTTCGGCTCCTGAGCCCGCACCCGCGCCGCCGACGTGCCCAGCCCGGTCGGCGCACCGATCGCGCGCTTGGCCTCAGGCGCGCTCGGTGTCGTGACCACCGGTCCAGCTGAACCGGGCACATCCGTGCTCGGCGCGGTGATCACGGGTCCACTCGGGACAGCACCGACGGGCAGACTCGGCGCGGTGACGGCAGGCCCGGTCGGGATGGCACCCACCGGCGCACTCGGCGTCGTGACAACCGGTCCCGTCGGGACGGCACCCACGTGCGCACTCGGCGCGGTGGCCATCGGTCCATTCGGGACAGCACCCAGGGGCGGACTCGGCGCGGTGACCGCAGGTCCCGTCGGAATCGCCCCCACCGGCACGCTCGGCGCGGTGACGGCAGGCCCGGTCGGAATCGCCCCCACGGGCGCACTCGGCGTGGTGACAGCAGGTCCGGCCGGAACCCCACCCACCGGCACACTCGGCACCGTGACAGCCGGTCCCGCCGGAACCCCACCGACCGACGTACTCGGCACAGTGGCGACCGGCGCACCGGACACGGGTGCCGATGGGCGGACCGCGCCGGGAAGCCCGGCGCCCGAGACGGCGAGACCCGGCCTGCCCGCGCCGAACACGCCCGGCACCCGCAGCGCCGACGTGCCGAAGTCCGGCACGACGGCCGCGCGGTTGCGCTTCAGTTCGGCCTCGACGTACCGCACGCACTTGCGGTGCCACTCGAGGATGCCCGACATCCACTCCTTGAGGCCCTCGGCCTGCCGGGTGAGGATCGCGCGCACCTCGTCGTCCAGGTCGAACTCCTCGAACAGCGCGGGCAGGTCCTTCTCGATGATCTGCTCGAACTGCTCCATCCGCGCCGTCATCAGCTTCGCGACGATGTCGCGGGCGGTGATCCGGTCGACCTCGAGGAAGTTCTCCACCACCAGGACGATGTTGTGGACCTCGCCCTCGTACTCGATCTCCTTCTGGTAGCTGAACAGGTCGTTGGTGAAGCACGCGTAGTCCTGCGCAGCGGTCTCCATCTCCCGCATCACGCTGGTGTGGTAGATCTCGCGCGGCACGGAGTCCCAGTGCGCCAACCGGTTCAGGCTCATGGTCATGTCCGAGCCGAACGTCTTGCGCCGCATCTCGATGTAGTCCACCGGGTCGGGGACGCGGTGCTGCGCCTGGTTGAACACCTCCCAGACCCAGCTCTCCGTCATGTCCTCGACGGTCTTGCGGAACTCGCGCCGCGCGTCCACCGCCATCGGACCGGCCGTGCGCCGCCACAGGTCCTGCAACCCGCGCTCGATGGGGTTGGTCGGGTCCGGGGTGGCGCTGTCGTCCACCGGCATGAACAGCGCCAGCCGCTCGTTGCACAGCTTCGCCGCGGCGATGTTCCGCGCCGCGCCGAAGATCAACGGGAAGTAGTCGTCGCCGTAGGTGCCCCAGGCCAACCAGTCCGACGTCAGGTTCAGCTGGTCCTGGCTCGCGTCGGCGTGGATCATCGCCGCGCAGTGCGCGAAGTCGAAGCCGATGAACCGGCGCTCGTCCCAGACGCCGCCCTCGAACATGCCCATGTCGCGGGCCCAGCCCACCGCGTACCGGCGGGACTCGTCGATGTGCGGGCTGGTCCTGATCGGGAACGGCATGTGGAAGTCCGGCAGGGGCAGGTGCCCGACCTGTTCGAAGGGCCGGTGCGTGAACTGCTGCCTGCGGCGGCGCATGCCGGAGGCGGCGGGCGAGAACATCCGGTTCGCCGACGTGCCGAAGCCGGACGGTCCACCGAGGACGCTCGTGCCGGTGGCCGCCTCCTCGTTCATGTACCGGCTGGACACCGCGTGCCACTCGTGGCCGCCGGACTGCCAGTCCTGGAGGCCCTTCACGTACGCGGCCACGCCGAGCTGCTCGTGCGGCGGGATGCCGTGCTCGGCCATCAGCGCGGGGACCTCGACCAGCGCGGTGTTCTCGAACTGGTGCAGCCGCGAGGTGAGCAGCTCGTTGACCAGGTCGGCGGCCTGCTGGGTCGAGCAGCCGAGGAACTTCTCGAACACCAGCACGGCGTTCGAGTTCTCGCCCTCCTCCTCGACCTCGCGCTGGTAGGAGAACAGGTCGTTGCGCAGGTGCACGGCGTCGGAGAACGTGTCCGACAGCAGCCGCATCGACCGCAGCTCGGCCACGCTGTCCGGCACCTCGGCGCCGACCGCGTACTCGACCAGGCCTGCCGACCACGGCGCGCCGCCGACCCTGCGGCGCATCTGCACGTACTCGATCGGGTTCGCGACGCGGCCCAGCTCGATGTTGCCGAGCTCCCACATGGACTCGATCATCAGGTTGTGCGTCACGGTGGTGAACCGGCGGCGCCATCCGTCCGACATGGACGGCACGGTGCGCTTCCAGAGGTCGCGCAGGCCCTCCTCGGCGGGGTTCGTCGGCTTCGGCGAGGGCGCGCCGGGCGCGGTCATGAACAGCTCGAGGTGGTCCAGGTAGGCCTTCGCGCCCTTGAGGTCGCGGCTGTACTTGAACTGCTCGAGGAAGTGGTCGTCGAAGAAGAAGACCCACACGTACCAGTCGGTGATCAGGTCGAGCGCGTCGCCGTCGCAGTCCGGGTGCGTGTACGCGCACATGAGCGCGTAGTCCATCTTCGCCAGGGCGGCCTCGGTCCAGACGACACCACCGCCGGGTTTGGGCGAATCGAGCATTCCCATCCGCTCGGCCCAGGCCATGCTGTGATCGCGGGTGCGCTCCAGATGGGGGTTGAGCCTGGCCGGGTGGGGCAGGTAGAAATCGGGCAGCGTGAACGCCTGCATGAGCGGGGCTACTCCTTCGGGCCGGCTGCGGAGGGCTCGGATCAAAACCCTGGCAATCGGCCTAGCGCCCCGACAACGGCCATCCGAGCGGCACCCGGGTTCCACGGGGTGAATCAAGGACTACCGTGCGCGGCCGCACCCGCGTTCAGGGCAGCGAAACGGGCAGTCCGAAGGCCTCGAAGTGCTCCCGGCCGATGAACGACGTCACCACCGAGATGCGGTCGCCACGCAGGGTCAGCACGTTCACCGACCACGCCCGGAACACCCCCGCCTCCTCGTTCCACAGGTAGCAGGCGGCGGCCGGTTGACCGTTCCCGCTGGTGGGGAGGTGCTTCCACGCTCCGCAGCTGCCCATCGGGATCCTGGTGGCGAAGTCCGCGACGGCGTCGATCCCGCTGTACCAGCACGGCATGGGCGGCATCGACCAGGTGACGTCCTCGGTCAGCAGCGCCACGAGCGCGGCCGCGTCACCACGTTCGAGTGCCGACGAGTACCCGGCGACGATCCCGCGCACGCGGACGTCGTCGATCCCGCGCAGCGGCCGCTGCCCGCCGCGCTCCGGGACCTTCTCCGCGACGATCCGGCGGGCGCGCGCCAGCGCGGAGTTCACCGACGCGGTGGAGGTGGCCATCATCCCCGCGATCTCGGCGGCGGAGAAGCCGAGCACCTCGAACAGCAGCAGCGCCGCCCGCTGGTTGCCCGGCAGGTGCTGCAAGGCCGCGATGAACGCCAGCTCGACGGCCTCGCGCCGCTCGTAGCCCGCGTCGGGGTCGGTGTCCGGGTAGGGCCCGAGCCAGGCGACCTCGGTCAGCGGGGTGTCGCCCACCACGGCGTGCTCGCTCGACGGGCCGAGGTCCACCGGCAACGCCCGCCTGCCGCGGGTCTCGACCGTGTCCAGGCAGGTGCGGGTGGCCACGGTGTAGAGCCACGAGCGCAGTGAGCTGCGACCCTCGAAGCGCGCGAGCCCGCGCCAGGCGCGCAGCAGGGCGTCCTGCAACGCGTCGTCGGCGTCGTGGGTCGAGCCCAGCATCCGGTAGCAGTGGGCGTGCAGTTCGCGCCGCAGCGGACCGATGAGCCGGGTGAACGCCGCGTCGTCGCCCTCGCGCGCGCGGGCCAGGTCCGGGTCCTCCGCGGGTCGCGCCGAAAGAACTTCGCTCACGAGCGACGATTCTGCCCCATGTGGACGGTCACTACCCCCGAACAGCGATTTCCGATCCAGGAGGACCTGATGAACGACACGTCGACAGCCACCGCCGCGACGCTCCGCGTGCCCGGCGCCCTGCTGCACCACGAGGTCCGGGGCAGCGGGCCGCTGGTGCTGCTCGTCGGCGCGCCGATGGACGCCAGGTCGTTCGAGGCGCTGGCCGACCTGCTCGCCGTCGACCACACCGTGCTCACCACCGACCCGCGCGGCATCAACCGCAGCCCGGTCGACGACCCGGACCAGGACTCGACGCCGGAGACGCGCGCCGACGACCTCGCCCGGCTGCTGGTCCACGTCGACGCCGGTCCGGCCGTCGCGCTCGGCTCCAGCGGCGGCGCCGTCAGCGTGCTCGCCCTCGCGCAGGCCCGGCCGGACCTGGTGCACACCGTGATCGCGCACGAGCCGCCGCTGCTGGAGCTGCTCGAGGACCGCGACGAGCTGCGCGCGGGCACCGAGGACATCATCGCCACCCACCAGGCGGGCGACCCCGTGGGCGCCATGCGGAAGTTCCTGGCCCAGGCGAACATCTTCATGCCGGAGGAGGTGTTCCAGGTGGTGTTCGCCGGCGAGCGCTCCGCGCAGGACGTCGCCGACGCCGACTACCAGAACGCGCACATGATGCGGCCGACCGTCGCCTGGTCGCCCGACCTCGACGTGCTGCGCTCGACGGACGTCCGCGTGCTGGTCGGCCTCGGCGAGGACTCGGCGGACCAGATCTGCGACCGCACCTCGCGGGCGCTCTCCGCGCTGCTGGGCGTCGAGCCCACGATGTTCCCCGGCGACCACGTCGGCTTCGCGGGGAACCCCGCCGCGTTCGAGGCCCGGCTGCGCGCCGTGCTCAAGGAGGCGTGAGTGAAGGAGGACCTGCACGACTACCTGGTGAAGGCCCGCGAGGCCGTGCTGTGGAAGGTCGACGGGGTCTCCGGGTACGACGTCCGCCGCCCGCTGACGCCGACCGGCACGAACCTGCTGGGCCTGGTCAAGCACCTGACCTCGGTCGAGGTCGTCTACTTCGGCGTCGCCTTCGACCGGATGCCCGCGGAGCCGCCTCCGTGGGTGGGGGTGGAGGGCGAGCACAACGCGGACAAGTGGGCCGCGGCCGAGGAGTCGCGGGAGTACGTCGTCGACACCTACCGGCAGGCGTGCCTGCACTCGGACGCCACGATCGGGGCGCTGGAGCTGAATGCGCCCGCCTTCGTCGCGTGGTGGCCGGAGGAGCACCGGCGGACGACGCTGCACCGGGTGCTGGTGCACGTGATCGCCGAGTGCCACCGGCACGCCGGGCACGCCGACGTCGTGCGCGAACTCGTCGACGGGGAAGTCGGGGAGCAGCGCCGGGACGACTTCATGCCGCCGGTCGACCGGGCCTGGTGGGCCGAGTACGTGAACCGGCTGGAGTGCGTGGCGAAGGAAGCGGACCAGGGCTGACGAGGTGCCCGTACGTTCGACTCGGGGTGCCTGGAGGTTCGACACGGGGTGCCTGGGCGTTCGACTCGCGGCAGGCCGATGGGCCGCCCAGATCCCTGAGGGCGGCCCATCGGTTCGCGGGGGATCAGCCGGTGATCAGGCTGACCCCGTAGACGGACAGGATCTCGTTGACCGGCTGGAAGTAGGTCTCCCCGCCGGAGGTGCAGTCACCGGAGCCGCCGGACGTCACGCCCTGCGCCTCGGTGCCGCTGACCCAGGAACCGCCCGAGTCGCCGGGCTCGGCGCACGCGTTGGTCAGCGTGAGACCGGAGACCGAACCCTCCTGGTAGTTCACCGTCTGGTCCTTCGCCTGCACGGTGCCGCAGTGCCACCCGGTGGTCGAACCCGACCGGCACACCGACGCCCCCACGGCCGACTCGGTGGAGCCGGTGACCGTGACGTCCGGGTTGTCGTACCCGTCGACCGTCGGCGACGGCGTCCAGCCGCTGCTCGTCTTCACGTACGAGTAGTCGTTGCCGGGGAACGAGGAACCCTCGAACGTGCCCATCGGCGTGCTGCCCGAGGTGACGGAGGCGCCCGCGGACCCGCAGTGGCCCGCCGAGACGAACCCGCCGGACACGGCGAAGCCGATCGAGCACCGCGCAGCGTTGTCGATGAGGTAGGCGTCGCCGCCCACCACGTCGGCGTAGAGCCGCGGCGAGCGGTCGGTCTCCACGACGGACACCGGACCCGCGGCCTTGGCGACGTCGAGGAACTCCTGCGCCTCGGCGTCGACGGCGCCCTTCTTGACGGTGACCACGACGGCGTTGGCCCTGCCGTCGACGTACCAGCCCGTCACCGAGGCGGGCGCGCGGCCCGCCCGGTCGATCCTGTCCTTGGTCTCCGCCAACGTCGCCTCGGAGTTGGTGACGACCTTCGGTTCCGCGCCGAGGGACTTGACGACCCCGGTCTTGGCCGGGTCCGTGACCCCCACGACGAGCTTCCCGCTCGCCTCGTCGAACCACGCCCCGCCGAACGCGCCACCCGTGAACTGCACCACCGCCTTCTGGGTAGCCGCGGCCGTCCGCTCCTGCTCCAGACGTGCCTTGGCCTGATCGGCGTCCAAGCCGAGGTCGCGCTTGTAGGCGGCCAGCACCGCGCCGGACGGTTCCGACGACGCCTGGTCGGCGTGCGCCGGTGCCGTCCCCGGTACCAGCGTGATCGCCGCGAGCACTGTGGCTCCGGCCACCCGCGCAACACTCGTGCGAATCATCCAGTTCTCCTCTTCCTCGCCTGCAGGGACGCCCCCGAGGGGGCCAGCAGAACCGGAGCTGAGCCGAACGGCGCAACTTGGACGGCGGGTGTAACGACCGCCGACCGGACCGCGATGAGGAGATCGACCACGCTGCAACGTGGCCGCACGTACGACACGACACGAGACCCGCGTCCCCAACGGCCCTGAACTGCCCGCCCCAGTTCCGGTGCTCCTGGTGGGTGACGCTATGCAGGCGTGCCCGGAAAAGGTTAGGGCCGTCGGACGGTATCGACCCCTTGGGTGGCTGAAGTAGACGGGCACGCGCGTCCCCGGTGATCGGGACCTCCAAACACGTGTCCGGTTTTCGCATGTCAACGGGTAATTGTCCGTTGCAAGGTTGCGACGATCGGTGCTACTGCCCGGCGTGGAATGTCACGAATATCTTCTGTGACCGGTCGATCACAGCTTCACCCGTTCGCGCGAACGTCCCATCCCTGCAGCCCAGCCGCTCGGCTTGCCGAGCGGCGGGGCCACCTTGTCTTGAGGGAGACACCTGCAATGGGAGACGCTCGGATCACCAGACGACTGGCCGGATTGGGCATGGCCGCCACCGCGGCCGTCGCGTTGGCCATCACCGTCGCCGCACCCGCGTCGGCACAGGGCCAGATCCTCGGCGCGGACCGCGCCGACGCCGTCAAGGACAGCTACATCGTCACGCTCAAGGAGAGCGAGTCGCCGAAGGCCAAGTCCTCGGAGACCGCGGGGTCGCTGACCCAGAAGTACGGTGGCCAGGTCCGCGCGGCGTTCAAGCACGCGATCAACGGCTTCTCCGCCACGATGTCCGCCGACCAGGCCCGCAAGCTCGCCGCGGACCCCCGCGTGTCCTACGTGCAGCAGGACGCCGTGGTCAAGCTGGCCGACACCCAGACGCCGACGCCCTCGTGGGGCCTCGACCGGATCGACCAGCAGGACCTGCCGCTGGACAACAGCTACTCCTACAGCACGACGGCGTCGAACGTGCACGCCTACATCATCGACACCGGTGTGCGCACCACGCACACCACGTTCGGCGGGCGCGCGGTGTGGGGCACCAACACCGCGGGTGACGGCAACAACACCGACTGCAACGGCCACGGCACGCACGTGGCGGGCAACGTCGGCGGCTCCGAGTACGGCGTGGCGAAGGGCGTCTCCATCGTCGCCGTCAAGGTGCTGAACTGCGCGGGCTCCGGCACCACCGCGGGCGTCGTCGCGGGCATCGACTGGGTGACCGCGAACGCCATCAAGCCGGCTGTCGCGAACATGAGCCTCGGTGGCGGTGTCGACGCCACGCTCGACTCCGCTGTCGCGAACTCCATCTCCTCGGGCGTCACCTACGCGATCGCGTCGGGCAACTCCAACGCGGACGCGTGCAGCTTCTCCCCCGCCCGCGTGCCCACGGCCATCACCGTGAACGCGTCGACGCGCACCGACGCGCGCGCCTCGTTCTCGAACTACGGCACCTGCACCGACATCTTCGCGCCGGGCCAGGACATCACCTCGTCCTGGAACACCAACGACACCGCGACGAACACCATCAGCGGCACGTCGATGGCCACCCCGCACGTGGCCGGTGGCGCCGCGCTCTACCTGGCGGCCAACCCGACGGCGACCCCCGCCGCCGTGTCCGCCGCCCTGGTCGCGGCCGCGACCAGCGGCAAGATCACCAGCCCCGGCAGCGGTTCGCCGAACAAGCTGCTCTTCACCGGCGGCGGCGGCACGCCCGGCACCCCCTCGGTCACCAACCCCGGTGCCCAGGCCACCACCGTCGGCACGGCCGTGAGCCTGCAGCTCTCGGCCTCCAACGGCACCTCGCCCTACACCTGGACCGCCACCGGCCTCCCGGCAGGCCTGTCGATCAGCTCCTCGGGCCTGATCTCCGGCACGCCGACCACCACGGGCACCTACTCGGTGACGGCGACGGCGACCGACGCCGCGGCCAAGACGGCCTCGACGACGTTCTCCTGGGTCGTCAACCCGGTCGGTTCGGACTGCCCCGCGGCCACCAACGGCACCGACGTGGCGATCCCGGACAACTCCGACGTGAGCAGCTCCATCGCGCTCACCTGCTCGGGCACCGCGTCCACGACCACCAAGGTCACCGTCGCCATCGTCCACACCTACATCGGCGACCTGATCGTCGACCTGGTGGCGCCGGACGGCTCCGTCTACAACCTGCACAACCGCAGCGGCAGCGGCACCGACAACATCAACCAGACCTACACGGTCAACGCTTCGAGCGAGGCCATCTCGGGTACCTGGAAGCTCAGGGTCCGCGACCAGGCGAGCCTCGACACGGGTCGCATCGACTCCTGGACCCTGGACGCCTGATAGCGGAGCCCTTCACCTGAACAACCCGTCGGCAGGACCACCCCGCCCATCTCCGGGGTGATCCTCCGACGGTCCCACAGCACGGAAAAGGCTGTCCTGCTCAGCGCAGGACGGCCTTTGTGCCGTTCTCCCTACAGTTCCACGCCCAGCAGCGCGTCCACCGCGGTCCGCACGAGCGCCGGGGACGAGTGGTCCGAGCCGCCCGTCGCCAGCGCTTCAGCCGCCCAGGCGTCCACGGCGGCGAGCGCGCGCGGGGTGTCGAGGTCGTTGCCGAGGTGGTCGCGCAGGCGCGCGATGGTGTCCTCGGCGGACGGGCCCGCGACCAGCGCCGTCGCGGAACGCCAGCGCGCCAGCCGTTCCAGCGCCTCGGCCAGCAGCCCGTCGCTCCACGGCCGGTCGGTGCGGTAGTGCCCGGCGAACAGCGCCAGCCGGACCGCGTTCGGGTCGACGTCCTGGGCCCGCAGCTTCGACACGAAGACCAGGTTCCCCCTGGACTTCGACATCTTCTCCCCGTCGAGCCCGATCATCCCCGCGTGCACGTAGTGCCGGGCGAACGGGTGCTCCCCCGTCAACGCCTCCGCGTGCGCGGAGCTGTACTCGTGGTGCGGGAAGATCAGGTCGGATCCCCCGCCCTGCACGTCGAACGCCGTGCCCAGCCGGTTGAGCGCGATCGCGCTGCACTCGATGTGCCAGCCCGGCCGACCCGCGCCGAAGTCCGACGCCCACGAGGGCTCACCCGGACGCTCCATCCGCCACAGCAGGGCGTCGAGCGGGTGGCGCTTGCCGGGCCGGTCCGGGTCCCCGCCGCGCTCGGCGAAGAACCGCAGCATCGTCTCCTGGTCGTAGTTCGACTCGTAGCCGAACCGGCCGGTGACGGCGTGGTCGAAGTACAGGTCGGGGTACTCCGCGTCGTCGACCCGGTAGGCGGAGCCGTCGGCGACGAGCTTGGCGATGGCCTCGACGATCTCCGGGATCGCCTCGACCGCCCCGACGTACTCGCGCGGCGGCACGACCCGCAGCGCCTCCATGTCCTCGCGGAACAGCGCGGTCTCGCGCATGCCCAGCACGACCCAGTCGTCCTGGTCGCGGGCCGCGCGCTCCAGCAGCGGGTCGTCGATGTCCGTGACGTTCTGCACGTAGTGCACGTCGTGGCCGTTGTCGAGCCACACCCGGTGCATGAGGTCGAAGGCGAGGTACGTGGCCGCGTGCCCGAGGTGCGTCGCGTCGTACGGCGTGATGCCGCAGACGTACGACCTGGCGGTGTCGCCCGGCGCGGTGGGGCGGACCTCGCCCGTGGCCGTGTCGAACAACCGCAGGGGTCGGGGCTCGCCCGCTACCCGCGGCACAGGAATGGAAGACCAGGTCTGCATGTCCTCGACCCTAACCCGAGTGCTCGACCTCGGCGGACTTCTCGTCCTCTGGGACGCTGGTCACAGGCTTTCGCGCCAGCTTGCTCGGCCACCAGACGGCGCGCCCGATGTCCACGGTGAGCGCGGGCACGAGCAGCGAGCGCACGACGAGGGTGTCCAGCAGCACGCCGAACGCCACCAGGAACGCGATCTGGGCGAGGAACAGGATGGGCAGCACGGCGAGGGCGGCGAACGTCGCGGCGAGCACCACGCCCGCCGAGGTGATCACGCCGCCGGTGACCGACAGGCCGAGCAGGGTGCCCTGGCGGGTGCCGTGCCGCAGCGACTCCTCGCGCACCCTGGTCATCAGGAAGATGTTGTAGTCGATCCCCAGCGCCACCAGGAAGACGAACGCGAACAGCGGCACGCTCGGGTCCGCGCCGGGGAAGTCCAGCACGTGGTTGAACACGAGCGCGGACACACCGAGGGTCGCGGCGAACGACAGCACGACGGTCGCGATCAGCAGCAGCGGGGCCAGCAGCGCCCGCAGCAGCAGCGAGAGGATCAGGAAGATCACCAGCAGCACCACCGGGATGATCACCCGCAGGTCGCGCTTCGCGGTGTCCTGCACGTCGACCTGGATCGCCGTGACACCGCCGACGATGGCGCCGCCGACCGGGTGCAGGTCGGTGCGGAGCTGCCGCAGCGCCGCCGTCGCGTCCGCGCTGTCGGCGGGCGCCTTGAGCGTGGCGAGCAGCTCGACCCTGCCGTCGACGACCTTGCCGCCCGACGGCGCGACCTCGGCGACACCCGGCACCGCCTTGGCCTTGGCCACCGCGTCCTGCGCGGCGGCCTGGTCGACGACGATCACCGCGGGCGACCCGGTGCCGCCGTCGAAGTGCTTGGTCAGCACCTCCTGGCCGGTCACCGACTCGACCGGGTTGAGGAAGAAGTCGGTCTGCGCCACGCCGTTCGCCTTGAGCTGCGGCACGAACGCGATCCCGATCAGCAGCACCAGCGTCGTCAGGATCCAGGTCGCGCGGGCACGGCGGCCGACCAGCGCGGACACCCGCTGCCAGAGGCCGTTCTCCTTGTGCGCCACCGTGTCGAACTTCGGCCGGAACGGCCAGAACGCCGCCCGGCCGAGCAGCGCGAGCATCGCGGGCAGGAACGTGAGCGTGGCGATCAGCGAGGCCGCGATGCCGATCGCGGCCACCGGACCGAGGCCCTGGTTGGACTTCAGGTCCGACAGCAGCAGGCAAAGCAGGCCGATGATCACGGTCCCGGCGGACGCCACGATCGGCTCCAGCGACGACCTCATGGCCGTGCGCAGGGAACTCCACCTGTCCTCGTGCCGGTGCAACTCCTCCCGGAACCGCGCGACGAGCAGCAGCGAGTAGTCCGTGGAGGCGCCGAACACGAGGATGAACAGGATGCCCTGGCTCTGCCCGTTGAGGGTCAGCACGTCCTCGCGGGCGAGCAGGTACACGGCGATGACCGCCAGGCACAGCGCCAGGCCCGCGTTGAGGATCACCACCAGCGGCAGCAGCGGACTGCGGTAGACCACCAGCAGGATCAGCGCGACCACGACGGCCGTGACGAGCAGCAGCAGGCCGTCGATGCCGCCGAACGCGTTGGCGAAGTCGCCCAGGATGCCCGCGGGACCGGTGACGTAGACCGACAGCCCACCGGGCAGGCCCTCCCGGACGGAGTCGCGCAACTCCTCGACGACCTCGGTGATCTCCGAGCCCACGGGCTTGAGCGGCACGATCACCTGCGCCGCCTTGCCGTCCTCGGCGGGCACGGGCCCGACGACCTTGCCGGACAGGCCGTCGAACGACGTGAGCGCCCTGGCCCGGTCCCCGATCGCGCCCAGGTCCTCCTGCGTCAGCCCGCCCTCGCGCTCGAACACGACGAGCGCGGGCAGCGACTCCTGGTCGGCGAAGCGCTTCTGCCAGTCCGCGACCTCGGTGGCCTCCGCCGACGCGGGCAGGAACGACGCGTTGTCGTTCTTCTGCACCTCCGACAACTTGCCCTGCAACGGGCCACCGACACCGCCGACGGCCAGCCAGACGACAACCAGGAGCGCGGGCAGGACCCAGCGGAGCCACTTCATGGTGCAGAAGGCTAAGTGGCCGTGATCAGGTCCGCCTGACGGGTGGGGTCACATATCGGACAAGGCCGCCCCGCCACCTGTCGACGTACGCCACCGCCTACCCGACGCGCAGCAAGCACAGGCCGCCCCCACCCGACTCACAGCGCCCCACCTCCCTGTCCGACGCGCAGCAAGGATGCCCCGTCGGCGCAGCCGATGCCTTGTCCGACGCGCAGCAAGGATGCCCTGTCGGGCGCAGCCCGATGCTGGCGAAGCCAGACCCACCCCCTGCCCCCGATCCACAGCGCCCTCCTGCTTGATCCTGCTTGTCAAGACATCTTTCCCGCCTTGACAAGCAGGATCAAGCATTGAGACAATCGCGCACCGGGGGCCGGGCTTCGTTCCTTCCCTTGACCACCCGAACCGGAACCCAAGAACGGACAACTCCCCGGCTGACCGATTGCCGCCACCTCCCCACGGGTGGAGCATGGACGCCGCTCACGTCCTGCGACGAGGGAGGCGGCATGACCGCGCTCAGGCCCACACCGGTGATCCCCCATCCCGGCGCCGCCCGACCACGACCCAAGGGCTCGCTGCTGCTCTCGCTGTTCAGGACCACCGACCCGAAGCAGATCGGCATCCTCTACCTGGTCACGTCGTTCGCGTTCTTCATGGTCGGCGGCGTGATGGCGCTGCTGATGCGCGGCGAGCTGGCGAGGCCCGGACTCCAGTTCCTGTCGAACGAGCAGTACAACCAGCTGTTCACCATGCACGGCACGATCATGCTGCTGCTCTACGCGACCCCGATCCTGTTCGGCTTCGCCAACTACGTCCTGCCGTTGCAGATCGGCGCCCCGGACGTGGCGTTCCCGCGGCTCAACGCGTTCTCCTACTGGCTGTTCCTGTTCGGCGGCCTGATCGTCCTGTCGTCGTTCCTGACCCCCGGCGGCGCGCCCGACTTCGGCTGGACCGCGTACACGCCGCTGAGCAGCGCCATCCACTCCCCCGGCATCGGCGCGGACCTGTGGATCATGGGGCTGGCCGTCAGCGGCCTCGGCACGATCCTCGGCGGCGTCAACATGACCACGACCGTCGTGTGCCTGCGCGCGCCCGGCATGACGATGTGGCGGATGCCGATCTTCACCTGGAACATCCTGGTGACCAGCATCCTGATCCTGCTGGCGTTCCCGATCCTCACCGCGGCCCTGCTCGGCCTGGCCGCCGACCGCCACCTCGGCGCGCACGTGTTCGACCCCGCCAACGGCGGCGTCATCCTGTGGCAGCACCTGTTCTGGTTCTTCGGCCACCCCGAGGTCTACATCGTGGCGCTGCCGTTCTTCGGCATCATCACCGAGATCATCCCGGTGTTCAGCCGCAAACCGCTGTTCGGGTACAAGGGCATGGTGTTCGCGACGCTCGCCATCGCCATGCTGTCGGTGGCCGTGTGGGCGCACCACATGTACGCGACCGGCGCCGTGCTGCTGCCGTTCTTCTCGGCGATGACGTTCCTGATCTCCGTGCCGACCGGCATCAAGTTCTTCAACTGGATCGGCACGATGTGGCGCGGCCAGGTCACGTTCGAGACGCCCATGCTGTTCAGCGTCGGCTTCCTGGTCACGTTCCTGCTCGGCGGGCTCACCGGCATCCTGCTGGCGTCGCCGCCGATCGACTTCCACGTCACCGACACGTACTTCGTCGTCGCGCACTTCCACTACGTGCTGTTCGGCACCATCGTGTTCGCCACCTACGCCGGGATCTACTTCTGGTTCCCCAAGATGACCGGCCGGATGCTCCACGAGGGCCTGGGGAAGGTGCACTTCTGGACCACGTTCATCGGCTTCCACCTGACGTTCCTCATCCAGCACTGGCTGGGCAACGAGGGCATGCCCAGGCGCTACGCCGACTACCTGCCCGGCGACGGGTTCACCTTCCTCAACACCCTCTCCACCATCGGCGCCTTCCTCCTCGGCGCCTCCGTCCTCCCGTTCGTGTACAACGTCTTCCGCAGCTACCGCTTCGGCGACGCCACCACCGCCGACGACCCGTGGGGGTTCGGGAACTCGCTGGAATGGGCCACCACCTCACCCCCGCCGCGGCACAACTTCCTGGAGCTGCCCCGGATCCGGTCGGAGCGGCCCGCGTTCGAGCTGCACTACCCGCACATGGTCGACCGGATGCGCGACGAGTCGCACTTCTCGCTGCTGAAGCCGGGCAAGCACCGGGTCGGCCGGGACCGGACGACGGAGACCACGCTGGCGGCGGACCGCGAGCCTAGGAAGCCCTGAGGTCCCCGCGCAGCACTGCCACCCGCTCCTCGGGCAGGTCAAGACCGGCCAGCAGGTCGAGCGCCGCCTCCCGGTCGAGGTCGCCGTACACGTCGTGCAGGCTGCCCCGCAGCCCGTGGAACAGGGCTTCGTGCAGGGCGGGCGTGCCCGCGGCCCTGCGGTAGAGGTCGTGCTTGAGCCGCCACGGCACCGGTCCGGACACCACCAGCACCCGCCGCGCGCGCCGCAACGGCCCCTCGGCCAGCTCGTCGAGCCCCACGACCACCTCGGCGAAGGCGGTCTCCACACTCGCCGGGTCCTCGAACCAGTCGACCCACAACGCGTAGGTCACCGGCTCGGCCGAGTCCGGGTGCTCCAGCCGGTCCCGGAACGCCTGCCAGAGCAGGTGCTCGGTGGCGGGGTCGAGCGGCGTGACCTTCAGGTACATCGCCACCGCGTACTGGTCGAGCAGGTCCAGCAGCCCGAGCGCCACCCGCACCCGCCCGGCGTTGTCCAGGTCCGGGTCCTCCAGCGCCTTGTCGGTCCACTCGTGCGCCACGTCGTTGGCGCTCAGCGGTTCCTCGTCGCCTTCGGCCGTCAGGCGCACCCACGCCCCGTCCACCGGCGTCACACCGCGCTCGGCCAACCAGTCCCGCGCCACCCGCGCGCCTTCGGAGTCCACCGGACCAGTGTGGGCGGTCGGCGGTGGAAAGCGCTCGGGCACCCCCGATCGGAGGTGCCCGAGCGCCCGGAACGTCGGCTACCGGCGCTTGCGCGCCCGCAGGTAGTCGCTCACCACAGCCGCCCCGAGCCCGTCCTCGTCCGGCGCCACCACGCGCCCGCCACTGCGGCGGGCCACGGTGTCGACGAAAGCCGCCAACCGGGGGTCATCACCCAGCTTGAACACGGTGATCGACGCGCCGAGCTTGGCGATGTTGTCGACCTCCACCAGCGTCTTGCCCAACGTGCGCGGCAGCGGCGGGTAGTGGAACTCCGCCTCGCCGCTCGGCTCCAGGTGCGCGGTGGGTTCGCCGTCGGTGACGACCAGCACGACCGGCTGGGCGTCGGGGTGGCGGCGGAGGTGCCTGCCCGCCAGCAGGAGGGCGTGGTGCAGGTTGGTGCCCTGCTCCCACACCCCCTCCAACGACGTGAGCCCGCCGATGTCGACGGTCTCGGCGTGCCTGCCGAACGTGATGAGCTCCAGCGCGTCCGTGCGGAACCTGGTGCGCACCAGGTGGTGCAGCGCCAGCGCGGTGCGCTTCATCGGCACCCAGCGGCCGTCCTGGACCATCGACCACGACGTGTCGACGCACAGCGCGATGACCGCGCGGGACCGCTGCTCGGTCTCGGTGATCTCCACGTCGACCACGTCCAACTTCACCGGCCCGCCGCCGCTGCGGAGCACCGCGTTGGTGACCGTGCGCGGAACGTTCCACGGCTCGGAGTCGCCGAACTGCCACGGCCTGGTGCTGCCGATCGGTTCACCGGCCGCGCCCGCCCGGTTGTTGTCGCGGTCGCCGCGCGGGGTGCGGACGCTGTCGACGACACCGCGCAGCGCGGCCTCGCCCAAGCGCCGCAACGCCTTCGGGGTCAGCCGGAGGTCGCCGTCGGGGCCCCGTTCGAGCAGGTTCTGGTCGCGCAGCTGGCGTTCGAGTTCGGCGAGCCGCCGGGCGTCCACCCCGGCCTCGGCACCGAGCTGGCGGACGAGCGACTCGACGTCGATGTCCTCCAGCCTGGCTCCGGGGTAGGACTGGCCGAGCTGTTCGGCGAGCGCGTCCAGGTCGGCGAGGTCCGACATGGCCTGGGCGCCTTCGCCGAGCCCCAGCGGGTTGTTGCCGCGGAAGCGGGCGGAGCCGTTCCAGTCCTCGCCGGGACGCAGGCCTTGCAGCAGCGAGTCCAAAGTGGACAGCTGCTGGCCGACGCCGGAGTTGCCGAACGCCTGCTGCGACAGCGCGGCCAGCTCGGCGCGCTGCTCGTCGCTCATCGAGTTCATCATCCGCTGCGCGGCGGCGGACCGCGCGGCCAGCGCGTCGATCAACTCATCGACGTTGCGCGGGTTCTCCGGGAAGAACTCGCCGTGCTCGGCCATGAACTCGTCGAACCGGCGCGGGGTGTCCTCGTCCCCGGCCGCGTGTCCGGCGAGCAGCTCGTTGAGGTCGGACAGCATCTCCTGGACGCGCTGGACGTCGCCCTGGTCGACGTTCGCCATCGCCTCCTTCATGCCCTGGAAGCGCTGGTCCATCAGCTCGCGACCGAGCAGGTTCTGGATCTTCTCGTAGGACTCGCGCGCCTCGGAGGAGCGCCAGTCGTACTCGGCCAGGTCCCGCACGGCCGCCGCGGTGCCCGGAGGCAGCGCGTCGAGCTGCGCCTCGCGGAACCGGGCGTCGTCGGTCGGCTCGGGGAACAGCGTCCGCCGCTCGGCGCTCAGCGCCTCGGACAGCAGCCGCTGGACCTCCTGGAGCGTCCCGTCCAGCCGGTGGCGGCGCTGGATGTCCGACCGCTTCTTCCAGAGCTTGCCCATCAGGTCGTCGAGCCCGCGGGTGCCGTCCATGCCGCGGCGCAGCAGCTCGCGCAGCGCGGCGGCGGGTGATGAGCCCTCCATGACCTCGCGGCCGAGCTCGTCCATGGCCGCGCGCAGATCCGTCGGCGGCGCCAACGGGTCGGGGCCGTCCACATAGCGGCCGTAGCGGTAACCGCTCATCCGTACACCGATCGATCGTCGTCGCTGTCCTTGCCGATCTGCCTGGTCAGGTAGAGCGACTCCAGCGCCAGCTCGACGGCGGAGGCGATCCGGCCCACCGGGTCCTTGGGGCCGACGCCGACGCGGGCCGCGACCTCGTGCAGCACCGGCAGCTCCGGCAGCGCGGCGAGCATGTCGCTCGCGTGCACCCGCTCGCCGGTGGCCACGGGGTGGCCGTCGGTGACGGCGTCGGCCAGCGACTTCAGGTTGAGGCCCGCGAACGTGGAGCGCGCGGTGTCGGCGATCGAGCGGCGCAGCAGGTGCGTGAGGATCTCGATCTCACGGCCCTCCTCGCCCGCCTCGAACTCGAGCTTGCCGCGCAGCACCTCGGGCACCGACTCCAGGTCGACCGGGCGGGCCACCGCGGGCGTCTCGCCGATCAGCGCCGAACGGCGCAGCGCGGACGCGGCGACGGTCTCGGCGGCCGCGACGGCGAACCGCGCGGACACGCCGGAGCGCTGGTCGATCGACGACGACTCGCGCAGGTGCCGCACGAACCTGGCGACGACCTCGACCAGGTGGTCGCCGACCTCGGCGACCAGCTCGGCCTCCTGGCGGACCAGGTCGACCTCGGCGCCGATCTCCAACGGGTAGTGCGTGCGGATCTCGGCGCCGAACCGGTCCTTGAGCGGCGTGATGATCCGGCCGCGGTTGGTGTAGTCCTCGGGGTTCGCGGTCGCGACGAGCAGCACGTCCAGCGGCAGCCGCAGCGTGTAGCCGCGGACCTGGATGTCGCGCTCCTCCATCACGTTGAGCAGCGACACCTGGATGCGCTCGGCCAGGTCGGGCAGCTCGTTGATGGCGATGATGCCGCGGTGCGAGCGCGGCAGCAGTCCGTAGTGGATGGTCTCGGGGTCGCCGAGGCTGCGGCCCTGGGCGACCTTGACCGGGTCGACGTCGCCGACGAGGTCACCGACGGAGGTGTCCGGCGTCGCGAGCTTCTCGGCGTAGCGCTGGTCGCGGTGTCGCCAGACGACGGGCAGCTCGTCGCCCAGCTCCTCGGCGCGGCGCTTCGATTCGGGGGAGATGGGCTCCAGCGGGTGTTCGCCCAGCTCGGAGCCCTCGATGACGGGGGTCCACTCGTCGAGCAGGCCGATCAGGGTGCGCAGCAGCCGGGTCTTGCCCTGGCCGCGCTCGCCGAGCAGCACGAAGTCGTGCCCGGCGAGCAGCGCGCGTTCGAGCTGCGGGATCACGGTGCGGTCGAAACCGACGATGCCCGGCCACGGGTTGCTCCCGGTGCGCAGGGCGGTCAGCAGGTTCTCCCGGATTTCGATCTTCACGCTGCGGGGCAGGTGGCCCGCGGCGCGGAGCTCGCCCGCGGTACGGGGAAGTGCGGAGGAGACGGTCACCCGTTCGACGCTACGCACGTTTGCCGGAATGGTCGACGTGGAGCGGCTCCAGCCGTGCCGCACGCGTCCGTTTCCTCCCGTTCGGGCGGAACGGCCACACGTTCGTCACGGTCTGCCGGGAGTACCCCCCGGACGGACGCGTCGAGGGCAGAATGCCCTCACCATGGACAACCACGACATCGGAGCGGTAGTGAGCGGCAGCGTCGACTTCAGGTGGTCACCCGAACCGGCGGACTGGGGCGACGCGCTGCGATCCGCGGTGCCGATGTTCCGCTGGGCGACCTGGTTCTCGGTGGTGGTGGCCGCCGGGTCGGTCGTGCTGCTGCTCTCCGGGCAGACCGCCCCCGGCCTGTTCGGGCTCGGGGCGGCCGTCGTCGTCGCGGTGCTCGTGCCCGTCCAGGTCCGGATCGACTTCGGCGGCCACCCGTTGGCCGCGGGCACGGTCACGGCGACCGCGGACGACCACTCGCTGCGGATGACCGTGGGCGAGGCGGCGCGCAGCGAACTGCCGTGGGCGCACCTCCCGACGTGGACGGAGACCCGCCGCGGGTTCATCCTGCGCACCGAGGCGGGCGCACGGGGTCCGATGTACGCGGTGCCCCACCGCGCGTTCGAGGACAACGGCGACCGCAACCGTTTTCGCGACCTGCTCGTCCGCCACGTGGGACCGGCCGCCTGAGCGCGGAGCACCGCACCGGAGGCAGTAACCTTGGTCAGCGTGTCTTGTGCGAGTGCGACGCTGGTCGTGTGGACCTCCGCGTGGCTGCATGGTGCAGCCGCTGCCGACGACGTCCTTGACGCCCTCCAAGAATGGGCGGACCTGCACGAAGTGGTGGCCGACGACGACGGCACCGCCACCGCGCTGGACCTCCCCGGCCCCGACGAGGCCCCCGTCGGCCCGGCGCTGCTGCTCGCGTCGCTGAGGCGCGCGGGCACCACCACCGGCAGGCTGGCCCTCCCCGTTCCGGGTGACGTCCGCGGACTGGGAGGCAAGGGCCCGCTGAGCACCTGCGCGCTGCGCGCGGGTGAGGCGGTCGTCCTGCCCGACACCGGCGTCGGCCTGGTCCCGAAGATCGTCGCCGACGGCGTCATGCGCTGGACCGTGTTCGACCTGCCGTCCGCCTCCGGCGCCGAGCACGTGCCGATCGGCGAGGCAGAGCACGGCATGGCGAGCGCGATGCGGCAGGCGGCGACGGCGCTGGTCACGCTGGACGTCGCCAGGCACCGCCCGAACGTGCGCGAGGAGATCGCCGCGCTGTCCACCAAGCACTCGAAGCTGGAGTGGCCGGCAGGCATGCCGCCGCGTGCCGTGCGCGTCCTGCAACGCGCCGCCGAGGTCGCCGCGATCCTCGAGGTGGCCGCGGGCGACTCCCCCGGCAACGCCAAGTCGGCCTCCGCCATGCAGGCCCGCGACGACGCCCTGCGCCCGTTGTCGGAGGCTGTGCGGCGGGCTCGGTGCGCCGCTGTCGAGGAGGCGGTGCGGGTGCTGTCGGACCAGGCCGCGGGGCTGCACTAGGGCCTGTTCAGCCGCCGGAGGTGGCGCGCAGCAGCACCGTCAGCTCCTGCGCCTTCCCCACGTCCCCGAGACCGCCGTACCCCGCCACGGCCTCCCGCAGGTACCCCGAGCCCAGTTCCCGGTCCCCCGCCCCCAGCAGGCACCTCCCCACCCCCTCCAACGCCCGCGCCCCCTCCAGCAGGCTGTGCGTGGGCGCGAACGCCTGCGCCGTCCGGAACTCCCGCGAGGCGTCCGCCACGTCACCGGACTCCAGGAACAGGAAGCCCCGGTGGTTGTGCACCTCGGCCAGTCCGAGGTGGTCGTCCAGCTCGGCGTAGTGGTCGAGCGCCTCCTGGAAGTGCTCGTGCGCGCGGACCCGGTTGTCGAGCTGGTACCAGGTGACGCCGAGGTTCTTCTCGGCGTTGGCGACGCCGATGGTGTCCCCCGCGCCGCGGTACAGCTCCAGGGCCTCCTCCAGCACCACGCGCGACCGGCGTCGCCAGGTGCTCCCGAACGGCTCGACCGACCGGAGGTTGGCGACCTTGCCCTGCTCGTTGCGGGCGTTGCCGCGGCCGATGCGGACGTCGTCCTCGGGCAGTTCACCAGCCAGCCCGCCGATCGCCCGGTAGGCCCGCTCCAGGGTCGAGTACGCCACTTCGTACCGACCCAGCAGGCGGTTCACGATCCCCAGGTCGTTCAGCGCCACGGCGTGGTCACGGGGGCTGTGCAGGCCGAGCGCCAGCTCCGCCGCGGCGGTGTGCAGCTCGACGGCCGTCTCCCACGGGCCCTCGTGCCGCAGGAACCCGGCGATCGCGTCGGTCAGCGACACCACCCCGTCGTCCAGCCGCTCCCGGCCGCGCGCGACCCGCAGGCACGCCAGCACGTTGGCCCGTTCCGACTTGAACCACGCCAGCGCCCGCGCCCGCAGCTCCGGGTCCGGCACGCCGGACCGATCGGCGCCCGGCCGCCGGTGCCGGGTCAGCAGCGGCTCCACCGGGGCGGCCACCGCGACCGCCTCCCGCCGGTAGTGGCACAGCAACCGGCGCAGCGCGACGTCGTGATCGGCCTCCGGGGTGCTCCCGTCGACGTCCAGCAACGGGAACCCCGCCACCGTGCGCTGGAACCGCTCGTGCAGCCGGTAGCGGTCGCCGTCGCGGGCGATCAGCACGCCCTCCTCCAGCACCGCCAGCGCCTCCCGCACCTCCGCCTCCTCGCGGCCGGCCAGCGCCCCGGCCGCCGCCGCGTCGAAGTCCGGCCCCGGATGCAGGGCGAGGTGCCTCAGCAGGTGCCGCGCGGCCGGACCGATCCGGTCGTACGCCTGCTCGAACGCGGGCGTCGGCCGGTCGCCCTCCTCGACGGGATCGGGCACCTGGGCCAGCAGGCCTCCCACCGACAACGCCTCGGTGTGCAGGCGCGCGCCGTGCAGCCGGATCTCCTGCGGCGAATACCGGCACCGGCGGACCAGCTCCCGCGCGGACACCCGCTCGTCGTCGGACAGCTCCCGCCCGGAGCACCGGCGCAGCAGCGTCACCGCGTCCTCGGAGGGGAACGCGCCCAGCTCCAGGTGCTGCGCGTCCACCCTCGCCCGCAGCTCGTCGTGCGGCGACCGGCTCACCACCAGCACCACCAGGAACGGGCAGTCCCGCCGGTCAGGAAGCAGCCGCAGCACCTGCTCGGCGCTGTCCACGTTGTCCAGCACCAGCAGCACCCGACTGCCCGCCACCCGGCTCCGCCACAACGACCGCAGCCCCGCCGCCGACCCCGACTGCCGCGCCCCGACGTCCGGATCCGCCAGCAGCTGCGCCAGGTCGTCCTCGGGCGTGCCGTCCTCCGCACCCCCGACGTCGAGGTACAGCGGCCAGTCGAACCAGTCACCCATCAGGTGCCCGAACCGCAGCACCAGCTCGGTCTTCCCGATCCCCGCCGGACCGTGCACGACGTGCACGACCGGACCCGGCCGCTCCAGCGCCCAGGTGATCGCGAGCAGCAGCCCGTTCAACTCCGCGGACCGCCCGGTGAACACCTTCGTGTACCCCGGCAACCTGTTCGCTGGCTCCGACCGACCCACGACCAGCGGCGCGTTCAGCACACCGACCTGCACGATCCGCCCCGCCACCACCTCCGCGACGTCGTTGCGCACCTCGCGCACCGGACGGCGGCCGAACACCAGCGCCACCACGGCCAGGAGCACGACGAGCAGACCCCACACGCGGGCGTTCGAGGGCAGGGCGAGGAGCGCGACGCAGGCGACCACGCCTCCGCCGACCACGACCCACCGACTCGCACCCATCGACCGCCTCCCGCGGGACAGGTCCTGGTACTACCAGGCGGATCGGGGGCCGTCCTCCTATTGCGGCGGAATGGCCTAGTACTTCCCCGACCTCTTCGCCGGCTCGCAGCACAACGGCGCGCAAGGAGCCCCGTTCACGGTGCACCCGGCGGCGGTGAAGTCCGACAGCTTCCGCGGCTCCAGCCCCTCCGTGTGCTCCCGCACCAGCTCCACCACCAGCTCCGCGAACCGCGGATCGCCGTTGGGCGTGGCGGCGCGGGCGAAGGCCATTCCCAGCTCACCGGCCCGCTCGCGCGCCTCGGTGTCCAGGTCCCACACGACTTCCAGGTGGTCGCTGACGAAACCGATGGGGCACAGCAGGACCCCGGTCACGCCGTTCTTGTGCAGGGCCTCGACGTGGTCGACGATGTCGGGCTCCAACCACGGGATGCGGGGCGGGCCGGAGCGGGACTGCCAGACGACGTCGTACTCGTCGCGGCCGACGGCGGAGGCGACGAGGCGGGAGGCCTCCGCTATCTGGCGCGAGTACCGGTTGCCGCCCTCGGACGGGGGGCCCGCGGCGTTGTCGGCGGAGACCGGCACCGAGTGCGCGGTGAACACCAGCCGGTGGTCGGCGGGCAGGTCGACGGCGGCCGCGCGCACGGCGTCGGCGAAGGCGTCGATGAACAGCGGGTGGTCGAAGAACTGGCGCAGCTTCACCAGTTCGGGGGCGTCCGGCACGGCGGCGCGGGCGCGTGAGATGTCCTCGTCGTACTGCCTGCACGCCGAGTACCCGCCGTACGCGCTGGTCGGGAACACCAGCGCGCGGCGAACGCCCGCGGCCTTCATCTCGGCGAGGGTGTCCTCGACCATGGGGTGCCAGTTGCGGTTGCCGAAGTGGATCGGCAGGTCGAAACCGGTCGCGCGGACGGCCTCGATGGCGGCGAGGTTGAGGGCGTTGATGGGTGAGACGCCGCCGAAGTGCTGGTAGTGCGCCTCGACCTCGTCCAGCCGTTCGGGTGGTACACCTCGGCCCCTGGTGACGTTCTCCAGGAATGGACGGACGTCCGCTGGTCCTTCCGGGCCCCCGAACGACAACCAGAGCAGCGCGTCGTAACTCACCGCTACATCCTGGCCCTGACTTCGAAATCGTGCACAACCGGGTCGACGTGCTCATGATCACGTCGACCCGGTCGGGCGAAACCTAGAGCCCCAGGAAGTGCACGCCGCCGTCGACGAAGACCATGGAGCCGGTGGTGGCCGGGAACCAGTCGGACAACAGGCCGCACACGGACTGCGCGACCGGCGTCGGGTCGTCGACGTTCCAGCCGAGCGGGGCCTTCTCGGCCCACATCGCCTCGAGGTCGGCGAAGCCGGGGATGGACTTGGCGGCCATCGTGCGCACCGGACCGGCGGACACGAGGTTGACCCGGATGCCGTGCTCGCCGAGGTCGCGCGCGAGGTACCGGTTGATCGACTCGAACGCGGCCTTGGCCGGGCCCATCCAGTTGTAGGCGGGCCACACCTGGCGGGCGTCGAAGTCGAGGCCGACGATCGAACTGCCCCTGGTCAGCAGCGGCAGCGCGGCGGCGGCGAGCGCCTTGTACGAGTACGCGGACACGTGCATCGCCGTGGCCACGTCCTCCCACGGCGCGTCCATGAACGGCGCGCCGAGGCAGCTCGGCGGCGCGTAGCCGACGGCGTGCACGAGTCCGTCGAGGCCGTCCAGGTGCTCGCGCACCCGGTCGGCCAGCGTGTCGAGGTGCTCCTGGTTCTGCACGTCCAGTTCCACGACCGGCGCGGGTTTCGGCAGCCGCTTCGCGATGCGCTCGACCAGGCTCATCCGGCCAAACCCGGTCAGCACTACCTCGGCGCCCTGCTCCTGCGCGACCTTGGCGACGTGGAAGGCGATCGACGCGTCGGTGATGACACCGGTGATGAGCAATCGCTTGCCTTCGAGCAGTCCCGTCACTTACTTCCTCCGTTTGCGTGGTTGTACAAGATTCAGTGGCCCATGCCGAGGCCGCCGTCGACCGGGATGACCGCGCCGGTGATGTACCCGGCGGCGTCCGAGGCCAGGAAGGTCACGGCGGACGCGATCTCCTCGGGCGTGGCGAACCGGCCCGCGGGCACCTGGCCGAGGATCGCCTTCTTGCGGTCGTCGGTGAGCTTGTCGGTCATGTCGGTCGTGACGAAGCCGGGCGCGACCACGTTCGCGGTGATGTTGCGCGAGCCCAGCTCGCGGGCGATCGACCGCGCCATGCCGACGAGACCGGCCTTGCTGGCCGCGTAGTTGACCTGGCCCGCGCTGCCGAGCAGGCCGACGACCGAGGAGATGAACACGATCCGACCGTAGCGCTTGCGCAGCATCCCCTTGGAAGCCCGCTGCACGACCCGGAACGCGCCGGTCAGGTTCGCGTCGAGCACGCGCTCGAACTGGTCGTCGCTCATCCGCAGCAGCAGCGTGTCGTCGGTGATGCCCGCGTTCGCGATCAGCACCTCGACCGGCCCCTGGTGCGCCTCGATCTCGGCCAGCGCCGCGGTGATGTCGTCACCGTTCGTCACGTCGCACTTGACGCCGAACAACCCTTCGGGCGCGCCGGAGCCGCGGTGCGTCACGGCGACCTTGTCACCCTGTGCGGCGAACGCCTGCGCGATCGCCAGGCCGATACCCCTGTTGCCGCCGGTGACCAGAACGGACCTCGACACGGTTCTCCCATCGCTGCTGGTTGATGGGCGCGAGGCTATCCGCTACCCCCGAGTACCCCGGCATCGGCGGACCCGGATCACAATCGTCCGGGTGAGCGAACTATCCGATCGGTTGGCCGCCGAGGTCTCCGGCGACGTGCTGACCGACCCGACGTCCCGTGCCGTGTACTCGACCGACGCGTCGAACTTCCGGCACGTGCCCGCCGTGGTGGTGCGGCCGCGGACGCTCGACGACGTGCGGGCGGCCGTGGCGCTGGCGGTGGAGCACGGCGTGCCGATCACGAACCGGGGCGCCGGCACGAGCATCGCGGGCAACGCGGCGGGGCCGGGGATGGTGCTCGACTTCGCCCGGTACCTGAACCGGATCGTGGAGATCGATCCCGAGCGGCGGCTCGCCGTGGTCCAGCCCGGCGTGGTGCTCGACCGGCTGAACGCGGCCGCGGCCCCGCACGGCCTGCTGTTCGGCCCGGACCCGTCGACGCACTCGCGGTGCACGCTCGGCGGGATGATCGGCAACAACGCGTGCGGCGCGCATTCGGTCGCGTGGGGCAAGACCAGCGAGAACGTCGAGGCGCTCGACGTGCTGCTGCCGGACGGGACCGGTTTCGACACCCGCAGGCCGCCCGCGTTGGAGCTCCCGGAGGTCGACCCGACCTGGTTCCCGGCGCTGGGCCGCCGGGTGTCCGGGTACGCGCTGGACGCCCTGCCGGACCTCACGCGGGCGCTGGTGGGCACGGAGGGCACCTGCGTGACGGTGCTGGGCGCGACCGTGAAGCTGGTCGAGGTCCCCGAGCGGCGGGTGCTGGCCGTGCTGGGGTTCGCGAACACCTACGACGCCGCGGACAACGTGATGGCACTGCGCGAGTACGACGTGCTGGCGCTGGAGGGCATCGACGCGGGCATGGTCGCCGTGGTGGAGCAGCGCACCCCCGACTCCCCCGCGCTCGCCCTGCTGCCGCCCGGCGCGAGCTGGCTGTTCGTCGAGTGCCGCGACGAGGAGACCGCGCAGCGGGTGACGTCGATCGCGCCGAACTCCGTCGTGGTCACCTCGCCCGCGCGGCAGCGGCTGCTGTGGCGGATCCGCGAGGACGGCGCGGGCCTGGCGACCAGGATGGCCGACGGCACCGAGGCGTGGTCGGGCTGGGAGGATGCCGCCGTGCCGCCGGAACGGCTGGGGGCCTACCTGCGGGAGTTCGACGCCCTGCTGGCGGGCCACGGGCGGCGCGGCCTGACCTACGGGCACTACGGCGAGGGCTGCGTGCACGTGCGGATCGACTTCGACTTCGCGTCGGGCTACCGGGCGTTCCTGGAGGACGCGGCGGACCTCGTCGTGGCGCACGGCGGGTCGATCTCCGGCGAGCACGGCGACGGGCAGGCCCGGTCCGAGCTGCTGCCGAGGATGTACCCGCCCGCCGCGATCAGGGCGTTCGGGCGGTTCAAGGCCGCTTTCGACCCCGACAACCGGATGAACCCCGGTCGGATCGTGGACCCGGTGCCGCTGGACGCGGACCTGCGCGTGCTCGTGGCACCGGCCCGCATCCCGACCCGCACGGCGTTGGCGCTGCACGCCGACGGCGGCGACTTCGCGGGCGCGACCCGGCGGTGCGTCGGCGTCGGGAAGTGCCTGAACACCAGCGGCGGCGTGATGTGTCCGAGCTACCGGGTGACCGGCGAGGAGCAGCACTCCACCCGCGGCCGGGCGCGGCTGCTGTTCGAGATGCTCAACGGCGGGGTCGTGCGCGACGGGTGGCGGTCGACCGAGGTCCGCGACGCGCTGGACCTGTGCCTGGGCTGCAAGGGGTGCAAGCGGGACTGCCCGGTCGACGTGGACATGGCCACGTACAAGGCCGAGTTCCTGCACCAGCACTACAAGGGCAGGCTGCGCCCGGTCGCGCACTACTCGATGGGGTGGCTGCCGCTGTGGCTGCGGCTGGGGCTGGTGAACCGGCTGACCTCGCGGTTCCCGAAGCTCGCCGGGCTCGCGCCCGAACGCCGGATCCCCGTCGTGGCGAAGGCGTCGTTCCGGGCGACGTTCCGCCGGGTGGAGTCGTCCGGGCCCGAGGTGCTGCTGTTCACCGACACGTTCACCAACCACTTCGAGCCGTCGATCGGGCACGACGCGGCGGCCGTGCTGACCCACCTCGGGGAGTCGGTGCGGATCCCGAGCCGCACTGTCTGCTGTGGACTGACGCTGATGTCGACCGGTCAGCTGGGCTTGGCGCGCAGGGTGTTGCGCCGCACGGCCCGGATCCTGAGCCGGTACACCGCCGCCGGGGTGCCGGTCGTCGGGCTGGAGCCGTCGTGCACGGCGTTCCTCCGTTCGGACGCGCTGGAACTGGCGGGCGACGACCCGGACGTCGCCGCGCTGGCCGCCGCGACGCGGACGTTCGCCGAGCACGTGGAGCCGTCACTGGAGGGGGTACCCGGCACGGGGAAGGCGATCGTGCAGACGCACTGCCACCAGTACGCCGAACTCGGGTTCGACGCCGACCGGGCGCTGCTGGCCAAGGCGGGCGTGGCGGCCGACGTGCTGGACGCCGGGTGCTGCGGCCTGGCGGGCAACTTCGGGTTCGAGCGCGGCCACCACGAGGTGTCGATGGCCGTCGCCGAGCAGGCGCTGCTGCCCGCCGTGCGCGCGGCCGAGGCGGACACCGCCGTGGTCGCGGACGGGTTCAGCTGCCGCACCCAGGTCCGCGAGGGCAGTGGCGTCGAACCGGTGCACTCCGCGACCGTCGTGGCCAGGGCGCTGGGGCTGCGCGACTGAGTGCTGTCACACATCAGGACCCTGGTTCGTCCGAAGGTGGGGTCGTGGGCGCGGAACCACGGCACACTGGAGAAGCGGACCGACGCCGGGGGGCGCGGTCCGGACCGGGGGTGCGGACATGCCATCGCTCACCACTGCCACCAAGGCCGCCGACCAGCGCTTCCACTTCGCGGGCGCGGCGCGCAAGCAGCTCAACAAGGTCTTCCCGACGCACTGGTCGTTCCTGCTCGGCGAGATCGCGCTGTACAGCTTCATCGTCCTGCTGCTGTCCGGCGTCTACCTGGCGCTGTTCTTCGACCCGTCGATGGAGGAGGTCGTCTACGACGGCGTCTTCACCAACCTGCGCGGGATGGAGATGTCGCGCGCGTTCGCGTCGACGCTGGACATCTCGTTCGAGGTGCGCGGCGGGCTGTTCGTCCGCCAGGTGCACCACTGGGCGGCGCTGCTGTTCATGGCGGCGATCGTCGTGCACATGCTCCGGGTGTTCTTCACCGGCGCTTTCCGCCGTCCGCGCGAGCTGAACTGGGTGCTCGGCATCGGGATGTTCGTGCTCGGCTGCCTGGAGGGCCTGTTCGGCTACTCGCTGCCCGACGACCTGCTGTCCGGCGCCGGTCTGCGCATCACGGCGTCGCTGCTGCTGTCGATCCCGGTGGTCGGGACCTGGCTGCACTGGGCGCTGTTCGGCGGCGAGTTCCCCGGCACCGAGGTCATCCCGCGCATCTACACCCTGCACGTGCTGCTGATCCCGGCCGTCCTGCTCGGGCTGATCGCCGTGCACCTCGCGCTGGTCTGGTACCAGAAGCACACCCAGTTCCCCGGCGTCGGCCGCAAGGAGCGCAACGTCGTCGGCGTGCGGATCATGCCGGTGTTCATGGTCAAGAGCGGCGTGTTCCTGGCGGTGGTCGTCGGGGTGTGCGCCGTGCTGGGCGGGCTGTTCCAGATCAACCCGGTGTGGAACTTCGGGCCGTTCAACGCGGGCCAGGTGTCGGCGGGCACGGTGCCGGACTGGTACATGGCGTGGACCGACGGCCTGCTGCGGCTGTGGCCCGCGTGGGAGGTGTACCTCGGGAGCTACACGATCCCGGCGGCGTTCTTCCCGTTCCTGGCCGGGCTCCCGCTGCTGACCGGCCTCGCGGCGGTGTACCCGTGGATCGAGCGCAGGCTCAGCGGCGACCACGCGCACCACAACCTGCTGCAACGGCCGCGCGACGTGCCGGTGCGGACGTCGTTGGGGGTCATGGCCCTCGCGTACTTCATGGTCGCGCTGCTGTCGGCGGCCAACGACGTGATCGCGCACGCGTTCGACATCTCGCTCAACGCGACGGTGTGGGCGGGCAGGCTGGGGCTCCTGCTGCTGCCGCCGCTGGCGTACTACGTCACCTACCGGCTGTGCCTGGGGCTCCAGCACTCCGACCGGGCGGTGCTGGAGCACGGCATCGAGACCGGGATCGTCAAGCGGCTGCCGCACGGGGCTTTCATCGAGGTGCACCAGCCGCTGGCCGACCGACCGCTGGCCTACCAGGGCACGGCCGTGCCGAAGAAGATGAACAAGCTGGGGTCCGCCGGTTCCCCGGTCCCCGGCTCGTTCTTCTCCCCCGACCCGGTCGCACCACTGGAGATCGAGTCCACTAAGGACTGACCTTCTCCTCCAGCGTCGACTCCTTCGACGTCTCCCTCATGGTGCCGTACACGATCAACGAGACGAGGACGCATCCCGAGACGTACCAGTAGAACCACGACTCGTGGCCCGCCGACTTCAGCCACAGCGCCACGTACTCCGCGGTGCCGCCGAAGATCGCGACCGTGAGCGCGTACGGCAACCCCACACCGAGCGCCCGGATCCGCGTCGGGAACAGCTCGGCCTTCACGATGGCGTTGATCGACGTGTACCCGGTCACCACCACCAGGCCCACCAGCATCAGCAGGAACGCGGGCACGACCTCGTCGGTGGACGCCAGCGTCGTCAGCAGCGGCACCGTCCCCAGGGTCCCCAGCACCCCGAACGCCAACAGCAGCGGCCGCCGCCCGATCCGGTCCGAGAACGCCCCCGCGATCGGCTGGATCACCACGAACACCAGCAGCGCCAGGAAGTTGATCCAGCTCACCGTCGCCGCGTCGATGCCACTCGTGTTGATCATGAACTTCTGCAGGTACGTCGTGTACGTGTAGAACGCCACCGTCCCGCCCAGCGTCAGCCCCACGACCAGCAGGCATTCCCTGGGGTACCTCGCCAGCGCCCGCAACGACCCCCGCGCCTCGGACGTCCTGCCCTCGCGTCGGAAGCTCTCCGACTCGTCCATGCTCCGCCGCAGGTACATCACGACGATCGCCCCGGTGGCACCCACCACGAACGCGATCCGCCACCCCCACGACTGCATCTCGTGCCGCGACAACACCTGCTGCAACACGATCTGCACCCCGAGCGCCAACAACTGGCCCGCCGTCAGCGTCACGTACTGGAAACTCGAGTAGAACCCCCGCTTCCCCTTCGACGCCACCTCGGACAGGTAGGTCGCCGACGTCGAGTACTCCCCGCCCACCGACAGCCCCTGCAACAGCCGCGCCAGCACCAGCAGGATCGGCGCCGCGACCCCGATCGTCGCGAACGAGGGCGTCAGCGCGATCATCAACGACCCCAGCGCCATCAGCGACACGGACAACGTCAACGCCGCCCGCCGCCCGTGCCGATCCGCGTAGCGGCCCAGCAGCCACCCGCCCAACGGCCGCATCAGGAACCCGACCGCGAACACCGCCGCGGTGTTCAACAACTGCGCCGTCTGGTCCCCCTTGGGGAAGAAAGCCGCCGCGAAGTAGATGCTGAACGCCGTGTACGCGTACCAGTCGTACCACTCGATCAGATTCCCGATCGACCCCCGCAGCACGTTCCCGACAACCCGCCGCTCCACGGCGCTTCTTCCCCGCTCGACCTCGACTGCCATAGTCGCCCTCCTGGTGTGATCCACCACACCATCGGGCGTGGACCCAGGCGCGACAAGGTGTTCGGGGAGTTCTTTGCGTTGCCTTAGGACGACAGGCCACCGTCAGACCCGGTCACGAACCCGAACGACCGGATCAGCCCGCGTCGCCGCGGAAGTAGGCGACGCAGTCGCCGAGCACGACGCCGTTCGCGTCCAGGAGGCAGACGGAGGTGGCGTAGGCGCCGCCCACGACGTCGGCGGGCACGTCCAGCTGGAACGACCTGACCGCGTCCCCGCACTTCGCGCTGGTGTTGCGCTCGCCCAGCAGGTCGACGGCGGAGTCGAAGGTGGCGGCGTAGGCCTTGCGGCACCCGCTGCTGCTGAGGGTCCGCAGGTCGCCGGTGAGGCGCACGGTCCGGTTGAACCAGGTCATGGTGCCCTGGGCGTAGCTCGCCCCGTAGGACACGCGGAAGGTGTTGGTGGGGTAGGCGGCCTGGGCGGTGGCCTGGGGTGCGACGAGCACCAGGCCCGCCAGAGCGGTGATCGCGCACAGCGCGGACTTCATCCGTGCCGACATGTGAATTCCTCCCCTGTTGTCGACCCGCGTCGTCACGGGCCCACATCGCAGCATCGGCTGTTCGGTCGACGGCAGGGGCGGATTCGGATCGGCTTCACTCGATCGGGGTGGCTCTCCTCGCGCGGAGCGAACTCGTTACCTTCGGCCGAGTGCGAATCCTCTTCTCGAGCCTCGGCGCCCACGGTCACACCTACCCCCTCTTACCGCTCGTCATCGCCGCCCGCGAGGTGGGTCACGAGGTCACGTTCGTGACCACGGCCCTGTTCGCGGGCACCATCACCCGGTGCGGCGTGGACCACGTCGCGGGCGGTATGGACATGCTGGAGGCGTTCGAACTGGCCAACGCGGGCCCCGCGGACCGGAAGAAGCCCGATTTCCAGCCGGAGCGGGTGTCGGAGGTGTTCGGTTCGATCCTGCCGCGCAGCTACGCGGCGGACCTGGCGCCGATCATCCTGGACCGCAAGCCCGACCTGGTCGTGCACGAGCTGGCCAACGCGGGCGCGGGGCTGGCCGCGAGGGCCGCGGGGGTGCCCGCGGTGTGCCACTCGTTCGGCCGGATGTGGCGGCCCACCGGCACTCCCGAGGCCCTGCGCGCGAACCTGGCCGAGGTCGCCGACGACCTCGGTGTCGACCTGCCCGACGGCTACCTCATGCCGCTCGGCAACCCCTACCTGGACATCTGCCCGCCGTCGTTGCAGGACCCGGAGTTCCCGATCCCGCAGGACAGGGTCGTCCCGCTGCGGCCGATGCCGTTCTCCGAGCCGGGCGAGCTGCCGTCGTGGGTGCTCGAACACCGCAAGCCGCTGGTGTACCTGACGCTGGGCACCGCGTTCGGCGACACCGGCGTGCTGCGCACCGCCATCACGGGCTTGGCCGCGCTGGACGCCAACGTCATCGTGGCCACCGGCCCCAGTGTCGCGGCGGGCTCGCTGGGCGACGTGCCGGACAACGTGGTCGTGCGACCGTGGCTGCCGCACGCCGACCTCCTGCCGCACGTGGACCTGGTGGTGCACCACGGCGGAGCCGGCATGACGATGGGCACGCTCGCGACGGGTGTGCCGCACCTGGTGCTGCCGCAGGGCGCCGACCAGTTCAGCAACGCCCGCGTGGTGACCGCCGCGGGCCTCGGCGACCAGGTGCTCGCCGCCGACCTCGCGGTCGAGGTGATCGCGACCAAGGCGCGCCGCCTGCTCACCGACGAGGCCGTGCACGAGGCGGCCAGGGCCATGGCCGCCGAGGTGGCGGCCATGCCGTCGCCCCACGACGTGGCCCGTGGGCTCGCCGACCACACCTGACCCCGATCACCGCCCGACCGCGCTCCGGGACGGCCGGGGGCGCGGTCGGGCGAGGGGAAGCGCGTGCCCGCAAGGGATGCCGGAACCACTCGGGTACCGACGGCTGGGTTGCGCTACTCCTCCTCGGCGCCCGTGATGTGCCTGATCGGCGCGAAGTCGGGGAGGTCGCCGCTCATCGTCTCCGACCCGTCGGCGTGCCGGACCTTCCGGACGACGCACCGGTCGGACTCCACGGTCACGTGACCGCCCAGTTCGACGCGGTCCTGCTCGGTGAGCCGGTCGAACTCGACCTCCACCGAGAACTCCGCCCCGCGGGGCAGGTCGTCCTCGGCGAGGTCGGACGCCTTGGCGTCGTTGAAGAACCAGTCCAGCACGCGCAGCACCGCGGCCGTCCCCACCCCCTCGGCCCCGGTCAGCGTCGCCACGTCGGTGAAGTGGATCTCGACGTGGTCGAGGCGGCGGAAGTTCTCGATCCGGACCCTCGAAATCCTCACGGCAGACGATTCCCCGCTCTCGTGACGGGGCGCCCTTGATCGACGACCTCGTGGCGACACGTCATGGGTCACATCGCCCGGCGGTGCCCTTCGCTACGCCATCCGACGACCATCACCCGATCGAGTTACCGATCACGGATCGCCTCGACCGGAGCGCGGCCGCCCACCTCCTGGGAGCGGTGTCGCGGTGCGGCATCCACCCGCCTGCGCCCCCGTGGATCACGCGAGAATGTCGCCGCGGCTCCGCTGTAGGGTCCGCGTTCGAGCTGAACGAGGGTGATCATGAGCGACACGACGGTCGACGCCTCCCGCGCCGCGGCGGGCAGCGCCCCTTCCACGGTCGACCAGCCAGGGCTGCGCCAGTTGCTGGCCGGGTTGACCGCGGTGCGCGACGGCGATTTCGGCACCCGCCTGCCGGACGACGCCGACGGGCTGCTCGGCGAGATCGCCTCCGTGTTCAACGGCATGGTCGACCAGCTGTCGCTGTTCACCTCCGAGGTCACGCGCGTGGCGCGCGAGGTCGGCACCGAGGGCAGGCTGGGCGGCCAGGCGGAGGTGCCGGGCGTGTCGGGCACCTGGGAGGACCTGACCGACTCGGTGAACGCCATGGCGGGCAACCTGACCAGCCAGGTGCGCGACATCGCCCAGGTCGCCACGGCGGTCGCGCGGGGAGACCTGTCGCAGAAGATCGACGTGGACGCGCGCGGCGAGATCCTGGAGCTCAAGGAGACCGTCAACACGATGGTCGACCAGCTCTCCAGCTTCGCCGACGAGGTGACCCGCGTGGCCCGCGAGGTCGGCAGCGAGGGCCGCTTGGGCGGCCAGGCCGAGGTTCCCGGCGTGGGCGGCGTGTGGCGGGACCTCACCGACTCGGTGAACTTCATGGCGGGCAACCTGACCGACCAGGTCCGCAACATCGCGCAGGTGACCACCGCCGTCGCGCAGGGCGACCTGTCGCAGAAGATCACCGTGACCGCCCGCGGCGAGATCCTCGAACTCAAGAACACCATCAACACCATGGTCGACCAGCTCTCCAGCTTCGCCGACGAGGTGACCCGCATGGCCCGGGAGGTCGGCACGGAGGGCATCCTCGGCGGGCAGGCCGACGTCAAGGGCGTCTCCGGCACGTGGCGGGACCTGACGGACTCGGTGAACTTCATGGCGGGCAACCTGACCGCGCAGGTGCGGTCCATCGCCCAGGTCGCCACGGCGGTCGCCAAGGGCGACCTCTCCCAGAAGATCACCGTCACCGCCCGCGGCGAGATCCTGGAGCTGAAGAACACCATCAACACGATGGTCGACCAGCTGTCCGCGTTCGCCGACGAGGTCACCCGCGTCGCCCGTGAAGTGGGCACGGAGGGGCGGTTGGGCGGTCAGGCCGACGTCGAGGGCGTCTCGGGGACGTGGAAGGACCTCACCGAGTCGGTGAACGTCATGGGCGACAACCTCACCGCCCAGGTGCGGTCCATCGCGCAGGTGACCACGGCGGTCGCGCGCGGAGACCTGACGCAGAAGATCCGGGTGGACGCCCGCGGCGAGATCCTGGAACTGAAGGAGACCATCAACACGATGGTCGACCAGCTCTCGGCGTTCGCGGACGAGGTGACCCGCGTGTCCAGGGAGGTCGGCACCGAGGGCAACCTCGGCGGGCAGGCGACCGTGCGCGGTGTTTCGGGGACCTGGAAGGACTTGACGGACAACGTCAACGTCATGGCGTCCAACCTGACCGGCCAGGTGCGGTCCATCGCCCAGGTCGCCACGGCGGTGGCGAGGGGCGACCTGAGCCAGAAGATCACCGTCGAGGCCAAGGGCGAGGTCGCCGCGCTCGCGGGCGTGATCAACACGATGGTCGACACCCTGTCCGCGTTCGCCGACGAGGTGACCCGCGTGGCCCGCGAGGTCGGCACCGAGGGGATGCTCGGCGGCCAGGCGCGCGTACCGAACGTGGCGGGCACGTGGAAGGACCTGACCGACAACGTCAACTTCATGGCGAACAACCTGACCAACCAGGTCCGCAACATCGCCCAGGTGACGACGGCGGTCGCGCAGGGCGACCTGACCCGCAAGATCGACGTCGACGCCCGCGGCGAGATCCTGGAGCTCAAGACCACCATCAATACCATGGTCGACCAGCTCTCCGCGTTCGCCGCGGAGGTCACCCGCGTGGCCCGCGAGGTCGGCAGCGAGGGCCGCTTGGGCGGCCAGGCGGAGGTCGAGGGCGTCTCGGGCACGTGGAAGAGGCTCACCGAGAACGTCAACGGGCTGGCGGGCAACCTGACCCGGCAGGTGCGCGCCATCGCCGAGGTGACGAGCGCGGTCGCCGAGGGCGACCTGACCCGTTCCATCACCGTCGAGGCCTCCGGCGAGGTGGCCGAGCTCAAGGACAACATCAACTCGATGGTGGGGTCGCTGCGCGAGACCACCAAGGCCAACCAGGACCAGGACTGGCTCAAGTCGAACCTGGCGCGCATCTCCAGCCTGATGCAGGGCCGCCGCGACCTCGCGATCGTCGCCGAACTGATCATGGACGAGCTGACCCCGCTGGTGGCCGCGCAGTACGGCGGCTTCTACCTGACCGACGACAACGCCGACGACCCCGAGCTGCGCCTGATCAGCTCCTACGGCCACCCCGACAGCCCGGACGACGACCGGCGCAAGCGGTTCCGGCTCGGCCAGTCCCTGGTCGGGCAGGCGGCTCGCAGCCGTCGCACGATCGCGGTGGACGACGTGCCCGCCGACTACGTCACCATCTCCTCCGGCCTCGGCGGGACCGCGCCCGCCAACCTGGTCGTGCTGCCGATCGTGGTCGAGGAGCAGGTGCTCGGCGTCATCGAGCTGGCGTCGGTGCACCGGTTCACCGCCATCCACCGCGACTTCCTCGACCAGCTCATGGAAACGGTCGGGGTCAACGTGAACACCATCGTGGCCAACGCGCGCACCGACGAGCTGCTCGTCGAATCGCAGCGCCTGGCCACCGAGTTGCAGGCGCGGTCGGGCGAACTCCAGGTGCGGCAGGAGGAACTCCAGTCCTCCAACTCCGAACTGGAGGAGAAGGCGGCGCTGCTGGCCACGCAGAACCGCGACATCGAGACGAAGAACCTGGAGATCGAGCAGGCCCGCCAGGAGCTGGAGGCGCGGGCGCAGGAGCTGACGCTGGCGTCGAAGTACAAGTCGGAGTTCCTGGCGAACATGAGCCACGAGCTGCGGACGCCGCTCAACAGCCTGCTGATCCTCGCGCAACTGCTGGCCCAGAACCCGTCGCGCAACCTCACCACCAAGCAGGTCGAGTACGCGGGCATCATCCACTCCGCGGGCTCGGACCTGCTGCAACTGATCAACGACATCCTCGACCTGTCCAAGGTCGAGGCGGGCAAGATGGACATCACGCCGGAACGCGTGCCGCTGCGCCAACTGCTGGACTACGTCGAGGTGACGTTCCGGCCGATGACGACGCAGAAGAGCCTGGGTTTCGAGGTCGTCACCGCGCCCGGCGTCCCCGCCGACCTGCTCACCGACGACAGCAGGTTGCAGCAGGTGCTGCGCAACCTGCTCTCCAACGCCGTGAAGTTCACCGAGACCGGCGGCGTCGAACTGCGCATCGACCCCGCGGACCCGGCCGAGCTGCCCGAGTCGGTGCGCCACCACGGGTCCGCGATCGCCTTCCGCGTGGTCGACACCGGCATCGGCATCGCCGACCAGCAACTGGAGTCGATCTTCGGCGCGTTCCAGCAGGCCGACGGCACCACCAGCCGCAAGTACGGCGGCACCGGACTGGGGCTGTCGATCAGCCGCGAGATCGCCTACCTGCTGGGCGGCGCCATCACCGCCGAGAGCACCCTGGGGCAGGGCAGCACCTTCACCCTCTACCTGCCGGTGGCCCGCCCGGACTTCCGGGAGGCCTCGGCGCCGGCCGCCGCGGTCGACGTCATCCCCAGCTCGATCGACGTCCGCAAGCACGCGGGCGCGATCGAGGCGCCGCGGGCGCAGGGCGTGCGGCGCCGTCGTCTGCTCGTCGTCGAGGAGCGGCCGCGGGGGCTGCTGTCGCTGGTGGCCGAGAGCGCCGCGAACGAACTGGCGGGCAACCACGACCCCCGAGGCCCGATCGAGGTCGTCACCGTGGTCGGGGCGCACGAGGCGGCGGTCGCCCTCGCGGCCAAGCCCTACCACTGCGTCGTGCTGGAGCTGGACATGGCCGACGGCGCCGGGTTCGCCTTCCTCCAGGAGATGCAGGGGGACGCGGGGCTGCGCACCGTCCCGGTGCTGGCGCACAACAGCCGGAGGCTCACCGTGGAGCAGGAGGTCGCGCTCACGCGGCACTCCGACCGGCCCGCGGTGGAGGTGCTGTCCAGTTTGGACGAACTGCGCGAGCGCATCGCGCTCTACCTGACCGCCGAGATGCCGGGGGACGTGCACCCGTTGAGCCGGGCGGACGACTCGGTGGAGTCCGCGCCGAAGCAGGGCGACGGCAGGCTCGTGGGCCGGACCGTCCTGATCGTCGACGACGACGCGCGCAACCTCTTCGCGCTCAGCAGCATCCTGGAGTTGCACGGCCTCGACGTCGTGCACGCCGAGAACGGGAGGGAGGCGATCGAAGCGCTGTCCGGCTCCTCGTCCATCGACCTCATCCTGATGGACGTGATGATGCCCGAGATGGACGGGTACGCCGCCACGACCGCGATCCGCTCGATGCCCGAGCACGCCGGGCTGCCGATCATCGCGGTCACGGCCAAGGCCATGCCGGGTGACCGGGAGAAGAGCCTGGCCTCCGGCGCCAACGACTACGTCACCAAGCCCGTGGACGCCGACCACCTGGTGAGCTGCATGCAGCGGTGGCTGGACGCGTAGGCCGTGAGCGCAGCAGAAGAGGGCGGGGCCGCGGACGTGGCGAACCTGACCAGGCTGGCGGCGACCGTGGAGCGCCTGTCGCTGGAGGTCCGCCGGGCGCGGGCCGCGGCCGACGGGCGCGCGTTGGTCGAGCTGGCGAGGGGTGTCCTGGTCGAGCGGTTGGAGTGCGGTCCCGCCCAAGCGGCCCTTCAGCTCACCGCGCTGGCGGAGCGATCCGGCACGCCGGAACTCGAACTGGCCGCCGAGATCATCAACCAGGCCGCGCACGACCGCCTCGCCGCCACCGTGAAGGAACTCCTCGGCACGCCCGAGGCCGGGAGCGGCTCGTCGGCGGCCGCGCACTCCCCCGGCGTGCGGTTGCGCACCGCCGAGAGCGGCGCGCTGGCCGCGAGCGACACCCAGGCCGTCGCCGAGTCGCTGCTGGAGCACGCGCTCGCACCGCTGGGAGCCGCGGCGGCCGCGATCTGGTCGGTGGGCAACGACTCCTCGCTGTCGTTGGCCGGGGCGGCCGGGTTCGCGGTCGAGGACGCGGGTCGCTGGCACTACGTGCCGCCGGGTGTGGCGACCCCCGCCCGCCAGGCCCTCGTGGCGCGGGACGCCGTCTGGATCGACGACCTGGCGGCGTCGGGGCTGCCCTCGATCGGGAGCAAGGGGTACCCCGGAGGCCGGGTCGCCGTCCCCGCGGGTACCGGCGGGCGGATCCTGGGGGTGCTGGAGATCTGCTGGCCCCTCCCGATCGGCCCGCAGTCCCCGCAGATCAGGCGCCAGGTCGACGCGTTGGCGGAGCTGTGCGCCCACACGCTCGACGCGACCACGGCCACCGTGTGGGAGCCGGTCACCTCGGTGTCGCCGATCAGCGCGAGCCTGCCCGAACTGGTGGAACTGGCCGACGGGCTGCTCGACGCCGCCATGGTGCTGCTCCCGCACCAGGACGCGACCGGGAGCCTGGTCGACTTCCGCATCCACCACGTCAACGGCAACTTCGCGGACCTGGCGGGACGGCCCCGCAGCGCGATGCGGGGAGCGCTGCTGCTGGAGGTCTACCCGCTGGCCGCGGACGACGGCGGCGTCTTCGACAAGATCGAGCGGACCTACGCCACCGGCGAGGCGTACCGGGCGCCGCGGATGGCGCTGGCGGCGCTGATCGACCAGGTGCCACTGACCGTGATCATGAACGTGGCCATCACCCGCCACGGCGACAGCGTGCTGGTCGTGTGGCGGATCCAGGACGACGCCACCCGGCTGGCCAACATGCTCCAGCACGCCCAGCGCCTGGGCAGCATCGGCGGGTTCGAGGAGGACCGCGCCACGGACCAGGTCACGTGGAGCCGGCAGCTGTTCACGCTCTACGGGATGGACCCGTCGGCGGCGCCGATCCCGTTGACCCGGCTCCCGGAGTACACCCACGTCGACGACGCCACGGCCATCGAACGGTTCCTGCGCACCGTGCTGCGCCACCTCCGCCCCGCGTCCACGGCCTTCCGCCTGCAACGCCCGGACGGGGTCGTCCGGCACATCCGCGTCATCGCCGAACCGGTGCTCGACTCCGCCGACCGCCTCCTCGCCGTGCGCGGCGCGTACCAGGACGTCTCGTCCCAGCACTGGACCGAGGTGGCGCTGTCGGCCACCCGCGACCAGCTGGCCCACTCCGAGCAGCGGACCGCGGAGCAGAACCGGCTCGCGCTCCAGTTGCAGCAGGCGATCATGCCGCCCGCCCAGCCCACGGTCGAGCTGTCCGGACTGCGCATCGCCGTCCGCTACCGCCCCGCGGAACTGGAGCACCTCGTCGGCGGCGACTGGTACGACGTGGTCCTCCTGCCGTCCAAGCAGGTCCTCGTGTCGGTGGGGGACATCACCGGCCACGGGATCCAGGGCGCGACCGGGATGGTGGTGCTCCGCAACGCCCTGCGCGGTCTGGCCGCCACCGGCGCGAACCCCTCCCAGCTGGTGGCCTGGCTCAACCTCGTCGCGCACCACCTGACCGACAACATCTTCGCCACCGCGATCTGCGGCCTGTACGACCCGGAGACGCGGGTCCTGCGGTGGGCGCGCGCCGGGCACCCGGCACCGGTTCTCGTGCGCGCGGGGCAGGCCACCGCCCTGCCCATGCTCGGCGGCGTCCTGCTCGGCGCGCTGTCCGCGTTCACCTACGAGGAGTCGGAGGTGCAGCTCCAACCGGACGACGTGCTGCTGTTCTACACCGACGGGCTGATCGAGAGGCGCGACCGGGACCTCGACGAGTGCGTGGACTGGCTGCTCGCCACCTCGACGGGTTCCACGGCCGCGTCGTTGGACGAACGCCTGGACGGACTGCTGGAACACAGCGAGTCCGACACCGAGGACGACACGTGCGTGGTGGGGATCCAGGTCATCTGAGCCGGGCTCCCCGCCGGGATGCGGACGCTCAGCCGATCGGCGGAACGCGCACGGCCAGCAGGGCGGTGTCGTCGTCGGCCCGTCCCAGGCAGTGCCGCGCGTGGACCCGGCCGATGTGGGCGACGGTGCCGACCGCGTCCTCGCCGTGGCAGTCGGCCAGCGCCCCGGCCAACCCGTCCTCGCCGAACTGGGGGCGATCGGCGCCGGGCCGGTCGGCGGGCGGGCGGCCTTCGGTGGCGCCGTCGGTGTAGAGCAGCAGGGTGTCCCCCGGCAGGAGGCGGAAGCGCACGTCGGTGACGGCGACGTCGTCGAGCATGCCCAGCAGCGTTCCGGCGCGCCCCACCGACCGGATGCGCCCGTCGGCACGGCGGACCAGCGCGGGCGGGTGGCCCGCCGCGGCCAGCCTGCCGGTGACGCCGCCGGAGGTGACGCGGAAGGTGGCGTAGGCCGCGGTGAGGAACCGGTCGCGGCCGCGCTGGGCGATGATCGCCGAGTTCAGGCGGGTCAGCACCGCGGACGGCGACAGGTGCCTGCCCGCTTCGGCGCGCAGCGTGTACCGGGCGAGGGCGGTGAGCTTGGCGGCCTCGACGCCGTGCCCGCACACGTCACCCATCAGCGCGCCCCACCAGGGCCCGCGGATGTGGAACAGGTCGTAGAAGTCGCCGACCACGGAGTCGCCGTCGGCGGGCAGGTAGGAGGCGGCCACGTCCAGTCCCGGCACCGGCGTGAGGCGGGGAGGCAGCAGGCTGTCCTGGAGGCTGCGGGCCAGGCCGGTCAAGGCGGTCAACGCCTGCCGGGTCGTGTCCAGCGCCTTCCGCAGGTGCATCTCGTTGCCGATCGCGCGGGCGAGCGCCCCCAGGCTGTCCAGCTCGGCCGACCGCCAGGTGTGCGGGACGTCGTCGATGACGCACATGCTCCCCAGCACCTCCCCGCCCGGCGCGAGGATCGGGTAGCCCGCCCAGGCGCCGATCCTCATCGGCGCCACCGAGGGGTGATCGCGGGTGCGGGGGTCGGCCGCGGCGTCGGACACGACGAACGGTTCCCCCTCCAGACCGACCAGGAAGTAGCAGAAGCTCTCCCGCACCGCGTTCTGCCGCCCGGCCACGTCACCCGGATCCAGATCGACACCCACGCAGGACTTCCAGAACGAGCGGTGCTCGTCGACCAGCGTGATGAACGCCCGCTCGCACCCGGTGACCGCGGCCGCCAGCCGCGCCAGGTCGTCGAAGACGTCCTCGCCCCCGGTGTCCACCAGCCCCGTGGCCGCGACCGCCGCCAACCTGACCGGGTCGGACAGCGCGGCGGGCAACCCGTCCCGCCGAAGCCCGCGGGGGAAGACCGCACCGTCGACGGTCGACGTCACGTCCACACCTCCGGGAACCGCCGTTGACCTGGACGGCATCCGGGGCACTCGACACCTCGGGTGACGGTAGCCCATCACGGGTCCACCGGAGGACGTCACGCCGAGGACCACCCCAACGACGTGCGCGGCGCACTCCGGCCCGGCTGAGCACGACCTCCTTCTCGGGTCCGGCGGTGTTCGCGAGACCGCGCTACGCCGGCAGCGACTCCCAGAACCCGGTCAGCACCTTCGCCGCGAGGTGCGGTTCCTGGAGCATCCACCAGTGCCCCAGCCCGTCCAGCACCTCCACGTGAGCGCCAGCCAGGGCGGCCGCCTCGTAGCGCTGGGCGGTGGTGCCGACCGTGTTGTCCGCCGTGGCGACGACGGCCAGGCCGGGGCGTCGGGCGGCCAGTGGCAGGGAGCGGCCGAGGGTGGACATGGCCGGTTGGGCGGCTGAGCGGTGGTGGGCGAGCACGGCCCGCCCCATGGTCTCGTCCTGCTCCGCCGCGACGCGGGCCGCCACCTCGCCGGGGAAACCACGGCCGACCAGGGACGCCGTGCGCTCGGCGACGGTGCCGCCGAACCGCCTGGCGACGTCGACCTCGCCGACGCCGGGGGTCTGCCAGAGCGTGGCGAGGTAGTGCCACGCGTAGTCGGGGTGGAAGACGCCGACCGCGTCGCCCGCCCAGCTGCGCAGCAGGTCGGGGCGGGTCATGGCGACGCGGGTGGCGAGGCTGCCGCCGAGGTCGTGGCCGACCAGGTCGACGGGTTCGCCGAACGTCTCCAGCTCGCCGACCAGCCAGTCGCGGTAGTCGTCGGCTGTGGCATCGAAACCTGCGGGCAGCGGGGCGCCGAAGCCCGGCGGGGACAGGCGGGTGATGTCGTCGCGCCCGAGCGAGACCAGCAGCGGCTCCCAGATCGCGGCGGTCTCGGGACTGCCGTGCACGAACACCAGCATGGTCACACCCCCCGTCAGCGCGCGTCGACGATCTGCGGGTCCGGGTCGTCGGCGGTGGGCGCGGTCATGGGGACTCCTTGGCGTCGGTCGTCCCAGCCTCACATACTTGTCAACCGTCACGCAAGTTAGTTCGCCCTAGACTGCGGATCATGGCCCGACTCACCCAGCAGGAACGCCGCGACCGGACGGAGACCGCGCTCGTGGCGGCGGCGGCGGAACTGGTGGTGGAATCCGGCCTGCGGTCGATGACGCTCGCCCGCGTCGGCGAACGCGCCGGCTACAGCCGCGGGATCGTCAACCACCACTTCGGGACCAAGCAGGCGCTGCTGGAAGCGCTCGCCCACGCCACGCAGAGCGGCTTCGTCCCCGGCCTCGACCAGTTCCAGCCGGGCCTGGAGCGGCTGCTGGCCGTGGTCGAGCGCTACGTGGGCGCGCTCGGCGACGTCTCCGTGATCAGCAGGGCGTTCCTGCTGCTGTGGGCCGAGGCGTCCACCACCCCGGAGCTGACCGACCTCTTCCGGGAGCGCGACGAGGGGTTCCGCGGCAGGCTGCGCGCCGACGTCGAGGCGGGGATCGCCGAGGGCCTCGTGCGTCCCGACGTGGCGCCCGACGACGTCGCCGTCACGATCCTGGGCCAGCTGCGCGGCATCGGCCTGCAACGCGTGCTCGACCCCGACGCGGTCGACACCGAACGGCTGCGCCACGTCGTCGCCGACCAGTGGCGGCGCGCGCTCGGCCGGTGAGGTCCGCACGGGGTCCCGCTCGACCGGATCGACACCGCGAGGACTGATCGGTCCACTGTGGAAGCGGTGTCCGGACAGGGGGACCGTCCCACGTGCGTCCCAGGGCGGTCCCGTCCCCACAGGTCAGACGCGTGGAAACGTCCCACCGTCCCAGAACGGCCCGCACGGGGCAGCCGTCCGGGTGACCGCTGCCAACCTGGTGCCCGGCCGGGCTTCCCGGCCTCCGCATCGGGAGGAACCGCATGGGAACGACAGCGCTCCGGCGTGGACTCGTGCTCTCCGTGGTGGCGCTGCTGCCCGCGTTCGGCACCGCCGCGGCCGACCCCGCGGGCGCCACGGGGGTCGCGGTGTGCGGGCACACCACCGAGCAGTCGACGGTCAAGATCGGCACGACCGGCGTCGCCACCACCGAGGCCCAGTGCCAGCTGAACCTGGCGATGAAGGCGAGCCGGTACACGCCGATCGCGGCGGACGGCACGTTCGGAACCTCCACCGAGGCCCGCGCCGAGGTGTTCCAGCGGTGCGCCGGGCTGACCGCCGACGGCGTGGTCGGCGCGCAGACGTGGGCCGCGCTCAACACGTGGTCGGCGCACCCCCGCAAGTGCTCCACCTCCGGGACCTCCACGACCGCGCAGTCCCGCGTGTGCGGGCACAGCGACGCCCGGCCGACGCTGCGGCTCGACGCGACCGGTGCCGAGGTCGAGGAACTCCAGTGCCGCCTCGACCTGGCGATGGAGTCGGCGCACTACCCGCCGCTGGGGGTCGACGGCCGGTTCGGCGGCGGCACCGGGTCGCGGGTGGCCGACTTCCAGCGCTGCGCGAACCTCGGCGCGGACGGCGTCGTGGGCGCGAACACCTGGTCCGCGCTCGTGGACTGGTCGGGCCGCAACACCTACTGCTCCCCGCCGAAGCCCGCCGGGTTCGGCATCGACGGCATCGACACCGCGAAGTACCAGCACCCCGACGGCGCGGCGATCGACTGGCGCGCGGTGCGGGCGGCGGGCGTGGAGTTCGCGACGGTCAAGGCGACCCGCGGGCTGAGCACGACCGACGAGTACCTGGCCACCGACCTCGACGCCGCGTGGACCGCGGGCCTCGCCGTGGCGCCGTACCACTTCTACACCGCGACGGCCGCGAACACCGGGGCCGCGCAGGCCGACCGGTTCATCGCCGCCGTGCGGACGACGGCCTACACCGGCCACCGCGCCGGTGACCTGCCGCCGGTCTTCGACCTGGAGCGCATGGACGACGGCACCTCGCGCTGCCCGACCCACGCCACGGTGGCCGACGCCAAGGCGTGGTTGGACGGGGTCGAGTCCGCTTTCGGCCGCAAACCGATCATCTACACCCAGAAGTCGTTCCTGGACGACTGCATGGGCGCGACCACGGCGTTCGCCGGGTACCAGCTCCAGCTCGCGGACTACCGCCGCTCGATCACCGCGCCGCCGGTGCCGAAGGGCTCCGCGACGTGGGCGATGTGGCAGTACACCGACGCCGCGATCCCCGACGGCGTCCACGCGCCCGCGACCGCGGACGTCTTCAACGGCACCCGAGCCGACCTCGACCGCCTGGCCAACCGGTAGCCCACTCCGAGGGGCCGCCGGTGCGACCGGTGTCGTGGGCGTGCTCATGCTCCCCGCACAGCACGCCCGCGACACCGGCGTTCGACTCCCCTCCCCCACTTGAAAGACATCCCAGGAGCGTAGATGTCAAGCAGCGACGTTCTCGGCGTGATGCGACCAGGCGGTCGTCTCGTCGTAGTGGGTGCCGGTTTTGAGGCATCCGTGCAGGATGCCGACAAGCCGGTTGGCGAGCTGGCGCAGGGCGGAGTTGTGGCTGCTGCCGCGGGCCCGCTGCTTGTCGTAGTAAGCGCGGGCGCCGGGCGAGCGGTTGAGCGCGGAGAACGCCTGGGTCATCAGGGCGTCGACGAGCCGGTCGTTGTGCACGAACCGGGCCAACGCGACCTTCTTCCTGCCCGAAGCGCGGGTGATCGGAGACGTACCCGCGTAGTTCTTGCGGGCTTTGGCGGTGGCGTAGCGGATGGGGTCGTCGCCGAACTCCGCGAGCACCCGAGCGCCGAGGATCGGCCCCAATCCTGGTTGGGACAGCACGATCTCAGCGGCCGGGTACACCCCAAAATGGGCCTCGACCTGCCCTTGCAGGGTGGCGATCTGGGTGGTCAGGGTGGTCAGGACCGCGATCAGGGCCTGGACCGAGGCGGCGTAGGCGGCGGCCACGACCTCGGGCTGACCGAGGTGCTCGGCGCGCAACGCGGCCTGGATCACCGCCGCCTTCTCGGCGATGTTCTTGCGCCGTGCCCGCTTGAGCGCGGCGCTGATCTGCGCGATCGTCGGCCGGGCGGCTTTGGTCGGGGTCGGGGCCTTGGCCAGCAGGTGCAGGGTGTCGGCGGCGTCCAGGTCGGTGAACGCGACCAGGGCGGCGGGGAAGTAGTCGCGCAGTGCGTGCCGCAACCGCCGGGTGTGGCGGGTGCGTTCCCAGATGAGGGTCTTGTGGACGCGGGTGACGACCTTGACCGCCTCGACCTCCGCACTGTCGCCGGCCACCGGCCGCAACTCGTGGCCGTGGGTGCGGGCCATGTCGGCCAGGACATGGGCGTCACCGGCGTCGCTCTTCGCACCGGACACACCCAACCGGTCACGGAACCTGGCCGCCCGCAACGGGTTGACCGCCAACACCGTGTAACCGGCCGCGACCAACGCCCGCACCCACGGGCCCCGGTCGGTCTCGATCCCGACCAGCACCTCGACCTCGTCGGCGTCCTCGCCGACCAGCTCCCCGATCATCGCGTGCAGCCGGGCCATCCCCGCCACGCCCTCGGGCAACCGGGCTTTGGCCAACCGGCGGCCGGAGCCGTCCATCACCTCCACATCGTGACGAGCCTCCGCCCAGTCATCCCCCACGAACAGCCGCACCGGTCCTCCCGCCCTCGAAGCCGATCACCTACAGCAGCCCGGAGGGAGACCGTCAGCGACCTAATCAAGCAGTGCTCACGCCAACAACACGCGGGGCACGACATCCCAGCAGCGATCAACTCTCCCGGCCTACCGGCAGGGGCACTGTCTTTCGTCAGGACTCAACGTCCAGGACAGCAGAGTGCTCACCCACCGGCCGGCTACCACCAGGAGTCTGCCCGATGGCCGACTCCCAGAACTGATTAGGACAAGGACGACGATGACCTCCTCCTCCCCCACCCCGAACCGCCGCGCGGTGCTGCGCGGCGCACTGGCCGCGAGCGCTGGTGTCGTGCTCGGCCCGCTGCTGTTCTCCGGGGTCGCGCAGGCGTACACGTGGACCCGGACGCTGACCCAGGGCGCGACGGGCGCCGACGTGACCGAGTTGCAGATCCGGGTCGCGGGCTGGGCCGCGTCCAGCGCGAGCCACAGCCGGGTCGCGATCGACGGCGAATTCGGCGCGGGCACGCTCGCCGCGGTCAAGCGGTTCCAGTCGGCGTACGGCCTCACCGCCGACGGCAGCGTCGGGGCGACCACGCAGGCGAAGCTGAACTCGCTGGAGCAGTCGGACGGGTCGACGCTGCACTTCAACTGGAGCGAGTTCACCGACCGCGTCAGCGGCACGTTCTCCGGCGGCAAGCTGAGCGCGGCCGCTACCAAGGAGAACGCCCGCCGCGCGATGTACAAGCTCGAGGCGCTGCGCAAGAAGCTGGGCGACAAGTCGATCACGGTGAACTCGGGCTTCCGCAGCATCGCGCACAACGCCGAGATCGGCGGCGCGACCGACAGCATGCACCTCTACGGCACGGCGGCGGACCTCAACGTGCCCGGCGTGGCGAACCGCACGGTCTACCAGAAGTCCGAGACCTGCGGGTTCTCCGGTCTGGAGACCTACACCGTCGACCACCAGCACGTGGACAGCCGGGCGGACCTCGGCCGCGCGTGGTGGTGGGAGGACGGCACCATCTGATCCACCGACCAGGGGCCGGGAACCGCCGCTGTGGTTCCCGGCCTCAGCCCGGCGCCGCGGCGGCCTCGCACGACGGCCAGTCGTGGAAGTCGTGGCGAGTGCTCCACAACCGGTGCGCGGCCTCGATGTTCCACACCGGGTCCAGCGCCCGCCGCGGTGTGCCGCCGAGGTCGCGCAGACGGGCGTCGGAGAGCTGGAAGACGCCCCAGTTGCGGCTGCCGTCGGTGTTGGGCAGCACCCACTGCGTGTCGAGGAACGACGCGCAGCGGGCGATGGCGACCGCGACGTCGGGCCGTTCGGCGAAGACCGCGCGGATCCGGCCTTCCACCTCATCCGGCGACCAGGTCGCCATGTCGACGTCCTGCGCGTAGAGCGCGTCCTTGGTGGGGGTGTCGACCACACCGGTGGGCGGCAGGCCGGCGAGCACCTGGAAAGCGGTTACCCGGCGCAGCGTCTCGGGACCGAAGGCGCCGTCGACGGTGATCTTCCCCCTGGCCCGCAGCAGCAGGGCCTGGAGTTCCCGCACGCACTCGTCGTTGCGGCCCACGCCCACCGCCGAGCACCCCGGCGAGAACAGCGGCTTGTCGGCGTTCACGTCCGGCGCGGCGGCGCTGCCACCGCTCGACCACACCAGGCCGCCGACCAGGAGCAGCCCCAGCACGAGCGCCGCGTAGCGCTGGGTCAGCGCCGTCCGCAGCCCGACCCGCCGCGGCTCGACGGGCGGCTCCTCGGGTTCCGGCGCGGGCGGCGCGGACTTGCTGGCGTCCGCCAGCGCCCACAGCCGGTGCACCTCCCGCAGCTCCGCGGCGGTGGCACCGCAGACCTTCGCGAACGTGTGCACCACGCGGTAGTCCGCCGGGACGCTGAGCCCCGAGCAGTACCGGTGCAGCGTCGACCCGCTGACACCCGTGAGCTTGCCCAGCCTGCTGAACCCGGCGCCGTTGCGCTCCTTCAGCATCCGCAGGTGGCAGGCGAACCTGTCGGTCTCCGGTGAGGCGACCACGATCCACCACCCTTGGCCGGGCCGCTGATGACCTGACCGAAGCTAGCACCGGACCGGTGGAGCACAAGACGGAATCCCGAAACCACAACGCGGCCGCGGATCCTGCTTCCACCAAGCGGAAACGGCGCGGCGCGTCCAGACCGGACGGTCTCCCCCGGCCCGTGCGCACGGGCCGGGGGCGGGCGTCAGCGCGTGAGCGCGGCCTCGATCCTGGCGACCACCGCGTCCTCGGCGCCGACCACGCGGCCGTCCGCCCGCGCGACCTCGCGGCAGATCTCCACGACCGCGGCCGGGAACGCGTCCGCTTCGTGGGGAGCCTTCGCGGCGATGATCGCCACGGACTCGCGCAGGGCCGCCAGGACCCCGTTCTCCACATCGGACACGGTGCCCGCGGGCAGCGTCGGCTGACCCGACCTGAGCAGCTCGCGCAGATCCGGCGACAGCAGGTCCACCGCCTTGGCCCCGGCGTAGCTCTCCTTGTCGAGCGCGCCCGGATCGGCCGTCGACACCAGCACCATCGCGCCGAACACCGCGGTGCGGAACGTCCGGGCTTCCTCGTCCGTGTAAGCAGTCATGCGACCACCCTAGACACGGCGCGGCCGATCGGTCGTGACGACGCGGACCGAGCGCGGTTCCGGTACTCCGCGCGATCGGCCGGGAACCGTTTGTTATCGTCCCTAGTGGACATACGGTGCGACGCGGATCCCTTGTCACCCAATAGGGTCATCTCCGCCGCGTGACACATCTCGGGGGACACGGCATGGCAATGCGAGACCGCGTGGCGGATCTGGTCGAGGGCAAGCAGTTCCAGCGGATGATCATCGGCGTCATCGTGGTGAACGCGATCGCGCTCGGCTGCGAGACCTCGCCGGGTCTCGTCGCGGCGCACGGCGCGGCGCTGACCGCGGTGGACCACATCGCGCTGGGCATCTTCATCGTCGAACTCGTCGCCCGGCTCTACGCGCACCGGCTGCGGTTCTTCCGCGACCCGTGGAACTGCTTCGACTTCATGGTGGTCGGCATCTCGCTGCTGCCCGCGGGCGGGACCCTGTCCATCGTCCGCTCGCTGCGCATCCTGCGGGCCCTGCGCCTGGTGGCGATGGTGCCCAGCATGCGCCGCGTCGTGAGCGCGCTGGTGAAGTCCATCCCCGGCCTGGTGTCGCTGTCGGGCCTGCTCATGCTGCTGCTCTACGTCGGCGGTGTGATCGCCAGCAACCTGTTCCAGCGCAGCGGCGACCCGCGGTTCGCCGACCTGGGCGCCACCGTCCTGACGCTGTTCCAGATCACCACCGGCGACGGCTGGTCGGACCTGATGCGCGACCTCATGCCCGCCCAGCCGCTCGCCTGGATCTTCTTCGTCTGCTACCTGCTGGTCGGCACGTTCACCATGCTCAACCTGTTCATCGCCGTCGTGTGCAGCGCCATGGAGTCCGAGATCCAGACGCCGCCGCCCACGACCGTCCCGGCGCAGCGGCCCGCCGTGGGCGACAACCTGGTGCTGGAGGAGATCCGGGCCCTGCGCGAGGAGGTCCGCGCCCTGCGGCTCGCGTCCGCCGACAACTGACCTCTCAGCCCATCATCTCCTCCACGCGCCCCTCCAGGAACCGGCGTTCGGCGTCGGTCGTGACGAGTGCGAGGGCTTCGCGGTAGGCGTCCGCCGCCTCGGCCCTGCGGTCCAGGCGGCGCAGCAGGTCCGCACGGGTCGCGGGCAGCAGGTGGTAGCCGGCCAGCTCCCCGCTGTCCGTCAACGCCTCCACCAGGCCGAGCCCGGCCGCGGGCCCCTGGGCCATCGCGATCGCGACCGCGCGGTTCAGCTCCACCACCGGCGACCGGACGAACCGGGTCAGGCTCCCGTACAGCGCCGCGATCTGGTCCCAGTCCGTATCCGCGGCCTCCTCCGCGGAGGCGTGGCACGCGGCGATGGCGGCCTGGACCTGGTACGGGCCGGGTTCGCGGCGGCGCATCGCCGCGTCCAGCAGTTCCAGGCCCTCGCCGACCTCACCGCGGTCCCACCGGGTGCGGTCCTGCTCGGCCAGCACCACCAGGTCACCCGCCTCGTCGGTCCTGGTGGCGCGGCGGGCGTCGTGCAGGAGCAGCAGGGCCAGCAGGCCGAGCACCTCCGGTTCGTCGGGCATCAGGTGGGCCAGGACGCGGGTCACCCCGATGGCCTCCGCGCACAGGTTCCGGCGCACCAGATCCTCGCCCGCCGTGGCGGAGTAGCCCTCGTTGAACAGCAGGTAGAGCGTCGCCAGCACCGCCTGGACCCGATCGGGCAGCACGTGCGCAGGCGGGACGCGGTACGGGATGCCCGCGTTGCGGATCTTGCGCTTGGCGCGCACCAGCCGCTGCGCCATCGTCGCCTCCGGCACCAGGAACGCCCGCGCGATCTCGGCGGTCGACAGCCCGACGAGCGTGCGCAGCGTCAACGCCACCTGCGCCTCCAGCGCCAGGGCCGGGTGGCAGCACGTGAAGATCAGTCGCAACCGGTCGTCCACCACCCCGCTCGGGTCGTCGTCCTCGGCCTCGGTCCCCGGTGCCACGACCAACACCTCCCTCAGCTTCACCGCCTCGTTCGCCTTGCGCCGCAACCGGTCCAGCGCCCGGTTGCGCGCGGTCGTCGTCAACCACGCGCCGGGGCTGCGCGGAACGCCCTCGCGCGGCCACCGTTCCAATGCCGTCGCGAAAGCGTCCTGCGCGCACTCCTCGGCGAGGTCCCAATCCCCCGTCATCCGGATGAGCGTCGCCACCACGTGCCCCCACTCGTCGCGGAAGGCCTCGGCGACCACGTCCGGGATCAGTCCTCCCAGAGCGGCCTCACCTCAACGGTCCCGAACTTCGCCACGGGATGCCCGGCCGCGATCTCCAACGCCTCGTCCAGATCCGCCGCCTCGATCAGGTCGAACCCGGCGATCTGCTCCTTGGTCTCCGCGAACGGCCCGTCGGACACCACCACTTCACCCCCGCGCACCTTCACCGACGTCGCATCCCCCACCGGCCGCAACCGCGACCCGTCCAACCGCCGCGCCCCCGTCTTGGCCAACCACGGCTCGATCGGATCCACCTCGGTGACCTCGACGGACTCGTCGGCGCAGATCAGCAGCATGTAGCGCATGGTATTTCCTCCCACATCGTCAACCCGTACGACCACCCGACGAACGGGAACCAGCCACATCGACAGGTGCGGGGAAGATTTCGTGCTCGCGTGCCCGGAAGCAAGCCGTCCAACGGCCGGGCGTCGTTGTTCACCCAGCTCACAGGTGGCGCGGCGAAGGTGGATCGCCCACGGTGTGCTGCCGGTCACTCCCGACGCAGAGACTCCATGAGCCGTCGCGCGACCTCCACCAGCTTGGTGTTCGTCGTCTGCGACTCGTCCACCAGCCGCTGGAACGCCGCGTCGGCCTCCACCCCGTGCACGGCCATCAGCGCCCCCTTCGCCTGGTCGATCTCGGCGCGGGACACCAGCGCCCTGGTGAGGTTCTCGATGATCTGCCGCGACCGCGACGACCGGCGGGCAGCCGTGATGGCGCCGGAGGCGGCGGTGGTGAACAGCCTGAGCAGGGCTTCGTCGTAGGGGTCGAAGGCCTCGTCGGTGTAGCCGTAGACGTTGAGCGAGCCGAGGACGTCCTCGCCGACGGCGAGCGGGGCCGACAGGTACGCGCGGACGCCCGCCTGCTCGGCCGTCTCGGCGAACTTGGGCCAGCGCTGCCCGGCGTCGCCGACGGCCACGCGCACGGGGGTGAGGGTGTGGGCGGCTTCGAGGCAGGGGCCGTCGCCGGAGGCGTACTGGTCGGCGTCGATCCGGATGACGTCCTCGCTGGTGGAGGCCGCGGTGCTCGCGTTCTCGCCGTCGACGATGGTGATGGTGACCGCTCCGGCGTCCGCGATGACCCGCACCGCGGCCTCGGCCAAGCCCTGCAGCGCGTCCTGGATCGACTCCTCGGAGGCCAGCACGCCCTGGAGGTCTTCCAGCGCGGCGCTCGCCTCGTCGAGCCGGGCTGCCGACTCCACCTCGTTGATGCTCACCAGCATTGTGTACACCCCTAAGGCGATACTGGCCCAGACGCGACGGGAGGTGTGGCGGTGCGCGTACTGCTCGTGGAGGACGACGACGGGGTGGCGGCCGCGCTCGTCGAGGCGCTGGGCGCGAACGGGCACGAGCCGAGGCGGGTGGGGCGGGGCGCGGACGCGTTGACGGCGCACCGCGATTTCGACCTGCTGCTGCTGGACCTGGGCCTGCCCGACGGGGACGGGCTGGAGGTGCTGCGGAAGATCCGGCGGATGGCCGACGTGCCGATCGTGGTGCTGACCGCGCGCGGTGACGAGCGGACGATCGTGCGCGGGCTGCGCCTCGGCGCGGACGACTACCTGGTCAAACCCGTGCGGCTGGCCGAACTGCTGGCCAGGATGGACGCCGTGCTGCGGCGCGGCGCCGCCCGCGCGGCGCCGGGCGACCGGGTCGTGCGGACCGGGGACGTGGAGATCGACCTGGACGCCCGGCGGGTGCTGGTGGGCGGGCGGGAGATCACCCTGACCACCAAGGAGTTCGAGGTGCTGGCGGTGCTGGCGAGCAGGCAGGGCACGGCGGTCAGCAGGCAGCAGCTCATGGACGAGGTGTGGGGTGACGCCTACCTCGCCGTGTCGCGGACGCTGGACGTGCACCTCACCGGGTTGCGGGCCAAGCTCGACCGGCCCGGTGTGCTGACCACGATCCGCGGTTTCGGCTACCGGCTGGCGACCGGGGACTAGGGATGCGCCGCCGCCTGCTCGTCGTGCTGCTGCTGTTCTCCGCCACGGCCGTCACCGCGTTCGCGCTGCCGCTGCTGTCGAGCACGGCCGCCGAGCGCACCCAGCGGCTCGTGATCAGCCGGACGTCGGACCTCGACCGGTTCGCGGCGCTGGCGACCGGCGACCGGGCGGCGCTGATCGCGGAGATCTCCGCGTACACCGCCGTGTACGACGAGCCGGTGCTGGTGGTCGACGGGCAGCGCCGGGTGGTCGCGCGCTCGGGTGACCTGGACCCCGCGGACCCGGCGCTCGCGACCGCTCTGGACGCCGCGCTGCGCAACCAGCCCGCGGCGCCCGCCCCCACCGTGCGCCCGTGGTCGACCGACCCCGTGGTGTTCGCCCGCCCGGTCGGCACCGGGACCGGGGTGGCGGGGGTGGTGGTGCTGCGCGCGTCCACGCAGCGGGCCGCCGCCGACGTCGCGGTCGGCTGGGCGTGGGTGCTCGCGGGCGCGCTGGCCGCCGCGCTGGCGTGCGCGCTGCTGGCCCAGGTCGTGGCGCGGTGGCTGCTGCGCCCCTTGGCGGACCTGGAGGGCGGGGTGCGGGCCGTCGCGTCCGGGCAGCGGCGGGCGCACGTGGCCGTCGGCAGCGGTCCGCGGGAACTGCGGGCGCTGTCGGAGTCGTTCAACCGGATGTCCGACGCCGTGGCCGAGGCCGCCGACCAGCAGCGCAGGCTGATCGCCGACACCTCGCACCAGCTGCGCAACCCGTTGGCGGCACTGCGGTTGCGGATGGACACGCTGTCCGCGCGGGTCGGTCCGGACGACACCTGCGGCGCGGCGGTGGCGGAGGTCGAACGGCTGGAGTCCCTTTTGGACGGTCTGCTGGCGCTGGCGACGGCGGACAGCACCGCGACGGAGGTGGCGGCGGGCGGGCGTGAACCGGCGCTGGCGGACCTGGGCGCGGTCGTGTCGGACCGGGCGGACTTCTGGGCGGCGGAGGCGGACGTGCCGACCGGGCTGGCGGTCCTGGTGCGCTGCCCCGAATCCGACCTCGCCCAGGTGCTGGACGTGCTGCTGGACAACGCGATCAAGCACGGCGGGGGCGGGCGCGTGACGATGGGCGCGGACCGGGCGGCGGGCACGGCCTGGGTCGAGGTGGCCGACGAGGGCCCCGGCCTGCCGCCCGACGGGCTGGCGCTGGCCACCACCCGGTTCTGGCGCGGTGGAACCGATTCCGGAGGCACCGGCCTCGGCCTGGCGATCGCCGACCGGCTCGCCACGGCGCGCGGCGGCTCGCTCGACCTGACCCCCGCGCGACCGCACGGCCTGCGCGTGCGCCTCACCCTGCCGTTGGAGCCGCCGTTGTGAAGCGCCGGACGTTCCTCCTGGGCGCCTTGGCGCTGACGGCGTGCGGCACGGGCGCGCCGACCGGCGAGCTGACCATCGCCGCCGGTGAGCAGGGCGGCCTGTACCTCGACTTCGCCACCCTCCTCGCCACGGCGCTGGGCCCGCACGCGGTCCCGAAGGCGACCGCGGGCAGCCTGGAGAACCTGTCGCTGCTGCGCGACCACCGGGCGGACCTGGCGCTGACGCTGGCCGACACCGCGACCGGCACGGACCTCCGCGCGCTGGGCCGGGTCTACGAGAACTACTTCCAGCTCGTCGTCCGCTCCGACGACCCCGCCACCGCCGTGCGCGACCTCGCGGGCCGCGCGCTGTCCCTCGGCGCGCGCGGCGCGGGCGCGACCGTCTTCGGCGAGCGCCTCGTCACCGCGGCGGACCTGGGCACCCGGATCGAGCACCTGCCGCTGGCCGAGGCCGCGCAAGCGCTGGCGGACCGGCGGATCGACGCGTTCCTGTGGTCCGGCGGCCTGCCGACCCCGACGCTGTCCAGGTTGGACGAGGAGGTGCCGATCCGCCTGCTGCCGCTGGCCGACGTGCTCACCGCGCTGCGCGACCGCTACGGCCGCGTCTACGAACCGGTGTCCGTGCCCGCGGGCGTCTACCGCTCCACCGCCGACATCCCCACGGTCGGCGTGGCCAACCTGCTCGTCTGCCGCCCCGACCTCCCCGACGACGTCGCGGACGCGATCACGCGGGTGCTCGTCGAACAGGCCGCGGCCCTGGTCCCGGCCCAGGCGCTGGGCACCCAGTTCCTGGACGTCCGCAGCCTCATCGGCACCACCGACGTCCCCCTGCACCCCGGTGCCGCGGCGGCCTACCGGGACCTGCACGGGTGACCGGTCAGAACCGGTAGTGCAGGATCCGGGTCTTGCGGAACGTCCGCTCGCTGCGGGCGCTCAGCCGGAACACCGCCCGCATGAACGGCGGCAGCAGCGCCACCTCGGGCGCCCGTGAGGTGCTCAGCTCCTGGACCAGCCGCAGCCGGGGGATCCACCGCTCGGGCAGGCGCGGGTCGTCGAAACCCTTGTACGGCGACGCGGACACGGCCGCGCGCAGCATCGGCGGACCGTAGTGGCGGCCCACCCACGCCTCGGCCGCGGGCATCCGGCCGTACTCGTTGAACACGATCTCCCCGCTGGCGAAGTGGTCGGTCAGCCGGGTGAGCAGCGACCGCACCTCGGCGTCGGAGAACCACGCCGCCAGCCCGTCGGCGACGACGATCGTCGGCCGGTCGGCCGGGATCCCGGTCAGCCAGCCCGGTTCGCGGATGTCCGCGCCGACGACGTGCGCGCGGGGGTCCGCCGGGAACAGGCCCGCGCGGAGTTCGACCACGTCCGGGAAGTCGACGTCGTACCAGTCGACGGTCGACGGCGGGGCCAGGCGGTGCATCCGGGTGTCCAGGCCCGCTCCCAGGTCGACGACCACCGCGTCCGGGTGGGCTTCGAGGAACGCGCGCACGACGTCGTCGTGCCTCTTCGCACGCACGGCGATCGCCCAGACCAGCGAGTCGACGCGCAGCGCGGCGAAGTCGTAGTCGATCCGCCCGACCAGGTCGTCCGCCATGTCGTCGTGCAGCACGGACACGGGCGCGCGGCTGTCCAGCGCCCGGCCGTACAAGGTCATGAGCCCCGTCCAGCGGACCGAGGTGAAGTCGTGCACGTCGATTCCCACGGGAAGCCCTTCGTCGTTGCCGAGGGCGGAAAGCTACTGTGTGTTTCCGGCACCGGCAATCGCACGGACGCGCGCTTGTCGTTGGCGCATAGCAGTATCAGGCCGAATTGCGATGACCCTGCCGGGAAACGCAATCAGGATCCGCCGGTGGTCGGTGCAACGACCTCGACGGCAACGCATCGGAGGCGCAGGTGCCGGGAGGCCGACTCACCCACGACGAGCGCGGGGAGATCGCCGCGTGGCTCACCGAGGGGCTGAACTACGCCGAGATCGCCCGGCGGCTGGAACGGCCGACGTCGACGGTCAGCCGGGAGGTGTCCCGCAACGGCGGCCGCGAGCGGTACCGGGCGGACCGCGCTCAGCGCGCCACCGGCGTCCGGGCCCGCCGGAGCACGCCGACGCCACCGCCGCCCGAGGCGGACGGCCGGGACGCGGAGGCGGTGCGCGCGCTCACCGAGCGGTTCACCGCGACGATGGTCAGGACCGGCTTCCCGCGGATGATGGCCAGGGTGCTCGTCTGCCTGCTCACCAGCGACACCGAAGGCCGCACCGCCGCCGACCTCGCCCGGCTGCTCCAGGTCGGTCCGGGGACGGTCTCGAAAGCCGTGCGGCCGTTGGAGCACATCGGCCTGCTGCGCCGCGACCGGGACGCGGGCGGGAGGCGTGAGCGGTACGTGCTGAACCAGCACCTCGGCATCCACGCCTGGTCGGCCAGCGCGCGGTCCATGGCCGAGTGGGCGCACGACGCCAAGCAGGCCGTGGACGTGCTCGGCCCCGGAACGCCCGCGGGCGCCCGGATGCTCGACATGAGCCTGTTCCTCGACCTGGCCCACCACGACATGACGGCGACCGTCGAACGCTGGCAGCGCCTGCTGACCACCCGTCCCGAAGGAGGTCAGGGCAGGCGTTGACCGAAGACCAGCGCGCCCGCCGCGGCGAGCATCGCGAGGATCGTGCCCAGCACCAGCCACGGCTTGCTCGCGTCGGCCTGCTTCTTCTCGTAGCCGATCTGCTCGCCGAGCGTGTCGTACACCCGGCGCAACTCCTCGGCGCTGGCGGCCTTGAAGAACTCGCCGCCGGACAGCTTGGCGATCTCCTTCATCGAGTCGTCGTCCACCGGCACGTCCTGGCGGCGGCCCTCGATCTCGACGACGCCCTCCTCCGTGCCGAACGAGATCGTGGAGATCGGGATCCCGGCGGTCTTGGCGTCCTCGGCGGCGTCGAAGGCCTTGCGGGTGCCGACGGTCTCCTTGCCGTCGGTCATCAGCACGATGCGGGCGGGCGGCGGACCGTCCGCGCCGCCGACGACCTTGCCGAACGAGTCGATGGCGGCCATGGCGGCGACGATCGCGTCACCGGTGGCGGTCGACTGGGCGAGCTTCAGGTCGCCGATGCTCTGGCTGACCGCGTCGCGGTCGGTGGTCGGCGCGACCAGGACCGTGGCGGAGCCGGCGAACGAGATGAGGCCGAGGTTGATGCCGGGGGTGAGGCCTTCGGCGAACGACTTCGCGGCGGCCTGCGCGGCCTCCAGCCTGCTGGGCTTGATGTCGGTGGCCTTCATCGACAGCGACACGTCGATCACCAGCATCACGGTGGCCCGGTTGCGCGGCACCTTCTGCTCCGCGGTCGGCCCGGCCAGCGCGACGGTGAGCAGCAGGAACGCCACCAGCAGGAACGCGGCGGGCACATGCCGGTACCAGCCCTCCCGCTTCGGCGCGACCCGCTCCAGCAGTTCGAGGTTGGCGAACCGCAGCATCCTCCTGCGGCGCATCCGTTGCAGCACCACGTAGATGACGGCGAGGGCGGCGACCGCGATCGTCAGCAGGAACCACCACGGAGTCGCGAACGCCCCCAAGCTGAGCCCGAACATCAGGCGACTCCTCCAGACCAGCGGCGTTTGCGGGCGACGACGAAGCGGACGACGTCGGCGATCCAGTCGGAGTCGGTGCGCAGCACCAGGTGGCCCGCGCCGGCCTGGCGCAGCCCGGAGGCCACGTCCGCGCGGTGCTCGGCGGCGGCCGCGGCGAACTCCCGGCGCAGCAGCGGGGACGCGGTCACCTCGCGCTGCCGACCGGACTCCGGGTCGGCGAGCACGACCGTGCCCACGTCGGGCAGGTCGATGTCGCGGGGGTCGACGACCTCGATCGCGACCAGGTCGTGCCGGGCGGACAGGGCGCGCAGCGGGCGCTGCCAGCCGGTGTCGCCGAGGAAGTCGGAGATCACCACGACGAGGCCGCGGCGGCGCGGCGGGCGGCGCAGCTGCTCGATCACACCCGCCAGGTCACCCCTCGTCCCCTCGGGGGCGCGCGGGGTCTCGGCGACGCGGCGGATCAGGCCGCGGGAGTGCGCGAGGCCACCACGGGCGGGCACGCGGACCAGCGCGTCGCCGGTCGACACGAGCGCGCCGATGCGGTTGCCGCCGCCCCTGGTGAGGTGCGCGACGGCGGCCGTGGCGGCGATGGCGAGGTCGCGCTTCTCGCACACGGCGGTGCCGAAGTCGAGGCTGGGCGACAGGTCGACGGCCAGCCACGTCTCCAGCTCGCGGTCGGCGACGGTCTCGCGGATGTGCGGCACGGTCGTGCGGGCGGTGACCGCCCAGTCCATCCGGCGCACGTCGTCACCGGGCTGGTAGGTGCGCGCCTCGCCGGGCTCCGAGCCCGGTCCGGGGACCAGGCCCATGTGGTTGCCCTGGAGCAACCCGTCGAGCCTGCGGCGCACTTCGAGTTCGAGCGTGCGCAGGGCGGCCTCCATGCGGCCGCCGTGCATCACCGGCGGAGCCCAGGACGGGCGTTCGCCGACTTCTCCGGCGCTCACGGCCTGCCGGCCATCCCGGCCTGCACGGGTGCGACCGGCTGGCCGGTGGGCGGCTGCGGCCGGGCGGACACCTGGGGCAGCGGCACGGTCTGGAGCACGCGCGTGATGATGTGGTCGAGCGGCACGCCGTCGGCGAGCGCGTCGTAGGACAGCACGAGGCGGTGGCGCAGCACGTCCGGCACGACGTCGACGACGTCCTGCGGCAGCACGTAGTCGCGGCCCCGGACGAGCGCCAGCGCGCGGGCCGCGGCGATGATGCCGAGGCTGGCGCGCGGCGACGCGCCGTAGGCGACCCAGCCCGCGACGTCGTCGAGCTGGTGCTCCTTGGGCGCGCGGGTCGCGATCACGACGCGCACGACGTAGTCGACAAGCGCGTGGTGGACGAACACGCGGGAGGCGACGCCCTGGAGCCGCACGAGTTCCTCCGGGCTGAGCACCTGGCTCGGCACGGGCGCCTCGACGCCCATCCGGTAGACGATCTCGCGCTCCTCCTCGGCGGTCGGGTACTCGACCTGGATCTTGAACAGGAACCGGTCGCGCTGGGCTTCCGGGAGCGGGTAGACGCCCTCGTTCTCGATCGGGTTCTGGGTGGCGAGCACGAGGAACGGGTTCGGCATCGGGAACGTCTTGCCGCCGATGGACACGTGCCGCTCGGCCATCACCTCGAGCATGGCCGACTGCACCTTGGCGGGCGCGCGGTTGATCTCGTCGGCGAGCACGAAGTTCGCGACGACCGGGCCGAGTTCGACGTCGAACGTCTCGCTGCTCTGCCGGTAGATGCGGGTGCCGAGGATGTCGGCGGGCACCAGGTCGGGGGTGAACTGGACACGGGAGAACGACCCGCCCACGACCCGCGCGAAGGTCTCGACCGCGAGCGTCTTGGCGACACCGGGCACGCCCTCCAGCAGCAGGTGGCCCTTCGCCAGCAGGCCGACGAGCATCCGTTCGACCAACCGGTCCTGGCCGACGATGACGCGCTTGACCTCGAACACGGTCCGTTCGAGCAGCTGGGCGTCGCGCGCGGGCGTGTTGGGCGTCTCGCCCGCCGAACCCTCGGTACCGGGACCGGACTCGGTCACGTGTCAACCTCCTAGAACACACACAGCACTGGCGGTTTCGCGAGCCTAGTCAACCGCGCGACCGGTATGGCGCTTGTGAAGGGTGGACAGGTCCTCCGGCGTGTCCACGTCGTCGGCCTCACCGGGCAGCGCGGTGACCTCCGCCGGCGCCAGCGGCCGGAGCACCGAACGGAGTGAGGCCCCCTCGGGTTCGCCGGGCATGGCCGCGCGCAGGACGTCGACGCGCCAGACTCCCGCGAGCCACTGGAGTCGGCCGCCCGCGTCGACCAGCACCGCCCCCGCCCCGTCGCCGACGGCGGCGCGCAGACGGTCCACTGTGGAGGCGGTGACGCCCGGCTGGTCCACGGCCAGCACGACGGCGAGGTCCACATCGGCCAGTGCCGCCAGCCCGGCGGCGAGCCCGGCCACCGGTCCCCCGCCCGGCGGGTCCTCCCGTGTCCACACGACACGGCCACCCTCGCCCGGACCGACCACGACCACCTGGCCCGCGCCCGCCACGGCGGCGAGCACGTAGTCGAGCAGAGTCCGCCCGCCGACCACCAGCGAGGCCTTGTCCACCCCGCCGAGCCTGCTCCCCGCACCTCCGGCGAGCACGATCGCCGCCCACTCCGTCATCCCACCACGCTAGCGCCCACCTTCCGGGGTGTCTGAGCGTTCGACACGGGGTGCCTGAGCGTTCGACTCGCGAGTGGTTTGAGGTTTTTCGCGCGAGTCGAACGCTCAGGCGGGGTGTGTCGAACGCTCAGGTGGTGAGGGCGGTGGTGATGGCGTGGTCGAGGGCCAGGCGGGTGGCGCCGTGGAGGGGGGCGAGGGCGCCGAGGGTGCCGTGGGCGAGGCGGGTCGGGCTCGACGACAGGGTGGCGACCGCCGTGCGCACCGGGTCCAGCAGTGCCGGGTGGGTGCCGAGCGGGCCGCCGAGGAGGACGACTTCGGGGTCGACCACGGCCGTGACGGAGGCGACCGCGCGGGCGACGGCGGCGACCAGTGCCATCAACACCCGCGGGGTGCCCGCGTCCAGGGCCCGCAGAACGGCCGCCACGTCGTTGGAGGGGGCGTCCGAGCGGCCGAGTCCGGCGGCCGCGAGTTCGGTGGCCAGGGTGCGCCAGCCCGCGCCGGGGAGGTAGCCGACCTCGCCCGCGAGGCCGTGGGCGCCGCGGACCAGCAGGCCGCCGAGGTACAGGCCGAGTCCGAGACCGGCGCCGACGTAGAGGTAGGCGAAGCTCGCGGCGTCGCCGAAGCGCTGCTCGGCCAGCGCGGCGAGGTTCACGTCGTTGTCGACGAGCACGGGCGCGCCCACCAGGTCGGCGAGCACGTCGGCGGGGCTCAGCAGGCCTTCCGGGAACGGCGAGCCGGGCAGCGCGATGACCTCGCGCGTGACGGGGTGGACCGGGTTCGCCATCGACACCGCGACCGCGCGCAGCGGTCCGGCGGGCGGTTTCCGCAGCGCCGCCACCACGGTCGCGCGCAGCGCCTTCGCGAGCGCGCCGGTGTCGCCCGCGCCGCCGGGCGGGCGGGTGTGCCGGTGCAGGACGCGGCCCGCGAGGTCGGCGGACCAGGCCTGCACGCCGGACTGGTCGACCTCGACGGCGAGCACCCAGCCCGCCGCGGTGCCCAGTTCGTAGAACGTGCCGACGCGGCCGCGGCGTCCGGTCTCCTGCGGTCCGGTCGCCGTCAACAGGCCGCCCTCGGTGAGCCTGCGGACCGACTCGGAGACGGTGGGCTTGGAGAAGCCGGTGGCGGTGGCGAGTTCGGCCCTGGTCGCGCGTTCGCGGCCGACCACCTCGTCGAACAGCTTGCGGTCGGTCGCCTCGCGCAGCACGACCTGGGGCAACACCACTCTTGCGTCCTCTCCGTAGGCGGGTCTACGGTAGGGCAACGTTCTAGTTAGGTCACCTTACCAAATCGCGGAGGTACCTCGATGACACCCCCGGACATGCCCGCCGCCATCCGTTCCGCCAAGGCCGCGCTCAGGGAACGGCTCGGCGACCCGGCCAAGGCGTTCGCCCGCGCCGAGGAACTGGTGCGCGCCGAGGTCGACGACGTCGTGGCCGCCCGCTCGCGCGGCGAGCAGGTGTGGCCGGTGGTGCGCTACGAGGACATCGCCGCGGGCACCGTCCCGGCCGACGTCGTCGCCGCCGTCCGCCGCCGGGGCTGCGCCGTCGTCCGCGGCACCTTCCCCCGCGCCCGCGCCGAGGCGTGGGACCGCGAACTGGTGTCCTACTTGGAGCGCAACGAGTTCGAGAAGACCTACGAGTACGTGGACGACGGCGTCTTCGGCGGCCTCGCGGCGGGCAAGCCGTCGATCTTCCCGATCTACTGGTCCAAGCCCCAGATGGAGGCGCGCGAGGACGCGGCGATGGTCGCCGTCCGCGGTTTCCTCAACGGCTTCTGGAAGCACGAGTCCGAGGGCCGGGTCTGGTTCGACCCCACCCGCGACACCGCCTACCCCGACCGCGTCCGCCGCCGCGCCCCCGGCGCCACCTCCGGCGGCCTCTCGCCGCACACCGACTCCGGTTCCGTCGAGCGCTGGCTGCTCCCCGCCTACCAGGACGTCTTCCGCCACGTGTTCGACGGCGACGTGGACGCCTACGACCCGTGGGACGGCGCGCACCGCACCGAGGTGCACGAGTTCGAGTCCACCGTCATGTGCTCGGCGTTCCGCACGTTCCAGGGCTGGACCGCGCTGTCCGACATGGAGCCCACCGAGGGCGTCCTGCACACCGTCCCCATCCCCTCCGCCATGGCCTACGTGCTGCTGCGCGCCCTCCAGGACGACGTCGCCGACGACGACCTCTGCGGCGCGGCCAACGGCCAGGCGCTGCCCATCAGCCCCGAGTGGCACCCGCTCCTCACCCCCGCCCTCACCCCGATCCCCGCCGTGGAGCCCGGCGACACGGTCTGGTGGCACGGCGACCTGATCCACTCGGTCGGCGAGGTGACCGGCCAGAAGGGCTGGGGCAACGTCATGTACATCCCGGCCAGCCCGCACTGCCCGAAGAACGCCGCCTACGCGGCGAAGTGCGGCGAGGCGTTCCTGGCGGGGACGAGCCCGACGGACTTCGCGGCGGAGGACTACGAGGTGTCGTGGACGGGCCGCCCGAGCACGGCCGAACTGTCCCCCGTTGGCCGCGCGCAACTCGGGCTGAAGGCTTAGCGCTGTAGTCGCGATCGGCCGCATTCAAGTCGTGATCCGCCCACGCGCCGAATACGAAGTCGTGCCGCTGATACGACAATTGCGGACACCTGTCGGGTCGGACTCCTCCGAATGGCACAGGACGCCGCATTCCGATGCTTACCTCCAGTGGCGCTGACTTCGAAGCCCGTTGTCATGCATGATGGGGATGTGTCGTCGCCATTGCGTAGGAGGGATCGACATGACGGGAAACCCTGCGGCGGATCTGGAAACCGACTTGGTCGACCTGGCCGGATTGTCCTTGGCGGAGTTGAGGAGGACGACCGAACCGGTACTGGTCGGTTCGGTCGCCCGACTCGTGGCCCGCACCGAACACGCTCCTCGCGGTGTTCTCGAGAACAACGTGAGCCGCAAGAGGTGAAGCGGATCGGCTGAGGGGAGGTGACCCGCCCCCATCAACTGCCCAGAGCGGAATTCGACGCGCTCGCCACCGGCGGCGGTGGACCGAGTTCGATCAGGCACCTGGTCACGACCAACCACAGCAAGCACCTCGCACTCCTGCGCGCGGTACTCGACTCGGCGGACGCCCAGCCGGAGGCCCAAGGCCCTTTGTCGCACGTGAGCGTCGCGTGGGAACTGCTGGTCGAAGTCCAGCGAGCACGCCCCGACGTCGTGGACAGGCTGTTGCGCCATCCCGTCGTCGGCATTTGGGTCGTCCACGCCCTGCGCAGGCTGCGGCGGACCGCTGTTGACCCAGCACCACTTTGGGTCACCTTGGGGTACTTGCACTGCGTGGCCGCGGCGGCCGCGATCCACGCTGGACTGCGGTTCGCGCTGGACGTGCCTCTAGTTGACGGAACCGTCACGTTGCCCACCATCGGACTGGCCCGGATCGACGGCGAACGGCGGCGATGGGGCATCGCCACGGTCAGCGGAGGCCACGGAGGGCTTCGCGTCCGCGGCGCCACCGGCACCGTTCGGGTCGAGGGCGATCTCACGGCCGATGCCGAGGGCTGGTGCGCCACCCGTCGACTCCGAGTCCCGGCGGTGGACCTCCTGCTCGACGACCTGGACCCGTTCCGCGGGTTCGGGGAACGCCTGCCACCCGCTCGACTGGACGGGGACGAGGTCGCCCGGTGGCAGAACTGCCTGACCCGGACGTGGACACTGCTCACCGAACACCACGCGGCGACCGCCGACGCGCTTGCCACCGGGTTGACCGTGCTGGTGCCGAGGCTGCCATCGGGAAGGTTCCAACCGTACAGCGCATCAGCCCAGGACGCCTTCGGGTGCGTCGCGCTGTCCCTGCCGTCCAGTGCCGTCGACTTCGCGGCAACGCTTGTCCACGAGTTCCAGCACAGCAAGCTCTGCGCTCTCCTGGATCTGGTCGAACTGCACCGCGATGACCACTCGGGCCGCCGGTTCTACGCACCCTGGCGCGACGACCCCCGCCCGTTCGGCGGGCTCCTGCACGGCAGCTACTCCTTCGTCGGTGTCGCCGGGTTCTGGCGCGTGCAACGCCGGGTGGACAACACGCCCCTGGCCCACTTCGAGTTCGCGCACTGGCGCGAGCAGACGCGCCGCGCGACCCGAACCCTGGGGGAAGCGTCCAACCTCACGAGCCTCGGGCGCCGCTTCGTCGCCGCCATGTCGGAGCAGCTCTCGGCTTGGTGCGCCGAGCCCGTTCCCGCAGACTCGCTGTCGGCCGCGCGGCTCGCCGCGGCCGACCACCACGCGACCTGGCGGCTTCGACACCTGCGACCCGATCCGCTCCACGTCGCCCTCCTCGCGGACGCGTGGCTCACCTCGGTACCACGGCCCCTCCACCCGGAACCGCGGCCGACCATGGTCCCGGCCGCCGAGGTCCCGGACGATCCCACGCCGCGCATGACGTTGACCCGCACGATGCTCGCCGACCCGGACCAGTTCGCGGCCATCCGCGACGACCCGCGGATCATCCCCGGCACCACCGACGCCGACATCGCCCTGGTGGCAGGTGATGTCAGTGCCGCAGCGCGCGGCTATCTCGAACTCGTGCGCGACGCATCCGATGACGCCTGCGCGTGGGCCGGGCTCGGCCGCGCCCTCCACGCAAAACCGGCCGGTGCAGCCCTGCTGCACCGGCCGGAACTCGTCAAAGCCGTGTACCGCAAGGTTCTGCGGTCGTCGGGCTCCGCACCCGACCCGATCCGACTGGCCGCCTGGATCGGCGTGACCTAGATCTGCATCGGGTCGATGTCGCAGTCGGCGCGGATGTTCTGCATGGCGCCCATGCTCGCGGGGTGCCCTGGACCGAGGACGCGTTGGAAACGCGTGACCACATCGCCCTGGACCTCTTCGGCCCTGCCGGTCTCACCAAGCCCGCGGAGGTCGAGCGCGATGTTGGCATCCAGGGCCAGCGTCGACGGGTGGTCTGCGCCGAGCACCCGCTCGGACCGCTCCCTGATGACGACGTCCATGTCGTACGCGGCCTGGAACTCCCCCATGGCGTGCAGATCGCTGGCGAGGTTGGTCGCGCAGACGAGGGTGAAGAAGTGGTCCGGGGTCAGCACCTGCTCGAACCGCTCGAACGCGCGTTCGTTGATCTCCCTCGCCCTTCCCGGATCTCCGAGGAGGCGAAGGGTGACCGCCAGGTTGGTGGCGCCCGCCAAAGCGAACGGGTGATCCTCACCCATCGCGTCCCGGTACAGGCTCCACACCTTGTCACCGAGTTGCCGCGCACCCTTCAGGTCCTTGGTCTGGCGCAGCGACACCGAGTGGTTCATGCCTGCGGACATCGCATCGGGATGACGTGCGCCGTACCGGTCGAGCAGTCCGCGGTAGGACTCGTCCGACAGCAGCCTGCCGCCTTCGTGGTCCCCCGCCTTGCGCCGGGCGACCGACAGGTTCTTGATGGCCGACAGGCTCAGGCTGTTGTGGCTGCCGACAACGTCCCGGAACCTCTGGACAGTGACCTCCTGGAACCTGCACGCACCGTTGTAGTCGCCGCATTCGCGGAGGTCAACGGAGAGGTTGTCGAGCGTGAGCAGGGTGAACCTGTGATCGTCCCCGAGCGTGATGGCACGGCGACGCCAGGTGTCGTCGTCCAGCGCCCTGGCCGCCTGGAGATCGCCGGTCAGCCGCATGCTCAGCGCGTAGTTGTTGGCCGCCCTCAACGTTTCCGGGTCGTCGTCGCCGAACGCGCGGCGAGCCCTGCGGTAGGTGTCCTCGTTGAGCAGGCGCGCGCGTTGGAACTCGCCCCGTGCACGGAGGTCGGACGCCACGCCGTGCGCGGTGAGCAGGGTTTCCTCGTGATCGTCGCCAAGCGTCGCCTGCAACCGCTCCAGGGTGTGCTCCGCGATCCGGCCGGACTCGGCGTAGCGGCCGAGCGCCCGCAGCGCGCGGCCGTGCCAGCGACTGGCAATCAGCGTGTCGAGGTCGTCCTCGCCCAACTCGGAGTCCCCCTTCCATATCTCGACCATCTCGGCGGCCAGCTCGCGTGCGCGCTCCGGGTCGCCCCAGGCGAACAGGAAGTTCGCCATGTTGATGGCGAGCTTGCGCACCCATCCGTCGTCACCCTCGACCAGCCGGGTGGCGCGCACGTGGGGCAGCAATTCCTGGTAGCGCTGCCAGTGGCTGACGTCCTCGGGCTGATTGGGGTCGCCGTTGGCGAGCAGCAGGTGCGCGACGTGCCGCATCCGCTGCTGCTCCTCGGAATTCATCTGGCTGCGCAGCACGGTCTGGACCAACCGGTGGAGCTGGATGGTGTCCCTGCGGTGGTCGATCCTGGCCAGGCTGTACCGGTTGATCTCCCGAATCGCACGACCCAGCAGCACCGGGTTGCGCAGCGCGTCGGCCAAGGCCTGGGGGAACGGCAGGTTCCTGACGCCCGCGAGGAGCTTGCGGGCGATCGGCTCGGGGGCGAAGAACGAGCAGACCTGGAGCAGCTCCAGCGCGGCGGGGTGCTGCTCGCGCAAGCGGTCGAGCGACATGTTCCACGCGGCCGCCACCGTAAGCGGGTAGTCGGTGGGCGGCGGGTCGATGCTGAGCAGCTCGGCCCGCTTGTCCTCGAACAGCTCCACGTACTCGTCGGCGGACATGCCGGTCTCGGCGCGCCACGCGGCGGCCTGGTCCACCGCGAGCGGCAGATCCCCGAGCACTTCGGCCAGGCGTTCCGCATCGGCGTCGGGGAGATCCGGGTTGCGCCGCTGCAACAGCCGTCTGCTCTCCTCGCGGGTGAAGACGTCGACCGACAACGAGGAAGCGACGCTCGCCCAGCTCGCGTTGCGCGAGGTGATCAGGACGTGTCCCGCTCCGTGCGGGAAGTACCTGCGGACGTCTTCCGGCGCGTCCGCGTTGTCGAAAATCAGCAGCCAGCGGCGGTACGGTTCACCGACCCGCAAAGCCTCCAGGACCGCGGGAACCGCAGTGTCGGCCGCGGGCTCGGCGCGCAGTCCCAGCCGGATGCAGAGGTTCACGTACGCGGCTTGGATCTGGTCGACGTCCTCGGCGGAGATCCACCAGATCAGGTCGTAGTCCGACATGTGGCGGTGTACGAACTCGACCGCGATCTGGGACTTGCCGATGCCCCCGAGGCCGTGCAGCGCCTCGGGCAGGACCGCGGTCGGGTCGCCTTGGTTGAGCCGGGTGTGGAGGTCGTCGAGCAGTTCGGCGCGGCCGGTGAAGTTGACGTTCCGGAGCGGTACGGCCCCGAGCACGGCGGGCTGCTCCGCGGGACGTGTGTGCGGCGATACCGCATCGCTGTGCGTGCTGAGTGCGGTCACGTCGTCATCGCGGTGCGCATGAATGCGAGCCACCCCATCGGTATTTCTTATCGGTCCAGCCGGCCACGGTCGTGGGACTGACGCCCTTCGGGCGGGCGACGAACCTACCGGCTGACTACCAGCCGAAACAAGTTCAGAGTTACCACTATCTGCGGAAAGTACACCCGCAAGGGTGATCGCTCTCCTGACGTACGGTCCCGAAAGTGCACGTAGGACATCGTGTTGTAGATGCACAAAGGGGAGGGCCGCTACCGAAAGAACCGGAATTTCGGCGGTGTCGGGCGCGCTCAGGACTTCGCGGAGATTGCCGACCGCCTCGACCCTCGCCCCCAGAAAATCCTCTACCAGTCGGAATACGGAGGAGGTATCGGATCTCGCCCCGCCCGCCAGTAGCTCGGACCGGACACCGGGGTGAAAATCGTAGTCGAGCACGCTTGATCCGTACCCGTTGACCGAATGGGTGTACGGCCTGATCAGACCGCCGAGGAAGACCTCCGCAAGGTGTGCCGCGGTGGACGCGGGCATCAGCGCTTCCTGCACCACCCTCATCATCGGGATCGACAGCGGAGCAGCCGCGAAGAGCACCGCGAGGCGGAACGCGGTCGGGGTCGCGATCCGCCGGAAGCGCAGCACCCGTTCCACCGGGTCGAGCGCCACCTCCGCCCCCGTTTCCCCGTGGTCCGGGTCAGTCACCCGAAGGGCGGGAAGTTCCACTTCACCCGATCCAGTTGCAGTCACGAGGTCGACCCAGCGGCCGAACCACCTGCCATCGAGCTCCAGCACCGGAACCGGCAGCACCCCCGGCCCGTCGTCGGCCACACCGGTCTCGACCGGTGTCGCGGTCCAGCGCACCGCGGGAAGCATGGCTGCCGGGCTGCTCCACCTGGCCATCCGCGTCGTGATGCCCGACCACGACGCCCACATGCCCGATGGCAGAACCTGCAGAACCGCCACTGGCCCGTTCCGCCCCCACCTGGTCAGCAGGTCGTGGACACCACCCGTCCGCCAACTCGCCCCGACCCCATCGGTGAGCAGCAGCACGATCCGGCGTCCGGTCGGATCGGTCACCATCGCGGGTGCCTGGACCGACGAGCGAACGGACGGGCCGCGCAGCACGAGACCGTTCCCGGTCCGGTCGGTGTCGAGTCGGGCCATCCGCACGTCCCGGAACGCCCCCTGGCGTTGCAGCAACCCGCGGAACTCCGCAGCGCAGCGGTGCCAGATCCGCATCGACACGCTGTCGTCCACCACCAGCACGACGTCGAACGGGTGCACCTGCGCGGGCCGTCGTTCGGGCAGCCAAAGCCCTTCCTCCGCTGCGCGGACCGCGGTCGCCTCCTCGTCGAGGACCTGGTCCACCGGTGAAGGAACGGTCCGCATCAACGGCCTCAGAGCCCGTGCGATCGCACGGGCGTCCGGGAGCTGCGACGTACCGGACCACCGCACCCACCCCCGGCGGTCCGAACCCGGCGGGCCCGATGACCTGACGGCCTCCGCGGACAGCTGGATCCGGCCGGGGTCGCGACCCGCCGGTCCGCCCGCGGGATCGCGGTCCGACCGCTCCGGCGGTTCGGAGTCGGGTGACGTCGGGGGGTCGAAGGGCTCGGCGGGCGTTTCCGACCGGCGCCGCGGCGGACCACCCTGCGCCTCCCGGATGTGGGTGGCGAGCCACAGCGCGTCGGCCAGCTCATCCGGTCTGAGCTGACCTGTGCCGATGCGCCCCCGCCGCCCCGCGGTCATTCCACTCCCGCCACGCCCAGTTCACGCCAGAGCGCGTCGCACAGCCGCCGCCAGCTGCCGTCGTCCGCGTAGGCACCCGATGTCGCCATGTAGACCGAGTTCAGCAACTGGTCCGCAGCCAGCCCGCCGTCACGCGCGCTGCGGTCGACGAACGACCGGATCAGTTCCCTTGCGTGGGTCAGTTCCGCACCGTGGAAGTGTGCCGCGACGATGTTCGCCAGCTGCTCGATCGTCGGATCCGGCATCTCCAGCCGCAGGCATCGGCGCAGGAAGGCGGGCGGGAACTCCCTTTCCCCGTTGCTCGTCACCACCACGATCGGAAAAGCGTTGCAGCGCACCAAACCGCGGTGCACCACGGCGGCGCTGTCCTGGTCCGCGGTGAACACGCGGACGTCCGGCTGGCGTCCGGCGATCCGCAGCAGCGGTCGGATCCGGAACTCGCCGTCCTCGAAGACGCTCAGCAGGTCGTTGGGGAGGTCGATGTCGGACTTGTCCAGCTCGTCGATCAGCAGCACCCTCGGCGTCCGGTAGGGCAGCAGAGCCGTACCCAGCGCCCCCAGGTGCACGAACTCTCCGATGTCGGGCTCCTGGTCGCGCTGCGCCGCAGCGGCCTGCACGCGACCGATCGCGTCGTACTCCCAAAGGCCTTCCTGCAACGTGCTGCGACTGCTGATCGGCCATCGCAGGACCGGGCCGAGCCGCAGTTCACGCGCGACCTTGTAGGCGAGGCTGGACTTCCCGGTCCCCGGACGGCCCGTCACGAGCAATGGCCTGCGCAGGTACAGGGCAGCGTTGACCATCGTTACCTCGTCGGTCGGCATGTCCTGCATGCGGACCGCGGACGCGACGCCCAGCCGCCGTTCGTACTCCGCCTGCCCGCCGGTGAGATCGACCGGTGGTATGACCGGGCCGCCGTCGAAGGTCCGCCACGAGGGCGGTGGAGGCAGGACGGCGGTGGGGTCCGATTCCTGCCGGGGCTGGCCGGTGCCGCGGTAGATCCACCATCGCGGGTCGCCATCGGGGGAAGTGTCCGCGGGGTTCATGGGGTGGGTACCTCCTTGCACGGAGCCATGGGCAGCTCCACAGGTTCGACGGGCCGATCGGGGTCGTCCCAGATCAGCGACACGTGCCCGCCGATCCGCCCCGTGGAGCGGGCGGCACCGGGCGCTCGGCCACGCAGCTGCCGGACCCGTTCCGGCAGGTCGCCCAAGCCGTTGAGCAGCGGGCGCACCGCAGCGTCGAACGGACGGTGCGAACCGTCGTCGCGATGCCAGATGATCACGGGGAGACCGTTGCGGAGTCCGATGACGACCTCGTCGACGACTGCGGCCTGTGCCGCGGGCGGCGGTGCGCTCAGCACCAGCGACACCAGTTCGTCGCGCACGATCAGCAGAGCTTCGAGGCCCCTCAGGTCCCGCGTCCTCGAGGAGCACCAGTGCGTCATCGGACGGCCGTTGGACGACTGCCCCTGATCGCTGTGGAGCTTCGCCCACCGGTGCCTCCAGTTCCGGTGCCAGCGGTGGGTGCGCGCCCGTTCCAGGCTGCGCAGCACCACCTGGTAGCGCAGGCCGAGCGGTTGCGGCAGATCAGTGCTCGCCTCGAGCTTCCACTGGTCGACGGGGAGGTTGAGGAGCTCGTGGGGCAGCAGGAACTCGATCCGGATCAACGCGGCGTGCCGCGCCCAGTAGACCTCAGCCTCCTCGACGAGCTCGGCCACCTGGGCCTCGATCTCCGCGAGGGTGCCGGTGAAGTCCTCACCGCGCTGGGGGTACCACCCCGTCGGATCGATCTGCCGCCAGTCGGTCAGGACGTAGACGTTCCGCTCGATGCCGTACCGCTCGATCCGCAGCACGAGGCACGCCTCGACGTGCTCGTGGTGGAGGACGACATCGACGGCCTGGTGCCGCACCGACCGCAACTGGTCGATGACGCCCAACTTCCGCGCCTGCTGGTCGTTCCACTCCTTGAGCTGGTCCGACGACGGTCCGTCCAGATGCCTGGCGAGGTGCTCGACGAACACCACCACCGGCGGGATCCCGTCCGACCGGGCGTTGAGCTGCTCCAGGTACACCAGCGCGTCGACCAGGTCCCTCGGCTCCTCCGACGGTTCGGGAGCGGCGAGCCCCGCGGCGGTCCGGCACAGCGCGGCCACGTGCGAACAGGTGACGTGGGAGAACACGTCGAGGAGTCGCTCCCGCTCCCGGTCGGCCAGCAGGTCTGCGGCGCGCATGCCGTCCAGCACGTGGTACGCCCTGCGCACCGCCTCCGACCCCGGCTCCATCTGGTCGAGCACGTCGAGCAGCGCGGCCAACCCCGACCGGTGCCTGCGACAGGCGAGCACGATGCTGAAGAGGTGCTGGCGCGTCGTCGGGAGGACCTGGGCTTGGAGGGAGAAGCCCAGCCGGTCGGCGAGCAGGTCGAGGCACAGCATCCGGCCATTGGGATCGCGCAGCACCTGGACCTGTTCCAGCGCGTCCACGAGGATCTTCTGCGAAGTGTCCGGACCGGTCGGTAATCGCATGCCCCACCTCCCTCTCGCACCTGCTGAACATGACCGGCCGACCGTCTCAGGGTGGCGGTCGGGACAACCAGTTCGACGATATGTCGACCAGATGGCGCACTGCCAAGGAGTCACCGTCGACATCGCGCAGCACTCCGATGAGTTCCGCCAAACCACCGTCATGGCCAAGGCACGTGCGCACCAATGCCAACACGTGCAATCTCGCCCGGGAATCGTGGAAAACCGATGTGCTGATATCCGGACGCAGCAGGTCCAGCACCATCTGCCGTCCCGCGGCGTCCCGCATGGCCGTGACGGCGAGCACCGCGTCCACCAGTTCGAACACGTTCCCCGTCCGCAGAGCGCCGCGAGCGGTCTCGGGCCGGAGTGCGCCGCTGCGATCGGGCAGCCTCAACCACGCGACGACGTCGGTGTGCTTCACCAGTACCGCGATCCGCCGGTAGGAAGCCGGGTCGGTGGCCGGGTCGCCCATGATGGTCTCCCGGTAGAACGGGTCCGAGGCGATCAGGGCGAGCAGGCCGCCCGACTCGGCGAGCGCCTCACGCGCCTGCTGGGCGTCCAGAATGCGAAAGGCCAGGTTGACAGCCTGGCTGACCACACCGTTGTCGTTCTGGTGGATCTCCCCGGCGTGGAAAGCCGCGCGCAGCCGAATCTGCGAGGGCGGGGCGTGCAACGCGTTGTGGCGACGCAGCGCCGCCAGCAGTCTGGTGGGCCACTGGTCGACGAGCCAGCTCTTCGGGAACTCCGGTGGCACGAGGACCATCGCACCGTCCCCCCGGTCCTCCACCAGGCACTGCTTGAGGTTGAGACCGGACTCGTCGAACGAGGTCTCCAGCATCTTGTAAAGAGCTGCGTGCACCGAATTCTGATCCTGCACGGTACGAACGGGATCGGTGAAACCCGCGACGTCGACCAGAACAATCGCCCGGTGCAAGGCCACGACACATCACTCCCATGAAATCGCCGCCCAGGCGGGTACGCCGGGCCCACTTTAGCCTCAGGCGGAGCGGGAGTGGCCGCATTGGGCCTCGTTCGTCCGGCAAGCCGCAGGTGCAGGTGGTGGTTCGCCCTTTCGGGCGACCCGATAATCGTTGTCCATGACCCGCCGCTACGACGCGAGACTTTGGTTGGACATCCGAATGGCGTATCCAAAAACCGCCAAATTGCGGAAATCATGTCACCGAAGAACTGCGGCTGGTTTGACCCGTTTATTGACGACCGCTCACAACAACCGCGTCGCGTAAGGCATGATCCCGCCGTACCGCACGGGCGAGACGCGGACGCTGGAGCCGGAGTACGGGGCTTCGACCATCATGCCGTCGCCGAGGTACAGGGCCACGTGGGTGCCGCCGCCGGGGCCCCAGAAGAGCATGTCGCCGCGTTCGGCCTGTCCCAGCGGGACTTGCCGGCCGGAGGTGTACTGGTAGCCGCTGTAGTGCGGGATGTAGACGCCCGCACCCGCGAAGGCGTACATCATCAGGCCGGAGCAGTCGAAGCCGACGCTGTAGTAGTCGCCGTACGAGTCGGCCACACCCCCGTCGCGGATGCCGATGGTGGGGCCGGTGTAGTTGCCGCCGCCCCACGAGTAGCGGGTGCCGAGGTAGGCCATGGCGCGGGCGATGGCGGTCTCCACGCCACCGCCGTCGCCTGCGACGTACTCCGGTTCCGGGCTGTACGAGGGCGCCGGGCTGTAGGCGGGCTCGGGGTCCTCCTGGACGGGGGGCGTGGTGGCCGCTTCGGCGGCGCGGCGGGCGGCGTCGTCGTCCTCTCGCTGCTTGGCGGCGAGCCACTCGTCGTACTGGGCGCGCTGGGCGTTGAGGCCGTCGACGGCGCCGAGGGCTTCGGCGAGTTCGGCCTCGACGGCGGCCTTGTCGTCGCGCAGCGCGGCGGCCTGCCCCGCCTGGTCCTGCTGGGCGCGGACGGCGACGACCTGGGCGGCGTCGGCGGTGCGCTTGGCCTCGTCGGCGGCGGTCTGCTTCTGGTTGGCGACGTCCAGGGCGGCGCGGGCGGCCGAGTCCTTGTTCGCCTTCTCGGTGCGGCTGCGCTCGATGGTGTCCATCGCGTTGAGGCTCGACCCGGACACGGCCTCCAGCAGCTGCGCGCGGGCCAGCAGGTCCTCCGGGCTCTTGGCGCCGAAGTACGCGCTGATCGAGCCGATGGTGCTGCCCTGCTGGTAGCTGGCGGCGGCGAACTCGTCCAGGTCGTTGCGGCCGTCCTCGACGGCCTTGCCCGCGGCGTCGGCCTCGACCTTCGCGGACTCGGCGTCCCCCGCGGCCCGTGCCGCGTCGGCCTGCGCGGTCTCCAGGTCGACGCGCGCCTTGTTCGCGGCCTCCATCTTGGCCCCGACGTCGTCGGTCAGCTCCTGGAGCCGGGCCTCGGCGGCGGTGAGCCGACCGGTCAGCTCACCGACCCTGGCGGCCTTCGCGTCGGCGTCGGCACGGCCCTGGTCGATCTCGGAGTCGCTCGAGTTGGACGGCGGCGCGGTCGCGTGGCCCGGCCCGGCCATCGACAGGGCGAGGAGCACCGCCACCACGCCGGGAACCACCATCCGGGCGACTGCCCGCCGTGCGCTCACGCGCCACCTCCCACCGTTCAGCCCATCCGCGTTGGGCCGAACGGCCCAACGCGGATGTTCCCGGGGAGGGTGTCACTCAAACCCCGCCGCTTCCAGGGGGAACACGCGCACCATCAACCAGACGTGTCACATGCGCACCGTGCGTGATCAGTTCACCTTGCGCTCCCGGTCGGCCCAGTAGGGCTCGCGCAGCCGGAACTTCTGGATCTTGCCGGTGGCCGTGCGCGGGATGTCGTCGCGGAACTCGACGGACGTCGGCGCCTTGTACCCGGCGAGCTTCGCCTTGCAGTGCGCGATGATCTCGGCCTCGGTGACCTCCGCGCCCTCCGCGACCACCACCAGCGCCTTGATCGTCTCGCCCCACTTCTCGTGCGGCACGCCGATGACGGCGACCTCCGCGACGGACGGGTGGCTGAAGACCGCGTCCTCGACCTCGATCGACGACACGTTCTCGCCGCCGGTGATGATCACGTCCTTGCGGCGGTCGGAGATCGTCAGGTAGCCCTCGTCGTCGAGGTAGCCGCCGTCGCCGGTGCGGAACCAGCCGTCCTCGATGGCGTCGGCCGTCGCCTGCGAGTTCTCCCAGTAGCCGTCCATCACGACGTTCGACCGCGCCAGCACCTCGCCGTCCGACGAGATCCGCAGCCGCGCCCCGAGCGCCGGGGCGCCCGCGCGGGACAGCCTGTGCGCGCGCTCCTCGGCGGGCAGGTCGACGTCCTCCGGCCGGGTCCGGTTGAACGTGAGCAGCGGCGAGGTCTCGGTGAGGCCGTAGATCTGCTGGAACTCCCAGCCCAGTTCCTCCGACATCCGCGCGATCGTCCGGCTCGGCGGCGGCGCCCCGGCGCACACCACGCGCACCTTGTCGCGGCCGGGGATCTCGCCCTCCCACGTCTGCGCGGCGTCCAGCACGCTGTTCCACACCGCGGGCGCCCCGCACATCAGCGTCACGCCGTGGTCGCGCACGCGGCGCAGGATCTCGGCGCCGTCGACCTTGCGCAGCACGATCTGCGGCACGCCGAGGCCCGCAAGCCCGAACGGCATCCCCCAGCCGTTGCAGTGGAACATCGGCAGCACGTGCATGTAGACGTCGCGCTCCCACGCGCGGGTGTGCATGGCGAACGTGACCGCGTCGACCCAGATGTTGCGGTGGGTCAGCCGCACGCCCTTGGGCCGCGCGGTCGTGCCCGAGGTGTAGTTGATCGTCGCGGTGGCGTCCTCGTCCGGCTCGCCCCACGGCCGGGGCGCGGTGTCGAACCGCATCAGCCCGGTCTCCGTCTCCTCGCCGAGGGTGAACCGGTGCCGCGCGGTGATCCCGTCGAGCGCCTTGAGTTCCGGGTCGACCAGCAGCACCGAGGCGCCGCTGTGCTCGACGATGTAGGACACCTCTTCCCGACTGAGCCGGAAGTTCACCGGCACGCACACCCGGCCGCTCGACGGCACGGCGTGCAGCAGTTCCAGCAGCCGCGCCGAGTTGTGGCTGACCACGGCGACCCGCTCGCCCTCACCGACGCCCAGCGCGTCCAGCCCGGCCTGCCAGGCGCGCGCCCTCACGGCCATCTCGCCGTAGGTCGTCGTCGCCACCGCGCCCGCGGGCTGGTCGGGTTCGTCGACGGTCGCCGTCGTGTCCCGGAAGACCAGTTCGGCGCGGCTCAGGAAATCCGCGATCGTCAGTGGAACCTTCATGGGCCGCACCTCCGCAGTCGATCAGACCCCAACCCTAATCATCACGTGCCCGTATCGCCGCATGTCCGGGCCGGGCGTCCCGCGACCGCTCCGGTGAACCACGGCGGCCATTTTCCCGTGTTGGGTGAAAATGCGCCGGGAAAGGCTGGGAACATGACGTGGTGAGCGTGATGCGCGTTGGTTGCGGAGCAGGTGCTCTCGGTCTGATAACGACTGTGGTGGGCTCGTTCTTGCCGTGGTTGCGATCGGGAACCGTGAACAGGGACAGTTACGAAGTGCTCGCACTCCGTGGCTGGGCGGGCCTCGGGAACGGGTCCGGCGAGGTCATCAGGGTGGCGTGGGTCTCGATGACACCCGTCGCCGTGGTCGCCGTGTTGCTGTTCACGTTCGGACTTCGCCGATTCGCCGCGTGGACCACAATTCTTTTTGGCACCATCACGGGAACGGTGGCGGCACTTGTCACCGTCCAAGGGGGCAACGAGGGCGCGATGGTCGGGATCAACCCGACCGGACCCGCCGTGGCCCTCTGTGGTGCTGTGCTGGCGATCGCGGGGGCGATCACCGTGCTCACCGCGTCGACCCGCACAGCGATCAGGACCCCAGGAGGAACACCGTGAGCTACCCAGGTGGCGGCGGCGGCGAATGGCCCCCGCAGAACAACCCGCACCAGCAGCCGGGCCAGCAGGGCTACCCGCAGCAGCCGCAGCAGCCCCAGCAGGGCGGGTGGCAGCAGAACCCCCAGCAGGGCGGCTATCCGCAGTCGAACCCGCAGGGCTACCCGCAGCAGCAGCCGGGCGGCTACCCGCAGTCCAATCCGCAGGGCTTCCCCCAGCAGCAGCCGGGCGGCTACCCGCAGTCGAACCCCCAGGGCTTCCCCCAGCAGCAGCCCCAGCAGGGTTGGGGCCAGCAGCCGCCGCCGCAGTTCCCCGGCGGCCAGCCGCCGTTCGGCTACGCCTCCGGCCCGGCGCCGAAGAAGAAGCGCACCGGTCTCGCAATCACCGCCGTCGTGGCCGTGGTCGCGCTCGCCGCGGGCGCCGTCGTGACGGTGTACGCGCTGAAGAACTCCAACGACGTGGCTGCGGGCGCGCCGAGCCCCGCGGCGGCGGCGAACAACCTCGTCAGCGCGCTGGGCAGCGGTGACGTCGTCGGCATCATGAACGGCCTCGCGCCCGGCGAGGCGAAGCTGAGCAAGGACTACCTCGCGGGCACGGTCGACGAGCTCAAGCGGCTCGAGGTGCTCAAGAAGGACGCCGACCCGAACAAGATCAGCGGCGTCGACTTCAAGGCCGAGGACGTCAAGTTCGACGAGGGCGCCGCCGAGAAAGTCAACGACCACCTGGTGATCAACAAGCTCATCTCGGGCAGGATCACGCTCACCTCGGACGTCAAGAAGATCCCCCTCACCGACAAGCTGGTCGAGGCGATGGGCGCGCAGGACGAGAAGCCCACCACCGAGACCGTCGACATCGCCGAGGAGATCAAGAAGTCGAACGACGGCGAGCCGGTCCGCATCGCGTCGATCAAGGTCGGCAGCGACTGGTACCCGAGCCTCTTCTACACGATCGCGGACAACGCGCTCCACGAGGAGAAGCTGAAGTGGCCGTCGAACCCGATCGCCCCCGCGGGCGCGGACACGGCCGAGGCCGCGGTCAAGAACATGGTCGAGGCGTCCATGGCGGCCGACCTCACGAAGGTCATCGCGCTGCTGCCGCCGGATGAGCTGGGCGTGCTGCAGGACGTCGGCCCGGTGCTGATCGACCAGGCGGGCCGGGTCCCGGCCACGGGCGCGAAGCTGACGTCGTTCGAGACCGACTCCAAGGACGTCACCGGCGGCACGCTGCTGACGATCAGGAAGCTCGGTGTCGACGTCGGCGGCGAGAAGGTCGAGATCGTGCGCTCCGGCGACTGCTACTCGGTCACCGCGCAGGGCCAGGACCAGAAGCTGTGCGCCGACGAGATCACGCAGCTGATCGAGCAGCAGGGCGGCGTCAGCGTGCCCGGTTCCGCGCTCGACGTCATCGGCCGGATCGGGACGCGGGTCCTCAAGGACGGCATCGGCCTGGTGTCCACCGAGGTCGACGGCAAGTGGTACGTCAGCCCCATCCGCTCCTTCAGCGAGGTCAGCCTGACCCTCATGCGGGGTCTGGAGCCGAAGGACATCGACGAGCTGCTGAAGCTCGCCAAGTAGTCCCACCAGCGCGAACGCCCCGTCACCCGCTCCGGGTGGCGGAGCGTTCGTCGTCACCGACGGCAACAGGTCCAGACCAGTCCTTGACCTGGACCGGTGTCCGGTGCTTGGATTCGTAAAGAGCCTTGCCCATCCAAATCCGCCGCCCGTGGATCTGGGAGGATCATCGATGGCCGACATCGGACGACGCGCCGTGCTCACCGGGCTGGCCGCAGGAGCGGCGGTACCCCTTCTCGGCACGGGCCGGGCGCGCGCCGCGTCGTGGCAGCTCAAGTGGAGCCCGACCGCGTCGAGCACGGGCCTGGCCGCGTTCGAGGGCGTGGAGGACTGGGGCCTCACCTCGCACGGCGGCTCGCACATCTACGTCAAGGGCAACGACTACCGGTTCAACATGCACACGGTCGACCGCGAGGCCAAGGACGACCGGCAGCGCAGCGAGGTCAAGGGCATGCGCTCGGACGGGTCGCTGCTGACCGTGAAGAACGGCCAGACGTGGCGCTGGAACTACCAGATGTGGATCCCCGGCACCCTCAAGGCCACCACCAGCTTCACGCACATCTTCCAGACGAAGATGCCCGGCACCGGCACCCTGCCGCTGACCGTGATGTCGTTGCGGCACACCAACGGCGTCCCGAAGATCGAGTTCAAGATCTACGGCCCGGACATCACCGTCGGGTCGGTGGACCTGGCGCCGTTGCAGAACAAGTGGATCGACGTCGAGATCGAGCAGAAGATCGGCAACGGCAGCGCGGGCAAGGTCCGGTGGGCGCTGCGCGACGCGGGCTCGACGGTCATCGACGCCACCAAGACCGGCGACACGTACCTGGACGACGTCGTGCGCCCCAAGTGGGGCATCTACCGGTCGGTCAGCGACACCGCGCACCTCGTCGACACCTACTTGCTGCTGCGCGACATGAAGGCCTACCAGTACGCGTGACGGGTGGTCCGCCGGGCGTGCCTCACGCCCGGCGGGGCCCCAGCCGCCACGCGGCCACCGCCGCGACGACGACCAGCAGCACCGCCGCTCCGCCGGCGACGGGCAGCGCGGCGAGGTCCCGGTGGGCCAGCCCACCGAGCATCGCGCCCACCGGCGTGCCGCCACCGAGCTTGAACGTCAGCGCCACGATCGCGACGACGGCCAGCAGCGACGGCCCGGACGGGACGATCACCGGCCGTGAGCAGAGCATCCCGACGGCCACCCCGGTCAACCCGCACACCAGGTGCGCGGCGAACCCGAGACCCACCACGGCGACCGTGTACGGGTGCGGGTTGGTGAACACCGGCAGCAGGGTCGCGAGCACCGCCAGCAGCACGGTGCCCAGCACGCCCAGCAGGGCCTGCGCCGACGCCACCCGCCCCCACCCACCGGCGGTCACGGCCGTGACCGCGCGTTGCGTCGGGTCCTCGGTGGTCGCGACGACCACGCCGAACCACGCGGCGACCGGGTAGATCAGCGCGCACGACCCGGCGTAGGCGAACAGCGCCTCGCCGGCGTCACCGCTGAACATCATCCCCAGCACCGCGCAGTGCAGCAGCAACGGCGGCAGGTACCGCTGCGACTTCAGCACGTCGACGGCGAGGTACCTCACCAACGCGATCACGGCGTGCCGCCCCGAAAATCCATCCGTCGATTGTCGACCCCCTACGCCCCGGAGTCGTCAGGGGGTCACGGGCAGGGCGCGAACATCCCGCGGGTGCCGGTCGGGTAGGCGGCGCGGTCGGTGAACCGGCAGCCGAAACCCGCGGCGGAGGTGGCGTCGACGTCGTCACCGGCGGGCTTCCTGCCGTGGTCGACCCAGTCGACCAGCGCGTTCCACGCGGCGCCGACCTCGCTGGGCGCGAACTCGCAGTGCTCGACCGTGCGGATGGCGCGCTGGACGACCTGCTTGCCGCGGCTGTTGCGGACGACGTCGCGGTGGTAGGCCTGCTCCATCGAGAACGGGACGAACATGTCCCCGACGCCGTGCAGCGACAGCACCGGCGCGGTCGGCCTGCCCGTGATGCGCGGGATCTCGGTCAGCGACGGCGTGGCGCGGGAGTAGGGGTCCTCGGGCGCGACGCGCTGCACGACGCGGTTCAGGTCCACCGGGCTGTTCGGGCGGTAGCGGGTGGCCAGGTTGGTGACGAGGCTGCCCGCGTTCTCCGCGAGGCGGTCGCTCGTCGACGGCGCGCCGAGACCGAACACGAAGTCCTTCCAGTAGGCGAAGGCGTTCTCGGCGCCCGGCCGCGGCCCGCCGGACCGCTCGATCGCGACGGACCGGAACTGCTTGCCCCTGTCGTTCGTGGTGTCCGGACCGCCGGGCACGAGCCCGGTCAGGCCCAGTTCGGCCTGGATGCGCGGCACGACGGCGGTCACGTAGTCCGCGGGCGTCGGGTAGGCGCGGATCCCGGACAGGGCCTGGGACGACAGCTGGAAGTCCAGGAAGAAGTCGAACAGCTCGTGGTCGCCGAGCACCCCGCACATGGGCAGCGCGCCGTCGTAGAAGCCGGGGTACTGCTCCAGCGACCGGCCGATGACGTGCCCGCCCATGGACACGCCGGTGACGAACACCTCCTTCGGCCTGCCCACGAGCTGCCCGAACCTCAGCGCGAGGTCGTGCGTGCCGGTGACCCCGGCGCGGACGTCGTAGGCGTTGTCGTAGTACGACGAGGCCGCCCACGCGTAGCCCTGCCGGAGCAACGTGGTCCGCAGCCCGTAGGCGGGCGGGTCCACGGTCAGCACCTTGCCGGTGCCGCGGTAGCCGTGCGCCCACATCGTGAGGCGGCCGTTCCAGTTCGGCGGCACCTCGATCGTGTAGGCGGCGTGCCGGTACACCCCTTGCAGCACGCGGCTGGGCCTGCCGTTCACCGCCTCGGGCGCCAGCGGCGGGTTGTCGACCGTGTACCCCGGCAGCGGCCGGTCGTCCGGAACCCCCCGCCCGGCCGTCTCCACGTCGGTCGCCCCGACCGGATCGGCGGCCGCGGCGGGCGCGCCGCCCGCGACCAGCACGAGCCCCAGCAACGACACCACGAACCGCGTTCGCAACATCCTCGGCACCTCCGTTGGCTCCGACCCCGATCCCACCGCGCCGGACCACCGCGCACCACCCCCCGAACGTCCCGACCGGACCCGAAGTCGTTGGAACGCAAGGAGGATCACCATGATCGGTTCAGACCGGGGTCATGTCCGCACGCTCTTCACCGAGCAGCCCATCCGCAGCGCGTCGGCCAGCACGCGGTCGCTCACGGCGGTCTCGACCAGCAGGCTGAGCCTGCCGTCGGAGGCGGACAGGACGCGGACGCCGTCCCAGTCGCCGATGACGGTGGTGGTGAGATCGCTGACCCCGACCAGCTCGACGGCCACGCCGGTGGCGGCCGCGGGGCCCTGCATCACGACCTCGCGGGCACCCGGCAGCGCGCGGGCGGTGCCCCGGTGGTCGGTGACCAGCACGGTGGCGTCGGCGGCGGCGACCAGCTCGGCCAGCACGGCGCCGGCACCGGTGTCCAGGCCGGTCCACGGCTCGTCGAGGACGAGCAGGTCCTCGGCCAGGAACGCCTGGGCGATGGCGACCTTCTGGGTGTTGCCCTTGGACAGCGTCGAGATCGGGGCTTCCGCGTCGCCGCGGAAGCCCAGCGCGTCGAGCACGTCGGCGCCGGTCGTCCCGCGCACCGCGGACATGTGCCGCAGGTACGCCGTGGTGGACAGCCGCAGGCCCGGCGGGAAGCGTTCGGGCAGGTAGCCCACGGATCTCGGTCTGCCCTCGACCCGTCCGCCGCTGGGGGACGTGACACCTGCGATGATCCTCAGCAGGGTCGACTTGCCGGAGCCGTTCCCACCCGCGATGACGGTCAGCTCGCCGGGTTCGAAGGTGAGGTCGACGTCCTGGAGCACCCAGGGGCCGCGACCGTAGCGCTTGCCCACTCGTTCCAATCGGATCACCGGGACATCCTGCCGCTAGTTAGGTGAGCCTGGCTTGAAGCCCTATAAAGGACGCGCGTACTGTTTAAACCAGAGGGCAACGACTGCGCCACCAGCGCGAGTGCGCAAGACTCGCCCTGTTCCCAACCACCAGACTTGCGCTGCATGGAGTTGACGTGACTGCACCTTCGAGCAAGGACAGCTTCGGCGCCCGCGGTTCGCTCTCGGTAGGAGACGCCTCTTACGAGGTGTTCCGGCTGAACGCGGTCGAGGGTGCCGAGCGCCTGCCGTACAGCCTGAAGATCCTGCTCGAGAACCTGCTGCGGACCGAGGACGGCGCGAACATCACCGCCGACCACGTCCGCGCGCTGGCGAGCTGGGACCCGACGGCCGAACCGTCGACCGAGATCCAGTTCACCCCGGCCCGCGTGGTCATGCAGGACTTCACCGGCGTGCCCTGCGTCGTCGACCTCGCCACCATGCGCGAGGCCGTGACGCAGCTCGGCGGCGACCCGACGAAGGTCAACCCGCTGGCCCCGGCCGAGCTGGTCATCGACCACTCGGTCATCGCCGACGTCTTCGGCCGCCCGGACGCGTTCGAGTCGAACGTGGACCTGGAGTACGAGCGCAACTACGAGCGCTACCAGTTCCTGCGCTGGGGCCAGACGGCGTTCGACGAGTTCAAGGTCGTCCCGCCGGGCACCGGCATCGTGCACCAGGTGAACATCGAGCACCTGGCCCGCGTGATCATGACCCGCAACGGCCAGGCGTACCCGGACACCCTCGTCGGCACGGACAGCCACACGACCATGGTCAACGGCCTCGGCGTGCTGGGCTGGGGCGTCGGCGGCATCGAGGCCGAGGCGGCCATGCTCGGCCAGCCCGTGTCGATGCTGATCCCGCGCGTGGTCGGCTTCAAGCTGCACGGCGAGCTGCCCGCGGGCGCCACCGCCACCGACCTGGTGCTCACGATCACCGAGATGCTGCGCAAGCAGGGCGTCGTCGGCAAGTTCGTCGAGTTCTACGGCAAGGGCGTCGGCGCGGTACCGCTGGCCAACCGCGCCACCATCGGCAACATGAGCCCGGAGTTCGGCTCCACGGTCGGCATCTTCCCGATCGACCAGGAGACCATCGACTACCTGACGCTCACCGGCCGGTCCGCCGAGCAGATCGCGCTAGTCGAGGCCTACGCCAAGGAGCAGGGCCTCTGGCACGACCCGGACTTCGAGGCCGTCTACTCCGAGACGCTGGAGCTGGACCTCGCCACGATCGTCCCGTCCATCGCGGGCCCGAAGCGGCCGCAGGACCGGATCGAGCTGACCGCGGGCCGCGAGGCGTTCCGCCAGTCGCTCAAGGCGTACGTGGCGCACGGCGACGTCGAGGCGAAGTCCGACGTGGACGAGGCCATCGAGGACACGTTCCCGGCCAGCGACCCGATCGCGGTGGGCGAGGGCGAGAACGGCGGCGAGAAGCCGCGCGTCTTCCACTCGGCGGCCGACGGCGCCCAGGGCCGTCCGAGCAACCCGATCAAGGTGACGCTCGACGGCGCCGAGTTCGAGCTGGACCACGGCGCCGTGGCCATCGCCGCGATCACGTCGTGCACGAACACGTCCAACCCGTCGGTCATGATCGGCGCGGCGCTGCTGGCCAAGAAGGCCGTCGAGCGCGGTCTGGAGCGCAAGCCGTGGGTCAAGACGACCCTCGCGCCCGGCTCCAAGGTCGTCATGGACTACTACGAGCGCGCGGGCCTCACCCCGTACCTGGAGAAGCTCGGCTTCCACCTGGTCGGCTACGGCTGCACCACGTGCATCGGCAACTCCGGCCCGCTCCAGGACGAGATCTCCGCCGGTATCCAGGAGAACGACCTCGCCGCGGTGTCCGTGCTGTCGGGCAACCGCAACTTCGAGGGCCGGATCAACCCGGACATCAAGATGAACTACCTGGCCAGCCCGCCGCTGGTCGTGGCGTACGCGCTCGCGGGGTCGATGGACAAGGACATCACCACCGAGCCGCTGGGCAACGACCAGGACGGCAAGCCGGTGTACCTCGCCGACATCTGGCCGTCGGCGCAGGAGGTCGCGGAGGTCGTCTCCACCTCGATCACCTCGGAGATGTTCACCAAGGACTACGCCGACGTGTTCGCCGGCGACCAGCGCTGGCAGTCGCTGCCGACGCCGACCGGCAAGACGTTCGAGTGGGCCGAGGACTCGACCTACGTGCGGAAGCCCCCGTACTTCGAGGGCATGGAGATGGACCCGAAGCCGGTCACCGACGTGTCGGGCGCCCGCGTCCTCGCGCTGCTCGGCGACTCGGTCACCACGGACCACATCTCCCCCGCCGGTTCGATCAAGGGCGACTCCCCCGCGGGCAAGTACCTGACCGAGCACGGCGTGGAGCGCAAGGACTTCAACTCCTACGGCTCCCGTCGCGGCAACCACGAGGTGATGATCCGCGGCACGTTCGCGAACATCCGGCTGCGCAACCTGCTGCTCGCCGACGTCGGCGCGGACGGCGTCCAGGGTGGCTTCACCCGCAACTTCCTGGCCGACGACGCGCCGCAGACCACGATCTACGAGGCGTCGGCCGCGTACGCCGACGCCGGTGTGCCGCTGGTCGTGCTGGCGGGCAAGGAGTACGGCTCCGGCTCGTCGCGCGACTGGGCCGCGAAGGGCACCGCCCTGCTGGGCGTGCGCGTCGTGATCGCCGAGTCGTTCGAGCGCATCCACCGCTCGAACCTGATCGGCATGGGCGTGCTGCCGCTCCAGTTCCCCGCGGGCGAGACCGCCGCGTCGCTGGGCCTCGACGGCACGGAGACGTTCGACGTGTCCGGCGTGACCGTGCTCAACGACGGCTCCACGCCGTCTACCGTGCACGTGGTGGCGACCAAGGCCGACTCCGAGGTGGAGTTCGACGCGGTCGTCCGCATCGACACCCCCGGTGAGGCGGACTACTACCGCAACGGCGGCATCATGCAGTACGTGCTGCGCAAGATGGTCCGCGGCTAGGATCCTGTTCATGACGAAGGCCCGTCCGGTTCGCACCGGGCGGGCCTTCGCCGTGTTCCGGGGTCTTCCCGTGGACGAGCGGGTGGTCGAAGTGCTCGCCTCGTGGTCGCCGTCCTACCGGGTGGATCGGGTGGCGCTGCTCGGCGCGGGGCAGGACAACGTGGCGTGGGAGGTCAACGGCGAACTGGTCGTGCGGTTCGCGAAGGCGCCCGATCCCGTGGAGACCGACCGGGAGGCGCGGCTGCTGGCGAAAGTGGCGGAGGTGTCGCCGCTCCCCGTGCCCACGCCGGTGTTCTCGGTCCCGGAGTCCGGGTGCCTGGTGTACCGGAAGCTGCCCGGCTCACCCCTGCTCGGGCTGTCGGGGCCGCCCGCAGTTCCCCTCGGCGCGGTGTTCGGCGGGTACCTGGCCGCGCTGCACGCCGTGCCGGTGGAGCGGATGGCCGACGTGGTCGGGGTGGACGACGACCCGCTCCCGCAGTGGCTGTCGGAGGCGGCGGAACTGTACGCGCCGGACACGATCCCTCCTGTCCACAGAGGACCGGTCGAGTCCTTCCTCTCCGCTGCGCCACCCCTCACCCGTTCCGCAAAGGTGTTCTCCCACAACGATCTCGGCGTCGAGCACGTCCTGGTCGACGCCCGCTCGTGGACGGTCACCGGTGTGATCGACTGGACGGACGCGGCGCTGTGCGACCCGGCGTACGACTTCGGACTCCTGTACCGCGACCTCGGTCCGGCCGCGCTGGACGCCGCGCTCGCCGCTTACGGGAACGACTCGCTGCGCGAACGCGCGGTGTTCTACGGCCGGTGCACCGTGCTGGAGGACCTGGCCTACGCGCTCGACACCGGGAAGGCCGTCTACGCCGACAAGTCGCTGACCGCCCTGAACTGGCTGTTCTCCGGCCGGTAGTCGCGGCGGGTGGCGAGCAGGACCGCGGCGAGCGCGACCGCCATCGCCACCACGTAGCCGACCTGGAAGGCGATCGGGTTCGCCGTGGGCACGAGGATCGGGCTCCACAGGCCCATCGGGGTGTCGTCGCCGGGGACCGAGAAGAACTGCCACTGCGTCCAGTTCCAGCCCAGGTGCAGGCCGACGGGCAGGGCGATGCCCTTGGTGCGGAGGGCTGCGACGCCGAACACGACGGCGCCGATCGCGGGGCCGGCGGCGGTCCAGAGGAGTTCGAGGCCGCCGGACTTGACCGACGTGGACGTGCCGAGGTTGACCAGGTGGTAGCCGCCGAACCCGACCGCCAGCAGGCCCACGGCGACCTTCGGACCGAGGCTGTCCGCCAGGCGGCGCAGGGCGTAGCCGCGGAAGACCAGTTCCTCGACCAGCACGGCGAAGAAGAAGTACGCGGTGCCCGTGAGCGCGACCGGGCCGGTGAAAGCCCTGTTGGGCACCCAGTACAGGACGCCGTGCAGCATCAGGCCCCACGCCAGGCCGCACACGAGCGCCGTGCCGACCACCGAGCCGACCGCGAACCACGCCAGGCTCGTCCCCCTCGCACGGGGCCGCTTGCCTTCGAAGATCCGGGTCAGTCCCAGGACCAGCACCGCGGCGAGCGCCACGACCTGCCACGTGCCACCGCCGAACATCCCGGCCAGGAACGCGGCGACCACCACCGACGCCGCGCTGAGCGCGAGGAACCCCGCGACCTTCCACCCCGTGCGAACCGATCCGCTTGCGTCGCGCCACATGTGCGCAAGTAGACACCACGACGGGCCGGGCTTCGCCACCTCTGACTGTTAGCGTAGCTAATCATGTGGACCGGGCTGCTGATCGCGGGTGTGGTGGTGACGCTCGGAGGGCTCGTCCAGGGGTTGGCGGGGTTCGGGTTGGCGCTGGTCGCCGTGCCGATCCTCGCGCTGCTCGACCCCTCGCTGCTGCCGGTGCCGATCCTGATCACCGCGATGGCGCACTCGGTCATGAGCCTCGCGCGCGAGCACCGGCACGTCGACTGGCACGGCGTCGGCTGGGCGATGGTCGGGCGGCTGCCCGGCACCGTGATCGGTGTCCTGCTCGTGGACTCGTTGGACCAGAAGAGGTTCAGCCTCCTGATCGGGGTCGTGGTGCTGCTCAGCGTGCTGCTGTCGATCACGGCCTGGAACCCGCGCCCGACGAAGGTGTCGCTGATGATCGCGGGGCTCACCAGCGGCTCGTTCGGCACCGCGATGTCCGTCGGCGGCCCTCCGGTGGCCATGCTCTACCAGAACTCACCGGGCGCCCGGGTCCGCGCGACGCTCGCCGCGTACTTCGTGCTCGGCTCCGTCACCTCCGTCATCGGCCTGAGCGTCGCGGGCCAGGTCCACGCCCACCAGCTCCTCACCGGCCTGCTGCTCATCCCGTTCCTGGTCGTCGGCTTCCTGCTGTCCAGCCCGTTGCGGAAGTTCGTCGACACCAACGGCATCCGCGTCCCGGTGCTCGTGCTGTCCACGATCACCGCCGTCACGCTGATCGTCCGCAGCGCCATCGGCTAAGGGCTTCCGGCCGCTTCCTGGTCCTCCCACGCGACCGTCCGCCGCGCCTGCTCCGCAACGTCCGGCAAGGGCTGACGCCCGACCTCCCGCGGTCGCGACGGACCGGATGCCTCCGCTTCACCATCACGCGGCAACGGCGGACCGGGCTGCTCCGCCTCACCATCACGCGGCGGCGGGAACGTCCGCAGGCTCTCCGGCCGCGCCACCTCGTCCCCCTCCTCCAACTGCCGCAACTCCTGCCGCGCCTCCGCGATCTGACGGCGCACGTCCCCCAACTCCGCCTCCACCGCCGCCCGCGCGTGCGCCAACGCGAGCACCTGCGAGGTCTTCCGCTGCGCCAGTTCCGCCTCGAACCGCAACTTCACCGCCAACCGATCCCGCAGGATCCGCTCAGCCTCGACCCGCAACCCCTCGACCCGCCGCCGAACCTCCTCGTACTCGAACCCGCCGATCCCCGCCAACTGCTCGTTGGCCTCGTCCAGCCGCCTCTGCACACGGGCGACCACCAGCTCCAACTCCGCGATCCTGTTCGCCTTCCGCCTGAACATCGCCCACGTCCTCAGCTCGTCCACGGCCCCGCCCCGGTCATCGCCGGTCCCAACGCACCGTGTTAGCCAGCACCAGCCACGTCACCCGTGTGGCCGCACTTTCTTCACCCGAAGGGCCGCTCAAGCACCGGGGAAGGCCTGCCGGGTCACGTCCAGGCGGACCGTGCCAACTGCACGACCTGCGCGACGAGGTCCCGCGGTGGCACGTCGAGGTCCAAGGGGTACTCGGTGATCGTGATCGACGAGTTGTGGACCCGCCGCGGCGTGATGCCGGTGGTGCCGCTCGCGTACACGAGCCAGGCCTTGTCGACCTGGAGCGCGGTGCAGTAGGAGACCACCTGGTAGAAGTCCGTGTTGGGGTAGCGGCCCGATGTGCTCTCGCGCTTGTACTTCGCGTCCACCACGAACCTGGGGACGTCGTCCACCAGGTGCACCACGTCGACGTTCATCGAGATGACGCCGCCGGTGTCGAGCTTGGCCGGGAACTGCCGTTCGGTTCTCCCCGGATCGGAACTCCACGCCTCGGTCAACGCGGTGGTCACGAAGTCCTCGAAGACCTTCTCCATGTTGACGACGAACGCGGCGATCGACAGCCCGTCCCGCCCCACTTCGAACGAGCCCGTGCTCAGCACGAGCTCGGCGATCCGCAGCGCCGGGTGGTAGGGCGCGTTGAGGCGGTGCGGCCGCCACCGCGGCAGCGGAACCCCGGACGGCAGCACCGAGATGCCGGTGAGCCGGTTCAGCACGTGGCGCAGGCGCGTCCTGATCTTCGCTTCGACGCGGGGAACGGTGAGCATCCGGCTGATGGCACCCCGCAGCAGGCGGTTCTCCGGGATGTCCACCGTGTACTCGTCGTGCGTCGTCTCGATCGGCATCATGCGGCCTGGCCACCTGGTGATCTGGTCGCCGACCCGGATGCGCCCGCGGATCACCGTGCTCGTCGCGTGCTCGGTCGTGTAGCCGAGCAGCACGCCGCGGGCCAAGGCGCGTTCGGCGTTGCGGCACAGGGTTTCCGCGACGACGCCCCACAGACCGTCCGCTTCCACGCCTTCGACGTTCTCCGGGCGGAAGCCGGGGTCGCGTGCGTAACCGAGCAGGAAGAGCAGGCGCGGGATGCTGACCTTCGGGGTCACCACCACGTCGAGACCGAACGCGTGGACGGCGCCGACCTGCTTGGACCTGGGGATCAGCGTGAAGGCATCACCGGCAGGCCGGACATCGACCAGTCCACACCCCCGCAGGTAGGTCGCCTGGGCGGAGGTGAGCACCGTGGTGGCGCCCGTGCCGGCGTTCTCCTGCAGGACGATCACAGGAGGTCGCGGACGGCGTCGAGGCCGAAGGTGTCGTGCACCTTCTGGCGGGACATGCGCTCGTAGTAGTGCTCTTCGAGCAGCGGCAGGATCGAGTGCTCCCACACGAGGTCCAGGCTGTGGTCCGCGTCCGGTTTCATCAGGTACGACGGACCTATCTTGAACTCCCTGTCCTCGCCGATCTCGTCGTTGAGCTTGGCGAGCAGCTCCGCTCGTTCGGGGCCTTTGCCGTTCGCCTCGGACCACCGCGTGAGCAGGTCCTGCACCGGAGGGTGGTCCGGGTGGAGTTCGACGAACGCGAACCGGCGTCGCATGGCTGCGTCCACCAGCGCGATCGAGCGGTCGGCGGTGTTCATCGTGCCGATGACGAAGACGTTGGGGGGCAAGGTGAAGCGCTCACCGGACGAGTACTGGAGGTCGATCGCCTCGTCGCGGTACTCCAGCAGGAAGTACAGCTCGCCGAACACCTTCGGGAGGTTCGCCCGGTTGATCTCGTCGATGATGAGGACGTACGGGCGTTCCAAATCGGCTGCTGCATCCGCTGCGAGCCTGCGCAGCGGACCCGGTACCAGTTCGAAAGCGGCCGTCTCGCCACGGGAACGCGGCCGGAACCCCTCGAAGAAGTCCTCGTACGCGTACGAGGGGTGGAACTGGACCAGACGGACTGCGCCCGGATCAGCGATGTGGCGTGACAGTTCCCGCGCTAAGACCACATCTCATTTGGGGTTGTTGTGAGTAAGCAGGTCCAGCTTGATGGCTCGGCGGTAGCAGATCACCGCGCAGGCCAGCTGGGCGAATGCCAGGAAGTGGGCGGCCTTGCGTTCGTAGCGGCGCGCCAGCCGTCGGAACCGAGAAACCCACTCCAGGGTCCGTTCGATGACGTAGCGGTGGCGGCCCAGCTTCTTGGAGGACTCGATGCCCCGGCGGGCGATCCGGGCAATGATGCCCCGCCGCCGCAACGCCTTGCGGCAGGACAGGTAGTCATAGCCCTTGTCTCCGTGCAGCTTGCGCGGACGGTGACGAGGCCTGCCGACAGGCCCCTTGACCGGGACCACACCGTCGACGACGGCCTCCAGTTCCAGGTGGTCGTTGCGGTTGGCCGCGGACACACCCACGGCCAGCGGGAGACCGCCGCGGTCGCTCATGGCGTGGATCTTGCTGCCGGGCTTGCCCCGGTCGACCGGGCTGGGGCCGGTCAGATCCCCCCTTTGACCGCCCTGACCTGCATACCGTCCACCGACGCACGCGACCAGTCGATCGCCCCGGCCGAGCCGAGCAGATCCAGCATCACCTGGTGCAGCCGGGCGAACACGTCCGCCTCGACCCACTCGGTGAACCGGCGATGCGCGGTCGGGGTGCTGACCCCGAACGACGCCGGTAGCGCCGACCAGGCACATCCGGTCCGCAGCACGTACAGGATGGCCGCCAGCACCATACGATCGTCCAGACGCCGCCGACCTCCGCACTGGTGGCGTTGCGGCGCATCGGGCAGCAACGGCTGTGCCAGCTGCCACAACGGCTCTGGGCACCACTTCTCTACATCGTTCATCGTTGATCAACGATATCGCCTACCTCGCAACACGCCCAAACGAGATACGGTCTAAGTAGGTCTTCCCCGTGCCGGGAGGCCCGTACAGGACGATCTGCTTGCGGTGCTGCATCAACGTGACGATCTTCTGCAGCCACGGCAGGTCGAAGTGCAGCCTGTCCGCGAACTCCTGCGTGGCAGCAGGCAGTTCGACCGGACCGGCAGGCCGCTGCGGAGGTCGCGCCAGGTCTGCCGCCAGCCGATCCGCGTCGGTCGCGGTGTAGCCAGGAACGCGCAGCCTGAGCCGGATCTGCTTGGTGTTGTTGCCTGTCTCGGTCTTGCCGATTCGCGCTTGAGCGCGGCCTAGCACCCTGCGGAACTGCTCGATGTCGGGTACATCGGCCAGTACGACTGGCGACTCGATGATCGCGCGCTGCGCCTCAGAGAGGTTCTTCGTCCTGGTGGAGTCAACAAACCCACCCACCAGTACCGCACGGAGATCGCGAAGCCTGCCGAGCAAGAGCTCCAAAGCCGGGTTGTAGTGGGGGTTGCGCCCCTTCGGACTACTGCTGGACCTGCCACCCCTGCTTCTCAGGACCAACGAGAGGGTGTCGCCGTCCGGCTCGATCTCGAACTCCGCGTCCAGCACGGCACCCGCGTCGTCTGTTGCCTGCATGTCGTGATCATCGATGACCACCGGTACAGGGTTACCGCAGGGACTCGATAGCAGCAGCGCCACCGGAAATGCTGTTGTGCAGGGCGATCGGCCGGTGGTCCGAATGCTCCAGCGGATGCCGCAGATGGACCCTCGGTCCAAGGGGAAATCACCCGAACGAGAACCCCCGGCACGGCCAGGGCACGGTGATCAGGGGTCGCCGTGCCCGTGGCGGTCAGCCCAGGACGTTGGGTTCGTCGAGCAGCCACAGCCAGGTGCCGTCGGGTTGGCGGCGGGCGACCTCGGCGGTGGCGGTGGGGCCGCGTCGGGTCGACGTGAGTGCCAGGTTGCCGTTGTGCAGGGCGATGCGCTGCTCGCCGGCGGCGAACTTGGGGCGGTCTTCGAGGAGCATGGTGTAGATCTGGCGGATCTCGTCGGTGCCGGTGGCGCGGCGGCCGTCGGGCAGCGCCAGCACGGCGCGGGGTTCGTAGAGGGCGATCAGGCCGTCGATGTCGCCGGCGTTGGCCCGTTCGACGAAGTAGCGGCCCAGGTCTTCGGGTGTGGTGGCACGTGGGTGGTCGTTCGGCATGTGCCGAGCATGTCAAACGGGTACGACAGTTTTCGCACGGCGTTCCACGACGACCGACAGCACGGCGACGGCGAGGCCCGCGAGGGTGAGGGCGACGCCCACCCAGGCGGTGGACAGGTAGCCCCAGCCGGCGGCGATGGCGAGGCCGCCGAGCCACGCGCCCGCGCCGTTGGCGACGTTCAGCGCGGAGTGGTTGGACGAGGAGGCCAGGGACGGGGCGTCCGGGGAGGCGTCCATGAGGCGCATCTGGAGCGCCGAGGCCAGCACGGTGGTGGTGAAGCCGATCAGGAACAGCAGCAGGAACGACGCCACGGGGATGGGCGCGAGCAGGCCGAACAGGGCCAACTCGACCGTGGTGGCGATGAGGGTGCCGAAGACCGTGCCCATCACGGAGCGGTCAAGGAAGCGGCCGCCGAGCCACGCGCCGGTGGTCATGCCGAGCCCGAAGACGGCCAGGATCCATGGGACGGCGCCCGAGCCGAGGCCGGTGACCTCGGTCGTGGTGGGCGAGATGTAGGAGTAGACGGCGAACATGCCGCCGAAGCCGATCATGCCCGTGACGAGGGCGAACCACACCTGCGGGCGGCGGAACGCGCGGAGTTCGGCGCCGACGCTGGCGTCGTGCGCGGCGGGGATGCGGGGCACCCACTTGGCCAGCGCCAGCGCCGTGACGACGGAGACGACGGCCACCGCGGCGTACGCGCTGCGCCAGCCGATCTGCTGACCGGCGGCGGTGGCGAAGGGGACGCCGATGAGGTTCGCGACGGTCAGGCCGACCATCACGCGGGCGACGGCCGTGCCGCGGCGTTCGGGGGTGACGATGCCGGAGGCGACGACGGCGGCGATGCCGAAGAACGCGCCGTGCGGCAGGCCGGCGACGAACCGGGAGATCATCAGCAGGGTGGCGTTCGGGGCGATGACGGACAGGCCGTTGCCGAGGGCGACGGCCAGCATCAACGCGATCAGCAGGCCCTTGCGCGGCAGCTTCGCGGCCAGCCCGGCGATGAGCGGCGCGCCGACGACGACGCCGAGCGCGTACAGGCTGATCGAGTGGCCCGCGGTGGGGATGGAGATGTCGAACGTGGTCGCGATCTGCGGCAGCAGGCCCATCGTGGCGAACTCGGTGGTGCCGATGCCGAAGCCGCCGAGTGCGAGGGCTGCGAGCGCGGGCGCGGTGGAGCGCCGGACGGTAGTGGGTTCCGCGGTCGTGGTCACGCGTGGCTCCTGACGACGACTGGTTGACGGCTGAACCGATTCTACCGGCCCGTTTTCCCAGTTCAGCCGTGCCGCTGCTCACAACTGGAGCGCTTCAGGAACGACCGAGGCTCGCCAGCAGGTTGATCATGGTCGCGATCACCACCGTGCCGAACAGGAACGACAGCAGCCCGTGCCGCAGCGCCGTGGCCCGGATCACCCGGTCCCGGATGGCCGTGTCGGACACCTGGAACGTCATCCCGAGCGTGAACGCCAGGTAGGCGAAGTCGGTGTACGCGGGCGGCTCCTCCGAGTTGAAGTCGATCCCGCCGTCCGGCCCCGCGTAGTAGAGCCGGGCGTACCGGGTCGCGAACGTCGTGTGCACCGCCGCCCACGACACCGCCACGCTCCCCACGCTCAGCGCCGCCTGGAGTTCCGGGCTCTGCCCCTGCGCGGTCAGCAGCAGCACGACCGCCCCCAGGCTGGCCACCGCCGACACCAGCACCAGCACGTCCATCACCGCCCGCCCGGCGTCCTCGCGCACCGCGTGCCGGGCCGTCGTGGGCGCGTCCATCGGCCAGATCGTCGCCCACTTCCACACCAGGTAGACGATCCCGCCCGCCATCCACCCGATCAGCACCGCGAACGCCCAGTGCGCGCCCAGGAGGGACACGGCCACCCCCGCCACCACCCCGACCACGACCGCGACCAGCAGGTGCGTGCGAGCGGGCGCGCCGGGGCCACCGCCGAGCCCGGAACGGGGAAGGTCAGCCATGCCGCAGGTATACCCGCTCGGCGGCGGACCGGCGGCGTGAGCCGGAGCGCCCCTCCCGAACGGGAGGGGCGCCCGACGGGTCACGCGAACGGCTGGACGTTCGGGGCGAACACCTGGCCGTTGGCCGGGGCCTTGAGGTTCACCAGGTAGTCGGTCACGAGGGTGTCCACCCCCGCGCTGTCGCCCAGGATGCAGTGGCCGAAGGCGTCCACGCTGATCAGGCGCGCGTTGCCGAGCTGCTTGGCCATCCGCTGGGCGAACCTGTACTGCGTCGCGGGGTCGTAGTAGTTGCCGACCACGACGACCGGGTTGGGCGTCTTGCGGTTCCACGGGCCCGACCAGCGGTCCGGGTGCGGTACCGGCCAGCTCGCGCAGGTGAGCAGGTCGGACGCGGCCTGGTAGCGGCCGAACGTGGGCGACTCGCGCTCCCACGCCTTCGCGACCAGCGGGAACAGCTCCGGGACGCGGACGAACGGCTTGTCCGCGCAGTTGACGGCGTAGTAGGAGTCGTCGAACTCGTACGGGGTGTCCGCGAGGACGCGCACGTCGGCGCGGCCCTGGTTGTTGGCCGGCAGCGGCACGTCCGACACCGACGCCGCCGACAGCGGGGCGACACCGTTGATCGCGTCGTGGATCGTCTGCAGGTACGCGGCGAGCGCGGTGAACGAGCTCGGCGAGTACAGGTTCGACGAGACCCGTCCGATCACGCCCTCGTAAGTCGCGGACGTGCCGTCGGGCAGCGTCACGGCCTGCGTGCGCAGGTGGTCGCGCAGCGCGTCGAACTTGGCGCGCGGGTCGCCGTCGCTGAACGCGCACTTGGCGCCCACGGCGTCGCAGCGCTCGAGGAACGCGTCGAGCGCGATCTCGAAGCCCTGCGCGCGTTCGCGGTCGTACTGGGCGCCGTTGTGGGTGCGCAGGTTCGGGTCGACGTTGCCGTCGATCACGATCGCGCGGAACTTGCTCGGGAAGATGTTGGCGTAGGTCGCGCCGAGCAGCGTGCCGTAGGAGAACCCGACGTAGTTCAGCTGCTTGTCGCCGACGCCCTGGCGCATCAGGTCGAGGTCGCGCGCCACGTCCTCGGTGGACATGTGGTCGATCAGCGGACCGGCCACCTTGCCGCACGACTTCGTGTAGTCGAGCGTGGCGTCCATGGTGTCGCGGATCTGGGTCCGGGTGACCGGGACGCTCGACATGCGGCCGAAGACCTCGTCGGCCTCCTCCATGGTGGTGAAGCACTTCAGCGGCGCGCTGCGGCCGACGCCGCGCGGGTCGAACCCGATGAGGTCGAACCGCTTCATGATCTCCGGCTGGAAGAACGAGCTGCCGTAGGCGGAGTAGATGAGCCCGGCGCCGCCGGGGCCGCCGGGGTTGATGAACAGCGAGCCGATCTTGTTCGCCTGGTCGTCGGCCGGGCGCTTCATCATCTGGACGCCGATGGTGGCGCCGCGCGGCTTGCCGTGGTCGAGCGGCACCGGGTAGGCGGCGCAGCTGACCTTGTCGCGCTGGGCGGCCGGGATCTCGGCGAGCACGTCGGCGGCGCAGGGCGCCCACGCGGCGGGCTTGGCGGTGCTGACGGGTGCCGGTTGCGCCGAGGCGGCGGATCCGCCGAGTGCCAGCCCGGACCAGACGACCCCCAGGGCCAGTGCGCCGGCTAGCGTTCTGCGTGCGTTCGGTAGTGCCACGGGTGCTGATCTCCTTGGTCTCCGCGTGCGTCGCCCCTCACGTGCCCAACGACGCAACCGCCGGAGACTCCCACTCGTTCGCGGGTCGGAACACCCGCAGATCGGATGGACTTGGTCGCTGTGGTGGCCCTGCCCGACCACGCACAGCGACCGTTCCGCCGATCAGCCCCCCGCTCGGGCGAGCGAGAGGGCGAACCTCCCCTGGCTGTCCGTCCACCACCGGTGCAGCTCGAACCCGGCTTCCTCCAGTTCGGTCCGCACACCGTCGGGCCGGAACTTCGCGGACACCTCGGTGCGCAGTTCCTCGCCCTGCGCGAACTCCACGTCGAGTTCCAGTTCAGCCAGTCGGACGCGCACCGGACGGGTGGCGCGCAGCCGCATCTCGATCCACTCCTGCTCGGCGTTCCACAGCGCGACGTGCTCGAACGCCTCCACGTCGAAGTCACCGCCCAACTCGCGGTTGATCACCCGCAGCACGTTGCGGTTGAACTCCGCCGTCACGCCCTGCCCGTCGTCGTAGGCCCGCACCAGCACGTCGGGGTCCTTGACCAGGTCCGTGCCGAGCAGCAGCCACTCCCCCGCGCCGAGCACGTCGCGGACCGACGAGAGGAACTTGCGCCGCTCCTCCGGGATCAGGTTGCCGATCGTGCCGCCGAGGAACGCGACCACGCGGGGCGCGGATCCGGGCAGCCCGGCGAGGTGTTCGGTGAAGTCGCCGACGACGCCGTGCACGCCGAGGCCGGGGTAGTCGGCGATGATCGCGTTCGCCGCCTCGGTCAACGCCGTCGTGGACACGTCGAGCGGCACGAACTCCTCGAGCGTGCCGTGGTCGCGCAGCGCGTCCAGCAGCAGCCGGGTCTTCTCCGACGAGCCGGAACCCAGCTCCACCAGCGTGTGCGCGCCGGTCGTCGCGGCGATCTCGGCCGACCGCGCGACGAGGATCTCCCGCTCGGCCCTGGTCGGGTAGTACTCCGGCAGGCGCGTGATGTCCTCGAACAGCTCGCTGCCGACGGCGTCGTAGAACCACTTCGGCGAAACCCACTTGGGTTTCGCGGTCAGCCCGGCCCTGGCTTCCGCGCGCAGCGCGCGGGCCGCGTCCTCGGGGGTCAGGTGCACGTCCACCACTGGCTCTGTCATGGGTTTCCTGTTCTGCCTCGTGGGCCGATCGGCCGGATGTCCACGGTGGACGGGTGTGCGGCCACCGTGACGACGGAACCGCCGGGGATCTCCCGCCAGCGCTCGTCGGTGTCCCACGGCTCGGACGCGAGCGCGACCGAGTCGGGGGTGGAGCGGACCCACAGCGAGTGCGTCCACGTCGTGCCGACGAGCACGGTTCCGTTGGTGAGCAAGAGGTTCAGCCGCGAGCCGGGTGCGGCCGCGGCCACTTCGGACACGACGTCCGCCAGCACGGCGGTCGGGTGCCGCCCGGCCGCGAGCCGGGTGCGGACCAGCGCCCACAGCAGTGCGGCGTCGGTCGGGGCGTCCAACGTCAGCAGGTCGGTCACCGGCAACGACCCGGCGAGGTCGGCGACCGATCCGGGCCAGTCCGCGATCCGGCCGTTGTGGCTGAACAGCCACGTCCCGTCGGTGAACGGCGCGCAGGCCGTCTCCACGATCGGCATGCCGACCGTGCCCGACCGGACGGCGGCCAGCACGGCGCCGGACGGCGAGGCCCGCGTGACGGACTCGAGGTTCTCGTCCGCCCAGATCGGGCCCGCCCGCCGGTAGCGCACGGCCGATCCGTCCGGCGCGTACCAGCCGACGCCGAAGCCGTCGACGTTGACGGTTCCGCCGCCGCGCATGTCCGCGGGCGCGTAGGACTGGCGCACCAACGAGTGCGGCGGGTCGTAGAGCAGTTCCGCGACGGGCACGGCGGTGCCCAGGTACCCCAGGTGGCGGCACATGTCAGCTCAGCTCGGCCGCCTCCGCGTCGCGCGCACATCGGAACCCGGCGAAGATCTGCCGCCGGATCGGGTAGTCCCAGTTGCGGAACGTCGACCGCACCGCGGCCGGGTCCGCGCCGAACGAGCCGCCGCGCAGCACCTTGTACTCGGGGCCGAAGAAGACCTGCGAGTACTCGGCGTACGGGAACACCTCGAACCCGGTGTAGCCGTGGAAGTCCGAGCTGGTCCACTCCCACACGTCGCCGATGAGCTGGTGCACGCCCAGCGGCGACGCCCCCGCCGGGTACGCGCCGACGGGCGCGGGCTGGAGGTGCCGCTGGCCGAGGTTCGCGTGCCGCTCGGTCGGTTCCTCGTCGCCCCACGGGTACCGGCGCGACCGCCCGGTCGCCGGGTCGAACCGGGCCGCCTTCTCCCACTCGACCTCGGTCGGCAGGCGCTTGCCCGCCCACTTCGCGTACGCCTCGGCCTCGTGGAAGCTCACGTGCACGACGGGTTCGTCCGGCACGACCGGCGCGACGACGCCGAACCGGTCGCGGTACCACTCGGCGCCGACGCGTTCCCAGAACCGGGGCGCGACGAGCTTCGCCCGCCGGACGTGCGCCCACCCGGCGTCGCTCCACCAGCGCTGGTCGGCGTACCCGCCCGCCTCGATGAACTCGACGTACCTCCCGTTGGTCACCGGCGCGGTGTCGATGAAGAACGGGTCGGTGCGCGCCTGGTGCGCGGGGCGCTCGTTGTCCAGCGCCCACGCCTCCGTCGACGTGCCCATCGTGAAGTGCCCGCCCGGCACCAGGACCTCGGCCGCGGGCAGCGGCGAGCCGGGCGGCGGTGCGGGCGCGTCCAGGACGGGAGCGCCCGTGCGGAGCTGGTGCGTGGCGAGCATCGTCTCGTCGTGCTGCTGCTCGTGCTGCACGATCATGCCGAACGCGAACCCGCCGTCGAGCAGCTTGCGCCCCTCGAACCTCGCGGTCTCCAGCACGTCGAACACCTTGTCCCGCACCTCGCCGACGTACCGGCGGGCTTCCACCGGGCTCAGCAGCGGCAGTTCGGGGCGGGAGGAGCGGGAGTGCTTGAACGCGTCGTACAGCTCGTCGATGTCGGCGCGCACGGGCTCGCGCCCGCCGACGTCCCGCACGAGCCAGAGCTCCTCCTGGTTGCCGATGTGCGCGAAGTCCCACACCAGCGGTGACATCAGCTTCGAGTGCTGGCGCACGAGGTCGTGCTCGTCCACCGCGTCGGTCAGCTCGACGCTGCGGGCGCGGGAACGCGTGAGCTGGGCGGCCACGTGGTCGCGCAGGCGGTCGGTACCGAGATCGTCGATGCTGGTCATGGCGTGACTCCTCCGGACTTCTCGGCGAGCGTGCGGTGCAGTTCCTCGGCCACGGCGGCGTTCTGGCTCATCGACAGGTCCGTGCGCTCCAGCGCGCGGCAGCCGATCCCGACGACCTCCCGCGCCACCCGCGCGATGGTCGGGTCGGCGAGCCCGTAGCGGGCCGCGGTGAGCCAGCGGCCCACGGCGGGTTCGGTGGCGGCCAGCACCTCGTCCACGACCGACGGGTCGCTGAACAGGGCCGCCATCAGCACGACCGGCTCGATCCAGCGGCCGTGCGGCGGGGTGTCGAGGTAACGGACCTCCATGTACCCGCGCGGCCGGACCGGCGGGAACATCAGGGACAGGTGGTAGTCCAGGTCGTCGCTGGTGGGCGCCCGGTCGCCGAGGGCGCCGTCGACCCACTCGGCGAAGGTCAGCGCCCGCGGCGGCACCCAGTTCGGGCCCGGTCCGCGGACCACGATCACCGGCGTGTCCAGCACGCGGCGCGCCCACGCCCCGGCCGGGTCCTCGCAGACCGCCGCGGCGGGCCGGGTGCGGACCGGGTCCGTGCCGTAGAGCGCCCGCATCCGCGCCGACGCCCACTCCCGCCTGCGGCCGCCGACGCCCGGCGAGTTCGCGAACAGCGCGTTGAGCACGGGGCCGAGCGCGTGCACGGCGGCCCACCGGTCGTTGAGGTGTTCGCGCAGCCCGAAGTCCAGGCACACCTGGAGGCCCGCGGTGCTGCACATCATCGTGATGCCCTCGGGGCCGATCGGGGCGAACGCGTGTTCCATCGCCGCGTACCGGGGCACGCGGAGCATCCGGCTCGGCGGCCGGAACGGGTCGGCCCCCCGGTCGCCGAGCACGAGGTCCGCGGCTTCGAGGAGGGCTTGGAGTTGGGTGACGTCCTCCCCCACCGTCTTCAGCAGCTCCGTCAGGGAGGTGCGGGGCGGGGTGGAGATCTCGACCTGGCCACCGGGTTCGACGGTCAGCGGGGTGCCGCTGGGCAGCGGCCGCTGGGGGCTGTCCGGAACGAGGGTGGGTGGTGCGTGCCGCCCGAGCGCCGCGGCGAGACTGGTCGCGGCGAGCTGCCGGGTCGGTTCCTGTCGGTGGTGGACGGTCCATTCGATTTCGACGCCGAACAGGCGCGGCGGCCCGTGCTTGAAGCAGACGGAGGCCACGTAGGCCTCCGCCTCGGCACGGTCCCGGAACACCTGGGGGCCGGGCCCCTCGGCCGAGACGTTACGCACAGCAGTCAATTCCGGTACTCCCCGTGATCTTTCGTCGAGATTCGACGCTACACGTGGGCACCGACACCCGCACGCGACGAAGTCGGCGAACCCCTTGCGGATCAGGGACAACCGGACATCCGCCGTCCATCCGGACTTGACATATACCCATATGGGTATATGTTTTCCGTCATGGCACGGGCAGCGACGACGGCGGACGCGTTCAACGCGGTGGCGGAACCCCGCAGGCGGCAGATACTCGACGTCCTGGCGGGCGGTGAACGACCGGTGAACGACCTCGTCGACCTGCTCGACCTGGCCCAGCCGCTGGTGTCCAAGCACCTGCGGGTGCTCCGCGAAGTGGGGCTGGTCCACGTGCGCGACTCCGGACGGCAGCGGGTCTACCGCCTCAACGCGGCCCCGCTCAAACCCGTCCACGACTGGGTCAAGGGCTACGCCCAGGCGTGGGAGGAGCGCTTCGCGGCGCTCGACGACGTGCTGGAAGAACTCAAGGCAGAGGAGAACGGGACATGACGAACACGACGACCGGCACCGCGGTGGTCACCCTCCCCACCGACACGCGGATCCTGATCACGCGCGAGTTCGACGCGCCCAGGCACCTGGTGTACCGGGCGTGGACCGAGCCCGCGCTGATCAGGCGGTGGTGGAACAGCGGCCACGGCGAGGTCACCGTCGCGGACGTCGACCTGCGCGTGGGCGGCACGTGGCGGTACGTCCTCGTGACGCCGTCGGGACACGAGGTGGGGTTCCACGGCGTGTACCGGGAGATCGTGCCGAATGAGCGGCTCGTGAACACCGAGGCGTACGAGGGGATCCCGGACGCGGACGAGCAGGCGTCGGTGAACACGCACACCTTCACAGAGGTCGACGGGCGGACGACGCTGACGTTGCTGGTCGAGCACAGGACGCCCGAGGGCCGTACCGCGCACGTCGATTCCGGCATGGAGTCCGGGATGCAGAAGGGCCTCGACCTGCTGGAGGAGATCGCCGTCTCGCTGCGCTGACCGGCCGCGCGGCGCCGTTCCGCCGAACGGCGCTGCACGAGCATCTTTCTTCAGCTACGAAACTTTCGGTAAGCTCGTTGTTCCGCCACATGGCTCTAGCCAGCACGAAAAGCCGTCTCAGATGGAACCCAGACGTTGACGCCACCAGTTCCTGATTCTACGTTGCGAGAAGTTTAGTAACTTGTTACGAAACTTTCGACCCTCAACGTGGAGGACTGATGTCGAAAAACGATGACGCGGGCGCACGACCGCGCCGGGCCGCGCTGGTGGCGGGCGTGGCCGCGCTACTGGGTGCCATCGCCCTGGTCGTCCCCGGTGTGGCCAGCGCGGGCACCACGCTCGGCGCCGCGGCCGCGGAGAGCGGTCGGTACTTCGGTACGGCGGTCGCGGCGAACAAGCTCTCGGACGGTACCTACGTGGGCATCCTGAACCGCGAGTTCAACATGGTGACGCCCGAGAACGAGATGAAGATCGACGCGACCGAGCCGAACCAGGGGCAGTTCTCCTACGGCAACGCCGACCGGATCGTCGCCCACGCCAAGAGCCAGGGCATGAGAGTGCGCGGCCACACCCTCGCGTGGTACTCCCAACAGCCCGGCTGGATGCAGAACATGTCCGGCAGCGCCCTGCGCTCGGCCATGCTCAACCACGTCACCCAGGTGACCTCCCACTACAAGGGCCAGCTCTACTCCTGGGACGTGGTGAACGAGGCGTTCGCCGACGGCAACAGCGGCGGCCGACGCGACTCCAACCTCCAGCGCACCGGCAACGACTGGATCGAAGCCGCGTTCAAGGCCGCCCGCGCGGCGGACCCGAACGTGAAGCTCTGCTACAACGACTACAACACCGACGACTGGGGCCAGGCCAAGACCCAGGGCGTCTACAACATGGTCCGCGACTTCAAGTCCCGCGGCGTCCCCATCGACTGCGTCGGCTTCCAGTCCCACTTCAACAGCAACAGCCCGGTGCCGTCCAACTACCAGACGACGCTGTCCAGCTTCGCGGCGCTCGGGGTGGACGTGCAGATCACCGAGCTGGACATCGAGGGCTCCGGCTCCTCGCAGGCCTCGAACTACCAGCGCGTCGTGCAGGCATGCATGGCCGTCGCCCGCTGCAACGGCATCACCGTGTGGGGCATCCGCGACAGCGACTCCTGGCGCTCCTCGGGCACCCCGCTGCTGTTCGACGGCTCCGGCAACAAGAAGGCCGCCTACACCTCGGCCCTCAACGCCCTCAACGCGGGCGGCACGACCACGCCGCCGACCACCACGACGACCACCACCACTCCCCCGCCGAACAACAGCTGCCCCAACGGTTACGTGGGGCTGACGTTCGACGACGGGCCCATCGCGGGCAACACGCCCGCGCTGCTGAGCGCGTTGCGGTCCGCGAACGTGCGGGCGACGTTCTTCAACATCGGCAACAAGGTCGCGTCGAACGCCTCGCTGGCGCGCAGCCAGAAGGACGCGGGCATGTGGATCGGCAACCACAGCTGGACGCACCCGCACCTGACCCAGCTGTCGCAGTCCGAGATCAGCTCGGAGTTGTCCCAGACGCAGCAGGCGCTCCAGTCGGCCACCGGTGACACGCCGAAGCTGTTCCGGCCGCCCTACGGCGAGACCAACGCGACGCTGAAGTCGGTCGAGCAGCAGCTCGGGCTGACCGAGGTGCTGTGGAGCGTCGACTCGCAGGACTGGAACGGCGCGAGCACCGCGGCCATCGTGCAGGCGGCCTCCACGCTGCAGAACGGCGGCGTGATCCTCATGCACGACGGCTACCAGACGACCGTCAACGCCATCCCGCAGATCGTCTCCGGCCTCTCCAGCCGCGGACTGTGCGCGGGCATGATCTCCACGACCACCGGTCAGGCCGTCGCGCCGTCGGACGACCCCGGCACCACGCCGCCGACGACGACCACGACCACCACCCCGCCGTCGGGTGGCGGCTCCTGCACGGCCACCTACCGCACCACGCAGACGTGGGGCGACCGCTTCAACGGCGAGGTGACCATCACCGCGGGCAGCGCGGCCATCTCCACCTGGACGTCCACCGTGACCGTTACGGCGCCGGAGAAGGTGTCGGCGACGTGGAACGGCTCGCCCAGCTGGGACTCCAGCGGCAACGTGATGACCATGAAGCCCAATGGGAACGGCTCGCTCGGGGCCGGTGCCAGCACCACGTTCGGCTTCACCGTGATGGCGAACGGCCAGTGGGCGGCTCCTGCCGTCACCTGCCGGGTGTAGTGACCGGCTGACGACGTGCGCCCTCCCCCGATTCGCCGGGGGAGGGCGCACCCGTCGGTCAGGACCGGCAGCCCCGCAGGGCGTAGCCGAGCACTCCCGCGCCACCGAGCACGCAGGCGGTGACCAGCGCCGCCGTGCTGCCGACGGGCTGGGCGGGCCACGTCAACACCCGCAGCGGCAACGGGTCCGTGAACGGCGGCATCGCGGAGGCGCCGACTCCCCAGGCCACCGGGAGCGTCCAGGCCAGCTGCCGCCCGAACAGCGTCGCGGCCAACGCGGTCAGGCCCGCGAGCCCCACCGCGGCGCGCAGCACGATCCCCGGCGGCGCGGACGACACCAGCGCCAGCACCCCCGCGGGCACCGCCGTCACCGCGATCAGGTGGGCGGCCCGCCGCGGCGGCCACGACACCGCCGCCGTCCGCTCCAGCTCAGGATCGGCCCCGCCCAGCCCGTAGCCCAGGACGGCGAGTCCGAGCGCCATGGCCAGCACCACCGCCGCCACCGCCAGCTGCGGGTTGGTCGCCCCCGCTCCGAGCCGCGCCATCAGCAGCACCGCCACCACCGCGCCCGGCAGCGCGAACGGCACCTGCCGCGACCTCAGGTACAGCGCGAGCGCCCTCACTGCCTGTCCCCCTTGGGGCAGGCCAGGCCCACCGCGCGGATCACCAACACCCGCTGGAGCTGCTCCGCCGCGGGCAGGGACCGGAACTGCTCCCAGAGCGCCGTGCGTTCGGCGGTCACCGTGGGGGCCGGTTCGCCGCCGGGCAGCGGGTAGGAGCCCCACAGCCACGCCGCGGCCATCGCCCGGTCCCGGAAGCCCGGCTGCCCGCACGGACGTGTGCCCGCACCGGCCAGCACCCGGACCGCCAGCGCGTCGCCCTCACCGATCCAGCCGCTTTCGGAGTTGTGGTTCTCGCTGTCGAACCACACCTCGGAGGTGGGCTGCGGGCCCGGTCGGGTCGACCGCACCTCGTGGACGGACGTCGGCGGGTCGGACAGCTTCGCCAACAACTCCAGCGCGCGCCGGGCGGGCCCGGTCAACGCGGCCAGGTCGCGCTCGTGCACCTTCGACACGCAGACCGCCGGGCCACCGTCGGTGGTGCACACCTCCGCCACCGCGGCCGGGTCGATCCGCAACCCCGACGGCGGTCCGGCGGCCAGCATCGGCAGGGCGACCACCAACCCGACCAGCGCGGGCACGATCGCCAGGACCGCGCCGCGACGACGGGCCGCGAAGGCCAGCACCAGTCCGGCCAGCGCCAGTCCCGCGAACCACGCTGACTGGCCGAGGCTGGAGGAGCCGTCGACCGTCGTGACCTCGTCGAGGTTGGTGCTCAGGTTGGGCGCCAGCAGGGCGGCCCGGTCGAGTCCCCCGTCCTTCCCCAGCTGCACCGGCAGGATCAGCACCAGGACCCCCGCCACCGCCAGCAGCGGCGGCGTGTAGGTCGACGGCAGCAGCCGCCCGATCCCCAGTCCGAGCCACCCCGCCGCCACCAGCGACAACGCGCCCACGACGGCGATCGGCACCCAGCCGAGGTGGTTGTACGAGGGCGACATCGCCACCGCGCCCGCCCCGAGGACCAGCAGGTAGCCCAAGCCGAGGCAGAGCCCGAGCGCCACCGCCGAGGGCAGCACCCGCGAGCGCACCGGACGCGGGGTCGTGAGCAGCAGCTCCTCCATCCGCGTCCGCCGGTCGCGCCGGGCCAGCCACGCCCCCGCACCCAGCGCCAACGGCCACAGCAGCACCAGGAGGACCCGCTGGAAGCCCGCCAGCATCGTCCACTGCACGTCCCACACGCTGCCCTGGTCGGTGAGGAACAGCGTGTACAGGCCCGCGATGCCGAAGAACGCGACCAGCGCGCCCGAGATCGCCGCGGCGGACCGGCGCAGCTCGATCCGCAGGATCCGGCCCCTCACCGGGCCGCCCTCGCGAGCAGCGCGGAGTAGCCGCGTTCGATCGGGCTGTCCCCCACGTCGTCGGTGCCGCCCGCCGCGACCACCTCGTCCGGCGTGCCCTGGAACACCGATTTCCCCTCGGTCATCAGCACCACCCGCGTGCAGGCCACCGACACGTCCTCGACCAGGTGCGTCGAGACCAGCACGCACGACCACTCGCCGAGTTCCCGCAGCAGCGTGCGGAACTCCAGGCGCTGCGCGGGATCCAGGCCGACGGTCGGCTCGTCTAGCAGCAGCAGGTCGGGCTCGTTCACCACGGCCTGCGCGATGCCCGCGCGGCGCAGCATCCCACCGGACAGGGTCTTCATCCTGTCCTCGGCCCGACCGGCGAGCCCGACCCGTTCGATCGCGCGCTGCACCGCTCCCGCGACGTCGCGGTTGTCGACCTCCTTGAGCCACGCCATGTACTCGACGAACTCGCGCACGGTGAACTTCGGGTAGTAGCCGAACTCCTGCGGCAGGTACCCGATGCGGCGGCGCAGCGCGCGCAGGTCCGGCTTGCCCGACACCGGGGTGCCGAGCAGCTCCAGCGTCCCGCCGGCCGGACTCAGGATCGTCGCCAGTGTGCGGATCAGCGTCGTCTTGCCCGCGCCGTTGGGCCCGAGCAACCCGTGCACCCCCTTGCCCAGCCTCAGATCGAGCCCGTCGACCGCCATCCGCTTGCCCGCCCGTGACCGCAGGCCGTGCGCCTCGACCTCCCACGCGTGCAGCGTCGGCGTCAGCTCGGCCGGATCGACAGCCCGGACCATCGTGCCCTCCCTCGGTCGGATGTCCACGTCAGTACCTGCTTCCCGGCGCGGTGAACGACTTCGCCCTCGCCACCACGACCACCACGGCGCCCACCACGACCAGCACCCACCAGGGCAACGCCGCCTGCCGCAGCAGCGGCGGGCTGGCGTCGTCCGGCAGCGCGGGCGCGATGACGAACACCGTCCACATGAGACCCAGCACGAGCGCGGCCCGGCCCACGCCCACCACCGTGCCGAGCGCGAGCGTGCCGACGGTGAAAGCCAGGCAGGGCAACAACCACAGCGCGGGCGACAGGTCGGTGAAGGCGCCCGCCACCGCGAGCACCGGGATCACGACCACCAGCACGACCGCCGTGCGGCGCAACACCATCCGCAGCCCCGCGCCGGGAGTCGCCGCCGTCAGCTCGTGGAGCGGGTCGAACCGCCTGGACCACGCGGCCGCCACCCCGAACAGCGGCACGATCGGTGCCAGCAGCAGCACCAGCGGCGGCAGCCGGTCGGGTGGTGCCGCCAGGTCGACCGCGAGCGCGACCAGGGCGACCAGCACCCCGGTCAGCACCCACGGGCCCATCGTCGGCGGGGCCCACGTCCGCGCCCAGCGCGCCCAGGCGGGTCTCGTCGGCGCGGGACGTGCGGGCTCGGCGGCCTCGACCCCGATCCACACCCGGCTCAACACCAGGTCCAGTGCCGGTTCCCGCACCCGCACGACGTCGGCGAGCAGCAGCCGGCAGTCCCGGCAGTTCTCCAGGTGCGCCTCCACCGCCCACTCGGTCTCGGCGGGCAGCGCCGGGGCGCTCGCGAGGTACGCGGTGAGCAGTCCCCTGTCCACGTGCTTCCCGGCGGTCATGACATCGCCTCCCGAATCGTCAGCCTGGCTCGCCGCGCCCTGGTCTTCACGGTGCCCTCGGGAATCCCCAGCAGGTCGGAGGTCTCCCGCACCGTCAGTCCATCGAGGACCATCGCCTGCAACACCTGCCGCAGCTCCGGCGCCAGCGCGCCGAGCGCCGTGCCGACGTCCCCCGACAACGTCCACTCCAGCAGCGCGTCCTCGGCCGCGGGCGCGGTCGTCGCCGTCACCGCCGCGACCTCCGCGACGTCGCGGTGCCGCCCCTCGCGGCGGAACGCGTCGACCAGCCGCCGGGCCGCCACCCGCCACAACCAGCCGAGCACGCTGTCCACGGCGGCCCCGTCCGCGAACGACCCCGCCGCCCGCCACACCGCGACGTAGGTGTCCTGCACGACCTCCGCCACCAGCTGCTCGTCGGCGCACCGCTTGCGCAGCCGCACGGCCAGCCAGGGCGCGGTCTGGCGGTAGAACTCCGCGAACGCCGCCCGGTCCCCGGCCGCGGCACGGCGCAGCAACGCGCGCTCGTCCATCCCGCTCGTTCCCTCCGGCATGTGACTGGGTCGTCGGGAAGGCGGCGAACGGTTCTCCACTCCCTGGTGAGCTGGGTCACACGGTGGTCGTGCGGCCGTTCTTCCGCCGGGCAGGCGGGACTGATGGTCAACGCGGGGGTGGACCACACCCGATCAGGTTACGTGCCAACGGCACGCACTGGGGTAGAGTTCTTCTTGCGTGCCAGGGGCACGCAGTTCGTCGGATTGTCGGTTGTCACGTTGCCGGACTTATCGGACTTACCGGATCAAGGAGTGGTCATGTCGATGTCCCCGCAGGCGGCGCTCGTTGGCACCACAGGGTTTCCAGGCGTTTTCGGGCGTGATCTCCCGACCGCGGAGGCCCTTCCACCGGGCATGCGCATGGGATCAGTTCTGCGACACGGCGAGGCGCACCCGTTGGCACTGACGGTCCCACAAGAAAAGGAACCGCTACCGCATTCCCCCCGACCGCCGACTTCCCCGCATTGCAAAGCACCCCACCACTCCTGCGCGTCAGGGCGCCTTCCAGTCCTTCCGAAACATCAGTCCCCTGGCACTTCAGTCCCCTGAGACCTCAACTTTCCTGAACCTCAGCCCCCGACACCCAACCCCTCGCACCTCACCCGCCCCTACCGCCCCAGACCCAGGTCCAGGCCTCCACCATCCCGCCAACCCCCACACCGAAACCGACGGCGCACCCAAGCCCCGCACCTCGGCAACTTCACATTCCTACAACTCCACATCCAGCAGGGACCCCGCCAACTGAAGCCCTAATTCCGCCCGACCAGTTCCACTCCACCGTCCAGCATTATTTTCAACCAACACTGAAGGCATAAAGTCAACCAACAGACCACGGCGGTCGAACAGGCATCGGACTCGCTCGAACACAACGCAGACCACCGGAACTCAGGACCGGTGGGATGGCCGCGACGCGAGGGGACGCGACCACCCCACCGGAGCTAGGCGGGCTTCAGTGCTCGTGCGCCCGAGTAGACGATGTCGACCAGCAGCACCCGGTCGTTGTTGGGGATGCCGTCCTTGTCGGTGGAGGTGGTGAGCCAGATGTCGCCGTCGTGGTCGACCTCGACCGTACGCAGGCGGTTGTACGTGCCCTGGAAGTAGATCTTCTGGTCGACGAGGTTGCTGCTGCTGTCGATCGTCATCCGGTACACGCGCTGGCCGACGGTCGTGGCGACGAACACGCGGTCGTTGATGATGGTCAGGCCGCTGGGCGAGGCGACGCTGGTGGCCCAGACCTTCTTGGGGGCGATGAACCCGGCGCAGGAGCCGCCGGTGCCCTCGCAGTTGGGCCAGCCGTAGTTGCCGCCCTTGGTGATGAGGTTGACCTCATCCTGGCTGGTGTTGCCGAACTCGGCTTCCCACAGCCTGCCCTGGGAGTCGAAGTCCAAGCCCTGCGGGTTGCGGTGGCCCTTGCTCCACACCGCGTTGCCGAAGGGGTTGTCCGAGGGAATCGAGCCGTCCGCGTTGATGCGGAGGATCTTGCCGTTGAGGGAGGTGTTGCTCTGGGCGTTGGCGCTGTTCTGGGCGTCGCCCACGGACGCGTAGAGCTTGCCGTCCGGACCGAAGCGCAGTCGTCCGCCGTTGTGGTAGCGGTTCTTCGCCAGGCCCTGCAACAGGATCTGGTAGCTGCTCTGCACGAGTGCGCCGTTCTCGTACTTGATCCGCACGATCCGGTTGCCCTCGGAAGCGGTGTGGTAGACGTACAGCCAGTGGTCGGTGGCGAAGGTCGGCGACAGCTCCATGCCGAGGAGGCCACCCTCGCCGTCGGTGCCGACCGCCTGGGAGATCCTGCCCGCCAACGTCTTCTGCCCGCCCTTGGTCAGTCGGTGGACGTTGAAGGTCTCCCGTTCGCTGAACAGCGCCGAGCCGTCGGGCAGGAACACCACGCCCCACGCGATGTCGACGCCGCTTGCCAACGTGCTGACCGTGCCGGGATCGGGGCTGCCTGCGGGGCCGTTCGCGGTGGGGGTCGCCTTGATCTCGTTGCTGAAGGAGGAGGTGTTGCTCTGGGCGTCGCGGGCCCGGACCTTGAACGTGTACTCGGTGCCCGCGGTCAGACCGGCGGAGGTGATGGCGGTGGCGGTGCCGTCCGCGGTGCCGGTCTGAATGCCGTCGCGGAACACGTCGTAGCCGGTGACGGCGATGTTGTCGGTCGACGCGGTCCACGCCAGGTCGACGCTGGTCGCGGTTCTGCCGGTCGAGCGGAGCGTGGCCGGAGCGGTCGGCGCGACGGTGTCGGCGGGTGCGGGGTCGGTGCGGACGATCAGGTTGGCGCTGGCCGGGGACACGTTGCCTGCGGCGTCCTTGGAGAACACGGTCCAGTCGTACTCGGTGTTGGCGATCAGCCCGGTCGCGGTCGCCTGCAGGACGTTGCCGACGCTGGTGACGAGCTGGCCGTGCTGGTAGATGTCGTAGCCGGTCACGCCGACGTTGTCGGACCCGTCGTCCCAGGCCAGGGACACGGTGGTCGCGGTGTGCCCGGTGGAGCGCAGACCGGTCGGGGGCAACGGCCGTTCGGTGTCGGCGGGGCCGCTGAACGACACGCTCAGCTTGTCGGCGTTCGGGCCGCCGGCGACGGTCGTCGACACGGTGCGGATCTTGTTCGCGCCCGCGGCGAGCGGCACCGTGGCGGTGGCGGTCTGCCAGGTCGTCCACGCGCCGGTCGGCGGGAACGACAGGGTGACGGCCGTGCCGCCGTTGGCGCTGACGGACAGCGGGCGGTCGGTGGTGGTGCCGTTGGCGAAGCGGAAGGCCAACGCGTGCGCGCCAGCCTGCGCGGCGGTCACGGTGTACTCGACGGAGCTGCCGACCACGTTGTCGTAGTTGACGAACCCGGTGCCGGAGTACCCGGCCCAGTTCGACTCGACGACGCCCTGGCTGATGGTGGCCGACTCGGACTCGTAGTCGGACGCGGGCACACCGGCCGCTTCCACGTCGACGTAGTCGATGTTCGCCGCGCCGGTCGCCCCGGCCGAGGTGATCCGGATCCTGTTCGCGCCGGGCGCGAGCTGGGCGGTGGTCGTGAGGCTCTGCCACGTCGTCCACGCGCCGGTGGCCGGGAACGCCAGGTCGTCGACGACGATCTCGCCGTTCACGCTGATGTCCGCCGGGCGGTTCTCGGCGGTTCCGTTGGCGTAGCGGATGGTCAGGGTCGCGGGGCCCGCCTGCGCCGCGGTCGCGGTGACCTCCACCGAGCTGCCGACGACGTTGTCCACGTTCACGAAGCCCGCACCCGAGAAACCCGCGTGGTTCGACTCGACCACGGATTGGGCCAGGACGCCGTTCTCGGCCTCGTAACGCGTCGACGCGGCGGAAGCGGCGCCGGGTAACGCGACCGCGGCGACCGCTGTCGCCATCGCGACCGCCAGGGTTCCGGCAGTGCGGAGCCGTCGGTTCTTCCTCGATACCACTGAGTGCCTCCCGCGAGCAGGGTCGGGCTGGGTCACTACCGTGGCGGCGGCATCAGAACAGGGCGAGCATCTTTAATTAGGTAGGAAAGTTTCCTAACTGTCAAGGGCGGCCACCTGCGCCAGGAAGGACTTCCAGCGCGCGGCGGGGAACTCCAGCACCGCCCCGTCGGGATTCTTCGAGTCCCGCACGGATGACGCCGCGACCTCGACGCAATCGGTGCCACTGCCACCACCGCTGTAGGAGCTCTTACGCCACTGGAGGGTCTCCGGGGTCATCTTGTCCTCGCAGTCGTTCGTAGCGGTCCGCCCAGCGGGCGAACTCCGACCGCGATTCTTGCGCATCCAAGGCCAACCGACCGATGTCGGCGATCGCGGACTCATGCGCGGCGACCACCTCGGGCCGCTCGGAGAGCACGCTCAACGCCTGACCTTCGATGTAGACGACCGGGTGGGCGACAGCGAAAGTCAGGTGTTTCAAGGGGTGCAGCAGGCTTTGCCGATTGCCTGCCGAGAAGGGCACCAGCCTGATGTCGACATGCCCCCAAGCGCTCCACAGCGCGAGCTGGAGCATCTGGTCGGCCATGACCTGACTGCCGCCGACCCATCCGTGCAGGGCCGACTCGTGGATGAAGAAGGTGCACTTCGGCGGAGTCGGCCGGTGGAGCAATTCCTGCCGCTCCATCCGTGTTCTGACACCCGCCTCGACCGCTGGATCGCCACTGGTCGACATCAGCGCTCGCGCGTACTCCGGGGTCTGGAGCATTCCGGGGACTACATTCCGCTCGAAGCTCGTGATCGCCGTGGCCTTGGACTCGCTGGAGGCCAGTGCGCGGAGGCCGTCGGGCACGCCGTCGAGGTGGGGGCGGATGAGGTAGCCCGTGTCACCTTCGTGGGCGATGTTCAGGATGCGGTCCACCGCTGCCTGGTCGCCTTGGCAGTAGCCGACCAGTCTGATCAGGTCCACCACGTCGCCGCCGCGGCGGCCGTGTTCCAGTTTCGACAGCTTGCCCGGCGACCAGCCGAGGCCTTCGGCGAGCTTGGTCAGGCTGAGCCCGCTGCGCTCCCGGACCTCGCGCACCTCGTCACCGAGCTCACGGGTGTGCGCGGTCGACGGTTGAAAGTCTCCAAGTGCTTCCACGAATTCGACGATATTGCCGCTGACCTGGGAGTTCGACTCGGAGAGGGCATATCCACTCCAAAGGATCACCTGTGGGCACACCGGTCCCGAGGGGATCGAGCCTCGCAATCCGTACGTACGGATTGGATATCGGGGGCCGGTACTGGGATCATCCGTGGATGCCACGGGTCAGCCAGGACCATCTCGACGCCCGCCGCCGTCAGATCCTCGACGGAGCGCGCACCTGTTTCGCCCGCTACGGCTACGAGGGCGCGACGGTGCGCCGCCTGGAGGAGGCCACCGGGCTGTCGCGCGGTGCCATCTTCCACCATTTCCGGGACAAGGAGTCGCTGTTCCTCGCATTGGCGGAGGACGACGCGCTGCGGATGGCCGACGTGGTGGCCGAGCAGGGGCTCGTGCAGGTGATGCGGAACCTGCTGCTGGTGCAGGAACCGTCCACCGAGGACCACCCTGCCGACTGGCTGGGGACCCGTCTGGAGGTGTCGCGGCGGCTCCGCACCGATCCGGAGTTCCGCGCGCGCTGGGCGGAGCGCTCGTCGCAGCTGACCAAGGCGACCCGCGAACGGCTGCTGCGCCAGCGCGAGGCGGGCAACCTGCGCGACGACGTGGACGTGGACGTGCTCACCAGCTTCCTGGAACTGGTCCTGGAGGGGCTGGTGTCGCACCTGGCCATGGGTCTGCCCGCGGACGACCTCGGTCCCGTGCTCGACGTCGTCGAGGAGACCGTCCGCAGGCGACGCCGCACGTCGTGAGTCCCCCTAGAGTTCTTCGGCGAGCACGGCTTTGACCTTCGTGATGGCCGCGACCTCGGGCCGCGACACGTCACCGTCGGCGTTCGCGGCGGCGTCGCACACCGAGACGACCGCGTCGGGGAAGGCCCGCGCGACCCGCGGCGCCTTCGCCTTGAGGATGGCGACGGACTCCCGCAGCGCGTCGAGCACCACTTCCTCGACCTGCGCGGCGGAGCCCCGCGGCAGCTTCGGGAACACCGTCCCCAACGCCTCCTGCAACTCCGGCGACAGGTTCTTGATGGCCGTGGCGGTCGCGGAGCCCTCCACCTCCATGGATCCCGGATCGGCTTTGGACACGAGGAGGCCCGCACCGTAGATCGCGGTGCGGAGCGTCTGGCGTTCCTCGTCGGTGTACTCAGTCATGTGATCACCGTAAAACCCCCGCCACGCGAAGTCATCGATCAGGTGCGGTACGTACTCGAAATGGCTAAGCCCGACGACCGTTCGTGCATAGGGTTCCGTTCATGGGTCTGCGCACCTACCTCGTGTCGGCGACCCTGACCCGTCTGGCCGACGAGATGGTCGGGCTGGCGCTGGTGCTCTTCGTGTTGCTGCGCACCGACAGCCGCGCGCTGGCGGGAGCGACCGTCGCGGCTTACACCGTGCCGTCGATCGTGTCCGGTCCGCTGCTCGGCGCGTGGCTGGACCGGACCCGGCGGCCGCTGGTCGCGCTGGTCGGCAACCAGCTGCTGCTGGCCGCGTCCGCCGCGGGCCTGCTGGTCCTGGTGGGACACCCGGTCGCGATGCTGGCGCTGGCGTTCCTCGCCGGGACCACGCTGCCGATGAGCAGCGGCGGCTTCACCAGCCTCCTGCCGCGACTGGCCGTCGACCTGCCGCGCGCGACCTCCGCCGACGCGCTGGTGTACCTGTCCACCGCCCTCGCCGGGCCCGTCGTCGTGGGCGGGCTGACCGGGCTGTTCGGGGTGGACAGCACGATGGTCGCGATCGGCGCGCTGGCGTTGGCGGGCGCGCTGTGCACGCTCCGGCTGCGGATTCCACCGCACGCCGCTGCCGTGCACGGGTCGTTGCTGCACGCGATGCGCGACGGCGTCCGGCACCTCGTGACCACTCCACCGCTGCGCGGCGCGACCCTGGCCACGACGCTCGGGTACGGCTCGGTGGGACTGCTGGCGACGGCGCTGCCGGTGCGCGTCGCGGAACTCGGCCACTCCGAGAGCGCGGCCGGGTTCGTGTGGGCCGCGGTCGAGGTGGGCAGTGTCGTGAGCCTGCTGGTGCTGCGCCGCCACCTGCACCGGTGGCGGCCGGAGCGGGTGCTGTACACGTCGATCGCCGCGTACGGCCTGGTGCTGGCCACGTGGCCGTTCGCGTCGGGGCTCGTGGCGCTGGTGGGACTGGCTGTGCTGGCGGGCGTCGCCCAGGGGCCGACGCTGACGTCGTTGATCACCGCCCGGCAGCGGTACACGCCCGCCGGGCTGCTTGGACAGGTGTCGACGACCGGGCCGAGCTTGAAGATCGGCGCGTTCGCGATCGGGGCGGCGGTCGGCGGCACCCTGCACGACACCCGCGCGGCGATCGTGGCGGTGGCGGCGACGCAACTGGTGGCGGCCGGTCTGGGGGTGCTGGTCAGCGTGCCGGGACCGAACGCATGACTTCGCACCGGCGGACCGGGCCGACATCCACGAACCCCGGCCCGTGGACGCCGCCCGAGAACTGGTCCCGGAAGACGCCCCCATCCTCGACGCGTTCCCGAGCTTCCTGTTCTTCGTGCTGGAGAACGGACGCTAGTGCAGTGCGTGGCGGGCCCAGTGGGAGTCGGGGCGGACGACGCGGATGTGGCCCATGGTGGAGTTGCCGGTGACGGTGATGATCGGGCCGCCCAGGGCTGTCGGTGCGCCCGGTAGGGATCGTTTGCCGAGTTTGGCGGTGCCGCCGTTCAGGACCACGGCGGCGGCGGAGATCAGCACTGTGACCTTGCCGCAGAAGGAGGAGGCTTCCAGGTCGAACCGTTCGCCCGACGGTAGGCCGGTCAGGTCCAGGACGACGGCGCCGAACTTGGCCTCGGCTTCGATGCGGCGGCTGACCGGAGCGCTGTGGACCTTGCTGGCGAAGGCGTGGATCCGTTGTGGTGCAACGGGTGCCGGGAGGTCGGTAAGACCTAGATCGTCGAGCAGGGATGCGAGGTCGCCGCGCAGTTGGGCGCTGTAGACGGCCTGGACGCGTTCGAAGTGCTCGTCCCACGTCAGTCGTCCGTCGGCGGCTGCCTGGTTCAGCACCGCGACGGTCTGCTCCCGCTCCTGGTCGGACACCCGGAGCACTGGCTGGGTCACCACGATCACCTCTTGTTCGGTAATTATCTTAGTTGGGAAGATTCTTGCTCTAATGAGTCAATCCGTCAAGGCACGCGACCGGTCGCGTACGGAACGTGACGAAACCGTGCTTGGCCAACGGGTCGGGAGCGCGGAGGATCCGACGCATGGCTCCTGCGCGCCCTGCCCACGTCCACCGGGTGCGGGTGCGCCCGGCCGACTGCGATCACCGGGGCGTCGTGCACAGCTCCCGGTTCCCCCTGTTCTTCGAGGCGGCGACGGTCGAGACCCTGCGGTCGCTGCTGGGCTCCTACAAGGAACTGGAGCGCAACGGGATCGAGTTCGTCGTCGAGGAGTCGTCGTTGCGGTTCCTCGGCTCGGCGCGGTTCGACGACCTGGTCAAGATCGGTGTGCGGGTGCGGTCGATGGGCACGACGTCGGTGACGCTCGCGTTCGAGGCGGACGTGGACGGGACGCCGATCGCGACGGGGTGGAACCGGTACGTGGCCGTCGGGACGCTGGAACTGCGCAACACCACGATTCCCGAGGGTGTGCGTCGGGTCTTCCAGGTCCGCGAGCCCGCGCGCCGGGGGACTTGAACCGGCCGCGCGCGCACGGCACCGTTGGGACATGCCGTCGTCGTTGAAGAACACCGTGCTGCTCGCACTCGGGCGGACGGTGGTGGCCCTGCGCAGCAGAACGGGCGATCCCGGTGCCCGACTGTTCCACAAGCCCGCGCTGGAGGACCCGTACCCGCACTACGAATCGGTGCGCGCCAAGGGAACCCTGGTGCCCAGCAAGCTCGGACTGCTGCTCACCGCCGACCACGCGATCACCTCCGACGTGCTGCGCGACCCGCGCTGGGGTGTGCTGGCGCCGTCGGAGATGGCACTGGTCGACGAGACCGCCCACGCCCCGGACGGCCGGGTGCTGGTGAACCCGCTGGAGCGGTCGTTCCTGCTGCGCGACCCGCCTGACCACACCAGGCTGCGCCGGTACGTCGGCGGCTGGTTCACGCCGCGCGCGTTGCGGCGGCAGATGCCCGCGATCGAGGCGGTCGTCGAGCGGCACCTCGACATCGCCGAGGAGAAGGGGACGTTCGACCTCGTCGACGACTTCGCCAAGAGGGTGCCGGTCCAGGTGATCGCGGACCTGCTGGGTGTGCCCGCGAGCGACCACGACAGCTTCATCCGGTGGGGCAGCGCGCTGGTGAACTCGATCGACGGCGTGCGGAACACCGCGGAGCTGGAGCTGCTCCAGGACACGCTGGCGGAGTTCGACGCGTTCCTGATGGACCTGGTCGAGCGCCGCAGGCGCGAGCCGGGCACGGACATCGTCAGCGACTTGGTCGCGCACGACGACCTGGCGCTGGAGGACCTGATCGCGACCACCGAACTGCTGCTGGTGGCCGGGTTCGAGACGACGGTGAACCTCATCGGCACCGCGGCGAACACCGTGATGGGCCACCCCGAGGTGCGCGGGCGGCTGATCGCCGAACACGACTACGCGGAACGCGTGGTGGAGGAGGCGCTGCGCTGGGACCCGCCCGTGCAGTACGTCGTGCGCGTGCCGCTGGAGCCCTTGGAGTTGGCCGGGCGGCGGCTCGCGAAGGGGACGCCGGTGCTGATGCTGCTGGCCGGGGCCAACCGGGACCCCGGCGTGTTCGCCGACCCGCACCGGTTCGACCCGGACCGCGCCGACGTCCGCGAGCACCTGGCGTTCTCGTCGGGCATCCACTACTGCCTCGGCGCGAACCTGGCCCGGATGGAGGCCACCGCGGCGGTGCGCGCGCTGTTCCGGCGATTCCCGGAACTGCGCGCGGCGGGGCCGGTCAGCAGGCGGTCGTCGCCCACGATCCGGGGCGCTCTCCACCTTCCGGTGAACACGGGAGTGACAAAGCGATCACTCGCCGTTGATAAACGATAACGTCACCCACTCGTTTGGGCATTTAATACTCGCGCTCGCAGAAATTAGGGCATTCTGGATTCAAGCGGATGACCCGCCGCACCGCCGCCGCGGCGGGCCACCGCGCCTTACCTCCCGACGAACCGGTCGGAGCTAGTCGGATCTAGTCGACACCCCGCATCAACGTCCTGATCCTGGACGAGAGCGCCAGCAGGAGTACGCCGAGTCCGATGGCGATAGCGCCGAGCACGCCGAAGTACAGAACGGCCGAGTCGTCGCTGTAGAGCTTCACGACCTGCGCTCCGATGCCCTGACCAGCGGCGCTGGCCAGGAAGAACAGTCCCATCGTCTGCGCGGCGAACGCGCGCGGCGCCAGTTTGGTGGTCACCGAAAGGCCGACCGGGGAAAGCAGCAGCTCGCCGCAGGTCATCACGAAGAACACCAGCACCAACCAAAGCGGCGACACCTTGTCGTCGGGTCCGCCGGACTGGCTCGCCGCCATCGCGACGAGGAACGAGAGTCCGACGAACAGCAGGCCGCCGCTGAACTTGCGCGGCGTAGCGGGTTGGCGGGTGCCGAGCTTCGTCCACAGCAATGCGAACACCGGCGCGAGCACGATGATCATCACCGGGTTGATGGACTGGAAGAACGACGGCGGGAACTCGACGCCGAAGATGCTGTTGCGCACGCTCGTGTCGGCGAAGGCCGCGATCACCGTGGACGTCTGCTCGAAGAGCATCCAGAAGATCACCGCGGCGACGAACAGCGGGATGTAGGCGACGAGCCTGGTGCGCTCGACCGGCGTGGTCTTGTCGCTGCGCATCATGACCGTGAAGTAGATGATCGGCAGCACGACGGACACCACGCTGAGCAGGTTGACCACGCCCTCGCCGGACAGCACGCCGAGCACGATCAGCAGCACCAGGACGACGACCACGGCGGCGGCGATGCCCGCGATGCGGCCGATGATCCGGCCGCGGTGCTCGTCGGGCAGCGGGTTGGCGGGCCGGTCGCTCGCCTCGCCGAGGTTCTTGCGGCCGAACTGGTACTGCACGAGCCCGAGCGCCATGCCGACGGCGGCGGCGCCGAAGCCGAGGTGCCAGTTGACCTCCTGGCCGAGGAAACCGCAGATGAGCGGTGCGATGAACCCGCCGAGGTTCACGCCCATGTAGAAGATCGAGAAACCCGCGTCGCGCCTCTGGTCGTGCTCCTCGTAGAGCCCGCCGACGATGTTCGACACGTTCGGCTTCAGCAGCCCGGTGCCCAGCACGATGAGGATCAGGCCCAGGTACACACCCGTGAGCCCGATCGGCAGCGCCAGCGCGATGTGCCCCAGCATGATCAGGACACCGCCGTAGAGCACGGCCCGCTGGCTGCCGAACACCCGGTCGGCGAGCCAGCCGCCGCCCACACCGGCCATGTAGACCGAGGAACCGTAGATCGCGACGAGGGACAGCGCGGCGCTCTTGTCGACGCCCAGGCCGCCTTCGGAGACCGAGTAGTACAAGTAGTAGGCGAGGATCGCCTTCATGCCGTAGTAGGAGAACCGCTCCCACAGTTCCGTGAAGAAGAGCGTGCTCAAGCCCTTCGGATGTCCGAAGAACCCCCGCTGCGGAACCTCGGTGGCGCTTGTGGCGCTCAAAGCTCAACCCCCTCGCGTCGTGTCGGCACATCGGCGTGCCGACCACGCAGATTAGGCCGTACGGGTGTACCGGCCGAATGTGGGCGTCCACCATGTGGCCCAGCCCACTTCTTCGAGGTGCGTACCCCGAAATCCTTTGGTCCACTCGTGGGGTGGAACTGATCGAGGCGCACGGACTGGGCATCAGGGAGTTCGACCGACGGGTGCGGCGGGTGCGACCGGAGCAGTGGTCGCTCGGCACGCCGTGCGAGAAGTGGTCGGTCAGAGACCTGGTGGGCCACATCGTGCAGGAACAGCTCTGGGCACCCGAACTGCTGGCGGGCTGCACGCCCGAACAGGTGGGCGACCGCTTCGACGGCGACACCCTCGGCGCCGACCCGCTGCACTCGTGGGTGCTGGCCGCGGCCGCCGCGCGCGAAGCGTGGATCACGCCGAAGGCGTTGCTGCGCCCCGTGCACCTGAGCTACGGCAAGACCACCGCCGTGGAGTACGGGTGGCAGATGACCGCGGACCTCGCCGTGCACTCGTGGGACCTGGCACGGGCGATCGGCGCCGACGAGCGGATCGATCCCGACTTGGCGCAGGCCGTCCTGGAGCACCTGGAGCCGCACGCCGACGAGTGGCGCTCGGCGGGGGTGTTCGGACCTGCGGTACCGGTTCCGGCGGACGCCGACGCGCAAGCGCGGCTGCTCGGTTCGACAGGTAGAACGCCCTAATCGGACATAGACCCCGGTTTCGCCCCGCACCCTTGACCGTCTTCCGCCGTCGGGTCCATAGTCAGCAAGCCGCCGCATTAGAAAGGAAAGTTTCCTATCGAAAGAGGTGGCTATGCGTAGGCCCTCCCGCTTCGGCGCCGGTCTGCTCGTGCTCGGCGCGATCATCGCGTCGACCCTGACGTCCACCGGCGCGCAAGCCGACGTGCGCGCCGCCGCCGCTCAGGACGTGTCGGCCCAGGCGGGCCCGACCGCCGCGGCGCTGCTCGCGAAGCTGACGTCGTGCTCGCAGATCTCGACCGGCAAGTACCGCTCCGACGAGGAGACGTCGGCGAACATCCCGGTCTGCGGCAAGACCGGTGCCGTTTGGTACAAGGCCGACCTCGACGTCGACTGCGACGGCAAGGTGACGGCGAAGTGCAACGAGGACACCGACCCCTGGTTCCAGGACGACACGGCGTTCCACGACTCCAAGGGCGCGCCGCTCCAGGCGGACAAGCTCCCCTACGTCGTCGTGCCCAGCCCCAGCGGCACGTGGGACTACCGGAAGTTCGGCATCTCCGGCGGCGGCATCGTCGCGGTGATCTACAACAACAAGGTCGAGTACGCGGTCGTCGGCGACACCGGGCCGACCGCGATCATCGGTGAGGCGTCCTACGCCACCGCCGTGGACCTCGGCATCAACCCGGACCCCGAGAACGGGGGCAGCGACGGTCCGGTGCACTACATCTACTTCAAGAACTCCAAGGTCTCGCCCATCGAGGACCACGCGAAGGCCACGTCCCAGGGCGCCGCGCTGGCGCAGACGTTCATCGACCAGAACTAGCGCCCACCGCTTCCAGGTCGGGTCATGGGTCTGCCCATCGGGAGCGCGCCCATGACCCCTACCTGGAACGGGCGGGGCTCCCGAACCATGCCTCGGATCCGCGTTCCGCCCCCTTCGGCCCCTCCCCTTGTGGCCGAGGGGGCGGAACGCGTCGTGCGGCTGTCGTCTTGCCCCTGACAACCCCCCGGTCTGCCGCACACCACTGTTCTAGCCGCTCGGCGTTGTCCGGTGTCGGTGGGGCGAAGCCTGACAACCATGTCCGGACAACGCGGGTGGGGACCACGATCGGTTCAGGGACCGTTCACGCCCGGTCGCCAGCTTTCGGGGTGGCCGCTTTCGGTGAGCAGCAGTTGCCAGTCCGCGAATCCGGCCGGTGCGGTCGGCTGCCACGGCCAGTCGCCCCGCGGGGTCGGCACGACGATCTGCACCGCCGGGAAGTCGCCCTTGTAGTACAGCAGGAAGGCGCTGCCGAAGAACTCCGGGTAGAAGCCCTTGAACACGCGCTCGAAGGTGATCGGGACGCCTTGGAAGAAGTCGTGGTAGAGCTGGCCCGGTAGGAACCGCTCCCCCTCGCGGGCGCGCTTCGCGTAGGCGTTCAGCAGCACGGTCGCGGCATCGCCCGGAAGCCCCACGACGACGGCCTCGGCTACTCCGAAGCGGCGCCAGTTGCCGACTGTGAACGAGTACGGCGCGCCCTCGGCGTCCTCCGGGACGCACACGACGGCGTGGCCGTGCAGGTCGGCCTGTTCCAGCAGCCAGGCGCGGAGGTCGATTTCCTCTTGGGGGTAGGGCGGGATCGTCACGGGTTCCATTCTGCCCGGTCGGTCGGTCGGGTGGCGGTGGGTGGCGGCCCCGCAAAGGCGGAAGGGACCCCCGCCGAGGCGGGAGTCCCTTCCGATGTGGCGCGTTCTAGTCGATCTCGGCCATGACCTCGTCGGAGACGTCGAAGTTCGCGAAGACGTTCTGGACGTCGTCGCAGTCCTCCAGGGCGTCGATCAGTTTGAAGATCTTGCGCGCGCCTTCGGCTTCCAGTTCCACGGTGACCGACGGGAGGAAGTTCGAGTCGGCCGAGTCGTAGTCGTAGCCGGCTTCCTGGAGTGCGGTGCGCACGCCGACCAGGTCCGTGGCCTCGGAGACGACCTCGTAGCTGTCGCCCAGGTCGTTGACCTCCTCGGCGCCCGCGTCCAGGACGGCCATGAGCACGTCGTCCTCGGCGAGGCCCGCTTTGGGCAGGATGACGACGCCCTTGCGGCTGAACATGTACGAGACCGAGCCGGGGTCCGCCATCGAGCCGCCGTTGCGGGTCATCGCGGTGCGCACCTCGCCCGCCGCGCGGTTGCGGTTGTCGGTGAGGCATTCGATCAGCACGGCCACGCCGTTCGGGCCGTAGCCCTCGTACATGATCGTCTGCCAGTCGGCGCCGCCCGCCTCCTCGCCACCGCCGCGCTTGCGGGCGCGTTCGATGTTGTCGACCGGCACCGAGTTCTTGCGCGCCTTCTGGACCGCGTCGAACAGCGTGGGGTTGCCCTCGAGGTCACTACCACCGGTGCGAGCGGCCACCTCGATGTTCTTGATCAGCTTCGCGAAGAGCTTGCCCCGCTTGGCGTCGATCGCGGCCTTCTTGTGCTTGGTGGTAGCCCACTTGGAGTGGCCGCTCATCTTTCCTCCGTCACATGCGACAAAACACGCTCAGCCCGCTGAGCGAACGATTTCCACGAAAAGGCGGTGCACCCGCCCGTCGCCGGTGAGTTCCGGGTGGAACGCGGTGGCGAGCACGTGACCCTGCCGAACCGCGACGATCCTACCGGCGGCCTCGCCCGCCGTCGGGGATTCCGGTACCCGTGCGAGCACGTCGACGCCGCCACCGGCGGATTCGACCCACGGGGCGCGGATGAAGACGGCGTGCACCGGGCCGCCCTCGACGCCGTCGAAGTCCAGGTCCTCCTCGAACGAGTCGACCTGGCGGCCGAACGCGTTGCGCCGCACCACGATGTCCAGCCCGCCGAGCTGGTGCTGGTCGGGGCGGGCGTCGATGGCCTTGTCCGCGAGCAGGATCATCCCCGCGCACGACCCGTAGGCGGGCAGGCCGTCGGCCAGCCGGGCGCGCAGCGGTTCGAGCAGTTCGAACGTGTGCAGCAGCCTGCTGATCGTGGTCGACTCGCCGCCGGGGAGCACGAGGCCGTCGACCTCGGCCAGTTCCTCCGGGCGGCGCACCGGGCGGGCGACGACGTCGCACTCGGCGAGAGCGATGAGGTGCTCGCGCACATCGCCCTGGAGGGCGAGCACACCGACGACGGGCTGGGCTGGCGACACGGCTGCGTTTTCCCCGGTCTGGTCGTGGACTTCGGTCGCACCACCCTAGTACGACGCGTGATCACGGCTGGTGAAGGGCCGTGGTAGCGGCGGAAGTGCTGCCGCGGTGTCCGTCCGGCGGTCGTGTTCCGCCGCCTGCGCGGGGAGGTCGGCGTGGCCGAGGCCGCTCCAGTCGCGCGAAAGGGCCCGGTCGAGGTCTTCCCAGATGTCCTCGACGTCCTCCAGGCCGACGCTGAGCCGCAGCAGGTTCTCCGGGACCCCGCACGCGTTGCGGTCCGCGCTGGGCACCAGCCGGTGGGTGAGCCCGGCGGGGTGCTCGATCAGCGTGTCGACCGAGCCGAGGCTCACCGCGGGGGTGATCAGGGCCAGTCCGCGCACCACGTCCACCGGGTTCTCGCGGGTCGTGAAGGCGAGCACCGCGCCGGGCCCGCGCAGCTGCCTGCCGAGCAGGCCCGCCGGGTCGGCGCCGGGCAGGCTCGGGTGGCGGACCGTCCCGACGGCCGGGTGCCCGACCAGCCTGCGGGCCAGTTCGACGGCGCTGCGCTGCGAGGCCTCGACGCGCAGCGGCAGCGTGGCCAGGCCGCGGTGCATGAGGTAGCCGCCCAGCGGGTGCAGGACCGCGCCCGTGACGATCCGCACCTGGCGCAGGGCGCCCGCCCGTTCCGCGTCGCAGGCCACCACGCCGCCCAGCACGTCGCCGTGGCCGCCGAGGTACTTGGTGCCGGAGTGCAGGACGTAGGCGGCGCCGTGGGCGGCCGGGTTCTGGAGCACCGGCGTGGCGAAGGTGTTGTCGACCATGACGGGCACCGTCCCGGCCTGCGCGACGACGGCGGCGATGTCGGCCAGGTCGAGGTTCGGGTTGGCGGGCGTCTCCAGCACGATCAGCCCGGTGTCCGGCGTGATGGCGTCGGCCACCCGGTCGGCGGTGGCGTAGGTCGTGCGGATGCCCAGCAGACCCGAGGACAGCAGGTGGTCGGTGCCGCCGTAGAGCGGGCGCACGGCCACCACGTGCGACTTGCCGTTGAGGACGGTCGCGGCCTGGACGACGGCGGTCACCGCGGCCATGCCGCTGCCGAACGCGACCGCCTGCTCCGTGCCCTCCAACTGCGCCAGCGCCCGTTCGAACCGCGCCACGGTCGGGTTGTGCAGCCGGGCGTACACCGGCGACGCCGCCTCCGCCGCCCCGTCCGCGAAGCTCTGCAACGCCTCACCGCCCGCGGCCTGGTCCGGGATCGGGTAGGTCGTCGACAGGTCGATCGGCACCGCGTGCACCCCCAGCGCCACGAGGTCCTCGCGTCCACCGTGCACGGCAGTCGTCCGCATACCCGCCATCTCCGACCTCCTGTGAATCGTTCGGTTCGACAGCTCGATCGTGGCAAGATTTGCGGTTGACCAGGGACGATTCCGCAGGAGCTTCGGCATGTGGAGGAGATGACCGTGATGGATTCGGTGGACGCCGCGATCGTGCACGAGTTGCAGAAGGACGCGCGGCTGGCGAACAAGGACCTGGCCGACCGCGTGAACGTCGCCGCGTCCACCTGCGTGGTCCGCCACCGCGCGCTGCGGGACCGCGGGGTGATCACCGGCTACCACGCGGCGATCGACCTCGCCGCCGTCGGCAGGCCCGTGCAGGCGATCATCGCGGTCCGGATCCGCCCGCACACCCGCGCCATCGTCGGGCCGTTCATGGAGTACGCGCTGTCGCTGTCGGAGACGCTCGCGGTGTCGCACGTGACCGGGCCGGACGACTTCCTGGTGCACGTGGCGGTGGCCGACACGGCGCACCTGCAACGGTTGGTGCTGGACGGGTTCACCACGCGGCGGGAGGTCACCGAGGTGCACACCAACCTGCTGTTCGAGCACGTCCGGAAGCACACGGTGCCGACGGTGTAAGCGGCGGCGCGGCGTGCGCTGTGTTAGAGAAGTGCATGCCGACCGACGTTCTCCGCGACCTCCTCGACGGCCGGTGGGCCGATCTCCGACGGACCTCCCGCGACCTCCTGGCCACCGTGGAACCAGCACCGCCGGGTGACCTCCAGTCCCAGCGCGCCCGCACGTTCGAGCAGCTCCGGCTGCTCGCCGACGGCGGCCATCCCCTGACCGGGTTCCCGAAGGCCTACGGCGGGGCGGACGACGTCGGCGGGTCGGTGGTGGCGTTCGAGGTGCTGGGGTTCGGGGACCTGTCGCTGATGATCAAGGCCGGCGTGCAGTGGGGGCTGTTCGGCGGGGCCGTGCAGGCACTCGGGACGCAGGAGCACCACGACCGGTACCTGCCGGGGATCATGAGCCTGGCGATCCCCGGCTGCTTCGCGATGACGGAGACCGGTCACGGTTCCGACGTGCAGCACCTGCGGACCACCGCGACCTACGACGACGACGCGCAGGAGTTCGTCGTCAACACGCCGGACCGGAACGCGCGCAAGGACTACATCGGCAACGCGGCTCGCGACGGCCGGGTGGCGGTCGTGTTCGCGCAGCTGATCAGCGGCGGTGAGGAGCACGGCGTGCACGCACTGGTGGTGCCGCTGCGGGACGAGCACGGGCAGGCGCTGCCGGGGGTGTCCATCGAGGACTGCGGGCCCAAGGCGGGGCTGAACGGCGTGGACAACGGGCGGATCTCGTTCGACCACGTGCGCGTGCCGCGGACCGAGCTGCTCAACCGGTACGGGGACGTAGCGCCCGACGGCACGTACAGCAGTCCGGTCGACGGCGCCGGGCGGCGGTTCTTCACGATGCTGGGCACGCTGGTGCGCGGCCGGATCAGCGTGGCGGGCGGGGCGGGCAGCGCGACGAAGAAGGCGCTGGCCCTGGCGATCCGCTACGGCGAGACCCGCAGGCAGTTCACCCGGCCGGACGGCGAGGAGGTCGTGGTGCTCGACTACCTCGCGCACCAGCGGCAGCTGCTGCCCGCGTTGGCGAAGACCTACGCGCTGCACTTCGCGCAAGAGGAGTTGGTGTCGGCGCTGCACGACGTCGAGGACGACCGCGGCAAGCGCGAGGTCGAGTCGCGGGCGGCGGGCATCAAGGCGATCGCGACCTGGCACGCGACGGAGACGATCCAGAGGTGCCGCGAGGCGTGCGGCGGGGCCGGGTACCTGGCGGAGAACCTGCTGCCGCAGCTGAAGGCCGACACGGACGTGTTCACCACGTTCGAGGGCGACAACACGGTGCTGCTGCAACTGGTGGCGAAGGGGCTGCTGACGAGCTACCGCGACCACGTCGGGGATCTGGACACCCTGGGGATGGCGCGGTTCGCGGCCGACCAGTTCGTCGGGGTGGTGATCGAGCGGACGGCGGCGCGGGCGATCATCGCGCGGTTGGTCAGCGGCGGGGACGACGGGCTGCTGGAGCGCGGGTGGCAGCTGCGGCAGCTGGAGTTCCGGGAGACCCACGTGCTGGAAGGGCTCGCCCGGCGGTTGAAGCGGGCCACCTCCGACGACCAGGACGCGTTCGAGGTGTTCAACAACGCGCAGGACCACGTGCTGCTCGCGGCTCGGGCGCACATCGACCGGGTGGTGCTGGAGGCGTTCGTCGCCGCCGTCGACCGGTGCCCGGACGCGGAGACCACCGCGCTGCTGGACAAGGTGTGCGACCTGTACGCGCTGTCGGTGATCGAGGGCGACCGGGCCTGGTTCCTGGAGCACGACCGGTTGACGCCCGCGCGGTCGAAGGCGGTCACGCAGGCGGTCAACGAGCTGTGCCGCCAACTGCGGCCGCACGCCCGTGAGCTGGTCGACGCGTTCGCGATCCCGGAGTCCTTGCTGGAGGCGCCGATCACCGCGGGCTAGACGCACCGCGGACTAGGGGCACTTCGCCTTGGTGTCGCGGAGTTGGACGAAGACGACCTCGCCGGTGATGGCGTCGAAGTCGAAGTCGAGCATCCAGCCCGCACGGCCGTGGGCGGGCATCTCGTATCGGCCGGGCGAGGTGAGGCCCAGACCGCGACCGAGGTAGGTCTTGCGAAGTTCGGCGAGGGTGGAGCCCCGGCCGATGCCGTCCTCGGTCCTCGCCGACCCCGGAGCGCCGATCAGGCGCAGCCTGCCCTGGCCGAACGACACGACACCCGCGGGGTTGGCGGGGCCGGCGATCTGGGCGACGCGGTCGGTGGCCGTGGAGGCGATGACGGCGACGGCGCTGACCGCCCGTGCGGCGTCGGCGCTGCGGGCGGCCCAGGCGAGCTGCTCGTCGGCGGGCGCGTCGGGCGCGGGCGAGGGGCCGACCTTGGTGCTGAGGTCCTCGACCCGGTGGACGGCGTCGCGGTAGGCGACGTCGTTGGCCTGGTCCGCGGCCAGCAGCGCGGGATCCGGGACGGGGCCGTTGGCGAAGGAGTAGTAGTCGCAGCCGCCGATGACGGCGAGCGGCTCGGGCGACAGCTCGCCGGTGGCGAGCGCCTCCTGCTTCGTCATGCCCGGCGTGAGCGGCCCCCAGCCCTCCGCCCCGAACGATCGGACCGCGGGAGGCCCACCGTCAGTCGCGGGCATGCACGCCGTCGTGGCGAGCACCGCGGCGACCGCGGCGAGCCCGGTTAATCGGCCAGTGTTCACAAGATCGACGGTAGAGCAGAAAACCACGACCGCGTAAAGGTTTCCACGCCAGCGGGGAATAGTGGGCCTAGGCGACTCCGGCAAGCCGCAGTCCTGCGGTCGTGGCGGCCGCGAGCACCACGACGAGCACGAACGGGGCCTTGCGCCAGGCGGCCAGCCCACCGACCGCTACGCCGATCGGCAGCGCCCAGCCCGCGAAGTGGGCTCCCTTGGTCAGCGACGCCGTGGCCACCAGCGCGACCAGCAGCACGGTGGCCGCGGTCGACATCAGCCCGCGCGCCCGGTCCGACAGCGTTATCCGGTCACGCAGGAACGGGCCCGCCACCCGGAACGCGTAGGTGCCCGCGGCGAGGACGAGGACGGCGATGACGGTCACCGGCGCACCGCCGGGACCGGGAGGGCGACGGCGAGCAGCCCGGCCAGCGCCAGCAGCACCGGCACACCCGCGGGCACGAACGGCGTCGCGACCAGGGCGACCACCGCGCCGACCACGGCGGCGCGCAGGGTCGCCGAGTCGCGCAGCGCGGGCAGCACCAGTGCCAGCAGGGCCGCTGGGAACGCGGCGTCGAGACCGAACGCGCCGGGGTCGCCGATCGACCGACCGACCAGCGCGCCACCGACCCCGCCGACGTTCCAGGCGACGAACAGGCTGACCCCGCAGGCCCAGTAGGCCGTGCGCGCCCGCACCGGGTCACGTTGGGCAAGGGCGAACGCGACCGTCTCGTCGACCAGCAGGTGGCTGCCGACAAGCCTGCCGAACCAGCTGCGGCCCAGCAGGTCGCCGATCGCCAGGCCGAACGGCAGGTGCCGGATGTTGAGGATCAGCCCGGCCAGCACGGCCGCGGCGGGCGAGCCGCCCGCGGCCACGATGCCGACCGCCATGAACTGGGCGCCACCGGCGAAGATCACCACGGACATGAGCACCGGCATCCACCACGGGGAGCCGGAGGCCACGGTGATGGCACCGAAGGAGGCGCCGTTCACCGCCGCCCCGGCGGCTATCGCGAGGACGTCGCGCAGCAGGGCCGCATCGAGTGTTCGCCAGAACGAACGCATGGTCCTATACGATGAACACCATCTTGCTGTTCGTCAAGGCGAACGACCAGACCGATACAGCGAACACGGGAGGGCTCAGTGGAAAGGACCACCGCGCCGCTGGAGGTCATCGCGGCGGCCCTGCGCCGGGAACGCGGCCGCGTCGGCCTGTCGCTCAGCGAGCTGGCAAAACGGGCGGGCATCGCCAAGTCCACGCTGTCGCAACTGGAATCGGCAAGCGGAAACCCGAGCGTGGAAACGCTCTGGGCACTCGGCGTCGCACTGGACGTACCGCTGAGCAGACTCGTCGACCCACCGGCGGGCCGGGTGCAGGTCATCCGCGCAGGCGAAGGCCCCGCGATCTACTCCGAACGCTCCCACTACACCGCAACCCTGCTCGCCTCCTGCCCCCCAGGCGCCCGCCGCGACGTCTACCACCTAGCCCTCGAACCGGGCCCCGCACGCGACTCCGAGCCACACATGCCAGGCACGGTCGAACACATCGTCGTCAGCACCGGCCGCCTACTCGCCGGCCCACTGGACGACCCCATCGAGATCACCGTCGGCGACTACCTCACGTACCCCGGCGACCTGGCCCACACCTGCCGCGCCCTCGAACCAGGCAGCACCGCCGTCATGGTGATGGAACACGTGTAGCGCCGACCTAACCCAACGGCGAAGCCAAGGACACCCCCACCGGGCCCCCAACGCCTTGTCGGCACAGCCGACGCCTTGTCGACACAGCCGATGCTGGCGAAGCCAGACCTACCCCTGCCCCCGATACACAGCGCCCTCCTGCCCCACCCCTGTTTGTCAAGGCATCTTTCCCGCCTTGACAAACAGGGGTGGGGCATTGAGACAATCGCGCACACGGGGGCCGGGCTTCGCGAAGTGGGCCACAACGCACAGAAGCCGGACCGCAAGGCGGACACAACCCACGGAAGCCAAACTCCACCAGATAAACCACAACCCAGGAATCCCCAAAACCCAAACAGGGCCCGCACCCACAGGCGCGAGCCCCGTCCAGACCAACAGACCTACCAGCCCCGCTCGGACAACCGATGCGGCTCGGGAATCTCCTCGACGTTGATCCCCACCATCGCCTCGCCCAACCCGCGCGACACCTTCGCGATCACGCTCGGGTCGTCGTAGAACGTCGTGGCCTTCACGATCGCCTCGGCCCGCTGCTCCGGGTTCCCGGACTTGAAGATCCCCGACCCCACGAACACACCCTCGGCACCCAGCTGCATCATCATCGCCGCGTCCGACGGAGTCGCGATCCCGCCGGCCGTGAACAGCACCACCGGCAGCTTGCCCGCCTCGGCCACCTCGCGCACCAGGTCGTACGGCGCCTGCAACTCCTTCGCCGCCACGTACAGCTCGTCCGGGCTCAGGTTCTGCAGCCGGCGCAGCTCGCCGCCGATCTTGCGCATGTGCGTGGTGGCGTTGGAGACGTCGCCCGTGCCCGCCTCGCCCTTGGAGCGGATCATCGCCGCACCCTCGGTGATCCGGCGCAGCGCCTCGCCCAGGTTCGTGGCACCGCAGACGAAGGGCACGGTGAACTGCCACTTGTCGATGTGGTTGGCGTAGTCCGCCGGGGTGAGGACCTCGGACTCGTCGATGTAGTCGACACCGAGGGACTGGAGGACCTGCGCCTCGACGAAGTGGCCGATGCGGGCCTTCGCCATCACCGGGATGGACACGGTGGCGATGATCGCGTCGATCATGTCGGGGTCGCTCATGCGCGACACGCCGCCCTGCGCGCGGATGTCGGCCGGAACGCGTTCGAGCGCCATCACCGCGACGGCACCGGCGTTCTCCGCGATCTTCGCCTGCTCGGCGTTGACCACGTCCATGATCACGCCGCCCTTGAGCATCTCCGCCATACCGCGCTTGACGCGCGAGGTCCCGGTCACCTGACCGGCGTCGGAGTCGGAAGAAGTGGTCACGGCCAGCCTTTCGAAAAGGGGTGTTCGGACCAGGCCATCCTACGACCGACGTGGACCGCCGGCGCGGGCCAATCCGGCCCGTTCCCGGCAGGCCACTTCGCATTCCGCCGCAGGTGGTGGCCTACGCCACGAAGAAGGGCCACCGCGTCGGCGCGCGCAGGTCCGCGTCCCAGCCGAAGACCACCCTCGGCCGGACCAGGAACGCCGCGCCGACCGTCCCGTCGCCGTCGCGCACGCCGTCGCCGTCCGGCTCGAACGTCCAGGAGTACTTGGCGTTGTAGGCCGCGACCGCCTCGGCGGACACGTCGACCGAGGCCGCGCCCTCCACGACCACCACCTCGTCGGCCGCGGCCGGGTGCACGGAGATCTCCGGGTTGCCCGCCAGGTTCCGCGCCGCCGACGACCCGGTGGAGAACCAGAACCCGCCGTCCAGCCACACGCCCCACACCGGTCGGGTGTGCGGACTGCCGTCCGGCCTGGTGGTCGCGATCCAGAAGTCGCGAGCGCGGTCCAGCCGCTCGCGCGCCCACGACCAGGGCAGCAGCTCGCCCTGCGGCACCGGCTGCCCGAACAGCACCGGATGCTCCGGAATCGGCTCCAACGTCTTGTCCCCTCAGCCGGTTCGGGTGTGAGATCGGACACAGAACATCCGCAACCGTTGACGTCCGCGGGTCATGGAGGGCGGTTCCATGGGAACCAAGAGCAACGACAACGGCCACTCGGCGGGCCTGGTCGCCGTGGACGACCCGGCCAAGGTGCGCAACGTGGTGCTGGTCGGCCCGTCGGGGGCGGGCAAGACCACGCTGACGGAGGCGCTGCTCGCCGCGAGCGGCGTCCTCTCGCGGGCCGGGTCGGTCACCGAGGGCACCACCGTGTGCGACCACGACCCCGCCGCCGTGCGCCAGCAGCGCTCCGTCGGTCTCGCGATCGCCCCGCTGCGGCACGGCGACTTCAAGATCAACCTCATCGACACCCCCGGTTACGCCGACTTCGTCGGGGAACTGCGCGCGGGTCTGCGGGCCGCCGACGCCGCCCTGTTCGTCGTCAACGCCTTCGAGGGCCTCGACGCCTCCACCACCGCGCTGTGGGCGGAGTGCGCCGCCGTCGGGATGCCGCGCGCGGTCGTGATCACCCGGACCGACCACCACCGCGCCGACGTCCGCGACGCGGTCGTCGCCTGTCAGAACGCTTTCGGCCCCGGTGTGGTTCCCCTGTACGCGCCACGCGGCGACGGGCTGGTCGGGCTGATCACCGGGGACCCCGCCGAACTGGCCGACCACGCCGCCGAACGGGCCGAGCTGATCGAGGGGATCATCTCCGAGAGCGAGGACGAGACGCTCATGGAGCGCTACCTCGACGGCGAGGAGATCGACCAGGCCACGCTGGTCGCCGACCTGGAGAAGGCCGTGGCGCGCGGCTCGTTCCACCCGGTGCTGACGGTGTGCGCGGCGACCGGGAAGGGCCTGCCCGAACTGCTCGACGGCATCGTCCGCGCGTTCCCGTCGCCGCTGGAGCACCCGCTGCCCGACGTGATCGGCCTCTACGGCTTCCCCCGGCCCCGGCTGGCCGCCGACCCGGACGGGCCGCTGGTCGCCGAGGTCGTGCGCACCGCCGTCGACTCCTACGTCGGCCGCGTGTCGGTGGTGCGGGTGTTCTCCGGGACGCTGCGGCCCGAACGCCCGGTGCACGTGTCCGGGCACGGTTTGGCCGACCGCGGGCACGAGGACCACGACGCCGACGAGCGGGTCGCGCACGTCTACTCGCCGCTCGGGGCCGCCCTGCGCGAGGTGCCGTACTGCGTGGCGGGCGACGTGTGCGCGCTGACGAAGCTCGGTTCCGCCGAGACCGGCGACACGGTGTCCGACCCGGACAAGCCGATGCTGATGGCGCCGTGGCCGATGCCCGAGCCGCTGCTGCCGGTCGCGGTCGTGCCGCGCAGCCGCAGCGACGAGGACAACCTGGCCCGCAACCTCAACCGGCTCGTCGCGGGCGACCCGACGCTGCGCCTGGAGCGCAACGCCGAGACGCACCAGATGGTGCTGTGGTGCATGGGCGAGGCGCACGCCGACGTCGTGCTGGCCCGGTTGCGCGCGGGCGGCGCGGAGGTCGACACGGAGCCGGTGCGGGTGTCGCTGCGCGAGACGTTCGCGGCGGCGGCCAGGGGCCACGGCAGGCACGTGAAGCAGTCCGGCGGGCATGGCCAGTACGCCGTGTGCGACATCGTCGTCGAGCCGCTGCCCCGCGGCGACGGCTTCGAGTTCGTGGACCGGGTCGTCGGCGGCGCCGTGCCGCACCAGTTCGTCCCCAGCGTCGAGAAGGGCATCCGGGCGCAGCTCGACCGCGGCCTGCGGGACGGCCACCCGGTGGTCGACATCCGGGTCACCCTGGTCGACGGCAAGGCGCACTCGGTCGACTCCTCCGACGCCGCGTTCCAGACCGCGGGCTCGCTGGCGCTCAAGGACGCCGCCGCGAACGCCCGCCTGTCGCTGCTCGAACCCACCGACGAGGTCTCCATCCGCCTGCCGGACGAGCACCTCGGCACGGTGCTGGGCGACCTGTCCGGCAGGCGCGGCCGGGTGCTGGGCACCGAGACCGACTCCACCGCGCACACCACGATCCGCGCCGAGGTGCCCAGTTCGGCGCTGCTCCGGTACGCCGTGGAACTCCGCTCGCTCACCTCCGGCACGGCGTCGTTCAGCAGGCGGTTCGTCCGGTTCGACCCGCTGCCGGGCTGACCTTCACCACCTGCCCAGCTCGGCGGTGCGCGGACCGGAGATGTGCAGCCGGAACACCGCCACGCCGCGGCTCGTCCTGATGTCCACCGCCTCGCAGATCTGCCGGGTGATCCACAGCCCGTCGCCGGTCTCCGCCGAGCGGTGCACCTCCGGCGGGCGGAACCCGGCGAACGGACCGAGGTCGCCGGACGCGGCGGCGCTGAGCTCGCACACCACCGCGCCGCCGTCGAGCCACATCGCCACGTGGCCGTCGTCACGCAGGAACGCCAGCGTCTCGCCGACCGCGACGGTCAGCATGGCGGCGGTGTCCTCGGACAGCCCGAGGTTCACGGCGGTGCCGACGATGAAGCGGCGCAACGCGTTCAGGTCGCCGCGCAGCGGCAGCACGGCGGCGTCCGCCGGGCGTTCCGGCAGCGGCACGCTGTCGCACGCGTGGGCGTACTCGACCGGGTCGACGTACTCCGACGACGGGATCGACTCGGTGCCGCGCACGTCCGCCGGGTGCGTCCTGAGCGCGTGCGCGACGCCCTCCTCCGAGACGACCCTGGTGTCGTACGGGCAGATCATCCACACGTTGGTGTCCGCGAGCACGACGTTGAGGCCGGACTCCATCCGCCGCCACGCGCGCACGTCGCGTTCGGTGCGGCCCGCCCACAGCGGCTCGGCGAGCACGCGCACGTTGCGGCCGGAACCGGGCGCCCTGCGCTGCCAGTAGCGGAAGAACTCGGTCGCGCGCTCCGGCGGCCTGCGGCCGAAGTAGGCGGTCTCGGCGTGGTCGAAGTCGTCCGCGCGCCCGCCGAGCGCCGAGCGGAGCAGGTCGATGTTTGCGGGCGTCGTGGTGACCAGGACGGGCTCACCCAGGTCGAGCCCGCCCACGACGAACGGGACGGCCATCGCGAGGAACTCGTCGTCGCTGCCGTACACCGCCGCGTCGTGCCGGAAGTTCACGTTGGTCATCGGCGCACTTCTCCGTTCACCATGACCAGGCCGGGGGCGTTGGCCCACCCGACCGCGCCGATGGCCCATTCGTGGTGGGGCGCGAGGTCGAGGACGAGGCTCCGGCCGTCCTCCGCCAGTTCGGCGGCGGTGCGCACCAGCGTGCGCACGGTGCCCAGCAGCAGGAACGGCACCTGCCGCATGTCGACCCTGACCTCGCGGTGCGCGGGGGTCCCGCCGTCGAGGAGGGCCGATCGCAGGGCCTCGAGGTCCGCGGCGCCTATCGTTCCGGTCAGGACCAGGCCGGGAGGATCGCCTTGGGGCGTGATGACCACTTGTTCTGTGCTCCTAGCGCGAATTTCGTGGACACCATCCCGGCCCCGGACGGGATGCGCACGTACCGGGGGAACCGTACGTGATTCCCGAGCGCGCGTTCAACTCCCCCGATCGGGGGAAAACATTCCATCCGGCAAAGAAAAAGGGGGCCGCCGGAAATGGCGACCCCCTTCCCCTCCTCAGGTCACGGGGTGACCGGGACCAGCGCGATCGCGTTGACCTGCGGCTGGTCCTCCTTGCCGCGGATGAAGTCGATGGTGACCGTCCCGGACTCGCCGACCACGGCGGTGAAGTCCTTCTCCAGGCCGAAGTTGTTCCCGCCGTCGGCGCCGAGCGCTTTGGCGGTGGCGATGATGTCGAAGTCCGTCAGCACCTTCGTGCCGTCGATCGCCACGTCGAAGATCCGCATGCCGGACTTGCCCTTGAAGTACCAGTCCATGAAGTACAGGCGCACCTCGTAGGTCGCGCCGGGCGTGAGACCGGGGACGACGTAGGAGGACTCCAGGTAGCGGGACGTGTGCCAGAGTTCGGTCGGGATCGGGTGGGCGGCCCGCCAGTTGGCCAGGCTCGGCGCGGCGGCGGGCTTGGTGTCGACGAGACCACCGGTGCCGAACGAGTCGGGCGCGAAGGTCGCGTCACCCGGCCCGCCCGCGTCGATGTTCACGGTCGCGGGCTCGGCTTGGGCGACGCTCGCGCCGCCCACCACCAGTGCCAGCGCGGCGAGCACGGCGGCCGTTCGTCGGAAGTGCTTCAAGGGGGCTCTCCGGTGTTCGCAGGGTTTACCTCGAACTACAAACTAGAGCGCGGGACCGTGCGGATGAATGGTTTCCAGGGCAGGATGCGCCGCCCGGATGAACACCACCCGAGACGGAGAACAGGGGGCGGAAAATGGTTATGGGGCGTGAACCCCATAACCATTCCCGTTTTTCCGCCCGATCAGGTGTTCCGGGGGAACCCGAGGTTGACGCCGCCGTGCGACGGGTCGAGCCACCGGCTGGTGACCACCTTGGTGCGGGTGAAGAAGTGCACGCCCTCCGGCCCGTAGGCGTGCGAATCGCCGAACAGCGAGTCCTTCCAGCCGCCGAACGAGTAGTAGGCGACCGGCACCGGGATCGGCACGTTCACGCCGACCATGCCGACCTCGACCTCGTTCTGGAACCGCCGCGCCGCGCCGCCGTCGTTGGTGAAGATCGCCGTGCCGTTGCCGTAGGGGTTGTCGTTCACGACCTCCACCGCGTCGTCGTAGGCGGGCACGCGCAGCACGGACAGCACCGGGCCGAAGATCTCGTCGGTGTAGACGCTCATGTCCGTGCCGACGTGGTCGAACAGCGTGGGCCCGAGCCAGAACCCGGCGCCGTCGCCGTCGATCAGGTGCCCGCGGCCGTCGACCACCAGGGTCGCCCCCTCGGAGACACCGGCCTCCACGTACGACACGACCTTGTCCCGGTGCGCGCCGGTGACCAGCGGCCCCATCTCGCAGCCGGGGCGGCGGCCGTCGCCCACGTGCAGGTCGGCGATCCGCTCGCGGATCTTGGCCACCAGCTCGTCGCCCACCGGGTCGACCGCGACCACGACGGAGATCGCCATGCAGCGCTCCCCCGCCGAGCCGAACCCGGCCGACACCGCCGCGTCCGCCGCCAGGTCGAGGTCGGCGTCGGGCAGCACGACCATGTGGTTCTTGGCCCCGCCCAGCGCCTGCACGCGCTTGCCGTTGCCGGTCCCCGTCTCGTAGACGTACCGCGCGATGGGCGTGGACCCGACGAACGACACCGCCTTCACGTCGCGGTGCTCCAGGATCCGGTCCACGGCCACCTTGTCGCCGTGCACCACGTTCAGCACCCCGTCGGGCAGCCCGGCCTCGGCGAACAGGTCCGCGATGAAGTTCGCCGCGGACGGGTCCTTCTCGCTCGGCTTGAGCACCACGGTGTTGCCGCACGCGATGGCGTTCGGCACGAACCACAGCGGCACCATCGCCGGGAAGTTGAACGGCGAGATGACGCCGACCACGCCGAGCGGTTGCAGGATCGAGTAGACGTCGACCTTCGTCGAGGCGTTCTCGCTGAAGCCGCCCTTGATCAGGCTGGGGATGCCGCACGCGAACTCGACCGATTCCAACGCCCGCTGGATCTCCCCGGCGGCGTCGGAGAGCACCTTGCCGTGCTCGGCCGTCACGATCGCGGCCAGCTCGTCCTTGCGGGCGTTGAACAGCTCGCGGAACGCGAACATGACCGTGGCCCGCTGCGCGAGGGAAGCACCGCGCCACTTGGCGAACGCCCCCTTCGCCGCCGCGACGGCCTCGTCCACGTCGGCCGTGCTCGCGAAGTCGACCGTGCTCGCCACCTGCCCGGTGGCCGGGTCGTAGACGTCACCGGTCCGCTCGCCGACCCCGGCCCACGTCTTGCCGCCGATCCGGTGCGTGATCCTCACGCGGACGCCTCCCCGATCGCTCCACGCAGCACCACAAGCGCCTCCTCGACCTCGTCGGCGGTCACCGTCATCGGCGGTGCCAGCCGGATCACGTTGCCGTACAGGCCGCCCTTGCCGATCAGCAGACCGCGTTCGCGGGCGCCCTCGAGCACCCCGAGCGCCGCCTTCGGGGCGGGTTCGCCGTCCGGGCCGACCAGCTCGATGCCGACCATCAGGCCCTTGCCGCGGACGTCGCCGACGACCGGGTTCTCCTCGGCCACCGAGCGCAGCCCCTCCACGAGCCGCGCGCCGAGCTTGAGCGCGTTGGCCTGGAGGTCGTGCTCCAGCACGTAGTCCAGCGTGGCCAGCGCGCCCGCCGTGGAGACCGGGTTGCCGCCGAACGTGGACAGCGAGTTCGCGCCGAGGCAGTCCATCAGGTCGGCCCGCGCCACCACGCCGCCGATGGCGAGCCCGTTGCCGAGGCCCTTGGCGAACGTCATCGCGTCCGGCACGACCCCGTGCGCCTGGATGCCCCAGAAGTTCTCGCCGGTGCGGCCCCAGCCGGTCTGCACCTCGTCCGAGATGAACAGGATCCCGTACTCGTCCAGGACCTCCTTGAACGCGCCGAACAGCCCGTCCGGAGGGGTGGCGAACCCGCCGACGCCCTGGATCGGCTCGGCGATCATGCAGGCCACGTCGCCGGAGGTGGTCACCTCGATGATCTCGCGCAGGTCGTCCACGCAGGCCTTGATGTAATCGGCGTCGGACAGGTGCCGGAACGGACTGCGGAACCGGTAGCCGCCGTGCACCCAGCTGACCTTGACCGGGCTCAGCGAGCTGGCCGACCAGCCGCGGTTGCCGGTGATCGCGACGGTGGCGAACGCGCGGCCGTGGTAGGAGTTGCGCAGCGCCATGACCTGGTCGCTGCGGCGGTACTGGGTGGCGAGCATGAGCGCCGTCTCGTTGGCCTCGGTGCCCGAGTTCGTGAAGAACACCTTCGCGTCCGGGATGCCGGACAGCTCGGCGATCCGCTCGGCCAGCTCCACCTGCTTGTCGATCAGGTACAGGGTCGAGGTGTGGAACACGCCGGTGTCGAGCTGGGCGCGGATCGCGTCCGAGATCTCGGGGACGTCGTAGCCGACCGCGTTGGTCAGGATCCCCGCGAAGAAGTCGAGGTAGGTGCGGCCCTCGCGGTCGGTCACGCGCCTGCCGCTCGCGCTCGCGATCTCGATCGGCTCGTCGTAGAACAGGGCCATCCAGTTGGGCATGACCGCTCGGTGCCGGGCGAGAAGTTCCCGGTGTGCCGCCATCGCGTCCTCCGTCTGTAGTCCTGCCTCCGAGTCTGCTGGGGCCGGTGTCCGGCCACCATGCACAACCTGTACCCCTTTGCCCTTGATCGCATTACGTTGTGTCCATGTACCCCACGGTCGCCGAAGCACTGGCCCTCCCGGTGATCCGCCGGGGCAGGCCGCGGGTCATCGCCGGGGCCGCCGGGATGCAGGGCCGGGTGCGCTGGGCGCACGTGGCCGAGGTCGCCGACATCGCGCACCTGCTGCGCGGCGGCGAACTCGTGCTGACGACCGGGCTCCTGCTGCCCTCCGACGACGCGGGGCTCACCCGCTACGTCGACGACCTGGCCGCCGTCGGCGCCGCCGGGCTGGTCGTGGAGCTGGTGCGGCGGTGGAGCGACGAGGTGCCGGGGGCGCTGGTCAGCGCGGCCGAGCGGCACGGGTTGCCGCTGGTCACGCTCGCGCAGGAGACCAGGTTCGTCACCGTGACCGAGGCGGTGGTGGCGCTGATCGTGGACGCGCAGCTCGCCGAGCTGCGGGCCGCCGAGCAGGTGCACGAGACGTTCACCGCGCTGACGGTCGCGGGCGCGGAACCGGCCGAGGTGCTGCGCGAGGTGGCCCGCACCGCCGGGCTACCGGTCGTGCTGGAGACGCTGGGCCACGAGGTGCTCGCCTACGACGCGGCGGGCGAGGACCCGACGGCGCTGCTCGCCGACTGGGGGCAGCGGTCGCGGGCGATCTCGGTGTCCGAGCGGACCGCCTACCACGAGGAGTCGGGCTGGCTGGTCACCGTCGTCGGGGCCCGCGGCGCGGACTGGGGGCGGCTGGTCCTGGTGTCGCCGGAGCCGCCCCCGCACCGGCACGTGGTCGTGGCCGAACGCGCCGCGTCCGCGCTGGCCGTGCACCGGCTCGTGGCGCGCGACCGGGAGTCGTTGGAACGGCAGACCCACCGCACGCTGCTGGCCCAGCTGCTGGGCGAGTCGCAACCGCCCGCGGACCTGTCCGCGCGGGCGGCCGCGCTGGGCGTGCCGCTGGAGCGCAGGCAGCTGGTCGGCATCGCGATCCGGCCGGGCACCTCGCCGTCACCCGCGCAGACCCTTGCCACGCAAGAGGTCCTGCGCGACCTCGCGGAGGCGACCGCGCTGGCCGCCCGGCGGGTGACCGTGCCCGCGCTGGTCGGCGTCGTGGACGACACCAGCGTGCGCGCGCTGCTGTCGCTGCCGTCGACGGCCGGGCTGGACGGGGTGCTGCGCAGGCTGGCGAAGGAGGTGCACCGGATGGCCGCCACTACGCAGCACGGACTGCCCGTCGTCGTGGCCGCGGGCACCACCGTGACCGTCGTCGCCGATGTCCGCCGCAGCCTCGGCGAGGCCGTGCACATCGCGGGCGCCGCGCTCCGGTCGCCGAGCACCCGGCTCTACCACCGGCTCGACGACGTGCGGCTGCACGGGTTGCTGCACCTGCTGCGCGAGGACGAACGGCTGCGCGCCTTCGCCGACCGCGAACTGGGACCGCTGCTGGCCCGCGACACCGCGCAGGGCAGCAGGCTCGTCGAACTGCTGCGCTGCCTGTGCGAGCACGGCGGCAACAAGTCCGCCGCCGCGGCCGCCGCGCACCTGTCGCGAACGGCGTACTACCAGCAGTTGGCGCGGATCGAGCAGGTGCTGGGGGTTTCGCTGGAGGACCCGGAGTCGATCCTGTCCCTGCACGTCGCACTTCTGGTGCACGACCTCAAGGCGTGAAACGCACGAGAGCCCATGACGCAGTGGCACCTGCGTCATGGGCTCTCGAGGTGTGTGCGGGTCCTAGTTCAGGATCGGCAGGCCCGTCGAGGGCAGTGGGCCGACGACCGGCAGCGACGGCAACTGGTCCACCGGCAGCCGGTTGACCGGCAGCACGTTCACCGGGAGCTGGTTCGAGGTCGACACGTTGGGCGGGCCCACGAGCGTGCGCTCCCCGTCGACGGCGGCGGTGGGCTTGGACGCCGGCAGCGCGTGCGCGGGGTCCACCGCCTGCAGGACCTGCGGGGTCTGCGGCAGCGCGGTGGGCACGGGCAGCTTCACGGCCTTGCCTCCCGCGTACGTGCCGGACTCGTCGGCCACGTCGGTCTTCAGCTCCGGCGCGCCGCTGACGTTGCCGTTGAGGCCGTCGAGCGACGGGGCGGCGGTCGCGGAGGCGGCACCGCTGAGCAACGGGGCGGCACCGGCGACGAGCAGGGCGGCAGCGCGGAGGTAACCACGCGGGCGGGTGCGAAACACGGTGTTCCTAACCTGAGGGGACCTGACGGGGACCTCTTCCACATCGGCAGGACGGACGCGGCCCCACACCCGCCCGATGGGGTGACTGACTCTGCGTGCCCCCGTCACTCCATCGTGGAAACGCTTCCCTTGCGCACCACGGCCGGAAGGGCGGTGGTGCGCGGAGATCCGACGCGGGTAGAACTGTCCGATGCACAACACGAACTCCGGCACGGTGCACGGCTCGTTGGTGCAGGCCGCGTCGATCGACACGGTGAACATCACCAACCTCCCGCCGCCACCCACCGCGCTCAACGGCCTGCCACCGGTGTCCGGGACGTTCACGGGACGATTACCGGAGCTGGAGGAGTTGAGGGCGGGCAGGGGCCTGACCCTGGTCCACGGCCTCGGCGGCATCGGCAAGACCCAGCTGCTCCTGCACTACGCGCACCGGGAGAAGGCCAGGTTCCCCGGTCGGTCGCTGAACCTGAACCTCCACGGCTACGACGCCAGGCTCCACGTCGAGCCGACGCAGGCGCTGCGGTCGTTCCTCCGGGCGCTCGGAACGCGGGAGGAGGACATCCCGCCGGAGGAGAGCGAGAGGTCCGCGCTGTTCCGCAGCGCGATGGCCGAGCGCGAGGACATGCTCGTCCTGCTGGACAACGCCTCCTCCGCCAAACAGGTCAAACCGCTGCTCGTCGACCGGCACCGGGTGCTCGTCTCCAGCAGGCACCGCCTCACGGATCTGGGCGGCACCCGGATCCCGCTCGGGGTACTCCCCCTGGAGGAAGCGGTGGAACTGGTCGGCGACCCCGAACTGGCCGAGCTGTGCGGTCGATTACCGCTCGCGCTCAAGATCATGGCGGCGCACATCGACCTGGAGTCCGCGACCGACTGGGCCGCGGAGCTGCGGGCGGAGGGGCTGCCCCTGCTCGACGACGGCGACACCCGCCAGGTGGCCGCGACCTTCGCCCTGTCGTACCGGTGGCTGTCCCCCGACCAGCGGCGGATGTTCCGGCTGCTGTCCCTGCACCCCGGTGACGAGGTAGTCGCGGACACCGCGGCCGCGCTCTCGGGGCTGCCGTCGGGCAAGGCCAAGATGCTGCTCAGGGACCTCCATAGGGCCAGCCTGCTGGAAGGCGGCACGCGGTTCCACGACCTCGTCCGGCAGTACGCGGCCCTGTGCCTGCAAGAGGAACCCGAGACCGAGCGGACCGCGGCCGAGGACCGGATGATCGCCCACTACCGGACCACCGCCGCCGAGCACGCCAAGGGGATCGAGATCCACCGCTGCACCCCGGAGGCGGTCGGCTGGATGGACCGGCACCACCGCAGCGTCCTGGAGGTCGCGACCACCGCGCACGAGCGCGGGCTCGCCGAACAGGTGGTCGGCATCGCGGACGCGATGTTCCGCTACTTCTCGCTCCGCAAGCACATGGCCGACTGGTTCACCCTCCAGGAGATGGCGGTGGACTCCGCGGCGCGGCTGGTCGACCGCAAGTCGCTCGCCAAGGTCTACAACCGGCTCGCCACGATCCACCGGCAGCAGCGGCGGTTCGCCGAGGCCATCCGGTTCTGCGAGCGCTCGCTCGCCATCCAGGAGGAGATGGACGACCCGATCGGCATCGGCTCCGCGCTGATCGTGCTGGCAGCGACCTACCGGGAGATGGACCGCCCGGATCTGGCTCTGCCGTGCTGCGAGCGCTCGTTGGCGATCCGGCGCCTGGTGCACGATCCGCGCGGACTCGGCATCAGCCTCTCGAACGTCGGCCTGACCCACCTCGACCTCGGCGACGCCGACCTGGCGATGGAGTACTTCACCGAGGCCCTGGAGTTGCAGCGGAGCACCGGCCAGGAAGGCGGTGTCGCGATCACGCAGCACGGCATCGGCCGGGCGCACCAGGCGTGCGGCAGGCTCGACCAGGCCTTCGAGCACTACGGCGCCTCGCTGCGGATCCAGCGGCACCGGGACGACCGGTTCGGCACCGCGATCACTCTGAGGAGCCTGGGCGGCGCGTACGCAGAGGCGGGGCGGACCGCCGAGGCGGTCGAGACCTACCAGGAGTCGCTGGTGCTCTTCGAGGGGTCCCGGGACGACCACCGGGCGGACGAGGTCCGCGACCTGATCTCCGCACTCACCCCGTAGAGGCGACTGCTCCACGATCGGCATGCAACCGACAGAGTGTTCACTGATCATGGGAAGCGTGGACACTTCGACACTGCCCTCGGCGCACCCGCCATCCCAGGATTCCGGGATGGAAAGCGCACACCGACCACGCTGTTTCGCCAGCGTAACAGGGATGTGACCGATGGCCGTCGACCCGTCAGAGCCCACCTCAGCAAGCCAGGTCACAACGACCAAGCAGATCACTCACCCGGATGGCCGAGTCGAGTTGCGCGACTTCTCCGGGATCTCGGGGAGCCGGTACTTCAACCCGGAACTGGCACCGGTGCCGCTGGAGCAGCGGACCTGGACGACGTACAACTTCTTCGCGTTGTGGATGGGGATGGCGCACAACATCCCCAGCTACACGCTCGCGGCGTCGCTGATCGCGCTGGGCATGGACTGGGTCCAGGCCTTCCTGACGATCACGCTCGGCAACCTGATCGTGCTGGTCCCGATGCTGCTGAACAGCCACGCGGGCACGAAGTACGGGATTCCGTTCCCGGTGTTCGCCCGCGCGTTCTACGGGGTGCGCGGGGCGAACCTGGTGGCGCTGCTGCGGGCGTTCATCGCGTGCGCGTGGTTCGGCATCCAGACGTGGGTCGGCGGGCTGGCGCTGCACGTGATCGTCGGCAAGCTGGTCGGCGGCTGGTGGCTGACCGCCCCTGAGGTGCTCGGCCAGCACTGGACGCTGTGGCTGTGCTTCCTGGGGTTCTGGGTGGTGCAGATGCTGATCATCTGGCGCGGCATGGACGCGATCCGCAGGTTCGAGAACTGGACCGCGCCGCTGGTGTCGGTGGGCTTCCTGATCCTGCTGGCCTACGTGGCGGTGAAGGCGGGTGGTTTCGGGCCGATCCTGTCCGAGCCGTCGAAGCTGGGCTGGGGCGCGGACTTCTGGAAGGTCTTCTTCCCGTCGCTGATGGGCATGATCGCGTTCTGGTCGACGCTGTCGCTCAACATGCCGGACTTCACCAGGTTCGGCGGTAGCCAGAAGAAGCAGGTGCTCGGCCAGCTGCTGGGCCTGCCGACCACGATGTCGTTCATCGCGATCGTCGCGATCCTGACCACCTCGGGCTCGATCGCGCTCTACGGCGAGGCGATCTGGGACCCGGCGACGCTGGCGAGCCGGTTCGACAACCCGCTGGTCGTGGTGGTCGCGCTGGTGGCGCTGGTGCTCGCCACGATCTCCGCGAACCTGGCGGCGAACGTGGTCAGCCCGTCCTACGACTTCTCCAACGCCTTCCCGCGCCGCATCACGTTCGCGGTCGGCGGGTTGATCACCGGGGTGCTCGGCGTGGTGATCCAGCCGTGGCGGCTGATCTCCGACCCGAGCATCTACATCTTCGCGTGGCTGGGCTTCTACGGCGGCCTGCTGGCGTCGGTGGCCGGTGTGTTCATCGCCGGGTACTGGCTGCTCGGCAAGACCAGGATCGAACTGGACGCGCTGTACATGGACGGCAAGGGGTCCTACTGGTTCTCCGGCGGGTGGAACTGGCGCGCGGTCGTGGCGACCGTCGTCGGCGGCCTGCTCGCGGTCGGCGGCGCCTACGGCGGCCCGTTCCCGACCGGCGGGCTGATCCCGTTCCTGAAGCCGCTCTACGACTACAACTGGGTGGTCGGCCTGGTGGGCGGGCTCGTCACCTACCTGGCACTGTCGCGGACAGCGACCGACCGCACCAACGAGGGGATGATCAAGTGACGAACATCGTCCGGGCAGGTCTCATCCAGGCGAAGTGGACCGGTGACAAGGAGTCGATGATCGCGAACGCGGTCGCGGCCATCGCCACCGCCGCCTCGCAGGGCGCGCAGGTGATCTGCCTCCAGGAGCTGTTCTACGGCCCGTACTTCTGCCAGGTGCAGGACGCGGACTACTACTCCTACACCGAGCGGATCCCCGACGGCCCGACCACCCGGCTGATGTGCGAGGTCGCCGAGCAGCACGGCGTCGTGCTCGTCGTGCCGATGTACGAGGAGGAGCAGCCGGGCGTCTACTACAACACCGCCGCGGTGATCGACGCGGACGGCACGTACCTCGGCAAGCACCGCAAGAACCACATCCCGCAGGTGAAGGGGTTCTGGGAGAAGTTCTACTTCAAGCCCGGCAACCTGGGCTACCCGGTGTTCGACACCGCGGTCGGCCGCATCGGCGTCTACATCTGCTACGAGCGCCACTTCCCCGAGGGCTGGCGGGCGCTGGGCCTGGCGGGCGCGAAGATCGTGTTCAACCCGTCGGCGACCAGCCGCGGCCTGTCGGAGTACCTGTGGCGGCTGGAGCAGCCCGCCGCGGCCGTGGCGAACGAGTACTTCGTCGGCACGATCAACCGCGTGGGCGTGGAGCCGTTGGGCGACAACGACTTCTACGGCCAGACGTACTTCGCGGACCCGCGCGGCCAGCTGATCGGCGAGGCCGCGTCGGACACCGAGGAGGAGATCGTCGTCCGCGACCTGGACATGGACCTGCTCACCGAGGTCCGCGACCTGTGGGCGTTCTACCGCGACCGCAGGCCCGACACCTACGACTCGCTGGTGCAGCCGTGAGCACGCTGATCCGCGGCGGCACCGTCGTCAACGCGACCGGCGCGGTGGCCGCGGACGTGCTGGTGCAGGGCGAGAAGATCGCCGCCCTCGTCGCGCCCGGCTTCGAACTCCAGGCCGACACGACCATCGACGCCACCGGGAAGTACGTGATCCCCGGCGGCATCGACGGCCACACGCACATGGAGATGCCGTTCGGCGGGACGTCCTCGGTGGACACCTTCGAGACCGGCACCATCGCCGCGGCGTGGGGCGGGACGACGACGATCGTCGACTTCGCCGTGCAGGCCAAGGGGACGTCGCTGCTGTCCACACTGGACAAGTGGCACTCGAAGGCCGACGGGAACTGCGCGATCGACTACGGGTTCCACATGATCGTCTCCGACGTCAACGACACGTCGTTGAAGGAGATGGAGTCCTGCATCGACGCGGGCGTGAACACGTTCAAGATGTTCATGGCCTACCCCGGCGTGTTCTACGCGACCGACGGCGAGATCCTGCGCGCCATGCAGAAGGCGCGCGAGACCGGCGCCACGGTCATGATGCACGCGGAGAACGGCATCGCGATCGACCAGCTCGTCGCGCAGGCCATCGCGAGCGGCAGGACCGACCCGGTGCAGCACGCGCTGACCAGGCCACCGGAACTGGAGGGCGAGGCCACGTCGCGGGCCATCGCGCTGGCGAAGGTGACCGGGGCGCCGCTCTACATCGTGCACCTGTCCGCCGCGCAGGCGCTGGACGCGGTGACGAAGGCCCGCGACACCGGGCAGAACGTGTTCGCGGAGACGTGCCCGCAGTACCTGTACCTGTCGATCGAGGACATGGCGAAGCCGGACTTCGAGGGCTCCAAGTACGTGGCGTCCCCCCCGCTGCGGCCGAAGGAGCACCAGGGCGAGCTGTGGCGCGGGCTGCGCACCAACGACCTGTCGCTGGTGTCGACCGACCACTGCCCGTTCTGCTTCAAGGACCAGAAGGAACTGGGGCGCGGGGACTTCTCGAAGATCCCCAACGGCATCCCCGGCGTCGAGCACCGGATCGACCTGCTGCACCAGGGCGTCGTGCGCGGCGAGCTGACCCTGGAGCGCTGGGTCGAGATCAGCTCGACGACCCCGGCCCGGATGTTCGGCCTCTACCCGCGCAAGGGCGTGATCGCGCCGGGCGCCGACGCGGACATCGTGGTGTACGACCCGACCGCCGAGCAGACGCTGTCGGTCGAGACGCACCACATGAACGTGGACTACTCGGCGTACGAGGGCATGGAGCTGACCGGGAAGGTGTCCACGGTGCTGTCGCGGGGCAAGGTCGTCGTCGACGGCGACGGCTTCCACGGCGGCGCCGGACACGGCAGGTTCCTCGGCCGCGACCTCAACCAGTACCTCATCTAAGGAAGGCGGCAAAGTGGACTTCGGTGTCGTGCTGCAAACCGACCCGCCCGCCAGCGACGTCGTGGCCGGGATGAGGTCGGCCGAGGACAACGGCTTCCGCTACGGCTGGACGTTCGACTCCGCCGTGCTGTGGCAGGAGCCGTTCGTCATCTACTCGCAGGTGCTGGCCGCCACGTCGAGCCTCGTCGTCGGCCCGATGGTGACCAACCCGAGCACCCGTGACTGGTCGGTCACGGCGTCGCTGTTCGCGACCTTGAACGACATGTTCGGGAATCGGACGGTGTGCGGGATCGGGCGCGGGGACTCGGCCCGGCGGGTCATCGGGCAGCCCCCGGCGTCCCTCGCGACGCTGGGCAAGGCCATGACGGTCATCAAGGAACTGGCCGAGGGCCGGGAGGTCGAGCACCACGGGACGCCCGTGCGGATCCCGTGGGTGCGGGACGGGAAGCTGGAGATCTGGATGGCGGCCTACGGGCCGAAGGCGTTGAAGATGGTCGGCGAGCAGGCGGACGGGTTCATCCTGCAGACGGCCGACCCGGACATCGCCCGGTGGACCATCGGGTCGGTGCGGGACGCGGCCGCGGCGGCGGGGCGGGATCCGGAGGCGATCACGATGTGCGTCGCCGCGCCCGCGTACGTGGGCACGGATCTGGCGCACCAGCGCGACCAGCTGCGGTGGTTCGGCGGGATGGTGGGCAACCACGTCGCGGACCTCGTGGCCCGCTACGGGGACTCCGGGATCGTGCCGAAGGCGCTGACGGACTACATCAAGGACCGCGAGGGCTACGACTACTCCCACCACGGGAAGGCCGGGAACCGGTCCACCGACTTCGTGCCCGACGAGATCGTCGACCGGTTCTGCCTGACGGGGCCCGCGCAGTCGCATGTGGACAAGCTCCAGGAGCTGCGGGAGATCGGCGTGACCAACTTCGCGCTGTACCTCATGCACGACGACAAGGAGAAAACCCTGGCGGCGTACGGGAACGAGGTCATCCCGAACGTCTAGCTCCCACTTGGCCGTGGCGAACGGGTGTCACCCGTTCGCCACGGCTTCGTCTCAGGTGGATGGAATTTCCGGGGCACAGCGGGAAAGGCGTGAGGCCGACCGCTTACCGGACCGCGCGCAGCGACCCGTCCCAGTCCGCCCGCAGCAACTCCGGCAGCAGATCCGCCAGCTGCACCGGGTACACGGCGTCCTCGGTGGCGCGCAGTTCGTCCGCCGTCCACCAGCGGTGGCGGCGGATGGTGCGGGTCTCGGCCTCGTCGAAGCCGGAGGTGTCGACGGTGAAGCCGGTCGAGGTGCGGGTGAGGAAGAACCACTCCTCGGAGGCGTAGCTCAGGCCGTCGAGGCTGAAGACGGTGTGGCGCTTCCAGATCGGGCCGATCAGGTCGTCGGCGCCCAGCTCCAGGCCGGTTTCCTCGGAGACCTCGCGGACGGCGGCCGCGCGCAGTTCCTCGCCGGGGTCCACGCCGCCGCCGACGGTGAACCAGAAGGACTCCTGGGGGCGGGCGGGGTCGTGGCCCTCGAACAGCAGGACGCGGCCGGTGTCGTCGGTGAGGAGGACGCGGGCGGCGGTGCGGGGGGTGAGGACGCTGGATTCGGCGGCTTCCAGCGGTTCCGCGATCTCGAAGTACTCGGGCCGGGGCGCGGTGCCCGCGAGTTTGAGCCAGCGGATGAGGCGGCGGCGGCGCAGGGACAGGGTGTCGCGGACGGCGTCGTTGTGGACGCGCCTGGACAGCACGACGCGCTGTTCGGCGTCGGCCAGTTCGGCGGCGAGCACGGGGGGCAGGGCGCTGCGGTCGAGGTCGGCGAGCAGGCCGCTCAGCTCGTTCTCGGCGGCTTCGCGTTCGGCGCGGCCCGCCCGCTCCGCTCGGTCGGCGACGTTGCGGAGCATGGTGGCCTGGTCCGGTTCCAGGCCGACGACGGTGCGGGCCACGACGGCGCGGCGGGCGAGGGAGGCGTCCAGGCCCGCCCAGGCGGCGTCGGTGCGGACGTGCAGGCGGTCGAGGCGGTTGGCCATGCCGAGCACCCAGGGGCCGACGAGCAGGAGCAGGACGAGCACCACGAGGAGCGTGGTGGCGAACCAGGAACTGCTCACTCCGCAGCCTCCGCCACCCGGCGGGGGTCTGCGGCCATGGCGCTCTCGTACACCCGCAGCACCTGGTTGGCGACGACGGACCAGTCGAACGTCATCACGCGCTGCCGGGCGTTCTCCGCGTACTGGGCGCGCAGCCCGGCGTCGGCCAGCAGCTCGCGCAGGGCGTCCGCCAGCGCGGCGGAGTCCTCGACGGGCGTCAGCACACCGGACTTGCCGTCCTCCAGGACCCGGCGGAACGCGTCCAGGTCGCTGGCCGCCACGGCCGTGCCCGCGGACATCGCCTCGGTCAGGATGATGCCGAAGCTCTCGCCGCCGGTGTTGGGCGCGCAGTACACGTCGACGCTGCGCAGCGCGCGCGCCTTGGTCTCGTCGTCGACCTGCCCCAGCAGCACGATCCGCTCGGCCAGCTCGGGACCGGCGGACTTGAGCAGCTCCTCCTCGTCACCGCGTCCGACCACGAGCAGCCGGAGGCCGGGCAGCTCGGCGGCGAGCAGCCGCACGGCCTCCAGCAGCAAGGGCATGCCCTTGCGCGGTTCGGTGAACCGGCCGACGAACCCGATCGTGCCGCCCTCGCGCGGGTACCCGTCCAGCGGCGCCGCGTCGGCGAAGAACCCGACGTCGACCCCGTTGGGGATCTCCACCGCGTCGCCGCCCAGGTGCTCGACCTGGACGCGGCGGGCCAGCGCGGACACGGCGATCCGGGCGGTGATCTTCTCGACGAACGGCTGGAGGACCACCTGGAACGCGGCCAGGATCTTCGACCGCGGCGTGGACGTGTGGAACGTGGCGACGATCGGCCCGTCCGCCACCATCAGCGCGAGGAACGACAGGCTGGGCGCGGTCGGCTCGTGCAGGTGCAGGACGTCGAAGTCGTTCTCCCCGATCCACCGCCGCACCCTGGCGTAGGACACCGGGCCGAACGAAAGCCTTGCCACGGAACCGTTGTACGGGATGCCGACCGCGCGGCCGGCGGACGTGACGAAGTCCGGGAGCTTGCTGTCCTCGTCGGCGGGCGCGAGGACGTTCACCTCGTGCCCGAGCCGCTTGAGCGCGCGGGCCAGGTCGACCACGTGCGCCTGGACCCCGCCGGGGACGTCGAAGGAGTACGGGCAGACGATGCCGACCTTCACGTCGACTCCCGCCTGCGGGCGAGGGCTCGCTGCCTGCTCTCCGGCAGGTCGGCCAGCCAGAGCTTCTGGAGCATGTGCCAGTCCGCGGGGTGCGCGGCGATGTCGGCGGCGAACACGTCCGCCAGCGCCTGCGTCGCCACGCCGACCTGCGCGGTGCCCGACACCCTGATGGGTGGGTGGATGCGGAACACCCAGCCGTCGTCGGTGAACCACAGGCCCACCGGGAGCAGCGCGGCGCCGGTCGTCGCGGCCAGGTGCGCCGGGCCGGCGGGCATCATCGTCTGCTCGCCGAAGAACGTGACCGGGACACCGGTGGAGGTGAGGTCGCGGTCCGCGAGCAGGCAGACGACCTTGTTCTGCCGCAACCGCTCCGCCAGCACCTTCGCGGGGGCGCGGTCGCCGCCGGTCAGCGGGAGCACCTCGAACCCGAGCGTCTCCCGGAAGGCGATGAACCGCTGGTAGAGCGACTCGGGCTTGAGCCGTTCGGCGACGGTGGCGAACGTGCCGGAGTGCCCGACCAGCCACACGCCCGCCATGTCCCAGTTGCCGCTGTGCGGCAGGGCGATGACCGCGCCGGTGCCCTGCGCGAGGGCGGCGTCGAGGTTCTCCTGGCCGCTGACCAGGGAGTCGCACGTGGCGTAGACGGCGTCGAGGTCCATCGACGGCAGCCGGAACGCCTCGCGCCAGTACCGCGCGTAGGACCGCAGCGACCGGCGGACCAGCTCGTCCAACTCCTGGGCGCCCGCGCGGGGGACCACTCGGGACAGGTTGGCCCGCAGCTGCTTCGTGCTCGGCCCGCCGCGCTTGGCGGCCCGGTCCGCGGCGAAGTCGAACACCACGCGGACCCACCGCTCGGGCAGCACCCGGACGAGCTTCCACCCCGCCGAGTAGCCGAGGACGGTCAGCTTCCCGCCGATGCTCATCCGACGACCTCCGTGGCGGAGCGGTGCACGAGGACCAGGCGCTGCACGACGGTCGCGGCGGTGAGCACCGCACACAGCCACAGCGCGACGTCGAGCACGTACGGCACGCCCAGCCCGGACAGGCCCGAGCCGACCAGCGTGATGACCAGGCGGTCGGCGCGTTCGGCGATGCCGCCGTCCGCGCTGAGCCCGGACGCCTCGGCGCGCGCCTTCACGTACGACACGACCTGGGCGCTGACGAGGCTGACCAGCGAGGCGACCGCGAGCCAGCGGTGACCGGTGTCGAAGGCGTACCAGGCGAGCGCGGCGAACAGGGCGCCGTCGGCGATGCGGTCGCAGCTCGCGTCCAGCACCGCCCCGAACGGGGTCCCGCTGCCCTGCGCGCGCGCCATGGCGCCGTCGAGCAGGTCGAACAGCACGAACGCGGTGACCGCGATCGCGCCGATGAACAGTTGGCCCCTGGGGAAGAACCAGAGGGTGGCGGCGACCGAGCCGATGGTGCCCAGCACGGTGATGGAGTTCGGGGTGAGCCCGCGTCGAACCAGCCACGCCCCGATGGGATCGGTGACGCGCGAGACCGAAGCACGGGCGAAGATGTTCAGCATGGGGCTGCGACTGCACCTACCGGCGGGGACGACGTGTCCACGGCAGCGTAACCGCCCAGCTCAGCCGAGCTGGCGGTGGTCCCTGGAGATCCTGGCCAGCAGGGCCTCCAGCTGGTCGCCGCGCGCGGCCAGCCGTTCGAGCCTCGCGAACAGCGCGACGTACTCGCGGACGTCGTGCGGGTCGGTGATCGTGGCGTTCCCGGTGAGCACGCTGACCGTCACCACGCGCTCGTCGTAGACCTGGAAACCGTGCAGGGCGACCATGTTCGCGTCCGCCGACCAGGGCACGACGCCCAGCTGCACGTTGGGTCTGCGCATGGTCGTGGCGAGGTGGTCGATCTGGTCGCACATGAGGTCCGCGGTGCCCATGCGCCAGCGCAGGGCGCTCTCGCTGAGCAGGAACACGAACTTCTTGTTCGGGTCGTCGAGCCGGGCGCGTCGGGTCCGCAGGGTGGTGATGGCGGTGTCCTGCTCACGACCGGGGGTCGCCGCCAGCACCACGCGGAGGTAGCTCTCGCTCTGCAACAGCGACGGGACTCCCGCGAGCTGGAAGAACCGGCTGGTCGCGGCGCGGGCCTCGATGCGGGCGACGGTCTGCTGGTGGCGGTGGGCCCCCCGGTGCAGCACGACGCGCCGGGTCTCGGCCTCGGCGTGGAGCTGGCGGGCCAGTTCGACCAGTTCCAGCCTGGTCTCCCTGGTGGCCGACAGCTCGGCGACCAAGCGTTCCACGTCGATCACCGACGGCAGCAGCATGCCGTTCTCGATCTTGGAAAGTTTCGACTGGCTCATACCGGTCGCCTGCGCCGTGGCCGTACCGGTCATCCGGGCCTCGGTCCGCAGCCTGCGTAACTCGCGCGAAAGTCGATCTCGCGCGAGTCTTGAGCGCTCGGGTGCGGTCATGGGTCGCACCGTATCGATCGGAGTCACCTCTTGACGATCAGCCAAGTGGGTCTGCGAGCGATCAACCGGATGCGGAGAGTGATTCATGACACAGGCCGGAATAGCTTGATACTTCAACCGTTGTAGTTCAATGTTCAACAAGAACCCCACGTCGCACCAACGGAGGACAACACCATGACCAGTGCCATCCAGATCCCCGGCTACATCGCCGGCACCTGGGCCATCGACGGCGTGCACAGCGATGTGTCGTTCAGCGTCCGGCACCTGATGGTCAGCAAGGTGCGTGGCAGCTTCCGCACCCTCGAAGGCACCCTCACGACCGCCGAGAACCCCCTGGAGTCCTCGGTCACGGCGTCCATCGACCTCGCGTCGATCGACACCAACAACGCCGACCGCGACAACCACATCCGTTCCGCGGACTTCTTCGAGGTCGAGAAGTACCCGACCATGAAGTACACCTCCACCGGCATCCGCGCCGACGGCGACGACTTCATCCTCGACGGCGACCTGGACCTGCACGGCGTCACCAAGAGCGTGCCCCTGAAGCTGGTGCTCAACGGCTTCGGTCCGGACCCGTACGGCGGCACCCGCGCGGGCTTCACCGCCACCGGCGAGATCTCGCGCAACGACTTCGGCATCGACATCCACATGCCGCTCGACGGCGGCGGCGTGGTCATCGGCGACAAGATCTCGATCAACCTCGAGATCGAGGCCGTGCGCCAGCCCTGACGTGACACGCGAGGAGGGGCCCCGTCGTCGACGCGGGGCCCCTTTCGCATGTTCGGGGTCTTTCAGGCGTCACCCACACGGGTATGGATCTTCACTCGTTCGAGGAAATGGCCGCCCGGTAGTTGCGATGGGGACGCCGAAAAAGTCGGAGGCATCCGGGTGAATTCGATCTCCGGGAGCACCCGGTCCCACCTACAGGACCCGATTGCCGCCTTCACGGGGTCGCGCGCGGGCCGGTCGGTCAGGACGCCGCGGGCGACTTCGGGTGGCGCAGACCGGCGATCAGGACGCCGATGAGCTTGGCCGCGTCGTAGCGGGAATCCTCGTGGGCGCCGATGCAGAGGTTGCCGACGCCCGCCATGAGTTCCAGGGGGCGGACGTCCGAGCGGATCTCGCCCGCCGCCACGGCGGCGTCGAGGAGCTGGGCGCACACCGGCACGAGGCGGTCGAGGAAGTAGGTGTGCAGGGCGTCGAAGCCGGTGTTGTCGGAGCGCAGCACGGCGGCGAGGCCGTGCTTGGTCACGAGGAACTCGACGAAGAGGTCGATCCACCCCTTCAGGGCGGCGTACGGCGTCGGACCGGTGGCCAGCAGGACGGGACCCGCTTCGGCGCAGGCCTCCACCTGGTGGCGGTAGACGGCGATGATGAGGTCCGCGCGCGTCGGGAAGTGGCGGTAGATGGTGCCGACCCCGACCCCCGCCCTCGTCGCGATGTCGCGCACCGGGGCCTCGACGCCCGAGGTGACGAAGACCGCGGCGGCGGCGTCCAGCAGGGACTTCTTGTTGCGCTTGGCGTCCGACCTCTTGGGCCGGACCGCGCCGTCATCGCTCACGAGCACTCCCTCCACCACGCACCTTGCAAAACGGAACCGGGTTCCGTATGGTCGGCGGAACAAGGTTCCGGTTAGTTCATCGTGCCAGAGCACGGGCCTTGCCACCAAACCGGGAGCACCGCACGCCACGGCGTCGCGGTCCTCGGCATGCGCTCGACACCCCAGGAGTGGAAGAACCCATGAGCAAGTCGAACGTCGGCACCCCGGTCATCTCGGTGACACCGGTGGTGCTGCCCTCCCCCGGCCGCGGCGACGATCTGCGGGTGCGGGTGTCCGCGCCCACGACCGGGCAGGAGTTGCCGGTCGTCGTGTTCTCGCACGGCTTCGGCCAGTCGTCGGACAGCTACGACCCGCTGGTGGACCACTGGGCCTCGCACGGCTTCGTGGTCGTCCAGCCGACCCACCTCGACTCGCGGACGCTGGACCTGCCGCCCGAGGACCCCCGCACGCCGCTGATCTGGCGGATCCGGGTCGAGGACCTGACGCGGGTCCTCGACGGACTGGACCTCGTCGAGGCCGCCGTCCCCGGTCTCGGCGGGCGCGTCGACCGGAACCGGATCGCGGTCGCCGGGCACTCCTGGGGCGGCCAGACGGCGAGCATGCTGCTGGGCGCGCGGGTCGTCGACCCCGAGGGCGGGCCCGGTGAGGGCATGGCCGACCCGCGGGTCAAGGCGGGCGTGCTGCTCGCGACGCCCGGCACCGGCGGGGCGGACCTGACGCCGTTCGCGGCGGAGAACTTCTCGTTCATGAACCCGGACTTCACGCACATGACCACGCCCGCCCTCGTGGTGGCCGGGGACCGCGACCAGTCCGCGCTGTCGGTCCGCGGACCCGAGTGGTTCACCGACCCGTACTCCCTGAGCCCCGGCGACAAGAGCCTGCTCACGCTGTTCGGGGCGGAGCACTCGCTCGGCGGGCTGTCCGGCTACTCCGTGACGGAGACGACGGACGAGAGCCCCGAACGGGTCGCCGCGATCCGGCGGCTCACCACGGCCTACCTCCGCAGCGCGCTCGACCCGACCGACACGAGCTGGACCGCGGCGCGCGACGAGTTCGCCGGGTCGAGCGCGCTGGGGCGGATCGAGGGCAAGTGACACCGCACGACGGGAGCGCGGTGGTTCCCAGCTTCGGGATCATGACCGCGCCCATGCAGGTCGAGTACCAGGACGTCCTGCGGGTCTGGCGCGAAGCGGACGCGATCCCCGAGATCGGGCACGCGTGGCTGTTCGACCACCTCATGCCCATTGGCGGCGACCCGGACGGCCCGGCCTTGGAGGGCTGGACACTCCTGGCGGCACTGGCCGCGCAGACCCGGCGGCTGCGCCTCGGCGTGATGGTGACCAGCAACCGGTTCCGACCGCCCGCGGTGCTGGCCAAGATCGCCACGACGGTCGACGTCGTCTCCGGCGGACGGCTCGACTTCGGCATCGGCGTGGGCTCGCGGCCGAATCCCCCGGCCGCGCGGCGCGAGTACGCGGCGCACGGGTTGCCGTTCCACGACGTCGCGCACGCCGTGGGCGGTCTCGCCGAGGCGTGCACGGTGATCAAGCGGCTGTGGACGGAGGAGAAGCCGTTCGACTTCCACGGCGAGCACGTCGACCTCACCGGGGCGTTCGGCAACCCCAAGCCCGTCCAGCGGCCGCATCCGCCGATCCTGATCGGCGGGCGGTCCTCCGCGACGCTGCGGGTGGCGGCGGAGCACGCGGACCTGTGGAACATCCCCGGCGGGGACATCGAGGACGTCGTCGGCCGCAGCGCGCTGCTGGACCGGTACTGCGCGGAGATCGGGCGCGACCCCGCGTCGATCACCCGCTCGATCCACCTGCCGGTGTCCTACGACCGGCCGGGGCCCACCGTGGACGCGATCCGCGAAGCCGTGGCCGCCGGGTTCGGGCACGTCGTCCTCGGACTACCCGCGCCCTACCCGGAGGGTGTCGCGCGGTGGGTGGCCGACCGGCTCATCGGCCCGTCGACCTGAGCGTGCGCGGCGAACGGCGGGCACCGGCCTGAGCCGATGCCCGCCGGGGTCCGGACGCGGCTACTCGACCTCGCCCCAGGAGTCGGCCAGCAGCTGGCGGGTCTCCCCCAGCAACTGAGGCAGCACCTTGGTCTGGCCGATGACCGGCATGAAGTTGGCGTCGCCGCCCCACCTCGGCACCACGTGCTGGTGCAGGTGGGCGGCGATGCCCGCGCCCGCGACGACACCCTGGTTCATCCCGATGTTGAACCCGTGCGGGGCCGCGGCGTGGCGGACCACGCGCATGGCCTTCTGGGTGAACTCGGCGAACTCGACCGTCTCGGCCGGGGTCAGGTCGGTGTAGTCGGGCAGGTGGCGGTAGGGCAGGACCATCAGGTGGCCGGGGTTGTACGGGTACAGGTTGAGCACCGCGAACACCGCCCCACCTCGGGCGATGATGAGGCCCTCGGCGTCGTCCAGCTCCGTCACCTGGCAGAACGGGCAGCCGTCCGGCTCGCTGCCGACCGGCTTGCCCTCGCCCTTGATGTAGGACATCCGGTGCGGGGTCCACAGGCGCTGCAACGCGTCGTGGACCCCGACACCACCCTGCTCCTCCAGTTCGGGGGTCACTGGACCGCCGTGACGGACTCCGCGGTCGGCGAGGAGTTCTCCCGCCGCGCGACCCAGTCCACGATGGTGTCGACCGCCTTCTCCACCGGCACGCCGTTGATCTGCGTGCCGTCGCGGAACCGGAACGACACGGCGCCGGACTCGACGTCGTTGCCGCCCGCGACGAGCATGAACGGCACCTTCTGCATGGTGTGCGTGCGGATCTTCTTCTGCATCCGGTCGTCGGACGCGTCCACGTCGACGCGGATCCCCTTGGCGCGCAACACCTTCTGCACGCCCAGCAGGTGGTCGACGTGCTCGTCGGCGATCGGGATGCCGACGACCTGGACCGGTGCCAGCCACGCCGGGAACGCGCCCGCGTAGTGCTCGGTGAGGACGCCGAAGAAGCGCTCGACCGAGCCGAACAGCGCGCGGTGGATCATGACCGGCCGCTGGCGGGTGCCGTCGTTGGCGGAGTACTCCAGCTCGAAGCGCTCCGGCAGGTTGAAGTCCAGCTGGATCGTGGACATCTGCCACGTCCGGCCCAGCGCGTCCTTGGCCTGCACGGAGATCTTCGGGCCGTAGAACGCGGCGCCGCCGGGATCGGGCACGAGCTCCAGGCCCGAGGAGACGGCCGCCTCGCGCAGCGCCTCGGTCGCCGTCTCCCACACCTCGTCGGAGCCGACGGACTTCTCCGGGTTGCGGGTCGACAGCTCCAGGTAGAAGTCGTCGAGGCCGTAGTCCTTCAGCAGCCCCAGCACGAAGCCGAGCAGCGACTTCAGCTCGTCCTGGACCTGGTCGGGGGTGCAGAAGATGTGCGCGTCGTCCTGCGTCATGCCGCGCACGCGGGTCAGGCCGTGGACCACGCCGGACTTCTCGTACCGGTACACCGAGCCGAACTCGAACATCCGCAGCGGCAGCTCGCGGTAGGACCGCCCGCGCGACTTGAAGATCAGGTCGTGGAACGGGCAGTTCATCGGCTTGAGGTAGTAGTCCTGGCCGGGCTTGCGGACCGTACCGTCCTCGTTGTACTCGGCGTCGAGCTGCATCGCCGGGTACATGCCGTCCTTGTACCAGTCGAGGTGACCGGAGGTCTCGAACAGCGAGCTCTTGGTGATGTGCGGCGAGTAGACGAACTCGTAGCCGGCCTCGGTGTGGCGCTGCCGCGAGTAGTTCTCCATCTCCTGCCGGATGATCCCGCCCTTGGGGTGGAACACCGCCAGGCCGGAGCCGATCTCGTCCGGGAAGCTGAACAGGTCCAGCTCGACGCCGAGCTTGCGGTGGTCGCGGCGCTCGGCCTCCAGCAGCAGCTCCAGGTGCGCGTCGAGCGCCTCCTGCGACTCCCACGCCGTGCCGTAGATGCGCTGGAGCTGCGGGTTCTTCTCGTTGCCGCGCCAGTACGCGGCGGCGACGCGGCTCAGCTTGAACGCCGGGATGTGCTTGGTCGTAGGCACGTGCGGGCCGCGGCACAGGTCGCTCCACAGCCGGTCGCCCGAGCGCGGGTCGAGGTTGTCGTAGATCGTCAGCTCGCCGCCGCCGACCTCCATGACCTCGGCCGTGTCCACATCGCTTTTGATGTCGACCAGTTCGAGCTTGAACGGCTCGGCGGCCAACTCCTGCTTGGCGGCGTCGACCGACTCGACCACGCGGCGGGAGAACCGCTGCGAACCCTTCACGATCTGCTTCATGCGCTTCTCCAGCGCGAGCAGGTCCTCCGGCGTGAACGGGCGCTCGACCTGGAAGTCGTAGTAGAAGCCGTCCTTCACCGGCGGGCCGATGCCGAGCTTGGCCTCCGGGAACTGCTGCTGCACGGCCTGCGCGAGCACGTGCGCCGTGGAGTGCCGGATGACGCTGCGGCCGTCGGGGGTGTTCGCCGCGACGGCCTCCACCTCCACGTCCACCCGCGGCACCCAGGACAGGTCGCGGAGGTGGCCTTCGGGATCGCGGACGACCACGATCGCGTCGGGACCCTTGCCGGGCAGACCGGCTTCGCGCACCGCCGCCCCCGCGGTGGTCCCCGACGGCACCACCACGCGCGGTGGGGTGGCGACGGCTGCGGGACGCGACTCGGACACGGTGACTCCTACGGTGGGTGGACTGCGGTGCGAACCAGTCAGATGTTATCGGTGCTCAACACCGCCATGAGCAGAGCGTCGTGCCACTCGCCCTCCCAGAGCAGCGCGTCGCGCATCCTGCCCTCCTCCACGAAGCCGCACTTGCGGTAGGCGGCGATGGCGCGCGGGTTGAAGTCGAAAACCTCCAACTCGACCCGGTGCAGGCCGATCACGTCGAACGCGTAGCGCAGGAGCAGCCGGATCGCCTCCGTCCCGTGGCCCTCGCCCCGCCCGGCGATCAGCGCGATGCGGAAGCCCATGGTCAGGTTGTCGGCGTCGAGGCCGTTCAGCACGATGTCGCCGAGCACCTCGCCGTCCTCGATCCGGATGACGGCCAAGTCCACCCGATCGGTCTGCTCCGCACGGGTGGCGGAGTACCGCTCGACGTCCTCGAGCGTGAACACCCGGTGCGTGCCGGTGAACCTGCGGACCTCGGGGTCGTTCACGCCGGGGAACATGCTCGGGGCGTGGGCGGCGACGAGCGGGACCAGCCGGACGCGGTCACCCGTGAGGGTGGGTTTGTCGATGATCGCTTGGAGGTTGGGCATGGGGTGATCGAACCGCTTCCCTGGTCGGTTGTCGCGTCGATTTTGGCCGTTCAGGGGGCCGACAGGTCGCCGTAAGGGTCTTTCACAGGTCCGAGGCGCATCCTGGAGGCCGGGACCGGTGACCGACCGACCCGACGAAGGACCAGGAGCGCGCCATGTCCGACCCGAAGGTTCCCGAGGGCACGACGCCCGAACCGGCGTCCACGCCGCCGCGGGTTGAGCAACCGACCACACCGCAGGCCACGCCGCAACCCGCACAGCCGGTGCAGGCGACCCAGCCGATTGCCACGCCCGAGCCGCAGCCCGTCCAGCCTGCCGCTCAGCCGGTTGCGGAACAGCCCGCGCAGCCGACGGTCAACGCGGCCGAGGCACCGGCTGCCGGGCCGGCGCCACAGCCCGCTACCGCCGGACCGCCCGCCCGCTTCCGCAGGGTCGCCGCACACCGGGGCGCGCAGTTGGTGGCGGTCGGCGTGCTGGGCCTGATCATCGGCGGCGGGGTGGTGGCGCTGCTGGACCACGACGGGTACGGACGGGGTGGTCCTGGGCGGGCGGGGATGTCTCGGATGGACCACCGCGGGCCTGGGCCTGGGCCGGATCGTGGGCCGCGGGGTTGGGAGAACCACGGGCGGTTTGAGCGGTGATCCTTCGGCTGGGTGTGATGGGCGCCGAACTCGACGTCGGGATTGATGGGCTTGTCCCTCAAACGAGGCATCGGTGCCCACGTGCTCCGGGTGCGGCCGATTTGACTCGGGGCCCCTCTTTTGGCCCTGCGGGCCCAAAAGGGGCAGGGGTGAAAAGCCTGCCCGCTGAGCAAGTGTAGGGCCAAAACCCCAAGTCAAATCGGCCGCACAAGGTGCGGGCGCGCTCGGTTCCCTGGACGATCAGCCGGTTTGCTCGGTGCCGTCGTGCTGTCGTGCTCTGTCAGGTCGGGCGGCTGCCGTTCAAGCCAAGAACCCCCGCAACAACGAAGCCGTCCCCTCCAAGTGCTCCGCCATCCCCTTCCGCGCGGCATCCTCATCACCGTCGAGGATCGCCCTGATGATCCGCTCGTGCTGCTCGTTCGAGTGCGCGAGGTTCGGGTTCAGCAGGGGGATGGCGTCGAGCAGTTCGTTGACCCGCATCCGCACGTCCGCGACTGCGGCGGTGAGCGACGCCGATCCGGTCGCCTCCGCGATCGCCAGGTGCAGGCGCGAGTCCCGGCGTCGGTACTCGGCGCCGTCCGAGCCCAGGCACTCGTCCAACCTGGCCCGCAGGTTGTCCCGGTCGTCCTGGTCCGGTGAACGCCCGGCCGCCGCTTCCGCCGCGCCCGATTCCAGGACGTGCCGCAGTGTGAGCACGTCGCCGAGGTCGACCTCGCCGCGGTCCGAGAGCGGTTGGGGTGAGGGCAGGACGGCGTTGACGAAGGTGCCGCCGTAGCGGCCGCGGCGGGATTCGACGTAGCCGGCCTCGTGCAGTGACCTGATGGCTTCGCGCAGGGTGACCCGGCTGACGCCGAGTCGGGTGGCGAGTTCGCGTTCGGCGGGTAGGCGGTCGCCGGGGACCGCGACGCCCAGTCGGATCGCTTGGAGCAGGCGTTCGACGGTTTCCTCGAACGCGTTGCCCGCGCGAACCGGCCGGAACACCGCGGCGTCGGCGGTGGACGGTGAGTCCCGCCGGGGGCCGGTCACTACAACGGGGTCACGTAGGCGCCGGAGATGCCGCCGTCGACCAGGAAGTTCGCCGCGGTCATGAACGAGGAGTCGTCGCTGGCCAGGAAGGCCACTGCGGCGGCGATCTCCTCGGGTTCGGCGAAGCGGCCGAGGGGGACGTGGACGAGGCGGCGGGCGGCGCGTTCGGCGTCCTTGGCGAACAACTCCTTGAGCAGCGGGGTGTTGACCGGGCCGGGGCTCAGGGCGTTGACGCGGACGCCTTCGCGGGCGAACTGGACGCCGAGTTCGCGGCTCATCGCGAGCACGCCGCCCTTCGAGGCGGTGTAGGCGATCTGCGAGGTGGCCGCGCCCATGGTGGCGACGAACGACGCGGTGTTGATCACCGAGCCCTTGCCGGCGTCGAGCATGTACGGGATGACGTACTTGCAGCACAGGTAGACCGAGGTCAGGTTGACCCGGTTCACCCGTTCCCACGCCTCGATGCCGGTGGTCAGGATGGAGTCGTCCTCGGGCGGCGAGATGCCCGCGTTGTTGAACGCGATGTCGATCCGCCCGTGCATCCCGTACACCGCCGCGTAGAGCGCGCGGACGTCCTCCTCGTTCGTCACGTCGACGCGGTGGAACTGGCCGTCCACCTCCTTGGCCGCGGCCTCCCCCGCGTCGCGGTCGATGTCGACGATCACGATCCGCGCGCCCTCGGAGGCGAGTCTGCGCGCGGACGCGAGCCCGATGCCGCTGCCACCACCGGTGATGACCGCGACGCGGTCCTCCAGCCGTCGTACCATCAGTTCCGCTCCTCGGACGAGATGAACACGTTCTTGGTCTCGGTGAACGACGCCAGCGCGTCGGGTCCCAGTTCCCGGCCGAGGCCGGACTGCTTGAAGCCGCCGAACGGCGTGGAGTACCGCACGGACGAGTGGGAGTTGACCGACAGGTTGCCGGCCTCGACGCCGCGGGAGACGCGCAGCGCGCGGCCGACGTCGCGGGTCCAGATCGAGCCGGACAGGCCGAACTCGCTGTCGTTGGCCAACCTGACCGCGTCGGCCTCGTCGGTGAACCTCAGCACCGACACGACGGGGCCGAAGATCTCCTCGATGGCGGCCGGATCGGTCGGTGACACGGGCGCCAGGACCGTCGGGGGGAACCAGTGGCCGGGCCCGTCGGGGGCGCTGCCGCGGAACGCGACGGGCGCGTCGGACAGCACGTAGGACGACACCTTCGCGTGGTGGGCCGCGGAGATCAGCGGTCCCATCTCGGTCCTGTCGTCGCCGGGATCGCCGACCACGACACCCTTGACGGCCGGTTCCAGCAGTTCCATGAAGCGGTCGTAGGCGCTGTCCTGCACCAGGATCCGCGACCGGGCGCAGCAGTCCTGGCCCGCGTTGTCGAACACGCCGTAGGGCGCGGTGGCGGCCGCCTGCTCCAGGTCGGAGTCGGCGAACACGATGTTCGCGCTCTTGCCGCCCAGCTCCAGGGTCACCCGCTTCACCTGGTCCGCGCAACCCGCCATGATCTGCTTGCCGACGGTCGTCGAACCGGTGAAGACGACCTTGCGCACGGCCGGGTGCGTGACGAACCTGTTGCCCACCACCGAACCCTTGCCGGGCAGGACCTGGAACACGTCCTCCGGGATGCCGGCCTCGCGGGCCAGCTCGCCGATCCTGATGGCGGTCAGCGGCGTCAGCTCGGCGGGCTTGAGCACCACCGTGTTGCCCGCCGCCAGCGCGGGCGCGAAGCCCCAGCCCGCGATCGGCATCGGGAAGTTCCAGGGCACGATCACGCCGACGACGCCGAGCGGCTCGTGGAAGGTGACGTCGACCCCGCCCGCGACCGGGATCTGCCTGCCGAACAGGCGTTCCGGGGCGGCGGAGTAGTAGTGCAGCACGTCGCGGACGTTGCCCGCCTCCCAGCGCGCGTTGCCGATGGTGTGCCCGGAGTTCAACACCTCCAGCGCGGCCAGTTCCTCGATCGCGCTGTCCACCGCGTCGGCGAACCGGCGCAGCAGCCTGCCCCGGTCGGCGGGTGTGACGTCGCGCCAGGCCGGGAAGGCCTTGCGCGCACGCGAGATCGCGGCGTCGGTCTCCTCGAGGGAGACCAGGTCGACCGTGCGCACGAACTCCTCGGTCGCCGGGTTGATCACGTCGAACGTGCTGGTCACCTGCTGGTCCTCTCCTTCGCGGTCCGGACCAGTGCGGCGAACAGCCGCACGTCCTCGATGTCCTGCTCCGGGTGCGACTGCACGCCGAGCACGAAACGCGCCCCCGTCAGCTCGACGGCCTCGGCCAGCCCGTCCGGCGCGGTCGCGACCACCCGCAGACCCGCGCCGAGCACGTCCAGCGCCTGGTGGTGGTGGCAGTGCACCGTCGTGCGGTCGCCGACGATCCCGGCCAGCGCGCTGTCCGGCACGACCTCGACCTCCGTGCGCGCGAACACGCCGGGGCTCGGGTTGTGGCCGGGGACGTGCTGGTGCAGCGTGCCGCCGAGGGCGATGTTGAGCAGCTGCGCGCCCCGGCACACGCCGAGCACCGGCAGGTCGAGTTCCAGCGCGGCGCGCAGCAGCGCGAACTCGGTGTCGTCGCGGCTCCGCCGGGGCGGACCGGTCAGCGGGCCCGGTTCCTGGCCGTAGCTGGCGGGGTCGATGTCGGCGCCGCCGGTGAGGACCAGGCCGTCCAGCCAGCCGAGGGTCTCCGCCCGCCAGTCGCCGCCGGGCGGCAGCAGCACGGGGTTGCCGCCCGCCAGCCGCACCGAGTCGAGGTAGGCCCCGTGCAGCACGGCGGCCTCGACGTCCCACACCCCGAAGCGGGTCGGCTCCAGGTACGTGGACAGGCCGATCAGCGGCCGGGTGTCAGAGCCGCTCGAAGCCACGGATCCGCTCCCAGTCGGTGATCGCCGCGTCGAACGCCGTCAGCTCGACCTTCGCCGCGTTGAGGTAGTGGTCGACCACGTCGTCGCCGAACGCCTCGCGGGCCAGCGCGCTGTCCGCGAGGGCGGCGGCGGAGTCGCGCAGCGTCGTCGGAACGGTGTCGCGGCCGGAGCTGTAGGCGTTGCCGGTGAACGGTTCCTCCAGCGCCAGCGCGTCGTCCACGCCCTTGAGGCCCGCCGCGATCAGCGCCGCGACGGCCAGGTACGGGTTCACGTCGCCGCCCGGCACCCGGTTCTCGAACCGCAGCGATTGGCCGTGGCCGACGACGCGCAGCGCGCAGGTCCGGTTGTCGCGGCCCCACGCGATGGCCGTCGGCGCGAAGCTGCCGGGCACGAACCGCTTGTAGGAGTTGACGTTCGGCGCGAGGAAGTAGGTCAGCTCGTGCAGGTGGGCCAGCTGCCCGGCGAGGAAGTGCTCCATCAGCTCGGAGAACCCGTGCTCGCGGTCACCGGCGAACGCGGGCGCGTCGTCGTCGGTGCGCAGGCTCAGGTGGATGTGGCAGGAGTTGCCCTCGCGCTCGTTGAACTTCGCCATGAACGTCAGGCTCTTGCCGTGGTTCGCCGCGATCTCCTTGGCGCCGGTCTTGTAGACGCTGTGGTTGTCGCACGTCGCCAGCGCCTCGGTGTAGCGGAACGCGATCTCGTGCTGGCCGGGGTTGCACTCGCCCTTGGCCGACTCGACCTGCATCCCGGCGCCCTCCATGCTGTTGCGGATGTCGCGCAGCAGGGGCTCGATCCGGCCGGTGCCCAGCATCGAGTAGTCGACGTTGTACTGGTTCGCGGGCTTGAGCCCGTGGTAGGCCTTGTCCCAGGCCTGCTCGTAGGTGTCGTTGAAGACGATGAACTCCAGCTCGGTGCCCACGAACGCGCGCAGCCCGCGCGCCGCGAGCCGGTCGAGCTGGCGCTTGAGGATCTGCCGGGGAGAGGCGGTGACGGGTTCGCCGTTCTCCCACTGGAGGTCGCACACGACCAGCGCGGTGCCCTCCTGCCAGGGGATCCGGCGCAGCGTGGTCAGGTCCGGGAGCATCACGAAGTCGCCGTAACCGGTGTCCCACGACGACATCGCGTAGCCGTCGACGGTGTTCATGTCGACGTCCACGGCGAGCAGGTAGTTGCAGCCCTCGGTGGCGTGCGACAGGACCTCGTCGACGAAGTACCGCGCGGCGCACCTCTTGCCCTGCAAGCGCCCTTGCATGTCGACGACCGCCACCAGCACCGTGTCGATGCTCCCCGCGTCCACCGCCACGCGAAGCTCCTCAACCGTGGGCAAACCTTCGCTTCGCATCGCGGGTTCCCTTCCTCAAAGGTCTACTGCGGAACCATTGCAGTCATTGCTACACGGGCCCCAACACCCTGTCAACGCCGCGAGTCGAACCCCCAGACACCCCGTGTCGAACACTCAGACACCCCGAGTCCGTCGCTCGGACACAAGAACCCCTCTCCCCAAAGCCGATCCGGGGTGCCTGGAGGTTCGACACGGGGTGTCCGAACGTTCGACTCGCGGTTAGGGTGTTGGCCGCCAGGTCTGGGGGCCGCTGCTGGCAGCTCACGACGTCCCCTTCCTACGAGGGGTCATACGTGAGAGCCAGACAGCTCGCCCTGCTCGCCACCGCCGGTCTGGTCGCGACGACGCTGGGCGCGGTCACAGCGCCCGCCGCGCTGGCCGTCGGCGCCACCTGCGCGCCGTCCGCCCGCATCATGGCGGTGAAGGCCGACGGGACCCTGTGGAAGTACGACCACACCGGTGTGGCCGAGGGCGTGGACTCGTGGGGCGCCGCCGCGCAGATCGGCTCCGCGTGGGGAGGTCGCACGCTGGCGGGCCCGGACGGCGTGGTCTACAACATCACCGACACCGGTGAGCTGCGCCGCTTCCGCTACACCGACGCGGGCGGCTGGGCGACGTTCCCGAGCGGCCTGAGCTACGAGGTGCTCGGCACCGACTGGGAGGCCTACGTCGACGAGGCGTGGCGCGACCGGATCACCGTCGACTCGCTCGGCCACCTGTACGCCGTCGACGTCGACAACCACCTGCGCGTGTGGGTGGACCAGCCCGGCCCGTGGCTGCCCAACTCGACCGGGCGGCTGGTGGACGCGCGCAAGACCGGTCCCCTGCTGTTCGGCGAGATCACCGCCGCCGGTCCCGGCGTCATCCTGGAGCGCGACTTCTTCACCGGCGAACTGCGCCGCTACCGCTACGAGTACGCCTCGCAGCGCATGGTCGTCGAACCCGTCGTGTCGGGCTCCGGCTGGGCCTCGTTCAGCACCGCCTTCTCCCCCGGCGGCGACATCGTCTACGGGATCCGCGCCGACAACGGCGAGCTGGACTGGTTCCGCTACGACCAGGACACCAACACCACCCCCAGCCCGACCGCGCGGATCGTCGGCGTCGGGTGGAGCGGCAACAAGGACGTCATGGCCGTCCCCAACGCCTGCAACCGCGCCGACAACGCGGTCACCCCGCGCCCCGCCGTCACGCGGGTGCTCAACACCCCCGGCTCGCTGGCCGAGACCTCCACCGGCCTGCTCGTGCAGTACCGCGTGAACAACACCGGCCAGCTCGTGAAGTTCACCGAGAAGGCCAACGGCACCGGCTTCACCCAGAAGGTCGTCGCGAACACCGTCGTGAACGGCGTGCCGCAGGGCGTGCTGAACCCCGACCTGCCGGAGGAGGTCTTCGCGGGCGCCCAGAACAGCGAGGTGCTGCGCGGCGACACCACGGCGCTGACCACGTCGCTCGGCGGCTTCTTCCCGACCGAGCCCGCGGCGGTCCGGCGGTCCGGCGGCCGCACCGCGCTGTACGCGGTCGGCGCGGACGGCGCGCTGTGGGTGGCCAAGCGGGTCAAGGAGGAGGGCGACTTCGGGGCCTGGCGCAAGGTCGGCGGCACGAACCTGGTCGGCCCCGCGGCCGCCGCGGTCGGCGACAACGACAGCGAGTGGGTCGTCGTGCGCAGCTCCACCGGTTCCGTCGTGCGGTACCGGCAGGACGAGGACGGCGTGCCCGGCGAGTTCGCCGACCTCGGCGTGAACGGGGCCGCGGGCACTCCCGCGCTCGCGATCTCCAACGGCAAGCAGTGGACCGCGACCCGCGACGCCAACGGCGCCGTCCAGGTGCAGTTCGGCACCGCGGGCTGGGTGACCGTGCCCGGTGTCGCGGCCGCCGGCTCCCCCACCATCACCCGCTACGGCGACCGGGTCGAACTGGCCGTGCGCGACGCCGCGGGCCGCGTCTACACGACGGGCAACCTCGTCGCGGACGTCCCGGCGTTCCGCCCGTGGACCGAGGTGCTGGAGGACTCCGACGACAACGGGTCGCACGTGAAGGCCACGCTGGACCCGGTCCTGTTCACCAGGGCCGACGGCTCGGTGGCGCTGGTGTTCCGCAACGTGCACCCCGGCACGAACGTCGAGGAGCTGTACAACGCGGACGCCGGCGAGCCGACCCCGGACTACGAGCGGGCCTTCGGCGCCTGAGCGCGGGTCGTGGAACGGGACTGGTGCTCCGGTCCCGTTCCACGACCTGGCACCATCGCGGTGTGAGCGACATTCAACGTGTGGGAGTGGTCGGATCCGGGCTGATGGGTTCGGGGATCGCCGAGGTGTGCGCGCGCGCGGGCCTGGACGTGCTGATCGCCGAGGTGAACCTGGACGCGACCGAGGCCGCGAAGGCGCGGATCGCGACCTCGCTGGGCCGGGGCGTGCGCAGCGGCAAGCTGTCGGAGTCCGACCGCGACGCGGCGCTGGACCGGATGAGGTTCACGACCGACATGGCCGACTTCGCCGACCGCAACCTGGTCGTCGAGGCGGTCGCGGAGAACGAGCAGGTCAAGACCGACGTGTTCACGGCGCTGGACAAGGTCGTCGAGGACCCGCACGCGATCTTCGCGTCGAACACGTCCTCGATCCCGATCATGAAGCTGGGCATGGCCACCGGCCGCCCGGAGCAGGTCATCGGGGTGCACTTCTTCAACCCCGTGCCGGTGCTGAAGCTGGTCGAGCTGGTCCCGTCGCTGCTGACCGGCCAGGAGACCCAGGACCGGGCGCGCGACTTCGTGACGACCGTGCTGGGCAAGGAGGTCATCCGGTCCCAGGACCGGGCGGGCTTCGTGGTCAACGCCCTGCTGATCCCGTACCTGCTGTCGTCGATCCGGATGCTGGAGTCCGGCTTCGCGTCGGCCGAGGACATCGACAGCGGCATGGTGCTGGGCTGCGCGCACCCGATGGGTCCGCTGCGGCTGGCCGACCTGATCGGCCTGGACACCACGAAGGCCATCGCCGAGTCGATGTACGACGAGTTCAAGGAGCCGCTGTACTCCCCGCCGCCGCTGCTGCTGCGGATGGTGGACGCGGGCCTGCTCGGCAAGAAGAGCGGTCGCGGCTTCCACGACTACGCCAAGGCCAAGGCCTGACGGGGTGGGCCGCCCTGCTCGCGGGGCGGCCCCACCACCGGATCAGCCCGCGGCGACGGCGGCCGCGGTGCGGGCGAGCGCGCCGGTGCCGGGGTGGCAGTTGACGTAGGCCATCCGCACGGCGTCGGCGTTGGCGACGTGCACCTCGTGCCAGAGCAGCACGCGCAGGTCGACGTTGTACGGCTCGACGAGCGCGGTCCAGAAGTCGCCGAGGATGCGGTGGTGCGTGGGGTGGTCGTGCGCCCAGCGGAGCATGTCGGCGATCCCGGCCCACCAGGCGATCACGCAGCTGCCCGGCAGGTCCGCCCCGGTGGTGGCGTCGACGTCGGCGAGCAGCCGCGCGGACAGGCAGCCGCTGTCGACGGGGTTGTCGCGCATGTACTCGAAGCCCGCGCGGAAACCCGGCTCGACCTTGTCGCGGTAGACCTCGCGCTGCTCCTCGGGCGCCGCGCCCCAGTTCTGGGCGGTCCGGATGACGCACAGGTTGTGCGGCACGCGGGTGACCGCGACCCGGCGGCCGAGCGTCGACGCGCCGTCGGGCAGATCGGTCTCGAACGGCACGGGCTCGCCGTCGAACGCGTCGTGCCCGCTGTCGGGGATCCGGTCCAGCGCGGCGAACGGGTAGTCGTGCAGGTCGGTCGGCTCCATCGGCAGGCTGAGCCCGGCGGGGCCGACGGGGACCGGCGCGGAGTACATCGTCTCGTGCCGGGCGAGCGGGCTGGTCAGCACCTCGACCCAGTGCCCGACCGGCCCGGTCTCGTCGAGCCCGGCCCACCACTCGCGGACCGGGGCGGACTGCCACCAGGCCGTGTGCTCGGCGGGGTCGGTCCAGTAGCAGGCGAAGACCTCGTTGACGACGCCCGCCGCGTCCACGTGCCAGCCGCGGTCCACTTTGGACGGACCGTGCGGCAGCGCTGTCAGCCCGACGACCCGCGCGACGGCGGGCCCGGCGTCGGCGCGGGTCGGGGCCTGCACGCCGAACTGCGCGACGACGACCGCCTCCACGCCTTCCGGCCAGCGGACCTGGTGCGCGGGTCCGCCCCTCGGCTCGTGACCGGCGGGCCTGTGGGTGCTGGGCATGGGGATGTTCCTCCAGGGTGGTGGGGCCCGGACAGCCGCGGTCAGACGTGCCGGGTGTCCACGGACGTGGCGTAGACGCTGCACCGCAGGTACACGCAGAGATCGGCGCGCGGCCTGCCCGCGGTGCGGAACGCGAGCAGCTCCTGCAACCCGACCGAGCCGTCCAGCGAGCGCGGCGCGAGCGCGTCCAGCATGGCCAGGTACGGCTCGGGCGCCACCCCCTCGCCGCGCATCACGTCGGTGATGCGCCTGCTCGACTCGGCGTCGGACGGGCTGTTGCGCGGCAGCCGGAGGTAGACGTTGGCCTCGGCGGCGCCGTGGCCGCCCGCGCGGAAGGACAGGCAGGTCATCGGCGAGTTCTCGACCCTTGTGGTGTCCTCGCCGTACACCGCGCGGAACGCGGTGGTCGCGCGGTCCGGGTCGTGCGCGGCCGCGAACGAGGCCACCCGGTTCAGCTCCACCAGTTCCATCGCGGGGTGGCGGAAGTACACCTTGGCGCGCGCTTCGCGGTCGGGGGCGAGGTCGAGGGCGAAGAACTCCAGCTCGTGGCCGTCGTCGGCGAGCGAGCGGGACTGGAGGGCGACCGGGGCCCAGGCGTGCGCCATGCCGAGCCTGGCCATCGCCTCGCCGACCACCTCGGCCGCGCGGTCGACGCCCTGCGCCTGGGGGTTGAGGTAGACCTTGTAGCGCGGAGCGGTGCCGGGCCGCCAGGCGATGGAGTGCCACACCGTCGGGCGGTAGGGGGCGGGCGCGTCGACGACGAACAGGTCCTCGATGCTCGAGTACCCGTCGATCGAGACCCCCGGCCTTCCCGCGAGCGAACGGGTGAGCGCCTGGCCCGCTGCCTGGCAACTCGCGGGGGTCAACGCCGGACCCAGCGACTCGAAAAGGACCCTGACTTCCGGTTCGCCTCCCCGCCAGCTCACCGAGAACTCCACCGGGAAGCCGTCGCGGGAGACATAAGACGGATAACGACGTTGTGGACCAATAAGGTTCGCCCCCCACCCCGCGGTGGCGAACTCCAGTTCACCGACGGCTTGGGCTGCGATCTCCGGGGGATATCCCAGGCCTGAACAGAGGGCCATCCACGTGTCCACGACGAAGCGGGTGTAGGAGATAGTGGAAACGCTGAACAGCCCATCGCGCTGCGCAGCACCGATGACCGTAGCGCGACTGGACATTTCCGCACCTCCGGGCGTAAGGAATACTCCATACGTCTTATAGAACGCAACGACCGCCAGCTGACTGAGTTATGGGTCACAACGATGTTTCCCCGCACACTCCGTCACCAATTAGGCCGAAAGGGTGACTCTTCTTGTGACCAAGGAGAAGGAAAGTCAATACTCCGAACAGCCTATTGTCGATCACGTATGCGTGATCGGGGCAGGTATCTCCGGACTGGCCGTCGCCCGAACACTTCGCAGACGCAACGTGTCATTCGTGTGCGTCGACCGGACCGGCGGCGTCGGTGGTATTTGGCGACAGCCGAGCACCGGCGAACCGTGGCCCGGATATCGATCGCTGCACCTGAACACGTCGCAGAAGATCACGGCGTTCGCGGACGTCCCGATGCCGACGGACTATCCGCTGCACCCCCGCCACGACCAGATCCGCGACTACCTCGCGAGCTACGCCGAAGCCCACGACCTCATCGGGCACATGGAGTTCGACACGGACGTCGTGAGCGTGGAACGACAGAAAAATTCCACGTGGGAGGTGGTGACGGTCGATCGCGCCACGGGTCTGGAGAAGCGTCGGACGTTCGGACATGTGGTGGTCGCAACAGGCCACCAGTGGGATCCGGTGCGCCCTGGTCCCGACATCCCAGGATTCGATTCATTCCCCGGAGAGCAGCTCCACGCGATCGATTACTCGACCCCCTTCGAGCACCTTGACAAACGGGTCGCCGTAGTGGGCTTCGGAAATTCTGCGGCGGATCTCTCGGTCGAGTTGTCAAGGCTCGCGAAGAAGACGATCCTGTCGTTCCGACGCAGTCTCCACGTGGTCCCGAAGACCCTCATGGGCATTCCGATCGACGAGATCGCCACCAGTCGGTGGTGGGGCCGCATGACGTTCACCGAACAGCAGCGGTTCATCAAACTGCTGCTGAGGATTATTCGCGGCAAGTTGACCGACTTCGGAATCCCCAAGCCGGATCACAAGCTGTTCGCCGGACCACTCACGATCTCCGACGAACTCCTCAGTCGGATCAGCCACGGCGATATCGTGGTCAAGCCCGCCATCAAGCGGTTCGACGGTTCCACGGTGCGGTTCGCCGACGGCACGAGCGAAGAGGTGGACACGGTCATCTACTGCACCGGGTACCGCATCTCGTTCCCGTTCCTGCCCGCTGACTGCGCTTTCACCAGCACCGGCCGGGTCGGGCTCTACCAGCGGGTCGTGGCACCGCGGCACACCGGGCTCTACTTCGCCGGACTGCTCAAGCCGGTCGGCTCCATCACCCGACTCGTGGAAATGCAGGCGAAGTGGATAGCCGACCTGGTCCAGGGAAAGGCCGTGCTGCCGCCCGCCGACGTCATGGAGGCGGAAGTGGAAAAGCACCTGTCGGAGACCGCGGGCCGGTACGGCACGACGGCCCAGGACTCCATCCAGGTGGACGTCACACCCTACTTGGACGCGATCAAGCGGGAACGCACGCGGCATTCGCACGTGCGGATGCCCGAGCGGGCATGACGCGGGCGTGACGGAATGCCCCGCCACCTCGGTGGCGGGGCTCCGGGCTGTATCAGGCCATCGCGTCGAGGCGCGCCATGGCGTGCTCGATGATGCCGACGAGGACCGCCTTGCTCGATTCCCGATTCCGCACGTCGCACAGGACGACCGGGATCGCGCGGTCGAGGTCGAGCGCGCGCCGCACTTCGTCGATCCCGTACTTGTGTGCGCTCTCGAAGCAATTCACCGCGACGATGAACGGGATGTCGCGGCGCTCGAAGAAGTCGATCGACGGGAAGCTGCTGTCGAGCCTGCGGGTGTCCACCAGCACGACGGCCCCGATGGCGCCCTGCGCGAGCTCGTCCCACATGAACCAGAAGCGACCCTGCCCCGGCGTGCCGAACAGGTACAGCACGATCTCGGGGCTGATCGTGATGCGGCCGAAGTCGAGCGCGACCGTGGTCGTGGTCTTGCCCTCGACCCCCGCGAGGTCGTCGACGCCGACGCTCGCCTCGGTCAGCAGCTCCTCGGTCTGCAGCGGCGCGATCTCGCTGACCGACTTCACCATCGTCGTCTTGCCGGTACCGAAGCCCCCGGCGATGACGATCTTCACCGGGGTGGGAACGAGCAGCTCGCCGCCCGGCCGCTCAGATTCCACGGACGCCATCCAGCACCGCCTGAAGTAGGTTCCGATCCGGGACTTCCGCGATCCTCGCCGGATCGCGGATGACGACATCACCGCGTTGGATGAGGTCGCTCAGCAACACCTTCACCACGACGAGCGGCACGTCGAGGTAAGCGGCGACTTCGGCGACGGACAGCGGTCGCCTGCACAGCTCCATGATCTCCATGTGCTCCACCGAGAGCGACTCGGGGTCGCTCGCGGAGGGCATCGCCCGCACCTGGGTGACCAGGTGCAGCTCGGCGGTCACGGGACGGGTGCGGCCGCGCACCATGGCGTACGGGCGCACCAGGGGGCCCGCCGCCTCGTCGTACCACCAGTCGCCGCCGCCGCTCATCACGACGACCTGCGTGCCGACGGCAGTGGCGGCGCGGTCTCGGCCCGTGGCGCCGACGACAGGTAGGTGCCGACGCGCTTCACGAGCATGTTCATCTCGTAGGCGATCATGCCCATGTCCGCGTCCTCCTCGCCGAGCACGGCGAGGCAGGCGCCGTGGCCCGCCGCCGTGACGAACAGGTAGGCGTGCTCCATCTCCACGATGGTCTGCCGGACCTGCCCGCCGCCGAACTGCCGTCCGGTGCCCCTGGCGAGGCTCTGGAAGGCCGAGGCCATCGCCGACAGGTGGTCCGAGTCGTCCTTGGAGAGCCCTGGCGAGCGGCCGAGCAGGAGCCCGTCGGCGGAGAGGACCACCGCGTGCCGTGCACCGACCACGCGGCCGACCAGGTCCTCCAGCAACCAGTTCAGTTCGTTGTGCGGGGTGTTGATGTCCTTCATGTGGAGATTGCCCCTTCCAGGCTCACGTCATCCACGACGAATCACGATTCGAGGGCGTTGTCGCCGCGACGTGCCTCGCGCGCACCCTGTTGGAAAGCCGACAGGCCCTTGCGAGTGCGTTCCGCGGACCGCTCCATGTCCGCCTCCGCGAGGGGGGCGGGCGGCGGAGCGGTGGCGTAGGGGTCGTCCTGCGCCAGCTGCGGTGCGAGGTTCTGCTGTCGCCTTCTGCGCGGGAGTTCGGGCCGGTCGTTCGGCACGGGCCGGTCGCCGCCCGCCACTTCGTCGAGGTTCACGACACCTGTGGCCTCCGGATCGTCCACCGGCCACTGGGTGTCCTTCGGCCGTGATGGCAGTTCGACCTGCCCGATCATCCTCGATCGTGTCGGTCCTGGGTCGGGATGACCGGCGACGTCCGTCTCGGCCTTCGCCCAGAAGTCGTCCACTCCACTGGAAAAGTCGCTGGTCGCTCCGGGAAACCTGGCGTCCTCCGCCGAGCCCGAGCCCCCCTGCAGGGCCGCGGGTGCGCCGGTGGCGGCCGCGACCGCCTCCGGGACGGGTCGCCTGCCGACCTCCGTGGAGTCGGCCGAGTCGGACAGGGAGGCCGATCCGGCGACGATCTCGCTCGGGATCAGCACGAGCGCGAGCGTGCCGCCGTAGAGCGACTCCCGCAGCTCCACCCGGATGCCGCGGCGGTCCGCGAGCCGGGCGACCACGAAGAGGCCGAGGCGGGACTCGCCGCGCAGCGACATGGCGTCGAACTCGGGCGGGTTGGCGAGCATCTTGTTCGAGCGCGCCCGGTCGTCCGGGTTCATGCCGAGGCCGTGGTCCTCGATCTCCACGACGATGCCCTGGGGCACCTGGCTGCTGTGCACCTGCACCTGGGAGCGGGGCGAGGAGAACGCCGTGGCGTTGTCGACCAGCTCGGCGATGAGGTGGATGGTGTCGGCCACGGCCGCGCCCACGAGCGCGGTCTCCGGCACGGGGTTCACCTTGACCCGGACGTACTGCTCGGTCTCGGCGACACCGGCGCGCAGGATGTCGATCATGCGGACCGGCTTGCGCCACTGCCGTCCCGGCTGCTCACCGGCGAGGATGATCAGGTTCTCGGCGTTGCGGCGGGCACGGGTCGCGAGGTGGTCGAGCTGGAACAGCGCGTCGAGCTGCTCCGGGTTCTCCTCCTCGCGCTCCAGCTTGTCGAGGATCTTCAGCTGGCGGTGCACGAGGCCCTGGTTGCGGTGGGCGATGTCGAGGAACACGCGGTTCACACCGTCGCGGACCTGGCTCTCCTTCACCGCCGCGGCGACCGCGGTGAACTGGGCTGCGTTGAACGCGTCGGCCACCTGGCCGATCTCGTCCTTGCCGTAGTCGAGCAGCGGGACCTCGGCCTCCACGTCGACGTGCTCGCCCTTGCGCAGGCGTTCGACGATGCTCGGCAGCCGTTCGTGCGCGAGCTGGAGCGAGTCCTTCTTCAAGTCGATCAAGCGCGTGACCAAGGCCTTGTTCACCAGGCGATGGGAGATCCGCACGGCAAGCATGATGCCACCCAGGACGACGATCAGGGCGACGAGACTGCCGATGATCACCGAGAGGAATTTGCTGTTGCCGTTCGAGAGGCCCACGTCGGAGGCCGCGGAGGCCTGCGTGACGGCGAGCGACACGAGCCCCTCGGACACCGGGGCGATCAGGGACTGCCACTCGGACAGCTCCACCCGCGCCGACGGCGACCCGACCAGCCGGTCCTCCGCGGCGTTCAGCCTGCGCCAGGAGTCCGTCGCCTCGAGGTCCGCGTACATCTGCTGCACCCGCGGCTCGGCGAACGGCATCGTCGACACGAGCGACGAGTGGTAGGAGCCGATGAGGTGCGCGAACTCCAGGTGGTCGGCGTCCGACAGCTCACCCGCGGTCAGACCGCCCGAGGCGATGGACGAGGCGCGCGACATCCAGTCCGCCGCGCGGAACAGCTCGGTCGCGTTCAGACCGCCCTGACCGGCCTCGTTGTCCGGCACGATCCGGGCCTGGGTGCCGAACAGCGCGGTGCCCGCGTCGATCACGCCGTTGTAGTAGGTGTAGATGTCGTTCTTGGCGACCTTGCCCGCCTCGACCTGCGCGCGGCGCTGCTGCAGCTCGCCGAGGGTGGCGTTGAGTCTCGAGATCCTGTCGTTGACCTCCGGTGGCGCACTGGAGGTCAGCTCGTCGAACGCGGTCTTCATCGTGGTCACGGCCTGGTCCACCTGGCGCTGCTGGGCGCGCAGGGGCTCGAGGTCCGGCGAAGTCTCGCTCAGGGCGGTCATGGCGAGCTGGCGCTCGCGCTGGATCGCGACGAAGGTGTTCACCGCCGGGATCGACGCGTCCTTGACGCTCGATGCGACCGCGCGGATGTAGAAACCGTCGAAGACGGTGTAGGACGAGAACGCCAACCACATCACCAGCAGGATCACGCTGGGTACGACAACCACGCCCGTCAGCCGGGACCTGATTGTGGTGTGGTCCGTCTCCGGCTTGCTCTTCTGCTTCACAGCGCTCCGCAGCTTCGTGAATCTGGTTTTGCCAGGGCAGGCGCTGCACGTGAGATCCGCCTGCGGCCGCATAGTTGATTGGCCACGAAACGGTAACACTGGAAGATCATCATTACCAAGAGGCAGCGATCACTCGCACGGCGCGTGCGAGAGGGTACCCATTCGTGTGAGACATGGGAACACGGGGCCGACGTGGAATCCCGCGAAAATCCACGTCGACCCCGTCACCACCTGGTTTACTTCCCCGTTTGCCCGCGGCCGCCCATCACGGTTCGGGGATGGCGACCGCGTTGTAGGTCGTGTCCGGCGTGGGCGTCGTCGAGAACCGCGCGTTCGGCAGGTACAGCGACCTGCCGAACGACGCCACGGTGGTCGGGACGTCGAAGCGCGGATCGGTCGCGGTGGTCACGAGCTCACCGCGGGTTCCGGTGCGGTTCAAGGAGAACTTCGCCACCGTGTTCAGCCTGTTCTGCACCACGTAGAGGTACCTGCCCTTGACCAGCAGGCCATCACCGTTGGTCAGGACCTGCCCGCCGAGGTCGACCTCCTCCGTGGCGCCGCTCGCCGGGTCGACCCGGAACAGCTTGCCGGTGTTGCTCTGCACGATCAGCAGCGCGCGGCCGTCGGGCGTCTCCGCGATCCCGTTGGCGTTGTTGACCCCCGGCGTCAGCACGAACTCGCCGGTCAGCGGCACCGTCGTGGCCGCGTCGGGCAGTTCGCCGCGACGGCCGAGGGAAACCTTGTACAGCACCGACTTCCGCGAATCCGTGAACCACGCGGCCCGGTCCGTCACCACCACGTCGTTGATGAACGTCTCGGCGTCCGGCGAGAACTGGTAGCTCTTCAGGACCGCCCCGCCACGCGCGTCCACCACCCGCCCGTTCCCGGCCCCGCCACCGGCCACGAAGAGCCTCTCGCGATCGTCCACCTTCAACCCGACGGACGGCGTACCAGGCCCTTCACTGAAAACCCGCCCCTTCCCGGTCCTCAGGTCGACCCGGTAGATCGACCCGTCCCCCCGCGACCCGAAGTAGGCGGTCGGCTCGTCCCCGATCGCGATCCCCTCCGGCAGGAACCCGTTGGGCAGCGCGAACTCGCTCGGGAACACCCGCCCCCGATCCGCACCGGCCTCCCCCGCCCCCACCAGCGAAAGCCCCAGCACACCGACGGCGATGACCACACCGAACCCACGAGACATGCCCTGCTCCTGCCGTTCGTACGGTTTGTCCCCGGACTCCCGGAGTCTTTCGCAGCAACAGGGTCGCAACCACCGCCACGACGACCACTTCAGCGAACCGACAGGTCGGTTGGCCCGGCGGAACGCCATAAGAGACGCGAATCGGTCTCATGGTCTGGCGAAATGGAGTCGAATGTCGCAGGAAGGGGAGGATTGGATCGGAAAACCGCGCATTGCCATTTCGTCCAACGTCCAAACGAGTTCGAACAGCGGCACGACAGGAATCGAACTCCCCCGACCGGATCGGCACCAACGCGCGATCAGACGACCGGTCGGGGCCGAATGGGCCGTTCCGACCGGATCGGGAGGCGAACGCGGACAGCCGGGCCACGCCCCACCGCCCCGAGCAGCGGCGATGCCGCCCGACCCCGGCCGAAAACCCCTGCGGTCCAACGGATTCCACCAGACCGCGCGGTCCACGGACCGAGTGGTCCGCGAGGTCTCCGGTTAGCGGGCCGTGGTGACCGAATCACCAACTTCGAGCAAATCATGAAACCGCACGTCATGCGCCCTGCGTGACCGGTTTGCCGCATCGGGTGAACATAACGAGCGGATAACGACGAGGTCGCGGGGGAGCATCGGGAGCGGATTGGTACGTATGCCCCAGTGTCCACCGCCGTCAGGCGGCCGGGGATCGAAGCGCACTGCGCGTACCGAACGACGAGGTGACACATCACATGACGCGTTCCCAGGGACGGCATTCCTTCTCCCGCCGCGCGAAGCTGACAGCCGGAATGACCGGATTGGCACTCACGGTTGGTCTGGCCGTCGCGTTCACCACCACCGGGGACCAGGGGGAGGCTCGTGCCGATGGCGCGGACAAATCGCTGTTCGTCGACATCACCACCGTCAAGCCCAACGTGAAGGCCCCGAAGGCCCAGCAGGACGCGTCCACCGGCACGTTCACGGTCGACTGCGGGTTGAACGAGAACAAGCACTTCAACGGCGACAACTTCATCGCCGCCCCCGGGGTGGACAACGGCGCGGAGCACCTGCACGACTACGTGGGCAACCTGACCACCGACGCGGACTCCAGCGACCAGAGCCTCCAGGCCGGTGGGACCACCTGCGGGAACGGCGACAAGTCGGCCTACTTCTGGCCGGTCATCCGGATCGACAAGGGCGAGGCGGAAGCGGCGGCGGGTGGTGACGCGGCAGCCGACGAGGAAGCGCCTGCCGTCGGCGACCCCACCACCGGAAACCAGAACGGCCGGCAGAAGGAGAACGGCCAGCAGGGCGGCGACCAGCGCAACGGCCAGAACGGGCAGCAGGACAAGCCGCAGGGCTTCCAGCGCGACAACGGCCAGAACGACAACGACAACCAGCAGCAGCGCAACGGCCAGCAGAACAAGCAGGGCCAGGGCGCGAAGGACCAGGCGGCCGAGGACTCCACGGCGGCCGACCCGAACGCCGACGCGAACGCGGGCAAGGACTCCGACGCCGCCCAGAACGAGGCCGACCTGGGTGAGGACGCGGCGGAGGACCTCCCCGGCAACGACGGCGTGATCCAGGAGCCGCAGGCCGCCGACATCACCTTCCGCGGCAGCCCCGTCGGCGACGTGGTCGCGATGCCGAAGTTCCTGAAAATCCTCTACGGCGACGCCAAGCGCTCCATCAACGGCGACAAGAACACCAAGGCCTCCTGGACCTGCGCGGGCTTCGAGGACAAGGTGCTCCTCGACAAGTACCCGATCTGCCCGAACGGCGCGGCGGTCAAGCGGATCCACGACTTCCCCGGCTGCTGGGACGGCAAGAACACCGACAGCGCCAACCACCGCGACCACGTCGCGTTCGCCGACGCCAACGGCAAGTGCGGCAACGGTTTCCAGGCCATCCCGCAGCTGCGCATCACGCTCACCTACGACATCCCGGCCGACGTGCAGCAGAACGCGCAGTACAAGGTCGACTCGTTCCCGGCCGAGGAGCACGACCCGTTCTCCGACCACGACGACTTCGCCAACGTGATGTCCGACCAGATCATGAACCGGCTGGTCGGCTGCATCAACGGCGGCAAGTCCTGCAAGGAGTGACGGTGATCGAGGCGCACTACTCCGTCGCCGTCGAGGGCGACAGGAGTTGGCTCGGCCAGGTCGACGAACTGCGCCGGGGTGAGGACGTCCGACGGCTGCTGGACCGGCTCACCGGTCCCCGCGGCGACAACGCGCTGCTCATCCACACAGACCGCCCCACGCTGGACTCCGGTTACCCGGACCACGAGGTGACGGTCGGGGTGCGGGGCGACCGCGGCGCGATCCTCTTCGCCGACAACAACACCGGCACGTGGGTCACGCTGGGCGAGGGCCCGGCGCGGCGGACGGCCTACGCGGGGATCGAGTTCCCCACCCACTGCGAGATCCCGGTGCCGTCGCTCGTCTCGGCCATCGAGGAGTTCCTGCTCACCGGCGAACGCCCGACGGGAGTGCCGTGGCAGCAGGCCCGGTGACGCCCGACGTCACCGGAACCGCCGTGGAGGAGCGCTCCCTCCTCCACGGCGGTTCACGGGATCGCGAGACCCGCCGACCGCAGTGACTCCTCGACGCGCAGCCGTTCCAGCTCGCGGTCGACGCCCTCGGGGAGGTAGTTGAGGCGGTGGTCCACCTCGACGGCCCGGCACGCCTGCACCAGCAGCGCGTCGTAGGCCTGCCGGGTGCCCGTCCGGCGCACGGCCGGGGTGCCCGAGCGGAACTCCGCCAGGATCCGGTGCACGCGCCGGAGGTCGGCGGAGACCTGTTCGATGGACGGCCCGGCGGGCAGCACGTCCGGCTCGCGGCGCTTGAACCGCCGGACGACCCTCGGCAGCACGATCGCCGCCCAGCAGAGCAGCGCGGGCGTCGCCGTCAACGCCGCGTACGCCACCAGGTTCTGCACCGGGACCTCGGCCATCCTCCGATTCTACGACCTTCCGGGCCCTACTTGGAGGGCCAAGTACAGGTCCACACGGGTGGTGAAGTCCCCGAGGTCGACCCCGAGCAGCTCCTGCACCCTCCCGATCCGGTAGCGCAGGGTGTTCACGTGCACGTGCAGCTCCGCCGCGGCGGTCGTCCACGAGCCCGAGCCGTCCAGGAACACCCGCAGCGTGCCGACCAGGTCGGTGCCGTGCTCGGCGTCGTAGTCCAGCACCGCGCCCAGCAGCCTGCGCCGCACCGAGGAGCGCAGTTCCTCCGGCACGCCCGCCAGGAGCAGCTGGTGCAGCGCGATCTCCTCGCCCGCCACCACGCAGGTGCGGCCGGTCCGCGCCTCCCCCAGCCTGCGCGCGTGCGACGCCTCCTCGATCGCGCCGCGCAGCCCGGCGACACCCGTCGGTGAGCTGATCCCGACCAGCAGCCGGGTGGAGTCGAGGCCGGGTTCCAGCGCGCGCAACGCCCTCCGCGCCACGTCGGCGGGCCGGTCGACGTCGGCGGGCGCCAGCGCGTACACCTCGGAGCCGACCGCGCCGACGAGCGCGCGCGGGGCGATCTCGGCGACCAGTTCCTCCAGCACGGCCGCGGCGAGGTCGACGCGGCGGTCGGACGCCGAGACCGCGAGCACGCGCAGCGGGGCGTCCGGGTCGAAGCCCGCGGCCGAGACGCGCGACCGCAGCTCCCCCGGTCCGGCCGAGCCGTCCAGCACCAGCCGCAGCAGCGGCCCGGTGGACCGGTTCTCGATCACCCGGCCCTGCGCGATCCGCGAGCGCTCCAGCGCGACCAGACTGGCCAGCTCGGCGGCGACCTCGTCGTCGGACTTGTCGCCCGCCGCGGCCAGGATCCAGTTCGTCAGCCTGCCGCCGCCGCGTTCGGCCACCGGCAGCAGCGTCGTGCCGCGGACGACCTTGGGCAGCCGGTCGGCCCGCAGGAAGTCGCGCACCAGCGCCGCGGGCTGGTCGACCTCGACGCCCGCGACCAGCCTGCCGGTCGTGGACAGCACCGAACAGGCCGCGCCCAGTTCGCGGGCACCCGCCTCGACCAGCGCGGGAAGGCCTTCCGCGACCACGGTCAGCAGCCTGCGGTGCCGTCCGAGCATCGTGCCCGCGTCGCCGACCCGTTCGGCCGCCAGCTCCAGCACCACCCGTTCGGTGATGGTCGCGAACGACAGGTCGACGGGCACCTCCAGCAGCGGCACGCCGTGCCTGAGGCAGGCCTCCAGCAGGGCGGTGGGAAGCTCCCGCGACTCGACCTCGCTGGCCGCCAGCGCCGCCACGCCCGCGTGCGCCAGCGAGGAGACGAACACCTCGCAATCTGCGGCTTCCCGATGCCACAGCAGTCCGGAGAGCACCAGCTCGCCGCCGGAGAGGTAGCGTGCCGGATCGGGTAGTTCGGTGCCGTAGAGCCTGGTCACGGGCCGGTCGAGCAGATCGCCGCCGGACCGCAGGCGCAAGCGCAGCTCCGGCATTCCGAGCAGGGCTCGCACAAGCACCACGTCCACCTCCTCGTCCGATCGGGTTTGTAGGAAAGCACAAACGCACCGCCTGTAGGAGCCTGGGATTCATGCGCCCCGCCGTAGCTGTCCCCTGGCCCCGCTCTGTGTACTGGCTCACACACCGATTGGAGGGCGAGTGACGATCTCCACCCACGTGCTGGACGCGCAGCGCGGCGGACCCGCCACCGGGATCGCCGTGCGGCTGGAACGCGCGGACGGAACGCTCGTGTCGTCCGGGGAGACCGGCGCCGACGGCCGGATCACCGGCTGGGACGCCACCGAGGCCGGTGTCTACCGGCTCGTGTTCGACACCGGCGCGATCTCGTCGTTCTTCCCCGAGGTCGTGCTGGCGTTCCGCGTCGCCGACCCCGCCGAGCACCACCACGTGCCGCTGCTGTTGTCCCCTTTCGCGTACTCGACCTACCGAGGCAGCTGATGGACTTCCTACGCCCCAACACCTTCGCCGAGGCGCTGGCCGTCAAGGCCGAGCAGCCCGAGGCCGTGCCGATCGCCGGTGGCACGGACGTGATGGTGGAGCTGAACTTCGACCACCGCAGGCCGTCGGCGCTGCTCGACCTGACCCGGATCACCGAGCTGCGCGAGTGGTCGACGGTGGACGGGAGGCTGCGCGTCGGGTCCGGCGTGCCGTACACCCGGATCATCGAGCAGCTCGGCGGACAGCTGCCGGGACTGGCGATGGCGTCGCGCACGGTCGGGTCGCCGCAGATCCGCAACCGCGGCACCGTCGGCGGCAACCTCGGCGCCGCCTCCCCTGCCGGTGACACGCACCCGGTGCTGCTGGCGGGCGACGCCGTGATCGAGGTGGCCTCCACCCGCGGCACCAGGATGATCCCGGCCGCCGAGTTCTACCTCGGCGTGAAGCGCAACGCGCTGGAGCCCGACGAGCTGATCGCCGCCGTGCACCTGAACGCCGAGCCGGGGCCGGAGCAGTTCGCGAAGGTCGGCACCCGCAACGCGATGGTGATCGCCGTGTGCTCGTTCGCGATCGCCCTGCACCCCGCCGAGAAGCGGGTCGGCGCGGCGGTCGGGTCGGCCGCCCCGACTCCCCGGCACGCCACCGCCGCCGAGGAGTTCCTGGCGGGCGAGCTGGACTGGGACGCGCCGAAGCCGCTGCTGGACTCGGTGAAGCGCCGGTTCGGCGAGCTGGTGGCGGAGGCCGCGAGCCCGATCGACGACGTGCGCGGCAGCGCCGCGTACCGCAAGCACGCACTGGCCGTGCTCGCCCGCAGGACGCTGGGCTGGGCGTGGCAGGACCACCTGGGCAAGGAGACCCGCGAATGCGCGTGAACGTGACCGTCAACGGCGAGCAGCGCCAGGCCGACGACGTCTGGGAGGGCGAGAGCCTGCTGTTCCTGCTGCGCGAGCGGCTGGGTCTGCCGGGGTCCAAGAACGCCTGCGAGCAGGGCGAGTGCGGCTCGTGCACGGTGTACCTGGACCAGGTCCCGGTGTGCTCGTGCCTGGTGGCCGCGGGTCAGGCGCAGGACCGCGAGGTGCGCACGGTCGAGGGCCTCGCCGACGGCGACCGGCTCGACCCCGTGCAGGAGGCGTTCGTCGAGGCGGGCGCGGTCCAGTGCGGGTTCTGCACACCCGGTCTCGTGGTCGCGGCGCACGACCTGCTCGACCGCGTCCCGAAGCCCAGCGACCCGGAGATCCGCGAGGCGCTGGCCGGGAACCTGTGCCGCTGCACCGGGTACGAGAAGATCCTGGACGCCGTGCGGCTCGCGGCGGCCCGCCGATGATCACCGTCATCGACCGGGTCGCGGTGTCCACCGTGGACGCCTCGGACACCGAGCACGCCCACGGCCACGTGATCGTGGACGGCGACACCGTCGTGTCCGTCGGCTCCGGTCCGGCACCGGCGCAGGCGGGCCCGCACACCTACGTCGACGGCTCCGGCTGCCTGCTCACGCCCGGTCTGGTCAACACCCACCACCACCTCTACCAGTGGGCCACCAGGGGTTTCGCCCAGGACGCCACGCTGTTCGAGTGGCTCACCACCCTGTACCCGGTGTGGCGCGGCCTGGACGCGGGCATCACGCACGCCGCCGCGTCGGCCGGTCTCGCCCGGCTCGCGGTGACCGGGTGCACGACCGCCGCCGACCACCACTACGTGTTCCCACGCGAGGGCGGTGACCAGTTCGAGGCGCTGGTGTCCGCGGGCAGGCGGGTGGGCATCCGGCTGCACGCCGTCCGCGGCTCGATGGACCGCGGCCGGTCGCACGGCGGGCTGCCGCCGGACAACCTGGTCGAGGAGACCGAGGCCGCGCTGATCGCCACCGAGCGGGCGATCTCCGACCACCACGACCCGGCGCGCGACGCGCTGGTCCGCGTCGCCGTCGGCCCGTGCTCGCCGTTCTCGGTGAGCCCCGAGCTGATGACCGGCGCCGCGGAACTGGCCCGCCGCAAGGGGGTCCGGCTGCACACCCACCTCGCCGAGACGATCGACGAGGAGGAGCAGTGCCAGTCCGAGAACGGCTGCACCCCCACCGAGTACGCCGAACAGCTCGGCTGGCTCGGTGACGACGTGTGGCTGGCGCACACCGTGCACCTGTCCGGCGACGCCGTGAAGCGGCTGGGCGCCACGAGCACCGGCTCCGCGCACTGCCCGACGTCCAACGGGCGGCTGGGCACCGGCATCGCGCCGGTGCGCGACCTGCTCGACGCGGGCGCGCCGGTCGGCCTCGGCGTCGACGGCGCGGCGTCCAACGAGGACGGCGGCCTGGTCACCGAGCTGCGCCAGTCCGTCATGCAGGCCAGGCAGCGGGGCGGGCCGAGGGCGATGACGGTCCGGCAGGCGCTGCGGCTCGGCACGATGGGCGGGGCCAAGTGCCTCGGCAGGCAGGACGAGATCGGCTCGATCGAGCCGGGCAAGCTCGCCGACCTGGCGCTGTGGCGCCTCGACGGCATGGACCACGCCGGGATGACCGACCCGGTGGCGGCGCTGGTGCTCGGCCCGCAGCCGCCGCTGAAGCTGCTGCTGGTCGGCGGTGAGGCGGTGGTCGTCGACGGCGAACTCCGCACCACGTCCCAGGAAGACCTCGCCCGTGAACTGAACGCCGCCAGCAGGAAGCTGATCGAGGTGTCCCGATGACCCTGACCCCCGCGGAACTGACCTCCAGCGTCACCGGGGGCATCGGCACCAGCCCCCAGCGCCCGGACGGCAACCTCAAGGTGCGCGGCGAGTTCGCCTACGCGTCCGACCTGTGGCACGAGGACATGATCTGGGGCTCGACGCTGCGCAGCCCGCACCCGTACGCGCGGATCGTGTCGATCGACCTCACCGAGGCCCTCAAGGTCCCCGGCGTGCACGCCGTGCTCACGCACGAGGACGTGCCCGGCTCGAACCTGTACGGCCTGGAGCACAAGGACCAGCCAGTGCTGGCGGTCGACGTCGTGCGCTACCAGGGCGAGGCGGTCGCGCTCGTCGGCGCCGACCACCCGGAGACCGCGACCCGCGCGATGAAGCGGATCAAGGTCGAGTACGAGGTCCTGGAACCCGTGGTGGACATGGAGACCGCGGTCGACGAGACGCCGCTGCACCCCGGCGGCAACCTCGTGCGGCACGTGCCGATCCGGCGCGGCGACCAGGAGGCCGCGGCCGACGTCGTGGTCACCGGCCGCTACGAGGTCGGCATGCAGGACCAGGCGTTCCTCGGCCCGGAGTCCGGGCTCGCGGTGCCCGCCGAGGACGGCGGTGTCGACCTGTACATCGCCACCCAGTGGCTGCACGTCGACCAAGGCCAGGTCGCGTCCGCGCTGGGGATGCCGCTGGACAAGGTGCGGCTGACGCTGTCCGGTGTCGGCGGCGCGTTCGGCGGCCGGGAAGACCTGTCGATGCAGGTGCACGCGTGCATGCTGGCGCTGCACACCCGCAAGCCGGTGAAGATGGTCTACAACCGCGAGGAGTCGTTCTACGGCCACGTGCACCGCCACCCCGCCGTGCTGCACTACGAGCACGGCGCCACCCGCGACGGGAAACTGGTGTACGTCAGGGCGAGGATCTTCCTCGACGGCGGCGCGTACGCGTCCAGCACCGGCGCGGTCGTCGCGAACGCGGCCACGCTCGGCGTCGGCCCGTACGAGGTCGACAACGTGACGGTCGACTGCTACGGCGTCTACACCAACAACCCGCCGTGCGGCGCGATGCGCGGATTCGGCGCCGTGCAAGCGGGTTTCGCCTACGAGTCCCAGATGGACAAGCTGGCCGAGGCGCTGGGCGTGGACCCGGTCGACCTGCGGATCGCGAACGCGATGACCGAGGGCTCGGTCATGCCGACCGGCCAGGTCGTCGACTCCGCCGCCCCGGTCGCGCAACTGCTGAAGCTGGTCAAGGACAAGCCGCTGCCGCCCGTGTCCACCACGCTCGACCTGCGCTCGATGCCCGGCGGCGTCTCCAACACCACCCACGGCGAGGGCGTCGTGCGCGGGATCGGCTACGCGGTGGGCATCAAGAACGTCTGCTTCTCCGAGGGCTACGACGACTACTCGACCGCCCGCGTGCGCGTCCAGGTCATCGGCGGCGAACTCGTCGCGCTGGCGCACACCGCGGCGTGCGAGGTCGGCCAGGGCCTGGTGACGATCATGCAGCAGATCGTGCGCACCGAACTGGGCGTGCAGCGGGTGACGATCCTGCCGATGGACACCTCCATCGGCAACGGCGGCTCCACCTCGGCGTCCCGGCAGACCTACGTCACCGGCGGCGCGGTCAAGGCCGCGTGCGCGGCGGTGCACGACAAGCTCACCAAGCTCGCGGGTGGGCGCGAACTGTCCGAAGTGGACCTGGTGGCGCTGCTCGGCGACGACGTGGTCGACGAGACGGTCGAGTGGCGGCACCGGGCCACCGAGCCGCTGGACCCGGAAACGGGCCAGGGCAACGCCCACGTGCAGTACGGCTTCGCGGCGCACCGCGCGGTCGTCGACGTGGACGTGGAACTCGGGCTGGTCAAGGTGGTCGAACTGGACTGCGCGCAGGACGTCGGCAACGCGCTGAACCCGCAGGCCGTGCTCGGCCAGATCCAGGGCGGTTCCGCGCAGGGCCTCGGGCTCGCCGTCATGGAGGAGATCCAGACCTCCGGCGGCAAGGTGCGCAACCCGTCGTTCACCGACTACCTGATCCCGACCGTGCTCGACATGCCGCCGATGAGCATCGACGTCCTCGAACTGGCAGACCCCAACGCGCCCTACGGCGTCCGCGGCGTCGGCGAACCACCCACGATCTCGTCCACCCCGGCCATCGTGGCCGCCATCAGGGCCGCGACCGGCCTGGCGCTCACCCGCGTGCCGGTCCGCCCCGAGCACATCACCGGAACCTAGTCCCCGTCCTCCGTCCCCGTCGCGGCCCGACCGGCCGCGGCGCGCACGAGCACGCCCGAGGAGCACCCCATGACCACCTCCCCCACCACGTCCGACCAGGCCTGGCTGCGCGAGGCCATCGACCTGGCGACGAAGAACGTCGCCGACGGCGGCGGCCCGTTCGGCGCGGTGATCATCCGCGACGGCCGGGTCATCGCCACCGGCACCAACCAGGTCACGCACCTGCTCGACCCGACCGCGCACGCCGAGATCGTCGCCATCCGCGCTGCCTGCCAGGCGATCGGCGACTTCAAGCTCACCGGCTGCGTGCTGGTGTCGTCGTGCGAACCGTGCCCGCTGTGCATCTCCGCCGCCCTGTGGGCGCGGGTGGACCGGGTGGTGTTCGCCGCCGACCGCGACGACGCCGCGGCGGCCGGGTTCGACGACCGCGAGTTCTACGAGCTGTTCAGCAAGCCGAGGGAGGCCTGGAGCCTGCCCGTCGACCGCGTCGGCACCGACGTGGACAACGCGCCTTTCGCGGCGTGGCAGTCCCGCAGCGATCGGGTCGACTACTAGAGACCTGGCACCTACCGGGGCACCGAAATAGAACCACGTCCGACGGGGCCGGAACAGTCGAACAAGGCCCCGTCGAACGCACTCTTCAGCACGGGAAAGGACGTCTTGACATCTCCCCAGCTGAAACAGGGGATTCACCCCTCGCAGGATGACTTTTCTGCTTCACAGCCCGTTGCCGCCTGAGTTACCAGCGAAGGGACGGTGTACCGCCCACGGTCTTACACAAGCTCCACAGACTTCACTTCCCACCAGCCCGGTGGTAGGCCCAAGCCAGCTTACTTCTTGCCAGCCGGAGCAATGTAATCTTACAAGCTGTCCGCTGGCGGGTTGCACAGAGGTCGAGTAGGTGGATATCCAGCCTCGAGTGGCGTTCCAGATGGCGCCCACCATGACCTGGGCGCAAGCGTTCGGCCTCGTCGTCCTGGAGGGCTTCTGCATCGTCGTCATGGCCGTCTCCGGGGTGCGGGAACGGATCATCAACGCCATCCCCGCGCCGCTCAAGATCGCCATCACCGTCGGGGTCGGGCTCTACATCGCGTTCGTGGGCCTGGTCAGCGCCGGTTTCGTCACCCGGACGCCCGACGCGGCTCACTCGACCGTCCCGGTCAGGATGGGCGTGGACGGCCACCTGGTCGGCTGGCCGATCGTCGTCTTCGCGGTCGGGTTGCTGCTGATGGTCGTGCTGATGAGCCGGGGCGTGCCCGGCGCGGTGCTGATCAGCATCGGCACCGCCACGCTGCTGGCCATCGTGGTGAACGCCGTCTTCCACGTCGAGGGCTGGGGCCTGGTGGAGCCGACCGTGCCCGACAGCATCGTCGCCGCACCGGACTTCGGCCTGTTCGGCCGGATCGACCTGTTCGGCGGCTTCGCCTCGGCGGGCGCGATCAGCGCCACCGTCTTCCTGTTCACCCTCGTGCTGTCGGGGTTCTTCGACGCCATGGGCACCATCACCAGCGTCTCCGACGAGGCGGGCCTGACCAAGGACGGCAAGGTCGAGGGCATGGGCCGCATCCTGCTCGTGGACGGCGCGGGCGCCATCGCGGGCGGCATCACCGGCTCCTCGCCGAACACCGTGTTCCTGGAGTCCGCGGCGGGCGTCGGCGAGGGCGCGCGAACCAGCCTGGCCAGCGTCGTCACCGGCGCGATGCTCGGGGCTACCCTGCTGTTCACACCCCTCGCGGCCGTCGTCCCGGCACAGGCCGCCGCGCCCGCGCTCGTCGTGATCGGCGGCCTGATGATGGCGCAGGTCCGCCGCATCCCATGGCAGGACACCGACTACACGATCCCGGTGTTCCTCACGGCCGCGCTCATCCCGTTCACCTACTCGATCACCAATGGCATCGGAGCAGGCCTCGTGTCCTACGTTCTCATCAAGCTGTGCAAAGGCGGGTGGCGCGAGGTGGGTGGGTTGATGACCACGATCGCGGGCCTGTTCGTCCTCTACTTCGGCGTCGAAGCCGTCACGGCGGTGCTCCGCTGATGGCGCTGATCTTCCTCAACGGCGGCGGCATGCGCGGCGGCCCGCTCCACCACCAGCTCCAGGGGACGCCGCTGCTGTTCGTCGCCCGCAGTGCGCCCAAGTACCGCTACTTCTCCGTCGGCGACCGCTTCCCAGCCATGCACCGCTCCGGCACCGGCAGCGTCGTCGGCGAGGTCTACGACCTCCCGCTGACCATCCTGCGCGACCACCTCTTCCCCGCCGAGCCACCCGAGCTGGAGATCGGGGTGATCGAACTGGCCGATGGCGGTGCCTGTTTGGCGACTGTGCTGCGGGACAGCTGTCTTGGTGGTCCGGATCTTGTGGACATCACCCATATAGGTGACTGGCAGGCGTGGTTGGACCGCGATCGGGGGTGAGGACGTATCAGGTTCGGGGGGTGGGGCTCTTGCATTGGTGGTGGACCTCACCGCTGGGGGTGGTGAGGAGCGCTGAGGGGAGCGAGGGCTGTGGGCGGTGGGTGGTTGGGGGGCCACCTGCCGTTCACTCCCTTGGTGGGGGTCCCTTGAGACCGGGTGGGGGTGGGCTTGTCCCTTGTCCCTTGTCCCTTGTCCCTTGAAACTGGGTAGCGGTGGGCTTGTCCCTCGAAACCGGGTGAGGGTGGGCTTGTCCCTTGAAACCGGGCATCGGTGCCCGTTGTTCTCCGGGTTCGGCCGATTTGACTTGGGGCCCCTCTTTTCGGCCCTCGGCGGTCTAAAAGGGCAGGTGGTAGTGCTCCTGCCCGCCGTCGAAAGTGTAGGGCCGAAAACCCCAAGTCAAATCGGCCGAACAAGGTGCGGGCGCGCTCGGTTTGTTGGTGCTTACTTGGTTCGTGGGTTTGTGTGCTGGTGGGGTTGCTTGGTTAGAACAATCCGCGTTCGAAGGCCACGGCTACTGCGGCAGCTCGGTCCTTCACTCCTAGCTTCGTGTACACATGCAGCAGGTGTGTCTTCACTGTTGCCTCGCTGATGAACAGCTTTGCCGCTGCCTCGCGGTTGGTGGATCCTCGTGCCACGAGCCCCAGTACTTCCAGTTCGCGTGTGCTCAAGGGGTCGGCGGCGGGTGAGCGGACCTGGCCCAGCAGCGTTGTTGCGACTGAGGGCGATAGCACTGCTTCTCCGCGGGCGGCGGAGCGGACGGCGCGGAAGAGTTCGTCGCGGGGGGTGTCCTTGAGCAGGTAGCCGGTGGCGCCTGCTTTCACGGCGGGCAGCACGTCGCTTTCGGTGTCGAAGGTCGTCAGCACCAGGATTCGGGCGGGGTTCCGCTTTGCCCGCAGCAGGGTGATGGCGCCGACGCCGTCCACGCGTGGCATGCGGAGGTCCATCAGCACGACGTCGGGTCTGAGTGCTTCGACCAGGGTGACGGCTTCGGCGCCGTCGGCGGCTTCGCCGACGACCTCGAAGTCGTCGTCGCCGGAGAACATGCCCCGCAGTCCGTCCCGCACGACCGGGTGGTCGTCCACGATCACCAGGCGGATCACGTCGTGACCGCCGTCGGGATCGCGGGGACGCTTGCGGAGACGGCCGTGCCCATGCCGGGTTCGGATTCGACCTCGAAGGCGCCCGCCAGCCTGCTCACCCGTTGCCGCATGGTCGTCAAACCGAACCCCTCGCCATCGGTGGAACCGGGGTCGAAGCCGACGCCGTCGTCGCGGACGTCCAGTGTGACCACGTCCTCCATGTACGACAGCGTCAGCCCCACCCTGGACGCGGCGGCGTGCTTGGCCACGTTCGCGAGCGCCTCCTGCGCGGTGCGCAGCAGCGCGACCTCGACCTCCGGGTGCATCGGCCGCGCGGTGCCGGTCGTGGTGACCTCGACGGCGACGCCGGTCGCGCCGCACCAGCCCTGCACGACCTCGGCCAGTGCCTCGGGCAGGGCCGCGTTGTCCAGTGGGGCGGGGCGGAGGGCGTGCACGGAGCGCCTGGCCTCCGTGAGGTTCTCCCTGGCCAGGCGAGTGGCGATGGCGATGCGGTTCCGCCAGTCGCCGGTCTGCTCGGCGGCTTCCAGCTGGGTGATGATCCCGGTGAAGCCCTGCGCCAGCGTGTCGTGGATCTCCTGGGCCATCCGCTGGCGCTCGTCGAGCACACCGGCCTCGCGGGCCTGGATGAGGAGTTGGGCGTGCAGGCCGGCGTTCTCCTCCATGGTCGCGGCCAGCTGGACGACCATCTCCTTGCGCTTGCGGCTCTGCTCGGTCGTGACGTGCCCGACGAACGTGAACGTGCAGGCGATCGTGACGAAGAGGAGGCCGAACATCAGGAACGCGGTGAACTCCGGTCCGCTCGGCACGCCGCCGAACAGCGACATGGTGGCGATCACGGCGGTCGTGGCGACCGCGGCGAACATCCGCTTCACCGTGAGCACTTCGCCCGCGTGGACGTAGACGGCGAACGACACGGCGCCGAACCACGTCTCGCGCAGGCCGAGGAAGGCGTAGAAGACCAGCAGGCCGAGGACGAAGACGGCCATCAGGTCCTGGCGGGTCCGCCACTGCGGGTGGGCGGTGAACCACCAGAACATCCACGCGTACATCCCGGCCACGACCGCGAGGCTGATCAGCTTCGCCCCGCGGTCGTGCGGGGACAGCACGAGGTAGAGCGCGGTGGTGACGGTGAGCACGAAGTACGGGACGACGTGCCCCACCGCCTGCATCCGGCGTTCCCAGCTGTCCAGCGCGGTCTCGGCCACCTCTACTCCCAACGGAAGGTCTTCGCGGCGACGGTACCCGCGAAGGCGGTGATCAGGGCCATGATCACGAGGTGCAGCGGTTCCGGGGCGGTGCCGACCCACGCGTTCTGGAGGGCGGCGACGCCCGGCGGCAGGTACTGGCCGACGGTGTTGACCACCTCGGGCAGCAGGAACCGCGGCAGGTAGGCGCCGCCGAAGAACATGATCAGGATGAACAGGACGCCCGCGATGCCGGTGGCGGCCCGTGCCGTGGGTGCGAGCGCGGCGATGACCAGCCCCAGCGCGAACAGCGAGGTGGCTCCCAGCAACGTGGCGAGGACGAACCCGACCGGGTGGTGCGGCAGGTCGATGTCGAACACCAGCTTGCCGACCGCCACCACGAGCACCACCGACGCCACCGCGGCGGCCAGGTTGACCACGAGCTGCGCGGTCAGCACCTTCGCCGGGTGCAGCGGCGTGGTCGACAGCCGCCGCAGCACGCCCTTCTCCCGGTAGGTGGCCACCGTCGCGGGCACCCGCTGCAAACCCAGGTACCCCAGCGTGATCACCACCAGCGTGCCGACGTAGCCGTCGATGAACCGCAGCCCGCCGAACGTCGGGTCCGGGGACCGCAGCGCGGGGATGGCCCCCAGCGCCAGCAGCAGGATGGTCGGGAACAGCAGCGAGAAGTAGGCCGTGGCCCCTTCGCGCAGGAACAACTTCGCTTCGATCCGGATGACCTTGAGCACGACTCCCCCGTCAGCTGCTGAGCTTGCGGCCGGTGAGCTCGACGAACGCGTCGTCGAGACTGGCCTGTTCGATGCGCAGCTCCGCGGCCACGACTTGGTTGCGCGCCAACACCGACGTGACGGCGTGCAGCAGGTTCCCCGACCCGGTCACGACGAGCTGGCCGCCGTGCGAGCGCACGCCCGACACCTCGGGGAGTTCCAGGAAGAGCGCCTCGGCGATCGGCCTGGACGGCCGGAACCGCACCCGCTGCTCGCTGTCCACCCGCGACACCAGCCCGGCGGGCGAGTCGATCGCGACGACCCTGCCCGCGTCGATCACGGCGAGCCGGTCGCAGAGGCGTTCGGCCTCCTCCATGAAGTGCGTGACGAGCAGGACGGTCACGCCGGAGTCCCGGATGCCCTCGATCAGGTCCCAGGTGTCCCGCCGCGCCTGCGGGTCCAGGCCCGTGGTCAGCTCGTCGAGCACCGCGATCCGCGGCCTGCCGACCAGCGCCAGCGCCACCGACAGCCGCTGCTTCTGCCCGCCGGACAGCTTGCCGAACTCGACGTCCCGCTGCCCTTCCAGTCCGAGCCGGACCATCAGGTCCCGCCAGTCGACCGGGTTCGGGTAGAACGAGCTGTAGAGGTCCAGCGCCTCCCACACCCGAAGGCGTTCCGGCAGCTGGCTCTCCTGGAGCTGCACGCCCATCCGCTGCCGCAGCTCACCCCGGTCGCGCCGCGGGTCCAGCCCGTCGACCCGGATCGTGCCGCGATCGGGGACCCTCATCCCCTCGACGCACTCGACCGTCGTGGTCTTGCCCGCCCCGTTCGGCCCCAGCACGCCGAAGATCTCGCCCTCTTCCACGGTGAACGACACGCTCTCCACCGCGACCTTCGGCCCGTACCGCTTGCCGAGGTCCACCACCTCGATGATCGCCATGCCACAACACTGTCCGGTCGGGACGTCCGCCGAATCGACCGGCGGGCCATACCCGCGGTCAACCGATCGGTTGACCCACCTCGGGGTTCTCCCCCGACCTGACCCTGACCACGAACCACCCGAACACCGCGGCGACGGGGAACATGACCACCCCGTAGACCGCCGCGGGCACCGCGATGTCCGTGCTGCCCAGCACGCTGATCGCGATCGTGATCGCCAACGTGCTGTTGTGCACGCCGATCTCGAACGCGCTCGCGATCGCCTGCCGGTGCCCGATCCCGAACAGCAGCGGCGCGAAGTACCCCAGCGACAGGCTGATCGAGCAGAACACCAGCACGACCACACCCGTGGCCGCCAGGTACGTTCCGAGGTTCGCCCGCTCCGACACCACCGTCGCCACGATCACCGAGGCCAGCACCGCGACGGAGAAGATCCGCACGGGCCGGTCCATCCGGTCGGCGAACCCGGCCCACCTCCGCCGCACCACCATGCCGATCACCACCGGCGCCAGCACGATCGCGAACACCTGGAGGACCTTGTCGAACTGGAGGTCCAACGCCCCTTCGTCGGGTGCGAAGGCCTTGATCGCGATGTTGGTGACCAGCGGCAACGTCACCACGGCCAGCACCGAGTTCACCGCCGTGAGCGTAATGTTCAGGGCGACGTCGCCGCGGAACACGTGGCTGAACAGGTTCGCCGTCGTCCCGCCGGGTGAAGCCGCCAGCAGCATCATCCCGACTGCCAGCAGCGGCGGCAGCCCGAACAGCACCACCAATCCGAAGCAGAGCGCGGGCAGCAGCACCAGTTGGCAGACCAGCGCCACGAACACCGCCGCGGGCTGACGCCGCACCCGGACGAAGTCCTCCACCGTCAACGACAGCCCGAGCCCCAGCATCACCACGGCCAAGGCCACCGGCAGCAGCACCGAACCGAGCACGGAATCCATCAGCGCCTCGCAGTCCTACCGCCCACTGGGCCTCAGACCCTCGCAAGCCACCCGCCGGAGGTCAACCGTTATGTCCGATTCGATACCCATCAGGAACCCCTAGGGGTCGGGCTCCCGGCGGCCCGCTCCGCCGTCCCGACAGCGATAGCATCGAACCGTGCCCAGGATCAGCGCCGACACGGTCGCGCAACACCGCGCCAACCGCCTGCGCGCCCTGCTCGACGCCGGGCGCGACCTCGTCACCGAAAGCGGCCCCGACGCCCTCACCCTCGCCGCCCTCGCCCGTCGCGTCGGCCTCTCCCGCCCCAGCCTCTACGAGTACTTCCGCTCCCGCGAGGAACTCGTCGCCGCCATCGTCACCGACGAACTCCCCGAGTGGGCGCGCCACCTCGAGCGCGCCGTGGCCGCCGCGCACGGCGTCCCGGCCAAGATCGAGGCGTACCTGCGCGCCGAACTGGGCGTCATCACCGACGGCAGCCACAGCGCGGTCGTCGCCCTGTCCGCCCACGCCCTCCCGGACGCCAGCCGGGAGCTCATCCGCACCGAACACGAACGCCTGCTGTCACCGCTGATCGCCGTTCTGGAAGACGCCCAGGTCGACGACCCGCGGCTGCGCGCGCTGTTCGTCCACGGCATGGTCGAGGCCGCCGCCAGGACCATCGTCCCCGGCCGCGACGACCACAACGAAGCCGTCATGACCGCGCTCGTCGACCAGGTCCTGCATGGCGTGGCCCGCACGACCGGGTGATCCCCTTGCTTTCCCGACGCACCGTTGGAATAATTACCTACACAGCGTCGGGAAACCCGGAGGTGCGGCATGTTCATCGCCACCAACCGCCTGTTCGTCCCAGCCGATCGCGCCGATGAGTTCGAAACCAGGTTCCGCGCCAACATGCGCACCTACCTGCCCGGCGTCCCCGGCCTGCGCCGCAGCACCCTGCTCCGCCCCACCAGCCCGGACCAGCCGTACGTGTCGCTCAACGAGTTCGACACCGAGGCCGACTTCCGCGCCTGGGTGGCCTCCGACTCCTTCCGCGAGGCCCACGCCCGCAACAAGGGCATCGCCCGCCACGTCACCGGCAACGCCGTGGAGACGTTCGAGCACTCCGAGGACCTGGTCCTGATCGCGTCCTAGGCCGGTCGCCAGTGCGGTGACCGCGATCCTCACCGGGTCGGCGGTCACCGCACTAGACCAGCCCGAGCGCGCGCATCCGGTCGATCTCGTCGGTCTGCGTGGCGATCACGTCCGCCGCCATCTCCTCGACCTTCACGTCCACCCCGTCGGACAGCACGTCCTGGGCCATCGTCAGCGCGCCCTCGTGGTGCGCGATCATCAGCCGCACGAACACCTTGTCGAACTCCGCCCCGGCAGCGGCCTTCAACTCCGCCATCTGCTCCGGCGTGGCCATCCCCGGCATGGCCGCGTGGTCGACGGTCGGCATCTTCCCCGAATGCCCGTGCTGCTCGGCCGTCACCGCGAACTGCCGCTGCCACTGCTCCATGGCCCCGATCTCCGGCCCCTGCGTGTCGTGGATCCGCGACGCCAACCCCCGCACGACCTCGTTCGACGCCCGCTCGGGTGCCAGCGCGGTCATGTCGACGGCCTGCCGGTGGTGCACGACCATCCCCGCGACATAGGCCAAATCGCGGTCGTTCGGCGCGATGTACCGGTCGGTGCCAAGATCGTCGGGTGAGATCGTCTTCGCGGCCTCACCCGGCGCGCCGGGAACGATGATCGGCGCCGCGTCCTCGGTGGAGGAGGTGCCCGTACAGCCCGTGAGCAGCAGCGCGATCGCCACCAACCCGACCCTGATGCGCATCCGTTCCCCTTTTGCCCGTGACCGACGTGCCCAGCGTTCCAGTTCGCGGGAACTCTGCACTACCCGTCGATCGGACGTGGTCGGCAGTCGGTCAAAACGGTGATACTGGCCTTCCTGCATCAGTTTTGTGAATAGGGGGACCCCTGTGGTCACATTCGTCCCGACCCGACGGCGCCGTGCGCCGCTCGCGGTCCTGGGAGCGTTCGCGCTGGTGGTGTCGGCCGTGGCGCTCAGTCCGCAGGCACTGGCCCAGCCCGACCAGGACAACCTCGACGGTCTGTCCGAGACCCAGCTCTCGGCTCCCGCCGACCCGACCGCCGGCGTCCCCGCCGTCGACGAGGTCGTCCGCAGCCGCAACGTCAAGCACCTGGTGAACGTCCCGAAGCCGGGCGCGTTCGCCACGACGACCAACTCCGACCTGGCGTTCGCGGACAACCACGCGTTCATCGGCAACTACGACGGCTTCACGATCTACGACATCCGCAACCCGCAGAAGCCGAAGCTCGTGAGCCAGGTCCTGTGCCCCGGTTCGCAGAACGACATCTCCGTCCAGGGCGATCTGCTGTTCCTGTCCACGGACTCGTCGCGGTCGGACAACTCCTGCTCCAGCGTCTCGCAGCCCGCCACGAACAAGGACTCGTGGGAGGGCGTCAAGGTCTTCGACATCAGCGACAAGAGCAACCCCAAGTACGTGGCCGCCGTGGAGACCGACTGCGGCTCGCACACGCACACGCTGGTGCCGGACAAGAAGGGCCGCAACGCCTACCTGTACGTCTCCTCGTACTCCCCGAACTCGACGTTCCCGGACTGCCAGCCGCCGCACGACAAGATCTCCATCGTGAAGGTCCCGCTGAAGGACCCGGCCAAGGCGTCCCTGCTGTCCGCGCCGCTGGTCTTCCCGGACGGCGGCAACGCGGGCGGCAACGGCGTGTCGACCACCAGCGGTTGCCACGACATCACCGTGTACCCGTCGAAGGACCTCGCCGCAGGCGCCTGCATGGGTGACGGTGTCCTGTTCGACATCGCCGACCGCGAGAAGCCCCGCGTGATCACCAGGGTCCAGGACAACGTGAACTTCGCGTTCTGGCACTCGGCCACGTTCAACAACGAGGGCACCAAGGTCATCTTCACCGACGAGCTCGGCGGCGGCGGCGCGGCGACCTGCAACGAGGCCATCGGCCAGAAGCGCGGCGCGGACGGCATCTACGACATCAACGGCCGCGGCGACGCCCGCACGCTCGAGTTCAAGAGCTACTACAAGATCCCGCGCATGCAGTCCGACACCGAGAACTGCGTGGCCCACAACGGCTCGCTGATCCCGGTGCAGGGCCGCGACATCATGGTCCAGTCCTGGTACCAGGGCGGCGTGTCGATCTGGGACTTCACCGACTCGACCAAGCCGAAGGAGATCGGCTTCTTCGAGCGCGGCCCGCTCCCCGGCGGCGGCACCGGCGGCACCTGGTCGGCGTACTACTACAACGGGTTCATCTACTCGTCGGACATCGCGAAGGGCCTCGACGTCCTGGACGTCCGGGACCCGCGCACCTTCACCGCGAAGTTCGTGCGGGTGAACGAGCTCAACGTGCAGACCCAGGGCGCCTACCGCGAGTGGTAGCGGCCTGACGACCGACCTCGGGGCCCGTGTCCACTTCGGACACGGGCCCCGAGTCGTCTCACCCCCGCAGCCCCCGCTCGCTCGTCACCACGACGGCGACCAGCGCCGCCAGCAGCACCGCGGTCACGTGGATCGGCGCGGGTCCGAACGACGCCGCGAGCACGAGCGCCGCGCCCGCCGGGAACGCCCACTTGGCCGTGCCGCGGCCGGTCGGGAAGACCTGGAGGAACCACACGACCAGCAGGTACACCGCGACCGGCACGGTCGTCGTCATGGCCGCCGCGAGCGACGGCAGGTGCACCACGTGCGTGTCGTGGTCCACCGACACCTCCAGGCCCGCGCCGACCGCCGCGGCCGAGGCGAAGACGAGGAAGTGCCCGTACCCCCACGTCAGCGACTTCCGCAGCGTGGTGAGCAGCTCCTCGGCGGGGTGGTCGAAGTACAGCCACCACAGCGCGAACACGATCACCAGCCCCGCGAACGCCAGCGACACCAGCCCCGGCACGTCGGCCCCGGCGTCCAGGCCGGCGCGGATCGCGTTGCTGGCGGCCAGGATGGACTCGCCGAGGACGATGAGGGTGAACAGCCCGTAGCGCTCGACGACGTGGCCGACGTGGAAGGTCGTGCCCGCGGCGCGCTCGGCCCACACCGGGACGAGCATCTCGAGCACGGCGAGCGCGATGAAGGCCGTCAGCAGCAGGCCGTCCGGCAGGAACAGCCGGGCGATCCAGCCGAGCTGGACGACGGTGATGCCGGTGGCGTACCGCAGCGCGGTCACGCGGCGGTCCTCGTCGCCGTGCCGCGCGCGCAGCCACTGGCTGACCATGGCCAGCCGCATGACGACGTAGCCCGCAGTGACGACCGTGAAGTTCCCGTCCTCGAACGCCCTGGGCACCCCGGCGGCGAGCACGAGGACGCCGGTGATCTGCACGAGCGTGGTGACCCGGTAGACGACGTCGTCGGTGTCGTAGGAGGACGCGAACCAGGTGAAGTTCAGCCAGGCCCACCAGATCGCGAAGAACACCGTGAGGTAGCCGAGCAGCCCGTGTCCGATGTGGTCCTCGGTCAGCGAGTGGTGCAGCATGGCCGCCGCCGACGCCACCGCGACCACGAAGCTGAGGTCGAAGAGCAGCTCGAGCGGAGTCGAGGCCCGGTGCGGCTCGTCGGGCCGACGGGCGGTCATCGGGCGGTACGGGACGGTCATGCGTGGATGATGCACGACCGGTGCCGGGGCCACCACGCGTGGCCCCGACAGCAGGTCAGGCGGGTACGACCATGAATCGCGAGGCGTTGAAGTCCAGCGCCACGGCCGTGCCGGGAGGGTAGGCGGCGGCGATGTTCGACGGCTGGTCGACGCGGACCAGCTGCTCGTCGCCGTCGAGCCGGATCACCAGTCGGGTGACCGGTCCGAGGAAGCTCTGGGTGAGCACGCTGCCCAGCAGCGACCCGTTCGGCTCGCCCTTGTGCTCGATGATCCCGATGTCCTCGGGGCGCACGATCACCTTGACGTCGCTGCCGTCGGACAGCTCGGCGGCGGCGTCGGTCGGGAGCTTGAACGTGCCGAGGCGCACCGCGCCGGACTCCGCCTTGCCCAGCACCGCGTTGGTCACGCCGACGAACTGCGCGACGAACGCGGACGCTGGCTCGCGGTAGACGACCGAGGGCGAGGCCAGCTGCTCCAGCCTGCCCTGCGACATCACGCCCACCCGGTCGGAGACGGCGAGCGCCTCCTCCTGGTCGTGCGTGACGAACAGGGTCGTCATGCCCAGCTCGGTCTGGATGCGGCGGATCTCGTCGCGGAGGCTGACCCGCACCTTGGCGTCCAAAGCGGACAGCGGCTCGTCCAGCAGCAGCACGCGCGGCTGGATGGCCAGCGCGCGGGCCAGTGCCACGCGCTGCTGCTGGCCGCCCGACATCTGGTGCGGGTAGCGGGCGCCGAACTTGCCGAGCCCCACCAGTTCCAGCAGCTCGTCCACGCGCTTGGCGCGCTCGGTGCCCGACGCCTTGCGCAGCCGCAGGCCGAACTCGATGTTCTGGGCCGCCGTCATGTTCGGGAACAGGCTGTAGGCCTGGAACACCATACCCATGTCGCGCCGGTTCGCGGGGACCGCCGTGATGTCCTTGCCCGCCACGACGACGTGCCCGGTGTCGGCCGTCTCGAACCCGGCCACGATCCGCAGCGCGGTCGTCTTGCCGCACCCGCTCGGCCCGAGCAGGCTGACCAGCTCGCCCTCGGAGAGTTCGAGGTCGAGCCCGTCGAGCGCGGGCTGGCCGCCGAAGGACTTCCGGAGGCCCTTGAGCTCTAGGTAACCCATGAAACCCGGTCTTTCTCTAGTCCTCGACGACGGTGACCCGACGCCGTTGACCGACGTAGGAGAGCAGGAACAGCAGCACGAACGCGAACACCAGGCAGGCGAGCGAGACCGCGATCGACAGACCCGCGTTGCGCTTGCCGATCAGGTTGACCTGGACCTGGAGGGTCTCGAAGTTCAGCAGCGAGGCGATGGTGAACTCACCGAGCACCAGTGCCACCGACAGCAGCGAGGCGCCGATCAGGGCGGTGCGGATGTTCGGCACCACGATCCGCCACAGCACCGTGCCCCAGGACGCGCCGAGGCTGCGAGCGGCCTCCGCGAGCGTCTTCAGGTCGATCGACGCCAGGCCCGCGTCGATGGCGCGGTAGGCGAACGGCAGCACCAGCACCGCGTAGACGAAGGTGAGCGTCAACGGCGAGTCGCCGAGCAGGTAGTTCACCCACGCGTACAGCGGTGCCATGCCGACCACGAGCACGATCGCCGGGATCGTGAGCGGCAGCAGGCACAGGAACTCGACGAGCCTGCGCAGCTTGGGCAGCCGCAGCCGGATCCAGGCCATCGTCGGCACGAGCAGCACGAGCATCAGCACGGAGCTGAGCACCGCGAGCTCGACCGACGTCAGGATGGAGTCGACCAGGTCGGGGTCGGCGAAGATGCCGGTCCACGAGTCCAGGCTGCGCGTGTCGTTGACGCCGCGGGTGGAGAACTCGCCCATGGCCACGAGCGGCAGCACGAAGTAGATCCCGAGCACGACGAGCACGACCCAGCGCAGGACCGCGCCGGTGATCTTCCTGCCGGGCTTGGCGGTCACTGCCATTTGGACACCCTCCGCTGGAGCAGGGCGTAGATGCCCATCGCGACGCCGACGACGATGACCATGCCCAGTCCGAGCGCCTTGCCGAGGTTCTCCTGGCCCAGCAGCACCTCGCCGGTCAGGAAACCGCGGATCTGCAACGGCACGATGGGACTGCCCTGCGACACCAGCGCCGCGGCCGTCGCGTACGCGGAGAACGCGTTCGCGAACAGCAGCAGCACGGCGCCGAGGAACGGCGAGAACAGGATCGGGCCGCCGACGTAGCGCCAGTAGGTCCACGAGCTGCCGCCGAGGCTCTCGGTCGCCTCCCTCCACTGCGGACGGAGACCGTCCAGGGCGGGGAGGAACACGATGACCATCAGCGGGATCTGGAAGAACGTGTAGACCAGCGTGAGGCCGGGCAGCTCGAAGATCCAGGCGCCGCCGGAGAACAGGTTGATCCCGAAGCTGTCCTGCAGGAACTTCGTGACGAAGCCCTGGAACCCGACGGTCGCGAGGAACGCGAACGCCAGCGGCACGCCGCCGAACTGGGCGAGCACACCCGCGCCCGCCACGACGACCCGGCGCAGCAGACCCACGGGGTTGCCGGTCGCGACCGCCCACGACAGCAGGGCGCCGAACACCGCGCCGAGCAGGGCGGTGATCGCGGACAGCTCGATGCTGCGCCAGAACGCCTGGAGGTAGACGCCCTTCATCAGGTCGGTCAGGTTGCTCAGGGTGAAGGCGCCGTCGGAGTCCTGGAACGCCCCGGCCAGCACCAGGATGGTCGGGTAGACCAGGAACGTGCCGACGTAGGCCAGGAACGGGACGACTACGAGCCACGCCAGGACGTTGCCCCTGGTCGGCCCGCGGCCGGGGGCGGCCGCCTTGGCGGCGCCACCCCCGGCCGAGGTCGTGACGGGTGCGACCAAGGGTCAGCCCACCGCCTGCGCCCAGGTGGCGGTCAGGACCTGCTTGGCCTTGTCTGCCTGCTCCTGCGTCTGGAACACCTGCTTGCCCTCGGTCTTGGGCAGCTTGGCGGTCGCGGCGGCGTCGGCCTTGCCCGACTTCGTCATCGCGTCGAGCCGCACCGGCCGGGACAGACCCTGGAGGTAGGTGTTCTGGCCCTCGTCGGAGTACAGGTACTCCTGCCACAGGCGCGCGGCCGCGGGGTGCGGGGCGTCCTTGTTGATGGCCTGGTTGTAGTAGGCACCGATCTGGGCGTCGCTCGGGACGACGACCTTCCAGTCCAGCTTGCCCGTGAGCTTCGCGGTCTGGGCGGCGTTGGTGTAGTCCCAGTCGATGACGACCGGGGTCTGGCCGGACTCGATCGTCGCGGGCGACGGGTCGACCGGCAGGAAGTTGCCCGCGGCCTTGAGCTTCTTGAAGAACTCGACGCCGGGCGCGATGTCGTCGGCGGAACCGCCGCTGCCCAGTGCCGCCATCACGACGCCGGAGTAGGCGGCACCGGCCTGCGTCGGGTCGCCGTTGAGCGCGACCTTGCCCGCGTACTCGGGCTTGAGCAGGTCCTCGACCTTGGTCGGCGCGGGCACCTTGCCCGCGTCGTACCCGATCGACATGAAGCCGCCGTAGTCGCCGTAGTAGAGGCCGCTCGACTCCTTCAGCTCCGCGGGGATGTCGCCCCAGGTCTCCACCTGGTACGGCGCGAAGATCGCCTTGTTGGCGACGGCCACGTTCAGGCCGAGGTCGAAGACGTCGGGAGCGCGGTCACCGCCCTTGAGCTGCTCGGCGGCCTTGATCTCGTCGGCGCTGGACCCGTCGGGCTGCGCCGAGTCGACCTTGATGCCGTACTTGTCCGAGAACGCCTTGATCATCACGCCGTAGTTCGCCCAGTCCGGGGGCAGCGCGATGACGTTCAGCGTGCCCTCCTTCTTGGCGGCCTCGACGAGCTTGTCGATTCCACCGAAGTCGGCAGCGGACTTGGCCGTCGCCGCGGCGGTGCCGCTGGACGAGCTTTCCTTGGCGGGAGGGGCCCCGCAGGCGGCGAGCGCGATGGCCAACGCTCCGACGCCGAGCAAGCGCAGAACTGGGGTGGGAGTCAACGAATCGAACCTTCCTCGTCGGGCGTGCCCGCGGGCGGTGCTCGCCCGCGAGTCGGATACCCCGAAACGTGTCAGTTGGCGCGAGGATTAATCATATTGAGCGGCCTTGTCAAGCTCGGCGCGCGTACTGATACCAATTCGAATGACAAGGAGAATTCCGTGTGGTGACCACGTGTACCAAGGGTTAACCGAACGCCGTCGCGCCGCCCGGACCAAGATCGACCGGACCGCGCCTGCGCAGGCCCGTTGGCCCGCCACCTCACGCGACGTCGTGCTTTCACGTCGTGACCGGACGCCCGCGAGGGAGCCCGGAACGGGCGAAAACCGGGCACGGATACGCGCCGACGGGCAACCCCACCGCGGATGAATCCGGGGTCTCCGGTTCCAATTCGGCGGAAGGCGCGATATTCGGGCCGGATTAACCGGCGATTTCTGGACCGTTCCAGGCGCGTTTGAGAAACACGGCGGCGATATCCGCCGCACCGGGCCGTTGATGCGTAGCTGTACTATACGTAGCACATCTACCTATGGGGGTCCTCGTGGCGCAGCGGAAGTTGCTGGTGTGGCTGCACGTGCTCAGCTCGGTCGGCTGGATGAGCCAGGCGCTCGCCCTGTTCGCCTTGATCACCTATGGACTCGGCGCCGACGGCCCCACCCGCACGAGCGCGTTCGAGATGGCGAACGTGATCGACACCGACGTCCTCCAGGTCATGGCCACCACGTCGGCCTACACCGGGTTCATGCTCTCGGCCCTCACCTCCTGGGGTTATTTCCGGCACTGGTGGGTCCTGGCCAAATTCGTGATCACCCTGTCCCAGCTGCACCTCGGCATCTTCGTGCTGAGCCCGAATCTCGACCTCGGCGAACACGGAAATCCGATACTGATGCGCCTCGGATCCCTGCTGATGGCGGGCGCGCTCGCCGCACAGGTGTGGCTGTCCGTCGCCAAGCCCGGCAAGCGCACGCCGTGGACCCCACCAGGCAAGTTCCCCGCCGCACCGGGCTGGGTCGTCGGGGCCTGCGTGGTGGTCCCACTGGCCGACTACGTGCTGTTCCGCGGTATTCCCGCGTTGTCACTCCTGGTCGCCATCGCTTACCCCATGTGGCGTCGATGGAAAGTCGTACCTCGGCAATCGGCTTCCTCCACTGGGCCACGTAGGCTCAAGGGCGAAATGGACTTGACCCACCACCAGAACTGAGAACGGGGTGATCGGTGTGACGGTTGGCGATAGCCACCGCCGCGACTCGGATCTGCTGCGCGAACTGGAACCGATCGTGGAGGTGAACCTCGACCGCCACTTGTCGATCGCCAAGGAGTGGATGCCGCACGACTACGTGCCGTGGAGCGAGGGCCGCGACTTCGCGTTCCTCGGCGGCGAGGACTGGCGCCCGGAGGACTCCCGGCTCGACCCCACCGCCAAGACGGCGATGATCATCAACCTGCTGACCGAGGACAACCTGCCCTCGTACCACCGGGTGATCTCCCAGTCGTTCGGCAAGGAAGGCGCCTGGGCGACCTGGATGCACCGCTGGACCGCCGAGGAGGCCCGCCACGGCATCGCCCTGCGCGACTACCTCGTCGTGACCCGCGGCGTCGACCCGGTCGAGCTGGAACGCAAGCGCATGGAGCACATGTCGGTCGGCTTCGAGGGCCAGACCGAGTCCGCGATCCGCAACATCGTGTACGTGTCGTTCCAGGAGCTGGCGACCAGGATCTCGCACCGCAACACCGGCCGCGCGACCAACTGCCCGCTCGCCGACCAGCTGCTCTCCCGCATCGCCACGGACGAGAACCTGCACATGGTCTTCTACCGCAACCTCGTCACCGCCGCCTTCGAGGTCCAGCCCGACGAGACCATGCAGGCCGTCCGCGACGAGGTCCTGAACTTCAAGATGCCCGGTGCCGGCATCTCGGACTTCCTCCGCAGCTCCGCCACCATCGCGAACGCGGGCATCTACGACCTCAGGCTCCACCACGACGAGGTCATCATGCCCATCCTCCGGTTCTGGAAGGTGTTCGAACGCACCAACCTCACCGGCGAAGGCGAGAAGGCGCGCGAGGAACTGGCCGAGTTCATGGCCGTCCTCGACGGCAAGGCCACCAAGTTCGTCGACATGCGCGCCCGCCGCCGCGAACGCGCCGCCAAGGCAGCCGAATAACGAACCCCGACTTGGCCCTGGCCGTGGGTACGCACGGCCAAGGCACAGTCGCTGCCGCCGACCTGCGGGTCGACAGGCGGACCCTCAATCTGCGCACGGCTCCGGCGTCCTGGGCGATCACGCTCGGTGCGGGTCCTGGGACTTCTGGTTGACGGCGGGCGGCCTCCAGTGCTGTTGTCGGGACGGCTGGGGTCGACATCTCACAGCCCGGCGTTTCGGAGCGTCTGCGAGAGCTGCGGAAAGTCGGTTCGCGACCGCTAGGGCAACGGCCGCCGCCGTGAGGTCTCGGGGACAGCCGTGAGGTCTCCCAGGGACAGAGCACAGGCCCGGCTTCGCCGGCATCAAGCTTCGCCCGCCCAGGCATCCGGGCGCGCACTCGACACGGCTCGCAGCTTCGGCAGGTCAAGCGTCTCTCCTCGACCGGACCACCACGCCTCACCCCGACCGGCCCAGCACCCGAAATTGCCTGGCCACGCATCCCAGCCCTGGCCAACCCAGCGTCCGGCTCCGCCGCCGTTGAGCGGGCGGAGCACGCTCCGATCCGGAGCGGTGCAAATGACCCACGGACATGAGGTTTGGGAGAAATACGAATATCTGGCCTGTTCGGACTGTGTGGGCGGGTCTGAACAGGGGTACTCGAAGGGCGTTGGGATGGATGCCCGTCGGTTGGCGGGCCCGATGTTCGTGGGGAGGCTCGTGAAACCGACCTTGCGCTTGCCGGCGTCGCTTGACCTGAGCCGGTTCCCGCACCCACCGCTGTCGACAGTGCGGCAGTGGGTGACCGATGTGTTGACCGGAGCCTCGGAGGAGTGCGTCGACGACGCCGTCCTCCTGGTCAACGAACTGGTGTCGAACGTGTACGACCATGCGACCCCTCCTTGTCGGGTACGCGTGTCCGAACTGCCGGAGCAGCGCGGAGTGCGGGTTGAGGTGGACGACAGCGAAGCCGACCTCCTGCCGGTGATGGGAACGTCGCGGTTGGGGAAGTACCGCGGACGAGGCCTGCTGCTGGTGGAACGAGTCGCCGAGCGTTGGGGTATCTCACGACGCACCTGGGGCAAGACGGTGTGGGCGGAACTGCCCTACCGCATCGGAATCCCCCTGCAGGTCGCCCACCAGTAAGCCCCTGCGGGCGCCGCCACTCCTACGGCCTCGCCTACGCAAACCACCGGCAGCCCCTCGGCCCCAGTCCTCCGAGGGGCCAGCCCCTGCGACAGGCGAACCAGCCTCGCCTGCCATGCGGCGACCAACTCGACCGCCGATCGGCTGCCCACCAAGCAACTCGGCCCACGCTGACGCGACGGCAAAGCAACAACTGTCCAACCACGCCAACAGCGAGCCGACCTGCCGCTCGACCACCACCGAGCAAAAGCCCCCAACCACAGCCCACCGAGCAGCACTCGACCGCTGTGCGGCCGGCTGACTTGGGGTTTTTGGGCCTGTAATTGGTCGGCGGGCATCTCTACCACCTGCCCAGGGCTGAGGCAAAGTCGACTACCAGTGGCTTGACCTGCTGATTCGGGTTGCGACACACCGAAGATCGGGTAGTCCGGAGCAGGCACGACAGGACCGTCGATCATGAAGGTTCCTACGCCATCGTGATCTTCGGAGCTCCGCCGTGCCTGCCGTGTCATCGTCTCCCATCACTGTCCTGTCACGCCAGTTGGCCCCGCTGGGCGAGGTGGCGCCGCAGGCGCGGACCGGGTTGCTCGAGGTGTTGGAGTCGGTGCCGGATCCACGCAGGAAACGGGGTGTGCGGTATCGGTTCGCGGCGATCCTGTTCGTGTCGGTGTGCGCGGTGGTCTCCGGTGCGCGGTCGTTCGCCGCGATCGCCGAATGGGCCGCGGACGCGGCCGAGGACACGCTGAGCGGAATGGGGATCGGCGCACCGAACGCGTCCACGATCCGGCGGGCGCTCTCGGCATTGACCGGTGACGGGTTCGACACCGCGATCGGCGTCTGGCTGTCCGGGCGTGTCAAGGCAGCGTGGATGGGGGCGCCGGGCAGGCGGCGGCGCCGCGCGATCGCGGTCGACGGTAAGGCGCTGCGGGGTTCCCGTCACGGCGAGCAGCGCGCGCGAATGGTGATGGCGTGCCTGGACCACGACAGCGGGGTCACGGTGGGCCAGGTCGAGATCGCGGAGAAAAGCAACGAGATCCCCATGTTCGCAGCACTTCTGGACACGATCGTCGATGTGACCGGTCTCGTCGTCACCGCCGACGCGTTGCACGCGCAACGCGGGCATGCCGAGTACCTGCACGGCCGTGGCGCGCACTACGTGATCACCGTGAAGGGCAACCAGAAGGCGTTGCGCGATCAGTTGGCGGGCCTGCCGTGGAAGGACGTGCCGATCGGGTACCGCGAGACCGACACCGGCCACGGCCGGGTAGTCACCCGCACCTACAAGGTCGTCACCGTCGCCGCCGGGATCCTGTTCCCGCACGCCGCCCAGGCCGTCCGGATAGTGCGGACCCGTAAACGCAAGGGCAGCACCAGGCGCGCGAGCCGCGAGACGGTGTACGCGGTGACATCCCTGACCGCCGCGCAGGCCCAGCCCGCCGAGTTGGCCCGCTACATCCGCGGGCACTGGCACGTGGAGAACAAGCTGCACTGGGTCCGCGACGTGACGATGGGCGAAGATGCCTCTCGGGCACGCACCGGCGGCGGGCCCAGGATGATGGCCAGCCTGCGCAATCTCGCCATCAGCCTGCTACGCCTGACCGGCCACACCAACATCGCCAAAGCCGTACGTCATATGGGAAGAAGGCCCGAACGAGCCATCAAGTTGATCTCAGCCAGCTGAAACACGACTTTGCCTCAGCCCTGACCACCTGCCCTTTAGCCCGACAAGGCCCAAAAAAGGGGCCCCAAGTCAAGCTGGCCGCACCCGGAGACCTTGGATCCGACACCCTCTTTCGAACAAATGCGACACCGGTTCCAAGCGAACGCGCGCCCCGCTTCAAACACGGCAGCCCGTTCAAACGAACGCGCCCCCTGGCTTCAAACACCCCCCACCCCCATCACCCCGACAACAACGTCGCCACCTCCGGATCCCGAGGCTTCACCACCTCGAACAACCCCGCCGCCTCCAACCCCGGCCCCAACATGCGAATCCTCGCCGCCACCGACCGGTACTCCGACGTACCCACCGGAAGCACCCTCAGCAACTTCACATTCGCGATGAACTCCGTGATCGACCGATTACGAGCATCCGCATCCCGAAACTCCCCACCATCCACCAAAACCTGCACAGCCACACCCTCCCCAAACCGAACCCGAAACCCGACCCACAACTACGTGCCAGCGGCACGCAAGACCCACCATACAACACATACGTGCCAGCAGCACGTACACTGATCGGGTGCATTCCGCTGCCTCCCGTGTCGAAGCCGCCCTAGGGCTCCTCCTCCGCCGCACGACCAGGGCGAACCTCTACGACAACCTGGTCACGGACGTGACAGGCGTCGACGAGACCACCTACCCGGTACTCAGCGGGATCGCACGGATGGAGCCGGTGAGCTCCACCCGACTGGCAGACGAGATCGGAATCGACCGCACGGCGACCACGCGGTACGCGGCACGCCTGGAGAAAGCCGGCCTGGTGCGACGGGAAGCGGATCCGGGAGACGCGCGGTCGACGTTGCTGCTGCTGACGCCGGACGGGCGGAGTGCCATCGACTCCGCCAGGCGGAAGGTGGTCGACCGGCTGGACGGCATCGTCGCGGAATGGACTCCACTGGAAGCCGAGTTGTTCGCGAGCGTGCTGGAGCACCTGGTGGGCAAGCTGCGCACCGAGTCCTGAGTGGACGTTCTACGCGGTTCTTGTGCGGCTCGCCGCGGGTGCACCACAATGGTGCCCCTCGGCGAGACTGGTGGACCAGATGACGGACGTCGCACACCCGACGGTGTCGAGACGGCGGGAAGTCAGCCACGCCAGCGCCCGATCGGTCCTGATGACGGTGCTGGGCGAGTACGTGCTGCCGCGTGACTCCCCGGTCTGGACGTCCACACTGGTCACGACGCTGGCGATGTTCGGCATCGAGGAGAAGTCCGCGCGGCAGGCGCTTTCCCGGACGGCCGCCGAGGGGTGGCTGGAGTCGGAACGGGTGGGACGGCGGGTGCGCTGGAGCCTCACCGGACCCGGGCACCGGCTGCTGTCCGAAGGAGCGCACCGGATCTACGAGTTCGGCCGCGGGCACCGCAACTGGGACGGGCGCTGGCTGATGCTGTTCGTATCGGTGCCCGAATCGCAGCGCGATCTGCGGCACCGACTGCGGACCCGGTTGACGTGGGAGGGTTTCGGGTCACCGCAGCCCGGCGTGTGGGTCAGCCCGAACACCCGCAGCCAGGTCGAGGCGGCGAAGATCGTCGCGGACCTGGGCGTGGAGACGCCGGTGACGTCGTTCCTCGCCGAGCACGGCGACATCGGCGCGGAAGCGGACCTGGTGGCCAGGGCGTGGGACCTGAGCGGGCTCGAGGAGCGCTACGAGGACTTCATCGCCGAGTTCGCCGCGATAACGCCGACCACCGCCCAGAACGCGCTGCACGCGCAGACGCTGCTGGTGCACGAGTGGCGCCGGTTCCCCTTCCTCGACCCCGGCCTGCCCCCACAACTGCTCCCGGCGAACTGGAGCGGCGCGAAGGCCGCGGACCTGTTCCACCGCAAGCACGACGACTGGCGCGCCGACTCCCAGCGGCACTGGGAAGTCGTCATGGCGTAGTCGCAGTTACATCAACGCGGACCAGGTCGCGCAGCACGTTGCGGGACCTTCCCGGTCGCGGTCTTCGGCGGTTCCGCCGGCACGACCACCACCCGCGGCCGCTTGAACGACGCCACCCCTCACGGCACCAGTATCCGTCGCGGCCGACCCGCCGCGCACGTGCAGTTCCGCCGTGGCCGGGCACGGGCGTGCCGGACGACCGCACGCACATCCGCGCGGGCAGCGCCTTCCCCATCGAGTTCCCGTTGCTCCACCGACGCGGGTTCGGTGTCGCCAGGACGACGATGAGCCGTTGCAGGCCTACACCCCACCTCCCGCCCGTCAGGGTTCCGCAAAACGGCCTAGAAGTCGTTCGGCTCGACGGTGGTACGGGTCAGGTAGCCGGCCCAGGACGCCTTCGGGGCCTTCGAGGGGTTGTGCGCCACCTGGTCCACGACCAGGCGCTTCAGCTCGCGCTCGATGTCCCAGCGCGGGAACTGCTCCTCGAACGCGGCGCCCGGCTCGTCGAAGTCCGCGACCACACCGCGCCGGGTCAGCATCGTGATCGGGCCGCGCCGCTCGGCGATCTGCGCCGAGGTGTGCAGCGCGATCGCCTCCCAGACCTGGTCCACGACGTCCGCGGGCACCTTCTCCGCGGTCAGGAACGCCGCCGCGCCGTCCGCGCCCTCCACCTCGAACCGGACCGGGCCGTCGAACGCGTGGGCGGTGCCGAGGTCGTGCAGGGCGCAGGCGTGGAACAGCACCTCGCGGTCGTGCTCGACGCCTTCGCGCTCGGCGATGGCGGAGGCGTGCAGGAAGGTGCGGACGCTGTGGTTGAGGATCGACGGCACGACGTGCAGGCGGGCGAAGTCGAGCACGCGCTGGGACAGGGGGTCGTTCGGCAGGATGATCACGGGGTTCACGCTAGCGGCGCGGCTCGCGTCATTCACGACGTGTCGGATCGCGCCGCTGGCCAGCGCCGGACGTCGGGGAGTGGTATAGCCGTCGAGTGTCACCGGTGTGGGTGACGAAATTGCGGTTGGTTATGCGGTCTATCAGGATATTCTCAGTTTTTGCACTTCAGAGGCCCAGATTCTCAGGCGCCTCACAGCGAACTGACCACTCACCGTGATTACATGGCTCCTGGTTCGCGGTGTGCTGGGAGGGGTGGCGTACATGCGTGGTCTTGTGGTGGTGGCAGTGGTCGCCGTGGTGCTCGTCAGTGGAGCGCCCGCGTCGCTGGCCCAACCCGACCCGTCGTCGGCGGTGCCCACCACGACGACCCCACCTCCGGTCACGACCACGCCGCCACCGGTCACGACCACTCCCCCGCCGGTCACCACCACGACGACCGCGCCCCCGACGACCACCCCGCCGCCGGTCGTCACCACGACGACGACGTCACCGACGACGACCACGCCGCCGTCGAACGGGACGGGCACGACGACGACGCCGCCGACGTCCTCGACGACGACCGCGCCGCTCCCCACGCCGACGGTGCCGGGCGTGCCCGCCGTCCCCAACACCACCGAGATGACCAAGTACCTGGAGGCGAGCCAGGCCGCCGCGCGGGCCAACCAGGACGCGCTCACCGCCCAGCAGAACCTGACCGACAAGCGCGAGGCCGCCGACAAGGCGACCACCGCCGCGAGCAACTCCAGGCAGGCCGCCGACGACGCGGTGAAGGCCGAGGAAGCCGCGAAGACCATCGAGATCCGGGCGCACGCGCAGGCGATCACGCTCCAGGCCGAGGTGGACAGCCTGGTCGAGATCACGTTCAAGGGCCTGCGGCTCAACGGGCTGGCCGCCGTGTTCAGCAGCGACTCGCCCGAGGAGTACCTCGACGCCGCCATGATCATGGACGTCTACGCCGAGCGGCACGGCGAGATGGTCAGGACGGCGCAGCAGGCGGCCGACGACGCGCTCGACGCGCAGAAGAAGGCCAAGGAGGCGCGCGACCAGGTCGAGGCCACCAGCAAGAAGGCCGAGGAGGACCGGGTCACCGCGCAGCGGCTGGCCGACGAGGCCGCGGCGGCCGTGACGCTGGCCGAGCAGCGGAAGACGAGCCTGGACGGCAAGTCCGGCGACGTGAAGCAGGCACTGGGCGTGCTGAGCCCCGCGGACCTGGCCCGGTTGACCAACACGGGCCCGTCGATCAACGTGCCGCTGCCGACGGGCGCGGCCGGTGACGCGGTGAAGTTCGCGATGGCGCAGCTCGGGAAGCCGTACGTGTGGGGAGCGGTCGGGCCGGACACCTACGACTGCTCCGGGCTGATGCAGACGGCGTACAAGTCGGTCGGGGTGTCGATCCCGCGCACGACGTACGTGCAGGCGCTGGCCGGGAACGCGGTGCCCCGCGACCAGGTGAAGGCCGGTGACCTGATCCTCTACTACGCCGACCTCGGGCACGTGGCCATGGCGATCGACGGCACGTACGCGGTGCACGCGCCGACCGCGGGTGAGCCGGTGAAGGTGTCGTTGATCAACGCCATCGGGCCGATCGCGACGATCCGGCGCGTGACCGGTTAGCCGGTGGCGCGGCGGTGCCCGTCGGGGTCGCCGCCGGGCTTGATCGTGAACCGATTTCCCCCACCGGAGATACTGGGCCGACAGCAGTACGAGCCTGGAGGTCCGAAGGTGTTGCAGGGTGACGTCGGTGTGGAACTGGGGCGCAGGGTGGCGGCGGCGCTGCGCGCGGCCCTGGGTGTGGAGATCACCCCTGCCGAGGCGGTCATCCGACCTTCCGCCCGCGAGGGCGTGGACTACCAGTGCAACGTGGCGATGAGCCTCGCGAAGACGCTGAAAAAAGCGCCGCGCGAGGTGGCGCAGGCCGTGGTGGAGCACCTGGACGCGGCGGACCTGGTGGAGACGCCGGAGGTGGCCGGGCCGGGGTTCGTGAACCTGGTGCTGCGCGCCGAGTGGCTCCAGGAGCAGGCCGCCGGGCTGCTGGGCGACGAGCGGATGGGCGCCACGACCGCGGAGGTGGCCCGGCGGGTCGCGATCGACCTGTCGAGCCCGAACGTGGCCAAGGAGATGCACGTCGGCCACCTGCGGTCGTCGATCATCGGGGACGCGCTGGTGCGGCTGCTGCGGTTCGCCGGGCACGAGGTCATCCCGCACAACCACCTCGGCGACTGGGGCACGCCGTTCGGGATGCTGATCGAACACCTGATCGACGAGGGCTGGTCGGCCGACGGGACGGACGCCGACCACTCGATCGGCGACCTGAACGGGTTCTACGTGGCGGCGCGCAAGAAGTTCGACGCCGACCCCGAGTTCGTGGACCGCGCGCGGCTGCGGGTGGTGGCTCTCCAAGGCGGTGACGAGGCCACCCTGTCGCTGTGGCGCCAGCTCGTGGACGAGTCGACGCGGCACTTCGAGAAGGTGTACGGGACGCTCGGCATCGGGCTCGGGCCCGACGACGTCTACGGCGAGAGCTTCTACAACCCGTACCTGGCCGAGACGGTCGCCGAGCTGGAGGCCAAGGGGCTGACCGAGGTCAGCGACGGCGCGGTGTGCGTGTTCCCGCCGGGGTTCGCCAACCGCGAGGGCGACCGGCTGCCGCTGATCGTGCGCAAGCGCGACGGCGGCTACAACTACGCCACCACGGACTTCGCGACGATCCGGTACTGGGTGCGCGAGCGGGGCGTGACGGACCTGCTCTACGTGGTCGGAACGCCGCAGTCGCAGCACTTCCGCATGGTGTTCACCGCGGCCCGGCAGGCCGGGTGGCTCACCGACCAGCACGCCGAGCACATCGGGTTCGGCTCGATCCTCGGCGAGGACGGCAAGACCATCCGGTCGCGCGAGGGTGGGACGCTCAAGCTGGTCGACCTGCTGACCGAGGCGGTCGACCACGCCGCCGCGGTGATCGCCGAGCGCACCGCGTTCGACGCCGACGAGCAGGCCGCGCTCGCCCGGATCGTCGGCATCGGCGCGGTGAAGTACGCCGACCTGTCCAACGACCGCGAGCGCGACTACGTGTTCACCTGGGCGAAGATGCTGGCCAAGGAGGGCAACACCTCGGTGTACCTCCAGTACGCCAACGCCCGCATCCGGTCGATCCTGCGCAACGCGGGCGACGTGCCGGCGCCAGGCGCGCGGGTGGTGCTGACCGAGCCCGCCGAACGGGCGCTGCTGGTGAAGCTGATCGGCTTCCCGGCCGCGATCGAGGCGACCCTGGAGTCCTACGCGCCGCACAAACTGGGCACGTACCTGTTCGAGACGGCGACGGCGTTCACCGGCTTCTACGAGAGCTGCCCCATTCTGAAGCCGGAGACCACCCCGGAGGCGCGCGAGTCCCGGCTGGTGCTCGCGCTGCTCACCTCCAGGGTGCTGACGCTCGGCCTGTCGCTGCTGGGGATCGAAGCCCCCGAACGGCTCTAGGCCTCCACGGTCCGGTTCACCTCGACCATGGACCGGACCGTGGCGTAGCCGAGCGCGAGGTTGACCCGGATCATGTGCTCGTTGTCGGCGTTCGTGCCGGTGGTGATGAGGTCCAGCTCGATCCCGTCGGCCTTCAGGTCGCGCAGCGCGCGCGCCTTGACGCGCACTCCCAGCCCGTGGCCGCGGTGCGCGGCGAGCACCGCGGTGTCGAGCTGGATGCCTTCCCGGCCAGGGGGCAGCGGGAGCCACAGCTCGGTGAACCCGGCCACCTCGCCGGTCGCCTCGTGCACGGCCGCGACGACCCGCTGCTCGCGGTTGTTGCGCCGGAGCTCCGCCTCGATCCCGCGCACCCGTTCGACCGTCCACTCGGGATGGCCGAAGTCGGCGGTACCCCTTGGCGCGTCGTACATCGCGGTCTTCGCGTTGACGTAGGAGGCGACGAGGTCGTCTGGCGCGGCTCCCGACCAGGCTTCCAGGCGGTAGCCCTCGGGGACCCCGACCTCCCACAGCGACGGGTCCACCTCGGCCACCCGCAGCTCCTGCACGACGGTCGCGTTGACCGTCCGGGCCCCCAGCGCGTGGGCCCACTTCTCCCCCGCGCCGAACGCGGCGGTCTGCCCCTCCACGACCCGCCTGCCGCGCGCCCGGAGTTCGGGCAGCACGGCCTGGAGGAACGCGGTGCCGATCCCCTGGCGCCGGGCCTCCGGGTGGACGGTGATCTCGGCCAGCGCGATGTGCGCGTTCCCGCCGTCCGGGAAGAACGCGTGCGCCACGGCGATCACCTCACCGCTCCGGCGGGCCACCCAGCGACCAGCCCTGCCCAGGGCGGGGTGCGGGATCCGCACCGACCGGGCGACGACGTCGTAGGACTTCGGCGCCGCTCCCGGCAGGTCCACCTCCCGCGCCGACTGGACCACCCGGTGGTAGGCCGCCAGGTCCGCGTCGTCGGCTTGTTCCCCGTCGAACCGCATGATCTCGATGTCCACTGCTCCCCCTCGTCCGCAAGCGCTCCATTCCACCAGAGAAACGGCCGCGGTTCTCAACCTTTCGCGGGTCCCGCTCGTACACACCGGTGCGGGGGTGCGCGCGGAGGAGGCATGTGAGCAGGGGTGACCGCCAGTTCGTCGAGTTCGTGGAGGCGAACTCGGCCAGGCTGCTGCGGGCCGCGCACCTGATGACCGGCGACCGCCACCAGGCGGAGGACGCCGTGCAGACCGCGCTCGCGAGGACGTACGCGTCGTGGTCGCGGGTGCGCGGCCAGGACGCCTACGGCTACACCCGGCGGGTGCTGACCAACCTGACCATCGACCGGTGGCGGCGTCCCATCCGCGAGCACGCGCGGGAGACCGTCCCGGAACGGCCGGTGGTCGGCGACTTCACCGCCGACCACGCCGAGCAGGAGTGGCTGATGGGGGTGCTGGGCGGGCTGACGGCGCGGGAGCGCGCGATCATCGTGCTGCGGCACTACCTGGACCTGCCGGAGGCCGAGGTGGCGGCCGAGTTGAAGGTGTCGCTCGGCACCGTGAAGAGCACGAACTCGCGGGCGCTGGCGAAACTGCGGGTCACCCTGTCGCCCGCGGGCGCCACCACGCGGGAGGAGACCGGATGACCGACCTGGACGCACTGCGCTCGGCCCTGCGCGGAACGGCGGGCGACTCCCCGTCGGTCGACGTCGCGCGGGTGATGGAGTCCGGTAGGAGGATCAGGGCGCGGCGCAGGCTGGTCCTCGGCGGTGGTGTCGTCGGCGGCACCGCGGCCCTGCTCGTCGGCATCATCGCCCTCGGCGGCATCGGACCGGGCATCGCGCCCTCGCCCACCGTCGAGATCACCGCCGCCCTGCCCGGCGACTCGGCACCGGTCCGGGTGGGCGAGGTGATCGGGACCGGGTTCGACGACGAGGTGCTGTACTTCGTGGCCGGGTACCGCGACCGCGGGCTGTCCGACCCGTCCGCCACGGTCAGCGCCAAGGAGAGCACCCTCCGGGACGTGGACACCGGTTACGCCCTCGTGCTGGGCACGGGTGACGACCACCGCGCGGCGCAGACCACCCCGCTGTACGCGAGGGGAACCGGTTTCACCATCGCCACGACCCACGACGGCACCACGATCCGCCTGTACGGCTGCTACCAGGGCCCCGTGCACCGGATCGTGCTCGAACTGGACGACCAGGTCATGGGCGCCGCCCACCAGGCCCAGTGGAGCGCCGACGGCACCATGACGGTCTTCTGGTTCACCCCGGACGACATCCCCGCCGGGAGCGCGCTCGACAACATGCGGCTGACCGCCTACGACGAGCGGGGCAACCGGCTGCCGACCTAGTTCGCCGTCCAGATGCTCGCGTTCAACGCCGTCGCGAACCCCACCCACAGCAGGTAGGGCACCAGCAACCCCGCCGCGACCCGGCTCCTCCTGGCGAAGACCACGATCACCGCCACGATGCACACCAGCAGCAGCACGATGTCCACCAGCGCCAACCCGAACTCCCCGGCGGCGAAGAACAACGGCGTCCACGCCGCGTTCAGCACCAGCTGCGCCCCGAACAGCACCAGTCCACGACGGGAACCCGCCCGCCAGGCGAGCCAGCCCGAGAAGGCGATCATCACGTACAGCACCGTCCACACCGGACCGAAGAGCCAGGACGGCGGAGCCCAGGACGGCTGGCGCAGCGCGGCGTAGTCGGAGGCCGCCGACACGGCGGACAGCGACCCCACGACCGCCACCGCGGCGACGACGACCAGGAACGCGGCCAGTCCGGCCACCGGGTGCGCACGACGTGCGGAGAGGTCCGTCATGCGTCGAGCGTAAGAGCCCGCGGACCTCCCCGCACGACGACTAGCGCGCGCCGGACCTGCGCTTCGTCCACACGTCGTAAGCCACCGCCACGAGAAGCACCAGGCCCTTGACCAGCATCACCCGTTCACTGGGGGCACCGATCAGGGACATGCCGTTGTTGATGACCGCCATGATCAGACCACCCGTGATCGCACCGATCACCTTGCCGACACCGCCCTGCACGGCCGCGCCACCGATGAACGCCGCCGCGATGGCGTCGAGTTCGAACGCGTTGCCCGCCGTGGGTCCGGCCTGGTTGAGCCTGCCCGCGGCGATGACGCCCGCGAGCGCGGCGAGCACACCCATGTTGACGAAGAGCCAGAAGGTGACCGACTTGACCTTCACCCCGGACAGCGTGGCGGCTTGCACGTTCCCACCGACGGCGTAGATGCGGCGGCCGAACACGGCGCGGTTGGTGAGCAACGAGTAGCCGAGCACCAGGACGGCCAGGAGCACGAGCACCCACGGCAGGTTCTTGAACCGGGCCAGCTGCACGACGACGGCCAGCACGACCACCGCGGCGGCGACGAGGCGCAGCACGAACACCGGGAGCGGGTCGACGGTCTGGCCGTAGCCGATCCGGCCTTGCCGCGAGCGCCACTGCGTGAGGACCGTACCGCCGACGACGAGGATCCCGACGACCAGCGTGAACAGGTCCGCGCCCCCCAGGGGACCGAGGCCGACGTTCCCGAGGAAGCCGTCGATGAAGCCGTTGGACAGCGTGCGGATCTGGTCGGGGATCGGGCCGATGCCCTGGTTGCCCAGCACGGTCAGGGTGAGCGCGCGGAACACGAGCATGCCCGCCAGGGTGACGATGAACGCCGGGAGGCCGAAGTAGGCGACCCAGTACCCCTGCCACGCGCCGATCAGGGCGCCTGCGACGAGCGAGAGCAGCACGGCGAACGGCCACGAGACGCCCATGTTCACCGCGAGGACCGCGCTGATCGCGCCCGTGACCCCCACCACCGATCCCACGGACAGGTCGATGTGCCCGGCGATGATGATGAGGATCATGCCGATCGCCAGGATCAGCACCGACGAGTTCTGCACGATGATGTTGGAGACGTTCTGCGGTTGCAGCAGCGCACCATCGGTGAGGATGGTGAACAGCACGATGATCAGCCCGAACGCGACGTAGATGCCGCCCTGCCGGAGGTTGATCGAGAACCGGCGCGGCGCGCGCTCCGGCGGGCCGTCGAGAACGGTGCTGGGGACGTCGGCGTCCGTGGGGGCGGTGCTGGTCATGGCGCTACTCCTGTCCCTTGGTCATGTACTGCATCAGTCGCTCCTGGGTGGCTTCCGCGCGGTCGACCTCGCCGGTGACGCGCCCGGCCGACAGGGCGTAGATCCGGTCGCAGAGGCCGAGCAGCTCGGGCAGCTCCGAGGAGATGACCAGCACCGCCTTGCCCTCGTCCGCGAGCTGGTTGACGATCGAGTAGATCTCGTACTTGGCGCCGACGTCGATGCCGCGGGTCGGCTCGTCGAGGATCAGCACGTCCGGATCGGTGAAGATCCACTTGGACAGCACGACCTTCTGCTGGTTGCCGCCGCTGAGCGTGCCGGTCGTGGTCGCCACGCTCGGGGCCTTGATGTTCATGCTGCGCCGGAACCCCTCGGCGACGCGCTGCTCCTCGTTCTCGTTGACCCACCCGCGTTTCGCGAGCTTGCCGAGTCCGACGGCGGAGACGTTGCGCTTGATGTCCTCGATGAGGTTGAGGCCGTAGCGCTTGCGGTCCTCGGTGACGTAGGCGATGCCGTGCCGGATCGCGTCGCGCACCGACCGGACCGCGATCTCCTGGCCGTTCTTGAAGATCCGGCCGGAGATGTCGGTGCCGTAGGCGCGGCCGAACACGCTCATCGCCAGTTCCGTGCGGCCCGCGCCCATGAGCCCGGCGAGTCCGACGATCTCGCCGCGGCGCAGCACCAGGTTGGCCCCGGAGACGACCACTCGGCCGCGCTGGGTCGTGCTGTGCACGGTCCAGTCCTCGATCCGCAGCACCTCGTCGCCGATGTCCGGCGTGTGCGGCGGGAACCGGTCGGACAGGTCGCGGCCGACCATGCCGGAGATGATCCGGTTCTCGGACACGTCGTCGACCACCATGTCCAGCGTCTCGATCGTGCGACCGTCGCGCAGGATCGTGATGGAGTCGGCGATGGCGGCGATCTCGTTGAGCTTGTGCGAGATGATCACGCAGGTGATGCCCTGCTCGCGCAGTCCGCGCAGCAGGTCGAGCAGGTGCGCGGAGTCCTCGTCGTTGAGCGCGGCGGTCGGCTCGTCGAGGATGAGCAGCCGCACCTCCTTGGACAGCGCCTTGGCGATCTCCACGAGCTGCTGCTTGCCGACGCCGATGTCGAGGACCGGCGTGGTCGGGTTCTCCTTGAGGCCGACCCGTTCCAGCAGGGCGGCGGCCTCGTGGTTGGTGCGGTTCCAGTCGATCAGGCCGCGGTGCGACAGCTCGTTGCCCAGGAACAGGTTCTCCGCGATCGAGAGCTGCGGGCACAGCGCCAGCTCCTGGTGGATGATCACGATGCCGCGGCGTTCGCTGTCGTGGATGCCCTGGAACTCGCACGGCGCGCCGTCGAAGGTGATCTCGCCGTCGTAGGACCCGTGCGGGTACACCCCCGACAGCACCTTCATCAGCGTCGACTTGCCCGCGCCGTTCTCCCCGCAGATCGCGTGGATCTCGCCGCGCCGCACCGACAGCGAGACGTCCTGCAACGCCTTGACGCCGGGAAAGGTCTTCGTGATCCCCCGCATGCGCAGGATGTCGTCTGCCATCGCTGGTCGGTCCCTTCACGGCCGGGCCCCGAGCGGGGCCCGGCCTGCGGCGACTACTTGATCTGGTCGGCGGTGTAGTAGCCGGAGTCGATCAGGACCTTCTGGTAGTTGGCCTTGTCGACGGTGACCACGGGGAGGGTGAACGTGGGGACGACCTTCTTGCCGTTGTCGTAGTCGCTCGTGTTGTTGGTCTCGGGCTTGCCGCCCTTGAGGATGGCGTCGGCCATCTTCACTGCGACGTCGGCCAGCTGGCGGGTGTCCTTGTAGATGGTGGAGTACTGCTCACCCGCGACGATCGACTTCACGGAGGCGACCTCGGCGTCCTGGCCGGTCACGATCGGGTAGGGCTGGGTGCCCGTGCCGTAGCCGTTGCTCTTCAGGGCCGAGAGGATGCCGATGGACAGGCCGTCGTAGGGCGAGAGCACACCCTGGACCAGCGCGCCGCCGCCGTAGCTGGAGGTGATGACGTCCTCCATGCGCCTCTGCGCCGTGGCGGGGTCCCACCGCAGGATCGCGACCGTGGCGAAGTCCTTCTGGCCGCTCTTGACGACCAGGGTGCCCTTGTCCAGGTACGGCTTGAGGATCGACATCGCGCCGTTGAAGAAGAACGTGGCGTTGTTGTCGTCCGGCGAGCCCGCGAACAGCTCGACGTTGAACGGCCCCTTGGCGTCGCCCTCGGAACCGTCGGCCTTCTTCAGTCCCAGACCGGTCAGCAGCGACGTGGCCTGCTCGACACCGACCTTGAAGTTGTCGAAGGTGGCGTAGTAGTCGACGTTCGGGCTGTTGAGGATCAGCCGGTCGTAGGAGATGACCGGGATCTTCTTGTCGGCCGCCTGCTGGATCTGCGTGGTGAGCGCCTTGCCGTCGATCGACGCCACGATGAGCACCTTGGCGCCCTTGGTGATCTGGTTCTCGATCTGGTTGGCCTGCGTCGGGATGTCGTTCTCGGCGTACTGGAGGTCGACCTGGTAGCCCTGCTTCTCCAGCGCGGCCTTGATGTTGTCGCCGTCGTGGATCCACCGCTCGGACGACTTGGTCGGCATGGTGACGCCGACCAGCGAGCCCGCACCGGACCCGGTCTCAGGCTGCTGGTCGGCCGTCTTGGTGGACGAGCCGCACGCGCTCAGTGCGGCCGTCAGCGCGAAAGCGCCTCCCACCGCTGCGATACGGGTGAACTTCACTGTTCTCTCCTGTCGGGTTCGGTACGAGCTATCGCCAGCCGGGCAAGCCCTGGGCGAGTCGGTAGTAGGCCTGGTTCCAGCGGAGGCGGTCCCCGAAGTCCGCCGTCGTGGTGGCCCCGTCGATCACCACGAGTTCGGTGTGCGCCATGTGCGCGAAGTCCCGCAGCACCTCCGCGCCGACCGCCTGGGTCAGCACGGTGTGGTGCGGGCCGCCCGCGGTGAGCCACGACTCGGCCGAGGTGGACAGCGCGGGCGCGGGCTTCCACACCGCGCGCGCCACGGGCAGGTTGGGCAGCGGCTCGTCCGGCGGCACGACCTCGATCTCGTTGGCCACCAGGCGGAAGCGGTCGCCGAGGTCGGACAGCCCGATCACCACGCCCTGCCCCGGTGTGGCGTCGAAGACCAGCCGGACCGGGTCCTCGCGGCCGCCGATGCCCAGCGGGTGGATCTCGCACGACGGCTTGTCCGCCGCGATGCTCGGGCAGACCTCCAGCATGTGCGCGCCGAGGATCTTCGGCTCGCCCGGCCCGAAGTGGTAGGTGTAGTCCTCCATGAACGACGTGCCGAGCCCGGTGCCGGTGCCCATCGCCTTGACCGCGGCCAGCAGCGCCGAGGTCTTCCAGTCGCCCTCGCCGCCGAAGCCGTAGCCGTCGGCCATCAGCCGCTGCACGGCCAGGCCCGGCAGCTGGCGCAGGCCGCCGAGGTCCTCGAAGTTCGTGGTGAACGCGCCGAACCCGCCGTCGGTGAGGAACCGCCGCAGGCCCAGTTCGATGCGCGCCGCGTAGCGCAGGGAGTCGTGCCGGTCGGCACCCGCGGCCAGTTCCGGGGCGAGCGCGTAGACGTCGGCGTACTCCGCGACCAGCGTGGAGATCTCGGCGTCCGCCACGTCGTCGACCACGGCCACGAGGTCGTTGACGCCGTAGGTGTTCACCGAGACGCCGAACCGCAGTTCGGCCTCGACCTTGTCGCCCTCGGTCACCGCGACGTCGCGCATGTTGTCGCCGAACCGCGCCAGCTTGAGGCCGCGCAGGTGGCCGTGCCCGGTGGCGGCGCGGGCCCAGCCGTCGATCCGGGTGGCCAGCTCGGGATCGGACGCGTGGCCTGCCACGGTCTTGCGCGCCACCCCGAGCCGGGTCTGGATGAACCCGAACTCGCGGTCGCCGTGCGCGGCCTGGTTGAGGTTCATGAAGTCCATGTCGATGGACTCCCACGGCAGCGCCGCGTTGAGCTGGGTGTGCAGGTGCAGCAGCGGTTTGCGCAGCACGTCCAGCCCGGTGATCCACATCTTGGCGGGCGAGAACGTGTGCATCCAGGCCATCACCCCGACGCACGCCGGGTCGGCGTTGGCCTCGAGCATCACCTGGCGGATCGCGCCCGAGTCGGTCAGCACCGGCTTCCAGACGATCTCCGCGGAGATGCGGCCGGAGTCGGAGAGCGTGCCCTGGATCTGCTGGGACTGCTTGGCGACCTGGTCGAGCGTTTCCTGGCCGTAGAGGTGCTGGCTGCCGGTGAGGAACCAGAGCTGGGGCTTGGTCGCAGGGGGCATGGCGGGCTCTCCTCGTGGTTCCACGTGCTCAGGCCTGCCCGTAGGCGGTGCGGTAGCGGACGTACAGGCTGTCGACGTCGTCCTGTGCGATGCCGACGGGCGTGCCGAGCTGGTGTGCGATGTGGACGGTCCTGGCCACGTCCTCCACCATCACCGCGGCCTTCACCGCGGCTCGGGCGTCGGACCCGATCGTGAACGGGCCGTGGTTGCGCATCAGCACGGCCGGGGACCTGCTGCCCCGCAGCGTGTCCACGATGCCGCGCCCGATGGAGTCGTCGCCGATCAGGGCGAACGGGCCGACCGGGATCTCGCCGCCGAACTCGTCGGCCATCATCGTCAGCACGCACGGGATGGGCTCGCCGCGCGCGGCCCACGCCGTGGCGTAGGCGGAGTGCGTGTGCACGACACCGCCGACCTCGGGCATGTGCCGGTACACGTACCCGTGCGCCGCGGTGTCCGACGAGGGGGACAGGTCGCCTTCCACCAGCTCGCCGTGCAGGTCCGTGACGACGATCGACTCGGCGGTCAGCCGGTCGTAGGCCACGCCGGAGGGCTTGATGACCATCAGGTCCTCGCCCGGCACCCGCGCCGACACGTTGCCCGCGGTCCACATCACCAGGCCGTAGCGGGTGAGTTCGCCGTGCAGCGCCGCCACCGTCTCGCGCAGGTCCGCGATCACCCGCCGCACCGGCGACATCAGCCGTTCCCCCCGGTCGCCGCGACGGCGCGCTTGCGCGCCTTGAGCCGGTGCATCACGTCGTTGCCGCCGCGCCCGAAGTGGTCGTGCAGCTCGACGTAGTCGGCGTAGAGGTGCTGGTAGGCCTCGACGTTCGCGGCGACGGGCCGGTACGCGGCGCGGCGCACCGACCCCATCGCGGCCGCGGCCGATCGGATGTCCGGGTAGGCGCCCGCGGCGACCGCCGCGTGGATCGCCGACCCGAGCGCGGGACCCTGCTCGGACCCGATCACCGACAGCGGCAGGCCGGTGACGTCCGCGTAGATCCGCATCAGGAAGGTGTTGCGCAGCAGGCCGCCCGCGACGATCAGCTCGGTGACCGGCACGCCGGAGTCGACGAAGGCGTCGATGATCCGGCGGGTGCCGAACGCGGTCGCCTCCAGCAGCGCGCGGTAGGTGTCCTCGGCGCGGGTGGCCAGCGTCTGCCCGACGACCAGGCCGGACAGCTCGTGGTCGACCAGCACGGAGCGGTTGCCGCTGTGCCAGTCCAGCGCGATCAGCCCGTGCTCGCCGATCCCCTGCGCCTCCGCAAGTTCGGTGAGCAGCTCGTGCACGGTGATGCCGCGGTCGACCGCGCGCCGGTGGTAGGACGGCGGGACGCAGTTCTCCACGAACCAGCCGAAGATGTCCCCCACGCCGCTCTGCCCGGCCTCGTAGCCCCACAGGCCGGGCACGATGCCGCCGTCCACGACGCCGCACATGCCGGGCACCTCGCGCAGGTCCGCGCCGCTGAGCACGTGGCAGGTGGACGTCCCCATGATCGCGACCATCTGGCCGGGCTCGACCGCGTTCGCGGCGGCGGCGGTGACGTGCGCGTCGACGTTGCCGACCGCGACCGGGATGCCCTCCGGCAGTCCGGTCCACGCGGCGGCCTCGGCGGACAGCCCGCCCGCGCGGTCGCCGAGCGCGCCGATCGGGTGCTCGACCTTGTCCACGACGAACCGCTCGAAACCGGGGTGCAGCTCGCGGAGGAACTCGGGCGACGGGTAGCCGCCGTCCTGGCGGATCCCCTTGTAGCCCGCGGAACAGGCGTTGCGCACGTACTGCCCGGTGAGCTGCCAGATGATCCAGTCGGCGGCCTCGACCCAGTGCTCCGTCGCCGCGTAGACCTCGGGCGCCTCCTCGAGGAGTTGCAGCCCCTTGGCGAACTCCCACTCCGAGGAGATCAGGCCGCCGTAGCGCGGCAGCCACGGCTCCTCGCGCTCGCGGGCCAGCTCGTTGATCCGGTCGGCCTGCCCCTGCGCGGCGTGGTGGCGCCACAGCTTCACGTAGGCGTGCGGGTTCCCGGCGAACTCGGGCAGTTCGGACAGCGGCGTGCCGTCGGCGGTCGTGGGCACCATCGTGCAGGCGGTGAAGTCGGTGCCGACGCCGATCACCAGGGCCGGGTCCGCGCCCGCGGCCTCCAGCGCCCTGGGCACCGCGTCGCGCAGCACGTCGACGTAGTCGGAGGGGACCTGGAGCGCCCACTCGGGCGGCAGGACCTTGCCGGTGGCGGGCAGCGTCCGGTCGAGGACCCCGTGGCGGTACTCGTGCACGGCGCTACCCAGTTCGGCACCGTCGTGCACCCGCACCACCACGGCTCGGCCGGACAGCGTCCCGTAGTCGACTCCGACCACGAGCGCGTCCTGCGGATCGATCGGCATGCGTGACACCTTTGTCCGTGCGGCTTGTGCGACGGATTGTTATCGTTAACATTGCGGCCGTCAACAGGGTGGCGCAACGTTTCGGTAACTCGGCGGACACCTTGTCAGCGCACGGGATCAGGCCCTCGGGACGAACGGGATGAACGCTCTCAAAGCGCGGCGGGCGGGGCCACGCTGTCGCGCACCACGAGCTGCGGCGCGATCGTGTGCCGGGTCGCGGTCGGCGTGCCCGACTCGATCTGCCCGAGCAGCATCGCGAGCGTCGCCCTGGCCACGGCCTCGAAGTCCGGCCGGATCGTGGTGAGCGGCGGGATGAAGTACGCGGCCTCCGGCACGTCGTCGAACCCGACCACGCTGACGTCCTGCGGCACCCGGCGCCCGCGTTCGCTCATCGCGCGCAGGATGCCGAGCGCGAGGTGGTCGTTCGCGGCGAACACCGCGGTCACCTCCGGCATCCGCGCCAGCATCTGCCCTGCCCGGTACCCCGACGCGGCCGTCCAGTCCGCGGGCACGACCGGCGGCACCTCCACGCCCGCGGCGGTCAGCGCGTCGCGCCACCCCTGGACGCGGCCGATGCTGTCGAACCAGTCGTTCGGCCCGGACACGTGCCACACCGTGGAGTGGCCCGCGTCGAGCAGGAACCGGGTGGCGTCGCGGGCGCCCGCGGCCTGGTCGACCGTCACCAGCGCGGCCGGGCGCGACGGGTCGCCGTCGATCGTGACCAGCGGGACGTCGGCGGGCAGGTGCTCCAGCGCCTCGTTCGCGGACGCGACGGGCGCGATCACCACGATCCCGGCGACCCGCTGGTCGAGGTGCTGCTCCACCGCGCGCCCGATCGAATGCCGGTCGAGCACGCTGACGTTGCCCACGCTGACGGTGAACCCGGCCTCCGCGGCGGCGTGCTCGAAGGCCACCAGCAGCGAGGCAGGCCCGTAGAGCGTCGAGTTCTGCGCCACCACGCCCAACACCTGCGAACGGCCCGTGACCAGGGCTTTCGCCGCCCGGTTCGGCCGGTACCCCAGCTCGGAGATGGCCGCTCGCACCCGGTTGCGGGTCTGCTCGCGCACGTTCGGGTGGCCGTTGAGCACCCTCGACACCGTCTGGTGCGACACACCGGCCAGCCGCGCCACGTCGGTCATCGCGGGCTCTCGCGTCACCTTGTCCACCGGCACATGTTATCGATCACATGGCCGAGTGGCGCACATCCGACCATTCCAGGGCTCCCGCGATGTGGACCGCGTTCGCCCCGACGCGGAATGCGGGTACCCGACAGCGGCGTTGCCCCTACCGACGCACACCCCCGCGACCACCAGGAGCACCAGCGCATGACGGCACCGGCCCCGCTCACCCGGAAGCAACTCAGACTCCGGTCGGACCGGGGCCCCGTCCTCATGGCGGTCATGCTCACCACCGGGCTGGTGGCGCTGGACAGCACGATCATCGCGACGGCCGTCCCGTCCATCGTGGACGACCTCGGCGGGTTCTCCCAGTTCCCCTGGCTGTTCTCGATCTACCTGCTCACCCAGGCGGTCACCGTGCCGCTGTACGGGAAGTTCGCCGACATCCTCGGCCGCAAGCCGGTGATGTTCTTCGGCATCGGGGTCTTCCTGCTCGGCTCGGTGCTGTCCGGAGCCGCGTGGAGCATGCCGGTGCTGATCGCCGCCCGCGCGATCCAGGGCATCGGCGCGGGCGCGGTGCAGCCGATGAGCATCACGATGCTGGGCGACCTGTACACGGTGCAGGAGCGCGCGAAGGTGCAGGGCTACGTCACCAGCGTGTGGGCGGTCGCCTCGCTGATCGGCCCCGCGCTCGGCGGCCTGTTCTCCGACTTCCTGTCGTGGCGCTGGATCTTCTTCGTCAACGTGCCGCTGGGCGCGATCGCCGTGGTGTTCCTGGCGCTGCGGTTCAAGGAGAACGTCGTCAAGCAGGTGCACAAGGTCGACTACCTCGGCGCGACGCTGCTGACGATCGGCCTCCCGCTGGTGCTGCTCGGCCTGCTCGAAGGTGGCGTCGCCTGGTCGTGGACGTCGTGGCAGAGCGTGCTGGTGTTCGGCGTCGGCGCGGTGGTGCTGGTGGTGTTCGTGCTGGTGGAACGCCGGGTGGCCGAGCCGATCCTGCCGATGTGGGTGTTCGGCCACCGGACGCTGGTCGGCGGCAACCTCACGTCGCTGGTCGTCGGCGCGCTGCTGATGGGCCTGACGTCGTACCTGCCCACGTTCGTCGAGGGCGTGCTCGGCACGGGCGCGCTGGTGGCCGGGTTCGCGCTGGCCGCGCTGACGCTGGGCTGGCCCGCGTCCGCGGCGCTGTCCGGCCGGATCTACATGCGGATCGGGTTCCGCGACACGTCGCTGATCGGCAGCGCCTTCGTGATCGTCGGCGCCGTGCTCATCACGATGCTGTCGGAGGACTCGGCCGTCTGGGAGGCCGCGGCGGGCTCGTTCGTCATGGGCGTCGGCCTCGGCCTGGTGTCGAGCCCCACCGTCATCGCCGTGCAGTCGACCGTCGGCTGGGACCGCCGGGGCGTCGTGACGGCCACGAACATGTTCAGCCGTTCGCTGGGCAGCGCGGTGGGGGTCGCCGTGTTCGGCGCCATCGCGAACGCCTCCCTGGCCTCCAGGTTCGCCGAGCCGCCCGCGGACGTCGCGGGGCGGCTGCCGCCGAGCGTGGACGCCACGACCGTGGTGCTGGGCGGCCACGCCGATCCGGACTCGCCTGTCGTCACGTTCGTGCGCGGGGCGCTGGACGAGGCGACGCACAACGTCTTCGTCGCCATGGCCGTGGTGGCGGCGTTCAGCGCGCTGACCGTGCTGCTCATGCCGCGCCGGACGAAGGAAATCACGTTCTGAACCGGTCACGATTCGGGAATCGCCATTGCCGAATCCCGTGGAGCGCGATCCGAACACGCCGGTCGCACCGGATGCCGGTCGAAACCCGACCGGCATCCGAATCGACCGCAATTCACCCCACCGTGCCCTTGGGTTCGGCGATCATGTCGTTCTCCGAAGTGAAGAGCGTCCACAGCAGGACGGCCACGACAAGACCGCCGAGCACGAAGACCGGGAACACGAGGTTGAACACATCCGTGCCGACCGGCGGGACGATCGCCGGGTTCACGTCGACACTCACCGCTGCCATGCCGGTGAAGTGCATCCCGGTCACCGCGACGCCCATGATGAGCCCGGCGCCCACGCGCGCCGGGGTCGTCTTGACCACGAGGGTGAACCAGAAGGCCGCGGTGGCGGCGACGATGGCGATGGCGAACGACGCACCCACGAGCAACGGGTCGTAGGACAGCTCGCCCTGGAACCGGATCGCGGACATCCCCATGTAGTGCATGCCCGCCACGCCGAGGCCGGACACCACACCCGCGCTCACGAGGCGCACCTTGGTGAACCTCACGAGCGTGACCATCGACAGGCCGATGCCGACCATGACCACCGCGATCAGCGCGGACAGGGCCGTGAGCGGCGCGGAGTACTTCACGACGCCGGAGCTGACGTCGAAGCCGAGCATCGCGATGAAGTGCATCAGCCAGATCGCCACGCCGCCGATGGCGAACGCGCCGAAGACCGTCCAGGTCACCTTGGAGCGGCGTCCCGTCTCCGACCGGGCCCTGGCCATGCACGACAACCCGATCAGCGAACCGATCACCGAGATCGCGTAGGCGAGCAGCGGGGTCCACAGACCCGAAGAGAAGTGCTGCATCGAATCGTGGTTCACAAGCACACCGGTCCTTGGATGGGGGTGGTTCCCGGTCGTCGCTTCCGCGCACAGCGCGTGACTGGTACGACCGGCCTGGCTCTCAGAGGCACGTCCAACTAGTAACCCCTGATCGCATGGACCACCAGTTCTGATGTGATGCCGTGATCGGTTCGAGATAATAATTGGAAATTCAACTACCTTCTGTAGTCAACAGGGCACCGAGCGGCCGCAACAACCGATCCAGAGCCCCCTACAACACTTCGGTCCGGGAGCGCTCCCAGAGATGCGGAATCGTCATCGCCGATCTTCCAGTCACATAACCACTAGGCCATTCGTGTCGCGAAAAATGCCGGATGCTACCGAGACGGCCATCCACCGGAGAAGCACTTCTCGAATGGACCAAACGGGAGTCAAATCCCGGAAATGGTGATGGATGATCACTTTTTCGCCGCCGGTCGCCCGCGCGTCCTCCGGATTTCCCATCACGGGTTTCGTCACGCCCGGCGGCGCCTCGTCAGACGGTGAGACCGCACACGATCGGGGCGATCGGGCGTTCCCGTGTGGCGCTCGGGACTGGACATAAGGGACACTGGTTGCGGTAAGCGGAGGGGAGTACTCCCAACGCGGCGGTGCCGTCAACACGGAGTCAGGTTTCGCTCCCGGTGCCGCCGGTCGGTGTGAACCGGCGGAGGAGACCTCCGGTCATCGGCGCGTTCGCCATGTTCCGGAGGGTGTTTCCGCATGTCTGTTCCACTGTGGTTGTGGCTCGCGACGGTCGTGGGGCTGCTGCTCCTGCTGGCCGTCGACCTGGTTCTCGTCGGCCGCAAACCGCATGAGGTCTCGCTCGGCGAGGCCGGTCGCTGGGTGACGTTCTACGTCTCGGTGGCCGTGCTGTTCGGCATCGGCCTCTGGTACTTCGCCGGAGGTGTCCCGGCGGGCGAGTTCTTCGCGGGGTACATCACCGAGTACTCGCTCAGCATCGACAACCTGTTCATCTTCCTGATCATCATGAACACGTTCAAGGTGCCCGCGATCCACCAGGGGCGGGTGCTTCTGGTCGGCATCCTGATCGCCCTGGTGATGCGCGGCATCTTCATCGCCGTCGGCGCGGCGGTCATCGCGCAGTTCAGCTGGGTGTTCTACCTCTTCGGCGCCTTCCTGATCTACACCGGCTACAAGCTGGCGCGGACGGGCCACGACGAGGACGAGGAGTTCAAGGAGAACGCCTTCCTGCGCTTCGTGCGCCGGATCTTCCCGGTGGCCGACGAGTACCACGACTCGAAGTCGTTCATCAAGGTCGACGGCAAGCGCTTCGTGACCCCGATGTTCATCGTGATGATCGCGATCGGCAGCACCGACCTGCTGTTCGCGCTCGACTCCATCCCGGCGATCTTCGGCCTCACCAAGGAGCCGTTCCTCGTCTTCACGGCCAACGCGTTCGCGCTGATGGGCCTGAGGCAGCTGTACTTCCTGCTCGGGGGCCTGCTCAACAGGCTCGTGTACCTGTCGATCGGCCTGTCGCTGATCCTCGCGTTCATCGGCGTGAAGCTGATCCTGGAGGCGCTGCACACCAACTCGCTGCCGTTCCTCAACGGCGGCGAGGCGCTGGCGGTCCCGACGATCGGCATCGCTGTCTCGCTCCCGGTGATCATCGGCATCCTGGTGGTCACCACGGTGGCGAGCCTGGCCAAGTCCAAGCGCGACGAGAAGGCCGCGCGCGCCTCGTAGGACCACTCCCCCTGGGCACCCCGCCCTAGGGGGATCCCGCGTGCTCAGAAGTGCGTGACGGGCCGTTCCTGCCGCACGCCGTCGAGGACGACGTCGACCTCCTCGTTGTAGAACGCGACCAGACCGGCGATCGGCAGCAGCTCCTTCGTGGGGAAGCTGTAGCTCCACGCCAGGTCCTGGTGCGTGCCGGCGGGCGTGGTGACCGACCAGTAGTCGGTCGTCGTCCCCTTGTACGGGCACGCGGTCACCGTGGCGGTGCGGGTGAGCACGCGGAAGTCGACGTCCGTGCGGCTGAGGTAGTAGCGGGTGGGCAGGCCGGTCTCGAACACCATCACCGGCGCCGACGACTCGGCGACCACCACCCCGTCCACCTCGATCCGCACCGCGCGCGACGACCGCAGGGCGTCCACCCGCACGTACGGGCTACGTGGGTGCACGAAGACCTGCTCGTCCTCCTCGAACCACTGGTCCGCCGCGGCCCAGTCGAAGCGCACGGCGTCGTGGAAGTCCGGGTGGTGCAGGGCAGCCCCGACCCGGTGCTCACCGGCGGCGCGGACGCCGTGGACGCGCGCGAGCCCCCGGCTGGTGCGCCGCTCGTGGTGCTCGTCCACCAGGACGTCGGGCCGGACGTCGGCGCGCGGGACGTAGTACTGCGGGTAGAACCGGTGCTCCCAGACGTGGAGCGCGCGCGTGGTGTCGAGCACGACCTCGCCCGCCAGCAGCGCGCGGATGCGGCGCGGGACGGGCTGCACGTGGTCCACGGGCACGGGCGGGGCGGGGTAGTCGGTCATGTCCGCACGGTAGTACCCGCTGCTGGAGGGCGTGATCGAAAATTGTCGGTGCTGCCGGCTACCTTGGTCCCATCGCGTCACCGGGGTCCCGAGGAGAGATCAGAATGCCTGCTGCCACCACGTACCTGGAGCTGTCCGAGACGGACGGCGGTGCCCACAAGTTCTACGAGGTGCACGTGGCCGACACGAGGGTGACGATCACCTACGGGCGCATCGGCGAGACGGGGACGATCCGCGACGCGACGTACCCGGACGCCGCCAAGGCCGTGAAGGCGGCCGAGAAGAAGATCGGCGAGAAGGTGCGCAAGGGGTACGCGCCCGCCGTGAAGGGCGTGCGGCAGCGGCGCGCGGTCAGCAGGCGGCAGATCGCCAGCGTCGTGTCCACCGCGCACCAGGCGCCGGTGCTGTGGCGGTTCGCGTCCGGCGCGCCCGCGTTCGGCATCTTCGTCGGCGAGGACCAGGCCTGGGTGGGCAACGAGAGGGGCGACGTCTTCACGCTCACCCACGACGGCGCGGTCACCGGCCGGTACGGCCTGCCCGACGGGGTGAAGTGCATCGTGGCGGACGACTTCTGGATCTACGCGGGGTGCGACGACGGCCGCGTGTACGACCTGGGCGGCAAGGTGCCCAGGGTCGCCTACGAGATCGCCAGCAACGTCGACATCTACTGGCTGGACATCGACGACGGCGTGCTCGGCGTGTCCGACCGGCAGGGCGGCATCACGATCGTCGACCACGAGGACGAGTTCCAGTGGTCGCGGCCGAGCAGCGGTGACGGCGCGTGGATGGTCCGCTGCGCACCGGAGGGCGCTTTCCACGGGCACTCGCGGGGCGTCACGCACTACGCGGCGCGGTCGGGTGACCAGGTGTGGCACACGGACACCAACGGGGACGTGCTGTTCGGGTGGCAGGAGCCCGCGGAGGTCTTCGCGGGGACCAGTCGGGGGTGGGTGCACCGGCTGGCGAAGTCGAACGGGGCGGAGATCGCGCGGTACCGGTGTGACGCGGCGGTGTTCTCGTGCGCCACTTCGCCGGATGGTGAGTACGTGTTCGCCGGGGACAGCCATTCGTCGGTGTACTGCTTCGCCGCGGATGGGACGCGGTTGTGGAAGTTGGGGACGGGGTGCGGGTCGGCGTTCTCGATGCAGTACCGGGATGAGCGGTTGTACATCGTGACGACCGATGGGTCGTTGGCGTGCATCGACGCGAGTCCGGCTGCGGTGGGGGCGGCGGAGCAGGGGCGCGTGCCGATGCGGAGTGATGTGAAGGCGGACGGGTGGAAGAGGGTGGAGGCGACCGCTGAGGTGGAGACGGTGGTCGTGAGTGGTGGCGGGGTGGTGGTGGAGTGCGTGCAGGTCGGGGGGAGGTTGAGGGTGCATGTGGTGTCGGAGGGGTATGACCGGGGGCGTGGGGTGCAGTTCCCGAAGGACATTCGGGTGGCCGGGGCTCGGTATGTGGTGACGGAGATCCACAGTTCGGCCAGTGGGGGGTTTTATCGGGCTCGGGGGGAGATCAAGAGGCTTTTGTGATGGTGGGGCTGGGGGTCGCATTCAACGTGAGCGGGTGGCCGGGGCTGTCGTGCTGGGTTGCCGGTGTTGGATTCAATGTGGTTGGACGGGTGCCGTGCTGGGTCGCCGGTGTCGGATCCAGGATCTCCGGGTGCGGCCGGCTTGACTTGGGGCCCCTTTTTTGGGCCTAGTCGGGCTAAAAGGGCAGGTGGTAGAGATGCCCGCCGACCAATTATAGGCCCAAAAACCCCAAGTCAAGCCGGCCGCACAAGCGGACGAGTGCTGCTCGGTGGGTGGTCAAACGGCAAGTCTGCTCGGTGCCGTTGTGGTCGGGTAGACCTGTTCGGTGGTGTGGGTGGGTGGGCAGGTCTGCTCGGTGGTGTGGGTGGTTTGGCAGTTGTCTGTCGTTAGCGGGGTACGCAGGTGAGGGGGGTGTTCTTGGGTGGGGTGCCGGTGCCGACCAGGCCGAAGCTGATGGTTTTCGAGATTTCTACGGTGCCGTTGTAGGCGGCGTTGACGGCGCGGACGGAGCGGCCGTTCTGGGTGATGGTGGCGTCCCAGGAGTTCTGCACGCGTTGGTCGCCGGGGAACGTCCAGTCGACTTCCCAGCCGGTCAGGGGGCGGCCGCCGGAGTTGGTGATCACGATGGTGGCGGTGAAGCCCTCGGGCCAGGTGGTGCCGATGGTCAGCTGGGCTGAGCAGGCGGCGGGGCCGAGGGGTTTTGAGGTGGTGGGGGGTGCTGGTTGAGGTTCGTCGACGGTTACCGAGAACTCGTCGATGGCGTTGCCCGCGCCGCCGCGCCACAGGTTGAAGCCGGCCTCCACGCCGATGAGGTACCACTCCGGTTTGATCCAGCCCCGGTTCTGCGCGTCCTTGGTGAACGCGCGGATGTCCAGGTCCTCCACCGAGGTCACGGCGCCGACGCGTTCGTAGATCACCCGGTTGCGGCCGTCTGCCTTCTCGAACCACACGTCCCAGCTCGCGCCCGCGATGGGCATCGCGCCCGCGACCATGACGCCGCTCGGCCGGACGTCGCCGTTGCTGCGCAACCAGATCGCCATCTCGGCGCCGTCGGGCGCGCCGTCGACGGCGGGCTTGCTGTGGAACCAGACGGCGTAGGCGGCGTTGTAGGTGCCGCCCTCCCCCGCGGTGCCCACCAGGTCGCTGGTGATCGCGGGCAGCCGGGAGACCTGCACCGGGAGGCCGCTGTTGTCCGAGCACGTCCCGAAGTGGCAGCCCTTCACCAGCGCGGGCGACGCGGCGGGTGCGCCGTTCGCCGGGCGGTCGTGTTCGGCGCGCTCGACCTTGAGCGACCGGTCCCCCACGTCCACGCACTGGGCGGTGTCGGCGCCCCAGATGTTGTTGAGCGCCAGGTACTCCTTCCCCCCGGCGGGCGCGGTGTCCTCCTTGCCGCACAACTTCGTGGTCGAGGCGACGGACCCGGCGGGCAGCGCGGCCAGCAGGACCAATCCCACCGCGGCGGCCAGGACGGCGCCCACGATGCCGACCGCCGCCAACGTGAGGGAGACCCGGAAGGCCAACTACGCCAAGGGATGGCTCATCGCTGCGCTCCTCGGAGGAACCGAACGGTGCTTGACGCGCTCATCTCCGGAGTACGGAAGATCCGGACGGGCGGTTCAAGGGCCGACCGATCGGTCCAGTCAGGCGGGGTCGACCACGAGGATCGCCGGACCGACGCGCAGGACGCCGTCGTCGAGCGGTTCGCAGCGCACGCCTCCACGGCCCCGCAGCGCGCGGTGCGCACCCGGCGCGAGGACCTCGTCCATCCAGCCGCAGGGACTGGCGGGCCGGTTCGCCTGGAATCGGACGGGGCCGTCGCCGCAGTCGAGGCTGAAGAGGGCACCTGCTGCGAGGCGGGTGGCGGCGAGCGTGTCTACAGGAAAGCCGCGGAGGACCACGTTGCGGCGGGGCAGCAGCGGGTTCGGTACCGCCGCCAGCGCCAGTTCGCGGGTGATCGCCTCCAGGGACTCGACGGCGAAGACCGTCACCGAGGCGCGGCGGTGCGCTGGTCGGGCGTGGAAGCGGTCGCCCACCAAGCCCAGGTGCGCACGCACTTCGGCCTTCTCACACCCACTCGCCAACGGCTCCGCCACCGGACCGTCCTTAGACCACATCTCATTTGGGGTTGTAGTGGGTCAGCAGGTCCAGCTTGACGGCTCGGCGGTAGCAGATGACCGCACAAGCCAGCTGGGCGAATGCCGTGAAGTGGGCGGCCTTGCGTTCATACCGGCGCGCCAACCGGCGGAACCGGGAAACCCATTCCAAGGTCCGTTCGATGACGTACCGGTGGCGTCCGAGCCGTTTGGGTGACTCGATGCCCGGCGTGCGATCCTGGCGATGATGCCCCGTCGGCGTAGTGCTTTCCGGCAGGCTGGGTAGTCGTAGCCCTTGTCCGCGTGCAGCTTGCGTGGCCGGCGACGAGGCCTGCCGGCGGGCCCCTTGACCGGGATCACGGCATCGACGATCGTCTCCAGTTCCAGGTGGTCGTTGCGGTTGGCAGCGGAGACGCCCACCGCCAGCGGGAGGCCTCCGCGGTCGCTGATCGCATGGATCTTGGAGCCGGGTTTGCCCCGGTCGACCGGACTGGGGCCGGTCAGATCCCCTTTGACCGCACGGACGTGCATGCTGTCCACCGACGCACGTGACCAGTCGATCGACCCGACAACGCCAAGCAGATCCAGCATCACCTGATGCAGCCGGGCGAAAACGTCCGCCTCGACCCACTCGGTGAACCGGCGATGCGCCGTCGGGCAGCTGACCCCGAACGACGAGGGCAGCGCTGACCAGGCACATCCGGTCTGCAACACGTACAAGATCGCCGCCAGCACCATACGGTCGTCCAGACGCCGCCGACCTCCGCACTGGTGGCGTTGCGGCGCGTCAGGCAGCAACGGCTGCGCCAACAGCCACAACGGCTCCGGACACCACTTCTCCACATCGCTCATCGTTGATCAACGATATCGCCTACCTGACAACAACCCCAAACGAGATGCGGTCTTAGGACGGCCCTCGTAGGCGTGCACCGGTGAGACGACCAGCGCCACCACGTCGACCTGAAAGCGCTCGGGCACGTGGTGAGGATATCCCAGGCGGACACGGGGGTCCGGAACCGCGAAACGTCCCGAACCCCTTCACCCGACTCCGGCCCTAGACACCCATCCTGGCCTCGATCATGTCGGCCGCCCGTGCCGTGCCGCCCGATTCCCGCACGCGGTCGCGCATCCAGCGGAGTCTGGCGGCCGTCGGTTCGTCCGCAGCGAGGTCCAGTACCGCGTGGCGCAGGGCTTCGGGGGTGGTGGTGGACAGTTCGACGATGCGGCCGAGGCCGAGTTCGACGACCTGCCTGGCGTCCATGTCCTGTTCGGCGACCTCCGGAGCGAGCAGGAGCGGGGTGCCCTGCTGCACCGCGGCCATGACGCCGCCGAGGCCGCCGTTGGAGAGGAACACGGTGGTGTGTTCGAGCACGGCCACCTGGGGGAGCCAGGGGTGGACCTCGAAGTTGGGGGGCAGTTCGCCGAGGTCGGCGTCGGCCCAGCCGCCGAGGGTGATGACGACGTGCCAGTCGAGGTCGGCGAAGGCGGTGGCGAAGAGGCGGAAGAAGTCCGGGCGGGCGTTGTGGACGGTGCCGAGTGAGATGAAGAGGACGGGGCGGTCGGGGGTCGGCGGGTGCCAGTCGCCGTGGAAGATGGTGCCGTCGTTGCAGGGGCCGACGAAGGCGTAGTGGTCGCTGAAGGAGTCGCCGTGCGGTTGGAACTCCTTGGGGACGAAGACCAGCGCGAGGTCGTTCGGCTGGTACAGCCGGGTTTCGTCGATGCCGTGCTGGACGAACAGGTCCTGGAGGCCGGATTCGACAGCGGCGGCCTCGGCGCCCCGCGGGCCCGCCAGGAGTTCGGCGCGGCGGGGCGCGGTCCAGTCGACGGTGTCGTTGAACGCGAGGTTCGGATGGGTCAGGACGATCGGGACCGTCCACTTGCGACCGAGCACCGCGGCGGCGCCGTACATCATGGGGTCGAAGACGATCAGGTCCGGCGCTTCGTCGACGAGGGCTTCGACACCGTCGACGTCGCGCAAGCCCTCTTCGTAGAAGCGCATGCAGGTCAGCACGATCTCGGTGGTGTCGGCGTGGTCGCTCACGCCCGCGGGGATGGCGGCCAGGGACGGGCCGTAGATCAGCGGTTCGACACCGGAGTGCTTGGCGTACTCGGCGAACGGCTCGGTCGTGGCGTAGCCGACCCGGTGGCCGCGCTTGGCGAGCGCCTCGGCGATGGTGAGCGTCGGGAACACGTGGCCGAAGGCCGGGGCGCTGAGGAACAGGACGTGCTTGGGCATGGTTCTCCTCACGTGAGGGCGGCGTGCACCTTCCGCACGGCCGTGCTGATGTCGTCGACGTCCGCGTCGGTGTAGTTCTCGTTCCAGAACAGGACCAGCAGCGTCGTGGCGAGCAGCCGTTCGGCCGCCGGGCAGAGGCCGGGGCCGTAGCTCCAGTCCTTCCTGGACGGCGGGCTCGACAGCGGGAACGCGGAGTTGCCGTAGATCCGGCCGTTCGCGAGCACCGGCGAGGCGTAGGCGGGGTGGTCGAGCAGCCTGCCCTCGGCGAGGATCCCCTCGGCGCGCAGCGCGGACGCCCAGCGCAGGTTCGTGCCGCCCGCCGTCGCCGGGTCGAGCACCAGCGGAAAGGACCAGAAGCTGTGGCCGTCCGCGTCGGGCAGGCCGACGCCGGGCAGGCCGCGCAGCGACCCGATCAGCCTGCGCGCGGTGCGCCTGCGGCGTTCCACGACGTCGCCGAGCCGCCCGAGCTGCACCCTGGCGACCGCACCCTGCAACTCGGTCATCCGGTAGTTCATCCCGAACGACAGGTGCGTGCGGGCCGCCGTGTCGCGCGGCCGCCCCTTGTCGCCGAACAGCCGGAGCCTGCGCGCGAGGGCGGGGTCGTCGGTGATCGCGAGCCCGCCGTCCCCGCAGGTGATGTGCTTGTACTGCTGGAGGCTGAAGCAGCCGACGTCGCCGACCGTGCCCGCGAGGCGGCCCGCCACCGGCTCGGCGAGCAGCGCCTGCGCGCAGTCCTCGATCAGCATGATCCCGCGCCCGCGGGCGATGTCGGCCAGTTCGACGACGGGCGCGGGCGCGCCGAGCAGGTGCACGGCCACGATCGCGCGGGTGCGCGGGGACAGGCAGCGCCGCACGCTCTCGGGGGTCAGGTTGCCGGTCAGCGGGTCGACGTCGGCGAACACCGGCACGGCGTTCTGCGCCAGGATCGCGATGATCGTGCCGAAGTCGGTGACCGGAGTCGTGATGACCTCGTCGCCCGGATCGGGGTCGAGCGCGCCGATCGCCATGTGCAGCGCGGCCGTGCCGGAGCTGCACGCGACCGCGTGGCCGACGCCGTGCAGCCGCGCCATGTCCGACTCCAGCCCGGCGACGTGCGTGCCGCCGAGCGCGTTGAGCCTGCCGCCCGCCAGCACCTCCTGCACGGCCGCGCTCTCCTCCGCGCCGAACGTGCGCCCCGCCGCCCCGGTCGCCACCGGGAACGGGCGGGTGCGCACCGGGGTGCCGCCGTGCAGGGCCAGCCCGTCGAGGGTGCTGGTCACCCGACGTCCCAGGTGACCGGCAGGCTGTGGGTGCCGTAGACGACCATCGTCTCCCGCCGGGGGACCTCGGCCGCGGGCACGGCGAGCCGCAGCGTCGGGAACCGGCGCAGCAGCGCGGTGAGCCCGATCCGCAGCTCCACGCGGGCCAGTTGCAGGCCGGTGCACAGGTGCACGCCGCCGCCGAACGCCACGTGCCCGGCCGCCGAGCGGGTCAGGTCCAGCACGTCGGGGTTCGGGAAGCGCAGGGGGTCGCGGTTGGCCGCGGCCAGCGACATCGTGACGGACTCCCCCGCCTTCACCAGCGTGCCCGCGACCTCGACGTCCTCGACCGCCGTCCGCACCGGGCCGATGTGGCTGACCGTGAGGTACCGCAGCAGCTCCTCCACGGCGTTGTCCACCAGCGACGGGTCGGCGCGCAGCGCGGCCAGCTGCTCGGGGTGCTCCAGCAGCGCGAACACGCCCAGCGTCAACGTGTTCGACGTCGTCTCGTGGCCCGCCATCAGCAGGATCATCACCACGGTGACCAGTTCGCCGTCGTCCAGCTCGCCGCCGGCGACGAGCCTGCTCAGCACGTCGTCGCCGGGCCGCTCGTGCTTCACCTTGATCGCGGTGGTCAGGAAGTCGATCATCGACAGCCAGGAGGCGACGGTGTCCTCCTCCGACGCGCTGAGGTCGAACAGCGTGTCGGAGTCGTGCTGGAACCGGTCGTGCTCGGCGTAGGGCAGGCCCAGCACCTCGCACATCAGCAACGACGGCAGCGGCAGGGCGTAGGAGCGCAGCAGGTCGACCGACGGCCCCTGGCGCTCCATCCCGTCGAGCAGCGACTCGGCGATCTGCTCGATCCGCGGCGCCAGCTCGTTGGCCCGCCGCAGGGTGAACTCGGACGTGAGCAGCTTGCGGTACTTGGTGTGCTCCGGCGGGTCGAGCCGGGTGAACATGCCGGGCAGCACCTCGGGGATCTCCACCCGCGCCATGGCGAGCGTCGGCCGCACCAGGTCCGCGCGGTGGCTGAACCGGGGGTCGGTCAGCACGGTGCGGACGGCGGCGTGGCCCGTGGCGATCCAGCCGAGGTGCCCGTCCGGGAACGAGAACCGGCTGATCGGCGCGGCCTCCCGCGCCCGGCCCAGCTCGTCGGGCGGGTCGAACGGACAACTGCGCGCGGTCGGGATCGACCGCATTGTGCTCCCGGTTTCCACAGCAGATCACTCCAAGGCATTCGCCGAAGTCGCGAGGGAAAATGCGGGACATTCCCCACCGCATCGACGCAGATGCTGGCACACCTCCGAGCGAACCCGCAACGACCAGGTCGTACCCATTTCCTCCGAATTCGCAGTCCCATTGTTCCGACTTTGTCGTTCAACGCCGGGGGCCCGACGTCGTACAACGTTCCCGTGTTAGGAATTCAGACCGGCGCACGCGGCGGGCGGTGGCACCCCGTCGTGGAAGTCGAACACCAGCGCCCGGCACAGCTCCCCGAGCGCGGCCTGGACGTCGGTGGTCCACGGCGTCACGGTCAGGTCGCGGCTCGCGCTCGCCAGCGTGCCGTCCGGGCTCCACGCCAGGTCGGTCACCGGCCCGGTGTGCCCGGACAGCACCGCCCAGCGGGTGAGCGTCGCGGCGTCCAGCAGGGTCACCGTGTCGTCGTGGTCGAAGGTCGCGATGAGGCGCCCGTCGGGGCTGTAGGCGAGGAAGCTGAACCGGCCGCCGGGGTCGGTCAGCTCCCCGGTCCGCCGGTGGGTCGCGGCGTCCCAGAGCACCACCCGCCCGGCGCCGTCGAGGTAGGCGGTGGCGGCCAGCACCGTCCCGTCCGGGCTGAACACGACGGTCGACGCGTGCGCGTCCTCGGCCACGACGGCCTCCTCCCCGGTCCCGGTGTCCCAGACCAGGACCCGGCCGCGCGTGGTCGCGACGGCCAGCGAGCGGCCGTCCGGGCTGTAGTTCACGTCGAGCGCCCCGTCTTCGCCCAGGTCCCGGTCGCGGTGCCGCCCGGTCCCGACGTCGAGGAACCGCACGGTCCGGGTGTCCACGATGATGGCCAGCGTCCGCGAGTCCGGGCTGAACACCGCCTTCTCCATCGCGTGACCGTCGAGCACCGTGCCGACCTCGGCCAGCGTGGCCGCGTCGCGCAGCACCACCTTCCCGCCGTGCCCGGCGAGCACCCACCGCCCGTCGGGGCTCACCACCGGGCCGCGGGTCTCCAGCGACGACGTCCCGCCGCCGGGCACCGACGCCAGCGGGGCACGGGTCCCGCGGTCCCAGACCAGCAGCGACCCGTCCGCGCTGCTGCTCACGACATTGCCGCCGACCGGGTCGAACGCGACTCCGCTGACCGTGTCGACGTGGCCGATGAACGGGACGCGGGTGCGGTCCCAGAGCAGGAAGCCGGACTTGCTGCTGCCCGCGATGAACCGGCCGTCCGGGCTGACCACCGCCGCGCCGACGCCGTGGTTCTTGTTGCGCAGCAGCTGGCCCACGCGGGCCCGGCGGGCCAGGTCCCAGACGGCCACGGTGCCGCCGATGTCGACCGAGAACAGCCGTCCGCCGGTCGGGTCGAACTCGACCTGGGCGACGCTGTCCACGTGCTCCAGGTCGGCCACCCGCTGCCGGGTGGCCACGTCCCACAACCGCACCGAACGCCCCGCGCCCGCGGTGGCGATCGTGCGGCCGTCCGGGCTGAACGCCACCGAGCTGAGCAGCCCCTCCGGTGAGGGCAGGGCGCCGACGGCGGTGGCCGTGCGCGGGTCCCACAGCACGACTCCGCCGCGGTCGGTGAACGCCAGCGTCGTGCCATCCGGGCTGTACGCGAGCGAGCCGGACCCCGCCCCGGCGCCCGGTGTGGCGACCGCCCTGGCGTCCAGGGTGTCGAGCAGCCGGGTCGCGTCCGCGTCCGCCACGGCGACTACCCGGCCGTCGGGGCTGAACCGCAGCTCGCGGACGGGGCTGGTGGAGGCCGCTCCGCGGGCCACCAGCGACCGGTCGGCCAGCCGCCAGATCAGCACCTCGCCGTCCTCCGTGCCCGCCGCGACCAGTGTGCCGTCCACGCTGACCGCGACCACGAGCACCTGGCCGAACGAGCCGGTCAGCTCGCCGCGGCGGGTGTGTTCGGCCACGTCCCAGAGGTCGACGCGGCCCGGTGCGCCGGGTGCGGCGAGCAGGTGGCCGTCCGGGGTGAACGCCGGTTTCGTGCGCACGTCCGTCGGCGACGGCAGCAGTGCCTGGTAGTCGCGCCGCGACGCGAGGCTGAGCACCTCGCTGCGCGCCTCGACCGTGGGGTAGCTCTGGTAGGCCTCCAGGCTCGCGCGCATCGCGCGGGCGACGTCCTTGCCCGCCAGCGTCTCCGCCTCGGCCGCGAGCTGCCGCGACGTGCTGACCAGGCCCTCGCTGACGGCGTCCTGGCGCTGCCGGACGGCCACGACCGTGACGGCGACGGCCACCACGAGCAGCACGGACAGCGCGGTGGTGAGCCAGCGCAGCTGGCGGTTGCGGCGCTGGCGCAACGCCTGGTCCAGCTCCTCGGCGCGCGTGCTGGAGTGGAGGAACGACCGCTCGGGCACGGTCATGTCGGCGTCGTGCCGCTTCGCCCAGTCGCCGGTGACCGCGAGCCGGACGCCCCGGTAGAGCGCGCCGGGGTCGCGCCGCACGGCCTCCCAGGCGGCGGTGGCCTCGGTGAGGCCCCGGTGCACGCGGATGTCGGCGCGGTCCTCGGCCAGCCAGTCCCGCAGCCTCGGCCACGACCGGATCAGGGTCTCGTGGGCGATCTCGACGGAGTCCTTGTCCAGCACCACGAGGCGCGCGTGGGCGAGGCCGTCCAGCACGGCGGCGGTGTCCGGGTCGTCGTCCAGCTCGCAGCACGGCACGCGGCGGCGGGTGTCCTCGTTGCCCTCGCCGAGGGTGATCAGCCGCAGCAGGATCTGCCGGGCGCGCCGCTGCCCTCCGGGGTCGAGCGCGGTGTACACCTGCTCGGCGGTCTGCGCGATGGCGCCGTGGATGCCGCCGGACGCCTCGTAACCGGCCACCGTCAGGGCGTTGCCGCGGCGGCGGCGCCAGGTCTCCAGCAGGGCGTGCGACACCAGCGGCAGCATCCCGGCCTGCCCGGTCGCGTCGGCGACGATCTTGGCCAGCAGCGGCCCCTCGACCGTGCAGCCCGCCTGGACGGCGGGCTTGATGATCGCCTGCGGCAGCTCGTCGCTGCTCATCGGACCGACCGCGACCTGCGCCTCGGCCAGCGCCCGCGCCAGGCCGGTGTGCGCGGCGCAGCGGTGGTAGAAGTCGGCCCGGATGCCCACCACGACCCGGCGCTCCCCCACGTCGGACTCCGCCTCGGCCAGCAGCGCGTCGATGAACCGGGCGCGCTCGGACTCGTCGCGGCAGAGGGTGAACACCTCCTCGAACTGGTCGACCACGACCACGAGTTCGGCGCCGGGCGGGTGCTCGTCCAGCACCCGCGCCAGCTCGCGCATCGGCCGGGCGCCGGGCGTGAACAGGACCGCGCGCAACCCCGGCAGCAGCCCGGCCCGCAGCAGCGACGACTTGCCTGCTCCGGACACCCCGAGCACGCCGACGAACCGGTGGTCGGCCAGCCGCGCGCGCACCTCCTCCACGAGCCGTTCCCGGCCGAAGAACCGGGCGCTGTCCTCGGGCTGGAACGCCGCCAGCCCCACGTACGGCGAGCCCGCGTCGCCGTCGCCCGGCTCCTCCGCGGCGCTCAGCTCGGCCGCGAGTGCGTGCCAGCGGGCCTCCCACCCGTCCACGTCGCCGCCGCAGGCGCGGACGTAGGCGAGGGTCACCGCGAGCCTCGGCAGCTTCCGCCCGCCCGCGGCGTCGGACAGGGTCGCGGCCGAGTAGTGCGCGACCACACCCAATTCCCGATAAGGCGGGCTCCCCGCTTTCTCCCGGACCGCGCGCAAATCGGCGGCGAATCCCAGCAACGGGCTGTCGCCCACATCCAACGGGCGTTCACGACGCGGCATGTGCACCATCCCCAGATTTCGCGCCCATTGTCCAGACGTTGTCGTACAGCGTCCAGACACCGACATCGAACAACGATTCGGCACTAGACAGGCGGCAGGACGCAGGGCAACGAAACAGGGGACGCACCGTGACCCGTTCCACCCGCATTCCGCTGACCGCGGCCCAGCGCGACATCTGGGCGGCGGCCTCGCACCTGCCGCACCTCGCGCAGCACAACTCCGTCGCCCTCGACCGGCTCACCGGGGAGGTCGACGTCGCCGTGCTGCGGGCGTGCCTGGCGCGGGCACTGGACCGCAACGACGCCCTGCGACTGCGCTTCGACGAGCACGACGGCGTGCCGCACCAGTGGCCGGATCCCGAACCGGCGCCCGCGGAGGTCGTGGAACTGGCCGACCGGGCGGCGTGCGACGCGTGGATCCACGGCGTGTTCCACCGGCCGTTCCCCCTGCGCGGCGGACCGGTGGTGCGGGCGGCGCTGCTCGTCGAGGGCACCGCCGCGGTGCACGTGTGCATCGCCGCGCACCACGTGGTGGCCGACGGCTGGGCGCTGCACCAGGCGATCACCCAGGTGCTCGACGACTACGCGCACGTCGTGCGCACCGGCGAGCCGCTCGACTTCCCCGTCCGCTCCTACCTGCCGTTCGTCGACCGCGAGTGCCGGTACCGCGAGTCGGCGGACTTCGAGGCGGACCGCGAGTTCCACCGGGGGTTCCTCGCGGGCGTCGAACCCGCCCTGTTCGCCCGCAGGGCGGTGAGCGGCGCGCGGACCACCGCGCGGCACCGGTTCGTGCTGCCCGGCGAGCTGGTCGACCGGATCCGCGCGGGCGGGCACTCGCCGTTCACCGCGGTCACGGCGGCGTTCGCGGCCTACCTGGCACGGGTGCACGGCGTCGACGAGGTGGTGATCGGCGTGCCCTCGCTGAACCGGCGGACGTTCGCCGACAAGCGGACCGTGGGCCAGTTCGCGAGCACGCTGCCGCTGCGCCTGCCCGTGCCGGGCGGCCGGACGCTGCGGGATTTGGCTACGGAGGTCCGAACCAGGACGTACGGGCTCAAGCGGCGCGACCGGCTGTCGCTGGGCGACCTGCTGCGCGCGCTGCCCGCCGGGTCGCCCCGGCAGCTGTTCGACGTGACCGTCTCCTACATGCGCTACCCCGGCCGCGCGGCCATCCCGGGGGTGGCCCGCGACATGGCCGGTGTCGGGCACTCGCACGACCAGGACGCGCTGGCGGTCGTGCTGACCGAGTTCGACGACACCGCCGACGTGGTGGTGGACCTGGACTACGCGTGCGACGTGTTCGACGTGGACTTCCCGGTCGAGGCGATGGCGCGGCACGTGCGCGCGCTGCTGGACGGCGGCCTCGCCGAGCCCGCGTACCCCTTGGCGGCGCTGCCGATGGTCACCGCCGCCGAGCACCACCGGCTCGTGGCCGCGGACGCCCCCGTGGTGCCGGTCGGCGACCGCACCCTGCACGGGCTGATCGCGGACCGGGTCGCGCTGGGGCCGGGCCGGACCGCGGTCCTCGGCGACTCCCCCATGACCTACGGGGAACTGGACGTGCGGGCCGAGCGGGTCGCGGCCGGGCTGCGCGCCAACGGGGTCGGGCCGGACGACCGGGTGGCCGTGCTGCTGCACCGGGGACGGCCCCTGCTCGTGGCGCTGCTGGGCATCCTCAAGGCGGGCGCGGCGTACGTGCCGCTGGACCGCGGTTACCCGGAGGACCGGCTGCGGTTCATGCTGGCCGACAGCGGGGCGGAGGTCCTGCTGGTGGACGGCCCGACCGCGCTCGACGGGCCGCTGGTGCGGAGGGTCGACGACCTCGTGGGCAGCCTGGACGCCGTCGCGACCGACCCCCGTGGGCTGGCCTACGTCATCTACACGTCCGGCTCGACCGGGCGGCCGAAGGGCGTGGCCGTCGAGCACCGGTCGGTGGTGAACCGGCTGGAGTGGATGCAGCGGCGGTACCCGCTCGACGAGCGGGACGTGCTGCTGCAGAAGACACCGGTGTCCTTCGACGTGTCGGTCTGGGAACTGTTCTGGTGGGCGATCGCCGGGGCGCGGCTGGCGCTGCTGGAACCGGGCGCGGAGAAGGACCCGCTCGAGGTGCTGCGGGCGATCGGGCGGCACGGGGTCACGGTGGCGCACTTCGTGCCGTCGATGCTCGGGCCGTTCCTGGACCAGGTGGAGGCGCGACCGGACCTCGCGACGTCGTTGCGGCGGGTGTTCTGCAGCGGTGAGGCGCTGTCGCCCGCGCTGGTCGGGCGGTTCTACCGGGTGCTCGGCGGCGCGCGGCTGGTCAACCTCTACGGGCCGACCGAGGCGACGGTGGACGTGTCGTTCCACGACTGCGTCCCCGGTCCGCGCGTCCCGATCGGCAGGGCGATCGACAACACCCGGCTGTACGTGCTGGACCGGTACGGCTTCCCGCAGCCCACGGGCGCGCCGGGTGAGCTGTGCGTGTCCGGCGTCGGTGTGGCGCGGGGCTACCTGGACCGGCCGGGGCTGACCGCGACGAGGTTCGTGGCCGACCCGTTCGTGCCGGGGCGGCGGATGTACCGGACCGGCGACGTCGCCCGGTGGCTGGCCGACGGGAGCCTGGAGCACCTCGGCCGCGAGGACGGCCAGGTGAAGATCCGCGGGAACCGGGTCGAGCTCGGCGAGGTGCGCGACCGGCTCGCGTCCTGCCCCGGTGTGCGCGACGCCGTGGTCGTGGACCGGCCGACGGCCCACGGCGTGCGGCTGGTCGGGTACTACGTGGCCGACCGGGAAATCGACGTGGCGCGGGAGCACCTGGCGAAGGCGCTGCCGGACTTCATGGTCCCGGCGCACCTGGTCCGGATCGACCGCGTCCCGTTGACGCCCAACGGGAAGGCCGACCGGAACGCGCTGCCCGACCCGACCCACCAGGACGTGGACGACCCGCCGACGACGGCCGTGGAGGCGGCGCTCGCGGCCGTGTGGGCCGAGGTGCTCGACGTGCCGACGGTGGGGGTGCGCACCGACTACGCCTCGCTCGGCGGCGACTCGATCCTGTCGATGCGGATCCGCGCCGAAGCGGCCAAGCTGGGCCTGCACTTCAGCCTGTCCGACCTGGTCCGGCACCCGACCGTGGCCACGCTGGCCACCCAGGTCACCGCGGGCGAGGACGTGGTGGCGCTGGAGCCGTTCGACCTCGTGCCCGCCGTGGACCGGGCCGGGCTGGCCGAGGCCGTCGACGCCTACCCCGTCACCGCGTTGCAGCTCGGCCTGCTCTACCACAGCCGCGCGCACGAGAAGTCCGCCGTGTACCACGACGTCTTCCGCTACACGCTGGGAATCCGTTGGCAGGAGGCGGGGTTCCGGCGCGCGTTCGCCTCGCTGGTCGCCCGGCACCCGGTGCTGCGGTCGTCGTTCGACCTGTCGGGAACGCCGTTGCAGGTCGTCCGCGCCGGGGTCGACGGCGGGCTGGACGTCGTGGACCTCCGCGCGGTGGACCCCGCCGAGGCCGAGGTGGAGGTGCGCAAGCACGTCGAGGACCGGCGGTTCCACGACTACGAGTTCGACCGGCCGCCGCTGCACCTGTTCCGCGCGCACGTCCTCACCGACGGCCGGGTGGACCTCGTGCTGAGCTTCCACCACGCCGTCCTGGACGGCTGGAGCGTGGCGAGCCTGGTGCGCGAACTCCTCCAGGACTACCTGCACGCCATCGGGTCCGGCATCGGCCCGGTGTCCGACGACCCGCCGCCGACGGCCGCGCGGCACGTGCTCGACGAACGCCGGGCGCTCGCGTCGGACGTGCCGCGGGAGTACTGGCGGCGGCTGCTGGAGGGCACGACGCCCGCGCTGCCGACCGGGTTCGGGGCGCACGCGGCACCCGGCGGCGGCGAACTCGTCGTGCGGTCGGCCTCCCTGCCCACCGGTCTCGACGCGCGGCTGCGCGGGTTCGCCCGCGAGCACGGCGTACCGGTGAAGTCGGTGCTGTTCGCCGCGCACTGCCTGGCGCTGCGGATGTTCTGCGGGCAGGGCGACCTGGTCACCGGGCTGGTCACGCACGCGAGGCCGGAGGAAGCGGGCGCGGACCGGACCGCGGGGCTGTTCCTCAACACCCTTCCGGTGCGCGTCGACAGCGGTCCCGGCACGTGGCTGGACGTCGTGCGCGGGCTGCACCGGCAGGAGGTCGCTGGGCACCCGCACCGGCACTTCCCGATCAGCGAGATCCGGCGCGGCCACGACGGGCCGGTGCTGGAGACCGCGTTCAACCACGTGCACCTGCACGTCGTCGAGCCCGTGCTGGCGCTGCCGGACGTGGAACTGCTCGGGTTCGAGGTGTGGGAGGAGACGAACTTCGCGCTGGTGGTCACCGCGTTCGTCGACCCCGTCGACCACCGGATCCGGGTGCGGGTCGACTGCGAGGCGCCGCGGTTCACCGCCGACCAGGCCGAACTGCTGGTCCGCACCTACACCGACCTGCTCACCAGGATCGTCGACCGGCCGGACGAGCCGGTCGACTTCGGGTTCCTGGTGGCCGAGGAGCCGCCGCACGTGGTGCGCGAGTTCGAGCGGCGGGTCGCGCAGGCGCCCGACGCGACCGCGCTGTCGTTCGGCGGCGACACGTGGACCTACCGGGAGCTGGACCGGGCGGCGAACCGCGTGGCGCGCCACCTGGTGGCGCAGGGCGCTCCGCGCGGGGCGCGGATCGGCGTGGCGATGGACAGGTCGTTCGAGCTGGTCGCCGTGCTGCTGGGGATCGCGAAGTCCGGTGGGGCGTGCGTGCCGCTCGACACCGGTTACCCGGCGGCCCGGATCGCCGCGGTGCTGGAGGACGTCCGGCCGTTCCGGGTGGTGGTCCACGAAGGACATATTGACCTGGTGGCCGACGCGGGGGTCGCGCTCGACCCCGAGGTGCTGTTGACGGGCGACGGGGAGCCGGTGGCACTGGGGGTGTCACCGGACGACGTCGCCTACGTCCTGTTCACCTCGGGGTCGACCGGCACGCCGAACGGGGTGGTGATGCCGCACCGGGCGCTGGCGAACGTGGTGGCGGGCCAGAACCGCTCCGCCACCGGCGTCGTCAGCGGGCGCACGCTCCAGTACGCGCCGATCGGCTTCGACGTGTCGTTCCAGGAGATCTTCTCCACGCTCTGCGGCGGCGGCACGCTGGAGCTGGTGTCCGATGTGGACCGACGCGACCCGGTGTCGTTGCTGCGCCTGCTGGACAGCGCGCGGGTCGAGCGGATCTTCCTGCCCTACGTGGCCCTCCAGCAGCTCGCCGAGGCCGCGGACGCGCTCGGCGTGGCGCCTCGCGCGCTGCGGGCGGTGATCTCCTCGGGCGAGCAGCTGCGGGTGACCGACGAGATCCGGCGGTTCTGCGCGTCCGTTCCGGGGCTGCTGCTGGAGAACCAGTACGGGCCGACCGAGACGCACGTCGCGACCACGTTCACGATGTCCGGCGACCCGATGGGCTTCCCCGCGCTGCCCCCGATCGGCAGGGCGTTCGACGGGCTGCGGGTGCTGCTCCTCGACGAGCGGTCCCGGCCGGTCCCGGTCGGCGTCCGCGGGGAGATCCACATCGGTGGCGAGGGCCTGGCGACCGGGTACCACGACCGACCGGAACTGACGGCCGACCGGTTCGTGCACGTCGACGGCGAACGCCTGTACCGCACCGGTGATCTCGGTCTGCGGCTGCCCGACGGCGACCTGGTCTGCCTCGGCCGCCGGGACTCCCAGCTCAAGATCCGGGGCTACCGGGTCGAACCGGCCGAGGTGGAGCTGGCGATCACCGCGCTCGGGTTCCACGAGGTGGCCGTGGTGGCGCGGCGGCGGGAGAACGGCGAGGCGCACCTGGTGGCGTTCCTCGTCGGCGACCCCGGTGACGCCGGGGAACTGCGGGCGGCCGTGCGCGCGGTGCTGCCGGAACACCTGGTGCCGTCGCACTTCGAGTGGCTGCCGAGCCTGCCGTGGACGCCGAGCGGCAAGCGCGACGACGCGGCGTTGCGCCGGATCGCGCCGACGACGGCGGTCGCCACCGCGTCCCCGCCGCCGCGCGACGAGTACGAGCGGGTGCTGGTCGAGGTGCTGGCCGACCTGGTCGGCGTGCCGGAACTCGGGGTGCACGACGACTTCTTCGCGCTGGGCGGCACGTCGCTGACGGCGATGCGGCTGGTCGTGGTGCTGGAGAAGCGCTACGGCGTGCACATCCCGCTGTCCGCGTTCGTCGCCGCGCCCACCGCGGCGGAGCTGGCCGAGCGGCTGCGGTCCGACCACGCCACCGCGCGCTTCGACCCGCTGGTGCCGATCCGCGAGCACGGGACCCGGCCGCCGGTGTTCCTGGTGCACCCGATCGGCGGGAACGTCCTGTGCTACCTGCCGTTGGCCCGGCACCTGCCCGGCGACCGGCCGCTGTACGCGTTGCAGGCGGCCGGGGGCGAGCCCGGCACCGAGCCGCTGCGCGGTGTCCGGGACCTCGCCCGCAGCTACCTCGACGCGGTGCGCCGGGTGCGCCCCACCGGGCCGTACCTGATCGCGGGCTGGTCGTTCGGCGGGTTCGTGGCCGTGGAGATGGCCCGGCTGATCCGCGAGGAGGGCGACGAGGTCGAACGGCTGGTGCTGATCGACACCATCGCCCTGGCGGCGGGGCCGCGCGACGAGGTGTCCGACGACGTGCTGCTGGCCTGGTTCCTGTGGGAACTCCTGCGCGGCGGCGAGGTCCCGCGACTGCCCGAAGGCGACCGGTTCGAGCAGGCCGCCCGGCTGGCGGTCGACGCGGGGGTGCTGCCGCCGGGCAGTCCGGCGGCCGTGGTGCGGCGGCTGTTCGGGGTGTTCGCGGCGAACTGGCGGGCGGTCCTGGACTACCGGCCGGACGTGCTGGCCGAGGACGTCGCGCTGATCCGCGCCACCGCCGCCCTGCCGAGCCTGCTCGAACCGGCGCACGACGCCGCCCGCAGCCTGCACCGCGACCCCACCAACGGGTGGGGCGGCCTGGTCGGCGGCCGCCTCGACGTCGTGGACGTGCCCGGTGACCACCTGGAGATGATGGAGGAGCCCCACGTGCGCGCGGTCGCGAAGGCGCTGTCCGAGCTGATCGGGGGCGAGGACCGGTGACGAAGGCCGTCGTCGTCGGCGCGGGCATCGGCGGGCTGGTCACCGCCGTCGCCCTGCGCCGCGTCGGGATCGAGGTCGAGGTGTACGAGCGGGCCCTTGAGCCGCGGGCCGCGGGCACCGGGCTGTCGATCATGAGCAACGCCGTCGCGGCGCTGCGCGGGCACGGCATCGAGCTGGCGCTGGAGGACCGCGGGCGGGCCATCGAGTCGTTCCGCCTCAACACCTTCGACGGCCGCCCGATCAGGGCCGTGCCGGTGAAGTCGATCGGCGACCGGCTCGGCGCGCCCAGCGTGTGCGTGCACCGGGCCGACCTCCGGCAGGCGCTGCTCGAGGCGGCGGGTGACTGCCCGATCGCGACCGGCGCCGCGGCGACCCGGTTCACCGCCGACGGCGACGGCGTGCGGGTGGACTTCGCCGACGGCCGGGTGGCCAGCGGCGACGTGCTGATCGGGGCGGACGGGTTCCACTCCGCGGTGCGCGCGCAGCTGACCGGACCGGAGACACCCCGCGACGCCGGATACCTGTGCTGGCTGGCCACGATCCCGTTCCGGCACAAGGCGTTGCCCGACGGCCACGTGGCGCACTACTGGGGGCGCGGCAGCCGGTTCGGGCTCGTCGACATCGGGCACGGCCGCGTCTACTGGTGGGGCACCGGCGACGTCCGCGAGTGGGACGGCGGCAAGGAGCAGGTCCTCCGCGTGTACGACGGGTGGGCCGACGAGGTGCGGGCCGCGGTCGAGGCCACCCCCGTGGAGGCGATCGTCGGCCTGGCCGCGCGCGACCGGCCGTTCCTGCGGAAGTGGGGCGAGGGCCCGGTGACGCTGCTCGGCGACGCCGCGCACCCGATGCTCACGAGCTTCGGCCAGGGCGCCGGGATGGCCATCGAGGACGCCGTCGTGCTCGCGCGCTGCCTGGCAGGGGAAACGGATCCACGACGGGCGCTGCGGCGCTACGAGGACGAGCGGCGGGCGCGCACCCGGCAGGTGGTCCGGGCCTCCCGCGCGCTGAGCCGGTTCGAGCAGGCGGGGCCGCCGGGGGCGCGGTTCGTGCGCGACGCGTCGTTCCGGTGGATGCCGGAACGACTGCTGCGCAGGCTGAACGAGTCCGCCCTCACCTTCCCCGCCACGACAGGAACGAGGAGCGCGTGACCGAGGTCAACCGGCCGCTGAGCCCGGTGGAGCGGTGGTACTGGATCGCCGACCGGCTCTCCCCCCTCAACGTCGTCGCCCGCGTGCGGGTGCGCGGACCGCTGGCGCCGCGGGCGATCCGCGCCGGACTCGACGCGCTGCAGCTCCGGCATCCGTTGCTGCGCGCCACGATCGTCGCCGACCCGGCGGACGCCAACCCCGAGTTCGCCACCGGGACGGGGACCCCGATCCCGCTCCGGGTGGTCGACGGCGACGCGCGCTGGGAGCACGAGGTCAACGAGCGCGAGCTGGTCGACCGCGTCGACCTGGCCGCCGGTACGCTGTGCCGCGCGGTCCTGCTGAGCCACGGCGACGACGAGCACGACCTGATCCTCGTCGTGTCGCACTGCGTCGCCGACGCGGTCACCGCGCTGGCGCTGCTGCGGGAGCTGCTGGAGTTCGCGGAACGGCCGGGATCCGCGGTCCCGCTGGCCCCGCTGCCCGCGCCGGAGGACATGTTCCCCGCCCGGCACCGGGCGCTGGGCGCCGCGCTGGGCATCGCTTCGCGCGTGCTCCCCGACCAGTGGCGGTTGCGGCGCAGAACGCTGCGGCGCCTGGTGCCCAGCGAGGTGGTGCCCGACGAGCGGCGGCGGTCGCGGTTCGTCCACCGGGCGCTGGACTTCGCCCAGCTCGACGCGCTGTCCCGGTCGTGCAAGCGGGAGGGCTCCACGGTGCACGGCGCGCTGGCCGCGGCGATGATCACCGCGGTCGCGCGGGACGCCGACGTGGCCGGGCGGTGCGCGTTCGCGATCGGCTCGCCCGTCGACTTCCGCGGCGAGCTGGCCCGGCCGGTGTCGGACCGCGACGTCGGCGCGTACATCGCGACCGTGCCGTCGTTCGTCGACTTCGGGCCCGGCGAGCCGTTCTGGCCCGCGGCCAGGTCGATCAGCGAGGACGTGGCCCGGCGAAAACGGCGCGGCGACCACTTCGCGGCGATCAACCTGCTGCGCTGGGTCTGCCCGCACGGCCTCGCGGAGAGCGCCTCGTTCCGCGGGCTGGTGGAGGCGTGGGGGCCGGGGAACCTGTGCCTGTCCAACATCGGCCGCCACCACTTCCCCGACGCGATCGGGCCGTGGCGGCTGTCGGAGGCGCAGTTCGTCGCGGGCCCGTCGATCAGCGGGTACCTCGTGGGGACCGTCAACACCAGCCACGACCAGCTGTCGTGGAACTTCTCCTACATCGACGACGCCGTGCCGACCGACCGCGCGGAGCGGATCGCCACCGACAGCGTCGACGTCCTGCTTTCGGCACTCGGGAAGGCGACATGAGGGTCTCACCGGACGACCGGTCGGTCGTCGTCACCGGAGCGTCCTCCGGGCTCGGCAGGGCGTGCGCCCTGCACCTGGACCGGCTCGGCTACCGGGTGTTCGCCGGGGTCCGGCGGGACTCCGACGGCGACGCGCTGGTCTCCGCCTCCACCTCCGGCCGGCTGCGGCCGGTCATGCTCGACGTGACCGACGCGGCGACCGTGCAGGCGGCGGTGAAGACGGTCGGGAGCGGGCTGTGGGGGCTGGTGAACAACGCCGGCGTGTGCGTGCCGGGACCGCTGGAATGCCTTGCCCCGCAACGGCTGCGCGACCAGCTGGAGATCAACGTGGTGGGCGCGGTGACCGTGACGAACGCGTTCCTGCCGCTGCTGCGCGAGGTGTCCGGCCGGGTCGTCAACGTCAGCTCCGGCCTCGGCCGGATCGCCTCGCCCTTCCTGGGCGCGTACGCAGCGTCCCAGTTCGCGAAGGAGGGGCTCAGCGACGCGCTGCGGCGTGAGCTGCGGCCGCTCGGCGTGGCCGTGTCGGTCGTGCAGCCCGGCGCGATCATGACCCCGATCTGGACCAAGCTCGCCACCCAGGGCGACGACCTGCTGGACACCGCCGACCCGGACGTCGCCGACCTGTACCGCCTGCCGTTCCGGCACTTCCTGGCCGCCAACGACAGGCGCGCGAGGCGGAGCGGGACCGCGCCCGACGACTTCGCCAGGACCGTGGCGCGGGTGCTCGGGGCGCGCCGCCCGAGATCGCGCTACCAGGTCGGCCCGGACGCGCGCGCGGGCAGCGTGCTGTACCGGCTGCTGCCCGACTCGCTGCTCGACCTCGTCTTCGCCACAGCGTCCTCCGGAGGCCACCGATGACCACGTCGTTCGCGCGGTCCCTGCGCCTGCGCGCCATGCTGCTGGGGTTCAAGGCCGTGACCAGGCCGCTCGCGTGGCGCGGCGACCCGATGGCCCGGATCCTCACCGCGGGCCGCGACACCGACCCGTACCCGTTCTACGAGCACGCCCGGTCGCTCGGGGACCTCAGCCGCAGCGGGCTGGGCATGCACGTGTCTGCCTCGCACCGGGTCAACGACTCCGTGCTGCGCGACCCGCGGTTCGGCGTGGACACGCGGGCGTCGTTGATGGACATGAAGAAGCTGCTGCTCGACAGCAAGGGGCAACGGCCGATCCACCCGGTCGACGACTCGTTCATCGCCCTCGACCCGCCCCGGCACACCCGGCTGCGCCGCACCGTCGCGCCGTGGTTCACCCCCCGCGCGCTGCGCGACCTGACGCCGTTGGTGGAGAAGGTCGTCGGGGAGTTCCTGGACGAGGTCGAGGGCCGCGACCAGTGGGAGCTGGTGGACGACTTCGCCGCCCGCATCCCCATCCGGATCATCTGCGAGATGTTCGGCATCCCCGAGATCGACTACGCGCGGTTCATCCGCTGGGGCACCGTGCTCGGCGCGACCCTGGACGGCGTCCGCTCCGCCGCCGAACTGGCCCGCGTCCGAGCCGCGCTGGTCGACCTGGAGGCGTTCTTCGTCGACCTGATCGACGGGCGGCGGCGCGACCTCGGCGACGACCTGGTCAGCAGCGTCATCAGGGCCCAGTCCGGGTCGGAGGAATTCCTGCGCGAAGACCTGTTGGCCACCTGCGAGCTGCTCATGATGGCCGGGTACGAGACGACGCTCAACCTCATCGGCAACGCCGGGTTGGCCCTGCTCACCCACCGCGAGGCGCGCGAGCGGGTGATCACCTCGCCCTCGTCGGCGGAGAACGCCGTGGAGGAGGTGCTGCGGTGGGACTCGTCGGTCCAGTACACCGTCCGCGCGACGTTCGAGCCGGTGACGCTGGAGGGGGTCGACCTGCCGACGGGGTCCCTCGTCGTGCTGCTGCTGGCGGGGGCCAACCGCGATCCGGACGTCTTCCCGCACCCGGACGTGCTCGACCTGGACCGGCCGAACAGCCGGGACCACCTGTCGTTCTCGTCCGGGATCCACTACTGCGTCGGCGCGGGCCTGGCCCGCCTGGAGGCCGCCGTGGGGATGCGGATGCTGTTCGAGAGGTACCCCGACCTGCGGATCAGCGGGCCCGTGGTGCGACGGCGGTCGCGCAACATCCGAGGGGCGTTGAGCATCCCCGTGTCACCGCGGTGAGGGAGGCGACCGGCGCCCGATCGTGCCCTTGACGGAGGTCAGCGGGCTAATTACCGTCCATTCGGTCGGTAACGCCCGATGACGGGAGAGCCCACCTGTGGCGACCAGGCACGACGACGCGAAGCGGCTCGGGGAAGCCCCCTCACCAGGCGAGCTGACCGAGGTCGAGCGGCTCGGCGTCGACGAGCTCCGGGCGTTGCAGCTGGAGCGCCTGCGGTGGACGCTGCGGCACGCGTACGACAACGTGCCGTTCTACCGGGCGAGCTTCGACGCCGCCGGGGTGCACCCGGACGACTGCCGGGAGCTGGCCGACCTGGCGAAGTTCCCCCCGACGACGAAGCACGACCTCCGCGACAACTACCCGTTCGGCATGTTCGCGGTGCCGCAGGAGGACGTGCGGCGCATCCACGCGTCCAGCGGCACGACCGGGAAGCCGACGGTGGTCGGGTACACCGGCAAGGACATCGACACGTGGGCGACGGTGATGGCCCGGTCGATCTACGCGGCGGGCGGCAGGCCGGGGCACAAGATCCACGTGGCGTACGGCTACGGGCTGTTCACGGGCGGGCTGGGCGCGCACTACGGAGTCGAGAAGCTGGGGGCGACGGTCATCCCGGCGTCGGGCGGGATGACGGCGCGGCAGGTGCAGATCATCACGGACTTCGGACCTGAGGTGATCATGGTGACGCCGTCGTACATGCTGACGCTGCTGGACGAGTTCGAACGGCAGGGCATCGATCCTCGGGCCAGTTCGCTCCGCGTCGGCATCTTCGGCGCCGAGCCGTGGACGGAGCGGATGCGCGTCGAGATCGAGGAGCGCGCGAACCTGCACGCGGTCGACATCTACGGGCTGTCCGAGGTGATGGGGCCCGGTGTGGCGCAGGAATGCGTCGAGAGCAAGGACGGACTGCACGTGTGGGAGGACCACTTCCTGCCCGAGGTGGTGGATCCGCTGACCGGCGCCGTGCTGCCCGACGGCGAGGACGGCGAGCTGCTGTTCACCTCGCTCACCAAGGAGGCGCTGCCGATCATCCGGTACCGCACCCGCGACCTGACGAAGCTGCTGCCGGGAACGGCGCGGCCCGCGTTCCGGCGGATGGAGAAGGTCACCGGGCGCACGGACGACATGATCATCCTGCGCGGCGTGAACCTGTTCCCCACCCAGGTCGAGGAGATCGTCCTGCGGGTCGACGGGGTGGCGCCGCACTTCCAGCTGCTGCTGACCCGCAAGGACCGGATGGACCACCTGACCGTGCTCGTCGAGGCCAGGCCGGACACCTCGGCCGACGGGCGGCGCGGGGCGGCCGCGGAGATCCGCACGGCGGTGAAGGACGGCGTGGGCGTGAACGTCGACGTCGAGGTGGTGGATCCGGAGTCGTTGGAGCGGTCGGTGGGCAAGATGCGCCGGGTGATCGACCAGCGCCCGCCCGCGTGACCCGGGGACCTGACCGGCACCGCCCGCGTCGGCGACGTGGGCCCGCGGTTCCCCCCCGGTGCGGGGTGAAGCGCTTTCCACCTGCCGGTTTACCGACACTTAGGCGTTCCGATACCCCAGCCACCCAGTATTCGCCGCGTCAGGTCGAGCACCTCCGGACGCCGGGGGAACGCTCGACGGTCACGGTTTTCCTGGGGAGCAACATGTCCATCGGCACGATCGCCCGCCGAGCCGCAGTGGTGGCCGGTGCGGCCGCGCTCGGGCTCGGCGCGAGTCTTGTCCTCAGCGCACCGGCGAGCGCGGAGACCAACCCGTCGTGCTCGTCCGTCACGCAGATCGGGGTCACCGGCCACGTGACGGTCGGCGGCGCGAACGTGGCCTCGGTCAAGCAGTTCAAGGGTTGCGGCAAGAACTGGGCCTACACCTACGTGTGGGAGGGGTACCGGAGCAACCACAGCAGCTGGGAGGTGTGCACCGGCGTCGCGACCGGTTCGAGCGGCCCGTTCACGCTCGAAGGCCTGAAGTGCAACAACAACAAGGTGGAGAACTGGTCGTCCGGCACCGCCACGCTGTCGGTCTGCACCCACGCCATCGGCACCCTGCCCAGCGATTCGCGCCAGGAGTTCGGCAAGACGGACATCCGGTGCTGACCCGCACAGCGGACGTCCTCCGCCGGGCGGCGGTCGGCCTGGTCGGGCTCGCCCTCGTCGGGGCCGGGATGGGGGTCTGGAGCGGAACCGCGACCGCGGCGACGAAGACCTACCCGGTGAAGACCTCCTTGGACGGTCGGACCGTCAAGGATCCCGATGTGGCCGTCGGCGCGAAGCGGGTGGCGGACATGTACCCGGCGGGCAGCAGCGTGACGCTGGTGTGCCAGGACCTCGGGCCGAGCTACGGCGGCAGCGACATCTGGGACCTGACCGACGACGGTCTGTGGGTTCCCGACGCCTACGTGGACACGAACTCCGCGGGCATGGTGATGTCCAGGTGCGCGATCCCGAAGTCGTACCCGGCCAAGGCGGACCTCAACGGCCGCAAGAACAAGGGCGAGGCGGCGACCGCGCCCGGCGCGGTCGTCGACAAGTACAAGTCCGGCCAGGCGGTGCCGGTCGACTGCCAGGCGCTGTCCGGCGGTGCGATCTGGGACCACACCACGGCGAACCTGTGGGTGCCCGACGAGTACGTGAAGACCGGGATCACCGGGTTCGTCGAAGGACTGCCGCGGTGCGACACCGACGGCCTGCGCGACGGCAGCGGAACCGGGACCCACGGTCGCAACACCGGTCCTGCGGGCCCGACCACGGGCACCCGCCAGCAGAAGGTGGACCGGGTCATCGCCGCGGCCAAGTCGCAGCTCGGCAAGGGGCTGCTGTACTCGTGGGGCGGCGGCGGCAAGGGCGGACCGTCCTACGGCATCCACCACTACCCCGACGGGAACCCGGCCAACGGCGACGACTACGGCCGCTTCGGGTTCGACTGCTCCGGCTTCACGCTCTACGCGTTCTGGAAGGGCGCCGGGATCGACATCGGCGCGAACACCACGGCGCAGTACAAGAGCGCGCACTTCGTGTCGCTCGACGCGCTGCTGCCGGGTGACCTGATCTTCTGGGGCGACGGCGACGACCGCACCACCACCACGCACGTGGTGCTCTACCTCGGTGGCGGCCAGGTCCTCGAGTCCGCCCCGCCGCGCGACGCGACCAGCGTCCACATCCGTTCCACCTACGGCCAGGCGAACTGGATGGCTCACGCCGTCCGCTACATCACCTGACCGTCCGCCCGGCGGGGAACCCCCGCCGGGTCGCAGTGATCGGTTCCGGCTCGATCGCCGGGACCTCTGGGAAGGGAAACCAAGAAACGCATGAAGCTCAACAAGTTCGCGGCCGCGGGCCTCGGCCTGCTGGTCGGCATCGGCGCCCTGACCATCGGCACGGGGGTGGCGGCGGCGGCACCCACGTTCCAGCTCCCGTTCCCGTGCGGGCAGACGTGGGAGGGGCAGACCCGCTCCGACCACAGCCCCGCCAACGCCGTGGACCTCAACCGGGCCAACGACGACGGTGACGCCGTCGTCGCGGCCGCCTCCGGCACGGTCAGCCGTGTCGAGAACGAGGGCTCCACCAGCTACGGCCGGTGGGTCGAGATCAACCACGGCAGCGGTTGGACCACGCGCTACGCCCACCTCTCCGCCCAGCGGGTGTCGGTCGGCCAGAGCGTGTCCCTCGGCCAGACGATCGGCAACGTCGGCAGCACCGGCGGCTCGACCGGCCCGCACCTGCACTTCGAGGAGCGGCAGGACGGCGCGGCCGTGAAGGCCAAGTTCAACGGCACCACCGCCCTCTACTGGGGTTCGAAGAGCTACAAGAGCAACAACAGTTGCGGCAGCGGCGGGGACGACAACCCCTACGACGCCGAAGAGGTGTGCGGCTCCGGCTACAAGGTCGTCGACTCCGCGGCGCTGAGCACCAAGGGTCGGGTCTACCTGACCTACAACGCCAGCAACGGCAACAACTGCGTCGTCACGATGAAGCACACGAAGCTCGGCACCGGCTCGACGACCTCGGCGTTCCTCGAGGTCCAGGGCAGTGCGAGGACGACCGACTCCGGCAGCTTCTCCTACTACGCCGGTCCGGTCCGCAAGCAGGCCGCCGACACCTGCGTGAAGTGGGGCGGCTCCGCTGACGGCTCGACCTACACCAGTGGGTTCGAGCACTGCGGCTAGGACCCGCGCCCAGGATCCGGGTCCGCGGTAGTCGGACCCGAGATCCGCGGAACGGATCCCAGTAGCGGTCACGGGCCGCCCCGGTACCCCAATGCCGGGGCGGCTCACCGCCGCGTCCTGGTCAGTCGACCAGGACCGGGTCGAGGTAGCCGAGGAACGACTCGAAGAACACGGGCAGCCGCACGTCGGCCCCGTCGAACAGGGTCCGGGAGGCCGTCCGGTGCACCTCCGCCTCCGCCTCGCACCCCGCGGCCAGCAGCGCGCGGGCGACCTGCCGATGTCCCGCCGCCCGACCGTAGGCGCTGCCGAGCTGGCTGGTCATCGTCAACGACCGCCGCGCGTCCGCGAGCGCCGCGTCCACGTCGTCGCGCCGCAGGTGGACCTCGGAACGGCTGAGCAGCGTCGTCCACTCGTCCTCGCGGTTGCCGACCTCCCGCGCCCTGGCCATGCACTCGTCGAGGTGCGCCAGCGCCCGTTCGAAGTCACCGAGATCCCCGTACAGCAGCCCCAGATCGGCCAGGCAGATCGCGATGCTGTGCGGGGCGTCGTTCGCCAGCGCCAGCGAGAGCGCGTGGTTCGCCAGCGACAGGGCCGTCCCGGCGCGACCCGCGAGGTGGTGCGCGCGAGCCAGCACGTGCAGCGTGCCGACGGCGGTCCCCGGAGCGCCGTGCCCGCGCAGGATCTCCAGCGCCTCCTCCAGGTGCGGCACCGCCTCCACGGCCAGACCCATGTAGTTGGTGAGCAGCCCGCCGAGGCTGACCAGCACGCGGGCCCGGCCCACCTCGTCCCCGTCGGCCTCGCACAGCGCCAGCGCGCGGTGGAACCGTTCGCGCGCCTGGCCGTAACGACCCGCGCCCCGGTCTGCGACGGCCCGCACGACCAGCGCGAGGTGCTCGGTCCCCGGATCGAGCCCGTGCGCGGACGCGATGACCGCGATGCGCCCGGTCTCCTCGATCTCCGCGTGCTGGTCCTGCTTCCACAGGTGTTCCTGGAGCATCCGGGCGATCTCCAGCGCGGGCAGCGCGGTCTCCGGCCGGGCGGCGCCGTGCGCGGCGGCCACGAGCAGGTTCGGCGTCTCGTCGGCCATCCACGCCAGGCACTCGTCGATGCCGCCGTGCGGCTCGGGCGGGCCCGCGGCCGAGGAGTGCACGACGTCCAACGGCCGCAACGTGGTCTGCACGGCGTCGAGCGTGCGGCAGTAGTGCCGCAGCGCGCGGGTGATCGCCGCGGACCGCTCCCCCGCGGGCTCCTCGCGTTCGGCCTCCTCGATCGCGAACAGCCGGAGCAGGTCGTGCATGCGGTACTGGCCGGACGTCTCGACCTCCACGAGTCCCACGTCCACCAGCGGGTCGATCGCCCGTTCCGCCTCGATCCGACCGAGCCCCAGCAGCGCCGCCGCGACCGGCAGCCGCAACGTCGGCAGGGCGAGCAGACCCAGCAGCCGGAAGGCGTGCGCGGCCTCCCGCCCGCGCGCGGAACCGTCGCGGAGCAGTTCGTCGTAGCTGAGCCGGACGCTGGACCGGACCGCGAGGTCGTCGAACCGCAGTTCGTCGAGCCGGTGCCGTTCGTCGTCGAGGCGGTGGGCCAGCGACGCCAGCGTCCAGTCCGGTCTGCTGCGCAGCCGGGCGGCCGCGATCCGCAGGGCCAGCGGCAGGTAGCCGCAGTTGCGCGCCACCTCGGCCGCCGCGCGCCTGCTCGTCTCGTCGGTGACGAGCCCGGTCACCGCGTCGAGCAGTGCGACGGCCTCGTTCTCCGCCAAGGGATCCAGGCCGAGGTGCAGACCGTCCACAGTGGCCAGCATGCGCCTGCTCGTGACCAGCACGGCGGTTCCGGGCCCCGCGGGCAGCAGCGGGATGACCTGGCTCGCGTCGACCGCGTTGTCCAGCACCACGAGCACGCGGCGGTCGGCCAGCAGCGACCGGTACAGCGCGGCGGCCTCGGCCGGCTGCGACGGCACGGCGGGCGGCGGCGCCCCGAGCGCGCGCAGGAAGCGCTGGAGGACGTGGGTGGCGTCGAGCGGTTCACGGCCAGGAGTCGAGCCCTGGAGGTCCACGTAGAGCTGGCCGTCGGGGAACAGCCCGGCCGCGAGGTGCGCGACCCGCAGGACCAGCGCGGACTTCCCCCGCCCGCCGGGACCGTGCACCGCGCCGACCACGGGTTCCCGCTCGGCGCGCGCCAGCAGGTCCAGCAGCATTCCGCGTTCGCGGTCCCGGTTCACGAAGACCGCCGGGTTCACCGGCAGCTCCCGCGGCGCGAACCGTTCTTCTGGGGCCGCCTCGGGCGCGCAGGGGACGTCACCGGCCAGTACCGCCGCGTGCAGCGCCCGCAGTTCCTGCCCCGGATCGAGGCCCAGTTCCTCGGACAGCAGGCGTTGGCCCTCGCCGAACACCGCGAGTGCCTCGGCCTGACGGCCGGAGTGGTGCAGTGCGAGCATCAGCTGGCCGCGCAAGCGTTCGCGCAGGGGTTCGTCGGCCACCAGGGCCGTCAACTCCGGAACGAGGTCGCGGTGCCTGCCCGCGCGCAGGTCGGCGTCGACGCGGTACTCCACCGCGCTGAGCCGTTCCTCCTCCAGGGCCGCGCCCAGTCGACCGCCGCGGCCGGTGTGGCGCAGGTCCGGGACCGGGTCACCGCGCCAGAGGTCCAGCGCCTCGCGGAGCAGGGCGCCCGCCGCCGAGAGGTCGGCCGTCACCGGGTCGGCCGTGGCCGTGGCCCGGCGCACCAGGTCGCGGAACGCGTGCAGGTCGAGCGATTCGGGCGGGATGTCCAGCCGGTACCCCTGCCGGGAGCCCGCGAGTGCCACGCCGTCGCCCACGGCCAGGAGCCTGCGCAGTTGTGAGACGTAGACCTGGATGACCTTGCGGCCGCTGGCCGGGGGTTCGTCCTCCCAGAGGACGGCGAGCAGGGTCTCGACCGACACCTCCTGGCACGCGCTGAGCAGCAGCGTGGTCAACAACCGCCGCTGCTGGGGGGCGGCGATGAGGAGACTTTGGTCCTCCCACCGCACCTCCAGCGGCCCCAGAACACCGAACGACCAGCTCATCTGCCCACCAGACACACATCGGCCGATCCTGGTCCGCGGTCGTCGACCGCGTCTCGCTGTGTGGTGACGCACGCGTGTTCAAACAAGTTGCCTTGATCCCCAGAATTTCAAGGCGACAGTCCAACAGTTCTCCATTGGGGCTGTCAAGCATTGATGGGAGGTGGTGCGGGGTAAGTGTTGTGGGATAGGGGAAGCCAATCGAGACGGGGATGTGGGTGTCGATTGGCTGTCGGTTGTCTTTGCGGGGGTGTGGTGCGTTGTCGCCGGGTTGGTGGGCTTGTACCTCAAAACCGGTCATCGGTGGCCGCCGTTCTCCGGGTTCGGCCGACTTGACTTGGGGCCCCTCTTTTCGGCCCTCGGCGGTCTTGAAGAGCAGGTGGTGAAGCCCGGCCCGACGCCGCGAGGGTAGGGCCGAAAACCCCAAGTGAAGTCGGCCGAACAGATGCGGGCGCGCTCGGTTTGTTGGCATGGGTGGTGCTTGTTCGGTTGTGTGGTGCTTGTGCGGGTCGGGCTTGGTGTTGTTAGTGGTGGCCCAGTTGTTCCAGTAGTTCGGTGCCCGCGATGAAGGCGGTGGCGGACAAGGGGCCGTGGTTGTTGGTGAGCCTGCGCAGTTCGCGGAGTGCTGCCTGGTGGTCGTTGAGGTGGAGGTAGCTCTGGGCTACCAGGTAGCGGGCCTGGTCCGCCCAGGTGGACCAGGCCTGGTTTTCGGTGTCGCGGAGGTGGTCGAGCCAGTTGGCGGCCGTCAGGCCCGCGTCGATGGCGTCTTCGTGGCGGCCCGCGGCGTAGTTGGCGTGGGCGGACTGGTACCACAGTTCGATGTTCGCGCCTTCGCGCAGTGAGGCTTGGCCGATGGCCTCGTTGAGGTCGTCGGCGGCGTCGGCGGGGTTGCCGTCGGCGATCAGTGCGCAGGCGCGGAGGTAGCGGAGGTGGCCGTGCAGGCGGTTCGGGCCGGTGGTTGTCAGGAGGTGGTCGACGAGTGAACGGAACGATGCCTGGTCATCGAGTTGGTCGTAGGAGTTCTTCAAGCGTGCCAGTGATTCCAGGGCCTTCTCCGGGGCATCGGCCTTGATGAACGTCGACAGGGCGGCGGAAGTCGGTTCGATCGCGTTGGTGGGGTCGAGTCCGCTTTCGAGGTCCAGCAGTGAGCCGAGTGCGAGTAGGTCGTGCGCGGTTTCGGCGTGGCGCTTGCCGCGTGTGACGGCTTCGTGGGCCTCTTCGTTCCTGCCCTGTCCCGCGAGCACGTGCGCGAGCCAGTGTTCGCCCCACGCGCAAGCGCTGTCGTCGCCCGAGGTGCGCAGTTCGGTGACGGCGCTCGCGGTTGTGGTGATCCCCTCGTCAATTCGTCCTTTGTAGACGATCCAGAGCCCTAGCCAGCAGTGGGTGAGCAGTGCGGAGCGGTGGTCCCCGTACCGCCGGTGCACCTCGACGGAGTGGCGGAGGGTTGTTTCGGTCTGCTCGTCCTGGAAGAACCTCGCGCGCAGTTCGGCGACGCCGGCGGCGACCGGTTCCGCGGGGTCGGTGGAGATCGCGGCCAGGCAGGCGCGGGCTTCGTCCTGTTCGCAGCGCAGGTCGTGCTGTCGCGCGCGTTCCAGCAGCACGGCGTCCGGCAGTCCCGCTGTCACGGCGCGCAGCGGTGGGCGGCTGGTCGGTCCCAGCGGCAGGAAGTCCGCGAGCGGGCGGGCGGCGAGGCGGGTCAGGACGCGGTCGCTCACGACGGTGGAGCCGTTGCGGCGGTCGAACCGTTCGGCCGACTCCAGCGCGATCCGGCGCATCCGCTTCGCGACCACGTGGAAGGGCGCGGAGTTCGGGTCGTCGCCGAGGTCGAGGCGCGTGTCGCCGCGGCCGGTCCGGACCAGGGCTTCGGCGAGCACGGTGACCGAGGTGGCGAACTCCATGGTGGCCAGCGGGCGCTTGCGCGACTCGAAGCCCTTCATCGGGCTGAGGCGGTCGACGCCCGCGGCCTCGTTGCCCGTGAGCGCGCAGAACTCGACCAGCCTGCCGTGGTCCTCCAACGACTGCACCTCGCCGGACATGCCGCGCAGCAGGCGCCGGTAGGTGAGCACCGCCTCGTCCCACCGGCCGGCTTCGGCCAGGGGCAACAGTATCAGGCACCGCACGAGCGCGGTCGGCTCGTCGGAGACGGCGGTCTCGGCGAGGAACGGTGCGGCGAGGGCGTGCGCGCGGGCCAGCGAGTCGGCGTCGCCGCGGGCCAGTGCCTGTTCGATCCCGACCACGTCGAGCCACCGGTCGTCCTCGTCGACCGCGGCCGTCGCCGTCCACCGCAGGAACGCGCGCTCCGCTGCCTCCCAGTCGCCGAGGTGCGCGGCCACGCCCCGGCGCACCGAGTGGACCTCGTGCGGATCGCGCCCGGCGGCGAGGAACCGGTGTTCGACGTCGTCGAGCGCCCGGTCGATCTCGTCGAGGCCGAAGTCCGGGAAGTCCACCATGCACTCGACGAGCCAGGCGTACCACTGGAGCAGCGCGGCCACGTCCTCCTCGGTGAAGCGCCACGGCCGCCGGTCGTGGTCGGCCAGGCACTCGTGGAGCAGCCGGTACACGAGGTCCCAGTGGCCGCGGCGGCGGTAGGCGTCGGCGAGGTCGCGGCGGGCCAGGAACAGCACCCTCGGCACGTCCTCGTCGCCCGCCCGGACCACCAGGTCCTCCAGCAGCGCCGTCCTGGTCCCCGTGTCGTCCGCGGCGCGCGCTTCGTTCAGGGAGACCCAGAGCTGGAACTCGCCTGGGTCCATCGACGACCCCGCCCCCGGTGTGATCACACCGGAGGAGCTTAGGCCCCAGCGTCCGTCCACACGGTGTTCCCGCCCACAAAGGGGAATAGGCGGGGAGGTCGCGCCGCTTTGTGCTGCTTGGCGGGTGCAACGATGGCGGGAGAGCGATGAGCACGGTGGTCGAGGACGTCCGGACGAGGCCGAGCGTGCTGAGGGCGGCACTCGTCCTGGGTGGACTGACCGCGTTCGGGCCGCTGTCGATCGACATGTACCTGCCCGCGCTGCCCCGGATCGCCGACGACCTGCACGCCGCCGACGCCACCGTGCAGCTCACGCTCACGTCGTTCATCGTCGGCCTGGCGCTGGGCCAGCTCGTGCTCGGCCCGCTGTCGGACTCGCTTGGCAGGCGCCGCCCGCTCGCGGCCGGACTCGCCCTCTACGTCGTCGGCTCGCTGCTGTGCGCGATCAGCCCGACGAGCGGCGTCCTGATCGCCGCCCGCGCGCTCCAAGCGCTCGGCGCCGCCGCGGGCCTGGTGATCGCCAGGGCGACCGTGCGGGACCTGTTCTCCGGCATCGCGATGACCAGGTTCTTCTCCACCCTGATGCTCGTCAACGGGCTCGCCCCGATCCTGGCACCGCTCATCGGCGGCCAACTGCTGAACTGGACGTCGTGGCGCGGGGTGTTCTACGTGCTCGCGGCCTTCGGCGCGCTGCTGCTGATCGTCGTCACGCTGCTGCTGCCCGAGTCGCTGCCGCCCTCGCTGCGCTCCCCCGCCCGCCTCGGCTCGGCGCTGCGCACCTACGGCAGGCTGCTCGCCGAGCGCTCGTTCATCGGCTACGCGCTCGCGTCGGGTCTGCTGTTCGCGGCCATGTTCGCCTACATCTCGGGCTCGTCGTTCGCGTTGCAGGGCGTGTACGGCCTGAGCCCGCAGGGCTTCAGCCTGGTGTTCGGCCTCAACGGCGTGGGCATCATGATCGCGGGCGGCGTCAACCGCAGGCTGGTCGGCCGGTTCAGCGAGCACGCGCTGCTGTTCTCCGGACTGGTGCTCGCCGCCGTGGGCGGTCTCGGCGTGCTGGCCGCGGTCCTGTTCGGGCTCGGCCTGGTCGGGCTGCTGGTCCCGCTGTTCCTGCTGGTGTCCGCCGTCGGGATCGTGCTGCCGAACGCCACCTCGCTGGCCCTGGCCGAACACGCCAAGGCCGCCGGATCGGCGTCCGCGCTGCTCGGCGTGCTCCAGTTCGTCATCGGCGGCTGCCTGGCCACCCCGCTCGTGGGCCTCGGCGGACCGGGGACCGCGCTGCCGATGGCCCTGGTGATCGCGGGCTTCGCCGTGCTGGCCCTGGTCGTGTCCGCGGTGCTCAACCGGCCGGGTGCCCGCTAGTCGAACAACGTCCCCGCGAGGTACTTCAACCCGGTGTCCGCCGCGACCGTGACCACGGTGTGCCCCGCACCCAGTTCCTGCGCGATCCGGATCGCGCCCAGGACGTTGAGCGCCGACGACGTCCCGGCGAACACGCCTTCCTCGCGCACCAGCCGCAGGGCGAGCTCGCGCGCCTCGGGTTCGTCGATCGCCAGCGCCTGGTCGTACCCGCCCGACGTGAGCAGCGGCGGCACCACGCCCGTCGCCGTGCCCTCCACCGTGTGCGGGCCGTTCGTGCCCTTCGTCAGCACCGGCGACGTGGCCGGTTCCAGCGCGACCACGCGCACCTCCCCCGCCTCCCGCAGCACGGCCGAGACGCCCATCAGCATCCCGCCGGTGCCGACGGCGGCGCAGAACGCGTCGACCGCGCCCGCCTGGTCCACGATCTCCCGACCGAGCCCGGTGTAGCCGTCGAGGGCGTCGGCGTTGTGGAACTGGTCCGTCCAGAACGCGCCCTCGCGCTCCGCGATCCGCGCCACCTCGTCCCGCATCCGCTCGAACAGGTCGGGCGTGACCCGGCCGCCGTCGCTGGGGACCACGGTCAGGTCGGCGCCGAACGCGCGCATGGTGCGCAGCTTCTCCGGCGAGAACGCGTCGGACGACACGACCGACAGCGGGTAGCCCTTCACCGCGCACACGAACGCCAGCGACGAGCCCGTGCTGCCGCCGGTGAACTCGACGACCCTGCGCCCCGGCGTCAGCTCACCCCGGCGTTCGGCACCCTCGATCATCGCCAGCGCCATCCGGTCCTTGTAGCTGCCGGTGGGGTTGCCGCCCTCGAGCTTCACCAGCACCTCGGCGGCCCCGTCGGGGACCACGCGCCGCAGGCGGACGACCGGGGTGCCGCCGATGGCCTGGAGGGGTGACGGGAGAACGCCTGGGAAGTTCACGGATCTCCTCCTGGTCGGGGCCGACCAGCGGACCGTACCGGGCTCGGAGATCACTTCGCCAGGACCACCGGGCCGGTCTCACCCCGGTGGCTGGCGCAACCTGGCGGCGACGGTCCCGGCGACCGCCAGGGCCGCCGCGGTCAGCACCAGGACACCGGAGGCGCCGGTGCCGGCGGCGAGCAGGCCCGCGGCGCTGGGGACGGCCACCTGCCCGACGCGGTTGCCGGTGAGGCGCAGCGACATCGCGCGGCCCCGCAGGCCGGGCGGGGTCGACTCGGCCAGCCAGGACATGGTCAGCGGCTGGCCGACGCCGAGCCCAAGGCCGATGGCGAGGACGACCAGCCCGAGCAGCCACACCGGCATGGGAACGGCCGCCGCGACCAGGCCGACGGCGGCCAGGACGATGCTGCCCACCAGCAGCGGTTTGCGCCCCAGCCAGGCAGCCAGCCTGCCGAGGAACAGCCTCGACCCCATCGACGCGACGGCGCGCAGGGTCAGCAGCACACCGACCGCACCGGAGGCGATGCCGCGTTCCGCGCCCAGCGCGGGCAGGTAGACCAGGGTGATGTCGACGGCCGCGATCACCACGCAGCTGACCGTGAGCGCCCGCAGGAGACCGGGGCGGCGCAGCAGGTCGCGCATACCGGCGGGCTCACCGTCCACAGTGGTCGGACGACGGATCACGGGTGGGCGGAGCACCAGGGTGACGCCCAGCAGCACGACGGTGATCACGATCGTCACGTCGAAGATGGCGTCGGTGCGCGGGATCGGCCGGTCGCCGCCGAACAGCAGGATCAGCCCCGGCCCCACCGCCTGGCCCAGCGAGGCCGCGAACGTGTAGTAGCCGAACGCCGCGTCGTAGCGGTTCGGCGCCGTCACGTTCGCGACGAGCGCCTGCTGCGCGACCACCGCGCACAGGTGCCCCGTGCCCAGCAGCACGCTGCCGACCAGCAACCCCACCACCCCGTCGCCCACCAGCACGAACACCCCGGCCGACGCGCACATCAGCACCGCGCCCGCGAGCAGCACCCGCCGTTCCCCGAGCCGGTCGACGGCCTGCCCGGAGGGGATCGCCAGCAGCAGCGGGGCGACCGCGAACGCCGCCGACAGCACACCGAGCCACGCCGACGGCACACCCAGTTCCAGCGCCCGGTAGGTGGAGGTGGGGCGCAGCACGAAGGTCACCACCTGGACCAGCACGGTGTGCGCCAACAGGATCGGCAACAGCCCGCGCCCCGGCTCCCGCACGGCCATCAGGCACTCCGCCGCGCGATGGCGTCGGCGATCGCGGATCGGGTCACCGGCGCGGTGGGCGACGGTGCTCCCTCTGGAACCGGTCCCGCGCTTCCGGTGACCGCGCATCGGACCCACGAGGATTCGCGCGGGCGAACCCAGGCTGTGCCGGATACCCGATCACGACTCCACCGCCGAACCTCGCCAATGCGCGCGGGGCGGGGAGCCGGGTCAGCGGTGGGCGACGGTGCTCCTGCTGGAACCGGTCCCGCACTTCCGGTGACCGCACACCGGACCGACGAGGATCCGTGCGGGCGAACCCGGGCTGTGCCGGACACCCGACCACAGCCCCACCACCGAACCTCGCCAATGCGCACGAGGCGGGGAGCCGGGTCAGCGGTGGGCACGGGTGGTCCCGTCGAGCTGCGAGGCGGCCTTGGCGCCGAGGCTGGCGGCGATGTGGGCCCGCATGACGGTCGCGGCCGCCTCGGCGTCGCCCGCCACGAGGTGCTCCACCAGCAGGCGGTGTTCGAGGGTCGTGCGGTCGCGTTCGGGTTTGCCGCGCGGGACCTCCAGACCCAGGCGGCGGTAGCGGTCGGCCTTGTCCCACAGGCCGTCCAGCGCGCTGATGAGCAGGGCGTTGTGCGAGGCCCGGTACAGCGCCGAGTGGAACCGCCGGTGGGCGATGAGGTCCTCGACACCGGGGTTGCGGCGGAGGGGTCTGAGATCGCGCGCGGCGGCGTGGATCGCCGTGATGTCCGCGTCGGTGCGCCTGGTCGCCGCGAGCGAGACGGCGAGCGGATCCAGTGCCCGGCGCACTTCCAGCAGGTCGTGCGCCTCGGCGGCGGTCAGTTCGGCGACCCGCGCGTCGCGGTGGGCGTCCAACTCGACCAGGCCCTCGGACTTGAGGCGCCGCAAGGCCTCGCGCAGCGGTGTCGTGCTGATGCCGATGGCGCGCGCCAGCGTCGCCTGGTTGAGCACCTCCCCCGGCGCGAACTCACCGGAGAGGACCTTCTCGCGCAGGGTGGCGTAGGCGAAGTCGCCCTTGGTCATGGGTTGTTCCGGCATCGACGACCTCCTGTGAAGCCAGGTTATAACCTATAACCTGCTCCTGCCCAGGTGGGAGGCGCGCGATGTCCGACACAGGGAGGGTTTCAGCCGGTCGCGCAGAGCGCGTGGTCGATCAGGTCGACGGTGACGTCCTGGGTCGGGGCGGGAACACCCGGCTTCGGCGTCATGGAGTCGGTGTTGATGGACACGACCACGCTGCGGCTGCCGTCGGGGCTGACGCCGTTGCGGGTCTTGAAGCCGTGGATGTCGCCGCCGTGCGACCAGGAGCCGCCGCACGAGTTCGGGACCCACATCAGGCCGAGGCCGTAGCGGGCGCCGGGCCACCCCTCGTCGAACTTGGCGGCGCGCACGGTCTTCTGCATCTCGGCGAGCTGCGCGGGGCGCAGGACCTCGCCGCCCACCAGTGCTCGGAGGAACCGGTTGCCATCGGCGGTGGTGCTGATGATTTCCCCTGCCGCCCCGCCCCACGACGGGTTGAGCGCGGTCACGTCGACGTCCGCGCTCTCGGGGGTGAACCGCTGGTACCCGACGGCGTGCGGACCGGGAACGTGCGGGGAGGTGCCGGGCGTGTAGGTGTCGCGCAGGCCGAGCGGGCGGATGATCCGCGCCTGGACCTCGTGCTGCCAGGTGTTCCCGGTGACCTCGGCGATGATCATCCCGGCGAGCGCGTAGTTGGTGTTGGAGTAGCTCCACTCCGTGCCCGGCTCGAACACCGGCGCGGACTTCGTCGCCAGCGCGACCGCGTCCTCCGGCGCCAGGGTGTCGAACCGGTGCTGCTCGAACTCCGCCTGGTCGAACAGGTGCGGCAACTGCTCCAGGTACTCGGGCAGACCGCTGGTGTGCTGGAGGAGCTGCCGCACGGTGATCTTCGCGCCGTCGTTGCCGTTGCCCGCCACGACACCCGGCAGCCACCGCTCGACACTGTCCTCCAAGGACAGTTCGCCCTCGCCGACCAGTTGCAGCAGCGTCGCCGCCACGAACGTCTTGGTGTAGCTGCCGATCCGGAACCGCGCGTCCCACGGCACCGGCGTCCCCGCCGCCACGTCGCCGAACCCGCTGCGCACCCTGGCCCGCCACGTCGGGGTGTCCAACTGCACCAGCACACCGGGCGCGCCCAACGCGAGCAGCGCGTCGGCGTCGCGCTGGAGGGTTCGCTTGTCGGCGCTCGCGTCGGCGACACCCACCGCCGTGGTGCCGAGCACCGTCGTCATCGCCATCAACACCGCACAGGTTCGTTTCATGGCCACAACGCTAGGGACGATCCGGCTGCGGGACATCGCCCTGGGAAGGGATCTTCGCCTACCCCCGTGGGGGTACCGGCGGATACCCCCTCGGGTCGGCGCGGGCCCGGCTACGCGCCGCTACCGTGGGTCCGTGAGGGTGAACCTGCGACCTGCCCTGCTGGACGTGCTGCTGGCGTCGGTGCTCACCGCGCTGACCTTCTTCACGTTGATCAGCCACACCGACGGCCGCGCGGGCCCGTTCGTCCACGTGCTGGCCGCGCTCACCGCCGCGCCGCTCGTGCTGCGGCAGCTCGCGCCGGTGGTGACGACGCTGGTGATCGCGGGCGCGCTGGCGGCGTACAGCCTGCTCGGCTACGGCGACCACCCCAACGCCGGGATAGGCGTGCTGATCGCCCTGTTCACCGTGGCGACCCTCCGGTCCCGGCCCGTGACGGCGGCGCTGTTCGTGCTCACCGTCACCGTGATGACGGTGTCGTTCCTGACGACGACGAGCCCGGCCAGCTGGTCGGAGATCGCCCAGTCGGTGCTGGAGGCCGCCGGGGCGTGCGTGCTCGGCGAGGGCACGAAGCGGTGGGGGCGGCGGACCGAGCGGCTGGCCGAACGGGCGGTGCGGGCGGTCGCGGAGGAACGGGTGCGCATCGCCAGGGAGCTGCACGACATCGTCGCCCACCACATGTCGGTGATCTCGTTGCAGGCCGGTCTGGCGCAGTACGTGCTGGACACCGACCTGGCCACCGCGCGGAAGGCGATCACCACCGTCGGCGACACGAGCCGGGAGGCGCTGGCGGAGATGCGCAGGCTGCTGGACGTGCTGCGGGTGGACCACACCGAGGACGACGACTTCGCGCCGCAGCCGGGACTGGCGGTGCTCGGCGAACTGGTGGACCGCACGCGCGGGGCTGGGCTGCCGGTCGACGTGGTCGTCTCCGGTCGCGCCAGGCAGCTGCCGCCGGGGCCGGACCTGTGCGCCTACCGGGTGGCGCAGGAGTCGCTGACCAACGTGCTGAAGCACGCCGGGCCCGCGTCCGCGCGGATCGAGCTCGACTACGGGGAGAACACGTTGACGCTCAAGGTGTCCGATGACGGTGCTACGACCCGGCCCCGGCCCGCGACCGCGACGTCGCACGGCATTCGCGGGATGCGGGAGCGCGCGGAGCTGTACGGGGGTGTGCTGACCGCCGGTCCGGCCGAGGGGGCGGGTTCGCGGTGGTCGTGCGGTTGCCGATGGGTGGGGACCGGCTGCCGATGGGTGGGGAACTGTGACGGTGCGCGTGCTTGTGGCCGATGATCAGGCGTTGATCCGGGCGGGGCTGGTGGCGCTGTTCACGGCCGCGCCGGGGTTGGAGGTCGTGGGTGAGGCGGCTGATGGGGCGGAGGCGGTGGTGTTGGCCGCGGGGGCGTCGCCGGATGTGATCTTGATGGACATCCGGATGCCGGTGCTGGATGGGATCGCGGCTACGCGGGAGATCCTGGCGGCGGCTGGGGAGGATCCGCCGAAAGTGGTGGTGTTGACGACGTTCGACCTAGATGAGTACGTGTACAGCGCGCTTGCGGGTGGGGCGTCTGGGTTCCTGTTGAAGGACACGCCGCCGGATCGGATCATCGCGGCGGTGCACACGATCGCGGGTGGGGACGTCCTGCTGGCGCCGCGGATCACGCAGAGGTTGATCGAGGCTCATGCGCAGCGGTATCGGAGTGCGGTGGTGGGGGAGTTGGGTGGGTTGACCGCGCGGGAGACGGAGGTGTTGCGGTTGGTGGGGAACGGGTTGAGCAACGGGCAGATCGCGCAGCGGTTGGTGCTGAGTGAGGCGACGGTGAAGACGCATGTGAAGAGGGTGATGGGGAAGTTGGGGTTGAGCAGTCGGGCGCAGGCTGTGGTGGTGGCTTATGAGACGGGGTTGATCGTGGCTGCTGGGGGTGGGTGAGGGTTGGGGGTGGGGGTTGGGGCGAGGGTTTCGGGAAAGGGCGAAGCCCGGCCCCCGGTCGCGCGATTGTCTCAATGCCCTCACCTGTTTTGTCAAGACGATAAAGCCATCTTGACAAAACAGGTGAGGGCAGGAGGGCGCTGTGTATCGGGGGCAGGGGGAGGTCTGGCTTCGCTTGTGTCGGTTGTGCCGGTTTAGGGCACCTCGCTGCGCGTCGGTAGGGCGGCGGGCGCTCCGCGCCGGATGCTGGTGGGCGGCTGCGCCGAGGGGGTTGCCTTGCTGCGCGTTGGCAGGGTGGGCGCTCCGCGCCGGGTGTTGGTGGCCGGCTGGCCGAGGGGGTGTGTCCGGTGGTGTGGGTGGTGGCGGTGGTGTTTGGTGGTGGGGGTGGCGGTGCATCCTGATCACCGAGCCCAACGGGAGGATGTCGATGACCGATCTGTCGAACGCGCCGTGGTGGACCTCCGCCGTCGTCTACCAGGTGTATCCGCGTAGTTTCGCGGATTCGACGGGTGATGGGATCGGGGATCTGGTTGGTGTCACGGCGCATCTGGACCACCTGGAGCGGCTTGGGGTGGATGTGGTCTGGTTGTCGCCGGTCTACCTGTCGCCGCAGGCTGACAACGGGTATGACATCTCGGACTACCAGGCGGTTGATCCTGCGTTCGGGACGTTGGCGGATTTCGATCGGTTGCTGGCCGAGACGCATGCGCGTGGGATGAAGTTGGTCATGGATCTGGTGGTCAACCACAGTTCCGATGAGCACCCGTGGTTCGTGGAGTCGCGGTCGTCGAAGGACAACCCGAAGCGCGACTGGTACTGGTGGCGGCCTGCGCGGGAGCCGTTCGCGGCGGGTGAGCCGGGGGCGGAACCGACGAATTGGGAGTCGTTCTTCTCGGGGCCCGCGTGGACGTTGGACGAGGCGACCGGGGAGTACTACCTGCACCTGTTCGACCGGAAGCAGCCGGATCTGAACTGGGAGAACGCCGAGGTGCGGGCGGCGGTGCACGAGATGATGCGGTGGTGGCTCGATCGCGGGGTCGACGGGTTCCGGATGGATGTCATCAACCTGATCTCGAAGGACCCTGCCCTCCCCGATGGCGCGACCACGGGAACTGGTGGGCTCGGCAACGGCTTTCCGCACTACGCCACGGGGCCGCGTGTGCACGAGTTCATCCAGGAGATGCGGCGCGAGGTGTTCGACGGTCGTGAGGGCAGCTTCCTGACCGTTGGTGAGATGCCGGGCGTGACCTGGGAGGACGCGCGGCTGTTCACCGATCCGGCGCGTGCCGAACTGGACATGGTGTTCCAGTTCGAGCACGTCTCGCTGGACCACGGGCCCGGTGGCAAGTTCGATCCGAAGCCGCTTGACCTGCGCGATCTGAAGGCGTCGTTGGGCCGGTGGCAGACCGCGCTCGCCGACACCGGGTGGAACAGCCTCTACTGGAACAACCACGACCAGCCGCGGGTGGTGTCGCGGTTCGGCGACGACGGGCAGTGGTGGCGTGAGTCGGCGACGGCGCTGGCCACGGTGCTGCACCTGCACCGGGGCACGCCGTACGTGTACCAGGGCGAGGAGCTGGGCATGACGAACGCCCCGTTCGCGAGCGTGGACGACCTGCGCGACGTCGAGTCGCTCAACCACTACCGCGCGAGCGTCGAGGCAGGTCAGGACCCCGCCGAGGTCATGAGGGCGCTGCGCGCGATGGGTCGGGACAACGCCAGGACGCCGATGCAGTGGGACGGGGGTGTGAACGCCGGGTTCGGTGGTGGCACGCCGTGGCTCGCGGTGAACCCGAACCACGAGTGGCTCAACGCCGCCGCGCAGTACGACGACCCGAAGTCGGTGTTCCAGCACTACCGGGCGCTCATCGAGCTGCGGCACACCCTTCCGGTGGTGGCGGTCGGCGACTTCACGATGCTGCTGGCCGATCACCCGCACGTGTACGCCTACGAGCGGTCGCTGGGCGGCACGCGGCTGCTGGTCGTGGCGAACCTGCACGGCACCGAGCAGACCTGCGAGGTCGACCCGGAGTGGTCAGCCGCCGATGTCGTGCTGACCAACGCCGAACAGGGCAAGATCGAGGCAGGTCGGGTGGCGCTGCGTCCGTGGGAGGCGTTCGTCCTCCGGCTGACCTGACCACGGCCCGACGGAGGAGCACGATGCCGAAGAACTGGGCGGGCAACGTCGTCTTCTCCGCCGAGCACCTGGAGACGCCGACCTCGTTGGAATGGCTGCGGGACGTCGTGGCGGGCACGGCGCGGCTCCACGTGCTCGGCGCGGGCCACTCGTTCAGCCGGATCGCGGACACCACGGGCACGCTGGTCTCGCTGCGGGACCTGCCGGACGTGTTCGACGTGGACACCGAGGCCGGCACCGTGCGCGTCGGGGCGGGTATGCGGCTGGCCGAACTGGCCTCGCGGTTGCACGGGCGGGGGCTGGCGCTGCACAACATGCCCTCGCTGCCGCACATCACGATCGCGGGCACCATCGCGACGGCGACGCACGGGTCCGGTGACACCAACGGCCCGCTGGCGAGCGCCGTCCGGTCGATCGACCTGGTGACGGCCGACGGCTCGCTGCTCACGCTCACCGAAGGCGACGAACGCCTGGAAGGGGCGGTCGTCTCGTTCGGCGCGCTCGGGATCGTGACCGCCGTGGAACTCGCCGTGGTGCCCGCGTTCGAGGTCGAGCAGCGGGTCCACGAGGGACTCGACTGGTCGGTCCTGTTCGACCACTCCGCCGAGCTGTTCGCCCAGGCGTACAGCGTCAGCGTGTTCACCGACTGGCAGGACAGCTGCTCGGCGTGGGTCAAGCGCCGCGTCGACGACCCGGCTCCCGACCTGTCGTGGGCGGGCACGCACGAGGCCGACGGCCCGCGCCACCCGATCCCCGGCATCTCCGCCGAGCACTGCACCCCGCAGCTCGGGGAAGTCGGCGCGTGGCACGAGCGGCTGCCGCACTTCCGCCCGGAGTTCACGCCGAGCGTCGGCGCGGAACTCCAGTCGGAGTACATGGTGCCGCGCTCGCACGCGTCCGAGGCGCTGCGGGCGCTGCGCGAACTGGGCCCGCTGATCGGTCCGGTGCTCCAGACCGCCGAGATCCGCACCGTCGCGCCCGACCAGTACTGGCTCAGCTTCGCGCACGGCAGGCCGAGCCTGGCGTTCCACTTCACCTGGGTTCCGGACACCGCCGCCGTCCGCCCGGTGCTGGCCCGCATCGAGGCCGCGCTGGCCCCGTGGTCGGTCCGGCCGCACTGGGGCAAGCTGTTCGAGGCGGGCCCTGACGTGCTTGCGCCCCGGTACGAGCGGTGGGCCGATTTCGCGAGCCTGCGCGACGGGCTGGACCCGGACGGCAAGTTCCGCAACGAGGCCGTCGACCGCCTGTTCCCGCGCTGACCTCGACGTAACCGTACCTCCGACGATTGCGTCGGAGGTACGGTGTGACCGCAGTACGATGACCCCATGATGTGGCCCGCTACCGAGCGCCACGGCCTGACGCCGGCACCGTCCGGACTCGCCCTGGTGCAGGACCTGCTCAACACCACCACCATCGGGGGCAACGGGTTCGACCTGCTGTCGGACACCGCGACCACGCGGACGTGGGTCGGGGCCGCCGTCGCCGCGTGGACGGCCACCACCGGGCGCGAGTGGGTCGCGCCGAAGGTGGACGACAACGACCGGGTCGCCCTGCGCGCGCTGCGCGACACCGTGACGGCCATGGTGGAAGGGGACGAGGTCGGCGGTGTCCAGCGGTCGGTGACGCTCGGGGTCGCGTTGTCCCCCGACGGGATCGTGGACCTGGAGCCGCGCGGCGACGGGTGGCGGCCGATCGCCTCCGCCGTGTTCCTGGAGTGCTTCCTCGCCCAGCGGGTCGACACCTGGAAGCGGGTGAAGACGTGCGCGAACCCGCCCTGCGCGGCGGCCTTCTACGACCACTCGCGCAACAACAGCGGCGTGTGGCACGACGTGAAGGTCTGCGGGAACGCGGTCAACCTGCGCGCGTCCCGCGCCCGCCGCCGCACCGGCTGACTGTCGCCACCATCACCCACGAAGACATAGGCAAAGCTGTTACGGTTGCGTCATCGGGTGGACGGGTGAGGGGAACGGGCATGGTGTCGACGCTGGGACGGCGGGCGAGTTTCCAGGTGGCGGCCGCGGTCACCGGCGTGGCCCTGTGGACCAGCGGGGCGCCCAGCGTGACGTACCCGCTCTACGGTGAGCAGTGGCACTTGACACCGGCGGTGACCACGGCGATCTTCGCCGTCTACCCCGCCGTCCTGGTCGCGGTGCTCGTGGTCGCGGGCGACCTGTCCGACCACATCGGCCGCCGCAAGGCGATCCTGCTCGGACTCGGCGCGAACCTGGTGGGCACGCTGCTGTTCGCGGTCGCGCCCGACGTGGGCTGGGTGTTCGTCGGCCGCGCGTTCATGGGCGTCGGCGTGGGCCTGTCCATGAGCCCCTCCACCGCCGCCATGGTCGAGTTCAGCCCCGCGGGGCAGGCCAAGCGGGCCAGTTCGACCACGACCGCGTCCACCGCCGCGGGCCTGGTGCTGGCGACGCTGGTCGGCGGCGCGCTCATCGAGTACGCGCCGTTCCCGACCCACCTCAACTTCTGGGTGCTGACCGTGGTCATCACCGCCGTCCTGGGCGCCGCGTGGCTCCTCCCCCGCGAGTCCCCGACGGGCGCCGCGGGCCCGTGGCGGCCGCGGATCCCCTTCATCCCCAAGGGTTTGGGCGTCCTGTTCGCCACCGCCGCGCTGGCGGTGACCGCTGCCTACGCGTCGGGAGCGCTCATGCTCTCACTCGGCGCCAACATCGCGCAGGGCCTGATCGGCTCGGACAACGCGCTCGTCAACGGCTCCGTGATCGCGTTGAGCGCGGCCGTCATCGGCCTGGTCGCGTTGTGGGCCAAGGGGTTCTCCAGCCGCGCGGTGATCGTCGCGGGCGGCGTCGCCACCGCCGTCGGCATGGCGCTGCTGGTGCTGTCGTCGGCGGAGCACTCGCTGGCGCTGCTGGTGCTCGCGTCGATCGGCAGCGGAGCCGGGTACAGCCTGCTGTTCCTCGGCGGCCTCACGCTGATCAGCACCCACGCCCCCGCCCACCACCGCGGCGGCGCGCTGTCGGCCGTGTACCTGGTGGGCTACCTGATGCAGGGGGTCGTCGCGATCGGCCTCGGCCTGCTCGCGACCTCGTCGGGACTCCGGTTCGCCATCGACGTCGGCGGCCCTGCGGTCACCCTGCTCGGACTGGCCGCCCTCGTGCTGGTGGTGGCGACCGGCCGGACGCCCGCCCCGGTCCGGGAACCCGCCGTCGCCCGCTAGGCCAGGTCGCGCAGCCGGTCGACGAGGAGGTCGACGTCGGCGCGGGTCGTGCGGTAGTTGGTGACGCAGGCCCGCATGACCGACCGGCCCGCCACCGCCGCGGGTCCGAGCAGCGCGGTGCCCTCGGCGGCCAGGGTCGCCAGCGCGTCGGTGTGGTCGGCGACGCCGCGGAACCCGAAGCACACCGCCGTCAGCTCGATCGGCGCCAGCAGTTCCAGACCGGGCTCGGCCTCGATCCGGCGGCCCAGGTACCGGGCCAGCTCCAGGGTCCGCGCCGTCGCGTCGCGGAAGGCGTCCACGCCGAACATCCGCAGCGCGGCCCACACCTTCAACGCCTTGAAGTCACGGGACAGCTGCGGCCCGTGGTCCATGTAGTCCGTCATCAGCGGGTCGGCCGCGACGGTCAAGTAGGACGAGCTGAAGGCGAACGCCGACCGCAGCCGCGCACCGTCGCGGACGAGCAGGCAGCCCACCTCCAGCGGGGCGAACAGCAGCTTGTGCGGGTCGAGCGTGATCGAGTCGGCCCGCGCGCACCCCGCCAGCAGCTCGCGCTTCTCCTCGTTCAGCAGGAAGAGCGCCCCGTACGCGCCGTCCACGTGCATCCACAGGTCCTCGGCCGCGCACAGGTCCGCGATGGCGTCGAGCGGGTCGACCGACCCCGTCGTGGTGGTGCCGGACGTGGCGACGACGCAGAACGGCCGCAGCCCCGCCCTCCTGTCCGCGGCGACCATCTCGGCCAGCGCGTCGACCCGCAACCGGTACCGGTCGTCGACGGGGACGTGCCGCACGTGGTCCAGCCCGAACCCGAGGATCGCCGCGGCCTTGTCGACGCTGCGGTGCGCCTCCGCCGACGTGTACACGACCAGCGGCGCCGCTTGTCCTTGCAGTCCAACCGATCGGAAGTCCGGCGCGCGGTCGTGCAGCGCGACGGCCAGTCCGGAGAGCGTGGCCAGCGAGCCACCGCCGGTGAGGATGCCGCCGGCTTCGGCCGGGTAGCCGACGACGTCGCCCAGCCAGGTGAGCACCGATCGTTCGACCACGCTCGCGGCTGGGGAGAGCTGCCAGAAGTTGCAGTTCTGGTTGATGGCCGCGGCGACGGCCTCCACGTAGGGGGCGATGCCGTTGGGCGGGCCCTGGACGTAGGCGAGGAAGCGCGGGTGGGCGACCGTTGTGGAGTTGGGGAGGATCTGGTCGGTGATCTCGTCGAAGAGGGCGTCCACGCCGATTCCCTTGGCGGGCATGGGGGTTCGGAGGAGGTTGGTGAGGAGGTCGCGGTCGAGGTCGGGGACGATCGGGGTGTGGGGCAGGGCGCGTTCGTGGTTGTTGAGGAGGGTTAGGAGGCGTTGGCCTGCTCGGTGTTGTTCTTCGGCGGTCAGGGCTAGAGGTGAGGTGGTGCGCATGGGGCAACAGTAGGGAAGTTTTGGCGGTGTTTGGTGTCTAATTTTGCTTGTTTTGGGCTGTTGGTTAGCATCTTCTGCTATGGATAAGGTTGATCGGGCAATTATCGCTCATCTGAGTCGGGATGGGCGGTTGACCAACGCGGAGTTGGCTGAGCGGGTGGGGTTGTCGCCGTCGCCGTGTTTGCGGCGGGTGCGGGCGTTGGAGCAGGAGGGGGTGATCACCGGGTACCGCGCGGAGATCGATCCGGCCGCTGTCGGTCGTGGGTTCCGGGTGTTGCTGCACATCGACATGGCGGCGCAGGACCGGGCGACGATCGAGGCGTTCGAGGAGGAGGTGGGGCGGATTGACGCGGTGGTCGAGTGTTTGAGGATGTTCGGGCAGCCTGATTACCAGCTTTGGGTGGCGGTGGCTGATTTGGGGGCTTATGAGCAGTTGTACATGGGGGCGTTGACCGGGTTGCCGGGGGTGGCGCGGACGAATTCGCAGTTTCCGATGAAGGTGGTGAAGGGGGGTGGGGGGTGATTGGTGTCGGTGGCCGGTGTGGTGGGTGCGTGGTTGTTGGTGGGTTGTGCGATCGGTAGGTGGGTGATTTTTGTGGTCGAATCGATCGCCCCTGCCGCACGCATGTCGAGGATGGACATTGATGACCGAGTACATCGACGTCGCGTGTCTGGCTGTGCTGTTCGACTGCGATGGGGTGCTGGTCGAAGGTCCGGGCGTCGCGGGTGCGGGTGGTGTGAAGTCGGCGCCTGGGGCTTTGGAGTTGCTCGTTTCGCTTCCGGACAACTGGGCGGTGGTGACGTCCGGTTCGTCCGCGTTGTTGCGTGCTCGGATGGATGAGGCTGGTTTGCCGGTGCCGCCGGTTGTCGTCGCGGGTGGGGATGTCGAGCGGGGGAAGCCTGCGCCTGATGGGTATTTGGAGGCTGCGCGGCGGCTTGGGATCGCGGTCACCGAGTGCGTGGTCGTCGATGGTGGTGTTGGTTGCGGGGGTTCAGGCGGGGTTGGCGGCGAAGGCGTTGCACGTGCTGGGGGTTAGGGCAGGACATGAGGTGTTCCGGGCGGACAGCGTTGTGGATGACCTGTCGGGTGTCGTGTGGACCGGGAACGGGTTGCGCGTGGCCCGCTGATTCAGCAGCGCTTCGCCTCGGGTGGTGCGTGACGGGTGAACATCAGGGCGCGCAGGACGTCGATCGACATCTCCACCTGGCCGGTCTTCGCGGCGGACACGGTGTTGGTCAGCAGCGTTGTCGAAGCTCACCTGGTGGGGCCCGATGCCCGCAGGCCGATCACGTCCCAGCGGCGCACCACCCGGATGCCCGCGGCGTTCGGTGGCCTGGTCAGCCGCGGAGCGGCGGCAGGCCACCGGTCCTAGCGGTCGGTGTCGGGGCGTGCGGTGGCGTCCAGGGCCTCGTCGACGGTGGCGCAGAGGGTCAGGACGCTGTCCACGAGGGTGGACTCGAGCGGGCGCAGGACGGGGCGGCCCCTGGTGACCACGGCCAGTGGGATGCCGTCGCGGTCGGCGCCCTTCTGGGCGTCCACGAGCGCGGAGACACCTGACGAGCCGAAGAAGGCGACGTCGCCGAGGTCGATGACGACGGCGGGTGGGCCGGTCGCGAGCAGGCGGGCGAACTCCTCGCCGAGTTCCGCCGCCGCGATCATGTCGACCTCACCGGAGCAGTGCAGGACCGGTACTCCCCGGTGGAACCCGGTGGTGATCACGGCGGTGTTCGGCGTGGCCGATCCTTCGGACATCCGAAGCCGACCTCCTTCCCGTGGTCCGCTGTGGACCGGCTGGCGCGCACGGAGCGCAGGGTGCTGAACACCCAACGCTACGCCGTGTCGTGATCAGGGGCAGGCCGGCGGGTGCCGGGGAGGCCCGTCGGAGTCATCCGGGGGTGCTCGGCGCGCGGGGCCGGTCCGCCGGGATCGCGGTGGCGTGGCGGGCGGTCGACGGGCGCGGACGAGCGGCATCGCCGCCGCACCAGGACCTCCACTATGCTGGAAGTACGGCGGGATCGGGGTGGCACCACGGGAATGCGGGTGGACCGGCCGGTCCGTCGACACCCCACGCACGGTCACGTGATCGAAGGTTCACCCGTTCGTCAACACCCGTTCCGATCACCGCGCGGCAGCACGGGGGCGTGGATGCGACCCGGACGATGTTGTGCCATAGTCCCGAAGTGGCCGCGGTTCCTGCGAACCCCGGCCGCACCGAGGCAACTACTGGGGAGTAGCAACCTTTCGGCGTGGCAGCGCCACGTGGACCGCCTTGCACGGGCGCACGCCCTGACAACGGTCCCAGGAGAGGATCGTCGATGCACGACAGGACACGACCGTCCACGACCGGAATGTCCACAATGGACACAACGGTCCCGCGCGCCGCCGCGTGCGGCAGACCGCCCTCGGGCGGTGAACACGACCGGCGCGGGCCGCACCTCCGGCTCGACACCGCCGTCCGCCCGGAGGCGGTCCGATGACCGACCTCGCCACGCTGTTCGAGGCGCGGGTGGACGCGGACCCGACGAGGACCGCGGCGGAGTTCGGCCAGTGGACGTGGACCTACGGCGAACTGGACGCCCGCGCCAACCGGCTGGCCAACCACCTGATCGAGGCCGGGGTGATCCGCGGCGCGTTCGTCGGGATCTGCGCCGACCGGCGGCCGGACATGGTGGTCGCCGCGCTCGCGGTCCTCAAGGCGGGCGCGGTGTACGTGCCGCTGGACACCGAGCTGCCCGCCGACCGGCTGGCCTGGGTGATCGAGGACGTCGACCTCGCCGTCGTGGTCACGCGGCGCGGCCTGCGCCCGCTGCTGCCCGCGACGGGCACCGCGGCCGTGCTGCTGGACGCGGACGGGCCGCAGATCGCCGCGGCGTCGCCCGCGCGCCCCCGCGGCCAGTCGGCGACGACCGCGGTCTGCCTGACCTACACCTCCGGCCCGACCGGCCCGCCCAAGGGCGTGCCCGCGCCACAGCGGGGTGTCCTGCGGCTGGTCGTGGACGCGGGCCACCTGCCCATCTCGCCGGTCGACCGGGTCGCCTTCGCGGCGCGCTTCGCGTTCGACTCGGCGCTGTTCGAGATCTGGGGCGCGCTGCTCAACGGCGCGTGCCTGATCGGGGTGCCCGAGGAGGTCCTGGCCTCGCCCCGCGACCTGGCCAGGTTCGTCCGGCGGTCGCGGATCAGCACGATGTTCCTGACCACCGCCCGGTTCACCGAGGTGGTCCGGGCGGACGCGGGCGCGCTGGCGTCGGTCGCGCAGCTCCTGGTCGGCGACGAGCCCGTGGACCCGGCCGTGCTGCGCGCCGCCCGCGCCCGCCACGGCGGCACCCTGCTGAACTGCTACGGCTCCGCCGAGACCACGGCGTTCGCCGTCGTGCACGAGGTCGACGAGGTCGCCCCGGACGCGGAGTCGGTGCCGCTCGGGTGGGCCATCGACGAGACCCCGCTCTACGTGCTGGACGAGCTGATGCGGCCGGTGCCGGACGGCACGACCGGCGAGCTGTACATCGGCGGCTCCGGGGTGGCGTCCGGGTACTGGCGGCGGCCGAGCCAGACCGCGCTCGCGTTCATGGCCGACCCGTTCGCGGGGCGCGGCGGGCGGATGTACCGCACCGGCGACCTGGTGACGAGGCGGCCGAACGGTCTCCTGGACCTCGTGGGCCGCAGGGAGGGCCCGGCCGGGATCCGCGGGTTCCGGACCGACTGGGCCGGGCCCGCCAACGGGGTGCGCCCCGGTGGCCCTCGGACGATCGCACGGACGGTGCCGGACGCGCGGGTGGGCGAGTCGGGCGTGGACGAATGGCGGCTGGGAACGCTGTCGCTGCTGAGCGAACTGCCGCACGACACCGTGCTGGAGATCGGCTGCGGCGACGGCGACGTGGCTCGCGACCTCGTGGCGCGGACGCGCCGCTACGTCGCGACCGACCCCTCCCCCGCTGCGCTGGACCGGTTCCGCGCCAGGATGACCGACGACGGGCGGGCGGACGACCGGCTGGAACTGGTGCTCGCGGCCGCGGACGACCTGTCCGCGGTGGGCGCGGCCCTCTTCGACATGGTGCTGGTGGAGTCCGTCGTCCAGTTCTTCCCCCACCTCGACTACCTGCGGCGGGTGCTCGCCGACGTCACCGCGCGGGTGCGCGACGGCGGTGTCGTCGTGATCGCCGACGTGCGCAACCTGGCCCTGCTCAAGCACTCGTGCGACCCCGCCGAGGAGGACGGGCTGGTCGTGCACCCGGCGTGGTTCCGGGCGCTGGCGGGGGCCGTCGACCGGATCGGCCACGTGGAGGTGCGGCACAAGCGCGGCCCGGTCGCCGACGAGCTGACCCGCTACCGGTACGACGTGGTGCTGCACGTGGTCCGGACCGCGGCGGTCGAACCGGTGGAGTGGCCGGACTGGGGCGACGCGGTCGACCTGGAGCGGTGGGCCGCCGCCGGGACGGTGTCCGAAGTGGACGGTGCGGGCGGGCGCCCCGCGGTGTCGCGGAGGGCGGACGCGTGACCGGCGCGCGGCGGTACGCCGTGATCCTCAACCACGAGGAGCAGTACACCCTCTGGCCCGAGGGAGGACCGATCCCGCACGGGTGGCAGCCCACCGGGTTCCGCGGCACCCAGGAGGAGTGCCTCGCGCACATCGACGAGGTCTGGACGGACATGCGGCCGCGGTCGCTCCGCCTGCACATGGACGAGCAGATCAGGTAGCCCCGCGGCTAGGGTTCGTCCGTGCCATTCGCGCTGACGGACGACGGGGTCGACATCCACTACGAGGTCCACGGCGGAGGTCCGCCGCTGCTCCTGCTCGGCGGGCAGGCGAACGACCACCACTGGTGGGACGAGGTGCGCGCGGACTTCGCCGCCGCGTTCACCACCGTCGTGCTCGACTACCGGGGCACCGGCGACAGCGGCAGGCCGGACACGGACTCCTACAGCACCAGGGGGTTCGCCGACGACGTGCTGCGCGTGCTGGACCACCTCGGCGTCGACCGCGCGCACGTGTACGGGACGTCGATGGGCGGCCGGGTCGCGCAGTGGATCGCCGCCGACCACCCCGAGCGGGTCGACCGGCTGGTGCTCGGGTGCACCTCACCCGGCAAGCCGCACGGGGTCGAGCGGAGCGCGGAGGTGCGGCGCTCGTTGGCGCAGGTGGACAAGGCGGCGTCGCGGCGGGCGCTGCTGGAGCTGATGTACACGCCCGCGTGGGTCGCGGGCCACACCGGGCCGTTCAACACCCTGGGCGATCCCACCATGCCCCCGCACGCCCGGCGCGGACACCTGCTGGCCAGCGGCGGGCACAACAGCTGGGACGCGCTGCCGTCGATCGGGGCGCCGACGCTGGTCGTGCACGGGACCGACGACGTGTTCAACCCGACCGCCAACGCCCACCTGCTGGCGGGGCGCGTGCCCGGCGCCGAACTGCACCTCGTCCCCGGCGGGCGGCACGCGCACTTCGAGGAGTTCCGCGACGTCGCGAGCCCGCTCGTGCTGGAGTTCCTGAGCCGCTGAGAACGGGAGTTGACAACGTCGGCTAATGCCATTAGCTTTTGGGCTACAGCAATTAGCCACTTGAGGAGACGGTCATGACGGAGTACCTGGAGCTCGACGGTGGACGGCTCGCCTACGACGTGACCGGGGAGGGTCCGCTGGTCGTGCTGGCGCACGGCATGGGCGACAACCGGGACGCCTACCGCGAGGTCGCCGCCGGACTGGTCGACGCCGGGTACCGCGTGGCCTCCGTGGACCAGCGCGGCCACGGCGAGTCCAGCGTCGGTTGGCCGTCCTACACCCGCACGGACGCGGCGGCCGACCTGCTCGCCGTGGTCCACCACCTGGGCGGCCCGGCCGTGCTCGTGGGCCACTCGTTCGCCGGCGGCGCCGTCACCATCGCGGCGGCCCTGGAGCCCGAGTCGGTCACCGCCGTCGTGGAGATCAGCCCGTTCACCCGCGCGCAGAAGATCGCCTTCGGCGCCCTGTTCTCGAACGCCCGCTACCGCAAGGGCTCGACGCTGCTCATGGGCGCGGGGCTGTTCCGCAGCGTCGGGACGTGGAAGAGCTACCTCGACCACGCCTACCCCGGCACCAGGCCCGCGCGCTACGCCGAGCACGTCGCCGCGCTCGACACCGAGCTGAGCAGGCCCGGCCGGATGGCGGTGCTGGGCAAGATGGGCATGTCCGCGCCCACCGACGCCGGCGCCAAGCTCGCCGACCTCCGCTGCCCCGCGCTGGTCGTCGTGGGCTCGCTGGACCCCGACTGGGCCGACCCCGTCGCCGAGGGCGAGGGCATCGTGGCGGGCATGCCGTCCGGACTGGGCAGGCTCGAAGTGGTCGAGGGAGCGGGCCACTACGCGCACGTGCAGTTCCCGGACGCCGTGATCACGGCGATCCTGACCTTCCTCAAGGAGGTCCCCCGTGGCTAGGGCCGCGCTGTCCGCGGACGCGGTGGTCGACGTCGCCCTGCGCCTTGTCGACGAGGAGGGCCCCGGCGCGCTGACCCTGGCCGCGGTGGCCTCCCGCGCGGGCGTGGCCACGCCGTCGCTCTACAAGCACGTCCGGAACCTGGCCGAGCTGCGCGCGCTCCTGTCGGTGCGGATCATGGACGAGCTCTTCGACCGGATCGGTTCGGCGGTGCTCGGCCGTTCCGCCGACGACGCGGTGCGCGCCCTCATGCTGGCCTGGCGCGAGTACGTCGTCACCCACCCGAACCGCTACGGCTCCGTCGACCAGGGCCCCGACCCGATGGTGTCGCGGGCCGCGAACAGGCTGATCGACGTCATGATGGCCGCCCTGCGCGCGTACGGCCTGGAGGACTCCGATGCCATCCACGCCGCTCGCTGCCTGCGCGCTGCCGTGCACGGGTTCTCCGTGCTGGAGGCGCAGAGGGGCTTCCAGCTCCCCGAGAAGCTCGACGAGAGCTACGACCTGCTGGTGCACATGGTGATCTCGGGGCTGCGGACTCCGGCTCCCGGCGCGTGACGCGGCCGGGTCGCCCACCGGCGTGAGCCACCCGGCCTCACGCTCCCGAAGGGCTGACCAACCCGGTCTCGTAGGCCACCACCACGGCCTGCACGCGGTCGCGGAGGCCGAGCTTGGCGAGGATGCGGGCGACGTGCGTCTTCACGGTGGCCTCGGACAGGTGCAGCTTCCCGGCGAGCTCGGCGTTGCTCAACCCCCTGGCCAGCAACGTGAGCACCTCCAGTTCACGCGGGGTCAGCGTGGCCAGGTCGCGGTGCGGCGGGGTCGTGCCGGTGTCGCCGCGGGCGAAGCGCTCGACCAGCCGCCGGGTGATCGTCGGGGCCAGCAGGGCGTCGCCGGAGCGGACCAGGCGGACGGCGGCGACGAGGTGCTCGGGTGTGACGTCCTTGAGCAGGAACCCGCTGGCGCCCGCCGACAACGCCGCGTAGACGTAGCGGTCGAGGTCGAACGTGGTCAGGATGATCACCCGCGGCTCCCCCTCGGCGCCGGTCAGGATGCGCCGGGTGGCCTCCAGGCCGTCCAGCACGGGCATCCGGACGTCCATCAGCACCACGTCCGGCCGGGTGCGCCGGACCGCGTCGACGGCTTCGGCGCCGTTCGCGGCCTCGGCGACCACGTCGATGCCGTCGGCGGTGAGGATCATCCGGAACCCGGTGCGCACCAGCGCCTGGTCGTCGGCGACCACCACGCGCACCGCCTCGGTCACAACGCCTCCAGGGGAATCCTCGCGGTGACCCGGTACCCGCCGAGCGGGCGGAGACCGGCCCGCAGGGTGCCACCGTAGACAGCCAGCCGCTCGCGCAGTCCGATGAGCCCTCGCCCGGTCCCGGCGGAGGTCGGGCCGGGGGTGCCGCCGATGTCGGTGACCTCGACCAGCAGGTGGTCGGCGCCGTACTCGACGAGCACCTCGGCGGACGCGCCCGCCGCGTGCTTCACCGTGTTGGTCAGGGCTTCCTGCACGACCCGGTACGCGGCCAGCCCGACTCCCGACGGCAGCGGGCGCGGTGCGCCGGACACGGTCAGCCGGACCGGCACGCCGGTGTCCCGGACCCGTGCGACCAGCGCCTCCAACTGGTCGACGTCGGGTTGCGGCGCCAGCACCGGCTCGACGCCGTCGGTGTCCATCGTGAGCAGCCCCATCACGTGCCGCAGCTCCGACATCGCCGCCCGGCCGCCCGCCTCGACGGCGAGCAGCGCCTCACGGGCCTGGTCGGGCTCGGCGGCCATGACCTTGCGGGCGGCACCGGCCTGGATGACCATCACGCTCACGTTGTGCGTCACCACGTCGTGCAGCTCGCGGGCGATGCGGGCGCGCTCGTGCTCGACGGCGCTGCGCAGCGCCTGGTCCCGTTCGCGCTCCAAAGTGGACACTTGCGCCAACCCCTCGTCGGTGCGCAGCTTCCAGGTGCGCAACCCGTTGGCGGCCACCACCATCGGGACGAGGACCATCAGCGCGATGTACTGGTTCGGGACGACCGGCTGGGTGTCGCCGGTGAACTCGCTGACCGCCAGCGCCAGCACCACCAGCGTCCCCAGCGTCGGCGGCCGGTACTGGCTGTAGGCCGCGGCGCTGTAGGCGGCCACGACGCAGGCGTAGAAGGTGACCCTCGGGACGTCCGGCGGGGTCAGCACGGCCAGGAAGGTCACGGCGCACAGCACGGCGAACGGGTACCGGCGGCGCACCACCAGCACCGCCGACGAGAGCAGCGCCAGCACGACCAGCGTGATCCAGTCGGCCGAGTCGACGAACGGCGCGGGAACCGCGATCCAGCCGGATCCACCGGGCGCCGGAACGATCTCGACCCGCTCCGGACCGGCTCCCGCGGACGCGTCCCCGCGGTCGACGGCGTACATGACCGTGGCGAACCCGATGACCAGCGCCACCAGCAGGTCGAAGACCCTGCCGCGCCGGGTGAGCAGCGGCGGCGGACCGGTCGGGCGCGCCAACGGGCCCACCCACTCCCGCAGGCGCTCCACGACGTTCTTCACCGGCCCATTCTCACCGACTCCCCCGGCGCGGACATCCACCTCAGGACGTGCGGCGGAACCCCGTTCGACTACGCCGCGAGGATGACGCCGACGATGATCATCCCTGCGCGGTACCGGGTGTGGCCCGGCCGACCGACGCGCCCGGACCGCCCGCGCTCCTAGCGTCCGGCGGGTCAGATCCACCTACTCCGGGAGACCCCGACCATGACCACTCCGGTGATCGAACTGCGCGACGTGCGCCGCGCCTACGACGACGGGCCGCCCGCCCTGCACGACGCTTCGCTGACCGTCCTGCCGGGCGAGGCCGTGGCGATCCTCGGACCGTCCGGCAGCGGCAAGTCCACGCTGCTCAACCTGATCGCGGGCCTCGACCGGCCGGATGCGGGCACCGTCACCGTGGACGGGGTGCGCGTCGACAGGCTCGGCGAGGCCGCCTCCGCGCGCTACCGGCGGGCGAAGATCGGCATGGTCTTCCAGTTCTTCAACCTGCTCGACGACCTCACCGTCGCCGACAACGTCGCGCTGCCCGCCCAACTCGCGGGCATGGCGGGCGGCGAGGCCAGGAAGCGCGCGGCGGAACTGCTCGGAAGGCTTGGCGTGGAAGGACATGCGGGCGCGTACCCCGGCAGGCTGTCCGGTGGCGAACGGCAGCGCGTCGCGGTGGCCAGGGCGCTGGTGAACCGCCCGCCGCTGCTGCTGGCCGACGAGCCGACCGGCGCGCTGGACACCGCCGCGGGCGAGGACGTCAGCGAGCTGCTCACCGAGTTGAACGCCGACGGCCAGACCATCGTCGTGGTCACCCACGACCTCGCGCTGGCCCGCTCCTGCACGACCCGCACGATCCGGCTGGTCGACGGCCACGTCGCCGACGACCTCGCCGCGGGGGCCACCCGATGAGCGCGCTCGGGCGGGTGGTGCGCTCGGGCGTGGGACGGCGCCGGGTGCAGACGGCGGTGATCGGGCTGGCCACGACGATGGCCGCGGCCGCGGCGGTGCTCGGGGGATCGCTGCTGGTGGCCTCCGCGGCGCCGTTCGACAACGCGTTCGCCGAGCAGCACGGCGCGCACCTGTCGGTGCAGGTGGACGGGGAGAAGGCCACGGCGGCGCAGTTGGAGGCGTCGGCGAAGGCCTCGGGCGTCACGGCCGCGGCGGGCCCGTTCCGGACGGTGTCCGTCGTGGCGCGGGACCAGCGGGGGCACGACCTGCCACCGCTGACCGTGGTGGGCCGGGCCGATCCCGGCGGTGCGGTCGACGCCGTCACGCTGCTCGACGGCGCTTGGGCCACCGGTCCCGACCAGATCGTGCTGTCCTCCGGGGGACCGGTGGGCGACGATCCGAACGGCAGCCCCCTCGGCAGGCAGTTCACGTTCCCCGACCTGCCCGGTGCCCCGGCGCTGACCGTGGTCGGCCTGGCCAGGTCCGTCAGCCGCACCGCGGGCGCGTGGGTGTCACCCGCCGCGATCCCGAAGCTGACGCGGCCGGACTCGACGGCGGGGTTCCAGGTGCTCTACCGGTTCGCCGCCGCGGACACCGCCGAGCAGGTCGAGGCGGGTCGCGTCGCGGTGACGGCGGGAATCCCGGCGGAGGCGGTGAACGGGACGCGGTCGTGGCTGGTGCTGCGGCAGGAGGCCGCTCGGGACACCGCGCTGCTCGTGCCGTTCATCGTCGCGTTCGGCCTGCTGGGGCTGGTCATGTCGGTGCTGATCGTCGGCAACGTGGTCGCGGGCGCGGTGAGCGGCGGACTGCGCCGGATCGGCGTCCTCAAGGCACTCGGGTTCACGCCGGGGCAGGTGGTGCGCGCCCACGTGGTCCAGGCGCTCGTGCCCGCCGCGGTCGGCGTCGTGATCGGCGTGGTCGCGGGCAACGCCGTGGCGCTGCCGGTGCTGGCCGAGACCAGGGAGGCCTACGGCGCGGCGACCGCGGCGGTGGACCCGCTGGTCAACGTCGTGGTGGTCGTCGGCGCGCTGGTAGTGGTGGCGGTGACCGCGTGGGCGAGCGCGTGGCGCGCCGGGCGGCTGCGCACCGTGGACGCGCTGGCCGTCGGCCGGGTCGGCGGTCCCGCCCGCGGTCGACGGGCCGCCGCACTGGCCTCGCGGCTCCCGTTGCCGAGGCCCGTCACGCTCGGCCTGTCCCGCCCGTTCGCCCGGCCCGCCCGCGCGGTCGCGATGCTCGCGGCGATCGTGTTCGGCGCCACCGCCGTGACGTTGGCGGTCGGCCTGGCGGCCTCGCTGAACGAGATCCAGGTCGGTCTCGACCACGACACCGCCGACGTCACCATCGGCTCCCCCGACCTGCACCTCCCCCCTGGCCTCGAGGACGTGGACCTGGGACCTGGAGGTCGGAAGATCAACCGGGTGCCCGACACCGCCGACCGCGCCGCGATCGACGCGGTGATCGGCGCCCAGTCCGGAACGCTGGCGCACTACGGCATGGCCACCCGCCCGGTGTCCGTCGCCGGGCTGTCCTCACCGGCCCCCGTCACCGGGTTCACCGGGGACGTCTCCTTCGCCGGCTACCGGATGACCTCGGGGCGCTGGTTCGCCGCACCGGGCGAGGTCGTGGTGCCGACGCCGTTCCTGACCGCCACCGGTACCCGCGTCGGCGACACCCTGGCGCTCAACGACCAGGGGCGGACGGTCGTGGTCCGCGTCGTCGGCGAACTCTTCGACACCAGCGACGACGGCATGGGGATCTTCACCGACGCCGCGACCCTGGTGGACCTGAAGGCCACTTCCTACAGCGTCGCGGTGCGGCCGGGCACCGACGTCGCGGGCTACCTCACGGCGTTGAACGCCGCGCTCCAGCCGCAGTCCGTGAGCGCGGAGGCCGCCACCGGCCGCGGCACCAGCGACACCCTGGTCCTGATCGCCGGGATCACCGCGACGCTCACGCTGGTGCTCGTCGCCGTCGCCGGGCTCGGGGTGCTCAACGGGGTCGTGCTCGACACCCGTGAACGCGTCCACGACATCGGTGTCCACAAGGCACTCGGCATGACCCCGCGCCAGACCACCGCGATGGTGCTGTCGTCGGTCGTCCTGACCGGACTGCTGGGCGGCGTGCTCGGGGTGCCGCTGGGGATGGCGCTGCACGGCGAGGTGATGCCCGCCATGGCCCGCGGCGCGGGCCTCGGCATGCCGACCACCGTGTTCGACGTCTACCACCCGGCGGAACTGGTGCTGCTGGGGGCGGGCGGGGTGCTGATCGCCGTGCTCGGCGCGCTGCTGCCCGCGGGATGGGCGGCCAGGACCAGGACCGCCACCGCGCTGCGCACCGAGTAGTCAGGCGACCCGGACCCCGACGGCCAGCAGGAAGAGGGCGAACGCCAGGATCGCCGCGGAGGAACGGAACACGTCGATCCGTTCCCACCGGCGGAACTCGGCCCGCCAGTCCGCGGGCGGGGCGTCGGCGTCCCAGTCGCCGATGCGCTGGTTGATCGGCACCGTGCCGAGGAACGTGAACAGGACGAAGGCCAGCAGGACGGCCGCGCCCGCGAGCCGGAAGCCGAAGCCGGCGCCCGTTCCCCCGAGGATCGTCACGGCCGCGCCCGTCAGGACCGCGGGCACCATGATCGACGGCACCAGCACCTTCAGCCTCGTGATCAGCCCCTGGCGGGCGAGGACCTGCCCCCGCTCGTCGAGCACGGCCATCGCGCCGTGCACGCCGTAGCGGACCACGAACTCCTCGCCCGCCAGGAGCCCGAGCAGGAACAGGCTGACGAGTTCCAGGTAGCGCATTCGGCTCTCCACGTTCGGGCGGTGCGGCACGACCCCGTTCTGCTGAACGGGCGTTCGTTCACTTCATGACCGTAGCCGAACGGGCGTTCGGTGGGCAAGCGCGGGAAAAAGGGGGTGAGCGCGACCCGGCACCGCTGCTACCGTCGCCGGACCCCGCACCTGGAGCGCCCCGATGTCGCGGTTCTACGTGACCACCACCGGCCCGTCGGCCGACCTCGTCCGAGCCGACGTGCTGGCCCGGCACCACCGGCAGCACGGCGACCGGGTGCGGTTCCTCAGCGCCGTCGACTCACCGGACCGCGACGCGCTGGCGTTGTCCTACAACGACTTCGTCCGCCCGGCACCACCCGCGCCCGGACAACCGCCGTACCGGCTCGCCGACCAGGCCACGGCGTTGCGCGCCGCGGTCGACGACGGCCTGCTCCGGATCCAGCCCGCCGGAGCCCGCGCCGAGGTGCTCGCCCACCTCGCCGCCGGACTGCCGGACCGCCCGCTCCCCGACGCCGCCATGGCCGGGTTGCGCGCCCCGATCACGGCGCTCGGGTACGACGTGGACGGACCGAACTACCGGCGGTGGTGGCTCGAAGGCGACCGGCGCGTGCACGTGGTCGACAGCGGTTCACTGCTGGCGCACACCGCGCACTGGCCCGCTTTCCTGCTGGCCGCGGGGATCCCGCTGCCGACCGACATCGTCGTCACGACGGACTTCGGGGTCGACCTGGGCGTCCTGGCCCGCGGGCACGGCTCCGACGCGGTCCGCTGGTGGCTGCTGCGCCACGCGCCGAGCGGCAGCGTCGGCCGGGCGGGCAAGGAACTGCCGAAGCACCTCGGCGGCCTGGTCGACCAGGTCACCGTCATGATCCACCGCTACCGCGGCAGCAGGCCGCCCACCGGGTCCGCGCCGGACGCCGCCGGGCTGGTCGCGGTGTGCCGCGAGGCTCCCCGGAAGGTGCACGCGGCGTTGACCGCCGCGGACTTCCGGCAGGCCACCGACGAGGTGTGGCGGATCGCCGAGGAGGCCACCCGCTACCTCGCCGACACACGCCCGTGGGACCTGGCCAACGCCGAACGGCGCGGCGACACCGACGCGGGCGAACGACTCGACGCCGTCCTCGCCAGCCTGCTCGCCGCCTGCCGCGCCCTCGCCAACGAGCTGACCCCGTTCATCCCGTCGGTGGCCACCCGGATCGCCGAGCGGTGCGCCGCCCTGTCCGGCACCCTCGCCCCGTCGCTGCCGCTGTTCCCTCAGACCGGGTAGCAGCCCTTCACCACGCCGGGGATCGGGTCGGCGCCGAACGCGGCGGACGTGCAGGCCACCGGTCCCGTGACCCATCTGCTCACGAACGCGCCACGTGCGCCGTAGACGACGGTCCGCGCGGAACCCGGTGCGCACGTGCCGTTCTCGGCCGCGCACGCCGTCGCCCCCGGTGGGCCGCCGACCGTTGCCGCGTAACAACCCTTGGCCACGCCGTGGACCGGATCCCCGCCGAACGCGGCGTTCGTGCACGCCGTGTCGCCCTTGCCCGCCATGCGGTACGCGAACGCGCCCACCGCGCCGTAGGCGACGACGGCGGGAGCGTCCACCTTGCAGGTGCCGTTCTCGTCGGCGCACAAGGCGTACCCGGCCGGGCCGCCGACCGGCGCGGTGTAGCAGGCCTTGAGCGTTCCCACGAGCGGGTCGCCGCCGAACGCGACGATCCCGCAGTCGATCCCGTCCGCGGCGGTGCGGAAGCGGTAGGACGTGCCCGCGCCGTAGGCGACCGTGCGCGTGCCGGTGAAGGCGCACCGGCCGGACTCGTCGGCGCACTTCGCGAACCCGGCGGGCACACCGTCCGGCGCGAACACCGACGTGGCGCCCACGTCGGTGCTGAACTTCAGGTCCCGCACCGGTTCCGCGGTGAACGACCCGCTGTTGTCGGTGCTGTAGGACTCGACCCCCGACGGATACGGGTTGCCGTCGTTGTACTCCCAGCCGTAGCACCCGGTCGTCGTGGCCGATCGCAGCCGCAACAGGTACGGGTGCCCGGCGACGACTGCCACGCCCGGACGGGCGGCCAGCGCGGTCGGCGCCCACGGCACCGCGCCGACCGGGAAGTCCCTGTGGCTCAAGGTGTTCCCGGTGGCGCCGTCGACGACTTCGAGCGTCAGCGGCGCGTTCGGGGAGCCGCTCTGGAACGCGGTGACCGACGCCGAGCTGAGCGTCCCGGTGCGCGAGGGCGTGAAACCCTGTTGGCGCGCCACGTTTCCGGCGATGTCGCAGTAGTGCCGGAAGCCGTCGAACCCGCTGCGCTGGTCGAGGTCCGGCGAACTCCGGTACGAGCCCGCCGGCCCTGGCAACGAGAGCGGGAAGCTGTTCACGCACTGGATGTCCCGCAGGGTCCCGTCGGCGTCGAACGACATCGGTCCGATGAAGAGGTTGGCCAGGGACTCGTTGGGAGCGCGGCCGTTCCACCGGTCGGACACGAAGTAGTAGGCGGTCGACCCGTCGGCGGCGACGATCGGCAGGCTCGCCAGCGGCTGCCCGCCGCAGTTGTCGGCGTTGACGATCCTGGCCCGCCACCGCGGCTCCGCCCGCCCGCTCTGGTGCACGCCGTTCGGGTCGTACCAGGATCCGCTCCACGGGCCGAGCATCGACGTGGCGGTCATCTCGCCGGTGGCGCCCGAGCAGTACGCGCAGGACGGGTCGGACATCAGCGCGTGGTAGACGCCGTCGCGCTTGAAGACCGCGAACGCCTCGACGTCGCCGAGGCCGAGCCGGGTGTACTGCCCGGTGGTGGTGAGGTAGTCGGGGGTGAGCCGTTCCACGACCATGTCCGCGGTCAGCCCGGCGGCGACCTGCGTGGTGTTGTGGACGACGTACCCGGTGCCGTCGGTGTCCACGAACAGCGACTCGTCCACGGCTCCGCCGACCGCGAGCGCGGGCGTGGGAGCCGGGGTGAAGAGGCCGGTGGGCGTGGGGCTGGTGGCGACCAGGTAGCGGCCGCCGCCGTCGGCCCACAGGACGTACTTGCCGGTCGCGGCGTTGTGGACCACGTGCGGCCGGAAGCAGTACTGGCAGGAGCCGGGAGCGGTGATGTAGCCGCGGTCGGTCCAGTGCGCGAGGTCCGGCGAGCTGTAGACCTTGAAGCCGCAGAAGTCGCCGTTCTGCTGGTAGCGGTACCCGCACGCGTAGCTGGTGCCGTACAGGTAGAAGACGTCCCCGACCTGGATCAGCGAACCGTCGTGCGCGTCGAGGGAGTTGCCGTCGACGTCGAACCGGCTGACCTGGGCGCCACTCGCGTCGGAGTTCACGACGGTCGTGGTCGACGCGGCGCCCGCCGCCGGTGCGCCGACCACGGCGCCCAGGATCAGGACGAGCACCAAGAACAGGCGTTCCATCCGCGGCCTCCTTGCCAGTATGAAACGTTTCAGCAACGTATTCGGCACGCCCCGCCCCGTCAAGACGACCGTTCGGCGTACCGGACCGCTTGCAGAACAGTCGATCCACCTGGCGACAACCGGACAGCATCGCCACGGGTTCTTGTTTCGGGCGGTCCTTGCGCGTAAACAAGGCGAAACATTTGAAACGTTTCACCGTCTGAGGGGAACGCCCATGGACCTGTCGGGAATACCGGGCGGTCGGCGTTCGCGCCTGATCGCACTGGTCGCCGCCGCACTCGCCGCCTCGTCGATCCTCGCTCCGACCACGGCCACCGCCGACTCCCGCGGCGGCGCGCTCGCGCCGACTTCCCTGCGCGCCAACGGACAGGCCTCGAACGCGCTCGTCGGCGGCACCCCGTTGACGTTGGCGTGGACGGTGAACGACTCCGGCCGCGCGCAGGCGCAGACGGCGTACGAACTCAGCGTGGACAGCCCGCGCGGCCACTGGGGTTCCGGCCGCGTGTCGTCGTCGAACTCGGTCGACGTCCGGTACTCCGGCCCCGCGCTGGCGAGCGACCGCACCTACCAGTGGACCGTGCGCACCTGGAACAGCCAGGGCGAGCGGTCGCCGTGGTCGGCGCCCGCGAAGTTCGACACCGGCCTGCTCGCCCCGGCCGACTGGTCGGCCTGGTGGATCCAGGCCGATGACGGGTCCCTGCTGCGGGACGACTTCGAGCTGACCAAGCAGGTTTCGCGCGCCCGCCTGCACTTCGGCGCGCAGGGCCTGGTCGAGCCGCACCTCAACGGCGCGCGCGTCGAGCCGAAGCAGGTGCTCGACTCCTCGGTCACCGACTACGCCCAACGCGTGCTCTACCGCGACCTCGACGTGACGAGCCTCGTCCGCAAGGGCCGCAACGCGTTGGCGTTCATGGCTTCCAAGGGCCAGTACGCGGGCAAGCCGACCTTCGTCGCGCAGCTGTCGGTGACCTACACCGACGGCACGACCGCCACCTTCGGCACCGACCCCAGCTGGAAGGCGCACGCGGGACCGGTAGTGGGCGCGGACTTCTACTACGGCGAGACCTACGACGCCCGCAGGGAGATCGCGGGCTGGGACACCGCGGACTTCGACGCGACCGCGTGGCCGTCGGCCCGCAGCGTGGCGACCGCGGCGCACCCGCAGAGCCTGGCGCAGGGCAAACCCGTTACCGCGCTCGACACGACCTCCTGCTGCGGCTGGTCCCCCGCCGCCGCGACCGACGGCATCGACGGGTCGACCGATTCCTCCCAGGGCTACCACTCGGCCACCGAACCGACCGCGGACGCCACGAAGTGGGTGCAGGTCGACCTCGGTTCCACGCAGCGCCTCGCCTCCGTGTCGCTCTTCCCGGCACGGCCCACGAACGACACGGCGGGCGACATCGTCGGCGCCGGATTCCCGGTGCGCTACCGGGTCCAGGTCAGCGACGACCCGGCGTTCGCCACGTCCACCACGGTCGCCGACAAGACCGACGCCGACCAGCCCAACCCCGGCACCTCGCCGGTGACCCTGCCCGCCGACGTGACCGGCCGGTACGTCCGGATCACCGCGACGAAGCTGTTCTGCACCGGCGCCATCTGCACGTTCCGCTTGGCGGAGCTCGCCGTGCAGGGCGCGAAGCCCGCGGTCGTCTACAGTGGACTCACCCGGCTGGAGGCCGACCCGACCCCGCCGACCAGGATCGTCTCCACCACCGCGCCCGTCGCGGAGACCAGGCCCGCGCCGGGAGTGCGGGTCTACGACTTCGGCCAGAACCGCACCGGCCAGGTCACCTTGACCGCCGCGCAACCCGCCGGGACGACGGCGGCGGTGAAGAAGGGCGAGATCCTCGACGCGGGCGGCCGCGTCACCACGTCGAACATCAGCTTCAACGGCGGTGAGCCGCCGAGGCAGAACGACCGCTACACCTTCAGCGGCACGGGCACCGAGACCTACACGCCGCACTTCAACTACGCCGGGTTCCGCTACGCCGAGCTGACCGGTGTGCCGGACGACGCCACCGTGACCGTCGCGGCGCTGGAGATGCACAACGACGTCCCGACGACCGGCTCGTTCAGCACGTCGGACGCCGGGATCAACCGGATCCAGGCCGCGGTCGCCCAGACCCAGCTGAACAACCTCGAGTCCATGCCGCTGGACTGCCCCACCAGGGAGAAGCACGGCTGGCTCGGCGACGCGGGCGACACCGACCAGGAGGCGATGGCCAACTTCGACATGCAGTCCTTCTACGCCAAGTGGTTGGACGACGTCGTGACGAGCGCGGCCCCGGACGGCAGCATCCCGTCGGTGGCGCCGGTCAACGGGGACAACGGGTGGCGCCCCGACCCCGCGTGGGGCACGGCCTACCCGCAGATCATCTGGGACTCCTACGTCCAGTACGGCAACACCGGCGTGATCACCGCGCACTACGACCACGTGAAGGCGTGGGTGGACTACCTCGGCACCATCAGCGACGCCGACCACGTCGTCGTCAACGCCCCGACGTCCTGGGGCGACGACTGGCTCTCCACGGTGAGCACGCCGCACCAGTACTTCCAGACCGGCTTCTACTACCTCGACGCGCAACTGCTCGCGAAGATGGCGAAGGCCACCGGCAACACCGCCGACGCCACGCGCTACACCGCGCTGGCCGAACAGATCGCCGCGGGCTTCACCAGGCGGTACTTCGCCGCCGACACCGGGGTGTTCTCGACCGGGACGCAGCTGACCTACGCGCTGCCGCTGGTGTTCGGCCTGGTCCCCAAGGGCCGTGAGCAGGCCACCGTCGACCGGCTGGTGTCCGACATCGCCGCGCACGGCAACCACGTGACGACCGGTTTCGTCGGCACCACGCTGGTGTTCCAGGCGTTGGGCGCGTACCAGCGCAACGACGTCGCGCTGGCCATCGCGCAGCGCAAGGACTACCCGAGCTTCGGCTACATGCTGGGCCAGGGGCCGGGCACCATCTGGGAGAAGTGGGACAACTCCTCCGCGCCGGACGGCACCTCGTCCAAGGACCACATCGGGCTCGGCGGCGCCGTCGGCCAGTGGTTCTACCAGCAGCTGGCCGGGATCCAGCCCGGAACGTCCGCCTACGGCGAGTTCACCCTCGCGCCCAGCGTCGTCGGCGACCTGACCCACGTGACCGCGAAGCAGCAGACCGTGCGGGGCACCATCCTGAGCGAGTGGAAGCGCGACGGCGCCACGGTCACCTACCACGCCACGATCCCGGTCGGTTCGAAGGCGACGATCAGGCTGCCCCTGCTGGGCGGCAAGCAGTCCACGGTCCGCGAGAGCCGCAGGACGATCTTCAGCGCGGGGCGCCCCGCCGAGCGCGTCACCGGCCTCCGGGTCGGCGCCGCGGACGACCAGGCGCTCACGGTGACGGCGGGCTCGGGCGACTACACGTTCACGATCACCCCGCCGCGCAAGGCCTTCACCCGGCTCTCGATCACGCCCGGCACCCCGGACGCGATCACCGCGGGCGGCGCCGGCGCCGTTCCGGTCGTGGTCGAGGGACGCTCCACAGTGGACACCTCCGCCGTGCTGGACGCCAAGCTCCCCGCCGGGTGGACGGCCACGCCCACCCCGGCGCGGGTGCCGCTGACCCCGGCCGACTCCGCCACGGCGACGAGCGTCCGGATCACCGTGCCGGACAACGCGAAGAGCGGCGTGCACCCCGTGACGATCACCGCCAGGTCGGCGGGCGGCACGACGGCGACGACGACCGCGCAGGTGACCGTGTTCGGCAGCTGGCAGGCGGGCACCACGGCGTCCGCGTCGACCGAGCACGCGCCGAACGAGGTCAACGGGGCGGTGCGCACCTACGTCGCCGCGAACGCCATCGACCACGACCTGGCGACGTTCTGGAACGACGACACCGACAACCGGTACCCCGACACGCTCACCGTCACCACGCCGTCCACCGGTCTCGGCGGCGTCGGCTTCGCCTCGCACCCGGACGGCGTGCCGACGGACTTCACCGTGGAGACCTGGGACGGCGCGCAGTGGGTGACGCAGGCGCAGGTCAGCGGCAACTCCGCCGTGCACCGCTGGATCCCGTTCACCTCGCCGGTCACGACGACGCAGGTGCGCGTCACCGTCACCGGCGCGCAGAACAGCTACACCCGGATCGCGGAACTCACCCCGTGACCGCCGACCGTGGCGGGGCACGAGCCCCGTCACGGTCGGTCGCGGCGAGCCCCGTTCGATACCCCCCACGGCGATCGGCGGGTGGCTCCCCGTCCCGGAGCGCCGGACCGAGAGTGCGCGGACGATCGCCCCGCGCCGGTTGCGCGTCACCCTTCCAGCCGATCACGGCGCGCATTCGGCGCAATTCACGCCATAAGGGCACAATTCACACTTTCCGGTGACCGACCATTGTTTTCCCGGCCTACCGACTACCGTCGGACACGTCATCCCGAATCGCACTCCGCATTACGGGAAATGACTGAGAGAAAGGCACCGGATCAATGCGGACAGAGGCACTCGATCGCGTCACCCTGATCTTTTCCCTGCTCGACGCCAACGGCACCGGTCAACTGGAGGCCGACGACTTCGACATCATGGCGGGGAACGTGGTCCGGGCCGCGAGCGATTCCGACGACAAGGCGAAGCACGCGATGGTGACCGCGTTCCGCAGGTACTGGGAGACGCTGGCGGACGAGCTCGACGCCAACCGCGACGGCAAGGTCAGCTTCGACGAGTACACCGCCTGCGTGCTGTCCCCGGAGCGCTTCGAGGAGACCATCCGCGACTTCGCCGAGGCGCTCGCCGCGCTGGGCGACCCGGATGGCGACGGGCAGGTCGAACGCCCCGTCTTCCAGTCCCTGATGACGGCCATCGGTTTCGAACCGGGGAACGTCGACACCCTTTTCGACGCATTCCGCCCGTCCCCTTCCGATCGCATCACGGTCACGGCGTGGATCGCCGGGATCAAGGACTACTACAGCCCCGACAAAGCGGGGATCCCCGGCGACCACCTCGTCGGGAGCACGACGGCCTGACCGCGGTTCCCGACGAGGAAGGAGAACCGTGGAACCGGTCATCGGACTCGCGGTCGGCAGGGGAACAGGTCCGGAACTCGCGGCGGTGTTCGAACGGGTCCTGGACGGGATAGGCCGGTCGCACTCGATCGGGATCGACGTCGTGCGCTCACCCCGGACCTACCACTCCTACTTCTCGCTGAAGCCGGAAGGCGCGGTCGGGCGGATCCGCGAACTCACCCGCGAGGACGCGGAGCACTACGAGGCGTTCTGCCGGGAGCGGGCCGACAGCGGCACCACCGCGATCTTCCGCACGGCGATCAACGCCCAGTCGCTGTACCTGGTGCGGCAGCACCTCCAGGCGGTGAAGGTCGACGTCATCACCACGCCCACGGCGTCGCTGCTGATGGTCCGCGACGAGGCGCAGGGCTTCTACACCGGCGAGAACAGCCACACCCCCGGCGTGGTCACCCGGACCACGGAGTTCAGCCGGGAGATCACCGACAAGGTCATCGCCCACGCCCTGAAGCGGGCCCGGCGGGAGTGGCCCGACGGCGAGGTCGACCAGGTCGTCATGGCGTACAAGTTCCACCTGCTCGACGGCGCGCTCGACGAGTGGGTCACCGAGGCGTCCGCCCGGCACGGCGTGGAGATCCGGCTGTGCCAGCCGGACACCGTGAACCGCAACCTGATCGAGCACGGGCTGTCGCCGCGCACCGTGATCATCGCGGGCAACGAGTGGGGCGACATCATGCACGTGGTGCTGCTCGACCGGTTCGGCTCGGAGCGGCAGGAGAACCGCTTCACCGAGAACGTCCACCTGCACCCCGACGTGGCCGGGCTCGTCGAGTACCAGACCGTGCACGGCTCCGCGGACGACCTGGCGGGCCGGGACGTCGTCAACCCGGTGGCGACCGTGCGGGCCGCGGCGGCGATCGCCGAGCGGCACGCGGGCTGCACCGGCGCGATCCGGGCCGTGGAACGGGCGTTGGGGTCCATCGGGGCCCGCGGTGTCCTCACCCCGGACCTCGGCGGGCGGTCCTCGACCACCGAGGTGGTCGACGCGCTGCTGGACGTGCTGGAGGCCCCGGCCGGTCTGGTGGCGGGGTCGTGACCCCGAGGCAGGGCACCGCGCTGGTCGTCGTGGACCTGCAGAACGACTTCTGCACCGGTCCGGTCGCCACGTCCCGCTACCGCGGCTCCCCCGCGACGCTGAACGCCGTCACGACGAACACCGCGCGGGCCGTCGACGTGGCCAGGAGTCGCGGCACGGAGGTGCTGTTCGTCCGCTACCTCGGCGACGTCGAGCACCAGGGCCCGAGCTGGCGGCGGCGCGACCACGTGCTGGGCAAGCGGCCGAAGTGCCGGGAGGGCACGTGGGGCGCGGAGTTCCACAAGGTGTCCCCGGCGCCGGGGGAAGGGGTGTTCACCAAGCGCGTGTGCTTCGACGCGTTCCTCAGCGAGGGCTTCGAGGAGCACCTCGTCCGCAAGGACATCGGCCACCTGGTGTTCGCCGGCCTGTTCACCGACGTCTGCGTCGACTCGACCGCGCGCACCGGCTTCCAGAAGGGCTACCACATCACCGTCCTGACCGACTGCACCACCAGCATGCACCTGCCGGACGCGGACATCCTGCGTTTCATGAGCGTCGTCTACGGCGCCCGCACCACCACCCACGACATCCCGGACACCTGGTCGCCGGGCGGAGGAGAGGAGCACCCGTGGTCAGCACCGGCGTGGAGGACGGCGTCGGCCTGACGGCGCTGATGGTCGCCGCCGCCCGCGCGATCGAGACCCACCGGCACGACACCCTCGCACGCGATGTCTACGCCGAGCACTTCGTCCGCGCCGCGGCGGTTTCCGCCGACTGGCCGCTCCACCCTGCCGACGTCCACGACGGCGACGCCAACCCGCTCTGGGGCCGCATGGCCCGCTACTTCGGTCTGCGCACCAGAGTCCTGGACGACCACCTCGTCCGCGCGGCGCAAGCGGGCACCCGCCAGGTCGTCCTCCTGGGAGCGGGCCTCGACTCCCGCGCCTACCGCCTCGACTGGCCGCCCGGCGTCACCGTCTACGAACTCGACCAGCCGGAAGTGCTGACGTTCAAGCACAACGTCCTCACCGACCTGGAGGCCACCCCGCTCACGACCCGCGTCCCGATCCCCGTCGACCTGCGCGACGACTGGACCACCCCCCTGCTCGCCGCGGGCTTCACCCCGGCACTCCCCACCGCCTGGCTCGCCGAAGGCCTCCTCCTCTACCTCTCCGGCGCGGACGAGACCCGCCTCATCACCACCGTCGACCACCTCAGCCCACCGGGCAGCACCCTGGCGTACGAGGTCAAACCCCGCGACGAACACCCCCGAGCCCGCCTCAACCCCCTCTACGCCTACACGTTGCAGCACATCGGCCTCGACCTGCCCACCCTCTTCAACAAGGACGACCGCCCCGACTCCGCCACCACCCTCACCACGATCGGCTGGTCCACCACCAGCCACACCCCCTTCGACTTCACCCGCCTGCACGGCCGCGGCCCCCACCCCGAACCCGACGACGCCTTCGGCCGCAACCGCTGGGTGTTCGCGACCAAGGGGAGGTGATGGGCACGCTGCTCCTTGTGGGCGAATGAAGTGGCTCAACCGATGGCCACCGGACAATTTTGTTCTCGATATCACCGAAGGTGTGGCGGTCATGACGGCGTGAAGTGCGCTTTCGGCTTTACGCTGCTGGAGGGGACGGCGATGGACGCCGGCCGCAGAGGTCGGGTGGTATGGGTTGCACCGGAGATGACGATGAGGTGATCGTCCCGTCAGGGGCGACGTCGACCAACGACATCAGCGGCACGGCGGGCGGACCTGTCGTGCAGGCCGGGACCATCCACGGTGGTGTGCACTTCGGCGCCTCCGCACCGCCGGTCGCGATTCCCCGCCAGCTACCACGGGCTCCGGCCCACTTCACGGGTCGGACCCTCGAGTCCACCGAGTTGGACCGAACGGCGGCCGAGGCGGTGGGGCACCCCGCCCTCGTCGTCGTCTGCGGGACCGGCGGGGTGGGCAAGTCCGCGCTGGCTCTGCGGTGGCTCCACGACAACGTCGACCTCTTCCCCGACGGGCAGCTGTACGCCGACCTCGGAGCCTTCGGCGCGAGCGGGCCCACGTCCCCGACCGACGTGCTGGCCCGGTTCCTGCGGGCGTTGGGGATTCCGGCGCAGGACGTCCCGCTGGAACTGGCCGAGCAATCTTCCTTGTTCCGGTCGATCACCTCGAGCAGGCGATTGGTGGTCTTCGCGGACGACGCCGCCTCAGCCGCGCAGGTCAGACCACTGCTCCCCGCCGCGGGCAGTGTCGTGGTCGTGTCGAGCAGGTGGCGGTTGGCCGGGCTCGCGCTGGACGGCGCGCGCCTCGTCGTCGTGGAGGCGCTGGACCACGAAGCGGGTGTGTCGCTGCTGTCGCGCGCGCTCGGCCGCGACCGCGTCGACAACGAACCCGAGTCGGCCAGGGAGCTCGTGGCACTGTGCGCGGGTCTGCCGATCGCGCTGAGGGTCGTCGCAGCCCGGTTGTCGGTCAAGCCCCGTTGGCCACTGCACCGCGTGGTGGCTTCGATGCTCGACGAACGCAGGCGGCTGTCCGCCCTGACCGTGGACGGTGAACTGCCGGTGCAGGCCAGTTTCGACCTTTCCTACCAAGGGCTTTCGCCCGCGGCGGCCCGCCTGTACCGGCTACTCGGCCTCTACCCCGGTCTGGCGTTCACCGCGGGTCTCGCGGGCGCGGCCGGTGACGTGTCCGACGAGGAAGCCGAGGACCTCCTCGACGAGTTGGTGGACGCGAGCCTCCTGATCGACCTGGGTCCGGACCTCTACCGCTTCCACGACCTGCTGCGCCTGCACGCGGCGAGGCACGCGGACGACCACGAGGCCACCGACCCGCACGACCACGTGCTGCGGCGCGTGGTGGTCTGGCACCTGGACGCCACGACGGCGGCGGACCTGGTCGTCATGCCGCTCCGGCAGCGGTGGGGTCCGCGCTACGACCACGCCCGGCGACGCCCGCCCGCGTTCCCCGACGCGGTCGCCGCGCTCGACTGGCTGGAGGACCGATTACCCGACACGATGGCGGTGCTGCGCTTCGCCGCCGGACGGGAATGGGACGACGAGGTGTGGCAGCTGTGCGAAGCGCTTTGGGGATTCTTCCTGTACCGCAAGGACTACGGCGGCTGGCTCGCCGCGCACGCGCTCGGCGTCGACTCCGCGCACCGGGTGGGCAACCAGGTGGCGGAAGCCCGGATGCACGTCCAGCTCGGCTACGCGCACCTCAACCTGGAGGACTTCCGGATCGCCGCCCGCCACTTCACCTCGGCCCTCGAACTGGCCCGCTCGGCGGGCCACCCCGACAGCGAGGCCACCGCGTTGGAACACCTGGGACTGGCGGCCAAGGGCACCGGCGCGGTGCAGGACGCGGTGGACCACTTCACCGGAGCGCTGGCCATCGCCGAGTCACTCGGCCACCGGCGCTCCGCCGCCCTGCACCTGCGCCGGCTCGGTGAAACCCTGTCCGACGCCCACCGGCACGCGGAGGCGGTCGCGCCGCTGCTGCGAGCGGAGGCCCTGGCCGCCGACCTCGGCGACCAGGTGCTGCGGGCAAGGGCCTTGACCAGCAAGGCGATCGCCCTCCTCCACTTAGGACGGACGCCCGCCGCTCTCGCCGGAGCAAGCGAAGCGGTGGACGTCCTGAGCACATCCGGTTCCGACCACTACCACGCCGAGGCGTTGAAGGTGCTGGCCGACGTCCACCTGAGCACGGGGAACGTCGGCACCGCACGCGTGCACCTCCACCAGGCGGCCGCGCTCTACGCGCGTTCGTCCGGACCGCAAGCCGAGCACGTGCGGTCCTTGCTCGACGGGCTCGACCGCAACGTCGCCAACTCCTCGAGCGAGCGCCCGAAGACAACCCGGGAGTAGATCCACACCGACAGCGACGTCATCGACGCGTCGGACGCGGACAAGCCGACCACGGCCTCCTCCCCTCCGCGCACCAGGACCAGGCACCGGTGACACCCCCAGGGGGTCATCACCACCGTGGCACCCGGCAACGACGACAACGTCCCGCCCGCGGCCGCTCGGGCCTGCGCGCGGTCCTCCTGCGGCGCGCACAGGACGACATCGGCGAGCTGCAGCCATTCCTGCCGGGCAAGAGGGGCGTGGGCGAGGACGAGCCGGTCCCGCTCGCCGTCCCACTCCACCAGCACCACGCCCGGCACTCCGGCATTCGTCGTCGCGACGCTCAACATGCCTGGTCCAGTCCGTCGTTCCACCGGGTGATCGGGACCGGCAGGGGCACCGGACCGGAGACCGGCGCCTTCCACTCCGGTTCCTCCATGCGCAGCAAGGAGTAGATGGTCCGCCGGACCAGCGTGGCGGCCTGATCCGGCTGCGAGGTGATCCTCGCGGCCACCCCGGCGTACCGATCGGGCTGGTGCGCGGCGATCGCGTCGCACACCTGCCGGTCGACGGGACGCGTGCCGTCCAGCCGGTGCGAGAGGTCGCGCAACAGCGCGGTCAGGCTGCCGGGCGACTCGTCGTGCACCGACGCCGAGTTCATCAGCACCGGCACACCCAGCGCCGCCGCGTACACGGTGACCGACCCGTGGTCGCCGATGACCGCGTCGGCCGCGACCACCGCCGCGCGCCAGCCCTCCTCCGGCGGGAGCAGCGCGTGTCCGGCGTCGAGGTAGTCGGCGAGCCAGGACCGCACTTGCCAGGATCCGTGCAACGACCAGATGTTCGGGTGCAGCGCGGTGACGACCCGGAAGCGGTCGGCGGGCAGCTCCGCCGCGACCCGCGCGAAGAACTCCGGCTCACCACCCAGCAGGGAGTGGCGGGACCAGGTCGAACTCACGACGACAAGCGTCCGCCCTCCGCGCACGCCAAGAGCGTGCCGGTACCGCGCCCGAAAGGGAAGGCTCGCCACCAGCCGGTCGTAACAGGGATCGCCCACCACCGCGGCGCGCGGAACCGCCTCCGGGCACACCTCCCGCAACCGGTCCAGTTCCGCGTCGTGCGTGAGCAGCACCGCCGCGGGCACCACCCGACCGTCCCGGACCAGCAGCTCGCGGTCGAGCCCCGACGCCGCGCGGACACCTTCCTGAACACCGTCCCACGGACTCAGCCGCGACTTCACCATCCCCACGCCGTGCGGGGACACCAGCACCGGCGCGGGCACCCGGTGGATCTCCTGGAAGCTCGCCGCCAACGCCAGGTCGAACCGCATCCGCACGACCTGCTCCCACGGGAGCACCACACCACCCCAGCCGCGCACGTACTCCTCGACCCCGTGCCACGCGTCCGACATCGACGGCACCGTGAAAAGAATTTGCAATCTTTGATCGCCCGAAAGGAGCAACAACAGGTCGGCCAATCGTGTTCCGGCCGTCATGTGCGGCACCACCACCAATACGGTTCGACATCCCTCCCTGGTCAACCACCGGTCCGCGAACGGATTACCCGGAGTCTTCACCCACCCGTTTGAAACGCACATTTGCGGTCTCCCCACCCCGAACAGTCGTGATGAACAGACCATCCCGTGCGAGGTGTTCAACCGACTGTCACCGCGTATCCGCAGTTCAGTGGGCCCGACACTCGCGAATGGACAAAGCACTCCTCACATTCGGACGTTGTCATCAACGAACTGTCAGCCGGTTATCACATTCGACCGAATGAGCGCATTGCGCCACGAGGACGGCGAGAGCACACTTGCATTCCAGGTGCGGGGGTGGCGCTGATGGACATCGATTTTGCGATCCTGGGCAGGACCTCGTTGCGCATAGACGGGCGACTAGACGCGGGCTGGGGACCGCCGAAACTGCGCGCACTGCTGACCGCCCTGCTCATTCGACCGGGCGTCGCCGTGTCCTCGACCGAGCTGGCCGACTGGATCTGGAGCCCCGACGATCTTCCGAACAACCCGGAACAGGTCCTCTACCTGTACTCGTCGCGAATCCGAGGCATCCTCAGGCGATTGTCCAACGACACCGACATAGTCGTCGACAACCGCAATTTCCGCCTGGACGTGGACTCCAGGAAGATCGACTACTTCCACTTCCAGGACCGGGTGCGACATGCACGGGCCCACGCCCGCCGTGGGGACCACCAACGCGCGCTGGACACCATCCGCGAGGGGTTCGACCTCTGGGGCCACCGGCCGCTCGCCGACGGCGACGGCGAGGCGGCGGACGCCTGGCGCCGACGCATGCGGGAGAACGTCCAGATCCCCGCCTACGACACGCTCTTCGCCCAGCAGCTCGCGCTCGGCGAGGCGGACGCGGTACTCGCGAAGCTCGACGAGCTCGACATCGACCACCGGATGAACCTGGCGCTGTTCAAGCGAAGACTCGAAGCACTGCACGCCATGTCCCGCGCCGACGAGGCGACCAAGCAGTTCCTCACCGTGCACAAGGCACTTCGCGCGGACTTCGACGACATCGGAGCCAGGGACCTGCGCGAGTTCCACGACAGGCTGAAGGCGAACGGCGCGGCTCCACCGGTCGTTCCGGCCTTCGGCACGACGCAGACCCCGAACCAACTCCCCCCGGACGTCCGCAAGTTCTTCGGGCACGAGCAGCTGCTGGTCAAGGTGGACGCGGTGACCACGCGACCGGGTCTGCTCGTCGTCCACGGCGTCGGCGGCGTCGGCAAGACGGCCTTCGTCGTGCACTGGGCGCACACCGCCGCCAAGCGCTTCCCGGACGGCCTGCTCCACATCGACCTCCACGGCTATTCGAACGGGCCGGTGGTGGAACCGGCCATCGCGGTCGACCGCTTCCTGCAGGCGTTCGGCATCACCACCGACCGCATCCCCGAGCCCGAGCACCGGGCGACCAAGCTGCAATCCCTGCTGGCGGGCAAGCAGGTCCTGGTGCTGCTGGACAACGCCCGCGACACGGAACATGTGAGCCCCCTCCTCCCCCTGCTGACCTCCTGCGTGGTCGTGGTCGTCAGCCGCTCGCACCTCTCCGGTCTGGCCACACGGCAAACCCTTTACCGCTTCCCACTCACCCCACTCGACCCCGAACGGTCCTCCCACCTCCTCGCGGCCCACATCGACGACCGCGCCGAAACCGATCCGGAAGCACTCGTCAGGCTCGCCCGGCTGTGCGGCGGTCTGCCGATAGCGTTGAAAACGCTCGCCCAGTACATCGCCACGCGCCCCTCCGTGCCGCTGCACGTCTTCGTCCCCCACCTCACCCACCACCTGCGGCTGCTCGACATCGGGTCGGTCGGCGACGGCGCGAACCACGGCCCACGCGCGGTGTTCGCCCAATCGGTCCGAGCGCTCACCCCTGACGCCCAACGCCTTTTCCGCCTGCTCGGCATTCACCCCGGCCCGGACTTCGGCGTCGGCGTCGCGGCGGCCTTGGGGGGCGCGGGAGAACGAAGGACCGAGCTCGTCCTGGACGCCATGGTGGAGGCGAACCTGCTGGAAGTGTCGGGGACCCTGGGACGCTTTAAGTTCCACGACCTGGTGCGTGAGTTCGCCGCCGATCTCATCGAAAGCCCTGACGAACGGCGAGCGGCCGAGTCGCGGGTGCTGGACTTCTACATGAACACGGCCGAGAACGTCGACAAAGCTGTATTCCCGACCCAAGCACGGGTTCGCACGAACTCAACGGGGGACGAAAGCCTCGGAGTTCGATTCCAAGACGAACAATCGGCGCGAATGTGGTGCGTAGTGGAGCGGCACAACCTGACGTTCGCACTCAACCGCGCGGTTGCGGTCGGACACCTGCAGGCGGCACAATTGCCGCAGTTGATCGGCCAGACCTTACTGCGTCACGGTTATTTCGAAGAATCCTTGAAAATTTTGCACGTCGGCCTCTCGGCGGCCCAGTCGCGATCCGACGTCGAAGAAGAAGCCAATGCTCTGCACAATATTGCTCTAACCAACTTGCTGCGCCAAAGGTTCCGCGAAGCCGAGCACCACGTGCACCGCGCGCACATCAAGTACAACGAAATAGGGGATGAGGTGGGCATAGCCGCCTGCCTGCACACCGGCGCCCGAATCATGGTCGAGACCGGCAACGTCATCATGGGGATCGACTCCCACGAAAGAGCGCTCCGGATGTTCCGCCGCATCAGCGAGACGGGACTGGAACTGATCAGCCTCTACCGGACGGGGGAGGCTTACCAACGGGCGTCAGAATACGTGAAAGCAGCGTCCTACTACCGAGAGGCGCTGTCCCTCGCGCGCGACCAGGAGGACATCGTTGCGCAGGGCAGGACGCTTGTCCTGATGGGTTCCCTCGGCTTCGCGCGCAAGCAAGTCGCCGAAGCCCGCGACCACCTGCTCGCCGGGTTGTCCTTGGCCGCAGAGGTCCACGACATAGGCACGGCCGGGACCGCGTGCGGTCTACTCGCCGAGGTCGAACTCAAATGCGGCCGGATGTTCGAGGCAACGCAGTACGGACGCCAGTCCATTCGCCTGTGCGGCCGTGCCTTCGACTCCCGCGGTGAAGTGGCCGCCCTCGAGACCCTGGCGGCCATCTTCACGACAACCAGCCGTTACGAAGCGGCCGTCGAGGCCAGGGAGCATGCGAAAGCGATCCTGGATGACCTTGATCCAGGCCGCGACACCCTTGCCGGGTAGGCTGTGCGAGAGGTACTCACTTTCGCCGCTGACGTGCCCACGCAGGCGGAACCCGCCAGCACGACAGGGAGACGCTCGGCCAGGAGGCCTCGGGATGAGCATTTCGTCTTCCGACGAAACGATCGGCCCCCACGCAAGAAGATCCGATCGAGTCGCTGTCGCACGAGGAACTGTTGGCGACCCCGCCACTGACCACCCTGTCCAAGCCTCGGAAGCTTTGCGTCCAGTCGGGGCCCGGCAGGCCCGAGGGACGACGAGGCGAATCGCTCTATAGCACATGATGTGCAAAACCGCAGACCTTCGCGCTCACTGAACCCGTATGTGTAAGCTTCCCCGCAATCAGAGGGTTTTGACACGTACGTAAGTACGGACAGTAAGCACTTGACATTCGATCGAGTGTTCATCTCGCACGAAGGAGCTAGACCATCTTGATCCGCGCAACGGCAGTCGGACTTGCCGCCGCTCTGACCCTCACCTTTTCCGGAGGGGCCGCCCAGGCCGCCGCGTCTTGCCCCGGTAACGTCGCCGCTTATAGCACCAAGGGCGCTTCGACGGACAGCAAGGTGTGGCTTCAGCGGTGCGGTGGAGCGAATGGCAGTTCAGGAATGATGGTCTGAACATCAGCGGGTAAGCCCTTGGATCTCGGGTGAAAGAAGCCCGGAACCAATAGGACCCGAGCAGTACGGATGTCTTGGGAATCCATCTGCCGCACGAGCCTGGAGTCTCGGCAGTCGGGAATCGCACATGACCTACGCGACTTCCGACTGCCGGGCACATCCCCGGCACCGGGGTCCGTCACCTGGTTCGATGCCGCACCCCTGGCCGACGCTCCACCAGGAGAGGGCGCCGCGAGCGAACCTGCCAGCCGCCACCGCGCCGGGACAGCACCAGCGTGCGCGGTTCGACCGCGTGGCCACGGGAAGCCATCTCCGCACCACGGGCCCGAACGCCCGGCCCAGCATGGCTCCTCACCCGAACAGACGCGGGAATTCACTCCTTATCGGCACAATTGCGGCAAATTCGTTCCCTGTGAAAAACCCGTGATTGAACCCCCTCCTGACCTCGGGCAACCCTGTGCCTACCCCGCCTCCGGCGGGACAGGAGAGGAAGTCCCGATGAGACGTAGAGCGCTCCCTGCGGCGCTCGCGCTCGCTGTCAGCCTGTTCGGCATCGCCATGACCACCGCTGAGGCCCAGGCCTCCGCGTGCGGTGATCAGGTGATCGCCAACGGCGGCTTCGAGAGCGGCACCACCCCGTGGACCCAGACCTCTGGGGTCATCTCGGCCGCGACGACCGCGGAGCCCGCGCACAGCGGGACAACGGACGCGTGGTTGGACGGGTACGGCACGACCCACACGGACACGCTGTCGCAGTCGCTCGCCCTCCCTGCCGGGTGCGCTTCCGCGACGCTGTCCTACTGGCTGCACGTCGACACCAAGGAGACGACCACCTCCACCCAGTACGACAAGCTCACGGTGCAGGTCGGCACGGCCACCGTCGCGAGCTACTCCAACCTCGACAAGAACACCGGGTACGCCCAGGAGTCGTTCGACCTGTCGGCCTACCTCGGCCAGACGGTCGTGCTCAAGGTGACCGGTGTCGAGGATTCGGGGCTGGCGACGAACTTCCTGCTCGACGACTTCGCACTGACGACGGCCGGTGGCGGCGGCGCGCAGAACCCCTCGGTGACCAACCCCGGCAACCAGAGCACGCAGGTCGGTTCGGCCGTGTCGCTGAAGGTCCAGGCCTCCGACCCGCAGGGCGACGCGCTCACCTACAGCGCCACCGGTCTGCCCGCGGGGCTCGCGATCGCGTCGTCGACCGGGCTCGTCACCGGGACGCCGACCGCGGCGGGGACGTCCACGGTGACCGTCACCGCGAAGGACCCCGCGAACAACAGCGGCAGCACCACGTTCACCTGGACCGTCGGCGGCACGACGCCGCCGAACTCCACGCGCACGCCGATCAACCCGGCGTACACGGTGAACCTGACGTCGAACACCGCGGGCGACACGTGGACCGGGCACCAGTCGGTGAGCTTCACCAACGGCTCGTCGACCTCGCTGCCCGAGGTCTACCTGCGGCTGTGGGACAACTACCACGGCACCTGCCCGACGACGCCGATCACGGTCACCAACGTCACCGGCGGCACGCCGTCCGCGCTGAGCGTGAACTGCACCGCCCTGAAGATCACCCTGCCGAGCCCGCTCGCGCAGGGCCAGTCCGCGACCATCGGGTTCGACCTGCGGATCGTCGTGCCCAGCGGCGCCGACCGGTTCGGCCACGACGGCGCGTACAACATGATCGGCAACGCGCTGCCGGTGCTGGCCGTCCGCGACGGCGCGGGCTGGCACCTCGACCCGTACACCAACAACGGCGAGTCCTTCTACGCCCTCATCAGCGACTTCGACGTCACGCTCGTCCACCCGACGTCGCTGCTCACCCCCGCCACCGGCACGTCCACCGAGACGACCAGCGGCACCACCACCACGACCCGCGCCACCGCGGCCAAGGTGCGCGAGTTCGCCTGGGCTGCGGGCCCGTTCTCGAAGATCTCCGGCACGTCGGCCAAGGGCTTCAAGGTCAACGTGTTCGGGGTCAGCGGGATCACCAGCGGTGACGCCAACTCCATGCTCACCCTGGCCAAGGACGCGCTGGACGTCCACTCGGGACGGTTCGGCGACTACCCGTACCAGGAGATGGACGTCGTACTGGACAACAACTTCTGGTTCGGCGGCATGGAGTACCCCGGCTTCGTCCTCGACCTCGTGTCCACCACGGCGCTCCCGCACGAGCTGGCGCACCAGTGGTTCTACGGCATCGTCGGCGACGACGAGTACAACTCGCCGTGGCTGGACGAGAGCTTCACCGACTACGCCACCGACCTCTACAAGGGCATCACCGGTAGCGGCTGCGGCATCACGTGGCAGTCGACCGCGGAGAAGCTGACCAACTCGATGGCCTACTGGGACGCGCACTCCTCGCGCTACTCCACCGTCATCTACAACTACGGCAAGTGCACGCTGCACGACCTGCGCAGGCTCATCGGCGACACCGCGATGGCCAACCTCCTGAAGACCTACGCGCAGTCCCACTGGTACGGCGTCTCCACCACCGCCGAGTTCAAGGCCGCCGCACAAGCGGCCGCGGGCTCGACTGACCTGACGTCCTTCTGGACCCAGCACCGCGTCGAGGGCTGACGCACCGGACCGGTGGCGTGGGGAGACCTCCGCCACCGGTCCGCCCGCCGGGGCGGGCGGATGTGCGATCCTCGACCAGGCAGCCTCACCACCGAGGCCCCCGGACGAGCGGCGCCGTACCCGGCCGGACAAGACGGCGCTCCGGAGGCCCGTCATGTCCTGGCTCGTTCTCATCGCGTCCGGTGTGCTGGAAGCCGTCTGGGCCACCGCGCTCGGCAGGTCCGACGGCCTCACCCGCCCCCTCCCGACCGCGATCTTCGGCGCGGCCCTCCTGCTCAGCATGGGCGGCCTGGCGTTCGCCATGAGGGACCTGCCGGTGGGCACGTCCTACGCGGTGTGGGTCGGCATCGGCGCCTCCCTCACCGTCGCGTACGGCATGTGGACCGGCACGGAGACCACGTCCCTCGCGAAGATCCTGCTCGTGACGGGCATCGTGGCGTGCGTGGTGGGCCTGAAGCTGCTGCACTGACCCGATGCGTGTCTCCTGGACCTTGAGCCAGGGATGGGGCAGACCATGTCAAGTGCTCGATCGACATGACTTGCGTGATGAGGAACGGAAACGGCTTCGGCCGCTGCTGCCGATGAATCCGAGTCGTGGCGGTCGACGGACCGACCACCAGGCCATAATCAACCGCGCGTTCTGGCGCACCCGCACCAGCAGCCCTTGGCGGGACATGCCCGCCGACTACGGCCCCCGGCTCACGGTCGGCGAACGGCAGATCGGTGGTCTACCGACGGCACCGGAGCCCGGATCCTGGACAGGTTGCGCGCCGGGTGCGTCCATGAGGGAATCGGGCTTTCCGGCGACGGGCTGAACAGCGAAATCCGCCTGGTCGCCGTCCGGCGATGCCCTCCGATCTCCGGCGAACCTGCTCCGAACAGTCGCGATCCGCTGCGACAAGCTTGAAGTGGTGCACCGGAGCGCCATCGACGTGGCGTCGATCAGGATTTGGCTCCGCGACCCGGTTCAGTGATTCGCGAACCAGGCCCTAGTCCGCGGGTCCGCGCAGCGTCAGCACGACGCGCAGCACCTGTTCCACGGCCGACGGGAACACCGCGCCCCGCAACTCCCCGCGGACGGCCAGGTTCCGCGAGGCGAACTCCACCTCGCCCTCCGGCCCCATCCGCCGGACGACCAGCGCGGCGATCTCCTCCAGGTCAAGGCCGGGGTTGTCGAGCCGGGTCAGGGCGAACTCCACGATCAGTTCCTCGTCGGTCACGTTCCCTCCACGCCACGGAGTTTAGTCCTCACCGGACGGGCACGCCGTGAACCCGGTCGGGGCAACCACCGCGGCCGATCAACCGTCCTGATCACGTGGACACCAACCGGCGCATGCCGATCATCACCGCCGCCGCCGCCGTCATCGCGGTGGCGGCCGCGATCGCCCAGTACGCCATCCCCGCGGTGGTGCCGGCGCTGGAACGCAGCCGGACCGGTGTGGTGGCAGGCGAGTGGTGGCGACTGGTGACGCCGCTGCTGGTCCAAACCCTGGGCTGGTACCAGGTGGTGCTGAACCTGGTCACCCTGGCGCTGGTCGGCGTGGTCGTCGAACGGGCGGTGGGCCACGGCCGGTGGGTGGTGCTGTTCGCGGCGGGGGCGCTGGGCGGTCAGTTCGCCGCCTACGCGACCCGCGAACCCGGCGGCGGCGACTCCATCGCCATCTGCGGCCTCGCGGGCGGCATGATCGTCTGGCTGCTGGCGAGCCGCCCCGCCGACCGCTGGGCCGCCTGGATCGTCGTGGGCTACGTCGCCGCGCTGGCGGGCTGGGGGTTCGGCGGGGTCCGGGCCGCCGCCGTGGCGTCCCTGGTGGCCATGGTCGCGCTGGTCGTCGTGCCGGACAAGCGCTTCACCCTCGCCGTCACCGCGGTCTGCGCGATCGCGATGGCCTCGGCCTACGACCTGCACGGCGTCTCCCTGGTGTCCGGGATGATCGCCGGGATCCTGATCGCGCCGTGGCGTCAGCGCGGCGCGCAGGCCATCCCGGTCACCGGTCTGTCCACTCCGGACACGATCGCTCCCCAACTCGTCGACGCGCCCGCCGCCAACGACCCGTTGTAGTTCTGGTTGACCGCGACGACCTGCCCGCCCGACTGGTTCACCACCGCGTTCCACGGGGTGGTGAACCGCTGGGACCCGTCGACGGAGAACGTCGTCCGCCACCCCGACAACGGCTTCGCCCCGGTGTTGCGGACCGTCACGTCCACCTGCCGCCCGCCCTGCCACGAGTTCACGACCCTGTAGGTCGCGGTGCACGCGGCCTGCAGGGCTTTGACCGTGGTCTTCGGCGCGACCGGCGCGACCGGCGCGGCAGGCGCGGCGCGCGCGGTCGTGGTGGTCGTGACCACCGCGGTCGTGGTCGGCACCACCGAGGACGACGACGCCGTGGTGGTCGGCACGGCGGCGGAACCCCACGTCTCCGAGGACGGCGCCTCCGTCGTGTAGTCCACCTCCGCGTAGGTCTCCGAGCACCCCGACGAGCACGTGGCGGGCAGCGAGAACCGGTACACCCGACCCTGCTCCACCAGCGAGTCCGACGCGTCGCGCACGCGGACGCGGTAGTCCGTCCCGCCCTTCTCCGTGGGCCCCAGGATGAACGACTGGCCCATGTCGCCGTTGGGCAGCGCCCGCTGCCAGCCGCCCTCGGGCCCCAGGTACTCCACGCCGTGGACGCCGTTGCGCAGGTGCGACACGGCGATGACGGGCTTGGCCCGCCCGGCGTCGCGCAGGAAGCCGATCCGCAGGTCGCCGCTGTAGTCGGGGGTGGGCACGTAGGACCACGACACGTGCCGGTTGTTCCAGTGGTCGGGGTCGATGTGGCCGACGGGCGCGCCGTCCTTGGTGAACCACGCCAACGACGAGGTGGACACTCCGAGGTGGTCGGGGTCGTCGCGGCACCACGCGCTCGGGTCGGCGCAGCCGTCGGCGACGACCATGATCAGCGTGGCGCCGTTGAACTCGTCGGAGATCCAGGAACCCTCGCGGCAGAACGGCTGCCCCTGCGCGCCGTCGTTGACCCCGGTGCACCGGTTGCCGATCGTCACCTGGACGAACCTGCCGCAGTTGCGGCCGTTCTCGAACCGTCCGATGCGACCGGACTCCGACGGCGACAGCGGGCGGGTGCGCGTCGAGTAGTCGCCGGGGGTGTCGAACACGTTGAGGGACACGAAGTTCGGCGAGTCCAGCACCCCCTGCGGCACGCCGCAGCCGCCGTAGGTCGACGCGAACCCGGAGAAGTGGGTGGCGTTGCCCTTCACCGACGGGGCGCTGCTCGCCGGTTCGCGGCCCGTCACCAGGACGGCGCCGACCACGACGACGACGGCCGCCAGTGCCGCCGCGGCGAGCACGGCGTTGCGGGTGGTGCGCCTGCTGGGTGGGGCCGCGATGATCACTTCGCCCTCTCGCGAACCGGGCGCGCGCGGCGGGCCCGACCCGGCTGGTGATCGACTGGGAGCGGGCCCAGACTTCTCACCGGCGCGCGCCGTGTCAAGGACTTCCCGAAAGCCGTCAGAACCGCCGGTCGAGGTCCGGGGCGGCGGCGGGCCTGCCCAGGTAGTACCCCTGGGCCTGGTCGCAGCCGAGTCTTCGCAGCGTGTCGAGCTGGAGCACGTGCTCGACGCCCTCCGCGACCACGGTGAGGTCGACGGCGTGGGCCATCGCGATGACGCTCGTGACGATGGCCTCCGCGTCGTCGGACTTGCCGAGCCCCGCGGTGAACGACTGGTCGATCTTCAGGATGTCCAGCGGGAGCGTCAGCAGCTGGGCGAGCGAGGAGTACCCGGTGCCGAAGTCGTCGATGGCGAGCCGGACGCCGAGGTCCCGCAGCGCGGCGAGGGTGCGGGCGGCGGAGGCGGGGTCGCGCATCAGCGCGCTCTCGGTGAGTTCCAGGCACAGCGCGCCCGACGGCAGCCCGGTCGTGCGCATCGCGTCCCGCACGGACGCCACCAGGTGCGGGTCGTCGAGCTGGCGCGCGGACAGGTTCGCGGTGAGCAGCAGGTCCGGGTTGTGGGCCGCCCGCAGGTCGACGATCCCCCTGGTCGCCATGCGGAGCATGTGCGCGCCGACGATGTTGATCAGGTCGCTGTCCTCGGCGAGCCCGATGAACTCCCCTGGGGGGATGAGGCCGTAGCGGGGGTGCGACCAGCGCAGCAGGCCCTCGACCATGGTGGCGCGACCGGTGCGGAGGTCGACGATCGGCTGGTAGGCCACCCACAGCTCGTCCTTGCGGGGCGCCTCGCGCAGGTCCTGCTCCAGCCGCAGCCTGCGCTGGGTGCGCTCGCGCAGGTCGACGTCGAAGAACGCCAGCCTGCCCCGGCCGCGGGTCTTCGCCTCGTACATCGCCAGGTCGGCGTCGCGGAGCAGGTCCGCGCCGTCGCGCGGGTCGTCGGCGTCCGCGACCACGATGCCGACGCTCGCGTCGATGTGCAGGTTGCGGCCGTCGACGGAGATCGGCCGGTTCAGCTCGCCGCGGATGTGGTCGACCAGCGCCGTCGCCTCCTCCGGACTGGTGGTGCCGTGCGCGATGACCGCGAACTCGTCGCCGCCGAGCCTGCCGACGACGTCGCCGCGGCGCACGCTCTGGCTCAGCCGCAGGCCGAGGACCTGGAGGACCTTGTCGCCCGCGCTGTGGCCGAGCGAATCGTTGATGATCTTGAACTTGTCGAGGTCGATGAACAGCACCGCGGTCAGGCCGGAGCGGTGCTGGCGGGAGGCCCTGCTGAGCCGCTCGATGATCACGGTCCGGTTGAGCAGCCCGGTCAGCGCGTCGTGCGTCGCCTCGTGCTCCAGCATCCCGTCGAGCAGCCTGCGCTCGGTGATGTCGGTGAACGACACGACCGCGGCCGACGGCCCGTCGCCGACGGAGTCGAGGGCGTGGCAGCTCAGCGACAGCCAGATGCGCGCCCCGTCCGCCTTGTCCAGCGAGAGGATCCGGCCGTTCTGCGCCTCCCCGGTGAGCCGGGTGCGGGCCGACAGGTAGTTCGACGCGGGCAGCCGCGCGCCCGCCTCGTCGTACAGCTCGGCCAGGGTGGTCGGCAGGCCGACGATCTGCTCCTCGGTGACCCCGAGGATGCGCTCGGCCGCGCGGTTGGCCGATTCGACCAACCCGGTGGGGCCCACCACGATGACGCCCTCCTCCAGGGCGGCCACCACGGTGGTGAAGTGCTGCTCGGCCCGCCTGCGCGCGGTCTCGTCGGCGCAGATCAGCACGTAGCCGTCGGCCATCCTGGCCACCGAGACCCGGACCGCGAGGCTGCCGCCGTCGGCCCCGCGGTGGACGGCCTGCTCGACGCCGCCCGCCTCCAGGATGGCCGCGGGGTCGAGGGGCGCGTCGACCACGAGGTGGATGGGCTGCCCGATCGCCTCGGCCGCCGACCGGCCGTACACCGCCTCGGCGGTCGGGTTCCAGCTCGTCACCAGCCCGTCGGCGGTGGTCGCGACCAGCGCGTCGCTCACGTGGGCGACCAGCGCGGCCTGGTAGTGCAGCGCGGCGGCGGCCGCCAGGCGGGCGGTCACGTCCCGCATGATCACCTGGAACGCCGGGCGCCCCTCCCAGGTCGTGCGCACGGACACCGACTCGATGTCGAGGGTGCCGCCGTCGAACCTCAGGAGGACGGCCTCGGCCGGGTCGCTCGTGGCACCCGGCACGCCTAACTCGGAGATCCGGTGCAGCATCGGGGACACCGAGTCGGCGTGGACGAAGTCGGTGATCGGCCTGCCCACGATGTCGGCGGGCGAGTCGGCCCGCAGGAACCGCACCGTGGCCGGGTTCGCGTACACCACCTGCCCGGCCTCGTGCACCACGATCGCCTCCGGCGACAGCTCGACCAGCAGCCGGTACCGGTCGGCCAGGTCGGTGAGCGCCTGCTGCTGCTCGTGCCGCGCCGTCACGTCGGTGGCGATGCCGACCAGCCGCCTGCTCTCCGGGTGCTCCGAGATGCGGGCCCGGAACTGGATCCAGCGGACCTCCCCGCCGGGGGTCTCGCACGGCTGTTCCAGCTCGAAGTCCTGCCACACCGGGGCGGTCTTCGCGGCGACGGTCAACGGGGCCACCAGCCCGGTCAGCGCGGCCTCCACCACGGCGTCGTCCGCGCCCGGCACGCCCAGCACCTCGTCGAGCCCCGACATCCACGTGACGGCGTCGGTGACCAGGTCGAACCACCACGCCACGGCCTGTCCGGCGGACAGCGCCAAGCCGACGACCAGCTCACGGTCGGATCCGACGTCGCCCATGAGTTCCTTCACGTCCTGGCTCCCGGCCCCGTTGTTCCGTCCGATTCGCCGTGGTGTTGGCATCGTGGAGTACTACTACACCGTCCGCGCAAAGCCCACCCATCCGAGGCGCACGGTGTGTCGTTATAGCCGGTCGCTGCCACGGGCACCGCCGAGGGTGGGCTTCCGGGCGGTCCACGCAGGTCAGTCCACTGTGGAATACCGCGCCCGATGGTACTCGGAACCTGCCCGAACGTGCCCGGAACGGCCCCTGCCGCACCGCTGGGACCGTTACCATCGGTGGAGTTGGCGGTGGAAACGGTGCGTCGCGGCGCATTCGGGTGGTGTCTTGCGGCTCCACTGGCGAGCCTCCGGCCAACACGAGTCCACACGGCTGCCCGTGCCCCGATCGGCGGATCGCCCGTCGCGGTTCCGATGTCAGCGGTGTCGGCCCTCGAGTCGGGAGGGAACGGGATGGTAGCGCGAGGTGTGGGGATCTGCGGGATCGGTGTCGTCAGCGGCTACGGATGGGGTCGCGAACCCCTGTGGGAGGGGTTGCTGAGCGGCAAGCCGGCCGCCACGGTCGTGCCGGGGCTCGGGATGACCGACGACACGGCGTGGGCGGCGCGCGTGCCCGACGGCGGTGATCCGGTGGACGGTCGCAGCCGGTTCGCCCGAGCGATGCGCGCGGCGGCCAGGGAGGCCATCCGGGACGCGGGCGACCGCGGCTGGCGCCCAGGCAGACGGGTCGGTCTGCTGCACGCCGTGGTGCTGGGCGAAGTGGACCTGTGGCGCGACTTCTACACCACCCGCGGCGGCTCCGTGCCGGTGCGGGAGTACCTGGCGCTGATGCCCTCGACGCCGATGTCCATGTTCATGAGGGAGTTCGGGTTCCACGGTCCGGCGATGAACGTCTCGGCCATGTGCGCCTCCGGCAACGCGGGCCTGATCACGGCGAAGTCCTGGCTGGACGCGGGGCTCGTCGACGACGTGGTGTTCGTGGCCACGGACCTGTCCGTCACGCCGGAGAACCTGTCGCACTTCGTCCGGCTCGGCGTCGCGATCGCCGACTCCGAACCGCTGGACGCGTGCAGGCCGTTCCAGCAGGGCAGCCGGGGCTTCGTCATGGGCGAGGCGTCGGTGTCCTTCGTGCTCTCCCGCAGGTCGGACCGCCCCTACGCCCACACCCTGGGCGGTGCGATGACGCACGACGCCTACCACGCGACCTCGATCGACCCGACCCTCACCCACGTCACCGAGTGCTTCCAGGACGCCCTGGCCAACGCCGGGGTGCCCGCGTCGGCCGTGCGCTACCTCAACGCCCACGGGCCCGGCACCGCGCAGTGCGACCTCGCCGAGGCCACCGTCCTGGACCGGCTGTTCCCGGAGGACACCGAGGTCTACTCGGTGAAACCGCTCACCGGGCACTGCCAGGGCGCGGCGTCCGCCGTGGAGGTGGCGGTCACCGCGCTGGGCTACGACCGCGGCGTGGTGCCCGCGCCGCCCACCGTCGCCCCCGGACACCCGCGCCTGCTCAACGGCCCTTCGCCGATCGACGGTGGCATCACCGTCAAGTCCTCGCTCGGCATGGGCGGCCACAACTCCGTGGTCGTCCTCGCACCCCCGTCGTAGCACCGCCGCACACGACCGCGGCCCGCCGGCTGAGCCGGCGGGCCACGTCCACAAGCACCGATCAGGTGTTCGTCACGACCCCACGTCGTACCTGCGGGTCACCCCGCCCGACACGATCCCGTCCGGAGTCCGGCTCGACGCGGTGAGCTCGAACGCCCCGGTCCACGGTGACGTGAAGGTGAACCCCGCCCTGCCGTCCGGTCCGACCGGTGCGACCTGCGGCGGGTTGGACGCGATCGCCCACAGCACCTCGTGCGAACCCGGCAGCGACGGCGTCACCACCAACTCGATCGGCTGCCCGGCCTTGGCCGTCGACGGACCGTCCGCCGGGAACTGGGGGCTGGTCACGACCGGCGGCAACTTCCCGACGCGGATGTTGTACGACTTCTCGTCGGTCACGACACCCGCCGCGGTCACCCCGCTCACGCGCAGGTAGAAGTCGCCGGGCGCGCGCGGAGCCCATTGGACCTCCGCGGTGACCCCCGTGACCGTCCGCTCCGCCTCGCCCGCGAACGAGTACCGGTAGGAGACCACCGGCAGCCTCGGCGAGGAGAACGCGAAGGTCCCGGTGACACCGGGACCGCCCGACTCCCGGTACTCGGCGTAACCGGCGCTGGTCACGGTGGGCGCTGGTGCCTCCGACTCGATGGACATCTCGGTCCACCCCGACCGGAAGCCTGCCCCGTTCACGCTCGCCACGCGCACGTCGAACCAGCCCGCCGTGACCGGGGTGTACTCGAAGGTGAGCGTCCCGTCCGCGGCGGCGGGCGCCGACACCTCGGGCTCCTCGCCGATCCGGTACGCGTACGACACCACACCCGTCCGATCGGGCGTCACCGTGAAGACCCGCTTCTGCCCGACCAGACCGGACCAGACGTCGACGTCCACCCACGGTCGCACCTGGTCGACGCGGAAGGAGTCCTCGGTGATCCCGGACTTGAAGCCCGAGCCGTCCACCGTCCACACCACCAGCTCCTGCTGGTACTCCGACGGGTCGGGGAAGGCGAGCGTCACGCGCCCCGTCCGGTCCGCGCCGACCGGGAGGGTCTGCTCGGCACCGTCGTCGACCCGGTAGACGAACGTCGTCGCACCCTCCTGGGTGGCGGTGAACACGACGTCGGCGGGTGTTCCGATCTCGAACCACGGCAACTGGACCCACGGCGCCGTGCTCCGCACCCAGTACCGGTAGGACCGGCCGGGAGAGCGGTTGCCCGCGCGGTCGATCCCGGTGACCCCGATGTGGACCGGACCGTCCGTGGTGGGCGTGACCGTCACCGTCGCGGAGCCGCCGGGCCGGTCGGCCGCCACCCTGCCGCCGCGGATGCCGATCCCGTCGTACTCGAACTCCAGCACGTCCTGGTCGCCGCCCGCGTCGAACGTGAAGTCGCCGGGCACGCCGTCACCGCCGTCACCGGGCGGTCCGCCGTTCTCCCGGTACACCGTGGACGTGACCGCCGGGGCGTTGGCGGGCCCGGTGCGGTCCACCGTGAACACGCACGGCGCCGACCACTCGGAGTTGGCGAAGCCGTCCTCGGCGCGGGCGGCGAAGGCGTAGGTGCCGCCGTCCTGGAGCATGCCCTCGGGGAACCACCCGTGGAGCCCGCCCGAGGCGGAGGTCGCGACCTCGACCCGCCGGTCCGGCGCGTCCACCGGCCAGAACGCCAGCCGCCCGTCCAGCCCGTACCCGCCGTCCGGGTCGCTCACCGCCGCCGACACCTGCGGCCGGTCGCCGATCGACAGGTACGGCGTCCCGCCGGTGCACGGCCGGTAGTCCACGACCAGGTTCGTCGGCACGGCGGGCGGCGTGTTGAAGGTCGTGTTCAGCACCGCGTAGGTCTCGTGGGTGCGGCCGTAGGCCACGTCGTCCTGGAACTCCTCGGCGACGCGGACGGCGACGGTGAGCGACGGACGCCCCTCGGCGACGGCCTGCTTGACCGCGTCGAGGACGTTCCAGCTGATCCACGGCGTCGCGCACTCGTCCGTGCCGCCGGGCCCCACGGCCCTGGACACCTCGCGGGGCGGGTGCGCCCACGTGATCGCGGCCGACGGCTCGACCACCCACACCTCGGTCGCGCGCGGCTTCGCGCAGTCGTTCGCGGACCGCTCCGGCGTGCGGATCGACGCCGTGAACAGCTGCGTGCCCGTGAACCGGGCGAGGTCGAAGGTGAAGTAGGACTTGCCGACGTGCTGCTCGCCCGCGGCGTCCCGCCACGCGCCGACCCTGGCGTCACCGGTCGTGACGGCCTGGTCGGGCAGGCGGGAGTCGGTGCCCGACCACGAGGTCGACCGCGACGAGTCCGAGTTCGGTTGCTGCGCACCGGAAGCGACACCCGGTACCACCACAAGGCCGCCGATCAAGGCAGCGGCCAGCACCCCGGTGCGCAACGCGCGCACGGGTCTTCCGGACAACCCCATATCCCCCCTCGGGACACGCGGACGGGCGTTCTGCCGCGTCCGCCACCGCGAGGATCCCGGACGGAGGAGGCGCCTGTCCGGGTTTTCCCGGATCCTGTCCGGGCGGATGTCCTTCCCGGACAACGCTTTCCGGACCGCCGGGTGGTCAGCCGCGCAGCTCGGCGCACAACGACGGGGTGCACGGCCGCGCGGTGCGGGCGGTCTCGCCGACCTGGACGAGCTCCCGGTCGGCGAGCACGACGAGGTGCTCGGTCGGTCCGGTGCTGAAGCTGGTGTGCGCCACCCCCAGCGGGACGCGGACGAAGTCGCCGGGTCCCAGCTCGACCACCCCGCGCTGCGACACCAGCGTGCGCCGACCGCTGACCTGGTACTGGACCTCGTCGGCGTCCAGGGTTCGGCGGTAGGCGCGGCCGTCCGACGGCGGCAGGAGCACGCTGCCCAGCCGGAACGAGCCGGAGCCGTACAGCCAGGTCACCCCTGGGGTCGTGGCCTTGGCGAACACCCGCATCCGCTCCCGCTCGACGTGCACCCGGTCGAGCAGGAGCCGCTCGTCGACCGGGAACACCACGACGTCGTGACCGGGTCCGCCCATGCACTGGGTCACCGCCTCGTTCGCGGGTTTCGCCACCCAACCGGGGAACGGCGGGAACACAGCTTCCGACATGCGGACGGCCTCGGCCGGTTCAGCCACCGGGGCGGGGGCGTAGAACAGGAGGTGGCTCTCCCCCCGGCCGTGGTTGTCGTGCCCCACGCCCCTCGGGATGCGCGAGAACTCCCCCGGCCGGTGCTCGACCACGCCGAGCTCGGTCATCAGCGTCCGCTCCCCCGCGATCTGGTAGCCGATCTCGTCCACGTCGCAGTTGCGGTGGTAGAACGGCTGCCGCCCGTTCATCTTCTGCCACTCCACGCGCAGCCCGTCGTTCTCGTAGACGCACCGGGGCGCCGCGAACGCCTCGGCGACGTACTCCTGCGGGTGGTGCACGACCCGCAGCGGCTCGTGGTCGCTCCAGAGCTCCATCGGCAAGCGGCTGGAGTGCGGCGGGGCGAGCAGCAGTTCCTCGTCCCGCTCGACGACGCGCAGCGGCTCGTCCGACCCGATCAGCGCGAGCACCTCGGTGACTGTTCCCATGGCTCCTTCTCCCTTGATGACGGGTTCGACCTCCGACGAGGATCGGTCGGAAATCGCCGATGCGGATAGCGATCGGGCCATCGGCGCGGGAACCCGACATGATGGCGATCGTGAAGAGGGAATCCGTCGTCCTCGACGACGTGGACCGCGGCCTGCTGCACGCGCTGGACGTCGACGGCCGGGCGTCGTTCGCGCGCATCAGCGAGGTCCTGGGCGTCTCGGACCGCACGGTGGCGCGGCGCTACGCCCGGATGCGCGAGACCGGACTGGTCCGCCTGGTCGGCGAGGTCGACGCGATCCGGCTCGGCGGCGCCGAATGGGTCATCCGGGTGCAGTGCAAGCCGGGGTCCGCGATGGAGGTGGCGACCGCGCTGGCCCGCCGCGAGGACACCCGCTGGGTGCACCTGCTCTCCGGCGGCACGGAGATCTGCGCGAGCCTGCGGTCGTGGTCGCTGGAGGAGCGCGACGAGCTGATCCTGCAACGGTTGCAGCGCACCGCCCCGGTCGTGTCGGTGACCGCGCACAGCGTGCTGCACATCTTCGGCCAGGACCGGCCCGACCCCGACGGCCTGGGCTGCCTGGACGCCGGGCAGATCGCGGCCCTGCGCCCGGCGCGCGGCAACGCCGACCACGTCACCCTGACCGACGCCGACCGCCCGCTGATCCAGGCGCTGGCGGCGGACGGCCGGGCGCCCTACCCGGTGCTGGCCGCCGCGACCGGGTGGTCGGAGTCCACGGTCGCCCGGCGGATCGACGCCCTGCGCGCCGCCGGGCTGCTGTACTTCGACGTGGACGTCGACCTGTCCCTCGTCGGCTACCGCACGGACGCCCGGCTGTGGATCTCCGTGCCGCCCGCGCACCTCGCCGAGACCGGCGCCGCGCTCACCGCGCACCCCGAGGTGGCCTTCTGCGCCGCGACGACCGGCGCCACCAACCTGCTGGTCTCCGCTGTGTGCCGCGACAGCCAGGACCTCTACCGCTACCTCACCGAGCGGGTCGGCGCGCTGCCCCACGTGCGCGGCGTCGAGACCGCACCGGTCATCCGCACCGTCAAGCGCGCGGGGCCGTGGACCTGACCGGCGGGTCAGGGCACCGTGATGACGATCCGCCCCCGGACGTGGCCGGTCTCGCTGGCCGCGTGCGCCGCTCCGACCTCGGCCAGCGGGAAGGTCCGGGTGACCGGCAGCGCCATCGCGCCAGCCGCCGCGAGCCGGGCGCCTTCGCGGAGCGCGGGGGTCTTGTCCCGGCCGAAGCCCGTGGAGAACCGGACGCCGTGCCCGGCCGAGCCGACGTCGGCGATGGTCACCACCCGATCCGGGGAACCGGTCAGGTCGATCAGTTCGGGCAGGACGCCGGAACCGGCCAGGTCGAACGCGAAGTCGACACCGCCCGGAGCCAGCGCCCGCACCCGGTCGAGCAGTCCGGGGCCGTAGGTGGTCGGGACGGCGCCGAGCGAGGCGACGTAGTCCTGGTTGGCGGGACCGGCGACCCCGATGACGGTGACGCCCCGGTCGGCGGCGAACTGGGCGGCGGCCGACCCGACCCCGCCCGCGGCGCCGTTGAGCAGGACGGTCCGCCCGCTCCGGACACCCGAGTCGTCGAGCAGGCGCAGGGCGGTCTCGAACGGGGTCGGGTAGCCCGCCGCCTCGTCGAACGGCACCTTGTCCGGCTTGGCCGCCCAGGACGTGAGGACCGCGTGCTCCGCGTACGTCTCGGCCCCGGACCCGAACACGGCGTCGCCGACCTCCACGCCGACCACGCCGTCGCCGACCTCGTCCACGATCCCCGCGGCGTCGCCGCCGATGCCCGCGGGCAGGGTCAGCGGCACGATCGCCCGCATCTGCCCGTTCCGGATCCGCCACTCCACGGCGTTAACGCCCGCGGCGCGCACGGCGACGCGGATCCGCCCCGGCCCCGCGTGCGGCGCCTCGACCTCGACGAGGTCCAGGACCTCCGGGCCGCCGTACCGGCTGAACCGCACTGCCCTCATGATGTCCCCTCGCGTCGTGCCGATGATCGACTCAAGGGTGGGCGTTTCGCACCGCATCGCGAACCCGTGGACCGCGCTGTGCGGGAATCCGACATCGCAAGCCAAATCCCGGTGGAAACCGCCGGCCGTGAGGCCCGTGGCGCGGGCCCCGGCGCGTCACCGGGAGGAGTCGACCGGCATCCCGTTCAGCCGCGCGTCGTGCTGCCCGCACCGACCGGGGTGATCACCCCGGCCCGGTGACGGCGATCGCGCGGGAGGCCGCCGTCAGCGGACCGGCGCCGCGGCGCGCTTGGCGGCGAGGGTCGCGGTGAGTTCGGCGACCGTCGTGCCCCTGCCCGCCTCGTGGTCCTCGACCTCCACGCCGGTCCGCTCCTGGAGCGCGAGGGCGAGTTCGGCCAGCGCCAGCGAGTCGATGTCGAGCTCCTCCATCGTCGCCTCGGGGACGACCTCCTGCTCCGGCACGTCGAACTTCGTGGTCAGCAGGTCGAACAGGACGGCATCGGTCGAGGTCATGGTGGTCTCCTGCGGGTTTCGGCGGAGGTGACCGGCCGGGATCCGGGCGGATCGCGGCAGGCCGCATGGCGGAAGCGCCGGCACCCACCGCGACCACTCGACGCCGGGTGATCACAGTGGGTGCCGACGGTGCGGCAGGCTACCTGTTCGATCTTCGTTTCCCGGACCGTTGGTCACCATGCGGTGACCGCACTTCTGCGGACGTTTCAGCCAGTCAGCGCGCTGATCGGACGCGACCCGATCAGACGGCGACGCACCGCGCAGCGACGGCACGGCCACGATCGAGCGAGATGATCACCTCATCGGGCGGCCCCGCCGGCGGCCGGATCCCGCTATGCGGACGGCAGGTCGGGCCACACCATCGCGACCGACCCCCAGGTGAACCCGCCGCCGAACGCCGTCAGCAGCACCCGTTCCCCGGCGCGGACCTCGCCGCGCTCGACGGCGTGGGCGAGCGCGAGCGGGATGGACGCGGCGCCGGTGTTCCCGACCCGCTCGATGTTGCTCACGATCCGGTCGTCCGGGATGGACAGACGGGTCCCGACGGCGCTGATGATGCGGGCGTTCGCCTGGTGGGCGACGACGCGGTCGACGTCCTCGACGGCCCACCCGGCGGTCTTGAGCACCGCGCGCGACGACTCGGTCATCCGGGTCACCGCGTGCTGGAACACCTCGCGCCCGCTCATCCGGAAGTGCCGGTCCACGGGCCCGTACCGACCGGGTTCGGCCCGGTCGCGCGCACCGCCGGCGGGCACGGTGATCATGTCGTGGCCCGCGCCGTCGCTGCCGAGGTCGAACGCCAGCAGGCTGCCGGGCTCGCCCTGCCCGCCCGCGCGCAGCACCACCGCGCCCGCCCCGTCGGCGAACACGACACCCGCGCCGCGGTCGTCGGGCGACACGAGCGTCGAGTAGACATCGGCGGCCACGAGCAGCACCCGTTCCGCCAGCCCGCCCGCGATCATCCCGGCGGCCGTGGCCAGGCCGTAGACGAACCCGCTGCACACCGCGGACACGTCGAACGCCGCCACGCCGCCCAGCCCGAGCCGGGAGGCGAGGACCGGTGCCATCGCGGGCATCGGGTGGTCCGGCGTGGAGGTCGCGACGAGCACCGTGTCCACGAGCGGCGCACCGGCCATGGCCAGCGCGCCCTTGGCGGCCTCCAGGGCGAGGTCACCGGTCGACGTGCCCTCGTCGACCCAGTGCCGGGTGCCGATCCCGGTGCGCCTGCGGACCCAGGTGTCGTCGGTCTGCCAGTGCGCGGGGAGTTCGTCGTTGGCGACGACCCGCGGCGGCACCCAACCCGCGACCCCTTCGAGCACGGGCGCCCGAAGGGCTCCGGACAAGCGGCGTTCGATCAACGCGCGGCCTCTTTCTCAAGCCTCCCAACGGAGACGTGGGTAACGGAGAGTACACGAGTGGTCACACCACGCGTGATCCCCTAGTCGACTCCGCCTGCCAGCGCGGTGGAGCAGCGGCCGAGCAGGGCGACCAGGGTGGCGCGCTCCTCGGCGGTGAACTCGTCGGCGAGCCTGCGTTCGACCGCGACCGCGCGGACGTCGGCCCGGTCGACCGCGGCGGCGCCGGTCCCGGTGAGACGGGTCTCCAGGACGTTGCGGTGCACCGGGTGCGGCGTGCGCTCGACCAGGCCGAGGGACAGCAGGTTCTGCAGGATCGTCGTCATCGTCTGCGGGGTGACCAGGCAGGCCCTCGCCAGCGCCGCGGCGGAGATCCCCGGCTGCTCGGTGAGCACCAGCAGGGCCGCGTACTGGGGAACGGTGAGGCCCGCGGGCTTCACGGCCGCGTGCTTGGCCGTCATGAGCTCCTGCTCCACGCGCTTGAGGTGGGCGCCGAGGCGCTCGCTCATCGGCATCCGCATGTCCCCATCGTACGAACCCAGCCGACAAACAGAGTATTGATAGTTATCAGAGTTCTGATTACCCTCAGCCCTCGTACTCAACATCGAGGGGGACGGATGCGCGGGAAATCCGCAGTCATCGCACTGGTGGCGGCCCTGCTGCTGACCGGCGCGGGCACGGCGGTGGCCACCAGGCCACCGGGAACGATCACGGGGCACGCCGCGGCGCTGCACCCGGAAGGCGTCGCGTGGGACCCGACCAGGCAGGCGCTGCTGGTCGGGTCGTCGCGACACGGCACGGTGTCCGTCGTGCGCCCGGACGGGCGGGTCAGCACGCTGGTCAGCGACCCGCGGATGATCTCCACGTTCGGCCTGCGCGTGGACGCCGCGCGCGACCGGCTGCTGGTGGCGTTCGCCGACATCGGCGTCGGCGAGCGGTCCGGGCCCGACACGTCCTACCGGCAGTCCGGCATGGGGATCTTCGACCTCCGCACGGGCGCGCCGCTGCACCTGGTCGACCTCGCCATCGGTGAGGGGCGGCACGGGGCCAACGACCTGTCGCTCGACCGGGCGGGCAACGCTTACGTCACCGACCCGGCGTCCGACGCGCTCTACCGGATCGACCCGGCGGGCCGGGCCTCGGTGCTGGTGCGCGATCCGCGGCTGGCGTCGCCGACCATCGGCGCGAACGGCATCGCGTGGCACCCCGGCGGCTACCTGCTGGTCGTCCGCTACGGCGACGGCGCGCTGCTGCGGGTGTCGCTCTCCGGGCGGATCGACGAGGTGCGGCTGGACCGGCCGCTGGTCGGCGGCGACGGCATCGCGCTGCGTCCCGACGGCACGCTCGCCGTCGTCACCAACGGCCTCGGCGGCACGGGTGAGAACGCCGTGACCCTGTTGCGCCCCAACGGCCCCTGGTCGTCGGCGACGGTCCTGCGGCGGATCGCCCCGTGGCGCACGACCGCCCCGACCACCGTGGCCGTCACGCCGTACGGCGGCTACGTGGTCAGCGGCGACCTGGACCGGCTGCTGGCGGGCACCACCACGGACGTGTTCACGCTGGACAGGATCTGACCGGCGACCGGGCCCGCCGGGCGTCCTGCCCGGCGGGACCGGTCGTGCTCAGCCGCGCAGGACCAGCCAGTCGAAGACGTCGCCGACGCGGTCGAGGATCGACACGTGCCCGTCCTGCGGGCTGAGCCGCAGCTCCCCGTGCGGGCGAACGCGGTCCACCAGCCACTCGCTGTGCTCGGCGGGCACCATCCGGTCGCGCACACCGTGCACCAGCAGCGTCGGTACCGAGACCTCCGCCAGGTCGAAACCCCACGGCCCGACCACCGCCAGGTCGTCGTCGACCAGCCCGCCGAGCCCGGCCGCCATCGCGGCCCCGGCGTTGGCGCCCAACGACCTCCACGGTCCTTCGAGCGCCGCGTGGTCGGCGGGCGTGAACACCTCCGCGTCGAACTCCGCCGACGCCAGGTGCTCCTCCAACGCGGCCCGCCCGGCCACCGCCGCCCGCAACTCGGCCTCCCCCGCGGGCGCCATCCCCGCGAACCAGTCGAGCCCCTCCGCCGACACCGGCGCGGGCCCCGACATGCTCACCACCGCGAACACCCGCCCCGGCGGCAAGGCTCCGCACGCCAACGCGTGCGGCCCACCCCCGGAGTGCCCCGCCACCGCGAACCGCCCCAGCCCCAACGCGTCCGCGACCGCCACCACGTCCGCCGCAGCCGCCGCGACGTCCCGCCCGGCCACCGCCGTCGACCCGCCGTACCCCGGCCGGTCGTACCCCAGCAGCCGCACACCACGCCGGGAAGCCGCCTCCAGCAACGGTTCCAGCAGATCACCGGTCTGCGGCGACCCGTGGAGCCAGAACACCGGCACCCCACCGACCCCGCTGTCATGCACCCGCACCACACGCCCATCGGGCAGCTCGAGATCCATCCGCCGACCCTACGGCCGCGCCCGTCCCCCAGGGCGGGGATCGGGGCTCATGGGAGGCGAACCGCACGTCCAGGTCATCGCCAGCAGCCGCCCACCGGAGCCCGGCTCACGACTCCCGCGGCGGGTCCACCGGTCCCTCGATGGTGCGGGTGACGCGCCTGCTGATCTCCCCCAGCTGCCGCTGCTGCGCCGGGGGCAGCGCGTCGAAGACCAAGCGCTGGACCTCGTTGACGTGCCCCGGAGCGGTCGACAAGACCTTGTCCCACCCGGCCTGGGTCAGCGTCGCCAGTGTGTAGCGGCCGTCGTCGGGGTCGGGTGCGCGGCGCAGCCAGTCCTGCTTCTCGAGCTTGGCGACCACCTGCGACAGCCGGGGCAGCGAGGCCTCCGCCTCGGCGGCCAGCTCGCTCATCCGCATCGTCCACCCCGGCGCCATCGACAGCGTCGACAGCACCAGGTAGTCGAAGTGGCTGATGCCCGCGTCCCGGCGCATCTGGGTGTCGAGCGCGCTGGGCAGCCGGAGGATCAGGCCGATGAGCGCCCGCCAGGTGTCCTGCTGCTCGTCGGTCAGCCAGCGCGGGTCCTGAGCACCTTCCACGGACCCGAGCCTAGCTCCACCGGCCCGGTGACCAGACTCTCGATCCAGTTAAAGCTTTAACTCACCTGCTAGTCTGAGTTAAAGCTTTAAGTCAGAGAGGGAGACCATGACTCTGTTCCGCCTGGACGCCAGCATCCGCCCGCAGGGCTCGGCCACCCGCGAGATCGGCGACGTCGTCGAGCAGGAGTGGCTCGCGGCCCACCCCGGCGACGTGGTCGAACGCCGCCACATCGGTGTCGACGTCCTCCCCGCCGACGCGTGGGGCACGGCCGTCGACGCGAGTTCCACCCCCGAGGCCGAGCGGACGCCCGCGCACCGGGAAGCCGCGGCGCTGGCCGCCACGCTGGTCGACGAACTGCTCGCCGCGGACGCGCTGCTGTTCGCGGTGCCGCTGTACAACTACGGCGTCTCGCAGCACTTCAAGACCTACGGCGACCTCGTCTGGACCGACCCGCGTGCGCACGGCGTCCGTTTCCTCGAGGGCAAGAAGGCCGTCCTGGTCACGGCCCGCGGCGGGGCGTACGGCACGGGCACGCCGCGGGAGGGCTGGGACCACGCGACGCCGTTCATGCGCCGCATCCTCGCCGACGTGTGGGGCGCGGACCTGACGGTGATCGAGCGCGAGTTCACGCTCGTGGGCGTGCTGCCGGAGTTCGACGGCTTCCGGGACATGGCCGCGTCGATGCACGCCGAAGCGCTGGCGACGGCCCAGCAGGCAGGCAAGGCGCTCGGCGCGCTGTAACCCGGTGGAGAGCGGGACGCGGCGGGCCTGGATCGCACGGCTGCGCCCGCGGGGCGGGGTCGGGGCGGCGGGCCCGCGCGGGATCGTCGAGCGCGTCGGCGCGGGGCCCGTGGGCTGGGCGGTCGAGCTGAGTTCCGAGGTCGTGCGGCGGATCGTCGACGAGGTGCCCGCCCTCGGCGGGAGCCCGGCCGCGGTCGAGGCGCTCCGCCGGGGCAACGAGGCAACCACCCTGCGGGCGCTGTCCACGCTGGCGGAAGGCGCGGCCGCCGTCCCGCCCGCCGACGGGGCGGCGCTGGAGAGCATCCGCGGGTTCGTCCACCGGGCCGTGCCGCTGGAGCAGGTGCTGCGGGGCGTCCGGATCGGGCACGCGGCGACGACCGAGGCGTTCCTGCGCGCCTGCGCCGAACTGGTCGATCCCGCGGTGGCGGTCGACGAGGTCACGGCGATCTCCCGCGAGCTGTTCGCCTGCGTCGACGACCTCGCCGACACGATGATCCGCACCTACCTCGCCGAGCACGAGGTGTGGAGCACCAGCGCGGCCGCGGCGCGGGCCGACGTCGTGCGGTCCCTGCTGGGCGGCGCCGAGGTGGACGTCGGTGAGGCGTCGCGCGTCCTCGGCTACGACCTGCGGCGCACCCACCAGGCGGTGGTGGTGTGGTCGGACCCGCCGAGCGGCGGATCCTCGTTGCAGGCCGCGGCGATCGAGGTCCTGCGGGCCGGGGGCGCCACCACGACGCTGGCCATCCCCGTCGCCTCGGGCCGGTTGTGGGCATGGGGATCCGGCACGCACCGGACCGGTTCCGCGAGCGGTGTCGCGGAAGTGCTGTCCCGGCACCGGGTGCACGCGGCCTTCGGGACGCCTGTCGACGGTGTCGCGGGCTTCCGCCGTTCCCACCGCGAGGCCGAGCGCGCGGAGGGGGTCGAGCGGCTGCGGCGCACGGCCGGACGGGCGCCTCGGCACGCGACCACCTACGCCGACGTGGCCGCGATCGCCTTGCTGGCCACCGATCTCGACGCGGCGGGCGAGTTCGTGCGCCGCGAACTCGGCGGGCTCGCCGCCCGCACCGCGCCGATGGAGGCGCTGCGGACCACGCTGTACCACTACCTCGACGCGGAGCGCAGCCTCGTGGACGTCGCGCGCCGCCTGCATGTGGCCAGGGGAACCGTGACCTACCGCGTGAACCGGGCCCAGGAGGTGCTGGGGCACGACCTCCAAAGCCGCCGCTTCACCCTCCACACCGCACTGGCGCTCGCCGAGGAACTCGGGGACGCGGTCCTCGCGGACTGACGCCGCACCCCAAGGGGCAGCGAAATCCTGATCCCGCAGACCAAGCGGCCGTCCCCGCGACCGGGGTTGACTTCGTGGAGTCGGACGCGGTGGCCCACGAGGCCGCACGTCCCGGCGGACGGACCCGAACACCAGGAGGCGCACGATGATCGACCGAGAGACCTTCGTCGAGCTGATGAGCGGGGTGTGCTCCCCGGTCACCGTCGTGACGACGACGACCGCCGACGGGCGACCGCACGGCAGCACCGTGTCGAGCTTCGCCTCGCTCTCGCTGGACCCGCCGCTGGTGAGCTTCGCCCTGGACCGCACCTCGGGCCTGCTGACCCACCTCCGTCCCGGTGACCGGGTGGGCGTCAACATCCTCGGCGCCCACCAGCAGGAGCTGGCTTCGACGTTCGCCCGCCGCCGCCGGGGGCCGGGCCTGAAGTTCGACGGCGTGACGTGGACCGTCCGAAGTGGACTGCCCCACCTGCCGGAGTCCGCGGGCTGGACGGCGGGACGGGTCGAACGCCATGTGGACGGCGGTGACCACGTCCTGCTCGTCGTGCGCGTCGAGGAGGCCGAGTCGACCGCCACGGCCCCGCTGGTCTACGCGCGCCGCGTCTTCGGCACGCACTCCCTCCTCACCGCCGCGAGCTGACCCCGTTCCCGCACGACCCCTCACAACGGAGTGACGATGAGCATCATCATGGACGCCCCGCACACCACCGACGACGCGCGCACGCTGCGGGCCGAACTCGTCGAGCGCGCCGCCAAGCTGCGGCCGCTGCTGGCGGGCAACGCCGATTCGACCGACCGCGAGCGCGGCGTGCCCGCCGAGAACATCACCGCACTGGCCGAGGCCGGTCTGCTTTCCTTGATGCGGCCCGCGCGCTACGGCGGCGGGCAGACCGACTTCCGCACCCTGCTGGAGGTCAGCCGCGAGGTCGGGCGCGCCTGTGGCTCCACCGCCTGGGTGACCGCGCTGCTCAACGCGGGCGCGTGGTTCGTCGGTCTTTTCCCGGCCCAGGCGCAGGACGACGTCTGGGCCGACACCCCCGACGCCCGGATCGCCGGCGTCGTGACACCTTCGGGCACCGCGCGCGTGGTCGACGGCGGGTACCGGGTGAGCGGGCGCTGGGCCCCCGCGTCCGGGTGCGCGCACGCCGACTGGGCCGTCCTCGGGGTCGTCCGGCCGGACGCCGAGGGCACGTCGGACGCCGTCGGCATCGTGCTCGTGCCGATGCCGGAACTGTCCATCGTGGACACGTGGTTCGTGGCGGGTATGCGCGGGACGGCGTCGAACACCCTGATCGGCGAGGACCTCTTCGTTCCCGCGCACCGCTTCCACTCCATTCCCGACGCCGTGGAAGGCCGGTACGCCACGCCCTTCACCGACGAAGCCCTCTACCGGGCGCCGTTCGTACCCGCCACCGCGCTGGTGCTGACCGGGCCCCAGCTCGGGCTGGCCGCGGCCGCCGTCGACCTCCTCGCCGAACGGGCCCCGCAGCGGGCGTTGACCATGACGAGCTACGCCACCCAGGCCGAGGCGCCCACCATCCAGATCGCCGCCGCGAACGCCGCGTCGCTCGCCGACTCGGCCCAGCTGCACGCTTATCGCGCGGCCGCCGACATCGACGAGGCCGCGCGGGCCGGGGTCGTCGCCGACTACGACGCCAGGGCGCGGATGCGAATGGACGCGGGGGTCGCCGCGGTCCACGCGCGCGAGGCCGTCCGCATCGTGTGCTCGGCGCAGGGCGCTTCGAGCTTCGGCGAGTCCAACCCGTTGCAGCGCGTCTGGCGCGACATCGAGACCGGCAGCAGGCACGCAGTCCTCAACCCCGAGGTCGCCGCCGAGATCTACGGGAAGTCGCTGTTCGGCATCCGCGGCACCGTATCCGCGCTGGTCTAGGGCTTTCCGTGCGCACGAGGCCCGGATCCGCTGCGGAGGAAGGAAGCCATCCCCGATGACCATCGCAGGAACAGCCGTCGTCGACGCGATCTCCGGGCGCGCCCCGGACCTGGTCTCCGCCGGGGGCAGCCGGACGTGGTCGCTGCGCGGCCGCAACTTCGCGGTGGCGATCACCGAACTCGTGGCGGGCGACCGGGTCACCGAGTTCGACCTACCCGACGAGCACGTGCTGCTCGTCCAGGACGACGCGGGAGTGGCCGTCGAGCACGGCGGTCGGGCACCCGTCACCGTGTCCGAGCCCGCGTTCGTCGTCGTACCTGCGGGCACCGGCACGGTGTGCGCGGCGTCGTCGACCACGGTGGCGCGGGTGTTCACCTCCCGCTGCGACGAGCAGATGAGGCGGGCCGCCAACCACGCCACCGGGATCGACCCGCGGACCGCACCGCTACCGGAGCCCAGCGCGGCGGGCGGCGGGCTCCGGGTGCACCGCCTGCGCGACGTACCCGACGAGGAAGGGCGCCTCGGCCGCATCTTCCGGACGGCGTCGCTGATGGTGAACTGGTTCCCGGTACGCGAAGGGCCGCGCGACACCGAACGGCTCTCGCCGTATTCCCACGAGGACTTCGAGCAGATGTCGGTGACCCTGGTCGGGGACCACGTCCACCACCTCAGGGTTCCGTGGACCCCTCGGCTGAGCGAGTGGCGCGACGACGAGCACGTCCGGGTCGGCAGCCCCTCGATGACCCTGATCCCGCCCACCGTCGTGCACACCACCGGTGCCGTCGGCACGGGTCCGCACACGCTCGTCGACGTCTTCGCCCCACCGCGCGACGACTTCCTCGCCAAAGGCTGGGTGCTCAACGCCGACGACTACCGGGAGTGCAGGCCGTGACAGCGCAGTCCTTCCCCCGGCTCGGCGCCTGGGTCAAGCTCCCCGCACCGGAGAGCGTCGAACTGCTCGCGCTCGCCGGGTTCGACTTCGTCGTGATCGACGCCGAGCACGGCGCGATCGACATCCGCACCACGTCGACCATGATCGCGCTGGCCCGCGGCTGCGGGCTCAGGCCGTTCGTCCGGGTCGCGGGCACCGCACCCCGTGACGTCCAGGTCCCGCTCGACGCGGGCGCCGCCGGCCTGTTCGTCCCCCAGGTCGACAACACGGCCCGTGCGCGGGAAGCCGTTGGAGCGACCCGTTTCCCGCCGCTCGGACGCCGCGGCGCCAGCACGTCCGGACGCGCGGGCCGCTGGGGGCTGGAAGCTCTCGGCGACTACCTGCGGTCCGGCAACGACGACGTCCTCCTTGTGGTCCAAGCGGAAAGCGCCGAAGCCCTCTCGGAGATCGCCGGGATCGGCGGGGTCGCGGGTGTCGACGCGGTCTTCATCGGCCCGACCGACCTCGCGGTCTCCAGCGGGTTCCCCGAGGGCGACGGCGGACTGGCAGGCCTCATCGCGGCGGCCGAACGGGGTTGTGCCGACCACCGCGTCACCCTGGGCACCACGGCCTCGGGCAACGCGCCGGAACTGCTGGCCCGCGGGTACGACTTCCTCGTCCTGGGAGCCGACACCACCATGCTGCGCCAAGGCGCGCAGGCGCTGGTGGGCGCGGCGACGGCGGTCGGCCGATGACCGCCGCCGTGCACACCGAACTCTCGACTCTGGTGACGGCGCTGTGGTTCGAGATCGACCACGGCGGCGGTTCCGCCGCCTCCGGCTTCTTCACCGCCGACGCCGAGCTGACGTTCTCGCGCAGGACCTTCCGCGGCACCGGCGAGATCGACGGCGTCTACCGCGACCGGGCCGCACGCGGGCCGCGGGTGTCGCGCCACCTGATGTCCAACTTCCACGTCCTCCACCACGAACCCGGCCGCGTCGACGCCGTGTCCGCGCTGGTGCTCTACGCGCAGGACGGAGAACCTCCCGTGCCCACAACGGTTCCGGTGCTCGTGGCCGACGTGTTCGACCGCTTCGTCCTGCTCGGCGGAGCCGGGTGGCTCATCGCCTCCCGGCGGATCGAGAACCGCTTCCTCCTGCCCGGCGACGTGCTCGCCGTCCCCACCGAATGAGGAAACCGATGTCCCACCAGCGAAATCCGGACGGGTTCCCCGTGCCGACCACACGGGGCGCCCTGCCGATCGTCGACTCGCACCTCTTCGCCGACCTGCTCCCGCCGGAGGCGGCGTTCGAGCTGACCGCGGGCCACCGCCACCACCTGGAGCCCTACGTCGGCGTCACCGACGACGGCACCCCGCGCCGGGGCCTCTACCACCTGGACGGTCCGACCACGGCCCCCAACCCCGCCGTGGCGGCGGCCGCGGCCTACCTCGACGGGCTGGCACCCCACCAGCGCGTCGTCGGAGCCCTGCCGATGGACGCCCCGGAATGGCGGCTGTGGACCAACGCCATCCCCACGTGGCACCCGAAGGGCATGCGCCTCGACCGGCTCGCCGGCCACGACCGCGACCGCGCGCTGGCCGTCGTCGAGGCGAGCCTGAGCCCCGCGGGTTACGCCCAGGTGCGCGCGGCGATGGCGCTCAACGCGAACCTCGGCGAACTCGTCGACGACTACCGCGACACGCTCGCGGAATTCGCCTACTGGTTCACCCTCTTCGGCAACCCCTCGGCCGACTCCCCGTGGGGCTGGCAGCTCATGGGCCACCACGTCGACCTGCACTGCGTCCTCATCGGCGGCGACACCGTCCTCGCCCCCGTGTTCCTGGGCGCCGAACCGACCACCGGCACGGGCCGGTTCACCGGCGTCCGAGCCCTCCAGGACGAGACGGAGGTCGCCCTCGCGTTCCGCCGCACCCTGGACCCCGACCGCGAGCCCGAGTTCCTCATGGGCTCGTCCCTGCTGGCCGCCGACCTCCCGCCCGAGCTGGCGGGCCCCTGGAACGGCAGGCACCTCTCCGGCGCGGGCGGCGACAACCTCGTCCTCCCGCCCGCGGGGATCATCGCCTCGAGCCTCCCCGCCGACCAGCTCGACGGCCTGGTCGACCTGATCCGCGTCTACCTCGACCGCCTGCCGCGCCCGCAGGCCGACCGCACCCTCGCGCTGGTCCGCGACCACCTCGACGACACCCGCTTCTCCTGGCGCGGCGCCCACGACGACAGGTGCGCCTTCTACTACCGCGTCCACTCGCCCGTGCTCCTGGTCGAGTACGACAACCACCCCGGCGTCTTCCTCACCAACCCCGAGCCCGCCCGCTTCCACGTCCACACCATCGTGCGGTACCCCAACGGCAACGACTACGGCCGCGACCTCCTCGCCCAGCACTACGGCCTGCACCACGGCTGACGCGGTGGCACGTCACACCGCGTCGTCCGCCCGCCGCCCCAGTTGCTCCTCCAGGTTGAACACCTCGGGCAGCAGCCGGAACCCCTCGTCCGGCGGCGCGCCCTCCAGGTCCACGAAGTACTGCCCCATCTCCGCCTGCCAGCGGCGGTTCACGTCGGTGCCGGCCATGGCCGCCTGGGCCTCGGCCAGCGAGTCCGCCTCGACGTACCCGATCAGCAGGCCGTCCTCGCCCAGGAAGAGCGAGTAGTTGCGCCACCCGGTGTCGCGCAGGGCTTCCAGCATCTCCGGCCACACCTCCCGGTGCCGCCGCCGGTACTCGGCCAAGTGCTCCGACCGGACCTGCAACCGGAAGCAGTAACGGGGCATCAGCACTCCTTCGCGCGGCGGAGGCGGGCCTCCACGACGGTCGCCGACCCCGGTCGAGGTCAGCCCGATACCCCAAGTATCCGACGTCACGCGGGCGGCCGCTTCCGACCGCGCCCCAGGTCACGTGAAGCGGGTCGGGAATCCGGCGGGTGCCTGCGCGGCGACGCCGTTCCAGGCCGGAGCTCACCGGACGAAGTCGACCAACCGGTCCGCGGCGACCGAGGCCCCGTCGGTGCGGATCCGTGCCCCCAGCGCCCTCGCGCGCTCCCGTGTCCCCGGTTCCAGTGCCTTCCCGAACGCGGCGTCCAACGCCTCGGCGGACGGCGCGGGCCCGTCGAGTGCCGCGCCGACGTCGAGTGCCGCCACCCGGCTGCCCCAGTACGGGGTGTCCGCCACGGGGAGGGAGATCACCACCTGCGGTACGCCCGCCTTGGCGGCCACCACCGTCGTGCCCGCCCCGCCGTGGTGCACCACGGCGGCCACCTCGGTGAACAGGCGCTGCTGGTTGACCTCGCCGATGGCCAGGCAGTCGTCCCGGTCGTCGATCAGGCCCAGGTCCGCCCAGCCGCGGGAGACAAGTGCGCGGTGGCCCCGTGCGCGGATCGCCCCGATGGCCCCGCGCGCGAAGTCCGGCGACGGGCGCAGGCTGCCGAAGCCCACGTAGACCGGCGGCGCGCCCGCGTCCAGGAACGCGACCAGGTCGGCGGGCAGCGGGCGTGCGTCGGTCAGGGTCCAGGCGCCCGTCTGGACCACGTCGAGGCCCGGGACCTCCCGCCACGGCCCCAGGACCGGGTCCGCAGCCAGCCACGGGCGGTCGGTGAGGACGTGGTCGCGGACGCCTGCCACCGGTGGCAGGCCGAGCGCCGTCCGGTGGCCGTTGAGCACGTCCCCGAACTGCGCGTCCACGTTGCGGGCGTCCAGCTCCCACAGCGTCGGGTTGTCCCGCACCTCCTGCTCGCGCCAGCCCGGCCTAGGTGGCGGCGCGTGGTGCGGTGACGGCAGGTTGACCGCCGAATAGCTCGCGTACACGTACCGGATGCCCACGGCCTCGGCCACCGACCGCGCGGCGATCTGCGCCAGCCCCGCGGCCACCAGCACGTCGCACCCGTCGGCCGCCGCGGGGAGCACGTCGAACTGCGCGGCGACCAGCGCCGTCCGGAACCGGGACAGGTCCTCCGCCGACGGCCCGGCCTTCCCGTCCATCAGCGCCCGCACCGACAGGCCGACCGGCGCCGGTTCGATCCCGAACCCCGCCAGCCGTTCCGCGAACTCCTCGTCCGGCGGGGCGCACATCCGCACCTCGACGCCGATCCCCCGCAGCCGCACCGCGAGCGCCACCAGCGGTTCGACGTCGCCGCGCGTCCCGTACGTCGACAACAGCACCCGCATGTCCGGGTCCTCCCTCGCCCGCCGACCGGGGAGTCAGCCCGCGGCGGTGTTGTAGTTGACGACCCGTTCCACCATGAGGGCGGCCGCGCCGGGCAGCGGGCTGTCCGTCCCCTTGCCGACCACGTCGGGCAGCCGGTGCGCTTCCTCCTCGGCGACCGCGACCATGCCCCAGAACGCGTTGAAGTCCGCCGGGTCCGCCGGGTGGTCCGCGGCCGCCTCGACCACCATGCCCGCGTCCCCCGCGACCACGGCGAGCGCGCCCATGTGCCGCAGCACGTCGGGATCGCGCTCCTCGGCGGCCACCACGCTCCACCCGGCGACCCTCGTCCGCCGCAACGCCTCGACGAGGCAGCCCGCGCTGCCCGCGCCGCTGATCACGATGTCCGGCAGGACGAGGACCACCGGTCCCCGCGCCAAGGGCAGGGCGGACCGGATCGCCCCTTCGAGCCCCGGTTCGAACGACTCGTCCTGGTAGACGAAGACGACGTGGAAGGTCCCGGCGTAGCGCGTGAGGTAGGCCACCGTGTCCAGCTTGTGCGCCGCGATCACGACGACCACGCGCACGCGCAGTCCGCTTTCGGCCAGTTCGACGGCGGCTTCGAGACTGCGGTCCAGGACGGTCACACCCGGAGCCAGGCAATGCAGCTCCTTCGAGTAGGGCGCGCCGAACCGCGTCCCGAACCCGGCGCACGGCAGGATGATCGACACGTCGGGGGTGGTCGCGGGCGAACGGCGCATCGGGCGGCTCTCCGGCTGTGTCGACGATCGCGGACCCGACCACGCGATTCACGACGACTCCGGCGTGACGATGTCCGGGGTGGACGAAGGCGCCCCGCCGCCAAGTGAGACCGCGAGGCCCGCTTCTGTTGCAGAGGAACACTTTCGAGGCGCAGGCTACAACCACGCGCCCGCGGGTCGTCGCGATGCGGGCGGTGAGGGCGCGAAGTCGCCACGTCGACTCGCCGCTGTTGACCCGTGCGCGCTGCGATCATCAGCACGACCCGATGGAGGCGAGATGCTCGACGACGTGATGACCGCGCTCGACGCGGTGCTGCCGCGCCTGCGGGCGGCCACCGGCACCCCCGGAGTGGCCGTGGCGGTCGCCACGAGCACGGAACTGCGCACCGCCGCCGCCGGGTACGCCGACCTGGCGGCGGGCGTCCCGATGACCGCCGACACCGCGGCTCCGGCCGGGTCGCTCTCCAAACCGATCACCGGCCTGGCGTTCCTGCAACTGGTCGAGGCGGGCGCGGTCGACCTGGAGACGCCGATCGACGCGCTGCTGCCCGCAGGGCTGCGCGGCCGCGATCCCGCCCCCGTCACCGCGGCGATGCTCGCCGCCCACCAGGGCGGCTACTACCCCGACACCGTGGCGGCCACGATGACGGCGCCCGAACCGGTGGCCGAGTTCGTGCGCCGCAGGCACGGGATCGGCCGCGCCCTCGAATACGGCGGCGCGCTGCCGCTGCTGACGGCGCCGGGCGGCTACTCGTACTCCTCCTTCGGCATCAGCGTGCTCGGCTGCGCCGTCGAGCACGCGACGCAGGAGCCCTTCGCCGACCACGTGGGCAGGCACGTGCTCGCCCCGGCGGGAATGAAGGCCTCCGGGTTCGACGACGGCACGGCGCGGTCGTGGACGGGCGAACGGGCCACCGGTTACATGGCGTTCGGGGACTGGTGCGTGCCGAGCCCGCCGATCCGCTCCTCCGCCTACCCCGGCGCGGGCATGCAGACCAGCGCCGCGGACGTCGGACGGCTGCTCCAGTCGCTGCTGCGCACGAGTCGGGGTGAGCACGGGCTGGTGCGGCCCGAGACGCTCGCGACCATGGTGACCCCGCGCGTGGCGCGCGGTGGTCCGGCGGGCAGGCGGTCGTTCTCGGGGCTCACGTTCGAGCTGGCCGATCCCGAGTTGGGCGACTCGTGGTGGTGGGGGCACTCGGCCGCTTTCCTCTACGGCTTCTGGTGGGACGTGCGGGTGTGGCCGAAGCACGACATCGCGGTCGTGGCCGTCGGCAACCGCTGGGACATGGCGAGGTTCCACAACCCGGCCACCCGCAGCGCGCCCGGCCTGGCCGCCGAGTGGGTCGGCCGCTGGGCGCTCTCCGGCGCCCCCGGCGCGCTCCCGGCCGATCCCGGCAGGGCGCGGTGGACGGGGCCGCGGCCGACTTCGCAGACGTCGCGGTGGGTGGGTGCGGTGGTCGGTGAGCGCGTCCACGGCCTGCTCAGCGTCGCCGACCCGCTGCCCGCCGCGACCCTCGCCGCGATGACCGGCGGCGCGCGCGGGCTCGGTGACGAACTGAGCGCGGCTCGGGACGACGGCGGCGGCTGGGACGTCGAGGCGTTCGGGCGTGGTGTGGAGGAGGCCCGCGCGGTGGCGCCGGACCCGGACGCGATCGCCGCCTTCGGCAGGGGTCTCGGGCCGCAGGCGGGGTTGTGGATGCTCGAATGCGGGGCTTCGACCGCGGACATGACGATGCCGATCGACTTCTTCGCCCGCCCTCCGGCCTGACCGCACACCCCGCGGCGGGCGTCAGGTCAGCCGCACGTCCAGGGCTTCGCGGTGCCTGCCGCGCGGCAGCGGCACCCACGCGGGCTCGCCGACCGGGTGCACGTCGGGGAAGCGCTCGAAGAGGGCCCGCAGCGACTCCTCGCCCTCCACGCGGGCCAGTGCCGCGCCGAGGCAGAAGTGCGGCCCCCAGCCGAATCCGACGTGCCCCTCGGCGTACCCCTGCCCGGCCTGCCACCGGATGTCCGGCTCGTGCGGGTGGGTGAACTGGTCGGGGTCGCGGTTCGCGGCGCCGAGCACCACCTGCACCGCGTCGCCCGCGCTGATGAGCACCCCGCCCACCGTGATGTCCTCGGCCGCGTAGCGCAGCCGGGCGAGCTGCACCGGGCCGTGGGTGCGCACCAGTTCGCGCACCGCGGCGGGCCACAGCTCCGGGTCGGCGAGCAGCAGGTCGAGCTGGGCGCGGTCCCGCATGAGGGCGAGCGCGGCGTTGGACAGCGCGTGGGCGGCGGTCTCGTGCCCGGCCAGCACCAGGAACACCACGAGAGCCACGGCCTCGACGTCGCCGAGGTGGTCCTGGGCGACGACCGCGGAGATCAGGTCGTCCTTCGGGTCGGCCCGGCGGCGGTCGACGAGCGCGTGGCAGGAGGCGAACATCTCCCCCATCGTCACCGCGACCTCGGCCGGGTCCGCGGCGACGAGCACCTTGCCCCAGCGCCGCCACGCGTCCCGGTCCTCCTCGTCCACGCCGACGAGCTCGCAGACCACCGTCATGGCCACCGGGTAGGCGAACCCGTCGAGCAGGTCCACCGTCCCGCCCAGCGTGTCGAGCAGGTCGTGGACGATCCGGCGCAGGCGCGGGCGCATCTCCGCGACCTTCGCGGCGCCGAACGCGCCCGCGATGCTGCGCCGCAACCTCGTGTGCGCGGCGCCGTCCAGGCTGAGCAGGCTCGCCCGCAGGTAGGGCAGGTGCTCCTCGGGGGTGCCCAGGGCGAGCAGCGTGCGCTCCTGCGCCCGCGCCCCGTGCCCCGGCAGTCCCGCGGGGTCGTTGCGGATCGCGGGGTGGGCGAGCACGGCGCGGACATCGGCATTGCCGGTGATGAGCCACGCCTCGCCGCCGCCGGGCAGGCGGGCGCGGCACACCGGGGTCTCGGCGAGGATCCGGTCGTACCCGCGCAGGGGATCGGCGAGGACGGCCGGATCGGTGAGGTCCACCACGGGTTCGGGCGGCGACGCGGGCATCATCCCGCCATCCTGGCCCACGGGAACCGATCACGAAGATCGACCGGGGTACAGGTGTCGACGCGGGCATCAACTTGCCATCCCGTTTGGCGAATCGATTCAGCGGCCAACTGCATCGATAACGTATGTTTTTCCGCAGGGTGAGGACCACAGGCGGGAGCAGCGTGGATTTCGAGAGCGCGCCGGACGTCCGCACGAGCCGGGACGACGACACCGATTGGGCACCCGCCGCACCGTCGCAGCGGCGGCTGTGGGCGCTCGCCCGGTCCGCCGCGGGGTCGGGAGGGGCCACCGCCGTCCACGACGCCGTCTACAACCTGGCGATGGCCTTCGAGCTGCGCGGACCGCTGGACCGCGCCGCGCTGCGGACCGCGCTGGACGCGCTCCTCGACCGGCACGAGGCCCTGCGGACCACCCTGGTCGCCGTCGACGGCGACGTGGCGCAGCGGATCGCGCCGCCGGGCGCCGGGTTCCCGCTGCCCGACGTCGACCTCGTCGGGCGCCCGGACGCCGACGACGAGCTGGCCGCCGCACGGCGCGCCGAAGTGCTCACCCCGTTCGACCTCGGGCGCGGCCCGCTGGCACGGGGACGGCTGGTGCGGCTCGCCGCGGATCGGCACGTGCTGCTGCTGACCGTGCACCACACCGTCTTCGACGGCACCTCCCGCACGGTGTTCCTGCGGGAGCTGGGAACGCTGTACGGCGCGACCGCCGCCGGTTCCGACGTCGTGCTGCCGCCGTTGACCACCCGGTTCCGCGACCACGCCCAGCGCGCGCTCATCACGTCCGCGCCGGACGGGCACGTGGAGTTCTGGCGCGAGGCGCTCGAAGGCGCGCCCGCCACGACAACGCTGCCGCCTGATCGACCGCGGCCCGCCGAACAGGACCACAGCGGCGGGCAGGTGGAGATCCACGTCGACGCCGCGACCACCGCCGCCGTGAAAGCGCTTGCCGAGGAGCAGCGGGTGAGCGTCTACACCGTGGTGCTCACCGCGTGGGCCCTGGTGCTGGCCCGGCTCGGCCGCACCGACGACGTCGTGGTGGGCGTCCCGACCGCCGGCCGTGGCCGTGCCGCGGACGACGCGTTCGCGGGTGTGGTCGGGTTCTTCGTCAACACCGTGGCCGTGCGGGTCGGGCTCACCGGCGACCCGACGGCGGCCGAACTGCTCCAGCGGACCCGTGTCGCCCTGCGCGCCGCCATCACCCACCAGGACCTGCCGCTGGACCGGGTCGTGGAGGCGGTCAACCCGCCGCGCACGTCGGCGCACCCCCCGCTGTTCCAGACGTTCTGCGCGCTGATCCCCACCATGCGCGGGCTGCTGCGGATGCCCGGCCTGGAGGTCGCGTGGCTGCCGGTGCGCGACGCCGCCGCCACGCTCGACCTGGCGTTGGCGGTCTGCGACGAGGGCGACCACCTCAGCGGCTACCTCGACTACGCCACCGCGCTCTACGACGAACCGACCGCGCGGCGCGTCGTCGGCCACCTGGGCCGGGTGCTCGCCGGGCTCGTGGCCGCACCCGACCGCCCGGTGGGCGACATCGAGCTGATGGACCCGGCCGAGCGGGCGCGGGTGCTGGCCTGGAGCACCGGACCCGATCCGGTGCGGCGGCCCGGTGGCGTGGTGGCCCGGTGGCGGGCCCGGCTGGCCGAGGACCCGGACGCGCCCGCCGTCGCGGGCCCGCACGGGTCGCTCACCCGCCGCGAGCTGGGGAGCCGGAGCGACCGGCTCGCCAGCGCGCTCCGGGACCGCGGTGTCGGGCGGGATTGCGTGGTGGGGCTGCACCTGGGCACGACACCGGAGCTGGTGGTCGCGGTGCTGGCCGTGCTGTCGGCCGGGGCGGCGTGGCTGCCGCTCGACCCGGACCAGCCAGCCGCGCGGCTGGCCGCGATGGTGTCCGACGCCCGGCCCGCGCTCGTGCTGAGCGACGCGGACGACGCGCCGGACGGCTGGCGCGCTCCGGACGCCGTGGCCGCGGGGGCACCGGACGGAGCGGGCGTCGAGGCCCCGTCCGCCGATGACGGCGACGCCGCGTACGTGATCTACACGTCGGGTTCGACCGGACGGCCCAAGGGTGTGGTCGTCACGCACTCCAGCGTGCTCAACCTGCTCGACCAGTGGACCGACCGCTTCGGGACGACTCCCGGCGAGGCCACCTCGGTGTGGTCGAGCATCGGGTTCGACGCGTCGGTGCACGAACTGCTGCTGCCGCTGACCACGGGCGCGGTCGCGCACCTGGTGCCCGCACCGCTGCGCGGCGACCCGGCCGCGCTGATGGCCTGGCTGCGCGAACACCGCGTGGTGCAAGCGTTCCTGCCGCCCGCCTACGTGCGGTGGATCGACGAGGACTCGACCGCCAGGCTCGCCGGACTGGCGCTGCGGCAGCTGCTGACCGGCGTGGAGTCGTTGCCCCAGGCCGCGCTCGCGCGGATGCGCGCCGCGCTGCCGGGGCTGCGGATCTGCTTCGGTTACGGCCCGACGGAAGCGACCCTGTACAGCATCGCCACCGTCGACCCGGAACCCCCGTCGGACGGGGGCGACCGGCCGTGCCCGATCGGTCGGCCGCTGCCCGGCACCCGCGCCTACCTGCTCGACGACCGCGGCCTGCTCGTCCCGCCCGGAGCGGTGGGCGAGATCCACCTGGCGGGGGCGAGCCTGGCCCGCGGCTACCTCGGGCCGCCGGAGCTGACCGACGAGCGGTTCCTCCCCGACCCGTTCATGCCGGGGGAACGCGTGTACCGGACCGGTGACCTGGCCCGGTGGCTGCCGGACGGCACGGCCGAGTACGTCGGTCGGCGCGACGACCAGGTGAAGCTGCGCGGCTACCGGATCGAGCCGGGCGAGGTCGCGGCGGCACTGCGCGGACTGCCCGGCGTGCGCGACGCGGCGGTGCTGCTCGACCACGGCGTGGACGGCGCGCCCCGGCTGGTGGCGGGCGTCGCGGTCGGGTCCGGTACCAGCGGGCGCGACCACCGCGCGGAACTGGCCGACCTGCTGCCCGGCTACATGATCCCGGCGGTGGTGGTCGAACTGGCGGAGCTGCCGCTCGGCCGGGCGGGCAAGCTCGACCGCGACGCGCTCCTGCGCGAGGTGCACGCCGTGGCGGACGCCGCCAGGGTGAACACGACGACACCACGCGATCGGGTCGAACTGGCGGTGCTGCGCGCCTGGCAGCGCGTCCTGCTGCATCCCGAACTGGGGATCGACGACGACTTCTTCGCCGTCGGCGGCACCTCCGTGTCGGCGATCAGGCTCGCGACCGAGCTGGAACTCGAGTTGGGCGTGCCGGTGCCGGTCAGCGAGGTCCTGCGCCGCCCCACCGTGGAGACCATGGCCGCGCGGCTGCGAACCGGTGGCTCCGCCGAGGAACCCGACGGGCCGCTGGAGCTGCGCGCGGGCGTGACCGGTGGGCCGCGGGTGCTGTGCGTGCACCCCGCGGGCGGCACGGCCTTCTGCTACCTGCCGCTGGCCGCCGCCCTGCCCGACGGGGTGGCGGTGCACGGCGTCGAATCGGTCGGGTTGCGACCGGGCGAGACGCCGCTGCCGTCGGTGGAGGCGATGGCCGCCGACCACCTGGACCGCGCCGCGATCCGGGTCGGAGCGCCGGTCGTGCTGTGCGGGCTGTCGTTCGGTGGGCTGGTGGCCCACGAGATGGGCAGGCAGCTGACCCTCGCGGGCCATCGCGACGTCACGGTCGTGCTGCTCGACACCCAGGGCACCGGCGGCGACATCGACACCACCGAGGTGGACCTGGCGGAGTTCCGCGACAAGCTGGTGCGCTTCAACGGCATGTACCCCGGCATCGACGACGACCAGATCGAGCGCTACCACCGCATCTACAACCACAACCGGGCCGTCGCGCAAGCCTATCGTCCACAACGGACGGACGCGGCGACGGTGCTGTTGCAGGCGGTCGGCGGCGACGACGAGCCGGGCGGGGTGTCCCCGGCGGAGTACTGGGCGGAGCGCGCCGGCGGCGGGTTCGACGTGCGGCCGGTGGACTGCGGGCACTGGGACATGCTGGAGAGCGCGACGCTGCCGCTGGTCGTGACGGCCGTCGAGGAAAGCCTGGCGCCGCAGGCGGTGCGGCGATGACCGGCCTGGCGGGGGCGGTGCGCGACCGCGCGTTGCGGACACCGGACCTGACGGCCGTGCGGGACGGATCCACAACGCTCACCTACGCGCAGCTCGATTCCGCCGCCGCGGCGGTGGCCGGGGGGCTGATCCGCGCCGGCGTGCGGCCGGGTCAGGCGGTGGCGCTGGCGATCCCCCGGTCGTGGCGGTTGATCGTGGCGATGCTAGGGGCCCTGCGCGCGGGCGCGACGGTCGTCCCGCTCGACGCGCAGAGCCCCCCGGCGCGGCAGCGGCACGTGCTGTCCGATTCCGGCGCCGTCGCGGTCGTCCGACCGACCGGCGCGGAACCGGCAGGGGTGCGGGGCCTCGACTTCGAGGACCTGCTCGCGGGCGACGGGGGTCCGCTCGAACCGGCCGCCGACGTGGCCTTCACCTTCTACACCTCCGGCACGACCGGCCTGCCCAAGGGCGTGCGGGTGCGCGGCGCGGGTATCGCCCGCCTGGCCCGTCCGGGGTGGCTGCCGGTCCGCGAGGGCGCGCGCTACGCGTGCCTGTCGAACCCGGCGTTCGACGCGATCTCCTTCGAGGTGTGGCGGCCCCTGCTGACCGGTGGGTGCTGCGTCGTGCTCGACGACGCCGCGGTCGGCGATCCGCGAGCCTTGGCCGACGCGCTCGTCGCGCTGCGGATCGACGTGCTGTGGATGACCTCCTCGCTGTTCAACGCGGTCCTCGACGCCGTCCCCGACTGCTTCTCGGCCGCCGAGCACGTCGTGGTGGGCGGGGAACAGCTCGACGCGCGCGTGATCCGGCGCTGGTACCGCGACAACCCCGACGCCCGCACCCGCCTGCACAACGGTTACGGCCCCACCGAGTGCACGACGTTCGCCGTGACCTACCCGATCCCGCGCGAGTTCGCCGGGGACGTGGTGCCGATCGGCCACCCGCTCCCCGGCACCGGCGTGCTCGTCGTCGACGGCGAACTGCACCTCTCCGGTGACGGGTTGGCCGAGGGCTACCAGAACCGTCCACAAGAGACGGAAGACCGGTTCGTCCTGCTGGAGGGCGAACGGTTCTACCGGACCGGCGACCTCGTCCTGGTCGGCGACGGCGGTCTGCTCACCTACGCCGGGCGGGTCGACCGGCAGGTCAAGGTGCGCGGTTTCCGGGTCGAGCCGGGCGAAGTGGAGCGCGCGCTGACCGCGCACCCCGCGGTGCGCCACGCGCACGTGGCCGCCCGCAGGCCCGCCGACGGCGGCCCGCTGCGGCTGCTGGCCTGGCTGGTGACCGACGCCGAACCCTCGTTCGCGGAGTTCACCGCGTTCGTCGCCGCGCACCTGCCCGACTACCTGCGCCCCCACCACCTCCACCTGCTCGACGCGCTGCCGCTCACCGCGAACGGCAAGGTCGACGAGGCCGCGCTGCTGGCGCGCACCGACCCGCCGTGGCGCGACGCGGAACCGGTCGAGTCCGCCGACGACCCGCTGTCCCGCGAGGTGCTGGCGCTCGCCGCGTCCGTGCTGGGCGTGCCCGACCTGGATACCGGCGACCGCTGGATGACCGCGGGCGGCGACTCCTTGGCGGCGTCGCGGTTGCGGTTCGCGATCCGGCGCAGGTTCGGCCGCGACGTCGACGCCGAGACCGTGCTGCGCGGCAGGCTGGCCGACGTGGTCGCCGCCGTCGCCGCCTCCCCCGCCGACGGGTACCCGCCGCTGGTCCGGAGCGAGGCCCGCCGCGGCCCGGCGACCACCGAGCAGCAACGGCTGTGGCTGGCCGGGCAGCGCGACCCGGATTCGACCGCATACGTGGAAGTCCTCGTGTTCGCCGTGCCGGGACCGGTCGACGCGGACGCCCTGCACGCGGCCGTGGCGGGCCTCACCGTCCGCCACGCGGCGCTGCGGACGGCGCTGCTGGCCACTCCTGTCGGCTTGGAGCAGTCGGTCGACGAGCCGTACGACCCCTGGACCCAGGAGGACCCGGCCACGCGGGAGCAGGCTCTCGCGGTGGCGGAACGAATGTCGGCCGAACCGTTCGACCTGTCCCGACCGCGGATGCTCCGAGCCCATTGGGTGCCCGACCCCGCGCACGGCGGCGTCCTGGTGCTGGCGGTGCACCACGTCGCCATCGACGGCTGGTCGGTTTCGCTGCTGCTGCAAGACATCACGGCCGCGTACTCCGGACGGCTGGACCCGTCCGATCCGGGACCGGGCCCGATCGAGGTGGCCCGGTGGCAGGCCACCTGGTTCGACCGGCCCGAGTACCGGGAGCGGCGCGCGAGGGTCGCCGCCCGGCACGCCGACACCCTCCCCGAGCCGGAACCGCTCGTCGCCGCGCCCGCGGGTGGGCACGGGGCCGGCCTCCTGGTCGAGGCGCTGAGCCCCGAACGACAGGCAGCGCTGCGGCGGCTCGGCGAGCACTTCGACCTGACCCGCTTCGAGCTGCTGCACGGGTTGTTCGCGACCGCGCTGTGGGCCGTGACCGGGCAGGACCGCCCGCGCCTCGGCGCCCCGGTCGCGAACCGGCCGATGGCCGACGTCGAGCACAGCGTGGGGATGTTCGCGAACACCGTGCTCCTCGACCCGGTCGTGGCGCCCGCCGAACCGCTGGCGGCGCAACTGCCCCGCCTCGCCGCCGAGGCCCGTCCGGCGCTGGCCGACCAGGACGTGGCGCTCGCCCACGTGCTCGACGACCGGCCGGGTGGCGGCGCGCCGCCGTTCGACGCGCTGGTCGTGCTGGAGAACACCGACTTCGCCGCCCTGGCGTTCCCCGGCGGCCCCGCCCGGCCGCTGTGGATCGCGCCCGCGCAGGCGAAGTGCCCGATCACGCTGTTCCTCGTCGACCGTCCCGGCGGGACGGACCTGCTGTGGGAGTACGACCGCGCCGCGTTCACGCGGGACCAGGTCGCGGCACTCGCCGACGTGTTCGGACGCGCGCTGGACGCCGACGCGACCACCACGACGCCCACGGACCTCGCCGCGCCCTACCGGCGAAGCCTCAGCCCCTCAGCGCGTCCCGCCGACGCGCGACAGCGCTCACTCGCCGACACGATCGCCCGGCAGGCCCTGGAGGATCCCGACGCGCCCGCCGTGACGCTCGGCGAGGTCACCCTCGACCGCGCCGGGCTCGACGCGCGGTCCGCCGTCCTGGCCGCGGAGCTGCGGGACCGGTTCCCCGTCACCGCGGACGCCCCCGGTCGGGTCGCGCTGCTGATGGAGCCCTCGATCGAGCACGTGGTCGCGCTGGTCGCGCTGGCCCGCCTCGGCCGCACGGCCGTACCGCTGGACCCGGCCTACCCGCCCGCGCTGCTGCGGCAGGTGATCGCGGCGGCGCGCCCGGACTGCGTCCTCGTGGCGGGCCCCGATCTCCTGCGGCTGCTGGACGACCTGACCGAGCCGGGCGCCGATCCCGTGCCGCACCACACCGTGCGGCTCGAACCGCGGCCAGCGCCGGCAGTGGCGCGCGAGGAATCGGGGCGGCCGCTCTACGTGCTGTTCACGTCCGGCTCGACGGGCGCCCCGAAGGGCGTGCAGGTGCCGGAGTGGACGCTGACCAACCTGCTCGGGTGGCAGGCCGCCGAGGGCGGGCTCGGCGCGCCCGCGGTCACCCAGCAGTTCTCCATGCTCTCCTTCGACGTCTCCTTCCAGGAGGTCTTCGGCACGCTCTGCACGGGCGGTCACCTGCGACTCGTGCGCCCGGCGTGGCGCCGCGACGTGCCCGCCCTGCTGGAGCAACTGGAGACGGGCGGGGTCGAGCGGCTGCACCTGCCCTACGTGGCGCTGGCGCTCGTGGCCGAGCACGGGGTGCGGCTGCGCCGGTTCCCGTCCCGGCTCCGCGACGTGGTCGTCGCGGGGGAACAGCTGGTCTGCACGGACGCGGTGCGCGCGTGGTTCGCCGGGATGCCCGGTTCCCGGCTGCACAACCACTACGGGCCCACCGAGACCCACGTCGTCAGCGCGCTCACGCTCGACGGGGACCCCGCCACGTGGCCGCACCGGCCCGCGATCGGCCATCCGGTCACGGGCGCGGTGCTGCGGGTCGTCGACGGGGCGGGTCTGCCCGTCCCGCCGGGCCGGGCCGGTCGGCTGCTGCTGGGCGGCCCGATGGTCAACCGCTGCTACCTCGACGACCCCGACCGCAACCGGGACCGCTTCACCGAGCAGCCCGACGGCCTGTTCCACGACAGCGGCGACCGCGTCCGGCTCGCCGCCGACGGGATGCCGCACTTCCTGGGCCGCGACGACGACCAGGTCAAGCTCGCGGGCCACCGGCTGGAACTGGGACAGGTCGAGGCCGCGCTGCTGCGCCACCCCGCCGTGACCGCCGCCGCCGTGGCGCTGGAGGACGGCGCGCTCGCCGCCGCGCTGAGCTGCTCCGACCCCGCGCCGACGGTCGAGGAGCTGTCCGCGCACCTGGCGGGCCTCCTGCCCGCGCACGTCCGCATCGCGCGCTACCGGCGGCTGGACCAGCTGCCGCGCACCCCGAGCGGCAAGCTCGACCGGTCCGCCGCCGTGCGGGCCGCGGGCGCCGAACTGCCAGCTGCGGACGTCCCGGCGGCGGCGCGGACACCGACCGATGGCCTCCTCGGCAGGCTCGCCACGATCTTCACCGAGGTCACGGGCGCGGAATCCGACCCCGACCGCGGCTTCTTCGACCTCGGCGCGTCGAGCCTCGACCTCATGCGCTTCCACCTGCGGTGCACGGCCGACCTCCCGCCCGACGTCACGGCCGGGTTCACGATCGCCGACCTGTTCGAGCACGTCACCCTGCGCGCGCTCGCCGCCCACCTCGACCCGTCGACCGGCGGCGCGGGTGGATCGTCGCGGGAAGCTCCCGCCGCGGTCCCCGGCGAACCGATCGCCGTCGTCGGGATGGCCGTGCGCCTGCCCGGCGCCGCCGACCTGGCCGCGTTCTGGGAGATGACGACGTCGGGCAGGCGGGGCATCGAGGAGATCGACGCGCCGGACGGGCTCGTCGGAGCGCGCGCGCAGCTCGACGGCCCGCTGGCGTTCGACCCGGCGCACTTCGGGATCAGCCGGGGTGAGGCCCGGCTGATGGACCCGCAGCAGCGGCACCTGCTGATGTGCTCGGCGCAGGCCCTCGCGCACGCCGGGATCGCCGATCCGGCGGACGGTCTCGTCGGCCTGGTCGCCGGGTGCGGGGAGAACACCTACTACCGGGCGACGCTGCGGGAGGCCGACCCCGCGCGGCTGCCCGACGACTGGGTGCTGGCGCAGCACCACGACAAGGACTTCCTCGCCACCAAGGCCGCCTTCCACCTCGGTCTGCGCGGCCCGGCGCTCACGGTGCAGGCCGCGTGCGCGACGTCGCTGGTGGCGGTGCACGTCGCCGCGAACCTCCTGCGCGCGGGCGACGCCGAGGTGATGCTCGCGGGCGGCGTGCTGGTCGACCCGGACCTGACCGACGGCTACCGCTACCGGCCGGGGCACATCCTTTCGCCCGACGGCCACTGCCGGTCCTTCAGCGACGACGCCGCGGGCACCGTCGCGGGCAGCGGCGTCGGGGTGGTCGTGCTCAAGCCGCTGGCCGCGGCCCTGTGGGACGGCGACACCGTGTACGCGGTCGTCACCGGCTCCGCGGTGACCAACGACGGCGCGGACAAGCTGGGCTACAACGCCCCCGGGGTCGCCGGGCAGCACGCCGCCGTCTCCGGGGCGCTGGCCAGGGCCGGGCGCACCGGCGCCGACATCGGTTACGTCGAAGCGCACGGCACGGCCACCCGCCTCGGTGACCCGGTGGAGGTGGCGGCGCTGCGCCGGGCCTTCGGCGACACCGGCTCGGACTGCGCGCTCTCGGCGGTCAAGAGCCAGGTCGGGCACCTGGGCGCGGCCGCGGGCGTCGTCGGGCTGGTCCGCGCGGTGCTGGCCGTGCACCACGGCCTGATCCCGCCGACGGCCGACTTCCGCGCGCCCAACCCGGAGTGCGGCGTCGACCTGGCCCCGTTCCACGTCCCCACCGTCGCGGAGCCGTGGCGCGAGGACCGGCCGCGGATCGCCGGGGTGTCGAGCTTCGGCATCGGCGGTGCGAACGCGCACGTGGTGGTCGAACGGGCGCCCGCGTCGCGGGACCTCCCCGTCGATCCGGGATCGGACCTGGTGCTCTCCGCGTCCAGCGCCGCCGCGCTGCGGGCCGACGCGACGCGGATCGCCGCGTACCTCGACGCCGCGCCCGACCGGTTCGCCGCCGTCCGCCTGCACCTGCGGTTCGGACGTCCCACGCGCTCGCACCGCATCGAGGCCCACTGCGCGGACGCCTCCGCGGCCGTGGCCTGGCTGCGCGCGGTCGCCGCCGACGACGACGTCACGACGGTGGACGCCGGGCCCACGAGCGGTGAGCGCCCCCGTTGCGCGCCGGCCCCGTGGGACTTCCCGCCCCCGGCGTTCGACCTCTCCGAGTACACGTTCCCGCGTGCCGCCGAGGAGCCGGCGACCGAGGAGCCGACGCGGCTTCCGGAGACTTCGTGGCTCCACCAGCCGCGTTGGGTGCGCACCCGCCGTGCCGCCGCCCGTGCGGCGCGGCGCGGTGACCGCACGCTCGTGCTCGTCACCGACGACCCGGTCGACGACGCCGTCATCGCCGCCTTCGCCGCCACCCACGCCCGCGTCGTGCCGGTCCACGCCGTCGATCCCACCGACGTCGACGCCGTGGCGGGCCTGCTGGCGGAACTCGCCGACAACGCGCCGGGCGGCGTCGACTGGGTGCACGCCACGGCGCTCGGCGTGACCGGACCGGTCGGGCGGGCGTCGGTGGCCCGCGCCCGCACGGCGTGCGTGGACGCGCCCGCCGCGCTGCTCGCCGCCCTCGCCCGCACGCCGGACGCGCCCGCGCTGCGCGCGTGGTGGCTGACGCACGGATCGGCGCCCGTCGACGGGCCCGTCCACCGCCCGGAACTGCGGCTGATGGCCGGGATCGCGGCGGTCGGCCCGCAGGAGGGCGGCCCGGACGCCTGGTGGGTGGACCTGCCGGGCCCGGAACTCGGTGCCGCCGCGGGCCCGCTGGCCGCTCTGATCGCGGGCGCCGACGGACCGGGGACGCGGCTCGCGTTGCGCGCGAATCACTGGTGGCACGAGGAAGTGCTGGCCGTGCCGTCGCACGAGGGCGAGCCCGACCCGTACGACACCGTGCTGGACGGCGCGCCCGGCGACCACGTCGTGCTCGGCGGCACCGGCGGCATCGGGACGGTGCTCGCGCGCTGGCTCCTGGAGCACACCGGCGGTCGGGTCGTCCTGCTGTCGCGCAGGCCCGTGCTGCCCGCCGCGCTCGCGCCGTGGGCCGACCGGGTCACCACGATCGCGGCCGACCTCACCGCCGCCACGCCCGACGAGGTGGCGGAGCGGATCGCCGCCGCCGTCCCCGGCGCCCTCGCGTCGGTCGTGCACGCGGCGGGCGTCGCCGCCGGTTCGCTGATCGCCCGGCGCGACCCGGCGCAGGCGGCGATCGGACCCGCCGCGCCGATCGCGGGCGCGCTGCTCGTGGAGCGGCTCATCGCCCGGTACCGCCCGCGGGTCGCGGTCTACTGCTCGTCGATGTCCGCGCGGCTGGGCGGGGTCGGCCAGCTCGACTACTCGGCCACGGCGGGCCTGCTGAGCGGTTTCGCGGGCCATCGCGCGACGCCGGACGAGGTCACCGCGCGGATCGGCGTCGACTGGGACGTGTGGCGCGAGAGCGGCATGGCCGTGCACCTGGCCCGCCCGGACGCCCGCCACCGCGCCCACCTCGCCGTCGGGCTCACCGACGCGGAGGGCGCCCGCGTGTTCGCCCGCGCGCTGGACCTCGCGCTGCCGGAACTGCTGGTGTCGGTCACCGACCGGGACGAGGCCCACGCGTTCTACGCGCCGCCCCGAGACGGGACGGCGGACGACGTCCGGGTACCGACCGCGGAACCGTCGGTCGGGGAGGCGCTGACCCTGCGGCTGCGGGACTGGCTCGGCCTCGACGAGCTCGACCCGGACGTGGACCTGTACGACCTCGGCGCCGACTCGCTCACCCTGCTGGACCTCATCGACGTGGCCACCCGGCTCACCGGCGTCGAACTGGACGTCTCGGAGCTGGGCCACGCGGTCACCCTCACCGGGGTGCTGCGCCGCCTGACCTCGGACCGTCCCGCGGCCGCGGCGCCCGCCGACGGCTCGGTGGCGCTGGAGACCTGGCGGCACGGCACCGGCCGCGAGGTCGTGTGCCTGGTGCACCCGGTGGGCGGGGACGTCCTCGCCTACCGGCCCCTGGTCGCGGCGCTTGGTCCGACGGCGACCGTGTGCCTGATCGCCGATCCGGCGTTGCGCTCCGGGGTGGACCTCGGCTGGTCGATCGACGAACGCGCCCGCCGGTACCACGCCGCGCTGCGGGTGGAGTTCCCCGACCGGCCGCTGAGGCTGGCGGGCTGGTCGTTCGGGGCCTGGGTGGCGTTGGGCATCGCGGCGGAGGCCGAGCAGTCCGGCGCCCCGGCGGTCGCCCTGCACCTGATCGACCCGCCCTCACCGGGCGCGGTCGTCGCGCACGACCGGAACGAGGAGCAGCTCGCCGCCCTCTTCGCCGACGAGCTGGGCAGCGCGGGCGCCGACCGGCCCGACACCGCCGACTACGCCCACCGCCTGGCCCGCTGCTGCCGCGCCAACCTCGCCGCCATGGTCGAGCACCACCCGCCCAAGCTGCTCGCCACCCCGACCCGGCTGTGGCTGGCCACCGCCCCCGAGCACGACCCGGCCGACGCCGAGACGACGTCCGACCGGGAGGAGCGGTGGGCACCGCACCTGCCGAAGTCCGCCACCACGACCGTCGACACCACCCACTACGGCATCGTGCGCGCGCCCCACGCGCGGTCCATCGCCGCCGCGCTCGATCCGGGACCCGCCCACTGAGCAGCACCCCCGCCACCAGAAGAGGGACAGCCATGGAGCAGTACCAGCGCGAAGCCCTGGAGGCCGTGACCACGCGCCCCCGCCGGTCGTACGGCACGATTCGCGTCGAGCCGATCACCCCCGTGATCGGCGCCGAGGTCAGCGGGGTGGACCTGACCACCGACCTGTCGGAGGAGGTCGTCGCGGAGATCCGCGACGCGTTCCTCGACCACCACGTCCTGGTCTTCCGCGATCAGGACCTCACCGTGGCCGACCACAAGCGCACCGCGGCGCACTTCGGCGAACTGCGGCTGGTCGAGCCGCCGCCCGAGCACGGCGACCCGGTGGTGCTGGAGGTGGCGACCCGACGCGACTCGAAGGTCATCAACGGCAACGGCTGGCACGCCGACGGCACCGCCGACGACGAGCCGTCGCTGGGCTCGATGCTGCACATGCAGCAGATCCCGGAGACCGGCAGCGGCGGCGACACCCTGTTCGCGAACATGCACCTCGCCTACACCCTGCTGTCCCCCGCCCTGCGCGGCCTGCTCGGCGACCTGACCGCCGTCCACGACGGCCGCAAGGCGTGGGGCAGCGTCGTACCGCCGCCGGGACACGTCATCCCCTCCAGCGAACACCCCGTCGTGATCAGCCACCCCGAGACCGCCCGCCCGACCCTCTACGTCAACCGCGCCTACACCACGCGCATCCCCCAGCTCGCGCAGGACGAGAGCGACGCGTTGCTGGAGTTGCTGTTCCGCACGGTGGAGCGCCAGGCGATGCTGCACTGCCGCGTCCGGTGGGCGCCGCGGACGCTGGTGTTCTGGGACAACCGCGCCGTGCAGCACCACGCGCTGCACGACTACTACCCCTTCACCCGCAGCGCCCGCCGCATCGCGATCAACGGCGGCCCCCTGAAGGGCTGAGCCACCTGCGGCGACGCCGTTCTGTCGGTGCCCTGCGCCATGATGCCCGGAAGGGGTGTCCGACGAAGGGGGCGGCAGTGCGGACGTTGATGAGCGATGACGTACCGGTGTCCTACGGGCAGGTCTACGTCGCGGGGGCGGACGGCTTCTCCGAGGGGATGTCGAAGTGCTTCGGCGGCCAGCGCAACGGGCTCTGCGGCGCCGTGGAACCGGGCTCGCTGTTCCTGAGGATCGGCCTGCACACCGGCGATGTCGGCTTCGCGGTGCAGTTGCACGACCGGCCCCCGCCGGTGGACGAGGTCTGGGAGGACGTCGTCGAGGTGTCGTTCCGCCCCGAGGTCGGCACGCTGCTGCTGCTGCTGTGCTGGGGCGGAGACGGGGCCTGGCCGCTGGACCTGGAGCCCGTCGACCACCGGGTCCGCTTCTGCGCGCGGAACATGGACCACGCCCAGGAGGGCGTCATCATGGTCGCCGACGACCAGGTGATCGACCGCTACCTCCTCCAGTTCTGGCCCGCACCACCGGAACCGGACCGCGTCCTCAAGCAGACCAGCGACACCGCCGCGCGCAAGCACCGCTGGGCCAGGGATCTGCCGCCGCCGCCCATGGCGCGGGAGAAGGCCGAGACCGCGCGGCAGGCCTTTCCCGCGCTCGCGCCGCGCACCGGGTGAGGGGCGCGGCTCCGTCACGGTGCGGCTGACGCCGTCATCCCGTCGATGATCAGGTCGATCCCGGCGAGGAACTCGGCGCGGTCGTCGTGCGTGCGCAGGTGCCCCGCCACGGTGCGGGTGAACGCGTACTCCTCGGGGTCGAGCCCCGCCCAGTGCGCCGACAGGTCGTCGAGGAAGTCCTGCCGGTCGCCGCGCGCCTCCGGCGACCGGGAGTTCGTCGCCTCCTGGTTGCCCGCGCCGATGATGTGGATCAGCAGTGCCGACGTCGCGGTGAACCGCGCGGCGTCGGGCACTCCGAGCGCCAGCACCTGCCGTCCGACGCGTTCGAAGATGTCCAGCATCGTGGACCGCCACGGCGGGCGGGCGAGCTGCCCACCGGCCCACGGGTGCGCCTCGATGGCGCCGAACACTCCGAGCGCGACGGCGTGGATCGTCTCGCGGGGTGACGCCTCGGGGTCGACGTCGTCGAGTGCGCGGGCGACGACGGCGGCGGTCGCGGACCTGAGCAGCTCGCTCTTGTTCGCGATGTGCCACTGGATGGCGCCGTGCCCGGTCTCGAGCCGCAGGGCGAGGGCGCGGAACGTGAGCCCGCTCTCGCCCTCGGAGTCCAGCAGCTCGACCGCCACCTCCACGATCCGCTCGCGGGTGAGCGCGTCCGACCGCCGTTCCGCTCTCGCCATGGCCCCATCTTGACACAACTGGTACGGCGTGCCAATCTTCGTTTTGGTACGCCGTACCAACGATCCCACTTCGAAAGGAACCACCATGACGACGCCGGTGACGATCATCGGAGCCGGACTCGGCGGCCTGACGCTCGCCCGCGTGCTCCACGTGCACGGCATCCGGGCCACGGTCTTCGAGGCCGAGGACTCGGCGGACACCCGCGCGCAGGGCGGGCAGCTCGACCTGCACGAGTACAACGGGCAGCTCGCGCTCGCGGAAGCGGGCCTCACCGACGAGTTCCGGGCGATCATCCACCCGGGCGGCGAGGCCACCCACGTGCTCGCCCCGGACGGCGCGGTGCTGCTCGACGAGCCCGACGACGGCGACGGCGGACGGCCCGAGGTGCTCCGCGGCGACCTGCGCCGGATCCTGCTCGACTCACTGCCCGACGGCGTGGTCCGGTGGGGGGCCAAGGTCACCGGGGTCCGCCCGCTCGGCGACGGGCGGCACCTGCTGACGTTCGCCGACGGCTCGACGGAGACCACGGACCTGCTCGTCGGCGCCGACGGCGCCTGGTCGAGGATCAGGCCGCTGCTGTCCGACGCGAAGCCCGAGTACGTCGGCACGACGTTCATCGAGACCTACCTGCACGACGCCGACCGCAGGCACGCCGCCGCGGCGAAGGCGGTCGGCGCCGGCGCCCTGTTCGCCCTCGCGCCGGGCAAGGGGATCCTCGCCCACCGCGAGCCCCACGACGTCCTGCACGTGTACACCGCGCTCTCCAAGCCGCAGGAGTGGATCACCGGCGTAGACCCGGCGGACACGACCGCCGTGGTCGCCGCGGAGTTCGAGGGCTGGGCGCCGGAACTGACCGCGCTCATCACCGACACGGAGACGATTCCCTTCCCCCGCACCATCAACGCCCTGCCCGTCGGCCACCGGTGGGACCGGGTCGCGGGCGTCACGCTCGTCGGCGACGCCGCCCACCTGATGTCGCCGTTCGCCGGGGAGGGCGCCAACCTCGCCATGTTCGACGGCTCCGAACTCGGCAGGGCCATCGCCGCCCATCCCGACGACGTCGAAGCCGCACTGACCGAGTACGAACAGGCGCTCTTCCCCCGAAGTGCCCACTTCGCCGCCGAGTCCGACCACAACCACGGACTCCTCTTCGGCGAGGACACCCCCACCGGCCTCCTCCGGCTGCTCACAGGCGGGTAGCACTCCTCCCCCGGAAAGGAACCACCCCATGGACGAGAAGGTCGAAACCCTTCTGCGCGCCCCCAACTTCGCCCACATCGCCACCGTGCGCCGCGACGGCAGCGCGAGCGCGACCCCCGTCTGGGTCGACCTCGAAGACGACCTGGTGCTCGTCAACGGCATGGCGGGCCGCGTCTGGCCCCGCAACCTGGCCCGCGACCCGCGGATCACCGTGTCGGTCTCGGCGCTGGCCAACCCCTACGAGTGCGCGACGCTGCGCGGGCACGCCCTCGCACCCACGACGGAGGACGCCGACGCCCATTTCGACCGGATCTTCGAGAAGTACCGCAACCGCACCATGCCCCCGAGTGACGACGACCCCCAAGAGCACGACAGGCTGCTGTTCCGAGTGGTCGTCGAGTCCACCCACTACCAGTGGCAACCCCCACCCGGCGCCACCGCCGAGTACGACGCCTTCCTGGCGCAGATCATGAACCCGACAGCGCGGTAGCCGATCAGCAGCGCTCCTGGACCTTGACCGTCACCGGCACGGCCTGGGTGGTCGTCCCGTCGGAAGCCCACACCTCCGGCGTGTGCACACCGACCGGCGCCGGCGGGTACGTGCCGAGATGGCCGGAATCCGACTGCACGCAGATTCACTGCCCGGTGTCTCGCAACGTCCACGTCACATCGGAGGGGGTGCTGGTCGCCGAAGCCGGTGCGCCGCCGACCAGCACCAGCGCCAGCGTCGCCACCGGTTCGTCCTGGACATGTCCGACCTCAACCCACCCAGGACCAGACCGACCCGCCGAGGCACCGGCAAACGGGCCGGGTGGACCGACTCCGCACCGAGCAAGGGCCGATCGCGCGGCGGATCTCCTACCATGGGGGCATGACCGCGACCAGGCAGCTCCCGCATCCGGCACGGGACGAGATCCGCATCGAGGCGGTGTTGCAGGCGTTGGCCGATCCGGTGCGGTTGCAGCTGGTCCGGGAGTTGGATCGGATCGGGGTGGGGGTCGCGTGCGGGTCGATCGCGCTGCCCGTGGGCAAGTCCACCCGCACGCACCACATGCGGATCCTCCGCGAGGCGGGGGTGACGCGCGTCGAGCCCCACGGCACCGCGCGCATCACGACGCTGCGCCGGGAGGACCTGGACGCGCTGTACCCCGGCATGCTCGACGGAATCCTCGCCGCCAAGCGGTGACCACGCACGGCAAAACCCACGCCACGCGGTGAGCCGCGCCTGGAGACCAGACGCGGCAGCACGGCGCTACGGGGCGATGCCGGTGGTGATGTAGACCCATCCGCCGTACCGGGTCGTGGTGCTGGTGCGCGCCGCACCCTGCTCGATCGCCTTCCACGGGTGCCGGTTGAGCAGCATGTCGGGTGTGCCGCCGAACGGGGCGATGACCGGGCCGAGGGCGGGGACCGCGCGGCGCGGCCACCAGTCCGGGAGCCGGTAGTCCAGCGCCACCCAGCGGCCACCGGGGACGAGCGCGTCGTAGCCGTTCTTCACGACCGTCTCGTAGCCCTCGATCAGGGTCAACGAGAAGCACGCGACGATGGCGTCGACCTTCGCCGGGAACTCGTACGTCGTCAGGTCGGCCTGTTGCAGGGTGACGTTCGTCAGGCCGTGCTCGCGGATCCGGTCCTCGGCCAGGTTCAGCATCGAGTCGGTCAGGTCGATGCCGATGACCTTGCCCTCGGGGCCCACCATCCTGGCCAGGTACGGCAGGTTGTGGCCGGTGCCCGTGCCGGCGTCGATGACGGTGTCGCCGGGGCGCACGGCCAGCTGGTCGAGCGCCAGGTGCTTGTAGGCCATCGTCCGCTGGCCGATCAGGTACAGCCGGTTGGACATGATGTCGTAGTTCTTGGCGCGCTTGCGGTAGAGGTTCAGCAGGCGGGTGGTCTCCACGTTGCCGGTCAAGGACTTCTCCTCTTTTTTCGGGCCCCGCAGCACTTCGGCGACGACGCGCGGGCGGAAGACGGCCTCGGGTGAGGCCAGCAGGTGGTAGGTGTCGAGCAACGCGGTCGCGGCGGGCCCCTTGGACGTGGCGACCTGGACGAGCCTGCCCATGTACCGCTGGGCGAGCCGCGCGGGCAGCGGCAGCGGTCCGGGCGCCGCGCCGGGGTACACCAGGTCGGAGTTGGCCGAGAGCATCCACGCGCCGTCCACCCGCCTGGCGATCGGCTTGCGCAGGTCCGCCGTCAGCCCGGCCGGAATCCTTCCGCTGTCACGGGTTCCGGCCGCCTCGAAGGCGTCGTCGACGTCGACGGCGGCGGTCGCCGCGACCGAGATGCCCTGCCCGTACGCGGGGTTGAACGAGCCGACCGCGTCACCGAGTACGACGAACCGGTCGGGCCACCGGTCGAGGTTCTCGTAGTGCCTCCGCCGGTTCTCCGTCCGGCCGGAGCCGTAGACCTCGGTGAGCGGCTCGGCGTCGCGGATCTGGTCGTAGATCTCGGGGCCGCGCAACGTCTTCGCGAACTCGATCATGCCCTTGTGGTCCAGCGGCGGCCGTTCGCCGCCGACCCCGGACACCGAGACCATCCACCGGTCGCCCTCGATCGGGTTCAGGATGCCCTGCCGGGGAACGTCCGGAGTGGACTGGATGACGATGCACTTCCAGTCCGCCTCGTGGCCGGGCGGGATGGCGAAGACACAGGTGGCGTAAGCGCACTTGGCGTCGACCACGCTCTCCTCCACCTTCCCGTAGCCCAGGTCCTCCAGCCAGCCCGACGACCGGGAGTTGCGGCCCGTGCTGTCCACGACGAGGTCGGCCGGGAACTCGTACGACTCGCCCCACCCGGTCTTGGCCCCGGCCGCCTTGTCGCGCAGCACGACGCCGCGGATCGCGTCGCCCTGCGCCAGTAGGCCGAGCGCCTCGCACTCCTGGCGGATCTCGACGTTCGGCAGCTCCACCAACCGGTGGCGCACCCGCGAGTCCATCAGGTCGCGCGTGCCGGACATCACCACGTGCCTGCTGGTGAAGCGCTCCATCCAGCCGCCGGGGATCATGGCCAGCATGTCCGCGGGCATCCGGACGTCGACGACGCCGTGCTCGCGCAGGTCGGCCAGCACGCCGGGGAACAACCGGTCCAGCGCCCGCTGTCCGGCGCCGAGCAGGTTGTGCGTGTGCCGGGCCTGGGGCACGCCGCGGCGCCAGTCCGGGCCGTCCGGGTACAGGTCCCGTTCCACCAGCGTCACCCGGCCCACGTGCCGCGCGAGCGCGGCCGCGACGCACATCCCGGCGAGGCTGCCCCCCAGCACCACGGCGTGGAGGCGGTTGTTGATGTCCGGCATCGAATCCTCCGTCAGGCCGACGTGGTGCGGGCGGACTCGGCCCACCTGGCGAGCTGTCGGGACGCCTGGGCGTACCACAGGTGGGCGGTCCGGTGGACGTTGATCGAGTGCGCGGCCTCGGGGACGACGAACAGGTCGAAGTCCGGCGAGCCGGGGTAGTAATCGCGTTCCTTGTCGACGCCGACGAAGAGCTGGTCCTCGCGGCCCATCACCAGCAGCACCGGCACGTCCACGGCGGCCGCGTGGTCCGGCCGGTAGATCTCGTCCACGGTCGCGCCCTCGCCGATGGTCACGGTCGACTTGGTGGCCTCGTGGTAGTCGGCCGCGACCGGGTACACGCCGCCTTCGTGCTCGTAGATCAGGCCGCGCTTGCCCGCGGCGGTGGTGAGGTACCCGGCGGGCAGGTCCGCCGCGGGCTCCAGCGACCCCACCGCCTCCGAGTACAGCGGGCCGAGGGTGTGGGACAGGCCGGTGAGGACCAGCGCGTCGAAGTCCCGGTGCCGGGCGGCGCCGATGATGGCGATGCCCGTGCCGAGCGAATGCCCGACCGCGACCACCCTGGCGAACGGCCGGAGCCCGCCGATCCCGGCGCGCAGGGCTTTCACCAGCTCGTGCAGGGTGTCCACATTGGCCTGGACCGTGACCTCGGCGGCGGGCGGGTGGCTGCTGCCGCCGGTGCCGATCCGGTCGAGCGCGAGCACGGCGTGCCCGTCGCCGACCATGTGCCGCACGTAGTGGCCCCCGCCGGGCACGAGCCAGTAGCGGCGGTCGTAGGTCAGGCCGGAGAGCAGCACCTGCACGGTGTCCGGCTGCTCCCCCTGCGGCAGGTGCAGCTCGCCGGCGAGCTGCCAGGTCCCGCCGGGAGCGGGCACGTCGAGGCGGATGGGAACGCTGTCCATGGTTCGCACCTTCTTCTCAGGTCACGGTGACTTGGGGTTCGCCGGACGCGACGCCCTCGTCCTGCATCCGCTCGGCGATCTTCATCGCCTCCTCGATCAGGGTTTCGACGATCCGGTCCTCCGGCACGGTCTTGACCACCGCGCCCTTGACGAAGATCTGCCCCTTGCCGTTGCCCGAGGCCACCCCCAGGTCGGCTTCGCGGGCCTCGCCGGGACCGTTGACCACGCAGCCCATCACGGCCACCCGCAGCGGGACCTCCATCCCCTCCAGGCCCGCCATGACCTCCTCGGCCAGCCGGTAGACGTCCACCTGGGCCCGGCCGCACGACGGGCAGGACACGATCTCCAGCCGTCGTTCCCGCAGGCCGAGCGACTCCAGGATCTGGACGCCGACCTTGACCTCCTCGACCGGCGGCGCGGACAGCGACACCCGGATCGTGTCGCCGATCCCCTCCGCCAGCAGCGCGCCGAACGCGACCGCCGACTTCACCGTGCCCTGGAACGTCGGCCCCGCCTCGGTCACACCGAGGTGCAGCGGGTAGTCGCACCGCACGGCCAGCTGCCGGTAGGCGTTGATCATCACCACCGGGTCGTGGTGCTTCACCGAGATCTTGATGTCCCGGAAGCCGTGCTCCTCGAACAGCGAGCACTCCCACAAAGCCGACTCCACCAGCGCTTCCGCGGTCGCCTTGCCGTACTTCGCCAGCAGCCGCGGATCGAGCGAGCCCGCGTTGACGCCGATCCGGATCGGCGTGCCGTGGGCCGCGGCCGCCGCCGCGATCTCCTTGATCTTGTCGTCGAACTTCCTGATGTTGCCGGGGTTCACCCGCACCGCCGCGCAGCCCGCCTCGATCGCGGCGAACACGTACTTCGGCTGGAAGTGGATGTCGGCGATGACCGGGATCTGCGACTTGCGCGCGATGATCGGCAACGCGTCGGCGTCGTCCTGCGACGGCACCGCGACCCGGACGATCTGGCAGCCGGACGCGGTCAGCTCGGCGATCTGCTGCAACGTCTTGTCGATGTCCGCGGTGACGGTGGTGGTCATGGACTGGACGGACACGGGCGCGTCGCCGCCGACGGCCACGTCGCGCAGCTTCAGCTTGCGGGACTTGCGCCTGCGCGCCAGGCCCGGCGTCGGCATTCCCAAGTGGACGGCGGTCATCGCAGGACTTCCTTCTCCAGCATCGAGTCCAGGGTTCCCTTGACCGCGCGGGCGGTGACCGCCTCGGCGACCTGGTCGGCGATCCGGCCCGCGGTGAGCCCGCATTCGTCGAGCAGCTCGGCGCGCGACGCGTGCGCCAGGAACCGGGTGGGCACGCCGAGCACGCGCAGTTCGGCGGGCACGACCCCGGCGTCCCGCAGGCTCGCTGCGGTGGCCTCGCCGATGCCGCCTGCGCGGATGCCGTCCTCCACGGTCACCACGACGTCGAAGCGGCTCGCCAGCTCGACCAGGGCCGGGTTGACCGGTTTCACCCAGCACGGGTCGACCACCGTGCACGCGATCCCCCGCGCCTCCAGCTGCATCGCCGCGTCGAGGCACGGTCCGGCCATCGAGCCGACCGCGATCACCAGCGCGTCCTCCCCGTCCGCCACGAGCACGTCGACCGGGTCGTCGGGGTCCTCGGCCGCGAACCTCTCGACCGCGGGCAGGTCTGCGCCCAGCGCCCCCTTCGGGAAGCGCAGCATCGTCGGCGCGTCGTCGACGTCCAACGCCTCGGTCAGCAACCGGTGCAGCGTCGCGCGGTCCCTGGGCGCGGCGATGCGCATCCCCGGCACCGCCTGGAAGGTCGCCAGGTCCCACACGCCGTTGTGCGACGCGCCGTCGTCCCCGGTGATCCCGGCCCGGTCCAGCACGAACGTGACCGCCAGTTCGTGCAGCCCCACGTCCATCAGCACCTGGTCGAACGCCCGGTTCAGGAAGGTGGCGTACACGCAGAAGACCGGGTGCAGCCCGCCCATAGCCATGCCCGCCGCCGACGTGACCGCGTGCTGCTCGGCCATGCCGACGTCGACCACCCGGTCCGGGTGCGCGTCGGAGACCGGTTGCAGCCCGGTGGGTTCCAGCATCGCCGCGGTCAGCGCGACCAGGTCGGGCCTGCGGTCCACGGCGGCGAGCAACTCCTCGCCGAACGCGCTCGTCCAGCTCGGCCCGGACTTCGTCGCGGACGCGGCCCGGACGGCGTGCATGTGGTCGCGCGCGTCCTGCTCCGCGGGCACGTGGCCGCGGCCCTTCTGCGTGACGCAGTGCACGACAACGGTTCCACCGACGTCACGGGCCTGGCGCAACGCCGACTCCACGGCGTCGCGGTCGTGGCCGTCGACCGGTCCGATGTAGAGCAGCCCCATGTTCTCGTAGATCGACTGCGTGACCTCGCGGGTGCGCAGGCCGCGCAGGTGGTCGGCGAGGCCGCCGACCGTGGACGCGTACGAGCGGCCGTTGTCGTTCACCACCACGACCAGCGGGCGGTCCGGCTCGACCGCGATGTTGTTGATGGCCTCCCACGTCATCCCGCCGGTCAGCGCGCCGTCGCCGGTGACCGCGACCACGTGGCCGGTCCGCGCCCGCAACCGGTTCGCACGGGCCAGTCCGTCCGCGTAGGACAGTGCGGTGGACGCGTGCGAGTTCTCCACCAGGTCGTGCTCGGACTCCTGCCTGCTGGGGTAGCCCGAGAGCCCACCCCGCCTGCGCAGGCCCGCGAAGTCCCCCGCCCGGCCGGTGAGCATCTTGTGCACGTAGGTCTGGTGCCCGGTGTCCCACACGATGCTGTCGCGGGGCGAGTCGAACACCCGGTGCAGGGCGATGGTCAGCTCGACCACGCCGAGGTTGGGGCCGAGGTGCCCGCCGGAGCGGGACACCTCCACCACGAGCCGGTCGCGGATCTCGTCGGCGAGCGCGTCCAGGTCCGGCGCGCTCAGCCCGCGCAGGTCGGCGGGGCACCCGATCTCGTTCAGCAAGGACATGCTAATCCCCGATCCCGGCCGGTAGCCGCTGTTGGAAGACCACGTGCGCCTCCGGGACGAGCCCGAGCTGCGGCCCTGTCACCGGTTCCGCGGCCGTGACCAGCACGTTGTAGTGGTTGGGGAAGTGGCAGGCGTCGAACCCGAGCACGGTCCCGACCAGGTGCCCGCCGATCCACAGCTGGTCGCCGCGGTCGATCACGCCCGCCCGGTCCACCTCCACGAAGCCCAGGAAGCCGACCCGGTCGATCCGGGTGCCCGGCGCGTGGTCGGTCTGGTCGGTGGTGACGAGTTCGTGCACCTCGCCCTGGCGCACGCACCTGCTGGCGAACTCCTCCAGTCGCATCCCCCGGTCCACCCGGCTGTGGGTGAGCACCTTGACCAGGGTGCCGCGCACCGCGCGCTTGCCGCCGTCCTCGTTCGGGTTCACCGCGCCCCACCGACTTCCCTGCGGTACACGGCGTCCACGAGTTCCAACGCGACCAGGCCGTCGGCGGAGGAGTCGGACGTGGTCGTCAGGATCCGGTTGAAGTGCTCGAGCACGCCGACGTACTCGTGCTCCAGCGACTGCTTGAAGTCCGGGTAGCCGGTGAGCATGTCGGCGCACAGCCGGGTGCCGTCCGCCAGCTCCACGCTGATGTCCTTGACCTCGCCCGGATAGCTCCAGTCCAGCTCCACCTCCACGGCGGCGTCGCCGGTGGCCCGCAGGAGCACCCGCGCCTTGCGGTCCACGCCGTCCGGGCCCCGCTCGACCCGCGCGTCCTCCAACGTGACGTCCCCCAGGAAGAGGCGCACCAGGTCGAAGGCGTTGGGGCCGTTGTCGGCCACGCACCCGCCGCCGCAGCGCGCCGGGTCCAGGTACCAGCGGTCGGCTCCGGCGTGCTCCTCGATCTGCTCCAGGTACCGCACGGTCAGCGACTTCACCGGCTGGTCGGACGGCAGCGAGTCGAGCAGCGCCAGGACGTTGGAGTTGTACCGGCGGTGGAACGAGGTGAACAGCGGCACCCCCCGCCGTTCGGCGAGCGCCGCCAGCTCACGGCCCTCGGCCAGGCTGATCGCCAGCGGCTTCTCCACGCAGACCGCCAGGCCCGCCTCGATGATGTCCCGGCACACCGTCACGTGCACGTCGTTGGGGACGTTCACCACGACCGCGTCCAGCACGGAGTGCTGCAACATCTCCTGGTGCGACCGGTAGCACTCGACCTTGCCCTCGAACGGCGCCAGTGCTTCCGGGCGAAGGTCGCAGACGGCCGCCAAGTTCAGCGAGGGCAGGTGTCGAAAAGCCTCGACGTAGAACCGCGAGATCACCCCGAGGCCGACGATGCCGATGTTGGTCCGCGTCATCGCACGCCTTCCGCGCCGGGGAGGTCCAGACCGCGCCGCGCGGCCAGGTCCGCCAGTTCCCGATACCGCTCGACCGGCAGCTCCACCCCGTCAGCCGTCGACCGCGCGGCCTGCTCGGCCTCGTGCCAGCCGGGGTAGCTGACAGTCCGGTCCGGCTCCAGCGGCGGGCTGTCGAGCAGGGTGGAGAACATGCCGTCGGCCTGGTCCAGGAACTCGTCGATCGGCCGCAGCGCGCCGGGTGCCACGACCAGCGCGACGAACCCGATGTCGTCGTCGCTGCCCGTCGGGCCGCCGTCGCCGGACAGCGCGGCCGCCTCCGGCCCCAGTCCCGCGCCCGGCACCAGTGCCGCGAGCACCTCGACGAGCAGACCGAGCCCGTAGCCCTTGAACGCGCCCGTCGCCGGATCGCCGCCGAGCCACCGCAGGTACGCCTCGCGCCGGTCGAGCGCGCCGGGGTCGGTGACCGGTTTGCCGTCGACGTCCTCCAGCCAGCCCTCGGGGATGGGTTCGCCCGCGCGCTCGGCCGCCCGGATCCGGCCGGTGGGCACGACTGTGGTGCTCATGTCCAGCACGTACGGGTGGTGCCTACCCGCGGGCGAGGCGAAGCTCAGCGGGTTCGTGCCGAGCACGGCGGGCCGCCCACCCGGTGCCCTGGCGATGCGCTGCCTGCCGCAGTTCGAGGCGAGCAGTGCGACGAGGTGCCGCCGCGCCAACCGTCCCGTGTGGTAGCCGGCGCAACCGAAGTGCGTGGCGTTGCGGACCGACACCATGGCTATCCCGGTGTCCTGGGCGCGGTTCGCGGCCAGGTCGAGCGCGTCCGTGGCGGACCACAGGCCCAGCGCGCGGTTGCCGTCGAGCAGGATGGCCGCGCCCTTGTCCGCCACGACCCGCGGTGTCGCGGTCGGGTCGATCCGGCCCGCGTCGATGGCGGGCAGGTACAGCCGGATGAGGTTCGCCGTGCCGTGCGAGGACATCCCGGCCAGGTCGCCGTAGCACAGCGCCTCCGCCGCGACGCGCGCCCGCTCGGCGGGCATCCCCCGGTCGGCGAACACCGCCGCGGTGAACCCGACCAGATCCCGGTACGCGATCCGCACCGTCGACCCGCTGCCGACCAGGTCCGTCACAGTTCCTGTCACAGTGCCCTCCCATCCAGCTGTCGTGTGACCCGCTGCCGTGCGAAGCGCGCCAGGATCGTCGAGACGGCCGCGGCGAACTCCGCCAGCTCGGCCTCCTCGGCGAACTCCCCTTCGGCGTGCGCGTGGTTGCGGTCGAGCCGTCCCGGCCCGAGAACGGCGGTGCAGGCGCCGGGCAGACCGGCCATCCACAGCGCGTCGCAGGTGAACGCGGGCTCGTCGTCCGGCCAGCGGGTCAGCCCGGTGTCGAGCAGCCGCGCTTCCCACTCGTCCGGAGTGGACTCCAGCGCGGGCAGGCCGCGCTTGTGCCACTCCACCGAGGTGATCGCCCTGGCGTCCGCGGCCGTCCGCGCCAGGTCCCGGTGCCCGCGGTAGCGCTGGGCGAACTCGCGCAGCGCGGCGTCCACCTCCGACTCCAGCGCCCCGGCCAGCCGGTGGCCGGTCTCCGCGCGGCCGTAGGACAGGTTCAGCATCAGCGTCCCCGAGCCGTAGACCCGGTTGTGCAGGTGTCCGGTGTGGACTCCGGCGACGCAGACCCGGCCGTCCGCGGCGTACTCGGGCAGCACTTCCGCGAGCCGCTGGGCGATGAATCCCAACAGGACGGTCGCGTTGTGGCCCGCGTCGGGGTTGTCGTCGATCGCGTCCTCGCCCCGCACCCGCACGCACGCGGTCATCGCCGCCGTGCACCTCGGCAGCAGCCGCATCCCGGTCGGCTCGCAGAACAGGTTGAGCCTGCCGTAGTGCCCCTGGCGGACCAGCGGACGGGTGCCGAAGACACCCATGGCGCCGCCCTCCTCGCCCGCCACCGCCTGGATCAGGATCCGGGTGCGCACCGCCAGCGACGGGTCGGCGGCCACCGCCGCGCGCACACCGGCCAGCAGCGCGACCGCCGGGCCCTTCGCGTCGATCGCGCCCCTGCCGCGGAAGACCGCGCCGTCGTAGCCGACCGGTTCCACCCCGGCCACGGTGTCCAGGTGGACGTTGAACATGACCGTGTCCGCCTGCGGCAGGTCCGGCCCGAGCCGCAGCACGATGCTGGGCTGGTCGGCCAGGAACCGGGGGTCGGCCTCGGCGGCCAGGCGGACCGGGAGCGGCACGTGCTCGCCGTGCAGCACGTCCGGCGCGGGCGACTCGTGCTGTGCGACGACGAAGCCCAGTTCGGCCGCGGCCTCGGCGTAGCGGCGCTGTGCCTGCCACAACCGGGGCCGCGGCCCGTCCGGACCGACTTCCAGCGGACCCGCGGTCGGCAGTCGCAGCAGGTCCAGCAGCAGGTTCCGGTCGGCGTCGGTCAGCACGGGGTCCCCCGCACCGCGGCGACGAGCCGCTCCATCGCCCGGCCGTACTCGACGAACTCCGCCAGCCCGTCGGCGCCCGCGTCCGTGCGCCCCTCGTGCGGACGGACCCGGAGGTGCGGCTCCATCGTCCAGGCGCCGGTGTAGCCGGCGTCCAGCAGCAGCCGCACGCAGTCCGCGACCCGGCAGACCCCGTCGCCGGGCAGCGTGTAGACCGCCTCGCCGTTCTCGCCGCGGGCGTCCTTCACGTGCACGTGCTCCACCCACGGCAGCAGCGGGACCAGCATGTCGTGGGCCTCGTAGCCGTAGGCGACGCCGTTGCCGATGTCGAACAGCAACCGCAGGGCCGGGCTGTCCACCTCCTCGACCAACCGCAGGGCCCGGCCGGCGTCCGCACCCGCCCAGCCGGCGCAGTTCTCGTGCAGCAGCACCAGTCCCAGCGCCTCGGCCCGCTCGGCCAGGACGCCCATCCGCCGCCGGACCCTCGAACCCCACTCGGCGTCGTCCAGCCCGTCGTTCGGGTACGACATCACCCGCACGTAGCGGGTGCCGAGCGCGGCGCACCGCTTGCCGAGCCGGTCGAGCTCGTCCAGGTCGAGCCCGAAGTCGCCGGTGATCGGCCGGGCCCAGTTGGCGATCCGCGAGTCGACGCACACCACGCCCAGCCCGGCGTGGCCGAGCGCCTCGACGACGCGGCCGAACGCGCCGTCGTCGAGGTCGGCCAGCGCGACGCCGTCGACGTTGCGCAGCTCGATGGTGGACCAGCCGAGCCGTCGGTGAGCCTCGACCTGCTCGCCGATCGACCGGCCCGCCTCGTCGCCGATGCCGGCGAAGGTGGTCGCGTGGTCAGCCGACACTGGCCGCCTCCGTCCCGGTCAGGCACAGGTCCTTGGCCTCGGCGATCAGCTCGGCCACCTGGCAGCCGATCGCGAGCTCGTCCCGGAAGTCCTTGCCCTGCTGGAAACCGAGGTACGTGTCGCGCATGTACGCGGTCAGCGCGTCGTCCGGGAAGACGTCCCGGCTGGCGGGCCCGCCCTCGGCGGCGACGTGCAACTGGGCGTAGTGGTCGTCCGCGCTGCCGGGGTAGTGGCCGATCACGTGCCCGCCCGCGAAGTCGAGCTCGATCCGCCGTTCCCGGACCGGCGACGCGAGGTCGGACACGATCCGGCTGGTCGCGGCCTCGTGCCGGAGCACCAGTTCGGCCGAGCCCATGTTGGGGATCACGGTGGAGCCGATCGTCATGTCCGACAGCCGCGCGTCGACCAGCCGCGCGGCGCCCGCCAACCGGAGGCACACGCCGAGCGAGTGCGGCGGCTCGACGTCGAACGCTGTCGGATGCCCGTCGTTGGCCAGGGAACGGCCCATCCGCGGCTTGCTCTGCATGATCTCGACGGAGCGCAGCGCGCCCAGTCCGCCGTTCGCCACCAGCTCGACGAGCCGGGCGGTCAGCGCGCTGGCCAGCCACGGCGCCACGACGGCCAGCCGCAGCTCCTCGGCGTCGGCCAAGTTCAGGATCTCCGCGAGCGCCGCCCGGTCCGTGGTGATCGGCTTCTCCACGATGATCTCGCGGAAGCCGAGCCCCGCCAGCTCGCGCAGCAGGTCCAGCCGGACCGCGGGCGGCGTGCACACGTGCACCACGGTCCTGGCCGGGTCCAGCCGCGCGGCCGCCTCGGCGATCGACGCCGTGACCAGCACGTCCTTCCCCAGTGAGGCGCCGTGCGCCCTCGGGTCGACCGCGATGACGGGCGCCGGGTCGAACACGGCGTCCCACTCCCACCCCGCCCGCAGCCTGCGCAGCACGGCCAGGTGCAGGCCAGCTCCTGCCCGGCCCAACCCGATGATCAAGGTGCGCAGCACGTCAGCTCGACTCCTTCGACTTCGCCTCGGGTCCGCCCACGGCCGCGGACGGCAGGCCGAAACTGATGTCCGCCTCCGAACCGGTGACCACCACGTCGATCCGGTCGAAACCCAACTCGGCCAACCGGTCCAGCAACTGGTCCACCAGGAACTCCGGGGCGCTCGCGCCCGCGCTCACCCCGACCGACGCCGCGTCCCGCACCCAGCTCTCGTCCAGCGCCTCGACGTCCGGCACGAGGTAGGACCGCACCCCGGCGCGCTGCGCGACCTCCACCATGCGCACGGTGTTGCTGGAGTTCTCGGAACCGACGACGAGCACGACGTCGGTCCTGCCCGCCAGCACCTTCACCGCGTTCTGCCTGTTCTGGCTGGCGAAGCAGATGTCGTCGGTGCCGGGGCCGGTCAGGTCGGTGAAGCGCTCGGTGATCGCGTCGACCACCTCGCGGGTGTCGTCGATCGACAGGGTGGTCTGGGTCGCGTAGGTGACCGGGGTGTCCCGCGGCAGGTCCAGTCGACGGACCTCCTCCACGGTGCTCACCACGATCGTCCGCTCGGGAGCCTCCCCGTAGGTGCCCTCGACCTCCTCGTGGTCGGAGTGCCCGACGAGCAGGATGGTCCGCTCGTCCCGAGCCGCCCTGACCACCTGCTGGTGCACCTTCGACACCAGCGGGCAGGTCGCGTCGATCACCCTGAGGTCGCGGGCCGCGGCGGCCTCCCGCACCGCGGGCGAGACGCCGTGGGCGGACAGCACGCACACCGCGTTGCGCGGGACCTCGTCGGTGGAGCTGACGAACCGGACGTCGCGCTGCTCCAGCGCCCAGACCACGTGGTGGTTGTGCACGATCTGGTTCCGGACGTAGACGGGCGGACCGAATCGCTCCAGGGCCATCTCGACGATGTCGATCGCCCGCCGGACACCGGCGCAGAAGCTGCGCGGTTCGGCCAGTACCACTGTTTTCCCGGTAGGCGTCCTCGGGTCTTTTGCAGAGTCCATCGCAATTCCCAGCTGAAGTGGACCGGAGTTATCGGACCGTTCGCGTCCTGCCTGCCGACAGGCCCCTTCGTCGGCTGGCCCCAAGCTCACGCATCAGAACAGGAGCCGTCAACCCCCGAACTGTTCTGGGACACCGGCCGGAGTGGACAGCCAGCCATCGCTGAAGCCTCTGACCAGCGCGTACACCGGACCGCACGGCAGGCATGGCTGATGGCAGCCATATCGCGGCCCCGGTTCGGCCAGGCTATTGCTATTGCCCGACCGGAAAAAGTACTCATACGTTTCCACTGGACTGCGGAGCACTCGCACCAATGACGTTCGGAGGACGACTACGTGAACCCACCGTCCGCGCCACCCATTCCTTTTTTCACCCAGGCTTCGTCGTTCGAACGGTGCTGGCCCGAGATCAGCCGACATCTCAACGCCCTGTTGGACCGGGGCAAGTACTCGCACGGCCGCCAGGTGGTGGAACTGGAGGGGGTGCTGGCCGACTACACCGGCGCGGCGCACGTGCTGGCGGTCAACAGCGGCACCGATGCGCTGACGCTGCTGCTGCGCGCCGCCGGTGTGCGGCGCGGCGACGAGGTCGTGGTGCCCGCGTTCAGCTTCGTCGCGACGGCGTCGTCGGTCTCGCTCGCGCTGGCCACACCCGCGTTCGCCGACATCGACCCGGAGAGCTACGCGCTCGACCCGGAGTCCGCCGAGGCCGCGGTCACCGACCGGACCGCCGCGATCATGCCGACTCACCTGTTCTGGCAGATGGCGGACATGACCGGGATCGGCGAGGTGGCCGCCCGGCACGACCTGGCGCTGGTGGAGGACAGCGCCGAGGCGATCGGCATGCGGTGGGACGGCACGCACGCGGGACTGCTGGGCAAGGGCGGCGTGCTGTCCTTCTTCCCCACCAAGACCCTCGGCGCGCTCGGCGACGCGGGCGCGATCCTGACCAACGACCCGACCGTGGCCGAACTGGCGGGGACCCTGCGCCACCACGGCCGGATGGGCCGGACCACCGACCACATCGCGGGCATCTCCAACCTGTCCGGAGCGTCCGGCACCAACAGCAAGATGGACGACGTCCAGGCCTGCGTCCTGATGGGCAAACTGCCGCACCTGGACGACGACATCGCCCGCCGGGCCCAGCTCGCCGAGGCGTACACCGAGCGGCTCAGCGGGGTGCCGGGTGTGCTGCGGCTGCCGTCGCTCGCCAAGCGCGAGGTCCGGACCGACCCGGTGTTCTACGTGTACGTCATCGAGGTGGAACGCCGCGAAGAACTCGTCGGGCACCTGACGCGACAAGGCATCGGCACCGAGGTGTACTACCCGACGCCGCTGCACCTCCAGCCCTGCTTCGCCCACCTCGGCCACCGCCGCGGCGACTTCCCGAACGCCGAGGCCGCGTGCGAGCGCACCCTCGCCCTGCCCTTCCACCACGACCTCGACGAGGACACGGTCGACCGTGTCTGCGAGGCGATCCGCACCTTCTACGCCGGGAGCCGGGCATGACCACGCTGCCGTTCTTCCCACCCGACCTGTTCGAGCAGGACCGCCAGGCGCTGCTGGACATCGTCCACGAGCACGGCACCGGGCCGTCGCAGAAGTTCATCCTCGGTGAGCGGACCGCCGCCCTGGAGGAGGCGCTGAAGGCAAGCACCGGCGCCAAGCACATGATCGCGTGCGGCAGCGCGACCGGAGCGCTGGAACTGTGCGTGCGGGCGTTGGGCATCGGGCCCGGCGACGAGGTGGTCGTGCCCGCGTTCTGCTGCCAGCCGGTGGCCAGCGCCGTGATCAACATCGGCGCGACGCCGGTGTTCGCCGACGTGGACCCGTGGACCATGGTGATGGACCCGGAGCAGGTGCCGTCGTTGATCACCGAGCGGACCAGGGCGCTGATGCCCGCGCACATCTTCTCGATCATGGCCGACATGCCGGGGTTCGTGGAACTCGGCAAGCGGTACGGGATACCGGTGATCGAGGACTCCGCGGTGGCCGAGGGCGCGGTGCTCGACGGTGTGCCGGCGGGCCGGTGGGGCGACCTCGGCGTGTTCTCCTTCTTCCAGGTCAAGGCTTTCGGCACGGCGGGCGAGGGCGGGATGGTCCTCACCGACGACGACGAACTGGCCGAGGTCGTCCGGATGCTGCGCAACCACGGCCAGGACGGCAGGACCCGGTTCACCCACCACCGGATCGGCCAGAACAGCCGCTTCGACGAGATCCTCGCGTCGTTCCAGCTGCACCGGCTGCCCTCGTTCCCCGACCGGCTGGAACGGCGCGCGCGGATCGCCGACTACTACACCGAGCGGTTCGCCCCGCTGGCCGACCGGGGCGTGCTGGCGCCGCCGGCCGGCCGCGACGGCCGCTGCTACTACGTCTACTCGCTGCTGGTGAAGCGGCGCGAGGACCTGCGCGCGTACCTCAGCGAGCGGCAGATCGGCACGCACGTGTACTACCCGGTTCCGCTGCCGCTGCAACCCGCGTTCTCCCCTTGGGCGGCGGAGGGCCGGAGCTGGCCGAACGCCGAACAGGTGAGTGCGCGCAACCTCGGCATCCCGATCTGGCCGCACCTGACCGACGGGGACGTCGAGTTCATCGCGGACTCCGTATGCGAATTCTTCGAGTGAGCGGGCTATGACCACCACTTCCGAGAAGGACTACGTCTTCGACCCGACGTGGGTCAAGGAGACCGAACGGCTGCGCACCAACGAGGCCATCTGGGACCCCGGCACGATCGAGCGGCTGGACCGGCTCGGCGTCGCCGCGGGGTGGCGCTGCCTGGAGATCGGCGCCGGGTCGGGGTCGGTCGCCCACTGGCTGGCCGACCGCGTCGGCCCGACCGGCCACGTGCTGGTCACCGACCTGGAGACCCGGCGGCTGGTGGAGCGCCGGGAGGCGGGCTCGGCGCTGGCCGAACTGCCGCAGGTCGAGGTCCGCAGGCAGGACGTGCGGAGCGAGGACTTCCCGGCGGGCGCGTTCGACCTGGTGCACGCCAGGATGCTCGTGCAGCACCTGCCCGATCGCGCGGACGTGGTCGCCAGGATGGTCCGCGCGCTGCGGCCGGGAGGCCTGCTGTTCCTGGAGGACACCGACTCCTCCACCCTGTTCCGCAGTGCCCGCTCCGAGGACTTCCTCCAGGACGTCCGGGCGGCGGGCTACGGCCTGATGCGCCAGTCCGGGCACGACCCGCGCGGTGGCCACGTCGACCTGCGGCTGGTGCTGGACGCCGGGCTGGACGCGACCGCGGAGGGCCGCGCCGTGATGGTGCGGGGAGGCTCCGACCAGGCCCGGCACTACATGCTGTGGCTGGAGTTCATGCGGGCCCGGATCACCGCCGCCGGCCTGGTCGGCGACGCGCGCATCGAGCTCGCCCTCGAGGAGATGGCCGACCCGGCCAACCACTGGCTCAGCCAGGTGATGATCAGCACCGTAGGCCGCAAACCCGGACCCGAGGAGAGCTGAAGTGCGATGACGTCGACAACGAGCCCGGCAGGCGAACGGTTCCGGGCATACGTGAAACTGGCCAAACTGTCCTTTTGGGACTACTACACCTGCATCCTCGTCGTCTTCGCGCTCCTGGCCCCGTCGGTCCAGGCGCGGCCCCGGACCTGGCTCGTGCTCGTCCTGTTCAACATCGGCTGGGTCGGCGTGGTCGCGGCGACCGTCGCCTTCGACGACGTCACCGGCTTCCGCGACGGCAGCGACGCCCGCAACTACGCGCCGTCGCAGTCCGCGCTCCGGGCCAGGGACCGGAAACCGCTGCTGGACGGCAGGCTCACGGTCGCGCAGGCGCTGCGCTTCGGTTACGCCTGCGCCATCCTCGGACTGGCCGTCTGGGCGCTCGCGTTCGCGCTGGCGCCGTACGTGTCCACCCTGGGCGTCGTGGCGGCCGCGCTGTGCGCGTTCGCGTTCATCCAGTACTCCTACGGCCTGAAGATCAGCTACTACGGCGGCCAGGAGCTGGCGCTGTGGCTGTGCACGGGCCTCTGCGTGCTGGTGCCGTTCACCATGGTCAACGCCGAGGTGACCGGGCTGATGTGGCTCGAGTCGTTCCTCTTCGGGCTGTGGAGCCTGATGGTGTCGGTGTACTCCAACATCAACGACGTCGACGGCGACCGGGAGGCGGGTCGGATCAACCTGGCCACCCGGACCTCGCCCGCGACGTACCGCGCCTTCATCGGCGGGCTGAGCCTGCTGGAGCTGGTGGTCATCGTCTTCGGCCTCGCGGTCGGCGTCGCGCCGCTGTGGTTCGGGCTCTTCCTCGTGCCGACGGTGGTCATGCGCGCCAGGCAGGCCTACAACGGCCTGGTGGCGGGCAAGCCGCTGGTCGCCCGCAAGGCGGGCGTCACCATCCACCGTTGGGGTGTCGTGGCGCTGGTGGTCGGGAACCTCGTGGTCGCCCATGTCGGCTGAGGCGGGAGCCCGCGTGGTGAGACTGGTGGTCGTCGGGCAGGGGTACGTCGGTCTTCCCCTGGCCGTCCGCGCGGCAGAGGTGGGCCACACCGTGATCGGGTACGACGTCGACGAGGGCCGGATAGGCATGCTCCTGGCGGGCACGTCGTACGTGGAGGACGTGTCCGACGAGCGGCTGGCCTGCGTGGTCGCCGCCGGGACCTACGTGCCGACGGCCAATCCCGCGGACCTGGCCGGTTTCGAGGTGGCCGTGGTGACCGTGCCGACCCCGCTGCTGGAGGACGTGCCCGACCTGTCCTTCGTGGACAGTGCGGCGCTGGCACTGGCGCCGCACGTGACGCGGGGTTCGCTGGTGGTGCTGGAGTCGACCACGTACCCCGGCACCACCCAGGACGTGTTCGGCGCCCTGCTGGAGAAGGAGAGCGGCCTCGCGCCGGGCCCCGACTTCGGCCTGGGGTACAGCCCGGAGCGGATCGACCCCGGCAACCAGTACTGGACGTTCGAGCGGACGCCGAAGCTCGTGTCCGGAGTGGACGCCGACTCCGCGCGCCGGGTGCGGGAGTTCTACGACACCGTGGTCGACACGACCGTGCCGGTGCCCTCGCTCAAGACGGCCGAGCTGGCCAAGCTGATCGAGAACACCTTCCGGCACGTGAACGTCGCACTGGTCAACGAGATGGCGGTGGCCGCCCAGGAGTTGGGCGTCGACATCTGGGACGCCATCGACGCCGCGTCGTCCAAACCGTTCGGGTTCATGCGGTTCACCCCCGGTCCGGGGGTGGGCGGGCACTGCCTGCCGATCGACCCGCGGTACCTGTCGTGGCAGGTGGAGCGCCAGCTCGGCCGCCGGTTCCGGTTCGTCGACCTGGCCAACGACGTGAACAACCAGATGCCGCGGTACGTGGTGCAGCGGCTGGTGGAGGCGCTCAACAACCGCCAGCGGTCCGCCAACGGCTCCAGGGTGCTCGTGCTCGGCCTGGCGTACAAGCGCAACAGCGGCGACGCCCGCGAGTCGCCCGCGGTGCGCGCGGCGGAGCTGCTGCTCCGCATCGGCGCCGAGGTCCGGGCGTCCGACCCGCACGTCCGGGAGTCCGTGCCCATCGACCCGCGGGTCGTGCGGGTGGAGCTGACCGCGGAGGAGATCGGCGCGTCCGACGCCGTCGTGATCATCACCGACCACGACGCCTTCGACTACGAGCTGGTCCGGACGCACGCCCGGTACGTCCTCGACTGCCGCAACCGGCTGGCGCCCGGCCCGCACATCGAACGGCTGTGACACCGGCGGGCACTCCCGCGGGCCACCTCCCGCGGAAGTGCCCGCCGACCCATGTCACAGTCCCGGACCCGCATGCGTCGGTAGTGGCAGGCAAGCGGAGGAGGAACCGAAGGTGCGGACGCAGGAACGCAGCCCGTGGGTAGTGCTGAGCGTGTTGCTCGTGGGCTTCTTCATGACACTGCTGGACACGACGATCGTGAACATCGCGATCCCGGACATGGTGACCGGGCTGGGCGCGTCGTTGGACCAGGTGTTGTGGTTCGTCAACGCCTACACCCTGATGTTCGCCGCCCTCCAGCTGCTGTCCGGCAGGCTGGGCGACCGGCTCGGGGCGCGCACGATGTTCATCGCGGGCCTGGTGATCTTCACCGTCGCGTCGGCCGCGTGCGGCCTGGCGGACACCGCCGTCCAGATGATCGTCACCAGGGCCGTGCAGGGCGTCGGCGCCGCGGTGCTGATGCCGCAGACCCTCGCGCTGATCAGCGCGGTGTTCCCCCCTGCCAAGAGGGGCGCCGCGTTCGGCGTCTGGTCGTCGGTGGCCGGGCTCGCCATCATCACCGGTCCGACCCTGGGCGGCCTGCTGGTCAGCACGGTCGGCTGGCGCTGGATCTTCCTCATCAACGTCCCGCTCGGCGCGTTCGCCGTGGTGGCCGCGCTGGTCGTGGTGCCCAACGCGCGTTCCGGCCGCCAGTCGCGGCTGGACCTGCCGGGGGTGCTGCTCTCCACCGTCGCGCTCTTCCTGATCATCTTCGCGCTGATCGAGGGGCAGAGGTTCAAGTGGGGCGCGGTCTTCTCGTTCGTCACCATCCCGATGCTGCTCGTCACCGGCGTCGTGGTGTTCGCGCTCTTCCTGCTGCTCCAGCGGAACAGGCAGGAGCGCGACCCGCTGCTGCCGTTCCAGCTGTTCCGCAACCGGGTGTTCTCGATCTCGGTGACGCTGTCGTCGGTGATCCTGTTCGCGTCCGTCGGCCTGCTGCTGCCGCTCACCATCTACCTCCAGTCCGTCCTCGGCCTCTCCGCCGTGATGGCGGGCCTGGTGCTGGTGCCGCCGTCGGTGATCTCGCTGCTGCTCTCCCCCGTCGCGGGCAGCCTGGTGGCCAAGGTCGGCGGCCGCGCGATCCTGGTGCCCGGCCTGCTGCTCTACGGCGGCGGCGTGGGCCTGGCGGGCCTGATGGCCGGACCCGACTCCAGCCCGTGGGTGCTGATGCCGGGGCTGATCCTGTTCGGCATCGGCATGGGCGTGGTCTTCCCGGCGATCAACACCCTGGCCATGCGGGACGTCCCGCCCCCGCTGGCGGGCGCGGCGTCGGGCGTGCTCGCCACGACCCGCCAGCTCGGCACCGTGCTGGGCACCGCGACGGTCGGCCTGCTGCTGCAGAGCCGCCTCGCCTCCGAGGTGACCGAGCAGGCCGCGCTCCGGGCCGGTGACGTGCCCGCCGAGGCGCGGGCGGGCTTCCAGGACAGCGTCGCCACCGCGGTCGACCGCGGCCTGGACGTCGGCGCCGGGCGGAGCGGCGGCATCCAGCTGCCACCGGGCCTGTCCCCGTCCGCCGCACAGGAGACGACCCGGATCACGCACGAGGTGTTCGGCTCCGGCTTCACCACGGCCGCGACCTGGGCGCTGGTCCTGACCGCCGTGGTGCAGCTGGTCGGCATGCTGCTCGCGTTCGGGCTGCCGGGCAGGCCCAAGCCGGTGGCGCCGGAACCGGCGGAAGCGCCCGCCGCCGTCGGGGAAGGGCTGTCGTGACAACGGATCCGTTCGACCTGCGGCCACCCGACTGGATGACGTCGCGCTACCGGCACGAGGGGTGGTGGCGGGACAGGTCGATCCTGCACGACCTCGTCAGCGCCGCCGCCACGTGCCCGACCCGGCCCGCGATCGTCTCGTACCGGGCGGAGACGGGCCGGGTGACCACCCTGCGGTACGGCGAGCTGCTGCGCTACGTCCGCCGCTTCACCGGCGCGCTGGCCGCGCTCGGCATCCGGCGCGGTGACGCGGTGGCCTACCAGCTGCCGGACTGGTGGGAGACGACCGCGCTCACCCTGGCCTGCATGTGGACCGGCGCGGTGGCCGTGCCGATCCAGACCACCATCGGACCGCGCGAGGTGGAGCTGATCCTCACCGACTCCGAGGCCAGGCTGTGCGTCACGACCCAGTCCTGGCAGGGCACCGAGCCCGCGGCGGAGCTGGAGCGGATGGCGGGCAGGCTGCCCCGGCTGCGCTACCGCGTGGTGTACGGCGACCAGCCGGGCAACGGCGCGGTCGACTTCGCCGAGCACTTCCTCGACACCCCGCACGAGGACCTGGCCAGCAAACCGCCGCCGCTGCCGACCGGGTCGGCGATGGACGAGCCCCGGCTGCTGATGTTCACCTCCGGCACCACCGGGCAGCGCAAGTCCGTGCTGCACACCGAGAACTCGATCTACGCCGGGATCGCCGGGTACGCCCGGCCGGTGGAACGCGGCTGGGACCGGCACGAGGTGTTCTGCACGCCGCACCCCATCACCGCGCTCGCCGGGCTGCTGTACTCCATCTGGGGGCCGCTGCTGGCCCAGGGGACCGGCGTGTACCAGGACGTCTGGGACGCCGACCGGCAACTCGACCTCATCGCCTCCGCGGGCGTGACGCAGCTCTTCGCGGCCCCGATCTTCCTCACCCGGATGGTCGAGGCGCAACGCCGCAGACCCCGCGACCTGCCGACGTTGCGACTGCTGAAGGCAGGTGCCTCGCCCGCGCCCACCGGCCTGGTCGACCAGCTGGCCGAGGGGTTCGGCGTGCCGATCCGGTCCTGCTGGGCGATGACCGAGGTCGGCCTGGGCATGCGGACGCGGGAGGACGACCCGGACCGGTGGGCGGCGCACAGCGACGGCCACCCGCTGCCGGGCCTGTCGGTGGACCTGCGGCCGGTGCCCGGAGTCGACGGGCTGAGCAGGCTGTGGGTCCGCGGCCCCTCGCTGTGCACCGCCGTGTGGCAGACCAACGCGGCGGGCGAACGGGACGTGCGCAGGCCGTGGGAGTCCGACGGCGGCTGGTTCGACACCGGCGACCTGGTCCGGCCCGACGGTCGCGGCGGCCTGCGGTTCGCCGGGCGGGCGAACCGCAGGATCGGCGGCATGTTCATGATCCCGGTCGAGGAGGTGGAAAAGGAGCTGCACCAGCACCCGGCGATCCGCGAGGTCGCGGTGATCGGCTACTCGGTGTCCGACTGCGACGAGCAGCCGTGCGTCGTGGTGGCCTCCCGCGGCCGCTGCCCGTCCCTGGCCGACCTGCGGGACTTCCTGGTCTGGAGGGGGATGACCGAGTGGTACCTGCCGACCAAGCTGATCCAGGTGGACAGCCTGCCGCACGACCCCTGCGGCAAGGTCGACTACGACCGGCTACCCGTCGTGCTGTCCGCCGCGAAGGTTTCCTAGGCCGTACCCGGCTTTGAGCACCCACTGCGCCACGTGGATCCGGGACGGCAGGCCCAACCGGTGCATTATCTGCCGGACGTGGTTCACCGCCGTCCACTCGGAGATCTGCAACTGGTGGGCGATCTGCCGGTTGGTCAGCCCCTGGCTGACCAGCGCGGCGATCTGGTACTGCCGGGGCGTGAGCTTCGCGTCCTGCGGCGCGCTGGGCGTCCGTCCGCTGCCTGCCAGCAGCGGCGCGGACAGGATTTCCGCCACTACCGCGGCGGTGTCGAGTAATCGGCCCTCGTGCCACAGCGCCTCGAACCGCGGGTTGCCGAGGTGGGTGCGCAACTGCCGCAAGGGCCCCGCGGGCACGGATCGCAGAGCCCGCAACGGCGCCGCGCGGGTCGCCTTGCGCAGCGTCGAACTCGCCGCCATCACCCGCACGACCCTGTCCTCCTGACCCGGAATCTGCTTCCACAGCAGGAAGGCGTACGCGTCGAGCACGGTCGGCAGCATGGTGCGCTCCCCCACCGACCACAGCTTCTCCAGGCTCAGCCGGAACGACCGCTCGGCCAGGTCGACCTGGCCGCGGGCCACCGCGACCTCACCCTGCTCGGCGACCACCAGGCCCAGCCCGCGCACGTCCTGGTGACGCAGGTACACCTGTCGGGCGGCCTCCAGCCGCTCCTCCCACCGGTCGAGGTCGTGCCCCGAGGACATGGCGAGCGCGAGCGCCGCGTCCCCGATCTCGGTCGGCGCCTCCGGCCTGCCCGCCGCCCGGATCACGGCGTCCACCGACCGCACGTTCAGCCGCTCGCCCGCGTGCAGCAGCGTGGCGTGCCGCTGGGCCAGCATGGCCAGTTCCAGGTCCTGGTCGCCGGACGCCCGGTAGGCCGTGCCCGCCCGGTGGAACGCTTCCGCGGCCCGCAGCACGTCGCCCATCGCAGTGGCCAGCACACCCTGAGCCGAGTCCAGGGCACCTCCCGACAGCGGCGGCGCGGCGGCGAGGTGCAGGCTGCCCACCTCCAGATGGCCGCGGACCAGCCAGAACCGGTGGATCGCCACGGCGGTCCGCGCGGCCTCGGTCAGCCGCCCCTCGTGCCGCAGGAACTCCAGCGCGCGTCGCACGTTGTCGTGGGCCGCCGCGAGTTCGTCCAGCCAGTGCGCCTGGTCGGGACCGGTCAGGTGCGGCCGGGAGCGCTCGGCGAACGCCTGGAAGTGCTCGGCATGCCGGGACCTCGCCTCGACGAGTTCGCCCCGTTCGGCAAGCACGGCCATGCAGAACGCCCGCACGGTCTCCAGCACGGCGAACCGCGGGTCGCCCGCGCCGTGCCGGACCGCGACCAGGTTGAGGTCCACCAGCGGTTCCAGCACGTGCTCGGTCTGGTGCGGAGCCAGCCCCCCGAGTTCCTCGACCGTGTGCAGCCCCACGTCCTGCGAGGACACCGAGATCCGCGTCAGCAGGCGCTGCTGCTCCTCGTCCAGCAGCCGGAAGCTGCTCTCCGTCAGGGCGTGCACCGACCTGTGCCGCTGGAGCTTGCCGGTGTTCTTGCCCGCCGGGCCGTAGCTGCCCTCGCGCAGCCGGGCGACCAGGGTGCCGACCGGGAACAGCCGCAGCCGGGCCGCGGTCAGCTCGATCGCCAGCGGCAGGCCGTCCATCCGGCGGCAGATCTCCGCGACCGGGCCCGCGTTCTCCGCCGTGAGCGCGAAGGACGGGTCGACGGCGCGTGCCCGGTCCATGAACAACGCCACCGACGGGTACTCCTGCAACTCCGCCACGTCCTCGGTGAGCGGCCACTTCGGCGTGGGCAGCGGCCGCAGCGGGAACAGCCGTTCGCCGTACAGCGTCAATGGGCGTCTGCTCGTGGTCAGCACCCTCAGGTCGTTGAGATGATCTCAGCGAGTTTCAGGTGAGTCGTCCATGTTCGAAATGAGTGAGGACGAGGGCGGCTTTGACGATGGCGCCGATCTTGCGAGGGCTGGTGGTGAAGTGCCGTAAGGCGCGCCAGCGGCCGGTCAGCGTCGCGAATCCGCGTTCACCCAGACAGCGCAGGCCACGCAGCAGGGCATTGTAGGTGCGCGTGTCGACATCAAGTACCTGCCCGCCTGCGGGCTGCTTGACCGGTGTGAACACTCCGATGCCCGCCCCGTCGTAGCCGTTGTCGGCCAGGGTGGGCAGGTCGAGTCGGGAGGCGGCCCAGTACAGGGCGCCCAGCACGTGTTCGCGGGCCGCGGTCAGGTCGTGCACCGAGCCGGGTTCGACATCGCTGATCCACAGCGGGAAACCGTTCGGCGCCATCAGGGCCTGGATGTTGCCGCCGTGCTCGTGTGCTTTGCCGGAGTACCACCGGTCGATCTGCTCGCCTTTCGCGCTGGTGGTCTTCTCGGCGAGGCGGTCGGTGGGAAAGATCTTGCCGTCGAGAACGACGTGGGCCAGTCCCTCGTTCTTGGCGTGTCGCAATGCTGCGTGCAGGTCCGGGGCTTGCTCGGCGAGCACGGTGATGATCTCGTCGAGGTAGCGGTAGCCGGTGGCGCGGGAGATGCCGTGATCTCGGGCCAGCGCGGTGATGTCGGTGTTCTGGCGGAACCAGCGCAGGCCCATGACGGCCTGCCCGTAGCAGGTCAGCGCTCTGGCGCCCTTCCGAGTGCCACGGTCGCGGCGTTGGGTGTGGAGCAGGCGGCCCAGGTACTGGGCGAGTTCGCGGGGCACGTCGAGTGTGGCACGATAGCTGATCACGGGGAGCTTTCTGACTGGGATTTGATCTTCGCAAATCCAGTCCTATCAGAAGCTCCCCGTCCTTCTGCTCTCAGGCTCTGTTGTGCCTCGGGTCGCATGGCCAAGCGTTCGGCTGACTCCGTCAGGCCTTCAACGTTGGTGAGATCACCTCGTTGTGCCAGGACAACAGTTCACGAACCATCAAGGCCAGGTTCTCGGTGACTTGCTCACAGCCGTCGAGAATGAGCAGGACGTCACCGTCCGGCACCTTCTCGGCAATCTCCTGCACGTTAGCCCGTTCACCGATCAGACAACCGAAATTATCCACCACGGAGTCGGCGATCGCGCGCAGCGCTTCCTCCGCGGTCGTCGCGCCGTGCAGGTCCACCACGGCGACGGTGACCGAGTTCAGCCGGGTCATCTCGTCGGCCACCGCGGCCGCCAGCCTGCTCTTGCCCACCCCACCCGGCCCCGTCACCGTGGACAGGTGGGTGTCTGACCTGCACAGCTGCGCGGTCAGCGTCAGCAGGTCCGTATCGCGGCCGACCAGCGGCGGCAACTGGCGGGCCAACCGCGTCGACTGGTTGCCGCCCCGACCCAGTCCGGCGGTGGACGTGCACGTGTGAGGCATTCCCGATTCCCCCATTCAGTGGCCCGCACCCACCGGCTTCGCGCCGTCGGGTGCGGTCATCGAACTGCCCGTGTTCGCCGGTATCGTGAAAAAACGCTAAACGGTGGTCCAATTGGCTGACGCCCAATGCGTCCGTTCGACTCCTCGACACGAATCTATTGGACCGCTAGGGCACCCACCCGCCGGATGGCGTTCACGAATAACTGCACGGTGTCTTATTCTGGATTGTTTCCATGCTCGTGTCCACTATCCGGGAGGGGTGCCGGCGATTGAACTCGCATAACAACACCTTTGCCGCGAAACCGATCTCCGGCGCCCATGTCACAGTCGGGCGCTCGCGTGCGTCGGTCTGGGCAGCAGGTCGACGAGGGGAAGAGTGGATCATGAGTTCGCTGGGAGAGAAGTTCGTCGTGGCGTGGGCGACCCAGGACTGGGACGCCCTCGCGGAGCTCTACGACGAGGACGTCATCCTCTACGCGCCCTTCGCGTGGAAAGTCGCAGGCCGGGCGACGATCCTCAAGGTCGCCGTCCAATTCCACCTGACGTACCCAGGGCTGCGGGCGGCCCTGCACGACGAGTTCCACAACGCCGACAACACCCGTGCGGTGTTCCGCTACTCCTGGGACTGGCACAACACCGGCCCGTTCTACGGGCAGCCCGCGACCGACGAGCGCGGAACCACGATCGAGACCCACACCGTCCGGCTGCGCGACGGCCGCATCACCGAGCAGATCGTCTCCACGAACAACCTGGCGTTGATCAGCCTGCAACTGGGCCGGGGCGTGGAGTTCCCGTTGGTCACCCCGGATCCGGCGCTGGCCATCGTCTCCGCGGCCGGCTGACCCCGCACCGCTTAGGAGACATCACCCAGCGGCGGCCCTGGTCGACGACGAGGTGGTTCCGCCGGCGTCACAGGCCCACCGCGCCCGGCCGGTCCATTGTGGACTCCGAGTGGCCGAACCCATGGGCGCGAAGTGGATCCACACCACTAGCTGAACATCCTCCGGGAGGGCCCGCTAGTCGGCGGGCACCCGGATGCGGGACAGCTTGTGCTCCTCGCGGATGACCCAGATGGCCTCCACCCGGCCGTCCGACTCCGCGAAGTCGAGGACGAACGTCGCGTACAACTCGTCGCCCACGACGAACAGCCCGCTGCCGCTGCCGTTGAACTCCACGTACCGCGACCGCATCCCCCGCGGGAACCGGCCCGCGACCGACGCGAAGTACTCGGCGATCGACAGCGACCCGGACACCGGCTCCCAGGGACCGCCCTCGGACTGGCCGTTGGAGTCGACCCACATGGTCACGTCCGGTGCGAGCAGCTCCATCAGCCCACCGAGGTCGCCGCCGAGAGCCGCCGCCAGGAACCGCTCGGTCACCTTCCTGGCCTGCTTGCCGTTCGCGGCGAACCGCGGCCGCCCCCGGACGTTGCCCCGCGCCCGGCTGCCGAGCTGGCGCACGGCCGCCTCCGAACGGTCGATCACCGCCGCCACCTCGGGAAAGCTGAAGCCGAACACCTCGTGCAGCACGAACACCGCCCGCTCCAGCGGCGACAACCGTTCCAGCATCACCAGGATCGCCATGGAAACGGAGTCAGCCCTGGTCACACCCTCCGCCGAATCCGGCCCCGTCAACAACGGCTCCGGCAACCACGACCCGACGTACTGCTCCCGCCGCACCTTGGCCCGCCGGAGGTGGTCGATCGACGTCCGGGTGACCGCGCGAACCAGGTAACCCCGCGGATCGACGACCGCCTCCCGGTCGATCCTGCTCCACCGCAGCCAGGTCTCCTGCATGGTGTCCTCGGCGTCCACGACACTGCCGAGCATCCGGTACGCGATGCCGAACATGAGTTCCCGGTATTCCTCGAACACATCGGTCCGAGTCGGGTCCGCCTGCATACCGAAACCATACCAGTCAGGCACCCCAGAACCCGGCGCCGATCAGGCGAAGTACTGGCGGCCAACGGGTTTTCCGGCGTACCCGCACCAGTGCGCACCCCCGCACGGAACCACCGGGAGATCCCCATGGCCCCGCTCAACGGTCACAGGGGGCAAGCGGTCAACGCACGACGAAATCGACGAACGAACTGCCGGTCTGCCCGCCATCGGTGCGGATGTCCACCTGAAGGCGGTAGTCACCCGGCGAATCGAGCGAATCCTTGAAGTTGAACATGGTGATCCCCCCGGACGTGCACCTGGTGTTGCGCAACGGCAACACCTCGGTGCCCCCGCGCGTCAACGACCAGGACGGGTAGCAGCCCGAACTGAGCTGACCGGCATCGTCGTACACGTCGACGTTCGCCCCCGGCGTCGATCCCGCGCGGTACTCCGACGGACCGATCTTGCCCCCCGACCCCATCTTGATGGTGACGATCAAGGCCCCGGCGCGCTTCGGAGGAGCCGCGGCTGTCGTGGGCGTTTCAACCGGTGACCGAACCGCGGCGGTCGCGGAAGGCTGGGCCGCGGCTGTCTCGTTCGGGACTTCCTCGGGTTGGGGTAAACCAGTCGGAGTCACTCCGGTGGAGCCTGCCTCCTGCGTCTGCTGCGGCAGAGCGGCTGTCGTCGTCGCCGTACCCGTGAAGCGCTCCACGAACGACAGGAAACCGTCCACGTTCGCCGCACCGACGACGATGGCCGTCACGATCGCGGCGACCGCTCCGAGTTTGCCGTACTTGGCCCAGCGATCGCTCCCGTGCGTCATGCGCCGTCGCTCCCCCTCGATGTGGATGGTGTCGGGAGCTGTATCGACCGAAGGGCCCGAAAGGTTTCGCGCCACACGATGTTCGCGCTGCCACAAGGCGCCTTCTGAGCAGCACCCACCCGCTGGATCCGGACTGCTGCCACGAATTCCCCGCCCCGCGCCTCGGCCGCGTCCACCACGTCGTCAACCAGGCCCCGCTCGGCCGCACAGCAGGGGCTCATCAACTCCTCGCGGTAGACCCGCACCAGCCGCTCACGGGTGGCGTCGATGTCAACCGTCCCCGCCGACGACGCCGTTTGGTTCGCGACCACGCCCACCACGTTCCCGTCCAGCCGGACGAACACGCACACGATGTTCGTCGCCCATTGCTCGTGCACCTCCAGGAAGTCACCGTCGTCAACCAGTTCGGCCTCCGCACAACCACGCCGCCTCCGTTGTGCAGAGCAGCAGCCACGTCGTTCGGCACGGTCAACCGACCCTCCGGGCATCACAGCGCCAAAAGAAACAGCGCACCCCGACCAACCGTCTCCGACCCGCGGTCCACGACCGGCATGACAACCGCGTTGACCACGATCCCGTGCGAAGCCAACTCCAGCGCGAGCCGCCGCACCGCCTGGTCCACCGAGATCACCGTGAACCCGACGACAACCACCCGCCCACCTTCGGTGAAGGACTCACCAGCGCAGCGGCCACGCCGTCCAACACCGCCAGATCCGGCGAGACCACGTGGTGCACGCAGGCATCAAGCCCGCCACACCGAACACGCACAGCCTCAACCAGCCCGACCACAGCCTCACGATCACCAACCGCACCGCAACAACCTCCACCCCACCGTCCGTCCGGACAGCACCCTTCGCGCCCCACCCTCGTCCGCATCACCCTCACCACAACCCGCCCCACCAACCCAAGGCCAGTAACCTCGCCGCCACTCCCAATCACGCCGATCACCTCCACTCTGGTGCGCCACCACCGTCCACCCGCTCACTAGGCCCCAACTCAAGAGCAGACCGCGCGGCGGATGCCCCCTTGGGTCGCTTGAGAAGTCGTCGCCGCTGGTAGTGCGAGGGGGTCGCTGTATTTGATGGCATATTCGGGTGATCGTGTCTTTGCTCTACATGGTGGCCAGGAAACTGCTGTCCGTCCCGTCAGCGGTGCTGCAGCACGCGAACGCGATACGTCGCCGACAACTGACGGGCCCGACCCACTACGAACCGGCTGGCCGACTCCGACCATCGCCCACGGTCTGCTGACCTACACCCGTTGATGAGGCGGCCTACCTGCTCAACCTGAGCTGCGGCTTGGCCTACCAGCGCGTCCGCGAGGGCCTCACTCCCGCAAAGCGCGTCAGCCGCCACCGGCTCGTGATTGGGCACGAGATCACGACGGCTGCGCACGACGCGTCAGTCATGCAGACCCACGTACTCCCCAGAGGGAAGCTGGCCACTGTCCAAGATCGACGAACTCCCGGTGCAGAAGTGGGTCACTGACCTGGCTGGTCACCGATCACGGCCCGTCCTGTCGAAGTGCCTGCAACTGGCCTCAGCAGTACTGCGGTCCGCCGTGCGAAACCAGCTCATCGGGACGAACCCATGTGAAGGAGTGCGGTTCCCGAAGCTGCGGAAGCGCGACACCGAAGGACAGATCATCAGCCGCGACGACTTCCGGATCGCGCTACTACCGGCGGTGCCCGATCGATACCGGGCAGTGGTCACCCTCGCTGCCGGTGCCGGTCTGCGGTGGGGTGAGGCGATCGGCACCCGTGATGATGCGTTGGACCGCTGACGATGACCGAATCCTGAAGGCATTGGACGACCCGGAAGGCAAACCTGAGCCTCAATCCACCGAGGATTGTGATCTGAAATGTCTCCAGACATGAAAGCAGATGCCCTCTGAACTGCGATAATGGGACTTGCGACGGTTCCATCAACGCGTGAGCAAAGGACATCTGCCAAGTGCGATCCTCTCATACCGCCTCGGCGGTGTCGGCGCGGTTCGACGATCCGAACCTGATCGCCGACGCCGGCCTGATACCGGTGCTACGACTGGCCCGACACTGCCGCCTGCCCGAACTGGCCGCCGAGGCGATCCGCATCCCCGACGCGGACAGCGGCGGCGCCAACCCCGCCGCGAAGGTGATGTCACTGGTCGCGGCCATGGTCGCGGGCGCGGACAGCATCGACGACGTCCACCGAGTACGACATGGCGGCATGGACCTCGCGTTCGACGGGACACGCGCACCCTCCACCGTGGGCACCTTCCTGCGATCGTTCACCCACGGCCATGTCCGCCAACTCCACCAGGTGCACCGGGCGTTCCTGGCCGAACTGGCCGCCCGCACCCCGCTGCTCCCCGGCGCGGACACCGTGGCGTTCATCGATATCGACCCCACCCACAGACGGGTCTACGGGCATGCCAAACAGGGTGCCGAGCACGGCCGTCTCAAGGGACAGCGCACCCTGCATCCGTTGGTGGCGGTGGTCTCCACGCCGCTGGCCCGGCCGGTGATCGCCGCGGTGCGGATGCGACGCGGCAAAGCCGCCGACGTGCGCGGCGCGGAGTCCTTCGTCGCCGAAGCCCTCGCCGTCGCCGCCCAGATCGGCTGCACCGGGATACGGATCGTCCGCGCGGACGCGAAGTTCTACACCGCCGACGTGGTCGCGGCCTGCCGCCGGGCCGGCGCCCGTTTCTCGTTGACCACCGGCACGAACCCCTCCATCACCGCCGCGATCACCACGATCGCCGACCACGCGTGGATCCCGATCCGCTACCCGAACGCGATCGAGGACCCCGACACCGGCGAGTTGATCTCCGACGCCGAGGTCGCCGAAATCCCGTGCTACACCGCGTTCACCGGACGCCGTAAAACCGAGCGGGTCACCGCCACGTTGATGGTGCGCCGCGTGAAACGCTTGAACACCACGACATCGGCGGGGCAGACCGAACTGTTCCCCGCCTACCGTTACCACACGGTGTTCACCGACAGCCCTTTCGAACTCGTGCCCGCCGAAGCCGACCACCGCCGGCACGCGGTCATCGAACAGGTCATCGCCGACGGCAAAGCCGGCCCGCTGGCGCACCTGCCCTCGGGACATTTCCAGGCCAACGCGGCCTGGCTGACCTGCTGGGCGATCACCCACAACCTGCTACGGGCCGCCGGGTCGTTGGCATCGGTCTTCCACACCAAGGCCACCACCGCGACCCTCCGCGCCCATCTGATCGCCGTGCCGGCCCGCCTGGCCCGCTCCGCCCGCTGCTATCTCACCGTTCACCTGCCCCGGCACTGGCCCTGGCGGGACGCCCGGCAACAACTCTTCGACGCCGTTCACCCCGATGCGGTTCACGTCGCACCGCCACCATCGGCCTGACCCGACCTGTCCACCCGCCCCGCGAGGGCCCGACATCCCGACCACAGTGGAAATGCTGGACAGACCAGCGGATCACGCCTGTCCTCATCTCCGGCCATCACCCACAAACCACGACATGATCATTCCGGAATCACATCGGTGGATCAGGGCTCAGTGACGGGGGCACCGCGATGGAACCGCCGCTGAACATCCTGTGGATCCGACCGAAGGGCTACATCTCGTTCTGCCACGAGCAGCCGGCACTCGGGGCTACAGTTGTCTTCCAATTTCCAACCAGGCATCGACTTCACGCCTCAGATTCCCATTCAACACACCAGGGTAGACCCACGGCAAAGCGGACAAGATCAACTCTACATCTTGCAGTGCAGAAAACTTGACATCCTCCGCATTGTTAACAGCAAACACCTTGCCGACAGGTGCATAAAATTCATCACCAGCAGTCAGGTACTCTGCCTTCCGAATTACGGACTCTTCCAAAGCACGTTCACGCGAGAAAGGCATTGCGTTAAGTGCCCACTCCATAGCCCCGTCCGGCATAATAAGTGCAGGCAGATCGACAATCGGCGGTTCAAATCGACGCGCGATCGTCGCCAACCGCAATAGCCAATACACTCCCATTGACGGCCTGACTCCTCCCGTGGTTACCGCCAGTTTAACAATCTCCGCACCGACCGTAAAATCACGTAGACGCCACTCGGGGGCAACATCACGCAAAGGACTCAAGCTAATTTCGAGGGATTCGAAAATCGCCATCCACCATTGCGGAAAGGTCTCATCCGGAAAACGTCTTCCAATCCATTCGGAAATCTCACCGACCGGGATTCCCCGAATTTCATGAAGATCAGAATCGACTCCCATTTACGGAGCCCTCCCACCGTAATCCCTAATCACTGCCAATGGAACCCGAATTCCGACCCCAGCGAAGGCGTCCACACCTTGCGCAATGAAGGCGGCGGCACACTGCACGCAAGGTGGCGTATAGTGCCCCGTGAAGTTGTCGAACGACGTAATCGCACCACCATTTCGAAATGTCACCTGACCTGCACCGATCACAGGTTTGCCGCCACTGGCGACGGTGTGATGTATACCAGGGGCCGACCTAACCATGTTCAGGTTTCCCGCTTCTCCAACGGTCCAAAGAAAGTTTCCACCTTCAGATGCCGCCTGTGAGAAATTGGACGATCCAGCAATAATTGGAGATACTCCAGCAAAGTCAGCTTCCATCATTTCCAGCCCAAGGTCATCGGGCCTACTGTTGGAGATTGATCCGGTTCCACAATTATGGACGAGCACCGGAACGGCACCCGCAAGTACATAATAGGCATGAAGGCCGTCAACTGTCAGGTTGTAGACAGTCCGAACTTCAGGCCACGATCGCGTATCAAGCACAGGAAGGACAGCCCCGCTGTCTGACAGCAACCGGCTGTCCGACCCGAGTTTATGAGCCTCAAGCCAACGACCTTGACTTTCACTCCAGAACGGGTGCCCAGAAGTGGCCTTCACCGTGCCGGTCCGGTCACCGGTGTCGCCGTCGACATCCACCGTTACCGCAACCAGTTTTTTCTGTTCGGTGGCGTTCCGGACCTCGGTCACCTCGCGCGGTCCGCTCTCGTGGGTGGTCGGATCCGTGGCCCAGACGGCATCTCCAACTCGAAGATCCTTGATCTGGCGACGAGATCTATCGGCCATGACCACTTCGGTGTCACCAGTGAAGCTGTTGGTGGCCTTGCACACTGACGCGAGATCGTCGGTGACTTTTCGCCCCTTGTTGACCGCCTTGCCTGCGGTCGCGCCCCAACCCAGAAATGGGATCATTCCCGCCGCAGACAAGCCCGCGTTGAGGTAGTCTCCTTCGGCCAAATACCACAGCGCGTTCACACCATCGGCGATCTCACCGAACCCAGGGACCATGCCCAGGACATCCAACGCGGTATGCCCGATATCGCCAACTGTCAGATTGTCAAAGGCTCGACCTATCGACCCGAAAGGGTCATCGGCAAAATCTGAGACACTATCCCAGAAACCCTTGCCACTCCCGCTCGACTCAAGCCCTGAAAGCCCTGGCGTGTCGACGGATCGGACGATCGGTTCATCTCCGACCAGAGCCTGCTTCTCCTGGTCGTATCCGGGCTGCTGATCGACAATCTCACTCGAACCCGGATGCCCCGCCGGAGCCTGAGGAGTGCTCGAGACAGGACTGTCGAAGGTCGATCCCGTAGGCCCTGCGAACAAGGGTTGGACTGCCGCAGGCAACGTCGGCAGTGGATTGTTCTTCGCTACGTGCGCAGCATCATCACGCGCTTGATCAGTCGTCTTGCCTTGCCCAGGGCTATTTTGCCCATTACCCCCAGGCACTACCCCTCCGCTCAGCGGAATCTGAGGAGGGCCGAAACCGATCCTGCCAAGGTTGTCGAGGAAGTTTCCAAAAGTCGACCAGAAGTCACCGATAAGCGAAAGTTGAACATTCTTGTCCGGCGGCTGGACTGCGCAACCTTGATGGAATCGCGGATCGCAGACTCCTCCACGCCCAGGCCCACCCTTGCACGAAACGTACCCATGATTTGCTATTTGACAATCAAAGTATTCATGTCCGTTAATATCAGTATTGACCAGCGGCGCCCCTCCGCCGTATGTATAACGATTTGTGCGCATGGACGGCGAAGACGGCAGCGAAATATTGTCACGCGCGGTGAATCCGCCGGTACCGGGGTCGTACCAGCGAGCCCCCATGTCTACTTCACCGGTATCGGGGTCGGTCCAGTCACTCTGGAACCCCAGCGGCGACTTCGTTCCGCTGCTCGCCACTGATTTGCCGAACGGGTCGTAGGCCGCCGAGCTGGTCAACGCGGTGACGGTCGCGGACGGGTCGAAGGCGCCGACCACGTCGCCGTGGTTGTCAGTGACCGCAAGCCGTTTCTCGGTGCCCTTACCTAGTGAGACCAGGTCGCCGCCGGGGCCGCGCCCGAACGTCGTGGTCCCGTCCGAAGCCAGATCCAGGCCTGTTCCGCGGTAGCTGAACACGAACCCGTCACGGGTGACCATCCGGTCCAGGCCGTCGTAGGCGTAGGTGGTGCTGTCGTGCTTGACCGCGCGGTCGAACGCGTCGAAGCCGTACTGCTCGACCAGACCGGAACTGGTACGCGTCGCCATCGTGCCGCGCGCGGACCAACTGTAGGTGTAGTCGCCATCGGAGGTCAGGCGGTTGCGGGCGTCGTACACCGACGTCTTCGTCCCGACCTTGGTCCGGTTCCCTGCGTCGTCCCACTCGTACCCGGTCGTCGTCCCACCACCGGTCCACGAGGTGAGCCTGCCCGCGCGGTCGTAGGCGTAGGTGTTGGCTCCCGCTCCCGCTGTACCCGCGGTTGTCTTGCCCTTCAGCTGGTTGGCGACGTCGTAGTCGTAAGTGATGCCCGCGACCACGGCGTTGGCCGAGTTCTTGGTGGTATCGGTGCGCGGACGGCCGAAGTCGTCGTACCCGTAGGTCCGCAGGCTGCCATTGCCGTAGTTGACGGTCTCGACCTGGTCGGCGCCGTTGTAGCCGAGGGTCTGGGTGGCGCCGGTAATATCGTCCTTGACCGTGGCGACCCTGCCCGCGTTGTACGTGTAGATCGCGGTTCCCGAGGCGTCGGTGAGCTTCGTAGGCCTGCCGTTGCCGTCGTAGTCGGTGGTCGTGGTCCCCGATGGCCCGGTGACGCCGAGGACGAGTCCGCGGTCGTTGTAGGTGATGGCGTTCGTCCCACCGGGCGCATCGAATGTCTTGAGCCTGTTCGCGGCGTCGTAGGTCAGTGTCCTGGTCGCGGTCGCAACCTCGGCGCCCACGCCGGTCTCGGACTTCAGGCGGTTGAGGCCGTCGAAGGTACGGGTCCTCGTGACGCCGCCTGGTGCCCGGTCCGAGGTGGAGTTCCCCGCGAGGTCGTAGCCGATCGTCCACGTCCGGTCGGTCGCCGCGGGGTGTGTCGGTGTGGAGGGTTCGATGACGGACTCGGGCAGTCCGAGGCTGTTGGTGGTGAAGATGGTGGCGTTGCCGCGGCCGTCGGTGTAGCGGGTGCGGCTACCCGAGGCGTCGTAGCCGAAGCTCGTCGTGATCGTGTGGCCGTCGGCCACGGGCTCGACTTGGGTGGTCAGTCTGCTGCCCGCGTCGTAGGTGAGCGTGGTGGTGTCGTTGAGCGCGTTCCGGGCTTCGGTGAGGTTGCCGACAGCGTCGTACTTGGCGGCGGTCTGCCGGAGGATCTGCTCCTGCGCGCCGAGCTGGTAGGTGCCGGTGTTGCGGCCTGCCTGATCGAAAGCCAGGTAAGTCGTGCGGTTGAGCCCGTCCGAGGAACGGACCTGCCTGCCCGCGAAGTCATAGCCCGTCTTGCTGACGACTCCGGATGGAGCGGTGGTCGTGGTGGGCTGCCCGAGCTGGTCATATCCGAACGCGGTGATCTCACCGACGGGCGTCTTCACACTCGTGAGGTCACTGGAGTCGTTGTAGCTCAACGTGGTCGTGTACGCGGCCGGGGTGGGCTCGCGCTCGAGACTGGTCGACGTGATCCGGCGGCCGAGGTCGTCGTAGGTGTACTGCACGCGGCCACCGGTGGGATCGGTGATCGACAGCGGTTCGCCGGTGCGGGTGTAGCCGAACTGCTTGACGTCCTTGGTGACCAAGGGGTTGTCCGGGTCCGACAGAAGTTGGCGAACCAGGTGCTGGAGCTGGTCGTACCGGTATTCGGTCACCGCGCCACGCGGGTCGGTCGTCTTGCGCACGTTGCCCATGGCGTCGTACTCGTAGCGCAGCACGGCCTTGCCCGCCGTGGCCTCTCCCGGCTTGGTGTAGTCGGGCGACTCGACGCGCTGCGGACGACCGAGCAGATCCCGCACTGTCGTGGCGATCCGCCCGTTGGGGTCCTTGGTGTGGGTGACCATGCCGAAGCTGTCGAGGCCGATGGACGCAGTGGGACGCAACGGAGTGGCCGTGCTTCCAGCACTTTCCACGTGGACGGACGCGCCGGTGGTGGAGGTCGAACGGCCCATCTCGTCGTAGCCGAAGTCGGTGGTGAAAGGCTCCGGCGCCACGCCAGTGAGGTTCCCGCGGGCGTCGGTGGTGGACCGCACCAGCCCTCGGTCGTCGACACGGTAGGTCGTCTTATAGCGGTCGGCTCCATTGTAGATGGTCTCGCTGGTGCGACGCCCGGCCGCGTCGTAGCCGAAGTCCAGGATCACGGACTTGCCCGCGACGTCCATGCCGACGCTGTTGGAGCTCAGCCCGGTCTGCGTCACCTTGGTGACGTTGCCCATGACGTCGTAGTCGTACGCGGATCGTCGAGCGAGGCCGGTGGGATCGGCCATCGTGGCTTTCACACGTCCAACCGAGTCGTATTCCGTGGTCTGGACGCGGTTGCCGGGGGTGGTGTGCTTGACCGGACGACCGGCCTGGTCGTACTCGAAGCTCTCCAGCACGAGGTCGCGCACCGGTTTGGTCGAGTCGGCGGGGTCGTGCAGGTCCTTGGCGGTGACCGTGCGGAGCATGTCGTCGGTGAAGTAGTCGTAGCGCAGCTTCCGGCCCATCGCGTCGACGGACCTGGTGATCCGACCGGCCATGTCGTAGGCGAAGGCCTGGACGATGAGGGTCTCCCCCGGCTGCTTCGGACCTTCCCCATCGCCTCCGCCGCTTCCCGGCTGCACGGGATCGCCGTGCCAGGAACGCAATCGGACCTCGGCGACCTTGTTGCGGGCGGTGTACCCGTACTCGTACTTGTTGCCGCCAGCGTCGACCATCCAGGTCCGGTTGCCGAACACGTCGTAGCCGTAGAACGTCTCGTTGCCCGCCGCGTCCTTGACCGATCCGACTCGGCCGCAGTCGTCGTAGCCCATGGTCGAGGACCTGGTGGCGTCGCCGCCGGTGAGGTCGGCGAGGGTCACGACCGTGGCCCTGCCGTCGGTGTCGTAGTCGGTGGTGCTGCGCAGGGTGTGCTTCACACCGGTGACGGCGTTGGTAGTCGCCGGATTGGTGATGGTCTTGGTCCGGGAGAGTTCGTCGTAGGTGTACAGGGTGGTCAAGCCTGCGGGGAAGGCGGTGGAGATCTGCTTCTCGCTGGACTTGCGGCCGAGCACGTCGTAGGTGAACTCGCTGATCAGACCGGCGGCGTTCGTCACCCTGGCGAGGTCGCCGTTGCGGTAGTACTGGTACTTGACGACGGCGGTACCCGGTCCGGTGGTCGTCGCGACCAGGCCCTCGGGTGCACTTCCGTCACCCACGGCGGGCGTCGCGTTGGAAGGCAGCGTGTAGGTGTGGACGACCGTCGAGTTGTCCGGCAAGGTCTGCTTGAGCAGCAGGCCCCGTTTGCCGCTGGTGCTGTACTCGTAACGGGTCAGGAACCGGTTGTCGGTGGCACTGGTGGACCGGGGATCACGTGATTCGGTGAGCTTGTCGTTGGCCGGGTCGGTAATGTCGCTGGTGTTCGGGTAGTAGCCGGAGTACGAGGTCTGGCAGTTGCTCGACGCGACGCGGCAGGTCTTCTTGGAGATGAGGTTGCCGCGGACGTCGTTGGTGAGGACGACCTGGTTGCCGTTCTCGTCGGTGATGGTGTTCTGGAAGCCTTGGGCGTCGTAGTCGAAGGTGCGTGACCCTTGGCCTTTGGCGGGGCCGCCGATCCAGCCGCCGCCAGGCTGTGCCGGGCCGCCGCAGACGATCGGCCCCTCGGGAGATGTCGTCGTCGGGCAGGCGGGTGTCGGCGGTGAGGGTTGTCCCGACGGGTCGCGCACATCCTCGTCGCGCAACCCTTGCCCCAGTGGCGCGCTGTAGCGCAGGATCCGTCCGCGTTGTGGGTCGAAGTCGTAGAAGTGGTACCGGTTTCCGGGGTCCGTGACGCGTGTAGTGCGCACCAGGTTCTGCTCGTTGCCGGTCACCGCGGGGACGGCGAGTTTCCAGGTACCACCGTTGTCGTCGGTGTACTCGCGCAGCCGGTCGAACACGTCGTCGTAGATCATCTGCGCAGATACACGCCCGGTGGGCAGGGTGAGCTTGGTGAGCTGGTCCGATGGCGAGCGGGCTTGGAAGTGCGACTTCACAGCGGTTAAGCCGAGCGGGTGTTCATAGTAGGCGACCTCGTCGATCTGCCCGTCGAAGAACCGGCGCGCTTGCGTTCCCCACCCCGGCCACGCCTGCGGCGGAACGGTGTAGGCGGCGCCGATCTGGTTATAGAGGACGTCGTCGTGGTCGATCTCCCCAGCCTGGGTACCTACGACATTGCCGTCCAGGAACAACGTCTGGGTCGCCAACGAGCCGGAGAGCACGACGTGGTGCCACTGGTTGTCATTCACCGACGTGGTCGAGGTGATCGGGTGGGCGCCGCCGTTCCAGAACTGGCCGCGCAGCTTGCCGTCCTGGCCGACGTAGAGCGTCGGGACCGCGCCGGCGGAGGTCTGGTCGATGGGCGCCTTCTGGTTGCCGAACAGCGGTCCACCGTTGGTGGTCTTGAACCACATCTCGATGGCGAGGTCGCGGTTCTTACGCATCGTCCCGTCGGGCAACGTGATCACCGAAGACGTGCCGTTGAACGTTTTGGCCCCGTCACCAGTGCCGTTGATCGCGCCTACGGAAAGGGCGACATCCTTTGCCGTCCCGTTGTCCTTGCCGAGGTTGGTGCGGATCTGGCTCTCGGCCGTCGTACCGGACACCTCACCGAGCCGGTAGTAGGAACCGGGCCTGGAGTCCGCGACGACGCTGCGGTAGTGAGACCCTTGTCCGTAGCCGTACTGGGCGCATCCGTTCCTGGGGTCGCAGACCTTCTCCAAGCGGTCACCGACGTAGGTGTAAGTCCATGTGAACTGCGTGCCGTCGATCACGTCGGTCTTCACCGTGGCGACATGCGCACCATTCCAGGTGAAGTTCAGTCCGCGACCGCTTCGGATGCTGACCGCGCGTTGGACGTGCCCTTGTGTGTCGTACTCGATGGCGACCTCTTGGCCGGCTTCGTCCAAAATCTTGGAGAGCTTGCCGTCGGGGCGGAAGCGGTAGATGGTGAACGACTTGTCAACCAGGACCCAGCCGCCACCGGCCTCCGGGACCTCGCTGCGGAAGTTGGCGGCGCGGCCGGGTGGCGGCGCGAACGACCCATCCGGGTTGAGACCGAAGCGGACTTGCTGCCCATCGGGGTAGACGACCACCACGTTGCCAGAACCGTCGCCGTCCGGCATAACGCTCATGTCATAGCGGGTGGACCAGCCAGCGCCGAAGGCGAGGTCTCTACGAGGGTCCAGGCTGTTGTACGTGCGGACCACGTTGAGGCTGGGACCGCTGACGGTGACGGTGGCGTCGATGGCGCTGGCGAAGTAGTTGCCCGTCTGCGGGTCGAAGGCCTTGCTCACGCCGCTGTAGGGCGCGTTGGACAAGTGCGAGGTGATCTCCGGCTGGGGAACCGCCGTGAGCAGGTGACTCGGAGGCAGCGCTTCGCTTTCAAGCTGGCCGTCGAACCCGAACGCCCGCCACTGGTAGTCCTTGCTCCACCGCAGGACCCCCGCCGGGACCATCCATGTGCGATCACTGACGTAGCCGGAGCCGAAGCAGTTGACGCCGACGTTGTCGACGTAGTTCTCGCAGATCTCGAACCGGTATTGCGGCTTGAGATCGGGCGGCGAGTCGATGTCCACGGCGTCGACCCAGAACTGCGGGGTGAGGGTTTGCGCGGAGTACCCGTTGGGTGGGTACTGCTTCTTGATGATCGGCCGCAGGTTCTGCACCTGGAAGGAGATCCGGGCGGGCGGGATCTGCTCGTCGGTGAAGAAGGTGACACCCTTGTGCACCATGCTGAAGTCGAGCATGTAGTCGCCGGGCGTCAGCGCATTGATGTGCGCGTCCAAGGTGACCGAATCACCTCGGGGAACGTCATGGGGCAACTGGGCGCTGTCCTCGTTGACGCCGTACGGACTGCCCTGTCCCTTGTAGGCGCGGTAGCCCAGCGAGAACGTCGACGGGGTCCAGGTCTGGGAGCCGCGGTTGGTGACGGTGATCTTGACGTCGCCACCCTGCTGCGAGTGCACCGGAGGCTCCGGCACACCGCGGTCGATGCGGTACTCGGCGTCGTAGGGGGTGTGCGTGACGAACAGCTTCGGCGGGTTGGCGGTGCCGTGGCCGGTGAACTTCTTCCAGCCGAACGCGTCGGTCTCCGAGGCCCGGACGCTGAGGCCGTAGTTGTCCTGGGCGCCGGTGACCCACCGCTGCACCAAGTCGCGGCCGCCGACCCCGAGGTCGATCACCTCGGACGCGGTGGGGCAGCTCGACGAGGTCTGCCCGGCGGCGATGAACCCATGTGCGAAAGAAGCCTCGGCCAGCGCCGGACCGACCGACGGACCGGGGAAGCCGCCTGAGACACCCCAGGCCTGGGTGACGGCGTGCACGGTGATCGGACGTGGCTGGCAGGACCAGGACCAGTAGTTGGTCAGGTAGAGCTGGGCGCCGAAGATCTTGTGGTTGCGCAGCTCGTTCTCGATGTTGTCGAACGCCAGGTAGGTCGCGGCCTTCGAACCACCGCTGAACCCGGTCTTGAGATCCGACGCGCCGTCGACGCGCGCCGCATTCTCCACGAACATGCTGGAGTTGCTGTTCTTCTGCTGCACCGTCGGGTCGACCAGCACCGGGTACTTGCGCGCGGGATCCTTCAGCCACGCGGAGTCAAGATCCACCTTGAGCGCGGGTTTTCCCGCGTCGTCGACGATCGAATAGGTCACGCCGTGCGAGGTGGCAGGCTCACCGCTGCGCGGATCGACTGTGGAGTCGGTCATGAAGCCGCGCGGGATGATCGCTCGCTCGAGTCCCTCCGTGTCCTTGAGGACCACGCGACCGTCGATCACCTGGGCGGTCAGCCCTTTGAGGCGCAACGGAAAGACCCACGAGTGCGAAGACGTGGGTGAGTCGAGGACGACGATCTCCTTGACCGCACCTGCCTGGGACTCCAACCGGAGATCCGCTCCTGGCAAGACATCCGGATAGGTGATCGCGTTGCCCTCGACCACACCGGTCGAGGCGGCTGTCCCGCGTAGCCCGTAGGACAATTCGTGCTCGTCGTCGAGCCGCATCGTGACGGTCGAGTCGGGGGTGGACTGGCGGGAGAAACGCAGCTCGACGTCATCGGCTCGGTTGCGCCAACCGTCCCGGCCCGCCTCGACGATCGACGGGTCGATGGGACGCCAGGTCCCGTCCCGATCCTGGTAGTTCACCGGTTCGCGGTTGAACTCGGTCGTCAGGGTGCCGTCGGTGTTGCGGTAGGTCCGGTCGAACTCGCCGCGCTTGTCGACGTCCTCACGGCTGGTGGCCTGGTCGAAACCGCGAACAGTCGACGGCCCCTTGGACACGTCAACCTCATTGGCCGGTGCACCGATCATCTTCTGACCGTCGATCGGCGGGTACTTCGACTGCAGCGACTTGGCTTCCGCTTCGTTCGGTGGGGTGTCGGAGACCTCGTGGGCTTCGCCGTCGGCAGAGTCCCAGCGCTGGTCGGGCGCCATCGCCATCGCCTGGGCGATCTCCCGTTGAGCCCACTCCATCGGTGGGATCACCTGCGAAGCGGGTGGACCGAACACGCCAATCGACACCACTACGACTAATGACGCACTGATCAGCCGCCGAATGGACGATCTGCGCCGATAGCCGATACCACGATTACGAGGCATAACGAAGTCTTCCCCCACCCCTTGCACGCCGGAAACACGCTGCCCCCCTTGGCGCGCACCGCAGACATTGCAGGAAGTCGGCCACGTTAGCAAGCCCTCGGTTCGGAACAGTGACTCGTATCAGTCATCGATTAATTGCGCAATCGACCACCTGCATGATGCCTTTGAACACGCTCAGCAGCCGATACCGACATCCGGGCGATCCTGCAGGGCGACCAGGGTCGAATTCCACCTCGCGGGATACCGTCCGCATCAGCGGGCAAGCCGCCGCGCTCGATTGCCTGCACAGGGCAACCAGCCCTGTCCAAGGTGTGTCCAAATGGGGGGATCCTGTTTCGGTGCGCCCGGATGAACAGGAAATGAATGAAGAAGACAACAGGGGAAAGCGGTAGAAAAACCAGACGTTTCGCCGTGGCATCAGTAGCCATGACGCTCGTCGCACCGATTTTGCTCACATCACCACAAATAGCATCGGCGGACACCACCCTGGTCTGCCGATCGGGCGTCTCGGTCTACACCACCCGCCCCAACGGTGATTTCTACATCCACCAGCACGAAGAGCCCGAGACAGGCCTCATCTCGTGGACCGGAGGCGCGCAGCAAGGAACGGACTGGCACGGCAAGACCTTCGCCGGACCGGACGGCATCATCTACAACATCACCGACACGGGAGCATTGAACCGCTTCCGCTGGGCACCGGGATGGGAGAACGGCGGCGCGGTCCAACAGATCGGCAGTGATTGGGGCGTCTTCACCACCGCCGAGTACCGCAACCGGATCACGGTGGACGAGACCGGTCGCATCTACGCCGTCAACGAGGCCGGACAGCTCAAGTCCTACCTGTGGATGGGCACGGAGTGGGCGAACCCGGACGGCGACGTGGTCGACACCGGTTGGGGTCAGTACGACCTCATCGTCGCCGCGGGCAACGGAGTGATCTTCGCGCGCAAGCCGAACGGCGACCTGTTCCGCTACCGGTACCACACCGAATCCCAGCGGTGGATCCAGTACAACCTGTCGGTGGACAGCGGGTGGGACATCTTCAGCAAGGTGTTCTCCCCTGGCGGTGACCTGCTCTACGGCATCCGGGCCGACGGCGACGGCAGCGATGGCGACCTGCTCTGGTACCGCTACCTCGAAGACACCAACACCTGGGTTGACTCCGGGGTCGGCAAGTTCATCGGCAGCGGGTGGCAGAACGACGAGGACACGGTCGCGATCAGCGACGGGTGCAAACTGTCCGCCACACCGTTCCCGCAACGCGTCACCGCCGCGCCGCGGCCGTTGGCGCCGACCAGGGCGGTCCTCGGCCGCAACTCCGTGCCGCACTACTTCTACACCAACAACCTGGGTCAACAGATCCACCTGTCCCAACCGGATCCGACCAACCCGCAGACGATCGACTACTGGACGCCGCTGGGCAGCGAACTGACCAACACCCCGTCGGTCGTCACCGGGCAGACCGGCAGGCTGTTGTCGTTCGCCCTCGGGCAGGACGGCGACACGAGGTCGACTCTGGAACCCGAGACCGGGTTCATCGGCCTTGAGCCCGTCAGCATCGGCGGCTGGACGTCCGGTCCCGCAGACTTCGCCCGCAACTCCAGCGGAATCATCCGGGGATTCGCCGTCGACGCCAACGGAAAGCTGTGGACTCGAACGCAGTCCGCTGTGGATGGACCGTTCGCCGGTTGGCGCGACCTCGGCACCATCAGCGGTGGACTCTCGGACTTCGTCGTCATCCCGTCGGGCACCGCGTTCGAGATCGTCGGTCGTGCCGTCAACGGAAACGTCAAAGCGGCTCGCTTCACCACCACTCTCGCCGCCTGGCGCAACGTCGCGGGCGGCGCGATCGCCGGACGCCCTGCCGCGCTGGTCAACCCGGACGGTCGCTTGCAGGTCTACGCGACCCGCACCGACGGGACGGTGGCTACCCAACGCGAAACCGCCACGGGTTTCCCCGGCACATGGCAAACGATCACCGGCCTCACCGCCAACGGAGCACCTGCCGCGGTGACCGGCGGGAGCGGCGTGGTGAAGGTCGCCGTACGCGGCAACGACAACTACATCTACACCACCGAGCAAACAGCTCCCGGCGGAACCGCCTACCGCGCCTGGACCGCGCTCGCCGACAACCAAACCCAAACCCGCTACCCCTCGGACACGGATCCGGCAGCCGTCAAGGCAACCTCCGGCGCTGTGCTGATCACGTTCCGGAACTCCGACGAGACCTCGTTCTTCTACCAGTCCGTGTCGGCGCAAGCCACCACGAGCAAGACGACTACCGAACAAACCACCTATGCGGGAGGACCCGCGACGAAGAAGTAGGCCGTGGGTGGGGCGCGGTCAAACCGCGCCCCACCGCCAACACTCCGGGCGGTCGGGTCGCCCAGGGGAATCGCACCCCTGGGCTCCCACAGATCCGTACGTGACAGTCTCCCGTCATACGGCTCTTATCATCCTGATCACCAGATCGAATGGACCCATCTCCACTGAGCGAACAGGTTCGGCCACGTAGCGGTCACCTGTTTCCATCGCTTGTGGAACTTCTTGAAGGTCCTGACCTTCCGATACTTCTTGCGGACCCAGCGCATCAGGTAGTAGTTGACACGCCTCAGCAAGGGATACAGCGCAGTCTGGTAGAACGCGCCGTAGTACTGCATCCAACCGCGCACGACCGGGTTGATCTCCCGGGCGAGTTCGGCGAAAGTACGGCCGGTGCGTAGATGTAGCCGCCAGGCTCGCACCTGCGCACTCATCTTCTTGAGGGCATCCTTACTGACCGCGGGCAGGAACGAAGTGAATATCTCCCCGTTCTTGCCCCGCGCCCCGCGGGCGTGGAAAGTGAACCCCAAGAACGTGAACGACGTCACCGGGTGATCCCGACTGCGTTTCCCGTCCTTGCAGTACACCACCTTGGTCTTGTCCGGATGCAACCGCAACCCGACTTCGACCATCCGTTCCCCGATCGCCTCGACCAGCATGCGCGCCTGACGTTCACTGACGCAATGCACAACCGCATCGTCGACGTAACGTTCAAAAGTGACACCCGGAAAGTTCCGGGACATCCACGTATCGAACGCATAATGAAGAAACAGATTCGCCAATACGGGTGACACCGCTGACCCCTGTGGGGTTCCCCGGTCTCGCTGCAGCAAGGTCCCGTCGGGCCGCTGCAACGGCACAGCAAGCCACCGTTTCACATACAGCAGCACCCAACGAGCGTCGGTGTGAGCCTCCACCGCCTGGACCATCAAGTCCCACGGCACACTGTCGAAGAACTTCTGGATGTCCAAATCGACCACCCAGTCCTTCTTCCAGCATCGCTTCCGGCATACCGCAACCGCGTCCAACGCCGACCGCCCCGGTCGATAGCCATAGGAATCCTGATGGAACAACGGTTCCGCCCGTTGCTCCAGATGCCTGGCCACCACCGTTTGGGCGATTCTGTCAGCCACAGTGGGCACGCCGAGCGTTCTTGTGCCGCCTGGTTTCGGTATCTCTACCGCCAGAACCGGGGGCGGGAAATAGCTGCCCGATGACATCCGATTCCAGATCTTCGCGAGATTTCTCTTCAGATCCTTCTCGAATTCCTCGATCGTGCACCCATCCACCCCCGGAGCACCCCCATTGGCCTTCACCTTCAGGTATGCGTCCCAAACCTCCCGCTTCGAAATGTCGAACGGTTTCACTGAGATGATCTCAGCGAGTTTCAGGTGAGTCGTCCATGTTCGAAATGAGTGAGGACGAGGGCGGCTTTGACGATGGCGCCGATCTTGCGAGGGCTGGTGGTGAAGTGCCGTAAGGCGCGCCAGCGGCCGGTCAGCGTCGCGAATCCGCGTTCACCCAGACAGCGCAGGCCACGCAGCAGGGCATTGTAGGTGCGCGTGTCGACATCAAGTACCTGCCCGCCTGCGGGCTGCTTGACCGGTGTGAACACTCCGATGCCCGCCCCGTCGTAGCCGTTGTCGGCCAGGGTGGGCAGGTCGAGTCGGGAGGCGGCCCAGTACAGGGCGCCCAGCACGTGTTCGCGGGCCGCGGTCAGGTCGTGCACCGAGCCGGGTTCGACATCGCTGATCCACAGCGGGAAACCGTTCGGCGCCATCAGGGCCTGGATGTTGCCGCCGTGCTCGTGTGCTTTGCCGGAGTACCACCGGTCGATCTGCTCGCCTTTCGCGCTGGTGGTCTTCTCGGCGAGGCGGTCGGTGGGAAAGATCTTGCCGTCGAGAACGACGTGGGCCAGTCCCTCGTTCTTGGCGTGTCGCAATGCTGCGTGCAGGTCCGGGGCTTGCTCGGCGAGCACGGTGATGATCTCGTCGAGGTAGCGGTAGCCGGTGGCGCGGGAGATGCCGTGATCTCGGGCCAGCGCGGTGATGTCGGTGTTCTGGCGGAACCAGCGCAGGCCCATGACGGCCTGCCCGTAGCAGGTCAGCGCTCTGGCGCCCTTCCGAGTGCCACGGTCGCGGCGTTGGGTGTGGAGCAGGCGGCCCAGGTACTGGGCGAGTTCGCGGGGCACGTCGAGTGTGGCACGATAGCTGATCACGGGGAGCTTTCTGACTGGGATTTGATCTTCGCAAATCCAGTCCTATCAGAAGCTCCCCGTCCTTCTGCTCTCAGGCTCTGTTGTGCCTCGGGTCGCATGGCCAAGCGTTCGGCTGACTCCGTCAGGCCTTCAACGTTGGTGAGATCACCTCACTGATGACTTCAGCTCGTCCATACAGCTCCTCCCAGCTTCCTGGTTGACCGGACACACGAACCACGGACAATCCGGCCCCTTCGCTCCGCCCCCCACCGCGCCCAGCAGGAGTTTCACCACTACTACGAGCCAGTCCGCCGGCACACCTCGAATCGGTACTCAATCCCTCGTGGGATCTCCACTTGGGACGCTCCCTCTCGTCAGCGCTTCACCCGGAGACGAATTCGCTGTCAGTATCGGGGTATGCCTTCCCACGTTCCGCACGGAAGCAGCAGATCGGGCTCACGTCACCTCCACGCCGGACACCGCCTGGCCAATAAGCGGACACCCGCCAGGCTTATCCCAGGCCGAAAAGTAGTGCCCGGTTCTGATGTCACCTGAATATGTAACGACGCGTCAACAGTGACCCCCACATGCTGGGGGCTGCGCTCCGTCTTCCACGATCCCCACCTGACGCATCATGTGCGCCTTTTCCTGCGTCGCTCACCACCACGGTCTTCGGCCAAGGCAGCAGCAGGCGGTTTGAAATCACCCCCGCAGGGCGACTCCGAAGGGCCAACATCCTCCATCTTCCGTGCAGCACCACGATCAACTGCTCACTACCTCAAGCAGCGTCCCGTGCTCGTGGCACACCTTTTCCCATGATGTCGAGCGCCATCCGGGTCTTGGTCAGATCGGAGGTCAGCTTCTGGTTCTGGCGCCGTAGTTTCTCCAGCTCGATCTGTTCGGCGGATTTTCTCGGTGGTGTCGTCGAGGGGTCAGGGCCCGCGGGTTCACCGGTCAGGCGTCCCGCGTCGCGTGCTCTGGCCCATTCGATGATGTGGGAGGAGTAGAGGCCTTCCCTTCGCAGGATCGCGCCTTTTTCCCCGTTGGGGGCGTTCTCGTATTCGGTGACCATGTCCAGCTTGTACCGCGGGGTGAACACCCGTCGGGACGGGCGTGGTGCCGGATCAGCCTGGCGGTCGTGGTGGGAGGGCCGGGGCTGTTTGTCGGATGGCGAGGTCACGGTCATGAGGATCTCCGATCCCGCCTTCGATCAGGACTCCACCCTCACACGGGGTGTCTCACACCAGTCTGACCAAGAGGGGACCACGTGACGGCCGATGCCAAACGGTGGCAGTTGGACCTCGTGGCCGCCGGGATGCCCAAACCACCCGCGCTCACCAGTTAGCGATGGTCGGCAAACTCTACGGTTTCCTGGCCGAGCACGGCGTCCCCGACAACGACCCGACACGCTTCGACCGATCCGGGTTGGGTCTGCACGCCCACCGCGACACCCCCGCGACCGTGGTGCTCACCGCCGAACAGGTCGATCTGCTGCTGCAGACCGCGGCACGGCCACGACGCAGGGTCAGCCCGCTGATGGCAGCGCTGCCGGTCGCGATCGTTTCGCTGTTCACGCCGGGTCTGGTGATCGATGGCGGTTTCGCGTGCTGTGGCTTGTGTTAGACCTGGATGAGGCGTGCGGTGACTCCGGGGAGTTCACCAAATTTGGCGCGGGTGTCGGTGGTGACGAGGGTGCGGTCGGTGGTGATGGCGGTGGCGGCGATGATCAGGTCGTGGGCGCCGCGGGGTTGGCCGGTGCGTCGCACGTGGGCGAGCAGGGTGGCGTGGTGTTGGGCGACGGTGGGGGTGTAGTCCTCGACGGGGGTGACCTGGAGGAGTTCGTCGAGGAATGCCTGGCGGGTGGTGCGGGTGTTCTCGTTGTCGGCGAGTAGGACGCCGGTGGCGTATTCGGCGATGCTGATCGCGGCGATGACGACGTCGTCTTCGGGGGCGAGTACGGAGTCGAGTCGGAGGCGGCCGCGTTCGACGTCGATGAGGACGCCGGTGTCGAGGATCAGGCGCCGGCCCATGGGTCCTCGTCGAGTTCGGTTGCGTCGCGGGCGGCTGCGACGTCGGTGGCGAAGTCGTCGTCGAGTCTGCCTGCCCAGCGGCGGCCGAACGCGGTGAGGGCGGCGCCGTTGGCGGCGGATGCCGGGGAGATGACGGCGATCCGGCGTCCGCCGCGGGTGACCACGATGGTTTCGCCGTGCTCGGCGTCGTCGAGCACGGCGGAGAACCGTCGCGAGGCGTCTGACGCGGTCATGATGCGCATGTGTTCAGACTATCTGAATTAGCTGGTCGGCGGCAGGCCCAGGCAGGTTCACCCGTAGTGCTGGCGGATGACTCTTACGTGCGAGTACTTACCGTGCGCGGTAGTGCCCATCGGCTGCCGAGCACCCCTGATCGAGGCCGGATCCTGTTTAGCGGCTTTGGCTTCTCGCCGATGCCAGGGCTGCGTCTCCGCGACGTTGCCAGGGTCTGCGCTGGTCATGGCCCTAAGGGGCCGCACGGAAGGCAGTTCCGAGGAGCCAGACGGGGAAGCTGACTCGCGCATTGGTTGTGGCGGTTGTAGGTCTTCACCGGCATCAAGACGATCTTGGAAAGCAAGATCGTCTCCCAAATTTCTCCCAAAATGTCAGAGCCCCTGTCGGCGAAAATCACCGACAGGGGCTCTGACCTGCATATTTCTTGTGGACGATACAGGGATTGAACCTGTGACCCCTACCGTGTCAAGGTAGTGCTCTCCCGCTGAGCTAATCGTCCGAGGCGGAGACGGGAATCGAACCCGTGTACAGGGCTTTGCAGGCCCTTGCCTAAGCCACTCGGCCACTCCGCCATTGCCTTGAAGACTAGCATCAAGACTTTGGCCTGAGCCCAAGGGGCCCTCTACCGAGCGGACGACGAGATTCGAACTCGCGACCCTCACCTTGGCAAGGTGATGCGCTACCAGCTGCGCCACGTCCGCACCGCTCCACGAAATTCTGGGACGTTTTCCCTTTTGGGGCTTGCGTTCCTGTCTTCCGTGGTGCTGAGGGAACTTTATTACATGCCTGCCATCCAGATCAAATCGGGGTACCCGTAACGGCTTTACGGGCCCCCGACCTCGGGTTTCACGTCAGGTCGTTGGAGATGAGGTGGGTCAGTGCCTCGTCGACGTTGACCCACAGGTGCTCGTTGCCGGGCACCACGACGTCGTAGGTGCGGTCCAGGAAGTCGGCCAGCTCCTGGGCTGAGGCTTCGAACATGGCGTGGCCGGATGGTGAGCTGAGTTCTATGACGACGACCTCGGGATCGTCGACCGCGGGGCGGATGCGGACGTCGCCGTCGCCCGCGTCGGCGATGAGGCCGTCGGCCAGGAGGTCGCGGGCGTAGACCCACTCGACCCAGCCGGCCCTGCCGGTGCGGAAGGCTGCGACCACCGCGTAGGGGTCCTTGGTGTCGTACCTGAGCTCCACCTGGACCGGAACGGCCGGGGTGCGTGGCGCCAGCAGGTCGAAGACCGCTGTCGAACGGAGCGTGACGTGATCGTTGCGCATCGTCGTTACCTTTTCTCCCTTCCCGGTCCAGGAAACGACCGAGCTGCCTGGTTGTGACGTCTCTGTGGTGGAAAACGTATGAAAAGCCAGTTCGGATCACCCGTCCGGGTCATCCGTACTTCGTTCCGCTACAACCTCGCTGCGTTCCGTGGCCGCTCGGTGTCGGCGCCACCCATCTTGCTGGGTTTAACCTGAACCCGGTACCGGCTGTTGTGCGAATGTTGGACGTGAGGACCTCTCTGGTGGCTGACTCGCCCGCTCCACCGCCGCAACCGACCTCCGCCGACTCCAGGTCGGCGGACGCCGGGGGCCGCGATGGCCGACCAACCGATCCCGAGCTCGTCACCCGACTGGCCCAGGGCGATCGGACCGCGTTCGGCGAGCTCTACGACCGGTACGGCAAGCCCGCGTACTCGCTGGCCAGGCGCATCTGCGTCGACCCCGACCTCGCCGAGGACATCGTCCAGGAGGCGTTCCTGGCGCTGTGGCGCAACCCGAGCCGGTTCGACGCCTCGCGCGGCGGGTTCGGCACGTGGCTGATGACGGTCGTCCACCACCGCGCTGTCGATGCCGTACGCAAGGAGAACACGCAGCGGCGGAGGAATGTTCCGCTGACCGACGAGCTCTCCGAGCGCAACGTGCCGCCTGCTCCGGGCTCCGATCTGGAGGCGTTGAGCAGCGTCGTGGGTGCCGAGGTGCGGGAGGCGTTGAAGAAGCTGCCGGAGGACCAGCGGCAGGTCATCGCCCTCGCCTACCTGGGGGGATACACGCAGATAGAGGTGGCGAAGCTCACCGGCGTGCCCCTGGGGACGGTGAAGTCGCGGACGTTCGCGGCCATCCGAAGACTGCGGGGAACGCTCTCGTCGGTCTGGACAGCGGAGACAGGTGGAGCACAGGACCTCGCCACCCCCAACAACCCCAAAGGAGCGCACCGGTGAGCGGGGATCCGAAGACCGACTGGTGCGACCAGGAGGAACTGGCCGTCGGCTGGGCCATGCACGCGTTGGAGCCGGACGAGGAGGCGCTGCTGCGCTCGCACCTCCCGGAGTGCGAGAGCTGCAGGCGGACGGTGCGGAACACCGAAGAGGTGACGGCCGCGATCGGGGAGTCGGTCGCCCAGTTCGACCCGCCCGCACGGCTGAAGACCAGGCTGATGGACGCCATCGAGCACACGCCCCAGGAACGCCCCGCGCCCGTCGTGGCCAAAGTGCCGGACCGCCAGGAAGTGGCGGAACCGATCTCGCTCGACGCCGCTCGACGCCGCAAGGCCAGCCGCGCGCGCGTTCTGCTCGCAGCGGCCGCTGTGATCCTCGTCGCAGTCGTGACTGGGGTGGTGGGTCAGCGCCTCGGCAACCTCTCCGACCAGGTGGCTGCGCAGAACGCGCGGACCGACCAGTTGGAGAACACGCTGCGGCTCGCCGCGGACCCGGCTACGAACAGGGCGGTGCTGCGGACGTCGAGCGGTGACGCGATGGCGGTACTCCTTTCGGGTGGCGCCAGCGCGGTGGTCGTCGCGGACAAGATGCCGCCGAACGACGCGAGCAAGGAGACCTACGTCGTCTGGGGAACCAGCGGTAGCGGTCCCGTGGCGCTCACCACGTTCGACGTGTCCCCCGGCAGCAAGGACATCAGGCTGACCTGGGACAAGAGCGCCTACGCCCACCACGGCTTCGCGATCTCGCTGGAGCCGGGGCGCACCGCACCGGCCACGCCGTCGAGCGTGGTGGCGGCGGGTCAGGTCGCGACGGTGTGACGGCAGACGGGATGATCGGCTCATGACGACCGAGCAGCACGACGACACGACGTCCGGGACGGAGCACGAGGGCAACGGGTTCCGGCAGTGGTTCCGCCGCAACCCCGGCCTCAACCTCGCCTACCGGATCGGCGTCGGCGTGGTCGGCGGACTCGTGCTCATCGGCGGCGTCCTGATGATCCCGTACCCCGGCCCCGGCTGGCTCGTCGTCTTCGCTGGCCTCGCCATCCTCGCCTCGGAGTTCGAATGGGCGGGCCGGGTGCTGAAGTTCGCCAAGCACTACTACGACCTGTGGGTGGCCTGGCTCAAGCGCCAGTCCCTCCTCGTGAAGTTCCTCGTCCTCGCCGGCACCGGCCTCATCGTGCTCGCGACCCTGTGGCTGCTCGGCGCGTTGGCACTGGTCGGCGGCTGGTTCGGCGTTCACGAGCCGTGGTTGGAGAGCCCGATTTTTGGCTCCGGGGGATGATGTTGTAAGCTATGACCACACCGCGAGAGCGGCGAGCAGGACAACTGAAGATGGGCGTTTAGCTCAGCGGGAGAGCGTTCCGTTCACACCGGAAAGGTCACTGGTTCGATCCCAGTATCGCCCATAGCTATCAACGCAGGTCAGCCCCGGTTTACGCCGGGGCTTTCTTGCGTCGTGCCAGTTCTGTGCCAGTGGTCTCGGTCTCAAAGATGCCGAGTTGCAACCTTCCGGGACACGTGCTTACATCTGCGGTCACAACTAGACACCGAGTTTTAGCTAGCCCCCAGGGGTGCATGAAGGCGCGACGCCAGGTGCACAGGCAAGGGCGAACGGGGACCACCTAAGAGCTGGCCGTCCTAGGCGCGATGCCGGGATGTGCTTCTCCTAGACGGCGCGACGCCGAACCGAGCGGAGATCGACCCATAGGACGGGTCTGTCTTCTCTTGGCTCGGCGTCGTCGCATTTCTAGGAGCTTTTGCGATGGCCCAGAAAGTAACCACTACTCAGCGTCGACTCTCTTCGATCGCGGTAGCTGCCGAGTACGCAGACGTCAGCACTCGCAGCATTCGCCGGTGGATCAGCGCTGGCCTGCTCACCGGGTACCGCGTCGGTCCGCGACTCGTGAAGATCGACCTCAACGACCTGGACCGGATCGCCCGCCCCATCCCCACCGCGGGGGGGAACGCCGCGTGATCACCACACATGGAAACGGCGCCCCCCGCCAGGAAAGCGCCGCCCAGGAAATCGCATCGACCAGCACTCACGCTACCACCCCGGTCCCGCGATCCGAAGTAGGCAAGGCCTCCGACATGGTCGAGGTCTGCGTACCGATCGATGCCGTCTACGAGTACAGCCGGGGCGACTTTTATCAAGGGGCACAACGGCTTCACCCTGACGGCGCACTGGTTCGAATCAACATCGGCCGTCTGGATTTGCCATACGACTACCTCTCGTACGGCGAGCGCGAGGCCGCGGCTGCCCTCTGTCGGGGAGCCTCACGGGTGCAAGTGGTGGGCCACGGGGGCATCGTCGCCGAACTGGTCGAGCACATCCGTCAGCGACTCGTTGAGATGGCACGGGCGAACGTCGAGGCCGACCAGGCGCGCTCTGAAGAACTTGCCGAGTGGGAGCGCATCCGTGCCCACTTCGCGGCGGAGGGCGACGTCGAGCGGGCCTCATGGTGGGCGCAGCGGCTGGCCGAAGCCGAGTTCGGCGGTGCCGCTTGACCCCCTCGGAATGGTTCGTTGACCCACCCGCGGAGGCGTGGGCCACCCCTCAACCCATCGCCAATATTGCCAGAACTCCCCTCCCGCCCGCGGCGGAGCGACGTCCAGCGGCTCTGTGGCGCATGGTGGACGACGTCGCACGGGCATACGAAGTGCCTCGCGACCTGCCGTTCCTCCTGATTTTGGCAATTTTGGCGACGTCCGTTGGTGGCCGCATCCGTGTTCGCGTGGCTCCCGACTGGACCGAAGTCCTGTCGATCTACTCGGCGGTCGCCGTTCCCTCCGGTGAGCGGAAGTCGCCGGTGCTCAACGCCCTGTCCGCTCCGCTCCGGGAACTGGAGACGCGGCTGGCAGAAGACGCAGCACCGGACGTCGTCATTCAGCGCGCCCTTCGGGACATGCGGCAATCGGCGGTCGAGAAGATCAAGCGCACGGGAGACACCAGCTCGACGGGCATCGCGAACCTCGAAGGTGCGGTACGTGAGCTGGAGTCCACCGTCGTGCCTCCCATCCCGCGGCTACTCGCCGACGACTCGACGCCTGAGGCGATGGCCAAACTCATGGCGGAGCAAGGTGGCCGACTGGGAGTCCTCTCGGCAGAAGGCGGACTGTTCGCAACCCTGGCTGGCAGGTACTCCAGTGGCGTTGCGAACGCCGACCTGGTCCTGAAGTCGTGGTCGGGGGACTTCTGTCGGGTGGACCGAGTGTCCCGCGAGCCGCTGACCCTCGCAGAGCCGGTGCTGTCGATCGGCTTGGCCGTACAGCCCGGACTCCTGGCATCTCTCTCCGAGTCGAAGTCCTTCCGCTACACGGGTTTGCTCGCCCGGTTCCTGTTCGCGCTCCCCACGTCGCTGGTCGGTGGTCGCAGTTCTCGGACCGTGCCCGTGGCTGAAGTCGTGGCCTCTGAGTACGCCGGGAAGATCGGGCACCTGATCGACACCACCTGGCGTCGCGAGGTGGCTCAGGAGATCGGGATCAGCGAAGCGGCTCGCAAGGTGCTCGACGACTACCGCGACGAACTGGAGCCCCGCCTCCATCCCGAGGTCGGCGACCTGGCCCACATCGCGGATTGGGCGAACAAGCTGCCCGGACAGCTCGTCCGAGTCGCGGCCCTGATGAGTCTGTTCGAGCACCCCGACACTGCCGAAATTGCCGAAACCGAGATGCGGGACGCCATCGACCTGGCCCCGTACTTCGTGAGTCACGCCGTCGCTGCCTTCGACCTCATGAGCGGCAGGCGTAGCCCACTCGAACCGGCGCGGGCGGTACTGACTTGGTTGCGCCGCAAGGGTTTGACCGAGTTCACCGTTCGGCAGGCATGGCGCGATCTCAGCGGGCAAGTCTGGGCCACTGCTACCGAGGACGTGCGTGAAGCACTCGCCGACCTCGACGACCTCGGCTGGATAGCCCTCCGCGTGAACGACGCACCCCGTCGCCGCGGCCGACCCACCGAAATCTACGACGTGAACCCGGAGGCGCTCCGATGAGTATTGGCAATTTTGGCAGTGAAGAGATCGGGGCCAGCCTCCGTGACGCAGGTGTGGCCGCCGTCATCGATGCAGACGAGGCCGTACACCGCGGCTACCGGACGCACATCGAGGCAGTCCTCGACGCGCTCGTCGACGCCGGCGCGCCGTTCACCGCAGACGACGTCCACGAGGGACTGCCTGAGGACGTCCAGCGGCGGATGGCCCCCAACCTCCTGCCCGCCCTGTTCTCCGCCTACAGCTCCGCCGATCGCATCGTGCGCGTCGGCTACACGACCAGCACCAGGACCGCACGACACGCCGGAGTCATCCGGCAATGGATCGGGACCACCGCCACCCGGACCGCCTCTTGACCCCCTACCCCTGCACCAGAGAAGAGGCCTACCCGTGGCGGAGATCCGAAAGGACCCGGACCAGTTCGAAATGCTCCTCGACGACGAGGGCAACCCCGTTGCGCTGATGAACGCGACGCTGGCCAACACCCGCGGCCGGAACCTCGCGTTCGCCCTGGCCGCTCACTGCGACAACACCGACGCGGTTCAGGACCTGCTCGCCAAGACGGCCCGGTCGATGGAGGCGGAGGAGTTCCGCCCTGCGGCGATCATCGCCTTGCAGACCCTTAGCAGGGTGATCCTGTCCGGAGTGGTCGAGACCAGCCGCGCACAGGGCGTCGACTCCCTACCCGATCTCCGGTTCATCGCCTCCGAGTTGGGCGCGCTTGACGGGGAGGTGATCTGAGATGCCGGGCGGGCGGATCGAGATCGAGGTCGTAGCCGACACATCCAAGATCCCTGGCCAACTCGCTTCCGGCCTCAAGGGCGCCGCTGGTATCGCGTCCACTCTTGGCAAGGGTCTCGGCGTCGCCATCGCGAGTGGTGCCGCCATCGCCGCTGTGGGCCTCAAGAACGTGCTCGATGTCGGGATCGAGTACCAGGCGAACCTCAACGAGCTTCAGGCCGTCACCGGTGCCACCGGCGTGGCCATGGCCAAGGTTGGCGACGTCGCCAAGACCCTCGGTTCAGACCTCACCTTGCCGGGTACCTCGGCGGCCGACGCGGCATCGGCGATGAAGGAACTCGCCAAGGGCGGGCTCGACGTCGACGAGGCCATGACCGCGGCGAAAGGAACGCTGCAACTCGCGGCGGCAGCGCAGATCGACGCGGCGGCAGCGGCGGGCATCCAGTCCGACGCGCTGAACCAGTTCGGCCTCGCCGCCGATCAGGCCGGGCACGTCGCGGACGTTCTCGCCAACACCGCCAACGCGGCCAGCGGCGAGATCACCGACATGGCGGGTGCGCTGAAGTACGTGGGCCCGGTAGCGCGGGCGATGGGTGTCGACATCGACAGCACCGCCACGGCGATCGGTCTCCTGGCTCAGCAGGGTATCCGCGGCGAGCAGGCCGGTACGTCCCTCCGTGGCATCCTGGCGTCCCTTTCGGACCCGTCCAAAGAGGCCGCGAAGGCGCTGGAAGTGTTGGGAGTCAACGCTTTCACGGCTGAAGGCAAGTTCGTCGGACTCCGCACGATCACCGAACAACTGTCTGCCGCCAAGGGCAAGCTCACCGACGCCGAGTTCGCAGCGGCAGCGGCGGCAGCCTTCGGCAACGAGGGTCTGACGACGGCGAACGCCTTGGCCCTGTCCGGTACCGAGGCGTTCGACTCCATGGCCACTGCGGTCACGAAGGCCGGTGGCGCGGCGGAGGTTTCCGCAGCCAAGACCAAGGGTCTCGGCGGTGCCTGGGACGGACTCAAGTCCCAGCTCGAAACCACCGGCATCGGGATCTTCGAGGCCATCGACGGGCCGCTTGAGAAGCTGGTCAGGTCGGGCGCGGAGAAGATCGACACCTTCGGCAAGGTCGTCGTTGACGGGCTGAACACCGCTGTCTCGGCAGGCGAGCTGTACGGCCCGCGGCTGGCCTCGGCGATCACCTCCCGCGGAGCGGTCATCGGCACGGCCGTGAGACAGGTTCTCGGACCCATCGCGAGTGGTGCCGTGAACCCGCTCAACGAGGCTGTGAACCGCGGTATCGGCCTCTGGGAGGACTTCACCGGGGTCATCAAGAACGTCGTCGAAGGGGCGAAGCCTGTCGCGCAAGGGATTCAGGCACTGGGTAAGGCAGCGGCAGACGGGGACGGCCCGGTCTCCGCGCTGGGTGCAGGTGTCGGTGTTCTCGGGACCGCGGTCAAGGTCGCCTCCGGGATCCTGGTCCCGATCGGTCAGCTGGTCGGTGGGATCGTCTCCGCCTTCGCCGCCCTGCCCGGTCCCATCCAGTCCGCTGCCCTGGCGTTCGTCGCGTTCAAGGTCGCCTCCAACGTCTTCAGCGACACCAAGCTGTTCTCCGGTGTCCGACAGTTCTCCGACGAGATGGCCGTGCAACGCAGCCTCGCCACGGCCAACGGCGAAGCTGTCGGCCGTCTCGGCTCGGGGATGGCGGCGTTCAACACGAGCACCGTTCCCGCTGTGGCCTCGGCCAGGGCGTTCCGCGATCAGACCGTGGCCATCAAGGATGGCGCCGCCGCGGCGGGACAGCCCATCAGTACCATGTCCGCCGCTCTGGGGACGCTGGTCGAGCGCAGCCCGGCGTTGTCGGGGATGCGGGCGGCGTTCCAGGACGCTTCCCAGGGGGTCGAGAGGTTCGGTACCGCGGCGGGTATCGCGGCCGCGGCGGGCTCTGGCCTCAAGTCCCTCGGGTCCGGTCTCGTGAGCGCTCTTGGCGGTCCGTTCGGTGCCGCCCTGGTGGTCGCTTCGGTCGGCCTGTCGCTCTTGGCGGACAGCCAGCAGAAGGCGGCTCAGGCGACGGCGGCTCACAAGGCCAACTCGCAGAACCTCGCGTCGGCACTGCGCGAGGCGAACGGGGCCATCACCGAGAACGTCCGCCTCACCGCGGCTCAGAACTTCCTCGGCACCGACCAGTACAAGGACGCCGTCGAAGCTGCCCGCAGCCTCGGAATCTCGATGGGAGACATCACCAACGCGTCCCTTCGCCAAGGCAACTCGATGGACAGCTTGAAGACCAAGCTCGAAGGGATCGTCAAGGCCAACACCTCGTACACGAACACGGGCAAGTCGGGCACGATCCCCACGATCAACGACACCGGCAAGGCCGCTCAGACCCTCCTGAGCGCCCTCGACGGGCTCGGCGGGGAGTACGACAAGGCCATTCAGGACAACAAAGACCTGGAGATCGCCCTGAACGGCGGCCACGGGTCGATGTTGAAGGCCAGCGAGTCGGGCCGGACTCTCTCCGACGCCATGGCGATCCTGTCGAACAAGACGGCCACGGCGGACGAGAAGACCCGTGCACTCAAGGACGCCATGGACGCACTTTCCGGCGGCAACGTCAACCTGGAGGCCGCGCAGTCCCGCCTCAACGCGCAGTTGGACCGCCTCGGCGATGCATTCGGTGAGAACGTCGACAAGACAAAGGGTTGGGGAGATGCCCTCCTCAACGCCAACGGGTCGATCAACACCACCTTGCCGAACGGACGCCTGCTCTTCGACTCCCTACAGGACATCGGCACCGAAGCCGGATCGGTGGCCTTGAAGACCTTCGAGGTGGCGCGAGCCAACAACGAGGACATCCCTACGGCCATGGCAAAAGCGGCAGGGTCGATCCAGACAACTCGCGATGCCCTGGTGGCTCAGGGCGAGAAGTGGGGATTCAACCGCGATCAGATCAACGCGGTACTCGACCGTTACGGCCTGATCCCGGAGGAGATCGCGACCCGCATCGCGCAGCCGAACATGACCGAGGCCCAGATCGAACTACTCCTCCTCAAGAAGAAGGTCGAGGACGTCCCAGGACTGAAGGAGATCCACGTCGAGAGTCTGTCGGACGCGGCGCAGGCGAAGTTGGAGGCGGTCGGCTTCACTGTCGAGCGAGTGCCTGGCGGCAAGGACATCATCATCACGGCCAACGATGGCGACTTCAACTCGAAGATCGCCGCGGCCACTGCCCCCGCTACCAAGACCATCACCATCCAGTACTACGACACCGGTGTTCCGATCGCGCCCCGTGGATCCGCTCAGGCAGCGTTCAACGCCAAGGGCAACATCCTGACCGCGATGGCCGCAGGGGGTCTCCTCAAGAGCGACGCCTTCGGTTCCCTCGGGTCCGCGCTGACGGGCGGTGTAGCGCAGGCCTTCGCCTCAGGCGGCTTCCACAAGCTCACCCCCATGAAAGGCGGGGTCGCCCAGATCGTCCCGCCGAACACGTGGCGGATCGTCGGTGACCGGCTGCGCGACGACGAGGCCTACATCCCGATCAACCAGTCCCAGCGGTCGCAGGCCCTGCTTCAGGAGACCGCCGCTCGGATGGGCTACCACATTCGCCAGTACGCCCTAGGCGGTATCGCCGCCGGGCGGGCATCGGCACCAGTTGCCGGCGGAGACCAGTACCACTTCGCCATCGACGCCCGCGGTGCGACGGTCGGCGCGGTCCGGGCGCTTGAGCAGAGCACCATCCCCAAGCTCCGCATGATGCTCGCCCAGGGCGTAGGCAAGAAGGGACGCTAGTGAACTCCCTCAGTCAGTCCGCAAACCCTTGTGCGACAACACACTCACCCAAGCCTCAAGGCGCGGGTAACCACACCGAAAGGACCTCACCAGTGAGCAACTACTACCTCCAGGAAGCCCGAGCGGCAGTGCCCGGACTCGCGGGCATCATGGCCGCGCACGCGGCCGTGCAGGACGAACTGAAGCGCCCGCACCGAGCGGACTGGCAGCCCCACCCCGAGGTGATGGCCCAAGCCAAGGAGGCGCTTCGATTTGGCACTGAGGTGGCCCCCGACCTCGGCGCCCGTCTGCTGGCGGCCGAGCGCGGGCAGGCCGAGATGGATGCTCGCCGCGGGGCGCTGCGCCAGTTCTCGGAGGAGTTCCAGTACGAGTGGGACCAGGCAGAGCAGGGCAACGCAGACCTGATGCTGTCGGCCCTCAAGCCTTACCTCGCCGCGCTGCTCGATGAGACCGAGAGGGCCTTGAGCCTCATGGGCGCCGCCCGCACCGCAGAAGCCGTGATCGAGGGCGGGCCGGTCGCCCTTGGCGCTTGGGCCGACCTGTTGTCCACAGCCGCCAACTACACCGACCTGCGCAGCACGCAGTGGGCCATCACCCGTTCGGCGTGGACGCACTACGAGCCCTCGCGCCCCTTCACCAACAAGGACGTAGGCGTCCACCTCGGGCTCTGCACGATCGAAGCCCTGTGGAACCCCAACGGCAACACGCCGCCCCCGTGGCCGACGGAGGGCCACAACCCGCGGGCGTTCCCCAAGTCTGACCGGGAGTTCCTGCTGTGGGCTGTCGAGCACCGAGAGCACGTGTGGCTGCCCACGGTGACCGAGTGCGTCGAGGAGTCCCACCGCTTCATCGAGGTCACCAACCGAACCCCGATGGCCTTGGAGCCCAGCGTGATTCGCAAGCAGGACAACGCCCGGAACCTTCAGCGCGCCAACGGTGGCGCCGGACTCCCTCGCTAGCCACCCACTCACCACACAGGAACGAGGCCAGACATGAGCGTTCAGAACGGGATCGAGGAGTACCGCCGACAGCACGGCCAGGCGGACCCTGCCATCGGGGAGGCGGAAGACCTGAAGTCCAAGCCGGGCAGCGTCGCCTACGGACGGGTGATGTTCCGTGCCGAGCGTGGCGACGAGGCAGCGCGCACGGTGGTCCGTCGACAGGCAGAGCGCGGACACCAGGCATCCGCTGCCACCCTCGAAGGGGCAGGCGACGGGCTCCAGTTCACCGGCGCTGGACCAGAGCTGCCCGACAACATGGGGCCTGAGGCAGCCTGACCACAGACACGGCGTCAACATCACCCGCTCACCCCAGCGTGCGGGAGTGATGGCAGCGAGCGGACTGTGAGGTCCACGCCTAGACCTGCCAGCGTCGAGGGGTGGCAACCACTGCTATCACGGCAGTGGTTGCCACCGGTGCCGTGTGCCCTGACCTGCGGTTATGTGATTGCATTGATCGACTATGTAAGTCTCTGACCTGCGGTTATGCACCCACGGGGTGACCCCTCCCCTCACCCATTTGCCACGACGCCCCGGGCAAGGCCCACGTACGCGCTGCCAGGTTTTCGAGTTTTCACCCCAGGAGGTACCAGATGGGACAGAGAGGCCCCGCCAAGAGGCCCACGAACCTCGCCGTGCTGCACGGCGAGCGAACCTCGCGGCTCAACCTGAACGAACCCGTGCCGAGCATGATGGAGGTAGTGCCCCCTGACTGGCTCGATGACCGCTCCCTGGAGGTGTGGCACCGGCTGGCACCCGACCTCATGGCGAAAGGCGTGCTGACCTCCTGGGACGTCGACGCCTTCGCTCAACTCTGCGCCGTGGTGGTGATCACCAAGGATGCCTTGCGGAACATCGCCGAGAACGGGGCGAGCTGCACGACCGTCGCTCGCGAGTTGTCCGATGGAACCCTGATCTACGCCTTGCGGAAGAACCCGGCCTGGCAGATCGCTCGCGAGGCCATGGGCTTGATGGTCAGCCTCGGCGGCCGGTTCGGCTTGAACCCCTCGGACCGGGCCTCACTGACGATGCCGGGCAGCGACGGCGAGGACAGTGACCTGCTCACCAGCAACCCTGGACGGCTACTGAGTTGAGGGGCTGAGGCCCGCAACTGAACTCCTTGAGGGAGTTCAGTCATGGGGGTGGTGCCCACGACTGACCTGGTTCGGGGAGTTTAGGGCGGTCTGACCTGTACTTATGGTCTCCGGTCGCGTGGCGCAACTGGCCCCCTTCAAGGGGGGCAGTTCAACTGAGTCCCTTCAGGGGATTCAGTCGACAGACCTGCTTGAGGGAGGTCAGTCGTGAATCCAAGGGGGTCGTCAGTACCGACACCCTGCTTGTGACCTCCTTGAGGAAGGCCGCAAACCTGCACGTCCGTAACAGACGTGCGGGTCAGGTGTTGGACTTGCGGGCGCTCGGCACCGGGCCGATCAGCAGGCCGAGCCCGACCGCCCAGAACAGCAGCACGAACGGCCAGATGTTCTCGGCGGGCACGACGAACAGGAGCACGCCCGCGACGGGCAGCAGGCCGCCGATGACGGAGAGCATGGACCGCACTTCCGAGTTCATGACTTCTCCTCGTCTCGGCAACCGCTGTTGTTACGGCAGTGGTTCCCAGGACCATGTTCGCGACGCCACGAAGAAGCTTCCCGGCGCCGGGAAAATCTTCTGGGATCCCCGAAAGTGGCTGGTCACCGACCTGAACGGGGACCAGGCCCGTGCAGGATCAGGACTCGTCATGTGCCGCGGCGAGCATCCGCATCACCGTGGCGTAGACCTGCTCCCCGTCGTCGGCCTTGACGCCGGTCAGGTACAGATCGGCGGCCGTGGTGTCGCGGTCGAGCAGCAGCCGCATGACCGCGTTGAAGTGGACCATGCACCGAGCCACGTCCGGCACGAACGGTCTCACTACGTGCAGCTCACTCACGATGCCCTCCGATGCCTCGGGCGGTGCTCGGCACCGTTCGTGCCGAAGCCACCGCTGCCCCTGGTCGGGGGCGCAAGGGCAGCGGGGCGATCGGGAACCGCCGCCGAGCCCACAGGCTCAAGCCACGTCAGCGCGCCCCTGACGCGGCGAACCGTCCGGATGCGGACTCGACGGCGGTTGTACTGCGGGATGAAGGCGAACGCGGCAAGGGTGAGTGCGCCGATGGCGACTAAGCTTGAGTTTTAAGGTCTCGGAGCCCGATGGGACACCCGGTTGATCATGGATGAAGCCCTTGGTTGATCATTCTTCTTGCGACAGAAGGAAGATCACAACCAAGGGCTTCGATGATCAGTATGCACCACCCCGGCACGGCCGCCGCGCTGAGGGACCTCTCCCAGTTCCGCCACGCCTTCCACCAGTGCCTGACCGCGCGAGCGGACGCGTTGTTCGAACTGACCGACAGTGCACTGTGCGCTGACGGGCCGGTCACATCGCTGGTCGAACTGTCGCTGGCCACCGAGCACCGTCGTGGCCACGGCAGCCTGTACGACGGTCTGAACCAGGGCCGGATCGACATCGGTCGATTCCGTAATGTCATAGCCCGCCAACAGATTCCGCGTGGTCACGATGGTCGGATCATGCTGGGGATCGACGTCAGCCACTGGCTACGTCCCGATGCGAACACCAGCCCCGACAGGCTGTTCTGCCACACCTACGCACGCGGCAAAGGCCAAGCCCAGATGATCCCCGGCTGGCCCTACTCCTTCGTGGCCGCCCTGGAACCCGGCCGCACCTCCTGGACGGCGATGCTCGACGTCCTCCGGGTACGCCCGAGCGATGACCACACGGACCTGGCCGCCACCCAACTGCGCACCGTGGTGGACGCGCTGATCACCGCCGGACACTGGCGCGAGGGCGATCCCGAGATCTGGATCATCGGCGACAGCGGCTACGACGGCCCCCGCCTGGCGTTCCTGCTGGCCGATCTCCCGGTCCACGTGCTGGTACGGATGCGCTCGGATCGGGTGCTGGCTTTCCCCGTACCACCACGGCGACCCGGCACCCGTGGCCGCAGTGCCCGGCACGGAACCCGGTTCGCGTTCGCCGATCCGGCGACCTGGTCGACCCCCACGCACACCACGACGACCGACACCGCCCGCTACGGAGCCGCGCACGCCCGCTCGTGGGATCGGTTGCATCCCACGCTGACCCGCACCGGCGCCTGGACAGGCCACCATGGCCCGCTCCCGATCATCGAGGGCACCGTGATCCGACTCCAAGTCGAGCGGCTGCCCGGAACGGGAACACCGAAACCGTTGTGGCTGTGGCATTCCGCCACCGCGACCACCGCCGCACAGGTGGACCGCCTGTGGCAGGCGTTCCTGCGTCGGTTCGATCTGGAGCACACTTTTCGGTTCTTCAAGCAAACCCTGGGCTGGACCACGCCCCGTATCCGGACTCCCGAGGCGGCGGATCGATGGACCTGGCTGGTGATCGTTGCCTACACCCAACTTCGGCTGGCTCGTCCTCTCGTGGAGGACCTACGGCGTCCCTGGGAGCGGAAGGCGGTCACACCTGACAGGTTGTCCCCGGCCAGGGTCCGACGGGGATTTCGTCGAGTTCGACCGGCGGCAGCCTTGCCCGCCGGCGCGCCGAAATTCTCCCGACCCGGTCCTGGGCGTCCAGCAGGATCACGAAACGCCCGCCGAGCCCCACTCCATGCCCCCGGCAAGACCCCAAAAACGGACATCAATGGTTAAACAAAAAGCTAAGACCGCGTTCATCTCGCCTCCGAGAGGTTCAGGGGTGACAGGACCAATCCCGGCCCTGCCACCCGTGTCCGACATCGGGTCGGACGGCCCCGCCGAGCCGGGCACGTCTATCGGCGGGAGGTGGGGCACCGAGCTGGGACCCGCCTAGGCGGGCTCGGTGCCCCTGCCCACCCCGGACCGGCTTGTGAGGGCCACTGGTCCGGGGTGGGTGCCAACCGCGGGGACCAGCCCCTCAGTCGCTCCACGAATCTACTGGACGAATTTCGTCTACGCGATGAACCGACCGGGTGACCCGGTAGCTCTACAGCGTGAAGCGCAGGCAGACTGACCACATCAGAGCCGTTGGAGGCAGCAGTGAGCGAGCGTCCCAGTCCGACCATCCTGCGAGTGCGGCTCGGGCACCTGCTGAGTGCGCTGCGCCGCGATGCGGGCAAGACGCCGAAGGAAGCCGCCGAGTGGTTGGGCGTGAGCACCTCGACTATCAGCAAGATCGAGAATGGCCGCCAGGCGGTGAAGCTCGCTCACGTCCGGTCGCTTCTGCAACTGTTCGGTTGCGTCGGCGACCGCGCTGACGAGCTGATCGCCATCGCCCGTGAGGCGAACCAGCCTGGTTGGTGGGTGCCCTTCGGCGACACGGTGCCCGAGTGGTTCAAGAACTTCCTCGGGCTCGAGGTCGACGCGGACGCCATCCGGACCTACGAACTCGAGTTGGTCCCCGGCGTTCTCCAGACGCCCGCCTACACGGAGGCGATCACCAGGAAGACGTGGCCCACCCACTCCGATGACGAGGTCGCTCGAGCGGTCGAGTTCCGCCGAGCGCGGCAAGAGCACCTCGAGGACCGGAACGTCCCGCGGCTGCACTTCGTGCTGAACGAGGCGGTTCTGTGTCGACCGGTCGGCGGCCCGAAGGTGTGGCGGGAGCAGATCGAGCACCTGGCCGAGGTGGCGCGGCGCCCGAACGCCACCGTGCAGGTGCTGCCCTTCGCGACCGGCGAGCACCCGGTGATGGGCAGCGCGTTCACTCTCCTGCACTTCGACGACGAGTCGAGCCTGGACACGGTGTACCTGGAGAACGACCGCGGCGGGCACCACCTCAAGAGCGCGGCCGAGATCAAGCGGTACGCCTCCGTGTTCGCCGAGCTGGTCGAGAGCGCCGCTTCTCCCGAGAACTCGCTGGAGATGCTGGTTAGGGTGATTGAGCACTTGTGAGGGCCACACGAAGGAGGTGCGGGCTATGACCCCGGACCTATCAAGCGCACGTTGGAGGACGTCCAGCTACAGCAACGGCAGCAACGGCAACTGCGTCCAGGTGGCGCACGTCGGTGAGGTCATGGCGGTACGCGACTCGAAGAACCCGGCTGGTCCCGTGCTGCTGCTACGGCAGTCCGGGCTGACCGCGTTCCTCGACGCGGTGAAGGTGGACCAGTTCGACGGCTGACGACAGCGAAGCGCCCCCGGTGTCCCTATGGCACCGGGGGCGCTTCTCGTTGACGTCACCGAAAACTCCGCAGTCAGCCCGTGGATGCCCTCCGTACCGCTTAGGGCATTCCTGGACTAGTTCGGCAGAGAATCTGCCAGACGCACGAGTTTGGAGACCTCAGCCGCGGTGAGCCCGAGCCCGGTACTCCGATACAGGGCGGCTTGACTGGTCAGCCATGACGTGAACCCGGCAGCGGCTTCCTCACCGGTCACTCCGATGGCCTCGCCGACCAGGTGCCAGTCCTCCACGGTGCCCGTGGTGAGCAGCCGGGCAACTACCGCCCACCGTCCGTTGGTCGCCTCAGCGGCGATACGAGAGCCCAGGGCGAGTTCGGTGAGGTAGTCCGCCGCGTCCAACGTTTCGGGGTGCCCCGAAGCGTGCTCGGCGAGGAACGTCCGCCGTCGAGCAGCCAGCCACCAGTCGAGCAGTGTTTCGATGGCGACCGAGCCGGGAGGGTCGTGAGGGGTTCGCGTCCGGAAGGGCGTTTGCCCGCTCACTGGCTGGCCTTCTTGCTCAGAACGTCGGCAGCGGCACGGACCGCCTCGCCGAACCGCACGAGGTCGGCCCCGGTCATCTGGCGGGACCTCCCGCCGATGGTCATGCAGATGTCGTCCACCAACTCCACGCCGGTCGGCTTGAGCACCTCGGGCTGCACCAGCTCCAGGAAGACGCCATCCCCCTCGAACATGACGATCCTGTGGTGCCGCTCCGAGTAGCCCTCAGCCGTCACGTTGTCGTACGGGTGGCCGGTGGCGGCGTCCTCACACCAATCCGGGCATCCCAGCACTGCGTCACCATTGTTCACGCTACGCTTCTTCATGGGTCGGACCTCCGTTGTCCGATCAAGGCCCTCGGTTGGTGTTCGTAGCACCGCCGGGGGCCGTTTTGATGTCTTGGTAATCAGCGTCTAGGCCGTAGCCGCCGACGCGTCGCCCTCCTGTTCGTCGCTGGTCACGGCTGGCCGGATCGGCGTTACGGTGCCTCCGGCAAGATCAGAAAGAGCCTGGGCAATGACCTTGTCCCGGTCGGCCGCCGCGTGCTGGTAGCGCATCGCTGCACCTGGTGTGGAGTGACCCAGACGAGCCATCAACTCGGCGAGTGTCGCCCCCGTCGCCGCGGCCAGCACAGCCCCGGTGTGCCGTAGGTCGTGGAAGCGCAGGTCGTCGCGCCCCGCCTTCTCTCGCGCCGGGTAGAAGACGCGGTAGAGCGACGATGGGGCCATGTGTCGGGTGTTGTCGCTGGTCGCCGGGAACAGCAGCGCCACCTTGCTGCCCGCCACGTGGTCGCGAAGGTGGTTCTTGACCATCGGAATCAAGTGCGGAGGAATGTTGACCTCACGCTTTCCGGCATCCGACTTGGGGTCCTTGACGATCCGCTTGCCCTTGGTGCGTGTGACACCCCGACGGATGTGCACCACACCCCTCTTGGTGTCGACGTCGGCTCGACGCAGTTCGGCCAGTTCGCCGAAGCGCATCGCGCACCACGCGGCCAGCAAGACCATCAACTTGTACCGCTCAGGTATCGCCCACACAACCGCCTCAAGTTCGGCCAAGGACGCCGGGCGGATCTTCTTCACCCGCTTCGCCGAGCCCCCACCTCGCACCCGACAGGGGTTCGAGTCACGGACCTCATCGGCAACGGCGGTATTCATGATCGTGCGCAACAGGCCGTACGCGTGGGCCCGTGCAGTCGGACGGTCCTTGACCTTCTTTCCGTCTCCACGCGCCACCTGGGCGAACCACTGACGCACAGACGCCGGAGTCACCGAGATGACGGCGACGTTCTCGAACGTCGGGTAAATGTGGTCGTCGAGTATCTGGCGGTAGTGGTCAATGGTGGTCTGTTCCAAATCCCGATCCGTCAGCCACGCTTCGCAGTACTCACGAACGGTGATCGGCGTTGCCTCTTCAGGCTTCGGCTCAGCGGGCGGCAACCACGCGCCGAGCAGGATCTCCGAGTGCCGCAGTGCAAGCCACGCATCTGCATCGCCCTGAGTGTCGAACGTGAGCGCCTTCCCGTTCGGCCTCCGAGCGCTGTATGTGACCCCGTCAGGTCCGGTATAGCGCGCTTGGTGCCGACCAGATGGCAGTTCCCGGACGCTGCCGAAGTACCGCTTCCCTCGCTTTGCTCGTGCCATCGGAGTGTGCCCTTCGTGCCAGTCGCGTGCCAGATTGAGTGTTCATCCGTGTCCACTCGTGTCATCGTGTGTCACGCGTCAAAGGTTACGTTAGCCGCAGGTAGAAGGGCATGCAAGCAGGTCATGCCAAGTGACACGTAGTGCCCGGTGACACTGGTTCGATCCCAGTATCGCCCACAATCGCCGAGAAGTCCCCGACCGTTGTGGTCGGGGACTTTTCGGTTTACGCGTGCCGGAAAGCCTGGTGAACCCAGGCCAGCGCCCTAAAGACGGCACGCGATGGCGGGCCGCGGGGTTTGTGCGAAATCACGTAGAGCGGTCAGCGCTGGCGAAGTCGGTGAACGGCGTGGCGGCGGGCGAGGCCCATGATCCAGGACATGGTGGTGCCGTTGAGCGGGTCGTAGCGGCCTGCGGAGCGCCAGATCTGGAGCCAGACCTCGTGGGCGGCTTCTTCGGCCTCGTCGGGGTCGGTGAGGACTCGGCGCAGGCGCCACAGGACGTGGGCGGCGGCGTGGTCGTAGAGCCGGTCGAACGCGTGGCGGTCGCCCTGGGCGATGCGGGCCAGCAGGGTTTCGACATCATCGACCGCGACGGGTCCGGTCACCAGGCTGTCGCCCGCTTCGAGGGGAGGCCGGGTTTCGCGGGCGGTGTCGGGCTGGTCATGCACGGGATCATGCATGCATGGTTGGCCGTTGGACTAATCGGCCCAGTGCGATCCGCAATCGGCGGAGCGGAAAGTCACTGGAAGGGGTGAACATGCGGGTGGGCGAGCTGGTACTGCGGCTGGATTGGTGGGGTGGCCGGGTGCGGTCGCTGCTGTTCGACCTCGTCCTGGCGGCCGCGGCGATCGCGGCCGCGCTCACCGAGTCGAGGCCAGCCCCGCCGATGGCGTTGCTGGTCCCGCTGGCCGTGGTGGGTTTCGGCGCGCTGGTGGTGCGGCGCCGGTTCCCGTTGGTGGCGTTCGCGGTCGGGCTGGCGGGGCTGTTCGGTGGGCTGCACCTGATCCCCGTCCTGATCGGTCTGCACGCCGTGGCGAGCCGCTACGGGCCTGCCGCCAGGACGTGGGTCGTGGTGGCCGTGGCGCTGGTCGGCTTCGTGTTCGCCGACGGGGCGGAGGACCTGGACGAGTGGCAGCTCCTGCTGCTCGTGGGCAGCCTCATCGTCCTGACCCCCACCCTGCTGGGCCTGTGGTCGTTCCAGCGCCGCAAGCTGCTGGCCGCCCTGCGGGACCGGGCCGAGCACGCCGAGCGGGAACGGGACCTGCTGGCCGAACGGGCTGTCGCCGACGAGCGCCGTCGTATCGCGCGGGAGATGCACGACGTGGTGGCGCACCGGGTGAGCGTGATCGCGTTGCAGGCGGGGGCGCTGTCGGTCACGCCCGGTGGTGAGCGCACGGCCGAGGTCGCCGAGGTGATCCGCAAGACCAGCGCCACCGCGCTGACCGAGTTGCGCGACATGCTCCGCGTGCTGCGCGACGACACCTCGGACTCCCCGGCGCCCGCCCCGGCGCTCGGCGGTATCGACGCGCTGGCACGGGACTTCCGGGCGACGGGCGCGGATGTCGACCTCGACCTGCCCGACTCCCTGCCGGACGCGTCCGGCGCGGTCGGGCGGGCGGCCTACCGGGTGGTGCAGGAGGCCCTGACCAACGCCGGGAAGCACGCTCCCGGCGCCCCGGTCCGGGTCTCGGTGGGCGCCGTGGACGACGACCTCGTGGTGGAGGTGTCCAACCGCGGCGGCGGTCGCCACCCGGCCGCGGTGCCCGGATCGGGGTACGGGCTGATCGGGATGCGCGAACGGGTCGCGCTGGCGGGAGGCGCTGTGCGTTCCGGGCCCGCGCCGGGCGGCGGGTACGTTGTGCGGGCCCAGTTCCCCCTGCGATCGGACGACGAGAACCCGTGACGGTCAAGGTGCTCCTCCTCGACGACGAGGAGCTCGTGCGCGGTGGGCTCCGGATGATCCTGGAGTCCGACCCTGACATCGTGGTCGTCGCCGAGGCGGCTAACGGGACCGGTGTGCTGGACTTGGTCGCGACGCATCACCCGGACGTGGTGCTGACCGACATCCAGATGCCCCGCGTCGACGGGCTGGAGGTGACCGGTCTGGTCGCCGCGCTGCCCGGCGGGCCCGCCGTCGTCGTGCTGACCACGTTCGACCTCGACGAGTACGTGCACGCGGCGCTGCGCCGGGGTGCCGCGGGGTTCCTGGTCAAGGACATCGCGCCGAAGGACCTGCTGGCCGCGATCCACGTCGTGGCGGGCGGCGACGCGATGATCTCGCCGCGGATCACCAAGCGCCTGCTGGGCGAGTTCGCCGACGGCGGCGCGAAACCGGGCGCCCGCAAGAGGTTGGAGGCGCTGACCCCGCGTGAGCTGGAGGTCGCCGTGGCCGTGGGCCATGGGTTGGCCAACGCCGCCATCGCGAAGTCGTTGCAGCTGAGCGAGTCGACCGTGAAGGTCCACATCGGACGGGCGCTGGCCAAGCTGGACGTGGCGAACCGCACGCAGGTCGCGATCGTGGTGCACGACGCCGGACTGGCGTGATCAGGCGAAGCTGCGTTCGGCGTTCTTGCGCCCCACCACGAACCACAGCAGGCTGCCGAGGAACGGCGCGCAGAAGGCGAAGACCACCCACACGAGTTTCATCCCGCCGGACAGGCGCGAGCGCAGGACGCTGACGAGCGCCGCCACGAACAGCACCAGGAATCCCAGCGCGACGGCGATCATGAGACCCGCGGCCAGCAGGTTGAAGCCGTTGTCCAGGGCCGTCTGCGGTTCGAGGGTGTGCACGGGGTCGCTCCTCCGGGTCGGGCGGCGCGGCGCCGTGGACCGGCGTCACCTCCGCTACCCCAAGACTGCCCCAGCGGCCGTGAGCGCGCATCATCCCGCGCGCTGGGCCGGGGTAGGCAGAAAGTCGTACCCGTCCACTGTGGAGCGGGGTCAGCCCTTGCGAGTCGCGGTGAAGGCGAGTGACATCATGGCAGCCTTCGCCTTGCCGGACATGGTGTCGCCCGCGACGGTGGCGGCGCACTTGATCTTCATCTTGAACGGCGACGTGAGCCGCGCGGTGAACCCCACCTCGGCGCCGTCCACCCGACCGTCCTCGGTGGGCAGGCCGTCGAGGGTGCCGGTGAGGGTGCCGTCGGCGGTGCCGAGTTCGAGGTCGAGGTACCGCTCGCCCTGCGGGGTGGTGAAGCCGATCGTCCACGTGCCGTCGACCGGCCGGGCGGCGCTCTCGAAGCGCTCCCGGTCGTCGCGGTACGCGGCGGCGGCCTCGCGGTAGCGCCGGTGCTCCACCTCGTGGTCCGGGGTGTCGGAGGAGCCGGGAGCGAAGAAGCGGTCGAGGGCGTCGTTCGCGCCGGTGGCGTGTTCACCCGAACGGGGCATCATGGTGGCCTCGTACCGGGTGATGGCGGCGTCGACGGTGGGTTCCGCCGCCAGCGCGCGGGCCAGTTCGGCGGCGTCGAGCATGGCCAGGTTGACGCCGAAGCCGCCGAACGGGGACATCAGGTGCGCGGCGTCCCCCAGCAGCGTCACACCGGCCGTGTGCTCCCAGGTCAACGGCGCGGGCAGGACGTGGATGGGGCGGTTGACGAACCCCTCGCTGTCGACGATGAACCGGAGCAGCTCGTCGGACCACCCCGCGAACTCGTCGAGCAGGATCGCGCGCACGGCGGCCGGGTCGACGCCCGCTTTCCCGAGCCAGTCGACGTCGGTGCGCATGGCGACGTAACCGCGGACGTGGCTGTCGCTGTTGCGCTGGCCGATGATGGCGCGGCCCCCGCCGTCGTTGGCGAACATGTGACCGTCGCCGACCAGCTTCGCGATGCCGGGGTGGCGGCGGTCGACGTCGGGGAAGGAGACGTCGAGGAACGAGATGCCGGTGTAGTGCGGCACGGCGTCGCTGAGCAGGGTGCGGACGCGAGACCAGGCGCCGTCCGCGCCGATCACGAGGTCCACCTCGGCGGTGGCGCCGTTGGCGAACTCCAGGCGGTGGACGCCGTCGCCGAGCGGCGTGACGGCGACCAGCTTGTGCCCCCACCGCACGGTGCCGGGTGCGACGTTCGCGGCGAGCATGGCGCGGAGTTGGCCCCGGTCGATCTCCGGCGCGGCGTCGTCACCCTCGTCGGGGACGAACGAGGAGAGCACGGTCCCGTACTGGTCGAGCCTGCTCTTGGCCTGGCCCTCGACCCTGGCCAGGGCGTGGAACTCGGCGAGCAGGCCCGCGTCCTCCAGGGCGACCTGCCCGGAGTCGGCGTGCAGATCCAGGGTGCCGCCGGGGTCGCGGGCGTCGACCGAGGCATCGGCGTCGTACACGGTGACGGCGATGCCGTGCCGCTGGAGGACGCGGGCGCACGTCAGTCCGCCGGGCCCGGCTCCGACGATGGCGATGCGGGTGGTGGTCATGGTGGTTCCCTTCGCAGATTTACCGAACGGGCGTTCGTTAAGTAACTCGAACGTAGCCGAACGGGCGTTCGGTCGTCAACTAGAGTGGGCCGCGACGAAGGGACCTGACATGAGCACCGACACGGGTGGCGAGCGCCGCACGGGGGCCGAGACGCGCGCGGAGATCCTCCGGGTCGCGCTGCGGCTGTTCACCGAGAAGGGCTTCGAGGGCACGACGACCAGGGACATCTCCAGCGCCCTCGGCATCACGAAGTCCTCGCTCTACTACCACTTCCAGAACAAGGAAGCGATCGTGGCGAGCCTCATGGAGGAGCGCATGTCCGAGCTAGACGAGCTGACCGGGTGGGTCGCCGCGCAGCCTCCGGCACCGGACCTGCTGCGCCGGGCCGCGGTGCGCTGGATCGACAGCACCACGCCCGCGCGCATCCAGGCGATGCTGCTCGCGCAGGCCAACCAGCCGGTGATGAAACGCCTGATCACCACCGGGAACGACGTCCGTTCCGGGTTCGCACCGCTCATCGACCTCTTCGCGGGCGAGGGCGCGAGCGAGGAGGACCGGCTCTACGTGCGGATGGCGTTCGACACCGTCGGGGCGGCGCTCCTGGCGTCCAGGGGCACTTCCGCGAGCCCGGAGGAGGTGATCGCGACCGCTCGCCGCGCGACCATCGCGCTGACGGCCTGACCGGCAGTACGGTCCTTTGTAGACAGACGACTGCCTGCCCCGCCACCTCCCGGTTTCGAGCGGGCCACCAAGGGGATCATCACACCGCTGGGCGGGATGGCCGCGAAGCCGGTGTCCGGGGCGATCGGGTCCGCGGCCGGGATCGTGGGTCCGGAAGTCGCCGCCGACGCCCGAAGGCTCGACCTTGCGGACGGGGCGCGGGAGCGGTTTCGTGGTCGCATGGCGGAATCAGCTCGCGTTCAGGGCTTGCGGCTCCCCGACTGGAAAGCGGTTGCCAAGCTCAGGTGGCCCGCGTTCGTCGGCCCGCACATCGCCGCGGGATTCGCGAACGGGCCGATCGCGAGCCGACCGCGGACGCCGCTCGTGGTGGTCTCGGGCAGGCAGGACCGAAGGCGTCCGGCGCGGGACCCGATGCCCGACGGTGACGCGGTCCGCGTGGCCGACGCCGCCGAACCCGTCGACGTCATCGCGACATCCACCCAGCGCACCGCCCCGCTGCTGGTCGACGTGCCCATCACCGGACATTCCCGAGGAGCAGCCGAATGACCCGCCTCGTCTCCCCCGCAGCATCCGGGCCGAACGCCCGCGACGTGGTCGAGCCCGCGACCGGCGACGTGCTCGGCCAGGTGGTCCTCTCCGACGCCGAGGGCATGCGCGCCTCGATCGCCGAGGCGTCCGCCGCGCAGCCGTCGTGGGCCGCCACCCCGCCCGCGGACCGCGCCGCGGTGCTGCGCCGGGCCGCGCAGGTGCTGGAGGAGCACACCGACGAGGTCGTCGAGTGGCTGGTGCGCGAGTCGGGTTCGCTCCGCGCCAGGGCGGGTGACGAGGTCGGGGCGGTGCTCGACGAGCTGTGGGTCGCCTCGGCGCTGCCCACCCAGCCGCACGGCGAGCTGCTCACCGACCCGGAGGGCAGGCAGAGCCTCGGACGGCGGGCGCCGCTCGGGGTCGTTGGGGTGATCAGCCCGTGGAACGTGCCGCTGCTGCTGGGTATGCGCGCCGTGGCACCCGCGCTCGCGCTCGGCAACGCCGTGGTGCTCAAGCCCGATCCGCACACCCAGGTGTCCGGCGGGCACGTGCTGGCCGCGCTGTTCGAACGGGCGGGTCTGCCCGACGGCGTGCTGCGGGTCGTCGGCGGTGACGCCGAGGTCGGCCGCGCGCTGACCGGGCACCCGGACGTGCGGATGATCGCGTTCACCGGCTCGACCGCGGTCGGCAGGCGGATCGGCGCGGAGGCCGGGCGCGACCTGAAGAGGGTGTCGCTGGAACTGGGCGGTACCAACGCGATCATCGTGCTGGACGACGCGGACCTGGACCTGGCCAGTTCGGCCGGGGCCGCGGGGTCGTTCGTGCACCAGGGCCGGGCGGCCGGGCGGCACATCGTGCTGCGGGCCGTCGCGGACGAGTACGCGGACCGGTTGACCCGGCACGCGGAGAAGCTGGTCGTCGGCGACCCGTGGCGCGACGACGTGGCGCTGGGCCCGCTGATCGACGCGGCGCGGCTGGAGCGGGTGGACCGGATCGTCCGCGACACCGTGTCGGCCGGGGCCCGGCTGCGGACGGGCGGCACGCACGACGGCCTGTGCTACCGGCCGACGGTGCTCACCGGGGTCACCTCGGACATGCCCGCGTTCGCCGACGAGATCTTCGGCCCGGTCGCGCCGGTGATCGTGGTGGCCGACGAGGACGAGGCCGTCGAGGTGGCCAACCGCACGGGGTACGGGCTGGTCGCGGCGGTGCAGACCGGCTCGGTCGAACGCGGTCTCGCGCTGGCGGGCAGGCTCGCCACCGGTGTCGTGCACATCAACGACCGGTCCCCGCACGACAGCGCCCTCGCGCCGTTCGGCGGGTGGGGCGCGGCGGGCGGCGGCCGGAACGGATCGGGGCGGAGCTGGGACGAGTTCACCCAGTGGCGGTGGCTCACCGTGCGCACCACGGCCATCCCCGGTCCACAGTGGACCGGAAGGGGAAACCCCTGATCCCCGGAGGGGAACGGTGACCGGTCAGCCGACGGGACCCTTCTCGACGTCCAGGCCCGGTTCGTCCGGCGCGGACTCCTCGGGTTCGCTCGCGTGCACGTCGGCCGGGTCGACGTGCTCGTCGGCCTCGCTGAGCAGGGAACGGATGCCGGAGTTCAGGACCGCCAGCAGCGGCACGGAGAGCAGGGCGCCCGCGATGCCGCCGGTGAGCAGGCCGCCCGCGATGGCCAGCACGACCGCGAGCGGGTGCAGCTTCACCGCGCGGCCGAGCAGGAGTGGTTGCAGCACGTGGCTTTCCAGCTGCATCACGGCGATCACGATGCCCGCCACGACCAGGCCCGCGACCACGCCGTTGGCGACGAGCGCGATCAGGATGGCGATGCTGCCCGCTACCACGGCGCCGATGATCGGGATGAACGCGCCGAGGAACACCAGCGCCGCCAGCGGGATCGCGAGCGGGACGCCGAGCGCGGCGAGCCCGATGCCGATGCCGACCGCGTCGACGACGGCGACGGCCGCGGTGGCGCGCACGTAGCTGACCAGGGCGGCCAGACCGCGCCTGCCCGCGACGTCGACCCTGGTCCGCACGCGGTTCGGGACGGCGCGGATGAGGAACTGCCAGATGCGGGCGCCGTCGTAGAGGAAGAAGATCAGGGTGAACAGGACGAGCAGCATCTGGGTCAGGATCTCGCCGACGGTGGCGGCGGTGGTCAGCGCGCCCGAGGTGATGTCGGACTGGTTCTCCGTCAGCGTCGCGACGAACTTCGCGGAGGCGTCGCGGATCTGGTTGTCGCTCAGGTGCAGCGGGCCGTTGGTCAGCCAGTCCGAGGCCGTTTCCACGCTCTGCGAGAGCTGCGTGACGAGGCCGGGGACGCCGTTGACGAACGTGACGACGACGAACGTGAGGACGCCGCCGAGGATCACCAGGCCGCCGATGAGGACCAGCGCGGCCGCGAGGCCCCTCGGCACGCCGCGGCCGGCGAGGTCGTCGACGCCGGGGACGAGCAGCGCCGCCAGCAGCAGTGCGATCGCGACCGGGACGACGATGCCCGCGAGGTAGCCGGTGACGGTGCCGACCACGTAGAGGGCGGCGACCACGACGAGGAACCGCCATGACAGAGCCGCCGCGACCCGCAGCAACCGCGGTACCACGTCCTGGGGTTGTCGTCTGCTGTCCATGTTCATCCGCCGCTCTGGTGGGGCTCCCCCGGACATGGCGAACCCCGGCGACAGGGGGAGGTCGCCGGGGTTCGCGTGCGCACGTCTTGAGGCTAGGCGTGCGCGCGCCTGCCCGTCACCAGCCGGTAGATGCCCAGCAGGATGAGGGAGCCGAGGATGGCCAGCAGCCAGGTGCTCAGGCTGAAGAAGGTGCTGATGTCGGTGCCGAACAGAGCCTTGCCGACGAAGCCGCCGATGATGGCGCCCACGATGCCGATCAGCATCGTGATGATGATGCCACCGGGGTCTTTGCCCGGCATGATCGCCTTCGCGATAGCGCCGGCGATGAGGCCGAGAATGATCCAACCCAAGACACCCACAGGAAGCTCCTTCGTCTGGCGGCGACGAGGTCTCCGTCACCGCTCTGTTCTTGCTTGGAGCTGGGATGTCCAGTCGGCGATCGCTTCAAACATGGGTTTGAAAAGATTTTTAGGGGGTACGGCGATGCGCCGTCCACTGTGGAGTCGGGAAATCATTTTCACGAGCTGGATCCATGATCGACAAAGGCGTGCACGCCCTCCGTCAGCCCGTTCGCGCGGCCGGGATGCGGGGTGCCGGGCGGCTCAGCGCGGCCAGGGCGGAGTCGACGTCCGGGTGGACGGCGACGTGGGCCGTCACACCCGTGACCCGCAGTGGGCGCAGCACGCAGCGCTGGTTCGCCACGACGGCGAACCGGACGCCCCGCCGGTCCGCGCGCTGAGCTGCGGCGAGCACCACGGCGATGCCGGTCGAACCGAAGAACTCGACCCCGGTGAGGTCGAGCACGACGGCGGAGGGGTCGGCGTCGAACGCGTCGAACACCCGGAGCCTGACCGGTCCGGTCGAGTTCGCGTCGATCTCGCCGACGAGGGTGACGACCGTCGCGGGCGTCGTGAGGTCGGAATCGGAGGAAGTACCTGCGGGCGATGATGCTTGCGTGGGCATTGTGGGTCCCTCTCCACTGCGCAGAGGAAGACCAGCCGAGCTAGCTGTTGAACCCGAACCAATCTCGCGAAGCGCTATCGGTAGTTCGCCCCGATAACGATACGGACGCTTCCTGGAACCCACAACAGGAGTGCTTGCGCAGTTCATGATCAACTGACCAGAATCGCGCGGGTCCGATCCCGGTACAACGGAGTGGAGAGACCGTGCGGCCGATCTTGCATGTGCTCGGAGCGGTTTTCGCGAGCGCGGCGCTGCTCGTGGGGACCACGGCGGCGAACGCCGAACAACCCCGGACTCCACCTGCCATCGCCTGGGCCCCGTGCCCGGACACCCCCGCGGCGGACTGCGGGTCGGTGCGGGTGCCGCTCGACTGGGACAGGCCGCACGGCCCGACGGTCGACCTCGCGGTGTCGCGGCTCAAGGCGGGCGACCCGTCCCGGCGCATCGGGGTGCTGTTCGGCGATCCCGGCGGTCCCGGCGGGTCAGCGGCGGCGTTCGCGCAGTCCGGGTCGTACTTCAGCGCCGACGTGCGGGCGCGGTTCGACCTCATCGGGTTCGACCAGCGCGGCACGGCGGGGAGCTCCGTGATCCGGTGCTCCCCCGAACTGCTGGCGCAAGCGCCCTCGGGCTACCCCGCCGACCGGGCCGGGTTCGACGCGCTGGTCCGGTACAACGCGGAGCTGCGCGCCGACTGCCGGGCCCGCGGGGGCGCGCTGTTCGACAACGCGAACACGGCGGACGCGGCTCGGGACATGGACGCCGTCCGGCGGGCGCTGGGCGAGCGGGAGATCAGCTTCGCCGGGATCTCGTACGGGACCCTGCTCGGGCAGCAGTACGCGGAGCTGTTCGGCGACCACCTGCGGGCGATGGTGCTGGACAGCGCGATCGACCACAGCACCGACACGACGCGGTTCGTCGTCGACCGGGCCGCGTCCGTGGAGGCGTCGTTCTCGGAGTTCGTGAAGTGGTGCGACCGGAGCGAGGCCTGCGTGCTGCACGGGCAGGACGTGCGGCAGGCGTGGGAGGACGCGCTTGTGGGGGCCGATGCTTCCGGGTTCGGGCGGGAGGAGTTGATCGGGTACGTGCACAACCTGCTGTACGACCCCGCCTGGGCGGACATCGCCGGGGTGATCCAGGCGTTGGCGGCTGAGAGGTCAGGGATCTCGTCCTACTTCGAGCCGAACTACCAGTCGATCCGGCAGTCGACGGTGTGCCAGGACTTCTCGTTGCGGATCGGGAGCTTCGCGGAGTACCGGCGGTTGTACGCGGAGGAGCTGCGGGTGGGGCCGACGATGCGCGGGAGCAGTCTTGGGCACGATGAGGCGATGGCTTGTGCCGGGACGCCAGGGCGGGCGGCGAATCCGCCGCATCGGTTGGACCTGCGGCGAGCGCCGGTGATCTTGGTGGTGAACTCGCGGTTCGATCCGGCTACGCCTTATGCGTGGGCGGAGAGCTTGCAGAGGCAGGGGCGGGGGAAGGTGGCGTTGCTGACCTACGACGGGTGGGGGCATGTGGCTTATCCGCGTAGTGAGTGCACGCGGGCGGGTGTGGATGGGTATTTGATCGGGTTGAGGGTGCCTGGGGTTGGGTGTGCGGCGGTGGAGGAGGCTGGGTGAGGTAGAGCGAAGCGCCCCCCGTCGCCATATTGTCTCTAGCACTTCACCCCCGTTTGTCAAGACGATAAAGCTATCTTGACAAACGGGGGTGAAGTGAGAGCGGGCTTTGGATCGGGGGCTGAGGGGTAGGTCTGGCTTCGCCAGCATCGGACTGCGTCCGACAGGGCAATCAGGCTGCGCCTGACTTGGGCATCCGATGCTCCGCACCGAACAGGGCATCCGACGCTCCGCGATGGACGGGGCACCTGGCTTCGCTTCGGTCGAGCATCCGAGCTGCGCCGGATCAGGCATCAGGCTGCGCCTGACAGGGCATCCGGGCTGCGCCGGACCAAGCATCCGGCGCTCCGCGACGGACAGGGCACCTGGCTTCGCGTCGGTTGGGCATCCGAGCGGCGCCGGACCAGGCATCGGACTGGGTCCGACAGGGCATCCGGCGCTTCGCGACGGACAGAGCACCTTCGTCAGGCGAGTGCGCAGGGGACTTCGGCCCAGATGGTTTTCCCCCACGTCCTCACTGCCGTGCCCCAGCGGTGGGCCAGGCGGTCCACCATCACGAGGCCGCGGCCGCGGAACGCGCCGAGCCTGGACACGCCCACGACCGGTAGTCCCAGGGCGTTGGAGTCGTCCACCTCGACCCGGACGAAACGGGTGTGGGGTGGTGACCAGAGACGAGCCGAGATGGGGTGGAGGCCGTGGTCGTAGGCGTTGCTCACCAGTTCGGTGGCGAGCAGCTCCACGTCTTCAACGCATTCGGCGCTCATCGTGGCCAGGGCTTCGCGGATGTGCGCGCGCAGCTCGGCCAGCGGCGGTGCCGAATGGCCGCCCAGGTCCAGGTCGACCTGCATCCGCTTCGAACTTCTCATGGCACACCACTCCGATCGTGCCGGGGGACCTCGCCTCCCGACATCACGCCGGTTACCCACGCGGAGGCTGTGGAACACCTGTGAGCCACTAGTCCATTGGGCGGAGGCGGACGCCGGTGATGGCGTGGTGGGCGGTGGCGGTGACCTCGAGTCGCCACTTGTCGAGCACGACCACGTCGCCCGGCGCCTCGGGGATCCGGCCGAGTGCGACGAGGAGCATGCCCGCGATGGTGGTGTAGTCGCCGGAGGGGGCGTCGGGGAGTTCCACGCCGAGGTCGACGAGGTCGTGGACGGGGAAGGTGCCGGGTAGGCGGAGGGCGCCGTCGGTTTCGGTGCGGACGGCGATGACGTCGCGGTCGGTTTCGTCGTAGATCTCGCCGACGATCTCCTCGAGCAGGTCTTCGAGGGTGACGATGCCGGCCACCGCGCCGTGCTCGTCGATGACCAGCGCGAACTGCTCGCGGGCGGCCTTGAAGCGGCGCAGGGCGTCGGAGACGCGGACGCTGTCGGGGAAGTTGACGATGGGGCGGGCGACGTCGGCGACGGTGCCCTCGTCGCCCAGCAGTTCGTGCAGGTGCGCGATGCCGAGGACGTCGTCCAGGTGGCCGTCGTGCACGACGGGGGCGCGGGAGTGGCCGGAGGCGGCCAGTTCGGTGCGGGCCTCGACGACGGACAGGTCCTTCTGGAGGGTGAAGACGGCCCGGCGGGGTACGAGGACCTCGCGCAGGACGCGTTCGTGGATCTCCAGGGCGCCGGTGATGATGGTGCGCTGCTCGGCGTTGAGACCGCGCTGGCCGGCGATCAGGTCGCGCAGCTCCTCGGGGCTGAGTTCTTCCTCGGGGGTCTCGGTGGTGCCGCCGAACATGCGGACGATGACGTCGGTCGACCGGCTCAGCACCCACACCGCGGGCCTGGAGGCGACGGCCAGCGCGTTGAGCGGGCGGGCCACGAACAGCGACCACGGCAACGCGTACTGCATGGCCAGGCGCTTGGGCGCGAGTTCGCCGACGACCAGGTTGAAGAAGGCCAGGACGATGGTGACGAGCACGAGCGCGACCGCGTCGGCCGCGCCGTCGAGGAAGGTGAGCAGCGGCGCCACCGGCGCGGCCAGCGACACCGCCGCGGTGGCCGAGGCGAGGTAGCCGGCGAGGGTGATGCCGATCTGGACGGTGGCCAGGAACCGGTTGGGGTCGCGGGCCAGCTTCAGCAGGGTGGTGGCGGTGCGGCCGCCGCGCCGCTCCAACTGCTTGAGCTGCCCCTGCCGCAGGGAGATCAGGGCGATCTCGCTGCCCGCGAACAGGGCGTTCACCAGTACCAGCACCGCGACCAGGGTGATGTCGAACCAATATCCGTCCACTGTGGACAGTGCTCCCGACTGTGAGTGCGAGCGGCCACGCTAACAGGGGGTCCCCGGCTTTCGTCACGGGTGACCGAACCCGGCCCCGCTGAAACCGGACACCGTCTCGACAGGCGGTCCGCGGCGGTGGGATCCGCATTCCTCGCACGGCACTCGCGAACGCGAAAAACTTGGGAGGAAATTCACCGGTAAGAGTTGTTTACCGCTTTCCCCGCCTTCTCCGCGCACGCCCCGCGCCGCACTCGCCTAAGCTCGGTAAATGAGCATCGACAACGCCGATCCGGTGGCGGTGTTGCGCACCGCGGTGCGAGTGGCATCGGACCCCCTGTTCCGCCTCAACGACCAGTCGGCCCGGCGGCCGAGCCCCGTCGTGGGTGAGGTGGTCAACCGGGCGCTCGGCGCCTTCGTGGCCACGGCGAGACCCGTGCAGGCCCAGTTGGCCGCGCTGATCAGCGCCGACCCGCTGGGACCGGTGGCGGAGGCGGTCAACCACGTGCGCGTGGCGTTCGGTCATTTCGGTTCCGACGAGGGCAGGCTCGACGCCGCGTGCGCCGAACTGGAGGCCGCGCAGAAGGCGCTCGAAGGGCGGGAAGTCGACGAATTGCCGAATCCCCATCCACCGATCAGGGGATGATCCGGCATTCCGCCGGCATTCGGTGACGCGCCGCGATCACCCATCTGGGAAATAGCACCACGGGGCGACCGCGCGCCCGCGGAATTCATCGATTCCGCGATGTCATCGGCGGGTGCGCGGCCCGGAGAACGACGACCAGAGCAGGGGGAGACGTGCCGATCCGAACCCGCGTGACGAGGTGGGCGTTCCGCGTCACCGCCGTCACCGCCACGGTGGCGCTGCTGGCCACCACGAGGGCGCCCGCCGACGCGGACATTCCGCTGCCGAAGGGCTCCGCCGACCACTACGCCGGGTCGCAGATCGCCCGGTACGAGGACGTCGGCGCGTCCCCGAGGGCCGCGAGGGCGGCTTCGGAGGACGCGGTCGAGGGCATCGACGTGAGCAGCCACCAGGGCCAGGTCGACTGGGCCGCGCACTGGAACGAGGGCAAGCGGTTCGCCTACGTCAAGGCCACCGAGGGCACCGGCTACCTGAACCCCGGCTTCGCCGACCAGTACCAGGGGGCCGCGGCGGTCGGGATGCTGCGCGGCGCCTACCACTTCGCCCTGCCCGACCGGTCCGACGGCACGGCCCAGGCGGCGTACTTCGTGGACAACGGCGGCGGCTGGGCGCCCGACGGCCGGACGCTGCCGGGCGTGCTGGACATCGAGTACAACCCGTACGGCGACACCTGCTACGGCATGGCGGGCGAGGCGATGGTGGCCTGGATCCGCGGGTTCAGCGACGCCTACCTCCTGCGCACGGGCCGTCCGCCGGTGATCTACACCTCGACCCGCTGGTGGAACCAGTGCACCGGGAACCTCGGCGACTTCAGCGCCTCCAACCCGCTGTGGGTGGCGCGGTACTCCGAGGACGTCGGCGAACTCCCCCACCCGTGGCCGGTGCACACGATCTGGCAGCACACGTCCACACCGCTCGACCAGAACACGTTCAACGGGCCCTACGAACGCCTGCTCGCGCTGAGCGGCGGCGACCGGGCCGTCCGGCGCTGAAGCAGGTCAGCCGGGGGGCTCGGGAATCTCGGCCCACACGGTCTTGCGGTCGGCGTAGCGCTCCACGCCCCAAGCGGCACCCAGCGACTTGATCAGCACGAGGCCACGGCCCCTGAACTCCCCCAGCGTCGACGTGCCCGGCTTCGGCAGCAGGTCCGGGTTGCCGTCGTCGACCTCCAGCCGCACGACGCCCGGCCCGCTCCGCCGTTCCAACCGCAGCAGGCGGGGCGCCTTGGCGTGCTCGTAGGCGTTGGCGGCCAGCTCGGTGGCGATCAGCTCGGTGTCGGCGACGAGGTCGGGGTCGAGGTCCTCCAGCAGCGTCCGGATCCAGGCGCGGACCTCCGAGAGCGGCGGTGTGTCGTGGTCGTCGAGGTCGAACTGGTGGTACGGGTGCGTCGTCGGCGCGCTCACCTGACTCCTCAGCTGGTGCGACCGCGGTCGGTTCGTAGGACGGCGGGTGGTGTGGATGACGGCTACCCGGCCGGGTCGCCCGTCACACGTCAGACTGTAGAGACCGGCGCCGGGGTGGGCCATCGACGCCCGTGAAGTCGTCCTCCTCCTGTCCGGTGCGCGACGCGGGGATCAGGGCCCCCGGTGATCGCCCGGCGGCACTAGGCTGTCGTGCACCACGAGACGAGGAATGCGATGCCCCGTAGTTCTGTGCACGACGCCGGGTCCGGCTCGGGCCCCGATCACAGCACGCCCCTCAGGGTGCTGACCGAGCACGTCGAGGGCGTGCTGGTCGTGCGCGTGGCCGGGGAGATCGACATGAACACCGCCCCCAAGCTCGGCGACCACCTGACGGCGGCCTTCGCCGCCGCGGCCGCCGACGAGGCGAAACCCGCCGTCGTCGTCGACTTCGGCGAGGTGGAGTTCCTCGCCTCGATCGGCCTGTCGCTGCTCGTGGCGAACCACCAGGCGGGCGAGGCCAACGGCACCCCCATGCACCTCGTCGTGTCCTCGCGCGCCGTGCTGCGCTCGATCACGTCGGCCGCGCTCGACCGGCTGTTCACGCTGCACCCCAGTGTCGACGCGGCGGTGGCCGCCGCGCGCTGACGCCGAACAGCTCGGGGTTCCCGCTGTTCAGACGGCTCAAACCTGGAACGGCCATGATTTTTCCAGTGTGGCCGAACGGGCTTCCGACCGCCATCATGGGCTGATGACCTCGCCCGATGGCTCGACGAAATCCACCTCCAGAGATGTCCCGACCGTGCTGCGCATGACCGGTGAGATCGACATGTCCAACAGCGACGCGCTGCGCGAGCAGGTCGTCGAAGCCCTCGACGAGGGCACGCCGGCACTCGTGCTCGACATGTCCGAGGTGACGTTCTTCGCGTCCTCCGGCATCGCCGCCCTGGCCCACGCCAGGGAGTACGGCAAGCAGCTCGGCGGCAGGCCCGTGCACGTGGTGGCCAGCCGGAGCGTGCGGCGCTCCCTGGAGGCGACCGCGATGGACCAACTCCTCCCGCTGCACCCGACGCTCGAGGACGCGCTTAAGGCGGTCGGCTGACCCGGATCCCCCGGACGTTCGAGGTGGACGGGGTCGGTGCCGTGCGGCGCGCGTGGCACCATGGTCCGGCACTGTCCCACCACGAACGGACCGCGCCGTGACCACAGAGCCCGGAACCATGATCGACGTGCTGCTGGTCGAAGACGATCCGGGCGACGCGCTCATGACCGTGGAGGCCTTCGAGTACTACAAGGTCGCCAACCGGCTGCACGTGGTGCGCGACGGGATCCAGGCCATGGACTACCTGCACCGCAGGGGCGCGTACGCCGACGCCGTGCGACCGGGCCTGATCCTGCTCGACCTCGACCTGCCGCTGATGGACGGGCACGAGGTGCTGGACCGGATCAAGTCCGACGAGGACCTGCGGACCATCCCGGTGGTCATGCTGACGACGTCCAAGGCCGACGAGGACGTCCTGCGGGCCTACCACCTCCACGCCAACGCCTACGTCGTCAAGCCCGTCGACTTCGACGCGTTCATCGGCGCCGTCCGGCAGATCGACGACTTCTTCATCTCCGTGGTCGCCAGGCCCGCTTCCGCCCAGCTCGTGTGACCCTCCCGATCAGCTCGCGGCCACCAGCGCCGCGGCGGCCGCGCGGGCGTGGTCCGCTTGCCGGGGGTCGTCCAGGATCGCCGCGCTGACCATCGCGCCCTCGGCGAGCAGGAACAGCTGGGGCGCCAGGGCGTCCGGCAGCCCGGCGTCCGCGACCAGATCCGCGACCAGATCCGCGAACGCCCGCTTGTGCTCACGGGCCAGCCGCGCCACGACGGCGGAGGTCGCGCCCAGCTCGCCGTAGCCGTTGATCCACGCGCACCCGCGGAAGCCCGGCTCCCGGAACCAGGTCCCGAGCCAGTCGAACACCGCCGCGATCCGGTCCCGCGGGTCCTCCACGGCCGTGGCGAACTCCGTGAGCGAGCCGCGCCAGCGCAGGTCGCGTCGGCGCAGGTACGCCTCGACGAGCTGCTCCTTGGCCGGGTAGAGGGCGTAGAGGCGTTTGAGGGACACACCGGAGCCGCCGCGGATCTCGTCCATGCCGACGGCCTGGACGCCGCGGGCGTAGAACAGGTCCTCCGCGGTGTCGAGCAGCCTGGCGCGCGCGGTGTCGTCGTCGAGGGGCATGTGCGGAATCCGAACGGTAGGGGGCTTGCCGAGGGGAACGTGCGTTCTCTACGGTACCGGAGAACGCACGTTCTCAACCGGAGGTACCCCGTGGAACGACCGCCGCTCCCCCCGTTCACGCTCGAGACCGCGCTGCGGAAGGTCCAAGCCGCGGAGGACGCCTGGAACACCCGCGACCCGGAGAAGGTCTCGCTGGCCTACAGCGAGGACTCGGTGTGGCGCAACCGGGACGTGTTCGTCCGCGGCCGTGCGGAGATCGTCGGGCTGCTGACCGCGAAGTGGCGGCGCGAGCTCGACTACGCGCTGCGCAAGTCGCTGTGGGCGTTCACCGACGACCGCATCGCCGTGCGGTTCCAGTACGAGTGCCGCGACGCCGAGGGTGCCTGGTACCGCAGCTACGGCAACGAGAACTGGGAGTTCGACGCGCGCGGACTGATGACCCGGCGCGAGGCGAGCATCGACGACGTGGTGATCGCCGAGTCCGAACGCCGGATCTTCGGCCCGCGCCCGGAGTCCGAACGCGACTCGACGATCCCGCTGCGGTGACGGGTCACGTCCCGAACGCCACCACGTAGGTGATCACCACGCCCAGCAGGAAGACCGGGTAGCCGACGCGGGCGGCCTTGCTCAGCCGCCGTTCCGCGACCTGGTGCCCGGTGGTGGCGAAGCGCTTGCGCAGCATGGCGATCAGCACGCACGTGGCCGCGAGCAGGATGAACGCGTAGTAGCCCCATTCGAGCGCGACCGTGTAGCTGACCGAGGGCAGTTGCGAGGTCACGTTGTTGAGCAGCACCGCCGTGCTCAGGATCGCGGTCACGCCCATCGACACCGGTGCGCTCCCGTCTGCGGCGGAGAAGAACAGCGACAGGTAGGTCACGCAGATCAGCAGCACCAGCGGCAGCAGGTTCTTGATGAGGAACGGCAGCGTGTCGCGGGCGATCTCGATCTCGCCCGCGTACTGGCTGTAGAAGATGCCGGACGCGCCGTCGCTGTCGCCGAGCGCGTCGCTGCTGCCGACGGTGCGCTGGAAGAACCGGGCGGAAGTGGCCACCCAGTTGGGGATCTGGTTGATGCCCGCGCCCGCGTCGGCCCCGCTGCGCAGGTAGTGCGACGGTTCCTCGTTGAGGATCTCCTTGTCCGTCGCGTAGACCACCTGGTCCGCGGTGCGGGTCCGGTTCTGGAGCATGACGACGAGCTTCTGGTGGTCGAACGGGAACCCGCGGAACTCGAAGCCGCTCTTGAACCGCTCGCCCACCCGGTAGAGCCGGTAGGTGGCGCCGTTCTCGGTGACGTCGCGCAGCGGCTGGCCCAGTTTCAGGTCCGGCTTGACCGCGTTGACGAACTGGACGTCGGAGGCCACGTGGTCGCCGGTGTAGCGCAGCCACAGGAAGAAGTCGACGAAGTACGTGCCGTCCCTGGTGTCGAGGTCGCGGACCTCGTTGAGGTTGATGCCGGTCGACACGACCTGGCGGCGGCTGAGGTACCGGTCGCCGATGGCGATGACGCTGCCGTCGGCCAGCGCGGCGCGCAGCGCGTCCGGTGACGGCGGCTCGTAGGTCGTCAGCTGGACCGGCGCCGACACGAACCTCGTCCCGTCGCTCGTCACCATCGACACCGGCATCTGCGCGGACCCGTTCGGGGTGAAGTACAGCGGGCCGAGCAGTGCCGGGAACGAATTCTTCTTGTCCTTCAACGCCGCCAGCGAGTCGCGCACCCGCTGCCGGTCCCGCGCCCTGTCGTCCGCGGTGAAGGCGAGGTCGCCGGTGCTCATCGCGTGCAGTCCGACGTTGAGCGCCTGGCGGGCCGTCGCGGCCTGCCACAGCGGCTGCTCCCCGTAGCGCCGCTGGTAGTCCTCCGCCCAGGCCAGCGCGGGCCCGGACAGCGAGTCGTTGGCCAGCGGCGTGCCCACGTAGAGGTTCCCGGTGAGCCGCCCCGGCTGCCCGCCCGCGCGCTCGGCCTCGAGCAGGGCGTCGTGGAACGTCCGGGTGCCGAGCGTCGCCGTTCCGAGGATCGGCGCCGACACGCCCGCGGCGCGCAGCCCCTTGACCACTTCCAGTCCGCGCTCCTCCTCGACGGCCAGCACCACCGGCACCGCGGGGTCGACCGCGCGCACGACCTCGTCCACCGAGGTGCCTGGGCCCATCGGCAGCGTGGCGGAGACGGTGCCGAACCTGCCGTAGGAGTCGAGGAACGCGTCGCGGACCGAGCGGCCCGACTCGTCGTCGTCGTGGACCAGGGTCGCCGACCCCGCGCCGAGGACGTCGGAGAGGTACACCGCGAGGAAATCCGCCTGGGTGCGGTTGCCGAACATGCTGCGGAAGTACCAGTCGCTGCTGTCGGTGATCCGCGACGACGTGGCCGACGGCGTGATCGCGGGGATCTTCGCGCGTTGGTAGATCGGCGCGGCGGCCAGCGCGGTATCGCTGCTGCCGTGCCCGACGACGTACATGACCCGGTTCTCGCGGACGATCGTCTCCGCGACGCCGGTCGCCCTGCCCACGTCGTCGGCGTCGTCGTAGACGAGCAGCTCGACCGGGTGCCCGTTCACGCCGCCCGCCCCGTTCACCGCCTCCAGGTGCATCCGCAGGCTGTTCTCCACCTGCTTGGAGGCCGCCGCGCCGTGCCCGGTCATCCCGGCGACCATCGCGACGTACACCGGCTCGCCCCGCTGGCTGCCGGAGGCGCTCCAGACGCCCAGCACGCCGAGCAGGGCGACGGCCACCGCGCCCACCGCGATCCACGACCGCACTCCCCCGCGGCCGCCACGGCCGACGGGCTCGGGCTCCTCGGGGCGGGGCGGGTCGACCAGGTCCACGACCTCGGCGGGCGGCACCGGCGTGACGCCGTCCAACGCCCTGCGCGCCCGGCCGGTGGCCGCGTCCGCCTCGATCGCGAACGCCCGGTCCAGGCAGAACCTCCGCTCCGCGTCGTCGTCGACCAGCTCGGCCAGCCACCGCCACGCGGGCTCGTAGTCCTTGTCCTCCGCCAACGCGGCTCCGAGCAGCTCACGCGCGCGCGACGGATCCGACTCGCGCGATTCGACCGCCCGCCGGGTGAGTGCGATCGGACTGTCGTTCTCTTCCGGCACGGCAGACCTCCGAGGTGGATCACCAGTCCGGCGGAGGGTAAGGACGTGACAGCGCCACGAACGATGATCCTTCGACCGGGTGACGGATCACCGCGCGAGAACACCTCGGCGCCATCGGGGAACCGCGGACAAGGGCGACCAGCCGCACCCGAAGCATCATCGCGCGGGCGTGCGCCGATCGGCCGAAGCCCGGTCCGTCAGCCGCGGCGGCAGCAGCGTCAACGGCGGCGTGGGACTGCCGTCCAGCTTCCGCCGCAGCAGCGCCACCGCGTGGTTCCCCAGTTCCTCGGCGGGGATGTGCACCGACGTCAGCGGCGGGTTCATCAGCTCCGCGTAGTCGTCCGCGCAGAGCGCCACGACGGCGATGTCCTCGGGCACCTTGCGGCCGAGGGCCCGCAGGCTCTCCACCACCAGCGGCAGCCCGACCTCGTTGTGCACCACCAGCCCCGTCAGCGCCGGGTGGTCATGCAGCAGGTCGGCCACCAGCCTCTGCACCGCGCCGCGGTCGTGCTCCAGCGGTGAGGTCGTCATCGCCACCCCGCGCCGCATCGCCGCCGCGCTGAACCCGGCCATCGCCCGGTGCGCGAACCCGGTGTCCCTGCGGTACACCGCCCGCGGTGCACCCAAAAGGCCCACGTACCGGTGCCCCAGATCCGCCAAGTGGTCTACTCCGCGCGCACCCGCGGCGGCGAAGTCCAGGTCCACGCACGTCAACCCGGACGCGTCGGCGGGCACGCCGATCAGCACGGACGGCCGGTCGAGCTCGCGCAGCACGGGGACGCGCTCGTCGCGCATCTCCACGTCCATCACGATCAGGCCGTCCACGCGGGCGTTCTCCACCGCCCGCCGCAGGCTGTCCGGCCCCTCGTCGGCGGTCAGCAGCAGCACGTCCTGCCCGCCCCGCCTGGCCGCGCTGGCGACGGCGAGCAGGAACCTCGTCACCACCGGCATGTTCATGCCCTCGCGCAGCGGCAGGACCAGCGCCAGCACGTCGTTGCGGGCCGTGTAGGCCGACCGCGCGGACACCGTGGCGTGGTAGCCGAGCAGCCGCAGGCTCTCGCGCACCCGGACCTTGGTCGCCTCCGAGATCGAGCGCCTGCCCGTGAGGACGTACGACACGGTGCTCGGCGCGACCCCGGCATGCCGAGCCACTTCCGCGATGGTGACCACGTCGTCCCCTCGCAACCGTCAGCTACCCAGTGATTGGTCTACCGCAGGCTACGGCCACAGCAGTCACGTCCGTAAGCCCCAACCGGTAACCCGAAGCACCCCGGCGAGACGGTTTCACCCTGACGGACGCCGGGGAGCGGGCCCCGCGGACGTCAAGAAGAGCCCGCTGAACCCGTTCGAACGCATTCGACTCGAATGCCGTCGAATTGTTCGTCGAAATATCGAATATCGTCTGGTCTCGACCATTCCATTGACGCAAAGCACACACATTCGTAATATTCGTTTCACCAGTCTGCACAGCATTCATATTTGTGAAACAGACCGCTCGAATACTCCACCACCGAAGGGCACACAGCCATGCGGTTGACCAGGTATGCGCTCGCGCTGTCGATCGCGCTCGTCGTGGCCGGCGCACCGGCCGCGAGCGCGTCGGCACCGGATCCCGGTAGGCAGGTCCTGCCCGCGGGCGACGGTTGGGCGTCCAGTGGCACAGGCACCACCGGCGGTTCGGCCGCCACCGCCGGACACGTCCACACCGCGCGGAACCGGGCCGAACTGGTCGCCGCGCTCGCGGACACCGCGCCGAAGATCGTGTACGTCGAGGGCGTCATCGACGCGAACACCGACGCGGCCGGGAAATCCTTGTCCTGCGCGGACTACGCGACCGACGGCTACACCCTCGACGCCTACCTGGCCGCCTACGACCCGGCGGTGTGGGGACGCGACCTGGAGCCGTCCGGGCCGCTGGAGGACGCGCGCGCGGCGTCGGCGAGGAAGCAGACCGCCACCATCGGCCTCCCGGTCACCGCGAACACCACGATCATCGGCCGCGGCCGCGGCGCCGGGATCACCGGTGGCAGCCTGCGGATCCACGGCGTGGACAACGTCATCGTGCGGAACCTGACGTTCGGCGACACCCGCGACTGCTTCCCGCAGTGGGACCCCAACGACAACTCGCCCGGCGAGGCGCCCGGCAACTGGAACTCGCTCTACGACTCCGTGTCCCTCCAGGGCGCGACGCACGTGTGGGTCGAGGGCAGCACGTTCACCGACCAGCCGAACCCGGACAGCGCGGCGCCGGTGTACTTCGACCGCCCCTACCAGGCGCACGACGGGCAGCTCGACATCACCAACGGCTCCGACCTCGTCACCGCGTCGCACAACCTGTTCTCCGACCACGACAAGACGATGCTGATCGGCTCGTCCAACAGCTCGACCCTCGACCCCGGCAAGCTGCGCGTCTCGGTGCACCACAACGTCTTCCGCGGCACCCAGGAGCGCTCGCCGCGGGTCCGGTTCGGCCAGGTCCACGTCTACGACAACCTCTACGAGCCGCGCGCGGACCTCGTCTACAACTGGGGCGTCGGCGTCAGCTCCAGGATCTACGCGGAGAACAACTACTTCCGGCTGCGCGACGGGGTGAAGACCGAGCTGGCCGTCTACAACTGGGGCGGCACCGCGATCACCGAGCGCGGCACGCTCGTCGACGGCAGGCCCACCAGCCTGCTGGCGGCGTTCAACGCGGCCAACCCCACCAAGGTGCTCGGCGACGACGTGGGCTGGACGCCGACGCTGAACCGCGGCCTGGAACCCGCGCACCGGATCGCCCGGCTGAAGGCGGGCGCGCCCGCGGCGCCGAAGCGGATCCACGTCGAGGGCGTCGGCACGTACGCCACGGTGCAGTCCGCGATCAACGCGGCGCCCGCGGGCGGCACGGTGACCCTGCAGAAGGGCGTGTACCACGAGGTGATCACCGTGCCCGCGAGCAAGACCGGGCTGGTGCTGCGCGGCGCGACCGGTGTCGCGGCGGACGTGGTCATCGACTACGACAACGCCTCCGGCACGAAGAAGCCCGACGGCACGACGTACGGCACGACCGGCAGCGCGACGGCGACCATCGCGGCGAACGACTTCACCGCCCGCGACCTCACGTTCCGCAACTCCTTCAGCCGGTCCGCGCACCCGGAGATCACCTCGACCCAGGCCGTGGCGATGAAGGCGACCGGCGACCGGATGCTGTTCGACCGGGTGGCCTTCGTCGGCCACCAGGACACGCTCTACGCCGACAGCGCGGCGGCCACGACCCGCGCCCGCCAGTACTACCGAAACTGCTCGATCAGCGGCGACGTGGACTTCATGTTCGGCCGCGCCACGGCGGTGTTCGACCACGCGACCATCACGGCGCTGGACCGCGGCGGCAACCCCAACGGCTACCTCACCGCCGCGAGCACCAAGCGCGACAACCCGTTCGGGTTCCTGATCATCAACAGCACGGTCGTCAGCCCCGCCAAAGCCGCGACCTACTACCTCGGCAGGCCTTGGCACCCGAGCAACGACCCCGACTCGATCGCGCAGGTCGTGTTCCGCGAGACCGCGCTGCCCGCCGCGATCAAGTCGACGCCGTGGACGGACATGTCCGGCTTCTCCTGGAAGGACGCCAGGTTCGCCGAGTACCACAACACCGGCGCGGGCTCGGGCACCGGGACGGACCGGCCGCAGCTCTCGGCCGCCGACGCGGCGAAGTACACCGTGAAGGCCTACCTCGCGGGCAGCGACGGCTGGAACCCCGCATGACCGCACTGGACACCAGACCCGTGATCCCCGGACCGCCGCGGCGGCGCAGGCGGCAGTGGGCGCCGTACGCGCTGATCGCGCCGACGGTCGCGGTGCTGGCGGCGTTCCTGCTCTACCCCATCGGCAGCGTCGTGTACTACAGCCTCCAGCGGTACAACGTGACGCAGCCGTGGAAGAACGGGTTCGCCGGGCTGGACAACTTCCGGAAGATGCTGACCGACGACCCGCTGTTCTGGCAGAGCCTGCTGTTCAGCACCAAGTGGGTCGTCGCGCAGGTCGGGCTGCAACTGCTGCTCGGCCTGGCGCTGGCGCTGATCATCAACGAGACGTTCGTCGGCCGCGGCCTCGCCCGGTCGCTGGTGTTCTCGCCGTGGGCGGTGTCCGGGGTGCTCACCACCGGCATCTGGATCCTGCTCTACAACCCGTCGACGGGGATCTTCCAGGAGCTGGCGAACCTCGGGATCGGCGACCACGGCACGTCGGTGCTCGGCGACCCGTCCACGGTGTTCCCGGCCACCGTGGTCGCCGAGCTGTGGCGCGGTGTCCCGTTCTTCGCCATCCTGCTGCTCGCCGACCTCCAGACGATCCCGAAGGACCTCTACGAGGCCGCGTCGGTGGACGGCGCGAACCGGTGGCGGCGGTTCCTCAGCGTCACGCTCCCCCACCTGCGCGACGCGATCGTGCTGTCCACGCTGCTGCGCGCGGTGTGGGAGTTCAACAACGTCGACCTGATCTACACGCTCACCGGCGGCGGACCGGCCAACCAGACGACGACCCTGCCGCTCTACGTGGCGCGCAAGGCCGTGGACTCGCACGACTTCGGCTACGGATCGGCGTTGACCGTCGCGGGCTTCGTGATCCTGCTGTTCTTCTCGATCCTCTACCTGCGGCTGTCCAAGTTCGGGAGTCGGGCATGACGGAGACCCTCGTCCGCGAGACCGTGGCGGAGCCGCCGAACCGCGCCGCTCCCCCGCGCCGCAAGCGCCGGGAGGACCCCGGCCGCGGCTGGCGGCTGTACCTGCCGCTGGGGCTGTACCTGCTGTTCACGCTGGTGCCGTTCTACTGGATGCTCGTCTTCGCCTTCCGCCCCACCGGGTCCACGGCGCTGGTGCCGTGGCCGATCACGTTCGAGCACTTCGACACGGTGTGGAACGACCTGGGCTTCGGGCTGTTCTTCCGCAACAGCCTGCTGATCGGCGTCGGCACGCTCGGCGTGGTCAGCGTCCTGGCGCTGGCGGGCGGGTACGCGTTGGCCCGGTTCCGGTTCCGCGGGCAGCGGCTGTTCCTGCTCGCGCTGCTGTGCACGCAGTTCATCCCCGGCGCCATGATGCTGATCCCGCTGTTCGTGATCTTCAAGGGCGCCGGGCTGCTCAACAGCCTCACCGGCCTGGTGGTCGCCGACACGGCGTTCCAGCTGCCGCTGGCGCTGATCCTGATGAGCGGGTTCGTGCGCAACGTCCCGGTGGAACTGGAGGAGGCCGCGATGGTCGACGGCTGCACGAGGCTGCGGGCGTTCTTCGCGATCACGCTGCCGCAGCTGCGGCCCGCGCTGGTGGCGGTCGGCTCGTTCGCGTTCATCGGGGCGTGGAACAACTTCCTGTTCGCGCTGATGTTCGCGAGCAGGCAGGACAAGTTCACCCTGCCGGTGGGGCTCAGCTACGCCCTCGGCGAGTTCAACACCGACTTCGGCGCGCTGGCCGCCGGTGGCGTGGTCGCCGCCGTGCCGGTCGTGCTCGTGTTCGCCGTAGTCCAGAGGTTCCTGGTGCAGGGCTTGAGCGCTGGTGCGGTCAAGGGATGAGTACACGGAGGAGAACCATGAGGATCCGCGGCGCGTTGGCGGTCGCCCTGTCGCTGGGCCTGGTGCTGACCGGCTGTTCGGACGCGGGCGGTGGCAGTGCGGGCGGCAACGCCACGATCACGTTCTGGGACAACAACGGCGGCCCCGGCCGCACACCGATCTACGAAGAGCTGATCAAGCGGTTCGAGCAGAAGAACCCCGAGATCAAGGTCGAGTACGTCGGCGTGCCCAGCGCCTCGGTGCAGCAGAAGTACGACACGGCCATCGCGGGCGGATCGACGCCGGACGTCGGCGGCGTGACGACGTCGTACCTGGCCAACATGATCGGCCAGGGCGCCCTCGAACCGCTCGACGACCGGGTGGACGCCGGGCCGCTCAAGGGGAAGCTGCTGCCGAACCTGGTGGAGACCGTGCGCCAGACCGCGCCGGACAACAAGATGTACTCGCTGCCGTCGTCGGGCAACCTGGACGTGATCTGGTTCCGCAAGGACTGGTTCGACGAGGCCGGGCTGACCCCGCCGACGACGTGGGACGAACTGGTCGACCGGGCCACCAAGCTGACCGACGTCGGCAAGAACCGCTACGGCTACACGATCCGCGGCGGCGCGGGCTCGGTGTTCCAGCTGCTCACCGAGGCCTACGCCTACTCGGGCGTGGAGAAGTTCTTCGACGGCACCACGAGCACGGTCAAGGACCCGGCCAACGCCGAGCTGATCCGCAAGGTCGCCGAGCTGTACAAGAAGGCCACGCCCGAGGCCGACGTGAACAACAACTACACGCAGATGGTCGCCCAGTTCACCGGCGGCTCGGTCGCGATGATGCACCACAACCTCGGCTCGTACTCCGACGTCACCAAGGCGCTGGGGACCGACAAGGTCGGCGCCATCACGCTGCCGGTCGGGCCGTCGGGCAAGAAGACCGTCGTGCCCAACCCGACCGACGGGTTCGCGGTCTTCAAGAACAGCAAGAACCCCGACGCGGCCTGGAAGTTCGCCGAGTTCCTGGTGTCGCAGGAGAGCAACAGCTACTGGAACGAGAAGGTCGGCCAGATCCCGTCCAACACCGACGTGCGCTCCGAGCCGTGGATCGAGGAGAACCAGCCGGTGAAGATGGCGCTCGGCGTGCTGGAGGACCCGGCGACCAAGATCGTGCCCGCCCCGGTGTACCTGCCGGAGTACTCCTCGATCACCAAGACCGACAGCGAGCCCGCCTACCAGAAGGTGCTGCTGGGCCAGCTGTCCCCGCAGGAGTTCCTGACCGGGCTGGCCGACAAGCTCACCACGGCCCAGCAGGAGTGGGAGGCCCGGAAGTGATCACCTCGGTCGGTGTGCGGGTGTTCACCTCCACCGCGCACACCTCCGTGGACGTGGCGGGGCACCGCCACCCCAGCGAACCGCACGAGGTGCGCGAGGCGCTGCTGGAGATCACCGACGACGAGGGCGTGACCGGGCGCTGCTCGATCGCGCCGGACCAGCTGCGCCCGAGCGTGCTGGACAAGCACGTGCGGCCGGTCCTGCTCGGCCAGGACCCGTGGGACCGCGAACGGCTGTGGCGCGAGATGGCGCACGGGCAGCGCGGCTCGCACGGCGGGTTCACCGACCGGGCGCTGGGGTACGTCGACCAGGTGCTGTGGGACCTGGTCGGGCTCAAGGTCGGGCAGCCGCTGTGGAAGGTCCTCGGCGGATCGCGCGACCGGGTGCCCGCCTACGGCAGCACGATGTGCGGCGACCAGACCCCCGGCGGCCTGTCGTCGCCGGAGGACTACGGGACGTTCGCGAAGCAGCTGGTCGCGCTCGGCTACCGGGCGATCAAGCTGCACACCTGGATGCCGCCGGTGCCGGGCGCGCCGAGCGTGCGGATGGACGTCGAGGCGTGCACGGCGGTGCGCGAGGCCGTCGGTCCCGACGTGGAGCTGATGCTCGACGCGAACCACTGGTACCGCCGCACCGAGGCGCTCGCGCTGGGCAAAGCCGTGGAGAAGCTGGGCTTCTCCTGGTACGAGGAACCGATGGAGGAGGCCTCGACGAGCTCCTACCGCTGGCTGTCCGACCAGCTCGCCATCCCGGTGATCGGGCCGGAGGTGGCGTGGGGCAAGCACATGACCCGCGCCGAGTGGGTCACCAGCGGGGCCTGCGACATCCTGCGGGCGGGTGTCAACGGCTGCGGCGGCATCACGCCGGTGCTCAAGGTCCTGCACCTGGCCGAGTCCTTCGGGATGGACTGCGAGGTGCACGGCAACGGCTCGGCCAGCCTCGCGGTGCTCGGCGCCTCCGAGGCGAGCCGTTGGTACGAAAGGGGTCTTCTGCACCCGCACGTCGACTTCGACCGGGTGCCACCGCACCTGAACTCGATCGTCGACGCGCTCGACCCCGACGGCGGCGTCACCCTGCCCACCCTGCACGGGCTGGGTGACGACTGGAACCTCGACCACGTCGCGGAGCACACCGTCGAGAAGTGGTGACCGTTCCGCCGAAGTGCCCCCGTCCGATCCAGGGCTGAGGCAAAGTCGACTACCAGTGGCTTGACCTGCTGATTCGGGTTGCGACACACCGAAGATCGGGTAGTCCGGAGCAGGCACGACAGGACCGTCGATCATGAAGGTTCCTACGCCATCGTGATCTTCGGAGCTCCGCCGTGCCTGCCGTGTCATCGTCTCCCATCACTGTCCTGTCACGCCAGTTGGCCCCGCTGGGCGAGGTGGCGCCGCAGGCGCGGACCGGGTTGCTCGAGGTGTTGGAGTCGGTGCCGGATCCACGCAGGAAACGGGGTGTGCGGTATCGGTTCGCGGCGATCCTGTTCGTGTCGGTGTGCGCGGTGGTCTCCGGTGCGCGGTCGTTCGCCGCGATCGCCGAATGGGCCGCGGACGCGGCCGAGGACACGCTGAGCGGAATGGGGATCGGCGCACCGAACGCGTCCACGATCCGGCGGGCGCTCTCGGCATTGACCGGTGACGGGTTCGACACCGCGATCGGCGTCTGGCTGTCCGGGCGTGTCAAGGCAGCGTGGATGGGGGCGCCGGGCAGGCGGCGGCGCCGCGCGATCGCGGTCGACGGTAAGGCGCTGCGGGGTTCCCGTCACGGCGAGCAGCGCGCGCGAATGGTGATGGCGTGCCTGGACCACGACAGCGGGGTCACGGTGGGCCAGGTCGAGATCGCGGAGAAAAGCAACGAGATCCCCATGTTCGCAGCACTTCTGGACACGATCGTCGATGTGACCGGTCTCGTCGTCACCGCCGACGCGTTGCACGCGCAACGCGGGCATGCCGAGTACCTGCACGGCCGTGGCGCGCACTACGTGATCACCGTGAAGGGCAACCAGAAGGCGTTGCGCGATCAGTTGGCGGGCCTGCCGTGGAAGGACGTGCCGATCGGGTACCGCGAGACCGACACCGGCCACGGCCGGGTAGTCACCCGCACCTACAAGGTCGTCACCGTCGCCGCCGGGATCCTGTTCCCGCACGCCGCCCAGGCCGTCCGGATAGTGCGGACCCGTAAACGCAAGGGCAGCACCAGGCGCGCGAGCCGCGAGACGGTGTACGCGGTGACATCCCTGACCGCCGCGCAGGCCCAGCCCGCCGAGTTGGCCCGCTACATCCGCGGGCACTGGCACGTGGAGAACAAGCTGCACTGGGTCCGCGACGTGACGATGGGCGAAGATGCCTCTCGGGCACGCACCGGCGGCGGGCCCAGGATGATGGCCAGCCTGCGCAATCTCGCCATCAGCCTGCTACGCCTGACCGGCCACACCAACATCGCCAAAGCCGTACGTCATATGGGAAGAAGGCCCGAACGAGCCATCAAGTTGATCTCAGCCAGCTGAAACACGACTTTGCCTCAGCCCTGCGTCCGATCGGACGGGGGCACTTCGGCATTCACCGCACCATTCGGCGGACCGGATGCGCGAATCCGCCAATCGAATTCGACGAATACGAATCGAATAACGTCGAACGGGTTCGCATATGAGTTCCACCCTATTTCGCGTTGACCATTCCCACATATCGTTGTTACACTTGCATTTCGCCGATGATTCATGACCCGCCGCCATATCGGCGCTCAGAGTTAGAATCGGTTTTGGACCTGCCGACAACTGCCGCCGGCCCTGTCCGAAAGCGGCTACAGCCGCATTCCAGAAGAGGTACCCGAATGTTCAACGCCATCGACAGGAATCCACGACTCCGACGCTCCTGGCGCGCCGCCCTGCTGACCGCGATGGTCGTCGCGGGCACCGCCGTCGCCGCACAACCGGCGGTCGCGGCCCCGTTCGACCTCGCCGGCTGGGCCACGCAGGGCGGGGGCACGACCGGCGGCGGCAGCGCCTCACCGGTCACCGTCTCCGACGCCACCGCGTTCACCAACGCGGCGAAGTCGACGAGCGCCTCCGTGATCCGGGTGTCCGGCACGATCAAGCTGTCGTCGATGACCAAGGTGGCCTCCAACAAGACGATCATCGGCGTCGGCTCCAACGCCCAGATCACCGGCAGCGGCCTCAACGTCGCCAACGCCTCCAACGTGATCATCCGCAACATCAGCTTCCACGACTGGAACGACGACGCCATCAACGTCCAGTACTCCACCCGCGTGTGGCTCGACCACAACTCGTTCGCCAACGGGTACGACGGCGCGCTCGACGTCAAGCGGGCGTCGGACTACGTGACGGTGTCGTGGAACAAGTTCTCCAGCCACGACAAGACGATGCTGCTCGGGCACGACGACGGCAACGGCTCCGAGGACACCGGCAAGCTGCGCGTGACCTACCACCACAACTGGTTCAACGGCACCAACCAGCGCCACCCGCGGGTCCGCTTCGGCAACCCCGTGCACGTGTACAACAACTACTACGGCGGCGTCACCTCCTACGGCGTCGCGTCCACGAAGGACGCGGGCGTTCTCGTCGAGGGCAACTACTTCGAGAACACCAAGGACCCGTTCCACCGCGGCGAGGGCGACTCGCCCGCGGCGAACCTGGTGGCCCGCAGCAACTACTTCGTGAACTCCGGCGCGGGTGACGCGGGTGGTTCCGTGAAGACCATCCCGTACTCCTACACCCTCGACGCCGCCAGCGGCGTCAAGGCGAGCGTCACCAGCGGCGCGGGCGTCGGCAAGATCTAGGCCCCGGCTAGCTCGGAACCGCCTGGCTCGGCTCCTCGGAGCCGAGCCAGGCATCCGGTCCGAACACCTCGTAGTGGATCCGCTCGGCAGGCACACCCCGGTCGAGCAGCGCGCGCCGCACGGTCCGCATGAACGGCAGCGGCCCGCACAGCAGCGCGTGCGCATCGGGGTCCACCGGGATCAGGTCGGGATCGACCAGCCCTTCCCGCACCTCGGATCCGAGCGGGAGTTCCCTTCCCGACAACGGGTTCTCCTCGTACCAGAGCGACAACGAGGCTCCGGGCAGCCGGTCGACGGCCTCGACGAGGTCAGCGCGCAGCGGATGCGCCACGGGCGAGCGGTCGGCGTGCACGACGGTGACCGGCCGCGTGGACCCGACGGCCACGAGGTGGTTCAGCGCGGCCACGATCGGCGTGGTACCCACCCCGGCGCTCGCCAGGAGAAGCGGTGAATCCCCCTGCGGCAGCGCGAGATCGCCGAACGGCGGGCTCACCTGGAGGCGATCGCCGACGCGCACCGCGTCGTGCAGGTGCGCCGACACCATCCCTTCCGGACGGTCGCCGTCGGCGCGGTGGCGCTTGACGGTGATCCTCAGCGGACCGCCGTCGGGCGCGGAACTGACCGTGTACTGCCGGATCTGCCGTCCGAGGCCCGGCAGCTCGACCGCGACGCTGACGTACTGGCCCGGCTGGTGCCGCCTCTTCGCGCGGTCATCGGGTTCGAGCAGGAACGACGTCACGTCCTCGGTGTCGCGGTGCACGTCGACCACGGCGTGCGGGGTGAACGGACGGCCGAACGCGCTGCCCGCGCGTTCGTACTGGCGCGACTCCTCGGCGACCAGCAGGCAGGCGAACAGCCAGAAGACCTCCTCCCACGCCGCGATCACCTCGGGCGTGGCGGCGTCGCCGAGCACCTCCCCGATGGCGGCCATGAGGTGGCGGCCCACCACGACGTACTGGCTGGGCGTGACGCCGAGCGACGCGTGCTTGTGCGCGATCCGGCCGACGATCGCTTTGAGCGGCACGGGTTTCATCCCGGCGAAGTGCCCCGCGACGGCGGCGACCGACATCGCCAGCGCCTGCCGCTGCTCCCCGTTGGCCTGGTTGCCCCGGTTGAACAGCTCCAGGAGTTCGGGGTGCGCTTCGAACATCCGGTCGTAGAACCGGCCGGTGATCCGCGGACCGTGCCGCACGACGGTATCGGCGGTGGCGCGCACGACGCGGACCGAGTCGGGGGCGAGCATCAGGCGGACCTCCAGGGGTGATGATCAGGGCTGGCGTTAAAAACGTATCAGCGATACCTCTTTAAAGCCGGCCCCTCACAATGAGATCATCGCGATCTGGGTCACAAACCGGATCATGTGATACTCGTTTGCTAGGCTGCCCGTCATGCGGCTGACCAGGAGTACGGACATCGCACTGCGCGTGCTCATGCTCACGGCGGTGCAGGACGAGCAGAGCACCGTCGACGAGCTCGCCACCGCGCTGGGCGTACCCCGCAACCACCTGGCGAAGGTCGTGCAGCGGTTGGCGCACAGCGGTCTGCTGCTGACCGTCCGCGGCCGCGCGGGTGGTCTGCGGATCGCCCCGGAGGCGCTGGAGTGGTCGGTCGGCCAGCTCGTCCGCGACTTCGAGGGCGACGACGAGGTGATCGACTGCGAGGAGCCGCCGTGCCCGTTGCGCGGCGCGTGCCGACTGCGCGGGGCGCTGCGGCGGGCGCACGCGGCGTTCCTCGCCGAACTGGACGCCGTGTCGCTGCGCAGCCTGGTGCAGAAGCCCACCGGACCGCTCCTGCACCAACTCGCCGTGCCCAGCCGTTAAGCCGGCCAGCGGGCGTGGAAGTCGTCGATCCGGTACGGGTGGGCGTGCCGCCAACCGCCCGCGACCGGTGCCGCGTCGCACAGGTGCTCGTGGTCCGGGGCGAGGCCGTCGTGCTCGTGCTCCACGACCTCGGGGTCGTGGTGCGGCCACAGCCGGACGGCGGCGGCGGTCGCCCCCGCGGTGACCACGGCCAGCACCACCAGGGCCGACGTGCCGCCGACCCACCCGGCCAGCGGGTAGCAGAGCAGCCAGCAGGCGTGCGACAGGGCGAAGTCCGCGGCGAACAGCGCGGGCCGGTCCGCCGCGTCGGCCGACCGCCGAAGCAGCCGCGCCCCCGGCGTGAGCACCAGCGACCCGCCCGCGCCGATCGCCGCCCACAGCCCCAGCAGCACGGGCCACCGCCACGTTCCCGACACCGCCGCGACCACCGGGATCGCGACGACGAGGGTGGTCGCGAGCAGTGCCGCGGCGCGGACCACGACCACGCGGTCGGCGTGCCGTTCGAGCAGCGCGGGCAACGCGAGCGCGGCCAGCAGCGACCCGCACCCGTTGGCTCCCAGGGCGACGGCGACGTCGACCGCGGTCAACCCGAGGCCGTCCCGGACGTAGCCGACGGTGTTGACGAACACCACCGACCCGGCCGCCGCCGCGGCCAGGTGCACCGCGAGCAGGCCGCGCAGGCGGGGTGTCGCCAGGTAGATCCGGATCCCCCTGGTCACGCCGCCTCGACGCAGGCGCGTCGGCCGCGGGGACGGCAGCAGCACCGACACGACGAGGGCCGCGGAGGCGGCGAAGCCCAGTGACGTGCCGAAGAACAGGCGGTCGAGGCCGACGACGGCCAGCGCCACCGCGGCGAGCAGCGGGCTGAGCAGGCTCTCCAGGTCGTAGGCCAGCCTGCTGAGCGTCAGGGCCGCCGTGTAGTCGCGCTCGTCGGTGAGGACGTCCGGGATCGTCGCCTGGAACGTCGGCGTGAACGCGGCGGACGCGGCCTGGAGCACGAAGACCAGGACGTACACCTGCCAGACCTCGCCGACCCACGGCAGCGCGACCGCCACCGCGGCCCGGACCAGGTCCAGCCCGACGAGCATCGCCTTGCGCGGCACCAGACCCGCGAGGGCGCCCGCCAGTGGCGCTATCGTCACGTAGGCGACCATCTTCACCGCCAGCGCGGTCCCGAGCACCGCCCCCGCGTCCGCCCCGGCCAGCCGGTAGGCCAGCAGTCCGAGCGCCACCGTCGCCAGCCCCGTGCCCGTCAGCGCGACCACCTGCGCCAGGAACAGCCTCCGGTAGGTCCGGTTCCGCAACGCGATCAGCACCGCGCGCCCCTTCCGTTCGACGGGTCGCACTGTATGTGCGCGGGTAGGCCTGCGACGACGGCGCAACAACCACCGACTGGCAGCAGCCACCACCTGGCGGGCGCGTCGGACCTGCCGTTCGACCACCACCCGCCGGCGCTCCGGATCACGACTGGGCCGATTCCGGTCCGCGCGGCCGTCGGGAACGGGAGACTCCGACCATGTCAGCCATGAGGCGCCGGACCACGGCGCGGTCGGTGCCGGATCCCGCGGAGTTGGCCGTGCGGGCCAGCAGGGACGCGCGCGGGGTGGATCCGGGGTTGCTCGACGGGTACCTGGAGGTGCTGGCGGGGATCAGCGTGACGCGGCAGCGGCTCGGGGAGGACCAGAAGCGGTTGCGGCACGAGGTCGGCGGGAGGGCGGCGGCCCAGGGGGTGGCGTTGCGGGACCTGATCGACCTGTACCTGAGCGCGACCTGGATCGCGTGGCCGACGTTGCCCGGCGTGCGGCGGGCGGCGGGGACCGAGGCGTTCCAGGACATCGGCGAGGCGGTGTTCCGGGCGGTGGACGCGACGGTCGTGGAACTGGCCGAGGGGTACGAGCGGGCGCAGCGGTGGTGGGTGCGGCAGGAGGAGTCGCTGCGGCGGGAGTTCGTCGACGACCTGCTGGACGGCCGCAACCCCGGGCAGCTCGCGGAACGGGCCGAGCGGTTCGGACTGCGGCTGGCCGCGAGCCACGTCGTGGCGGTGGTGACCGCGTCGGAGCCGTTCCTGGACGGGGGTGCCGTCGCCCGGCAGGTGGAGGCGTCGCTGCACCTGCGGCTCGGGTCGCGGGACGTGCTGGTGACGACCAAGGACAGCCTGCTCGTGTGCGTGGTGCCGGAGACCCTCGTCGACGCCGCGGACGAGTACGTGCGGCAGGTGTCGCTGGCGGTCGGCGCGGACGTCCGGTGGCTGGCGGGCGTCGGGCGCGCGCAGCCGGGACCGGGTGGCGCGGTGCGGTCGTTCGAGCAGGCCAAGCACGCGGTGGAGATCGCCGGGCAGCTCGACCTGCCCGGACACCTGCACAAGGCCGCGGACCTGCTGGTGTACCAGGTGCTCCTGCGCGACAGCGCGGCGCTGGCCGAGCTCGTCGCCGTCGTCCTCGAACCGCTGCGCGGCGCCCGGTCCGGCGCGCGGCCGCTGCTGGACACGCTGTCGGCGTACTTCGCGACCGGGCGGGTCGCGACCGCCACGGCGCGCAGGCTCCAGGTCGGCGTGCGCACGGTGACCTACCGGCTGAGCCGGATCAAGGCGCTCACCGGCTACTCCGCCGACGACCCCGACCAGGCCTTCTCGTTGCAGGTCGCGGTGCTCGGGGCGCGGCTGCTCGGCTGGCCGGAGAACGACGTGCCGTGACCGCCACCTTGCCGGACCCCGGCAAGCAACGGGCACCGCAAGCGGCCCGCCAACGACCTCCCCTCCCCCGGCGCGCTGCCCGAGAATTCAAGGACACGCTGGGAGGGGCCCGTGAGACACCTGCACTGGTACTGGCCGCCGGGAGTACCGCACCCGTCGGCCGTGCCGATCCTGATCGTCATCGTCCTGCTCGTCGCGACCTGCGCGATCCGCCACCTCGCGCTGCTCCGGCTGTCCGACCCGCCCGCACGGCGACCGTCCACTCCGGACCGGGACCGCTACGGACCGCCCGACGCGGGCACCTCCGAACGCCGCCCCGAACGCGACCTGCACCACGTCGGGTAGCCCACGACCAGCAGCAGGCACAGCCAGGCGAACCAGTCGCCCCAGCGCGCGTAGAACGTGCCGCCTTCGGGCATCGGCAGGGTGCCGGAGACCGCGACGAACGGCGTGGCGGACCCCGTCGCCGCCTGCGCCACCACCCGGCCGGTCGGGTCGCTGAGCGTGAGGTAGCCGAGGTGCGCGGCGCGTGCCACCGAGAAGCCGCTCTCCACGCCGCGCAGCAGCTGCACGCGGCTCTGCGACCAGGCGTCCACGGTGAAGTCCAGCGCGGGCACCACGAGCAGTCCGGCACCGGCCCGACCGTAGGCGCGGCCGAACGCGGGGTGGCCGAGGTCGGCGCAGACTGCGATCCCGACGCGGCCCGGCGCGAACGCGAGGTCGGTGCCCGCGGTGAACGCGTCCTCCAGGCCGGGCACCAGGTGGTTCTTGACGTAGACCACCGGCTCGGCGCCCTGCCCGGACAGGTAGTAGGCGACGTTGCGGAGGGTCCCCCCGGATTTCACCTTCACGCCGACGACCACGTCCACCCCCCTGGCGCGGGCCGCGGCCGACAGCGGGTCCAGCAGGGTCGGCAGGGTCGTGTCGTCGGCCTGGAAACCCTTCTCCGACAGCACGACGATCCGCGTCCCGTCATCCGGCGCGGTGCCCAGCCAGTCGACGTAGGCGGCTGCCAGGTCGTGTCCGGCGGGCGTGTCCATCCGCACCTCGTCCCGGTCGGTGCGAGCGGACAGCAGCGTGATCCTCGGCGACACGGCAGCACTGTCCACTGTGGCCAGTCGGACGAAGCCGTATCCCGACGCCAGTCCCAGCAACAGGATTCCGGCCACGGCCGCCCGGCGTTCACCGGAGGCGACCGCGATCACCGCCGGAACCATCGCCACGAGGAAGCTGACACCCCATCCCCCGGTGAGCGAGGCGATCTGGAGCACCGGGAGCAGGTCGGCCTGCGTGGGCGCCAGGCTCCAGTTCGCGCCGGCGGGGGTCGCCAGGCTGACCACGTACTCGGCGCCCGCGATGCCCGCCGGGAACACCGCCGCGGCCACCAGCGCGTGCCCCCGCAGCAGCGCGGCGCGGAACAGCAGCGTGGCACCGGTCAGCAGCAGCGGGAACAGCACGAGGGTCGGCAGCAGCAACGGCGGCGGGAGTTCGAGGTCGACCGCGTAGTAGTGCCACACGTTCGACCCGCCGAGCAGGTAGGCGGCGAACGCCGTCGCGGCCGCCGTCCGGGTCGACACCGCGGGCGCCAGCAGCAGGATCGGCAGGGGCGCCAGCCAGGTCAGCCACGGGACCGGGTGCAGCCCGGTGCCGAAGAAGTAGAGCGCCGCCGTGGCGACCACGGCCAGTCCAGCCCGATTACGCGCGGACACCATCGAGGACCCTCCCCAGCGCGGTCCGGCACAGCGCCCGGAAGTCGTCGTCCGGCAACGCCAACCGCCCACCGGCCCGCAGCTGCACCAGTCCGTGCAGCGTCGCGGAGATGACCAGCGACAACTCCCACACGTCGTCCTGCCGCAGGATCCCGGCCCGCATACCCGACGTCAGCGCGTCGGCCAGCACGCTCAACGTCGGCGACGCGCTCGCCTCGTCCGGGAACCGCCGGGCCCCGAGGCGCTGCTCGGTGAACAGGAACGCGTACAGGTGCGGCCGCTCCAGCGCGAAGTCCAGGTAGGCGTCGAGCGCCTCGTCCAGTTGGACCTGGTAGTCGGTCGACCAGTCCCGCTCGCCCCACGCGCGGGCCAGTTCGGCGAAGCTCGTCTCCGCCACCGACTCCAGGAGGCTCTCGCGGTTCGGGAAGTGGCGGTAGATCGCCATCGCGGTCAACCCCGCGGCCGTCGCGACCCGTCGCATCGTGACGGCGGCCGACCCTTCGGACACCAGCAGGTCGTGCGCGATGACGGCTATCCGGTCACCGGTGGAGGGAGGCATGTATACACCGTACACGTCGATGTTTACGGCGTATACACGCCTGTCCTCGGGCCAGCAGCGACCAACGGTGCTCCCAGGCCAGCGCCAGCAGAGCCGCGCCGGCCGCCTGCGTCGGTTCGTCGTGGACGAACCGGTGCACGTTCGCCGCGGTGAACGCGAGCCCCTCCAGGACCCGCCCCTCGTCGTTGTCCTCGACCAGACCCGAGAACAGCTCGTCGAACAGCGGGGCGTCGAACACGGCGACGGTGAGCATGTCGGTGGCGAACGTCAGCGGGTCCACGCCCATGCCCAGGTACGACACCCGCACGCCGGTGCCGAGTGCGGCGGTCATCCGGGCCGCGAACGGCCAGGCCGCGTAGTCGACCGGCGCGCGGTCCGCGCCGTGGTCCTCGGACTCGCCGAGCAGTTCCTCGGCGAACTCGCGGACCACGCAGCGCCACAGCGAGAAGTCGTTCCCGGTGTTCCACGGCTCGTCGCCCGCCGCCTGGAACACGCCCACGGGCAGCACCTGGTAGAGCCCGCCCGCGTGGCCGACCTTCGCCGGGTCGCGCCAGTGCAGGAAGAAGGTGGCCGCGCCGGTGGAGCGGTCCAGGCGCAGGGTGAGGGTGCTGATGGCGACGTTCACCGGGCGGCGGGCGGGGTCGCACGGGTCGCCCACCGAGGCGCGCAGCGGCAGGGCATCGGCAAGGCCCAGGTCTCGGGCCGCGTACTCGTGGGCGCTCGCCTCGCCGACGTCGACGCCGTCGAAGTAGCGACCGGTGCCGAAGTCCAGGCGCGGTTCGGCGAGGTCGGCCGCGAGCAGGCGGTAGGTGGAGCGGTTGGTGAACACGGAGGGTGACGCGTGGGCGGCCATGGCGGCCGAGTAGGTGGGCGCGCCGGGCGGCAGGACCGGGCCCACCGTGCCGTCGACGCCCCCGAACACGCGGTCGGGATGCCACCCGAGCCCGATGTCCGCCAGCGGCACGGGCTCCGGCGGCAGCCAGCCGGGGTTCGCGAGCAGGGGCGTCGAGGCCACCTTGGTGATCTCCGGGTACTCCGCGGCGGCCCTCGCGGCGAGGGCGTGGCGGTGCGCGACGAGGTGGGCGCGCACCTGGAGCCACTGTTCCGTTCGTGTGGTCATGGTGAGGCGGAAGATACCCCCGACAAACGGTTTCCCCTCGTTTTTCCCAGGGGATCGCCGCACGTCAAGCCCCTTTCCCGGACGCGGAGGGTGACATCACGCCACCCGGTCAGGGCATGCGTCCGAGAGGAGGTGTGACTACCCTGGTGCTCGTGCAAAATGCGACAGAAGGGAATTTTTCCGTCCGCGTGCGGCAGGTCTCCGGAACCACGATCGTCACGGTCGTGGGTGAGGTCGACCTCGACACCGCACCCGAGTTGGAGTTCCGCCTCATGGACGCGGCGGATGGTTCGGGCCCCCTCGTGATCGACCTGACCGGGGTGACGTTCTTCGCGTCGGCGGGCCTCGCCTGCCTCCTGACCGCAAGGGGCCGGGGTGGCAGGCCGCACCTCGTGGTGTCACCCGCTGTGGCCAAGGTGCTGACCCTGTCCGACCTCGAGGACTTCATGCCCCGCAGCGAATCGCTGGAAGACGCGCTGGACCGCGTCGCGAGCTAGACCCTCCCGCCCGTCACAAGGCGGGCAACGCCTCCGCCAGGTCGTCCCACAGGTCCTCGACGTCCTCGATGCCGACGGACAGGCGCACCGTGCCCTCTCCGATACCCGCCGCCCGCAGGGCTTCCGCGTCGAGCTGGCGGTGGGTGGAGCTGGCCGGGTGCACCACCGTGGACTCGACGCCGCCCAGGGAGGCGGCCAGCTTGACCAGCCGTACCCCCTTGGTGAACGCGTGCCCGGCCTCCCGGCCGTCGAGGAGGTCGAACGCGAGCACCCCTCCGAAGTCCGACAGGTGCCCGCGGGCGACCTCGCGGTCGGGGTGGTCGGCGTGCCCCGGCCAGCGGACCGACCCGACGGCGGGGTGCGCGGCCAGCCGCTCGGCGAGCACGGCCGCGTTGGCGCAGTGCTGGCGCATCCGCAATGGCAGCGTCTGGATGCCGCGGATGGTGAGCCAGGCGGCGAACGGGTCGGGCGCGGCGCCGAGTTCCATCGCGTGGTGCCACACCTGCCGGTAGCGGTCGTCGTCGGCGAACACGAGCACGCCGCCGGTCACGTCGGAGTGCCCGCCGAGGTACTTGGTGGCCGAGTGCAGCACGACGTCCGCGCCGTGCTCGATCGGCCTGCACAGCATCGGGGTCGCGAAGGTGTTGTCCACCACCGTGAGCAGCCCGGCCGCGCGCCCCGCGGCGAGGAACGCGGGCAGGTCCACGACCCTGGTCACCGGGTTCGCGATGGTCTCCAGGTAGAGCATCCGGGTCGTCGGCCGGGCCGCCGCGGCGACCTCCGCCGGATCGTCGCCCGCGATGTAGGTGACGTCGACGCCGAACCGGGCCGCGAGGTCGTCGAACATCGCGGAGGTGCCGCCGTAGAGGCAGTTCTGCGCGATCACGTGGTCGCCGGTGCGCAGCGTCGACAGCAGCACGGCGCTGATCGCGGCCATGCCGGACGCCGTGCACACCGCCGCGACCCCGCCTTCGAGCCCGGACACCAGTTCCTCCAGCGCCCGGATCGTGGGGTTGCCGTAGCGGGTGTAGACGAACCCGCTGTCCGGCGACTCCAGCGCCTCCGCGAGCGCGTCCGGGTCATCGAAGGCGAAGTTCGAGGTCTGGAAGATCGGGACGCTGACCGGCCGGGAGTTCGACGGCGTCGGCGCGGTGACGTGGACGGCACGGGTGAAGGGGCGCATGCCACCAGCCTTCGGGACGACCAGCACGCCGGACAGCGCCAATTCCGGCTAAATTGGTTTGATGACGGAGCCAATCCCGTGGCCGGTCGACCGGCTGGTCGCGCAATTGGGCCGCTGGTCGGTCAGCCGGGGGCCGCTGTACCTGCTGCTCGCCGAACGCCTGCGGCAGCTCATCGACTCCGGCCAACTCCCGCCGAGGGCCGCGCTGCCGCCGGACCGGGTGCTCGCGGAGCGGCTCGCGGTCGGCCGCACGACGGTCGTCGCCGCCTACGACCGGCTGCGCCAGGAGCACAAGCTCGAACGGCACCAGGGCCGCGGCACGTGGGTCGCGCCCGCCGTGCTGTCGGGGCCGCGGCCGGGCGCGGTGCCGCTGGCGAACCCGATGTTCGTCAACTACCTCGAACCGGTCGAGGGCGTGATCCCGTTGGCCTGCACGGCGCCGCACGGTCCGCCGCCGGAGCTGGCGCGGGCGTACCGCAGGGCGGTCGACCGGCTGCCGGGGCCGGACAGCGGCGACATCGGCTACCACCCGACCGGCCACCCGGCGCTGCGGTCCGCGCTGGCCGAGCGCTACACCCTGCGGGGCGTCCCGACCACGCCGGAGCAGATCCTGGTGACCACCGGCGGCCAGCAGGCGCTCGCGCTGCTCACCCGGCTGTTCGTCGGGCCGGGTGACACCGTCCTGGTGCAGGGCCCGACCTACCCCGGCGCGCTGGAGCTGTTCCGCGACGCCGCCGCCGTGCTCGAACCGGTGCCCGGTGACGACGTGGCCGCGTGGACGAGGGCGTTGGCCACCCGGCCCCGGCTGGCCTACCTGAACCCCACCAACCACAACCCGACCGGCACGACGATGTCCGCGCTCACCCGGCGTCGACTGGTGGAAGTCGCGGCGGCGCAAGGGGTTCCGCTGATCGACGACGAGGTGCTGGCCGGCCTGTCGTTCGACGGCGAGCAGCCGGGAGGGCTGGCGGCGCACGGCCCGGCGATCACCGTCGGATCGTTCTCCAAGGTGGTGTGGGGCGGCCTGCGCACCGGCTGGGTGCGCGCGAGCGAGTCCGACATCGCGCAACTGGCCCGGATCAAGGCGATCCACGACCTCGGCAGCGCCGCGCTGGAGCAGCTCGCCGCGGTGGAACTGATGCCCGTGCTCGACGACGTGTCGCGGCGGCGGGGCGCGGAACTGCTGCGGCGCCACGACCACCTGTGCGCCGAGCTGACCGGGTCGTTGCCGCAGTGGGACTTCCGGCCCGCCGACGGCGGCCAGTGCCTGTGGGTGCGGCTGCCGAGGGGCGACGCGTCGGGGTTCGCCCAGGTGGCGCTGCGCTACGGCGTGGCCGTGCTGCCCGGCACGGCGCTGGACGCCTCGGGCGGGAGTACCGACCGGCTGCGGATCCCGTTCACCGCGCCACCGGAGGAGATCAGCGACGCCGTGGGGCGGCTCGCCGAGGCGTGGGACGCCTACCGGCGCGTCGGAGGGCCCGCGCCCGCCTCCCTGCACGCGATCGTCGTGTGACCGGTGATCCCGTCGGCCCCCCGAACGCGGCCTGGTAGCGTTTCCCTTGCCCAGCAGTGCAGACCGAGGAGGTGGGAACCCATGACCGCTGGTTCAGGTCCTGCTCTCCCGCCGCACGGCCACGCCGGTCGGTGACCACGGGAGAGCGCCCGTCGGCACTCCCGGAAGGCTCATCCCCATGGCACTCCCCTACTCCACCATCGTCACGACGCTGCGCGCCGCCGGTTGCGTCTTCGCCGAGGACGAGGCCCGCCTGCTCGTCGAGTCGGCCGCGACGCCCACCGAACTCGCCGCCATGGTCGACCGCCGCGTCCAGGGCCTCCCGCTGGAGCACGTGCTGGGCTGGGCCGAGTTCTGCGGGCTGCGCGTCGCCGTCGACCCCGGCGTCTTCGTCCCGCGGCAGCGCACCGAGTTCCTGGTCCGCCAAGCCGCCTCGCTGGCACCGGCGGGCGCCGTCGTGGTCGACCTGTGCTGCGGCTCCGGTGCCGTCGGAGCGGTGCTGGCGCGACTGGTCGACGACATCGACCTGCACGCCGCCGACGTCGACCCGGCCGCGGTCGCCTGCGCCCGCCGCAACATCCCCGGCGACCGCGTGCACGAGGGCGACCTGTACGCACCGCTGCCCGCGGACCTGCGCGGCCGGATCGACGTCCTGGTGTGCAACGCGCCGTACGTGCCCACCGACGCGATCGGCATGATGCCGCCGGAAGCCCGCGACTACGAGCCCCTGGTCGCGCTCGACGGCGGCGCCGACGGCACGGACGTCCAACGGCGGGTCGCCGCCGACGCCGTGCGCTGGCTCGCGCCCGGTGGTCACCTGCTGGTCGAGGCGGGCAAGCGCCAGGCACCCGTGACCGCCGCCGCCTTCGCCCGTTGTGGACTCATCCCGTGCGTGGTCACATCCGACGAATTGGACGCAACGGTCGTGATCGGCAGCAGGCCGCTGTGATCAATTCCACGCACACGGTGGAATGACGAACCGCCATTCGACTTCCACTTCCGCGCGCGCGGGTGCACGGTCGAAATGCACGTGCATCCGCACGCGGTGAAATGTCCCAGTAGAACATTCTGACCTGCACTTACACCCGCTATTCCTATCAGGACGGGCCACCAGCCCCAACCGCCATTCGGCCCGTTCGTCCCGACGTGCCAACCGTTCGTCGATATGCCCCGATCCCCTGATGGCTTTCCTCGGCGCGGGTACGGCACCATTGACGTCATGATCGAGCGGGCGACGTCTCCGAGCGAACAATCCACCGCGGGGTCACCGGACCAGCGGCCGGTGCGGAGAACCATCAACCTGCATGAACGAGTCCCGGCCGCGGCCAGGTCGGTCGCGCTGCTGCCCCCGCGGTCCGTCCCGAAGGCACCTCCGGTCGAACCGGAACCGCAGGCCCAGCAGCTTTCGCCGACGAACGTCCTCGCTGCCATCGGCGTCGGGAACCGCGCGGGCCTGCTGCTGCTCCTCGCGTTCGCCGCGCTGTCCTCGATCATCATCACGGCCTTCGGCACCACCGGCGTGGTCATGCTCGTCGGCATGTGCGTCGCGCTGCGGCTGATGTTCGCCGACCGGAGCTGACCCTCCGGCGAACCGGGGCGGCGATCGACATGTCGTGCGGCTCCATCCCGGACTGACCGGGTTCACAAGCGGCGCACAGCCCGTTCCCAGGAACCACGCCGACCATCGGGGAGGACGACGAGAGGACACGCCCCCGATGAGCGACACCCAAGCCAGGATCGGCCGCCGGGCCGACGGAACCCGCCGGGTCGGCAAGGCGACCGCGTGGATCGCCGCCGCCGCCGCGGTGCTCGCCACCACGTTCGGGATCGTGCTCGCCACCGGCACCTCGGACGCGGAGACCGAGGACCAGGCGAGCACGTCCGCGGAGTCCGGCAGCAGCACGGGCGACGACTCCCTGCAGGCTCCGGACTCCATTCCGCAGCAGGGGTCGGGCAGCGCGCACACCGGGTCCGGTGGGTCGTGACGCACGTCGTGGAGTTCCCCGTGTGGGGCACGACCGCCGTGCTCGCCGTGACCGACCACCCCGCCGACGCCGAACGGCTGCTGCGCGCCGTGCTGGACGACTTCGACCTGGCGTGCAGCCGGTTCCGGTCGGACTCGGAGATCTCCCGCCTGCACGCGAGCGCCGGGCGGGCGGTCCGGGTCGGCCCGGTGCTCGCCGAGGCGCTGTCGGTCGCGTTGCGCGCCGCCCGGCTCACCGACGGGCTCGTCGACCCGACGGTCGGCGCCGCGGTGCGGGCGCTCGGGTACGACCGGGACTTCGCCGCCATCACCGACACGGCCGGTGACCCCCTGGTGCCCCAGCCGGTTCCGGGCTGGCACCGGGTGCTGCTCGACGTCGAACGCGGTGAGGTGGTGCTCCCCCGCGGCGTCGAACTGGACCTCGGGGCGACCGCCAAGGCGTTGGCCGCCGACCGGGCGGCCCGCGCGATCTCGTCCACGTTGGACTGCGGCGCGCTGGTCTCACTCGGCGGCGACGTCGCCATGGCGGGCGAGGTGCCGCCCGGCGGGTGGCGGGTCGCGCTCGCGGACGACCACCGCACCGCCGTCCTGGCACCCCAGGCGGTCGTCACCGTCCGGCACGGCGGGCTCGCCACGTCGAGCACCACGCAGCGGACCTGGCAGCGCGCCGGGCGCACGCAGCACCACATCGTCGACCCGCGCACGGGACTGGCCGCCGAGGTCGTGTGGCGCACCGCCACCGTCGCCGCGGCGAGCTGCGTGGACGCGAACACCGCCGCCACGGCCGCCGTCGTGCTGGGCCACGCGGCCCCGGCGTGGCTGGCCGAGCACGGCCTGCCCGCGCGGCTGGTGTCGGCCTCCGGCGAGGTGCGCGCGGTCGCCGGGTGGCCCGCCGAGCGCGAGAGGCAGGTCGCCTGATGTGGCTCTGGTACGCCAGCCGCGCGGGCGGACTGCTGACGCTCGTGCTGCTCACCGGCACGTTCGTGCTCGGTCTGCTCACCAGCGGCAGGCACGCCACCGCGCACTGGCCGCGGTTCGCGGTCGCGGCGCTGCACCGCAACCTGTCGTTGCTGACGCTGGTGTTCCTGGCCGTGCACATCACCACGGCGATCGTGGACGGGTACGTCGCCCTCGGCTGGATCGACGTGGTGATCCCGTTCGCCTCCGGCTACCGGCCGTTCTGGGTAGGTCTCGGCGCGGTGGCGGTGGACGCGCTGCTCGCGGTCGTGGTGACCAGCCTGTTGCGGACCAGGGTCCCGCCGAAGGTGTGGCGCGGGCTGCACTGGGCGACGTACGCGTGCTGGCCGATCGCGCTGGCGCACGGCGTCGGCATGGCCGACACCGGCCTGTGGTGGGTGTGGGTGCTGCTCGGGCTCTGCGCCGCCGCGGTGCTCGGCGCGCTCGTGTGGCGCTCGCTGCGGACGCATCAGGACACGATGGCAAGGGCAGGTGTGCGATGAGGTTGTTGACCGACGGGCCGCGGACGTTCGCCCAGCACAACGCCGAGCGCGGATTCGTCCCGTGGCAGCGGTTCTCCAGCCGGGCCGCCCTCGTCGACGAGGTGCTCGCCTCCGGGCTGCGCGGCCGTGGCGGCGGCGGGTTCCCCACCGGGCTCAAGCTCAGGGCGGTCACCTGGCGCGGGCCGGTCGTGGTCGCCAACGGCTGCGAGGGTGAACCGGACAGCCACAAGGACCACGTGCTGCTCAGCCGGTCGCCGCACCTGGTGCTCGACGGGATGCTGGTGGCCTGCCACGCGATCGGCGCGGCCGAGGCCGTGCTGTGCGTGCACGCGGGCAGTCCGCTGCTGGCCGGGCTGATCCGCGCGCTGGCCGAGCGGGGGCCCGACGCGAACCGGATCCGGATCGTGGAGGTACCCCGCCGGTACGTCGCCAGCGAGGAGTCCGCGCTGGTGAACTTCCTGAGCGGCGGCGACGCCCGACCCACCACCACCCCGCCGCGCCCCACCGAGCGCGGGGTCGACGGCAGGCCGACGCTCGTGGACAACGTGGAGACGTTGGCGCACCTGGCGATCGTGGCCCGCGTCGGCGCGGAGGCGTTCCGCGCGGGTGAGACCGCGCTGGTGACCACGACGGGCGTGCACGAGGTCCCGGTGACGACCAGGCTGGCTGACCTCGTGACGGGCCCGGTGCTCGCGGGCGGGTACGGCGGGGTGTGGCTGTCGGCCTCGCGAACGGGTGAACTGACGGTGGCGGCGGCACCTGGTGTGGCGGTGTTCCGATCACCGCAAGGATGCGGACTGCGCGACACGGCCGGGATCCTGGCCTACCTCGCGGCCGAGTCCGCCCGGCAGTGCGGGCCGTGCATGTTCGGTCTGCCCGCCATCGCGGGGGACTTCGCCGAGCTGGCCGCCGAGGTGCCGGGGCACGCGTTGGAACGGCTGCGCCGCAGGCTGCCGGTGGTCACGGGGCGCGGGGCCTGCGCCCACCCGGACGGGGCGGTCCGGATGGCGGCCAGCGCGCTCGACGTGTTCGCGGCCGAGGTCGTGGCCCACACGACCGGTGCGGGCTGCACGGATGCGATCAGGAGGACGGCATGAGCGCGTTGCGGGTCGACCCGATCGCCTGCCGGGCGCACGGTCTGTGCGCGGAACTGCTGCCGGAGGCGATCGACCTGGACGAGTGGGGCTATCCGGTGCTCCGAGGCGGTGAACTGCCCGCGGGGCTGCTCGCGGACGCGCGGCGCGCGGCAACGGCGTGCCCGGCGTTGGCGCTGCGGATCACCACCGGGCGCTGAGCGCCGCGGCGGGCCACGGGGGACCCGCCGCGACGGGTCCTCAGTGCCTGCTGAGACTGGCGGGGAGCAGCGAGTCGGACGACGGCAGGTCGAAGTCGCCGAAGACCCAGGTGCCCGGCGCGGACGGGTCGTCACCGGCCCAGAACTCGGCCCAGAGCAGGGCGAACTCGTCCTCGGTCAGGCGGCCGTCGCCGTCGAGGTCCAAGCGGTCGAAAACCTCGTCGGTGTCCGTGCGGATGCCGGTCCACGCCTCGATGAGCTGCCGGTACTCCCCCGCGGTGATCTCGTTGTCCGCGTTCTCGTCGATGGCCTCGAACATGGTGCGCGCGGTGTCCGTGACGACGTCGAGCATGGTCGGCAGGCGCTCGACGACGTACAGCACCTCCTCGATGGTGACCTTGTTGTCGCGGTCCAGGTCCGACGCCTCGAGCAGCGTGTGCCACCAGCCCATCATGATCGACGACAGCCGCGCGTGGTCGCGGGTGCCAGGAGCCGCCCTGCGCAGTTCCGTCCACCTCATCGTCAGCTCGGCGAAGTCGGACTCCGTCAGGAACCCGTCGCCATCGGTGTCCATCGCGGCGAACACGACCGCGATCTTGCGTCTTTGGAACTCACTGGCCATGGCATCCAAGGTCACCCATCGGGCACCACTACGACAATTGGCCACTCGGGTCCGCCGGCTACACGACCAGGTGATGGAAGCCGTTACTCCGCGTGCACGAGTGCCAGCCACGCCTCGCGGCGCGCGCGTTGCAGCTCGGGATCGGCGACGGGCGCGGCGGCGAGCAGCCTGCGGGTGTAGGGGTGCAGGGCCTCGGTGAGCACGTCGCGGGACGGACCCAGTTCCACGACCCGGCCGTCGTGCAGCACGGCGACCCGGTCGGCCAGCCGTTCGACGACCGCGAGGTCGTGGCTGATGAACAGGCAGGCGAACCGGAGTTCGGACTGCAACGAGCGGAACAGGTCCAGGATCCTGGCCTGCACCGAGACGTCGAGCGCGCTGGTCGGCTCGTCGGCGATCAGCAGCTCGGGGTCCAGCGCGATCGCCCGCGCGATGCCGACCCGCTGCCGCTGCCCGCCGGACAGCTCGTGCGGGTACCGCTCGCGCAACGACGTCGACAGCTGGACCGCGTCGAGCAGCTCGTCGACCTTGCGGGTGAGTTCGGCGCCGCGCAGGGAACCGTGCAGCAGCAACGGGCGCGCGATGCTGCTCGCGATCGTGGCGCGCGGGTTCAGCGAGGAAGCGGGGTCCTGGAACACCATCCCGATCCGGCCGCGCGCCCGCTTGAGCTCCCGGCCGCGGAGCTTCGTGATGTCCTTGCCCACCAGGCTGATCACGCCGCCGCTCGCCGCGGTGAGCCCGGTGATCGCGCCCGCGATGCTGCTCTTGCCGGACCCCGATTCCCCGACGAGGCCGAGGACTTCGCCTCGGGAGACGTGCAGACTGACGTCGTCGACCGCCCGGAAACGGTCGTAGGACACCGAAAGCCCGGCCAGGGTGAGCACCGGGTCGTCACCGGGCAAGTCCGGCACGGACCGCGTCGGCTCGGTCACCGCCACGTGCGCCCCGCGCGCCACGACACCCGGCGACACCTCGGTGGCGTCGGGTAGACCCGCGGGCGGAGGCGTGCTCAGCGAGACCACGGCGGCCAGCAGCTGCCTGGTGTACTCGTGCCGCGGCGCCTGGAAGATCTCGGCGACGGGACCCTGTTCGACCACCAGGCCGTCGTGCATCACGACGACCCGGTCGGCCAGGTCCGCGACCACGCCCATGTCGTGCGTGATGAGCAGGACCGCCGCGCCCAGCCTGCCGCGCAGGTCCCGCAGCAGCTGGAGGATCTCGGCCTGCACGGTCACGTCGAGCGCCGTGGTCGGCTCGTCGGCGATCAGCAGCGACGGCTCGTTCGCGACCGCCATCGCGATCACGACCCGCTGGAGCTGGCCGCCGGACATCTCGTGCGGGTACTTCCGCCGGGCGGTCGCGGGCAGACCCACGAGGGCCAGCAGTTCGGCCGTGCGCTGCTTCGCCTGCGCCGCGGTGCACTCCCGGTGCGCGCGGACGACCTCGGCGAGCTGGTCGCCGATCCGGAACACCGGGTTGAGCGCGGTCATCGGCTCCTGGAACACCATGCCGACCTCACCGCCGCGCACCGCCCGCAACTCGCCCGCGGGCAGCGTGAGCAGGTCGCGCCCGGCGAGCAGGGCCCGGCCGGTGACCGCGGCCGTGCCGGGCAGCAGGCCCAGCAACGACATCGCGGTCACCGTCTTGCCGGAACCCGACTCGCCGACGACGGCCACGACCTCCCCCGCGGCCACGGAGTAGCTGACCTCCGTGGCCGCGGGGATCCCGAACGTCACCGAGACGCCGTCGAGGACGAGCAGGGGCGAGGTCACTTGGTGATACCGGCCTGGAGGTAGTTCGGGTAGGACGGGAAGTCGGCGATGAAGAAGTTCGCCACCTTGGAGCCGTGCAGGAACGAGTTGCGGGTGTAGATCAGCGGCACGACGGGCGAGTCGGCCATGATCTTCTTGTCCAGCTCCACCCACTTCCTGCCGGCGGCGGCCGGGTCGACCTCGCTCTGCGCGGCCTCGATCAGCTTGTCCACGTCGGGGTTGCTGTAGCGGGAGATGTTGTACCCGCCGTTGCCGATCTCCGACGAGGCGAACAGGGGCTGGATGTTCGCGTTGGCGCTGGGGAAGTCGGGCTGCCACGAGGAGAGCGTGAGGTCGTAGACGGCGTCCTTGGCGAGGTTCGTCTCCGCCTCGTACGCGTCGGCGTCCAGCACGCGGATGTTCACCTTGATGTTCGCCTTGGCCAGCGACGCCTGGATGGCCTGCGCCTTCGACGGCCCGTCGTTGCTCTTGGAGACCACGAAGTCCAGGTTCTCCAGCCCGTTCGGGAAACCGCCCTCGGCGAGCAGCTGCTTGGCCTTCTCCGGGTCGCCCGACGGCTGCGTCTGGTAGAGGTCGAACTGCTCGCGACCGGCGATGCCCTGGGTGATCAGCGTGCTGGCGGTGTCGCCCGCGAGCTGCGCGCTGCCCGCGGTGGCGATCTGGTAGGAGGTCTTGTCGACCGCGTACTGGAAGGCCTGGCGCACCTTGGGGTTCGTCAGCTTCTGGGTGTTGAGCGCCAGGTAGGCGAGCGCGCCGGTCTTGGAGGTGACGAGCCGCTGCTTCGCGGAGGCGTTGCCCTGCAACTGGGCGAGCTGCGCGGGCGAGGCGAACGAGGAGCCGAACGCCTCCTTGTCGTCACCGCTGTCCGCGACGAGCCGCTGCGAGACGACGGAGGCGTCCTGGCCGAGCTGGAACACGATCTGGTCCGGCAGGCCGCCGCGGATCTCGTCGCTGCCCTTGTCCCAGTTGGGGTTGCGGGTCAGCGTGGCCTTGACCCCGCGCTGGTACTCGGAGAGCTGGTAGGGCCCGGACGCGACCGGGTGCTCGTTGTAGTCGGCCTCGGCGCCCTTGCCCTCGGGCACCGGCGCGAACGCCGGGGTGCTCGCGATCCACGGCCAGTCGCCGTACGCGCGGACCAGGTGGAAGATGATCGTCTTGTCGTCCGGGGTCTCGATGGAGTCGAGCCCCTTGCCCTCGAACGGCCCCCGGTAGTCGGCGCCGCCGACGAGGAGTTGCTTGTGGTAGGCCAGACCGCCGGAGAACGCGGGCGCGTAGGTCCGCTCGACGCCCCACTTGACGTCCTTGGAGCGGATGGGCGTGCCGTCGCTGAACTTCTGCCCGTCCTTGAGGGTGAACGTCCAGGTCTTGCCGCCGTCACTGGCCTTGCCGGTGTCGGCGAGGTCCGGGACGACCTCGACCTGCTTGCCCTCGGCGTTGAGCCAGCCGGTGAGCCTGCGGTGCACGTAGCCGAGCGAGGTGATCGGCAGGCTGCCGCTCTTGGCCGGGTCGTAGTTCAGCGTCTGGCCCTCGTTGAGGATGCGCAGCGTGCCGCCCTGCTCGGCCTTGGACTGCTCGGCTCCCGTCGTCTTGGGGTCGTTCGCACCGCACGCGGCGAGCACGCCCAGTGCCGCGATCACGGAAACCAGCTTCTTCGCTTGCATCGCCTTCTCTTCTCTCACAGGGACATCAGGTGAGGCGGGCTCGTGGGTCGAGCACGCCGTAGCAGAGGTCGACCAGCACGTTGGCCAGCACGATCAGGAAGGCAGCGAACAGCGTGCAGCCCAGCAGCAGCGGCAGGTCCCGCTGGGTCACGGCGTCGATCAGCAGGCCGCCCAGGCCCGGCAGGCTGAACACCCGCTCGGTGATCACCGCGCCGCCCAGCAGCGTGCCGAGGTCGAGGCCGAAGACGGTGACGATCGGCAGCATCACGTTGCGCAGCGCGTGCTTGCCGATGACCTTCGACTCGCGCAGCCCGTTGGCGCGGGCCGTGCGGATGTAGTCCTCCCCCAGCGTCTCGAGCATCTGGGACCTGGTCAGCCGGATGTAGACGGCCGCGTGCGAGAACGCCAGCACCAGCCACGGCAGCACCAGGTGCCACGCCCAGTCCACCGGGCTCTCGGCGAACGGCACGTAGCCGCCGACCGGGATGACGTCGAGGGTGAACCCCAGCACCAGGATGCCCAGCAGCCCGACCAGGTAGACCGGCGCCGACACCCCCGCGACCGAGCCCGCCAGCGTGATCCGGTCCCACGCCGAGCCGCGGCGCAGCGCGGCGAACACACCCGCGCCGACGCCCGCGACGAGCCAGATCAGCGCCGCGCCGAGGCCGAGGGAGAACGTGACCGGCAGGCGCTCGGTGATGAGCACCACGACGTCGGTGTTCTGCTGGAACGAGTAGCCGAAGCACGGTGCCGCGCAGTGGATCGAGGTCGCGCCGACGCCGAACGTCCGGCCGGTGGCGATGCCGCCGAGGAAGTCGAGGAACTGCCGCCACCACGGGTCGTCCATGCCCATGAACTCCCTCGCCAGCGCGAGGTTCTGCTCCGTGCACGGGCGGCCGCAGGACAGCTGCGCCGGGTCCGAGGGGACGAGGTAGAACACGATGTAGGTGATGAACACCACGACGAGCAGCACCAGTAGGGTGCCGACCAGTCGGGCCGCGGCGAACCGGAGCGCGCGCATCAGCGCCGCACGTCCGTCTTGGGGTCGAGCGCGTCGCGCAGACCGTCGCCGAACACGGTGAACGCCCACGTCGCCAGGAACAGCGCGCCGCCGGGGAAGAACAGGAACATCGGGTCGGTCGACACCCAGTCCACCGCCGTGCTGATCGCCCGACCCCAACTCGGCGTGGGTGGCGGAATGCCGACGCCGAGGAACGACAACGCCGCCTCCAGGCCGATCTTGCCGGGGATGGACAGCGTTCCCAGCACGATCACCGGCGCCCACAGGTTCGGCAGCAGCTCGGACCGGAACACCTGCCACGGGCTCGCCCCGAGGATCCGCGCCGCCGACACGAAGTTCCGCTTCTTCAACGTCAGCACCTGCGACCGCACGATGCGCGCGATCGACGGCCACCCGAAGAACCCGATGACCAGGATCAGCAGCAACGGCCGCGACACGCTGCTCGGCACCACGGCGCCCAGCGCGATCATGAACACCAGGTACGGGAACCCGAGGAACACGTCCGCCGTCCACGTCACGATCCGGTCGAACCAGCCACCGCGGTACCCGGCGGCGGCCCCGATCAGCACTCCGATCAGCACCGACACCGCCGTCGCCGCCAACCCGATCAGGAACGACGTCCGCGCCCCGTGCACCACGATCGCGAACAGGTCACGCCCGGTCAGGGGCTCCACCCCGAACCAGTGCGACCCGCTCACCCCGCCCAGCGCACCCGCCGGACCACCGGTTTCCGGGTCGAGCGCCTCCGTGCTGTAGCTGTACGGGTCCTGGCCCTCGATGGCGGTCAGCAGGTCCGCGGCGATCGCCGCGACCCCGAGCACGGCGATGGTCACCGCACCGGCGAAGGCCCAGTGATCCCTGCGCAGCATCGCCCTGATGGCCGCACCCACCGACCTGGTGGGTGCCCCGACGTGTTCTGACAACGTTGACCTGCCTTGCCGTGAGCGAAGTGGCCCCCACGATAGGAAAGTTCCCGCTGGTCCGAACCAGCTCCCACCATGTGGGAACCGCTGTCTCGATAGGGACCCGCGCCCAGACCGGATGATGTCGGAACCCCCGCCCACCGGCAACGCCACACATCGGGACCTCGCAATCCGCCCCGGCGCCACGACACACACCGAACCGGAGCATCGGAGCACCGTCACACCGCGCCAACCGCGCCCACTGCCCTCCCGCCTCGCGCCCACCGTCCTCCCGCCTCCCGCCTCCCGCCTCCCGCCTCGCGCCTCGCGCCTCGCGCCTCGCGCCCACCGTCCTCCCAGTCGTGCCCACCTCCCTCCCGGTCGCACCCACCTCCCTTCCTCCGGCCACCTCCCTTCCCGGTCGCATCCACCTCCCTCCCCGTAGCGCCCGCCTCCCTTGCTCCGACCACCCTTCTTCCGGTCGCACCCACCGCCTTCTCGGTCGCGCCCACCCCCGCTACGCCCGCCGTGCTCTTACGCCCGCCGTCCTACCGGTTGCGGCCACCCCCTTCCGGTCGTGCCCGCTACCCGCCTGGCCCGCCGTCCTACCGGCCGCAGCCATGGCCCTTCCGGCCGTGCCCACCGCCCTTTCCCCCGTACCCGCCGCCCGTTGTCCTACCGGCCGCAGCCACCGCCCTTCTCGTGGTGCCCACCGCCCGCCTGCGCCCACCGCCCTCCTGGTCGGCTCGCGGTCCTCCCTGCCACGGCCACCGCCCTTCCAGCTGCGCCCCCTCCAGCCGTCCCACCCCCTTCCGTCCGCGGCGGCACCCGCGGTCGTCGATACTGGCGGTATGCGGGTGATCGCACGCGATGGCGTCCACGAGATCGAGATCCAGCGGTCGCGTTTCCTCTGCAGCGTCGCCAGGGTCGCCGACGAGGCAGCGGCAGCGGCCTTCATCGCCGGTGTCCGCAAGGACCACTGGTCCGCCAGCCACAACTGCTCGGCGTTCCGGACCGACGGCACCCAGCGCTCCAGCGACGACGGCGAACCCGCGGGCACCGCGGGCATCCCCATGCTCGAGGTGCTGCTCCGCCGGGAGTTGACCGACACGGCGGTCGTGGTCACCCGGTACTTCGGCGGCATCAAGCTGGGAGCAGGCGGCCTGGTCCGCGCCTACGGACGCTCCGTCTCCGAAGCCGTCGACGCGCTCGGCACCCGCGACCGGGCCGCGTTCGCCACCTTCACCATCACGGTCGGCCACACCGATGCCGGGAAGCTCCAGAACGCCCTCCACAGCGCCGGACACCGCATCGCCGAGACCGCCTACACCAACCAGGTGACCCTGACGGTGCACATCCCCCAGACCGAGGCCCCGACCTTCCACGACTGGTTGGCCACCCAGTCGAACGGCACCGCGGTAGCAGTGCAGGGTCCACCGATCACGCTGGACGTGTAGAGGCTCCCGGCTTCGTCAGGACACACCCCCCGCTTCACCAGGACTGCGCCCAAGACAGCCCTCGGCCCTCCGTGGTGGGTTCGGACCACCGCCTCATCCCGCGTCACAGGTCCAGGACCCACCCGCTCGCCCCAGGTGGCTCCAGGGCCCGGTGATGTCAGGCGGTCGCCTGGAGGGGCTGCCTCGGCCCGGTGGGCGGCCGACCTCCGCGACCTCGATGTACCTCCTCCCTGGGCTCAGGCCCCTACGTAGGTGCGCAGGTGGCGGGCGGTGAGTGAGTCGCTGGACTCGACGAGGGCGGCCGGAGTGCCGGTGAACACGACCTCGCCACCGTCCTGGCCCGCGCCGGGGCCCAGGTCGATGAGCCAGTCGGCGTGCGCCATGACGGCTTGGTGGTGCTCGATGCAGATGACGGTGTTGCCGTCGTCCACCAACCGGTCGAGCAGGGCGAGAAGCTGGTCCACGTCGGCCAGGTGCAGGCCGGTCGTCGGCTCGTCGAGCACGTAGCAGGTGGTAGAGATGCCCGCCAACCAATTGCAGGCCCAAAAACCCCAAGTCAAGCCTGCCGCACGGGAGGTCGAGTGCTGCTCGGTGGGTGGTCAGACGGCAGGTCTGCTCGGTGGGTGGTTGGCGGGCGGGTCTGCTCAGTGGGTGAGTGGGTGGCTGTGGATGCGGGCGGGCGCTGCTCGCTGGGTGGTGGCGGGTGGCGTTGGTCGTGGGGCGGATGAGCTTGTGCGGTGGGTGAGTGGTTGGGGCGGTCTTCGCTGCTTGGTGCTGTTGTGGTTGGTAGGTCTGGTTTGTGGCTTTGGTCTGGCTGGTTCTGGGGTGTCGGGTTGGGTGGAGAGGACCAGTGCGGGGAGCGGTCCTGGGGTGTAAGGGCGGTCACTCAAGTGGTGGGTTGTGGGCTGGGGTGGTGTTGGGGGTCGTTGTGGTAGACCGGGTTGGATGATCTTCGGCGGCGGCGGGGTGGGGGCCTGTGTCGTCGGAGTGCCTTGAGCCACAACGAATGCTTTGAACACACCGATGGAGTTGAGCACTGATGCGCGTCCTGTTCTCCAGCCTGGGGACTCATGGTCACGTCTACCCGCTTGTGCCGCTTGCGCTTGCCGCTCAGGCGCGGGGGCATGAGGTCACGTTCGCCACTGGAGCGGCGATGCATTCGGCGCTCAAGGGGGTTGAGGTGGTGGAGGCTGGGATTTCTGTGCGGGAGGCGTTCGGGAGGTTGCCGCAGGGGGAGATGGATCAGCGGGATGTGCCGGGATATGTGACGGAGGTGTTCGCGTCGATCCTGCCGAGGGTGTTCGTCGCCGATCTGACGCCGGTCGTGGAGCGGGTGCGGCCGGAACTGGTGGTGCATGAGTTCGGGAATCCTGGTGCGGGGTTGGTCGCGCGGGTGGCTGGGGTGCCCGCGTTGTGCCATGGGTACGGGATCACGGCGGAGGAGTTTCCCGGTGCGGAGGAGTTGGTCGGGCGGTTGGCCGGTGAGCTGGGTGTCGAGGTGGAGCCGACGTTCCGGTTGGGCAATCGGTTGATCGATCTGTGCCCGCCGTCGATGTTGCAGTCGACGGCCGAGCGGATCGAGTTGCGTCCGGTGCCGTTCGCGGAGCCGGGTGAATTGGCACTGCCAGAGGGTGACAGGCCGCTGGTGTACCTGACGCTGGGAACCGCGTTCGGCAGGGTGGAGGTGCTGCGGACCGCGATCGACGCCCTCGCCGTGCTGAACGTGCGGGTCCTGGTCGCGGCGGGTCCGCGGGTCGATGAGAAGTTGCTGGGCGCGGTTCCGGACAACGTGACCATCCGCTCGTGGGTTCCCCAGGCCGACCTGCTGGCGCATGTGGACCTGGTGGTGCACCACGGCGGCAGCGGCACGACGCTCGGGGCGCTGGTGAACGGTGTGCCGCAACTCCTGCTGCCGCAGGGCGCGGACCAGTTCCGGAACACCGAGGCCGTGGAGAAGGCCAGTGCGGGTGCGGGGTTGTCGCGTGAGGAGTTCGGGGGTGAGGCGGTGACGACGTTGGCGAGGTCGCTGCTGGCCGACGACGGGGTGCGGGACGCGGCGCGGATCGCGGCGGCGGAGATCGCGGAGATGGCGTCTCCGGAGGACGTGGCCGATCAACTGCACACGTACGCGGGCTGATCCAGGCCCACGGGGAGTTCTTCGTGGCTGTGCGCGCAGGTCTTGCGGTACGCGGCCTTGAAGTGGTCGTTCGCCGTGTGCGGCGAGAGGTGGGGCCTGCGGGTGATCTGCTTGCCTGGCAAGGCTTCCAGGGTCTGTTCGACGACCGTGCTCCCCCGCCGTGATGCCGTACCAGGGGCGACGGCTCGCAGTAGCACGAGCGCGATGGGCCGCACGGTGACGACGATGTCGGAGCCAGGGCTTGCAGCGCCTCACAAGCGCTGGGGGTGGTGGTCGTGATCTTGTCGGCGGCGTTCACGACGACCACCCCCGGCGGGCCGTGGTGGAACGGGCGGGGTGGCTGCTCGCCACGAAGCGGTGTACGCGGTCGGCCAGCGAGCCTGCCAAGGCGTTCGACGTGAGCGGACTCGGCAGCGGTGAAGGAGCGGCGGTAACGGAGGAGCGCCAGCTCACCCAGCGGACGACGACCCGCAGCGCGGCGCGAACTCTTCGGCGGTCATGGCCGACCGCACCCGCACGGCCACGTCAGGACCCGTGGTGAGCACCGGGCCGGACGTCCGCCACGGACTGGGGCCGCCGCTGGCCTCCGCGATCTCCGGTTCGCGCCTGGCCCGCGAGCCGTAGATGTTCTCGGCGACGAGGAAGCTGTCCCGACGGATCCCGGAACTGGCGGGCAGTGCGACGGCACTCGACCTGATCGCCGGGTTCGGCGCGCAGAACGCCGTGAGCCGTCCGGTGGGCGCGTTCTTCACCGACACGACCTGCTCGTCACACCGACGTTCGGCCAGCTTCCCCTGCCGCACGGCACTTTGCGATGCGAGGACCCGAGCACACTGTGACGAGCCGGCTCGCCTTGGGCTTCGCCCAGGACCCGTTCACGGCGGTGTTCGCCATCTCCGGCCAGCCCGCGCTGAGCCCTCCCCCAAGGCGCGGTGCGACCCGCCGGGGGACGTGCTGGTTCCGGGTCAGAGTTCCGTCGTGGCCTTGAGCTTGGCCAGCAAGCGGTCGAAGGTGACGACCTCCTTGGCCGTGAACACGGCGAACGCCTGGTGCAGGCCCTCGGCGTGCAGCCCCGCGACGCCTTCCAGCTTGCGCATCCCGGCCCCGGTGATGCCCGCGAACAGCACCCGCCGGTCGTCCGGGCACGGCCTGCGCTCGACGTACCCCGCCGATTCCATGCGGTCGACGAGCCGGGTGACGCCTCCGGTGGTGAGCACGATCTGGGTGGCGAGCACGCCCATGGCCAACTGGCCGTCCTCGGAACGGGCCAGTCGCAACAGCACTTCGAGCCACCCCAACGGCAGCGACTCGCGCTCCTCCAACACCTGCCCGAGTGTTCGCTGGAGCCTGCCCGACACCTCGATGAGGTGGCCGAAGGTCGTGAGCAGGGGATCGTCCAGCGGGGCCTCGTCGTTCACCACCGAGCAACCATAACCCAGCTGACTTAACACTCAGTTTGTTCTCCGACCTTTTTATCGAAGAGGGATTCCGGACCGGCGGACAACGGCGCCACCTGCTGTGACAGCGGTCATCCCCATCCGATGACCATTCCTCCCACCTGTGCTTATCAATGAACGAGATCAATGCCAGCAGCAATTTTCGTTGGACGTGATGGCGGCGCGGGCACACGCTGGCGAGGTCGAATTCCACGTCCGGGAGGCAGCAGCCATGTCGAACCCCACCACCGCGCTCCCCCTGACCGGGGCACCCGGCCGCCGCCCGGTCGGCGCGGGCTCCGGGTTCTGGGTGATCGCGTCCGCGTTCCTCGTCGCGATGGCCTACTCCACCGTGCCGACCCCGCTCTACGTCCTCTACCAGCAGCGCGACCACTTCTCGTCGTTCGTCGTCACGGTGCTGTTCGCCGCGTACGCGATCGGCGTGGTGCTCAGCCTGTTCCTCGCGGGCCACGTCAGCGACTGGGTGGGCAGGCGCAAGGTCCTCGTTCCCGCGCTGCTGCTCGAAGCCGCGTCGGCCGTGCTGTTCATGGTCGCCACCACCGTGCCGGAACTGTTCATCGCCCGGCTGCTGACGGGTGTGGGCGTCGGCATGATCACCGCCACCGCGACCGCGTACCTGTCCGAACTGCACCGCTCGCACCGGCCGCGAGCGGGGCTGGGGCGCGCCGAACTGGTCGCCACGGCCGCGAACCTCGGCGGGCTCGGTGTCGGACCGCTGGTCTCCGGGGTGCTGGCCCAGTACGTCACGGGCCCGTTGACCACGCCGTACGCGGTGTTCCTGGTGCTGCTGCTGGTGAGCGCCGCGACGGTCGCGTTCGTGCCGGAGACGGTGGTCGTGGAGTCGCGGACCTACCGCCCGCAGCGGGTGTCGGTGCCGGAACTGGCGCGGGCGCACTACTTCGCCGCCGGTGCCGCCGCGTTCGCGGCCTTCGCCACCCTCGGCCTGTTCACGTCGCTGGCGCCCGCGTTCGTCGCGACCACCCTGCACCTGCCGTCGCGTGCGCTCGCCGGCGGTGTAGCTTTCCTGGTGTTCGGCGCCGCCGCGTCGACCCAGATCCTGTTCCGCCGCAAGGAGACGCGCCACCAGCTGACGATCGGGATCGCGACGATGGGCGTCGGCCTGGCGGTCGTCACGCTGTCGATGTTCGTGGTGAGCCTGCCGCTGTTCCTCGTCGGCGGTGTGGCCGCGGGCGCGGGGATCGGCGTGCTGTTCAAGGGTTCCGTCTCGACGGTCGCCGCGCTCTCGTCGCCGACCTCGCGCGGTGAGGCGCTGGCGGGGCTGTTCCTGGCGGGCTACGTCGGGTTGGCCGTGCCCGTGCTGATCCTCGGCGCCGCAACCCAGTTCGTCGCCGCGAAGTACGCGCTGCTCGGCTTCTCCGCGGCGGTGCTCGTCATCTCGGTGGCAGCTGGGCGCAGGCTGCTCAAGGACTAGCCCGGACGTACTGGTCCACCATGGCCAGCAGGGCGCGCAGCGCGGCACTCGGCCGTCTGGTCCCGGACGTCGCGAGGGACAGCGTCCACCGCAGGTCCACTCCGGACAGCGCGATCGGGTGCACGTCGTCCGCGCAGCTCAGGTCCCAGTCGGGCACCAGTGCCACGCCGAGGCCCTGGTGCACGTAGTCCGGCACCGCGCCGAGGTTCGCCACCTCCACGGTGACCCGCCGCTCGACCCCGGCCGCCGCGAACGCCCGGTCGACGATCACGCGGTTGCCCCAGCCCGGCGGGGTGTCGACGAAGTCCAGGTGCGCGAGGTCGGTCAGCCTCACCCGTTCCCGCCCCGCCAGCGGGTGGTCGCCGCGGACCAGCAGCACCATCGGCACCACCACCAGCTCACGGGCGGCCAGCCCGGCGGGCGGGGAGTCGGCCAGCGCCAGGAAGGCCACGTCCAGCTCACCGTCCACAAGGGACTTGGCCAGACCGCTCGTCCCGCTCGTGGCCGCGCGCAGCCTGATCGTCACCTCGGGGTGCTCGAGGTGGTAGCGGCCGAGCAGGCCCGGCAGGTCGACCAGCGGGAGCCCGGTCATCGTCCCCAGGTTGATCGTGCCCCGGATGCCCGCCACGACCTCCTGCACGGCGTCGCGGGCGGCCTGCGCGGCGTCGAGCGTGGCGCGCGCCTCGCGCAGCAGGGCCCGGCCGGCGTCGGTGAGCGCCACGTCGCGCGTGGACCGGTCGAACAGGGGCGCGCCGAGCTCGCGTTCCAGCGCGCGGATCACCGTGGACACGCCGGACTGCACGACCCGCAGCCTGCGCGAGGCGCGGGTGAAGCTCAGCTCCTCGGCGACCGCGACGAAGTACTCCAGGTGGCGCAGCTCCATCGGCGGAGTATCACACGCCCCCGCGCGCCCGGCGGGAAGCACGGCGAGCACCCGCGATTAGGCTGATCAGGTGCGTGACATCGCGGTTTTCACCGGCACTGCCCATCCCGACCTCGCGGCCGAGATCTGCACCCACCTCGGCACGCCACTACTGCCCACCCGCGTCCAGCGGTTCGCGAACGACTGCCTCGAAGTCCAGCTCCAGGCGAACTGCCGCGAGCGGGACGTGTTCATCATCCAGCCGCTGGTCCCACCCGTCCAGGAGAACCTGGTCGAGCTGCTGCTGATGCTCGACGCCGCCCGCGGGGCCTCCGCGGCCCGCATCACCGTCGTCATGCCCCACTACGCCTACGCGCGGTCGGACAAGAAGGACGCCCCGCGCATCTCCATCGGCGCCCGGCTGGTCGCCGACCTGCTCGTCACGGCGGGCGCGAACCGGGTGCTGGCGATGACCCTGCACTCGCCGCAGGTGCACGGGTTCTTCAGCATCCCCGTCGACCACCTGCACGCGCTGCGGGAACTGGCCGCCCACTTCAAGCAGTACGACCTGAGCAACACCGTCGTGGTCTCCCCCGACCTCGGCAACGCGAAGGAGGCCGCGCACTTCGCCCGCATCCTCGGCGTGCCGGTCGCGGCGGGCGCGAAGCAGCGGTTCGCCGACGACAAGGTGCACATCAGCGCCGTCATCGGCCAGGTGCGCGGCAAGGACGTGATCGTCCTGGACGACGAGATCGCCAAGGGCAGCACCGTGATCGAGCTGCTGGACCGGTTGCGGGAACGGGAAAGCGGCACGATCCGCGTCGCGTGCACGCACGGCTTGTTCTCCGACGGCGCGCTGGAACGGCTCGGCGCCGAGCCGGACGTGCTGGAGATCGTGTGCACCAACACCGTGCCGATCGCGGCGGAGAAGCACGTGCCGAAGCTGAAGGTGCTGTCGGTGGCCGGGCCGCTGGCCGAGGCGATGCGGCGCATCCACAACGGCGAGTCGGTCAGCACCCTGTTCGAAGCCCCCTAGGGACTGTTTCCCGGATCCGTGTCCGCGATAGCCGGGCTCTCATCGAACGAAATCCGGGAAACAGCCCCTAGCCGTCCCCTGCCCACCCCTGTCGACGTCCGCGACCGGCGACACCGCGAGGTGCCCGGCAATACCGTCGGAGCACCACATCCGTGACTCCCCGGAGGCAAGAAATGGTCACTCGCGAGACGTCATGGCCCGCAGGAACGCCGTGTTGGGCCGACCTCGGCGCGGACGTCGACAAGTCCACGGCCTTCTACTCGGGGCTCTTCGGCTGGGAGGTCGACAAGCTCGAGACCGCCGTGCTCGGGTACTGGACCGCCACGCTCGGCGGCCGCAACGCCGCCGGTCTGGGCGCCCAGCAGGACATGGCCCAGCCGCCGCAGTGGACGACCTACCTCGCCACGGACGACGCCGACGCGACCGCCGCCAAGATCTTCGAGGCGGGCGGGCACGTGGTCGTCGCGCCCATGGACGTGGAGGAGCAGGGCCGGATCGCCATCGCGGTCGACACCGCGGGCGCGATGTTCGGCATCTGGCAGGCGGGGGCCCACACCGGGCTCCAGGTCACCGGTGAGAGCGGCTCCGTCACGTGGAGCGAGAACACCACCCGCGACTTCGACGGCACTCGGAAGTTCTACGCCGACGTGTTCGGGTACAGCTACGCCGACCTGAGCGACAACGACTCCCAGTACGCCACCATCTCGCTGGGCGGCGACACCATCGGTGGCATCGGCGGCGCCTACGGCGACGCGCCCTCGGCGTGGCTGACGTACTTCGCGGTGTCCGACACCGACGCCGCGGTCGCCAAGGTGGCCGAGCTCGGCGGCTGGGTCGTCATGCCGCCGACCGACAGCCCCAACGGCCGGGCCGCCGTCGTCAGCGACGACCAGGGCGCCGTGTTCGCGGTGATCGACGCGTCCACCAAGGCCTGATCCCCCGAGCACGGCGGAGCGGCCGCGTCCACCCCGGTGGGCGCGGGCGCTCCGCCGTCAGCGGGAAGCCCTGCGGCGCTGGTGTTCCGCGACGTCGTCGAGCAGGAGCTTGAACCGCGCGTAGGTCTCCGGGCCGAGGCGGCGGGCGTGGCGGCGTTCCGCCGCGGCCATGAAGGCGGCGGCGGCGCGCATCTGGGCGAGGCCGCGGCCGGTGGGGAGGATGAGCTTCGCGCGGCGGTCGGCCGGGTCGGGGCGGCGCTCGACGTAGCCGAGTCGTTCGAGCTCGTCGACGACGGTCCCGATCACCTGCTTGTGCACGCCCGAAAGGCGGGAGAGGTCGGTGGCGCGCACGCCGTTCTTGCTCAGGTGGGCGAGCACGGTGCCGTGCCTGGGCCGGAGATCGGTGAAGCCCTTCTCCGCCAGGGTCGTGAAGAGGTCCTGCCGCACCGCCGACAGCAGGCGTCCCGCCAGGACCCCGAGGTCCGGTTCGGAGGCCGTCCGTCCGGTGCGCGCTGCCATGGGGCGGTCTCCTCGGTGGTCCCTGTGCGTGGCGGTCGACCCCAGTTTCCGCTCCGCGCCCCCACCTGTCGGGTGTTTCGTCCGAGACGTGGAAAGCCGATCCGATCGAGGGCGGAAGCTGTCCGCGATCGTTCGTAGGGTTATCACCGACGGACTCGGACGACCTGAAGGCGGACACCATGACCGGCAGCATCACCACCACCAGGACCGGCGAGCGGGCGGACCTGCTGGAGACGCTGGGCAAGCACCGGTTCTTCCTGCGGCACACCACTCAGGGGCTGACCGACGAGCAGGCCGCACTGAGCCCCACCGTCAGCAGGCTGTCGCTCGGAGGGCTCGTCAAGCACGTCGCGAACACCGAGGCGGCGTGGCTGCGGTTCGTCCTCGGCGGGGCGGAGCGGATGGAGGAGGACGCCATGCCGTGGGACGAGCAGCACCGGATGATGCCGGGCGAGACGCTCGCCGGGCTGCTCCAGCGGTACGAGGAGGTCGCGCGCGAGACCGACGAGGTCATCGCGGCGCTGCCCGACCTGGACGTGGCGCACCCGCTGCCCGTGGCGCCGTGGTTCGAGGCGGGCAAGAGCTGGTCGGCGCGCCGGGTGTTCCTGCACCTGATCGCCGAGACCTCGCAGCACGCCGGGCACGCCGACATCCTGCGCGAGACGATCGACGGCCAGAGGTCGATGGGCTGACGTCAGGCCGTCGGGGGTGCGGCGCGCCAGAGGTCGAGCGCGGGCTTGAGGCCCTCGGCCAGGATCGGGAGTTCGGGGACGAGGGCGAGGCAGGCCACGGCCTGTAGCCGGGCGGCGGCGTTCACGACGGCCAGCACCCGGCGGTCCAGGGTGGGGAGGCCGAGTTCGGCGGCGGCCTCGTCGTAGGCGTCCTCGGCCTCGGGGCCGATCATGGCGAGGTCGAGTTCGATCGGGCCCGCGGTCACCAGCTCGAAGTCCGCGTGCAGGTCGCCGCTCGTGGTGTGGACCAGGTTGTACGGCGGCGAGTCGCCGTGCACGGTCTGCACGGCCACACCGGGGAACGTCTCGGCGAAGCCCTCGCGCGAGGCGAGGACCGGTTCGAGACGCGCCCATTCACCGCGGGCGCGCTCCAGGTCGGCCGGTGCGAGCAGGTCGGGACGGCCTTCGAGGACGTCGAGGCCCGCCCCGATCGCGCCCTGGTAGGACGAGAGGAACGGCAGCTCGCCGGGGTACTCGCGCAGGGCCTCGTGCAGGGCGACCGTCGAGGCGGCGTTGCGCGCGTAGTCGGGTTCGCGCTCCTCGATCTCGACGAACCGCCAGAACGTCATGGAGAAGCCGTCCCGCGCGACCGGCGAACGGGGCACCAGCGGGCTGGGCGGGATGACCGGGATCCCCTGCTCGGCAAGCCAGCCGACCACGTCCAGCTCATCGCGTTGACGGCGGTGCAGGGCGACCGGGTCGGCCCGGAGCGCGGGCGGCAGCACGGTGGGCACTCGAACGACCACGGGCGACGGGGCGAGGTGCACGACGACCGAGAACACGTCGTGCAGGACCTTCGGGTCGCCTACCTCGAGCCCCAGGTCGCGGCCGGCTCCGACGGCGGCGGCCACGGCTCGCGCGGTGCGGGCGGCCAGGTCTTCGGGCGTGGGGATTCCGGACACAACGCCCATCCTGCCACCGGCGTCGGGTGAAGCGCCTCCCGATGAGCACGGGGGCCGTCCCACTTCCTCGGACGGCCCCCGTTCCCCAGCGGACTCAGATGCGCGGGGCCTCGGTCACGGTCCGGCCGTTGAGCGGCTGGGTCGCGCGGGCGTTGCCCGTGGTGAACAGCGACTGGAACCGCGCGATGGTCGCGGGCGACACGGTCTGCTCGGTGGTCAGGAACCACTGCACGCCCTCGGTGAACGGCGCGGTGGTCAGCGATCCGTTGTAGCGGAACGTGGCGCGGTTGGTCGGCAGCAGCGAGTCGAGGTCCACGTTCCGGAGCAGCACGTCCTCACCGCACTCCGGCGTGAGGTGCGCCAGCACCCGGTCCACGGTGGACGGTGCGCCCGCGCGCAGCGGCACGCCGATCACCAGCAGCTTGCCCTCGGCGCTGCGGTGCACGAAGTGCATCTCCAGCGGGTCGGAGTGGCCCGCGAACTTGTGCTCGGACGGCGTGTGGAAGTGGAACTGCTCCAACTCGTACCGGACGCCGGCGAGCGTGACGTGCGCCGCGCCGGGCGTGACGAAGGCTTCCTCGGTCTCCTCGTGGTCGCGCGTGGCGCAGCCGGTGGCGCTCGCCGCGTCCTTGCGGATGTACTCCAGGTCCAGGTCCGAGTGCCCGTAGGCGACGTGCAGCTTCGGCAGGCGGGGATCGATCCTGACCGAGCCGGGCGTCACGTCGATCGGACTCTGGCTGGGCACCTGCGACTGCGCGGTACCGCCGGTCGTCACGACGGTGACGGCGAGGGCCAAGGGGAGGAGAGCGGCGAAGAGGCCTCTGCGTGCCACGACCAGAACCTTTCGGACGCCGTGGAGAACCGGCGGGCCCTCAACGGACAGTCAGCATGATCACCCGTTCGGGTGACGCCTGAATGAGCTCGCACATCGTGGGACGCGAGTGATCCATCCGGCAAGACCCCTGAAATGGACATATGGCTCAGACATCGAGCAACCGCACAGTTTTCGACGCCACGCCCAGTGATCTGCGCTACTCCACGGCTGATCACTGCCCAGGGGAGGCGTCCACGGGCGCGAGCGCGACGGTCACGCCGGGCCGCCAAACTGGGGCCGTTGCCTCCGCCTGTTGCCAGCCGGAGCGCTGTGCGCGGCGATCGCCGACGCGGCTGGGCGGACTGCCCGCACCTGGACCACTGCCCCGTCCGGACTGGACCGGACGCGCGTGTCGCCGCTGGGAGCGGCCTTGCCATACCTACTGGTGAGTCCGTCGGACATCTGACGCGTCAGTGGACCATTCTGCGGATATCCTGCGCTCCAGGCCTCGGACAGCGGAAGGTATCGGGTGGACTCGGCTGCGCGGACCAGTTCGACGGGGATGCGGTTCTCGGTGCTGGGGCCGTTGCGCGCGTGGCGCGGTGCCGACGAGCTGGATCTCGGGCCGCGGCAGCAGAGGCTGGTGCTGGCGGTGCTGCTGGTGCGGGCCGGGCAGCCGGTGCCGTTGAGCGAACTGGTGGACGCGCTGTGGGACGAGGACGCGCCCAGCAGCGCGGTGAACGTGGTGCACCGGCACGTCGGGCAGCTGCGCCGGGTGCTGGAGCCGGACCTGCCGCTGCGCGCGAGCGGGCGGTGGCTGGTGCGCGACGGGAGCGGGTACCGGTTGCTGGTGGACGCGGAGTCGACCGACCTGCTGCGGTTCCGCGCGCTGGTCGTCGAGGCCGGTGAGGCCGTCGCACGGGGCGAGCGCGCCGAGGCGGTGGCGGTCTACGTCAAGGCGCTGCGGTTGTGGCGGGGGCCGTGCGGGTTGGGGCTGCGGCCGAGTTCGTGGGCCGATCCGACGTTCACGGCGGTCGACCGGGAGTGCCTGGTGGCGGCCGCCGAGGCCGCGGACGCCGCGTTGGCCTGCGGTCTCGCCGGGGACGTGCTGCCGACCGTGCGGGCCGTGGCCGCGCGCGACCCGTTGAACGAGGAGCTGCACGCCCGGCTGGTGCTGCTGCTCAGCGCGTCGGGCCACCAGGCAGAGGCGCTGGCGGAGTACCGGTCGACGGCCGCCCGGCTCGCGGCGGAGCTGGGGGTGGATCCGGGACCGGCGTTGCGCGAGGCCCAGCGGCGGGTGCTGCGGCAGCAGGTCCCCATCGGCACGCCCTTCGAGGTGGAGGCGCCGGTGGTGCGCCCGGCGCAGCTGCCGAGGGACCTGTCGACGTTCAGCGGCCGCGACGGCGACCTGACGCGGATGCTGGGAGCGCTGGACTCCGCGGACCGGCCGATGACGATCGCGCTCATCGACGGCATGCCGGGCGCGGGCAAGACCACGGTCGCCGTGCGGCTGGCCTACGAGATCGCGAACCGCTACCCGGACGGCCAGCTGTTCGTGAACCTGCGCGGGTTCGACCCCGGCGGCTCCGCCGTGGAGCCCGCGGAGGCGTTGCGCGGTTTCCTGTACGCGCTGGGCGCGCCCGGCGACCGCGTCCCGGCCGAACCGGACGAGCAGGCCGCCCTGTACCGGGCCCTGCTCAAGGACAAGCGGATGCTGGTCGTGCTGGACAACGCCCGCGACGTCGAGCACGTGCTGCCGCTGATGCCCGGTTCACCGCGCTGCCTGGTGGTCGTGACCAGCCGCAACCGGCTGACCGGCCTGCTCGTCGACGAGGGCGCGCACCCGTTCACACTGGACCCCATGCCGGTCGCGGAGGCCCGCGCGATGGTGGCGCTCCGGCTCGGGGTGGCGCGCAGCGCCCGCGACCCCGACGCCGTGGACCGGATCGTCGCGATGTGCGGGCGGCTGCCGCTCGCGCTGGCCGTGGTCGCGGCGCGCGCGGCGGCCTACCCGGACATGCCGCTGCACTCGATCGCCGAGGAACTCGAGGTCGCGCAGGGCGGTCTGGACGCGTTCGGCTACGACGACACCAGCGACCTGCGCGCCGTGTTCTCCTGGTCCTACCGCACGCTGACGCCGGCCTCGGCCCGCGTGTTCCGGATGCTCGCGCTGCACTGGGGCCCGGACATCTCGCTGGCCGCGGGCGCCAGCCTGCTCGGCGTCCCGCCGCGCGAGGCCAGGGCGGGCCTGGCCGAGCTGACCCGCACCCGGCTCATGACCGAGCACAAGCCGGGCCGCTACCAGTTCCACGACCTCGTCCGCGCCTACGCGCTGGAACTGGGCGCGGAACTCGACTCGGCCGAGGACCGCCGCGAGGCCGCCGAACGCCTGCTCGACCACCTCCTGCAGTCCGCGCACACCATCCACCTGCTGCTGCGGGGGCCGCGGCCGCCGGTCCCCCTCGACGACCCGCTGCCGGGCGTGACGCCGGAGACGGCCCGCGACTACGACGACGCCCTCGCCTGGTTCGAGACCGAACGGCACGTGATCGAGAGTTCCGTCGCGACCGCGATCGCCCACGGCCTGCCCGCCAGGGCGTGCTGGCTGGCGCTGACCACGCAGCAGTTCTACCAGCGCCACGGCCTGCACCACAGTTGGGCGGTCACCATGGAACTCGGCCTGCGGGCCGCGCGCGAGGCGGGCGACCGGTACGGCGAGGTGCGCAGCCAGCGGAGCCTGGCGGGCGCGTACTACTACCTCGCCGACAACAACCGCGCCCTGGCGCTGCTGCGCGAGGCCGAGCCCCTGATCGACGAGCTCGGCTGGGACAGCGAAAGGCCCTACGTGCAGCGGAACATCGCCGACGTCCTCTCCTACTCGGGCCCGTCCGGCATCGCCGACTACCCGACCGCGCTGAAGTACTACGAGAACGCGCTGGAGGGGCACCGGGCCATGGCCAACGACCACGGCATGGCGCTGTCCATAGAGGGCATCGGCGAGTGCAAGCTGCGCCTCGGCGAACCGGAGGCCGCGATCGCGCTGCTCACCAGGTCCGCTTCCCTGTACCGGGACATCGGCGACCGCAACGGCACGGCGAGCAGCTTCGCCACGCTCGGCGAGGCCCACCTCGTGCGCGGCCGACCGGCGATCGCGGCCCCCCACCTCATGGCCGCGCTGGTGCTGCACCGCGGCGTCCACGAACGCCGCGGCGAGGTCAACGACCTCGTGCTGCTGGGCGACGCCAGGGCGGCCCTGCACGACCTCGACACCGCACGTGCCGCCTGGGAGGAGGCGCTCGCCATCATGGTCGAGCACCACCTGACCTGGTCCGGCCCGACCGGTGGCACCCCGACGGAGATCCGCGCCCGCATCGAGGGCAGGCCGCTGCACGCCGTGGGCCGGGAGGGCGGGGTCCCGACGCCGGAACGCCGGGACCCCGCCTCGCGCTAGCGCTTGCGCGCCTTCGTCTCCCGAGCCGAGTCCGTGCACACGGCCCCGACGTCGACGCTCTGCCCGCGGTCCACGTACACGTCGGCAAGACCGACGATCCGGCCCCGCCGGTCCTTGCAGGTGAGCGTGTACGACTCCTTGGGCCCGTAGGTCGGCGGCACCGGCGGCTCGAACTGCACCCGCCCGGTCCCCCAGTCGTCCACGGCCGAGGGGTCGGCCTGGTCGTAGTTCACGAGCACCGCCGTGTACTCCCCCGCGGGCGGGTCGTACAGCACGGCCGTCTCCGTGTTCGTCCCGCCGTTGGCCGACGACGTCACCGTCTGCCCGGAGGCGTCCAGGACGTACAGGTCCCAGTCCGTCGACGGCGACGCCCAGTCGACCGTCACGGCCACCTTGCCGTTGTCGACCTCCGGCATCCCCTTGATGGTGAAGGGGATCCGTTCGACGGTCTGGTCCGTCGGGTACCGGGTGTTCTCGGCGGGCACGCCCGCCGGGTTGGCCAGCTGGATGCTCTGCTGCACGGGCGCCTGCGGTTCCCGCCCGTACCGGCCCGCCACGTAGGGCCGGGTGGACGGGTTGACCGCCCAGGAGAACCTGCCGCCCGTGGCGGTCAGCTTCGAGTCCAGCGTGTCCTGCACGTAGATCGGCGGCGCGGTCGACCCGTCCGGCTGCCGCACCGGCGAGGTGGGCGTCTGGAAGGACTTGTGCAGCGCCAGTTCGTACCCGCGCGGCGCCGAACCGGTCAGCGTCGAGTGCGCGGCGGGCGTGGCGGCGTTCCTCAGCATGTCCAGGAAAGCGGCGCGGTTGCCGCCCTTCCCGGCGCCGGGAGCCGGGGCCTGGCCCAGGTACTCGGCCACGACACCGGTCTCGTACGGCGGGTGGAACCCGTCCAGGCCGATCTCCATCGTGTACCCGTAACCGCCAGTGGCCCAGTACGACCAGTCCTCGGTGGTGCCCGACGTGTCGTAGAGGGCCCAGGACGGCTGGCTCGTGTAGCCGTTGCGCGACGCCATCAGGTCGCCCAGCGCCTTGTTCGCGGGCTCGTCGAGCGGCGGCCTGGTCCCGAAGACGCCGGGAACGCGCAGCACCAGACCCGAATAGGTGTGCAGGGTCAGCAGGTTCGTGACCTGGCGGGCGGACACGAGTTCACGGATGTTCCGGGTTTCCGGCTCGGAGAACGGGGCCGCGCCGCGGAAGGTCTCGCCCGCCCAGTTGGTGGACGCGCCCGCGCCGCCCCAGAAGCCCGCGTAGTTGCGGTTCGGGTCGGTGCCGCGCTGCGCGCCCGCCGGGTTCGCCTTGCACACGCCGGTGCGGTACTGCTCCGGCGAGTCGGAGGCCTGGCAGTTCTTGCGCTTCATCTCGTAGTCGAACCGGGAGAAGTCGCCCCTCGGCTCGGCCTCGCGGGAGATGGAGAAGCCGTCGGCGTTGACCACCGGGACGACGATGTTGCGGGTGCGCTTGACCAGGTCGCGGATCTCGCCGTCGTGGGAGTAGCCGTCGACCAGCTCGTAGACCCACTCCATCGCGTGCTCGGCCGACGGCCACTCGCGCGCGTGGTGGGTGGCCATGAGCAGGTTGACGGGCTTGCCGTCGGCCTTGTTGCCCACGTTGGTGGCGATCTCCACGCCGACGACGTCGATGCCCTCGACCGTCGGGTGCGGCAGCGTGAACGCCTGGACGAGTCCGGGGTTGCGGCGCGCCAGCTCCTTCATCTCGAAGTTGTACTCCCACAGGTGCCGGTAGGTCGTCCGGCCGGACGGGAGCCCGGTGGCCTTGGTCTTCGCGGCGAACTCGACGTCCTTGCGGGCGTTGTCGCGCGAGGTGGCCGAGAGGTCGGCGTTCAGGACCTCGAACCGGAAACCGCTGCCCTCCAGCACCTTCCGGTCGGCCCCGCCGGCCAGGACGACGTCGACGCTGGTCGCGTCGGCCTTCTCCGTGACGTCCAGCCCGAGCCCGATGAGCTCGTTCTTGTCCTGCTGGTCGGCCGTCGACACGCGGACCAGCTCGGCCCGCTCGGGCGCGACCGCCGCCACCGCGCCCGGAGTGGGCGTGCCCTGCGGGGTGATGGCCAGGAAGTCGACGCCCAGCACCGCGGTGCGCGCGTCGCCGGAGTAGCGGCAGCCCTGCACGACGAGCTGCTGCCCCTTGACCACGAAGCTCTCCGCGAGCTCGCGGGAGTCCAACGCGGTGGAGGCGGCGACCAGCGCGCCGGTGGTCTTGTCGAACACCGCGACGTCCCAGTCGCCCGCGGTGCTGTCCTTCGCGGCCAGCCTGGCCTGGACGAGGCCGTCGACGGTGGAGGTCACCTCGCGGCGGTCGACACCGGGGGTGCGGGCGGGGAGGACGTTCGCGAAGCAGGACCTGGCGACCGCGCGGTCGGCGCGCAGGACGTTCTCCGCGGCCGCGCTCGTCGGCGCGTTCAGCCCGATCACCACGGTGGAGCTGACGCCCACCGCCACCACTGCTCTGAACACGGATTTCCGTCTGGAGGACACCATGGACCACACCCCTCGATCGGCAGGCAGCGCGCCGTGCGCGACACGGTATCCACGGCGAAAGCCGGTGCAGAACCCCTGGAAGTAGGGCCTTTCTCAGCTTCTTTACAGGTGGTTCTGGGTGGTTTCTTCGATTCGGCGGGCTTCATGGAGGCAGAGCGGACGACGAGGAGGACGCCATGCTGGTGGAACAGGTGACGCGGCCGGTCCGGCTGACCAGCGGGGCGTGCAGCGAACGGGGCGGTCGCGCGCACAACGCCGACGCCACCGGCGCCCACCGCGATCCCGTTTCCGGCGGGCTGGCGTTCGCGATCGCCGACGGCATCGGGGACTCCGAGCGGGCGGGGCACGCCGCCCGGCTGGCGGCCGCGGCGGCGGCGCGCGAGGCGGCGCACGTCGGGGCGGGCCGCGCCGTGGCGGCGGCACGGGCGGCACTGGAGGCGTGGCAGCCCGACGACGAGCACCACCTGGCGGGCGACGCCGTCCTGGTGGCCGCGGCTCCCAGGCTCGGCGGCGGGTTCACCGTGGCGTGGGCGGGCGACGCGCGGGCGTACTTCTGGGACGGCATGGCGCTGACCCGGCTGACGACCGACCAGACGGTGGCGGAGTACTTCCGCGGGCACGGGCTGACGCCGACCGCGCGGATGGAGCACGTGGTGACCAACTCGGTGCGGCTCAGCGCGCCCGCGACGATCGGCCTGGCGCACGCGCCGCGCGGTCCCGGCAGGCTGGTGCTGACCTCAGACGGCGTGCACGGGCGGCTCACCCCGGAGGGCTTCCGGCTCGTCATGGCGGGCGCGGGCGACCCCGGAACCACCGCGGCACTGCTCGTGACGGCCGCTTTGCGGGCCGGCGGCACGGACAACGCGACCGCTCTCGTGGTCGACGTGACGTGAAAGCGGTTCATTTCCGAACACTTCGCCAGGAAACATGAAAATGTGTGATTCACATCACATGAGCCGGTCGAGTTTCACCACGGCCGCTTCGGGCCTCCAGTTCACTCGATCAGGTGGCAACACGCCCGAAATACGGCTCGAACGGCCCGAAAATCACGGGTTTGCGAACCAAAAATATGGCTTTGACCAGCGTGAACGATGTGATTTGGCCCGCTCTTCCAAGTACGACCACGCGAAACCGACCCAGACATGGCAAGATACCGGGAGAGATCAGGGTTCCTCGTCGTGAGGACCTGACTCAGGCTTACAAGGAGTTAGTCGCATGGCGCAGGGCACTGTTAAGTGGTTCAACGGCGAAAAGGGCTTCGGCTTCATCGAGCAGGACGGTGGCGGTCCTGACGTCTTCGTCCACTACTCGGAGATCACGGGCAGCGGCTTCAAGTCCCTCGACGAGGGTCAGCGCGTGGAGTTCGAGATCGGCCAGGGCCAGAAGGGCCCCCAGGCCCAGCAGGTCCGCACCGTCTGATCTGTTCGTGAAGTTGTGGGCTCGTACTCCATGGGGAGTGCGGGCCCACACCGCGTTGTGGGGCCGTCGATCGCGTTGACCTCGACCTAGGTGGACGTCCTACGGTCGCCCCATGAGCATGGATGTCACCGCGTGGATGTCGTTGCACCACGTCATGAACGCCCAGGACAGCCGACCTTTCTCCAAGGCGAGCGTCCGCCGCGTCGCCCGGTTCGCCCGCCCGCACCGCACCAGGCTGATCCGCTTCCTCGTGCTCAGCGTCGTCGCGGCCGTCCTCACCGTGGCCACACCGGTGATCGCGGGCCGGATCGTCACCACCATCAACGACGGCGGCCCCCTCGACCTGGTGCTCACCCTCGCGGCCCTCATCGCCGTGATCGCCGTCGTGGAGTCGGGCGTCGGCCTGCTGTCGCGGTGGCTGTCCTCCAGCATCGGTGAAGGCCTGATCCTCGACCTGCGCACCGCGGTCTTCGACCACGTGCAGCGGATGCCCATCGCCTTCTTCACCCGCACCCGCACCGGCGCGCTCGTGAGCAGGCTCAACAACGACGTCATCGGCGCCCAGCGCGCGTTCAGCGACACCCTGTCCGGCGTGGTCAGCAACCTGGTGACGCTGCTGCTCACCCTGGTCGTGATGATCGGCATCTCGTGGCAGATCACCCTGCTCGCCCTGGTGCTGCTGCCGGTGTTCGTCCTGCCCGCCCGCCGGATGGGCGGCAAGCTCGCCGCCCTGGAACGGGAAGCCGCCAACCACGACGCCGCGATGAGCACCCAGATGACCGAGCGGTTCTCCGCACCCGGCGCGACCCTCGTGAAGCTGTTCGGCGATCCCGCGGCCGAGTCCGCCGAGTTCGCCACCCGCGCCCGGCGCGTGCGCGACATCGGCGTCCGCTCGGCGATGGTGCAGACGGTGTTCCTGACCGCGTTGACGATCGTCTCCTCCCTCGCGCTCGCCGTGGTCTACGGCCTAGGCGGCTTCTTCGCGCTGCGCGGCTCGCTGGACCCCGGCGCGGTCGTCGCGCTGGCGCTGCTGATCACCCGGCTGTACTCGCCGCTGACCGCGCTGGCGAGCGCGCGGGTCGAGGTGATGACCGCCCTGGTGAGCTTCGAGCGCGTGTTCGAGGTGCTCGACCTCGAGCCGCTGATCGCCGAGAAGTCTTCCGCCACAACGGTGTCCGACGGGCCGGTCGCCATCGAGTTCGACAGCGTCACCTTCGGCTACCCGTCCGCCGACCGGGTTTCGCTGGCCTCGCTGGAAGAGGTCGCGACCCTCGACAGCAGGGGCGGGGTCGACGTGCTGCACGACGTGTCGTTCCGCGCCGAACCCGGCCAGATGGTGGCGCTCGTCGGATCGTCGGGCGCGGGCAAGTCCACCATCGCCCAACTCGCGGCCCGGCTCTACGACGTCGACTCGGGTTCCGTGCGGCTCGCGGACGTCGACGTGCGCGACCTGACCGCGGCCTCGATCCGCTCGACGCTGGGGATGGTCACCCAGGACGGGCACCTGTTCCACGAGTCGATCCGCGCCAACCTGCTGCTCGCCGCGCCTTCCGCGTCGGAGGCCGAGTTGTGGGAGGTGTTGGAGCGGGCGCGGCTCAAGTCGCTCATCGCCGGGTTGCCGGACGGGTTGGACACGGTGGTCGGCGAGCGCGGCTACCGGCTGTCGGGTGGGGAGCGGCAGCGGCTGACCATCGCCCGGCTGCTGCTCGCGCGACCGCGGGTCGTCGTGCTGGACGAGGCCACGGCGCACCTGGACTCCACGTCGGAGGCCGCCGTGCAGGAGGCGCTGAGCGAGGCGTTGGCCGGGCGGACCTCCGTGGTGATCGCGCACCGGTTGTCGACCATCCGGGCGGCGGACCTGATCCTGGTGATCGAGGAGGGGCGGATCGTGGAGCGGGGGACGCACGCCGAGTTGTTGGCGGCGGGTGGGCGGTACGAGGAACTGCACCGGACGCAGTTCAGCCAGGAGAGTTCGGCGGCTTGAGGATTTTTTGGGGAGTTGGGCTGGGTGGTTGAGCTTCCGGGCATGGCTGGGGTGGCAGGTCGGTTGGGTCGCTGAGTTGGGGTGATGAGGTCGGAGGCGGGTGCGGCGCAAGCGTTTGAGCGTCTTGGCGGCACGCGGTTGGCCAGCTCGGCGCGCGCAGTGGCCGGGGTACTCCTGTCGTGCAGGCCCCCCGAATCCGATGTTACGGCGGGGCACCGACAGTTTTTGACGCGTGGCTGATCGGACTGGCCCGCCAACCCGCCAACCCGCCAACCCGCCAACCCGCCAACCCGCCAACCCGCCAACCCGCCAACCCGCCAACCCGCCAACCCGCCAACCCGCCAACCCGCCAACCCGCCAACCCGCCAACCCGCCAACCCGCCAACCCGCCAACCCGCCAACCCGCCAACCCGCCAACCCGCCAACCCGCCAACCCGCCAACCCGCCAACCCGCCAACCCGCCAACCCGCCAACCCGCCAACCCGCCAACCCGCCAACCCGCCAACCCGCCAACCCGCCAACCCGCCAACCCGCCAACCCGCCAACCCGCCAACCCGCCAACCCGCCAACCCGCCAACCCGCCAACCCGCCAACCCGCCAGGCGCTGCGGTGCATCGCCGGCTGTCCGGCCTGCGCATGTGGCGTAGCGGTCCACCAGCGGCGAACGGAGCCAGTCATCAACGCGTCCCGGCGACCCCGGCGGTGAATCCCCCAGCCCGGCTTCCGCAGGTCCACGATGGACGGACCTTGCCGAACATGCGGACAAGCACGCGGCGGCGGAGGTCGCCCTGTCGTGGAAACCCCCGAATCCGATGCTACGACAAGGCACCGACAATTTCGTCACAAGAAAATGATCTTGACCCCGAAGTCCCGGAATTGTCGTACCCCGTTGGTAGAGTGGAATTCGGGGGGATCCCCGCACCCGGCACGACTAAATGTGAGCTTTCGTCGGCGATAGCGGAGCGGAATTCAGCCCCGCAAACCTTCGCCATCAAGCCCAACCCACCACACCCGACCGCGATCGCGAGGATTGACGAATCACCTCGGGACGACCGCGACCACAAAACCCCGCACTCACCCCTGAGTGCGTTGGTCGTAATCCCTTTGCCGCGCCTGGATCTCGTCCGCGTTGGTGACGGTCCAGGTGTACAGGTGGCCGAAGGGTTCGCGGAGGGATTCGCCGAGCGGGGTGAGGGCGTACTCGACGCCGATCGGGGAGGTCGGCAGGACGCGGCGGGTGATCATGCCGTTGCGCTCCAGGCGGCGGAGGGTCTGGGTGAGGACGCGTTGGGTGACGCCTTCGAGGTGGCGCTTGATGTCGTTGAAGCGGCGGGGCCGGTCGAGCACGGCCATGATCATCATGGACCACTTGTCGGCGATCTGGTCGAGGATCGGGCGGCTCGGGCAGTCGGCGCGGTAGACGAAAACCGGCTGGGAACTGGTCATGTCGGTATCCCCCACGATCCTTGCGATGCCTGAAGTGCGTTCTTGACGTCGTCCACCCGTCGCAGCACCGTGAGTATGCATCAGGAACCTAGTTGCGGACGGAGAGCACAAATGGACACCTACGCCACCTTGCGGGTGAATCTCGACGCCGGCGTCGCACGCGTGACGATCGACAACCCGCCCGTGAACGTCCTGGACGTCGCGCTGATGACGGACCTCCGGCATCTGCTGACCGCGCTGCGCGACGACGACGAGGTCCGGGTCGTCGTGTTCGACAGCGCGGACCCGGAGTTCTTCATCGCGCATGTCGACATGGGGCTCGGCGAGGACGACGTCGCGGGGCTCTCGGTCGACCTGCCGGACGGGGTGAACGCGTTCCAGGTGGTGGGGGAACTGCTGCGGCACCAGCCGCAGGTGACGATCGTCAAGCTGGCCGGGATCGCGCGCGGTGGAGGGGCGGAGTTCGTGGTGGCGGCGGACATGGCGTTCGCGGCCGTCGGGCGGGCCGGGCTGGGGCAGGTGGAGGCGCTGATGGGGATCGTGCCCGGCGGCGGGGGCACGCAGTACCTGGCGAGCCGGATCGGGCGGAACCGGGCTCTGGAGGTCGTGCTGGGCGCGGCTCTGCACGACGCGGAGACCGCGGAGCGCTACGGGTGGGTCAACCGGCGGTTCCGGCCGACGAGCTGGACGGCTTCGTCGACCGGCTGGCCCGCGACATCGCCGCGCTGCCGGAAGGGGTGATCGCGGCGGCCAAGGCGGCGATCCGGCCGGAGGACCTGGCCGAGGGGCTGCTGCGGGAGCACGACGCCTGGGTCGGGCAGGTGTTCCGGCCCGCGGCGGGACGGTTGATCGGCGGTGGGCTGGCGCACGGCGCCCAGACCCGTGACGGCGAGCGGGACCTGGAGGGGATGCTCCGGGGGCTGTGGAGCCCGGCGCCCCCGGAGGGAGGGGGACGCCGGGCCGTCGGCGGGGTCAGGCGACGGCGTGGAGGTTGCCGTCGGCGCCGATGAGGCAGCGGGCGCTGTTGGTGCCCGCCTGGACGAACTCGGTGACGCAGCGGCCGAGCTGGGCGTGGCCGTCGGCGTTGGGGTGGAAGGACTGCTGGGCGAGGTGGATGCCGATGGCGTCCAGGCCGCCGTGCACGAGGGCGTCGGGGTCGACGGTGATGCGGCGCTGCCACTCACCGGCGGAGCTGGCGCCCTTGCTGCAGGCCTCGTGGTTCTCGGTGGCGCGGGCGAAGTCGAGGAACTTCACGCCGGCGCGGGTGGCGGCGCCGCGCAGGGCGTCGGAGAACTGGGGCACGGCGACGGTCCGGCCGTACTGGGCGTCGGCCAGGCGCAGCGGGCAGCCGTACGGGCCGTGCAGGACGGAGTCCATCTTCTCGGTCAGCGGCGAGGCGTACGAGGTGAGGACGAAGCTGTACGAGGAGTTGGCGTAGCCGGCCTGGGTCATGGCGGAGCGGACGTCGGCGATGGCGGCCTCGACCTTCGGCGCCATCGCGGCGAGCCGGGCGGGCCACTGGGTCTGGAGGCTGGACCGGCAGGAGGAGCCGAACGGGTTCAGCCAGGCCTCGATGCAGCCGACGATGGTGTCCGCGAACTGCGGGTCGTCGTTGGCGCCGATCTGCAGGACGACCGTGGTGACGCGGTTCTGCCGGGCGATGTCGATCAGGCGCCTGGCCTGCGAACCCTCGGTGTAGTGCACGGTGTCGGCCAGCGACACGTTCGCCGAGTCGGCGCCGGAGCAGGCGAGGTTGAACGTCCGGTCGGCCACGTGGGTCTGGTGCACCAGCGCCCGCGTGGAGCGGTGGCACCAGTTGCCGTTCTCGCCCTCGGTGCCGGACTCGTAGGCGCCCGCGCCCTCGCCGGAGATGGCGCTGTCGCCGAGCGACACGATCGCGGTCGGCCGGGTGTCGGCCGGGGCGGCGGACACGGGTTGGGCGATGGCCGCTGTCAGGACGAAAGCGGCGAGTACTGCTCGTAGCGCACCGACGCGCATGGCGACTCCAGGAAGATCACGGCCATTTCGCGCCGGTCGACGCAAAATGACCGTAATCTCGGTGTTACCGCACGACAATGGACCGAACGGACCCCAAACACCGCGGGTTCGGGTTCACGAACCGGTCGTCCTGGCCAGCCGGAACGCGAAGTCGAGCCGCCGCCACCCGCCGTCGACCACCCGGCCGTCCGGGGTCGGCCCGGTGGTGGGGACGAAGTCGACGACGAGGTCGTCCTTCACGCCGAACACGGTGTCGGAGTCGAGGTGGTCGCCGCCCGCGACGAACAGCTGGGTGATCAGCTTCTGGTGGCCGGGCGCGGAGATCATGAAGTGCAGGTGCGGCGCGCGGTACTGGTGCCGTCCGGTCGCCCGGAGCATCTCCCCGACGGGGCCGTCGGCCGGGATCGGGTACGCCGAGGGCAGGATCGACCAGAACGCGAACCGGCCGTCGGCGCCGGTGCGGAAGCGGGCGCGCAGCACCGGGCCGTCCAGGTCCGGCAGTTGGATGTCGTAGAAGCCGTCGTCGTCCGCCTGCCAGACGTCCACGACCGCGTCCGCCAGGGGCACGCCCGCCGGGTCGGTGACCAGGATGTCCGCCCACAGCGGGATTCCCGCGATGCCCTCGGCCAGGTCGGCGCCGGACTCGACGACCGGCGGACCGTCCACGTAGAACGGTCCGAGCACCGCGGACGGCGTCGAGTCGGGGGTCCGCGAGTTGGTCAGGGCGTCGACCGCGCTGGACAGGCCCAGGGTGTCCGACAGCAGCACGAACTCCTGCCGCACGTCGCTGCTGATCTGCCCGGTCCTGGTCAGGAAGTCGACGGCCGCCTGCCACTCGGCCTGCGTCAGGTCGTTGGTGGTGGCGAAGGAGTGCAGGCGCCGCACCAGGTCCGTGAGCAGCGACCGGACGCGCGGGTCCGGGGTGCGGGCGAAGCTCGCGACCACCTCGTCGGTCAGCCCGCCGAGGTCGGGGACGCGGCTCGCGGGCCGCTTGCCGTGCCACGCGTCGGACAGCAGCGCGGCGACGCCCTCCCCCGTCACCTCGCGCGGGTTCTGGTAGACCCGCGAGGTGGACAGCTCGACCGCGAGCGGGAGGTCCTCCAGCGGGAAGTCCAGCTGCCGCAACGAGGTCGGGCCGCCGACCGACTCGACGAGGTCGAACACGCCGGCGGGCGCGTCCGGCACGCCGAGCGCGCCCGCGATGCGCTCCATCACCTCGGGGACGGCTTTCGCGTTGTACGCCATGACGTGCGGCAGGACCACGGTGTGCGTCTCGGCGTGCGGCAGGCCGAAAGAGCCGCCGAGGGTGTGGCAGATCTTGTGGTGCAGGCTCATCCCGACCGAGCCGAGGCAGGTGCCCGCGAGCCAGGCGCCGGTCAGCAGGTCGGCGCGGGTGTCCACATCGGACGGATCGGCGGCCAGCGCGCGCAGCCCCCTGGAGATGCGGGCGACCGCGTCCAGCGCGATGGAGTCGGTGATCGGCTCGGACTGCGGCGAGTACAGCGCCTCCACGGCGTGCGCGAGCGCGTTCACGGCGCTGGTCACCGACAGCTCGACGGGCAGGCTCAGGGTGAGGTCCACGTCGTAGACCACGGTCTCCGGTCGGATCTCCGGCGCGGACCGGGTGGTCTTGCGGCCCTCGGCCGTCTCGCCGAGCACCGCGGTCACCTCGGACCCGGAGTAGGTGGTCGGCACGATGACCTGCGGCACGTTGGTGCGTGCGGCCAGCGCCTTGGACAGCCCGGTGGTGGAGCCGCCGCCGATCGCGACCACGCAGTCGGCGCTGTTGGAGCGCAGCACCCCCAGGGCGTGCTCGGTCACCTCGACGGGGGTGTGCATGGCGGCGCCGTCGAAGCGCGCCGCCAGCAGCGGGCCGAGGGACTCCCCGACCCGTTGCGCGACGTCGTCCAGCCGCTTGCTCGCCAGCAGGAGCACGCGGTTGCCGCCGACCCTCTCCACCTCCGCCCGCACCTGCGAGATGGTGCCGGAGCCGAAGACGACGCGGGTCGACCGCACTTCGTGGACGAAGGGCTTCATCAGGCGGTGAACTCCGGGGTTCGTTCGGGGCTCGCGTCGGCGAGCAGCTTGGGCAGCGTGTCGAGTGTCGCGTCCGCACCGTAGCTGGGTGATCCGGGCTGCTGGCGCCAGGACTCGTCCAGGCCGCCCGCGTCGACGGCGTCGAAGCCCAGTTCCTCGACGAGCGCCAGCACGACCGCCTTCGCCGTCTCGTCGTCGCCCGCCACCGGCAGCGCGATGCGCCCCTCGGTGCCCGCGGGGACGCCCTTCTCCAGCAGGTGCAGGGCGTAGATGCCGTTGAACACCTTGACGACCGGGTGCCCGAGCCGGTCGGCGACCCAGCGGCTCTCGGTGGTGCCGTCCTCGATCGCGGCGATGCGGCCGTCGCGCTTCGGGTAGTAGTTGCCGGTGTCGATCACGGCCACGCCCTCGGCGGCCTCGTCCAGCAGGCCCTCGGGCAGGTCGGCGACCTTGCCCAGCGGGATGGTCACGACCACGACGTCGGCGCCGCGGGCCGCCTCGGTGAACAGCACGGCCTTCGCGCCGGTCTGCGTCGCCAGGTCCGCGAGCGTCTCCGGTCCGCGCGAGTTGGCCACCGACACGTCGTGCCCGAGCGCGGTCAGCCTGCGGGTGAGAGCGCCGCCGATGTTCCCCGCTCCGATGATGCCGATCTTCATCGAGTCACTCCCCGTCGAATCGCATGGGTGCAGCTTGCCTTCAGCCGGTCCAACGCGCACCGCCATCCGGATCATTCCGCCGGGCCCGCAAGAGTGCGGTCGCGCCTCTCCGGCGCGGGGGGAGGATCCTCGCGAATCCGAGGAACGGGGTGGACCAGTCGGTGGCGCGCTTACCCGAGTCCGGCGATCCCGGTCCGGACCCCGAGGTCGTGCGGCGGGCGGTCGGCGGTGACCAGGTGGCGACCAGGGCGCTGCTGGAGGCGGTCAGACCGGTGGTGGTGCGCTACTGCCGGGCTCGGGTGGGGCGCCACGAGCGGACGTTCGGCTCGGCTGACGACGTGGCCCAGGACATCTGCCTCGCGGTGCTGACCGCGCTGCCGACCTTCCGGGACCAGGGCAGACCCTTCCTGGCGTTCGTCTTCGGCATCGCCGCGCACAAGGTCGCGGACGCCCACCGCGCGTCGGCGAAGAACCGCGTCGAGCCCATGTCGGAGGTGCCGGACTTCGAGGAGGTGGCGGCCGGTCCCGAGGAGCGGGCCATGCTCGACGATCTGTCCACTCGAATGGGTGGTTTGTTGCGGACACTTCCGGACCGCCAGCGGGAAATCCTGGTACTGAGAGTAGTGCTCGGGCTGTCCGCGGACGAGGCAGCCGAGGCGATCGGGTCCACACCCGGAGCCATTCGGGTGGCTCAGCACCGGGCGTTGACCCAATTGCGCAAAGCGGTGGGTGTTCCCGGAAGTTAGGCAAGTGTCCAGAAACCGATTTACATTCACGCGGTGAACGACGAGAGCCCCGAGTTGGTATTGCGCTCCGCGGTCGAGGCGGCGGTCCGCGAGGTGCTGCGCGCGGGCACCTCACCCGACCCGTGCTTGGTCATCAACCAGGTGATGATCGACTTCGCCGTCCGGGTCGCCGCGGTGCAGCACCAGCTCGCCGCGGTGGCGGAGCGCGACCCCTCGGGCGGCGTCGCGCTGGCCCGCAGGCACCTCGGTGTCGCGTTCGGGCACTTCAGCGACGGGCGGGCCGCCGAGGGGCGGGCCGAGTTGATCACGGCGCGTGCACTGCTGAACGGGACCGGTGACGCCGACCGCAGTCACGAGTGGAGCCTCTGAAGCCGGAAACGGGGCGGAGGTAGGCTTTCCGCCATGGCTTCCCAGGCAGCGATCGGCTTCACGCGCGGCGCCCCCTCGTTGGACATCATCGACACCGAAGGGCTGGTCGAGGCGACCAAGCTCGCCTTCGCCGAGGACCCCGCGGGCACGACGGCCTACGGCACAGCGGTCGGCTACGCGCCGCTGCGCAAGTGGATCGCCGAGCAGCACGGCGTCCCGGTCGAGCAGGTGCTGGTCACCAACGGCTCGATGCAGGCGGACGCGTTCCTGTTCGAGCAGCTCGTCTCCCCCGGTGACGCCGTCATCGTTGAGGCGCCGACCTACGACCGCACCCTGCTGAACCTCCGCCAGCGCGGCGCCGAGGTGTACCCCGTCGCGCTGCACGAGGACGGCATCGACGTCGACGCGGTGCAGGCGCTGCTGGAGAGCGGTGTCCGCCCGAAGCTCGCGCACATCATCCCGAACTTCCAGAACCCGGCCGGGTACACGCTGAGCGCGCCGAAGCGGGCCCGCCTGCTCGCGCTCGCCTCCCAGTACGGCTTCACGCTGTTCGAGGACGACCCGTACTTCTCGATCCGCTTCGAGGGCGAGCAGCTGCCGACGATGCTGTCGCAGGACACCTCGGGCAGCGTCGTGTACGCGTCGTCGTTCTCGAAGACGGTGTGCCCCGGCATCCGGGTCGGCTACCTCGTCGGGCCGGTGGAGGTCATCGCGGCCATCACCAAGCTCGCGACCACGACCTACATCTCCCCCAACATGGTGTCGCAGTCGATCGTGAACCAGTTCTGCCGCTCGGGCAGGCTCGACAAGTCGATCGACACCGTGCGCGCGGCGCTGCGCCAGCGCAAGGACGCCCTGGTGTCGGCGCTGGAGCGCGAGCTGCCGAAGGCGGAGTACACCGCGCCGCAGGGCGGCTACTTCATGTGGGTGCGGCTGCCCGGCGTGTCGATCGACGCGCTCGCGGACGCGGCGGCGCAGCACGGGGTCGCGTTCGTGAAGGGCGCCGACTTCCTGCTCGACGGCGGCGACGACTCGGTGCGGCTGGCGTTCTCCGGTCTGTCGGTCGACGAGATCGACGAGGGCGTCACGCGTCTCGCGGCGGCCGTCCGCTCGCTCGACGCGTGATGCGGGACCAACTCGTCGAGGAGTTCCTGGAACGGCTGTCGGCACGGGTGTCCGCACCCGGTGGCGGTGCGACGGCCGCGCTGCACGCCGCCCAGTCCGCGGCGCTGCTGGGGATGGTCGCGCGGTACAGCGACGGGCCCAAGCACGCCGGGGACGCGGCCGCGATCTCGGCGGTGCTGTCCGAAGTGGACGCCCTCCGGGTCGACGCACTCCAGCTGGCCGAGGACGACGCCGCGGCGTTCACCGCCGTGACGGACGCGTACAAGCTGCCGAAGGGTCCGGAAAGGTCGGCGGCGATAGCGGAGGCGCTCGCGGGAGCCGCCGTTCCGCCGCTGCGCACCATCGCCGTCGCCGAACGGCTGGTCGACCTCGCCGAGGTGCTGCTGCCCCTCGGCAACCGCAACGTGATCACCGACGTGGCCGCGGCCGCCGACGCGGCCCGCGCCGCGGCGACGACCGCCAGGGTCAACGTCGAGGTCAACGGGGCTGTTTTGGAGTCCGATGTGGACGCGTTGGCCTTACGGGCCGACCGGATCACCGCAAGAGTGCGCGAGGAGATCGCCAAGTGATCACGCTGTCCGGCAAGGAGTTCGCCACCAAGATCCGCGAGGACGTGACCGAGAGGGCCGCCAAGCTGGCCGTCGACGGCACATCCCCGCGACTGGCCGTGGTCACGGCGACCGCCGACGAGGCGACAGCCTGGTACGTGCGGTCGATCGCCAAGGCCGCGGACAAGGCCGGGATCACCTGCGACGTGGTGGACCTGGGCGCGGCCGCGACCGGTGCGGAGCTGACCGAGGCGCTGGCCGCGCTGAGCTCGGACGACGGCGTGCACGGGATCATCCTGCAGACACCGCTGCCCGACGGGCTGTCGGTCGCCGACCTGGCCTCGAACATCGTGGCGCGCAAGGACGTCGACGGCTCGAACCCGGCGTCGCTGGGGCGGCTGGCCGCCGGGCTGACGGCGTTCGCGCCCGCCACCGCCGCCGCCGTGGTCGCCCTGCTGGAGCACCACGAGGTGGAGCTGGCCGGGAAGCACGTCGTCGTCGTGGGGCGGTCGACCGTGGTCGGGAAGCCGGTGGCGCACCTCCTGCTGGACCGGGACGCGACCGTCACGGTGTGCCACTCGAAGACCGTCGACCTGCCCTCGATCACCACCACCGGTGACGTCGTGGTGGCCGCCGTGGGCGTGCCGGGGCTGATCAAGGCCGAACACGTCCGCGAGGGTGCGACCGTGGTCGACGTCGGGACGAACGCGACCGCCGACGGCGGGCTGGTCGGCGACGCCGACGCCGACGTGGCGCAGAAGGCCGGGGCGCTGACCCCGGTGCCCGGCGGGATCGGCCCGGTCACCACCGCGTTGTTGTTGCGCCACACCGTCGAGGCCGCCGAGACGGCCGCGCAGCGGGTGTCGGTTCCGGGACGCAGGCGGCAGCCCAGCTGGCGCCGCTGACCCGCGGCGGTTCGCGCGACCCGACCGGTCGGTCCACTTAGGACCGACCGGTCTCGCGCGTCAGGCCTGGTTGAACGTGTCCGGGTCCGGGCCGAGGCGCTTGCCCGTGTCGAGGCCGGACAGCGCCGCCACGTCCTCGTCGTCGAGGGTGAAGTCGAAGACGTCGATGTTCTCCGCGATGCGCGACGGGGTCACCGACTTCGGGATGACGACGTTGCCCAGCTGGAGGTGCCAGCGCAGCACGACCTGCGCGGGCGAGCGGCCGTGCTTGGCCGCGACGGCGGTGACGGTCCCGTCGGACAGCAGCTCGCCGCCCTGGCCCAGCGGCGACCACGCCTCGGTGGTGATGCCGTGCTCGGCGTGGAAAGCGCGCAGCGCCTTCTGGTCGAAGAACGGGTGCAGCTCGACCTGGTTGACCGACGGCACGACCCCGGTGGCGTCGATGACCTGCCGCAGGTGGTCGGGCTGGAAGTTGGAGACGCCGATCGAGCGCACCCGGCCGTCGGAGAGCAGTTTCGTGAACGCCTTCCAGGTCTCCACGTGCAGGCCGCGCGCGGGCGTCGGCCAGTGGATCAGGTAGAGGTCGAGGTGGTCCAGGCCCAGCTTGGCCAGGCTGGTGTCGAACGCGCGCAGGGTCTTGTCGTGGCCCTGGTCGGCGTTCCACAGCTTGGTGGTGACGAACAGGTCGTCGCGCGGCACGTCCGACTCGGCGATCGCCTGCCCGACGGCCTCCTCGTTGCGGTACGCGGTGGCGGTGTCGATGCTCGTGTAGCCCGCCTCCAGCGCGCGCGTGACGGCGGTCTTGGTCTCGTCGTTCGGCACCTGGAAGACGCCGAAGCCGAGTTGCGGCATCGTGACGCCGTCGTTGAGGGTCACGTTCGGGGTCCTGGTCATGGGATGCGTCCTTCCGGTGGTCAGGGGATGAGGGTGTTGGCGATGCCGCCGTCGGCGCGCAGCGCGGCACCGGTCGTGGCGGAGGACAGGTCGGAGGCGACGTAGGCGATGAAGTTGCCGATCTCCTCGGGCCGGATGAGGCGCTTGAGCAGCGAGGTGGGGCGCTCGGACTCCATGAAGCGGCGCTCGGCCTCCTCGAACGGGATGTCGGCGCCGACGCGGTCGGCGATGAACTCGCGCACGCCGTCGGTGAGGGTCGAGCCGGGCAGGACGGTGTTGACCGTGACGCCGGTGCCCGCGACCTCCTGGGCCATGCCGCGCGAGACCGCGATCTGGGCGGTCTTGGTCATGCCGTAGTGCACCATCTCGGTCGGGATCTGGATGGCGGACTCGCTGCTCACGAAGATCACCCGACCCCAACCGCGGTCGACCATCCGGGGCGCGTAGTGCCTGGCCAGGCGCACGCCCGACAGCACGTTGACCTCGAAGTAGCGCACCCACTCCTCGTCGGGGATCTCGAACACCGGCACGGCGCCGAAGATGCCGAGGTTGTTCACCAGCACGTCGACGTCGGGCAGCCGCTCGACCAGTTCGGCCGCGCCGGACGCGGTCGCCACGTCGGCGGCGACGCCGGTGACGGTCGTGGACCCGGTCTCCTCGCGCAGCTTGTCCACGGCGTCCGCGACGCGCTGCTTGTCACGCCCGTTGACGACCACCGCCGCGTCCGCGAGCGCGAGGGCCCTGGCCGTCGCGTATCCGATCCCGGAGGTGGACCCGGTGATCAGGGCGGTGCGGCCGGTGAGGTCGATCTTCACGGTGCTCCCTCTTGTAGGCGGTAGGCTGTAACCAGCGTGAGCAATACTTGCAGACGCTGGCTGTTGCACACGCTCGATAGTGCTCTCGCGGTCACCGTCGCGCAAACCGGGAAGAGGTGAACCGTGTCACTGGCCGAGGACGCCACCGAGGCGCGCGCTCAGGGCTGGCGGACGCTCGCCGCACTGCACGCGCGCATCGAGGACAGGCTCGAACGCGCCCTGCAACGCGCGCACGAACTCTCCACCAGTGAGTACACCGTTCTGGACGTGCTCGCCCGTCAGGACGACTTCCACCTGCGGATGTCCCAGGTGTCGCAGGCGGTCGTGCTGAGCCAGTCGGCCACCACGCGGCTGGTGACGCGCCTGGAGGACCGCGGGCTGCTCGGGCGGTACCTGTGCGCGACCGACCGGCGGGGGATCTACACCGAGCTGACCCCGGCGGGTGTCGCGCTGCTCGAAGCGGCGCGGCCGACGCACGACACGGCGTTGAGCGAGGCGCTGGCGGAGGCCGAGCGGCTGCCGGAGTTGTCCCCCCTGGTGGCGGCGTTGGCGGAACTGGGGCCGTCAAGCCCTTCCAGGTAGTGGGCGGTGTTGACCCGCCGTGGCGGAGTTGGTCGGATCGGGCTTGTGAGAAACCTGGAACAGCTCGACGCGGCGGACGTCACCCTGGTGATCCGGGTTACGGCACCCCGGGCTTCGAGGGTCGCGAACCGGGTGGCGGACGCGCTCAAGGCCGCGTTGGGGCAGGCGGCCGTGGACGCGGTGGACGTCAGCGCCGTGGACGTCGCGATACCGACGCAGCGGAGCGGGCCCGCGGTGCGGGTGTTCCCAGATTCCCGGCGGGTGCTGCACCGGGGAGTGCCGGTGGAGCTGACCCGACTGGAGTTCGACCTCCTGCTGCACCTGTGCAGCCAGCCGCGGCGGGTGCACCGGAGGGCGGCGCTGATGCACCAGGTGTGGGGTGCCACGACCGTGGTGGACACCCGGACCGTGGACGTGCACGTGCGGAGGATCCGGCGGAAGCTGGGGGACGCCGCCGGGGTGATCGGGACGGTGCGCGGGGTGGGGTACCGGATGGACCAGGAGCACCAGGTGCGGGTCGAGCGGGAGGGCTAGGCCTGCTCCGCGGTGGGGAGTTCCTCGCATTCCGGGCCGTTGGTCCACAACCGGTCGGCGGTGCCCTCGTCGAGGCGGCGGGCGTAGAGCTCGACCTTCCGGTGGATGGTGGCGAGCGCTTCCTGGAGGTCGGCGACCTGCCGCTCGACCCTGGCCTCGTGGCGGCGGAGGACGTCGAAGCGCTCGGCCTCGTTGCCGGGGCCCGCCAGGACGAGGTCGGCGTAGCGGCGGATCTCGGGCAGGGGCATGCCCGAGGAGCGCAGCCTTGTGCAGACCTTGAGCCACTCGACCTCTTCGGCGGTGAAGATCCGCCTGCCCGCGGCGTTGCGCCGGACCGGGGCGACGAAGAGGCCTTCCTGCTCGTAGAAGCGCAACGTGTGCGTGGTCAGGCCGGTCAGTGCGCTGACCTGGCCGATGCTCAGGGTGGTCTCCGCTGCCGTGGACATGGCCCCACCCTACGAGCTTGACTTCGAGTCGGCTCGAACTCGTAGCGTCGTGGTGACACCTCCGGAAGGGGACACCATGAGCAGGACCTGGTTCATCACCGGCACTTCCTCCGGCTTCGGACGGCTGCTGGTCGAGCGGCTGCTGGAGCGCGGGGACCGGGTCGCCGCGACCCTGCGCTCACCCGAGGCGCTGGACGACCTGCGGGGCGGGCACGGTGACCGGCTGTGGATCGCGCGGTTGGACGTGACCGACACCGAGCGGGTGCGCGAGGTCGTCGACGAGGCCTTCGGGGTGTTCGGCACGATCGACGTGGTCGTGAACAACGCGGGCCACGGGGTGTTCGCCTCCGTGGAGGAGGCGACCGACGAGCAGATCCGGCAGGTGGTGGACACCAACCTGCTCGGGTCGATCCACGTCATCCGGGCCGCGCTGCCGCACCTGCGCGCCCAGGGGCACGGCCGCATCCTCCAGGTGTCCACGGCGGGCGGTCAGGCGACGTACCCGAACTTCGGCTACTACCACGCGTCGAAGTGGGGGATCGAGGGGTTCTGCGAGACGGTCGCGCGGGAGATCGCCCCGTTCGGCATCGGGTTGACGATCGTGGAGCCCGGTGCGACACCGACCGGGTTCGGCGGATCGCTGGCGACCGCGCCGATCATGCCGGAGTACGAGAACACCCCGGCGGGCGACGTGCGGCGGGCGCTCGCGGACGGCGGCTTCCCGCTGCCCAACGATCCGGGGAAGATCGCGGGGGCGATGATCGACCTGGTCGACACCGACGCGGTGCCGCTCCGCCTGCCACTCGGATCCGACACCTACCACGACGTGCGGGCGGCGCTGGTGGCGCGGCTCGCCGAGCACGACGCGCAGCGCGAGGTCGCGTTCTCCGTCGTGCGGGACGGGCAGTAGCTAGACGGAGTGCGCGAGGGCGCTGGAGAGCGACTCGAACTCGGCGAAGTCCTCGTGCGCGCCGATCAGCTCCAGGACGCGGGAGACCTGCGGCGAGCGGATCAGGCGGAGGTCGATGCGGAACGCGCGGGCTCGGTTGGCGGTCTCCAGCAGGCAGTTGACGCCGACCGAGCCGAAGAACGAGACCGAGGACAGGTCCAGGATCAGCGGACCCGAACCGGAGGCGACGCTGTCCAGGCTCCAGCGGAGCTTGCGCACGGTGGCGATGTCGATCTCCCCCGAGACCGAGATGACGGTCGCGCCTGCCAACCGCCAGCGCTGGACGACGAGTGAACCTTGGATGTCCGTGGGCACCGGATGCTCCTCAGGGTTGCCGATCCGGTCCCCGACCTGGATCGGATCTCCTCCCTGAAAAGGTAGCCCAGATCCCAGGCGCCACAAGCCTTTCACCTGATCGAGGCGCCGTCCCGCCGCGTCAGCCGCGGGAGGGTTCACCCGTCGGGATTCCGTCCGGGTGCCCCTCGGAGTCGATGGTGTCCTTGTGCCGCTCCATCAACGGCAGCAGGAACCACAGCGTTGCGAAACCCAGGCCCGCCACGACACCGAGCGCGATCGACACCCAGCCGCCGATGATGACCTCGCCGAGCAGGAGCACGGTGCCGGTCATCGAGGCGGCCAGGGTGCCGAGGCCGACCAGCGTGAAGCGGTGGGCGATCGTGATGATGTCCTCGCGCCTGCCCCGTCGGAACAGGATGCGGTGCCACGCGGCGGGCGCGGTCAGCAGCGCGACGGAGGCGGCGGCGAACAGGATCGTGACGAGGTGCGTGACGCGCACGTAGGAGTCGATCTCGCGGTAGCGGTCGGTGAAGACGATGGACAGCAGGAAACCGAAGAGGATCTGCACTCCCGCCTGCGCGACCCGCAACTCCTGGAGCAGTTCGTTCAGGTTGCGCTTGAGCCGTTCCTGCTCGGATTCCTCAGCCTCGCTCATGTGTTCGTTATACCCCGCGACAAAATGGACAAACGGGGCCAAAAGGCCTAGTGGTCAGGCTTTTCGGACCCGGTCCAGCACGCTCGTGATCGACTCGCGCAACGCGGCCGCGGCGTCCCCGAGCAGTGACGGCGGGGACGGCTCAACCGGTGCGGGGTCGTCCTCGGCGTCCAGTTCCAGCAACGCCTTGACGACCGCGACGACGACGTCGGGGTGGCCGAGCGGGACGGCGTCGCGCACGATGACGCGGATGTCGGCTTCCTGGCCGGTGGTGCGGTCCGGGCCCTCCTCGGGGTCGACGAGGAGCACCGACCGCACCAGGCCGCGGTACTTGTCCGCCAGGTAGAGCGCGCTGGCCGCCGCCGGGCCTCCGGTCAGCAGGTGCACGGGCACGTCGCGGCCCTGGAACTCGGCCAGCAGGTCGGACACCTCGCGCCACGGGCCGTCGGCCGCGGGCAGCCTGCACCAGAGCACTTGGAGGTGCTCCACGAGCGGCCGCCATGCGGCCGGGAGGTCACCGTGCCTGCCGCCCCCGTCGGGGTCGAGCACGAAGACGGCGGGCGCGTCGCGCGGACCCGCCCACAGCGCGGAAGGGCCTGCCGATCGGGTCTCGTCGACATCGCTCATGATCGGGTGTTACCCGGTGGCGGTGGCTTCAACCATCGATTCGACCATGTAGACCGTGTACGCGGCGCGGATGATGGGCTGCGCCACGTTGCGGACCCGCACCCCGCCGGGGGTGATGCCGTGTTCGGTGCCGAAGTGCGCGTGGCCGTGGATCGCCAGGTCGGTGCCGGTGGCGTCGATCGCCTCGCCCAGCAGGTAAGACCCGAGGAACGGGTAGATCTCCGGCGGCTCGCCGCGCAGCGTGTCCGGTACGGGCGAGTAGTGGGTCAGCGCGACCTTGACGTCCGCCTCGACCGACGCGAGCGCGGCCCGCAGGTGTTCCGACACCTCGATGGTGTGGCCCACGAACGACTTCATCTCGCGCTCGCCGAAGTTGCTGCCGCACTTGCCCGCGAAACCGCCGCCGAAGCCCTTCACACCGGCGATGCCGACGCTCTCCTCGCCGATCCGGAACGTCACGGCGTCGCCCTCGAGGACGTGCAGGCCGCTGTCGGACAGCAGCTTCGCGATCTCCACCTGCTGGTCGCTGTGGTGGTCGTGGTTGCCCAGCACCGCGACGACCGGCACCGGCAGGTCCGCGAACTCGTCCGCGACGACCTGCGCCTCCTCCAGCGTGCCGTGCCGGGTGAGGTCACCGGCCAGCAGCAGGACGTCGGCGTGCTCCCCCACGTTCTCCAGCGCCGGGCGCATCCGGCCCCGCGCGTCCTTGCCGAGGTGCACGTCGCCGACGGCGGCGATGCGGATCATCGCAGGTCCTCGCTTCCCTCGGGTTCGGCCACGCTGACGACGCGCACGTCGTCCACCACCCGCAGGTCCGGCGCGATCTCGTGCACCACGGCCTCCAGTTCCGCACGCCGTTCGGCGCACGCCACGTCTCCGGACAGCAGCACGTTGTCCCCGCGCACGGTCACCCGCACGCCGAGTTCGGTCGTGCGCGGGTCTTCCGCGATCGCTCGGCGCAACCGCGCGGACAGGTAGGGCTCGGTGGTCATGACGCGTTCCTCCGGACACTGGTCAGTTGGGGCGTCACCAGGTCGAGTCGCTCGACCAGGACGAGGAAGGCCTGCGCGTACGGCGAGTCCTCAGTGGACTCCCGCACCTTCGGCCAGTCGATCTGCTCCCGCAGCGCCCGCGCGAACGGCAGCAGTTCGCTGAAGTCGCAGCGGTGGCCGTCGAGCACGAGCAGCTTGCTGATCATCACCTCGGTCGCGGGCATGACCGGGAGCGACACCGAGCTGACGGCCAGCTCCTCGGCGTGGTCCAGGATCGCGTCGGTGACGGGGATTTCGTTCGGGCGGTGCAGCAGGTCGACGAGGCAGTCGCCGTCGTAGACCTTGAGCAGCCAGTTCTCCGGCGCGTCGGCGGCGCGGCACCCGGCGGACACGAGGGCGGAGCGCGCGGTGTGCGCGTCCTCCTCCTTCACCAGGAGGTCCACGTCGTGCTCGGTCGCGGGACCGCCACGCGCGTACACGGCGCACCCGCCGGTCAACGCGAAGCGGATGTCGGCGGCGCGCAACGCGTTCGCCACCTTGACAAGGGTGCGCAGCAGTTCGTCCTGGACTCCGCTCATGATCTGTGGCTACCCGAGGGGCCCTGGGTTCTAACTAGTCCACTCGGGGTACTCGACGGTCATGAGCGCCACTCCTCCCGACCCGGACCCGTACCGCACGCCCGGCCTCGAACGAGGTGGTGGCGTGAATCCAGGAGACACCCCGCCCGACTCCGCGCAGACCCCGGCGGGCCCCAAGGACCCGCCGATCCCGTCCCGCGCGATCGGCCCGGTGGTGCTGGTGATCATCGTCGTGATGACCCTGCTGGTGGTGGGGTTCGTGGTCGCCGAGGTGTTGAACTGGTCGACGCTCTTCTAGTCCTCGCTCCGGTCCGGCGCCAGCGGCGGGCTCTGCGGCAGACCGTCCTGCTCCCCCATGCCCACCAGCAGTTCCCGCACCACGTCGCGGGAGTTGCGGGTGGGCTTCCACCCCAGTTCGGTGCGGGCCCTGTCGGTCGACAGGATGGGCGCGCCCAACGCCAGGTCCACCCATCCGGGTGATGTGGGTTGGGCGTGCAGCCTCCACGTCGCGGCGGCCAGTCCACGCAGGACGGACGCGGGGATCGGAACGTGCCGCGCACCCACCAGTTCGGCGAGGTCGCGCGGGCCGACCACCGGTTCCGCGGCGATGTTGACCGCGCCCGGCAGCCGGGTTTCGAGCACCCGCACGATCGCGTGGGCGACGTCGTCGGCGTGCACGAACTGCAGCACCAGCCCCGAGGGCAGCGGGAGCACCGGAACGCGGCCCGAGACCGCAAAGCGGAGCATCGCCGGGCGGACGATCGGACCGAGGAAGAAGCGCTTGATCTCGGACGCGGCGTCGGCCTGCATGATGAGGCCGGGGCGCAGCCGGGAGGTCGTGAGGTGCCGGTTGTCGCGCTCGACGTCGTCGAGCAACCGTTCCGCGGTGGACTTGTGCCTGCTGTAGGACGAAGATGCGATGCCGCCGACCGGCCAGCGCTCGTCGACCCGCCGCGACTTGTCCGCCCGCGTGTACGCGCCGACGGAGGACATGTGCACCAGGTGCGGGACGCGGGCGCCGACGGCGGCGGCGAACACGCGCTTGGTGCCCATGACGTTGGTGCGGTGCAGCGCGCGCTCGTCCCGGCTCGGCTGGATGAGCCAGGCCAGGTGGACGACCGCGTCGGCGCCGAGCATCAGGTCCGCGAGCGGCTCCTCGGCCCCTGGCGTGCCGATGTCGATCGCCGCCCACTTCGCCCGCGAGTACGGCGGTCGCCCGGCGGGGGCCCGCCGGGCGACCGCCGTCACCTCGACGTCGGGAGGGAGGGCGCGCAGCAGCGCCGTTCCGACGTTGCCGCTGGCGCCGGTGACCACGATCCTCATGCGGAGGCCGGGTTTCCGGCGGACGCGACCATGCTCGGATCAGCCGTTGCCGAGCTGTCCGGTGACTTCTCCGCCGTGCGTTCCGCATTCACAGTCCGCATACCCCACTCCTCAGTTCAGTCCACACTGCGCACGACGACCGGGTCGAGCCCGTCGTCCGGGTCGCCCGCCCAGCAGACCCACTCGTCCGGGTCCCGTGCGATCGGGATCATCGGCGCCCACATCCCGTGTCCGCCGAACCGCGCTTCGCCGGTGGGCGCCTGGCCTGTCCTCTCAACGATCTCCACGTGTCCCTCTCCGTTTTCTCCGCGCACGGGAACGCCCTCCTGCCGACGGGAGGTCGGCAGGAGGGCGTCACCGCGTCAACGAGGTCATACCGGTGGGGTACCCACCTTCAGCCGCGCGACACCGTCAGATCCCGTGCGGCGGCGTAGGCGGTCCGAACGGCAGGAGTGGAATCGGCCTCGTAACTCGTGGTGCTCAGGGCCTCACCCCAATGGGGCGGGGCTTCCGCGCCGCCGACCGCCCAGGCGGCCTGGCGGGCGGCGCCGTCCGCGACGTACTCGCCGGGGGCGGGCACGAGGACGGGGCAGCCGAACACGGCGGGCGCGATCTCCCGCACCGCGGGCGACTGCGCGCCGCCGCCGATGAGGAGCACCCGGCTGATGGGCGTGCCGACGGCGGCCAGCGCGTCGATCGCGTCGGCCAGGCTGCACAGCATCCCCTCCACCGCGGCCCGCGCGAAGTGCGCGGGGGTCGCGGTGTCCAGGCGCAGACCGTGCAGCGCGCCGGTCGAGTCCGGCTTGTTCGGCGTGCGCTCGCCTTCCAGGTACGGCACCAGGACGAGGCCGTCGGTGTCCGGGATGGACAGTGCCAGCCGGGACAGCTCGGCCAGGTCCACGCCGAGCACCCTGGCCGTCGCGTCGAGCACCCTGGAGGCGTTCAGCGTGCAGACCAGCGGTAGGAACGTGCCCTCGGCGTCGGCGAACCCGCTCACCAGACCCGAGACGTCCGCCGACGGGTGCGGCGAGCGCGCGAACGCCGTGCCGGACGTGCCGATGGAGACGATGACGTCGCCGGGACCGACCTGGACGCCCAGGGCGGCACCGGCGTTGTCACCGGCACCGGCCCCGAGGACCGCGCCGCCCGCCGTCGTGCCCGCGTGCTCGGCCGGGCCGAGCACGCGGGGCAGCACCGGCCGCTTGCCCAGCGCGAGGTCGAGCAGGTCGAGGCGGTACTCACCGGTGGACGGCGACCAGTACCCGGTGCCGCTGGCGTCGCTGCGGTCGGTGACCAGGGCGTCGAGCCCCGGCGCGCCCGCGAGCTTCCAGGTCAGCCAGTCGTGCGGCAGGCACACCGCGGCGACCCGCGCGGCGTTCTCCGGCTCGTGCTCGGCGAGCCACCGCAGCTTCGTCACGGTGAGCGCGGCGACCGGCACGCTGCCGACCGCCCGCGCCCACTCCTCCGGGCCGCCCAACTCCCCGGTCAGGGCCGTCGCGGCGGTCGCCGACCGGGTGTCGTTCCACAGCAGCGCGGGGCGCACCACCTCGCCGTCGGCGTCGAGGCACACCATGCCGTGCTGCTGGGCCGCCACGGACACCCCGGCGACGTCGTCGAGGCCACCCGCGGCCTCGACGGCCTCGCCGAGCGCGGTCCACCACGCCGCCGGGTCGACCTGGGTCCCCGACGGGTGCGCGGCCCTGCCTTCGCGGACGAGCGCACCCGTCCCGGCGTCGCGGACGACGACCTTGCAGGACTGGGTGGAGGAGTCGATCCCGGCGACGAGCATTATCAGCGAGCTCCCAGGAGGTGTTCGAGCGCCAACTGCGACAAGTGCACGAAACCGTAACCCTGCGCGCCCGCCGCGTCCACGTCGAACTCCTCGAACGCGGACTTGTCCTCGAGCAGGTTCTGCACCGTTTCACCACGTGAGAGCGTCGGCAGCCCCAGCTCGGCCACCTTGGCCGCGGCCAGCGCCTCCTGCACCTCGGGGTCGGCGCGGAAAGCGGCCGCGCGCTCCTTCAGCAGCAGGTAGGTGCGCATGTTCGCGGCGGCGCTGGACCACACGCCGTCCATGTCCTCGGTGCGCAGCGGCTTGTAGTCGAAGTGCCGCGGACCGTCGTAGCCGCCGTTCTCCAGCAGGTCGACGAGGAAGAACGCCGACAGCACGTCGCCGTGGCCGAAGATCAGGTCCTGGTCGAAGCGGGGGCCGTGCTGGCCGTTGAGGTCGATGTGGAAGAGCTTGCCCTGCCACAGCGCCTGCGAGATGCCGTGCACGAAGTTCAGGCCCGCCATCTGCTCGTGCCCGACCTCCGGGTTCACGCCGACCAGCTCGTGGTGCTCCAGCGTGGAGATGAACGCCAGCGCGTGCCCGATCGTGGGCAGCAGGATGTCGCCGCGCGGCTCGTTCGGCTTGGGCTCCAGCGCGAACCGGATGCCGTAGCCCTTGTCGATCGAGTACTGCGCCAGCGTGTCGAGCGCCTCGCGGTAGCGGTCGAGCGCGAACCGCACGTCCTTGGCCGCGTCGGTCTCCGACCCCTCGCGACCGCCCCAGAGCACGAACGTCTTCGCGCCCAGCTCGGCGGCCAGGTCGAGGTTGCGCAGCACCTTGCGCAGCGCGTACCGGCGCACGCCGCGGTCGTTGCTGGTGAAGCCGCCGTCCTTGAACACCGGGTGGGTGAACAGGTTGGTGGTCACCATCGGCACGGTGACGCCGGTCTCGTCCAGCGCGTCCTTGAACAGCGAGATCTTCTTGTCGCGCTCGCCCGACTCGGTGCCGAAGGGCACCAGGTCGTCATCGTGGAACGTGACGCCCCAGGCGCCCAGCTCGGCGAGCTTGTGGACGGCGTGCACCGGGTCGAGCGCGGGACGGGTCGCCTCGCCGAACGGGTCCTGCGCACGCCAGCCGACCGTCCACAGGCCGAAGCTGAACCGGTCCGCACGAGTTGGCTGCTCCGCCACGGGTCCTCCTCCAATAAGTTTGATGCCTAAACTTATAGCGCGTTCGTCGGCAGGTCAACGTTTTCGCCACGCCGTCCAACGGCTACCATCCCCCGGTGTCCTCACCGCGGCCAGCCGGGCAGCACACCGTTCGCAGGCACAACAGCGCCCTCGTGCTCAACGCCATCGCCGATCCGTCCGGGCACTCGCGCGCGGAGATCGCCGCGCGGACCGGCCTCACCAAGGCCACCGTCTCGAGCCTCGTCGACCGGATGATCGGCGCGAACCTGGTGGTCGAGGGCGCGGCGGCGGTCCGCACCGGCCCCGGCAGGCGCGGCACCGCCCTGTTCCTCGCCCCCGACGGCCCCCACGGCCTCGGCGTGGAGATCGGCGTCGACTACCTCGCGACCTGCCTGATCGACCTCACCGGCGAGGTCCGCGCCCGCTGGATCCAGTCCGCCGACAACCGCGTCCTGTCACCCGCGCGCGTCCTGTCCCGCGTGACCAAGGCGGTCAGGACGGCGTTGGCCGAAGCCGACCGCATGGGCGTGCGCGTGGGCGGCATGGGCGTGGCCGTACCCGGTCTGGTCGAGTCCGCGACCGGCATCCTCCGGGTCGCCCCCAACCTCGGGTGGCGCGAGGTCGACGTGCGCGGTGAACTGCGCAGACGTGCCGGCCTCGACGACATCCCGGTGCTCGTCGGCAACGAGGCCAACTTCGCCGCGCTCGCCGAGCTGTGGCAGGGCGGCGGCCTCCGCGACTTCGTGCACGTGTCCGGCGAGATCGGCATCGGCGCGGGCATCGTCGTCGACGGCGGCCTCTTCGAAGGCGTGTCGGGTTTCGGCGGCGAGATCGGCCACATGATGGTCGATCCGCGCGGCCCCGAGTGCGCCTGCGGATCACGCGGCTGCCTGGAACGCATGGCGGGCCAGGAGGAGATCCTCCGCCAGGCGGGCGTGCTCGACGACCGCGCGCCGGAAGAGTTGATCACCGACCTGCTCGACCGGCTGGCCCAGCGCGACCGCAAGTCGATCGCGGCCACCCGGTCGGCGGCGCGGTGGATCGGGATCGCGCTGTCCGGCGTGGTGAACCTGCTGGACCTGCCGGTCGTCGTGCTGGGCGGTACTTACGCGCGGTTGGCGCCGTGGTTGTGGGAGCCGTTGCGCGCGGAACTGGCTCAGCGCGTGGTGAGCGCGGCCTGGTCGCCGGTCGAGGTGACGGCGTCGACGTTGGGGGCCGAGGCGGCGGTTCGGGGTGCGGCGGGGTCGGCCGTGAGGGCGATCCTGGCGGATCCGGACCCCTTCATCACCGCCGCCCTGATCTGACCTGCCGTTCACCGCGAATCCGAGCGCGCCCGCTTCTTGTTCGGCCGACTTCACTCGGGGTTTTCGGCCCTACCCTCGCGGCGGCGGGCAGGTCACCACCACCTGCCCTTTCAGATCGCCGAGGGCCGAAAAGAGGGGCCCCCAGTCAAGTCGGCCGAACCCGGAGATCGGCGGGCACCGCTACCCGATTTCGAGCAGGCTGCCCCGCAGGCCCCTACCGGTAGGTGCCGGTGTACTCCGCCCATTTTCGATGCCCACCCACCCAGCGGCGCAGCAGTGCGACGTAGTCGCGGACCTGTTCGTCGACCGGTGGGCCGAATGACGGCAACTCCTCCGCCCTGCGGACGAAGTCGCGCACCTCGCCGTCGTGGATCTCGACGGCGCGGTCGACGGCCTGGTCGAGCACCACGGCCTGGGCGCGCATGGTGACCAGTACGAGGTTGTGGACGCCGCCGCGGGCGATTTCCGCGCGGTGGGCGTAGAGGTCTCGTGCGTACCCCACGATCCGACAAGCCGTGGCGGCGAGTTCGCGCAGGGCCGAGTGCTCGCGTACCGGTGGGGGTAGGTCGATGCCGTCGACGGGGCCCGCGAAGTGGAACATCGGGTGCAGTCCGATGGTCAGTTCGCAGACCTCCGCGTGCGCCTCGGGTGTGGGCACCGTGCCGTGGTGCTCGTCGAGTGACGAGCGGGTGATGGCGTCGAACATCCGCCCGACCTCGACGGCGAATCCCTCCACCCACTCCGCTCCGCCCAGTGCGAGCAGCCTTCCCCTCAGGTCGACCATCGCGCGGACCCGCGGATCCCCTGGAGGTACCGGCTGGTCCCGCAGCACCGCCAGCAGCAGTTCCAGGTCGTCGCCCGACACGCCGTCGTCGCGCAGCAGCGCCGCGAACAGGGCCCAGTCGCCCATCAGCCGCAGCTGCTCGTAGTCCGCCCGCGGGTACCCGTACCCGACCAGGTGTCCGAGTTCCCGTTCGGCCGCCCCGTTCATCGCGTGCGGCGGGAGCAGTCCGACCGAGACCGCCCAGTCGACCGAGTGCTCGGTCACCAGGCCGTCCACGGCGTTCGACTCGGTGTCGAACGCGCACAGCACGAACGGCGGCGAGACCTCCGCACGGGATTCGGGCACGTCGAGTCCGCTGAGTGTGAAAGCGCCTGCGCTCATGGCTGACCCCACCTCCGTTGACTGTTCTCATGGGCCGAGCGGCAGTGACCGGCCACCACTGAAAAATAACGGCGTTTCACAATTTGGGACAACCCCTACCGGCCCCTAGGCCGTACCGGCGGGAATCGGCCACTGGACGTCGTAGCACCAGCTCAGGACAATCGGAGGCGGTGACGAGGAGGTGGGCGGGTGCCGCGTGGGGAACGTCCGCTGGACGACGGTGACACTCCGCTGTTGCGGTTCGCGGCCGATCTGCGGACGCTGAGGGACCGGGCGGGCGGGCGCACCTACCGCCAGCTGGGCACCAGGGCGCACTACTCGGCGACCACGCTCTCCGACGCCGCGGGCGGCCGGAAGCTGCCGAGCCTGGCCGTGACCTTGGCTTATGTGCAGGCGTGCGACGGCGACCCCGACGTGTGGGAGGACCGCTGGCGCGAGGTCGCCGCCGAGGTCGCACCGTCCGAAGCGCGCCCGTCCGACGAGGGCACGCCGCCGTACGCGGGGCTCGCCGCGTTCCAGCCCGAGGACGCACCGTGGTTCTTCGGGCGCGAACGGATGCTCGACGACCTCCTCGCGCGGATGTCCGACCGGCGGCTCGTCGGGGTGTTCGGGGCGTCCGGGGCCGGGAAGTCGTCGCTGCTGCGGGCCGGGCTGGTGCCGCGGATCGCCGAAGGCGCGCTCGACGGCGGGTCGTGCCGGACCACGATCGTCGTCACGCCGTCCGAGCTCGACCTGAGCGCGGAGGTGCTGGACCGGGTCGTCGGCGCGGGCGTGGACGAGCTGGTGCTGGTGGTCGACCAGTTCGAGGAGGTCTTCACCCTCTGCCCCGACCTGGCCGCGCGCACCGCATTCGTCGAGGCGCTGCTGACCGCCTCGCGCACCCGCTGCCGGGTGGTGATCGGGATCCGGGCCGACTTCTACGGCCACTGCGCCCTGCACCCCGGCCTGGTCGAGGCGCTGAGCGACGCCCAGCTGCTGCTCGGGCCGCTGACCGCCGAGGAACTCCGCCAGGTGATCATGCGACCGGCCGCCAAGGCGGGCTGCACCGTGGAGACCGCGCTGGTGACCCGGCTGGTCGCGGACGCGACCGGGCAGGCGGGCGTGCTGCCGCTGGTGTCGCACGCGCTGCTCGAAACGTGGCGGCGAAGACGCGGGACCGCGCTCACCCTGGACGGTTACGAGGCGGCGGGCGGCATCCAGCACGCGCTCACCCGGACCGCCGAACGCACGTACACGGCGCTGGAGACCGACCAGCGCGCCGTGGCGAGGCAGATCTTCCTGCGGCTGACCGCACTGGGCGACGGCACCGAGGACACCAAGCGCAGGCTCACCCGCGGCGAGCTGGACACCCGCGACGTGGACACCCAGGTCGTGCTGGACCGGCTCGCGCACGCGCGGCTGCTGACCCTGGACCAGGACGCCGTCGAGATCGCGCACGAGGTGCTGATCCGCTCGTGGCCGCGGCTGCGGGGCTGGCTGCACGAGAACCGCGAAGGCCTGCGGACGGCCCGGCAGCTGACCGAGGCCGCCGCCACCTGGGACCTGCTGTCCCGCGAACCCGACGCGCTCTACCGCGGCACCCGGCTGGACACCGCCGCCGAGTGGGCCGCCGGTGACGGTGCCCGGCTCAGCACCCGTGAGCAGGAGTTCCTCGACGCCGGCCTGGCCGAGCGGAACCGGGAGCACGCGCTCGCGCTGCGCCGGACCCGCAGGCTGCGGCAGCTCGTGGCGCTGCTGCTGGTGCTGCTCCTGCTGGCGGGCGGCGCGATCGTGCAGACGATCCGCGCCCAGAACGCCGCCGACGAGCAGCGCAACATCGTGGTGGCGCAGCAGATCGCGGGCATGGCGGTGCGGATGCGCGAGACCAACCGGCCGCTCGCCCAGCAGCTCAGCGTCGCCGCGTACCGGTTGGAGAGCACCAGGGAGGTCGTGGACGGGCTGCTGACCACGTCGACCGCGAGCTGGAACCAGCACCTGATCCGCCGGGTGACCCCGCCGACGGAGATCCCGATGGGGCCCGACGGCAGCACGGTCCGCGGCAAGGGGCAGGTGCCGCAGCAGGACACCTCCGGCGACCTCGGCTCGGTGCAGTCGCTCGGCTTCACCCCGGCGGGCCGGGTCCTCGCGACCACGCCCGACGAGCTGTGGGACCTGACCGACGCCGAGAAACCCGTGTTCCTGCACCGCTTCCCGACCCGGATGGCCGCGACCGCGCTGTCCGCGGACGGCGCCTGGCTGGCGACCCTGAACGCCGACGACACCAGCACCATCCGGCTGTGGAAGCTGGACCGCCCCGAGGCCCCGACGTGGTCGTCGACCGTGCCGCACAACGGCATCCGCGGCCGCGAGCTGCGGTTCGACCAGAGCGGCCAGGTGCTCGTCACCATCGACGACGACAGCACCACCACGCTGTGGCGGCTCGACAAGCCGGACGGGCCGCACGAGTTCGGCAGGCTGGCCAGCATCCCGCACATCTCCACGATGGCGCTCTCCCAGGACCGGCGGCTGATGGCGACCGGCGGCGCGGACGGCGCGGTCCGCCTGTGGGACATGACCGACCCGTGGCACCCGGCGGAACTCGCGGAACTGGGCGCGCAGGCCGATCAGGTCCGCGCGCTGGCGTTCTCCAGGGACGGCAAGCACCTCGCCAGCGCCGCAGGCGACCAGACCGTGCGCATGTGGGACGTCGCGGATCCGCGGCAACCGGGCGAACCCGCCACCATCACCGGCCTCACCACGTCCGTGCACACCGCGGTGTTCGAACCCGGCGACAGCGGCGACGACCTGGTCGTCATGACGTCGAGCGGCGACGGCTCCTCCCGCCGCTGGGACTTCGACGTGGAACGCGCCGTCAGCCGCATCTGCGCAAGCAGCCCGGCCCTGACCCGCGAAGACTGGCAGCGCTTCTTCCCAGGCCTCCGCTTCACTCCGCCGTGCGGATGACCTGTGCTGCGGAAACACCCGGAAGAGCAGATACTCACTCGGGTGAGCACCCCTCGTGACGACCGCGCGACCGACCTACACCCCGCAGAACTCGGGGTGCCCGTCGACCCGTCGACGCCGTCGGACGAGCCGACCACCCACCAACCCCCAGCCCTCCCGGACCTCACCGACCCGACTCCGGACTTCGACCCCACCCCGGCGCCAACGCCCGCGCCGCACGTCAAGCTGAAGCCAACCCGGATCAGCGGCACGTGGGTCGCCGTCATCATCGCGATCTTCGTGCTGATCTTCCTACTGGTCTTCATCCTGCAGAACCTCGCAGGCATCACGATCCACTTCCTGGGCGGCGCCTTCACCCTGCCACTCGGCGTGGCACTGCTGTTCGCCGCAATCGGCGGCGCACTGCTGATCGCCCTCATCGGCGCCGCCAGGATCATGCAGCTACGGCGCCAAACCAAACGCGCACTCCGCTAACCCGCACAGCGGCCCAAGCACAACCCACGCCCACAAGCACGGCCCACCGAGCATGACCCACAACCCGCCGAGCACGACCCAGACCCACCACCCACCGAGCGCGCTCGTCCGCCGTGCGGCCGGCTTGACTTGGGGTTTTTGGGCCTACAATTGGTCGGCGGGCATCTCTACCACCTGCCCTTTCAGCCCGACAAGGCCCAAAAAAGGGGCCCCAAGTCAAGCCGGCCGCACCCGGAGACCTTGGATGCGATACCCGGCGACCCAGCACGGCAGGCAGCCACACCCGGTATCAAGCACGGCAGGCAGCGATACCCGTTTTCAAGCACCGCCGCCAGCAACACCCAGCGACCCCCACCCCTAAGCGCTAGCCCTAATCACCAACGACGTGGGCAGCAACAAAGAAGGCGGCAGCCCTTCCTCCCCCGCCAACTCCGCCAACAACCGCCACGTCATCGTCCGCCCCAACTGCTCCACGTCCTGCTTCACCGTCGTCAACGGCGGCACGGCGGTGGACGCCAGCGCCAGGTCGTCGAACCCCACCACCGCGACGTCCTCCGGCACCCGTCGCCCGTTGGCGTGCAACGACTGCAACGCCCCCAGCGCCATGATGTCCGCGGCCACGAACACCCCGTCGATCGTCGGGTCCTTCGCCAGCAGCTCCGACATCGCCGCCGTGCCGCTCTCCGGCGTGAAGTCGCCGTAGGCCACCAGGTCCGACTCCATGTCGGACTCGCTCAGCGCCCGGCGCCACCCGCTCAGCCGGTCCATGCCCACGGCCATGTCCTTCGGCCCGGCGATGGTCGCGATCCGCTTCCGGCCCCCGGTGATGAGGTGCCGGGCGGCTTCCAGTCCGCCGTTGAAGTTGTCCGCGTCCACATAGGGCACACCGGGAGCGCCCAGCGGCCGTCCGCCGACCACTATCGGCAGTCCGGCGTCCGCCAGCGTCCGGGGCAGCGGGTCCTGGCCGTGCAGGCTGATCACCAGCGCGCCGTCCACGTGACCGCCGCACAGGTAGCCGACGAGGTCCTGGGCGTCGTCCTGCTGGCTCATCATCAGCACGAGCTGCACCCGGTGCCCCGCCAGTTCGGCGTGCACGCCGCGCAGCACGCCGGCGAAGAACGGGTCCGACAGCACGCGGCTGCCCTGCTCCGACACGACCAGCGCGATGCAGTTCGTCCGACTGCCCGCCAACGTGCGCGCGGCCTGGTTCGGGCTGTAGCCGAGGCTCAGGACCGCCGCCAGCACGGCCTCGCGGGCCTTGGAACTGACGTACTGCTCGCCGTTGATCACCCTGGACACGGTCGACTTCGAGACCCCCGCTTCGCGGGCGACCTCTTCGATCCGAGCCCCGAGGCGGCGGCCGCGGGCAGCCTCAGTCATGCGGACCCGTACCGCTCACCCGCGCACCCAGGACACCCATGGATCACATGATAGGTCCAAACAACCTCAGGACCAGCAGGACACCCGCTACCGCGACCACACCACCCGACCGGGCCATACCACCCGCCGCACCCCCGCGGTGGCGGGTGGCGGCGGGCGAGGAGGGCGCTTACCTGTCCTCCAGATCCCCCTCGGTCTCCAGGAACACGGCTTGCAGGGCCGCCAGCGTCTCCGGTTCGGGGTGCTCCCACATGCCCCGGCTCGCCGCCTCCAGGAGCCGTTCCGAGATGCCGTGCAGCGCCCACGGGTTGGACTCCGTCATGAACTTCTGGTTCTCCGGGTCCATCACGTAGGTCTCGGCGAGCTTCTCGTACATCCAGTCCGCCACCACGCCGGTGGTCGCGTCGTAGCCGAACAGGTAGTCCACAGTGGCCGCCAGTTCGAACGCGCCCTTGTACCCGTGCTTGCGCATGGCCGACAGCCAGCGCGGGTTCACCACGCGGGCCCGGAAGATCCGCGTGGTCTCCTCGTTCAGCGTCCGCGTCCGCACCGCGTCCGGCCGGGTGCTGTCCCCCACGTACGCGGCGGGCGCCTTGCCCGTCAGCGCGCGGACGGTCGCCACCATGCCGCCGTGGTACTGGAAGTAGTCGTCCGAGTCGGCGATGTCGTGCTCGCGGGTGTCGATGTTCTTGGCCGCCACGGCGATGCGCTTGTACGCCGACTCCATGTCCGGCCGCGCCTGCACGCCGTCGAGTTCACGGCCGTAGGCGTACCCGCCCCACACGGCGTACACCTCGGCCAGGTCGGCGTCGTCGCGCCAGTTCCGGCTGTCGATCAGCGGCAGCAGCCCGGCGCCGTACGCGCCCGGCTTGGACCCGAAGATCCGCATGGTCGCGCGCCGGGCGTCGCCGTGGACCGCCAGGTCCGCCTGCGCGTGCGCCCGGACGTAGTTCGACTCGGCGGGCTCGTCCAGCACCGCGACCAACTGCACCGCGTCGTCCAGCATCGCGACCACGTGCGGGAAGGCGTCGCGGAAGAACCCGCTGATGCGCACGGTCACGTCGATCCGCGGCCTGCCCAGCTCGTCGAGCGGGACGGCCTCCAGGCCGGTGACCCGACGGGACTGCTCGTCCCACACCGGCCGGACGCCCATCAGCGCGAACACCTCGGCGATGTCGTCGCCGGAGGTGCGCATGGCGCTCGTGCCCCACACCGACAGCCCCACCGACGGCGGCCATTCGCCCGTTTCGTCCCGGTACCGCGCCAGCAGCGAGTCCGCCATCGCCTGCCCGGTCTCCCACGCCAGCCGCGACGGGATCGCCTTCGGGTCGACGGAGTAGAAGTTGCGGCCGGTCGGCAGCACGTTGACCAGTCCGCGCAACGGCGACCCGGACGGGCCAGCGGGCACGTAGCCGCCGTCCAGCGCGTGCAGGACGTTGGTCATCTCGTCGGTCGTGCGGGCGAGCCGGGGCACGATCTCGTCGGCCGCGAACTCGAGGATCCGGGCCACCTGCTCGGAGTCGGTGAGCCCGCTCGCCGCCTCCCGCGCCCAGCCCGCGTCCTCCATGCCCTGGACGAGGGCTCGCGCGGTGGCCTCGACGTCGTCGGTGGCGGTTCGGGTTTCCGAACCGTCCTCGTTGAGCCCCAGCGCTTCGCGCAGTCCGGGCAGCGCGGCCACCTGACCCGCCCACATCTGCTTCGCCTGGAGCATCGCCAGCACGAGGCCGACGCGGGCGTCGCCGGTCGGGGCCTCGCCGAGGATGTGCAGGCCGTCGCGGATCTGCACGTCCTTGATCTCGCACAGCCAGCCGTCGACGTGCAGGATGAACTCGTCGAACTCGGCGTCGTGCGGCCGGTCCGCCAGCCCGAGGTCGTGGTCGAGCTTGGCGGCCTGGATGAGGGTCCAGATCTGCGCGCGGATCGCGGGCAGCTTCGCCGGGTCCATCGCGGCGATGTTGCCGTGCTCGTCGAGCAGCTGCTCCAACCGCGCGATGTCGCCGTAGCTGTCCGCGCGCGCCATCGGCGGCACCATGTGGTCCACCAGCGTGGCGTGCGCGCGCCGCTTGGCCTGCGTGCCCTCGCCGGGGTCGTTGACGAGGAACGGGTAGATCAGCGGGAGGTCGCCCAGCGCCGCGTCGGTGCCGCAGCCCGCGGACATGCCGACGGTCTTGCCCGGCAGCCACTCCAGGTTGCCGTGCTTGCCCACGTGGACGACGGCGTGCGCGCCGAAGTCGTCGGCCAGCCAGCGGTAGGCGGCCAGGTAGTGGTGGCTGGGCGGCAGGTCGGGGTCGTGGTAGATCGCGATCGGGTTCTCGCCGAAGCCGCGCGGCGGCTGGACCATCACCACGACGTTGCCCGCCCGCAGCGCCGCCAGCACGATCTCGCCGTCGGCGTCGTGCGACCGGTCCACGAACAGCTCGCCGGGCGCCTGGCCCCAGTGCCGCTCCATCTCCGCGCGGGTGTCCTCGGGGAGGGTGGCGAAGAAGTCGCGGTACCGGGCAGCGGTCATCCGGACCGGGTTGCCGGTGAACTGCTCCTCGGTCAGCCAGTCCGGGTCCTGCCCGCCCGCGGCGATCAGCGCGTGGATGAGCGCGTCGCCGTCGAGCTGCTCGACGCCGGGCAGTTCACCGGGCGCGCCGATGTCGTACCCCTGCTCCCGCAACGCGGTCAGCAGCCGGACGACGCTGGCCGGGGTGTCCAGGCCGACGGCGTTGCCGATGCGCGAGTGCTTCGTCGGGTAGGCCGACAGCATCACGGCGATCTTGCGCTCGGATGGCGGGGTGTGGCGCAGCCGGGCGTGGCCCAGCGCGATGCCCGCGACCCGCGCCGCGCGTTCCGGGTCGGCGACGTAGACGGTCAGGCCGTCCTCGTCGATCTCTTTGAAGGAGAAGGGGACCGTGATGATCCGGCCGTCGAACTCGGGGATCGCGACCTGGGTCGCGGTGTCCAGCGGCGAGAGCCCGTCGTCGCTCTCGTCCCATGCCGCGCGGCTGCTGGTGAGGCAGAGCCCTTGCAGGATCGGCACGTCCAGCGCGGCCAGCGCGCCGACGTCCCACGCCTCGTCCTCGCCACCGGCGCCCACGGTCGCGGGCTTGCTGCCGCCCGCGGCCAGCACGGTGACGACCAGCGTGTCCGCCTTGCCCAGCACGGCCAGCAGCTCCGCCTCCGCGGTGCGCAGCGACGAGCAGTACACCGGCAGCGCGAGGCCGCCCTTGGCCTCGATCTGGTCGCACAGCTCGTGCACGAAGGCGACGTTCCCGGCGACGTGGTGGGCGCGGTAGTAGAGCACCGCGACGGTCGGGCCGCCGGTGGTCTTGCCCTCGGTGATGGGCACGGGGCGTTCCAGCAGACCCCAGTTCGGCGCCGGGACGGGCGGCGCGAAGCCGTTGCCGGTCAGCAGGATCGTGTCGGAGAGGAAGTTGTGCAGCTCCGCGAGGTTCGCCGCGCCGCCGTGCGCGAGGTAGGCGTGGGCCTCCGCGCACACCCCGCCGGGCACGGTGGACAGCTCCATCAGCGGGGCGTCGGGGTTCTGCTCACCGCCGAGCACCACCACGGGACGTTGGCCGGCCAACAGGGCGTCCAGCCCTTCCTCCCACATCCGGCGGCCGCCGAGGATGCGCACGACGATCACGTCCGCGCCCTCGACCAGCTCGGACAGGTCCTCCACGCCCAGGCGCGACGGGTTGGCGAGCCGGTAGTCGGCACCACTGGCCCGCGCTGACAGCAGGTCGGTGTCGGAGGTCGACAGCAGCAGGATCACGCGAAAGCTCCACTCCGGGGTCCGCGCCCCAAGTCGTCGGCACACGGCGGAGCGGAGTTCCTGGCTCCCGGATCGCTCCGGTGACAGTGGCGGGACCGCGTCGGACTTCCACCGACTTCCTCGCTGCTTCGCCGTTCGGCCTGACAGTACAGCCGTCACGTAGCATCCGGCGCGTGCCAACAGAGCGAACTCACGCCGACGCCTGTCCAGGCGCGATCGACGTGCACCCCGCTGCCGACGGCGGGTTGGCGCGCATCCGGATTCCCGGCGGTTCACTGACGAAAGTCCAGTTCAGAGCCGTCGTGACCGCGTCGGCCGACCTCGGCGACGGGCAGCTGGAACTGACCTCCAGGGCCAACTTCCAGATCCGCGGACTGGCCGACGGGGCCCAGTTCGAGCTCGGCGACCGGATGGCCGCGGCGGGTCTGCTGCCCTCCCTGACCCATGAACGTGTGCGCAACATCATCGCCGCGCCCCTCTCCGACGACACCCAGACCGTCGTGGACGAGCTGGACGCCGTGCTCTGCGCCACTCCCGAACTCGCCGACCTGCCCGGCCGCTTCCTCGTCACCGTCGGCGCGCCGGTCGCCGGACTGGGCGGCGACATCGGTCTGATCGGCGACGCGCTCCTGCTCGCGGGCCAGGACACCGGACTGCGCCCGGCGAACCCCGTGGCCGCCGTGATCGAGGCCGCCCGGATCTTCGCCGCCGAACGCGGCAGCGCGTGGCGGCTGGCCGAGGTGCCCGAGGTCGTGACCCGGATCATCGCGGCTCTCGGAACTCCCACCGCCGAGCGGATCACCGTCTCCACCTCTCCCCCGCTGCCCGGCCCGGCGGGCGACCGGTTCGTCGTCGGCGCGCCGCTCGGCCGCCTCGACGCCCGCCAAGCCGCCGCCCTCGCCGATTTCCCCGTCCGCCTCACGCCGTGGCGCAGCCTGGTCGTGCCCGGCGCTCCCGACCTCACCGGGCTCGGCCTCATCACCGACCCCGACTCCCCCTGGCACGGCGTCACGGCCTGCACCGGACGACCGGGCTGCGCGAAGTCGTTGGCCGACGTCCGCGCCGACGCCCGGAACTGGCTCGGCACCCCGCACACCCGCCCGGTCCACTGGTCCGGCTGCGCCCGACGCTGCGGACGACCGTCCGGAGACGTGATCGAGTTCGTCGCGACCGGCGACGACTACGAGGAGACGAGTTGACGAGCTACATCCAGGACGGCGCCGAGATCTACCGCCGGTCGTTCGCCACGATCCGCGCGGAGGCGGACCTCCGCGGGTTACCGGCCGACATCGCGCGCGTGGCGGTCCGGATGATCCACGCCTGCGGCATGGTCGACCTGGTGCCCGACATCGCCTACTCGGCCGACGTGGTCGCGAACGCGCGCGCCGCGCTGCTGGCGGGCGCGCCGATCCTGTGCGACGCCACCATGGTCGCGGCGGGCGTGACCCGCAAGCGGCTGCCCGCCGACAACGAGGTGATCTGCACCCTGGGCGACAGCCGCGTGCCGCACCTGGCCGGGCGGCTGGAGACCACGCGCAGCGCGGCGGCGATGGAACTGTGGCGCGACCACCTGGAGGGGTCGGTCGTCGCGATCGGCAACGCGCCCACGTCGCTGTTCCGGCTGCTGGAGATGATCGACGCCGGTGCGCCGCGACCCGCTGCCGTGCTGGGGATCCCGGTCGGCTTCATCGGTGCCGCGGAGTCGAAGGAAGCCCTGGCGGCCAACGCCCTCGGGCTGGAGTACCTGGTCGTGCGCGGGCGCCGGGGCGGCAGCGCCATCACCGCGGCGGCACTCAACGCGATCGCGAGCGAGGAAGAATGACGGGCAGGCTCTACGGCGTCGGGGTGGGTCCCGGCGACCCGGAACTGGTCACGGTCAAGGCCGCCAGGCTGATCGGCGCGGCGGACGTGGTCGTGTTCCACAGCGCGCGGCACGGGCGGAGCATCGCGCGGGCGACCGCGGCGCCGTACCTGCGCGAGGGGCAGATCGAGGAGCAGCTCGTCTACCCGGTGACCACCGAGGACTCCGACGACTACCAGGGCGAGATCGACGCGTTCTACGTCGAGTGCGCCGCGCGGCTGGCCGCGCACCTGGACGCGGGCCGGGACGTGGTCGTGCTGGCGGCGGGCGACCCGTTCTTCTACGGCTCGTACATGCACCTGCACAAGCGGTTGGCCGACCGGTACCCGACCGAGGTCGTGCCCGGTGTGACGTCGGTGAGCGCGGGGTCGGCGGTGCTCGGCAGGCCGTTGGTGGAGCGCGACGAGGTGCTGACGATCCTGCCCGGCACGCTGCCGCCCGACGTGCTCGCCGAACACCTGGCGCACACCGATTCCGCGGCGGTGATGAAGCTGGGCCGCACGTTCAAGGGCGTGCGCGCGGCGCTGGAGGCGTCCGGTCGGCTGGACGACGCGTGGTACGTGGAGCGGGCCACCACCGGCAAGCAGCGGACGTCACCGCTGTCCGAAGTGGACCCGGACACGGTGCCGTACTTCTCGCTCGCCGTGCTGCCCAGCAGGGTGCGCGAGCGCACGACCGCCGGCGAGGTCGTCGTGGTCGGCCTCGGCCCGGCCGGGCGGGAGTGGCTGACGCCCGAGGCGCGGACCGCGCTGGCGTCGGCCGACGACCTGATCGGCTACGGCCCGTACCTCGACCGCGTGCCGCCGAACCCGCACCAGCGCAAGCACCCGTCGGACAATAAGGTCGAGGCGGAGCGCGCCGCGTTCGCGCTGGACCTGGCCAAGTCCGGCTCGCGGGTCGTCGTCGTGTCCTCCGGTGACCCCGGTGTGTTCGCGATGGCCAGCGCGGTGCTGGAGGTCGGCGACGAGGAGCAGTTCTCGTCGGTGCCGGTGCGCGTGCTGCCGGGGCTGACCGCGGCGCACGCGGTGGCCAGCCGGGTCGGCGCGCCGCTGGGGCACGACTACTGCGTGGTGTCGCTGTCGGACCGCTTGAAGCCGTGGGAGGTCATCGCCGGGAGGCTGGAGGCCGCGGCGAAGGCGGACCTGGTGCTGGCGATCTACAACCCGGCGTCGCGCAGCAGGACGTGGCAGGTCGAGGCGGCGCGGGACCTCCTGCTGGCGCACCGGTCGCCGGACACCCCCGTGGTGATCGGCCGGGACGTCGGCGGCCCGCAGGAGGACGTCCGGGTCGTGCGGCTGGCGGACCTCGACCCAGCGGTGGTGGACATGCGCTGCCTGCTGCTGATCGGCTCGACCACGACCAGGACCACCGGCAGGGGCCAGGTGTTCACGCCCCGCCGCTACCCCGCCTGACCCACTCCGCGGCCGCGGCGACCGAGTCCACGGTCTCCGCGGCCGGGGCCGGCGGGCGCCGCACCACCACGACGGGAACGCCGAGCAGGCGGGCCGCGACCAGCTTCGCGGCCGTCTGCGCTCCCCCGCTGTCCTTGGTGACGAGCACGTCGATCCCGTGCGCCCGCATCAGTTCCACCTCACCGTCCACTGTGAACGGTCCCCGGTCGAGCAGCACGTGGACGCGTCGCGGCAGCGGGGGTTCCGGCGGTTCGACCGAGCGGGCCAGGAAGTACTGCCCGCACCCGGCGAACACGCCGATGTCCTGCCGCCCCGTGGTGAGGAACACCCGGTCGCCGGGCAGGTCCGCCGCTGCCTCCTCCAGCGAGTCAACCCACCGCCAGTCGTCGCCGGGTTCGGGCGTCCAGCCCGGACGCCGCAGCACGAGCAGCGGGATCCCGACCCGAGCGGTGGCCTCGACCGCGTTCGCGGTGATGCGCGCGGCGAACGGGTGCGTGGCGTCGACCACGGCCGTGATCCCGTTGGCGCGCAACCACTCCACCAGCCCGTCGACCCCGCCGAACCCGCCGACCCGCACCTCGCCCTCCGGCAGCCGCGGATCGGTCACGCGGCCAGCCAGCGACGAGATCACGCGGCCGGGCAGCTCCGCCGCCAGCCGTCGCGCCTCACCGGTTCCGCCGAGGATCAGGATCACCGGATCATGTTATTCGCGGACCGATCGGACCGCACTATCGAGTGATTGACACCGAACGCGCTTCCTGCAAATCTGGATATCAGCTGGGGAGGATGAATCGGGGGATTCTCTGGGGCCTCTCCAGTGTTCACAGGGGGAGGAATCTCGAAATGAAATCCATTCACAAATCTGTCGCGGCCGCGTTCGGCGTGGCGGTCGTGGCCACCGGTTCGCTCGTTCTGGGCGCGGCGACGGCGTTCGCCGCGCCTCCGGGAGAAGTGGGCGTGACGGCGCAGTCGACCTGTCCGGACAACGACTGGTCCAACAAGGACAACCGGACGGGCAAGTTCGTCCTGACCGCGGCGAACATCCGCACCGGACCGAGCACCACCTGCACGTCGGTGGGGCAGGCCCAGACCAGCCACTCGGTCACCCTGCACTGCTGGAAGTACGGTGCGGGCGGCACGTGGAGCCACGTGCGGGACAACACCACCGGCAGGCAGGGCTGGATCAAGGACTCGCTGTTGGTCAACAGCGGTGCCGCCAACAAGTGCTGACCGGGTCAGGTACGGCAGCGGTCGGCCGAGTAGAGGTGGCTGTCCAGGAACTGGGTAGCTCCTAGAACGCGGCCCACCACGATTACCGCGGTGCGGCGGATATCGGCGGAAAGAACTTTTTCGGCGATATCCGCCAAACTGCCGCGCAAGATCACTTCGTCGTTGCGGCTTGCGCGGGCTACGACGGCCACTGGACAATCCTCGCCATAATTCGGGATCAATTCGGCGACTACTTCTTCGATTCGCTGGACGGCTAGGTGCAGCACCATCGTGGCGGCGGACGCGCCGAGGGTGGTGAGGTCCTCGCCGGGTGGCATCGGGGTGGCGCGGGCGGAGGTGCGGGTGAGGATGACGGTCTGGCCGACGCCGGGGATGGTGAGTTCTCGTTTTAGGGAGGCGGCTGCGGCGGCGAACGCCGGGACGCCGGGGGTGACGTCGTAGGGGATGCCTGCGGCGTCCAGTCGGCGCATCTGTTCGGCCATGGCGCTGAAGACGGAGGGGTCGCCGGAGTGGAGGCGGGCTACGTCGTGGCCGGATTTGTGGGCTTCGGTTAGGGCGGTGGTGATTTCGTCGAGGGTGAGGTTGGCGGTGTCGATCTTGTTGGCGTTGGGGGGGCAGAGGTCTAGGAGTTCGGTGGGGACCAGGGCGCCTGCGTAGAGGCAGGTTGGGGAGGAGCCGATCAGTTTGGCTCCGCGGAGGGTGATGAGGTCGGCGGCGCCGGGGCCTGCGCCGATGAAGTGGATGGTCATTGGGTGTTGGGCGCGTCCGTGGGGAGCGCCTGCTCCTTTCTTGGGGTGCTGGTTCAGGGGGTGGGGTGCCGGTTTGGGTGGTGGGGGTGCGGCTCGGGTTGCGTTGTGGTTGGGGTGGCTTTACCCCGGTCGCCGAGTGTTCTAGGCTTGGCGAATCTTGTCAAGGCGGGAAAGATGCCTTGACAAGCTCCGTCAAGCCTAGAGATGGCTTCGGATCGGGGTGCAGGGGTAGGTCTGGCTGCGCCAGCATCGGGCTCCGCCCGACAGGGCATCCTCGCTCCGCGTCGGACAAGGCACCTCGCTGCGCGTCGGCTGGCATCCGAGCTGCGCCGGACAGGGCATCGGCTTTGCCGACAAGGCGTCACTCGGCTTCCTTTGTGACGGCCCAGGTGGTGACCGGCATGTGGGGGCGCCAGCCGGTGAAGGTGCCGACCGGGGAGCCTCGGTTGATGGCGATTCTGGTCAGGTCGCCGCCGAGTTTGGGGTGCCAGGCGGCGATGACGGATTCGGATTCCATGGTTACGGCGTTGGTGACGAGTCTGCCGCCGGGTAGTAGGGCGTCCCAACAGGCTGCCAGGAGGCCGGGGGCGGTGAGGCCGCCGCCGATGAAGATGGCTGATGGGCGTTCGAGGTCGGTCAGGGCCTCGGGGGCTTTGCCGATTACTACGTGTACGCCTGGTACGCCAAGGGTTTTGGTGTTGCGGTTGATGCGTTCGGCGCGGTCGGGGTGGTGTTCGATGGCGATGGCGCGACATGACGGGTGTACGCGGGCCCATTCGATGGCGATGCTGCCTGCGCCCGCGCCGACGTCCCACAGGAGTTGGCCTGGTACTGGTGCTAGTTGGGCGAGGCTGATGGCTCGGACTTCGCGTTTGGTGAGTTGGCCGTCGTGCTCGAAGGCTTCATCCGGGAGGCCGGGGATGCGTGGAAGTACCTTGGTGCCCACGCATTCGACGGCGAGTATGTGCAGGGGGTCCACATAGGACAGATCTGTGTGCACGCGTTCGTCTGGGCCGCCCAGGCGTTCCAACACTGTCAACTTGCTTTCCCCGTAGCCGCGTTCGGACAGCAGGTCCGCGACGGACGCGGGGGTGGAGCCGAGTACGAGGATGCGGCGGCCGGAGTGGATGACGGGGTGGAGCAGTTCCACTGGGCGGGCGACCATGCTGATGACCTCGACGTCGTCGACCGCCCAGCCGAGGCGGGCGCAGGCCAACGACACGGAGGACGGATGCGGTACGACTCGGACGCGGTCGGGGCCGAGCATTCGGACCAGGGTGGAGCCGATGCCGTGGAACATCGGGTCGCCGCTGGCCAGCACGCACACGCGGCGGTGCCGGTTCGCCTCGAACAGGCCGGGGAGGGCGGGGAGCATCGGGGATGGCCAGGTGATCCGTTCGAAGTCGCCGGGCACCATCTCCAGTTGCCGGGCGTTGCCCATCAGCACCTGGGCGGCCTCGATCTCCGCTTTGGCGGTCGGGGAGAGGCCGTCCCAGCCGTCGACCCCGATGCCGACCACGACGACGGCGATCACACGGTCCCCAGCGCTCTGGTGACCTTGATCTCGATCACGACGCGCTCGGGGTTCACCCTGGGCGTGCGGTACCGCTCGGCGTAGCGCCGGACGGCTTCCGCGACCGCGTCCGGTTCGCGCCGCACGACGGCACGGCCTTCCAGCGTGGACCACCGGCGTCCGTCCACCTGGCACACCGCGACCCGCGCGCCTTCCTCGCCCGCGGCGAGGACGTGCCGCACCTTGTGCGAGCCGCCGGAGGTGATCACCCGCGCGATCCCCGTCTCCACGTCGAGCGTCACGCCGACGGGCACGACGTGCGGGGTGCCGTTGGCGCGCATGGTGGTCAGCGTGCAGAGGTGGCGCTCGGTCCAGAACTCCCCGAAGTCGGCGCCCTTGTCGGTCAGCATGCGCACATCATGCTTGATCCTGCTGCTACCGTTGCTCCATGCACGTGACGCGTCGATTTAGCCACCCCCGGCCGGGAGCACCGGTCGCCGGGGTCGTCGGCGTGCGCTGAGCGGTTTCCCGGTGACGGACCGGCCGAGGGGTCTCCCCCGCCAGTCCACCAGCTCACCGATGGGACACCACCATGTTGCTTTCACGTGACCTCACCGATCCCGCACAGGGTCTCCACGCCGTCCAGCTGATCCTCGACGACGTCCTCGCCGCGGTCCGCGACACCGCGGAACCGCGGGTGGTCCGCGAGGATCCGGTGACCACCGTCGCGGACAACTGCACGAACCTGGGCCTGCCCGCCGACGGCAGCACGACCGGGCTCCTGCTGCGCACCCACACGACCGCGATGGTGCCGCCCGCCCTGCGCGCCCTGGCCGCCGAAGGTGGTCCGTGGGAGGTGCTGCTCGCCTGCTCCGGGCCGATCTACCGCAATGACCCGGTGGACCGGCTGCACACGCGCGCGCCGCACCAGGTCGATCTTTGGTGGCTCGGCCGGACGGTTCGCGACGTGGGCGACCTGGTCGTGCGGGCCGTTCGGGGAGCCCTGCCGGACGTCACGGTCCGACTGATCCCGGATGTCTACCCGTACGTCGAGGAGGGGGCTCACGTCGACGTGCTGGTGGACGGGCGGTGGGTCGAGGTCGGGGGGTGTGGTCGGGTCGCGCGGCATGTGCTCGACCGGGCGGGTGTTCCGGGGGAGGTGACCGGTGTCGCTCTGGGGTTGGGGTTGGACCGGTTGCTGATGCTGCGCAAGGGGGTGCCGGATGTTCGGTTGTTGACTGCTGCCGTGGCTGCTGGGCAGATGGTCGATTTGGCGCCGTATCAGCCGGTTTAGGGCCGGGAGTCTCGTGTGGGTGTGGGCGATTTGACTTGGGGCCCCTTTTTTGGGCCTTGTCGGCGTAAAAGGGCAGGTGGTGGAGATGCCCGCCGACCAATTATAGGCCCAAAAAACCCAAGTCAAATCGCCCACGCTTGCGTGCTTCCCGTGCGGTTGCGTGCTTTCCCGATGGTTGCGTGCTTCCCGGCGGTGGTGTGCTTTCCCTTGGGCTACTGCTTTCCCTTGGGCTACTGCTTCCCTCAAGCCTTTGCGGTGCCCCGGATCTCGTTGAGGTAGTTGTAGATGGTGTAGCGGGTGACCTCCAGTGCGCCTGCCAGGTGGTCGACGGAGTCCTTGATCAGGAAGTAGCCCGCGTCGTCCAGGACCCTGACGACCTGGGACTTGTGGGTCTTCTTCATCAGGTCCACCGGGACCTCCGCGTCGGCCACGGCGCGTTCGACCAGCAGGCGCTGCAACGTGTCCACGTCGCCGGGGAAGGTCTCGACGACGCGTTCGGCGCGGCCGGTGGCGGCCTGGTCGCTGTTGACGCACAGGCAGCCGACGGCGACGCCGTCGGAGTCGCGCAGGAACACCGTGGACGAGCGGATGACGCGGCCGTCCGGCGCGTAGGTCTCGTAGTTGGTCAGGTCCTGCGTCGTGCCGCGCCGGACGAGGCCGAGCAGGAGGTCGGTCATCGGGCCGCCGACCTCGCGGCCGGTGAGGTCGCCGGCGATGGCGACGATCGAATTCGGCAGGGAGCCCAGGTCGTGCAGGACGACCTCGGTGCCCGCGCCCAGCGCGGCGGCCAGGCTGTTGACCGTGGGTACCAGTGCGGCGAGGACGTCCGAGCCGCCGGAGGCCTGTTCGATCGCGCGGTGGGCGACCGGGACCGGGCGGCGGACCTCGCGCAGCGCGGCGCCGAACCTGGCGATGGTCTCCGGTGTGGTGGAGGCGTGCGGGGTCAGGCGGATGTGTTCCGGGCGCACGGTCGCGGTCACCCCCGTGGCGACCAGCGCCGAACCCACCACCGGGGCGGGGTGGTCCGGCAGCGTGAACGCGAGGATGCCCGCGCGCCGGTCCTCGGCGGACACGACGGTGCCGCCGACCTCGCGGACGAGCTCGGTGAGCTCGTCGAGGCGGGTGGCGATGCGGGCGCCGATCGCCTGCACACCGGCGAGTTCCACCAACTCCAGCGCGTGCCCGAGGGCGCCGGCGGCGATCGGGCTCAGGTTGGTGATGGACCAGCCCGCGGCTCCTTCGGCGACGGGGTGCACGTCGTCGTCGAACAGGCCGGCGTCGAGGGCGCCGGTCCAGCCGGACATCAGGGGGTCGAGGCGTTCCAGGGCGCGGTCCGACAGGACCATGAAGCCGGTGGACCAGCCCGCGCGGAGCCACTTCTGGCCGCCGACCACGAGGACGTCCGCGACTTCCCACGGCTCGTCGACGACGCCGAAGCCCTGGATGCCGTCCACGACCAGCAGCCGGTCGCCGATGACCTCGCGGATGCCCGCCAGGTCGGCGCGGTAGCCGGTGCGGAAGTCGACAGCGCTCACCGACACCGCCGTGGTGGCCGGGGTGAGCGCCTCGCGCACCGCCGACGGGGTCACCCAGCCGCGGTCGGGGCGCATCCACCGCACTTCGGCGCGGCCCGCCCGCTGCCACGGGTAGGTGTTGGACGGGAACTCCGCGGCCGAGACGACGACCTCGCCGGTCACGCCGAGCGCGACCTGGAACAGGCCGGTGCTGGTGTTGGGCAGCAGCGTCACGTGGTCGGTGTCGCTGCGGCACAGCCGGGCGGCGGCGGCCTTGGCGCGCAGCTCCTGCCGCATCAGGTCGTCGACCGTGGAGGGTCCGGCGGCGGCGGACGCCTCCAGCAGCCGGGTGGACGTCTCGACCACGGCGTGGGAGGGCGGCCCGAACCGGCCGAAGTCCAGGTACCCCTCCGGTTCGTGGAACTGGACCAGGTACGAGGACGGAATGCGGTTGGTCACCTAGAGCACCCCAAAGCTAGAGGACCTTCGCGAGGAACTGCCGAGTCCGTTGATGCTGCGGATTGTCCAACACCTCCCGAGCCGACCCGGACTCGACGATGGCGCCGTCGACCATGAACGCCACGTGGTCCGCGACCTCCCTGGCGAACCCGACCTCGTGCGTGACGACGATCATCGTCATGCCGTCGCGGGCCAGCGCGACCATGACGTCGAGCACCTCGCCGACCAGCTCCGGGTCGAGTGCGGACGTCGGCTCGTCGAACAGCATGACCTTGGGCTTCATCGCGAGCGCGCGGGCGATGGCGACGCGCTGCTGCTGGCCGCCGGACAGCTCGCGCGGGTACGCGCCGCCGCGGTCGCCGAGGCCGACCCGCGTCAGCAGCTCCAGCGCCTCCCGCCGGGCCTCGGCGGGTTTGCGGCCGAGCACCTGGATCGGGCCCTCGGTCACGTTCTCCATCGCGGTGCGGTGCGGGAACAGGTTGAAGCGCTGGAACACCATGCCGATGTCGCGGCGCTGGGTGGCGACCTCGCGTTCGGGCAGCTCGTGCAGCTTGCCGCCCTTGAGCACGAACCCGACGGGGTGGCCCGCGACCCAGATGCGGCCCGCGTCGATGGTCTCCAGGTGGTTCACGCACCGCAGGAACGTGCTCTTGCCCGCGCCGGACGGCCCGAGCAGGCACACCACCTGCCCCTCGTCCACCGTCAGGTCCACGCCCTTGAGCACCTCCACCCGATTGCCGGCTCCGCCGGCGGACGTGGAACTGTAAGATTTCCGCACGCCGTGGGCGCGCACCAGCGGCTCGGTCACCGCACACCCTTCCCGTAGGCGCGTTCCAGGTAGTACTGGCCGACGTTCGCGACGCTCACGACGATCAGGTACCAGAGCGCGGCGGCGATCAGCGTCTCCATGATCTCCAGGTTGCCCGACGAGATCCGGTTGGCCGCGTGGATGAGTTCCAGGAACCCGATCACCGACGCCATCGACGTGCCCTTGAGCATGTTGATGAAGTTGTTGCCGGTGGGCGGGATGATCACCCGCATCGCCTGCGGCAGCACGACCCGCCGGAACGCCTTGCCCGGCGTCATGCCGATGGCCTTGGCGGCCTCGATCTGGCCGGGGTCCACGCTGTTGAGCCCGGCCCTGACGATCTCGGCCATGTAGGCGCTCTCGTTGAGCCCCAGCCCGAGCAGCGCGGCGACGAACGCGGTGATGAGGATGTTCGTCGGCTCGTGCAGCAGGAACGCGTCGGTGAACGGCACCGGGATGGAGATGAACTTGAACACCAGCGCGAGGTTGAACCACAGCAGGATCTGCAGCAGCACGGGCAGACCGCGGAACAGCCAGATGTAGCCCCACGCGAACCAGCGGGCGACCGGGTTGGGCGAGCGCCGCAGCAGCGCCAGCACGACACCGAGCACGATGGCCCCCGCCTGGGCGCACACCGCGAGGATCACGGTGTTGACCAGGCCGCCGAGCATGATCTCGTGGGTGAAGAAGCCGGGCACGTCCTCGTAGAGGATCTGCGCGTCGGCCAGCGCGACCACGAGCAGCGCGAGCAGCCCGAGGATCAGCGCGCCGACGACCCAGCGCCCCCAGTGCCGGATCGGGACTACCTGGAGGTCCTCACTTGCCATTGATGGTCACCTTGGCGATCGCGCCCTGGGAGACCTCCCAGGACTCGAGGATCTTGGTGTAGGTGCCGTCGTCGACCAGCGCCTGCAACGCCGCCTGGATCGACTTGCCGAGCTGCGGGTTGTCCTTGTTCACGCCGATGCCGTAAGGGCCGCCGTTGATCGGGTCGGCCTTGACGACCTCGAAGTACTCGCCCTTGCCCGCGGTCTGCGCGACGTACACGGCGGTCGGCAGGTCGTTGAGGATCGCGGCGACGCGGCCGGTGCGCAGCTGGTTCTGGTTCTGCGTGTCGCTGTCGGTCGCGGTCACAGTGACCTCGCCCTTGCCCGCGGCGACGCACTTCGTGCTCTGCTCCTTGGCGTAGGTCTCCTGGCTGCTGCCGAGGTTGACCGCGACGCCCTTGCCGCACAGGTCGTCCGGGCCCTTGACGGAGCTGGGGTTGCCCTTCTGGACCATGATCGTGATGCCGGAGGTGAAGTAGTCGACGAAGTCGATCGCCTGCTGGCGCTCGGCGGTGTCGTTCATCGCGGCCATCGTCATGTCGATCCGGCCGGACTGGAGGCTGGTGATCAGCGAGCTGAACGCCATGTCGCTGTACTCGACCTTGAGCCCGAGCTTGGCGGCGATGGCCTTGGCGAGGTCGACCTCGGAACCGATGACCGTCTTGCCGTCCTCGGCGTAGAAGTTGTTCGGCGGGTTCTGGATGTTCGACCCGATCTTCAACGTGCCCGAGGACGCGCTCGCGGGCGGCAGACCGGCCGCGAGGACGTCGTCCTTCTTCACCGCCGACACGATCGACTCGGTCGACGGCTTGGCCCCTCCGGACGCGGCGGGTGGGGCCGCGTCCGGGTTCGCGCAGGCCACGAGGGTGGACAGCACGAGTGCGGTCATGGCGAACCTTCGGATCAACACGGCGCCTCCAGGTGTGGTGGCGAAAAGCTACAACTCCTTGTTGAAGATGTCCACAGCAAGTTGAAATGAACCGGGGAATCCTGCGGCTCGTTCGTTCGTTGGACGAGACAGAAGGACTGCAGTCGAGCTAGGAGGACGCATGGCCACGGTGGAGCTGACCACGAAGAACTTCGACGAGGTCGTCGGCGGTTCGGACATGGTCCTGGTCGACTTCTGGGCCTCGTGGTGCGGTCCGTGCCGCCAGTTCGGCCCCGTGTACGACAAGTCGTCCGAGAAGCACGGCGACATCGTGTTCGGCAAGGTCGACACCGAGGCGCAGCAGGAGTTGGCGGCGACCTTCCAGGTCCGGTCCATCCCCACGCTGATGATCGTCCGCGAGGGTGTCGTGCTCTACGCGCAGCCGGGCGCGCTGCCCGAGGCCGCGCTGGAGGACCTGATCGACCAGGCCCGCAAGGTCGACATGGACGAGGTCCGCAAGGAAGCCGAAGCGCAGCAGGCGCCCGCGGAGTAGGCCGTCGGACGGGCGGCCGGGGTCACTCGCCCTGGTCGCCGTCCATCGCGCGGGTGTCCCTCGGCGGCGCGACCGGGTCGTGCTCCGGTGACTGGCCCGCCTCGATCCGCCTACCCCGTTCGATCTCGGCGTCGAGTTCCGCGCCGAGCAGCAGCGCGATGTTGGAGATCCACATCCACACCAGGAACACGATCACGCCCGCCAGCGTGCCGTAGGTCTTGCTGTACGAGCCGAAGTTGGCGACGTAGAAGGCGAAGCCCAGCGACGCCGCGATCCAGACCACGACGGTGATCAGACCGCCCGGCGTGATCCACAGGAAGCTCGGCTGGCGCACGTTCGGCGAGGCCCAGAACAGCAGGCCGATCGCGAGGCTCGCCAGCAGCAGGAGCACCGGCCACTTGGCGATGCCCCAGACGGTGACCGCCGTCGGACCGAGGCCGATGAAGCTCCCCACCTTCTCCGCCACTCCGCCGCTCACGCCGATGCCGGCCGCGGTGATGACCAGCAGCGCCACCACGCCCAGCGTCAGGCCGAGGCGCAGCGGGATCGTCTTCCAGAACGGGCGCCCCTCCTCGACGTCGTAGATCGCGTTCGAGGCGCGCATGAACGCGCCGACGTAGCCCGACGCCGACCACAGCGCGGCGAGCAGGCCGATGATCGCCAGCGGGCCCGCGAACGACTTCGTCTTCTGCAACTCCTCGATGCCGCCGACGATGATGTCCCGCGCCTGCCCCGGACCGAGGCTGTTGACGCTGTCCACAAGGGACTGGGTCGCCGACGGGCCGAGCAGGCCCAGCAGCGCGGTGAGCACGAGCAGACCGGGGAACAGCGACAGCACGCCGTAGTAGGTCAGCGACGCGGCCCAGTCGGTCAGGTTGTCCTTGGAGAACTCCTTGACCGTCCGCTTGAGGATCTCCCACCACGACCTCTTGGACAGATCCGTTGGCCCGTCGGGCAATTCGTCTTCTCTTACCGCGTCCGCGGTGGTGTCACGCGCTGTGCTGGCCATAGGGGCCGGGTAACCACTATCGAGGTTCACCACACCGGGTGGTTGATTTGTCTCAACAGGGGGTAACCGCTGCTCAGAGAGGAGGCGGTCATGGACAGCAGTGTGCAGGAAGCGTCTACCGCGCAGCTGGTCGGCAAGCTGTCGGAACAGGTCAGCAGGCTCGCCCAGGAGGAGATCAAGCTCGCGGTCGCGGAGTTGCAGGCCAAGGGCAAGAAGGTCGGCGTGGGAGCCGGTCTGTTCGGTGGGGCCGGTGTGCTCGCGTGGTTCGGCATCATGTCGCTCATCGCGGGCCTCGTGCTGCTCCTCGCCACGGTGATGGCGCCCTGGCTCGCGGCGTTCGTCGTCGCGGTGGGCGTGTTCGTGATCGCCGGGATCGTCGCCCTGGTGGGCAAGAAGCAAATCGACAAGGGCACCCCGCCCGTGCCGGAGCAGGCCATCCAAGGCGTCAAGAAGGACATCGCCACCGTCAGCGAGAGGGCCCACCGATGAGTGGCAAGAAGGAAGTCCCCAGCGACCCGGCCGCGTTGCGCGCCGACATAGAGAAGACCCGCCAGGACCTCGGCGACACGGTGGAAGCACTCGTGCACAAGGTCGACGTGCCCGCGCGGGCGAAGGAGAAGACCTTGCAGGCCAAGGAGAAGGCCACCGAGGCGGCGGTGAACGCCAAGGACGCGGCGACCGTGAAGGCGGTGCAGGCCAAGGACAAGGTGACCGAGGCCGCGGCCGCGCTGCCCGCGCAGGTGAACGTGAAGGTGGAGCAGGCGAAGGCGAAGGCCGCCACCGTCACCGCGCAGGCCGTGGACGCGTTGCCCCCGCAGGTCACCGAGAAGGTCGACCAGGCGAGGGTCAAGGTCGGTGAGGCCGCCGCGCACGTGGCCGACGCGATCCCGCCGCAGGTGACCGCGAAGGTCGAGCAGGCCAAGGTGAAGGCCGCCGAGGCCGTCGACTCGCTGCCCGAACCGGTGGCGCAGCAGGCCCGCAGGCACCCGGCGGTGGCGGGAGCCGCCCTCGCGGCCGTCCTGTTCCTGCTGTGGAAGCTCGTCCGGCGCGGGAGGTCCTGATGAACAAGCTCCTCTACAAGCCGCTCGGACTGCTGTTCAGCGTGCTGGGCGGTGTGCTCGCCAGCGCCGCGTTCGGCCAGGTCTGGAAGCTCGCCACCGGCGACAAGGAAGCCCCCAGCGCCACGCAGCAGGACCGCAAGTGGAGCGAGGTGCTGATCGCCGCGACCGTGCAGGGGGCGATCTTCGGGCTGGTCAAGGCCGCGATCGACCGCGGTGGCGCGACCGGCTTCGACAAGATCACCGGCGAGTGGCCCGGCGACAAGCGCGACATGGACAACTGACGGCCACCACCATCGAAGCGCCCGTTCCACTCGTGGAACGGGCGCTTTTCGGCGTGACCCGGTCGCGGTCTTGACAGGACGGCACGGCGGGCGCAGTTTGTTGCGTGTGGCGGAACGCTGCGCGTGCTGCGCAACGCCCGGCGGTCCGGCAAGAATTTGAACGCGCAACTACCATGGCCGGTGGCAGCACGACCAGCGACCGAGGGAGCACGCCATGCCACAACCAGAGGGCGCCGAACTGGAGAGCATCCGCACCCGCCGCGAGGAGCTCCGGGGCAAGTACCTCAAGCCGCTCGCCGAACGCGGCCTGGCGCCGACGCAGGGTGTGCACCACATCGCGCTGGTCTGCCGCGACGTGGAGACGACGATCAAGTTCTACCAGGAGTTCCTCGGGTTCCCGCTGGTGGAGCTGGTGGAGAACCGCGACTACGCGGGCTCCAGCCACTTCTTCTTCGACATCGGCAACCGCAACCTGCTGGGGTTCTTCGACTTCCCCGGCCACGGCCACGCCGACTACGCGGAGACCATCGGCGCCGTGCAGCACCTCGCGCTGTCGGTGTCGGCCGAGCAGTTCGCCACGGGCAAGGCCAGGCTCGAGGCCGAGGGCGTCGAGTACCTCGGTCCGGACCGCGGCGTCGAGGACAGCATCTACTTCCGCGACCCCAACGGCGTGGGGATCGAGTTCTACCGCGAGGAACTGGCAGTCTTCGACGGCGAACGACTGATGAGCTGATCCAGCGGTACGGCGACGCACGGCTGGCGGACGCACGGCGAAAAACGGAGGACGAACAGTGGCGCAGGAAGTCAGCGGCGTGATCGCTCGGGGCAAGGGGCTGCCGGTCGAGTTGACGACCATCGTGATCCCGGACCCCGGCCCCGGCGAGGCGGTGGTGCGGGTCCAGGCCTGCGGGGTCTGCCACACCGACCTGCACTACCGCGAGGGCGGCATCAACGACGACTTCCCGTTCCTGCTCGGCCACGAGGCCGCGGGCATCGTGGAGCAGGTCGGCGAGGGCGTCACCGACGTCGAGCCGGGCGACTTCGTCGTGCTGAACTGGCGCGCGGTCTGCGGGTCGTGCCGGGCGTGCAAGCGCGGCAGGCCGTGGTACTGCTTCAACACGCACAACGCGGCCCAGCCGATGACGCTCAAGGACGGCACGAAGCTGTCCCCCGCGCTCGGCATCGGCGCGTTCGCGGAGAAGACCCTGGTGCACGCGGGCCAGTGCACGAAGGTCGACCCGTCCGCCCGCCCCGCCGCCGTCGGTCTGCTCGGCTGCGGCGTGATGGCCGGTCTGGGCGCCGCGATGAACACCGGCGACGTGGGCTGCGGCGACTCGGTCGCGGTCATCGGCTGCGGCGGCGTCGGCGACGGTGCGGTGGCGGGCGCCCGGCTGGCGGGCGCGGCGAAGATCATCGCGGTGGACACCGACCCGCGGAAGCTGGAGTGGGCCAAGGGCTTCGGCGCCACCCACTTCGTCAACGCCCGCGAGGTGGACGCCGTCGAGGCGATCAAGGAGCTGACCGGCGGCTTCGGCGCGGACGTCGTGATCGACGCGGTCGGCCGCCCGGAGACGTGGAAGCAGGCGTTCCACGCCCGCGACCTGGCGGGCACGGTCGTCCTGGTCGGCGTGCCGACGCCGGACATGAAGATCGAGATGCCGCTGATCGACGTCTTCGGCCACGGCGGCTCGCTCAAGTCCAGCTGGTACGGCGACTGCCTGCCCAGCCGCGACTTCCCGATGCTCGTCGACCTGTACCTCCAGGGCCGGTTCGACCTCGACGCGTTCGTCAGCGAGGAGATCCCGCTCGACGGCGTCGAGGGCGCGTTCGAGAAGATGCACAAGGGCGACGTGCTGCGCTCGGTCGTGGTCTTCTGATGCGGATCGACCACGGCGTCACCTCGGGCACGTTCTCGCTGGACGGCCAGACCTTCGACGTGGACAACAACGTCTGGGTGCTGGGCGACGACGCGGAGTGCGTGGTGATCGACGCGCCGCACGACGTCGACGCGATCCTCAAGGTGGTGGACGGCCGCCGCGTGGTGGCGATCCTGGCCACGCACGCGCACGACGACCACGTCCGGGTCGCCCCCGCGTTGTCGGAGGCGACCGGCGCCCCGGTGCTGCTGCACCCGGCCGACCGGGTCGTGTGGGACCTGACGCACCCCGACCGCGCGCCGGACGGGCCGTTGGAGGACGGGCAGGTCGTCACCGTCGGCGGCGGGGACGTCCACGTGCTGCACACGCCGGGCCACGCGCCCGGCGCGGTCTGCTTCCACGTGCCGTCGCTCGGCGTCGTCTTCACCGGCGACACGCTGTTCAACGGCGGCCCCGGCGCGACGGGCCGGTCCTACTCGGACTTCGACACCATCGTCGCGTCGATCAGGGCCCGGCTGCTCGCGCTGCCGCCGGAGACGATCGTCCACACCGGACACGGCGACAGCACGACCATCGCCGCGGAGACCGCGAACGTCTGACCCACCACCGTCCGGGGAGCCGCCACGGCTCCCCGGACGGGGTCAGAACCGCGGCGCCCGCTTCTCCAGGAACGCGGTGACGCCCTCGGCGTACTCGGCGCTGTGCACGGCCTCGTCGTAGAGCGCGCGCACCGCGTCGTCCTCCTCGTGCATCCCGTCGGTGATGCCGTTGACGATCGCCTTCGCGCCCCGCAGGCTCACCTGGGCCCGCGACGCGATCGTCACGGCCAGGTCGCGCACCCGCGCGTCGACCGCCTCGGCCTCGTGGATCTCGTTGACCAGCCCGATCCGCAGCGCCGTGGAGGCGTCGACGATCTCGCCGCCGAACAGGATCTGCTTCGCCCACGAGGACCCCACCGCCTCGACGAGCCGTTTGGTCGAGGTGAAGTTGTAGACGATGCCGAGCTTCGCGGGCGTGATGCCGAACCGCGCGCCCGCCTCGGCGATCCGGATGTCGCACGCCAGCGCGATCTCGCAGCCGCCGCCGATGCAGAACCCGGAGATCGCCGCGATCGTCGGCTTGCCCAGCGTCGCGATCGCCCGCTCCCCGTCGTGCACCGCCTCGCCGTAGCGCGCGGCCCCGTCCGCGCCCTTGCGCAGCGTCGAGAACTCACCGATGTCCGCGCCCGCCGAGAAGTGCTCACCCCCGCGCACGACCAGCACCCTGATCGCGTCGTCGTGCCGCACGAGGTCCAGCAGGGAGGGCAGCGCGGACCACATGTCGTAGCTCATCGCGTTGCGCTTGGCGGGCCGGTCGATGGTCAGGGTGGCGACCGGACCGGCCGTGTCGAGGATCAGGTGCTCACTCACCCGGCGAGCCTACTGGGGCCGGTCCCCGGATCCCGTTCGGTGAGAGCCGAACCTGAGGCGGTTCCGGCGGCCTTCTCAGGTCCGGCCGTCGAGGGCCCGGACCGGCTCTAGCCTGTCCGGTATGCGAATCCTGCTGGCCACGACCTCCGGAGCAGGCCATTTCGGCCCGTTGCTGCCCTTCGGCTCGGCGTTCCGGGCGCTGGGCCACGACGTGCGCGTCGCCGCGCCCCGGTCGTTCTCCGCCGCCGTCGTCCGCGCCGGCTACCCGTACCTCCCGTGCGACGACGTGCCGCCCGACGAGCTGGCCGCCGCGTACGAGGGCGCGGAGTCGAAGTCGACCGAGGAGCAGAACCTCATGGCCGCCGGGGTCTTCGCCGGACTGGCCCCGCGCGCCATCCTGCCCGGCATGCTCGCCGCGTTCGCCGACTGGCGCCCCGACCTGCTCGTGCGCGAGTTCGCCGAACTCGGCTCGTTCATCGCCGCCGAGGCGCACGACGTCCCCCAGATCCAGGTCCTCGTCGGCCTGCGCCGCTTCCACGACACCACCAAACCCGTCGTCGACGCCCACCTCGGCCCGCTCGCCGCCGCCAACGGCGTGTCCGTCGACCGCCTGTGGAGCCTCCCGAACGCCTCCCTCGTGCCGACGTCGTTCGACGATCCCGGCGTGGACGTGATCCACCGCTTCCGCGACGACGTGGCCCCGCTTGCGCGGTCCGAAGAGGACACTCCCCTGGTCTACGTCTCCTTCGGCACCGTGTCCGCCGCGATCCCCTTCGCCCGCGAGGCTTTCCTCGCCTCCGTGCGCGCGCTGGCCGACCTGCCGGTCCGCCTGCTGGTCACCATCGGCGACGACGGCGACCCGGCCGACTGGGCGTGGGCGCCGGACAACGTGCGCGTGGAGAAGTGGGTCCCGCACCGCGAGGCGCTCCGCGGCGCCTCCGCGCAGGTGTGCCACGGCGGCATGGGGTCGGTGCTGGGCGCGCTCACGGCCGGGGTGCCCGCGGTCGTCGTGCCGCAGTTCGCCGACCACCCGGACAACGGCGAACGCCTGGTCGCCACCGGCACCGGTCTGCGCGTCGGCACCTCCGGGATGGGCGAGTCGGTCGACCCCGACGCCCTGCGCGCCGCCGTGCGCCAGGTGCTCGACGACCCGTCGTTCCGCGTCGCCGCCCGGCGGCTGGCCGACGAGATCGCCGCCCTGCCCTCCGCCGGAGGTGCCCTCGACCTGGTGTGATACTCCCGACCGGCGTCCGCGGTAGACCATCCGGTCGTGCACAATCGGTTCGCCAAGCGAAGCATTCGACCTGGAGTGGCGACACATGGTGCTGGTGTGGGTCATCGGAGCCGTCGTGCTGGTCGCCGCCGGGTTCGGGGCGGTGTTCCTGCCGTGGTGGCGGGCGCGCGACGTGGAGCGGCGGACGGCGTGGTCGGCGGCGCGGGCCGCGATCGACAGCGCCGGGGTCAGCCGGGACGCCTCGCGGTCCCGTGTGGACGAGGCGGAGCGGTTGCTGGCGAAGGCCGAGGCGATCGCCGCCGACCGGGGTGGAACGGCGGCGGCGAGGACGGCGTCGGAGTGCGCGTACCGGGCCGACCGGTTGTGGCGGGAGGCTGTCGATGGGTAGGTGGACCGGGTGGGTGCGGTGGGGAGCGCTCGGCGCGGCGGTGGTCGTGCTGGTGGTGTTCCTGGTCGCGCAGCGGCAGAGCATCGACGTGAGCTACGGGCGGTCGCCGTCGTCCTCCGGCACCGTCGAGGAGGGGTCGGCGGGTGAGCTGAGCGACGCGACCGTGCCGTCGGTGGACGAGATGACGGCGATGGTCGCGGCCGATCCCGTGGTGCGGCTGCCCGGTTCGATCGCGCACTGGGACGAGGGGCTGGTTCGGAACGCGATCGGCGACGCCGACGTCCGCATCCTGGTCGCGCCGCCCGGACTCGACAAGGACGAGCGCGGCCGGGTGCGCGACGTGGACAACGCCCAGCTGCGGGTGCTCGGCACCGAGGTGACCGGCAGCATCTACCAGGCCGCGGCCGACGACCTGCCGAGCTGGCGGGCCCAGTTCGCGACCGGTGACGTGACGAGCCTGCTGGTCACGCTGATCGCCGGGATCCGCGATCAGGACACGCCCGAGGACGTCGACCTGTTCCGCTGGCGGCCGCCGACCGAGGCCGAGACCGCCGCGATCGCGACCGACCTGCGCGCCACCGGCGTGCACATCGCCGACGGGGCGACGCTGACCGACATCCCGAAGTCGGCGGGCCCCGCCTTCCCCGACGGCGGCGCGCTCTACGCCGCGTTCCCCCAGCAGACCTTCGGCGAACCGGTGCCCGAGTACGGGCCGACCTTGGCCGCGCTGTTCCCCGGCAAACCGATCGTGGTGATCTACGGGTCCTGGATCGAGTACCACGGGCCGAACGCGGCGGACTTCACCGACGTGGTCGGGGCGAGCTTCTACGGCCAGGCCGCCGACCGGATCAGCACCTACGACTACCCGCAGGCCAACGTCCTGCACGCCTACCTGAACCGGGTGACCGACGTGCGGTACGCCGGGCTGTTCGAGCGCCCGCTGCCCTACCTGCCGCTCGACCCGCTGCGGGTGGCGCTGCCCGCGCTGCCGTGGCTGTTCGCCGGGTGCGTCGTGGTGTTCCTCGCGCTGTCCGCGCGGTCGCTCCTCGGCCCGCGCCGCGGCGTCCGGTCCACCGGCCCGCCCGCCCGGCTGGCCGGACTGACCGCGCTGGCCATCGAGATGTCCGGACTGACCGACGAGAAGAGCGATCCCGCGTTGACGCGCGGCATCACCAAGCTGCGCGCCGCCGGTGACGCGCTGGAGCAGAACCTGCCCGACGGGCACGTCGGCAAGCTGCTCGACGACGCGGAGGCCGAATTGGACGACACCGCGTGGACGTTGGGGCGCAACGACTACCGCCCGTTCACCTACCTCCGGGGCAGGTTGGCGTGAAGCGGGTCACGAGCTTCCTCGGCACGACCTTCGGCGCGGCCGTCCTCGCCTGCCTGGTCCTCGCGGGCTGGGCGCTGTGGTCGGGCGGTGTCCTCGACGGCCCGATCGCCCGGCAGGTCCGGTCGTCCTCGGTGTACGCCGCGCCCGGCGTCGAACTGGACCAGGCGGCCGCCGAGAAGATCATCGGCAACCGCAGGCTGGTCGTCGCGTTCCTGGCGCCGGACGCCGATCTGAAGGCCGGCTGCAAGAGCGTCCACCAGGCCGCGGACGGCACGATCGCGCTGATGCTCAAGCCCGCCGACGACGAGTACGACAAGTACGCCTGCGCCCTGCTGCCCGACGCCGACGACGAGAACTTCGGCAAGGCGTTCGTCGCGGAGTCGATGATCCGCAACGGGGTCGACCAGTTCGCCGACCGGCCGCTGGAGGCGTTGAAGGTCGTCGCGGTGAACTACGACCTGCTGGTGAAGTCGGGCGCGGTGCCCGACGGCGCCCGCACGATCAGCCCGTCGCTGCCGCGCTACCTCGTCGCGGGCGCCGCCATCGCGGCCGTGGTGCTGGGTGCCGCCGGGATCTACTTCGGCGGGCGGCGGGCGGGGCGACTCGCTGTGGTGCGGCGGGAGAGCCGCGATGCCGCCGGGGACGCGCGGAGCGCGCTGAGCGCGGGCGCGGCGGTGTTGGCGCAGCAGATCATCGACCTGGACGGGCGGTACGCGGGGACGCAGGACAAGGGGTTCGCGAGGAAGTACCGGCGGGTGGTGGTCGACTACACCGACCTGCTGGCCGACATCGCGGCGGGCCGCACGCACCCCGACATGCTCGCGGCCCGCGTCTCGGGGCTGGGCGAACGCTGCGCCAAGCTCTAGCCCTCTACCGCGGTGACCGCGGTCCTCACCGGGTTTCGCGCGTCTCGGGTAGACCCCCCGGCAAGGGTCAGCGGTCACCGCTCTCGCCCCGGCTGGACGGTGATGACGACCTTGCCCGTCGGGTGGCCCCGCGCCAGGTAGCGGACGGCATCGGCGGTGGCGCTCAACGGGTACGTGCGGTCGACGACCGGCCTGAGCGCCCCCGCCTCGATGTGCTCCCGAAGCAGTTCCAGGTCCGCACGGGGCTGGGACGCGACGAACGTGCGGATCCGCTGGCCCACGAACAGCGACAGCGCGAACCCGCGCAACTGGCGGTCGATCCCCCGCAGCAACTTCCCCTCCGCCTCGCCGCCGACGATCACCAGCGTCCCCTTGGGCGTGAGCGCCCGGCGGAGGTGCGCCAGCGTCCGGTTGCCCGCCGTGTCCAGGACGAGGTCGTACCGGGTGCCGTCGGCGAAGTCGGCGCGCGTGTAGTCGATCACCGCGTCCGCGCCGAGCGACCGCACCAAGTCCGCCTTCGCGGGCCCGCACACCCCCGTCACCCGCGCCCCGAACACCTTCGCCAGCTGCACCGCGTACGCGCCCACCCCGCCACCGGCGCCGATCACCAGCACGTCCTGCCCGGCCCGCACCCGCCCGGTGTCCCGCAGTCCCCGCAACGCCGTGCACGCCGACACCGGCACCGCCGCCGCCTGCTCGAACGTCAGGTTCGCGGGCTTCGCCACGAACCCGTCCTCCGCCCCGACCGCGTACTCGGCGAACGCCCCGCCGCACGTGCCGAACACCGCGTCCCCCACCGCGAACCGGGTCACTCCCCGCCCGACCGCCGCGACCTCCCCCGCCACATCCGTACCCAGCCGCCGGTCCTTCGGCACCCGGAGTCCCGACACCAGCCGAACCGGGTACGGCAGCCCCGTCATGAGGTGCCACACCCCCGGATCCACCCCCGCCGCCCGCACCCGCACGAGCACCTGTCCCTCCCCCGCCACCGGCCTGTCCACGTCCACGAACTCCAGGACGTCGGCGGAGCCGTAGACCTCACGCACCACTGCTTTCACGTCATCCCCTTGGTGAATAGCGGAAAACCCCTTCGAGCGGCACACCGAACACCGCCGCGATCTGGAACGCCATTTCCAGCGAAGGCGAGTACTTCCCCTGCTCGATCGCGATCACCGTCTGCCGACTGACCCCGATCCGCGCCGCCAGATCCGCCTGCGTCATCTCCCCGTTCGCGAACCTCAACGCCCGGATCGCGTTCGTCACCCTGGTCACCACGGCCCGAACCCCCGCCGGTAGGCCACGACCTTCGCCACGCCCTCGGCCAATGCCGACAGCACGAAGGCCAGGTAGACGGCGTTCGCGATCCAGAACCGGTCGGCCTCCAGCAACGCCAGCAGCAACGCCGCCACCGCCCCCACAACCACGAACGAATGCCCCGCGTGCTCCCCGAACCGGTAGATCTCCCGATCCCGCTGGTCCTTCTCCTCGACTTCTTCCGCGAACGCGATCGCACTCGCGATGTTCAGCACAATGGCCGCCACGACCGCCGCGACAACCGTCCACACCAACGGCCACGCGTAAGCGACGTCGACCAACGCCGAATCGCCCGCACGCCCGAGAACCACCACGAGGTAGACCGCGTAGGCGACCACCGCCACCACCATCGCGATCCACGACCGTCTTTCTTCGGCTGCCATGGTCCGAATGTAAAGCGAGCCTGACATGGTGTCAAGTTTGCTTAACATCACCGGCCAAAACCGGCCCACCCCTCGGGGTGGGCCGGTCGGAGCTAGGCGGCTTTCGGGTACATGTTCGCCATGCCCGGCGGCGGGGCGAACGGGTGCCAGTAGCCGTGGGGCTGGGCGAGGCGGTCGGCCACGACCCACATGACGGAGGGGTTGTAGCCGAAGCCGAGGTGGCTGCAGGAGACGGCGACGTTCTCGGCGCGCGGGCCCTCCGCGGAGCGGCAGCCCTGCCACGGGACGATGCCGTCGGTCTTCGAGTAGATCGACGTGGCGGGCACGGGGAACGCGGGGCGGGTGTGTTCGGGCGGGGGCTGGGTAGCGCCCGCCTTGTAGAACCTGGCGAGCAGCTGGTAGACCGGGTTGGCCCTGGTGTGCTTCATGTCGGTCATCGCGTACGGGCTGCCCATGGTGATGACCTGGCGGACCAGTTCGGGGTGTTCCCTGGCGATCTCGCGGGCGAAGATGCCGCCGAGGCTCCAGCCGATGACGCTGACCTTGTCGACGCCGCCCAGTTCGCGCAGCAGGGCGCGGATGCCCCGCACGGCGGGCACCGTGGGGCCGATGTTGAGGCCGAGGCCCCAGCCGTGGACGTCGTAGCCGAGGCGGGCGAGGAAGCGGCGCAGGGTGACCGTCGAGCTGTCGGTGGCGCCGAGGCCGGGCAGGACCAGGACGGGGTGGCCGTCGCCGCTCGGGGCGGCGCGCAGCAGCTGCCTGGTGGAGGCGAACTGGCCGATGTCGACGGCGGCCCTCGTCGGTTCGGTGAGGTACCAGAGCAGGCTGGGGGCTTGACCCTCGACGAGGTGGAGAGGAGGCTCGTCCGGCAGTGGGAAGTGGGCGTCTGAAGGTAGGGCTGACATGGCCACCCTCCGTTCACTCGGCGGATCCACTACTCCATGTGTCCATGATGTTTCCTGAACGTGAATCGCGCCACCCCTAGAACGTCTCGGTTGGCTCTCCTCTCACCTCCTTGGCGCTGGACTGCGGCGGACCGCCGGCCCTACGGTTCCACTGTGGACCGGATGAGCGCGATGGACGCAAGCTTCTACTTCGTCGAGGACGAGAACGTGCCGATGCACGTCGGATCGGTGCTGGTGTTCGAGGGGCCCGCCCCCTCCTACGGCGACGTGATCAGGCTCTTCCTCTCGAAGATGGACAGCGTCCCGCGCTACCGGCAGCGGGTGCGGAGCCTTCCCCTACACGTCGGGAGGCCGGTCTGGGTCGATGACGACCACTTCCAGATCCTCTACCACGTCCGGCACACCGCCGTGCCCTCTCCCGGCGGTGACGACCAGCTCCGGAACCTCGCGGGCAGGCTGTTCGCGCAGCGCCTGGACCTGAGCAAGCCGCTGTGGGAGATCTGGCTGGTGGAGGGCCTGGAGGACAACCGCTGGGCGATCATCTCGAAGGTCCACCACTGCCTGATCGACGGCGTGGCGGGCACGGACCTGATGCAGCTGCTGCTCGACGCCCGCAAGGACGTGGCGCTGCCGGAGCCGACCGAGTGGACGCCGCAGCGCAGCCCGTCGCAGTTCGACCTGGTGGTCGACGGTGTGCGCGACGCCGTGTGGACGCCGGTGAAGCACCTGGCGGCGATCCCGGCGTTCGCGCGGAGCCTGCGCAGCGGGTCCGAGCTGCTGGACATCGGGCGCGCGGTGCTGGGCAGCCTGCCGGGCACGGCCAAGCGGCTGACCTCGGCGACGGCGGGCTCGTTGAACGGCCCGATCGGACCGCACCGGCGGTGGGTCTGGACCAAGGCGGACCTCGGCGAGGTCAAGCGGATCCGCAAGGCGACCGGCGGCACCGTCAACGACGTCATCCTGACCGCCATCACGCACGGGTTCCGCGAGCTGCTGGCCAAGCGCGGCGAGCTGGTCGAGGGCCAGGTCGTGCGCACGATGGTGCCGGTGTCGATGCGGGCCGCGAACGAGCACGACCGGTTGGACAACCGGGTCAGCGCGGTGCTGGTGAACCTGCCGGTCAGCTCGCTGGACCCGCTGGACCGGCTGGCGTCGATCCGCGAGCAGATGGACGACCTCAAGGGCAGCCGCCAGGCCGCGGGCGCGGACGTGCTGACGAAGGCGGGCAACTTCGCCGCGCCGACGCTGCTCGCGCTCGGGTCGCGCACCGCGATGCGGTTCCCGCAGCAGCTGCTGCAAACGGTGACGACGAACGTGCCGGGCCCGCGGGTGCCGCTGTACATGCTGGGCAGGCGCCTGCAGAACATCTACCCGTACGTGCCGATCGCCAGCACGATGCGGATCTCAATCGGCATCTTCTCCTACCTCGACGAGATCACGTTCGGCATCAACGCGGACTTCGACGGCGTGCCGGACGTGCAGGTGCTCGCCGACGGGATCCGGGCGGGCTTCGACGAGCTGCTGGCCGTCGCCGCGGCCCCCGCCGAGGGATCCAGGGTCGAGTGATCCCCGGCCTGGTCCAGTCCGTCCTGCTGCTCGCCACCCGCCGGTTCACCGACCGCCGGGTGACCGTGCGCCTCGGCGGGTCCGACGCGACGATGAGGGTCGCCGAGGTCGACTGCACGCTGGGCGCGCTCGGCATGGCGCTCGGCCAGTTCGACGACGTGCGACTGGTCGTGGAGGACGTCGAGTGGGCCGACCGCACCGCCCGCCGGCTCGCCGTGACCTGCCGGGACGTGCACGTGAACCCCGGCCCGACGCTGGTCGCCGGGCCGGTCGACGTCGAGCTGGTCCTGGCGTCGCGGGACCTGCCGGACGTCGAGGTCGGCCCCGACGGCGTGCTGCGCTGGGCGTTCGTGCCGCTGGCGCCGTCGGTGGAGGACGGCGAGCTGTGGGTGACCACCGGGTTCCTGCCGCTGCGCAGGCGGATCGCGGTGCCGCCGCTGCCCGGCGGTCTGCGGCTCACCGGGGTCACCACCCGGCCGGACGAGGTCGTGCTGACCGCGCGGTCCGAACTGTGGCGCGAACGCGTGCCGCTCGGCTCGCTCGTGAAGCTGCTCCGCCCGGCCTGATCAGTCCAGGTCGAGCCAGTCCAGCACCCGTTCCGCGACGACCTCGGGGATCTCGATCTGCGGCACGTGCCCGATGCCCTCGAACACGTCGAACCGCCACGACGGGTGCCGGGCGGCGGTGGCCTTCGCCGAGCCGATCGGGACGAGCCGGTCCTTGTCGCCCGACATCAGGAACACCGGCGCCTTCACGTTCCCCATCGCCCGCCAGTAGGCCCCGCGCCGGGCGTTCACGTACACGATCGACTTCGCCGCGGCCAGGAACGCGCCGTCCAGCCCCGGCACCTCGGCGCGCTGCTCGACCAGGCTCATCGACGCCAGCACCAGCTCCTCGGGCACCTTGGACGAGTCGGCGCACACCAGGTTCATCACCTGCTTGACCTGCTGGCGCGGCGTCTGCCCCGAACGGGCCCTCGCCAGCACCCGCTCCCCCACCCCCGGCAGGGCGTAGAGGAAGAACGTCGACAGGACCAGCGGGTCCGGCCGGATGCCGAGGACCAGCGGCAGCGCCGGGTCGACCAGCACGAGGCGGGACACGGTGTCCGGGTTCGCGGCGGCCTGCAGGATGGAGATCATCCCGCCCATCGAGTTGCCGACCAGCACCACCGGCTTGCGGACGACCTCGCGCAGGAACCTGTTGAGCAGCTGGGCGTTCGCGGCGACCGTCGTCCGCCGACCTTCCGGGTTGGTCAGCCCGAACCCGGCCAGGTCGACCGCGAGGACGTGGGCGTGCCCGACGAGCCTCGGCGCGAGCAGGCACCAGTTCAGGTGCGACCCGCCGAGCCCGTGCACGAGGACGATCGTCGGCGCGTCCGGATCGTCCGGTCCGCCGAAGTCCACGTAGTGCACCGGGCCCGCAAGATCCGCGTACTTGCTGGTCCCGCCCCAGTTCGCCACGCTCATCGCTGTCATACCGACCAGTATGTCGGTTGGGGCTACCAACCGGTAGTCAGAGCGTCTCCACCGCCGGACCGCCCGGAGCGCCGTAAAGACCGGGGCCGTCGACGCGGACGGTGTCGAGGAACGCCGTGGACGCGGTGTACGAGCTGGCGATCAGCTCGGCGGTGTGGCTGAAGTCCAGCGGTGTCACGGATTGCACGGGCGGGCCGGGCAGGTAGAGGACGGGGACGTCGGCGGAGGCCAGCTCGACCTCCAGCACGGCCTGGTTGCGCATGCTGAGGGTGGCCCAGAACAGCAGCGTCTCGGCGAGGGTCCGGGGAACGGTCGGCAGGTGGCCGGGGAACGCGCAGTCCAGCACCACCAACGACTTCGCGCCCATCGCGAGGGCTTGGCGGATCGGGACGTTGGCGAGCACCCCGCCGTCGTAGAGGACGTGGCCCTCGTGGCGCACCGGCGGGTAGACGCCGGGGATGGCGCTGCTGGCCAGGATCGCGGGGACCAGCTCGCCGGTGCGGAGCAGGATCGGCTGGCCGGTCACCGAGTCCACCGCCACCGCGCCGAACGGGAGCCGCAGGTCGGCGAAGTCGGTGGCGCCTCCCAATCCCCGGGAGATCACGTCGGCCAGGCCGGTGTTGGGGAACAGGTGGGTCTTGCCGGTGCGCAGCGTGCGGAGCTGGGCGATCGGGCCGCCGGGGAACACCCTGGCGCGGGTCATTAGCTTCCAGATCCGCGCCAGCCGTTCCGGCGCCCCGTCCGGGTCGAGCGCGAGCAGCGAACCGTTGACCGAGCCCACCGACGTGCCGACGACGAGGTCCGGCGCGATGCCGTGCTCGGCCAGCGCGCGCAGCATCCCGACCTGCCCCGCGCCCAGGCTGCCGCCGCCGCCCAGCACGAAGCCGACCGGGCCGGGGAGTTCCGGGGTCACGACGGGGTCCTCTCGGTGAGGCGGTGCGCGACGGACGGCGGTACCGCGTCGACCCGCATCGCCCACCTCCCGTCCAGCACGGTAACCCGACACCCCGGAACCCGCCGCCGATCGCGGGTCAGGTCACGTCGATCATCCGGATGCGGCCGCCACCGGTCTCGTCGTTGAGCCTGATGGGCCCGGTGAAGCCGTCGACGGTGAAGTCGGGCTGTTCCAGCTGGGTTCGGACCAGCGGCGGGTCCCAGTTCTCCTCCGCCGATTCGCAGGCTCCCGCGATCGCGACGGCCGCCACGCGGAAGGCGTCCGCGCCCGTGCCCTCGTCGCTGCTCACCGCGGTCGGACCGAGGGAGGTCACCGTGACGTGGGCCCACTTGTACTTGGTCAGGTTCCCCGACGCCGCTTCGACGATCATGCCGGGACCCGCGAGCAGCCGGATGGGGTCGTCCGTCCGACTCGCGCACTCCGACACGTTCGACGCCGCGTCGAGAACCTTCCGGATCTGGTCGGCCCGGCCCGCGAAGACCGGGACAACGGTGTCCGCCCGCGTGCACAGCTCCTTGAGCCGGGATTCGGACACCGGTTTGGAGTTCTCCTCGCCGACCTCGATGTCCGTGGCGGGGGTGCCGACACCGCGAGCGGCCAGCACGTCGTGCAACTCGCCGCTGAACAGCACGTCCTCCGGGTCGTAGACGACCGCGGCCCCGGTGTAGCCCCGCTGACCGGTCCACTCGGCCATGCTCGCCGCGAACGCCTTGTTCAGCGGGGCCGACATGAACATGTTGCCCTTCTCGTTGCGCATGCCACTGCCGTACATGCTGCTGCTGATCACCGGCACGTCCGCGAGGCGATCCCGGACGACGTCGCGGGACTTCCGCCTGCTCTGCGAGATGCCGATCACCGCGGCCAGGCCGCCACGGCCGGACTTGCCGCGTGCCATGATGCGGTCCGCGACCCAGTCGCCGTCCTCGAAGCGGTCACCGCTGTTGGCCAGGACGAGTTTGATCGGCACCAGTTGGGCGTTCCCCCTGGCGTCGTCGTTGTGCCTGCGCTGGGCGTCGACCGCACCGTCAAGCTGCCAGATCGCGTTGACCGGGGCGGTGCGCTCCTGGGTGTCCGGCCGGGTCAACGGGGCGAAGAAGACGACCTCCCGGTAGTAGCGCGGGTCGCCGTTCGCGTCCTTGAGCCTGTCGACCGCGTCGTTGTTGGCGAAAACGTCCTGTTCGAGGCTGGTCAGGTTCGGCACGCCCGGCGTGGAGGTCGCGTAGTCGAAACTGCACCCGCCCTCGATCACGCCCACGCGTTCACCTCCCGCGTTGATCATCGTGTCCGAACACCCGCTCGAGTGGTACCGGTAGGCGACGACCCCGGCCACCGAGGCGACCACCAGCGCGGTGGCCACCAGGGGCGCCAGCGCGGACACCCGACCCGGCACTCGCGGCGCGACTCGCAGGTGCGACTCGATCCAGCCCTTCGCGCGGACGTCCTCGGGTTCGTCGAGCCGGATCGGCAACCACGGCGGGGTCGGCAGGGCGGCCCCGTTGACGAATGAGCGGAGCACCGGCACCGCACCGCCGGCCGTACGCGGTTCCCCTGCCTTTTCCGCCGTGTCCGCCGGGGTCAGCGCGGAGATCACCAGCAGCGGGGCCACCGGCCAGCCCGCGGTCAGTTCGGCGTAGAGGTCCACCAGGGTCGCGGCGAGCGGGTCGGTGCCGTCGAGCAGCAGCACCGGGGTCCAACGGCGGCGCCTGCGGTGCGGGAGGAACCGCTTGCGCCGCATGAACAACTCCAGGTCGCGCAGGAGCGCCTCGAACAGGATCCGGCGGCGCAAGCTGGTGACGTCCGGCAGCCCACCGCCCGGCAGCAACCACACCGCCTGGTCGAGGAAGTCGCCGTGCAGGCCGTTGGCCTTGTTGACCTGGGCGCCGAACCAGCGCAATCGGCGGCCGTTGAGCCTGCGGGCGAACCACCAGCGGCTCGGGGCCGCCAGGAGCGCGCTCAGCACCAGGCCGACGAGCTTGCTGGGGAACTCGGCGGCGATGGCCGTCCGGTGGATCCAGGACAGCAGGGGACGCCGCTTCGCCCACTCCTGCTCGAGTTGCCGCAGCAGCCCGGTGCGAGCCTGCCGGGCGCTCACCACAACGATCGCCCCGCCCGCTTCGACCACGTCGAGGCAGGTGGTGAACTGCCGGGTCCGCCAGCGCCTTCCCGCTCCCGAGGGGATCGTCGCCCGGAATTGGCTCGCGAGCTGGTCGAGCAGGCTGACGTCGGGCATCTCGTGGGCCCTCGCCATGCCGAACGCGGCCTCGCCCGCGTAGGCGTGCGGGACCAGGCTGCGGTGCTTGACGTCGGTCAGCCTGTCGCGGTAGCCCTCCAGGAAGCCGCGAGCGTCGGCGATCTCCCCTGAAGTCGTGACGACGACCAGCGGCGGCAGGTGCGGTCTTGTCGCCACGACGCCGTCGAGCAACGAGATCACGTCCTGCACGCCGGGTAAGGGCTTGATCATTCCTGGTCCTCCGCAAGTCGATGACGACCGAACGCAGGAGTGAAGTCTTCCGAATGGCCCTGTTCGTTACGCCATCCGCCTCATCCGGACACAGCGGGTGACCGCTGCGGTAGCCAGGTCTGCTCGTGATGCGAACCGCCGGGCTCACCGGGGCGGCTGAAGCGGGGAGGGGCCGTCGGGATGCGATCAGGCGTTACGACGGACGCGGAGTCCGGACCTGGCCGGGCTCGAACGGCGTGACCGGTCCACCCGATCGGAACCCGCCGCCGGTCGCGGGACGTCGCGGCGGCACGTCTTTGTCTTGCAGGACAACCGGACCCGGCAACAGCATTCGGCCGTACCGGACAGCGCGTTGAACGTGAGATTTTCTCCGATTAATCGACGAGGTGTCGAATTCCCCGTCTCCCCGGCGAACAAAGCCCCTCGGACCCCGCGGGGGGATTGGTCCCAACGGCGCAGCGAATTGCGCCGTCGACCCGACACCCCACCGACCGCGGGCACGTGAGGGCGGGCACAATGCCTGTCCGTGACGACTTCCATTCACCAGAGGATCGCCGACGAGCTCGGTGTGCGCGCGGGGCAGGTCACAGCGGCCGTCGACCTGCTCGACGGCGGGGCCACCGTGCCGTTCATCGCCCGCTACCGCAAGGAAGTGACCGGCACGCTCGACGACACCCAGCTGCGCACGCTGGAGGAACGCCTCGGCTACCTGCGGGAGCTGGAGGAGCGCCGCGCCGCGGTGATCGACTCCGTTCGCACCCAGGGCAAGCTGGACGACGCGCTGCACGCGCAGCTCCTCGCCGCCGACTCGAAGGCGCGACTGGAGGACCTCTACCTGCCGTTCAAGCCGAAGCGGCGCACCAAGGCGCAGATCGCTCGCGAGCAGGGCCTCGAACCGCTCGCCGACCGGCTGCTCGCCGACCCGTCGCACAACCCGCAGGAGCTGGCGGCCGGGTTCGTGACCGAGGAGGTCGCGGACGTGGCGGCGGCGCTCCTGGGCGCCCGGTCGATCCTGGTCGAGCGGTTCGGCGAGGACGGCGACCTGATCGGCGAGCTGCGCGAGCGGATGTGGACGCGCGGCCGCCTGGTCTCGAAGCTGCGCGACGGCAAGGAGGAGGACGGGTCCAAGTTCTCCGACTACTTCGACTTCTCCGAGCCGTTCACGAAGCTGCCCTCGCACCGGATCCTCGCGATGTTCCGCGGCGAGAAGGAGGAGGCGCTCGACCTCGCGCTGGAGCCCGAAGAGGCGCCGGAGGAGGGCCCGACCACCTACGAGACCCGGATCGCACAGCGCTTCGGCGTCGCCGACCGCGGCAGGCCCGCCGACCGCTGGCTCAACGACACGGTGCGCTGGGCGTGGCGGACGCGCATCCTGATCCACCTCGGCATCGACCTGCGGTCGCGGCTGCGCCAGTTCGCCGAGGACGAGGCCGTGCGCGTGTTCGCCTCCAACCTGCGCGACCTGCTGCTGGCCGCCCCGGCGGGCACCCGCGCCACGATGGGCCTGGACCCCGGTTTCCGCACCGGCGTGAAGGTCGCGATCGTGGACGCGACCGGCAAGGTGATGGCGCACGACACGATCTACCCGCACCAGCCCGCGAACAAGTGGGACCAGTCGATCCACACCCTGGCCGCGCTGGCGAAGAAGTACGACGTCGAACTGGTCGCGATCGGCAACGGCACCGCCTCGCGCGAGACGGACAAGCTCGCGGGCGACCTGATCACCAAGCACCCCGATCTGAAGCTCACCAAGGTCATGGTGTCCGAGGCGGGGGCGTCGGTGTACTCCGCTTCGGCGTTCGCGTCGCAGGAGCTGCCGGGGCTCGACGTGTCGATCCGCGGCGCGGTCTCCATCGCGCGGCGGTTGCAGGACCCGCTGGCCGAACTGGTGAAGATCGACCCGAAGTCCATCGGCGTCGGCCAGTACCAGCACGACCTCGCCGAGGCGAAGCTGTCGAAGTCGCTGGACGCGGTGGTCGAGGACTGCGTGAACGCGGTCGGCGTCGACCTGAACACCGCGTCGGCCCCGCTGCTGACCCGCGTCTCCGGCATCACGTCCGGCCTGGCCGAGAACATCGTGCTGCACCGCGACTCCAACGGCCCGTTCCGCTCGCGCAAGGCGCTCAAGGACGTGGCGCGGCTGGGCCCGAAGGCGTTCGAGCAGTGCGCGGGCTTCCTGCGCATCCCGAACGCCGACGACCCGCTGGACGGCTCCACCGTGCACCCCGAGGCCTACCCGGTGGTGCGGCGGATGCAGCAGGCCGTCGGCGGCGAGTCCGTGGTCGGCAACGTGGCGCTGCTGAAGTCGTTGCGGGCGGAGAAGTTCGTCGACGAGACGTTCGGCCTGCCGACGATCACCGACATCCTGCGCGAACTGGAGAAGCCCGGCCGCGACCCGCGCCCGGCGTTCAAGACCGCGACCTTCGCCGACGGCGTCGAGAAGCTCGGCGACCTGCGGCCCGGCATGGTGCTGGAGGGCGTGGTGACCAACGTCGCCGCGTTCGGGGCGTTCGTCGACATCGGCGTCCACCAGGACGGGCTGGTACACATCTCGGCGCTGTCCAGCGACTACGTGAAGGACCCGCGGGACGTGGTGAAGTCGGGTGATGTCGTGAAGGTGAAGGTGATGGAGATCGACATCCCGCGGAAGCGGATCGGGTTGACGATGCGGTTGCAGGATGAGCCGGGGAAGGCGAAGGAGCCGCAGCAGCGGGGTGGCGGCGGCCAGGGCAGGCCGCGCGGCGGTGGTCAGGGCCAGCCGAAGCAGCAGCAGCGCCCGGACCGCGCCCCCGCGGCGGGCTCGATGGCCGACGCGCTCCGACGCGCCGGCCTCGGCAAGTAGCCCAACCCCGCGAGTCGAACACCCAGGCACCCCGTGTCGAACGCTCGGGCACCCGTGTCACGTTGCCCCGTTCCGGTGCGCCACCTTGGCGCCCGTGGGCTACTTGGCGCGGGTGCCCTTGGCCTTGACCAGGTCGGATTCGAAGAGGTTCTCGATGACCGCCAGGCCGCCCTTGACCTTGTCGTCGGGGCGGGCGATGTAGGACTGGGTGGCGGATGGCCTGCCCGCGACGGAGAAGCGGAGCGGGCCGGTGAGGCCGCGGGTTTCGACGCCGTTGGTGTTCTGGAACGCCTTGATGACGCCGTCGCGGGTCAGGTCCTTATCGGCGCAGGCCTTCTCCAGGACGGCGGCGAAGGCCGTGGCGACGACGTAGCCGTGGTTGACGGCGCCGTTGGGCTCGATGTCGGGGTAGTGGGACTCGAAGGCCTTGGCGACGGCTTGAGGGCCCGGTGCGTCGGTGCCGTACGGGGCGATCGGGGAGACGACCTGCATCTGCCTCAGAACGGCCGGGGCGGCCAGGGATTTGAGGATGGCGGGGTCGTAGCCCGCCGCGTTGACCATGAACGGGACGTTCCAGCCGAGGTCGGTGGCGGCTACGACGGCCAGTGCGGTCTGGGCGGGGCTGGTGCTGAGGACGACGGCTTTGGCGCCCGCGGCTTTGAGGGCCGTGATCTGGGCGGTGAGGTCGTCGGCGCCTTCGGCGACCGACTTCTCGGCGAGCGCGAGGTTCCACTGCTGGGCGGCGAAGGTGCTGCCCTCGAGGGCGTTGGAGCCGAAGTCGCCGTCCACGTGGATGTGGCCGATGGTGTCGCCGTCGGCGATGACGCCGGTGCGCTTGAGGTGGTCGAGGCCGTTCATCACGTCGATGTCGTAGGTGCCGCCGACGATCATCATGTTCGGGTTGCCCAGCAGCGAGGCCGACCAGGAGACGGGTGCGGCCAGGGCGCGGGTCTGGATGAGATCCGGGGCGATCGCCGTGGTCATCGCCGCGCCGGTGAGGTCGAGGAAGCCGAGCACCTTGGGTTCGAGGTCGAAGTAGCCGTCCAGCGCCCGCTGCACGGTGAAGCCGTGGTCTTTCAGGATCAACTCGACCTTGCGGCCGCAGATGCCGCTGCGGGCGTTGAGCTCGTCGATGAACAGCTCGTAACCCTTGATCCTGACCAGGGCGGTGGGCGAGAACGGACCGGTCATGTCGGTCAGCACGCCGAGCGAGATGGTTTCGCCGGTGACACCGGGACCGGACTTGACCTCGACGGACTTCACGCCGGAGGCGCAAGCCGCGGCGGTCAGGGCGACCGTCAAAGCGGCGGCCAGGGCGCGACGGAACAAGGGGGACTCCCACCGGAGAAGTTACCTGCTGGTAGCAGTGTATTCATCTCAAATGGCGAAAGTAAGTGTTAATGTGATAGCTGCCACCGCCGCGAACTATTGACGTAAGACTTCCGTACCCCTCCACATTGGACAAACGGCGCCCCCCGAAATCGGGGAGCGCCATCTTGCCTACAGGTAGGACCGTTGACCCTGCCCCCAGGACATCGCCGCGGCCAGCTGCGCGCGGCGACCGATCTCCAGTTTGCGGTAGATCCGGGTGATGTGGAGTTCGACCGCGCGGGTTGACACCGAGAAGTGCTCGGCGATCTGCCGGTTGGTCTTGCCCTCCAACATCATCAGCGCGATCCGCCGTTCGTGCGGCGTGAGCGGGTCGTGGTCGATCGAGTCGACCGCCTGCCCGTCACGCGGACGCACCAGCGCGGGCTCCGGACGCTCGACCTGGGGCACGCCCATGAGGACGTGCCACTGGCGAACGCGGAGTTCCGCGATCACGTGCGACCTGATGTACGGGTCGGCCCGGATCAGCTCGCGGACCGCCTGCTCGTCCGAGGCCTGGCACAGCAGCATCGCCGCCGTGCCGTCACCGACCAACCCGCCGCCGATCAGAACTCCCTGATCGGCGAGACGCTTCCAGTAATCACGGTGTGCCACGTGAATCGATCTGCGCACATCGCCAGCGTCCCTGAAAATCATCTCAATGATGAAAGCCACTGGTTGATCCCCATTTCATTCAGCGGCCGATAACAACTCCCCTACTTAACTGCGGTCATTTTGTCTAGTCAAGTGACACAGATCACAGTACATATACCGAAGCCATATGAGTGGCATAGCGGCGGGGTCAGTCGAGCCGTTTGACGAACCAATGATCCGCGTACGGACCCTCTGAAAACGCAGGTACTTCCGCGTATCCGTGCCGCGCGTACAAGGCCCTCGCCTCGACGAGGTCCTTGCGGGTGTCGAGCCTGATCGACCTCGCCCCGAGGTCCGCGGCGGCGCGTTCGACGGCACCCAGCAGCACCGCCCCACCACCCTGGCCCCGCCGGTCCTCGCGCACGAACACGCGCTTGAGCTCCACGGTGTCCGCGTCCACCCGGTTCAGCCCGGCGCACCCCACCGCGACCCCGCCCACGCGCGCGACCACCAGCAGGTCCAACCGGTAGTCCTCCCCGTCGGCCAGCTCCTCGTCCACGTCCTCCTCGGTCCCCGGCCTCCCCCAGTAGCGCCCGATGATCTCCAGCAGGTAGCCGCGGAGCAGCGCGATGGCGTCGGGGGTGTCCACCGGCTCCGGCGCCGCGGTCCAGGTTGTCGTCACGTCCGCCATCGTCGCCGGTCCGTCCACCGGATTACCGACTCGGCCGTTCGCCGACCGTGTCGGGAGCCGATCGCCGTGAGAAGGTGGCCGGGTGGTGAAACTCGAACGCGACGCGGCAGGTCTGGCCGTGCTGACCATCGACGCTCCCCCGCTGAACCTCTACACCGCCGAGCTGCACGACCAGCTCATCGCGGCGATCGTCGAGGTCGAGGAGGACGCTCCCCGCGCGCTGCTGATCCGCGCCGAGGGGAAGGTCGTGACCGGCGGGGTCGACGTCTCGCTGTTCGCGGCGCAGAGCGGCCCCGCCGAGGCGAAGGTGCTGTTCGACCGGATGCTCGAACTCCCCAACCGGATCGCCGCGCTGCCGTTCCCGACCGTGTTCGCCGCCCACGGCCTCACGCTCACCTGGGCGTTCGAGGTGGCGGTGGCGTGCGACCTGATCCTGGCCGCGGCACGGGCCAAGTTCGGACTGGTCGAGAAGGTCATCGGCCTCACGCCCACGATGGGCGGCACGCAGCGGCTGGCCGCCCGCGCCGGGGTCGCGCGGGCCAAGGAGTTCGTGATGACCGGCGAGCGGTACGACGCCGCGACGCTGGAGCGGTGGAACGTGGTCAACCGCGTGCTGGCCGACGACGGCTTCGACGACGCCGCCCGCCAGTTCGCCTCGGCACTGGCGGCGGGACCGACGAAGGCGCACACGGCGACCAAGCGGGTCATCGCGCACTTCGAGCACGGCGGGGTGCCGGAGGCGGACGCGCACGTCACGGCGATCGCCGCCGAGCTGTTCACCACCGAGGACCTGCCGAACGCGGTCCGCTCGTTCCTCGCCGACGGCCCCGGCAAGGCCACGTTCACCGGCCGCTAGGCCCTAGGACCGGCTCAGCGCGGGTCGAACGTCGAGGCCGCGTACCAGGCGAGAGCGGAGCGCAGCTCGCCGACGTCGTGGCCCTGGCGCGCCTTGCCCTTGTCGTGCGACAGCGGGTAGGCGCGGTAGCCGCCCTTGTACGGCTTGAACGTGCCGTAGCCCAGGGTCTCCGGTTCACCGGCGGCGTTCACCAGCCAGACGACCAGCCACGGCTTGCCGCGGCGGTACACGACCTTGACCTTGGACAGGGCGTACCAGGGCAGCTTGCGCTCCTTGGGACCGCAGGTCACCTTCAGCCCGTCCGGGCCCACGTCCAGGACCAGGCGCGGCGCAAGGGCCGCGAAGACCAGCCGCACGGTCCACAGGGCGAACACCAGGCAGATCACCATGGCGGGGTAGATGATGAGCTCACCCCGCGCGGAGTCCGTGAGGGCGTACGCCGTCAGGGTGACGAACCCGCTCATCGCGGCCCACGCGACATCGGCCACCCTGGACGTGCTGAACCGCACGCCCACCGCCTGCTGCTTCTTGACGGGCTCGGCGGGGATGACCTTGTCGACCACCGCCCGCACGGCCTTCTCGACCTGCTTCGCGGTGATCGGCGGGATGAGCTTGGCGGGCGCGGCGGGCGGGTCCTCGACCATCAGCCTGGTCGGCGGTTTGCCGTTCGGCGTGGGCAGCGCGCGCAGCTCGGTGTGCCGCTGCTCCACGAGCGTGCGGATCGGCGCGGGCAGCCAGGTGTCGTCCAGGTGCGGCACGTCGATCATCGACAGCAGCCTCGCCGGGGTCGGCCGGTGGGCGGGGTCGCGGACCAGGCACGGCACGATCAGCGGCACCAACGCGGGCGGCACCCGCGACAGGTCCGGCTCCTGGTGCACCACGCGGTAGACCAGCGCGGACGTGGAGCCGTCGCCGAACGGGCCGCTGCCGGTCGCGGCGTAGACCAGCACGGCGCCGAGCGCGAACACGTCGCTCTGCGGGCCGATCTTCGTGCCGACGACCTGCTCGGGCGAGAGGAAGCCGGGGGTGCCGAACACGACACCGGCCTCGGTGAGCGCGGTGTGCTCCAGCGCCCGCGCGATGCCGAAGTCGATCACCCGCGGGCCGTCCGCGGCCAGCAGCACGTTGGACGGCTTGAGGTCGCGGTGCACCAGACCGGCGCCGTGGATCGCGACCAGCGCCTCCGCCAGCCCCGCGGCCAACCGGCGCACGGACTGCTCGGGCAGCGGCCCGTGCGTCTCGACGGCCTGCTGGAGGGTCGGTCCGACCACGTACTCCGTCGCCATCCACGGCCGTTCGGCGTCCGGGTCCGCGTCGACGACGGCGGCCGTCCAGAACCCGCCGACCGCACGGGCCATGTCGACCTCGCGGCGGAAGCGCTCGCGGAACACCGGGCTCTCGGCCAGTTCGGCGCGGGCGACCTTCACCGCGACCGGGCGGCCACCACGGGAACGGCCGAGGTACACCGAGCCCATCGCACCCCGCCCCAGGGCCCTGAGCAGCACGTAGTCCCCGATGCGCTGCGGCCCGTCCACGGGCAGTGGCTGCACCTGGCATTCCTCCTCAACAACGACGCCACCACCAGAGTAGAGCGAACCGACCCCTACTCGTGGTGACCAGCGATTTTCTCCTGCGGTCCGATGCGGGTTCCCGGCTCCCACCTCGGCGAAACGGTTCATTTTGGTCAACACTGAAGCAATAGTGCTCGGCAGATGAGAAACGGCCCACCCTGCGGACCCGCTCGATTTCGCCGGTGTGGGAGCGGTTGCAAGGATGGTGGGGTGGTCGTCATCAGCGGAACAACCCCCGCCCCCTTCCGGCTCGTGTCACTGGTGCCGTTGGCGGCCGTGAGCGCCGCGGTCGGTCTCAGCTCGGCGCTCGCGCTCCCGTTCATGTCGCTGTTCCTGAGCACCGAGGTCGGCGCGAGCCCGGTCGCGCTGGGCACGTTCCTGCTGATCACGCCGCTCGCTTCGCTGGTGGCCAGCACCCTGCTCGGCAGGCTGTCCGACGCGCGGGCGGTGCGCCGCACCCTGCTGATCGTCGGCGCGACGGCGGGGAGCGCCGGGTACGCCCTGTTCACGGTGCTGCGGAACTACTGGGTGCTGCTGCTGGTGTCCACGACGCTGGTCGCGGTGGCGTCGTCGCTGCTGCCCCAGATGTTCGCCTACGCCAAGCAGGTGCTGGAACGGGGTGGCTCGACGAAGGCCCCGCTGATCATCACGGCCCTGCGCACGGTGATCTCGCTGGCCTGGGTCGCCGGGCCGCCCGTGGCCGCGCTGCTGGTCGCGAAGACCGGGTTCACCGGCCTGTACACGGCGACGGCGCTGGCGTACGCGGTGGTGGCCCTGCTCAGCTCCCGGCTGCCCGAGGTGGCCGCGGCGCCGCCCGTCGAGGAGGCGGCCGAGCCGGTGGTCCCCGGTCCCCGCCCGAGCCTGCCGCTGTCCGTGGTGGCGTTCATCCTGCTCCAGAGCGGGGTGACCCTCGGCGTGATCACGGTTCCGCTGTTCGTGACCGAGCAGCTGCACGGCACCACGACCGACGCGGGCCTCGTCCTCGGCCTGTGCGCCGGGCTGGAGATCCCGCTGATGATGGGGTTCGGGGTGCTGGCGACGCGGATCGACCACCGCAAGCTCGTGCTCGCGGGCGCCACGGCGGCGCTCGGCTACCACTGCGCCATGCTGCTCGCGCAGAACACCTGGCAGGTCGCCGCGGCGCAGGTGCTCAACGCCGTGGTGATCTCGGCGGTGATGGGCATCGGCATCTCGTACTTCCAGAACCTGTCGCCGGGCCGCCCCGGTCACGCGACCACGATGTTCACCAACTCGACCACGATCTCGTCGATGCTCGCCGGACCCCTGCTCGCCGTCGCGCAGCTGCTGACCTACCGGACCGCCTACGGCATGAGCCTGGTGATGTCCGTGCTCGGCCTCGGATTCCTGCTGCTCGCCCGCCCCAGGACCAGCTGAGGCCCTCCGAGCACGACGAAGGGGGCCCGACGCCACCCCTGCCGCGGCGCCGAGCCCCCTCCGGGTTCGGTAGGACACCACCGCCCCTGCAGCGGCGACATCCCGTCCGTTCGGTCGAAGCACCACCGCCCCTGCAGCGGTGGAACCCCAACCGGGTTCGGTGAAGGGTTCACCGTCCCTGCGACGGCGAAACCTCCTCCGGTTTCGGAGTGGTCCCACCACCCCTGCGATGGCGGAACCCCCCGAGTTCATGGATCTAGCGGTGCCCTCCCAGGCCGGTCCACTTCAGGCCCGCCCGGCTCAGCACGTCCGGGTCGAGCAGGTTGCGGGTGTCGACGACGACGGGCTGGCGGACCAGTCCGGCGACCTTCGCCCAGTCGAGCGTCCGGAACTCCGGCCACTCGGTGAGGACGACCAGCGCCTCGACGTCCTTCGCCGCGAGGTACGGGTCGTCCACGACCTCCATGCCGACCGCGGCCGACGAGCCGACGCCCATCGCCGGGTCGTAGCCGACCAGGTCGGCGCCCGCCTGCTTGAGCAGCGCGGCCACCGCGAGGGCGGGCGAGTCGCGCAGGTCGTCCGTGCCCGCCTTGAAGGTCAGGCCGAGCACGCCGATCCGCAGGTGCGACAGCGATCCGTTGCGCTTGCCCGTCACGGCGAGCCGGATCTTGTCGACCATCCGCTGCCGCTGCCGGTCGTTGGTGTCGATCGTGGCGCGCAGCAGCCGGAACTCGAAGTCCGCCGCGTCCGCGACCTGGAGCATGGCGTGCGTGTCCTTCGGCAGGCACGAACCGCCCCAGCCCGGCCCCGGCGACAGGAACGACTGGCCGATGCGGCGGTCGTAGCCCATGCCCTCGGTGACGTCGGAGATGTTCGCGCCGAGCCGCTCGCACAGCTCCGCGACCGCGTTGACGTAGGACAGCTTCATCGCGAGGAAGCAGTTGGCCGCGTACTTCACCATTTCGGCGCTGGCCGCGTCGGTGAGCACGGTCGGCGCGCCGAGCCGCGCGTACAGCGCCGCCACCCGCTCCGCCGCGTCCTGGTCGTCGCAGCCGACCACGATGCGGTCCGGGTTCAGGAAGTCCTTCACCGCGGAGCCCTCGCGCAGGAACTCGGGGTTGGAGACGACCGAGATGTCCGGGCGCCCCAGCAGGTCCGACGTCAGCACCGTCGTGCCGACCGGGACCGTGGACTTGTTCACGATGACGCAGCCCTCGGCGAACACCGTGCGGCATTCGTCCACAACGGACTCGACGGCCTTGAGGTCCGCCAGTCCGCCGACGCCCATCGGAGTCGGGACGCAGAGGAACACGACCTCCGCGCCGCCCTCGTGCGCGGTGATGGCGTTGGCGGCGCCCACCACGAACGAGAGGCGGCCGGAGGCGATGCCCTCGGCGACCAGTTCCGGGAGGCCGGGTTCGAGGATGTCGACCTCACCGCGCGTCAGCCGCTCGACCTTCGCCACGTCCACGTCCGCGCACACGACGCGGTGGCCGAGGGAAGCCAGGCAGGCGCCCGTCGTCAGGCCGACGTACCCCGTCCCGATCACTGCGATCCGTCGGATGAACACCTGTGGTCACTCCCCTAGTCCTGTGTCTGGCGGTCGGCGCGCGGGCCGACGGTGTCTAAAGCAGCGTCGTCGAGCCGTGGGCGACCGACGACGTGTACGCGTTGGTGCCGGGGAAGCTCGCCGTGTACCCCTTGAGCAGGACGCCCACGGTGATCAGCAGCGCCGAGGCGGAGTCGCAGCGGGCGGTGCCCGTAGCGTCCGTCACCGCGGTGCACAGCGGGTGTCCCTCGGTGGTGCGGAAGACGACGGTCTCGCCAACGACCGGCGCGCCGGTGTGCTGCTCGGTGAGCCGCGCGTCGATGCTCTTCACCGAGAGGATGCTGGGCAGCGTGATCGCGAGCTTGGCCGATCCGCCGGTCAGCACGGTCACCGCGGCGGGCACGAAGTGCACCGCGACGCCGACCGGCTTCTCGCCGACGGGGACGGTCGTGGTGACCGTCCTGGTCGCCGTGTCGACGACCGACACGGTGCCGGCGAGGAAGTTCGTGATGTAGAGCTTGCCGTCGTCGGGCGTGAGGGCGAGGCCGATGGGCCGGTCACCCACCGCGATCGGCGGGCCGTCGACCACGGAGACCTCGGGGTCGCCCACGTTCTCGAGGTTGAGCACCGACACGGTGTCGGAGCCCGAGTTCGTCACGTAGGCGCGCTTGCCGTCGGCGGTGATGTCGACGCCGTAGGGGACCTGGCCGACCGTCACGACGCGGAGCACGGTCCTGCTGGCCGCGTCGACGACGGCGACGTCCTCGGAGTTCTTGTTGACGACCAGCACGCGGCCGCCGTCGGGCGACACGGCCAGCGAACTGGGCCTGCTGCCGGTGTACACCGACGCGACCACCGTGTTCGTCGTGGCGTCCACGACGGTCAGCGTCGTGGGTCCGGTGACGTCGTTGGCCACGTAGACGGTCCTGCCGTCCGGGGAGATCGCGACGCCGTCCGGGCTGGGGCCGACGTTGATCGTCTTGGCGACGCTGAGGGTGGCGACGTCCACAACGGACAGCGTGCCGTCGCCGTAGTTCGTGACGTACACGTGGCCGCCGTCGGGCGCGACGACGACACCCGCGGGCTTGGAGCCCACGGGGATCCTCGTGTCGACCGAGTTGGTCGGCGCGTCGATCACGGACAGCGTGTTGTCGCTGAGGTTCGTGACATAGCCCCGAGTTCCGTCGAACGCGACGTCCGCCGTGTACGGCGAGCTGCCCGCGTTGTCGGTGACCGTCCGGGTGACGGAGTTGTTCGCCGTGTCGATCACCGAGACACCGCCGCCGTTGTTGGCGACGTAACCGAGTACCCGGCCAATCGGGTCGGCTGACGCCGCGGGCGCGACGGCGACCGCCGACAGCACCGCGGCGACGGCTAACACCGTCGTGGTACGGGAACGATCGAGAACTGGCATGTGGAGCCTCCTGGCGCTGATCCCCGACCTATTCCGGACATCGCGCGCCGAACCGTTGGTGTTAGCCGCTTTCCCGCATCGAGGCGTCCTCGATGGAGTGACGGCGGTCGGCGGCGAAGGCCCGCAGCGCCTCGTCGTCGGTCACGTCGACCATCCTGCCGCCCCACTTGTCGAGCATCGCGCCGTCGACCACGGCGGGCCCGTCCGGGAACGGCCCCCTGGAGCGGAAGCCGAGCAGCTCGTCGAACACGCCGATGTAGTTCTCGGCCTGCGGCCGCCAGTCCAGCACCTTCTCGCACCGCCGCCGCCCGGCCGCGCCGAGTTCGCCGCGCCGGTCGGGGTCGTCGAGCAGGTCCAGCAGCGCCTTGGCGAACCCGTCGACGTCACCGGGCTCCACGTACACCGCGCAGTCGGCCGCCGACACCACGGTCTCGGTCAGCCGGTAGGCCACCACCGGGACGGCGTAGGCCATGTACTCCATGGTCTTGTTCATCGTCGACACGTCGTTCAGCGGGTTCAGCGGGTCCGGCGAGACGCCCGCCGACGCGGTCGAGAGGTAGCGGGAGATCTGCTCCGGCCCGACGCGGCCGGTGAACTCCACGTAGTCGTCCAGGCCCCACGCGGTGCTTTGCTTCTTCAGGTCCTCAAGGCAGTCGCCGAACCCGAGGAGCGCGAAGCGGACGTCGGTGCGGCCGCGGTCGAGCACGATCCGCTTCGCCACCTCCAGGACGCCGTCCACGCCGTCCTGCGGGCCCATGATGCCGAGGTAGGCCACGAGGTGCTTGCCGCCGCGCAGCAGGGCCGGGTCGCCCGCGACCGGCCGCATGACCGACGTGTCGGGGCCCGAGCGCACGACCGCGGTGTGCTCGCGGGGCACGCGCCCCCGTTCCCACGCGATCTTCTGGTACGAGGTGTTCGTGGACGTCACCCGGTCGGCGGTGTGGAACGTCCTGCGCTCCAACCACTTCAGGATCGCGAGCTGCGCGCGCCCGGCGACGCCCTTCGGCTTCCCGAACCGGGACAGGAAGACCTCGGGGTTCAGGTCGTGGTGGTCGAAGAGGAACTTCACCCCCATCGTCCGCCACAGCAGCGCGAGCGCCCAGTAGGTGTCCGGCGGGTTGCACGCCTGGATCACGTGGAAGCGGCCGCGGCGCCACACCTTCTGGCTGAGCCACGCCGTGCGCAGCCAGCAGTACAGGAACTCCCAGGCGTAGCCGACCACGCCGTCGGCCTGCGGCGGCGGCCGGTACTTGTACAGGTGCACCGAGTCCAGCACGGCGTAGGCCGGGTCGTCGGGCCCCTTCGGGCAGATGACCGAGACCTCGTATCCCGCGTTGACCAGCGCCCGGCACTCCAGCCAGACCCTGCGGTCGAGCGGAACCGGGAGGTTCTGCACGATGATCAGCACATGCGGCGCGCGTCTCACTGAACCCTCTTCCTGAGGTGAGCTGACGCTTCGTAGTCGTCCGCCGAGGGCAAAGGGTTACGGCTTCCGGCGAACATCACTGCCTGGCCGCTCACGGCTACGGGGCGTACCGCCGCCCGGTGTAACGCTGAGTGCACCCCATGCCGATATCCGGGGCAAGCGGAAGGTGGTTCGGGGTGTACATCGCTTCTGCGCGGGCCGGCACGCGCACGCGGCTCGGCGCGGTACCGAAAACGGTTGTGGCGCTGGGCGTGGTCAGCCTCCTCACGGACGTGTCCGCGGAGATGATCACCGCGTTCCTGCCCGTGTACCTGCTCTTCAGCCTCAACATCGGTTACGTCCAGTTCGGACTGCTCGACGGTCTGTACACGGGCGCGACCGCGGTGCTGCGGCTGGTGGGAGGGCACTTCGCCGACCGGTTGCGCAGACCGAAGCTGGTCGCGGGCGTGGGCTACGGCCTGTCCGCCCTCACCAAGCTCGTGTTCCCGGCCGTCGGCGCGTCCGCGCTCGGCATCGGCGGCGTGATCGCCGCGGACCGCGCGGGCAAGGGCCTGCGCACCGCGCCGCGCGACGCGCTGATCTCGTTGAGCGTGCCCGGCGACCAGCTCGGCACCGCGTTCGGCGTGCACCGCAGCATGGACACCGTGGGCGCGCTGATCGGCCCCGTCGTGACGTTCCTCATCCTGATGAACCTCGGCACCGCGCCGACCCCGATCTTCGTCGTCAGCTTCGGTTTCGCCGTGCTGGGCCTGATCGTGCTCGGCTTCTTCGTGCCGGAGCGGCCGAAGGCCACCGCCTCGCCCGGCCCCGCGCCGAGCATCAAGGCGGGGCTCGCGCTGCTGAAGGACGTGCCGTTCCGCCGGGCGGGCGTGGTCGCCGCGCTGCTCGGCGTCGCCACCGTCTCCGACGCGTTCGTCTTCGTGCTCGTGCAGCGCACCACCGAGGTCCCGCTCGGCGTGCTGCCGCTGCTGCCGCTCGGCACCGCGCTCACGTTCCTGCTCTTCGCCGCGCCGCTGGGCAGGCTGGCCGACGTGATCGGCCGGTGGCCGGTGTTCTTCGGCGGCCACGTGCTGCTGCTGGGCGTGTACCTGCTGCTGCTGGCGCCCGCGGGCGGCTACGGCGTCGCCATCGCGGCCTTGTTGATGCACGGCCTGTTCTACGCCTCCACCGACGGCGTGCTGTCCGCGTGGACCGGGGCCATGATCCCGCCGTCCCTGCGCGGCTCCGGCCTCGCCGTCGTGCAGACCGGGCAGGCCCTGGCGCGGCTGGTGTCCTCCATCGGCTTCGGCTTCCTGCTCCAGTACGCCGCGCTCGGCACGGCCGTCCTGACGGCCGTCTGCGCCCTCGCCGCGGCCCTCGTGGCGGTGCTCGTGGTGACCCGCAAGGAGACGACGTCGTGACGACCCGCAGCCGGACCGCGCTCGGCGCGCTCCTCATAGTGGTGGTCGTCCTCGCGACCGGCGTCTACCTCTGGCAGGCGGGCGGCCCGTCCGGCACCGCCGCCGCGGCCGCCCCCAGCGGCACGTCCATCACGCTCGTCGACCAGCGCGACGGCGGCGACGCCGTCTCCACCACCGACCCCGGCCAGACCGACGGCCCCCGCACCCCCACCGGCCTGCGCTGCCAGCGGATCTACACCGCGGGCGGCACCACCGCCTGCCTCCGCCTCGCGGGCATCGGCCCCAGCTTCGAGGCCGCCGTCATCGTCGGCGGCACCGAGGTCAAGACCATCCCCCTGCCCGGCGTCCCCAGCCGCGCGCGGGTCTCGGCCTCCGGCAAGATCGTCTCCTGGACCGTCTTCGTCACCGGCGACTCCTACGCCTCCGCGGGCGGCTTCTCCACCCGCACCGGCTACTACGACCTGCGCGACGGCACCCTCGTCGAGTCCCTGGAGACCTTCGGCCTGACCGTCGACGGCGCGGTGCACACGGCGCTGGACGTCAACTACTGGGGCATGACCTTCGAGGCCGACGACACCGGCTTCTACGCCACCGTGGGCACCGGCGGACGGCGTTGGCTCATCAAGGGCTCCATCGGCAGCAGAACGGCCGCCACCGTCCGCCAGGGCCCCGAATGCCCGTCCCTCTCACCGGACGGCAAGCACCTCGCGTACAAGAAGGCGACCAAGTGGGTCGGCCGCTGGGAACTGGCTGTCGAAGACCTGGAGACCGGCACCGAGAAGGTCCTGCCGAACACCTCCGGCATCGACGACCAAGCCGCCTGGCTGGACGACAGCACACTGGCCTACGGCGTCCCCTCCCAGCAGACCGGCGTCCCCGGCGTCTACCGCGTCGCCTCCGACGGCGCCTCCGACCCGGTCCTCATCGCCACCGCGGCCTCCTCCCCCGTGCCCAACCGCTAACCCTGGCGAGAATCCGTCACTCCATGGCATTTCCGCCACTGGTCACGGTCCACAGACGGCCGGGACGATCACTCCATGATCACCATCCCCGCAAAACTCACCGACCCCCTCGCTCGGGAAACCCTCGACTTCCTGCACGCCTCGGTCGCCGAACCCATCGCCAACCACAGCATCCGCGCGTACGTGTACGCCGAATTCCTCGTCGACCACTGGAACGAACGCCACAACAAGGACTACGACCCCGACACCCTCTTCTTCGCCGCCACCCTCCACGACCTGGGCCTGGGCACCGCCGGCGCGAACCACCCGGACCGCTTCGAAGTCGCCGGCGCCGACCTCGCCGTTGACCACCTCCAGAAGAACGGCGTCGCCCAACCCACCATCGACCGCGTGTGGGACGCCATCGCCCTGCACACGTCGCTCGGCATCGCCCAACGCAAGGGCCTCATCAGCAAACTCGTAACCGTCGCCACCGGCATGGACTTCGGCGCCGACTCGGAACCCATCACCGACGCCATGGCAGCCACCCTGCACGCCCACTACCCACGACTCGACTCCGCCAAAACCATGATCACCACCATCACCACCCAGGCAAGGACGAACCCCGCAAAAGCACCACTCGCCTCACTTACCCACTACCTCACCAGAACCGCCCACCTGGGCCCCGACCCCACCATCGCCTCCCGCTGGGACTCCTGACACCACCCCTACCGGCGCAGCCGCCCCCTCGCACCCGGCGCGGAGCGCCCACCGCCCACCGACGCGCAGCGAGGTGCCTTGTCAGGCGCAGCCTGATGCCTTGCCGACGCGCAGCGAGGTGCCCTACACCAGCACAGCCGACATAAGCGAAGCCAGACCTCCCCCTGCCCCCGATACACAGCGCCCTCCTGCACCACCACCGTTTGTCAAGGCATCTTTCCCGCCTTGACAAACGGTGGTGGTGCATTGAGACAATTGCGCGCACGGGGCCGGGCTTCGCCAGACACCCCCACAACCACCGAAAGCCGGACCCCCACAGCCCCCCAGAGGTCCCCCAGACGTGAGAACCCCCCGATACCCAAGGTACTCAGAGGGTCCGACAATTTTCACGCCTCAAGGCCCTCACCACTCAAGGCCCTCACGCCCCAAGCCCCAACCACTCAACGCCCCAACGACTCAAAGCCCCAACCACTCAAGGCCGAAACCAAGCCGTCCTCCACACCTGCCCACACCCCAACAACCCACCAACCGACATAACCTCATACCCCTCCCCCCTCAACGCCCCCACAAGCGACCGAGTCACATCCCCCCGATCAAAGGTCGGCCGAGGCGTCTCATCCCCCACAGGCACCTCAAACCCATCGTGCAACAAGATCACCGCCCCCGGATGCACCGCAGGCAACGCCCGAGCCGCGACCTCGACAGCCGTCCCATCAACCCAATCCGACACGGTCGGCCCCCACACCACCGGATCCAACCCAGCCCGCCGAGCCGCCAAGAACGTCCCCACCGACTGCGCCCCAAAAGCAGGCCGGAACAACCTCACCCGCCGACCGGCCACAGCCTCCAACCGCCGCTTCCCCTCCACCAACAACCGCCGCACCTCACCCGCGGACCTCTCGGTCAACCGCGAATGATCAATCCCGTGCAGCGCGACCTCATGCCCCTCATCCAAGATCCGCCGCAACAAAGCAGGATGCCCCTCAGCCCTTTCCACCAACACGAAGAACGTGGCCAGCACCCCCAACTCCCCCAACGCCTCCAGCACAGCGGGCGTCCCCTCCGGATCCGGCCCGTCGTCGTAAGTCAACGCCACCACCCGCGCGGAAGTCCTCACCCCGCGCACCGACCCAACCGGACTCAACACCCCATCGGTAGCCCGACGAACGCGCCGTTTGGAAGCAGGGGACAACCTCCCCGCCACCCGAGAAGCCAACGACCCGATCACCCCGCAACCCCCGAAGCGATCTCCACGACCTGCCGGGCCGCCCGCTCCCACGTGTAGTGCGCGGCCACTTCCTCAGCTCCCACGAAAGCGCTGTCGTACACCGAATCGTCCAGCAGCAACTGCCCCGCCACCTTCGCCAACTCCTCCGGCTCGTCGGTGGACACCAGGTCCCCGGCCGTGATGATCCCCGGCATCGCGAACGCGTCCCGTCCCACGCACGGCAACCCGCGCGACAACGCCTCCACGAACGCGATCCCGAACCCCTCGAACCGCGACGGCAGCACGAAGAGGTCGTGCGAGTCGTACAGCGCGCCGACCTCGGACACCGGCAGCCGACCGAGGAAATCGACCCCCGGCGGCACCGGCCCGCTCATCGGCCACACGTCGGGCCCCACGACCGTCAGGGTGATCGACGGGTCGACCTCCCGGCGCAGGATCGCCAACGCGCCGACGACCTGGTCGCCGCCCTTGGTCGGGAAGTCCTTGCCCACCATCAACAACCGCCGCCGAGGCCCGGACATCCGCCGGTGGTGCGCGGCCGCGACCCCTGCCGATTCACCGCGAGCGGTCACGCCGGGATTCACGACGTGCACCTTCTCGCGCGGCAGCCCGGTCACCTCGACCAGGTGGTCGGCGAACCAGGAGCTCATCGCCAGCACCCCGGCGGCGGACGCGTACACCTCGCGCTGCCGCTCGGCCGAGCGCTGCACGTCGGAACGCGTCAACGACGGGAAGTGGCTCAGCCCGCCGGGCTGGTCGACGAGCTCGAGCAGCACGTCGTAGCTCAGGTCCTGCAACATCAGGTAGGGCCGGTCGAACGTCGTCAGGTCCTGGATCTGGAGCACCACGTCGCACGGGTTGCGCGACAGCGACCGCCGCAGCGTCCACTCGTCGAACCGCCGGGTCGACGCGGCGTGCCGCCACATCGACACCCAGCGCCCGTCGACCCGCCGCGCGTGCGCGGCCTTGAAGGCGTTGCGCAGCAACGGGGGGTGCTCGACACCGAGGTCGACCACGTCGACCCGCGTCCGCAGCGCCTCGCGCAGGTTCCACGGCGTGTGGGACCACGTGAGCTCCGGCCGCGCGTCCCAACTGCACGCGAATCCCAGCCTCATACCCCGACCCCCGCCTTCACGTCGACCAGGACGGGCGCGTCGACGAGCTGGCCGCGGCGGGCCAGGCGCCAGAGCGCGCCGATGATGCCGATGAACAGGAACAGCACACCGCTGATCATCGGGAAGCCGAGTCCGTCGAAGGTGACGAACGCCAGCGCGCACACCGCGATCGAGGCGGCGAGCGCCTGGCCGAGGTGGCGGTTCTCCTCGTCGTCGGCGCGGACCCTGACGCCGCGCGCGGTGACGAAGCCGACGACGAACAGCAGGATGAGCGAGGTCAGGCCGAAGAAGCCGGTTTCGACGATGCTGCCGAGGAACTGGTTGTCCAGCGTGATGAACGCCTTGGGCAGGAACGTGCCGAAGCCGCGGCCGAACCACGGCGACTGGTCGATGAACTGGCCGACCACGACGTAGTCGTCGGTGCGGCCCTGGATGCTGGGGTCGTCCGCCCAGCCGGTGAACAGGCCGGTGATGGTGCCGACGAGTCCGGGGATCAGCAGCCGCAGCGCGACGACGAACACCGGCGCGACCAGCAGGGCGATGCCGCGGCGGACGCCGGACCAGCCCGCGAAGAGCACGATGAACGCGACGAACATGCCGAGCGTGGCCGAGCGGGACACCGACATGGGGCTGGCGAGTCCGATGAGGACGACCGCGCCCCACCAGAGCCAGCGCCGTTCCTTGACGTAGAAGGCGAGGTGCAGCGCGACCGGGAACACCATGGCCAGCACCACGCCGAACTCGATGGCATGCGAGGCGGTGGCCGAGACCCGGCGGAAGTTCGACCGGTCGGACACGTTGCCGATGTCGTAGTTGATCTTGAGTCCGGGGATGTGCCCGTACAGCTCGGCGACGTTGAACCCGGTGGCGAACTGGAGCAGCCCGATGAACGCGATGATCCCGGTGAGGATGACCACCGTGCGCAGCAGCAGTTCCACGCTCTTGCGGGACTTCAGCATGTCCGCGGCGACGAAGGCGATGCCCATCCACGACATAGTGGTGAGCAGCGCCCGGTCCGCGCCCGAGAGCTGGTCGGCGGGCAGCGGGCTCAGCGTGCCCACGACGTAGGACAGCAGGATCGACAGCACCAGCAGCCCGACCGCGACGCGGGCGGGCTGGAGGTTGGTCTTCACGCCGGAACCGGGCAGCAGCCTGGTGATGAGCCAGAACACCACCAGTCCCATGCCGACGACGCCCGCGGGCGTGCCGCTGGCGCCGAGCGGGCCGATGATCAGCTGGGCGGGCAGGCAGAAGAGCAGCACGGCGAAGAAGGTCAGCAGACCTCGTGCGTCGCCCTTCTCCTGCCGGGTGGGGAGTCCGCGCACGGCGTCAGTCGCGCTGGGACGGCCGCGCGCTCACCTCGAGTTCGGTTCGCGGCCAGGCGACTTGGTCCGGGTTCGGGATCGGGTTGATCCGCTGCGTCTCCTCGGCGACCCGTGGCCTGCGCATCGGCGGACGCTGGCGCTGCGCCTCCGGCACCGGTACGGACTTCACCGTGGGGGCCGCCTGCGGGCTGGGCTTCGGCTGCGCGGCGGGCTGCGGAGCCGGTTGCGCGGCCGGTTTCGGCGCTTGGCCGTTCTGCGCCACGCCGTTGGTCATCGGAGCCGGGGCGGCCGCCACGACCGGCGCCTCGTCCTCGTCCTCGTCGTCCTCGAAGTCGTCCAGGACGTCGACGGGCTCCTGCGCCGCCGTCGCCTTGGCCCGGCGGCGGGTCTGCACGCTCTCCCGCAGGAACGCGATCAGCACGGTCAGCGCCAGCACGACGACCGCCATGCCCGCGAGCGCCCGCATCTGGCTGCCCCGCTGGACTTCTGCGTGCGTCGGCGTGGTCACCGGGCTCGTGGTGATGAGCAGGTTCTCCGGCGCCTTGAGGTCGACCTGGTTCTGGGTCAGCAGCTCGGTCATCGACTTCTCGATGACCTGCGCGGTGCGCAGCGCCGCCGCGCGGTCCTTGGAGTTCGCGGTGACCTGGAGCATCGGCGCCTCACCCGGCACGATGTCCACCAGGTACTCGGCGGTGCCGCCCTTGCCCACCATCTCCTCGACCGTGGACTTGTCGTTCATCCGCCGGGCGGTGATCTCGGCGACGATGCCCAACGACCCGCCGAACCCGAGGTACGGGTTCGCCTGACCGGCCTGCGTCGACCCCACCTGGGCGGGGACGAGCAGCACGTCGGACGCCTTGACCTCGTAGGTCGGCGGGACCATGAAGAAGATGCCGATGGCGGCCGCGACCATCACCGAGACGCCGATGGTCACCACGACCCACTGCTTGCCGAGCACCTTGAGGGCGCTGACGAAGTCGACATCCGTGCCGGGGGCCTCCCGCGCACTGGTGAGCACCACTCGACGCCCGCGTTTCTTGTCCTGGCTCATTCGAGAACCTCCAATCGGTGGATGCCCTGGCCTTCGAGCTGGGGAGGAGCCGATCCGTGGAGGGTGCCGGGAACGGTTGGGTCCGAAGTGGACAGGAGGCTTCGGTCTCCATCGGCAAGGCGGGTATTCCGCGGATCATGCCGGGGGTGGTGGTGAAGCGAGCGTACCGGTATCGCTTCTACCCCACCGCCGGGCAAGCCGTGGAGTTGTCGCGGACCTTCGGTTGCGTTCGGCTGGTCTACAACCGGGCGTTGGCCACCCGTACCACCATGTGGCGTCAGGAAAAGCGACGCGTCGGCTACGCGGACGCGTCGGCGTTGCTCACCGCGTGGAAGCAGACCGACGAGCTCGGGTTCCTCAACGAGGTGTCGTCGGTGCCGTTGCAGCAGTGCCTGCGGCACCAGCAGAAGGCGTTCACCAATTTCTTCGGCAAACGAGCCGCGTACCCGAAGTTCAAGTCCCGCAAGCCGTCGCGCGCGTCTGCGGAGTACACCCGGTCCGGGTTCCGGTGGCGCGATGGCCGGCTCACGCTGGCCAAGATGAACGAGCCCCTGGCCATCGTGTGGTCGCGCCCACTGCCCGAGGGGGCCGAACCCTCGACCGTGACCGCGTCTCGCGACCCGGCAGGGCGATGGCACGTGTCGATCCTGGTCGAGGCCACCATCGACCCGCTTGCGCCCACGGCGGCGGAGGTCGGTGTCGACGCCGGACTGGCCTGCCTGCTGACGCTGTCCACCGGGGAGAAGATCGCCAACCCGAGGCATGAGCACCGGGAGCGGGTTGCGCTGGCCCGTGCGCAGCGGAACCTGGCCCGCAAGGCCAAGGGCTCGAACAACCGGGCCAAGGCCAGGGTGGAGGTCGCCCGCGTGCACGCCCGGATCGCCGACCGACGGCGGGACCTGCTGCACAAGCTGACCACTCGACTCGTTCGTGAGAACCAAACGATCGTGATCGAGGACCTGGCAGTCCGCAACATGGTCCGCAACCGCAACCTGGCCAGGGCGATCAACGACGCGTCGTGGTCGGAATTCCGATCCATGCTGGTTTACAAGGCGGGCTGGTACGACCGAACGGTAGTCGTGGTGGACCGGTGGTACCCATCCAGCAAGACCTGCTCGCGGTGCGGACATCTGCTCGACGCGTTGCCGTTGGGTCTGCGGTCGTGGACCTGCCCCGGTTGCGGCGAGATCCACGACCGGGATGTCAACGCCGCACGAAACATCCTGGCCGCCGGGCGGGCGGTCACAGCCTGTGGAGACGGAGTCAGACCAAACCGACGCCAGTAGTCGGTGGGGCATCTGTCGGAACCTCCCTTCCAAGGGGGAAGAAACAGGAACTGTCCGCCGTGAGGTGGACGGGAATCCTCGGTCACTCATGACTGGGGAGGACGTCAATCGAGCACCTCCACCCCGTTGGCCCTGGCCAGCTCCCGTTGCCACACTTCCAGCGACAGCAGGGTCCACAACCGCGGCTGTTCGTTCCTGCTGCCGGAGTCGTGCTCCGCCAGCAGCGTCCGCACGGCCGTCCGGTCCAGCACCTCGCCGACGAACGACGAGGGGCCGGTCAGCAGGTCGTGCGCCATGTCCCGCAGCCCGCCCCGGAACCAGGCGTCGAGCGGCACCTTGAAACCGGCCTTCTTGCGGTCGACCACCTCGTCGGGCAGATGGGCTCGTGCCACTTCCTTGACCACCCACTTCGTGACGCCCTTGCGCACCTTCACCGAGCTGGGCAGCGTGAACGCCAGCTCCACCAGCCGGTGGTCGAGGAAGGGCGGGCGGAGTTCGAGGGACGCGGCCATCGACATGCGGTCGCCGCGTTCGAGCAGGTTGTCCGCGAGCCACGAGTGCGAGTCCGCGTAGAGCATGCGGTGCAGGGCGTCGCCCCGGCCGCGCTCGTAGGGGCCCGTGGCGCTGCGGGTCGCCGGTCCGCCGAGCAGCGCGTCGCGCTCCTGCACGGTGAACGGCGCGAACCAGCCGCGCATGCGTTCGGCGGCGGTGGGTTCGGCCATCGCCCGCACGGCGACGCCGAGTCGGGCGCGACTGGCGGGCAGGGCGCGTTCCAGGCGGTGCAGGGCGGGTCCGCGCAGGGCGGCGGGCACGACGCCCGCCCACCGGGTCGCCTGGGAGAAGCGGTGCTTCGGGTAGCCGCCGAACAGCTCGTCGCTGCCTTCGCCGGACAGCACGACCTTCACGTCGCGGCGGGCGAGCTGCGCCAGCTTGAACACCGCCACGTCGGCGGGTTCGGACAGCGGCGCGTCCCGGTGCCAGCTCAGGTTCGCCCACGACTCGCGGAAGTCGTCCGCGGTCACGATCACGTCGTGGTGCTCGCTGCCGACGATCTTCGCGACCTTGTGCGCCCAGTCCAGCTCGTCCACGCGGGGATCGCCGAAGCCCGCGGAGAACGTGTGCAGCCCGGCGCCCTCGCGGGCCCGTGCCACCAGTGCGGTGATCAGGCTGCTGTCCACGCCGCCGGACAGGTACGCGCCGACCGGCACGTCGGCCACCAAGGCGTCGCGCACCGACTCGTCGAGCGCGTTCGCCACCAGCCGCACGGCCTCCTCGGGCGTGTGCGCGGCGACGACCGGCTCGCGGGGCAGCTCCCAGTAGGGCGCCAGGGTGACGGCACCGGCTGCGCTGAGCCGCAGCCGGTGCCCCTGCGGCACCTTGCGGACGCCCTCCACGAGCGTGAAGGGCGCTGGTACCGAGCGGTGGGCGAGGTAGTCGTGCAGGCTGGCCCGGTCGACCTCGCGGCGACCGATGACCGGGAACAGGGCCTTGATCTCCGAGGCGAACGCGAAGACCTCGGAGTCGACGTAGTAGTACAGCGGCAGCACGCCCATGCGGTCGCGCACCAGGTGCAGGTCGCCGGTCTCGGCGTCGTGCACGGCGTAGGCGAACTGGCCGCGCAGCTTGCGCACGCCGTCGATGCCGTGGCGCTCGTAGAGGGCCAGCAGCACCTCGGTGTCGCCGCCCGTGCGGTACGGGTAGTCCACTTCGGACCGGAGCTGCCGGTAGTTGAGGATCTCGCCGTTGAACGCGACCGTGCGCAGCCCGTCGTGGCTCGCCATCGGCTGCGCGGACGAGCCGAGGTCGATGATGGAGAGCCTGGTGTGCGCGAACCCGGTCGCCCCGGACGCCCAGACGCCCGAGTCGTCCGGTCCCCTGTGGACCAGCCGCGACGCCATGGCGCGCAGCAGGTCCTGGTCGACGGGCGCGCCGTCGAGCCTGCGGTACCCCGCTATCCCGCACACGGGCGGCCTCCCTCGGCCAGCTCGACGAGCTGCCGCGCGCGCGAGTCCCAGGACGCCGGGAGCACCGACTCGCGCAGTTGCTCGCGGGACACCGGGGCGCCCTCGACGAGCGAGACGCCGATCAGCTCCACGAAGCCGTCGCGGTCCTTGGCCACCCGCACCCGGTCGGTGTAGTGGTCGATCTCGGGGAAGTCCGTCGTCACGACCGGCAGGCCGAGCGCGAGGTACTCCTTGAGCTTGATGGGGTTCGCGTGCTTGATCCAGTCGTTGTCGAGCCACGGCATGAGCGCGACGTCGAACGCGGTGCCGTAGGCCGGGATCTGCTCGTAGGGCTTGAACCCGAGCCAGTGCACGTTGGGGTACTTGGCGAACCGCTCCATCGAGCAGGTCGCGTCGCCGATCAGGACCAGCGAGGCGTCCGGCAGCGAGGCCGCGACGTGCTCCAGCAGGTCGAAGTCGACGAGATAGTCGTCCAGGCTGCCGAAGAACCCGATGATCGGGCCTGCGACGCCCGCCAGGTCGGCGGGGATCTCGGCGGCCGGGCGGCGGCGGAAGTGCTCGAGGTCCACGCCGTGGTCGAGGAAGTACGAGCGGTCGCCGGTGGCGCCGTGCTCCTGCTCCTGGAGCGCCCGGCTGACGTAGAGCACGTGGTCGGAGTGAGCGAGCAGCTCGTCCTCCAGCGCGGCGATGGTCTTCTGGTCGGACTCCGGGAACGCGGAGTGCCGGTCGGAGCGGTTGAACAGCAGCGACTCGCGCTTCATCGGCGACACCACGTCCCAGGCGGTGGGGATGGTCGCCACGACGACCGGGCTCCCCATCCGCAGCACGGCGCAGACCGCGCGCACCTGGGCCCGCACCAGCACCGAGTTCAGCTTGCGCAGCCACGGCTTGCCGTAGAACGGCAGCGGCAGCGGGGTCATCACGTGGAAGCCGGGGACGTCGGGCAGCGGTCTGCGCACCAGCATCGCCACGCTGCGCGCCTTGCGCAGGATGCGGCGGAGGAACTGGGTGCTGCGGCCGGGCAGCGGCATCCGCAGGCCGATGCTGTTGACGAGCAGCACCTTGCGCCGCTCGGCGACGCGGGTCAGCAGCTGGAAGTCGGAGTGCGCCCGGTTGTGGTACCACCAGTCCTGGGCGGAGAAGCACAGGTAGCTCGGCGCGCCGGAGTCGACCGCGGCCGCGGCGTCCAGCGGGGTGGGCCACCGCCTCATGCCGACCAGTCCGCGCAACGCCGCGCGGTGCCTGGTCCGCGACTCCGCGTCACCGCGCACCGAGCGCAGCAGTTCGTTGAGCGCCACGGCGAACCACATCGGCACGGCGCCTGCGAGGCCGTGGCGCTCCCGGTGCAGCCGCACCTTGTTCGCCACCATCAGCGACCACAGCCGTGCCGAGGACTCCAGTTCGCCGCCGAGGTGCACCGCCCTCGCGGCGGGCTCGTAGCGCACGGCGAACCCGCCGCGGCGGGCCCGGAGCATGAACTCGGTCTCCTCGGAGTACAGCAGGTAGCGGTCGTCCAGCGCGCCCAGGACGTTCAGGCACTCCCTGGTGATCAGCCACGCGGCGCCGGACACCCAGTCGGCCGCGCCTGCTTCCCGGTAGGCGGCGGGATCGGTCACGGTCTCGCCCAGCGGGCGGTACCGCCCGGCCCGCGTGCCGCCCAGCACGGCCTCGGCCAGCGTGCGCAGGACCGTCGGCGCGCGGCGCAACGACTTCTGCGGCACGCCGTCGCCGTCCACAAGGGCCGGTGCGACCACGCCGACGCGGCGGGTGGCGGCGGCCCTCAGGAGCGCGACCGAACCGGGGGCGAGCCGGATGTCGGCGTTGAGCACGAGCACGTCGCAGTCCGGGGCCGCGGCGATGCCCGCGTTCACCCCGGCGGCGAAACCGTCGTTGGCGGAGCGCGCGACGACCGTCGCGGTGGGAGCGATCCGCGCCACGACCTCGCGGGTGCCGTCGGTGGAGGCGTTGTCCACCACCACGACGCGGGACTCGCCCGCGCCGCTGAGCGCTTGCGGAAGCGCCGCCAGGCACCCCTGCACCACGTCCGCGCTCTGGTAGGTCACGACGACCACGGCCAGGGGGCGGACAGGCCGATGGGGCTCGGCAACGGGGAACTGCTTCACGGCCACGTCCTCGGAAAGCCTCGACGCACGGGTGCGGTCCCGGTGCGCGAACAACTCGGCATCATCTCTTGCTAGATCGACCAGGAAGAGGGGGTCGTTACGCTCCGTCCACCGTCCGGACCAACGAACACGCAGAGTTCTCCCGGAATCCACCTGCGTCACGGGAACACCCCCGGTACCACCAGGGATACCGGGGGTGTGCGTTCCCGTGTCTCAGGGGATGTCAGCCCTGGGCCTTGACCGCTTTGCCGTTCTGGTCCACGTTGCCGCCCGCGTCCGCGTTACCCGGTAGCGCGTTGTGGAACGGCGCGTACTTGTACTCCGTGGTGAGCACGTTGTCCTTCACGACGAACGGCGGGGAGGCGGCCGCGAAGATCAGGTGGTTCGAGCGGGTGATGAAGTTCTGCTCGATCGTCCAGTTCTTGCTGACCGCGTTCGCGCCCGACCCGGCACCGGGGTCGTTGTAGATGCCGATGCCGTTGTGAGTGTAGTCGCCGTCGCTGCGGATGCCGTCGATGTAGTTGTGCTTCACGACACCGTTGCTGGCGTTCGGGTTCATGTTGATCACATCGGTGTGATCGCCGCTCTGGAAGTACGTGTCGTGCAGGAAGTTGTCCTGGATCAGGTACGGGCCCTGGCCCTGGACCATGATCGCGATGTTGAAGCCGTAGATGTTGTTCCGCAGGAACGTGCCGTCGCGGTAGGCCACGATGCCGTTGCCGGAGAGGCCCTTGCCGTTCGGCGCGATCGTGGTGTCCTGCACGGTCACCGTGCCGCCCTCGATCCACAGGGCGTGGAACTCGCCGCCGTAGACGCGGGACTGCGAGACGACGAGGTTGGTGGTCTCCGGCAGGTCGATGTGCAGCATGCCCGCGACCAGGTACTTCTCGATCCGGTAGGGATCGGCCTGCGACCCGCTGCCGGGGAGGCCCTGCTTCTTGATCCAGTCCGCGTCGACGAGCTGGTCGCCGCGGACCTCCTTGAGGTCGGAGACCTGGACGCCGGTGTTGGAGGCGTTCGGCCAGCCCGTGAGGCCCTGCGAGGGCGCGGGCGGCGGCTTCGGGAGCGCGGGCGGGGGCGCGACCGGAGAGGAGGTGGGGGCGTCGCTGCTGCTCGACGGGGCCGAGGAGGCCGTGGAGGACGGCGGCGCGCTGGACGACGGGGTCTCGGTCGTCCGGACGGGGGACAGCACCGGGCTCGACGTCGAGGCGACCGGCCTGGCGCGCGCCGGGTTGCAGGCGGCGACACCGATGACCGCGATGACGAGGAGGGCGGAGGAGGCCAACAGCTTGCGGGTACGACGGCTGTCGTTGACCTGTCTTGACGACGTGCGGGGATGCACGAGTGGAGCCCACCTTTCGTTGGACGGTTCGATGACCGGAGACGAATCCCCCGCGAGCGCCCGGTCGGCGTGCCACGGCACCGTTATACCCCGGTTACCGTTTAGGCGGTCGAACGGTAACCCAAGGTCCGGGAGGTTGCACTGCGCCGAACGGGCCAACCCGAAGCCTCCACCGACAATGGAAAGCTAAAAAGCGAGTCATCGTCACAATGAATTGATCTACCAAATCGCTGGTCAGGTCGGGAAATGGGATTCGAAGGTGGTGAAAGGTGCGCGACCCTCTTCTTCGGCCCCCTTAGACCGGCACTTCTACAATGCTTTGCACACGCAACTGAGATGGTCGTCACACCGCCTCCGTTTCCGCTTCGCGACCTGCGGGTTTAGCGGTTTTCAGCGCCGCGAGCCCGCGCCGCATCGGAAGCACCACGGGCAGGTACAGCGCGAGGCCGCCGACGCCGCCGACGAGCAGCACCAGCAGGTCCGGGCGCAGCTCCCGCGTCGCGAAGTACGGGACCACGCACAGCAGTACAGCGCCCAGCGCCGGGCGCAGCACCGCGGAGCCGAGCAGGCCGGGCCGGATGCCCAGTCCGGTGAGCGCGAAGAGGAACGCGGGCAGCATCACGACGACCGCCACGGCCATGTGCGCGACGCCGACCCCGGCCACGCCGTGCAGGTGCGCCCCGATCGCCAGCGCGGGCGTGAGGACCACCAGCCAGAGCGCCTGGAGACCCAGCGTCTGCCGGGCCCTGCCGACCGCGATGAGGACGTCGAAGCACAGCTGGAGCGCCACCCTCGCCAGCCCCAGCACGGCCAGGAACACCAGGGCGGTCGCGGCGCCCGCCCACTTGTCGCCGTAGACGAACCGGATCGTCGGCCCCGCCATGATCGCCAGCAGCCCGCAGATCGGCACCGCGGCGGCCATCAGCAGCCCCATGGACCTGGCGAACGCCGCGCGCAGCGCCACGAGGTCCTCCTGGAGCCGCGCGAACGCGGGCACGCTCACCCGTGCCACCGGGATGGACAGCAGCGTCACGGGCCAGCTGGACAGGTTGAACGCCAGCACGTAGAGCCCGAGGGTCTCCGGGCCCAGCAGCCTGCCGATGACCACGTTGTCCACGTTGACCATCGCCACCGCGAGGATCGTCGCCCCGGCCAGCGGCAGCCCGCCGCGCAGCAACTCCCTCGCCACCGCGGGGTCCCAGCCCGGCCGGTAGCGGACCGGGGTGAACTTCAGGTGCAGCAACCCGTTCACCAGGTTGCCCAGCAGCCTGCCCCACACCAGCCCCCACACGCCGAAGCCGGTCATCGCCAGCGCCAGCGTGAGCCCGGTCGTGACGATGAACCCGGTGAGGTCGGCGTAGGTGCGCAGGTCCTGGCGGAACGAGCGGGTGAGCATCGCCGACGGCACGGCGAGCGCGCCGTTGATCAGGATCGCGAACGCCAGCACCCGCACCAGGTCCGTCGCCTCGGGCGCGCCCAGCGCCGAGGCGAACGCGCTCGCGCCCGCCTGGAAGCCGATGAACAGCACGACGCTGAAGCCGAAGATGACCGTGGTGGCGGTCGAGGCGACCTTGGCCACGTCGCCGGGCCAGCGGACCAGCACCTGTTCCAGGCCGAGGTCGTTGATGTTGATCAGGATGACCAGCGAGACCGTCGCGACCGCGAACAGCCCGTAGTCGTTCGGCGTCAGCAGCCGCGCCAGGATGATCCCGGACGCCAGGTTCGCCAGCCGCGAGAGGAACGTGCTGGCGAAGCTCCAGCGCATCCCCTTGCGGACCAGCGTGCCGAGTTCCTCGGTCGACTCGGTGCTCATGTCGTCGCTCGTCCCCCCCGGATCGCCGCCGTCACTTCGGCGAGCGACCTGTTCTCCATGAACGGCCGTTCGAACACGCGGTGGAACAGGTAGGAGCCGCCCAGCACGGCGGCCGTGCCGAACACGAGCAGCAGGCCGAAGCGGGCCAGCGGGTCGGCCACCAGCACCGACACCAGGAAGTGGTCGACGAGCCAGAGCAGCGGCAGGTGGACCAGGTAGACGCTGTAGGAGAACAGGCCGACGCGGCTGAGCGCCCAGCTCGCCAGGAACGCGCGCAGCGGCGCGAACCCGCCGCCCGCGAGCACGGCCAGCACCGCGGCGGTGCCGACGCCGACCAGCAGGTCGATCCAGAAGTAGCCGCGGTCGACCCACACCGAGCCGAACACCACCGCCAGCACGACGAACACCGCGAAGCACGCCACGCCGGCCGCGCCGAGCCAGCGGGGGGCCGTGCGGCCCTCCTCCAGCACCATCGCGGCGGCGACGCCGAACACGAACAGCGCCAGGAACTGCGGGGTCAGGTTCAGCACGCCGTCGAGCGGGCCGACGTTCTCGCCGACCAGCTGGGCGGCGACGACGGCGGCCGTCGAGACGACGACCATCCACAGCGGACCGATGCGGCGGCGCAGCAGGAGCACGAGCGGGAACAGGAAGTAGATCTGCCACTCGATCGCGATCGACCAGAACGCGCCGTTCGGCTTCGGGCTGTCGACCACGTCCTGCACCAGGAAGAAGTGCGCGAGCACGCCCTTGAGCGTGATCGCGCGGCCGGTCAGCTCCGGTGTGATCAACCCGAACACCAGCACCGACAGCCCGAGCGCGGCCCAGTACGGCGGCAGGATGCGCCACGCGCGCCTGCGCAGGAACCTGGCCACGCCACCGAGCCGGTAGCCGCGCCGGGCCGGGGCGACGGTCAGCGAGAACCCGCTGACGACGATGAAAACCGCGACGGCGAGGTGCCCGTAGAGCAGCCAGCCGAGGAACACCGGACCCGAGTTCACCGGGTACGTCGGGTACACGGTGAACCAGATGTGGTGCAGCACGACGTAGAGCGCGGCCAGCGCGCGCACGCCGTCCAGGAACGACAGCCGCGCCCTCGCGGGCGCGGCCACCGAACCGGTCCTCACCTCGGCGGTCATCGCCTGGCCAGCCCCTCGCCGACCTGCTCGTACTTCAATCCACAGGCGCAGGTGAACAGCTCGTCCAGCGGCTCGCCGCACTCGCACACCCAGCCGCGCACCTTCGCCGGGTTCCCCGCGACGAACGCGTGCGCGGGCACGCTCCTGGTGATGACCGAACCGGCCGCGGCGAAGGCGAACGCGCCGATCGTCGTGCCGCACACCACGACCGTTCCCGCGCCGAGCGTGGCACCGGACTCGACGCGCGTCGGCAGCAGCGCCTCCGGGCCCTTCTTCACGTGGGCGCGCGGCCGGAGGTCGTTGGTGAACACCACGTTCGGGCCGAGGAACACGTCGTCGCCGGTCGTCACGCCGTCGAACACCAGCACGGCGTTCTTCACCGTGACCCGGTCGCCGAGCACCGCGCCGCCCTCGACGAAGGCGTGGTCGCAGATGTTGCAGTCCGCGCCGACGACCGCGCCGGGCAGCACGTGCGCCCACGCCCAGACCCGCGTGCGCGGGCCGACGGCGTCGGACTCGCACAGCCCGAGCGGGTGCACCTCCACCTCATCAGACACGGGAGGCCACCGCTTCGACCAGGACGTCGCGGACGCGCTCCTGCTGGGCGCGGGTGATGCCGGGGAACATCGGCAGCGACAGGATCTCGCCCGCCGCCTGCTCCGCGACGGGATAGCCCTCGTGGCGGCCGTACCGCTCGAACGCGCCGGTGGTGTGCACGGGCGCCGGGTAGTGGATGCCCGCGCCGATGCCCGCCTTGTTCAGGTCGATCAGCACGCCGTCGCGGTCCTCGACGCGCACGACGTAGAGGTGCCACACGTGCTCGTTGCCCTCGGCCGCGCCGGGCAGCCGGACGCCGTCGACGTCCTTGAGCAGTTCGGCGTACGTGGCGGCGGCGAGCCGCCGCTCGGTGTTCCAGCCCGCGAGGCGGGCGAGCTTCGCCCGCAGCACCACGGCCTGGAGCGTGTCGAGCCGGGAGTTGAAGCCCAGCGTCGGGTGCTCGTACTTGCGGTCGCTGCCGTGGTTGGCGAGCAGGCGCACCCGGTGGGCGACCTCCTCGTCGTCGGTCAGCACGCCGCCCGCGTCGCCGAACGCGCCGAGGTTCTTGCCGGGGTAGAAGCTGGTGCCCGCGGCGTCGCCCCACGAGCCCATGCCCCTGCCGTGCTGGGTGGCGCCCTGGCACTGCGCGCCGTCCTCGACCACGACCAGCCCGTGCTCCCGCGCGATGGCCATGATCGGCTCCATCGGGGCGAGCTGGCCGAACAGGTGCACCGGCATGACCGCGCGCACGTCCGCGGCGACCTCGGCCAGCGCGGCCGGGTCGAGCAGCAGGTGCTCGTCGTCCACGTCGACCGGCACGGGCACGCCGCCGGCCCGCACGACGGCCTCCGCCGTGGCGACGAAGGTGTTGGCGGGCAACGCGATCCGGTCGCCCGACTCGATGCCCGCCGCGCGCAGCGCCAGCTCCAGCGCGTCGGTGCCGTTGGCCACGCCGACGCAGTGCGCGCGGCCGGAGTACGCGGCGAACTCGGCCTCGAAGGCCGCGCAGTCCGGACCGCCGACGAACGCGGTGGCCGCCAGCACCCTGGCGAAGCCCTCCGCGACCTCGTCCGCGATCTGGTCGCGCTGGATCCCGAGATCCACCAGTGGGACCGTCACGAGGCCACCCCCTGTCCCCTGTTCGGCGCGAGGCGGCGTACCACCGCGCGCAGCTTGTCCTTGACCGGCGCCGGCAGTCGCCGGGCCGTGAGCATCGCGACCGTGCGGGCGCCTTCGCGCGCCGTGGTCGCGCGGTGCGCGGGGGCGGCGGCCACCCGGCGGTACAGCTCCTCCAGCCCGCGCGCCGCGGGGTCGAGCCCGTAGTGCCTCACGACGACACCGCGGCCGAACTCGCCGAGTTCCTTGCGCAGCAGCGAGTCCTCGATCATCGGCTCGATCTGCGCGGCGAGGTCGGCGGGCGTCTCGATGCCCTTGCCGAGGCCGTAGTAGCCGTGCCTGCGGAAGTAGCCGACGGTGCTCTCGTCGAACGGCAGCGAGAAGCCCTTCTCCCCCAGCACGACGATGGGCTTGGCGAACGCCAGCGTGCGCAGCGCGGAGCCACCCATGCCCAGCACCACGTCGGCCGCCTCGTAGGCGGGCCTCGGGTCGAGCAGTCCGCCGGTGAGCACCACGACGTCCGTGCCGTGCCTCCGGTTCACCTCGCCCGCGCGGGCGGCGACCTGCTCGGCCGCGGTGCCCTCGCCGACGATGACCAGCCGCACGGCGTGCTTCTCGGCCAGCAGGTCGACGGCCTGGATGCTGCGCAGCAGGCTCTCCAGCTTCAGCCACTCGACCAGCCGCGAGACCGTGACGACGGTGAGCTTGTCGTCGGTGAGGCCGAACTTCTCCTTGAACGGGGCGGGGTCCACCGCTCCGGGGGCGTTGAACGCGATGTCGACCGGCGGTTCCAGCAGGTCCACCGTGCCGGTGCGGGACCGGCGGGCGTCGTCGGCGAGCTGCTGGGTGCCGAACGTGGTGGGCAGCTGGCGCGGCACGAAGCTCGGCACCACCATGCCCATCATCGTGCACAGCAGCGGGACGCGGTGCACGAGGTGCTCGCCGAAGTAGGCGTCGAAGCACTGCGGCCAGTCCCACACGTGGATCAGGTCCGGCCGCTCCGCGCGGACGGCGGCGCGCAGGGCGCGCATGACCGCGGGCGACGGGTGGCCGGTGGCGTCGGGGGCCTCGATCAGCCGCAGCCCCTTGCTCCTGGCCAGTTCCGAGGCCGGGCCGGGCGCGGCGAACAGCACCACCTCGTGGCCGTGGGTGTCCCGGATCGTGGCGGCCAACTCGATCGCGTTGGTCTGGGTGCCGCCGAGTTCCAGCCGGTGGGCGAAGACGAGGACCTTCACCGGGCCACCGCCTTCGGGCGCCTGACGAGCCGCCGCGCGGGCGAGCCCACCCAGGTCTCACCGGCGGGCAGGTCCTCCAGCAGCACGGAACCCATGCCCAGCAGGGACAGCTCGCCCACGGCCAGGTTCTCCCGGACCAGCGAGCCCGCGCCGAGGTAGGCGCACCGGCCGACGGTCACGCCGCCCGCGAGGGCGACCCGACCGGCCATCGTCACGCCTTCGCCCACCTCGTCGTCGTGGGTCAGCAGCACCTGCGGCATGGCCACGACCATGCGGCCGATCCGCTGCGGCGCGGTGACGACCACGCCCGCCAGCAGGATCGCGCCCGCGCCGATCTCGGTGCCGCGCGCGACGCTGGCCGCGGGGTGCACGAGGGTGGCGAGGCGGTCGTCGGACAGCCCGAGCCGCCGGGCGATCCGCGGCCTGCTGTCCGGCACGCGGGAGGTCGCCGTGCAGACCAGCACGGCCGCGTCCGGGTGTTCGTCGACCAGTTCCGACCCGCCCAGCACGGGAGTGCCGTCGACCGGCGTCCCGTGCCGGGCGGGGTCGTCGTCGAGGAGGCCGAGCACGGTGTACGGGGCCGTGCCTGCCTGCTCGACCGCCGCGAGCGCCGCCAAGCACTCGCGAGCCAGGCCGCCCGCACCCACCAGCAGCAGCGGACGGGCAGCGCTCATCGCACGCCACCCGTCGCCACCGGCAGGCCCAGAGCGGCCTTGAGGGCGTCGACCACGGTGTCCTGCTCCCCCGTGGTCATGTCGTGGAACAGCGGCAGGATCAGCGTCCGCCGCGTCAGGTCCTCGGTGACCGGCAGGTCGCCGCGCGGGTGCCCGCGGTAGGCCGGTTCGAGGTGCGACGCCATGATCCCGCGGCGCGCGGACACGCCGCGCTCGGCCAGCCCGGCCAGCACGTCGTTGCGCTCCAGCGGGCTGTCGTCGGGCAGCCGCACCCAGAACGACTGGTAGTTCGTCGTGCCGTGCTCCGGGTCGCGCACCATCCGCAGACCGGGCACGTCGGCGAGCAGCCCGTGGTAGCGCGCGGCCAGCTCGCGCCTGCGCGCCACGATGCCGTCCAGCCTGCCGAGCTGCACGAGCCCGACGGCGGCCTGGATGTCGGTGAGCCGGTAGTTGAACGCGGTCTCCAGGTACTCCTCGACGACCGCGGCGCCGCCCTTGTGCCGGTCGGCGGCGCTGACGCTCATGCCGTGCTCGCGCAGCCGCCTGCCCCGGACCGCCCACTCCTCGCGGTCCATCGTGACCATGCCGCCCTCACCGGTGGTGAGCAGCTTGCGCGGGTGGAACGACCACGCCGCGAGCAGCGCGCCGGTGCCGACCGGGAAGCCCCGGTACGTCGAGCCCGCGGCGCACGCGGCGTCCTCGATCACGTCCACGCCCAGCGGGTCGCACAGCGCGCGCAGCTCCTCGACGTCCGCGGGGACACCGGCCTGGTGCACGACCATGACCGCCCTGGTGCGCGGGGTGAGGACGGCCTTGACTGTGTCCGCGGTGAGGTTGCCGGTGTCCGGGTCGACGTCGGCGAACACCGGGGTGGCGCCGGTGTAGCGGACGGCGTTCGCGGTGGCGATGAACGACAGCGACGGCACGACCACCTCGTCGCCCGCGCCGATGCCGAGCAGGTGCACGGCGAGGTGCAGCCCGGTCGTGCACGAGGACACCGCGACGCCGTGCGCGGCGCCGACCCTCGTGGCGAAGGCCTCCTCGAAGGCCGCGACGCGGGGGCCCTGGGCCACCCAGCCGGACCTGACGGCCTCGGCGGCGGCCTGGGCCTCCTCCTCGCCGAGGACGGGGCGCATCACGGGGATCATCGGGACTCCCCCTCGACGCCGCTCCGTGCCGTGCCTGCCATTGACCCTCCATTGTGGACTGCGAGACCGATGGCCTCGGCGAACGCGTCACCCCGACGACGCCACGAGTGCAGCTGGGCGAACCCCTGCCTGCGGGCGACCTCGTCGGCGGTGCGCGGCGACCGGGCGGCCGCGAGGACCGCTCCGGCGAACTCCTGGTGCGAGCCCGCCGTGATGACTATCGGTCCGCCGGGGGCGTTCGTTTCGGCGTCCTGGCACAACCACCTGGTTGCTGGCAGGTCCGTGCTGACCGCGGGCCGCCCGGCCGCCAGGTACTCCAGCGTCTTGAGCGGGAAGGACGCCCGGTTGAACTCGGTGTCGTGGTAGGGCGTGATGCCGACGTCGATGCCCTTGAAGTAGCCGGGCAACCGCGGGAACGGCACCTCGTCCACGTGCAGCACGTGCGCCCTGGCGACGAGGTCGGCCCACCGCCGCGGCTCCCACGACGGGTCGCGCGGACCGACCATCAGCAGCGAGACCCCGTTGTCCACCAGGGTCTCCAGGATGCCGATGTCGATCCGCGCGGTGATCCGGCCGACAAGGCCCGCGACCGGGTGCGGCAGGTCCGCCACGGCCGCGGGCACCTCGGCCGACTCCACGTTCCGGTAGGCGTCGGCGTGCACGCCGTTGGGCAGGAACTCCGGCGAGGCGCCGAGCCCCGCCCACCGCGACGCGAGGGCGGGCGTCACGGCCACCACGGTGCTCGCGTCGGCGAGCGCCCGGCGTTCCTCGCCGCGCAGCCAGTCGGGGTCCAGCCCCATCAGCTGACCGCCCGCGACCCAGTCGTCCGTGCCGTAGAGGACGGTGCGGACCCCGTCGCCCCACTTGCCGAGCACGTCGTCGAACGAGAACGACACGACGGCGTGCGGCTTGCGGCCGGTCCGGCCCAGCGCCCAGCGGATCTGGGCGCGGACCAGCGGCCAGGTGGTGGCGCGGATGCCGGGGCGGGACAGCCCCGGCAGCGCGACCGGTGTGAGCCTGGTGATGCCCGGCGCCGGCGAGGTGAGCCGGGGGCGGATCCCCCTGCCGACACCGGGTCGGTACCTCTCCGGTGTCAACGGCGAGATCGGGGGATCCACCCACAGCACGTCGGCGTACCTCGTCAGCTGTTCGGCCTGCTGCCGGTCGGCGCCGCGGACTCCGTCCCACGGCTTGCCCGACATCATGACGACCAGCGGGAACGGGCTCACCTGTCACCTCACCTCGTGGTTGTGAACAACTGCGTCAACCTTGACCCGAGCACTCCGACCACCGACGACACCGCTTGCGCGGGCGTGCCGTGGAAGAAGCCGGCCGGAGCGGCCGCCGCACCTCCGGAGGAGGCCGCGAAGCCCTGCGGCGCACCGGCGTTCGGCGTGTAGACGACGTCGACCCAGTAGTTCGTGTCGTTGCCGCCGTCGGGGAACGCCGCCGCCGAGCCGTACTTGTAGAGGCCGTTCGGGGCCCCGTTCAGCGCCTTCGGGGCGTGCAGCGGGGTCCGGTCGACCCCGTTGAACTCGAACGTGCCCCTGGTGACCGAGTAGTGGCCGTTCGGCGCGAAGTAGCTCGCGACGTACTCGGTGCCCGCGGTCACCGCGATCGGCGTGGCGAACGTCGCCGTCTGCCAGCCGCCCGCGGTCTCACCGGTGAAGGTGACGGTGCCCAGCGAGGTCCCGGTGGACGTCCACAGCGTTCCGGTGTGGGTGCCGGTGTTGCCGGACCCCTTGTAGAACCGGATGCCGTTGACGACACCGTCGCTCTCGGCGGTGAACCGCACGCCCAGCGACAGCGGGCCGTTGTCGTCGGCCGCCGCGATGGTCGGGGTCGCCGAGTCCGCGAAGATCGTGCACGGGCACCCGCTGGTCGGGGCCTGCGCCGTGGTGTAGGTCCACGTCACCGACCCGGCCATCGTGTTGCCCGACCCGTCCTTCGCCCCGGACACGGTGGCCCGGTAGGAGGTCGAGAACGCCAGCGCGGAGGAGGGCGTGAACGTCCACGTCCTGGTCGCCGCGTTGTAGGCGCTCGTACCCGCCACGTTCGCGCCACCGGCGGTGGGCGCCAGGGTGAAGACCGGCGACGTGGGCTGGACGTCCTCGTCGAAGGTCACCGTCACCGCGCCGGTCGGCGGGACGCTCGTCACGCCGTCGGACGGGCTGTAGCCGGTCACCGTCGGCGCCGTCGTGTCGGACGGCGCGTTGTTGGTGAACACCGCGTCCACGTAGTAGTTGCCGGACCGGTAGGAGTCGACCGGGAACCCGCCGCCCGCGCCGTAGCGGAACAGCCCGTTCTTGTCGCTCCCGCTGGCCGGGGAGTGCAGCGGCGCGTTGTCGACCGCGGTCGTGAAGTAGTCGACGTCGCCCGCGTAGCGGCCTGCCGGGGCGTAGTACGACACCACGTACTGGGTGTTCGCGGTGACCGCGACCGGGTTGGCGAACGTCAGCTTCTGCCAGCCGGTGGCCGACTCGCCGGTGAACGTGCCCGTCGCCAGGCGCGTGCCGGTCGTCGTCCAGAGGCTGCCGGTGTGCGTGCCGGTGTTGCCGGTGCCCTTGTAGAAGCGGACGCCGGTGATCCAGCCGTTGGTGTCCGGGGTGATCCGGACGCCCAGCTCGACCGGGTTGGAGTCGCTCACCGACGCCGTGACCGGGGTGGTGCTGTCCGAGAACAGCGTGCACGGGCAGGCCCCGATGCCGGACGTGGTGAAGAACCAGCTGGTGGCGTTGCCCATCGTGTTGCCGCTGGTGTCCGCCGCCTTGACCGTGGCCGTGTACGTGGTGGCCGCGCCCAGCGCCGCGGACGGCTGGAACCTCGCCGTGCGGGTGGCCGGGTCGTAGGTGGTCGTGCCGGTCAGCGGGCTCGCGGCGTTGATGTCGCCGTTGAGCGTGAACACCACGCTCGAGGGGTTGACCGCCTCGTTGAACGTCGCGGTGATCGCGGACGACGTCGGCACGCTGCGCGAGTCGTTGCCCGGCGAGGTGCCGGTCACCGTGGGCGCGATCGTGTCGGGGTCGGGCTGGAACACCGCGTCGACCCAGTAGTTCGCTCCGCCGCCGCTGGTCGGGAAGACCCCGCCGGTGCCGTAGCGGTACACGCCGGACGGGCCGTCGGCGCCGGTGGCCAGCGCCCGCAGCGGGGCGTTGGCCACGGCGGAGTTCAGGCCGCCCGAGGTCGCCGAGTAGTACCCGTTGGTGGTGTAGGAGACGACGTAGGTCGTGCCCGCGTTGATGTGCACCGCCGAGTTGAAGGTGGCTTCCTGCCACCCGGCCGTCGACTCGCCGGTGAAGGTGATCGTGGCCAGCAGCGTGCCCGTGTTGGACCACAGGCGACCGGTGTGGGCGCCGACGTTCCGCGCCCCCTTGTAGAACCGGACGCCCTTGACGGAGCCGCTCACTTCGGACTGGAAGCGCATGCCCAGCTCGACCGCGGTGGCGTCGTTCACGGTCACGGTGCCCGGCACCGCGCTGTCGTCCCACACGCTGCACGGGCACACGCCGGGGGTGGCGGGCTTCTGCGTGGTGAAGGTCCAGGAGGTCGTGCCGGACATCGTGTTGCCCGCGGTGTCCTTGGCGCCGGTCACCGCGACCGTGTACTTGGTGTTGCCCGCGAACGGGCTGCTGGGCGTGAACACCGCGGTCTTCGTGGCGGCGTCGTAGGCGACGGTGCCCGCCACCGCGACGTTCGCCGGGTTCTTGACCGCGAGGGCGATCGTGGCCTGCTGCACGGGCTCGTCGAACCGCACGGACGGCTTCGCGGTCGTCGAGACGCTGGAGCTGCCGTTGACCGGCGAGTCCACCGTCGCGCTGGGCGCGATCGTGTCCGGCGGCTCGGTCGTGTCGAACACCGCGTCCACCCAGTAGTTGCCGCCCTGGTAGCTCTCGCTCGGGAAGCCGGGGGCGCCGTAGGCGAACACGCCGTTGAGCGCGGTCTCGGTGGTGGCGGGCGCGTGCAGCGGCGGGGTGTCCAGGCCCTTGTTGCGGAAGTAGTCCGCGTCTGCGGAGTACCTGCCGACCGGGGCGTTGTAGGACACCACGTACGGCGTGTTCGCGGTGACCTGCACGGCCGGGTTGAAGATCGCGTTCTGCCAACCCGACGCGGACTCGTTGGCGAACGTCGCGGTGGCCAGCTGCTGGCCCGCCGCGGTGTACAGGCCGCCGACGTGCGTGCCGGTGTTGCCCGCGCCCTTGTAGAAGCGCATCCCGGTCACGAAGCCCGCCGAGTCGGTGGTGAAGCGGGTGCCGACGTTGATCTGGTTGGCGTCGGTGGTCGCGTCGGTCTTCGGCTTCGCCAGGTCGGGGAACAGCGTGCACGGGCAGGTGCTCGTGACGCCGACGGTCGCGGGCGAGGCGTCGGTGTTGAGGCTGTCGTCGGTGGCGCGGGCCTGGACGCTGATCGCGCCGGAGCGCGGGACGCTGCCGGAGTAGGTCCAGTTCTCCCGGCCGTTGGCCGGGTGCCAGGTCGTGCCGCCGTCGAGCGAGACGTCCACGTTGCCGACCCGGCCGCCGACGTCGGAGGCCGTGCCGGTGACGGTGACCGTGTCACCGCTGTTGACCACCATGTTCGCGGTCGGGGTGGCGATGGTCGTCTGCGGCGCGGTGGTGTCGGTCGAGGTTCCCGGCGCGGTGAGCCCGGCCATCATCGTGGTGGGCAGGATCCCCATGTCCCCGAACAGGTTCACGGTCGCCTGCTGCATGCGCACGTCGGTCGACACGGCCGCGCCGTCGTGCTGGTCGTCCAGGCCCCAGGACCACTGCACGGTGCCCGCGCCGAAGACGATGGCGCCGCTGGCGGCCTTGTACATCGTCATCCGGTGGGTGGCTTCGCCCTCGGCGACGTTCGTGCCGTAGTCCTGGATCTTCGCCTGGACCGTCTCGGTGGTCTTCGACAGCCGCACGGAGCCCTTGGGGCGGAAGCCGTTGTCCAGGTCCTCGTCCCACTCGTAGCCGAGCGAGTTCGGGGCCAGGGTCGCCACCGCTCCGGTCGCCTGGTTCGCGACGGAGGTGTTGCGCCAGAAGCGCATCTTGCCGTCGTCGGCGGGCACCTGGATCGCGTAGCTGCAGCAATTCACGGTCCAGATCTGGCCGGTGAGGGCGTTCTCGGGTCGACCGCCGTCGGCGGGTGGGCTGAACCGCGGATCGCGCCACGTCCCCGTCCACTGCGCGTTCGGGTCGATCTTCGCGTTGGCGTGGGTCTCCTTGTAGGTGACCAGCGTGCGGTAGGCCGTGTTCGACCCGTCGATGCTGTTCTCCCAGCGGGTCTTCCAGAAGACCTCGTTGCCGCTGAAGAACGCGAGGTGCACACCGGCGTCGCGGGCGGCCTCGACGTTGGCGCGCTGCTGGCCCGACCAGTACTCGTCGTGACCGGTGGAGACGAACAGCTTGTGGTTCTGCAGCAGCGATCCGGCCCGGTCGGTGTCGATGCCGGAGATGTAGCTCATGTCGTACCCGTTGCGCTCCAGGAAGCGGATCATCGGGTACTCGGAGCCGAAGAGGAAGTCACGGCCGTCCGGGACGTCCGTGCGGGTGGAGAAGGGGCGGTTGTAGCTCAGCTTGTAGGCGCGCGAGTCGGGCTGGCCGCCGTAGAAGCTGTTGCCGCCCCAGGTGTTGTAGGCCTGCCACGTCGTGTCGGAGGTCTGGAAGACCATCTTCGCGTGGCTGCCGTCGTCGCGGACGACGAACGCGATCTGGTTGTCCACGTCCGCGTCGGTGCGCTGGAGGTGGGCGAGGTACACGCCGGACACCGCGTTCGACGGCACGGTCCAGGAGGCGGACTCCTGCCAGTTGCCGCAGTCGATGAGACCGGTGGAGGCCTGGGACAGGCAGGCGGGCTGCGAGCGGGGGGTCACCGGGATGGAGGTGGCCCACTTCCGCGCGCCCGCGCCGTTGTAGTAGCCGAGGCGGTAGATGTCGATCTTGTAGGGCGACGACGTCTTGATCTTGAACTTGACCGTGTCGCCGATGTTGGCGCTCATCGAGGTCGCGAAGCCCTCGATGCTCGGGTCGCCACCACCGGTCGCGTCCCAGTTCGCGTCGCCCGCCTTGGAGTTCTCGCAGGCGACGGGGTTCACCACCGGAGCGTCGCAGGGGGCCGCCGAAGCGGCCGTGCTCAACAAAGCGATGGGAACCACCGCCGCCGCCACGAAGATCACGAACGCCATGATCCTTCTCAGCACGGGATGTCTTCTCCCATCCGTGCCACCGAGCAACGACATGGCCGTCCGCCTCTCAAAGCCGCCACGCACAACGATTACGACCCCAGGGTTCAGCCGCCCGGCGGGACCTCGGCTCCCCAGCCGATCGGTCACACGCCGTGAATGTCATTCGGGTTGTTGTTCGGACGAGGGCCACTCATCGTTACAACGTTTGGCGGGTAGCGGGCCGAAAGTTGTTCAACCGCAGCGACATGCGGCCAATCGGTCCTCTTTGGTCACACAGGGCGACCGGCGGACTCCGCAGCCCACCAGTCGACCAGACCGCGGAGGCCGTCCGACAGCCCGATCTCCGGCTTCCAGCCGAGATCGCGCGCGGCCGCGCCGATGTCGGCCAGCCTGCGCGTGACGCCGTTCACCTTGCGCTCGGGACCGTGCTCCAGCGCCAGGTCCGACCCCATCGCGGACAACAGCTCCAGGGCGAGGCCCTTGAGGCTGGTCTCCTGGGAGCTGGCGATGTTGTAGACGGTGTCCGTGACGTCCGCGCGCGCCGCCAGGATGTTGGCGCGGGCGATGTCGTGGACGTGGACGAAGTCCATCGTCTGCGCGCCGTCGCCGAAGATCAGCGGCGGCTCGCCCTTGTTGATCCGCTCCATCCACCGGATGAGCACCTCGGTGTACAGGCCGTGCACGTCCATCCGCGGCCCGTACACGTTGAAGTACCGCAGCGCCACGTAGTCCAGGCCGTTCATGGCGTGGAAGCTGCGCAGCATCCCCTCGTTGAACGCCTTCGCGGCGCCGTAGAAGGTGTCGTTGTTGTACGGGTGGTGCCGCTCGGTCGTCGGGAAGGTCTCGGCCAGCCCGTAGACCGACGCCGACGAGGAGGCGACGACCTTCTTGACCTTCGCGGCCGCGGCGGCCTCCAGGACCGTGAAGGTCCCGTCCACCAGGCACTCCAGCGCGAGCCGCGGTTCTTCGGCGCACTGGGTGATGCGGATCGCGGCGAGGTGGAACACGAGGTCGATGCCCTCGGTCAGCCCGCCGACGAGGTCGCGGTCGTTGATGTCGCCCTCGACGATCGTGACCCGGTCGCTCCCGAGCGCGTCGGCCAGGTTCTCCCGGCGGCCGCGGACGAAGTTGTCCAGCACGACCACCTCGGTGGCCCCGGCCTCGACGAGCTGGTCGACCACCGCGGAGCCGATGGTGCCTGCTCCGCCGGTGACCAGCGCGCGCTGACCGGCGATGGGCTGCTGGGTCATGAAGTCGTGCCTCCACTACTGGTAGGTCCGTCGACCTGCTGCACGGGGACGAACGCCCCGCCGTTGGCCAGGCTCTCCGACGCCGCTTCGAGGATCGCCAGCACGCGCAGTCCGGCGCGGCCGTCGGTCAGCGGCGGGCGGCCCTCGGTGATCGAGGCGGCGAACTCCGCCATCACGCCGCGCAGCGCCTCGCGCTCGGGCAGCGCGGGGGCGACCATGTCGCCGGTGCGGTAGGAGATGATCTTGTGCTCGCGCTCGCGGTCGACGCCCCGGTCGTAGATCGACAGGCGCTGCGTCGGGTTCAGGTCGTCCCACACCGCGGTGCGGGCCGAACCGCCGACCACCATCGTGCGGATCTTGGTCGGTGACAACCAGTTCACGTGCACGTGGGTGATGGAACCGTTGGACAGCCTCATGGTCAGGTGCGCGACGCACGCGTGGCCCGCCCCGATGGGGTCCGAGCCGTGCGCGGACACCTCGACCGGCCGCACGTCGTCGGGCAGGATCGCCTCGAAGATCGACAGGTCGTGCGGCGCCAGGTCCCACAGCACGTCCACGTCGGGCTGCACCAGACCGAGGTTGATCCGCACCGAGTCGATGTACTGGATCTCGCCCAGCTCGCCGCCGCGCACGAGCTCGCGCAGGTGGCTCACGGCCGGGGTGTAGCAGAAGGTGTGGTCCAGCATGAGGGTCAGCCCGCGGCTCTCCGCGGCCTCGACCAGCTTGCGGCCGTCGGCGAAGTTCGCCGCCAGCGGCTTCTCCACCAGCACGTGCTTGCCCGCCTCCAGCGCGGCCATCGCGACCGGCAGGTGGGTGGCCGCGGGGGTGGCGATCGCGACCGCCCGCACCTCCGGGTCGGCCAGCACGTCGTCGAGCGAGCCGGACACGGCGACCGTCGAGTACTCGCCGAGCACGCGGCGGGCGCGCTCCACGTCGAGGTCGCACAGGTAGCGCAGGTTCAGCCCTGGTGTCGCCTGTGCGTTGCGCACGAGGTTCGGACCCCAGTAACCCGCGCCGATCACGGCGATGCCGATCGGCGTCACGTCGTCCCTTTCCATCAGTAGGCTCCTTGGCCGCCGAAGACGGCCCGGAAGGTCTTCCACAAGATGAGCGCGTCGAGGGCGAGGGACCAGTCCTCGACATAGCGCAGGTCGAGTCGCACGGACTCTTCCCACGAGAGGTCACTTCGGCCGCTGACCTGCCACAACCCGGTCAGGCCGGGCTTCACGAGCAGGCGGCGGCGCACTTCGGGGGCGTACTTCGCGCTCTCCTCCGGCAGCGGCGGCCGGGGGCCGACCAGCGACATGGTGCCGCTGAGCACGTTGAGCAGCTGCGGCAGCTCGTCGACCGAGTAGCGGCGCAGCAGGCGCCCGACCTTGGTCACGCGGGGGTCCTTGCGCATCTTGAACAGCACGCCGGAGCCCTCGTTGACCGACGCGAGCTCGGTGCGCAGCGCGTCGGCGTTGGTGACCATGGTGCGGAACTTGACGATCGTGAACTCCGCGCCGTCCTTGCCGACGCGGCGCTGCCGGTAGAACACCGGGCCCCGGCTGTCGATCATCACGGCGGCGGAGACGAGCAGCAGGAGCGGGGCGAACGCGAGGACCAGCGCGATGGCGCCGATCCGGTCGACGCAGGCCTTGATCGCCCAGCGGAAGCCGGTGAACGCGGGTTCGCTGACCCGCAGCAGCGGCATGCCGAGCACACCGGTCACGTGCAGGCGCGGGCCCGCGAAGTCCATGAGGGCGGGCGCGACGACCATCTCGGTGCCGGTGCCCTCCAGGTCCCAGGCGAGCTGCTGGAGCCTGCGTGGCGTCCAGTAGGCGTCCGGGGTGACCGCGACGATGCGGTACCCGCCGCGGCGGACCTGCTCGGCGAGGTCGCGGAAGCGGCCGACGACCGGCACGCCCTCCAGGTCGATGCCGAGCGCGGCCCGGCCGTCCAGGGTGCAGATGGCGTCGACGCGCCAGCCGAGGTGCGTGGCCTTGCGGGTGCGGGTGATCAGGTCCCCGACCGTGGCCACGTTCCCCGCGGCGAGCACCGGCAGCAGGCAGCGTCCTTCGGAGCGCGCGCGGTGCAGCGGCCTGCGGAGCAGGTAGCGGAGGGGGAAGTCGACGAGCGCGATGGCCGGGCCCACCACGAACACCCAGAGGCGGGCGCCGGGGATGTCCACGGCGAGGGCGCCGAAGCCGAGCGCGACGACCGAGGCGAACAGCCCCTTGCCCAGGCGGCGGAACTCCTCCGCGCCCTGGCCGAGCACGTTCGCGTTCCACACCCGGCTCAGGTACAGGGAGCCGAGCACGACGACCACGGTCAGCACTTCGAGCGCGAGGATCGACATGGGGACGAAGGCGCTGTGCCGCGCCATCATCAGCCCGCCGAACGAGGCGACGACCAGGACGGTCGCCAGCACGTCGCCGAGGATGACGCCCCGTCGGTACCGCGACTCCCACGCGGCGACCGGCGGGTGCGTCTGCCGAGGCGACTGCACCGTGCTCGTCGGGACGATCCCCACGACGGGTCTGCGTCGTGTGGGTTGGACCTGCTCACTCATCGTGGTTCTCCCCCGGTTCGGCCGGTTCGGACGTGCACGTTCGCAGGGCGTCCCCGAGGACCCGCGTGGTACGGCAATTGGTTGACCGCCAGCTGATGTGAACCGGACATCTTTGGACGCGATGAACCGGCGCTTGCAAACCATCATTCGTTCGATCAACCACGGGTGTTACAGACATGGTTCGACCCGACTGGAAAATGGCCGGAAGTGACCCGGTAGAACCACCGGGCGACTCCCGGTGACGATCCATTACCAGTAGGCGGCACGTTAGACCAAACCGACGAGGAGACTGCTCACAACCCCTACAAACAGCTGAGTCGCACGACTTATCGTTCCGACCCCGCAGCCCGTTACAGATACCCCCGACAAAGCTCTCCAGGCACGCGCAAGGGTGTACTCAATGGGCCGAAAGACCCTTGTCCCAAGTGGACGAACCCGCTGAGCGATCACCCATTCACCCTGCGGAGGCAGCTGTTCAGAGCAACCGGTCATGTCATCGCCGTGACCGCGGGGGAAACGGGAACGCCCGGTTGGCGCAGCACGCGCTACGCGGATGATCACCGATTAGTTGAACGATGTGGCGTACGTCATCCCGCCTTCCGGCGCGTCGCCGCGGTAAGGCGATGAATCCGCGCCTGCGCGTTTCCGGTCACCACGGGGGTGGATCCGGTCGGGAACTCGCGGGCGACTCCGCCGGAACGATCACCACGGCGGGGCGGGCGCCACGAAAAGTCGAGCAGGCCTCGCATAATTGCGGTCGCGGTATTCATCATGAATCCACCGGGTATTCGACATCCGGATCGGGACACAGCCGTTATCCGGATGCCGGCACCCACTTGGCGGAATTCGATGACCGGTGGCCGGTGGTCGGGGGAAAATGACGGCGAATGGCGGAGCGCTCAGTGCGCGGCGTGCAACCGGGCGCGTTCGTCACCCACGGCGACGACGTCGCCGTCGTGCAGTTGGGCGCCGCGGCGGATCTCCAGCCTCCCGTTGACGGTCACCTCGTCGCCGTCGATCAACTCCTTGGCGTGCGAGCCGTCCTCGGCGAGTCCGGCGAGCTTCAGGAACTGGCCGAGCCTGATCATGTCGTCGGCGATCTGCACGTCTCGGATGGGCGGCTTGGTCATCCGCACATGGTACGACTTGACCATGAACAAGTGGGTATCCGTGGTGGTGGGCGCACTGCTCGTCCTGCTCGGCTCGGTGTGGACGCTGCAGGGCCTGAACGTGGTCAAGGGCAGTTTCATGACGGGGCAGCAGCTGTGGACGGCGATCGGCCTGCTGGCCGTCATCGGCGGGATCACGCTGCTGGTGACCGGACTCCGCAAGAAACGGGCCCGGTAACCAGGAATGCACGAGGTCGAAACGTTCGCGTAATGAGCCGTGCGCGGTTCCGTCTAGCGTGTCCGTGACGGACGATGCACGCTGGGTGGCGACGTGGTGGTCATGGTGGACGGCTCGGAGTCGGGAGCGACCGGTGGAGGGCGCAAGCGCCGCCGGTCGCTGAGGGGCGAGGTCGGGCGGACCGGAGCCAGGTTCGGCTCCTCCTCGCTGCGCCGCACCCTCGAGGAGGAGGGCGTCGAGCCTCCGCACGAACCCGAGCACCTCGCCGCGGCGGTACCCAAGCCGCGCAGGGGGCGGCGGTCGCTGCGCGGCGAGGTCGGACAGACGGGCGCGAGGTTCGGATCGCCCTCGCTCCGGCGGACGCTGGAGCAGGAGCCCACCCCCGTCGAGGAGACGGCCCCGTTCGACCAGGACTTCGACCGCGACCTCGACGACGACTTCGACCACGTCGAGTCGATCCCGGAGCCCCGGTACCAGGACGCCCCGCGCCAGGAGCCCCACTACGAGGAGACCGGCAAGTCGCTGGTCCGCCCGTACACCTGGACCGGCGGCCGCACCACCTCCGACCACGACCTGCGGCTGGAGACGCTGATCTCGGTGAACGAGGAGGGCGTCCGCACCGCGATGCGCTCCTCGAGCCCCGAGCAGCGGTCCGTCGTGGAGATGTGCGCGCTGCCCCGGTCGGTCGCCGAGGTCTCCGCGGTGCTGTCGATCCCCCTGGGCGTGGCGCGGGTGCTGCTGAGCGACCTCATCGACATGGGGGCCGTGTCGGTCCACGAGACCAACGGCGGCTCCGCGGGCGGGCAGACCGACCTCCTCCTGCTGGAACGGGTTCTCAGCGGCCTTCGCCGCCTCTGAGGCATATGCTTCGCCACCGGAAGAGGTGGTGATCATCTTGAGCGACGGCGCCCGCTGGAGCGCGGGGGCTGTGGCGCGCTCGCTCGGCATCTCGCCCACCACCCTGCGGACCTGGGATCGGCGCTACGGGCTCGGCCCGCGCACTCGCGAAGAGGGCAAGCACCGCCGCTACGACGACATCGACGTGGCCAGGCTCCGCCGGATGCTGGAACTCACCGGCCAGGGGGTCGCGCCCGCGGCCGCGGCGACCATGGCGCGCAGCGGTGTAGGCCCCGTCCCGGACTTCCACGACCTCATCGGCGCCTCGGACCGGCTGGACGCGCCCGGGCTGGCCAGGCTCACCACCTCGCTCGTCTCCGCGCTGGGCGTGGTGGACGCGTGGGAGGCCGTGCTGATGCCGTTCCTGGTCGAACTCGGCCGGCGAGCGGAGGACCAGGGCGGTGGCATCGGCGTCGAGCACGTCGCGACCGACAGCATCCTCCAGGTGCTGCGCCAGGTCGGGGACCCCGTGGAGAACGGCAGGCTGCCCGCGCTCCTGGCCGCCGCGCCCGAGGAGCAGCACTCCCTGCCGCTGGTGGCGCTGGCCGCCGCGCTGGCCGAGCGCGGCTGCGCGTCGCGCAACCTCGGCACCCGCGTGCCGCCCGCGGCCCTGCTCAGCGCCGTGCGCCTGCTGTCGCCCCATGTCGTCGTGCTCTGGGCGCACGACCGGGAGCACGCGCTGCGCGTGCCGCTGGTGGAGGTGGCGGAGGTGTCCGCGGTGCTGCTCGGCGGCCCCGGTTGGGCCGATCTGCCGCTGCCGGAAGGGGCCAGGCGGCCGCACTCGTTGCGCGAGGCCGTCGACGACGTGTTCAGCGTCTCGGGCCTCTCGAGTTGAACCGATTTTGAATCGAATTTAGAGTACGGTGACCAGCGAGCGAGGATGTGGTCACATGCCCGAGTTGTCCCGATTGCCGGTACCGGTCGCCGAGTCGTGGGACTGGCAGCTCCGCGGTCTGTGCCGCGGTGTCGACAGCACGTTATTCTTCCACACGCCCAACGAGCGCGGCGCCGCTCGCGAACGGCGGGAGGCCAGGGCGAAGGAGATCTGCGAACGCTGCCCCGTGCAGCGGGAGTGCCGCGAGCACGCGCTCACGGTCGAGGAGACCTACGGGGTCTGGGGCGGACTGGGCGAGAGCGAGCTGCGCAAGCTGATCTCGCGCGCCCACAAGCGGACGTGAGGCTACCGGCCGAGGTTTTCCCGCAGCTCGGCGAACGCCGCCCCCAGGTCGGGGAGCGGGTAGTGGGCGTTCAGACCGCTGGGGTTGGGCAGCACCCAGAGCCGGGAGTCGGCGAGCAGTTCGGTCTGAGCCCCCACCACGGCCTTCTTGCGGTCGAACGCGGTGCGGTAGGCGGTGATCCCGACGACGGCGATCACCTCGGGCCGGTACCGCGCCGCCACCTCCGCGAGCCGCACGCCCCCGGCGCGCAGTTCCTCGGCGGTCAGCTCGTCGGCGCGGGCCGTGGCCCTCGCCACCAGGTTCGTCATGCCCAGCCCGAGGTCGAGCAGTTCGGCCTGCTCGGCGGCGGCGAACACCCGCGGCGTGAACCCGCCCAGGTGCAGCGCGGGCCAGAACCTGTTGCCGGGCCTGGCGAAGTGGTGCCCCGTCGCCGCCGAGTACAGGCCGGGGTTGATGCCGCAGAACACGACGTCCAGTCCCGGAGCGAGCAGGTCCGGGAGGAGCTTCCCCCGCGCGGCGGACAGGTCGGGGCTCATGCCCACATCATCCACACCCCTGGTCAACTGGGGGTGATCAGGGGTTGTCGGGGCTTCCGGGCCGCGCGAGCCTGTGGTTCGAGACCAACCGAGGAGAGTTCGACATGAGCTGGTTCCCCAGGGCGCTCGGGGCAGCCACGGCCGTCTACAGCGCGGCCGTCATCGCCAAGCCCCAGGTGCTGACCGGGCCCACGGGGTTGGGCGATTCCCCCGCGTCGCGCACGCTGGGCACGGCCGTGGGGGTGCGCGACCTGGTGTCCGGGTTGGCCGTCGCGCTCGCGCCGTCCGGTGTGCCGCTGCGGCTGGCCCTGCTCACCAGGGTCGCCATGGACATCGGCGACAGCGTCGTGCTCGGCCTGGCCGCACCGGATAGGGCCACCCGCGCCAAGGTCGTCGGCATCGCCCTCGGCTGGGCCGCGATCAACGCGCTCGCGCTGCTCGCGACCCGTGCGAAGTCCGCCGACGACGAGGGTTGGCAGTGGGACCCGCGGTGGTCGGACCCGAGCTACTGGGCCGACCCGGCGAGCTGGGACCGCGTGCGCGGCGACCAGGCCGTGTAGCCCGCGCGCTCGGCCTCCTCCGCCGAGCGGAACCGGACGTCGCCCTTCATCCGGCGGTAGTACGGCGAGGCCTCGGTGTGGAAGATCCGGGACTTCGAGTTGCCCTTCACCGGGAGGTCCGCTTCGGACTCCGATTCCGGGGCGAAGTCCTCGTGCCCCGATTCCGGGAAGTCCACTTCGGACTCTTCGTCGAGCCCGGCCTCCGCCCGCGGTTCGGGCACCACGACGACGGCGGGCGCGGCCAGTGCCGCGACCGGTCGCCGGGACGCGGCCAGTTCGGCGCGCAGCCTCCGGACGACCGCCCGCATCGGCAGCCAGGCGAGCAGCGAGCCTGCGAGGAAAGAACCAGCGCACAGCAGGAACATCTGCGTGAACAACCAGAGCACAGCGAACTCCTAGCGAACGAGGATGTCCACCTGACGGGAGGTGTCGGTGGACTCGGGGGCGTTGTCGAGGCTGATCGCCGTCTCCACCATGGCCGGATCGACGCCCTGGCCGAGCACGACGTCGCGCACCATGCGGGCGCGGGTCTCGGCCAGGCCGCGGGGGTCGGCGGCGGCCGCGGACGCGTGCCCGCGCACCGTCACGGTGGCGCGCGGCGCGACCAGCAACATCCGGGCGACCCGCTGGATCAGCACCGGGCCGTGACCCTGCCACGTCGTGGTGTCCGGCTGGAAGCGGATGCTGCCGTTGCCGCCGACGAGCCGGTCGATCGAGTCGCCGAGCGCGGGCAGGTCGAGCGCGCTGTCCTTCGTGGACGGTCCGACCTCGATGGAGGGCACGACGGCCAGGTCTCCGGCGGCGGCGGTGAGCAGCCTGCCGAACGTCGTGGCGCGCTCGTCGTCGACGACCGTCGCGCGCGCCGTCAGCACCCCGCCCTGCACCACGCCGCTGAAGTCGTGGACGCCGTTCTCCACCACCGCGCCCGCGATCGAGGCGGCCACGGCGGGCGTGACCGGCGACCGGTCCCCCGCCCTCGGCGCCAGCACGTCGGTCACCCGGTTCTCGCCCGCGCGGGCGGTGACCGCTTCGACCAGCGCGCGCCGCTCCGCCTCGTCGGCGGGCGTGCCCGCGAGCACGATCTCGTCGGCGCGCACCAGGAGCAGCAGCTGACCGGGTTCGGCGTCGTGCACCGCCACGGCGGTGACGCCGGGCACCGAGGCGACCAGCGCCCGGACCTGCGCGGCCTCCCGCGGCACCACACCGGACACGGTGACCCGGCGTCCGTCGACCGACACCGCGCCGTCGGCGTGTCCGGACTCGTCGATGGCGTGCGCGACGCGGTCGCCCAGGTCCTGTTCGATCCGGTGCCCCTGCGCCAGCACACCGGTCGCCGCGAGCAGCGCGGGCACGAGGACCGCGCCGACGAGCCAGGTTCGCGGTGGTCGGGGTTTCAGCACCGGGTGTTGGTACCCGATAGCGGTGTCCAATTGCGAACCGCGAGACCGAAATTCGCAGGTTGTGGCCGCAAGTTCACCCGTCGAGGTGACACCGACCATCCAGGTTGATGATCACCGGCCGACCGCCGTGGCAGCCCGTCGGCCCCTCATCCGCCCGACTTCGCCCGCAGGTGGGCCCGTTCGCCCTGCCTGCCGAAAAGGCTGAGCACCTCGACGGGCGTGGCGTCGGCGCTGCCGAACCAGTGCGGCACGCGGGTGTCGAACTCGGCGGCCTCGCCGGGGGTGAGCACCATGTCGCGGTCGCCGAGGACGAGCCGCAGCCGCCCGCTGAGGACGTAGATCCACTCGTAGCCCTCGTGCGTCTTGGTCTCGGGCGGCCCCGAGCCGCGGGACGGGACGATCAGCTTGTAGGCCTGCACCCCGCCCGCGCGCCGGGTCAGCGGCACCATCGTCAGGTCGCCGCGCTGCACCGGGCGCAGGTGGACGCGCGGGTCGCCGGTCGCGGGCGCGCCCACCAGCTCGTCCATCTGCACCCCGTACGCGCGGGCCAGCGGCAGCAGCAGCTCCAGCGTCGGCTTGCGCTGACCCGACTCCAGCCGGGACAGCGTCGAGACCGAGATGCCGGTCGCGGCGGACAGGTCGTTCAACGTGGTCTCGCGCTGCCTGCGCAACGCCCGCAGGCGCGGGCCGACCGCGGTGAGCACGGAGCTGAGGTCGTCGTCCACGTTGCCATAATGGCAAAGAACTTTGCCCATTGCCCACCACCGCCCGCACAGTGGTGCCATGAACGAGAACGTGGTGGACGTGGTGGTGGTCGGCGGCGGAGCCGCGGGCCTGAGCGCGGCGGTGGTGCTCGGCAGGGCGCGCCGCTCGGTCGTGGTGGTCGACGCGGGAGCACCCCGCAACGCCCCCGCGGCGGGGGTGCACGGGTTCCTCACCCGTGACGGGATGAGCCCGTCCGAGCTGGTGGAGACCGGTCGGGCCGAGGTCGCCCGGTACGGCGGCCGGGTCGTGTCCGGCGTCGCGACCGGCGCCCGGCGGGTCGACGACGGGTTCGCCGTCGACCTCGCCGACGGCGGCACCCTGCTGGGACGGCGGCTGGTCGTGGCCACCGGCCTGGTCGACGAGCTGCCCGACGTGGCAGGACTGGCTGACCGGTGGGGCCGCGACGTCGTGCACTGCCCCTACTGCCACGGCTGGGAGATCCGCGACCAGGCGATCGGCGTCCTGGGCACCGGGCCGATGGCCGTGCACAGCGCCCTGCTGTTCCGGCAGTGGAGCGCCGACGTGGTGCTGTTCCGCCACACCGCCCCGGAACTGACCGACGACCAGGCCGAGCAGCTGGCCGCCCGCGGCATCACCGTCGTGGAGGGCGAGGTCAGCGCCCTGGAGGTCCACGACGACCGGCTCACCGGCGTGCGCCTGCGCTCCGGCGAGGTCATCGCCCGCCAGGCGCTCGCCGTCACCTCCCGCCTGCACGCCCAGGCCGACGTGCTGCGCGCCCTCGGCCTGGAGACCTCCCCCCTGGAGATCGCGGGCCACCGCGTCGGCGACCACGCCGCGGCCGACCCGACCGGCGCCACCCCGATCCCCGGCGTGTGGGTCGCGGGCAACGTCACCGACCCGCTCGCCCAGGTGGTCATGGCCGCCTCCGCCGGCGTGAAGGCCGCCGCCGCCGTGAACGCCGACCTGATCGCCGAGGAGACCGCCACCGCCGTGGCCGCGCTCCGCTCCCGCGAGGCGGTGTCCCGATGACCGAGGCGTTCTGGGAGGAGATGTACCAGGCCCGCGACCGCGTGTGGAGCGGGAAGCCGAACGGGTTCCTGGTCGACGTCGTCGAACCGCTCCCACCGGGCACCGCCCTGGATCTCGGCTGCGCCGAGGGCGCCGACGCCGTCTGGCTCGCCAAGCAGGGCTGGAAGGTCACCGCCGTCGACGTGTCCCCCACTGCTCTGAGGCGCGCCGCGGCCGCCGCAGAGGGCCTGGCCATCGTGTTCGAACAGCACGACCTCGGCGAAACGTTCCCCGAGGGCACGTACGACCTCGTGTCCGCGCAGTTCCTCCAGTCCCCCGTCGAGTTCCCCCGCGAACGCGTGCTGCGGCAAGCGGCGGACGCGGTCGCACCCGGCGGACTGCTCCTGATCGTCGAACACGCCTCCGTGCCCCCGTGGTCGGGGATGAGCGGCGACGTCCGACTGCCCACCGCCGCGGAAACCCTGGCCGCCTTGGAGTTGGCGGACGGCGAGTGGACGGTCGAACGGATGGACGCGCCCGAACGCGAAGTGACCGGCCCGGAAGGGCGGACGGCGACGGTCTCGGACAACGTCATTGCCGCCAGAAGGGTGAATTCAAGGCCCTGAAAGCCGCGTTATAGGTTCCTCCTCCACACCACCGGAGGGGTTCCCCTTGACGCACAACACTTTCCGCAGCGGCGTCTACCTACCGCAGTTCGGCCCGTTCGGCGACCCGACAGTCCTGGTCGACCTGGCCGTGCGGGCCGAGGCGGCGGGCTGGGACGGCGTCTTCCTGTGGGACCACGTGGTCTCCGACGAACTGCCCATCGTGGACACCTGGACAACACTGGCCGCCATCGCCCAGGCCACCTCCCGAATCCTGCTGGGCCCGATGGTCACCCCACTGGCCCGCCGACGCCCCTGGATCGTGGCCCGGCAGGCCTCCACCGTCAGCCGCCTGTCCGGCGGAAGACTGGTACTGGGCGTGGGCCTCGGCTCGGACGAATCCGGCGACTTCAGCCGCTTCAGCGAGCCGGTAGACCCGAAAGTACGGGCATCAATGCTGGACGAAAGCCTCGACATCATGCGCGCGATGTGGTCCGGCAACCCCCACCACCACAACGGCACCCACTACCACGTGAACCTGCCGAGGTCAGCACCGGAACCACACCCGATCCCGATCTGGGCCGCCAGCTCCACCAACAACCCAGCCGTACTCCGCCGCGCCAAAACCTGCGACGGCATCTTCCCCAACCCCGAAGACCACACCATGTCCCCCGAGGACGTTGCCACCGTCGCCACAGCACTACAACCCACCGGCAACTTCGACATCGCAGTAGCCGGCAACGCCAGCCACGCCTGGGAAGACCCGAAGAACATCGACCTCACCGGCCTGGCAAAAGCGGGCATGACCTGGTGGATGGAATCTCTCATCCACTTCGACCCCCTCGAACTATCCCTGGAGGTAGTCGACGCCGGACCACCACACACCTCTTGAGCCGGCCACAGCCCACACAAGCGAAGCCAGACCTCCCTCTGCCCCCGATACACAGCGCCCTCCTGCCACACCCCAGTTTGTCAAGGCATCTTTCCCGCCTTGACAAACTGGGGTGTGGCATTGAGACAATCGCGCGCCGGGGGCCGGGCTTCGCCCTTCCCCCGACCCCGCTCCCCCTACCCCGCCTCCCCCAACCGAGCCACCAAAGCCGGCGTAACCCCCCGATAAGCCGAAGGCGCAATCGGGTTCAACCAATGCGAAGCCCGCACCCTCGCCGGAATCTCCAACCCCAGATCCCCCAACACCTCATCCACGTTGTGCATCGAGAACGGAATGATCTTCGTCCCCCGACAGTGGTGCCGATCGGTGGCGACGTCCATGAACTCCAGCTGCTCCACCACCGCCCGCCGCATCGAAGCATCGTCCGGCAACTCCACGACGCCCGCGATGTCCGCCGCGATCCACACAGCAGCCATCTCCGCGTTCAACGGACTGAAGAACGACGAGTTGTACCCGTTGAAGTACAACCCCGACACCCCGACCGGCCGAATCTGCCGGTACAGCACAAAATTCCCGCGCTCGTCGAACAACCGCTCCTGCACATCCGCGTCCAGGAAGGGCACCCCCTGCGTGAACCCGGTCGCACACACCACCAGATCCGCGGGCAGCACGGTCCCGTCGGCCAACTCCGCCCACGGCCGCCCCTCCTTCTCCAGCAACCGCGCCACAACCTGATCCCGGCGGACAACGATCGCCCCGCTGGCAACCCCTTCGAAGAACCCCTCCGTGGCCAACCCGATGGCCCCGCGAACGATGTCCTCCATCCGCCCCCGAGGCACCAGCCCGAGCTTCGCCAACCCGAACTGCCGCACCGAAACCGACCCGACCGAGTTCAACATCCCGCGCCGAGCCCCGTTCCCCGGCCCGTGCAGGAACTTCTCGAACCCCCGCAACCGGATGTACCGGAACAGCGCCTCACCCATCCGCGTCAGCAACAACATCTTGAAGTTCAGCACGCCCGCGATCTTCCGCGGCACCTTCCACAGCAACTGCCGCGCGATCACGTCCGTGCTCGCCGCGACCTTGCTGATCGGCACCGTCACGTCGCACGCCGACTTCCCGTACCCGATGACCAGCACGTGCTTGTCCCGCGCCGACTCCGCGTCGTGGAACTCCGTGCCCGCCAACACCTTCCCGCCCGCGGCGGTGAACTCCTCGACACCGGGGAACGCCGGGACGAGCGGTTCGCAGAACACGCCGTTGGCGACGACGAGCCGGTCGAACACCTCGGCGCCGTCCTGCGTCCGCACCGTCCAGCGACCGTCGGCCGTGCGCGCCGCGGAGGTCACCTCGGTGTTGAGCCGCAGCACCTTGTCCACGCCGAACTCCTCGGCGTAGGCGGCGAAGTAGGCCTGGATCTGGGCGCCGGTCGGCCACTCGGGGTAGTCCTTCGGCATCGGGAAGTCCGACAGCGAGTACTGCGCCTTGGAGCTCTGCGTCGTCACGCCGGGGTAGCGCCGGGTCTCGCTCCACACGCCGCCGACGTCCGGCGTCCTGTCGTACACGAGCACGTCGTGACCGGCTTGCAGCAGCACCTTGGCGGTCGTCAGGCCCGCGACGCCGGCACCGATGATGGCTGTCCTCATGACTACTGGACCTCCGGCGGGAGCCGCAACTCGATGCCGAAGTCGGCCATGATCCCCTTCATCACGGAGATGTCCTTCGGGCCGGGCGGCATGTCCGCCAAGGCCTGGTAGTACCGCTCCAGCCCCGCGGGCGAGACGACGGAGATGACCCGCGACTCCTCGTTGTACGGGTTCTTGAACGCGTGCACGACGTCGCGGGGCAGGAACAGGTAGTCGCCCTGCTCCAGGACGAAGTCCTCACCGCCGAGGTGCACCTCGAGGCGGCCGGCCAGGCAGATGAACGACTCGTCCTCACGGGTGTGGACGTGCGGGGGCGGGCCATTGGTCTCCGGCGGGATCGTGTACTCGAACAGCGAGTAGGCGTCGTGCGTGGACTTGCCGTTCGTCTTCATCGTGATGCCGAGCCCGATCGCCGCGATCGCGTGGCCGTCGCGTGAGGGGAGCATGTAGCCGCCGCCCAGGGTCACCGGGGTCTCCTTCGGGTCGTCGGGTGTGTCAGCGCTCACAGACTGGAACGACGTCCCGCGATCCGCCAACCCGGAGTCCCGCTCACCGGGACTCTTTCTCGGTGGACGGTCACCTCCGAGTGGCGTACGCCCTCGACGCGGCGGCCGCGGCGAGCCGCACGGCGGGTCCGATCCGGTCCGGTCGGACCAGGGTCGTGGGGCCGGTGACCGACAGCGCCGCGACGACGTCGCCGAGCGGGCCGAAGACCGCGGCGGCCACGCAGTTCACGCCGATGTTGCCCTCCTCGCGGTCGACCGCCCAGCCGCGGTGCGGGATGGCGGCCAGCTCGCGCAGGATCGCCACCGGCGTGGTGAGCGTGCGCGAGGTCCGCGGCGCGAGCCCGGCGGCCAGCACCGACTCGACGGTCCCCGGATCGGAGTAGGCCAGGATCGCCCGGCCGAGGCCGGAGCAGTGGGCCGGGATGGTGCCGCCGACCTGCGACAGCATCGGCATCGGCTGGTGCCCGGTGATCTTCTCCACGACCAGCACCTGCGCGCCCTTGAGGACGCCGAGCTGCACGGTCGTCCTGGTCGCGTTGTACAGGTCCTGGAGGAACGGCAGCACGGCCTCGCGCAGCTCGTGCCGGATCGGCGCGAGGCCGGACAGCTCGAACAGCCGGTTGCCGATCCGGTACCGGTCCTTGGGCTTGTCCAGCCAGCCGAGCTTGATCATGCGGTCGGCGGTGCGATGCGTGGTCGACCGCGGCATCCCGCACCGGGCGACGAGCGCGGCGAGGGTCAACTCCCGGTGCGTGGCGTCGAACGCGCCCAGGATCGCGGCGGCCCGGTCGAGACCGCCCACGCCTTCCGAAGTGCCGTCCCGCTCAGCGGGACTCATCGTTGGCTCCGCGAGTTCACACGGGCCAGGCTAACCCCGTAGCGACCGACGAGACACCGATTCCTGGAGGCCCGCCATCACCACTCGGACCGCACTCGTGGGCGGCGGTGCCACCGGCATCGGGCACGCGACCGCAGAGCACCTGGCGCGCGCGGGCCACCAGGTCGTGATCACCGGAAGACGCGCCGACGCGCTGGAGGCCGCCGTGCTCCGCCTCAAGGCGAGCACCGGCGCGAGCGTGCACGGACTGGTGAACGACGTGGCGGACCCGGGTGCCGCGCAGGCCGCCGTGGACGAGGTGGAGGCCAGGTTCGGCGCGCTGGACGTCCTCGTGCTCAACGCGGGCGGCCCGCCTCCCGGCCGGATCCTGGACGTCGGCGACGAGCAGTGGCAGGCGGCGTTCGACCTCCTCCTGCTCGGACCGCTGCGACTGGCTCGGCTCGCGCTGCCGAGGATGGCGACCGCGGGCTTCGGCCGGGTGGTGTTCGTGACGTCGACCGCGGTGCGGCAGCCGCAGCCCGACCTCGCGGCATCCGTCGTGCTGAGGTCCGCGGTCACCGCCGCCGCGAAGCTGCTCTCGCGGGAGTACGCGGACATGGGCGTCACGGTCAACTGCGTGGCTCCCGGCGCCACGGCGACCGAGCGGCGCAGGCAGATCCTGACCAACCGCGCCGAGGCGGCCGGGCGCGACTACGCCGAGTTCGAGGCGCTCGACGCCGGGAGCATCCCGGCGGGCCGCGCCGGGCAGCCGGGCGAGGTCGGGGCGGTGGTGGCCTTCCTGGCCTCCGAGGCCGCGAGCTACGTGAACGGGACCGTCCTGGCGGTCGACGGTGGACGAACGGAGACGATCTGATGGCCGAGTCCGGACCCGACTTCAGCATGGCCGACTTCCTCGGCTCGATAGCCGACGTCGTCCGCCCGAGCGCGTTGCGGCCGGTCGTCGTGCGCGCGGCGGAACTGGAGACCCTGCCCGCCGCGCAGGTGCACAACCCGACGACGCTCTCCATCGCCGGGAAGCTGCCGACCGCGACGTTCGAGATCTTCCGGCAGACGATCCCGCCGGGCCTCACCTCGGACATGCAGCGCCACCACCACGAGACGGTGCACTACGTCATCTCCGGCGACGGCCACAGCGAGGTCGAGGACGAGACGGAGACGTGGTCCACCGGCGACTTCATCTACACGCCGCCGTGGACGTGGCACCGGCACCACAACGACTCCACCGAACACCCGGTCGAGTTCCTGACCATCGAGAACTCCCGGTTGCTCAACGCGCTCGGCGTCGGACGGCGGCAGAGCGCCGGTCTGGCGACGCTCGCGGAGGCCCGCGCCCGCTTCAAGGAGGACACCGCATGAGCGACCTGCCCGAGCACATCAGCATCTGGGGTGAGCTGGCGGACGTGGACCACCGGTTGCGCCACGTGCACGTCGACGGCGTCCGCACCCGCGTGCTCCAGGCCGGGTCCGGGCCGGACCTGATCCTGCTGCACGGGACCGGCGGCCACCTGGAGGCCTACGCCCGCGACATCGCGGGGCTGGCGGCGGACTTCCACGTCACCGCCTACGACATGGTCGGCCACGGCTGGTCGGACCTGCCGGACAAGCCGTACACGATCGACGTGCTGTCGGACCACCTGATCGGCCTGATGGACGCGCTCGACATCGACTCCGCGCACCTGTCCGGCGAGTCGCTCGGCGGCTGGGTGGTCGCCTGGACCGCCGCGCACCACCCGGAGCGGGTGGGCAGGCTGGTGCTGAACACCCCCGGCAACATCGCCAACAAGCCCGAGGTGATGGCCAGGATGCGCGACAGCACCATGGCCGCCGTGCGCGACCCCAGCGACGAGACCGTGCGCCGCCGCGTCGAGTTCCTGTTCCACCACAAGGAGATGGTGACCGACGAGCTGGTGAACCTGCGCCGCTCCGTCTACAGCCGTCCCGACTTCGTCCAGGCGATCACGAACACCCTCGTGCTCCAGGACCCTGTGGTGCGCAAGGACTTCGCCTGGGATCCGGCGTGGGTCGGCGAGGTGAAGGCGCCGACGTTGCTGCTGTGGACCGAACACGACCCCACCGGGGGTCTCGACGAGGCCGCGATGCTGCTGGAGTGGCTGCCCGACGCCCGCCTGCACGTGATCGCGGACGCGGGGCACTGGCCGCAGTGGGAGAAGCCCGACGAGTACCTGCGCGCCCACCACGACTTCCTCGTCCTCGGCAAGGACCCGGCATGAGCGAGATCATCGGCTTCGTGGGCATGTCCCACTCCCCCTTCGCGACCATGACCCCGCCCACGGACCCGTCGCAGCCCGGCGGGGCGTTCCTCGCCGACGCCGACCGCGTCGCCGAGGCCGTGGCCCGGCTGGCCCCCGACGCCGTCGTCGTGGTCGGGCCCGACCACTTCCACGCCAACTTCTACGACGTGATGCCGCCGTTCGTGCTCGGTGTCGAGGAGGCCATCGGCTTCGGCGACTTCGACAGCCGTTCGGGCCCGCTGCCGGTCGCCTCGCAGCTGGCGTGGGCGATCCGCGACGGCCTCGCCGCCGACGGGTTCGACCTGTCGCTGTCGTACTCGCTCACCGTCGACCACGGCGTGGTGCAGAGCTACGAGATGGTGACCGGCGGGTCCCCGATCCCGCTGGTGCCGCTGGTGATCAACACCGCCGCGCCGCCGCTGCCGAGCATGGACCGCTGCGTGGCGCTCGGCCGGGCGCTGGGCGCGGCGATCCGCGGGTCGGCGTTCGCCGGGCGGGTGCTGGTGGTCGCCAGCGGCGGGCTGTCGCACTGGCTGCCGTCCAACGACCCCCGCGAGGTCGACGGGGAGAAGCGCGAGTCGGTGATCCACGGGCGCAAGGACGTCCGCGCGGTCGCCGCCGTGCGCGAGCCGAGGGTGCGCGCCATGGGCGGCAACCCCGACGCCCGCGTGAACGCGGACTGGGACGACTGGTTCCTCAAGCAGCTGGTCGCCGACGACGCGGCGCCGATCACCGCGCTGGGCGACGCGGCGCTGGAGGACAACGCGGGCAGCGGCGGGCACGAGATCCGCGCCTGGCTGATCGGGCAGGCCGCCGTGGGGCTGCCGCTGGTGTGGACCAGCTACGAACCGGTTCCCGAGTGGATCACCGGCATGGGCATCGGCGCGACTTTCGAGGTGGCATGACGAGCGAGGTGTCCGGGAGCGGGGTGGCGGCGCTGCGGCTGGCTTCCGCCCGCGCCGAACGGCGGCCGTGCGCGCCCGTGCGCGACCTGCTGCCCGAGGGCGACATCGCCACCGCGTACGCCGTGCAGTCGGTGTGGGTGGGGCAGCGGATCGCGGCGGGCGCGACCGCCGTGGGCCGCAAGATCGGGCTCACGAACCCGGCCGTGCAGCGGCAGCTCGGCGTGGACCGGCCGGACTTCGGCGTGCTGCTCGACGAGATGGCGTGCTCCGCGTACGCGCCGATCGACATCGGCCGCCTGCTCCAGCCGAAGATCGAGGCGGAGATCGCGTTCGTGCTGGCCCACGACCTCGACGGCGACGGCGAGATCGGGCCGGCCGAGGTCGTCGCGGCCACCGGGCACGTCGTGGCGGCGCTGGAGATCGTGGACAGCCGGATCGCCGACTGGGACATCAGCATCGTCGACACCGTCGCGGACAACGCCTCCTCGGCGCTGTTCGTGCTGGGCGACCAGCCCGTCCCGCTCGACGGCCTCGACCTGCCGTCGTGCGCGATGACGCTGTGGCGCGACCACGAGGTCGTGTCGAAGGGCCTCGGCTCGGACTGCCTCGGCGACCCGCTCACCGCCGTCGCCTGGCTGGCCACCACCGCCCGCGACCTGGGCCACCCGCTGCGCGCAGGCGAGGTCGTGCTGTCCGGCGCGCTCGGCCCGATGGTGCCGGTGTCCCCCGGCGACGGATTCCGCGCCGCCATCACCGGCGTCGGCGAGGTCTCCGCCTCGTTCTCGGGGGGCGCGTCGTGAAGGTCGCGGTGATCGGCTCCGGCAACATCGGCACCGACCTGATGATGAAGGTGCTGCGGCTGGGCGAGCACGTCGAGATGGCCGCGCTGGTCGGCGTCGACCCCGAGTCCGACGGCCTCGCACGGGCCCGTCTGCTCGGCGTCACGACCACCTCCGACGGCGTCGAGGGCCTCATCGCCATGCCGGAGTTCGCCGACGTCGGCATCGTCTTCGACGCCACCTCGGCGAGCGCGCACGCCGCCAACGCCGCCGCGCTCGCCCCGTTCGGCACCAGGCTGATCGACCTCACCCCCGCCGCCCTCGGGCCGTTCGTCGTCCCCGCGGTCAACCTGGAACGGCACCTGGACGCGCCGAACGTCAACATGGTCACCTGCGGCGGGCAGGCCACGATCCCGGTGGTGGCCGCGGTGTCCAGCGTGACGCCCGTGCCGTACGCCGAGATCATCGCCTCCATCGCCTCGAAGTCCGCCGGACCGGGCACCCGCGCCAACATCGACGAGTTCACCGAGACCACCGCCTCCGCGATCGAGTCCGTCGGCGGCGCCGGCCGCGGCAAGGCCGTCATCGTCCTCAACCCCGCCGAACCACCGCTCGTCATGCGCGACACGGTGTTCTGCCTGGTCGCCGACCCCGACCACGACCTCATCACGTCGTCGATCGAACGCATGGTCGCCGAGGTCTCGGCCTACGTCCCCGGCTACCGCCTCAAACGGCCCGTGCAGATCACGCCCGTGGACGAGTCCGTGCACACGCTCGTCGGCGACCAGCGCGTCACGCACCGGGTGAACGTGTTCCTGGAGGTCAAGGGCGCCGCCCACTACCTCCCCGCCTACGCGGGCAACCTCGACATCATGACCTCGGCCGCCCTGCGGGTCGGCGAACGCATCGCGGAGGCGACCCGATGACCAGGCGGCTGTTCATCCAGGACGTGACGCTGCGGGACGGCATGCACGCCACCCGCCACCGCATCCCCCCGTCGAAGGCCGCCGAGATCGCCGCCGCCCTCGACGCGGCGGGCGTGGACGCCATCGAAGTCGCCCACGGCGACGGCCTCTCCGGCGCCAGCCTCACCTACGGCCCCGGCAGCAACACCGACTGGGAGTGGATCGAAGCCGTCGCCGCCGTCATCTCCCGCGCCCGCCTCACCACACTCCTGCTCCCCGGCATCGGCACCGTCTCCGATCTCAAGCACGCCTTCAGCCTCGGCGTCCGCTCGGTGCGCGTCGCCACCCACTGCACCGAAGCCGACGTGTCCGCCCAGCACATCGCCACCGCGAGGTCGTTGGGCATGGACGTGGCCGGATTCCTGATGATGAGCCACCTGGCCCCGCCCGAGGAACTGGCCAGGCAGGCCAAGCTCATGGAGTCCTACGGCGCGCACTGCGTCTACGTCACCGACTCCGGCGGCAGGCTGACCGTCAACGGCGTGCGCGAACGGGTCCGCGCCTACCGCGACGTGCTCGACACCGACACCGAGATCGGCATCCACGCCCACGAGAACCTGTCCCTGTCGGTGGCCAACTCCCTGGCCGCCGCGGAAGAGGGCGCCACCCGCATCGACGCCTCCCTGGCCAGCCACGGCGCGGGCGCGGGCAACTGCCCGATCGAACCCTTCATCGCCGTGGCCACCCTCGAAGGCTGGGGCCACGGCTGCGACCTGTTCGCATTGCAGGACGCGGCCGACGACCTGGTGCGCCCGTTGCAGGACCGACCGGTCCGAGTGGACCGGGAAACCCTGACCCTCGGCTACGCGGGCGTCTACTCCAGCTTCCTGCGGCACGCCGAAACCGCCGCCGCCACCTACGGCGTGGACGTCCGCAGACTGCTGCTGGAAGCGGGCAACCGCGGACTCGTCGGCGGCCAGGAGGACATGCTGGTGGACATCGCCCTGGACCTGACCAGCCGGTAGCGGTCTGGGAAGGCGGGTCGGGCTCCGCCGACCGGCAGACCCGGTCCCGCCCGGCAGGACAGGCGGGACCGGACCGGTCGACTACCGGACGACCACCGGCACCCCGTTGGCCACCAACCGCCAATCCGCCTTCCCGAAAACAGCCGGATCGATCTCCCCCGCCTCCTTCACCCAGTCGATCATCAACTGCCGGATCTCCTGCTGCTGGTTCAGCAACACCGGCGCCGTCGAGATGTGCGGGAACCCGCCGCCCCCGGACTGCCGGTAGTTGTTGACCGCCACCGCGAACTGCTGATCAGGCGCGACCGGGGTCCCCGCGTACGACAGCCCCACGATCCGCTCCCCCACCGCCTTCGCGATGTCGATGTCGTACGTCAACGGCGCGTCCAACCCGAACGCGATGTCGTAGTTGTAGTCCGGCGTGCCGTTGGGAGCAGTGGTCGTCGGCGCGTTCGTCACCGAATCCGCCGGGAACGGCCCAGCGGAAGTGACCTGCTTGAAGTACCGGGCGCAGTACTCCAGGTAATCCTTCAGCTGAGCACCGGTGAGGGTGACCGCGAGCAGGGTGTTGTCGAAGATGTACAACCCCGCCACGTCCCTGATCGTCACCTCCCCGGCCGGAATCGCCGCAGCCCGGTTGAACGGCGCCGCCAAAGCCAGGATCGGCAGGGTGTTCCCCGGCAGCGCCTTCTTCACCTCGTTCGCCTGCACGAAGTTGATGAAGTCCAGCGCCGCCGTGTCCTCGTACCGGGCGGTCGCCGCCGACATCGCCTCCTTGTTCGTCCCCACCTTGGAGTTGACGTAGGTCACGACCTTGGCGTGGTCCGCGGTCAGCAGGCGGACGATCTTCGGGTCCTCCGCGACGGTGTTCGAGTTGAGCACCTGCGACCGGGACGCCTTGAGGGTCCAGCCGCCGCGCGGGGCCCATTCGAGGTCGAAGTCCAGGAGGCTGAGGCGCTTGCCCCAGAACAGGGGCTCGGTGATGAGGACCTGCTTGCCGGTGGTCTTGTTGGCGACCAGCCGCTGCGGGATCTCGACGTGCGCGTGGCCGACGAGGATCGCGTCGATGCCGGGCACCTGCTCGGCCACGAGGGTCGCGGCGTTCTCCGGGTAGGGCAGCGCGTCGCCGTAGGACGACGACGTGTCGGCGCCCGAGTGCGCGGCCACGACGACCAGGTCGACACCGGCGCGGCGCATCTTCGGCACCCACATCTTGGCCTGCTCGACGAGACCGGGGAAGGTCATCCTGCCTTCGACGTTGGCCTTGTCCCAGATCGCGATGCCGGGGTTGGTCAAGCCGAGGATGCCGACCCGCAGCGGGGCCGTGCCCGTGCGCCACACCGTCTTCACCACGTACGGCTTGAACGCGGGCTGCCCGGTGCGCTGGTCGATCGCGTTCGCGCCGAGCAGCGGGAAGCGCAACTGCTGCTCGAACGTCCGCAGCAGCGGGATGCCGTAGTTGAACTCGTGGTTGCCCAGCGCCGCGGCGTCGTAGCCGATGGCGTTCATCGCGACCGCCATCGGGTGCACGCGGCGGCGGGTGATCGGCTCCACCTTGGCGTAGTAGTACGCCAGCGGGGTGCCCTGGATCGTGTCGCCCGCGTCCAGCAGCAGGGTGCGGTACGCGCCGTGCTGCTCGCGCACCGCGCTCACCAGGGACGAGATCTTCGCCAGGCCGATGTCGTTGTGGCCGGAGTCGTCGAACTCCTTGTTGGCGAAGTAGTCCCAGTTGAACACGTTGCCGTGCAGGTCGGTGGTGCCCATCACGGTGAGCGTGAACTGCTTGTTCACGCTCCTGCTGTCGGCCTGGGCGGCCGCCGGGCGGAAGCCCGCCGCGGCGAGGACGCCCGCGGCCGTGCCCGCGAGCACGGCGCGACGCCGGACTGGAGATTCGCTCATGCGGGGACCGTACGTCTTGACCGTTGACGGAACCGCTGGTCAAGACCCCGCAAACGATTACACGCGATGCCTGATCTCGAGCATCGTGCAGCCTCCCGCCGTGCGGTAGGGCCCGTGCGGCATCCCCGGCGGACGACACGCGTAGTGCCCCGCCGTGAACGTCTCCCCCAGCGTCAGATCTGTCAGCTCCCCCTCCAGCAGGTACACCTCCTCCGCGTATTCGTGCCGGATCACCCCGGCCGCCGACGTGTCCAACCCCGGCTCCCACCGCGCGATCCTGGTCAGCACGACCTCGTCCGCCGCGCTCAACACCCGCTCCCGCACCCCCGGCGCCCCCTCGGCGGCCCGCCACGGCACGCCTTCCACGTCGAAGAACTCCCGCTCCTGCTTCACACGTGCCTCCCATGCGTCCAGTAGACCGGCGGGCACCGACAAGAACCGGCGAAAAGGTGGTCGCCGAACCGGGTGAACACCACCCCCGGCCGCTAGCCTGCCCAGATGTTCCGACGCGCCTGGCCGTTCCTGCTCGTGGCGGTACTCGCACTCCAGGCGTGCGGCACGCCCGAGCACACCAAGATCGCCGCCACCTCCGCCGGAACACCCGAGTGCCCCGACACCGGCTTCGACTGCGACCTCCAGGACAGGTTCGCACAGGTCGAGACCTACATCGCCACCCGACCGGGCACCGTCGGCATCGTCGTCCGCGACCGCGAGACCGGCGCCGTCTGGCGCAACGCCCACGCCACCGACCTGGTCTGGACCGCCTCCACGATCAAACTCGTCATGGTCGTCGACCTGCTGAAACGCGACCGCGACAGCACGATCACCCTCACCGGCGAAGACCACGACCTGATCGCCAGGATGCTGCACACCTCGGACGACATCGCCGCCGACGAACTCTGGACCCGCTACTCCGGCGACGACCACACCACCTTCAACAAAGCCTTCCCGTCTTACGGAATGACCTCGCTAGCACCACAAGAGGGCTACACCGACACCTTCCCGTACTGGGGCTTCCAGAAATGCACCACCGACGACCTGGACCGCCTCATGACCCACGTCCTGGCCGACATGGACAAGAACGACAGCACCCCCGTCCTCGAAGCCATGCGCACCGTCGGCGAGGAACAGCAATGGGGCGTCTGGGGCGCCGGACCAGCCGCCCATCCCGGTAACAAAGACGGCTGGTCGGAAGAGGACACCGGCTGGGTCATGAACACCGTCGGCTTCGTCGGCCCCGACGAGCGCTACACCCTCGCCATCATGAACGACCTGCACCGCCAGGGCGGCTACCAGGAAGGCCGCGACACCGACACCGAAATCGCCCGCCTCCTCTTCAACGGCAGGTTCTGACCACAACACCAAACCCAGAGCCAGGCCTAGTCGGCGCAGCCGATGCCCTGTCCGACGGCGCAGCCCAGGATGCCCTGTCCGACGCGCAGCAAGGATGCCTGTCGGGCGGAGCCCGATGCTGGCGCAGCCAGACCTACCCCTGCACCCCGATCCGAAGCCATCTCTAGGCTTGACGGAGCTTGTCAAGGCATCTTTCCCGCCTTGACAAGATTCGCCAAGCCTAGAACACTCGGCGACCGGGGTAAAGCCACCTCACCCACAACGGCGACCGGCGTGAAGCCGCCTCACCCACGACGCAACCCGAACCAGACCTAAACCTGCCGAGTCGGCATAACCACGATCTGCCGCATGTTCACATGCCGAGCCCGGCTGGTCGCGTAAACCACCACATCCGCCACCTCCTCAGCCGCCAACCTCCCAGTCCCCTCGATCCACGACTCCACCTCCGCAGCCGCCCCCCGATCCAAATGCGTCAACAACTCCGACTCCACAAACCCGGGCTCCACATTCGTAACCCTCACATCCTTCGGCCCCAACTCCACCCTCAAGTTCGCCGACAAGTGCGTAACAGCAGCCTTCGTAGCGCAATAAACCGCATAATCCGCAAAGACGGCATGCGCCGCCACCGACGAGATGTCCACCAGATCGGCAACACCACCCTCCGCAGCCGCAGCGATCAAATCCGGCGTGAACTCCCCGATCACCCTCAACGCCCCCGTCACGTTCAAATCCACCATCCGCGCCCAATCCCCAGACCGCACCTCCGCGATCGGCGCCGCCAACATCACCCCGGCGTTGTTCACCACCAGGTCCACCCTCCCGAACGCCTCCCGCACAGCCGCACCACCAGCCGCGACAGACTCAGAAGACGTGACATCCACCTCCACCGCCAGAGCGGTCCCGCCACCAGCCTCGATCTCCCGCGCCAACTCCCCCAACCGATCCCCCCGCCGCGCGAACAACGCCACCCTCGCCCCACCAGCGGCCAACGCCAGAGCCGTAGCCGCCCCGATCCCGCTGGACGCCCCGGTCACCACAGCGACCCGATCAACCAGAATTCCTCGATCAGCCATGCCCACAACGCTGACGTCAAGCGGGTCCCACCGGGAGGCCCGCCCTTTGGTAGTACCCCCAGAACCACCCACAACCCGCACCGAAGGGGCAGACTGTCCACATGAGCCGCGAACTCGGGGAGTTCCTCCGCTCCCGCCGCGCCCGCATCAAACCGACCGACGTGGGTCTGTCCACGGGTCTGCGCCGCCGGGTGCCCGGTCTGCGCCGCGACGAGGTCGCGAGCCTCGCGGGCGTGAGCGTGGAGTACTACATCCGCCTCGAACAGGGCCGCACGGCCGGTGTGTCCGATTCGGTGCTGGACGCCGTCGGCCGGGCGCTGCGGTTGACCGAGGACGAGCGCACGCACCTGCACAACCTGGTGCGGCCCACCGACGGGGATCCCCGGCCGACGCCGGTGAGCCCGACCGTCCAGCGGCTGATCGACCTGATGGACTCCGTCCCCGCGCTGGTGCTGGGCAAGCACCTGGACGTGCTGGCCCACAACAGGCTCGCGGACGCGGTGTACGGGCTCTCCGCGCTCCCGGCGTCCGAGCGGAACATGGCCCGCCTCGCGTTCCTGAGCCCGACGGCGCACCTGTTCTACCCGGAGTGGGACGCCGTGGCCGAGGAGACGGTCGCGTACCTGCGGCTGGAGGCGGGCAGGTTCCCCGACGACCCCGGCATGGCGTCGCTGGTCGGCGAGCTGTCGATCAAGAGCGAGGTGTTCGGGCGGCTCTGGTCGCGGCACGACGTGAAGGACAAGGTGTTCGGCCGCAAGCTGATCAACCACGAGCTGGTGGGCGAACTCCAGGTCGAGTGGCAGACGTTCACGCTGCCCGGCGAGGTCGGCCAGCACCTGCTGACCTACGTCCCGGTGCCCGGTTCGGCGACCGCGGACAAGCTCGCCGTGCTGGCGAGCTGGACCGCCTCTTCTCCCGAACCCAGTCAGTTGACCAGCTGAGCCAGCCGGACGTAGGCGGACGCGTCGCCGACGACGTCGCCCTGCCGTTCGGCCGGATCGATCACGACGCGCACGGCGTCGCCGCGCCGGGACAGCGCCCGGCGAATGGCGACCGCGCCGATGCCGGGCGGGGTGCGCAGGTACGCGCGGTGGACGCCGACGGCCCGTGCGACCGTCAGCAACCCGTCGAGCACGAGGTCGGGCGACGCGGTGAGCTCCACGATCTGCGCGGGGCTCACCGCGTCGCACACGACCACCGGGCGGTCGACGGTCACGCTCGCGGCCAGTGCCCGCCACAGGGGGGACCTGGCCTCGAACAACACGGCTATCAGCCTGCCGAACCCGGGCGCCGCGGCGGTGGCGCTCCGGTCAAGAGGTCGGCGGTTGACCACTGCCCTGGTCCTCACGGCGCGGCTGCACGCCAGGGGGCTGCTGGCCGCCGGGCATCTGCCCCTGCTGGCCCTGCTGCCCCTCCACGCGCTCCAGGATCGACTTCGCGGTGGTCTTGCCGTCGGCCGTCTCGCCGATGACGGTCACCGTGTCGCCGTTCGCCAGGCTGCTGACGTCGCCCTTGGTCTGCTGGTCCATCCGGCCGCCGCCGCCGATGACCGTGGTGCTGTCGATGGTGTACGTCTTGGTGTAGCCGTCGGTGCTCTTGACGCCGATCGACGAGCTGGACACGTCGGTCACCGTGCCCACCTGGAACTCGCCGTGCAGCGACGTGCCGAACCCGCCGAGCGTGCCGCCACCGGCGAAGCCGCCGCCCATGCGGCCGTAACCGCCGGGTCCGCCTCGGCCGCCGGGGCCCATCTCGGACGCCCCGACAGCGCCGTTGGCGGCGTAGATGGCCGTTCCGCCCGCGGCGGCGATGCCCACCGCGATGGCGACGGCCGCGACCGTCTTGCGGCCGGACCAGCCAGGCCGGTTCGCGGCCGGTGGTTGTTCGGCACCCCACGCGGGTTCCTGCGGTGGCACGGCCGAACCCGGCTGCTCCGCCGGTGCGTTCTGGTCGGTGCTCATCGTCAATCCTCCTGCGATCGTCCAACGGGCGTTCGCCGCGTTGTGAGGACAACGGTCCCGTTGTTGCCTGTGTAAGCGCTGTGCGCCCGATGGGCTGCCGCTGTGGGCCTGCCGGAGCCGTTCACAGGTGGTACACAGGATTCGCACAGCCTCGGCCGAACGGCCCAGCACAGAATTCGGACATGCGCGCAGTGAGCACCAGCAAGAAGCACGCCGAACTCCGCCGCCCGGACGGCCAGGCGGTGCGGGTCCTCGTCGTCGACGACGAGTCGACCCTGGCCGAGTTGATGTCCATGGCGCTGCGGATGGAGACCTGGGAGGTCCGCACCGCGCTGGACGGCGCGTCGGCCGTGCGCACCGCGCGGGAGTTCCGCCCGGACGCGGTCGTGCTGGACGTCATGCTGCCCGACTTCGACGGCATCGAGGTGCTGCGCAGGCTCCGCGCCGAGCAGCCGAACCTGCCCGTGCTGTTCCTGACGGCGAAGGACGCCGTGGAGGACCGCATCGCCGGGTTGACCGCGGGCGGCGACGACTACGTGACCAAGCCGTTCAGCCTCGAGGAGGTCGTGCTGCGGTTGCGCGCGCTGATGCGCCGCACCGGCGTGACCGAGGCGACGGCGGGCGCCGAACTGGTGGTCGGCGACCTGAGGCTGGACGAGGACACCCGCGAGGTGCACCGCGGCGGCCGCTCGATCGACCTGACCGCGACCGAGTTCGAGCTGCTGCGCTACCTCATGCGCAACCCGAAGCGGGTGCTCAGCAAGGCCCAGATCCTCGACCGGGTGTGGAGCTACGACTTCGGCGGGCAGGCGAACATCGTCGAGCTGTACATCTCCTACCTGCGCAAGAAGATCGACGCGGGCCACGAGCCGATGATCCACACGATGCGGGGCGCGGGCTATGTCCTCAAGCCGGCACCCTAGGTCCTGGTCGCTGCGCACGCGGATCATCGCGGAGCAGATGGCGCTGCTCACGCTGGTGTGCCTGATCATCGGCGTGGTCACGATGGTGGCGCTGCGCGACTTCCAGATCAGCAAGCTCGACGAGCAGCTCCAGTTCGCCTCCAACAGGTCGTCGGAAGCGCGCGGGGACCGCCCGAGGCCGAACGGCGTCCCGAGGCCGAACGGCACGGGAATCGGCGACCGCAACCCGCTGTCGGCACCCGGCCAGGCACCGGGCACCCTCTCCGCGACGGTCGACGACGGGGCGCTCGTCCAGGCGTTGCGACTCACCCCCGATCGCGGCGACCAGGAGACCATTCCCGACGAGGCGCGCCCTCAGCTCATCGCTTTCCAGGCGGACGCCAAGCCGGACTCCGTGACGCTGGAGGGCCTCGGCGAGTACCGGCTGATCGCGACCAGGACGCCGACCGGTGAAGTGCTCATCACCGGGCTGCCGCTGACCCAGGTCAACGCCACCGTCGTCCAACTCGGCTTCGTCCTGGGCGGCGTCGCGCTCGCGGGCCTGCTCATCGCCGCGCTGGCGGGCGCTTTCATCGTCCGCCGCACACTGCTACCACTGCAACGGGTCGCGGGCATCGCCACACGCGTGTCGGAACTACCGCTGCACGAGGGTGAGGTCGCCCTCGCGGTCCGCGTCCCCAAACGCGACAGCAACCCCAACACCGAAGTCGGCCAGGTCGGCCTCGCCCTCAACCGCATGCTCGGCCACATCGGCAACGCGCTGACCGCCCGCCACGCCACCGAGACCAGGGTCCGCCAGTTCGTCGCCGACGCCTCCCACGAACTCCGCACCCCGCTCGCCGCCATCCGCGGCTACGCCGAACTCACCAGGCGCAGCAAAGCCGAGGTACCACCGGAGATCGCCCACGCCATGAGCCGCGTCGAATCCGAGGCCGACCGCATGACCGTCCTCGTCCAAGACCTGCTGCTGCTGGCAAGGCTCGACGCGGGCAGACCACTCGACGACACCGAGGTCGACCTCACCAGACTCGTCCTGGACGCCGTCAGCGACACCCGCATCTCCGCCCAGAACCACAACTGGCAACTGGAACTCCCCGCCGAACCCGTCACCGTCAGAGGCGACGCGGACCGCCTTCACCAGGTCCTCACCAACCTCCTGACCAACGCCCGCACCCACACCCCACCAGGCACCACCGTCACCACCGGCCTCTCCGTCTCACCGGCCCACGGCGTGGAACTCACCGTCACCGACAACGGCCCCGGCATCAACCCGGAACTGCTCCCCAACGTCTTCGAACGCTTCGCCCGCGGCGACAGCTCCCGCTCCCGCGCAGCCGGCAGCACCGGCCTCGGCCTCTCCATCGTCTCCGCCGTGGTCACCTCCCACGGCGGCACAGTCGGCGTAGCCAGCGAACCAGGCAAAACCCGCTTCACAGTCCGCCTACCAATCCGCCGCTAATCAGCAATTCGCAATTCAGCAACCCACCAGAAGCACGACCAAGAACCCGAGCGCGCCCGCACAAGCACGGAACCGAGCGCGCCCGCACCTCGTGCGGCCGATTTGACTTGGGGTTTTTGGCCCTGCACTCGCTCAGCGGGCAGGCTTTTCACCCCTGCCCCTTTTGGGCCCGCAGGGCCAAAAAGAGGGGCCCCAAGTCAAATCGGCCGCACCCGGAGACCATGGGCACCGATGGCCTGTTTTGAGCAGCTGCCCATCAGACCGGGGTCTGACGAAAAGCCCACCAACCCCAGCCCGACGGACAAGCCCACCAATCCCGTCAACACCCCCCTCACACAGCTCCCACACAGCAAAGCCACAAGGACCACCCAGCCGCGCCCACGAACCTCGACCCATGACGGTCGTCGACTCCCAAGCCCCAGCCTCCCTCGCGCCGCCGCCCCACCCCACCCCCGAGCCAAGATCCCCCCGCTGGGCACGCCCCGCGCTCCTGGTCCTCCTGGGCGCGACCGCACTCCTCTACCTCTGGCAGCTCGGCGACTCGGAGTGGGCCAACGCCTACTACTCCGCCGCCGCACAGGCCGGTTCCCAGAGCTGGGAGGCCTGGTTCTTCGGGTCCACCGACTCCGCCAACTCCATCACCGTCGACAAGACCCCGGCCGCTCTCTGGTTCATGGGCCTCTCCGCCAGGGTCTTCGGCGTCAACGCGTGGAGCATCCTCGTCCCCCAGGCCCTGATGGGCGTCGGCAGCGTCGGACTCCTGCACGCCGCCGTGAAGCGCACCTCGGGCCCGGCCGCCGGACTGACCGCGGGCGCGGTGCTCGCCCTCACCCCCGTCGCCGTCCTCATGTTCCGCTTCAACAACCCCGACGCACTCCTCGTGCTCCTCCTCGTCGCGGGCGCCTACTGCACGATCCGCGCCACCGAGAAGGCCAGCTGGAAGTGGCTCGCGCTGGCGGGCGCGGCCGTCGGGTTCGCCTTCCTGGCGAAGATGCTCCAGGCCTTCCTCGTCCTCCCGGCGTTCGGCCTCGGCTACCTCTTCTTCGCCCGCGCCACCATCACCAGGAAGCTCCTCCACCTCGCCACCGCCCTGGGCGCGATGATCGTCGCCGGCGGCTGGTGGGTGGCGGTCGTCGAACTCGTCCCGGCGAGCGCCCGCCCGTTCATCGGCGGCTCGCAGACCAACAGCGTCCTCGAACTCACGTTGGGCTACAACGGTTTCGGCAGGCTCACCGGTGACGAGGTCGGCAGCGTCGGCGGCGGCGCGGGCGGCGGCTGGGGGTCCACGGGCTGGGCGCGGCTGTTCGGCAGCGAGATGGGCAGCCAGATCGCGTGGCTGCTCCCCGCCACGCTGGTGCTGCTGATCGGCGGCTGGTGGGCCGCGCGCGGCCAGGCCCGCACCGCGCTGGTGGTCTGGGGCGGCTGGCTGCTCGTCACGGCGGCCGTGTTCAGCTACATGAACGGCATCATCCACGGCTACTACACCGTGGCGCTGGCCCCCGCGATCGGCGGCGTGGTCGGCGTCGGCGCGGCCGCGCTGTGGCAGCGGCGGCAGGACCCGATGGCGCTGGCGGCCCTCTCCGGCGCTGTCGCGCTGGCCGGGATCCAGGCGTACCTGCTGCTGAACTCCTGGTCGTCCACGTTCGCGATCGTCGTGATCGCGCTCGGTTTCATCGGCGCCGCCGGGTTCTTCTTCAGCCCCAAGGTGTTCGTCCCCATCGCACTGGTCGCCGCGCTCGCCGGTCCGGCCGCCTACGCGGTCGCCACGGCCACCACCCCGCACACCGGCGCCATCCCCACCGCGGGTCCGGCGGGCACGGGCGGCGGGTTCCGCGGTGGCGGCGGCGGCACGGGCGGCGCGATGCCCGGCGGTGGCGGCGGCATGGGCGGTCTGCTCAGCGCCCCCACGCCCGGTGCCGAGCTGGTCTCGTTGCTGCGGAGCGGTTCCCAGACGTGGGCCGCGGCCGCCGTGGGCTCGAACAACGCCGCCGGCTACCAGTTGGGCAGCGGGATGCCCGTGATGGCCGTCGGCGGCTTCAACGGCACCGACCCCGCCCCCACGCTGGCCGGGTTCCAGCAGCTCGTGGCGGACGGGAAGATCCACTACTTCATCGGCGGCGCGGGCATGTCCGGGTCGACCGGGAGCGACGACGCGCAGGAGATCGCCGCCTGGGTCGCGCAGGGCTTCGAGGCCACCACGGTCGACGGCGTCGCCGTCTACGACCTCACAGTCGGCGCACAGCGATGACACACGAAGCACCCAGCCCCGACCCCGAAGTTGGGCTCATGACACTCACGACGCTGCGGCCCGGTGCGAGTCCCATCGCGACGAACACCAAGACCCCCGTCCTGGACGTGGTGGTGCCGGTCTACAACGAAGAGGTCGACCTCGGGCCGTGCGTGCGCAGGCTGCACGCCGAGATGACCCGGAGCTTCCCGTACCCGTTCCGGATCACCATCGCGGACAACGCCAGCACGGACGGGACCGCCGCGGTCGCGCAGGAGCTCGTCGGGGAACTCGCCGAGGTCGTCGTGGTGCACCTGGAGCAGAAGGGCCGCGGCCGGGCGCTGCACCAGGTCTGGCTGGGGTCGGACGCGCCGGTGCTGGCCTACATGGACGTCGACCTGTCGACGGACCTGGCCGCGCTGCCGCCGCTGATCGCGCCGCTGATCTCCGGCCACTCCGACATCGCGATCGGCAGCAGGCTGGCCCGCGGCGCGCGGGTGGTCCGCGGGCCGAAGCGCGAGTTCATCTCCCGCTGCTACAACCTGCTGCTGCGCGGCACGCTGGCCACCCGGTTCTCCGACGCGCAGTGCGGGTTCAAGGCGATCCGCGCGGACGTCGCGAAACGGCTCCTGCCGCACGTCGTGGACACCGGCTGGTTCTTCGACACCGAACTGCTGGTGCTCGGCGAACGCGCGGGCCTGCGCATCCACGAGGTCCCGGTGGACTGGGTGGACGACCCGGACAGCCGGGTCGACATCGTGTCGACCGCGATGGCGGACCTCAAGGGCGTGGCCAGGCTCGGCCGGGCGCTGGCGACCGGCAAGCTGCCCATCGCGGAGCTGCGCCAGGCGCTGGGCCGCGAGCCGCTGGAGAGCGCGACCCCCGGTGTGCCGACGGGGCTGCTGCGCCAGCTGGTGCGGTTCGCCGCCATCGGCGTGACCAGCACGTTGGCCTACCTGCTGCTGTTCCTCCTGCTGCGCGGCGGTCTGGGCGCTCAGGGCGCGAACCTGGTGTCGCTGCTCGTCACGGCCATCGCGAACACCGCCGCCAACCGCCGGTTCACCTTCGGGGTGCGCGGGCGCGGCGGCGCGGGCAAGCACCAGTTCGAAGGCCTCATCGTGTTCGGGCTCGGGCTCGCGCTGACCAGCGGATCCCTCGCCCTGCTGCACAGCTCCACCGATCCCGGCCAGGTCGCCGAGGTCGTCGCCGTCGTCGGCGCCAACCTGATCGCCACCGTGTTGCGCTTCCTGCTGCTGCGCAACTGGGTGTTCCGTCCGCGTACCGCTGCGATTCCCCTGGAGAACGAGTCATGACCACGACGCTGGCGCCGAGCGCGACTACCGTCGCCCCCGTGGAAGCGAAGCCGGACCCCTCGCCGAAATGGGTGCGCCCCGCGTTCTTCGCCCTGTTGGCGGGTACCGCGATCCTGTTCCTGTGGAACCTGTCCGCCTCGGGCTACGGCAACGGTTTCTACGCCGCCGCGACCCAGTCCGCCACGCAGAGCTGGAAGGCGTGGCTGTTCGGGTCGCTGGACTCGGGCAACGTGCTGACCGTCGACAAGCCCCCGGCGTTCCTGTGGGTCAGCGGGCTGTTCGCCCGGATCTTCGGGTTCTCCACCTGGACCGTGCTGGCACCGCAGGCGCTCGAAGGCGTGGCGGCCGTGGCGCTGGTGTACGCCACGGTGAAGCGCACGTCGGGCCCGGTCGCCGGGCTGCTCGCCGGCGCGGCGCTCGCGCTGACCCCGGTAGCGACGCTGGTGTTCCGGTTCAACCTGCCGGACGCGCTGCTGGTGCTGCTGATGACCGCCGCCGCGTACTGCGTGGTGCGGTCGCTGGAGAAGGCGAGCCCGTGGTGGCTGGTGCTGGCGGGCAGCGCGGTCGGGTTCGCGTTCCTGGCCAAGATGGGGCAGGCGCTGCTGGTGCTGCCCGCGCTCGGCCTGGTGTACCTGATCGCCGCGCCGACCTCGATCGGCAAGCGGCTGCTGCACCTGCTCGGCGCGGCCGTGTCGATGGTCGTGTCCGCGGGCTGGTTCATCGTGCTGGTCGAGCTGTGGCCCGCGGATTCCCGCCCCTACATCGGCGGGTCGACCAACGACAGCCTGTGGGAGCTGGCCGTCGGCTACAACGGTCTCGGACGCCTGTTCGGCCAGGGTGGCGGCGGTGGCGGCGGTGGCGGCGGTGGCATGGCCGGTGGCGGCAACACCGGGTTCGGCGGCGCGTCGGGGATCGGCCGGATGTTCGGCGCCAGCTTCGGCTCCGAGGTGTCCTGGCTGCTGCCGGCGGCGTTGATCGGCCTGGTCGCCGGGCTCTGGTTCACCCGTCGGGCGCCGCGCACCAGCCTGACGCGCGCCGCGCTGGTCCTGTGGGGCGGCTGGATGGTCGTCACCGCCCTGGTGTTCAGCTTCATGAGCGGGATCATCCACCCGTACTACACCGTCGCGCTGGCGCCGGGGATCGTCGGCACCGTCGCCATCGCCGGTCGTGAGCTGTGGCGGGGCCGGGCGCACACGCCCGCCCGCGCGACGCTGGCCGCGATGATCGCGGTGACCGGTTTCTGGGCGTTCATCCTGCTCAACCGGGTGCCCACGTGGCTGCCGTTCGTGCGGTGGGTGATCGTCGTCGCCACCGTGGTGATCGCGACCGTGGTCGCGCTGGGCGTGCCGCTGGCCCGCAAGGTCCTGCTGGCCGCGCTGCTGACCGTCGGCCTGCTCGGCACGGTGTCCTACTCACTGGCCACCGCGGCGACCGCGCACAGCGGCTCGATCCCGACGTCCGGTCCGGCCGGTTACGCCTCCGGCGGGTTCGGCGGCGGGATGGGCGGTCCCGGTGAGGAGGAGTCGTCCGGCGGGAGCGAGCTGACCAAGCTGCTCCAGGCCACCACCGGCACGTGGGCGGCCGCGACCGTCAGCTCGCAGAGCGCCGCGAGCCTGGAACTGAGCTCCGGCAAGGCCGTCATCGGGATCGGCGGCTGGAGCGGCTCCGACCCGGCCCCCACCCTGACCGAGTTCCAGCAGTACGTCGCCGACGGCCGGATCGGCTACTACGTGCCCGGCGGCCGCGGCGGCGGCGGCATGGGCGGCGGCGGGGACACCGACATCTCCACCTGGGTCACCGCCAACTTCACCCCCCTCACCGTCGACGGCACCACCATCTACAAGCTCACCCCCTAACCCCTCGCGAGTCGAACCTCCAGACACCCCGTGTCGAACCTCCAGGCACCCCGAACCCCTCACTCAGGTAATCCGAGTCCCCCGGCTCGGGTGTCCGGGTGAGGGGTTCGGGGTGTCTGAGCGTTCGACACGGGGTGTCTGAGCGTTCGACTCGCGGTTAGGGGCGGGGGCGGGTGGTGGAGGCGCGTTCGACGAGGTCGACGCTGATGGTGACGGGTTTGCGGGGTTGTTTGCCGGTTTCGATGGAGCCGATGAGCATGCGGACGGCGGTGGCGGCCTTCTCGCCGATGTCCTGGGCGATGGTGGTGAGCTTGGGGGTGACGTAGGCGCACAGGTCGAGGTTGTCGAAGCCGATGACGGAGACGTCGTCCGGCACGGAGGCGCCGCTGTCGGCGACGCCCTCCATGATCCCGATCGCGAGTATGTCGGCGGTCGCGAACACCGCGGTCGCGGTCGGGTGCGAGGCGAGCAGCCTGCGACCGACCTCCAGGCCGTCGGCGTGGGTCGTGTTGACCGTCTCGATCAGGTCGGTGTCCCGGGTGAGACCGGCGTCGGTGAACGCCTGGAGGAACCCCTCGAACCGCTGGTGCACCACGCCGACGTCGGAGAACGCGGGCCCGGCGAACAGGATCCGGCGGTGGCCGAGCGCGATCAGGTGCTCGGCGGCCAACCGCGCGCCCGCGAAGTCGTCGGCGCGGACGCCCGTGGTGATCCGGTTCTTCGAGTAGCTGTCGACGGCCAGCACCCGGACGCCGCCGATCGTGGCCTTGCTGAGCCGGTCCAGCTCCTCGTCCAGGAACCCGAGCAGCACCGCGCCGTCCAGGCTCCACGACTGGAGCGCCTCGGTGACCTCGTCGGGGTGCGCGATGCCGCGCAGCAGCAGGTGGTAGCCGCGCTTGCGCAGCTCGCGCTCGATCTGGCCCGCGATGGCCACGTTGTGCGGGCTGATCATCATGCTGTCCTCGTCGGCCGCCGGGACCAGCAGCCCGATCAGCCTCGACGACTTGGCGGCGAGGCTGCGCGCCGACGCGCTGGGCACGTAGCCGCGCTCCGCCACGATCCGCCGCACGCGCTCGATGGTCTCCGGCGAGACGCGCGCCTTGTTGCCGTTGACGACGTTCGACACGGTCATCATGCTCACGCCCGCCTCGTCGGCGATGTCCCGCAGGGTGACCCGCACCTGTCGAACTCCTCTCGTCCTGGCACCCAGGATACGACTCCCGCTTCACGGCGAAGACCGCTTCCACCGTTGACAGGGTGCCGGGGGTCACACTACCGTCCGACTAGGTGGAGCGCTAAACCTAATCCGCGAATCCGGCGGCCGGAGCGTCCACAGTGGTAAGTCCCGACGGTACGTCCCGACCAGTCGTCCATGGATGGAGCTTCGTGAGCACCAGCACATCGACCTTTGTCCGCAACGCTTCCGGCGCGTCGGCCGGGTGGTGGCGCAACGCGGTGATCTACCAGGTCTACCCGCGCAGCTTCGCCGACGGCAACGGCGACGGCACCGGCGACCTCGCCGGGGTGCGCTCGCGACTGCCCTACCTCAGCGCCCTCGGCGTCGACGCCATCTGGTTCACGCCCTGGTACTCCTCACCACTGGCCGACGGCGGGTACGACGTCGCCGACTACCGCGCGATCGACCCGGCGTTCGGCACCCTGGAGGAGGCCGAGTCGCTGATCGCCGAGGCCGCCTCGCTGGGCATCCGCACGATCGTCGACATCGTCCCCAACCACGTGTCCGACCAGCACGAGTGGTTCAAGGCGGCACTGGCCGCCGAGCCGGGATCGCCTGAGCGCCAACGGTTCTGGTTCCGCGAGGGTCGAGGACCGGACGGTTCCGGGCCGCCGACGGACTGGATCTCCAGCTTCTCCGGCGGCACCTGGACGCGGACCACCAACAGCGACGGCACGCCCGGCGAGTGGTACCTGCACCTGTTCGCCCCGCAGCAGCCGGACCTCAACTGGAACCACCCGGACGTGCGGCGCGAGCACGAGGACGTGCTGCGGTTCTGGTTCGACCGCGGGGTCTCGGGCATCCGGATCGACTCGGCGACCATGCCCGTCAAGGACGAGAGCTTCCCGGCGCTCGTCGGCGAGCAGGCTCCGGGGCAGCACCCGTTCGTCGACCGCGACGGGCTGCACGACATCTACCGCGGCTGGCGCGCGGTCGCCGACTCCTACGAGGAGCCCAGGATGCTCGTCGGCGAGATCTGGCTGGCCGACCAGCAGCGGTTCGCCCGCTACCTGCGCCCCGACGAGATGCACACGGCGTTCAACTTCGACTTCATGATGCGCCCGTGGGACGCGGCCCAGCTGCGCGAGTCCATCCAGTCCACAGTGGACGCCCACCGCCCGGTGGACGCGCCGCCGACGTGGACGCTGTCCAACCACGACGTGACCCGGCCCGCGACCAGGTTCGGCCGCGAGGACAGCTCGTTCGGCTTCGCCGCGCGGCGGTTCGACATCCCGACCGACCTGGCCACCGGGCAGCGCCGGGCACGGGCCGCGGCCCTGCTGACCGGTGCGCTGCCGGGATCGCTGTACCTGTACCAGGGCGACGAGTTGGGGCTGCCCGAGGTCGAGGACCTGCCGCGCGGCGCGCTCCAGGACCCCATGTACTTCCGGTCCGAGGGGATCGACCCCGGTCGCGACGGCTGCCGCGTGCCACTGCCGTGGACCGCCGACGGGGCGACGTTCGGGTTCGGTGACGGCACCGCGCCCTCGTGGCTCCCCCAGCCCGTGGGCTGGGGCGGGTACTCGGTGCAGGCGCAGCAGGACGACCCCGGTTCGATGCTCTCGCTCTACCGCTCGCTGCTCCAGGTCCGGCGGTCCGAACCCGCGCTGCGCGGCGAGGACTTCGCCTGGACCGACTCCCCCGACGGGGTCATCGCGTTCCGGCGCGGCGAGGACCTGCTGTGCCTGGTGAACCTGGGCCCGACGGCACTCGCACTGCCCCCGCACTCCTCCGTCCTGCTCGCCAGCGGCGACCTGGCCGCCGACTCCCTTCCGACCGACACGGCCGTCTGGCTGCGTACCTGATTCACGCCCTTTGGAGGGACGATGAGGTCCTCGAAGTCCATCGCTGTCCTGGCGATCGCCACCGCCGCCGCGCTCGCCGCGTGCTCAGGTGGCGGTGGCGCCGAGAGCGCCGACGGCAGAACCCTGGTCAACGTCTCGCTCGACCCCGGTCTGGAACAGGGTGCGATCGACGCGTTCACCACGCGGGTGTCCCAGTTCGAGGCGGCGAACCCGACCATCGACCTGGTGCAGCACGAGTACAAGTGGGACGCGACGACGTTCACCACGCAGCTCGCGGGCGGCACGCTGCCCGACGTGTTCACCGTTCCGTTCACCGACGGGCGGGGGCTGATCGAGCGCAAGCAGATCGCCGACATCAGCGGGCAGGTCGCGGAACTGCCGTACGCCAAGAGCTTCAACGACAAGATCGCGCAGGCGGGTTCCGCGGCGGACGGCAAGATGTGGGCGGTGCCGATCGCCGCGCACGGCCAGGCGCTGCACTACAACCGCACGCTGTTCACCCAGGCCGGGCTCGACCCGGACAAGCCCCCGACCACGTGGGACGAGATCCGCAGCGCCGCCAAGCAGATCTCCCAGCGCACCGGCCAGGCCGGGTACGCGATGATGACCAGCGGCAACACCGGCGGCTGGATCGCCACCACGATGGACTACGCGTTCGGCGGCCGCACCGAGGAGCTCGACGGCGACAACGCCAAGTCCACGGTGGACACGCCTGAGATGGTCAAGGCGCTGCAGACCGTGCGGGCCATGCGCTGGGACGACAACAGCATGGGCTCGAACTTCCTGTACGAGTGGGGAACCATCAACCAGGACTTCGCCGCGGGCCGGATCGGTATGTACATCTCGGGCGGCGGCAACTACGGCTCCCTGGTCGCGCAGAACGCGATGAAGGCCGACGACTACGGTGTCGCCGCGCTTCCGCTCGCCAGCGGCTCGGACTCCGGCGTGCTCGGCGGCGGGACGCTCGCGGCGGTCAGCGCCAAGGCCCCCGACAAGGTCAAGGCCGCGGCCGTGAAGTGGATCGACTTCTACTACATGGAGAAGCTGACCGACCAGGACGCGGCGGTGGCCGACGCGAAGTCCACCGCGGACTCCGGGCAGGCCGTCGGGTCGCCCGAGCTGCCGGTGTTCGACAAGGCCACCTTCGACAAGAGGCTCGGCTGGATCCAGCAGTACGTCAACGTGCCGCTCAAGCAGATGGCGCCCTACACCGACAGGATGTTCGACCAGCCGCTGGTCCCGGAGCCGACCCGCTCCACCCAGCAGGTGTACGCGCTGCTCGACCCGGTGGTGCAGTCCGTGCTGACCGACAAGGGCGCCGACGTGGCCGCGCTGCTGAGCGGGGCGCAGACGCAGGCACAAGCCCTGCTGGACAAGAAGTGACGGCCCCACCCATGGCGGATCGGGGGGTGCTGCCCGCCGCGGCTCCCCCGCCCGCCGCACCCGCGCGCCGCAGGACCCGGCGCTCGCCTGCCTCCTGGGTGCGCGGGGGCGGGCTGGGCACCCTGGTGTTCCTCCTGCCGATGCTGGCCGTGTTCGGGCTGTTCTCCTGGTCGCCCATCGTCCAAGCGGTGGTGATGAGCTTCCAGGAGACGAACCTGGTCACCGCGCCGACGTTCGTCGGGCTGGACAACTTCCGCGCGGTGCTCGACGACCCGCTGCTCTGGACGGCGGTGAAGAACACGCTGTGGTTCGCCGTGCTGGCGCTGCTGCTCGGCTACCCGGTCCCGCTGCTCGCGGCGGTGCTGATGAGCGAGGTCCGCCGGTTCAAGGGCCTCTACAGCGCGCTGGCCTACCTGCCGGTGGTGATCCCGCCGGTGGTGGCCGTGCTGCTGTGGAAGTTCTTCTACGACGCCAGTCCCACCGGCGTGTTCAACACGATGCTCGGCGCCGTCGGGATCGGCCCGGTGCCCTGGTTGCAGGACGCGGGCACGGCGATGGTGTCGCTGGTCATCGAGGCGACCTGGGCCGCGGCGGGCGGCACGATCATCATCTACCTCGCCGCGCTGACCGGCGTCCCCCCGGAGCTGTACGAGGCGGCGGAGATCGACGGCGCCTCGGTGTGGGGCAAGGTCTGGCACGTGACGATCCCGCAGCTGCGGGGCGTCCTGCTGATCACGTTCATCCTCCAGATCGTGGGCACGGCGCAGGTGTTCCTGGAGCCGTTCCTGTTCACCGGCGGCGGGCCGGCCAACGCCACCACCACCGTGCTGCTGCTCATCTACAACTACGCCTTCGCCAACAGCCTCGGCGGTGACTACGGCTCGGCGACCGCGTTGAGCCTGGTGCTCGCCGCGGTGCTGGCCGTCCTGTCCGCGATCTACTTCCGGCTGACCCGCTCCTGGAGCGCCTCATGAGCGACCGCGGTGTGCTCTCGACGTTCGACTGGCGCAAGCCCCGGATCCGCGGCACCGCGGGTGTGGTGCACGCGATCCTGCTGGTGCTGCTGTTCATCGCCGGACTGGGCCCGATGCTGTGGCTCGCGAAGGCGGCGATCACGCCCACGCAGGACACCCTGCGCCACCCGCTCGCCCTGTGGCCCAACGGGTTCGACTTCGCGAACCTGGCGACGGCGTGGACGAGGGTGCAGATCGACAAGTACTTCCTCAACACGGTCTGGATCGCCGCCGGGTCCTGGCTCGTGCAGATCGTCGTGGCCACGACCGCGGGGTTCGCCCTGTCCGTGCTGCGGCCGCGCTACCGCAAGGCCCTTAGCGGGGTCGTGCTCGCGACGCTGTTCGTGCCCGCGGTCGTGCTCCTGGTCCCGCTGTACCTGACCGTGGTCGACATGTCCATGGTGAACACGTTCTGGGCCGTGTGGCTGCCCGCAGGCGCGAACGCGTTCAACATCCTGCTGGTGCAGCGGTTCTTCGACAACCTGCCGCGCGAGGTCTTCGAGGCCGCGCGCGTCGACGGGGCGGGCCCGTTCCGGCTGTTCTGGTCGGTCGTGCTGCCGATGTCCCGGCCGATCCTCGGGGTGGTGTCGGTGTTCGCCGTCATCGCCGCGTGGAAGGACTTCCTCTGGCCCATGCTCGTCCTGCCCGACCCGGCCGTCCAGCCGCTGTCGGTGCGGCTGCCCGCGTTGCAGCGCTTCATCGAGCTCGACGTGTTCCTCGCCGCGCTCGCCATCTCCACGGTCATCCCTGTCGCCCTGTTCCTCGCCTTCCAGCGCCTGTTCCTCAACGGCGGCGCGCTGTCCGGTGCCGTGAAGGGCTGAAACCACAACGGAACGGAAGTCATCGTGAAACCAACAAGGCGCCACGGACGTCGCCTCGTCACCCTGCTGGCCATCACAGCCCTCGCGCTCTCGCCACTGGCGCCCGCCAACGCGGCCACCACCCGTGTCGAGGCCGAGCGCGCGACCCTCTCCGGTGGCGCGGTCGTCGCGACCGACCACACCGGTTACAGCGGAACGGGATTCATCGGCGGATTCACCGACGCCAACAGGGGCAGCGCCAAAGCGGCGTTCACCGTGGCCGCCCCCGCGACGGGCAACTACGGCCTCGGCCTTGGCTACGCCAACGGCACCGGATCGGCCAGGACCCTGACCCTGACCGTGGACGGCGCCTCGCCGCGGCAGATCAGCCTGCCCGCCACGGCGAACTGGGACAGCTGGGCCACCGCGTCCACGACGGTCGCGCTGACCGCCGGTTCGCACTCGGTCGCCTACAGCTTCGGGTCGGCCGACAACGGCAACGTGAACGTCGACTTCCTCGACGTGACGGCGAGTTCACCCGGTGACGGTCCGGCCGCGGGTCCGCTGTTCGAGGCCGAGCGCGGCACGCTGTCCGGTGGGGTGGTCGTCGCGACCGACCACACCGGCTTCACCGGCACCGGTTTCGTCGGCGGCTACACCGACGGCAACAAGGGCGGCGCGAAGACCGCCTTCGGGGTGTCCACCACCAGCGCGGGCGAGAAGTCGCTCGGCGTCCGGTACGCCAACGGGACCGGGGCGGTGATGACCCTTTCGCTCTACGTCGACGGGACCAAGCTGCGCCAGATCTCCCTGCCCGCCACCGCCAACTGGGACACCTGGGCGACGGCGACCGAGTCGGCCACGTTGACCGCGGGCAACCACACGGTCGCGATCGCCTTCGACAGCACGGATTCCGGCAACGTCAACGTGGACAGCCTGACCGTGACTTCCGTGGTCGTCGGACCGCCCGCCGGTCCGGGTGAGGCCGAGTCGGCCTTCCTCTCCGGTGGCGCCACCGTCGGCAACTCGACGTCCGGCTTCAGCGGCCCCGGCTACGTCTCGGGCTTCGGCACGAGCGGCGCCCGCCTGGTCCGCACGGTCGCCATGGCCAACGCGGGCACGGCGACCGCCACGATCCGGTTCAACAACAGCGGCGGCGCGAGCCGCACGCTGGGCGTGTCGGTCAACGGCCGCGACGCCGGGACCGCGACGCTGACCTCCGGCGCCGACTGGCGCACCACGACCGTGTCCGTGCCGCTGCGCGCGGGCGTGAACACCCTGGCGCTCACCGGAAACGGTGGTGACGCGCTGGTCGACAGCGTCGTGGTCGCGAACGAGACCGCGCCGGCGACCCGCGGGGCGACGCTGCCCTACACCGAGTACGAGGCGGAAGCGGGCAGCACCAACGGATCCGTGCTCGCGGCCGACCGCACGTTCAAGACCGTGCAGTCGGAGTCCAGCGGCAGGCGCGCGGTGCGCCTGACGACGGGCCAGTCGGTCAGCATCACGCTGACCAAGCCCGCCAACGCGGTCGTCGTCCGCTACTCCATCCCGGACAGCGCGGACGGCGCGGGCCAGACCGCCCCGCTGGCCCTGTACACCAACGGCGCCAAGAAGCAGGACCTCGGCCTGACCTCGGCGTTCAGCTGGGTGTACGGCAACTACCCGTACACGAACACCCCGTCGGAGGGCAACGCCCACCACTTCTACGACGAGACCCGCGCGCAGATCGGCGACCAGCCCGCGGGCACGGTCGTCAAGCTCCAGAAGGACTCCGGCTCCGCCGCGTACGTCGACGTCGACCTGATCGACGCCGAGGTCGCCCCGGCGGCCGCCGCCGCTCCCGACGGCGCCCTGAACGTCACGTCCTACGGCGCCGTACCGAACAACGGTTCCGACGCCACCGCGGCGATCAGGTCCGCCATCGCGGCCGCGTCGGCGCAGAACAAGCCGCTGTTCATCCCGGCGGGCACGTTCCGGATCACCGCGGCGATCAACGTGGCCAACGTGAGGATCTTCGGCGCGGGCCCCTGGCACACGGTCATCCAGGGCACGGCCAACCGCGGCGGGTTCTTCGCCACCGGCGGCAACGTCACCATCGCCGACCTGGCGATCTTCGGCGACGTGCGGTCGCGGCTGGACAACGCCTCGGACGCGGCGATCGAGGGCAACTTCGGCACCGGATCGCTGTTGCAGAACGTCTGGACCGAGCACACCAAGGTCGGCATGTGGCCGGATTCCGGCACGAACGGCCTGTACGCGGTCGGGATGCGCGTCCGCGACACCTTCGCCGACGGCGTGAACATCCACGCCAAGGACGGGATCGCCACGACGAACGTCCGGATCGACCAGTCGTCCTTCCGCAACACCGGTGACGACGCGCTCGCGATGTTCTCCGAGAGCGCGGCCGTCACGGGCAGCGCGTACACGTTCAACACGGTGCAGTCCCCGTTGCTGGCCAACGGGATCGGCGTCTACGGCGGCAGCGGCAACCGGGCGGAGGACAACCTGATCTCCGACACGGTGACCGCGTCGGCCGGTATCGCGATCAGCACCAGGTTCAACCCGATCGCGTTCTCCGGCACGACATCGGTGCGGCGCAACACGTTGCTGCGCACCGGCGGGTACGAGCCGAACTGGAACTCGTACTTCGGCGCGCTGTGGATCTACGCCGACACCAAGGACATCACGACCCCGGTGGTGGTGTCGGACATGACGATCACCGACAGCACCTACCAGGGGATCCTGGTGAGCTTCCAGAAGACGGTGACCGGTCTCAGCTTCGACCGGGTGACCGTCAACGGGGCGGGCACGTACGGGATCGAGCTGAACGCGGCGGGCAGCGCGTCCATCTCGAACACGACCGTGACCGGTGCCCGGTCGGGCGGGTTGCTCAACTCGACCGGCTACACCCTCAACAGGGGAAGTGGGAACTCGGGCTTCTAGCCCTCACCGCGGCCACCCGTCCCCTGCGGCGGGTGGCCGCACCCACGTCCGAGGCGCCCGGCTCGCCGGAAGGCGCTTTCCGTCATCCGCTGTGCGCGGGCACGGCCGCCGCGGGCTGCTGGCGGCGCAGGTTGGCGGCGAGGACGCGGTCGAGCGTGCGGTCGGACAGCACCCTGGTCAGGCGGGTGATCACGGCGGCCGGTTTGCCGATGGCGTAACGGGTGCGCGGTTTGCGAGCCGTCACGACCTTCGCGAGGACCCGCGCGGCGACCTCGGCGCTCACGCCCGCTTCCGTGCCCGTGGCCATCAGCGCGTTGGTCGCCCGCACCATGTCGCCGTAGCGCCCCTCCTGCTCCGCAGTCATCCCGGCGGCCAGGTCGTTCGCCGTCGCGACCCCGCGGTTGGCGATCTCCGTGCGCACGCCGCCGGGCTCGACGACGATCACGTGCACGCCCAGCGGCTCGACCTCCCGGCGCAGCGAGTCGCTGACCGCCTCCAGGGCGAACTTCGCGCCCGCGTACGCGCCGTAGGTGGCCATGGCGACCTTGCCGCCGATCGAGCTGATGTTGATCACCCGCCCCTTGCTCGCCAGCAACGCGGGGAGGAGTGCCTGGGTGATGGCGACGTGGCCGAACAGGTTGACCTCGAACACCCACCGCCACCGGTCCATCGGCAGGGACTCGACGGGGCCGTTCACCTGGATGCCGGCGTTGTTGATGAGCGCGTGCAGCGGGCGCGGGTCGGCGGTGATCCGCTCGGCGAGGGCCTCGACGTGCTCGGGCTCGGTGATGTCGAGGATGACCGGTTCGACGCCTGCCGCGCGGATGGTGTCGGCGTCGCGGTCGCGTCGCACGCCAGCCAGGACGTGGAACCCCCGGTGGGCGAGTTCACGGGCGGTCGCCGCGCCGATGCCGGTGGAGGCTCCGGTCACGGCCACCAGCTTCTTGGTTTCAGATGACGTTGTCACCTCTACGAGGGTACCAGTTCAGATGACGACGTCAACTGTAGGATGGGCGACATGGTCACCCGCGCGGATTCCGCCGCCGCTACCCGCCGTGCCCTGCTCGACGCGGCCGCCGAACTCCTGGATCTCGGCGGTCCCGAGGCGGTCACCCTGCGGGAGGTGGGCGCGCGGGCGGGGGTGACACGGGGGGCGCCGTACCGGCACTTCGCGGGTAAGGACAGCCTGCTGACGGCTGTGGCGGCCGAGAGCTGGGAACGGATCGGCGACCGGGTGCGGGCTTTGAGGGCCGATCCGGCGTTGTCGGCCGCCGAGAGGCTGCGCGGTGCTTTGCACGCCCAGATCGACGTGGGGCGGGATCAGCCGCATCTGTACCGGATGCTGTTCCGGCGGCGGGGGGATCGGCCGGAGGAGCGCGGTGATGGGGTCGAGCGTGCTCGGGTGCAGCTTTGCGGGCCAGAGGGGGATCCGGAGGCGGCCGTTCGTGCGGCTGGGCGGTTCCAGGAGGAGTTCTTGGGTGTGGTGGCCGCGGTGGTGGGGGAATCGAACGCGGGGCGTTATGGCGCGTTGTTGGTGACCAGCGCGCACGGGATCGTGGATATGGGGATCAGTGGTCACCTTGATACGGAGCTGTGGCGTATCAGTGCTGAGGAGTTGGTCGACACCCTTGTCGGGATGGTTGTGGATGCGACGGCTTAGGTTTGTTGTTCAGGGAGCGTCGGATCCGAGGTCTCCGGGTGCGGCCGGCTTGACTTGGGGCCCCTTTTTTGGGCCTGGTCGGGCTGAAAGGGCAGGTGGTGGAGATGCCCGCCGACAAATTGCAGGCCCAAAAACCCCAAGTCAAGCCGGCCGCACGGCGGACGAGCGCTGCTCGGCGGGTGGGTGGTTGGGCGATTCTTCCCGGTGTCAGCGCGGTTGGGCGAGCTTGTTCAGGCCTGATCGGTTTGGCGGACCGGCATGAAGTAGTTGAACGCTGCGACGCCGACTGCGGCGACGACGATGTGCATGACCATGAGTGCGGCTACGGCGCCCCAGGTCGTTCCGGGCTGGGCTTTGCTGATGCCGGTCATGATGTCCGGTACGAAGCTGACCAGGACGACGATCGGGACGCCGATGCGGAGGAATCCGGCGGGGTTCGCGGCCTTGGCGCGGACGACCGCCCAGGCGATGCCGCCGATCAGCAGGCCCAGCACGCTCAGGAAGGTGTACGCGGGCAGCATCAGGGGTGGGAACTCGTCCGAGGCGCCCGCGCCGTGGGCGACGGCGGCGATGACGGCGTCCAGTGCGACGGACACGATCGCCGCGCTGACGATCGACACCGGCAACGCGACTCCGGTGCTGCGCGTGCGAAATGAGCCGGTGGTGAGCTGGGACATGACACTCCTGCGGTGGAGGCAGCACGAAAACGGCCGCCGGGTTTCAAGGTCACCTCGAACCTACCGGTGAAGCTTGAAAGTTCAATCTTTTCGGCGGAAGCATGTCCCTTTCGTGCCACGGCGCGTCCCGGCTAGCAGGCGGCCGCCTCGTCCACCGCCCCCATGATCACGAACTCGCGCAGCAGGTCGGTCAGCTCCAACGGTCGCAGCACGACCTTGGAGTCCGCGACGAGCCGGAACGGGAGGCCGCGGGTTCGGCAGGCCTCGCGCAGTTCCAGGAGCATGGTCAGGCCGGTCGACCCGAAGAAGGTGACCCGCGTCAGGTCGAGCACCAGCGGGCCGTCGTGGCCCTCGAAGGCTCGGCCTATCGCGCTTTCGACGCCCGGCACGGTGTCCATGTCGAGCTCTCCGACAACCTCGACGACCAGGCAGTCGCGGACAACACGCGCGACCGCGTCGACATCCGAATAATCCACAACCATCGCCCCGACCGGTCGAGAAGCACCTGCGATTCGCGGCTGTCTGCTCAACCACACCGAGCGTAACCCCACCGGGGCCGGTCGGCTGTTTCGAATCGATTCAGAATCGGAATCGGCGCGGATGATCCGCGCCACCGAACGGGAAGAGGTCGCGCCCGCGGCGCCACGACCAGGGGATGCCCTTCACCAGGGCCCAGGCGGCGTGGCGCAGCAGGGTGCCGACGGCGGTCAAGTTGCCCAATACCACGCCGCTGCGGTCGCGCAGGTGGATGTCGGTGGGGTGGAAGTGCGGCGAACGCCGCGTGCCGGCTACCGGAACGCCGGGTAGAGCTGCAGGTTCATCGCCTTGTCGCCGTAGGTCTCCACGAGCGCGGCGATGACGGCGTCGGCGTGCTCGACGATCTCGGTCACGTGCAGCGAGGCCGCGTCGGTGCGCAGCCGCGTCCAGCGCGCGGTGAGGATCGTGCTGCGCGGCGGCGCGTCCCGGCGGCGGTGGCCGGTGTGCTCGGTGGCGGTGAGCTTGGGCAGCGCGCGCCACGTGGACAGCCACACCCACAGCAGCTGGGACTCCAGCAGGCGCGGCAGGAACACCGCGTCGTCGTCGAGGTCCGGCCACACCGAGCCGACCTCGGCGCGCCACGCGGCGACCATGGCCTCGGACATGCCCGCGGGCAGGCCGTAGGCGCACCAGCAGGACGGGAACGGCACCCGCAGGCAGGCGGCGTCGAACACGATGTCGCGGACGCAGCCGCCCTCGAAGTCGAGGAACCGCACGCCCTTGCCGGTCACGAGGTGGTTGTCCGGGCACGAGGTGGACGGGCTGAACGCGCGGCGCCGGGACGACACGAACCCCTTGACCGAGGCCGCGGCGAACTCGCGGGCCTTGGTCGAGGTCTCGACCTCCAGTTCGCGCTCCAGCAGGTCGGGCAGGCCCGCCAACGCTGCGTGCACGTCGACGGCCACCGGGTCCTGGCAGCACTGGGTGCCCTGGCGGCGCATCAGCGCGTCGAAGTCCGCGTCGCGGCCCGCCGTGGTGGCGTGCAGCCTGCCCATGGCGTGCGCCCACGACAGCAGCCCGCGTTCGGCCGCGCGGGCGTCCTGCCCGAGCAGCTTGTCCGCGAGGCGCGGGGCCTTGCCGAGGTCTTCCAGCACGACCAGCCGCTTGCGGATGTCGTGCGCGACCAGCTCGGGGGTCAGGCGCTCCTCGGAGGGCAGCGCGGTGAGGAGCTGGTGGCTGACGGTCTCGTGCGCGAACGGGTCGCGGTCGGCCGCGGCGGGCGGGTAGCGCTTCACCACCAGCGTGCGCGGCAGGGAGAACGGGGTGGCCGCCACCCGGACCCGGACGACGACGGACCGGCCTGCTCCCCCGAGGTCCTCGGGATCGGCAAGCCTGATCTGTGCCCCGAACCGCCCGCTCAGCACCGACTGCGCGGCCGCCACCGCTTCCGCGATCCCGGGGGCGGCTTCGTCGCCGACGTGCGGTGAGCCGGCGGTGATCTCCACGCTCATCCCTTCCGACCCTACTCCGAATGGCCATGACGGCGTCGTGCCTGACAGAAGTCGGTTGGGCATCGTGACGGTAGTGCTCAACCAGCAATGACTACCACTACTTGTCGGTAACGACTACGAACCATACGAGATGTGGCACCGTCATCCGGTCGACAACGGTCTTCCGGGGTCGTCCACCCGGTTCTTCCGGCTCCGCGCCGCCAGGACCAGCGCCGCCGCGACGACGATGCCGACCAGGTTCACGACCAACTGTCCCGCCGACTGCGCGCAGCGTTCCCATTCCCCGAGAACGGCGGCTACGGCGGCGTAACCCGCCGCCGGGACGGTGGTGACCGAGATGAACACGCCGACGAGCGCGGCGGATTTCGCCGACGTCATCGACAGCATGCCCGCCGCGCCCGCGAGGAGCGCCACGATCAGCGAGAACGGGCCGACGGTGTAGACGAAGTCGAAGTCGTGCTGGCCGATCACCGTCTGCCGGTCGTACAACCCGGCGAACGACCCGAGCAGCGCGCCGACGACCGTGATCACCATCGCGATCGGGAACCCGACGACCAGCGCGGCGGTGGCCCGGCGGACCAGGTCCCAGCGCTTCAGGACCAGGCCGACCGAGACCGCCGCGAGCGGGCCGAACTCCGGGCCGACGACCATCGCGCCGACGAGCGTCACGGTCGAGTTGGTCACGACGCCGACGGCCGCCAGCAGGCAGGCGATGGTGAGGAACGCCAGGAACGTGGCGTTGAGCCGCGACTCCTCGCCGGTGCGGGACAGCAGTTCGTCCCACACCACGGCGTCCGCGGCCTCACCGGGCGCGGCCAGTTCGGCCTCGTCGGCCGCGTCCGACAGCGCCGTGTCGATCTGCTCCAGCGTCACGCCGCCGTGCTTGTCGACCCCCAGCGCGCACAGGGCGGCCACCACCTCGTCGGTGGCCTCCCGCGCGACGTCAGCCTCGACGACGTCACCGGGAGGCTTGACCGCCGCCCCGCGCAGCAGCAACACGTGCGTCACGCCGGGGTGTTCCTCCAGCACGGCCAAGACCCGGTCGGTGACGTCGACCGGGCTGACCGCGCGCAGGTGGAGCACTTACTTGTCGGTTCCGGACTTCTCGGCGGAGGCCTTGTCCGCCGCGGGCTTCGCGTCCACGCCCGCCTCCTTGCGCTGCAACGCGGTGATCGGCGCCGGAGCCGCCGTCAGCGGGTCGTAGCCGCCGCCGGACTTCGGGAACGCGATCACGTCGCGGATCGAGTCCGTGCCGGACAGCAGCATGGCGATGCGGTCCCAGCCGAACGCGATGCCGCCGTGCGGCGGGGCGCCGAACTTGAAGGCGTCGAGCAGGAAGCCGAACTTCTCCTGCGCCTCCTCCGGCCCGATGCCCATCACGTTGAACGCGCGCTGCTGCATGTCGGCGCGGTGGATACGAATGGAGCCGCCGCCGATCTCGTTGCCGTTGCAGACGATGTCGTAGGCGTAGGCCAGGGCGTTGCCGGGGTCCTCCTCGAACCGGTCCCGCCACTCCGGGGTGGGCGAGGTGAACGCGTGGTGCAGCGCGGTCCACTTGCCGCCGCCGACGGCGACGTCGCCGTCCTTGAGCTTCTCCGCCGACTCGAACATCGGGAAGTCGACGACCCACACGAACGACCAGGCGTTCTCGTCGATCAGGCCGGTGCGGGACGCGATCTCGACGCGCGCGGCGCCGAGCAGCGAACGGGCGCCGTCCGGGTCACCCGCCGCGAAGAAGACGCAGTCGCCGGGGTTCGCGCCCGCGGCCTTCGCGAGGCCCTCGCGCTCGGCCTCGGACAGGTTCTTGGCGACCGGGCCGCCCAGCGTGCCGTCCTCGGCCACGAGCACGTAGGCCAGGCCGCGGTGGCCGCGCTGCTTCGCGAACTCCTGCCAACCGTCGAGCGTGCGACGGGGCTGGTCGGCACCGCCGGGCATGACGACCGCGCCGACGTAGGGCGCCTGGAAGACCCGGAACGGGGTCTCCTTGAAGTAGTCGGTCAGCTCGACCAGTTCGACGTCGAAGCGCAGGTCGGGCTTGTCGGAGCCGTACTTCGCCATGGCGTCGGCGTAGCTGATGCGGCGGAACGGCTGGGGCAGCTCGTGGTCCGCGAGGCCCTTCCACAGCGCGGAGATGATCCGCTCGCCGAGCGCGATCACGTCGTCCTGCTCGACGAAGCTCATCTCGACGTCGAGCTGGGTGAACTCCGGCTGGCGGTCGGCGCGGAAGTCCTCGTCCCGGTAGCAGCGGGCGATCTGGTAGTACCGCTCCATGCCGCCGACCATCAGCAGCTGCTTGAACAGCTGGGGCGACTGCGGCAGGGCGTACCAGGAGCCGGGGCGCAGGCGCGCGGGCACCAGGAAGTCGCGGGCGCCCTCCGGGGTGGACCGGGTCAGCGTCGGGGTCTCGATCTCGACGAACTTCTCGGCGTGCAGCACCTCGCGGGCGATGCGGTTGGCCTCGCTGCGCGCGCGGATCGCCTTGGCGGGGCCGCTGCGGCGCAGGTCCAGGTAGCGGTGCTTGAGGCGGGCCTCTTCACCGACCTCGAGGTGGTCGTCGAGCTGGAACGGCAGCGGGGCGGACTCGTTGAGGACGTCCAGCTCGGTCGCGTAGACCTCGATGGCGCCGGTCGGCAGGTCCGGGTTCGCGCTGCCCTCGGGGCGCGCGGTCACGTCGCCGACGATCTTCACGACGAACTCGGAGCGCAGCCGGTGGGCGCGCTCCGCCATCTCGCCCTCGCGGAACACGACCTGGGCGACCCCGGAGGCGTCGCGGAGGTCGATGAAGATGACCCCGCCGTGATCGCGCCTGCGGGCCACCCACCCGGTCAGGGTGACGGACTGCCCGGCGTGCTCGGCCCGGAGCGTCCCGGCCTCGTGCGTGCGCATCACGGGTGCTGCTCTCCTCGTGTTCGTCTAGCTGACTGGCGACTGGCGGTCAAGGCTAGCCAACACCCCCGTGGGCATGGCCAGCAGGTTTCGGATCCACTTGTGGGTGACGCCCGAAACCGTAGGATCCCGGCGTGCGCAAACCGCTGCTGGTGATCGTCTCCGTCGTGCTGCTGGCCTCGGGCTGCGCGACCAGCGTGACCGGGAGGCCGGTCGCCGGTCCGGCGCCCGCCCCCGAGGCGGGCCAGTGCAAGTACGGCGACGACAACTCCCCCGGCGCGGCCAAGCCGTTCGGGAAGCCGGGGGCCGACCCGGACACCGGGGTGTCCACGATCGCCCTGAACACCAACAAGGGCGCGCTGACCATCCAGCTCGACCCGACGCAGGGCATCTGCTCGGTGCAGAGCGTCCGGTTCCTGGTGGCGAAGAAGTTCTACGACGGCTCCACCTGCCACCGCCTGACCACCAACCCGAGCCTCGGCGTCCTCCAGTGCGGCGACCCGACCGGCACCGGGACCGGCACGCCCGGCTACCAGTTCGACGACAAGCTGCCCGCGCGCGGCGCCTACCAGCGCGGTGTCGTCGCGATGGCCAACGCCGGGCCGGGCACCAACGGCAGCCAGTTCTTCATCGTGCACGGCTCCGCCCAGATCGACCCGGACTACCCGGTGGTCGGCAAGGTCACCGCCGGGATGGAGATCGTGGACCAGATCGTCGCGGGCGGCGTCAAGGGCGGCTCGCAGGACGGCCAGCCCGCCACGCCGCTGTCGATCACCACCGCTACCGGGAAGTGACGGCCAGCCGCACCCGGTAGGTCCACCACCACGTCTTCACGACCGGCAGCCGCCGGTTCGCGACCTCGTGCAGCTTGTCGAGGCCGATCTGCTCGTCGCTGTACCCGGCCTTGCGCAGCGCCATCGACCCGCTCTGGCTCAGCGCCAGCTCGTAGAGCCTGCGGGCGTCGCCGGACTCCTTGGCGTGCAGGCAGATCTCGGTGACGTGCTCGAAGAGGCCGCTGGCCCGCAACCGCTCCACGTGCTCCGACTTGGCCTTCGGCGGCTGGAGGTCCGGCCCGTGCTCCACGCCGCGCAGGTGCTCCTCGAACTCCGCCCAGCCCGCGTCGACCTCCCAGTCCACGGCGGGCGGCCAGTCGCAGTCGAACGCGGCGAACACCCCGCCGGGCCGCAGGATCCGGGCGATCTCGGGGAACGCGGTGTCCGGGTCGAACCAGTGCAGCGCCTGGCTCGCCGTGACCACGTCGGCGCAACCGGCGGGCAGCCCCGTCGCCTCCGCCGTGCCGTCGACGACCTGGAAACGCGCCGGGTCCAGCCGCTGGTGGGCCAGTTCCCGCATGTCCGCCGACGGCTCCACGGCGATGGCGCGGTCCCACAGCAGCGTCGCCCCGCCGGTCCCGGCGCCGAGGTCGACGACGTCCGGGTCCTCCACCCCGACCCACTGCCGGACCAGTTCGACGATCTCGGCGGGCGGCTTGGGCCGCGCCCGGTCGTAGAGCTCGGCGAATCCGGCGAAGCGTTCTGCGGAGTCGGTCATGGCACCGATCCTGCCGGCTCCGGCGGTTCCCGGCCGGTCGGCGCTGAGCCGTCCGGCCGAATCACTTACGGCGACTGCGGATCAGCGCGCCGGTCGTTCCCCGCGCCCTTCGCACGGCGGTCCGGTTGCGGTAGGAATCCGGCATGGCAGAGCCACGTCCCTCCGCGTCGTCCCCGGCACCCGATCCGTCCCGGCGGAGGCCCGCGGTCGTCACCGGCCTGGTGGTCCTGCTCGCCGTGTACACGTCGGCCCGGTCGCTGATCGGCGTGATCGACTGGGTCGACCGGGCGCGCGGGGGCGTGGACCTGGCAGATCCGGCGCTGCTGTCGGCGATCGTCACCGTGCTGGCGGGCGTGGTCGCCCTGGCCGGCCTGCTCGGGGCGTGGTCCACCCGGCGCTGGGGCCCCCGCCTCTACGCGGCCGCCACCGTCACCAGCCTGCTTGGCGCCGTCTTCCTGCACCAGGCGGTCACAGTGCCCGCCGTCGCGGGCGCCGTCATCGCCATCGGGTTCTGGCGCTACGCGGAAACCACCTGGTAGCAACACATTCCACACAAAGACTCGCGAGTCGAACCTCCAGACACCCCGTGTCGAACACTCAGACACCGAGAGTCGAACCTCCAGACACCCGGTCCGTCACTCGGACATTTGCCATCGTCCGCGTGGGGGGTGTCTGGAGGTTCGACTCGGGGTGCCTGGAGGTTCGACACGGGGTGTCTGAGGGTTCGACTCGCGAAGGGGTGGGGTTAAGCGGTGGGGGCTAGGAAGAGGAGGCGGTTGGGGGAGCCGGTGCCGGGGTTGGTGACCTTGTTGGGGGTGGCGGCGGCGACGAGGGCGGAGGAGACCTGGGCGGGGGTGGCGGTGGTGTGGGTCTGGAGGTAGCGGGCGGCGACACCGGCGACGTGCGGGGTGGCCATGGAGGTGCCGCTGATGGTGTTGGTGGCGGTGTCGCTGGTGCCCCAGGACGAGGTGATGCCGCTGCCGGGGGCGAAGAGGTCCAGCACCGACCCGAAGTTGGAGTAGCTGGCGCGGGCGTCGGTGCGCTCGGTGGCGCCGACGGTGATGGCCTGCGTGACGCGGGCCGGGGAGAACGTGGACGCGTTGGCGTTGCTGTTGCCCGCCGCCACGGCGTAGGTGACGCCGGAGGCGATCGAGCGGCGCACGGCGTCGTCGATGGCGGTGGACGCGCCGCCGCCGAGGCTCAGATTGGCGACGGCGGGCTTGACGGCGTTCGCGGTCACCCAGTCGATGCCCGCGACGACACCGGCGAGCGTGCCGGAACCGGCGTTGTCCAGCACGCGGACCGCGACGACCTTCGCGCCCTTCGCGACGCCGTACTGGCTGCCCGCGATGGTGCCCGCGACGTGCGTGCCGTGGCCGTTGCCGTCCTGCGCGACGGCGTCGTTGTCGACGAAGTCACGGCCGTTCGCCGCGCGGCCGCCGAACGTCTGGTGGCTGATCCGCACCCCGGTGTCGATCACGTACGCCGTGACGCCCGCACCGGTGGAGGTGTAGCTGTAGGACGAGTTGAGCGGCAGGCTCGCCTGGTCGATCCGGTCCAGGCCCCACGACGGCGGGTTCGCCTGCGTGGTCTCGACGTGGAACACCTGGTCCTGCTCCACGTACTCGACGGCCGGGTCGGCCGCGAGCCGCTTCGCCTGGGACTCCGAGAGCTCCACGCTGAAACCGCGCAGCGCGCTGCCGTACACGCGGTCCACGGCGCCACCGAAACGGGCCGCCACGGTGTTCGCCGTGGCCTCCGTGCTCGACAGCGCCGCGGGTGTGTCCTTCAGCTTGACGACGTAACTGCCCGACACCTTCTCCTTGGCGTCGGCGGAACGGATCTCGCCGGTCGCGGCCTGCGCCGGGGAAGCCAGCAGGGTTACCGCCGTGGTGACCATCGCGGCCACCCCGACACCGGCCAGGAACCGCACCTGTCGTGACTCTCGCATTCGTGAACCCCATTCTCGGATTGTGTCCGCCACCGCCGCAGGGAGGGGAAGTAGCTGGTCACGACCCTAGACAGCCAATGAGAACGAGGGGAAGGCCGAAAGATTGCCAGTCCACGCGAGATGTCAAAACATGTTTCTACCTCGGGTTTCCCAACCCGTGAAAACCATTGACGAGAAAGGATCGCCAGTGTTCAGCGGGAATTAACAGCATCCCGACAGCGGGGTTTTTTGAATCACGGATGGCCACCACGTCACCGACGAAGGCAACCTCGACGCAGTTGCCGTTGGTGCCACCACCGCTGTAGCTGCTCTTGCGCCAGGCCGGACCGGATGAGTCCACAATGGACAAGGAGATCGCCTCACTCACTCGGGCTTGAGCACCCGTTCGATCAGCGCCAGCGAGTCCTCCGGGTCGAGAGCCCGCGAGCACAGATGGTCGAAGAGGAGCTTAGCCCTGGCGACCTCGCCGACTTCCTCGATGTGCGTCGCCCCTGTCGGGTACTCGATGTACAGCAACTCCGGGTCCGCGGGATCGGGGAACTCCAACAGGGTGAACGAACCGGCGATGCCCGCGTGGCCGCCCAGGTCGTTCGGCAACACCTGGAGCGAGACCGTGGGCAGCTCCGACATGCCGATCAGGTGAAGCAGTTGCGCCCGCATGACCCTTGGTCCACCAATGGTCTTGCGCAACGCGGCCTCGTCGACCAGTGCCACCAGCCTGAGCGGGTCCTCGTCGGCGACCAACCTGTCCTGGCGGATCAGCCGGACCGCGACGTCGTTGTCGAAGTGCTTCTTGGTACGCTCCAACTGATCCGCGGTGAACAGAGCCCGCATGTAGCCCTCGGTCTGCAACAAACCGGGCAGGTGCAGCAGGGTCAGCTCGCGCACCACCGCGGCCTCGGTCTCGACGTCGACGTACCCCATGTCCTTGATGCCGTAGCTGACCCACCAGCCGGGCTTGAGGGCGTCCCTGGTGCGGTCGACGAGGTCGGGCACGAACTGGTCGTACACGTCCATCATCGACCGCACCAGGTGCACGTCGACCCTGGTTTCCCCGGCCTCCACGCGTTGCAGCGAACTGCGGGACTTGTCGAGCAGGACGCAGGCCCTGTCGAGGCTCATGTCGGCCTCTTCGCGCATCGTGCGCAGGCGCTGCCCCAGCCTCCTGCGGCGGAACGTCGGGCGCTGTTGCGTGGTCACCGGACCTTTGTACCGACGCCCGCCGCAGGACTGGGATTCCCGTTACCCGAACGGGTTACGGCGTCGGTCAGGAGTTCGGCGCCAGGAACAGCAGCCGGTTCGGGGAGCCCGAGCCGGGGTTGGTCACCTTGTCCTTGGTGGAGGCCGAGACGAGCGCGGCGGACACCTGCGCGGGCGTGGCGGTCTTGTTGTTCTGGAGGAAGCGGGCCACGATCCCGGCGACGTGCGGGGTCGCCATCGAGGTGCCGCTGATGGTGTTCGTCGCGGTGTCGTTGGTGTTCCACGACGAGGTGATCCCACTACCGGGGGCGAAGATGTCCAGCCCGGCCCCGAAGTTCGAGTAGCCGGCACGGGCGTCGGTGCGCTCGGTGGCGCCGACCGTGATGGCCTCGGCGACCCGCGCCGGGGACGACGTGCTCGCGTTGGCGTTGCTGTTGCCCGCCGCCACGGCGTAGGTGACGCCGGAGGCGATGGAGCGGCGCACGGCGGCGTCGATCGTGGTGGAGACCCCGCCGCCCAGGCTCATGTTGGCCACGGCGGGCTTGACGGCGTTCGCGGTCACCCAGTCGATGCCCGCGACGACACCGGCGGTCGTGCCGGAACCGGCGTTGTCGAGCACCCGCACGCCGACGACCTTCGCGGCCTTCGCGATGCCGTACTCCTTGCCCGCGATGGTGCCCGCGACGTGCGTGCCGTGGCCGTTGCCGTCCTGCGCGACGTTGTCGCCGTCGACGAAGTCACGGCCGTTGGACGCCCGGCCGCCGAACGTGCTGTGGCTGATCCGCACCCCGGTGTCGATCACGTACGCCGTGACGCCCGCACCGGTCGAGGTGAAGTTGTAGGACGAGCTGAGCGGCAGGCTCGCCTGGTCGACCCGGTCGAGGCCCCACGACGGCGGGTTGGCCTGCGTCGTGTCGATCTTGAACACCTGGTCCTGCTCGACGTACTCGACGGCGGGGTTCGCCGCGAGCCGCTTCGCCTGGTCGTCGGACAGCTTCACGGTGAACCCGCGCAGCGCGCTGCCGAACACCCGGTCGACACCACCGCCGACACCGGCCGCGGCCCGGTTGGCCGACGCCTCGGCCGTGGCCTCGGTGACCTCGCTGTCCTTGAACTTCACGATGTAGCTGTTCGGAACCCTGTCCGCGGCGTCGGCGTCGCGGATCCCGCCCTCCGCGGCGGTGGCCGGGGACGCCAGCAGGGTCGCCGTCGTGGCGACCATCGCCGCCGCTCCGACACCGGCCAGGAACCGGACCTGTGATGACTTTCGCATTCGTGATTCCCGTCCTCGAACGGTGGCCGAACGTCGTTCCACCTATCGCCTGCAGGGGCGTGGAACGGGCCGGACCACCTGGTCGATTCACAGTCGGGTCGCCCAGGGGAATCGCACCCCTGGGCTCCCACAGATCCGTACGTGACAGTCTCCCGTCATACGGCTCTTATCATCCTGATCACCAGATCGAATGGACCCATCTCCACTGAGCGAACAGGTTCGGCCACGTAGCGGTCACCTGTTTCCATCGCTTGTGGAACTTCTTGAAGGTCCTGACCTTCCGATACTTCTTGCGGACCCAGCGCATCAGGTAGTAGTTGACACGCCTAAGCAAGGGATACAGCGCAGTCTGGTAGAACGCGCCGTAGTACTGCATCCAACCGCGCACGACCGGGTTGATCTCCCGGGCGAGTTCGGCGAAAGTACGGCCGGTGCGTAGATGTAGCCGCCAGGCTCGCACCTGCGCACTCATCTTCTTGAGGGCATCCTTACTGACCGCGGGCAGGAACGAAGTGAATATCTCCCCGTTCTTGCCCCGCGCCCCGCGGGCGTGGAAAGTGAACCCCAAGAACGTGAACGACGTCACCGGGTGATCCCGACTGCGTTTCCCGTCCTTGCAGTACACCACCTTGGTCTTGTCCGGATGCAACCGCAACCCGACTTCGACCATCCGTTCCCCGATCGCCTCGACCAGCATGCGCGCCTGACGTTCACTGACGCAATGCACAACCGCATCGTCGACGTAACGTTCAAAAGTGACACCCGGAAAGTTCCGGGACATCCACGTATCGAACGCATAATGAAGAAACAGATTCGCCAATACGGGTGACACCGCTGACCCCTGTGGGGTTCCCCGGTCTCGCTGCAGCAAGGTCCCGTCGGGCCGCTGCAACGGCACAGCAAGCCACCGTTTCACATACAGCAGCACCCAACGAGCGTCGGTGTGAGCCTCCACCGCCTGGACCATCAAGTCCCACGGCACACTGTCGAAGAACTTCTGGATGTCCAAATCGACCACCCAGTCCTTCTTCCAGCATCGCTTCCGGCATACCGCAACCGCGTCCAACGCCGACCGCCCCGGTCGATAGCCATAGGAATCCTGATGGAACAACGGTTCCGCCCGTTGCTCCAGATGCCTGGCCACCACCGTTTGGGCGATTCTGTCAGCCACAGTGGGCACGCCGAGCGTTCTTGTGCCGCCTGGTTTCGGTATCTCTACCGCCAGAACCGGGGGCGGGAAATAGCTGCCCGATGACATCCGATTCCAGATCTTCGCGAGATTTCTCTTCAGATCCTTCTCGAATTCCTCGATCGTGCACCCATCCACCCCCGGAGCACCCCCATTGGCCTTCACCTTCAGGTATGCGTCCCAAACCTCCCGCTTCGAAATGTCGAACGGTTTCACTGATGACTTCAGCTCGTCCATACAGCTCCTCCCAGCTTCCTGGTTGACCGGACACACGAACCACGGACAATCCGGCCCCTTCGCTCCGCCCCCACCGCGCCCAGCAGGAGTTTCACCACTACTACGAGCCAGTCCGCCGGCACACCTCGAATCGGTACTCAATCCCTCGTGGGATCTCCACTTGGGACGCTCCCTCTCATCAGCGCTTCACCCGGAGACGAATTCGCTGTCAGTATCGGGGTATGCCTTCCCACGTTCCGCACGGAAGCAGCAGATCGGGCTCACGTCACCTCCACGCCGGACACCGCCTGGCCAATAAGCGGACACCCGCCAGGCTTATCCCAGGCCGAAAAGTAGTGCCCGGTTCTGATGTCACCTGAATATGTAACGACGCGTCAACAGTGACCCCCACATGCTGGGGGCTGCGCTCCGTCTTCCACGATCCCCACCTGACGCATCATGTGCGCCTTTTCCTGCGTCGCTCACCACCACGGTCTTCGGCCAAGGCGGCAGCAGGCGGTTTGAAATCACCCCCGCAGGGCGACTCCGAAGGGCCAACATCCTTCATCTTCCGTGCAGCACCACGATCAACTGCTCACTACCTCAAGCAGCGTCCCGTGCTCGTGGCACACCTTTTCTCACACTTCGCGCTACAGCCCCATCGCTGGCGCTCATGCAGCCTAAGCAATAAGCCGAACGGGTGAAAGACGGGAAGATTCACACCCGTTCCACACTGTTAAAACAGTTTCTACCTGCGGTTTAAGCTCAGGAAATGACTCTTCCGGCACACATTCTGGACTTGGCGGTCTACCTCCACCCCTATGCCGATAGGGGTGGTTCCACCCGTCGACAAAGGACTGGAAGCGTTCCCGGAGAAACGACGGGAATCCATCGGCGGGATTCGCGGAATGACGTACCCGGCGGCGGTCGACGAGGTCTTGCCCGCCCGTCGACCGCACCGGGTGCGATCTACAGCGCCGGGTTCCAGTACAGGAGCCTGCCGAACGACACCGGCGTGCCGGCGGCCACGATCGCGGCGGACACCTGCGCGGCCGTCGCCGTCGGGTTGAACTGGAGGTAGCGCGCCGCGACACCGGCCACGTGCGGCGCGGACATCGAGGTGCCGCTGAGGGTGTTGCTCGCCGTGTCGCTGGTGATCCACGCCGACAGGATGTTCTGGCCCGGCGCGTAGATGTCCACGCCCGGCCCGTAGTTGGAGGAGGACGCCCTGGTGTCGGTGATCGTGGACGCCCCCACGGTCAACGCTTCCGCGACACGGGCGGGCGAGAAGTTCGCGACGTTCGTGTTGCTGCCGCCCGCGGAGACCGTGTACGTGACACCGCTGAGGATCGAGGTGCGCACGGCGTCGTCCATCGCCACCGACGCGGAGCCGCCGATGCTCATGTTGGCGACGGCGGGCTTGACCGAGTTGGTGGTCACCCAGCTGACGCCCGCGATGACACCCGCCGTGGTGCCAGAACCGTTGGGGCCCAACACCTTCACGCCCCACGCGGTGGCCTGCTTGGCGATGCCGTAGGTCGTGCCGATCGCGGTGGCGGCAACGTGCGTGCCGTGGCCGTTGAGGTCGTCGGCGATCGGGTCGTTGTCGACGAAGTCCCAGCCGTCGCGGGCGCGGCCGCCGAAGTCGACGTGCGTCTTGCGGATGCCGGTGTCGATCACGTACACGTTCACGCCGTAGCCGGTGGACGTGTAGCTGTACGAGTGGTCCAGCGGAAGGGCGCGCTGGTCGGTGCGGTCCAGGCCCCACGTCGGGTTGAGCTGGGTAGCGGTCGAGTGCACGACCTGGTTCTGCTCGACGTACTCGACCGACGGGTCGGCCGCCAGGCGCCTGGCCTCCTTCTCCGACATCGAGGCGGTGAAGCCGTTGAACGCGCCGGGGAGCACCTTCCCGCCGACGGCCGCGGCGAGCCGGTCGGTGCCGCTCTTGACCTTCACGATGTAGCTGCCGGGGATCGCGGTCGGCGATCCTGCGGCGAGGACGACTCCCTCGGCGGCCGAGGCGGGCGCGGCGGCGAGCGCCACCCCCAGGGCGGCGACCCCTAAGCACGACAACAGCTTGCGCATGGCGGATTCCCTTCTACGCAGGGCGGTGGCCCCGACGCAGGACGCGTCGGGGCCACCGTGGGGAACAGCGAACTAGGCGGTCGGAGCCCGGAACAGCAGGCGGTTCGGGGAACCGGAGCCGGGGTTCGTCACCTTGTTGGCGGTGGCCGTCGAGACGATCGCGGCGGACACCGTGGCGGGCGTGGCGGACGGGTTGGACTGGAGGTAGCGCGCGGTGACGCCGACGACGTGCGGGGTCGCCATCGAGGTGCCGCTGATCGTGTTCGTGGCCGTGTCGCTGGTGTTCCACGACGAGGTGATGCCGGAACCCGGGGCGAAGACGTCCAGCACCGCGCCGAAGTTAGAGTAGCTGGCGCGGGCGTCGGTGCGCTCGGTGGCGCCGACGGTGATCGCCTGCGTCACGCGGGCGGGCGAGGAGGTGCTGGCGTTGGCGTTGCTGTTGCCCGCGGCCACGCCGTAGGTGACACCCGCGGCGATGGAGGAGCGGACCGCGTCGTCGAGCGCGGTGGACGCGCCGCCGCCGAGGCTCATGTTGGCCGTGGCGGGCTTGACGTGGTTGTTGGTCACCCAGTTGATGCCCGCGACGACACCGGCGGTCGTGCCGGAACCGGCGTTGTCGAGCACGCGGACGGCGACGATCCTGACGCCCTTCGCGACGCCGTACTGGCTGCCGCCGATGGTGCCCGCGACGTGCGTGCCGTGGCCGTTGCCGTCCTGCGCGATGTTGTCGTTGCTCACCGCGTCGTAGCCGTTGACCGCGCGGCCACCGAAGGTCTGGTGGGTGATCCGCACGCCGGTGTCGATGACGTAGGCGTTCACGCCGGCGCCGGTCGTGGTGTAGCTGTAGGACGAGTTGAGCGGCAGGCTCGCCTGGTCGATCCGGTCGAGGCCCCACGACGGCGGGTTGGCCTGCGTGGTCTCGACGTGGAAGACCTGGTTCTGCTCGACGTACTCGACCGACGGGTCGGCGGCCAGTCGCTTGGCCTGCTGCTCCGAAGCGGTCGCCGCGAAGCCCTTGAAGCCGCCCTCGTACGTGCGGTCGATCTTCGCGTCGAACTTCGACGCGAGCGAGCTGACCGACGCCGTGGAGAAGTCCTTCAGCTTCACGATGTAGCTGCCGGAGATCGCCTCGGGGGCGCCTGCCGCCCGGATCGTGCCCTCGGCTGCCTGCGCGGTGCCTGCCAGGGTGATCGTCGCGGCGGCCGCGACCACCACGGCACCGGCACCCGCCAACCAACGCACCTGTCGTGTTTCACGCATTCGTCTGTTCCTGTCGTTCGCAGGGACGGTCGGCGAAGTGACCCGTGGGCGGCGGAAGACGGGGGACGACGACCGCGTGGCACGCCCGTGATCAGGCGCTCCACGTCCTCCGAGGTTATTGAGGATCCGAGATGTCCGAAATCGACCAGATGCCCCAGTGGTCCTACTCACGTCGTACGGCAGCAGGGCCACGCCGATCGTCGCATACCTCCGGAGGTACGCCCTCGTGCGCACCTCGGGAATGAACAGGGCCGAAAGTCTCGACAATCCGCCGTCTCATTAACAGTGTCAGGCACTGGAATGGCGACGGAACATCCCCGAACGGCTGTACCCCCGTCCTGATTTACCCCAGTAGGGTCGCTCCCGCTGTAGTTCCCCTAGAACGGAGTGGGTAATGGTCGGCCATGCCACCGAAACGGCCGAGGAGTTCGCCGAAACACTGCGAGCCGCGATCCGCGCGAAAGGCTTGAGCCTCGACCGCATTCGACACCGGTTGCAGATGCGCGGAGCGCCGATCAGCATCACGGCGCTGAGCTACTGGCAGTCGGGCAGGCGCAGGCCGGAAAGGCCGGACTCGCTGCTCGCGCTGGGCCACCTCGAAGACGTGCTCGGCCTCCCCGAGGGGGCGCTGAGCCAGCTGCTCGGACCACCGAGGCCGCGTGGCCGCGGGCGGGTCCGTCCACCGACACCGCAGGTCCAGGGCGCGGGACGGGACAACGTCCGGCTCGCGCAGCTGCTCGCGGGAGTCGACACCAGTTCCGACACCGGGTTGAGCCGGGTCTCCCAGCAGGACCGGGTCGAGATCGGGGCCGACGGCGGGACCCGCAGGCTGCGGTCGCGGCACACGCTGCGCGCCGACCGCGGCGGTGTGGACCGGTGGGTGCTGGTCTACGACACCGACGCCCCCGGCAACCCGCTGCCGTCGGTCGGGATGCTGCGCTCGTGCAGGCTCGGGCGGTCGATAGCGGATCCCACCAGCGGGATCCTGGTCGCCGAGCTGCTGTTCCCGAAGCCGTTGCGGCAGGGCGAGACGCTGGTCCTGGAGTACGAGCTGCTCCAGGACGAGGCGCCCTACCCCGCGCTGGAGACCTCGCACTTCCGCCGGTTCCGGCTGCCCGTGCGGGAGTACTCGCTGGAGGTCCGCTTCGACTCCCGCTGCCTGCCCGCGCGGTGCGAACGCTTCTCCACCCCCGATCCCGACGACGCCACCGAGATCGAGGTGGACGAGTGGGGTTACGCGTTCGCCAACACACGGGACTTCGGGCCGGGAATCTTCGGCATCAGGTGGGAATGGGTTCTTAGCTAAACTAATAGGACCGAGGCAGGTTCAGGGTGTGCTGCGCCACGTAGTTGAGGATCATTTCCCGGCTCACCGGGGCGATTCGGGAAATACGTGACGCGGACAACAGCGAGCCCAGTCCGTACTCGGTGGCGAGACCGTTGCCGCCGTGCACCTGGATGGCCAGGTCGACCGCGGTGGCGACCGCTTCCCCGGCCGCGTACTTCGCCATGTTGGCCGATTCACCGGCCGCCTTGTCCTGCCCCGCGTCGTAGAGCGCGGCGGCTTTCTGGGTCATCACGCGGGCCAACTCCACCTGGATGGCGCACTGTGCCAGCGGGTGGGACAACCCCTGGTGGGAGCCGATGGGAGCCCCCCAGACCGACCTGGTGCGGGCGTACTCCGCCGCCTTGTCCAGGGCCCTGCGGGCCATACCAGTGGCGAACGACGCCGCCATGATCCGCTCCGGGTTGAGCCCGGCGAACAGCTGGGCCAACCCGGCGTCCTCCGAGCCCACCAGCGCGTCGGACGGCAGGCGGACGTCGTCGAAGAACATGGTGAACTGCTTCTCCGGCGAGACGATGTCCATCTCGATGGGCCGGTAGGTCAGGCCCTCGACGTCCGTGGGCACGATCATCAGCGCCGGGCCGGTCGGGCTGAAGGCCACGACCAGCACGGCCTGGACCTCGTCCACGCCGGAGATGTAGTGCTTGCCGCCGGACAGGACCCACTCGTCGCCGTCGCGGCGGACCTTCGTGGCGAGCTTGTGCGAGTTCGAGCCCGCGTCCGGCTCGGTGATGGCGAACGCCATCTTCGTGGTGCCCTCGGCGAAGCCGGGCAGCCAGCGCCGCTTCTGGTCGTCGGTGCCGAAGCGGGTGATCACCGTGGCGCAGATCGCCGGGGAGACCACCATGAGCAGCATCGGGCTGCCCGCCCTCGCCAACTCTTCACAGACTGCGGCCAGGTCGCCGATGCCACCGCCACCGCCGCCGAACTCCTCCGGTACCGCCACTCCGAGGTAGCCGAGCTTGCCCGCCTCGGCCCACAGCTCGTCCGTCTTCTCCCCCGCGCGGGCCTTGGCGACGAAGTACTCGTGCCCGTACCGGGAGCCCAGGTCCGCGACGGCCGCGCGCAACGCCCTGCGCTCGTCGCTCTCGGTGAAGTTGATGGTCATGACGCGTCCTCCGCTACTACTGCCAGCACATCGCCGGAATCGACCTGTTGCCCCTGGGTGATCCGCAGTTCGGTGACCGTGCCCGCCGTCGAGGCGAGGACGCGGTGCTCCATCTTCATGGCCTCCAGCACGAGCAGCTCCGCGCCGACCTCGACCCGCTGCCCCTGTTCGACCGCCACCCGGACGACCGTGCCGGGCATCGGGGCGACCGTCGCGCCCGGCGCCACCTTCGTCTCGGGGGCCGGGAAACGGGGCACGACCCTGAGCGTCACGGCGCCCAGCGGGGAGTCGACCTCGACCACGTCCCCGTAGACCCGGACGTGGAAACGTTTCCGCACACCATCAAGTTCGAGCGTCACCACGTCTTCGTTCGCGTCTACAACTGTCAACGGCAGGTTCGTGGTCACGCCGTCGCGGGTGTGCCGGTAGTCGACGTCCACACCCTCGTAGCTTACCCGCTGCGGCTGCGACGGCAGGTTGCGCCAGCCGCTTGGCAACGCCCCCGTGCGCCGCCTCGCGGCCTGGGCCAGGGCGGCGGCCAACGCGCTCGGCGTGAGGTCGCGCTCCTTCGCCTCGGTGAGGCGGTGCTCGTCGAGGAACCCGGTGTGCGTGTCGCCGTTCAGGAACGCCGGGTGCCGCAGGACGTCCACCAGCAGCTCGCGGTTGGTGACCAGGCCGTGGACGCGGCTGCCCGCGAGCGCGGCGGCGAGCTTGCGGACCGCGCCGGTCCGGTCCGGCGCCCACGCGATCACCTTGGCCAGCATGGGGTCGTAGTGCACGCCCACGACCGAGCCGCTCTCGACGCCGCTGTCCACGCGGACGTCGCCGGGCACCTCGAACCGGTGCAGCGTGCCGCTGGCGGGCAGCCAGTCCCGCGTCGGGTCCTCGGCGTAGAGCCGGACCTCGATCGCGTGGCCGTTCGGGACGGGCGGTTCCGCGGGCAGTTCGGCGCCTTCGGCGATGGCGATCTGCCAGGCCACCAGGTCGACGCCGAAGACCAGTTCGGTGACCGGGTGCTCGACCTGGAGGCGGGTGTTGACCTCCAGGAAGTGGAAGTCGCCGTCCTTGAACAGGAACTCGACCGTGCCCGCGCCGACGTACCCGATGGCCTCCGCCGCGGCCGTCGCGGCGTCGTAGAGGCGTTGACGGGTGGCGGGATCCACCGCCGGGCTCGGGGTCTCCTCCACGATCTTCTGGTGCCGCCGCTGGATCGAGCACTCGCGCTCGCCCAGCGCCCACACCGTGCCGTGCGCGTCGGCCAGCACCTGCACCTCGATGTGCCGGGCGCCCTCCAGCAGCGGTTCGCAGAACACCGTGCCGTCACCGAACGCCGACTCGGCCTCGCGCCGGGCACCGGCGACCGCGTCGGCCAAGTCCTCCTTGCGCCGCACCTCGCGCATACCCCGGCCGCCTCCGCCCGCGGAGGCCTTGACCAGAAGCGGGAACACGTCGGCGGTCTCGGGGTCCAACTCGGCCAGCACCGGCACCCCGGCCGCGGCCATCCGCTTCTTCGCGGCGACCTTCGACCCCATGGCCTCGATGGCCTCCGGCGTCGGCCCGACCCAGGTCAGCCCGGCGGCCAGCACCGCGCGGGCGAAGTCGGCGTTCTCGGACAGGAACCCGTAACCGGGGTGCACCGCGTCCGCCCCGGCCCGCAGGGCGGCCTCGACCAGCAGGTCGGCCCGCAGGTACGTCTCGGCCGGGGTCGCGCCGGGCAGCCTGACGGCCGCGTCGGCCTCCGCGACGTGCGGCGCGTCGGCGTCCGGGTCCGAGTGCACGGCGACCGGCGAGATGCCCAGTTCGCGGCACGTGCGGATGACGCGGCGGGCGATCTCGCCGCGGTTCGCGATCAACAAGGTCTGGATCATGCTCACATCCGGAAGACGCCGTAGCCCTCGGCGCCCTTGATCGGTCCACTGTGGACGGCGGAAAGGCAGAGGCCGAGAACGGTGCGGGTGTCGCGGGGGTCGATGACCCCGTCGTCGTACAGCCTGCCGGACAGGAACGGGGCCAGCGACTGCTGCTCGATCTGCCCCTCGACCATGTCCCGCATGGCCGCGTCGTGGTCTTCGTCGTAGTCCTGCCCCTTCGCCGCGGCGGCCTGCCGCGCGACGATCGAGAGCACCCCAGCGAGCTGCACGGGCCCCATCACGGCCGACTTGGCGTTGGGCCAGGTGAACAGGAACCGCGGTTCGAACGCCCGCCCGCACATCCCGTAGTTGCCCGCCCCGTAGGACGCGCCCATGTTCACGGTCAGGTGCGGCACCCGGCTGTTCGACACCGCGTTGATCATCATCGCGCCGTGCTTGATGATCCCGCCCTGCTCGTACCGCGCGCCCACCATGTACCCGGTGGTGTTCTGGAGGAACAGGAGAGGGGTGTCCGCCGAGTTCGCCAGCTGGATGAACTGCGTCGCCTTCTGCGACTCCGCGCTGAACAGCACCCCGCGCGCGTTCGCCAGGATGCCGACCGGGTAGCCGTGCAGGTCCGCCCAGCCCGTCACCAGGCTCGTGCCGTAGCCGGGCTTGAACTCGTCGAACCGCGAGCCGTCCACGATCCGCGCGATCACCTCGCGCGGGTCGAACGGGACCCGCTGGTCGGTCGGCACGAGCCCCAGCAGCTCCTCGTCGGCGTAGAGCGGTTCCTCCACCGGTTTGGGCGCGGGTCCGAGCTTCTTCCAGTTCAGCCGGGCCACGATCCGCCGGGTCAGCCGGATCGCGTCCACCTCGTCCTCGGCCACGTAGTCCGCGAGGCCGGAGACGGTGCCGTGCATGTGCGCACCGCCCAGCGCCTCGTCCTCGGCCTCCTCGCCGGTCGCCATCTTGACCAGCGGCGGACCGCCGAGGAACACCTTCGAGCGTTCCTTGATCATCACCACGTGGTCCGACATGCCCGGCACGTACGCGCCGCCCGCGGTCGCGTTCCCGAACACCGCCGTGACGGTCGGGATCCCCGCCGCCGACAGCCGCGTCAGGTCCCGGAACGCCCGGCCGCCGGGGATGAAGATCTCGGCCTGGGACGGCAGGTCCGCGCCGCCGGACTCGACCAGGCTCACCACCGGCAGCCGGTTCGCGAACGCGATGTCGTTGGCCCGGAAGGTCTTGCGGAGGGTCCACGGGTTGCTGGCACCGCCGCGCACCGTCGGGTCGTTCGCCACGACCAGGCACTCGACGCCCTCGACGACCCCGATCCCGGTGATGACGCTGGCCCCGACCGGGAAGTCCGTGCCCCACGCCGCCAGCGGCGACAGCTCCAGGAACGGGCTGTCCCGGTCCACCAGCAGTTCGATCCGCTCACGGGCCAGGAGCTTGCCGCGCTTGTGGTGGCGCTCGGTGTACTTCGGCCCGCCACCGGCCAGCGCCTTGGCCTGCTCGCCGTCCAGCTCGGCGATCTTGGCGAGGAGCGCGGTCCGGTTGTCGTGGTAGTCCGCCGATCCGGTGTCCAGCACCGAGCGCAGCGCGGTCATGACGTGTACCCCAATCGGCGGGCGGCCAGTTCGGCCATCACTTCGGTGGTGCCGCCGCCGATGCCGAGGATGCGGGCGTCGCGGTAGTGGCGTTCGACTTCGGCGTCGCGGAGGTAGCCGAAGCCGCCGTGCAGCTGGACGGCCTCGTCGACGACGAAGTCGCAGGCGGCCACGGCGGCGTTCTTGGCGAAGCAGACCTGGGCGACGCACTCGCGGCCGTCGGCGATCATGGCGGCGACCTCCCTGGTGTAGGTGCGGGCCAGTTCGGTGCGCTGGGCCATCTCCACGAGCTTGTGGCTGACCAGCTGGCGTTTGACGAGCGGCTTGCCGAAGGTCTCGCGGGTGCGGACGTAGGCGAGGGTGAGGTCCAGGCAGCGCTGGGCGGTGGCGTAGGCCTCGACGGCCATCGTGACGCGCTCGACCTGGAACTGCCGCATGACCAGGGCGAAGCCGCCGTGTTCCGGGCCGACCAGGTTGGCTGCGGGAACGCGGGTGTCCACGAAGGACAGTTCGGCGGTGTCGGAGCAGTGCCAGCCCATCTTCTCCAGCCTGCGCACCACCTCGATCCCGCGGTCGACGACCAGCAGGCTGATGCCTTCGTAACCGGGACCGCCGGTGCGGACCGCCGTGGTGACGAAGTCGGCTCGGGTGCCGGAAGTGATGAACGTCTTGGTGCCGTTCACGACGTAGTCGTCGCCGTCGCGGACCGCGGTGGTGCGCAGCGCGGCGACATCGGAACCGCCATCGGGTTCGGTGATGGCGAGGGAGCCGATCAGGTCACCGGCGAGGGTGGGGCGGACGAAGCGGTCGATCAGGTCGGGGTCGCCCGCGTCGACGATGTGCGGGAGCGCGATGCCGTGCGTGAACAGGCCCGCGATCAGGCCGGACGAGCCGCCCGCCTGGATGATCTCCTCGGTCATCACGATGCTGTCCAGCAGGTCGCCGCCGCTGCCGCCGACCTCTTCGGCGAAGCCGATGCCGAGCAGGCCGACCTCGGCGGCGGAGCGGTGGAGTTCGCGCGGCAGCTCGCCTGCGCGTTCCCACTCGTCCAGGTGCGGCACGATCTCGCGCTCGGTGAACCGGCGGACCGTGGCCCGCAGTTCCTTGCGTTCCGGGGTGTCGAAGAGATCGGCCGTGATACCCGAGGATTCGCTCGCGGGATCGGGAGTGGTCACAGCAGGGCCTCCGGGATGTCGACGTGGCGGGAGCGCAGCCACTCGCCGAGGGCCTTGGCCTGCGGGTCGAAACGGGTGGAGGAGGCCACGCCGTCGCCCAGCAGCCCGTGCAGGACGAAGTTGAGCGCGCGGAGGTTGGGGAGTTCGTAGCGGACGACCTCGCGGGCCTCGGGGAGGAGTTCCCCGAGTCGGGCGACGGTCAGTTCACCGACCAGCCAGGCGTAGGCCTCGTCGGTGCGGACCCAGACGCCGAGGTTGGCGTCGCCGCCCTTGTCGCCGGAACGGGCGCCCGCGATGGTGCCGAGGGGGACTCTCATACCGTGACCACCTTCCCGTCGGGCAGGGTCGCCTGGTGCGCAACGCGGTCGCGGGGCACGTACGCGGCCTGGTAGACGCCGAACGGGGTGCCGTCCGTCGGGGGCGCGGTGACGTGAAAGCCGGGGTAGGAACCCAGGGCGAGTTCGATGGCGGTGCGCGAGAACGCCTTGGCGCGCTTGGGATCCGGCGTCTTGATGGTCACGTGCAGCAGGGCGCTGGCCGTCTCCTCGGTGTCCGCGTCCGGCTGGTCGGTGCGGGCCAGCGTCCAGGTCAGGCCTTCGGTCCCCAGCGCGCTTTCCAACTGCCTGCGCACAAGCGCGGCCTTCTCCGGGACGTCCAGTCCACTGAGGACGAACGTGGTCCCGTTGCGGAAGCCGCCCAGGCTGTTGAGGCACACCTTCAGCGTCTCAGGCGGCGGACTGCCGCGCACTCCGGAGATCCGCACGCCGCGCGCGTGCGACGACAGCTCGATCGTGTCGAAGTGGCTCACCACGTCCGGCCCGAGGTACGCCGGATCGCCGATCTCGTACAGCAGCTGCGCGGTGACCGTGTCGACGGTGACCGCTCCCCCGGTGCCGTCGTGCTTGGTGATCACCGACGACCCGTCGGCCTCCACCTCGGCGATCGGGAACCCCGGCCGGTCGACGTCGATCGACGTGAAGAACGAGTAGTTGCCCCCGGTCGCCTGCGTCCCGCACTCCAGCACGTGGCCCGCGACCGTCGCGCCTGCCAGCGCGTCCCAGTCGTCGCGCGCCCACCCGAAGTGCGCCGCCGCCGGCCCGACCACCAGCGAGGCGTCGGTGACCCGACCGGTCACCACCACGTCCGCCCCGGCCCGCAGGCACTCGGCGATGCCCCACGCGCCGAGGTACGCGTTCGCCGTCAACGACTCCGGGAAGTCCGCCCGCAGGTCGTCACCGGTGACGACACCGATCCTGGCCCCGAGCCCGAGCCTGTCGATCGCCGCGGCCAGCCCGCGCGGGTTGAGCCCGCCCGCGTTCGCCACGATCGTGACCCCGCGCTCGACCGCCAATCCGAGGCAGTCCTCCATCTGGCGCAGGAACGTCTTGGCGTACCCGAGGTTCACGTCCTTCATCCGGTCGCGCCCGAGGATGAGCATCGTCAACTCGGCGAGGTAGTCGCCGGTGAGCACGTCCAGCTCACCGCCCTCCAGCATCTCCCGCACGGCGCCGAGCCGGTCGCCGTAGAACCCGGACGCGTTCCCGATGCGGATCACGACGCCACCCGCCCCGCGCCGGGAGGACCCGCGAACGCCTGCGCGATGGGCAACCACCGCTCGGCCACCGGACCGACGACCGTCACCGCCAGGTCGTCGCGATGCGCCCGCTGGGTCACTAGGAGGCAGAAGTCGAGCGCGGGACCGGTGACCCGGTTCTCCGCGTCCTCCGGCCCCCACGTCCACGGCAGACCGTCCGGTCCGGTCAGTTCGACCCGAACCGGTTCGGCGGGCACCGGGAGGCCGTTGACCATGAACGCGAACGGGATGGTGCGGACGCCGATGTGCGCGACGTGCCGCAGCCGCCCGGACGGTTCGCGGCGCACGCCGAGCGCGTCGGCGACGTCCTGCCCGTGCGCCCACGTCTCCATCAGCCGCGCCGTCGCCATCGACACCGGGCTCATCGGCGGACCGAACCAGAGGAGCTTCCCGCCCTGCGGCACGGCGCTCAGCGCCTCGGCCAACTCCTCGCGGCCCGCCCGCCAATAAGCCAGCAGGTCCGGGCGCGCGGCGCACTCGGCCGCACCCTCGTCCACGGTGCCTTCGGTGTAACCGGACAGCCCGGCCCGGAAGGCATCGGGATCCTTGATGGCGACCAGGGAGATGTGGTCGGTCCACGCGAGGTGACCGATCTGGTGCGCGATCGTCCAGCCCACGGCCGGCGTCGGCACCGACCAGTCCACGGGCGGGGCGACCAGGTCGTCGAGCGCCGCGCTCTCCAGCCGCAGGTCGTCCAGTACGTCGATGATCACGGTGTGCGCTCCTCAAGGGCGGCCTGGAGCATCCCGGCCCAGTGCCGCACGATGCCCGCCCGCCGTCGGTGGTCGTCCGCGAGCTGGTTGGCCAACGCCAGGCCCCGCACCAGGTCCAGGGTGATCTGCACGGCCTCGCGCACACCCGGTCTCGACTCGTCCGCGCCGAGCAGCTCGACCGCCAGCCGGTGCGTCTCCCGCCCGATCTTGGTCTGGAGCGGCAGCACGACCTTCTTCAGCTCCGCGTCCGTCCGCGCCGCCACCCACAGCTCCAGCGCGGCGCTGAACAGGTCGCTCGCGTAGAAGTCGGCGATCAGGCCGACCACCGCGACCGGGCTCCGGCCGACGCCGACCGCGCGTTCCTTCAGCTCCAGCACGCTCTCCGCGCCGAGGTGCTCGACCGCGCCCGCGACCAGCTCGCCGCGGGTGCGGAAGTGGTGCAGCTGCGCGCCGCGCGAGACGCCCGCGCGCTCGGCCACCAGGATCGTCGTGGTGCGCGCCCAGCCGCGCTCGACCAGGCACTCGACCGTGGCCTCCATCAGCTTGCGCCTGGTCTCCCGGCTGCGGTCGGCCTGCCGCTGCCTCACCTCGAGTGCCATACCCGTGGATTCTGGCCCCGAACGAACAAACAGTCAAGACTGATTGTTGTATAGAAAGTGATCCAGGCCACGTTGGACTGTCCACTAAGGACGGTGCGGAGGTCCGCATGACGGCCGGTGGCGTAAGGAGGAGACGATTGACCCGACCGTACGCACTTTCGTGAATTCTCGACGTCACCCCTTTCGCTCAGGGTGATCGACCGCTAACCCTAAGACGCCGTTCCCCCTGCCCGGTGTCCTACGGAGACCACATGCGAGCGTTCCGCACCATCGCCATACCCCTGCTGGCAGCCCTGTCCCTGCTGGCGGGCACCTACTCCGCCGCCGCCGCGCCCCGCGCGATCACCAAGTACGTCGCCCTCGGCGACTCCTACGCGGTCGGCGTGGGCACCTACGGCTACGACAACCCCGACGACCCCTGCCGTCGCGGCCCGTACGCCTACCCCCGCCTCTGGGCCGCCGCGCACCCGTCCGTGGCGTTCACCGAGGCGTCCTGCTCCGGCGCCGAGACCGCCGACGTGCTCGGCGCGCAACTCCCGCTGGTCACCCCGGACACCTCGCTGGTCACCGTCCAGGTCGGCGGCAACGACGCGGGCTTCGTCGACGTCCTCGTCGGCTGCACGTTCGGCTCCGACTCCGACTGCGTCACCCGCACCCAGGCCGCCAGCGAGATCGTCCGCACGACGGTCGCGCCCGCGTTGCAGAAGACCTACGCGGCCATCCGGGCGAACGCCCCGTCGGCCAAGGTCGTCGTCATCGGCTACCCGCGCATCTACAAGCCGGGCGGCACCTGCTTCGGCCAGTTGAGCGCCCCGAAGCAGGCGGCGATCAACGCGTCCGCGGACGTCCTCGCGACCGTCACGGCCGCGCAGGCCTCGGCGGCGGGCTTCACGTTCCTCGACGCGCGAACGACGTTCAACGGTCACGAGATCTGCACCTCGGACTGGTACCTGACGGCACTGGAAATCTTCAAGCTCAACGAGTCGTTCCACCCGAACAAAAAGGGTCACCAGCTCGGCTACTTCGGCCCGCTGAACGCCATTACCGGCTGATCCGCCGTACCACGAAACACCCCTTGGACATAGCGTCCAGGGGGTATTCGGCGTGCTCGTGGAGTAATATGACGACAGTGCTTCCACCAGGTGAATCAAGAGCAAAATAGCAGCTCAGGACAGCCATCGCTATCGGTGATGTTACGGGTGTGGAATTAACATGTGAGCGAGCTTGCAAGTTTTCAGCCCGCCAACGCATTGACCTGACCGAGCGTGACCGCTTAACTCCGAGTAGTCCCTGTCACTCTTTCTAGTTTTACTGGAGTGCGAATGCGCGGGTTGTTCCACAAGAGCGGCACGAACGATCTGGTGATCGCACTGAACCCGTTCTCCACGACCTCCCCGAGAATGACGGCGGCCGCGGCGCGAGCGGGAGCGCTCGGTGTGCTGGACCTGGGAACGGGCGGTCGGGCGGCGCGATCGGCGCTGGACCGCACGGCCCGGTGGACGAACGGCGCCTTCGGCGTGCGGATCACCGCGGGCTGCGCGCTGACCGCCGCGGACCTCCCCGAGCAGGTGTCCACGGTGGTCCTCGCCGTCGGCGCGACCGCGCGGCCGGAGGACTTCCCCGACGTGCGGGTGCTGGTCGAGGTGACCGACCGCGGGCAGGCCCACGAGGCCGTCCTGGGCGGCGCGCACGGCGTGATCGCGCGGGGTCACGAGAGCGGCGGACGCGTCGGCGACCTGGCCACGTTCGTTCTCCTGCAACAACTCCTGGCCGACCTGGACGCGCCCGTGTGGGCCGCGGGCGGGATCGGGCCGAACACCGCGGCCGCGGCGGTGGCGGGCGGCGCGGCGGGAGTCGTGCTGGACGTCCAGCTCGCGCTGCTCGCCGAGTCCGAGCTGCCCGCCGACGTGGCCGGCGCGATCGCCGCGATGGACGGTTCGGAGACGACCGTCGTGCACGGACACCGCGTGCTGCTCCGCAAGGGGCTCGGCGCCGCCGTGGCACCCGACCTCGAAGCGCTCACCGGACCGCTGGACGCCCGTTTCCCGCCCGTGGGCCAGGACGGCTTCCTCGCCGCCGTCTTCCGCGACCGCTGGGGCACCGTCGGCGCCGCCGTCCGAGGTGTGCGCGACGCCGTGACGCACGCGCTCACCGGTCCCGCCGTCGACGCCCTCGGGCCGGACTCCCCCGGCGCCCGCGCGATGGGCACCTCGCTGCCCATCGCGCAGGGCCCCATGACCAGGGTCAGCGACCAGCCCGCGTTCGCCGAGGCCGTCGCCCTGGGCGGCGGGCTGCCGTTCATCGCGCTGGCGCTGTCCACCGGCCCGCAGACCCGCGAGGTCCTCACCACGACGCGCGAGCGGCTCGGCGACTCCCCCTGGGGCGTCGGGGTCCTCGGCTTCGCCGCCGAGGACGTGAAGTCCGCGCAGCTCGACGTGATCCGCGAGCTGAGGCCGACGCACGCGATCATCGCGGGCGGCCGCCCGGCGCAGGCCGCGGCGCTCGACGCGGTCGGCATCACCACGTTCCTGCATGTGCCCTCGCCGGGGCTGCTGCGGCAGTTCCTCGCGGCCGGTGCGCGCCGGTTCGTGTTCGAGGGCGCCGAGTGCGGCGGCCACGTGGGGCCGCGCAACAGCTTCCCGCTGTGGGAGGCGCAGCTGGCCGTGCTCGCCGAATGGGCGGACTCGGGTTTCCCGGCGGACGACGTGCACGTCCTGTTCGCGGGCGGGATCCACGACGAGCGCTCGGCCGCGATGGTCGCCGCGCTCGCGACCCCGCTGACCGACCGCGGCGGCGCGATCGGCGTGCTGATGGGCACCGCCTACCTGTTCACCGAGGAAGCCGTGCGGGCGGGCGCGGTGCAGCCGCTGTTCCAGCGCCAGGTCGTGGCGGCGGAGAGCACCGCGCTGCTGGAGACCGCGCCCGGTCACGCGACCCGCTGCGTCACCAGCCCGTTCACCGACGAGTACGCGGCGGTGAAGCAGGGGCTGCGCGACCGCGAGGTGCCCGACCGCGAGGCGTGGGAGCAGCTGGAGCGGCTCAACGTCGGCAGGCTGCGGGTGGCCAGCAAGGGCATCGAGCGGATCGGCGACGTGCTGTCCGAAGTGGACGAAGGCCGTCAGCTCGGCGAGGGCATGTTCATGGCCGGTGACGTCGCCGTGCTGCGGTCGGAGGTCACGACCATCGCCGCGCTGCACGCGAGCGTCACCACGGGGGCCGCGTCGTTCGCCGCCGAGCGGGCGGTGGGACTCGGCCTGGCGCCCGCGGAGTCGACCGCTCCGGTGGTCGCGCCCCTCGACATCGCTGTCATCGGCATGGCCTGCATGTTCCCGCAGGCGCCCGACCTGCCCGCGTTCTGGGCGAACGTCCTGTCCGGGGTGGACGCGGTGACCGAGGTGCCCGCCGTCCGCTGGGACCCGGCCGTGTACTACGCGCCCGACGGCGACGGTGACCGGACTCCCTCGCGCTGGGGCGGTTTCCTGCCGCAGATCCCGTTCGACCCGCTCGGGTACGGCATCCCGCCCACCTCGCTGGCGAGCATCGAACCGGTGCAACTGCTGGCTCTGGAGGCGGCCTCGCGAGCGCTGGCCGACGCCGGGTACGCCGAGCGGCCGTTCGACCGGTCCCGCACGTCGGTGGTGTTCGGCGCGGAGGCGGGCAGCGACCTGTCCAACGCGATGACGCTGCGCACGGTGCTGCCGAGCTACTTCGGGGACGTGCCTGCGGGTCTGCGCGACCAGTTGCCGACGCTGACCGAGGACTCGTTCCCCGGTGTGCTCGCCAACGTCATCGCGGGCCGCATCGCCAACCGGCTCGACCTGGGCGGCGCCAACTACACCGTGGACGCGGCCTGCGCGTCGTCGCTGACGGCGGTCGACGTGGCGTGCAAGGAACTCACCGGCGGGACCAGCGACGTCGTGCTGTGCGGCGGCGCGGACCTGCACAACGGCATCAACGACTACCTGCTCTTCTCCTCGGTGCACGCGCTGTCGCCGACCGGCCGCTGCGCCACGTTCGACAGCTCCGCCGACGGCATCGCGCTGGGCGAGGGCGTGGCGTGCGTGGTGCTCAAGCGGCTGGCCGACGCCGAACGCGACGGCGACCGGGTCTACGCCGTGATCAAGGGAGTCGGCAGCGCCAGCGACGGCCGGTCGCTCGGCCTCACCGCACCGCGCCCGGAAGGGCAGCGCAACGCGCTGGAACGCGCCTACCGCAACGCGGGCATCTCCCCCGCCGAGGTAGGACTGGTGGAGGCGCACGGCACCGGGACGGTCGTCGGCGACCGCACCGAACTCGGCACGCTGACCGACGTGTTCGTCGAAGCCGGTGCCGCCCCGGCGAGTTGCGCCGTCGGGTCGGTGAAGTCGCAGATCGGCCACACCAAGTGCGCCGCCGGGCTCGCCGGGCTGATCAAGGCCTCGCTGGCGCTCCACACCGGGGTCCAGCCGCCGACGCTGCACGTGAGCAGGCCGAACTCCGCGTGGGTCGCCGACACCAGCCCGTTCACCTTCCACGACGGCCCGCGGCCGTGGGCGGCCGAACCCGCCGACCGGGTCGCCGGGGTGAGCGCGTTCGGGTTCGGCGGCACGAACTTCCACGTGGTGCTGCGCGGGTACGACGGCGCGCCGCCACCCGCGCACGGGCTGGACGAGTGGCCCGCCGAGCTGTTCACCTTCCGCGGAGAAGGCGCCGTGCGGGCCGCCGAGCAGCTGCTGGAACTGGTCGAGGCGGGTGGTTGGCGGCTGCGCGACTACGCGTTGAGCGCCGCCAAGCGCGCGGACCTCACCCGCGGCGAGGTGCGGATCGCGGTCGTGGCGTCCGATGTGGACGATCTGGCGGCCAAGCTGCGCCGGGCGGTCGCGGGCGAGGACAAGCCCGCCGACGGGATCTTCCGGGCCACCGGCGTGGCGGGTGAGGTCGCGTTCCTGTTCCCAGGCCAGGGCAGCCAGCGGCCCGGCATGTTCGCCGAGCTGTTCGTGGCGTTCCCCGAACTCCAGCGGCACGTCCAGGTCGGCGCCAAGTGGGCCGACGTGCTGCACCCGCCGACCGCGTTCGACGCCGCCGAGCGGGCCGCGCAGCAGGCCGGTATCACCGACACCAGGGTCGCCCAGCCCGTGCTGGGGATCGTCGGGCTGGCCGCGTTCGACCTGTTCGCCGCGGCCGGTGTGCACCCGGACATGGTGGCGGGCCACAGCTACGGCGAACTCGTCGCGCTGGCCGCGGCGGGCGCGCTGCCCGCGGAGTCCCTGCCCGCGCTGAGCGCGGCGCGCGCCGAGGCGATCCTCGCGGCGACCGGCGACGACCCCGGCGCCATGGCCGCCGTGACCGCGCCCGCAGCGGCCTTCGCGGAACTGCTGCCCGAGTCCGTCGTGGTCGCGAACCACAACTCACCCGTGCAGACCGTGATCTCCGGCCCCACCGGGGACGTGGAAGCCGCCGTCGTGGCGTTGGAGGCGGCCGGGTTCCGCGCGAAGCGGATCAGGGTCGCGTGCGCGTTCCACAGCCCGCTGGTCGCCTCGGCGGGTGCGGCGTTCGCCGCCGCGCTGGGCGACGTGCGGGCGCCGGAGATCCCGGTGTGGTCGAACCGGACCGCCGCCGAGTACGGGGACGACATCCCCGCGGAGCTGGCCGCGCAGCTGGGTTCGCCGGTGCGGTTCGCCGAGCAGGTCGAGGCCATGTACGCCCACGGTGCCCGTGTGTTCGTCGAGGCGGGACCGGGTTCGGTGCTGTCCGGCCTGGTGTCCGCGATCCTCGGTGATCGTCCACACCGGACGGTCGGGCTGGAGTCGTACGGGCAGCACGGCGTGCGCGGCTTCCTCACCGCGCTGGCCCAGCTCGCCGTGTCGGGTGTCGACCCCAGCACGTCGTGGCTGCACCGCGGCCGCGACTCCGCGGACGCGAGCGTGCCCCGCAAGACCCGTGCCGCGGGCTGGACGGTCGACGGCCACCTGGTCCGCACCGCCGCGGGCGCCATCCCCTCGGGCGCGCTGCGCCCCGCCGAACGCGTTCAGGAGATCCCCATGGCTGTGCAAGGCGGCGGCGGTTCCGACGAGGCGCTGATCGCGGAGTTCCTGCGCGGCAGCCGGGAGATGATCGCCGCGCAGCGCGACGTGCTGCTCAACTACCTCGGCACCGGAGAGCGCGTGCCGGTCCAGCGGGTCGCGTCACCGCAGCCCGTGCTCCAGCAGGTGGTCGTGCAGCCGGTCGTGATCGAGCAGGCGACGATCGAGGTGGTCGCGGCGCCGAACGTCATGCAGACGGTGCTGGAGATCATCGCGGAGCGGACCGGCTACCCGATCGACATGATCGAGGCGGACCTGGACCTGGAGGCCGACCTCAGCGTCGACTCCATCAAGCGCACCGAGATCGCGGGCGAGCTGGCCGCCAGGCTGGGCGTCACCGCGGACCTGGAGACCCTGTCGCAGGCCCGCACCGCGGCCGCCATCGCCGCGCTGCTCGGAGCGGGTACCCCCGTGATCGCCATCGCGGTACCGCCGCCGAACGTGCTGCGGACCGTGCTGGACATCATCGCCGAGCGCACCGGCTACCCGACGGACATGATCGAACCGGACCTCGACCTGGAGGCCGACCTCAGCGTCGACTCCATCAAGCGCACCGAGATCGCCGGTGAACTGCTCCTGCGACTGGGCGTCACCGCCGACCTCGAACAGCTGTCGCAGGCCCGCACGGCCGCCGCCATCACCGCGCTGCTCGGCGGCGGCGCGCCCGCTGCCACGGTGGCCATCGCACCGGTCGAGAGCGCGGAGGCGGTCGTGATCGCACCGCACCGGCTCGTGATGACCGAGTTCGCCCTTCCCGCCGCCACGGCGCCGGAGTCGTTGGCGGGCAAGCGCTTCCTCGTCGTCGGCGACGGCGAGGACCTGGTGGCCGGGCTGGTGGACCTGGGCGCGGAGGTGACCCGCGACGTCGCCGCGGTGGTCGACGGCGTGTTCCACCTCGACCGCGCCACCGAACTGCCCGACGCGTTCCCGCTGTTCCGGTCCCTGCTGGCCAACGCGCCCCGCTGGCTGATCGCGGCCGGTGCGGGCGAGGGACTGCGCGGGTTCACCCGCAGCGCGGCCAGGGAGTACCCGGACATCGCGGTGAAGGTGCTGGAGAACCCGTCCGTCGACACCCTGCTCGCCGAACTCGGCGCCACCGACGGCGAGCCGGTCGTGCGGATCACCGACGCGGGCCGGGTCGGACTGCGGATGGTGGAGACCGACCTCGGGCCGCTGGGCAGTTCCGGCGCGGGACCGGCGGGCGACGGCGCGGCCGAGGCGGCGGCGATCGGACTGGACCGCGACTCGGTCGTGCTGCTGGTGGGCGGTGCCAAGGGCATCACCGCCCGGTTCGCCGCCACCCTGGCGGGCGCGAGCCGGTGCACGCTGGAGCTGTTCGGCCGCACCGCGCTGCCGACGGAGGAGGAGCCCGCCGCCATCGCGGCCGCGGCCGACCCCGCGGCGCTGCGAGCCGCGCTGATCGCGAGCGGCCTGCGGTCGCCGGCCGAGATCGAGCGCGAGATCGGCCGGGTCGAGGCCGTGCGCGAGGTCCGCGACACCATCGCGCGGCTCACCGGGCTGGGCAGCCGGGTCCGCTACCACTCCGTGGACATGCGCGACGTGGAGGCGGTGCACCGCGCGGTCAAGGAGGTCCACACCGAGCACGGCAGGCTGGACGGCCTCGTCTACGCGGCCGGTGTCATCGAGGACAAGCTGATCGCGGAGAAGTCCGCGGAGTCGTTCGGCCGGGTGTACGGGACCAAGGTCGACGGCGCGAAGACGCTGCTGGACGCGGTGGAGGGGATGTCCGACGGGCCGCGGTTCGCGGTGTTCTTCGGCAGCATCGCCGCCGCGCTGGGCAACCGCGGCCAGGCCGACTACGCCGCCGCGAACGACGCGCTGGAATCGTTGGGGCGCGGGGTGGACTTCCGCGGCCTGACCGTCCACTGGGGACCGTGGGCGCCGACCGGCACCAACAACGGCATGGTGACGCCGGAGCTGATGCGGTCCTACGCCAAGCGCGGCATCAAGCTGATCGACCCGGAGGAGGGCGCGCTGTCCCTGCTGCGCGAACTCGCCTGGGGCCCGGACGGGGTCGACTCGGTGGTCTACACCGCGTCGGGCTGGTGACCACGACGATGACCACCCCTGTCGCCATCGTCGGCATGTCGGTGCTCATGCCGGGAGCGCCGGACCTGGACACCTACTGGCGCAACATCACCACCGGCGTGGACGCCATCACCGACGTCCCCGCCGAGCGGTGGGACGCCGACTACTACGAGCCGGACCTGGAACGCCGGGCCGACCGCGTCTACTGCCGCCGCGGGGGTTTCGTCGACCCGCTGGCGGAGGTCGACGTCATGAGCTTCGGGATCATGCCGAACTCCGTGGCGGGCACCGAACCCGACCAGCTGATCGCCCTGCACGTCGCCGCGGCGGCCATCGCCGACGCGGGCGGCGACACGTGGCTCCCGCCCGACCGCGAGCGGGTCGGCGTGATCCTGGGCAGGGGCGGCTACCTCACGCCCGCGCTGGCCAGGCTGGACCAGCGGGTGCGGACCGCGCGGCAGCTCGTCCGCACGCTGGGGCAGCTGATGCCGGAACTGGGCGACGAGAAGCTGGAGCAGGTGCGGCAGGCGTTCAGCGACCAGCTCGGCCCCGACTCCCCCGAGTCCGCGATCGGGCTGGTGCCGAACCTGGCCGCGTCGCGCGTGGCGAACCGGCTCGACCTGCGCGGCCCCGCCTACACCGTGGACGCGGCCTGCGCGTCCTCGCTGGTCGCGGTCGACCACGCGGTGCGGGAGCTGGCCGACCGGCGCTGCGACGTGATGCTCGCGGGCGGGGTGCACCACTGCCACGACATCACGCTGTGGAGCGTGTTCACCCAGCTCGGCGCCCTGTCACCGAGCCAGCGGATCCGGCCGTTCCACCGCGGTGCCGACGGCGTGCTGATCGGCGAGGGCACCGGCGTGGTCGTGCTCAAGCGGCTGGCCGACGCCGAACGCGACGGCGACCGGGTCTACGCGGTGATCACCGGGACCGGGGTGGCCAGCGACGGCCGCACGGCCAGCCTGGTCAACCCGGACACCGGCGGCCAGGTGCGCGCGATCCGGCAGGCGTGGCTCGCGGCGGGCACCGATCCGGCGCTGCCGGGGTCCATCGGGCTGCTGGAAGCCCACGGCACCGCCACCCCCGCGGGCGACACGGCCGAACTGGCCACGCTCGCCGAGGTGTTCGGCCCCGCGTCGGCGACCGACCGGCCGGTGATCGGGTCGGTGAAGTCGATGATCGGCCACACCATGCCCGCCGCCGGGGTCGCGGCGCTCGTGAAGGCGGCTTTGGCCGTGCACCACGGGATCCTGCCCCCGACCCTGCACTGCGACGACCCGAACCCCGCGCTGGCGGCGACCCGGTTCGAGCCGATCGCCGAGGTCCGGCCGTGGATCGGCGAGGTGCGGCGGGCGGGCGTGAACGCGTTCGGGTTCGGCGGCATCAACGCGCACGTCGTGCTGGAGCAGGCGCCCACCAGCAGGCCCGGCCCGGCGTCCGTGCGCGAACCCGAGCGGGTGCTGCGGCTGTCCGCGTCCTCGCCGGGGCACCTGGCGGCGATGCTCGACACCGACGACGCGACGGTGCTGGCGACCGGCCTCGACGAGCGGGAGGCCGCCACCGGCCCGACCCGGCTCGGGATCGTCGACCCCACCCCGAAACGCCTCGCCCTTGCCCGCAAGGCCGTGGCCAAGGGCGCGGGCTGGCGCGGCCGCAACGACGTGTGGTTCGCCCCGAAACCCCTGCTGGGCAACGGCGGCGGCAAGCTCGCGTTCATCTTCCCCGGCCTGGAGGCGGAGTTCGCGCCGTCCGTGGACGCGCTCGCCCGCCGCTTCGGCCTCGACTGGAGGTCCGACGCTCCGGTCGGCGACGTCGGCAGGCACGGCAAGGGCGTGTTCCAGCTCGGCAGGCTGCTCGACGCGGTGCTGCGGCGGCTGGGCGTGCGGCCGGACGCGGTCGCGGGCCACAGCGTCGGCGAGTGGACCGCGATGGCCGCGGGCGGGATCCACGCGGGCCACCAGGTGGACGCGTTCCTCGACCGGTTCGACCCGGACGCGCTGCGCGTGCCCGGCCTGGCGTTCGCGGTGCTCGGCGCCCCGGCGGACCGGGTGCGGGCGGCGCTGGCGAACCAAAGCGAAGTCGTGCTGTCCCACGACAACGCGCCTAGCCAGTCGATGATCTGCGGGCCGTCGGACGCGGTCGGGGCGCTGGTGCTGCGGTTCCGGGCCGACGGCGTGATCAGCCAGGTGCTGCCGTTCCAGTCCGGCTTCCACACGCCGATGCTCAAGCCGTACCTCGCGCCGATCCAGCGCGCGGCGGAGACCTACGACATCAACCCGGCGCGCGTGCCGGTGTGGTCGGCCACGACCGCTGCCGAGTTCCCGACCGCCCCGGACGACGTGCGCGACCTGTTTGTGCGGCACCTGCTGGAGCCGGTGCGGTTCCGGCCGATGATCGAGGCCATGCACGCCGCCGGGTTCCGCGCGTTCGTGCAGCTCGGCGTCGGCCAGGTGGGCTCACTGGTCGCGGACACGTTGCAGGGCAAGGACAACCTCGTGGTGTCGACGCACTCGCCGCACCGCGACGGGCTCGACCAGGTGCGCCGGGTCGTGACCGCGCTGTGGGCCGACGGCGCCGAGCCGGACGTCAGCGCGCTGCTGCCGACGACTCCCCGCCGCAGGACGCCGGTCCGGCTCGACCTCGGCGGGGCGCTCATCTCGCTCGACTCCCGCACCAGGCTGCGGATGCCCGGTCAGGCGTCCGCTTTGGACGGTCTGGTCGACGGGTCGCCGCTCGCGGCCGAGTTGTCGTCGCTGCTGCGGGACACCGCGGACGTGGCCGCCGAACTGCTCACCGCCCGCAGGCCCGCGCCCGCGCCGACCCGGCTCGACAGCGTGCTGCGGGTGTCGGTCGACACCATGCCGTACCTGCTGGACCACTGCTTCTTCCAGCAGCGCCCCGGCTGGCCCGACCACGTCGACAGCTGGCCGGTCGTGCCCGCGACGACGGTGATCGGCCACCTGATGGCGTTCGCCGAGCAGGCCGCTCCCGGACGTCGGGCCGTCGCGGTGCACGACGTGCGGCTCAGCCAGTGGATCACCGCCATCCCGTCGGTGGACGTGCCGGTCAGCGTCGTGCCCGCGGGTGACGACCGGGTGCTGGCCTCGTTCGACGGCTACTCCCGCGCGGTGGTCGAACTGGCGGCGGAGTTCCCGGCCGGCGCGCCTTCGCCTTGGAAGTTCACCGACGAGCGCACGCCGGACCTCACCGCGCGCGAACTGTACGACGAGCGCTGGATGTTCCACGGCCCCCGGTTCCAGGGGGTCGAGGAGCTGACCGCGATCGGCGCGGAGCACGTGCGGGCCGAGCTGGTCACGCCCGCCGCGCCCGGCGCCCTGCTGGACAACGTGGGCCAGGTCCTCGGCTACTGGATCATGGCGTCGCTGCCCGACCGCACGACGGTGTTCCCGGTGGCGATCGGGCGCATCCGCTTCCACGGCGAACACCCCGCCGCGGGCGAGCGGCTGGAATGCCTGGTGCGCATCACGTCCGTGACCGACACGGCCCTCACGGCGGACATGCAGCTGGTGCGCGCCGGCCGGGTGTGGGCGGAGTTCGACGGCTGGACGGACCGCCGGTTCGACAGCGACCCGAACATCCGGGCCAACGACCGAGCCCCCGGACGCAACACGCTGTCCACCGTCGAGGACGGCGGGTGGACCCGCGTGCACGAGCGGTGGCCCGACCTGGCGACCCGCGAGCTGATCATGCGCAACCAGCTGGGCAGCGCGGAGCGCGAGCAGTACGACGCCGAGTCGCCGCGCGGCAAGCGGCGGTGGCTGCTGGGCCGGATCGCCGCGAAGGACGCCGTGCGCCGCTGGATGTGGGACCACGGCGAGGGCGAGGTGTTCCCCGCCGAACTCCTGTTGCGGGACAGCGGGATCGTGGGTGTGCACGGGCGGAAGGCCCCTCCGCTGACCGTCTCGGTGGCCTCCCACGGGGAACTCGGCGTCGGGATCGCACGACGCGGCCGGTGCGGCATCGCCGTCGAGCCTGCGGACGATCCGGACGCGGAGGCCAAGGCGAGGGCGGCCGCGGTGGAGGCGTTCGGAGTGCCCTCCGAGGTGCGGTGCGCGCGGATCGTCAACCCGCCGGGTCTGCCGGCGAGGGAGTACATCGTGGCCTGGACGGCCGACGACGAACAGGAGACAACGACATGAGCGTCGACACCACCGCGCCGGTTACCGAGGGCACCGTCCTGGCGGAGATCTCCGGGATGCTGCGCGTCCTGCTCGACGAGTACGGCCTGGACGACGTCGGGATCACCATGGACACGAAGTTCCACGAGGACCTGGAACTGGAGAGCATCGACCTCGTGGCGCTGTCCGCGGACCTCAAGGACCGCTACGGCGACGAGGTCAACTTCGCCGAGTTCATCGCGGGCTTCGAGCTGGAGGAGATCATCGCGATGACCGTCGGCCAGCTGGTCGACCACGTCGTGGTGTCGCTGCGCGAAGCGGCCCGCGGATGACGAAGATCCTCGCGGGCGACCTCGACACCCACGTGCAGCGCCTGCCGCCGACGATCCCGGTCGACGGCGAGGCGCCGGTCGTGGTGTTCATCCACGGCCTGCTCACCGACAGCCTGGCGAGCTACTACTTCACCCTCGGCCCCGCGTTCGCCGCGGCTGGCGTGGACGTCGTCATGTACGACCTGCGCGGCCACGGCAAGTCCGACCGGCCCGCGACCGGGTACCAGCTGGAGCGGTTCGTGGCCGACCTGGTCGCGCTGCTGGACGCCATGGACATCACCCGGCCGGTGCACCTGGTCGGCAACTCCTTCGGCGGCAGCATCGCCTTCGGGCTCGCAGCGGCGCACCCCGACCGGGTGGCCACGGTGATCGCGATCGAGGCCGAGCCGCCCGTCCGGGCGTGGACCGCGCGGATGGCCGAAGGCCTCGACCTGGCCAAGTCGCAGCTCACCCAGGACGCGGTGATCGACTGGATCGCGGTCAACAACGGCAAGCACACCGCCCGGCTGTCACGGGCCGCGGGCAGGCTGCTCCAGGCGACCTCGATGCTGGAGGACATCCCCGTCAGCGACACCATCGCCGACGACCTGTCCGCCATCAGGTGCCCGGTGCTGGCGATCTTCGGCGCCGATTCGGGGCTGTCGCGGCAGGTGCCGTACTTCGAGTCCTCCCTGTCGTCGTGCCGCACGGTCGTGCTGCCCGACCAGGGCCACTCGGTGCTGATCGAGCGCACCGCCGAGACCCGCGACGCGATCCTCGGCTGGGTGCGCGACCACGCGCTGGGGCGGGTCGGGTGAGCCGGTTCCTGTTCGTGGTCCCGCCGCTGGTCGGGCACGTCAACCCGACGGTCGGCGTGGCCGCGGAACTGGTCGCGCGCGGCCACGTGGTCGCGTGGGCCGGACACCACGACGTCGTGCGCAAGCTGGTCGGCGACGACGCCAGGGTGTTCGACTGCGCGTCGCCCGAGCTGGTCGCGCGCGGCTCCGACCTGACCGGCCCCGCCGCGTTCCGCTTCCTGTGGCAGGACTTCCTGCTGCCGCTGGCCCGCGCGATGGACCCCGGCGTGCGGGCGGCGGTCGCGGAGTTCGCGCCGGACGTCGTGGTCGCGGACCAGCAGGCCGTCGCGGGCGGCCTGGTCGCCGACGGACTCGGCCTGCGGTGGGTCACCTCCGCCACGACGTCCGCCGAACTGGTGGACCCCCTGTCCGGGATGCCGAAGGTGAAGGCGTGGCTGGCCGAGCACATCGACGGGTTGCGCGGCGGCCGGACCGGCCCGGATCCGAGGTTCTCGCCGCACGGCGTGCTGGCGTTCACCACCCGTGAACTGCTCGGGCCCGTCGAGCTGCCGCACGACGACGTGTGGCTCGTCGGCCCCTCCGTCGAACCACGACCGTCTACATCGGACTTCCCGTGGGAGTGGATAGCCGAGGGGACGCCGACCGTGCTGGTCGCGCTCGGCACCGCCAACGCCGAGGCGGGCCACCGGTTCCTCGCCCAGGCCGCGCAGGCGTTGTCGCGCCTGCCCGTCCGGGCGGTGCTGGTCGACCCGGACTCCTCGCTCAGCGAGGTGCCGGACAACGTCCTGGTGCGGCGGCACGTCCCGCAGCTCGACCTGCTCCCCCGCGTCGACGCCGTGGTCTGCCACGCGGGCCACAACACGGTGTGCGAATCCCTGTGGCACGGCGTCCCCCTGGTCGTCGCGCCGATCCGCGACGACCAGCCCATCGTCGCCGGGCAGGTGGTCGACGCGGGCGCGGGCGTGCGGGTGCGCTTCTCCCGCGCCACCTCCGCCCACCTCGCCGACGCCATCACGACCGTGCTCGACGACGCCAACGGCCACCGCCGGGCCGCGGCGGCCGTCGGCGACTCGTTCCGCGAGGCGGGTGGCGCCTCCCGCGCCGCCGACCACCTCGAGAAGGTGTGAGGACCCCATGCCCGGATCACTCGGCACACTGCTGTCGTACGCGAAACCGCACCGCCCGGTGCTGCTGTCCACGCTCGCGCTGACGCTGCTGGCCAGCGCGTGCGGACTCGCCCAACCGCTGGTGGCGCAGGACGTGCTGACCGCGCTCGGCACGGACGCGAGCGTCGCCGGGCCGATCGCCGCGCTCGCCGCCCTGCTGCTCGCGGGCGCGGCGCTGACCGGCGGCACGTCGTGGCTCCAGCAGCGCACGTCGGAGAGCGTCGTGCGGGACGTGCGCAAGGGCCTGGTGTTCCGGCTGATCCGGCTGCGCGTGCCGGAACTCGACCGGCGGCCACCGGGCGACCTCATCGCGCGGGTCACCTCGGACAGCACGCTGCTCCAGAGCGCGGCCACCGAAGGCCTGATCATGGTGGTCAACGGGGCGCTGACGCTGGTCGGCGCGATCGTGCTGATGGGCACGCTGCACCTGGGCCTGCTCGGCGTCACGCTGCTGGTGCTGGTCGCCGTCGCCGCGGTCCTGACCCTCGTGCTCCCCCGCATCCGGGAGGCCGTGGCGCGGGCGCAGGAGTCCGTCGGCGCCATCGGTGCCACGCTCGACCGCACGCTGGGCGCGGCGCGGACCGTGAAGGCCAACGGCGCGGAGGACCGCGAGACCGCGCTGGCCGAGGGCGCCGTGGACGAGGCGTACCGGGCCGGGCTGGTCGGCGCGCGGTACGCGGCGATCGTCAGCGTCGTGTCCGGCGCGTCCATCCAGGGCGCGTTCCTGGCCGTGCTCGGGTTCGGCGGGATGCTGGTCGCGTCCGGGGAGCTGTCCGTGGCCGCGCTGATCGCCTTCCTGCTCTACGTGTTCTTCCTGGCCGGTCCGATCGCGTCGCTGATCGGCGGCGCGAGCAAGATGCAGCAGGGCCTCGGCGCGGTCGGCCGCATCGAGGAGGTGCGGGACATGCCGATCGAGGACGACGTGGCCGCGCTCGTCGCGCTGCCCGACGGCCTGCCGCCGCCCGCGATCGAACTGCGGGACGTGCACTTCTCCTACCCCGGCCGCACCCCCGCGCTCAAGGGCGTCTCGTTCGTCGTCCCCGGCGGCACGCAGACCGCGCTGGTGGGGCTGTCCGGCGCGGGCAAGACCACGATGTTCGCGCTGCTCCAGCGGTTCTACGACCCGTCCGGCGGCGCGGTGCTCCTCGACGGCCAGGACGTCTCCGCGCTGACCCGCGCCGAAGTGCGCCGCCGCATCGCCTACGTGGAGCAGGACGCCCCCGCGATGGCCGGGACGATCCGCGACAACCTGCTGTACGCCGCGCCCGAGGCCGGTCCCGACGACATCGCCGAGGCGCTCCGGGTGACCTGCCTCGACCAGCTCGTCGACGGGCTGGCCGACGGCCTGGACACCCCGGTCGGGCCGCGCGGCGTGACGCTGTCGGGTGGCGAGCGGCAGCGGCTGGCCATCGCGCGGGCCCTGCTGCGCAAACCGCAGGTGCTGCTGCTCGACGAGGCCACCGCCCAGCTCGACGCCCGCAACGAGCAGGCGCTGCGCGACGCCGTGACGCAGGCCGCGCGGCGGTGCACCGTGATCCTGATCGCACACCGGCTGTCCACCGTGACCGAAGTGGACCAGATCGTGGTGCTGGAGCACGGGGTCGTGCGCGCACGGGGCACGCACCGGTCCCTCGTGGACGACGACGAGCTGTACCGCGAACTCGCGTCGACCCAACTGCTTGCCGATGCTATGGAATAGTCGGGTGCGTGCCCGTACGCAAAACGCTTGTGCTCGCCATCTGCTGCATGAGCCTGTTCATCGTCGGTCTCGACGCGACGATCGTGAACCTGGCCCTGCCGTCGATCCGCCAGGACCTCGGCGCGTCCGTGACCGGTCTCCAGTGGACGGTCGACGCGTACACGCTCGTGCTGGCGGCGCTGCTGGTGCTGTCCGGGTCGATGGCGGACCGACTGGGCAGGCGGCGGACGTTCCAGGCGGGGCTGGTGCTGTTCAGCGCGGGCTCGCTGCTGTGCAGCGTCGCACCGAACGTCGGGCTGCTGATCGTGTTCCGGATGGTGCAGGCGGCGGGCGGGTCGATGATGAACCCGGTCGCCATGTCGATCATCACCAACACGTTCACCGAGAAGCGTGAACGGGCTCGCGCGATCGGGGTGTGGGGCGGGGTCGTCGGCCTGAGCATGGCCGCCGGGCCCCTGGTCGGCGGACTGCTGGTGCAGACGATCGGCTGGCGGTCGATCTTCTGGCTCAACGTGCCCGTCGGCGTGCTCGCCGTCGTGCTGACGGCCCTGTTCGTCCCCGAGTCCCGCGCCGACCGCCCCCGCAGGCTCGACCCCCTGGGTCAGGTGCTGGTCGTGCTGATCCTCGCGGGCACGGTGTTCGGCATCATCGAGGGCCCCGGCGCCGGGTGGGGGTCGCCGCTGATCGTCGGGAGTTTCCTGGTCGCGGCGCTGTCGTTGGCGGGACTGCTGCGCTACGAGCCCCGGCGTGAAGACCCGCTGCTGGAACTGCGGTTCTTCCGCAGCGTGCCGTTCTCGGGTGCCACGGTGATCGCGGTGTGCGCGTTCGCCTCGCTGGGCGGGTTCCTGTTCCTGAACAGCATCTACCTCCAGGAGACGCGCGGGTTCTCCGCGCTGCACGCCGGGCTGCTCACGCTGCCGATGGCCGCGATGACGGCGGTGTTCGCGCCGATCTCCGGGCGGATCGTCGGGACCTGGGGCGCACGGGTGCCGCTGGTGGTCGCCGGGATCGGGCTGACCGTCGCCGGCGTGCTGCTGACCCGCGTCGACCCGACCTCGCCGATCGCGCTGCTGATCGTGGCGTACACGGCGTTCGGGATCGGGTTCGGGGTGGTGAACGCGCCGATCACGAACACCGCCGTGTCCGGGATGCCCAAGGAGCAGGCCGGGGTCGCCGCGGCCATCGCGTCGACCAGCAGGCAGGTCGGGGCGGCGCTCGGCGTCGCGCTGATCGGCGGGTTCGCGGGCAGCGCCGTCGGGTGGTGGATCGTGGTCGGCTGCGGTGTCGCCGTGGGTGTCCTCGGGGTCGTGACGACGAGTCAGCGGGCGTTGAAGTCCGTGCTGTAGTGGATCTTCTTGGCCGGGCTGGTGCGGGCCACGTCCAGCATCGCCAGGCCGAGGTTCTCCGTCGTCGTGGTCGCCTTCGGCAGCACCCTGTGCAGCAGCGGGTACGCCTTGGACACCACGGCGTAGATCGCCTTCATCCACGGCACCTTCGGCGTGACGCCGTGCAGCGCCTGGATGTAGCCGGGGCGGAACGCGTACCCGCGCAACGGCAGCGCCATGACGTCGTTCTCCGTCTTGCCCTTGACCCGCGCCCACATGGAGCGGCCCTGCTCGGTGCTGTCGGTGCCCATGCCGGAGACGTAGACGAACGTGGAGTCGGGGTTCACCTCGGCCAGCGTGCGCGCGGCGGCGAGGGTGAAGTCGTAGGTGACGCGGGTGTACTCGGGCTCCTTCATGCCGACGGAGGAGACACCCAGGCAGAAGAAGCAGGCGTCGTAGCCGGTGAGCTGTTCCTTGACGCCGGAGAAGTCGGCGAAGTCGCGGTGCACCAGTTCGGTGAGCTTCGGGTCCTGCCTGCCGGTGGGGGTGCGGACGATCGAAAGGACCTCGGTCACGTCGGGGGCGAGCAGTGATTCGCGCAGGACGCCTTGGCCGACCATGCCGCTGGCACCGAAGAGGATGACCTTCATGTGCGCAGGCTAGTGCGACGGCCGTGACCACGCTCTAGAGCAGCGTCAGCTGGTCCCGGTCGATCCCCCGCTGCGTCGGGACGCCGTCGGGCAGGGCGCCGTCCGGCCAGCGGCCGTCGCCGTCGCCGGGGACGCCGGTCGCTTCGCGGTTCGGCTTCGGCGCGAGGCCGTGCTTGCGGAGCAGCGGCTTCAGGTGGGCGTCGAGCCAGGTGCGGTAGCGCTTGTCGGCGTAGCTGCCGCCGCCGTAAAGGTTGCGGTAGCCGTCCAGCAGGTCCGGGTGCTCGCGCAGCAGCCAGCGGGCGAACCACTCGCGGGTGCCGGGGCGCAGGTGCAGGGCCAGCGCGGTGACACCGGTGGCGCCGGTCTCGGCGATCCGGCCGAGCAGGGCGTCCAGGTGTTCCTTCGAGTCCGTCAGGGCGGGCAGCACGGGGGCGACGAACACGCCGCACGGCAGGCCCGCGTCGCGGACCCGGCGGATGAGGTCGAGGCGGGCCTGCGGGCTCGGGGTGCCGGGTTCGAGGGACTGCTGGAGTTCGCGGTCGAGCAGGGCGAGGGAGACGCCGACGCCCACCGGCACGGACTTGGCCGCTTCGGCGAGCAGGGGCAGGTCACGGGCCAGCACGGTGCCCTTGGTGAGGATGGAGAACGGGGTGCCGGATTCGGCGAGCGCCTTGATGATGCCCGGCATGAGCCGGTAGCGGCCCTCCGCGCGCTGGTACGGGTCGGTGTTGGTGCCCAGGGCCACGTGCTCGCGCTGCCAGCGCGTGGAGCGGAGCTGCCGGGTGAGGACCTGGGCGGCGTTGACCTTCACGACGACCTGGCTGTCGAAGTCGTGGCCCGCGTCGAGGTCGAGGTAGGTGTGGCTGTCGCGGGCGAAGCAGTTGTGGCTGACGACGCCGTTCGCGACGAAGTCGCCTGTGCCGGTGGTGATGTCGAACAGCTGCCGGTCCTCGCCGAGCGCCCGGATCCCGACGACGCCGATCGCGGTGTCCACCGGGGCGCCGGTGATCGTGCGGGCGCTGCTGCGGGCGGGATCGACGGTGTGGCAGAAGCGGAGGGCCTCGACGGCGCCGCCGCGCAGGCTGGTGACGCCGTCCTCGACCGTGCAGTCGAAGTCGAGGCGCTTGAGGCCGAGCACGACGGCGTCCACGACCGGGTGGTCCGTGCGGATGCGCAGGACGCCGTCCTCGCATTCGCCCGCCGCGTCGAACACGCCCGAGAGGAAGCCCTTCGTCCAGTCGTCGCGGGGCTCGACCGGCCACTCGACGCGGTCGCGGTCGGCCACCGCGTACCGCTCGGCGCGGTCGAGCGCCTCCGGTCCGGTGGCGAGACCACCGCGCACGACGCCCCACAGGTACCCGTTGCGGTAGTCCGCCGTCTCCGCCGGGCCCTCCGCGAACCCGCCGAGGCCGACCAGCCGGTCGCCCACAGCCAGCCGCGGACGTTCGCAGCGACCCGCGGCGACGTGCTTCCAGCCGTCGGTGGTGAGGAACCGGTGGTCGGCGCTGGAGACCAGCTCGGCGCCGTCCTCCAGCAGGACCCGGAAGGCGAGCTTCACGGTCCTCCAGTGCGCGAGGACCGGGGTGCGGACGTACCGGCCGTGCTCCGTCCCGCACACCTCGTCGCCGACCTCGACGTCGACGAGCGGCTTGGCGCGGCCGTCGGCCATCAGGATCGGCGTGTCGCCCGCCAGGCAGTAGGTGCACCCGTGGGAGCAGCCGCGATAGGGGTTGACCGTCCACTTGAACGGCATCGGGGACGAACCGGGCACCTTGTTGAGCACGGACTTGGCGTGCACCTCGTGGAACACCACGTCGGCGAACTCCGGAGTTCGTACGCTGCGCACGAGCCCCGGCAACCCCGGTAGCGCCTGCTGAGGCGCCGCCCCGTCCTTCTGCCCGTCCCATCGCATGCCGCCATTCGAACACTTGTTCGAACAGACGTCAATCGGAGGAGCACCGTGTCGCTGCTCGACGTGGTCCTGATCCCCTTCAACACCACCGCCGTCACGTTCGCGGGCGCGCCCACGAGCTGGGGCGAGGTCATCGGGTTCGTCACCGGCGCGCTGTGCGTGTGGCTGGTCGCCCGGCAGAACGCGTGGAACTGGCCGATCGGCATCCTGAACAACCTGGCGTTCCTGGCGCTGTTCGCGACCGGCGGCCTCTACGCCGATTCCGGGCTCCAGGTCGTCTACCTCGGGCTGGCGCTCTACGGCTGGTGGTCGTGGCTGCGCGGCGGCGTCCGGCGCACACCCCTGCCGGTCAGCCGCACGACACCCGCGCAGTGGCTGTGGCTGGCCGTCGCCGGGGTCGTGCTGACCGGGCTGCTGGTGTGGATCCTGACCGCCTACACCGACTCGACCGTGCCGTGGGCGGACGCGTTCACCACCGTGCTGTCATTGCTCGCGACGTGGGGGCAGACGCGCAAGAAGGTCGAGTCGTGGTGGCTGTGGATCGCCGCCGACATCATCTACGTGCCGCTCTACGCCTACAAGGACCTGTGGCTGACCGCGATCCTCTACGTCGGGTTCATCGCGCTGTGCGTGCTCGGCCTGCGGTCGTGGTCGAGGGACCTGCGCGGGGAGTTGGTCGCGGCATGACCCGGTTCCGGCACGCCCTCGTGCTCGGCAAGTTCTACCCGCCGCACGCGGGCCACCACCACCTGATCCGCACGGCCGCCGCGCGCAGCGACCGCACGACCGTCGCCGTCCTCGGCTCCAGCGCGGAGTCGATCCCGTTGGCCGACCGGGTGTCCTGGCTCGCCGCCGAGCACTCGGCCGACCCCGGCGTGGTGGTCGTCGGCGACCTCGACGACCACCCGATGGACTTCGAGGACGACGCGATCTGGCAACTCCACATCGGCGTGACCCGATCGGTCCTGACCCGCCGCGCGATCCTCGACGGCGACCCGTCCGGAGCGCCGGTGGACGCGGTGTTCTCCAGCGAGGCCTACGGCGACGAGCTGGCGAAGCGGCTGGGCGCCGAACACGTCTCCGTCGACCCGGCCCGGTCGGCGTTCCCGGTGTCCGGCACGGCCGTCCGGGAGGACCCGCAGGGCAACTGGCGACATCTCGCCACGGCCACCAGGCGCGGGCTCGCCGCGCGGATCGTCGTGGTGGGCGCGGAGAGCAGCGGCACGACCACGCTGTCCCGCGCTTTGGCGGCGAGGCTGGGGACGCCGTGGGTGCCGGAGTACGGGAGGACGCACACCGAGCTGAAGTTGGCGGCCGCGCGGGCGTTCGATCCGGACGCCCGACTGGACAGTCTGGTGTGGACGGTCGGCGACTTCACGGACGTCGCCGTGCGGCAGCAGGCGGACGAGGACGCGGCTGTCGACGGGCCGTTGCTGGTGTGCGACAACGACGCCTGGGCGGCGACCGTGTGGGGACACCGGTACCTCGGGGCGCCGCACGCGGACATCGCGCCGGGGGCTCGGAAACCCGCGCTGTACCTGCTGACCGACCACGTGGGGGTGCCGTTCGAACAGGACGGGTGGCGCGACGGGGAGGAGCTGCGGGACTGGATGACGGAGCTGTTCACCGCGGGGCTGGCCGAGCGCGGGGTGCCGTGGCGGCTGGTCACCGGCACACCGGGGGAACGGCTGGCGCAAGCGTTCGCGGCGACGGCGGAGGTGCTCGACGAGCACTTCCGGTACGCGGTCCCGCTGGGCGGCTAGACGGTGAAGACCACCTGGTCCATCGACTTGCGGACCAGGTTGGGCACCACGCAGTCCTCCGCCGGGTACCCCACCGGGATCACCGCGAACGCCTTCTCGTTGCGCGGTCGCTCCAGCACGTCCGCGAGGAGCCGCGTCGGCGACGGCGCGTGCGTCAACGCCGACAGCCCGGACAGGTGCAGCGCGGTCAACAGCATCCCGACCGCGATGCCGACCGACTCGTCCACGTAGTAGTGCTTGCGCGTGCTGCCGTCGGGTTCGAGGTAGAACCGCTGCTGGAACACGACGACGAGGTAGGGGGCGTCGGTGAGGTGCGACTTGTGGTCGTCCGTCCCGAGTGGACGGAGGGCGGCCAGCCACTGCTCGCCGGGCCTGCCCCGGTAGGGGACGCGCTCCTCGGCCTCGGCGGCCTCGCGGATGCGGGCGCGGACCTCCTTGTCCTTGACCACGACGAAGGTCCACGGCTGCTGGTGCGCTCCGCTGGGCGCGGTCGAGGCGACCGCGATGGCGTCGAGCACCAGCTGTTCCGGCACGGCCTCCTTCGAGAACATCCGCACGGTGCGCCGCTCGTCCATGCGGCCCCTGAGCCAGGCCGCCGTGCGCAGCGACTCCTCGAGCGGGAGCCGCGCGGGCCGGTAGGGCACCGGCGCGTAGTCGAGTCCGTGGTCGGGCGTCCACCGTGTGCTCGTCACGTCACCGAGTGTGGCCCCGCGCGCCCGTCCAGCAGAACCCCTGACCCGTGGGCGGCCGTGTGGCGGGGCCCCCTAGTCCGTCGTGAATGATGGGCCCCGTGGAGGACAAGCTGCCGACCGGACGCCGTCGACGCCGAGCCCAGCCGAGCACCGGTCATGGCCACGGCCACGGCCACGGTCCGGCGGCACCCGCGTCCAGACGGGTCCGCAAGCTGCTGCTGATCCTGCTGCTGCCGCTGGTGCTGGCCACCGTGGTGGGCGCGCTGGTGCTGTACCCGTTCGGCCACGACCAGAAGACCGGCGCGCAGCTCGGTCTGCACCAGACGCCGGTCAAGGCCGACGTGACCGGTGTGGTGCAGGGGTCGTGCGGCGGGCAGGCGGGCACGGGCACCTGCTTCCTGGTCACCGTGAAGACGACCGACGGCGCCGCCGAGGGCACGACGCTGACGCTCCCGGTGCCGGACGAGCCCGCGACGCCCAAGTTCACCGTGGACGACGCCGTGGTGCTGGCCTATTCCGGCGCCGACCCGAAGAACCCGCAGTCCTACCAGGTCGTCGACTTCCAGCGCGGGCTGCCGCTGACGCTGCTCGCGGTGCTGTTCGTGCTGGCCGTGCTGGTCCTCGGCCGCAAGCAGGGCCTGGCCGCGCTGGGCGCGCTGGTGCTGAGCTTCGTGGTGCTGATCATGTTCGTGCTGCCCGCGATCCTGGCGGGCGAGAACCCGCTGACCGTGGCCGTGGTGGGCGCCGGGCTGATCATGTTCATCGTGCTGTACCTGACGCACGGGCTGACCGCGCGGACGTCCACGGCGGTGCTCGGCACCCTGGTCAGCCTGGTGATCATCGGCACGCTCGGCGCGCTGTTCTCGGCGTTCGCCAGGCTCACCGGGCTGGACGAGGAGACGGCGAACGTCATCGCGCTGCTCGGCCACGGCATCGACACCCGCGGGCTGCTGCTGGCCGCGGCGCTCATCGGCGCGCTCGGCGTGCTGGACGACGTGACCGTGACCCAGACCAGCGCGGTGTGGGAACTGCGGCGGGCGAACCCGTCGCTGACCACCCGCGAGCTGTACACCGCGGGCCTGCGGATCGGCCGCGACCACCTGTCGTCGGTGGTGAACACGCTGGTCATGGCCTACGCGGGCGCCGCGCTGCCGGTGCTGCTGGCGTTCGCGCTGTCCGGGCGCGCGCTCGGGGAGATCCTCACCGCGCAGCAGGTCGCCCAGGAGATCGTGCGGACGCTGGTGGGCAGCATCGGCCTGGTCGCCGCGGTGCCGGTCACCACGGTGCTGGCCGCGATCGTGGCCGCGCGCGAACCCGTGTCCACTGTGGAAGAACCGGAGCCGGAACCCGACCCGGTCGCCCCTCGATCGAGGAGGCGACCGGTCGCGCGGTTGTCCGGTGACATCCACACCGGGTACGACCCGGACAAGGGGCCGTGGCGACGGCCTCAGTGAGCGATCAGCACCGCGACGAGGGCGATCGCCGCGGGCAGCGCCTGCACGAAGATGATCCGCTTGCTCGCGGTCAGCGCGCCGTAGACACCCGCGATGATCACGCACACCAGGAAGAACACCGCGAACTGGAACGACGGCTCGCCGTCGACGACCAGCGAGTACAGCAGGCCCGCACCCAGGAAGCCGTTGTACAGCCCCTGGTTCGCGCCGAGCGCCTTGGTCTCCTTCGCGTACTCCTCGGTGAACCCGAAGGCCTTGATGCCGCGCGGCTTGTCCCAGAGGAACATCTCCAGCACGAGGATGTAGAAGTGGATGATCGCCACCAGGCCGACCAAGATGTTCGCCACGATCTGCACGGGGTTCCTCCAGGGTTGAGCGGGCGCCGGCACGTATCGTGACAGCGCGTGCCCGTTCCGGCTCGACCCGGTCTCCTATTAGGGGGTTCGGGCAGCCGATCCGGGGGTGTTCGGGCAGACCGGCCGTCCGGCCGACCTCCGGGGATGGCGGATACTGGGGTCGTGGCACGCGGTAGGAACACCCCCCAGACGCTGAGCGAACAGGTCGACTCCGGCACCGCCGAACTGTCCCCGGACCCCGACCGGCCGAACGCCTGGCTGCTGCGGCTCAACGGGACCGCCCAGTCCCACGTGGACCTCGACGACCCGACGCACCTCGAGTTCGAGTACGTCCAACGACTCGCGCACCTCGTCGACCTGCTGGCACCGACCGGCAAACCGGTGCGCGCGCTGCACCTGGGCGGGGGTGGATTCACGCTGCCGCGGTACATCGCGGCGACCCGGCCGCGGTCGACGCAGCAGGTGGTGGAGATCGACGGGGCGCTGATCGAGCTGCTGCGGAGGGCGTTGCCGCCGGAGAAGAACGCGCGGATCCGGATGCGGAACGGGGACGCTCGGGAGGTGATGTCGCGAGCGCCTGACGAGACGTTCGACCTGGTGGTGTCGGATGTGTTCTCGGGGGCTCGGACGCCTGCGCATTTGACGTCGGTGGAGTACGTGCGGGAAGCGGCTCGGACGATGGTCGCTTCGGGGGTGTACGCGTCGAACATCGGGGATGGGAACGCGTTGGTGTACGCGCGGGCGCAGGCGGCGACCGTGCGGGCGGTGTTCGAGCACGTGGCGGTGATCGCTGAGCCGGGGATTTTGCGGGGGCGGCGATTCGGGAATCTGGTGATCCTGGGGTCGCGGGTGGAGTTGCCGCTCGAGCAGTTGGTGCGGAGGACGGCGGGGGATCCGTTTCCGGGGCGGGTGGAGCACGGGGGGTCGTTGGTGAAGTTCATCGGGGGGGCGAAGGCGACTACGGATGCGACGGCTACGCGGTCGCCCAGTCCGCCGCCTGGGACTTGGGGGTTGCCGGCGGAGTGAGGGGTGGGGGGTGGGGGGTGGGGTTTCGGGAAGAACGGAGCCCGGCCCCGTGCGCGCGATTGTCTCAATGTTCGACCTTGGTTTGTCAAGGCGGGAAAGATGCCTTGACAAACCAAGGTCGAACAGGAGGGCGCTGTGTATCGGGGGCAGTGGGAGGTCTGGCTCCGGTCAGCGTCAGCTGGGCCGATCAGGGCACCTCGCTGCGCGTCGACAAGGCGGCGGGCGCTCCGCGCCGGGTGCGAGGGGGCGGCTGCGCCGATGGGGGTCGGGTTGTGCCCGGCAAGGCTCCCGTGGTTAGTACGGGTAGTCGGCGGGGCGGTTTTGGAAGGCGAGGATGGCTGGGTTGCGGATGGTGCCGTTGGCGATCTCGATGGCGCGGCGGATGGTTTCGTCGGTTTCCCAGGCGTCGGGGCCTGAAAGCACGGTGCGGATGTGCGGGAGCAGGGCTTCGCTGATTTCCCAGCTGGCCGAGTTCCACAGGTGGGAAGGGCTGTGGTCCACGCCGTAGTAGGTGATGTTGTCGCCGACCACGAAGGTCGGGGCGGCGAAGGTGGTGGGCCTCGCCCAGCTGAAGCCCATGCCCTCGTCGCAGGAGACGTCGACGATGAGGGTGCCCGGCGGCAGGGTGGGGAGGTCTTCCTCGATGAGGAAGGTCAGCGGGGCGGCGGTGTCCTGGAGGACGCAGTTGACGATGATGTCGTGGCCCGCCAGGAACTCGGCCAGCGGAACGCGGCCCTCTTCGGTGTCGGCGTGGCTGCGGCGCGGGTCCTCGTCGTCGTGGTCGAACTGGACCATGACGGCGGAGGGGATCGGGGAGCTGACGGCGGCCACGTCGCGGTTGGTGAGGACGTGGACGTCGTGCACGCCGAGGGCGTTCAGGGCGGTGACGGCGCCGCGGGCGGTGGCGCCGAAGCCGATGACGACGGCGCGCATGCGCCTGCCGTAGTCGCCGGTCGAGCCGACCTGCTCCAGGGCGTGCAGCACGGAGCAGTAGCCGGCGAGTTCGTTGTTCTTGTGGAACACGTGCAGCCCGAAGGAGCCGTCGCCGTTCCAGTGGTTCATCGCCTCGAACGCGATGATGGTCAGCCGCCGGTCGATGGCGGCCTGGGTGAGCTTCTCGTCCTGCACGCAGTGCGGCCAACCCCAGAGGGTCTGCCCGTTGCGCAACTCCGCCACGTCACCGGGCAGCGGCTTCGCCAGCAGCACGACGTCGCACTCCGCGATGAGCTCCTCACGGGTGCGCAGGCCCGCGACCTGCGACGCGAGCCGCTCGTCGGACACGCCGAAGCGCTCGCCGTAGCCGTGCTCGAAGTAGGTCACGGCACGCAGGTCCGCGTCCATCCGGTCAACGTGCAACGGGTGGATCGGCAGTCGGCGTTCATTCTCCTTGCTCGACCGAGAGATTACTCCGAGAGTAAGCAGGTCCACCTGAATCCCCTTTTCGCGCACGACCAAAAGCCTGATCGCATGACTGTTGACCAGCTGTAATCTGGTCTGGCTGACGATACGCCATTTTACGCGGGCCAGCCGGGTGGCGTTTTCGGTCCTGACGTAGTGTTCGAGGTGGAAATCGAAAACGGCTTCGGCCGAAAAACGCAGTTGGGAACGGTGAAATGACCACCTCAGGACGACATACCGCCGAGATCACCCCGCCCGCCGCCACGGCGTGCGCGGCCTGCGCCCACCCGCTGGCGGACCACGACGCCCTGGGTGTGCGGTTCTGCACCGCGTCGGCCGCCTCGGGCCTGTCGCGCGGCTGCATCTGCGGCAAGTAGCGGCTCTAGACCGATCCGGCGAGCGCGGCCAGGCCGGTGTTGCCCCCGGACAGGACGAACGCGGTGACACCACCGGCGGGCGGCGTGACCAGACCGGATCGGATTGCGGCGAGCCCGACCGCGGCGGACGGCTCGACCAGCAGCTTCGTGGCGTCGACGACGCTCCACCAGGCGTCGCGGATGGCGTCCTCGGTGACCTCGACGACCTCGTCCACGTACTCCTTGACGTGCGCGAACGTCTTGATCCCCGCGAACGGCGCCGCGAGCCCGTCGGCCAGGGACACCGGGCGCATCGGCAGCGGCGCGGCCCCGCCCATGCGCAGGGCGTGGCTCATCGCCGGGGCGGTCACCGGTTCGACGCCGATCACCACGGCGTGCGGCGCGAGCGCCTTCACGGCGGCCGCCACCCCGCTGATCAGCCCGCCGCCGCCGACCGGCACGAGCACGAGGTCCGGCGTCGGGCCGTCCTCGATCAGTTCGAGGCCGACGGTGCCCTGCCCGGCGATCACGTCGAGGTCGTCGAACGGGTGCAGCAGCGGGTAGCCGCGTTCGGTGGACAGCGCCTCCGCGTCGATCAGGAGGTTCGGCGTGAACGCGATCTCGCCGCCGTACCGGCGCACCGCGTCGACCTTCGCCGGGACCGCTCCCGGAGGCATGCAGACGACCACCCGCACCCCGAGCAGCCGCCCGGCGCACGCCGTCGCCGCCGCGTGGTTGCCCGCGGAGAACGTCACCACACCGGAGGGCAGCAGGCCGCGTTCCTGCTTGCGCAGCAACGCGTTCAGCACCCCGCGGATCTTGAAGCTGCCCGCGTGCTGGAGGTTCTCCGCCTTCGCGAACACCCGTGAGCCCAGCTCCTCGGACAGCCGCTCGACCTCCAGCAGCGGCGTGCGCACGACCCGTCCGGCGATCCGGTCGGCCGCTGCCCGCACATCCTCGATGGTCACCACGCGACCAACCTAGTCGTCGCAGGTGAACGGACGGCAGACAGCGAACGGGCGGATCCCGCGGAGCCCGGCGGGTGCGGCCCCTGCGAACCGCACCCGCCAGGGCTCAGCAGCGGCCGAGGTCCTCCCACTGGGCGGTCGGGCCCGGCTCGGAGCCCTGGGTCCACCAGCGGGCGCGCCACAGGTGCTGGCCGTGCGTGACGCGGGCGTTCTCCAGGTAGACGTCCCCCCACTGCCACGCGGGGACGCCCGCGCAGCCGACCGGCTGGCCCGGCTTGGTGGTGGTGGTGGTGGTCGTCGTGGTGGTGGTCGTGGTCGTCGTCGGCGGGGTGCCGCAGTCGCCGACGAGGTTGTCCACGAACTTCACGCCGCCGGACCGGTAGGCGGCCGCGTTCGCCGCGGCGGCGGCGGGCGTGAGCACCTGGTTCTTCGCGTAGTAGACCCAGTCGGCCTGCTCCAGGTACGTGGCGAGGCCGCCGCTGTGCCCGGCGAGGTCGATGAACCACTGGTTGAAGTTCAGCGACATGGCCTGGCGCGGGTACACGTCGAACGGACCGGTGCGGTCGTGGTCGGCGACCAGCGTGCCGTCGATGTAGTACTTCACGTGCCCGTCGCCGACGGTCGCGACGACGTTGTGCCAACCGTCCACACTGGACCGCTCACTGTTGCTCTTGTTCTTCGACACCCACGGTTCCAGCTGGTAGGTGTTCCAGCTGGTCTGGTAGTTGATCGGCCCGGTCTCGCCCCACCCCCCGTTGGGCAGGTACTCGGAGAAGTCCAGCTCGCTGTAGATCGGGTCGTTGTCGTAGCGCAGCGGGCTGATCGTGAAGAACGTCTGGTTCACGTGATCGCCGTCGGGGCCGCTCGTGGGCGCGTCGGAGAACCGGATCCGGCTCGCGTACGTGCCCTCGAAGAACCGCTGGGCCCCTTGCAGCACCTCGGTGTGCTTGGTGCCGGACGAGGTGCCGTCGGTCGACGACGCCAGCTGCATGACCTTGTCCCCGGACACCGTCGGGAACGTGACGTTCTCCGGCGCCCAGGTGGCACCCGGCACGCCGGGCCCGCCCGCGTTGGACCGCACCTGCCAGCCGTGCGAGCCGAGCGCGCCGTCGGTGTGCGACGAGTAGTCGAAGTCGTCGAACAGCACCCCGCACCCGGCGGCCGGAGCCGCCGCGCCCCTGGCGCCACCGGTGGTCGTCAAGGAGACGACGACCACGGCCGCGGCGATCGCGGCGCCCGCTACCCGGAACTTCCGCGCGCGCCCCATCAGACGCGCTGCCAGAGAGCCGGGGTGTTCGGCGGTTCCCAGCTGACGATCGCCGTGTGCTGCTGGAGGCAGCGGTAGGTGGCGCCCGCGTAGGTCACGGTCGTCCCGACCGCGTAGAAGGTGTTCGGCGCCCAGGTGCCGCTCGCGGGCGGCTGGGTGCTGGTCGTGCTCGTCGGGGGCGGCGGGCTCTGGGTGCAGCTGCCGGATCCGACGTCGTCCTTGAACCGCACGCCGCCCGAGCGGAACGACGCGGCGTTCGCCACGGCCGTCGAGGGCGACAGCACCTGGTCCTTGGCGTAGTACACCCAGTCCACCTGCTGGAGGTAGGTGGACGTGCCGCCGCTGTGGCCCGCGGTGTCGATGAACCACTGGTTGAAGTTCAGCGTCATCGCCTGGCGCGGGTACACGTCGAACGGGCCGGTGCGGTCGTGGTCGGCGACCAGCGTGCCATCGATGTAGTACTTCACGTGCCCGGCGGACACCGTGGACACGACGGTGTGCCAGCCGTTGATGCTGCGCCGCTGGCTGTTGCTCTTGTTCTCCGCGTACCAGGGGTCGGGGGTGTAGGTGTGCCAGCTGGTCTGGAAGTTCACCGGCCCGGTCTCACCCCAGCCGCCGTTGGGCAGGTACTCGGAGAAGTCAAGCTCGCTGTAGATCGGGTCGTTGTTGTAGCGCAGCGGGCTGATGGTGAAGAACGTCTGGTTCACGTGGTCGCCGTCCGACCCGCTGGTCGGCGCGTCGGAGAACCGGATCCGACTGGCGTAGGTGCCCTCCTGGAACCGTTGGGCCCCTTGGAAGATCTCGGTCTGCGTCGTACCCGCGCCGGTGCCGTTCGTGGCCGACGCCAGCTGGAGCACCTTGTCGCCGTCCGACGTGGGGAACGTGACGTTCTCCGGCGCCCACCGGGCGCCGGGGACACCGGGGCCGCCCGCGTTCGACCGGACCTGCCAGCCGTGCGAGCGGAGCGTGCCGTCGGTGTGGGAGGCGTAGTTGAAGTCGTCGAACAGCGCGCCGCACGCCGCCGCGGCGGTGACGTCCCGGGGGGCGGCTGGGGCGCCGGACGCGGTGGAAACGCCCACCACGGCCATCGCCAGCGCAGACACGGCCGCCGCTGCGGCCGTGGTGGTACGGGTCCTGCTGGATCGCGACATGAGCGTCCGCTCTCTCGGTGGGGACGGGGAGAACCGCGGCGACCGGTGATCCGCTGCTGTTTACCACTGGTTCAGCAGCAGATCCCCCCATCAGCAAAGTGGTCTACCTCACAGGTAAAGTCAAGAGGTCTAGACCGATATTCTGCCTGCGGTTCTGATGTTCGTCGACTCCGGCAACAGGTAATACCACTGGTCACTTTCCAACGGGCTGAACCCCTTCACCAGTTGCTACGATGCACAGGGCGCAACGGGAGGAGCTGCGGTGCGGCGAACAGAGGTAAGAGAGCGGCTGCGCGAGCTCATCCAGCAACGCAGGCCCGGCGAGGTCATGCCGTCCGAGCGCGCGCTCAGCGAGGAGTTCGGCGTCTCCCGGCCGACCCTGCGCGCGGCCATGGACGACCTGGCCCGCGACGGCCTCCTGGTCCGCGAGCACGGCCGGGGCACGTTCACCGGCACCCGCAAGATCAGCCAGGAGCTGACCCCCACCACCCCCGGCGACTTCACCGTCCCGCCCGCGGAGGGCACCTGGTTCAGCAAGGTCGTCGAGTTCCGCGTGGAGGCCGCGGGCGCCCGCCTCGGTCAGCGCCTCGAGGTCTCACCCAGCCACGAGCTGCTCACCGTCACGCGGGTCCGCATCGTCGAGAAGGCCCCGATGGCGATCGAGCGCATCCTCATCCCGCACGACCTCGTCCCCGGCATCGGCCCGGAGGACTTCGAGTCCGGCTCGCTCTACGAGCTGCTCAGGATGCGGTACGAGATCGTCGCCACCACCGCGTTGCAGACCACCGAGCCGACGGTCACCGACCCCGAGGAGGCCGGTCTGCTCGGCGTCCCCCAGTACGCCCCCGCGCTGCTGTTCGAACGCACCACCAGGGACGCGGGCGGGCGCGTCTTCGAGTACACCCGGTCGATCTACCGCGGTGACCGCTACCGCATCACGTCCCACCTGCGCTTCGACCGCACGTCGGGCTGACCGTCCGGGGTGACGACCCCGTCGTAGAGGCTCATCACGACCTCGATGGTCACGTCCCGGCCGGGGCGGACGATCCGCGGCCGGTCCCAGCACAGCGCCGAACCGATGCCGCGGTACTGGGCGACGCGCACGAACCACGGGTCGCGGGGGCCGGAGAGCACGGCCGTCCACGGGGACACGGGGTCGGCGACCACGACGGCCAGCCAGTCCGCGACGACGCCGTTCAGGTCGTCCGCGCCGCGCCCGTCCGGCGTGACCACCCGCACCAGTTCCGGGTCCACGTCGGGCAGCCGCCAGAACCAGCCGCCGTAGCCCGCTCCCGCACGGCCGAGGCTGCCGGGGCTGTTCAGCACCACCTCAGCGTCGGCGGACAGCACGCTGGTCCACGTCAGCTCCCATCCGCCCGCGACCACCCGCCTGCGGATCCGACGGCGTTCGCGCAGCAGCACGGCTCCGACGGAGTCGCACCACTCCACGGTCCCGTCGGCGGCCTCGCGGACCTGCCCCAACTCGCCCTCGACGTACCCGCGGTTGCGCCGGTAGCTGCGGCCGCCCCACAGGTTCACGCCGTCGACGTCGGGCAGCGCGAGGCCGATCCCCCGGTGCCACGGGTGGTCGACCGGGTGCTCACCGGTGACGACCGCGCCGCCGAGGGTCCGGACCGGGTGCAACGCCGGTCGGGCCACCACGTCCGGCGGCACGACGGCTTCCACGCCGTAGTCGGCCGCCCGCCCGAGCACCGACCACGGGGCACCCAGTTCGGCGAAGGTCCGCAGCTCGTCGGCCGCGCGGACCACCACGTCGTCGACGCCGTCCACCACCACTCGTCCTCCTTTGTCCCGCAACCACTTCCGGTCGATCGGGACCGGTTCCGCCGCCGTGCGCACGGCTTCCAGCACGCGCATGAACCCGCCGCACGCCGCAAGCGGCGAGTTCAGCGGCACAGACGGGTCGCGCAGGTGGGCCACCAGGTTCTCCAGCGGCGTGACGTGGTCGAACACCTCGTCGACGCCACCGACCACCAGCCGGTCCAGGGTGTAGTGCAGTTCGGCGCGGCGGCGGCTGCCGTGGACGACGAGCACGGGCTCCCGCTCGACGTCCGCGCACAGGGTCACCGCGACGACCACGGTCGTGCCGCGGCCGGTACGCAGCCGCAGGCAGGAGGTGTCGTCGGCCTCGATGTCGTTCGCGCGCAGCAGTTCCAGCTCGATCGCCGAGACGTCGTCGCTGCCGTCCACCGCCAGCGCGGTCACCACGGCGTGCGCGTAGGGGTTCGTGAGCGCGCCGTCGACCACGGGTTCGCCGTCGAGCGTGCGCCGCCCGGCCCACGGCGCGCGGGCGTAGTAGGCGTGGTCGCGCGACCACGCCCCGCGCACTCCGATCCCGGTGACCTCACCGAGTTCGCCCCTCCGCACCAGGTCCGCGAGCCGCCGCACCGCGCCCGAGCCGAGGCTCTGGAAGCCGACCTGGCACGCCACACCGGACGTCAGCTCCACGAGTTCGCGCCACTGCCGCAACGTCGGCGTCGGCGGCTTCTCCAGCAGCAGGTGGGCGCCGGAGGCCAGGACGTGCCGGGCGAGCGGCACGTGCGTGTGCATCGGCGTGGAGACGATCCCGATGTCCGGGCGGGTCTCCGCCAGCAGCCGCGGCAGGTCCGCGCCCAGCGGTCGACCACCGACCAGCCGCAGGCCCTCGGCGTCCAGCGGGGCGACCTCGCACACCCCCGCCAGCACGACGATCCCCGCGGCCTCCAGCTCGGCGATCTCCCGCAGGTAGCGCCGCCCGTACCCGGAGGCCCCGACCAGGACAACGGAGGGTGGCCCGTCGAGCCGTCCCATCGCGCCACCTCGCTCATCGGGGTCGCACCCCAGCCAACTCCCGGCGCCACCGCCAGTCAAGGTCCAGATGGAAAACGCTTACCACTTTATGGCGCAACACTATTTTCTTGCGATCAAGGAACGGACAGGCCATCGTTACCGCGCGGGGGCGCTGACACCTGGAGGAACCGTGGGACTTCGACGGAGAAGCCTGCGCGCGGCGGCGCTGGTCGCGGCGCTCGTGCTCGCCGCACCACCGATCGCCGGTGCCACCGGGCACCGGACCGGTGGGTGGGAACGACTCGACCGCGGCCTCGTCGCCGCCCGCACCACCGAGGGCGTGCACCTGAGCTGGCGCCTGCTCCGCGCCGAGGTCACCGGCTCGACCGCCACCGGCCTCGCGGGCCCGGACTTCGCGGTGTACCGGGACGGGAAGCGGATCGCCACCGTCACCGACAGCACCGCCTACCTCGACACCTCCCCCGGCGCGCGCTACCAGGTCGCCGCGATCACCCGCGGCCGGGAATCGGGGCGCGGCAAGGCCGTCACGCCGTGGGCGGCGCCCTACCGGGACCTGCCACTGCACAAGCCCGCGGACGGCGTGACCCCGGCGGGCGAGCGGTACACCTACTCCGCCAACGACGTCAGCGTCGGCGACGTGGACGGCGACGGGCAGTACGAGTACGTGGTCAAGTGGGATCCGTCCAACAGCAAGGACGTCTCCCAGGTCGGCTACACCGGACCGGTCTACCTGGACACCTACCGGTTCGACGGCACGCTGCTGCACCGGGTCGACCTCGGCGTCAACATCAGGGCGGGCGCGCACTACACCCAGTTCCTCGTGCACGACTTCGACGGCGACGGCCGGGCCGAGATGATGGTCAAGACCGCGCCGGGGACCAAGGTGATCGGGCGCGACGGCCGGGAGCGGTACGTCACGATGCCGCGCGAGGACGTGCTCGCGGGGTTCACGCACCAGGACGACTACCGGGTGGACTCCGAGGGGTACCGCAAGCACCTGGTGGAGGTGTTCCGGGGGTGGGACCGGCATCCCGAGGTCGTGGCCGGGCACTGGCCCGCGACGCTGGAGCAGGCCCTCGGGATCGAGCCCCGGTACGCGTACCCGCTGTCGGAGGCGGACGCTTCGGCGCTGGTGGACCACTTCATCGACGTGTACGCGCCAGGTCGCAGCGCCAACAACAGGTTGCGGAACTTCGCCGGGTTTATCCTGAGCGGGCCCGAGTACCTGACGGTGTTCGACGGCGCTTCGGGCCGGGAGTTGCAGACGATCCGGTACAAGCCGGGGAGGACCGACGACGGGCTCCTGTGGGGCGACTACGCGATGAACCGGATCGAACCGGGGAACCGGGTGGACCGGTTCCTGGCGGGAGTCGCGTACCTGGACGGGAAACGGCCGTCGGCGGTGTTCGCACGCGGGTACTACACGCGGTCGACGCTGGTCAGCTACGACTGGGACGGGCGGAGGCTGCGGGAGCGGTGGTACGCCGACAGCGGGTGGGTGCCGATGGCGAACCCGTTCAACGACTCCCCGCACGGAAGGGACGGGACGGATCCGCGGTGGGGTGCGCTGACGACCCAGGGGGCGCATTCGTTGAGCGTGGCGGACGTGGACGGGGACGGGCGGCAGGAGATCGTGTACGGGGCGGCGACCCTGGACGACGACGGGAGCCTGTTGTACAGCTCCACGGGGATCCTGCCGCCCGGCAGCGCGGAACCGGGGGCGCGGAAGCGGCTGGGGCACGGGGACGCGCTGCACGTGGCCGATGTGGATCCGGACCGGCCGGGGCTGGAGATCTACATGGTCCACGAGGGTGGGCCGGTGGCGCCGTACGGGTACGGGCTGCGCGACGCGAAGACCGGGGAAGTGCTGTACGGCGGGTATTCGGGGGTGGACACCGGCCGCGGCATGGTCGGGGACGTGCGGCCGGACGTGCGGGGGCTGGAGACCTGGGCTTCGCTGCCGGGCGGGTCCGGGGCGGTGGGGGTGTGGAGCGCGGACGGGCGGTTGCTGGAGAACCGGTCGCCCGGAACGAACATGAGCATTCAGTGGAGCGGGGACATGACCACGCAGATCGTGAACGGGGCGGGGGATGTGACGCCGACCGTTGACGATTGGCGGAGGGGGACGTTGTTGGTGGCCGAGGGGACTCGGACGAACAACGGGACGAAGGGGACGCCGTCGTTGGTGGCCGATGTGTTCGGGGATTGGCGGGAGGAGCTGGTGGTGAGGACGGTGGACAATTCGGCGCTGCGGTTCTACACGAGCACGGAGCCGACTGGGCACAAGATGTATTCGTTGATGGAGGATCGGCAGTACCGGGTTGAGGTGGCTCGGCAGCAGACCACGTATAACCAGCCGGGGTATTTGGGGTTCTACTGGGGTTCTGATGTGGAGTGGGGGCGGGTTCCTTGGGGGTGATGCTTGTGTTGACTGTCGTGCTGGGTCGGCGGGGGTCGGATCCGCCGTGCTCCGGGTGCGGCCGGCTTGACTTGGGGCCCCTTTTTTGGGCCTTGTCAGGCTGAAAGGGCAGGTGGTGGAGATGCCCGCCGACAAATTGCAGGCCCAAAAACCCCAAGTCAAGCCAGCCGCGCGGCGGACGAGTGCTGCTCGGTGGGTCTGTGGTTGGGGGCTTTTGCTCAGTGGGCTGTGGTTGGTCGCTTTGCTCGGTGGGCGGGTGGTTGGGCGGGTTTGGTTTGGGTTGTGGTTGGTCTGTTGGGAATGCGGAAGGGCTGTCACCACGAGGTGTGGTGACAGCCCTTCCGCATTGCTGTGTGGCGCTTTGGTTTACGGAGTCGCGAAGCTGGGGTGCGGGGGCTGGTTGTAGGCGGTGTTCTGCCAGGCCACGGCCAAGCGGTACTGGCGGTCCTGCATGAGCGAGTTGCGTTTGATGGTGGTGGTGTCGGTGGTGGAGTAGATGCGCAGCGCCCTGTTGTCCGACGTGCGCCAGATGACCTCTTCGCGCCAGTCGCCGAGGATGTCGGCGGACAGGGCGGGGGTGGCCTTGGTGCCGTTGTTGGAGGCGACGCCGGAGCCGGTGAGCAGGCGGGTGTCGCCGGAGGTGCCGTACTTGTCGATGGTGGTGTCGTTCAGGAGTTCGCGCTGGGCGTCGCCGTCCCACCAGATGACGAAGTTGGCCGAGCCCGGTTTGCGACTGGCGACCTGGGAGCCGTTGGTGGCGGAGCGGAGGCCGCCGACCGAGGAGGACCAGACCTCGGCACCCGCGTTGCCCGCCCAGATGTCGGCGGCGACGGCACGGCCGTTGTCGCAGTTGCAGGCCGGGGCGCTCCAGATGATCTGGCCGGTGCGGGCGTCACCCATCCAGTCGGCGGGGTCGGTGCCCGTTTCCGAGGGCTTGAAGACCTCGAGGCCTGCCCTGGAGGGGATGAAGTCGCCGACGTGCAGGGCGTCGCCGTGGTGGGTGCTGTTCTGCCAGAGGCCGTAACCGTTGTCGTCGATGGCCATCGAGCCGTAGATGACCTCGTCACGGCCGTCGGAGTCGACGTCCGCGACGGACAGCTGGTGGTTGCCCTTGCCCGTCCACGCGGAACCGTTGGTGGAGGACGCGGAGTCGAACGTCCAGCGCCTGGTCAGCGCGCCACCGCGGAAGTCCCACGCCGTCACCGTGCTGCGGGTGTAGTAGCCGCGGGCCATGAGGATGCTCGGCGAGGAGCCGTCGAGGTAGGCCGTTCCGGCGAGGAACCGGTCGACGCGGTTGCCGTAGCTGTCGCCCCACGCGGAGACCGTGCCGCGTGCGACCAGGAAGTTCTCGGTGTCGAGCACGGCGCCGTCGGTGCCGCGGAACACGGACAGGAACTCGGGTCCGGTCAGGATGTAGCCGGAGGAGTTGCGGTAGTCCGCCGTCGAGCTGCCGATCACCTGGCCGGTGCCGGACTTGGTGCCGTCGGCGGTCTTCGTGGCCACCTCGGCCTTCCCATCACCGTCGTAGTCGAACACCTGGAACTGGGTGTAGTGCGCGCCCGCCCGGATGTTGCGGCCGAGGTCGATGCGCCACAGCCTGGTGCCGTTGAGCTTGTAGGCGTCGAGGTACACGTTGCCCGTGTAGCCCGACTGCGAGTTGTCCTTGGCGTTGGTGGGGTCCCACTTGAGGACGATCTCCAACGAGCCGTCGCCGTCGAGGTCGCCGACGGAGGCGTCGTTCGCGACGTAGGTGTAGGACTCGCCGCTGGGCGTCGTGCCGCCTGGGGGGATCTGGAGTGGAACGTCCTGGCTGGTCGCGGTGGCCGCCACGTCGTCGGCGCTCGCGGAGAGCTGTTCCCCGCCACCGACCACGGGCCGCACGGAGTAGGTCGCGCCGGGTGGCGCGCCCACGTCCCGGTAGCTGGTCGCGGTGGTGACCGGCGTCGGGGTGACCAGGGTCCCGTCGCGGTAGACGTTGAACGCCGAGTCGGCGGCGTCGGTCCGGAGTTGCCGCCAGGACACGAAGTTGCCGTCGTCGGTCGCCGACCGGATGCTGATCAGACCCCGGTCGAGGTGCTCCGTCGTTCCGGTGGACGCGGGCGCCGGTGCCGCGAACGCGGGTGTGGCCGCGGCGTTCACCGCCGCCGCGCAGGAGGCGACCAGCACGACCGCCAACAGGTGTCGTCGAGCTCGAACAGTACTGCCGTTGAGGATTCTCATGGCACCGCCCCGATTCTCCGCACAGGTATCCGATTTCCAGGACAATGCGAAACCGACGAGGGCTACAGCCCCTCGCCGCGCTCGACCCCGGCAGCGGTCGCACTTGTTCGCGGCACCCTCCGGCGCACCGGTCAGGTGATCACTGGAAAGCGCTTTCCAACTCGTTAACATAGGCGCAACACCAAACCCCGTCAACAAGAACCCGCCCGTCACCACCCCCGCGCGCCGGTGTCGATGGCCGTTCGACAGCGCGTTCGACGAATTCGACGATCGATCACCGTTTTCCCTTGTCGTGGAAGGAAAGCCGCATTGACGGTGGCGTAACGGCCTCGTAGCCTTTCCCGGCACGACGGCTCGAACCGCGTCCTGCCAAGGCGATTGCGACCGGAGGTACCACCGTGGTCGGATTGAAACGATTCAGGGCGCTTGTCGTGCCGGTGGTGGCCCTGCTGCTCGCCGCGACGACCGCCTCTTGCGGCGGCTCGGGCGGCGGTGGCGAGGCCGAGGAGTCCGGGGGCCCGGTCACGCTGCGGTTCTCCTGGTGGGGCAACGCGGAGCGCGCGGCGCTCATGCAGCAGGCCCTGGACCTGTTCCACACCAAGAACCCCTCCATCACGATCACGCCGAGCTTCCAGGAGTTCGAGGCCTACTGGCAGAAGGTCGCCACCGAGACGGCGGGCGGGAACGCGCCGGACGTGATGCAGACCGACTTCGCCTACCTGCGGGAGTACGCCGACCGCCACGCCCTCTACGACCTGAAGAAGCAGGAGGGCAAGAACCTCGACCTCGGCGACCTGATCGAGGGGCTGAAGGGCGCGGGCGAGATCAAGGGCGGCCTGTACGGGGTGCCGGTGGGCGGCAACACCTGGGGCTACGTCTACAACCCCGCGCTCTACGCCCAGGCCGGCGTGGCCGAACCGAAACTCGGCTGGACCTGGGACGACTACCGCGCGGGCTCCAAGCAGATCACCGAGAAGACCGGGATCTCCGGCAGCGCGAACCCCGTCGGCACCTACTACAACCTGGAGCTGCAACTGCTCCAGGAGGGCAGGTCCCTCTACACCGACGACGGGAAGCTCGGCTTCGACAAGGCCCGACTGGCCTCGTTCCTGGCCGACGGCAAGAAGATGGCCGACGACCGGTCGACGCTGCCGGTGGAGAAGGCCGTGCAGATCAAGCCCAAGCACCCGCTGGAGTCCGACCTGGTGGCGGGCGCGGGCGCGTGGGACAACTTCCTGGACCGCTACTCCAAGTCCACCAAGGCGGAGCTGAAGATCGCGCCCTCCCCCAGCGACAACCCTAAGGCGCTGGGCCAGTACATCAAGCCCGCCCTGCTGCTGAGCGTGTCCCAGAAGTCCGAGCACCCCGCGGCGGCGGCCAAGCTGGTGTCGTTCATGATCAACGACCCGGAGGTCGGCAAGATCTTCGGCGCCAACCGCGGCCTGCCCCCGACCAACGCCCAGCGCGCTTCCGCGCAGCTCACCGGCCCGCTGGCCGCCGTGGCCGCCTACGAGGACGGCCTCAAGGACCAGCTGATCAAGACCCCGCCCGCACCGCCCAAGGGCGCGGGCGCGCTGGAGCAGGCGTTCATCCGGATCACCGAGGAGCTGCTGTACGACAGGACCACCGTCGACCAGGCGGCGGACCAGTTCTTCACCGAGGCCGACGAGACGCTCGGCTCCTGAGGATGGCGACGATCACGCCGACCCGCCCCGCCGACGCCGTCCCGGCCGGGGCGGGCCCCCGCAAGCGGGCCCGGCGCTCCGACGACGGGATCACCGGGTACTTCTTCCTGTCACCGTGGATCCTCGGCGTCCTGCTGCTGACGCTGGGCCCGATGGCGACCTCGCTGTACCTCTCCTTCACCGACTACGACCTGTTCGACACCCCGCGCTGGATCGGCCTGGACAACTACGCGCGGATGTTCTCCGACCAGCGCTGGCTCCGGTCGGTCGGCGTGACGGTCCTGTACGTGGCGCTCGCGGTGCCGGTCAAGCTGGCCGCCGCGCTCGGTGTCGCGCTGCTGCTCAACAGCAAGCGCAAGGGGCAGGGGCTGTACCGGGCGGCGTTCTACGGGCCGTCGCTGATCGGTGGCAGCGTGAGCGTCGCGATCGTGTGGAAGACGATGTTCAGCGACGACGCCGCCGTGGACCAGGTGCTGCGGGTGTTCGGGATCGAGACCGGCGGGTGGTCGGGCAACCCGGACTTCTCGCTGCTGATGCTGGTGCTGCTGGCCGCGTGGCAGCTCGGGGCCCCGATGGTGATCTTCCTGGCCGGGCTCAAGCAGGTGCCGAAGGAGCTGTACGAGGCGGCCGAGGTCGACGGCGCGGGGCCGTGGCGGCGGTTCGCCTCGATCACGCTTCCGATGATCTCGCCGGTGATCTTCTTCAACCTGCTGATGGAGACCATCCACTCGTTCCAGGTGTTCACGTCCGCCTACGTCGTCGGCGGACCGAACGGCCAGCCCGCGGGCACCACGCTGTTCTACACCGTCTACCTGTTCGACCGCGGCTTCGGCGACTACCGCATGGGGTACGCGGCCGCGATGGCTTGGATGCTGCTGCTGGTCGTCGGGCTGATCACCGCGCTGCTGTTCCGGTCCGCGCGCGGCTGGGTCCACTACTCGGGGGAGAAGTCGTGAAGGGACGGCTGTCGCGGGTGGCCTGGCACGTGGGCGTCCTGCTCCTGCTGGCGGTCGTGCTGTACCCGCTGGTGTGGGTCGTGGCGGCCACGTTCAAGCCGTCGAACGAGATCCTGGGCGACCTGCGGCTGCTGCCGACCGAGCCCACCACGGCGAACTACGAGCGCGCCGTGGACGGGGTCAACGGGGTCGGCATCGGCCGGTACTTCCTCAACTCCGGCCTGCTGGCGGTGCTGTCCGTCGTCGGCACCGTGTCGTCATCGGCGCTGGCCGCGTTCGCGTTCGCCCGGCTGCGCTTCCGCGGCCGCTCGGCGATGTTCGCCGTCATGATCTCCACGCTGCTGCTGCCGTTCCACGTGCTGATCATCCCGCAGTACATCGTGTTCCAGCGCCTGGACCTCGTCGACACCTACGTGCCGCTGCTGATCGGCAAGTTCCTGGCGTCGGAGGCGTTCTTCGTCTTCCTCGTCGTCCAGTTCATCCGCACCATCCCGCACGAGCTCGACGAGTCGGCGAAGATCGACGGCGCGGGCCCGTGGCGGATCTTCTGGAACATCGTCCTCCCGCTGGCCAGACCCGCGCTGGTCACGACCGCGATCTTCACGTTCATCTGGACGTGGAACGACTTCTTCGGCCCGCTGATCTACCTCAGCACCCCGGACAAGTACCCGCTGCCGCTCGCGCTCCAGCTGTTCATCGACGAGGCGAGCGGCTCGGACTTCGGCGCGCTGATGGCGATGTCCGTGCTCGCCCTGGTGCCCGTGGTCCTGTTCTTCCTGTTCTTCCAGCGGTTCCTCGTCGAGGGCGTGTCCACCTCCGGGATCAAGGGATGAGGAGGTTCCCGCTGTTCGCCGAGTGCCTGACCGCCGGTGTGCTGGTGGTGCTCACCGCCCTGCCCCTGGTCACCCTGCTGCCCGCGCTCGCCGCGGGCTGCGCGCACATCAGGGCGCACGTCGACGGGGAGACCACGGCGGTGCGGGCGTACTTCACCCGCGTGCGCGCGGCGGCACGCGGAGGCGCGGGCGCGTCGATCGGCGTGGTCGCCGCGTTCGCCGTGCTGGCCGCGGACCTGGTCGTCCTGCGCCGCACGGGTTTGCAGGGCGGTGGCGCGGTGGGCGCCGTCTGCACGGCGGCGGCCGTCGGACTCGCGGTGGTCGTCCTGCGGGCCGCCGCGACCTGGTCACCGGGCGGGCGCTGGTCAGCCCTGGTGCGGGGGTCCGCGCGCCGCGCCGTGGCCGACCCGACCGGATCGCTGCTGCTGGGCATGGCGCTCGGCGTGCTCGCCGTGGTGACCTGGCAGTTGCCGCCGCTCGTCGTGCCCATGCTCGGCTGCGTCCTGATGGCGGCGGTCGCGGTGGAACGCCGCCACGCCCGCCTCCGCGATCCCGACCAGCTCTGAGCCGCGAGTCGGGCTTCCCGTGGAATACCGGGAAATCCACTAATCCGCCACCGGTCGAAGCAGGACACTGTGGCCCAGGAACGGGACCGCCGTCGGTCCGGGAGTTCCCCAACTGATGAGGTGCCGGATGAGTTCTGTTCAACCGCCGGGAGGCCGCCCCCCTGGCAAGGGCGACTGGCCCACGGGGACGTACATGGACATGCTGCGGCCGCGCAGCCAGGCCGCGCTGCTGCAACTGGGGGTGCCCCTCACCTACCGGCACGGCGACGTGCTGCTGCGCGAGTCCGAGCGGTCCTCGCACGTCATGCTGCTCTGCCAGGCCGTCGTGAAGGCCACGGTGAGCCTGGAGAACGGGCGCATGGCGCTGCTGAGCATCAAGGTCGGCGGGGACGTGATCGGCGAGATGGCGGCGTTGAACGACGAGCCGCGGTCGGCCACGGTGACGGTGTTCGGCGAGGCGCGGGTGCGGCTGATCCAGTCCGAGGAGTTCCAGCACTACCTGGGGGAGTTCCCCGACGCGAGCATCGCGCTCACCCGGATGATCATGCAGACGCTGAAGTGGGCCGACAAGCGCCGGGTCGACTTCAACGGCTACCCGGCCTTCGTCCGGCTGGCGCGGGCGCTGTACGAGCTGGCGGCGAACTACGGCCGCGCCGTGCCGGAGGGCGTCACCGTGGACATCGGCCTCACCCAGCGGGAGCTCGGCGCGCTCGTGGGCGTCGAGGAGGACACCGCGCGCAAGGAACTGCGCGAGCTCCGGAGCCGCGGCGTCATAAGCCTGGGCTACCGCACCATCACGGTAACGGACCAGAAGGCGTTGCACGCCATCGCTGAGGGCAACGGCGAACCCCGGTGATTCCCCTATTCGGTATCGCGGAACCGGGCGATGCTGACACGCATGGACCAGCACACGATCGGGAACCCGCTGACTCTGCCGACCTCCGCCCCCGCGGCGGGCGGGAGAGGTCAGCTCCTCCTCGCCGAGCGCGACGCGGCGGCGACTCCCGATGAGCCGGGGCGTCCGGCCACGACGGCGACCCACGGCGAGCTGGTGTACCGGCTCGTCGTGGCCGTGGACATCGCGAACTACAGCAAGCTCGACGCCCTCGACCAGTCGCTGGTGCAGACCCGGCTGAGCGAGGTCCTCGACCGCGCGGGGCAGCGGGCGGGCCTGGCCAGGGGCGAGTGGTACCGCCAGCTGCGCGGCGACGGGGAACTGGCGGTGCTGCCCGCGAACGTGGACGCCGCCTGGGTGGTCGCGGAGTTCACCGAGCAGCTCGTCGCGGCGCTGGCCGCGGTCGCGCTGGCCCACCCCGACGAACCCGCCCTGCGGCTGCGGATCGCGATGCACCACGGAACGCTGGCGGCGGGGCACTTCGGGCTGGCGGGCAACGCGCCCGTGGTCACGTGCAGGCTGCTGGACTCCGACAACGCGCGCAACGCGCTGTCCGAGGACTCGTCCGCGCACCTGGTGCTGGTCGTCTCCGAGCAGCTCTACCAGGACGTCGTCGTGAGCCGCTTCCACGGCCTGTCCCCGCAGCGGTTCCGGCAGACCAGGGTGTCGGCCAAGGACGTCCACTACGCCGGGTACCTGTGCACGGGCAGCCCCCGGACCCCGCAACGACCGGACAACCGCGTCGGCGCCCTGCCGGGGAACGTGCGCAACATCCGGGAGGCGAGCTGACCCGGACGCGCGGACCCAGCGGCGACGTCGAGCACCACAGGGACTCTGACCGCTCCGCCGGCCGCACCCCGGTGCGACCGCCCGAGCCGGAGCGGTCGCGATCGTCGGTACCGGAACGCGACGCGGACCTCCTGCCGGCATGGCGGCTGACGCTCGGAACACCGCCGGGGGCTGGAGTGCTCGTGGGTTCGTTGGGCTACACCGTCATCGCCGTCGTCACGACCCTGCTCGTCGTCGTGGCCATCGTGGCCGCCATCTGGGTCAGGGATCCCTCCACCAGGAAGATGAGCGCGAACTTCGTGTTCTGGAAGGCGTCCTGGTCGATCAGCATGGAACGCGGCCAGGACGCGCCTCCGACCGGGCGGCGCGACGACGTCCCCGAGATCAGCCCGTCGCCCCCAGCGGACGGTGGTTGATGGACAGCGCGCTCAGGTGCCGTTCGTGGTCGCGCATGGTCGTGAGGAACGCAGGCCAGTCGTCACCACCGGACCAGGCGCTGCCCGCCAGGGCGCACAGGCGCGGGAAGGCGAGGTACTCGGCGTGCGTCGGGTCCTTCACGAACTCCGTCCACAGCTGCGCCTGCGTGCCGAGGACGAGACCGGACTCCTGCTCCGACCAGCCGGGCGGCGGCAGTTCCTGGGTGTAGACGTCCTGAAGCGTCACCACGCCCGCCGGCTGACCGGGAGGTTCGCCCGCGGTGTTCGCCTGCGGGTAGTCCAGGTAGGTGGAGCGCCACGGGGTCATGATCACGGGGTGGCCGTTGCGCGCGGCCTGCCTGCCGTGGACCGGGTCCCGCCAGACCATGACCGTGGTCTCCCTCGGCAGGTCCGGCGCGCCGCCGCCCTCGTCCCAGCAGACCGGCGTGCGGCCGTTGGCGAGCAGGAACCGGCTGATCCTGGCGAGGAACCAGGAGTGCAGGTCGTCCGGACCGGACAGGCCTTCGGCCGCCACCCGTTCCAAGGCGAGCGGGCTGCGGTGCCACTCCGCGGTGGGGCACTCGTCGCCGCCGATGTGGACGTGCTCCCCCGGGAAGACGTCCATCACCTCGGCGAGGACGTCCTCGCAGAAGTCCATTGTGGACTGCTGGACGCCGAACACCTCTTCCGAGACGCCCCAACTGGTCCACACCGGGAGGTGGCAGTCCGGGAAGTTGCCGAGGTGGGGGTACGCGGCGAGCGCGGCCCGCGCGTGGCCGGGCATCTCGATCTCCGGCATGATCGCGACCCCGCGCTCCCGCGCGTGGGCGACCAGGCCGCGCAGCTCCGCGGTGGTGTAGGCGCCGCCGTGCGGGCTGGCGTCGAACCGGGTGCTGCCAGCCGGGCCGACCATGCTCTCGGCCCGCCAGCCGCCCACCTCGGTGAGCCTCGGGTGGGCGGGGACCGGCATCCGCCAGCCCTGGTCGTCGGTCAGGTGCAGGTGCAGGACGTTGAGCTTGTGCAGCGCCAACAGGTCCACGAACCTGTGCAGGAACTCCACGGGCATGAAGTGCCGCGCCACGTCCAGCATCGCGCCCCGCCACGGGAACGCCGGGACGTCGACGACGTCGACGCACGGCACCTCGACCGGGCCCGTGCCGGGCGGCGGGAGCAGTTGGCGCAGGGACTGGACGCCGTGCAGCAGACCGGCGCGGGCGGCCGCCCGCAGGCGGATGTTGTGCTGGTCCACCCGCAGCTCGTAGCCCTCGTCACCCAGGTGGGACAGCGCCGGGTTCACGGCCAGCACCACGCCGCCGTCCGACGACGGCGGCAGCGGGACCCCGTGCGGCAGCAGGTAGTCGCGCAGCAGGCGGACCGCCCCCGCCGCGTGCGGTCCGATGTGGACAGTTGTCGACCGGTCCAGCGCGAACGCGCCGGGCAGCCGCACCAGGTGTCTCGGCGGGGGAACGATCACGCCTGCACTCCTCATCCTTTGACCGCGCCCGCGGTGATGCCTGAGGTGACCCGCCCCTGGAGGGCGAGGAAGACGAGCAGCACCGGCACCATGAACAGCGTCGAGGCGGCCATGGTGGCGCCCCAGTCGGTGCCGAAGGTGTTGCTGAACGAGGACAGCCAGACCGGGAGCGTCCGGTCGTCGCGGTTCTTGATGATCAGCAGGTTGGCGAAGGCGAACTCGTTCCACGCCGTGATGAAGCCGAACAGCGACGTGGACATGAGACCCGGCGCCAGCAGCGGGAAGACGATGCGGCGGAACGCCTGGAACCGGGTGCAGCCGTCGACCAGCGCGGCCTCCTCCAGGTCCACCGGGATGGCGCCGAGGAACCCGCGCAGGGTGACGATGGTGAACGGAAGCGTGATCATGAAGTAGATCAGCGTCAGCATGGACAGCTTGTCGAGCATGTCCGTGTCGCGGGCGATGACGTACATCGGGATCAGCAGCGCCTCCCACGGCGTCATCTGGGCGACGAACACCATGAGGATGAACGCCCGCCTGCCCTTCCACCTCATCCGCGCGACGGCGAACGCCGCCAGCAGCGCCACGGCCAGCGCCAGCAGGACGCCGCTGATCGACACGACGAGGCTGTTGCGCCAGAACAGCCAGAACCCGCTGGCCCGCACGGCGGTCGCGAAGTGGTCGAAGCTGACCGTGGTGGGCCAGAACGTCGGCGTCGGCGCCTGGATGTCCCTGGTGGGCTTGAAGGCCGTCAGCACCATCCAGTACACCGGGAACACCGAGACCACGCAGACGAGCAGCGCGGAGACCGTGAGCGGGAGCCTGCGCCAGGTCACAGTTCCGCCTCCTGCCTGAACATCTGGCGGAAGTAGGCCAGCAGCACGACCACCAGCAGCAGCACGGTGATCATCGAGACGGCCGCGCCGAGGTCGTACTTGTTGAGGGACTGGGCGATCTGGAACGCGTAGACCGGCAGCGTCGTGGTGGCGTCACCGGGACCGCCCTGGCTGATGGCCCAGATCTGGACGAACGACTTGAACACCCAGATCACCTCCAGCGACAGGATCAGCCCGAACATCGGCCGCAGGATCGGGAAGGTGATGGAGGTGAACAACCGCCACGCGCCCGCGCCGTCGATCCTCGCCGACTCGTACAGCTCGGTCGGCACGGTCGTCATCGCCGAGTACAGCGACAGCGCGGCGAACGGGACCGACTGCCACACGATGAGCGCGACCAGGATGCCGAACGTCGACGAGCCGTGCGCGAACCACGTGTAGTCCTGGAACCGCTCGAACCCGAACTGGACGAGCACCCAGTTCACGACACCGAGCCGCGACTGGAACAGCCACTGGAACACGGTGGTCGCGGCGATGATCGGGGTCGCCCAGGTCAGGACCAGGCAGCCCATCACCAGCAGCCGCAACCACTTCCCCAGCGCCGAGAGCAGCAGCGCGACCGCGGTCGACAACACCATGATCAGCACCACGTTGACCGCGGTGAACAGCAGCGTCCGCCGGACCACCGCCCAGAACACCGGATCGGCCAGCGCCTCCCGGTAGTTCGCCAGTCCCACGAACGCCGCGCCGCCGCGGATCAGCTCGCCGAGCCGGAAGTGCTGCACCGAGATGACCGCGTTGCGCACCAACGGGTACAGCAGCAGGTACGCCGACCCGAGCACGGTCGGCGCGATCAGCAGGTACGGCCAGAAGACCACCCGGCGCCGCCGCCTCGGGCGCTGAGGCGGCGGCGGTCCCTGGGTGGCGGCCGGTCGGGACGACAGGGTCGTCGACACGGCCGCGGCCTACTTGCCGGAGTTCAGCGCCGTGGCGATCACGTCATCGGCCTTCTTGGCCTCCGCGGCGGGATCACCACCGGTCAGGACGGCGGTGAGGAAGTCCTTCACCGGGTTCTTCGCCTCCACCGCCGCCCAGTTCGGCGACTGCGGCGTGCCGTGGCCGTTGACCGCTCCCGCGGCCATCGCCGACGCGCCGGGGTTCTCGGCCAGAGCGGACGCCAGGCTCGTGCGGTTCGGCACGTAGTTCATCGTCTTCGCCAGTTCGGTCTGCCACTTCTCCCCGGCCAGCGCCTTGATCATCTGGTAGGCCTGCTCCTGGTGCGCGGACGACTCGGGCACGATCAGATCCGACCCACCCGTGAACACCGCACCGGGCTTGTCCGCCGTCTTGCCGGGAATCGGGAAGAACCCCAGCTTCCCCTCCAACGCCGGGTTCGCCTTCGTGATCAACGCCGCGGCACCGGGCACCGCGATCACCTGCGCGACATCACCCCTCGAGAAGACGTCGGTCTGCTGCGGCTTCGCCTCGTCCGAATCCTTCGGCCCCTTGCCCAAAGCCTGCAACTGCTTGTAGAAGTCCACCGCGGCGGCACCGGCGGGCGTCCCCAGCCCACCCTTCCACTTGTCGCCGTCCTCGGAGGCGAGGTCTCCTCCCTCGTCCCACAGGAACCCCGACAGCACGTACCAGTTCTGACCGGGCAGGTAGATGCCCTGGTTCGCACCCTGGTTCAGCTTCCCGGTCGCCTCCAACCACTCCGCACGCGTCTTCGGCGGCGCCGCGATCCCGGCCGCCGCGAACAGGTCCTTGTTGTAGATGACCACCCGGTTGGCCGCGTAGTAGGGAATCCCGAACTGCTTCCCCTCCACCGCACCGGGCTCGCTCAACCCCGGAATCCAGTCCTTCCCACCCAACTCGTCGACCTTCGCACTCAGATCGACCACGCCACCACTCGCCGCGTACTGCGCGACCTGCGTGTTCCCGACCTCGATCACATCCGGCGCATCGTTGCTGGCCAACGCACTGACCACCTTCTGCCCGATCCCACCCCACTCCTGGATCTGGACGTTCAACTTGATCTGCGAGTTCTGCGCCTCGAAATCACCGCTGAACCGCTGCACGAAATCCGGCGTGACGCTGTCCTTCATCAACCAGACATCCAACGTCACCGGCCCGTCCGAAGTGGACGTCGGGGTGGAGGAACCACAGGCTGCGGCGGCGAACGCCAGGGCAAGCACAGCGGTCATCAGGCGGGGGCTCTTCATCAGTCACCTCAAGGCGCGATGTTGACCATTGGTAAGACCAGATCTGTTGCCCCAGAAGGTGGCATAGACCAATCGTCGGGTCAAGAGTCGAGATGGAAAGGATGTTTTCGCAGTCCAGGAAGCTCGGGGATGATCTACCGAACGGCGGTTGACACGGGAAGGAGGTACGAAAGGTGGCCAAGTGGTCAGTTTTGAAACTGACCAGTTGGCCAGGCTGGGGATGTGGAGGGGGACCGAGGTGGAGAGAAAGCCTCGCGCGGTGCCGGGGCGGGAACGCCGGGCTGGGCGGCACGAGGCCGGGCGGACGGGGGCGCGGGACCGGGTAGGGCGGGGCGCGGGGTGGGGCGAGAAGACGCGGGGTGGGCGCGGGGCCAGGCCGGGTCGGCAGCGAGGCGGGCGAGGCAGAGCCGGGGCCTGTGGCTAGGCGAGGCCGGCCGGGGACTTGGGGCCAAGCGGGCCTAGTGGAGACGAGGGCGGGGGCCGGGTGGGGTCTGCGGGGCGGGGGTGCGACCACGGCAGCGTCAACCCGACCGGTCACCCACAAAGACAGCCAAGCCAACCAGCCGATTGCCCTAGAACTGAGCGTGCCCGCATCTTGTTCGGCCGACTTGACTTGGGGTTTTCGGCCCTGCACTTTCGACGGCGGGCAGGAGCTTCACCACCTGCCCTTTCAGACCGCCGAGGGCCGAAAAAGGGGGGGCCAAGTCAAGTCGGCCGAACCCGGAGAACGGCGGGCACCGATGACCTGTTCCGAGGGACAAGGCACCAATCCCCCCAAGCCCCAACCCCAACCTCACCCCAAAGAAGCCACGAACTTCGACACCGCGTCCGGATGCAGCTTCTGCGCCAGCCGCCCCCCAGGCGCCAACGACCCGAGCTTGTACAACGGCCGATCAGCCGCCGCCTCCCCCCGAGCCTCCGCCCTCAACTGCGCGATCAGCAGCTCGCAGAACACCAACCCCCGAGCGTCCCCCCGGCTCGCCAGCACGTCCGCCAGCCTCCGCAACGGGAACACCCCCTGCTCCCGCCCCCCGGTCCCCGCGTAGATCGCCAGCGCCAGGTTGATCGCCTTCCCACCCCCGCGCACGAACAGCCCGACGGTCCGACTGCCCCGCACGTCGGTGACCAGCAGGTCCAACTCCTCGGCGGCCTTCAGGTCCACCGACCGCGTCCCGAACGCCCGCACGGACAGCACGTGCCCCTGCAACCACACCCGCCGCCGCGCCTCGCTCCACGCCAGCAGCAGCAACGGCAACGCCACGATCGCGAACGCGATCACCCCCGGCACCCGCCCGGCGATGAGCCCGATCAGACCGCCGAAGAAACCGGCCACCAGCACAGCGCCGAGACCCACCATCCGGGCGCGCTTGCGCACCATCACCGGATCGAGCAGGTCCAGCGGGATCCGCTCGGCGTCGTCGGTCACCGGCCGAGCGCTTCCCGCACGGAGGTCACGACGTCGACCAGCGGTACCGCGCGCTGGTCGCCGGTGGCGAGTTCCTTGAGCTGCGCGACACCGGCTTCGATGTCGCGTTCACCGAGCACGAGCGCGAACCGGGCGCCGGACTTGTCCGCCGCCTTCATCGCGCCCTTCATGCCGCGGCCGCCGTAGGCGAGGTCGAACCGCACGCCCGCCGCGCGCAGTTCGGCGGACAGCCCGACCAGCCGCGACTTCGCGGCCTCGCCGAGCGGGACGCCGTAGACGTCGCACCGGGTCACGTCGCCGGGGGTGATGCCCTCGGCCTGGCAGGCCAGCAGGGTGCGGTCGACGCCGAGCCCGAAGCCGACGCCGGAAAGCGGTTGCCCGCCCAGCTGCTCCATGAGCCCGTCGTACCGGCCGCCGCCGCCGATCCCGGACTGCGAGCCGAGACCGTCGTGCACGAACTCGAACGTCGTCTTCGTGTAGTAGTCGAGCCCGCGCACCATCCGGGGGTTCTCGGTGAACTTCACGCCGAGGTCGTTCAGGTAGCTCTTGACCTGCTCGTAGTGCGCCCGCGTCTCGGGAGCCAGGTAGTCCAGCATCAGGGGCGCGTCGTCCATCAGCGCGCGCACCTCGGGGCGCTTGTCGTCCAGCACCCGCAACGGGTTCAGCTCGGCGCGCACGCGGGTCACCTCGTCCAGCGGCAGCTTCGCGAGGAACGCCTGGAGCTTCTCGCGGTACTGCGGCCGGTCCGAGCCGTCGCCGAGCGAGGTGATGTCGAGCCGGTAACCGGTGAGCCCCAACGACCGGAAACCCGCGTCGGCCATCGCGATCACCTCGGCGTCCAGCGCCGGGTCGTCGACGCCGATCGCCTCGACGCCGACCTGCTGGAGCTGGCGGTAGCGCCCGGCCTGCGGCCGCTCGTAGCGGAAGAACGGCCCGGCGTAGTACAGCTTCGCGGGCAGCTGGCCGCGGTCGAGGCCGTGTTCGATCACGGCCCGCATCACGCCCGCCGTGCCCTCGGGGCGCAGCGTCACGGACCGGTCGCCGCGGTCGGCGAAGGAGTACATCTCCTTGCTCACCACGTCGGTCGACTCACCCACGCCGCGGGCGAACAGCGCCGTCTCCTCGAAGACGGGCAGCTCGATGTAGCCGTACCCGGCAAGTCGCGCCGGGGCGGCCAACGCCTCGCGCACGGCCAGGAACGACGCGGAGGTGGGCGGGAAGTAGTCGGGGACACCCTTGGGTGCGGAGAAAGAAGTCACGTCACAGTCCTCGGTGCGGTGCGGCCTGCGCGGAGTCACCCAGTTGGAGCAGGTAGGGGTTGCTCACGCGCTCGCGGCCGATGGTGGTCGTCGGTCCGTGGCCGGGCAGGACCACCGTGTCGTCGGCCAACGTCAACACCTTGCGGCGCAACGACGTCAGCATGCTCCGGTGGTCCCCGCCCGGCAGGTCGGTGCGGCCGATCGAGCCCGCGAAGAGGGTGTCGCCGGACAGCACCAGCCGTCCGCCCTCCTCGGCGCCCGCGCGGAACATCACCGACCCGCCCGTATGGCCGGGCGAATGGTCGACGGTCATCTTCAGCCCGGCGAGGTCCAGTTCGGCGCCGTCGTCGAGGGAGCGCACCTGCTTCGGCTCGCGCATCTCCAGCTTCCCGCCGAAGAACGCGGCCGACTCGGCGCTGATGCCCTTCAACGGGTCCGACAGCAGTTCCCGGTCGTCCGGGTGGATCCACGCGGGGACGTCGTGCCCGTCGCACACCGGCGCGACCGAGAACGAGTGGTCGAAGTGCCCGTGGGTCAGCAGCACGGCGACCGGCGACAACCGGTGCTCGCGCAGCGCCTTCTCCAGCGGTTCGACGGCGTCCTGGCCGGGGTCGACCACCACGCAGGCCTCGCCCTCGCCCGTGGCCAACAGGTAGCAGTTGGCCTGCAGGGCGCCGGTCGGGAACCCGATCACCAGCACGGCGGTACCTCTCGACGGCAACGGATTGGCAACAGAAGGCGGCGGAACCGCTCCACCAGCCTAGCCGGCACACGCCAGTCATATGTGCGCCCCCTAGACTGCCCAGGATTGTCGGCTCTGCCGACGCGCTCTATCCACCCGCAGCACGACATCCCTGGGGAGGGAGCAGGTGCCGAACAACGAGCAGCGCCGCGAACAAGCAAAGCGGAAGCTGGAGCGTCAGCTCGAGAACCGACAGAAGCGGGCCAAGCGCCGTCGAACCACCGCACTGGTGGCGACGGTCGTGACCGTGGTCGTGGTCGCGGGCGGCATCTACTTCCTCGCGACGCGCGACTGGAGCAACGGCGACGCCACCGCCGCCACCGGCGACAGCAGTGCCGCTCCGACGCCGATCCAGATCCCGACCGAGGTCAAGGCGCTGCCGAAGCGCCCGACCCCGCTGGCGGATCCGGTCACCTGCGAGTACCGGCCGTCCGCCGAGCCCGGTTCCAAGGAGGGCATCAAGGCGCCCGAGGCCGCCGGGATCTCCTCCACGGGCACGCAGGCGGTGACGATCAAGGCGAGCATCGGCGAGCTGAAGCTGACGCTCGACAAGTCGCTGGCGCCGTGCACGGTCAACAGCTTCATCAGCCTGGTCACCCAGAAGTACTACGACGGGTCCAGCTGCCACCGGATCGGCACCGAGGGTCTGCAGATGCTGCAGTGCGGCGACCCGACGGGGACCGGCAGCGGCGGTCCGGGGTACGCGTTCGACAACGAGACGTGGCCGGAGCTGACCTACGGTCGCGGCTACCTCGCCATGGCGAACGCCGGGCTCGACCAGACGACGCAGAAGGGCACGAACGGCAGCCAGTTCTTCATCGTGTACGGCGATGCCCAGCTTTCGCCCGACTACACGGTGTTCGGCAGCCTGGACGAGGCCGGCCTGAAGCTCGTCGACGACGTGGCCCGCGCAGGCCACGACGGCGCGTTCGACCCGTCACCCGGTGGCGGCAAGCCGAACAAGGAAGTGAAGTTCGAGACGGTCACCGTCGGCTAGTCCGAACGCACGAAGGCCCCCGGCACACGATCGACGTGCCGGGGGCCTTCGCGTCTTCCCCGTGGGTGCTGCGACCCTGCGGCCATTGTGCCGAACGGCTCTAACGTTTCGCTGACGCGCGGACGAGGTCGATCTCCGCCATGTGCTCCTCCGCCCACGCCCGGACGGCCGCGAGCGGTTCGTCCAGCGACAGGCCCAGCGGCGTCAGCCGGTAGTGCACCCGCACCGGGACGGTCGGCTCGACGCGGCGTTCGGCCAGCCCGTCGTGGACCAGGTTCTGCAGGGTCACCGACAGCATCTTCTGCGAAACGCCCGGCATCCGCCGCCGGAGTTCGGCGAAGCGGACCTCCTCCGGGTCGGCCTCGGCCAGCACCTTGACCGCCATCGAGGTCCACTTGGTCCCGATGCGGTCCAGCAGCCTGCGGGTCGGGCATTCCGGGCTGAACAGGTCGCCACGGGTCACCTGGAACTCACCACCTGTCGCGGAAGTGCCTTCTTGGCAGCTCGGAGCCGGTTACCTAGCTTGACCGGGTAACCAATCGTAACCCCCTCTGGAGCGACCATGTCCGACATCACCGAACACCGGGTGGCCACGAACGGCATCGAGGCCACCGTAGCGATCGCTGGCCGTGGACCGGCGGTCCTGCTGCTGCACGGTTTCCCCCACACGTGGCGGCTGTGGTCGCGGGTCATCCCCGCGCTCGCCGAGCACCACCGGGTCATCGCCCCCGACCTGCGGGGACTCGGGGGCAGCACCCGCGCGGCCGACGGCTACGACGCCGGGAACCTCGCCGCCGACGCGGAAGGCCTCCTGGACGCGCTGGGCGAACCGGCCGCGACGGTGGTCGGGATCGACGCGGGCGCTCCCCCGGCGTTCCTGCTGGCGATGCGCCGACCCGAGCGGGTGCGGCGGCTCGTGCTGATGGAGTCGCTACTGGGAACGTTGCCGGGCGCGGAGGCGTTCAGCCCGCCGTGGTGGTTCGGGTTCCACTCGGTGCCGGGGTTGGCCGAGGAGGTCGTTGAGGGACACGAGTCCGCGTACCTGCGGTTCTTCCTGAACGCCGGTACCCGTGGCCGAGGGGTGCCACCGGACGTGGAGGCGGCTTTCGTCAACGCCTACAGCGGTAGGGAGTCGCTGCGCTGCGCGTTCGAGCACTACCGCGCCATGCCGACCTCGGCACGGCAGATCCGGGACGCGGTGGACGCGGGCAGGCTCACGGTGCCGACGCTCGCCATCGGAGCCCATCCCGTCGGGGCGGCCTTGGAGCGGCAGTTGAGGCCGATCGCCGACGAGCTGACCGGGCGGGTGCTGGACGACTGCGGGCACATGATTCCGTTGGATCGCCCGGAGGGGTTGCTTTCGCTCCTGGATCTCGGAGACTCGGGCACCGCGAGTCCGAGTGGGGGACTCGCGGTGCCCGAGTGTTCGACACGGGGTGTCTGAGCGTTCGACACGGGGTGTCTGGGGGTTCGACTCGCGGGTGGTTAGCTGGCGGAGGTGACTCGGTAGACGTCGTAGACGCCTTCGACGCTGCGGACGGCCTTGAGGACGTGGCCGAGGTGTTTCGGGTCGCCCATCTCGAAGGAGAACCGGCTGACGGCCACGCGGTCGCGTGAGGTGGTGACCGACGCGGACAGGATGTTGACCTTCTCGTCGGCCAGCACCTTCGTGACGTCGGACAGGAGCCGGTGCCGGTCGAGCGCCTCGACCTGGATCGCCACCAGGAACACCGACGACGACGAAGGCGCCCACTCGACGTCCAGCAGCCGTTCCGGCGAGGCCAGCAGCTCGTCCGCGTTGGTGCAGTCCGTGCGGTGGACCGAAACCCCACCACCGCGCGTCACGAACCCGAGGATGTCGTCGCCGGGAACCGGCGTGCAGCACCGGGCGAGCTTCACCCACACGTCCGTGGCGTCCTTGACGACCACACCCGCGTCGCCGGTGACCCGACGGCGGGTGACGGTGGACGGCGTGGAGCGCTCGGCCAGCTCCTCCTCGGCGTGGTCCACCCCTCCCAGCTGGGCGACCAGCCGCTGCACCACGTGGCGGCCGGAGGTGTGCCCCTCCCCCACCGCGGCGTACAGCGCGCTCACGTCGGGGTAGTGCAGCTCCTTGGCCAGGGCGCCCATCGAGTCGGCCGAGACCAGCCGCTGGAGGGGCAGGCCGACGCGACGGACTTCCTTCGCGATCGCGTCCTTGCCGACCTCGATCGCTTCTTCCTTGCGCTCCTTCGCGAACCACTGCTTGATCTTCGCCTTGGCGCGCGGGGAGGCGGCGAACGACAGCCAGTCGCGGGACGGGCCCGCGCCCTCGGCCTTCGAGGTGAAGATCTCGACGACCTCGCCGTTCTCGAGCTTGCGCTCCAGGGCGACGAGGCGGCCGTTCACACGGGCGCCGATGCAGCGGTGGCCCACCTCGGTGTGCACCGAGTAGGCGAAGTCGACCGGCGTCGACCCGGCGGGCAGCGTCTCGACATCACCCTTCGGGGTGAACACGAAGATCTCGCGCGCGGCCAGGTCGAAGCGCAGCGACTCGAGGAACTCGCCGGGGTCGGCGGCCTCGCGCTGCCAGTCGAGGAGCTGGCGCATCCAGGCCATCTCGTCGACCTCGACGCCCTTGCCGTTGTGCGTGCCGCGCGTCTCCTTGTACCGCCAGTGCGCCGCGATGCCGTACTCGGCGGTGCGGTGCATGTCGTAGGTGCGGATCTGCACCTCCAGCGGCTTGCCGTCCGGACCGATCACCGTGGTGTGCAGCGACTGGTAGACGCCGAAGCGCGGCTGGGCGATGTAGTCCTTGAACCGGCCGGGCATCGGCTGCCACAGCGCGTGCACGACGCCCATGGCGGCGTAGCAGTCGCGGACCTCGTCGACCTGGATCCGGACGCCCACGAGGTCGTGGATGTCGTCGAAGTCGCGGCCGCGGACGATCATCTTCTGGTGGATCGAGTAGTAGTGCTTCGGCCTGCCCTCGACCTTCGCGGTGATCCGCGAGCCCTCCAGCTGACCGGTCAGCTCCTTGATCACGGCACCGAGGTAGGTGTCGCGCGACGGCGCCCTGTTCGCGACCAGCCGGACGATCTCGTCGTACTTCTTCGGCTGGAGGATCGCGAACGCGAGGTCCTCCAGCTCCCACTTCACCGTCGCCATGCCGAGGCGGTGCGCCAGGGGGGCGAGGACCTCCAGGGTCTCCCGCGCCTTGCGCGCCTGCTTCTCGGGCGGCAGGAACCGCATCGTGCGCATGTTGTGCAGCCGGTCGGCCAGCTTGATGACCAGCACGCGCGGGTCCTTGGCCATCGCGATGACCATCTTGCGGATGGTCTCCGCCTCGGCCGCGGCGCCGAGCTTCACCTTGTCGAGCTTCGTCACGCCGTCGACCAGCCGGGCGACCTCGTCGCCGAAGTCCTCGCGGAGGGCCTCCAGCGAGTAGTCGGTGTCCTCGACGGTGTCGTGCAGCAGGGCGGCCACCAGCGTGGTGGTGTCCATGCCCAGCTCGCCCAGGATCGTCGCCACGGCGAGCGGGTGGGTGATGTACGGGTCGCCGGACTTGCGGCGCTGCGGCCGGTGCTTCTCCTCCGCCACGTCGTACGCGGCCTGCAACAGGGCCAGGTCGGCCTTGGGGTGCAGTCCGCTGTGCACGGCGGCGAGCGGTTCGAGCACCTGCTTCACGGGCGCCGCCCGCTGGGCGGTGATGCGCCGCGCGAGTCGCGCGCGCACGCGCCTGGTGGCTGACGGCGGCCGTGCGGGCACGGGCTGCGTCGTCGCCGCGGGTTCGGTGTCCTGGCTCAACCACGCTCCTCAGGGGCTAGAGACCCGAGGATAGCCCCGCGCGACCGCAAAACCGGCGCGCGGGGCGGCGAGCGGGGTACTTCACACGGCGAGCAGCGCGCTGACGTTCCGCCCGGCTAGTCGTCCACGACCGCCCAATGCGGTGATCTCCAGAACCACGGAGATGCCCGTCACGATCGCCCCCGCACGCTCCACGAGTGTGCAGGCGGCCTCGGCCGTGCCCCCGGTGGCGAGCACGTCGTCCACGATCACGACGTGCTGACCTGGACTGATGGCGTCGGCGGGCAGTTCCAGCTCCGCCGTGCCGTACTCCAGGTCGTAGGACACCCGGTCCGCGACCGACGGCAGTTTGCCCGGCTTGCGCAGCGGCACGACGCCGTAGCGCCAGCCGTACCCGAGCGGGGCGCCGAGGAGGAAGCCGCGCGCCTCGATCGCGGCGACCACCTGCGTGTCCGGGTGGATGTCGTCCTGCAACCCGTCGACCACGGCACGAAGGGCGTCCGGGTTCGCGAGCACCGGCGTGAGGTCCCGGAAGACGACACCCGGACGGGGGAAGTCCGGGACCTCACGCAGGAGTTTCAGCGCGTTCTCCAGCTTCAACGCTGCTTCTTGCCGGTCGGACGGCCACGACGGAGGTCGGCGGCCTTGGGGGTGCGCGACGGCACGCCCGCGGCCGTGGCGTACGCCTTCTCCTTGCGGATCTCGGCGTCCACGACGGCCTCGTCGGTCGACTCCACGGTGTCGTCGACGGTTTGACCGGCGGCGAGCTTGCGGGCCTGGCTGTTGCGGCGGTCGAGGACCCGCTTGGCCTGCGCCTTGTACTTCGGGTCGCGCATCTTCAGGTCGACGGCCGCGGGCGTCGCGATGTAGATCGACGACAGGGCACCGATGAAGATACCGGTGAGCTGCACCAGCGCGAGGTCCTTCAGCGTGCCGACGCCGAGGAAGCCGACGCCGATCACGAGCAGGCCGAGCACCGGGAGCAGCGCGATCAGCGAGGTGTTGATCGACCGCATCAGGGTCTGGTTGACCGCCAGGTTGGCCGCCTCGCCGTACGTGCGGCGGGTCAGGCCCAGGATGCCCCTGGTGTTCTCCTTGACCTTGTCGAACACCACGACCGTGTCGTAGAGCGAGAAGCCGAGGATGGTCAACAGGCCGATCACCGTCGCGGGCGAGACCTCGAACCCGATGAGCGAGTACACGCCCGCCGTGATGATCACGTCGTGGAGCACGGCGATGAGCGCCGCGATGGCCATCGACAGCTCGAAGTACAGCGCCAGGAAGATCGCCACCGCGATCAGGAACACGATCAGCGCGATCAGGGCCTTGGTGGTGATCTCACCGCCCCAGGACGCGCTCACCGCGCTGTCGCTGATCGACTGGAGACCGCCGGTCGGCTTCAGGTCCGAGTCGAGCGTGTTCTTCAGCTTGGTGACCTGTTCGACGTTCAGCGTCTCGGACCGGATCTGGATGGTCGCCGTGTCGCCGACGCCCACGCTCTGCACCGCGGTCGCGTCCTCGCCGAGCGCCTTGGTGAAGGTCGACTTGACCGACTCGACCGAGATGGGGCCCGACGAGCTGGTGGACGGCATCTGGATCTTGGTGCCGCCGACGAAGTCGATCCCGAGGTTGAACTGCTTGATGCCGATCGAGGCGATCGAGATCAGCAGGATGACGCCGAAGACGACGTACCAGCGCTTGCGCTTGCCGATGATGTCGAAGGCGCCCGTGCCCACGTAGAGGCGGTGGAAGACACCGTTCCCCTTGACCTTCGCCACGTCAGGCCTCCTTCACGGCGGTGCTCTTCGAGCCCGCGTGAGCGCGCTGGTCGACACCGGCCTGCTGCGCCCCGCCGAGGCCGGACAGCTTGGGGTTGGACAGGAACTTGGACTTCGACGCCATGGCCACCAGCGGGTGCGTGACCAGGAAGACGACCACCAGGTCGAGCACGGTCGACATGCCGAGCGTGAACGCGAAGCCCTTCACCTGGCCGACCGCGATCACGTACAGGATCGCCGACGCCAGGAAGCTCACGCCGTCCGCGGACAGGATCGTGCGTCGGGAGCGGATCCACGCCCTCGGCACGGCCGACCGGAACGACCGGCCTTCGCGCACTTCGTCCTTGAGCCGTTCGAAGAACACGACGAACGAGTCGGCCGTGATGCCGATCGACACGATGAAGCCCGCGATGCCCGCGAGGTCCAGGGTGAACCCGATCCAGCGGCCGAGCAGCACCAGGACGGCGTAGACGATGCCGCCCGAGAGGATCAGCGACATGATCGTCAGGATGCCGAGCAGGCGGTAGTAGAACAGGCAGTAGACGAACACCAGGCCGAGGCCGATGCCGCCCGCGATCAGACCGGCCTTGAGCGAGGCGAGGCCCAGGGTGGCGGACACCGTCTCGGCCTCGGAGGCCTCGAACGACAGCGGCAGCGAGCCGTACTTCAGCACGTTCGCGAGCTGGTCGGCCTCCTTCTGCGTGAAGGTGCCGCTGATCTGGGTGCTGCCGCCGAGGATCGGCTCGTTGATGTTCGGCGCCGACACGACCTGGCTGTCGAGCACCACGGCGACCTGCTGGCTGGTGTTCGCGGTGGTGAACTTGCCCCACTTGGAACCGCCGTCGCCCTTGAAGTCCAGGCTGACGACGAAGCCGGCGCCCTGCGGGTCGCTGCCCGAGGTCGCGTTGTTGATGTCCTCGCCGGTGAGCCGGGTGTAGAGCGAGAAGTCGTCGGCCTTGGTCTCCTTGTCGTCCGCGGCCGGGTTGACCGGCGCGAGGACGTATTTCGCGGTCCGGTCCTGGTCGCAGGTGATCAAGGGCTTGTCGAAGTCGTCGTTGCCCAGCAGCGGGTCGAGCTCCGGGCAGGTGAACGCCGTCAGCGCCTGGGTCACGGTCTGCGCGTCCAGCGTGGTGAGCGCCGGGTCCTGGCGGCAGGCCTTGGCCTCCGTGATCGCCTTCGTGACGTCCTTGTCGTACTCGCCGCCGAAGACCTTCATGCAGTCGGGCTGGTCGGCGGGCGGCTGGGCCGCGTCGCTGGCCGGGGGCTGCGCCGCGTCGCTGGCCGGGGGCGTCGACGGGGCCGACGACTCACCGCTGGCGGGCTGCTCCAGCAGCGGGGCCGGACGACCCTGCGGGGCCGCGCCCGACGACGGCGCGACGGAACCCGCGGTCTCGCTCGGCGCGACCGACCCCGACGTGGGGGCCTCGCTGCCGGACGTCGGGGCGGCGCTGCCGGTGGTGGACGGCGTGCCGCTCTCCGGGACGGTCGGCGCGTTCGGCAGGGGCTGGCCGACGACCTTGCGGAACGCCAGTCGGGCCGTCTTGCCGAGGCTCTTCGCGCCCTCGCCGTCGGCGCCGGGCACGGTGATGACCAGGTTCGTGCCGTCGCGGACGACCTCGGAGCCGGACACACCGAGACCGTTGACCCTGGTCTCGATGAGCGTGCGGGCCTGGTTGAGCGCCTCGTCCGTCGGCGTCTTGCCGTCAGGGGCTCGCGCGGTCAGCGTGACCCGCGTTCCTCCCTGGAGGTCGATGCCGAGCTTGGGGGTCGCCTTGCCGCTCCCGGTGAAGAACACCAGGGAGTACAGCGCGACCACGATGAGGACAAATGCGCCCAGGTACTTCACTGGGCGGATCTGCCCGGCCGGAGGTGCCACGGTCCGTCCGTCTCCTCGAACTGGAAGATGATGTCAGGTCGGCTGCCCTTTCCTGGTGGGAATGGACAGCACGCCCTCACCCGAAGGTGTTCAGTCCGGGCGAGGGCGGAGCGTACCCCGCGTCGTGTGAGCTGGACGTCACTCCCCGCAGTTGGCGCTTTTGACCGTTGCCAACCGCGGGACCGCACGCCCGTTCAGGCGCTCACTTCTTGGCGTTGTGCTCCAGCGGCTCGGCGACGACGGCGGTCGAGGCGGGCACCGCGGAGGGCGACGCCGGGGTCTCGACCTCGGCCACCTCCTCGAGCTCCTCGTCGTCCGCGTACTCCTCGTCGACGTCGTCGGCCGCGACGATCTTCTCGCGCACGGCCTGGCGCAGCCAGGTCGTCACGACGCCGTCGGCGATCTCGAGGTCGATGGTGCTTTCGTCGGTGGCGTCGGCGACCGTGGCGTAGAGGCCCGAGGTCGTCATCACGCGGTCACCCGGCTCCAGCGAACCCAGCAGCGTCTGCTGCTCGGCGGCCGCGCGCTTCTGCTTGCGCGCGCTGAGGAACAGCGGCACCGCGAGCAGCACCAGCAGCAACGGGAACATCAGGGAAGAGAGTTGCATCATTCTCCGTTCGGCCGAACAACCGATCGGTGTCCGGAAAGTCCGATTTTTCTGGGTGCCACCGGCGATTGTGCCAGGTCACCGAACCTGATCACTCGTCAGGCCGACGGTGGCCGCAATCCCAGGTGCAGCCACGCGGCGTCCGTGGCGACCCGTCCTCTGGGCGTACGCGCCAGCATGCCGGCTCTGACCAGGTAGGGCTCGCACACCTCCTCCACCGTGGTCACCTCCTCACCCACCGCGACCGCGAGCGTCGCGACGCCCACCGGGCCGCCGCCGAACGAGCGCACCAGCGCGCCGAGCACGGCCCGGTCCAGCCGGTCGAGGCCCAGCTCGTCCACGTCGTAGACGGCGAGCGCGTCGCGGGCGACCTGGAGGTCCACCACGCCGTCCGCCCGCACCTCGGCGAAGTCCCGCACCCGGCGCAGCAGCCGGTTGGCGATCCGGGGCGTGCCGCGGGACCGGCCCGCGATCTCCAGCGCGCCGTCCTCCCGCAGGTCGACGCCGAGGATCCTGGCCGAGCGCCGGATGATGTGGTCCAGCTCGTCGGCGGTGTAGAACTCCATGTGCCCGGTGAAGCCGAACCGGTCGCGCAGCGGGCCGGTCAGCGATCCGGACCGGGTGGTGGCGCCGACCAGCGTGAACGGCGCGATGTCCAGCGGGATGCTGGTCGCGCCCGGCCCCTTGCCGACGACCACGTCGACCCGGAAGTCCTCCATCGCGAGGTAGAGCATCTCCTCCGCGGGACGGGCGATGCGGTGGATCTCGTCGATGAACAGCACGTCGCCCTCGACGAGGTTCGACAGCATCGCGGCGAGGTCGCCCGCCCGTTCCAGCGCGGGGCCCGAGGTGATCCGCAGCGACGCGCCCAGCTCGGCCGCGATGATCATCGCGAGGCTGGTCTTGCCGAGGCCGGGAGGGCCGGACAGCAGCACGTGGTCCGGCGGCGAACCGCGGCGCATCGCCCCTTGCAGCACCAGTTCCAGCTGTTCGCGGACCTTGAGCTGGCCGACGAACTCGGTCAGGTCCTTGGGCCGCAGGGTGCCCTCGACGTCGCGCTCGGTCGGGATGACCAGCGGCGAGAGGGTCTCGTCCGATTCCTCTTCGTCGTCGTAATTCACTTCTTGCGCCCCAACGCGGCGAGCGAACGGCGGAGCACGGTCGGGGTGGTCTGGGAGGCGTCCTCGGCGATGACCGCGTCCACGGTCGCCTCGGCCTGCTTCGCCGGGAACCCGAGGCCCAGCAGCGCTTCCACGACCTGGTCGCGGACCAGCGGCACGCCCTCCGCGACGCCGTCTGCGCCGGGCAGCGGGCCCGCCTTGTCGCGCAGCTCGATGATCAGCCGCTCGGCGCCCTTGCGGCCGATGCCGGGCACCTGGGTGAGCACGGTGATGTTGCCGTCGGCCAGCGCGGCCCGCAGCTTGTCCGGCTCCAGCACCGCCAGCGTCGCCAGCGCGAGCCGCGGCCCGATCCCGGACACGGTCTGCAACAGACCGAACAGCTCGCGGGAGTCCGCGTCGCTGAAGCCGAACAGGGTCAGCGAGTCCTCGCGCACGACGAGCGACGTCGACAGCTTCGCCTCCTCGCCGCGCCGCAGCCCGGCGAGCGTGGACGGGGTCGCCTGCACGGCGAACCCGACTCCCCCGACCTCGACGACCACGTGATCGAGTCCGATGGACAGCACCTGCCCACGCAGCGACGAAATCACTTGGTCCTACCTCCGTTTTTCGCGGCTTGCGCGAGCTTGAGCTTGTGCGTGCGGGCCATCTCGGCGGCCTTGGCGTGCGCCTGCGCCATCCGGGTCTGCATGGGCGCCCGCCAGATGTGGCAGATCGCCAGCGCCAGCGCGTCCGCCGCGTCCGCGGGCTTCGGCGCCTCGACGAGGCCGAGCAGCTTGGTGACCATCGCGGTCACCTGGGCCTTGTCCGCGCGGCCCGACCCCGTGACGGCGGCCTTGACCTCGCTGGGCGTGTGGAACATGACCGGCAGACCGCGCCGGGCGGCGGCCAGCGCGACCACGCCGCCCGCCTGCGCGGTGGCCATCGCGGTGCGCACGTTGTGCTGGCTGAACACCCGCTCGATCGCGACCACCTCGGGCCGGTAGCGGTCCAGCCAGACCTCCACCGCGTCGGCGAGGTTCAGCAGCCGGATCGCCAACTCGTCGTCGACGGAGGTGCGGACCACGTCCACGGCGACGATCTTCACCGTCCGGCCGGGACCGCCGTCGACGACGCCGAACCCGCACCGGGTCAGGCCTGGGTCGACGCCGAACACGCGCACTGGGGTCCCTCCACCGAGACGAACATCCGTTCGAACTTTAGTGGGTGCGGCCGGGCCGCCGACCATCGACACGCACCAGCCGTCGCGCGGCCGACCACAGTCACGGATCGGCGACATCGGGCGCGTCTTCGGTCGACACTGCGTCACCACGTCACTACAGTGGCCGGGTCCCATTGATCCACTTCTCGGTGCCGGTCGCGGCGGAGCGAGGGCCATGACTCTGAGGCGATTCGGTGCCAGGGCGACCCTCCTCTGCACCGTGCTGGTGCTGCTGGTGGCGCTCGTGGTGTCGGGCGTCCTCGGCCACCGGGTCTCGGTCGCGCTGGACAAGTCTTCGCAGCTGGTGTTCACCGCCGCCGCGTTCGCCGTCTACTGGCGGGCCGCCCAGCGGAGGCAGGGCGTCGAACGGCGCTGGCGGCTGTGGATGACCGCGTCGATGGGCGCGCTCACGACCGGCCTGTTCGCCACGGTCTGGGGCCAGGTCGTCCTCGGCCTCTCGCTGACGAAGCCGACGCTGCTGCCGCTGAGCTTCATCCTGCCGCCGGTGCTCGCCGTGGGCACGGTGCTGACGCTCGGGTTCATGCTCGCGCCGGTGCTGGCGGTCGGCGCGGTGCTGGCGCTGACGCACGGGGCGGCCGACTCCGTGCCCAACCACCGCGGCAAGCTCGTCGTGGTGCTCGACGGCCTCATCGTCGTCGGCTCGCTCTTCGTGCTCACGTGGATGTCCGCGCTGGAGTCGATGGTGCACGCCTGGAGCACGTCGGGTCCCGGCTTCGCCGCCGTCATCGCCCACCCCGCCGCCTACCTCGTGCTGCTGGTGACGCTCCTGGTCATGTCGTGGACCCACCAGCAGGTCCGCAGGCTGCCGATGCTGCTGTTAGCCCTGGGCGCGCTGGCGCAGTCGTGCTCCGGCTGGTCGTTCGCGTGGCTCGTCAGCCACGGCGTGGACACCATCCCGCCGATCGCGGACGCGGGCTTCATGGCCTGCCCGGTCCTGCTGCTGCTCAGCGCGCTCGCCCCCACCAAGACCCGCTCGGCGCGGCGCACCGGTTCCAGCGAACTGCCGCACCTGCTCGTCCCCTACCTGCCGCTGCTGGTCACCGGCCTGTTCATCGTCATCGGCACCGCCTCCGGCGTCAGCTTCAACCCGCTGGAGATCTACGTCGGCCTCGGCGTGGTGCTGCTCGTCATCGTCCGCCAGCTGATCACCCTCATGGACAACGCCAGGCTGGTCGCGCAGCTGCACGAGAGCCAGGAGCAGCTCCGCCACCAGGCCTTCCACGACCCGTTGACCGGTGTCGCCAACCGCGAGCTGTTCCGCGAGCGCCTCACCGCCGCCCTGCGCCGCGGCGAACCGGTCGTGCTGGCGTTCATCGACGTCGACGGCTTCAAGACCGTCAACGACAACTACGGCCACGCCGAGGGCGACGCCGTGCTCCGGATCGTCGCCACCCGGCTCCAGGACTGCGTGCGCGACCAGGACACCGTCGCCCGGCTCGGCGGCGACGAGTTCGGCGTGCTCGTGGAAAGCGGCGACGTGGACCCGTCGGAGATCGGCAACCGCGTGCTGGACGCCCTGAAGACCCCGCACCAGACGCAGGGGCGCGAGCACGAGGTCCGCGCCAGCGTCGGCATCGCCCACCGCGACGACCACGCCGACGCCGTCACCGCCGACGACATGCTGGGCACCGCCGACGCCGCCATGTACACGGCCAAGCGGCTCGGCAAGGGCATGGTCGTGGTGCACGGCTCGGTTCCGGAACTCCGGTGACGGCGGGGTCGGCGCGAGGAGTACCCGGCGAGGTGCGGCGGTCGTGCTCTTGAGGCGATCGCCGGACCACCGGTCGGGCGATCGCTAGGTTCGGCGGATGACTGCGCTGCGGGTTCGAGGGATCGTGCTGCCGGACCGCGTGGAGCGGACGTTCTGGATCGACGGCGACCGGATCGGCACCGAGCCGCTGCCCGGCGCCGAGACGGTGGTGGACGGCGGGTGGCTGCTGCCGGGACTGGTCGACGCGCACACCCACCCCGGCAGCACCGGGCCCGGCCACCCGTTCGACGACGGCGTGCTGCGCGACGACCTCGGCGCCCACCGGGACGCGGGCGTGCTGCTGGTGCGCACACCGGGCTCGGCGGGGCGCATCCCGAAGTGGGTCGACGACGACCCGGACCTCCCCCGCGTCCGGTCTGCGGGCCGCTGGCTCGCCACCCCCGGCCGGTTCTTCCCCGGCTGGGGACGCGACGTCACCGAAGCCGACCTCGTGGAGGCGGCGGTCGAGGAGGCCGCCGCGTCCTCGGGGTGGTGCAAGGTCATCGGCGACTGGTTGCCCGACGACCCCGCCGTCCCGCTGTCGGTGCTGACCGCGGTGGTGGAGGCGGTGCACGCGATCGGCGGGAAGGTCGCGGTGCACTGCCAGACGGCCGAGGGCACCCGCAACGCGGTCGAGGCGGGCGTGGACAGCCTGGAGCACGGCCTCAACCTGGATCCCGCGCTGGTGGACCGGATGGCCGCGCAGGGCACCGCGCTGGTGCCCACGCTCGGGGCGTTCGGGGACATGGCGGAGCGGGGACGGCCGGTGCGGGGGTGGGACGCGCACTTCGGGACCGTGGGGGCGGCGCTGGAGGCCGGGGTGACGGTGCTCGCGGGGACGGACAGCCGACCGTGCGGGACGGTGGCCGCGGAGGTCGGGTGGCTGATCCGGGCCGGGTTGGGGGTCGAGGCCGCGGTGGGTGCGGCGTCGTGGACGGCACGGGAGTGGCTGGGGGTGCCGGGGTTGGTGGAGGGGGCGCCTGCGGATCTGGTGGCTTACGACCGGGATCCGACGGTGGATCCGTCGGTGTTGGGGAGCCCGGGGAGGGTGGTGTTGAGGGGGAGAGTGGTGGGGTAGGGCGGGGTCGGTGTGTGGCGGGTTCGGGGTGTGGCGGGTTCCTGCGGGGTGCGGGGTGCGGGGTTCGGTGTGCGGCGGGTTCCTGCGGGGTGCGGGGTTGGTGCCGTTGTGGGGTGGCCGATTTGACTTGGGGCCCCTTTTTTCGGCCCTCGGCGGTCTAAAAGGGCAGGTGGTAGTGCTCCTGCCCGCCGTCGAAAGTGCAGGGCCGAAAAACCCCAAGTAAAATCGGCCGTGCTTGCGTGCTTCCGTTGTGTGTCAGCGGGTTGGCAGGGTTGGTGGGCAGGGTGGGTGGGCTTGGTGGTCGTCGGGTTAGCGGTAAGGGCCCTGGCCGGTGGGTCTGATGAGGATTTCGTTCACGTCTACCGTTTTCGGTTGCGAGACCGCGTACAGCACCGCCCTGCCCACGTCTGACGGGTTGAGTTTTGGTTCTGCGGTGCGCGTTGCGGGGATGGCGGTGGTGTCGGTGAGGCCTGGTTGCAGGAGCGTTACCCGTACGCCGGTGTCGGTGCATTCGGCGCGGATGTTCTGCGCCAGGCCGGTGACGGCCCACTTGGTGGCGGCGTAGAGGTTGCCGGGGCGGGTGCCGCGGCCGGCGGCGGAGCCGGTCAGGACCAGGTGGCCGGTGCTGCGCATGAGGGCGGGCATGGTGGCGCGGGCGGTGTAGGCGGGGCCGCAGACGTTGGTGAGGACCATGTCGGCCCAGTCCTGGGGTGGGGCGCCCTCGTCGGTGACGAACGACGTGACGACGCTGCTGCCCGCGTTGGCGAAGACGACGTCGATGGAGCCCCACTCCTGTTCGACGCGTGCGGCCAGGGCGGCGAGTTCGGGCCAGGCCGTGACGTCGCACGAGGCCGTCAGGACGCGGTCGGGGCCGCCGAGTCGGGTGGCGAGGTCGGTGAGGTGTTCGGGGTGTCGTGAGGTGAGCACCAGGCGGTAGCCCGCCGCGGCGGCGAGTTCGGCGGTGGCCGCGCCGATGCCGCGGGACGCGCCCGTGATCAGGAATACCGGGTCCACCATGGCGTGAACGCTACTCAAAGTCGTCAGCGAAATGAGAGCGACACCTGATTGGATCAACGCGTTGGTCCGAACCAGGTGGGGGACACCATGAACATCACACGCAGATTCGCACTCGGGCTCGGGTCCGTGGCAGCGGCTTCCGCTGTTCTGGGCACGTCGGTCGCGACGGCGTCGGCCCAGGTCGACGAGGTGGACACCGAGCCGGAACTGGAGAGCCTGATCCCGGGGACGGCGGAGTTGGCGCGGCGCAAGATCGCGCGCAAGTACCGGTTGGAGACGCGCAGGGCGCGCGGCACGTGGTCGTCGTACATCGGTGTCGCGGACCCGAACGGCGCCGTGCGGACGGCCGTCGAGGAGAACGCCGACGCGGTGGTCGAGGCGTACAGCGTGAACAAGATCGCGGTCGCGGTGACCGTGCTCGACAAGGTCGACCGCGGGCTGCTGCGGCTCGACCAGCGGATCGAGGTGACGGCGGACATCGTCATCCAGGACACCGACGGCATCTTCGGGCTGGACGGGGCGTACCCCAGTTCGGTGACGATCGGCCACGCGCTCGCCGCGCTGCTGACCGTCTCGGACAACACCGCCGTGCGGTTGTGCGGGCTGGTCGTGCCCGCGGCGGAGATCAACGGGATCCTGCGCTCCAAGGGCTTCGTGCACACCCAGGTCGTGCCGGTGGCGAACCCGAACCGGTACTACCTCGGCACGACGACGCCGCGCGAGACGTTCACGCTGCTGCAGAAGCTGGTGAAGGGGGAACTGCTGTCCGAGGCGTCCACCGCGCACCTGCTGACGGTCCTGCGGTCGCTGACGGCGTTCACCGACGGCATCCGGCTGGAGCTGTCGTCGAACGAGCGGCTCCAGGTCGCGACGAAGGCGGGCTGGTTCGACGACGGCCGCAACGAGGCCGGGATCGTGTTCGACAAGACCGGCAAGCCGATCGTCACCTACGCCCTGTTCGCGTCGGGCGCCTTCCGCGGTGACGCGGCGGAGAACCTCGAGAACTACGGCGCGACGCACCCGGCGCTGCGGGCCCGCACGGCGATCGGCCGGACGCTGTTCGACTCGGTCCTGAGGATCACGTCGAGCACCCCCCGTTCGTGGCGTTCGCAGGGTTACCGCCCGTGGAAGGGCGCCTGAGGTATTTCCGGGCGCCCAGCGCGCTCTTGCAAGAGGACCGGGTCGGCCGTCGCCGCCGTCGACGACCGACCCGGTCGGGTACGGAAAACGCTTGCGGTCAACGCCGTGCCGCACCTGTCGCCTGCGACGACTACGCTCCGGAGCAGGCTAACGAGGAGGCACGGGTTTGACTCCCAGGCAGGTCACGCTGGCGGAGGTCGCGAGTCACGCGGGGGTGTCGCTGGCGACCGCGTCCCGCGTGCTCAACGGCAGCACGCGACAGGTGAGCGACGAGCTTCGCGACCGCGTGGTCGGTTCGGCGGAGGAGCTCGGCTACCTCCCCAACGCCGCCGCGCAGTCGTTGGCGCGCAACAGCAGCGTCCTGGTCGGCCTCGTCGTGCACGACATCTCCGACCCGTACTTCTCCAGCATCGCCGCGGGCGTGACCAGGGTCGCCGAGGACGCGGGCCTGGTCGTCGTGCTGGGCACCACCGGCCGCGATCCCGATCGCGAGGTCGACCTGCTCTACACGCTGCGCGCGCACCGGGCGCGGGCCGTCGTGATCGCGGGCAGCCGCACGACCAGTCGCGCGAGCACTGCCAGGCTGGCGGCCGAGATCGAGGCGTTCGCCGCGCAGGGCGGCCGGGTGGCGTGCGTCTCGCAGGCCCGCATCCCGACCGACACCGTGGTGCCGTCGAACCGGGCGGGCGCCCGTTCGCTGGCGCGGGAGCTGGCCGCGCTCGGGCACCGGAAGTTCGCCGTGCTCGCCGGGCCGCCCTCGCTGGTGGTGGCGGGCGACCGGCTGGCGGGCTTCAAGGCGGGCCTCGCGGACGTGGGCGTCGACCTGCCGCCGTCGGCGGTGCTGACCGGGGCGTTCACCAGGGACGGCGGCTACGAGGCCGCGACCGAGCTGGTGGCCGCGAAGACCGGCGCGACCTGCGTGTTCGCCGTGAACGACGTGATGGCGCTGGGCGCCATGGCGGCGCTGCGCGACCGCGGGCTGCGGGTGCCGGAGGACGTGTCGATCGCCGGTTTCGACGACATCCCGACGCTGCGGGACCTGGTGCCGGGGCTGAGCACCGTGCGGCTGCCGCTGGAGGAGCTGGGCGAGCGGGCCGCGCGGCTCGTGCTGGACGAGGGCTCGGTCGAGCCGCGGACGGTCAAGGTGGCGGGCGAGGTCGTGCTCAGGGCGAGCACGCGCGCACCGTCCGGAACCGGCCTGCGCTGAGGGCCGTACCCTCTAAACTGGACCGAACCCCGCCCCACCTGCAAGATCCACCGAGGAGTGACTCCTTCCGTGCGCGACGCGCAGTCACCTGGTTTCAGTACTGAGCCGGGTCGAACACCCGGCTGCCCCACCCACCCGATCCCCTCCCCCGCCGGAGGCGGCAGGTGATCGGAACCCTCCTGAGCGTGCTCGGCCTGCTGGCCGTCATAGCCCTCACCGTCGGAACCGCCACCGCGGTCGCCGCCGAGTTCTCGTTGACCGCCCTCGAACGCAGCACCGTGGACAACCACGCGGCCGTCGTGGGCGATGCCAAGGCCCTGAAGCTCCAGAAGGCGCACAGATCGCTGTCCTTCCAGCTCTCCGGCGCCCAACTGGCCATCACCATCACCACCCTGATCACCGGCTACATCGCCGAACCCGCCATCGCGGAACTGGTCGAACCCGGCCTGACCGCGCTCGGCGTGCCGCCAGCGGTGGCCGACCCGTTGGCCCTGGCCTTCGCGTTGGCGCTGGCCACGGCCGTGTCGATGGTGTTCGGCGAGCTGGTGCCGAAGAACCTCGCCATCGCCAAGCCCATGGAGACCGCCCGCGCGGTCGTCGGCCTCCAGTCGGCGTTCTCCAGCGCGTTCCGCTGGCTCATCAGCGGCATGAACCTCGCGGCGAACTGGCTGGTCCGCAGGCTGGGCGTGGAACCGGTCGAGGAGCTGGCGTCCGCGCGCTCACCGGAGGAGCTGGGCGCGCTGGTGCGCTCCAGCGCCGAGCACGGGACGCTCGACCAGAGCACGGCGACGCTGCTGGACCGCTCGCTGCGCTTCGGCGACCGCACGGCCGGTGAACTGATGACGCCGCGCGTGCAGGTCGAGGCGCTGAGGGTCGACGCGACCGTGCTCGACCTGATCGAGAAGACCCGCGCGACCGGGTTCTCCCGGTTCCCCGTGCACAACGGGGACATCGACGAGGTGCGCGGCATGGTGCACGTGAAGCAGGCGTTCAGCGTGCCGGTGAACCAGCGCGCGACGACACCGGTGTCCGCGCTGACCCGGCCGGTGCAGACCGTGCCGGAGACGCTGGAGGGCGACGCGCTGCTGGACAGGCTGCGCGCGTCCGGGTTGCAGACCGCGCTCGTCGTGGACGAGTACGGCGGCACGGCGGGCCTGGTGACGCTGGAGGACGTGGTCGAGGAGATCGTGGGCGACGTCCGCGACGAGCACGACCGCGGAGAGGCCGCGCCCGTGCGGCCGCTGGGCAAGGAGAGCTGGATGGTGTCCGGCCTGCTGCGCGACGACGAGGTCGCCGAGGCGACCCGGTTCCGGATGCCCGACGGCGACTACGAGACGCTGGCGGGCCTGGTCATGGCCCGGTTGGGTCGCATCCCCGACGTCGGGGACGAGATCAGGGTGGACGGCTGGCGGATCACCGTGATGCGGATGGACCGGCACCGCACGGCCGAGCTGCGGGTCGCCAAGGTCGCCGAGACCGAGCAGGTGGCGGCGCAATGAGCCTCCTCGTGCTCCTGCTGTTCCTGATGGGCAACGCGTTCTTCGTCGGCGCCGAGTTCGCCATCATCACCGCCCGCCGCGACCGGCTGGAGGCGCTGGCCGACCGGGGCAGCAGCCGGGCCCGCACCGCGATCAAGGCGGGCAGGCAGCTGCCGCTGATCATCGCGGGCGCGCAGCTCGGCATCACGCTGTGCTCGCTCGGGCTGGGCGCGATCGGCGAACCCGCCGTCGCGTCGATCCTCGAGTCGCCGTTCCACGCGGTCGGCATCCCCGCCGCGCTGCGGCACGGCATCTCGTTCGCCCTCGCCCTGGTCCTCGTGGTCGCGCTGCACACGATCCTGGGCGAGATGGTGCCGAAGAACCTGGCCATCGCGAACCCGGAGCAGCTGGCGATCTGGCTCGTGCCGGTGCACTACGGGTTCTGCAAGCTGGTCGGCCCGGTGCTGCGGATGTTCACCGTCGTGTCGACGGCCGTGCTGAAGCTGATGAAGGTCACGCCGAAGGACGAGCTGGAGTCCGCGTACACCACCGACGAGCTGGCGATGCTCATCGCCCAGTCCCGCCAGGAGGGCCTGCTGGAGGACTCCGAGCACCGCAGGCTCGCGCAGACGCTGTCGTCGGCCGAGCGCACGATCGCCGACGTCCTCGTGCCGCTGGACCGGTTGACGACGCTGTCGTCGAACCCGACCGTCGGCGAGGTCGAGTCGTCCGTGGCGCAGACCGGGTTCTCCCGGTTCCCCGTGCGCGGCGACAACGGCAGGCTGCTCGGGTACCTGCACGTCAAGGACGTGCTGGACCTCGCGGGCGCCGACCCCGGCACCCCGGTTCCGCGCACCCGCATCCGCGGCCTGCCGGACCTGCCGGTCGACGCCCACCTGGACGAGGCGCTGGCCGCCCTGCGCCGGGCCCAGAGCCACCTCGCGCGCGCCGTCGACGCCGACGGCAAGCTGTGCGGCGTCGTGGCGATGGAGGACCTGGTCGAGGAGTACGTCGGCACCGTCCGCGACGGCACCCACGTGAGCCGCGAGCTGTAGTCCCACCGGTCGGAGGCCCGTGCCGTCACACGACGGCACGGGCTTCCTCCACCGCGAACCCCTTCGGCGACACCGTCCGCCACATCAGCAGCACGGACAGCAGTTGGATCGCCGCGCCCATCACCCACACCCACCGCAGCCCCCACTGCGCGGCCACGAACCCTCCCGTGAGCGCACCGAGCGGCGTCAGCCCCCAGGCCAACGCCCGGTGACTCGTCAGCACCCGCCCCAGCAACGGCTTCGGCGTGAACTGCTGCCTGCTCGACTGCGAGCACACGTTCCACACCAGCGTCGTCGACGACAGCAGCACCAGTGCCACCGCGACCAGCGCGAACACCGGCGGCAGCACGGCGATGAGGAGCTGGGCGACCGCACCGCCGATCGTCGCGAGCCGCATCGACCACGCGTAGCCGAGGCGGACGACCACGCGGTGCACCACGAACGACGCACCGATCCACCCGACCGCCAGGAACGCCAGCAGCACGCCGTAGCCGAACGAGCCGACGTGCAGCACCTGCGTGGCGTACAGGACGAACATCGAGACGCAGGCGCTGGCGGCGAACGAGCCGAGCGCCACCGTCAGCGTGATGGTGCGCAGCAGCGGACTGCCCACCAGGAACGCCAACCCGACCTTGATGTCCCGCAGCGGGTGCCCAGGCGGATTCGGCACGTGCCGCGCCGTGATCCCACGCGTCAACCACAACGCCACCAGCGCCGTCACGCAGGCGATCCACGCGGGCAACCCCACCGCATACGCCAACAGGAACCCAGTCACCGGCGGCACCACGAACTGCACGACCCCGCGATCGATCACGATCATCCGCGCGTTCGCCGCCGCCAACCGCTCCGGCCCCACCACATCCGGCACCAACGCCCCACTCGCCCCATCACCGAGCACCTGCGAGGTGACAACGACAAATGAAACGACCAACAACAACGGCAGACCCAACCACCCCGCCGACGCCGCCACCGCCAACACCGCAGCCGCCACCGCCTGCACCCCGAACGCCGCCCCCAACACAGCCGTCCGTTGGAACCGATCGATCAACACCCCCGCCACCAGCGAGAACAACAACCACGGCAGCTGACCCACCACGTTCACCAACGCGACCTGCCGAGGATCCGTCGTGATCGTCACCGCCATCAGCGGCAACGCCGTCAACAACAACCCCTCCCCCGCCGACCCGCTGACCGCCACCACCTGCAACCGCCGCCACCCAGTACCCATGACGACCACCCTGTCGACGAAAGGGAAGGCGTGCGAGTGAATCAGCCGGAAAAGCAAACCCACTTCTCCGTCCGACGGCGAAGCCCAGGATGCCCCGCCAACGCGCAGCGAGGTGCTTTGCCGACGCGGAGCGAGGTGCCTGGTCAGGCGGAGCCTGATGCCCTACCGACGCGCAGCAAGATGCCCTACCGACGCGCAGCGAGGTGCCTGGTCAGGCGCAGCCTGATGCCCTGTCGGGCACAGCCCGATGCCGGCGAAGCCAGACCTCCCCCTGCCCCCGATACACAGCGCCCTCCTGCCACACCCCCGTTTGTCAAGGCGTCTTTCCCGCCTTGACAAACGGGGGTGTGGCATTGAGACAATCGCGCTGCGGGGGCCGGGCTTCCCTCTTTCCCTAAACCCACCCCCACCCCCGCCCCTACTCCCGATCCCCGCTGTAACTGGTCGAAATAACCCCACTCCCACTCGGCTGCGTCCGGGTCCAGGGCGGCGAATACCCCAACTCCCTCACCACCCGAGCCGGATTCCCCACCGCCACCACGTTCGCAGGCAGATCCCGCGTCACCACAGCCCCCGCCCCCACCACCGTGTTCTCCCCGATGGTCACCCCCGGCAGCACGATCACACCCCCACCCAGCCAGACGTTGTTCCCGATCACGATCGGCTTGGCCGCCTCCCACTTCGCCCGACGGGGCTCCGGCTCCACCGGGTGCGTGGGCGTCAACAACTGCACGTTCGGCCCGATCTGCACATCATCACCAATCGCGATCGGCGCGACGTCCAACGCCACCAACCCGAAATTCGCGAAAGTCCTCGCCCCCACGGTGATGAACCGCCCGTAGTCGACGTGGAACGGCGGCCGGATCACCGTCCCCTCCCCCACCGCCCCCAACAGCCGCCCCAACAACCGGAACCTCTCAGCCCCCTGCCGAGCCCCGGTCGCGTTGTACGCGTCCTGCAACTCCCCCGCCACCGCCGACCACTCGTCCAGCTTCGGATCATCGGCGAGGTACAGGTCTCCCGCGAGCATCCGCTCACGCATGGATCGGTTGTCCGGCGTCATGGCCACGACCATACGGAACTCCCCCGCAGGTCACGCCGCCCCCACAACCGATGATCATGAACCCGCGCGCCCCTGGGCAGTCCACTGAGGATTCACCCGGTCGAGCGAATCATCACCATTCCACGATCAAGGCGACAACCAGGAGAACCCACCCGCACATCACGCCCGAGCAGGCGAACACCTCAAAGCGCCGCTCAACGACAGCTCTCCACAACGCAGGTGGTGACGACAACCCTGGTGTTCTTCTTCACCGCCTGGCTCGTCAGCAGGAGCGGTGACGTCCGCGGTGCCGTGCCGACCGGCCTGCTGACTGCCGTGCTGGCGCTGACCTCCGGTCGAGTCCCCGGCCTGGACGTCCGCTTCACGCGCCCGAAGGACACCGGGGCCCTCGAGGTGCCGGGTCTGCTCTGAGCGAAGTGCCCGCCCCGTGCCGCAACAACGGCACGGGGCCGCCCCGTACCGTTGTCACCCATGGAGGTAGTGCTGGCCGAGGCCGACTGGACCGCGCGCCGGGCCGAGCACCGGGCGCGGGTGCGGCGGTGGACGGGGCCCCACCACGACCGGAAGGCGACCGGGGAGAAGCACCCCGTTCTCGACTTCCTCTTCTCCTACTACTCCCACCGCCCGTCGAAGCTCGAACGCTGGCACCCCGGCCCCGGTGTCGTGCTCACCGGCGACGCCGCCCGCGAGTACCTCCGCTGGCCCGCCTACGTCGAGACCGCGGACGGCGTGGCGCTGGACGTCGACCGGTTCGCCGAAGCGCGGCGGCCGACGGTCGAGTTCGCCCACCGGCTGCTGACGGTGACGGCGGCGAGGACTCCGCGCCTTGGCTGCTTCGGGCTGCACGAGTGGGCGATGGTGTACCGGCAGAGGGCCGAGCAGGTGCGGCACAACGCGTGGCCGTTGCGGCTCGGGTCGGCGGGGACGGACGCGGTGGTGGACGGGAGTCGGGTGCAGTGCGGGCACTTCGACGCGTTCCGGTTCTTCACGCCGGACGCGCGGCCGCACAACACGCTCCAGCCGACGCGCGAGACGCAGGTCGAGTTCGAGCAGCCGGGGTGCTTGCACGCGAACATGGATCTTTTCAAGTGGAGCTACAAGCTGGACCCGGCGACGCCGTCGGAACTGGTGGCCGACTGCTTCGCGCTCGCGGCGGACGTGCGCGAACTGGACATGCGGGCGAGTCCGTACGACCTGGCGCCGCTGGGCTACGAGCCGGTGGCCATCGAGACGCCCGAGGGGCGTGCGGAGTACGTGCGGCGGCAGGCGGAGTTCGCCGAGCGGGCCGTCCCCCTGCGGGCCGCACTGTTGGAACTGAGCGTGACGTTGCTTCGCACTTCCGTACACATTGACTAAGCCGTACGAGGAAAATGACGGCATTTGATCTACACATACTTAACGTTGTCCTCAGTCTCCACCTGTTAGCGTGACGGCTTACCGGTACAGGTGTCGTCGGGGGCGGTTGATCCGGTTACCGGACGCGGTGGTCGTCCCACGGGCCGTGGTCAGACTCTGAAAGGGAAGTCGATGTCCCGACATCGCACGCTGCGCACACGGGTCAAGCGGGGTGTGGCCGGGTGGCCGGTAGCGGTCATCGGACTGGTCGCGCTGCTCGTCCTGGGGGTCTTCGGCTGGAGCTGGCTGGGCGGTGTGCTCGAACGCCGGGCCGCTGCCGAGGCCGGTGACTGCGCCGAGGGCGAGGCGCTGCTGAGGATCGCGTCGACGCCGAGCGCGGCCGACGCGGTGCGCGACGTGGCGAAGGCGTGGAGCGCGAAGCGGCCGGTGGTCTACGACCACTGCATCCGCGTCGAGGTGCAGTCGATCGACTCCGAGGTCGTGCTGGACAGCCTCACCCAGGGTTGGGACGAGGGGAAGCTGGGCGCGAAGCCGCACGCGTGGATCACCGACTCGATGCTGTGGGCGAACCGGCTGGGCGCGCAGGACCACTCGCTGCTCGGCGCCGCCCCGCAGTCGATCGCGCAGAGCCCCGTGCTGCTCGCGCTGCCCGAACAGGGCGCGACGGCCGTGCAGGCCTCGGCGGGCTTCCGGTGGACCGACCTGCCCGGCCTGACGTCCGCGCCCGGCGGCTGGGACCGGTTCGGCAAGGGCGAGTGGGGCCAGTTCAAGGTGGCGATGCCCGACCCGACGTCCAACGCGGCGACCGCGATGGCGATCCAGTCGGCGCTGGCGGGCGCGAGCCCCGAGGGCAAGGGCCCGGTCACCACGGAGATGCTGGACCTGGACCCGGTGAAGAACACGATGGCGAGCCTTGTCGGGGCCAAACCGGTGGAGACGCCCGGCAGCACGTGGGAGGCCATGCACCTGCTGGCCGACAGCACGGCGGTGAACGGGTCGGGGTTCAGCTCGGTGCCCGTGTTCGAGGTCGACCTCTACCGGCACAACACCGGCAAGGACAGCGGCACTCCCCCGCTGAAGCCGCTCTACGGCGTCGCCCCCGGCGGCCCCACACCGGTCGCGGACTTCCCGTTCGTGGCGCTGGCGGGTGACTGGGTCGGCGAGGCGCAGGTGCGGGCCGCGCAGGCGTTCCGCGAGTTCCTGACGGGCACCGAGCAGCAGAAGATCCTCGCCGCGGCGGGCCTGCGGGTGCCGTCGTCGACGGAACGGCCGAAGCCCTCGCCGGGCGTGCGCTGGGCGACGATGACCGAGGGCCTGGCACCGGCGGACTCGAACACCACGCAGCAGATCTCGGCGGCGTGGGCGACGGCCGACAACGGCCAGGTCGTGCGGGTGCTGGTCGACTCGTCGAAGTCCATGGAGGAGTCGGGCGGTGACGGGAAGAGCCGGATGGAGTGGCTGAAGGCCGCGCTGTCGGGCCAGGTCAACCGTTCGCTGTCGGGCTCGGTCGGGCTGTGGGAGTTCTCGCGCCAGATCGACGGCGACCTGCCGTACCGCGAACTCGTGCCCACGGGCCCGGTCGTGGAGCAGCGGCAGGCGCTGCTGGACGGCATCGCGGGACTTCAGCCGCTGAGCGCGACGCAGCTCTACACGAGCCTGGTCGCGCTGTACAAGGACGCGCAGGCCGATTACCAGGACGGCAAGCGCAACCGGATCGTCGTGTTCACCGACGGCCCCAACGACGGCGGACTGGACTTCGACGGGCTGCGCGCCCAGTTGGACCAGCTCAAGGACGACGCGCGCCCGATCCCGATCAGCGTCATCGCGCTCGGCTCCGCGCCGGAACGCGATCCGTTGACCCGCATCACCCAGTCGACCGGCGGCTCGTTCTCCGTGGCCGAGGACGGCAAGGCGATCGACTCCGCGCTGGCGCAGGTCCTGTCGGCGTCCTAGTACTGGATGGCGAGCTTCGCGAGTTCGGCCTCGAAGTCGATCCAGAGCTCTTCCTCGCCGGGCGACACGAGGTCGTAGGAGAGGTCGAGGAATTCGGCGATGTCGTCCGACGGCACGGCCAGGACGGCGGACCCGGCGGGCGCGTTCAGCTCCACCAGCGCCTGCTCCGGGTCCTCCGGTGACGGTCGGACCGCGATGTCGCCCACGCCGGTCGGGGAGAGCAGGCCGTCGGCCAGCAATTCGCGGCCGAACATCCACTCGACCTCCCCGTGGCCGGTGTGGAAGCGGATCGTGATCGCGTACGGATCGTCCGGGTCGTATCGCAATTCGGCGGCTATCGGCGCGGGTTCACCACCTGGCGCGAGCAGCTCGAACGTGGTCGCGACCGTGATCACAATCTTGTTGTCCACACCATCGACGATAAGTACGCGACCAGTCACCCGATACCCCTAGAAAAGGCTAACGGACCCCAAGAACACCGCAATGTGCCCTCTTGTTCCCCCAGTCCGGTCGACCGCGGATCGCCCGGTATCAGGACCGCGGCCCGTAGACCGCCGCCATCGCGGCCACCCTCGCGATCACGCGTTCGCGGAGTTCCGGCGGGGCGACGACCTCCGCTTCCGGACCGAGCCGCATGAGGTCCACCTCGGCGTGGTCGAGCGACTCGACGGGGACCTCCACGGTCGTCCAGCCGTCCTCGTCCGGTTCGGCGGTGGAGTCCCGCAGCGCCCGCGCGGCCACCAGGCTGAGCAGGAACTGCGCCCGGCCGAGCCCGGTGGCCGACATCCGGACCGTGACGCGCATGCCGTACATCCGCTGCTCGAAGTGATCCGACCAGTCCGCCCAGAACTCCGTGAGGTCGAAGTCGTCCGGCCGTTCGAAGCCCTCGTCGAGCGCCGCCACCTCCAGCACGCGGGCGATCCGGTAGGTGCGCAGGTCGCCGTCGGCGCGCGCCACCAGGTACCAGACGCCCGCCTTCAGCACGAGGCCGAACGGGTCGACGGTCCGGCGCACCTCGATCGCCCGCCCGCCCCACCGCCGGTAGCGGATGTCCAGCCGCCGCTGGTTCCACACCGCGTCCGCGATCGTCGACAGGAACGGCGTCTCCTCCGAGTGCCGGAACCAGCCGGGCGCGTCCAGGTGGAACCGCTCGCGGATCCGGCCCGCCCGCGACCTCAGCTCCCGCGGCAGCGCCGCGTGCAGCTTGAGCTGCGCCGCCGCCACCACCGTCCCCAGTCCCAGCTCCGCCGCGGGCCCCGGCATCCCCGCCAGGAACAGCGACTCGGCCTCCTCGCTGGTCAGCCCGGTCAACCGGGTGCGGTAGCCGTCGAGCAGCCGGTACCCGCCCGCCGGGCCGCGATCCGCGTACACGGGCACCCCGGCCGCGCCGAGCGCCTCGACGTCCCGGTACACCGTGCGGACCGACACCTCCAGCTCGTCGGCCAGCTCCTGCGCGGTCAGCCGCCCGCGCGACTGGAGCAGGAGCAGCAGGGACAGCAGTCGGCTCGCGCGCATGTCCCCAAGTTTCCCCCTGTACCTGACGTTCGCTGTCAGGTACGGCGGGTTGACTTCGCGCCATGAGCACACGAGCGACCGGCACCGTCGAGATGAAGAGCTGGGACGAGAAGACCTGGGACGGCAAGCCGCACAACGAGGTCTCCGGCCACAAGCTCACCCAGGGCACGATGGTCGGCGGCTACCACGGCGACCTGGAGGCCTCCGGCGAGACCCGGTTCGTCATGACCTACGCCGACGACAACAACTGCGAGTCCATCGGCCACGAGCTGGTGAACGGCGCGCTCGGCGACCGCACCGGGACTTTCGTGCTCCAGCACGTCAGCGGCTACCACGACGGGACCGTGACGGGCGGGTTCACCGTGGTCGCAGGGTCCGGGACGGGCGGGTTGGCCGGGTTGAGCGGGCGGGGCGAGATCGTGTGGGTCGAGGGGCAGAACGGGACGTACTCGCTGGAGTACGACCTGCCCTCGTAGGACGCGGAAGCGGCTCCGTCCTGGAGAGGGCGGAGCCGCTGGTGGGTCGAGGATGGTCAGCCGACGGTGATGTCGACCTTGTTCGGGTAGAACGCGACGTGACCGGCGATCTCCGCGACGGCCTCGTACGGCTCCTCGTAGAACCACACGACGTCGGTCAGCTGCTCGCCGCCGGTGATCGTGTAGTAGGACGCGTCCCCCTTGAACGGGCAGTACGTGCTGGTGCCGGTGCGCGTCAGCACGGACTGGTCGACGTCGCCGATCGGCACGTACTGCACGGCCGGGTACGTGGATTCCTGGAGCGTGAGCGCCTTGGTGGTGTCGGCGATGACGCGGTCACCGGCGCGCACGACGACGCGGTCGGTCGTGGGCGTGACGGTGATGGGGTGGTCCGGGCCGGGGATCTTGACTTCGCGTGCCATGAGCGGGTGCTGCCTTTCGGTGGGGTCAGCGGGTCCTGCCAGGTTCAACCGCGGGCCGGGGCTCGGCATTTCCTGCTGGCCCGTGCACGTGCTTGACCAGGTAGTACACGCCCACGACGGCCGCGGCGAAGCCCGCTGTCGCGCCGAGGGCGAGTGACCAGCGCGGCCCGAACGAGTCGGCCACCCAGCCGACGATCGGGGCGCCGATGGGCGTGCCGCCGACGACGATGGCCAGCAGGATGGAGATCACGCGGCCGCGCATGACGGGGTCGGTGGCCAGCTGGATGGAGCTGTTCGCGGTGGTCGTGAGGGTCTGCGAGGCCACTCCGACGACGACCAGCGCCAGTCCGAACAGCCAGGAAGTCGGCATCACCGCCGCCAACGCGCACCCCACGCCGAACACGGCGGCTCCGACGGCGAGCAGCGACACCCGCGGGCTGGCCCGCCGCGCCGACAGCAGCGCGCCGACCACCGAGCCGACGGCGAGCGCGGACGTCAGCAGCCCGAACTCCCTCGACCCGAGGTGGAACACGCTGACCGACATGCTCGAGATGAAGATCGGGAAGTTCATCCCGAACGTGCCCACCAGGAACAGCATCAGCAGGATCGTCCTGATGTCCCGCCGCGACCAGACGTAGCGCAGGCCCTCGGCGAAGCCGCCGCGACCACGGGCGGCGCGGACCGCCGGGTGCAGCTCTCCCCTCCGCAGGAACCGCAGGGACAGCAGCACGGCGCCGAACGAGGCCGCGTTGACCAGGAACACCCAGCCGGAGCCGACGAGCGCGATCAGCACGCCCGCGACGGCGGGCCCGATCATCCGGGCGGCGTTGAACGAGGTCGAGTTCAGCGCCACCGCGTTCGACAGGTTGGGGCCGACGACCAGTTCCGACACGAACGTCTGGCGGGCGGGCGCGTCGAACGCGGTGACGCAGCCGAGCAGCAGCGCGAACAGGTACACCTGCCACAGCCGCACGGCGTCGGTGACGGTCAGCAGGCCGAGGCCGAGCGCCAGGACCCCCATCGACGCCTGGGTCGCCATCAGCAGCTTGCGGCGGTCGAGCCGGTCGGCCGCGAGGCCGGTGAACGGCAGCAGCAGCACCTGCGGGCCGAACTGGAGTGCCATCACGATGCCGACGACGGTCGCGTTGTTGTGCGTGAGCTGGGTCAGCACCACCCAGTCCTGCGCCGTGCGCTGCATCCACGTCCCGATGTTGGAGACGATCGCGCCGCCCGCCCACACCCGGTAGTTGAAGACGCTCAGCGAGCGGAACGTCCCCCTCGGGGCGAGGTCAGCTTCGACCATTACCGCTGGTGACGAGGTCGATGATCTCCTCCGTCGTGCCGGTCTCACCGATCTTCGGGAAGATCTGCGCGACGCTGTGGTCGTGCGCCTCCCGGCTCATGTCGGTCATCGCGTCGACGGCCAGGGTGACGTGGTAGCCGAGTTCGTGCGCGTGCCGGGCGGTCGACTCGACCCCGGCGCTGGTGGCGACGCCGACGACCACGACCTGCGTGACTCCCTCGCCCTTCAGGTGCGCGTCGAGGTCCGTGCCGGTGAACGCGCCCCACGTCCGCTTGGTGACGGCGTGGTCGCCCGGCTGCCGGTTCAGCTCCGGCACGAGTTCGAGCCACTCCGCCGGGAACTCCACCGCCGGGCGGTTCTGGTCCGTCCGTCCGGGCGCGACGCCGTCGACCGTGACGATGACGACCGGCAGGCCGTGCGCGCGGAACGCGTCGGCCAGCGCGGCGGAGTTCTTCACGACCTGGTCGACCGGGTGGGCGGCGGGCATTCCGACGACGCCCTTCTGGAGGTCGACGACCACGAGCGCGGTCTTCGGGTCGAGCGTGGTGACTGGCATGGTTCTCCTCATTCCGGGCACGCCGAAGAAACCCTCCGGCCTGGTGCGTCCTACGAGTCCGCGACGCGCTTGAGCAGTTCGACGGCCGACGCCAGCTCCCGCCGCTCGACGGGCGTGAGCGTCTTGTGGACGGCCTGGAACAGCCAGCCCTCCCGCGCCGCCCTGCCCGCCGCGACCTTCTCCCGCGCCTCCTCGGTGAGGGACAGGATCGTGCGCCGCCCGTCGGCCGGGTCCGGCACACCCGAGACGAACCCCGCCGCCTCCAGGACGGCCACGTTGGCGCCCATCGACTGCGGCCGCACGCCTTCGGCGCGGGCCAGCTCGGTCACCGTCGCGGATCCGCCCTTCTCCAGTCGGATCAGCACGGCGATCTGCGACGGCGTGAAGTCGGTCGAGTTCGAGTGCTCCCGCATCCGCCTGCGCAGCTTGGCGATCAGCGCCCGCAGCTCAGCTGCCAGAGCGGCCACGTCCACGGTCTCGTCCACGACTCCAGCGTAGCCGTTGGGAAGGCAAACTACAAAGGTTGCCTTCGCAGTTTACCAGCGCTTTGACATCACATCCGAAGGGGCCTTCCGCGTTCGGGGCCTCCCCCGCGAACGCGAAAGGGCCGCCCCGGAGGACGGCCCTTTCGCGGTGGTGGGAGCGGCTAGCTGTAGGCGGAGATCGGCGGGCAGGAGCAGACCAGGTTGCGGTCGCCCTTGGCGCCGTCGATCCGGCGGACGGGCGGCCAGATCTTCGGGGCGCCCGCGCCCGCCGGGAAGACGGCCACCTCACGGCTGTAGGGGTGGTTCCACTCGCGCGCGATGGACGCCGCGGTGTGCGGCGCGTTGCGGAGCGGGTTGTCGTCGGCGGGCCACTCGCCGGAAGCCACCTGGTCGATCTCGCGGCGGATCGCGATCATCGCGTCGATGAACCGGTCGATCTCGCCCAGGTCCTCGCTCTCCGTCGGCTCGACCATCAGCGTGCCGGGCACGGGGAACGACATCGTCGGGGCGTGCAGGCCGTAGTCGGCGAGGCGCTTGGCCACGTCGTCGACGGTGACGCCGGTCGTCTTGGTGATGCCGCGCAGGTCGAGGATGCACTCGTGGGCGACGAAGCCGCCCTCGCCGGTGTAGAGGACCGGGTAGTGCTCGTCCAGGCGCCGGGCCACGTAGTTGGCGGCGGCGACCGCGGTCAGGGTGGCGCGGCGGAGGCCGTCGGCGCCCATCATGCGGACGTACGCCCACGAGATCGGCAGGATCGACGCGGAGCCCCACGGGGCGCCGCTGATCGGGCCGACGCCGGTCTCGGGACCGGCCAGCGGCTGGAGCGGGTGGTTCGGCAGGTACGGCGCGAGGTGCGAGCGCACGCCGATCGGGCCGACGCCGGGGCCGCCGCCGCCGTGCGGGATGCAGAACGTCTTGTGCAGGTTCAGGTGCGAGACGTCCGAGCCGAACTTGCCGTACTGCGCGAGGCCGATCAGGGCGTTGAGGTTCGCGCCGTCGACGTACACCTGGCCGCCCGCGTCGTGCACCAGGCCGCAGACGTCGCGGACGGTGTCCTCGTACACGCCGTGCGTGGACGGGTAGGTGATCATGATCGCGGCGAGGTCGTCGCGGTGCTCGTCGACCGTGGCGCGCAGGTGGGCGAGATCGATGTTGCCCTTGTCGTCGCACTTCACCACGACGACCTTCATGCCCGCCATCACGGCGCTGGCGGCGTTCGTGCCGTGCGCGCTGGACGGGATGAGGCAGATGTCGCGGGCGGCCTGGCCGCGGCCGCGGTGGTACGCGCGGATCGCCAGCAGACCGGCGAACTCGCCCTGGCTGCCCGCGTTCGGCTGGAGGCTCACGGCGTCGTAGCCGGTGACCTCGGCCAGCCAGTCCTCCAGGTCCTTCACCAGCGCGAGCAGGCCCTCGGCGTCCTCGGCGGGCGCGAACGGGTGCAGGTCGGCGAACTCGGGCCAGGTGATGGGTTCCATCTCGGCCGTGGCGTTGAGCTTCATCGTGCACGAGCCCAGCGGGATCATGCTCCGGTCCAGCGCGACGTCCTTGTCCGACAGCGCGCGCAGGTAGCGCAGCAGCGCGGTTTCCGAGCGGTGGCGGTGGAACACCGGGTGCGTCATGAACTCCGACGTGCGGCGCAGCTCGGCCGGGATGCCGTCGGCGGTGTCCGCGTCGAGCGCGTCCACGTCCGACACCACCACGCCGAACGCCTGCCACACGTCGACCAGGTTGGCGCGGGTCGTGGTCTCGTCGCAGGCGATGGCGACCGTCGACCCGTCGACCAGCCGCAGGTTGATGCCGCGGGCGCGGGCGGCCTCGACGACCTCGGCCGCGCGGTCGGGCACGTGCGCCTGGACGGTGTCGAAGAACTCGCCGTGCAGCACGTCCACGCCGCCTTCGAGCAGGCCCCCGGCGAGCACGGTGGCCATCCGGTGCGCCCTGGTGCCGATGGCGCGCAGGCCGTCGGGGCCGTGGTAGACGCCGTACATCGAGGCGATCACGGCGAGCAGGACCTGCGCCGTGCAGATGTTGCTGGTCGCCTTCTCGCGGCGGATGTGCTGCTCGCGGGTCTGGAGCGCGAGCCGGTACGCGCGGTCGCCGTCGGCGTCCACGGACACGCCGACCAGTCGGCCGGGCAGCTGCCGCTCCAGGCCGGTGCGCACCGCCATGTAACCGGCGTGCGGGCCGCCGAAGCCGATCGGCACGCCGAAGCGCTGGGTGGTGCCCACGACGACGTCCGCGCCGACCTCGCCGGGCGGGCGCAGCAGCGTGAGCGCCAGCAGGTCCGCGACCACGACCGCGAGCGCGCCGGCCTTGTGCACCTCGGCGATGACCGACTCCTGGTCGCGCACCACACCGGACGCGCCGGGGTAGGACAGCAGCACGCCGAAGAAGTCGCCGCCCAGCCCGAGGCCCTCGATGCCCTGCGACAGGTCCGCGACGACGATCTCGATGCCCAGCGGCTCGGCCCTGGTTCCGATCACGGCCAGCGTCTGCGGCAGCGTGTCCGCGTCCACGACGAACTTGGTCGACTTCGACTTGCCCGCGCGGCGCACCAGCGTCATCGCCTCGGCGGCGGCGGTGGCCTCGTCGAGCATGGAGGCGTTCGACAGCGGCAGCGCGGTCAGGTCGGCGACCATCGTCTGGAAGTTGAGCAGCGCCTCGAGGCGGCCCTGCGAGATCTCCGGCTGGTAGGGCGTGTAGGCCGTGTACCAGGCCGGGCTTTCCAGCACGTTGCGGCGGATCACCGGGGGCGTGATCGTGCCGTAGTAGCCGAGGCCGATCATCTGCGTCATCGGCCGGTTGCGGGAGGCCAGCACGCGCAGCTCGGCCAGCGCCTCGGTCTCCGTGGCCGGGGCCGGCAGGTCCAGGACCAGCTCGCGCTCGCGGATCGACGGCGGGATCGCCCGCTGCGCCAACTCCTCCAGCGAACCGACACCGATGACGTCGAGGATCCTGGCCAGCTCGGCCGGACGGGGGCCGACGTGGCGGTCGGCGAACGGGGTGCCGTGCTCGAGAGCGGCGAGAGGAATGCGGTCCTGCGTCATGGAGGCGCCTCCGGCGGGGGTTGGGCTACGGACACACTTCTGCCGTTGCCCTCCCCCTCTGTCTCCAACCCGCTCGGCGGGCGCCTGAGAGCTTCACCCGGTGCTGGACCGGGTTTTCACCGTCGGCGGGGTCGGTTTCCCGGCCCACTTTCCAGAGGCGTCTAGCCCGTGCGGTCCTTGCGCCTGAGAGGTTCCGGGGAGGATTTGCTCCTTCGGCGCCGAGCGGACGGGAACTCGGACTCTCCCGCGCGGGTTCAGCGACTACCCGGTGATCGTACCCGCCCGGCCCACGCGCGGTACCGCGGGCGCGACGCGGATCACCGTGCGGATCAGCGGAAACGCCCGACGAGACCGAGGTCCCCCGTCAAACCGGCCCCCTGAACAGCACGGCACGGACCGACACCCGCATTCCCGGCTGTCAGTCGACGCGCTTGCGCGCCAACAGCATCGCCTGCTGGCGCTTCGCACCCTCCGTGGTCAGCCTCGCCGTCACGTCGAACCCGACCTCGGTCAACAGGTCCGCCAAGTCCTCCGGCCGGTGCAGATCGACCGTGTACGACACCGGATGACCGCCGTAGGCCTTCTCCGGGCTGAGCCGACCCGCACCGACGTGGAACCCGATCTGCAAGTGCCCACCAGGCGCAAGAGCCCGGTGGAACCCCGCGATCACCGCAGGCACCTCCTCACGGGGCACGTGGAAGATCGACCACCACGCCACCAACCCCCGCAACTCCCCGTCCGGAACGTCCAACGCGGTCATCGAACCAACCTCGAACCGCAGCTCAGGATAGGTAGACCGGGCGATGTCGATCATCTTCGGCGAAAGGTCCACACCGAACGCCGACACACCCAACGAGTTCAGGTGCGCGGTCACCAAACCAGGACCACACCCCACGTCGGCCACCAGCCCACCACCACCGGCCAACACCAACTCGGCGAACACCGCCAACATCCCCCGCCCAACCGGAAAACCCCCGAACAACGACCCGATCACCCCGGCGTAGCTCTCAGCAACGGTGTCGTAGGACGTCCGGGTGGCAGCGAGGTAGCCAGGCTCCGTCATGCCGCACGACTGTAGTCACCACACGTGACCCGATGACCCGGAGATACCAACAAAAATCCGAACAGCAAACCGGACAGGAATCCCAAGGAAAACAAAAAACCCACGAACCAACAACCCATTCGTGACAAACCCACCCACCAAACCACTTCAAAAAAGCCAACCACCAACCCAACCTGCCGGCACTCAAGGAAAGCACGCAAGCGCGGCCGATTTTACTTGGGGTTTTCGGGCCTACCCTCGCGGCGGCGGGCAGGTCACCACCACCTGCCCTTTCAGACCGCCGAGGCCCAAAAAGAGGGGCCCCAAGTCAAATCGGCCACCCCACAACGCAACCAACCCCGCACCACACCTGCACTACCCCAGCCACCCAGCCACACACGACTCACCGCGCACAGCCCCAAGCCGCACAGCGCCCCCCACCACCGATCAACCGATCGCCCGGTTCCGCCTCCGCCTGGACAGCTCGTCATCGCTAACCGAATCCCCGTCCACACCATCCACCCGCTCCGCCGGGAACTCGTGAATGGTGCCGCTGATCTCCCGCATCGCCCCGCTCACCGCGATGCCGAACACCCCCTGCCCGCCCTGAAGCAGATCGACGACCTCCTCGGCGGAGGTGCACTCGTAAACCGTCGTCCCGTCGCTGAACAGCGTGATCCTGGCCAGGTCCTGCACACCGCGCTGACGCAGGTGCTCGACGGCGACGCGGATGTTCTGGAGCGAGACGCCGGTGTCGAGAAGCCGTTTCACGACCTTGAGGACCAGGATATCCTTGAACGAGTACAGCCGTTGGCTCCCCGAGCCCTGCGCACTCCTTATCGTCGGGTTGACCAGTCCGGTGCGCGCCCAGTAGTCGAGTTGGCGATAGGTGATCCCGGAGATCTGGCACGCGGCGGGCCCGCGGTAGCCGACGTACTCGTCCGGCAGCGAGGAGTCCGGGAACAGCTCACCTTGTTCCCCGGATCCGGCCCGCATGGGCGCTTCCTCTGCCACGCCTGCCTCCCCTCGGCCGGCCTGACGACCGGCGACCGTCACCGGCGGTTCCCGTGGACGGGGAACACCGGCCGTGAAGCTGCTGCGCTGTGGAATCACATCGTCGCAATTCACTTGAGTTCGACGGTAGGACCGGGGTGGGGGCAGGTCAACGCGACGCGCGGGACGGGTCTTTCCTCAACCTCAGGTTGAGGGTGAGGGAATACGCCCAACTGACCCGTTCGAGTGACGTTTAGTGATCGTTTAGCCGAACGCCAATGACATTGGGTAGCGCGGCCGTGTGACACCCGTTAGCGGGGTCCGCCCGAGTGATCGTCACGCTCCGTCATCGACCCGACTGGTCCCGGACGCGAAGAAGGCCACTCACGGGACCCGTGAGTGGCCTTCTCGGCGCGTTCAGGTTCGAAATCTCAGGTGTCGGCGCCGCGGAAGTCCTCCGGCGAGATGGAGTCGAGGAACTCGCGGAACTTCTCGACCTCGTCCTCCTGCTCGTCCGGGATGATCAGCCCCGCTTCGGCGAGCACGGACTCGTCGGCGTGGATCGGCACCCCGACCCGCAGCGCGAGCGCCACCGAGTCGCTTGGCCGTGCCGACACCCGCACGTCGCCGTCGAAGACCAGCTCGGCGTAGTAGGTGCCCTCTTGCAGATCTGTGATCCGGACCTGTTCCAGCTGACGGCCCAAGGCGCCGATGACGTCCTTGAGGAGGTCGTGGGTGAGGGGCCGGACGGGCCGCACACCCTGCTGTTCCAGGGCGATGGCGGTTGCCTCGACCGACCCGATCCAGATCGGCAGGTACCGCTCGCCCTCGGTTTCGCGCAGCAACAGGATCGGCTGGTTGGCGGGCAGTTCCACCCGCACTCCCACGACGCGCATTTCGCTCATCGGGTATCGCCTCCCTCAGCGCGCTGAACCACGGCGTCCCCGTACGACAACGAGGATCCTCCACGTACATCTTCGACGCTACCCGCCAAGCGGGCAGGTTGCCCCACTGGAGTCCACTTCGACATCACGATGCGGACAACGCGGTCACACCGGTCCGGTGCCCCCGATATCGCTATCCACCTGCGACACCGCGCAGACCGGCCTTCACCAGCAGTGTGTGCAACGTGACGGACAGCACTGCCAATTCCCGGAGGACGTCCTCGGCGCGACCGCGCGCTTCGGGATCTCGCTGCCGGTAGAGCGGTGTGACGATCTGCTCGAGCAATCCGACTTCGCGGTCCGCGGACGCGCGGAATGCGCGGAGGTGGCGCGGTTCGATGCCGTATTCGGTCATCGCGCGCACGGTCGTCGCGACGACCACCGACTCCGGGTCGTAGAACCCGGCGGCGCCCGCGCGGATGATCCCGTACTGCTCCAGGTCCGCCAGCGTGGTCTTGCTGATGCCGGACTGCGCGAGGAACTCCTCGCGGGTCAGCCTCGACGTGCTGGGCGACTGCTCGAAGTGCTCGACGGTCGGCACGCCCTCGACCGCCACCAGCGCGCGCCTCGGCGGCTCGTCGGCGGTGTCGAGCTGCTGCTTGATGACCTTCAACGGAAGGTAGTGGTCCCGTTGGGCGGCCAGGACGAAGCGCAACCGCTCGACATCGGCGGAGGTGAACTGCCGGTAGCCCGAAGCGGTGCGTGCCGGGCGGACCAGTCCCTCGGATTCCAGGAAGCGGATCTTCGAGATGGTCACGTCGGGGAACTCGGGGCGAAGCTGTGACAGCACCGCCCCGATGCTCAACCCACCGCGCTGCGGCCGCCCGGCAGCCGTCACTGCGCCCCCTGGCCCCCGGCTCCCGGACCGGTCAGGAACACGAGGCGGAACTTGCCGATCTGGACCTCGTCGCCGTTCGCCAGCACGGCCTGGTCGACCGGTTCGCGGTTGACGTAGGTGCCGTTGAGGCTGCCCACGTCGATCACCACGAACTCCCCGCCTTCGCGGCGGAACTCGGCATGGCGCCGGGAGACCGTCACGTCGTCGAGGAAGATGTCGCTGTCCGGGTGCCTACCCGCACTGGTGGTGTCGCGGTCGAGCAGGAACCTGGACCCCGCGTTGGGGCCGCGCTTCACCACCAGCAGGGCTGACCCGGCGGGGAGTGCGTCGACGCCCGCGACCGCGGGCTCCTTCGCGGGCGCTTCCGCGCCCTCCACGTCGGCGAGGAAATCCGCCCGGAAAACGGAGGTCCGCTCCGGGGACTGCTCTGGCGGAACGCCTGGCCCGTCGTTCATGCTCACCTGAGCTCTCCTCCTGCTGCTGGAACCGTCGAGACCACTAGAACCTATCGTGCCCGAGCCCTCACCCGAGGAGCGGCTCCCGAAGAGGCCGAGAAGACGTCGGAAGATCGTCGTCACTCCCCCGCCGCCAGCTCTTGGTACGCGGTGGCGTCGAGCAGGTCGTCGACCGCGCTCGGGTCGCCGAGCCGCAGTTCGATCATCCAGCCCTCGCCGTACGGATCGGAGTTGACCAGGTCGGGCTGCTGGTCGAGCGAGTCGTTGCGGGCGACCACCTCTCCGGCGAGCGGCGCGTAGATGTCCGAGACGCTCTTGGTGGACTCCACCTCACCGAGCGTCTGCCCGACGTCGACGGTCTCGCCGAGTTCGGGCAGCTGGACGAACACGACGTCGCCCAGTTGCTGCTGGGCGTAGTCGGTGATGCCGATGCGCACGGTGGCGTCACCCGTGCGCAGCACCCACTCGTGCTCCTCGGTGTACTTGAGCTCCTCGGGAATCACCGCGGTGCGCTCCTTCATGGTGGTCTTCCCCGCTCGCCCTGCTGGACGAGTCCGTCAGTGTCGAAGGGTGATCTTCGCACGCGGAATCCTCCCACGCGTCTCACCCGTTCAGGCAGCCAGCACCCCTGGAGAGCGACGTACGGCGAGCACGAGTTGGTAGACGTACAGCCCCGCGGACCACAGGTACAGCGCGCCACCCCACAGCATGAACGCGTACGCGATCGGGCGCGCGATCTCCGCGGCCGTCGAACCACCCTGCGCGAGCAGCAGCACGGGGAACGCGTAGAGCAGGTTGAAGGTCGCCGCCTTGCCCAGGTAGCTCACCTCGAACGGGCCGTAGCCGTACCGCCGCAGGACCAACAGGCACACCCCCACCAGCGCTTCCCTGCCCACCAGGATCGCCGCGATCCACCACGGCACGATCTCCCGCACCACGAACGCCAGCAGCGTCGCGAAGATGTACAACCGGTCCGCCGCCGGATCCAGCAACATCCCCAACTTGCTCGTCTGGTCCAACCAACGCGCCAACTTGCCGTCAAGCCAGTCCGACGCCCCCGCCGCCGCGAGCACCACCACCGCCCAACCATCGGCGTGCGGACCGAGCAGCAGGTAGAGGAACAACGGCACCCCGAACAACCGGAGCACGCTCAACGCGTTCGGAACGGTCACCCACCGATCACCGGCGTCCTGACCAGCCTGGACCACGTCCCTCACACTCCCCCGTCACGCGCCGCCCGACACACGACCGGCCACGCGGGGAATGCTAATGCCGCAGGTCGAACCCCACCTCCGCCAGGCTCACGGCAGTCACCAGGCACCCCGGCGAACACCGGAACCACAGGTGAACAGGGTGGCGCGATCGATACCCGACCGAGTGGCGAGAACACGAGCGGGTGATTTGGCCAGTCACACGCCGCACAGTCCCCAACAGCGGCCGCAGTTCACCCATGCGGGTGGAATCCAGCACCAAGGATCCGAACAGCAACTCCACCCAAACGAAAGCAAGGTCCAGTCCGGCACAGCCCAGATGCCCGACCAAAGCAAAACCAGGCGCCTAGTCAGGCGCAGCCTGATTGCTTGATCCGGCGCAGCCCGGATGCCCTATCGACGCGCAGCGAGGTGCCCTGCCGATGCGAAGCCAGGTGCCTTGTCAGGCGCAGCCTGATGCTTGATCCGGCGCAGCTCGGATGCCCGGCCGACGCGCAGCGAGGTGCCCTGCCGACGCGCAGCGAGGTGCCCGGTCCGTCGCGGAGCGTCGGATCCCCAATGCCCAAACCCAAAGCCAGGCCTTGTCGGGCGGAGCCCGATGCCCGAGTCAGGCGAAGCCTGATGCTGGCGCAGCCAGACCTACCCCTGCACCCGATCCGAAGCCATCTCTGTGCTCACCCCATCTTGTCAAGGCATCTTTCCCGCCTTGACAAGATGGGGTGAGCACAGAACACTCGGCGACCGGGTAAAGGCATCCCCCACCCACAACGACACCAGCCGCAACCGCCCACAACGCACCGATCAGTTACTGCTGCACCGCGTGTGCGTCCACCCACGCCGTTGCAGATCCGCCCCCGTGAACGCCTGCGGCCGCCCCCGGTCGTCCACCCCGACCCACCTAGCCCGAAAGCCCTCGAGCACGTACGCGTGCCCCTTGCTCCACACCACACTGCACGGCGCGGTCGGCAGCGCGCCGGACCCGGCAGGCCGCGCCGCCTCGGACGTCGCGATCTCGGGCCGGGTTTCCGTGGTGGTGCTCATGTGCATCCCTCCGCTGGGACTGTCTCGACGTGGCGTTCGGGGTTGTCCACGTGCCGTCGATTCTGCGGGACTGTGGCGAGCGACACCGTTCGTTCCGGCCCTCCGCTCGCCCACCGAACCCCTCCCCGCGCCGAGCTGTCCCCGAATTACGCCGCACGGTCCGCAGACCGATCGGGCCGACAACCGCTCACCGCTCACCGACAGCCGCACACCGCCCCACGAACTACACCCGCACTGATCAACTTCCGGAAAACCCCAGCTCAACCTCCTAACAGAGCGACTAAACCCAATCCCGAGACGATCACCGCCACCTGCCGGAACCACCCCAGCCGAACAACCACCAGCCCGAACGGGCACCCCGAAAACCACCCCCAACAGCACCAACACCCCACCCCACGACCACAACCACGAACTTCCACCGGACGAGTGGCACCCCACTCACCACCCCACCAGAAGTGGCCCCCCAAAACAGCCCATCACTGGCCCTCCCCACCAGGCCACTTCCCCACGATGCTCACGTGCATGCTCATCCACCCCTGGGACGCCCCACCCGAAGACGAATGGCGCCCGTGGCTGTCCGCCCACGACTTCGGGCAGCTCGTCGCGACCGGCCGCGACCGCGACTTCCCGGTGGTCGTGCCGACGCACTTCTCCTTCGACGGCGAGGCCACCGTCCGCCTGCACCTGGCCCGCCCCAACCCCGTCTGGCAGGCGCTGGCCGAGAACCCGCACGTCCTGCTCACCGTGCTCGACGACTACACCTACGTGCCCGCCGACTGGGGCACCACCAACGTGCCCACCTCCTACTACGCGACCGCTCAGCTCGCCTGCACCGCCGTGGTCGTCGACGACCCGGCCGCGAAAGCCGGGCTGCTCACCCGTCAGCTGGCGCACTTCGAGCCACCCGGCGGACGCGCGGACGTGTCCGCGGACGACGACACCGACCGCAGGCTGCTGCCGGGGATCCGCGGCCTGGAGCTGACCGTGCGGGAGGTCAGGGCGAAGTTCAAGTACGGCGGGAACAAGTCCCCGGAGACCCGTGCGCGGGTCGCCGAACGGCTCGGGGAACGGGGTGAGCGGCACGACGCGGCGGCACGACGGCACGTCCTGAACCGCGACCCGGCTCCTTAGCCTGGGCTAACGTGGGGTTCGACCGCGTGACACGGGGCCGTCCCCCGTGCGGATCCGGTCGAGGTTAAGAGGGTGCCAGGTGACCGGGTTCAGACGGTTGAGCACAACGGACCACATGGAGATCCGCCGCTGGGCGGAGAGCAGGGAGGCCGCGCCCGTCGCGCAGCTGGGTTTCGACTTCCCGGAGTACGACGACGACCTGGACCCGATGGCGTGGGACCGGTGGTTCGAGGAGTTCGACGCGCGCGGCATGGAGTTCGTCTACCAGGTCAGCGAGACGGAGCGGCCGACCAACTTCTACCAGCTCAGGCCCCGTGACCCCGGCCGGGCGCTGACCGCCCAGGACTCGCGGGCACCCCGGTCCTTGTGATGGTTCATCACGTTACGTACGGTGGACACCGCAGCGGTTGAGCCAACAGCCGCGCCGGGGAGTTCCGGCGGGCTCGCACGGCCACCGTTCGCTGCATCATGCGCACTGTCACGCCGCCTGCGCCCACCAGGACTCCCCGCTCCACGCGCAAAGCACCAATCATGAGGGAGATCCACGTGACGGTCCAGGATCCGAACGTCGCGGAAGCGAACCGCGAAGACCAGGCCATCGGCCTCGCGGTGAGCCACCCGGCGCAGGACGTCACCGTCGTGTCCGTCTCCGGCGAGGTCGACATGGTCTCCGCCCCGGCACTGCGCGCCGCCGTGAACACCAACCTGGTCGACAACGGCAAGCTCGTGCTCGACCTGACCGGGGTGTCGTTCCTCGGCTCCGCGGGGCTCGCCGTGCTGGTGGAAGCCGCTCAGCAGAGCAGGAGCAGATCGGTCGCGTTCGGCGTCGTGGCGGCCGACCGGGCGGTGACCAGGCCCATCGTGGCCACCGGGCTCGGCGAGGTGTTCGACGTCCACCCGACGCTCGCCGAGGCGCTCGGCTGAGTCGTCCTCACCCGATGACCGCCACCACGTCCGCCAGGTGCCGCACCCCGGAGGCGTCGAGCGCCTTCCACACGGGGGTGCCGGGTTGGGCGAGCACGACGACCCGGTTCCCCGCGGCCGAGGCCGCGTCGGCGACCGCGAACACGGCCTCCACCGCGCCCGCGTTCCGCGCGCCCAGCGCCGCGAGGTCGACCACGACCGGGACCGAGCCGCCGCGGGCGACGGTGAGCAGGGAGCGGCGCAGGGTGGCGGCGGTGTCCTCGGGCACGTCGCCGCGCACGACCACGTGCACGCCGGACTCGCGCTCCTCCACCAGCACCTCATGGCCGTGCCGCCGGGTCGGGACCCCGGCGTCGGCGGGTCGTGGCGGCCGCAACGACCGGCACAGCCGCACCGTCGTGCCGGCGGAGGTGCGCTCCACGACGACCTGGTCGACGTTCTCGCGCATCAGCAGCAGTCTGCGGCCGCGGTCGGACAGCGCGGCGGGCGGCACCCGCCAGCGGCCGTCGTCGGACACGACCACCACCACCGTGCCGTCGGGCTCCAGGTCCGCGGACACGCGTACCGTTCCGTCGACGCCGGGCGGATAGGCGTGCTCGGCGGAGTTGGAGACGGCCTCGTTGACGGCGACCAGGAGGTCGTACGCGGCGTCGTCGTCGGCGCCTGCCGACTCCGTCCAGCCGCCGAACCGGGCCCGCAGCTCGGCGAGGTGGTTCGAGCGCGTTCGGAAGTCGAGCACGAAGCGCCCGACGGGGTCGTCGTCCCCGTCGGCGCGGTGCTCGAGACCATCGACAGGTGGTTTCGCGCGCATCAACCGGGACTTCCCACGACGGGCCGCGCTCACACGTGTGAAACGCGACCGATTCGGGTAGATAGGGCCATGGCCATCGATACAGGACGGACTACGAGGTGAGCGTGTCGCAAACGGAGCCGCAGCGCGGTGAGTCGGAGAGCACCCTGCAGGGGGTCGAGCTGCGCATGGCGGCCAACCCCACGCAGTTGTCGATCGTTCGCGCGGTGGCGGCGGACATCGCGATGCGGCAGGACTTCGACCTCGACTCCATCGAGGACCTCAAGCTCGCCGTGGACGAGGCGTGTTCCACGCTGATCGCACTGGCCGCGCCCGACGCCGTGCTGAGCGCGCGGTTCGTGGTGACGGACGGTGTCGTCCAGGTCGCGACGCAGGTCGGGTCGAAGCGTTCGTCACCGCCGGACCGGGACAGCTTCGGCTGGCGGGTGCTGAGCGCGCTGGTGGACTCGGTGACCACGTGGGTCGCACCGCAGGCCGGTGATGACGAGTACGTGGTCCACATCGACTTGGTCAAGCGCGGGTTGGTGGATGCGTGACCGAGACCGGCGCGGAGACCACGACGACCCAGGCCCCCGGCCCGGCGGCGTCGTCGGGCACGCGGGGCGACTACGACCACCTCGCACCGCTTTTCGTGACGTTGGCGGCCACCCCGGCCGACGACCCGCGACGGGAACGGCTGCGCGATGAACTGGTGACCGAGCACCTGCCGGTCGCCAAGCACATCGCGCGCAGGTTCGGCAACCGCGGCGAGCCGCACGACGACCTCGTGCAGGTGGCGACGGTCGGTCTGATCAACGCGGTGGACCGGTTCGACCCCGAGCGCGGCAGCGACTTCCTGTCGTTCGCCGTGCCGACGATCATGGGCGAGGTCCGGAAGTACTTCCGGGACTCCAGCTGGTCGGTGCGGATGCCCAGGCGGCTCAAGGAGCTGCACCTGGCGATCAACGCGGGGTCTTCCCGGCTGTCGCAGACGTTGGGTCGGGCGCCGACTCCCAGTGAGCTGGCCGCGCACCTCGGGCTTTCCCGCGAGGAGGTCCACGAGGGGCTGGCGGCGGGCAACGCCTACCACAGCGCGTCGCTGGACGACATGCTGCTGGCGGACGACAGCTCGATCTCGCTGGGCAACACGCTCGGTGCCAACGATCCCGAGATGGAGGTGATCGAGCAGCGGGAGGCGCTGAACCCGCTGCTCGAACAGCTACCGGAACGGGAACGGAAGATCGTGGTCATGCGGTTCTTCGGCAACATGACCCAGACCCAGATCGCGGAGAAGATCGGCATCTCGCAGATGCACGTGTCGCGCTTGCTGGCGAAGACCTTGCGCCAGCTGCGCGACGGCCTGGAGGAGTGACCAGGCCCTAGGCGACACGGAGGCGACGACGGGCCGACGCGATGATCTTGCGTCGCTCGTCCTCGCCCATCCCGCCCCACACGCCGTACGGCTCCTGCGCCTCGAGCGCGTGCTGACGGCACTGCTCCAGCACCGGGCACGCCGCGCAGATCTGCTTCGCGCGGTTCTCCCGCGCCGACCGCGCCGAGCCCCGCTCGTTGTCCGGGTGGAAGAAGATCGCGCTGTTGGCACCTCGGCAGGAGCCGTCGATCTGCCAGTCCCACACATCGGCAACCGGCTTGGGCAGGCGGGTCGTGCACGTCATGGCGTTCTCCTCGCGGTAACTGTTCGGCGAGACAGAACTACCCGTGCACGAGACGACCGCAAACCTGTCGCACACCGCTTTCTGGCGGCCTGCACCGGATCGTGTTACCGGTAGATCGACCGATCGGGCGGAATGCCTGGTGACGGACATGCGGAAACCGGTTCGGTGATCACCGGCACACCGGATCGGGTGTCGATCACCGAGGTGGGGCGTTTTCGGGTGTTCAGACCTCGTCGGGCTGCACGTCCGGTTCCTCCTGGGCCAGCCTGGCGTCGAGCGGCTCACCCTCGCGCTGCTCGGCCGACGTCGTGCCGAACTTGTCGGCCCCGGACCACCCGTAGGACGCCTCGACGCCCTCGTCGAGCGGGTCGAGCCCCAGTTCGTCCTCGTCGGTCTCCTCGGTGGTGTCCAGCGGGATCTCGTTCGGGTCGGTCATCTCGCTCCTGTCGTTGATCGTCACCGCCCACCGTAAGCCGCCCGCGCGGGGTCCGCAGGGCTCAGCCGAGGAACTCCCGCGACTTCGTCCGCAGTCCCTTCACGACGACGTCCCAGGCGTCCGGGTCGCCGCGCAGGACGGCCTCGGTGACGGACTTCAGCTGTTCGAAGGAGGCGTGCGGCGGGATCGGCGGGATGTTCGGGTCGCAGCGCACGTCCAGCACCACCGGCACGTCCGCGCTCAGCGCCCGGTCCCAGGCGGGGCCGAGGTCGTCCGGCTTGTCGACGGCGATGCCCTCCAGACCGACGCCGCGGGCGAACCCGGCGTAGTCGAACTCCGGCAGCACCTGGGACTCCTCGAACTTCGGCGCCCCGCCCATCCCGCGCAGCTCCCAGGTGACCTGGTTGAGGTCGTTGTTGTGGAACACGCACACCACGCACCGCTGGTCGGCCCACAGGTGCCGGTAGCGGGCCAGGGTGAGGAGTTCGGCCAATCCGTTCATCTGCATCGCCCCGTCGCCCACCAGCGCCACCACGGGCCGGTCCGGGTGCGCGAACTTGGCGCCGATCGCGTACGGGACCGCGGCGCCCATCGTCGCCAGCGTCCCGGACAGCGACCCGCGCATCGTGCCGCGCATCCGGAGCTGGCGCGCGTACCAGTTCACCGCCGATCCCGAGTCCGCGGTGATGATCGCGTCCTCCGGCACGCGGCTGGAGAGCTCCGACACGACCCGCATCGGGTTGACCGGGGTGGCCTCGACCATCGCCTGCTTGGCCATGACCTCCCACCACTCCTCGACGTCGCGCTCGACCTTGGCGCGCCAGGAGCGGTCCTCCTTGCGCAGCAACAGGGGCAGCAGGGCCCTGAGCGCGCCGCCCGCGTCGCCGAGGAGCGTGCACTCGACGGGGTAGCGCAGGCCCATGTTGCGGCCGTCCACGTCGATCTGGACGGCTCGCGCCTTGCCGTACTCGGGCAGGAACTGCGAGTACGGGAAGTTCGAGCCGACGATGACCAGCGTGTCGCAGTCGCGCATCATCTCGTAGCTCGGCCGGGTGCCCAGCAGTCCGATCGAGCCGGTCACGTACGGCAGCTCGTCGGACAGCACGTCCTTGCCCAGCAGCGCCTTCGCCACCCCGCCGCCGGTCAGGTCGGCCAGCGCGCGCACCTCGTCGACCGCGCCGCGGGCGCCCTGTCCGATGAGGATCGCGACCCGCTCACCGGTGTTGATCAGCTCCGCCGCGCGGACCAGCTCGGCCTCGGCGGGGACCGCGACGGCGACCGGGTTGCTGGGCGGGCTCGACGGCACGTGCTTGAACTCGTGCTTGGGCGGCGAGTACGGCAGTTCCTGCACGTCGGCGGGGATGATCACGACGGTGGGCGCCCGCTGGGCGAGCGCCGTGCGCATGGCGCGGTCCAGCGCGTTCGGCAGCTGCTCGGGAACGTCGACCTCGACCATGAACTCGCTCGCGACGTCCTTGAACAGCGCCTGGAGGTCGACCTCCTGCTGGTAGCTGCCGCCGCGCGCGGTGCGGGCCGTCTGCCCGACGACGGCCACCACGGGCACGTGGTCGAGCTTCGCGTCGTAGAGCCCGTTGAGCAGGTGGATCGCGCCCGGCCCGGACGTGGCCATGCAGACGCCGACCCGGCCGCTGAACTTCGCGTACCCGACCGCCTCGAACGCGGCCATCTCCTCGTGCCTCGCCTGGATGAACGCGGGCTTGTTGTCGGCCTTCCCGAACGCGGCGACGATCCCGTTGATGCCGTCACCCGGATAGGCGAAAACCTGCTCCACGCCCCAATCGCGCAGGCGTTCCAGCAGGTAGTCGGCAACGGTCTCGGACATGGGTCCTCCCTGGGTCGGCGTGCCGAGGGGGTACCCGCGTGGCGGAGGACGTCACATGTCGACGAGCAGCAGACCGCCGAAGTAGAGGCACGCCAGCGCCACGGCGCCGAACACCAGCACCCACAGCGTGCCGGGAACGCCGGTGAGCCGGGCGAGCTGGTCGGCGTCGGAACTGGGCGCCCGGCCGCGCACGCGCTTGCGCTGGAGCTCCCAGACCGGCCGCACGCCGCCCACGAGCAGGAACCAGCAGACCAGGTAGCCGAACGCGTCCTGCACGGGCTGCGTGGCGAACCACGACACCGCGAACACGATCCCGCCGGTCACCACGACCGAGATGACGCCGAAGACGTTGCGGATCATCACGAGCATCGCCACCAGCAGGGCGGTGCTGACCCACAGCAGCGGCCGGATCTGCTCCGCCGCGACCAGCACGGCCCCTCCCAGCCCCAGCAGGGACGGTGCCACGTACCCGGCGAAGCCGGTCAGGACCATCCCGAACCCGGTGGTGCGCCCCCGCGACACCGTCACGCCGGAGGTGTCGGAGTGCAGCGTGATCCCCGACAGCCTCCGACCGCTGAGCAACGCGAACAGCGCGTGGCCGCCTTCGTGGGCGATCGTCACCACGTTCCGGCTGACCCGCCACACCGGTCGGCTGAGCACCAGGAACAGCGCCACCGCGGCCGATCCCAGGATGACCACGGCGTCCGGCCGCTCCCAAAACCGCTCGATCGTCGACATCGCGTCCATCGCACCAGTGTGCTGGTGTCCGCGGGTGGGACCGCTGCTGGGTGCGCGGGCGGCCCCGTCACCCGATCCGATCTGGCGCGATCCCCACCGTTTCCGTGGTGGTGCACGCGTTTCGCGAGTGGCCACCACTCTGCCGGTGAGCGTTGCTTCGAATCACTCGATATAACCGCAGTTCGTGGTTGTTCGGATGGTTTTGACCAGTGGTCAACAATATTATTGGGATATGGACGGATTGGGGCTGCTTGACGACGCGGGGCTGATGGATGCCTTGCGCGTTGAGGTTGAGCGCGCCCGGTCCGCGCACGCGTCGGTGTTGGCGGTGGTGGCTGAGGCGCGGGCTCGTGGGTTGGAGGTCCGGTCGGGGTATCGGAGCTTGGCGGAGTTGGTCAAGCACGTGGTTCGGGTGGATATCGGTGAGGCGAAGCGGTGGGTGGCGCAGGCGTCTGCGGTTTTCCCATCGGTCACACCGACCGGTGCCGTGGTGGCTGTTCCACTGCCTGTGGTGGCGGAGGCTGTGGCCGAAGGCGTGTTGTCCTCGGCGCACTTGGACGTGCTGGTGGGCGCGATGGCCGGGTTGCCCGTGGAGGCGGAGCGGATCCTGGTGGATGTGGCTCGGTCTGCTGAGCCCGCGGGGGTGCGGGCGGTGGCCGCCGGTATCCGGGCGCGGATCGATCAGGACGGGCGGGAGCCCGATGACCGTGAGCTGGTCCAGCCGCTGAACCTGTTGCATCTGCGGACGAAGGCGGATGGTCGGGTGGAGTTCAGCGGCCGGTTGGGTGCTGAGCAGGGTGGGCTGTTGCGGGCGTTGATCGGGCCGTTGGCCAAGCCGCACGCCCCCGACGCCGCCGGCCAGGACACCCGCACTCTGCCGGAGCGTCAGGGTGATGCATTGGCGGATGTGCTGAACCTGGCATCGCGCTCGCGGGATCTGCCGATCGAGGCCGGGGAACGTCCGCATGTCACCGTGACCGTCGACTACAAGACCCTGGTGTCGGGTGTCGGGACCGCAACCCTCGGGGATTCCAGCGTGATCAGTGCCGGTGAAACGCGTCGGATCGCGTGCACCGCCGGGATCATCCCCGCCGTGATGGGTGAGCGCAGCGAGGTCTTGGACATCGGGCGGATGTCACGCCGGTTGACTCCGCACCTGCGGCGGGCGCTCCACCTGCGGGATGGCGGGTGCGCTTTTCCGATGTGCGACCGCCCACCCAATTGGGCTGATGCCCATCACATTCGGGAATGGCATCGGGGCGGGGATACCAGTGTCGACAACCTGGTGTTGTTGTGCCGCCGTCATCATGTGCTGATCCACCACAGCGAATGGGAAGTCCGGATGACGGGCGGACTCCCTTGTTTCCATCCGCCCGCGTTCATCGATCCTCTTCGGAGACCGGTGTACAACGCGGTGCGAAGACTCGCGGGCTAGCGCGGACGAACAGCGATTTCCTCGATGGGGCATCGCCCGTCAGCCATCTAGGCGGTGGTCCCGAACTCCTCGATCAGCTCCACCAGCCCGCGCGCCTCGTCGTGGCCGCGGGCGGCGTGCAGCAGCGGCCTCATGCGATCGGCGGTGCGGGCCGAACGGATGGGGATCGCCCGCGCACGGCGGTGTGGCCCAGGTCGACGGCCTCCTCCACCTCGCCGGCCAGGAAACTGGTGGTGGACAAGGAGATCAGGCAGAACACCCGGCTGCGCGCCATGTCCTCGGGATATCCCTCGACGGCTTCGGACAGAGCGGTCACGGCGTGCTCGACGTGCTCCAGTTCCCCCGCCTCGACCAGGTCCGCGTGCACGGTTCCCACCATCGCGACCAGGTCGTTCGCGGTGAAGAACCGGGCCCAGTCCGGAGCGGACCCGGCGTCCGCCGCGGCGAAGTTCTCCTGGGCGCGGGCGAGCAGGGCGACCGCTTCCGCGGAAGCGCCCGTCTTCGCGTGCGTCCAGGCGAGGTTCGCGTCCACGATCGCCAGCTCCAGCCCCGATCCGGCGGCCGCCTGCCCGCTGGCCTCGAACTCCCGCAGCGCCTCGTCGAAGGCGTTGTGGTGCAGGAAGACCCGGCCGAGCCGGTAGTGGACGTTCGCGGCCAGCGAGTCGTTGCCCGCCTCGATCGCGAGTTCCAGCGCCGAGTCGAAGTGCGACCGCGCCGCCTCCGCGCGACCGAGGTCGAACAGGATCCAGCCCGCCAGGTTGTGCAGGTCGGCGAGCGCCACGTGCAGCCGGGTGCGGACCTCCGTCGACGCGATGCCGCCGAGCAGACGGCGGCCGGTCGACAGCTGGGCGAGCACGGCGGCGGCGCAAGCGCCACCGCCGTGCTCGTAGTCCAAGGCCCTCAGGGTGTGCGTCGCGGCTTCGAGACCCGCCACGTCCGCCACACCGATGTGGGTCAATGGCCGACCCGGTGCTTGGTGTCGTCCGCCGCGGTCACGGCGTCCTTGTGCACCGGCGCGGGCTCCGTGCGCGGCTCCGCCACCTCGGTGGTGCGGACGTCGTTCGCGCGGACCTCGTCGGTGCGGATGTCGTGGGTGCGGACGTCGTCGGTGCGCACGTCGTGGTCGGTGCGGACGTCGTGGTCACGCAGGTCGTGGTTCTGCTCCGGCACGATCCGGTCGTGGTGCACCGGCTCGGTGACGACGTGCTCCTCGACGACCGGCTCGTCCACGACGATCTTGCGACGCGCGGGCAGCACGGCGATCAGCAGGCCCACGACCGCGAAGCCGAGGTGCAGCCAGTTGTCGTTCGAGTTGAGCGCCAGCGGGTTGCCCAGGCCGGAAACCGGGTTGCTGGAGATGACGCCCGCGAGCATCAGGCCCCAGACGAACACCGCGCCGTAGGCCAAGAACAGGATCCAGCCGTAGACGCGGGCCATGGCGGAACTACCCGCCAGCAGCAGCCCGAGCACACCGAAGGCCAGGTGGATGACGTTGTGCAGGGGATTCACCGCGAAGCCGAGCAGCATCGAGTGCTGCTCACCGGCGAAGTCGCCGAATCCCGTGCGGATGAAGCCCAACACGCCCGCTGCGATGAACAGCACGGACATGAGGACCACCAGCACCTGTGCCGGTTGCAGGCCGGCGACCTTGACACGCCCAGCAGTCGAGTTCTTCATGGCGCGTGGTTACCCGCATCACAGCAGTTTGAAACGAAGAACGCTCACGTTGGGGAGTGCGCCCATCACGGTCCGGTGACCCCGGCGGACGGCCCCGGCACTTGGCGACATGCACGAGGGCCGTGGGCTGTACGGGGGCAGCCGAACTGGTGGCTTCTGCTGCTCTTGCGCCACATGGCGCGTACGCACTCCGACGTCTGGAACAAACCGAAAACCACCGCGTTGGGGAGATCGGTGGGACTCGAACCCACTTGCACCGGGATCACGACCCGGCCCCTCGTCCACTTCGGGATCGATCTCAGTACCTCCGGCGCGAGTCGAACGCGCACTGGCCGGGTTTTGAACCCGGCGCCCTCCCATTGGGCTACGAAGGCTCGTCCGGATGGGGGGCGGGTGCAGCGGCCCCGCTCCCCACCGGTACCGGACAGGAGTTCACCTAGCGGACCTCGCCGTGCCGAGGTGTTCCCGACCCACCCCATGAAGGTCGGGCTGTGGCGCGTACGGGGGTCGAACCCGTGTTTCCGGAGTGAGAGTCCGGCGTCCTGACCACTGGACGAACCCGCCTGGTCGCCGAACTCGCGAAGAAGGGGCGGCATTGGACGCCCGCACCCCTTCCCCGAACCGCCGGCAGCACCCCAACCCGGATTCGAACCGGGGACCCCGGCGTTCGTAGCGCCGTGCTCTGTCCAGCTGAGCTATTGGGATATCGCTGATAACGCACAACAAAAAGGAGCCGCCGACCGGTTTCCCGGTCGACGGCTCCCCGTCGCGACCTCAACCGCAGGTCACAACAGGGAGCCCCGACCACGTCGGAGATGGAGGAATAGCGCCGCGGCACCGGTCCACTCCGATTCCCGTTCGATCATGGCCTCCTCCTTCCGTTCGCTGCGTTGGCACAACTATGAACGATTCCGCGCCGACCGGCAAAGCATTTATCCGCCTTCGACGACAGCGGGCCACTCCGGTGGCAACCAGCTGATCGCGCACCACAGGTCGGTGCGGTCCTGGGCTGATGAGAGGTCGAGTCCGAGCGCGCTTTCGACGTGCCCCATGCGGTGCCGGACGCTGTTGCGGTGCACGCCGAGCACGGCGGCGCTGCGGTCCCAGTTGCCGTGCTGCGCGAGCCACGCCCGAGCGGTCTCGACGAGTTCGACGGCCGAGGGCGAACGGTTCCCGGCCAGCGGCGCGAGCAGCCCGCACGCGAACCGCCGCGCCCGCGCGGGGTCGACCAGGGCGGTGACGCCGGAGCCCTCGTCCGCCCGCACCGTCCGGCCGGTGGCGCGGGCGCGGCGCAGGAGCGCGGCCGCTTCCCGTTGCGCGGCAGGCAGTTCGGCGGCCGCGGCGGGGGCGCTCACACCGACCACCAGGTCGGGGTCGGTCACCGTGCCGGCCGCGACGACCGCGTGGAACCCGTCGTCCAGCACGTCCACCAGCGGTGTGCCCAGCACGTCGGCCAGCCGTTCGTACCCCTCACCGCCCGACCCGGCGACGACCTGGAACGACGTGTCGCCGAGCAGCCCTTCGAGCAGCGGGGCGGGATCGCCGCCGAACACCAGTCGGGCGGCCAGCCGCGCGGTCGGATCCGGGTCCGGGCGCAGCAGGGCGAGCAGCGCGAGGGCCACGGCGACCACGGCCCGGTCGGCCACCGAGAACGACCGCGGCCTGCCGAGCACCAGCACGGACGGCCGCCGCCCGACCCGTTCGACCGGGTTGAGCACGAGCTGGTCGCCGCCCAGCGTCGTGCCCGCGCTGCGCGGTCCGCTGCCCGCTCCGACCCGTGCGGCGAGCCGCGCCAGGTCCGCGGTCGGCCCCGGCGCCTCCCCGGCACGGGCCAGCACCTCGCCGTCGGCGTCGAGCAGCAGCGCCCAGCAGTCCAGCGCGTCGACCAGCGCGGCGAGCGTGCCCTCCACCGGCGCGGGCCGGACCGCGGCCCTGGTCATCGCGCGCTGGCTGTCGGCGAGCAGCCGCAGTTCGACGTTCTGCGCCTCGGCCAGCGCCGCGCCCACGGCCTGGCTGACCGCCATGAACGGCGTCCCCGGCGGCACGGCGACCAGCGGCAGCCGGTGCGCGCGGCAGGCGTCGACCAACTCCTGGGGCACGGCGTTGTGCACCGGCGTGACCCCGAACCCGAGCGCCGACACCCCGCGCCCGACCAGGCCCGCCACGTAGGCGTCGACGTCGTCCGGGTAGGTGACCCCGGCGGTGAGCAGCAGCTCCTGCCCCAGCAGGTACGGCGCCGGGTCGACCAGCTCGCTCACGTGCGCCCAGCACACCGGTCGGTCGAGTTCGTCCTCGCCGACCAGTACGGTCAGCCCGAGGTCCTCCCGCTCGACCAGCGCGGCCAGCGGAACGGTGCGCAGCACCACGATCGCCTCCGAAGTGCACAACGCGTCGACGCGTGTTGTGCGAATCGTCCACTTACCGGCCAAGCGTGCGCTTCCTACCGTGGGTGGCACAAGCTTCGGGGAGGGCTGCGACATGGTTCCGGGGGCACGCGGGCGCACCGGTGGCGACGTGGTCGCCGAGACGCTGGCGGCCCTGGGCGCGCGGACCGTGTTCGGACCGCTGGCGCTCGGCCCCTTCGAGGCGATCCGGCGGTCCGGTCTGCGGCACGTCAGCGGCCTGAACACCGGGGCCATGGCGGACGGCCACGCCAGGAGCGGCGGCGAGGTGACCGCGCTGCTGCTGCTGCCGGGCGAGGCGGGCGACCTCGTGGCGTCGGGCCCCGTGGTGGCCATCGGCTGCGGGGCGGGCCGTGAGGTCGTCGGGTCCGCCGCCGAGATCCCGGCGGCGCTGGCGCGGGCGTGGGACGACGCGGCCACGGCGCCGTTCGGGCCCGTGCGGGTGAGGATCCCGGAACACGTGCTGCTGGAGCGGACCTCGGCCCCGCCCGTGCCCGCGATCGTGCCGTGCCCGCGGTCGATCGTGCCGGACGCCGACCTGATCGCGCTGGCGGCGAAGCTGCTGGACGACGCCGTGCGGCCGGTGGTCATCGCGGGAGGCGGTGTCGTGCGCGGGGACGCGCGCGCCGAACTGCTGGCGCTGGCGGAGAAGCTGCGCGCGCCGGTGCTGACCACGTTCGGCGGCAGGGGCGCGTTCCCCGTCGACCACCCGCTGTCCGCCGGGTCGTGGCTCGCCGACCCGCGCACCGCCCGGTTCCTGGCCGACGCCGACGTGGTCCTGGTGGTCGGGTCCGGGCAGGACGTGCCGCACCGGATCCGGATCGACGCGGACCCCGGCAGGCTGGACCAGCGCGCGCTCGGCGTGCACGGCGAGGCCCGGTTCGCGCTGGCGGACCTGGCCGACGCCGTGACGGCCCGCGCGCCCGACGGCGTGGCGGAGGGCGGGGTGCGGGCGCTGCTGGAGCTGGTCGGCGAGCCGGAACCGCCGCTGCTCACCGCGATCCGCGCGACCCTGCCGGACCACTCGCCGACCTACTGGGACCGCACGCCCTTCGGCGATCTGCCCTGGACCACCTGGGACCCGCGCGACTCCGGCGCGGTGAACGGCGCCCCGGACGGCCTCGGCCGCGCGCTGCCCGCCGCGATGGGAGCCGCCGCGGCGCTGGGCGACCGCGTGCCCGTGCTGGCGGTGTCCGGCGGCGACGGGGCCACGCGGGGGATGCCGGAACTGGCAGCGGCCGGCCGGCACGGCCTGCGGGTCGTCTGGCTGATCGTCGACGGCGGCCGGGACCTGGTGACGCTCGCCGACACGTTCGGCGTCGCCACGGCGGCGAGCACCGCGGCTACCGTGGGCGAGGACCTCGTCGACGCGTTCGCGGGCGCCGGACCGCGCGTCGTGGTGCTGCGACCGGCGTGACGCGGCTCCGCCGCAAGACACCCGATGATCCTGCCGTTACCCAGAAGTAACGCGGGCAGAGCACGATCTCCCAATGGGAGAGCGACGGCTGCGCATCGGCTGCGAGTTCACGTACGAGGCCGCCATCAGGACGCCCACGGTGTTCCAGGTGCAGGCGAACGACGAACCGCGGGTCAAGGTCCTGTCCGAGGAGTGGTCCATCGAGCCCGAGGTCGGCTCGCACGGCTACTTCGACCTCTACGGCAACCCGTGCCTGCGGGTGGTGCTGCCGCAGGGGATGTCGACGCTGACCTACGACGCGCTGGCCGTGGTCCCGGACGCCGTCGAGGAGTTCGACGAGGACGCGCCGGAGGTCATGCCGGAGCAGCTGCCCGACGACGTGCTCATCTACACCCTGCCCAGCCGGTACGTGCTCCCCGACATGCTGGCCGACGAGTCGTGGTCGCAGTTCGGGTCGATGCCGACCGGCTACCGGCGGGTGCAGGCCATCACCGAGCACGTGCACAACCACCTGACGTTCAGCTACGGCAGCAGCGCCCCCACTTCCACGGCGTTGGACGTCTTCAACTCCGGGTACGGCGTGTGCCGCGACTTCACGCACCTCGCGATCTCGTTCTGCCGCGCGCTGAACATCCCCGCGCGCTACGTGTTCGGCTACCTGCCCGACATCGACGTCAAGCCGTCGCCGGACGTGATGGACTTCGCCGCGTGGATGGAGGTCTGGCTGGGCGACCGGTGGTGGACCTTCGACCCGCGCAACAACCGCCGCCTCAAGGGGCGGGTCGTGGTCGGCCGCGGCCGCGACGCCTCCGACGTCGCGATGGCCACGACGTTCGGCGGTCCGATGCTGCACTCGATGGTGGTCCACGCCGAGGAGGTCCTGCCATGACGCTCAGTCCTGAGCTGCTGTCCCGCCCGCTGCTCGACCACACGGGGCTGGACCTCGAAGCCGCCGAGCGGGTCACCTACGTGCTGGAGCAGAGCCTGCACTACGGCTACGACCAGCCGATCGAGCTGCTCGACCACCGCCTCGTGGTCGTCCCGCTCGCCCGGCACGGCAACCAGCACCGCCGCGCGCACCGCGTGGACGTCGCTGGTGCCGCGGTCCGCCGCCGGTCGCGGCTCGACGGGCACGGCAACACCGTCGTCCGGGTGCGGGCGGACCGCGTCGAGGAGGGGGTGAAGTTCAGCGTCGTCGCGCTGCTGGAACGGGTCCGCGCGGACGGTCCGACGCACCTGGCGGCATCGGCGCTGCACGACCCCCGCCTGCTGCGGCCGACCAGGCTGACCACTCCGGACGACCGGTTGCGCGACCTGGCCGCGGGCGTCGGACGGGGTACGCCGCTGGAGCGGGCCGAACGGATCTGCGCGTTGGCGCACGACGCCATCCACTACGAGTACGGCGTGACGTCGGTCGAGACGACCGCGGCCGAGGCGCTGTCGGGTGGGCGCGGGGTGTGCCAGGACTCGGCGCACGTGATGATCACGTTGTGCCGCCTGGTCGGCGTGCCCGCGCGGTACGTGTCCGGGCACCTGCTCGGCGAGGGCGGGACGCACGGGTGGATGGAGGTCGTTGTCGCCGACGGGGACGACGCGATCGCCGTGCCGTTCGACCCGTGCAACGGGCGCAGGGCCGGGGCGGACTACCTCACGGTGGCGACCGGCCGCGACTACTCGGACGTGGCGCCCACGTCGGGGAGCTACAGCGGGACGCCGAACAGCACGCTGACGACCAGTCGGCGGGTCGGTGTGCTGAGCGCGGCGTAGCGGACGGGCGGGCGGAACGCTTGACCTCCAGTTAGCTGGAACTCCTACGTTCGGGTGATCGCCGAACCAGGGAGACGCCCGTGCACGCCATCCGCCAGCACACCTTCGGCCCCGCCGGGAACCTGCTCTTCGAGGAGGTCGACGACCCGACCCCCGGCACCGGCCAGGTGCGGATCGCCGTGTCCGCCGCCGGGGTGCACGTCCTCGACACGACGATCAGGTCCGGCGTGGGCCGGGGCCCCTTCCCCCTGCCCGCCCTCCCCATGACCCCTGGACGCGAGGTGGCCGGGGTGGTCACCGCGCTCGGCGAGGGCGCGGAAGCCGGCTGGCTCGGCCGTCGGGTCGTGGCCCACCTCGGCCAGGCGAGCGGCGGGTACGCGGAGTCGGCCGTGGCGAACGCGTCCGCGCTGCACGCCCTGCCCGACCACGTGTCCGACGACGTGGCGGTCGCGATGATCGGGACCGGGCGGACCGCGATGGGCGTGTTCGAGGGCGCCGCCATCCGACCGGACGACACGGTGCTGGTGCTGGCCGCGGCGGGCGGCATCGGGGCGCTGGCCGTGCAGGAGGCGCGTGCCGTCGGGGCGCGGGTGGTGGGCGCGGCGGGCGGCGCGGCGAAGGTGGAACTGGTGGCGGGTCTGGGCGCCGATGTCGCCGTCGACTACTCGGAACCCGGTTGGGACAAGGGGATCGAGGGCGTCACCGTCGTGCTGGACGCCGTCGGCGGAACGCTCGGGCGGACCGCGTTCGAACTGCTCGTGCCCGGCGGCAGGCTGGTCCTGTTCGGCTGGGCGCTGGGCACCGAGCCGACGAAGTTCACCGGCGACGACCTGTTCGCCCGCAGCCTCTCGGCGTCCGTCGTCCTCGGGCCGACCATGCTCCGGCGGCTGCGCGAGTTCGAGGAGAGGTCGCTGGCCGCGGCGGCGTCCGGCAGGCTCACGCCGGTCACCTCGACGTTCCCGCTGGCCGAGGCGGCGAAGGCCCACCGGGCGCTGGAGAACCGGGAGACCGTGGGGAAGGTCGTGCTGAAGCCGTGAGACGCGGTGTCGCGCCCCGTCCCCCCTGCGGAGACGGCGCGCGACACCGAGCCCCCGCGCCGAAGCGCGGATACCGCACGAACCGCACCCCCTGCGGAAGCGGCGCGCACGTGGTCCGTGCCCGGTGTCACCACCCGGCACGACGGCCGGACCTAGACCGGTACCGTGACGAACTTCTTGCCGTCGAAGTTCACGACCTCGACCGCTGCCACGTCGTCCGGGGCTATCAGAGCCGAACCGTCGAGGTTCGTGCCCTCGCTCTCCCCGGTCTTGGACACCAGCCAGCTCCCAATCTCCTCGCGGTGGCCGTCCTTGGCCACGACGAACAACCGGCACTTCTCGTTCTGCGGGATCCCACCGATGGCCGCGTTGACCCGCACCCATCCCGCTGCGGGTTTGACCTGGACGGACATCACGGCGCCGGTGTCGGGGTCGGTGAACGACGACACCTTGGTGCCCGCGGGCGGGTTGGCCGTCGAGGTGACGGGCGCGGGCAGTGCTTCCTCCTGCGGGGCCGTGCTGCGGCCGACGACGACGCCGCTGCCGAGGACGACCGCGATGACGACGGCCGCGGCCGCGCCGAGCGCGAACTGCCTGCGGCGGACGGCGCCGCCGCGTTCGGTGCGCATCTGCCGGAGCGTGCGCTGGAGCAGGAGGTCACCGCCCTCGGGCGGACCGTCGAGGAGCGCTTCCGGTGGGACGTCACCGAGCGACGCCTCCACGGCGCGGAGGTCGTCCAGTTCGGCCCGGCATTCGGGGCAGGTGGAGAGGTGGTCCTCCACGGCCCGCACCTCCTGCTCGTCGAGGGCTCCCAGCACGTAGGCGCCAAGCAGTTGTTGGTCGTGCCGCGTGGTCATCCGGCCACCCCCTTCAAGGCCACCTGTTGTCCGGCGAACGTTTCGCGCAGCGCGCGCAACGCGTAGTGCGATCGGGACTTCACCGTGCCCGGCGGCACGCCGAGGGCTTCGGCCGCCTCCGTCACGCTGCGCCCGTTGAAGTAGATCTCGCGCAGGACGTCGCGGTGGTCGGAGGAGAGCTGGTCGAGGGCTTCGAGCACGACGACCGAGTTCACCACCGAGTCCGCGTGGTCGCGCTGGATCGGGGGCGTCGTGGGCGACTCGGCGACCTCCTGGGGCCGTGCCGCCTTCGCCCTGATCCGGTCGGTCACGATGTTGCGCGTCACGGTGAGCAGCCAGCCGCGCACCGAACCCTTGCCGTTGACGAGCGCGTCGGGGTGGCGCCAGGCTCGGAGGAGGGTCTCCTGGACCACGTCCTCGGCAGCCGCCCGGTCGCCGGTCAACCGCGTCGCGTAGGCAAGCAGAGCCCGACCGTGCTCTTCGTAGAGCGATCGGATCAGCGCCTCGTCGGCCGCGGCCTCCCGTTTGCGGGACCACAGTGCCGCCATCCACCCACTCCTCTCATCAACTGATTACCGCACAAACGGCCCCAGGGCCGATCCGGTTCACGAACCGGCCAACAATTTTCAGCCGCAGGCACGGCCCTCGTTGAGACAGGCCGCCACCTGGGCCATCAGCGCCGCGGGGAACGCGTTGACGAACATCGCGTGGTCCGTGATCGGGTCGCGGTGCTCGTCGGGGAAGCTGTCGACCGCGAACGGCCTGCCCTCGGGCACGTCGTAGGTCACCACCAGGCGCAGCGCGGGAACGGGGAACGTCGCCTTCGGGCACACGCCGTCCGCGGAGGCGAAGGCGACGTGGTCGCGGTGCGACGCGCTGTCCGCGTTGCGACCGTCCCAGCAGTTCGGGAAGTCGAACGTGCGGACCACCTTGCTGCCCGCCGGGCAGCGCGGGTACTTCATCGTCGTGCGCCCCTCGAACCCGGTGCAGCCCCACTTGGCGTTGGCGTTCAGGCCGTCGCTCGTCGCGGCGGACGGGTTGCCGGTGATCATCCGCAGGAACCGGGGCATCGGCACGACCGCGCTGGTCGGACTGCCGCCGAACACGACGGCCACCGAATCCGGCGGCAGCACCTCACCGGTGTTGCCGTGCACCCCTCCGCCTTCCGCGTGGTCGTCGTGCCCCACCACGTCGGTCAGCCGCAGCACCGGCCAGAAGTAGGCGGACAGGTCACCGCCCGCACACGTGCTCACCGCCGCGGCCAGGCTCTCCGACGTCGAGAACGCGTCCGTCGACAGGTTCCCCACGTACTCGTGCGTGTGGTGCGCCCCGAACCGCACACCCGGCGAGATGACCGCGTTGTCCGCGTTGAGGTGCCGCTCCTCGTTGCGCCCGCAGACCGACGTGAACGACCCGGTCGAGGCATCCGGCCCCAGCGCCACGGCGCCCGCCGACACCCGAACCCGCTCGATCCCGATGAACTGCCCTTCTTCCGCCGTCGTGCAGGCCGCCAGGAAGACCACGACCGCCAGCACCACCGTCCGGAACACGGCGACAGCCAACCAGCCCGCCACGTTGACGCGTCGACTACCCCCTCCACCGAACTTCGGCGAAGCTCTCCCCATGACCCCCACCTCAGCGGCCGAGACCCCCGACATCCCCCGCTTCCACCTCGCGGTCCCGGTCACCGACCTGGCCGCCGCCAGGACTTTCTACGGAACCGTCATCGGCTGCCCGGAGGGCCGGTCGAGCGACCGCTGGATCGACTGGAACCTCTACGGCCACCAGTTCGTCACCCACCTGGTCGACCGACCACCCCCCAGTGAAGCGCACAACCCCGTCGACGGCCACGACGTCCCCGTCCCCCACTTCGGCGTCCTGCTCACCGTCGACGCGTTCCACGAACTCGAGGACCGCCTGGTCGCGGCGGGCACCGAGTTCGCGATCGAGCCCTACCTCCGCTTCGCGGGCCAACCCGGCGAACAGTGGACCATGTTCTTCCGCGACCCCTCGGGCAACGCCATCGAGATCAAGGCCTTCGCCAACGACGACCAGGTCTTCGCGACGAGCTAGAACAGCCAAAGCAACCGGAACGACACCGAGCAGCGCTCGTCCTGCCGTTGGACCGCCCACCGAGCAGCGCTCGACCGCCCGTGCGGCCGGCTTGACTTGGGGTTTTCGGGCCTGCAATTCGTCGGCGGGCATCCCTACCACCTGCCCTTTTAGCCCGACTAGGCCCAAAAAGGGGCCTCAAGTCAAGCCGGCCGCAGCCGGAGACCGTGAATCCGATACCAGGTTTCGAGCCGCTGCAAAGCGATCCCCCTACCCCCTCGCTCGAACCAAAACCCGCCCATCCACCGTCTCAACGCTCACGGACCCCACATCCCCCACCGCCACCAACGCCGCCCCGTCCAACGTCACCCCTTCCCCGCCTTCCCGGTCCGCGGCCACCCAACTCCCCGCCACGAACCTCCCCCCTGCCACGTCGGTGACCACCAACCGGCACCGACTCCCCGCCGCCACACCCCCGACGTTCACCCTCAGCCTTGACCACCCCTCGGCAGGCGTGATCACAGCCGTCAGACTGGCCCCACCCGTGGCCCCGCTGACCACGACGTCACCCGACCCGGCGGTCAACTCACGCCCGATCACCACCCCGCCCGCGAGCGCCGCCGCCAGCAGGCTCGTCGACAGCACCACCGCGAGCCCCTGCCGCCGCCTGCCGTCCCGCGCCTTCTCCTGCCGCACCCGGCCGAGAGTGCGCTGCAACAACAACTCCCCGCCCTCCGGCGGCCCGTCGAGAGCGGCTTCGGGCGGCAGGTCGAACGGCGGTTCCAGGTGCATCGTCGTCTCGTTCAGCTCGGACTCCTGTGGTGGCCACGGCGGAACGCGCACGTCAGCGGACATGATCCGCGGCGGATGTCGATCCCCCGTCGCCCTCCGGCGCGACCGGCGCCGGGGTGTCGCGGACGGCTTCCGCACGGCTCGCGGCGGAACACGGCCCCTTCAGCGCGGCGGCGGCCCATTCCGAGGCGGCGCGGGCACCCGGCGCGGAGGCGGTCGGGACGCGGCTCGTGCGCATGAGTGGCTCTCCTAGACGTTCGGGACGTCCCGCGGTTCCGCGTGACCTGCAACTGGGAAACGAGCCGCCCCCGGAATCGGTTCAACGGCACCCCAATCACGAGCAATCGTCACAATTACGGTTGGATCAACACCCGTGACGATCACCATCCGCGATGTGGCACGCAAAGCGCACGTGTCGGTAGCGACGGTGTCGCGCGCACTGTCCTCGCCCGACCTCGTGCGGCCCGACACCCGATCACGCGTGCTGACCGCCGCCACCGAACTCGGCTACCACCCCAACCGCGCCGCTCGCGGCCTCATCACCGGCAAGACCGGCAACCTCGGCATCGTCGTGCCGGACCTCGACAACCCGTTCTTCACCGGTGTCCTCAAGGCCGTGCAGAAGCGGGCCGCCCAGTCCGACTACGCGGTGTTCGTCGCGAACAGCGACGAGAACCCGACGGCCGAGGCGAAGCTCGTGCAGGCCATGGCCAAGCAGGTCGACGGCCTCGTGCTGTGCTCCCCCGGCCTCACCGACGAGCAGATCACCGCCACCGCCGGCAGCACCGCCCTCGTCCTGCTCGACCACGAACTCGCGGGCGTCCCCAGCACCGTGATGGACCGGCGCGGCGGCACCAACCAGGTCTTCGCCCACCTGGCCGCTCTCGGCCACCGCCGCGTCGCCGTCCTCAACGGGACCGGCCCGTCCGTCGAACCCCTGGACGTGGTGAACCTCGGACCGTTCGCACCGCGCTACGAGGGCGGTCTCCAGGCGGCCGACCTCGCGCTGGCCGCCGATGTCACCGCGATCATGGCGCACAACGACGTCATGGCGCTCGGCGTGCTCGCCAGGCTCCGCGACCGCGGGGTGTCCGTGCCGGACGACGTGAGCGTCACCGGTTTCGACAACCTGACCTACGCGTCGCTGTCCACACCGGCGCTGACGACAGTCCGGATGCCGCTCTCCACAGCGGGGCGGACGGCGGTCGCGATGCTGCTCGAACGGCTCGACTTCCCGTGCGGCGAGGTCCCGCACGTGGTGCTGCCGACGCAGATCATCATCCGCGGGACGACGGCGCCGCCGCCGGGGAAGCGGTAGGCCTCAGCCGACCGGCACCGCGGCCTGGAAGATCCGCAGGTCGTCGACGTCGCCCAACCAGTTGGGCCCCGATCCGCCGCGGCCGACGGACAGCACACCGTCGGAGTTCCAGCCGCGCACACCGGTGGCGGCGGGCTGGGGCGCGCCATCGACGTGCAGGACGAGGGTCTCCGCCGTCGCGTCGTGGACCGCGGTGAGGTGGGTCCAGACGCCCGGTACGGCGTCCGAGGCGGACTGCGACCGCCACCGGGTGGAACCGTCCTCGGCGGGCACCTCGGCGCTCCAGCGGTACCCGTCGTAGCGCAGGACGAACGGGTCGGCGCCGGAGGGTCCGCGCTGCGCCAGGACCGTCCGCGCCGTTCCCGCCTCGGCCAGTCGAACCCACACGTCGACCGTGAACGACTGGTCGGTGTTGAGCACCGGATCGGCGCTCTCCGCGTACCCGACGCCGTCGAAGTGCCTGCCGCGGCCGTTGACGTTCGAGTCCACACCGGTGGTCAGCGCCAGGTCGTGGGCGAAACTGCTGCTGTCGTAGGCGTTCCGGCCGCCCCACTCCTGGAAGTCCCAGTCGCCGACCTTGGAGACGGCGTTCGGGTCGGTCCGCCCCGAGACCTCCGAGGCGGTCAACGGACGCGGCCACACACCGATGTCGTGCAGCTCCCCCACCCACGGGGAGGACGCCGCACCGTCGACCAGTTCCCGCGCGATCCAGAGCTGCCCGGCGGCGTCGAACGTCGAGGCGGCCACCGCGGTGGTGCCCTGGAGCGCGCCGTTCACGTGGAGGCGGACGGTTCCGGTGGTCCGGTCGTAGATGCCGGTCAGGTGCGTCCACACACCGGCGGCCGCGCCGCCGTCGGACACCGCGGTCGCCCGGACGGGAACGGCGGTGTCGGATTCCGCGACGTCGAACGCCCACTTCCGCTGCGCGGCCCGGTACCCGAGGCGGAACGCAGAGGTGTGCGCGCCCTGCTGGCTGATCACCACGTGGTCCGCGGTGGCGTCCGCGAGCCGGACCCAGCCCATGACGGTGAAGCTCGCGGCGGTGTCGAGCACGTGATCGGCCGTCGCGGTGGCCGTGCCGTCGAAACCGACGGCGGGCAGTCCACCGCGCAGCAGGCCCGGCAGGTCGCGGTCCACGCCCGCCACGGCCAGGTCGTGGGTGCCGAGCGCGTCGGTCTCCGCGGGGCCGTCGTAGAACCAGCGGGAGAGCTGGTTCGCCGGTGACACGACACCGAACTGGTACACCGTGCGCGCGGGCAGTCCGGCCCGGTCGACCGCGTCGACGTACAGGGTTTTCGCGCCACCCGAGGTCGGCGCCCAGTCGACGGAGGCGGGCGCGCCCGTGGCCGGTGCGGGGAGCACGGTCGACGGCGGGTCGGTGAACCCCCAGCGGTACTCCACGACATCGGCGGAACTCGAGAAGGTGAACGTGTCGGTGACACCGACTCCACCGCACCCCTCGGGAGCGCAGCCGGACGGCAGGTAGACACCCGCGGACACGGTGGGCGCGGCGGGTGACGTGAGGTCGACGGTGAAGCCGCACCACGCCGACGGGGGTCCGCCCGCCGTGACGCGGACCGCGTAGCGGCCCTCGGGCAGGGCGTCGGTCGCGGTGACCTGGGCGACCGTGCCCTCCGGGTGGTTCGTGAGCACCCGGCTCACCACGGCGGGGTCGTGGCCACCGTCGGCGAGGACCCCGGTCCACTCGAACACGACCGTCGACGAGTCGGCCAGGAAGCGGAACGTCGGCGTGCCGGTCGGGGTGAAGACCTCGGCGGCGCAGGACTTCCCGTCGACCGTCGGATCCGGCTCCGCGGCGTGCGCGGCCGGTGCGGCGAGCAGGCTCGCCGCGGTGAGCGCGGTGAGGCAGGCGGAGGAGAGCGTGCGGAAACCACGAGCGTGCAAGTAGAGCCCCCCGGTACTGGCGCGCGTCCCCCGACTGCGCGATCACGTTTTCGTGCAGAGCCGAGCATGCCGGGCCCGGTCCGTCCTCACCATGTGACCTGAGGCACAGCTACTCGAAGCGGACGGTGAACCTGGCGTCGCGGTCGGCCACGGAGGTCAGGACCGAGCGGATGCGGTCGAACGCCTCGGAGCCCAGCAGGCGCCTGCTGGTGGCGGAGGCGCGCCAGACGAGTTCGACGGGGCGGCTGAGGTCGGAGGAGAGGCGGCGCCACAGGGCTTCGAGGGTGGCGGTGTAGTGGGGGCCGAAGTTCAGGCGGTGCGAGAGGAGGTCGTGCAGGTCGCCCTCGGTCCTGATGGTGGTGCCGTCGACCAGCACCGTGGTGCTGCCCACTTCGACCCAGGAACGGGCCAGTTCGGTGCGGACGTCAGTGGCCAGCTGGCGCAGTTCGCGCCATTCCGACGCTTCCGCGAGCGCCTCTTCCGTCCACAGTGGAGCGGAACTCTCCGTCATGGCGTCGACGTGGGCGCCGACCAGTTCGATGAGGTTGAGCTCGTGGCGGAGCAGGAGCTTGTCGTGCCACCTGGCCTGGGCGGTGACGACGGCGTCGTCGAGTTCGAGCAGGAGTTCGTCCACGCCCACCCCGGCGTCGCGCAGGTAGCGGACCTGGTGCAGGGGGTCGGCGGCGACGGTGTCGAGCACGGCGAGGATCCAGCGGCGGAAACTCGCGAGGTCGTCTTCGGACATCTCAGCAACTCCGACCGGGGGCGTTCGGGCGCGGACCTCCGGGACGGATGTGCGTCCACGAAGGACACTCGGTCAAACTCACTCGTACGAGTTAACTCCCCCGTGTCGGCACCGCGGTGAGCGGGGTGCGGTGCCGACGCGGGGTGTGCGGGATCAGGTGTACAGCCCCTGGTAGAGGTCCTCGTGCACCGAGTGGATGACCTTGCGCTTCACCTTCAGGGTCGGGGTGAGCTCACCGTCCTCCTGGGACAGGTCGCGGTCGAGGATGCTGAACCTCTTGATCTGCGAGTCCTTGACGAAGTGGGCGTTGGCGTCGTCCACCAGGCCCTGCACCAGTTCCACGACCGTCGGGTGGGCGACGAGTTCGGCGTAGGTGCCCGCGATGCCCTGCTGCTCGGCCCAGGGCACGATCTCCTCGGCGTCGAGGGTGATCAGGGCGACGAGGTAGGGGCGGCGGTCGCCGAAGACGACCGCGTGGGAGATCCAGCGGGACTGGCGCAGCTGGTTCTCGACGTTGGCGGGGGCGATGTTCTTGCCGCCCGCGGTGATGATGATGTCCTTCTTGCGGCCGGTGATCGTCACGAAGCCGTCCTCGTCGATCACACCAAGGTCGCCGGTGTGCAGCCAGCCGTCCTGGAGCACCTCGGCGGTGGCCTCGGGGTTGCGCCAGTAGCCCGCGAACAGGTGCGGTCCGTTCATCAGGATCTCGCCGTCCTCGGCGATCCGGACGTCCAGGCCGCCGACGCCGAACGCGCCGACCGAACCGATCCGGAACTTGCCCAGCGTGTTCGTGGTGCCCACGCCGGTGGACTCGCTCATGCCGTAGCCCTCCAGCACCGGCACGCCCGCGGCGAGGAAGAAGTTCAGCACCTCGGGTGAGATGGGTGCCGCGCCGGACAGCGCCTGGCGGAGCCTGCCGCCGAACACGCCGCGCACGCGGGCGAACACGGCGTCGACCTGCGTGAAAGCGGCTTCCAGCTCCGGCGGCACGGGCTGGCCCGCGGCGGTCAGGGCGCGGTGCTTGAGGCCAACGCCGACGGCCTGCTGGAGCTGCTCGGCGGGGATGCCCGCGGTGGCGATGGTGTAGATCTTCTCGAAGATCCGCGGCACGGACGGCAGGAACGTCGGCTTGACCTCGGCCAGCTCCGGCACGATCCGCTTCGCGTCGCCGCCGAAGTACGCCAGCGTCGCCCCCATGTACAGCGCGCTGAACTGGGTGATCTGCGCGAACACGTGCGCCAGCGGCAGGAACAGGTACACCGTGTCGTCGGCGACGACGTAGGACAGCTCCTCGGTGAGGTGGCACATCGCCAGCCAGTTGCGGTGGGTCAGCACGCAGCCCTTGGGCGGCCCGGTCGTGCCCGAGGTGTAGATGATCACGCTCGGGTCGTCCGGCGAGAGGCCCGCGCGGCGCGACTCCAGCTCCTCGCCGGCCGGGTTGGCCCGACCCTCCTCGGCCAGGTCGGCGGTGGTGCGGTGCTCGGAGTCGGCGTCGACCACCAGCACCTCGCGCAGGTCCGGCAGCGCGGCGAGGTCGATCTTCCCGGCCTGGGCGGCGTTCTCGGCGACGAGCAGCACCGCGCCGGAGTTCTCGATGATGTACGCGCACTCCTCCGGGGAGCTGCTCGCGTAGATCGGCACGACGATGCCGCCCGCGGCGAGCACCGCCAGCCCGGCGATCGACCACTCGTAGCGGGTCTCGGCCAGCACGGCGACCCGGTCGCCGACCCGGACACCGGCGTGCGCGAAGCCCGCGGCCAGCTCCCCCACCGCCTCCGCGACCTCGGTGAACGTCTTCTGCTGCCAGGCGCCGTGCTCGCGGTAGCGCCAGGCGACCCGGTCCTGGTGGACCTGTGCGGCGACGAACGGGAGGTCCGAGACGACGCGCGCGGAACCGACCGTGGGGACGGACATGGGCTCTCCTCTTAATCTGCGGCGGGGCTGACGTGCACGCGAACCCCGTTGAGCACGGCGGTTCCGGACAGCGGGTCGATCCTGAGGTCGTCGGTGAGCAGGTTGACGTTCACGCCCGCGTGGGCGCTCGCCACGGACGTGCGGGTGCCCGGCCGGTCGTGGCCCCACCCGTGGGGCAGGCTCACCACGCCGGACGCGATGTCGTCGGTGACCTCCACGGTGGCCTCGACCTTGCCGACCCGCGAGGACACCTGCGCCACGCCGCCGCCGGTCAGGCCGAGGCGCAGGGCGTCGGCGGTGTTGACCAGCAGCGTGCACGTCGGTTTGCCCTTCACCAGCGCGGGCACGTTGTGCATCCAGGAGTTGTTGGAGCGCAAGTGCCTGCGCCCGACCAGGAGCAGGTCGTCGGGGCGGTCGCGCAGCGCGTCGAGCACGCGCGGGATGTCCGCGGCGATCGGGTCGGGGCACAGCTCGACCTTGCCGGACGGGGTGCGCAGGACCTCCGGGATCCGCGGTTCCAGCGCGCCGAGGTCGACGCCGTGCGGGTTGGCCAGGAGCTTCGCCATGGACAGCCCGTCGGGGACGGCGCCGAACCAGTCGCCGTAGGACCCGGTGCGCAGCTTGAGGTCCAGCAGCCGTTCCTCCCGCGTGCCCTCCACGAGCGCGGACCGCAACTCCTCGACCGTGCGGCCGTGCAGCGGGCTCTTGGGGTGTTCGACGAGCTTGGCCAGCGCGGTGTCGAGCTGCTCGGCGGCCATGGCGTCGAGGTCGGTGTCCGGGTCGAGGCCGCCGAGGACCGCGGCGAGCCGCAGCAGGATGTCCGCCTCCGGCATCGCCCCCTCGTCGAGCGGGATCACCGGCGGCGAGAACTTGGCGACGTTGCGGACGGCGAAGCCGAGGAACGCGATGTCGTAGTGCGGGCGCCTGCTCGGCGGCGGTGGCGGCAGGACGACGTCGGCGTGCCGGGTGGTCTCGTTGAGGTAGGGGTCGACCGACACCATGAAGTCCAGCGTCGACAGCGCCGCCTCGAGCCGCGCCGAGTTCGGCAGCGACAGGGCAGGGTTGCCCGCGATCGTGACGAACGCCCGCACCTGCCCCTCGCCGGGCGTCTCGATCTCGTCGGCCAGCGTCACGGCCGGGAACTCGCTCGCGACCTCGGGCAGGTCGCGGACCCGGCTGCGCCAGCGGCCGGTGGTGAACCCCTTGCCCGATCCCCTGCCCTTGGACAGGTGCGCGGGCAGCGGGAACATCGAGCCGCCCGGCCGGTCGAGGTTGCCGGTCAGCGCGTTCAGCACGTCCACCAGCCAGCTCGCGACGGTGCCGAAGTCCACCGTCGTGGTGCCGATCCGGCCGTACACGGCGGCGCGCTCGGCGGCGGCGAACCGGTGGGTCAGCGCGCGGATGGTGGCCGCGTCGATCCCGCACTTGTCCGCCACCGCCTCCGGCGTGAACGGCGCGACCAGCTCCCGCACCCCGTCCAGCCCGTTCACGTGCGGGGCCAGGTCGCCGAGGTCCACCAGGTCCGCGGCGAACAGCTCCTGCGCCATCGCCAGCAGCAGGAACACGTCCGTGCCCGGCGTGATCGGCACGTGCTGGTCGGCCGCCGCCGCGGTCCGGCTGCGCCGCGGGTCCACGACGACGAACGCGCCGCCGCGCGCCCGCAGCGCCTTGAGCCGCTTCGGCATGTCCGGCGCCGTCCACAGGCTGCCGTTGGACGTGTACGGGTCGGCGCCGAGCAGCAGCAGGAAGTCCGTGCGGTCGATGTCCGGCACCGGGATCGTGTACATCCCGCCGTACATCAGGCCCGACGACACGTGCTTGGGCATCTGGTCCACAGTGGACGCGGTGAACACGTTGCGCGAACCCAGCGCCCGGCGCAGCTCACCGGCGTACAGACCGCCCGCGAGCGAGTGCACCATCGGGTTGCCCAGGTACATCGCCACGGCGTCGCGGCCGTGCTCGGCCATGATCGCGGTCAGCCGCGACCGCACGACCTCGAACGCCTCGGCCCAGCTCACCGGCACGTGCACGCCGTCGCGCTTGACCAGCGGGGTCGTCAGCCGGTCCGGGTCGGCGTCGAGCTGACCGAGCGATGCGCCCTTCGGGCAGAGGAACCCGCCGCTGAACTCGTCGAGCCGGTCGCCGCGCACCCCGGTGATCCGGTCGTCGGTGATGGTCAGCTCGAGTCCGCAGGTCGCCTCGCAGAGCGGGCAGGTGGTGAGCGCGGTCCGGGTGGTCATGCTGGCCTTCCCCTATCGACGCGGATCGAACGCGCGCCTGGTGAGCGGGCCCGCTGCTGCGGAACCCGCCTCTGACAACGGGTACTCGTCGTCGACCGGCGGCCGCAAGCGACCGGCCGAGGTCAACCCCATCAGCTCACTGAGCGCTCCCGCCACCATCTCAGGTCTCGCGAGGCAGTCCCCCAGGCGGAACCCGATCACCGCCCGCGAACCCGCGATCGGCCCAACCGAATCCGCGAGGAACGACTCGCCATGCCCGACCAGCCTGCCGAACGGCGCAAGGACCTCCAACGACTGCCGGAACACCGCGCCGCCGACCGGGGACAGCACCACGTCCACCGGGTCACCACCGTTCACCGAGAGCAACCGAGCACGCAGACCCTCCGCGCCGGAGTCGACCACCGCGTCGGCACCCGCCGCGGTCGCCCACCCACGTCCTTCGGGGGTGCCCGCCGTCGCAACGACCTGCCCCGCCCCGAAGCTGCGCGCCAACTGGACGGCCAACAGGCCGACCGCGTCAGCCGCCCCGTGCACCACGACGGACTCGCCGGCCCGAACGTGGGCGCAGGTGCGGAGGAGGTGCCAGGCGATAACGCCCTCGCGGACGAGCACGAGCGCCTGCGCGTCGGTGATGTCCGCGGGCACCGGGAACACCAGCCGCTCGGCGCCCCTGACCAGCAGACCGACCACCCGACGACCATCACCGGCCACCCCGACGACATCACCGCCGGATCCGACGCGATCCACCCGAACCACCTCATGGCCCGACGACCGCAGCACACCACCCCGTGTCGCCCGCATCCCCACACCCAACCCCGCGAGCCGCCCCCGGACAAGTACGGAGACCACGACAACTAAGGAACCGGCTGGTGGGGCGGGGTACGACAGCGGAGCGCGGAGGCCGGTGCCGTCTTGATGGGCCCGTGTCCTCCCAAGACCCGCTCCGGACACAGCGCTCAGGGCGTCCGCAGGACGTCCGCGAGGCGCACCAGCGACTGCTCCATCCCCTCCGCGATCTCCTTGCGCCCGAACACCTTGATCAGCACCCCGCGCACCGTCGACGCCGGTTCCTGCAACGACCGCAACCGCACCAGCGTGCCCTGACCCGACGGCTCCAACTCCACCCGGAACACCGTCGTGGCCGCGAACCTGGGGGCAGGTTTCCCGTCAAGGCGTTCAGCGAGGTGGCGCCAGGCGAGCACGAGGGGTCTGCGGTACTCGATGACCTCCTGGTCGATCTCGGACCGCCGTCCGCCCCACAGGCTGTAAAGGCGCCGGCGCTGGCCGCAGCCGCTGCCGGAGATGATCTCGACGCTGTCCGCGAAGCTGAGCCATTCGGGGGCGCGTTCGGACTTCGACACGAGGTGCCACACCCGTTCCGGCGACGCCGACACCCGGCCGCTGCGCACGACTTCGATCACTGGGATCACCGCCTCGGGCTCATCGTACGAGCCCGTAGGGTGGAAGTGCCCATCAGCGAGGTTGGGAGGGGGCTCGTCGTGGCGTCGTTCGTCGGTCGGGAACCCGAACTCGCGGTGCTGTTCGCGGCGGTGGACCGGGTGCCCGCGGGCGGGGTGGTCGCGGTGCTGGTGTCGGGTGAGGCGGGCATCGGGAAGTCCAGTCTGCTCGCCGAGGCGGGGCGGCGGTTGCGCGACCGGGGCGCCGCGGTGGTGATCGCGGAGCCGGACGACCTGGACCGGCGCATCCCGTACGCCGCGTTGACCGGGGCGCTGCGCGCGCTCGGTCCGCTGCCCGGTGGTCTCGAACCGACCCGGCGGGCGGCGCTGGCCGCGATGGACCTGACCGAGCCGAGCACGTTCGGCCGGTCGTGCGAGCTGATGGCGAGGCTGCTGACCGGGCTGACCGCGGATCGGGCCGCGGTGCTCGTGCTCGACGACCTGGACCAGGTGGACGACGACTCGTTGGCGCTGCTCGCGGTCGTGCTGCGCAGGCTGTCCGAGGCGCCGCTGGCGCTGATCGCGGCGGCCCGGTCCCACGGGCGCTCGGAACTGGCCGACCGGCTGGAGCGGCACACCGAGGTGTGCCGGGTGGAGTTGGCGCCGCTGTCGGACAGCGACATCGGCCGGGTCGTCGAGGCGGTGCTCGACTCGCCGGTGGACGAGGCGCTGGCCGTCGAGGTCCGCAAGCGGGCCGACGGCAACCCGTTCTTCGCCACCGAGATCGCGCGTTCGTTGCGGGAACTGGACTTCCTGGCGGTCGACGGCGACCGCGCGCGGCTCGCCGTGCGGCCGGAGGCGATCCGGCTCACCCGTGCCGACGCGCTGCTGCGCCGGGTCGCGCCGCTGGAACCGGATGCCCGTGCGGTGGCGCGGGCCATGTCGATCCTGCGCCTGGTGCGGCTGGACCAGATCGGGTTGCTGGCGGGTGTCGCCGGACTGCCGGAGGCCACCGTCGCCACGGCGTTCGACGACCTGCTGCGCGCCGGTGTCGTGCAGCGCGACGACGACCGCGGCTACCGGTTCTCGCACGCGCTGGTCGCCGAGGCGCTCTACCAGGAGGTCGGCCCGGCTTCACGCGGGCGGCTGCACGGCCTGGTCGGCGCGCGGCTGCTGGAGGACCGCGAGCGCGGTCTGCCGGTCGACCTGATGCGGCTCGCCTGGCACCTGGCCGAGTCGGCCGCGCCGGGTGACGAGGTGGCCGTGCGGGTGCTCGTCGAGGCCGTGGCACTGGCCAGGACGACCGCCCCGGAGACTGCGGCGTCGTTGTGCGAACGGGCTTTGCGGCTGGTGCCCGCCGGTTCTCCCCGGCACGCCGAACTGCTCGCGCTGCTGTGCCGGGTCCTCGCCCGCGCCTCCCGTCCGGCGGCGGCGATCGAGCCGGGACTGGCCGCGCTGGCCGCACTGCCCCGCGGCCGGGACCGCGCCCGCGTGAGCACGGCGCTGCTCACCAGCCTGTTCTCCGTCGGCAGGCTCGACGAGGCGCTGCGGATCGCCGACGACGAGATCCGCGCGGGCGAGGTGCCTCCCGCGCTGCTGGCCCAACGCGCGCTGCTGCTCGTGTTCACCGGCCGCTACGACGACGCGATCGCCGAGAGCGAGCGGATCGAGGCGCTGCCGGGCTTCGCGCCCGCCGAGGGCGTGGTGGTGTTCGAACAGCTGGCGATGGTCGCGTCCATGCTGTTCCAGCACGAGAAGACCGTCGAGTACGCCAACCGCGCGCTGCGCGCCGCCGACCAGCCGGGCCTGGAACTCCAGGCGCTGGCGGTGTGCGCTTCGACCGCCGCGCTGTCCGGGCTGGTGCACGACGCCACCTGGCGGCTGCGCCGGGCCGAGGAGCTGGTGGGCGACGACGGGTCGGCGTTCCTCGGCGAACTCCAGGTCACCAGGGTCGCGCTCGACTGGCTCGGCGGCCGGTGGGACGCCTGCGTCGACCGGCTCGGCCGCGCCACCGCCGAACTCGGCACGCGCCAGGAGCTGATGACGCTGGAGGGCGTGCGGGCGATCGAACTGGAGATCCGCACGTGGCGCGGCGAACTCGACATCGGCGCCCGGCTCGCCGCGATGGCACCCCCGACCACTCCGACGATGTCCCGGCTCTACGCCATGGCGCTCGCCGGATACCTGGCCGCGCGCGGCGATGTGGAGGGGGCGCGGCATGTGGTCACCACGGCTGTCGACGCGCTCGGCAAGGCCGCGTACAGCTGCGTGCTGCTCGGTCGGATGATCGAGATCGATCTGGCGCGGGGGGATGTCGCTCGGGGTGAGCGCGGGATGGAGCAGTTCCGGGATGCCTTCGAGTTGCGCGGGGCGCCTTGGACGCGGACGACGTTCTTGAGGGTCACGGGTCTCGTCGAACGGGACGCGGAGGTGGTGCGCGCCGCCGTGGAGGAGGCGGGGACGGGCGGGTTGGAGTTCGAGAAGGCCCGTGGGCAGTTGGTGCTGGGTGGGTTGGATCCGGATGCGGTGCCGGAGTTGGTGGAGGCCTATCGGACGTTCCAGCGGTTGGGGGTGCATGGGCTGCGGCGGCAGGCTGGGGCGCGGTTGAGGGAGTTGGGGGCGAAGGTGCCGAGGGGACGGGTGAAGGCGCCGGGGGTGTTGACGGAGGCTGAGGAGCGGGTGGCGCGGTTGGTGCAGCAGGGGATGCGGAATCGGGATATCGCCGCGGCGCTGCATTACAGCCCGCGGACCGTAGAGGTGTACCTGTCACGGGTGTTCGGGAAGCTGCGCGTCTCGTCGCGGCTGGAACTGGCACGAGTGCTGGACGCGGACGGCTCGGGCCGCTAAGCCGCCCCGTACACCGACCGCAGCCAGATCAGCGTGAGGGCGTCGACGAGTTTGCGGTCGCGGGCTGGGGAGCGGCGGGAGAGGGATTGGTTGAAGCAGGCCTGTTCGTTCATGTTCTCGAGGACGGTGGCGAGCAGGCGGGCGTCGGGCGGGCCGGGGAGGGCTAGGCCCGCGGTGCGTTCGTGTTCGATCTGTTCGGCGGCGGCGTCGATGAAGCGGCGGGCGACGCCGGACCAGAATTCCTGCATGCGGGGGTTCACGTCGCGGGCGCGCATGGCGGCGCGGAGGACCGGGCCGTGGTTGCGCCAGAGGGCGACGGTGGCGGTGAGGGCGCGGCGGATGGCGTCTTCCGGGGGTTCGCTGCCGCGGCGCAGCCACAGGGCGGCGGACTCGTGGAGTTCGACGGCGACCTGTTCGGACAGCGCGTGCAGGACGGCTTCGCGGGATTCGAAGTGGAAGTAGAAGGTGGAGCGGGACACCCCGGCGCCGTCGGTCAGCTCGTCGACCGCGATCTCGTCGAGCGAACGGGTCTCCAGCAAGCGCCCGGCTGTGTCCAGGATCGCCTGGGAGGTCAGGTCGCCCTTGCTGCGCTTGCGTCTTGACGCGGCCTGGCGCACGGGGGCGCCTGCCTGCGGTCGTGGGGACATGGCGGCCATCCTGACCCACTTCCCCCGGTGCGGCAACGATTTCGGCCGGCGGATCGGCACGTCCTCGATTCAGAAGGCGGACGGGACCGAAGAAGACGGTCCAAACCGGACGTCTACCCGCGCGCGGGTGTTTTCGGTGCGGCCACGGTGAAGCGGACCGAGGTGGTGAGCACCAGCTGGTCGTCGGCGGAGCGGGCGGTCTCGATCTCGGCCATGGCGGCGGCGCGCGCGTCGGCGAGCTCGGCGGTCGGCACGCGGTCGAGGAGTTCGCGGCCGCCGTGCGCCCACATCCACTCCAGCCAGTGCTCCGCGTCGCGGAACCGGATCTCCAGCACGTCCTCGGTGATCTCCACCCGCTCGTACCCGTGGTCGGCGAGGAAGCCCCGGATCGCGGCCTCGCTGCGGAACGGGCCGCGGGCGGCGCTCAGCTTGGGCGCGAACCGGGCGATGGCGGCCAGCGCGCCGACGAACGCGCGGTCCGGCGCGGCCACCGTGCTGAACCCGATCCGCCCGTGCGGGCGCAGCAGGGTGGCGTAGTGGCGCAGCGCGGCGGCCGGGTCGGCGAGCTGGAAGACCATGAGGTTGGCCAGCACCGCGTCGAAGGACTCGGGCTGGAAGTTGGGCTTGTCGACGTCGTCCAAGCGCACGTCGGAGTTCGCGGAGTGCCGGTCGCGCAGCCGGGCGGTGGCGAGCTGCACCATGCCGGGGTAGGCGTCGACGCCCATGACGGACCCGTTGCCGCCCACCACGTCCAGTGCCGCGAGCAGCGTCGAGCCCCGACCGCAGCCGACCTCCAGCACGTGCTCGCCCGAGCGCAGCCCGGCCCGTTCGACGAGCACGCGGCCCATGGGCCGGAAGAGGTCGACGGCGAAGCGGTCGTAGCCGCGCGCCGACTCCTCGACCGTGTCGGCGATCGACGACTCCAGCTCCTCGGACGTGGTCACGTGGCCAATTGTCCGCTTCGCTCGTTTCGGTTGTGTTGCGGAACCGGGTGCCACGTGCGGCTGAACGGGTGGAGTCCATTCGCCCGGCACGGGACCCGTGCCGGGCGATCGCACTCGGCGGAGACGCGGGAGCGGGTATAGAACTGGGGCGTGGATCCCCTCTGGGCACTGCGGCAGGTCGCCTTCCGACTGGAACGGGCGGGCGAGCCCACCTACCGGGTGCGCGCGTTCCGCCGCGCCGCCGACGTCGTGGCGGCGCTGCCGCCGGGTGAGCTGGACCGCAGGGTCGCCGCCGGGACGCTGACCGACCTGCCGGGCATCGGGAAGGCCACCGCGGGCGTGATCGTGGACGCCGCGCACGGGCGGGAGCCCGCGTACTTCGACAAGGTGGACGAGCCTGCGCCGGTGACCGGTGGTCACGAGCTGCGGGCCGCGCTCAAGGGCGACTGCCACACCCACTCCGACTGGTCCGACGGCGGCAGCCCCATCCGGGAGATGGCCGAGGCCGCCCGCGACCTCGGGCACGAGTGGGTCGCGTTGACCGACCACTCGCCGAGGCTCACCGTGGCGCGCGGCCTGACCGCCGACAGGCTGCGCAAGCAGCTGGAGGTGGTGGCCGAGCTGAACGTGGAGCTGGCGCCGTTCCTGATCCTCACCGGGATCGAGGTGGACATCCTCGACGACGGCGCGCTCGACCAGACCGACGAGCTGCTGGGACGGGTCGACGTCGTGGTGGCCAGCGTGCACTCGAAGCTGCGGATGGCCGAGCGGGAGATGACCGAGCGGCTGCTCACCGCCGTGGCGAACCCGCACGTGGACGTGCTCGGCCACTGCACCGGCAGGCTGGTCGTGGGCAAGGGGCGGCCGGAGTCGACGTTCGACGCGGAGGCGGTGTTCGAGGCCTGCCGGGAGCACGGCACGGCGGTGGAGATCAACTCCCGGCCCGAGCGGCGCGACCCGCCGACGCGGTTGCTGCGGCTGGCCGTGGACATCGGCTGCGAGTTCGCGATCGACAGCGACGCGCACGCGCCCGGCCAGCTCGACTGGCTCGCGCACGGCTGCGAACGCGCGGAAGCCTGCGGTGTGACCCCCGACCGCGTGATCAACACCCTCGGTGCCGACGAACTGCTGAACCGGTAGTCGGCAAGCGTCGCGGGTCACCAGTCCGCCCCTCCCGATCAGGTGGCGCGACGCGCTGAACAGCACTTCTGGGAGCGCTCCCGGCCCGACTGTCCTCTGTGGATCGCGGCAACCGATGTGTAGATGACGTACCGAGGGGTACTCACTGCCCAGACGGCAACCGAAATCCCAAGGAGGTTCCCAGTGACCACCATCGAGAAGTCGGTCGGCGTCCGGGCCCCTGCGAGGGCCCGTGCCGGATGCGTCCTGGGGGGAAGCCCGCACGGCGGAGTCGTGACCTTCGACCGACCCGACGAGCGGCCCACCAGGACGACCGGCGGACAGCACATGGCGTGATGGGCACTCCGGAGCAGGGCCCCGCGACGACATCGGATCTCGACGTCCGAGTCCCCGCGGGGCCCGCCCACCTCTCCAGCATCAGGATCGCCACGTCCGGGATGGCCGAGCGCGCCGCGTTCGACCGCGACACCGTCGCGGAACTCGTCCTGGCCGTGGACGAGGCCTGCTCACTGCTCATCCGCCGCGCGTCCGAGGGCGCCCGACTCACCTGCCACTTCGCGGTGGCGCACCACGTACTGCTGTTCCGCGCGCAGGTCTCCTCCCCCAGCACCTGGGTGCCGAAGACGACCTCGTTCTGCTGGCGCGTGATCAGTTCACTGGCCGACTCCGCGTCGACGATGGTCGACGCGGACGGCATGCTGCACATCGAGCTGCGGCGGCGGGAAGCGACGTTGCTATGACGACCTACCCCGCGATGGAACCCGTTTTCCGCGAGCTGGCCGCGACCGATCCACGCAGACCCAGGTTCAACGAGCTGCGCGACCTCCTGGTCACCTCGCACCTGCCCGTCGCCGAGCACATCGCGGAGCGGTTCGCCGACCGCGGCGAGAACGCCGAGGACCTGCGGCAGGTGGCCGCGGTCGGGCTGATCAATGCGGTCGACCGGTTCGACGTCGGTCGCGGCATCGAGTTCCTGGCGTTCGCCGTGCCGACCATCACCGGCGAGATCCGCCGCTACTTCCGCGACCTGTGCTGGACGGTGCGGGTGCCGCGCAAGCTCAAGGAGCTGTGCCTCGCGATCGACGCGGCCCGCACCGAACTGAGCGACGAACTCGGCCGCGCCCCGACACCGCGCGAAGTCGCCCGCCACCTCGACGTGAGTCCCGAGGAGGTGTACGAGGGGCTGCACGCGAGCAGCGCCTACCACCTGCTGTCGCTGGACGACCTGCCCGGCGAGGAGGTCGACGACCAGTTGCGGTCCGACGACCACGAGCTGGAGGTCGCCGAGCTGCACCACGCGCTCAACCCGATGCTGCGCGGCCTGCCCAAGCGCGAGCGGCGGATCGTCGTGCTGCGCTTCTTCGAGGACAAGACGCAGACCGAGATCGCCAACCTGGTGGGCGTCTCCCAGATGCACGTGTCGCGGCTGCTGGCCCAGTCGTTGGAGCGGTTGCGAAATCTGTTGGAAGAAGAGTGAGCACGAGTGGTCCACTGGTGGTAGGACTGTGACCATCTCCCGGATCAAGGTGGAAACCGTGGTGGACGTCCGCGTGACCTCTCTTCCTTGGCCGCAGCTGGCGGCCATGGTGCTCAGCGTGCTCCTGGCGCTGCTCGGACTGGCCGGGTTCGCGGTCACCGGGTTCGACGACTACTTCGGCGCGGGCCCGGACTACGTGCTGGGGCTGCGGGTCAACCCATTGCAGAACACCGTCTACCTCGTCACCGGCCTGATCGGGCTCGCGCTGTGCTGGCGCCCGAAGTCCGCGCGGGTGTTCGGCGCCCTGATGGCACCGGTCTACCTGGTGGTCTTCGCCATCGGCGCGCCGTCCGGCGAGGTCGCGGGCACCGGCCCGCTCAACGCCAACAGCGCCATGGGCTTCGTGCACCTGCTCGTCGGGTTCGCCGGCGTCGTCATCGCGCAGGGGTGCGTGCACATCGAGCGGTCGAGGCGAAGGCACCTCAAAGCGTGAACACCGGCCCGGTGGGGTAACCACACCCCGTAACCAACCGGGAGGAGCAGCCATGGACACCGGCGATCTGCGGGGGCTCGTCCACGGTGACGGCCCTTGCGCCTCGGTCTACTTCGACGCCTCCAGCCTGGTCGAGCTGCGCTGGCGGGCCATGCGCGACCAGTTGGAGGCGCAGTCCGCGGGCGAGGAGATCCTCGACGCGCTGACCACCGCCGTGCTGTCCGGCGAGACCCCTCCGGGCTCCACCGGCCGCGCGCTGATCGCCCGCGGTGACCGGATCGTGCTGGACCGCTACCTGCCGCTCCCGCCTTCCGGTTACACCGCAAGGCTTTCCCCGCTGCCCTACCTGCTGCCCCTGGTCGACCTGGCCGAAGCACTCGTGCCGCACGTCGTCATCCGCCTCGACCACCTGGGCGCCGACCTGCGCGGCATCGACCACGCGGGCCGCCCGGTGGCCGTCGCCACCGTCGGCGGCAGACTCCCCCCGTCCGGCGAACGCCTGCGCGCCGCCGAACTCGCCGACATCGCCGACGAAGCCGCCCGCATGATCACCCGCCTCAACGCCCCCCTGCTCGTCCTGGCAGGCCCCCTCCGCTCCCGCCGCGCCCTCCGCAACACCCTCTCCCCCGCCCACCAGCACATCATCGTCGAGGTCGACGCCGACCCCAGGCCCGGCGACATCCGACTGGACAACGTCGTCCAACACCTCGCGAGCCGCGGCAACCACGACGAACGCCGCGCCGCCGTAGACCGCTTCCTAGACGAATCCAGCCGCCTCACCGGCACCGCCGTACACGGCATGCGCGCCGTCCTGGCAGCCCTGAGCGCCGGCGCAGTAGACACCCTCCTCCTCAGCGAACCCCTGGTCGGCGAACGCACCCTCTGGACAGACCCCACCCTCACCCAGATCTCGACCACCCCCCACCACGACCTGCTCCAACAACGCGCAGACGAAGTCCTCCCCAACGCCGCGGTCGCCACAGAAGCCAACATCATCCTGGTCGGCGACCGCCTACGCCTACACGAAGACGTAGGCGCACTGCTGCGCAGCTGAACAAGAACCAGACACCCCAAACACCCCCGGCGCAGCCGCCCACCCGCATCCGACGCGGAGCGTCCGCCCGCCTTACCGACGCGCAGCAAGGTGCCCTGTCAGGCGCAGCCTGATGCCCTACCGACGCGCAGCAAGGTGCCCTGTCAGGCGCAGCCTGATGCCCTACCGACGCGCAGCGAGGTGCCCGAGTCAGGCGCAGCCTGATGCCCTGTCGGCAAAGCCGATGCTGGCGAAGCCAGACCTCCCCCTGCCCCCGATACACAGCGCCCTCCTGCCACACCCCCGTTTGTCAAGGCATCTTTCCCGCCTTGACAAACGGGGGTGTGGCATTGAGACAATCGCGCGACCGGGGGCCGGGCTTCCCCTCCCCAAAACCCAACCCACCCCCTACCCCCTCCTCACCAACCGAGCCACAGCCCGATCCCGAGCCTCCCGATCCGAAATCCCCTCCCGAATCACCCTCCCACCCTCAAAAGCCCCCACCACCCGCGGATCCACATAGGACTTCCGAGCCACCGCCGGCGTATTCCCCAACTCCTCCGCCACCCTCCTCATCACCTCCGCCTCCACCCTCCTGACCCCGGCCTTCGACCCCGGCAACCCCACCTCCGCGAAAACCCCCGAAAAACCCACCGCCGCCGACACAGTCCCGTGCCAAGTACGCAGGTCCTTCACCGAGTACTCCTCCCCCACCAACCCCTTGAACCTCTCGTTCACCTCATCCGAATGCACCTCGCACCGCTTCCGCCCCTCCCGGTACACCAGCAACCGGTCCTCCCCCGACCTCCCCCGCCTCAACGCCCGCACCACCCGTGCCAACGCCCCATCCCGCACCGACCGCACGAACTCGATCCCGCTCTTCGCCGGAAACCGGAACCCGACCTCGTCCCCGCTCACCTCCACGTGCGAACACAGCAAAGTCGCCACCCCATGCGACCCGTTCTCCTGCGCGTAAGACTCCCCACCAACACGGAAAACCCCCCGGTCAAGCAGGTGCAGGGCAGTACCGAACACCCGATCAGCCCCCAGACCGGACCCGCCCATCATTCGACCCACCTCAGCCCGGAACGCGGGCAGCCGAGGCACCAACCCAAGCACCCGATCGTGCTTCTCCTCGTCCCGCTCGCTGCGCCACCGCTCGTGGTAGAGGTACTGCCTGCGACCGGCGTCGTCGGTGCCGACGGCCTGGACGTGCCCGTTCGGGTACGGGCAGATCCACACGTCGCGCCACGCGGGCGGGATGACCAGGTCGGCGACGCGCTGCCGCGCTTCCGCGTCGAGCTTGTTGCCGTCGCCGTCGGTGTAGGTGAACCCGCGTCCACGTCGGCCGCGGTGCCACCCCGGACCGTTCAGGGCACTGCGCCGGAGTCTCATACCGCGCCTGTGCCCAGCCGACCGCTGGGCCAAACGCCGATGGTTGGTGCGCCGTCCGAATGGGTACAGAGTGCCATGACCTCCCTTTGGACCGTCGGTGTCGAGCAGGAGCTGTTCCTGGTCGATCCGGAGACCCGCAGACCGGTTCCCCTTGCCCAACGGGTGGTGGAGGAAGCCGGTGACGGCTTCGACGTCCAGCGCGAGTTGACCCCGTTCCAGATCGAGGTGGCCACACCGGTGTGCGAGACGCCCGGTGAGCTGGTCGAGCAGATCCGCGCCGGGCGCGAGCACCTGGCCAAGGCGGCGCGCGCCGCCGGTTGCAGGCTGATGGCCGCCGCCATCCCTCCGCTGGGCAAGGCCGGGCCGCCGCCGGAGACCGACGACCCCCGCTACCGGTTGATGGAGCACTCGCACCGCAAGCTCCTCGGCGGGCAGGGCGTGTGCGGGTGCCACGTGCACGTCGGCGTGCCCGACCAGGAGACCGCGATCCACATCTCCAACGCCATCCGGCCGTGGCTGCCGACGCTCCTCGCGCTGACGGTGAACTCGCCCGTCATGGACACCGAGGACACCGGGTACGCGAGCTGGCGGGCGATGATCTGGTCCCGCTGGCCCGTCGGCGGCGCGCCGCCGCACTTCGAGTCGGCCGCGCACTACGAGCTGCTGGTGAAGTCGCTGATCGACTCGGAAGCGCTGCTGGACAAGGGGATGGTGTACTGGGACATCCGGCCGTCGGCGAACCACCCGACGATCGAGGTCCGGGTCGCCGACCTGCCGCTGACCGTGCGCGAGGTGGCCGTGTTCGCGGAACTGGTCCGCGCGCTCGCCGCCACCGCCGTGGCCGACCCGCCCCAGGACGAGCCCGTCGACCCGGTGCTGCTGCGCGCCGCCGCGTGGCGGGCCGCGCGGGACGGCATCGACGGCCTGGGTGTCGACGTGCGGACCGGTGCCCTGGTGCCCGCGCACGAGCAGGCGGCCAAGCTCGTGGCCTACACGTCGGACGCGCTGCGCGAGGTCGGCCAGCTGTCCACTGTGGAGGAGCACCTGGAGTGGTTGCGCGTCAACGGTTCGGCCGCCGCCAGGCAGCGCCGCGCTCTGAAGGACGACAGCGACCCCCGCGCGCTGGTCGACCGGCTGGTCGACTGGACGCTCGAGTAATCAATCAGACGGCCCGCAGGCCTCCGAGCAGGTCTACCGTAGGTTAACTGCCGTACCGGCAGTCGAAGTGAGAGGAGACCGGTGTGCCAGATCCCACAGCGACGGGGGCGACCGCGCCGCAGCCCGCCGTTCTGGCTTCCGTGCAGGTGAACCGCGCGACGCAGGACCTGATCGTGCTGCACGTGTCCGGTGAACTGGACACGACGAGCGCCCAGGAGCTCTCGGGGCCGCTGCAGACGCACCTCACCGAGGGCGTCCGCACCGTGGTCGTCGACCTCGGCGGCGTGCGGTTCCTCGGCTCGGCAGGTCTGGAGGCCCTGGTCATCGGCCACCAGCGCGCCACGGAACTGGGCAGCGCCTTCATCGTCGTCGCGTCGAGCAGGGCCGCACTGCGCCCCATCGAGGCCACCGGCCTGAACGCCGTGTTCACCATCCTGGGCAGCGTCGACGAAGCCGTCGAGCAGCACGGCAAGGCCGACCAGGCCTAGACCAGCGAGCGCCGAACCGTTCGGATGGCACAGCGCACCGCCCCCACCGTGGGCAGTGCGCTGTGCCCCGGCGCGACAACCCACCGCGACGCCCCGGTCTCGATCCGCCGCGGCCCGTCCCAGCACCGCACCTCGGGCGGCAGGACGTAGCGCTGCACCGGCTCCGGCTCGTACTCCGCCAGGAACAACCACCGGATGCGCGCCCCCGCCACCGCGAGGATCGGCCCCAGGGGCCCGGCGAACCTGAGCTGGTGGCTCACCTCACCCGCCCACCCGGCAGGCACCTCCACCGCGACCACGCCCTCGTCGAGCAGCAGCGCGTCTTCACCGTCCACGACCCAGTTCCCCATGCCCGGTGATGTTCAGCCCATCACATGTCCGGCATGTGTCGTGACGCTGCGTGGCTTGTTACGGGTTGTTTCCGGAGTCGCGGTGACGGGCAGTGGTGCCCGGTGGGAGGACCGTCAGTCCTGCCCGATGTCCTCGAACCACAGCTCCGGCTTCGCCGCGATGAACTCCGTCATCAGCCCCACGCACTCGGCGTCGTCCACGATGGTGATCTCCACCCCGTGCTCCGCCAGCCAGTCGTGCCCGCCGGAAAACGTTTGCGCCTCCCCGATCACCACGTGCGGGATCCCGAACTGGCGCACCAGCCCGCTGCAGTACCAGCACGGCGACAGCGTCGTCACCATGATCGTGTCCCGGTAGCTCGCCCGGCGGCCCGCGTTGCGGAAGGCGGCGGTCTCACCGTGGGTGGAGGCGTCGCCGTCCTGCACCCGCCGGTTGTGGCCGCGGCCGAGCACCACGCCGTCCCGGTCGAACAGCGCGGCCCCGATCGGGATACCGCCCTCGGCCAGTCCGGTGCGGGCTTCGGCGATGGCGACCGCGAGCATCTCCTGTGCGTTCATCGGCCCAAGTCAAGTCCGTTCGGCGCGTGGCGACAACAGGAGCCGCGTCAGCCCGCGCCGAAGCAGACGAACCCGACGCTGGCCGAGTAGGCGATGTCGCCGCCGCCCGCCGAGTGCGCCTGCTGCGCTTCGGCCAGCGCGACTGCGGGCGGGGTGCCCTCGCCGAGGCGTCGGTGCAGGTCGACCATGAGCGGGGTGGTCATCTCGGTCGGCACCGGCATGACCGGTGCGATGAGGGTGGCCGTGCCCAGTCCCAGGAGGGCGGCGGTGAAGCCCATCAGCTCGTCGCCGGGCCGGACGGCGGACATGCCCGAGTCGCAGGCCGACAGCACGACCCGCACCGGCGGGGTGCGCAGGCGTTCCAGGTCGTACACGGTCAGCGGGCCGTCGGCCAGTTCCAACGCGGAGAACAGCGGGTTGTCCGCGCGGAACGAGCCGTGCGCGGCCACGTGCGCCAGCGGGGCGCCGTCCATCGCGGCGGCGACCTCGTCGACGGTGGCCTCCTTGTCCACGAGCACCCGCGCGCCGGGCACGTGCTCGGCGACGGCGGCGATCTCGGTCGGCGCGGCGGGCAGGCGCGGGCCCGCGGCCAGCACGGAGCGGTCGCCCGGCCGCGGCACCCGCGAGGACGTGGCGGCCCGCAGCCACACCGTCGCGGACGGGGCCACGGTCACCGAGCGGCCCTCGTTGCCGGGCAGCACCGACCACGGCAGGCCGTTGAGCACCCCGGTCGGCACGACCACCAGCGCCCGGCCGTCGACCCGCTTGCGAAGCGGCCCCAGCAGGCGGTCCGCCAACCGGCCCGCGGCGTGCGCGGAGGTGGCCCGCAGGTGCGAGCGGTTGACGGTCGCGGGCAGCGTGACCATGCGGTGCAGGGCGAAGCGCAGCAGCCGGATCTCCCGGACCGCGCCCTCGACGTCGCCGAGCCGGTGCAGCGACGCCCGACCGCCCGCGACCACGACGGCCAGCAGCTCGTCGTCGAAGTTCACGTACTCCACCAGCGCCGCGTCGCCGAGCGCCCACGCGAGGTCGCGCACGGCCGGTGGCCGGTGGATCGCGCCGCCGCCGCCGACCCGGCGGCTCAGGTCGCGGACCCGCTGCTCCATGCGCACCTGCCGCTGCCGCAGCGCGCCGGAGGCCTTGCCCGCCAGCAGCGCGCCCTCCAGGTCCGCGGTCACGGCGCGCAGCTCGGCCAGCGCGTCGGCCACCCCGGAGTCCTCCGGCGGCCGCGCGGGCGTCATCCGCAGCGCGCCGGCGCGCCAGCTCTCCGCCCAGCTCAGCACGTTGACCGCGTGCCCGGTGGCGACCGCGCCGCGCAGCCCCTCCAACGCCAGGGCCTTGCCCTGCGCGCCCGACAGCGCCCGCAGTTCCGCCGCCCCGAGCGACACCCGGTACTCGTCGAGCAGCGCGAGCCCCCGGCGCAACGCGGTCTGCGCGCCGCGGGTGTTGCCGTCCAGGCCGCGCCGCAGCGCCTCGGCGTACCAGCCCTGCACCCGGTTGGCCGCCGTGCCGCCGCGGCGGGCGGCGCCCGCGGCCTCCAGGTGCCTGCGCGCCAACGGGAAGTCGCCGAGGTCGCGGGCGATCAGCGCGGCGTCGACCCGCGCCTCCAGCGCCTGCGTCCGCCAGCCCAGCTCGTCGAGCCGGTCGGCCACCTTCGCCGTCGCCGTGCCCAGCGCGCGCGACCGCCTGCCGCTCAGGTACGCCGCGTGCAGCTCGACGTGCCTGGCGCTGGCCTCCCAGACCTCGCGCTTCTCCCGGCGGAACCCCTTGCGCGCCAACGCCGCGAACTCCACCGCCCGGTCCAGTTCGCCCTCCTGCAACGCGACGCGGGCCCGGTAGAACAGCGCCTCCGAGCGGCCGAGCACCAGGTCGCGGCCGCCCATCTCGGCCAGCGCCCGGTCGGCGGCCGCGCGGGCCTCCTCCACCAGCGGCACCGACACCAGCAGCTCCAACCGGTTGATCAGCAGCATCGGCCGGGGCACCTCCAGCCGCCGGTACTCCAGGTCCGCCTCGGCGAACATCGTCAGCGCCCGCGGGACGTCCCCGGCGCGGACCGCGGAGATGCCCGCGTTCCACCGCACGTCCGCGACCGCCAGGTCCTGCCCCAGGTCCCGGTACAGCCACGCCGCCCGGTCGAAGTCCTCGTCGGCCTCCCGCAGACCGCCGGTGTACGCCCGGAGCAGGCCGCGGTTGTTCAGCACGCGCGCCTCGGTCAGCCGGTCGTCGAACCGCCGCACGACCTCCACCGCGGCGTTGTACTCGTGCAGCGCCTCGTCGTAGCGGCACAGGTAGTGCAGCACGATCCCGCGGGTGGTCCGGCCGCTGCCCGCGTCCTGCCCGTGCAGGTCGGGCAGCGCCGCGGTGATCGCGCGCAGCGCCTGCACGTGGCGGCCGGTGTTGGACAGCACGAACGCCAGGCTCATCCGCGCCAACGCCGTCAGGCGCGCCGAATCCGCGCCCCTCGCGATCCGGATCGAACCGCGGAGGTGGCGTTCGGCGGCGTCGAAGTCGTGCAGTTCGCGGTAGGACAGCCCGATGGCGCGTTCGGCCAGCGACGCCTCCTCGGCGTCGCCCGCCGCCCGTGCGCGACGCAGCGCCGAACGGCCCATCTCGATCGCCGCATGCGGATCGCGTTGCCTCGCGTCCAGCGCATCGGCGGCGGAAACATCGGCCACCGGTGCACTTTATCGGGCAGCCGTTTGGGAACGCCGTTGTGGTAGCTTGATCAAGCTGATCGGTGGCCGCCTGTCCCCTCCTCGACGTTGTTGTGAGGCTTTGGTGTCAAAATCGTCGGACCGCGCCGAGCTTTACCTGAAGGCACTTGACCAGGTCATCGCGAGGGACCAGCGCATTCGGCTGCACGCCGAGCCCGGTCGCGAGTTCCTGTTCCGCCCCGGCCAACTGCTGGTCACCGCCGAGGACCTCCAGCGGGTTATCGCAAAACTGCGGGAAAACGGCTTCCGATTCGAATTGGGCAAGGGATTCCTCGGAATGGATCGGGTGAATCTCCCGAACAATCCGGATGACATTCCGCGGATCGTGCGGCTGCTCCGCGACCCGAAGACGTGGCCCGGTGAGCGCATCCCGCTGGTCCAACCGCACCACCTCGCGGTCGGCCACGGCGGCAACATGCACGGCTGCCCCGGCGACCGTCCCCGGCCGACCACGCCGCTGCCCAGGCCCGGCAGGCCCGACCTGGGCAAGGGCGTCACCATCGGCGTGATCGACACCGGCATCTCCGCCTCCGCCGCCGCGGACCACCCGGACTGGCTGGCGGGCTGGTACACCCCGCAGGCCGACGACGTGGACGCGGCCTACGACCACGGCGACTTCTTCGCCCTCCAGGGCGGGCACGGCACGTTCGTCGCGGGTGTCGCGCGGCAGGCCGCGCCGGGCTCCCGGTTCGACCCGGAGGTCGCGCTCGCCCCGAACGGCCTCGGTGACGAGGAGGCGCTGGCCACCGCGATCGCCGGGCTGTCCAAGGACGTGCAGATCGTCAACATGTCGCTGGGCTGCTTCACCCTGGACAACGTGGCCTCCGAACCCATCCGGCGCGCGATCAACCTGCTGCCCAGGGAGGTCGTGGTCGTCGCGTCCGCGGGCAACCAGGGCACCGAGCGGCCGAGCTGGCCCGCCGCGCTGAGCAACGTCGTCGGGGTGGCCGCGCTGGCGCTCAACGGCGACGGCACGGTCGTCCCGGCCTGCTACAGCAACCACGGGCACTGGGTGGAGCTGTGCGCGGTCGGCAACCGCAGCAGCACCTACCTCAAGGGCGAGTGGCAGCTGCCCGGCGAACCCGCGCCCGAGGCGTTCGACCGGTACGCCTACTGGGCGGGCACCTCCTTCGCGACCCCGCACGTGGCCGGCACGATCGCGGCGCTGATGACCACGAACGGCATCACCGCCGCGCAGGCCCGTGACCAGCTGCTGGCGGGCGCCGAGTTCCACCCCGGCTACGGCGTCCAGGTGCCCTGACCCGATCGGGACGACCCCTACGTGTATCTGACGGCCTCCTGCGCGCTCCGCACCTTGTGGCAGCATTTCGAAGCACGGCGCGTCAGTCCCTGCTGAACAAGAGGAGGGGACGTGACCCATGCATCCCCGATCGCCTCGCTCGTCGACGCGGCGAACGACGGCGATCAGCGTGCCTGGAACGAGATCGTCGTCCGGTACACGCCGCTGGTGCTCTCGGTGATCTACCAGCACCGGCTGCGGCCCGCGGACGCGGCGGACGTGAACCAGACGCTGTGGCTGCGGCTCGTGGAGCAGATAGGCAAGCTCCGCGACCCGGAGGCGCTGCCCGGCTGGATCGCGACGACCACCCGCAACGAGTGCCTGCGGATGCTCAAGCTCCAGCAGCGGACCCAGCCGTTCGACCCCCAGGCGACCGACGAGCAGCCGGTGGCCGTGGACCAGGCCGACGTCGAGGCGGAACTGCTGGCGGCCGAACGCAGGCAGGCGCTGCGCGACGGGTTCAGCATGCTGTCCGACCAGTGCCGGGAACTGCTGGCGAAGCTGATGGCCGACCCGCCCCCGAGCTACGCGGACGTCAGCGAACAGCTCGACATGCCGATCGGGAGCATCGGCCCCACCCGGATCCGCTGCCTGAACAAGTTGCGCAAGACGCCCGCGATCCTCGCGTTCACGGGCAAGACCCCGGAGGGAGGTGTTCTGGGTGCAGCACTGGGACAGCGATGAGCACCTGCTGGGAGCCCTCCGCACCGCGCTGACCGAGGCGGACGCCGTGCCACCGGCGTTCCTGGAAGCGGGCAGGGCCGCGTTCGCGTGGCGCACGGTCGACGTGGACCTGCTGCTGCTCACCAGCTACGACTCGATCCTGGACGCCGGGCTCGCGGGCCGGGCGAGGGCCGTGCTGACCGCGCGGCAGCTCGTGTTCGACGCCGACGACGTGTCGTTGCAGGTCGAGGTCACCACCGCGGGCATCGCCGGGCAGCTCATGCCGCCGGGCGCGGCCGTGGTCGTTCTGCTCACCCCCGCCGGCCCCGTCGAGGAGACGGTGACCGACGAGTTCGGCTCGTTCCTGCTGGGCCCGCCACCGCCCGGCCCGATGCGGTTGCGCTGCACCGTCGACGGCACCACCGTGCAGACCGACTGGATCTGCGTCTAGCCCCGTCGCGTTCTCCACGCGGTCCGCGACGGGGCTGCCGTCACCCCCGCCCCGACGGGCGGCCTTCCGGCATCGGGGTGAACCCCGGCGTGCGCCGTTCGGCGGATGGCCCCCATCGGTAGGGTGGTCGTCTTCCAGTGGACTGGGCGCGAGAACGGGTGGGTGCGGCGTGGTCGACCGGGCCGGGTGGGTTCCCGAGGGTGTCGACGCCGGCCTGTCCGGCTCCGCCCGCGTCCACGACCACCTGCGCCGCGTGGACCTCGAACCCGTAGACCTCGGCATCCACCGGTTCATCCCGCACTCCGACGACCCGCGGGGCGTCTTCCGCCGCACCGCCGAGCCCACAACCCCGCGGATGGCGGAGGGGCTCGAGGTCCTCGACCCCGGTTCGGTGATGACGCCCGAGTGGCGCCCCGAATCGCCCGACGAGCTGGGCGACGACCCGAACCGCGCGAACCTGCACGCGGTGGTCGGGCGCAAGCCCTGAGGCCCGACCGCCGCCCAGTCCCACCGACCTGATCACCAGCCGCACCAAGAGAGAACGATGAGCACGATCCGGGGACCGGAACACCCGTCGGACGCCTCCGCACCGTCCGATGTGGACATCGACCCTCCCGCGCTCGGCGAGCTGTGGGCGAAGGCGTTGGGGCCCACGGCGTACTCGCCCGTGGCCCGGCGCAAGACCAGGCGCGAACTGGACTCGCACGTCGCCGCGCTGGTCGCGCTGCTCACCGCCGAGGAGTTCACCGCCGACCCGGCGCGCTCGATCGGCGACTGGCTCGTCGCCTCCCGCCACACCGGCCGGCGCAGCCTCCAGGCCACCGTCGACCTGCTCGGTCCCGCCCTGCGCACCGATCCGGCCCTCGCCGCGGTGCCCGACCTCGCCGACCGCGTCACGTTCGTGCTGAGCGCGCTGTCCGCGGGGTACGCGAACGCCGTGCGCAACCAGGTCTTCGAGGAGCAGGAGCAGGTCAGGAACTCCCTGCTGCTCACGCTGACCCAGACGCAGCAGGAACTCCACGACAGCGAGGCCCGCTTCCGCCAGATCTTCACCGGTTCCGCCGCGGGCGTCGCGATCCTCGACCTGCCGGGCAACCTCGTCGAGGTCAACCCGGCACTGAAGCGCATGCTCGGCCACGAGGTCGACGACCCCGCCGAGGTGTTCATCCCCGAGGACCTGGCCGAGCTGCGCACGTCGTGCCACCGGATGCTCGTCGCCATGGAGCGGAACTCCAGGTTCGAGCACCGGTTCACCGGCGCCGGGGGCGAGGAGGTCTGGGCCAACGTCGTGCTGTCCGTGGTGCGCGACAGCGACGGCCGCCCGAAGTGCTACGTCGCCGTCACCGAGGACATCACCGACCAGCGGCGGCTCCGCGAGTACCTGCGCTTCCAGGCCCTGCACGACGTGCTGACCGGCCTGCCGAACTGGCAGAGCTTCCTGCCGCACCTGGAGAAGGTGCTCGGCCGCCTCCGCATCCCGCACACCATCACCCTGTGCTACCTCGACGTGGACAGCACCGCCATCGTCAACGACGGCCTCGGCTACCTGGCTGGCGACCGCGTGCTCACCGAGATCGCCCGCAGGCTCACCGCCGTCGTCTCGGCCGAGACCGCCGTGGTTGCCAGGGCGAGCGGCGACGAGTTCGTCATCCTCATCGAGGACTCCCCCACCACGCCCAGCATCTCGGAGTTGGCGGAGGCCATCGACACCGCCCTCTCGGCCCCGATCGCCGTCGACGACCACCGGTCGACGGCCGTGTCCGCGGGCATGGGTTTCGTCCGCACCTCCGCCAGGGGCACCGACGCCGCGACGCTGATCCGCCAGGCCCACAGCACCCTGCGCGGCGCCGAGCGCAAGGGCAAGCGCCAGTGGGCCTACTACGACCACGAGCAGGACCGGTTCGACCGCCCGCGGCTGGCCCGGACAGCGGCACTGCCCGGCGCACTCGCCGCCGGCGACCTCTACACCGAGTTCCAGCCCGTCGACGACGTGCTGCTGTCCGCGGCCCTCCGCTGGGAACTCGAGGACGACGTGGTCCTGCACCACGCGGACTGCCTCGCCCACGCCGACGAACTCGGCCACACCATCCCGCTCGCCCGCGAACTCCTCACCCGTGCCTGCGCCAGAGCCGCGGAAGACACCGAGTCCTTACCCGTGCTGGTGAGGCTTTCCCCCGAGTACTCCCGCGACCCCGACCTCAGCAGAACCGTCGGCACGGTGCTCACCACCACCGGCTTGCCCCCGAACCGCCTGTGGCTCAGCCTTTCCCTGCGGGGCATGGCCCACGAAGAGGGCTAGGACAACCTCTCGGTGCTCAGGGACATGGGCGTGCGCACCCTCCTGCACGATCTCACCGGCAGCACCGACGAGCTGTCCGTCGTGGAACACCACAGACTGCACGCCGTCGTACTCGCACCCCTCCCGGACGGGAGGCTCGCCAAAGCCACCACCACCGCCCTGATCCCCCTGCTGCACGACATCGGCGCACTCGTCATCGCCGAGGGGACAACACCGGAGCTGGCGCAGTGGTACCGCGAGATCGGCATCGACCTCCTGCTACCCGCGCAGCCGGGTGCGGACGAGTACTGACTAGCCGAACATGCGGCAGTTCGGGAACTCGTAGGGCCGATCTTCAGGAATGTCCAGCGCCGAGCTGTCCTCAACCGGCTCATAACCGAGCTCGACCCGCGCGTTCGTGATGTCCCACTGCGCAGGGGTGTTCGCCGACACTCCGAAGTAGACACCGAACCGCACATCAGCGCTCAACGCCGCCAGCACAAGCCGCCGGGCATCACCGTCGAACAGCTGCATACCGGCATACCGCCGCTCCACCAGCGGATACCCGGTCGACCCCAACCGCAGGCAGATCACCGACCCCCCGTACCGCTCGGCATGCACCCGCCCCAGCTCCTCGACAGCCACCTTGCTCGCCCCGTAAGCACAACACGGCAAGGGCTCCCACCCCGGATCAACCGGCCCCATCCCCGACTGGTGGTACAACCCCATCGCGTGCACCGAACTAGCCAACACGACCTTCGGAACCCGCCCCTCACACGCACGGAGCAGCGCATCCGCAACAACAACATTCCCCCGCCGCGCCCAACTCCACGTCTGCCCAGGACTGGGCGACGCCGCCAAGTGGAGCACCGCGTCAGCACCACGCACAGCCTCAGCGGCCTGCCGAAAATCCGTTAAATCCCACCGCTCCGCACCCGGCTTCACATCCACCAACCGAACATCCGACGGCAACACGGGCCTCAACACCCCCGCCACCCGCCCCAACCCACCGGTCACAACAAGCATCCGCACCTCCCACGGACATTCTGTCCCCCCAGAGCCAGAACGCCTTGCGCAGCCGTGCGAAACCGGATCTCCATCGACATGACCAATGCCTCGCCCGAAGGCAAAGCCCAGGACGCCCCGCCAACACCAAGCAAGGTGCCTGGTCAGCGCAGCCCGATGCACAGCCGGCGCAGCCGGCCACCCGCATCCGGCGCGGAGCGCCCGCCGCCTTACCGACGCGCAGCAAGGTGCCCGAGTCAGGCGTAGCCCGATGCCCTACCGACGCGCAGCGAGGTGCCCGAGTCGGGCGTAGCCCGATGCTGGCGAAGCCAGACCTACCCCTGCCCCCGATACACAGCGCCCTCCTGCCACACCCCCGTTTGTCAAGGCATCTTCCCCGCCTTGACAAACGGGGGTGTGGCATTGAGACAATCGCGCGACCGGGGGCCGGGCTTCGCTCCAGACCGCAGCCTCACCAAACCGAGCAAACCCGACCAACCACCGACCTACTCCACGAACTCCCGCTGCCAGACCCCAGCGGCCTTCAACGTCCGGAACGCCGCCTCGACCTCGGACTTCTCCCGCGCGTTCGGATTCGGGTTCGTACAAGCGATCCCAGCACTACTCCCCGACATCAAACTCGTACAAGGCCCGGGCTTCCGATCCGGCTGCCCCAAAATATGCCCCAACTCATGCGCCGCGATCCGAGTCGGGTTGTACCCCTCGTTGGTCGCCTCACGCCCCATCCACACGGTCCCGTTCCCCAGACTCGTCGTCTGGGCCCGCGGCCACCCGTTGTCCGCCACGACCCGGATGTTCGCGCTCGACGACGTGGTCGACACCAACTTCACGTTCACCACGCTCGAATTCCACACCGCCGCGCCGGCATCGACCGCCGCCTTGAACTCCGCAGCACCACTCGCGTTGTACGTCAACGTCCGAGCAGCGACCACGACATCAGCGACCACGACATCAGCCGACGCGGCAGGCGCGTGCAGGCCGACCAACGCGACCGCCACCGCCAACACACCAGCAGTTCTTCTGAACACGATTCAGTTCTCCTCTTCGCAGGGGGAGGGAACTTGCAGGGATTTCGACCGTAACGACGTCTCCGAGCGAACCGCAAGAACAGTTAATGTGATCCGGACACGCCGAAGGGCCGCAACCGCCTCTTCGGCGGCCGCGGCCCTTCGGAACCCGTCAGACCCCGCGTCGACTCACGCGAAGGTCGGCTGGCGCAACGCGTGTTCCACCAGCGTGATCAGCGTCTGCTTCGTCGACTGCCGGTTGCGCGCGTCGCACGGGACGATGGGCACCGACAGCGAGATGGTGAGCGCTTCGCGGATGTCCTCCACCTTGTGGTGCATGAGACCGTCGAAGCAGTTCACCCCCACCACGTAGGGCAGTTCGCGGTCCTCGAAGAAGTCGATCGAGGCGAAAGCGTCGTCGAGCCTGCGGGTGTCGACCAGGACGACGGCGCCGATCGCGCCGCGCACCAGGTCGTCCCACATGAACCAGAACCGGTGCTGACCGGGCGTGCCGAACAGGTACAGGATCAGGTCGCTGTCCAGGGACACGCGACCGAAGTCCATGGCCACGGTGGTGGTGACCTTGTTCGGGGTCGCCGACAGGTCGTCGATGCCGATACTCGCCTCGGTCATCACCGCCTCCGTGGTCAACGGCACGATCTCGGACACCGATCCGACGAAGGTCGTCTTGCCGACGCCGAAGCCGCCCGCGACGACGATCTTCGTCGACATGGTGGGCTTGGCGGGCGACCCCGGTCGTCCGAGAGCACCAGAGCTCATCGCTGGTCTGCTTTCTCCTGAGTAGTGGTTCAGCCGCGCATCGAGACGTGGAGCTGCGAGCGGATCTCCGGCGTGAGCTGGACGCCCACTCGCTCGACGAGCCGGGTCATGGCGTAGCCGATGAGCCCGATGTCGCAGTTGGGAGCGGCCAGCACGGCCAGGCAGGAGCCGTCGCTGATCGACATGAGGAACAGGTAGCCCCGCTCCATCTCGACCACCGTCTGCCGGACCTCGCCCGCTTCGAAGCAGCGCGCCGCGCCCTGGTTGAGGCTGATGAGGCCCGACGCCACCGCGGCGAGTTGTTCGGCGCGGTCGGTCGGGAGACGCTCGGACCCCGCCAGGAGGAGGCCGTCCGCGGACACCACGATGGCGTGCGCTACACCGGCCACTCGGCTGACGAAGTCCTCGACCAGCCAGCTGAAGTTGTCCAGTTCTTCGGACGTGGTGGTCACTGCTGCTCCTTCTCTGCGCTCATGTCCCCTGAAGTCGTGCTGAACAAGGGGCTGTCCCACGACTCGGCGTCGTCAAGGGACTCGCGACCCATCTGCACACCCCGCTGGTAGGTGGCGAACTGCTGCCGCAGCCGCTCGGCGGAACGCCTCCGGGGAGGCGCGGTCGTGGCGGTCGACGCGGACTGCCCGCTCGGGCCACTCTGACCGCTCGGCGCGCCGCTCTTCGCGGGCGTCGCCTGCTGCTTCGGCGATCCGGGGATGAGACGCGCGTTGGGCACCCGCTTGGGCAGCCCGGCGGTCGTCTTGTCGTCCACCGCGGTCTTGAGCACCTTGTTCGCCGTCTGCCAACCCTCGTCCGCGCCACCCCAGTCGGCGGTGCCCTTGGAGGAGGGGGCGGGGGTCGCGGGCTCGGCCTCGGGGATCGGGAGCTGGTCGAGCCGCGGCGCCTTCTTGCGGACCGGCATCGGCGGGGTGTCCTGGACCTCCCGCTTCGGCAGTGCCGGGGAAGCGCTCCGCTGCGCGGGTGCCTCGAGGACGCCCACGGGCGCGAACAGCTCCGTCGCCTCGCTGCCGCCCGGCTTGCCGTTGCCGTTCGCGACGGGCGCGGGAACGGCGGTGCCCTTGCCGGGGGGCTCGCCCGCCTCGCCGCCCTGGAACCAGCGCGACAGCACGTCCTCGTAGATCGGCAGCCGCTCGGTGACCGGCTCGACCTTCGGCTTCGCCGGGGGTTTGCGCGGCAGTGCCGTGCGCTCCGCGACGGGCGGGTACGAGTAGTCGATCTGCTCGACGCCCTCGGGCGCCGCCGGGGTGCCGGCGAAGGTCGAGGTGAACAGGCCGTCGGTCGAGGTGCGCTCGACCAGGTGCTCCGCGTGCGGGTCCTCGTCGGGCGTCCGCATCACCTGCGGGAACTGGCCCGACGGGAACTGGCCCGATTCGAACTGGCCCGACTCGTACGGGGCGGGTTCGTAGGGAGCGGGCTCGTACTGGCCGGGTTCGGCCTGGCCGGGCGTCCACTTCGGAACACCCGCGATGACGCCGACACCGGTCGTCTCGGACTGGCCGGACAGGTGCTGCTCGAAGCTCGACGCGTTGGAGGCGCGCGCGGGCGGCGGGGGCGGCAACTGCGAGGCGCCCTTGTGCAGCAACGAGACCGGCAGCACCACCTGTGCGGTGACACCGCCCTCGATGTCGTCGTTGTTGGTCAGCGTCACGCGGATCTCGTGCCGCTTGGCCAGCTGGCCGACCACGTAGAGACCCATCTCGCGGGCGACGGACACGTCGACCTCGGGCGGCTCGCTCAGCTTGTGGTTGGCCTCGATGATGTCGTTGTCCTGCATACCGACACCGCGGTCGTGGATGCGGATCGCGATCTCGCCGCGACGGGTCTCCGTCGCCCGCACCGTGACCTTGGTGGTGGGCTTGGAGAACGCGGTCGCGTTGTCGAGCAGCTCGGCGATGAGGTGCGCGAGGTCGTTGACGACCCGGCCCTGCACCTTGATCTCCGGCCCCGGCGCGATCTGGATCCGGGCGTACTTCTCCACTTCGGACACCGCGGCGCCGAGCACCTCGGACACCGGCACCGGGCGCGTGACGCGCCGGTTGACCGTCGTGCCGGAGAGCACCAGGAGGTTCTCGCTGTTGCGGCGCATCTGCGTCGCGAGGTGGTCCAGCTCGAAGAGGCTCGCGAGCTGGTCCGGGTCCTGCTCGTCCTGCTCCAACCGGTCGATGACGCCGATCTGGCGCTCGACGAGCGCCTGGCTGCGGCGCGACAGGTTGATGAACATGTCGTTGACGTTCGCGCGGAGGGCCACCTGCTCGACCGCGAGGCGGACGGCCTCGCGCTGGACCGCGTCGAACGCGCGGGCCACCTGGCCGACCTCCTCGGTCGTGTTGATCGGCACCGGGAAGAGGGCTTCCTCCGCGGCGCGCTCCGGGTCGCGGTGCTGGCGGATCCTCTGGATCGCCTCCGGAAGCCGGTTGCGCGCCACGTCCAGGGCGGTGCGGCGCAGCACCCTGAGCGGGATGATCATGGAGCGGGCGACGATCGCCATGAGGCCGAACGCGATGATGAGGGCGATGAGCACCAGGGCCGCGTCGCGCCAGGCGTTCGCCCGGCCCTCGTCGATCAGGTCGTTGGTCTCGGCCTCGATCTGCTTCTGGATGTCCGCGGAGACCGTGGTGATGAGGTTCGCCGTCTCCTCACCGGCCTGCAGGACCTCCCGGTCGCCGATCTCGACCCGTCCCTCGTCGTTCTCCTCCTGCTGCACCAGTGCGAGCTGGACGAGCCGGTTGCGGCCGTCGACGGCCCCACCGCTCACGACGTCCTGGAACAGCTGGCGGTTCTCCTGCGAGGCGGAGGCGGTGAAGTCGGTGAACGCCGCGTCCAACCTGGACTGCGCGGAACGCAGGGAGCCCACCTGGCCGGGCGCGAACCCACCGCGCCTGGCCGTCGCGACGAGGATCGCGTTCTGCTGCGTCAGCTGCTCCTGCGCGCTGTAGAGCGCGAGGTTGGCCTCCGACAACGGGTTCAGCCGCGGGTTGCTCACGCTGCTCGCCGCGACCCTGTGCACCTGGTTCACCGAGGTCAGGATCTGGCTGTAACCACTGAGGACCGAGGCGTCGGGGTACTTCGTGGTGAGCATCGTGTTGCGCAGCGAGCTGAGGTTGTCCAGCGACTGCAACGACTTCTGGAACGCTTCGGCCACCGCGGGGTCGATGCCCTCGGTGGAGGCCGCGACGTCCCGGTACTTGCCGACTTCGGCGTCGACCTTGCTCGAGCGCGCCGCCTGGTCGACGCTGATCGCGTTGTCCGAACGCCCGGCCGCCACGAAGTGGACGGCGGAGTCGCGTTCGAGCTGGATCGCGTTGGACACCGAAGCGGCCTGCGCGCTCAGCGCGAGTTCGCGCTGCACCTTGCCGAACAGCTCGACGTCGTCGAGCTGGCTGGTGAGCCGCAGTCCCGCGAGCGCGAGCGTGGTCAGCGCGGGGACCAGCAGCACCACTGCCAACTTGCTCCGCAGGCGCCAGTTCGTCAGGCGCCAGCGTCGAATGCCACCGACCGAGGCCTGCGCATCCGTGTCAGCGCGACCATCCCCACCGCCGGCAGCGGGACGGGATGACGCGGAATTCGAGGTCGGAACCAAGTAAGCGGGTCTACCGCCCTCGGAATCCGACTCTTGTCGGGCTCGCTCCGGATCGGATCCGGACGCGGGGTCACCGTGACCGCGCACCGTCAGCACACTCCCCAGCTTCCAAGCCGATGAAAGAAAACGTCTGTACAAACCTGGTGGATCTTCGAGTAAAAGCGGCCGCAGTCATACCGCCATTTGGCGGACGGAGCCGATAGTTTTCAAATCAACCAGTATGAGTCAGCAGGGTGAGAACCCCACTAAACACTCGCTAACCGAGGTGGTTCCGGACATTTTCCCAGACGTGACGACCGGGAAACAACTGCGGGGAGCCGCACGGCTCCCCGCAGTCGTCCGATTCGTCAGCTACCGGGGGTGGCGATGATCAGGGGCTTGACGTCGAGCTCCTTGTCGATCAGGCCGTAGGTCTTCATGAGCGTCGAGACGCGCTGGAGCCGCGTCGCGTCCAAACTGGTCGGGTACTCACCGAAGTGGACCAGGCTGGCGGTTTCCTTGTCGACCTTCGCGTAGTCCTGCAGCAGCGGCTCCACGATGGAGCGGTCCGCGGCGTCCTTCTGGCCCTTGGCCATCGCGCGCTGGAACGCCGCGACGGTCTTCGGGTTCGCCTGCGCGAACTTCCCGGTCGTCGTGTAACCGGCGATCGGGATGTTGTCGGTCGGGCCGGAAGCGGCGTCCATCACCGTGACCTGGCCCGCGGTGCGCTGGGCGCTGGTGATGAAGGGCTCGACCATGAAGGCCGCGTCGACGGAACCGTTCTCGACCGCCGCCTGCATGTCACCGAACTTCATCTCGGTGAAGGTGACGCCGTTCGGGTCGACGTTGTTCGCCTCCAGCGTGGCCTTCGCGGTCAGCTCGGCGATGTTCCGCTTCGCGTTGATCCCGATGTTCTTGCCCGCGAGGTCCTTCGGGCCCTTGATCGGGCCGTCCTTCTTGCCCAGGAGCAGGAACATCTCGGGCTTGGCCTGGTAGCCGTCCGAGACGAGCTTGAAGCCGCCGACGTCCTTCAGCGCGTCCTTGGTCTCGGCGGTGAAGAACGAGACCCAGTTGCCGAAGGAGAAGTCCAGGTCACCGCTCTTCAGGGCGGGGATGGACGCCGCGCCGGTCTCGAGGGTCGTCAGCTTGACGTCCAGGCCCTCTTCCTTGAAGTAGCCCTTCTTGATCGCGACGTGGACCGAGGCCACGTCGAGAACCGGGAGGACGCCAAGGTTGATCGTGGCCTTCTCCACCTTGCCGTCGGCGGCTGCGGAGGTGGCGGGGGTTTCCGCCTCCTTGCCACCCAGCAGGCCGCAACCTGCGACGGAGGTGAGCATCGCGAGGACGGACAAACCGCCGACGATCATGCGTGCGTGGCGGCCGACTCTTCGAGTCATGTGGGGCACTCTCCTGGTTGGAGCGGGGCGTTCGTTGCGGGGGATGCTCGATCGACCAGTCGCTGCGAAAACCACTCAAAGTGACACTCGCGGTTCATCATGACCCCGGTCGACCGACACTCGAAGGTTGTATCCACTACCTTCGGTGAGCATCTTTGCACAGGCCGTCCAGAGGCAGGGGCACATGGTGAGACAAGCTCATCTCGAATGGACCATTCAGAGCACAACACGTCCTGTGGTGGTGATAGGCGCGGGACCTGCGGGTTTGATGGTCGCAAACCTGTTGCGGCGAGCCGACGTTCCTTGCGTCGTGCTCGAGCGCGGCACTCGTGAGTACATCGAAACGAGACCTCGTGCGGGAATGCTCGAAGACCGCTCGGTGAGGATGTTGGAACAACACGGTCTGGCCGATCGCCTGTTGACCCAGAGTGACACTCACAGTGCGTGCGAATTCCGGGTCAACGGGGAATCGCACGAACTGAACTACTCCGACCTGTCCGAGGGGAAGGTGCACTACGTCTACCCCCAGCAGGAGGTCGTGAAGGATCTCGTCGCCCAGTACCTGGAGAGCGGGGGCGACATCCGGTTCGAGGTCACCGACGTCGAACTGCACGACGTCCTCGACGACCGCCCGTCGGTGTCGTGGACCGCGCGGGACGGCAACCGGAACCGACTGGACTGCTCGTTCATCGCCGGGTGCGACGGCTTTCACGGCGTCACCAGGAAGAGCATTCCGGAAGGCGCGGTGGAGGAATTCACCCACCAGCACGGCATCGGCTGGCTCAGCATTCTGGCCGAGGCCCCGCCTTCCACGGAGAAGGTCATCTACGCCCTGCACGCCGACGGATTCGCGGGGCACATGCTCCGCAGTTCCACGGTGAGCCGCTTCTACCTCCAGGTGCCGGTCGGCGAGAACGTCGACAACTGGCCGGACGAGAAGGTGTGGGCAGAATTGCGGAAACGCCTCGCCCTTCGCGACAGCGACTGGTCGCTGACCACCGGACCGATCATCGAGAAGCGCGTGCTGGACATGCGTTCGCACGTGATCGAGCCGATGCGCTACGGGAGGCTCTACTTGTTGGGCGACGCGGCCCACATCATCACGCCGATGGGCGGGAAGGGAATGAACCTCGCGCTGAACGACGCGGAGGTCTTCGCCGACGCGATCGTCTCCTACTACGACCACAAGTCCACGGCCGGGCTCGACGACTACTCGGCCATCTGCCTGCGGCGCGTGTGGCGTGCGCAGGAGTTCTCGCAGTGGATGGTGGACCTCATCCACCGTAACGAGCAGCCGTTCATGAGCCGATTGGGCCACGCCCGGTTGCAGCACTTGATCGAGTCACCAGCGGCAGCCGCCGCGTTCGCCCAGGACTACGTGGGCGCTTCCTATTCGAGCACGGGCCTCTTCGAGGCCACCGCGACGCGCGAATAACCACCGCGGGATAGTAGTGGGGCCGAATTGTTAACACCTTTCGACAACGGCACGCCCGATGTCGCTCGTAGTCGAGGTCGACGAGGCGATTCGACCATCACCGGCAGAGCGGCTGTCCATTCCCCTCGATCAGGTTCGACGTGGAGTGGACAGCCGCAGCGGTGGCGGTGCGCACCTCCGTCCGGATAGCCGGACACGGGAACGGCCCAGGGCGGATTCGCCCGGACCATCCGATCGGCTTTGTTCGACAGGCCCGCGGGGCCTGCACAATGACCGGACCGCACGGTTTGCATTGGTCACCGATCCAGTGGGCCGCAGAACGGCGGCGCCCCACTTGGGCATCGCAGTAGCACATGTCCGCCGAATCCGCAGCGGATGAGCACATCCGCCCCACCGCGCCATGCGGGATGCGCGGGACGGGTGCGGCGAATCGCGAACAAGTCCCCGGAAACCGCATTCACAAGCCGCCCGCGGGACGGTAGGGCCGATCGTCGTGCATCCGGCGGCCAGGCCCGGACGGACATCGGAACCGGCCTCCACGACGCCCTCAGGGCGGTCCCGCAGCACCCTCGGAACAGCTCTGCACCACCGTCGAAGACCTCCCAAAGGCATGGGGCGAGACCTTTGTGGACGCCTCGGACCGGCGGTCCGGCCCGACGAATTGCCTTGCGGGTCAGGGAAACGACCGTTAACGAGTGTCCACACCCGATCATGAAGTGCCTGTGCAACGATCTGGACACGCAACGTTCGGTAACCGAAACCCCATAGCCAGAGCCGAAAACGGACGTCCCTCCGGTGCCATCAGGCTCGTGGATGGGGTCATCTGGTCCGCAAATCCTGTCCAGGACAGGGCGGAACACGGCGGTTGACAGCCTGGTGTGTCCTACCCCACATACCCCATAACGGCCGCTCATTCCAAGTCGCGAACGTTTCGCGCCGGAAGGCGAAAATCACCAATTGAGACGCGACTCGATCGGTTCGGTGGACTTCGCAGAACGCCCACGGGGGAAGGAAAAAGCCCTGAAACGGCGCAGGCGCCCCCGGAACCCCCGAACGCGGGAGTTACCAGGGGCGCCCACTTTCACGCGCCTGCTGCGGAACTCAGTTGGTGGCGCGCTCCTGCCTCTGCGCCTCGAGCAACGCGGTGCGCTCGGCCTCGGCCCACTTCGCGGCCACCGCGGCCTCGTTGTCGACCTTGCGCGGGCCCGTGCTGCCGGGACGGTCGACGTGCAGCAGCCTGGCCACCTCGCCGCGCAGCGCCACGAAGGCGTCGGACTCGCGGGTGGTGATCTGGTTGCGGTGCACGGGCAGGTCGACCCTCAGGTCGGCCACCACGGCCGCCGGGGAGCTGGAGAGCACCAGCACCCGGTCGCCCAGGTAAACGCTTTCGTCGATGTCGTGCGTGACGACCAGGACCGTGGTGTTGTTCTCCCGCTTGACCTTCAGCAGGAGGTCCTCCAGCTCGAACCTGGTCTGCGCGTCCACCGAGGCGAACGGCTCGTCCATGATGAGCAGCGCGGGCCGGTACGCCAGCGCCCGCGCGATGGCGACGCGCTGCTGCATGCCACCGGAGAGCTGCCACGGGTACTTGCCGCCCGCCTTGTCCAACCCCACCAGCGCCAGCGCCTCCGCGGCGCGGGTGCGCCGCGCGGAGCGGCCGAGGCTGCGGCGCAACGGGAACTCGACGTTGCGCTGCACCGAGAGCCACGGGAACAGTGAACGGCTGTAGTCCTGGAACACCACGGCGAGGTCGTCCGGTACTCCGTGGACTTCGTTGCCGTGCAAGCTGATCCCGCCCTCGGTGGGCTTGATCAGGCCGCAGATGGTGCGCAGCAGCGTGGACTTGCCGCAGCCGGACGGGCCGACCACGCAGACCAGCTCACCCGCGCCCACGGTGAAGGTCAGTCCTTCGATGGCGCGGTGCGCCCCGTCCTTCGCCTGGTACGTGTGGCCGAGTCCGGCCACCTCGAGCATGGCGGTCATGTTGTCGTCAGTCCCCTATACCGTCGCGAGTCGTGCGGACTTGGCTTGCTCCTGCTTGGGCTGCCAGCCGAGCACCCGGCGTTCCAACAGCATCAGCGCGGAGTTGAACGCGTAGCCGATGACGCCCAGCAGGACGATCCCGGCCCACATGTCGGCGTAGTCGAACTCCCGTTGCGCCAACAGGAGTTGCGCGCCGATCCCGTTGTTGGTGCCGACCAGTTCGGACACCACCATGAGCACCAGGGACAGGGACAGCGACACCCGCAGCCCGGCGAAGATCTTCGGCGCGGCCGAGGGCAGCACCACCCCGAACACCCACTGGTGCTTGGGGACGCGGAACACCTTGGACGTCTCGACCTTGGTGGCGTCGACCGACCTGGCGCCGTCGATCGTGTTGAGCAGGATCGGCCACAGGATGCCGAAGACGATCGTGGCGACCTGCATGGCCGGGCCGATCTTGAACAGCAGCATGAACACCGGCACCAGCGCGGGTGGCGGGATGGACCTCATGAACGTCAGCACCGGGCCCACGAACTCCAGCGCGGTCTGCGAGCGGCCCAGCGCCACGCCGAGCGCGATGCCGACGACCGAGGCGATCGCCCAGCCGCCGAGGAGCTTGCCGAGGCTGGCGGTCAGGTCGTTGTACACCACGTCGGTCAGGAACAGCGCTTCCGGCGGGCCGGTCAGCCAGAGCTCGTACGCCGCCTCGCCGATCTTGGTGGGTGGCGGGAAGAAGGGGTCGTCGTAGAACCCCGCGAAGCCCTGCCACACCCCGACGAGCACCACAAAAACGGCCCAGCGCTTCAAGAAGTTGCTCACGACCGCCCTCCGCTGACTGCGCCCCAGCCGGCCCAGCGGCGCTGGGCGCGTTCAAGTCCTTCGTTGAGCAGGTAACCCAGCACGCCGGCCACCACGGTGCCCGCGAGCACCAGGTCCATCCGACCCGCGCCGCTGCGCGCGAGCATGATGAACTGCCCGATCCCGCCGCTGCCGCCCATCAGCAGCTCGACGCTGATCAGCACGACGAGCGATGTCGTCGCGGCCAACCGGATGCCGGTGAACACGAACGGCAGCGCGCTGGGCAGCGCGACGGAGAACAGCACCCGGACCCGGCTGGTGCCGAAGACCTTCGCCGTCTCCACCAGCAGCGGGTCCAGCTCGTCGAGCGCGTAGATCGTGTTGAACAGGATCGGCCAGATCGCCGCGTAGACCGCGAGCGAGATCTTCGTTTCCGGTCCGATGCCGAGGACGATGATGGCCAACGGGATCATGGCCACCGACGGAATGGGTCGTAAGAACTCGATCACGGCCCCGGTCGCGTGCCGGACAGCGGGGACGCTGCCGAGCACAAGACCCAGCGGGACCGCGATCCCCACGGACACGGCCACTGCGATGAGCAGTGCCAGCACCGTCGCGACCACGTCGCGGAGGAACTGCTCATCACCCAACAACTTGCCTAGCTCGCCGAAAACCACACTTGGTGGCGGCAGGTATTCCGCTGAGATGAACCCCGACCGGCCGAAAAGCTCCCACAGAACCAGGAACCCGACCAGGCCGAGCACACCTCGGGTGAGGGCACGCACGCCGAACGCCTCTCCAGTTGATCAACTTCCGGGACGACCCGGACCAATCTAGAGACTGGACACCCGAAGCCACAATGAGTACCGAGGAAACTTCACAAAGTGATACGTGAATAACATGGTCAATTTCAGTGAACACTGAAGCGACAACGGCGCCGGCGGCGTTCCCCGCCCGTCGATCCCGCTGTCCCGGACCACGGCCGATGCCCTAACAGCGGTCGCACGGCACTCGGGCAAGCGCATTCCGCGTGGAAACACGCCAAAGCCGGAGAAACGGGATCCACGATCCCGCGGAGAACGCAGTTCGCCCGTGCACCGACCATTCCACGCGATCCGGCCAGAATTCCACCTCCGGCGCGCGCGAAACGGGCCCACCGGCATGGCCGGCGGACCCGAAGGGCGTGGGAACAACGCGGATTACAGTCCTACAAGCTTGTAAAGCGACCCGACTTCCTGTCGGTTGAGCACCCGCATCGACCCCGGCCGCTGGTTGCCCAGCTGGACGTCGCCGATGTGCGTGCGCACGAGGCTCAGCACCGGGTAGCCGACGTGGTCGAGCAGGCGGCGCACGATGTGCTTGCGGCCCTCGTGCAGGATCACCTCGACCAGCGCCTTGCCCGGCATGGAGTCGACGAGCTTGAACGAGTCGACGCGAGCGGGGCCGTCCTCCAGCTCCACACCCGCGCGCAGCCGCTTGCCGACGTCCTTCGCGACCGGACCCTGCACCTCGGCCACGTAGGTCTTGGGGACCTCGTAGGAGGGGTGCATGAGCCGGTGGGCCAGATCGCCGTCGTTGGTGAGCAGCAGCAGGCCCTCGGTGTCCGCGTCGAGCCTGCCGACGTGGAAGAGGCGCTCGCGGCGCTCGGCCAGGTAGTCGCCGACGCACGGGCGGTGCTGGTCGTCGTGCATGGTCGACAGGACGCCGCGCGGCTTGTTCAGCACCAGCGTGACGACGTCCTCCTTGAGGACCACGCGGACGCCGTCGACGTGCACGACGGCGGTCTCGGGGTCGACGCGGCGGCCCTGCTCGGTGACCACCTCGCCGTCGACGGTGACGCGGCCGAGGTCGATCAGCTCCTCCGAGACCCGCCGCGAGGCGATCCCCGCCTTGGCGAGCACCTTCTGCAGCCGGATCCCCTCGTCGTTGGGGTCGGGCCGCGCGGAACGGGTTTCAGACATCGTCGATCGCATCCACTTCGGGCAACAAGGGAGCGATCGGGGGCAGGTCCGCGAGGGACGACAGGCCCAACCGCTCCAGGAACAGTTCGGTCGTGCGGTAAAGGATGCCACCAGTGTCGCTGTCGGTACCGATCTCGCTGATCAGACCACGTGCGACGAGGGTGCGGATCACGCCGTCCACGTTGACCCCGCGGACCGCGGCGATGCGCGCCCTGGTGACCGGCTGCCGGTACGCGATCACCGCGAGGGTCTCCAGAGCGGCCCTGGTGAGCTTGGCGCGCTGCCCGTCGAGCAGCAGCTTCTCCACGTAGGGCGCGTACCGGTCTCGCGTGTAGAACCGCCAGCCGTCGCCGATTCTACGCAGGTCGATACCGCTGCCCGACTCGGTGTACCCCGCGGACATCCGCTTGAGGGTCCGGGTGACCCGCCTCACCGACTGGCCGAACACGTCGGCGAGCAGCTTCTCGCTCGCGGGCGAGTCGATGACGAGCAGCACGGACTCCAGCGCGCCCTCGAACTCGGCGTCGTCCGACAGGTCCGGCCCCGTCTCGACGACCTCGGCCTCGTCCTCCTCCGGAACGGCCACCGGCTCCGGGACGACCGGTTCGCTCATGCCCCCTCCTCGCCCACGACCGGGGGACCCGCGACCCGCGTCACCCGTACTCCTCGTCCTCGTCGAACCCGCTCGCGGGAGCGTCGTCGCCGCCGACCCAGCGCACGACCAGCTCACCGAGCGCCTCCGGCTGGTCGAACGCCAGCACGGTCTCCCGGTACAGCTCCAGCAGCCCGAGGAACCGGGCCACCATCTCCAGCGTGTCCTCGCAGTCGGCCACCAGCTCGGTGAACGTCAGCTGCCCGGCGGCGATCAGCATCGCGCGCATCGCGTCGACGTGGTCGCGCACGGACACCTTGGCGACGTGCAGGTGCGCCAGCGACACCGTGCGCGGCGGCCTGGGGCGGAACACGGAGGCGGCGATGTCGGCGAACCGTTTGGGCGTGACGCCGAGCATGACCTCGGGCAGCAGACCCTCGTAGCGCGGCTCCAGCGCGACCGAGCGCGGGTAGCGGCGCTGGGCGCCCTTCTCCAGCTCGCCGAACAGGGCTGCCACCTGCTTGTACGCCCGGTACTGGAGCAGCCGCGCGAACAGCAGGTCGCGCGCCTCCAGCAGGGCCAGGTCCTCCTCGTCCTCGACGTCGCCCTGCGGCAGCAGCCGGGCGGCCTTGAGGTCGAGCAGGGTGGCTGCGATGACCAGGAACTCGGTCGTCTCGTCGAGGTCCCACTGGTCGCCCATCGCGCGGATGTAGGCGATGAAGTCGTCGGTCACGGTGTGCAGCGCGACCTCGGTCACGTCCAGCGTGTGCGCCGAGATGAGCTGGAGCAGCAGGTCGAACGGGCCCTGGAAGTTCGCCAGGTTGACGGTGAACCTCGCGTTCGGCGGTTCGACGACGTCGGGCTGCCTGCTCACCGCTCGCTTCCCTGGCGCAGCCTCCGCACGAGGTGCGAGTGCTCGCCGTGCTCCTCCAGGTCGGCCAGCAGCACCGCGATGGCCTCGCGGACGATGCGGCCGCGATCGACGGCCAGCCCGAACGTGCCGCGCACGGACAGCCGCGCGTGCTCGAGCGCGAGCAGCTCTTCGTCCGACACGTACACGGTGATCTTCGTGTCGTGCTTCTGGCGGCCGGTGCTGGGGCGGTCCGGTGCCGCGGGCTGGACTGGTTCGGGAACGGCCGGGCGCGCGAGACTGGTCGAGCGGAACAGTTCGGACGCGCCGGGCAGCGAGGCGCGACGAGTCACCTGGCGATCACCTCTCGCGCCAGCGCGCGGTAGGCCTTCGCGCCCGCGGAACGGGGCGCCCACTTGGTGATCGGCTCGCCCGCGACCGTGGTCTCCGGGAAGCGCACGGTGCGGTTGATGACCGTGTCGAACACGATGTCGCCGAACGCCTCCACGACCCTCGCCATCACCTCGCGGGAGTGCAGGGTGCGCGGGTCGTACATCGTGGCGACGATCCCGGTGATCTCCAGCTTCGGGTTCAACCGCTCCCTGACCTTCTCGATGGTGTCGATGAGCAGCGCGACCCCCCGCAGCGAGAAGAACTCGCACTCCAGCGGGATGAGGACGCCGTCAGCCGCCGCGAGGGCGTTGACCGTGAGCAGACCGAGCGACGGCTGGCAGTCGACCAGCACGTAGTCGTAGTCGTCGATGACGGGCCGCAGCGTGCGCACGAGCGTGTGCTCGCGGCCGACCTCGGACACGAGCTGGATCTCGGCCGCGGACAGGTCGATGTTGCTGGGCAGCAGGTGCATGTCCTCGACGCCGGTCTCCATGATCACGTCCTGCACGCCGACCGCGCGCTCCATGATCACGTTGTAGATCGTCTGGTCCAGCTGGTGCGGGTGGATGCCGAGGCCCACCGACAGCGCGCCCTGCGGGTCGAAGTCCACCAGCAGCACCTTGCGGCCGTACTCGGCCAGCGACGCGCCCAGGTTGATCGTGGACGTGGTCTTGCCGACCCCGCCCTTCTGGTTGCAGATCGCCAGGATCTTCGCGGGACCGTGCCGGGCGACCGGCTCGGGCTCGGCGGTGAACCGGAGGACCCGGCCAGTCGGGCCGATCTCACCGGCCTCCTGCTCCGCCGCGTCCTCGTCGTGCGGTGCGGCGTGCGGCGCTAGGCTCAGTTCGACCGAGGCGCGGGGCACACCGGGCGGCTGCGGCGGGGGAACGTCGAACGTCCTGCCCTCCACGTGCTCCGGTGTCGACATCGCAACCTAACTCCTCGTAGTCCTCGACCTGGGCGCAGCCTAGGGCCGTGACTCGACAGCGGCAACGCGCCTCGCCGTAGTGTCCGAAGCCGATTTCCGGCAGCCGTCCACCGGTCGGCTCAGTGCACCGCCTCCATCCGGGCGGCGGCCGAAAGGACCACGTCGAGCAGTCCGGGGAACAAGTCCTCCAGGTCATCGCGGCGCAGCGACACCCAGCGCTGGTTGCCGCAGCACCGGGTCCTGGTGATGCCCGCCTCGCGCAGCACCCTCAGGTGCTGGGAGAGCGTCGACTTCGCCACGTCCACCGCCATCGCCCCGCACAGGCGCTCGCCATCGGCCTCGATCTGCCGGACGACGGCCAGCCTCGTGGGATCGCTCAACGCGTGCAACACCGCAGACAGCTCGATGGCCGGCGCCTCCGGCTCGTCCAGGTTCGGCACGGTTCGCGGTACCTCCCGCTCCGGTGGGACTGCAAGGTGCGCACACCGTACCCGCGGCCGTCGGGAGTTCGGCCGCATTCACGAAACCCTCATCGTCACGAATCGACGCGCGGACGCGTGATCGCTCGTGACCCGCGCGGGGCGGTGATCATCACCGGCGGGCGGACCTGCGTCGTCGCAAGGGATGCGCGTCGGGGGAACTCCGGCGCGACGCGGGCGTCGGCACGTCGTCCCAGCAGGTGCGTGGCGAAAGAATGCCGCGCGGCGCGGTTCACGTCGGAATGGAGTCCGGCGGCGGCGGTACGCGGTCGGGTGGAATTCCCGACTCGCGGCGGGGCCGCAACAGGCTCGTGCCGGGCTCGTGCTCGGCTCGTTTCGGGCCCGTGCCGGACCAATACCGGGCTCGTGCAGGTCTCGCACGGAGGAGTTGGCGTTTCGGCGACGTCCGGCCTGGACCATCGGATACCGTTCGCGCCGTGTCAGGACCTTTCGAGCCGAATTCCGTGCGCATCGGCAACCAGCAGCGCGAAGAAGCGATCCGCGCCCTCAACGACCACTTCGCGGCAGGCCGGATCGAGATCGGCGAGTACGAGCAGCGCGTCGCCTACGCGTCGGCCGCGCAGACCGTCGCCGAACTGGGCTCGCTGTTCGCGGACCTGCCACAGCCGCACCCGACGTTCCTCGTCGTCCCGCCGCCGCCCCAGTACCAGGCGCCGCCGCCGCCGTTCGGCGCTCCCCCGCCCGGATACGGCCCGCCGCCGCCCGGCTACGGCACCGGCGGTTACGCGACCGGTGGGTACGCGACCGGTGGCTTCCAGCCCGGTTTCGCGCCGTACGGGATCGATCCGCTGACGGGGATGGCGCTGTCGGACAAGTCGAAGGTCGTCGCCGGGATCCTCCAGCTGTTCCTTGGCGGCTTCGGCATCGGCCGGTTCTACACCGGGCACACGGGGATGGCCGTGGCGCAGTTGCTGACTTGCGGTGGTTGCGGGATCTGGGCGCTGGTCGACGGGATCATCCTGCTGGTGAACGGCGGGACGGACGCCCAGGGGCGACGGCTGCGGGATTAGGTTCACGGCTGCGCGGCCGGTTCACGGCTATGCGGCCGGTTCCTGGTTACGCGGTCAGGTTTCTGGCCAGCATCCACGTTGCGGCGACCACGAGGACGGTTGTGGTGACTTGGCGTGGGAGCGGTGGAGTGGGGATGTTGGCTCTGCTGGCGCGGAACCACCTGTACCAGAGCCAGGCGAGCATGGGCAGGCCGGCGATGAGCATGACGGCGTTGTAGTGCCAGGCGGCTGCGAGGTCGCCGTGGACCAGGGCGTGGACCATGCGGGTGGAGCCGCAGGCGGGGCAGTCCAGGCCGGTTAGCCAGTTGAAGGGGCACCTGGGGAGCCAGGAGCCGGGTTTGGTGGGGTCGGCGAAGAGGAGCACCACCGCGCCGGCGGCGGCCGCTGCGGCTACGGCGACGGGGCCGGTCAGGGCCTTGCGCACGTTGGGCATGGGGGTGATTGTGCCTGGTGGTTGGCGGGGCTGGTGCGTGGCGGGTTCGTGTGTGGGGCTGGGTGGCCGGGGGCGCAGTTGTAGGTGTGGTGCCGGGGGTTGGTTGCGTTGTGGGGTGGCCGATTTGACTTGGGGCCCCTCTTTTTGGGCCTCGGCGGTCTGAAAGGGCAGGTGGTGGTGACCTACCCGCCGCCGCGAGGGTAGGCCCGAAAACCCCAAGTAAAATCGGCCGCGCTTGCGTGCTTCCCTTGCGGGTGGCGGTGGTTGGTTGTCGGGAACGACTGACAACCAACCACCGTTGGCCGTTGGCCTTGGTGCTGCTGGTCAGTCTTTGTTTTGGCGGGCCGCGAATGTTGAGGGGCGGTCGGGCCAAGGGGCGTCTGCTGGTCTGGCTTCGGCGCCTGCGACCACGGCCTGTGCTGCTAGCAGGCCGCCGACTGCGGCGCCGTTGATGATGTCGCCCGCCAGTGCCATTTTCACGGCTTCCGCCAAGGGGAAGCGCTTGATGACCAGGTCGGCTTCCTCCTCGCCTTGCAGGTCGCGGTCCACAGTGGACAGGTCCTGGGCGAGGAACACCCGTACGACCTCGTCGGTGAAGCCGGGTGAGGCGGCTACGTCGACCAGGGTCGACCAGCGCGAGGCGGCGAGGCCGACTTCTTCGGCGAGTTCGCGGCGTGCGCCTTCGACGGGGATTTCTCCTGGGGAGTCCAGGAGGCCTGCGGGGAGTTCCCACAGGCGGTGGCCGAGCGGGTGGCGGTACTGGTGGATGAGGGCGACCCGGCCGTCGTCGTCGAGGGCTACGACGGCGACCGCGCCGAGGTGTTCGACCACTTCGCGGAGTGCGGTGCCGCCGCCGGGCATGGCCACCTCGTCGACGCGGAGGCCGACGACGCGGCCGATGTGCACGTCGCGCGAGGAGACGGTGCGGAACTCGTGTGCGCCTGGGCCGGTCATTTCGCGGCCGCCGTGGCGGGCTCGGCGAGTTCGACCGGGAGGCGGTCGGCGAGGCGGTAGTCCAGTGCGGCGCGCACGAAGGCGGCGAACAGCGGGTGCGGCTTGGTGGGGCGGGACTTCAGTTCGGGGTGGGCCTGGGTCGCCACGAAGAACGGGTGCACGTTCGTGGGGAGTTCGACGAACTCGACCAGGCGGCCGTCCGGTGAGGTGCCGGAGAACACGAGGCCCGCCTTGGCGAGCCGGTCGCGGAAGGCGTTGTTGACCTCGTAGCGGTGTCGGTGGCGTTCCGACACCTCGGTGGCGCCGTACGCGCGCGCCACGACGGAGCCGGGGGTCAGCTTGGCCGGGTAGGCGCCGAGTCGCATGGTGCCGCCCATGTCGCGTTCACCGGAGACGACGTCCTGCTGGTCGGCCATCGTCGAGATGACGGGGGTGCCGCCCTCCTCGAACTCGGCCGAGTTGGCGTCCTCGATGCCCGCGAGGTTGCGGGCCGACTCGATGACCATGCACTGGAGCCCCAGGCACAGGCCGAGCAGCGGGATGCCGCGGGTGCGGGCGTAGGTGATGGCGTCGATCTTGCCCTCGATGCCGCGCACGCCGAACCCGCCGGGCACGAGCACGCCGTCCAGGCCGCTGAGCGCGTGCGCCGCGCCGGAGGGCGTCCGGCAGTCGTCGGAGGGCACCCAGACGACCTCGACCTTGGCGCGGTGGGCGAAACCGCCCGCGCGCAGGGCCTCGGTGACCGACAGGTAGGCGTCCGGCAGGTCGACGTACTTGCCGACCAGGCCGACGCGCACGGTCTCGGTCGGGTTGTGCACGCGGTCGAGCAGGTCGCCCCACACGGTCCAGTCGACGTCGCGGAACGGCAGGTCGAGCCTGCGCACGACGTAGGCGTCCAGGCCCTCGCCGTGCAGCACCTTGGGGATGTCGTAGATCGACCGCGCGTCGACGGCGGCCACGACGGCCTCGTTGTCGACGTCGCACATGAGGCCGATCTTGCGCTTGAGCGCGTCCGGGATCTCCCGGTCGGCCCGGCACACGATGGCGTCGGGCTGGATGCCGATGTTGCGCAGCGCCGCCACGGAGTGCTGGGTGGGCTTGGTCTTCAGCTCACCGGAGGGCGCGAGGTAGGGCACGAGCGACACGTGCAGGAAGAACACGTTGTCGCGGCCCACGTCGTGGCGCACCTGCCGGGCGGCCTCCAGGAACGGCAGCGACTCGATGTCGCCGACCGTGCCGCCGACCTCGGTGATGACGACGTCCGGCACGAGGCCCTCGGCGTCCGGCTCGGCCATCGCGCGGATGCGGCGCTTGATCTCGTCGGTGATGTGCGGGATGACCTGGACGGTGTCGCCCAGGTACTCGCCGCGGCGCTCCTTGGCGATGACCTCGGAGTACACCTGCCCGGTCGTGACGTTCGCCTCGCCGGACAGGTCACGGGCGAGGAAGCGCTCGTAGTGGCCGATGTCCAGGTCGGTCTCGGCGCCGTCGTCGGTGACGAACACCTCGCCGTGCTGGAACGGGTTCATCGTGCCGGGGTCGACGTTGAGGTAGGGGTCGAGCTTCTGCATGGTCACCCGCAGACCACGGGAAGTCAGCAGCTGGCCGAGGCTGGAAGCGGTGAGCCCCTTGCCCAAGGAGGACGCGACGCCTCCGGTGACGAAAACGTGCTTGGTGGTACGTGCGTTGAGCACCAACGAGGCTCCCGTGGTCTGAAAGATTCCGAAAGGGGATAACCCCTGTCCACGGGCCACAACGCTAACACGTGCCCGACCGCCGATTCCCTCCAGACCACGCCCACGCGTCACCCGGACGGGTTAATCAGCTGGCCTGACCAGGTGATGGGGCCTCGGCGTTGCCCGCCACGCCGTAGCGACCGGACTTGCCGTCGAGCTGCCCGCGCAGCGCGAGGACGGTCACGACGCGGCCCGCGGCGGAGTCGGCGTTGTCGACGGTCGACAGGACGGAAGTCGCCGCCGTGTCGGCCCGCACGACGCCGATGCCGCCCGTGCCGTCGGCCGATCCGGCGCCGCCCGCGAGCACCGCGCCCGCGCCGGACCGGTCGAGCTGGATGGCGAAGCGCGCGACCGTGGCGGCGCGGTCACCGGCCGAGTCCCCCGCGACGGCGCCGCCGGTGAGCACGACGGCGAGCTGCGCGGGGCGCAGACCCTGGCCGGGCTTCACGAAACCGGCGCCGGTCAGCCCGCCCAGCGCGGAGGCCGTCTCGTCGGCCGAGGCCTGCGGCTGGCCGCTGTCCTTGTTCAGCAGCAGCAGCGAACCGAGCAGTCCGCCCGCGCGGGTGCCGGGGTCGGACGCGGTCGGCAGCTGGGTGCCCGCGGGCTGCAACCGGGCGACCAGGTCGCGCAGCTGGTCGGCCTTGCGCGGGTCGGCGAACGAGTCGGTGAGCTGGAGTTCGCCGGTGACCGTGGCGCCCGCGGCGCGCAGCAGCTCGGCGAGCGAGTCGCGGTCGCCCGGCCGCGCGTCGGACGTGGTCACCAGCACGACGGTGCGGTCGGCGAGCTGGCCCTTGACCGACAGCGGGCCGATCGACGTGGCGAACCGGTCCGCCTCGGCGAGCTTGGAGTCGAGCGCGTTGCGGTCGTTCCGGAGTTCGACGACCTGCCTGCCCAGCGCGCCGTTGTCGTCGCTGAGCCCGGAGAGCAGCCTGCTGCTGATGGCCGTCGAGCCGAGTACGACCCCCACGGCGAGCGCGAGGAACGCGGCCGTGATCGAGACGATGTGGTAGCGCAACGAGATCAAGAGAAGAGCCCCTTCGACCAGTCGGAGACGGTGCGGAACGCGTCGGCGGCGATGTCGACGTAGACGTGGCCGACCCCGGACACCGCGACCGCGGCGACCATCGCGAGCACGGCGGCCAGCACCAGCAGGACGATCACGCCGAGCGAGACCCGGCTGCGGTGCAGGGTGGCGACGGCCTCGCCGTCGACCAGCTTGCCGCCGAGCTTGAGCCGGGTGAGGAACGTGGACGGGGTGGAGCCGGAGTGGCCGCGGTCGAGGAATTCCCGCAGACCGGCCTGCACCCCGACGGTCACCACGAGGCTCGCCCCGTGCGCCTCGGCGATCAGCAGCGCCAGGTCCTCGGTGTTGCCCGACGACGGGAACGTCACCGCGCCGATGCCCAGGTCCTGGATGCGCTCCAGGCCGGGCGCGTGCCCGTCGGTCTGCGCGGGCACGACGACCTCGCGGCCCGACTTCAGCGTCTCGGTCCCGATGGCGTCCGGGTCGCCGACGATGACGTCGGGCTTGTAGCCGGCGGCGAACAGCGTGTCGGCGCCCGTGTCGACGCCGACCAGCACCGGCCGGTACTCGCGGATGTACTTCCGCAGCCGCCGCAGCTCCTCCGCGTGGCTCGGGCCGCCCGCCACGACGAGCACCTGCCTGCCGCGCATCGGCACGTACAGCTCCGGCACGCCGACCCCGTCGAGCACGAGCGCGCGTTCCCGGCGCAGGAACTCGATGGTGTTGGCGGAGAAGGCCTCCAGCTGCGCGGCCATGCCCGCCTTGGCCTCGATCATCGCGTCGGCGATGGACTCCGCGCTCTGCTCGTCGCCGCGCGCGATCTCCTTCCCGCCGTCGTAGACCACGCCGTCCAGGAGGCGGAGCTTCGTGCCGTCCCTGATGTCGCGCAGCACCGAACTGCCGACGTTGTCGATCAGCGGGATGCCCGCCTCGATGAGGAGTTCCGGCCCCAGGTTGGGGAACCGGCCGGAGATCGACGGGGAGGCGTTCACGACTCCCGCGACCTCGGCGGCCACCAGCGCCTCCGCGGTGCGGCGGTCGATGTCGACGTGGTCCATGACGGCGACGTCGCCGGGACTCAGCCGCCGGAGCAGGTCGCCCGCGCGGCGATCGACCCTGGCGACGCCGACGGCGCCGGGGAGGTCGTGGTTCGAGCGGCTGAGCAACCCGGAGAGCTTCATGCGTGCGATGGTGGCCGATGCCGGAGTGCGGGGAGGAACGCCACGCCGACCTGTCGGTGCTGCTCAGGTGGGTGATGATTCCTCTGTGGACACTTCCGGGTGAATCGGCGTGCCCATCGGAGGAGTGCCGGTGGCGGCGGCGTCCGGGAGCTGGTAGACGACCGCGCCCTCGGGGTCGGGTGACCACCGCGGCCCGCGCTGGACGAGCAGCGCACCCGCGAGCGCCGCGCCGCACGCGGCCATCAGCAGCCACATCGCGGTGCCGCCGGAGGAGTCGACCGATCCCTTGGTGATGTCATCGCGCTTCGCCATCACCAGGACGAATTGCCCCGTGGTCCACACCGAACCGAGGAGCAGCGCGGCCGCGGCGACCGCGGCGACCCTGGCCGCCACGGCCACCCGCGCCGGGAGCCGCGGATCGGCCAGCACCAGCACCGCGGCGACCACCAGCAGCACCGCCGCGACGACCACGGGAACCCCGAAGCGGGTCGGGTTCATGCCCGCGTCGACGATCCCGTCCGGGGACGTGTACTCGCTGCCCCACAAGGTCATCAGGAACTCAGTGCTGTGACCGCTGTCCAGCCGCTTCTGCTCGAACAGCGGCCGCGACGAGGCTGCCACCACCAGCGCGGCTCCGCCGAGCAACCCGACCACGCCCGCGACCCGGCTCACCGGTCATCGCCCGCGGTGTCGTCGGGAACCGGGATCACGGGCCCGCCGGCGTCGTCCGGCAGCCGGTGCACGACCGCGGCACCCGGCCTGGGCGGGGGCGCGGCGGTCCGAGCGGGCCAGTCCTGCACCAGCAGACCGCCCGCGAGTGCCACGACGCAGGCCAGGGCCAACACCCACACACCTTCGCGCAAGGACGTCGTGACGGTGACGAACCCGCTGTCCTCGTTCCGCAACGACGGCAGCAGGACTTGACCTACGGTCCACCCGGAGCCGGTGAGCAGGAAGGCCGCGAGCACCGCGCATACGTTGGTGGGCGCCGCGAACCGGGCGGGCAGCCGGGGAGCGCCCAGCACCAGCGCGGCCGTGACGACGAGCAGTACCGCCGCCACGACGACCGGCACGCCGTAGCGGACCGGGCTGGAGCCCAGCCCGGAACTGATGTCGGAGGACGCGTTGGTGCCCCAGAGTCCCGTCTCGTACCAGGACCGCCCCTCGGCGAACCTGACGTCCTGCCTCAACAGCGGCAGCCGCGTGGCGACCAGTGCCAGCACCGCGCCCACCGCCAGCGCTACCGCTCCGACCGTCCGCCACGGCCGGGGCCCGGGTCCGTCCTCGCCGATGGGCAGTGCCACGATTCCCCCGTTCGAACGGCTACGACACCTGTTCGTGCTCTTCGCTGTCGGGCAGCCGGTACACGACCGGGCCTTCGGGCTCGGGTGCCCGCTCGACCTGCTCCGGCACCCGCTGCACCAGCACACCACCCGCGAGGGCGACGACGCAGGCGATCACCAGGATCCACAGGCCGAGGGCGGGCGAGGTCAGGGTGATCGGGTCGACGCGGCGGTTGCCCTCGGCCAGGCGCAGGTAGACCTGGAAGGTGGTCCACACGACGCCGACGAGCATGAGCGGCGCACCCGCGGCCAGGAACCGCGCGATCGCGCCGAACCTGCGGTGGCGCAGGAACAGCGCGGCCAGGACGAGCAGTCCGGCCGCGACCGCGATCGGGATGCCGTACTGGACCGACGAGCGGAACTCGTCGCTGTCCGGCTGGGGGCCGGTGATCGTGCGGACGTTCCACGCCGTGACCTCGAACTCCAGCTGCTCGGCCAGCCGGTAGGCCTGGCGGTACAGCGGCAGCAGCGCGCCCACGAGCGCGAGCACCGCCCCGGCGAGCAGTGCGAAGAGTCCGAGGCGGTGCCTCATGACCGGCCGGGAGGGTCGACCGGGTCGAGGGTCACCCTGGTGGAGGCTTCGTCGGGATCGTCCTCGGGCCCCTGGGGGCCGTACTCCGCGGGCGGGAAGCCGAACGCGGGGGTGTCGAGGTCGTCCGTGGGCGCATCGGGCAGCTGGTACACGACCGCCTCGCCGACGTCCTCGACGCGTTCCCGCGAGCGCTCCCGCGGACGTTCGCGTTCGCGCTCACGAGGGCGTTCTTCCCGCGAGCGCTCGTCGACGGCGTGCCTGCGCCTGCGGCGGGGAGCCGGTTCCGGTTCCGGCTCGGGTTCGCGCACCCGGTCGCGGATCCGGTCCGCGCGCTCCTCCAGGTCGCGCCACTGGGAGCGGTCGTCCTCCTCGGGCAGCTCCTGTACGAGCACCGCGCCGAGCGTGCCGACGAACCAGCCGCCGCCGAGCAGGAAGAGGCCGAGGTCGAGGGTCTGGACGAGCTGGCCGCCCGGTGGCACGGACACCACGGCGACAGCGGCGGTGTTGGTGACGAACAGGTAGACCGACCAGGCCACGCCCAGCAGCACGGCGGCACCGGCGACGGCCGTCAGGCGGCCGACCGGCGAGGGGCCGCGGAACACCATCACCGCGGCGAGCAGCAGCAGCAACGCCGCCAGCACCAGGGGAACCGCGAACACCGGGGTGGACGCCGTCACCCCCGGCGTCAGGGTGCTGCCGAGCGCGGTCACGACCAGGGTCGCCTGCTGCGCGGCCCCCGTCCGCACTTCCGTGTAGAGCGGCAGCAGCACGCCGCCGACGGTCGCGATCGCGCCGAGCGCCAGCGCGACCGCGCCCACGAGGCGGCGGTTCATCCCGGCTGGATTCATGTGACCTTTTTACGCGTCTTGCGCCGCACGACGGGGGCGCTGTCCTTGTCCGCCTTGGCCGCCGCGAGCAGTTCCACGGCGTGCGCGCGGCCGGTGTCGGTCGAGTCCATCCCCGCGAGCATCCTGGCCAGTTCGACGACGCGTTCCGACTCGTCGAGCACCCGCACACCACTGCGGGTCAGGATGCCGTCCGCCGTCTTGTCGACGACCAGGTGCCGGTCCGCGAACGCGGCGACCTGCGGGAGGTGGGTGACCACGATGACCTGGTGGCTGCGCGCCAACCTGGCCAGCCGCCTGCCGACCTCGACCGCGGCCCGGCCGCCGACACCGGCGTCGACCTCGTCGAAGACCAGCGTCGGCACCGGGTCGGAGTGCGACAGGACGACCTCCAGCGCGAGCATCACCCGTGACAGCTCACCGCCGGACGCGCCCTTGTGCACCGGCAGCGCGGGCGCGCCGGGGTGCGCGATGAGGCGCAGCTCGACCTCGTCCACACCGCTGGCACCGGCGTGCAGCAGCACCTTGCCGACCTGGAGCGCCTGCGTGTCGCCCTTCTCGGCGGCACGGGGGTGCACGACGACCTCGATGTTCGAGTGCGGCATCGCGAGCCCGGTCAGCTCGTCCGACACCTCCTTGCCCAGCTCCTCGGCGGCGCTGGTGCGCGCGTCGGAGACCTGGGCGGCGTAGACCGCGAGTTCGGCGGCCAGCTCGTCGCGGCGCGCGGCCAGCGCCGCCAGCGCCTCGTCGGACGTGTCGAGCGTCGACAGGCGGTGGTTGGCGTCCTCGGCCCACGCGATCACGCCGTCGATGTCCGCCGCGTACTTGCGGGTCAGGTGCTTCAGCTCGGACTGCCGGGCCAGCACCGTCTCCAGCCGGTTCGGGTCGGCGTCGAGGTGGTCGAGGTACGAGCCGATCTCGGCGCCGACGTCCGCCAGCACCGCGGCCGCCTCGACGAGCCGGGACTCCAGCGCGCGCAGCGCGGGGTCCTCCGACGTCGCCACCCGGCGACGCGCCTCGCCGATGAGCCCCAGCGCGCCGGGGTTGTCCGGGTCGCCGTCGGCCGCGCCGCTCACCGCGTACTGCGCGCCCGTGGCGGCCTCGCGCAACTGGTCGGCGTCGGCGAGCCTGCGGGCCTCGTCGACGAGTTCGAGGTCCTCGCCCGGCTTGGGGCCGACCGCCTCGATCTCACCGAGCCCGTGGCGCAGCAGGTCGGCCTCGCGGGCGAGCTCGCGGGAGCGCTCGGAGCGCTCCGTCAGCTCGGTCGCGACGCGCAGCCACTCCTCGCGCAGCCGCTGGTACTGGCCGAGCGGCCCGGACACCTCGTCGCCCGCGAACCGGTCGAGGACCGCCCGCTGCTCGGAGGGGCGGAGCAGTCTCAACTGGTCGTTCTGCCCGTGCACGGCGAGGAGCTGCTCCGCGAGTTCCGCGAGCACACCGACCGGCACCGAACGGCCGCCGAGGTGTGCCCTCGACCTGCCGTCCGCCCCGACGGTGCGCACCGCGATCACGGTGCCGTCCTCGTCCGGTTCGCCGCCGACCTCGTCGGCGACCTTCGCGGCCGGGCTACCCGCTGGTGCCCGGAACCTGCCCTCCACCACGGCTTTGTCGGCACCGGTGCGCACTCTCGACGCCTCGGCCCGACCACCACCCAGAAGGTGGAGCCCGGTGACGACCATGGTCTTGCCCGCACCGGTCTCACCAGTAACGACGGTGAATCCGGCATCGAGTTCTAGGGTTGCCTCATCGATCACACCGAGGCCCTGGATGCGCATCTCGGCCAACACAGGGCGAACCCTAGCCGCACGCACCGACACACGGGTGCCTCGGGAGGCGAATCCGGTCACGACCGCGCGTCCTCGCGGCGCCGTCAGCCGCGCGACGGCCCGCGCCAGCCCTGCACGGGGAGCGAGAACTTCTCCACGAGCCGGTCGGCGAACGGTCCTTCGCGCAGTCGGACGAGCTTGATGGGCGTCTTCCCGCCGACGACCTCGACCCGCGTGCCCGCGGGCAGGTCGAACGTGCGCCTGCCGTCGCAGCACAGCACGGCGGGGTGGCCGTTGGGGTCGACCTCGAACGCCACCACGGACGCGGGCGACACGACCAGGGGCCGGGCGAACAGCGCGTGCGCGTTGCTCGGCACCACCAGCAGCGCCTGCACGTCCGGCCACACCACCGGTCCGCCCGCGGAGAACGCGTAGGCGGTGGACCCGGTGGGGGTCGCGCACAGGACGCCGTCGGTGCCGAACGCCGACACCGGGCGGCCGTCGATCTCCACGACCACGTCGAGGATGCGCTCGCGGGAGCTCTTCTCCACGCTGGCCTCGTTGAGGGCCCACGTCCTCGCGATCTCGAGCCCGTTCACGGTGGCCGTCACGTCGACCGTCATCCGGTCCTCGACGTGGTACTCGCGGTCGATGACGTGGGTGATGGCCTCGTGCAGCATGTCCGAGTCGGCCTCCGCGAGGAACCCGACCCGGCCGAGGTTCACGCCCAGCACCGGAACACCCGCGGCGCGCGCCAACTCGGCCGCCCGCAACAGGGTTCCGTCACCGCCGAGCACGAACACCAGCTCGGTGCCCTCGGCCGCCTTGTCGTCGGCGGGCACGATGCTCATGGAGCAGCACGGGTAGAGCTGCGGGGCCTCGTCGTCGAGCAGGCGCAGCCGGACACCCGCCTCGGCGAAGCGGAGCGCCACCTCCATCGCCAGCTTGATGTTGCTCTGCCGTCCGGTGTGGACGACGAGCAGGATCTCGCGCTCGGTCATTGAGGTCCTTCCGCGACAGCGGTTCGCACGAGCGCGGCGGCGGCTTCCGGCTCCAAGGGGTCGCCCAGCCGGAGGCGGACGAAGAACTCGACGTTGCCGGACGGTCCCGGCAGCGGACTGGCGATCACGCCGTGCAGGCGCAGGCCGAGGTCGGCGGCCGCCTCGACCACGGTGAGCACGGCGTCGGCCCGCAGCCCAGGGTCGCGCACGACCCCGCCGGACCCGAGCCGTTCCCTGCCGACCTCGAACTGCGGCTTGACCATCGGGACCAGGTCGCCGTCGGGCTTGAGGCAGGACTTCAGCGCGGGCAGCACGAGCTTGAGCGAGATGAACGACAGGTCGGCCACGACGAGGTCGACCGGCCCGCCGACGTCCTCGGGCGTCAACGCCCGGACGTTGGTCTTGTCCTTCACCACGACGCGCTCGTCGGTGCGCAGCTTCCAGTCCAGCAGCCCCCGGCCGACGTCCACCGCGACCACCTGGCCCGCGCCCCGGCGCAGCAGCACGTCGGTGAACCCGCCCGTGGACGCGCCCGCGTCCAGGCAGCGCGCACCGGTCGGGTCGATGTCGGAGAACGCCTCCAGCGCGCCGACCAGCTTGTGCGCGCCGCGCGACGCCCAGTTCGGGTCGTCGACGTCCTCGCGCACCACCACCGCGGCGTCGATCTCGACCGCCGTGGCCGGTTTCGTGGCGACCGTGCCGCGCACCGTCACCCGACCCGCGGACACCAGCTGACTGGCGTGCTCACGCGACCGGGCGAGCCCTCGCCGCACCAGCTCGGCGTCGAGCCGAGACCTCCTTGGCACGGGATCAGACCTTGTCGATGCTCGAAAGCGCGACCGTCAACGCCGTGTGCGCGATGTCGAACCGCGCCACGTGGTCAACGATCTCGAGGTGCTCAAGACCCTCCAGGCCGGCCAGGGCCGCGTCGATGCCCAGCACGGGATCGACCGGCGGGCCGGGCAGGGGAACGTCGACGTTCACGTGGTCACGGTAGCGGATCGCGTCGGGGGAACACGCGCGAGAGTGGCGCACGGCGCTTCCGGGCGCGGTGGTGAACCGGCGGGCCCCGACCCACGTAGAACCCGTGGTGAACCCTGCCTGAACACCGTCAAGCCGGGCGGGCCGGCAGCGCCATCGTGAACACCGCGCCCGCCCCCGGCGTGGTGGTGACGAGGAGGTCCCCGCCCTGCGCGGCGACCAGCGACCGGGCGATCGCGAGGCCCAGCCCGGCGCCCCCTCCGTCGGCGCGGGTGCGCGAGGCGTCCGCGCGGTAGAACCGCTCGAACACCCGCTCGGCCTGCTCCGCCGTGAGCCCCGGCCCGTCGTCCGCGACCTCGACCACCGCACGCCCGTCCACGGTGCCGACGCCGACGCGGACCGCCGTGGCGGCGGGGGTGTGCCGGACGGCGTTGCCCACCAGGTTCGTCACCACCTGGCGCAGCCGCGCCTCGTCGCCGAGAACGGGCGCGGGACCGACCGGCCCGCCACCCGGCCCGGTGAGCGACACCGGCCGGGTCGGGTCCAACGCGCGCAGGTCGTGCAGCGCGTCCACGGCCACGGCGCGCAGGTCCATCGGCTCCATCCGCAGCGCCGTCGGGTCCGCCTCGTCGAACCGGGCGAGCAGCAGCAGGTCGTCCACGAGCCGTTCGAGCCGCCGCGACTCCCGTTCGATCCGGTCCATCGTCCGGTCCACGTCCGCCCGCTCGGGCAGCGCGCCCATCCGGTACAGCTCCGTCGACCCGCTGATGCCCGCCAGCGGGGTGCGCAGCTCGTGGCTCGCGTCGGCGACGAACCGGCGGGTGCGCGCCTCCGACGCGGCCCTCGCCGCGGCCGCCTCGTCGATCCGGTCGAGCATCCCGTTCATCGCCGCGGCGAGGCTGCCGACCTCCGTCGTGGGCGCCGCGATGTCCGGCACCCGACGGCCCGGCTCACCGGCGGCGATCGCCGTCGACGTCGCCTCGATCTGCCGCAGCGGCCGCAATCCTGCGCGCAGCGCGAAGAACCCGAGCAGTGACAGCAGCACCAGCAGCGCCGACCCGATCAGGTAGCAGTTGGTCCGAACCCCGCCGACGATCGCTTCCACCTCGTCCAGGGAGGACGCGAACACGACGACGTCGCCCTGACCCGCACCCTGGTACCTGGCGGGCAGGACCAGGACCCGCCAGGAGGGTGACACGTCGAACGGCCGCCCGGTCCGCGCCGCCGTCGCGGCGTCGAAGGCGGGCAGGTCCGACGCCACGTCCCCGCCCAGCCGGAACGTCCCAGCCGCCAGGCCGTCGGCGGACAGGTAGGTGACGTGCATGGCGGTCACCAGCTCCAGCACCTCGGAGGCGTCGCCGGGCGTCGCGTCCCCGAACGCGGCGAGCGCCTGCGGCGGCACCCGCGACAACAGCTCACCGCCCGCCCGCAACTGGCTGTCCACCCGGTCCACCAGCGGACCGCGCAGCGACGCCACCACGACGGCGGTGGTCGCGACCAGCCCGACGGCCAGCAGCACCAGCGTGATCACCAGCAGCCGCGCGCTCAGCGGGACCCGGCGGAGCACCGTCACGGCCGCGGGGTCCGCAGCACGTAGCCGATGCCGCGCACGGTGTGGATCAGCTTCGGCTCGCCCCGGTCCACCTTGCGGCGCAGGTAGCTCACGTAGGACTCCACGATGCTCGGGTCGCCGCCGAAGTCGTGGTTCCACACGTCCCGCACGATCCGCGACTTCGCGACGATCTGGTCCGCGTGCTCCATGAGGTACCGCAACAGCCTGAACTCCGTCTGCGACAACTCGACCCGGTCACCACGGCAGGTCACCAGGTGCGCGCCCGGATCCAGCTCCAACTCCCCGACCACCAACGGCGTCCCGCTCGGACCACCGGCCGACCGCCCCGCCCGCCGCAGCACGGCGTGGATGCGCGCGATCAACTCCTCCAACCGGAACGGCTTGGTCACGTAGTCGTCACCCCCGACCGACAACCCGTCCACCTTGTCCTCGTGGGTGTCGCGCGCCGTCAGGAACACCACGGGCAGATCCTCGCCGTGCGCCAGCCGCAACCGCCGCAACACCTCGAACCCACCGATGTCCGGCAGCATCACGTCCAGCACCACCAGCCCCGGCGGCTCCCGCTCCGCCAACCCCAGCGCCGCTGCCCCGTCCACCGCCGTCACGACCTCGAACCCCGCGAACCTCAGGCTGGCGCCCAACAGCTCCCGCAGCGTCGGATCATCCTCGACCACCAGCAACGACGCCATTCCCCACTCCTCCAGCCACTCGCCCCCCGGCAACGACCACCAACCCACCCAACGCCCCCGCCACCGCCCCGGCAAGCAAACCGAGCAGAAGTGCCTCCCACCACACCCCACCCACCCCGGCACTCGTGTCCAGGAACACGAACCCCCGCACCGACACCACAAGATCAAGCCGAACCGACGCCAACACCACCATCAACAACGACGCCCCACCAAACACAACCCCAAGCCCAGCAGCACTCCGCACCACCACCTCCACCGGCCCATCGCCGGCGGTCCACCACCCGGTCAGCACCCCGCACACCAGAAGCAGGACAACAGCCACCACCGACATCGGCCACACCGGCACGTCGAACGAGGCAAGATCCGGCACCGACTCCCCCGCGAACCGCCCCACCAACACCCGCGCCTGCTCATCAAGTTCAACGGACCAGCCAACACCAACACCACGCGTGATCACCGCGAAAACCACACTCGGCCCCAACAGCAACACCGCCCCCACCACCCGCGCCCCCTGCCCCTGCGCAACCACCACCCCAACCGCCACCCCGATCACAACCGCCACACCCAACACCCAACACCCGACCCACCGCCACCAACGCAGGCCGCACCACCACCACAGCACTCAACCGCCACACCCCAACAACCAGCAAAACCGCAAGAAAGCCGTGCAGCACAACAGAACCAGCAGAAACGGACACCCCCACACCCCCACCCGCAACCACCACAGCCATCCCCAACAACCCCGGAACCCCCATCAACACCCCGACAACCACCCCCCAACAACCCCAACGCCACAACCCCACCCCAACCACAACCACCCCGACAAACGCGACCCCCGTCGCCACCACCCCAACCCCAACCGCCGCCCCACCAGCAACCCCACCACCAGGCAACCGCGGCACGAACTCCACCACCGCCCCAACCGCCGCCCCCACAACCCCCACCGCCTGCCGCGCAACACCACCAACACCAAGCAACGCCAACCCAACAGCAGCCAAACCCCACATCACCACAAACGCGAACGCCCCCACCACCACACCCACCAGCACATCCCGCACACGCACAGTTCCCATGCCCCGCAACGTATGCACACCACATCTCGCCACCCTGAACGTCCCCTGGACGCAACCTGGAAAACCAAGACCTCCCCGGCCGAACCACGGGAAACGATCAACAACATCCAGCGAACACAGTCAAATTGCCGGCAAACCCACAGCAAGGCGCATCGCCGATCAAAGCACCAGACAGATCAGCCACACCCCACCGGCGCAGCCGCCCCCTCGCACCCGGCGCGGAGCGCCAGTGGCCTACCGACGCGCAGCAAGGTGCCCTGCCGACGCGCAGCGAGGTGCCTTGTCAGGCGCAGCCTGATACTGGCGGAGCCAGACCTACCCCTGCCCCCGATACACAGCGCCCTCCTGCCCCCACCTGTTTTGTCAAGACGGCTTTATCATCTTGACAAAACAGGTGGGGGCATTGAGACAATTGCGCGCACGGGGGCCGGGCTACGCCAGGCGGTGAACCCACAACACACCGAAACAGAACTCCACAGGAGACGCGGGACAACACACCGCAGGCCGAACCCCACAGGAAGCGGGCCACAACACACCGCAAACCAGGCTCCACAAGAAACACCGCACCGGAACCCGAACTACCCCAACCCACACCCCAGGCCGGTCTACGCCAAGACCACGCCCCACCCACCACAAACCAAAAGGGCCGACCCCCGCCAGAGCAACCCACACCCCACCGAGACCCGGCCCCCAGCCCCACCCAACCCCTAGAACAACCCCGACAAATCCCCCGCGATATGCGTAGGCCTCTGCCCTTCGGGCAAAGCCAACGCCTCCGCCTCCGTGGACACCCCCGTCAACACCAACAACGAGTCCATCCCCGCGTTGATCGCCCCGGCGATGTCCGTGTCCAACCGATCCCCCACCACCAACGGCCGCCGAGCCCCAAGCGACTTCGCCGCCTGCTCCAACAACGGCGCCGCCGGCTTCCCGGCCACGAGCGGCTCCCGATCAGTAGCCGCCTTCAACGCCGCCACCAACGCACCGCACCCCGGCAACAACCCGCGCTCCGTGGGCAACGTGACGTCGACGTTGCAGGCCACCCAAAGCGCCCCACCGCGCAGCACCACGCAGGCCTCGGCCAGCTCGCGCCACCCGAGGTCCTGCGACAGCCCCTGCACGACCGCCACCACATCGGCGGCGGCCTCCCGAACCGGCACGAAACCGGCCCGAGTCACCTCATCGGCCAAAGCGTCCGTACCCAGCACCAGAACCCGAGCCCCGGCGGTCAGGTGATCGGCCAACATCGCCGCCCCGGCCTGCGCACTGGTGCTCACCTCGTCCAACGCGGCCTCGAACCCGATCTCCACCAGGTGGTCGGCCACGTCCTGCGGAGCACGAGAAGCGTTGTTGGTCACGAACCGGATCCCCACCCCCTGGGCGCGAGCGGCCGCAACAGCCTCCGCCGCCCCTGGAACGGGTTCCTTGCCCCGGTACACCGTGCCATCGAGGTCCAACAGCAAAGCGTCGTATCGCGCCAACAACGTCCCGGTCACTGCTCCGCGTTCTCCTCGTCTTCTGCGTCTCCCGCGACGGCCTTCGCGGGCGCGTCGGTCTTCGCGGGGGCCTCGGTCTCCGCGGTCTCGTCCGCGATGTCCTCTTCGACGACCGAGAACCCGAACGCCCGCTCGGCCGCGTCCGTCTCGTTCTCGTCGTCGGCTTCCGCGGCGTGCAGGAACCACTGCACCGACTCCTCGGCCCGACCAGCGGCCTCGAGGTTGTCCGCGTACGCGTAGAACAACCGCGCACTCCACGGTTCGCGGCGCTTCGGGTCGAGGTCGTCGCCCTGGAGCGCGACCACGGCCGCGTCGAACTGCCCCATGTCCCGGCGAGCCCCGGCCGCGACGATGCGCAGCTCGACAGCCTCGTCCGGCGCCAACGGCTGGCCCTGGACCTCACGGGCCAACTCGAGCGCCCGCTCCGGACGCCCGAGCGCCCGTTCGCAGTCCGCCATCACCGCGATGTGCCCGGTACCGGTGGACATGCGACGCGCGGCGCGCAACTCCGACAGCGCCTCGGCCCATTCACCCGCGTGGTACGCGGTCAGACCCGCGGCCTCGCGGATGACGCCGATGCGAGCGGCCTTGCCCCGCGCGTAACGAGCGTGCTCGAGGGCCAGCACCGGGTCGGTGTCGACCAGGAGCCCGGCCGCCGCCAGGTGCCGGCCGACGATCTCGGCCAGGCCCTTGGGCAGTCCGCGCAGCTCGCCCTTGATCTCGGGGTCGAGCGCGGAGATGTCCGCCTCCGGGGGCAGTTCGGGCGCACGCGCCCGCTGGTAGCCCTCTTCGGCGGCCGGAGCGGCGGGAGCGGACTCCCGCGCGGGCGCCTCGGCCGCAGGAGCGGCGGCGGCGTCGGCCCGAACGTCGGCGGCGACGGCGGGCGTCTCCGCCGACTCGTCGGCGTCGGTCTCCGGGGTCGTGCCCGAGCCGTACTGGGGCGTGCGCTCCTGGAAGCGGGCGGCCCGCTGACGGCTGCGCTCGTCGCGCTTGTCGTCCTTGGCCGAGGTGTCCTGGGGCGCCTCGACGCGCGCTTCGACGCGCGGCTTGGCGTGCCGCGGCTTCTCGTGCCGGGGACGGTCCTCGCGCGACGTGGTGCGCTCGCCGCCCGCACGCTCGTAGCGCGGCTTGTCGTCGCGCTGCGAGCTGCTCGGGCCGCGGTCCTCGCGGGGCTTGTACTCGCGCTTCTCGCCTACGCGGTCTTCACGCGGCTTGTACTCGCGACGCTCACCGCTGCCCGCACGGTCCTCGCGCGGCTTGTACTCACGGCGTTCGCCACCGGCCGGTCGGTCCTCGCGCGGCTTGAACTCGCGACGCTCGGCACCAGCACCGCGGTCTTCGCGGGGCTTGTACTCACGGCGCTCTCCGGCGCTGCTGGAACGATCGTCACGCGGCTTGTACTCCCGACGGTCGCCACCACTGCTGGAACGGTCCTCGCGCGGCTTGTACTCGCGGCGCTCGCCGCCCGCGGACTTGTCGTCGCGGTACTGGTACCCGGCGCGACCGCTGTCGTCGCGGCGCGGGGCAGCGCTGTCCCGGTCTTCGCGCGGCTTCTCGTAGCGCGGCTTGTCGTCGCGCTGGTAGCCGCCGGTACCGCGATCCGTGCGGGGCTTGAACTCCCGGCGCTCCGCAGAGCCGCCGCGGTCTTCGCGGGGCTTGTCGTAGCGCGGCTTGTCGTCGCTGCTGCGGTAACGGCTGTTGCCCGCGGCCAGGCCGCCGCGCTCGTCGCGACGCGGGTAGCTGGTGCTGCCCTCGGTGCGCGGCTTGTACTCCCGGCGTTCCCCACCGCTGGAGCGGTCGTCGCGCTTGAAGCTGCTGCCGGTGCCCGTGTTGCGGGGACGGAAGTCCGGACGACCGTCACGGCTGTCCGTCTTGTACGTGCCGCTCGAACCACTGGTGCGCGGACGGAAGTCCGGCCTGCTGTCACCACCGCGGTCGGGGCGCTGGTACGAGCTGCCACCACTCGACCGCTGGCCGCCGCCACGGGGGCCGTCGTCCTTGCGGTAGGTGCTGCCACCGCGGTCGTCACGGGCCTTGTCGTAACGAGGCCGGTCGTCGCGCGGCTTGTACGAACTGGAGCCGCCTTCGGTGCGCGGCTTGTAGGTGCTCTCGCGCGGCTTGTACGTGCCGGAACCGCTTTCCGTGCGCGGCTTGTACGTGCTTTCGCGCGGCTTGTACGTGCCGGAACCGCTTTCGGTGCGCGGCTTGTACTCCCGGCGTTCGCCGCCACCGGAGCGGTCATCGCGAGGCTTGTACTCGCGGCGCTCACCGGTGCCGGAACCCGAGCGGTCGTCACGGGGCTTGTACTCACGCCGCTCGCCACCACCGGAACGGTCGTCACGGGGCTTGTAGGAGCCGCCCGTGCTTCCCGAACGGTCGTCGCGACGCGGGTAACCGCCGCTGCTGCTGCCGGAACCGGTGCCGCGGGGCTTCTCGTAACGGGGACGGTCGTCGCGAGGCTTGTACTCGCGGCGTTCGGCACCACTGGACGCGCCGCGCTGATCGCGCCGAGGGGCGTCGCTGTTGGGGGCGACGCTCTTGTCGTCGCGCTTCGGATAACCGGCGGCGCGTTCGGCGCCTGTCGGACGTCCACCACTGGACGACCTGCGGTCACTGCTTTGGGCTGGACCACCATCGGAACGGCGCGGTCGGTCTCCCTGGCCACGCTGACGGTCGCCGGGACGTTCCCCGAACCTGGACACCTGATTCCTCCTATGGACACGCCGAAAAGGGCTTGTGATTTGAGCACATAAGATGTGCCCCCATCACAAGCCCTTTTAGGGAATAATTGTCCCGCGGTGACCTACTCTCCCACACCGTCACCAGTGCAGTACCATCGGCGCAGGAGGGCTTAACTACCGGGTTCGGAATGGGACCGGGTGTTTCCCCTCCGCCATGACCGCGGAAACACTATGAAATTACCAACCCGTAGGCACACAACCCCAACCAGCATGCTGGTGGGACCGTGTGGTCCGGTTCGGTTCTTTCAGAACCGCACAGTGGATGCGTAGCGTCTTCGTAAACAAGTCCTCGGCCTATTAGTACCGGTCAACTCCACCCATTACTAGGCTTCCATCTCCGGCCTATCAACCCAGTGGTCTAGCTGGGGGCCTTAACCCTCAAAGGGGTGGGATACCTCATCTTGGAACAGGCTTCCCGCTTAGATGCTTTCAGCGGTTATCCCTTCCGAACGTAGCCAACCAGCAGTGCCCTTGGCAGGACAACTGGCACACCAGAGGTTCGTCCATCCCGGTCCTCTCGTACTAGGGACAGCCTTCCTCAAGTATCCTACGCGCGCGGCGGATAGGGACCGAACTGTCTCACGACGTTCTAAACCCAGCTCGCGTACCGCTTTAATGGGCGAACAGCCCAACCCTTGGGACCTACTCCAGCCCCAGGATGCGACGAGCCGACATCGAGGTGCCAAACCATGCCGTCGATATGGACTCTTGGGCAAGATCAGCCTGTTATCCCCGGGGTACCTTTTATCCGTTGAGCGACGCCGCTTCCACCAGCCAGCGCCGGATCACTAGTTCCGACTTTCGTCCCTGCTCGACATGTCTGTCTCACAGTCAAGCCCCCTTGTGCACTTGCACTCGACACCTGATTGCCAACCAGGCTGAGGGAACCTTTGAGCGCCTCCGTTACCCTTTGGGAGGCAACCGCCCCAGTTAAACTACCCACCAGGCACTGTCCCTGATCCGGATCACGGACCGAGGTTAGACATCCAGTACGACCAGAGTGGTATTTCAACGATGACTCCACAACCACTGGCGTGGCCGCTTCACAGTCTCCCACCTATCCTACACAAGCCGAACCGAACACCAATACCAAGCTATAGTAAAGGTCCCGGGGTCTTTCCGTCCTGCCGCGCGTAACGAGCATCTTTACTCGTAATGCAATTTCGCCGGGCCTGCGGTTGAGACAGTCGAGAAGTCGTTACGCCATTCGTGCAGGTCGGAACTTACCCGACAAGGAATTTCGCTACCTTAGGATGGTTATAGTTACCACCGCCGTTTACTGGCGCTTAAGTTCTCAGCTTCGCCCTTGCGGACTAACCGGTCCCCTTAACGTTCCAGCACCGGGCAGGCGTCAGTCCGTATACATCGTCTTGCGACTTCGCACGGACCTGTGTTTTTAGTAAACAGTCGCTTCTCGCTGGTCTCTGCGGCCGTCTCACCCTAGCCTGCAAGAGGCTTCAAGTGCTACGGCCCCCCTTCTCCCGAAGTTACGGGGGGATTTTGCCGAGTTCCTTAACCACAGTTCGCCCGATCGCCTTGGTATTCTCTACCTGACCACCTGTGTCGGTTTGGGGTACGGGCCGCGTGAAAGCTCGCTAGAGGCTTTTCTCGGCAGCATGGGATCACTCTACTTCGCCTCAATCGGCTATGCATCACGTCTCAGCCTTATGTGCAACACGGATTTGCCTATGTTGCGGCCTACACGCTTACACCAGTACTACCACTCACTGGCGGAGCTACCCTCCTGCGTCACCCCATCGCTTGACTACTACAAGTTCGGGTCCCGCGCTCCACTTGCCCGATGCCCCGAAGGGCGGTGGACAAGCTTTGGGCGGTTAGCATCACAAGGTTCGCCATGGGCGCGTTCACACGGGTACGGGAATATCAACCCGTTGTCCATCGACTACGCCTGTCGGCCTCGCCTTAGGTCCCGACTTACCCTGGGCGGATTAGCCTGGCCCAGGAACCCTTGGTCATCCGGCGGGGGAGTTTCTCACTCCCCTTTCGCTACTCATGCCTGCATTCTCACTCGCATAGCCTCCACACCTGGTTCACACCGGCGCTTCACTGGCTATACGACGCTCCCCTACCCATCCACACGACTGCCAACGGATCAAGTCCGTTGGGATCATATGTGTGAATGACACAGCTTCGGCGGTGTGCTTGAGCCCCGCTACATTGTCGGCGCAGGACCACTTGACCAGTGAGCTATTACGCACTCTTTAAAGGGTGGCTGCTTCTAAGCCAACCTCCTGGTTGTCTGGGCGACCCCACATCCTTTCCCACTTAGCACACACTTAGGGGCCTTAGCTGGTGTTCTGGGCTGTTTCCCTCTCGACTACGAACCTTATCGCCCGCAGTCTCACTGCCGCACTCTCACTCACCGGCATTCGGAGTTTGGTTGATTTCGGTAAGCTTGTGGGCCCCCTAGACCATCCAGTGCTCTACCTCCGGTGAGAAACATGCGACGCTGCACCTAAATGCATTTCGGGGAGAACCAGCTATCACGGAGTTTGATTGGCCTTTCACCCCTAACCACAGCTCATCCCCCAGGTTTTCAACCCTGGTGGGTTCGGGCCTCCACACGGTCTTACCCGTACTTCACCCTGGCCATGGCTAGATCACTCCGCTTCGGGTCTAGACCACGCGACTAAGAACGCCCTATTCGGACTCGCTTTCGCTACGGCTACCCCACACGGGTTAACCTCGCCACGTAGCACTAACTCGCAGGCTCATTCTTCAAAAGGCACGCCGTCACCCCGAAAGGCTCCGACGGATTGTAGGCACACGGTTTCAGGTACTATTTCACTCCCCTCCCGGGGTACTTTTCACCTTTCCCTCACGGTACTAGTCCGCTATCGGTCACCAGGGAGTATTTAGGCTTAGCGGGTGGTCCCGCCAGATTCACAGCGAATTTCACGAGTACGCTGCTACTTGGGAACACCATCAGGAGACACCGGGTTTTCGCGTACGGGAGTCTCACCCTCTACGCTCGTGCTTTCCAGACACGTTCCGCTAACCACAGTGTTTTCTTACTCCTTGAACGTCCGGCAGAACATTCGGATAGGTCCCACGACCCCGACCACGCAACCCCTGCCGGGTATCACACGTAGCCGGTTTAGCCTCATCCGCTTTCGCTCGCCACTACTCACGGAATCACGGTTGTTTTCTCTTCCTGCGGGTACTGAGATGTTTCACTTCCCCGCGTTCCCTCCACATACCCTATGTGTTCAGGTATGGGTGACCCCACATGACTGAGGCCGGGTTTCCCCATTCGGACACCCTAGGATCTCAGCTCGGTTGGCAGCTCCCCTAGGCTTTTCGCAGCCTCCTACGTCCTTCATCGGCTCCTGGTGCCAAGGCATTCACCGTATGCCCTTAAAAACTTGTCTACAAAGATGCTCGCATCCACTGTGCAGTTCTCAAAGAACGAACGGACATCCACCCACTACTGTCACCGCCTGTGCTCAGGCTTTCGCCTGGCTGGTTCGGGGACCGGGCAGACCCGGATCATTTCCTCGTACTGAGCGAAACACTTGCGTGTTCTCTCAGGACCCAACAGCGTGCCGACAAACTTGCGACGATCCCCCCACGACCCTTCCATGCTTGCAAGCAAGCCGTACTAACTCGTGGAGCAACCGTGCCGAATGCATATAGCCAGCATCCACATCTATGAGCAACCCATCCAACGATCGGACGCCGTTGGCATGGACTCCATCCCGTGTGCACCATGTGCCCACAAGACGCGAGAAGCTCCTTAGAAAGGAGGTGATCCAGCCGCACCTTCCGGTACGGCTACCTTGTTACGACTTCGTCCCAATCGCCAGTCCCACCTTCGACCGCTCCCCCCCTTGCGGGTTGGGCCACGGGCTTCGGGTGTTACCGACTTTCGTGACGTGACGGGCGGTGTGTACAAGGCCCGGGAACGTATTCACCGCAGCGTTGCTGATCTGCGATTACTAGCGACTCCGACTTCACGGGGTCGAGTTGCAGACCCCGATCCGAACTGAGACCGGCTTTATGGGATTCGCTCCACCTCGCGGCTTAGCAGCCCTTTGTACCGGCCATTGTAGCATGTGTGAAGCCCTGGACATAAGGGGCATGATGACTTGACGTCATCCCCACCTTCCTCCGAGTTGACCCCGGCAGTCTCCCATGAGTCCCCGCCATAACGCGCTGGCAACATGGAACGAGGGTTGCGCTCGTTGCGGGACTTAACCCAACATCTCACGACACGAGCTGACGACAGCCATGCACCACCTGTACACCGACCTTGCGGGGCACCCATCTCTGGATGTTTCCGGTGTATGTCAAGCCCAGGTAAGGTTCTTCGCGTTGCATCGAATTAATCCACATGCTCCGCCGCTTGTGCGGGCCCCCGTCAATTCCTTTGAGTTTTAGCCTTGCGGCCGTACTCCCCAGGCGGGGTGCTTAATGCGTTAGCTGCGGCACGGAGGACGTGGAAGTCCCCCACACCTAGCACCCACCGTTTACGGCGTGGACTACCAGGGTATCTAATCCTGTTCGCTCCCCACGCTTTCGCTCCTCAGCGTCAGTATCGGCCCAGAGACCCGCCTTCGCCACCGGTGTTCCTCCTGATATCTGCGCATTTCACCGCTACACCAGGAATTCCAGTCTCCCCTGCCGAACTCAAGTCTGCCCGTATCGACTGCAGGCCCACAGTTAAGCTGTAGGTTTTCACAGCCGACGCAACAAACCGCCTACGAGCTCTTTACGCCCAATAATTCCGGACAACGCTCGCACCCTACGTATTACCGCGGCTGCTGGCACGTAGTTAGCCGGTGCTTCTTCTGTAGGTACCGTCACTTGCGCTTCGTCCCTACTGAAAGAGGTTTACAACCCGAAGGCAGTCATCCCTCACGCGGCGTCGCTGCATCAGGCTTTCGCCCATTGTGCAATATTCCCCACTGCTGCCTCCCGTAGGAGTCTGGGCCGTGTCTCAGTCCCAGTGTGGCCGGTCGCCCTCTCAGGCCGGCTACCCGTCGTCGCCTTGGTAGGCCATTACCCCACCAACAAGCTGATAGGCCGCGGGTCCATCCTGTACCGCCGGAACTTTCCACACCACACCATGCGATGAAGTGTCATATCCGGTATTAGACCTAGTTTCCCAGGCTTATCCCAGAGTACAGGGCAGGTTACCCACGTGTTACTCACCCGTTCGCCGCTCGTGTACCCCGAAGGGCCTTACCGCTCGACTTGCATGTGTTAAGCACGCCGCCAGCGTTCGTCCTGAGCCAGGATCAAACTCTCCAATAATGAATTGTTTGATCGCTCCGAACAATCACTGACAATTGCTGTCAGTTGTCCAGTTTGATCTCAAAGGAAACCCATTGACTGGGTTCATATAAGTTACTGGCTATTCGGCACGCTGTTGAGTTCTCAAAGAACACGCGCACACCTTCACCAATCACGCTTTACCGTGACCCGATCAGGGGCATGTGATTCCGCAATATTTCTGAAGCTTAGGTGAAACTAGACGCCCTGGTCAAACCGCCTCAGAGGAGGCGCAGACTGGGTCTTCCCGTTTCGGAGATTGCCCACTCTACCACAAGTTCTGGGAGCTTGGTTCGCACTCTCCGTCTGGCTGCGGCCCGCTGGGCGGTCCGTGTTGGCCTGACTTGGAGAAAGTTACACGTGCCGGAACACCAGGTCAAATCGGGGGTCCCGCAGCCGGGGCACGCGAAGAAACCGCAGGTCAGATCACGTATACCCGCCCTACCAGCACGCTACTGCACCGCCGTTCCGGACAACAGTGTGACCGCCGTCACTCAAAAGAAACCGCGACGGCCGTCGATCCGGAGCGGATCGACGGCCGTGACAGCGACGGAAGTGCAGGTCAGAGCAGTACGCGCACGCCGGCGGTGTTCCTCTTGCCCCGGCGCAGCACCAACCACTTGCCGTGCAGGAGGTCCTCCTTGCCCGGAGTCCACTCCTCGTCGGCGACCTTCGCGTTGTTCACGTACGCGCCGCCCTCCTTCACCGTGCGGCGCGCGGCGCCCCTGCTCTCCGCGAGCCCGGAGGTCACCAGCAGGTCGACGATGGTCGGCGCCTCGGTCAGCGCGACCTCCCCGGTGGGCGCCTCCGCCATGGCCCCGTCGAGCGTCGACAGGTCGAGCCCGCCCAGCTCCCCCTTCCCGAAGAGCGCCTGGCTGGCCGCGATCACCTGCTGCGTCTGGTGCTCCCCGTGCACCAGGTCGGTGAACACCTCGGCCAGCCGCTTCTGCGCGGCGCGCAGGTGCGGGCGCTCGGTGGTGTCCCGCTCCAGCGCCTCGACCTCCTCGCGGGGCAGGAAGCTGAACAGCCGGAGGTACTTCACGACGTCGGCGTCGCCCGCGTTCACGAAGTACTGGTACCAGGCGTAGGGCGAGGTCATCTCCGGGTCGAGCCAGAGCTTGCCGCCGCCGGTGGACTTCCCGAACTTGCGCCCCTCCGCGTCGGTGACCAGCGGCGCGGTCAGCGCGTGCACCGACCTGCCGTCCACCTTCCGGACGAGGTCGACCCCGCCGAGGATGTTGCCCCACTGGTCCGAGCCGCCGACCTGGAGGCTCGTGCCGTACGCGCGGTTGAGCTGGAGGTAGTCGTGCGACTGGAGCAGCAGGTAGCTGAACTCCGTGTACGACATCCCGTCGCTCTCCAGGCGCCGCTTCACCGTCTCGCGCCCGAGCATGGTGTTGATCGAGAAGTGCTTGCCGATGTCGCGCAGGAACTCCAGCACCGGCACCTGGCCGGTCCAGTCGAGGTTGTTCGCCACGACCGCGCCGGTCGGGGACTCGTCGAAGTCGACGAAGCGCTCCAGCTGGCCGCGGATCCGGTCCGCCCACTCCGCGACGGTGTCCAGCGTGTTCAGCGTCCGCTCGCCGTTGTCGCGGGGGTCGCCGATCATGCCCGTCGCGCCGCCCGCCAGGACGATCGGCCGGTGGCCCGCGCGCTGGAACCGGGTCAGCATCAGCAGCGGGACGAGGTTGCCCGCGTGCAGGCTCGGCGCCGTCGGGTCGAAACCGGCGTAGAGGGTGAGCGGGCCCGCGTCCAGGTCTTTCCGCAGTGCGTCGAGGTCGGTGGACTGCGCGATCAGGCCGCGCCAGGACAGCTCGTCAAGGATGTGCTCGCTCACGGGGACCGATTCTCCCCTACCAGGTCAAAGCGATTCGTCCAGCAGTGCGGTTTGCCAGGGCGGTATGAGGGGTAGTCAGGTTCCGGGGGTAACCGAGAGGACTCGACCGATGACGTATCCGGATCGTGAGCCGAGGCGCCCGGCCGTGGGGTACCCGGCCGACAACCAGCCCACGGAGCAGTACCCGGCACGTGACGGGTACCGGGGGCGCGAGGAGTACCCGACGCAGGTCGGGGCACCTGTTCCGCTGGAGGAAGAGGTGGTGCGCCGCGAGGAGCGCGAGGAGGTCGTGCGCCGGGACGGGCGGGGTGGGGGCGCCGTGCACCGCGACGAGGTGCTCGAGCAGCGGCAGCCGCGCGACGAGCGATCCCGCGTGAAGACCGTGATGGTCGTGTGCGCGGTGATCGACGTGGTGTTCTCGCTGTTCGCGATCGTGCTCGCCATCCACGTCGTGCTGGTCATCGGCAGCGCCAACGCGGGCAACGGCTTCGCGCAGATGATCGAGGGCTGGTCCAGCGCGGTGTCGCTGGGGCTGCGCGACCTGTTCACGCCCGAGAACCTCGGCGCGCGCACGCTGCTGAACGACGGCTTGGCCGCGATCATCTGGCTGGTCCTGCGCGCCGTGCTGACGAACCTGATCACCCGGCTGGCCCTGCCCGTCGGCCAGCGACGGGTCTGGTACCGCCGCACCGCGACCTACTGACCTGTTCACCGGCTTGTGGAAGCGGGGACGCCCTCGGGGCGTCCCCGCTTCTTCACGTTCCGGCGGGCACGAGCCGGGCGGCGGGGCTGGTCATCCCGCGTCCGGCGTGTGCTTCCCGCCCCTGCGGTAGGTGCTCACGGCCTGCGAGCCGCTGATCCAGAACCGCCACGGCACCTCGATCGCGAGCGAGATCCCGACGCGGGGGCCGGTGACCACCTCGTCGTCGGGCACCGGGTCGCCCGCGAACAGCCGGACCGAGGCCGTGTCCGAGGTCAGGTCGACGCCGTTGTGCGTCCGGTCGAGGCCCAGCACGCCGGTGAGCCTGGCGGGCCCCTTCGCGAGTTCGGCGTGGCTGCGCGCGGACGGCCGTCGGATGTGCGCCAGGTCCGAGCCCTCCACGACCTCCCCCGCGCGCACCAGCACCGCACCGGGCTCGCCGTCGGTCAGCGACGTGACGTTGGCGCAGAAGTGCATGCCGTAGACGAAGTACACGTACAGGTGCCCCGCCGGGCCGAACATCACCTCGTTGCGCGGGGTCTTGCCCCGGTAGCAGTGCGACGCGGGGTCGTCGGCGCCCCGGTACGCCTCGACCTCGACGATCCTGACCGCCACCACGCCCTCGGGCGTGGTGCTCTCCATGACGCAGCCGAGCAGGAGCCGCGCCGCGTCGACCGGTTCGACGGCGAGCTCCCGCTCGGTGAGCTGCCTACCCAGCACGGGGCGCCGTGAACCCCCGTGCGACCACGACCCGGTCGACCAGCCGCTTGAGCTGCTCGGCGACCCGGTCCGGCGCGGTGCCGCCGTGCGCGTCGCGGGAGGCGATGGAGCCGTGCACGGTCAGCACGTCGCGCACGCCCGGCGTCAGGTGCGCGGAGACGTCGGCGAACTCCTGGTCGGTCAGCTCGTCGAGCCCGACACCGCGGCCCTCGGCGACGCGGACGCACTCGCCCGCGGCCTCGTGCGCGATCCGGAACGGCACGCCCTGGCGGACCAGCCACTCGGCGATGTCGGTGGCCAGCGTGAAGCCCTTCGGCGCCGCCTCGGCCATCCGGTCGGTGTCGTAGCGGATCGTCGACAGCATCCCGGCGATCGCGGGCAGCAGCAGTTCCAGCTGTCCGACGGAGTCGAACAGCGGCTCCTTGTCCTCCTGGAGGTCCCGGTTGTAGGCCAGCGGCTGCGCCTTCAGCGTCGCCAGCAGGCCGGTCAGGTTGCCGATCAGCCGCCCGGACTTGCCGCGGGTCAACTCCGCCACGTCGGGGTTCTTCTTCTGCGGCATGATCGAGCTGCCGGTGGCCCACGCGTCGTCGAGCACGGCGAAGCCGAACTCCGAGGTCGTCCAGATGATGACCTCCTCCGCGATCCGCGACAGGTTCACGCCGATCATGGCCAGCACGAACGCGATCTCGGCCGCGAAGTCGCGCGACGCGGTGCCGTCGATGGAGTTCTCCACCGGCCCGTCGAAGCCCAGTTCGGCCGCCACGGCCGCCGGGTCGAGGCCCAGCGACGACCCGGCCAGCGCGCCGGAACCGTAGGGGGACAACGCGGTCCGCTTGTCCCAGTCCTGGAGGCGGTCGATGTCGCGCAGCAGCGACTGGGCGTGCGCGAGCAGGTGGTGGGCGAGCAGCACGGGCTGCGCGGCCTGGAGGTGCGTGCGGCCGGGCATGACGGCGGTCGGGTGCGCCTGCGCCTGGCCGACCAGCGCGTCCACCACGTCGAGCACGCCGTCGCCGACCCGGCGGGCGGCGTCGCGCAGCCACATCTTGAACAGGGTCGCGACCTGGTCGTTGCGCGACCGGCCCGCGCGGAGCTTGCCGCCCAGGTCGGGGCCCGCGCGTTCGATCAGGCCGCGCTCCAGTGCCGTGTGCACGTCCTCGTCGGCGAGCGTCGGCTCGAACGCCCCGGTGGCCGCGTCGGCCTCCAGCAGGTCGAGCGCCGCGATCATCCTGGTCAGCTCGTCGTCGGTCAGCAGTCCCGCGCCGCGCAGGACGCGGGCGTGGGCCCGTGAGCCCGCGATGTCGTACGGGGCGAGTCTCCAGTCGAAGTGCGTCGACGCGGACAGCAGCGCCATCGCCTCCGCCGGTCCGGACGCGAACCTTCCGCCCCACAGTGCGCTCACTTGTTCAAATCCCTCTTGCTCGTCAGGTTCCACGACATCTCGACGGTATCGCCCTCGTCGCGGGTGTCCAGGGTGGAGTCGTGCGGCGGGTCGCCGTCGCGGTGGCCGCCCGCCGCCGCGCGACGGGTGGGCGGGAGCGGCCGGACCTCCCCGGACGGGTGCGTCCGGGGGTTTCGGCGAACGCGTCCAGCGCGTTCGCCGGTGGGGAGGACCACGGCCCGGCGGGCACGGGTTCACCCCATCGGACCTCGGCGGTCCGCTTGGAGCGGGTGGGGGTGGTCCGCCTGCCGGCGTGCGGGAGGACCACCCGGTCAGTCGTGGTCGTCGTCGTCCTCCTGGTGGCCCTCGGACAGCGACGCGATCCGCTGGGCGAGATCGGCCCCGGTGAGCGGGTCGCGGGCCACGACGATGATCGTGTCGTCGCCCGCGATGGTGCCGACGATGTCGTGCAGCGCCGCCCGGTCCAGGGCGCTGGCCAGGAACTGGGCCGCGCCGGGCGGGGTGCGCAGGACGGCGAGGTTGCCCGAGTGGTCCACCGAGACCAGCAGCTCGCCGAGCACGCGGGCCAGCCGCGAGGTGCCGCCCTGGACACCGCGCACCGGGTTGCCGTCCTCCGGGATCACGTAGACCGGCGCGCCGCCGTCGGGCCCGCGCAGCTTGACCGCGCCGAGCTCGTCGAGGTCGCGCGACAACGTGGCCTGCGTGACGTCGATGCCCTCCATGGCCAGGGTCTTCGCCAGTTCGGACTGGCTGCGGATGGCCCGCTGCGCGACCAGTTCGACGATCCTCCCCTGGCGCGCGGTCCTGGTCACGAGTTCTCCAGCAACCAGACCAGCAGCGCCTTCTGCGCGTGCAGCCGGTTCTCCGCCTCGTCCCACACCGCGCTGTCCGGCCCGTCGAGCACCTCGTCGGTGATCTCCCAGCCGCGGTGCGCGGGCAGGCAGTGCAGCACGGTCGTCTTGACGCCGGTGGCGGCCACCAGGTCGGCGTTCACCTGGTAGGGCCGGAACGGGCCGACGCGGTCGCGGCCGTCGTTCTCCTGGCCCATGGACGTCCACGTGTCGGTGATCAGCACGTCCGCGCCGTCGACCGCCGCGCGCGGGTCGGTGACCAGCTCGACCGAGCCGCCGGTCTCCGCCGCGCGCTTCTTGGCGTCGTCGAGCACCCACGGCTCCGGCACGAACGACGGGGGCGCGGCGATGCGGATGTTCATGCCCGCGGTGGCGCCGCCGAGCAGCATCGAGTGCGACATGTTGTTCGCGCCGTCGCCGAGGTAGGTCGCGGTGAGGCCTTCGAGCCTGCCGTACCGGTTGCGGATCGTCTGGAGGTCCGCGAGCACCTGGCACGGGTGGAACTCGTCGGTCAGCGCGTTGACGACCGGCACCCGCGACACCGAGGCCATGGCCTCCATGCGCTTCTGCGCGAACGTCCGCCACACCACCGCGTCCACGTACCCGGACAGGATGCGCGAGGTGTCCTCGATGGTCTCCTCGCGGCCCAGCTGCATGGAGCGGCCGTCGATGATGACCGGGTTGCCGCCGAGCTGCGCGATGCCGACCTCGAAGGACAGCCGGGTGCGGGTGGAGTTCTTCTCGAAGATCACCGCGATGGACTTGGGGCCCGCCAGCGGCTTCGCGGTGAGCCGGTCGGCCTTGTAGCGGTCGGCCAGGTCGAGCACGGCGATCTGCTCGTCCGGTGTGAGGTCGTCGTCGCGCAGGAAGTGCTTCGGGGTCATCAGGGCTCCAGGAACGTCGGCAGGTCGGCGACCAACCGGTGGGCGTCGGTCTCGTCGAGCACCAGCGGCGGGGCGAGTCTGATGACGTCGGGCTGGATGGGGTTGATCAGGTAGCCGGCTTCCTGCGCGGCCGCCGCGGCCTTCGCCGAGACCGCCTCGCGCAGCGTGATGCCGAGCAGCAAGCCTGCTCCCCGCACGCCCGAGACGAGGGGGTGGTTCAGCGCCTCGATGCCGGTGGCGATCTCCTTGCCGACCGAGGAGGCGTGTTCGAGCAGGCCGTCCGACGCGATCGTGTCGAGCACCGCGAGCGCGGCCGCGCAGCACACCGGGTTGCCGCCGAACGTCGTGCCGTGCTGGCCGGGTTCGAGCAGGTCGGCCGCGGGGCCGACGGCGATGCACGCGCCGAGCGGGAGTCCGCCGCCCAGGCCCTTGGCCAGGGTGAACACGTCCGGCACGATGCCCGCCTGCTGGAAGGCGAACCAGGTGCCCAGCCTGCCGACACCGGTCTGCACCTCGTCCAGGACCAGCAGCGCGCCGTGCTCCGCGGTGATCGCGCGGGCGGCCTGGAGGTAGCCGGCGGGCGGGACGACGACGCCGTTCTCGCCCTGGATGGGCTCGACGACGAACGCGGCGGTCTCGTCGTCGATCGCGGCCTCCAGCGCGGCGACGTCGCCGAACGGGATGTGCGCGACGCCGGGCACCAGCGGTTCGAACGGGGTGCGCTTGGGCGGCTGGCCGGTGAGCGCGAGCGCCCCCATCGTGCGGCCGTGGAAGCCGCCCTCGGTGGAGACGACCTTCGTGCGGCCGGTCCGGCGGCTGATCTTGAACGCGGTCTCGTTCGCCTCGGCGCCGGAGTTGCAGAACAGGACCTTGCCACCGTCCACACCGGACAGGTCGAGCAGGCGTTCGGCCAGCGCCAGCGCGGGCCGGTTGATGAAGAGGTTCGAGGTGTGCGAGAGCTTCCCGATCTGCGCGGTCACCGCGGCGATGACCGCCGGGTGCGCGTGGCCGAGCGCGTTGACCGCGATGCCGGAGACCAGGTCGAGGTAGCGCTTGCCGTCGGTGTCCCAGACGTGCGCGCCCTCACCGCGTTCCAGCGTCATCCGCGGCGTGCCGTAGTTGTTCATCATGGCGGCTTCCCACCGCTGCTGGTCGTTCATCCGCCGTCCCCCGTGACCATCGTTCCGACGCCGCCGGAGGTGAAGACCTCCAGCAGCACGGAGTGCTCCAACCGCCCGTCGATGACGTGCGCCTGCGGGACCCCGCCGCGCACCGCCCGCAGGCAGGCCTCCATCTTCGGCACCATGCCGCTGTCCAGTTCCGGCAGCATCTTCTCCAGTTCGTCCGCGCGCACCTCGTGCAGCAGCGACGACCGGTCCGGCCAGTCCGCGTACAGCCCCTCGACGTCCGTCAGCACGACGAGCTTCCTGGCGTTCAGCGCGATGGCGAGCGCGCCTGCCGCGGTGTCCGCGTTCACGTTGTGCACCACGCCCTCCGCGTCCGGCGCGACCGAAGACACGACCGGGATCCGGCCCGCGCGCACCAGGTCCAGCACCGCGTCCGGGTTCACCCCGGTGATGTCGCCGACCAGCCCGATGTCGACCGGCTCGCCGTCCACGATCGCCGGGCGCCGGGTGGCGGTGAACAGGTGCGCGTCCTCACCGGACATGCCGACCGCGTGCGGGCCGTGGGCGTTGATCAGGCCAACGAGCTCGCGGCCCACCTGCCCGACCAGGACCATCCGGACGACGTCCATCGCCTCGGGGGTGGTGACCCGCAGTCCGCCGCGGAACTCGCTCTCGATGCCGAGCCTCTTGAGCATGGCGCCGATCTGCGGGCCGCCGCCGTGCACGACGACCGGGTGCAGGCCCGCGAGCTTGAGGAACACCATGTCCTGTGCGAAGGCCTGCTTGAGCTTGTCGTCGACCATGGCGTTGCCGCCGTACTTCACGACCACGATCGCGCCGCGGAACCGCTGCAACCACGGCAGCGCCTCGACGAGGACGGCCGCTTTCTCCTGGGCGCCGTTCACGACGAGTACGCGCTGTTCTCTTCGACGTAGCCGTGCGAGAGGTCGGTGGTGAGGATCGTGGCGGTCGCGTCGCCGACGTTGAGGTCGATGACGATGTCGATCTCGCGGCCGGACAGGTCCGCGGCCGAGCGGTCCTGCGCCTTGGTGCCGTTGGCGAACAGGGTCGCGCCGTTGATCGTGATGCCGAGCTTGTCCGGGTCGATCACCGCGTCCGCGCGGCCCAGCGCCATCGCGATGCGGCCCCAGTTGGGGTCCGAGCCGAACAGCGCGGTCTTGACCAGGTTGTCCTCGGCCACCGTGCGGCCGATGTGCACGGCCTCCTTTTCGCTCGCCGCGCCGCGGACGGTCACCGAGACCTCCTTGGTCACGCCCTCGGCGTCGCCCTGAAGCTGCTTGACGAGGTCGCCCGCGACGGCCGTGAGCAGCGCGGTGAAGTCCTCGGCGCTCGGCGTGACGCCCGAGGCGCCGGAGGCCAGCACCAGCACGGTGTCGTTGGTGGAGGTGCCGCCGTCGACGTCGAGGCGGTCGAACGTCCGGTTGGTCGCGAAGCGCAGCGCGGTGTCCAGCGCGGCGCCGTCGACCACGGCGTCGGTCGTGATGACCGAGAGCATCGTCGCCATGTTGGGGGCGAGCATTCCCGCGCCCTTCACGAACCCGCCGACCGACCAGCCGTCGGCGTGCGCGGACCAGGACTGCTTGGCGCGCGAGTCGGTGGTGAGCACGGCGGTCGCGGCGGCGAACCCGGCCTCGACGGTGCCCTGGAGGTCCTTCGCGGCACTGTCCACACCGGACCGGACGGCGTCCATCGGCAGCCGCTCGCCGATCAGGCCGGTGGAGCAGACCGCGACCTCGATCGCGCCGCAGGACAGCACTTCCGCGACCTTCTCGGCGGTGGCGTGGGTGTCCTGGAAGCCCTCGGGGCCGGTGCACGCGTTGGCGCCGCCGGAGTTCAGCACCACCGCGGTGAGCCTGCGCTCCCGGATGACCTGCTGGGACCACAGCACCGGCGCGGCCTTGACCTTGTTGGTGGTGAACACGCCCGCCGCCGCGTCGAGCGGGCCCGCGTTGACGACCAGCGCCAGGTCGAGCGCGCCGGTCGCCTTGATCCCGGCGGCCACCCCCGCGGCCTTGAAGCCCTTCGGGCCGGTAACACCCTTGTCGCGATCGATCACGGAGCCACTCCCACGGTGGACAGGCCGGTGGTCTCCGGCAGGCCTAGCGCCAGGTTCATGCACTGCACGGCGGCGCCCGCCGTGCCCTTCGTCAGGTTGTCGATCGCCGCGACCACGACCAGCCGGTTGAGGTCCGGGTCGACGGTCACCTGCAACTGCACCGCGTTCGAGCCGAGCACCGCGCCGGTCGTGGGCCAGTGGCCCTCGGGCAGCAGGTGCACGAACGGCTCGTCCGCGTACGCCTTCGCGTACACCGCGCGCACGTCCTCGGCGTCGGGTCGGAGCTGCGCGGAGCAGGTGGCGAGGATGCCGCGCGGCAGCGGGGCCAGCACCGGGGTGAACGAGACCCCGATCGGCCGGTCCGCGATCGCGCTGAGGTTCTGGACGATCTCCGGGGTGTGCCGGTGCGCGCCGCCGACGCCGTACGCGCTGAGCGACCCCATCACCTCGGAGCCGAGCAGGTTCGTCTTGGCCGCCTTGCCCGCGCCGGACGTGCCCGACACCGCGACCACGACCACCTCGGGCTCGATCAGGTCCGCGGCGACCGCGGGGGCGAGCGCGAGCGAGGACACCGTCGGGTAGCAACCCGGAACGGCCACCCGCTTGGCGCCCACCAGCTGCTGCCTTCGCCCCGGCAGTTCCGGCAGCCCGTAGGGCCACGACCCGGCGTGGTCGCCGCCGTACCAGCGCTCCCACGCCCACGAGTCGACCAGCCTGTGGTCGGCGCCGCAGTCGACGACCAGCACGTCGTCACCCAGCTGCGCGGCCAGTTCGGCCGACTTCCCGTGCGGCAGGGCGAGGAACACGACGTCGTGACCGGCGAGCGCCTGCGCCGTCGTCTCCTCCAGCACCCGGTCCGCGAGCGGCAGCAGGTGCGGCTGGTGGGCGAACAGGCGGCTGCCCGCGTTGCCACCCGCCGTCAGCGCGCCGATCTCCACGTCGGGGTGCGAGAGCAGGAGCCGCAGCACCTCGCCCCCCGCATACCCGCTGGCTCCAGCGACCGCGATCCGCACCGTCATACGGATAATTATGCATAGGGATGCAAACTCACTCAAGCCTTAATCGGGCACCTATCCGGGTGACGTTCCTCGCGCACTTGCGTCGAGGGGCCCCGACTGGGCATCATGCTTTCACCAATTAAGTAGTGAAAGGGTGCTGGGTGATCGAGTTCCGGATCGACCGCCGTTCCGGGGTCGCCGCCTACCTGCAACTGGTGCACCAGACCAAGCAGGCGCTGCGGTTGGGGGTGTTGCGGCCCGGCGATCGGCTGCCGACCGCGAAGGAGGTCATGACCGCCACGGCGATGAACCCGAACACGGTGCTGAAGGCCTACCGGGAGCTCGAACGGGAGGGCCTCGTCGAAGGACGGCGGGGGCTGGGGACGTTCGTGGTCCGAACGCTGGCGAGACCCGGCGCGACCGACGACGGGGTGCTGCGCGCGGGACTGGCGGAGTGGCTGGCGGGCGCCGACGCGGGCGGGCTGGAGCGCGAGGACGTGGAGGCACTGGTGAAAGCCGTGCTGGACGAGCACTACGGGACGTGAGGACACCACCATGGACGAGGGGTCGGCCGCGCTCGTCGCGACCGGGTTGGGCAAGCGCTACCGCAGGGGGTGGGCGCTGGGGGACTGCACGTTCGCGCTGCCCGAAGGGCGGATCTCGGCACTGGTCGGGCCGAACGGGGCGGGCAAGAGCACGTTGATGTCGTTGGCGGTGGGACTGCTGCGACCCACCGCGGGAACCATCGCGGTCCGCGGCAAACCGGGGTTCCTGGCGCAGGGGAAGCCGCTGTACCAGGGGTTCACCGTCGAGGAGGTCCTGCACGCGGGCCGGGCGCTGAACCCGGTCTGGGACGACGCCTACGCGCGGCGGCTGGTCGCGGAGGCGGGCGTGCCGCTCCGCGCGAAGGTCCGGACGCTGTCCGGCGGGCAGCGCACGAGGGTCGCGCTGGCGGTGGTGCTCGGGCGCAGGCCGGAGGTGCTGCTGCTGGACGAGCCGCTGGCGGACCTGGATCCGTTGGCGCGCCAGGAGGTCATGCAGGCGCTGCTGGCCGAGGTCGCCGAGACCGGGACCACCGTGCTGCTGTCGTCGCACGTGATCGCGGAGCTGGACGGGATCTGCGACCACCTGCTGCTGCTCTCGGAGGGGCGCGTGCAGCTCGCCGGTGACGTGGAGGACCTGCTGGCGGAGCACCGGCTGCTGATCGGGCCGCGGTCGCTGGACGTGCCCGCGGCCGCCGTCGTGGAGCGGCGGGACACCGAGCGGCAGTCGACGGTGCTGGTGCGCGGGGTGGACCTGCCGCCACCGGACGCGGAGGCGCACGTGCCGACGCTGGAGGAACTGGCGCTCGGGTACCTCCGGGCGGGACGCGCGACGAGCGAGCGGGCGGTGGCGGTATGACGTGGGTGGCGTGGCGGCAGCAACGGCTGCTGACCCTGGTGTCCCTGGCGCTGGTGGCGGTCGTGGCCGCGGGCATGGCCGCGCTGGCGGTCGACCTGTCGTCGGTGCTGCCCGCCGAGGCCGCGGTGCTCGACGAGCGGTACGGGGAGCTGCTCGGCGTCATCCCGATGGCGATGCTGGCCCTGCCGGTGCTGCTGGGCATGTTCGCCGGGGCGCCGGTGTTCGCGCGGGAACTGGAACAGGGCACGCACGTGTTCGGCCTGACCCAGTCCATCGGCCGCATCCGGTGGTGGGCCACGAAGCTGCTCGTCGCCGGCGTTCCGATCACGCTGGCGATGACGCTGCTCGGCCTGCTCAACGCCAAAGCGCTGGGGCCGTTGAGCTTCATCCTGTCCAGCAGGCTGCAGACGCCGATGTTCGAGAGCCAGGGGTACGTGCTCGGGGCCTACACGGCGGTCGCGTTCGCGATCGGCGCGACCGCGGGACTGCTGGTGCGCAGCACCCTGGGCGCCATGGCGATCACCCTCGCCGGGTACCTGGCGCTGCTGGTCATCGTCGGGAACGCCGCACGCCCCCACTACGTCGACCCGGTGTACGTGCCCTCGGTCGTGGAGGAGCCGGGCGCGTGGCGGGTGGAGATCGGGTACCTCGACGCGCAGGGTGCCCCGACCGCGTTCGCCGGGCAGAAGTGCGGCGAGACGCCCATCGCCCAGTGCCTGGCCGACCAGGGCGTCGCGAGCCAATTCACCTGGTACCACCCGCAGTCGCAGTTCTGGCAGTTCCAGCTGGCCGAGAGCGCGATCGTGGTGCTGGTCGTCGCGGTCCTGGTCGGCGTCGGCGCCCGGGCCGTCCGCCGGGTGCGCTGAGGTTGGGACCCCCGACCTCCTGAGGGGTGGGGTCGGGGGTCGTCCGCCTACAGCTTCCGGGCCAGGGTGACGCCGTCGCGGACGGGCAGCATCACGGACTCGACGCGCTTGTCCCGCACGACGAGGGTGTTCATCAGGCGCATGGCGATGTCGCCGGGGTTCTGGGAGGACTCGTCGAGGACGCCGCCGTCGCGCAGCACGTTGTCGAGCACGACCAGGCCGCCGGGCCGCAGCCGCCGGACCAGCTCCTCGTAGTAGTCCGGGTAGCCGACCTTGTCGGCGTCGATGAACGCGAAGTCGATCTCGGGCTCGTCGGGCAGCGCGCGCAGGGTCTCCACGGCCGGCGCGAGGCGCAGTTCGATCCGGTCCTCCAGGCCCGCGCGGGCCCAGTAGCGGCGGGCGATCGAGGTCCACTCCTCGCTGACGTCGCACGCGAGCAGGTGGCCGTCGGCGGGCAGGCCGCGGGCGATGCAGATCGACGAGTAGCCGGTGAACACACCGACCTCCACGGCCCGCCGCGCGCCGACCAGCCGGACCAGCATGGTGAGGAACTCGCCCTCGTCGTGCGAGATCTGCATCTCCGACGCGCCGCCGGTCGCCGCGAGCGTCTCCTCGGCGAGTTCGCGCAGCAGGTCGTCGGCGGGCGTGCAGTGGTCGAGGAGGTAGTCGCTGACAGCCGGGTTGATCAGGTCCATGCGGTCAAACTAGCGACTACTTTCACCGCATGGACCTGGTCGACGCGGTTCGCGCCGGACTCGCCGAAGCGGCCGACCCCGTGAAGGCCGAGGGCATGCGGGCGTACATGAAGTCGGGGATGCCGTTCCGCGGCGTGGCGAAACCGGAGCGCGCGAAGCTGGCGCGGACGTTGTTCGCCGCGCACCCGATGCCCTCGCGCGACGCGTGGCGGGCCGCCGTGCTGCGGCTGTGGCGCGAGGCGACCCACCGCGAGGAACGCTACCTGGCGCTGGACCTGACCGACGCGTACCGGAGGTGGCAGGACGTCGACCTGCTGCCGCTCTACGACGAACTGGTCGTCACCGGCGCCTGGTGGGACTTCGTGGACGAGATCGCGGCCAGGCGCGTCGGCCCCCTGCTGCGCGCCCACCCCGCCGTCGTCGCACCGGTGGTGCGCGCGTGGTCGCGCGACGCCGACCGGTGGCGCCGCCGCACGTCGGTGATCTGCCAGCTGGGGGCGAAGGGCGCCACCGACACGGACCTGCTGGCCGAGTGCGCGGAGGCCTGCGTCGCCGACCAGGACTTCTTCCTGCGCAAGGGCATCGGCTGGGCACTGCGCGACTACGCGAAGACCGACCCCGACCGGGTGCGGCGGTTCGTGGCCGACCACCCCGACCTCTCCCCGCTGTCCCGCAGGGAAGCGCTCAAGCACCTGGGGTGAGCGCGAACAGGACGCGGTGGGTCTTGTGGACGACGAGCACATCCGGCGTCCGCTCCACCACCGTGACCAGCAACGCGCCCTCCCCCTCGTCCCGGTCCAGCGTCGTGGTGAACCGCCGGCCCTCATCCCCCACGTCCAGGACTTCCCCCCACGGCGAGCAGCGCACCGCCGCCCGCCACCGCACCGCCGCTACCCCCTGGTCGCGTGACCCGAGTACGTCAGCGGGAAGACCAGGTCCTTGCACGCGTCGGGCACGTCGGTGGCGACCTGCACGACCATCTCCACCTCGACCTCGCCCGCGGGAGGGATGGCGACGGGGGTGTCCATCGGCGACACGGTGAGCACGCCGGACGGGCAGCCTGGGACCTTGTTGTGCCCGGAGTCGACCGGCTGGCCGGGAATGGCCGCCAGGTTGACCACGATGATGTCGACGTCGTTCGGGTTGGACAGCCGCACCTGCCGCGCGCCCTCGCTGCCGGGCGTCAGCTCCACGGCGCCGCCGGACACGTCGTTGATCCCGAACGGCTTGAGGTCCGACACGCCCGCCTCGCCCGCGCTGATGGCGTAGGCCATGGTGGGGGTACGGGGGTCCGGCCACGTCAGGTGCATGGCCGCTACCACGGCCGCACCCACGCCCAGGATCGTCGTCGCGACGGCGATCTCCATTCGCGGGCCCAAACTACGCATGGCGCAACTCCATGAGCCGTTGCTCCAGGCGGTGGGTTCGCCTCTAGCTCCCTACCGGACCGGCGACCAACTCGCCCGGCAGTTCATCGCTTCGCCCCTCGGCCCCGCGGGCCGCCCGCCAATCTTGGAGAACATTCAACGGAGAAGCAAGGCCCGATCACTGAACGTGAGGATCCATCACCAGGCTTCAGCGCCCAATCAAGACACCTGCACCATCGTGAGCAGGCACTTCTTCGTTATTCCATTCGACCGTGGTTCACCCGGTCGGACTAACGTGCTCCGACCGGGTGACCCTTCACGATCCCGCGCTCACGACACCCACCGCCCTCAGGAGCGGAGCGTGGCGCCGTGCCTTTCGGTCAGCGCCGTCACGGCGGCGTCGCGCGCCGCCGTGGCCTCTTCGACGGTCAACGTGCGGTCGGGAGCCCGGAACCGCAGCGCGTACGCCAGGGAACGCTTGCCCTCGCCCACCTGCTCGCCCGTGTAGACGTCGAACAGCCGGATGTCCTCCAGCAGGTCGCCACCACCCGATTCGAGCACAGCGGCCACCTCAGCGGCGGGAACGGCCGCGTCGACCACCACCGCCACGTCCAGCAGCACCGGCGGGTACGCCGAGATGATCGGCGCGGGCCGGTTGTCGTTGAGCGGCAGCGCGTCCAGGTCCAGCTCCATCGCGACGGTCCGCTTGGGCAGCCCGAGCGCCTCGACGACCTTCGGGTGCAGCTCGCCGGCGTGCCCGACGGGCCAGTCGCCGACGCGCAGCTGCGCGCAGCGGCCGGGGTGCCACGGCGCGAGGTCGGACGCGACCACGCGCAGGGTGACGCCGTACGCCTTGGCGACGAGCTTGGCGGCCTCGACCGCGTCCGCCCAGTCGGCCTGGCGGCCCTTGCCCCACCAGCCCGCGTGCTCGCGGTGCCCGGCCAGCACGACGGCCACGTGCACCGGCTGCTGCGGCAGCGCGGCCAGCATGGACGCCACCTGGGCCTTGGTGGGCCGCTCGCCGACGCCGATGGTCGGCACCGGCACCTGCTGGGTGCGCGGCAGCGTGACCTGGGCGATGTTGAACAGCGCCACGTCCTTCTGGCCGCGGGACAGGTTGCGCTGCACGGCGTCCAGCAGGCCGGGCAGCAGCGTGGTGGCCATCGCGTGCTTGTCCGCCTCCAGCGGGTTCAGCACGCTGACCGTGTTGCGCCGCGAGTCGTTCGGGATCAGCCCGAACGAGTCGAACACCGCGGGCGAGATGAACGGGAACGGCAGCACCTCGACGTAGCCGTCCTCGGCCAGCGCGCGCGAGACCGTGCGGCGGCGGCGCTGCTGCTCGGTCAGCCCCCGGCCGGCCGGGGCGGGCGGCAGCGTGGACGGGATCGTCCCGAACCCCTCCAGCCGCAGCACCTCCTCGACCAGGTCGGCGGGCTGCACCAGGTCCGAACGCCACGTCGGCGGGGTGGCGGTGACCAGGGTCGCGCCGTCGTCACCGGTGGTGACCTCGACCTGGCAGCCGATCTGGCCGAGCCTGCGCGCCGTCACACCGCGGGCGTAGCGCACGCCCGCGACGCGGTCCGGCAGGTCGATCGGCATCGTGACCGGGCCGGGCAGCTCGGGCGTTCCCACGTCCGTGCGGCCGGGCTTGATCCCGCCGTCGCCGTAGAGGTGCAGCAGCTTCGCCGCGCGCTCCAGGGCGACCGGCGACAGCGCCGGGTCGACCGTGCGCTCGTACCGCTTCGCGGCCTCGCTGGGCAGCTTGTGGCGGCGCACGGTGCGGGCGATGGACGCGGGGTCCCAGATCGCCGCTTCGAGCAGGATGTCGCCGGTCTTGTCGCCGACCTCCGTGCTCGCGCCGCCCATGACACCGGCCATCGAGATGACGCCGGTGTCGTCGGCGATCACGATGTCGTCGGCGTCGAGCACGCGCACGGTGTCGTCGAGCGTGGTGAGCTTCTCGCCCGACTTCGCGCGCCGCACGACCAGGTTGCCCTGGAGCTTCGAGGCGTCGAACGCGTGCAGCGGGTGCCCGAGTTCGATCATCACGTAGTTGGTCACGTCGACCGGCAGCGAGATCGAGCGGATGCCCGCGAGCATCAGCCTGCGGCGCATCCACCACGGCGTCGGCGCGGTCGGGTCGACCCCGCTGACCTGGCGGGCGACGAACCTCGCGCAGCCCGCGCCGTCCTCGAGGTGCACGGGCCACACCTCGCCCTCGGCCTCCGGCACGTCGGCCACGGCCGGGTCGCCGAAAGCGACGTCGAACGCGCACGCGATCTCCCGCGCGAGACCGCGCACCGAGAAGGCGTAGCCGCGGTCGGGCGTGGGCGTGATCTCCAGGACGGTGTCGTCCAGGCCGAGCAGCTCCACGGCGCCGTCACCGGGCTGCGCGGTGCCGCTGGGCAGCACCAGGATGCCGGCGTGCTCCTCGCCGAGGCCCAGTTCGCGGGCGGAGCAGATCATGCCGTCGCTGGTGCGGCCGTAGGTCTTGCGCGCGGAGATGGTGAAGTCGCCGGGCAGCACCGCGCCGGGCAGCGCCACGACGACCGTGTCGCCCTCGACGAAGTTCGTGGCACCGCAGACGATCCCGTTCACCTTGCCGGGGGCGACCTCGACCTGGCAGAACCGGATGGGCTTCTTGAACTCCTCGAGCTCCTCGATCTCGACGACGCGCCCGGCGACGATGGGACCGCTGACGGGCCCGAGCGGGCGCACGTCGTCGATCTCCATGCCGATCCGGATGAAGGCCTCGGCCAGTTCGTCCGGGGTGGGCGCCTCCGCGAACTCGAGGTGCTCGGTCAACCAGCTAACCGGAATACGCACCGGTCAGGCCTCCGTTCCGAAGGGCAGCGTGAAGCGGACATCGCCCTCGACCATGTCGCGCATGTCGGGCAGGCCGTTGCGGAACTGCAGCGTGCGTTCGAGGCCCATGCCGAAGGCGAAGCCCGAGTAGACGTCCGGGTCGACGCCGGTGGCGCGCAGGACGTTCGGGTTGACCATGCCGCAGCCACCCCACTCGACCCAGCCCGCGCCGCCCTTCTTCTCCGGGAACCACACGTCCACCTCGGCGGACGGCTCGGTGAACGGGAAGAAGTGCGGGCGCAGCCGGGTCTTGGAGCCCTCGCCGAACATGGCCCGCGCGAACGCGTCCAGGGTGCCCTTGAGGTGCGCCATGGTGAGGCCCTTGTCGACGGCGAGGCCCTCGACCTGGTGGAACACCGGCGTGTGCGTCGAGTCCAGCTCGTCGGTGCGGAACGTGCGGCCGGGGCACACCACGTACACCGGCAGCTCGCGCTCCAGCAGCGTGCGGGCCTGCACCGGCGAGGTGTGCGTGCGCAGCACCAGGCCGGAGTCCGCGGGCGCGACGTAGAACGTGTCCGACATCGTGCGCGCCGGGTGGTCCTTGCCGAAGTTCAGCGCGTCGAAGTTGAACCACTCCGTGTCGAGCTCGGGGCCCTCGGCGACCTCGTAGCCCATGGCCACGAAGACGTCGGCCACGCGCTCGGCGAGCATGGTGATCGGATGGCGGGCGCCCCGTGGCGTCCGGTCCCACGGCAGCGTGACGTCGACGGACTCCTCGCGCAGCACGCGCTCGTCCCGCTCGGTCTGCAGCACGGCGAGGCGCTCGTCATAGGCCTTCTTCACGGCGCCCTGGGCCTCGTTGACCCGCTTGCCCGCCTCGGCCTTCGCCTTGGGCGGCAGCGCGCCGATCTCCCGGCGTGCCAGCAGGACCGGCGAGCGGTCTCCGACGTGCGCGGACTTCAGGGCGGCGAGCGCGTCGAGGTCGACGGCGCCGGCGAACGCCTCTCTTGCCTTCTGCACGGCCGCGTCGAGGGCCTCCGGCGCGAGCGCCGCGACCTCCTTGGGGTCGTACGGGTCGTTTGCTCCGGACATGGTTGGTGGACAGCTCCCGTTGGGCACGTCGCGGATAGGTGGAATCGGCTCCGCCGCCCGACACGCGGCGGAGCAGGCCGATAGTAGGCGATGGGGGTGGTGGAGTTCCTCCGCGCATCGCTGGTGGGGGAGGTTGTGCGGTGAGCGGGCGGTTGGGTAGGTGGGTGGGGGGTGTTGTGGTTCGTCGCCGGGGGTGGGGGTGTTCCCTTGGAACTGGGTGGGGTGGCTGCCGAACAAGGTGCGGGCGCGCTCGGTTTGTTGGTGCGCGTAGGAGCGGTCATGCGGGCGGTGCCGTTGTGCCTCACCACCATGCGCCGCCATTACGCACGGCCACCAACCGAGACCGCTGGGGCCGGCCGCACCGTTCGGCCGTACCGTCCGGTCGCCTCGACCACCGCGTCCGGACCGACCGCCGCGCCGGCCTCCGACCGGCTCCTACCAGCGCCCACCACCAGCGCCGGGGCCAATCACCGCCGTGGTGGACCACTGGTCGAACAATCCGGTGTCGGGGTGATCGGGTGGTCACGTGGAGTTGCCGAGATTTTCCCGGAAGCGGAAAGACAGGTCCGTCGCGGGAGCGGGCGCACTAGGATCTGAGGCCCAGTCCACGCGACCCCGAGGTGAGCAGCACACCCATGTCCCACACCTTCGGTGTCGACCTGCGCGGGATGATCGACCTGCTCAGCCACCACCTCTACAGCAGCCCCCGCGTCTACGTTCGCGAACTGCTGCAGAACGCGGTGGACGCCATCACCGCCCGCCGCGAGCTGGACCCGGACGCGCCCGCCGAGGTGCTGATCGAGCCGAGTGACGCGAACGCGGACGGCGTGCTGCGGATATCGGACTCGGGCATCGGTCTGTCCGAGCGCGAGGTGCACGAGCTGCTGTCGACGTTGGGGCGCACGTCCAAGCGGGACGAGCTCGGGTTCACCCGGCAGGGTTTTCTCGGCCAGTTCGGTGTGGGGATGTTGTCGGCGTTCCTGGTCGCGGAGGAGATCCGACTGGTGACCCGTTCGGCGACGGGCGGGCCCGCGGTGCGGTGGACGGCGGACGCGTCGGGCAACTACCGGGTCGAGGTGGACGACGGGGCGCGGGTCGAGGTGGGGACCACGATCGAGCTGGTGCCGAACCGCGACGCCGAGCACTGGCTGACCGCGGACATGGTGCGCGCGCTGGTGACCGAGTACGGCGACCTGCTGCCGGTGACCGTGCACGTCGCGGGCGAGGCGGCGACGACGGGCGACCTGCCGTGGTCGCGGCGGTCGGACGAGACCGGCTCGGACCTGACGGAGCGGATGGTCGACTACGGCGAGGGCCTGTTCGGGTTCCGGCCGTTCGACGCCATCCCGATCGCGGTGCCGACGGTCGGGCTGACCGGTGTCGCGTTCGTGCTGCCCGAGGGCGTGCACCCCGGCACGCGCCAGTCGCACCGGGTCTACCTGAAGCGGATGCTGGTCGGCGACGGCGTCGAGGGGCTGCTGCCCGACTGGGCGTACTTCGTGCGGTGCGTGGTCGACTCGTCGGCGCTGCGGCCGACCGCGAGCCGCGAGTCGCTGTACCAGGACGAAACGCTGCTGGCCGTGCGCGACGAACTGGGCAAGCAGGTGCGGGACTGGTTGGTGCGCCTGGACGCGACCGATCCGGAACGCACGTCGCAGCTGCTGTCGGCGCACCACCTGGGCATCAAGTCGCTGGCCCGCGCGGACGACGAGATGCTGCGGCTGGTCGAGCGCTGGCTGCCGTTCGAGACGACCGAGGGCGCGGTGCCGCTGCGGCAGTTCCGCCGGATGCACGGCACGGTGCTGTACGTGCCGAACGTGGACGAGTTCCGCCAGCTCGCGCCGGTCGCGCAGGCGCAGGGCATCGGGCTGCTCAACGCCGGTTACGCCTACGACGTGGAAATCCTGGACCGGCTGGTCGCGATGGACGGGGCGGTCGCGGCGCGGCAGGTCCAGCCCGGCGAGCTGCTGGCCGCGCTGGACCACCCGGAGCCGCTGTTCGACTCCGAGCTGCGCAGCAGGCTCGCCGAGGCGGGCGGGGTGCTGGACCGGCACGACTGCGAGGCCGTGACGCGCGACTTCGACCCGGTGTCGCTGCCCGCGCTGCTGATCACCAACGTCGCCGGGGAGCGCAAGCGCGACGCCGAGGAGATCTCCGACGACGCGGACCCGCTGTGGGCGGAACTGCTGAGCGAGCTGGTGGCGGAGGAGTCGACGGCGAGCCAGCAGCTCGTGCTGAACTGCCGCAACCCGCTGGTGCGCAGACTGGCCGCGCTGTCGGACCCGGCGCTGGTGGAGCTGACCGTCGAGTCGTTGTACGTGCACGCGCTGCTCCAGGCGCGGCGACCGATGCGGCCCAAGGACACCGCCGCGCTCAACCGCTCGTTCCTGGAGCTGCTCAACAGGGCCGTGGGAGACCGATGACCGACAAGCTGGCCGCCGAGGAGCAGTTCACCGAGGCCTACCACCTGCCGCCGGGGATGCCGCGGCACGAGGCGCTGGAACGCGCGGCGCGGGCGGCGGACGCGGCGGACCACCAGCAGCTCGCCGTGTCCTGCCGGGTCGCGCTGATCCGCTCCTGCTACGACCTCGGCCGCTACGACCTGATGCTCGCCCCGTTCGCCTGGTGCACCGCCGCGGAGAAGCGCGGACCGGAGGACTTCGGCCGCTGGGAGTCGCACACGTTCGACTGGTGCCACAAGTGGATCGCGAACGGCCTGCGGCGCGATCCGCGGTTCAGCCGGGCGCAGCTCGAGGCCGTGGTGGAGCAGTTCGCGGCCCGCTACCGCAAGCACGGCTTCTCGCAGCAGCCGGTGCACGGCGTGCGCGCGACGCTGGCGCTGCACGTCGGCGACGTCGACGCGTACCGCGAGCACCTGACGAAGTTCCTGGCGCTCGACCGCGGCCCGATGAGCGACTGCGAGGCCTGCGTCGTCGAGGACCAGGCGTCGCACCTGATCCGGCTCGGGCGGCACGCGGAGGCCGTGGCGCTCGCGGAACCCGTGCTGTCGCAGGAGACCACGTGCACGACGCAGCCGCAGGGCATCCTCACCGCGCTGCTGCCCGCGTTCGTCGCGCTGGGCGACCACGACCGGGCGAGCAACGCGCACCTGGTGGCGTGCAGGCTGATCAAGGACGACAAGCTCGCGAGCTACCTCAACGCGCACCTGGAGTTCTGCGCCACGACGGGGCACGTGACCCGCGGCGTCGACCTGCTCTCCGGGCAACTCCACCGCGTGCACCGCTCCACCAGCCCCGCCGAGGCGATGGACTTCGCCGCGGCCGCCGCGCTGCTGCTGAGCAGGGTCACCGAGGACCTGGTGTTCGACGTGCCGGAGGCGGACGGCGTCACGACGCGCACCGCGCCGGCCGCCGGGCTGCGGGCCGAGTTGGAGGCGTCCGCGCTGGAGCTGGCCGCGCGGTTCGACGAGCGCAACGGCACCAGCGCCGTGGGCGACCGGGTGCGGGAGACGTTGGCGCGCCCCGATTCCGGGCACGTGCCGCTGGCCGTGCCGGTGCTGACGCCCGCCGAGGTCGTCGACGAACCGGACGAGCTGGACCTGTCGTCGGACCCGGTCGACCTGGCGGTGCGCGCCAACGCCGCGTTCGACCACGGCGACTTCATCACCGGCAGCAGGCTGCTCCGGTCGCTGCCCGCGGACATGGACCCGCTGCTGCCCGACGGGATCGCCGCGCAGGTCATGGCGAAGCGCCTCACCGCGCACGCGCCCCGGATCGCGCGCGAGGACCTGCTGGAGGGGTTCGCCGACGTCGTCGACCGGCTCGACGAGGCGGACGAACCCGACCTGGCGAACCGGTACCGCGCGCGGCTGAGCGTGTGGCGGCTGCCCGAGGACGGGCTGACCACGAGCCTGGAGACCGCGCAGCGGTGCGTGGCCGAGGCCGAGACCGACGGGACGCCGGTCACCGCCGTGCTGGCCCGGTTGGTGCTCGCGGAACTGCTCGACCACGCGCTGGAGCACGGCAAGGCCGAGTTCCTGATCGCGGAGGCGCACGCGCAGGCCGAGGCGGAGGTCCCGCACCTGCTGTCGCGGGTGCGCGTCGACCGCGCCGAACACCTGGCCCGGCGCCAGGACCTCACCGGGGCGCTGAACGCCGTGACCGCGCTGCTGGCCGACGAGCTGCCGGAGAGCGTGCGGTTCGACGCGCTGCGGATCCGGCTGCGGCTGGAGACCGTGCTCGGCCGGGGCGATGCCGCGTCGCGGACCGCGAGCGCGCTCGTGGAGCGGGCGGCCCGGTATCCGGGGCGGTGGCGGGCCGAAGCGCACCGGTTGCGCGCCATCACCATCGAGGAACTGGGGCTGGAGGCCACGCACCTCGGCGAACTGCGCGACGCCGTGGCCGCGTGCCGCGAGTTCGGCGGCGAGGCGCACACCGCGCAGGCGTGCTACTCGCTCAGCGGCGGCTACCTCAAGACCGGCAGGCTCGTCGAGGCCGCCGAGACGCTGGAGGAGGCGCTGCGGCTCGTCCAGTCCGCGAACGCCGAAGCCGAACTCGGCCTCCAGGTGCGGTTCCGGCTCGGCCAGACGTGTGCCCAACTCGGTGAGAACCAGGCCGCGCTGCGCCACCTGACGACGGCGCTGGAGCACATCGACGACGGCGAGCACTGGCAGCGCGCGGTCGCGCTGGACGCGCTGGCGAACGCCCGCCGCAGGCTCGACCAGCTCGTCGAGTCGTCGCACACCTACGCCGAGGCCGCGGAGTGCTGGGAGCTGATCGAGCAGCCCGGCGAGGCGGCCGGGTCGTGGGTCGAGGCGGCGAACGTGCTGCCTGCCACCGAGGCTGCCGGGGGGTATGCCGCGCTTCTGCGCGCCGAGGTGCTGCTGCCCGGTATCGAGGAGTCCGGGCCGCGTGCTCACATCGCGGCGCGGATCGCGGCGATCCGGGGGTACCTGCACGCGCAGGCCGGTGAGTTCGAGCAGGCGATCGAGCAGAACGCCATCGCCGAGCAGGTCGCCATCGAGCTGGAGGATCACGGCTGGCAGGCGTTCCTGGTGGCGCGCGGTGGTCGGTTCCGGTTGCGGTCGGGGGATGCGGGGGCGGCCGAGGCGGCTGCTCGGCGGGCTGCCGGGTTGTTGGGGGAGGAGACGCCCGTGGAGGTGGTGGCGGAGGTGGTGTCGGTGTTGGAGGACGCGCTGTCGGAGTTGGACCGTCCTGTTGGGACGGATCCGTTGGTGAGGGCGTTGACGGCGCGGTTGGAGGGGTAGCTGTGGGGTGGTTGGTGGGGTGGTGGTTGTGCTTATGGCGTGCGGTACGACGCCCCCACTTGCGCTGGCCTGGTTGAGGTGATCCCAGAACTGGGCCTGTGGGGCTGATCCCTCAAAACCGGTCATCGGTGCCCAGGGTCTCCGGGTGCGGCCGATTTGACTTGGGGCCCCTCTTTTTGGCCCTGCGGGCCCAAAAGGGGCAGGGGTGAAAAGCCTGCCCGCTGAGCGAGTGCAGGGCCAAAAACCCCAAGTCAAATCGGCCGCACCAGGTGCGGGTGCGCTTGGTTCCGTGCTCAATCAGCCGGTTTGCCCGGTTCCCTGGGCGATCAGCCGGTTTGCTTGGCGCTGTCGTGGTTTGGTGAGGGAACTGTTACTGCGCTTAGACCACATCTCATTTGGGGTTGTTGTGAGTAAGCAGGTCCAGCTTGATGGCTCGGCGGTAGCAGATCACCGCGCAGGCCAGCTGGGCGAATGCCAGGAAGTGGGCGGCCTTGCGTTCGTAGCGGCGCGCCAGCCGTCGGAACCGAGAAACCCACTCCAGGGTCCGTTCGATGACGTAGCGGTGGCGGCCCAGCTTCTTGGAGGACTCGATGCCCCGGCGGGCGATCCGGGCAATGATGCCCCGCCGCCGCAACGCCTTGCGGCAGGACAGGTAGTCATAGCCCTTGTCGCCGTGCAGCTTGCGCGGACGGTGACGAGGCCTGCCGACAGGCCCCTTGACCGGGACCACACCGTCGACGACGGCCTCCAGTTCCAGGTGGTCGTTGCGGTTGGCCGCGGACACACCCACGGCCAGCGGGAGACCGCCGCGGTCGCTCATGGCGTGGATCTTGCTGCCGGGCTTGCCCCGGTCGACCGGGCTGGGGCCGGTCAGATCCCCCCTTTGACCGCCCTGACCTGCATACCGTCCACCGACGCACGCGACCAGTCGATCGCCCCGGCCGAGCCGAGCAGATCCAGCATCACCTGGTGCAGCCGGGCGAACACGTCCGCCTCGACCCACTCGGTGAACCGGCGATGCGCGGTCGGGGTGCTGACCCCGAACGACGCCGGTAGCGCCGACCAGGCACATCCGGTCCGCAGCACGTACAGGATGGCCGCCAGCACCATACGATCGTCCAGACGCCGCCGACCTCCGCACTGGTGGCGTTGCGGCGCATCGGGCAGCAACGGCTGTGCCAGCTGCCACAACGGCTCTGGGCACCACTTCTCTACATCGTTCATCGTTGATCAACGATATCGCCTACCTCGCAACACGCCCAAACGAGATACGGTCTTAGGCGTTGCGCTGTGCCCTGGCCGATGCGTACAGGCACACTGCCGCGGCGGTGGCTAGGTTGAGGCTTTCCGCGCCGCCGTAGATGGGGACCTTGAGCGAGGTGTCCAGTTGTTCGATGACGCTGTCCGGTAGGCCGTGAGCCTCGCTGCCGAAGACCCAGGCGGTTGGGTGGGCGAGGTCGCCGCGGACGTCGGCGGTGTCGAGGTCGTCGGTGGCGTAGCCGTCCGCGGCGACGAGCCTGAGTCCGGCCGCGCGGCAGGCGGTGAAGACGTCGGTGGCGTCGCGGGTTCTGGCGATGGGCAGGTGGAAGACGCTGCCGGTGGAGGCGCGGACGCACTTGCCGTTGTGGGGGTCGACGGTGTCGCCCGCGAAGATGACGGCGTCTGCGCCCGCGGCGTCGGCGACTCGGACGACGGTGCCCGCGTTGCCGGGGTCGGTGACGCCGTGGAGCACGGCGACCAGTTTCGGGTTGGTGCGGAGCACGGTGTCCAGCGGCACGTCGACGGGGTCGCAAACTGCGATGAGGCCTTGTGGGGTCACGGTTTCCGAGAGGCCGGCGGCGGCCTTGTCGGTGACCTCGGTGACCCGGACGCCCTCGTCGATGGCGGTGCGCATGAGCGACGGGTTGCGTTCGGCGGCGGCTTGGGTCACGAACAGCTCGTGGACCTGACCGCGGCCCGCGGCGGCCCAGGCGAGTGCTTCGCGAACGGCTTGCGCGCCTTCGGCGAGGAACTGTTCGGCGCGATCCCTGCCCTGGCGGCGGGTCAGCCGCCGAGCAGCAACGACCCGAGGTGTCCGTTCGGTGAACGGAGCTGCCTCGGGTCGTCGTGCGCGAGTGTGGTCGCTCAGGCCTTGTCCTCGGCCAGCGGCGCGTTCACGTCTTCCGGCATGGCCAGCTTGGCCAGCTCCACGATCGCGGAGAACGCGGCCGGGTCGTTGACGGCCAGGTCGGCGAGGATCTTGCGGTCGACCTCGATCTCGGCCAAGCGCAGACCCTGGATGAAGCGGTTGTACGTCATCCCGTTCGCGCGGACAGCGGCGTTGATGCGCTGGATCCACAGCTTGCGGAAGTCGCCCTTGCGCGCCCGGCGGTCCCGGTACGCGTACATGAGCGAGTGGAGCACCTGCTCCTTGGCCTTGCGGTACAGCCTCGAGCGCTGGCCGCGGTAACCGCTGGCCAGCTCGAGGGTGGTACGGCGCTTCTTGTGGGCGTTCACGGCCCTTTTGACGCGTGCCACTGTTCATCCTGTCGATCTCGTGGGGCCCGGCGGTGACACCGGCGCCCCTGTGTTCAGGGGGTGCGGAGCGGACTCAGAGCCCGAGCAGCTTCTTCAGGCGGGGCACGTCGTTCTTCGCGACCTCGACCGTGCCGCTGAGCCGACGGGTCAGCTTGCTCGACTTCTTCTCCAGGAGGTGCCGCTTGCCGGCCTTCTCCCGGAGCAGCTTGCCGCTGCCGGTGACCCTGATCCGCTTGGAGGTCCCCTTGTGCGTCTTCTGCTTCGGCATTTCCGTCCTCGTCTCGTGCTGCCACCGGGATGGGGCGGCAATGCGTTCCCGCGGCGAACCGCGGATCAGCTCTGTGCTGACGCGTCCTCTTCGGCCGCTACGTCGACACCGTCGCCGTAGTCCGGCTTGAGCGGACGCGTCTTCGTGGTCTTGTGCGGCGCCAACACCATGATCATGTTGCGGCCGTCCTGCTTCGGGTTGGACTCGACGAAGCCCAGCTCGGCGACGTCCTCCGCCAGCTTCTGCAGCAGTCGGTAACCGAGTTCCGGGCGCGACTGCTCGCGGCCGCGGAACATGATGGTCACCTTGACCTTGTTACCACCGGACAGGAACCGGGCCACGTGGCCCTTCTTCGTCTGGTAGTCGTGCGGGTCGATCTTCGGTCGGAGCTTCTGCTCCTTGATGACCGTCAGCTGCTGGTTGCGGCGTGACTCGCGGGCCTTCTGCGCGCTCTCGTACTTGAACTTGCCGTAGTCCATGAGCTTGCAAACCGGCGGCCGAGCCTGCGCGGCGACCTCTACGAGGTCAAGATCCGCTTCCTGGGCGAGTCGGAGCGCGTCCTCGATGCGAACGATCCCGACCTGCTCGCCGTTCGGTCCAACGAGACGGACCTCCGGCACCCGAATGCGGTCGTTGATGCGCGGCTCGGTGCTGGCGGGAGCACCTCGGTTCGAGGGACTTGTCATTCACGTCCTTTGAGACTCGTTGTGCGCCAAAAACAAGAGCCCCGACACCATTGCTGGTGCGGGGCCCGCCTCCGACCGATCACCCTCAACCAACGCGCGAACGCGTCAGGCGGAACGGCACGGTGGCCTTCCGCGGGGACCGGAACCCGGCCGCCTTGACGGCTGCACGGGTGGGAGCGGGGCTCCACTTGCCGCCCTCGCACGAACGAGGGCTGGTCGCGCCGTAAAGAGTAGCAGACGCGGTTGTCAACCCCCGAATCGGACGCTCGATCGGGCGTCTTGCGACAATGGCCGGGTGACCGAGCAGCCCGAAGTGAACGTCCGCGAACTCTCCGATGTGCCCAGCATCGAGGTGATCAGCAAGGCCGCGGTCATGCTGCTGTCCGCCTCCGCGGAACGCCTCGGCCTCGCCGACGAGGACCCGGAGACCAGCCCCCGCCGGGACCTGGACGAGGCCCGTCGCCTGATCACCGCCCTGGCGGGCCTGATCACGTCGTCACTGGAGTACCTCGGACCGCACGCCGGACCGTTGCGCGACGGACTGCAGTCGGTGCAGCGGGCATTCCGCGAAGCGTCCGTGGTCCAGGACGCCCCCGGCGCCGGCCCCGGCGAGAAGTACACGGGCCCGGTGTACTGACCAGCCCCCGAATTGCTTTGTCCGGCGAAGCTCGGATGCCCTGTCCTAGGCGAAGCGAGGATGCCGAGTCGGCTGCCGAACCCAGAGCCAGGCCTCGTCGGCGCAGCCGATGCCCGAGTCGGGCGAAGCCCGATGCTGGCGGCAGCCAGACTTGCCCCCACCCCGATCCGAAGCCATCTCTGGGCTTGACGGAGCTTGTCAAGACAGCTTCATCGTCTTGACAAGGTTCGGCAAGTCTAGAACACTCGGCGCACGGGGTGAACGCACCTAACCCACAACGCAACGCCGCCCTACCCCCGAATCCCCAACCGGGCCAACCGCCGCGAAGCAAGCACCGCGATCACTTCCGGATCCCCCCGCCTCCACCCCTCCACCGGATCCTGGTCAAACCTCGCCAGCTGAGCCAACGACATGGTGTTCAGCGCGTGCAACGCCAGCAGATCGGTACGCCCGGTGGCACTGAGCTGCCGCGCCGCGTACGCGCGGCGGGCGAAGCGGACCCGCAGCGGCAGCCAGGTGATGAGCAGGAACAGGACCGGCACGGCGATCAGCCCCACCGCCACCCACAGCGCGACCGTCTCGACCGCCTCGATCTGCGCGTGCCCGACGTTCGCCAGCGTCGTCCCGGCGTCGGTCCCCTTCCCCAGCGCCCCCGCCAGGTCCCCGCCGACGATCGGCACCCTCCCCGCGCTGCCCGCGGCGTCGGAGAACGCGTCGTGCACTTTGCCGCCCGCGTCGACCAGCCCGTCACCGGGGGCCCGCGCGCTGAGCACGCCGTCGCGCGCGTTGAGGGCGAACCACACCCAGAACCACACCCAGCCGAGCGCGAGCACGTCGGCGACGACCTGCCGGACGAACCGCGCCGCACCGTCCGCGTACCACTTCATCCCGCTGCCTCCCGTGTGGTGATCTCCACGTCTACCACCCACCACGGCTTGCCGGGTAGCACCGGGAGGTCTCGCGCTAGTGTCCGGGCGGTGTCCACCACGTTCGGCGACCTGCTCCGCACCCACCGAGTCCGCTCCGCCCTGACGCAGGAGGAGCTGGCGGCCGGGTCCGGGGTGAGCGTGCGGGCGATCAGCGACATGGAGCGCGGCCGGGCGAAGGGGCCGCAGCGGCGGACGGTCGAGGCGCTCGCGGTGGTGCTGGGCCTGGACGGCGCTGAGCTGCGGGCGCTGCTGGACACCGCGAAGGCGGGCCGGATGCGGCACCAGGTCACGGCGGCGCCGTGGGCGCTGCCGCCGGACGTGCCGGACCTGACCGGGCGCGACGAGGAGCTGCGGCTGCTGACGGCCGCGGCAACGGCGGGGCGGCAGACCGAGGTGGTCGTGGTGCACGGGCCGCCCGGCGCGGGCAAGACGACGATCGCGGTGCACCTGGCCTACCGGTTGGCCGAGCAGTTCCCGGACGGCTGCCTGTTCGTGGACCTGCGCGGGATGGACGCGCGGCCGGTGCCGCCGGGCGAGGTCATGCACAAGGTGCTGCGGACGCTGGGCGTCGCCGACGAGCGCGTCCCGAGCCGCGAGGACGAGCGCGCCGAGCTGTACCGGGCGGAGCTGCGGAGCCGGTCGACGGCGCTGGTGCTGGACAACGCGGCCGACGAGGCGCAGGTGCGGCCGCTGCTGGCGACGGGCTCCGGGTCGCTGGTGCTGATCACCAGCAGGCAGACCCTCGGCGGTCTGGAGGCGGGCACCCGGCTGGCGCTGGACGTGTTGTCCCGCAAGGAGTCCGTGCGGCTGCTGGGCGCGATCGCCGGTGAGCACCGGGTGGCGGCGGAACGGTCGGCGGCCGAGCGGGTCGCCGAGCTGTGCGGGCACCTGCCGCTGGCGTTGCGGATCGCGGGCAACCGGCTGGCGAGCAGGCCGCGCTGGACCCTCGGGCACCTGGCGGAGCAGCTGGGTGACGAGAGCAGGCGGCTGACCGCGCTCACGTCGGGCGACCTGCGGGTGCGCGCGGCCTTCCTGATGTCCTACCAGCAGCTGGGGCCGACCACGGCGCTGGTGTTCCGGCGGATGTCGCTGGTGCCGGGCGGCGACGTGGGGCCGGACCTGGTCGCGATGGCCGCCGGGGTGGACCCGCTGGTGGCCGAGGAGACGTTGGAGGACCTGGTCGACGCGAGCCTCGTGGAGACGTCCGGGACCGCGGGCCGGTACGTGTTCCACGACCTGGTGCGGGTGTTCGCGCGGGAACGGCTCGTCGCCGACGAGTCGGCGGCGGTCGTGGACGAGGCGCGGTGGCGGACGATCGACTGGCTGCTGAGCGAGGCCCGGTCGTCGGCGCGGATGTTCGGGCCCGACGCGGGCCCGGAGGACCAGGACCGGGCCGGGGCGTGGCTGCGGCGGGAGACGGGGCACTGGATCGGCGCGCTGCGGCTCGCGCACGCCGCCGAACGGCACCGGACGGTGCTGGACGTGGCGACGGCGATGCACTGGTACTCCGATCAGCGCGGGGACGGCGCGCTGTGGCACGAGGTGTTCCGCTGCGGCGTCGACGCCGCCCGCGCGCTGGGCAGCAGGCGCGACGAGGCCGTGCAGCTGAACTTCCTGTGCTGGACGCTGTCCGTGCTGCTCGACGAGCAGGAGGCGGCGCTGGTGGTGCACCACGAGGCGCTGGCGGCGGCGGTCGACTCCGGCGACGCGGCGGAGCAGGCCTGGGCGGTGTACTACCGGTCCGCCGTCGAACGGCGGCAGGGGCGGCTGGAGGAGTCGCGCGAGTTCGCCGAGCGGGCCGTGGCGGCGTTCGAGGCGGCGGGCGACCCGGTGGCCGCGCAGTTCGCCCTGTCGAACCTGGGGATCGTGCTGCACCAGTTCGGCCGGTACGCCGAGTCGGCCGAGGTGCACCGCAGGTGCGTCGCCTTCCACCGCGCCCGCGTCGCGCGGCGGCCGGAGGGGCACGACCGCGAGGCGGTGGCGCTGAACCTGTTGCGGCTGGCGGCGAACCTGACCGCGCTGCGGGACTGGGACGCGGCCCGCGTGGCCTGCGAGGAGGCGCTGGAGCTGGCCAGGGCCACCGGCGCCCGGCACACCGAGGCGGACACGCTGGTGCAGCTCGGGGCGGCGCTGCACGCGCAGGGTGACGCGGCGGGCGCGGCGGCCCGGCTGCGGGAGGCCGTAGCCATGACCGACGAGCTGCGCACGACCGCGCTGGTGGGGATGCTGATCCTGCTGGGCACCGTGCTCGACGACCTCGGCGAGACCGAGGGGTCGAGGGCCTACCGCCTGCGGGCGCTGGACATCTGCGACCGGTCGCAGACCGTCGCGACCCGGTCCCTCGGCGCGGGACTGCGCCGTGCGATGGAGACCCCTTCCACCGTCCGGAGCGACGGGCACGCGTGAGCTGACCCGATCGGCGCAGCGAAGTCGCTGATCGGACGATTGTCTTCGGTGGTGCGGTCCCCTACTGTCGATCTTCGTCCGCGCGGACTTTCTGACACCGAATTTACGCACGAGGGGGACTCGGAATGCCAGAATTTCGCGCGCCTTGGAGACTGCGGCTGGCCGGTTTGACGGCCGCCGCCATGGCGATCGCCGTCGCGACGGCGTCGCCGGCCTCGGCCGAGGGGAAGATCGTCGACGCGGGTGGGCCCGACGCCGTCCCGGACAGCTACATCGTCGTGTACAAGCAGGACGCGGTCACGACGCAGACGGATTCGTTGGCCGCCAAGGCGAACGCCACGGTCGAGCACCGCTACACCGCGGCGTTCAAGGGTTTCGCGGGGGCGATGACCGAGGCCGGGGCGAAGAAGCTGGCCGCCGAGCCGACCGTCGACTACGTGGCGCAGAACCACGTGGTGAAGAAGCAGGACGACCAGGCGAACCCGCCGTCGTGGGGCCTTGACCGGATCGACCAGCGCAGGCTGCCGCTCGACTCCAACTACCACTACGAGTCCACCGCCACGAACGTCAACGCCTACGTCATCGACACGGGCATCCGCACCACGCACGTCGACCTCGGCGGCCGGGCGACGTTCGACTTCAACGCCGTGGACGCCGACAACTCCGACTGCAACGGCCACGGCACGCACGTCGCGGGCACGATCGGCGGCGGCCATTACGGCGTGGCCAAGGGCGTCAAGCTGCACGCCGTGAAGGTGCTGGACTGCGCCGGGAACGGCACGGTCGCCGGTGTCGCGGCGGGCGTCGACTGGGTGACCGCGAACAAGGTCAAGCCCGCCGTCGCGAACATGAGCCTCGGCGGCGGCGCGAACACCGTGCTGGACACCGCGGTGCGCAGCTCGATCGCCTCCGGCGTCACCTACGCCGTCGCGTCGGGCAACTTCGCCGACAACGCCTGCAACTACTCCCCCGCCCGCGTCACCGAGGCGATCACCGTGAACGCCTCGGACGTCAACGACACCAAGGCGTACTTCTCGGACTTCGGCTCCTGCACGGACCTCTTCGCGCCGGGCGTGGACATCACGTCGGCGTGGGGCACCGGGGACACCGCCACCAACACCATCAGCGGCACCTCGATGGCGACCCCGCACGTGGCGGGCGCGGCCGCGCTGTACCTGGCGGGCAACCCGGACGCGACGCCGAAGCAGGTGCGCGACCGGCTGGTCGGCGTGGCGGCGTACAACCGGATCGTCGACCCCGGCGCCAACACCGAGAACCTGCTGCTGTTCAGCGGGATCGTCGTGGCGCCCGCCCCCGCGCAGGACCTGCTGCTCGACGGTGAGACCCTCGCGGTCAACCAGACCCGGACCTCCGCCAACGGCGGTTACGTGCTGGTCATGCAGGGCGACGGCAACCTGGTGCTCTACACCTCCGCGGGTGTGGCGCAGTGGGCGTCCAACAGCACGACCACCGGCGCGGTGGCCGCGTCGCTGAAGGACGGCAGGCTGGTGCTCACCAACACCGCGGGCGCGGTGGTGTGGAGCTCCGGCACGCAGGAGACGACGGCCGACCGGCTCGTCGTGCAGAACGACGGCAACCTGGTGCTCTACGGCCCCAACGGCAAGGTCTTCTGGCACCGCTTCCAGTAACCGCACGCGGAACGGGCCACCCCTTCCGGAAGGGGTGGCCCGTTCCGCCGTCTCAGTCCCCCAGCACGGCCAGCGCGTCGATCTCCACCAGCAGGCCCGCGGGGAGTCCGACGTAGACGGTCGTGCGGGCGGAGTACGGCTCGGTCATGAACTCGCCGTAGGCGTCGTTCATCTCGCCGAAGTGCGCCGTGTCCGTGAGGTACACCCGCAGCATCACCACGTCGTCGAAGCTCGCGCCCGCGGCCTCCAGCACGGCGCCGACGTTGCGCAGCGTCTGGGCGGTCTGCTCCTTCACCGTGGTGCCGACGACCGAGCCGGTCTCGGCGTCGAAGGCGACCTGGCCCGCGACCTGGAGGACGTTGCCCTTGCGGACGCCCTGCGAGAACTTCGCGATGGGCCGGGGCGCGGACTCGGTCTTGATCTCGATCTTCGGCAAGGCAGGAACCTCTCTAGTCGCGCGGCGTGAAACCGCACTCGATGGACGCCGCCCGCGCGGTGGCGAGCAGGCTGGGCACGAGGGCCACCAGGCCCTCGAAGTCGAGCATCACCTTGGGGACCGACATCGAGACGGCCGCCACGACCTCACCGCGCGAACCGCGGATCGGCGCGCCGACGCAGTGGATGAAGTCCTCGTGCTCGGAGTTGTCGAGCGCGTAACCCCGTTCCCGCACGCGATCCAGCTCGGCGAGGTACGCGGCCGGGTCGGTGATCGTGTTGGCGGTCAGCCTCGGGTACTCCATCGACGCGGCGACCTCGCGGCGCTTGGCCTCCGGCAGGTCCGACAGCAGGACCTTCGCCACGGCGGTGCAGTGCAGCGGCGCGCGGCGGCCGACGCGGGAGTACATCCGTATCGGGTGGGTGCTGTCGTACTTGTCGATGTAGATCACCTCGCCGGCCTCGTAGCTGGCCAGGTGCACGGTGTACCCGGTGAGGGCGTTGAGCTCGCGCAGCGCGGCCTCGGAGCTGCGCCGCACGTCCCGCTCCTCCAGCGCCCGGTTGGCGAGGTCGAACAGGGCGGTGCCGAGCCGGTAGTGGTGCACGCCCTCGCGCTGCACGAACCGGTGCGACTCCAGCGTCCGCAGCAGCCGCAGGGCGGTCGACTTGTGCACGTCGACGACCCCGGAGAGCTCCTCCAGCGTCTTGGGTCCGGTCGCCAGCTCACCGACGAGCGTCAACGCGCGGTCCAGGCTCTGACTCATGCGCTCTCCCGTAGGTTGCCCGCCCTGAGGTTCGCGGCCGCCCACGTGGGCGGGTCCGCGTCGAGCAGCGGTTCGGTGACCCGCGACGGCAGGGGGACCCCGACGTCCTCGGTGGTCAGCAGCACCGCGGCCGCCTGGAGGTGGCCCGCGCGCAACCGCCTGCCGGGCGGGTCGCCCGCGAGGTGCGCGGCGAGGTAGCCCGCCGCGAAGCCGTCCCCGGCTCCGACCGGCTCCACCACGTCCACGCGCAGCGCGGGCTGGTAGGTGTGGGTGTCGTCCTCGACCAGCGTCGCGCCGTGCTCGCCCAGCTTCACGACGATGCTCGTCGGGCCGGGCAGCAGTTCGCGCAGGGCGCTCGGGTCACCGGTCCCCCACACCGCCTCGGCCTCGTCCGCGCCCGCCAGCACGATGTCGGCGGCGTTCGCGAGTTCGCGCAGGACGGCCGGGTCGCGGTCGTGCCACAGCGCGGGGCGCCAGTTGAGGTCGAAGGACACCAGGAGGCCGTCGCGGGGCTTGGTGAGGACTTCCCGCAGCAGCGCGAGGCAGCTGTCGGACAGCGCCGCGGTGATGCCGCTGACGTGCACCAGCCGCACCCCCGTCAGGTCGAGGCCCTCCAGCGTCTCCGGTCCCATCGCCGAGGCCGCGGAGCCCCGCCGGTAGTAGCGGACCGGACTGCCCGCCGCGTCGGCCTCCTTGACGTAGAGGCCGGTCGGGCGTTCCGGGTCGACGTGCACCGCGGTGACGTCCACGCCCGTGCCGCCGACCGCGTCGAGCACCGCGCGGCCGAACGCGTCCGCGCCCACCGCGCTCACCCACGCGCTCGGGACGCCCAGGCGCGCGAGGTGGCAGGCCACATTGGACTCGGCACCGCCGATCGCCCTGGTCCAGTGCACGACCTCGTGCGCGGGACCCTGTTCGGCGGGGACGAGCACCACCATCGTCTCGCCCAGGCACACCACACCGCCCGCTTGATCGAAACTCATCCGCTTCTTTCCTCCGGACTTGCTCGTTGACGGCGGGGCAAGCGAATGTTACACACTTCAGCATCACATCGCGCAATAGCCGTTGCAAAATATGCAACGTGAGGAGCGGGACAAGTGCATTCGGCGAGCATTGACCGGACCGCGGTAGCCGCGCTGCGCGCGGAACGCATCGACTGGCGCTTCAAGGGGTTGCCGAGCACGACGTTCGGGGCCACCGTGGGAGAGGTGGCCGACCGCCGCCTCGACCTGTTCACCGACGGGTTCATCGGCCCGCTGGTGGTGCTCGACGCCGCGGCGCTGGAGCACAACCTCGCCACCATGGAGTCGTGGTGCGAACGGCACGGCGTCGCGCTGGCGCCGCACGGCAAGACGACCATGTCGCCGCAGCTGTTCACCCGCCAGCTCGACCACGGCGCGTGGGCCATCACGGCCGCGAACGCCAGCCAGCTGCGGGTGTACCGGGCGTTCGGCGTGAGCCGGGTGCTGCTCGCCAACGAGCTCGTCGACCCGGCCGCGCTGCGCTGGCTCGCCGACGAGCTGGCCGCCGACCCGGCGTTCGAGTTCATCTGCTGGGCGGACTCGGTGGCCGTGGTCGAGGCGATGACCGAGGCCCTGGGCGACCCGGCCCGTCCGGTGGACGTGCTGGTGGAGCTGGGCGCGACGGGCGGCCGGACCGGGGCGCGGGACGCGGACACCGCCTCGGCGGTCGCGCGGGCCATCGCGGAGAGCCCGGCGCTGCGGCTGGTCGGCGTCGGCGGCTACGAGGGCGCGCTCGCCCACGACAGCTCGGAGCAGTCGAAGTCCACAGTGGACGCCTACCTCGAAGCGGTGCGCGACCTGGCTCTGCGACTGCACGGCGAGGGCCGGTTCGACGGACTGGACCGGGTCGTCGTGACGGTCGGCGGCAGCGCGTACTTCGACCAGGTCGCCGCCGCGCTGACCCGGCCGTGGCCGTCGGACCTGCCGGTGCTGCCCGTGGTGCGCAGCGGCGCGTACGTGACGCACGACGACGGCTTCTACCGCGGCATCTCGCCGTTGGGCCGCACCGAGGGTGAGCAGCCGTTCCGGTCCGCGCTGCGGGCGTGGGCGCAGGTCACGTCGAAGCCGCAGGACGACCTGGCGCTGCTGACGATCGGCAAGCGCGACGCGTCGTTCGACGAGGGCCTGCCCGAGCCGCAGGTGGTGCGCTCCGGTGGTGTGGAACGGCCGCTGACGAGCACTTCGGTGACCGCGCTCAACGACCAGCACGCGTTCCTGGCGCTGACCGAGGACGGGGTCGAGGTCGGCGACTGGATCGGGCTCGGGCTGTCCCACCCGTGCACGGTGTTCGACAAGTGGCAGCTGATCCCCGTCGTCGACGGCACGACCGTCGTCGACTTCATCCGAACCTTCTTCTAGGAGCCTGGATGGACATCGTCTTCAAGGGGGCGCGGGTCGTCGACGGCACCGGCGCGCCCGAGTACCGGGCGGACGTCGGGATCCAGGACGGCCGGATCGCGGGAATCGGGCCGGGGCTGTCCGGCGGCCGGTCGGTCGACGCCGACGGCCTCGTGCTGGCGCCGGGTTTCATCGACATGCACTCGCACTCCGACCTCCAGGTGCTGGCGAACCCGGACCACCTCGCCAAGGTGTCGCAGGGCGTGACCAGCGAGGTGCTCGGGCAGGACGGGCTGTCGTACGCGCCGGTGGACGACGCGGTGCTGGAGACGTTGCGCGGCCAGCTGGCGGGCTGGAACGACGATCCTCCGGGCTTCGACTGGAACTGGCGGTCGGTCGGCGAGTACCTCGACCGGCTCGACCGGGGCATCGCGGTGAACGCCGCGTACCTGGTGCCGCAGGGCACGGTGCGGATGCTGTGCGTCGGCTGGGACGACCGGCCGGCGACCGAGTCCGAAGTGGACCGGATGCGCTCGGTGGTCGCGCAGTCGTTGCGGGAAGGCGCGATGGGGCTCTCGTCGGGGCTGACCTACACGCCCGGCATGTACGCGAGCACGGCGGAACTCGTCCGGCTGTGCGAGGTCACCGGCTCGCTGGGCGGTTACTACAGCCCGCACCACCGCAGCTACGGCGCGGGCGCGCTGGAGGCGTACGCGGAGATGGTCCAGGTGTCGCTGGACTCCGGCTGCCCGCTGCACCTCGCGCACGCCACGATGAACTTCCCGGTCAACGAGGGCCGCGCGGGTGAGCTGCTGACGTTGCTGGACAACGCGATCGCGGCCGGTGCGGACATCTCGCTGGACACCTACCCGTACCTGCCCGGCGCGACCTACCTGTCGGCGCTGCTGCCGAGCTGGGCCACCGAGGGCGGCCCCGAGGCGACGCTGGCCCGGCTGTCCGATGTGGACACCCGTGAGAAGATCCGGGTCGAGATCGAGGAGACCGGGTCGGACGGCTGCCACGGCGTGCCGGTCGACTGGGAGTCCATCGAGATCAACGGCGTGCGCCGCACCGACAACTCCCACCTGGTCGGGCACAGCGTGGCCGCGTCGGCGCAGTTCGCCGGGCGGTCGGCCTCCGCGCTGTACTTCGACACGCTGGTGGCCGAACGGCTCGGCACCTCGTGCCTGATGCACGTCGGCCACGAGGACAACGTGCAGGCGATCATGCGCCACCCCGCGCACACCGGCGGCAGCGACGGGCTGCTCGTCGGCGACCGGCCGCACCCGCGGGCATGGGGCACGTTCCCCCGCTACCTCGCGCGGTATGTGCGGGAACTGGGCGTGCTCGGGCTCGAGGAGTGCGTCTCCCACCTGACGGGCCGGGCCGCGAAGCGGTTGCGGCTCACCGACCGCGGCCTCGTGCGCGAGGGGTTCGCGGCCGACCTGGTCCTGTTCGACCCGGACGAGGTGGCCGACACGGCGACGTTCGACGAGCCGAGGCAGGCCGCTAGAGGCATCCCGTACGTGCTGGTCAACGGGGTGCCGGTGATCGACGGCGGTACGCACACCGGGGCGCTGCCCGGCCATTCCCTGCGCAACAACGGGAGAACCAAGTGATCGACTGGCTGCAACACCAAACGGGCGGACTCCTCACGCTGTCCGCGATCAGCATCGCCCTGCTGCTGATCATGATCATCCGGTTCAAGGTCGAGCCGTTCATCGCCCTGCTGATCGCGGGCCTGCTCGTGGCGCTCGCCGCGGGCCTGCCCGTGGAGACGCTGGTCGGCTCCGCCCAGAAGGCCTCGGGATCGCTGCTGGAGGGCGGTTTCGGCGGCATCCTCGGGCACATCGCGTCGATCATCGGCCTCGGCACCCTGCTCGGCGCCATCCTGGAGGCGTCCGGTGGCGCCCAGGTGCTGACCGGGTCGCTGCTCAAGGCGTTCGGCGAGAAGCGCGCGCCGCTCGCGATGGGCCTGGCGGGCCTGATCTTCGGCGTGCCGGTGTTCTTCGACATCGGCATCTTCGTGCTGGCGCCGCTGGTCTACGTGGCGGCCAAGCAGGGCGGCAAGTCGATCGTGCTGTACGCCATGCCGCTGCTCGCCGGCCTGTCGGTCATGCACGCGTTCATGCCTCCCCACCCCGGCCCCGTGGCCGCCGCCGGTCTGCTGCACGTCGGCCTCGGCTGGATCATCATCATGGGCCTGGCCTGCGCCATCCCGGCGTGGTTCGTCGGCGGCATCCTGTACTCCACGTGGATCGCCAAGCGCGTCAACGTGCCCGTCCCCGAGGAGATGCTGGCCGCCGCCGAGGAAGCCCGCGGCGACGACGTCAAGAACCCGCCCTCGCTCGGACTGGTGCTGGGGATCATCGCGATCCCGCTGGTGCTGATCCTCGCGGGCACGTTCGGCAGCATCCTGCTGAGCAAGGGTTCGCGGCTCTACGGCGTGTTCACGTTCTTCGGCACGCCCGCCGTCGCGCTCACCATCGCCGTCCTGCTGGCCACCTACCTGCTCGGCTACCGCCGCGGCATGACCCGCGACCAGCTGACCGAACTGACCGGCAAGTCCCTCCGCCCGGTCGGCATGATCCTGCTCGTCGTCGGCGCAGGCGGCTTCTTCGGCGCCGTGCTGTCGGCCACCGGCGTCGGCAAGGTGCTGGCCACGTCACTGGCGGACATGGGCCTACCGGTCATCGCGCTGGCGTACGTCATCAGCTGCGGCATGCGCATCGCCCAGGGCTCCGCCACCGTCGCCATCGTGACCACCACCGGCATCGTCGCGCCGGTGGTGGCGGACCTGAACTACTCGCAGCCCCAGTTGGCACTGCTGGTCATGTCCATCGCGTCCGGCTCGATCATCGCCTCGCACGTCAACGACGGCGGGTTCTGGATCGTGTCGCGCTACTTCGGCCTGTCGGTGAAGGAGACGCTCCAGACCTGGACCGTCCTGGAAACCGTGCTGTCCGTGGTCGGCTTCATCATGGCTTCTTTGATCAGCCTGGTCGTTTAGCTCTCCACGCAAGGGAAAAGCCCGCCCGGCGTGGTTCGCCAGGCGGGCTTTTCGCTTGCAGATCAGACCCCGGCCTTCTTGCCCTCCGGCGTGGAGACGAACCAGGTGCCGCCGACACCCTGCCCCTTGGCCTCACCGCAGATCTTGTCCTCGGCGAAGGTGTAGAGCGGCCAGCCAGCGACGGTCAACTGCTTACCCCCGTCCGCACGGGTGATCGTGCTGACCAGTGCCTTGTCGACCCCCTGAACCTCGAAGCTGTCAGAGGTCACAAGCGCCGGCGGCCACTTGACAGCGCAGTCCCCGGAGCAGTTGGAGGTCGAGGGATCGGGGGTGTCCTTGTCGAAGCGGTACAGGGTCATACCGCCCTTGTCGGTCAACACGGTTCCCAGATTGCCGACAGACGCCGTCGTGAGCACCAGTTCCTTGTTCTCGGAAGCCTTCTGGCCATCCGGCGCCGCGGCGAACCACGCGTCCTTGAAGCCCTGGCTGTTGGCGTCACCGGGGATCTTGTCATCGACGGAGGTGTAGAGCGGCCAACCCTTGGCGGTGACCTGCTTGGTGCCGTCCGGGCGGACCAGGACGCCGAGAGCCGCCTTGTCCACGCCCTGCACGGAGATGTCGTCGGCCGGGGTGAGCACCGGCGGGAACTTCTTGACGCAGTCGGCGTCGCAGTTCGACGTCGACGGGCTGGCGACGTCCTTGTCGAAGCGGTACACGGTGTTGCCCGCGCCGTTGGTCAGCACAGTGCCGAGACCGGGGACCACGGCCGTGGCGAGCACCGGGCCGCCACCGGCCTTCTTGCCGTCGACGGTGGAGGCGAACCAGGTGCCACCGACGCCTTGGCCCTTCGCGTCACCGGCGGCGGCGTCCTGGGCGAAAGTGTAGAGCGGCCACCCGGCGATGGTCAGCTGCTTGCCGCCGTCGGTGCGGTCCACAGTGGACACCAGCGCCTTGTCGACGCCCTGCACCTCCAGCTCACCCCCGGGGGCGAGGGCGGGCGGCCACTTCACGGCGCAGTCGTCGTAGCACTTGGAGACCGACGGGCTGGCGATGTCCTTGTCAAAGCGGTAAAGCGTTTTCCCGTTGGCGTCGGTGAGCACTTGGCCCAGTCCGCCGACCGTCGCCGCGCTCAGCGACGCGGTCTTGGCCTGGACGATCCCCTGGGTGTCGGAGTTGGCGGCGTTGGCGCTCCCCGACGTCTCGACCTGGCCGCAGGCGCTCAGGAACACCAGTCCCAACACGGTTGCGGCCCCGAAAAAGGCCGCGCGAGTACGCATCATGGTGCTGAACCTCCCTGGATGATTGCTCGCTCCCTGCGCGGCAACCGATTGCCCACAACACGCAGGGGCACCGGGAAAGGTTCAAAACTCCTCCAAGTTTTTTTCGACGACCTCGCCGCGACCCGGTTTTCCCAGGTGGTCGAAGGGATGTTCAACGCGAGCGCGACCAGCGGGGCGTCAGAAGTCCCACGCGGCCCCGATCGCCGCCGCCTCGTGCCCCGCCTGACGCCTACCGATGTGGAAGGCCCGGCCCGCGGTTTCCGGGTCCAGCATCTTCACCGGCGCTTCGAGACCGCTGAAATCGGGTTCCACGGCCACCAGCCGCGTGGTTTCGCGCAACCGGGCCACTTCAGCGTCCGCCTTGGCGGTCGAAGCGGGTCGGCCGCTGTCGACCACGCCATCCGGCGCCCCGAGAGGAAGGCAGGACACGACCAAGAGAACGTTGGTCGGCGGTGCCGCCGTGGCGTTCAGGTGGCTGACGACACCGCCGTCCATGTAGTGGACTCCCCCGATGGCGACGGTGGGGAACAGCATCGGCACGACGCAACTGGCGGCGACGGCGCGCAGCAGCGGCACACCGGCTTCCTCGCCCCACACCACGAGTTCGCCGGTGTCGGTGTCGATCGCGGTGCACCGGAACCCAGCAGGCCAGGCGACACCGTCGAACACGTCAAGCAGACCGAGGTAGTCGTCCTCGGTGAGCGCGGTCGTCGCCTCCCGCGCCGCGGAACCGATCGCCCGCAACGCCTGCCGCGGGTCGGCGGCGAGACAGGCTTGGCGCGATGCCTCCAGGAAGCGCTCGGAACCCGCCGCCAGGCTGTCGAAGTCGAGCTTCCGCCCCACCGCCGCCAGGACGGGAAGTGCCTCGGTGACGTCGCGGCCGCTGGACAGCAACGCGCCGACCAGCGCTCCCGCGGACGTCCCCACGATCGCCGAGGCCCCCGCCAACTCCACACCGGCTTCGCGCAGCCCCGCCAGCAGACCCGTCTGCCAAGCGACACCGACGGTGCCGCCCCCTCCGAGAACCACCGTGCGCGTCGGAGGGTCGTTTCGCCGAGAAGTCATCGCTGTCTCCTTCATGACGGATCTGCTGGCTTCACCCACCAGCGACAATCTGCTCAACCGCTGTTGAGCGAGAACGCTACACCTCTCGCTCAACAGCTGTAGAGTGAAGCCGTGACCGAGACCTCCCGCGACGCCAAACGCGCCCGCACCGCACAGCGCATCCTCGACGCCGCCAGACAGGAATTCGCGGCCCGCGGCTTCGACGGCGCGACGATCCGCAGCATCGCCGCCGCGGCGGGAGTGGACGCCTCGCTGGTCATGCAGCACTACGGCTCGAAAGCGGCCCTGTTCACCACTGCCGTCCAGCTGCCCGTCAACGACGGCAACAGCGCCGCAGAGCACCTCTTGGAAGTCCTCACCAACCGCCTGCGCGAACTGCCCCCGGAGACCAGCGCCCTCATCCGGTCCATGCTCACGGTGCCCGAAGCCGCCGACTCGATGCGGGCCCACCTCGACGAACGCGTCGACAACCTCGCCCGGTCACTGGACGGGGACGACGCACAGCTGCGCGCCCTGATCACCGTGAGCGGCATCCTCGGCCTCACGATCACGCAGCACTTCCTGAAGCTGCGCGCCTTCGACGACGTCCCCCACGAATCACTGCTGCGAGCCGCACGCGGCTGGACCGCATACCTGTCGAACGACTCGTAAATCCCCTTCCACGGCCCTCAACCCTCAGAGGGATCCGTCACCCACCCGACGCCCCGCGTGAAACCCCGCCAGGTACGTCCGCAGACCGCGCTTCCCGTGCCGCATCATCAACTCGTGGTTCGCCACCAACGCCGGCCGCGCCACCACCGCCACCTTGCGCAACAACGGCTTCCGCACCGTCACCACCTGCTCGTACACCAACCGCGCACCGCCGCCGTCCGCCTCGATCCGCCACCCCACCGTGCCGTCCAGATCACCAACCAGATCCGCGACCAACAACCCCCGCTCCGCGTCCTTGGTGTTGTGCCGCGCCCGGAACACCAACTCGTACGGCAGCAGCGACCGGCAGTACAACTCCGCACACCGATCATCAACCCGCACCGCCCGCCGCACCTCAGGCCACCAGAGCGGATAGCTCCCAAGATCGGAAAGCACCTCGAACGCCACAGCCGGCACACAGTCCACCAACCAGACGCTGCGAAAACGGTAGCGGTTCACCAACACCCCGCGAGTATCACCAACCACCCCACCACCCCGCGCAACCGGCAGAACCTCTTCACCCGTTCAGCGCACCAGGACAACAACACCAGGCGCAGGCGGCAAAGATCCAGGCAATGACGATGTGCCGTCGGAGACGGCCACGCGCGGGAGATAACCCGCCCCACCACCAACAAAGCCACCAAACCCCGCCGGCGGGCGCAGCCGCCCCCTCGCATCCGGCGCGGAGCGCCCGCCGCCCTACCGACGCGCAGCGAGGACGTCTTGTCGGCAAAGCCGATGCCTTGCCGACGCGCAGCAAGGTGCCTTGTCAGGCGCAGCCTGATGCCCTACCGACGCGCAGCGAGGTGCCCTAAACCGACACAGCCGACACAAGCGAAGCCAGACCTCCCCCTGCCCCCGATACACAGCGCCCTCCTGCCACACCCCTGTTTGTCAAGGCATCTTTCCCGCCTTGACAAACAGGGGTGTGGCATTGAGACAATCGCGCGCACGGGGGCCGGGCTACGCCACCCAGACACCCTCACCCCCACAGCCACCCTCACCCCACCGCCGCAGCCACCTCAACATCCAAAACCTGACGCAAGAACTGCCCCGTGTAACTCTTCTCCTCCCCAGCGATCTCCTCAGGCGTCCCCTCAGCGATCACCAGCCCCCCACCGGACCCACCCTCCGGCCCCATGTCCACAACCCAATCCGAAGTCTTGATCACATCCAGGTTGTGCTCGATCACGATCACCGAGTTCCCCTTGTCCACCAACCCGTTGATCACCCCGAGCAACTTCCGGATGTCCTCGAAGTGCAACCCCGTCGTCGGCTCGTCCAGGATGTAAACAGTCCGACCAGTCGACCTCTTCTGCAACTCCGAAGCCAACTTCACCCTCTGCGCCTCACCACCCGACAACGTCGGCGCGGGCTGCCCGAGCCGCACGTACCCCAGCCCCACGTCCACCAACGTCCGCAGATGCCGGTGAATCGAGTTGATCGGCTCGAAGAAGCCAGCGGCTTCCTCGATCGGCATGTCCAGAACCTCGGAGATCGTCTTCCCCTTGTAGTGGACCTCCAACGTCTCCCGGTTGTACCGCGCCCCCTTGCACACCTCGCAGGGCACGTACACGTCCGGCAGGAAATTCATCTCGATCTTGATCGTCCCGTCACCGGCACAAGCCTCGCAACGCCCACCCTTGACGTTGAACGAGAACCGTCCCGGCTGGTACCCGCGCACCTTCGCCTCGGTCGTCGACGCGAACAGCTTCCGGATGTGGTCGAACACCCCGGTGTACGTGGCGGCGTTGGACCGCGGGGTGCGCCCGATCGGCGACTGGTCGACCTGGACGAGCTTGTCGACCTCCTCCAACCCCTTGATCCGCGTGTGCCGCCCCGGCACCTGCCGCGCACCGTTCAGCTTGTTCGCCAGCACCGTCGCCAGGATGTCGTTGACCAGCGTCGACTTCCCCGACCCCGACACACCCGTCACCGACACCAGCGCCCCGAGCGGGAACGACACGTCGATGCCGCGCAGGTTGTGCTCGCGCGCGCCGATCACCGTCAACTGCCGCTTCTTGTCGATCTTGCGGCGGGTCTTCGGCATCGGGATTTCCTTGCGCCCGGACAGGTACGCGCCGGTCAGCGACTCCTTGTTCTTCAGCAGCGCCTTGTACGGCCCGCTGTGCACGACGTGGCCGCCGTGCTCACCCGCGCCGGGACCGATGTCGACGACCCAGTCGGACGTGCGGATGGTGTCCTCGTCGTGCTCGACGACGATCAGCGTGTTGCCGAGGTCGCGCAGCCGGATCAGCGTGTCGATGAGCCGATGGTTGTCGCGCTGGTGCAGGCCGATCGACGGCTCGTCCAGCACGTACAGCACGCCCACCAGGCCGGAGCCGATCTGCGTGGCCAGCCGGATGCGCTGCGCCTCGCCACCCGACAGCGTGCCGGACGCGCGGTCCAGCGACAGGTACGTGAGGCCGACGTCGACCAGGAAGTGCAGGCGCGCCTGGATCTCCTTGAGCACGGCTCCCGCGATCATCGACTCGCGCTTGCCGAGCTTCAGCCCGTCGAGGAACTCCGAGCACTCCGACACGCTCATCGCGCAGACCTCGGCGATGGACTTGTCGCCCTTGCGGGCGTGGTGCAGCGTCACGGCGAGGATCTCGGGCTTGAGGCGCGTGCCCTGGCACGTCGGGCAGGGCACCTCCCGCATGTAGCCCTCGTACTTCTCGCGCATGAACTCGGACTCGGTCTGCTCCTGGCGGCGCTCCAGGAACGGGATCACGCCCTCGAAGTTCGCGTAGTACGAGCGCTCGCGGCCGTACCGGTTCTTGTACCGGACGTGGACCTGCTCGTTCACGCCGTGCAGCACGGCCTTCTGCACCTTCGCGGGCAGCGAGCGCCACGCGGTGTCCATGCGGTAGCCGATGGTCTCGCCGAGCGACTCCAGCAGCCGGGTGAAGTACTCCGCGGTCTGACCGCCCGCCCACGGGGCGATGGCGCCCTCGCCGAGCGACAGCTCGTCGTCCGGCACGACCAGCTCGGGGTCGACCTCCTTGCGCACACCGAGACCGGTGCACGCCGGGCACGCGCCGTAGGGCGAGTTGAACGAGAACGAGCGCGGTTCGAGGTCCTCGATCGCGAGCGGGTGGCCGTTCGGGCAGGCCAGGTGCTCGGAGAAGCCGCGTTCGCGCTCCGGGTCGGTCTCCGGCAGGTCGACGAACTCCAGCACGACGAGCCCGTCGGCGAGCCGCAGCGCCGTCTCGACCGAGTCCGTGAGGCGCTGCTTGGAGCTCGCCTTCACCGACAGCCGGTCGATCACCACCGAGATCTCGTGCTTCTCCTGCTTCTTGAGCTTCGGCACCTCGGCCAGCGCGTACACGGTGCCGTCGACCTTGGCGCGCGAGTACCCCTGGGCCTGGAGCGCGGAGAACAGGTCGACGTACTCGCCCTTGCGGCCGCGGATCACCGGCGCGAGGACCTGGAACTTCACGCCCTGCTGCATGGCGAGGACCTGGTCGACGATCTGCTGCGGGGTCTGCTTGCTGATCGGCTCGCCGCACGCCGGGCAGTGCGCCTTGCCCGCGCGGGCGTAGAGCAGGCGCAGGTAGTCGTACACCTCGGTGATCGTGCCGACGGTCGACCTCGGGTTGCGGCTCGTCGACTTCTGGTCGATCGACACCGCGGGCGACAGGCCCTCGATGAAGTCGACGTCCGGCTTGTCCATCTGACCGAGGAACTGGCGCGCGTACGCGGACAGCGACTCCACGTACCGGCGCTGGCCCTCCGCGAAGATCGTGTCGAACGCGAGGCTGGACTTGCCCGAGCCGGAGAGCCCGGTGAACACGATGAGGGCGTCCCTCGGCAGGTCGAGGTCCACGCCCCGCAGGTTGTGCTCGCGAGCGCCGCGAACGACAAGGCGGTCTGCCACTGGGTGGTTCCCTTCGGCTACGGGTTGGCGAGTCCGGCCATGCGCGCACCGGTTCGTGCGGTACCGAACACACGTTCGAAAAAGCGTACTAAACACCACTGGTGCCCGCGCGCGGCGGGCCGACCCCGACTGGGGGCTGCCCCGCTGGAAGGCGGCCCCGCTGGAAGGCGGCCCCGCCGGAAGGCAGCCGGTGGAGGGCGGCCGGCCGCGGGAGGTGGGCCGACAACCATGCTAAGTGCGACCACCGACAAAAACGGTCGAGGCCTCGCCGGCATTCCCCGACGTGCCCACCGCGAAGCCACTTCAGTGGGCAGGTACCCCACCAACCCCATCCGTCACACGACAGGTGCGACCGGGAGAGCTATTTCACCCGATCGTGAGGGCCTTGCGACCCTCGGCATCCGGATCTGACACTCGGTAGAGTTCGGATCACCACCGCCAGGTGATTCCCGTGTGATCGGCCGCTACCGGTCCGCGGTGAACCCGGCCTAGGCTGGTCGGCACACAAAATTCGAGCCTCAACGTCGGGGAGAGGCATCACACATGAGCTTTGCCAACACCGGTTCCCAGGTGGAGTCGGTCGTACCCGCGCCGCGCGAGCAGTCCGGCGCGGCGCAACTGGCCGCCGGGCACCTCGTGGCCGTCGACCGCGCCACCGAGGCGTTCTACGCCGCCGTCGCGGAACTGGACACGGCCGCCGTGCGCGGCCCCAGCGCGCTGCCCGGCTGGAGCCGGGCGCACGTGATCAGCCACGTGGCCCGCAACGCGGACGCGCTGGTCAACCTGCTCACCTGGGCGAGAACGGGTGTCGAGCACCCGGCGTACACGAGCCGGGTGGACCGGGACGCGGACATCGAGGAGGGGTCGACGCGGACGCTCCAGCTGCTGCGGGCGGACCTCGACTCGGCGTGCCTGCGGTTCGCCGCGGCGGCCGAGAGCCAGCCCGCGGCGGCGTGGGAGGCGGAGGTCTCCCAGCCCAGCGGCGGGGCGCTGCCCGCCCACCAGGTGCCGTGGCTGCGGCTGCGCGAGCTGCTGTTCCACCTGGTCGACCTGGACGTGGGCGTCGACTTCGACGACCTGCCGGAGGAGCACCTGGAGGACCTGGTCGACAGCGTCGTGGCCGGGTTCGCGACCAGGCCGGAGTCGCCCGCCGCGCGGATCGACGTGGCGCTGCCGGGCGGCCGTCAGCGCAGCTGGGAGTTGAACACCGCGGGCACCGACAGCTCCGTCACCATCAGCGGTGACGCGGCCGACGTGCTCGGGTGGCTCACCGGCCGCCACGACGGCACCCGGTTGAGCGGGGACGTGCCGAAGCTGCCCAACTGGCTCTGAGCCGCCGCGCCGCCGGTGAACCGGGGTGCCAGCAGCCGGGCCGCCAGCACCAGGCGGACCAGCTCCGGCCCCCGGCTCTCGGCGGTGAGCCAGGTGTGGATCGGGCGCTCGACGAACCTCGTGAGCAGCCAGCCGAGCACGACGGCCGTGCCGAAGAAGCCGACGAGCTGGACCACCGGTCCGAGTCCGAGGCGGGCGAGGTAGAGCATCACCACGTAGCCGACCTCCTGGTGCACGAGGTAGACGCCGTAGGAGATGCCCGCCAGCCACTTGATCGGCTTGGCGATCGCGCGGATGGGCTGCACGTTCCAGTCCGGGCCGCTGGCGGCGGCGCAGTACCCGAGCAGCAGCACGCCGAGGCCGAGGGTGGACTCCAGGTCGGAGCTGTGGACGGCCTGCGCGCCCAGCGCGCACACCAGCAGCGCGCCGAGGTGGCCGTTGCCGAGCCTGCCCTTGGACCACAGCCAGATGCCGATGCCGATCGCGAACAGCTGCGCGCGGTGCACGCCGAGGCCGTCGTAGAGCGTCCGGACCACGCCGGGGTCGGTCGTCCAGACGCGCATGACCAGCGGTCCGAAGACGAGCGTCCACAGCAGCACGCGCAGCCACGGGCCGCGCAGCCGCGAGCAGAGGAACGCCCCGGCGACGAACCCGGTGATCTGCACCGGCAGCGTCCAGTAGGAGAAGTCGACCAGCCGGACGTCCGGGATCCAGTTCTGGAGCATGAAGACGTTCATCACGAGGTCGCGGAACTCCAGCTGGCTCCACCCCTCCGGCGCGATCCACCTCAGCACGCCGAACGTGAACGTCGCCGCCACCACGTACGCGGGCAGCAGCCGCGACAGCCGGTTGCGCAGGAACCGCACGGGCTCGCCCTTGGCCAGCGACGCGCACGCGAAGTAGGCGGACATGACGACGAGCCCGCTGGCCCCCATCTCGAGGGGGAAGGTGAACAGCGGGCGGCCGAGTTCCGGGTGCACCAGCGGTCCCGCGTGCGTGGCGTGCTGCAGCAGGACGGAGAACACGGCGAGCACCCGCAGGACGTCCCAGTTGATCCGTCGGACGGAGGCGCGAGGTGAGTTCGACACGAGGTGGGAAACCCGTTCCGGAGTGTTCGGCAACGTCGGATTCGATCGTTACCAAGCCTAAGGGGTCAACCTGTAGGGACCCTGAAGGAGTGCGCCACAAGTACCCGAACGACTACCGTCGGCCATTGTGGACGTACAAGAGGACTACACCGGTCACGTCGAACCGGGCGGCCCAGCGGCCCGCCGGACGCTCGGCGCCCTGACCATCACGAAGATCTCCGTCGGCCCGATGGACAACAACGCGTACCTCCTGGTGTGCCGGGCCACCGGTGAGGCCCTGCTCATCGACGCCGCCGCCGAACCCGAACGCCTCTCCGACCTGGTCGGCCACGGCCCGGACCGGCCGAGGCTCAAGACGATCGTCACCACGCACCAGCACGCCGACCACTGGCAGGCGCTCGGCGCGGTCGCGGAGGCGAACGGCGCAGACACCATCGCCCACGCCCTGGACGCGGGCCCCCTTCCGGTGCCGCCGGACCGGCTCGTGGACCACGGCGATACCATCCGGGTGGGTGACGCGGAGCTGTCGGTCATCCACCTCCGCGGCCACACGCCGGGCTCCATCGCCCTGGTCCACCACGACCCGGAGGGCCATCCCCACCTGTTCACCGGCGACTCGCTGTTCCCCGGCGGCGTGGGCAAGACCTCGTCCCCGGAGAACTTCACGTCGCTGCTGGACGACGTGTCCTCGCGGATCTTCGCCGAGCTGCCGGACGACACCTGGTTCTACCCCGGCCACGGTGACGACTCGACGCTCGGCGAGCAGCGCGGTCACCTGGACGAGTGGCGTTCGCGCGGCTGGTGACCACTGCCGGAGCCCCGGTCGCCGGGGCTCCGCGCGGTGGTGGGTGATTTTCCGGCCGGTACCGCCCGACGTCCGCCGATGGCGTGGACCACTGATGGAGGAAGAAGGGGTTCGGCGATCTTCACGTACGAGTTCGGCACCGTCGAGTGGATGTGGACCGAGGGCACCATCAGGGTGAACCTGCCCGGTGGTTACGAGCGCGTGCACCAGCAGAGCGGCTTCCCCGAGGTGGTGGAGGTGCTCTCCGCTCTCGGCGCCACGGGATGGGACGTGGCCACGAACGCCGCTGCGGGAAACTGGCTGTTCTGGACGTTGAGGCGACCGCGCTGAACTCCGACCCCGCCCGAACGGGACGGCACCGCGAGACCCCGGTCGCCGGGGCTCCGCGCGGTGGCTCGTGATCACGTCCGGTCGACCGTGAGTTCGGCGACGCCCGCGACGGCGTCGACGGCGTAGTGGTCGGTGGCGGTGTCGAGGTCGGCGGTGCGCAGCACAGTGCCGCCCGCGAGACCCGAGGTGGACGCGCCGTCGATCACGGCGTGGCCCGCGCCGCCGCTGAACCGGACCTGGGCCTGCGCACCCCGCGGCAGGTGCAGGTCGAAGATCGAGGCGCCGCCGGTCATCCGGACCGGGACCGCGCCGGTCGGCGGGGGCAGCGTGAGGTCGATCCGGTCGGAGCCCGCGCCGAAGTCGACGGACTTGAGCTTGGCGGTGCGCAGGTCGAGGGTCTGGACCTTGGCGCCGCCGTTCAGGTGGACGCTCCACGTCACGTCGGACGCCAACTCGATGCGCGCCTCGTCGGCGTTGTCGAACGAGAGGTCGACCACGTCGCCGTCGACGGTCGCCCGCGGCACCACCCGCTTGCCGTCCGGTGACCACGCGCGGAAGAGGTCGCCGCCCAGGTCGGCCGAGCGGACGACGATGGCGGTGGCACCGGTCAGCAGGGTCAGGTCCGCCTGCGTGCGGCCCGCGCGATCGGCGGTGACCGGGTGGTCGGGCTCGGCGGTCGCGCGGCTCGGGGACGAGGAACATCCCGACACGGCGAGCACGAGCACCGCGGCCAGGACTGGCCACCGCTTCCCCATGGGCACTCCCTCGGTCTGGTAACGCTCCCAGGGATTCCCCGCCGCGGTGTTCCGGTAAACCCGGACGGGTGAACGGGGCGGCCGATCGTGCTCACCGGGGTCGATTTGGAGACGCCCGAGCAGCAGGCGGTGGGATGCGTTCAGGTGTCGACGCGCGGGTGGTCCACGTGCCGGACGGGCAGCGCGCGTTCGACGTGCCGGACCACACCACGCGGCCGGGCCGCAGGTCACCTCAAGGCGTGAAGACGCGGTCGTAGCCCGCCACGTGGAACTCGACGCGCACCCCGAGCACGGCGGCCAGCCTGCCCGCGAGCGACTCGCCCCGAGCGCGCCAGGCCGCCGTCGTGGGCTCGTCCGGGAAGCCGGAGCTCATCGGGTCGTCGCTCACGAACACGGCCTGGAACTCGTCGTCCCAGGCCTCGATGGCGGCGGCCAGGTCGGCGGGCACGCCGTGGCCCGCGGCCAGCCGGTCGGGGGAGCAGTTCTCCCTGATCACATCGCCCGCCCGGAGGACCCACAGGCAGTCGGTGATCCACTCGGGGGCCAGCCGCACCGACAGCAGTTCCGCCATGCGGCCATCCTCCCGGCGGCGGACCCCGCACCGCCGCCGGGGTGGGATCAGGACTGGGTGATGTTGACCATCCACGGGATGCCGAAGCGGTCGACGCAGGCGCCGAACTCGTCGCCCCACATCTGCTTCTCCAGCGGGACCGAGACCGCGCCGCCGTCGGAGAGCTTCTCCCAGTAGCCGCGGAGGTCGTCGGCGTCGCCGCCGCTCAGGCTGATGGTGACGTTGGTGCCGGGGTTGTGCTCCATGCCGGGCGGGGTGTCGGCCGCCATCAGCGTGTAGCCGGCGTCGGTCTTCAGCTGACCGTGCATGATCTTGTCCGCGAACGGCGAGTCATCCGCGCCGAACTCGCCGAACGTGCTGAGCGTCAGCTCACCGCCGAACACGCCCTGGTAGTACTCCATCGCCTCGCGGGCGTTGTCGGCGAAGCTGATGTAGGGGTTCAGGACTGAGGCCATCACGCGCTCCTTGGTAGCGACGGGGACCGCATCGTCGCAGAGCGTTCCGGATGCCGCCATAGGGAGCAATTCCTCATCCGACAGGGGAAAACGGCCGGTCACCCGTGGTGAGATTGACCAGCGGTCTTGGACAACGTTGTCATGAGGAGGCTGGCGTGTTCCTGCTGAACCGGCGGCAGTTGCTGGGGTTGATCGGCGCCACCACCGTGGCCGGTGCGGCGGGCGGTGTCGGGCGGGCGGCGCCTGCCGCGGCGGATCCGGTGGCCGACACCTACTACCGCGTCCTGCTGCGGCACACGCGGTGGTCGGAGACGCGGTTCGACACCGCCGCCGGGCACTACACGCGCACCGACTTCGGGTTCGCCGTGGTGCTGGGCAACGCGGTCCTGGTGACCAGGGGCGCCTACGACGCGCAGGTCGCGGGCGTGGAGCGGGACGTGCTGCGGGCGCGCACGGTCGCCACGATCAAGCACTTCGCCGCGTCGAACCTGCTGGCGGGTGGCGCCGAGTGGGGCAAGACCCTGTTCTGGGACACCACCTTCCAGTCGTACTTCGTCCTCGCCGCCCGGCTGCTGTGGTCCGACCTGGACGCCGCGACGAAGTCCTCCGTGGACACCATCGTCCGCGCACAGGCCGAGTACACGACCGCGCTGGGCACCGGGGACGACCCGCGGTCGGGCGGCTGGACGCCGAACGGCGCGGCGGGCGGCTTCGCCGGTGACACCAAGCTGGAGGAGATGGGCGTCTACGCCCAGGCCCTCGCGCCCGGACTGGCCTGGGCCGACCAGCCGCCGGACGCGTGGCGCTCGGCTTTCGGCCGGTGGAGCCGGAACGCTTCGGGGCTGCCCGCGGCCGACCTCGCGAACCCGAGGCCGGTCGACGGCGTGCCGGTGAGCGCCAACACCGCGGCGAACCTGCACGACACGTTCCTGGTCGAGAACCACGGGTCGTTCGGGCCGCACTACCAGGAGGAGCTGTGGCGCACGTCGGCGCGCAACTCCATCCACTTCCTGCTGGCCGGCCGCCCGCTGCCGGAGGTGATCACCGCGCAGCCCAACGGGGAACGCCTGTGGCGCACCATCCTCGGCACGATGAGCGACGCGGGCGAGCCGCTGATGCCGATGGTCGCCGACCGCGAACACCTCTACGGCAGGGACGTCATCCCGTTGGCGTTCCGCGCGCAGGTGCTGGGCGACCGCTACGCCGCCCGCGCCGAGGCCGATCTCGCGGCCAGGCTGGAGGCCTACCAGGCGTACGCGCCCGCGGACCGGGTCACGAAGTTCTCCGGTGAGCCGAAGTACGAGCCGGAGGCGCGCGGCGAGATCGCGATCAGCTACCTGCTGCACGAACTGCTGCCCCGGCCCGTGCCGGCGACGGCCGCGGAGCTGTTCCGGCACGCGAGCGGCGCCACGGACTTCGGCGTCGGACCGGGTCTGCTGGCGCACCAGTCGGAGTCCGCGTGGGCGGCGACGGTCAGCAAGGCCGGGTTCGTGAAGTTCGCCTGGCAGCCCGGCCACGACGACTGGCTGTTCGCGATCAGCGGCGCGTCGCCGATGTTCCTGCCGTCGACCGGACCGGCCGTGCGGACGCGGTTCGCCAAGGCGTACAACGGGATCCGGGACGGGTTCGACGCGACGGCCGGTGTGCTGGGCTTCGACTCCGGGCGCGCGGGCATGGTCACGCTGCCGACCGGGACGGTCGTGTACGCGACCTCCGGTGTCGCGGCGGGCGAGGGGCGGGTGGGGGTCCACAACCGCACGATGCCCGGTGTGCCGGGGCTGGACGGCGACCGCGTGTTCACCGCCGCCGAGGGCAGCGCGACGGTGCGGGCCACCGACAACGCGGGCGCGGGACGGGTCGACGACCTGTCGTTCGCCCGCACGACCGCGCGGCACGTGCGGATGACCGGCGTGACCCCGTACCCGACCTACGGCTACTCCGTCTTCGCGTTCGAGGCGCGGGACGGCGCGACCGGGGCGGACGCGGCTCGCGGCCGTCCGACCACCGCGTCCTCGTTCGACACCGGCCGCGACCCGGCGTTCGCGACCGACGGCGACGCCACGACGCGGTGGGCGGTGTCGCGGGCCGACCGGCTCCGCGCCGACAGCTGGCTCTCGGTCGACCTCGGCGCGGCCGTCCCGGTCGACCGGGTGCGCCTGCGCTGGGAGACCGCGGCCGGGCAGGCGTACCGCGTGGAGACCTCCGCGGACGGCGTGGCGTGGACGACCGCCGTGTCGTACCCGCACGACGACCTGCGCAGCACCGGCGGCTGGCTCGACGTGGACGGGCGCGCCGGGTTCGTCGTGCACGGCTCGACCGCGCCGATCGCCGTGCGCGGCGACGCGGTCGTGCTGTCGGACGGTCCCGCCGCCGGGTTCCTCGCCGAGGGGTACGCGGGCGCGTCGCGGGACTTGGCCGCGATCGCCGCCGCGGGCGCGCCGACCTGTCCGGCGGGTGTCCGCGCGAGCACCGCCGACGGCTACCTGAGCCTGTTCAACCTGAGCGCGCGGCGGGTCACCGGCACGGTGTCGATCACGCAGCCGCGCACCGGGACGCGGCTCTACCAAGGCGTTCAGCGGACCACGGCGACCGGCACCGACTACGACCTGGCGCTCGACGCCGCGAGCGCACGGGTCGAGCCGGTCCGGTTCACGCTTCGGAAGGCCACCGGCGGCGCGCTGCCGGTCGGGCTGACCGTAACGGTCGTCGACGGCCAGCGGGTCAAGGCGAGCGGCCCGGCGGCCATGCTGGTCGTCGCCCAGACCGGCGGGATCGAACTGCCCCTGCCGAGCGGCGCCGAGGTCGTGTTCCCGACCGGTCGGCCGTACCCGCTGGCCGATCTGGCGGCCGGGCGCGTCACGTTCCCGACGTCACCGCTGCCTGCCGGCATGTCCGATCCGGCGGCGGCGGTGGACGACGACCCCCTGACAGCGTGGACTCCGGGTCCGAACGGGCGTCTGGTGATCGACCTCGGCACGTCGTGCGCGCTGTCCGGTGTGCAGTTGACCTGGGCCGCCGGTCTGGTGCCCACGGCCACCCTGGCGACCAGCGCCGACGGCCGGACCTACCAGCCCGTGGCGGCGGCCGTCCCGCGCGGCCGCAGGTCGACCGTCGCGGTCGCCACCACGGCCCGGTACGTGGCCGTGGCCACCGGGTGGCGGACCGGGCAGGCCGCGCTGGTGTCCGTCGTGGTGCGCCCGGCGTAGGACACCGTCGGGCCCGACACCGGGCCCGACGGGTGCGGTCAGAGGCCGAACCCCTGCAACAGCCCGGTGTAGGGCTTCGGCAGCGGTCGGGCGAACTCGCCGCGCGCGCCGGTGCGCAGCCCCATCGCGACCAGCGACTGCACCTGGAGCGTCGCGGCCCGGACGCCGTCGACCACCGGGACGCCGATGGCCTCGGAGAGGTCCGCGCACAGCTCGGCCATGCCCGCGCAGCCGAGCACCACGGCGTCCGCGTCGTCCTCGGCGACGGCGGCCCGGCACGCCTCCGCCACCTTCTCCAGCGCGTCCGGGTCCTCGTCCAGTTCCAGCACGGGGATGTCGCACGCGTGCACGCCCGCGCAGAACCTCTCCACGCCGTACCGCTCCGCCAGGTCCCACGCCCGGCCGCGGGTGCGGTCGAGCGTGGTCACCACGGTGAACCGGCGGCCGAGGTAGGCGGCGGTGCGCATGGCCGCCTCGGCGATCCCGACCACCGGTCCCGCGGCCAGCTCACGGGCGGCGTCGAGGCCGGGGTCGCCGAAGCAGGCGATCACGTAACCGTCCACACCGGACTGCTCGCCGGCCGCGATCTCGGCCAGCACACCCGGAACGCTGAGCGCCTCGTCGTAGTGGCTCTCGATCGACGCGGGGCCCATGGCGGGGCTGACCGCGTCGACCGACGTGCCGGGGGCGGCCATGGCGAGCGCCGCCCCGTGGATGGAGCGGGTCATCGCCTTGCTGGTGTTCGGGTTGACGACCTTGATCAGCACGGCCTACTCGGCGATCTCGGCGCGCTTGGCCAGCACGGCGTAGACCGCGAAGCCCAGTGCCATGCCGATGAACCAGGTGTACTGGGCCGCGGACTTCATGCCGGGTCCGGTTGCCCACAGCACGGGGATCATCGCCACCGCGGCGCCGATCACCGTCGCGATGATCGCGGGCGGGTTGAAGCCGTTGCGGTACCAGTACTTCCCGGCGGGCGACATGGTGAACAGGTCGTCGACCACGACCCGCTGCCTGCGGATGAGGTAGTAGTCAGCGATCAGCACGCCGAACAGCGGGCCGATGAAGGCGCCGAGGGTCTCCAGCGTGTAGTGGATGACCTCGGGGCTGTTGTAGAGGTTCCACGGGGTGATGAGCACGGAGCCGACGGCGGCGATCATGCCGCCCGCGCGCCAGGAGATCTTCTGCGGGCTCACGTTGGAGAAGTCGAACGCGGGCGAGATGAAGTTCGCGACGATGTTGATGCCGATGGTCGCGATGGTGAACGTCAGCGCCCCCAGCACGATCGCCAGCGTGCTGTCGATCCTGGCCACCGTCTGCACCGGGTCGATGATCAGTTCGCCGTAGATCGGGATGGTCAGCGACGCCGTCACCACGACCAGGACGGAGAACACCAGGAAGTTGACCGGCAGGCCGAGCAGGTTGCCGCGCTTGACCGCCGCGAACGACTTGCCGTAGCGGGAGAAGTCGCCGAAGTTGAGCATGGGACCGGAGAAGTACGACACCACCAGCGCGATGGCGCCGAGCATGACCGGGACCGCCTGCGCGCCGGTGTACTTGACATCGCCCAGGTTGAAGTCGATCGCGCTCCAGCCCGCGCGGTGGATCAGGTAGCCCGTCAGCAGGAACATGACGACGTAGACGGCGGGGCCGCAGAAGTCGATGAACCTGCGGATCGTCTCCATGCCGGTCCAGAACACCGCGGCCTGGAGGATCCACAGCACCGTGAACGAGATCCAGCCGAGCAGCGGGAGACCGAGGAAGCCGTACTGCTGCACGTCGGCGTACGGGATGAGGCCGGGGAACAGCTTGAGCAGCGCCACTTCCAGCGCCGCCGACGCGAGGTAGGTCTGGATGCCGTACCAGGCGACGGCGATGAGCCCGCGGATGATCGCGGGGATGTTCGCGCCGCGCACGCCGAACACCGTGCGGCAGATGACCGGGTACGGCACGCCGGTGGCCTGGCTCGGCTTGGCGACCAGGTTGCAGAAGAAGTACACGATGCCGATGCCGACGAGCAGCGACACCAGCACCTGCCAGCTGTTGAGGCCGAGCATGAACAGGCTGCCCGCGGTGATGTAGCCGCCGACGCTGTGCACGTCGGACATCCAGAAGGCGAAGATGTTGTAGGAGCCCCAGGACTGCTCGGCCAGCGGGGCGAGGTCCTCGTTCGCGAGGCGCGGGTCGTACTCGGCCTTCAGGCCGCCGTGCGCCTCGACGACGGGCGGTGGGCGGAGGTCCTCAACGTGCGGCACGATCTCGGTCATGGTCACTCCCGGCTCGCCTCGTCCGAACGGCTTCGCCAGGTCAAAGTAGGAGCGCGATGTTACGCGTCCATCACGCGGAACATATATCTTGCCGGAGTGGCATACATCTTGCCGTGAACCGGATTCCTCAGTGCGGGTCGGCGAAGAGGCCGGTGTGCCGGGGCAGCAGTTCCAGCGACGACTGGAGCCGCCCGTGGTGCCTGCGGGCCGCCTCCAGCAGAGCGGCCGCGTCCCGCGCGACGAACGCCGCGAGCATCGCGTCGTGGTCGTTGTGCAGCTCCGCCCGTTCCGCCTCCGGCACGTGCGCCATCGGTTGCAGCGGCTCGGTCATGTTCCACGCGGACTCGAACATCCCGAGCAGCCGGAGCATCCCGCACGGCGCCACCAGCGCGAGGTGGAAGCTCCGGCTCTCCCGGTGGTAGGCGTGGGCGTCCTTGGCCCGCACGGCTTCCTCCAGGCCGCGGTGCGCCGCGCGGGCGTTCTCGTCGTCGGTCGCGTCCGCCGACCCGACCGCCGCCGCCAGCGCCGCGGCCTCCAGCACCCCGCGCACCAGGTACAGCTCCTCCAGCTCGCGGGCGGTCAGCTTCGCGACGGTGTAGCCCGCGTTCGGGCGGTGCTCCACCAGTCCCTCGCCGATCAGCGTCTTGAGCGACTCGCGCACCGGGATGCGGCTGACCCCGAACACCGCCGCGACCTCGTCGAGCGGGATCGGCGTGCCGGGCGGGACGCCGCCGTCGAGCAGGCACCGGCGCAACTCCGCGAGGATCGCGGCCTGCGAGCTGCCCGGCCGCTCGCTGACGAGCCGCGCGACCAGCACGGACCTGCTCCTGCGCCCTGGCATGCGACTCCCTCCGGGTTTCGCAGGAGGCTACGCGCCGGGTGTCGCCCCCGTGCGTCCTAGAGTTCCCGCATGGCCACCTGGGACGACGTGCACCGGCTCGCGATGGCGATGCCCGAGGCGGTGGAGCGCTCGCCGCGCGACTGGCGGGTCAAGGGCAAGGGGTTCGTCTCCGAGCGCCCGCTGCGCGCCGGCGACCTCGCGGCCCTCGGCCCGTCCGCGCCCGACGGGCCGATCATGGGCGTGCGGGTGGCGGACCTGGGCGTGAAGGAGGCCCTGCTCGCCGACGACCCGGACGTCTACTTCACGACGCCGCACTTCGACGGCTACGCCTCGGTGCTGGTGCGGCTCGACCGGATCGGGGTCGAGGAACTGGAGGAGCTGGTCGTCGAGGCGTGGCTGTGCAAGGCCCCGAAACGCCTGGCCAAGGCGTACCTCGACGATCAGGGCGCCAGCAGCTGAGCCAGCGCCCGCAGCGCCTCCGCGACCTCCGCGACCCGCCGCGGGTCGTCGGTGCCCAGCTCACCGGCCAGGGCCGCGTCGATGGTGGTCCCCCGCACCTCGGCGACCCGGTCGGACGTGGTGTCCGCCCGGCGGATGAGCCTGCGGCGGCGGTCGGTCGGGTCCGACGCGGTCTCGACGGACCCGGCCTCGGTGAGCCGCGCGACCGCGGTCGACACCTGGCTCTGCGGCAGGCGCGTGCGTTCGGCGATCGCGCCGACGGAGGTGTCGGGGTGGTCGAGGACATCGCTGAGCACGATCAGGACCACCCTCGTGCTGCCGCGGGTGCCGTCCGGGGGCGACGGCATGGCGTTCTCGCCGATCTTCATCAGGGTCCGGCCCAGCAGGAACAACTCGACACCGTTCACTTACCCATGGTCCATCTAATTCGATACATCTAATTCGATGGACTTTGGGGAGACACCATGGACTCGCTCGACGTCGGGGGCACGGCGCTCCACTACCGGGTCCGCGGTTCCGGGCCGTTGCTGCTGATCGCGCAGAGCGGCGAGGGCGACGCGGACCGCGGCCGGGACCTGGTGGACGCGCTGGTCGACGACCACACGGTGGTCACCTACGACCGGCGGGGGCTGTCGCGGAGCCGGTTCGACGGGCCGGTGACGATCGCCGACCACGCCGACGACGCGCACCGGCTGCTGGCCGCGCTCACCGACGAGCCCGCACTGGTGCTGGGTTGCAGCCTGGGGGCGGTCATCGGGCTGCACCTCGTGGCCCGCCACCCCGAGCAGGTCGGCGCGCTGGTCGCGCACGAACCGGTGGCGCCGTGGCTGCTGGCCGACGCCGACCGGCACCGGCGGGAACTGCTCGACGTCCAGGCGGAGTACCGGCGCGGCGGCCTGCCGGTGGCGTTGCGGGAGGTGGCGAGGGTGCTCGGGATCGACCCGGTCGGCCAGGACACCGAACCCGACCTCACGCCGGAGCCCATGACCCCGGCGCGCGCGGCCAACTTCGACTTCTTCCTCACCCGCGACCTCGACGCGATCGTGCGGGACGACCTGCGGCTGGACCCGACGTCGGTCCGGATCGTCCCGGCCGCGGGGCGGACGACCCCGAAGACGATCTTCGACTACCGGTGCGCCACGGCGCTGGCCGACCGACTGGGCGTCGCGGTCGAGGAGTTCCCCGGCGGGCACAACGGGAACACCACCCACCCGAGGGCCTACGCCGCCCGGCTGCGCGAGGTGCTCTCCGGGGCGCGGGAACCGGTGTCGCGCGCGGCGCGTTGAGGACGTCGTTGCCGTTCAACGGTTGTCGCGCTGGTGCACAACCGTCCGAAACGGACGAATCCACCTCAGCGAGGACACCCGAGATGTCGAACACCGAGCCGGCAGACCGCACCCTGGACGTCGACGGCGCACGCCTGCACTACGAAGTGCGCGGCCAGGGCCCCGTGCTGGTGTTCATCGGCAACCCGATGGGCGCCGCCGGGTTCGCGCCGATCAGGGCGCTGCTGACCGAGGACCACACGGTCGTGACCTACGACCCGCGCGGGATCGGACGCAGCACGCGGGACACCGACGGGGACTCGACGCCGGAGGTGCTGGCCGACGACGTCAGCCGGGTGATCGCGGCCGTGACGTCCGAGCCGGTGGCGCTGTTCGGCAGCAGCGGCGGCGCGGTCACCGGGCTCGCCCTGGTCACCCGGCACCCCGGCCTGGTGCGCACGCTGGTCGCGCACGAGCCGCCGCTGATCGGGTTCCTGCCCGAGGACGACCCCGCGCCCGCGGGCATGGACGAGGTGTTCGCGATCCACTTGGCGGACGGGCCCGCCGCCGCGATGGCCCGTTTCTTCGAAGTCGCCGGGTTCCGGGGCGGACCGGCGCAGTTCGGGCCGCCGCCCACCCTCGAGTCATTGGCGAAGGACGACTACTTCCTGCGGCACATGGCGGGCCCGACCGTCCGGTCCGCGCCCGACGTCGACGCGCTGCGCGCCTCGCCCACCAGGATCGCGATCGGCGTGGGCGAGGCGTCCGAGGGGCAGCTGGCCCACCGCGCGGCGACCGCGTTCGCGTCGGGGCTCGGGTCGCGGACCGTCGTGTTCCCCGGTGACCACATCGGGTTCCTGCTGGAGCCCGAGCCGTTCGCGAAGGCGCTGCGCGCGGAACTCAGCCGGTAGCGGGTTCGATCACGTAGACGATCCCGCCGGGACCGTCGGACACGGAGCCGTCCGCCTCGTGGCGCTTGGTGCGCAACCAGATCGTCTCGAACTGGGCGCGCCGGTAGACGTGGCGGACGGCCTCGTTCGACGGGGACGCCGGGTCGTTCGCGATCACGTCGCCGTCCTCGGTGAACCCGACGACGACCATGATGTGCCCCGCCGTGCCGTACCCGGCGCCGTCCAGCTCGTCCTCGCGGAACGACTGGGACGTGATCACCGGGACGCCGCGGGCGACGTAGGTCTCCAGCTCGGTCAGCGACCGCAGCCTGGTGATGTGCCCGCGCAGCCCGAAAGTGGCCGCGTAGGCCGTGTTGAACGGCCAGTTCCCGTCGCCGTCGTAGTCCAGGTCGTGCGTGTGCCCGGCCGCGTACTCGACGCTGCGGTCGGGGTGGGTCGGGTCTATCCCCGCCAGGTCGTCCGGCGTCGGGCCGCGACCCCAGTACTCGACGACCATCTCGGTGGACGTGGGGCTGCACAACGATTCGCCGCCCTCGTGCACGTTCTGCGAGTAGCGCGGCACCGGCAGTTCGACGCCGCGCGCGGGACCGGGCTCGCTGGCGGGCACGGTGAACGCGTCGGGGAGCGCGGACGCCATCGCGCCCGCCATCAGCAGCGTGGGCGTGGCCGTCGTGCCCTGCGCCCGGTAGAGCGTCACGCGGAGCTGGACCTCGCGCAAGGCGTGGCCCTCGGCCGCCTGGAACGTGTCGACGTCGACCCGCCCGTGCTCGTCGGACTGGTCGGGCACGCTGGTGCGCCTGATGTCGGTGTCCCCGGACGCCCACCGGCCCATGGCGTACCAGCCGGTGTCCGGGCCGCGCAGGTCGACCTGGAGCCACGTGCCCGCCGGGGTCAGGGCGTTCCACGACGCCACGACCTGCGTCGCGCCGAACTCCGCGGCGTGCCGCGGCGACGTCCAGCGGGCGAACTCGTAGCCGCCCTCGCTGCCGACGGGCGAGCCGATCACCAGGCCGTCACCGGAGGTCGAGGCGGTCACCCCCTCGGCCTCGCCCTGCGCGAACTCGGCGGCACCGCGCCATTCGCGGTAGTCGACGTGCGCGTCCGTGGCGACCGCTACCGGCACGATCATCGCGGCGCTCAACAGCAGGACACCGAGCATGTTCACCCACCACCTCTCGTTACCGATTCCCACGGTAGCGGTCAAGGCGGTGGGTAACCAACCGCCCATTCGGGAAACCCGCCCGACCCACGAGCTTCATTGCCCGTTGACACGGGACGGGTTGCCGCGCGACTGTGTGAGAGCGCTCTCACAACTCCATCCTGAGGAGGAGACAGCCGATGCTGGTCAAACGCAAGGTGCTTTCCCTGCTGGCGGCCGCGGCGACCGCGGCCACCGGACTCGCGGTCACGGCCCCCGTCGCCGAGGCGGTCCCGACGACCATCCCGCTGACGTTCACCAACAACTCCGGCCGCGGCGACCAGATCTACATCTACAACCTGGGCACGCTGCTCTCGACGGGCCAGCAGGGCTGGGCCGACGCGAACGGCGGGTTCCACGCGTGGCCCGCGGGCGGCAACCCGCCGACCCCCGCGCCCGACGCGTCCATAGCCGGGCCCGCGAACGGGCAGTCCAAGACGATCCAGATGCCCAAGTTCTCGGGTCGGGTCTACTTCTCCTACGGGCAGAAGCTGGTCTTCAAGGTGACCACGGGCGGGCTCGTGCAGCCCGCCGTGCAGAACCCGTCCGACCCGAACGTCAACATCCTGTTCAACTGGTCCGAGTACACCCTGAACGACGCGGGCCTGTGGCTGAACAGCACCCAGGTCGACTTCTTCTCGGCGCCCTACAACGTCGGCGTGCGGACCGCGAGCGGGACGACCAAGACCACCGGGAAGCTCAAGTCGGGCGGCTACAACGGCGTCATCAACGGCCTGCGCGCCCAGTCCGGCTGGTCCGGCCTGGTCCGGACCCGGTCGGACGGCTCGGTCGTGCGCGTCCTCGCCCCCGGCCACGGGATCGAGGCGGGCGGCCTCTCGTCGACCGTCATGAACGACTACGTCAACCGCGTCTGGACGAAGTACGCGTCCTCGACGCTCACCGTGACCCCGTTCGCCGACCAGCCGAACACGAAGTACTTCGGCCGGGTGTCGGGCAACTCGATGAACTTCACCAACAGCGCGGGCCAGCAGGTCACGTCGTTCCAGAAGCCCGACTCGGACTCGATCTTCGGCTGCTACAAGCTGCTCGACGCGCCGAACGACCTGGTCAGGGGCCCGATCTCGCGGACGCTGTGCGCCGGGTACAACCGGTCGACGCTGCTGACCAACCCGAACCAGCCCGACGCGAACAACGCGAACTTCTACAAGGACGGCGTGACCAACCACTACTCCCGCGTCATCCACTCCCAGATGGTCGACGGCAAGGCCTACGGCTTCGCCTTCGACGACGTCGGCGCGCACGAGTCGCTCGTCAACGACGGCAACCCGCAGCAGGCCTACATCACGCTCGACCCGTTCAGCTAGTCGCCGGTCCGCGTCGCGGAGAGCCGTCCTGCAACGGGCTCCGCACAGCGGGAACCCGCGGGCCGGTCGCCTCGTGCGACCGGCCCGCGCTCAGTTCTCGGTGGTCTTGCCGTTCTCAACCGCCCGCTCGGCCTCAGCGGCTCTCTCGGCCTCAGTCGCACGCTCAGCCTCGGCGGCCTTCTCGCTCTTGGCGGCCCGCTCGGCCTCGCGGTCGCTGCGGAACGTGAGGACCACGAACAGCACGGCTCCCGCGAACAGGGCGATGTCCGCGACGTTGCCGACGAAGTACCCGTTGTAGTCGATGAAGTCGACGACGTGCCCGCGCGCGAAGCCCGGAGCGCGGAACAGGCGGTCGAGCAGGTGCGTGACGGCGCCGCCGAGCAGCAGCGCCAGCGCGATGGCCCGGCTCCCGGTCTGCGGCTGGGTCGCCAGGCGCAGCAGCACCACCGCCGCGATGGCCGCCAGCACGGTGAAGATCCACGTGGACCCGGTGCCGATGGAGAACGCCGCGCCGGGGTTGTAGAGCAGGCGGAACTGGAGGACGTCGCCGATCACCCGGATGGGCGCCCTGTCCTTCAGCGTGGACTCGGCCCAGTACTTCGTGGCCTGGTCGACCGCGAGGACAAGTGCCGCCACGGTCAGCACGACCGCCGTCCGACGGGTCGCGGTGGGTGCTGGGGTATCCGTCACCGGAGGAGGGTATCCGGTCGGGTCAGCGGGCCAGTTCGGCGTTGAGCAGGTCGCGCGACTCCTCGTCGAACGCCACCAGTCGCACCTCGTCGACGTCCGTCGGGGTCGCGCCGATCGTCGCCACGGCGATCCGCGCGGCCTGGTCGGGCGGGAACCCGTACACGCCGGTGGCGATCGCCGGGAACGCGACGGTGCGCGCCCCGAGCCCGTCGGCCACCTCCAGGCAGCGCCGGTAGCAGGACGCGAGCACCTCGGCCTCCCCCTCCGCGCCGCCCTCCCACACCGGGCCGACGGTGTGGATGACGTGGCGCACCGGCGCGAAGTCGAACGCGGGCGTGGCCACCGCGTCACCGGGATCGCAGGGACCGACGACGGCTCCCGCCTCCGCCAGCCGCGGTCCCGCCGCCCGGTGGATCGCGCCGTCGACCCCACCGCCTCCCATCAGCGACTCGTTCGCCGCCGTGACCACCGCGTCGACCCGCTCCCGCGTGATGTCACCGAGTACCACTTCGATCCGGGCCATGCCCCGATCATGCCGTTCGACCGGCCGGGCGACCGCCGTGTTCGCGCAGGGCTCACCCCCTCCGGTCCGGGCACAATCGGGGGTATGACGGAGCGAAAACCCGCCGATGTCAGCTTCGAGTCGTGGATCGACCGCCAGATCCGCGAGGCGACCGACCGGGGCGAGTTCGACAACCTCCCCGGCACCGGCGAACCGCTGCCCGGTCTCCAGGGGCCGGTCGAGGAGCAGTGGTGGCTGAAGGACCACCTGCGCCGGGAGAACCTGCCGACCGACGCCCTCCTGCCCACTCCCCTGCTGCTGCGCAAGGAGATCAACGCCCTCCCCGACACCGTCAAGGGCCTGCGCACCGAGCAGGAGGTCCGCGCCCTCGCCGCCGACCTGAACCTGCGCGTCGTCGAATGGCTCCGCTTCGGCACCGGCCCCCGCGTCCCCCTCGCCCCGGTGAACGTGGACAAGGTGGTCGACGCCTGGCGCACCGCCCGCACCCCCGTCCGCGCTCCGGCACCACCGGTACCGGAGCGACCGGCCCCGCGGGTCAGGTGGTGGCACCGCTGGACCCGCCCGTCAGCGGACTGACCGGTCACCGCCCAGGGCCTCGGCGAGCCGCGCCATGCCCTCGGTGATCCGGGCGGGTGTGTTGGTGGTGAACGACAGCCGCAACGTCGCCTGGTCCGGGGTCGTGGCGTAGAACGGCGCGCCCGGCACGTAGGCGACGTCGTGGGCCAGCGCGGTCGGCAGTGCCCCGGTGGTGTTCGCGCCCTCCGGAAGGGTCACCCACACGAACATGCCGCCGTCCGGGTCGGTCCACGTGGTGCCCGGCGGGGTGGTCGAGGGCAGGGCGGCGATCATCGCGTCCCGGCGCGAGCGGTACGCGGTGCGGAGGCCCGCGATGTGCGCGTCCAGGTCCGCCGCGGCCAGGTAGATCGCCGCGGCGGCCTGGTCGATGGTCGAGGTGTGCAGGTCGGCGGCCTGCTTGACGATCACCAGCGTCCGCAGCAGTGACTCCGGCGCGCGCAGCCAGCCCAGGCGCAGGCCCGGCGCGCCGATCTTGGAGAAGCTGCCCAGGTGCAGGACGTGGTCGGAGCCCACCGCGAGCGGCGCGATCGGCTCACCCCGGTAGCGCAGCTCGCCGTACGGGTCGTCCTCCACCACCCACAGGTCGTGGGCCGCCGCGAGCGCGGCGATGGCGGTCCGCCGCTCGGCCGGGAGGGTCCGCCCGGTGGGGTTGGCGAACGTCGGCACCAGGTACACCAGCGACGGCCGTTCGGCCTTGATCACCTCTTCCAGCGACTCCGGCACCATCCCGTGCTCGTCGGACGCGACCGCGACCACACGGGCACCCGCCATCCGGAAGCACTGGAGGGCCGCCAGGTACGTCGGCTCCTCGACGGCGACGACCGCGCCGGGGCCGAGCAGCGCCGAGGTCACCAGGGTGAGCGCCTGCTGGGAGCCGGTCGTGATCAGCAGGTCGTCCCCGGTGGTCGGCAGCCCCTTGCCCGTCATCCGGGCGGCCACCAGCGACCGCAGCGCGCGGTTCCCCTCGGTGGGCGCGTACTGGAGGTTGTCCCGGCCCGCGGGCTCGGACAGCGCCTGGTGGAACGCCATCCGCAGGCCGGTCAGGTCGAACAGCTCCGGCGCGGGCAGCCCGCCCGCGAACGAGATCACCTCCGGCCGCGAGGTGAGCGCCAGCAGGTCGCGGACGGGTGAACTGGTCACGTGCTTGGTCGAACCGGTGGGCGGCATGGCGATCCTCGGAATCCGCGGTGGGGCCGCGGTGCGGAGGCGGTCGTACCGCCGGACACGCGCGCGGGGCGGGCTGCACTGGTCGAGGAGCCGCCCCCAGCCTACCGCTCAGCCGTCCGGCCTCGCGATGATCGAGAACTCGGTGCCGAACGGGTCCGCGACGGTCGGGACGTGCTGAACCGACGATTCCGGGCCCTACCGACTCCGCAAGAACCTCAGCACCCGCTCGGTCACGGGCCCCGTGTCGTCGAACATGCCCAGGTCGTGACCGCTGTCCGGCCACAGTTCGACCTCGGCGTGCGGCACCAGTTCCCGGAGCCGGGCGGCCGCGCGGGTGGCGTCGTGCACCGCGTTGCGGGCGCCGAACACCGCGAGCACCGGGATCCGCACGGCGCGGAGCGCGTCCTCCGGAGGCGGCAGGAGCATCGGCAGCTTCGGCCGGGACGCGCGCGTCCCGACGAGGACGACGCGCCCGTCGGGCCGGTCCAGCACGTCGTCGTTCCCGAACGAGTGGCGCAGGAACCAGCGCATCGCCCGGTCCGAGCCCACCGCCGCGGCGAGCACGGCGCGCCACATGACCGCCGGGTGGTACGTCGACGTCACGGTCGTCGGTTCCAGCAGGCTGAGCGTCGCCACCCGCGTCGGGTCGCGCACGACCAACGCCACGCCCAGCCACCCGCCCGCGGACACCCCCACCACGTGGACACCGCTCAGCCCCAGCCCTTCCAGCACCTCCTCCAGCGCCCGCGCCCGGTCGGCCGCGCTCGCCAACGGCCTCGTCTGCACGCTCCCGCCCGCCTCGCCGAGCGCGTCGACCGCGTAGACCGGGTTGCGCTCGGCGAAGGCGCCGAGGAACGGCCCCCAGCCCGCCGACGTGGACATGAACCCGTGCAGCAGCACGATCGGCGCCCCCTCGTCGGGGCCGTGCCGGTAGACCCTGGTGGTGCCGAAGGACGTCGGCACGTCGTACTGCTCGACCGGTCTCGGACCCGCGGCCATCGCTTCCCGGTAGGCCACCGCGAACCGCTGCTCCGCCTCCGGACTCCGGAATCCCCCGATGCGTTCTCCCATGCGGCCCACGATCGGCCCGCGCACGGGGATACTTCTGGACGAACGCTTGAATCCGCAGGTCAGGGGGTGCCCGTGGAGTTCCGGCTGCTGGGTGGGGTCGAAGCGCTCCGCGACGGCGTCCCGGTGGACCTCGGTCCGGCCAGGCAGCGGTGCGTGCTGGCGGCGCTGCTGGTCGAGCCGAGCGCGGCCGTGCCCGCGGATCGGCTGATCGAGCGCGTGTGGGCGGACCGCGCGCCGCAACGGGTGCGCGGCGCGCTGCACAGCCACCTCACCCGGCTGCGCCGCGCGCTGCCCGGCGTGCCGATCCCGCACGGGCCAGGCGGGTACGTGCTGCGGGTCGACGAGGAGGCCGTGGACCTGCACCGGTTCCGCGCGCTGGTCCGGCAGGCCCGCACGGCGCCGGACGACGACGCGGCGGTGCTGTTCGAGCAGGCGACGGGGCTGTGGCGCGGGGAACCGTTCGGGGACCTGGACACGCCGTGGCTCACGGCGGTCCGCGCCGGGCTGGAACGGGAACGGGTCGCGGCCGAACTCGACCACGCGGACCTCGAACTCCGGCGCGGCGGGCACGCCGGTCTGATCGCCCCGCTCACGGCCCGCGCCGCCCGGCACCCGCTGGACGAACGCCTTGCCGCGCAACTGGTCCTGGCCCTCTACCGGGCAGGCAGGCGAGCCGACGCGCTGGAGCACCACCGGCGGACCAGGGAGCTGCTGGCGGAGGAACTCGGGGTCGATCCCAACCCGCACCTGGTGGAACTGCACCGGCGCGTGCTCGCGTCGGACCCGCGGCTCACCGATCCCGTGCCCCGGCAGCTGCCCGCGGCGCCGGGGTTGTTCACCGGCCGGACCGCCGAACTGGCCGCGCTGGACGTCCCGGCGCCGGTACTGGTGATCAGCGGGGCCGGCGGGATCGGGAAGACGTGGCTCGCGTTGCACTGGGCGCACGGGCAGCGGTTCCCCGACGGCAAGCTGTTCGTGGACCTGCGCGGCTTCGACCCGTCGGGTGAGCCGTTGGACCCCTCCACCGCCCTGCGCGGCTTCCTCGACGCCCTCGGTGTGCCGCCCGCCGCCGTTCCACCGGACCAGGACGCTCGCGCCGGGCTGTACCGCAGTCTGCTGGTGGAGCGGCGGATGGTGATCGTACTGGACAACGCGCGCGACTCCGCCCAGGTCGTCCCGCTGCTGCCCGGTGCCTCCGCCAGCACGGTCGTGGTCACCAGTCGCGACCGGTTGATCGGGCTGACCACCGGGCACGGCGCCCGGTCGGTCGTGCTCGACGTGCTGTCCGAAGAGGACTCGCGGGTGCTGCTGGCCAGGCGGCTGGGGGCGGAACGGGTCGTGGACCCGGAGGTCGTCACGTGGTGCGGAGGGTCGCCGCTGGCACTGGCGCTGGTGGCCGGGCAGGCGGCGGAACACCCGGAGTTCCCCCTCACCGCGCCGGACGAAGGGGATCTGTCGACGGTGCTGTCCTGGTCCTACGACGCCCTGCCACCCGAGCACGCGTCGGCGTTCCGGCTGCTGGGGAGCGCGCCGGGGCCGGACATCGGCGTGGCGGCGGCCGCCGTGCTGACCGGGCGGCCGGAGTCGGTGTTGCGGGCGCTGGAACGGGTCTCCCTGCTGGCGCGGCACTCCCCCGGCCGCTACCGGATGCACGACCTCGTCCGCCGGTACGCGCGTGAGCTGCCCGATCCCGACCGGCCCGCCGCACTGGCGCGCCTGCTGGAGCACTACACCCGCACGGCTCGCGCGGCCCGCGCTCCGCTGGACCCCGAGCCCTCACCGCTCCCCCTCGAACCCGAGGGGACCTTCGCCGACGACACCGCCGCGCTCCGCTGGTTCGACGCCGAACACCAGTGCCTGCTGGCTGCGCTCGACGAGGCCGACGACCTCACCGCGTGGCACCTGGCGTGGACGCTGCACCCGTTCCTGTTCCGGCGCGGGCACCACCGGTGGCACGCGGATTCCTGGCGGCGTGGGCTGGAAGCCGCCGAACGGCTGGGGAACCGGCGTGTTCTCGCCATGGCGCACCAGCTCCACGGGTACGCGTGCTCGGCCGTGGGGAAGCTCGACGAGTCGCTGGAGCACCTCGAACGGGCGCTGGAGCTGGCCGGGGAACGGCGGTTCGAAGGGCACGTGCGGCTGTGCCTGGCGGGGACGCGGTCGTTGCGCGGGGAGAAGGCGCCCGCGGCGGCGCACGCGACCGAAGCGGTGGCGATCTTCCGCGAGGTCGGGGACCGGGTGTGGGAGGCGTTGGCGCTGAACGCCGCCGGGTGGGCGGCGGCGGAGCTGGGTGATCACCGGCGGGCGGCGGAGTACTGCTCGGCCGGGCTCGTGCTGGCGCGCGAGGACGGGAACCGGTACGGGGAGGCCGCGGCGCTGGACTCGTTGGGGTTGCTGGCGCAGGCCTCCGGGGCGGAGGCGGACGCGATCGGGCACTACCGCGAGGCGCTGGGGCTGTACCGGGAACTCGGCGCCGCGCGGAGCGAGGCCGCGACGGTGGAGCGGTTGCGGGGGTTGGGTTCCACCGACTGAACCCGCCCCCCGCAACCGCGATCGCCGTCGGATCTAGTCCAGCACCACTTCCGTGGTGAGCACGCGGTCGTGGCCGACCCGCCTGGTCTCGCCGACGAGGTCGAACCCGCCGGTCAGGCGGATGTCCTCGCTGGAGGCGCCGACGAGCACGTGCAGCGCGCCCGGCTCGACGATGCGGTGGCCCGCCACGCCGGTGAAGGAGGTGCGGTCGGCGTGCAGGCGGAACGAGACCCGCCTGGACTGGCCCGCGTCGAGCTCCACCCTGGTGAAACCGGCCAGCTGGCGGACCGGCCTGGTGACGGTGGCGACGGGGTCGTGCAGGTAGAGCTGGACGATCTCGGTGCCGGAGCGGGGACCGGTGTTGGTGACGGTGCAGGAGATGGTGATCTCCCCGTCCGTCGGGACCTCGGCGCCGGACAGTTCGAGGGCGTCGTAGGCGAACGTGGTGTAGGACAGGCCGTGGCCGAACGGGTAGAGCGGGGTCGGGTCGGCCGAGCTGACGCCGCCGGGGCCGCCGAGCTTGGCGTGCAGGTAGGTGGTGGGCTGGCCGCCGGGCCCCTTGGGCACCTGGACCGGGAGCTTGCCGGACGGGTTGACGCGGCCGCTGAGGACGCCCGCGATGGCGGAGGCGCCCTCCTCGCCGGGGAAGAAGGCCTGGACGACGGCGGCGGTGCCGGGGAAGTCGCCGAGCGCGTAGGGCCTGCCCGCGACCAGGACGAGCACGACCGGCACGTCGGCGTCGACCAGCGCGGCCAGCAGGTCGGCCTGCACGCCGGGCAGGGTCAGGTCTTCGGCGTCGCAGCCCTCGCCGGAGGTGCCGCGGCCGAACAGGCCCGCGCGGTCGCCGAGCACGGCGACGCAGACGTCCGCCGAGCGGGCGACCCGGATGGCCTCGGCGAGGCCGCCGACGTCCGGTCCATCGACGGTGCAGCCCTGCGCGGTGACGACGTCGGCGTCCGGGAACTCGGAACGGATGGCTTCGAGCACCGAGGCGACCTCGACGCCGAGCGGCTCGTCGGGGTGCTGGACGCCGACGTGGCTCGGGAACGAGTAGCAGCCCATCAGCGACAGCACCTCGTCCGCGCACGGGCCGACGACGGCGATGCGGGGCGGGGCCTCCAGCGGCAGCGAGCCGCGGTGGTTGTCCAGCAGCACGACGGACCGCTCGGCCATCGTGCGGGCCAGCGAGCGCAGGCCGGGCGGGTCGAGGTCGACCGGTTCGGCCCGCAGCACCGCCGGGGACTCCGGTTCCCAGTCGGCGTCGAGCAGACCCAGTTCGCACTTCTGCCGCAGCACGTAGGTGAGCGCGCGGTCGACCAGCTCCTCCGGCACCTCGCCGGAGCGGACCAGGTCGGCCAGCGGCTCGCCGTAGCAGCGCACGGTCGGCAGCTCCACGTCGACGCCCGCCGCGAGCGCCAGCGCCGCGGCCTGCCCCGGCGACGCGGCGATGCCGTGCGCGGTCTCCAGGAACGACACCGCGAAGTAGTCGGACACCAGGACCCCGCGGAAGCCCCACTGGTCGCGCAGCAGGTCGGTCAGCAGCACGGGGTTCGCGGCGGGCGGCACGCCGTCGACGTCGGCGTAGGACTGCATCACCGACCGCGCCCCGCCCAGGCGCAGCGCCATCTCGAACGGCGGCAGCACCACGTCGGCGAACTCGCGCGGCCCGATGGACACCGGGGCGTGGTTGCGGCCCGCGGCGGAGGCCGAGTAGCCCGCGAAGTGCTTGAGGGTCGCGACGACCCCCGTCGACTCCAGGCCGCGGGTGTAGGCGGAGCCGAGGAGCCCGACGAGGTACGGGTCCTCGCCGATCGACTCCTCCGTGCGGCCCCACCTGGGGTCGCGGACGACGTCGAGCACGGGCGCGAGGCCCTGGTGCACGCCGAGGTCGCGCAGCTGGCCGCCGATCTCGGTGGCCATCCGCTCCACGATCGCCGGGTCGAACGTCGCGCCCCAGGCCAGCGGCGTCGGGAACACGGTGGCCTGCCAGGCGGTGAACCCGGACAGGCACTCCTCGTGCGCCATCGCCGGGATGCCCAGCCGCGACCCCGCGACGAGCTTGCGCTGGGTTTCGGCCAGCACCCTCGCCCCGACCAGCGGGTCGATCGGACGGGTGCCGAACACCCGCGTCAGCTGCCCGAGGCCGGGTTTCGTCAGTTCGGCCCACGACGGCAACGGCTCGGAGAACTCGTGCTGGGCGGGTGCGACCTCGGCGTCGTCCGAGGACACCCCCACCCACACGCCCACGAGCTGGGCGAGCTTCTCCTCGATCGTCATGTCGCGCACCACCAGGTCGACGCGCTCGTCGACAGGACGGGACGGATCGGCCCAAGCCGCTCCGGTGGTCCGGGAATCGTCGTGCACGCCCGCTCCTCCTCCACGCAAGTTCCAAGCTGTTTCCCGATACTATCGGAAACACTTCGAAACACAATGAGCAGCAAGAACAGCACAATTAGGCCACAAAAGTGACCCTTGACACCCTATTGGGACAGCCCTACTGTCTCCGCAAGTCGTACATGTTTCGAAATGTTTCGACACTCCGCATCGTGGCAGAGAGGAAGGCGGTCGCATGTTCCGCCGATCGAGGACGCGCCCCCTGATCGCACTGGTCGCACTGGTGGCCGCGGTGGCCGCCTGCGGCACCTCGGGCCCGTCAGGTGGGGGTGACGGCGGCCCCTTCAAGGTCTGGGCCCTCCAGGACCCCGTGCTCAACCCCATCGAGAAGACCTCCGTCGAGGGAGGGGGTGGAGCGCTGGAGACCTTCGGCAACGACCCGTACAAGCAGAAGGTCAGGGTCGCGATCGGCTCGCCGAACGCGCCGGACGTCTTCTTCAACTGGGGCGGCGGCAACCTCAAGGAGTACGTCGACGCCGGCAAGATCGAGGACCTGACGCCGGTCCTCGACGCGAACAGCGCCCTGAAGGACGCGTTCCTGCCCAGCGTGCTCGACGGCGCGAAGATCGACGGCAAGTACTACGGTCTGCCGATGCGCGGCATGCAGCCGGTGGTCCTCTTCTACAACAAGGACCTCTTCACCTCGGCGAACGTCCAGCCCCCGTCCACGTGGGACGACCTGCTCACGCTCGTGGACACGTTCAAGGGCAAGGGCATCCAGCCCATCGCGCTGGCGGGCTCGCAGGCGTGGACCGAGCTGATGTGGATCGAGTACCTGCTCGACCGGGTCGGCGGGTCCGAGGTGTTCCAGAACATCCGGGACAAGGGCCCCGCGGGCTGGAAGGACCCGGCCGTGCTGGAGGCGGCGACCAAGGTGAAGGAACTCGTCGACCGCGGCGGCTTCGGCACCAACTACGCCTCCGTCGGCTACGACGTCGGCGGCGCGTCCACGATCCTCGCCCAGGGCAAGGCCGCGATGCACCTCATGGGCTCCTGGGAGTACACGAACCAGCTCGGCCAGTCGCCGGACTTCGTGAAGAACGACAAGCTGGGCTGGGTCACCTTCCCGAGCGTCACGGGCGGCAAGGGCAAGCCCGACACGGTGGTGGGCAACGCGTCCAACTACTACTCGATCACGTCGTCCTCGAAGTCGTTGGAGGCGGCCAAGAAGTTCGTCTCGACCGCGCTGACCGACGACAAGTACGTGCAGTCGCTGATCGACGCGGGTGACGTGCCCGCGGTGGCAGGCGTGAAGGACAAGCTCGCCAAGGCCGCGAACTCCGAGTACACGACCTGGATCTACGAGCAGGTGGAGAAGGCGTCCACGTTCCAGCTGTCCTGGGACCAGGACCTGCCCGCGGACCAGGCGACCAAGATGCTGACCCAGCTCCAGGAGCTGTTCCTCGGCAAGCTCGCCCCGCAGGCGTTCGTCGACTCGTTGGCGCAGGGCTGACGATGCGCCAACGACCGTCGTTCTGGTACGCCGCACCCGCTTTCGCGTTCTTCGCGCTGTTCGCGGCGTTGCCCATGGTCCTCGTCGTGCTCTTGAGCTTCACGTCGTGGGACGGACTGGGGACTCCGCAACCGAACGGGGTGGACAACTGGGCGCGGCTGGCCGATGACGGTCAGGCGTACGACGCGGTGGGCCGCACCGTGATCCTGATGGTGGTCTCGTGGCTGGTCCAGACGCCGATCTCGCTGTTGATCGGCGTCTGGGCCGCGGGCCGCCAGCGTTCCCGCGCGGTGCTCAGCTCCATCTTCTTCCTGCCGCTGCTGCTGTCCACGGCCGCGATCGCGCTGCTGTGGAAGGCGATGTTCGACCCGAACTTCGGCGTGACGCAGTCGTTCGGCGGGCCGCTGGGCGACATCCAGTTCCTCGGCGACCCGTCGATCGTGCTGTACACGGTGGCCTTCGTGATCACCTGGCAGTACGTGCCGTTCCACACGCTGCTCTACCAAGGCGCGGCACGGGCGATCCCGCGCAACCTCTACGAGGCGGCCACGATCGACGGCGCCGGGCGGTTGCGCCAGTTCGTCCACATCACCCTGCCGCAGCTGCGGTACACGATCATCACGTCGTCGATCCTGATGATCGTCGGCTCGCTCACCACGTTCGACACCGTCCTGATCCTCACCGACGGCGGCGGGCCGGGCACCGCGTCCCGCATCGCGCCGCTGCACATGTACATCACCGGCTTCAGCGGGTTCGAGATGGGATACGCCAGCACGATGGCAGTGCTCCTCGTGATCGTCGGCACCGCGCTGTCGCTGCTCGTGATGCGGGTGACCGGGTACCGGTCCATGACCAGTCAGCAGGAGGGCGCGTGAAGCGCAACGTGCCCGCGGGGGCGTCGGCCCTGGTGTGGCTGGTCCTCGTGGTGGGACCGCTGTACTTCATGGTCGCGGCGAGCCTGCGCAGCAGGGCCGACTACCTGTCGAGCAGTCCGCTCAAGCCACCGGACCACCCGACGCTGGACAACTACCGGACCGTCCTCACCGGCGGGTTCGGCGGCTACCTGCTGAACAACGTCATCGTCACGGTCGCCACCGTCGCGATCGTCGTGCTGCTCGGCGTGCCCGCGGCCTACGCGATCGTGCGGAGCCCCAGCAAGCTCGTGCAGCGCGGGTTCACCCTGCTGCTGGCCGGGCTGGCGATCCCGGCGCAGGCGACAATCATCCCGGTCTACCTGCTGATCACCCGGCTGAACCTGTACGACAGCCTCACCGCGATCATCCTGCCGACGGCGGCGTTCGCGCTGCCGGTGGCCACGCTGGTGCTGACCAACAGCCTCCGCGACGTGCCGAAGGAGCTGTACGAGGCGCAGACGATCGACGGCGCGGGCGCGTTCGGGGTGCTGAGGTACCTGGTGCTGCCGCTCGCCAAGCCCGCGATCGTGACGGTCGTCGTCTACACGGCGCTCAACGCGTGGAACGGGTTCCTCTTCCCGCTCGTGCTGACGCAGTCGGACTCGACCAGGGTGCTCACGCTCGGCCTGTGGAACTTCCAGGGGCAGTTCGGCACCAACGTGCCCGCGCTCCTCGCGGCGGTCACCCTGTCGGTGTTGCCGATCTTCGTCGTGTACCTGATCGGCAGGCGATACCTGCTCAGCGGCCTGACCGCCGGATTCGGCAAATAGGCCCCGATAGTTTCGACCCTGGCCATCCCTGTCGTAGACTGCCGGCATGTCAGCGAAAGCCGAGCCCTCCGCATCCGGCGGGCCCGCGTCGGGAAAGATCACCATTGCCGACATCGCGACCGAGGCAGGCGTGTCGGTACCGACAGTTTCGAAGGTGATGAACGGCCGCACGGACGTGGCCGCGCACACCAGGGAACGCGTCGAGGCGATCATCCGCAGGCACGGGTACCAGCGTCGCGGCGACGACAGGTCGCGCAGGTCCACCCTGGTCGAGCTGATGTTCCACGAGCTGGAGAGCGCGTGGGCGTTGGAGATCATCCGGGGCGCCGAGCAGGTCGCCCGCGAGCACGGGCTGGCCGTCGTCATGTCCGAGTCGCAGGGCAGGCTGACGCCCGGCCACGGCTGGCTGGAGAGCGTGATCGCGCGCCGACCGCTGGGCGTGATCGCGGTGTTCTCCGACCTCAGCGCCACGCAGCTGGCGAAGCTGCGCGCCCGCGACATCCCGGTCGTCGTGGTCGACCCGGTCGGCGAACCCGGCACGGAGACCCCGTCGATCGGCGCCACGAACTGGAACGGCGGGCTCACCGCGACCCGGCACCTGCTGGAGTTGGGGCACCGCCGGATCGGGATGATCGGCGGTCCGGAGCGCGTGCTGTGCAGTCGGGCCAGAGTGGACGGTTACCGCGCCGCGATGGAGACCGCCGGGCTGACCGTCGACCCCGGTCTGGTGCGCTACGGCGACTTCCACGTCGAGTCCGGGTTCAAGCAGGCGGCCGTGCTGCTCGCGCGCCCCGACCGGCCGACCGCGATCTTCGCGGGCAGCGACCTCCAGGCGCTCGGCGTGTACGAGGCCGCGCGGGCCGCGGGCCTGCGCGTGCCCCAGGACCTGAGCGTGGTCGGCTTCGACGACCTGCCGCTGGCCGAGTGGGTCGGCCCGCCGCTCACCACGGTGCGGCAGCCGTTGCAGGACATGGCCGCCGCGGGCACCAGGCTCGCGATCACGCTGGCACGCGGTGAGAAGCCCGAGCACCGGCGCATCGAGTTGGCCACGACACTGGTCGTCCGGCACAGCACGGCTCCCCCGGCACCTTGATCCAGTTGGTCCCGCACTGGATAGTGTGCGACCAACTGGTCCGGCACTGGAGGTCGTCGTGGGTAAGACCGTCGTGGTCGTCGGGGCTACCGGCAAGCAGGGCGGCGCCGTCGCGGCCCACCTCCTCGCCGACGGGTGGCACGTCCGCGCCCTGACCAGGGACGCGCTGAGCCCGGCGGCTTCGGCGCTCACCGGGGCGGGCGCCGAGGTGGTCGTGGCGGACATGGACGACCCCGCCTCGCTGGAGCGGGCCTTCGACGGCGCGGACGGCGTGTTCAGCGTCCAGCCCGCGCCGCACGACCCCGGCGCGCCGGTGGGGTACAGCACCGGGGCCGAGGTCCGGTGGGGGCGCAACGTCGCCGACGCCGCGGCCGTGTCCGGTGTCGCCCACCTGGTCTACGCCTCGCTCGTGGAGGCCGCGGAGCACACGGGCGTGCCGTCGTTCGACAGCAAGTGGGAGGTCGAGCAGCACATCCGGTCGCTCGGACTGCCCGCCACCGTGCTGCGCCCGGTGACGTTCATGGACGGCCTCGTCGTGTCGAAGGACGTGCTCGACGGCTCGTTCACCCACGTCCTGGACCCCGACACCCGCTACCAGCTCATCGGCGTCGACGACATCGGCGCGTTCGCCGCCCTCGTGTTCGGCGCCCCGGAGCAGTACGTCGGGCGGTCGCTGACCATCGCGGGCGACGAGCGCACCCCGCGCGAACTCGCCGCGGTCCTCGGCCGCGCGCTCGGCCACCCCGTCGCCTACCACCAGATCCCGATGTCCCTGATCCGCCGGCACGACCCCGGCCTGGCCTCGGTGTTCGAGGCCCCGGTGGCGCCGAAGGCGGACGTGGCCGGGCTGCGGGCGGCGCATCCGGGGCTGATGACGTTCGAGGCGTGGCTGTCCCGCCACGGCAGGGCCCAGCTCGCCGCGCTCTAGTCGGCCGCACCGATGATTACCGGCTCGTCCGGGGGTCTACCCCTGTGACGAGAGGAGATCCCGTGAACCTGCCGAAGGTGGTTTCCCGCGAGGAGTGGCTGGTGGCGCGCAAGGAGCTGCTGGCCAAGGAGAAGGCGGCGACGAGGGCGCGCGACGCGCTGAACACCGAGCGCCGTGAGCTGCCCATGGTCCGGATCGACAAGGAGTACGAGTTCGACGGGCCGTCGGGGAAGGTGACGCTGCTGGACATGTTCGAGGGCCGCCACCAGCTGGTCCTCGGCCACTTCATGTTCGACCCGGCGTGGGACGAGGGGTGTTCCAGTTGCAGCGCGGGCGCCGACGAGGTGTCCGACGGGCTGGTCAGGCACCTGAACACGCGGGACACGTCGTTGGCGTTCGTGTCGCGTGCGCCGATCGGGAAGATCGAGGCGTACAAGGCGAAGAAGGGGTGGACGTTCCCCTGGTACTCGTCGTTCGGGACGGATTTCAACCACGACTTCCACGTGACGCTGGACCCGGCCGTGCTGCCCGCCGAGTACAACTACCGCCCGGTCGACAACGCCGAGCCGGGTGAAGCACCTGGTCAGAGCATCTTCCTGCGGGACGGGGACGAGGTGTTCCACACCTATTCCAGCTACGCCCGCGGCGCCGAGGCGACCGGCGGGTCGTACTACTACCTCGACCTGACGCCGCTGGGGCGGCAGGAGGACTGGGAGCTGCCCAAGGGGCGCAGTTCGAACGCTCGGGACGCGACGCCGAACTTCGAGCGCTAGCCGCGCACCGCGTTCGCGACATCACGCGATGCGCTGAACCGATCCCCCCGTCCGGCGGGCCCCTCCGCCGCTTCGAGAACACCCGGAAGCGGCGGAGGGGCCCGCCGTGGCGCTCGAACCAGTGGCCACTCGGCCCTCGTCTCATCGAGGGCTCCTCCGCGGAAGTTCCGGCCAGAGTGGCCGAGTCGACGCCGGACCTCAGCCCTCCGGCAGCGCCACCAGCCGGTCCAGGAACACCGCCTGGCCCTTCACGATCTTCGTCCGGGCCTCCTCCAGGCCGAACCACTCGACCCGGTCGAGTTCCGGGAACTCCTTCACCTGCCCCGACTTCGGCGGCCACTCCATCTCGAACGTGCCCGGCACCACGTCGGCCGGGTCGAGGTCGCCGCGCACGGCCCAGGCCGTGACGACCTTGCCGCCGGACTGCTTGACCTCGCCCAACGCCACGAGGTCGCCTTCCGGCAGCGGCAGGCCGAGTTCCTCCTGGAACTCGCGCCTGGCAGCGGTTTCCGGCTCTTCGTCGTCGAGGTGCTCGCCCTTGACCAGGGACCAGGCGTGGTCGTCCTTCCGGGCCCAGAAAGGGCCGCCCATGTGGCCGAGGAGGATCTCCGGGCCGTTGTCGGTCTTGCGGAACAGGAGGATTCCGGCACTGCGCTTCGCCGCCATGCACCCGATTGTGCCAACCGGTTCGCGTTGACAACCCGGCGGAGGCCTTGCGATGCTGGAAACGAGTCGAGAGGCGCTGCGACGGGGTGACCCGCCACGCTCGGCTCGAGACTCCACCCCCCAAGGGCGCCTCCTGACACAGGAGGCTGGTGGGTTTTGAGCACGAAGCTGCAGAAGGTCAACGGGATCGAGTTCGCGGTGGCGGACCTGTCGCTGGCGGAGTCCGGGCGGCACCAGATGCGGTTGGCCGAGCAGGAGATGCCCGGTCTGATGGCCACTCGGCGCGAGTTCGCGGAGTCCCAGCCCCTCAGGGGCGCGCGGGTCGCGGGGTCGCTGCACATGACGGTGCAGACGGCTGTGCTGATCGAGACGCTGGTGGCGTTGGGCGCGGACGTGCGGTGGGTGTCGTGCAACGTGTTCTCCACGCAGGACGAGGCCGCGGCGGCCGTGGTGGTGGGTCCGAACGGGACGCCCGAGGAGCCGACCGGGACCCCGGTGTTCGCCTGGAAGGGTGAAACGCTGGAGGACTACTGGTGGTGCACGGACCAGCTGTTCCAGTTCGCCGACGGGCTCGGGCCGAACATGGTCGTCGACGACGGCGGCGACGCGACCATGTTGGTGCACAAGGGAGTCGAGTTCGAGGCGGCGGGCGCGGTGCCCGCACCCGCGGACGAAGACTCCGAGGAGACCCGGATCTTCCTGGCCACGCTGGCGAAGTCGCTGGCCGAGGACGCCGGCCGGTTCACCCGGATCGCCGCGGCGGTCAAGGGCGTCACCGAGGAGACCACGAACGGCGTCAAGCGGCTCTACAAGCTGGAGACCGACGGGACGCTGCTGTTCCCGGCGATCAACGTCAACGACTCCGTCACGAAGTCCAAGTTCGACAACAAGTACGGCATCCGGCACTCCCTTGTGGACGGTCTGAACCGCGGCACCGACGTGATGATCGCGGGCAAACTCGCGGTGATCTGCGGTTACGGCGACGTCGGCAAGGGCGCGGCGGAGTCGTTGCGGGGTCAGGGCGCGCGGGTCGTCGTGACCGAGATCGACCCGATCTGCGCGCTCCAGGCGTCGATGGAGGGGCTCGACGTGGTGGCGCTGGACGACGTGATCGCGAAGGGCGACATCTTCATCACCACCACCGGCAACCTCGACATCATCATGGCCGCCGACATGGCGAAGATGAAGCACAACGCCATCGTGGGCAACGTCGGGCACTTCGACAACGAGATCGACATGGCCGGGCTGGCGAAGGTGCCCGGCATCAAGAAGGTCGAGATCAAGCCGCAGGTGCACGAGTGGCGCTTCCCGGACGGGCACTCGATCATCGTGCTGTCCGAGGGCAGGCTGATGAACCTGGGCAACGCCACCGGGCACCCGAGCTTCGTCATGTCGAACTCGTTCACCAACCAGACGATGGCGCAGATCGAACTGTTCACGAAGCCGGACGAGTACGGCAAGCAGGTCTACGTGCTGCCCAAGCACCTGGACGAGAAGGTCGCCCGGCTGCACCTCGACGCGCTCGGCGTGAAGCTGACGAAGCTCACGCCCAAGCAGGCCGAGTACATCGGTGTCGAGGTCGAGGGCCCGTTCAAGGCCGACCACTACCGGTACTGACCCACCGGGGCGGGCGGCACGTCGCCGCCCGCCCTCCGGTCAGCGCTGCTGCCACATCGAGTAGACGAGGTTGTCGTCGTCCGCGCAGACGACCTGGGGCATCGCGCCCTCGGGAATCTGGTTGCAGGACATCGATCCCACGGCCAGCGGCGGCAGACCGGTCTTCGGTTCGGAGCGCTGGGCGTAGTAGTCGACCAGGACGGCGGCGGCCTTGTCGCAGTCGAGCCCGCCCGCCGGGGTCTCGACGACGACGGCGAGCATCTCCTTGCCGAGCGCGCCGGTGAACGGGCGGTCGCAGTACTGGGCCGGCGCGCTCTCGTCGACGAACGTCGGCGGTGGCGTCGGCGCGGGCCCCGGACCGGTGGTGGTCGGACTCGCCGTGGTCGTGACGACGGTGGTCGTCGGCGCGGCCGTGGTCGGCCTGGTGGTGGTCGGCCGTGCGGTGGTCGTGGTCGGCCCGTTCGGCGACGGCTCCCCCGAACCGCTCCCGGCGACGACCGCGGAACACCCTCCGACGAGGACGGCCAGCAGCGCGGCGCCCGCGAAACCCAAGCCCCTGATCCCGCCCATGCCGCTCCCGCCGTCGCCGCGCACCCCTGTCACCAGGTAGGACGCACGCGGCGGCCGTCGGTTCCCGCGCGGTCAGCGCCGCACGAGGTGCGGGGTGTTGGCGGCCAGCGGCAACTCGCCCGACGCGGTGTCCAACGTGGTCGCCAGCGCCGCCGCCCAGTCGCGCAGGCCCGCGATGTCGATGCCGTGCGGCGGCACGTCCAGGTAGGGCGCGATGTTCTTCGCCCCGCGACGCAGCAGCGAGGCACCGCCGTTCGTGTTGCCGCGCGCCGCGTGGGTCAGGCCGACGGCCAGCTGGGCCATCCCCCGCCACAGCTCGCGCTCCGGCCCGTCCGACAGCTTCCAGGCGTCTTCCAGCACCTCGTGCGCGTGGAACGGCATTCCCGCGTCCAGCAGGCGCTGCGCTTCCACCAGGGACTCGGACGGCGTCCGCGGCACGCCCTCGGGCTGGCGTTCCACGCCCGGCACGCCGTAGGGCAGCGGACGGCCGAGACCGTCGCGGGGACGGGCGTTGCGGGCCCGCCCTTCGGGGTCGCGGTCGCGCACGGGCGTGGTGGCCGGGCCCGCGACCAGCTTCGGCGCGTCCGGCGCGAAGCCGCAGTGCTCGCACGTGGTCGAGTCAGGACGTTCCCGGATCCGACCGCACTCCGGGCAGACGGCGTCCAACCAGCAGGCCGGGTCCCCTTGCTCCGCATCCACGCCTTGATCCTCCCACGTCCCTCCAAACCCCGTCGCGCGCCGGAAACCGGGGTGCTGGCCCCACCCCTGTGGGGGTGTTCGCCCCATCGTCGCGGCGGTCGCGGCTCCCTAGGTTCTCAAGGCACACGGACCTGGGGGAAAGATCATGAGCACGGTTGTCGAGGCACCACCGCGGTCGCGGCTGGTGTACGGCGTTGCGGGACTGGTCGGAGCAGTCCTGGTCGCGCTGTCGGGCGGGTACGGCTACCACGGTGACGAGCTGTACTTCGTGGCGGCGGGCCGCCACCTGGCGTGGGGGTATCCGGACCAGCCGCCGCTCACGCCGCTGCTGGCCCGGCTGATGGACCTCGTCGCACCCGATTCACTGGTGGTGCTGCGGATTCCGGCCGCGATCGCGGCGGCGCTGACGGTGCTGTTCGTCGGGCTGATCGCCCGCGAGATGGGCGGACGGCCGCGGGCGCAGATCATCGCGGCGACGAGCGCCGCCGTGTCCGGCCTGGTGCTGGTGCCGGGGCACATGCTGCACACAACGACCATCGACATCTGCCTGTCCGCGGCGCTGACGTGGCTGGTGGTGCGGGTGCTGCGGACCGGCGCCGAACGGCTGCTGCTCGCCGCGGGCGCGGTGCTCGGGGTGGGGCTGCTGAACAAGTACCAGATCGCGGCGGTCGCGATCGCGCTGGTGATCGGCCTCGCCGTGGCCGGACCGCGCGGTCTGCTGCGCAGCCCGTGGTTCGCGGCGGGAGTGCTGCTGGCGCTGGCGATCTGGGCGCCGAACCTGTGGTGGCAGGCCCAGCACGGGTGGCCGCAGTTCGAGATGGCGCAGTTGATCAGCGAGCGCGGCGGCAACGGCGCCCGGCTCGGCTTCATCCCGCTGCAACTCGTCTACGTCAGCCCGTTCCTGGCCCCGCTGTGGATCGCGGGTCTGGTCCGGCTGCTGCGCACACCCGCGTTCCGCTTCCTCGGCGTCGCCTACCTGCTGCTGGCCGCGGCGTTCATCGCGGCGGGCGGCTCGGCGCTCTACCTGTTCGGCGCCTACGCGGCACTGCTGGCCGCTGGTGGCATCGCCGTCGACGGGTGGCTGGAGCGCGGAGCGAACGGCCGCCGCGTGGCCATCGGCGCGTCGCTGGTGGCGTCCGCGGCGTTCGTCGTGCCGCTGGCGTTGCCGGTCGTGCCGCTCGGCGGGCTGTCGACGATCCCGGTGGTCAAGCTCAACGGGCTGACGGCGGAGCAGTTCGGCTGGCCCGAGCTGGCCGAAACCGTGGCGGACGTGCACCGCGGATTGCCCACTGGTCAACGCGAACACGCCATCGTGCTGACCGAGAACTTCGGCGAGGCCGCCGCGCTGGAGCGCTACGGGCCCGCGCTCGGCCTGCCCGCCGTCTACAGCGGCTACCGCGGCTACGCCGACTGGGGACCGCCACCCGAGACGGCGACCACCGTGCTGCTCGTGGGTCCCGGCACGAAGACCGGGCCACCGGCGTGGGCCGTGCGGGCCTGCCGCGACGGGGTGCGGCAAGTCGCGGCGACGAACAACGACCAGGGGATCAAGAACAAGGAGCAGGGCGGGAAGGTGTGGCTGTGCTCCGGCCTCGGCGAGTCCTGGGCGACCCTGTGGCCCGGTATCCGCCACCTGGACTGAGCCACTCCGACACCGGATTGCTCCGTATCGTTCATCCTCCAGGACCTGTTCTCATGGCAGTCTTCATCCCATCGTGTGACGTTTAATCACACTGCGTAGCCCGTGGATCCCTGCCCACGGGAGCGCCGCCCTCGGGAGAGGACACGCCATGCTCAAATCCCGTGTCGCCCGGTGGAACGCCGTGGGTCTGTTCGTCGTGGCGACGATCGTCGCCGTAGTCGTCCAGGTCCCCACCGCGTCCGCCGCCACACCGATCACCGTCGCCCAGGCCATCGCCCAGCAGACCGGGGCCTCGGCCACGGTCCGCGGCTACGTGGTCGGCCAGCCCACCGCGACCAGCACCGTCATCCGGTCGAACTTCCCCAACGACTACGCGCTCGCCCTCGCCGACTCGGCGAGCGAGACCGCCACGTCGAAGATGGTCTACGTCCAGATCACCGCCTCGTTCCGGTCGGCGTGGGGGCTGCAGAGCAATCCCGCCCTGCTGGGCAAGCAGCTCGACGTCACCGGTCCCCTCGGCGCGTACTTCTCGCACCCCGGCCTCACGTCCCCGACCGCGTTCGCCCTGACGGGCGGCGGCGGCACCACCCCGCCGACGACCACTCCGCCCACCGGGACGCCCGGTGACTACGACGGCACGTACTACCTGCCCGCGATCGGGAAGACCGGCACGGCCCTGCGCACGTCGTTGAACCAGATCATCAAGACGCAGACCAAGCTGACCTACGAGCAGGTCTGGGACGCGTTGAAGCTGACCGACCAGGACCCGAACAACTCGAACAACGTGATCCTGCTGTACTCCGGCACCTCACGGGCGAAGAGCCTCAACGGCGGCAACCCGGACGACTGGAACCGCGAGCACGTCTGGGCCAAGTCGCACGGCGACTTCGGCACCGCGACCGGTCCCGGCACCGACATCCACCACCTGCGGCCGTCCGACGTGACGGTCAACGCAGACCGCGGCAACAAGGACTTCGACACCGGCGGCACCCAGTCCACCGAGGCTCCCGGCAACTACACCGACGCCGACTCGTGGGAGCCCCGCAACGCCGACAAGGGCGACGTCGCCCGGATGATCTTCTACATGGCCATCCGCTACGAGGGCGCCGACGGCTTCGCGAACCTCGAGGTCAACAACAGCGTCAGCAACGGCTCCAACCCGTACATGGGCAAGCTGTCCGTGCTGAAGCAGTGGAACACCCAGGACCCGCCGAGCACGTTCGAGAAGCGTCGCAACCAGGTCATCTACGACACCTTCCAGCACAACCGCAACCCGTTCATCGACCACCCGGAATGGGTCAACTCGATCTGGAGCTGAGCCGCAGCCGAAGGGGGCCATCCACCGGGTGGCCCCCTTCGGCGTGTCCGGAGGTCTTTACATGTGACCATTTGGTCACGTATCTTTCGTCCGTGACCGACGACGACCGCGTCTTCAAAGCGCTCGCCGACCCCACCAGGAGGTTCCTGCTCGACCTGCTGTTCGAACGCGATGGCCGCACGCTCACGGAATTGGAATCGGAACTGGCGATGACCAGGTTCGGCGTCATGAAGCACCTCGGCGTCCTGGCGGAAGCCGGCCTCGTCGTCACCCGCCGCTCAGGCCGCGAAAAACTCCACTTCCTCAACCCCGTCCCGATCCGACTGATCCACGACCGCTGGATCGACAAGTACACCGAGCACCGCGTCACGGCACTGACCGACCTCAAGGCCCAGTTGGAGGCAGCACATGAGCACGACGACCGTCCAGGTGCACCGGGTGTGGATCAAAGCGACCCCGCAGGCGGTCTGGGACGCCATCACCAACCCTGAGTGGAACACCAGGTACGGCTACGGCTGCCCCAGCGAGTACGACCTCCGCCCCGGCGGCACCTACCGCGTCCTCGCCAACGAGGCCATGACCCAACACGGCGCCCCGCCCGTCATCATCGACGGCGAAGTCCTCGAATCCGACCCGCCCAACAGGCTCGTCCAAACCTGGCGCGCCAACTTCAGCCCCGACCTCACCGCCGAGGGCTTCACCCGCCTGACGTGGGAGATCACCGAGGAGTACGGCGCGGTCCGCCTCACCGTCACCCACGAACTCGAAGGCGCCCCAATGACAGCCGCCCAGGTCGCAGGCGACATCCCCGGCGCCGGAGGCGGCTGGACGTACATCATCAGCGACCTGAAAACCCTGCTGGAAACCGGCAAATCGTTCGCCAGCTAGACCCGCTCTTCCATCCCGCGAAGCCAAACGCCGGTCCAACGCCACAGCGCCGGGTCCAACAAGCTCGAATGCTTCGTCCGGCACAGAGCGTCGGGCGCCTTGTCCGGCGCAGCCTGGATGCTTCGTCCGACGCAGAGCGTCAGGCGCCTTGTCCGGCGCAGTCCGGACGCCTTGTCCGGCCGCGCAGCCCGAATGCTTCGTCCGATGCAGAGCGTCGGGTGCCTTGTCCGGCGCAGAGCGTCGGATGCCTGACCAACGCGAAGCGAGGTGCCTGGTCCGGCGCGCAGCCCGGATGCCTGTCCGGCGCAGCTCGGATGCCCGACCGACGCGTAGCGAGGTGCCCGGTCCGTCGCGGAGCGTCGAATGCCCTGTTCGATGCGGAGCGTCGAATGCCCGAGTCAGGCGCAGCCTGATGCCCTGTCAGGCGCAGCCTGATGCCCTGTCAGGCGCAGCCTGATGCTGGCGAAGCCAGACCTCCCCACCCGCCCCCGATCCGAAGCCCGCTCTCGCTTCACCCCCGCTTGTCAAGATGGCTTTATCGTCTTGACAAGCGGGGGTGAAGTGCTAGAGACAATGTGGCGACGGGGGGCGTTTCGCTCCCTGAACCCAACCCCGACGACCCCCACCCCGACACCCCGACCACACCCAACAGCACCCACCAAACACCCCCGAACAGCAAAAACCCAAGGTCCCCCCAACGTGAGAACCCCCCGAAACCCAAGGTACTCACAGGGTCCGACATTCCCCACGACTCAAATCCCCACGACCCAAATCCCCACCACTCAACACCCCTCACCACTCACCCAATCCCCCCGACATTCGCCTCCCCCACCCACCCCGGCGCATCACCCCGCTCCGCCGCCGGGGCCCTCCACCACCCGGAGCAGCCATTCGTGCACGGATGCCTCACTTCCCGCAGCACGAGCCCCTCCGGTCCCGATTCGGGTTGCAACCAGGCCATTTCGCCCGTTCCACCGCAAAGGCCGCACGGGGGCCGGGACCTGGCCGATCCCTCCGCAGGTTCCACAGATGCTCCTGTCCATCGCGATTCCGGAGCCGTGGCAACTCGGACACTCGCTCATCCAGCAATCGGATCACACCCAGTGTCGGATGTAACGCGGTGGGCACCTCTGATCACCCGAAGGTGGTGCGATAAAAGGGTAATGGGACCGTTGGGCCATTCGTGTCTCAGCGGCGTCCGGTGTTGCGCGGGTGGTTCTTCGCGGTGCGTTCGTTGCCGTGCCGGTACTGGCCCGTCCACCTCGCCATGACCTCCTGCGGGTCGTCCTCGACCTCGGCGAGGAACTCGGCGGCCCTGGCGCCGCGGAGGGTGGCGGCGACGCGGCCGTGGTGCAGGACGACGACCGTCCCATCCGGGCGGGTCGTGCTGGTGAAGCCCTGTGGTGGTGGCATCGGGGCAGTGTGGACCGAAGGCGGCCACTGGACCGAGCGATTTTCCGCGGACTACCGTGAGAGCGCTCCCATAAAAGTGAGGACGTCATGCGCATCAGGCCGTACCGAACCTCCGACCGCGCCGCCGTAGCGGACATCTGCGTGCGAACCGCCGACGCGGGAGGGGATTCGCGGCACGTCCACCCCGACCTCGACCTGATGCCGAACATCTTCGCGCTGCCCTACGCGCACCTGGAACCGTCGCTGGCGTTCGTCGCGGACGACGGCGAGCGGGCCGTGGGGTACGTGCTCGGCACGGCGAACACCCCGGCGTTCGTGCGGGAGTACCGGCGTTCCTGGCTGCCGGGACTGGTGGACCGCTACCCGGCGCCGTCCGGCGAGCCGACCACCCCGACCGAGGTCATGATCGGGCTGATGCACGACCCGGAGCGGATGATCGTGCCGGAGCTCGCGGACTACCCGGCGCACCTGCACATCGACCTGCTGCCGGAGCACCAGCGCGGCGGGCACGGGCGGGCGCTGATGGGGGCGTTCGTCGACGCGCTCGCGCGGGCGGGCGTGCCCGCGGTGCACCTGGGCATGCTGACCGTGAACACCGGGGCCCGCGCGTTCTACGACCGGCTCGGCTTCCACACCATCGCGGTGCCGGCGCACGCGGACCTGACCTACCTGGGCCTCGAAGTTGGGCCGAATGCCAGGTTGGGGACCTCTTCGGCGGGGTAGTGACGTGGCAGGAAGTCATTGCCCCACAAGGAGGCTCCAATGCTCGCCATCATCGCCGCGGTCATCTTCGGACTGGCGTTGCTGCTCGATCTCGCCGACGCCTCCATCGGATCGGTCCTCATCCCGGACACCCTGGTCACCGCCGGTCTGCTGTGCGTCGCGCTGCACCTCGCCGGGGTGGGCACCTCCGTCCGCCGCCCCAGCTTCCGCCGCCGCCGTCGCTGACGCGGGCCGCGTCCGGATGAGCGGGCTGGATTTCGACGAGGAGACCTCACGCCGCGTCGAGGCGACCTACCTGACACCGGACGTGGTGTGGCAGCGGAAGGTCGTGCGGGAAGCCCTGGCGCTGCGGCCGGGCGAGCGGGTGCTCGACATCGGCAGCGGACCGGGCTTCCTCGCGGTCGAGATGTCCGATGAGGTCGGTCCCGACGGCGCGGTCTGCGGGATCGACCCGGCGCCGAGCATGCTGGCGATCGCCGCGGACCGCTCCGGTCACGCGGTCGAGTACCGGCAGGCGGGCGCGGAGCGGATCCCCTACCGGGACGGGACTTTCGACGCGGTCGTGTCCACACAGGTCTTCGAGTACCTGCCGGACGTGCCCGGCGCGCTGGCCGAGGTGCGCCGGGTGCTGCGCTCCGGCGGACGGCTGGTGCTGGTCGACACCGACTGGGACTCGATTGTGTGGCGTTCCCCCGACGACGCGCTGACCGACCGCGTGCTGACCGCGTTCGAGCAGCACCTCGCCGACGCGCGGCTGCCGCGCAAGCTGCCCGCGGCGCTGGTCGCCGCGGGTTTCCGCGACGTGCGGACGAGCGTCGTGCCGATGCTGAACGTCGGCTACTCCCCCGCCACCTACAGCGCGGGCCTGCTGGAACTGGTCACCGCGTTCGTGGTGGGGCGCAACGGGATCACGGCCGCCGAGGCCGCCGCGTGGGCGGAGGGCCAGCGGTCGCTGGGCGCGGACCACTTCTTCAGCCTCAACCGGTACCTGTTCGTCGCGACGGGCTAGTTCCGGTTAAACGCTGGCAGTTCGCGCCCGCGCCCAGTACTTTGCCGCGAATGCCCCTCGCGCCGTTCGCCGAACTCGAGTCCTTCTACGACGCGGTGCCCCGCCTGGACGCCCGCGCGGAGGCGTACGGCGGTCTGACGCTGTTCGTCCGGGACGACGAGGGCTTCCCGTACTACGCGCGCCCCGCGTTCCCCGGCGGCGAGCCGACCGCGGCGGACCTGCGGGCCGTGCGGGAGCGGCAGCGCGAACTCGGGGTCTCGCAGGCGTTCGAGTGGGTGCACGAGACCACGCCGGGGATGCTGGACGTGGTGGAGCGGGCCGGGTTCACCGTGCTGCGCGCGCCGCTGCTCGTCCTGGACGGTCCGATCCGCGTGCCCGAGGTCGACGCGGTCGTGCGCGTCCTCGACCCGGAGGAAGCCGGTTTCCTCGACGACGTCGCCGTGGTGCGGACGATCGCCCAGCTCGCGTTCTCCTCGCCGGGCACCGGCACCGGCGAGACGGGGCCGAGGGACCGGGACGCGCTGCTGCCGACCGTGACGCCGGTCCACGTGCCCAAGTTCCGCTACGCGCTCGCCGAGGACTCCGTGGACGGCGCGGTGGCCACGGGGATGACGCAGCGGGCCGGTGACGTGGCGGAGGTGGTCGGTGTCGGCACGCTGCCGTCCGCCCGGCGGCGCGGGCTCGGTGCGGCGATCACCGCGGTCCTGGCGCAGGACGCGCTGGACCACGGCGTCACGCGGGTGTTCCTGTCGGCGGGCAGCGAGGACATCGCGCGGGTCTACGAGCGGGTCGGGTTCCGCCGGATCGGCACGGCCTGCATCGCGGAGACCGAGTAGTCACGTCGGCAGGACCAGTTCGACGCGGAGACCACCGCCGGGGTTCGGCGACGCGGTCACCTCCCCGTGGTGCGCGGTGGCGGTCGAGCGCACGATCGACAGCCCGAGGCCGGAGCCCTTCGCGCCCGCGGTCCGGTCGGCGCGCAGCCCGCGGAACGGCTCGAACAGCGCGGGCACCTGGTCGGCCGTGATCACCTCGCCCGTGTTGACGACGACCAGGCTGTCCCCCGAGGACACCCGCACGGTCCCGCCGCGCACGTTGTGGAGGACCGCGTTGCGCACCGGGTTCGACACCAGGTGCGCGAGCAGGACCCGGTCGCCGAGCACCGTGAGCGGGTCGAGCGCGGTCGTCATCCGGACGCCGTGCTCGGCGGCGAGCGGCCCGCACGCGGCCACCTCCTCGGCGGCGACCAGGTCGACCCGGACCCGCGTCCGCGCGGCGAGTCCCCCGTCGCCGCGCGCGAGCAGCAACAGCCCCTCGATCAGCCGCTCGCTGCGCTCGTTGGCGGCCAGCAGCCGCAGGCCGAGGTCCCGCACCTCGGGGCGCGTCACCATCGCGACCTCCACCAGGGTGCGCTGGATCGCGAGCGGGGTGCGCAGCTCGTGCGAGGCGTTGGCGACGAACCGCTGCCTGCTGTCGAACGCGCTCGCGAGCCGGTCGAGCATCCCGTCGAAGGTGTCGGCCGGCTCCTTCAGCTCGTCGTCGGGGCCGTCGAGCGCGATCCGCTGGTCGAGGCCGGTCGCCTCCAGCCGGTGGGCGGCGGAGGTGATGGCCTGCAACGGCTTCAGCACCCGCCCCGCGACCATCCAGCCGAGGACGAGCGCGAGCCCGACGGCGATCACCAGCGCCACCAGCGACTGCGCCGGCGACGTCCGGATCGCCGACGACCGGAACGCCTCCAGCGCGTCGAGCACGCCCTGCGGGCGGGAGTCCCGGACCGCTTCGAGCCGCGCGGTCTCCAGGACCGAGGGCGGCCCCACCGAGGGCCGCGGTCCCGACGTCGAGGGCACCGCCACCGACACGAACTGCTCGGGCAGCGCCAGCGTGGCGGTGAACAGCACGTGGTTGATCAGCACCAGCACCCCGCCGACCACCAGGAACAGCCCGCTGTGGACCGCGGTGAGCCGGGTCCGCACCGACGGCCTCACGGGCCGACCCGGTACCCGGCGCCGGGCACGGTCTCGACGACCGCCGGTTCGCCGAGCTTGCGCCGCAGGTTCATCACGGCCATCCGCACGGCGTTGGTGAACGGGTCGGCGTGCTCGTCCCACGCCTTCTCCAGCAGTTCCTCGGGGCTGACGACCGATCCCTCCGCCCTCATGAGCACTTCGAGCACGGCGAACTCCTTGGGCGAGAGCGGCAGGAACCACCCGTCGCGCGACGCCTGGTGCCGCGGCAGGTCGAGCACGATCCCCGCCCGTTCCAGCACCGGCGGCAGCGACCTGCGGGCCCGCCTGGCGAGCGAGCGCACCCGTGCGACGAGTTCGGCGAACGCGAACGGCTTGGTCAGGTAGTCGTCGGCCCCGAGACCGAGGCCCTCGACCCGGTCCGCGACACCGCCCGCCGCGGTGAGCATCAGGACCCGTGCGGTGCCACCGGCCTCCAGCACCCGCAGGCACACCTCGTCGCCGTGCACCACCGGCAGGTCGCGGTCCAGCACCACCACGTCGTAGTCGTGCACGCCGACGCGTTCCAGCGCGGCCCCTCCGTCGTAGCAGACGTCGACGGCCATCGAGTGCGCCCGCAGCCCCTCCGCGATCGAGTCCGCGAGTTCCCGTTCGTCTTCGACCACCAGCACGCGCATGCGCGCATTCTTCCGCGACCTGGCATAACCACCGGATGAACGCCGTCGTTCAGCCCGTGGCGACAGCGCGGCGCGTAGACACACCGCCATGAGGACAACCCTGGTCATCGCCCTGTTCCTGCTGGTCACCGGCTGCTCCGCGGAGCCCGCGCCGGTCAGGTCGAACGGCGGGTCCGACGCGGACGCGCGGCACGCCTACTCCCGGTGCATGCGGGAACACGGGTCCGAGCAGCCCGAGCAGCCCGCCGACGGGAAGCTCGGCACCGCTGTGCTCATCCCCGCCGACGACGCGGCCGCCGTGCGGGCGGAGGAGCAGGCGTTCGAGGCGTGCCGGAAGCTCCTGTCCAACGGCGGCACCCCCGAGGAGACCGACGCGGCGCAGGCAGACAAGGACCGCGAGACGTCCAAGTGCCTGACCGGGAAGGGGTTCCCCGGCGATGGAGGCGCCCAGTACGACCCCCGGGGACAGGAGTTCCAGGACGCCTTGCGGGAATGCTCGCGCTGACGGCATTAGGCTGCGGCCCGTGATCAGGGTGCTGAAGGACTTCTCCACGGGTGTCGGGCTGCTCGCGAAGGGCTTCGGGCTGGTTTTCCGGAGGCCGAAGCTGCTGCTCATCGGCGCGATCCCGGCGGTGCTCAGCTCGGCGCTGCTCATCGGCAGCTTCGTGCTGCTGGCGCTGAACATCGACGACATCGCCACGTGGGCCACGCCGTTCGCGGACGACTGGAGCGAGTCGACGCGGACCGTGACCCGGTTCGCGGCGGGCATCTCGTTCATCGGCGCGTACCTGGCGATCGGCCTGCTCGCGTTCACCGCGATCACGATCGTCATCGGCGGCCCGTTCTACGAGCACATCGCCGAGACGATCGAGGACGAGGAACTGGGCGGTGTGCCGGGCGCCGAGCAGGTGCCGTGGTGGCGGTCCGCGCTCAACGGCGTGCGCGACGCCGTGCTGCTGATCGGGATGGCGATCCTGTTCGCGATCCCGCTGTTCGCGGCCGGGTTCATCCCCGTGGTCGGGCAGACCGTCGTGCCGGTGATCGCGGTGTTCGTCAACGGCTGGCTGCTCGGCATCGAGCTGACCGGCATCCCGTTCACCCGCCGCGGCAAGACCCTCAAGGAGCGCCGCGCGGTGCTGCGGAGCAGGCGGGCGCTCTCGCTGGGCTTCGCCGTGCCGTCGTACCTGCTGTGCCTGATCCCGTTGGCGGCCATCGTGGTCATGCCCGCGGCGATGGCGGGCGGCACGGTCCTCGCGCACCGCCTGCTCACCGAACGCGGCCAGGTCCCGGCCTACCGCCCCTACCCGAACGGCACCCAGGCCAGCTGAGCCACCCGGTCGACGCGGCTCACCAGCACGCCGGCCTCCGACACCGTCCACAGGTCGTCGCCGATCACCAGCGAGCGGCGGACGCTCCCGGTGGGCTGCGAGACCGTGCCGACCTCGCTGAAGCCGTTGCCGGACAGGCGGAGCGCGAGCGCGGTGCCGTTGACGCCGGTGCGGTCGGTGATCGGCAGCACGAGCAAGCCGTCCTCCGGCCAGTACAGGAACGCGTGCGGGTCGTACTCGGCCTCGGAGTTCGCGCCGGGAACCTGGTACTGGGCAAGGCGTTCGGGCTTCGCGGGGTCGCGCACGTCGAACAGCGACACCTGCGTGCCGGAGACCCGGCCCCGGTCGTTCGCGTCCTGGCCGACGCCGATCAGCCTGCCGTCACCCGCAGGGTGCAGGTAGGCGGAATACCCGTTGATCTTCAGCTCGCCCACCACCCTCGGCTTCGCCGGATCGGCCAGGTCGAGGGTGTAGAGCGGGTCGGTCTGCCGGAACGTGACCACGTAGCCGACCGCGCCGATGAAGCGGACGCTGTAGATCCGTTCACCCACACCGAGTCCGTCGACCCTGCCGGTCTGGGTGAGCACCTCCCCCCGCCGTTCCAGCACGATCACCGAACTCTGCTGAGCACCGGGTCCACCGCCGCTCGTGGTGGCGATCCGCAGGTGCCCGGCGTACTCCGAGAACGAGTACTTGTTGAGCGGAACGCCGTCCACGACACCGGAGGCGACGTGCTTGGGCGGGCCGGGCCGGGAGATGTCGAACTGGTGCACGGCGGTCGTCCCGGACACCTGCGTGCCCGACCGGCCGCCGAACACCTGGCGCTGGTCGGCGACGTAGAGGTTCGACGCCGTGCCGTAGACGGTGTCACCGGCGGCCACGACGGACACCGGGTCACCGGTGCCGAGCGCGGCCGAGAGGTCCAGCGTGAGCACGGTCAGCAGCGAGGCGGTCGTGGGCTGCTCGGGAAAGCTGACCCGCGAGCAGTCGACCAGGGTGCCCTCGCGGCGCGAGGTCGGCGTGGACAGCTCGTAGTGCGGCAGCCAGGCGGAGATCGTGGTGGCGGCGAGGGCCTTCTCGTTCTCCAGCCGCGTCTGGGCGATCGACCAGCTCGGCTGCGGGTACACGAACGCCGGGTGCGCGGTCGAGCTGACCACGACCCTGGCCACACCACCGATCTGGCGGGCGTCCAGGTAGGCGCCGTCGACGGACAGCGTCCCCAGCGCCTTCGGCGGTCCGGAGAGGTCGACCAGTACCAGCCTCGACCCGGTCGGCGGCGCGAACTCGTTGGGGGGAATCGGGATCCCGGTGGCGACGGACGTCGTCACGACGAGCGCCCGGTCGCCGCTGAGCAGCAGCTGGGTGGCCGAGCTGTTCGCCATGTCGAGGGTTCCGGTGACGGCGCGGGAGGCGACGTCGAGCACCCGGAGCACACCGTCGGTGATCGTCACGACCCGCTTGCCGTCGGTCTTGACCAGGTCGGGCTCGTCGACCCCGGCTTCCTGCACGTTCGTGCCGGAGTGCTCGGGAACGCTCTGCCGCGCGGGGGTGGCGGCGGCCTTGGCGTCGGTCGCGGAGTCGCTCACCGAGTTCGGGACCGCGATCCCGTTCTCGGTGGGGATCCACTGGCGGGCGGCCTCGTCGAAGTCCGACATCGCCGCCGTTCTGAACCGCGACAGCACCTCGTCGCACGAGTCGAAGGCGACCAGGGCCGCCGGTCCACCGGTGGTGGTCGGCGGCACCGGGTCCGGCGCCCGCCAGTCCAGCACCGCGGGCGCGGATCCCGCGCACAGCCCCACGACGACGATCCCCGCCAACACCACTCCCGGCCGCTTCATGGACCGAGGACGCAAGTCGGGGCACAACGCGTTGCAGGGAAACCGGAAATGCCGGGAGACCCTCGGGTCCCCCGGCATTCCCTTACCGGTACTAGGAGTTGATCTGCTGCGTGATCAGGGTCGCGAAGTTCGAGACCCTGGTGTACACGCCGGGCTTGCCGGCGAGCGCGCAGCCCTCGCCCCACGAGGTGATGCCGATCAGCTTGCCGCCCGCGACCAGCGGACCGCCCGAGTCGCCCTGGCACGTGTCGGTGCCGCCCTGGGCGTACGCGGCGCAGACCATGTGCGCGGCCTTGAAGTCCGAGCCGTACGCCGAGGTGCAGGTGGCGTTGCTGGTCAGCGGCACGGTCGCCTTGAGCAGGTAGCGCGAGGCCGAACCGCCCGAGGAGGTGGTGCCCCAGCCGAGGATCGTGCTGGAGGTGCCCGCCGCGTACAGCGCCGTGTCGGCGCTGGTCGCGATCGGCAGCTTCGCCTGGGTGAGGTTGCGGTCCAGGGTCAGCACCGACACGTCGTTGCCCTGGGTGGCGTCGACGTAGCTCGGGTGGATCCAGATCTTGGTCACCTTCGCGACGACGCCCGCGGTGGAGTTCTTGTCGTCGCGACCGGCGACGACGCGGACCGCCGAGGCCGAGTCGCCGACGGTGCAGTGCGCCGCGGTGACGACCTTGTTGGCCGCGACCAGGGTGCCGCCGCAGTACTGGAACCCGCTGCTGGTGGCCAGGTAGACCACCCACGGGTACGTGCTCGTGCTGGCGCGGGTGCCGCCGACGATCTGGGTGCCGACCTCACCGTCGGCCGACGGAGGAGCCGGAGCAGCCGTGGCCATGCTGAAGCCGGCCAGTGGGAGCAGGATCGCCACCACGAGAGCGCCGAGCCACGACCGCAGGCGGTGCAGGGTTGCCGCCATGATCATCTCCTTGGAGTTGTAGGCCCCGTTCGGGGTGCACACAGAGCAACAGACCGACTACAGCGGCCACAAGCTCCACTCGACGTAGGCCATTCGGCAGCGCCGCCGTCGACATGATTGACTCGCCGGCAGACCAATCCCGATTCGAGGAGGACCCGCATGGCCACGCAGAAGCCCGAAGTCGACCTGGTCGAGGGCCCACCGCCCGCCGACCTGGTCATCAACGACCTCTCGGTCGGCGACGGGCCCGAAGCCACGCCGGGCCAGGCCGTCACCGTGCACTACGTCGGCGTCTCGTTCACCACCGGCGAGGAGTTCGACTCCTCGTGGAGCCGCAACGACCCGTTCCGCTTCCCGCTCGGCGGCGGCCGCGTCATCGCAGGCTGGGACAAGGGCGTCGCGGGCATGAAGGTCGGCGGCCGTCGCCAGCTGGTCATCCCGCCGCACCTCGCCTACGGCGACCGCGGTGCCGGTGCTGCCATCAAGCCCGGTGAGACCCTGATCTTCGTGGTGGACCTGCTCGCGGTGAACTGACCGCGCCCGCACGACGGAGGCCCGCACCCGCTCCCCGGAGCTCGGGCGGGCCTTCGTCGTGCGTCAGCCATTCGGCGTATTTGGGGCCGGACCGGAACCAGTGCGTTCCGGTGTACGTCATCCTGGGCGGAGTGCTCGAAGGGGTTTCGAGGGGGGACCGGGGTGCCGGACGACATCGGGGGATCGGAACGGATGCTCGCGCAGTGGGAGCAGTCGATCCAGCAGAAGGCCGCTCGCTACCAGAGCATGGCCGAACGCGTGCAGGAGCTGACGATCACCGAGACCTCGCGGGACGGCCTGATCAGGCTCACCATCGGCTCCAACGGCATCCTGTCCTCTGTGGACATCGCGGAACCCGCGCGGGAGAAGCGGATGTCCGAGGTGTCGGGCGAGATCATGCGGTGCCTGCAACGCGCGCAGTCGCGGATTCCCGAGCTGTTGCAGCAGGTGATGGCCGAGACCATCGGCACTCAGGACGAGACGGCGAACGTGCTGTTCGCCGAGGCGCGCAAGAACTTCCCCGCCGCACCGGCCGAGGAACCGGCGCCGTCCGTGCACGAGGAGATGCGGTTCGGCATCGAGGACGACCCGCAAGCACCGCCGCCACCACCCGCACCACGTCCGCAGCGCCCCCAGCGGCGGCCTTCGGACGACGACGACTTCGACGGCGGTTCATTCCTGTCCTGATCGCGAACGGCTAGGGGGTCGGCCCGATGGCCGAGAAGTTCGACATCGTCCCGGAAACGCTGGACGGACACCGCAAGCAGCTCGACGACCTGGGGGAACGGTTGCGGGGCGCGCTCGACGCCGCCCGCACCGTCAGCATGCCGACCGACGCCTACGGCATCCTGTGCCAGCCGTTCCGGATGATGCTCGACCCGGTCGAGCAGTGGGGGCTGGACGCGCTCAACGGTGCCGTGGAAGCGATGGACACCACCGCGAACGGCGTCAACGACACCGTCAAGCAGTACCGCGCGATGGACGAGTCGATCGGCGAGACCTTCCGGACCGGTGGCTGAGATGACCAATCCCCTGGTCGCGCAGGCACCCGAGGAGGGCTCCGGGTTCACCAAGGGCACCGGCGACAACGGCTGGGCCACCGGCGTCTCCATCGCCGAGTCCGCCATGGACACGTTCAACGGCTTCAAGGAGGGCAACTGGATCGAGGGCGGCCTCGGCGTCGTCAGCCTCGCCGCGGACGCCGCGTCGATGGCCATCGACCCGTTCGGCACCCTCATGTCCTCGGCCGCGTCGTTCCTGATGGAGCACGTGCAGCCGTTGAAGGACATGCTCGACTGGCTCGCGGGCGACCCCCCGGTGATCGAGTCGTACAGCACGACGTGGAACAACGTGGCCACCGAGCTGGGCAAGATCAGCGAGGACTACGCGACCGCGCTGAAGTCCGGCACCGAGGGGTGGACCGGCGCCGCCGCGGACGCCTACCGCGGCTCGGCCGCCGAGCAGTCCGACGCGATCACCGGCGCCGCCAGCGCGGCCGGGTCCGTCGGCACGGTCGTCGGCGTGATGGGCATGGTCGTCGCGTTCGTGCGCGAGATGGTGCGCGACCTGATCGCCGACCTGATCGCGAAGCTCATCGCGTGGGTGCTGGAAGCCGTGTTCTCACTGGGTTTCGGCACGCCGGTGATCGTCGCGCAGGCCGTCACCGCCATCGGGAAGTGGGCTGCGCGGATCGCGAAGCTCGTCCAGAAGCTGTTGGACACCATCAAGAAGGTCTCGCCGATGCTCAAGCGCCTGGTCGAGATCTTCGAGAAGATCATGAAGGTGCTCGGGAAGCTGGCGGGCAAGGCGACCGGTCTGGACGTGCTCGGCACGAAGATCGACGATCCCGGCTTCCTGAAGAAGCTGGGGCGCGACGGGCCGGACCTGCCGTCCACCTCGCACGCCGACGCGCCGACCTCGCCCAGCAGCACGCCCGGTACCTCGACCGACACCAGCAGTTCGCCCGCGGGGCGGGCGAACGCGGACAGCCCGCCGTCGTCCCGGCCCGCCGACAGCACCGCGCCGTCTTCGACCGCTCCGTCGACTGCTCCGCCTTCGAGCACGCCGGACGGACCTGCCGCGACACGTCCGAGCAGCACACCCGGCAGTCCGTCGCCGAGCCCATCGCCCAGCACGTCCAGCACGCCTTCGCCCAGCTCAGCCGGGCGCGCACCCGGTGGGCCTGCGAGCCCTGCGGCGCACAGCCCCAGCACCACCAGCCCGGCCGGCCACCCGTCGAGCAGCACGCCCAGCCCGGCGGGACACGCTCCCGGCGGCAGCCCGTCGAGCCCAGCCGCCCACAGCCCCACCAGCCCGGCTGGGCACTCCCCCGGCGGCTCGACGCCTGGTGGGCACAGCCCGAGCAGCCCTTCGTCCGCGCCGAGCGGGCACAGCCCCAGCAGTCCCTCCCCCACCCCGAGCGGGCACAGCCCTGGTGGTACCTCGACCAGTCCGGCGGGGTCGGCGCCCGCGCGGGTGGACCAGACGCACTCGTCCGCGACGGAAGCCCCGTCCAGGACCGACCAGCCGCACACCGCGCCGCGGGACGCCGGGCCGGCGCAGGCACCCCAGCAGGGCGCGCCCGCGCCGGGTGGCGGAGCGCCGCACGGTGGTGGCCAACCCGGCGGGACCTCGCCGAGCGCGGGTTCGCCGCGACCGGGTGGCGGAGGGTGGACCGGGACGCCCGGTCACCGCGGCGACCTGTCGTCCGGCACCCCGCAGGGCCGCGCGCCGGACGGCACCCGGCCGCAGAGCGCAGGTCCGTCCCACGCTGGCCCATCCCACGCAGGCCCGCCGCAAGGACGCCCGCCCCAGGCGGGCCCGCCGCCGTACCGGCCCGCACAGACCGGTCCCCAGTACGGCGGACCACCCCACGCGGGTCCGCCGCAGGCCCGCCCGTCCGGCCCCCCGCAGACCAGGCCCGGTGGACCACCGCACACGAACCCGCCGCACACCGGCCCGTCCCAGCCACGCCCGAACACCGGGCCACCCCAGCACGCCCCGCAGGCCCGCGGCCCGCAGACCGGCGCGCCACCGCACCACGCCCCGGCGGCCCCGCACCAGAACGGCCCGAACACCCCGCCGCACCACGACCCCAACACCCCCGACCCGACCCACCACACCCCCGATCACCACACCCCCGATCAGCACCGCCCCGACATCGACGAGGCGCACGCGCGGTACGGCGAGACGACACCCGCCGGTGTCTCGCACCACCGCGGCGACCCGGCGATGGGCGACCTGCCGAGCCGGGTGCCGAACGACCCGCGGTACTTCACCGCCGACGTGCACATCACCCCCGACGGCCGCGCGCGCGTCGGCAACCACGCCTACAGCCCCGAGGAGTACGGGGACCTGTTGCGCCGCAACGGGTGGGACGGCAAAACCCCCATCCGGCTGATCGGCTGCGACGCCGGCAGCAACGACTTCGCCAAGCGGCTGTCCGCGCACACCGACGCCCCCGTGCTGGCTCCCACGAAGCCCGCGTGGACCGACAGCAACGGCCGCGTCTACACCTCCGACGCCGAGGTCGACGCGCACGGCAACCGGCAGCCGAGGATCCCGCCGAACGGCGAGTGGGAGACCCACAGCCCCGACGGCACCAGGGTCAAGTCCAGCGAGGACGGCTTCGCGCCCGGCACGCACGACAGGGACAAGTCCGGGCTCGCCCCCGACGGCGCGCGGGACCGCGCGGCGACCACGCCGCCGGAGACGGTGCCGGTCGGCCGGGACCACCCGGACGCGCCGCTCAAGTCCAGGCCGTTCGGGCGGGACGCCGACGGCGACCCCGTCCGGATGGAGCCCAACACCCGGTACGAGGTCACCGACCGGGCGGGCCGCGACCGGGGTGTCTTCACCACCGACGGCGAGGGCAACGTCGTCCGCGTCGAGACCACGTCCGGCAGGCAGGGCGACTGGCGGCCCGACAGCAGGCAGCCGTTCCCGAACTGCGAGTACCGGGTGACCGGGCAGGCGGGCAGCGTCTACACCTTCCACACCGACGCGGACGCCCGCACCTCGCGGATGACCGGCGACCTGGTGCACACCGGCTCGGACTCGGCCCGCCGCAGCCCCGACCAGGGCCCGGTCGGCCACGAGGGCCGCGACGAGTACCGGGCGCACAACCAGCAGGTCGCCAAGGACTTCGAGGACCGGCACGGCAGGCCACCGGAGCCGCACGAGGTCCGGCTCTACGAGGACGTCGGCTGGAACGGCGGTCACCTCGCGGGCACCGAGTTCGACGGGCCCGGCGAGTACGTCAACATGGTCCCGATGCTGGAGAGCCTCAACCAGCACCAGCCCGGCAGCACGCTGGCGGACAACTTCCGCGCGCTGGAGGAGCACTGGGGCGACGTGCTCTCGCGCGACCCGAAGCCGAAGCTGACCGTCCAGGTCGAGATGGACTACCCGGACGGGAAGAAGACCCCGGACTCCATCCACGTGCAGTACTGGATCGACGGCGTGCCCGAGGATCCGTTGGTCTACAACAACATCCCACCGCGTCGGCACTGAGCGGCAGGGATACCCTCGACGCCGGACAGCAGCCCTACGGATGAGGAAGTGCTCATGTCGGAGCCGATCCAGTTGACCCCGCCCGAGCAGGAGGAACTGCTCCAGGAGGCCGGCGGGATCCTGCTGTCCGCCGCCCCCGAGGGCTGGCAGGGGCTGGAGCTGTCGTTCCGGTCGACGGTGGGCATCGACACCGCGACCTTCCTCTCCACCGGGGCGGACGGCGGCCGGACCAGGGTCGCACCGCCCGCGGCCGCGCTGCGCGTGCTGAAGAAGCTGCGCGCGGGCATGTACGAGGAAGACCGCGGCAGCTGGTACACGGCGCGGATCACGATCGAGCCGCCCGGCCGCTACGAGGTGGAGTACGACTACGACGGCGAGCCGAGCTTCACGCCGCCGCTGACCGCGAGCGCGTTCGCCCTCGACCAGGACTACTTCCCCCGGTCCGACGAGCACATCCCGGACTGGCTGCGGGCCAAGCTGGCCGAAGCGCCGGGCAACGCCTCGGAGTGACCCCGCCCGGGTCAAGGGGCCCTTGGGCGACCCCGCCCCCTCGCACACCAGCCGCGAACCGCTGGAGGTCGACCACCGCGACGGGCGGCCGCCGGACCACGCGGTGCACAAGTCGGCGCGCTCGGCCCGAGCCGGCCGAGTTCCCCGGATGACCGGATCGTCGCGATCCGGTTCGCGATCGCGTCCCAGGACGAGGAGCGGATCCCGCGGCTCGGGCCTCGAGGTCGAGTCGGAGGGCCTCCCCAGCGGGCCGCTGAGCGGCGCGCGGGTGCGATGGGCCGAACCGGTCACGTGAGCACCAACGGGTCAACGGGTGAACACACCCGTGTCGAGGCCGTTAAGATCAGCCCACCGAGCCGGGGGGATTCCGAAGGGGTGCGCGACGCATGAGCCAGCCGACTACACCGCTTACCGACCAGGAGCAGCAGTTGCTGGTCCGGCAGATCGGGAAGGCGATGCTGCCCGCGCTCCCGCCGGGTTGGCAGCGCGTGCGGACCGAGTACCGGGCCGCTGGGCGGCACATCGAGGTCGACATGTCGTTCGCGGGTCCGGACGGGCAGTTCCAGCCGTTGCGGCCGCCGATGGACGTGGTGACGCTGCTGGGCCAGCTGCGCGCCGGGATGCACGCGCCGGACCGGGGGACGTGGCTCACCGCGGTCTACGAGCTCGAGGCGCCGAGCGCGTTCACGGTCGACTTCAACTCCGAGGACGAGCCGCGCTGGCGCAACGCGCCGCCGCCCATCGGCTTGCAGGACGAGCTGCGGACGTTCCCGCGGACCGAGGACCGCATCCCCGGCTGGTGGCGCCAGCGGATCGGCATGCCGCCCGCGGACGCGCCGGTCGACACACCGCCGGGCGGTGTGCCCGCGCCGATGCGCACGGCCCGCGTGCACGACGGGAAGGGCCCGAACGGCAGGCCGTTCGTCAACCGCCCGCCGGTCGACCCGAGGGTCCGCGAGCAGCTCACCGCGTACCTGGAGGCCGCGCCGGTCGTGCTGGCCGCGCGCAACCTCGACGTGGACGAGTTCTCGCCGGGTGAGCAGGACGTGCCGCTGAACTTCCGCACCGACGGCACCTGGATCTGGGCGGGCGCCGTTCCGCACTACCTGCGCAAGTACGGACTGCCGCCGGAGCCGGACATGGTGGCGCACATCCTGGGCCTGAACTTCCAGCACACCCCGGTGGACGAGGCGACCAAGGAGGTCGCGGTCGGGCTGATCACCGGGCAGGGCGTCTCGGTCGGCTGAGTCGCGGCCGCTCTCGGCGGTCACCCACCGGAACGTGGCGCGCTGGGCGTGGTCGCGGGTCTGTGATCCTGCTGTCCACGCCGAGCACGGGCGCGCTCGCGCTCGCGGTGATGATCGGCGGGTTCGCGATCCTGTGGGGGATCGTGCTGGTGCTGCTCAGCCCGCGGCTGCGGAGGTCCGCGCCGGTAGCGGTCTGAACGACAGCTCCAGCGGGTCCGGCCTGGTGAGCGACACGGCGGCGAGCGCGGAGACGGCGGCGGTCAGGGCCAGGTAGCCCCACGAGTAGAGCCCGGTGTCGCCGTTGGGGAACGTGACCAGCAGCAGCACCGACGAGAAGAACACCGCCGCGGTCAGGCCCTTCGCGGTCCACGCCAAGCCCGCGCCGAGGACCAGCGGCCAACTGAAGTACCAGGGCAGCGTGGCGGGGGAGAGCAGGGCGACGGCGAGCATGGTGAGGGCGGCGTGCCGGATGGCGTTGGGGCCGCCGTCCTCCGCTGCCCGCCACTGCCGCCAAGCGATGTAGACCAGCAGCACCGAGCCCGCGGCGCGCGCGACAGCCATGAAGACGCCCGGCTCGACCTTCACGACCAGGCTGACCAGGGTGTACACGAAATCGCCGACCGCGCTGGGCAGCGACAGCCAGTTCACGATCGCGGACGACGACTTCAACGCCGGGATCCAGCCCAGGTCGACGCCCGCGACGACCGAGCACAGCACGAACACCGCGCCGAACACCGCCGTGCCGTACGCGACGGCCCTGCCGAGCCGGGAGCGTTCGGTGCCGTCGAGCCGGGCGGCCCAGACCAGCACCAGGAACGGCAGGACCACCACGGCGGTCGCCTTGATCGCGACGGCCAACGAGACCAGCGCGATGCCGTGGACGTGGCGCTTGTCGAGCACGAGCAGCGCCCCGGCGGCCATCAGGCCGACCATCAGGATGTCGTTGTGGCCGCCGCCGATCAGGTGGACCAGCATCAACGGGTTCGCCGCCGCCAGCCACAGCGCGACCGCCGGACGACCTCCCAGGTGCCGGGCCAGACCCGGCAGCGACCAGCACAGCAACGCCAGTCCGGCCGCGAGCACCAGCCGCATCAGCACGACACCGCCGATGACACCGGCTCCGGTCACCCACACCACGGTCTTGGCGATCAGGATGAACAACGGCCCGTACGGCGCCGGCGTGTTCTGCCACACCCAACTCACGTTGTCGCTCAACGGACTGGGCAACGCCGCGGGCCCCACCCGGTACGGGTCGAACCCGTGCAACGCCAACTGCCCCTGCGCCAGGTAGCTGTACACGTCCTTGCTGAACAACGGCGGCGACAACAACAGCGGCAACGTCCACGCCACGATCGCGATCAGCACCGCCGCGCTGCCGACGTGCCGCCGCTGCACCATCCGCCCCAGCCGCACCCACGCCCAGATCACCAGCCCCAGACCCGCGTACACCAACGCCGTCGCCAGGTCGTGGCCGTGGCCGTACCGGATCCAGCTGAGCGACAGGTCCGTGAGCACCGGATCGGATTTCACCACCGCGCCCGCACCGGCACCGCCGAGCGCGACGAGGGAAACACCCGCGACGCCGAGGAGAATCGTCCGAATCGGGATACCGGTGGCCTCCGGCGGCATGCTGACAGCAGCACGCGGCGCAACGGGCACGGCGCTCGATCGGGGAAAGGACGGAGTTGAAGCCATCGCCGTCATCGTCGCACACGAATCGGGGCGGAGTTCGACCTCCGGATGAGACGGGAGGAATGCGAACTCAATCGACCTCGACCGTTCTCGGACGCCGGACCACGGCCAGCGCCACCACCACGGCCAGCCCGAACCACACGTAGGCGTTGCCGATGACCTGCTGCCACCAGGCCCAATCCCGTTCGACGTCGTTGTCGTTGGGGAACAGCCAGTGCGGCCCGACGAGGAACACCAGGACACCCGGAACCGCGAATGCCCAGAACGCTTTCGACCGCCGGTACGCGGGTACCGCGAACAACGTGAGGGCTGGAGCGATCCAGATCCAGTGGTGCCCCCAGGAAACAGGGGAAATGAGCAGACCCGCCACGGCGATCACGAGGAACGCGGCCACGTCGTCGCCCGCTTCGCGCGCTTTCACGGCGGCGATGAACCCGAGCACGACGACCACGACGCAGAGCAGCGCCCAGACGGCCACCTGCGGCGTGCCGTCGAGGCCGAGGCGGGCGACCACGCCGCGCAGCGACTGGTTGCTGGTGTAGGTGAGCCTGCCGACGCGGCCGGGGTCGAGCAGCGCGTGGAACCAGAACTGGCGGGCCTCGCCGGGCATGATCAGGAAGCCGATCACCGCGAACACGAGGAACGACACGAAAGCGGTCACCGCCGGGCGCCATTCCTTCTTCGCCAGGAAGAACAGCACGAACACCGCGGGCGTGAGCTTGATCGCCGCGGCCAGGCCGATGAGCGCGCCGCGCGGCAGCCGGGTGCGGGCCAGCAGGCAGTCGAGCAGCACCAGCACGGCGAGCAGCAGGTTGATCTGGCCGAACGTCAGCGTCTCGCGCACCGGGTCGAAGACCGAGGCGACCGCGGCGGCGCCGAGGCCGTAGCGGATCGCGAGCGGGCCGCGGCCGCACACGCGGGTGGCGGCGATCAGGCAGAGCGCGGTCAGCGCGAGGAGGTTCAGCAGGGCGATGGCGAAGATGGCGACGGGCAGCGGCACGGCGGCCAGCGGGCTGAACAGCACCACCGCGATCGGCGGGTAGGTGAACGGCAGGTCGGGGCCGCCCAGCGGAGCCGAGAAGTGGTCGACGTAGATGGGCAGGCCTTCGAGCCACGCGCCGCCGCCGTTGCGGTAGACCCGCAGGTCCAGCGACCACTCGTAGTCGCGGGTGATCACGTGGATGAGCGTGCCCACCATCACCAGCAACCAGCCCGCGAAGACCGCACGGGTCAGCTTGTCCGACCGGACCGCGTCCCCGGCATCCACGGCCATCGAACAACCACCCCCGCACAGTGAGCGCGCCGAGCGGCGCGGCTCGAATGGTAACCAGGCGGTGGGTGAGTGCCATCTCACGTGCCGGACCTCGCGTGTTTACGTAGTGTGGTGAGCTGTGCGCGCGCAGTGGAACATTCAGGCCAATCCTCCCGAACGGGCGCACAAAGGCGCACGCTCGGGATACTCTGTGCGGATGAGTCCTGCGCTGGAGACGGTGCTGGCCAAGGCCGGCCTACAGGTCACGCCAATGGAGTTCCTCAACCTGGTCACCGAGGCCGCCAAGCGGCTCGCTCCTCCGCACCCGGAGCCCGCGAGCTACTTCACGCCCGACCAGCGCGAGGTGCTGACCGACGTCGGCCTCGACCTCGGCCCGCAGACCAACAACGACGCAATGCCCAGAGCGCGCTCCATCGTCGCGCTGTCGGTCCTCCGCGACACCGCGCTGACCGTGGCCGAGGCCGCGCGCCAGTTGCAGGTGGACACCAGCCGCATCCGACACCGGCTCGGCGTCGGCAGGCTCGTGGGCTGGAAGGACAAGGGCAGCTGGCGACTGCCCGCGTGGCAGTTCGCGGGCACCGGCGTGCTGCCGGGCCTGGAAGCCGTGCTGGCCACCGTCGCCCAAGACCAACCCGCGCTGGTCGTGGCCGCGTTCATGACGACCGCCCAGGAAGACCTGCTCGTCGACGGCACCCCGACCACTCCTCGCGACTGGCTACTGGCAGGCGGCGACCCGCGCCGCGTCGCCGACCTCGCGGCGATGCTCGGCACACCCGTCTGACCCACGTCCCCGAACGACTGGACCCGAATGTCACGGCTTCCCCAGCCGCCCGCTCCCGCCGTGCTGCAGGCGATCCTGCGCCGCACCGAGGACGTGGTGGCGGTGCACCGCGCCACCCGCCTGGTGCGCGTCTTCACCGCGAAGGGCCAACACCCCCAACGGTGGAACACCTTCCGCTACACCGGCCCGCTCGCCCACGCCAGGTTCGACACCCACCCCCCGAGCACCGACGGCTCCCCGTCAGTCGCCCAGGAACACGGCGTCCTGTACTTCGGCCTCACCGTGCGGACGAGCGTCGCCGAGGTCTTCCAGGCCACCTCGGTCGTAGACCGCCGCACCCGCAGCCCATTCCTCGTAGCCCTACGCCCCCGCCGCACCCTCCGCTTACTGGACCTGACCGGCCTCTGGCCCACCCGCGTCGGCGCGTCACAGGAACTCAGCAGCGGCCCCAAACACCTCACCCAAGCCTGGGCCCGCGCCATCCGCGCCGCCTACCCGGAACTCGACGGCCTCTGGTACCGCTCCTCCATGGACTCCGGCGACCCCGCCGTCTGCCTGTGGGACCCACCAGGCGCCTCCTGCCTACCCGCCGCACCAGACGTGCTGCTCCCCCTGGACCACCCCGGCCTGGACCTACCACTGGCACGGGTGTGCGAGGAACTGAACTACACACTGCTCGGCTAACCCAGCACGCCCAGTCCGAAGGCGCAGCCCAGGATGCCTGGTCCGGCGCAGCTCGGATGCCTTGTCAGGCGCAGCCTGATGCTCTGTCGGGCGCAGCCTGATGCCTCGTCGGCGGAGCCGATGCTGGCGCAGCCAGACCTACCCCTGCACCCCGATCCGAAGCCATCTCTAGGCTTGACGGAGCTTGTCAAGGCATCTTTCCCGCCTTGACAAGGTTCGCCAAGCCTAGAACACTCGGCGACCGGGGTAAAGCCACCTCACCCACGACGCAACCCGCACAAACCTCAAGACCGACGAGCCGCCGCCGCAGACCTCCTCCGAGGCGCCGACAAGAACCGCGCATACCTCACCTCAGGCAGCTCCTGATCCCCCAGCTCATACCGATGCACAACCCCGTCATGCCTCCACCCGTGCGCCTCGTAAAAATCCCGACTGCGCACGTTCTCCTGAAAAACCCACAACACCGCATACCGGAACCCGTGCTCGATCAAATGCCGCACAGCCACCTCATGCACCTCGTGCCCCGCCCCGGTCCCCCGAAACCGGGGATCGGCGTAAATCGCCGTGATCTCCCCCGTGTGCAGGTCAGGGTGCGCGTCCCCCACCTCCCGCACGGCATCCACCGCGCAATACGCCCCTATGACACCCACCTCGGACACCGACACGAACACGGCGCTGGGCTCCGGGAGGGCGAGGACGCGGCTCCAGCCGGGGAGCCTGCTCTCCGGCAGCATGCGATCGAGCACGGGGTCGGCGACGATGCCCCGGTAAGCGTGCTGCCACGCGGCCACGTTGATCCGGGCGATCTCCGTGGCGTCCTCCAGCCTCGCGGGCCGGACTGTCCACTGCATGGAGGGAGCGTGCCGCACGGGAGCCGCCACCGCTAGCCATTGGGGCATCCCGTCCACGCCCGAGTGCGACTTCCACCGGAAGTCGCACCCCGGCGGGTCGCTCAGCCCAGGTGCCTGGACCACCAGTCCAGGACGGCGGTGAAGCGCTGGTGGCGGTGGCGCGGCTTGCCGGAGCGGGTGAGTTCGTGGCCCTCACCGGGGAAGATCAGCATTTCGGCGGGCACGCCGTTGCGGCGCAGCGCGACGAACATGCGCTGGGCCTGTTCCAGCGGGCAGCGCCAGTCGTGCTCGGAGTGCACGACGGCGAACGGCATGGTGATCTTGTCGGCGTGGGTGAGGGGGCTCATCGCGTGGTGGTCCGCGGGGTCGGTGCCGCAGTAGGCGTCGGTGAAGAACCAGCCGATGTCGGACGAGCCCACGAATGAGTCCCAGGCGTTCACGGCGCGCTCGCTCCACGCGGCGCGGAAGCGCTCGCCGTGGTGCGAGGCCAGCCAGCTGGTCATGAACCCGCCGTAGGAGCCGCCCATCACGCCCACCCGGCCCGCGTCGAGTTCCGGGCGTTCCAGCGCGACGTCGAGCAGGGCGAGCACGTCGTCCACGTCGACCGTGCCGAAACCGCCGATGATCGACTGCCCGTGCGCCTGGCCGTAGCCCGCCGAGCCGCGCGGGTTCGGCAGCACGACGGCGTACCCGGCGCTGGCGTACACCTGCGCCTCGTCGAAGAAACCGCTGGTGTGGAACATGAACGGGCCGCCGTGCACGGCCAGCACCACCGGGTGCGGACCCTCGCCCTCGGGCAGGACCAGGAAGCCGTGCACCGGGTAGCCGTCGGGGGCGGTGCCGTTCAGCTCGACCGACGTGCGCACGCCCGCCTCGCGCAGCGGGGCCGCGAAGTCGGTGATCACGCCGGTGCCGACGAGAACGACCTCACCGGGGTTGTCCGAAGTGGACACGACGGCGACCACGCGGTCGCCGTGCGCGCCGAACGCCTTGACCTCACCACCTTGGCCCGCAACGACTTCCAGGTCGTCGAGCACCGCGTCGGACGCGTCGAGCGGCACCCGGCGCAGTTCGACGGCGCCGCGGTTGCGGACCGCGACCAGGATGCCGGAGTCGGTGACCACCGGGATGCCGGCGGCGCGTTCGCAGTCGACGGTCTCGGCGTCGGTGAGCCTGGTCGCGGTGCCCCCGGAGTACGACCACAGGCCGAGGTTGCGCGCCACGCCGTTGGTGCCGGTGAACTCGCTGGCCAGGAAGTGCAGCGTGCCGTCGGGGCCGTGGAACGGGTGCGTCGCGCTGCCCGCGGTGCGCAGCACGAGTTCCGGTTCGCCGCCGTCGGCGGGCACGGAGCAGAGGTCGTTGTGCAGCGACTCGACGACGCCGAAGTCCCGGTCGGCCACGAAGACCAGCCGCTCGCCGTCCGCGGTCCACGTCGGCTCCGCGACGTCGAACGAGCCGTCGGTCAGCTCGACCGGCTCGGCGTCGGGGTCGAGCGCGTCCACGACGTGCAGTCGCGGCACCCGGTCGCCCAGGAAGCCGACGTCGTCCGCGCGGTAGTCCAGACGGGTGATCCGGCGCGGTGCCTCGGCGTCCGGGGTGGGGGCGTCCTCGCCCTCGACGAGCGTCGCGCCGTAGCGACCGGCCTCGGGAATCCGGGCGGTGAACGCGATCCGCCGCGAGTCCGGGGCCCACACCGGGGTGCCCGCGCCGAGCGGCAGGTCGGTGATCCGGCGCGGTTCGCCGCCGTCGGCGGGCAGCACGTGCAGCTGCGGAACGGCCGCCTTGCCCTGGCCTGAGCTGCGCAGGAACGCCACCCACCTGCCGTCCGGCGAGACGCGCGGGGCCTGGTCGCGGTCCCCCCACGTCCAGCGCACGGGGTCGCCGCCGTCCAGCGGCACGCGGTGCAGACCGCCTCGGTAGGCGTTCGCGGTCAGGTCGGGGCTCGTCACGGTGACCAGGAGGAGGTCGCCGTGCAGCGCGAGCGGGCCGGGCACGGACAGCAGTTTCAGGTCATCGGGGCGCACGAGGGAGCACGTTACCCCACTATTCTTAGCAAGGCTCACGAGATTTATTGACGATCACACAGGATTGCGGTGCCATGACTCGGATCGTGTTCGCAGGTGGCAAGGTGTTCGACGGCTCCGGCGCGTCCGCGCGGCCCGGTGACGTGGTGGTCGAGAACGACCGGATCGTGGACGTCGGAACGGGGCTCGACGGGGACGAGGTCGTGGACGCCACCGGTCACACGGTCCTGCCCGGCCTGTTCGACTGCCACACGCACTTCATGTTCGGCGACATCGACACCGTGAAGTCGCTGAACACCCCGTTCTCGCTGCCGTTCTACCAGGCGATCGGGAACATGCGGGCGACGCTGGAGTGCGGCATCACGTCCGTGCGCGACGCGCTGGGCTCCGACCTCGGCGTCGCCACGGCCGTCCGCACCGGCCTGATCGCCGGACCGCGGATGCAGATCGCGATCAGCATGGTGTCGCAGACCGGCGGTCACGGCGACGAGTGGATGCCGTGCGGCGTCCACGGCGCGGTGCACCACCCCGGCGCGCCCGGCGGCGTCGGCGACGGCCCGGAGGAGCTGCGGCGGATCGTGCGCGAGCTGGTGCGGGCGGGCGCCGACGTCATCAAGATCGCGACCAGCGGCGGCGTGCTGTCCCCGCGCTCGAACCCGCGGCTCGGCCAGTTCCGCGACGAGGAGGTCGCGATGGTCGTCGCCGAGGCCGGGGCCGCCGGCCTCTTCGTCATGTCGCACGCCCAGGCCACCGACGGCATCAAGGTCGCCGCGCGCAACGGCGTCCGCTCGATCGAGCACGGCGTGTTCCTCGACGAGGAGGCCGTCGAGCTGATGCTGGCCAACGGCACGTGGCTGGTGCCGACGCTGACGGCGCCGCGGGCGGTGCTCAAGCAGATCGCGGACGGGATGAACGTGTCCGACCTGATCCGGGAGAAGGCCACGAGCGTGGCGGCCCGGCACGACGAGTCCGTGCGGATGGCCGTCGAGGCGGGCGTGAAGATCGCCATGGGATCGGACTCCGGCGTGGGGCCGCACGGGTACAACCTGGAGGAGCTGCCGCTGATGGTCGCCTGTGGACTGTCGCCCGCGGCCGCGCTGCACGCCGCCACGCGATCGGCCGCCGAACTGCTCGGTGTGGACGGTGAGCTGGGGACGATCGAGTCCGGCAAGAAGGCGGACCTGGTGCTGGTGCGGGGAGACGCGGAGGAGTTGGCCGCGCGCAGCGGCGCGGAGTTCCGCGAGGCGATCCGCGGGGTGTGGATGGACGGCAGGCGGGTGATCTGACGGGATGGGGCTGGTGGGTGGACGGGAATCCCGTCCGCCCACCGGCCCCGTCCCGGCTAGAGCGTGCCCGCGACGTGCTTGGCGGCCTCGGGGTGGCGCTTCACCTTGATGAGGCTGGCCACCGTGGTGATGGCCAGGACGCCGACGATCACGGCGAGCGAGAGTTCGATGCCGATCGTGGGGACGGGCAGGCCCTCACCGTCGTTGAGGAACGAGAACGTGTTGGTGTGCAGGGCTTCCAGGATCAGCTTGACGCCGATGAAGCCGAGGATCACCGAGAGGCCGACCGACAGGTACACCAGCTTGCTGAGCAGGCCGCCGAGCAGGAAGTACAGCTGGCGCAGGCCCATCAGGGCGAAGGCGTTGGCGGAGAAGACGAGGAACGGTTCCTTCGTGAGGCCGAAGATGGCCGGGATCGAGTCGAGGGCGAAGAGCAGGTCCGTGGTGCCGATGGCGACGATGACGATGAACATCGGGGTGACGAAGCGCTTGCCGTCGATCTTCACGAAGGACTTGGCCTCGTGGTACTTGTCCGACACCGGGAAGATCCTGCGCACGATCCGGAGCGCGGCGTTCTCCTTGAAGTCCTCTTCGTCCTCGTCGTGGTTCGTCTTCGCGAGGTTGTACGCGGTGTAGATGAGGAACGCGCCGAAGATGTAGAAAACCCAGCTGAACTGCGAGATGACCGCGGCGCCGACGGCGATGAAGATGCCGCGCATGACCAGTGCCATCAGGATGCCGATCAGCAGCACCTTGTGCTGGTGGATCGCGGGCACCTTGAACGTGGTCATGATGATCAGGAAGATGAACAGGTTGTCCACGCTGAGCGAGTACTCGGTGATGTACCCGGCGAAGAAGCCGGTCGCGGCCTCGGCGTCGCCGAAGAAGTAGAGCCCCGCACCGAAGAGGAGGGCGACGGCGACGTAGAAGGCCACCCAGCGGCCGGCTTCACCGATGGTGACCTCGTGCGGTTTCCGGTCCACGATGACGAGGTCGACGGCGAGGAGTACCAGCAGACCGGCGATCGTAGCGATCCACAGCCACGCGGGAACTACCATTTTTCCAACCTCCGGACAGGCGCATGCCAATGCCCGGAGGTCTCCTCCGCCAACAGCGACTTCCGCTGTCGACCGGCGGCACCGGGTGGCTCTCAGGTCGAACCACCGTGCTGACGACACCGCCGCGTTGGGAGTACTCCCCTCCACGCTCGTCATGAGTCTGTCCTACACCGAGGCACCCGCGCCACTCGTGGTGACCAGGCGCACCCGCGGCCGGCCCGAACCACCCCCGCCCACCAGCTAATTCGCCCACCGGCCGAAAGGGCGCCGCAACGCCGCCCGTACACCTTCAGCCCTTTCTCAGCAAACCTCCAATAAGGTCAATCCCGTGTCCCACCTCTCCCGCCTCCGCGGCAGGTGGTCTCTCCCCATCGTGCTCGTGGTGCTCGCCCTCATCGGCGGCACCGTGCTCTGGACACGATCGGAAGACGCCCCTCCGCCGGTGAGCACCCGTGACGCGGTGATCGACGTGCCGGAAAGTCCTGGGAGCTCCCAGACGATCCAGATCGACACCACGCTGTACCTGCCCGTCCAGACGCCCGCGCCCGCGATCCTGCTCCCGCACGGTTTCGGCGGCAGCAAGACCAGCGTCGCCGCCCAGGCCACCGAACTCGCCCAGCGCGGTTTCGTGGTGCTGGCCTACTCGGCGCGCGGCTTCGGCCGCAGCACCGGCAAGATCTCGTTGAACGCCAACGACCGCGAGGTGGCCGACGCCCAGAAGCTCCTCGACTGGCTCGCCACCCGCGAAGAGGTGCAGACCGACGGGCCCGGCGACCCCAGGGTCGGCGTGACCGGCGGCTCCTACGGCGGCTCGCTGTCGCTGCTGCTGGCCGCCGCCGACAAGCGGGTCGACACGCTCGCGCCCGTCATCACCTACAACGACCTGTCGCAGGCCCTGCTGCCCAACGCGGGCGCCACCGGGTCGCCCACCGACGCCACGCCCGCCGCCGGGTCGTTCGGCGACGACGGCGTGTTCAAGCGCTCGTGGGCGGGCATCTTCTTCTCGGCGGGCCTCTCCGGCAGCGACGGCGCGAGTCCTGGCCGGGAAGCGGCCGAGCCGGGCCAGGAGGACACCGCCGCGGGCAACGCGGTGGCCGACGCCTCCGCGGTCGCCTCCGGCCAGAGCCAGGGCCAGGGCCGCCAGCAGGCGGGCACGCAGCCCACCCCGGACCCGTGCGGCCGGTTCACCGCCGAGGTGTGCGCCGCGTACACCGAGGTCGCGACCACCGGCAAGGCGAGCGCCGCGACGGTGAAGCTGCTGCGCGACGTCTCCCCCGTGTCCTACAACAGCGGGATCAAGCAGCCGACGCTGATCGTGCAGGGCGAGCAGGACACCCTGTTCGGCCTCGACCAGGCCGACGCGAACGCCCGGCAGATCAGCGCGAACGGCGCGCAGGTGAAGGTCGTCTGGTACGCCGGTGGCCACGACGGCGGCAGTCCGGGAGCCGCGCTGCGCGGCGAGATCGCCGACTGGATGGCGTTCCACCTCCAGGGCAAGGGCACCGACCCCGGCACCGGTTTCGAGTACTCGGTGCAGGGCGCGTTCCGCACGAACGGCACCACGTCGGTGCGGACCGTGTCCGCGGCGAGCTACCCCGGCCTCACCGGCCAGGACGCGACCTCGCGGACGTCGTTGCCGCTCAAGGGCCGTGAGCAGGTCGTCGTGAACCCCGCGGGCGGCAACCCGGCCGCGGTGAGCAGCCTCCCCGGCTTCGGCTCGGTGCTCAGCGGGTCCAGCTCGCTGTCCAGCAGGCTGTCGATCGACCTGCCGGGCCAGGCCGCGGTGTTCAGCTCCGACCAGCTGACCTCCCAGGTGCTGGTCGCGGGCTCGCCGACGGTGAAACTGCGGGTCGCGGCGGTGCCGGGCCAACCGGTGCCCGCCGACGGCACGGTGCTGTTCGTGAAGCTCTACGACGCCGACGCGAACGGCGCCCGCACGCTGCCGGGCGCGGCCGTGGCGCCGGTCCGGATCGGCTCGCTGCCCGCCGACGGCACCCCGGTCGACGTGACCGTGACGCTGGCGGGCGTGGTGCGGCCGGTCGAGAGCAACCACCGCGTGCAGCTCGTCGTGGCCACCACCGACCAGGCGTACGCGAACACCGAGGCGCCCGCGGCGTACCGGATCGCGCTGGCCGACGAGAACATCCAGCTGCCCACCGTGTCGGGCACGAACACCACGACCGGTCTCGCGACCACCGCGCTGTGGGGCATCGGCATCGTGCTGCTGGCCTTCGTCGTGGTGGGTGTCGTGGCCGCGTTCCGGCGCAGGCTCGCCGCGGACGTCGACCCCGAGCTGACCTCGGTGCCGCTGGTGATCGAGAACCTGACGAAGTCCTACCCCGGCAAGCTCACCGCCGTGAAGGACCTGTCCTTCCGGGTGGAGCACGGCCAGGTGCTGGGCCTGCTCGGGCCGAACGGCGCGGGCAAGACCACCACGCTGCGCATGTTGATGGGGCTGATCCACCCGACCGAGGGCGGTATCAGGGTGTTCGGCCACAAGATCACGCCCGGCGCGCCCGTGCTGTCGCGGATCGGGTCGTTCGTCGAGGGCGCGGGCTTCCTGCCGCACCTGTCCGGCACCGCGAACCTGCACCTGTACTGGGCGGCCACCGGCCGACCGGTCGAGCAGGCGCACTTCGAGGAGGCCCTGGAGATCGCGGGCCTCGGCAACGCCGTCGAGCGCAAGGTGCGCACGTACAGCCAGGGCATGCGGCAGCGGCTGGCCATCGCCCAGGCGATGCTCGGCCTGCCGGACCTGCTCGTGCTGGACGAGCCCACCAACGGGCTCGACCCGCCCCAGATCCACCAGATGCGCGACGTGCTGCGCCGCTACGCGGCGGCGGGCCGGACGGTGCTGGTCTCCAGCCACCTGCTGGCCGAGGTCGAGCAGACCTGCAGCCACGTCGTGGTGATGCACAAGGGCAAGCTGGTCGCGGCCGGGCTCGTCGAGGACATCGCCCAGGGCGGTGGCGAGGCGACGTTCAAGGTCGGCGACCCGATGCGGGCGGCGACCGTGCTGCGCGCCATCGACGGCGTGCACGACGTGCACGTCGACGGCGAACTCGTGCACGCGGGCCTCAACGGCACGCCGCGCTCGGAGGCGTTGACCGAACTGGTCAAGGCCGGGGTCTCGGTCGACCAGGTCGGGCCGCGCCGCAAGCTGGAAGACGCCTTCCTGGAACTGGTCGGAGAGGGGACTTCCACGTGAGCGCCGCGAAGAAGGACACCGATCCCGGTCTCGACACCGCCGTCGTCGAGACCGGGGACAACAGCGTCCACACGGACTCGGCCGCCATCGACGACCTCGCGGACGCGGTGGCGGGCGAGGTCACGCGGGTGGCGCCGGACGGGTCGACCGTCGGCTACCGGGCCCGCAAGACCATGCCGCTGCGGGTGGAGCTGATCCGCCAACTGCGGCGGCGGAGGACCCAGCTCGTGCTGGCGTTCCTCGTGCTGCTGCCGTTCGTCCTGGTGATCTCGTTCGAGCTGGGCGAGTCCTCGCCGAACCGGCGGTCGGGCGGCTTCGTCGACCTGGCCACCGCGAGCGGCGTGAACTTCGTGCTGCTCACGCTGTTCGTGACGAGCAGCTTCCTGCTGCCGATGATCGTGGCGCTGTTCTTCGGCGACACGATCGCCAGCGAGGCGTCGTGGTCGAGCCTGAAGTACCTGCTCGCCGCGCCCATCCCCCGGCACCGGCTGATGCGCCGCAAGGCCATCTCCTCGGGGCTGCTGTCGATCTTCGCACTGATCCTGCTGCCCGCGGTGGCGCTGGCCGTCGGCGTGGTCTGGTACGGATCGGGCGAGCTGGTCAGCCCGACGGGTGAGGCGGCGTCGTTCTCCGACGGGGTGACCGCGCTGGTGCTGGCGGTCTGCTACATCGCCGTCCACCTGTTCTGGGTGGCCGGGCTGGCGCTGTTCCTGTCGGTGGCCACCGACGCGCCGCTGGGTGCGGTCGGCGGGGCCGTGCTGGCGTCGATCCTGTCGCAGATCCTGGACCAGATCACCGCGCTGGGGGACCTGAGGCAGTACCTGCCCACGCACTACGCGCTGTCGTGGGCGGATCTGCTGTCGACGGACATCGACTGGTCGGACATGACCAAGGGGGTGTTCTCGGCGCTGGCGTACGGGGGGCTGTTCACGGTGCTGGCGGCTCGGAGGTTCCGGACCAAGGATGTGACCAGCTAGTTCGGTGGTCGGAGTGGAGGGCCTCCGGGGTTGGTGTGGGTTGAGAGATCCGCATCGACGCCGGGGGCCCTTGTCGTTTGGGCTGGTGCGGCGGGGTGCTGCCGGTTGGCGTGGGTGGTCGCCGGTGTGGCTCTCGGCAGCTCGAAACAGGTCATCGGTGCCCGCCGTTCTCCGGGTGCGGGCACGTTCGGGTTCGTCGTGCCGGGCAGATCAGCGCGACGTTGTGTTTCTTGTCCTCGTCTCGTTTCCGCTGGTGGTAGGTCCTGCTGGTCGGGTTGGACAGAGCGGCGAACACGGACAGGAAGAAGGCCCGTTTCAGCTTGCGGTGCCCGACCTGGCGGGGTGCTTGCCCTTGATGTTGCTTCCGGAGCTGCGGATGACCGGGGCGATCCCGGCGTAGGTGGCCAGATGTCCGGAGGAGGCGGATTCGGAGGCGTCGCCGACTTCGAGCAGGATCCGGGCGAGAGGGTGAGCATTGAGGGTCCCCTCGACCTCGGTGGCGACCTGTTTGCGTTGTGCCAGAACGGTTTTTAGGCTGTCGGCCAGTCGGCTAGCGCGGTGTCGGCCGTACCCGGAACCGTCACCGTCTACTCGGCCAACGCGGCCGTGATCTCCTCGGTCAGCCTGGTGCCCATGCGCGGAGCGTGCTTGGCGGCGAGTTTGCGTCGGCTGGCTTTGCGGATGCCGGTCGGGCTTCCGCAGCGGGGCAATATCTCCAGCATCGCCGGATGGGTGATCCTTGGCAGGTACGTGGTGGTCTTGCGCGGGATGTCCTTCTCCAGCTTGGGTTCCGCGACTCGCTTGGCAGCGCCCGCGGTTCCTCCTGGTCCACGGTGGCCGCGGTGTCGATGGGCCGGATCCGGGCCTGTTCGTGGGGGTGGTGGTGCTGGATAGGGGGTGGTTTCGGGCGTAGCGTCCGGCGTATGCCTCGTCCAGTGCACTTCGAGATCCACGCCTCGGACCTGGCGCGTGCCAGGGCTTTCTACGAGTCGACGTTCGGGTGGAAGTTCCAGCAGTACGGGGACATGCCGTACTGGTCGATCGTGACCGGTGACGAGGGTGACGGCATCAACGGTGGGCTCACCCAGCGGCGTGGACCGGAGCCCGCTGTTGACGGGCCGATCAACGGGGCGTCGATGGTTGTGGCGGTTGATGACATCGATGCCTACATCGGGGCGGCTGAGCGGGCGGGTGGTGTGGTGGCGTTGGCGAAGGACACCGTGCCGGGTGTGGGGAAGTTGGCGTACTACAAGGACACCGAGGGCAACGTCTTCGGGATGATCCAGCCTGAACCGCGTTCCTGACGCCGTCCCGGCCGGCCGCCGACCGTGGTCGGGTCAGCGGCCGATCAGGGAGAACAGGACGAAGCGCGGGTAGGTGATGGGTCGGTAGGCGCGTGCTTCCTGCTCGGCCAGTTCGTACCGGCGGGTGGCGCGTTCGGCGCCCGCCTGGGCCTTGCGGAGGACTGGCAGGTGCCTGCTCTGCTCTTGGGCGGCCTGTGCGGTGGCCGTGCGCTGCGAGACGTCCAAGGCGGCGAGGTCGCGGGTGAGGCGCTGGTTGAGCAGGGTCTTGCGCTGCTGTGCGACGGCTTGGGCCTGCTGTTCGGTCGTGCCGAGCGCGAGCATCTGGGTGCGGAAACGCGCCTCGATCACCCGCAGTTGGCCGTCGCCGAGCCTGATCGGCTGGGTGCGGCGGGCGGTGCGCTCCTGCTCCCTGCGCCACTCCTCCAGCCGGTTCGCCTTGACCTCGCCGATGCCGGGGACCCGGACCGAGTAACCCGAGGTCAGGTGGAACTGGGCGATCCGGTTCTGGAACTGGCCGTTGACCATGTAGCCGACGCCGTCGAAGTCCGCCGCCGTCACGATGCCCGCGTCGTGCAGGTTGCGGATCAGTTTGCCGCCGAAGCCGTCGAGGCCGCTGGACGCGATCTCGATCTTCGCGAGCTTGCTCCGCACGTGCTCGGCCTGCGCGGCGAGCAGTGCCTGGGCCAATTCCTGGCGCAGCTGGTTGCTGATGCCGGTGCGCTCGCCCGCGAGCATCGCGAGGTGCTTCGAGTGATCCCGGTTGAACACCGCCAGCTCGCTGCCGTGCGTGGCCTGGATGGTCTGCCTGCGCTTGCGGCCGGTCTCGGCGATCTCCTTGGCGGCGTTCACCAGCTCGTCGGACCGGCGCGTGGCCACGCTCAGCTCCACGTCGGCGGCGACCCGTTCCTGCCTGGCCTCGTCGCGCTGCGTCCTGGCCTGCTTGGCGGCCCTCGACTCGGGGCCGCGCAGGTACAGCACGGCCAGGTCCACCAGCCACAGCACGACGCCGATGGCACCGAACCCGGCGGCCACCAAGGGCGTGACCAGCGCCATCGCGCCGAGCAGCACCGCACCCACGACGAAGGCGACGAGCAGCAGCGTGGCCGACCAGACGAGCGCGCCGCGCGGGGCGAACCGTTTGTCCGGGACCGGGTCGGACTCCGGGACGTGGTCGACCATCCACGCGGGCAGACCCGAGATCGTGGGCTGGTGGAACGCCGAGCGGGGCGACAGCGAGTCGACCGGGATGGGCTTGAGCTCCGGCAGCAGGTTCGGCGGGGTCCCGACGAGGGTCTGCACGTGCCCGACCAGGACGCGCACCTCGGGTGCGACGTGGTTGAGCAGGATGGAGAACCGGCTGGAGCCCTCGGGGTCGGTGAAGTCCTCCTCGGTGAGCAGCAGGTACTCGCCGCCCTCCTCGCGGAGCTGACCCCACAGCGCGGGTTCCGCGGCGACGGCCACCAGCGACAGGTAGATCACCCACGCGGAGAAGCGGTCGATCGTCGCGTCGAAGTCGGACTGCGTGCGCGACGGCGACTGGTAGTTGCGGTGCCCGATCTCGGCGGCGCCCGAGCCCGCGAGCGCGGGCACGAACATGCCGTCGTAGTCGACCAGCCGCAGCGACCCGTCGCCCACGACCAGCAGGTTTCCGTGCTGGAGGTCGCCATGCGCGATGCCGGCCCACTCCAGTTCCCCCACCAGCTCGGCGAACCGCTCCGCGACCTGCGCGACGGCCGCCGAGTCGTTCACGTGGTCGTCGAGCCAGCGGGTCAGGCTCGTGGCCTCGACCCAGTCCATCTTGAGGATCGGGTACCGGCGGCCCTCGACCATGATCCCGTGCGGCAGGTAGGTGAACCCCACCTTCCAGCGGTGGTCGAGCTTGGCCAGGTGGTCGCTGACGGCGCGGTAGCGGACCTCCTGGTCGGTGACCTCCCTGGTGAAGCACTTGATCGCGTAGCGCCGCCCGTTGGCCGCCGTCACCGAGAACACGCTCGCGAAGTTCCCCGAGATCGCCCTCGGCCGCGACAGCTTGTCCAGCTCGACGCGGGCACCCTTGAGCTCGGGGTCGTCGAAGCACAGCGCGGTGTTCTGGAGCGCCTCGACGTAGGCAGCCCCGGACGGGAATCTCGCCGTCGCCATCGCGCTTACCCCAGGTCGACGTGCACGAGCGTCACGTCGTCGTTCTTCATCCGGCCACCCGCGCGTTCATCGGCGACCCACTTCGCGAACGCCTCCTGGCTGCCGATGGCGCTGAGGTCCCTCAGCACCTCCCACGGGCAGTCGTCCTGTTCGACCTCGCTGAGGAACCAGTGCGCGATCGCGTCGGTCCCCAGGAAGAACTGGTCGCCCTCCTCGTAGTCGCCGTTGGCCAACCCAGCCTTCGACGCGATCAGGGCCTCGTCGCGGTTGCGGCTGTTCAGCAGCGCGGGCGAGGTGCCCAGCGCCACGGCCGTCTCCACCGGGAACGCCCGGAGCAGCCGGTCGGACCGCACCTGGAACAGGCAGCTGTCGCCCAGGGCGGCCGCGTGCCACAGGCCCACGTCGGTCAGGTGGAACGCGAGCAGCGTCGCGTACGCGCCCCGGTCGAGGCCCGGCTGCTCGTACCACTTGATCGGCCGGTCCTCCGCTTCGCGTCCGGCGATGTATCCGGCCAGCCACCCGTCCCAGTCGTCCACCGCGTCCAGCACGACGCGGGCGAACCCGGAGTCGCTGTGCAGCACCTCCGGCTTCGCCCGCACGGCCTCCACCGTCGACTCGACCAGCAGCCGCGCCCACGGGCCCGCGAGCAGGCTCTCCGACGCGCCGTCGGACACCGCGACCGACACCGCGCCGTCCGTGGGCTCGTCCGACTCGATGACGGGCACCACCCCGGCCGCGTCCTCGCACTCCTCGGGAGTCGCGCCGTCCTTGTGCACGGACAGCGTCGAGACGTAGGCCCACATGCGCTAGCGCAGGTCGGTCGCGCGAGTGCCGATGTCCAGGAACTGCACGATCGACGCGATGTCCGCGTTGTAGACGAACCCGCGGGTCGCGTCGCTGACGGAGAAGCCCTGCGTCGCCGCGTAGGAGCGCATGTCCGTCGGCAGCACGCTCGACATGTTGAACAGGGTCCGCGCGTAGGCGTCCGGCAGGCCGCCGTCGGCGTCCGGGAACGTCACCGGCTCACCGCCGCCCGCCGACACGTGCAGGTTGAACAGCAGCGCGGCACCGTCGGCGCTGGCGTGCGCGCGGATGCCCGCGGCCGGGGCGTCCGGGTCGCCATCGGTGGACTCGCCGTCGGTCAGGTTCAGCACGATCGGCGGGAAGCAGCCGGGGTGCTCCACCAGCCACTTGGCCACGATCGACTCGGCGTACTGCAGGGCACGGCACATGGGCGTGCCCGCGTTCGCCACCGGGTCCATCCACACCGGGAAGCGCGTGGTCGTCTCGACCAGACCACCGGCGCCGTCCGGCACCTTCTTGACCCGCTCCTCGACCCTGGCCGGATTGTCCGCGACCTCGCTCAACGGCACCAGGTCACGCCCCGCGAGCGACCCCGCGTACGCGGACCCGACGGAGCTGCCGTACCCGATGACCGCGACGTGGAAGTAGTCCCGAACGCCCTCTTCCTTGGCGCACTTGACCGACAGCTCGGTCAGCAGCCGGTTGATCGCGTCCGCGACCACGTCGGCCTTGCGCTGCGGGCTGTCCCCGCCGATGGGATCGTTCATGGACGCCGACTGGTCCACGAGGAACACGAAGCAGGTCGGGTTGACCCTGCTGATCTCGGCCGAATAAGCCACGCGAACTACCTCCGGTGTTGACCACGTCCGATGCCCGGACACCACCGTAGTACTTCACCCCGCGAACGCTTGCGGCACTAGGGCCTCTTCGCTTTCGGGAGCTTCGACACCACGGCCTCGTACGAACGATCCACCAGTTCACGCAACTCGTCCACCGGCACGCCCCCGTTGGCGCGCACGGAATTCCACCCGTACCGTCCGATGTAGGCACTGGCCTTGACGTCGTCCGGATACCTGTCGCGAAGTTCTTCCGCGTCGTTCGGGCACTTCAGACCGATCGTTCCGGCGTCCAGTCCGATGAACGCGAAGGCCTTGCCCGCGACTTTGCAGACCAGTTCCGCGTCGCCCCAGGGATAGGTCTCCTCCGCGCCCGGTTTCGCCAGGCAGTGCGCGATGAGGTCGTCGAGGGTCATGTGGCGATTCTCCGCTAGGGCAGGGCGTTGGCGAATTGGAGGACGAGTCGGGCGAACTCGGCTCTTTCGGCGTCGGTCCAGTCGTGCATCGCTTGGTCGAAGGCCTTTTGCCGTGTGGCGTGCACTTGTGCCGATGCGTCGCGGCCCGCGTCGGTTCGGCGGAGGAACGCCCTTCGGCCGTCTTGTTGGTCAGCTATCCGCTCGACGAGGCCTGCGGTCACGGCTCTGGCGACGAGTTTGCTGGCGCGGGGTTGGTCGACGGCCAGGTCGGTGGCGACCGTGGTGACGGTGGCGGGTTGGTCGGTTCGTTCGGCGGCTTCGATCACGTCGAGGACGTCGAAGGCGGCGGGGTCGTGGGCGGGGGCGGTTCGCGCGAGGGCGCGGCGGGTTTGGCGGCGGCGGATTTCCACCATGGCGTGCTCGACGGTTGCGAGGTTGTCTTCCATGGGGCTCCTGTTGCATGCTTGGGTGCATCTAGTTGTCAGGTTACATGGAGGTTGGCTTGAGGCCCATCGGGTACTGGTTGAAGCACTTGGACGGGTTGATCGAGGCGATGTTCGTCGCGGCGCTCGGGGATTTGACGCGGAGGCATTGGCAGGTGTTGAACGTGCTCGCTTCGGGGACGTTGGACAGGGAGGGGGTTGCGGGGGCGTTGGGGCCGTTTTCGGCGGAGGGGGTGGTGGGGGATTTGGAGCGGCGGGGGTTGGTGGACGGGGGTGCGCTTACCGAGGCTGGACGGGTGGAGCATGCGCGGTTGGTGGTGGAGGTCGGGGCTGTGCGGGAGTTGGTGATGGAGGGGGTGGGGGCGGAGGAGTATTCGGTTGTGGTGGGGGTTTTGGGGAGGATGGCTGGGAATTTGGAGCGGGGACTGGGGTTGGAGACCGAGGCGGTGGGTCGGGTTTAGGGAACATGCCTGCACCCCGGTCGCCGAGTGTCTCCAGGCTTGACGCACCTTGTCAAGATGATAAAGCCATCTTGACAAGCCACGTCAACCCCAGAGCGGGCTTCGGATCGGGGGCAGGGGTAGGTCTGGCTACGCCAGCATCAGGCTCCGCCTGACCAAGCATCCGACGCTCCGCGCCGGACAGGGCACCTCGCTTCGCATCGGCCGGGCATCCGAGCTGCGCCGGACCAGGCATCGGCTCCGCCGATCAAGCATCGGGCGTCGCCCGACAAGACATCCGAGCTACGCCGGACAGGGCATCGGCTGCGCCGACGGGGCATCCGGGCTGTGCTGGACCAGGCATCGGCTCCGTTGATGGAGCATCCGAATCCGTCGAAGCGGGTGTCTGGGCTGCGGTGGACTAGGTATCGGTTTGTCGGGTGGGCGTTCGATTGCGTCGAAGCGAGCATCCGGCTCCTGCTGCGGACGCGGTCCTGGCGACCGCGCCCACCCGTACACAGAGGCCGCCGAGGCGGTGTCCGCCCACACGTTTGCCACACCCTGTCTGGTCTTACCCGGTCGCCTGCTAGCCCCGCTGGCCTGCACGGCCGCCTGCCGGTCCCATCTGCCAGCTCTGCTGGCCTGCCCAGCCTGCCTGGACGACAGGCCTCGCCGTCGCCTGCACCGGCCGCCTGGCTGCCCCGTCTGCTGACCCTGCCCGCCAGCCCGGCCAGCCCCGCCGTCCACCTGCCCGGTCGTCTGCCGGCCCTGCCAGCCTGCCCCGTTAGCCCGGCTGGCCGCCTCCCTGATCTGCGTGGCGGGTGGGTGGATGAGGGCAGCGCCCCACGAGGCGAGGAAGGGCTTTGTGGGGCGCTGGTTGTGGTCCCGGCCTGTTGGGGCGGGAGGTGTGGGTTACTTGATGCCTGCGGCGTCCATGCCTCGTAGTTCCTTCTTGAGGTCCTGGATTTCGTCGCGTAGGCGGCCTGCTAGTTCGAACTGGAGTTCGCGGGCGGCGTTCATCATCTGGTCGGTCAGTTGTTGGACGAGGTCGGCGAGTTCGGAGCGGGCCATGCCGGAGCGGTCCTTGTCGGCGAGGACGCCGGAGCTGCGGCCGGAGCCGCCTGCTTCGCCGGTGGAGCGTTTGCCGCGGGAGGAGTTGCGGCCGGAGCCGCCTACCTCGATGGCGTCCTCGGCTTCGGCGTAGACCTGTTCGAGGATGTCGGTGATCTTCTTGCGCAGCGGCTGCGGGTCGAGGCCGCGTTCGGTGTTGTAGGCGATCTGCTTGGCGCGCCTGCGGTTGGTCTCGTCGATGGCGTGGCGCATCGAGGCGGTGACGCGGTCGGCGTACATGTGGACCTGGCCGGAGACGTTGCGGGCGGCGCGGCCGATGGTCTGGATGAGGCTGGTGCCGGAGCGGAGGAAGCCCTCCTTGTCGGCGTCGAGGATCGAGACCAGTGACACCTCGGGCAGGTCGAGGCCCTCGCGGAGCAGGTTGATGCCGATGAGGACGTCGTAGTCGCCGAGCCGCAGCTGCCGGAGCAGTTCGATGCGGCGCAGGGTGTCGACCTCGGAGTGCAGGTAGCGGACCCGGATGCCCAGTTCGAGCAGGTAGTCGGTGAGGTCCTCGGACATCTTCTTGGTCAGCGTGGTGACCAGGACGCGCTCGTCGCGCTCCGCGCGTGCGCGGATCTCGTGCACGAGGTCGTCGATCTGGCCTTCGGTGGGCTTGACGATGACCTCGGGGTCGATCAGGCCGGTCGGGCGGATGACCTGCTCGACGAACTCGCCGCCAGCCTGGCCGATCTCGTACGGGCCGGGGGTGGCGGAGAGGTAGACGGTCTGGCCGATGCGGTCGGCGAACTCCTCCCAGGTGAGCGGGCGGTTGTCCAGCGCGCTGGGCAGGCGGAAGCCGTGCTCGACGAGGTTGCGCTTGCGGGACGCGTCGCCCTCGTACATGCCGCCGATCTGCGGCACGGTCACGTGCGACTCGTCGACCACCAGCAGGAAGTCGTCCGGGAAGTAGTCGATCAGCGTCGCGGGCGCGGAGCCCGCGGGCCGGTCGTCGATGTGGCGCGAGTAGTTCTCGATGCCGTTGCAGAACCCGACCTGGCGCATCATCTCGACGTCGTAGCTGGTGCGCATCCTCAGCCGCTGGGCCTCCAGCAGCTTGCCCTGGCGCTCCATCTTCGCCAGCGACTCCTCCAGCTCGCGCTCGATGTCGCCGATCGCGCGCTCCATCCGCTCCGGCCCCGCCACGTAGTGCGTGGCCGGGAAGATGCGCAGGCTCTCGACCTCGCGGATCACGTCGCCCGTCAACGGGTGCAGGTAGTACAGCCGGTCGACCTCGTCGCCGAAGAACTCGACCCGGATGGCCAGCTCCTCGTACGCCGGGATGATCTCCACCGTGTCGCCGCGCACCCGGAACGTGCCGCGGTTGAACGCGATGTCGTTGCGGGTGTACTGGACGTCGACCAGCGCGCGCAGCAGCAGGTCGCGCTCGATCTCGCCGCCGATCTTCAGGTCGATCGACCGGTCGAGGTAGGACTGCGGGGTGCCGAGGCCGTAGATGCACGACACTGACGCCACCACGATCACGTCGCGCCTGGTCAGCAGGCTCATCGTGGCCTTGTGGCGGAGCCGCTCGACGTCGTCGTTCACCGAGGAGTCCTTCTCGATGTACGTGTCCGTCTGCGGGATGTACGCCTCGGGCTGGTAGTAGTCGTAGTAGCTGACGAAGTACTCCACCGCGTTGTCCGGGAAGAACTCCTTCAGCTCGTTCGCCAGCTGCGCCGCGAGCGTCTTGTTCGGCGCCATCACCAGCGTCGGGCGCTGCACCTTCTCGACCAGCCACGCCGTGGTCGCCGACTTGCCGGTACCGGTGGCGCCGAGCAGCACCACGTCCTTCTCGCCACCGCGGATCCGGCGCTCGAGGTCGGCGATGGCGGCGGGCTGGTCGCCCGCCGGTTCGTAGTCGGCGACCATGCGGAACTGCCCGTCGGTGCGCGGGATGTCGCCGACGGGCCGGAACTGCGAGTGCGCCTTGGGGGTCGCGTCCTCAGCGGGGATCTCGGTAGGGAAAGCCACAGCACGAAGGTACGCCTGGGGTCCGACGATTTCAGATCGGCGCTGGTCAAACCCCCTTTAGCAGCAATCGCACCCGCAGCAGTCGCCGTCGCAGCAGCACGCGTCGCCGCAATCGCAGTCGCAGTCGTTGCACCAGCCGTCGCGCCACTTGCCGCTCCACGGGCCGGGGTGCGGGTCGCGGCAGCAGTACTGGCAGGTCCCGCACTGGTAGAGCACCGCGAGGCAGCCCGCCAGCGCGTTGCGGCCGTGCGGCGGCCAGACCAGCTTCGGCCACGCCCACAGGAAGCTGCCGGGGCCGGGCTGCTTGGGGTTCTTGCGGCCCTTCTTCGGTGGCTTCGGCGGGCCGGGCGGCGTGCCACCACCGGGTGCGCCCGCGGGTGGAACGGGCGGCGGCGCGTACTGGCCGTACGTGTTCCCCTGATACGGCTGCTGGGGCGGCGGGTACATGCCCGGCTCGGGACGCCAGCCGGGCGGGGGCGGCGGCTGGTGGGAGTGCGGGTCGCCGAACGTGCGCCCGATCGCCGTCTTCAGCTCGTGCACGAACAGCTGGTGCACCAGCCGGTCGTCGGTGAACGTCGCCTCGCGCAGCGCGAGCTTGATGCCGAGCGCGGCGTCGTCGCACAGCCTCCGCGCCTCGGTCAGGTCGGTGCCGGTGGCCGTCAACGGGTTCCAGGCGCCCGACTCGCGGTCGGCTTCGAGGTCCTCCACGGCGTCCAGCAGGTGCGCGAGCCGCCCGAACAGCCTGCCGACCTCGCGCAGCGGGGCGACGTTGCCGGGACGGCCGGCGAGCACGGCGGTCTGCGCGCACGCCTCGCCCGTCGCGGTCTCGGTGGGCTCGGTGACCAGCAGCACCGAGCTGCCCGGTCCGGCGGCCGCCTCCACCTCCTCCTGCCTGCGCACGGCCTCGACCAGGACGGACGTGTCGAACCCGAGGTCGGCACCGGTCTCGGCGGCCTGGTCGGCCCACCGCGACGCGACCCGGCGGCCCACTCCCCTGGCGGCCCGGTGGGCGAACACGCCGTCACCGTCCTCCACGTGGTCGCGCACCTTCGCCGAGGCGAGGACGAGCGACACCGTCGCGGCCAGGCGCGCGCCGCGGCCGAACGACACGTCGGCGGTCTTCATGCCCCGCAACGCGCACGGACCCGCGGCGCGGCGGCCGGTCCCGGCGTCGGACTGGGCCTCGACCATGGCCGAGATCGCCAGGCCGTCGTAGTTGGTGACAACGCGCGCGAACTGGCCGTGGTCGTCGCGCAGGGCGAGGCAGAGGCCGCACAGGTGGGCCATCCAGGCCTCGCGCAGCTCAGGGCCGAGGCGGTTGCGACAGGGGCGAATGATGCCGAACATGCGCGGATCTTAGACACCGGATTCAACCGAATGTAGCAATATCGGTAGGCCGTTGGACTCGGCAAGATAACGGGATGCGAACGAAGGAGGCCGCCCCCGCGGCGCACATCCATCCGCCCAAGATCGAGTACTTCGACCTGGACGCGAAGAGCAACACCGATCCCAAGGGCCACCTGCGGGGTGTCGAGGAGTACCGGACCTCGCCGAGCGGGCTCTACATGTTCCGCCCGGTGCCCGGCCACCCGCAGCTGTCGCACTTCGAGTCGTGGCTGCTGCCCGCGCACGGCCTGCGCGTCACCCGCCAGTCGTGGCACCCCGGCCACGAACGCGACTACGACCTCTACGTGGACGTAGTCGAGATCACGTCGAGCGGCACCGTGTGGAAGACGATCGACCTCTACCTCGACCTGATCGTGCGGACGGGGCACAGCGTGACCGTGCTGGACACCGACGAGCTGCTGACCGCGCTGGGCGCCGGTCTGCTGCCGGCGCCGCGCGCCCAGTGGGCGTTGGAGACGACCTACCGGGCGGTCGCGGGGATCTCCGCGCACGGGTTCGACGCGATCCGCTGGCTGGCCTCCCAGGGCACGATCACGACCTGGCGACGGCGCTAGTACGGAGAGTGGTACGGGCATCAATCCGTGATGTAACGAATCGACCCGGAGGGTTACCAAGCGCGCACGTAGGGCTACCCTCGGATCGCGTGGGAGCGGTCATCACACCTCAGCTGGTCGACACGGTCGACACCATAAGCGCTGTTCGCAGCTACTCCTCCGGGATGTCGCGGCACCTGACGACCTGCGAGGTCGAACGGTGGGGACTCCGGATGGAATGCCCTACCCCCGAAGACCCGTTCACCGATTCCGAGGTCACCTGGCTGATCCCGGACCTGGGTCTCCGCCTGACGCACCACCGTCCTCGATCGCGCCACGCGCGTCGGACGCCGAGCGTCCTGACCGCGGTCCGCGTCGAGCGCGACGGCCGGTCGTGGCGCACCACCGACCTTCTGCTGGGCCTCGCGGTCCCCGGCGGCACCACCGCCCGGATCGTGCGCTCGGAGGAGTTCGCCGCCGCCGTCGCGGGGCGCGTGCTCCGCTCCGGTGACGCCGACCTGGCGTTGCGGACCGTGCACCGCACGCTCGAGGAGATCAGCCTGCACCGCCACGACATGACGTCGTGGCTGATGCACCGGGGCCTCTACGAGGTCTGGCCGCCGGTGTAGCCCATCCGCTCCGACGCGGCGGCCATCCAGGGCTCCTTGGCTTCCGCGTAGGCCAGCATGGTGTCGTCCGAGGCGTGCTCGGCGGCCAGTTCGAGCTTCAACTCCTGGTAGTCCGCCACCTCGTCCGGGCTGGTCCGCAGCCAGTCGCGGAACCGCAGCGCCCACTCCCACGCCGGGCCGCCCTCCACCCGGACGTGCAGGTTGACCCTCCTGCGCGGGTCCGCGCCCACGTGCAGCCGCTTCCGCCACAGCTCCGGGTCCGCGCCCGCCGGTTTCGGGGTGTCCTCGTACGCCCCCTCAAGTCGGGGGAAGCCCGCGTCGCCCAGCTGTTCGGCCAGTTCGTCGGCGACCTCCAGCGACGGGACGCCCAGTTGGAAGTCAAGCACGTCCTTCGCCGCCAGGCCTGGTACCGCCGTCGAGCCGATGTGCTCGACGCGCAGCCCGCCTGCGGCCAGCCTGATCCGGTTGGCGACCCGTGTCGCCTGCTCGGGCCAGGTTTCGTCGTACGGAACCACTTTCGGGCCTCGCGGGGTGAACCGGCGCAGCCGGATGTTGGCCTCGTAGGAGACCAGGCGGTCGGCCCACAGCTCGTCCACCGCGGCCAGGACCAGGTCGGGGGTGCCGGAGTTGTCCAGCCACACGTCGGCGACGGCCCGGCGCTGGTCGTCGTCGGCCTGCGAGGCGATGCGGTTGCGGGCGTCGGTTTCGGACATGCCGCGGGAGGTGGTGAGCCTGCGGACGCGTTCGTCGGGGTCGGCGTGGACGATGATCACCAGGTGGTAGGCGGGGGCGACGTCGTTCTCCACGAGCAGGGGGATGTCGTGGACGACGATCGCGTCGGGGGCCGCGGCGGTGAGCAGTTCGGCGGTGCGGGCGCCGACCCTGGGGTGGACGATGGCGTTCAGGGTCTTGCGGTTGGTCTCGTTGGTGAAGACCTTCGCGGCTAGAGCTGCCCTGTTGAGGGCGCCGTGTTCGTCCAGCACGTCTTGGCCGAAGGCTTCGACGATCTCTGCCAGGCCTTCGGTGCCGGGTTCGACGACTTCCCTGGCCAGTTTGTCGGAGTCGATGAGGACGGCGCCGTGTTCGGCGAGCCTGCCGGCGACCGTCGACTTGCCCGACCCGATTCCTCCGGAGAGGCCCACGCGCAACATGGGGTCAGTCTTTCAGGAGATCGGCACCGTCATGGACTGGGCGGCGAAACCGGCGAGGACCGAGGCGATCTTGTCGTCGGGGAGGACGCCGTTCTTGGCCCTGACGACGAAGGTCGACGTGCCGAGGGAGCCGATGACGAGGTGCTCCTGGGAGTTCGCCACCAGGGTGCCCTTCTGCTTGCCGACGTCGATCTCGGTGATGGTGGCGCCCTCTGCGCGTTCCGCGTCGAGGCTTTCGGTGACGCGGTCCTTGGCGGTGGGTTCGTCGGCGTAGGTGGAGAGGCCCACCACGACGATCGCGTCCGGGAGGGATTTGTCCTCCGGGACGCCGTAGTAGCAGTCGGCCTTGGCGGTGCGGGCCAGGGAGGGCTCGGGGACGCCGATGATCATTCGGGTCTTGCCGGGGAGTTCTTGGCCTATGCCCTGGGCGACCTGGGAGGCGGGGACGATGAGTTCGCAGTCGTCGGGGATGGGGCGATCGGCCATGACGGGGGTGCGGGTCACCGAGCTGGGGATGACGATCCGGGGGATCTGGGGTGGGGGCGCGGCGGGTTTCTCGGGGGCGGCGCAGGCCAGCAGGGCCATGGTGGACATGGCCAGTAGGGCGGGGAGGTACCTGGCGGCTGGCATAGGAGGACGAATTTAGTGCGGGGTGGGGGGTGGATCCAAGAGGCGCGGCGGGTGGGGAGGGGGTGGTGTTTTGGTTGACCGGTTCGGGTGGGGGGTGACTGTTGGTGGTCGGGGGGTGGGTTGGGGGGGTTTAGAGCAGGTGGCTTTACCCGGTTGCCGAGTGTTCTATGCTTGTCGACGTTTGTCAAGACGATGGAGCTGTCTTGACAAACGTCGACAAGCATAGAGATGGCTTTGGATCGGGTGCAGGGGTAGGTCTGGCTGCGCCAGCATCAGGCTTCGCCTGACTCGGGCATCGGGCTCCGCCCGACAAGGCCTGGCTTTGGGCTTGGACATTGGGGATCCGACGCTCCGCGACGGACCGGGCATCTCGCTGCGCGTCGACGGGGCATCCTGGGCTTCGCCTTCGGACGGGGCACCCGACGCTCCGCGACGGGCAAGGCACCTCGCTTCGCATCGGCTGGGCATCCGAGCTGCGCCGAACAGGGCATCGGCTGTGCCGATAAGGCATTCGGGCTGCGCCGGACAGAACGGTGGCGGGGCTTTGCCACGAACTGAAACTGAAGAAGCCCCGCACCACCGGAGTGGTGCGGGGCTTCTTCTAGGTGTTACCGCCTAGCGATCCGTGAGGATCAGGCGCCACCCGACAGCTTCTCGCGGAGGAGAGCGAGCTGCTCGTCGCTGGCCAGCGTGCCGCCGGACTGGGCCGGGGCGCCGGTGCTGGACGCGGCGGCGGGGGCGTCGCCACCCGAGGAGTAGTTGGTCTCCCCAGCGGCTTCTTCCTCAGCGGCAGCGGCCTTGGCGACCTGCTTCATGTGGGCCTCGTAACGAGTGTGGGCCTCAGCGTACTGACGCTCCCACTCCTCACGCTGCTTGTCGAAGCCGTCCTGCCATTCCTGGCTCTCGACGTCGAAGCCCTCGGGGTAGATGTAGTTGCCCTCGGCGTCGTACTCGGCGGCCATGCCGTACTGCGTCGGGTCGAACTCGGAGTCGACCGTGAAGCCCTCGTTCGCCTGCTTCAGCGAGAGCGAGATGCGGCGACGGTCGAGGTCGATGTCGATGACCTTGACCATGACGTCGTCGCCGACCTGCACGACCTGCTCCGGGATCTCGACGTGGCGCTCGGCCAGCTCGGAGATGTGCACCAGGCCCTCGATGCCCTCGTCCACGCGGACGAACGCGCCGAACGGAACCAGCTTCGTGACCTTGCCGGGCACGATCTGGCCGATGGCGTGGGTGCGGGCGAACTGGCGCCACGGGTCTTCCTGCGTCGCCTTGAGCGACAGCGACACGCGCTCGCGCTCCATGTCGACGTCGAGGACCTCGACGGTGACTTCCTGGCCGACCTCGACAACCTCGGACGGGTGGTCGATGTGCTTCCAGGACAGCTCCGAGACGTGCACCAGGCCGTCGACGCCACCGAGGTCCACGAAGGCACCGAAGTTGACGATCGAGGACACGACGCCCTTGCGGACCTGGCCCTTCTGCAGCTGGTTGAGGAACTCGCTGCGGACCTCGGACTGCGTCTGCTCGAGCCACGCGCGACGGGACAGGACCACGTTGTTGCGGTTCTTGTCCAGCTCGATGATCTTGGCTTCGAGCTCGCGGCCGACGTAGGGCTGGAGGTCGCGCACGCGGCGCATCTCGACCAGGGAGGCGGGAAGGAAGCCGCGCAGGCCGATGTCCAGGATCAGACCACCCTTGACAACCTCGATCACGGTGCCCTTGACCGGCTCGTCCTTCTCCTTGAGCGCCTCGATGGTGCCCCACGCGCGCTCGTACTGAGCGCGCTTCTTGGAGAGGATCAGCCGACCTTCCTTGTCCTCCTTCTGGAGAACAAGGGCCTCGACCTCGTCGCCGACCTTGACAACGTCGTTGGGGTCGACGTCGTGCTTGATCGACAGCTCGCGCGAGGGGATGACGCCCTCGGTCTTGTAGCCGATGTCGAGCAGGACCTCGTCCCGGTCGACCTTGACGATCGTGCCCTCGACGATGTCGCCGTCGTTGAAGTACTTGATCGTCTTGTCGATAGCGGCGAGGAAGTCCTCCTCCGTACCGATATCGTTGATCGCGACCTGCTTCGGCGCCTTGGCGACCGGGACAATGGTGGTGTCGGTGGACATTAGGTAGGTGGCTCCGGTACGGATTGGGATTGGGTGGCCTGCAAAGTGCTTCGCGCGGCGGGCACACCCGACCCCCACAGGCCAGTTTTCGTGCTACTGGATCATGGGCAGAGCTAACCCACTACGCAGGCGGTATCGTACGCGGCTTCGCGACCAGCGGGCAAACCGGTACCCACACGTTAGGAGCAGTGTGTCCACCCAGCACGCAAGTGCCGAACTGACCCTCGGCACGACCGGTATCGCGAAGCGTCCCGTGGACGCGGACGAGTCGCGCGCGGCCAACCGGATCTGGTGGGACGCGGACGCCGACGACTACCACGCCGAGCACGGCGACTTCCTCGGCGCGGCCGACTTCATGTGGTGCCCGGAAGGGGTCCGCGAGGAGGACGCGCGGCTGCTCGGGGACGTCGCGGGCAAGCTCGTGCTGGAGGTCGGCTGCGGGTCCGCGCCGTGCGCCCGGTGGCTCGCCGCGCAGGGCGCGCACCCGGTCGCGTTCGACATCTCCGCGGGCATGCTCCGGCACGCCGCCGAGGCCAACCGCGAGACCGGCATCGCCGTCCCGCTGGTCCAGGCGTCCGCGGACCAGCTGCCGTTCGCGGACGGCTCGTTCGACGCGGCCTGCTCGGCGTTCGGCGCGGTGCCGTTCGTGGCGGACTCGGGCGTCGTCATGCGCGAGGTTTCACGGGTGCTGCGCCCCGGCGCGCCGTGGGTGTTCGCCGTGACTCACCCGATCAGGTGGATCTTTCCGGACGATCCCGGCCCCGAGGGGCTGACGGCCACGCAGTCGTACTTCGACCGGACGCCGTACGTCGAGGTCGACGAGACGGGCCGGGCGACCTACGTCGAGCACCACCGCACGATGGGCGACTACGTCCGGCAGCTCGCCGAGGCGGGCCTCGACCTGGTCGACCTGCTGGAACCCGAGTGGCCGGAGGGCCACGACCGCGAGTGGGGCCAGTGGAGCCCGCTGCGCGGCAGGCTCTTCCCCGGCACGGCGATCTTCCGCACCCGCAAGCGGTAGGGCCGGACGGCGCGCCGGCCCGTCGGACGCCGGTCCGCGGGCGACGCGCCGTCCGGGCCTGACCAGGTGGGAGCGGTCCCGAGTCGTAATCTTGGGGCCATGAGGGTGGGTCGAGGACTGCTGGACGCGCAGTCCGCGCGGTTCGCGTCGATCGACCCGATGCTCCCCGCCGTGCCGGAGCCGCCGGACGGCGACGTGCTCACCGCGGCGCTGCCGGACGGCACCCGCGTCGCGGGCGTGGTGCACCGGCAGGTCCACGAGCCGTCGTCGATGAGCAGGCTCTGGTCGGCCACCGAGGTGTGGGAGATGACGCCGCTGCTGGGCGGGGCGGGCGGGCGCGGGATGGACGCGCTGCTGCGGGCGTGGCGGCGGATGATGGACAGGGCCGCGGGCGCGGAACCGGACTCGTCGTGCGTGCTGACCTGGCCGAGCCGGGACGCCGAGGCGACGAAGGCGCTGCTGGACCACGGGATGGTGCCGCTGTCGACGATCGCGGTGCGGCGCCCCGCGAACGGCCGGGACGGCGGCCCGCCGCCGACGCTGCGGATCCGCCGGGCCACGCCGCACGACCTGGAGGCGGTCCTCCAGCTGTCGCTGGCCGAGCTGCACTACTCGTCGCTGGTCGGCTCGACGATCGCCCGGCCGGAGGCGGTGGCGCTCAAGCGCCGCACGCTGCGCGACCGGCTCGCGTCGAACGGGCCGACGTGGCTGGCCGAGCGCGACGGGATCGCGGTGGCGCTGGCCGAGTGCGCGGTCGTGGCATCGGAACCGGGCAACTGGACGTCGACCCGGCTGCCGCACGGCCGCTGGGGGTACGTGAACTGCCTGTCGGTGCTGCCCGGCGCGCGCGGGACCGGCGTCGGGCAGCAGCTGATGGCGTTCGCGCACCGGGAGCTCGAACGGCTCGGCACCGTGGGCACGTACCTCTACTACAACCCGCCGAACCCGCTCTCCTCGGTGTTCTGGCCGCGCCAGGGTTATCGTCCACTGTGGACCGTGTGGGAAGTGCGCCCGGCGTTCGCGCTGCGCTGAGCCCCGCGAGTCCGTTTCGCGAGGTTGCCGAGAACGTCACACCACCTGGAGTTGCGAGCTACCTCCCCGCGAGCCACTATTTGAACTGACTGGTCAGTTCAAAGGAGGTAGCGGTGGAGATCCACGCCCGGCGCGTCGGTGTCACCGGGGCCCACGGCCCGCTGGTGCGGCCGACCACCCTGCTCGTCGGCACGGGCGGGTTCGCCCTGGTGGCGGGCGATCCCGGCACGGGTCACACCGCGTTCGGCCTCGTGCTGTCCGGCAGGCTCAAGCCCGGCTCGGGCTCGGTGCTGCTCGACGGCGTCGACGACCCCAAGGAGCTGCGCAAGCGCGTCGCCCTCGTGGACGCGCCCGACGTCAACGAGCCGGAGGCCGCGCTCTCGCTGGGCGTGGTCGTCGGCGAGGAGCTCGCCATGATCGGGCGGCGCAGCGGCCGCAAGGCAGTCGCCGACTGGCTGGCCGACCGCGACGCCGACCGGTACGCGGACAGCCGCTTCGAGCACGTGCCCCCGGACGTGCGGTGCGCGCTGCTGCTGGAACTGGCCGCCGCCCGGCCCGGCGTGCGGGCGCTCGTGCTCGACACCCCTGACCGCTACCACGGCGTCCCGGAGTCCTGGCTCGAGCTGGCCCAGGCCCGGGTGACCCCCGAGCTGTCGGTCGTCGTGCTCTGCACGACCGCCTCCGCCAGGTTGCTCGACATCCCCACCGCCCGGCTGGGCGAGGACAACACCCCACCCGCCGAGGTCGTCGACGACACCGCGGCCGACGCGGACACCGTGACCGACACCGCGGCGGTCGTCGTGGCCGAGACCGAGGACGTTCAGGAGAAGACGGCATGACCGCGATCCGGATGGCGCTCAACGAACTGCGCCGGGTCAGCTCCGGGAAGCTGCCCAAGCTCGCCCTGCTTGCGCTCGCGCTGGTGCCGCTGCTCTACGCGTCGCTCTACCTGTACGCCAACAAGGACCCGTACTCGAACCTCAAGCACGTGCCCGCCGCGCTCGTCGTCGCCGACAAGGGCGCCGACCAGCTGCACGCGGGCCGCGACGTGGCCGACGAACTGGTCAAGGGCGCCAGGTTCGACTGGCACGAGGTGTCCGAGGACGACGCCGAGAAGGGTGTCCGCGACGGCACCTACACCTTCGCGCTCACGCTGCCCGAGGACTTCTCGGAAGCGCTTTCCTCCCCCGGCGCCTTCACCCCGCGCCAGGGCGTGATCACCCTGACCACCAACGACGCCAACAACTACCTGGGCAGCACGATCGCGAACCAGGTCGTCACGGAGGTGCGCCGCTCGGTGTCGGTGAAGGTCGGCGAGGAGGCCGCGGACAAGCTGCTGCTCGGCTTCTCCACCATCCGGCAGAAGACCGTCGAGGCCGCCGACGGCGCGACGAAGCTCGCCGACGCGCAGCAGTCCGCGCTGTCCGGCACGCAGCAGCTCGTGGACGGCGCGACCCCGTTGGCCGACGGCGCGGCCACCCTCGCGGGCGGGCTGGACCAGCTGCGCGCGCAGACCAAGGACCTGCCCGCGAAGTCGCAGCAGCTCGCGAGCGGCGCCAAGCAGGTGTCCGACGGCAACGCCACGGCCGCGACGACCGCGGAGGAATACGCGGCCAAGGCGCAGGCGCTGGTGGACGGGCTCGACCAGGTCAACGGCGACATCGCGGCGAAGCTGCGGGCCGCGGGCATGGACGAGGAGGACGTGCAGCAGGTGCTGACCGCCCTGACCACGGCCAAGGCGCCGGTAGACGACGCCAACGGCAAGGTGCAGGGCGCCGCCGGGCAGCTCCGCCAGTTGGCCGGTGGCGCCAAGCAGGTGTCCGACGGTGCCGCGCAGCTCGCGGCCTCCACGCCCGCGCTGACCGACGCGATCGGCAAGCTCGACGACGGCGCGGCCACCCTCTCCTCCGGTGCGACGCAACTCCGCGACGGTGCCACCAAGCTCCGCGACGGCGAGCAGCAACTGGTCGACGGCACCACCAAGCTGCGCGACGGCCTCAACGAGGGCGTCGGCCAGATCCCGAACCCCGACGACCCCACCCGCGACGCGACCGCGAAGACCATCGGCGACCCGGTGAACGTGCGCGGCGTCAGCCAGACCGCCGCGGGCACCTACGGCGCGGGCCTCGCCCCGTTCTTCCTCGGGCTGGCCACGTGGATCGGCGCGTTCGTCCTCTTCCTGCTGCTGCGACCACTGTCGCGGCGGGCGCTGGCCGCGGGCCAGACGGCGGTGCGAGTCGCGGTCGGAGGCTGGCTGCCCGGCGCCCTGCTCGGCATCGCGCAGGTGATCATCATGTTCGCCGTCGTCACGCTGGTCGTGGACATCCGGCCCAGCGACCCCGTCGGCACGCTGGCGTTCCTGTTCCTCACGTCGATGACGTTCGTCGCGATCCTGCACGCCCTCAACGCGCTGCTGGGCGCGGTCGGCAAGTTCGTCGGCCTGGTGCTGCTGATCCTCCAGCTGGTCAGCGCGGGCGGCACGTTCCCGTGGCAGACCATCCCGGAACCGCTCTACCCGCTGCACTACGGTTTGCCGATGGGCTACGCCGTGGACGGTCTGCGCCACCTCATGTACGGCGGTGAGCTGGCGGGCGTCGGCCACGACGCGCTGGTGCTGGTGGCCTACCTCGTCGGGGCGCTGGCGCTGTCCACGCTGGCCGCCTACCGCCAGCGGGTCTGGACGCCGTCGCGCCTGAAGCCGGAACTGGTGCTGTGAGCACCCGCCGCACCCCGACCAAGCAGAAGCTGTTCGACGCGGCGCTGAAGCTCGTCGGCGAGCGCGGCGCCGCGTCGGTGACCGTCGACGAGATCGCCGCCGAGGCCGGGGTCGCGAAGGGCACCGTGTACTACAACTTCGGCAGCAAGGACGCGCTGGTCGACGCCCTGCTGCGGCATGGTGTCGACCTGCTCGCCGCGCGGCTGCGCCCGGCCGGGGAGCAGGCCGACACCGAGGACGCGCTGGCCGCGCTGGTCGACGGGATGCTCGGCTTCTTCGCCGAGTACCCGGCGTTCGGGCAGTTGCTGGTGAGCGAGCTGTGGCGCACGCCGGGCCAGTGGCACGGCACGTTGAGCCTGCTGCGCGACGACATCGTGTCGATCGTGAAGGCGCAGATGCAGCGCGTGCACGACGCGGGCCGCCTGCCCGCCGGGGTTCAGGTCGGCACCGCGTCCGCCGCGCTGTTCGGCACGCTGCTCGTGATCGCGCTGGACTGGCAGGTGTTCCAGCCCGACCGGTCGCTGGCCGAGGTGCGCGAGTCCGTGCTGATGCTGGTGCGGGGTCTCGGCCCTCAGGCCTGAACCGGCTGGACGGCTTCGGGGAACATCGCCGGGTCGGTCTGCCCGCGGGTGATCGCGCGGACCCCGAGTGTCGCCATGGCGGAGGTGAGGACGGCGAGGGCCGACTCGGTGGTGATCGCGAGGGCCAGGAACCGGAAGTACCCGATCCCGGAGAGGTCGTTGCCGAAGTGCGCGAGCGCCAGGAAGACCAGGAGCTTCGTGCAGGAGCCCAACGACCACAGCGCGAACACCGGGTTGCGGGGCCGGTCGGCGGGCGCCGCGGAGCGCCGCACCGGATCACTCGCGTTCAGGACGTCGGGCATCCACCACGGCGCCGTGCGCCGCTTCGTCCACACCGCCCCCACCGCGAGCTTGGCGTTCCACCGCGCCCGACCGCGCCAGAAGACCGAGCAGGCGAGCGTGGCGAACGCGGCGGCGAGGAGGACCACCCCACCGACGATCAGCACCGCGAGCGCGGGTTCCGGACTGGCGGCCTTGGCCTCCCACGACCGGACGAGGCCCCACGCACCGGTCGCGCACACCGCCCAGCCGACCACCTCGATCCAGGCGAACGCGACCACCGCGCGAGCGGCACCGACCACGGGGCGGTACTCACGTGGGAAGTGGACGGCCTGGAATGCCATGGAATCCCCCGGAATCGACATCCCCCTGATGCCGAGCGCGCAGGCTAGCGCACCGCCAAGACGTCACATCACCCCATCGGGACGGCGGTTCAGCCCCAGCGGTCGACCTCGCCCACCTGGTGCGTCGACGGCGGCCGCCCGTCCAGCGCCCGGCGCACGGCGGCGAGCACACCCGCCGACACCTCCTCGTGCGACAACCACCGCGTCGTGGAGCCGTGCCGGACGTGGCCGAGCACCACCTGCTGCGTCGGATGGCCGTCGAGGACCGGTTCACGGACACCGTGCACGGGGTGGACGGCGCCCGAGTCGTGCACCTCCACCACCGGGGCGCTCGGGGCCAGCAGCGGTTCGACGGCGCGCAGCACCGGGTCGCGGTACGTCGAGTGCACCCACGCCACCAGCAAGCCCGCGGGCCCGTCCAGCACGGCGCGGACCCGCTCCGCCAACTCCTCCGGCCGCGCCCAGTCGGCCGCGACCTCCCGCGGCCGTTCCGCGGGTGGCCGCGTCGTCGGCAACTGCCCCCGCGGCCCCAGCGCGGCCCGAGCCGCGAGCCCGAACCGCGGTCTCCGGCTGGGCAGCACCACCTTCCAGCCGTCCGCCACCAACGCCCCGGCGCACCCGGCCAGCATCCCGGTTCCGCCCAGCACCAACGCCATCCGCTCACTCATCGCACCGACTCCTCGTCGAGTCCGGCGGCCCGGCGCAACGGGCCCGCGCGCCACCTGTCCACTTCGCGCTGGCCGCGCAGCCGCACGATCGCGAGCCGCGACCCGTGCTCCCCGGCCAGTACCTGGGTCAACTTCTCCCGCATCCGCCCGTGCGACTTCCACGCCCACCGCCAGAGGTGGCGGCGGTCGGTGAACACGGTCCGCAGCGGCGGTTCGTAGTTGCCGTTCCACAGGTGCTCGCCCACCAGCCTGCGGCGCACCGTGCGCACGACCAGCCTGCGCATCACGAACGGCCGGGGGTGGTCGAGCCACACCAGCGTGTCCGCCTCGCCGAGCAGCAGCGGCCGCACGGCCTGGTACTGGTACTCCGTCACCCACTCCGGTTCGCTCGCGAACCTCCGCACGTCCTCGGCGAACTCCGGCCTGCAAGTCCACTGCGGACCGTGGAACAGCGCGTCCAGCTCCACGTAGGAAAGCCCGAGCACCGCGGCGATCCCGCCCGCCAGCGTCGACTTCCCGGCGCCCGCAGTCCCGGCCACCAGCACCCGTCTCGGCGGGTGCGGCAGCGCGTCGGTGGGTCCCAGCAGACATCCGAGCGGCGGTCCCGGCACAGGCACCGCGCCAGGTTACCGCCGGGCACCGACAAGAACCGGTCGTCCGGACCGGGCGGATGGGAATTCCGTGGTCCTCGACCGCGATCCGGGGCACGACGACGCGATCGCGACCCTCCTGGCGGCGGGCGACCCGACGTTGGACCTGCTCGGCGTCACGACCGCCGCCGCGAACCAGGCGCTGGAGGGGGTGGCGCTCACCGCCCGCCGGGTCTGCACGACCCGGTGGCCGTGGAGCTGGACGTGGACCGGTTCCGAGACCTCGTGGTCGCCGCTATCGGGCGACTGGGCTGACGGCCGCGAGCAGGTCCTCGTGGGTGGGGGCGCCGAACGCCCAGACCACCGGGAAGGTGTAGCGGACGACGCCGTCCTGGTGGACGGCGCGCGCGCCGGGCATGGCGCCGCGGACGAGCCGGACCATCGCGGTGTTCTCCGGCAGCACGTCGCCGTGCAGCTCGGTGTAGCAGAGCGTCCCGGCGAGCTGGGCCAGCTCGGTGAGCAGCAGCCGCCCGACACCCCGGCGCTGCCAGTGGTCGACGACGGCGACCGCCATCTCCGCCCGCCCGCGACCGGTCGCGACCAGCCGGGCGATGCCGACCGGCTGCCCCACGACCTCGGCGGCGACGGCGACGTGGCTGTGGCCGTCGAGGTCGGTGAGCCGGTCGCGGAACGCCTGGGTGAGCCTCGGCATCGGCGCGTGGAACCGCAGGTAGCGGCTGTGGTCGGACAGGCCGTCGAAGACCGCGTCGACGGCCGCGGGCGCGCTCCAGCGGTCGAGCGCGTGCACGCGTGGACCGGTCATCGGGACGTCCGTCCTCAGCTGGGTTCGGAATCAGAACCCCGACCATAGCTGGGTCTGTTTTCCGAACGCAAGGGTATTCTCGGAGACATGGCACACGCGAAGCTCGCCGACCAGCAGTGCCCCATCGCCCTGCCCGCCGCCCTGCTCGGCGAGCGCTGGACGTTGCTGCTGCTGCGCCAGGTCTTCCTCGGCACCCGCAGGTTCGAGGACTTCCAGTCCACGATGGACATCTCCCGCAGCGTCCTGACCGACCGGCTGGCCGAACTGGTCGACGAGGGCATCCTGCGGCGGGTGGCGTACAAGGACGTGCGCACGCGGTACGAGTACCGGCTCACCGACAAGGGCCGCGACCTCTACCCGGTGATGATGGCGCTGCGCGACTGGGGCACGCGGTGGATGGCGCCCGAGGACGGCGCGTCGTTCGACCTGCACCACCACGACTGCGGCGGCGACGTGCGCGCGAAGGTCGAGTGCGCCGACTGCGGCACCGAACTGACCGCCCGCGACGTGCGGGTGACCCACCGCCCCGAGGTCAGGCTTCGTTGAACACCCGGAAGGCCGCCTCGCCGAACAGCACGAACCGCACCAGGCGCACCGACTCGACCGGCTCGCGGACGGCCGCCATGGCGATCTTCGCGGCCAACTCCAGCGGCCACCGGTAGACGCCGGTCGAGATCGCCGGGAACGCCACGGTCTCCGCGCCCAGTTCGGCGGCGGCGAGCAGCGAGTTGCGGTGGCACGCGGTCAGCAGCGCCGAGCGGTCCTCCTCGACGGAGAACACCGGCCCGACCGTGTGCACGACCCAACGCGCGGGAAGCCGTCCCGCGGTCGTCGCCACGGCCTGGCCCACCGGGAGCCCACCGCCGAGGTGACCGGCGCGCAGTGCGCGGCAGGCGGCCAGGATCTCCGGTCCGCCCGCGCGGTGGATCGCCCCGTCCACACCGCCTCCGCCGAGCAGCGACGAGTTGGCCGCGTTGACCACGACGTCCACGTCCTGCGTCGTGATGTCGCCCTCGACGATCTCGATCCGCATGGGGTCAGCCTGCCAGGTCGTCCAGGTGGCGGCGCAGCACCGCCGCCATGACCTCGGGCGTCGTCCGGTCCGGCTGGAGCACGGCGTTGACGGCGAGCCCGTCGATCAGCGCGGCCAACCGTTCGGTCTCGACGTCGACGACCATCCCGTCGGGCAGGGCGCCGAACTCGGCGGCGCGGGCCAGGATCCGGCCCACGATCATCCGCAGCCCCTCGTGCAGCCGCAGCGCCGACGGCCGCAGCGACGGACGGGTGCGCGCGGCGGTCACGAAGGCCAGCCAGATCACCGCCTCGTCGCGGCGGTCGGCGTCGAGCGGCAGCAGCTCCCCCAGCAGCGCCTCGACGAGCGGTCGCCGTTCGGCCGACGACTCCGCCGCGAGGATCCGCTCGGCACCTGCCCGAATCCGGACCTCGACGCGGTCCTCCAGCTCGCGCAGCGCGAACACCAGCAGCTCGTCGTGGCTGTCGAAGTAGTGCCGGACCGACCCGATGGCCAACCCGGCCTCCTCCGCCACGTTGCGCAGCGACGCCTGTTCGACCCCCTCCCGCCGGACGACGCGGAACAGGGCGTCCACGACGGCGGAACGGCGGGCTTCCGGGTCCACGATCCTGGGCACTCCCCTTTTTAGCATGGCCATGCTAATTTAAGTAGCACGGTCGTGCTACGAAAGGGGAGTCATGATCACGTGGTTGCTGATCGCCGGTGCCGTGGTGGCGGTGGTGGTCCGCCGGGCCATCGGGGAGCCGCTGAACGCACGGGACCTGGCAGGGCCGCCGCTGGTGCTGCTCGGACTGGGCGGGTACGCGTTGACGAAGGCAGGCCACCTGGGCGCGGTGGACGTGCTGTGGCTGGTGGTCGGCTCGCTGGTCGGGCTGGCGATGGGCGTGCTGCGCGGCTCGTCGGTGGTGGTGTTCACCCGCGACGGCGCGCTGTGGCAGCGCTACACCGGCCGGACGTTCGCCTACTGGGGCGTGTCGATCGCGGTCAACGCGGTCGTCGGCTACACGGCGGGCCCCTACACCGACGCGCGGCCGATCACGTTGTCGATCGGCGTCGGCCTGCTCGGCGAGGCGGCGCCGGTCGCGCTGCGGGCGCTGCGGCTCGCGCCGGACGCCGTGCGACTCCCGGAGGTCCTGCGCCCGAGGTGATCCCGCCGTTCCAGGGCGATCATCTCCCGAACGTACTGTGACCTCGGGCGAAGGGAGGGGCCGTGCTGGGAGCACTCGGGCTCGATCCGGCCGAGGAACGGGTCTACCGGGCCGTCGTCAGCGGCTACCGCGGCGACGCGGACGTCATCGCCGCGTCCGTCGGGATCGGACGGACGGAGGCCGTGTCGACGCTGTCGGCGCTGCTGGCCAAGGGGCTCGTGACCCGCACCGGCAGGTGGTACACGGCGGCGCCGCCGGACGTGCTGCTCGGGCCGATGCTGGTCAAGGGGCAGGCGGAGCTGGAGCGGGCGCGCGCGGCGGTGTCGCAGCTCGCCGACGAGTACCGGGGCGGCGCGCGGCGGCGGGACTCGGCGCGGCTGGTCGACGTGGTGACCGGCGCCGAGGCGATCCGCCACCGGCTGCTGAGCATGCAGCGCGAGGCCCGCGAGGAGGTGGTCTGGTTCTGCCGCAAGGCGCCCATCGCGATGACCTCGCCGGAGAACGACGAGGAGGCCGCGGCGCTGGCCCGCGGCGTCCGCTACCGGGCGGTGTTCGAGACGGCGCTGCTGGAGGAGCCCGGCGAGCTGGCCGAGGTCGTCGACTCGATCCGCGCCGGGCTCGTCGGCCGGTCGCTGCCGACGCTGCCCGTGCGGCTGGCCATCGCCGACCGGTCGATCGCGCTGTGCCCGCTGGTCACCGACGACGCCACCGGCGAGCCGACCGCGGCGCTGGTGATGCAGAGCAGCCTGCTCAGCGCGCTCGTCGCCCTGTTCGAGAGCTACTGGGAACGGGCGATCCCGCTGCGGATCGGCGACGACGCGGGCGGCGCCGACGTGCCGCTGACCCCGGACGAGCGGCAGCTGCTGTCACTGCTGCTCGCCGGGATCAGCGACAAGGCGATCGCCACCCAGCTGCGGGTCAGCCAGCGGACCGTCCAGCGCAGGCTCCAGGAGCTGATGCAGCGGGCGGACGCGCAGAGCCGGATGCACCTCGCGTGGCGGATCAACGAGCTCGGCTGGCTCGCCGACGACGCCGGGTGGCTCGCGCCGGGGTGACCCCGGTCAGCGCAGGGCGAGTCGGTGCACGCCGCTGGCCATCGTGCCCGCGAACAGCCACGCGCCGTCCGGCGACACCAGCACCGTGCGCACCTCGCGGTCCGCGGGCTGGGTCGGCAGCGCCTTCCAGTGCCGGCCGCCGTCGGTGCTGCGCTGCACGCCCTGCGCCACCACGGTCCAGTCCCGCGTCCCGGCGAACACCGCGCCGTCCCGTCCGAACACGACGGACGTGTAGTACAGCCCCGGTGCTCCGACGCCGTCGGCGAACGACTTCCCGGCGTCGTAGCTGACCTTGAGCAGCCCGTCGCCGACCGCGACCACGTGCTCCGGGTCGGCGGGGTCCACCGCCACCGCCTCGACGCGGCCGTCGAACGCCTTGCCGATCGGCAGGTCGGCGCCGGTGCTCAGGTACAGGCCCCGCACGTCGGCGATCCACACCGAACCGACGGGCCGGGTGGGGTCGACCGCCACCGCGTTCACGCCCGCCAGCACGTCGTCGTGGCGCGGCGTGAAGCTCGCCCCGCCATCGGTGCTGGAGTACACGGCGGGTGCCAGGTACGCGCCGGTGTAGACGTTCGCCGGGTCGCGCGGGTCGACCACCACCGACCGCGAGTTGCCGGGGAACTCCGCCGTCCGCTGCCACATCAGCCCGCCGTCGGCGGAGCGCTCCACCGCGAAGCACTCGCCGGGGCAGTAGGTGTTGCGCGTCCGCAGGACGCCGTTCCCCTTGCCCGGCAACGCTTCCAGCGAGCTGACGGTGTTGCCGATGGTGTCCGGCACCTTCCCGGTCCAGCCCCAGTCCTGGTAGCCCGCCGGGAGGGTCCGCCGCAGCGGGGCGGTCGACCGGTAGCTGCCGGTCGGCGTTCCCGCGATCAGCGCGGACCCGCTGACGGCCAGCGCGTTCACCCCCGTGTCGGGGATGCCGATCCGGTCGAAGTCCACCGAGTCCCGCGTGGTGAAGATGCCGGCCGACGCGGCGACGACCTGCACGTCCGGCCGGTCCGGGAACGCGCCGACCTCGGTGTACACGTCGACCTTCTCGGTCGCGGGCTTCGCCGTCCACGTGCGGCCGAGGTCCTTGCTGACCCACAACGCCTTCCGGCCGGTGCCGTCGGGCGAGCCCTCGATCGTCTGCACCTGGACGTCACCGGACGGCGCGACCCCGACGAACGGCACCGCGTCGTGCGCACCCCACGACCCGGTCGGCTTGCGCCACGTGCGGCCGTGGTCCGTGGAGAGGAAGGCACCGCTGAAGATGCCCGCGGCCACGACCACCTTGCCGCTCACCGACATCGTGTCCACGGCCACGTCGACCGGCAGCTTCTTCGCCACTCCCGGCTTGCCCACCGCGTTCTCGACCAGGTGGACACCCGACCCGATGCCGACGTACAGGTCGCGGTTGTCGAGGCCGAGCTGCCGCACGCCCTTCGGGGAACCGGGGATCAGCTTCCAGTGCGACCCGCGGTCGGTGCTGACGTGGACGCCGTCGTCACCACCGGCGAACACGGACTGGCCGGTCTCGGACACCACCAGGCTCGTGAACCCGGCGGGCGTCTCCAGCACCGTCCGGAACGTCCGCCCCGCGTCCCGGCTGCGCAGCACGGAACCGTGGTCCCCGCCCTGCGGCGCGACGGCCACGTACACCAGGTCCGCGTCCCGCGGATCAGCCGCGATCTGCCGCCCGTTCGCCGCGCCCAGGTCGAGCGCCACCGGCGGCGCCCAGGTGCGGCCGCGGTCGTCGGTCCGGTGCACATTTCGCCCGGTCGACGTCAGCACGTACAGCCGCGACGCCTTCGCCCGCGTGAACGCGAGATCGCCGCTGCCCGCGTTCGGCCCCATCGACTGCCACTGCCGCGCGACCGACTCCACATCCACCTGCCCCGCCGAGGCGGGTGCAACAGCGGCCGTGCCGAGCACCGCGCCCACCGCCAGCACGACGGTGGCGAACTTCCAAGTTCGGTACATGCGGCACAGCTTGCTGACCGTCGAGGCCGTGGTCACCGGAACTAGCCGGCAGAACCGCGACACGTCGCAACTGCGACAGTGCGTCTCATCAGGGGGCGGATCGGCGGGCCATCCGTCCCGTAACGCCCGAGCGGTCGGCTCAGGGTGTCTGAGCGTTCGACACGGGGTGCCTGAGCGTTCGACTCGCGGTTAGTGGGCGGCGGCGTCCCAGGAGTGGCCGAGGCCGATGGAGACCTCGAGGGGTACGGAGAGCCGGTAGGCGTTGCCCATGTGTTCGCGCACGAGTGCCTCGACGGCTTCCCGTTCGCCCTCGGCTACCTCGAGCACCAGTTCGTCGTGCACCTGCAACAACATCCGGGTCCTCAAGCCCGCCTCCTCCAAGGCGCGGTACACCCCGAGCATGGCCACCTTGATGATGTCGGCGGCCGAGCCCTGGATCGGCGCGTTCAGCGCCATCCGCTCGGCCATCTCGCGCCGCTGGCGGTTGTCGCTGTTCAGGTCCGGCAGGTAGCGGCGGCGGCCGAGGATGGTCTCCGTGTACCCGTCCTTGCTCGCCTGCACGACCAGCCGCTGGAGGTAGTCCCGCACGCCGCCGAACCGCGAGAAGTAAGCGTCCATCTGCTCCCGCGCCTCCTCCGCCGGGATCCGGAGCTGCTGCGCCAGCCCGTACACCGACAGCCCGTAGGCCAACCCGTACGACATGGCCTTGACCCGGCGGCGCATCTCGGCGCTGACCTCGGTCGTCGGCACCGAGAACGCCTGCGCGGCCACGTAGGTGTGCAGGTCCTCGCCGCTGTTGAACGCCTCGATCAGCCCGGCGTCCTCCGACAGGTGGGCCATGATCCGCATCTCGATCTGGCTGTAGTCGGCCGTCATCAGCTCGGCGTAGCCGCCGCCGACGACGAACGCCTCGCGGATGCGCCTGCCCTCGTCCGTGCGGATCGGGATGTTCTGCAGGTTCGGGTCGGTCGACGACAGCCGACCGGTGGCCGCGATGGTCTGGTGGAACGTGGTGTGGATGCGGCCGTCGTCCGCGATGGACTTCAGCAGACCGTCCACGGTGGACTTCAGCCGCGTGACGTCCCGGTGCGACAGCAGGTGCTGGAGGAACGGGTGCTGGGTCTTCTCGAACAGGTCCTGGAGCGCCTCGGCGTCCGTGGTGAAGCCGGTCTTGGTCTTCTTGGTCTTCGGCATGTCCAGCTCGTCGAACAGCACCACCTGGAGCTGCTTGGGCGAGCCGAGGTTGATCTCCTTGCCGATGACCGCGTACGCGTCCTGCGCCGCCTGCTTCACGCCCGCCGCGAAGTGCGCCTCCAGCGTGGCGAGGTGCTCGGAGTCGATCGCGATGCCGACCGCCTCGACCTCGTCGAGCACGACCATCAGCGGCAGTTCCAGCTCGGCCAGCAGATCGGCGCCGCCGATGCCGACCAGCTGCTCGTCGAGGGCGTCGGCGAGCTGGGCGACCGCGCGGGCGCGCAGGATCGTGCCGTTCGCGGCCTTCTGGAGTTCTTCCTCCTCGTCGACCAGCAGCGACAGCTGGGTGTCGGCGACCTCCTCGGCGCGCAGCTCGCGGTGCAGGTACCGGATCGCCAGGTCGTCGAGCGCGAACGACCGCTGGCCGGGGCGCACGAGGTAGGCGGCCAGACCGGTGTCGCTGGTCAGGCCCCGCAGCTTCCAGCCGCGCGCGCGGACCTTGCGCAGCGGCAGCTTCAGCTCGTGGCCCGCCTTCTTCACGGACTCGTCGGCCAGCCACGCGGCCAGTGCCCGCTCGTCCTCCTCGACCAGCCCCGCGACCTCGACGTACCCGCCGTCGCCGGTGGCCGACGCGAACGCGACGCCCTCCAGGTCGCCGCCGCTCTCGCGGAACGCGATGCCGATCCGCGACCCGCGCGCGTACTCGTCGAGCCACCCGGCGAGCAGGCCGGACGGGACCGCGCCGCCGTTGACCTCGAAGCCCTCCTCGGCCTCCGGCTCCTCCGCCGGGAGGGTCGCGAACAGCCGGTCCCGCAGCACGCGGAACTCCAGCTCGTCGAACAGGCGGTGCACCGCCTCGCGGTCCCACGCCTTCTTCTCCAGGTCGGCCGGACCCAGCGGCAGCTCGACGTCGCGCACCAGCTCGGTGAGGTGCCGGTTCAGCATCACGTTGGTGAGGTTGTCCCGCAGCGCCTCGCCCGCCTTGCCCTTGACCTCGTCCACCCGGTCGATCAGCCCGTTGAGCGAGCCGAACTGCTGGATCCACTTGGTGATCGTCTTCTCGCCGACGCCGGGGATCTTCGGCAGGTTGTCCGACGGGTCGCCGCGCAGCGCCGCGAAGTCCGGGTACTGCTCGGCGGTGACCCCGTACTTCTCCAGCACCAGCTCGGGGGTGAACCGCGCCATCTCGGACACGCCCTTGACCGGGTACAACACGGTCACCGAGTCGTTGACCAGCTGCAACGCGTCGCGGTCGCCGGTGCAGATCGCGACCTTGAAGCCCTCCGCCACCGCCTGCGTGGTCAGCGTCGCGATCAGGTCGTCCGCCTCGAAGTTGTCCTTCGACATGGTCACGACCGACAGCGTCTCCAGCACGTCCTTGATCAGGCTGACCTGACCCTTGAACTCGTCCGGCGACTTGCTCCGGTTCGCCTTGTAGTCGGCGAACGCCTCGCTGCGGAACGTCTTGCGCGAGACGTCGAACATCACCGCGACGTGCGTGGGCGCCTCGTCGCGGAGCAGGTTGATGAGCATCGACGTGAACCCGTAGACCGCGTTCGTGGTCTGCCCCGTGTTGGTCTGGAAGTTCTCCTTGGGCAGCGCGAAGAACGCGCGGTAGGCCATGGAGTGACCGTCGATCAGCAGCAGGCGCGGTGCGTCGGAAGTGCTCACGGGCCGAGTCTAGGGTGGGGCACCGACAGTTTCGAACCGCCCGGAGGTAGCCCGGTGACCGCCCACGTCCCACCCACGCCCAACGGCCTCCCCGGTCTGAACCTGGACCTCGCCGACGAGCAGCTCACCACCAAGCTGGGCATCGTCATCACCGACTGGGACCCGAACCGCGTGGTCGGCACCATGCCGGTCGCGGGCAACCGCCAGCCCTACGGCCTGCTCCACGGGGGCGCCACCGCCAGCCTCGCCGAGACCCTCGGGTCCGTCGCCGCCGCGATGCACGCCGCGCCCGATCGGGTGGCGCTCGGCCTGGAACTGTCGTGCACGCACCACCGCGCGGCGCGGGAGGGCCTGGTGACGGGCGTGTGCACGCCGCTGCACGTGGGGCGGAGCACGGCGACGTTCCAGATCGCGGTGTCGGACGAGGCGGGCAAGGCCGTGTGCACGGCCCGGCTGACCTGCATCCTGCGCGAGCGGCCACCGGGCGAGCCCGCCTAGGCGAGAGCGGGCGCGGGCGCCTTCCGGAAACGGCCCCGGAGCAGCCGGAACGCGATGGCGGCGAACAGCAGCGCGGCGGCGAACGGGAGCCACCAGCGGGCGCCGACGACGGACTCGAAGCACACCTGGACCAGGCCGAGCGCCAGCGCGACGGCGATCGTGGCGCGCGCGCCGAGGCCCAGGACGGCGGCGGTGAGGGCGTAGACGCCCACCAGGACGCCCGTGAGGTACCAGGCCGAGCCGGGGACCTTGAGCAGGTACAGGAACCCGGCCACGCCCGCGAGCGCGCCGTTCACGGCGATCGGGGGCACGTGGGAACGCAGGGCCAGGGCGAGTGCTGCCACGACGATGACGAGCAGTTGGACGTCGTCCACGCCGGGTAGCAGCTCGTGCGGGCGGAACAGGCGGATCGCCGGTTCGGGGGTGTCGCCGCGGAGCAGCCGCGCTCCCAGGTGGACGACGACCAGGACGGCCGCGCCGAGGAGGAACGGCCAACGGGCGGCCGTGAGCGGGACGGCGACGGCCAGTGCGGCGAACAGGCCGAGGGCCAGGCACCCGACGAGGAGGGCCGGGTGCACGTCCGGTGTGGGGCCGGGTCGGAAGCCGAGGGCCAGGTGCACCACGGAGGAGGCGTACAGCCCGAGGGTGAAAGCCCCGATAGGGCTGAGGTCGACGCGGCGGGAGGGTCCGGCGCAGGCGACGGCCAGCAGGGCGAAGACCGCGCCCTGGGTGAGGCCCTCCGCGGGCGTGGCCCACCACGGGTCCAGGAAGGGGTTCACCCCGCCCAGGGTTCCACACAGGACTCGCGGTACCGGCGGGTACGGGGAAGACGCCGGTGCCCCGCCCTCCGGGTGGAGGGCGGGGCACCGGGCACGGCCTCGGGCTAGTCCTCGCCGAGGTAGGCGGCGCGGACGCGCTCGTCGGCCAGCAGCTCGCGGCCGGGGCCGCTGAGCGTGGTCTGACCGAGGTCGATCACGTAACCCTGGTCGGACAGGGCGAGGGCGGCCAGCGCGTTCTGCTCGACGAGCAGGATCGTGGTGCCCTGCTTCTGCAGTTCCTTGATGGTGTCGAAGATCAGCTGGGTCATGATCGGCGAGAGGCCCATGGAGGGCTCGTCGAGCATCAGCAGCTTCGGCTTGGACATCATCGCGCGGCCGATGGCGAGCATCTGCTGCTCGCCACCGGAGAACAGACCGGCCTTGTTGTGCCTGCGCTCGCCGAGCACGGGGAACAACTCGTACACGTTCTGCATGTCCGCCTCGACGCCGTCGTCCTTGCGGACGTAGGCGCCGAGCTGGAGGTTCTCCTCCACGGTCATCCGCGGGAACAGCCGCCGACCCTCCGGGCAGTGGGCGAGCCCGCTGCCGAGGATGGTGTGGGCGGGCTGGTCGTGGATCGCCTTGCCCTCGAACAGGATCTCGCCGCCCGTCGGCCGCAGCAGACCGGAGATGGTCCGCAGGGTCGTCGTCTTGCCCGCGCCGTTGCTGCCGATGAGGCTGACGATGTGACCGGCCTCGACGGTGAACGAGATGTCGCGGACGGCTTCGATCGCGCCGTAGGCGACGCTGAGGTTGCGGACCTCAAGGAGCGCGCTCATGCCTGCTCCCCTTCCGGCTTGGGATCGGTCACGACCGGGAGCGCGGTGGTGGGCGCGGAGTCGTCGCCGTGGTGGCGCGTCTCCTCGACGATCGCCTGCACCTCGGCCTCGACCTCGTCCGGGGGCTTGCCGAGGTAGGCCTCGATGACCCGCGGGTCACGACGCACGACCTCGGGGCTGCCCTCGACCAGCAGCTGGCCCTGCACGAGCACGGAGACCGAGTCGCACAGGCTGAAGATGAACTTGATGTCGTGCTCGATCACGACCACGGAGACACCGGTCTCGCGGATGGCCAGGATCAGCTGCCGCGTGGCCTCGGTCTCCTGCGGGTTCATGCCCGCGGTCGGCTCGTCCAGCAGCAGCACGGCCGGGTCGGTCGCCAGCGCGCGGGCGATCTCCAGGCGGCGCTGGTCGCCGTAGGGCAGGTTGCGGGCCAGTTCGTCCTCGATGCCCGCGAGGTTCACGAACTCCAGCAGCTCGGTGGAGCGCTCGCGCGCGGCCCGCTCGCCCTTCTGGTACCCCGGACCGTGGAAGATCGAGGCCAGCGGCCCCTGCTTCATCCGCACGTGCCGTCCCACCATGACGTTCTCCAGCACGGTCATGCTGGGGAACAGCCGGATGTTCTGGAACGTGCGGGCCACGCCCGCGGTGGTGACCTTCGCGGGGTCGCCGGGCAGCACGTCGCCCTTGAGCAGCACGCTGCCCGTGGTCGGCGTGTAGAGGCCGGTGAGGCAGTTGAAGAACGTGGTCTTGCCGGCGCCGTTGGGGCCGATGAGACCGACGACCTTGCCCTCGTCGAGCTTCAGCGACACGTTCTGCAACGCCTTCAGGCCACCGAAGACCATCGAGACGTCGCGCGCTTCCAGGACTGGCGTGCTCACGCCTTGGCCCCCTTCGTGTCGTGCTCGTGCACCTCGTCGACCGGAACCCCGCCGACATCCTCACCAGCGAGTTCGGCCCTGCGGTGGCGGTCCGGCACGAGACCCTGCGGTCGGAACCGCATGATCAGCACCAGGGCGAGACCGAAGATCATCAGGCGGTAGTCGCTGAACTCGCGCAGCTTCTCGGGCAGCACGAACAGCAGCGACGCTCCCAGCACCGCGCCGGGAATCGAGCCCATGCCGCCGAGGATGACCGCGGCGAGCAGGGTGACCGACTCCAGGAACTTGAAGCTCTCGTAGGAGACGGTGCCGTTCTTGTGCGCGAACACCGCGCCCGCCAGGCCGGCGAGCGTGGCGCCGACCAGGAAGGCGAGGATCTTCGCCTTGCCGGTCTTGATGCCCATCGCGCGGGCGGCGTCCTCGTCCTCGCGGATCGCGATCCAGGCCCGGCCGATGCGGCTGAACTTGAGGTTCGCGAAGATCGCCATCACGCCCGCGACGAGCAGCACGATCAGGACGTAGTACAGGACACCCGCGGGCAGCTCGACCGAGCCGATCGACAAGGACTCGTTGAACTCCTTGCCGAACAGGTCCAGCGGCGGCACGCCGGGGATGGCGTTGGCGCCGTTGGTGAGCCCGCCGATGTTGTTCTGCGCGGACCTGGTGAAGATCTCACCGAAGGCCAGCGTCACGATCGCCAGGTAGTCACCGCGCACGCGCAGCGTCGGCGAGCCGACGATGGCGCCGAAGATGCCCGCGATGATCGCCGCGATGACGGCGGCGACCGGGAACGGCAGGTCGATGCCGACCTTGGACGCCGCGGCGCCGGACAGGTTCGCCGCGACGACCGCGCCGATGCCCATGAACGCCACGTAGCCGAGGTCGAGCAGGCCGGCGAGGCCGACCACGATGTTGAGGCCGATCGCGGTGGCGGCGTAGATGCCGATGTTCGCCGCGACCGTCATCCAGTACTCGGATCCGGCGTTGGTGAACGGCAGCAGCAGCGCGCAGGCCAGCAGGACGACGATGCTGAAGATCCGGTGCTTCTCCGACAAGGCCGAGATCCAGCCGATCAGGCCGATGCCGTTGAGCGCGATCAGCAGACCGGCCGCGAACCCGAGGAAGGAGAGGAACTGGCCGCCCGCGTACGGGTTGGCCGGACCACCCTGGCCACCGGCGGTCAGCGTCTGGGCGACGGCGAACAGCACGGCGGCGAAGGTCACCACGAGGACGAGGTAGGCCAGCGGCCTGGAGACCTTGAAGTCCCACTTGGCCGGGAGTTCGATGCCGATCCCGGTGCCGCCGAGGATCACCGCGATGCCCGCGACGATCCCGACGATCCCGCCGAACGCGACGTTGCCGTCGGCGGCGGTGATGGCCCCGAGGCCGCCGCCCTCGGAGGTGATGAAGATCGAGTTGATCAGCGCGACGGCGAGGCCACCCCAGCCGAGCGACCTGATCACCCGGCCCTTGCTGGGGATCGGCGCGAAGGTCGCGATCAGCACCAGCACGCCGAGCAGCAGCACGTGCCACCGGAAACCGGTGACCTGGAACGGCGCGTCGAAGAACTGGAGCGTCGCCAGGTCCGGGTACTTGCCCGAGTTCAGCGCGAACGTCACCCAAGGCAGGAGCGCGGCCACGATCAGCAGCACACCACCGGCGATGACGAGTGGACGCGCGATGGGCTTCACTGTGTTGGCGATCTTGCTCACGCGCGCACCCTTTCCGGCTCACCGAACAGGCCCTGCGGCCGGAAGACCAGCACCAGGATGAGCACGACGAAGATCCAGACGTAGTCGTACTGCGTCCCACCGGGCATGTACTGCCCGGCGAGGGTCTTCACCAGACCGATGATGAACGCTCCGACGACCGCGCCGCGGATGCTGCCGACGCCGCCCAGCACCGCCGCGGTGAAGGCGAAGATACCGGTCTGGAAGCCCATGTCGGTGTTGATGTTGTTCAGGTAGGTGCCGAAGAGGACACCCGCCACACCCGCGAGGGCCGCGCCGAGGACGAACGTCAGCACGATCACCCGGTCGGGGTTGACACCCATGAGCTTGGCGGTGTCCGGGTCCTGCGCCGTGGCCCGCATCGCGCGGCCCATGCGGGACCGGTTGATGTAGGTCTGCAGCGCGATGGAGAGCAGGACCGAGACGCCGATCAGCAGGATTCCGCTCCAACCGACGCGGATCGGTCCGATGACGAGCTGTCCTTGGACGAACACACCGGGGAAGGGCAGGGCCGCGGTGGCGTTCGGGTAGAAGTTGCGCACGAACTCCTGGAGGAACACCGAGACACCGAGAGCGGTGATCAGCGGTGCGAGTCTTGGGGCGTTCCGCAACGGGCGGTAGGCGAAGCGCTCCATCAGCAGTGCGATCGCGACGCTTACCGCGACACCGCCGATGAGCACGATCGGGAGGGAGACGTACCAGACGTCCTTGACGGCGTCCGGGACGATCCAGGTGTAGGTCGCCAGGCCGCCGTAGGCGCCGACCATGAAGACTTCACCGTGCGCGAAGTTGATCAGCTGGATGATGCCGTACACCATCGTGTACCCGAGGGCGATGAGCGCGATCAACGCGCCCTGCACCACCCCGTTGGCCAGCTGTTGAAGCAGGGTTGACACGACTACCTCTACCTCCGTAGACAGCGGGGGCGGGCAGAACTGCCCGCCCCCACCGCATCTGACGTCAAACGATCAGTAGTCGTGCTCAGCCGGTGAACTCGCCGGTCTCCGCGGCGTTCCACTTGCCACCGGTGATCTGGTACACCGTCAGGACCTTGTTGGTGCTGTCGCCGTACTCGTCGAACTTGATGCCACCGGTCGCGCCGGTGCCGCTGTAGGTGCCGACGGCCTTCAGCAGGTCGGCCCGCTTGCCCTCGGCCCAGTCGCCACCGTTGAGGGTGGTCGCCAGGCTGCCGATGATGGCGTTCGCGGCGTCGTAGGAGAAGGCGCCGTAGGCGCCGTAGGCGTCCTTGTAGCCCTTCTTGTTGTACGCGTCGACGAAGGCCTTCGCGCTGTCCAGCTTGTCGGTGGGGGCGCCGACCGAGGTCGCGAGGTCGCCGTCACCGCCGCCGAGGCTGATGTACTTGTCGTCGTAGATGCCGTCGCCGCCCATGAGCGGGATGTTGAGGCCGGAGCCCTTCATCTGCTTGCTCAGCGGGGCCGCCTGCGGGTACTCGCCGCCGTAGTACAGGGCGTCCGGCGCGGAGGCCGCGATCTTCGCGATGACGCCCGCGAAGTCGGTGTCCTTCTCGCCGACCTTCTCGGTCGCGACGATGGTCGCGCCGTTCTTGGTCGCCTGCTTGGAGAACTCGGCCGCGAGGCCCTCACCGTAGGTCTTGCCGTCGGTGATGATCGCGATCTTCTTCTTGCCCGCCTTGGTCACCAGGTAGTTGGCCGCGAACGGCCCCTGGAGCTCATCGGTGGCGCAGACGCGGAAGTACGTGTCGAACGCGCGCTTCGGGGCGGTCGCGAAGGCCTCGCCGCGGGTCAGCGTCGGGTTCGTGTTCGCGGGCGAGACCTGGACGATCTTCTTCTGGGAGAGGATCGGCTGCACGGTCTGCGCGACGGACGAGTTCAGCGTGCCGACGACACCGACGACGTTCGGGTCGGACGACAGCTTCGTGGCGGCCTGGGCGCCCTTGGCGGGGTTGGCCTCGTCGTCCTGGGTGTCGACGACCAGCTTGTAGCCCTTGACGGTGCACTTCTCGTTCGCCTCGTCCACGGCGAGCTGGGACGAGTTCTTGATGCCGAGTCCAAGCGCCGACAGACCACCCGACTGCGGGGCGATCACGCCGATCGACAGGGTGCCCTTGGACGTGTCGCAGGCACCACCGGAAGCACCGGTCTCGGTCTTGTTCGTGCCGCATGCTCCTGCGACGAGCAGAACACCGACAACGATTGCTGCGGACTTCACTGAGTGCTTACGCACGTGATGTCCCTCCTCAATCCAAGCTCTTGGCGGCAGCGAGATCTCCGCCGTCCGCGCTTAATCCCCTCTCCTGAGGGTTGGCCGGAACCTAGGCGATGAGGAGGGTTGCAGTCACCACAGCCAAGGTGCTCGTGACCATAACGCAACGCGGCGTTATGTTTGACTTGATAACTTATAAACCACGTAACACGGAACTAGTTACACACCTAGCGTCATTTCAGCAGGTCACACCACTCGTTCAGAGGTCACCCGAACGATTTTCGGATCGAGTGCCTACTGTGATAGCGCGATCACAATACGTGCGTACGTTTAGCGAGTTGTATCCCTCGGCCAGGTGAACTCGGCTTAGCCTTGCGAGATGACTCCGCGACGGCGGCTCGCCACGGCGATGGCGGGTCTCGCCGTCCTGGCGGGCATCGTCGTCGCCCTTCGCCAAGCCCAATCGGACCCGCCGCCCCAGCCCGTCGTCGTGCCCGATTTCAGCGCGCCCTACCTTCTCGTCACCGGCCCCCGCGAGCCCCCTTCCGCGCCCGCCGAGGTGGCGGTGTTCGGTGGCCCCGCCCGGATCCGGGTCGCCTGGGGCTCGGCGCTGCCCGGTCGGGCAGACCCCTCCGGCGCGGCCGGGTACGAGATCACCTGGCACCGCGACGGCGAGGAGCCGCGCACCCGCCGGGTGGCGAGCCCGGAGGTCGACCTCGACGGGCTGGCCGCGGGCACCGACTACCGGATCGGCGTCCGCACGGTCGACGCGTTCGGCCGCCGTTCGCCGTGGACGGACGCCGTGGGCCGGACCGGCGACGACGGTGACTGGCGCGGTGGGCTGACCGGCCTGCTCGACGACTTCGACGACCCGGCCAGCACCGATCCCCGCCGGACGGGGTCGCTCTGGCACCTCGACGGCTACCGGGGGTGCGTGAACACCGGCACGGCGGGCGGGCGGCTGGTCGTGGCGATGAACTGCGGCGCCGATTCCGCCGTGCTGCGGGCCCGCCGCCCGCTCGGGCTGTCCGATGTGGACGGTGTGCTGGGACGGGTCGGGGTGATCACCGACGCGGCGGGCTCGCGCGGTCTGCTGACCGTGGACCTGGTGCCCGGCGGGCCGGACCAGATCGGGTCCACCGAGGTCGCCGACCCCGCGCTGCCCGCGGGCGCCGTCCGGGTCGTGGTCGGCGACAGCGGCGCCCGCGTGCTGACCGGGCCGGACGTGCCGACCGCGGCCGACCCCAGTTCACCGGGGTCCCCGCGGCGCGGAACCGGTGTGCTGCACCGGATCGACGTGCTCGTGACGACGACCGGCGTGCGCGTGCTCCAGGACGGCGGCGAGATCGGGGCGTCCGGCGCGGTGCCGACGTGGCGGGAGGCGACCGTCCTCATCGGAGTGCGCGGCCCGCAGGGGCGGGAGAGCCGGGTGCGGCTGGACGCGGCCGGGTTCAGCGGGCCGCGGACGGACGTGCGGACCGTCGTCGAGGTCCCGACGACACCGGCCACCCGCGAGGTGCTCGACGTCCAGGACCCGGCGCCCGGTATCGGCGTGTCCCGCGCCCCGCTGCGCGGCGCCACCGCCGCCCGGATGCGCGCCACCGTCGCGTTCGCCGGACCGGCCGACCCCGCCGCGCTGGTCGTGCAGCTGGGCGACCGGCGGATCCCCGCCGTGGCGACGGCGGCCGCTCCGGTCGTCGACGGGGTGGCGCGGCTGGGCACGGCGATCACCGTGGTCGCGGAGGTGCCGCCGGACCTGCTGGCCGCTGACGGACCGGACTCGCTGACGCCGTTCGTGCTGCGGGTGCCCGGCGCGCACACGGCGAAGGGCACCGTGCGGTCGAGCTACCTGGAGATCGATTCCACAGTGGACGGGCCACCGAGCCCGCAGACCGTCCCCAGGGGGCCAGGACGGGCCGACGAGCCGCCATTGGGGTCCGTGGAGGTCCGGGACCAGGACGACCGGCCCGTGGCGCTGGACGTGGCGCTGGGGGCCAGGAGGGTGGTGCTGGCGGTCGCGCTGGACGGGATCGCCGCCGAGGGCGCCACCGGGTCCGTCGCGGGCGTGGCCGGGTTCCAGCTGCGGATCGACGGCGGACTCGCGGCGAGCGTGCCGACCGCGCGCGAGGGGCCGGGGCTGGGCGGCGAGTACACGGTGGGACTGGAACTGGGCAGGCTCGGGGCCGGGAAGCACACGATCGAGCTGCGGGTGATCCCCGTCGACCCGGCGGGAGCTCAGCCCTCGACGCTGGTCAGGCTGATCGGGTGACTCCGTGGGGGGGTGACCTGGTGGGGGTGACCCTGTACGGATGGGCGCTTGGTTGTTGCGTCCGCCCGGCGGTGAGCCTGCGCGGCGGTGAGCCTGCGCGGCGGTGAGCCTGCGCGGCGGTGAGCCTGCGCGGCGGTGAGCCTGCGCGGCGGTGAGCCTGCGCGGCGGTGAGCCTGCGCGGCGGTGAGCCTGCGCGGCGGTGAGCCTGCGCGGCGGTGAGCCTGCGCGGCGGTGAGCCTGCGCGGCGGTGAGCCTGCGCGGCGGTGAGCCTGCGCGGCGGTGAGCCTGCGCGGCGGTGAGCCTGCGCGGCGGTGAGCCTGCGCGGCGGTGAGCCTGCGCGGCGGTGAGCCTGCGCGGCGGTGAGCCTGCGCGGCGGTGAGCCTGCCCGCTTCGCGGGGACGGCTCGCACCGCGGCGTCGGTGGACGTCCGCGGTGCGGTTCGAGTCGTGGCCGGTGGCCTGGGGGTCAGCCGAAGTTCTCGATGACGGCTTCGGCGACGGCCTTCATGGTCGTGCGGCGGTCCATCGCGGTGCGCTGCACCCAGCGGAACGCTTCCGGCTCCGACAGGTTCTGCTTGCTCATCAGCAGGCCCTTGGCGCGCTCCACGACCTTGCGCGTCTCCAGCCGTTCGGTCAGCCCGGCGACCTCGGTCTCCAGGGCTTGCAGTTCGGAGAACCGGCTCATCGCCAGCTCGATCGCGGGCACCAGGTCGCGCTTCGCGAAGGGCTTCACCAGGTACGCCATGGCGCCGGCGTCACGGGCCCGCTCGACGAGTTCGCGCTGGCTGAAGGCGGTCAGTATCACCACCGCGGAGATCCGGTTGCCCGCGATGACGGACGCCGCCTCGATGCCGTCGACCTTGGGCATCTTGACGTCGAGGATCACCAGGTCCGGGCGCAGTTCGGTGGCGAGCTTGATCGCCTCGTCACCGTCGGCGGCCTCACCGGCGACCTCGTAGCCCTCCTCGCGGAGCATCTCGACGAGATCAAGTCGGATCAGCGCCTCGTCCTCCGCGACGAGCACGCGGCGCGGCGCGGGATGGGCCTCGGCCGGTTGGGTCACCGGGGTCCTCCTGACGGTCTTGCCTGACCGGACGCGGTCGCGGCTGGTCGAACGGCAGTCTACCGACGCCGATGGAGGTCATCGTCGCAAAACGTCGTGATGGCGGACACGAGGTGAGGTTGCGTGTGGGTGAACAGGTGGGAAGGGGTGGGGGGTGGGGTGGGTGGGTCCATTGTGGACGGGGGTTGGTGTTGGGGGTCTGGGTCGGGGGGGTGGGTTTGGGTGGGGGTTGGGGGTTGTGTGCCGGGAATTGTCGGACCTCGTGGGTACTGTTCGGTTTGGGGGACTTCCGGTTGGGGGACCTCTGGTTTGGCTTGGTTCGGGGTGTCTGCGGTGCCTGTGAGTGGCGTGCGGGGATGGGTTTAGGGAGCGAAGCCCGGCCCCCGGTGCGCGATTGTCTCAATGTCACACCCCCATTTGTCAAGGCGGGAAAGATGCCTTGACAAATGGGGGTGTGGCAGGAGGGCGCTGTGTATCGGGGGCAGGGGGAGGTCTGGCTTCGCTTGTGTCGGCGGTGCCGGTTTAGGGCACCTCGCTGCGCGTCGGCAGGGCGGCGGGCGCTCCGCGCCGGGTGCGAGGGGGCGGCTGCGCCGACCGCGTCGAATGGAACGTTTGTGTTGGTTACATGATGGCGGACCAGCCGGTGACGCCTGCGGGCCAGTCGAAGGCGGCTAGTGCTTCCTCGTTGGAGGAGTCGGGGCCGTTGATTTCGCGGAGGAACAGCAGGTCGGGGCCGATGGCGAGGCTTAGGCCGCCGGTGGTGCTGGGGGCTTCGGTGGCGTTGGGTAGGCCGAAGACGTTGTTCTTCAGTTGGTCGGCTACTCGGGAGAGGCCCAGGCCCAGGCTTTCCGGCCATTCGAGCCACCACTGCTGGCCCTGTGACCAGGAGCGGAGCCAGGAAGCCTTGCTGAAGAGGTTGGTTCTGCGGAGGAGGGCGCTGCCGATTGGTGCGGGGCCGGGGGTGCGGCCGTGTGCTGCCAGGTGGTCCTGTTCGGCCTTGGTGAGGGGGCCGGAGGCGAAGACCGAGTCGAGGGCGCGGTCGGCGAGCAGTTGGTGGACGTAGGCCATGCCGAGGTCCCAGGCGGTCGGGTCGATGCCGGCCAGGATGACGCGGGCGTCGGAGTCGAGCGTGGTGAGTTCCACGGCGCGCGGGTGGTGGGTGGTGCGGAGGCCGGCCATGCCGGCGACCCAGTCGTCTTCCAGGCGGGGCAGCAGTTCGTAGAGGACGGGGCCGAGGGCGTGGGCGGTCAGGTGGAGGCGGGGTACGTCGAAGGGCTCGACCGCGCGGAAGGCGTGGGCTGGGCGGAGCATGCTGGCGGGTGGGCGGAGTTGCAGGTGGGAGGCGGCGTCGGAGGCGACGCGGAACAGTGCGGCCTCGAGTTCTCGCTGGGCGGTTGTGGGCGCGGGCGGGAGCAGGGCCTCGCGCAGGGGTAGGGGGAGTTCCGCGCGGCCGCGCAGGGCGTTGACGATGTGGTCGCGGTCGTCGGCGGTGAGGTCCACCAGTGCCGCTTTGACGGCCGGGACGGCCTGGGTGAGGTTTTCGCCGGTGTGGACGCGGCGGAGGTCGACCAGCTGGTCGGTGAGGGATGTGCGTGACACGTCGGGCTCCCGCTCACGCCGCCCGGCTCGGCGAAGTAGGACGCGCGCACGTGCGTCGACTGGTGTTGGTGGTCTACCAGTGAGCAGGGGTACCTCTACCCCGCGGCGGATCTGCCACCCGGTTGCCGGGGAGTGGCTCCAGCCTCACGTCTGCTCACGCACGCCGATCACCACCATACCAACGTCGGCGAACGATTTCCGCGAACGACCGAACCGGATCGACCTCCCGTCCGTGGAGGACGCATGACCGACCTGGTGACGGAGGTGCGCAGGATCGCGGTGCTCCACCACGGGGCCGAATGCACGGCGCGAGCGGTGGACGTGTGGGCCGCGGGGGACGACGTGAGCGCGGACATCACGTCGACCGAGGCGCTGGAGTCGGCGTGCGAGGCGGTGCTGGCCGCAGCGGGCTCAGAGCGGTCGCAGGCGCGGCCGCTGGTGCGGCGGCTGAGCCGCGAGCGGGTGACGGCGCCGTGGTGCGACCTGGTGTCGAGGCTGCTCACGAAGGCGGGCGGGCTGTCGCGCGAGGTGGTCGAGGAGCGGTTGCGGGTGGCGGGACTGCTGTTGGCCTGGTGCGCGCTCGAAGGCTGGGACGGGCCGTTGCGGGAGCTGCCCGGTCCCCCTGAACGGACCGGCGGGGCGGGGCCGCGGCGCAGCCCCTACTTCACACCGGTCCGGTTGAGGGCGGGGTGGGCGCTGATCGGGCCCGGTCGGGACGTCGAACTGGACGGGCGGGCGCTGCGGTTGTGGCGCGAACTGGACGGGCGGCCGCTGACCGACGTGCTGGCGGTGCTGCGCGCGCACGATCCGCTGGAACGGCTGGAGGACACCGCGGCCACGGTGACGTGGCTGGTGGGGCGGGGCGCGGTCGAGGTGCCAGCCCCTGGCCGCGCGGTCCTGACCCCCACATCCGCTTACCGCGCGTTGCCCTGCTGACCAGCGCTGCTTACCGTCGGGACCATGACCTCCGGTGCCGAACGGCTGCTCGAAGTGCTCGCCGCGCACGACGTGGAGGTCGTCTTCGGCCTGCCCGGCGTGCACAACCTGGCGATCTGGGAGGCCCTGCGGAGCAGCGGCATCCGGATGATCGGGGTGCGGCACGAGCAGACGGCGGCCTACGCGGCCGACGGGTACGCCCGCACGACCGGGCGACTCGGCGTGGCGATCGTGACCACCGGTCCCGGTGCGGCGAACACGTTGGGCGCGGTCGGCGAGGCGTGGGCGTCCGGGTCGCCGGTGCTGGTGGTCGCCACCGACATCCCGTCCTCGCTGCGCCGTCCGGACGTGTACCGGGGCGTGCTGCACGAGACCCGCGACCAGCGCGCGATGTTCCTGCCGGTGGTGAAGGACGGCTGGACGGTCGGGTCGGCCGACGAGCTCGCCGCGCGGGCGCACCAGGCGGTCGGCACCGCGCTCGCGGCTCCGCAGGGTCCGGTCTACCTGGGCGTGCCGACGGACTTCCTGACCGCCGACGCCGCCGGGGCCGAGCAGCGGCCCACGCCGGCCGTCGAGGCACCCGACCTCACCGAAGCGCTCGCGCTGATCGCCACCGCCGAGCGGCCGTTGGTCTGGGCGGGCGGCGGGGCCCAGCGCGCCGGCGCGGGCGACGCGGTCGGCGAGCTGGCCCGCCGGATCTCGGCCCCGGTGATCACCACGTACGCCGCGCGCGGCCTGCTGCCGCTGGACCACCCGTGCGCCGTGCACGGTCCGGCGCACGTGCCGGAGGTGGGCGCGCTGTGGGACACCGCCGACCTGGTGATCGCGGTCGGCACCGACTTCGACGGCATGTCGACCCAGAACTGGGCCATGCCGCGGCCCCCGAAGCTGTTGTGCGTCACCGTGGACGCGGCCGACGCCACCAAGAACTACCCGGCGGACGCGGTGCTGGTCGGCGACGCCCGGCAGGTGGTCGGGGAACTGGCCGCTCGGGTGCCCGAGCGCGAGTTCACCGACCCCGTCGGCACGGTCAACGCGGAGGTGCGCCGGACCGTGCTCGACGAGGACCTGCAGGCCGCGTACCTGTTGTCCGCGCTGGAGGGCGTGTCCGCGACGCTGGTCGCCGACATGTGCGTCGCCGGGTACTGGGTCGGCGGGTTCCACCGCGTCGCCCGGCCGCGGGGCCTGTCCTACCCGGTCGGCTGGGGCACGCTCGGCTTCGGCTTCCCGGCCGCGCTGGGAGCGGCCGTCGCGGGCCGGACGATCGCGGTGTGCGGCGACGGCGGGTTCCTGTTCGCCTGCGGTGACCTCGCCACGGCCGCGCAGGAACGGCTGCCGGTCACCGTGGTGATCGTCGACGACGGCGGCTACGGGATGCTGCGCTACGACCAGGAGGTCGCGGGCCACCCGACCACCGGCGTCGACCTGCGCACGCCGGACTTCGTCGCGCTGGCGATGAGCTTCGGCGTGCCCGCGATGGCCGTCGACGGGTTCGGCCCGGTGTTCGGCGCGCGGCTGGCCGAGTTCGTCGCGGCCGACGGCCCCAACGTGCTCGTGGTCCGCGCCCGCCTCAAGCCCCCACCCACCACCTCCCCCCGCTGGTACCGCCGCGAATAACCGCGAGTCGAACCCCCAGACACCCCGTGTCGAACCTCCAGGCACCCCCGCTCACGCACGCGTCAGGTACTCCCCCTCGACGAGCGCGCACGCCGCCACCACCGCGTCCAGCGCGTCGCGCAGCAGCGGGTTGGTGTTCGCGGTCCGGTGCACGGCCGACACGTGCCGCCGCAACGCCGTCCCGCGCAGCGGCCGCGCCTGCGCGCCGTCCTGCGGCTCGTACCCCAGCGCGGGCACCAGCGCCACGCCGACACCCGCCCGGACAAGCGCCTGCACGACGCCGTAGTCGTTGCTGCGGAACGTGATCCGCGGCGTGAACCCGCCCGCCGCGCACAGCCGGGTCAGGCACGTCGACCCCGCCGTGCCGTCCCGGCTGGAGATCCACCGGGCGTCGCGCAGGTCGTCCGGCCGCACGGTCTGGTGGCGGGCCGCCGGGTGCCCGTCGGGGAGCAGCACCAGCAGCGCCTCGTCGAGCAGCGGCAGCACGGTGAGGTCCTCCGGCCACGTCCGCGGCACCAGGTCGTAGGCGTAGACGAGCGCCACGTCCAGGTCGCCCGCCAGCACCAGCGGCAGCACGTCGTCCGGCTCGGCCTCGTCGAGCCGGATCTCCGCCTCCGGGCGTTCGCGGGTCAGCCGGGCCACCGCGTGCGGCACGACGCGGGCGCTCGCCGTGGGGAACGTGCCCAGCCGGATCCGGCCGCGCCGCCCGGTCACCAGCGCCTGGACCTCCTGCTCGAACCCGTCGAACGCGGCCAGCAGCTCGCCGCCGCGTTCGGCGATGAACAGCGCCGCGGCGGTCGGGCGGATGCTGTGCGCCCCGCGCTCGAACAGCTCCACGCCCACCGCCCGCTCGAACGCCGAGATCTGCTGCGACACCGCCGACGCGGTGTAGCCGAGGGTCCTCGCGGCGGCGGCGAACGAGCCCGCGTCGACCACCTCGACCATGGTCCGCAGGTGCACCGGGTTGAGCACCAGCCCACCTTATGCTCGACGGTGGGGTGTTTCGCCCTGCGAAGGCTTGGCAACCACCCCTCCCGGCAGCACTCTGGGGTCATGCCACCCGCATACGCCTCCACGAGTCCGATCGACGTGAACGACCTGGTCCTCGAGGTCGAGCTGCAACCGGCCGAGGCGTTCGTGGACACCGCCCGCAAGGCCCGGCGGGCGCAGCGGGCGTGGGCCGCGGTGCCGTCGCCGGTGCGCGGGCAGGTCATCGGCAACATCGGCAGGCTCGTCGAGGCCAACGCCGAGGCGCTCGCCCGGTTGGTGACCCGTGAGATCGGCAAGCCGATCGCGGAGGCGCGCGGCGAGGTGCAGGAGATCGTCGACACCTGCGCGTTCTTCCTCGGCGAGGGCCGCAGGCTCTACGGGCAGACCGTGCCGTCGGAGATGCCGGACAAGCAGCTGTTCACGTTCCGCACGCCGGTCGGCGTCGCGGCGATCATCACCGCGGGCAACTTCCCGGTGGCCGTGCCGTCCTGGTACATCGTCCCCGCGCTGCTGTGCGGCAACGCGGTGGTGTGGAAGCCCGCCGAGTACTCCGCCGCGAGCGCCAGGGCGTTCTACGACATCTTCACCAGCGCCGGGCTGCCCGAGGGCGTGCTGAACATCGTCTTCGCCGACGGCGAGGAGACGTTCAAGGGCCTCGACCTGGCGTTGGAGGCCGGTCTGGTCCACAAGGTCGGGTTCACCGGGTCGACCGCGGTCGGCAGGCGGATCGGCGAGCTGTGCGGGCGGCACCTGCAGAGCCCGTGCCTGGAACTGGGCGGCAAGAACCCGATGGTGGTGACCGAGGACGCGGACCTCGACCTGGCCGTGCGCGGCGCGCTGTTCGCCGGGTTCGGCTCGGCCGGGCAGCGCTGCACCTCGCTCGGCACCGCCATCGTGCACGAGTCGGTGCACGCGGAGTTCCTGCGCCGCTTCGTCGTGGCGACGGAGAACGCGGTGGTCGGCGACCCGACCGGCGACGTCCTGTTCGGGCCGCTGCTGGACAAGAAGTTCGCCGCGCACTTCGAGCGGATCCTGGACACGATCCAGGAGCACCACGTCGTGCACGGGTCCACCGGCGTCGGGCGGATCACGAAGGACAACCCCCGCAAGGGTTTCCACGGCGAGGCCGAGCACGGCCTGTACTACCACCCGACGATCGTCGACGGCGTGCGGCCGGAGGACGGGCTGTTCCTGGAGGAGTCGTTCGGGCCTGTCGTCGGCGTCACCACCTACCGCGACCTGGACGAGGCCATCGACCTCGGCAACCTGCCCGGCTACGGGCTGTCCTGCGCGATCTACACGACCGACCCGAACAAGGTGTTCCGGTTCCGCTCGGGCATCGGCGCGGGCATGGTCAGCGTGAACAACTCCACGTCCGGCGCCGAGGCGCACCTGCCGTTCGGCGGGAACGGCAAGTCCGGCAACGGCAGCCGCCAGTCCGGGATCTGGGTGCTCGACCAGTTCACCCGCTGGCAGTCGATGAACTGGGACTACTCGGGTTCGCTGCAGAAGGCGCAGATGGACACCGCCGTGATCGAGGCCGACCTTGACTTCCGACTCGGCTGAGGTCGTCGTCATCGGCGGCGGGGTGGTGGGCGTGAGCACCGCCTTCCACCTCGCCGAGGCCGGTGTGCGGAACGTGGTGCTGGTGGAGCGGGACGAGCTGGGGTCCGGGTCCACGTGCAAGGCGGCGGGCGGGGTGCGGGCGCAGTTCTCCGACGAGGTCAACATCCGGCTCGGCGCGCGCAGCCTGGAGGCGTTCGGGCGGTTCGGGGAACGGCCGGGGCAGGAGATCGACCTGCACCGCGTCGGGTACCTGTTCCTGCTGTCGACACCGGAGGACGTGGCCGCCGCCGAGCGGAACGTGGTGCTGCAGAACGGACTGGGCGTGCCCAGTCGGATGATCGACGTGGCCGAGGCCGAGGCGCTGTCCCCGTTGATCTCCACCGGGGGGCTGCTCGCCGCGACCTACTCCCCCGACGACGGCCACTGCACGCCGGAGTCCGTGGTGCTGGGCTACGCGACCGCGGCCCGGCGGCTGGGCGCGGACCTGCGCACGCGCACCGAGGTGCTCGACATCGAGTCCTCCGGCGGGGAGATCACCGCCGTCGTGACGAACCGCGGGGTGATCCGGACGTCCGCGGTGGTCTGCGCGGCGGGCGCGTGGTCGCGGCGGGTCGGCGGGTTCGTCGGCGTCGACCTCGACGTCACGCCGCTGCGCCGCCAGGTCGTGTTCACCGAGCCGATGCCCGACCTGGCGCCGGTGGTGCCGTTCACCATCGACTTCTCGTCCTCGTTCTACTTCCACCGCGAGGGCCGCGGCCTGCTGATGGGCATGTCGGACCCGGCGCAGGAGCCCGGATTCCACCTCGACCGGTCCGACGCGTGGCTGCCCGGACTGGCCGCGGCGATCGGGGCGCGCGCCCCCGGCCTGCTCGATGTCGGCCTCACCACCGGGTGGGCCGGGCTGTACGAGGAGACACCGGACCGCAACGCGCTCATCGGCGAAGCGCCCGGCGGATCCAAGGCCGGCCGGTTCCTCTACGCCACCGGCTTCTCCGGCCACGGCTTCCTCCAGGGGCCCGCGGTCGGCGAGGTGGTGCGGGACCTCTACCTCGGCCGCGAACCCGTGGTCGACGTGTCCACTTTGGATGCCGCTAGATTCGCCTCCAACGACCACCGCCCCGAACTCAACACCGTCTGAGGTGCCCGTTGACCGATCTCCTTCAGCTCATCGACGAGTGGGGACCCGAGAAGGTCGTCACCGTGTCGGACCGGCGTTCCGGGATGAAGGGCGTGCTGGTCATCGACAACACCGCCCGCGGCATGGGCAAGGGCGGCACCCGGATGGGGCCGGACGTGAGCACCGGGGAGATCGCCCGGCTGGCCCGCGTGATGACCTGGAAGTGGGCGGCGGTCGACCTGTTCTTCGGCGGCGCCAAGGCGGGCATCGTGTTCGACCCCGCCTCACCGGACAAGGAGCGGGCGCTGCGGGCGTTCGCGCGGGCGCTGTCCAACGAGGTGCCGCGCGAGTACGTGCTGGGGCTGGACATGGGGCTGACCGAGCGCGACGCGGCGATCGTGCAGGACGAGCTGGGTGACCGCGGCGCGATGATGGGCGCGCCCGCGTCGCTGGGCGGACTGCCCTACGACGAGCTGGGCGTGACCGGGTTCGGCGTCGCCGAGGTGGCCGACGAGCTGTCGGATTCGTTGCGGGGCAAGCGGATCTCGATCCAGGGGTTCGGCGCGGTCGGCGCCGCGGCCGCCCGCCGGTTCGCCGAGCTGGGCGCGGTCGTGGTGGCGGTGTCGTCGGTGAACGGCGCCCTGCACGACCCGGACGGGCTGGACGTGGCGCGGCTGCTGGCGTTGCGCGCGGAGGTCGGTGAGAACGCGGTCACGGAGTACGGCCGGGTGCGGCCGCTGGGGTCGGAACTGCTGGTGGCGTGCGACGTCCTGGTGCCCGCGGCGACCCAGGACGTGATCGACAAGGACTGGGCGGGCCGGGTCGACACGGCCATGGTCGTCGAGGGCGCGAACCTGCCGACCACCCCCGCCGCGCAGGACGTGCTGGCCGCGCGCGGGATCACGGTCGTGCCGGACTTCATCGCCAACGCGGGCGGGGTCGTCGCGGCGGCGTTCGGCATGGACGCGCGCTACTCGCCGTTCCCGGTCGAGGTGGCGAAGGTGATGGCGGCGGTGTCGGAGAAGCTGCGGGGCAACGCGGCGCTGGTGGTGCGCGAGGCGGGCGAGCGCGGGGTGACCACGCACGAGGTCGCGCGGTCGCTGGCGCAGGAGCGGGTGTTGGCCGCGATGCGGGCGAAGGGCCAGGTCACGTGAGCGCGCTGGACGGTGTCGTGATCGCGGACTTCGGCCGGGTGCTGGCCGCGCCGTACGCGACGATGATGCTGGCCGACCTCGGCGCCGAGGTGGTCAAGATCGAGCACCCGCGCGGCGACGAGACCCGCTCGTGGGGCCCGCCGCACGCCCGCGGCGAGGCCACGTACTTCCTGTCGGTGAACCGGAACAAGACGTCCACCACGCTGGACATGTCGACGCCGGACGGCCTGCGCCGGGCGCGCGAGATCGTGCTGGGCGCCGACGTGCTGGTGGAGAACTTCCGGCCGGGCACGATGTCGAGGTTCGGGCTCGGCCACGACGACCTGAGCACCGTCCACCCCGGACTGGTCTACTGCTCGGTCACCGGCTTCGGCGCGGGCCGCGGCAGCGACCTGCCCGGCTACGACCTGCTCGTGCAGGCCGTCGGCGGGCTGATGAGCATGACCGGCGCCCGGCCCGGCGAACCCGTGAAGGCCGGGGTGGCGCTGGTGGACGTGCTGACCGGGCTGCACGCCGCCGTCGGCATCCTGGCCGCGCTGCGGCACCGCGACGCGACCGGCGAGGGCCAGCACGTCGAGGTGGACCTGCTGTCGGTGCTGCTGTCCAGCATGGTGAACCAGAGCGCCGGCTACGCGCTCGCGGGCGTCGTGCCCGGCATCATGGGCAACCGGCACCCGTCGATCGCGCCGTACCAGCTGGTCGGGACCGCGGACCGGCCGATGGTGCTCGCCGTGGGCAACGACCGCCAGTTCGCGCGGCTCTGCTCCGTGCTCGACGTCCCGGAACTCGCCACCGACCCGCGGTTCACCACGAACGAGCGGCGGGTCGCGCACGTGGACGAACTGCTGGCGCTGCTGGAACCCCGGCTGCGCACCGGGTCCGCGCGGCACTGGTTCGAGGTGCTCACCCCGCTGGGCGTGCCGTGCGGGCCGGTGAACGACCTCGCGGGCGCGTTCGAGCTGGCCGCGACCCTGGGCCTGGAGCCCACCACGACCGTCGACGGCCTCGACCTGGTGTCGAACCCGATCCGGCTGTCCCGAACCCCGGTGACCTACCGGTTGCCGCCACCGAGGCTCGACCAGGAGTGAGAAGTGCGCGATCCGCTGGAACTGCTGGACATCCCGTCGCTGCTGGGCGAGGAGGACCGGGACATCCAGGCCACCGTCGCCGGGTTCCTGGCCGAGCAAGCCCGGCCGCACGTGGCGGACTGGTTCGAGGCGGGCGCCCTGCCCCGCGAGTTCGCCCGTGAGCTGGGGAAGCTCGGTGTGCTCGGCATGCACCTGGAGGGCTACGGGTGCGCCGGGACGAGCGCCACCGCGTACGGCCTGGCCTGCCTGGAACTGGAGGCGGTGGACAGCGGGATCCGCAGCTTCGTGTCGGTGCAGGGCTCGCTGTCGATGTTCTCCATCCACCGCTACGGCTCCGAGGAGCAGAAGCTGGAGTGGCTGCCGAGGCTCGCGGCGGGCGAGGCGATCGGCTGCTTCGGCCTGACCGAACCGGACTTCGGCAGCAACCCCTCGGGCATGCGGACGCGGGCTGTGCGCGACGGCGGCGACTGGATCCTCGACGGCACCAAGATGTGGATCACCAACGGCGGGTGGGCCGACGTCGCGACGGTGTGGGCGAACACCGACGAGGGCGTGCGCGGCTTCCTCGTCCCCCGCGGCACGCCGGGGTTCTCGACCCGCGACATCGGCCGGAAGCTGTCCATGCGCGCCTCGGTCACCTCGGAACTGGTCCTGGAGGGCGTTCGGCTGCCCGACAGCGCGCGGCTGCCCGGCGCGACCAGCCTCGGCGCTCCCCTGTCCTGCCTCAACGAGGCCAGGTTCGGCATCGTGTTCGGCGCCGTCGGCGCGGCGCGCGACTGCGTCGAGGTGGCCCTGGACTACGCGGGCGCCCGCGTCCAGTTCGACCGCCCGATCGCCGGGTTCCAGCTGACCCAGCGCAAGCTCGCGTCGATGACCCTGGCCGTGTCGAACGCGATGCTGCTCGCCCTGCACCTGGCCGGGCTGAAGGAGGCGGGGCGGATCAGGCCCGAGCAGATCAGCGCGGGCAAGCTCAACAACGTCGAGGCGGCCATCACCGTCGCCCGCGAGAGCCGCACGATCCTCGGCGCGAACGGGATCTCGCTGGAGTACTCGCCGCTGCGGCACGCCAACAACCTGGAGTCCGTGCTCACCTACGAGGGCACCTCGGAGATCCACGCGCTCGCCATCGGCCAGGCGCTCACCGGACTGTCCGCCTATCGGGGGTAGCGAGTCGGCCGTTCGGCGCAGCGCGCTGCTGGTTGGATGCGATCATGGCCAACCGCTCGCTGGGCGCCCTCGTCGGCGCCGTTCTCCTCCTGACCGCCCCGACCGCACCCGCGACCGCCACGACCGGTGTCGACTTCACCGGCACGGTGGCGCTCGACAACTGCTCGGGCGCGGTCGTGCGGACGGCCGCGGCGAACCCGACGGCCCCGGCGCTGGTGATGTCCAACGGCCACTGCGCCAAGTCCATGGCCGCGGGCGAGGTCCTGGTCGACCAGCCGAGCGACCGGACGTTCACCCTGGTCGCCCCGGACGGCAGGAGCACGCTCGGCACCCTGCGCGCCACCAGGCTCGTCTACGCCACGATGACCGACACCGACCTGTCGCTCTACCGGCTCGACCAGAACTACGCGCAGGTCGAGGCCATGGGCGGCAAGGCGCTGGAGCTGTCGCCGCGGCGGCCGGCGGCGCACGCGGAGATCCGGGTCGTGTCCGGCTACTGGAAGCGGCTGTACTCCTGCGGGATCGACGGGTTCGCCCACCGCCTGCGCGAGGGCAAGTGGATGTGGCTCGACTCGATCCGGTACACGGACCTGTGCGACACCATCGGCGGCACATCCGGGTCGCCGATCGTGGACGCGAGCAGCGGCAAGGTCGTCGGCGTCAACAACACGCGCAACGAGAGCGGCAAGCGCTGCACCAAGGACAACCCGTGCGAGGTCGACGAGTCCGGCGCGGTGGTGGTCCGCCCTGGGGCCGCCTACGGCCAGCAGACCTACACCGCCGTGCCGTGCCTCGGCGCGGACAGCGGGCTCGTGCTGTCCGCGCCGGGCTGCGCGCTGCCGCGCCCAGGGCTGCTTCAGTAGCGGTAGGTGTTCAGGGTGGCGACCGCGCCCTTCGGGTTGCCCAGGTGGTAGAGGTCGACGGCGAGGAACGTCGGCTTCTTGCGCGCCGCGGGCTCGCAGAACCGCTGCGCGCGGTCGAGCAGCTTGGCGTTGTCCGTGGTGACCGCGCCGCTCATCGGGACGTCGCGGAAGTGGTTCATCACGAACAGCGGCCGGAACGCGCCTTCGGTGCGGGTCAGCGGGATGTCGGACCAGCGGCTGTAGCAGGACCAGTCCGACGTGCCCGCGGCCGAGCCCATCGACCAGTAGTTCTCCACGGTCCAGTCCCGCTGGTACTGCACGCCGGAGCTCTCGCGGCCGTCGGCAGCGTGGTCGGTGAAGATCAGCAGCCGCTGGTTGCGCGAGCGCAGGTCGGCCATCTTCGGCCAGCCGTTCTACCGCACGCCGTTCTGGTCCGGGCGGAACAGCACGTTCGACAGGCCGTTGACCCGCGCCAGCTCGCGGCGCAGCACGTCGGCGGAGACGTAGTCCTCCAGGAAGACCGTGACGAACTCGTTCCGGTTGGCGCCGAGGAAGTCCACGATCCGCTGGAGGTCGACCACCAGCGCGACCGGCTTGCTGACCGCCGTGCAGCTGTTGTGGCACAGGATCGCGCCGTCGCCGGTCTCGTGGATGTCCAGCATGAAGCCGCGGACGCCGTCGGAGAGCTGCTGGGTGATGCCGCGGTTCTGGTTGGGGAACAGGTTCACGAACGGCGGCGCGAACCCGCCGTCCACGCCGTTGGCGTAGGCGTTGTGCGCGGTCAGGAACGTGACCTGGTCGAGCGTCCGCTCGCCGTCGGGCAGCGCGGGCTGCCGGTTCGGGGTGAGCGGCGTGAGGTACCACTGGTCACCGCCCGCGCCGACCGCCAGCGGCGTGGCGGGCTTGAGGTAGCGGTCCGCGCCGGGCGCCTTGAGCCGCAGGCGGTCGCCATCGGAGCCGAACTCCCACGTGGTGTCCGCGCTGGTGCAGGCCAGCATCGCGGCCTTGTCGCCGGAGCGCCCGAGGCAGCGGCCCGACTCCTCCAGCCTGCCGTCGGAGCGCAGCGTCCACTGCTGGTGGTCCTCGTTGCCCTTCGGGCGGTGCTGGTCGACGGTGTCGCCGGTGACGGCCGCGTTCAGCCCCGTGGCGACGCTCTGGAGGTAGTACTGCCCCGCCGCGGGGACCTCGGCGGCTCTGGCGGTCGGCACGACCAGTCCGACGAGCAGGGTGGTGACGACGGCTGAGCGGATGACGCGCATCAAGAGTCCTCTCGGATGCTCCCGCGGCGGGCGGTTGGCCACAGGATCACGCACCGACGCCGTATCCGAAAGACTTTCATCAAATCCTCACGCACGTACGATCGGTGGATGACGAACGAATCGTGGGGAGATCCGGCGACCATCCGCGACGTGCTCGCCAAGTGCGACACGTGGGCCGTCGTCGGCCTGGGCGACAACCCGTCGCGCGCCGCCTACGGGGTCGCCCGCTTCCTCCAGCAGCGCGGGAAGCGCGTCGTGCCCGTGCACCCCAGCGCGGCCACCGTGCACGGCGAGCAGGGGTACGCCTCGCTCGCGGACATCCCGTTCCCGGTCGACTGCGTCGACGTGTTCCGCCGCTCGTCCAGCGCGGGCGCGTTCGTCGACGAGGCCGTGGCGATCGGCGCGAAGGCCGTGTGGTTCCAGCTCGGCGTCGTGGACGAGATGGCGTTCGAACGGGCCCGCGAGGCCGGGCTGTCCATGGTGATGGACCACTGCCCCGCCATCGAGTGGGCGGCGCACGGCCCGCGCTAGCGCTTGTGGGCGGTGACCTCGATCTCGATCAGCATCCGCGGGTCGGCCAGTCCGACCGACATCATCGTGGCGGCCGGGCGCACCTCGCCGAACGTCCGGCGCAGCACCGGCCAGCACGGCTCGAAGTTCGCAGGGTCCGGGACGAGGTAGCGGACCCGCACCACGTCGGCGAACGCGCAGCCCGCCTCGGTCAGGGCCGCGCCGATGTTCGCCAGGCACTGCTCGGCCTGCGCGACCACGTCGTCGGAGATCGTCATCGTGGCGTAGTCGAACCCGGTCGTGCCGGACACGTGCACCCAGTCGCCGTCCACGACGGCGCGCGCGTACCCGATCGACTCCTCGAAGGTCGACCCGGACAGGATCGCTCGGCGGTCGCCCATCGCTAGCGGGTGATGTGCCACAGCACGACGTTGTGCACGTGGGACGCCTTGTCGGAGCCGCGGAAGTCGATCTCGTGCACGTGGGTGCCCGCGGTGACCGCGATGGACGACGTGCTGAAGAACCCGCCCGCCCAGCTCTTGTTGGACACCATGGCGACGCTGCTGATCTTCGAGTACGGCACCGACACCAGCGCGGTCTTCTTCCCCACGAACGACTTGTCCTGGAGGATCACCCGCAGGTCGGTGATCCCGATGAACCCGGTGCCCACCCCGACCGCGTCGTACACCGCGATCACGCGCTCGCCGTCGAGCAGGCCGCTCACGATCTGGTCGTACTGCTCGCGCCGGTCGAAGACCGGACCGCTGTTCGCCATCGAACCCCCTCGCTCGGTGAACCTCCACGGTAGCCGGAACCGCGTGTCGGCGTGGGTCCGCAGCGGCCGCGCGGCACGCGTTGACATCGTCGTCGGCGCTGACGTAAGCATTGGCGCATGCCGTCAGCCGAACTCAACGGGATCACGATCAACTACCGGGTCGCCGGAGAAGGTGATCTCGTGGTGCTGGTCATGGGCACCGGGAGTCCGGGCAACGTGTGGAGCGCGCACCAGGTGCCCGCCTTCGTCGCCGCGGGCTACCGGGTCGCGACGTTCGACAACCGCGGCATCCCGCCGACCGACGAGTGCGCCGACGGGTTCACCGTGGACGACATGGTCCGCGACACCGCGGCCCTCGTCGAGCACCTCGGCGGCGGCCCCGTTCGCGTCGCGGGCACGTCGCTCGGCGCACGCGTCACCCAGGAACTCGCGCTGGCCCGCCCCGACCTCGTCTCGCACGCCGCCCTGCTCGCGACCTACGGCCGCCCCGACCCGGTGCGCACGTCGCTTTCCCTCGGCGAGCGCGAACTCCACGACTCCGGCGTGAAGCTGCCCTCCAAGTACCACGCGGCCGTCACCGCCCTGCGCTACCTCTCCCCCGCCACGCTCGCCGACCCCAGCAGCGCCCGCGACTGGCTGGACCTGTTCGAGTACGGCGGCTCCTCGGTCGGCGCGGGCGTGCGGGCGCAGATGGCGCTCAACGACTTCGGCGACCGCCTCGCCGACTACCGCCGCATCTCCGTCCCCTGCCTGGTCGTCGGCTTCACCGACGACCGCACACTGCCCCCGCACCTGGCCCGCGAGGTCGCCGACGCCATCCCCGGCGCGAAGTACGCCGAGGTCGCCGACGCGGGCCACCTCGGCTACATGGAAAAGCCGGACGAGGTCAACGCGCTGGTGCTGGAGTTCTTCAAGTCCTAGGGCCTAGCCCCCGACGTGGATGCCGGGGCGGCGGGCGGGGTCGTCGTCGCTCTTGCGCAGCACCTCGCGGACGACCGGGGCGGTGTCGCCGCGGCCGAGGATCAGGTAGCGGAACAGGTGCCCCAGCGGGCTGCCCTCCGACCACTCGAAGTAGCAGTGCGGCCGCACGCCCGTCGTGTCCCGCAACGACAGCAGGATCGCCGCGATCGCGTTCGGCGCCGCCGGGCTGTGCGCCCGCAGGATCCGATGACCCCCGACCTCCACCCCGCGCACCCTCAGCACCTCGCTGAACTCCGACGGGTCGTCCACGTCGATCTCCAGGAACAGCACGTCCGCCTTGCCGGGCACCGGGTTCATCGCCCGCTGCTCGGTCTCCTTGCCGTCGTACTCCGCCTTGTCCCCCGCCTGCCTGCGGTTCGCGATCAGGTTCAGCGCCCCGTCGAACCCGATCGAGTCGGTGACGAACCGGCGCGCGGCCTCGTCGAACTCCAGCCGGTCCACTCGCAGCTCGGTGGTCCGCGACACCCTCGACACCAGTGACACCAGCACGATCCCGAGGATGAACACCCCGGAGATCGCGATCCCGTCCGGCTTCTCCCGCACGTTCTCGACCAGGGCGTAGAGCAGCACGAGCGTCAGCACCGCGAACCCCGCCGTGGCCCGCTTCTGCTTGCGCCGCAACGCCGAGATGGTCACCGCGACCGCCCCGGACACCATCATCGCCAGGATCCCGGTCGCGTACGCCCCCGCCTGGGCGTTGACGTCCGCCCCGAACGCGATCGTGATCAGCACGCTGATCGCCGTGTAGACCAGCACGACCGGCCGCACGGCCCGGCCCCAGTCCGGCGCCATGCCGTAGGACGGCAGGTAGCGCGGCACGATGTTGATCAGGCCCGCCATCGCCGACGCCCCGGCGAACCAGAGGATCAGGATGCTGCTGATGTCGTAGAGCGTGCCGAAGGCGCTGCCCAGCTCCTGGTGCGCCAGGTAGGCCAGCGCGCGGCCGTTCGCCTCGCCGCCCTCCTCGAACGCGTCGGCGGGCACCAGCACCGTGGTGATGAAGCTCGTCGCGAGCAGGTAGACGGACATGATCAGCGCCGCGACCGTGAGCAGCTTGCGGGTGTTGCGGATCCGGTCGGCCAGCTTCGCCCCGGCGTCCTCGCCGTCGGCGGCGACCAGCGGCATCATGCTCACCCCGGTCTCGAACCCGGAAAGACCCAGCACCAGCAACGGGAACGCCAGGATCGCAGGCCCCACCACGTCACCGAACCCGCCGCCCGCGGTCAGCGCGTCGACCCACTTCGACAGCGCGTCCGGCGACGAGAACACGTCCACCAGGCCCACCACCGCGACCACCGTGTTCAGCAGCAGGAACAGCCCCACCAACGGGATCGCGACGCTCACGGCCTCGCTGAAGCCCAGCAGGAACACCCCGCCGAGTACCAGCAGCAGCAACACGGTGACCAGCACCTCGTGGCCGTGCAGGAAACCCGGCACGAGCGGGTTCTCCAGCATGTGCACGGTCGCGTCCGCGGACGACAGGGTGATCGTGATGATCCACGACGTGGCCACGAAACCCAGCAGCACCAGCACGAAGACCTTGCCCCGCCAGAACGGCAGCAGCGTCTCCAGCATCGCCACCGACCCCTGGCCGTGCGGGCTCTCCTTCGCCACGCGGCGGTACATCGGCAACATGCCCAGCAACGTCAGCAGCACGATCAGCAGCGTCGCCAACGGCGACAACGCGCCCGCCGCCAACGCGGCGATGCCCGGCAGGTAGGACAGCGTCGAGAAGTAGTCGACACCGGTCAGGCACATGACCTTCCACCACGCCTGCGGCGTCGTGTGCGACTCGTCGCTCTCCGGCCCGACCGGCTGCACCCGGTTCGCGAGCAGCCAGCGGGCCAGCGCGCTCTTCGGCGGCGTGACGCGCACAGGCGAGTCGACGCTCGCCGGAACGACGAGTTCGGGGGTGGTGCTCATGTCTCTCCCGCCAGCGGACCGTGGGCAAACCAGCCAAGGATGCCCGACCACTCCCCGTTCCGCCGATCAACCCTCCTACCTGCCCGTTTTGTCCGCGGGACGCGGTTTCACGCCTCCCGAGCGGCCGCCGTGAACTCGCGTATGAGCCCGTGGTCCTTCACGCCGCGGCTCGACTCGATGCCGCTGGACACGTCCACGCCCCACGGCCGGGCCTGTGCGATGGCGGCGGCGACGTTGTGCACGTCCAGCCCGCCCGCCAGCAGCCAGTGGCCCTCGATCCGGGTGGTGCCCAGTTCCCAGCGGTGGCCGGAGCCCGCGATCGGGGAGTCGAGCAGCAGGAGGTCCTCGCCGTGGGCGCCGACGCGCACGTCGGTGTCCGGGGTGAGCGGGGTCGCGCGGATCAGCTTGACCGGCAGGTGGGCCAGCGCGTCGAACGACGGGCGCTGGTAGTCGGCGCCGTGCAGTTGCACCGCGTCGACGCCGGCCGCCACCGCCAGTTCACCGGCCTGCTCCGCCGGAAGGCCCGCGAACACGCCGACGGTGAGGATCCCCTCGGGCACGGCGGCGACGAGGCGCTTCGCGGTGTCGAGGTCGATCCGGCGGGCGCTCTTGGTCAACACGAACCCGACCGCGTCGGCGCCCGCGGAGACGGCGGCGGCGACATCGGCTTCGGTGCGCAGGCCGCACAGCTTCACGTACATGCCAGGACCGTACGACACGGCGTGCGCGGCCGTCACCGTACGTCCTGGCGCGCAACGGGAAGAGCCGCCTGGCGACGGACGACGCGCGCGGCCCGCCGGACCACGCTGGGGTGATGACCACCGCACCGAACAGGCCCGCGTCCGTCGTGAACGGCGTCGCGCTGCTCGCCGCCGCCGCCGGGATCGTGATCCAGGTCCTCGCCGGGGTGCCCGGCTTCCCCGTGGTGCCACCGGGGCCGATCATCCTCGGCGCGGCCGGGATCGCCGTCCTCGTGGTGCGGCGGCGCTGGGCCGCGGTCGTCGGCGTGGCCGCGCCGCTGTTCATCCTGGTCGGCGGGCTCGTCGAGGGGTCGGGCTTCGACCGGCTGGCCGATCCCGGCACCGTCTGGCCGTTCGCGGGCACCGCGTCGCAGGCCGCGGGCGTCCTGGTGGGCCTGGGCGCCGGGATCGTGGCGCTCGTCCGGAAGCCCTCCGGTGTCCGATCGCCTTCCGGGGCCGCGGCGTCGACTTCCGGTCGGGGAAGGCGTGGATAACGGGTTCGCCGAATCGGGTCGGGAATGCCCGATCACCACGGGAATCGTGATCGGGGGTTTCACCGATAACCGGACCGGCCCCGAATGAACGGGTGCGCGTCCGGTCGTGAAAACGACAAAGCCCGCGAAAACCCCCGTGGGGAGTTCCCGCGGACCCGGAAGTCGACTTCTAGCGCTCCAGCACGATGACCGGGATCAGCCGGTCGGTCTTCTTCTCGTAGTCGGCGAAGCCGGGCATGACCGACACCATGTTCGCGTACAGGCGGTCGCGCTCGGCCCGGTCGGTGACCTCCCTGGCCGTGGCCTCGAACTTCTCGGTGCCGAACTCCACCGTGACCCGTGGGTTCGCCACCACGTTGTAGTACCAGTCGGGGTGGCGGTCCGCGCCGCCGTAGGACGCGACGACGACCAGGTCGTCCCCGTCGTGGCTGGTCGCCAGCGGCGTCGTCCGGGGCTCCCCGCTCTTGGCCCCGGTCATCGTGAGCAGCACCAGCTCCTTGCCCTCGAAAGGACCGCCGACCTTGCCCGCGTTCGCGTGGAACTCGTCGATGACCTTCTCGTTCCAGCTGCGCGTGTCGTCCGACATCGGTGTCCGAATCCTTTCACAGGGCGCGCTCGCGCACACCACGGCAATGGTGAACATCAAACTACGGCTGCGCCATTCACGCTGTCAACGACACCGGAGCGCGCCCCCCGAACGGTCAACCGCGTCGCTTTCACGGTGAATTCACCCGATATGGCCGGTGCACGCGAATGAACGCGAATTCACCAAGACCGGCTACCGCATCGCCTCGGCCTCCTCCCGCGCACGGGCGGGGAACGCGATCCGCTTGCGCCCGGCGACGAGCCGGGCGAGGCAGGCGAAGGCCGCCAGACCGCCCGCGAGGAGGAACGGGCGCTCGACGAGGACGTCGGCGACCGCGCCGAGCGGGTTCGTGGACAGCAGCGTCGTGCGCTCCGCCAGCCACGCCGCGGCGAGCACGACGCCCGTGCCCGCGATGGCCACCCTGGCGAAGGGGTAGGCCGGGGTGCGGGCGAGCAGCAGCAGGGACGGCATGAGCAGGGCGACGACCACCAACCGGGTCAGCTCGATGCCCAGGTTGAAGCCGAGCAGGTTGGTCAGCACCGATCCGGTGGTGAGGCCCGGATCGCTGAGCAGCGCGGCGAACGCGAGGCCGTGCACGAGCCCGAAGCCCGCCGCGATCCAGGTCTCCCCGCGCGGCACGAGCGGCCTGACCGCGTGGACCGCCGACACCAGGACGGACAGGGCGATCATGCTCTCGTCGAGGCGGGTGGACAGGCTCACGAGGCCGAAAGCGGCCAGGCCCAACGTGATCGAGTGCCCGGCGGTGAAGGCGCTGATGACCCGCACGACGCCCTTGACGCTGCCGCGCAGGTCGTCCGACCCGGTCCAGCGGCGCCGTCGGGCCAGCAGCGGGGCGGGCAGCAGCAGCATGACGAGGAACAGCAGGTGGTCGCTCCCGCCGCTGATGTGCTCGACGCCGAGGTGGACCGCCGAGAGGAACCCGCCGCTCGCCTCCGCGGCCGCGGAGGCGACGGGGACGCTCTGGCGCTGCCAGGACAGCATGACCAGCATCGTGTAGTCGCCGGTGCGGCCCTGGCGCGCGGAGACGAACGCGCGGTGGGAGATGAGCCGGTCCACCACGGCGTCGTAGTGCAGGGTGAAGTCGCCGACGGCGCCGGTGGCCGGGGTGAGGGTGGCGTCGAGGACGAGGTGCTCGACGCCGTCGACGGTCTCGACCGCGCCCCCGGTCACGGCGGTGGTCCAGGTGCGGCCGTCGGCGTCGGTGGCCGACATGTGCGCCCGCACGTGGGACCGCAGCCCGGCGAGGGTGGCGGGCTCGAGGACCGTGTCCGCGGTGCAGGTCCGCTCGAGGGCGACGTCGAGCTGGTCCAGCGGCAGCTCGACGGTGGCGGTGACGTGGTCGGTGTCGAGGTCGAGGAGCACCGCGCTGGTGCTCAACGGGTGCGCCGAGGCCTGTTGCGCCCCGGCGAGGAACAGGGCGGCGAGGAGACCGAGGACCAGCACGAGCCGGTGGGCGCGCCGCTGTCGCCCACCGGTCCTCGGTCGCGTTGTCGCGTGCCGCATCGTCAGGTGCTCGGGTTGGTGCTGCCGTAGTCGTCGTTCTTGTCGCGGAGCACACCGTGGTAGTGGACGTTGGGGGTGCTCCTGCTGCGCGTGTTGACCAGTTCGATCCACACGCGCGGACCGTCGACGCGCAGGTAGGTGTTGTCCCCGTCCACCGATGTGCTGTTGGCGTAGGCGATGCGCGTCTGGTCCAGCTGCGACTCGTGCGTCGCCAGCAGCGACCCGGCCTCCTCGGGCGCGGCGTCGTTCACCCAGGCGGCGATGGCCGCGAGCACCAGCTGCTCCTGCTGATCGGACAGCTCGCTGACGAGGACGCCTTCCGAGGCGGGGAACTCGCCGCCGTCCACGCCGGGCCCCATGAGGATGTCGTTGATGGTGGCGGACAGCTCGGCCTTCGCGTTCTGGTTGGCGGTGAGCGAGTCGAACACGGCGAACGCCGTGCCCGCCTTCTCCTTCAGCGGCTCGACATCGGTGCCGCCGACGGGGTGCCGTGGACGGCCAGGTAGTAGTTCTCGTCGCCGAAGTCGCTGTTGCCGCCGGCGCTGTTCTCCTTCAACCAGTCGTCGGCCTGCTGGACCGCCTCGACCTGGGAGTAGCCCTCGGCCGACAGCATCGTCCTGACCACGGCCAGCGCCGCCGCCTTCGACCCGTCGCCGAGGTCGGTCAACGCGATGCCCTTGCGGGCGACCGTGGCGGCCGGGAAGTTGGACCACGTCTGCCGCGACTGGTTGTCGCCGAAGTCGAACGTCGCCGTGGACTTCCGGTCGGCGTCGAGCGTCGCCAGGAACGCGTTGACCGACTCGACCACCGCGGCGGTGTTCGCCCCCGAGGCGTTCTCGCCGTCGCTGTCCAGTTCGACCGCCGTGAAGGTCTGCATCCCGCCGCCGACCCCGCCGGCACGGCCTCCGGTCTGCGCGGAGGAACCCTACAGCGACGACACCGCGGAGTCGTCCGAACCGCACCCGGCGGCCACCAACGCGGTCACCAGCAGAGCCGTCGAGGTCATCACTCGGTTATCCGCGCATGAAAGCGGCACCTTTCCCGTCATCGAATCCCGAGACGATCCGCATCGGCGCGCTCCACCTTGTGTCAACGGCCCGGACGTGCGGTTTCATCGTCATCCTGTTCACGTGCTCCATGAACTCGCGTGAACCCAGGACACACAGCGCGCCAAGGTGGAACCGCGGAGCGCGCTGTGAACCTCCTGTGAACCGACTCCGCGCACCTCTCCGGATGGCACGACAACGCGATCGGGCGAACCCGAAGCCCTTCGCGCCGTTCCGGCCGCGCGTATCGGCTCCACTCGCCCGCGCGGACCACTCGGCGCGACGCTCGCGGTTCCGGCGGATCCCGGCGTCCTTTTCCTCCTCGCCCACCCGGTTTCGGCGGAGGTCGATCACTTCGGCGCGGTTGAAGCGGACACGCCCACTCGCCGCAGCGGATTCCGGTGGTCATAACCAACCGGATGGGGACACCGGTCGTCATCCACGCGGAAGACCTCGTCGACCGGACACGCGATCCCGGCGGAAGTCGACGGGGCGGGCCGCCGGGTTTCCGTTTTGGACGGCGGACAATCCGGGCACTACCGCGGGTGCCATCGCCCGCTCACGCGTGCGCGAACACTCGTCGAATGCGTACGACAGGGGTACTGCCGATTCCGCCGAACGCTGCTCGCCGACCCGCGTGCGGAACTCGGCGGACTTGTCTTCCACGTTCTTATGGGCCGCGTCGTCCTGCCCGGAACGGAAGCCCGGATGCAGACGTCTTCGCCCGTGACCGCGTCTCGCCGGGCAACTTCCGGTCCGGGGTTGTTCCGCGCTCCCGGATACCGATCTCCGGTCCGCGTGTGGCGATGATTTCACCGACGGCCCCGGCGCATTCGGGGGAACCGACATGGGCAGGGATCGAGTCCTCTGCCGATCATTCGGTTGTAACCGCTGATGAGCGGTGGTGCCCCCGGTCAGAGTCGAACTGACACTGGACGGATTTTGAGTCCGCTGCCTCTGCCGGTTGGGCTACGGGGGCCTGCCGGGTCAACTGTACTGGATCAGGTCGATCCGGTCGGCAGGGGTGTGCCGGATCCGGGTGGGTGGCGGTACTAGGAGCGGACGAGGCGGCTGATGGCTTCGCTGGCCTCGCGGATCTTCTCGTCGGCGACTTCGCCGCCTTCGGCCGCGGCCTGGGCCACGCAGTGCTTGAGGTGTTCGTCCAGAAGGCCGAGGGAGACGGCTTGGAGGGCCTTGGTGGCGGCGGAGATCTGGGTGAGCACGTCGATGCAGTACTCGTCGTTGTCGACCATGCGCTGGAGTCCGCGGACCTGGCCTTCGATGCGGCGAAGGCGCTTGAGGTAGGCGTCCTTGTTAGAGGTGTACCCGTGCATCACTCCCGGCCTTCCCTGCCCTGGGTGGGTATGTCGCTCCAGGATAGGCGGTCCGCGGGCGTTGGTCGGCCGTCGCAACGGGGCGATTGTGCCGGTAACGGCCCCGCGTCTCGGCGGACATTTAAACGCCGGGTCTCAAAATGACCCGACCGGGGGGCTTCCGCCACATTTTCCCTCTCGAAGGTTAGCCGATATTCGAGTTGTGCACTATGGTGACCCCGAAGCGTGTGGCGAAGTTACAGTCGACGGCAGCACGCGCTATGCGATCACATACGGAGGAACAGTGGCACAGCAGACCGTCGTCCAACTCATCGACGACCTCGACGGCGGCGAAGCCGACGAGACCGTAACCTTCGCGCTGGACGGTGTGGAGTACTCCATCGACCTGTCCAAGGAGAATGCGGACAAGCTGCGCGACTCGCTGGGTGACTTCGTCACCAAGGCGCGTCGGGCCGGTGGCCGCAAGCAGCGCAAGGGCACTGGCAAGAGCACCGTCAAGGCTGGTGACAAGGCGCAGGCCCAGGCCATTCGCGACTGGGCGCGCGCCCAGGGGCACCAGATCTCCGACCGCGGTCGCATTCCGCAGGGCCTGGTCGTGCAGTTCCAGGAAGCCCACGCTTCCTGACGTCGTCGTTTCACCGCGTTGGCCTTGCCCACTGGCGGGTCAACGCGGGGAAACGGGTCGTTAACCACATCGTGGGACATTCCGGCACCCGTCGAACGCATGACAGGTGGCCGGAAAGCGCCATGTGCGGCACATGGCGCAACGCCGTCGCCTTCCGGAATTCCGCGGCCGCCCCGAGAGGGCGATGACACCGAAAGGCATCTTGTCGCCGTGGAGACGCCGGCGGCCTGATGGCGACGCCGAACCGGATGGCGAGAAGTGACCCGGGCACCCGTGTCGACACCTCCGGGCCCATAAAGCGGATCTTCCGCGCACCGGTCGTCGAAACTCGGCGGCGCGCGTGGCATTCGGCGCGATACCTGCTGGAACACCCCGATCGGGTACTCCCACCACGGCCAGGTGGCGCGGTTGCCAACAGGTACGGTGGTGCCCTGATGAGCGAGGACGACGAGCAGGACGACGACGACTACTCGGAAGACGACGACGAGGGCTTCGAGGAGGATTTCGAGGAGGACCCGTCGGACCTGTTCGAGGTGACGCGCGAGGTGCGCACGGTGTGCCAGCTGTGCGGCGGCGCGGGGTTCGTGGCGAACCCGGTGCTGGCCGTGATCAGCGGTACGCCCCGGACCGTCGACAACGGCCGGTCGTGCCCGCACTGCGAGGGCAGCCGGACGTTCACCGGGCTCATCCCGCCGCTGTGATCACGTCCGGGCCCGGCGGTTCGGCGTGGAGCCGGTCCACCGCGTCGGCCCGGCGTTCGAGCACGGCGAGCTGGTTCACGTAGCCCTTGTCGGTGATCTCCCCCGCGTCCAGGTCGGGTGGCTCGGCCAGGAGCAGCAGCCTGGTGATGCGGGAAGCCGAACCCAGACCGCTGCCCAGTGACGCGAGCACGTCCGCCAGGTGGGCGCGCAGCACCGCGTCGTCGAGCGGCACGTCGTGGTCCGCGCCGCAGAGCACCCGCGCCTCCACGGGGTTCAGCCACGCCAGGGCGGTCACCTCGGCGCGGTCGTGGCCCGCGATCACCGCGTCGGAGAGCACCCCGGCCGCGGACACGAGTGCGGTGCGCAGCGCGCCCGTGCTGACCCAGCTGCCGGTGGTGAGCTTGAAGTCCTCGGCGATCCGGCCGTCGAACACCAGGCCCCGCCCCGGATCCGCGGGGTCGGCCAGCGCCGCCGCGTCGCCGGTCCGGTAGAAGCCGTCCTCGTCGAACGCCGCCGCGGTCCGGTCCGGCGCGTCGAAGTAGCCGGGCGTGACGTTGGGGCCCGCGACCCGGATCTCCCGTTTACCGCCCACCGGCACGAGTTTCACGGTCACGCCGGGCAGCGGGACGCCGATGGAGCCGCACGGCGCGTCGGCCCAGTGCGCGGACGTGGCGGCGGGCGCGGTCTCGGTCGCGCCCCACGCGGAGGTCAGCGGGATCGGGTGGTCGGCGTGCCGGTCGACCAGCCTGCGGATCCGGTCCCACAGCGCGGTCGGCATGGCGGCCGCGGCGCAGACCAGCAGGCGCAGCCGCGAGAAGAGGTGCCGGGCGAACGCCGGGTCGGCCTCCAGCCTCGGCACGAGCACGGCGTACCCGGCGGGCACGTTGAGGTACACCGTCGGGCGGTGCGCGGCCAGCGCGGTGATCGAGCGCTCGAACAGCGCGGGCGCCGGGCGGCCGGTGTCGATGTGGAACGTGCCCCCGTTGGTGAGGACCAGGTGCACGTTGTGGTTGCCGCCGAAGGTGTGGCTCCACGGCAGCCAGTCGACGAGCACCGGCGGTTCGTCCCGCAGGAACGTCCAGGTGTCGCGCAGCATCGCCTGGTTCGCGGTCAACATGCGGTGCGTGTTCAGCACGCCCTTCGGGGCGCCGGTCGAGCCGGAGGTGAACAGCACCTTGGCCACCGCGTCCGGGGTGATCGCGTCGAACGCCGCCGCCAGGCTCGCGCCGGGAATCGTGGCGGCAGGCGGACCGAGGTCCGTCAAGGTCTGCGCGCCCGTCGCGGCGAGCGCCGGGCCGAACGCGTCGGCGTCCTCGGCGAACACGATGCCGGGCCGCACCAGTGCCGCCACCGCCCGCAGGCGCCCGTGGTCCTTGGACAGCAACGAGTACGCGGCGCTGACCGGGATCACCGGGACGCCCGCCGTGTAGCAGGCGAGCGTGATCCTCAAGTGCGCCAACGAGTTCCCGGACAGCACCATGACCGGCCGCTCGCGGGAGGCGCCGAGGTCCAGCAGCGCCTGGCCGATCGCGTCGGCGTCCCGCGCCGCCCGACCGTAGGTCAGGCGGCGCGCTCCCTCCGTCGCGAACACGGCGTCGGGCGTGCTGGAAGCCCAGTGCCGCAACGACAGCGCGAGGTGGGCCGGGTGGTCGCCCAGTGGCGCGGCGGAGCGCAGCAGCAGCACCCCGTCCGGTCGCTCCTCGGCGACCACGTCCGGCTTCGCGAAGGTGCTCATCCGATGCCCAGGACCATTCCCTTTTCCTCGGTGGCGTCGATCTCGGGGTACACCGGGCAGCCGTAGAGCGGTTCGAAGGAGTCGAACGTGTCGAAGTCCGAGATGGACCGCAGGTGGTTGGCCAAGGCGTTCTTCTCGCTCCAGAAGTCGCCGCCGAGCAGCCGGGCGACCCAGCGGGGGTCCACCCACACGCCGGTGCTCTTGAGGAACGACCCGATCTTGAAGTCGTGCTCGTAGAACGCGTAGATCAACCGGAAGTAGCAGTCGTAGCCGGTCTTGTAGAACCGGGTGTACCGGTCGACCGCCTCCTCCTCGGACAGTTCGCCCTCCAGCGCGCTCGCGGCGAGCTCACCGGCCCGCAGGCCGCTCGACGTCGCCAGGTAGACGCCCGCGGAGAAGATCGGGTCGACGAAGCAGCCCGCGTCCCCGGCCACGAAGAAGCCCGGCCCCGCCAGGTCCTCGGTGTGGTAGGAGTAGTCGCTCTCGCTCTTCAGCTCGGTCACGGCCGTGGCGCTCGCGATCCGCTGCCGGATGCGGGGGATGCGGTCGACGTGGTCGGTGAAGACCTTCTCCGGATCGCCTACCCGCTGGTACACCGCCGGGCTGCTCACCGTGCCGACGCTGAGCTTCCCCGGCCGGATCGGGATCGACCAGACCCAGCCCTCGGTGTGCGAGCCGATCACGATGTCGCCCTCGACGCCGGGGTTCGTGGTCTCCTCGACGCCGTCGTAGTGCTTGAACACGGCCAGCATCCGCAACCGCTCGCTGATGCGCCTGCTCTTGAAGTGCTGGTTCGCGATCACGCCCGCGCGCCCGCTGGCGTCGACGACCTGCTTCGCCCGCACGGTGTGCGAGGTCTCGCCGATCGTCACCTCGACACCCGCGACCCGGCCGTCCTCGACGAGGACCTTGGTCACCTTGGCCTCGTGGACGACCTCCGCGCCGGCCTTGATCGCGTTGTCCAGCAGCAGCTGGTCGAAGTCCGCGCGCTCCACCTGGAACGTGGTCTCCACCCGGCCGCCGCCCTGGTCGGCGAAGTCGACCCTGGTGACCTTGCCGTCGGTGTCGCAGAACTCGGCACCGGTCTTCACCGGGAACTCCGCGCGCAGCCGGTCGCCGAGCCCGAGCCGTTCGAACAGCGCGGCGGCGTAGGTGAGCATGGACTCGCCGATGTGGAAGCGGGGGAACGACTGGCGGTCCAGGACGAGCACCGAGTGGCCGCGCCCGGCCAGCGTCCACGCGCTCGCCGAACCCGCCGGGCCGCCGCCGATGACGATCGCGTCGTACTCGGCCGAAGGACTGGACATGGGGTTGCTCCTCACCATGATCAGGACACCGCGCAGGACTTGCGCAGCGCACCGCTGCGGATCAGCGCGACGACCGCGTGGATGTCGGCGTCCATGCGCCGGTCGCCGGCGGCGAACGGCACGTGCTCCCGGACGAGGTCGTACGCGGGACGGGAACCGGGGCTGAGCAGCTCGGGGCCCCGGAAGTCGACCGCCTGGCAGAGCGCCAGCAGGTGGATCGCGGCGACCTGCTCGGTCAGCTCCAGCACGGTCCTGGCGTCGCGGGCGGCGATCGTGCCCATGCTGACCTTGTCCTGGTTGTGCGCCTCGGTGGAGCGGGAGAACGCGCTCGCGGGCATGGTCAGCTTCAACGCCTCCGCGGCCAGCGACGACGCCGCGATCTGCATCCCCTTGAACCCGTGGTGCAGCCCCGCCTGCCAGTCCTCCGGCTCGACCGGGCGGACCAGGTTCGCGGGCAGGCCGTTGTTGAACTTCTCGTCCACGATGAGCGCCAACTGCCGGTCGAGCAGGTCCGCGACGTTGGCGAGGGCGAGCTTCAGCCCGTCCATGGACTGGCCGATGTGGCCGCCGTAGAAGTTCCCACCGCTGCGCACGACGTTCTCACCGGCGTCGAACAAGGGGTTGTCATTGGTCGAGTTGATCTCGATCGAGACCCATTTCTCCGACCATTCCAGCAGGTCGCGCAGCACTCCGGTGACACCGGGGGCGCAGCGCAGGGAATAGCGATCCTGAACGGGGTGGTCCAGCCGGTAGTACCCGGTACCGGACGGCATCGGATCGGAGGTCAGAACCTCGCCCTGGGTGTGCGAAAGACCGGAACCCCTCATGAGCCTGGAGATGTTCTCGGCGCACGCCAGCTGACCGGGATGCGGTTTCTGCTCGTGGATGAAACGGTCGTAATGCCCCTGGTTGCCCAGCATGACCTGCGCGCCGAGCGCGGTGCACAGGTCCGCGACGGCGGCGATCTCCTTCGCGCCCTCCACCGCCAGAACCGAGAACGCGGACATGAACGAAGTACCGTTGATGAGAGCGAGTCCCTCTTTCGCCTCCAGCACGAATGGTCCCATCCCGCAGTCCTCGTACGCCTCGGTGGCGGGCAGGTCGCGCCCCCGGTACCGGACGGTACCCACGCCGATAACGGCGCTCGCGAGGTAGCAGAGCGGCACCAGGTCGCCGCTCGCGCCGACCGAACCGCGCTCCGGGATGATCGGCAGGACGTCGTTCTCGAGCATGGCGAGCAGGTGGGCCGCGAGGGCCGGGCGGATGCCCGAATGCCCGCGGGCCAGGCAGTTCGCCCGGATGAGCAGGGTGGCGCGGACGACCTCGCGGCTGCTCTCCGGCCCGGTGCCGTTGAGGTGGTACACCACGAGGTTGCGTTGCAGGTCGGCCGTCTTCTCGGGCGAGATCTGCCGTGTGCTGCTGTCCCCGAAACCGGTCGTGACCCCGTAGATCGGCAACCCGAGATCGATCAGCCTGAGCTTGAGACCGTGCGAGTCCGCCATCCTGGAGATCGCGTCGGGATCGACCTTCAAACGCAGCGGTAACGCGCCGCAGGCGACGTCGGCGACCTCACGGAGCGTCAGATCGTGCCCGTTGACGAAAAGCGATTTCTGCACGTCGTCGTCGATCGTCGAGGTCATCTCAAGCCTCTTTCCAGCCAATAGGCCCACGACGCCTCCACCCTTGGCGGAAAACGGAGATGCCCGCCAGGGAGCTGGATTCCGGTCCAGTCCAGCCGACCGGGAAACCCGTGAATTCCACGGGTGTGCTTCCCCCAGTGGAAGCAAGCGGTTTCAACGCCGCCGCGGGGAGCGTGGCAGTGCCGGAGATAACCTGTCAATACTTGAATCCGGAGGTACATGAGGTCACCTCATCTTCATTTGAGACGCACTTTCCGCATCATGCCCTTGGAAACACCGTCATGGAGGTCCGTTCGGGTGGCGAGCACTGATCGGTAAGACGGATCGCGTCACCCCGAATGGCCGATCGGCGGGCCCCGCGACGGCCACTCGTCCGAACGTGGAGACTTGGGGCGTGATCTTCCTGCTGCTGCTCGGCGTGCCGTGCGGACTCGCCCACCTCTACCTGTGGAAGCGGCTGGTCCGCGACACCACCCGGCCGGGGCGCGGACGCGCGCTGGGCACCGCGGCGGTCGTCGTGATGTTCCTGGTCCTGCTGGGCGGCCTGGCGGGGTCGCGGCTGCTCGGCCCCGGCGCCGCCGCGTTCCTGGCGTGGCCCGGCTACCTGTGGCTCGCGATGGTCCTCTACCTCACGTTGCTGCTGCTCGTGCTGGAAGTGCCCCGCGCGCTGCTGAACCGCCGTCTGAGGCCCGTTCAGGCCCCGGCCGAGGTCGCGGTGCCCGCCGGACCGGACGAACCCGTGGCGGCCGACGTGGCCGACGTACCGGAGGACGGGCCGACCGACGTGCCCGCCGACCGGCCCGCCGACCCCGGCAGGCGGCTGTTCATCGCCCGGTCGCTCGCCGTGGCGGGCGGGGTGGTCGCGACCGGCGTCGTCGGTTACGGCGTCACCCAGGCGATGGGCGGACCGGTGGTCAAGCGGGTCCCCATCGCGCTCGGCAAGCTCGCGCCCGCGTTCGACGGGTTCCGGATCGCGGTCGTCAGCGACATCCACCTCGGCCCGCTGCTCGGCCGTTCGCACACCGAACGCGTCGTGAACACCATCAACGGCCTCCAGCCCGACCTGGTCGCGATCGTCGGCGACCTGGTCGACGGGTCGGTCGAGGAGCTGGGCGAGGCCGCCGCCCCGCTGCGCGACCTGGTCAGCGCGCACGGCAGCTTCTTCGTCACCGGCAACCACGAGTACTTCTCCGGCGCGCAGCCGTGGCTGGCCGAACTGAGCAGGCTCGGCGTGCACCCGCTGCGCAACGAGCTGCTCGCGATCACCCGCGGCGGCGCGGCGTTCGACCTCGCGGGGGTCAACGACGTGACCGGCAAGGGCTACGGCGACGGGCCGGACATGGAGAAGGCCCTGGAGCGGCACGACACGTCCACCCCGGTCGTGCTGCTCGCCCACCAGCCCGTGCAGGCGGTGCAGGCCGCGGGGCTCGGTGTGGACCTCCAGCTGTCCGGGCACACCCACGGCGGTCAGATGTGGCCGTTCAACTACGCCGTCTCGCTCCAGCAACCGGTGGTCTCCGGACTGGCCGAAGTGGGCGGAATGCCCGTCTACGTCAGCAACGGCGCGGGTTTCTGGGGACCGCCGGTCCGCGTCGGCGCGCCCCCGGACGTGACGCTGGTGGAACTCCGCAACGCCTGATCGATCACATTGGCCGGATCGGATACCCCGTTTTCCGCCGACACCACCTAGAGTGGACGGCCGTGCCCGAACACGGTGTGATGGGAGATCCCTGGCGGAATGACTAAGAGCGTTGCCACACCGGCGGTCGAACCGCCGATGCCGCGTCCCGCTGGAACCGGGCGTGAGGAGGCACAAGCTCGTATCCGCCGTTTCCTGGATCGTGAGCGACCGGCCACACCCTGCCTGGTGATCGACCTCGAGACGGTGCGCGAGCGGTACGCCGCGATCTCGTCCGCGCTGCCGGGGGTCGGTGTCTTCTACGCCGTGAAGGCCAACCCCGAACCCGAGGTGGTCGGCCTGCTGGCCGCCGAGGGCAGCTCGTTCGACGTCGCCAGCCCAGCGGAGATCGACCTGTGCCTGGCGCAGGGCGCGCCCGCGGAGCGGATCTCCTACAGCAACCCCATCAAGAAGGCCGCCGACATCGCCTACGCGCACCGGCGCGGCGTGCGGCTGTTCGTGTCGGACAGCGAGCAGGACGTGCGGGCGATCGCCGAGCACGCGCCGGGTTCCTCGGTGCTGCTGCGGATCTTCGTCGAGGCCAACAAGTCCCTGTACCCGTTCGGCAAGAAGTTCGGCTGCGACCCGGAAATGGCGGCGGACCTCCTGCGTTCGGCCTCCCGGACGGGACTCCGCGCGCTGGGGGTCGCGTTCCACGCCGGTTCCCAGCAGCTGGACCCGAACGGGTGGGACGGTGCCATCGCCGACGCCGCCGCGGTCACCGCGAAGTTGCGCGCCGAGGGCGTCGAGCTGTCGACGGTGAACCTCGGCGGCGGGCTCCCGTCCGCGTACCTGGACGAACCGCCGCCGCTGGCCGAGTTCGCCGCGGCCATCACCGCGTCGATCGCCCGGCACTTCGGCGACCACCCGCCGGAGGTGATGATCGAGCCGGGGCGCGCGGTCGTCGCCGAGTCCGGCGTCATCCGGTCGGAAGTCGTTCTGGTGTCGCGGAAGTCCTACTCCGACGAACGGCGTTGGGTCTACCTCGACATCGGCCGCTACGGTGGGCTGGCCGAAACCGAGGGCGAGGCCATCGCGTACCCGTTGCGCACCGGCAAGGACGCCGGTCCGCGCGGGCCGGTCGTGCTGGCCGGGCCGACGTGCGACGCCGACGACGTGCTGTACCAGCGCACCGTCTACGAGTTGCCGCTCGACCTGAGCGCGGGCGACCACGTCGACCTGCTCGGCACGGGCGCGTACACGTCGAGCTACTCCTCGGTGGCCTTCAACGGCTTCGGCCCGCTGGCCACCCACTGCGTGCGGTGAGCACGCCCCCGGATTGTCCCCGTTCGGTCCCGTTGAAGATGTTTGGAGTGATTGATGTCCGAAGTTCCGTGCGAGACGGAGCCGGTCGGCTTGTTCGCAGGACAGCACGTGCTCGCCGAGTTGGAGGGCGTGAGCCCCGAGATCCTCGATGACGAGAAGTTCCTGCGACATGCCCTCGGTGAAGCTCTCACCCAGGCGAATGCCACGGTCCTGGAGGTGATCTCCAAGCAGTTCGATCCGCAGGGGGTCACCGTCCTCGCCCTGCTTTCGGAGTCGCACGCGTCCATCCACACCTATCCGGAGGTCGGATCGGTGTTCGTGGACGTGTTCACCTGCGGCACGAAGGCGAAACCCGCGCTTGCGGTGCAGCTGCTCGCCGAGGCGCTGGGCGCCGCGTCGACACGGACGGACATGATCAGCCGGGGCAACCGCGTCCCGGCTCTCGTTGGTGAGGAAAAGGCGTGACCACGATCGACAGCTCAATCCGCGAACCCCTCGGCGACGGCCTCACCAGGCTCTGGAACGTCGAGGACGTCGTCGTCGACGTCCAGACGGAGTTCCAGCACCTGGTGATCGCCGACACCGCTCAGGGCAGGTCCCTGTTCTGCGACGACGACCGGCAGAGCACCGACTTCAGCCAGCTGACCTACCACGAGGCGCTGATGGTCCCGGCGCTGCTGCTCGCGGACCGGGTCGACCGCGTGCTCGTCATCGGCTCCAGCGAGGGCGTCGTCTGCCAGATGGCCGTCACGGCGGGCGCGACCGTCGTCGACCACATCGACATCGACTCGCAGGCCGTGAAGCTGTGCGCCGAGCACCTGCCCTACGGCTACACGACTTCCGAGCTGGCCGAGGCCGAGGCGGGCGACGGTCCCGTCCGGGTGAAGTACATCGACGGGTGGGAGTACATCCGCACCACCTCGGAGAAGTACGACATCGTGCTGGTCGACCTCCCCGACGAGCGCGAGGAGGAGGCCCAGCACAACCGCCTGTACGGCGAGGAGTTCCTCCGCATGTGCAAGGCGCTGCTCACGCCCGGCGGCGTGGTCGTCACCCAGGCGGGCTGCCAGACCATGTGGCGCAACAAGACGCTGATCCGCTCGTTCCAGCGGTTCAACGACGTGTTCGACACGACGGTCTACTACGGCTCCGACGAGCACGAGTGGGCCTACCTGTTCGGCCGCGCGGACGTCGTCGAGGACCCGACCGCGCTCATGACCGGGCGCCTGGCCACCTCGGGCTACCAGCCCGAGACCATCGACGACCTGGCCCTGCTCTCGGGGTCCATCCCGCCGTACACCGTGCGGCAGTCGCTGGCGTAAGCCGTTGGGGGAGCCGGGAAACCGGCTCCCCCTTCACTCATCCGAGTGACTTCTTCAGGAATTCCACCTGGAGCAGCAGCAGGTTCTCCGCGACCTGCTCCTGCGGCGTCATGTGCGTGACGCCGGACAGCGGCAGCACCGTGTGCGGCCGCCCGGCCGCCACCAGCGCCGAGGACAGCCGCAACGTGTGCGCGGCCACCACGTTGTCGTCGGCCAGCCCGTGGATGATCATCAACGGCCGCTCCAGCTTCCCGGCGTCGGCGATCAGCGAGTTGGTCTCGTACACCTCCGGCCGCTCCTCGGGATGACCGAGGTACCGCTCCGTGTAGTGCGTGTCGTACAGCGCCCAGTCCGTGACCGGGGCCCCCGCGATCCCCGCGTGGAACACGTCGGGCCTGCGCAGCACCGCCAGCGCCGCCAGGTACCCGCCGTAGGACCACCCCCGGATGCCCACCCGCGACAGGTCCAGGTCCTCGTGCTCCCGCGCCACCGCGTGCAGCGCGTCGACCTGGTCGTCCAGCGTCGCCCCCGCGAAGTCGAACGCGATCTCCCGCTCCCACACCGGCCCGCGCCCCGGCGTGCCCCGGCCGTCCACGACCAGCACCGCGAACCCCTGGTCCGCCAACCACTGCGACGCCAGGTAGGCGTTCCGCGCCGACACCACCCGCTGCGCGTGCGGCCCGCCGTAGGGGTCCAGCAGCACCGGCAGCTTCCCCGACCCCGGCACGTGCCCGGTCGGGAACAGCAGCGCCACCCGCAGGTCGCGCTCGCCCACGGTGAGCAGCCCCACCTCGGGCGTGAGCACCGGGACCTCGGCGGACGAGCCGATCTCGTGGCCGTTCACGGTCACCTTGGAGCCGAACCAGCCGAGCCCGGCCGACGCCAGCAGCAGGACGTCGCCGCCGCGCACGGCGCTGTGCACGCCGTCCGCGGTGGACAGCCGCTCGACCGCGGTCGCGGTGACCCGGTAGACGTGCGTCTGCGTCGGGTCGTCCTCCGACGCGGTCACGAGCACGTCGTCGGCCGTCACGTCGAGCACCGACCGCACCTGGAAGCCGTCCGGCGTCCACTCGTCGGCGCCGACGACGAGCCGGTTCGCGCCGTCGCGCACGGCGATCCGGACGAGCTTCGCGTCCGGCGTCCAGACCGGCACGCCCGGCATGATCTCGACCCACGTGGGGTCGGTGTCGGTGTGCAGCAGTTCGGTGGCGCCGGTCGCGGTGTCGACCGCCAGCACCTGCGCGGTCCGCTGGTCCCTGGTCTGCACCAGCAGCAGCGGCGCGCCCGTGCCGGACCAGTGCGCGGAAGCCAGGTACGGGAACGCCTCCCGGTCCCAGACGACCTCGACCGACGCCCCGTCCACGCCCAGCACGAACAGGCTCACGAGCGCGTTCGCCGTGCCCGCCGCCGGGTAGGCGATCTCGGCCGCGGGGGTCGCGGGGTTGGCCGGGTCGGCGATGTACCAGCGCGGCACCGGCGTGTTGTCCACCCGCGCGGCCAGCACGGACGCGCCGTCCGGCGCGAACCAGTACCCGCGGAAGCGGCTCATCTCCTCCGCCGCGATGAACTCCGCCAGCCCCCAGGTCACCTCGGGGTCGTCGTCCTGGCCGAGCGCGGTGTCCTCGCCGCTCGCCAGGTCCACCACGTGCAGCGCGCCGTTCGCCACGTACGCCACGCGGGCGCCGGTCGGGTCGAGCCGGGGGTCGATCACCGAGCCCGCCGCGGGCAGTTCCCGCACCTCGTGCGAGACCAGGTCGGCGAGGAACAACCTGCCGGACAGGGCGAACACGGCCTGGCGCACGACGGCGTCGACCGCGTAGCCGACGATGCCGGCGCCGGACTCGCGGCTGCGTTCCCGGCGCGCGCGCTCCTGCGGCGACAGGTCCTCGGGGTCGGTCAGCAGCACCGCCGGATCGGCGACGAGCGCCTCGGCGCCGGTGGCGGTGTCCAGGGTCCACAGCCCGTTCGCCCGGCTCGTGGCCGACGCGACGCGCAGGAAGAACACGTGTGAACCGTCGGGTGCGACGGTGAAGGTCCTCGGTGCGCCGAGGGTGAACCGCTGGGTGCGCGCGTGTTGGCGCGGGAAGGAGGTTTCGTTGCCCACCCGGCCACCCTAATACCGTGATCCGCGCTGGTCCCGGCAGTTGGACGGGTCACAGGGTGAACCCGATCTCCGCACCGCCACCCGGCCGCGTGCGGGCGAACACGGCACCGCCGTGCGTGGTGGCGACCTCGTGCACGATCGCCAGCCCCAGCCCCGATCCGGGCAGCGAGCGCGCGGCCGTGGAGCGGTAGAAGCGGTCGAAGATCCGGGCGGTGTCCTCCGGCGCGAGACCGGGGCCGCGGTCGATGACGCGGAAGCCGGTGGGGCGCAGCACGAGGTCGACCGGGCCGTCCGGGGCGAACTTGAGGGCGTTGTCGACCAGGTTGACCAGCGCCCGTTCCAGGCCGCGCGCCCGGCCCGTGACCACGCCCTCGGCGTTCACCAGCACCTCCCGCCCGCTGCGCCGCCGGGCCCGCGTGGCCACCCGGTCGGCGAGGTCGGGCAGGTCGACCGCGCCGTACTCCTCGTCGACCCGCCGTTCCGAGGAGAACTCCATCAGCTCGGCGACGAGGTGCGACAGCTCCCGCGTCTCGCCGTCCAGGTCCTCGATCAGCTGCCCGCGCGACTCCGGCGACAGCTCGTCCATCCGCTTGAGCACGGACACGTTGGTGCGCAAGCTGGTCAGCGGCGTGCGCAGCTCGTGGTTCGCGTCCTGCACCAGCCGCCGCTGGTCCTCGCGGGCGGCGGCGAGCCGCACCAGCACCGAGTCGAACGCGGCCCCCAGCCCGGCAACCTCGTCGGTTCCGCCGGTCGCCATGAGGATGTCGAGGCGATCACCCGCGGCGACCTCCTCGGCGGTCTCCGCCAACGCCTCCAGCCCGCGGGTGAGCCGCCGTGCCGCGAACCGCCCGGCCGCCACGGCGAGCAGCAGCACCACGGCCACCGCACCCGCCAGCCAGAGCGCCAGCGCACCGAACGGATCCCCGTCGTCGACGATCGGCCGCGCGATCTGGACCGCGCCGCGGGATCCGCCGAACGACACCGTGACCAGCCGCAGCCTCTCACCTCCGACGTCGAGGAGGCGTTCGGCCCGCTCGCCCGCGTCGGCGGCCCGTGCCATCTCCTGGTCGGTGGTGTAGAAGGGGATCTCCGCGTGGCCGGGTTCGGCGCGGTGGACGGTTCCGTCGCCGCGGAGGACCTGGGTGATGACGTCCGGCGAGTTGACCACCGTCGACCCGGCCGTGAACGGGCCCTCGCCGAACGTCTCGTAGTCGAACGCGCCCATCCGGACGAAGCTCGTCGTGGCCTCCACGAGGCCGCGGAACGTCTGCTCCGCGCTGTAGTCGAGCTTCCGGTTCTCCGCCGCGCTGCCGAGCAGGCTCGCCCCGACGGCGTAGCCGACCACCGCGGTCGTGATCACGGCAGCGGCCGCGATGCCCGCGAACGCCCGTTCGATCCCGGTCCGCGCCCTCACGGTTCGCGCACCGTGTAACCGACACCGCGCACGGTGTGGATCAGCGACGGCTTGCCGACCTTGCGCCGCAGGTACCCCACGTAGACGGCGAGGTTCTTCGAGTCGACGCCGAAGTCGTAGCCCCAGATCCGCTCGTAGATCGTGCCGTGGTCCAGCACGATGCCCGCGTTGCGCACCAGCAGTTCCAGCAGGTCGAACTCGGTCTTCGACAGCTCCACCGCGGTGTCGCCGCGCCACACCCGCCGGGCCGCCGGGTCGAGCCGCAGGTCGGCGACCCGCAGCACCCGGTTGCCCTCGGGCGGCGGTTCGACCCTGCGCAGCAGCGCCCTGAGCCTGGCCAGCAGCTCGTCCAGCTCGAACGGCTTCACCAGGTAGTCGTCCGCGCCCGCGTCCAGCCCCTCGACCCGGTCCGAGGTCTCGGACTTGGCCGTCAGCAGCAGGATCGGCGTCCGGTAGCCGCCCGCGCGCAGCAGGCGGCACACGTCCAGGCCGTCGACACCCGGCATCATCACGTCGACGACCGCCGCGTCCACCCCGGAGCGGCGCACCTCGTGGAGCGCCTGGACCCCGTTGGGCACCGGGATGACCCGGTACCCCTCCAGTTCCATCGCCCGCACCAGGGATTCGCGGATCGCGCGGTCGTCGTCAGCCAGCAGCACCGTGCTCGTCACGCGACGGAGTCTGGCGGGTCCCGGTGAGAGGCGGGTAAGAGATCAGGCGGTCTTCTTCGGAGGCCACGGGACGAAGCCGCTGGTGCGGCGGACGTAGTCGGCGTAACCGGGGCGGCGCTTCTCCATCCCCTTCTCCAGCATCGGTTTGCCGGTGCCGTTGGCGAGGGTGAACGTCATCGCGATCGGCGCGACCACGGTGAGCAGGCCGATCCAGTGGTGGGTGGCGAACAGGAACAGCCCCCACCACACCACGGCGTCGCCGAAGTAGTTCGGGTGCCGGGTGTAGCGCCACAGGCCGCGGTCCATGACCTGGCCCTTGCTCGCCGGGTCGTCGCGGAACCTGGTCAGCTGCCAGTCGCCGACGGACTCGAACGCGAAGCCGACGACCCACAGCAGCACCGCGAGGTAGTCGAGCACGCCGATCGGCGCGGACAGGTAGGACGCGGCCTGCACCGGCAGCGACACCAGCACCATGATCACGGCCTGGGTCAGGTACACGCGGTACATGCCGAGCGCGCCGCGGCGCTTGAGGATCGCGACGTAGCGCGGGTCCTCGTCCCTGCCGTGGTTGCGCAGGTGGATGTGAACGCCGAGGCGCACGCCCCACACCACGGTCAGCAGCGCCACCAGCAGGCCGCGCGGCGTCGGACCGGCGATCAGCAGGGTGGCGACGGAGATGATCGCGAAGCCCAGACCCCAGAACACGTCGACCACGTCGTAGCGACCGCGCGCCTTCGCGGCGGTGAACAGGGCCGACACCAGCGCCACCACGAGGATCGCGGTGGACAGCACGTTCAGGCCGAAGGCACCGGCGTTCACCGCACCACCCAGTCGCGGACGGGCGGCATCCCGCTGGTCCCGTTCGCACTCGGCCGCACCGCGAGGATCTGGTCCACGCCCATCCGCCCCTCCTCGAAGGTCAGCGCCCCACCGGCGAGGTAGAGGCGCCACACCCGCGCCTGGCCCTCGCCGACCAGTGCGACGACCTCGTCCCACCGCTCTTCCAGCGTCGCGGCCCAGGCGCGCACGGTCCGAACGTAGTGCTCCCGCAGCGCTTCCACATCACGGATCTCCAAGCCCGCGCGCTCCAGGTGGCCGACCGTCGCGCTGACCGGCCGCATGTGCATGTCGGGGGCCACGTAGGACTCGATGAACGCGCCGCCGCCGGGGGCGTTGGCACCGCGCGACATCTGCTGGAGCAGCAGCCTGCCCTCGGGCTTGAGCAGCCGGTGCAGGGTGGAGGCGTACTCGGGGTAGTTCTCCTCGCCGACGTGCTCGCCCATCTCGATCGTGGAGATCGCGTCGAACGGGGCGTACTCGGTCTGATCCTCGGCTCCGCCGACGGGTATCTCCCGGTAGTCCTGGAGCTTGACGGTGACCAACTCCTCCAGCCCCTCGTCGGCGACGCGCTTGCGGATGTGCGCGTGCTGCTGGCGGGAAATGGTGACGCCGGTGGTGGTCGCGCCGAAGTGCTTGGCCGCGTGGATGATCATCGAACCCCAGCCGCAGCCGACGTCGAGCATCCGAGTGCCCTCGCCGACACCTAGCTTGCGGCACACCAGGTCCAGCTTGTCGCGCTGCGCGTCGGCCACCGTGTACTCGGGGCTGTCGGACGTCCAGTACCCGCTGGAGTAGGCCATGCTCGGGTCGAGGACGAGCTGGTAGAAGTCGTTGCTCAGGTCGTAGTGGTGGGCGATGGCGGCCTTGTCGCGGGTGCGGCTGTGCCGCGTGCCGGACAGCCGGGCCTCCTCACCGGGCGCGGACGGACGCGGGCCGAGCGCGCCGAGGCGGGCGGCCACGCGCACCGCGCCCACCAGGTCGGCGGGCTTGGGCTTGCCGACGCGCAGCGCGCCCGCGCGGGCCAGCTCCCAGAACCGGGCGAGCCCGTCGGTCAGGTCGCCCTCCACGTCCAGCTCCCCCGCCACGTACGCGCGGGCGAGGCCCAGCTCGTTCGGGTTCCACACCAGGCGGCGCAGCGCGCGCTTCGACCGGATCACCGCAACGGGGCCGTCCGACGGACCGGCGCTGCTGCCGTCCCAGGCGCGCAGGCCGATCGGGAGGGTGGTCCCGAGCACCTTCTCGACCACCGCGGCCAGCTGACCTGCCACTCCACCGGTACCGACCACCACATGCCTCCACACTCGCGACGGATGGCTGTAGTTCGTCCCGAGATTGTTTTCGGTTCGGTTCTGAACCGCTCACGCACTCCCCCCGTATTGCTCCAGTGAAGCGAATGAACGGACGAGGAGGAGTTGAGAAGTGATCCGACGTAACCGCATCGCCATCGCCGTTGCAGGCGGCATGGCAACCGTGCTCGCGCTGGTCATGTGGAGCACCAACGCCGTTGGCGTGCAGGGCACCAACGTGGCTCAGACCGGTTCCGCGGTGGAGGCAGCTGCCGCGCCGGGTGACTACGGCTACGACACTCCCAGCACCAGTGCCGAAGCCCCCGCCGCCGGCGCGCAGCAGAACAGCGTCGCCCAGCCGCCCCCCGCCGCCGCACCGGCCGTCTCCAACATCCGGCTGGTCGCCAAGACCGTCGACAAGATGGGCGACGTCGTGCAGGACGGCGACGGCCGCACGCTCTACCGCTTCGACAAGGACACCCCCAAGCCGACGCCGGTCTCCAACTGCGTCGACAAGTGCGCCGAGACGTGGCCGCCGCTGACGGTCGAAGCCGGCGCCACCCCCCAGATCGAAGGCGTCGACCCGGCGCTCGTCGGCTCCGTGAAGCGCGTTGACGGCACCGACCAGGTCACCCTCGCGGGCTGGCCGCTCTACACCTACTCGAAGGACCCGGGTCCGGGCAAGTGGGCGGGCCAGGGCGTTGGCGGCACCTGGTTCGTCGTCCAGCCCGACGGCAAGCGCAACGTGCAGTGCCTGCCGCCCGGCGTGACCGCTCCGACCGCCTAGGAACTACTGGTAACGCGTCGGAGCCCGGCCCCGGGGAAGGGGCCGGGCTCCGACGGCGTACCGCGCCAGTGCTCGAACTTGCCGCTCATTCGCTTCGCGGTGAGGTAGTACGAGGCCCGGCCCCGCAACCGCGGGGCCGGGCCTCGTTGTGGGGTGGGGTGGGTGCCTAGAGGTTCGCGTACAGCGGGTGCTTGGCCGCGAGGACCTCGGCGCGGGTGCGCAGTTCCGCGAGGTCGGGGTCGGTGCCGAGGGCGGCGGCGATGATGTCGGCGACCTCGACGAAGTCGGCCTCGCCGAAGCCGCGGGTGGCCAGTGCGGGCGTGCCGATGCGCAGGCCGGAGGTGATCATCGGGGGGCGGGGGTCGTTCGGGACGGCGTTGCGGTTGACCGTGATGCCGACCTGGTGCAGCCGGTCCTCGGCCTGCTTGCCGTCCAGCTCCGAGGCGACCAGGTCGACGAGCACGAGGTGCACGTCGGTGCCGCCGGTGAGGACCTTGATGCCCGACGCGGCGACGTCGGACTGGAGGAGCCGGTCGGCGAGGATCTTCGCGCCCTCGACGGTGCGGCGCTGGCGGTCGGCGAACTCGGGGCTGGCAGCGTGCTTGAACGCGACGGCCTTGCCCGCGATCACGTGCTCCAGCGGCCCGCCCTGCTGGCCGGGGAAGACCGCGGAGTTGACCTTCTTCGCGATGTCGGCGTCGTTGGAGAGGATCACGCCGCCGCGCGGGCCGCCGAGGGTCTTGTGCGTGGTCGTCGTGGTCACGTGGGCGTGCGGCACCGGGCTCGGGTGCAGACCGGCGGCGACCAGGCCCGCGAAGTGGGCCATGTCGACCATCAGGAACGCGCCCACGAGGTCCGCGATCCGGCGGAACTCGGCGAAGTCCAGCTGGCGCGGGTACGCCGACCAGCCCGCGACGATCAGCTTCGGCCGGTGCTCCACGGCGAGGCGCTCGACCTCGGCCATGTCGACCAGGCCGTCGGAGTCGGACACGTGGTAGGGCACCACGTTGTACAGCTTGCCGGAGAAGTTGATCCGCATGCCGTGGGTCAGGTGGCCGCCGTGCGCCAGGTCGAGGCCCAGGATGGTGTCGCCGGTGTCGAGCAGCGCGAACATCGCGGCGGCGTTGGCCTGCGCGCCGGAGTGCGGCTGCACGTTGGCGAAGCCCGCGCCGAACAGCTCCTTGATCCGCGCGATGGCGAGGCGCTCGACGACGTCGACGTGCTCGCAGCCGCCGTAGTAGCGGCGGCCGGGGTAGCCCTCCGCGTACTTGTTGGTCAGCACCGAGCCCTGCGCCTCGAGGACCGACACCGGCGTGAAGTTCTCCGACGCGATCATCTCCAGCGTGTTCTGCTGGCGGGAGAGCTCGGCGGCGACGGCTTCCGCCACCTCCGGGTCGAACTCCGCGAGGGAGGAGTTGAAGTGGTCGGACATGTGATCTCCCTTGGACGGATCAGTTGGCGCGCTTGTAGAACGGCAGTGCGACGACCTCGACGGGCTCCTGCCTGCCGCGGACGTCCACCGCCAGCTTGGTGCCGGGTTCGGCGTTCGCCTTGGTCACGTAGGCCATGGCGACCGAGTACCCGAGCGTCGGGGACAGCGCCCCGCTGGTGATCTCGCCGACGGCCGCGCCCTCGGCGTCGAGCACGGTGTACCCGTGCCGCGGCGCCCGGCGGCCCTCGGACCGCAGCCCGACCAGCGTGGTGTCCACACCGGACTCGGCGATCGCCGCCAGCGCCTCGCGGCCGACGAAGTCGCCGGGCTTGTCGAGCTTGACGACCCGGCCGAGGTTGGCGTGGTACGGGGTGTGCGCGGTGTCGAGTTCGTTGCCGTACAACGGCATCCCGGCCTCGAGGCGCAGCGTGTCGCGGCAGCCGAGACCGGCGGGCTTGAGGTCGTGCGCCTTGCCCGCCTCCAGCAGCGCCGCCCACACGGCGGGGGCGTCGGCCGGGGCGACGAACAGCTCGAAGCCGTCCTCGCCGGTGTAGCCCGTCCTGGCCAGCAGCACCGGGGTGCCCGCGACCTCGGTCGGGTAGGAGGCGTAGTACTTCACCGTCGCCAGGTCGGTCGGCGTGAGGCCCGCCAGGATCGCGGTCGACGCCGGGCCCTGCACGGCGAGCAGCGCGTAGTCCTGCGACCTGTCGACGACCTCGGTGTCGAAGTCCCGCGCCCGCTCGACGAGTTCGCCGAACACGAGGTCGGCGTTGGAGGCGTTGGCGACCACCAGGTACTCGGTCTCCCCCAGGCGGTACACGATCAGGTCGTCCAGCACGCCGCCGTCGGCCCGCGTGATCATCGTGTAGCGGGCCCTGCCGACGCCGATGGCCGACGAGTGGCCGACGAGGGCGTGGTCGAGCGCCGCACCGGCCTCCGGGCCCGTCAGGACGATCTCGCCCATGTGCGTGAGGTCGAACAGCCCGGCGGTCTTGCGGACGGCGTGGTGCTCGGCGAGCTCGCTGTCGTAGCGCAGCGGCATCCGCCAGCCCGCGAAGTCGGTGAACATGGCGCCCAGCGCCTCGTGCTCGGCGTGCAGCGGCGTCCGACGGCTTTCCATCTGGGTGGGTCCTCCCTGGTGGCGGGCGTGCTCGACGGCCGACGGACGCGCGGACGCGACTGGTCGACCTGCGGCGGGCAGTGGGAACGCGGTCACCGGCGAGACTCCTCCTCGAGAGCGAGCCTCCCCCTCTGTCATGAGCCTGAGAGCTTCGTCGCGCGGGCGCGACTTGCACCGTGGGCGAGGCGCGCTGGTGCGCCTGCTTTCCAGAGTTGCCTTCGGTGCGCGGTACCTGTGCCTGAGAGATTCCGGGGAGGAGTTGCTCCTTCGGCGCCCCCGAGGGGGACTCTTCCGCGCGCCGTCAACGGCCGTGTTCAGTTGATGTCGCCAGACGCTATTCGCCGGTCGGGGCGCAGGTCAACACGGGTCGCCTCACAGCGGGACGCCCTCGCGGACCCGCTCGACCACCTTGCGCTCCGCGTAGAACGAGAGGAAGGGGATCGTGCCCGCCAGCAGCACCAGGATCGTGCCCTTGATCGACCACCGGGCCTTGAGCCCCAGGTCGACCGCGATCACGAGGTAGATGGCGTAGAGGAAGCCGTGGACGGGTCCGACGACCTTGATCAGGCCGGGCGTGTCGCCGACGTACTTGAACAGCATCGCCACGACCAGCACCAGCAGGCCGACCCCGACCACGTAGGCCATGAACCGGAACCGGTTCAACGCACCGCTCATCGCCCGACAGACCGCCTTCGTTCCGCTACCGGTCCCGTGCGTTGAGCTCGGCGAGGTAGCGGTTGTAGACCGCCAGCTCGTCGTCCTCGTCCGCGACGGGTGTCCTGACGGCGTCAACGGTAACGACAGGCGTGGGCGCCACTGCGGGCGGCTCGGCTTTGCGCTGGGCGTCCAACCTGCGGATGCGCCAGACCACGAAAGCCGGGAAGAAGCCGAACAGCGGCCACTGCAACACGTAGCCGAGGTTCTGGAAGGTCCCGCTGGCGGACTCGAACCGGGTCCACTGCCACCACGCGAGACCGCAGCAGCCGACCAGCGAGACGACGCAGACCAGCACGATCGCCAGTCCCCGTGAAGTGAAAGCACCGCCGCGCACAGCTCAAAGCTAGCACCGGCGGTCTTGCGGTTGGAGGTCCAGGGCCGGGTGCCCAAGGGTTGGGGCTCCTGCTCGGAGCCCACTCCCGTATCCGGACCGCCAGCCTCCCTAGGCCACGCCGTCCCGGCGTTGCCGCTGCAACCGTGCGACGCACCACGCGGCCGCACTGCCCCGACGCAGGTGCTGGAGCACCGTCATCGGACCGAGCCGACGCCCGAGGTCGGCGGGCAGGAGCCCGGCCACCCGGTAGTCGAGAGCGCGCTGGTCCAACGGGCTGATGCCCGCGTCCCACCACTGCTCCGCCTCGGCGAGGTCCCCGACCAGCTGCCAGTAGCTGGCCGCCGCCTCGAGCAGGACCTCCGGTACTTCAGGTGCCCTCCTGCGCATTGCCGCCACGTACGCGGGGCTGGCCGATTCGACCCTCACCACGCCACGCGGTCCACCGTTCGCCCGCTGGGAGGGGATTCCCGGAGAAGCGCTTGGCGGTGCCTCCGCGAGCCACGCGTTCTTGATCCGGTTCACCTCCTGCATCTCAGCGTCGTCCGACCGCTCCGCCGCCCACTGCCTAAGCAGTTCGTCGACTCCGGAGTCCTCGACCATTTGTGCCTCCCTGGGGTCGAAGATCAGCCAATGCAGCGCACCGTATTCAAGGGTTCGGGCAACCGCTAGACCCTTGTTTGCCGATAACCCCGTTACCAGGGTGTTATAGCCTCTATTCCACCCATAAGGTCCAACGCTCCGAGCCTGACATCACCGAGCGTGACGAGTCGTGCGCGAGGCCTCGGAGGGGTGTACGCGACCACCGCGCGGTACGGCGAACAGCCGTACCGGCGGCGGCCGACTAGCCGAACAGGCTCTTCAGGAACGTGATGATGGACTCCGCGCCCTCGCGCAGCCAGGTGAGCACCTGCTGCACGGCGTCGGCGGACTCCACCGGCCTGGTGATCAGGAGGAACAGCACCAGCGCGACCGCCGCCAGCACGACCACCTTCTTGGTGTTCACGTCAAGCCACTCCGTCCGCTCAGGTACCTGCCGGCGCTCCCCGATGATCGCCGGGTGCACGCCGCGTCACCGACATGGTCCCCCATTCACCCGGTTGATGAACATCGAACACGCGACCCGCCGCCGTACGGCCCCAAGATCGGCCACCCGACACAGCTCAGCGTCAGCAAGCATCACCCGAATGGCCGCTCAAGGACCCGTCCTGGCGGGACGATGACCTGGGTACGGGCTTCTCGCCCGACACTCCCCAGCACAGATGCACCGAGGTACTCGCGAACCACCAGCACCCCCGTGGGCCCGTCGCCCCCCAGAACCATGCACGGTGAACACTCTGCGTGATCACTGCGTTCGAGTGCTGCGACTATTTCCCCGTTGTTATTCCGCTGCCCATTCAATGATCAGCCAATAACTCCGGACCGTCCCAGTTCCGTAATGTCGTGCTCGGTCAGACCGAGTTCCGCCAGCACCTCGATCGTGTGCTTTCCCGGCCGGACGGGTGCCGCTGGCGGACCGGCGGGCGTGCGGTCGAACCTCGGCGCCGGAGCGGGTAGCGCGATCCCGTCCACGTTCACGAACCCGCCGCGCGCCGCGTTGTGCGGATGTCCGGGCGCTTCCGCGGGTTCCATCACCGGCGCCAGGCACGCGTCGGTGCCGTCGGCGAGGTCGGCCCACTCGTCCCTGGTCCTGGTCACGACCACCGCGGCGATGCGTTCCCGCAGCTCGGACCAGTTCGCCGGGTCGTGCCGGTTCGGCAGCTCCTCCCCGTCCAGGCCGAGCACGCCGAGCAGCTCCGCGTAGAACTTCTCCTCCAGCGCCCCGATGCTCACGTAGCGGTCGTCCGAGGTGCGGTAGACGTCGTAGAACGGCGCCCCGCCGTCCAGCAGGTTCGTGCCGCGCGCGCCCTTCTCGCCGCCCGCCGCGCGCATGCCGTGCAGGAACGTGGTCAGCAGCGCCGCCCCGTCCACCATCGCGGCGTCCACGACCTGGCCGTGCCCGGAGCGCTCCCGCTCGTACAGCGCGGCCAGCACGCCCATCGCCAGCAGCAGACCGCCCCCGCCGAAGTCTCCGAGCAGGTTGAGCGGCACGGTCGGCGGCGCGCCCGCCCGTCCGATGGGCTCCAGCGCGCCCGCCACGGAGATGTAGTTGATGTCGTGGCCCGCGCGGTCGGCCAGCGGCCCGTCCTGGCCCCAGCCGGTCATCCGGCCGTAGATCAGCCGCGGGTTGCGGGCCAGCGCGTGCGCCGGGCCGATGCCGAGCCGTTCGGTCACGCCGGGGCGGAAGCCCTCGATCAGCACGTCGGCGCGCGCCACCAGGCGCAGCACCAGGTCCGCGCCCTCCGGCTTGCGGATGTCGATCGCCACCGACCGCCTGCCGCGGCCGAGCGGGTCGCCGGGCACCGCGCCGGGATCGCCGCCGATGCGGTCGACCCTGATGACGTCCGCTCCCAGGTCGGCCAGCACCATCGCCCCGAACGGCGCGGGCGCGAGCCCGGCCAGCTCGACGACGTTCAGCCCGGCCAGTGGTCCCTGCTTCATCCCGTTCCCCCTCGTGAGCACTACAGCGACCGGGCGATGATCTCCTTCATGATCTCGTTCGTCCCGCCGTAGATCTTCTGCACCCGCGCGTCGGCCCACGCCCGCGCGATGGGGTACTCGGTCATGTAGCCGTAGCCGCCGAAGAGCTGCACGCACTCGTCCACGACCCGGCAGAGCCGCTCGGTCGACCACCACTTCGCCATCGCGGCCGTGGGGATGTCGAGCTCGCCCTTCAGGTGCCAGTTGATGCAGTCGTCGACGAACGACCTGGTCACGGCGGCCTCGGTGGCGCACTCGGCGAGGGTGAACCGGGTGTTCTGGAACTTGATCAGCTCACGGCCGAAGGCGGTGCGGTCCTTCACGTACTCCAGCGTCATGGCCACGGCCGCCTCGATGCCCGCGATGGAGGCCACGGCGATGATCAGCCGCTCCTGCGGGAGCTGGTTCATCAGCTGGACGAAGCCCTGCCCCTCGACGCCGCCGAGCAGGTTGCCGACCGGCACGCGGACGTCGTCGAAGAACAGCTCCGCGGTGTCCTGGCCCTTCATGCCGACCTTGTCGAGCACCCGGCCGCGGCGGAAGCCCGGCGTCGAGGTCTCCACGACGACCAGCGAGATGCCCGCCGCGCCCTCCTTCGGGTCCGTCTTGGCGACCACGACGACGAGGTCGGCCTGGGCGCCGTTGGTGATGAACGTCTTCGAGCCGTTGACCACGTACTCGTCGCCGTCGAGCACGGCCTTGGTCTTGATGCCCTGGAGGTCCGACCCCGCGCCCGGCTCGGACATCGCGATGGCGCCCACGAACTCGCCGCTGGCGAGCTTGGGCAGCCAGCGCAGCTTCTGCTCCTCGGTGCCGTAGGCGAGCAGGTAGGGCGCCACGATGCCGCTGTGCACGCTGTTGCCCCACGCGCTGTCGCCGCCGCGGGCCTGCTCCTCGAGCACCACGGCCTCGTGCGCGAAGGTGCCGCCCCCGCCGCCGTACTCCTCCGGGATGGACAGGCACAGCAGGCCGACCTCGCCCGCCTTGGTCCACAGCTCGCGGTCGACCTGCTTCTGCTCGGCCCAGCGCTCCTGGTTCGGCGTCATCTCCTTGGCGACGAACGTGCGGGCGAGTTCGCGCAGTTGGTCGAGGTCCTCGGTCATCCAGGTGGAACGGCGCTTCGGCATACCGCTACGTAACCACCGCGGCGCGCGGTCTGCCATGACCATCGCGCTTCCTGTCGGGTGCCGAATGTGAGCTAAATTGTCCCTCCCCCGGATTGAGTGCCTGGTCACACCGGAGACTTCCCGCCGATCCTGAGCGAAAAGGTCACCCCTCGCGGTCATGGGCAACCCCTCGCCACCGGCCTACCGTCGAGTACATGAGCGAAGCCTTGATCTTCGATGCCGTGCGGACGCCGCGCGGCAAGGGAAAGCGCGGGTCGCTGCACAGCGTCAAGCCGGTCACGCTGGCCGCCGGGGTGCTGAAGTCGCTGGCCGAGCGCAACCAGCTGGACACCTCCGCGGTGGACGACGTCGTGTTCGGCGTGGTGTCGCCGGTCGGCGAGCAGGGCGCGGACATCGCGCGCACGGCCGTGCTGGCGGCCGGCTGGGAGCAGCGCACGGCGGGCGTGCAGCTCAACCGGTTCTGCGCGTCCGGCCTGGAGTCGGTGAACATGGCGGCGGCGAAGGTCGCGTCCGGGTTCGAGGACCTGGTGGTCGCCGGTGGCGTCGAGTCGATGTCGCGGGTGCCGATGGGGTCCGACGGCGGCGCGTGGCTGGCCGACCCGGAGACCAACATGGCGACGAACTTCGTGCCGCAGGGCGTGAGCGCCGACCTGATCGCGACGCTGGAGGGCTTCGACCGCGAGGCCGTCGACAGCTGGGCCGTGCGGTCGCACCGGCTGGCGACGCTCGCGCAGGAGAAGGGCTACTTCGACCGGTCGATCGTGCCGGTGGTCGACCAGAACGGCACGCTCGTGCTGGCCGCCGACGAGACCATCCGGCCGGAGACGACGCTGGAGCGGTTGGCCGGGCTCAAGCCGAGCTTCCAGTTCCACGGCGACCTCGGGTACGACTCGGTCGCGATCGACCGCTACCCGTCGGTCGAGCGGATCCACCACGTGCACACGCCGGGCAATTCGTCGCAGATCGTCGACGGCGCCGCGGCGATGCTGATCGGCAACGAGCGCGCGGGCCGCGACCTCGGCCTCACGCCGAGGGCGCGGATCATCGCGACGGCCGTGATCGGCAGCGAGCCGACGATCATGCTGACCGGGCCCGCGCCCGCCGCCCGCAAGGCGCTGGACCGCGCCGGGCTCAGCGTCGAGGACATCGACCTGTTCGAGATCAACGAGGCGTTCTCCTCGGTGGTGCTGAAGTTCCAGCGCGACCTGGACCTGCCCGAGGAGAAGATCAACGTCAACGGCGGCGCAATCGCCATGGGCCACCCGCTGGGCGCCACCGGCTGCATGATCCTGTCGACCCTGCTCGACGAGCTGGAGCGCCAGGACCTGCGCCGCGGCCTCGCCACGCTCTGCGTCGGCGGCGGCATGGGCATCGCCACGATCATCGAGAGGGTCTAGGACATGCCGGTGCACTACGAGCGCGACGCCGAGGGCGTTGTCACGCTGACGATGGACATGTCCGGCTCGGCGAACGTGATGAACGCCGAGTACACGGAGGCGATGGGCGAGGCCGTCGACCGCCTCGAAGCCGAACGCGACGGGATCACCGGCGTGGTGCTCACGTCGGCGAAGAAGACGTTCTTCGCCGGTGGCGACCTCAACGTGCTGATCCGGGTGCGGCCGGACAACGCCGACGAGGCGCTGTCGGGCGTCACCGGGGTGAAGGCGCAGCTGCGCAGGCTCGAACTGCTCGGCAAGCCGGTCGTCGCCGCGATCAACGGCGCCGCGCTGGGCGGCGGGCTGGAGATCGCGCTGGCGTGCCACCACCGCGTCGTGATCGACGACGACAAGATCAAGCTCGGGCTGCCCGAGGCGACGCTGGGCCTGCTGCCCGGTGGCGGCGGCGTGACCAGGATGGTGCGGCTGCTGGGTTTGCAGGCCGCGCTGCCGCTGCTGATGGAGGGCAGGCAGCTGCGTCCCGCGCGGGCGTTGCAGGCCGGCTTCGTCGACGAGCTGGCCACCGACCGCGACGACCTGATCGCCAAGGCGCGGGCGTGGATCGCCGCGAACCCGGCGCCGCGGCAGCCGTGGGACAAGCCGGGCTTCACGATCAAGGACATGCGGGTCGGCGACCCGAACGTCTACGCCCTGCTCGGCGCGGCTCCCGCCGTGCTGCGCAAGAAGACGCACGGCGCGTTCCCGGCGCAGGAGAAGATCATGGCCGCCGCCGTCGAGGGCGCGCTGGTCGACTTCGACACGGCGTTGAAGATCGAGGGCCGGTACTTCCTGGAGCTGGCCTCCGGCCAGGTCGCCAAAAACATGATCACCGCGTTCTGGTTCCAGCTCAACGAGATCAACGCCGGCGGCTCGCGTCCGTCCGGTGTGGACCGTGCGAAGACCACCAGGGTCGGCGTGCTCGGCGCGGGCATGATGGGCGCCGGGATCGCCGAGGTGAGCGCCAAGGCGGGCATCGAGGTCGTCCTGAAGGACGTGACCCTGGAGGCCGCGGAGAAGGGCGCCAACGGCGTTCCCGGCATCACCCCGACCGATTCCGACGCCGACCTCGCGGGCTGCGACCTGATCATCGAGGCGGTGTTCGAGAACCGCGAGCTCAAGGGCAAGGTGCTGCCCGCGGCCGAGGCCGCCGCGCTGCCCGACGCCGTGATCGCGTCCAACACCTCGACGCTGCCGATCACCGGACTCGCCGCCGCGGTGTCCGACCCGGAGAAGTTCATCGGCCTGCACTTCTTCTCCCCCGTGCAGAAGATGCGGCTGGTCGAGATCATCCGCGGCGAGAAGACGTCCGACGAGACGCTCGCCAAGGCGTTCGACTACGTGCTCCAGATCGGCAAGACCCCCATCGTCGTCAACGACAGCAGGGGTTTCTACACCTCGCGCACGTTCGGCACCTACGTCACCGAGGCCGTGACCATGGTGTCCGAGGGCGTCAAGCCCGCCCTCATCGAGAACGTCGCCCGCAAGGCCGGCATGGCCGTCGGTCCGCTCGCGGTCTCCGACGAGGTCACGCTGTCGCTCCAGCTGAAGATCCGCGACCAGACCCTCGCCGACGACCCGGACGCGGCCGCCCTGGGCGACCACCCGGCGTACAAGGTGATCGAGGAGCTGGTCGGGCTCGGCCGCACCGGCAAGTCCGGCGGGGCCGGGTTCTACGAGTACCCGGAGGGCGCGAAGAAGTTCCTGTGGCCCGAACTGCTCACCCGGTACACCCGCGACGACGCGGGCGTGTCCGAGCAGGACGTGCGCGACCGGCTGCTGTTCGTCCAGTCGCTGGAGACGATCCGGTGCCTCGACGAGGGCGTCCTCACCAGCGCCCGCGACGCCAACATCGGCAGCATCTTCGGCTTCGGCTTCGCCCCGTGGTCCGGCGGCACCCTCCAGTTCGCCAACTCCTGCGGGCTGGCCGCGTTCGTCGAACGCGCCGACTACCTCGCCGACACCTACGGCGAGCGGTTCCGCCCACCGGCCTCGCTGCGGGAGCGGGCAGCGCGGAACGAGCAGTTCTAAGGCCCAGTGCGGAAGAGGGCCCTCACGAGCGCGTGAGGGCCCTCTTCCGCGTCTTCACGGGTTCCCGGCCCGGTAGGCGCCCGGACTGCTCCCCGTCCACCGCTTGAACGCCCGGTGGAACGCGCTCGCCTCCGAGAACCCCAGCCGCAGCGCCAGCTCCTCGACGGACTCGCCGCCGCGCACGAGGCTGGCGACGGCCTGGTCGCGCAGGAGCTGTTCGCGGACCTCGCGGAACGACGTGCCCTCGGTGGCGAGCTTCCGCCGCAGCGTCGGCGCGCTCACCCCGAGCCTGGAGGCGACTTCCGGCAGCCCCCCGCTGATCCCGTTCCCCAGGATGCGGCGCACCAGACTGGCCGTGTTGGCCCCGTAGTCCCGGCGCGACAGGAGTTCCGCGGGCGACCCGCGCAGGTAGCGGCGGAGAGCGGGCTCGTCCTGCACCACGGGCATCCGGAGGAAGCGGGAGTCGAACCGGAACGAGGTCGTGGGGGCCTCGAAAGCGAGCGGACAGCCGAAGATCAGGTGGTACTCGCCGCCGTGCGGAGGCTCGGGGTAGGTGAAGTCGACCCGGCGCAAGGGGATCCGGCGGCCGACCAGCCAGCTGGAGAAGCGGTGCCACAGCACCAGCAGCGACTCGGTGAGGAAGTGGTCGGGGTCGTCGGCGCCGGACAGGTCGAGGTCGAGGCGGTGCACGTCACCGCCGTCGTCGACCAGGCGGGCGGTGGGCTGGGCGTCGAGCAGGTCGTAGAAGTCGAGGCCGCGGCGCAGCGCCGACCCCAGGTCCGGGCAGTGCACGGCGAGCAGGCACATGGTCTGGAACGTGCCGCGCTTGCTGGGTTTCGCCGCGAACCCCATGGCCTCATCGTCCAGTTCGTCCCACAGCGCCTGGATGAGCCGGGTGTACTGGTCGGCGGTGACGCGGGCGCGGTCGTCGGCGAGCAGGGCCGCGCTGACGCCCGCGGCGGCGAGGACACCGGACACGTCGTGCCCACCGCGAAGCGCGCCGCGCAGGGCGGCTCGGACGTAGTGGATGGCGATGGTCCTGGTGAGCATCACCACCAGTGTGGCACCGGGTGACCGCGGGCGGCGGCGCGGGGAGAGCCCGCCCCGCCGTCCCGCGGTGGCTCACCCCAGTGAGCCGACTCCTCGCCGATGGGGCTTTCGCCCACCCACCGCCAAGGGACGTGGTGTGTCGCACACCACTTTATGTGGTCTAGACCAGATATGTCAATACGGCGAAAAGGCTATGATTGGTCCAGACCGATGCGGATGTTTCCCCCGCATGTCAGGCGCGTTCCAGGGGAGCTACCGCGAAACCGGCGGAGAACCTCTCGCACCAGATGACCACGCTGCGCACGTCCTCCAGCGCGGCACTCGCCGGAACGGCGTAGACCTGGTTGCCCTGATTGGCCTTGAGCTCTCCGAGACTCGTGAACCCGCTGCCGAACGCCGACTCCGCGGCGTCCGACGGCTTGTCCGACAGGTACACCTTGAGATCCGGCCCGTCACTGGTGTCCAGTCCCTCGAACTGCACCGCGTGCCCGCCGTCGGCCAGCCGCACCAGCGTCGCCGACCCGGTCGTCGCGTGCTCCAACGACCGGAACACCCCCGACGCCAACGCGACCGGCCCCACCGGGACAGCCGGTGGCACCGATGGAGCCGGTGGAACCGACGGCACCGCCGCGACGACCGAGGACGGCGGCGGAACCACCACCGCACCGACCGACGTCGGCACCAGCAGCACCTCGTCCGCCGTCCGCGTCGTGACCAACCGCCACGGCTGGAACAACGCGAGCCCCACCCCGACCCCCACCACCAGGACCACCACGCCCACACCCACCAGCACCCGCCGGGCCATGCCCCACCGCCTTCCGCGTCGTCCGTCCATCCTCGACACAACGAACACCCCGAACACCGCCCCCAGCCCCGTTTCGGCATTACGAACTTCTGACGGCGGGCCCCCGACGCGGGTTAGGGTCGCCCCGTGGTTTCACGAACGAGCAAGGACACCGCGATCGGCCAGGCGGTCGTCGGCGCCCTCATGCTCGGCGGCGCCGCCGCCGGCTCTTTCCCCAGCCCCGTCCCCCTGCTGTTCGTGATCGCCGCCGTCGGCACCGCCAACGCCGCCTTCGACCTCATGCGCACCTTCGGCTCGGCACTGCTCGGCGGCGTGGCCGTCGCCGCCATCGGCCTGGCCGCCGTACCGTTCGCCACCTGCTCCACCGAACGCTTCACCGAGGTGTTCACCTGCACCGGCGACGCCCCGACCTGGCACATGACCGGCGCGGTACTCGTCGCGGGCCTCTCCGGCGCCAGCCTCGTACTGGCCAGGGTCGCGGGCACCAGCAGCATCGACCGCCGTCTCACCCGCATCCAGCACGACCTGGACGCACTGCGCGACCGCCGCTGACACATGGCAGTTCGCCCCCGACCACACGACGGCGAACAAACGAACACCACCACCGCCAGCAAGCCGTTCGACCACCCACCGAGCAGCACTCGACCGCCCGTGCGGCCGGCTTGACTTGGGTTTTTGGGCCTGCAATTTGTCGGCGGGCAGCCCTACCACCTGCCCTTTCAGCCCGACTAGGCCCAAAAAAGGGGCCCCAAGTCAAGCCGGCCGCACCCGGAGCACGGCGGATCCGACACCCCCACACCGAGCCCCGCAACACTCAGCGCCAACACACCCACCCTCATTTCACCCAACCGTGTGCACCCACACCCGACGTCCCACCCCCTCCGCCAATCCCTACCGCTCGCCCCCATCCCCGAACCCATTCCACAAGGTCAGCGCCCCACCACCGATTCCCCGGCGAAAGAGATCGATCGGTTCACCGACTACCGCACAACTCCACCCCCCGCACAATGGCGCGGCAGATCGCTGCCGACGCATTCTGGTAACGCCGAAGTAGCGGTACTGTCTCGCTCGATCCTCTTTCTCCCCACCTTGTTCTTGCGACACCTGTGAAGGAGACGGCTGTGCGGGTGCTCTGGGCCGCGTGCGGTTCCGCGGTCGCGGCGTCGGCGTTGGCAGGCGTGTTGTTGGGTGTTCTGCTCGACGGGTCGGGCGGCAAGACGAGCGAGGCCCCGAAGACCGGGGCGAACTGGGCGACGGTCATGCCGACCGGCAGCTCCAGCCCCGTCCCGTCGTCGAGCGGGTCGAGTTCCGCGGAGCCGCCCTCGACCACGACGACGACCACCGCCAAGACCACGACGACGACTCCTCCCGAGGCGCCACCGCCCGCGGCGGACCCGACGTCGACGACGGTGGAGCCGCCTCCCGCCACGTCGCAGCCGACCACGACGGTGACGACGACCAGCACCCCCAAGGGCTGGCCGTGCAGTCCCCTCAACCCCCTCCCACCGCCCACCTGCGGGCCGTGATGGGAAGTCCACGCGGCCGAAACAGCGCCGTCCCCCATCGGCAACAGGAGCCGGCGACCCTGTGGGCATGGAGCCCACCGGGAAGACCACACCGCTGACCTGGCGACTGCGCGTCCAGCTGGACGACAGTCCCGGCGCGCTCGCCAGGGTGACGATCAGACTCGCCGAGCGGGACTGCAACGTGCTGGCGCTGGCCGTGATCCCGGTGCCCGGCGGCGTGGTCGACGAGATCGTCGTGCAGGTCGCGCCGGGGCTGCTGCCCGCGGACCTGGTCGAGGCGATCCGGGCCGAGGGCGGCCGGTGCGTCGGCATCACCAACGCCGACGTGCGCGACCTGGTCGACGCGCCGACGGCGGCCCTGCGCGCGGCGGGCAACGCGGTGCGCAACCCCGGCAACGCGGTGCGCAACCCCGGCAGCGCGTGCGACGCCCTGCGCGCCGTGCTGGCCGCGGACTCCGTCGTGGTGCTGCCCGCGGGCGCCGACGGCGACCTGGACGAGGGCAAGCCCGGTCACCACGCGCGGCTGTCGACCCGCGAGGGCACGGTGGTCGTGGCCCGGCGCGGCTGGTCGCCGTTCACGCAGGTCGAACTGGCCAGGGCGACCGCGCTGATCGAACTGCTCGGCGAGTCCGGCACGCCGGTGCCGCAGCCGACGGCGCTGCTCAGCTCGGACGGCATGGCGCTGGTGCTGCGGCCGGGCGGCGCGGACGACGAGGACGCCGTGGCGGGCCTGCACACCAGGTGCTCGGCGGGCACCCTGTTCACCCGCTACCACTCCGGGATGCGGACGCTGCCGCGCCGCTGGCTGCACCGCCTGCTCAGCCCGCCGCGCGGCAGCACCGTCGTGGCGCAGTGCGCGGACCGGGTCGTGGCGCTGGGGCAGCTCATCCGGACGTCCACTCCGGACAGCGCGGAGATCTCCCTGCTCGTCGAGGACGCCTGGCAGCACCGGGGTGTCGGCACGGCGCTGCTGGGCGCGTTGGCGGACTCCGCGCGCGCGGCGGGCTACCGCGAGCTGGTCGCGTGGTGCCTGCCGTCGGAGACGGGGCTGGTGCGCACGGCCGCCCGCGCGGGTCTGGATACCGCGTCGCGCATGGAGGACGGACTGCTCAGGGTGTCGATCACGCCGACGCCCGCGCCGCTGCGCACGCCGAGCGCCGCGCCGCGCGCCCGAATCGGTGGAACCCGGTGACCTGACCTTGTGGGAGCGCTCCCCACGATGGGCCGCCCGGCTAAGCTGAGCCGGTTCGCCGACCGCCGAGGAGTGGTGCCCGTGTCCGTCCAACCGCAGCGCGCGGCGCGCCCGACGCTGGAGGACGTCGCCGAGCGGGCGGGCGTCTCGAGGGCGACGGCCTCCCGTGTGCTCAACTCGTCGCCGCGGGTCAGTCCCGAGGCGCACGACGCGGTGACGGCGGCGGTGACGGAACTCGGTTACACGCCGAACCACGCGGCGCGCTCGCTCGTCACGAGGCGCACCGACGCCGTCGCGGTCGTGTTCTCCGAGCCGGAACCCAAGATCTTCGACGACCCGCACTTCGGCCAGCTGATCCGCGCCGCCGCGCGGGCTCTGTCCTCCGCGGACGTCCAGATGGTGCTGATGCTCGTCCACTCCCCCGACGACCAGGCGCGCGCCGAGCGGTTCCTCGCGGGCGGCCACGTCGACGGCGCGCTGCTGTTCGCGCCGCACAAGGGCGACCAGCTCCCGGCCATCGCCCGCAAGCTGCCCCTCCCGGTCGTCTACGCGGGCCGCCCGTGGGGTCCGCTGCGCGGTCTGCACCTGGTCGACAACGACAACACCGGCGGCAGCGTGCTGGCGACGGAGCACCTGATGTCGTTGGGGCGCAAGAAGATCGTCAGCGTGACCGGCACCGTCGACGAGTACTCGTCCATAGACCGCGTCGAGGGCTGGCGCACGGCCGTCGGCGCCGACGAGGCGATGACGGAGCTGATGACGGAGAGCGGCAACTTCAACCGCGACGACGGCAAGCTCGCCATGGCCGCCCTGCTCAAGCGCGTGCCGGACCTGGACGCGGTGTTCGTGGCCAGCGACCTGATGGCGGCGGGCGCGCTCGACGCGCTGCGCGAGGCGGGCAGGAGGGTGCCGGAGGACGTGGCCGTGGTCGGGTTCGACGACCACCCGCTGATCGCCCCGCACACCGAGCCGCCGCTGACGACGATCCGGCAGGACGCGAACGAGCAGGTGGCCCACATGGTGGCCCACCTGCTGCGGCTGCTGCGGGACGAGCCGGTGCGGGCTCGGCGCGAGGTGCTGCCGACGATTCTGGTGCGCCGTCAGTCGACGTGATGGCCACGATCGACTTGATGCCTCGTTCGGGGCGGGTTTTGTCACCCGATGTGTTTTTTCGGGATAACGGACCGCTCTTTACGGGGATTTTGCGAATAAAGTGGCTACCAACCGTGTTTGTCAGAGGTCTTGAGTAGCGTTAAAGGTGGGGGCCCGCCCGACCGGGGGACCCTTGGTCACTTATGCCGTTCCGCAACGCTGAACCGGTTCAGTTCGGGTGCGGAGTTCGGCTCCATCGCGTTCGGGCCGGGTTTCGGCGAATGGCCGACCGGCGGTCCCGATCCGCCTTCCCCGATCCCAGGACGAGGGACCCGCACCCCGAAAGCGGGACGCGGGTCCCTCGCTACCGCTACACCACCTCGTACCCGGTGGCCGGGATCGAGTTGCGGCCGATGACCCGCGCCAGCGTCGCCCCGCTGCGCTTCACCGTCCGCACCTGGGTGTCGTAGTCCACCCGCACCAGCCCGAACCGCTGGCTGTACCCCTCGGCCCACTCGAAGTTGTCCAGCAGCGACCAGGCCAGGTACCCGCGGATGTCGACCCCGGCCGAGATCGCCCGGTGCACCGCCCGGAGGTGGTCGAGCAGGAACGCGATCCTCTGCGGGTCGTCGACCCGCCCCAGTTCGTCCGCCTCGTCGTGGAACGCCGAGCCGTTCTCGGTGACCACGATCGGCAGGTCGCCGACCGCGCGGCCGAGGCGGGTCAGCAGTTCGGCGAACGCGTCCGCGTTCTGCTCCCAGCCGAAGCTGGTCAGCTCGCCGCGCGGGTCCAGCAGCTCCACACCGCGCAGACCGGGGAACGGGCCGTCGGTCACGTGGGCGGGATCGGCGGCGGGGGCGACGCGGGTGGGGCTGTAGTAGTTCACGCCGAGCCAGTCGATCGGCGTGGCGATGACGTCGAGGTCGCCGTCGCGGACGACGCGCTGCCAGTCGCCGACCCAGGCGATGTCCTCGACGACGTCGGCCGGGTAGCCGCGGCCGAGCACCGGGTCCAGGAAGATCCGGTTGTGCAGGCCGTCGACCTTGCGGACGGCGTCCGCGGAGGCGCTGTCATCGTTGTCGGCCCACGCGGTGGTGAAGTTCAGGACGAGGGAGAACCGGTGGTCCTCGGGGGCCTGCGCGCGCATGGCGCCGACGGCGAGGCCGTGGCCCAGGAGCAGGTGGTGCATGGCTTCCAGGGAGGCCTGCGAGTCCGTCAGGCCCGGCGCGTGGATGCCGTTGTGGTGGCCGAGGAACGCGGAGCACCACGGCTCGTTGAGCGTGCTCCACAGCTTGACGCGGTCGCCGAGGCGGCCGTGGACGAGTTCGGCGTACTCGGCGAACCGGTGGGCGGTGTCGCGGTTGCGCCACCCGCCTTCGTCCTCGAGCGCCTGCGGGAGGTCCCAGTGGTAGAGGGTGGCCACGGGCTGGACGTCCTTGGCCAGCAGCTCGTCGACGAGCCTGTCGTAGAACGCGAGGCCCCGCGGCTCGACGGCGCCCGCGCCCCGCGGGAGGATCCGCGACCAGGCGATGGAGAAGCGGTAGGCGGCGAGGCCTAGGGAGGTCATCAGCCCGACGTCCTCGGCGTACCGGTTGTAGTGGTCGCACGCGGGGTCGCCGTTGTCGCCCGCGAGCACCTTGCCCGGCGTCGCGGCGAAGGTGTCCCAAATGGACGGTCCGCGACCGTCGGCGGTGGTGGAGCCCTCGATCTGGAAGGCGGCGGTGGCCGCGCCCCAGAGGAAGTCCGGCGGGAACACGAGCGCGTCGGTCGCGGGCGCGGTGGCCCGCCCGACTCGGCTGTCGGGATCGGTGGTGGTCATCAGGTCATCCCTTCACGGCACCCCGCGCGGTCCCGTCGACGATCCGACGGGGACGGCGGGTGAGGATCGCGACGACCGGCCGCACCGCGAGTGGTGCGCCGGCGAGCATGAGCGGTAATCGGTGCGGCGGCCGCACGCCGAGGTGGAGCCGGCGGCGGGGTCGGGCGCGATCGGCAGGCCGGTGACGGGCGGGTGGGCCAGCGCGGTCCCGGCCTTGCGGCGCCCGGTGTTCCGGTCCGACCGGTGCGGGAGGTCCCACGACCGGGCGGACATCGGGCGGAGCGGGGTCGGGCCCCTGCTCCGCCAACGGGTTCCCGCGCGTCACTTGGCGGCGTCCTGGGCTTCCTCCAGCGCCTGGGCGAACGCGTCGGACGTGCTCTGCTTGCCCTGCTCGACCCTGGACAGGGCGTTGCTGAAGATGGGCGTGACCTTGGAGTCCTTGGTGCCGCGGTAGGTCGGTTGCAGGCTTTCGGCCGAGGCGCCGAAGATCTTGCCGACCGGCGCCCCGTTGAAGTAGCCGTTCACCGTCGCGGTGACCTCGGGGTCCTTGTAGGCCACCGGTTCGCTCGGCAGGTTGCCGGTCTCCTTGAAGATCCGCTTCTGCTGCTCGGGCGCGGTCAGCCACTTCGCCAGCTCGTAGGACTCCTTGGGGTGCGCGCCCTGCTTGGGGACGGCCAGGAACGAGCCGCCCCAGTTGCCGCCGCCGCCCGGAGCGGCGGCGACGTCCCACTTGCCCGCCGCCTCGTCACCGGCGCCCGCCTTGATGAGCGCGAGCGCCCAGGCGGGACAGGTGGTCGTGGCGAAGGAGGCCTGCTTCAACCCGGCGTTCCACTCCTGGCTGAACGGCGGCAGGGCGCTGGTCTGCTTCTTCTCGCCGAGGACCGCGGCGAGCGCGAACCCGTCGGCCACCTTCTGGTTCGTGCCGCCGATGTAGGAGTCGTCCGCCTTGGCGAAGTAGCCCTCACCGGTCTGGTCGAGGATCGCCTTGTACACGTTGAGCGCGGTGTCGACGAACTTCACGTCCGGCGTCTTCTCGGTGAAGGCCTCCGCGGTCGCGACGTAGTCCTGCCAGGTCGGCCACAGCTTGCCGACCTCGACGCGGTCGACGGGAAGACCGGCGGCCTCGAACAGGTCGCGGCGGTAGCAGAGGGCGAGGCCGCCCATGTCCGTGCCGAGCCCCAGCACGAAGTTCCCGCCGTCGGTGGTCCCCTGGTTCCACTTCCACGGCGTCCACTGGTTCTCCAGGTCCTTGGCGCCGTAGTCCGCGAGGTTCACGAACTTGTCCTTGGACTGGCGGAACTGCGCGACGTTGCCCTCTTCGATCGCGACGATGTCCGCCGCGCCGCGGCCGCCCGCGAGCTGGGTGGCGAGCTGCGCGTGGTGCTGCTCCATCTTGACCTTGCGCTGCTCGATCTCGATGTCCGGGTGCGCGGACCGGTACTCCTCGATCAGGCTGTCGTAGCCGAAGTCGGAGAAGATGCCGATGGACAGCTTGGTCTTGCCGCCCGCCGCCCCGCTCGCACCTCCCCCGCACGCCGCGACGCTCGTGGCGGCCACGGCGAACGCGATCGCCACCGCCGCACGACCGACCAGGGTGTTGCTCATCCGTCCTCCTTGCGCGCCCGTCGCGCTTTCCGACGCAGTGAGAGCGCTCTCACAGTCGACGGGGCAGTCTCCGAAGTCAAGCCGGAGCCTCGCTGTCGACACGTTTCCGTAACCTTCCGACCGCGGTCGTCCGCCACCCCCGAAGGACGTGGCACTGCTCAAGATCACAGCAGCACGACGTGGCGACGGCAGCACCAATACGGGTGAAACCCAGGTGAACTGTGCGCCGAACGGCCCAACAGGGCAAGAGGCGGGGTTGGCCCGGCCCTCGCCCGCGCCAACCCCGCACCTCCTTAGACACAAAACCCAGCCGGACATGACGCGCACCCCAAAGTTTCCCCTCGCGAGTCGAACCCCCAGACACCACGTGTCGAACGCCCAGACACCCCGAGTCGAACCTCCAGGCCCCCGGCCGGGGGGCACGACGTGTCCGAGTGAGGGACTCGCGATGCGTGAAGGTTCGACTCGGGGTGTCCGAGGGTTCGACACGTGGTGTCTGGAGGTTCGACTCGCGGGTTAGGACTCGGCCATGCCGGAGACGATCGAGGTGCGGCCTGCGCGGCGGGCGGGCATGGCGGCGGCGATCATGGCGGCGATGACCGCGGCGAGGAGCATGATCGCGATCTGGCCGTAGGGGACCGCGAAGGCGATGGGGAAGCTGTCGGAGGACATGCCCTTGACGAGCAGGCCGCCGAAGCCGATGCCGAGGACCAGGCCGATGGCGGCGCCCATCACGGCCATCAGGACGGACTCGATGACCAGCATCAGGCGCAACTGGCCCTTGGTGAGGCCGAGCGCCCTGAGCAGCGCGGACTCCCTGGTGCGCTCCAGCACCGAGAGGGTGAGGGTGTTGGCGATGCCGAACAGGGCGATGATGACGGCCAGGCCGATGAGGGCCCAGATGAACGCCAGCACCTGGTCGACCTGGGTGTTGAGCTGCGCCTTCGTCTCGGCGGCGCTGTCGATGAGGGCGATCGGCGACGCGTCGGTGACCTTCTCCACGGCCGCGCGGCCCGCCTCGGTGGTGACGCCGTCCTTGAGCTTCACCATGATGCTGTCGAAGCCCTCGTCGTCAGGCTGGAACGCCCGGAGCGTGTCCAGCGTGACCAGCCCGGAGCCGTCCAGGCCGTCGACGATCGCCACGACCACCAGGTCCCGCTTGGTGGCGTCGGCCCCGAGGGGCAGGATGCCGCCGACGGTCAGCCCCGCGCGCTCGGCGAACTTGGCGTTGAGGGCCACTTCGCCGCTCTTCAGCCCGACGATGCTCCCCGAGGTGGCCTTCGGCTTCACGAGGTCGCCGATCATCTCCGGGGTGGTCGCCATCAGGTAGGCGCCGCCGTCGGCGTCGGTCGGGGAAGGCACGCCGAACGCCGCCACCGGGGCGATCTTGGCGACTTCGGGGACCGCGGCCAGCTGCGTGGCCAGGTCCTGGGGCAACGTCCTGCTGCCGACCGACGAGCGGACCGTGTAGTCGGCCGGGAAGCGGTTGTCGACCTCGGCGTTCGCGGTCTCCTTCGCGCTGGTGGCGACGACGGTGACCAGGCTGACGATGGTGACGCCGATCATCAGCGCGGCGGTCGTGGCGGCGGTGCGCTTGGGGTTGCGGCCCGCGTTGCCGGACGCGAGCTTGGCCGGGACCCCGAACAGCGCCCCCGGCAGCACGCCGAGCACGCGGTTGACCGGGCCGACCAGCACGGGACCGAGCGTGACGACCATGGCGAGCAGCAGCATCGTGCCGGTGCCGGTGATCAGCAGGGCCTGCTCCTGGTCCTGGTTCATGCCGAACGCCACCACGCCCGCCCCGGCCAGGCCGAGGAGCAGGGCGAACGCGATCCGCACCTTGCCGGTCCTGGCCACTTCCTCGTGGCTGTCGAGCTGGGCGCGCAGTGCCGCGACCGGGGCGACCCTCGTCGCCTTGCGGGCGGGCAGGAACGCCGAGACGACGGTGATCAGCACGCCCACGGCGAACGCGGCGAGGACCGTCGTGGGGGAAAGGGGCAGGCGGACGACCGTGTTGTCGTCGGACACCGCGCCGATCACGACCTGCATGAGCGCGGACACGCCCAGCCCGCCGAACAGGCCGATGACGGAGGCGAACAGGCCCATCACGGCGGCCTCGGCCATCACGCTGCCGAACACCTGCCCCCGGCTCGCGCCGACGCACCTCATGAGGGCCAGCTCCCTGGTGCGCTGGGCGACCAGGATGGTGAACGTGTTGTAGATGACCATGGCCGCGACCACGAGCGCGATCAGCGCGAACACGAGCAGCAGCTGCGTCATCTCGGTGGACCGGCTGCTGATCTGCTTGAGGGTCTCCTCGGTGACCTGGGCCCCCGTCTGCACCCGGTAGGCCTGCTCGCCGACGACCTTCTTGAGGTCCGTCGCGAGCTGGTCCTGCGACACGCCCGGCGCGGCCTTCACGACCATCTCGTAGGCGCGGACCTGGTCGGTGAGCGGGGGCATCGCCTCCGGCAGCACGACGAGGTGCTCGCTGCCCCCGAGCGACAGCGAGTTGGCGCCCTGGGCGAACGTGCCCACGATGGTGAAGGCGTGCTTGCCGTCCTGCTTGTCCAGCACGGTGATCTGCTGGCCGATCGCCACCTTCGCCGTGGCCAGCGCGCGGACGTCGACCGCGGTCTCGGTGGCCGAGGTGGGGAACCGGCCGTCCTTCAGGTCGTACTCGCGCAGCTCGGGCGTGGACGCGAGCGGGCCGACGGTGGCGGGCTTCGCCTTGCCGGAGGACATCAGCAGCGGGGCCGACAGCAGGCTGCGCAGGTCGGCGCCCTGCACCCCCGACGTGGCCCGGACCTTGTCGAGCGTGGCCCGCGGGATGCCGGCCTCGCCCTCGGGACCCTCGCCGGTCAGCGACAGGGACACGTCGACACCGCGGCTGGTCTTGGCGAACTCGTCCTCCATGCCCGCGGTGATGCCGTCGCTGAGCACGAGCGTGCCGGTGACGAAGGCGACGCCGAGCATGATCGCGATCGAGGACAGCAGCAGCCGCGCGGTGCGGGCCTTCACGCCCGCGATGATCGTGCGCAGCATCACGCCCCCAGGTGCTTGAGCGCGGACAGCACCGAGTCGGCGGTCGGGTTCTGGATCTCACCGGCGAGGTGGCCGTCGGCCAGCAGCACGACGCGGTCGGCGTAGGACGCGGCGACCGGGTCGTGCGTCACCATGATCACGGTCTGGCCGAGCTTGCGCACGGACATCCGCAGGAAGTCGAGGACCTCGGCGCCGGAGCGCGAGTCCAGGTTGCCGGTCGGCTCGTCGGCGAACACCACGTCCGGGCGGGCGACCAGGGCGCGGGCGCAGGCCACGCGCTGCTGCTGGCCGCCGGACAGCTCGGACGGCTTGTGCTTCAACCGGTCGCGCAGGCCCAGCGTGTCGACGATGGTGTCGAACCACTGCTTGTCCGCCTTGCGGCCCGCGAGTTCCAGGCCCAGCAGGATGTTCTGCTCCGCGGACAGCGTGGGCAGCAGGTTGAACGCCTGGAAGACGAACCCGACCCGGTCGCGGCGGAGCTTCGTGAGGTCCTTGTCGTTGAGCCCGGTGATCTCGGTCCCTCCGATGTGGACGGACCCGCCGTCGGAGTTGTCCAGGCCCGCGAGGCAGTGCATCAGCGTGGACTTGCCCGAACCCGACGGCCCCATGATCGCGGTGAACCTGCCCGCCTGGAACTCGACGCTGACACCGCCGAGCGCCCGCACCGCGGTGTCGCCCTTGCCGTAGACCTTCACCAGGCCGCTGGCGGCGACGGCGGCTTGCGTACCCACCCGGCTCGTCTCGGACGCCACTGCAGACATGCTCTGCCCCATTTCCACTCATCCGTCTCGCTGACAGGTGGAAATCTACGAACGGGCGGTGTGCGCGGGCATCACTCTCGACGACCACTCCGGACTCACCCCTGAGGATGACCCCGGCTCCACCCGTGGTCGCATGCCCGACCGGGGCGGGCAGGAACTGTCGGGTGGGCGGAGGCGCCGCGCTCGTAGTTTCGACCACGAGGAAGGGAGGCCGGGAGTGCTGGACCGGCTCAACGAGGCCATGGACCGCGTCGAACAGCGGCTCGACCAGCCGATCGAGGTGGCCGAACTGGCCCGGATCGCGTGGACGTCGGAGTACCACCTGCGGCGGCTGTTCTCCGCGCTGGCGGGCGTGCCGCTGTCGGAGTACATCCGGCGCAGGCGGCTCACCGTCGCGGGCGCCGAGGTGGTGGCGGGCGAGGAGACGTTGCTCGACATCGCCGTGCGGTACGGGTACGGCTCGGGCGAGGCGTTCGCCAGGGCGTTCCGGGCGATGCACGGGGTCGGGCCGGGTGAGGCGCGGCGGACGGGTGCGGTTCTGCGGTCCCAGCCCAGGATGTCCTTCCGATTGGTCGTCGAGGGGAGCAGCAGCATGCGGTACCGGATCGTGGAGAAGGGGGCGTTCAGGGTGGTCGGACGGAGGGAGCGGGTGCCGTTGGTGCACTCGGGGATGAATCCGGCGATCGTGGAGTTCGTGAAGGGGCTTTCGGCGGAGGAGAGGGAGCGGATCGCCGGATTGTCGGATCAGGAGCCGGCGGGGGTGCTCAACGTGTCGGTGAACGTAGACGAGGGGTTCGAGGAGGGGACGGAGTTGGACTTCTACTACGCCGTCGCGTCGGGGGCGGAGGGGGTGGAGGGGTTGGACTCGTTGGAGGTGAGCGCGGGAATGTGGGCGGTGTTCGAGAGTTCGGGGGAGTTTCCGAAGGTGTTGCAGGAGGTGTGGCGGGATGTGTACACGCAGTGGTTCCCGTCCAACCCGTACCGCAGCGTGCCGGGGCCGTCGTTGTTGAGTGCGCGGGTGGCTGAGGGTGGGGGTACGGCGGATGCCGCGCTGTGGGTGAAGGTGGAGAAGGTGTAGGTGGGTGGGGGCTGGGGGTGGGGGCTGGGGAGCCCGGCCCCCGTGTGCGCGATTGTCTCAATGCCGCACCCCTGTTTGTCAAGGCGGGAAAGATGCCTTGACAAACAGGGGTGCGGCAGGAGGGCGCTGTGTATCGGGGGCAGGGGGAGGTCTGGCTCCGCCATGATCGGGCTGGGTTCGAAGGGCATCAGGCTCCGCCTGACTTGGGGCACCTCGCTGCGCGTTGGCAAGGCACCTCGCTGCGCGTTGGCAGAGCGGCGGGCGCTCCGCGCCGGATGCGAGGGGGCGGCTGCGCCGATGGGGTTGTTGGTCTAGGTGGGCTGTTCCAGCAGGCCGCGGTCGTAGGCGAGGGCGACTGCTTCGGCGCGGCGGCCTGCGCCCAGTTTGGCCATGATGCGGGTGAGGTGGACGCTGACCGTCTTCTCGCTGATGTACAGCTCTTCGCCGACCTCGCGGTTGGTGCGGCCGAGGGCGACCAGCCCCAGTACTGAGCGTTCCCGTGGTGTGAACGGGTCCAGGTGGGTGCGGGGTTCGGTTTCGTCGGTGCGGAGGGTGACGCGGGCTCGGCGGGCGGTTTGGGTGACGGCGTCCAGGAGGGGTTTGGCGCCGAGGGTGCGGGCGAAGTCGGCGGTGGAGCGGAGGTGGTCGACGGCCTCGTCGCGGCGGTCGGCGTCGAGGAGTGCTTCGGCCAGGCGCCAGCGGCAGTAGTGCTGTTCGAAGACGGCGCCGAAGTCGAATTCGGTTATGGCCTTCGTCCACAGGTCGGGGTCGCCGGGGCCGGTGAGTCGGCTTTCCTCGGCTTCGGCGCGGGCCAGCCAGGCTCGGCCCTCGGGGCCGAGGACGCCGGTGCGGGGTAGGCCGTTCTCGGCGGTGGCGCGGGCGTAGTCCGCCAGGGCGTGGCCCTCGGTGACGGCATGGTTCTCCCCCGCCTTGTCCCGGCGTCTGCGGGAGTGGGCGGCGAGGTCGGCGTGGCCCGCGATGCCGAGTGCGCCCAGCCGGATGCCCGCGAGCAGCCACTCGCCCTCCTGGCCCTCGGCGGCGAGTCTGCGGGTCCACTCGACGGTGTCGGCGACCCGTTCGACGGACTGGTCCGGCTTGCCGCGCCACCGGGAGAGTTCGGCGCCGGTGCCGCCGGTGATCAGGGCGATCTGGAGGTCGCGGTGCCAGTCCTTGCGCAGGGCGGTGATCATGCGTTCGGCCTGGTCGAAGTCGCCGCGGCTGACGGCGACGTGCGTGCCCGCGGCGGCGAGGCGGGCGACGACCGTGCTGGACACGGCGAGGCCGGGTGGTTCGGCGATGGCGGCGCTCTCGTCCCAGCGGCCGAGGTGGTAGAGCGCGAGGGCGCGCACCACCCGCACCTCCAGGCCGAAACCGCTCCACGTCATGCCCTTGGTCTTGGCGCGGTCCGCCGCCTCGTCGAACACCAGCAGGGCGTCGGTCAACTCGCCGCGGTCGTAGTGGTGCAGGCCGAGGAAGTAGCGGGCGCGCAACTCCGTGTTGACGGCGTCCGCCTCGACGGCGCAGGCGATCGCCTCGACGAAGTGCCCGCGGGCCGACTCGGTGCGGTTCTCCCTGTCGTCGAGCAGTCCCAACGTGGCCAGGGCGTCCGCCACGGCGCCCGCGCACCCGGACTCGCGGCCGTCGCGGACGGCCATCTCGGCGCGTTCGCGGGCGAGCGGGAAGTTCCGGGCGTACCGCAGGCAGGACGCGGACACGGCCAGCACCCAGGCTCGGGACGGGCTGGCGGGGCGGTCGCGGACGAGTTCCCAGGCGCGTTGGACGGCCTCGTGCATCTCCCGGTCATGCCCGTCGAGGCCCTGCGAGGCCTGGGCGACCCGGCGCCACGTCTCCGCGGCCGCCTCCGGGTCGGCCGGGTCGACCGCGCGGGTCGACGAGCGGGCGAAGGCGAGCGCGCGTTCGGGCTGGCCACCGGTGCCCGCCGACCAGGACGCGCGGCTGAGCAGCACAAGTTCGGTCACGCCCGGTGGCCGCTGGTCCTCGGCGACCGCCTCCCACAGCTTCAGCGCCTGCTCGAAGTGCCGCAGCGCCTCGGCGGGCGCGCCGGTGCGGTGCGCCTCCTGCCCGGCGTCCACGGACGCGGCCAGCGCTCGGGGCAGGTCGTGACTCTCCATGGCGTGGTAGGCCAGGCCTGCGGCGGTGCCGCGGTCGGTGCGGCCGGTGAGGTAGCGGGCGTAGGCGGCGTGCAGCCGGACGCGTTCGCCGGGCAGCAGGTCGCCGTAGACGGCCTCCCGCAGCAGGGCGTGCCGGAACACGTAGATCTCGTCGCCTTCGCCGATCAGCAGGACGTGGTGCTGCACGGCCTCGCGCAACGCCACGTCGAGCGCCACGTCGTCCAGGCCCGCGACGGTGCGCAGCCGGTCGTGGCTGACCCGGCGGCCGCCGACCGACGCCACCCGCACCACGTGCTGGGTGCCGGGCGCGAGGCGTTCGATGCGGGTCAGCAGCACGTCCGCCAGCGCGGACGGGACGCCGCCGCGGGGGAGGCAGGTGGCGGCGGCGAGCAGTTCCTCGGCGAAGAACGGGTTGCCCTCCGACCGGGCGGCGACCTCGCGGACGACGTCCTCGGGCAGCTCGTCGGCCAGCGCGTTCACGAACGCGCGCGAGTCCTCGGCGCCGAACGGGCCCAATGCGACGCGCTCGACGGCGGGGAGCCGGAGCAGTTCGGTCAGCAGCGGGCGCAGCGGGTGGGCGCGGTGCAGGTCGTCGGAGCGGTAGGTGCCGACGATCAGCAGGCGCTGGGAACGCAGCCGGGACAGCAGGAACGACAGCAGGTAGCGGGTCGAGGCGTCGGCCCAGTGCAGGTCCTCCAGGACCAGCAGCACGGTGCGCCGCTCGGCCAGGTCGCCGAGCAGCCCGTGCACCGCGTCGAACAGCTGGAGCTGGCCGACGTCCTGCTCCGAACGCCTGCCCGTCGGGAACAGCGGCGGCTGGTTGGAGCTCTCCCGACCGTCGTCGCCACCGGTCGGGAGCGCCAGTTCCGGCAGCAGCCGCGCCAGCGCGGGCCTGCCGGTGATGTCGAGCAGCCCCTGGTCCCCCACCCGGCCGAGCACCTCGGCGAAGGGCAGGTAGGGGATGCCGATCTCGCCCACGTCCAGGCAGCGGCCGGTCAGCACCAGCGCGTCGGGGTCCGCGGCGGCCAGTTCCTCGACCACTCTGGTCTTGCCCACACCCGCGTCACCGGCGAGCAGCACGGCCATGGCCGCGCCGCCGGACGCCTGCGCGAGCGCGGCCCGCAGCCGGGCCATCTCCCGACCGCGGGCCACCAGGGGGATGCCGGATCCGAGACGTGCCACGGGTGGCATGTTCGCACACCTCAGGCGGCGTTGCCCTGGACTTTCCGCCCCTCGGGAGGGGTGGGCCCGGCCCGGCGCGCCAGCCTGGCCCACCAGGACTCGTGCTCGGGCGCGGCACGCCGCACGGCGCGGACGTGCTCGGCGTCGGCCAGCATGGCGTGCTGCCGGTAGTCGATCTCCGCCTTGATCGCTTCGGGGGTCCATTCGAGGCTCATCGGAACTCCTTGTGTCGTCTTCCTCGGTGACACTGAGAGTCGTCGTAAGGCCCCGCGCCCGGCATCGGAGGTTCACGCGCCCCTCCCCGCGGAACCCTTACCCCCGAACGGCGAAGTGGCACGCCCGGATGCCCGGACGTGCCACCCCCTTACTCCGACGGGTCAGCAGGCGCCGCTGTCGCGCCAGACGCCCCAGTCACCGGTGGTGCCGGGCTCCTCGCCCGTCGTCCACCACTGGGCCGTCCACTTGCGCCCCTTCCAGGACACGGCGTTCGTGCCGACGTAGACCTTCGCCCGGTCCCACGCCGCCACCGAGCAGGCGGGCGGGTTGGTCGTGGTGGTCGTCGTCGTGGTGGTCGTCGTCGTGGTGGTCGGCGGGGTCGTCGTGGTGGTCGTGGTCGATGTCGTGGTGCTGGTCGGCGGGGTGCCACCACCACCACGCGGGTGGTCCGAGGCGATCGCGTACGTCTTGCCGCCGAAGGTGAACCGGAAGTTCGACGGGGACGAGATGGGCAGCTGGTAGTTGACGGTGATGTCGACGCTCGCGCCCGGTGCGAGCGACTGCCACGTCGGCATGGTCACCGACACGTGCTGGAAGTCGCCGCGCAGACCGCCGACGTTGGACCCGGTGTGCCCCTTGCTCACGACCTGGAGGCCGAAGCCGGACTGGTCGGACATGCTGCCCGGCGCGCTGGTGCCGTAGTCGAACTCGATCTTGGCGCCGCCGGGGATGGTGAGGGCGGAGTTGTTGGTGACCTTCAGCTTCGGCGTGATCGGGTAGTTGCTGTCGCCGAGCGCGAACCCGCCGACGACGGCCGACACGTCGAGCACGTCGGCCGGGGTCGCGGTCGACGCCTTGAGGTTGCCGTACGGCGCGGCGCCGCGCAGCCCGTCGTTGATCTTGGTGAGCAGCGTGTCGCCGGTGGTGTACTGCTTCTTCACCGAGTCGTACCCGTAATCGCCCGCGAGTTCCCAGATCATCACGCCGCCGATGCCCTTGTCCGCGATGTACTTCGCCTTCGCGGCCACCGAGGTCTCGTCCTCAGTGGACAGGAACACCTTCTTGGTGTCGTTCCACAGCCACGGGGAGACCAGCGTGGCGTCGTAGTTGCGGGTGTAGGTGCCGGTGATCCGGTCGGTCGGGTCGGTGGCGGGGGTGAGGCCGTAGGCCGCCAGGTAGTCCGGCGTGATGCCGTTCTGCAGGTTCATGGCGTGCCACATGGGGTTCACGCCCGACGGCACCTCTGCGTTGCCCGCGGTGCTGTCGTGCCACAGGTTGTCGATGCCGATCGCGCCGTTGCCGCACGGGGTGGTCGAGCCGACGCCGCCGCCGGTGCCCGCCGGGCACTTCGTCTGGTCCGGCAACGCCGCCGTGCCGCCGAGTCCGTTGACGCCGCCGGTGACGCCCTGCCAGCCGCGGGTGTAGAACGGCAGGCCCATGTTGATCCGCCCGGCCTGCATGGCGCCGCGGAAGTAGTGGTAGGCCCAATCGGTGTTCAGGTAGCCGACGCCCTCGTACTGCGGCGCGGTGTACACGCCGCCCGCGGCCAGCTCGCCGTCCTTGCCGTTGTCGTAGAGCGCGGCGTTCGGGCCGACGAAGTGGTTCCACGAGCCGTGCAGGTCGTAGCTCATGACGTTGAGGTAGTCCAGGTACTTGGTGACTTGGAAGGCCTCCATGCCTCGCAGCAGCCAGCCCGACGCGGGCACGGCGGCGGTCAGCAGGTAGTGCTTGCCGTCGGCCGCGCTCGCCCGGTCCAGCTTCTCGCGCAGCGTCTTCATGATCTTCTCGTACCCGGCCCACAGCGTGCCGCGGTTGGCGTTGGCCAGGCCGAAGTCGTCCGGGTTGCCCGCGTTGTTGTTCGACGTCGGGTACTCGTAGTCGATGTCCGCGCCGTTGAACCCGTAGGTGCGCAGGAACGTCACCACGGAGTCGGCGAACGTGTCGATCGCGGCCTGGTTCTGGCCCAGCTTGTAGAAGCCGCCGTTGGCGTCGCGGGTGCCGTCGGCCTTGAGGTAGCCGCCGGTCTCGGCCCAGCCGCCGATGGAGATCAGCGTCTTGACCTTCGGGTTCTGCTTCTTGAACTTGGTCAGCTGGTTGAAGTGCCCCTTGTAGGGCAGCGACGGGTCCATCTCGGCGCCGGCCACGCCGGGCCACTCCATGCCGGTGGAGGCGTTGGCCGCGCCCGCGTCGCCGACGGAGATCTTGTTCTGGTTGTCGATGTGCGCGAACGCGTAGTTGAGGTGCGTGACCTTGTCCCACGCGATGTCCTTGGGCAGGTACGCGGGCGAACCGTCCTTGCCGGTGCGCCAACTGCTGAAGTACCCGATGACGCGGCGGGAGTGGTTGGCGTCCAACGTCTCCCGGCCCGAGGTGTCGTAGACCGAGCAGTAGGGGACGTCGACGCCGGGCGTCTTGTAGAGGCCGTCGGGACGGCAGTCCTCGTTGCCCGCCGCGAGTGACGCGGTCGGGTTGGCCACGGCGATCAGCAGTCCGGCCAGCGTGGCGAGCGACGCCAGCGCGGGGATCAGTTTTCTGGGCAAGGCAGAACCTCCTGCACCTGGCGGCGGCCGTTGGCAGGTGTGTCCGAGAGCAGGGATGTGTCACGGCTCACCCGTGACGCGTTGCCCAGAAGGTAAGGAGATCGGGCGGCCTGTGTCAATAGGTTTAGACCAATCGTCATACCGCGGTGTGCGACGTGGTCCTCGTCCGCGCCAGCCGCGCCCTGACCTGATCGGCCTCCGGGGCGTCCAGATCGGTGAACAGCGCGAGCGCCCGCTGCCAGTGCGACACCGCGCCCGCCGCGCCCTGGCGGTCGAACACGGTGGCGAGCTGGTCGTGCGCGAGGGCCTGGTGGTACGGGCTGGCGGCGTCGGTCGCGAGCGACAGCGCGGACCTCGCGCTCGCCGCCGCCTCCTCGAACCGGTCCTGCGCCAGCAGCGCGGCCGACAGGTCCGAGTGGCAGATCGACTCGCCGCACTGCTCGCCGACCTCGCGGTACATGCCCAGCGCCGCGCGCAGCCAGGTGGGCGCCTCGGTGCCGCGCCCGGTGACCAGCAGGAGCAGCCCGAGGTTGTGGTGGGCGTTGGCCTCGGTCCAGCGCGACCCCGCGGCCCTGCTGACCTCGATCGCCTCCCGGTAGTGCGCCTCCGACTCGTCCATCCGCCTGAAGTCCTGCAACGTGTCCGCGACCGTCGTCAACGCGCGCGCCTGCTGGTCCAGGTCGCCCGCGGCCCGTGCCACGTCGAGCGCCTCCTGGTGCCGTTCCAGCGCCTCGTCCTGGCGGCGCAGCCGGAGCAGCGCCGTGCCGAGGTTGAACAGCATCACGAACTTCGCCTTCGACTCGCCGAGTTCCGCGGCCGCCCGCAGGCCGGACTCGGTGACCCGCAGCCAGGTCTCGTGGTCGGTGCGCAGCCAGAAGAACCGGGACAGCGTGTACGCGAGCTGCCAGGCGTGCACGAGCCACTCGCGGTCGAAGACCGGCGCCGAGCTGTCCGCGGCCAGGTCCGCCACGGCCAGCAGGTTCGCCTCCTCGGTCTCCAGCCAGGTGAGCGCCTCGGTCGCCCCGGTCAGGCTGGGCACCTCGGTCGGCAGGTGCCGCAGTTCGATCCGCACGCTGCCGCGGCCGATCGGCAGCAGGCCGTCGGCGAGGTCGGCGCAGTGCAGGTAGTAGTCGAGCATCCGGCCGACCGCCTCGCGCCGCTCCTCGGGCAGCAGCTCCCCCGCCAGCGTCCTGGTGTAGACCCGGACCAGGTCGTGCGCGCCGTAGCGGCCGGGTTCGCCCACCGACAGCAGGTTCGCCGCGGCCAGCGCGTCCAGCGCCCGCTGCGCCTGGCCCGCGTCGACCCGTGCGAGGGCCGCGGCCACGTACTTGGTCGCGTGCGGACCGGGGTGCAGGCCCAGCAGCGCGAGCAGCCGGGCGGCCAGCGGGGGCAGGGCGCGGCGGGAGGCGTCCAGCGCGACCCGCACCGGGCCCTCGCCGTCCTCCAGGCCCAGCGCGGCGAGCCTGCCGTGCTCGTCGTCCAGCTCCGCCACGAAGTCCGCCACGCGCAGCGTCGGCGACACCGCGAGCCGGGCGGCGGCGATGCGCAGCGCGAGCGGCAGCCCGTCGCACAGCTCCGCGAGCCTGCGCAGGGCGTCCACCTCCGTGCTCGGCCCCCGGCCCGCGACGCGGCCCAGCACCTCGACGGCGGCGTCGACGGTGAGCATGTCCAGCTCCACCAGCCGCGCCTCGGCGTGCGCGACCAGCCCGACCAGGCGCCTGCGGCTGGTGACCACGACGCACGAGGAGGACCCCGGCAGCAGCGGCAGCAGTTCGCCCGAGCCCAGCACGTTGTCGAGCATCACGAGCATCCGGCGGTCCGCGACCAGCGTCCGGAACAGCGCCGAGCGCTCCTCCACCGTCACCGGGGCGTCGCCGGGCTGCACGCCGAGCGTGCGCAGGAACCGGTTGAGCACCTCGCCCGCGTCCAGCGGGTCCTGGTTCGGGTCGTAGCCGTGCAGGTCGACGTAGAGCTGCCCGTCGGGGAAGTCGTCGCGCACCCGGTGGGCCCAGTGCAGCGCGAGCGCGGTCTTGCCGACCCCGGCCGGTCCGCTGACCACGAGCAGCAGCCCGCCGTCCGGGTCGGCGGCCAGCAGCTCGTCCATGCGGCGCAGCTCGACGTCCCGGCCGATCAGCGCGACGGGCGCGCGCGGCAGCTGCGCGGGCACGGTCGGCCGGGGCGGGGCGGGCGGCGGGGCGGCGGCGGCCGGGGCGGGCACGTCCTGCCTGATCGGCTCCGGGTCCTCCCCCGCCAGCACGGCCATCTGCACGCGGCGCAGCTCCGGGCCGGGCTCGACGCCGAGTTCGTCGATCAGCACCCGCCGCGCCTCGCGGTAGACGGCGAGCGCCTCGGCTTGGCGGTCGGCCTGGCACAGCGCGCGCATCAGCAGCCCGTGGGCGCGTTCGCGCAGCGGCTGGTCGCCGACCAGCGTCGTGAGCTGGCCGACCAGGTCCGCGCCCTGGCCCAGCGAGAGCCGCAGCTCCGCGCGTTCCTCCAGGACGGCGAACCGGCGTTCCACCAGCCTGCCCCGCTCGACCTCGGCGAACAGCCCGGCGACCCCGCCCAGCGGTTCCGCCCGCCACAGCGCGAGCCCGTCCTCCAGCACGCGGGCGGCCCCGGCGAGGTCACCCGCGGCGCGCAGCCGGGCGGCGGTCGTCACACCGGTCTCGAACACGTCCAGGTCCAGCGCGTCCCGCTCGACCCGCAGCAGGTAGCCGTCGCCGACCGACGTCAGCAGCTCCGCGGGCGCCCGCCGGGCGCGCCGGGGCTCCAGCGCGCGCCGCAGACCGGCCACGTAGGTCTGCACGAGGTTCACCGCGCTGGTGGGAACGGCGTCGCCCCAGACCGCGGTGATGATGTGGTCGCGGGTCACCGGGATGTTGCGGTTGAGCAGCAGCACGGCGAGGACGGCGCGCTGCTTGGCCGCACCGAGGTCGACCTCGTGACCGGTGCGGAGAACTCGAAGCAGGCCGAGTACCTCGAACCGGAGGGACTCGGGGATGTCCTGCGCCACCGACGTGTCCTTTGCCGAAGTGCTGTGCCCCACGCCTTGAGACTAGAGATCACTTCAGTCCGGCTCCAGTCGCGCTGTAGCCGGATTCTTACGCTTAGCGTGTCCGGCCAACCACACAGGGCGAAACCCGGTGGGGGAGGTTGGACCAGACGGTGGAACCGAACCTCCGCCGTCTCCCTGATCGACGTGGGTCGTCCGGCGTGCAAGGGGCATCCAGCCCGCGGCGGCGGAACGCCGGCCGACCCACGTCCCCATCAGAAGAAGAGGGCCACCCGGTAGGGGGTGGCCCTCTTCGCCCTTTCCGGGGCTTTCAGCGCTTTCGGCGCGATGGCCGCGGGTTCCGGTCCACCGGGCCGCCCTCCCCGCCGACGAGCCCGGCGGGATCGGTCATGCGGTCGAAGTCCCGCCTCCGCGGTGGGGCGTCGTGGCGATCGCGTCGATGTCGTCGATGATCGCGGGCCACAGCGCGGGCGGCAGGTCGTGCCCCATGCCGGGGTAGGTGGTGAACCGCGCTTCCGGGATGGCGTCGGCGGTGGCCTTCCCGGCTCGTGGCGGTTGCACGGGGTCGGCCTCCCCGCTGAGGACGAGGGTCGGCGCGGTGATCGTGGCCAGTTCCGCCCGCCGGTCGCCGGAGGCACGGGCCGCGGCGGCCTGACGGCGGGCGGCGGCGAGGTCGGTCCGGTGCGCGTGGCCTTCGCTGCCGACCCGGCGCATCCAGTCCTCGTCCCGCGGGTGACCGGTCGAGCCGATGAGCCGGTGCACCTCGACGAGCCGCTCGCCGGCGGCCCGCGGCCCGGACGGTTTCCGCCAGGTGAGCGCGGCGATCCGGAGCATGGTGCCGATTCCGGTGCGCCGCAGGGACGCGTCCGGCGCCGAGCACATCGAGGTCAGGCTCAGCACGCGGTCGGGGTGGCGCGCGGCCATGACCTGGCCGATCATCCCGCCGAGGGACACGCCGACGACGTGCGCGGCGGGCCAGTCCACCGCGTCCAGCACGGCCAGCCCGTCGGTGGCCATGTCCGCGAGGGTGTACGGCTTGGTGGCGCGGGAGGAACGACCGGCGTCCCTGTTGTCGCACCGGGCGACGTGGAAGCCCCGGTCGACCAGTGCCGCGCAGAACTCGTCCGCCCAGCCCTGCATCGGCGCCCCCGCGCCGTGGATCAGCAGCAACGGGCGGCCGGGTGCGGAGCCGAACGCCTCGTACGCGATCTCCACGTCACCGTTGCGGGTCAACCGGATGCTCATGATTCCTTCCTCGACGGCTCTGGGAACACGGCGGAGACAACGCTTTCCGCGATGGCCCGCACGTCGGTGGCCGGGTCGACCGCCCGGCGCAGGGCGAGGCCGCCGCCCAACAGGCCCATCGCGACGACCACCTGCGGCAACGGCATGGCGGGCCGGATGCCGAGGCGTGCGCAGTCGCGCTCCAGCATCTCCACGATCCGCCGCTCGCGCAGTCGCTGGGCGGCGACCACGGTGGCGGACAGCCCCGGCTCACCGGCCACCCAGGCCACGAACTCGTAGGACGCCACGCTCCACCGGGGCTCGTCCTCGTTGAACGCGGGCCCCACGGGGATCAGCGCCGCGATCAACTCGTCGCGGTCGGACGCGCCGCCCAGGCAGTTGTCGAGGTGCAGCAGGTGAGCCTCGACCTGGGTGTCGGTGATCGCGAGCCACAGGCCCTCCTTGCCGCCGAAGTGCTTGTACAGCGCACCTCGCGTGTAGCCGGCCTCGGCCACGACCTCCTCCACCGTCGCGGCCAGGAAACCGCGCCGCGTGAACACCGACCGCCCGGCTTCCAGCAACCGCTCGTGCGTGCGCTGCTGCTGCTGCACGCGTGTCAACCTGGACACCGACCACCCATTCAGTAACGGAATGTTTCCAGAAACACGACGCTACCAAGACGCGTGCGAACTGGGAACATCACGTACCGAAGTGCTGTGCGGGAATCACGCCACTTCCTCCAGTTCGCGGGTCTCCTTCCTGCGGCGGCGCAACGCGTAGGCGGCGCCGGCGACGGCCACGGCGCCGAACAGCACCCAGCTCACGCCGCCCAGCACCGACTCGACGTACTTCGCCGACGCCCCCGCGGCCGAGCCGACGCCGATGTGCAGGGCCGACCAGCACACCGCCCCGGCGACCGACGCGGGCAGGAACCGGCGGTAGGGCAGGTTCGACGCTCCCGCCGAGGCCGGGACGAGGGTCCGCACGACGGGCAGGAACCGGGCGGTGAACACCGCGATCCCGCCGCGCCTGCGGAGCAGGTCGCCCGCGCGGTCCCAGTGGGCCCGCCCGAGCCCGCGGACGATCCGGGAGTCACGCAGCCGATCGCCGTAGCGGCGTCCGATCAGGTACCCGATGCTGTCGCCCGCCACCGCGCACACCGACACCACCAGCCACATGACCAGGAACCGCGGCACCGTCGTGACGGTCGTCGAGGCGATCAGCAGCGAGGCCTCGCCGGGGGCCAGGAACCCCACCCCCAGCGTGCACTCGGCCAGGGTCATCGCCCCGGTCACCGCCACCACCGCCGGTTGCGGCAGACCGGCCAGCCCGGCCAGCGCGTCCGTCACGAATCCCATGCCGTCTCCCCAGGAGTAGAGCGCCCGCACCCAGCCCGAGCAGGACCGCGGCCCAGTGCTCCGCGGCCGTGAGCCGATCGCTGTAGAACAGGTCTGCCACGAGCAGCGCGCCGAGGACCGCCGCGACCACCCGTGAGCGGCGCAGCAGCGCCAGCGCGGCGGCGGCGCACGCGAGCGCGGCCGAAGCGCCGTAGTCGAGCCGGTCCAGCACGTCCTGCGCACCCGACAGGCGCGCGAGGCCGAACGCGGTGAGCGTGGGCACGAGGTGGCCCACGAGGAGGACGAGCAGCGTCGCGGCGGGGCCGACGAGCCGTTCGAGGGTGGCGACGACGAGCACCACCAGCAGCAGCGTCCACAGGACGTGCGCGAGGTGGTAGGAGCCCACGAGGCTCGCGGGGAGGCGCCACCAATGGCCGTCGAGCAGGTCCGCGCCGCGGTAGCGGGTCGCTTCGCGCAATGCCGGAACCAGGCCCGCGACGAGGCAGGCGGTACCGAGCAGGCACGAAACCGGAACGCGCTCGACCACGACGGGAACCCCTTTCCGGTGAATGCGTTCAGTTCACCGGAAAGGGGTCGTGCGGACATCGGTCCGCGGTCTACGAGAAGTGATCCCCTGGTCTGACCACGAACCAGACCGGGGTAGGAGGGGAACCCTGGCGAAAGTACGGGGGAAGCCCCGTCAGGGTGGGGGTCGGGCGGTCAGGCCAGGTCGAAGCCGCCGAGCTTGGTCGCGCCGAGGAACCGGCCCCAAGCAGCGCCTTCGAAGCCGAGCACCGGTCCGGCGGGGTTCTTCGAGTCCCGCACACCGGCTCCGACCGGCACTAGTGCGATCTCCACGCAGTCCGGTCCACTCGCGGAGGACCGACTGCTCTTGCGCCACGTCGCGTTCGTGAAATCGACTTCTGGTTCCACTGCGAACTCACTCCAGTCGTCAGGAAAGAGCGTGCGCCATGGTGTCGAGCAAACGCGCCGAATCATCAGGATCCAGCGCCGCGTCCGACAGTCGCCCGAAGATGTCCGAATACCGCTGGACGTCCGCGGGTTGCTCCAAGTAGACGCCGCTTCTGGTGCTTTCGATGTATACCACGTCGGGATCGTGCCGCTCGGGAAAGCTCAGGATGACGAACGGCCCGTCCATCGCCGCGTGACCGCCGGAGGCGAAGGGGACGACCTGGAGGGTGATGTTGGGCAGCACGGCGACTTCGAGCAGCCGCCGGAGCTGCGCGCGCAGCACCTCGGGACCACCCACCAACCGCCGCAGCGCGGCCTCGTCGATCACCACGTCCAGCCGCAGCGGGTCCTCCTCGTGCAGCAGCGCCTGGCGGGCGTTGCGCAACGCGACCCGCCGGTCCACCTCACCGGGGGACGCCTCCGGCATGACTTCACCGATCAGCGCCCGCGTGTACTCCACGCACTGCAACAAGCCGGGGATCATCAGCCCCTGGTAGGTGCGCACCGACTCCGCGTCCGCCTCGAACCCGATGTAGCGGCCGGGTGCGATGTCGCCGTACTCGTCCCACCAGCCCTTGCGACGGGCTTCCCGCGCCAACTGGACGAGTTCTTCGAGCAGCGCGTCATCCGTGCCGTACGCGGTGAGCATGTCCCGCACGTCACGCGGCGTGACACCCACCCGCCCGGTCTCGATCCGGCTGATCTTCGAAGCCGAGCACTCCAACCGGTCCCCGACCTCTTCGATCGTCAGACCTGCGACTTCGCGCAACCTGCGCAGTTCCCCGACGAGCCGCCGCTTCCGCAAAGTCGGGCTGCTGCCCCGTGCCATCTCCTCGCACCTCCTGGGTCATGCACAGTCTGTGACCCCGGCACAACCAAGCAAAGAGACGTCATCCATTCGTGTACTGCAACTTGCAGCACGCCACCCACCGGTCGCACGCTGCTCAAGTCACGCCCCACCGACACCCGAAGCCGGAGGACCTCACCATGAGCAGCGCCACGGGACGACGCGAGGCCGTCGCCTGGAGGATTCCCCCCACCGACCCGGCCGGGGGGCGCTGATCCATGACCGTCACCGTCTTCAGCCAGCTCGACAAGTCCTTGCACGAACACCTGGCCACCGTCTCCCACCTCGCCGCCCACGGCGACGACCAGACCACCGCCGAACTCGCAAGGGCAGAACTCCCCCGCCTCGTCGCCACCGTCAAGGCCCTGCTCGACGAACACCAACCCGACGAACACGGCCGCTGCCCCACCTGCCGCACCAGGTGGTGGAGCCGCCGCCTCCCCGCCCCCTGCCGCGCCTACCTCAGCGCCCAGCTGTGCCTCACCATCGCAGGCGAGCAATCCCCAGGCGGCGGCACCCACCGCCACCTCCGCCGCGTCGGCTGACCAAGCAAAACCAATAACGAAGCCACTTCCCGATCCGGCGAAGCTCGGATGCCTTGTCCGCCGCGGAGCGCCGGATACCCAAGGACCAAAGCCCAAAGCCAGGCCTTGTCGGCAAAGCCGATGCCCGAGTTCGGCGCAGCCGAATGCTGGCGCAGCCAGACCTACCCCTGCACCCGATCAAAAGCCATCTCTAGATGTGCCACAGTTTGTCAAGGCATCTTCCCGCCTTGACAAACTGTGGCACATCTAGAACACTCGGCGACCGGGTAAAGGCCTCCCCACCCACAACAGAACCCAACACACCCCCTCCGGACAACGCCCCCGCGACCCGGACCCCCCGGACCCCAGTCCGGCACCGACCGTGGCGGAACCGACCACGACCCCCCGACCGGGGTCGGTTCCGCCACGCCCTCCCCCACGTGCGTGCCATCACCGCCCGTGAACCCCCACTGATGATCGACACGTCCGGCTGAAACCCGTGTCACCTGCACCACACCTTCGTCCATCATGGACACACACCCCCAGCTCGACCATCCCCGATCACCCACCGGGATCCCACCAGGAACCCCAACGCGGGCCGCACCACCACACCACCACACACCCCCCAAGGACCCCCCATGAACCGCCCCCGCTCCAACAAATCCCACGCAGGCGAGCACACCACCGCGGGCCCTCCACCCTGCTTCCCCGCCTCCCTCCGCTTCGACCTCCCCGCCTCCCTCGTCCTCTTCCTCCTCGCCGTCCCCCTCTCCCTGGGCGTCGCGGCGGCAACGGGCGCCCCCCTCATCTCCGGCCTCATCGCCGCCGTGGTCGGCGCCATCGTCGCCGGCCTCTTCGGCGGCACCCCGTTGCAGGTCAGCGGTGCCGCCACCGGCCTGATCGTCGTCACGGCGGGCCTGGTCACCAAGTTCGGCTGGGCCGCGACGGCCGCCATCACCCTCGCCGCGGGCCTCGTCCAGATCGTCCTGGGCGTGACGCGGGTGGCCCGCCTCGCGCTCTCCCTCTCCCCGTCGGTCGTCCACGGCATGCTCGCCGGCATCGGCATCAGCATCGCGCTCGGCCAGCTGGTGATCGTCCTCGGCGGCCACGCCCACCCCACGACGCTGGAGAACCTCTCCGAACTGCCTGCCGAGCTGCACGGTTCGCACTTCGGCTCGGTGGTCGTCGGCGCCGTCGCGGTCGCCGTGATGCTGATGTGGCAACGGATCCCGCGCACCGCACTGGTCCCGGCCCCCTTGGCCGCCGTGCTGGCCGCGACCCTGACGTCCATCGCGCTGCGCGTAGACGTGTCCACAGTGGACCTCCCCGACGCCCCTCTCGCCGACGTGATCCTCCCGAAGGTCCCCGAGGGCAGCGTCGGGGCGGTCGCGTTGGCCGTGGTCTCCGTAGCGCTGGTGGCCAGCATGGAGTCCCTGCTGTCCGCCGTCGCGGTCGACAAGCTGCACGACGGCCCCCGCGCGAACCTGGACCGCGAACTCGTCGCCCAGGGCGCGGCCAACGCCGTGTCCGGCGCGCTGGGCGGCCTGCCGGTGAGCGGCGGCATCATCCGCGGCTCCGCGAACGTGGCCGCAGGCGCCCGCACCCGCGCTTCCACCGTCCTGCACGGCGTCTGGGTCCTCGTCTTCGTGGTCGCGCTCGGCGGCCTGCTGGACCTCATCCCCCTCGCCGCCCTCGCAGGCGTCCTGCTCGTGGTCGGCCTCCGCCTCGTGAGCCGCGACCGCGTGCGCAAACTGGCCCAGCACGGCGAGATCGCCCCCTACCTCGGCACCCTGGCGGGCGTCCTGGCGTTCGGTCTGGTCGAGGGCGTCCTCATCGGCATGGCGATCGCCGTCCTGAGGTCGCTGTACCGCCTGACGCACAGCACCGTGCGCGTGGACGAGGAGCCGGACGGCTGGCGCGTGTCGATCCGCGGCTCGCTGGTGTTCCTCGGCGTCGGCAGGCTCGTCCGCGAACTGCGCCGCATCCCGCTCGGCAAGCGCGTCGTCCTCGAACTGCACATCGACTTCATGGACCACGCCGCGTTCGAGGCCGTCGACGACTGGCGCGGCGGCTACCAGCGGCTGGGCGGCCAGGTCGACGTCGACGAGGTGCACGACACCTGGTTCGGCAAGGCCATCGGCGGCAAACCCGGCCTGCGCAAGACTCCCCCGTCGCCGCTCCCGCGCTGGTTCGCCCCGTGGTCGCATTGGCAGCGCACCCGTCCGGGCGACGCGTCCGGTGTCGTGCTGCCCACCCAGCGCGGCGACACCGACCCGATGATCCTCGGCATGCACGAGTTCGAGCGGAACTCCGCTCCGCTGGTCCGCCCGTTCCTCGCCGAACTCGCGGCCCGCGGCCAACGCCCGCAGCAGCTGTTCATCACCTGCGCCGACTCCCGCGTGGTCCCCAACCTGATCACCAGCAGCGGTCCCGGCGACCTCTTCTGCGTCCGCAACATCGGCAACCTCGTCCCCGCGCACGGCGCCGACGACTCCATGGGCGCGGCCATCGAGTACGCCGTGGAGGTGCTGGGCGTGTCCACCATCGCCGTCTGCGGCCACTCGCACTGCGGCGCGATGAGCGCCCTCGTCAACGGCTCCACCCGCCCCGGCACCTCGCTGCACTCCTGGCTGCACCACGCCGACCCGAGCCTGATCCGCTTCCACGAGCCGAGCACGACGGTCGGCGGGGACCTGCCGGTCGTCGAACGGCTCAGCATCGCGAACGTGGCCCAGCAGCTGGACAACCTGCTCACCCACCCCGCCGTGCGGGAAGCCGTGGCGGCGGACGCGCTGCGGCTGACGGGCATGTACTTCGACATCTCGGCGGCCCGCGTCTACCTGGTGAACCCGGACCGCAACGCGCTCGAACCGCTGCGCACCCCCGCGAGCCGCTAGCCCCCAGCCCGTCGGCCCCAGCCTGGCGGCCCCGAACTTCCGGCCTCGGACTTCCGGCCCGACTTCCGGCCCCGAAAATTGTCAGCCCCAGGAATTGTCGGACCCCCTGGGTACCGTGGGTCTTCGGGGGGCCTTCACGACCGGGGGACCTCTGGTCCTCGTGGAAACGGGGGGCCCCCGAGCGCGGAGGACCCCCGTTCGTCAGCGATCGGTCAGCAGGACTTCGTCCAGCTGCACTCGAGGTCGTCCTTGCGGTCGCCCTTCACCACGGGCGCGGACTGCTGCTTCGACTGGATCTTCGGCTGCGCCGCCCCCGCCTTGTCGGAGGCCAGGCGGACCGCCACGGCGTCCTCGATGTCCCTCGGCGGACCGGAGACGAAGTTGTTCTGCAACAACGAGAACACGAGCTTGCGCCCGTCGGCGTTGGTCACGTAACCCGACAGCGCGGTGACCCCGGTCATCGACCCGGTCTTCGCGTGCAGGTTGCCCGCCGCCGGCGTGCCGATCATGCGGTTGCGGAGGGTGCCGCCACCGATCCGGTCCTGGACGCCCGCGATCGGCAGCGCCTCGTACCAGGGCTGGAACCACGACTTGGTGCGCGCCGCGCGGAGGACCGACACGAACAGGTCCGGCGACAGCAGGTCCATGCGCGACAGCCCGGAGCCGTCGAACAGGTTCATCGTCAACGGATCCGCCCCGAGACCGGGCAGCTTCGCCTCCAGCTCGCGGATGCCCGCCGCCCAACTGCCCTCACCCGAGGCCTTGCGGCCCATCGACTTGATGAGCATCTCGGCGTGCATGTTGTTGCTGAGCTTGAGGAACGTCACCAGCAGCTCGCGCAGCGGCATCGACTGGTGGTCCACCAGCACCTTCGCCGCCGCGGGGGTCTGCCGGAACTCCGTACCACCGGTCACCGTGATCCCGTGCGCCTGCAACGACTTCCGGAACAGACCCGCCACCAGCGTGGTCGGGTCGTTCACCGAGACGTACTCCGTGTACGGCTGACCACCCGCCGCGAGGGACCCCGCGACGCTGACGTCGTTCGTGCCGTGCGTCCGGTGCACGAACACACCGTCCGCACCACCGGTGGTCGCCGTGTTGTGGATCGTCAGGTCGAGCGGCGGCGTCAACGTCACCTGCGCGGGCTGCCCCTGCGCACCAGGACTGACCTTCACCGCGACCGAGCCCGCGTCGAAGTCCACGTCCGGCGCGATCGTCAACGCCGACGTCTGCGCACTGTAGTAGTACGGCTCGTCATCCCACGCCCAACCAGTGCCCAACGGCACCGAGTCGAACCAGCTGTCATCGGCGACCAGCGCACCGCTGACCGTGCGAACACCGGTCGCGGCGAGCTTCGCCGCCAGGTCGTCGTAATCGGCGGCAAGCATCGTCGGATCACCCGTACCCCGCAGGAACAGGTCACCGTTCAACACGGTGCCCTGCACAGTCGCGGACGAACGCACATCGGTGGTCCAACGGTGGTCCGGCCCAAGCGAGTCCAACGCCGCAGCGGACGTCACCAGCTTCGCGTTGGAACCGGGCTGGAACCGACTGGACCCCGATCTCGTGTAGATCAACTCCCCGGTCTCGGCATCCTTGACGACCAACCCGACATTGGCACCGGACAGCCGCGAATCAGCCAGGATCCGATCGAGGTCCGCCGCGAGCGGATTGGCGTCCAGCGCCGTCGCTCCCCCGGTGGACAACCCCAGCACGAGGGACAGGGACGCAAGCAGAGCTAACAATCGTGGCCAACGAATCATCAGTCGATTCTGCACACCCCTATGCCACACGGCCATGAGGGGTACTCACATACACCCGAAAGCGGGGGTCCCCCAGCCGTGAAGACCCCCCGATGCACAAGGTACTCAGGGGGTACGACATTTTTCGGCGGCCAGCAGACCGCACACGATCACACGGACCACCACACCGCACCCCACCGCCCACCTCGACACCCGCCGCCCCCACTCCAGACCCACCACCCAAGCCCAAAGCCAGGCACTTCGTCCGACGCAGCCCGAACGCCCAACCGAAGCGAAGCCAGGTACCTCATCAGGCAGAGCCTGATACCCCACCGGCACAGCCGCCCCCTCGCACCCCCGCCTGACCGATGCGCAGCCAGCCGTCTTGCCAGGCAGAGCCTGATGCCTGACCGGCGCAGCCGCCCCCTCGCACCCGGCGCGGAGCGCCCGCCCGCCTGGCCGACGCGCAGCGAGGTGCCCCGCCAGGCGAAGCCTGGTGCCCTGTCGGCGCAGCCGATGCCTGGTCCGAAGGCGGAGCCCAGGATGCCCGGTCAGGCGCAGCCTGATGCCTTGTCGGGCGGAGCCCGATGCTGGCGCAGCCAGACCTACCCCTGCACCCCGATCCGAAGCCATCTCTAGGCTTGACGGAGCTTGTCAAGACATCTTTTCCGCCTTGACAAGGTTCGCCAAGCCTAGAACACTCGGCGACCGGGGTGAAGCCACCTAACCCACAACGACACCCGACCACACCACCCCTGAACAGCAAAAACCCAAGGTCCCCCACCCGTGAGGACCCCCCAATGCACAAGGTACCCAACGGGTACGACACTCCCCCCACAAGATCAACCCCACAAGATCAACCCCACAAACCCCCCGAAGGACCCCCCATGCCCGGCACCCTCATCGAGTTCGGCGGCCTCCCCGCCACCGGCAAATCCACCCTCGCCCGCCACCTCGCCAACCTCACCGGCGCAGTCCTCCTGCGCATAGACGAGATCGAAGCCGCCATGCGCCGCAACGACCTCACCCCGGCCCAAACCGGCATAACCGCCTACAGCGTCGCCCACGCCCTGGCCTCAAGCCACCTGCACCGAGGCCTGACCGTCATCGCCGACGCCGTCAACCCGGTCCCCGAATCCCGCGAAGGCTGGCGCACCCTCGCGACGACCTGCAACGCCGACCACGCGGTAATCGAAACCACCTGCACAAACCAAGCCCTGCACCGAGAACGTGCCCAGAACCGCGACAACGACCTCCCAGGCTGGACCCACCCCACCTGGCAGGAAATCCAAGACCGCGACTACCGCCCCCGCACCGACGACCGCCTCATCGTCGACACGGCACAACCACTCCAGACCTGCCACGACAAGATCGCCCACCACCTGGCCGCCCACCACCCGACCATCCCCCTCCCCCGCTGAAGGGAGGGGGACGACCGGTCAGATCACGCCTCGACCTGCGAACGATCCCCCGACCAAAGGGTGTGGAAACTGCCCTCGACGTCCGTGCGCCGATAGGTGTGCGCACCGAAGAAGTCGCGCAACCCCTGGATCAGCGCGGCGGGCAGCCGCTCGGAGCGCAGACCGTCGTAGTACGCCAGCGCGGACACGAAACCGGGCACCGGCACACCCGCCTGGACCGCGCCGACGACAACGCGCCGCCAGGCCGCCTCGGCGTTCTGCACGGCTTCGCGGAAGTAGTCGTCGACGAGCAGCGACGCCAGCTCGGGGCTGCCGTCGTAGGCCTCGCGGATGCGGTCGAGGAACCTCGCGCGGATGATGCAGCCGCCGCGCCAGATCGTCGCCATGGCACCGAGGTCGAGGTCCCAGCCGTACTCCTTGCTGGCGGCCCGCATCTGGTCGAAGCCCTGCGCGTAGGCGACGACCTTCGACGCGTACAGCGCCTGGCGGACGTCGTCCACGAGGCCGTCGGTCACGGTCTTGGCGATCTCCGCGGGGCCGAACGCGTCGCGCACGGCCTTGCGCTGGTCGACCCGGCCGGACAGCGAGCGGGCGAACACGGCCTCGGCGATGCCGGTCACCGGCACACCCAGCTCCAGCGCCTCCTGCACGGTCCAGCGGCCGGTGCCCTTCTGCTCCGCCTCGTCCGCGATGACCTCGACGAGCGCCTTGCCGCTGGTCGCGTCCACATGCGACAGCACCTGGGCGGTGATCTCGATCAGGTACGACTCCAGGTCGCCCTCGTTCCACTCGCGGAACACGTCGGCGATCTCGGCGGGCGTCTTGCCGCCCGCGCGCAGCAGCAGGTCGTACGCCTCGGCGATGAGCTGCATGTCCGCGTACTCGATGCCGTTGTGGACCATCTTCACGAAGTGGCCCGCGCCGTCCGGTCCCACGTGGACGCAGCACGGCGTGCCGTCCACGTTGGCCGCGATGCTCTCCAGCACCGGGCCGAGGTGGGAGTAGGACTCCTTGGAGCCACCCGGCATGATGCTGGGGCCGTTGAGCGCCCCCTCCTCACCGCCGGAGATGCCCGCGCCGACGAAGTGCAGCCCCAGGTCGCGCAGCGCCGCTTCCCGACGACGGGTGTCGGCGTAGTGCGCGTTGCCGCCGTCGATCACCATGTCGCCCTCGTCGAGCAACGGGGTCAACTCGTCGATCACCGCGTCCGTGGGCGCTCCGGCCTTGACCATGATGATGATCTGGCGGGGCTTCTGGAGGCTCGCGACGAGTTCCTCAGCCGTCTCGGCCGGGACGAAGTCGCCTTCGTGGCCGTGCTGTTCGATCAGGAGCTTGGTCCGGCTCGCAGACCGGTTGTGGACGGCTACCCGGTGTCCGTGCCGGGCGAGGTTGCGGGCCAGGTTGCTGCCCATCACAGCCAGTCCGGTTACCGCGATCCGTGCCGTTGCCTCGGTTGTCATCTGCACAGCCTGCCTAAAATCCGGCCGCAGTGCGAGGGGACGAGCGTCTTGACGTTCCCTCGGCCCTGTGGGCCGAGGCTCCTTCCACGTCGCGTGTCGTCACGCGGCGTCCGGGTGGATTACCGCTTCTCGGCCTGCCGCCTGCACAAGTGCAGGTCTTCCGCGTGCTCCACGGTCGTTGAAGTCCGCCCGTCCGGCGGCCTTGATGTTGATCGCCGCGTTGACATCACGGTCGTGAGCACTACCACAGGGGCAGGTCCAGGACCGCATGTCCAACGACATCCTCTCGTTCACCCGGCCGCAAGCGGAGCACATCCGGGTGGACGGGAAGAACCGGTCCACCCTGACGAAAGTGCGACCCCACCGCGCGGCTTTGTACTCCAGCATTTCGGTGAAACCAGCCCACCCCGCGTCGTGAACGGACTTCGCGAGTTTCGTTCGACCGAGACCGACAACGCATAGGTCCTCGACGTAGACCGCTTGGTTGTCGCGGATGATCGCCGTGGAGAGCTTGTGCTGCCAGTCCCGCCTGGTGTCGGCCACCCGGGCGTGCGCCCTGGCGACTTTCGCGACCGCCTTCTTGCGGTTGTTGCTGCCTCGCTGCTTGCGGGACAGGTTCCGCTGCAACCGTCCCAGTCTGCGGGCTGCTTGGCGCAGGAATCCGGGTGCGGCGATCTTCGTGCCGTCCGACAGCACCGCGAAGTGGGTCAAGCCCAGATCGATCCCCACCTCATCGTCGACCTCGGGCAGAGGCCTGTCTGCGGCCTGCACGACGAACGAGGCGAAGTACCTCCCCGCCGCGTCCTTGATCACCGTGACGGAACTGGGTTCGGCAGGCAGGATGCGCGACCAGCGCACCGGAACGTCGCCGATCTTCGGCAAGCGCAGCCGGCCGTCGCGCAGGACTGAGAACCTGGCATTTCGCGTGAAGCGGACCGCCTGTCGATTGTCCTTCCGGGACCGATACCGCGGTAGCCCGATCCTGTGCCCTTTGCGTTCACCCTTGATCGAGGCGAAGAAGTTGCGGTAGGCCGTGTTCAGATCACCCAGCGCCTGCTGCAGGACGACTGACGACACCGCTGACAGCCAGGCCCGTTCAGGAGTCAGCTTCGCCGCGGTGACACGCCTCGACAGTTCACCGTCCGACAAGTACTCCTCGCCGTTCCGCTGTGCCTCCTGCCGCGCCCGCAGGCCATCGTTGAACACCACCCTCGCGCACCCGAAGGCCCGCGCGAGCGCGTCGCGCTGGGAATCGTCCGGGTAGAGCCGGTAGTTGTACCGGAGTTGCACCGCCGCAGATTACCGTTCTCGCCTGCCAACACGATCTTCGACTCACGGCGGCGGTGAGTGGAGACCTGACACCTCACCGCCGGTCGAATGCCCACACCGACACCTTGCCCTCGTCGCCGCCGACGAGCGGCCGCCAGGCGGGGTGCATGGGCAGGGTCGTGGTGGTGAGGCGCCGGGGGGTGCGGCGGAGGGTGCTCAGCGGCAGCACGTCCGCGGCGGTGCTGCGCACCTCGTGGCAGCGCGCGTGCCCCAGCACGAGGCGCAGGCCGTCCAGGCCGTCGCGGCCGCCGCCCTCGTGCAGGTGCCGGTTGTGCGGTTCCACGGCGTCGAGCAGTTCGGTGGGCCGTTGCGGCGGGTTGACGGCGAGCACGTCGGCGTCGAGCACGTCGAGTTGGCTGAAGTCCGCCTGCCACAACGACAAGCGCTCGCGGGCCGATATGCCGAGCAGCCGTTCGACGTTGGCGGCGGTGTCGCGGAGGGCTTCCTCGTCGCGGTCCAGCGCGATCACGTGCCGTGCGCCCGCCGACAGCGCGGCGATGGTGATGAGGCCCGCGCCGGATCCGGCGTCGAGCACGGAGCGGCCCCACACGTCGCTCAGGGTGGAGGCCAGCAGCGCCGAGAACTCCGAGGGGCGGTGCACGTCGGGGCCCGCGGTCAGGCCGAGGCCGAAGATGTACCAGGCGGTCCAGGCCGCGCCGGGGTGGGGGACGCCGCTCACGAGATGACGCGGAGCAGGCCCTCTTGGACCACGGTGGCGACGAGTCTGCCGTCCTGGGAGAAGAACCTGCCGGTGGCCAGTCCGCGGGCCCCGGAGGCGCTGGGGGACGCGCAGTCGTAGAGGAACCACTCGTCGGCGCGGAAGCGGCGGTGGAACCACATGGCGTGGTCGAGGCTGGCGCCGAGGACCTTGTCGGTGCCCCAGTAGACGCCGTGCTTGACCAGGATCGAGTCCAGCAGCGTCATGTCGGAGGCGTAGGCGAGCACGCACACGTGCAGCAGGTCGTCGTCGCTGAGCTTGCCGTCGGCGCGCATCCACACCTGGCTGCGGGCCTCGCCGGGGCCGTCCTCGCGGGACTCCCAGGGCGGCTCGGTGACGTAACGCACGTCGATGGGGCGGGGCAGGCGGGTGTGGTCGAGGCGGTCGAGGTAGGTCTTGGACGCCTCGGCGTAGGTCGGCAGCGACTCCGGGCCGGGCACGTCGGGCATCGGCTCGGCGTGGTCCATGCCCGTCTCGTCCTTCTGGAAGGACGCGGACAGCGAGAAGATCGCCTTGCCGTGCTGCACGCCGACGACCCGCCTGGTCGTGAACGAGCGGCCGTCGCGGATGCGGTCGACCTCGTAGACGATCGGCACGGTCGGGTCGCCGCCGCGGATGAAGTACGAGTGCAGCGAGTGCACGTGCCGCTCGGGCGGGACCGTCCTGCCCGCCGCCACGAGGGCCTGACCTGCGACCTGCCCGCCGAAGACCCGGACCGGGGATTCGGCGGGGCTCACGCCGCGGAAGATGTTCTCCTCGATGCGCTCGAGGTCGAGCAGTGCCACCAGCCGGTCGAGCACGGGCTGCCCGTGCGGGACCCCGTCGCTGTCCAACGGAGCGTCCTGGGCCGCGGCGAATCGCGCGGCCGCGGCACGGGCAGCCTCTGTCAACGTCTACTCCTAGGCGTGGTCGTCCTCGCCCAGGCGGTGCACCCGGATGAGGTTCGTCGAGCCTACGGTTCCGGGCGGGGAACCCGCGACCACGACCACCAAGTCACCGGCCTGGTAGCGGCCGATGTCGAGCATCGAGAGGTCCACCTGGCGGACCATCTCGTCGGTCGACTCCACCCTGGGCACGATGAACGTCTCGGTGCCCCACGTCAGCGAGAGCTGCGCGCGCACCTCCTGCTCCGGCGTGAACGCGAGCAGCGGCAACGGGGTGTGCAGGCGGGCGAGCCGCCGCACGGTGTCACCGGACTGGGTGAAAGCGACCAGGGCCTTGGCGTTGAGGCGCTCGCCGATGTCGCGGGCCGCGTAGGAGATGACGCCGCGCTTGGTGCGCGGGACGTGCGTCAGCGGCGGCACGACGGTCGACTCGGTCTCGACGGCCACGATGATGCGGCTCATCGTCTTGACCGTCTCGATGGCGTAGCGGCCGACGCTGGTCTCACCGGAGAGCATGAGCGCGTCGGCGCCGTCCAGCACCGCGTTCGCGACGTCGGACGTCTCGGCGCGGGTCGGCCGGGAGTTCGTGATCATCGATTCGAGCATCTGGGTGGCCACGATGACCGGCTTGGCGTTCTCGCGGGCGATCTGGATCGCGCGCTTCTGCACCAGCGGAACGTGCTCCAGGGGCAGCTCGACGCCGAGGTCGCCGCGGGCGACCATGACGCCGTCGAAGGCCAGCACGATGGCCTCGAGGTTGTCCACGGCCTCGGGCTTCTCGATCTTCGCGATGACCGGGAGGCGCTTGCTGCCGACGCGGTCCATCACCTGGTGGACCAGGTCGATGTCGGCGGGCGAGCGGACGAAGGACAGAGCGATGAAGTCGACGCCCAGCGAGAGCGCGAACTCCAGGTCTTCGATGTCCTTCTCGGACATGGCGGGCACGGAGACGTCCATGCCCGGCAGGGACAAGCCCTTGTTGTTGCTGACGGGACCGCCTTCGGTCACCTCGCAGACGACGTCCGGGCCCTCGACGTCGGTGACCACGAGGCCCACCTTGCCGTCGTCCACGAGCAGCCGGTCGCCGACCTTGGCGTCCTTGGCGAGTTCCTTGTAGGTGGTGGAGACCCGGTCGTGCGTTCCCGCGATGTCCTCGACGGTCACGCGCACGATGTCACCGGTGCGCCACTCGACGGGACCGGCGGCGAACCGGCCGAGACGGATCTTGGGGCCCTGCAGGTCCGCCAGGATGCCCACCGCACGGCCCGACTCGTTCGCGGCTGCGCGAACGAGGTCGTAGACCTGCTTGTGGTCGGCATGGCTACCGTGGCTGAAGTTCATCCTCGCCACGTCCATACCGGCCGCTACGATCTCGCGCACCTTCTCGGGGGACGAGGTAGCGGGGCCCATGGTACAGACGATCTTTGCGCGTCGACTCACGTTGGGAGAGGATAGTCCCCTTTACTGGACCGATCCCGAACTACCCGTCGGTAAGTTCCGCGCAGGCACGATATTCAGGGGTAACACGGGGGTAATAGGGGGTTCGGATGCGAAAACATCTTCCGTTCGTGGTCGCGATGTCGCTCAGCGTCATCGTTCTGTTCACCCCGGAGTCGGGTGTTCCCAGCTCTCCGCCGGGCACCGACAAGGTGGTCCACTGCCTGCTGTTCGCGTTGCTCGCGGTGACTGGTCTACACGCGCGGCCGCGCTGGATCCTGCTCGCCCTGGTCGGCTACGCGGGGCTCTCCGAGGTGCTCCAGGCGCTGATCACCCCGCTGCACCGCAGCGGCGACGTGCTGGACGCGCTGACCGACGTCGTCGGCATCGCGCTCGGCTGGGGGATCGCCGTCCTCGTCGCGCGGCGGCTCAGCGCCAGGGCTTCTCGCTGACGCCCACGTGGTCCACGCACCACTCGTTGAGCGGCTTCAGCTCCCGCCACGCCCCGAGCACGCGGTCGCCGCAGCCGGGCTCGTGGAGGGTGTCGTCGGGCGGCCACACCTTCGCCGCGTAGAGCGTGCGGTGGCGCAGCAGGTCGATCCGGGGGTGCTCGGGGTCGAAGCCGCGCGGCTTGGTCTTGAGCCGGTCGCCGCGGATGTCCCAGCCGTTCTTGACCAGCTTGGCGATGATCTTCTGGAGCTGCCCGCCGCGCCGGTCGTCGTCCACGGACGAGCGGAACCGGGCGAGCTGGTCGGACGCCATCGCGAACGAGCCGCCGCCCGCCATCACGCCCTCGACGCCGATCTGGACGTAGAAGGCACCGCCGCCGCGGCCCTCCTCGACCACGCCGCCGCAATGGGTCTTGTACGGGGTCTTGTCCTTGCTGAAGCGGACGTCGCGGAAGGGCCGGAACACCTTGCCGGGACCGAACTCGGGCTCCAGGTCGTTGAGCAGCACCAGCATCGGCACCCGGACGTCCTCCTGGTAGACGGCCTTGTTCGCGTCCCAGTAGACCTTGGAGTTGTCCGCCTCGATGCCGTCGAAGAAGTCGATGGCGTGTTCGCCGAAACCGCTGAATTCCACGCCCCGCAGTTTACGTTCCCGCGATCACCCCACCCGTCGGGAGCGCGGTCGTGCACGGCCGCCCGCCGGGCGAAGGCACGACGGGACTCGTGGACCCCGGGTGCCATGCGGTCGAGCGCCGCCGTCGAGAACGGCTGAGTGGCCTGGCCGCGACCAGCTCACCGCCTTGGGCGGCGCTGTCCGGTCACGCGTTGTCGTGACCGGACAGCGGGTGCGGTCAGCCGCCCACCTTGCCGACGACGAAGCTCGCGGCGGTGTCCTTGACGCGGTTCATGTAGGTGAGGTGCGTGACGGTGCTGAAGCCGCTGTCGCAGAACGTGTCACCGGAGTCGCAGAAGGCCTGGATCCGGTCCGCGAACCCGGCGAGGGTCTTGAGCTGCGCCGCCGACCGGGGGAACCGGCCGTTCTTGGTCGCGCTGCCGACGTCGAACGCCTGGCCGACGACGTGCCGGGGGTCGCCGAACGTGGCGACGGCCGTCACGTGGCTCGCGACCGCCGCGGAGATCGGCGGGGTCGCCGCGCCCAGCCCGAGTCCGCCGCCGCCGCCGAGGACGTCGAGCACCACGTGGGCGCCCTGGGAGTAGCCCGCCAGCACGATCTTCTGGTCCGGGCACTTCTGGACCTGCGTGGTGAGCTGGGCCGTCAACGCGGTGATGCCCTGGCCCGAGCTGCGGGCGTAGTCGGCGAGCGTGGCCGGGTAGTCGACCGACGCCCTGCTCACGGTCTGCTTGCTCGTGCTGACGATCCGGCTCACCATCGCGGAGGTGATGCCCTCGCCGGGGCGTTCGGTCGACGCGCGGGCGGTGATGACGTGCACCGCGGCGCAGGCCGTGCCCGCGGGCGCCTTGACGGCGCTCGCCTGGTTGGACATCACGAAGACGGTGGCGGCGGTGATCCCGCTCGCGGTGACGACGGCGAGCAGACCGAACAGTTTGCGTCTCGGACGAAGAGAATGGACAGGGCTCATTTTCAGCACTCCGTTTCGTGGGGGACGGAAGCGGTTGTCGACGCCCCTTCTGACTCTCCATACGGAACGGCGCGATGTGCGGTTCACGGTAAATTCATGGAATGACCAATTGCAGAATGAACGGTCCTGGAATGAGCGGTCCACCAATCCGGAATGCATAACCGCCGATCACAGCGCCCCTACCGGACGCGCCGGACGCGCCGCATCGGGGTTTCCACCAGTGCCGCGCCGGGTGTTGCACCACGACGTGAATCCGTCGACCGGACGTCGTCGGGCGGCCGGGAATGACGGCCCGCGACTCCGGGAGGAATGGCGTTGTCCGGTCACGACTCCGTTGTCGTGACCGGACAACGGGTCACACGACCGCCAGCGGGATCAGGTTCGGGACCACCGGCGACGGCAGGTCGGAGGAGCCGGTGAGGAAGCGGTCGACGGCGTTCGCCACCGAGCGGCCCTCGGCGATCGCCCACACGACCAGCGAGGCGCCGCGGTGGGCGTCCCCGCACACGAACACGCCGGGCGCGGTGGTCTGCCAGTCGGCGCCGCACGAGATCGTGCCGCGCGGGGTGAGCGCGATGTCCAGGTCGTCCAGCAGCCTCATGTGCTCGACGCCCTCGAAGCCGATGGCCAGCAGCACCATGTCGGCGGGCAGGACCTCGATCTCCTCGGACATCGGGACCACCTGGCGGCGACCGTCGGCGTCCTTCTCGACCCGGACCTTGCGCAGCTTGATCTCGCGGACGTGGCCTTCGGCGTCGCCCTCGAAGCTCTCCACCGCGACGGCGAACTTCCGTTCGCCCGCCTCCTCGTGGGCCGCGTAGGTACGCAGGATCCACGGCCACACCGGCCACGGGGAGCGCGCGTCGTCGCGCTGCGCGGGCGGCATGGGGTACTGGTCGAGCTGGAGCACGGACGCCGCGCCTTCGCGGACGGCCGTCCCGAAGCAGTCGGCGCCGGTGTCGCCGCCGCCGATGATCACCACGTGCTTGCCCGCGGCGGACAGCGGTGACGGGCCGTCGCCCTCGACGGCCCGGTTGGCGGGCACGAGGTGGTCCATGGCGAGGTGGACGCCCGCGAGGCCGCGGCCCGGCGTGGTCGTGTCGTCGCGGCCGCGCAGGGCGCCGACGGCGAGCACGACGGCGTCGAACTTGGCGCGCAACTGCTCCACGGTGAGGTCCACGCCGACCTCGACGCCGGTGACGAACTTGGTGCCCTCCTTGCGGAGCTGCGCCAGCCGCCGGTCGAGGACCTTCTTCTCCATCTTGAACTCGGGGATGCCGTAGCGCAGCAGGCCGCCGAGGCGGTCGTCGCGCTCGAACACCGTGACGTGGTGGCCCGCGCGGGTCAGCTGCTGCGCGGCGGCCAGACCGGCCGGGCCGGAGCCGACGACGGCGACCTTGCGGCCGGAGGAGACCGTGGACTGGCTGGCGCGCACCAGTCCCTGCTCCCACGACACGTCGGCGATGGCCTGCTCGACGCGCTTGATCGCGACCGCTCCCCCGGCGTCCGGGGTGATCGCCAGCACGCACGCCGCCTCGCACGGCGCGGGGCACAGCCGCCCGGTGAACTCCGGGAAGTTGTTGGTGGCGTGCAGGCGGTCCGAGGCCAGTTCCCAGTCGCCGCGGCGGACCAGGTCGTTCCACTCCGGGATCAGGTTGCCCAGCGGGCAACCGGCGGAACCGGAGTGGCAGAACGGGATGCCGCAGTCCATGCAGCGCCCGGCCTGGGTGCGGACCTGCTTCTCGCGCACCTCGGGTTCGAGGTCCAGGTAGACCTCGCGCCAGTCCTCGACGCGCTCGGTCGCCGGGCGCTTCTTCGCGTCGGCGCGGTCGTTCTTCAGAAAACCGTGCGGGTCAGCCACGGGAGGCCTCCATGATCGCCGTGTCGACGTCCCTGCCCTCCGCGCGGGCGAGCCTCATCGCTTCGAGCACGCGCTGGTAGTCGCGGGGCATGACCTTGGTGAACGCGGCGGAACGCCGGGGCCAGTCGCCGAGCAGCGACGCGGCCACCGCCGAACCGGTGAGCTGGTGGTGCCGGGTGACGGTCTCCTTGAGCCAGCGGAGGTCGTCCGGTGACGGGCGCTGCAACTCGACCATCGCCTTGTTCACGTTGGCGGGGTCGAGATCCAGCAGGTAGGCGATGCCGCCGGACATGCCCGCGGCGAGGTTGCGGCCGGTCGGGCCGAGCACCACCGCGCGGCCGCCGGTCATGTACTCGAACGCGTGGTCGCCCACGCCCTCGGCCACCGCGATCGCACCCGAGTTGCGGACGCAGAAGCGCTCGCCGACCCGGCCGCGCAGGAAGATCTCCCCGCTGGTCGCGCCGTAGCCGATCACGTTGCCCGCGATCACCTGCTGCTCGGCGGCGAACGCCGAGTCCTCGTGCGGGCGCACCACGATCCGGCCGCCGGACAGGCCCTTGCCGACGTAGTCGTTGGCGTCGCCGACCATCTCCAGCGTGATGCCGGCGGGCAGGAACGCGCCGAGCGACTGGCCCGCGGACCCGGTGAGCCGGACGTGGATCGTGTCGTCGGGCAGGCCGTCGCCGCCGAAGCGGCGGGTGACCTCCGCGCCGAGCAGCGTGCCGACGGTGCGGTTCACGTTGCGCACCGGCAGTTCCAGCCGCACCGGGATGGCGTCCTCGAGCGCGCCCTCGGCGAGCTGGAGCAGCGTGCGGTCCAGGGCGTGGGCGAGGCCGTGGTCCTGGTCGCGGACGCGGCGCCTCGCCGACGGGTAGCGGGTCTCGGGCACGGCGAACACCGGCGACAAGTCCAGCCCGGAGGCCTTCCAGTGTTCCATGGCGGGGTCGGTGTTCAGCAGCTCGGCGTGGCCCACGGCCTCGTCGATCGTGCGGAAACCCAGTGCCGCCAGGTGTTCCCTGACCTCCTGCGCGACGAACTCGAAGAAGTTCACCACGTGGTCGGCCTGGCCGGTGTAGCGCGCGCGGAGCACCGGGTTCTGCGTGGCGACGCCGACCGGGCAGGTGTCGAGGTGGCAGACGCGCATCATCACGCAGCCCGCGACGATCAGCGGCGCGGTGGCGAAGCCGAACTCCTCGGCGCCGAGCAGCGCGGCCACCACGACGTCGCGGCCGGTGCGCAGCGCGCCGTCGACCTGGACCGTGATGCGGTCGCGCAAACCGTTGAGCAGCAACGTCTGCTGCGTCTCGGCGAGCCCGATCTCCCACGGCGTACCGGCGTGCTTGAGCGAGTTGAGCGGGGACGCGCCGGTGCCGCCGTCGTGGCCGGAGATCAGCACGACGTCCGCGTGCGCCTTCGCCACGCCCGTCGCGACCGTGCCCACGCCGATCTCGCTGACCAGCTTCACGTGCACGCGGGCCTGCTCGTTGGCGTTCTTCAGGTCGTGGATGAGCTGGGCCAGGTCCTCGATGGAGTAGATGTCGTGGTGCGGCGGCGGCGAGATGAGGCCGACGCCCGGCGTGGAGTGCCGGGTGCGCGCGATCCATGGGTACACCTTGTAGCCGGGCAGCTGCCCGCCCTCGCCGGGCTTCGCGCCCTGCGCCATCTTGATCTGGATGTCGGTGCCGTTGACCAGGTACTCGCTGGTCACGCCGAACCGGCCGGACGCGACCTGCTTGACCGCCGAGCGCCGCTCGGGGTCGTAGAGGCGTTCGCGGTCCTCGCCGCCCTCGCCGCTGTTGGACCGACCGCCCAGCCGGTTCATCGCGATGGCCAGGGTCTCGTGCGCCTCGGCCGAGATGGAGCCGTAGGACATGGCACCGGTGTTGAAGCGCTTGACGATGGAGGAGACCGGCTCGACCTCGTCGATCGGCACCGGGGTGCGGCCCTGCGTGAGCAGCTCGAACAGGCCGCGCAGCGTGCCGCCCTCGCGGGCCAGCCGCTCGACCTCCTCGGTGTACTGCCGGTAGACCTCGGTCTTGCGGGTCTTCGTGGCGTGCTGGAGCAGGAACACCGTCTCCGGGGAGAACAGGTGCAGCTCGCCCTCGCGGCGGTAGGAGTACTCGCCGCCGACCTCCAGGCGCCGGTGCGAGCGGTCGGTCGGGTTGTCCGGGAACGCCCGGCGGTGCCGGATCGCGACCTCCTCGGCGAGCACGTCGAGGCCGACGCCGCCGAGCTTGGACACCGTGCCGGTGAAGTACTCGTTGAGCAGGTCGTGCGCCAGGCCCATGGCCTCGAAGACCTGCGCCGCGGTGTAGGCGCCGACGGTGGAGATGCCCATCTTGGACATGATCTTCAGGACGCCCTTGACCAGCGCGCCCACGTACTGGCGCACGGCCTTGCGCGGCTCGATGCCGGTGATCGCGCCCTGGTTGACCAGGTCCTCGATCGTCTCGAACGCCAGGTACGGGTTGACCGCCGCGGCGCCGTAGCTCAGCAGGGCCGCGATGTGGTGCACCTCGCGGGCGTCGCCGGACTCGACGACGAGCGCGACGCGCAGCCGCTCCTTGGTGCGCACCAGGTGGTGGTGCACCGCGGAGACCAGCAGCAGCGACGGGATCGGCGCCATCCGGTGGTCGGAGTCGCGGTCGGACAGCACCAGCGTGCGGGCGCCGTTCGCGATGGCCTCCGACGCCTCGCGGCGCACCCGCTCGACGGCCGCGGCGAGCTCATCGCCACCACCGTCCACCTTGTACAGTCCGGAAAGGACGGTGCACGCGAAGCCGGGCAGGTCGCCGTCGTCGTTGATGTGGATGAGCTTGGCCAGCTCGTCGTTGTCGATGACGGGGTAGTCGAGCTGGATGTGCCTGCACGACACCGGGGACGGCCCGAGCAGGTTCTGCTCGGGCCCCATCACGCGCGACACCGACGTGACGATCTCCTCGCGGATCGCGTCCAGCGGCGGGTTCGTTACCTGGGCGAAGTTCTGCACGAAGTAGTCGTAGAGCAGCCGGGACCGCTTCGACAGCGCGGCCACGGGGGTGTCGGTGCCCATCGAGCCCAGCGGCTCCATGCCGCCGACCGTCATGGGCGCCAGCAGGATGCGCAGCTCCTCCTCGGTGTAGCCGAAGGTGAGCTGGCGGCGCACGACGGACTCGTGGCTCTGCACGACGTGCTCGCGGTCGGCGAGGTCGTCGAGCTGGAGCAGGCCCGCGTGCAGCCACTCCTCGTACGGGTGGTCGTCGGCGAGCCCGGCCTTGATCTCGGCGTCGTCGACGATCCGGCCCGCCTCGGTGTCCACCAGGAACATGCGGCCCGGCTGGAGGCGGCCCTTGGCCACGACCTGGCTCGGCGGCACGTCCAGCACGCCGGTCTCGCTGGCCAGCACGACCCTGCCGTCGGCGGTCTGCCACCAGCGGGCCGGGCGCAGGCCGTTGCGGTCCAGGACCGCGCCGACCAGCGAGCCGTCGGTGAACGTGACGCAGGCGGGGCCGTCCCACGGCTCCATCAGGCTGGCGTGGAACTGGTAGAACGCCCGCTGCGCGGGCTTCATCGTGGCGTGGTTCTCCCAGGCCTCGGGGATCATCATCATCACCGCGTGCGGCAGCGACCGGCCGCCCAGGTGCAGCAGCTCCAGGACCTCGTCCATCGACGCCGAGTCCGAACCCTCGGCGTCGCAGATCGGGAACAGCCTAGTCAGGTCGCCGGGGATCAGGTCGGAGCGGAGCAGCGCCTCGCGGGCGCGCATCCGGTTCCGGTTGCCGCGGACGGTGTTGATCTCGCCGTTGTGCGCCACGTACCGGAACGGGTGCGCGAGCGGCCACGACGGGAACGTGTTGGTGGAGAAGCGCGAGTGCACCAGCGCGATGGCGGAGGCGAGCCGCTCGTCGCGCAGGTCCGGGAAGAACGCGGGCAGCTGCCCGGTCGTGAGCATGCCCTTGTAGACCAGGGTGCGCGCGGACAGCGACGGGAAGTACGTGCCGACGTTCGCGTGCTCGACCCGCTTGCGCAGGCCGAAGGTCAACCGGTCCAGTTCGACGCCCTCGACGGCCGCGTCGTCGGCCGAGGCCACGAACAGCATCGCGAAGTGCGGGACCACCGACAGCGCGGTCGGACCGACGTCGGCGGCCACCGGGTCGACCGGCACGTCGCGCCAGCCCAGGACCACGAGGCCCTCCTCGGCGGCGATCCGCTCGGCCGTGTCCACGGCCTTGGCGCGCTCGTCGGCGTCCAGGGGCAGGAACGCCACCCCCGCCGCGTAGCTCCCGCGCGCCGGCAGGTCGAAGTCGACCACCGCGCGGAGGAACTCGTCGGGGAGCTGGAGCAGGATGCCCGCACCGTCACCGCTGGTCGGCTCGGCACCCGCGGCGCCCCGGTGTTCGAGGTTGGCCAACGCGGTGAGCGCGTCGACCACGATTCCGTGCGAACGCCGACCCTGGATGTCGGCCACCATCGCCACACCGCAAGCGTCGCGCTCCGCAGTGGGGTCGTAGAGGCCCTGAGGGGCCGGGATGGCGGAGAAGATCACAGCGCAGACCTCCTTCGTCGTCCTGTGAAGAACGATGTCCTCGTGCTCAGACCTGGGATGACGGTCTCTGGGCACGGGACGACGATGGCCCGCGTGTTGACGCGACCTTAACAGCCGCGAAACCTGGAATCACCCTCCGATGGATGGTGTTGCCCATGATCGCGTAACGATTCGGGCTGTCGGGACGACAAGGCGCAATCGGTTACAACCGGGCAGCATATCCGAGCACGTTCGCACCCGCGCGGCGATGAGAGCTTGACAACACCAGGTCCACCACCGGTTCCCGCGGCTCCAGCGCTGGTGGCGGGGCATACGCCCTGGTTAGCGGGCGGTAACAGGACCAGTCGTTCCGGTGGTGGCGCGCAGTCGCGGAGCCGTCCACCCCGCAACGCCGCCAGAGCCGCCCGAAGGCGGCCCTGGCGGGTCGGGAAGGCGGGCCCCGACACCGCGCGCTGCGTGGGGGGTGTGCGCGGCGGCGGGACCCGCGGCCGGTGGTCTAGTGGGCGCCCGCCGGGACGGTGTCGCGCCTGCCGTCGCCGTCGGGGACGTCGTCACCGGCGTGCTGCTGGTCGATGAGGTGGTCGACGTCCACGAGCGACGGGTTGTCGAGCACCTCCCGCAGCCGGTCGCGGTCGAGCTGGTTCTGCCAGCGGGCGATCACGAGGGTGCCGACGCCGTTGCCGATGACGTTCGTGATCGCCCGCGCCTCGGACATGAACCGGTCGATGCCGACGATGAGCGCGATGCCGACCGCGGGGATGGCGCTGTTCGCCTCGAACGCCTGGAGGGAGGCGGCGAGGGTCACCAGGCCCGCGCCCGTGACGCCCGCCGCGCCCTTGCTGGCGAGCAGCATGAACAGCAGCAGGCCGATCTGGGTGCCGATGCTGACATCGGTGCCGGTGGCCTGGGCGATGAACAGCGCGCCCATCGTCAGGTAGATGCACGTGCCGTCGAGGTTGAACGAGTAGCCGGTCGGGATGGTCAGGCCGACCACGGACTTCTCCGCGCCCGCCGCCTCCAGCTTGACCAGCATCCGCGGCAGGACCGTCTCGCTGGAGGACGTGCCGAGCACGATCAGCAGCTCGTCCTTGATGTAGCGCAGGAACTTGAGGATGTTGAACCCGGCGTAGTACGAGACGCCGCCGAGCACCAGGAAGACGAACAGCACGCAGGTGACGTAGAACGACCCCATCAGCCAGGCGAGCTTGCCCAGGATGCTGCCGCCGAACTTGCCGATCGTGTAGGCGATGCCGCCGAACGCGCCGATCGGCGCCGCGTACATGACGATCTTGATGACGCCGAACATGACCTTGGCGAACGTGTCGAGCGCGGACACGACCTTGGCGCCGCGCGCCCCCATGCCCGCCACGGCGACGGCGACCAGGACGGCGATCACGAGCACCTGGATCAGCTGGCCGTCGGTGAAGGCGCTGACGAACGACTTCGGCACCAGGCTCAGCACGAACCCGGTTATGCCGGTGTCGGCGCTGGACGCGTCCTGGAGGGTCTTCTCGGCGACGCTGTCCTTGATCGGGATGGTGGCGCCGTGGTGGCCGGGCTGGACCACGTTCACGACGACGAGGCCGATGACGAGGGCCACCAGCGTCATGGCGGTGAAGTAGAGGATCGTGCGGAGCGCGAGCCCACCCGCCTTGGCGAGGTTGCCGAGCCCGGCGATGCCCACGACGATGGTGCAGAAGATCGTCGGCGCGATGACGACCTTCACCAGCGCCACGAACAGGTCGGCGAGCCACTTCATCCCGCTGGCCTGCACCGGGAACGCGTAGCCGACGACCACGCCGAGGACGATCGAGACCAGCACCCAGAAGTACAGGTGCCGGTAGAGCGGCTTGCGCGCCGCTGCGGGCGGACTGGCGGCCACGTCGCCTCCAATGGTGGGGGTGGGAAGAGTTGGTTCGTGATCCTGGGCACAGGTGTCCCGCGCGACAAGGAACACGGCGGAAACTTGGGATCCACCTGACGTAACAAGTCCGCCACGCGCGGTTCACGCGGCCGGACGGCGTACCCTCCGTCTCGTGTCGCTCAGCCGTCGCACGGTGCTGCTGGCCGCTCTCGCGGCGGGCGTCCCGATGGCCGCGTGCACGTCCACGGCCACCCCGGAGCTCGCCGAACTGGTCCTCGCCACCGGCCCGGACGGCGCGGTGTTCCGCGAGGTAGGCGCGGCGCTGGCGGCGGCGCTGGCCGACCAGCTGCCCGACACCCGCGTGGTCGCCAGGCCCAGCAGCGCGTCCGTGGAGAACCTGCGGCTGCTCAAGGAGGGCGGGGCGCAGCTCGGACTGTCCTCTTTGGACTCGGTGGCCGACCTGCCGACCCTGGACGGCATCAGCGCCATCGGCAGGCTCTACGACAGCTTCCTGCACCTGGTCGTCCCGGAGTCGTCGCCGATCAGGGCGTTCGCCGACCTCGCGGGCCGCCGCGTCTCCTTCGGCCCGGTCGAGTCCGGCACCGAGTTCACCGCCATGCGCCTGTTCCGGCTGCTCGGGGTGAAGGCGGACGACGTCCGGATGGCCCACTCCGAATCCGCCCGGCAGCTGGAAGCCGGGACGATCGAGGCGTTCCTGGCCCTCACCGGCATCCCCACCCCGGCGATCAGCGGGCTGGTCGGCGGGTTCCCGATCCGCCTGGTGCCGCTGGCCGACCAGGCCGTCGCGCTGGCCAACGCCTTCCAGGGCCCCTACGTCCCGGTCACCATCCCGGCCACGACCTACGGCGACCTCGGCCCGTGCCAGACCGTGTCCGTCCCGAACCTCCTGCTGGCCTCCACGTCGCTGGCCGACGACGTGGTGGAGGTGGTGACCAGGACGGTGTTCACCGAGTCCGAGCGCATCGTCGCGGGCCACCCGGAGGCAAGCCGGATCAACGTCCGCACCGGCATCGCCACCGGCGGCGTCCCCCTGCACCCCGGCGCCGAGCGCTGGTTCAGGTCGGTCAAGCGCTGAGGTTCCACCGGTCGCGGTGCGGCCGTGAACTCGTTCCGGGCGTTCTGCGGATAACGGGGTGAACCCAGTCCGAAAGGCGACCATGACACCAACCGACGCCGAACTCATCGAGCGGTCGTGGCATGAACCGGAGCACTTCGCCACGATCTTCGACCGGCACGCTCCGCACATCCAGCGGTACCTGGCTCGACGGCTCGGCGGGGAAGCGGCCGACGACCTGGTCGCGGAGACCTTCTTGGCCGCGTTCGCCAAGCGGAAGAGCTACGACGGCGGCCGTCCGGACGCCAGGCCGTGGCTGTACGGGATCGCCACCCACGTGGTCGGGCAGCACCGCCGCACCGAGGTGCGGCGGTACCGGCTGCGGGAGGCGATCGCCCCCGCGCCCGCCGAGGCCTGCCACGCGGACCGGGTCGCCGCCGACGTGACGGCCCAGTCCCTGCGCGCGTCGCTGGCGAGCGCCCTGGCGAGCCTGGCGACACCGGACCGGGACGTGCTGCTGCTGATCGCGTGGGAGCAGCTCACCTACGACGAGGTCGCGTCGGCGCTGAAGATCCCGGTCGGCACCGTGCGCTCCCGACTCAACCGCGCCCGCCGGAAGGTCCGGGAAGTCCTGGGGGCGCAGGACCACAACACCGTTCTCGAGGAGCTGCTGAGCAATGGATGACCTGACCTTCGTGCGTGAACTGGGCGACGAGACGCCCCTGCCGAACCGCGCCGACCTGGCGCCCGCCCGCGATCGGCTGCTCGCGGGGATGACCGAACCCGCTCCCGTGCGCCTGCTGCGACGCCGGTCCCGGTTCGCCCTCGTCGGGGGAACCGCCGTCGGGCTCGCGGCCGCCGTCGCCGCGGTGATCACGCTGGCGCCCGTGGGCGACCTCACCACGGGCGACACCACCGCGGTCGCCCAGGGGACGCCGACCGCGATCCAGGTCCTGCGCCTCGCCGCGGAGAGGACGCTGTCCCAGCCCGAGGTCGTGCCCCGTCCCGACCAGTACGTCTACACGCTGACCGAGGGCGACTGGGGCAAGGAGGAGTTCTGGCAGGCGGTCGACGGGACGCGGGACGCGTTTCAGATCATGCCGGACCAGACCAGGGTGGTGTGGGACTGCAATGGTGGACACTCCGAGCTGAAGGAGGGTGGCTACGACATCTCGGTACCGGTCCCTGGTGTGCCCGAGCCGGACTGCAATCGGCACATCGGCTACCGGACCGACCTGCCGACGAACGCCGACGACATGCTCGCCTACCTGAACCGGCAAACCGGCGAACTGCCCGACGACGACACCATCGTCACGAACGTGGGCGTGACCATCCGGGGCGCGGCCGTGGGCGGCCTGATGTCGCATTCCCTCCTGCCGGCCGCGACGCGCGCCGCGCTGTTCGAGGCGGCGTCGCGGCTTCCCGGTCTGACGGTCGTGCCGAACGCCGTGGACGGGTCGGGCAGGCCGGGCGTCGGCATCACCTGGCCGATGCCGGAACTCAAGGGCACTCTTCCGCCCGGCATGACCTTGGAAGGCCCGAAGGAGCCGGTCGTTCTGGTGTTCGACGCGAACACCTACGAGTACCTCGGCACCAACACCAGCGCCGTGGTCAAGATGTCCATCGTGGACCACACGGATCAGCGCCCCTGATCCACACCGTGGCGGGTGTCGGCGACACCCGCCGCGGTGTTCAGGCGGATCACCGCGTCCACGCCGTGCGGCTTCGCGGAGTCCAAGCGGAACTCACCACCGGCCGAGGCGACCAGCTCGGCGCAGATCGACAGGCCGAGGCCGGTGCCCGCGACGTTCTGGTGCTTGGGGGCCCGCCAGAACCGCCGCACCGCCTCGGCCCGCTCGTCTTCGGCGAGTCCACCGCCGTCGTCGGCCACGTGCAGCTCGACCCACGGGCCCGCCGGAAGCGCCGAGATCGTCACGGACGTACCGCCGGACAGCTTGACCGCGTTGCCGACCAGTTCGTCGAGCACGCTGCCCAGGCCACCCGGTGGCGCCAGCACGGTCAGCTCGGCGGGCACCTCGACCCGCAGGGTCATCCCGGCCTGCCCGGCCACCGCGCGCCACCCGGACACGTGGGTCGCAAGCAGGGCGTCCACCTCGACCGGCTCGGCGGCGGAAGCGCTGTCGAGCCGGGTCGCGGCCAGCAGGGCGTCGAGCACGCGCCCCATCTCCTCGGCCTCGTCGACCGCGATCCGCTGCGCCTCCAAGCCTTCACCGGACACGTGCGGCGCGAGGTTGTCGACAGCCAGCCGGAGACTCGCCAGCGGGTTGCGCAGCTGGTGGGAGGCGTCCGACACGAACGCCCGCTGCCGGCGCAGGGCCCGACTGACGACGTCGACCATGGTGTTGAACGACCGCGCCAGCCGCCGCAGCTCAGGCGGCCCCCCGACCTCGTCGGCCCGCGTGTCCAAACGGCCTCCCGCGACGGCGGCCGTGGCCTCGTCCAGCCGCCGCACCGGGCGCAGCACCCACCGCGACATCGGCCACGCCACCAGCACCACGCCCATCATCGGGATCAGACCGACCAGCCCCAGCAGCCCCCACTGCCGCAACACCGATGCCCGCAACCGGTCCGTCGGCGACACCGTCACCACCGCGGCCACCACCTCGCTGTCCCGGCCGACCGGTTCGACCACCACCAGCGACACGTCCTCCCACGGCCACACCGTCTGGTCGGTGTCACCGCGGAACCCGCCGAACGCCGCCCGCAGCCCCGCCGCGATCGCGGGCGACGTCAACTCGACCTCCGGCCGCGAACTGGCGACGACCCGGTTGTCCGTCGCGACCAGCGCGACCTGCACCCCGTACAGCTCGTCGTACCGCTCCAGCTCACCCCGCAACGCCGTCAGCCTCCCCGAGGCCAGCGCGTTCTCCGCGAGCGACGCGAACCGGCTGGCATCGCCGAGCCGGTCCAGGTAGGTCTCCTGCGTCTCCTGCTGCACCACCGCGAACGCCAGCGGCACGCCGAGCGCCGCCACCAGGGCGACGAGCAGCGGCACGATGAGGATCAGCAGCCGACGGAGCATCAGGCCTCGGTCACCCGGTAGCCGACACCCCGGATCGTCTCGATCCGGACGCCGTCGCCGAGCTTGCCGCGAAGGGCTGCGATGTGGGTGTCGAGGGTGCGCGAGGGGGCTTCCCAGTGCGACTGCCAGACCTGGTCGACGATCAGGTCGCGACTGACCACGGCGCCCGCCCGGCCCACCAGCAGGGCGAGGAGGTCGAATTCCTTGCGGGTCAAGGACATCGGGACGTCCCGAAGGGTGACGGTCCTGGTCGACGCGTCGAGCACCAAGGGGCCGAGTGCCATCGAGCGGGATGACTCGTTGGACGCCCGTGCGGTGCGGGTGCGCCGGAGGACGGCTTCTATGCGGGCCAGGAGTTCGGCCGTGCCGAAGGGTTTGACGACGTAGTCGTCGGCGCCGGCTCGCAGACCCAGGACGCGTTCGCGTTCCTCGCCCCTGGCGGTGACGGTGATGACCGCGACGGCTTGGCGACGGCGCAGTTCACGGAGGACGTCGAGGCCGTCGCCGTCGGGGAGGCCCAGGTCGAGGAGGACCACGTCGGCGGGCGGCGCGGCGAGGGCGGCAGCGGCAGTGCCGACCCGGTGGACCTCGTAGCCGGCGTGCCGCAAAGCGGTGAGCAGCCCTCGAGCCACCCGGTCGTCATCTTCGACGACGAGGATGCGCATGGCGAGATGGTAGGCGGAGTGGGGGTGGTGGGCCGCCGCGCTAGACCGGGTCTGATTGTCAGCAGCTCAAAACTGGGCAGCGGTGCCCAAGGTCTCCGGGTGCGGCCGATTTGACTTGGGGCCCCTCTTTTTGGCCCTGCGGGCCCAAAAGGGGCAGGGGTGAAAAGCCTGCCCGCTGAGCAAGCGTAGGGCCAAAAACCCCAAGTCAAATCGGCCGCACAAGGTGCGGGCGCGCTCGGTTCCCTGGTCAACCAGCCAGTTTGATCGGCTGCGGCCAATCGGTGCGTCTGCTCGGCTTTGTGATCAGTCGGCGCGTTTGTTCAGCGCCGTGCTCATCCGGCCTGCTTGCTCGCTATTCCGACTTCTCCACCGATGGCTTGGTCTCCGCTGCCTTCACGGTCGGGTCGGGATCCGGTTCCGGTTTGGTGTCCGGCACCGTCACGGCTTCGGGCTCGGCTGCGACGGCTGCGTGGTCGTCCGCCTTGTCCTCGGTCTCAGCCGTGGGCTTCGGGGCGTCCAAGGCGGGGATGTGGCTGAGGTCTTCGCGGTCGCCCTTGCTCTTGGCGAGGAAGAACGCGACAACCGCGCCGATGAACACCACGACGGACACCAGGACGTTGATCCGCTGTCCGAAGACGTGCGTGGCCTCGTCGGTGCGCATCAGTTCGATCCAGAACCGGCCCGCCGTGTAGCCGGCGACGTAGAGCGCGAACACCCGGCCGTGCCCGAGGCGGAACTTGCGGTCGGCCCACACGATGAGGATGGCGACGCCGACGTTCCACAGCAGTTCGTAGAGGAACGTGGGGTGCACGATGTCGATCGGGGTGTGGTCGACCGCGACGCCCGCGAGGTCGTCCTTCAGGCCGGTGGCCGGGTCGACGCGTTCGTAGATCTCCAGGCCCCACGGCAGGGTGGTGGTTCCGCCGTACAGCTCCTGGTTGAAGTAGTTGCCCAGCCTGCCGATGGCCTGCGCGAGGACGATGCCGGGGGCCAGGGCGTCCGCCATGGCGGGCAGGGGGATGCCGCGGCGGCGGCAGGCGATCCAGGCGCCTACGGCGCCGAGGGCGATGGCGCCCCAGATGCCGAGGCCGCCCTTCCAGATGGCCAGCGCCTCCAGCGGGTTCTTGCCCTCGCCGAAGTACTTCTGGTAGTCCGTGGCCACGTGGTAGAGCCGACCGCCGACCAGGCCGAACGGCACCGCGAACACCGCGATGTCGGTGACCGCGCCCGCGGGCCCGCCGCGGGCGACGAACCGGCGCTCACCCCACCAGATCGCCACGATGATGCCCACGATGATGCAGAGGGCGTAGGCCCGAATGGGAATCGGGCCGATTTCCCAAACCCCCTGGGAGGGGCTCGGGATCGTCGCCAGGAACGCGCCGGACGCGTAGGTCGTCACCACGGCGACCACGGTAGCGGGTGCCGTGTAGGCCCTGCGTTCCGCTCTACCAGCGGAGCCCGATCGTTATCGGGGACGGCTGGTCGGGCCTCGGGGCGGATCGGTCGGTTCATGCGTCCACTGTCCGCAGGGGCACCGACAATTTCGGGGCCTCAGCCGCCATCGCGGCCGTTGTTCACCCGATCGAGCACGGAAAGCCCAGGTCACGACGACGGAACGGGCCGCCCGCACGAGGCGGAGCGGCCCGTTCCGGGTCGAGCGGAAGCGATCAGGCGGGTGCCACGGCGCTGCGCACGCCGGTGGCGAGGTCCTCCGTCAAAGCGCGCACGGCGTCCGCACCGGAGGCCGCGGCGGTCACGAACGCGGAGCCGACGATGACGCCGTCGGCGAACGCGGCCAGCTCGGCGGCCTGGGCGCCCGAGCGGACGCCGAGACCGACGCCGACGGGGATGTCGGTGTGCTCGCGCACCCGGCGGACCAGCGCCGGGGCCAGGTTCGAGACGACGTCGCGGGCACCGGTGACGCCCATGACGGACGTGGCGTAGAGGAAGCCGCGCGAAGACCTCGCGGTGAGGTCGATGCGCTCCTCGGAGGAGGAGGGCGCGACCAGGAAGGTGCGGTCCAGGTCGTGCGCCTCGGACGCGGCGATCCACTCCTCGGCCTCGTCGGGGACGAGGTCGGGCGTGATCAGGCCGAGGCCGCCTGCCGCGGCGAGGTCGCGGGCGAACCTGTCGACGCCGTAGCGCAGGATCGGGTTCCAGTACGACATGACCACGGCCCTGCCCCCGGTGGAGGCGATGGACTCGACCACGCCGAACAGGTCGCGCACGCGGAACCCGCCGCGCAGCGCCTGCTCGGCGGCGACCTGGATGGTCAGGCCGTCCATGACCGGGTCGGAGAACGGCAGGCCGACCTCGACGAGGTCGCAGCCGGAGTCGACCATCGCGCGCAGCACGTCCTTGGAGCCGTCGAGCGTCGGGTACCCGGCGGGCAGGTAGCCGATCAGGGCCGCGCGGTGCTCGGCGCGGCACTGCTCGAACATCGGGGCGAGCCTGCTCATCGGGATTCCCCTTCGACGCCGAGACCGAACCACTTGACGGCGGTGTCCATGTCCTTGTCGCCGCGGCCGGACAGGTTGACCATGATCACGGCCTCCTCGCCCAGCTCCTGGCCCAGCTTCATGGCGCCCGCGAGCGCGTGCGAGGACTCGATCGCCGGGATGATGCCCTCGGTGCGCGAGAGCAGGGCGAACGCCTCCATCGCCTCCGCGTCGGTGATCGGCCGGTACTCCGCGCGCCCGAGGTCCTTGAGGTGCGCGTGCTCCGGGCCGACACCGGGGTAGTCCAGGCCCGCCGAGATGGAGTGCGCCTCGGTGATCTGGCCGTCCTCGTCCTGCATCACGTACGACATCGCGCCGTGCAGCGAACCGGGCGTGCCCATCGTGAGCGTGGCGCCGTGCCGGTCGGTCTCGATGCCGTCGCCACCGGGCTCCAGGCCGACCAGCCGCACGGACGGGTCGTCGATGAAGCCGTGGAAGATGCCGATGGCGTTCGAGCCGCCGCCGACGCAGGCCGCGACGACGTCGGGCAGGCGGTCGATCTGCTCCAGGATCTGGGCGCGCGCCTCGATGCCGATGATCCGGTGGAAGTCGCGCACCAGCACCGGGAACGGGTGCGGCCCGGCGGCCGTGCCGAGCAGGTAGTGCGTGTCGTCGACGTTGGCGACCCAGTCGCGCAGCGCCTCGTTGATCGCGTCCTTCAACGTGCGCGAGCCGGTCTTGACCGGGATGACCTCGGCGCCGAGCAGGCGCATGCGGGCCACGTTGAGCGCCTGGCGCTCGGTGTCCACCTCGCCCATGTAGACGACGCAGTCGAGGTCCATCAGCGCGCACGCGGTCGCGGTCGCGACGCCGTGCTGGCCCGCGCCGGTCTCCGCGATCACGCGCTTCTTGCCCATGCGCTTGGTGAGCAGCGCCTGGCCCAGCACGTTGTTGATCTTGTGCGAACCGGTGTGGTTCAGGTCCTCGCGCTTGAGGAAGATCCGCGCGCCGCCCGCGTGCTTCGAGAACTTCTTCGCCTCGGTCAGCAGCGACGGGCGGCCCGCGTAGTCCTTGAGCAGGCGGGCGAACTCGTTGAGGAAGTCCGGGTCGATGCGCGCCTTCTCGTAGAAGACCGCCAGCTCGTCCACGGCCGCGATGAGCGCTTCCGGCATGTACCGGCCACCCCAGCGGCCGAAGTGGCCGCGCTCGTCCGGGTCGTGCGGTGTTGGCGCGAGCTGTCCGCTCGCACTGTGACCGGCTGGCGACATGCGCTCCTCCAGGGTTCTAGCGACTGGGCCGCGGGCAGGCGGGATGCGAGCCCGCGGTCACGAGCTTGTTGACGGCCACCTTCGGGTCGGGCGCGGTGACCAGGCCCTCGCCGACCAGGACCGCGTCCGCGCCGTGGCCCGCGTACGACATGAGGTCGCCGGGGCCGCGCACGCCGGACTCGGCGATCTTGATCGTCTCGAACGGGAGGCCCGGCGCGATGCGGCCGAACACGTCCCGGTCGATCTCGAGGGTGTGCAGGTTCCGGGCGTTGACGCCGATGACGCTCGCGCCCGCCTCCAGCGCGCGGTCGGCCTCCTCGGCCGTGTGCACCTCGACCAGCGCGGTCATGCCGAGCGACTCCACGCGGTCCATCAGCGCGATGAGCGCGTTCTGCTCCAGCGCCGCCACGATCAGCAGGACCAGGTCCGCGCCGTGCAGCCGGGCCTCGTGCACCTGGTACGGACTGACGATGAAGTCCTTGCGCAGCATGGGGATCTTCACCGCGGCGCGCACGGCGTCGAAGTCCGCGAGCGACCCGCCGAAGCGGCGCTCCTCGGTCAGCACGCTGATCACGCTCGCGCCACCGGCCTCGTAGGCCATGGCGAGGTCCGCGGGCTCCGGGATGGTCGCCAGGTCGCCCTTGGAGGGGCTGCGCCGCTTCACCTCGGCGATGACGCCGACGGCCGGCGCGCGCAGGATGGACATCACGTCCTGCGGCGGCGCGACCTTCGTGGTGCGCAGGCGCAGTTCGGGGAACGGCAGCGCCGCCTCGCGGACGGCGAGGTCCTCACGAACGCCTTCGATGATCGATTCGAGAACAGTCACCCGGACACCTCGCACTTGCTCGCCTGGCCGGTATTCGGTGCCTTGCTGCCAACTACCTCGGTCGCCGGTTCGCACACGTCACGATCCCCTTCCCGCCGCATGGATGCTAACCCCGCCGGACAATCCGACCGGCCACCGGGGTGGCGCGATCCGCCCTGCTCCACAAGGCACCCGCGCCCGCGACGTGCGCGAACGTGCGGCGCAGGCGGGTCAGCACGTCGTCAGCCACGGGTCAGCCCCGATCGGTGGGGTCGTCGCCGCGTTCGAGGGCGTGCCACAGGTCCTTGTCCGGGTCCGCGGCCTTCTTCGCCGCGGCGGGTGTCTGGTAGTTGCCGCCCAGGCGCGGCAGGGTGTGGCCGCGGAGCAGGAGCAGGACTGCCGCCGCGAGCACCAGCAGTGCTCCGAGCAGCGCCAACGCCCTGGGCGCGAGCGTTCCACCGGTCGTGGCGGCGACCCAGCCCGCGCCGAGTCCGGCGGCCAGCACGACACCGCCGAGCACCCGGCGCACCCACCCCGACAGGGCGATCACCGCGGCGACGGCGGCGGCGCAGAGCACCGCCAGCGGCACCAGCTGCGGCGCCACGTCCGCGCCGGACCTCGAGACGGTGGCGGCGGCCGCTCCCGGCCGCTGCACCGCCCCGGTGGCCCAGGTCAGTCCGGAGGCGCCCCACAGCGCGAGGGCCCCCAGCAGGAGCAGGAGGACCACCATCCACAGTGGACGTCTAGACACTCGTCGGACTCGCGGCGGGCGCCATCGTCTGGGCGGTGGCGATGGCGGCGAGCACGGCGCCCGCCTTGTTGAGGCACTCGTTGTCCTCGGACACCGGATCGGAGTCGGCCACGATCCCGCCGCCCGCCTGCACGTACGCCACGCCGTCGCGCACCAGCGCGGTGCGGATGGCGATGGCCGTGTCGGCGTCACCGGCGAAGTCGAGGTACCCGACGACGCCGCCGTACAGGCCGCGCCGGGTCGGTTCCAGCTCCTCGATCAGCTCCATCGCGCGGGGCTTCGGCGCGCCGGACAGCGTGCCCGCCGGGAAGCAGGCCGCGACCGCGTCGTAGGCCGTCCTCCCCTCGGCCAGCTCGCCGCTGACCGTGGACACGATGTGCATGACGTGGCTGTACTTCTCCACCTTGAAGAACTCGACGACCGTCACCGAACCCGGCTTGCAGACCCGGCCGAGGTCGTTGCGGCCGAGGTCGACGAGCATCAGGTGCTCGGCGCGCTCCTTCTGGTCGGAGAGGAGGTCCTTCTGCAGCAAGGCGTCCTCCTCCTCGTCCACGCCCCTCCACCGGGTGCCCGCGATCGGGTGAGTGGTGGCCTTGCCGTCGCGGACCGTCACCAGCGACTCGGGGCTGCACCCGACGATGTCGAAGCCGTCCAGCCGCAGCAGGTACATGTACGGGCTGGGGTTGGTCGTGCGCAGCACGCGGTAGATGTCGAGCGGGTCGGCGTCCGTGCGCATCTCGAACCGCTGCGAGAGCACGACCTGGAACGCCTCGCCCGCGCGGATCGCGGCCTTGGCCTTCTCGATGACCTCGTGGTGCTCCTGCGGCGAGCGGCGGCGGCGGAACTCCGGGCGCTGCCGGGTGAACACGGCCACCGTCGGCGGGGCGGGGTTCTGCAGGTCGAGCGTCATCTGCTCGATGCGGGCCACCGCGTCGTCGTACGCGGCGTCGATGTTCCGCGCCGAGTCGTCCCAGTTGATGGCGTTCGCGATGAGCGAGACGGTGCCCTCGTGGTGGTCGAGCGCGGCCAGGTCGGTGGCCAGCAGCATCACCAGTTCGGGGACCTTGAGGTCGTCCTCGGCGAGGTTCGGCAGCTTCTCCAGCCTGCGCACGGCGTCGTAGCCGATGTAGCCGACCATGCCGCCGGTGAGCGGGGGCATGCCGGGCAGCAGGTCGGTGCGCAGCACCTCGATGGTCTCGCGCAGCGCCTCGAGCGGGTCACCGCCCTCGGGCAGGCCGACCGGGCGGACGCCGGTCCAGTACGCCTCGCCGCCGTCGGCCGTCAGCGCGGCCGAGGAGCGCACGCCCACGAACGACCAGCGCGACCACGACCGGCCGTTCTCGGCGGTTTCGAGCAGGAACGTGTTCGGCCTGTCCGCGGCGAGCTTGCGGTAGAGGCCGACCGGCGTCTCCGCGTCCGCGAGCAGCCTCCGGATGACCGGGATCACCCGACGTTCGGCGGCGAGCTCGCGGAATTCCTCTCGGGTGGGGCTGATTTCTCCCAGACCCGAGCCTGCACCGACTCCGATGACGCTGACCATGGCCTCATTCTGCCGTGGAGACCTATAAAACCCCTCTTTGGCCTCCACCGGGGTCCCGTAGACACCGCAGGTCCGACCCCGACACATTTCATCGGCTGTTGAAAATTAGCCCGATCGGCGTGATGATGGTGGTGTGACCACAGCGGACGAGCCCAAGCGGCGCGGCAGGCGCGCCGGTGGAGCCGACACCAAGGCCGTCCTGCTCGACGCCGCGCGCGAGGTGTTCGTCGAGCGCGGGTACGAGGGTGCCACGGTGCGGTCCATCGCCGCCAAGGCGGGGGTCGACGCGGCCATGGTCAACCACTGGTACGGGAGCAAGGAGAACCTGTTCGCGCAGGCCGTGCTGAAGCTGCCGTTCGACCCGGTGGCGCTGGTGGAGCGGCTGCTGGACGGGCCGCCGGAGCTGACCGGCGAGCGGATCGTGCGGAACTTCCTCGGGGTGTGGGACGCGAACGGCGGGGGGCCGTTCGCGGCCCTGGTGCGGAGCGTGACCAGCCACGAGGGGGTGGCGACGGCGATGAGGGAGTTCTTCCTCAACAGCGTGTTCAGGAAGATCACCGAGGGCTTGGTGGCCGACCAGGCCGAACTGCGGGCCTCGCTGTGCGCGTCGCAGGTCATCGGCATGGGGCTGACCAGGTACGTGGTGAGGTTCGAGCCGTTCGCCTCCACCGACGTGGAGACCGTCGTCGCGGCCGTGGGGCCGAACCTCCAGCGCTACCTGACCGGCGACATCAGTCCTTGAGGTCTTCGAGGTCCTTGGGGTCCTTGGGGTCCTTGAGGTCGCCGAGCAGCACGTCGGCGTCGAAGCAGGTGCGGGCGCCGGTGTGGCAGGCCGCGCCGGTCTGGTCGACCACGAGCAGCAGCGCGTCCCCGTCGCAGTCCAGGCGCACCTCGTGCACGTACTGCGTGTGACCGGACGTGTCGCCCTTGCGCCACCGCTGCTGCCTGCTGCGGGAGAAGTACGTCGCCTGCCGGGTCGTGAGCGTCTCGTGCAGCGCGGCGTCGTCCATCCACGCCACCATCAGCACCTCGCCCGTGCCGCGCTGCTGCGCGACCGCGCACACCAGCCCGTCGGCGTTGCGCTTGAGCCTGGACGCGATCGCGGGGTCGAGCGTCACCGGGTTCCTCCCCGTTTGAGGTGCACCAGCGCGGGGGCGGTGTTCAGCAGCACCACGCCGTAGACGTGCGCGGCGGACAGGACGCCCGCGATCACGCGGGCCCACACGGGGCCGGTGTTGAGGGCGCTCAGCAGGTGCAGGAGCGCCAGCAGCAGGAAAACGATGATCGCCGTGATCCGCGCGGGCCGGAACCCGACGAACAGGCCCGCGGCGATGACGAGTTCCAGCACGGCCACGATGACCGGGAACCGCACCCAGCCCGCGTCCCCGTCGACCTGCCAGCGGATGACGCCGACGAGCAGGAACAGCAGCGCCCCGCCGCCCGCGACGAGCGACGCGATCAGCACCTCGGGCGGCACCGACGACCGCCCGGTCGGGTTGCGCATCACCGGACCACCACTCCCGCGGCGCGCAGCCCGTCCTTGACCTCCGAGATCCGCAGCTGTCCGAAGTGGAACACGCTAGCCGCCAGCACCGCGTCGGCCCCGGCCTCGACAGCGGGCGGGAAGTGCTCCACCGCCCCGGCGCCACCGCTCGCGATCAACGGCACGTCCACGACCTTCCGCACCAGCCGCAACAGCTCCAGGTCGAACCCGACCTTCGTGCCGTCGGCGTCCATGGAGTTCAGCAGGATCTCGCCGACCCCGAGTTCCTGACCCCGCGCCGCCCACTCGACGGCGTCGATCCCGGTGCCCTTGCGGCCACCATGCGTCGTCACCTCGAACCCCGACGCGGTGGGCTTCTCACCCTCGGGCACGCGACGGGCGTCGACCGACAGCACGATGCACTGCGCCCCGAACCGCTCCGACAGCTCTTTCAGCAGTTCCGGCCGCACGATCGCCGCCGTGTTCACCCCGACCTTGTCCGCGCCCGCGCGCAGCAGCTTGTCCACGTCCTCCGGGCTGCGCACGCCACCGCCGACCGTGAGCGGGATGAACACCTGCTCGGCGGTGCGGCGCACCACGTCGAAGGTGGTCTCGCGATCCGAGGAGGACGCCGTGACGTCCAGGAAGGTCAGCTCATCGGCCCCTTCGGCGTCATAGGCCCTGGCCAGCTCGACGGGGTCGCCCGCGTCGACGAGGTTGGTGAAGTTGACACCCTTCACCACCCGACCCCGGTCGACGTCAAGGCAGGGGATCACACGCACCGCGACGGACATGCCGACCAGCCTACGGTCAGGCGAACAGCTGGTCGGTGAGGGCGGGCACGAAGTCCTTCAGCTGGGGCACGCTCGTGTAGTCACCGTCGTCGGTGCGGTGGATCGTCACAGCGGTGACGACATCGCCCTTGGCCAGCAACACCGAACACAGGGTGTCGTGCTTGTCGGCCAGTTGCCGCTCGCAGTACTCGAACCGGTCGTCGACGAACTTCTTCGTCGACGGCAGACCGCCGTTGGAGTAGTACGTCTCGTCCGCCGCCTGGTGGCACGTGGAGACCGCGCGCGCCTCCTTGGCCACTTCCCGACCGGACACCCCTTGGTAGACGGCCGTGTACTGGCGAACCTCCACTACTCGACCATCAGCCCCGCGCCACGTCCACTCGGTGGTCTTGCCGGCCACCGCCCTGCCCTCGGACGGCAGCGCGTCCGGGCAGCGGACCAGGTCGCGCACCCCGGCAGTGGGCGGTGTCGTCACGACGAGCCCGAGCGGACCGGTGACCTGGTCGCCCAACATGACCTTGTCCACCTTCACCAGGGGATCGGGAGCGGGTTCGGGAGTCGGGGCCGATTCGGCCGCAGCACAACCGCCGACGAGAAGGAGAACGAAGAAAAGAATTCGATGCACTGGCTGAACGCTATCAGCGAGCCCCGACCGGAAAGACCACTTCGAGCAACCCGATTCACACCCGTTACCTTCGACCGCATAACGTCTTCACGCGAGTCGGGGACACATTCACCATGGGGAAAATCACATGAAGCAGCGCATTGCCCTGTTCGGCGCGATCGCCGGCGCCGTATTGGTCGTCACCGGTTGTTCATCAACTCCGGCGGCCACCACGGCGACGGGTTCATCAGCACCGACTTCAGCCGCCGCGACGGCCACCAAGTCCGACCCAGTCGCGTGGAGCGGCGCGTTCTGCGAAGGCGTGACCCCGACCCTCGAAGGCCTCGTCGAGGTGCTGAAGTCGGCATTCCAGGAAACCCCCGACCAGGTGGCGCAAAAGGCCGCAATGCTGAACTACGCCACCAAGGCGGGCTCCGCCATGACCGACACGGCGAAGAAGCTCGAAACCCTCGGCGCCCCCACCGCGCAAGCCGAGGAACTCCACAAAGAACTGATCAAGTTCTTCTCGGAGAACGGCACGACCCTCACCAAGGTGAAAACCGACCTCGCCACGATCGACCCGGCCGCCCCCGACTTCCTCACCAGGTCGGCAAGCTTGGCGAAGGCGCGGACCAGGGCAAACTCCAGGACCAGATCAAGAAGCTCACCGACGACCCCACCCTGAAGGAAGCCTTCACCAAGGCGCCGCAGTGCGTGGACATGTCCGAGAAGATGAAGGGCCTGGGCACGGACCTGCTCGGGAAGTAGCCGCTTGCCCTTTCGACCGAAGGCCCGCCGAACCACCTGGGCGGGCCTTCGTCACCTACGGCAGACCCGGATCAAAGCCCTGCCACCTCACCGGACTTCGACCGACTCACGAGTGGAGAACCGCCCTCCACGATGAGCAGACCCGCCTCCGACTCCACCCGAAAGGTCGCCTCACCATCCGGCACAGGCGCAAAACTGACTCGTTCAGCGCCGGCGTGAGCAGCGCCCGCACCTGCTCAGCGCCCCTCTCACCAGCGCCCCTCTCACCAGCGAGCCACGACAGCCACTCCACCTCAGGGAGCTACTCCAACTCCCTGAGCGAGTTGAGGATCAGCTCTCTGTGGGACCGTATTTCCGGAAGCTCCAGGGCGGAAACCAAAACATGCCTGGCACGCTCTTTGAGGTAACCCTCGCGAAGCCCGCATGCCATGATCAGGTCAACGCACGATGCCCGAGCCTGCGAACTTCCCGATGTCTCCAGCAGTTCACAAAAATACGGGAACGCCAACGAAATTTCCCTGACGCACTCTTCGACCGTGACAGGCCCCAGCCCCTGGTCTTCAGGCTCGTGCACATATCCTCCGGATATCTGCGCAAGCAGTTCCAGCGCATAAGCAAGAGCCGGCGGGGACATGGCGGTGAGCGCCTGCACCAAAGAAGCCGCCACGGCCACTGCTGACTGCGTCAGGCAGCCATCCAAGAGCGCCACGTTATCGATCCGCCAGTACGCCAACCTTGCCGACTCCTTGTCGGACGCGACGGCAAGGGCGCGGATCGAGTCGGGCAACGTCGCCGAATCTGCGAAGCTTCGCAGCTCAGGCCAGTTGTGCCTCGCGAGTTCGATCTCCACGGACATCCTCCCGAACCAGCCGGGCAGGGGCTCATCAAGACACCCCCACCCGGCACTACTCCTCTATGTCCAACCTCTTGATAAAGCCGCGCGATGAAGTCCGTCAGGAACGTAATCCCCGGTTGCACGAACGACGACCTTCCATACCGAGCCTCGCACACCATGCAGATGCTGATCGGATCGCCGGTGCGTGGCCTGACTGCCGAGGCGAAGCGGATCTCACTCGCATCACAACCAAGCTGGGAAACCACGCACATCTCCGCACACCCCCAAGCCGGGTCTCACCCCGGCCCACGTCGTATCGGTTCCCCAGGTCCGAGGCGGAACTATGACGGGGATTTCACATCGCCGCTAGACGGCTGAATGGAGTAGTCACTGTGAGTGAAAATATTGATTTCGGCTCACGCTCACCAAATACGCAGGGTGCGCCGAATCCCGCAGACGTCACTTGAATCACACCCCGGTCAGTGGGGATCTGACCGGATGACCGCGCGTTCAACGCGCTACCCTGCGGCAGATTTGAGCAATACTCACAAAATCCCTGGGGGAACACACCATGAAGCACCGCCCCGCCCTCGCCTGCGCGGCCATCGGCGTCGTCCTGGCCGTCTCGGGTTGCACGACGGAGCCCGCGCCGTTCACCGCGGCCCCGACCACCTCGGCGACCACGTCGTCATCGGCCGCCGCGGCCGACACGGTGACGTGGGGCGGCACGTTCTGCGAGGGCGTGACGCCCGCGTTGACCGGGCTCGGTGAGATCATCAAGACTGCGGGCAGCTCCAGCCCGACGGCGCAGATGAACGCGCTCGCGGGTCACGCCACGACCTCGGCCACCGCGATGGCCGACACGACGAAGAAGCTGGAGGTCGCGGGCGCGCCGGACGCGAAGACCAAGGCGCTGCACGAGGAGCTGGTCGCCTTCTTCGGCGACAACGCCAAGGCCCTTACGCAGGTCAAGGAGGACTTGGCGAAGCTCAACCCGACGGCTCCCGACTTCCTCCAGAAGGTGGGCGTCGTCGCGGACCGCGCGCAGCTGGACAAGTTCCAGCAGCAGCTCGGGAAGTACCTCACCGAACCGGCGCTGCAAGAGTCCTTCACCAAGGCCCCGCAGTGCACGGCGATGACGGCGAAGGTGACCGAACTCGGCGCGGATCTGCTGGGGAAGTAGCCGGTTCCGGCCTTCGGCGACAGCGGCCGTGCGCCGGACCGAGGCGTCGCCGCCTCGATCCGCCGTCCACGAAGGACATCGCCAGGACCGCTGTCGCCGATGGGGTTAGGAGTGGCGGGTGCTGTTGTAGGTCAAGGCGACCGCCGCCGAGGTCAGCACGCCGGAGTGCACGGTGACGTCGTCCACGTCGCCGTTCCAGAAGTCGACCGGAGCACCCGAGGCGGTGCCATGGCCGATGACGAGCCCGTCCGCGCCGCCGACACCGGTGACTCCGGTGATCTCGGCGTCCAGCGTGGCGTTCACGTACAGGGCGGCGCTTCCCCTGGTCGCGTCGTACACGCCGGTCAGGAGGACCCACTTGGCCGCTGAGCTGCGGGTGGCCGCGGTCGCCTCGCGGGGGCCGGTCGGCGTCGACACGGTGAAGGTCCACTTGTTCGGGTCGGCCCGGTAGCCGAGCGCGAACCGCGAGGTCTGCGGGTCGTCGGCCGACACCGCAGTGTGGTCAGCGCCGCCGAAACCGTCGTTGCGGACCCACGCGGACACGCTGTACGACCTGTCGGTGTGCAGGCCCGCGGGCCTCGGCAGGGCGATCCGACCGGTCGACGGGCCGAAGTGGGCCGATCCGTTCGCCCAGGTGACGTCGCCGGACAGCGCGCCCTCCTGGCCACTGACCTTGTCCCCCGCCGTGGTCCCGGTCTGCTCGTCCAGCGCGTAGCGGGCCAGGAGTGCCGGAGTGGTGGCGGGCGCCGCGACCTCCGCCGGGGAGATCAGCCGATCCCACACCGCGACCTGGTCGATCGATCCCGCGAAGTGCTCGACCCTGGCGCCGTTCTCCTGCCCGGCACCCACCACCAGGGGACCGGGCGTCCCGGTCGACAGGTCGACCTCGACGCCGCCCTCGAGCCTCCCGTTGACGTAGAGCGAGAGTTCGCGGCTGTCCGGCTCGTACGTGCCGGTCAGGTGGGTCCAGTCGTCGACCTCGGGTGCCGCGGACGAATGCGCCGACACGGACCCGGCGGCGCCCTGCGCCGTCATCGCCCAGCGGTTCGCGTCCGCGTCGTACCGCAGGGCGAACGCGCTGCCGCCCGCCCCGTCCTGGCTCACCGCGGTTCGGCTGCCGACGGGGATGGCGTCCAGCCTCACCCAGGCCGCGATCGAGAAGGCCTTGGCCGGATCGACCACCGCGGTCGTCGTCGCACCGAACGAGCCGGCGCCGTCGGTCACCAGGGCGTTGCCGGAGTGGCCCGCGCCGAACAGCGCGCCACCGGACAACGCCAGGGGCCGGTCGCCACCACTGCTGTCGGCGGCTGTCGTCCCGTCCGCCTCGTCCAGTTCCCAGACGCCCGTCGGCGCCGTCGGCCCGTCCACGATGAAGGAGTAGGTGGTCCTGGCTTGGTTCCCCGCGCGGTCGAACGCCGTCACGTACAGCGTGTTGGTCATCTGGTAGTCGGGCGTGACCAGGATCGTCGTGGTTCCCCCGGTGCCGACGCGGTGCTCGAAGCCGTTGTCGCGGTTGAGCGACCAGCCGTACCGCACCACGTCGGCGCTGCCGCCGGAGGAGATGGTGAACACGCCGGTCCGACCGGGGCTGCCCGCGACGACCCCGGCGGGGTAGTCGGTGGACGACACCGTCGGCGCGGGCGGCGCGGTGGTGTCCACTTCGAACTCGCACAGCTCCGAGTAGCTCCGAACCGCGGGGTCGTCACCGCCCGCCCACACCTGCCAGGAGTAGACCCCGGCCTCGACCAACCAGCCGTCGGGCACCGTCACCTCGGCGAACGACCCGTGCGACACGAAGTCCGCGTGGATGTCCTCGTTGTTCCAGGTGTGGTCGTCGACCGTGCCGGTGAACACCCGGAAGCCCGAGGCGATCACCCCGTCACCGGGAGCGGACAACCTGGCCCGCAGTCGCGGCGTCCGGGTGGCGACGACCGGGCGGCCCTCACCCGTGGCGCACGGCAGAGCGTTGTCGACACCGGGGCCGTAGCCCTCCAAGCCCAGGTCCTTCGGCTGATCCGGCACGCCGGTGGAAATGGCAGGTGCCGCCGCGGCCTCGGCCGCGAAGACGGGCAGGGCTCCACCACCGAGGGCGAGCACCAGACCCAGAACGGATGCGCGCAGGGCGAGACCCCGCGCGGTGATGCGCAAACGCATGTCGTAATTCCCCCCGGCCGGGTCGAACCCCGGCCACATTCGCGAACAATCCCCCGACCCGGAGGACACTATGGACGAATCCCCGGCCCGCGTACAGACGGCCGAACAGCGCAATCGCCGTCCGCCGGATCACCGGCTCCCGGCGCTGCGACACCCGCGGCCACCGGACGGCGGAGGTGACCGAAAGCTAGGGTCCGACGGGTGACCAGTGAACTCGGTGAAGGCAAGTACCTGTTGTTGACGACCTACCGCAAGGACGGCCGGGCGGTGCCCACTCCCGTCTGGGTGGTGGCCGACGGTGGGCAGTTGTTCGCGTGGAGCGCCACCGACAGCGGGAAGGTGAAGCGGATCCGGCGGGACGGGAAGGTGTCGGTCGGGCCGTGTGATGTCAGGGGGAAGCCGACCGGTGGGTCGGTCGACGCGCAGGCCGAACTGCTGGACGAGAGCGGCAGCGACCGGGTGCGCGGGTTGATCGGCAAGAAGTACGGCATCGCGGGGAAGTTGACGCTGCTCGGCAGCAGGCTGCGCCGGGGGCGGACGGGGTCGATCGGGATCGCAATCGTTCCGTCAACCGGCGGTTGACGGTGAGCGGAGCGTCAACCTAAGGTTGACGTATGCTCTCGTCACCGGTCCAGTTGACCGATCTCATCGTCGTCGTCGCGTCGGAGCACAAGGCCGTGCTCGACCGGCTGTCGGCCGCCGTCGGGCTCAGCGCGCAGCTCGACGAGCTCGGCGATCACCTGATCGGGCACTTCGTGGACGAGGCGCGGCGGTCGGGGGCGTCGTGGACGGACATCGGCGAGAGCATCGGTGTCAGCAAGCAGGCGGCGCAGAAGCGTTTCGTACCAAGGGAATCGCCTGACGCGGAGGCGTTGAGCAAGCCGTCGTTCGACCGGTACACCGAGCGCGCGCGGCGGGTCGTCGTGCTGGCCCGCCACCACGCGCGGTTCAGCGAGCGGATCGGCACGGAGCACCTGCTGCTCGGCCTGCTCGACGAGTCGGGCGGGCTGGGGGCGAAGACGATGCACTACCTGGAGGCGGCCGAGGGCAGCACGCGCATGGCGCTGCTGCTCAAGCTCGACAGCACCAGCAGGCAGCCGTCCGAGCAGCAGCCGTTCACCACGCACTCCAAGAAGGCGCTGGAACTGGCGGTGCGCGAGGCGCTACGGCTCGGCCACAACTTCGTGGGCACCGAACACCTCCTGCTCGGCGTGCTCGCGGAGGGGGCCGGGACCGCGGCCGAGGTGCTCGCCGGGGCGGGGATCACGCGGGAGGCTGCGGAGGCCCACATCACCGGGGAGATCGACGCGGCCATCGGGCGGGCACGGCTTCGGACGCTGCCGCGGGCCTGAGCAGTCGCTCACGACGCCCTCCGGTACGGCTCGAACCAGGCGAAGCCGCCGTCGGGAGCGCGGAACCAGGTCGGAGTGTCGTCGACGGGCGCGAGGGAAAGGCGGAAAGCGCCGCGCGCCAACGGTTCCGCCCGCGTGGTGCCGCCGAACCGGTGCTCGGCGATGGACTTGTCCGCGTGGACCTCTGAGGTGGGGAAGGGCATGCACCCACGGTGCCCACGCCCCGGCTAGGCGGGCATCATCCTGCGGGCTGGCACGCGGACCAGTCCGGAGGATGACAACCGACGCCCGACAAGGGTGCGCGGACCGGGTGGTCCACGTGGACCACCCGGTCCCGGAGTGGACTAGGGGCTGTTTCCCGGATTTCGTTCGATGAGAGCCGCGCCTGAGGTGGTTCCTGGCGGTGCGGGCAGAGTGCCCGCATACCGCTGTTGTACGTGGGCCCTCTGCCCGTGCCCCCAGGGGCCGCGTCAGGCCCGGCTGTCGCGGACACGGATCCGGGAAGCAGTCCCTAGCCCCGGACGGCGGTGAGCGCCTCGGGAAGGGTGAACGAGCCCGCGTAGAGCGCCTTGCCGATGATCGCGCCCTCGACGCCGTCTCGGGACAGGGCGGCGAGCGCGATCAGGTCGTCCACACTGGACACACCGCCGGAGGCGATGACCGGCGCGTCGGTGCGGGCGCAGACCTCGCGCAGCAGGTCGACGTTCGGGCCCTGGAGCATGCCGTCCTTGCCGACGTCGGTCACGACGTAGCGGGTGCAGCCGTCGCGGTCCAGCCGCTCCAGCACCTCCCACAGGTCACCGCCGTCGGTGGTCCAGCCGCGCGAGGCGACCCGGTGGCCGCGCTCGGTGATGCGCACGTCCAGGCCTACGGCGACCTTCTCGCCGTGTTCGGCGACGACCTTGGCGCACCACGCCGGGTCCTCCAGCGCGGCGGTGCCGAGGTTGACCCTGGCGCAGCCGGTCGAGAGGGCGTTGGCGAGCGACTCGTCGTCGCGGATGCCGCCGGTCAGCTCCACGTTCACGTCGAGTTCGCCGACGACGCGGGCCAGCAGTTCGCGGTTGCTGCCGCGGCCGAACGCGGCGTCGAGGTCGACCAGGTGCACCCATTCGGCACCGTCGCGCTGCCAGGCGAGTGCGGCCTCCAGCGGGTCGCCGTAGTTGGTCTCGGTGCCGGCTTCGCCCTGGACGAGCCGGACGGCGAGGCCGTCGACCACGTCGACGGCCGGGAGCAGCGTGAATGTCACGCCATTCAGCCTAGTTGAAGCTCTTCAGCCAGTTCTCCAGCAGGTGCGCGCCCGCGTCGCCGGACTTCTCCGGGTGGAACTGGGTCGCCCACAGGACGCCGTTCTCCACCGCGGCCACGAAGTCGCTGCCGTGCTCGGCCCACGTCACGAGCGGCGGCTTGATCACGTCCGACGGCTCCAGCACCCAGTCGCGCACGCCGTAGGAGTGCACGAAGTAGTACCGGGTGTCGTCGGGCAGCCCGGCGAACAGCCTGGTGTCCGCCGGCGCGCGCACGGTGTTCCAGCCCATGTGCGGCACGATCGGAGCTTCCAGCCGCTCCACCGTGCCCGGCCACTCGCCGCAGCCCTCGGTGAGCACGCCGTGCTCGATGCCGCGGTCGAACAGGACCTGCATGCCCACGCACACGCCGAGCACCGGGCGGCCGCCTGCGAGGCGTTCGCCGATCATGCGGCCGCCGCGGATGGCGTTGAGCTGGTCCATGCACGCCGCGTACGCGCCGACACCGGGGACGAACAGGCCGTCCGCGTCGAGCACGGCGCGGTGGTCGGAGGTCACCTCCACGTCGGCGCCGACGCGCTGGAGGGCGCGCTCGACCGAGCGGAGGTTGCCGGATCCGTAGTCCAAGACGACGACGCGTGCCACGTGACCAGGCTAGGCCAGTGGTGGTTCGGTCGGTGCCGCACCCTGCGTGACCGGCACCACGGGCAGCATGGTGTTGATCGGCAGGCCCACCAGCCGCGTGCGCGACGAGGGCAGCCCGGCCACGTGCGCGTCCGCGCGGCCCTCGTCGACCAGTCCCACGACCTGCGTCACGTCGGCGGTCAGCTCGGCGTCGCCGCGTTCACGACCCTTGAGCCGCCACCACGTCACCGGGCCCGCGAGCCGCATCGCGGACAGCACCGACCCCTGGTAGGTCGTGCGGGTGCCGTCCGAGCCGACCTGCGTGCTGCCCGACCACCTCAGGACCAGCGCCGTGCCGCCGATCTCCCGGCACCGGTCGGCCAGCCGCACGGCGGACGGGAAACCTCCGCGCCGCGCGGGGAGGAGCACCGTGCCCGTGCTCACCGGGACGAGCGCGGCGGGCCCCGAGCCCTCCTTGTGCAGGGCCAGTTGCAGCGTCGCGGTGGGTGCCGCGGTCCAGATCAGGGTTCTCGCCACTCTCACAGGACTAGATCATGCCTGATTCCCGTGGTTGTACATCCGCCGCACGGCCGCCGAGATGCCGACGACGTCGAGGTCGTGCGCCGAGTCGTGGTCTTCCGCGGTGCCGTAGGCGTGCAGCTCGGCTTCCCTTTGCACGCCAAGGGATCTCAGCCGTGACGGAACGTCGGCCAGCGCCTCGCTGACCAGGTGCGCGGACGTCCCCTCCAGGTACGGCTCGACCAGCAGCACGTCGGCGCGGTCCGCCTCCCGCACCGCCCGGCGCAGGCCTTCGGCGTCGAACGGCCGGATCGTGCTGGTGTAGAGCACCGTCACATCGGTGTCGGTGGTGGCCTCCAGCACCCGGTCCAGCACCGGCCCGACCGCGACCACCACTCCCAGCCGACCCTCGCGCACCGCGGTGAACCCCTCCGCCACCGGGTACGCGCGCGCGTTGGCGCGCAACGAAAGCCGCAGGTACACCCGGTTGTCGGCGGCGAGCGCGGCGCGCACCAGCGGCGCCACCTCGTCCGGGTGGCCGGGCACGTGCACGGTCCAGCCGGGCAGCGTGTCGAACAGCGCGACGTCGCCGGGCGCCTGGTGCGTCCGCCCCCACGCCGGGTCGTCGTAGGAGGCACCGACGCTCACCAGCACCCCGCCGACGTCCTGGTGGCCGAAGTCCAGCTTGATCTGCTCGAACGGCCTCTCGACCAGGAACGGCGCGTACGTGTGCACCACCGGCCGCAGCCCGCTCAGCGCCAGTCCCCCGCCGACCCCGACCATGGCCTGCTCGCGGATGCCGACGTTGATCACCCGATCGGAGGCCGGGAAGACGTCGCGGGAGATCTCCGCGAGCACCACCACGACACGGGGGTCGACCGCCATCACCTCGGTCACCGTCCGGGCGAACTCCTCCCTCATCGTCGCCATCACAGCACCTCCGCCACGACCACCAGCGGCGCGCCCACGTGCGGCAGGGTCAACGCGTCGTGCAGCGCGTCCTGATCCCGACCGTCCACTGTGGTCGCCTCCCAGCCCTCCACCGCGAACCGCGCCGCGATCCCACCCGGCCACCCGTGCGTACCGGACCGGTTGTCCACCACCACGGCCGTCAACCGCTCAATCCCCATCCGCCCCGCCAACGCGATGGCCTCGTGGTTGCTGCCCTCATCAAGCTCCGCGTCCCCGACCAGCACCACCACCCGCTGGTCACCCCCCTGCACACCCAGCCCCAACGCCATCCCCACCGCGATCGGCAACCCGTGCCCCAACGACCCGCTGCTGATCTCCACCCCCGGCACCAGCAGCCGGTCCGGGTGCCGCCCCAACGGCGAGTCCCACTTCGTCCACGTGTCCAGGAGCGACGGCTCCAGGAACCCCTTCGCCGCCAGCACCGCGTAGTACGCCATCGGCCCATGCCCCTTGGACAACAGGAACCGATCCCGCCCAGGGTCGTCGACCCGCTCCGACGACACTCTCAAAACCCGGTCGTAGAGCACCCACAACACGTCGAGCGTCGACGCCGCCGCCCACTCGTGCTTCTCGTCCCCCGTCATCCGGGCGAACAACGCGGGAATGCCCGCGAACCCCGATTCCCTTGTCGCTGTCATGCTTCCACGATCCAACCTCGACCATGGTGGAGGTCAAGACGTAGGCTGGGCGGGTGACCAAGTTACCGGAGAACCTCACCATCGGACAGGTGGCCGAGCGCAGCGGCGTACCGCACACCGCGCTGCGCTTCTACGAGGAGCGCGGGCTGATCGCATCGCACCGCACCACCGGCAACCAACGCCGGTACGCCAGGTCCGTACTGCGCAGGCTCGCCTTCATCCGCACAGCACAACGAGTCGGCCTGAGCCTGGAAGACGTGCACGCCGCACTCGCCACCCTCCCCGACGCCCGCACACCGACGAAGGCCGACTGGAGCCGCCTGTCGCAGACCTGGCAGGAGGAACTCGACGCCCGCATCGACGCCCTACACCGCCTCCGCGACCGCCTGACCTCCTGCATCGGCTGCGGCTGCCTCTCCCTGCGCAGCTGCTTCCTCCACAACTTCGACGACGCACAGGCAGTCGACGGACCGGGCGCACCAAAACTGAAAGCAGCCACCGAAGGCGGCACCTGAACACCGAACACCACAACAGCCCTCTTGGCCCGCACAGCCCGGATGCCCGACCGTCGCACAGCGAGGTGCCCGGTCCGGCGCAGCTCGGATGCTCTACCGACGCACAGCGAGGTGCCCGGTCCGGCGCAGCTCGGATGCTCTACCGACGCACAGCGAGGTGCCCGGTCCGGCGCAGCTCGGATGCCCTGCCGACGCGCAGCGAGGTGCCTGGTCCGTCGCGGAGCGTCGGATCCCCAAAAGACCAAAGCCAGGCCTTATCAGGCGGAGCCTGATGCCTTGCCGACGCGCAGCGAGGTGCCCGAGTTCGGCGCAGCCGAATGCTGGCGCAGCCAGACCTACCCCTGCACCCGATCCAAAGCCATCTCTATGCTTGTCGAAGCTTGTCAAGACAGCTCCATCGTCTTGACAAGCTTCGACAAGCATAGAACACTCGGCGACCGGGTAAAGGCACCAGCCCTAAAACCCAACCCCCCACAAACCAGTAGCAACCCCCACCCCCGACGTGCTCAGCTACACCCCATGCAAGAAAAAGACACCATCCGCATCTCCAAGCGCCTCTCCAGACACCTGAGGCACTCCCCGGAAGCCATCGGCATCCGCCTCGACCCCGCAGGCTGGGTCGACATCGACGTACTCCTCACCGCCCTGGGCGGCAACATCACCCGCGCCCAGCTCATGGAAGTGGTCACCCACAACGACAAACAACGCTTCGCCATCCAGGACAACCGCATCCGCGCCAGCCAAGGCCACAGCACCCCCGTCGACCTGGGCCTACCGACATCCGAACCCCCGGCAACCCTCTACCACGGCACCATCGCCAGCTCACTACCCGCCATCCACCAGCACGGCCTCAAACCCATGAACCGCCACGACGTCCACCTCTCGGCAACCATCGAAACCGCCCAACGAGTAGGCGCAAGACGCGGCAAACCGGTAATCCTCACCGTCAACGCAAAAGCCATGCACCACGACGGCCACGAATTCCGCATCAGCGCCAACGGCGTCTGGCTAACCCCCCACGTCCCACCGCAATACCTAGCCCAGACCTAAACCAACCAGGCCACCGCTCCACCAACAGCGACCACCGCCAACACCCCCAACACCCCCGCGACCACCTTGGCCGTCTTCCAAGTGCTGTAAACCCCACCCAGCAGGAACCCGGCCAACGCCAACAGCCCGATCCCCACGTACTCCTTCGGCATTACAGAACACCCTTGGTGGAAGGCACTCCCGCCACCCTCGGATCCGGCTCGACCGCGGCCCGCAACGCCCGCGCGATCGCCTTGAACTCGGCCTCGCTGATGTGGTGCGGATCCCGCCCGTACTCCACCCTCACGTGCAACGCGATCTGGGCGTGGAACGCCAACGAGTCGAACACGTGCCGGTTCAGCACGAACGGGTAGTTCCCACCGATCGTGAACGTGTTGAACTGCTCCGGCTCCCCGATGTGCACGCAGAACGGGCGCCCGGACACATCGACCGCGGCGTGCGCCAACGTCTCGTCCATCGGAATCCAGCAGTCGCCGAACCGCCGGATACCCTTCTTGTCCCCCAACGCTTCCCGCAGCGCCTGCCCCAACACGATGGCGACGTCCTCTACCGTGTGGTGCGCGTCGATTTCCACGTCACCGGAGGCACGCACCTTGAGGTCGAAGCTCCCGTGCACGCCGAACGCGGTCAGCATGTGGTTGTAGAACGGGACTCCGGTGTCGATCTCGACCTGCCCGGTCCCGTCCAGGTCGATCTCGACGTACACCGACGACTCGCTGGTGGCGCGCTCCACCTTGCCGACCCGACTCACCGACGAACCTCCTTGCCGGCCGCGAGGAACGTGTCGTTCTCCTCGGGCGTTCCGATGGTGACCCGCAGGTGCCCTGCGATGCCGACGTCCCTGATCAGCACGCCGCGCTCCAAGTACGACCGCCAGGTGGCGTGCGCGTCCTCGAACCAGCCGAAGAGCACGAAGTTCGCGTCGCTGTGCACGACCCGGAAACCCTGGCCCGCCAACGACTCCACGACCCGGTCGCGTTCGGCGGCCAGCTTCGCGACCGAGCCGAGCGTCTCGACGGAGTGCCGCAGCGCAGCGCGCGCGGCCGCCTGCGTCAGCGCGGACAGGTGGTAGGGCAGCCGGACCAGGAGCAGCGCGTCGACCACGGCGGGGGCGGCGGCGAGGTAGCCGAGGCGCCCGCCCGCGAAGGCGAACGCCTTGCTCATGGTGCGGCTGACGATGAGCTTCGCCGGGAAGTCCTCGATCAGCTCCACGGCGCTGCTGTGCGGCGAGAACTCGGCGTACGCCTCGTCGACCACGACCACGCCGGGCGCGGCCTCGATCAGTTCGCGCAGGTCCGACGGCGGCACGCTCTGGCCGGTCGGGTTGTTGGGGCTGGTCACGAACACCACGTCCGGCCGGATCGAGGCGACGATCTCCGCGGCCCGCGCGGTGTCCAGCGAGAAGTCCTCGCGGCGCGGCGTGGGCGACCACTCGGTGCGGGTGCCCGCCGCGATGATCGGGTGCATCGAGTAGGACGGCTCGAAGCCGAGCGCCGTGCGGCCGGGACCGCCGAACGCCTGGAGGATCTGCTGGAGGATCTCGTTGGACCCGTTGGCGGCCCACAGGTTCCGCTCGGTGAGCGGCACACCGGTCGCGGCCGCCAGGTACGCGGCGAGGTCCGTGCGCAGCGCCACGGCGTCGCGGTCCGGGTACCGGTGCAGTTCGCCCGCGATCTCGGCGACCGCCGTCACGACGTCCGCGATCAGCTCGGGCGTCGGCGGGTACGGGTTCTCGTTGGTGTTCAGCCGGACCGGCACGTCCAGCTGCGGCGCGCCGTAGGGCGTGCGTCCGCGCAGGTCCTCGCGCAGCGGCAGGTCGGACAGCTCGACCCGGTCACCGATAGCCCTCATCGCGTGAACCTCGCCGTCACGGCCTGGCCGTGCGCGGGCAGGTCCTCGGCGTTGGCGAGGGCGACCACGTGGTCGGCGACCCCGCGCAGCGCCTCCTCGGAGTAGTCCACGACGTGGATGCCGCGCAGGAATGTCTGCACGGACAGCCCGGACGAGTGCCGGGCGCAGCCGCCGGTGGGCAGCACGTGGTTCGAGCCCGCGCAGTAGTCGCCGAGGGAGACCGGCGAGTGCGGGCCGACGAAGACGGCGCCCGCCGACCGGACGCGGGCCGCGACCGCGCGGGCGTCGGCGGTCTGGATCTCCAGGTGCTCGGCCGCGTAGGCGTTCACCACCCGCAGCCCGTCGTCCACGGTGGACACCAGCACGGTGCCGGACTGCTTGCCGGACAACGCGGTCCGCACCCGCTCGTGGTGCTTGGTCGCGCCGACCTGGCGCTCCAGCTCCGCGTCCACGGCGTCGGCCAGCTCCTCGGAGTCCGTCACCAGCACGCTGGCGGCGGCCGGGTCGTGCTCGGCCTGGCTGATCAGGTCGGCGGCCACGTGCACGGGGTCGGCGGTCGCGTCGGCGAGGACGGCGATCTCGGTCGTGCCCGCCTCGGCGTCGATGCCGATCAGCCCGCGCAGCATCCGCTTCGCGGCCGTCACGTAGAGGTTGCCCGGCCCGGTCACCAGGTCGACCGGCTCCAGCGCGGAGCCGTCGGTGTCCACGCCGCCGTACGCCAGCAGCGCCACGGCCTGCGCGCCGCCGACGGCCCACACCTCGGTCACGTCGAGCAGGGCGGCGGCGGCGAGGATCGTCGGGTGCGGCAGGCCGCCGAACTCCGCCTGCGGCGGCGAGCAGACGACCAGGGACTCGACCCCGGCGGCCTGCGCGGGGACGACGTTCATCACGACGCTGGACGGGTACACGGCGAGGCCACCGGGGGCGTACAGCCCGACGCGGGCGACCGGCACCCAGCGCTCGGTGACCGTGCCGCCGGGCACGACCTGGACGGTGGTGTCGGTGCGGCGCTGCTCGGCGTGCACCTTGCGGGCCCGCTCGATCGACACCTCGAGGGCTTCGCGCACGGCCGGGTCGAGCGATTCCAGGGCGGCGCCCAGTTCGGCGACGGGCACCCTCACGGACGCGGGGCGCACCTTGTCGAAGCGCTCGGTGAACTCCATGACGGCGTCCACACCGCGGTCCTCGACCGCCTCGACCACCGGTCGGACCTGATGCAGCACCGCTTCCACGTCGACCTCGGCGCGCGGCAGGACCGCTCGGAGTTCGGTGGGTGACGGGACACTGCCTCGCAGGTCGGTGCGGGTGAGCATGGCCCCAAGCCTAGGCGAAGGCGAATTCCGTCAACTGTCAGCCCGGTGCGGACCACCGCGAAGCCAGCGAACGGCGCTATCCGGACAGAACGGTCAGGGCCACGCTGGAACGGCACCACTCCGTCCCACCCCCCTGCCGATGGTGGAGCCGCACATGTTCGCGAAACGACGTGGCCTGGTCGCGCTGGCGTGCCTGGTCCTGATGGCCACCGCCCTCCCCGGATCCGCCGAGCCCACGGCCGTCCGCGGCGAGCGGACCGTCTACGAGGTCACCGCCGCCGACGCGGTGGCGCGCACGAAGGTCGCCGACACCGGCGTCGACGTGCTCGGGATGAACGGCGACAAGCTGACCGTGATCGCCGAGAGGTCCCAGCTCCGGGCGCTGCGCGCGACCGGGCTGACCGTGAAGTCCAAGCGCGACGCCGACGCCCAGCTGGCCCGGCTCGGCACCGCCGACGTCGGCACGTTCGACTTCCCGTCCGGCTACACCGGCTACCACAACTACGCCGAGACGACGGCCGAGCTGAACCAGACCGTCACCGACCACCCGAACCTGGTGAAGCTCCAGACGATCGGCAACTCCTACCAGGGCCGCGCGCTGTACGCGCTGAAGATCAGCAACAACCCGGCCGTCGACCAGGCGAAGCCGGAGGTGCTGTTCACCTGCAACCAGCACGCCCGCGAGCACCTGACCGTCGAGATGTGCCTGCACATCATCCAGCGGCTCACCGACGGCTACGCCACCAACACGTCGATCAAGGCGCTCGTGGACAGCCGGGAGATCTGGGTCGTGCCGAGCGTCAACCCCGACGGCGCCGAGTACGACATCGCGGCGGGCACGCTGCGCGGGTGGCGCAAGAACCGGCAGCCCAACTCGACGTCCACCGGCACCGACCCCAACCGCAACTGGGGCTACCAGTGGGGCTGCTGCGGCGGGTCAAGCAGCAGCGGGTCGAGCGAGACCTACCGCGGCACCAGCGCGTTCTCCGCGCCGGAGACGCAGCGGGTGCGCGACTTCGTGAACTCCCGCGTGGTCGGCGGCGTGCAGCAGATCAAGTCGCACATCGACTGGCACACCTACTCCGAGCTGATCCTGTGGCCCTACGGCTACACCTACAACGACACCGCGACGGGCCTCAACGCCGACCAGGCCAACGCCTTCGCGACGCTGGGCAGGCAGATGGCCGCGAAGAACGGCTACACGCCGCAGCAGTCCAGCGACCTCTACATCACCGACGGCGGCGTCAACGACTGGATGTGGGCCACGCACAAGATCTGGAGCTACACCTTCGAGATGTACCCGAAGGACGGCAGCGGGCTGAACGGCTTCTACCCGCGCGACACCCAGATCGCGACGCAGACCGCCCGCAACGACACCGCGGTGGACCTGTTCCTGAGCTACTCCGACTGCGTGCCGCGGGTCATCGGCCAATCCTGCTGATCGCGGCGACCGCCTGGTCCACCTGCTCGGGCGAGACGAAGTAGTGCGGGGACGCCCGCACCACTTCGTCGAGCCCGCGCCGGGTCATGTCGACCCTGGTCGACGACAGCCCGCTGGTGGTCACGGTGATGTCCTGGCGCACCAACCGGTCCTTCACGTCGGCGGCGGCGACCCCGTCGACGGTGAACGTGACCAGCCCGCACCGCCGTTCGCCCAGGTCGCGGACCTCGACGCCGGGCAGGTCCGCGAGTCCGGCGCGCAAGCGCTTGGCGCGGTCGTCGACCTCGGCCGCGATGGCGTCCACGCCCAGGTCGAGCGCGTACCGGGCGGCCTCGATCAGCCCGAGCCTCGCCGCGATCGAGTTCTCCCACAGCTCGAACACCCGCGCGTCGTCGCGCAGCTCGTAGGTGTCCGCCGACGTCCAGCGGCCGCTGTAGAGGTCCACCAGCCGGGGGCGCAGCCGCGGCAGGGCCTCGCGGCTCACGGCCAGCACGCCGGTCCCCCGCGGCCCGCGCAGCCACTTGCGGCCGGTGCCGGACAGGATGTCCACGCCGAGGTCGTGCAGGCCGACCGGGAACTGCCCGAGCGACTGGCAGGCGTCCAGCATCACCAGCGCGCCGACCTCGTGCGCGGCGGCGGTGATCTCGGCGACCGGGTTCACCAGGCCGCCGTTGGTCGGCACGTGCACGACCGACACCAGCTTCACCCGCTCGTCGAGCAGCTCGCGCAGCGCGGCGACGTCGACCTGGCCGTGCTCGTCCGACGGGACGGTCTCCACGGTCGCGCCGGTCTCCTCGGCGCGGCGCAGCAGCGGCACGGCGTTGCCCGCGTACTCGACCTCGGTGATCAGCACGCGGTCGCCCTCGGCGAGCGGCACGGCGTCGAACGCGGTCAGCCAGGAGCGGGTGGCGCTGTCGGTGAACGCGATCTCGTCCACCGAGGCGCCCAGCAGCTCGGCGAACACGCCGTACCCGGCTTCGACGTCGTCGGCGCGCTCGTAGGCGGCCCGGTAGCCGCCGATCTCGGCCTCGCGGCGCAGGTGGGCGAGCTGGGCCTCCAGCACGGGCGCGGGCGGCAGCGACGAGCCCGCGCTGTCCAGGAAGATCCGGTCGACGGCGGCGGGCGTGTCGGCCCGCGTGGCTTCGATGTTCACTACTTGGGCGTCCACTTCTGCAGGTTCCACCACGGCCCCCAGGACAGGCCACCGTGCACAGCGGGGTCGACGACCTGCTGGTAGCCGTTCCAGTTCTCGCGCACCACGTAGGTGTGCGCCACGAACGCGATCGTCACCAGGCCGGGCGCGGCGAGGTAGGCGCGCTGGAACTGGAGGTACGCGGCGGCGCGTTGGGCCGGGTCGAGCAGCCTGCGGCCTGCGTCGAGCGCCGCGTCCACGGCGGCGTCGGTGTACCCGCCGGGATTGCCGTCGGCGCCGGTGTGCAGCGTCCGGTAGAGCGCCTGGTCCGGGTCGAACGGGTCGCCGCCGCCGCCCAGCACGGCGTCCTGCGCCAGCCGCGGGACGATCGCCTCGCGGCTCAGCCCGGCGAGCTGCACGTCCACGCCGACCGCCTTCGCGTCGGCCACGAACGCCGTCGCCAGGTCGCTGCGGACCACGTCGCCGATCGGGTACATGAGCGTGAACGAGGCCCGCACGCCGTTGCGCGCGCGCAGCCCGTCCGCGCCGCGCAGCCAGCCCGCCTGGTCGAGCGTGAACTCGGCGACGGCCTTGTCGTGGCGGAACACCGCGCCGGGGTCGACGAACTCCGGCAGCACCGCGGGCACCGGCGTGCTCGCCGACGTCCCCTTGCCCGCCAGCAGGTTGTCGATCATCCCCTGGCGGTCGACGGCGAGGTTCAGCGCGAGCCGCACGGCCGGGTCGCCGGTGACCGGGTTGCCCGTGGGCAGCGTGATCGCGCGCAGGTCCGCGGAGCCGTGGTCGAGCACGCGCAGGCCGTCGGTCGTGGCGAAGCCCGCGGCCAGGCGCGGCGGCAGCTCGGCGCCGTCGAACTCGCCCTTCTGCATCCGCTGCGCCCTGGTGTTGTCGTCCGGGACGAACACGACGGTCAGCTTCTTGATCCTGGGAGCGCCCTCCGGGTGCGAGGGGTTCGCCTCCAGGACCATCTTGTCGCCCTTGGTCCACTCGGCCAGCCGGTAGGGCCCGGTGCCGACCGGGGCGGTGTTCACCGGGCTGTTGGCCAGCGGTCCGCCCGCGGCCAGCGCCTCGCTGGGCAGGATGCCGAGCACCAGCAGGTCGGGGAACGGCGCGTAGGGCTGGGAAAGGGTGAACCGGACGTTGCGCACGTCGAGCTGTTCGACCCCGGTGAGCATCGCGAACTCCGGCCGCACGGTCGCCCCGGCGGCCGGGTCGAGCAGCGCCCGGTAGGTCGCCACCACGTCCTCGGCGCCGAACGCGCTGCCGTCGGTGAACTTCACGTCGTCGCGCAGCTCCACCGTCCACGACAGGCCGTCGGCGGCCGGTTTCGGCGCCTGCGCGGCGAGCTGGGGCTGGAGCGTGCGGTCCGCGCGGTGCTCGACCAGGCCGTCGAAGATCTTCGACACGCCCTCGGGCGCGTAGCCCAGCAACGGGTTCAGCGTGGTCGGCTCGGTCGCGTCGGCGAGCACGATGGAGCTGTTGTCGTTCGTGCCCTCCGCACTGGGTGTGGTCGTGCCGGTGCACGCGGAGACGGCGACGGCGGCCACGAGCAGGACGGGGGGCAACAGGAAGCGCACGACACCCGACCCTAGTCCGTGCGCTCCGGCACCGTCAGCCGATCGCGGCCGGGAGGGTGCGCACCGAGTAGGCGCAGTCGATCGCGCGGCCGGTCGCGGGATCGCGGAGTTCGACCCGCCACCGCTCGGCGAACTGGTTCACGCCCTCGCGCATCGGGATGGTCCCCGACAGCAGCACCGTGCCGGGCCGCAGCAGGTCACGGGCCCGCAGCACCTCGACCCAGTAGGCGGGGGCGAGCAGTTCGGCGAGCGTGCCGACCTGGATCTCGACGCCGTCGGCCCACGCGGTCAGCTCGACCTCGTCGATCCGGTCGGCGACCTCCTCGAGCCGCCACGCCCCGCGCCCCAGCACGTCCGGCCCCGCCTGCTTGCTCCACGCCACGCCGTGCACCTCCAGCGCGCGGTCGGTGTGGTCGCAGGCGACGGTGAGCAGCAGGTCGTCGTCGGTCACCACCAGCGCCCACTCGGCCTCGCCGGAGGTGCGGTCGTGCTGCACCGCCACCTCGCCGGTCTGCTGCGCCAGGTAGGGCGCGACCGGGTACAGGCTCGGGGTCTCGCTCGGCGCGGGAACGCCCAGCTCGGCCAGTTCCCGCACGTGGGCGGCCACGTCGTCCTGGCTCCGGCCCGCGTAGCCGCCGTTGAGCAGGGTCGTCACGGTGACCGCGACGCGGGCGCCGTCGGGTAGTTCGAAACTCAGGTCCGACATGCCACTCCTTGCGCATACGAGTTGTATACAAGCAGTATTACACGATGTCGCCGACCACACCCCACGACGTGCGCGGACCCGCTCTGATCCGCGCGTTCGCCGCCTCGCTCTCCGGCACCGCGCTGGAGTGGTACGACTTCGCGATCTACAACGTGGCCGCCGCCGTGGTGCTCGGCCCGCTGTTCTTTCCCCAGCTCCGAACCGCTGACCGCGACGCTGCTGGCGTTCTCCACCTACGCCGTCGGGTACCTCTCGCGGCCGCTGGGCGGGTTCCTGTTCGGCAGGCTCGGCGACCAGCTCGGCCGCAAGCGCGTGCTGGTGACCACGCTGCTGATCACCGGCATCGCCACGATGCTGATCGGCCTGCTGCCCACGCACGCGGCCATCGGCGGGCTCGCCGGGGTGCTGCTGGTGGTGCTGCGCTTCGCGCAGGGCGTCGGGCTCGGCGGCGAGTGGGGCGGCGCGGTGCTGCTCTCCAGCGAGTACGGCGATCCCCGGCAGCGCGGGTTCTGGGCTTCGGCGGCGCAGATCGGGCCGCCCGCCGGGAACCTGATGGCGAACGGCGTGCTGGCGCTGCTGGGCGTGCTGCTCAGCGACGAGCAGTTCCTGTCGTGGGGTTGGCGGGTCGCGTTCCTGCTGTCCGCGGTGCTCGTCGGGTTCGGCCTGTGGATCCGGCTGGAGCTGGAGGAGACGCCGGTGTTCAAGGCCATTCAGGAGAGCGGCGACCGACCGGAGGCACCTGTCGCCGAGGTGTTCCGCACCCAGCGCAGGCCGCTGGTGGCCGCCGTCCTGTGCCGCGTCGGGCCGGACGTGCTCTACGCGCTGTTCACCGTGTTCGTGCTGACCTACATCACCACCCAGCTCGGCCTGCCGCGCAACGCCGGGCTGACCGCGGTGCTCATCGCGTCGGGGTGCCAGCTGGTGCTGATGCCGTTGGCCGGCTGGCTGTCCGACCGGGTCAACCGGCGCGCGCTGTACGCGGGGGCGGCGGTCTGCGGCGCGGTCTGGCCGTTCGTGTTCTTCCCGCTGATCGACACCGGGTCGCGACCGCTCCTGGTGCTGGGCATCGTGGTCGGGCTCGCGTTCCACGCGTTCATGTACGGCCCGCAGGCGGCGTTCATCGCCGAGCAGTTCACGCCCCGGCTGCGCTACACCGGCAGTTCGCTGGCCTACACGCTCGCGGGCGTGATCGGCGGGGCGATCGCGCCGCTGGTGTTCACCGCCCTGCTGGCGGAGTTCGACTCGTGGTTGCTGGTCGCGGTGTACGTCGCCGTCGCCTGCGTGGTCACGTCGACCGGGCTGCGCCTGGGCCGCGATCCCGAGGACGATCAGGTGCCGAGCAGCACCTTGAGCGTGGACTCCAGGTGAGAGGTGATCGCCGCCGTGGCCGCGCCGACGTCCCCGGACTCCAGCGCGGCCACGATGGACTCGTGCTCCAGCAGCACGGCGTCCCGCCTGCCCTCCGAGCGGTACAGCGCCACCACACCGGCCCTGATCTGCCGGGCGCGCAGGCCCTCGTACACCTTGGTCAGCAGCTCGTTGCCGGTCGCCTTCACCAGGAGCGCGTGGAACTGGCGGTCGACGTCAATGAACTCGCGCGCGTCCGCCATGCCCCGCAACGCGGTCTGGCGTCCGATCGCCTCGCGCATGTCCCGGACGGGCGCGGTCCCGGCTTGCAGGACGTGCTCCGCGGCGAAGCGCTCGACCATGCCGCGCAGCTCCATCAGCTCGGCCACCTGGCGCCCGGAAACCGGTGCCACGTAAGCACCCTTCTTGGGCACGAGCTGGACCATGTCCTCGGCCGCGAGCAGCAGCAGCGCCTCGCGGATGGGGGTGCGGGACACACCGATGCGGTCGGCGACTTCCTGCTCGCTGATGAAGCGCCCCTGCATCTCGGGGTCGGCCAGGATGGTGTCCTTGAGGAACTCGTAGGCCTTGTCGCGACCGGACACCTGCATACTGTGTGTATACCAGAGGAGGATCACGCCGTGCGCGTCGCTCTCAGCCAGATCAGCTCGACCACCGATCCGTTGGCGAACCTGGAATCGGTGCGCGACGGAGTCCGCCGGGCCGCCGCGGACGGGGCTCGGGTGGTGCTGTTCCCGGAGGCCACCCAGTGCCGGTTCGGGGTGTCGCTCAAGCCCGTCGCCGAACCGCTGGACGGACCGTGGGCGACCGCCGTGCGCGACATCGCCGTGGAGCACGGCGTGGTCGTGGTGGCGGGGATGTTCACGCCCACGGCCGATGGGCGGGTGACCAACACGCTGCTCGTCACGGGGGCGGACGTGCACCTCGGTTACGACAAGATCCACCTGTTCGACGCCTTCGGCTTCCAGGAGTCGAGCACCGTCGCTCCGGGGGCGAAGCCGGTGACCGTCGAGGTCGACGGGATGACGCTGGGCATCGCCACCTGCTACGACGTCCGCTTCCCCGAACTGTTCCGCGCGCTGGCCGACGCGGGCGCCACCGCCGTCCTGCTCGGCGCGTCCTGGGGCTCGGGGCCCGGCAAGGTCGACCAGTGGGAGTTGCTGGTCCGCGCACGGGCGTTGGACTGCACGTCGTGGGTGCTGGCGTGCGGCCAGGCCGATCCCGGCGACCTGGGGACCACGGCTCCGACCGGGGTGGGGCACAGCATCGTCGCCGATCCGCTCGGCAACGTCGTCGGCAGCCTCGGGGCGGAGCCGGACCTGCTGGTGGTGGACATCGACGTGGAATCCGTCGAGAACGCCCGGCGCACGTTGCCGGTGCTCTCGAACAGGCGACTGTGACCGCGTCCCCGCACGACTGCGGACACGGGACCGAACCCGGTTGATCTCCTGTCGTGGCGGCGGAACACTTCCACCGCGACGAAGGGGGAGTCGACGTGGCGGACTGGGACGAGTGGACGGCCGCGTGGAGATCGGCCACGCACCTCTACGCCCACCTGGCGGGCGGCGGGACACCTCAGCCGCTCTTCACGCCGGTGCGGCTGAACCCCGGCGAGACGTCGTTCTGCGACCTGACGGTGGCGTACTCGCGGTTCTACGGCATGGACGTGTCCTACCAGCAGAACAGCGGCTTCTTCTTCGGGTCGCCGCTGTTCGTCGCCGCGGGCCTCGCCGCGAACGCGGTGGGCAACTCGGTCGCCCGCAACCGGGCCCAGGCGATGGCCGCGCCGCGGTGGCGGGACCACTGCTTGGCCCGCGCGGTCGTGACGGACCGGCGCACGCTGTGCTTCACCGGTCAGCAGTGGCTGGCGTTCGACCACGAGGCGGTGGTCGAGTTCACCACCGACCCGCCGCGCGGGGTGTGCTTCCTGAACTTCTCGGGCGCGGAACCGCTGTGCCTGGCGGGGTTCGGCACGCCGTGGCTGTCCGTGCTGCTGTGCTACTTCCTCTACGGCTCGGCGGGTCTGCCCCGGCTGCCGTACCTGCGGTCGCTCGCGGCCGGGCCGGTGTGACGGCGGCGGGGTCCGCCGCCGTCGCACCGTGCCGTCAGCGCAGGTCCATCCCCAGGTCCAGTGCGGGCGAGGAGTGGGTCAGGCCGCCGACCGCCAGGTAGTCCACGCCGGTCTCGGCGTAGGCGCGGGCGACCGGCAGGGTGAGGCCGCCGGAGGCTTCGAGCTTGACGCCCTTGGCGCGGCGGACGGCCTCGGCGCACTGCTCCGGCGTGAAGTTGTCCAGCAGCACCAGTTCCGCGCCTTCGGCGACGGCCTCGTCCAACTGCTCCAGGCTGTCCACCTCGACCTCGCACGGCAGGTGCGGGGCGTGGGCGCGGACCGCGGCCATGGCCGCTTTCACGGAACCGGCGGCGAGGACGTGGTTGTCCTTGATGAGGATCGCGTCGCCGAGGCCCATGCGGTGGTTGACGCCGCCGCCGCAGCGGACCGCGTACTTCTCCAGCAAACGCAGACCCGGCAACGTTTTGCGGGAATCGCGGATCTGCGTGCCGGTGCCCGCGACCGCGTCCACCCACGCCGCCGTGGCGGTCGCGATGCCGGACAGGTGGGTGAGGAAGTTCAGCGCCGTGCGCTCGACGGTGAGCAGGTCGCGCACCCGGCCGCGCACGACCAGCGCGGGCTCGCCGGGAACGGCCTTCTCGCCGTCGGCGCGCTGGGACAGGATCTCCACGTCGGCGCCGAACACCTCCAGCGCCACCGGGATCCCGGCCAGCACACCGGAGGCGCGCGGGGTCAGTTCGGCGACCGCCACCGCGTCGACGGGCACGGTGGCCTCGGTCGTGGCGTCCGGGCCGTAGCGGAGGTCCTCCGCCAACGCCAGCGCGATCGCCCGACGGGCGTCTTCCAGATCGACAGTGGTCATGCCGCACCCCAAGCCATCACAGGATCAGCGAGAACGGGCTGGCCGGTCGGGGTGAGCCGGACGGCCTGCGTGCGGTGCCAGCGGACCTCGTCGCGCGCGGTGAAGTCCGTGCGCACGTGGCAGCCGCGGGACTCGGTGCGCTCGGCGGCGGCCGCGATGAGCGCCCGCGCGGCGAGCGTGAGCGCCGCGTCCTCCACCAGGCGCCGGGTGTCGAGCACCCGGTCCACAGTGGACAGGTCGAGTACCGAGCCGACGACCGCGAGGCCCTCGGCGTCCCGGCCGATGGCCGCGTACCGGCTCATGACCCGTTGCAGCGAGTCGCGGTCAGCGACCGGGGCGATGGGCAGCACCGGGTCGAGCGCGGTCTTCGGGTCGGCCAGCAGCCCGAGCGCGAGGTCTGCCGCGACGGCTTCCGCCGCACGGGTCCCCACGACCAGGCCTTCCAGCAAGCTGTTGGACGCCAACCGGTTCGCGCCGTGCAGACCGGTCCTCGCCACCTCGCCGGCCGCGTACAGGCCGGTGATCGCGGTGCGCCCGTCCACGTCCGCCATCACGCCGCCACAGGCGAAGTGCGCCGCCGGGGCGACCGGGATGGGGTCGCGCGCCGGGTCGACGCCCGCCGCGAGGCAGGCCGCGTGGACCGTCGGGAACCGGGTCGCCATCCGGTCGAGCCCGGTGGCGTCGAGGAACACGTGGTCGTCGATCCCGCCGGGCCCGTTCGCCATGTGCCGGGTGATGGCCGCCGCGACCACGTCGCGGGGAGCCAGGTCCTCCAGCGGGTGCACGCCCTTCATGACCCGCGCGCCGGTGGCGTCGACCAGCACCGCGCCCTCGCCGCGCACCGCCTCGGTGACCAGCGGGCACCGGCCGCGCGCGCCGCGCCCGGTGTAGAGGACGGTCGGGTGGAACTGGACGAACTCCACGTCCGCCGCCATCGCGCCCGCCCGCATCGCCAGGGCGAGACCGTCGCCGGTCGCGACCTCGGGGTTGGACGTCGCCTGGTACAGCTGGCCGAGGCCGCCGCTGGCGAGCAGCACCGCGGGGGCGCCGATCGCGCCGGGCACGCCGTTGCCGTCGAGCACCAGCAGTCCGCACACGACGCCGAGCGGGGTGCGCAGCGCGTCGACCGCGACGTGCTGCTCCAGCACCGGCAACCTGCCGTCCGCGGTCGCCGCGAGCAGCGCCCGCTCGACCTCGGCGCCGGTCGCGTCGCCACCGGAGTGCACGACGCGGAACGCCGTGTGGCCGCCCTCGCGGGTGCGGGCCAGGTGGCCGTCGGGCTTGGCGTCGAAGACGGCGCCGCGCTCGCGCAACCGTTCCACCGCCTCCGGACCCCCGGAGATCACCGCTGTGACAGCGTCCTCGTCGCACAGGCCGGCGCCCGCGACGAGCGTGTCGCCGATGTGCGCGCCGACGGTGTCGCCCTCGTCGTGCTCACCGGGCAGCACGACGGCGACGCCGCCCTGCGCCCAGCGCGTGTTGCCGTCCGGCCCGCTGGCCTTGGTGACGACGAGGACCCGCAGGCCCAGTTCGTGGGCGCGCAGCGCGGCCGTCAGCCCCGCCACTCCCGTGCCGACCACGACGAGGTCGGCGCGGGCCTCCCAGCGCGGCCTCACTCGCCGCCGCCGGGCTTGCCGATCTCGATCATCCGCTGCACCGACGCCTGCGCCCGCTTCGCGGTCTCCAGGTCCACGTGCACCTCGTCCAGGCCCTCGCGCAGGCAGCGCAGCAGGGCGGTGGGCGTGATCATCTTCATGTACTTGCACGACGCCCGGTCGTTCACCGCGCGGAAGTCGATCTCCGGCGCGGCCTTGCGCAGCTGGTGCAGCATGCCGATCTCGGTCGCCACCAGCACCGACTTCGCGGCCGTGCCGCGGGCGGCGGTGATCATGTCGCCGGTCGACAGGATGCGCACCTTCTCCGCGGGCACGATGCCCTCGCCCGCGAGGTAGAGCGCCGACGTGGCGCAACCGCACTCCGGGTGGATGAACAGGTCCGCCTCGGGGTCCTCCGCCGCGCGGGCGGCCAGCTCGGGACCGTTGATGCCCGCGTGGACGTGGCACTCCCCCGCCCAGATGTGCAGGTTCTCCCGGCCGGTCTCGCGCTTCACGTGCGCGCCCAGGAACTGGTCCGGCAGGAACAGCACCTCGCGGTCCGCCGGGATCGAGGCGACCACGTCGACCGCGTTCGACGACGTGCAGCAGATGTCCGTCTCCGCCTTCACCTCGGCGGTCGTGTTCACGTAGGACACGACCACCGCGCCGGGGTGCTCGGCCTTCCACTCGCGCAGCTGCTCACCGGTGATCGAGTCGGCCAGCGAGCAGCCCGCCCGCTCGTCGGGGATCAGCACCGTCTTCCGCGGAGCGAGGATCTTCGCCGTCTCCGCCATGAAGTGCACGCCGCAGAAGATGATCGTGGACGCGTCGCTGGCCGCGGCGATGCGGCTGAGCGCGAGCGAGTCGCCCGTGTGGTGGGCGATGTCCTGGATCTCGGGCAGCTGGTAGTTGTGGGCGAGGATGACCGCGTCGCGCTGACGCGCGAGTTCGAGCACCTCCGCGCGCCAGGACGCGTCGGCCTCGATGCCGTCGTACGCGCCGTCTGAGGTTCGCTCCACATATGCGGTAGCGACCATGGGGTCCTCCTCGCGACTCTCCGAGGTTTTCGCCTTTGGGTCGAAAACGTAGCCGATAGTATCAGCCCGTGGGTCTCGCGGGACATGAGGTGTTGGCCGCAGTACTCCAGGTGAGAGCCGGATCACTCCAGGTCATGCTCTGGCAACGCGCCAGGGAACCGCACGCTCACCGTTGGTCACTACCCGGCGGCGCGCTCGGCGACCGCGAGGACATCGAGGCGTCCATCAAGCGCCAGCTCGCCGAGAAGGTCGACGTGAGGCAGCTCTCCCACGTCGAGCAGCTCTCCGTCTTCAGCGCCCCCGACCGCGTCCCCGGCCCCCGCGTCGTCGCCACCGCGTTCCTCGGCCTGGTCCCCTCCGACATCGACCCGGAGATCCCCGCCGACACGGCCTGGTTCCCGGTGGACGGACTCCCCGAGACCGCGTTCGACCACCGCTCGATCATCCACAAGGCACGCCACCGGCTGAGTTCCAAGCTGTCCTACACGAACCTCGGTTTCGCTTTGGCACCACCGGACTTCACCATCTCCGCGCTGCGCGAGCTGTACTCGGCGGCGTTGGGCTACCGCGTCTCCGCCACCAACCTGCAACGCGTGCTCTCCCGCCGCGGCCTGCTCGAACCCACCGGCGACACCTCACCCCCCGGACCCACCGGCGGCAGGCCCGCGGCGCTTTTCCGTTTCAGCGCAAGGGGAATCCTGGTGACCGACCAGTTCGCCGTCCTCCGCCCGCCGTCGAGCGGCCGTCCAGCAGGCACGGGCGCCACGTCGTAACGTGGTCGTGTGACCGAGACGCTCCCGCTCTTCCCGCTGGGCACCGTGCTGCTGCCCGGGGCGTCCTTGCCGCTGCACATCTTCGAGCCCCGCTACCGCCAGCTCACCGTCGACCTGGTCACCGGCGTCCTGCCCGACCGCCAGTTCGGCGTGGTCTCGATCCGCGAGGGCTGGGAGATCGGCACCGACAACGTCGGCTCGCTGCGCGAAATCGGCTGCACAGCGTTGTTGAGGGAAGCCCGCAGGCTAAACGACGGCCGCTTCGACATCGTCACCAAGGGCGAACGCCGCTTCAAACTCCTCTCCGTCGACCACAAAGCCGCCCCGTACCTGGTCGGCGAGGTCGAATGGCTCCCCGACACCCCCACCCCACCCCCCGTTGCCGACGTCCTCCCCCTCATGGCCAAGTCCGCAAGAGCCGCACACCAGCGCTACTGCGCCGCCGCCTGGCACCGCGAAGACTGGTCCGCCCCACCCGAGGAAACCACCCACGACCTCCTCTCCTACCTACTGGCAGGCGACTGCCTACTCGCCCTGGAGGACAAGCAACACCTCCTCGAGGAAACCTCCCCAGCCCGCCGCCTACACCTCATCCGCCGCCTCCTACACCTGGAAGCAGGCATCCTCGACGCCCTGCACGCGGTCCCCGTCCCCCTCTCCGAATTCGGCCACGCCTCAAACCCCAACTAACAACCGGTAAGCCCTTTCACCAGGGCACCAACCGAAGCGAAGCCAGACACCCCATCAGGCGCAGCCCGATAACCCCACCGGCACAGCCGCCCCCTCGCACCCGGCGCATAGCGCCCGCCCGCTTGCCGACGCGCAGCGAGGTGCCTTGTCCGACGCGCAGCGAGGATGCCCTGTCCGACGCGGAGCGAGGATGCCCTGTCGGGCGGAGCCCGATGCTCTGTCGGGCGGAGCCCGATGCTCTGTCGGGCGGAGCCCGATGCTCTGTCGGGCGGAGCCCGATGCTCTGTCGGGCGGAGCCCGATGCTCTGTCGGCGCAGCCGATGCTGGCGTAGCCAGACCTACCCCTGCACCCCGATCCGAAGCCATCTCCAGGCTTGACGGAGCTTGTCAAGGCATCTTTCCCGCCTTGACAAGCTCCGTCAAGCCTGGAACACTCGGCGACCGGGGTGGAGGCATGTCACCCACGACGCAACCCGCAGCCAGCGCCCGCCCAACAAGGGCCGGACAGCCGCCACCAAGGGTCCCCCTGTCGTGAAGACCCCCCAAAACCCAGGGTTAGCACTATTTGTTGCCCTAACGTCGTGACCTCCGGCAACGGCCCGTAGACCGACATGCGGGCTACTCCCTGTAGATGACCCGTCACCAGGGTTAATGTGGACCTCAGGCCGTCTGCGCCGGACGTGTGGACTAGAGATCGAGGGGAAGCCGCCGATGAGCGTTGCTCGCCGTCAGTGCCGTTGCGGGACACGCCTGTCCCGTGACACCACGGGCGACTTGTGCGGACCCTGTGCGCGTCGTCTCACGGCAGAGGAGCCGGCTCCGCCTGAGGTGCCCATCGACTTCTGGGACACCCCCACCATGCGTGCGGCACTGAGGTGATCTCACCAACGGCGATCCCAGCGATGAGAACCCAGCGGAGTTCGTAAAACGCTCAGCAGAGCCACGGAAGCCCGGAAGACGAAGGACGGGGAACCCCTGGTAGGACTGGATTTGCGAAGATCAAATCCTGACCAGAAGGCTCCCCGTGATCACCTATCGTGCCACACTCGACGTGCCCCGCGAACTCGCCCAGTACCTGGGCCGCCTGCTCCAAGCCGAACGTCGCGAACGCGGCACTCGTAAGGGTGTCAGAGCGCTGACCTGCTACGGACAGGCGGTACTGGGGCTGCGCTGGTTCCGCCAGAACACCGACATCACCGCACTGGCCCGCGACCACGGCATCTCCCGCGCCACCGGCTACCGCTACCTCGACGAGGTCATCACCGTGCTCGCCGAGCAGGCCCCGGAATTGCACGAAGCCCTGCAACAAGCCAAGAACGAGGGACTCGCCCATGTCATCCTCGACGGCAAGATCTTCTCCGCCGACCGCCTCGCCGAGAAGACCACCAGCGTGAAAGGCGAACAGATCGACCGCTGGTACTCCGGCAAAGCACGCGAACACGGCGGCAACATCCAAGCTCTGATGGCACCCAACGGTGTCCCGCTATGGATCAGCGACGTCGAACCCGGCTCCGCACACGACCTGACCGCGGCCCGCGAGCACGTGCTCGGCGCCCTGTACTGGGCCGCCTCCCAACTCGACCTGCCCACCCTGGCCGACAACGGCTACGACGGGGCGGGCATCGGCGTGTTCACGCCGGTCAAACAGCCTGCGGATGGCCAGGTACTCGACATCGACACTCGCACCTACAACGCCCTGCTACGCGGCCTGCGCTGCCTCGGTGAACGCGGATTCGCGATGCTGACCGGACGATGGCGCGCACTGCGACACTTCACCACCAGCCCCCGCAAGATCGGCTGCATCGTCAAAGCCGCACTCGTGCTCACCCATTTCGAGCATGGACGGCTCATCTGAAAGTCGCTGAGATCACCTCACTAGCCACGCATCACATGGGCGCGGTCATCACCGCATATCGCAACCATCCATTCCACGGGTCACCCGTGAGTCAAAGTAGAGTCGCCATGTGGGCCCGATGCGCTCAACCCCATGTAAGTCGTATCGAAAACGGGCGCGCAATCGACAGTATTGCCAAACTTGAGTTCTGGTCTTCGCTTCTCAAAATTCCACAGCAATATCAATGGTTCACTAGCATCAAATCTGAATTCCCAGCGACAGTCGCTTCCTTGTCGAAATCGGAGATGCGGGTACCATCTACCGAAATTGTGCAAGCTGTCAAAAATGGCGACGCGCAGCCCGAACAGGACATGAGCGCAATCTTTGGTCAAGTTGAAGCAGATTGTCTCGATCGGCAACCGGGCGGGTTGTCACAGGAATGCTTAAAAGCACATATACTTGGCAATGGATTGACCTATACCTCAAAAGTCGAAAAAGAAAACCATCTAGCCGCCGCATCGGCAAGCAATCCTGCAAGCTTCAGCGTTGACTTTGATTCAAATATCGATCTCGGCACTTCGCCTGCGGAATACATCGAATCATTGATCATAGATAACCCATTGCCGAACTCTATCGGCTGGTCCGATGTAGTTAATATGCGTTCCATCACCAGAATGCTAGCGTTGTCAGAAAATATGCATGGCGGAGGATTTTCATATGAGGCGGCTGCCGCTCAATTACGTAGGGCTTCCCGTTTAACTGAGGCTCGGGCGTCCAATCAGGTGCGTAAAGAAATGCTAGAGGCCATCGGAAACCTTGGTGGCGTGGTCGCTTTTTCGGCTTTCGATGTAGCCGACTATAATTCTGCGAAAAAGTGTTTTAATTTTGCCCTTTGGTGCGCCCAGGAAAGTGGATCGTGGGCGCTCCGCGCAAACACGCTTTCAGATATGGCGCGTAATTCTGCCTACTTGGGCAACCTTGATGGCGCACTATCGCAAATTGAATTTGCACAGGTTCGATCCGACCGGGTGTCAGAAACAGCGCGGGCGATGATGTGCACTATCAGAGCGCGACTGCTCGCAGCTCAAGGTAAAGAAAGGGAGGCAATCTCGGAAGTCAATCGGGCAGACGAATATTTCGCTAACAGAAATATTAACGATGATCCGCCTTGGCTGTGTTATTACGATGAAGCAGAGCACCAGGGCAGCACCGGCCGTGCCTTGATTTCCGTTGCAGTGTCACGAAAAGACGCCGATCTTGCCGCCCCACGTCTACGCAATGCGATCAGCCTTCACGATGAGACTTATCCACGCTCAAAGATATTTTCTCAGACACGCTTGGCCTCACTGCTGCTCCAAACCGGAGACCCTATTGAGGCGGTCCAGATTGGCCGTACTGCCCTTACCGAAAGCGCAAAGCTTCAATCAAGAAGGGTAACTGAAGAGTTGCGACAACTTGGGCGCAGTGCCAACATGCACAAGGCGATACCCGCCGTCGTCGACCTTCAGAACGACCTTTTCGGTCCTCAGCGACAACTCGGAGCATAACCTATGGAACTGTCGCAAGGGATGAACATTCTTGAACGTGCGGCAAGGTCCCAGGGGCTAGATTCACGCGATCTGGAAGTGATTCGAAATGGTTCACACCTCGTGTGCAAACTTCCTGGCGGGGTAGTAGCCCGCGTAGGTCAACACGGAACACAAAAATCAGCTTATCGAGAAGTTGCCGCATCGCATTGGCTTGGCGATCACGGGTTGCCAACCGTAAAAGCGGTTAATACTCTATTGCAGCCGACGGTTGTCGATGGACATCCGGTAACATGGTGGGAATTTTTGCCTAGCCACCGACCAGCGACGCCAGCGGAATTAGGTTCGGTTCTCCATATTCTGCACAACCTCCCTCGTCCTGCCGGCCTCGATATTCCCAAGCTTGATCCATTTGTAAAAATCAGCCAACAAATAGGGGCTACAAAAGCTCTTTCTCAAAGTGACCAGGATTGGATCTCAAAGAAGCTTGATGAGCTTCAGCGAAATTATGCCCACATCGAATGGCGTAGTCCCTATAAGCTCATTCACGGTGATGCTTGGCAGGGCAATGTTGCGGTTTCAACCGAAGGGCAAGCTATCCTTCTTGATTTGGAATCGGTATCGCTAGGGCCGCCCGAGTGGGATCTAGTACCGATAGCTGCCGACTATGTCGACTTCGCAAGAATTACCCCCACAGATTACGGCGAATTTGTTACGTCCTACGGCGGTTTCGATGTGACCTCATGGACAAATTTTCGCACTTTGGCGGACATTCAAGAGCTTAAATGGATATCGTTCGCCTTTACTCAAGCCGAAAGCCGCGAAGGCCCAGCAGCCGAAAAAGAGGCACGGCACCGACTTGCTTGCTTTCGCGACAATCTACCAAAACCTTGGAAGTGGAACGCCCTTTAGGCGTGCACCAGCTACGTGGATCCACTATGGACTGTCTACACAGGACAGTCCTATATAGACATGCGGGTTCGAGGTGCCGTACTCGCGCCGCCTGATGCCACGAACATGGGTAGACCCCGACGCAGGCAAGACCTTCGGTTCGGGCCGTCCATGCCTGGAGGCCCGACAGGCCCACACCCTGCCCGTATAGCCCTCTACCCCTCTACGTGCAGGTCAGAGGGCTTGCGCTGCCCTAGGGAGGGTCTGCGCTGCCTCTACCAGCGAGAGGCAGCGCAGACCCTTCCTAGGGCAGCATCAAGCATCACTGCACGTCATAGTTAGGGCAACAAACAGCCACAACCCCAAGGTACTCAGGGGGTCCGACATTTCCGGACCCAGCACATTTCCGAACCAACCTCCCGACCCACCTCCGGGCCCACCTTCCTGCCCACCTTCCGGGCCCACCCCTCAAGCCCGACACCCCTCAGGCCCGCCTCCGACCCCCTCTGCGCCGACCTATGCGGCCAACTTCCCGGACCCCCTGAGCCCACTCCCACGCGACCCACCTCCCGAACCCTCCGGGTCCACCCCTTCCAGACCCCTGAATCCACCCCACACACCCCAACCCAAAAACTTCCCCCAATCGCCCCCTTGAAGGATTGTTCAACAATCCCCTACCGTATCCCTCACCGCACAACCCGCTCACCACCCCCACGAGGTGCCCATGAGCACAAAACCCAAGACCCACTCCACCGGCCACCTGGCCTGGTTCCACACCCTCGGCCGCAACGGCAAACGCGCCTTCACCGGCGCCTTCGGCGGCTACGGCCTCGACTCCTACGACTACTGGGTCCTCCCCCTAAGCCTCGTAGCCATCACCTCCTTCTTCGGCATCTCCAAAGGCCAAGCAGGCCTCCTCAACACCGCCACCCTCGTCCTCTCCGCCCTCGGTGGCGCAGCAGCAGGCGTACTCGCCGACCGAGTCGGCCGAGTCAAAACCCTCCTCATCACCGTCATCACCTACGCGGTCTTCACCGTCCTCTGCGGCTTCGCCACCAGCTACGAGATGCTCCTGGTCTTCCGCGGCCTCCAAGGCCTCGGCTTCGGCGGCGAATGGGCAGCAGGCGCGATCCTGGTCGCCGAGTACTCCAAACCCGAGTACCGAGGCCGCGCGGTCGCCTTCATCCAAAGCGCCTGGGCAGTCGGCTGGGGCCTGGCGGTGGTCGTCTACACCGCCGTCTTCTCCTTGGCGGGCCCCGACTTCGCGTGGCGGATCATGTTCTGGACCGGCGCACTCCCCGCCGTCCTCGTCCTCTACATCCGCCGCACGGTCCAAGACGCCCCCGGCACCGTCGAACAACGCCGGAAGAGCCCCGACAAGGGCAATTTCCGAGCCATCTTCACCCACGGCCTGGGCCGCACGACGTTCTTCGCCGCCATGCTCGCGACAGGCGTCCAAGGCGGCTACTACACGCTCGCGACCTGGCTGCCGACGTACCTCAAGACCGAGCGCGGCCTGTCGGTCATCAACACCACCGGCTACTACGCCTTCCTGATCTCCGGCGCGTTCATCGGCTACGTCTGCGGCGGTTTCATCACGGACCGCTTGGGGCGCAAGAAGACCTTCGCCCTCTTCTCCGTCCTGTCCGCCGTCCTGATCGTGCTCTACACGCAGATCCCCGTCGGCGCCAACACCGCCGTGCTCTTCCTCGGCTTCCCGCTGGGCTTCTGCGCTTCCGCGATCTTCAGCGGCTTCGGCTCGTTCCTGGCCGAGCTCTACCCGACGGCCGTCCGCGGCACCGGGCAGGGCTTCACCTACAACTTCGGCCGCGCGGTAGGGGCCCTGTTCCCTGCGGGCGTCGGGTTCATGGCGGAAAGCATGGGCGTGGGTGGCGCGATGGTGTTCGGGGCGGCCGCGTACGGGGTGGCGGTACTGGCGCTGCTCGGCCTGCCGGAGACGTTGGGACGGGAGCTGACGTGACACCCGAGGAGGTCCGGGCCCGCGCGAGCGGGCCCACCGCGGGCCTGGCGACCGGGTTCGCCCAGGCGAACCTGATCGCCGTCCCGGCGGACTGGGCGTACGACGTGCTGCTGTTCACGCAGCGCAACCCGAAACCGTGTCCCGTGCTGGACGTGACGGACGCGGGCGACCCGCGCACGGTCCTGGCGCCGGGCGCGGACCTGCGGACCGACCTGCCGCGCTACCGGGTGTGGCGGGACGGGGTCCTGGCCGACGAGCGGACCGACGTGACGGCGTTCTGGCGCGACGACCTGGTGGCGTTCCTCATCGGGTGCAGCTTCACGTTCGAAGGGGCGCTGGCGAAGGCCGGTGTGCCGCTGCGGCACGTCGAGCAGGGCCGCAACGTGTCGATGTACGCGACGGACCGCGAATGCCGCCCGGCAGGCCGGATGCACGGGCCGATGGTGGTGTCCATGCGCTGGATTCCCGCGGAACTGGTTGAGACGACGGCGCGGATCAGCGGGCTGATGCCCGCGGTGCACGGCGCGCCCGTGCACGCGGGCGACCCGGCCGCGCTCGGCATCGCCGACCTGGCGGCACCGGACTTCGGGGACGCGGTCGACGCCGTCGAGGGCGACGTGCCGGTGTTCTGGGCGTGCGGGGTGACGCCGCAGGCCGCGCTGATGGCGTCGCGGCCGCCGTTCGCGATCACGCACGCGCCCGGCCACATGTTCGTGACCGACGTGCCCGACGACGAGTACCGGATCGGGTAGACCAGCCGGTTCACCCTGGTGAACGCGTTGCGCGACGGGTACTGGGTGGTCCGGGAGCCCGACTCAGACGAATAAGGCAAGAAGGTTGCCTAATTCGGGGTCCCCGGATACGGTGACCGCCATCACCTCGGTCCCTCCCGCGGTGCCTCAGCCGAAAGATGCAGACACCAGCCGCCGCAGCCGTGTGTCCCATCCCCTGTTTCGCGGAGGTTTTCGTGTTGAACTCAGGCAGGCTCCTGCGCCTGGCCGCCGTCACGACGATGTCGGTGGCGCTCGTTTCCACCGGTGCCACAGCGGCACTCGCACGGCCGATGGCGGCTGATGGGGTGCACGCCGGGGTGGGTGCCCTGGCGGTGGATTTGAATGATCCGGTGAAGAAGGACATCGCGATGCAGTTGGTGTCGAGTGCGGAGAACTCGTCGTTGAATTGGCGGGCGCAGTTCGGGTACATCGAGGACATCGATGATGGTCGTGGGTACACCGGGGGGATCATCGGGTTCTGTTCGGGGACACATGACATGCTGGAACTTGTCGAGGCTTACACGACTGTTTCGCCGGGGAACGTGTTGGCGAAGTACTTGCCTGCGTTGAGGAATGTGGACGGGTCGGATTCGCATTCCGGGTTGGATCCGAATTTCACGAAGGACTGGAAGACTGCCGCGAAGGATCAGGCGTTCAAGAACGCGCAGGAGTCGGAGCGGGATCGGGTTTATTTCAACCCGGCCGTTTCGAAGGCGAAGTCCGATGGGGTGCGGACTTTGGGGCAGTTCATCTACTACGACGCGATCGTGATGCATGGTGATGGTAGTGATGGGACCAGTTTTGGGGGGATTCGGAAGCGGGCGTTGACCAAGGCGAAGCCGCCGGCGCAGGGTGGGACCGAGACGGCTTGGTTGAACGCGTTCCTGGATGCCCGGAAGTGGGCGATGCAGCAGGAGGAGGCGCATTCGGACACCAGTCGGGTGGATACGGCGCAGAGGGTGTTCTTGAATGCGGGGAATTTTGATTTGAACACGCCGTTGAAGTGGAAGGTCTACGGGGATAGTTTCCAGATCAGCTAGGCGGGTTGGGTTCAGGGAAAGAGGGAAGCCCGGCCCCCGGCGCGCGATTGTCTCAATGCACTACCCCTGTTTGTCAAGGCGGGAAAGATGCCTTGACAAACAGGGGTAGTGCAGGAGGGCGCTGTGTATCGGGGGCAGGGGGAAGTCTGGCTACGCCAGCATCGGCTGCGCCGACAAGGCCTGGCTTTGGGTTTGGCAGCCGGGCTCGCTGAACGGCATCCTGGCTTCGCTTCGGACACTGCATCGGCTGGCCGACCAGGCGGTGGCCGTGGCTCTGCGCTCAGCCTAGGCGGCGGCCCAGGTCGTCGAGGCCGTTCCAGGCTGCTAGGCAGCCGTAGGCGAGGGCGGTGGCGAGGGGCCAGGCGACTGCGCCCCATGCTGTTTCGAGCACGGGGGCGGTCATGACCATGTCGCCGATGTTGAGGGTGCCGGTGGTGGCGTAGTGGCCTGCGGCCATGCCGATGCCGGTCTTCTGGCCGAGGTAGGCGGCTAGCGCGGAGCCTGCGACGGCGGCGAGCATGATGACCGGGCCGCGGCGTTCGCGGAGCATCCAGGTGGCGATGCCGGTGAGCAGGCCTGCGGCCAGGCCCATGACCACGAAGATCATGAGGTCGTCTAGGCGGTGGTAGCTCTCGCCGCCGACCGGGATGAGTTCGGCGCCGTCCTGGACGACCTTGTTCTGGCCTGGGGCCAACAGGGACCAGAGCCAGCCCATGGGGATGGCCAGTGCGGACAGTGCGCCGAGAAGGCATACGGCGGGGAGGAGGTCGCGTTTGACGACGACCTTGGGCCGTGGTGGCCGGTAGTCGTACACCCACTGGGGCAGGACGGGCGGGACGTGGGCTTCGACGGCCCTGTCCTCCACCGGTTGTTCCGCCACCCGCGACCTCCTCGTTGCCTGGACTCCGGCCGCGAGATTACCTCGCCGAGGTGATCTCGCCGTGACGGCTGCACTTCGCCGACCACCCGGCGGGGGTCACCTGGACGACCATGCGCCGCGCGCACTCGGCGCAGTACCGCGGGGGGTCGATCACGGTGAGCCTGCGCGCGCAGGCCTCGTGGTCGCCCTCCGCGGACTTCCCGCAGTACGAGCAGTAGGCCACCTCGACGGTCACAGCGTCTGGCTGAGCGCCTTGATGGGCATGCTCAGCTCGTCCAGCATCTCCAGGTCCTGCACGGCCGGGCGGCCCAGGTTGGTCAGGTAGTTGCCGACGATGATCGCGTTGATGCCGCCGAGCATGCCCTGCTTGGCGCCGAGGTCGCCGAAGGTCAGCTCGCGGCCGCCTGCGAAGCGCAGGATCGTGCGGGGCAGGGCAAGTCGGAACGCGGCCACGGCGCGCAGGGCGTCGGGGCCCTCCACGACCGGGTAGTTCTCGTACGGCGTGCCGGGGTTGGGGATGAGGAAGTTCAGCGGGACCTCGTCGGGCTCCAGCGACGCCAGTTGGACGGCGAACTCGGCGCGCTGGGCGAGCGACTCGCCCATGCCGATGATGCCGCCGCAGCAGACCTCCATGCCCGCGTCGCGGATCATCCGCAGGGTGTCCCAGCGCTCTTCCCACGAGTGCGTGGTGACCACGTTCGGGAAGTGCGACTTCGCCGTCTCGAGGTTGTGGTTGTAGCGGTGCACGCCCATCGCCACCAACTCGTCGACCTGCTCCTGGGTCAACATGCCGAGCGAGCAGGCGATCTGGATGTCGTTGCCGTCGTCGCGGATGGCCTTGATGCCCTCGCGGACCTGGGAGAGCAGCCGCTTGTCCGGGCCGCGCACCGCCGCGACGATGCAGAACTCGGTCGCGCCGGTGTCGGCGGTCTGGCGGGCCGCCTTGACGAGGCCGGGGATGTCGAGCCACGCGGAGCGGACCGGCGAGGGGAACTGGCCGGACTGCGAGCAGAAGTGGCAGTCCTCGGGGCAGCCGCCGGTCTTGAGGGACACGATGCCCTCGACCTCGACCTCGGGGCCGCACCAGCGCATCCGCACGTCGTGCGCGAGCGCCAGCAGGTCCTCGATGCGGTCGTCGGGGAGTTCGAGGACTTCCAGCACCTGGGCCTCGGTCAGTCCCACACCGCGTTCGAGGACCTGCTCGCGGGCCACGTCCACGACATCGGTGCTGCGGTCGACCTGCTCGGGTGCTGCGGTCACGACTTCTCCTTCGGCAGACGGGTGGCTCGGGCAAGTGTGCCGCACCGGACGGGCCGGATCGGCGCGACGAACGTCACTCGTCAAACGTAGTGCGAGGCGAACGAGTCCGGGTCGAAGGTGCCCCCGAACCACGGTGAGAGCGCCCCTCTGGCCACGTCCGCGAAATCGGCGGGCGGCAGCCGGGTCACCCCGTTGGGCAGCACGCCGAGCAGCGGCCCGCCCGCCGCCTCGGGGAGGTCGGTGAGGTTGGTCCTGGCCGCGAGGTCGGGCGCGCCGGGCCAGCGGCCGACGATCACGCCGAGGGACTCCAGGCCGCGACGCAGCAACGCCTCGGCGGTCAGCGCGGTGGCGTTGAGCGTGCCGAGCCCCGCCTCCGCGACGACCAGCACGGGGGCGTTGAGCGCCCACGCCGCGTCGGCGATGGTGGTGCCCTTCTCGTCGAACCGCACCAGCAGCCCGCCCGCGCCCTCGACCAGCACGAGGTCGTGCGTCGCGCTCAGCTCGGTCACGGCCGCGGCGATGTCCGCCGGGGACACCGTCGCGGCGCCGCAGCGGCGCGCGGCCGTGGCGGGGGCCAACGGGTCGGGGTAGCGGGCCAGTTCACGGGTGGTGACGGGGCCCGCGAGGCGGACCACCTCGTCGAGGTCGCCGTGCTCGCCGGGCAGCAGGCCGGTCTGCGCGGGTTTGAGCACCGCGACCCGTCTGCCGTCGGCGATCGCGACCGCGGCCAGCGCGGCCGTCACGGCCGTCTTGCCGACCTCGGTACCCGTACCGGTGATCACGAGGACGCTCACGGAAAAACACCCTACGGCGACACGGAGCGTGAGACAGGTCGACCGGTGTCACCTTTTCGGGACAGAACCGGATCGTTACCCGGCGGTAGCGGCTGCCACGACCGCGGCGCTGATGGCGGCGACGTCGTCGTCCGTGCAGACGAACGGCGGCATCGTGTAGACGAGGTCGCGGAACGGCCGCAGCCAGACGCCGTGCTCCACGGCGGCGGCCGTGGCGGCGGCCATGTCGACCTCGTGGTCGAGCTGCACGACCCCGATGGCGCCGAGCACCCGCACGTCGCCGGGCGCGTCCGCGAGCCCGGCCGTCAGCCCCGCCTCGATCCGCCGCACCTCGCCCTTCCAGTCCTGGGACAGCAGCAGGTCGATCGACGCGGAAGCCACGGCGGCGGCCAGCGGGTTGCCCATGAACGTCGGCCCGTGGGCCAGGATCGGCACGTCCCCCCTGCTGATGCCGTCCGCGACCCGCTCGGTGCACAGCGCCGCGGCCATCGTCAGGTACCCGCCGGTCATCGCCTTGCCGACGCACATCACGTCCGGGCTGACGTTGGCGTGGTCGGCGGCGAACAGCTCGCCGGTGCGGCCGAACCCGGTCGCGATCTCGTCGAACACCAGCAGGACGTCGTGCGCCAGCGTGAGTTCGCGCAGCACGTGCAGGTAGCGCGGGTCGTGGAAGCGCATGCCGCCCGCGCCCTGCACGACCGGTTCGACGATGACCGCGGCCAGTTCGTCGGCGTGCTGCTCGATCAGGTCCGCGAGGTGCTGCACGTACGCGGTGTCCATCCCGGCGGGCGGCGCGTCGGCGAACACCTGCTCGGGCAGGACGCCCTGCCACAGCGAGTGCATCCCGCCATCCGGGTCGCACACGGACATCGGCTGGAACGTGTCCCCGTGGTAGCCGCCGCGCCAGGTGAGCAGCCGCCGCTTCTCCGGCCTGCCCTGCGAACGCCAGTACTGCAGGCACATCTTCACGGCGACCTCGACCGACACCGAGCCGGAGTCGGCGAGGAACACGTGCTGGAGCGGCTCCGGGGTGATGTCCACCAGCTTCGCCGCCAGGCGCACGGCGGGCTCGTGGGTGAGGCCGCCGAACATCACGTGGCTCATCCGGTCCAGCTGCCCGCGCACCGCGTCGTCCAGGACGGGGTGCCGGTAGCCGTGGATGGCCGCCCACCAGGACGACATGCCGTCGACCAGCTCGCGGCCGTCGTCCAGCCGGAGCCGGACACCCCGCGCGGACTCCACGACGAGCGGCGCGCGGGTGCCCGGCATGGGCCCGTACGGGTGCCAGACGTGCGCCCGGTCCAGTTTCAGCAGCTCATCGTGGTCCACGGTCCGAAAGGCTAACCGGGAACTTCTCCAGGCCGTGCAGCAGCGTGCTTTCCCGCCAGCGGAGGGTTTCCGGCTCGCCCGCCAGCTCGATGTCGAACCGGTCGAGCAGCGAACCGACGGCGATCGCGCCCTCGAGCCGCGCCAGCGGGGCTCCCAGGCAGAAGTGGACGCCGTGGCCGAACGCGACGTGCCCGCCGGTGGGCCGGGTGATGTCCATCCGGTCCGGCTCCGGGAACTTCTCCGGGTCGCGGTTCGCGCCCAGCAGCGACACCAGGACGATCTCGCCCGCCGGGATCGTCACGCCGCCCAGCTCGACCTCCTCCAGGGAGTACCGGAAGGTCGCCAGGTTGATCGGGCCGTCCAGGCGCAGGAACTCCTCCACCGCGCCGGGCAGCAGCGACCGATCGGCGCGCAGCGCGGCCAACTGGTCGGGGTTGCGCAGCAGGGCGAGGACGCCGTTGCCGATCAGGTTGACGGTGGTCTCGTGGCCCGCCACCAGGAGCAAGAAGGCCATCGAGATCAGTTCGGTCTCGTCCAGCCGGTCGTCGTCGTCGTTGGCGTGGACCAGGGCCGAGAAGATGTCGTCACCGGGGTTGGCGCGCTTGCTCTCGACCAGCGCCGCGAGGAAGGCGTACATGGCCGCGGCCGCCGCGTCGGCCTCCTCCGGCGCCGAGTCGGTGAGCAGCGTGCCCGACCAGGTCCGGAACTCGTCGCGCTGGTCCAGCGGCACGTCGAGCAGCTCGCAGATCACCGTGATGGGCAGCGGGAACGCGAGCGCGTCGAGCAGGTCCACCTCGGACTTGCCCTCCATCTCGTCCAGGAGCTGGTCGGTGATCTCCTGGACGCGCGGCCGCAACGCCTCCATCCGCCGCGCGGTGAACGCCTTGTTGACCAGTTTGCGCAGCCTGTTGTGCGCGGGCGGGTCGGTGTTGAGCATGTGGCTCGCGAACGACTGCTCGAACTCGCGGTGCGCGGCGTCCGGCTGGAGGTGCCTGGCGAAGATGTCGCCGCTGTTGCTGAAATCCTTGCTGAACCTGTTGTCGGACAACGCGATCCGCGCTTCGTCGTACCGCGTCACCACCCACACCTTGAGTCCCCGCGGCAACACCAGTTCCGACACCGGCCCCACCTCGCGCAGCCGTTCGTGCACCGCGTGCGGCTCTTGCAGGTACTCCGACGCGAGTCGCTCCAACCCTGCCTCGGTCGTCTGCATGACACCCCTCCAGTGTTGAGTTAACTGTGTTAACTGAACGCTGGAGGGGCCCGAAGAATCACACCTTCATGGTCATGTCACTCGAATGGAGCAGCCAAAACGGACGGTTAGCCCAAACAGCCGGGGCCGAGCAGTGCTTTCAGATCACCCATGAGGGACGGGGTCGGCGTGACCCGCAGGGCGTCGTCGAGCTTCAGGATGGTGCTGCGGCTGCCGTTGACGAGGTTGAGGTGCACCTCGGTCGTGCCGGGGTGCCCGACCAGCACCTCCTTCAACGAGGTCACCAGCGTCTTGTTGCACTTGGCCGCGAACACCTTGAGCCGCATGGCCTGGTTGCCGATCTCGCTCAGGTCCGGCACCACCAGGTCGTTGGCGATCAGCGAGATGCGGTCGTCGCGCTTGGCCACGCGGGCCTTGCACAGCACGATCGCGTCCTCGATCACCGACATCCCGTGCACGACGTAGCTCTTGGGGAAGAACAGCACCTCGATGCCACCGGCCAGGTCCTCCAGCTGCGCGGAGGCCCACGGCTCGCCGTTCTTGTTCACCCGCCTGGTCACCGACGCGAGGATGCCGCCCAGCGTGACCTGCGTGCCGTCCGGCACGTCGCCTTCCAGGATGCGCGCGATGGAGGTGTCCGAATAGGACTCCAGCACGTGCTCGACGCCCTTGAGCGGGTGCCCGGAGACGTACAGGCCGAGCATTTCCCGCTCCAGCGCCAACTGGTGCTTGGACTCCCAGTGCTCGTCCGGGATCTTCACGTCGAAGGCGCCCGTCGACTCACCGGTGCTGTCACCGGCGCCGAACAGGTCGAACTGGCCGATGGCCTCGGCCTTCTTCGTGTCCATGATCGCGTCGACGGCCTCGACGTGGATCATGTGCAGGCCCTTGCGCGGGTGGCCGAGCGAGTCGTACGCGCCCGCCTTCACCAGCGACTCCACGACCTTCTTGTTGCAGGCCGTCGCGTCCACCTTGCGCAGGTAGTCGGAGAAGTCGGCGAACTTCCCCTTCTCCTTGCGGGACTTGATGATCGAGTCGACCACGTTCGCGCCGACGTTGCGGATCGCGCCCAGGCCGAAGCGGATGTCCTGCCCGATGGCGGCGAACTCGCGCTCGGACTCGTTGACGTCGGGGGGCAGCACGGTGATGCCCATCCGGCGGCATTCCGCGAGGTAGATCGCGGACTTGTCCTTGTTGTCGGAGTTCGTGGTGAGCAGCGCGGCCATGAACTCGGCCGGGTAGTTCGCCTTGAGGAACGCCGTCCAGTAGGAGATCAGCCCGTACGCGGCGGAGTGCGCCTTGTTGAACGCGTAGTCGGCGAACGGGACGAGGATGTCCCACAGCGTCTTGATCGCGTCCGGCGGGAAGCCGTTGTTCTTCATGCCCGCCGCGAAACCCTCGTACTCCTTGTCGAGGATCTCCTTCTTCTTCTTGCCCATCGCGCGGCGCAGCAGGTCGGCCTGGCCCAGCGTGTACCCGGCGAGCTGCTGGGCGATCGCCATGACCTGCTCCTGGTACACGATCAGGCCGTAGGTCTTGCCGAGGATCTCCTCCAGCGCGTCGGCCAGCGCCGGGTGGATCGGCGTGATGTCCTGCTGCTTGTTCTTGCGCAGCGCGTAGTTCGTGTGCGAGTTCGCGCCCATCGGACCCGGCCGGTAGAGCGCGCCGACCGCCGAGATGTCCTCGAAGTTGTCGGGTCGCATCAGCCGCAGCAGGTCGCGCATGGGCCCGCCGTCCAGCTGGAACACGCCCAGCGTCTCGCCCTTGGACAGCAGCGCGTAGGTCTTCTTGTCGGTCAGCTCCAACGAGTCCAGGTCGACCGGCGGCTTGCCGTTCAACTCGATGTTGCGCATCGTGTCGTCGATCGTGGTCAGGTTGGACAGACCGAGGAAGTCCATCTTCAGCAGGCCGAGCGTCTCGCAGGTCGGGTAGTCGAACTGCGTGATGATCGAGCCGTCCTGCGGGCGCATCCACACCGGCACGTGGTCGATCAGCGGCTCCGCGGACATGATCACCGCGCAGGCGTGGACGCCCGCGTTGCGGATCAGGCCCTCCAGGCCGCGACCGGTGTCGATGATCTCCTTGACCTGCGGGTCCGTGTCGTAGAGCGCGCGGACCTCGGAGGCCTCGGTGTACCGCTTGTGCTGCGGGTCGAACACGCCGGACAGCGGGATGTCCTTGCCCATCACGGCGGGCGGCATGGCCTTGGAGATCCGGTCCGCGACGGCGTAGCCGGGCTGGCCGTAGAGCACGCGCGCGGAGTCCTTGATCGCGGCCTTCGCCTTGATCGTGCCGAACGTGATGACCTGGGCGACCTTGTCGGAGCCCCACTTCTCCGTCACGTACCGGATGACGTCGCCGCGACGGCGCTCGTCGAAGTCGATGTCGATGTCGGGCGGGCTGACGCGGTCGGGGTTCAGGAACCGCTCGAAGATCAGGCCGTGCGCCAGCGGGTCGAGGTCGGTGATGCCCATCGCGTACGCGATCAGCGCGCCCGCCGCGGAACCACGGCCGGGACCGACCCGGATCCCGTTCTCCTTCGCCCAGTTGATGAAGTCGGCGACCACCAGGAAGTAGGCCGGGAAGCCCATCTGGAGGATGACGCCGATCTCGAACTCGACCTGCCTGGTGTGCTCGTCGTCGACACCGCCGGGGAAGCGGCGCTTCATGCCCGCCCAGACCTCTTCGCGGAAGAAGTCGTTCTCGGTCTTGCCCTCGGGCACCGGGAACCGCGGCATCAGGTTCTGGAACGCGAACATGCCCGCCGTGTCGACCTTCTCGGCGATGAGCAGCGTGTTGCGGCAGCCCTCCTGCCACGCGTCCGACGAGTCGACCGCCCGCATCTCGTCGGGCGACTTCAGGTAGTAGCCGGTCCCGTCGAACTTGAACCGCGACGGGTCCTGGAGCGTCTTGCCGGTCTGCACGCACAGGAGGGCCTCGTGCGCCTCCTTGTCCTCCTTGTACGTGTAGTGCGAGTCGTTCGTCACCACGAACGGGATCTTCAGCTTGTCCGCGATCACCAGCAGGCCGTCGCGGACCCGGCTCTCGATCTCGATGCCGTGGTCCATCAGCTCGACGAAGAAGTTGTCGGCGCCGTAGATGTCCCGCCACTTGGCGGCCGCCTCCAGCGCGAGCTGGTCGTGCCCCAGCCTCAACCGCGTCTGCACCTCGCCCGACGGGCACCCGGTCGTGGCCATCAGCCCGTTGGCGTGCTCGGCCAGCAGCTCGGAGTCCATCCGCGGCCACTTGCCCAGCTGGCCCTCGGTCGACGCCTTGCTCGACACCTTCATCAGGTTGTGCAGGCCGTCGTTGTTGCGCGCCCAGATCGTCTGGTGCGTGTACGCGCCGCTACCCGACACGTCGTCGGACTTCTGCCCGCGCTCACCCCACAGCACGCGCTTCTTGTTGAACCGCGACTCCGGTGCGACGTACGCCTCGATGCCGATGACCGGCTTGACGCCCGCCGCCGTGGCCTGCCGGTAGAAGTCGTACGCGCCGTACATGTTCCCGTGGTCGGTGATCGCCGCCGCGGGCATGCCAAGGCGCTCGCACTCGGCGAACATGTCCTTGAGCTTCGCCGCACCGTCGAGCATCGAGTACTCGGTGTGCACGTGGAGGTGCACAAACGAGTCCGACACCGTGCCTCCTTGAGGGTCGAAGACCGGGGGGTCCAACACGCGCCCGGAGGTCTTCGACCCTATCTCGCCGGGCCCCGCTCTCCCACCCGCCCCGCCGCCCCGCTTCCCCGGATCCGGCGGGGTGGCGCCGCCCCGGTGATCGCCCAGGCCAGGTAGCGTTCGAGACGTGGTATCGCCTGATCCAGTTGACGCCCGCCTCCTCGCCATGATCGCGGAGATGGGCCGTGCCGCCGTGCACGAGGTCGCCGCACGACTGGGCATGGACCCGCGTGAGGCGGCTGCGAGGCTGATCACGTTGTCGGGCAGCGGGCTGCCGTTGCTGGTCGGGGTGGAGTGCGACCCCAACGGCATCCGGAAGGCGCTGGCGAACAGCGTGGCGTGGGGCAGCTACGCCGGACCGCCGCCCAGCGCCCAGCGCCAGTACCCGCCGCAGTACCAGCAGGCGCCGCCGAGCGTCCCGTTCCCGGCGCAGGCCGCCGCCCCGCCGCAGCAGACCTGGGGTCCGCCGCAGACGTCGAACTGGGCGCGGGGCGACCAGCAGCCGATGTTCGGCGGCAGCAAGGGCGCCACGGGCCAGCGCACGGGCAAGATCGGGACCTCGTTGGAGACCGAGGGCATCGAGGGCGCGACGTTCTCGATCCAGCTGGTCGAGGTGGTCGACCCGGCCGACTTCCTGTTCACCGCGGCCGGCTACAAGCTCGCGGAGGGCGAGCGGGCGGTGGTCGTGCACACGGAGCTGACGAACACGGGCCCGATCCCGTTCAACTCGCTGCCGGACATGTACCTCGTGCTCATGGCGCGCACCGGCGAACCGGTGGCGAAGGCCCCCGTTTCACTGTCGTCCCGGCCGCCGCACAAGATCGGCGTGCAGCCGGGCGAGACCGCGGGCGGGCACACCGTCTACGTGCTGCCCGAGGACACGTCGATCACCGCCGTGCGCTGGAGCGCCCGGCCGGAGATCGACCTGAACACCCTGGTCTGGACGATCGACGACTGACGGTGTCCGAGTGACGAACTCGGGGTGCCTGGAGGTTCGACACGGGGTGTCTGGGGGTTCGACTCGCGGTTCAGTCTTCGGTGCGGAGTTGTTCGAGGGCGTTGGCGAGGTCGGCGGGGTATTCGCTGGTGAAGGAGACCCACTGGTTGTCGGCGGGGTGGTGGAAGCCCAGGGTGCGGGCGTGCAGCCACTGCCGGGTGATGTTCAGGCGCTTGGCCAGCGTCGGGTCCGCCCCGTAGGTCAGGTCGCCGACGCACGGGTGGTGCAGCGCCGAGAAGTGCACGCGGATCTGGTGGGTGCGCCCGGTCTCCAGGTGCACGTCCAGCAGCGAGGCCGCCCGGAACGCCTCGACGACCTCGTAGTGCGTGATGCTGGGCCGCCCGTTCGCCATCACGGCGAACTTGTAGTCGTGCTTCGGGTGCCGGTCGATGGGGGCGTCGATGGTGCCCTTGATCGGGTCCGGGTGCCCCTGCACCAGCGCGTGGTAGAGCTTGTCGACGGTCCGTTCCTTGAACGCGTGCTTCAACGCCGAGTAGGCGTGCTCGCTCTTGGCCACCACCATCACGCCGGTGGTGCCGACGTCGAGCCGGTGCACGACGCCCTGCCGCTCGGCCGCGCCGGACGTGGCGACCCGGATCCCGGCGCCCGCGAGCCCGCCGACCACGGTGGGCCCGGTCCAGCCGGGGCTGGGGTGCGCGGCGACGCCGACCGGCTTGTCCACCACGATGATGTCGTCGTCCTGGTGCAGCACGACGAGGCCCTCGACGTGCACGGCCTGGATCTGCACGGGCTGCGGCGGCTCGGGCAGGGTGACCTCCAGGGTCATCCCCGCCACGAGCCGGTCGGACTTCCCGGCGGGCTGGCCGTCGAGCACCACGTCACCGGACTCGGTCAGCGCGGCCACCGCGGTCCGCGAGAGACCCAGCAGCTTCGCCAGCCCGGCGTCGACGCGCATCCCGTCGAGGCCATCCGGCACGGGCAGGGTGCGATACCCGCTCATTTCTTTTCCTTCTTCACGGCACGGGTGCCGTCGTAGTCGCGCTGCAACAACGCCATCAGCACGATGAGCGCGCCGCCGACGCAGATGGCGGAGTCAGCGAGGTTGAACACGGGCCAGACCCGGCCGTAGGGGTCGAACAGCGAGAGGAAGTCCACGACGTGCCCGCGCAACGGCCCCGGCGCCCGGAAGATCCGGTCGCCCAGGTTGCCCATCGCGCCGCCCAGCACGAGTCCCAGCCCGATGGCCCACCCCACCGACCGCAGCTTGCGCGCGATCCAGATGATGAAGACGACCACTCCGAGGGCGATCAGCGCGAGCACGGCGGTCGCGCCCTCGGCCAGGCCGAAGGCGGCGCCGGGGTTGCGGATCAGCGGGAGGTACAGCGCGCCGCCGAGCAGCTCGACGGGCTCGCGCCCCTCCAGCTCGGCGACGGCGACGATCTTGCTGAACACGTCGGCCGCGAGCACCAGCACGGCCACCACGGCCAGCAGTGCCACCCGCCTGGGCGGGGGCGTCGCCGGGACCTCCGGCGCGGAGGGCTCTGACGCCTCCGGCACGGGGGGCTCGGTGTCGTGCTCGGTGCTCACCCCACCATTGTCCCAGTACCTGCTCAGGACAGGAACGGCGGGAGCGGCCGCTCGTCGTTTTCCGGCACCCAGCGGCCGTCCTGCTGGACGTAGCTCCACTTCGGCCCCTCGGACACCAGCGTGCGCAGCGCCGCGACCAGCCGGTCGACGTGGTCGACCGTGCTGCCCAGGCCGAGGCTCGCCCGCAGCGCGCGCTCCTCGTGCGCGCCGACCTCGCCGAGCAGCCGGGTCACCGCGATGTGCGCGCAGAACGCCCCGTCGCGCACGCCGATCCCGTACTCCGCCGACAGCGCGGCCGCGAGGTAGCCGGCGTCGTGGCCGCCGACGGTGAAGCTGACCACGCCGACCCGCTCGTGGTCGGCGCCGAACAGGCTCAGCTCGCGCAGGCCGGGGATCGTCGCGAGGCCCTCGCGCAGGCGCTCCAGCAGCACCCGCTCGTGCTCGGCGGTCTGCTCCCAGTGCCGTCCCAGCACGTCGCAGGCCACCGCGAGCGCGTGCACGCCGACGACGTTGGGCGAACCCGCCTCGTGCCGCTCGGGCACCGCCGACCACGCCACGCCCAGCCGGTCGCCGTGGTCGCTGACCTTCTTCGTGGCCCCGCCGCCGACGAGGTACGGCTCGGCGGCCTGCAACCAGTCCGACCGGCCGACGAGGACGCCCGCGCCGAAGGGCGCGTAGATCTTGTGCCCGGAGAACACCGCGTAGTCCACGTCCACCGCCCGCACGTCCACCGGCCGGTGCGGGGCGAGCTGCGCCGCGTCCAGCGCGATCCGCGCCCCGTGCCTGCGCGCCACCTGCGCCAACTCGGCCACGGGCCACAGCTCGCCGGTCACGTTCGACGCGCCGGTCACCACGACCAGCCGAGGACCCACCGGGCTGGCGGCCAGCTCGCGGTCGAGCACGGCCACCGCGGCGGCGGCCGTGGACGGCGTGGGGATCCGGCGCACGTTCGGGCCGCGCCAGGGCAGCAGCGCCGCGTGGTGCTCGGCGTCGAACAGCAGGACGGCCGTGTGCCGGGGCACGCTGCGGGCCAGCAGGTTCAAGGCGTCCGTGGTGTTGCGGGTGAAGACGACGGCCTCGTTCGCGCGGGCGTTCACGAACCGCCGCACGGAGTCGCGGGCCTGCTCGTACACCCGCGTGGACACCTGGGAGGCGAACCCGGCGCCGCGGTGCACGCTGGCGTACCAGGGCAGCAGCTCATCCACGGCGTCGCGGACCTGCTCCAGGCAGGGCGCGCTGGCGGCGTGGTCGAGGTTGGCGTACTCCACCCGTTCCCCGGTCACCAGCGGCACGCGCAGCGAGGCGCCGACGACACCGGGAACGGCGGGGGTGGTGCCGCGGGGGATGGCGATCGTCATGGCAGGGCCCTTCGGGTCCGAGGGACCCGCACACGGGGCCCGCGCTTGCCCGAACGCGGTGGCGCCGGGCCAGGTCCTCACCGTGGGCACCCCACCGCGGAGGAGGGTTGCCGGCCAGCTAGCACGGGCTTCGCGCTGGCGCTCATGACCTTTCGTCCACGACGTTAGCGGACGCCGCCGACCACCGTCGAGCCCCGCTCAGATGCTGGGAAACGCGGGTTTCCCGCCGTCCTCGCCCTTCCACCGGGCGTAGCGGCCCGCCTTGTCGATCGACCGCAGGCGCTTCTCGGCCGCGTCGCGGGCCTCCTCGGTCGACACCACGAGCAGCTGGTCGTCCACCTGGAGCCGGGTCGTCGGCTGCGGCGTGAACCCCTTGTTCGACCGCACGACGAGGCTCACCGTCGCCCCCGGCGGCAGCCGCAGCTCCGACAGGTACACGCCGTGCAGCTTCGAGCCCTGCTGGATGCGCACCTGAAGCAGTTCGGCGCCCAGCTCGTCCAGCGGCGCCGAGTCCACCTGCACCTCGTGCGCCTCGCCCGTCTGCACCAGGCCGAGCAGCTTCGCCAACGCGGGCAGCGTGCTGCCCTGCAACAGCGTCAGCACCACGACCAGCACGAACACCGCGTCGACCAGGTCCTGCGCGCCGGGCACCCCCTGGATGACCGGGATCAGCGCGAACACGATGGGCACCGCGCCGCGCAGCCCGGACCAGGCGACGAACACCTGTTCCCGCCACGGCACCTTGAACGGGATCGCCGACAGCGCCACCGACAGCGGTCTGGCCAGCAGCACCAGCACGGCGCCCGCGACCAGGGCGGGGACCAGCGCGTTCAGCACGCTGGAGGGCGAGGCGAACAGGCCGAGCAGCACGAACAGGCCGATCTGGGCCAGCCAGCCGAGGCCTTCGGCGAACGACAGCGTGTCCGAGCGGTGGGGCAGCCGCGAGTTCCCGAGCACCAGCGCGGCCGTGTAGACGGCGAGGAACCCGGAGGCGTGCGCGAGGTCGCCCGCCGTGTAGGCGAACACGCAGACCGCCACCGTCGCCAACGGGTACAGACCGGTCGCGGGCAGCGCGGCCCTGCGCAGCGCGGCGGCGCCGAGCCAGCCGAGCGCGATCCCGATCAGGCCGCCCACCAGCAGTTCGTAGACCAGCAGCAGCGGGGCGGTCCAGGTGATCGGGTCGGGTGACGCGAGCAGCAGGACGGCGATGTACACCGGCGCGTCGTTGATGCCGGACTCCAGCTCCAGCGCCCCGGTGAGCCGTTTGCTCACCCCCACCGCCCGCAGCACGCTGAACACCGCGGCCGCGTCCGTGGACGACAGCACCGCGCCCCACAGCAGCGCCATCCGCCAGTCCAGGCCCAGCAGGTAGTGCAACGCCGCCCCGGTGACCCCGACGCTGACGAACACCCCCACCGTGGACAGTGCGATCCCCAGGCCCAGCGCGGGTTTCACCGCGGTCCAGCGCGTGGTGAGGCCACCTTCGGCGAGGATCAGCACCAGGGCGACCGTGCCGAGCGAGCGGGTCAGGTCGGCGTCGTCGAACTGGATGCCCAGCACGCTCTCGCCGAGCACGACTCCGATGCCGAGGTAGAGCAGCAGCGAGGGCAGTCCGACCTTGGTCGACACCCGAACGGCGATGACCGAGACGAGCAGCACCGCCGCGCCGAGGCCGAGGATGGCCGTGATTCCCAACTGCGACCTCCTGGATGGCGCTCGACGGTGATTCCATTGTCCCTGCCGCCACCGAATTGGACTAATCAGACAGGTGAACCGATCGGGGTTCAGTGCGCAGCGTCACGGACGAACCAGCCGCGCGGGACGAACCAGCCGAACGAACCTAGCGGTACCCATCTGAGACAAGGCAGGTTGATCAGCGGGCCGTCCGCCACACCCTGTCCGGCGGCGACCCGTTCCACCCACTCCCCCTGCATGGAGTTGAAACAGTGAAGCTGCGAACATTCCTCGGCCGGTCGATCCCGGCCCTGATGATCACCAGCACCCTGATCGCCACCGGGTCCGCCACCGCGGCACCCGCCCCCGCCGCCCTGGCGGCGCCGAACATCTCGGTCGCCGCGGTCCAGGCGGACCTCGCCAAGCTGCAGAGCATCGCCACCGCCAACGGCGGCAACCGCGCCCACGGGAAGCCCGGCCACAAGGCGTCCGTCGACTGGATCAAGGGCAAGCTCGACGCCGCGGGCTTCGTCACCCGCATCCAGACCTTCACCAGCAGCGGCGCCACCGGCTACAACCTGATCGCCGACATGCCCGGCGGCGACGCCAACAACATCCTGATGACCGGCGGCCACCTCGACAGCGTCCCCGCGGGCCCCGGCATCAACGACAACGGCTCCGGCTCGTCCTCGATCCTCGAGGTCGCCCTGGCCGCCAAGGCCAGCGGCACCGCGTTCACCAAGCACCTGCGCTTCGGCTGGTGGGGCGCCGAGGAACTCGGCCTGGTCGGTTCCACGTTCTACGTGAACTCCCTGTCCACCACCGAGAAGTCGAAGATCAAGACCTACCTGAACTTCGACATGACCGGCTCCCCGAACCCCGGCTACTTCGTCTACGCGGGCGCCAGCCAGCCCACCGGCTCGGTCGCCGTGCAGCAAACGCTCACCGGCTACTTCACCTCGATCGGCGTCCAGACCGAACTGACCGAGGTCGGCGGCCGCAGCGACCACGCCGCCTTCGCACGGGCGGGCATCGCCACCGGCGGCACCTTCAGCGGCGCCGAAGTCATCAAGACGGCGGCACAGGCCACCAAGTGGGGCGGCACCTCCGGCGTCGCCTTCGACCGCTGCTACCACCGCTCGTGCGACACCACCGCCAACATCAACGCGACCTCACTGGACCGCCAGGCCGACGCCATCGCCTACACCGTCTGGGCACTGGGCGTCTAGCAGTCCGGCTCACCGCCGACCACAACGGCGCTGGACAAACCGCCCGACCACGCTGGAGATGAGCAGCAGTTCGTCCGCTTGTGCGGCCGACTTGACCTGGGGTTTTCGGCCCTGCACTTTCGACGGCGGGCAGGAGCTTCACCACCTGCCCTTTCAGACCGCCGAGAGCCGAAAAAGGGGCCCCAAGTCAAGTCGGCCGCACCCGGAGTCCTCTGATCCGATACCCGGTGTCGAGCACGGCCAACGCCATACCCGGCGTCAACCACGGCGGCCGGCAACACCCGGATCCAAACTCAACCCCGCCTCCTCAACGCCCCCAACGTGTCCTCCAACAACGCCCCGCACTCGAACACCACATGCGGCGCGACCGCCCTCAACTGCGCCTGCCCCAGGTACACGGCGTACGCCAGCACCGCCCTCCGGCAGCTCACCTCGGGGCTGAACCCCAACGCCCCGAACACCCCTTCCAGGAACCGCAGCCGCCCGTCCGCCACCCGCTTCAGGACCGGTGCCACGACCGGGTCATCCGCCGCCGCCAGCAGCGCCGACTCGACCGCGCACCCCCCGCCGCACTCCTCCAGCACCCGTCCGAAGATCAGCCGCAGCCTCTCCGCCGGGTCGCTCTCGCCGCGGACGAGTTCGGCCATCTCCTGGAGGTGTTCGCGTTCCCACCGCTCGACCGTCGCCAGCAGCAACGCATCACGATTGGGAAAATGCCAATACGCACTGCCCTTGGACGCGCCGACCCGCGCTGCCAGCGGTTCCACCGCGACCGCGGCCACTCCGCCTTCGGCGAGCGCGTCGAGCGCCGCACGGGTCCAGTCGTCCCGAGTCCGTCGTCTGCGCTCGGCCACGACTCCATACGCTACCGTATGGTCGGCTCCGCACGGCGCCGTTCGGATGGTGGTGGACGTTGATCGAGAACCCCGACACCCCGTGGGAAGACCTGACCGGGACGGACCGGCACGCGGCCTGCCTCCTGGCCGCCCGCAACGGGGACCGCAGGGCACTGGCGGCGCTGGTGGCCGACCTGACACCGCTGATCTGGCACGTGGCCAGGGGCAACGGGCTGGACAGGCAGGCGGCCGAGGACGTCGCCCAGAACGTCTGGCTCGGCTTCCTGCGCCACCTCCACCGGATGCGCGAACCCCGCGCCCTCGTCGGCTGGCTGATCGTCACCGCCCGCCGCGAAGCCCGTCGGACCTGGCCCGAGTCGAAGCGCGTCTCGGCCGACACCACCGAGGACATGCCCTCGGACTTCGGCCTGCCGGAACCGGAAGCCCTGCGCGACGAACGCGACCGCACCCTGTGGGCGGCCTTCGGACGCCTTCCCCGACGCTGCCAGGAACTGCTGCGCCTGACCGTGCTGGAGGGCCGCGCGCAGTACGAGGCCGTCGCCGCCGCGATGACCATGCCCAGGGGCAGCATCGGCCCCACCCGCGGGCGGTGCCTGAAGAACCTGCGGACGGAGCTGGAACAGGGGTGACCGGCAGTCGGGGCCGCGCCGGACAGGACGATCCCGCCCCCTGGGGAATGATTGCCCCGTGACCGACGACCCCGACCTGCTGTCCACCGCCGAGGAGCTGCGAGCCGCCGTCGGCGACTTCGTGCGCCGCGTCCTCGTGCACCACTCGCTCCCGCAGGGCCAGGCCGCCGCGCTCGGGTACCTCGAACGGACCGGGCCGCTGTCGATCGCGGAGCTGGCCCGGCTCGAACAGGTGAAGCACCAGTCGATGGCGCGCACGGTCGGCCTGCTGAAGGACCAGGAACTCGTCGACGTCCAGGCGGCCGAGACCGACCGCCGACAGGTCGTCGTCACCATCACCGAGGCCGGAGCGAAGCGGATCGCGGACGTGCGGCACCTGCGCGCCTCGAACATCGCCCGCACGCTGGCCGAGGACCTCGACGACGAGGAACGGGAGATCGTCGGGCGGATCCCCGAGATCCTGCGCAAACTCCAGCCGTAACCACCCGCTCGACCATGACGGCCATCACACTCGGCCGATTTATACAGCAATGCTGTACAGCAAGACTGTACTTTGTGGGCACAGCCGACCGCCCGAGAGGAATCCCCGTGCCCAACACCTCGAACCCCTACGACCGCGTGCCACCGGTCCCCGGTTTCACCCTCACCAGCACCGACGTGGCCGACGGCGTCCAGGTCCCCACCACCCAGCTCAGCGGGATCTTCGGCGCCGGGGGCAGCGACACGTCCCCGCAGCTCTCCTGGTCCGACTTCCCGCCCGGCACGCGTGGTTTCGCGGTCACCCTCTACGACCCGGACGCGCCGACCCCCAGCGGCTTCTGGCACTGGGCGCTGGTGGACATCCCGGCGGAGGTGACCTCGCTGCCCGGCGGCGCGGGCGACGGCGACCTGCCCGAGGGCGGTTTCCACCTGCCGAACGACGCGGGCCTGCCCCGGTACGCCGGTGCCGCGCCCCCACCCGGAACCGGCGCGCACCGGCTGTTCTTCGTCGTGCACGCCGTCGACGTGGAGACCCTGGGCCTCCCCGCCACGACGACGCCGGCCATGCTCGCGGTCACCCTCGCGGCGCACACCCTCGCGCGGGCGACCCTCGTCCCGATCGCGGGCGAGTAGTGGAAAGGGGCCTCCCCCGGCCGAAACCGGGAGAGGCCCCTTCCGTGCGAACTCAGGCCCTGGTGACCAGCACCCGCACCTTCACGCCATCGCCGACCACGCCGTCGGACCCGTCCTCCACGTCACCGTGGACCACGGACTCCGCCAGCGTTTCCCCGGCGATGAACGCCTCGTGCGTCCGCACGGCGTCCACGGTCTCCTCGGGCACCTGCACGGTCAGCACGATCCGATCGGACACGTCCAGCCCGGCGTCCTTGCGGGCCTGCTGCACCACCCGCACCAGGTCGCGCGCCACACCTTCGGCCGCCAACTCCGGGCTGACGACGGTGTCCAGCACGACCAGACCACCGCCACCCGGCAACGCGGCCGTGGCCGCGGGGTCGGTGGCGACCAGGCGCTGCTCGTACTCGTTGGGGAACAGCTCGATCCCCGCCACGACGATCGCGCCGGACTCGGTGGTCGTCCAGTCCCCCGCCTTCACGGCCTTGATCACGGTCTGCACCTCGCGCCCGATCCGGGGACCGGCCGCGCGGGCGTTGACCGCGAGCTGGAAGTGGCCGTGCGCGTCCACGTCGGTGGTCAGCTCCACCGCCTTCACGTTGACCTCGTCCTTGAGGATCCCCGCGAACGGCTCCAGCGACGCCACCTCGTCGGCCGCGATGACCAGCTTCGCCAGCGGCAGCCGCACCCGCAGCTTGTTGGCCTTGCGCAGCGACGACGCCGTGGACGCGATCTGCCGCACCCGGTCCATCGCCGTCACCAGCGCCGCGTCCGCGGGCAGCGAGGCGGCGTCCGGGTAGTCGGCGAGGTGCACCGACCGGCCACCGGTCAGGCCCCGCCACACGACCTCGGTCGTCAACGGCAGCAGCGGCGCGGCCAACCGGGTCACGACCTCCAGCACGGTGTGCAGGGTGTCGATCGCGTCGGCGTCACCGGCCCAGAAGCGGTCGCGCGAGCGCCGCACGTACCAGTTGGTCAGGACCTCCAGGTACTCGCGGATCTGCGCGCACGCGCCCGAGATGTCGTACAGGTCCATGGCCGCCTGCACGTCGCGGACCAGGTCGTGCGTCTTCGCCAGCACGTAGCGGTCCAGCACGTTCCCGGAGTCGGTCCTCGACACCCCCTCGCGCCCGGCCGCGTTCGCGTACAGGGCCAGGAAGTACCACGAGTTCCACAGCGGCAGCACGGCCTGGCGCACCGCGTCGCGGATGCCGCGTTCGGTCACCACCAGGTCGCCGCCGCGCAGGATCGGCGAGGACATCAGGAACCAGCGCATGGCGTCCGAGCCGTCGCGGTCGAACACCTCGTTGACGTCCGGGTAGTTCTTGCGCGACTTGGACATCTTCTGGCCGTCGTCGCCCAGCACGATGCCGTGCGCCAGCACGTTGGTGAACGCGGGCCGGTCGAACAGCGCCGTGGCCAGCACGTGCATCGTGTAGAACCAGCCGCGCGTCTGGCCGTTGTACTCGACGATGAAGTCGCCGGGGAAGTGGTCGTCGAACCACTGGGCGTTCTCGAATGGGTAGTGGACCTGGGCGAACGACATCGAGCCGGACTCGAACCAGCAGTCCAGCACCTCGGGCACCCGGTGCATGGTCGACCTGCCGGTCGGGTCGTCCGGGTTCGGGCGGGTCAGCAGGTCGATGTGCGGGCGGTGCAGGTCGGTCGGGCGCGTGCCGAAGTCGCGCTCCAGCTCGTCGAGCGAGCCGTACACGTCGACGCGCGGGTACTCCGGGTCGTCCGACACCCACACGGGCAGCGGGGAACCCCAGAAGCGGTTGCGCGAGATGTTCCAGTCGCGCGCGTTCGCCAGCCACTTGCCGAACTGGCCGTCCTTGATGTGCTCGGGCACCCAGTTGATCTGCTGGTTGACCTCGACCATGCGGTCCTTGAACTGCGAGACCGCGACGAACCACGCCGAGACCGCGCGCTGGATCAGCGGACTGTCGCAGCGCCAGCAGTGCGGGTACGGGTGGTCGTAGGTCTCGTGGCGCAGCAGCAGACCCGCGGCCTTGAGGTCGCGGATGATCGTCTTGTTCGCCTCGAAGACGTGCACGCCCTGGTAGGGCGGGACCTCGTCGGTGAACTCGCCGCGCGAGTTCACCGGGACGACGACCTCGATGCCCGCGGCATCGGTGACGACCTTGTCCTCCTCACCGAACGCGGGGGCGATGTGCACGATGCCCGTGCCGTCCTCGGTGGTGACGTAGTCCGCGGCCAGCACCTGGTGGGCGTTCTCGCGGCCCGCGAAGAAGTCGAACGGCGGCGTGTACTTGCGGCCGACCAGGTCGGAACCCTTGACCCGCGCGACGACCGGCGGCTCCTCCCCCAGCTCGCGGGCGTACGCGGCCACGCGGGCCTCGGCGAGCAGGTAGCGCTCGCCGTTGGCCTCGACGGTCACGTAGTCCACGTCCGGGTGCACCGCGGCGGCCAGGTTGCTCGGCAGCGTCCACGGGGTCGTCGTCCAGATCAGCGCCAGCTCGCCGGTCTCCAGGCGCAGGCCCACGGTCACGGCCGGGTCCTGCCGGTCGCGGTAGACGTCGTCCATCTTGGTCTCGGTGTTGGACAGCGTCGTCTCGCACCGCCAGCAGTACCAGAGCACCCGGAAGCCCTCGTAGATCAAGCCCTTGTCGTACAGGGACTTGAAGGCCCACATGACGCTTTCCATGTAGTCCAGGTCGAGGGTCTTGTAGTCGTTGTCGAAGTCGACCCACCGGGCCTGGCGGGTCACGTAGTCGCGCCACTGGTCGGTGTACTGGAGCACGGACGTGCGGCAGGCGTCGTTGAACTCGGCGACGCCCATCGCCTCGATCTCGCTCTTGTGCGTGATCCCGAGCTGCTTCTCGGTCTCGATCTCGGCGGGCATGCCGTGCGTGTCCCAGCCGAACCGGCGCTCGACGTGCTTGCCGCGCATCGTCCGGTAGCGCGGGACGACGTCCTTGGCGTAACCGGTCAGCAGGTGCCCGTAGTGCGGGAGGCCGTTCGCGAAGGGCGGGCCGTCGTAGAAGACGAACTCGTTCGCGCCGTTGTCACCCGCCGGGCGCAGGTCGACGCTCGCCTGGAACGTGCCGTCGGCCTTCCAGTAGTCGAGGACCTGCTCCTCGACCTTCGGGAAGGACGGCTGGGACGGGACTGAACCCTCGCCCGCCTTGGGGTAGGCCATCGTGCAACTCCTCGCGGTCGTCCGGCTCACGGGGACGACGCGCCGGACAGGCGCACCGCGGTACCACCCCGCTTGCCGGCGCTCGCGCGACGGCCACTCGAAAACGGCTGTGACGGGCCGCACCCGTCCGGTTCTACTGGGGCCGTGAACGGCCTGTTCTTCCGGAGGCTCCCCGGTGATGGCCGGATCGTCGCCTTGGGTGAAGCGTAACGCCTGGGGACAAGCGTTTTGTTCCGGGTGGGTGGGGGTGGGCTTGTCGCTCAACACCGGGTGGAGGTGGCTGCCGTGCGTTGAAACCGGGTGAGGGTGGACTCGTCCCTCAACACCGGACGGGGTGTGGTTGTCCCTCGAAACAGGCCATCGGTGCCCGCCGTTCTCCGGGTGCGGCCGGCTTGACCTGGGGTCCCTTTTTCGACCCTCGGCGGTCTAGAAGGGCAGGTGGTGGAGCTCCTGCCCGCCGCCGAAAGTGCAGGGCCGAAAACCCCAAGTCAAGCCGGCCGCACAAGGTGCGGGCGCGCTCGGTTCGTCGTGCTTCGCGGGCCGGGGTGGTCGCGGGCCGGCTTGTTCGTGGATTCGGTGAACCCATCCGGCCTCGGGTTCGTGTTCATCTACGAACACGCGGAAGGGCGGTGGGCCTACGAGGGAGTTACGGCCGCGCGGAGGTGCGGTGGGCCTCGGCGAGGGTGTTGTCGGGGTGGCAGGTGGCGCAGGGGGTGAAGCCGAGTTGGCGGGCTTCGTCGATGGGTAGCGCGAGGGTGGTGCGGGAAGCCAGCCAGGTGCAGGTGGTGAGGTGGTACCTGGGGCGTTCGTCGAGCACGTGGACCTCGGTGGTGAGGTCGGTGACGATGAGGAGGTCGGCCGCGTCGGTGTCCTCTTCGGGCGGCTCGATGCCCTGATCGGGCGAAATGGGGGTGTCGGTACCCCCCTGGTCCTGCTTGTCTTGATCATCGGGGCTAGCCTGGTGATCAAGATCGGGAGTGGTCGCGCCGACTGCCGTGGTGCGGACAGCCGTCGGAGCGGCCGGTTGGTCGTCGGTCGAGCGGCGGCGGAGCCACCAGTCGAGCACGAGGACGAACGCGGCCGCTCCACTCGCTCCCACGGACAGCCACGCCCAGACGTGCTGGGACGTGGTGAGCGCGGGGACGAGCAACCCGAGGGCTGCCAGCACCAGCAGTAGAACGATGTAGAGCACGTCCCGCACCTTAGTTCAGCGCGGCACGTCGAACGTGGATCAGCCCGCCTCGGCGCGCGCTCCGAACGAGTAGCCCTGCTGGCCACCGGCCCGACCGTCGGACGGTGCGGCGGGGCCGCGGTCCTGGAGGTCGCGCAGGGAGGACTCCAGCATGGTCTTGAGCCTCGTGCGGTACTCGCGCTCGAACGTCTGCAGCTTGTCGATCTGCTTCTCCAGCGCGTTCTTCTCCGACGTGATGTTGCCCATCACCTCGGCGTGCTTGCGCTGGGCGTCCCGGTCAAGCGCACTGGCCTTCTCACGGGCCTGGCGCTCCAGCGTCTCCGAACGCGTTCGGGCGTCGTTCAGCATGGTCTCGGCACGCGTGCGCGCCTCGTTGACCATGGTGTCCGCCTTGGTCCGCGCCTCGGACAGCAGCTGCTCGGACTTGGTCCGGGCCTCCGACAGCATGCCGTCGGCTTCGGCCTTCGCCTCTCCGGTCAGCCGGTCCGCCATCTCCTGGGCGAGACCGAGGACCTTCGCCGCCTGGACGTGGTGGTCACCACCACCGCCAGGGGATGTCTGCTCCATCGAGGGGGGCGGTACCGGCGCAAGGCGTCGGGGCTCCTCCACGACACGGGTCGGGCCGACGGGACCGGCCGCGATCTTGGCTCGGGCGTCGTCGAGGTCGGCTCGCGCAGTCTCGACCTGCTGGTCGAGCTGTTCGACCTGCTGGCGGAGCTCGTTGTTCTCCTCGATCAGGCGGGCGAGCTCGCCCTCAACCAGGTCGAGGAACGCGTCCACCTCGTCCTCGTTGTAGCCCCGCTTGCCAATCGGTGGCTTGCTGAATGCAACATTGTGCACGTCAGCGGGGGTCAACGGCATCAGATCACCTCACGCACTCCTGGGCTGTTGGCATCCCTGGTCCCCGTCACCTGGGATCTGCCGTTCGCATCAGAATGATAACGAGCAGCAACAGCACAATAATGGACAAGTCCAGCCCGATGCCCCCGATCCGCACCGTCGGTATGACCCGGCGGAACAAGCGGATCGGTGGATCGGTCACTGTGTACACGGTCTCCAGGGCTACCGCGACCCCTCCAGCCGGACGCCACTCCCTGGCGAACGACCGGACGAGCTCGACCACGACTCGCGCCGTGAGCAGCAGCCAGAACGAGAACAGCAGGTAGTACAGCACGAACAGGAGGGCTTCCACCCCCCAACTGTGCCACCACTCAGGTGAGACTTCCGAACCCACCCTCGGCGAGACGCCTGCGGTCCTCCGCGGTGACGTCGATGTTCGGCGGTGAGAGAAGGAACACCTTGTTGGTGACCTTGTCCATCGAGCCCCGCATCGCGAAGACGAGGCCCGCCGCGAAGTCCACGAGCCTCTTCGCGTCCGCGTCGTCCATCTCGGTGAGGTTCATGATCACCGGGGTGCCGTCGCGGTAGTTCTCGCCGATGGTCCGCGCCTCGTTGTAGCTGCGCAGGTTCAGCGTCATGATGCGCCCCAAGGGGTGGCCCGCTTGCTCTACCGCAGGCCGGGGCCTGCTGATCGGCTCGCGCACCGGCTCGACAGCCAGTGCACCGTGGACGGGGGCGTCGGTGTTCCAGCTGCGACGAGTGGTCCGCGAGCGGGTCTCCGGCTCGAAGTCCTCGGACTCCTCGGGCTCCGACCGGTACTCCGACCTCGTGCCGCTGAACACACGACGACGACCCCCGCGCTCAGGGTACGGGTCGTACTCCTCGGCTTCCGCGCCGTACTCGGACCGGTAGTCCGCCTGGTAGCGGCCCCGCTCGTCCTCGTACGCCCCAGGGTCGTCCGCGTATTCGGCGGGCACCATCCCGAAGTAGGCCTTCAGCTTGTGAAATCCGCTCATTGCCAGGGACCCTTCCTCCGCGACACCCACCAGCAAGGACGGTGCGGCCACCCCTGAGGTTCCATACAGTTACGGCGAGGCTAGCGTTCGGCCTCCCAGCAGCGCCGTTCCGACACGCACGCAGGTCGAACCGCGCGCTATCGCATCTTCCAGGTCCCCGCTCATCCCCGCTGAAACAACAGTCGCAGCGGGATGATCACGGCGCAAGCGGGATACCACCGCTTGGAGCACGGAAAACGCCTCCAGGGGGTTCATCTCCAACGGTGCGACAGCCATCACACCCCGGAGATCGAGTTCACCCGATCGTGCTACATGCTCGGCCAGCGCCGCCACGTCGTCCACCGGACACCCGCCACGGGCCGGATCGCCGTCGACGCTCACCTGGATCAGCACCTCCAACGGCCCACCCCGACCGCCCACCGCCTTCGCCAGCGCGTCGGCCAGCCGCGTCGAGTCCAGGGTGTCCATCCGATCAGCCCACGACACGACCGACCGGGCCTTGTTCCGCTGCACGTTGCCGACCATGTGCCAGCACGCGGAGGCCCCCGGCCGCAGCTCGGCGAACTCCGCCACCTTGGCCGACGCCTCCTGGTCCCGGTTCTCCGCGAACGCCACCAGCCCCAGGTCGCTCAGCAGTGCCACGTCCGACGCGGGGAAGGTCTTCGTGACCGCCAGCAGCTCCACGTCCTCAGGCGACCTCCCCACGGCCCCGCACGCCACCGCGATGCGTTCGCGCACCTCACGCAGGTTCTCGCTCAGCTCGTCACGACGGGTCAACCCAGATCACCCCTCCCAACCGACCGGTGCCGGGCTCACGGCGGTGGCTGAACAACGTCCGCTCTTCGAAGGTGCACCGCGGATCCATCCCCAACTTCCCCACTCCCAGCCCCGCGAGCTGCGCCCACAACCCCGCCCGCAGGTCCAGCGCGGGCTTCGCCGCACGCGACTTGGAAGCACTACCCGGCAGGTGCTTCTCCACGTCGGCCATCATCGCCGCCGGCACCTCGTAGCACTTCCCGCACACCGCAGGCCCGAGCAACACCTCGATCCGCTCAACCCGCGCCCCCAACCCCACCATCGCCTTGACGGCCGCGGGCACCACCCCGACCCGCGCCCCGACCCGCCCAGCGTGCACAGCCCCGATCACGCCAGCCACCGGATCACCGAGCAGTACCGGCACGCAGTCGGCGGTCAACACGACCAACGCCAACCCCACCTCAGCCGTCACCAGCGCGTCCGTCGCCTCAGCAGCCTCCCCCAACGGCCCGTCCACCACGGTCACCGTCCGCCCGTGCACCTGCTCCATCCACACCAACCGCTCGGCATCAAGCCCGATCCCGGACGCCAGCCGCTTCCGATTCGCCTCGACAGCCGCCGGATCATCCCCAACATGATCACCGAGGTTGAACGACTCATACGGCGGCACGGACACGCCACCTTCACGGGTGGTCAGCACTCGACGAATACGCACCCCCACAGCTTTCCACGCAGCCCCCCACCACCCACAACAACGGCGCAGCCGCCCCCTCGCATCCGGCGCGGAGCGCCCACCCCCACCGACGCGCAGCGAGGTGCTTCGTCAGGCGCAGCCTGATGCCCTACCGACGCGCAGCGAGGTGCCCCGTCGGGCGGAGCCCGATGCCCTGTCGGGCACAGCCCGATGCCGGCGAAGCCAGACCTCCCCCTGCCCCCGATACACAGCGCCCTCCTGCCACACCCCAGTTTGTCAAGGCATCTTTCCCGCCTTGACAAACTGGGGTGTGGCATTGAGACAATCGCGCGACCGGGGGCCGGGCTTCCCTCTTTCCCTAAAACCCACCCCACCCCCGCCCCCACCCACCAAACGCAAAAGACCCCCCGCACCGCGAGGGGCCCTTCACCCAAACCCAAACCCAAACCCAACCCACCTACCGCCGCATGAACGGCGGCACATCCACCTCATCGTCCGGATCATCCGTCACCGGCAACGGCCGACTCGGCAACGACGACCCAGACCCGTGCTGGTTGGGCAGGTTGCTCTGCGAGAACGTCCGCGGCATCGTCGGCTGCGGCGTCTGGAACGACCCCGTGCTCTGCACGGGCTGCGACTGCGCCTGCACCGGCACCGCGGTGGGCCGCGGCGGCACCGGCGGCGGTGCCTGGTCGACCGGGGGCTGCGGCGCGGGCGGGTTGACCTGCCCCGACTGCCCCGTCACCACCGTTCCCCGTTGCGGGCTGCTCAGCACCTGCGGTTCGAGCTTCTTGTGCGTCGGACCACCCGAGTCGAACCCGGCCGCGATCACCGTCACCCGGACCTCGTCCCCGAGCGAGTCGTCGATCACCGTCCCGAAGATGATGTTCGCGTCGGGGTGCGCGGCCTCCTGGACCAGCGAGGCCGACTCGTTGATCTCGAACAGCCCGAGGTCCGACCCGCCCGCGATCGACAGCAGCACCCCGTGGGCGCCTTCCATCGACGCCTCCAGCAGCGGCGAGTTGATCGCCTTCTGCGCGGCGGTCACCGCTCGGCCCTCGCCGCGCGCGGAGCCGATGCCCATCAGGGCCGAACCCGCTCCGGACATGACGCTCTTCACGTCGGCGAAGTCCAGGTTGATCAGACCGGGGGTGGTGATCAGGTCGGTGATGCCCTGGACACCGGACAGCAGCACCTCGTCCGCGGAGCGGAACGCGTCCATCAGGCTGACGCCGATGTCGCCGAGCTGGAGCAGCCGGTCGTTCGGGATCACGATCAGCGTGTCGCACTCGTTGCGCAGCTGCTGGATGCCCTCTTCGGCCTGCTTGGCCCGCCGCTTCCCCTCGAAGGAGAACGGCCGGGTGACCACGCCGATGGTCAGCGCGCCCTGCTTGCGGGCCATGGCCGCGATGACGGGCGCGCCACCGGTGCCCGTGCCGCCGCCCTCGCCCGCGGTCACGAACACCATGTCGGCGCCCTTGAGGACTTCTTCGATCTCTTCGCGGTGGTCTTCGGCGGCCTTGTGGCCGACGTCGGGGTTGGCCCCGGCGCCGAGTCCGCGGGTCAGTTCGCGGCCGATGTCCAGCTTGACGTCGGCGTCGGACATCAACAGTGCCTGTGCATCGGTGTTGACCGCGATGAACTCGACGCCCTTGAGCCCGACCTCGATCATGCGGTTGACGGCGTTCACGCCGCCTCCACCGATACCGACGACCTTTATCACCGCGAGGTAGTTGTGCGGGGGCGTCATCGGATCCGCCTTCCTGATCGTGTTCGTGCTCATAAGCTGGGATGGTGGTCGCCGGGTCAGCCCGGAAGGACCTCCACCCGGATTGAAACCCTCGACCTCAACCAGAGGTCCAGAGTTGTGTCAACCCCGTATGTTGTTGCTGGACGGTATGCACCAGGGATGCGACAGTCCAGCGGCCACGCCGTAGGTCGCGACACCTATCAGCACTGTGCGCTACCACTACTCGCCGGTCAGACCGTCCAGCAGCTCGCGCACGACGTCGAGGTGCCCTGCGTGCCGACCGGTCTCCTCGACCATGTGGAGCAACACCCAGCGCACGGAAACAGTGCCTCCGTCGCGGAACGGAACCTCTTGGTCGAGTTCCAGCCCCGCGACGATCTCACGACTCACTTCGCACTGCGCAGCGTAGTCGTTCAGCAATCGGGAGATCGTCTCGCCCGTCTCGACGCGCCAGTCCGCGTCCGGATCGGACTCGGTGTACGGGGCCGCGTCGACCTTGCCGAGCAACACCGTTTCGAACCAGTGCGCCTCCACCCACCTCAGATGCTTCACGATTCCGCCCGCGGTCAGCAGCGGCGACGGCAGCACGGACCTGGTCGCCTGCTCCTCCGTGAGACCCGTCGACTTGTACACGATCGTGGCCCGCTGGAAGTCCAGGAAATCGGCCAGCTGCGTGCGTTCGGGTCCGGTCATCGGGAAGTCGAAGCGCGGATCGGGGGTGCTCATCCGCGAATTATCGGCGTCCGGTCGTCACGCCGACGACCCGGTTCCCCGCCGACCCTGCCTCAGGACACCGTCGGCAGTTCCGGGCTCGACACGTCGAACACGGAACCCTCCCTGGTGAGCAGCACGGCCAGCACGGCGGCCTTGCGCTGGGTGTCGGCGAGGCTGCCCCAGCGCACCTCGCGGCCACCGGACATGGCCAGTTTCACGTCAGCGCCGGTCTGCGCGGCGATCGTCTGGACCTCCGCCTTCACCGTGTCCGGCAGCTGCGTCAGGACGCCGACCGCCGCTTTCAGCGCGGGCTGGGCGTCGACCGCGAGGAGCAGCTCCGGCAGGCCGATCGGGGGGTTGGCGACGGTCGCGTAGTCCTTCGCCGAGGCGTCCACGAGGTGGACCCCGTCGGCGGACCTCGCGAAGGCGACCGGCGAGCGCTCCACGATGGTGAGCCGGACGGTGCCGGGCAGGCTCCGCGCGACCTCGACGGACTCGACGCGGGGCAGCGAGCGGACGCGGTCGGCGATGCCGTGCACGTCGACCCGCACGATCGGCGAGCCGGGCTCGATGTCGGCCTTGGCCCTGACCTGGTCGACCGTCAGCTCCTTGGCGCCGCGCACGTCGACGTCGCGCACGCCCAGCATCGGGGTGAAGAACACGCCGACGACCAGGCCGACGACGGTCAGCAGCACGAGCAGCGCCACCGCCCGCCTGCGGCGCACCTGGCGCCGGGTGACCCTGCCGGGCACCCGGCGGGCGCGGCGGGCACGGGCCCGGTCCGCGGCCGAGGTCGTCCCGGCGGTCCGGGGCGGCCGACCGCGAACCGGAGTGCTCATGCCTTCTGCCCCAGCTCGCTCACGATCTCCGGGCCGAGCATCGTGACGTCGCCCGCGCCCATGGTCACCACGAGGTCGCCGTCGCCGACGAGCCCCGCGACCAGTGCGGGGACACGATCGAACGACGGCTCGTAGTGCACCTGCCCGGTCGGCAGCGGCACGGCTTCGGCCACCAGCCCGCCGGTGACACCGGGCTCCGGGTCCTCGCGGGCGCCGTAGACGTCGAGCACCACGACCTCGTCCGCGAGGCCCAGCGCGGTGCCGAACTCGGCGGCGAACGTCCGGGTGCGGGAGTACAGGTGCGGCTGGAACACGACGACGAGCTTGCCCTCCCCCGCGATCGGGCGCGCGGCGGTGAGCTGCGCGGCGACCTCGGTCGGGTGGTGGGCGTAGTCGTCGTAGACGCGGACGCCCGCCTCGCGGCCCTTGAACTCGAACCGCCGCCGGACACCGCCGAACGCGGCCAGCCCCTCCAGGAGCCCGTCGCGTTCCGCGCCCAGCTCCAGGCCCGCGAGCAGCGCCGCGAGGGCGTTGGCCGCCATGTGCTCACCGGGGACGGCGACTTCGACCTCGACGGTGTCGCCATCGAGTTCCACGGTCGCCATCCCGCCGCCGCCGTGGGGGCGGAAGCCGACGAGCTTCGCGGAGCCCTTGCCGCTCGCGGTGCGGCCGTACGGGCGGACCCGGATGCCCAGCTTGCCCGCGCGCTCGACCAGCGCGGCCGCGCCGGGGTCGTCGACGCAGGCGATGAGGACGCCGTCGGGCTCGATGCGCTCCAGGAACGAGTCGAACACGGCCACGTACGCCTCGACGGTGCCGTGGTGGTCGAGGTGGTCGGCCTCGACGTTGGTCACCACCGCCACCGAGGGCGCGAAGTACAGGAACGAGCCGTCGCTCTCGTCGGCCTCGGCCACGAACACGCCGCCGGTGCCCTGGTGGGCGTTCGCGCCGGACTCGTTCAGATCGCCACCGATCGCGAAGGACGGGTCCATCCTGCAATGTTGCAGAGCGACCGTGAGCATCGACGTGGTCGACGTCTTGCCGTGCGTCCCGGCCACGCAGGCGACCCGGTGGTCGAGCATCAGCGCGGCCAGCGCCTCGGCCCGGCGCAGCACCGTGACCCCCCGCTCGCGCGCCTCGACCAGCTCCGGGTTGTCCTCGCGGATCGCCGTGGACACCACGACCGCCGTCGGACCCCCGTCGAGCTGGTCCAGGTTCTTGCCGTCGTGGCCGACCGCGACCACGGCGCCCTGCGCGCGCAGCGCGAGCACCGTGCGCGAGTCCTTGGCGTCCGACCCCGACACCCGGCCACCGCGGGCGAGCAGGATGCGGGCGATGCCGCTCATGCCCGCTCCGCCGATGCCGACCAGGTGCACCCGCTCCAGCGCGCTCACTTGTTGATCACCTCGAGAACCATCCTGGCCAGCACTTCGTCGGCTTCACGTCGGCCGGTGCCGAGCGTGGCGCTGCTCATCGCCGCCAACCGGGCGCGGTCGCCCATCAGCGGCACGATCTCGCGGATGACCCTCTCCGCGGTCAGGTCGGCGTCCATGATCATCAGTCCGCCGCCCGCCGAGACCACCGGTCCGGCGTTGAGGGCCTGTTCGCCGTTGCCGATCGGCAGCGGCACGAACACGGCGGGCAGCCCGACCGCGGACACCTCGGCCACGGTCATGGCGCCGGAGCGGCACAGCACCGCGTCGGCCGCCGCGTAGGCGAGGTCCATCCGCTCCAGGTACGGAACGGGGACGTACGCCGGACCTCCCGCCATCGACTGCACCGCGAGGGTGTTCTTGGGGCCGTGCGCGTGCAGCACGCCGATGCCCGCCGAGGCGAACGCCGACGCGGCACCGGACACGGCCTTGTTGAGCGACTGCGCGCCCTGCGAGCCGCCGAACACCAGCAGCGTCGGGGCGTGCGGGTGCAGGCCGAAGAACTGCCGGGCCTGCGCGCGCAGCGCCATCCGGTTCAGCCCGGTGATCGACTGGCGCAGCGGGATGCCGATGACCTCGGCGTCGGCCAGCCCCGAGTCCGGGACGGCGGCGGCGACGCGCGCGGCGAACTTGGCGCCGACCTTGTTGGCCAGCCCCGCCTTCGCGTTCGCCTCGTGCACCACGATCGGCACCCGGCCGCGGGCGGCGAGGTAGGCGGGCAGCGAGACGTAACCGCCGAAGCCGACCACGACGTCCGCGTGGTACCGGTCCAGGATCTCCCTGGTGCGGCGCACGGAGTCGCGCACCTTCAGCGGCAGCTTCAGCAGGTCCGGCGTCGGCTTGCGCGGCATCGGCACCGGCGGGATGAGCTCCAGCTGGTAACCCCTGGCGGGCACCAGCTTCGACTCCAGGCCGCGTTCGGTGCCGAGCGCGATCACCCGCGCGTCCGGCCGCAGCCGCATGACCGCGTCGGCCAGGGCAAGTGCGGGCTCGATGTGCCCCGCGGTGCCGCCACCGGCGACCACCACGCATGGTCCGCCCCGTTGGGGAACCCGGTCCTGCCCCGTCACTCGTTTCCTCCTAGTTCGACTGCGCGAAGGTGTGGCTGCTAGGGCCTGTTTCCCGGATCCGTGTTCGCGGTAGCCGGGCCTGACGCGGCCCCTGGGGGCACGGCCGGATGGCCCACGTACAACAGCGGTACGCGGGCCATCCGCCCGCACCGCCAAGAACCACCTCAGGCTCGACTCCCATCGAACGAGATCCGGGAAACAGACCCTAGCGCCCGTCACGACCGGTTCGACGGTTGCGGGCGGATCGGTCCTGGGTCGCCTTGCGCGATTCGCGGCGACGGTACTCCGACGGCGGCGCCGACCTGCCCGCCATCCGCCGTTCGTCCGGCGGCTGCGGCGCGGCGGCCCGCCTGCCCGGCGCGCGCGGCGGCGTCGAGGGGCGCACCGGCTTGCGCTTGGCGGGCGGGCGGTACGCCTCGGGGGCGGCCAGCCTCAGCACGCCGCCGACCCGGCCGGGGCCGATGCGCCGCAACGCGGACACCGCTTCCGGCTCGTGCCGCGCGCAGCTGGCCAGGAGTCCGAACACGACCATGGTGGTCACCACGGACGTGCCGCCGGAGGAGATCATGGGGAGCGTGATGCCGGTGACCGGCAGCAGCCGCACGACGTAGCCGATGTTGATCGCGGCCTGCGCGACCAGCCACACCGTCAGCGTCGCGGCGACCATCCGGATCCACGGGTCGGTGTTGCGCGCGGCGATCCGCAGCCCCACCACGGCGAGCATGGCGAACAGGCCGAGGACCACGGCGCAGCCGAGGAACCCGAGCTCCTCGCCGATCACCGCGAAGATGAAGTCGCTGTGCACGTTGGGCAGGTAGTCCCACTTGGAGCTGGCCTGGCCGAGCCCCTTGCCGAACAGACCGCCCTCGGCGAGCGCGTACTCCGCCTGCTGCGCCTGGAGTCCGGCGCCGAGCGGGTCCGCCTCCGGGTCGAGGAACGACAGCACGCGCGCGAGCCGGTAGGTCGCGCCGATCGCCAGCACGAGCGCGCCGCCAACCGCGCCCAGCAGCAGCACGCCGAACACCCGCATCGGGGCGCCGACGAACCAGAGCAGGCTCAGCAGCACCACGCCGAGCGTGATCGTGCCGCCGAGGTCGGGCTGGAGCATGACGAGCGCGAAGACACCCAGCGCCACCGGGACCACCGGGACCAGCAGGTGCCGGTACTGGTTGAGCAGCGCGCGCTTGGTCACCAGCACGTGCGCGCCCCACAGCGCGAGCGCGAGCTTCGCCGCCTCGACGGGTTGGAACGACACCGGCCCGATCACGAACCACGAGCGGGTGTCGTTGATGTCCGTGCCCAGCGGCGTGAGCACCAGGACAAGCAGCAGCACGCAGACGAGCATCGCCATCGTGCTGAGGTGCCGGACCTGGCGCAGCGGGATCCGCATCGCCACCCAGAACAGCACCGAGCCGACGGCCACGTAGGTCAGCTGCTTCTGGAACACCGAGTACGCGGACGCCCCGACGGCCACCTCACCGGGCACCGAGGCGGACAGCACCATCACCAGCCCGATCGCGGTCAGCAGACCGAAGATCGCCAGCAGCAGGTGGAAATCGGCCAGCGGGCGGCTCAGCCACGCCGTCAGCGATCCCTTGACCCCGACCACCCGGCGCTTCGGCTTCGCGGCTTTCACCGCGGCCGTGGGCCGGTCCACCACCGTCACGCGCGCACCACCGCAGTCATGCGCCCATGGTCTCCCGCGGAACGCGTCGACCGGCGGACATGCGCTGCGTGTCGCAGGTCCGCGACGGCGATCATGCGCCAAATCCTAGTGGTGACCGGATTTCGACCCCATCCGGGACCGGAACCTCACGCCGTTCCCACATCAGCCGGGCGCACGACCGGGCTCAGCGCTCGTGCTCGACCAGGTCCAGCACCGCTTCGGTGAACGCGTGGCCGCGGTGGGCGTAGTCGGTGAACATGTCCATCGACGCGGCGGCCGGTGCCAGCAGCACGGTGTCGCCGGGCCTGGCCAGTTCCGCCGCCGCGTGCACGACGGAGGCCATGGCGTCGCCGTCGACGGAGTCGACCACGGCGCACGGCACGTTCGGCGCGTACCGGGCCAGCGCGGCGGCGATGATCTCGCGGTCCTCGCCGAACAGGACCACGCCGCGCAGCCGGTGCGCCTCGGCGGCGACCATGTCGTCCACGGACGCGCCCTTGAGCAGGCCGCCCGCCAGCCACACGACGCTCGGGTACGAGCGCAGCGAGGCGGTGGCCGCGTGCGGGTTGGTGGCCTTGGAGTCGTTGACGTAGGCGATGCCGCCGGACTCCGCGACCAGCACCGCGCGGTGCGCGCCGGGCCGGAAGTTCAGCAGGCCCTGGCGGACGGACGCCGCGGGCACACCGTACGCGCGGGCCAGCGCGGCGGCGGCCAGCGCGTCGGCCAGTCCGGGCGGACCGGCGGGCCGGACGAGGTCGGCGTCGATCAGCGGCTCGTCGGCGCCGAACGCCCGGTCGACCAGCACGCCGTCGACGACGCCCAACTGGTTCGCGACGGGCTCGTCGAGGGTGAACCCGATGTGCCGCACCGAGGGCGCGGCCTTGAGCAGCGCGGCGACCACCGGGTCGTCCACGCCGCCGATGGCCACGTCGCCGGACAGCACGCGCGCCTTCGCCTCGGCGTAGGCGGTCATGCCGCCGTGCCAGTCGAGGTGGTCCTCGGCCAGGTTCAGCAGCACGCCGGCGAGCGGGCGGACCGACGGCGACCAGTAGAGCTGGAAGCTCGACAGCTCCACGGCCAGCACCCGGTGGCCCGCGAGGAGCGCGTCCACGACGGGCAGCCCGACGTTGCCGCACGCCACCGCGTCGATGCCCGCGGTGCGCAGGATCGACTCCAGCATCCCCACGGTCGTCGTCTTGCCGTTGGTGCCGGTGACCGCGAGCCACACCGGCGGGTCGGCCAGCTCGGCGGCCATCCGCCAGGCCAGCTCGACCTCGCCGATGACCTCGACGCCCGCGGCCGCGGCGGCGGCGAGCAGCGGGCTCTCCGGCCGCCAGCCGGGGCTGGTGACCACCAGGTCGGTGCCCTGCGGCGGTTCGGTGAGGCCGGGCACCAGCGCGACGCCGGACAGCAGCGTCTCCAACGCCAGCAGCCGGTCGGCCGAACCGTCGGTCACGGTCACCTGCGCGCCCGCCGCCAGCAGGGCCTCGGCGGCGGAGCGGCCGGTCACGCCCGCTCCCGCCACCAGGACGTGCTTGCCGTCCAGGAAGGTGGTCACCGGATCCTCAGCTCCCGACCGCGGTCAGCCACTCGCTGTAGAACAGGCCGAGACCGAGCATGCAGCAGATCCCGGCCAGCAGCCAGAACCTGATGATGACCGTGGTTTCCGCCCATCCCGCGAGTTCGAAGTGGTGGTGGAACGGCGCCATCCGGAAGAGCCGTCGCCGCGACGTGCGGAAGACCGCGACCTGGAGCACCACCGACAGCGCCTCGACGACGAACAGGCCGCCGATGACGACCATCAGCAGCTCGGTGCGGGTGGCGATGGACAGACCCGCCACCAGGCCGCCGAGCGCGAGGGAACCGGTGTCGCCCATGAAGATCTTGGCCGGGGCCGCGTTCCACCACAGGAAGCCGATGCAGCCCGCCATCGCGGCCGCGGCCACGAGCGCGAGGTCCAGCGGGTCGCGCACGTCGTAGCAGCCCGCGAGCGGCGAGGTGGAGCAGTTGTAGCGGAACTGCCAGAAGCTGATCACCACGTAGGTGCCGAACACCATCGCCGAGCTGCCGCCCGCGAGGCCGTCGAGGCCGTCGGTCAGGTTCACGGCGTTGGACCAGGCGGTGATCGCGGCGTAGCAGAACACCACGAAGCCGACGACGCCGAACGACACCACGGAGATGTCGCGGACGAACGACAGGTTCACCGACGCGGGCGTGATGCCCTCGCGGTTCGCGAACCGCATGACCAGCACCGCGAACAAGATGGTCGCGACGAACTGGCCGACCAGCTTCGCGGTCTTGTTCAGCCCCAGGTTGCGCTGCTTGCGGATCTTGATGAAGTCGTCGAGGAAGCCGACGAGGCCGAGCGACGTCGTCAGCATCAGCACCAGCAGGCCGGACGCGCTGGGCGTCTGGCCCTGCGCGGAGTCCGACATGGCGTTCACCGCGTGCGCGCCGAGGTAGCCGGCCCACATCGCGATCAGGATCGCCACACCACCCATGGTGGGCGTGCCGCGCTTGGTCTTGTGGCTCTGCGGGCCCTCTTCCCTGATCTCCTGGCCGAATCCCTGCCGGGAGAAGACCTTGATCAGGTACGGGGTCAGCATGATCGACACGAGCAGCGCGATGGCCGCCGCGATCAGGATGCTCTTCACTTGGTCCCAGCCTCCAGCAGCGCGTCCGCGACCCGCCACAACGCGGCGGCCTTCGATGCCTTCACCAGCACAACGTCATCTCCCCGCAGCTCCTCGCGCAGTAGCGCGATCGCCGCCTCGACGTCCGGCACCAGCACCGACTCCTCTCCCCACGAACCCTCGAGGTTCGCGCCCTGGTGCATCGGCCTCGCCTGCTCGCCGACCACAACCAAACGACTGATGTCCAAGCGGACCGCCAAGCGCCCGATCTCGTCGTGCGCGGAGACGGTGTTGTCCCCCAGCTCCCCCATGACGCCGAGCACGGCCCAGGCGCGTCGCCTCGGCTTGCCCGCGCGCGCCATGGTGGCGAGGGTCTTCAGCGCGACGCCCATCGACTCCGGGTTGGCGTTGAAGGAGTCGTTGAGCACCGTCACGCCGTCGGGACGGGTGGTGACCTCCATGCGGCGGTCGGACCGCCGCTGGGCGGTGGAAAGCCATTCGGCGACCTGCTCCACCGACGCGCCCAGCTCCAGCGCGACGGCGGCGGCGGCCAGCGCGTTGCCGACGTGGTGGGCGCCGTGCAGGCCGAGTTCGACCGGCGCGCTGCCCTTGGCCGTCACCAGCGTGAACCGGGGGCGGGCCTGGTCGTCCAGCTCGACGCCCTCCGCCCGCACGTCGGCCGCCGACTGCTGGCCGAAGCGCACGACGCGCGCCTTGGTGCGGGAAGCCATCGCGGTGACCAGGGGGTCGTCCAGGTTGAGGATCGCCACGCCGTCTTCGGGCAGCTCCTCGACCAGTTCGCCCTTGGTCTTCGCCACGGCCTCCTGCGAGCCGAACTCGCTCATGTGCGCGGTGCCGACGTTGAGCACGACGCCGATGCGCGGCGGCGCGGTGCGGCACAGCGCGGCGATGTGGCCGGGACCGCGGGCGGACAGCTCCAGCACCAGGTGCCGGGTGTCCTCCGTCGCGCGCAGCACGGTCCACGGGTGGCCCAGCTCGTTGTTGAACGAGCCGGGCGGCGCGACCGTCGTGCCGAGGTGTTCGAGCAGGTGGGCGATGAGGTCCTTGGTGGACGTCTTGCCGGACGAGCCGGTGACGCCGACGACGACGAGGCCCTCGGCGGACAGCCGGTCCGTCACGTACCGGGCCAGCTTCGCCAGCGCGGCCAGCACGGCGGCGCCGGAGCCGTCGGTGTCGCCGGTCAGCGCCACCGAGCGGCTGTGCGCGTCGTCGACCGGCGGCACGACCACCGCGGGGGCGTCGACCTCGCGGGCGGCCAGCACGCCGACCGCCCCGGCCTCGACGGCGGCCGCGGCGAACGCGTGGCCGTCGACCCGGACACCGGGCAGCGCGACGAACAGGCTGCCGGGTCCGATCCTGCGGGTGTCGAACTCGACGGAGGAGGTGACGGTGGAGGCGGCGAACGCCTCCGCGCTCGACCCGACGAGCAGGTGTTCGGGCACGTGCAAGGTCCCACCGACGATCTCCGCGATCTCGGCGAGGCTGAGCTGGATCACTTGCGGGCTCCCCTGATCGCGTCGGCGAGCGCGTCCACGTCCGAGAACGGCTGGATCACGCCCGCGACCTCCTGGCCGGTCTCGTGCCCCTTGCCCGCGATGACGACGACGTCGCCGGGACGGGCGTGCGCGACGGCGTGCCGGATCGCGGCACCGCGGTCGCCGATCTCCACGACCTCACCACGCTCGGCGTCGGGCACCGCGAGCGCCCCCGCCAGCATGGCCGCCCGGATCGCGGCCGGGTCCTCGCTGCGCGGGTTGTCGTCGGTCACGACCAGCAGGTCGCTGCGCCGGGTGGCCTCCTCGCCCATCAGCGGGCGCTTGGCCGTGTCGCGGTCGCCGCCGCAGCCGAGCACGACGATCACCCGGCCCTCGACCTGCTTGCGCACGGCGTCGAGCGCCAGCGCGACGGCGGCGGGCTTGTGCGAGTAGTCGACGACGGCGGTGAACGCCTGGCCCTCGTCGACGCGCTGCATCCGACCGGGCACCTGGACGGCCGCGAGGCCCTCCTGGATGTCCGCGGTCGCCACGCCCGCGGCGTGCAGGCAGCCGATGGCCAGCAGGGCGTTGGCGACGTTGAACGTGCCGGGCAGCCGCAGCGCGATCGGCAGCTCGACGCCGTCCGGGCCGTGCGCGGTGAACGACTGCTCGCCGGTCGGCGTGACGGCCACCTCGCCCGAGGTCCAGGCGGCGTCGGTCGTCATGGCCACGGTGATGGTGTCCGGCGTGACCAGCCTGCGGCCCCACTCGCCGTCCACGCAGACGACCTCGGTGCGGGCGCGGCCGTCGAACAGCTGCGCCTTCGCCCGGAAGTAGTCCTCCATGTCCGGGTGGAAGTCCAGGTGGTCCTGCGACAGGTTGGTGAACGCGCCGATGGCGAACTCGGTGCCCGCGACCCGACCGAGGTCGAGGGCGTGGCTGGACACCTCCATCACGACGTCGAGCACCTCGCGCTCGACCATGACGGCGAGCAGCGCCTGGAGGTCGGGCGCTTCGGGGGTGGTGAACGCGCTGTCCAGGCGTTCACCGGCGATGCGGGTCTCGACCGTGCCGATGAGGCCGGTGCGGTGGCCCGCGGCGCGCAGCGCGGACTCGACCAGGTAGCTGGTCGTCGTCTTGCCGGACGTGCCGGTGATGCCCCAGACGGCGAGCTTCGTGGACGGGTAGCCGTAGACGTGGGCGGCCAGCAGGCCGAGCACGCCGCGCGGGTCCGGGTGCACCAGCACCGGAACGCGGGCGTCGCGCAGGGCGGGCCGTTCGGCGCCGTCCGCGTCCGTGAGGACGGCGGCGGCACCCGCGGCCAGCGCTCCCTCGACGAAGTCGGCGCCGTGCGCCCGCGCGCCGGGCAAGGCGGCGAACAGGTCTCCGGGCACCACGTGCTGGGCGCGCAGCGTCGCGCCGCTCACCCGCACGTGGGCGTAGGTGGGCGTGGTCAGGTGCGCGTCGACGACCGAGGCGAGCTCGGACACGGCGACAGGCTGGATGCGGGAAGGGCGAGGCGGGGCGGTCGCGACCTTGCCCTGGAGCTTGGCAGGCACGCGCGGAAGGCTACCGGCGCACGGAGCGTGTCCGACCGGCGCATGCGCGTTCGGGGGATGATCAGGCAAGATCGAACTCTCCGACCGTTCCGTGGTCCAAGGTGGACAGGCCTTCGTCCAGACCGGAAACAACGCCGCCGGACCACTGGCCCACCGACCGCCGCGAGGTCGGCCACGACCGACAACCCCGGCACCACAACACATCGGACGTCCGACCCACCCACCGGGTTCCGGTGGACAAGCCATTCGGCCTAGTGTCCGGATTGGACCGGGAACCCCTCGATCCGGGGAATCCGGTCACCGCCGGGCACCCGGTGGACCGAGCGGTCCGCACGGCGCTCCCCGGCGTTCGCTGGAACGCAGATCACGTCCCGTGTCACGGCGTGAGGGTGACCACCGGGGACTGCTCCGCCGACAGCGGCACCTGGAAGCGCTGGGACAGGTAGGACGCGATGTCGTGGAACAGCGGGGCGGCCGAGCCGCTGAACGGCGTGCCGTTCGGACCGTCGAGCATGATGCCGACGACGTAGCGCGGGTTGTCCGCGGGCAGGATCCCCGCGAAGGTGATCCAGTACAGCGAGTTGCTGTAGCGGCCGGTCTCGTCGATCTGCTGCGCGGTGCCGGTCTTGCCCGCGATCTGGTAGCCCGACAGCGCGGCGGACTTGCCGGTGCCGGTCTGGCCCGGCGCGTCCTGCACGACGGCGCGGAACATCTCGCGCACCGTCTTCGCCGTCTCCGGGGTCACCACGCGGACGCTCTCCGGCTTGTCGGTCTCCTTGCGGGCGCCCTTGTCGTCGACCTCCGCCCGGATGATGCGCGGCGGGACGCGGAGGCCGTCGTTCGCGATCGTCTGGTACATCCCGGTCATCTGGAGCAGCGTCATGCTCAGGCCCTGGCCGATCGGCAGGTTGCCGAACGTGGAGCCCGACCACTGGTTGCGCGGCGGCACCAGGCCCGCCTCCTCGCCGGTCAGCCCCGACCCGGTGCGCTTGCCGAGCCCGAACTTGCGCAGCAGCTCGGCGTACTTGTCCGGACCGATCTTCTGCGCGGCCATCAGCGTGCCGACGTTGGAGGACTTGGCGAACACGCCGGTGAACGTCATGTCGAGGTCGCCGTGCACCCAGGCGTCGTTGATCCGGCGGTCGGCGACCTGGATGCTGCCCGGCACCGTGATGACCTCGTCCGGCTTGTACAGGCCGTCCTCGATCGCGCCCGCCGCGGTGACGATCTTGTTCACCGAGCCCGGCTCGAACACCGACGTGACCGCGATGTTGCGCTTCTCGTCCTCGGTCGCCTTGCCGAAGTCGCGCGGGTCGAACGTCTGGTCGTTCGCCATCGCCAGGATGTCGCCGGTCTTGCTGTCCATCACCACCACCGAGCCGCTCTTGGCGCCGCTCTTGGCCGTGTAGTCGGTGACCATGTTCTGCACGACGTACTGCGTGTCGATGTCGAGCGTCAGCTCGAGGCTCTTGCCCGGTGTCGCCGGTTCCAGCTCGCGGTCGCGGTCCGGGCCGGGGATCACGATGTCGCCGCCCTGGATGGTGTCCACCACGCGGCGGCCGTTGCTGCCCGCGAGCAGGTAGTCCTGGGAGCTCTCCAGCCCGAGCTGGCCGTGCGTCGCGGCGGGCTGCATGTCCTTGCGCCAGTTCGCCGCGCCCACGATGTTCGACGCCAGCTTGCCGTTCGGGTAGACCCGCACGGCCCGGTACTCGGAGCCGATCTCGTTGAACTGCTTGCGGATCGCCGCGGCCTTCTCCGGCTCCACGTTGTCCGCGAGCTCGATGTAGGTGGTGTCCTGGAGCAGCAGGTCGGCGATGGTCTTCTCGTCGGTCTTCCGACCGTCCACCTCGGTGCCCAGCACCTGCTGGAACACCGCGGCGATCGCCTTGACCCGGTCCTCGAAGCTGCCCAGCTTCGGGTTCTTCGCGAGGTCCTCGGCCCAGTTCTTGCGCATCAGCTGCGGCACGGCGTAGAGCGACCGCGCCTCGATGCTGAACGCGAGCTGGTTGCCGTTGCGGTCGGTGATGGCGCCGCGCTCGGCGGGGATGTCCTGCGGGGTGGCGCGCTGCTGCTCGGCCTTGAGCGACAGCGCGGCCGCCTCGAAGCCCTGCACCTGCACCAATCTGATCCCCGCGAGCAGCAGGGCGCCGACGAGCAGCAGCCTGCCGACGGTGAGGCGGACGCGGTGGTTGGCTCCGCGCCGCTTGGCCGGGCGCGCAGCCCGTACCGACAGCGGACGTCGCGCTTGCCTGCCGCTGCTGGGCCCCGGCATGACTAACCTCCTGGCACCACTGGCGGCGGCTGCTGTTGGTTCTGCTGGTCTGCGGGCGTTTGCGCCGAGGACGGCGGCGCGGTCGAGGCGGCCGGAGCCGTGGAGGACGCGGCGGGCGTCGAGGGGGCCGGGGGCGGCGGGGGCGCGGGCGCCTCGACCGCGGACGGCTTCCCGTAGACCTCGACCGAGCCGTCCGGGAGCTGCTTGAGCTTCGCCGGGTCGCCCGCGAGCACCAGCCCGAGCTTCGCCGCGGCCTCGGCCAGCTTGGTCGGCGACTCGGCGAGCGCGACCTCCTGGCGCAGCTGCTCGACCCGCAGCGACAGCCGCGTGGCCTCGTTGTGCGCTTCCTGGAGCCGGTAGGAGTCCGCGGCGGCCTGGGTGGACAGCCACATGATCGCGGCGAGGCCACCGATCAGGACCACCATCACCATGATCACGAACGGCGCCTTGGCCACCGGGTTGGCCGCGCGCTGCGGCGTGCTCGCGCCACCGCGCAGGTTCTGGTTGCGCTGGGCGCGGCGGGCGTAGGCGCGCTCGGTCGCGGCGGACCGGGAGCGCGCGGAACCCGCCGACTGCGGAACGGCCTTGAGCGCGCGCTCGCGGGGCTTCTCCTGCCGGGGCCGGGGTCGCGGATCCGGCGAGGCGCCGCCCACTCGTGCCGGTGCGGTCATGACGCCTCCTTGATCCGTTCCGCGGACCGCAGGCGCACCGGGGCGGCCCGCGGGTTCTCCTCGATCTCCTGCTCGTTCGCCAGCTCGGCACCCTTGGTGACGAGCTTGAACTCGGGCCCGTAGCCCGGCAGCTCCACCGGCAGCCCCTGCGGGCTGCGCGACACGGACAGCTCGGCGATCGCGCGCTTCACCATCCGGTCCTCCAGCGACTGGTAGGCCTCGACGACGATCCGGCCGCCCATCCCCAGCACCGACAGCGCGGCGGGGAGCGCGAGCCGCAGCGACTCCAGCTCCTCGTTGACCTCGATGCGCAGCGCCTGGAACGTCCGCTTGGCCGGGTGGCCGCCGGTGCGCCGGGTCGCCGCGGGCACCGCTGCGTACAGCAGCTCGACGAGCCGCCCGCTCGTGGTGAACGGCTCGCGTTCGCGTTCGCGCACCACCGAGCCGACGATCTTCTTGGCGAACCGCTCCTCGCCGTAGTCGCGCAGGATCCGGACCAGGTCGCCGGGCGGGTAGGTGTTCAGCACGTCCGCCGCCGTCTGGCCGGTGCCCGCGCTCATCCTCATGTCGAGCGGGGAATCCCTGGAGTAGGCGAACCCGCGGTCCTCCGCGTCCAGCTGGAGCGAGGAGACGCCGAGGTCCATCAGGACGCCGTCGACGCGTGGGAAGCCGAGGTCGTCGACGGCTTCCGCGATGCGGTCGTAGGTGGCGTTGACGAACTTGACGCGGTCGCCGAAGTCCGCGAGCCGCTTGGCCGACAGCTCGATGGCCTGCGGGTCGCGGTCCAGGCCGATCAGCGTCAACTGCGGATGCGCCTTGAGCAGGGCCTCCGCGTGACCGCCGAGACCGAGGGTCGCGTCCACCACCACCGCGGGCCGGTCGGCCACCGCTGGGGCGAGCAGCTCGAGGACGCGGTTCAGCAGCACTGGGACGTGCCGTGGTCGCTCCGCCATCTCAAGCCCCCTCCCTTGCTTCGTGAAGGACCGCCACAACGTGGAGGTCGGGTGTCGTCAGGTCCCCGCCCGCCCGTCGAACCTGGCGCCGGGGAAGGTGCGCCAGGGCCGAAAGCCGAGCGGACCGAGGCCTCACGGCACCCGAACCACGTCGTGCAACTCACGGCCGATCAGAAGACACCAGGGAGGACCTCCTCCCGCGCTTCGGCGTAGCTGCCCTCATGTGCCTCGAGGTAGCGCTGCCAGGCCAGGGAGTCCCAGATCTCCAACCGGTTGACCGCGCCGATGACGGCGCACTCCTTGGTCAGCCCGGCGTAGTTGCGCAGCTCCTGGACGATCGAGATGCGGCCCTGGCCGTCCGGCCGCTGCTCGTCCGTGCTGGCGAAGAGGTAGCGCTGGTAGGCGCGAACGGACTCGTTGGTGAACGAGGCGCTCGCGACCTTGGTGGCCATCTCCTCGAACTCGGCACGGGGGAACACGAAGAGGCAGTGGTCCTGGCCCTTGGTGACCATGACACCCCCCGCTAGCGCGTCCCTGAACTTCGCGGGCAGCGTCAGCCGACCCTTGTCGTCCAGCCTGGGGAGGTGCGTGCCGAGGAACATGGCACCTCCACCTCCCTGCCGACCGATTCCGACCGGCAGTGGAGCCCCCGTCAGCCCCACCGGGCGCCACAGTACCCCACTTTTCACCACAGTCAACGCTGAAACGCGTGTTTCCGAAGGGGGTCGTGATACGTTTCCGCAGGTAGGAGCGTTGCGGCGAGGTGGCGGCGAGGTGGGGGACGAAGCCGACCACCACCTCCCAGAGTGACTCGAAAGGCCCGTTTTGCCACTCGGACGGACTAACGAAACGGCCCGAAACGGCCTCTTCGACCCCCGTGGTGGGGGAAAGTGGAGGCGGCGGTGGGGGAAGGTGGAGGCAGGGGAAGATGAACCGTCGTGGTGCCCCGCACGTCCTACCCAGCGTCAGGTCCCTGCCGAATCGGGGGTAGGGCACTTCGCCCCGGTTTGACACACTGCGTGAAACGCTTGCCCATTCCGTGCACCGGTCGCGGGCAGCCCCGCTCCAGGAGGTCGAGTGACCCCGAGTACCCAGCCAGCAGCACTACCGGACCGCACGTTCGGGCAGGGCGCGCAGGCCGTGAACGCCGCGGTGTCCGGCGCCGCCCACCCCTCCAGCACACGACCTGACGACGTGCTGGGCGAACTGCACACGGCGGTCCAGCGGATCGCCGCCAACGTGGAGAAGGTCCTCGTCGGCAAGCCGGACGTCGTCCGGGTCTCCCTGGTCGCCCTGCTCGCCGAGGGCCACCTGCTCGTGGAGGACGTGCCGGGCGTCGGCAAGACGTCGCTGGCCAAGGCGCTCGCCCGGTCGATCGACTGCACGGTCAGCCGCATCCAGTTCACCCCGGACCTGCTGCCCAGCGACATCACCGGCTCGTCGATCTACAACCGGCAGGGCAACGAGTTCGAGTTCCGGCCCGGCCCGGTGTTCGCGAACATCGTGGTCGGCGACGAGATCAACCGCGCCTCCCCCAAGACCCAGTCCGCGCTGCTGGAGTGCATGGAGGAGCACCAGGTCACCGTCGACGGCAAGACCTACCCCCTCGGTGCGCCGTTCATGGTGATCGCCACCCAGAACCCGATCGAGATGGAGGGCACCTACGCCCTCCCGGAGGCCCAGCGCGACCGGTTCACCGCGCGCGTCTCCATCGGGTACCCGGACCCGGCCGCCGAGCTGGCCATGGTCGACGAGCACGCGGGCAACAACCCGATGGACGACCTGCGCCCGGTGTCCGACGCCGCGCAGATCCTGAAGCTGGTGCAGACGGTCCGCCGGGTGCACCTGTCGCAGGAGATCCGCAAGTACGCCGTCGAGATGGTGTCGGCCACCCGCAGGCTCACCGAGCTGCGGCTGGGCGCCTCGCCGCGGTCCACGCTGCACCTGGTCCGCGCCGCTCGCGCGCAGGCCGCGCTGGCGGGCCGCGACTTCGTCGTCCCGGACGACATCCACGCCGTCGCGGTGCCCGTGCTGGCCCACCGGCTGGTGCTCACCGCCGAGGCGCAGGCGGCCCGGCGCTCGCCCGCCGACCTCGTCCGCGCGCTGATCCAGCGGGTTCCCGTGCCGCAGTCGACGCCGAACGGCCAGTACAACCAGCAGGCGGGAACGATCCGCTGAGATGCGAGGAGCACTTTCCGGCCTGACGACCCGCGGCCGCTGCCTGCTCGCCGCGGGCTTCGCGGCCGGGCTGTGCGCCCTGGTCCTGAACGAGCGCGACCTGCTGCGCGTGTCGGCGTTCGTGGTCGCGCTGCCGCTGCTGGCCGCGTGGCTCGCGACCAGGGCCAGGATCGGCCTGCACGCGGCCCGCTTCCTGCACCCCAGCCGCGTCCCGGTCGGCTCCGCCACCGAGGTGCGCGTCGAGCTGCGCAGCACCGGCAGGCTGCCCACCGGCGGGCTGCTGCTGGAGGACAGCGTCCCGTACGCGCTCGGCAGCAGGCCCCGCTTCGTGGTGGAACGGCTGCCGCGCAGCACCGCCACCGCCCTGCGCTACCCCCTCAAGCCCGTGATGCGCGGCATCCAGCAGGTGGGCCCGCTGATGGCGCGGGTCACCGACCCGTTCGGGCTCGTCGAGTACGACCGCGAGCTCGCTGGCCGCAGCAGGCTGGTCGTGGTGCCGAGGGTGACCTCGTTGAACGGCCTGCCCAGCGGCTCCGGCATGGGCGCGGGCGACGACGGCTCGATCCGGCTGCGCAGCGGCCAGGGCGAGGACGACGCGATCGTCCGCGAGTACCGGCACGGCGACGACCTGCGCAAGGTGCACTGGCGCTCGACCGCCCGCCGCGACCAGTTGATGGTGCGCGTCGAGGAGCGGCCGTGGCGCGGCGGCACGACCGTGCTGCTCGACCACCGGCTCACCGCGCACCGGGGCAGCGGCCCCAGCGCCAGCCTCGAGTGGGCCGTGTCGCTGACCGCCAGCGTCTGCCTGCACCTGCACCGCTTCGGCCACCAGGTCAAGCTGGTCGCCGAGGACGGCCGCGTCCTCGCGGGCGGCTCCGGCGACGGCGGCCACAGCGACGCTGTGGTGCTCGACTCGCTGGCCGCGCTGCAACCCTCGCACCGCCGTGAGCTGGCCGCGGGCATCGACCCCGGCGCGGGCCAGGAGGTCATCGCCGTCCTCGGCGCGTGCACCCCGGCCGTCATCGACGGCCTGGTCCGCTACCGGCCCCGAGGTATGCGCAGCCTGGCCGTGCTGCTGGACGTCTCCGAGTGGGCGGGTCCGACCGAGGACCCGGCGCCGGACGTGGAGGAAGCGCAGCGGTTGCTGCACATCGCGGGCTGGGGCGTCTCCATCGCCAAGCCCGCGAGCCCGATGAACCAGGTCTGGCAAGAGCTGTGCCACAGCGCGGGCAACCGCGGCCCCGTGGTGCGCACGGAGGTGGGCTGATGGCGGGGCGAGCGGTCGAGTCGGGCAACTGGACGACGTCGGTGACACCGGCCGTCGCCGCTCTTGCGGTGGTGTGCTCGGCGACGGCGCTCTCGGGCGTCGTGTCGGGCGGGCTGTGGATCTTCTACGTGCTGGTCGCGGTCGCCGTGGTCAGCGGCACCGGGCTGGTGCTGCGCGCGTTCCGGCTGCCCGCGCCCCTGGTCGGCATCGGGCAGATCTTCACGCTCGTCTGCCTGCTGGTCACGATCTTCACCCGCACCGGCGTGCTGGTCGCGCTGCCCGGCCCCCAGTCCCTCGAGGATCTGTGGACCGTGCTGGGCAACTCGATCACCGAGGTGCAGACGGGCATCCCGCCGGTCTCGGACAGCCCCGCGATGCGCTGCCTGATCATGCTCGCCATCGGCCTGGTCGCGGTCCTCGTCGACACGCTCGCCGTCGGTGCCGCCGCGCCCGCCGCGTCCGGCCTCGTGCTGCTGTGCGTGTTCGCGGTCCCCGCGTCGCTGGCCGACGAGATGCTGCCGCTGTGGACGTTCGTGCTGGGCGCGGCCGCGTTCGCGCTGCTCCTGGTCGTCGACGGCCAGCACCGGCACGAGGCGTGGCGCGGGCGGATGAGCGGCGGCGGGGGCAGCAGCTCCGGCGGCGCCGCGACCGCCGTGGCGGGCATGGCCGTGGTGATCGCCCTGTTCGCCGGGGCCACGTTCACCCTGATCGGCACGGTCGGCAGGCTGCCCGGCGCGGGCAACGCCGTCGGCGGTGGCGCGGACGGCCTCGGCCTCAAGCCGTTGACCGAGCTGCGCGGGATGCTCAACCAGGGCGAGACCAAGGAGCTGTTCCACGTCCGCGGCCTGCCCGAGTCGGCGTACCTGCGGGCGATGACGCTCCAGCAGTACGACCCCGCCAACGGCGAGTGGTCCGTCGGCGGCGCCCTGTCCGAGGGCAGCCCCGCCCGCGGCGACCTGCCCCCGCAGCCCGGCGACCCCGGCGGCGGCGAGACCACCCGCGTCGACATCGACCCGGTCGGCTGGAACGACGTGTGGCTGCCCACCTACGGCAAGCCGCGCAAGATCAGCAACACCGACGACACCTGGCGCTGGGACTCCACGCGCGGCATGGTCTACACCCCGCGCAAGCACAAGGCCGACCCGTACACGCTGGAGACCGTGCTGGCCAACCCGTCGGCCGACGACCTGCGCCGCGCCAACGGCAGCGCCGAGGGCGTCGACCCGGTGTACTTCAAGGTCGACGGCATCGACCCGAGCATCGGCCAGCTCGCCGACCAGATCACGCGGGGCACCAGCAGCAAGTTCGACAAGGCCACCGCGATCTACAAGTACTTCACCGACGGCACGCAGGGCTTCAAGTACTCGACCAAGACCGAGGGCGACACGAACGCCGACGCGCTCGTCGACTTCGTGTTCAACGGCAAGACCGGCTACTGCCAGCAGTACTCCGCCGCCATGGCCGTCATGGCCCGCACCGTCGGTCTGCCGGCGCGCGTCGCCCTCGGCTTCACCAGCGGGTACAAGACCGACGACTACAAGACGATCACCAGCCTGGACGCCCACGCGTGGGTGGAGATCTACTTCGCGGGCTACGGCTGGACCACCTTCGACCCCACCCCGCTGACCGACGGCCGCGGCGTCGTCCCGTCCTACATCAGCGGCACCGGCACCGACGGCGAAGCCCAGCTCCCCGACGAGGGCGACACCACGACCACCACCGCCCCCGCGGAGACCACCACCTCCAGCTCCTCCGCCGCCGACCTCAACGCCCAGGCCCTGGCCGACGCCACCCCGATCGACGCCACCCCGCGGTGGCACTGGATCACCCTCATCGTCGCCTCCGCCCTCGCCGCACTCCTGACCGCGCTGCTGCTCCTCATGCAGAACGGCACCCCGTTCCTGGCCCCCTTGTCCAAACAACCCTGGGCCCGCCCTGCCACGGCCGCGGCCGCCGCCGTCTGCTGGGCGTTCACCATCGTGCTCGCCATCGCCCTGTTCTCCTGGTGGCTGGCCGTGCCCCTGTTCCTGATCGGCATCGCCGCAGCACCGTACGGAATCCGCGCGGTCCGCCGCCGCAACCGCCTGCACTCCATCGCCGCCCTCGGCGCCCACGCCGCCAACGCCGCCTGGGAAGAACTCCTCGCCGAATCCGTCGACCGCGGCACCCGCATCCCAGCCACCGAAACCGTCCGCGTAGCCGCCCGCCGCATGGCCCGCGCCCATAACCTCGACGAACAGGGCAGGGACGGCCTCCGCTCGGTCGTCGGCGCCATCGAACGCAGCTGGTACAGCGGCCACCCGGAAGCCGACCCGCAACTGCCGCAGGCAGTGGACGACGTCCGCCGAAGCCTGAACCGCAACGCCCCACTGGCACTACGCGCCAGGGTGCTACCCCGGTCTGTGCTGCAACCAACAGCTCCGGAAGAGCTAGAGGACTAAGCAGCTGGGCCAGCGCATCGATCGAAGTTCCGCAGGGCCTACCTAAAGCCTGACGAGGGCGACATCGGCACACCGGGCAGACGCAACAGCGGCAAGCGCCCAAGAGCACCCAACCGAGCGTGCCCGCACCTCGTGCGGCCGATTTGACTTGGGGTTTTCGGCCCTGCACTTTCGACGGCGGGCAGGAGCACCACCACCTGCCCTTTTAGACCGCCGAGGGCCGAAAAGAGGGGCCCCAAGGCAAATCGGCCGCGCCCGGAGAACGGCGGCCACCGATACCCGGTTTCGAGGGACAAGCCCACCGCTGCCCCGTGCCAAGCTGCCGCGAACCAGACCGGATGCCAGCGCACACCGGCGACCACCCCACCCCCACACGCAAAAAACACCGCGACCCACCCCAAGGGGCAGGCCGCGGTGCTGGATCTTCGGTTCGGAGTTCTACTCGTCCTCGAAGCGTCGACGGAAACGTTCTTCCATCTTTTGTGAGAACGAGCTGCGGCTGCGGCTGGGTCGACTGCCTTCCTGATCCGACTCCTCGGCACCTTGATCACCGCGACGAAGGGTCGTCAGGGTGAGCAACACGCCGAAGAACATCAGCAGGAAGCCGACCACGCTCACCACCGGGATACCAGCGAGCTTCGGCAACATCACACCCGTGACCAGCAACGCCACACCCACGGCGAACAAAGCGATGCCCTGGATACGACGCCGTCGGGACGGCTTGCGCAGCTTGGCGCCGCGCACAGTAGAAGCGAACTTCGGGTCCTCGGCGTAGAGCGCGCGCTCGATCTGGTCGAGCAGTCGCTGCTCGTGCTCGGAGAGTGGCATGGCTCCTCCTCCGGCACAGCGGTCGCGGGCGCCGGGTGTTCACGGTTGCCGCCGGTCCCGGCGGACGCCCCCCTTGGGGGCGTCATCCCCCAGGATACGATCCGCAGAGCCCGGCGACTACCCAGTCTGGGCCCTCAAGCGGTTGGTTCTGTCACCATCATCCTCACGGGTCAATGGTCAGACCCCCGTGAGGTGACGCACAGGCCCCCTACCGGAACGGCTCGTAACCGCATTCTTGCAGGTGCAGCCCTTCTGAAGCCGCGAAAACCGCCCAACGGGTACGACTACCGGACTTCGGCGTGCCGGTCACCCTGATGGCGGTATCACGCCAGGTCCCGAAAAAAATTTGATCGTCGAACCACCTTCCCGCGCCCACAACCCCTACCGGAGGGGCCCGAAGGCACCGAATCCACCTTCCTCGGCCCCTCCGGACGGCCAAGTCGACTGCCGACAGCCGCACGGTTTGCGGCGGCCGGCCGGGACGGGAACGGCGGTCAGGAGCCGGTCGCCCTCGGGCGCGCAGGGCGAACCACCAGACCACGGTCCTGCCCCGCCCAACCGGGACTGGTCGATGGCGACAAGACCGGAGGGCGGGGCCCGGAGCGACCTGTCAGAGGTGGGCCGCTCCGAGTGAGCAAACGGTCGGGGGTTGGGACACCGCGGACTTGAGATCTGGGCTACGGCGGCAGGGGAATCACCTCGCTGTTCGAGTGCGGCGGAAGCGGCGGAGCACGCCGGTGAGCCACGAGCAGATCGCCGGATCAGGTCGAGCCGCCGAGTTCCGGAGCACCACCGACCCACCACGCCGCCAAGCCACCGGGCCCTGGACAACGGCCGAACCGCTGGGTTCCGGCGGACTGCCGGGTCCCGGAGGACCGCCGAGTTCCCGAAGGACCACCGGGCCCCGGACTACCACCCGAGTCCCGAATGACCGCCGGATTCCGGACGACCACCGAGTTCCGAAGGACTGCCGGATTCCCGAAGGTCGCCGGACCCCAAACGACTGCCACCCCACCTCCGGCCTGCCCCCGGCCAGGCCTGGACTGAGGGCGGGTTAGCGGCGGCGCGGATCAGGGTGGCCGGGCCGGGCCAGGCCAGGCCAGGGCAGGGCCAAGCCTGGGCTGGGCTGGGGGTGGGCTGGACTGGGGGTGGGTTAGCGGCAGCGCGGATCGGAATAGACGGGGTGGCCAGGGCCCCGTCCGGGCAGGCCTGGGGCGAATAGCGGCGGCCCAGTGCGGGATGGACAGAGTGGCTAGGGCCCCATCCAGACCTGGACTTGGGGCGGGCTAGCGGCGACGCGGATCGGAATGGACAGGGTGACCAAGGCCCCGGCCCGGCCAGACCCGGCCGACCCGGCCTGGGCTGGCCCGGCCGGGACTGGGCCGAACTGGGCCGAACTGGGCCGAACTGGGCCGGACTGGTCTGGGCCGGTCTGGGCCGGACTGGTCTGGGCTGGTCCGAGCCGAGCCGAGCCGGGCCGAGCCGAGCCGGGCCGAGCAGGGCTGGCCAGGCTGGAGGCGGGTTACCGGCCGCGCTGTTCGGGGATGGGCGGGGTGGCGAGGGCGGCGGTCAGGGATGGGCTGCCGCGGGTGTGGAGGCCGGTTGGGGACACGCCGGATTTGAGCGCCTCGGCCAGCAGCGGGGTGAGGGCTCGGGGGGAGAGGTGGTGGGCGGCGTCGGACAGGGCTCGTGCGGGTGGGGCGGTGAGGAAGGACTTGCGCAGCGTGGGTTTCGGCATGGTTCGGGTGCGGGTGATCAGCAGGTCGGCCGGGATGTCCGGTTGGTGGTGCCGGGGGACCAGCACGTGGATGGGGCCGGTGGCGGGGATGGTGTGGATGCCGTGCAGGTGCAGGGCGTCCAGGCCGGTCACGAGCGCTTGGTCACCGGCGTAGGTGAGCGCGGCCTGGATGCGTTGCGGTCTGGACGGGCGGGCGGGCGTGAGGAGCAGGATGCCCGGCAGCAGGTGCTGCCAGGGGCCGCCGGGACGGCAGCGGTCGTGCAGCAGCGCGGTCGGCAGCCCCAGGTGGAGCAGGTCGTGGGCCTTGGCGATGCCGTGGTGGAACAGCGTGACGAGGGCGTCGAGGTCGATCAGCGTTCGGTTCGTGTGGCGCATGTGTCCACGATCGACCGGACCCACCCCTCGGTCCACCGGGTCCGGTCGATCTGTGGACAACCCTCCGGGTTGTGGACAACTCGGGGGTCACGACTTGACAAGGTCCTGTTCCTGGGTAGCCCCGGAAAGCCCTCCGGGAAGCCCGGCGGGCTGCTCGTCGAACTGCCCACCCGACCGCGCGTCGGATTGCGCGACGGGCTGACGAGCCTCGCGCCGAGCCGCCCGGACGTCGCTCCACGCGTCGTGCACCGCCACCAGCGCCCCCGCCATGACGAACGCCGTGGCCGCGGCCAGCAGGCTGGAAACCTGCGGTCGCACCAGGATCACGGCCATGGCCCCCGCTTGGACGGCGGTGAAGACGACGCTGGTGGCCAGCCTTTCGATCAGTTGCCTGTTCATGTCGTTGGACCCCCTACTTGGATGACTCCCCTGTTTGTAGTGGGGTTTCGGGGGTCGTTCCGCGTCAGGTGCCCCAGAAGGACGAGGTCAGCCGACCAGTTCGTAGAGGCGGTCGGGCGCGAGGATGTCGATGCGCCGCCTGCCCGTGCTCACGATGCCCTGCTCGCGCAGCAGCCGCAGGACCCGGACGAGCGATTCGCGGGACGTGCCCGCGGTGCTGGCCAACTCCTCCTGGCTCAACGCGACCGCGCCCGCGGACCCGACCCCGCGGTGCAGTGCCACGTCGAGCAGCACGGCGGCCACGCGCTGGGTTGCGGTGCCGCTGAACTGGATCCGCTGCCGGTCGGCGTCGCGCTGCCGCGACACCACGACGGTCAGCACGGCCCAGGCGATGTGCGGCTGCCGCTTGCACAGCTCGGTGAACCGCAGCGGCTGCACGACCAGCGCGGACGCCTGCCCCAGTGCGCGCACGGTCGCCGAGCGCGGCAGTCCGTCCACCGCGGACCGCTCCCCCACGATGTCGCCCGGCCCGCGCACCGCCAGCACCTTCTCGTTCCCGCTCGACGACGTGGCGGTGACCCGGAACAGCCCGCTGCGCACGACGAAGACGTGCTGCGACGGCTCGCCCTGGTGGCAGATCACGGCACCGGTCTCGTACCCCCGGACGTTGCCCGCGGACTCCAGCAACGCGTGCCCGGCGGGTTCGAGCAGTCCCCAGAAGCGCGCCACCTCGGATTCCATGCCCACAGCCTGCACCGATGATCACCGGAAACGCACCGAATCGGACCATTCGCAACCCGAACGGACGGGTCAGCGGTCCGGTTTCGGCTCGGTCACGCCGGAACGGCGGGGTTGGGCCCCCAGCAGCGAGGCGGGCTGGACGGCGCCGAGGCCGAACTTCGACCGGGCCTGGTCAGCCGCCTGCTCGGCTTCGCGCCACCCGCGTTCGGGGGCGTCGAACATCAACTGCTCGCCGCTCTCGTCCTCCACGAGCTGCTCCAGCCGCACCCCGATGAGCCGCACGGCTCCTTCGGGCACGTGGTCGTCGAGCAGCGTGCACGCCGTCGCGTACACCTCGTGCGTGAGGTCCGTCGGCACGCGCAGCGTGCGGGACCTGGTGATCGTGGAGAAGTCCGAGAACCGCACCTTGATCGACACCGTCCGGCTGCGCAGCCCCTTGGCGCGCAGCTGGCTCGCGGACCGCTCGGACAGCCTCAGCAGCTCCCGCTTGAGCAGGTCGCGGTCGAAGTGGTCGACCTCGAACGTCTCCTCGGCGCCGATGGACTTCTCCTTCGACTCCGGCACCACGGGCCGGTCGTCGTGGCCCTGCGCCAGGGCGTGCAGGTGTTCGGCCAGCGCGACGCCGAGGACCTTGCGCAGCCTCGGCAACGAGGTCGCGGCGATGTCACCGACCGTCTCCAGCCCTACCCGGTCGAGCTGCTCGGCGGTCCGCTTGCCCACGCCCCACAGCGCGGACACCGGCAGCGGGTGCAGGAAGTCGAGCACCGACACCTTCGGCACGACCATGAACCCGTCCGGCTTGCACATGCCGGACGCGAGCTTCGCCAGGAACTTCGTCGGCGCCACCCCCACCGAGCAGGTGATGCCGTACGCCTGTTCGACCTGCGTCCTGATCAACGCGGCGATCGCCCCCGACGTCGCGCCCATCCGCCGGAGCGCGCCGCTGACGTCGATGAACGCCTCGTCCAGGCTGAGCGGCTCGACCAGCGGCGAGATGTCGCGGAAGATCGCCATCACCCCGCGCGAGGTCTCCTGGTACAGCCCGAAGCTGGGCGGCAGGAACACCGCGTGCGGCGCGAGCCTGCGGGCGTGCGCCGTCGGCATCGCCGACCGCACGCCGAACTCGCGGGCGATGTAGTTCGCCGACGAGACGACTCCGCGGTTGCCGACGCCGCCGACCACCACGGGCTTGTGCCGCAGCTCAGGACGCTCCCTGATCTCCACGGCCGCGTAGAACGCGTCCATGTCGACGTGCAGCATCGGGCACCCGGTGTCGTCCGGCCACCGCCCGTCCCGCGCGACGAAGCGCTCGACCAGGCCGCGCGGCAGGTTCGCGCTCCGCCCCAACACCCACCTCGTCGCGTCGATCGAACAGTAGTTCGAGAGTCTAGCCCAAGTGGTGTGCCCGGCGCTCGGACCGGTGCTCGATCAGGTGAACAATTCGAATCACGTCGACATCGCGGCCCACCGGAAGTTCATCGGCGATAAAAAACCACGGCGAAGCGGAACTAGTTGGGAATTGTCGTAACCGACGGGAGCCACACCGTTCGGCCGCACGGGAGTCGCCGACCGGAAAAGCCGATCGACCGGAGTCGACGAATCCGGAAGTGAAGTCACCTGACTTACCAATCGCTCACGAACTGGTAGTTGCAAGCATTGCTAGTACCAGATTGAGCTGCATAGAAGATCTGGATCCGCACAACGCGGATACGCCAACGGCAACCGCGATGAACCGCGGTTGCCGTTGTCCTTGCGCGAGGAGAAGTCGCGTTGTTCGCCGAATCGTCCTCGAAGAAAGTGTGACGATCACCCGATAGAGGCATTGACCGCATTTCGCGGTCCTACGCCGACCAAAGGGACAACTGCTGTGTTCACCTCATCTGGTCGGGAGACATGGTCTTCCGCAGTTTCGTCAGCGCGCGGTGCTGGGCGACCCTGACCGCGCCAGGAGTGGAACCGATCGCCTGCGCGGTCTCCTCCGCGGAAAGGCCCACGACGATCCGCAGCAGGAGGATTTCCCGCTGCTTGTCCGGCAGCACCTTCAGGAGGGTGGCCATTTCACGGGAAAGCTCGCCGCGCATGGCCAGCAGTTCCGGACCCGCCTCGGTTTCCGGGGCGTCCGGAACGTCGGACACCGGTTCGGAGCGGTTCCGGGCCGAGGCGCGGTGGGCGTCGGCGACCTTGTGCGCGGCGATGCCGTACACGAACGCCAGGAACGGGCGCCCCTGGTCGCGGTAGGTGGGCAGCGCGGTCAGCACGCCCACGCAGACCTCCTGGGCCACGTCGTCCGCCGAGGCGAACGAGCGCTCCTGCCGCCCGATCCTGGCCCGGCAGTACCGGACCACCAGCGGGCGGATCGACGTCAGCAGTCGCTCGACCGCCTGTCGGTTGCCTGCCATGGCCAGGGTGACCACCCCCGAGAGGTCGTCCGGGCGGGCGGACAGCACCGCCGCGGACGGTTCCGGTGCGGGTACGGCCTTGCCCGCGGCCCGCGCCACCAGCGCGTCGAGCACCGGGCCGCGGCCGCGTTCGGCCAGGCGAGCGGCGCCCGAAGTCCCCAACGACGAGTCGACCACCGCCCCCTCGACGTCGACCAGACGTCGGTGCCTACCGCTCGAGATGTCTTCCACGTCCACCATCAACTACTGCCCCCCATCACGGTTCAGGTACCGGCGAGCCGTCGCGCGCGCCCTGGAGATGCGGACCTCCGCGGCGTGCGTCTTGATCCGCAGGATGTCGCCGATCTCCGCGGCCGTGTAGCCGTCCTGCACGAGCGCGAGGAGAGCTCTGTCGTTCTCCCCCATGTGCTTGAACAGCGAGTCCACCACCGCGTGCGCGACGACCACGTCCTCGGCGGAGCGCTCGGTGAACAAGCGGTCCACGTTCGACCAGGCCTCCATCAGTTCGAGGCCCGCCCAGTCGCGCCTGCCCCTCTGCCACTTCCGGTACCGGTTCGGAAAGCTCAGGAGGCACGCGTTGATGTAGTACACCTTCAATGGCAGACCGCCGTCGTGCGGAGACCAGCCACCCTTCTCGACTCCGATGTCGCAGAACATCCCGAAACCGTCGAGCACGACATCGCTCACCAGCTCGTCCACTTCGAAATGCGGCACTTCCTGCTGCTTGACCGCCCAACCGCGTTTGCGGACCGCGGCGAAGATGGCCCCCGACCGGACGAGTGCGGTAACAAAACCCAGCCCGTATCCGAGAAGCTGGTGGAAGAGGCGTTCCGAAACCGCACCGGAAACCCCGTTCTCACGGAAGTGCTGATGGAGCTGCACATCCGTCGCGAGCCGCCGCTCTTCGCCCATGTCCGGCGCAAGGTAGTCCGCTACGTCGTGGACGGCCAGCTCCGCCAAGAGCGACAGGTCCACTCCCGGCTCTCGAGGCTCCTCGAGAAGACCACCCATCGACATGTCCCAACGTTGATGATGTTTCCGCCTTCACCTATGACATGTCGCAGGAGAAGACCAAACTCACTGGATTTCCACACGCAAATGCACCTATAGGGGAATCAAATGCGTACAGGGGTGAAACGGGCGTGCGCCATCAGAACACGAAGCCGAGACTGGCAGGTATCGAAACTACATCGTCCTCATACGGGCGCACGCTTTGACCAGAAGCGCATCAGCAGTATGCCATTGTGCGACATGGATTGCTATAAGGTTCCGCACTTGTGCGGATTGTGCCCCTATCCATCACCGGGATGGGCGTCCGACAATGCGCAACAACGTTATGCGTGACCGAGAACCACCCGAAAGAGTGAATTGAACTCAATACCGGGACGCGGTGCGATACCCGCCTCCCGCAGAGCGGTGGCGGGTCACCCGCGGTCCAGCACGTCCTCGGGGCTGAGCACCTTGCGCAGGCGGGTGAGGGCGCGGTGCTGGGCGACGCGCACGGCTCCCGGAGTGGAACCGACGGCCTCGGCGGTCTCCTCGGCGGACAGGCCGACGACGATCCGCAGCAGCAGGATCTCGCGCTGCTTGTCGGGGAGCACCTTCAGCAGCGACGCCATCTCGCGCGACAGCTCGCCGCGCATGGCGCGCTGCTCGGGACCGGCCTCCTGCTCGGGACCGTCCGGCACGTCCGGGACGGGCTCGGAGCGGTTGCGGGCCGACGCCCGGTGCGAGTCGGCGACCTTGTGCGCGGCGATGCCGTACACGAACGCCAGGAACGGACGCCCCTGGTCGCGGTAGGACGGCATGGCGGTCAGCACGCCGAGGCAGACCTCCTGGGCGACGTCGTCCGCCGAGGCGAACGAGCGCTCCTGACGGCCGATGCGGGCCCGGCAGTAGCGGACCACGAGCGGGCGGATCGAGCCGAGCAGGCGCTCCACGGCGGGCCGGTCGCCGCTGATGGCCAGCGCGACCTCCGCGGCCAGGTCGTCCGGGCGCGCGGACAGCACGGCGATCGAGGGCTCCGCGGCGGGCACGATCTTGACCGTCGCCGCGCGGGCGACCAGTTCGTCGAGCTTGCTGCCGCGGGCGCGCTTGGCGAGGCTCGCCGCGCCGACCTCACCCAGGGAGGAGCCGTCGACGGTGGACTCCCCGTCCACGATCCTGCGGTGCCGCTCGGCGGTCACGTCGATCGACGACGACATCACAGACCTCCTTCACGGCTGAGGTAACGACGGGCCACCGCGCGCGCCCGCGAGATGCGGACCTCCACGGTGTGGGGCTTGAGCCGCATCAACTCTCCGATCTCGGCTGGGCTGTACCCGCCGCGCACGAGCTCCAGCAGCGCGCCGTCGCCGTGCCCGATGTGCTTGAACAGTGAATCCAGCACCGCCTGCGTGACCACGGTGTCCTCGGCCGACGGGTCGCCGTGCAGCTGGTCGACCGTCGACCACGCGTCCATCAGCTCCACGTCCGCCCAGTCCCGCCTGCCCCGCTGCCACCTGCGGTAGGTGTTGGGGAAGCTCAGGACGCAGGCGTTCGAGTAGTACTGCTTGAGCGACAGGCCGTCGTAGGGCGACCAGCGGCCGCCGATCAGCCCGCGGTCGCGGAACATCTCGAAGCCGTCCCAGACGACCTCGCTGGACAGGTCCTCGACGTCGTCGTGCGGCACCTGCTGCCGCATGACGCCCCAGCCGTTCTTGCCCGAGCTGGCGAAGATCCCGCCGGAGCGCACCAGGCCCTTGACGAACTCCAGCCCGTAGCCGAGCAGCTGGTTCAGGACCATCTGGGACACCCCACCGGTGAGTCCGCGTTCGCGGAAGTGCTGGTGCAGGAGCATGTCCACCCGGACCCGGTGCGCGTCGTCCGCGCCCGATCGGAAGTACTGGTCGACGTCGTGGGTGGAGAGTTCCCCTAAAACCGGGTCGCCCGGTCCGTCGGGACCCTCGCGAAAACCCATCCACCGATCCCTACGTAGACACGTCCACTGCCTTCACTGGTACCAATGTCGTCGAATAACACTTTCCTCACAAGATTCGCAAAAGAAAATTTTCGTCACGCCGGGCGACGGGCCATCACGTGGAGTCGCGCCGCCACGTCGCGCAGCGGAGATCGCGTCGCGGCCGCCAGTTCCAGCTCCGCGAGCGCCTCCGCGGCACCGGGGTTCGACTCCAGCACGGCCCCCGGCACGAGGTCGGACACCACGCCGTAGCCCTGGAGCAGCTCGACCTTCAGCCCGGCGCCGAGCACCAGCGCCTCCAGGCCCGCGATGTCGAACCGGCGCAGCAGCGGGTCGTTGGTCCCGGCCAGCTGGCCCGCGGCGTCGTCGAGCAGCCTGCGCGCGTCGACCAGGCGGCCCGCGATGGCCCGGTGCAGCACGGCCGCGAACCGGTTCGCCACGAGCACGGACACCGCGCCACCAGGGGCGGCGGCGGCGCCGAGGGCCGCGGCGGCCACCACGGCGTCGTCCACGATCTCCAGCAGCCCGTGCCCGAGCACCAGGTCGGCCTCGCCCTCGGCGGCCAGGTCGCCGAGCGCGTCCGTGTCGCCCTGGATCGCCGTGATGCGGTCCAGCACGCCCGCCTCGCGCGCGCGGCGGTGCAGCATCGCCAGCGCGTTGGGGCTCGGCTCGATCACCGTCACCGAGCAGCCCGCCACGGCGAGGGGCACGGCCCACACACCCGTGCCGCCACCGACGTCGAGCACCCTGGGCGGTTCGCCGCCCCGGCGCTCGCGCGCGGCGATCAGCTCGGCGTCGAGCACCCTGTGCACAGCGTCCGGTCGCATGGTCGTAGAGCGTAGAGCGTGGTACCGACAGTTCGCGTCGACCGCCGGGCGTCGACGGAGGTCTGGTCTGATCTGGTAAAGACCGTAGGCTGCACACCGTGCATACGGTCGCAGTGCTGAGCCTCAAGGGTGGCGTGGGCAAGACGACGGTGGCGCTCGGTCTCGCCTCGGCCGCGCTCCGCCGTGGCGTGCGGACGCTGGTGATCGATCTGGATCCGCAGTGCAACGCCACGTCGACCCTGGAACCCGCCGAGACCGAGGCGTCCATCTACGACGTCCTGCGGGAACCCACGCTCGAGGTGCTGGAGAGGGCGATCGCGCCGAGCACGTGGGGGGAGGGCGTCGACGTCCTCGCCGGCTCCGAGGACGCGGAGTCGCTGAACCACCCCGACCCCAACCAGAGCCGGTTGGGCAGGCTGCGCGAAGCGCTGAACGTGATCAAGGAACGCGACGACGACTACCCGTACCAGCTCGTGCTGCTCGACTGCCCGCCGTCGCTGGGGCAGCTGACCCGCTCGGCGCTGGTCGCCGCGGACCGCGCGCTGCTGATCACCGAGCCGACCATGTTCGCGGTCGCGGGCGTGCAGCGGGCGTTCGAGGCGGTGCAGAACGAGCGGGAGAACAACGCCGACCTGCAACCGCTGGGCGTCGTGGTGAACCGGGTCAGGCCGCGCTCGCACGAGCACCAGTTCCGCATCGAGGAGCTGCGCGACATCTTCGGACCGCTGGTGATGCCGGTCGCGCTGCCGGACCGGTTGGCCGTCCAGCAGGCCCAGGGCGCGTGCATGCCGATCCACGAGTGGGGCACGCCGGGCGCCCGCGAGGTCGCGCTGGCGTTCAACCTGCTGCTCGCGCGGGTGCTGCGGGTCAGCCGCAGCCGCCGCCGCGCGGTGCACCAGGACTTCGACGACGAGGAGATCCAGGAGGCGGTCGACGCGTGAGCACGGCCGCCCTGCTCGCCTTCACCGCCACCGCCGTCCTGCTGACGATCACCCCCGGCCTGGACACCCTGATGCTGCTGCGCATGGTGCTCGACGGCGGTCGCCGGGCGGGCGTGTTCGGTGGTTTCGGCACCACGCTGGGCTGCCTGGTGTGGGGCGCGGCGAGCGTCGCGGGCCTCACGGCGCTGCTGGTCGCCTCCCGGTTCGCCTACGACGTGCTGCGGTGGGCGGGCGCTCTGTACCTGCTGTGGCTGGGCGGCTCGGCGCTGTGGAGGTCGTGGCGCGGCCGGGTGGTCGAGGACGCGGCCCCCGCGCGGCGGACCACGCCGCTCCAGGCGCTGCGGATCGGCTTCACCACGAACGTGCTCAACCCCAAGATCGGCGTGTTCTACCTGAGCCTGCTCCCCCAGTTCCTCCCGATCGACACCGGCGCGTCGGGTTGGGCGGTGCTGCTGGTGGGCATCCACGTCGTCGTGGGGCAGATCTGGCAACTCGTCGTCGTGGGGCTCGCGGGCCGCGCGGCCGTCGTGCTGGCCAGGCCGCGGGTGCGGCTGTGGACCGAGCGGCTCACGGCGACCGTGCTCGTCGGTTTCGGTGTGAAAGTGGCGTTCGCCGGCAGTGCCCGAGGGTGACACGGTCTTCCTCGCCGGCCAGCGCCTCGACGAGGCGCTGGCCGGGAGGACGCTGCTCCGGGCCGAGCTGCGGCACCCCAGGCTCGTCACGAACGACCTGACGGGCCGCACGGTGCTCGGCGTGCACCCGGTCGGCAAGCACCTGTTCACCCGGTTCTCCGGCGGGCTGAGCCTGCACAGCCACTTCCGGATGGACGGCGCGTGGCACCTGTACCGGCCGGGCCAGAAGTGGCAGCGGCCCGCGCACCAGGTGCGGGCGGTCCTGGAGGTCGAGGACCGGTTCGCCATCGGGTTCGCGCTGCACGACCTGGAACTCGTGCCCACGTCCCAGGAGGACCGGCTGGTCGGCCACCTCGGCCCGGACCTGCTGGGCGTCGACTGGTCCGACGCCGGCGCGGCCGAGGCGGCGCGGAACCTGGCCGCCGACCCGGACCGCGAACTGGGCCCGGCGCTGCTGGACCAGCGGGTCATGGCGGGCGTGGGCAACCTCTACAAGGCCGAGGTGTGCTTCCTGCTGCACGCCTCCCCGTGGGCGCCGGTGTCGTCGATCGACCCGGCCGACGCCGTGCGGCTGGCGCGCAAGCTGCTGCTGGCCAACGCGTGGCACCCGGAGCAGAGCACGACCGGCCAGCTGGGACGGGGCAGGCAGCACTGGGTGTTCGAGCGCGGCGGCAAGCCGTGCAGGCGGTGCGGCACCCGGATCGAGGTGGCGACGCAGGGCGACGACCACCGGGCTCGGATCTCCTACTGGTGCCCGAGGTGCCAGCCGACGCCCTCGCGGTCGGTGGCCGGACCACCCGATTCCCGCAGGTAGGGTTACCCGGACGTCTACTCCGGGAGGTTGTTCGGTGCTCTACGAGCGCGTGGTTCGCAAGGCGTTGTTCCGCATGCACGGCGGGGACGCGGAGCGGGTCCACGAGACCACCCTCGGCGTGCTCGCACGGGTCGGCCCGGCGCTGCGGTTCGGCACCGGGGTCCGCGACGAGCACACCGCGTTCGGCGTCCGCTTCCCGAACCGCGTCGGCCTCGCCGCGGGCATGGACAAGGACGGCCGCGCGCTGCCCGCGTGGGCCGCGCTCGGGTTCGGGTTCGTCGAGGTCGGCACGGTCACCCGGCACCCGCAGCCCGGCAACCCCCGCCCGCGGCTGTTCCGGCTCCGCGAGAGCGAGGCGATCATCAACCGGATGGGCTTCAACAACGCGGGCGCGCAAGCGCTCGCGGCCCGCCTGGAACGCCTTGGCCCGCTGCGGATCCCGTTGGGCGTCAGCATCGGCAAGTCGAAGGTCACCCCGGTCGAGGACGCCGTGGAGGACTACTGCGCCTCCCTGCGCGCCCTGTACCGGCACGGCGACTACTTCGCCGTGAACATCAGCTCCCCGAACACGCCGGGGCTGCGCGGCCTCCAGGACCGGGAGGCGTTGACCGAACTGCTGGGCGAGCTGACCGCCACCGCGACCGGACTCGCGCGCGGCGGTACCCGCAAGCCGATCCTGGTGAAGATCGCCCCGGACCTGACCGACGGCGCCATCGCCGAACTCCTCGAGGTGTGCGCCCGGTACGAGGTCAGCGGGCTCATCGCCACCAACACCACGCTGGGCCGGGACGGCCTGGCCGCGTCCGACCAGGTCCTCGCGGGCGAGGCAGGCGGTCTGAGCGGGCGGCCGCTCACCGAGCGGGCTCGTGAGGTGGTCGCGTTCGTGAGCAAGGAGACCGGCGGCAAGCTGCCGATCATCGGCGTCGGCGGCATCTCCGGCCCCGACGACGCCCGCCGGATGATCGACGCGGGCGCCGACCTGCTCCAGGTCTACACGGGGTTCATCTACCGGGGGCCGGGGTTGATCCGGGAGATCGGCAAGGCACTGCGCGCCTAGGGCGTTCTGGCGGCCCGGAGCCAGCGCATCACCGGGTGCAGGATGACGATCAGCAGCGATCCCCACACCAACCCGCCCAGCTCCATGTCACCGAGCTTCATGGTGAGGTCGCCGACGCCCGCCACGAGCGCGGCGCCGCCGACCATGGCGTTGGCCGGGTTGGTGAGGTCGACCTTGTTGTCCATCCAGATGCGGACGCCGATCAGCCCGATCAGGCCGTACAGCACGAGGGTCGCGCCACCGAGCACACCCGGCGGGATCGTCGCCAGCGCGGCGGTGAACTTCGGCGAGAACGCCAGCAGCACCACCCCGCACGCGGCGAACGCGCACGCGGCCGTCGAGTAGACCTTCGTCACGGCCATCACCCCGATGTTCTCGGAGTACGTCGTCGTGCCGCTGCCACCACCAAGACCCGCCAGCAGCGTGGACAGGCCGTTCGCGATGATCGAGTCGCCGATGCTGCCGTCCAGGTCCCGCCCGGTCAGCGTCGCCACCGCCTTCACGTGACCGACGTTCTCCGCGACCAGCACGATCACGACCGGCAGGAACATCAACGTCACCGACGGCCGCACCTCGGGCATCCGGAAGTCCGGCAACCCCACCCACGCGGCAGTCCTCAACGACTGCACCCGCTCATCCGCGATGAACCCCAGCAGCCCGCCCAGCCCCCACCCGACGAGCACGCCGAACAGCACGGACAACCGGAACACCAGCCCACGACCGAGGATCCCGCCGAGCAGGATCAACCCCATCGTCACAGCGGCCAGCAGCGGCTGCTCCGAGAACGGCTCGGTCGCCGAGTGCGACAGGTTGAGCCCGATCAGGATCACCACGGCACCGCTCACGACCGGCGGCATCACCGAGTCGATCAACCGCACCCCGAGCGCCTTCACCGCGATGCCCACCACGATCACCAGCAGCCCGGCCGACAGCACCCCGCCCAACTGCGCGGCGGTGCCCTCTTCGCGCGCGGCCACCAGCGGCGCGATGAACGCGAACGACGCACCGAGGTAACTGGGCACCCGGTTGCGGGTCAGCAGGAGGAACAGCAGCGTGCCGACACCGGAGAACAGGAGGGTCGTGCTGACGGGCAGGCCGGTGACCGCGGGTACGAGGAGGGTGGCACTGATCATCGCCACCAGGTGCTGGACCCCGAAGCCGACGGTGAGCGGCCAGCTCAACCGCTCCTGCGCTGCCACGGCGTCACCGTCGGAGATCCGACCATCGCCGCGCACGGTCCACAACGCCACTCAATGCCCTCCCGGCAGCTCCGTCGAACGCCCCTGTCCGACCTTGGAATCCTGCCACGCCACGTAGCCATTGAGGCTATATAACGGTCTGATAATCACACGAAGGCACTAAGGATTGCCCACCAGACCACGCCCAGAGCGCAACTTGACTACTCAACGTGATGCAAGGGGTTGGGGCAGATGGCCCCGAGCCGATGAGGGGGTATCAGCCTACCGGGTTGTGGATCATTCGTTCTGCGGGGTGCGGGAGGTGGCTGGGCTGGGTCGCGGTCGGGATGCGCTGGCGCCAGCGGGTCAGGGTGGGGTCACTGACGGTGGGTTCGAGGGGCCAAAGCTAAAAGCGGTATCGCTGTAGGTGATGACAACGGTGGCCGAGCACATGACCCCAGGCAGGCAATCGGCTTTCAAGCTCCAAGGCCCAAGCCTCAAGCCCAGCCTCAACCTCGGCGGGCCACGTCCACATGCCGTTTGACCTGCGAAGGTGGGACGAGGGCTACGGGACGTGGCCGATTTTACTTGGGGTTTTTGGGCCTACACTTGCGGCGGCGGGCAGGAGCTTCACCACCTGCCCTTTTAGACCGCCGAGGCCCAAAAATAGGGGTCCCCAAGTCAAATCGGCCACAGCACGACGGCGCAGCAACACACTGCTCAAGTCACATCCGGCCGCACATAGTGCTCAAGCAAGACCCGACCGAGCGCAGCACCTGGGCCAAGCCCAACCAACCGCAACGCTCAAGTCAGCGCCCAACCTCAACCGGAAAGATCCCTCAAAGCCGAAGCCAGCCCCGCCAGATGATCAGTCGCGTCGTTCAACGCATGCCGGTGATCCACCGCAGTGCTGGCCGCCAGCGCGTTCCCCGCAGCCCCGACCAGCACGCAGTACCCGTCCACACCTTCGTCCAACTGCTCCCGCAGCCGCCGAACGCCCTCCACCAGCGGTCCCCGGTTCAACGGGGGCGCGGTGTCCCGAGCCCGTTCGACCGCCTGCAACTGCGCCGACACCGACCGGATGGCGGCAGCGGCCTCGAAGCTCGTAGCCCGAGCCTGCAACACCGACTCCGACGGCACTGACGTCAACGAGGGCGAGTCCAGCTGCCGGAGCAGCTCCCCCAGGGTCGCCTCGGCCTCGTCCAACCGTTCCATCGGCAGCCTGGCGACCGACCCGCGAGCGGGCAGGGGCGCCTTCACCGGTGGTGCGGTCAACGCCAGCTTCTGCTTCGCGGCGCTGATCTGGCGCATCTTGCCGCCGGTCCGGATCGCCAGGACTCCGAAGACGGCTCCGCCGATCGCCGCGCCCACCCCCACCGCGACGGGGAAGACACCAAGGAACGTGAACAGGCCGATCACGCTGAGGACGGCCAGGAGGCTGAACCACACGGTCATGATCCGACCCGCGCGCCGGTGGCGGCGGTCGAGCTTGGCGACCGGGTTGTTCCAGTTCTCGAGCCGTCGACGGACCTGGTCCGCGACGGGGCCCTGCAGTTGGCCGCTGACGATCTGGGCTATCTCGCCTGGCGTTTTCTTGCGGGGCCCCATCGGGTAGCTGCTCATCGACGTCCCCGGTCAGCCCTGGCTTGCGGGCGGGTTCTGCTGCGGCAACTTCTGGGTCTGCTGCGACTGCTGCTGCACGCGTGCGGCGATCTCCTGCTGGATGCCCGCGGCCGCGCTGTTGGACGCGCCGCTGGTCACCTCGCCCGCGACCTTGCCGCCGCCCATGGAGGCGCGGATCTGCTCCAGGCGGGACGAGCCCGCCATCTGCGTGGTCGACTGCTGGACCTCCAGCATGCGGCCCTGCACGGAGTTCTGCGCCAGCTCCGCGGAGCCGAGGGCGGTGGTGTACCGCTTCTCGATCTTGTCGCGGACCTCGTCCAGCGAGGGGGTGTTGCCGGGTGCGGCCAGCTCGGACATCTGGCGCAGCGACGAGGAGACCTGCTCCTGCATCTTGGCCTGCTCCAGCTGGCTGAGCAGCTTGGTGCGCTCGGCGAGCTTGGTCTGGAGCACCATCGCGTTGCGCTCGACGGCCTGCTTCGCCTGGCCGGCGGCCTGGAGCGACTGGTCGTGCAGCGTCTTGAGGTCCTCGATGCCCTGCTCGGCCGTGACGAGCTGCGTGGCGAACATGGTCGCCGCGTTCTCGAACTCGGTGGCCTTCTTCTCGTCGCCCTTGGCCCTGGCCTCATCGGCCAGCACCAGCGCCTGGCGCGCGGACGACTGGAGCTTCTCGACCTCGCCGAGCTGGCGGTTCAGCTTCATCTCAAGCTGGCGCTGGTTGCCGATGACCGCGGCGGCCTGCTGCGACAGCGCCTGGTGCTGCCGCTGCGCCTCCTCGATGGCCTGCTGGATCTGCACCTTGGGGTCGGCGTGCTCGTCGATCTTCGACGAGAACGACGCCATGAAGTACTTCCACGCCTTCACGAAAGGGTTGGCCATCTCCTACGCCTGCCTTCTCCGTACTTCCTGGCTCGCGCTCGTGTCCATCGGCGGAGCCGACAATCAGACCTCTGGCAACGACCCGGTGCCGGTGTTGGTTCCATCGTGTCAGTTGTTCCGCGCTGCTTCCACCGACACGGGGAGATCTCCGGGATCACCCTGAGACCACCCCTGCGACTTTCGTCGTCGGCGGGTCAATCCTGCCTCGTCGCGTGCGGGGATGGTCGGCAACCCCCGCTCGGCGTGGCCAACTCGTTGTACGCGACAGCGCCGAGCAGGGGTGTTCCCGACTCGGCGCTGTGATCGCTGGTGTGGATCAGGCCGCCACCACGGCACCCCGCGGTGGACTGATCGAAGTGGACAACCGGTGGCTGAGCACTGGCTGGAGCCGCAGGTCGGACAGGTCGTTGCCGACCACCGCGGGCACCAGGGTACCTGCCTCCAAGCTCGCCTTGGCGGGCTCGGGGCGCTTGGTGAGCGCCGCCGGACTGGTCACCGGCTCCAGGGCGCCCATGTCGCTGGCGACCCGGTTCAGTAGTTCGGACAGGGGCAGGTCCAACGCCTCGCAAATGGCGGCCAGCAGTTCGCTGGAAGCCTCTTTGCGGCCACGCTCCACCTCGGACAGGTACCCCAGGCTGACACGGGCGGTCCTGGAGACCTCGCGCAGCGTGCGGCGTTGGGTGGTGCGGGCATGGCGGAGCCGATCACCGATCGCCTCGCGTAGCAGCACGGTCATCGCGCGCCTCCTTCCGGCCGGCCGTGCCCCCACGTTACCGATACACCCGGACAACGGGCAGTTACTTCGGGACACGTCCGCCAAGGGCGAACGAGTGGCGAGGCCCGCGAGTTCCCGGCGCGGTCACCGACTTTCGCCGCGAGTTCACCCGGAAGTGCTGGTCAGGGCCTCCAGCAGCAGGGCGAGCGCGGCGTCGACGCACTTGGCGCGCACCTCGTGACGGTCGCCACCCAGAGTCATCGATCGGACCTCGGTCCTGTCCCCATCGGACAACCCGATGTGCACGGTGCCGGGTTCGACGCCGTCCTGCGGGCCCGGCCCGGCCACTCCGGTCAGCCCGAGCCCCCAGTCGGCGCCGCAGCACGTCCGCGCCCCTTCGGCCAGTTGGCGGGCCACTTCGGGGTGCACGGCGCCGTGCGCGGCCAGCAGGGCCTCGTCCACGCCCGCGAGCGAGTGCTTGAGGTCGGTCGCGTAGACGACCAGCCCGCCGCGCACGACGGCGCTGGCGCCCGGCACGAACGTCAGGGCGGCCGTGACCATGCCCGCGGTCAGGGACTCGGCGGTCGCGACGGTCCGGCCGCGTTCCCGCAGCAGCGCCACGACGGCGGCCGGGTCGGTCACGCGCCCGCCACGGCCCGGCGGCCGCGGGCGCGCAGCCGCACCGCGCGGATCACGTAGTCGACACCGGTGACGACGGTCAGCACCACGGCCGCGCCCATCAGCACGGTGGCCACCGGCGTCAGGAACGACGGCAGCGGCAGCACGTAGAGGCCGATGGCGAGGATCTGGACGAGCGTCTTCGCCTTGCCGCCCCGGCTGGCCGGGATGACGCCGTGCCGGATGACCCAGAACCGCAGCAGCGTGACGCCGATCTCGCGGACGGCGATGAGCACCGTCACCCACCACGGCAGCTCGCCGAGCAGGCTCAGCCCGACCAGCGCGGCCCCCGTGAGGGCCTTGTCCGCGATCGGGTCGGCGATCTTGCCGAAGTCGGTGATCAGGCCGTGCTTGCGGGCGAGGTTGCCGTCCACGTGGTCGGTGAACGACGCCACGGCGAACACGCCGAACGCGGCCAGCCGCCACGACGTCTGGTGCCCGTCCTCGGCGAACAGGGCCGCCAGGAACACCGGTACCAGGACCAGCCGCGACACGGTGAGGATGTTCGCGATGTTCAGCAGCGGCACCGGTGTCGGTGTGGACGGGTCGCCGCCCACGTCGGTCATCGGGGGCCGCCGCGCGGGAGGACCTCGAGCGGGGTGCAGACCAGGTCCACGCCCTCGGAGGAGTCGACCAGGCAGCGCACCATGTCGCCGACCTTGAGGCCCTCGGCGTCCATGATCACGCATTCGCCGTCGACCTCGGGCGCCTGGTGGGCCGCGCGGCCGACGCAGTCGGACTCCTCGTCCTCCTCGTGCTCGACGAGCACCACCACCTCCTGCCCGACGCGGTCCTCCGCGCGCTGGGTGGTGAGCTGCTCCACCAGCGCGGTCAGCCGGGTCACGCGGGCGGTGATCGTGTCGGCGTCGAGCTTGTCGGGCAGGTCCTCGGCCTCCGTGCCGTCCTCGTCGGAGTAGCCGAACACGCCCACCGCGTCGAGCATGCCCTCGGAGAGGAAGCGCTCCAGCTCGGCCACGTCCTCCTCGGTCTCGCCGGGGAAGCCGACGATCACGTTGCTGCGGATGCCCGCCTCGGGCGCCAGCTCGCGGATCTGCTTGATCAGGCCGAGGAACGAGTCCGTGGACCCGAACCGGCGCATCCGGCGCAGCACGGACTCGCTGGAGTGCTGGAACGACATGTCGAAGTACTGCGCGACGCCGGGTGTCGTGGCGATCGTCCTGACCAGACCCGGTTTCGTCTCGGCGGGCTGGAGGTAGGACACCCGGACCCGGTCGATGCCCTCGATCTCCGCGAGCCGGGGCAGCAGCACGTCCAGCGCGCTCCCGCCGCCCAGCTCGCGCGGCAGGTCCTTGCCGTAGGAGGTGGAGTTCTCGCTCACCAGGAACAGCTCGCGCACGCCCTGCTCGGCCAGCCAGCGCGCCTCGGCCACGACCTCGTCGGGGTGGCGCGACACGAACGCGCCGCGGAACGAGGGGATGGCGCAGAACGAGCAGCGGCGGTCGCAGCCGGACGCGATCTTCAGCGGCGCCACCGGAGCGGAGTCCAGGCGCTTGCGCATGACCTTCGTCGGGCCCCAGCCGTGGCCGGGCACCTGCACGTCGTCCTTGGCGGCGGCCGCGGGGCGCTGCACCGGTGTGAGCGGCAGCAGCGTGCGGCGGTCGACCGGCTTGTGCGACTCGATCGAACGGCCCGCGGCCACGTCGTCCAGGCGCTCGGCCAGGTCGGCGTAGTGGTCGAAGCCCAGCACCGCGTCGGCCTCGGGCAGGCTGGCGGCCAGCTCCGCGCCGTACCGCTCGGCCATGCACCCGACCGCGACGACCTTCGCGCCGCTGTCGGACGCGGCCAGCAGCGTGTCGATGGAGTCCTTCTTCGCGGACTCGACGAAACCGCAGGTGTTGACCACCACGACGTCGGCGCCACCGCCGTCGGTGTCGACCAGCTCCCACCCGCCGCTCGTCAGCCGACCGGCGAGTTCTTCCGAGTCGACCTCGTTGCGGGCGCACCCGAGAGTGAGCATGGCGACGCGCTTGGACGTGGTGGGAGTGGACACGGGCCCAGCGTAACCGGCCGGGGTGCGTTGGCTTGAATTCACTCCCGCCACACCCGTGGGCCACGTGACGTCAGCGGATTTCCGGCGCGGCACTAAATTCAGCGATCGTGAGCAGCGGTGTTGTCGTGCGAAGGGCCCGCACCAGCGACGTGCGGGCGATGAAGGCACTGGTCGACCAGTACGTCGGGAAGGTGCTGTTGGCGAAACCCCTGGTCACGCTGTACGAGGACGTGCAGGAGTTCTGGGTGGCCGAGGTCGACGGCGTGGTGCGCGGGTGCGGCGCGCTGCACGTGCTGTGGGAGGACCTGGCCGAGATCCGGACGGTGGCGGTCGACCCGCTCGCGTTGGGGCAGGGGCTCGGGCACCTGGTGGTCGCCCAGCTGGTGGCCGTGGCGCGCGAGCTGGAGCTGTCGCGCATCTTCGTGCTGACGTTCGAGACGGACTTCTTCGCCCGTCACGGTTTCGTCGAGATCGACGGCACCCCGGTGTCGCCGGAGGTCTACGAGGAGATCCGGCGGTCGGTCGACGAGGGCGTCGCGGAGTTCCTCGACCTCTCCTACGTGAAGCCGAACACGCTGGGCAACTCGAGGATGCTGCTCCACCTCTAACCATTCGAATGAACACTAGAAGAGTCTTGACTGTGCGAGTCCGAGGCGCGCAGGATTGAGGCGTGTCCTCACCCACCGCCGACCAGCTCACCGTCGACGAACTGGCGGCCCGCGCGGGCCTGCCCAGCAGCACCATCCGCATGTACCAGACCAAGGGCGTGCTGCACCCGCCGCGCAGGCAGGGCCGCATCGCGCACTACGACTCCACCCACCTCGAACGGCTGACGCTCGTGCAGCGCCTGCAGACCAGGGGCTTCTCGCTGCCCGCCATCGCCGAGCTCGTCGCGGCCCGCGAGAAGGGGGCCAGCGTCGCCGCGGTGCTCGGCGTCGGCGACGCGGAGGGCCCCGACGACTGGGTGCGCATCCGCGTCCGCGACATCAGCAGGCTCGTCCCGCTCGGCGACCTCCGCCCCGCCGTGCTCCGCCGCGCCGCGCAGCTCGGCCTGGTCCGCTGGCGGCACGGGTGGCCGCACTGCAGGCGGTGGGCGCTGGAGGCGGGCAACCGGCTGACCGGCATCGGGTTGCCGAGCGACGACGTGATGGACAAGTTCGAGCTGCTGCGCGCCGAGACGGGCACCATCGCCGCCGAGTTCGTCGAGATCTTCGAGCGCAAGCTCTGGCCCCAGCTCGCGGTGGGCGACGACGACCAGCTCGACCGCGTCCGCGCCCTGCTCGTCGAACTCACCTACACCGCCGAGACCGTCGTCATCGGCACCCTGCGCGAATCCATCCGCGAGGCCGCCGAGGACTTCGCCCGGCGCCACGGCCTCCTGCCCGGCGCCGACTTCCACCCGGCCTGGGCGGATGAGGCGGTCCCCATCGCCGAACGCCTCGTCGACCCCGAACTGGCGACCGAGGTCCCCGACGAACCCGCGATCCGCCGCTTCCTGGACCGCGGCGACGAGCACGACGAAGCGCCGTCGTGAGCCCCGGCGCAACCCCGTGGCCCGCCGGGCGTCAGTAGCCACGACACAGGAACCTGCCCGGTGCGGGTGTTCCAAGGCGGTCGAGCCGGCTGAGGGGTCCGGCTCGCACGCTCCCCGCACCGGGTTTCCCAACCCCTGTCGTGGCGGACGGCGGAGTTCACCCCTAGTTGCGCGGGCGTCGGTCGTATAGGGGTGACATAGGTGGTCCGAGTAGAGGTATGAACCACGTCACACCTACTCACAAGGGGGCACCACCTTGCTCGCGACATCCCTGCGCCGCACGTCCCGCAACACCGTCGCCGCGGTCATCGCCGTGTTCGCGTTGGTCATCGGGGCCGGTACCGCCCAGGCCATCGACGCCGCCGCGACGACGGACAACTACCTGTTCAGCAAGACCCTGGCGCAGTTCAGCGCCCTCAAGGCGCAGAAGCCGAACGCCGACCAGCTCGACTGGTCCGACGACGGCTGCTCGTGGTCGCCCGACAACCCCTTCGGGTTCAAGTTCCTGCCCGCGTGCCACCGCCACGACTTCGGGTACCGCAACTACAAGAAGCAGGGCCGGTTCAACGAGACCAGCCGCCTGCGGATCGACAACAACTTCAAGTCCGACATGTACTTCCAGTGCGCGGGCAACTGGGCCTGCAACCGGACCGCGGACCTGTACTACGCGGCCGTGCGCGAGTTCGGCGCCAGCTCGGTGAGCACCGCCGACGCCGTGTCGAAGTTCGGCGTGGAGGCCAAGGCCGCCGCGTTCGCGACGAAGTAGCCGTCAGGCGGGGAGGGCCGCGGAGGTCCTCCCCGCACCGGTCAGTCCTCGTCCGGTCCGGGGCCGTCGCCGCCGCGCATCAGGTACAGCACCGAGTCCAGCTCGTCCGGCTTGATCAGCACCTCGCGGGCCTTCGAGCCCTCCGACGGGCCGACCACGCCGCGCGTCTCCAGCAGGTCCATGAGCCTGCCCGCCTTGGCGAAACCGACCCGCAGCTTGCGCTGGAGCATCGACGTGGAACCGAACTGGGACGTGACGATCAGCTCGGTCGCCTGGATCAGCACGTCGAGGTCGTCACCGATGTCGGCGTCGATCTCCTTCTTCTCACCGGCCTTCGCCGCCGTGACGCCGTCGGTGTACTCCGGCTGCGCCTGGTTCTTGACGAAGTCGACGATCTCGGCGATCTCCTCGTCGGCGACGAACGCGCCCTGCACGCGCACCGACTTCGAGGCGCCCATCGGCAGGTAGAGCGCGTCGCCCATGCCGATCAGCTTCTCCGCGCCCGGCTGGTCCAGGATGACCCGCGAGTCGGTCAGCGACGACGTGGCGAACGCCAGCCGCGACGGCACGTTCGTCTTGATCAGGCCGGTCACCACGTCCACCGACGGCCGCTGCGTGGCGAGCACGAGGTGGATGCCCGCCGCACGGGCCTTCTGGGTGATGCGGACGATCGCGTCCTCGACGTCGCGCGGCGCGGTCATCATCAGGTCGGCCAGCTCGTCGACGATCGCCATGATGTACGGGTACGGCCGGTAGACGCGTTCGCTGCCGGGCGGGGCGGTGATCTCGCCGGACTTCACCTTCCGGTTGAAGTCGTCGATGTGCCGCACCCGGTTCACCTGCATGTCCTGGTAGCGCTGCTCCATCTCCTCCACCAGCCAGGTCAGCGCGGCGGCCGCCTTCTTCGGCTGGGTGATGATGGGCGTGATCAGGTGCGGGATGCCCTCGTACGGTGTCAGCTCGACCATCTTCGGGTCGATCAGGATCATCCGGACCTCGTCGGGCGTCGCCCGCGCCAGCAGCGACACGAGCATCGAGTTCACGAAGCTCGACTTGCCGGAACCCGTCGACCCCGCCACCAGCAGGTGGGGCATCTTCGTGAGGTTCGCCGTGACGAAGTTGCCCTCGATGTCCTTGCCCAGCCCGATGAGCATCGGGTGGTTGTCCTTGACCGTGCTGGGCGCGCGCAGGACGTCACCCAGCCGCACCATCTCGCGGTCGCTGTTGGGCACCTCGATGCCGACGGCGGACTTGCCGGGGATCGGGGCGAGCAGCCGGACGTTGTCGGTGGCGACGGCGTAGGCGATGTTCTTGGTCAGCGCGGTGATCTTCTCGACCTTCACGCCCGGCCCGAGCTCCACCTCGTAGCGGGTGACCGTGGGGCCGCGGGTGAAGCCGGTGACGTGCGCGTCGATCGAGAACTGGTCCAGCACACCGGAGATGGCCTCGATCATGAGGTCGTTGGCCTTGCTGCGGGTCTTCGGCGCGTCGCCGTCCTTGAGGACCGTCGGCGGCGGCAGCTTGTAGTCGCCCTCGACCGCCCGTGACACCAGCGGTTCCTTGGGCGCCTTCTCGACGACCGGCGCCCGTTCCTTGACCTGCGCGGCGGGAGCGCGGCGAGGCGGCGGGACCGGGGTCTCGTCCTCTTCTTCCTCGTCCAGCGGCAACTCGGGCTGGTCGTCCCGGACGACGGCGGTGCGCTTGCGCGCGGGCCTGCGCAGCTTGACGGTCTTGCCCTCCTCGGGGAGGTCGTCGAGGTCCTCGTCGGCGTCGAACTCCTCGACGTCGTCGCCGGGGCGCAGCCCGTCCAGCACGTCGCGCACGGACTTGCCCCAGAGCACCAGCACGCCGTAGAGGCCCACGAGGATCAGCAGCGGCGCCGCGACCCACTCCGTCAGCCCCTGGGCGAGGAAGCCGCCCGAGAGGTAGCCGAGCGCGCCACCGGCCGTGCGCCGGTCGACGGGTTCGGTCGGCAGACCGCCCAGCAGGTGCAGGAGGCCGAGCGCGGCGATGCCGACGAGCAGACCGCCGATCACCATGCGCGGCCGCGACTCCGGCTGCGGGTCGCTGCGCATCAGGACGACGCCGATCACCAGCAGGACCAGCGGGGTGATGATCGCCGCGTTGCCGACGCAGCTGCGGACGGCGACGTCGACCCACGCCCCCACCGGGCCGCCCGCCCGCCACCACACACCGGCGGCGGTGATCACGGCCAGCGCGATGAGGAGCAGCCCGAGGCCGTCACGGCGGTGCGCCGGGTCGAGGTCCTTGGTGCGCCCCATGGTGCGGACGACACCCCCGACACCCCGGCCCACCAGTCGCCACGCGCTGCCGAGGCCCAGCCCCAGCCCGGACGACGTGCGCCCGCGCGCGGGCCTGCGGGCAGGCGCCTTGCGAGCCGCGGTTTTGGCACGTGGCCGCGGCGCGCTCGTCCGGGGCTTCGACCCGGTCTTGCCACGTGTCGTGCCCTTGCCCGAGGTCCCAGTCCGGCCCGCCATAGCGTCCTACCGTATTCCTTTTCGTCACACCAGTCACTCCGGTCACACCGGTACCAGCCCGGTCACCGGAGGCCGCACACCCGAGCGGGCATGAAGAGGTCCAGCCTCATGGTTGCCCGGAACGCCGACGCCGAACCGTCGACACGCCGTACTCTCCCCGCCGTGTCCACCCCCCTTCTGTGGCGCGCGCTGATCAAGGTCAACCGCGTCGTCGTCGGCTTGACCGGACGGCTCGAAGTCACCGGCGACATCCCGGCGTCCCTGCGCGGCCGTCCCCTGCTGCTCGCGTCCAACCACATCGGCAACCTCGACCCGCTCGTGCTGGTCGCGGCCTGCCGCCGCATCCACGTCGCTCCCCGGTTCATGCTCGCGGGCGGTCTGCTCGACGCACCCGTGGTCGGCCCGCTGTTCAAGGGGTCCGGCCACCTGCGCGTCGACCGCCGCTCGGCCAACGCCGGCGAGGCCATGCAGCGCAGCGTCGAGGCCCTCCAGCGCGGCGGCGACCCGATCGCCGTGTACCCCGAGGGCCGCATCTCCCTCGATCCCGGCATGTGGCCGGAACGCGCGAAGACCGGCGTCGCGCGGATCGCGCTCAGCAGCGGCGCGGTCGTCGTCCCGGTCAGCCAGTGGGGCGCGCACGAGGCCATGCACTGGGGCAACCTGCACCCGACCGGTTGGCGCGACTTCCTGCCCTACCTGACGTCCTGGCTGCGCTCCATCCGGACCCGTCCCGCGCTGAAGGTCCACTTCGGCTCCCCCGTGGACCTGGCGGACCTCGAGGACGGCAAGGCGGGCGACGCGCGCCGGGCGCACGAGCGCATCATGACCGCCATCACCACCGGCCTGGTCCCGCTGCGCCCCGACGAACCCGACCTGCCGAAGTTCCACGACCCGACCCGCCCGACGACCGGCAGCAGCCCGTGGCGCGCACTGATCGGTCCACCCGGCGAGATCGGCGCGTAGACGACGAACGGCCTCGCCCCCTGGTGCCGGGGACGAGGCCGTTCCAGTACTACGGGATCACTGGCTGGGCACCAGTTCCCGCTCCGGTTCGTCCGCCTCGACCGCCTTCTTGCGGCCGAAGCGGTCCTTGGTGTTCTCAACCATCGTGTAGAGCGTCGGCACCAGCACCAGGGTCAGCAGGGTCGAGCTGACCAGGCCGCCGATCACCACGACGGCGAGCGGCTGCGAGATGAACCCGCCGCTGCCGGTGATGCCCAAAGCCATGGGCGCCAACGCGAAGATGGTCGCGGCGGCGGTCATCAGGATCGGCCGCAGCCTGCGCCTGCCGCCCTCGATCACCGCCTCCTGGATGCCCATCCCCTGCGCCCGGTACTGGTTGATCAGGTCCATCAGCACGATCGCGTTGGTCACCACGATGCCGACGAGCATCAGCACGCCGATCAGCGCGGGCACGCCCAACGCGGTGTCCGTCGCCAGCAGCAGCACGATGGCGCCGGTGGCCGCGAACGGGATTGACACCAGCAGGATCAGCGGCTGGATGAGGCTGCGGAACGTGACCACCATGATCAGGAACACGATCGCGATCGCCACCAGCAGCGCGAGTCCCAGGTCGCCGAAGGCGTCCTGCTGGTCGGCGCTGACGCCGCCGATGCTGAACGCGGCGCCGGAGGGCAGGGTGAGGGCGTCGAGCTTCTTCTGCAGCTCCGCCGTGACCGCGCCGATGTTCTGGTCGGTCGCGGTGGCCGACACCGACGCGCTGCGGTCGCCGTCGACCCGCTTGATCTGCACCGGGCCGTCGACCTGCGCCACGGTGGCGACGTCGCCGAGCTTGAGCCCGCCCGCCAGCGGCAGGCCCTTGACCTGCTCCAGGTCGGTGGGGGCCGGGCCGCCGCGCAGCACGACGTCCTGCAACTCGCCGCCGATGGTGAGCTGCGTGATCGTGGTGCCGCGGAACGCCTGCGCCACCAGCTGGCCGACGGCCGCGTCGGTGAGCCCGAGCGGACCGGCCGCGGCGCGGTTGAGCGTGACCTGGACGCGCGGGGCGCTGTCGCCGAGGTCACTGGTCACGTCGGTGAGCCCGGACGTGCCCTGCACGGCCTCGCGGACCTGGTCGGACGCCGTGCGCAGCACGTCCGGGTCCGATGCCGTGACGGACACGGCCACGGTGTTGGCGTTGAAGCCGCCACCGCCGCCGCCCGCGCCGACGGTGATGTCACCGGCGTCGGTCAGCTCCTCGGCGCGCTTGCGGAGGTCCGCCTCCACGGCGGGCGTGTCGGTGTCCTCCTTCAAGGTGATCGAGAACGATGCCGTGGACGAGTTGCCCCCGCCGCCGAACGCCGCGAAGCCCTGCTGCGAACCGATGGTGACCTGGTAGGTCTCGACGGCGTCGAGGTCGCCGAGCACCGCCTCGACCTTCTTGGCCGCCGCGTCGGTGGCAGCGAGGCTCGTGCCGACCGGCATCTCCTGCTTGAGGCTCAACGTGTTCTGGCCCGAGGAGTCGATGAAGTTGGTCTGCAGCAACGGGACCAGCCCGAGCGTGCCGATGAACACCACCACCGCGATGAGCACGGTGACCAGCCGCCTGCGCGTGGCGAACCGCAGGATCGGCACGTAGACGCGCTGGAGGACGTTGTTGCGCTCGCGCTCGGCCGCCTCGGGCCCGTCGTCCTTGCCGGGCTTGAGGAACCAGAACGCCAGCACCGGGATCACGGTCAGCGACACCAGCAGCGACGCGACCAGCGCGACGGTGACGGTGATGGCGAACGCGGAGAACAGCTGGCCGATCAGACCGCCGACGACCGCGATCGGCAGGAACACCGCGACGGTCGTCAACGTCGACGCCGTCACCGCGCCCGCGACCTCGCGCACGCCGTCGAGCACCGCGCGCCGCTTGTCCTCGCCGTAGGAGAGATGTCGTTTGATGTTCTCCAGCACCACGATCGAGTCGTCCACGACCCGGCCGATGGCGATCGTCAGACCGCCGAGGGTGAGGACGTTGAGCGAGTAGTCGCCGATCCACAGCGCGATCAGCGCGACCAGCACGGACAGCGGGATCGACACCGCCGTGACCAGGGTGGAGCGCACCGAGAACAGGAAGATCAGGATCACCAGCACGGCGAACAGCAGGCCGAGCGCGCCTTCCGAGGTGAGGCCCTCGATGGACTTCTCCACGAACGGCGCCTGGTCGAACACGATCGTCAGCGCGGCACCGGACCCGAGGGTGGCGGCGAGCTGCGGCAGCTTGTCCCGCACGGCGTGCGACAGCGCGACGGCGTTGCCGTCCGGCGCCAGCGTCATCGAGATGCCGAGGCTGTCCTTGCCGTTGGTGCGGGTGATCGACGTGGCGGGCGCGGGCACCTGTTCGACGGCGGCGACGTCGCCGAGGCGGGCGCCGGAGACGCGCAGCTCGCGGACCTCGTCCAAAGTGGACAGCTTGCCGCCGACCTGCACGCTCAGGCTCTTGTCGGCCTCGGTCAGCGTGCCCGCCGGGATCGAGATCCCGTTGGAGCGCAACGCTTCCGGAATCGCCGTCGGCGTCACCTTGGCCGCGGCGAGCTTCGCCGGGTCCGGCGTGATGGTGATGTTCTGCTTGCGCGCACCGGTCACCGCGGCCTCGCGGACACCCTCCATCGCCTGGAGTTCCGGCACGACGGACTTGGTCACCCGGTCCGCGAGGTCGCGCTGGTCGGAGTCCGCGCTGACGGCGAGGACGACCGCGGGCAGGTTGTCCGTGCTGCCCGCGATGACCTGCGGGTCGACGCCTTCGGGCAGCTGCGCGCGGATGCGGGTCAGCGCCTGCTGGAGGTCGTTCACGACGTCCGCGGCGGGCAGCCCGAAGTCGAACTGGACCTGCACGGTCGCCGAACCGTCCCGCGAGGTCGACGTCACGTCCGTGACCCCGGCGACCCCGCGCACGGCGTTCTCGATCGGCTTCGCGACCTGCTCCTCGACCAGCTCGGGGTTGGCGCCCGCGAACGGCGCGACCACGACGGCGGCCGGGAACTCCAGGGAGGGCAGCAGTTCCTGCTTGAGCGACGGGATCGCGTAGATCCCGAACGCGGTGGCGATGATCGCCACCAGCGCCACCAGGGCGCGGTTGGCGAGGCTCAGTCTGGCCAACGAGGTCATGCGGCGACTCCAGCTAGACGTTTAGCCTGGGACTGACATTTAGTGTGAGGCAAAAGATTAACGCATATGGGTGAGGCTGTTACCTTCACCCGGTGCGGGACGCGGAAAAGGATCGGCTGGTCGACCAGGTCGTGCAGGCTCAGAAGCAGTTGCAGCGACACGTCGCGTCCACCTACAGCAACCCGTTGTTGCAGGTCAACCTCACCATGCAGCAGCTCAAGGTGCTGCTGATGCTGTCCATGGGCGAAGCGCGCTCCAGCCAGGAGTTGACCCGCGGGCTCGGCGTCGGGCCCGCGACCGTCACCGGACTCGTCGACCGCCTGGCGGCGCAGGGGCTGGTCGGACGACGGGAAGACCCCCAGGACCGCCGTGTCCGACTGGTGGAGCCTACCGAAAGCGGCCGCGCCCTCGTGGCGAAACTCGAAGCCGCGGGCACGAACCACTTCCGCGGTCTGCTGGAGACCCTGGACACCGAGGACCTGGTGGCGCTGAACCGGATCGTGGGCAGGCTGACCGAGGCCGCCGAGGCCGAGGCGGGCTCCGCGGAGTAGCCGCTCCTCCCCCGCACGACCCCCGTGTCGGCGCGTTTCGGCGACCCCCCGCACGACCCCCGCCAGCCCTTCTGCACAACCCCCGCACGACCCCCGTGTCGGCGCGCTTCGGCGGCCCCCTCAAGCCCTTCCACACAACCCCCGTGTCGGCGCGCTTCGGCGACCCCTGCTCCGAACGACTGTGCTCCGGATCTCCACGCGCACTCCGTTGAGCGATCGCTCAACTAGCGCTACGGTTGATTTGAGCGACCGCTCAAATCAACTGAACGAGGAGAAGTCGCATGAGCCTCACCAGCGGCGAAAGCCGGACCGACGACGCCCCACCCCTGCGCTGGTCCCTCATCGCCACGCACCCGGTGCCGCTCGCACTGCGGCTCACCGCCGCGGCCCTGGGGGTGGGAGCCGTCGGCGGGATGGTCGTCGCCTGCCTGGCCGCCCTCTTCGGCGCGCACGACATCTCCCTCCCCTCCCAGGTCACCGCCGTCGGCCTCCCCCTGGTGCTGGTGGCGATGATCGGCTGGCGCCTGGCCGCGGTCACCGACCGCCGCTCACCTCCCGGCAAGCGGTTCGCCCAGGTGACGGCGGTGAGCGTCGTCCTGATCGCGGCGGTCCAGGCGTGGCCGGAGTTCGACTGGGACAGCGCGCCGGGCGCCGGCCTCATGCTGATCTGGCTCCTGCTCTTCGGAGCCGCCTACGGGCTGGTCCCGGCCGTGGTGGCGGCGGCGGTGCTGGTCCCCGCCGCCCTGCTCCTGCGCGCGGCACGGGCGCCGATCTCCCTGCGGTCCGCCCAGGTGTGGCTGACGGCGTTCGCCATGCTGGTGACCGGGGCCTTCGCCCTGTGGGTCACCACCGGGATGAACGCCGGGATCGTCACCGTCATGGCCACGGCCCTCGCCGGAACGGGCGCGGTGCTCACCGCGAGGTGGTGTCTGGTAGACCGGCGACCATGAGCGACCCGGAACCCAAGCCGACCCGGCGGCGGCCGAGCGGCCGGGCCGACACCCGCGACCGGCTGATCGACAGCACGATCGACACCCTGCGGTCCCACGGCATCGCGGGCACCTCGGCGCGGACCATCGCGGCGGCGGCGGGCGTCAACCAGGCGTTGATCTTCTACCACTTCGAGGGCATGGACGGCCTGCTCGCCGAGGCCTGCCGCCGCACGACCGAACGCCGGGTCGCCCGCTACCGGGACCGGTTCGCCACCGTCGGCTCGCTGCGGGACCTGCTCGCGGCCGGCCGGGACATCCACACCGCGGAACGGGCCGAGGGCAACATCGCCGTGCTGGCGCAACTGCTGGCCGCCGGGCAGACCGATCCGGTGCTCGGCAAGGTCACCGCGGACAGCCTGAACCTGTGGGTGGCGGAGATCGAGGCGGTCCTGACCCGGCTGCTGCGCGACTCGCCCCTGTCGGACCTGGTCGACCCGCCGAGCCTCAGCCGGGCCGTGTCCGCCGCGTTCATCGGGCTGGAGCTGTACGAAGGGGTCGACGCCGAGGGCGGCGGCAGTGCGCTGGAGGCGCTCGACCAGCTCGGCGCGCTGGTGGAGGTGGTCGAGGAACTCGGACCGCTGGCCCGGCGGGCGCTGCGGTCGCGCGTCCGCAAGGCGACCACCCAGCCGTGACACCCAGCCCTGGACATCCAGCCTGGGACACCCGGTCAGGGGACACCCGGTTAGGGGACACCCGGTTAGGGGACACCCGGTCACGACCGCGAGGGGTCCCCCGGACGTGAAGGCCCCCCGACGTGAACGCTACGCCGGGGGTACGACGGTTTCGGTGGGCGCTGAAACCGAGGGGTCGCGGAAACAGAACTGGGGCCGCCCTCAGGCAGCCCCAGTCGGTCACACGGCGATGATCGTCGGCACGATCATCGGCCTGCGCCGATAGGTCTCGGCGACCCAGCGCCCCACGACCCGGCGCACGGACTGCGCGATGCGGTGGGTGTCGGTGATCCCCTCGGCCTCGGACCGCGACAGCTCCATCTCGACCAGCGCGACGGCCTGGTCCAGGGCTTTCGGGTCGTCGGAGAATCCGCGACCGGACACCGTGGGGGGCGAGACCGCCCGCCCGCTGTTGCTGTCGATGGCGACGCTGATGGAGATGAACCCGCCCTCGCCCAGCACCAGGCGGTCCGACAGGGTCGACTCGCCGACGTCGCCGACGGACAGGCCGTCCACGTACACGTGCCCGACGACGACCCGACCGGACACGGCGGCCTTGCCGTCGACCATGTCGACCACGACACCGTCCTCGGCGATCACGACGTGCTTCGGGTCGACACCGGTGCTGACGGCCAGCGCGGCGTTGGCGCGCAGGTGCCGCCACTCGCCGTGCACGGGCATCACGTTGCTGGGGCGGACCGCGTTGTAGAGGAACAGCAGCTCACCGGCGGGCGAGTGGCCCGAGACGTGGACCTTGGCGTTGCCCTGGTGCACGACGTTCGCACCCAGCCGGGCGAGGCCGTTCACGACGCCGAACACGGCGTTCTCGTTGCCGGGGATGAGCGAGCTGGCGAGCACGATGGTGTCGCCCGCCTGGATGGAGATCTGCCGGTGCTCGCCGCGGGCCATCCTGGACAGCGCCGACAGCGGCTCGCCCTGGGAGCCGGTGGACACGAACAGCACCTGGTTCTCCGGCAGCCGCATGGCCTCGTCGAGGTCGACGAACAGGCCGTTCGGCACCTTCAGCAGGCCCAACTCGGCGGCGATGCCCATGTTGCGGACCATCGACCGGCCCACGAGCGCGACCCGCCTGCCGTGCTCCACGGCCACGTCGAGCACCTGCTGGACGCGGTGCACGTGGCTGGCGAAGCAGGCCACGATGACGCGCTGCCGGGCCTTGCGGATGACGTTGTCGAGCACCGGGCCGATCTCGCGCTCGGGCACGACGAAACCGGGGACCTCGGCGTTGGTGGAGTCGACCAGGAACAGGTCGACGCCCTCGTCACCGAGGCGGGAGAAGCCCGCGAGGTCGGTGAGCCTGCCGTCGAGCGGCAGCTGGTCGAGCTTGATGTCGCCGGTGTGCAGCACCAGGCCCGCGGGCGTGCGGATGGCGACCGCGAGCGCGTCCGGGATGGAGTGGTTGACGGCGAAGAACTCCAGGTCGAACGGGCCGTAGGAGCGGAGTTCACCCTCCTTGACCTCGACCACCTTCGGCACCTGGCGGTGCTCGCGGCACTTCGCGGTGAGCAGCGCCAGGGTGAAGCGGGAGCCGACGACCGGCAGGTCGGGGCGCAGCTTGAGGAGGAACGGCACGGCGCCGATGTGGTCCTCGTGGCCGTGCGTCAGCACCAGCGCGTCGATCTCGTCCAGGCGGTCCTCGATGGCCCGGAAGTCCGGGAGGATCAGGTCGACGCCCGGCTGGTCGTCCTCCGGGAAGAGCACACCGCAGTCGACGACGAGCAGCCGCCCGGCGTACTCGAACACGGTCATGTTGCGGCCGACCTCGCCGATGCCGCCGAGGGCGACGATCCGAAGACCGCCCTCGGGCAGCGCGGGCGGAGTCTTGGTGGGCACGTTCATGCAGAAACCCCAAGGGAAATGGCGGCGGCTGCGAGATCGGCGGAGATGGACCCGATCTCGTCCGGCGTGGATGGCACCAACGGCAGCCTCGGTTCGCCCACGTCGACACCGCGCAGCCGCAGCCCCGCCTTCGCGTAGGTGACACCGGGCATCCGGGTGAAGGGCTGGAGCAACGGCAGGAGGCCGTGGCTGATCGCCCGTGCTCCCGCCACGTCGCCCGCTTCGAAAGCGTCGATCATCGAACGAATGCGGTCCGCGGCGAGGTGGCCGATCACGCTCACCACGCCGACGGCGCCGACCGAGAGCCACGGCAGGTTCAACGGGTCGTCACCCGAGTAGTACGCCAGTTCCGTCGTCGCCATCACGCGCTGCCCCGCGAGCAGGTCGCCCTTGGCGTCCTTCACGGCGACGATGCGCGGGTGGGCGGCCAACTCCTGGAGGGTGGCGACCTCGATGGGCACGATGGTGCGCGGCGGGATGTCGTACAGCATCACGGGGAGGCCGACCGCGTCGGCGACCGCGGAGAAGTGCGCGACGAGACCGCGCTGCGTGGGCCGCGAGTAGTACGGCGTGACCACGAGCAGACCGTGCGCGCCCGCGGCCTCGGCCTGCTGGGCCGCGCGCACGCTGTGGGCGGTGTCGTACGAGCCGGCGCCGCTGACGACGGTCGCGCGGTCACCGACCGCCTCGACGACGGCGCGGATCAGGTCGGCCTTCTCCGCCTCGTCGGTCGTGGGGCTCTCGCCCGTGGTGCCGTTGATCACGAGACCGTCGTTGCCCAGCTCGACCAGGTGTTTGGCGAGCTGCTGCGCCTTGTCCAGGTCGACTGCCCCGTGGGCGTCGAACGGGGTCACCATGGCGGTGAGCACGCGGCCGAAAGGGCGGCCGGGTGAGGCGGTCGGGCATCCGGTCATGGGGCAAACGCTACCTGCAATGCGGGTACCCGCACCCACCGAGGTGGATGCGGACGGTCGCACCGCGTGATCGACTTCACCCGGCGCTGAGCACCGGGGCGGCTTCCTACAGCCCGGTGTCGAGCCCCCGCACGGCCGCCACGGCCTCCGGGGCGCCGTCGAACTCGACCCGCACGGCCTTGCGGCCCGACGCGAGCAGCACCAGCTCGCCGGGCTCGCCGGTCACGACGACCGGGGCCGCCCCCTGCTTGACCGTGATCGACTGGCCGTCGGGCCTGCGGAACACCAGGCCGACGGGGCTGCCGCGGTAGGCGAACTTCGAGGTGAAGCCCAGCGCCTTCCACAGCTTGGCGTCGCGCACCGGGTCCGGCGGGCGCGGCTCCCAGCCCTCCTGGGCGCGCCGGACGTCCTCGTGGTGGATGAAGAACTCGCCGGAGTTGGCGGGCTCGTCGGCCAGCCGGAACGGCGAGTAGATCGGCGGGCCCTGGCGGACCAGGTCGACCAGTTCCGTCCACGGCCTCGCCGCGAAGGAGTCCTGGACCTTCTTCGTGTGCCCCGCGAGCGCCTTCACCCGGATACCGGGCAGGGCGTCGAGGCGGTGTTCGCGCACGACGAGGTGCGCGGCCAGGTCCTTCGTCGTCCACGGCGAGCACAACGTCGGCGCGTCCGGCCCCACCTGTACGAACAGATCGCTCAGCTTCTCGCGCTCATCGCGTGCCAGACCCATGGGTGGAACGCTACTCCTGGGTGATCACGGATCCTTGACCACGACCGACTTCTCCAGCTTCTTGCCGTCGGCGCGCCACACGAGGCAGAAGACGCCGTGCTTGCCGGTGCCCTTGTCCGGTTTCCACGTCTTCTCCGTCGGCACCAGCGCACCGTGCTTGAGCAGGCTCTTGTCCGAGTACGCGATCCGGTTCGAGTCGAAGAAGATGCCGCAGTAGCTCTCGGCGTAGGTGGTCAGCGCCTCGACGCCGGGGTACTTGACCGTCGCCCCGTCGCCCAGCGTGGAGCTGTCGGTGTAGACCTGGAGATCGTGGCCGTCGCACTCGCCGACCACGTTGCCGCTGGCGAGCTGCGCGGCGGGCGCGAACTTGCCGTCGGCGCAGTAGCCGTCGTACAGCTCGAACACCGGGACGTCGCCGTTCTCGCCGTAGGTCAGCGTCTTCACCGCGGTGGCCCCCGCCGACGGGGTGGTGAACCACTTGTGCGCGTAGATCCCGCCCGTGAACACCGCGGCGGCGGCGACCACGGCGGCCGCGACCACGGCGATGCGGCGGGCCTTGCCGAACTTCGGCCGCTGGGCGTTCGGGTAGTGCATGGTCGACGACTGCGTGGGCGCGAACCCGTGCGGCGGGGTCGGGTTGGCGGCCTGCCGTTCGAGCATGGCGCGCGCCTGCGGGCCGTTGAGCCGGGCGTTCGGGTCGGGCATCAGCAGCCCGGTGATCACCGCGGCGAGCACGCCGTGCGCCCTGGTCAGCCGGGGCACCTCGTTCATGATCGCGTTCAGCGTCGACGCCGTGGAGGCGCGCTCGTACGGGCTCACGCCCTCGATGGCGTAGCAGAGGGTCGCGCCCAGCGCCCACAGGTCGGAGGCGGGCGAGGCCTCGTGGCCGTGGATGCGCTCGGGCGCCATGTACGCCGGGGAGCCGATGAGGCTGCCGCTGGTGGTCAGGCGCGGGTCGTCCACGGCCTGGGCGATGCCGAAGTCGGTCAGCTTCACCCGGCCGTCGGGGCGGACCATGATGTTGCCGGGCTTCACGTCGCGGTGCACGATGCCCGCCGCGTGCGCGGCCTCCAGCGCGGACAGCAGCTGCTGCGCCATCGACGACACCCGTTCGGGCGGCATCGGCCCCTGCCTGCTGATGAGGGTCGACAGCGTCGCCGCCTCGACCAGCTCCATCACGATGTAGGTCATCCGGTTCTCGACGACCACGTCGAACACCGTCACGACCGCGGGGTCGTTCAGCCTGCCCGCCGCGCGCGCCTCCCGGAGCACCCGCTCCTCCAGGACGTGCCGCTCCTCGGTCGGAACGCCGTCCGGGAGGTGCAGCTCCTTGATGGCGACGTGCCTGCCGATGACGTTGTCCTGCGCTCGCCACACCACGCCCATGCCACCGCGGCCCAGTTCGACGAGCAGGGTGTACCTACCCGCGATGACCCGCGGTTGCGCGGACACACCTTGCTGTCCCGTCACCGACGCAACTCCCTCACCGAATGGCCCAGCCGGACCCTAGCTGAGACCCTCCGGGAGGCCGTCGGGTTTCACGGTTTCGTGACTTGTTGCCTTATCGGTCCGAACCGGCCGGATGTTGCTGCTCGACCTGGTGCCCGGCCTCGCTGAGCGCGCGGACCGCGCGGGCCAGGTCGCCGTCCTCCACCAGCAGGTGGTCGGTGTCGTAGGTGGACAGCGCGAACAGGCTCACGCCCGCCGCCGCCAGCTCCCCGGACAGCGCGGCCATGATCCCGGTCAGCGTGAACTCCAGCGGCCCGCGCACCGTGAGCAGCCGCCAGCCGCCCTTGGTGCTCTCGTCCACCGGCGCGACCGCGCTCGGGCACACGATCGACAGCTCGTCCGGGGTCCTGGTCACCGAGACCAGGCCGGGCGCGTCCAGCAGGCCGTCGGGGACGGGCGCGTCGGGGGCCAGCCGGGCGACGCTGTAGTCACCGGGCAGGACGTCGACGACCAACCGCCTCACGGCGCCTCAGCCTTCGCTGACGAGGGGGCTGGAGGCGACCTCGCTGCCGTCCGGCAGCGCCGAGATGGCGAAGTCGGCGAACGCGTTGGGCGCGGCCTTCTGCAACTGCCGCAGGCACTCCACGGCCAGGTCGCGGATCTCCACGTCGGCGTGCTCGGAGGCGCGCATCGCGATGAAGTGCCGCCACGCGCGGTAGTTGCCGGTGACGACGATGCGGGTCTCGGTCGCGTTGGGGAGCACCGAGCGGGCGGCCTGCCGGGCCTGCTTGCGGCGCAGGGTCGCGCTGGGCACGTCGGCGAACTTCTTCTCCAGGCCCTCCAGCAGGTCCGCGTACGCGGCCACGCTGGCCTCGGCGGCGGCCTGGAAGCGGGCGTGCAGCTCGGGGTCCGAGGCGATGACCTCGGGCTCCACCATCGCCGCGTCGCGCTCGGGCACGTAGCGCTGCGAGAGCTGCGAGTAGGAGAAGTGCCGGTGCCGGATCAGCTCGTGGGTCAGCGAGCGGGAGATGCCGGTGATGTAGAAGGTCACCGAGCCGTGCTCCAGCACGGACAGGTGGCCGACCTCGAGGATGTGCCGGAGGTAGCTCTCGTTCGTGGCCGTCGCCGGGTTCGGCTTCTTCCACGACTGGTAGCACGCGCGGCCGGCGAACTCGGCCAGCGCCTCACCGCCGTCGGTGTCCGTGGACCAGGGGACATCCGCGGGCGGGATGAACTCCGTCTTCGCGATCAACTGCACCTTGGGCGACACCGTCTCGGTCACAACTACCTCTCTCGAAGCTGCCTGTTACGCCGAGCAGACTATCCCGCGCGCGTAGGGCAGCCCGACAGCATACGCCGCGCGAGGCGCACTTGTGAGTGAGCGCATACCGCCGCCCTCTGACACCACGATGACCGAGTGCTGACACCACCACTCCCTTGACTGACATCACTGATGACGTCATAGTGGTGTCATGGATCTCTCGCCGTACATCGCATCGCTGCGCGAGGACCTCGCGACCGCCGCGTCCGCCGGGGACGACAACACCCGACGCACGGCCGCCGCGTTGTCCGGCGCGCTGGAACCAGCCGCGAGGCTGGCCATCATGAACGCCCTGTCCGACCTGGCGGCCGAGGTCACGGCCTCGCTGGACGACCGCGTGGTCGAGGTCCGGCTGGATGGCCGGGACGTGCAGGTGGTCGTCACCGGCCCCACCCACCACGACAGCGAACCGGAGCCCGAGGAAGTCCCCCCGCGCTCGTTCGGTGACGCCACGGGTGACATCAGCCGCATCACGCTGCGACTGCTCGACGAGCTGAAGGCGAAGGCCGAGCAGGCCGCCTCCTCGCAGGGCGTGTCGCTCAACACCTTCGTGGCCCAGGCCGTCCAGGGCGCGCTGAGCAAGGGCGGGCGCGGCAAGGGCCCGTGGGGGCAGGGCGGTCCGTGGGGGCAGCAGGAGTCGGCCAAGGGGCCGGAGCGGGAAGACACCAAGGGCGGCGGCGGCAAGTCGCAGGTCCGCGGCTGGGTTCAGGGCTAAGGGGAGACGTGGAGATGACCGAGTCAGATGTCGTCCGGCAGCAGAGCTTCGACGTCGAGGGGGCCGTGGAGATCGACATCGCGTTGATCTCCGGCCGCGTGCAGGTGCACCTGGTCGACGAGCCCGGCGTGCACGTGGAGGTCCGCTACGACCCGTCGGCCGGGGAGGCGTGGACCGCGGGTCTCAGCGGCCTGCTCAGCTGGGTGAACGACCAGTTCGGCAGCGGCCCCAAGCAGGAGACCGGTCCCGCCGAGGCCATCCGCGACGCGCGGATCGACCTCATCGGCTCGCGGCTGAAGGTGCAGTCCTCCAAGGTGCTGCCGCTGCGGGCGGTGCCGCTCAACGTGGTCGTGCGCGCCCCTTCCGGTTCGCACATCAGCAGCAAGACCGGCTCCGCCGACGTCTCCGTCACCGGCGCCGCGGGCAGGCTCGACGTCACCACCGGCAGCGGTGACATCACCGCGGACCGCGCCGACGCCGCCGCCGAGGTCAACTCCGGCTCCGGCGACCTCCGCCTCGGCCCGATGCTCGCGGGACTGCGGGCCAAGACCGGCAGCGGCGACGTGGAGGTGTCCTCCATCGGGGGCAACACCATCCTCTACACCGGCACCGGCGACGTCTGGCTGGGCGCGGTCCAGAACGACGTGCAGATCCGCACCGGCAGCGGTGACGTCACCGTCGCCGACGCCGCCTCCGGACGCATCCAGCTGGCCACCGGCAGCGGCGAGATCCGCGTCGGCATCCGCTCGGGCGTCCAGGCCCAGATCGACGTCTCCTCCCGCTCCGGCAAGGCCCGCAGCGAACTGGAGGTCTCGTCGCAGCCCCCGGCGGAGAACGCGCCTGCCCTCTTCGTCACCGGTCGCACCGGCAGCGGGGACGTGCTGGTCACCACCTCCACCAGCTGACCAGGACCACCGACCAGCGGCGTGCGCACCCCCGATGCGCGCGCCGCTGCTCCACGCCGACCCCCGGTCGGGCCGGCTCAGCGCACCACCGCCGCGAGCGCGCCCGCCAGGTCGCCCTTCGGCATCACCACCACGTCGTCCAACCCCAGCCACTCGGCCATGTGGCGCAGTTCCGCGGCCAGCTCGACGGCCACCCGCCCGTGGTCGCGCCCCGGCTCGGCGAACGCCGACTGCACCCGCAGCACCCCGGCGGCGCGATCGGCCTTCAGGTCCACCCGTGCCACCAGCTCCCCGTCCAGCAGGAACGGGAACACGTAGTACCCGTGGACCCTCTTCTCCTCCGGCACGTAGATCTCGATGCGGTAGCGGAACCCGAAGATCCGCTCCGTCCGCGCCCGCTCCCACACCAGCGGGTCGAACGGGCACAGCAGCGCCCTCCCCTGGATCCTGCGCGGCACCCGCGCCTCGACGTGCCGATAAGCGGGCGCACCCCACCCGGCCACCTCCACCGGCTCCAGCACCCCGGACTCCACCAGTTCGGCCACCGCCCGCTGGCTGGCCCGCGGCGCCAGCCGGTAGTAGTCCCGCAGGTCGGGCTCCGTGGCCACCCCCATCGCGATCGCCGACCGCGTGATCAGCTGCCGCGCCCCCTCCTCCGCGTCGACCTTCCGCGCCATCACGTCCGCCGGGATGACCCGCTCGGGCAGGTCGTACAGCCGCTCGAAGCTCTTGCGGGTGCCGGTGGTCAGCTCCCCCAGCCCGAACAGGTACTCGCACAGCCGCTTCACCTCCGACCGCCCCCACCACGGCCCGGTCGACTTCGGCCCCTCACCCAGCAGTTCGCGTTCGATCGCCCCCGCGCCGATCGGCCCCTGCTCCCGCACCACCCGCAGCACGCCCTCGACCAGCTCCGGCGCCCGGTCGGCGATGGGCTGGTAGTTGGTCCACCACCCCAGCTTCTTCGCGCCCGAGTGCAGCAGCGGCCAGTCCTCGACCGGCACCAGGCTGGCCTCGTGCGCCCAGTACTCGACCAGCATCCGGGGCTTGCGCGCCGAGTGCGACCAGGCGGCGTCGTCGACCAGCTCCGCCGGGTACGACCCGAGCCTGCTGAACAGCGGCATGTAGTGGGCGCGGACCGCCACGTTGACGGAGTCGAGCTGGATCAGCTGCACCCTCGACAGCACGCGCTGGAGGTGCCTCCGGCCGGGCGGCGAGGCGGGTCGGGCGTCGGCGAAGCCCTGTGCCGCCAGCGCGATCCGACGGGCCACGTCCGCGTTCATCTTCTGCACGCCCGGATACTCCCACCGAGCACCGACAGAAAAGTCGACGAAGGTCGGTAGCGACTCCTCCCCTTCGTCCATTACCGGTGCTGACCAGGCATTCCTAGGCTCGAACCATGATCAGGCTCCTGGTTGCGGCCGTCTTCGCGACGGTCCTCGCCCCCGCTCCCACCCCGGCGCTCGACGCCGCCGCGATCGACCGGATGGCCGCCGACGTGGACCTGCCGGGGCTGTCCGTCGCGGTCACGAAGGACGACCGGGTCGTGCTCGCCAAGGGGTACGGCCACGACTCCACCGGGGCTCCGCTGACCGCGGCCACGCCGATGCGGCTGGCGTCGGTGAGCAAGTCGTTCGTCGCCATGGCCGTGATGACCCTGGTCGACGCGGGCCGGATCGCGCTGGACGCGCCCGTGGCCGACCAGCTGCCCGAGTTCCACCCCGCCGACCCGCGCGCGGAGCGGATCACCGTGCGGCACCTGCTGAACCAGACCTCGGGCCTGGCCGACGCGACGACCGACATCCCGCGCACGTGGGAGGCGAAGTCCTTGCGGGACCTGGTGGGCGTGCTCGACACCGCGACGCTCGCCGACGATCCGGGCCGGAGTTTCCACTACCACAACCCGAACTACGGCGTCGCGGCGCGACTCGTCGAGGTGGCGGGCGGGCAGGCGTTCGACGACTACCTCCGCGACCACGTGCTGACTCCGCTGGGCATGTGGTCACACGACCGGGTGGCCGACGGGTACGTCCGCGCCTACGGCCTGTGGTTCGCCCGCCCCGAGCTGCCGTCCTTCGAGGGCGACCTGGTCATCAGCAGCGCCGACGACATGGCCCGGTGGCTCATCGCGCAACAGGGACGCGGCCCCCGGGTCGTGTCCGCGGAAAGCCTGCGGACCATGCACACACCGCCCACGGGCGAGTACGCGATGGGCTGGGGCGTGGAGGTGCCGGAGCAGGGCCACGAGCGGCTCAGCCACAGCGGCAACCTGTTCACCTACACCGCCGCGCAGGTCATCGTGCCGGAGACCGGGTACGGGTTCGCCGTGATGACCAACAGCACGGCGCTGCTGGACTCGGCGTACGAGCTGGTGGAGTCGCTGATCGCACTGTCCGAGGGCCGTTCGCCCGACAGCGGCCTGCCCCTGTGGCCGACCGACCTCGGGCTCGGGCTGGCCACGCTCGCCGTGGCCGCGCTGGGCGTGCGCGGGGTGCTTCGCGCGGGCCGGAAGCGCACCCCGTGGCGGCTGGTGCCGCACCTGCTGGCCGTCGTGCCGCTGCTCGGGTACCCGGCGTTCGTGGGGTTCCTGTCCAACGGGCGCACGGTGACGTGGCCGCAGCTCGTGTACGTGTCGCTGCCGATCGTGGTGCTGCTGGCCGTGCTCGCGCTGGCGGGCACGGCGACCGCCACCGCCCGGCTTGTAGCGTTGTCCCGGTGATCCTGCTGCTGGTCGCGGTGGTGCCGGTGGCGGTGTGGAACACCCTGGCCGTGACGGCGGGCGCCGTTCCGCCCGCCAGGGTGCTGCTCGGCGTGGTGCTGCTCGCGCCGGGCTACCTGGTGGGCCGCCGGATCGACGGCGTGCGGCCGCTGGTGTTCGCGGCGGTGGCGGGCGCGGTGTGCACGGCGGCGCTGGCGCGGGAGCCGTGGAACTGGGCCGAGGCGCCGGTCGGGCTGGCTGGCACCGTGCTGCTGCCGTGGTTCGCCGGGCGCTACCGCCGCCAGCACCTCGCGCTGGCGGAGCGGCTGCGGCAGGACGTGCGGCAGGCCCGGCAACGGGAGCGCACCCGCATCGCGCGGGACATGCACGACTCGCTGGGCCACGAGCTGACCCTGATCGCGCTGCGCGCGGGCGCGCTGGAGCTGTCCCCGGACCTCGCCGAGCCGCACCGGGCCGCGATCGGCGAGCTGCGCGCCAGCACGGGTGAGGCCACCGAGCGGCTGCGCGAGATCATCGGCCTGCTGCGCGACGGCACCGAGGACGTCGAGGCGCTGGTGGGCCGCGCCGTGGCGTCCGGGATGGCCGTGCGGCTGACCGGCGGGCCGACCGACTCGCGCACGGCGTACCGGGTCGTGCAGGAATCGCTCACGAACGCCGCCAAGCACGCCCCCGGCGCCCCGGTCGAGGTCCGCTTCCGGCGCACGCCGACCGAACTGGTCGTCAGCGTGGTCAACGGCCCGTCCGCCTCCCCCGGCCCCGGCGCGGGCGGCCACGGCCTGACCGGCCTCGCCGAACGGGTCCGGCTCGCGGGCGGCACCCTGGAGGCGGCGCCCCGTCCGGACGGCGGGTTCGCCGTGACCGCCACGATGCGGAGGGACGCCGAGTGATCCGCGTGCTGCTGGCCGACGACGAGGCCCTGATCCGCGCCGGCGTCCGCGCGCTCCTGGGCACGGACCCGGCCGTCGACGTCGTCGCCGAGGCCGCCAACGGCCGCGAGGCCGTCGACCTGACCATCGCCCACCGCCCCGACGTGGTGCTGCTGGACGTGCAGATGCCCGTCCTCGACGGCCTGGACGCGGCCGACGAGATCCACCGCCTCGTGCCGGGCACGGGGGTCCTCATCCTGACCACGTTCAGCGAGGACGCCTACATCGCGCGGGCGCTCGGCGGCGGCGCCAGCGGCTTCCTGCTCAAGGCGGGCGACCCGCGCGAACTCCTCGCGGGCGTCCACGCCGTCGCCGACGGCGCCGCGTACCTCTCCCCCCGCGTGGCCCGGCACGTCATCACCGAGCTGAGCGGCGGCAGACTCACCCGCGCGACCACCGCCCGCACCCGGGTGGCCACCCTGACCAGCCGCGAACGCGACGTCCTCGCCCTCGTCGGCACCGGGATGTCCAACGCCGAGATCGCCCGCCGCCTCCACCTCGTCGAGGGCACCGTCAAGGCGTACATGACCTCCCTGATGGACCGCCTCTCCGTCCGCAACCGCGTCCAGGCGGCAGTGCTCGCCCACGAGGCGGGGCTGGTGGCGGACTGATCAGTCCAACGCGCGCAGATCGACCTCGACGCGCCAGTAGTGCGGAACCCCTGCCGCGGCGTAGGCGGTGCGCTTGGACTCGTGCTCGTCGCGACGCCTTCCCTTCAGCAACACATCGATCGCGAGCAGGACCGCCTCGCCGTGGATCGGCCCGGTGTCCAGCGGTGTCCCCACCCCGAACACCACGATGTCCGGGGACATGTAGACCAGCGGGTCTTCCGCGAGCACCACGTCGATGCCGGTCTCCAGCTGCCACAGTTGTGGCAGTCGGGCCTCCACACGGGCGGCGAGCCTGCGGACCACCCTCCGGTGGATGGGCATCGGCCTCGGTTTCACGATGGGAGTCCCGTCGAGCACCTCCACCCGGCAGCCCTCGGGAAGTGCGTGGACGTCTGCGGAAGTCCGTCCACCGTGCACCGCCTGCGGCGAATCGTCGAACATGCCCGCCCCCTCCCCGCCGTGGCTCCTCACCGCACCGGGCCGTAGCCGCTCACCAGCACGGTGATGTCCTGGACAGCTGCTCGACGATCATGCGACAACGCTAACCGCCGATACCGGCAATTCCCCACCACCACCCCCTCCCCTGCACCCGACCCACTCGGGCCCCGCGCCGGTACCGGCACTAGATTTCCCCCATGGCCGATGCCGCGGTGCGCCCCGCACAGCCCGAAGACGTCGCGGAGATCGCCCGCATCCACCTCGCCACCTGGCGCACGGCCTACGCCGAACTGCTGCCGCCCGCGGTGTTCGAGTCGTTCGACGCCGCCGAGGCCGAGCAGGCGTGGGCGGACGCGGTGGAGCACGCGCACGTGTTCCTGGCGACCGAGGGCGCGTGGGTCGTGGGGTTCGTGGTCGCGGGGTCGGCGCCGGACCAGGAGGTGGCGGGCGCGGACGGGTCGATGCCTGCCGATTTCGAGACGACGGCGCTGGTCAGCACGTTGCTGGTGGAGCCCCGATGGGGGCGGCGCGGGCACGGTGGCAGGCTGATCGCGACGGCCGCGCACGCGTTGCGGGACCAGGGCGCGTCGCGGGCGGTGGCGTGGGTGCCGGAGGCGGACCGGGCGACGAAGTCGTTCTACGAACGGGTCGGCTGGGCGGCCGACGGGACGGTGCGGACGCTGGACGCGGGTGGGCGTCCACTGCGCGAAATCCGGATGACAGGGGGGTTGGCCCTACTCCTGCGCCCCTGAACCACGGCTATCCTCGGTCGGGTGGTCGTCACCTGGTTGTGCCTGACGTTCGGCGTCGCGGTCGGCTCGGCGATCCTCCCCCTGGTCAGCATCGAACTGTTCGTCCTCGGCCTCGTGACCCAGCAACCCACCATCTCGTGCTGGTGGATCGGTGCCGCGGTGGCGTCCGGGCAGGTGCTGGGCAAGCTGGTCTACTTCTTCGCCGCGCGCGGTTCGCTGCACCTGCCCGCGTTCCTGAAGCGCAAGGAGAAGCCCGCGAAGCAGAGTTCGCCGTTCCGGCTGAAGTGGAAGGCCCGCCTGGAGGCCGTGCGCGACCGCTGCCACCGCCATCCGCACTGGATGTTCGGCACGCACGCGCTCAGCTCGGTGGTCGGCCTGCCGCCGTTCATGTTCACCACCGTGCTGGCCGGTCTGGCGGGCATGTCGACGGCGCTGTTCGTGGCGACCGGGACGATCGGTCGGTTCGCCCGGTTCACGATGCTGGCCGCGTCGCCCGCGTTGATGGCGGGCTGGGTGCACTGACCGCGGACCTTCGGTCAACGACCCCCCGTTTGTACTCCCTTGGGGCGGAATCCCTTGCGTGGCAGTCGATTCCACCCCGCACGGGCACTACCTTCCAGCGTCATGGAGACGGATGACAAGCCGCCTGCGCGCTTCACCACCGCGCAGAGCCGGGAGCTCGGCGAGGAACTCCGGCGGGCCCGCAAGCGAGCGGGCATCCGCGGCACCAGGTTCTGCGAGGAACTGGAGTGGTCGACGGCGAAGCTGAGCAAGCTGGAGAAGGGCTGGCGGGGCACCAGCGACTGGGAGATCGGCACCTTCCTCGGCAAGTGCGGCGCGGACAAGGCGACCCGCGAACGCGTCATGCGCCTCGCCCAGGAACCCGACGTCGGGTTCTTCGTGCGGCGGCACGCGGGCACGTCGTCGGACGGCCTGCTCAGCCTGGTGCTGCACCAGCGCTCGGCGTTGACGATCACCAGCTACGACACCATGGTGATCCCCGGCCTGTTGCAGTCCATGGGCTACACCCGCGCGCTGCTGGAGATGACGAAGTCCGTCCACGCCGAGGACGTCGACGAGCAGGTGCGGGTGCGGATGGACCGGCAGGAGTTCCTGTGCGGCGGCGAACCGCCGGTGTCCACCTTCTACATCCACGAAACGGCCCTGCGGCTCAGGATCGGCGGTTCAAGGGTCATGCACGACCAGATGATGCGGCTGGCGTTCATGTGCGGGTGGACGCACCTGCGCCTGCGCGTCGTCCCGTTCTCCGCGCAGGGCCACCCCGCGCTGCGGTACCCGTCGACGCTGATGACGTTCAGCCGCAACGCGAAACCCGTGGCGTGCACGGAATCCGACCTCACCACGGTGTTCATGGAGGAGGAGCGCGCCATCGAGTTCCACGAGGAGAAGCAGGGCGTGCTCGACGCGCTCGCGTTGAGCGCCGAGCAGTCCCGCGACGTCTTCACGCACTGGGCCAACGTCTACGACCACGCCGACGACCACGGCCAGGTGCCGTGGAGCTGACCGGGGTCAGGTCATCGCGACCGACGCCCACAGAGCCGTGATGATGACCAGGAACGCGACCGCCAGCCGCACTCGGGTGCCCACGGTGTGCCTCTCGGATCGAAAGTGAACACCGTTACGGTATTAACTGTCGACCGGACAAACCAAGTCGCAAAAGAGTGAAGGCCGGATGGAGTTCGTTCCGGTCGTGTTGCGGCAGTTGAACTTGCGGCGTTTTTTGCAGGTGGCGCAACAAGCGTCGTGCGCGTGGTGCGGCCGTGGACCACGGGCTCGCGGGTCGTCGCGGAGACGGCCGACAACCCTCCCGCGAACAGGAGTTGGCCACGTGCCAACCATCCCGGACCCGCTACGGGTACAGCTGGATCGCCTTGCGCATGGTGTCGCGGGCACGGCCGCGGTCGCCCGCGAGGTCGTAGGCCTGGGCGAGGCGGAACCAGGAGCGCCAGTCGTCGGGGGCGGCCTCGGTCTCCACGCGGCGTTCCTCGAAGTACGCGTCCGCCGCGTCGCGGTCCACGCGGCCGGAAGGCCTGCGGGGCAAGGAGGTGGTGTCCGGCAGCTCGCCTTCGTCGGCGAGCTGCCGGGCCATCTTTTCCGTCTTCAGACCGAATCGCAGGTTCGTCCAGGCGATCCAGATGCCGATGAGCGGCAGGATCAGGACGCCGATCCCCAGTCCGACGGCGGCCGGGTCGCCGGTGGTGATCAGCAGGACGCCCTTGCCGCCGAGCATGACGAAGTACACCGCGAGGACGGCGGTGAGCAGCAGCGCGACCGTTCTGGTCTTCACAGGTCCATGTACTTGTCGAGTCCCACCGACAGGCCGGGGTGGTCGAGGATGGAGCGGACCGCGAGCAGCACGCCCGGCATGAAGGACTTGCGGTCCAGGGAGTCGTGGCGAATCGTGAGGGTTTCGCCCTCGGTGCCGAACACGACCTCCTGGTGGGCGATGAAGCCCGCGATGCGCAGCGAGTGCACCCGCACGCCCCCCACGAGGTTGCCCCGTGCTCCGTCCGCCTCCTGGGTGGTGGCGTCCGGCGCCGGTGCCAGGCCAGCGGCTTCACGGGCCTGGGTGATGAGCCTCGCGGTGTGCGCGGCGGTGCCCGAGGGGGCGTCCGCCTTGTGGGGGTGGTGGAGTTCGATGACCTCGACGGACTCGTAGTACTTCGCGGCCATCTCGGCGAAGCGCATGGACAGCACGGCGCCGATGGCGAAGTTCGGGGCGATGAGCAGCCCCAGCTCCGGCTTGTCCGAGAGCCACCCGGCCAGCGTGTCCAGCCTGGGCGCGTCGAAGCCGGAGGTGCCGACGACGGCGTGGATGTCGTTGGCCACGCAGAACTCCAGCGTGGCCATGACGACGTCCGGGTGGGTGAAGTCGACGACGACCTCGGCGCGCGCGTCGGACAGGGTCGTCAGCGCGTCACCTTCGTTCACGGTCGCGACGAGGGCGAGGTCCTCGGCCGCGTCGACGGCGAGGCAGACCTCGGCGCCGACCCGGCCCTTGGCGCCGATGACACCGACCCGGAGGGGCCCGTCGGATGCTGAGCGCTTGGTCATGAGATCACCTCGTGCACCTGGGAAGGCAGGTCTTCAACGTGGTCGTACGGGCCGACGACGGCGGCGGCGACCGGACGTCGGAGCAGCTCCTTGGCCAGTGCGGCCACGTCTTCCGAGGTCACCGCGTCGATCTTCGCGAGGGTGTCGTCCACCGACAGGTAGTCGCTGTAGTTCAGCTCCCCCTTGCCGATGCGGGACATCCGCGAGCTGGTGTCCTCCAGCCCGAGCACGAGCCCACCGCGCAGCTGGCCCTTGCCGCGGGCCACCTCCGCGTCCGACATGCCCTCGTCGGCGACCTGGAGCAGCACTTCGCGGATCACGCCCGCGACGTCGCCGAGCCGGTCGGGCTGGCAGCCCGCGTAGACCGACAGGCTGCCGGTGTCCGCGTACGACCCGATCGACGAGTACACCTGGTAGGCGAGGCCCCGGCGTTCGCGGATCTCCTGGAACAGCCGGGAACTCATGCCGCCGCCGAGCGCCGCGTTGAGCACGTTGAGCGCGAACCTGCGCTCGTCGTGCCGGTCCAGCGCTCGGACGCCGAGCATCAGGTGCGCCTGCTCGGTGTCGTCGGTGTTGAGCACGAGCTTGCGGCCCGACGCGATCCGCGCACGACCGGCGCGCGGTGCCACCGGCGTGCCCTGCCGCGTCAGCCGGTCGCCCAAAGCCTTGCGCGCCAACCGCATCACGTGGTTGTGGTCGACGTTGCCCGCGACCGCGAGCACCATCTTCGGCAGCGTGTAGCGGCGCTTGTAGAACGTGAACAGCGCGTCGCGGCTCATCGCGCCGATGGACTCCTCGGTGCCGAGCACCGGCTTGCCCAGGACGTGCCCGCCCATCAGGGCTTCGGAGAACGCGTCGTGCAGCAGGTCTTCGGGGTCGTCGTCGCGCATCGCGATCTCTTCGAGCACGACTCCGCGTTCGGTCTCGAAGTCGCGTTCCTCGCACAGCGCCTCGAACACGACGTCGGAGACGAGGTCCATCGCCAGCGGCAGGTCCTCGTCGATGACGTGCGCGTAGTAGCAGGTGTGCTCCTTCGCGGTGAACGCGTTGAGTTCACCACCGACCGCGTCGATCTCCTCGGCGATGGCCGCCGCGGTGCGGTTCGCGGTTCCCTTGAACAGCAGGTGTTCCAGGTAGTGCGCGGCGCCCGCGACCTCGGGGCGCTCGTCGCGCGAGCCGACCTGCACCCACAGGCCGACCGACGCCGAACGCACCGTGGGGATCTGTTCGGTGATCACGCGCAGACCTGACGGCAGCACGCTGCGGCGCACCGACGGCTCGAGCTGACGCGTCGTCCCCGGCTTCTGGAGATGGCCGGGGGTCGCCAGACGCGGACGGCCGCGAGTGCCAGGAGCACTCGCGGCCGCCGCCATGTCGCTGATCGTCACTGCGCTGCGGACTCCGCGGGCACAGGGGCATCGGCGTCGTCGGCCGGAGCAGCCTCGGTGGTCGCGGTCTCCTCGGAGACCACGATGAGGCTGATCTTGCCGCGCTGGTCGATGTCGGCGATCTCCACGCGGAGCTTGTCGCCGACCTTGACGACGTCTTCCACCTTGCCGATGCGCTTGCCGCCACCGAGCTTGGAGATGTGGACCAGACCGTCACGACCCGGCAGCAGGGAGACGAACGCGCCGAACGCCGCGGTCTTCACCACGGTGCCCAGGAAGCGCTCGCCGACCTTCGGGAGCTGCGGGTTGGCGATCGCGTTGATCATGTCGATCGCCGCTTCGGCCGAGGGGCCGTCCGCCGCGCCGACGTAGATCGTGCCGTCGTCCTCGATCGAGATGTCGGCACCGGTCTGCTCGGTGATCGAGTTGATCATCTTGCCCTTCGGGCCGATGACCTCGCCGATCTTGTCCGTCGGGATCTTGACCGACGTGACGCGAGGGGAGAACGGGCTCATCTCGTCCGGGGCGTCGATGGCCTCGGCCATGACCTCCAGGATGGTGAGCCTGGCGTCGCGCGCCTGGCCGAGCGCCTTGCGCAGCACCTCGGACGGGATGCCGTCCAGCTTGGTGTCGAGCTGGAGCGCGGTCACGAACTCCTTGGTGCCCGCGACCTTGAAGTCCATGTCGCCGAACGCGTCCTCGGCGCCGAGGATGTCGGTGATGGCGACGTAGCGCGTCTCACCGTCGACCTCGTCGGAGACGAGACCCATCGCGATGCCGGAGACCGGCGCCTTGAGGGGCACACCGGCGTTCAGCAGCGACATGGTCGACGCGCAGACCGAGCCCATCGAGGTGGAGCCGTTGGAGCTCAGCGCCTCGGAGACCTGGCGGATCGCGTAGGGGAACTCGTCGCGCTTGGGCAGCACCGGCATCAACGCCCGCTCGGCGAGCGCGCCGTGGCCGATCTCGCGGCGCTTCGGCGAACCGACCCGGCCGGTCTCACCGGTCGAGTAGGGCGGGAAGTTGTAGTGGTGCAGGTAGCGCTTGTGCGTCTCCGGCGTGAGGGAGTCGATCTGCTGCTCCATGCGGAGCATGTTCAGCGTGGTGACACCCAGGATCTGGGTCTCGCCGCGCTCGAACAGCGCGGAACCGTGCGCCCTCGGGATCAGCGCGACCTCGGCACCCAGCGAGCGGATGTCGGTCAGGCCGCGGCCGTCGATGCGGATGTTGTCGCGCAGGATCCGCTGGCGGACCAGCTTCTTGTTCAGCGAGCGGAACGCCGCGCCGATCTCCTTCTCGCGACCCTCGAACGCGGTGGCGAGCTTCTCCAGCGTGGCGGCCTTGACCTCGTCGATGCGCGACTCGCGGTCCGCCTTGCCCGACACCGTCAGCGCCGCGGCGAGGTCCGTGGAAGCGGCCTCCTCGACGGCGGTGAACGCGTCCGGCTGGTAGGCCGGGTACGTCGGGAACACGCCGGTCTCCTTCGCCGCGACGCGGGCCAGCTCGGCCTGCGCCTCGACGAGGACCTTGATGAACGGCTTCGCGGCTTCGAGACCCGCGGCCACGACCTCCTCGGTGGGGGCGGTCGCGCCCTCGCCGATCAGGTCGATCACGTTGTCGGTGGCCTCGGCCTCGACCATCATGATCGCGACGTCGTCACCCACGACGCGGCCGGCGACGACCATGTCGAAGACGGCCTTCTCGAGCTGCTCGTAGGTCGGGAACGCGACCCACTGGCCCTCGATGAGGGCGACGCGGACGCCACCGATCGGGCCGGAGAACGGCAGACCCGCGAGCTGCGTCGACGCGGACGCGGCGTTGATCGCCACGACGTCGTACAGGTCCTGCGGGTTGAGGCTCATCACCGTGATGACGACCTGGATCTCGTTGCGGAGACCGTCCACGAAGGACGGACGCAGCGGCCGGTCGATCAGGCGGCAGGTCAGGATCGCGTCGGTCGACGGGCGACCTTCGCGGCGGAAGAACGAGCCGGGGATGCGACCCGCGGCGTACATGCGCTCCTCGACGTCCACCGTGAGGGGGAAGAAGTCGAAGTGCTCCTTGGGGTGCTTCGACGCCGTGGTGGCGGACAGCAGCATGGTCTCGTCGTCCAGGTACGCGACGACGGAACCCGCGGCCTGACGGGCCAGGCGGCCGGTCTCGAAGCGGATGGTGCGGGTGCCGAACTTGCCGTTGTCGATAACGGCGGCGGTCTCGTGGACCTCTACTTCAGTCATGCAGTGAACTCCTCGTTCGTCTTTCGGCCGCAGCGCGCTCGGGCGCGGGATCGCGGTTCGGACGAGGCCGGTCTTCGATCGAAGTCCCCTGGCGTGTTCGCGAGCGCCCCTTGGCGCTCAGCCCGTCCAGGGAACCACTACCGAGGACCGGCGAACTGGTCGTCCCGTTTCGCGGCGTGCTGGCCCTGTTGGTTCCTCTTTGGATCTTTTACCCGGTTCGGTTCTACACCGAAACCGGGCCGTACGCCGAGGGGGAGCGACCGGGAACGGTCACTCCCCCCCGGTGCGTGTCAACGACGCAGGCCGAGTCGCCCGATGAGCGAGCGGTAGCGGTTGATGTCCACCTTCGCGAGGTAGTTGAGCAGCCGGCGGCGACGGCCGACCAGCAGCAGCAGCCCGCGACGCGAGTGGTGGTCGTGCTTGTGGGTCCTGAGGTGCCCGGTCAGGTCGCTGATGCGCTTGCTCAGCAGCGCGATCTGGGCCTCGGCGGAGCCGGTGTCCGTGTCGTGGACGCCGTACTCGGTCAGGATGGTCTTCTTCTGGTCAGTGGTCAGTGCCACTAGGTGATTCTCCTTGTGCCTGTTCGGTTCCGTGCGGCCCCACCAGAGATCCGGATGGGGTTAGTCGGTACTGGCCGCCACGGAACGCAGCCAGACCCAACTGTCGAGGTTACCAGGCACACTCCCACCCAACCCTCCCACCCTCGCGAGTCGAACCTCCAGACACCCCGTGTCGAACACTCAGGCACCCCCATTCGTGCCCAACCGGCAGACTCGCGGTGCCCAGTGGAGGACTCACGGTGCCTGAACGTTCGACTCAAGGTGCCTGAACGTTCGACACGGGGTGCCTGAGCGTTCGACTCGCGAGTGCTTAACGGCCTCGGCCGGCTCGGCGGAGCAGGTCGGCGAGGGCTGGGAACTCGTCGTCCAGCACGTCGGCGGCCTGCGCCAGTTCACGTCGGTCGGCGATGCGGCGCAGGTTCGTCAGCACGACCGTCTCGTCGCCCGCGCCGTTGACCGGGAGCGAGTCGCGGCTCACCGTCGGCTTCGAGACGCGCACCTCCTCCAGCGCGCGCTGGAGCGCCTCGGGCGCGCCCGTCGCGACGTCCGGGGTGAGGACCTTGCGCTCGAGCATGATCATCCGCGCGAGCACGGACGGGTTGCCGATCTTCGCCCGCCGCCCCGACATCACCTGGCTCAGCATGGGCGCGCTGATGCCGAGCACCTCGGCGAGCTGCGCCTGCGACACGCGGAAAGCGACCACCAGGCGGCGCACGCGATCACCCAGGGGTTCCCCGTACCACTCGCGCTGCAACGCGATGTTGCGCTGAACGATCTTGTGGTCCTCCACCCGCGCCTCTCCTCGTCATGCCCTCAGCCCCTCTTGGAAGGGCATCTTGCCAGTTCGCGATGCCCAGCACCGGCGCTTTCACGCCTGATCGAGCAAGTCCCTCACCTTCTCGACGTCCCGGTGCATCTCCACGACGAGCTCGTCGCTGCTGTCGAACTTCAGCTGGCCGCGCACGCGGGTCACGAAGTCGAGCGCCACGCGCTGCCCGTAGAAGTCCTCGTCCACGTCCAGCACGTACGCCTCCACGCGGCGCTCGCGGCCGGAGAAGGTCGGGTTCGTGCCCACCGACACGGCGGCGCCGAGCTTGCGGCCGGAGGAGTGGACGAACCAGCAGGCGTAGACGCCGTCGGCCGGGACCGCGGCGAACCGGGTCATCGACAGGTTCGCGGTGGGGAACCCCAGCTCCTTGCCGCGCCCGTCGCCCCGCACGACGATGCCCTCCAGCCGGTGCGGCCTGCCGAGCGCGACCGCCGCGGCGGCCACGTCGCCGGCGTCGATGCAGGCGCGGATGTAGGTCGAGGAGAAGGTGACGCCACCGTCGCCCCCCTTGGTGTCGGTCACGAGATCCGCCCCTTCCGTGACGAAGCCGAACCGCTGGCCGAGACGCCGGAGCAGGTCGACGTTGCCCGCGGCCTTCTGGCCGAAGGTGAAGTTCTGGCCGACCACCACGGCCGCCGCGTGCAGGCGTTCCACGAGGACCTCGTGCACGAACTCGTTCGCGGGCATGCGCGACAGCTCGACGGTGAACGGGAGGACGCAGAAGACGTCCGCGCCGAGGCTCTCGACGAGCTCGGCGCGGCGGCGGAGGGTGGTGAGCTGTGCCGGGTGGCTACCGGGGCGGACGACCTCGGAGGGGTGCGGGTCGAACGTCATGACGACGCAGGGCACGCCCTTCTCCCGAGCGAGCTCGACGGCTCTGCCGATCAGGACCTGGTGGCCGTTGTGGACACCGTCGAAGACGCCGATGGTGACGACGCAGCGGCCCCAGCCGCCTGGTAGGTGGTCTAGCCCTCGCCAGCGTTGCACGGTGGGGAGCCTACGGCTCGCGGTGGCCGGGACGTCCAGGGTGGTATGGCGTGTTGGTGCCGGGTGGCCGGGTTCAGGAGTCGCCCGACCTGATGTCCCGACCCGCCTGGTGGACGGTGCCGCCGTCGCGGGCCACGGCGGTCTGGTTCACCGTCCGGTCGTTGTACGCCCCGATCGATCCGGTCTGGACGACCGGGCCGTGCACCGTGCCGCTCACGCTGTTGTGCACGCCGCCCACGGACGTCGGAGGCGGCGGAGCCGCGTCACCGGACCGCAGGGTGATCAGGACCCCCAGGGCGGTGAGCAGCACCAGCACCGCCCACACCCAGGGGTTCCACTTCCACTCGGTGGCCAGGTTGATGACCACCCCCGCCAACGACGCCACCACTCCGGCCGCTGCCGGCCACACCCATCTCGCCATGGCCCAACGGTAGCTAGCCCGCGGGCGAGAGGACTACCACCGACCTGGCGACACCCTCCTCGTCCTTGGCCAGTGCGACCACGTGCCCGTCCGGCCCGAAGACGCCGTAGGTGCCCTCGAAGCCGCCTGCCGGGAGCCGCTGGCCGTGGGACAGCGCGACGACCTCGGCGGGCTCGATCTCGCGGCGCGGGAAGGCCGTGGCGACGGCCGAGTCCAGGTCAAGCGAGAGCCCCGGATCCGCCTCCAGCTTCTCCAGGGTGCGGGCGACCCTCAGGTCGAACGGCCCGACCCGCGTCCGGCGCAGGGCCGCCAGGTGTCCGCCGACGCCCAGGTCCGCCCCGAGGTCGCGAGCCAGGGCCCGCACGTAGGTCCCGGACGAGCACTCCACCATGACGTCCAGCTCGGTGGTCGCCCCCTCGCGCCGGATCGACAGCACGTCGAACCGGTGCACCGTCACCGGTCGCGGCGGCAGGCTGACCTCCTCGCCCGCCCGCACCCGCGCGTACGCCCGCTTGCCGTCGACCTTCACCGCGCTCACGGCGCTGGGCACCTGCTGGATCGGCCCGGTCAGCTTCGCCACGCCCGCGCGGATCAGGTCCTCGGGCACGGCGGAGGCGTCCACTGTGGACAGGACCTCGCCCTCGGCGTCGTCGGTGGTGGTCGACGAGCCGAGGCTGATCGTGGACAGGTAGGCCTTGCTGTCCAGGGCGAGGTGGCCCAGGAGCTTGGTCGCGCGCTCGATGCCGAGCACGAGGACGCCGGTCGCCATCGGGTCGAGGGTGCCGGCGTGGCCGACCTTGCGGGTGCCGAGGATGCGGCGCACGCGGGCGACGACGTCGTGCGACGTCATGCCGTCCGGCTTGTCGATGACGACCAGACCGGGCGGGACGGTGGGGCGGGGCTGGCGAGGGGTTGCGGACACGAGCGAGGATCTTAGGCTGCGACGTAGGCGTCCCAGCGCCTGCGCCGCAACTGGACCGGTACGTCCTCGCCGCGGGCCTCCGCTTCGAAGACCGCCGTGCGGGCGCGGCGCCACCAGACCGCGGTGCGCCAGGCCCCGACCACGAGCAGCGCGGCCGGTGCCAGGAAGGCGATCCGGTAGGCCTGCGCGGGCGGCAGCCACGCGAACAGGTCCAGCAGCACGCCCACGGTCAGCGCCGACGCGGTGACGGCCGCGAAGCCGCCGACGTTGACGACACCGGTGGCGGTGCTGACGCGGTGCATCGGGTTGTAGTCGCGGGCCAGCGCGAAGGCGATGCCGGAGATCGGGCCGCCCAGCGAGAGCACCACGAACGCCGCCATCACGACCGGCGCGGGCACGACGCCTCCGGGCCAGGCGAGCAGCACGGTCCAGACGACCACCGCCCCGACGAGGAACCAGGTGGCGATGGGCATCCGCAGTTCCGGCTTGCGGGAGATGACCGAGCCGAGCAGCGGACCCGACGCGACGGCGCCGACGACCAGCAGGCTGAGCGCGGAACTGGCCGCCGAGCGGGACAGGCCCTGCGCCTCGACCAGGTACGGGAAGCCCCACAGCAGACCGAGGACGGCGGGGGTCGACATCGTGGAGAAGTGCGTCCAGAAGCCGAGGCGGGTGCCCGGCACGCTCCACGCCGTGGCGACCTTGCGCAGCACGACGCCGAGCGGCTGCGGTGGCAGCACGGGCATGACGACCCCGGCGGGCAGGTCGCGCAGCCGCCACCCGGCGACCAGCGCGTAGGCGGCCGTCACCACGCCCGCGAACAGGAACGTCCACGTCCACCCCGCGCCGCCGAGCAGCAGCGTCAGCGGGACGGTGGCGGCCAGGTTGCCGAGGCCGCCGAGCGCGGCGGAGATCGACACGATCACCGGGAAGCGGCGGGCGGGGAAGTGCGCGGCGGCGAGGCGCAGCACGCTGACCCAGGTCATGGCGTCGCCGACGCCGAGGACACCGCGGGCGAGCAGGCCGAGCGGGTAGGAGTCGGCGATGGCGAAGAGGACCTGGCCGGTGCCCATCAGCAGGGCGGCGGCGGTGAGGACCCGGCGTGGACCGAAGCGGTCCACGAGGAGTCCGGTGGGGATCTGCATCAGGGCGTAGAGCCCGATCTGGAACACCGTGAAGGTGCCCAGTGCGGCCGGGCCAACCCCGAACCGCTCGCTCGCTTCCAGCCCTGCGACGCCCAGTGACGTGCGGTGGAACAGCGCGGCGATGTAGATGACGATGGCGGTGGTCCAGATCAGCCACGCTTGCTTCGTGGCGCGATCGACCGGCAAGGCGGTGCTCCTCGGGTAGTTGGGGTCTCCACCCAGTAGATCGGGAACACTTGCCTCGCGGTAACCATTTCGGCGGGTGCCTTCGGACACATCCCACCTATCGGACCGCGCCCACCACCGACCACCCCTCCGAACGGGTGCGCAGCAGCACCGAGATCAACCGCAGCACCATGAACGCCGACAGCCCGGTCCAGATCCCGACCAGCCCCCAGTCGAACGCGAGCGACGCCCACACCATCGGCAGGAACCCCACCACCGCCGACAGCAGCGTCGCCGTGCGCAGGAACGCCGTGTCGCCCGCGCCGAGCAGCACACCGTCCAATGCGAACACCACGCCCGCGATCGGTTGCAGCGCAACGAAGAACCACCACGCGTGCGGGATCTCCGCGAGCACGCCCGCGTCCGTGGTGAACACCCTGGGCAGCACACCCGCGACCGACGCGAAGACGATCCCGAGCACCACCCCGAACACCAGCCCGTACCAGGTGATCTGCCACGCGAACCGACGCGCCTTGGTCCGCTCCCCCGCGCCGAGCGCCGCGCCGACGATCGCCTGCGCGGCGATGGCGAGCGAGTCCAGCACCAGCGCCAGCGCCGTCCACAGCTGCAACACCACCTGGTGCGCTCCGACGGCCGCGATGGACGTGCGCGCGGCCACCGACGCGGCCGAGACGAAGCACGCCTGGAAGGCGAGGCTGCGCAGCACCAGGTCGCGGCCGAGGCCGAGCTGGGCGCGCATCAGCGCGGGCACCGGGCGCAGCGCCACCCGCTCGACGGTCAGCGCGCGGAAGAACAGCACCGCGGACACGACCTGCGCCACCACGTTCGCGACCGCCGACCCCTCCAACCCCCAGCCCGCCCAGTAGACGAGCACCGGGCAGAGGATCGCGGACAGCCCGTTGCCCAGCAGCACGTACCGCAGTGGCCGCGCGGTCTCCTGCACACCGCGCATCCACCCGTTGCCCGCCATCGTGACCAGCACGAACGGCGCTCCGAACAACGCGATCCGCAGCCAGCCCACCGCCGCCGCGGCGACTTCCCCGTCACCGGCGAGCAGCCGGGCCAGCGGTGGCGCGAACAGCTGCCCGAGCACCACCAGCAGCACCCCCACGCCGAGCGCCAGCCACGTCGCCTGCACCCCTTCCTCCACGGCCTCCGCCCGCCGCCCGGCCCCGTGCAACCGGGCCGTGCGCGCGGTCGTGCCGTAGGACAGGAACGTCAGCTGCGCCGCCACCTGCGTGAACAGCACACCGCCCAACGCGAGACCGGCCAGCGGGAGCGCGCCGAGATGCCCCACCACGGCCGTGTCGACCAGCACGTACAGCGGCTCAGCCGCCAGCACTCCCAACGCCGGCGCCGCCAAGCCCAGCACCCGCCGCGCGGGCACCCGGTCGTCGATCACGCACCGGCCTCCGGCTCGACCGTCTCCAACGCCCCCAGCAGGTCCGCCAACACCCCCGCCGCGTCCCCGCGCGCCGTGAACCCCGCAGCCCGCCGATGTCCCCCGCCACCGAGCAGCTGCGCGACCTCCCGCACGTCGATCCGACTCACCGACCGCAACGACACCGACCACGTCGACGGCCGCAGCTCCTTCAACACCGCCGCCACTTCCGCCTCCTGCGCCGTCCGCACCAGATCCACAACGCTCTCGACCTCTTCGGGCCGCAGCCCCGCCGCGTCCTCCAACGTCACCACCGCGTGCACCAACCCGAGCCCCCGCACCGCAGACCGGTCCAGGGCGGCACGACTCAACACCGTCGCCAACATGCCCAGGTACCCGAACGGATGGCTGTCCATCAACGGCCGCGCCACCGCCTCCGCGTCCACCCCCGCGTCCAACAACCGCGCGGCCACGTGGTGCGTCTCCGAACTCGCGTGCCGGAACGACCGCGTATCAGTCACCAGCCCCGCGTACACGCACCGCGCGATCGGCTCGTCGACCTCCACACCCATCACGTCCAGCAACCGCAGCACCACCAACGCGGTCGCCTCAGCCCGATCGTCGACCACGTTCACCGTGCCGAAACCGGGATTCGACACGTGGTGGTCCAACACCACCACCTGCCCCCCAGCCGCGATCGTCGCCGCCACCCGATCCCCCAACGGCCCCAACCGCCCCACACTGCCCGCGTCCAACGCCACCAGCACCGCGGGCGCGGCCGGAATCGCGGACGGCGGCACCAACAACCCGGCCACGTCCAGGCCGCGCAACGTCTCGGGCACCTCAGCAGGCGCTCCGAACGACACCAGCACCCGCACACCACGCCGATGCAGGGCGAGCCCCAACGCGAAGGCACTGCCCAGCGCGTCGGCATCCGGGTTCACATGGGCCAGCAGGGTGACTTCACTGGCGGCCGCGAGCACTTCCGCAGCCGCGGCGAGATCCGCAGTCAGGTCAAGGGGCACCGCGACACGTTAACTCCGCGAACCACGTCCATGCTCCCCGACTTCAACCACACCCGAAGCAACTTGATGACCACCCCGCACCCCACCCCCGTCCGACAAAGCCCGGACACCTCGCCGACGCACAGCAAGGTGCCTCGTCCATCACCGAGCCAGGGACAGCCGGACACAGCCCGACCCCATCGGCGCAGCCGGCCACCCGCATCCGGCGCGGAGCGCCCGCCGCCTTGCCGACGCGCAGCAAGGTGCCCTGTCAGGCGCAGCCTGATTCCCTACCGACGCGCAGCGAGGTGCCCCGTCGGGCGGAGCCCGATGCCCTGTCGGACACAGCCCACACCACCGAAGCCAGACTCCCCCTCTGCCCCCGATCCACAGCGCCCTCCTGCCTCACCTCCGTTTGTCAAGGCATCTTTCCCGCCTTGACAAACGGAGGTGAGGCATTGAGACAATTGCGCGCACGGGGGCCGGGCTTCACTCCTCCCGAAACCACCCCACGCCCCCACCCCACAACAAAGGGCCCCCACACCACGTGAGGGCCCTCCGAAAAACACAACTCAATCCCGAGCAGACTCCGCCTCAGAATCCGACTCCGCCTCAACCTCCGCGTCGTCATCATCCTCCCGCGGCGCCTTGTACGGATCCGCTTCCCCCGCGGGCTCCGCCCCGATGGCGATCTTCGCCACCTTCTCGTCCCTCTTCCGCGCCCTGGCCAACAGCTCCTCCATCCGAAGAGCCTCCCCCGGCACGGTGTCCGTCATGAAAGCCAGCGTGGGCGTGAACCGCACCCCCGTCTGCGCCCCCACCATGCTCCGAAGCACACCCTTGGCGCTCTCCAGCGCCATAGCGGCCCCGGCGTAATCCGGCTCCGAGTCGAGCTTCTCCCCGAGCACCGTGTAGTAGACGACGGCGTCGTGCAGGTCGCCCGTCACCTTGGTGTCGGTGATGGTCACCCTGGCGAGTCGCGGGTCCTTGACCTCGTGCTCGATCGCCGAGGCGACGATCTGCGAGATCCGCTTGGCGAGCTTGCGAGCCCGTGCCTGGTCGACCACGGTCTTCTCCTCTTTACTCGTCCTCCGGGCCAAGCAACCGGTGCTTGGCGGAGAGCAGTTCGACCTCGGGTCGGCCGGCCACCAGTCGTTCGCAGGAGGCCAGCAGATCCCTGACATGGGAGGCGTCCGCCGCGACGACCGCCACCCCGATCAACGCGCGGCGGTGCAGGTCGAGATGACCGGCTTCGGCCGCGGACACTTCGAATTTGCGCCGCAACTCCGCCACGACGGGGCGGACCACGGAACGCTTTTCCTTCAACGAATGGACGTCGCCGAGCAACAGGTCCAATTCGAGTGAACCTACGAACACAGGCATCACCACGAGGTAGCGGGCAGAGGTGCGGGGCCGCCCGAAGGACGACCCCGCACCTGCACCCTCGACTATCAGGCGCGGGGCTTCTCGCGCATCTCGAAGGTCTCGACGACGTCGCCGACCTTCAAGTCGCTGTAGTTGCCCAGCGTCAGACCACACTCGAAGCCCTCGCGGACCTCGGTCGCGTCGTCCTTGAACCGCCGCAGCGAGCTGATCGGCAGGTTCTCCTGGATGACGTTGCCGTCGCGCAGCAGGCGAGCCCGTGCGTTGCGGCGCATTTCGCCCGAAAGGACCATGCAACCCGCGATCGTGCCGACCTTGGAGGACTTGAACACGTCGCGGATCTCCGCGCGGCCAAGCTGGACCTCTTCGTACTCCGGCTTGAGCATGCCCTTGAGGGCCGCTTCGATCTCGTCGATCGCCTGGTAGATCACCGTGTAGTACCGGACGTCGACGCCTTCGCGGTTGGCCAGCTCGGTGGCCTTGCCCTCCGCGCGGACGTTGAAGCCGAGCACGATGACGTTGTCGGCGATGGCGAGGTTGATGTCGCCTTCGGTGATGCCACCGACACCGCGGTGGATGACTCGCAGCTCGACGTCGTCGCCGACCTCGATCTTCAGGAGCGCGTCCTCGAGTGCCTCGACGGTACCCGAGTTGTCGCCCTTGATGATCAGGTTGAGCTGGTTCGTCTCCTTCAGCGCTGCGTCCAGGTCCTCGAGGCTGACCCGCTTGCGACGCGACGCGTTCATGGCGTTGCGCTGACGTGCCTGGCGGCGTTCGGCGATCTGGCGGGCGACCCGGTCCTCGTCCACGACGAGGAAGGTGTCACCGGCGCCGGGCACCGAGGTGAGGCCGATGACCTGCACCGGACGGGACGGGGTGGCCTCGATGACGTCCACGTTGTGCTCGTCGACCATGCGACGGACACGGCCGTAGGCGCCACCGGCGACGATCGAGTCGCCGACGCGGAGCGTGCCGCGCTGGACCAGGACGGTCGCCACCGGGCCACGGCCGCGGTCCAGGTGCGCCTCGATGGCGACGCCCTGCGCTTCCATGTTCGGGTTGGCCCGCAGGTCGAGCGAGGCGTCGGCGGTCAACAGGATGGCCTCGAGAAGGCCGTCGATGTTGGTGCCCTGCTTCGCCGAGATGTCGACGAACATGGTGTCGCCACCGTATTCCTCGGCCACCAGGTTGTACTCGGTGAGCTGCTGCCGGATCTTGTCCGGGTTCGCGCCCTCCTTGTCGATCTTGTTCACCGCGACCACGATCGGCGCGCCCGCCGCCTGAGCGTGGTTGATCGCCTCGACCGTCTGCGGCATGACGCCGTCGTCGGCCGCGACCACGATGACCGCGATGTCCGTGGACGTCGCGCCTCGGGCACGCATGGCGGTGAACGCCTCGTGACCGGGGGTGTCGATGAAGGTGATCAGGCGCTCGTTGCCCTGGAGCTCCGTGCGGACCTGGTAGGCACCGATGTGCTGGGTGATGCCACCGGCCTCGCCCTCGTGCACCTTCGTCTTGCGGATGGTGTCGAGGAGGCGCGTCTTGCCGTGGTCGACGTGACCCATGACGGTGACGACCGGCGGACGGATCTGCAGGTCCTCCTCGCCACCGGCGTCGTCGCCGTAGGTGATGTCGAACGTGCCCAGCAGGTCGCGGTCCTCTTCCTCGGGGGAGACGACCTGGACCTGGTAGTTCATCTCCGAGCCGAGCAGCTCGAGGATCTCGTCCGACACGGACTGCGTGGCCGTGACCATTTCACCGAGGTGGAACAGCACCTGCACCAGCGAGGCCGGGTTGGCGTTGATCTTGTCGGCGAAGTCGGTCAGCGAGGCGCCGCGGGCAAGGCGGACAACCTCGCCGTTGCCCTTCGGCAGGCGGACGCCGCCGACCGAGGGGGCCTGCATGTTGTCCATGTACTCCTGGCGCTTCTGGCGCTTGGACTTGCGTCCACGTCGCGCCGGACCACCAGGACGGCCGAAGGCACCAGCGGTGCCACCACGACCGGCGCCACCGCCACCGGGACGACCGCGGAAACCGCCGCCGCCACCGGCCGGAGCACCGCCGCCGCCACCGGGACGGAAACCGCCACCGGCACCGCCGCCACCGCCACCGCCGCCACCGGGACGGAAGCCGCCACCGGCACCGCCACCGCCGCCACCGGGGCGGAAGCCGCCACCGGCACCGCCGCCACCGCCGCCGGGACGACCGCCACCGCCGCCACCGCCACCAGGACGGCCTCCGCCGCCACCGGGGCTGGGACGACCGCCGCCGCCACCGGGGCGGGGAGCGGGCGCCGGACGACCGGGCATCATGCCGGGGTTCGGGCGAGGGGGCATCGAGCCGGGGTTGGGACGCGGACCACCGGAACCGGCGGAACCGCCGGGACGGGGACCGGCCGGACGGCTGTCGCCGGGCTTGGACGAGGGACGGCGGTCGCTGCTGCCACCGCTGTCGCGCTCACCCTGGTTGCCGCCACCGGGCTGGCCACCACCGGGCTGGCCGGACGGACGCGGGCCGGACGGACGCGGCGCGGGTGCGCCACCGCCGACGCCGAAGGGGTTGTTGCCGGGCCGCGGCGGACGGGGTCCGGCGGGCTTCGGCGACTGCGGCCGCGGCGGAACCACGGACGGGCTCTGCTGGGCCGCGGGCTGCACGGGCTGTGCGGGCTGCGGAACGACGCGCGGGCCCGGACGGGGGCCTGCGGGCTTCTGCGGCTGGGACGTCGGCGCGGGCGTCGACGCGGCGGCCGCGGCGGCGGGAGCCACCGGGGCCTGCTGCTGGGGCTGCGGGGCCTTGGCCGCGGGGGCTACCGGAGCGGGCGCGGGGGCAGCGGCGATGGGCTGCTGCTGGGGCGCGGGCTTCGGAGCCGGGGGCTTCGGGCCGGGCATCGGACCGGGGCGGCCGGGCACGGGGCCGGGACGACCGCCCGCGGCGGGCTTGGAGTCGGACCTGACCTCCGGGGCGGACTGCACGGGCGCTGCCGGTGCGGGCGCCGCGGGCTTCGGCGGGCCGGGACGGCCTGCCGGCTTCGGCTTCGCATCGTTCTTGGAGTACGCGTCGCGCAGTCGACGGGCCACCGGGGCCTCGACCGTGGAGGATGCGGACTTCACGTACTCGCCTTGGTCGGCGAGCTTCGTGAGCACTTCTTTACTGGTGACGCCGAGCTCTTTCGCGAGCTCGTGCACACGGGCCTTCCCTGCCACTGCTCTCCTCAGGTGATGAGGTCGGCGGCAGTCCCGTCGACCTCGTCTTAACGTCGCGCGTTCATGTCTTCAGCTTCACGGCTGACTCATGACGGGTCGACCTGCTTCCCTACTCCTCGCCGAGGGACGTTCCCGCGGCCTTCTCATGCTGCTCGAGGTGCTCACGCACATGATCGACGGCAAGCGGCCCCTGGACCCTGAGGGCCCTGGGGAACGCTCGTCGCCGTTCGGCGTTCGTGAGGCAATCGAGATCAAGGTGCAACCAAGCGCCCCGACCCGGCAACCGTCGGCGGGTGTCCGGAACAAGCGTTCCGTCCACCACCACCACGCGCAGCAGCTCGGAGGGCAACGTCCGAGCGCGGCATCCAATGCACGTACGAGCTGGGCCGATGTGCGTTGCAACCGATCCCCGACGTTCAACCACTGAGTAGTCTATCCCCTGCAGCTCATTCAGCCGAACCGGATGCGGTCGCCCCGGCCGGTGCGGCACCCGCCGCCTCCGCATCGCTGCGGATGTCGATGCGCCATCCGGTCAGCCGCGCGGCGAGCCGGGCGTTCTGACCTTCCTTGCCGATCGCCAGCGAAAGCTGGAAGTCCGGCACCACGACGCGCGCCGTCTTCGCACGCTCGTCCAGCACCGTCACCGACACAACCTTGGCAGGTGACAAGGCATTCCCGACGAAAGTGGCCGGGTCGTCCGAGTGGTCGATGATGTCGATCTTCTCGCCCGCCAGCTCGCTCATGACGTTGCGGACGCGGGCGCCCATCGGGCCGATGCAGGCGCCCTTGGCGTTGACTCCGGACACCGTCGACTTCACCGCGATCTTCGAACGGTGACCCGCCTCACGTGCCACCGCGGGGATCTCCACGGTGCCGTCCGCGATCTCCGGGACCTCCAGCGCGAAGAGCCTGCGCACGAGGTTCGGGTGCGTCCGGGACAGGGTGATCTGCGGGCCGCGCGCGCCGCGCGAGACGCCGACGACGTAGCACTTGAGCCGCGACCCGTGCTGGTAGGTCTCGCCGGACACCTGCTCCGCCGGGGGCAGGACGCCCTCGGTGTCGCCGACCTGGACGACGACCATGCCGCGGGCGTTCGCGCGGGCGTCGCGCTGGACGACGCCGCCGATGATCTCGCCCTCCTTCGCGGAGAACTCACCGAAGGTGCGCTCGTGCTCGGCGTCGCGCAGGCGCTGCAGGATGACCTGCCGGGCCGTGGTCGCGGCGATCCGGCCGAAGCCCTCGGGGGTGTCGTCCCACTCGTCCTCGACCGTGCCGTCCGGCGCCAGGTCCTGGGCGAGCACCCGGACGGTGCCGGTCTTCTTGTCGATCTCCACGCGGGAATGCGCGTGGTGGCCCTCGGTGTGCTTGTAGGCCGTCAGGAGCGCGGTCTCGATGGCTTCCAGCACGACTTCGAAGGGGATGTCCTTGTCCCGTTCGATCGCGCGGAGAGCAGCGATGTCGACGTTCACCTCGACTCCTCCTTCGGTGTGGTAGGGCCTTCTTGGTCGTCTGCGGCGTCTTCTTCGGCGCCTTCTGCGCTGTCTTCGGCCGTGTCTTCCGGCGTGTCCTCGTGCTGTCCCGGTTCCAGGATGGACAGCTCCGAGTTCGGGGCCGGCTTGAACTCGATCTCCACGACGGCGCGCTCGATCGTGCGGTACTCGACGCGGCGCAGCTCGCCCTTGACCAGCAGCACGACCCCGTCGTCGTCAGCTTGGCCGACCCGGCCGAACCACTCGACCGCGTCGGGCTGCTTGACCTTGACCAGCCGCAGCTTCGCGCGACGCCAGTGCCTGGGCCTGGTCAGCGGGCGTTCGGCGCCGGGCGACGTGACTTCGAGCGTGTACGGACCTGCCATCAGGTGGTCGACTTCGTCGAGCGCGGCGGCGACGGCGCGGCTGGCCTGGGCCACCTCGTCCAGTCCGATGCCGTGCTCGGCGTCCACGACCACCTTGACCAGCCTGCGACGCCCAGCCTGATGCACGTCGAGCAGCTCGAGGTCGAAGCCGATGGCCTCTACCGCCTCCTGCACGACGGGTTCTAGCTGCGCGGCGAGGTCTCCGCGCGGCGGGCTGGACATTTGGTTACTCCCACAGTCTCAGGTGCAGTACACGGGCATGGGAACCCCGGCCGACGCTGCACTCGCCGGTCGTGGTCGCTCAGACTATCTCGTTCGGCGACCTTCCACGGCCACCGCCGATCACGCCGACTCTGGCAGGATCGGGATCCGTGATCGCCGATTCCCGTGGTCCGCTGCTCAGCCGACGCCGGGTGCTGCTAGCCGCAGCCTCCGCGCCGTTGGCAGTCGCGTGCACCACACCGCCGCCTCCTCCCCCACCACCCGACCCGCTGGCCGAGTTGGTGGTCCAGGCACGCGCGGACGCCGCCCTCGCCACCGCCGCGGGCGCCTCCGAGGTGGCCGCGGCCCGCACCGAACACGCGGAACTCCTCCAGGCCGAGGTCGACCGCGCCCGCCCGAGCACGCCGTCCTCATCCGCGGCCCCCTCCAGCACGACCCCCGCGCCCCCCGCCGACGGCGCCACACCCGAACAGGTCATCGAGGCCCTCACGGCCGCCAGGCAGAAGGGCACGGACCTCATGACCAGCGTGCCCACCTACCGCGCGGGCCTGCTCGGCTCCGTAGTCGCAGGCTGCGCCAGCCTCCTGGAGGCCATGTCATGAGCCAGCCCACGTCGAACCCGCCCGCGGGCAAACCCTCGGGCGACGCCATCCAAGCCGTCCAGGACGCACTGGCCACCGAACACGCGGCCGTTTGGACGTACGGCTTGGTCAGCGCATTCTTGAAGGAACAGTCGGACCAGACCTCAGCAGGCGCCAACTCCCACCGCGCCCGCCGCGACGCAACAGAACGCGTCCTCCGCGACACCAACACGGAACCCGTCCCACCCGCCCCCGCCTACCTACCCCCAGCCCCCGTCACCGACGCCGCCTCCTCCATCGCAGCCCTGGTAGCCGTGGAAATGGACGGCTGCACCGCCTGGCGCGGCGTACTGGAACGAACCGACGACGTGGACCTCCGCCGCAGCGCCCTGGACGCCCTCAGCTCCTGCGCAGTCCGCGCAACCCGCTGGCGCAAAACCGGCGGCCTAACGCCAACCTCACTGGCAATGCCAGGCACAGCCTCCGGCTGACAAAAAAACCGCCGGACACCCGCCTTGTCCGGCGAAGCCCGGATGCCCTACCGAAGCGAAGCCAGGTGCCAGTCCGTCGCGGAGCGTCGGACCCCCAAAGACCAAACCCAAAGCCAGGCCTTGCCGACGCGCAGCGAGGTGCCCGAGTTCGGCGCAGCCGATGCCCTGTCGGGCGGAGCCCGATGCTGGCGCAGCCAGACCTACCCCTGCACCCGATCAAAAGCCATCTCTAGACGTACCGCCGCTTGTCAAGACAGCTTCATCGTCTTGACAAGCGGCGGTACGTCTAGAACACTCGGCGACCGGGTAAAGGCACCATCCCCAAAACCCAACCCCGCCCCAACCCACCCCAAAACCTACCCAGCCACATCCCCGGCCAGCCGAAAAGCATCCTCACTGACCTTCTTCATCGCCCGGTTGTGCTCAGCCTCGTCAGCCCCGTGCTTCACCGTGTCCGACTCCACGATGACCACTTCCCGATCCTCCAACTTCGAAGCGAACCCCCCAGACGCCAGACTCTTCAAGTCCGGCACCTTCACAGTCCCCTCCCGCACCAGGTCGTTGATGTTCCCCGTCCCATCAGCGCTGGTCAGTTCCTTGAACTTCGCCGCGTCCTGCGCGTTCGCCATCCGCACCACCGAGATGGACGTGTACACGGTCCGCCCGTCGTCCAGCGTCGTCGTGAACAGCTGCCGCGCCAACTGCGTGCACTGCGTCTTCGCCAGGAAGTCCTTCACAGCCCCGTAAGCGTGGTCGACGCACTTCGTGTCCCTCAACGGCGCCGGGATCTGCTCGTTCTTCGCGAACTCGAACTCCCCGGCGGGCGCGGTCGACCTGGTGGGCGACGGGTCTGCGGACTTCCCCGACCCACCGCTGTCGATCAGCAGCCACACCAGCGCCGCCACCAGCGCGACGGCGACCAGCCCCAGCGCCTTGAACGGCAGGTTCTTCTGCGGCGGCTTGCCGGGGGGAGGCGGCGGCGGGGGCCCGACCATCGTGCCCGGACTCATCAGCGAGTCCAGCTTCCCGATCTCCGAACGCCACAGCGGAGCGGTCTCGTTCACCCCGGGAGGGTGAATCCGGGGCAGCTGCTGCGTCACCTCTTCGGGGGACTCACGTGGGACTGACACAGTGACGAACGGTATCCGACGAAGCTCAAGCAAGCGCCTCGAGCACGAGTTCGACGTCGTCGCTCGTGCTGTACAAGTGGAAGCCGAGTCGCACTTTCCCGGCCCTCAATCCGGTCACCACACCCGCGTTGACCAGGCGTTCATGCGCGCCGGGCCGATCAATGGCGATGATCGCGGATCCTTCGGGTTCCCGACCGAGACCGATCAGCACCGCGTCGGCGAGTCCGGTGTTGTGCGCCCGCACCGCCACCAGGTCGAGTGAGGCCAGCCACGGAAGGGCCACGGCCGCGCCGACGTGCGACAACCACACCGGGGACGTGTCGAGCGCCCGCGCGTTGGAGGCGAGGCGCAGCGGCAGGTCGTAGACCGCGTCCCACCGGTCCTCCCCCGCGTACCAGTTCGCCGCGATCGGCACGGCGCGTTCGAGCGCGCCCGTCGAGCAGGCGAGCCAGCTCGCCCCGCGGGGCGACAGCAGCCACTTGTAGCCCGCCGCGACGACCCAGTCCGCCCAGCCGACGTCCAGCGGGCACCAGCCGAGCGACTGCGTCACGTCGAGCAGCACCGGCACCCCGGTCGCCCGCAGCCCTTCGAGGTCCGCGATCCGGCCGTCGGCCGACTGGACCGTGCTGACCGCCACCAGGTCGTACCCGCTCGCGGCGGACACCAGCTCGTCGAGCCCGACCTCGGTCACGGTGTGGCCCTGCGCCGCGAACGGGAAGGAGACGCTGGTGAACTCGCCGCGCGCCACCAGGACGCGGGAGTTCCTCGGCAGGCTGGCCGCGACGACGGCGACCAACTGGGAGACCGACGAGCCGATGGCGACCTGTTCGGCGGGCATCCCGACGAGCGTGCCGAACGCCGCCCGCGCGACGGCCACGTGCTCGTCGAACAGCGGGGGCTGGTCGGCGCCGGTGCGCCAGCGGTGGACGGAGTCGATCACCGCGTCGGTGACCGCGGTCGGGGGGATGCCGATGCTCGGCGTGTTGAGGTAGCCGAGCGGGACGTCGAACTCCTGGCCGAAGGCGCTGCGCATGGTTCCGAACCTACTTCCCGCTCAGCGCATCCGGATCACGTTGCCGGTGACCCTGGCGGCCGCGTCGGAGCAGAGGAACGCGATCACGTCGCCCACCTCCGCGGCCTCGGCGACGTCGAAGCTCGCGCGCACCTCGTCGTTGATCCAGCCGGTGTCGGTGACCGGCGGGTGCAGGACGTTCGACGTGATGCCGTGCGGGGACAGCTCGGCGGCGGCGGACATGGCGTAGTTCTCCAGCGCCGCCTTGGCCGCGCCGTAGGACACCTCGCTCGGGAACCCCTGCGGCCCACCGGACGTGAGGCTCACGACGCGGCCCCAGTCGCCGCCGCGGGCGACGTGCCGCCGGGCGAACTCGGCGATCATCAGCGCGGTGGCGCGGGCGTCGACGGCGAACTGGGCGCCGAACGTGTCGGCGGTGACCGGCCGGAGCCTGCGCCCGAACCGGTCGGTGCCCTCGCTGAGGAACGTGTCCTGCACCCAGCCCGACGCGTTGTTGACCAGCACGTCCACCGGGCCGAAGACGCGTTCGGCCTCGTCGAACAGCTCGGCCGGGGTTTCCGGCACGGCCAGGTCCGCCTCGACGGCGTGGGCGTGGCCACCGGCGGCGAGGATGGCCTCGACGACCTCGCGGGCGTCGGAGTTCCGGCTGGTGAAGTAGGCGTCGGGGGTGCTCGGATCGGGTTCCGGCTCGTACCTGAGGAACGTGACGAGGACGTTGACGCCCTGCGCGGCCAGGGCTTTGGCGGTGGCCGCGCCGATGCCCTGGTTCGCGCCGGTGACGATCGCGGTGTGGACCATGGTTCGGGATCGTGCCCCGGGGACGTGCCGGACGCACCCGAATTGCCTACCGTGGGCGGGTGCGCAGCGAAGAGATCGAGATCAGGACCGGCTCCGACGAGGTCGTGCACGACCTGACGCCCGCGGTCGAGAGGTTCCTGGCGGACGTGGACGGCGACGGCCTGCTCCACGTGTGGGTGCCGCACGCGACGGCCGGGCTGGCCATCCTGGAGACCGGCGCGGGCAGCGACGACGACCTGCTGACGGCGCTGCGGAAGCTGCTGCCCGCCGATGACCGCTGGCGGCACCGGCACGGCAGCCGCGGCCACGGTCGCGACCACGTGCTGCCCGCGCTGGTGCCGCCGTACGCGACGGTCCCGGTGCTAGGCGGTGTGCTGGTGCTCGGCACCTGGCAGTCGATCTGCCTGGTGGACACCAACATCGACAACTCCGTCCGCCGGGTGCGGTTCAGCTTCCTGGCCGGGTAGCAGGACGACGACCAGCCCGACCAGCGCCATCCCGCCGAAGACCAGCAGGGCGGTGGTGTTCGCCGTGCCGCCCTGGAACAGGTCGCGGAGGGTCTCGGTGGAGAACCGGAACGGGGTCCACGACCAGAGCAGCGCGCGGTAGGTCGGGTCCAGCAGCTCCGGGACCTGGCCCGCGACGGCGGGCGCCATCAGGTAGAGCGGGCCGAGGACCGCCATCGCCCGGACACCGAGCAGCCGCAGCAGACCGGCTTGGACCAGGGCGAACGCGGCGGCGACCAGGAGCAGGAAGCCGAGCGTCCCGGCGTCGAGCGGCAGGCTGGAGTCCCACAGCCGCAGCAGGCCGACGACCACGCCGACCCCGAGCACCGAGGCGGTCAGCGCGCCGAGCAGCCTGCTGCCGCGGCCGGGGCGCTCGACCAGGACCGCGGCCAGCATCCCCGCCACCAGCCCGGCGATCCACAGCAGCGCGCTCGCCGCGAGGGGCGCCGCGCGACCGGCCGTGCTCGCTGGGTTCAGCGTGACGACCTCGGCCTTCAGCCCCAGTCCTTGGACGACGCCGCCGAGCACCTGCTGCGCGACCTGCGTGCCGGACGGGTTGACCGCGCCGGACAGCACGACGGTCGCCTTGCCCGCCGCCAGTTCCAGCACGCCGTAGACCTTGTCGTCCCCGAGTTCGGCGCGCGCCCCCTCCGGCGTCGTCAGGTGCCACTCGACCTCGTCCGACGGGGTGGCCGCCAGCTGGCCCGCGACCCCCTTGAGCTGCGGTGGGGCGTCGTCGGCGACGGCCACGGCGAGCGGCAGGTCGTGCGGGTGGACGGTGGCCTGCACGCCGAACGTGAGCAGGCCGAGGACCAGGGCGGCAACGGCACCGGCGACGGCCGCGACGACGGCGAGGACCGCGGGGCGCCGGTCGCGTGGTGCGGCCATGACTGCCTCCTGCTGTTCATCAAGCGTTGAATTTACCGGGCGAGAGTACGTCCGGGTCAGCGCTTGGTCAACGCGTGATGAATTAATTTCCGTCGGTGCCGCACGGTACGGTGCGACGCGTGACTCACCCAGGGGACGGACAAGGCGGTTGGGGAGGCCAGCAGGGTGGCTGGGCGCAGCCGAGCTACCCCCAGACCGGCGGCTTCCCCCAGCAGCAACAGCAGCAGTCGCAGTACGGCGGCCTCGGCGTGTACTCCGGCGGCCCACCGCCCGAGCGGCCCAACCGCGGCCCGTGGCTGGTCGTCGGCGTCATCGTCGCGGTGCTCTTGCTCGTCGGCGGTGGCCTGACGGTGTTCCTGCTGAACCGCGACTCCGGTGGGGAAGCCGGGCCCACCACGTCCTCGGCGCCGGTCACGACGTCCTCCGAGGCACCGACCGAGTCCTCCGCTCCCCCCGCCACGACCTGCGAGCCGCACGCCGCGAACTGGACCTGCGTCCCCGTGAAGTCCGTCGGGTTCGGCTACGACGTGCCCGAGTCGTGGAAACCCTCCAGCCCCACCGGTGTCGGCATCGTCGAGGGCCTGCCGGACGTGAAGCTGATCGGGCTCGCCACCTACGGCGACTACAAGTGCGGCGGCAAGAACTACAACCGCGGCAACACCGGCGCGGCGCTCCTGCCGAAGGGCGACGCGGGCGCGACGGCGAAGGACATCGCCACCAAGCTGAGCACGCAGTACTACAAGTCCGCGCCCACCTCCAACGCCGTCGTGAGCGACCCGAAGGAGGTGACGGTGCCCAACACCACCGCCAAGGGCGTGCTCGTCGACTCGGTGATCACCACCAGCGGCAACAACTGCCTGGCCACCAAGGGTTCCATCCGCATCCTCGTGCTCCAGAGCGCCGACAACCTGCACGTGTTCATGGCCAACGGCGACCTGGAGGGCGGCTCCGCCGACGCCCCCGCGGCGGTCGCCCCGGCCGACCTGCAAGCCATGGTCGACTCCGTGAAACCGCTGAGCTAGGAGTGGCAGTGAAGACGCTCGTGCTGTGGGACATCGACCAGACCCTCATGGAAGCCCGCGGCCTCGGCCACAGCTGGTACAGCACCGCGCTCCAGGCGGCGACCGGCGCCGAGATGCGCCACGTCCCCAGCTTCCCCGGCCGCACCGAGATGGCCATCTCCCACGAACTGCTGGTGCTGCACGACATCGAGCCCACCGACGACCAGATCGCCGCCCTGCACCGCGAACTCGTCGCCGTCGCCCACCGCGAACACGGCCTCCTCGCCGAACACGGCCGCGCCCTCGCCGGCGCCGCGGAAGCCCTCGCCGCACTCGCCGCCCGCGACGACGTGGTCCAGAGCGTCGTCACCGGCAACCTCGTCGAGATCGCCAGGTACAAGCTCGCCGCCTACGGCCTCGACCCCCACGTCGACTTCGACATCGGCGGCTACGGCTCCCTCTCCCCCGACCGCCCCGCCCTGGTCATCGAGGCCATCCGCAGGGCCACCACCAAGCACGGCCACGAATTCCCCGCCGAGTCCGTCGTCGTCCTCGGCGACACCCCCCACGACATCACCGCCGCACTCCACCACGGCGCCACCGCCATCGGCGTCGCCACCGGCCGCAGCACCGTCGCCGACCTGGAGGCCGCAGGCGCGCACACCGTGCTGGCCGACCTGACCGACACCGCCGCCGTGCTGGCGGCCGTACTGCGGACGTGACACGCGCGAAGGGGCCCCGCTCTGGTGAACGGGGCCCCTTCGCGCATCAAGCCGTCTACCCCCGAACGAGCCCCACCAGGTGCTCCACGACGGCGTCCACGGCCACGTCGGACCGGTCGCCCGAGCGGCGGTCCTTGACCTCCACCTTGCCGTCGGCCAACCCGCGGCCCACCACCAGGATCGTCGGCACGCCGATCAGCTCGGCGTCCTTGAACTTCACGCCGGGGCTCACCTTGGGACGGTCGTCGAGCAGCACCGACAGCCCGGCGGCGTGCAGTTCGCCCGCCAGCTTCTCGCCGCCGGCGAGCAGTGCCTCGTCCTTGCCCGCCACGACGAGGTGGACGTCGGCGGGGGCGACGTTGCGGGGCCAGATGAGGCCCTTGTCGTCGTGGCTCTGCTCGGCGATGGCGGCGACGAGGCGCGAGACGCCGACGCCGTAGGAGCCCATGGTGATCCGGATCGGCTTGCTGTCCGGGCCGAGCGCGTCGAGCGAGAACGCGTCGGCGTACTTCCGGCCGAGCTGGAAGATGTGGCCGATCTCGATGCCGCGCGCCGCGACGAGGACGCCGTGGCCGTCGGGCGACTGGTCGCCCTCGCGGACGTCGGCGACGTCGATGACGCCGTCGGCGATGAAGTCGCGGCCCGCGACGAGGTCGACGACGTGGTGGTCGGCCTTGTCCGCGCCGGTCACCCAGGCCGTGCCGCGGACGACCCGCGGGTCCACCAGGAACCGGATGCCGTTGGCCAGCAGCGCGCCCGGCCCGATGTAGCCCTTGACCAGGAACCCGTTGCGCGCGAAGTCGGCTTCGTCGAGCAGCGCCACCTCGGCGGGCTCCAGGGCCGCCTCGAGGCGCTTGAAGTCGACCTCGCGGTCGCCGGGGAGGCCGATGGCGAGCGGGGTCCAGTCCTTCTCGCCCGGCTTGCGGGTCTTCACGAGCACGTTCTTCAACGTGTCCGCGGCCGTGAACGTGCGACCGAGACCGAGACCGTTGAAGTGGTCGACCAGCGTCTGGATGGTCGGCGTGGCGGGCGTGTGGTGCACCTGCGACTCGGGCTTGTCCTCAATGGACTGCTCCGGCGGCGCGGGCGTCACGACGGCCTCGACGTTGGCGGCGTAGTCGGACTCCGTGCTGCGCACGAAGGTGTCCTCGCCGGTGGGCGCGACGGCGAGGAACTCCTCGGACGCCGAGCCGCCCATCGCGCCGGACATCGCCGACACGATGACGTACTCCATGCCGAGGCGCTCGAAGATCCGGATGTAGGCGTCGCGGTGCGCCTGGTAGGACTCCGACAGGCCCTCGTCGGTGAGGTCGAACGAGTACGAGTCCTTCATCAGGAACTCGCGGCCGCGCAGGATGCCCGCGCGGGGCCGCGCCTCGTCCCGGTACTTCGTCTGGATCTGGTAGAGCGTGACCGGGTAGTCCTTGTACGAGTTGTACTCGCCCTTCACGGTGAGCGTGAAGAACTCCTCGTGCGTCGGGCCGAGCATGTAGTCCGCGCCCTTGCGGTCCTTGAGGCGGAACACGTTGGGCCCGTACTCGGTCCACCGGCCCGTCGCCTCGTAGGGCTCCCTGGGCAGCAGTGCGGGGAACTGGATCTCCTGGGCGCCGAAGGCGTCCATCTCCTCGCGCACGACCTGCTCGATGTTGCGCAGCACGCGCAGACCCAGCGGCAGCCAGGTGTACCCGCCCGGTGCGACGCGGCGGACGTAGCCGGCGCGGACCAGCAGCTTGTGGCTGGGTACTTCGGCGTCGGCTGGGTCCTCGCGCAAGGTGCGCAGGAACAGCGACGACATCCTGGTGATCACGATGGGTACTCCTCGTGGGAACGGTGTGCGAACAGCGTAGTGAAGGCCGTCACCCCAGTTCCAACGGGTAACGGGTTGCGGCCCGCCGGCACACCGCCCGCCCGTGCCGCACCCACCCCGTCCGCGCTGCTCAGCGCCTCGCCGACGAAAACTGTCGGTGCCCGCCCCTACCGTCCCCGCCATGACCCTGAACATCGGCATGATCACGATCGACTGCACCGACCCGCACAAGCTCGCCGACTTCTGGACCGGTGCCCTCGGCACCCCGGTCCTGCACGACTGGGACGAGTTCATCATCCTGGCGCCCGCCGCCGAGGGTGCGGTGCAGCTGGGGTTGCAGCGGGTCGAGTCGGTCGCGCCGGGCAAGAACAGGGTGCACTTCGACATGCACGCCACCGACCGCGCCGCCGAGGTCGCGAGACTCCTGGAGCTGGGCGCCTCCGAGGTCGCCGAGCACACCGTGCCGGGCCTGACGTGGACGGTGCTGGCGGACCCGGAGGGCAACCAGTTCTGCGTCGGCCAGCCGGGGTGAGCGCAGGTCACCGGCCTCGCCGGGACGCGGTCGCCTGCGAGTCGGTGTCGGCCTGAGCAGCCCCGACCGGGTCGCGAGCCCGGCCGGGGTTGCTCGGGGACTACCGGGCCGGTCCGACTGCGAGGGAAGGCGGCTCAGCGAGCGGAAGGCCACTGTCCTGCGGCTGATCGCGACCGGCTCGTCCAACGCCGGGATCGGCACGCCTGACGAGACCGCGAAGACCCACGTCGGCGACCTCCTCGCCCAGCCGCACGCCTGCGACCAGGCCGTCATCACGACCCTCGAATCCGGCTTCATCGTGCCGTCACGACCACGCCGTACCCCACTCCGGAGCCCTCACGAACGAGGACGCCTCCGCGATCCGCGGGAAATGTCGTACCCCCTGAGTAGGTTGTGAATCGGGGGGTCCTCACGACCGGGGGACCTCCGTCCCCATCTGCCCAACCGCCCCGGATCGAGCACCGGCACAGGTGTCCTAGGCTCCCCGACGTGCTCGTGCTGCTGCCTCCGTCGGAGACCAAGGCCATCGGCGGAACCGGGGCCCCGCTTGATCACGCGGTCCTCTCCTGCCCCGAACTGAACCCCGTCCGGGACAAGATCGCGTCGGCGTTGGTCGAACTGGCGGACGACCTCCCCGCCAGCCTCGCCGCCCTCGACCTGTCCGAGCGCCAGGCCGACGAGGTGGTCCGCAACCAGGAGCTGCGGCACTCCCCCACGCTGCCCGCCCTGGCCCGCTACACCGGCGTCCTCTACGACTCCCTCGACCTGCCGAGCCTGAAGAAGGGCGAACGCGACCGCGCCTACCGACGACTCGCGATCGCCTCGGCCCTCTTCGGCGTCGTGCGCGGCGGCGACCCGATCCCCGCCTACCGCCTCTCCGGCGGCTCCGTGCTCCCGTCGATCGGCTCCCTCACCGCGCTCTGGCGCCCCGCCCTGGAACCGGTCCTCCACACCATCGACGACTTCGTCGTGGACCTCCGATCCGGCGCCTACGCGACGCTGGCGAAGATCCCGGACGCGGTCGTCGTCCGAGTGGTCAGCGAGGACGGTCGCGGTGTCCGGAAAGCCGTGAGCCACTTCAACAAGGCGCACAAGGGCCTGCTGGCGCGAGCCTTGAGCACCTCGCGCGCGGAGCCCGGGAACATCCCCGGACTGATCAAGGTCGCCAGGACCGCGGGCCTCCGGATGGAGAAGACCGGCGACCGGGCCGTGGACCTGTTCACGTAAATCGGTTGCGCGCCCGGAAGGGGTTTTGGGAAACTCGCGGGAGCACGGCGGAACCGCCGGTGGAGCAGAGGAGGTGCCAGGTGAAGACGACTGTCCGAGACGTGGCGTCGGCCCGTCCACCTGCCCCGCTCGGCTAAAACCCAGGGTGGGGTGCCCGCAGCAGCACGCAAGGAGACCCCACCAGTGCGCGAGCACGATTTCGACTCCGCCTACGACGACATCCCGGACACGATGCGTCGAGGCAACCGCAAGAAGCGAACCGACGACCGCGACCGCAGCGGCCGGTTGACCCAAGAGGAACGCACCAACCTCGCCCGCGTCCGCGAGGACGCCCTCAGCGACGCCGACAAACCGACCGATGGTGACCGTTGGTCCACGTGGGACGACGCCGATCACGGCCCGACCCCGCGCCCCGACTGGGTGATCACGGAGCTGAGCGCGACCGACCGGGAACTGGGCATCCTCAAGACCGGCAAGGAAGCCGACGTGTTCCTGGTGGAACGCCGGGGCGCCGGGAGCACCTGCCTGATGGCCGCCAAGCGCTACCGCAGCGCCGACCACCGGCTGTTCCACCGGGACGCCGGGTACCTGGAAGGCCGCCGGATGCGGCGGTCGCGGGAGATGCGGGCGATGGACACCCGCAGCTCGTTCGGCCGCAACCTGATCTCCGAGCAGTGGGCGGTCGCCGAGTTCGGCGCCCTCGGCAGGCTGTGGCAGCTGGGCGCCCCCGTTCCGTACCCCGTGCAGCGCAGCGGGACGGAACTCCTGCTGGAGTTCATCGGGGACGACGACGGCACGGCCGCGCCACGCCTGGCGCAATGCCGTCCGGAGCCCGACGAACTGGTCGATCTGTGGCGCCAGCTGACATCCGCGCTCACGATGCTCGCCGAGGAGGGCGTCGCGCACGGCGACCTCTCGGCGTACAACCTGATGGTCCACGACGGCAGGCTGGTCATGATCGACCTGCCCCAGGTGGTGGACCTCGTGGCCAATCCGAAGGCGGAGTCGATCCTGGAAAGGGACGTGCGCAACGTGTCGAACTGGTTCGCGTCCCGCGGATTGGCCGTCGAGGTGGTCGATCAGAGAGAGCTGATGGTCGCCCTCGTCGACGCCGCGGGCTTGAATTAACGCTGGTAGGGGCTCGGGAACGCGAATTCCCGAGCCCCCTATGAGCAAGAACACGGGACGCGGGACCCCTACCCGCGTCGCGCACTTCCGATGATCAGCTAGAGTGGTCCTTGCACCGCACAAATGCCTGCACACTCACGTGCTCGCGGACCACCTCGGGTCGGTCATCGGTGCTCCTAACAACCATCGGCGCGACACACGCGTCGGGCTCGTCCTTGCGATCGGCGCCGCGACCCGCTGCACAACTGCGGAGCATCCCCGAGACGTGCCATGTCCCGGAGGTTTGTTTTGCCACCCACGTCCCAGGGCCGTTCCGAGCGTCCGTCGTTCCGCAGCAGCAAGCCGCGGCCGCGTCGCTCTGGCCAGGGCAATGGCCGCTCCCAGTTCGCTGAGTCCGGTCCTTCCACTGTCGCCGAACACATCGAGAGCACCGTGCCGGAAGGCCCGATGCCCACGTTCGCCGAGCTCGGCCTCTCCGATGAACTGCTCCGCGCGCTGACCGCCGCGGGCATCGAATCCCCCTTCCCGATCCAGGCCGCCACGCTCCCCGACGCCCTCGCGGGCCGGGACGTGCTCGGCCGCGGCCAGACGGGCTCCGGCAAGACGCTGGCGTTCGGTCTGGCACTGCTGTCCCGCCTCGCGGGCCAGCGGGCCAAGCCGCTCATGCCGCGCGCACTGATCCTGGTGCCCACCCGTGAGCTCGCGATGCAGGTCGAGGAAGCCCTCTCCCCGTACGCCCGGTCGCTGGGCCTGTCGGCCCGCGTGGTCGTCGGCGGCACGTCGTTCCCGCGTCAGATCGACGCGCTGCGCCGTGGTGTCGACCTCCTGATCGCGACGCCGGGCCGCCTGTCGGACCACGTCCGCCAGGGCACCTGCGACCTGTCCGACGTGCGCTTCACCGCGTTGGACGAGGCCGACCAGATGGCCGACATGGGCTTCATGCCCCAGGTCCGCGCCATCCTCGACCTGACCCCGCAGGACGGCCAGCGCATGCTGTTCTCCGCGACGCTCGACGGCGACGTGGACAAGCTGGTCCGCCAGTACCTGCACAACCCGGTGACCCACTCGGTCGCGCCGCCCACCGGCAGCGTCACCACCATGGAGCACCACCTGCTGCTCGTGTCGGCCGATGACAAGCAGAACGTCATCACCGAGGTGGCGGCCCGCGAGGGGCGCACGATCATGTTCGTGCGCACCAAGCACCACGTGGACCGCCTCGCGAAGAAGCTCCGCTCGGTCGGCGTGCACGCGGGTGCGTTGCACGGTGGCAAGGCGCAGAGCGCCCGCACCAGGGTCCTGGGCGAGTTCCGCGACGGCACCACGCCGGTGCTGATCGCGACCGACGTCGCCGCTCGCGGCATCCACGTCGACGACGTGAGCCTCGTGGTCCACGTCGACCCGCCCGCGGACTCCAAGGACTACCTGCACCGCGCCGGTCGCACGGCGCGCGCGGGCCAGTCCGGTGTGGTCGTCACGATGGTCACGCACGACCAGCGTCGCGCCGTGCAGGGCCTCACCGCCCGCGCGGGCATCCGTCCGGAGAGCACCAAGGTGTCCCCCGGCAACGAGGACCTGATCCGCATCACGGGCGCTCGCGTGCCCAGCGGTGAGCCGGTCATCGAGCCCGTGATCCCCGAGCGCGGCAACCGCCGCGGCGCCCCCCGTCGTGGAGGCCCCTTCGGCTCCGGTGGCGGTCGCACCTCGGAGTTCCGCGGCGGCAGCCGTGGTCGCAGTGACCGCGCCTCCACCGGCGGCCGCAGCGAAGGCGGCTACCGCGGTGGCGCGACGGCCAGTGCCGGCGCAGGCGCCGGTAGCGGTGGCGGACGTCCGCGTCCGGCCCGCTCGTACTGAGCGAGCACTGATCTAGTCAGCTGAGAGGCCCCCTGGTCCGCCAGGGGGCCTTTCGCGTCTAGAGGTCCTTCGCCAGCCCCGCGACGGTTCCGACCACGATGATCGCGGGCGGCCGGATCGCCTCGCCCACGATGTCGTCGGCCACCTTGTCCAGTGTGGAGCGCACGACCCGCTGGGTCCGCGTCGTCCCCTCCTGGATCACCGAGACGGGCGTGTCGTGGGGCCGTCCACCGGCCATCAGCACGTCCGCGAACGCCCGCGACCTCTCCACGCCCATCAGGATCACCAGGGTCCCGCGCAGCCGCGCCAGCGCCTCCCAGTCCACGAGGGACCGCCCGTCGTCCGGGGCCACGTGCCCGGACACCACGACGACCTCGTGCGCCACGCCCCGGTGGGTCACCGGGATGTCCACCATCGCGGGCACGCCGAACGCGCTGGAGATGCCCGGCACCACGGTCACCGGCACCCCGGCCTCGGCGCACGCCAGCAGCTCCTCGAAGCCGCGGCCGAACACGTACGGGTCGCCGCCCTTGAGCCGCACCACGAACTTGCCCGCCTTGGCGTGCTCGATCAGCGTGCTGTTGATGAAGTCCTGCGACGCCGCCCGCCCGTACGGGATCTTGGAGGCGTCCACCACCTCCACCGTGGACGACAGCTCGTCCAGCAGTTCACGCGGCGCGAGCCGGTCCGCGACCACGACGTCGGCGCGCGCCAGCAGCCGACGCCCGCGCACGGTGATCAGGTCCGGGTCACCGGGGCCGCCGCCGACCAGCGCCACGCCCGCGAGCTGCTCGTGGTGGTCGACCACGGTCGAGTCGCGCAGCGCGGACAGCAGGCCGTCGCGCACCCTGGCCGAACGCCGGTGCTCCCCGCCCGCCAGCACGCCCACCAGCAGGCCGTCGTGCCCTCCCACGGCGGGGGTCACGGCCGTGCCCAGCGTGGCGACGTCCGCCCGCACGCAGAAGATCCGCCGCTCCTCGGCGTCGGTCGCGATCCGCTCGTTCACCTCGGCGACCGACGTGCACGCCAGGACGTACCAGGCCCCGTCCAGGTCGCCGTCGGCGTAGCCGCGCGCGTGCCACGTCACCTCCCCGCTGTCGACCATGCCCTCGACCGCGGGGGTCACCTCGGGTGAGATCAGGTCGACGACGGCCCCCGCCGCCACCAGGCGCGGCAGCCGCCGCTGCGCGACCGTGCCGCCGCCGACCACGACGACGCGGCGGCCGCCCAGGTCGAGGCCCACCAGGTAGTGCTGTTCACCTTGCATGGGTCACAGCATCCCTACGCGAACGCCGCCGGCCAACTCGGGAGTTCACATGTCGAGCAGTTCGAAGGTCGTGGCGGGCCGACCGCCGAACCGCTCCCCCGCCTTCTCCGCCGAGCGGCGCAGGAATCGCTCCGGATCAGCCATGTCACCGGTCAGAACGGCCAGGTAGGAGGCGTGTTCGCGCAACGACGCGATCGACAGGTCAAGGTGGTCTGTGATGTCCACCGCATGAGTCGCCCTCGGCGACTCGGACACCGCGACGTGCTTCACACCGCCCCACGGTTCCAGTCCCAGCTCCCGGAAGACCCACCGGTTCGCCGCGTCCCGCACGGCGTCGACGGCGGCGGCCCCGACGACCCGGTGGTCCGCCATGTTGAGGAACCCGCCGGCGTAGGTCTCGTGGTGGTTGCCGATGATCAGCAGCTCCGGCTTGTGCCTGCGGATGGCGGCGGCGATGTCCCGGCGCAGCGGCAGACCGTAGGTCATCATCCCGTCCGGGTGGTCCAGGAACTCGACCTCGGACACGCCCACCACCGCCGCGCTCGCGATCTGCTCCCGCTCGCGCACCGGACCCGCCTCCTCGGGCGGCATCGTGTCGATGCCCGCCTCACCCCGGCACGCGAGCAGGTACCGGACCGTCTTGCCCTGGTCCGTCCAGCGGGCGATGGCGCCCGAGGCGCCGTACTCCAGGTCATCGGGGTGCGCGACGACGGCCAACGCGCTCCGCCAGTCCTCCGGCACGGGAGTGAGATCATCCATCCGTGCAGTCTATTTCCCGCTATTTCCCGCTATTTCCCGACGGTCAAAAAGTGCGCGGAATGATTCTTTGCGGTGAACAACCGGGGCTTTTCCCGAGCCCGACGGTACATTGAAAACATGAGGGATGACCGCGACTCCGACGTCGTGCGGACCAGTGTGCACAGCCGGACCTTCGGCGAGGAATTGGCGCGGGTGCGCGAACACGCGCACTTCCGCGGCAGGGAACTCGGCGAGGTGCTCGACTGGTCCCCCTCACGGGTCTCGCACGTCGAGCACGGGTCGAGGGGCACCAGCGAGGCCGACCTGGCCTACTACCTGGGCATGTGCGGCGCCGACCCGCACACCACCGCCCGGATCATGGACCTGCACAAGCAGATCGACAACGAATACCTGATCCACAACCACGAACCCGGCCTACCCGACGAACTGCGCACACTCATCCGCCACGAGGCCCAGGCCACGCAGATAACCTACTACCAATCGATGATCCTGCCGGGGATATTGCAGACACCGGATTACGCGCGCTCGATCATCAGCACAGCAGTCGGGGTGCCACGAGACGGGATTGAATCCCGACTGAGAGCGCGGATGGAGCGGCAGTCGATACTTCATCTGCGCGAAGCGCCGGGGTGGGTCTTCTACCTCCATGAAGCCGCCCTCCGAACCATGGTCGACAGCGGAGCGACCATGGAGGACCAGATGATGCACCTGGTGCTCATGTCGAACTGGCGCAAGATCTCGATCCGGGTGATTCCGAGGTCAGCGCCGGGAGCGACCTGGCTGCGTGGCCAATTCATGATCATGGACTACGCCAGGTACCGGTCGGTGGTCTACGTCGAGCAAGAGATTTCGAGCCTGTTCCTGGATGAGCCCACACCTGTCGCCACCTACCGCCTGATGGCTGAACGCCTCGCTGAGGTCGCGCTGGATGAGGAAGAATCGCGGTCGATGCTTGCCGACTTGGCGAGTGAGTACTACGAACCGCGAGGTACCGATGCCCCAGCAGGAGACCCTGAACTGGCGTAAGAGCAGCCACAGCGGCGGTAACGGCGAGTGCGTCGAGGTGGCGTGGCCAGAGGCTCGGGTGGCCGTCCGGGATTCGAAGAACACCACTGGGCCGACGCTGGATTTCCCGCCGGTCCAGTGGCACGGGTTCCTGAGCAGCGTCACACCCCGATCTGCTCGCTGAGCAGGTCGTAGTAGGAGGCGACCCTGGAGTACACACCGGGATACCCGGCAGGCGCGCAGTCGCGACCCCACGACGTGGCGCCGATGAGCTTGCCGCCAGCGACGATGGGCCCGCCGGAGTCGCCCTGGCAGGCGTCGACCCCGCCCTCGGGGAAGCCCGCGCACACCATCGAGAGGCTGCTGTACTTCGGGTACGCCGCCTGGCAGGTCGCGTCGGACGTGATCGGAACCGTGGCCTTGAGCAGGTAGCGCGAAGCCGGGCCACCGGACTTGGCGGTGCCCCAGCCGAGGATGGTCGCGCTGGTGCCCGGCGCGTACAGCCCTGCGTCGAAGGGCGTGGCCAGCGGCAGGTAAGTGGAGTTGACGGACGCCCTCAAGGTCAGCACGGCGACGTCCGAGCCGGAGGTGGGGGTGCGGTAGTCGGAGTCCACCCAGGTGCGCGTCACGTCGACGACGGCACCGGCGGTGCTCTGCTTGTCCTCGCGCCCCCAGACCACGCGCATGTCCGCCGGGAGTCGGCCCGCGACGCAGTGCGCAGCCGTGACGACCTTGTCGCCCCTGACGAGGGCGCCGCCGCAGAACTGGGAACCGCCGGTGTCCGCGAGGAACACCGTCCACGGGTACTGGCTGATCATGGCGCGCGAACCGCCCAGCGCGGACGGCGTGACGTCGGCGGACGACAGGACCGTGGTCAGCAGCCCGACGACGAGCGCGAGGGCGGTGGCGGCGGTGGCCGCCACCAGGCGGTGCGGGGTGTTCGCCACTGGAGTCCTTCCCCCGGTACGGGTAGCACCCAAGGGATATCGATCATGGCGAACACCCGGCAACCCCTGTGCGGATCAGGACTGCGGGTTCACACTTGACTAGAGGATGCCGCGAGCCACGAACGCGGCCTTCACCTTGTCCGCGACCCTGTTGCCGCACAACGCCTTCGCGGTCGCCACCGTGGTCTCGGCGGCCTGCGCGAACGTCGTGTCCGGCGTGTAGGAGAACTGCGACTCCAGGACGATGCGCGCGGACTCGTCGCGACCCACGGCCTTGTAGACGTCGAACAGCGCGCGGGACCAGATCTGGCCGTCGAAGTGCACCTCGCCCTCGCGGTCCTCGACCTTGAGGTCGGTGTCCGTGCGGCGCAGGCAGTGCGGGGTCTCGTCGGTGTACGAGGTGGCGTCCCAGTCGCCGATGCAGGCGAGGGGCGTGAGCGCGGAGTCCTTCTGCACCGGGACGGACATGATCAGCGCCCACCAGTCGCCGAACGCCTCGCCGATCGAACCGCCGTCCAGGCTCTGGCCGAAGTTCGGCACCTGCGCGTCCTGGATGGCGTGGCCCAGCTCGTGCCAGATGATCTCGGCGTCCTCGGCGTCGTCAACGCCGCCGGTGCCGAACGTGATCTGGTCGGTCGACGGGTCGTAGTAGGAGTTGTCGTCCTCGAAGCCGATGGTGGTGACGTCCTGGGCCTCGTTGTTGATGTCCTTGAACCCGAGGCGCTGGATGTACTTCTGCGCGTCCGTGATGCCGCTGTAGGCCATGACCTGCTCGAAGCGGTCGTCGGCGCGGGTGTACTCGAACTTGCGGTTCTTCTGGAACGCCAGCTCGTCCGTCGGGCCGACGAGCTTCGCGTACTTGCCGGACAGGTAGCCGGAGGTGTCCAGGTCGGACAGGCGCACCTTCTTGTACGCCTTCGCCGGGACGGCCGCGTCGGCGTCGTCCTGGTCGGTCAGCGTCTCGTTCTGCAGGCTGGCCACCGGGTTCGGGGCGAAGACCTTGCCGGTGCCCTCGGCGCGCTTGACGATGTCCTCGGTCTTGATGACCTCGCCGGACACCGCGTCCACGATGGTCCGCACCGAACCGCGGTCGGTGCGCGACACGACGGCGTAGACCAGCTTCGACTGCGGACCCGGCAGCACCGACAGCTCGGTGGCCGCGCGGTCACCCGCCACCTGCTGGTCCACCGTCGCGTCCGCCCGCTCGGTCGCCACCTGCGGCGTCGCCGAAACCAGCCCGGACACCGGAATCCGCCCGTCCTGCACCGTCGCGCGCTTCGTCCGCTTGTCCACGTGCTTCGCGTAGTACCCGCCCAGCACCGGCTTGCCCTCGAACGTCTGCGCGTACCAGTAGTGGGTCGCCAGCAGGGAATTGCGCGTGGCCACCAGTTGCAGGTCCGCGGGCTCCGGCTGGGACGCCTGCGCGACCCCACCGAACAAGGACACCGCGCTCGCACAACAAACCACAGCCACAAGGCGACGCAAACGCATAGGGGTACTCCAGATCGCAGGGCCCCGGAACGAATCGGGACGTATGCGCAGCGACGCTAGTCCGCCAACCCACCCCAAAAACCACCCGAAGGTAGGAAACTCCCCGCGAGTCGAACCCCCAGACACCCCGTGTCGAACACTCAGACACCCCGAACCCTCCAGTCGGACATCCCGCACACCCGATCGAGGGTGTCTGGAGGTTCGACACAAAGTGTCTGAGCGTTCGACTCGCGAAGTGTCCGAAGGTTCGACACGAGGTGCCTGAGCGTTCGACTCGCGAAGTGCCTGGGGGTTCGACACGAGGTGTCTGAGTGTTCGACTCGCGAGGTGCCTGGGGGTTCGACACGGGGTGTCTGGGGGTTCGACTCGCGCGGGGTTAGGGGGTGGGGACGCCGGGGACGAGGATGGTTTCGACGCGGGTGCCGGGGGTGGGGGCGGTGGGGCCGGTGCCGGCGGCGATCCAGGCGACGGCGAGGCCGGAGGCGGCGAGTTCGACGGCGCCGTGGGTGTGGATGCCGGTGCCGGGGCGGAGCAGGTGCCGGACCTGGCCGACGCATTCGGCCGTGCCGACGACGAAGGCGGCGCGGCGCAGTTCGGCTTCCGCCTGGGGTGTGCGCTGGTCGGCGGCGCCGGGGCCGAGGCCGATCACGGCGAGTCGGCCGCGTGGCAGCACGCGGGCCGCGGCGACGGTCACGTTGTCGCCCTTGACCTTTTCCGCCGCCAGCTCGACCGGCGCACCGGCCGCGAGGTCCACCGCGCCGCACAGCGCGGCGGCCTCGGCGACGCTGGGCGTGCCCACCACCAAGGCGACACCGTCGCTCGGGTTCGGCACGTCGACGTCGGCGAGCACCTCGGCGGAGAACGTCAGCAGCGGGGCCGTGGTGTTGTCGTTCCAGAAACCCCAGTCCTCCAGGGCGTCCAGGATGCCCTGTTCGCCCGCTTTGCGGTCGGCCGTCGCGAACGCCCGCACCGCGCGGAGGTCCAACCCGGCACGAGCCTCCAATTCGGACAAGGCGGACGCGACGGCCGTGGTGGACACGCCGGTGCCCGAGCCGACGCCGACCACCAGGGTCCGGGGGACGAGCCGCAGTTCGGTGTCCGGCCGCACGCCCTTGGGGACGCGGTCGTCGATCACGATCGTCCAGTCGGCCTCGCCGTGCGACAGCACCGTGTCCGGCAGCGCGGGCAGCGGGAACCCCAGCGGGTTCACCAGCAGCACCGGCTGTCCGGCGGCCAACGCGGCGGCGCACCCGGCGAGGTCGCCGTCGGGGGTGGCGTCGAGCAGTTCGACCAGCTCGTCCAGCGGGCCGTCCTCCTCGGCGGAACCGAGGATCGGGGTGCGGCCGAGGACGTCCGCGACGCGTTCGGCGAGCGCGTCCGCGCCACCGGCCAGCGAGATCGCGAACCCCTGGTCGACGCACACGACGCCGGGGTCGGATCGCCTGTCCCGCAACAGGGGCGCGATCAACCGCACGGCGGTCTCGGTGCCCAGGAAGAACACCGCGGACCCCAGGCTCGGCCACAACCTGTGCAGCGCGGGCCGCACGGGGCCGTCCGGGATCACCGTGTCCGGGCCCAGGAACGGGGCCAGCTCGGTGGCGGCGCGACGGCCCGCCTCGGTCGTCGCGAACAGGCCGATCACGTGCTGCTCCCCCAGAGGACGGTGACGGGGTCGGTCGCGGCGAGCGCGCCGCCGACCAACCGGGCCGAGGACAACAGGCTGCCCTCGACGGTGTACCCGGCGTCGCGCAGCGCGTCCCGCGCGGGCACGACCCGGTCCAGTTCCGGCACCGCCGCGACCACGCGCGGGGCACCCACCTTCGCGCAGGCGGCGACCACGAACGCGCCGCCTCCGCCGACGAACACCGCGTCCGGCCGGGGCAGGTCGCCCAGCACGTCGGCCAGCTCGGCCTCCTCGACTCGCACGTCAACGCCGTGCGCGGAGGCGTTCGCGATGATCCGCACGCACTGCACGGGGTCGCGGTCCACCGCGACCACGGCGGCACCCAGCCGGGCGCACTCGACGCCGACGGCTCCCGGTCCGGCGCCGATGTCCCACACCAGCACGCCGGGCCGCGGGGCGAGGCGGGCCAGTACCAGCGCGCGCACCTCGGCGTTCGCGATCATGGTGCTTCCCCGGTGCGCGAACCTGTCGTCGGGCAGTGCCCAGCCGTCGACACCGGGGGTGAACTCGTTGTCCGCCAGGCAGATCACGTCCGCCGAGCGCCACGGGCGGACCACCGCGTCGGCCGGGTCCACAGTGGACAGCTGCTCGGTCGGGCCGCCGAGGTCCTCGGCGACGACGAGCGTGCGCCGCCACCCCGCGAGGCCGCGGGCCAGCTCGGCCACGGGCGCGTTGCGCACCAGCACGGACGAGCGGGCCCGGCACACGTTCAGCGCCGCCGCCGGGTTCGCCGCCGCGTCCACGACGACGACCCGGTCCCAGGAGCGGCCCGCGATCGTGGCGAACCGGTGCAGCGACGTGAGATCGGCGGTCATGGGATCAGTGCGCGCGCTTCGTCTTCTTGGTCCGCGGCATGGACGGCCTGCGCGGCGTCGTGCTGACCTGGACGGTCCTGCTCGGCGTCGCGGCGGCGACCGCGCGCGGCTTCGGACCCTCGACGGGGTCCCCCGCCGACTCCGAACCCGACTCCGACACCGAACCCGGCTCCGACACCGCCGACAGCACGGGCTCCGCGGACGCCTCCGGAGCCTCGCCGGCGTCCACGGTGACGACCCGCGGCCTGCGCGCGCTCTCCTGCCAGTCGCGGACGGCCGACCAGGCGGCGACCGACGTCTCCGTCTCCGGCGCCGGTTCCACGGCCACGTCGGTGATCTCCGGCGCCAGGTCGGTGCGCGCGCTGATCCGGCCGTGGCGACCGGCCCGCACGGACCACTTCGACGGCCGGGCCTTGCGCACGGGCTCGTCGGACGCCTCGACCGGCGCGTCGGACTTGCGGAACCCGGTGCCGCGCACGCGGCTGCTGGGCTTGAGCACCTTGCCGACGAGGAACATCGTGGTGCGGTAGAGCTTGTGCTCCTTCACCGACGCCTCCAGCCCGGCGAGCGTGGTGTGCGCGATCGTCTCGTCCGGCCAGGAAACCTTGTACGCCACCACGATCGGCGTGTCCTCGGGGTACCCGCCCGCGCGCAGCTTCTCGACCAGCTGGCCGGTGCGCGCGGCGGACAGGGAGATCGCCATCGTGGTGCCGTGGCCCGCGAACTCCTGGAGGTGCTCGCTGCCCTCGGGACCGGTGAGGATCAGCGACTGCGCGACCTCGGACGTGGTCAGCTCACGGCCGATCGCCGCGGCGGCCGCGGAGAACTGGGAGACGCCGGGCACGATCTCCAGGTCGAGGCCGAGCCTGGCGCACGTGTCGTACTGGTCCTGCACGTCGCTCCACAGCGACGGGTCGCCCGCGTGCAGCCGCACGACCTTGAGCCTGCCCGCCGCGGCCCGGCGGTAGACCTCGATCACCTCTTCGTGTGACACACGGGAGAAGTCGATCAACTCGGCCTCGGGGCGGGCGTGCTCGCGGACGCACTCGACGTCGATCGCGCTCGGCGCCCACACGACGACATCCGCCTCCGCGATGCGCTTGGCGCCGCGCAGGGTGATGAGATCGGCGGCACCGGGACCGGCGCCCACGAAGGAAATCCGACCAGACATCACTTCGGCTCCCCAAGAGGAATCAGATACAGCGGACGGCGTTCTTGATCGACACAGTGTGCGGAAGGAGGAGAGACGACCGTACCGTCCGGTGGCGCTCCACTATCGAGTGGCCTCGTAGGTGACCTCGGCGGACGCGCAAGCGCGCACGAACCTGGCCACGGATTCCGGTATCGCGGCGGGGTGCGTGTGCAGATACGAGGCGTGCACACCTCCGACCGCGAATCCCTCCGCGACGGGCTTGCGGTCGTTCCCGCGCCACTGCCACGCCGACTGCGAGCCCTGCGCCGGGGTGAGGACCGTGCGGTGGAACTCGTGCCCGGTGACCCGCTCGCCCGCGCGCGACAGCACGGAGTCGGACGGCGCCACCGCGTCGCGGTAGCCAAGCGTGAGCCGGGGCGACATCGACCCCTCCGCGTCCAGCACCCCGCACATCGGCACGCCGTCGAGGCTGCGCGCGAGGTACAGCAGCCCGCCGCACTCGGCGTGGACCGGCGCGCCGGAGCGGGCCAGCGCGGCGATGGCGGCGCGCAGGGAGGCGTTGTGGGACAGGGCTTCCGCGTGCTGCTCGGGGAACCCGCCTGGCAGCACCAGACCGGACGTGCCCTCGGGCAACTCGGCGTCCCGGAGCGGATCCACGATCACCACGTCCGCGCCCGCGGCCCGCAGCAGCTCCACGTGCTCGGCGTAGCCGAAGGTGAACGCCGCCCCGCCCGCGATGGCGACGACCGGCTCACCGGACACCGCCTCGACCTCGGCGGTCGCGTTCCACGCGGGCACGGCCATCGCGGGCGCGACGGCGGCCAGCCTGCGCACGGCGTCCAGGTCGACGTGCTTGGCGACGGCGTCCGCGATGGCGTCGACCGCGGCCAGCGCCTCCGGGCCGTGCTCGACGGCGGTGACCAGGCCGAGGTGCCGCGACGGCAGCGAGAACGCCGGGTCGCGCGGCAGCACGCCCATGACCTCCAGGCCGACCTCCGCGCACGCGTCGCGCAGCACCTGCTCGTGCCGCTCGGAGCCGACCTGGTTGAGGATCACGCCGCCGATCCGGACCGTCGGGTCGTAGCCGCGGAAGCCGTGCAGCAGGGCGGCGAGGCTGCGGCTCTGGCCGCGCGCGTCGACCACGAACAGCACGGGGGCGGCCAGCAGCTTCGCGACGTGCGCGGTCGACCCGAGGCCCTCGGTGCCGATGCGCCCGTCGAACAGGCCCATCACACCCTCGACCACGGCGATGTCCGTGCCGCGCGAGCCGTGCGCGAACAGGCTCGCGACCTTCTGCTCGCCCACCATGACGGGGTCGAGGTTGCGGCCGGGCAGTCCGGTCGCGACGCCGTGGTAGCCGGGGTCGATGTAGTCCGGGCCGACCTTGAACGGCGCCACGCGGCTGCCCGCCCGGCGCAGCGCGGCCATCAGCCCGGTCGCCACGGTGGTCTTGCCGCTCCCGGACGCGGGGGCGGCCACCACCAGCCGATTCACCACTCGATCCCCTTCTGGCCCTTCTGCCCGTCGTCCATGGGGTGCTTCACCTTGGACATCTCCACCACCAGGTCGGCGGCTTCCAGCAGCGCGGGCGGCGCGTACCTGCCGGTGATCACGACGTGCTGGTGGCCGGGCCTGTCCTTCAGGGTGGCCACCACCTCGTCGACGTCCACCCAGCCCCAGTGCATGGGGTAGGTGAACTCGTCCAGAACGTACAGGCCGTGCCGCTCGTCCGCGATCCTCCGGGAGATCTCGCGCCAGCCCTCGAGCGCCGCGGTGGCGTGGTCCTGCTCGGTGCCCTGCTTGCGGGTCCAGGACCAGCCCTCGCCCATCTTGTGCCACTCGACCGCGCCGCCGACGCCGGTCTCGTCGTGCACCCTGCCGAGCGCCTTGAACGCCTCCTCCTCGCCGACCTTCCACTTCGCCGACTTCACGAACTGGAACACGCCGATGGACCAGCCCTGGTTCCAGCCGCGCAGCGCGAGGCCGAACGCCGAGGTGGACTTCCCCTTCATCTCACCGGTGTGGACCATCAGCAGCGGCCGGTTGCGGCGCTGGCGCGTGGTCAGGCCGTCCTTCGGGACGGACGTCGGTTGTCCTTGTGGCACCGGGATCTCCTAGGCGGCGCGGGCCGCGCGGACGACACCGGCGACCTGGTCGGCGGACAGTTCTTCCAGGCGCAGGCACGCGCCGTCCAGCGCGACGGCGACCTTGGCCGCCAGGCCGAGCCGGACGGGCCCGTGCTCGCAGTCGACCACCACGGAGGCGGTGCCGTCGGCGGCCAGCAGGCCCGCGGCGCGCAGCGCGTCCCGCATCGGGTCGCCGCCCGCCCCGGTCGACGTGGCGCGGCCGTCGGTGAGCAGGACCAGCAGCGGGCGGCGGCGCGGGTCGCGCAGCCGTTCGACCTCCAGCAGCCTGCGGGCCTTGAGCAGCCCGTCCGCCAGCGGCGTGCGGCCGCCGGTGCGGAGCCCGCGCAACCGGGCCGCGGCGGCGTCGACGGAACTGGTCGGCGGGAGCGCCACGTCGGCGGTCGAACCGCGGAACGTGATCACGCCCACCTTGTCCCGGCGCTGGTAGGCGTCGCGGAGCAGGGAGATCACCGCGCCGCTGACCGCGGACATCCGCTGCCGGGCGGCCATCGAGCCGGACGCGTCGACGACGAAGAGGACGAGGTTGCCCTCCTTGCCCTCGCGCACCGACAGGCGCAGGTCGCCTGCCCGCAGCACGAGTCCGGGACCACTGCGGCCGCGGGAGTTCTGGTGCGGCGCGGCGGCGGCGAGCGTGCCGATCAGGTGCAGACCAGCTCCGTCCACAGTGGACGATCGGACCACCTGGCCCGCACGGGCGCGGGCGCGGGAACGCTTGCCCGGAGCGCCTTCGCCGACGCCGGGCACCTGGAGCAGGCGGGCGCGGAACGCGGGCGCGGGCGCGGCGGGCGGACGTTCCTTGGAACCGCCCTGCTGAGGTTTCTGCTGCTGCGCCCCGGTGTTCTCCTGGCTTTCCGGCGCTTGCCCACCCCCGTCGCCGCCGTCGTCCGGGCCGTCGGGTTCCGGCGGGCCGTCCGGCTCCTCGTCGGCGTGCTCGGCCGCCTGCCGCATCGCGTCGGCGAGCTGCTCCTCCTCCAGGCCCGGCTCGTCGAACGGGTCGCGGCGCTTGCGGTGCGGCAGCGCGAGCCGCACGGCGGCCTCGACGTCGGCCTCCTCGACCACGTCCGCGCCGCGCCAGGCGGCGTGCGCCGCGGCGGTGCGGGCGACGACCAGGTCGGCGCGCATGCCGTCGACCTCGAAGGCCGCGCAGACGCCCGCGATGCGGCGCAGCTCGGAATCCGGCAGCTCCACGGTCGGCAGCGCCGCGCGGGCGGTCACGATGCGTTCGGCCAGCTCGGCGTCCACGGACTCCCAGCGCGCCGCGAAACCCTCCGGGTCGGCCTCGTAGGCGAGCCTGCGGCGGATGACCTCGGTGCGGGTCGCCACGTCGCGGGAGGCGCGCACGGCGACCGTGAGGCCGAAGCGGTCCAGCAGCTGCGGACGCAGCTCGCCCTCTTCCGGGTTCATGGTCCCGACCAGCAGGAACGACGCCGCGTGCGAGATCGACACGCCCTCGCGCTCGACGTGCGCGCGACCCATCGCGGCCGCGTCCAGCAGCAGGTCGACCAGGTGGTCGTGCAGCAGGTTGACCTCGTCGACGTACAGCACGCCGCGGTGCGCGGCCGCCAGCAGACCGGGTTGGTAGGCGCGGACGCCCTCGGTCAGCGCGCGCTCCAGGTCCAGCGAGCCGACCAGGCGGTCTTCGGTGGCGCCGACGGGCAGTTCGACCAGCCTGGCGGGACGGCGTTCGGAGGCGCCGCCGGTGTGCGGGCCGTCGGGGCACTCGGTGTCGACCAGCGGGTCGCAGCCGAACCGGCAGCCCGGCACGACGGCCAGTTCCGGCAGCAGCGCGGCGAGCGCGCGCACGACGGTCGACTTCGCGGTGCCCTTCTCACCCCTGACCAGCACACCGCCGATGCCGGGGTGCACCGCGTTCAACAGCAGGGCCAATCGCAGGTCGTCGTGACCGACGACGGCGGAAAAGGGGAAGCGCGAGGTCATGCGGGGAGGTCCTTCCTCGGGTGTCCACGCCCGTGTCCGGTGGTGGTGACTCGGGGGTCGAGTTCCTGACTCCCGGATCTCTCCCACCCGGTCACAGTGGCGGGACCGCGCCGGATTCCCACCGGCTTCCTCGCACACCCCTACAGCGCTCGCATCGTCGCATCCCGCCGGGCGGTGACCAACCCCTCGGCGAGTCTGATCACATCCGCGCGGGGTGCGCGACCGGCCGCGCGAGCGGGCGGGGGGACCCGGAGCCCCCGGATGTGGAGCTGGTCCGGGCGGCCCGGAGCGGCGGGGTGGCGGCCCTGGGGTCTTGCTGACCGGGTCGCGCCGGGCGGACTTCAGGGGCTACGACGCTCCGGGGGCGACCAGGTCCTCGGCGAGCCCCATCACACCCGCCCGCACCCGTTCCACCGGCATCCCGCGCTGGTGGACGAGGTAGTGGATGTGCGCGGCGCGCAAGTTCACCAGCAGCGACTCGGCCCGGAACTCCGCGTCGCCGCCGGGGTGCAGCCGCTCGACCAGGCCGATCAGGCCGTCCCGGATCGGCTCCATCCCGCCGCCGCAGGCGTACGAGCGCGACACCTGCTCGAACGCCCGCACCAGCGGCAACGTCTCCACGACGTGGTCGAACAGCTCCCGCGCGAACAGGATCACCCGTTCGGCCGCGCTCTTGTCCTCGTCCTCCAGGATCAGGGCCGCGCGCTCCCGCCAGCCCTCCCCCGCCTTCAGCGCCAACGCCTCGACCAGGCCCTCGCGGTCGCCGAACCGGCGGAACACCGTGCCCTTGCCGACGCCGGCGGCCACCGCCACGTCGTCCATGCAGATCGCCTCGAGCCCGCGTTCGTCGATCAGGCACTTGGCGGCGACCAGGATCGCCTCGCGGTTGCGCACCGCGTCCGCGCGCTCTCCCACATCGCCCCCTTGACAGAACCGGACTACTGGTCCGTATCGTAGCGCACACAGAAGCGGACCGTCGGTCCGCTACAGGAGGGGGTTCCCATGCGTGCGGTGCGCGTCCACGAGTTCGGCGGTCCCGAGGTGCTCCAGGTGGACGACGTCCCCGACCCGGTCGCCGGGCCGGGCCAGGTGCTGGTCGAGGTGACCGCGATCGGCCTGAACTACGGCGAGGCGCTCCAGCGCTCGCGGGCGTCGGCCGAGCTCTACGACTGGTACCCGCAGCCGCCCCTGCCGACCACCCTCGGCCTGGAGGTCGCGGGTGTCGTCCGCGCCGTCGGCCAGGACGTGTCCGGCGACCTCATCGGCACCGAGGTGCTCGGCTTCTCCCTCACCGGCGGCTACGCCGAACTGGCCGTGCTCCCCGCCGCGGGCGCCATCCCCGTGCCCGACGGCCTGAGCGCGCGCGAGGCACTCGCCCTCTACGTCCAGGGCATCACCGCCCTCGGGCTCCTGGACGCCGCCCGGATCCGGGCGGGCGAGCGCGTGCTGGTCGAGGCTGCCGCGGGCGGGGTCGGCAGCCTCCTGGTGCAGCTCGTCACCCGTGCCGGAGCCACCGCCGTGGCTCTGGCACGGGGCGAGGCCAAACTCGCGCTGGCCAAGGAACTCGGCGCCGACGAGGCCGTCGACTACACGGCGCCGGACTGGACTTCCCGGATCGCACCGGTCGACGTGGTCCTGTCCTCCGTGGGCGGCGAGGTGTCCCGGTCCGCGTTCGACCTGCTCAGCGACGGCGTGGGGCGGATGGTCCTCTACGGCACCGCGTCCGGCTCGTACGCCGACATCCCGGTGAAGGACGTGGTGCGCAAGGGCGTCGCCCTCATCGGCCTGCGCAACCTGTCCGGCGACCCGGCCTACGCCGCGAAGCTGCTCGCGGACGCCTTCGCGCTCGGCGCCTCCGGCGAACTCCGACCCGTGCTCGGGAAGTCCTGGCCGCTGGGCGAGGCCGCTGCGGCGCATCGGGCGCTGGAGGAGCGGAGCACCACGGGGAAGCAGTTCCTGGTTCCCTGAGCCGGACCGCCCGCACGCTCTCCGCGCGCAGTCTCCGCAGGTCGAAGGGCCACTCGGCATAGAACAGGTCGAGCTGGGTGGTCCGCGCGGGTGGACCGCACCCGGCCGGTGGGAGACTGCCGCGGTGAGCGTGAGCACAGGTGACTCGGTGTTCGACTGGATCGACACCCGCGCGGAGGCCCGCGCCAAGGCCGGACTGACCCGCAGGCTGCGGCCGCGACCGGCGACGTCGACGGACCTCGACCTCGCCAGCAACGACTACCTCGGGTTCGCGCGGGACAAGCGGGTGACCGGGGCGGCCGCGGCGGCGTCGATGCGCTGGGGCGCGGGGTCGACGGGGTCGCGGCTGGTGACCGGCAGCACCGAGCTGCACACCGAACTCGAGTACGAGCTCGCGAACTTCTGCGGCGCGCAGTCCGCGCTGGTGTTCTCCTCCGGTTTCGCGGCGAACCTCGGCGCGCTCACGGCGCTGTCCGGGGCGGGCACCGCGATCGTGGCCGACCAGTACATCCACGCCTCCCTGATCGACGGCTGCCGGCTGTCGAAGGCGGACGTGGTCGTCGCGGGCCACACCGACGTTCCGCAGGTGAAGAACGCGCTGGCCACGCGGGGCGAGCGGCGGGCGCTGGTCGTGACGGACTCGGTGTTCTCCGTCGACGGCGACCTCGCGCCGCTGGCCGAGCTGGCGGCGGTGTGCCGCGAGCACGACGCCGCGTTGGTCGTGGACGACGCGCACGGCCTCGGCGTGCTGGGTGAAGGCGGTCGTGGCGCTGTGCACGCGGCGGGGCTGGCGAAGTCGCCGGACGTGGTCACCACGATCACGCTGTCGAAGTCCCTCGGCGCCCAGGGCGGCGCGGTGCTCGGGCCGAGCCGGGTCATCCGCCACCTGGTCGAGACCGCGCGCAGCTTCATCTTCGACACCGGCCTCGCGCCGGGCAGCGTGGCGGCGGCGCTGACCGCGCTGAAGGTGCTGCGCGAGGAACCCGACCGCCCCGGCCGGGCGCTGGCCGCGGCCGTCGAGCTGTCCGAACGCCTGCGCGCGGCGGGTTTCCGGGCCAGCGCGCCGACGGCGGCGGTCGTGTCCGTGCAGGCGCCCTCGCCCGAGGCCGCGTTCGAGTGGGCCGAGGCCTGCCGCGCGGCCGGTGTGGTCGTGGGCTGCTTCCGGCCGCCGTCGGTGCCCGACGGCATCTCGCGGCTGCGGCTGACCGCGCGGGCCGACCTGTCCGAGGCGGACATCGAGCGCGCGGTCCGCGTGATCACCGAGACCGGCGCATCCGCAGGTGCGGGATCCCGTCCTCGATGAACTCCGCGCTCTCGGCCACGAAGCCGAACGAGCCGTAGAAGTCGGCCACGTAGGTCTGCGCGTCCAGCACGCAGTCGACCGTGCCGACCTCGCTCAGCGCGGCCTCGACCAGCCTGCGGCTGTAACCGCGGCCGCGGGCGACGCGGGCCGTGACCACCCGCCCGATCCGGAACGTGCCGTCGGCCTCCTCCAGCAGCCGGAGGTAGGCCAGCGGCTCCGGGCTGCCGTCCACCTCCAGCCACAGGTGCCGGGTGCCGGGTTCGAGGTCGCGGCCGTCCAGGTCCGCGTAGAGGCAGGACTGCTCGATCACGAACACCTCGCTGCGCAACTTCAGCAGCGCGTACAGCTGCGCGGTGGTCAGGTCGGCCGACCACTGCCTGCGCAGCGTGGCGGGGAACGGTGATGTGCGCACACCAGCCTGGATATCACAGCGGACCGGCTCGGAGATGTGATCAGCGGCTCGCCGGCCACCTGTGGACATCCCGGCTCATCCGGCGGCACACGGCATAAGACGACGTCGACGAGCGCGCCGCAGATGACCGCCGGTCTCCAGCAGGCGCCCTCGCCACGCTCCGACACCGGGCGCGACCGCCCGCAGTTCTTCCGGCAAACCCAGCGGCCGACAGTCGAATCCACCGCCCACCGGGAACAGAACATCAAATCTTCCTGTTAGAGTCGTCCGGAGCCGAAGAATCATCGGCGCAGTGCACAGATCGCAACGATCTGTCCGGCACCCTAGGAGGGTCACGCATGTTCCTCGACTTCGGTCAAGTCCCGGCCTTCCTGATCGCCTGCGTGGTCGTGATCCTCACGCCGGGCGTCGACGCCTTCCTGCTGCTGCGCACCTCGATGCGCTCGGGCACGCGGGCGGGCCTGTGGGCGCTGGGCGGCATCCACGCGGCGAGCTTCGTGCAGGTCGGCGTGGTCATCTCGGGACTCGGCGTCGTCCTGGCCCGCTACCCGGTGGTGCTCGTGGCGCTGCGCTGGGTCGGCGCGGCGTACCTGCTGTGGCTGGCGCTGTCGATCACGCGCGGGCTGCTGCGGCGCCCGGAGGTCGACGAGCCGCTGGAGGCCGTGGCCGACCGGCCGTTCCGGCGCGGCTTCCTGACCAACATCACCAACCCGAAGATGCTGCTGTTCTCCCTGGCGTTCCTGCCGCAGTTCATCGGCGCCGGGCAGCCGACGGCCCAGCTGGCGATGCTGGCCGTGGTGTTCCTCGGCCTCGCCGCCCTGTGGGAGCTGCTCATCGTCGTGGCCGCGAGCCGCGTCGCGGGCGGGCTGCACCGCCCCGGCGTCACGACCGCGCTGGACGCGGTGTGCGCGGCGGTGTTCCTCACCATGTCCGTCGGACTGGTCCTCTGACGCCGGGGGTCCCCGTGTCGGCCGCGCGCGCAACGACCAGGGCGTCCCGGACGTCCTGGTTGTTCGTGCGCACCCAACGCGGACCCACGCTCATCCCCTGGCCGCTGGTGGCGATGGCGATCTTCGCCGTCGGGCTGGTGTTCGCCTCCGTCGCCATCGGCCACCAGCTCGACACCTGGCAGGGGCCCGCCTACAGGGGGAACATCCGCGACCGGACCTTCGACGAGGCGAGCATGCGCTCCACCAGGCAGCTGTACGGCGGAGCGGTGATCTCCGCGGCCCTGCTGGTGGTGGCCTCCCCGTTCGTGGCGCTCCGACGGCGGTGGGCAGCGGTCGTCACGACGTGCCTCGCGGTCGTGTCCGTGCCGATGGGGATCCTGTTCGGGATGTTCGAACCCAGCTCGCGCGACAGCAGGAACGCCTACCCCGACTCCGACTGGGCGAGCTTCTGCTCGGCGACCGCGGCACCGCTCATCGTGATCGGCGCCATCGGCACCCTGACCGCCCTGTTCCTGCGCGGGCTCCGCGAACGTCCCGCGCCGCCCGTCCGGCCCGCACCGGGGCGGGTCGACCGGGCGTAGGCCACCCGGTCCGGCCGGGAGTCGCGCTCCCGGCCGGACCACCGGTCACCCCTCGGGCTGCGGCTCGGGCAGGGACGACGTCTCCGCGGGCACCACGGCCAGCTGCTCGGCCACCGCGGCCTCGAAAGCCGCCACCCGCGCGTACACGCCGGGCCTGCCCGCACGGGCGCACCCCTCGCCCCAGGACGTCACGCCGATCAGCTTGCCCCCGGACACCAGCGGGCCACCGGAGTCGCCCTGGCAGGTGTCCACCCCTCCCGCGGGGAACCCGGCGCACACCATCTGGGCCTTGTCGTACTGCGGGTACGCCTCCTGGCAGGCGCTGTCGGTCGACAGCGGCACGGTCGCGCCCAGCAGGTACCGGGACGTGGCGCCCTGCTCGCTGACCCGACCCCACCCGTAGATGTACGCCGAGGTCCCCGCGGCGTACAGGGAGCTGTCGGCGGCACCGGCCAGCGGCATCGTCGGGTACAGCAGCTCCGTGCCGAGGGTCAGCACGGCGACGTCCCGCCCCTGGTCCGCGGTCTGGTAACCGGGGTGCATCCAGATGTCGGTGACGGCGCTGACCACACCGGACTTGCTCTGCTTGTCCTCACGCCCGGCGACCACGCGGACCGAGTCCGCGGTGCGGCCGGACGCGCAGTGCGACGCCGTGAGCACCTTGGTCGGCGCCACCAGGGTGCCACCGCAGAACTGGAAGCCGTTCCCGTCGGTCAGGTACACCACCCACGGGTGGGTGGCGATCGAGACGCGGTCGCCGCCGACGATCCGATCGTCGGCACCCGCGGGTGCCGTGCAGGTCAGCAGGGCCGCCAGTACCGCCACGAACGCGGCAAGACGTCGTTTGGTGTCCCCCACGGGGCCTCCTCCATGAGTCCGGTTGTCCCAAGGAGGTTAGCCAAGACGTACGACAGAACTGGGCTGTTCGGCCCAACGTCAGTTGTTCGGGGAGTTTCCGAACTTGCTCCAGACCTTGCCCGCCGTGCCCGAAAGCACCTCGCCGAACTCGTTGAAGACCTTCATCAGCGGGTCCTCGGAGGTGCTCATCGAGTCCTTGTACGACTTCGCCGCGGACTTGACGTCCTCGGTGAACGAACTGGTCGGCCGGTCGTCCTCGCGGCGCGCGTACTCGCCGGTGAGGATCGCGCGGTACTCCTCGGAGGCCGCCCACTTCTGCAGCTCGGCGGCGCGCACCACGGCCAGCGGGTGCGTCAGCGGCCACGTCTTGACGAGCTTGAGGACGCTGTCGCGGATGTCCTCGACCTGCTCGTACTCCTTGGCCTGCTTGAGGAACTCGGCCGTGTCGATCTGCGAGCCGTCCATGCCGCCCGCCATCGCCACGTGCACGCGCAGCACGGCGGCCGGGTCCTGCACGCACAGCAGCCCGGCGCGGTCGCAGGACAGCTCGGTCTTGCGGTACCACTCGAACAGCGCGGCGATGACCGCGCGGATCGCCCAGTACCCGGCGGGCATCCAGCCGAGGCTGTACTGGAGCTGCATCAGGCGTTGCAGGATCGTCTGGTAGAGCGCGTGCCCGGACAGGACGTGGCCCATCTCGTGCCCGATCGTGAACCGCAGGCCTTCGGTGTCGAGCAGTTCGAGCAGGCCCGTGGTGATCACGATGAACGGCTTGTCGATGCCCAGCGTCGACGCGTTCGGCACCGGGTTGCGCTGCACGAACAACTCGGGCACCGGGTCGATGTCCAAAGTGGCCGCCGTCTCCAGCCGGATCCGGTCCAGGTCCGCGTACTGCTTCGGGCCGACCCTGATCGAGGAGGCGAGGTACACCAGCCGTTCACCGCGCTCGGTGAAGGCCCCGGCCACCGCCTGGAGCACGGGACCGATGCCCGGCACGGCGCGGAGCAGCGCCAACGCGCCCCGGTCCGCGGGGTGTTCGTACGCCCGCGGACTGATACCGGCGAAGCGCACCCTGGCCGTCGAACGTTCGATCTCATCCGTCATTCGTCCGAGGCTAGCCAGATTCCGCGCTTCGGGTTGCCGAAACCGGTCGAACACCGTGCAGACTGTCGCGATGACCGCTGACGTGCTCGGTGCCGACTTCGGGACCCGGACCCTGTCCCTGGGCGAAGCCACCGCCACCCTGGTGCGCCACCGCGCGCAAGAAGCCACCAGAGGAGCCATCCTCCACGTGCACGGCTGGGCCGACTACTTCTTCCAGCGCCACGTGGCCGAGCACTACGCGGCCCTCGGGTTCGACTTCTACGCCGTCGACCTGCGCTCCTACGGCCGGTCGCTGAAGCAGGGCGAGACGCCCAACTTCGTCACCGACCTCGCCGACCACCTCGCCGACGTCGACGAGGCCGTGCGCGTGATCCGCCAGGAGGACGGCCACTCGAAGCTGGTCCTGATGGGACACTCGACCGGCGGCCTGATCACCAGCCTGTGGGCGCACGAGCGGCGCGCGGACGGCCTGCTGGACGCGCTCGTGCTCAACAGCCCGTGGTTCGAACTGGCCGAGCCGTGGATCATGCGGACGGTCGGCACGGCCGTGGTGCGCGGCATCGGCGGGGTGGCGCCGAAGCTCGTGGTCAAGCCGGGCCTGGGACCGGTGTACGGCCAGAGCATCCACCGCGACCACCACGGCGAGTGGGACTTCGACCTCGCGTGGAAGCCGATCGAGGCGTTCCCGGTGCACGCGGGCTGGCTGCGGACGATCCGGATGGGCCACGCGAAGCTCCAGGGTGGACTCGACGTGCGGGTTCCCGTGCTCGTCCTGCGGTCCGGCGCGAGCCACCTGCACGCGAAGGCGTGGACGGAGCGGGCGATGGTGTCGGACACGGTGCTGGACGTGGCGGACATCGAGCGGTGGGCGCCGAAGCTGGGCGGGCGGGTGACGTCGCTCGCAGTCCAGGACGGGATGCACGACCTGTTCCTGTCCGCCGCGGCGGTCCGGGAGCGGACTTTCGCGGCGGTCGACGAGTTCCTGGACCGCGGGTGACGACGGCTCCGGGGCAGGACTAGCCGAGTTCGTGCGGCTGCGGGCGGTGGTGGACGTACTCGACGATGGTGCCGTCCGGATGCCTGGCCGTGAGGCCCGCGCCGGTCGGCACGTCGATCCGGGCGTCGAGGATCTCCGCGCCTTCGGCGACAAGCCGGTCCTCGTACTCGCCGAGGTCGGCCACGAGCAGGGTGCCGTGCGTGGCGCGGAAGGGTTCGAGGATCTCGTCGGCACCTTCCACCAGCAGGAACGCGCCGACGGTCGCGATCGCCAGGCCCTTCTCCGGGTACGGGGTGCGCAGGTCGACCTCGACGCCCTGGAGGTGTTCGTAGAAGGCGATCGCGTCGTCGAGCCCGCCCAGGGGGACGAACGCGCGGATGTAGGGGCGCGGTTCGGTGCGGGCGGAGGAGTCGGGGTCGCGGCGCCGGAGCTGTTCGGTCATGGGGCCAGCCTGGCCGGTGCGGGTCCACCGCACGAGACAGGCGTTCGTGGGGTTACCCGTGGTCATAGGCTCGGGGACATGGCTGTGAAGCAGGAGCTGGGGTTGTTCCTCCGGGCGCACCGGGAGCGGTTGGCGCCCGCGGACGTGGGGCTGGTGGGCGGGGCGCGGCGGCGCACGCCCGGACTGCGGCGGGAGGAGGTCGCGGCGCTGTCCGGGGTGGGACTGGCCTGGTACACGTGGTTGGAGCAGGGGCGGGTGGACACGTCGCGGCAGGTGCTCGACGCGGTGGCGCGGGCGCTTCGGCTGGACGCGGACGCGCACCGGCACGTGCTGGCGCTGGCCGGGCTGCGCGCGGTGGCCGACGAGGTCGTCGACCTGGCGGCGGTGCTGCGGCCGGTGGTCGACGGGTGGCCGGGGCCCGCGGTCGCGGTGGACCGCAGGCTGGACGTGGTCGCGGCCAACCGGGCGCACCGGGACCTCTGGCGGCTGTCGGAGCGCAACCTCGTGCTGCTGCTGACCGATCCCGCCGTTCGCGACCGGATGCCGGAGTGGGAACCGTTGGCGCAGAACGTGTTCCGCCGGTTCCGCGGGCACGCCGACCGCTGCCCGGAGGATCCGCGCACCCGTGAGCTGCTGGCCGAGTTCGCCGCCCGGCGACCGGAACTGGCGTGCTGGTGGGAATGCCGGTCCGTGCAGGAGTTCCGGACCACGACCGCGTGCGTGGACGACCGGCCGTGGACGTTCTCGCTGCTGCGTCCCGGCGAGGATCCCGAAGCGGGCGTGCTGCTGCTCAGCGCGGGTGGGCGCTAGCGCTTTTCGGGGCGCGGCAACAGGATGTGGACGGCGAAGCCCGCGAGCGTGGCGAGGACCGCCTGGTAGGCGATGGAGAGTTCGCGCTGGGACGCGATGAAGAACACCGGGTCCAGGTCGGTGGTGACGAGGTTCGCCATGGTGGCCAGGCCGGTGACGTGCCAGCCGAAGAAGCCCGCGCTCCAGACGACGAGCGGCCACCGGCTGCGGTCCGGGCGGCGCAGCAGCAGGTAGGCGGAGAACGCCGCGGCCGCGTTGAAGACGACCGCGGCGGCACCCAGCTCCGGCGCGGCGGCGGTCGGCAGGGTCGTGAGGGTCTGCGCCACCGCGAGGAAGATGACCAGCCAGGCACCGAGTCGGGTCTTGTCCACGGCGCACTAGATCACGCCCGCGCGGGCCGCGGCCAACGCGGCCAGCGCGCAGCGCTCGGCGACGGCGGCGTCCACGGGTTCGCGGGTGATGAAGACGCGGTAGAACAGCGGGCCGCAGGCGGCGCGGACCACCTCGACCGGGTCGACGGTGGCGGGCAGCTCACCCCGTTCGACCGCGCGGACGACGAGTTCGGCCGCGGCCCGGTGCCGGGCGGCGTAGTAGGCGCTCATCGCCTCGGCGGCGACGGCCGACTGGAACGCGGCGGCCACGAGGGCCGAGGGGACCAGGCGCTCGTGGGGATCGCCGAAGGTCAGGGCGATCTCCGTCGTGACGGCGATCAGGTCGCCCTCCACCGTGCCGGTGTCCGGCGGCCGCCACCCGCTCGCCGCGGTGCGGTCGAGCGCGTCGACCAGGATCGCGTCGACGCTGCCCCAGCGCCGGTACACGGTGGTCTTGTGCACGCCTGCGCGGCCGGCCACGTTGTCGACGGTCAGGTGCGGGTAGCCGACCTCGGCCAGTTCGTCGTACACGGCGGACAGGACGGCGTCGCGGACTCGGGCGGAGCGGCCGCCGGGACGAGCGTTCACGGGCTTTTCCAGTTGCGTCGCGGGGCAGGACGTGACCACAATAACGCAACTTGAGTTGCATTAGGGAGGTGGTCGAAGTGTCGGACCGGGTGACGCGGTTCGCCGACGAGGCCGAGCGGGACCCGGTGGGCGCCGTGGAACGGCTGCGCGCCGACCTGGTGGAGTCCGGCGGACCGCTGGTCAAGCGGCTGACCGACACCACCGTCGAGGTGACGTTCGTGTGGATCGGGCCCGAGCGGCAGGTGTCGGTGCGGGCCCAGGTGTTCGAGGACCCGAACGCCCTGTCGCACCCGATGCGGCGGGTGCCGGGCACGCAGGTGTGGCACCTCGACGCGGTCGTGGCGTCCGACGTGGTCACGACCTACCAGTTCCTGGTCGACGACCCGTTCACCGACGCCGACCACTCCGACCTCGCGGAACTGGGGCGGCTGATGGTCGAGGCGCGGGCCAGGATGCTGGCCGACCCCTTCAACCCGCGTGCGCTGTTCCCGCAGATGGCGGTCGTCGCGGGCGAGGACACGGCCGACCGGCGGTTCTGGGACTCCGAACTGCGGCTGCCGGACGCCGAGGACGTCGACTGGTTCGACGCCGAGCCCACCGACCGCGGGAAGCTCACCGAGCACGACCTGTCCGATCGGACCATTACCGTCTACACCCCGCCCGGCTACCAGGCGGACAGGACGTACCCGCTCGTGGTGCTGCTCGACGGCGAGTGCTGGCCGCTGGTCGCCCGGCTGGACACGGCGCTGGACAACCTGATGGGCCGCGAGATCGAGCCCGCCGTGGTCGCGATGGTGCACAACACGGGTGGCATGGCGCCCCGCATGGCCGAACTGGCCTGCGATTCCGCCTTCGCCACCCACCTCGCGGAGGACGTCCTGCCGTTCGTGCGGTCGCTCTACCCGGTGAGCGACGACACGAGCCGCGTCGTGCTCGCGGGCAACAGCCTCGGCGGTCTCGCCGCCGCCCACACCGCCTTGGAGAGGCCCGACGCGTTCGGGGCCGTGCTGTCCTGCTCCGGGGCGCACTGGTGGGGCTACCGGGACTCGGAAACGGGCTGGGGCAAGGACTCCGAGCCGGAATGGCTCACCCGCCAGTACGCCAAGGCGCCACTGCTGCCACTGCGGTTCTGGATCGACGTGGGCTCGCTGGAGACCGGCGCGAGCCCCGTCTCCCCCGGCGTCGACCAGCGCGCCGCCAACCGCCACCTGCGCACCGTGCTGCGCGCCAGGGGCTACCCCGTCACCTACCACGAGGCGGCGGGCGGACACGACTTCGCCACGTTCCGCCGCAGCGTCGTCAAGGGCCTCCGCGCCCTGCTCCCCGCCTGAGAGGACTCGCCGTGCCCGACCCGAACGAACTCCACCCGCTCCCCGACCACCCGCGGGTCGTCCTGCTCAAACCGCTGATCACCTCCCCCAACATCGAGGTCGGCGACTTCACCTACTACGACGACCCGGACCACGCGACGCACTTCGAACGCCGCAACGTCCTGTACTCCTACGGCGACGAGAAGCTGATCATCGGCCGGTACTGCGCCCTCGCGGCGGGCACCACGTTCATCATGGCCGGCGCCAACCACCTCACGACCGGCGTGTCCACGTTCCCGTTCACGATCTTCGGCGGCGACTGGGCGGAGAACACCGTCGACCTGCTGATGAACATCCCGACCAAGGGCGACACCGTCGTGGGCAACGACGTGTGGTTCGGCTACCGCACCACGATCATGCCCGGCGTCCGCATCGGCGACGGCGCCATCATCGCCAGCGGAGCCGTGGTGGTGGGTGATGTGCCGCCGTACACGGTGGTCGGCGGGAATCCGGCGAAGGTGGTCAAGCAGCGGTATTCGGATGAGGAGGTGGAGTTGTTGCTGCGGGCGGCTTGGTGGGAGTGGCCGGTGGAGGTGGTCACGGCGCATGTGCGGACGATCATGGCTGGGACGCCTGGGGAGGTGGCGGATGTTGCGCGGGGGGAGGGGCTTATGAGGGGGTGATGGACCAGTCGCCGTTGGAGGTGAGTTGTACGAAGGCCGGGCTTGGGAGGGGGACCGTGCCTTCGTAGCCGCCGATGGTGTTGACGGCGAGGTCCAGGCGGTCGTCTTGGTCGACGCGACGTGGACCGCGAAGTGCCCGTCGCCGGTGTTGGTGATCCTCGCCTTGGTGGTTTTGGACATCAGGTAGACGACCGCGTCACCGGTACCCGATACCGGACCGTCGGCCAGGGTTGCGAGGTCGAGGCCGCCGACGGTGAGGGTCCACGCGCCTTCGGCGGTCACGGTCAGGGTGGTGGTGCGGCTGTTGTCGCGGATGTCCATCCACTGGAGACCTGAGTAGGCGCCGATCGTGTTGACGAGCGGGGACTCGAAGCCGTCGGACTTGAGGGCGGTGTGGCCCGTGCACGCGGGGCAGTCGAACTTGACGATCTTGAAGCCGCTTGGGCGGTCGAGGGTGATTACGTCGTCGCCCTGTCCGGTGTAGACGGTCGGGGGTGGTGGGGGTGGGGTTGTTGTCGTGGTGGTGGGGGGTGGTGGTCTTTGGGGTGGGGGTGGTGGTGATCGGCGCTTTCGCCAGTTCCGCTTGGGTGGTGCGTCGTGGGTGGGGGTGCCTTTACCCGGTCGCCGAGTGTTCTATGCTTGTCGAAGCTTGTCAAGACGGTGGAGCTGTCTTGACAAGCTTCGACAAGCATAGAGATGGCTTTTGATCGGGTGCAGGGGTAGGTCTGGCTGCGCCAGCATTCGGCTGCGCCGAACTCGGGCACCTCGCTGCGCGTCGGCAAGGCGGTGGGCGCTCCGCGCCGGATGCTGGGGAGCGGCTGCGCCGGTGCCGACAAGGCCTGGCTTTGGGCTTGGTTTGGGCTCAGGCGCCTGACGTCATTTGCGTTGGCGGGTCAGGGTTTGCGGCCTACGCCTACGTAGGCGGTGATGTAGGCGTCGTCGGAGTCGGGGCGCCATTCTGGCAGTAGGACTACGCCTGGGGTGACGATGTCGAAGCCGTCGAAGAAGCGGGTGATGTCGCCCTTGGTGCGAAGTACTAGTTGGGCGTCGGTGCGTTGGTAGATGGCCTGTACGCGTTCGCCGTTGGTGACGCTGTCCTGCGGGATGCCTTCGAGGCTGCCGTGGCTGATGGCCAGATGGCTGCCGGGGGCCAGGGCGTCGCGGTAGCGGGCGACGGCGGTGTGCGGGTTGTCGGTGTCGGGGACGAAGTGGAGGGCGGCGGCGAGCAGGACGCCGACGGGGCGGGAGAAGTCGAGCAGGTTGTTGACGGCTGGGGAGTTCAGCACCGCGTCGGGGTCGCGGAGGTCGGCTTGGACGGCGATGGCGCGGTCGTTGCCGGCCAGCAGGGCGACGCTGTGGGCGACGGCGACCGGTTCCACGTCGACGTAGGCGACGCGGGCCGTCGGGATGATGTTCTGGGCGATCTCGTGCACGTTGCCGACGGTCGGGATGCCGGAACCCAGGTCGAGGAACTGGTCGATGCCCTGTCCGCACAGGTAGCGGACGGCACGGCGGAGGAACGAGCGGTTGGCGCGGGCGGCGCCCGCCATGCCGGGGTAGATCTTCTCGATGACCTTGGCGGCGTCGCGGTCGACGGCGAAGTTGTGCGAGCCGCCGAGGAAGTAGTCGTACATCCTGGCGACGCTCGGCCGGGACAGGTCGACCGATGACGGTACCCAAGGATCCACGACGTTCCCCTCACCGTACGACGGACCTCTGATCCAACCGCCCGGCGTCGTGGCGTGTCCAGGCGCAGTCAGGTGAGGACGACGCAACCCCGGCGTTCCAGGTCGAGCAGCCACACGGGCATCTTGAGGCGCTTGTTCCAGCGGAGGTCGAGCTTTTCCAGGGCGGGCAGCTTCTCGATCACGTCGGGCAGCGCCGTCAGCTCGTTGTTGCGCACGTCGAGGACGCGCAGCGCGACCAGGTCGCCGATCTCGGGGGGCAGCGCGGTGAGCCGGTTGTCGCGGAGGGTGAGTTCGCGCAGGTCGGAGAGGCGGCCGAGGGACGGTGGCAGTTCCGTCAGGTGGTTGCCGCGCAGGTGCAGTTCGCGCAGGCGGGACAGGAAGCCGATCGAGTCCGGCAGCGCCGTGAGCTGGTTGCCGTAGAGGCGCAGTTCGCGCAGGCCCGCCATGCCGCCGATGGTGGCGGGCAACGCGGTCAGCAGGTTGTCCGTGAGGTTGAGGTAGCGCAGCTTGACCAGCCCGCCCAGCGACTCGGGCACGGCCGTGAGCCGGTTGTCGCTCAGGTAGAGGTACCGGTCGAGCGAGGTGAGGTCGCCGAGGGAATCCGGGAGGGACGTGAGGGCGTTGTGCCCGAGGTCGAGGGTGTGCAGCGTGGTGAGCCTGCTGATCTCCGGCGAGACCTCGCCGATGCGGTTGGCCGCGACGTTGAGCATCCGCAGCTCGCCGAGATCCCAGAGGGAATCGGGCAACGACGTGAGGTCGTTGTCGTAGGCGCTCAGCTCCCACAGGTCCGGCGCGAGGTCGGCGGGGAGCGCGGTCAGCCGCAAGCTGTCCAGGTCAAGGCTCTGCATCGGGCAACTCTAAGCCCGCTCGCTCAGAGCGAACACCATCGGGAAACAAACATCCGCTCTACTTGGTTGAGCCAGTCAGACTCAACTTTGGAGGGTGAACTGATGGGCAAGACTCTGGCTCTTCCGGTGTTGCCCCTCGACGACGTGGTCGTGCTCCCCGGCATGGTCGTCCCCATCCGGCTTTCCGGTGCGGACGCCAACGCCGAGGCCCGTGCCGCCGTCGAGGCCGCCACCGCCGCCGCCGAGACCGGGACCAAGGCGCGGATCCTGCTGGTCCCCAGGCTGGACGGCAAGTACGCCAAGGTGGGCACCCTGGCCCTGATCGAGCAGGTCGGCAGGCTCTCCGGCGGTGAACGGGCGGCGGTCGTCCGCGGCACCGAGCGCGTGCGCATCGGCACCGGCACGACCGGCCCCGGCGCGGCGCTGTGGGTCGAGGCGACCATCGCCGACACCCCCGCGGCCGACGACCGCACCGACGAGCTGGCCCGCGAGTACCGCGCGCTGGTGACCACGATCCTCCAGCAGCGCGGCGCCTGGCAGGTCGTCGACTCCGTGCAGCAGGTCGACGAGCCGTCGGCGCTGGCCGACCTCGCCGGTTACGCGACGTACGTGACCGAGGAGCAGAAGGTCTGGCTGCTGGAGACCAGCGACGTCAACGCGCGGCTGGAGAAGCTGCTCGTGTGGGGTCGCGAGTACCTGGCCGAGCTGGATGTCGCCGAGACGATCCGCAAGGACGTCAAGGAGGGCATGGAGAAGCAGCAGCGGGAGTTCCTGCTGCGCCAGCAGCTGGCCGCGATCCGCAAGGAACTGGCCGAGCTGGACGGCAAGCCCGCCACCGAGGAGCAGGACTACCGCGCCCGCGTCGAGGGCGCCGACCTGCCCGAGCACGTCCGCAAGGCCGCGCTCACCGAGGTGGACAAGCTGGAGCGCACCTCCGACCAGTCCCCCGAGGTCGGCTGGATCCGCACCTGGCTGGACACGGTGCTGGAGCTGCCGTGGAACGAGCGCACCGACGACGCCTACGACATCCTGGGCGCGCGGGCGGTGCTGGACGCCGACCACTCCGGGCTGGACGACGTGAAGGAGCGGATCACCGAGTACCTGGCTGTGCGCCGCAGGCGGACCGACCGCGGCATGGGCGTCGTGGGCGGCCGCCGCAGCGGAGCCGTGCTGGCCCTCGTCGGGCCTCCCGGCGTCGGCAAGACGTCGCTCGGCGAGTCCGTGGCGCGCGCCATGGGCCGCAAGTTCGTCCGGGTCGCCCTGGGTGGCGTCCGCGACGAGGCCGAGATCCGCGGCCACCGGCGCACCTACGTCGGCGCGCTGCCCGGCCGGATCGTCCGCGCCATCACCGAGGCCGGGACGATGAACCCGGTCGTGCTGCTCGACGAGATCGACAAGGTCGGCTCCGACTACCGCGGCGACCCGACCGCCGCACTGCTCGAGGTGCTCGACCCGGCGCAGAACCACACGTTCCGCGACCACTACCTCGAGGTCGACCTCGACTTGTCCGACGTGGTCTTCCTGGCCACCGCGAACGTGCTCGACACCATCCCCGCGCCGCTGCTCGACCGGATGGAACTCGTGCAGCTCGACGGCTACACCGAGGAGGAGAAGGTCACCATCGCCCGCGACCACCTGCTCCCCCGACAGCTGGAGAAGGCCGGTCTGACGCCCGAGGACGTCACGCTCACCGAGGACGCGCTGCGCAAGCTCGCCGGTGAGTACACGCACGAAGCCGGTGTGCGGCAGTTGGAACGCGGTCTCGCGCGCATCCTGCGCAAGGTGACGGCGAGGCTCGCCCTGGACGAGGAGGCGACGCTCCCGGTCGGCGTGGACGTGCCCGACCTGCGCGGCTACCTCGGCAAGCCGAAGCACACGCCGGAGTCGGCCGAGCGGACCTCCGTTCCCGGTGTGGCAACGGGTCTGGCGGTCACCGGTGCCGGTGGTGACGTGCTGTTCATCGAGGCTTCGTTGGCCGCCAAGGACTCCGGGGCCAGCGGGGTGACGTTGACCGGGCAGTTGGGCGACGTGATGAAGGAGTCGGCGCAGATCGCGCTGTCCTACCTGCGGTCGCACGACGACGAGCTGGGTTTCGGCGTCGGGTCGCTGGCCGATCGCGGGGTGCACATCCACGTGCCCGCCGGCGCTGTCCCCAAGGACGGGCCTTCGGCCGGGGTCACGATGACCACCGCGCTGGCGTCGTTGCTGTCCGGGCGGCCGGTGCGGTCGGACGTGGCGATGACCGGTGAGGTGTCGCTGACCGGGCGGGTGCTGCCGATCGGCGGGGTCAAGCAGAAGCTGCTGGCCGCGCACCGGGCCGGGATCACGACGGTGCTGCTGCCGGCTCGGAACGAGCCCGACCTGGACGACGTGCCCGCGTCGGTCCGGGAGGCACTGACCGTGCACTTCGTGGCGGATGTCCGCGAGGTCCTGGTCCACGCCCTGGAGCCCGCGGCGGAGGTTGTGACCGCTGTGGCGTGATGTGTTGGCAGGAAGGCCCCCGCTCACCGCGAGCGGGGGCCTTCCGCGTATCCTACACGCCGATGTCGATCACGACCCGCGTCGGGTTCGTCAACACCGTCACCGACTGCCACGTCGCCCGCCGGTACCCCAGACCAACGGTCAACTGCCCGTCGAAGTCGCCGGTGATGGCGAACGCCTGCACGTTCGACAGCGACGGCGTCTCGAACTTCCGCGACCCGGTGTACGTCGCATTGCCGTTGTCGTCATGGGCGGCGGCGGTCCACGTCCTGACCTGGTAGAAGTACGTGCCCGCCAGGTCGACGTGCTTGCCGGAGCCGTCTGCGATCAACTCCGGCACGACATCGCCTGCGGTCCCGTCCGGCGCGGGTCCGGTGAAGTCGAGCACGATCCGGTCGTACGTGGCGTGGGCGCCAACCCGGACGTTCGTCAGCAACGGCTTCGCGTCAGGCGTCGCGGACGCCGTGGAAACCGTGGCCATGACGGCGGTGAGCGCGGTGAACAGGACTGCCGAGAACTTCAACCGAGTGTTCATGATTCCCCCTCTTCAAATGTGCCAAGTGCTTCTCCCCAAGAAGCGCACACCAATCCGGACGCTTGGCCGCGTCGCGGGTTGCCCGTGGGAGGTGCCGCCATCCGAATGGCCGCACGAAGCTCGGAACGCCGACGAGCCCCGATCGATCAGCGGCCGAACCGGAAGGCCCCCGCTCACCGCGAGCGGGGGCCCTCCCGTGTCCTACACGCCGATGTCGATCACAACCCGCGTCGGGTTCGTCAACACCGAAACCGACTGCCACGTCGCCCGCCGGTACCCCAGACCAACGGTCAACTGGCCCTCGAAGTCGCCGGTGATGGCGAACGCCTGCACGTTCGACAGCGACGGCGTCTCGAACTTCCGCGATCCGGTGTACGTCGGGAGGCCGTTGTCGTCGTGGGCCGCGGCCGGGGTGGACACCACCTGGTAGAAGAACGTGCCGGGCAGGTTGACCGGCTTGCCGGAGCCGTCGTAGAACAGCTCGGGCACGACCTCGGCGTACGGGACCGACGGCGCCGGTCCCGCGAAGTCGAGGACGATCCGGTCGTACGTGGCGTGCGAGCCGATCCGGACGTTCGTCAACGTCGGACCGGTGCCTGCCGCGGCTGCCGACGACGTCATCGCGACGACGGCGGCGAACGCGGTGAACAGGACTGCGAAGACCCGTGAACGGGTGTTCATGGCTACCCCTCCCCTGGTGTGCCGAACGCGCTCCGCCCCGAGGAACGCCCCTCCATTAGAGACGCTGACACCGGCCGCGCGGGTAGGAACGGGGAAACTGCGCGGGTCCGGTGGCGGCACTACGCTCGAACCACCCCAAGATCACCCGTGGAGGAACCCGATGAGCCTTGAGCGCCCTGTCGCACCCGACCCGTACTCGCTGCTGCCCGTGGTGCCCTCGTTCAGCGTGACGTCGACCGACGTGCGCGACGGCGAGCCGCTGGACCGGGCGCAGGTGTTCGCGGGTGGCAACACCTCGCCGCAGCTGAGCTGGTCCGGGTTCCCGGACGGCACGAAGAGCTTCGTGGTGACGTGCTTCGACCCGGACGCGCCGACGCCGTCGGGGTTCTGGCACTGGGTGGCGGTGAACCTGCCGGCGTCGGTGACGGAGCTGGCGGCCGGTGCGGGTGAGAAGGACGACACGCTGCCGGGGGACGCGTTCCACGTGCGGACCGACTACGGCACGCGGGCGTTCGGCGGTGCGGCGCCGCCGGAGGGCGACCCGGCGCACCGGTACTACTTCGTGGTGCACGCGGTGGACGTGGAGAAGCTGGACGTGGACGGCGACGCGTCGCCCGCGGTGGTGAGCTTCAACCTGGCGTTCCACACGCTCGCGAGGGCGATCATTACGCCCGTCTTTCAGCAGACCTGAGCGGGAATCGCACGGCCGTCCTGCCCGTTTGAGAGAGTAGGCGCATCTCCTACCAGGCAGGACGGCAACGTGCGGCACTTCGACCTCGTCATCATCGGCAGCGGCTCCGGGAACTCGATCCCCGACGAGCGGTTCGCCGACCAGCAGATCGCGATCGTCGAGAAGGGCACCTTCGGCGGCACGTGCCTGAACGTCGGGTGCATCCCGACGAAGATGTTCGTGCACACCGCCGACGTGGCGTCGACCCCGTCGGGCGCGGCGAAGTTCGGTGTCGACGAGCACCTGGACGGCGTGCGCTGGGCTGACGTGCGGGACCGGATCTTCGGGCGGATCGACCCGATCTCGGCGGGCGGGCTGCGCTGGCGGGCCGAGGACAACGCGAACACGACCGTCTACCAGGGCACCGCGAAGTTCGTCGGGCCGAAGACGCTGGACACCGGCACCGGCGAGGTCATCACCGCCGACCGGTTCGCGATCGGCGCGGGCAGCAGGCCGGTCATCCCGGACGTGGTCGACCTCGACACCGTCGACTACCACACCAGCGACACCGTGATGCGGCTCGACGAGCTGCCCGAAAGCATGATCATCGTCGGCAGCGGGTTCGTCGCGAGCGAGTTCGCCCACGTGTTCTCGTCGTTCGGCGTCAAGGTCACGCTGATCGCCCGCTCCGACCTGCTGCTGCGCCACGAGGACCGCGAGATCGCCGAGCGGTTCACCTCGATCGCGTCGGAGAAGTGGGACGTCCGGCTCCAGCGCAAGACCGTGCGCGCCGAGCGCACCGACACCGGTGTCCGACTGCACCTGGAGGGCCCGGACGGCGCCGAGACGGTCGAGGCCGCCGAGCTGCTGCTCGCCGTCGGCCGCGTCCCCAACTCCGACCTGCTCGACCTCGCGCAGACCGGCGTGACCACCCACCCGGACGGCCGGATCGTCGTGGACGAGCACCAGAAGACCGTGGTGGACGGCATTTACGCGTTCGGCGACATCAGCTCGGAGTACCAGCTCAAGCACGTCGCCAACCACGAGGGCAAGGTCGTCCAGCACAACCTGCTGCACCCCGACGAGCCGAAGGCGTCCGACCACCGCTTTGTGCCGTCCGCCGTGTTCTCGTCACCGCAGATCGCCTCCGTCGGCCTCACCGAGGAGCAGGCGGTCGAGCAGGGCGTGAGGTACGTGAAGGGCTCGCAGGCCTACGCCTCCATCGCCTACGGCTGGGCCATGGAGGACCAGACCGGCTTCGCCAAGGTCCTCGCCGACCCCGCCACCGGCAGGATCCTCGGCGCGCACATCATCGGCCCCCAGGCCCCCACCGTCATCCAGCCCCTCATCCAGGCCATGAGCTTCGGCCTCGACGCCCGCACCATGGCCAAGGGCCAGTACTGGATCCACCCCGCCATGCCGGAACTCGTCGAGAACGCCCTGCTCAACCTGCCGCTGGACTGACCGCACGTGTGACGGGGGCGCATGTCCCCGTCACACGGCCACGACCGTCACGAACGGCTCCAGCCCGAGGAAGTCGTCGGGATTCCGCGTGAGCAGCGGAAGATCGTTGGCCGCGGCGACGGATGCGATGAGCAGATCCGCGAGTCGCCGCCGCGGCTTCCGGCCCGCGGCAAGGACGAGCGCGAACATGCTGCCGTAATAACGGGCCGCCTCGGCGTCGAAGGGAATCGGGTCGAAAGTCGACTCGGCCCACTGCAACCGCTGCTGCCGGACGGCGCGCTCAGCCGGGTCGCCGCCGGCGTGCGGTCCCGCAGCCAATTCCGCCAGGGTGATGGCACTGATCGCCAACTCCGCCGGAAGCGCCGATACGTTGATCCGAGGCAGGTCGATCACCACCGAGGTGTCGAGCAATCCCAGGTCAGCCACCGAGAAGATCCTGATCCACAACGGCGTCGAGATCGGCGCGAAAACCCGCGAGATCGATCACCGGGGCGTGAGCGGCGGCATGGGCGAGTTCGGCACGGGGCACGAAGGTGCGGCGCCGTAGCGGCACGAGCTGGGCCACCGGCGCGCCGTTGCTGGTGACCACGAAAACCTCACCACCAGCGACCGCGCGCAGAATCGCACCGCTGTCGTTGCGCAACTCCCGTTGGGTGATCTTCTTGGTCATGACCTCATTCTAGGCTGCCGTGCTACGAAGTGCTACAGACTGGGGTTCAGTGGCAACGGCACCGGACAGTCCTGCTCCGTCACACGAACCGGTTGCGCCCCGCCACAGCACCTAGCCCGGTGAGCAGCACCACCAACCCCGCCAGCACGATCATCGACACGGTCCACGCCCCCGTGGCCTCCCGCACCAGCCCGAAGGCGAACGGCCCCGTGGCCGCGAGCAGGTACCCGATGCTCTGCGTCATCGCCGACAACCGCGCCGTGTCCGAAGTGGACACCGTCCGCAGCGAAACCATCACCAGCGCCAACGGGAACATCCCGCCCATGCCCAGCCCGACCAGCAGCACCCACAACGCCGGCGAGAACCCCGGCGCGAACGCGAGCCCCAGCACACCGGACAGCGAGAAGACGCCGAGCACCAGCACCATCCCGACCTGGGACGACCACCGGGCGGCCAGCGGCGGCACGACGAGGCTCACCGGGACGCCGAGGACGACCGTGATGGCGAGCAGGAAGCCCGCGGTGGTGCGGTCGACGCCCGCGTCGCCGAGGATCGCGGGCAGCCAGCCCATGACCGTGTAGGCGAGCAGGGCCTGCAAACCGAAGAACACGGTCATCACCCACGCCAGCGGGCTGCGCAGCAGCGACCGGCCCGCGGGTGTGCGGGCGACGCGGCCCGTCACGCCCTTGCGCGCGCCGGCCAGCCACAGCACGAGCGCGGCCGCCGACAGCAGTGCCCAGGCGCCGACGGCGAGCCGCCACGATCCGAGCAGCGCCTCCAGCGGCGGGGTCAGCGCGGCGCCCAGTCCCGCACCCGCGGCCATCGCGGCGGTGTAGACGCCGGTGATCAGGCCGATCCTGGTGGGGAACGAGTCCTTGACCACCACCGGGATCAGGACGTTGCACACCGCGATGCCGGCGCACGCGATGAACGTGCCGCCGAGCACCACGAACGGACCGTCCACAACGCGGAGGAGCAGTCCGAAGGTCAGCAGCGCGAGCGCGGAGGCGACGGCGCGCTTGAGCCCGAACCGCCGTCCGACCCACGGGGCGGCGAACGCGGCGGCGCCGAAGCAGAGGACGGGGACGGCGGTGAGCAGGCTGGTCCAGCTCGCGGACACGCCCAGGCCGGTCCGGACGTCACCGAGCACCGAAGCGAGGCTGGTTACAGCGGGTCGCAGGTTTGCCGCCGAAAGAGTGACGCCGGCAGCCAACAGGATGCCGCCGGTTACGGCCAGTTGCCGGTGTCGTCCTACGGGTTCAACCACTCCCAGTGCTTGAACCGTCGCGCGATCACCACGATCGGTGGCAGTGTTATCACTCGACGGTGTCAGCTTCGGGATCGTCACTCGACTACTGTCCCAGACATGGGATGTTCGGATGAAAGGACTTCGCTGTGCCATTGGCCACTACCCGGCGGGCGGGCCTCGTCGATCAGGTGATCGACCAGATGAGGGGTGCGATCAGCGGCGGTGAATGGCCGGTGGGCCGCCGCATACCGCCGGAACCGGAACTCGTCGCCGCGCTCGGAGTCGGGCGCAACACCGTGCGCGAGGCCGTCCGCGCGCTGTCCCACGCCGGACTGCTCGAGGTGCGGCAGGGCGACGGCACGTTCGTCCGCGCCACGAGCGAGATATCCGGCGCGGTCCGCAGGCTCTGCGGCAACGAGCTGCGCGAGGTGCTCCAGGTGCGCCGCACGCTCGAGGTCGAGGGCGCCCGGCTGGCCGCGACCCACCGCACCGAGGACGACCTGCGCAGGCTGACCACGCTGCTGGCCGAGCGCGACGCCGCCATGGCGGCCAAGGACTGGGAGCGGATGATCGAGCACGACGCCGCCTTCCACGGGCTCCTCGTCCAAGCGTCGCACAACACGCTGCTGTCGGAGCTGTACCGCGGTCTGAACGAGACCGTGCGCGCCAGCATCACCGCCACCGTCGACGAGGGCCTGGACAACCAGGTGTCGCACACCGGCCTGCTCGACGCCGTGCGCGACCGCGACCCGGTGCGCGCCGCGGCCGAGGCAAGCGGTTTCCTGGAGGACATCCTGCAGCGGACCTCCGAGTGAGGTCTCGGGCCTGTGGTGTCCGCGACCGGCCCTAGGCTGGAGATCATGGAGCCCTACCGGATCGAGATCCCGCAGAGCCAGCTGGACGACCTCGCCACCAGGCTCGCCAACACGCGTTGGCCCGCCGAGCCCGAGGGCACCGGCTGGAACGACGGCGTGCCCGTCGCGTACCTGCAAGACCTCGTCCGGTACTGGCGCACGCGCTACGACTGGCGGGCCTGGGAAGCGCGGCTCAACGCGTTCCCCCAGTTCACGACCACCATCGACGGCGCGAACATCCACTTCATGCACATCCGCTCCACCCGCGAGGACGCCCTGCCGCTGATCCTCACGCACGGGTGGCCGGGGTCCGTCGTCGAGTTCTTCGACGTCATCGAACCGCTGTCGCGGGACTTCCACCTGGTCATCCCGTCGATGCCGAACTACGGGTTCTCCGGACCCACTGCGGACACCGGCTGGAACGTGCGGCGCATCGCGACCGCGTGGGCCGAGCTGATGGCGCGCCTCGGCTACGACCGCTACGGCGCGCAGGGCGGCGACTGGGGTTCGGTCGTCTCGCGCGACCTGGGGGTCGTCGATGCCGAGCACGTGGTCGGCGTGCACCTGAACATGCTGATCACGATGCCGGACGGGCACACCGACGGGCTGACCGCGGACGACGCGAAGCGGTTGGAGGCGCTGAAGCACTACTCCGACGACTTGTCGGGGTACCAGCGCGTCCAGGGCACCAGGCCGCAGACGCTCGGCTACGGCCTGACCGACTCCCCCGTCGGCCAACTGGCGTGGATCGTGGAGAAGTTCAAGGAGTGGACCGACTCGAAGGACGTGCCGGAGGACGCCGTCGACCGCGACCTCCTGCTCACCAACGTGATGGTCTACTGGCTGACCGGCACCGCGGCCTCGTCCGCGCGGCTCTACAAGGAGGCGGCGAAGTCCGGGGGGCGGATCGAGGCGTCGACGACCCCCACCGCGCTGGCCGTGTTCCCGCACGAGGTCGTGCCGCCGATCCGCTCGATCGCGGAGAGGACGAACACCATCGTCCGGTGGACCGAGTTCGACCGCGGCGGCCACTTCGCCGCCATGGAGCAGCCCGCCCTGCTGGCCGAGGACGTGCTCGCCTTCTTCCAGGGCCTGTAGGGCCTGTTTCCCGGATCCGTGTCCGCGGTAGCCGGGCCTGAGGCGGCCCCTGGGGGCACGGGCGGATGGTCCGCATACAACAGCGGTATGCGGACCATCCGCCCGCACCGCCAAGAACCACCTCAAGCTCGACTCCCATCGAACGAGATCCGGAAAACAGGCCCTCCATGCCGACCACCAGAACGCTCAACCGCACCACGCTGGCCAGGCAGCTGCTGCTGGACCGGCACGACCTGCGGCCCGACCAGGCGATCGAGCACCTGGTCGGGTTGCAGGCCCAGGCCACCGCGTCCCCGTACGTCGCGCTGTGGTCGCGCCTGAACGGCTTCACCGCCGACCGGGTGGGCACGATGCTGGAGGACCGCACGGCGGTCCGCACGACGCTGATGCGCGGCACCCTGCACCTGGTCACCGCGCGCGACTGCGCCGCGCTCCGCCCCGCCATGCAACCGGTGCTGGACCGCGCCGCCAAGGCGAACTTCGGCCGCGACCTGGTGGGCGTGGACCTCGCCGCCCTCGTCGAGGCCGCGCTCCCCCTGCTCACCGAACCGCGGACCACCGCGCAGCTCGGCGCGGCGCTTGCGCCCCGCTGGCCCGACCACCAGCCCCGCGCGCTCGGCAACGTGCTCCCGCTGCTGGTGCCGATGGTCCAGGTCCCGCCCCGAGGCATCCTCGGCCGCGGCGGACCGGCGGCGAACGCGCCGGCGTCGACCTGGCTGGGCGTCGAGATCCCGGCGTCGACGACCCCGGACGCCGCGGTCCTGCGCTACCTGGCTGCTTTCGGTCCGGCAACGATTGCGGACATCTCGGCGTGGTCCCGGCTCACCGGGGTGAAATCCGCAATCACCCGATTGGACCTGAAGACCTACCGCGACGAGCGCGGCCGCACCCTGCTCGACGTCCCGGACGGCGTCCTCATCGACCCGGACACCCCGGCGCCGCCGCGTTTCCTCCCCGAGTTCGACAACGTCCTGCTGTCCCACGCCGACCGCACCCGGATCATGAGCGAGGAGCACCGCAAGCGGTGGAGCGGCGTGGCCAACGCCGTGTTCCCCGCGAGCTTCCTGCTCGACGGTTTCCTCAGCGGCACCTGGAAGACCGACAAGGGCACGCTCACCATCTCCCCGTACGTGGGTCTGTCCACAAAGGACAAGGACGCGCTGGTGCGGGAGGGCTTGGCGCTGCTGGACTTCCTGGCGCCCCGGCACGACCACGACGTGCGGTTCGCCGACTAGGTGGTCACGCCGTGGCGCGCCGCTCCCAGCACTCGTGCAGCACGGCCAGCGTCGCGGTGATCGCGGGTCGCCTGCTCGCGCCCGCGCGCCACACCGCGAACACCCTGCGGGTCGGCGTGGGGTGCAGCGCGACGGCGCGGACGGTCGACGGGAGGGGGCCGCGGCCGAGGCGGGGCAGCAGGCCCACGCCGATCCCCCGCGCCAGCAGGGCCAGCTGCGTCTCGTACTCCGCGACGCGGTGCGCGAGGTCCGGTTCGATCCCGGCCCCGCGGAAGGTCTTCATCAGCCAGTCGTGGCAGATCGTGCCCTCCGGCTGGCAGATCCAGCGCTGGTCGGCCAGGTCGTGCGGGGTGAGCGACGCGCGGTCGGCCAGCGGGTGGCCCGCCGGCAGCAGGACGTCGGCGATGTCCTCGCCCAAAGCGCTGCGCGACAACGACTCCGGCACCACCAGCGGCGCGTTGTCCCAGTCGTGGGCGACCGCGAGGTCGAGTTCGCCGCGGGCCACGGCGTCGATCCCCTCCGGCGGGTCGATCTCCACCGACCGGACGTCCAGCGCCGGGTGCCGGGCGGCCAGGTCGACCAGCGCCAGCGGGAGCAGGCCTCGCGCGGCGGTGGCGAAGGCGCCGATGGACAGCACCCCCACGGCGGCGCCGCGCTGCTCCTCCAGCGTCACCTCCGCCTCCTCGACGAGCGCCAGCACCCGTGCCGCGGTGGTGGCGAGGCCGTACCCGGCGTCGGTCAGGGCGACCCCGCGGCCACGGCGTTCCAGCAGCGCGGTGCGGGTCTCGCGTTCGAGCTTGGCGATCTGCTGCGACACCGCCGACGGCGTGTAGCCCAGCACCGACGCGGCGGCGCCGACCGATCCGTGCGTGGCCACGGCGTGCAGGGCGCGCAGTCTGCCGAGATCCAACATGTAAGCAATGCTAAACCCAACCTTGAAGAACATGTCGCTGGTGCTGAACAGTCGGCGAACCCAGACTCGACCTCGTGAAACCACGGCACACAGCTCTCGCGGTCCTCGTCGCGGCCATCTGGGGCGTCAACTTCGTCGCCATCGAGCTGGGCCTGCGCGACTTCCCACCACTGCTGTTCTCCGGCCTCCGCTTCCTCGTCGCGGCCGTCCCCGCCCTCTTCCTCGTCGGCCCGCCCAGGGTGGCGTGGAAGTGGGTGGTCGCGGTCGGGCTGGTCCTCGGCGTCGCGAAGTTCGGGTTCGTGTTCAGCGGGATGCACGCGGGGATGCCCGCCGGTTTGTCGTCGCTGGTGCTGCAGAGCCAGGTGGTCTTCACCGTCGTGTTCGCGGCGGTCCTGCTCCGCGAACGGCCGCGCCGGGCCCAGCTCGTCGGCATCGGGGTGGCCTCGGCGGGCATCCTGGTGATCGCCCTCGACTACGGCGTCGGCAGCCCGCTGGGCGCCTTCCTGCTGGTGATCGCCGGTGCGGCCTGCTGGGGACTGTCCAACGTGGTCACCCGGCACGCGAGGCCGCCGGACGCGCTCAGCTTCATCGTGTGGGTCAGCGCGGTCGCGGTGCTGCCGCTGTTCGGGCTGTCGCTGCTCGTCGAGGGCCCCGAGGCGGACCTGGCGGCGCTGCGCGGGTTCGACTGGACCGGCGCCGCGTCGCTCGGGTTCGTCGCGTGGATCTCGACGCTGCTCGGCTTCGGCCTGTGGGGGTTCCTGCTGCGCGAGTACGACGCGGGCACGGTCGCGCCGTTCTCGCTGCTGGTGCCGGTCGTCGGAATGCTGTCCGCGTGGGTCTTCCTCGGCGAGGAGCTCACCGTCCTGCGCTGCACGGCCGGGCTGCTGGTCATCGCGGGCATGGCGGGCACGGCGATCAGGCAGCGGGACCCCGTTCGACCGCACGCGGACGAACCCGTTCCAGCGGCGTCGACGGCAGGCCCCGCCTGAGTCACGGGGCGGGCGGCGCGCCCGGCGGTACGAACGGCAGACCGGACGGTGCTCCGCGGGCCAGCAGGCCGAGCAGGGCTTCGGTGTCCAGGTGGTCGGCCACCAGGTCGCCGAGCAGGTCGAGTTGGGCGGCGCGGGCGGCGGCGAAGTCGACGTCCGCGGCGGGCTCGAAGCCGTCCCGGCCCGCTCGGGCCGCGGCCCAGCGCAGGAAGGCGCGGCGGAACGCGTCGTTCTCCAGCAGGCCGTGCCAGTGCGTGCCCGCGACCGGTCCGGCGACCGCGCCCTCCCCGGTGCCGTCCGGCAGCACCACGAGGCCGTCGAGCTCACCCCGGCGGACGACCCTGCCGTGGTGGATCTCGTAGCCGGTGACCGGCTCGCCCATGGCCGTGCCGGTCGGCCTGCGCAGCGTCTTGTCCACGTCGAACCGCACGTCCACGTCCAGCAGCCCCAAGCCCTCCACCTCACCCGCGCGTGACTCCACGGCGTCGGTGATCCCGGCGCCGAGCATCTGGAACCCGCCGCAGATCCCGAGCACCGGCAGGCCGCGCCGGGCGTGCGCGGTGATCGCGTCGGCCAGCCCGGTCCTGCGCAGCCACGCCAGGTCGTCGACGGTGGCCTTGGAACCGGGCAGCACCACCAGGTCCGCGTCGGCGACGCGGGAGGGCTCGGTGACGAACCGGACCGACACGCCCGGCTCGCACGCCAGCGCCTCCACGTCCGTCGCGTTGGAGATCCGCGGCAGCCTCACGACCGCGACCCGCAGCCACTGCTCGCCCACCGGCGGTCGCGGCCTGCCGATCACGCCGTCCGCGGTGTAGGACAGCGAGTCCTCGGCGTCGAGCCACAGCTCCTCGCGCCACGGCAGCACCCCGTACACCGGCCTGCCGGTGAGCGCCCGCAGCTGGCGCAGCCCCGGTTCGAGCAGCGCGGGGTCGCCGCGGAACTTGTTGACCACGAACCCGGTCACCAGGGCCTGGTCCGCCGCGTCGAGCAGCGCGAGCGTGCCGAACAGGTGCGCGAACACGCCGCCGCGGTCGATGTCGCCGACCACCAGCACCGGCAGGCCCGCGGCCCGCGCCAGGCCCATGTTCGCGATGTCGTTGGCCCGCAGGTTGATCTCGGTGGGCGAGCCCGCGCCCTCGCACACCACGACCTCGTAGTCGCCGCGCAAGGAGTCCAAAGTGGACAAGACCGTCTTGAACAGCTCGGCCTTGCGGTCCCGGTAGGACAAAGCGGACACCTCACCGACCGCACGGCCCAGCACGACCACCTGCGACGTCCGGTCGCCACCCGGCTTGAGCAGCACCGGGTTGAACCGGACGCTCGGCTCCAGCCCGCACGCGGCGGCCTGCACGGCCTGCGCGCGGCCGATCTCGCCGCCGTCGAACGCGACCACCGAGTTGTTCGACATGTTCTGCGCCTTGAACGGCGCCACCCGGACCCCGCGCCGCGCCAACCACCGGCAGATGCCCGCCACGAGCACGCTCTTGCCCGCGTCGGAGGTCGTCCCGGCCACCAGCAACGCACCCGCCACGACTGCTCTCCCCCCGATGTCGGTCCCGACTGACATCATTCCCCCCATGGTCGACGTTCCCGCCACCACGGTCCTGGTGCACAGCCCCTTCCTCGGACCCGCCACCCTGCGGCCGCTCGCCGACGCGCTCACCGCGCACGGCCACCCGGTGGTGCTGCTCGACCTGCGGGTGAGCGTGAACTCGGCGCCGGTGCACCAGCGGATGATCGGCGAGTTCGCCGACGCCGTGGACAACTCCGCCGTCGAGGGCGGACTGGTCCTCGTCGGCCACAGCGGGGCCGGGCCGCTGCTGCCCGCGTTCGCCTACGCGCTGGAGACCGAGGTCGACGCGCTCGTCTACGTCGACGCCGACCTGCCGACGCCGGGCAAGAGCTGGCGGGAGACGTTCTCGCCGGAGCTGATGGCGCACATGCGCAAGATCTCCCGCGAGGACGTCATGCCCCGCTGGGACCGCTGGTTCCCGCCGGAGGTGCTGCCCGCGCTGATCCCGGACCCGGTGCAGCTCGCGGAGATCCTGGAGGAGGCCCCCGAGGTGCCGCTGGCGTTCCTGAAGGAGCAGCGGCCGTCGGTGCCGTGGCCGGGCCCCTCGGCGTACCTGAGGCTCAGCGGCGAGTACGCCGACGCGGCCGCCGCGGCACGGGCGCAGGGCTGGCCCGTCGATGAGCTGGAGCTGCACCACCTGGCGGCGGCGACCCACCCGGAGCAGGTCGCCGCGGCGCTGGTGGAGCTGCTCAGCAGACTGTGAGGATCTCGGCGCCGTCGTCGGTGACCAGGATCGTGTGCTCGAACTGGGCGGTCCAGCTCTTGTCCTTGGTCGTGATCGTCCAGTCGTCGGCCCAGGTGTCGTGCTCGATCCCGCCGAGGGTGATCATCGGCTCGATCGTGAACGTCATGCCGGTCTCGATCACGGTCGGGACGTGCGGCGCGTCGTAGTGCAGCACCACGAGCCCGCTGTGGAACGTCCGCCCGATGCCGTGGCCGGTGAAGTCGCGCACCACGCCGTAGCCGAACCGGTTCGCGTAGGCCTCGATGACCCGGCCCACCACGTTGAGCTGACGGCCCGGCTTGACCGCCTTGATCGCCCGCATCGTGGCCTCGTGCGTGCGCTCGACCAGCAGCCGGTTCTCCTCGCTCACGTCACCGGCCAGGAACGTCGCGTTCGTGTCGCCGTGCACCCCGCCGATGTAGGCGGTCACGTCGATGTTCACGATGTCGCCGTCCTCCACGACCGTGGAGTCCGGGATGCCGTGGCAGATGACCTCGTTCAGCGACGTGCAGCACGACTTCGGGAAACCCCGGTAGCCCAGCGTCGACGGGTACGCGCCGTTGTCGCACAGGAACTCGTGCGCCACCGCGTCGATCTCGTCCGTCGTCACACCGGGCGCCACGACCTTGCCCGCCTCCTGCAACGCCTGCGCCCCGAGACGGCCCGCGACCCGCATCGCCTCGATCACCTCGGGCGGCTGCACCCACGGGTCATCGGTCTTCGTCGGGCCCCGCTTGCCCACGTACTCGGGGCGGGCTATCGACGAGGGCACGGGGCGACGGGGGGACATCTGGCCTGGCTTGAGCGCGGCACGAACGGGCATGGCGAACACCCTACGGCGCTTTGCCGTACGCCCGTCACGTGGTCAGGCCGTCGGAGCGACCACGTGCAGACCCGCGTCCTGCGCCGCGGTCATGAGCCGCTTGTCGTACGCGACGAACGCGTCGAGGTCGCCTCGCAGCCTCAAAGCCGACACCAGGTGGATGGCGTCGCAGCTGCGCAGATCACCCGGCAGCAGACCCGCCTCGTCGAGGAGGTCGTAGGTCATGGGCATGGTCTCCACACCCGACAACACCCGTGCGGCCCTGGCGCCGAGGGTTTCCGAATCACGACGAACCGCTCGGACGACTTCGGTGCGCGCCAAGGCACTGCTGACCACCGGGTGGTCGTTGTCCTTCAGCCACAGACCCAACGCCGCGCTCTCGGCTTCCTTCCGCACGAGCTTCACCAGTGCGGAAGAATCGAGGTAGATCAAAATCGGTCCTCTCGGAGGGCGTCCAGCTCAGCTGAGACATCGAGGTCGGATTCGAGCGGGGGTTCGAGCAGCGTGGCGCGACTACCGTCCGCAGGAAGGAGTTCGCCGCTCTGGCGCAGGCGTTCGCGGAGCGTCACGTCCCGCGGCGGTGGTGCGAGCACCGCGACGGGAACTCCCCGATCGGTGACCGTGATCGACTCACCGGCCGCTACCCGCCTCAGGTACACGCTCGCGTTCTGCCGCAGTTCCCGAACACCGATCGACTCCATGTGCTACACAGTAGCATGATTAGACCATTCAGCCCAACGCCCGCAAGAACTTCCCCGTCACCTCCACCGCCGGGATCGACGAGTTCGCGCCGAGGATCAGGGTGGCGAAGGCGAGGTCGCCCTGGTAGCCGACGAACCAGCCGTGGGAGTTGACGCCGTCGCCGAACTGGGCCGTGCCGGTCTTGCCGCGCACGTCCGGGACGTCCACGAGCAGCTGGGCGGTGCCGACCTCGACGACCTCGCGCATCATCTGGCGGACCGGGTCGAGCACGGCGGGGGCGACGGGTGTCGGGGTGTGGTCGGCCTTGGTCTGCCGGCCGCGCAGCAGCGACGGCAGGGGCAGGGTGCCGCTCGCGACGGTGGCCGCGGCGACGGCCATGCCGAACGGGCTGGCGAGGACCTTGCCCTGGCCGAAGCCGTCCTCCGCGCGTTCCACGACGTCGGTCGCGGCCGGGGTCGAGCCGGTGATGGTGGTGATCGAGGGGATGTCGAAGTCGACGCCGATGCCGAGCTTGTCGGCGGTCTTGGTGAGCGCGTCGGCGGGCAGGCCCGCGGCGATCTCGGCGAACGTCGTGTTGCAGGAGAACGCGAACGCGCTGTGCAACGGGATCGTGCCCTTGTCGAAGTCGTGGTCGTTCGGCACGACGCGGCGGCCGTCGATCGTGGTCTTGCCGGGGCAGGGCACCGGGGTGTCCGCCTGGACCTTGCCGTCCTCCAGCGCGGCGGCGGCTGTGATGATCTTGAACGTGGAGCCGGGCGGGAACTGGCCGGTCAGCGCGATGGCGCCCTGCGCGTCGGCGGGACCGTTCTGCGCGACGGCCAGGACGTCACCGGTGGACGGCTGGATCGCGACCAGCATCGCGGGCTGGGTCAGCGGTTCGACGGCGTCCTCCGCCGCGGTCTGCACGATCTTGCTCAGCACGCTGTTCACCGCGTCGGCGGGCTCGGACGGCTTCTCGAACAGGCCCTCCAGCTCGTCACCGGCGGAGTTCACGGTGTAGACCCGGAAGCCCGCGCGGCCCGCGACCTCCTCCTCGACCGCCTTGCGGATCGCGGGCAGCACCTGCGAGCCGAAGTTCTTCACCGGCGGCAGCAGGCTGGTCTGCGAGCTGAACCGCACGCCGGGCAGCTCGTAGATCTTCGGCTTCACCACCTGGTAGTCCGCGTCGCGCAGCGCTGCCACCTGGTAGACCTGCCCCTCGGGCGTCTTCGCCACGCCGTCGGCGATGGCTTGCGGGGTCAGCGCCGCGTCGAACGGCGTCAGCGCCTCCCCCAACGCCGTCGTGACGGCGGGCAGGTCGGGCACGTCCTTGCGGTCGACCAGGATCGACACGACCGCTTCCGGGGCCAGCAGCGGCGAGCCGTCGCGGTCCAGGACGGGCGCCAGGTTCGGGGTCAGGTCCGCGACCGCGAGGCTCTGCTGGGCGGCCAGCTTCGGGTGCACCAGCGACGGCTCCCAGTGGACCTTCCAGTCGTCGTCGTCCCGGCGCAGGTCGAGCTTGCCCTGGTAGTTCCAGACGTGGTTGTGCCCGAGGTCCCAGTCGTAGGTGATCGTCGCGTCCGCCGTGGTGCCCTCGCCCTTGGCGTTGCGGACCTGGTCGACCTTCACCTTCACCGACTCGGGCTTCAACGCGGCCCGCACCTTGTCCAGGACGTCCTTGGCCTGGCCGGGGTCGTCGGTCAGCGCGGCCGCGGCCTGCGTGTCCCCGCTCGACAGCCGGGCCAGGAAATCATCCGTGATCCGGTCGGGTCCGGGCCTCGATTGGAACAGCCCGCAACCGCTGATCACCAGCAGCGCGCCCAACACGACGGTCAACTCAGGGTTCACCCGCACGGCCGCAGTATGCCGCAAGGAATCAGAACAGAACCGTGGCGTACTGCCCGACCTGGGTGAAACCGATCCGCCGGTACGCCGCCCTGGCGACCTCGTTGTACCCGTTCACGTACAGGCTCGCCGTCCTCCCGAGCCCGCGCACCAACCGGTCCGCCACCGCGGCGGTCGCCGCCGTGCCGATGCCCTCGCCCCGCCGGTCCGGCCGCACCCACACGCCCTGGATCTGGCCGACCTTGCTCGACATGGCCCCGATCTCGGCCTTGAACACCACGTCACCGCCCTCGAACCGGGCGAACGCCCGACCTCCGGCGATCAGCTCGGACACCCGCGCCCGGTAGCCCGCGCCGCCGTCCTCGGCGCACGGGTCGACACCCACCTCTTCGATGAACATCGCGATCGCCGCGGGCAGGTACCGGTCGAGCTCCTCGGGGCGCACCGGCCGCACCAGCGGATCCGGTTCCACATCGGGCCCGCGCCCCAACGCCATCAACGGCTGGTCGTCGCGCACTTCCCGCGCGGGTCCCCAGTCCGGCTGCAACTCCTGCCACAGCCCCAACACCTGCTCAGCGGGTCCGACCAGCGACGAGCACATCCGCCCCCGCCGCCGAGCCCGGTCGGCGAAGCTGCGCAACGCCGTGGAATTGCCCCGCAGCGGGATCAGGTTCGGCCCGGCGAAGCACAGCCCGTCGACCCGCCCTCCGCGCAGGGCCCGGTGATCGCACGCCCACACCTCGCCACCGAGCCGCCACGGGTCGAGCCCGGCGATCTCGACCCGCGCGGCGACCATGCAGGAAGCCACGGGATCGGCCTCCAACAGCCCGAGCACCTCGGGCAGGTCCCGTCCATCGAGCAGCCGCGCTCCGGCCAACCTCAGCACGTCCTAAGCCTGCCAGATGAACAGGGGAAAGCGCTCGCTCACCCGGAACCACTTCGGTGGCGCGAGAGCCGTTCGGGCCGGGTCGGGGCCCGTGACGCGGAACGGCGGCCACCGACCATCCGGTGACCGCCGTTCCGGCGAAATCCGAGGTCAGCTGACCGAGACGGCGGGCGAAAGCCCCTCGACGGGCTCCATGTCCTCCGCCAACCGCATGGCTTCCTCGATCAGCGTCTCCACGATCTGGTGTTCGGGCACGGTCTTGATGACCTTGCCCTTCACGAAGATCTGGCCCTTACCGTTGCCCGACGCGACCCCTAGGTCCGCCTCGCGGGCCTCGCCCGGCCCGTTGACGACGCAGCCCATGACGGCGACCCGGAGCGGCACCTCCATGCCCTCGAGCCCGGCCGTGACCTGCTCCGCGAGCGTGTACACGTCGACCTGCGCCCGCCCGCACGACGGGCAGGACACGATCTCCAGCTTCCGCGGCCGCAGGTTCAGCGACTGGAGGATCTGGATGCCGACCTTGACCTCCTCGACCGGCGGCGCGGACAGCGACACCCGGATCGTGTCGCCGATCCCCTGCCGCAGGAGCGCCCCGAACGCGACAGCGGACTTGATCGTCCCCTGGAACGCCGGACCGGCCTCGGTCACGCCGAGGTGCAACGGGTAGTCGCACTGCTCGGCCAGGATCTCGTACGCCCTGATCATCACGACCGGGTCGTTGTGCTTCACCGAGATCTTGATGTCGTGGAAGTCGTGCTCGGCGAACAGCGACGCCTCCCACATGGCCGACTCGGCCAGCGCCTCCGGCGTCGCCTTGCCGTACTTCGCCATCAGCCTCGGGTCCAGCGACCCGGCGTTCACGCCGATGCGGATCGGGGTGCCGTGGTCCTTCGCCGCGGCCGCGATCTCCTTGACCTGGTCGTCGAACTTGCGGATGTTGCCCGGATTCACCCGGACCGCCGCGCAGCCGGCCTCGATGGCCGCGAACACGTACTTCGGCTGGAAGTGGATGTCCGCGATCACCGGGATCTGCGACTTGGTCGCGATCGCCTTCAACGCGTCCGCGTCGTCCTGCGACGGGCACGCCACCCGCACGATGTCGCAGCCGGACGCGGTCAACTCCGCGATCTGCTGCAACGTCGCGTTGACGTCCGAGGTCAGGGTGGTCGTCATCGACTGGACGGACACCGGGAACTCGCTGCCGACACCTACCGAACCCACCATGAGCTGCCGCGTCTTGCGACGCTCGGACAACACCGGCGGCGGCAATGCCGGCATACCGAGCATTACGCCGTCACTCATGGAATTGCACCTCTCACTAGGGGAGTCTGATCGGATTGACGATGTCGGCGGTCACCGTCAGCAGCGTGATGCCACCACCGATGAAGATGAAGAAGTACGTGAGCGGGAGGAGCCGCATGTAGTTCACGGGCCCACCGGCGGGCTTGCCGCGCAGCCTGCGGAGCCAGTCTCGCACCCGTTCGTAGAGGTTCACCGCAATGTGACCACCATCGAGTGGAAGTAGCGGCAGGAGGTTGAACACGCCGACGAAGAAGTTGAGGCCCGCGAGCATCAGCAGGAAGAACTGCCAGAGGCCCTGCTCGGCGGCGTCGCCACCGAGCCTGCTGGCGCCGACGACGCTGACCGGGGACTCCAGGTCGCGCTCACCGCCGCCGATGGCCTTGATGACCGCCGGGATCTTCTCCGGGAACTTCAGCAGCCCGTGCCAGGTGTTCACGAACATGTCGCCGGTGAACGCGGTCGCGCCGCCGAAGGCCGTCAGCACGTTGTAGTCGAAGTTGTTCTGCCACTGGACGCCGATGGCGCCGACCTCGCGGCTCTCCTTGGTGCCGTCCGCCTTGGTGACCTCGCGGGTCACCCTGGGGACGTCCATGGTCACCTTCATCTCGGTGCCGTCGCGCAGGACGGTGAACTCGGTCGACCCGCCGCGCTCCTGCGTCTTCTTCAGCAGCTCGGTCCACGTCGGCGTCGCCTGGCCTGCCACGGCGACGATCTGGTCGCCCGGCTGGATGCCCGCGGCCTTGGCCGGGGCCGGCGCGCCGCTCGTGCACGCGGCGGTCGCCGGGCCGCTCTGCACGCAGTCGCTGACCGCGGCGATGACCGGCTCGTTCTTGAGGTTCGGCAGGCCCATGGTCGCGGCCATGGCGTAGAGCACGACGAACCCGACAATGAAGTGGGTGATCGAGCCCGCGGACAGCACGACCACGCGCTTCCAGGTCTTCTGCCGGTAGAAGGCGCGCGGCGCGTCGTCCGGGTGCACCTCCTCCAGCGCGGTCATGCCGGTGATCTCGCAGAACCCGCCTGCCGGGATGGCCTTGAGCCCGTACTCGGTCTCACCCTTGCGGAACGACCAGATCTTCGGCCCGAAACCGATGAAGTACCTGGTCACCTTCATGCCGAACGCCTTCGCGGTCAGCAGGTGGCCGAATTCATGCAGGGCGATCGACACACCGATGAGCAGTGCGAAGAGCACCACGCCCAAGACGTTGACCACGTTCAGTCCCTTCCAGACTCCACCGAAGTGGCCACAAGTTCGCGTGCCCGTGCGCGTGCCCAGTCCTCGGCCGCGAGCACCTCGGCGACGTCGGCGGGCTCGTGCGCCCACCCGTCCGCCTCGTCGAGCACTCGTGTGACAGTGTCCACGATGGAGGTGAAAGCCGTGTTGCCGTCCAGGAAGACGTCGACGGCCTCCTCGTTGGCGGCGTTGTAGATCGCGGGCAGGCAACCGCCCGTCGATCCCGCGTGCCTGGCCAGTTCGACCGCCGGGAAGGTGTCGTTGTCGAGCGGCTCGAAAGTCCAGGCCGTCGGCACTGCAAAACTACACCTGGAAGCGGCGCCGGGGACGCGGTCGGGCCAGCCCAGGCCCAGTGAGATGGGCAACTTCATGTCGGGCGGGCTGGCCTGCGACAGGATCGAGCCGTCGGTGAACGCCACCATCGAGTGGACGACCGACTGCGGGTGCACGACCACGTCGATCCGGTCGTAGGGCACGCCGAACAGCAGGTGCGCCTCGATCAGCTCCAGCCCCTTGTTGATGAGGGTCGAGGAGTTGATGGTGATGACCGGCCCCATCGCCCACGTCGGGTGCGCCATCGCGTCCGCCGCCGTCACGCTGTCCAGGTCGGCTCGCGTGCGGCCGCGGAACGGGCCGCCGGACGCGGTGAGGACCAGCCGGTCCACCTCGTCGGCGCGGCCGCCGCGCAGGCACTGGGCGATCGCGGAGTGCTCGGAGTCGACGGAGACCAGTTGGCCCGGCTTGGCGGCGTTCAGCACCAGCGAGCCGCCCGCGATCAGCGACTCCTTGTTCGCGAGCGCCATGGTCGCGCCGGTGGCCAGCGCGCGGAGCGTGGGCTCCAGGCCGCGCGAGCCGGTGATGGCGTTGAGCACGACGTCGGCGGGCGTGGACTCGATGAGGTCGAGCACGGCCGTCGGCCCGGCGAAGACCTTCGGCATCCGGAACCCGCCCTGGGCGTACCCGCGGCGCTGGGCCTCGGCGTAGAGGGCGAGCGTGAGGTCCTCGGCGGCCGTGGCGCGCGAGACGGCGACGGCCAGCACCTCGAACTCGATGGCCTGGCGGGCGAGCACGGCCGGGTCGGCACCCCCCGCGGCGATGCCCACGACGGAGAACCGGTCGCGGTTCGCGGCGATCACGTCGAGCGCCTGCGTCCCGACCGAACCCGTCGACCCGAGGAGGAGCACGGACCGCGCGGCAGGTGTGAACTGCGGCGTCGTCCGGGTGGCGTGCGCGGAGGTGTCCATGTCCGCGGATTCTTCCGGACCGGGCCGATCGACCACATGGAGGCACTCAGATTACGGAACGGTAAATCACGCATGGTCCCGTTCGAAGCGGGGCACTCCACCCCTGACGCCGCGAGGGAAAAGCCCGCCGCGGCCCGCTGGAAGGAGAGCCCCCGTGGGCATCTTGGGCTGGATCGTCCTGGGTCTTATCGCGGGTGCAATTGCCAAGGCGATCATGCCGGGCAAGGACCCCGGCGGCATCATCATCACGATGCTGATCGGCATCGTCGGTGCCATCCTCGGCGGCTTCATCGGCCGCGCGCTGTTCAACAGCGACATCAACAGCTTCTTCGACCTGAGCACGTGGCTGCTCGCCATCCTCGGCTCGCTGGTGCTGCTCGGCATCTACCGACTGGTCACGGGTCGTCGCGCACACGCCTGACCCGCTCGAACGACGGAAGGGCCGTCCCCTCGGGGGCGGCCCTTTCCACTGTCCTGAGCGCGGCTGTCCTGAGCGCGGCTGTCCTCAACGCCGCTGGTCCCGGCGCCGTTCTCAGCCCGCCAGGCCCGCGTCCCTGGCCAGCAGCGCGGCCTGGACCCGGTTGGTGAGCCCGAGCTTGGCCAGCAACCGGCTCACGTACGTCTTCACCGTCGCCTCGCTCATGTGCAGCCGCTGGCCGACGTCGGCGTTCGACATGCCGAGCCCGAGCAGCGCCAGCACCTCGACCTCGCGCTCGGTCAGGCCGTTCACCTGCCGCTTCGCCTCCTGCCGCCGCGGCTGACCGGCGTGCGCGACCATGCCGACCACGCGGCTGGTCACCATCGGCGACAGGTACGCCTCGCCGACGTGCACGGCGCGGACCGCGCGCAGCAGCTCCTCGGGCGCGGAGTCCTTGAGCAGGAAGCCCGCGGCGCCGTCGGACAGGGCGCGCACGATGTTGTCGTCCTCGCCGAACGTCGTCAGCATCACCACCCGGACGGTCGGGGCGACCGACCGCAGCTCGCGGGCGGCGGCCAGGCCGTCCATCCGGGGCATCCGGATGTCCAGCACGGCGACGTCGACCCGCCGTTCCAGCACGACCCGCACCGCCTCGCGCCCGTCGCCGACCTCGGCGACCAGCTCGATGTCGTCGGCGGTGCCGAGGATGGCCTTGATGCCCGCCCTCATCAGCGGTTCGTCGTCGGCGATCAAGACCCGGATCACGGTCACTCAGATCCTCTGCAGGTGGGAGTTCTTCTCGACGACCCTGCCGCCCGCGAAGCAGAACCGCAGGACCAGCTGGCCGCCGGAGGTGTAAGTCTGCTCGTCGGCCAGCCGGTATTCGCACACGGCCCCGGCCGGTTCCGGCGCCGAGCGGTCCCGCAGGTCGCCGACGGACTGCGCGGGCTGCGCCCCTGAACCCAGCCTCGCCCGCACCTCCGCCTCGGGCTGCCCGACGTGCACGGAGTCGTAGAACGGGCGGTCGACCACGTTCGTGACGGGCTGGATGCCGATCCACGTGTAGCCGCCGACGACCACGAACACCACCAGGCCCGCGGCGACGATCGACCCGACACCGGCCCACTTGCGCACGCCCGTCCGCGCGGATCCGGCGACCAGCACCTCGTCGCTGTCCTCGGGCTCCTCGGCGACGGTCGTGTCCTCGTACGGCAGCACGGCGGCGATCCGGAACCCGCCGGTCGGCAGCGGTCCCACGTGCAGCAGGCCGCCCGCGACGCGCACCCGTTCACCGAGGCCGATCAGCCCGACGCCGGGGTCGCCCGCCGCGCCGGACCGCGACGGGTTGTTGCGCACCTCCACGACCAGCGCGTCCGGCTCGTACTTCACGGTGAGCTGCACGCTCGCCCCCGGCGCGTGCTTGTTCGCGTTGGTGAGCCCCTCCTGCGCCACCCGGTACGCGGCGTGGCTGACCTTCGACGGCAGCGGGCACGGCTGGCCGCCGCGCACCAGGCTGACCCGCACCCCGGCCCGCCGGGCGCCGTCGACCAGTTCGTCGATGGCCTCCACGGTGCGCCGGGCCAGGTCGTCCTCCGGTGGGTCGTCGCGGCGCAGCACCCCGATCACGCCGCGCAGCTCCTCCATGCCGGTCAGGGCCGCGCTGCGCAGCACCTGGACCGCTTCGCGCTGCTTCTCCCCCAGGTCGCCGTCCAGCGCCAGCGCCCCCGCGTGCACCGAGATGAGGCTGAGCCGGTGGCCGAGGCTGTCGTGCATGTCCTGCGCGATCCGGTTCCGCTCCCGCAGCCGGACCTGCCTGGTCAGCATCGTGCGCTCCCGGCGCATCCGCTCCTCGCGCTCCTGGAGCGCGGCCACCAGCGCGTTGCGCTGCGCGATGTAGCGGCCGACCAGGAACGGCAGCGCGACCACCATCCCGTAGACGGTCAGCATCACGAACGAGCCGAAGAGGCCGGTCAGCCCCGGCGCCCCGCCCTCCCACAGGAGCATGTAGAGCGCGAGGCCGAGCACCGCCGTGAGCAGCGCCCGCCGCCACGACTCGATCCGGTGACCCGCCGCGTACGCCACGACCACCATCAGCGTGATGCCGCCGCAGTCCGTCCCGAACGCCACCAGCAGGGCCAGCAGCAGCGCGACCGCCGGGAAGCACAGCCGCATCAGGTAGAGCGCGACGAAGGCCGCGCCCAGCGCGACCAGCGACCACCCGGACGCGTGGCTGTCGGCCAGCCAGCCGGGGGCGAGGTCGAGCAGGAACACCCAGGCGAGGCCGAACACCTCGCACCCGACCCGCCACGGCGTGACCTGCCGGAACCGGTGCAGGACGTCCCTCAGGTACGCCGACGGCCGGTCCCGCAGCCCGGTCAGCTCGGGCGCGAATCGGCGCACGACGATGGTCACGGTCCCAACCTACGAGACCGCGGCCGCCCTGTCGGCTCGCGTTGGTCGCTCCGCCCGACGACGAAAGTTGACCGGTCGGCGGGGTCTTCGCCGCACTCGGCGTCCAGTGCGGCCGTCCGCTCCGCCTTGACCTCGAGTTACGTCGAGGTTCCATGCTGGTCGGAGGCAATCGACCACACGGGGAGCGGTGGGGCATGAGAGTGGTGCGGGCGACGAGGTTCGGCGGGCCCGAGGTGCTGGTGGCGGGCGAGGCGCCGGATCCGGTCGCGGGGCCGGGGCAGGTCGTGGTGGACGTGGCCGTGGCGGCGCTGGACTTCGTCCAGACGCAGCTCCGCGGGGGTGTCACACCGGGGCCGCCGCTGCCGGAGCCGCCGTACGTGCCGGGCGGGTCGGTGGCCGGACTGGTCACCACGACCGGCCCCGGTGTCGACCCCGCGTGGATCGGCAGGCGCGTGGTCGCCCACACCGCCGGCGGTTACGGCAGCAACGCCGAACGCGCGGTCGCGGCCGTCGGGGCGCTGATCCCGGTGCCGGACGGCATGGGCCTGGACGTGGCCGCGGCGCTGCTCGACGACGGCGGCACGGCGCTGGGCCTGGTCGAGGGGGCCGGGATCCGGCCGGACGAGTGGGTGCTGGTCGAGGCCGCCGCGGGCGGACTCGGCAGCCTGCTGGTGCAGCTGGCGCGCGCCGCCGGGGCGCGGGTCGTCGGCGCGGCACGCGGCCCGGCGAAGCTGGACCTGGCCAAGCAGGTGGGCGCCGACGTCGTGGTCGACTACAGCGAACCCGGCTGGGCCGAACGGGTCCGCGAGGCCACCGGCGGCGGGCCCGACCTGGTGTTCGACGGCGTGGGCGGCACGATCGGCCGGGAGGCGTTCGGGGTGACCGCGCGCGGCGGCCGGTTCTCCGTGCACGGCGCCTCCAGTGGCGCGGCGACCGTGATCGACGAAGCTGAAGCCCTGCGGAACGGGGTGGCGGTGATCGGGATCGAGCAGCTGCACGGCTTCCAGGCCCACGCCCACGACCGCGCCACCCGCGCGCTGGCCGAAGCGGCCGCCGGTCGGCTCCGCCCCGTCATCGGGCGGACGTTCCCGCTGGAGCGGGCCTCTTCCGCGCACGCCGCGATGGAGGCCCGCGAAGTGCTCGGCAAGACCCTTCTCGTGCTCTGACGACCCTGGGAGAACCATGTCCTTCACCGACACCGAACTCGCCTACCTGGCCACCCAGCGCCTCGGGCGGCTGGCGACCCGCCAGCCCGACGGCACGCTCCAGGTGAGCCCGGTCGGGTTCAGCTACAACGCGGAGACCGGGACGATCGACATCGGCGGCTACAACATGGCCGCCAGCAGGAAGTACCGCAACCTCGCGGAGAACGGGCAGGTGGCGTTCGTGGTCGACGACATCGCCTCCGTCCAGCCGTGGCGGGTGCGGTGCGTGGAGATCCGCGGGACGGGCGAGGCGATCGGCGGCGGTGGCGACACCAGCCGCGGGATGGACGGGGCGATCATCCGCGTCCACCCCCGCCGGATCATCAGCTTCGGGATCGACGACGCCCCCGACGTCGCGCCGCACGACATGGTGCCGAACAAGCGCGACGTCGGGTAGCGGCTCACCCGACCCGCCGCAGCGCCTTCTCGCGACGGCCCGCCACGGTCGACCCCGACTCGCGGCGGGCCATGCGGCGCAGCACGACCGGGGCCACCAACAGACCGAACACCGCCCAGGCTCCGAGCGCGCCCACGGTCTCCAGGTGGCGCCAGGACCCGCCGATCTCGACGACCACCGCGCTGTCGGGCAGCAGCGCCGACCGCGTCCCCAGCCCGAGCCAGTAGACCGGGAACGACTGGGCGGTCCACTGCACCCAGTCCGGCATGGCGGTGACCGGGTAGAAGACGCCGGAGACGCCGATCAGCGCCAGGATCGGCAGCGTGATCAACCCCTGGGCGCGGGTGCTGGTGAACACCGATCCCAGCGCCGCGCCCAGCGGCAGCGTCGCCAGCAGTCCCAGAGCCAGCACCCAGGCCAGCGTCGGCCAGGAGCCGAGGCCGATCTCGACACCGGGCACGACCAGCAGCGCAGGCACCAGGAAGACCGCCAGTTCCACCACCAACCCGCCGGACACCAGGACGGCCTTCCCGACCAGGTACGTCGTCATCCCGTTCGGCGTCGCCTTCGCCCGCAGCAACGTGCCGTCCTCGCGGTCGGCGGTGAGGTGCTGGCTCATGCTCACCATGGCCATCGACGCGTTCATCCCGAGGACGCTCGGCAGCACGAGCGTGCCCAGGAGGAACCCGCTGCCGCCGAAGGACACGTCGCGCAGGAAGTACGTGACGACCACCATCAGCAGCGGCCAGAAGACGTGCCCCCAGAGGTCCGCGCCGTTGGTGAACGACTGCCGCAGCTCCACCCGTCCCCGCGCCCACCCCGCGCGCCACGCCGTCGCCATCGGGCTCATCGGGTCACCTCCGCCTTGCGCACCAGCGCGAGGTAGGTGTCCTCCAGCGAGGCGCGGCGGACCTCGAGGTCGGTCACGGTGTCGCCGTACCGCCGGAACAGGTCGAACGCGAACGCGGTGGAGTCGGCGGTCGACACCTCGAAGCGGCGGCCCTCGCGGGTCCAGCGGACCTCGTCCTCCCCCGCTATCCGGCGGGCCAGCTCGGCGGCGGTGCCGTCGGCGATGATCCGGCCGCCGTCCAGGACGACGATGCGGTCGGCGAGCTTCTCCGCCTCGGCGAGGTCGTGGGTGGTGAGCAGGACCGCGGTCCCGTGCGCGGCGGCGAGGTCGCGCACGAGGTCGTGGAACTCGCGGCGGGCCTCCGGGTCGAACCCTGCGGTCGGCTCGTCGAGGAACAGCAGCTCCGGGCGGCCCACGATGCCGATCGCCACGTCCAGCCTGCGCCGCTGGCCGCCGGAGAGCGTGCGGATCTTCTTGCCCGCCTGCTCGGTCAGCCCGACCGCGGCGACCAGTTCGTCCGCGTCCCACGGCCGCGCGACCAGGTCGGTGGAGTAGCAGGCGTAGCAGGAACCGAGGTGGGCGAGCAGTTCGCGGACCCGCCACTTGCCGTGGTCGCGCCAGGACTGGAGCACCACGCCGACCCGTGCGCGCCAGCCCTCGTCGGCGTGCGCCGGGTCCGACCCGAGGACGTCGACGCGGCCCGCCGAGCGGGTGCGGAAGCCTTCGAGGATCTCGATCGTGGTCGTCTTGCCCGCGCCGTTCGGGCCCAGGAGTGCCAGGACCTCGCCCTGGTGGGCCTGGAAGGTGACGTCGAGCAGGACGTCGTCGTCGCCGTAGCGCATGCGCAGGCCCTCGACGTCGAGCACCGTTCGATCGGTTGTCATCGTGCCCGTCCCCCATGGTCGTGATCTTCAGTGATCACGAACGCTACGTTGCGTTTCTGAGGTCTACAACAACTTTGACAACAGATTTCCCTGTTGTAGCAGCGATTTACTGGATGTGGTGCAATGGCTCTGCCGATGAACGCAACAGCCGTTGCAATGATCTGCCGTCGAACGCACAGGGGGTACGGATGCCTGGAGGCAGGCTGACGGACGAGGACCGCGGGACCGTCGCAGCGGGACTGGCCGAAGGGCTCGGGTACGCCGAGATCGCGCGCGGGCTCGGCAGGCCCACGTCGACGATCAGCCGGGAGGTCGCGCGCAACGGCGGCCCGGCCGGGTACCGCGCGGAGTACGCCCGTGCGGCCACGTCCCACCGGGCCAAGCGCCGCCGACCGGTACCGGACCCGGTCCAGGGCACGTCCGGGGCGGTGCGCGATTTCGTGGAGCGGTTCGCCGGGCTGATGGTGCGGACGGGGTTGCCGCGGATGTCGGCGCGGGTGTTCGCCAGCCTGATCACGACGGACTCCGGAGCCCTGACCGCCGTCGAACTGGTGCGGGGCTTGGGGGTGAGCCCCGCCTCGGTGTCCAAGGCCGTGGGGTACCTCGAAGGCCTGGAACTGGTGCGGCGGGACTCGTCGGGACGGCGGGAGCGGTACTTCATCGACGACGACGTATGGCTGCACACGTGGTTGACGAGCGCCCGGACGAACGCGATGTGGGCGGAGGCGTCCGAACAGGGCGCGCGGGTGGTCGGGCCGGGTACGCCCGCCGGTGCCCGGCTGGACTCGATGCGGGGGTTCTTCGCGCAGCTCGGCGACGACATGTCCGGTGGGCCGAGCGCGGCCGCGGCCAACGACGCGTTGACGGTGGTGGCGGCGCTGGTCCACGCGGGCGGGGTGCGGTCGGTCGGGGAACTGGCGGGCGGGCTGGGGTGGGAGGCGGAGCGGGTGGTCCGCGCGCTGGGGGACGCGGATCTCCACCCCGGCCTCGCGGACCCCGTCGCCGTTCGCCGCGTCGGGTCGGACGGCTACGCAGTCGGAGCGGCGGCCGGTCGGCTCAGCGCGGCGCAGCGCGAGGCGTTGGGCGGGTAGGGGGAACCCGGTCGCCCCGGCCCGCCTTCGGCCCGTGTGCGAAAATGGCGGTGTTCATCGGATCGGGTGGGAAGGTCGTGGCTGCTGTGTCTTCGTCTTCTGAGCTGGACAAGCGTCCGGCGGTGGACGTCCACGACGAGCCGTCTGCCGAGTGGGGTTGGCACGGGTCGTTCCCGAAGGCCATCCGGGTGGCGGGGTGGCTGTCCACGATCGCGGTGTTCGGGCTGCTGATCGGGAACCACCACGGTCACACCGAGAACCTGTTCCTGGTCCTGATCGGCGTCGCGATGATCGCGATGCTGGTGCGCGACCAGGTGCGCAGCCGCACCTCCTGGCGCCGCTAGGCCTTCGACCTGGCCGGGCCGAGCCCGGCCAGGTCCGTCAGCGTCAGTCCACGACGGACAGCACGATCTTGCCCGTGCTGTGCCCGGCCTCGCCCAGTTCGTGCGCCTTGCCCGCGTCGGCGAGCGGCAGCACGGCCTCGACGGCGACGCGCAACTCCCCCGCCGTGACGAGCGCGGCGATCTGCGTGAGGGCCGCGTGGTCGGGCTCGACGAGGAACGGGGTCGAGCGGACGCCCGCCGCCTCCGCGGCTTCGGCCACGCCTTCCTGGAGACCGCTCGGAATGGCGACCACGATGCCGCCGGGACGCAGGGTCTTGATCGAGCGCACGGCGTTGTCGCCGCCGACCAGGTCGATCACGACGTCCACGTCCGACACGACGTCCTCGAACCTGGTGGTCTTGTAGTCGACGACCTCGTCCACGCCGATGGACCTGAGGAACTCGTGCTTGCCCGCGCTGGCGGTGCCGATGACGTACGCGCCCTTGGCCTTCGCGATCTGCACGGCGAAGTGGCCGACACCGCCCGCGGCGGCGTGGACCAGAACCCGTTGCCCCGCCTCGACATGGGCGGTGTCGACGAGCGCCTGCCACGCGGTGAGCACGGCCAGCGGGAGCGCGGCGGCCTCGACGTGGCTGATGTTCGCGGGCTTCAGGGCGAAGTGGCGCGACGGGGCGGTGACGTACTCGGCGTACGCGGACGCGGCGCGCGGGAACCACGGCATGCCGTAGACCTCGTCACCGGGCTTCACCGTCGTGACGCCGAAACCGACCTCCTCGACGACACCGGACACGTCCCAGCCGAGGATGAACGGCGGCTCGCCCAGGACACCCGCCATGCCCTTGCCCTCGCGGGTCTTCCAGTCGACCGGGTTGACGCCCGCGGCGTGCACCCGGACCAGGATCTCGGTGGGCAGCGGTGTCGGGCGGTCGACCTCCGAGACGACCAGGACCTCGGGACCACCGAACGCGTGCTGCGTGATTGCCTTCATGTGGACAATCCTCGGACACCTGGTACCCATCCGCAATTAGGCACTGATTACTGCCCTAGGTACCTCTGGGAGACTAGCGCTGACGTGGTAGAACGGTGTCGTGCACACCCCTTGCAGCTCTGAAGTCCGTGACGTGTACCTCAAGCAGTGCCCGTGCCGGGACGTGCTGGACATGGTCGCGAGCAAGTGGACGGCGTTGGCGATCGGCGCGCTGGAGGACGGGCCGCGACGGTTCGGTGAGGTGCGGCGGAAGCTCGAGGGGATCACGCAGAAGATGCTGACGCAGACTTTGCGGACGCTCGCTCGTGATGGGTTGATCACGCGGACGGTGTACCCGACGGTGCCGATGCGGGTTGATTACGAGCTGACGGCGTTGGGGCGGAGTTTGGTGGTGCCGTTGAGGGTGCTGCGGGAGTGGTCGGTGGAGAACATCGATGTGATCGAGGCGGCTCGGGTGGCGCATGATGCTGCGGTTGAGGTGGAGGGGGTGCGGTGATCGGCTTTGGTGGTCGGTGGGTTCTCAGCAGCTCGAAACCGGTCATCGGTGGCCGCCGTTCTCCGGGTTCGGCCGACTTGACTTGGGGCCCCTCTTTTCGGCCCTCGGCGGTCTGAAAGGGCAGGTGGTGAAGCTCCTGCCCGCCGTCGAAGTGCAGGGCCGAAAACCCCAAGTGAAGTCGGCCGAACAGATGCGGGCGCGCTCGCTTTTGTTGGCTTGTGGTGCTTGTGGGATTTGTTGGTTAGTTGAGGACCCAGCCGTATTGGAATTCGACGGTTTGGCCTTCGCAGTCCGTTGTGACGGAGTCGAAGTGCTGGGTTCCGGTGTTGCAGCGGAACAGCGGTAGGGCCGGTATGTCCGCCGGTTTTTCGGCGAGGACGTAGCCGAGCAGGCCGTACACGGTGTTGCCCTCGCAGTTCGCGGATAGCGACGACATGCGGTCTTCGGTGCCGTTGAGCGCGCACGAGTACAGGGGTTTCGTGCCGGGGTCGGGGTTCGCGAGGAGTTTGCCGATGCCACCCTCGGTGGTGAAGCCCGCCGGTGGTGCGACGTTCGGCGTGCCGCTGTAGTGCCAGCCCGCGGCGTTGCGGTAGCGCAGCAGTTGCACTGCCTCCGGCGGCTTGGGGGCGTCGGTCGTGGTCACCACCGGCGGCGGGACCGACTGCTTCGTGGTCTCCTCCGTCGTGGTGGAGGTCGTCGGGACTTCGCTGGACGTGGCGCTGCTGGGTGCGGCGGTCGTGGTGGTCGTTGTCGTTGTCACGCTGGACGACTGCACCAGGTTGTTCGGCGACGGTGTGGCCTCGCCGCCGAGCGTCGGTTTGACGAGGAACACGGCGGCCAGCGCGGCGGCGGCGAGTGCTGCTCCCGAGGCGATGAACACCTTGCGGCGCTTGGGTTTCGCCGGTACCGCCTCGGTCCACTCCGACGTGTCCACGGGCTTGGTCGCGTAGGACGTGACCGGTTCGATGAAGACCGTTTCCGGTTCACCGGGCTTGTGCAGCAGTTCCCGCACCTGCGCCGCCGTCGGTCGCCCCTCGACCGCCCGCGTCAGCAGCCGCATGATCACCGCCGCCAACGGCCCGGACCCGACTTTGAGCACCGGCGGTTCGTACAGCACCGCGTGCATGGTCGACGCCGTCGTGTCGCGCATGAACGGCGACCGGCCTTCCACGGCGTGGAACAGCGTCGCCCCGAGCGCCCACAGGTCACTCGCCGGCGACGGCACCGAGCCGTTGAACAGCTCCGGCGCCATGTACCCCGGCGTCCCCATCATGGTGCCGGTCGCGGTCAGCCGCGGATCGTCCATCGCCCGCGCGATCCCGAAATCCGCCAGCTTCGCCCCGCCGTCCGGCAACACCATGATGTTGCTCGGCTTCACATCCCGATGCACGATCCCCGCCGCGTGCGCCGTCTCCAGCGCGCTCAGCACGTGCAATCCGATCGACACGACACGATCGGCGGGCAGGGCGCCGTCCTGCTTCATCACGGCGGCCAACGTCGGCGCCTCGACCAGTTCCATCACGAGGTACGTCGTGCCGTCCTCGATGATCACGTCGTACACGCCGACCACGTTCGGACTGTTCAGCCGCCCCGCGGTCCGCGCCTCGCGCAGGACCCGCTCGGCCTCCTCCGGCGACGACGTCGGCAACTCCTTGAGCGCCACCCGCCGCCCGATCACCAGATCCTCGGCCAGCCACACGACACCCATGCCCCCGCGGCCGAGCTGGCGCAGCGCGCGATACCGCCCCGCAACCACCTTCGCCACCTCGCCCACGTCCGGATGCTATCCCGACACCTGGACGGACTCGGCCATCACGACCACCCGCGGGACCATCGCGCTAGACCGTTCGCTCATCGGCGATGGCCTCGGCCTCGGCCTCGTCCTCGAGCACCGCCTCGCGGGAATCGGCCACCCTCAACCGATCAGCGCGCCTCTCGGCGTCCGGCTCCGCGTCGGCCGACTTGCGCAGCTCGGCGATCTCCTCACGCAGCCCGGCGAGCACCTCGTCCTCGATCATGCCCTCAGCAGTCATCGCGCCCCCTCCTCACCTTCCGGGTAGGCACGCAAATCAGCGCCACTCGTCCGCCACGCCGTGGCCCCGAGTGGTTGTCCGATCGGATCACCACGGTGACGAACCCTGCCGTCTGCGAGTAGCCGATGACCCGGATGTCGCCTGCCCAGCTCTTGGGGTCCGGATGAAGGCTCAGCCCTCAGCCGCCAACTGACCGCAGGCCGCCGCGATCTCCTGACCACGCGCGTCCCGAACGGTGCACGTCACACCCTGCGCGACCACCTCGCTCCACCTGGTGTGCACCGGCGCCAGCGTGTCGCGCAACTCGTCATCAGGCGTGTTCGGTGACCTCGCCCCACGGGTTGAGCAGCATGAGGCCGGTGTCGACGAAGTCCTTGATGTTCCGCGTCGCCAGGCAAGCGGCGAATCGGCGGCAAATCGCAGCGATCTGCGCGTCGGCCATGCTGACCGGGCGCCCCAGGCCTTCGCACGCCGCGGCGATTTCGCCGTAGTACTCGGCAGCCCCGTCGTCGAACGGCAAAATTTGATCTTGGAAGTCTTCCGCCAGGAGCTCTGAGACCTTGGCGGCAAGTACGGTTTTGCGTTGCCCATCGGGGAGTCGGGCGACCCCGTACACGAGCTCGGCGGCCGTGACGGCCGTGATGAAGACTTCGTCAACCGGGTACCGGTCAACCCAGCGGACCACGGCATCTTCCGGAACCTGCCTCATCAGTTCGGAGATGACGTTGGTGTCGAGAACGATCACTCAGGGAACTCCACCGCTCGTGCCCGCTCCGTGCGCCGCGGAAGCTCGACCGGCAGGTCGTCCACGCCGTCGAACCGCTGTCGAATCCTGGAACCCATCCCGGGTCCGGAATTCGACTTGGTCAGCACCGAGGCGAGGATCGCCCGCACTTCGGCTTCCATCGAGCGGCCGTGCTCAGCGGCACGAACTCTGAGCTTGGCCTTCAAACCCTCGTCGAAGTCGCGGATCGTCAAGATCGCCACAGGCCACCTCCGGTGCTGTCATTGCAGTCAATGCTAGCACCGCACAAGGGGTGGGGCTCAGCCCTCAGCCGCCAACTGACCGCAGGCCGCCGCGATCTCCTGACCACGCGTGTCCCGAACAGTGCACGTCACACCCTGCGCGATCACCCGCCGCACGAACTCGCGCTCCACCGGCTTCGGCGAGGCGTCCCACTTCGACCCCGGCGTCGGGTTCAGCGGGATCAGGTTCACGTGCACCAGTGGGCCCAAGTGCTTGCGCAGCAGCTTCCCCAGCATGTCCGCGCGCCAGCCCTGGTCGTTGATGTCGCGGATCAGCGCGTACTCGATCGACACCCGCCGCCCGGTGCGGTCGGCGTACCCGCGGGCCGCCTCCATCACCTCCGACACCTTCCACCGGGTGTTCACCGGCACCAGCGTGTCGCGCAGCTCGTCATCCGGCGTGTGCAGCGAGACGGCGAGGCGGACGTGCAGCCCCTCCTCCGTCATCTTCCGGATCGCGGGCACCAGGCCCACCGTCGACACCGTGACCGATCGCTGCGAGATGCCAAGGCCGTCCGGCGCCGGGTCGCAGATGCGGTGGACGGCGTCGATGACGCGCTTGTAGTTGGCCAGCGGTTCGCCCATGCCCATGAACACGATGTTCGACAGGCGGCCCGGACCGCCGGGCAGTTCGCCGTCGCGCATGGCGGCGGCGCCGCGGCGGACCTGGTCGACGATTTCCGCCGTCGACAGGTTGCGCTGGAGTCCGCCTTGTCCGGTGGCGCAGAACGGGCACGCCATGCCGCAGCCGGCCTGACTGGAGATGCACAGGGTGGCGCGGTCCGGGTAGCGCATGAGGACGCTCTCGACGAGCGTGCCGTCATGGGCTCTGAGCAGGGTTTTGCGGGTCGTGCCCTCGTCGCACGCGACCGAGCGGACCTCGGTGAACAGCGGCGGCATGAGGTCGGCGACGAGGGCCTCGCGGGTGGCGGCCGGGATGTCGGTCATCGCGGCCGGGTCGGCCGTGAGCCTGCCGAAGTAGTGGTTCGACAGCTGGGCGGCCCGGAAGGGCTTCTCGCCGAGCGCGGCGACGGCTTCTCGACGCCCTTCGGCGGAGAGGTCGGCCAGGTGGCGCGGCGGGAGCCCGCGCTTGGGCGCGTCAAAAACAAGGGGGAGGGCAGTCATAGCACCTACCAGTGTCCCACGACCGAGTGGGTGCTCCTGACCACTCTTCCGATAGTCGCCGTTGCATCGCGATAGGTTCCGATATATCGTTAGCTCGTACCTACCGATACACCGAGCAAGGAGGCAGTCCGATGCGATCCCCATTCAGCCACGAACACCACGGTCACCGGCACCACCGTTCCGGAGGCTTCGACGACCCGCGCCGCGGCTTCGGCGGCGGCTTCGGCGGCCCGCCGCCTCCCCCGTTCCCGCCCGACGCCGAGATGCCCTTCCCGCCCAACCCCTGGGGTCGCGGACGGGGCGGCGGCAGGCGCGGCGGGCCGGGGCACGGTCCCGGCGGGCGGCAGCCCCGCGGCAACGTCCGCGCGGCCGTCCTCGCCCTGCTGGCCGAACGGCCCATGCACGGCTACGAGATGATCCAGGAGATCGGCCAGCGCACCGACGGCGTGTGGCGCCCGAGCCCCGGCTCGGTCTACCCGACGCTGCAGATGCTGGCCGACGAGGGCCTGGTCTCCGCCACCGAGGAAGCGGGCGGCAAGAAGCTGTTCACGCTCACCGAGACGGGCACCGCGGAGGCGGGCAAGCACGAGGGCGCGACCCCGTGGGAGCAGGTCAACGACGAGATCGACAGCGTCGCGGCCAAGCTCCGCACGGCGTCGCGGCACCTCGGGTCCTCGATGCAGCAGATGGCGCACGCGGGCACCAGGGAGCAGAAGAACCGGGCCGTCGAGGTCCTCAACGAGGCCCGCCGCAAGATCTACGCGATCCTGGGCGAGCTGGACGTCGAAGAGGACACCGACGACTCGGAGTGATCACCAGCGGTCGTGCACGTGCGGCCGCACCAGTTCGTCGTAGACGGCCGTGACCTCGGACAGCGCCCTGGGTGCGAGGGGCGCGAGGTCGGCCGCCGCGACGTTGCCCCGCACCTGCTCGGCGTTGCGCGCGCCGGGGATCACGACGGTGACGCCCGGCTGGTCGACGATCCAGCGCAGCGCGAACTGGGCGAGGGTGGCGCCCGCGGGTACCAGCGGGCGCAGCCGTTCGACGGCCTCCAGGCCCACCTCGAACGGCACGCCGGAGAACGTCTCGCCCTGGTCGAACGCCTCGCCGTTGCGGTTGTACGTGCGGTGGTCGTCGTCGCCGAACGTCGTCGCGGCGGTGTACCGCCCGGACAGCAGGCCCGACGCCAGCGGCACCCGCGCGATGATCGCGACACCCGCCTCGGCGGCCGCCGGGAGCACCCGCTCCAGCGGCTTGAGGCGGAAGGCGTTCAGGATGATCTGCACGCTCACCACGTTCGGCCGCGCGATGGCCAGCAGCGCCTCCTCGACCGTCTCGACGCTCACGCCGTAGGCGGCGATCCGCTTCGCCCGCACCAGCTCGTCGAGGCTGTCGAACACCTCGTCGGTCGAGTACACGGGGGTCGGCGGGCAGTGCAGCTGCACCAGGTCGATCGTGTCCACGCCCAGGTTGGCCCGTGAGCGGTCGTTCCACGCGAGGAAGTTCTCGCGCGAGTAGTTCTCCGGCACCTGCTCGACCCGGCGACCCATCTTGGTCGCGACGAAGACGCCCGAGTCGTCCCGTTCCCGCAGGAACCGCCCGACCAGCTCCTCGCTGCGACCGTCGCCGTACACGTCGGCGGTGTCGAAGAAGGTCACGCCCGCGTCCGCGGCGGCGTGGAGGAGGGCGATGCCGTCGCCCTCCTCCACCCGGCCCCAGTCGCCGCCGAGCTGCCAGCAACCCAATCCCACGACGCCCACGGGGCGTCCGATCCTGCTCGCGCTTCGCTTCTCCACGAACGAAATCCTACGGTCAGCGGGCCGGGGCGGCGGATCGGCGCTAGGGCAGGACGAGCCCCTTCGGCTTGTCGCGCACGTGCAGCCGGTAGCCGACGTCGAACGACAGCCCCGGCGTCCCGTCGATGGCCCGCTGGGCGACCTTCGCGGAGAACTCGATGCGCAGCACCGACTCCAGGTCCTCGCGCCGCTCGAACTGCCACCTCGCCGTGACCCGCACCAGCCGGAAACCGTTGTCGGCGAAGAACCCCAGCACCTCGACCGGGTTGTAGCGGGGCTCGTCCGCGCACAGCCACGGCCCGTACGGGGCCGACTCGCCGTCGATGTCGACGATCGCCAGCGCGCCGCCGGGCCGCAGCACGCGGTCCGCCTCGCGCAGCCCCGGTTCGCAGCCGGGGCCGAAGAAGTACGCCGTGCGGGCGTGCACGAGGTCCGCGCAGGCGTCGGGCAGCGGCAGCCGTTGCGCCGGACCGGCCACCACCGAGGCGTTCGGCAGGCCGTCGACCCTGGTCTTCGCGCGCACGACCAGCGGCGGGTGCGGCTCGACGCCGGTCACCGAGCGCGCGGTCGCGGCGAACACCGGCAGGTGGAACCCGTCGCCGCAGCCGACGTCGACGACGTCCAGCCCGGCCCAGCCGCACTCGCGGTCCAGCGCGGCCCAGATGGCGCCGTTCACGTCCTGCGCGCGGTTCTCGACCTGGTAGACCTCCGGCCAGTGCCAGATGTTCGGGCTCGGCAGGACGTCGACGGGGCGGATCGCCGCCAAAGCCGCGCGCATGAATCCCTTCACATCCGGAACTGTAGAGGTCAGGCGCCGGATGACGGTGCTGTTCCAGTGCACCCGGCGTAGCGTGACCAGGCAGAGTGGTGTTAGGAGGCGTCCTTCGTGATAACGCCGAACCCGCCCGCGCTGGCGGACCTGTACGCGGGTGCGCCGTGCTGGGCCGAACTGCCCGTCACCGACCTGGCCGCCACGACCGACTTCTACACCGGTCTGTTCGGTTGGGAGTTCGTCGACGACCGCGGCTACACGGTCGCGACGCTCGACGGCGTCCCCGTCGCGGGCCTGCCGCACGGCACCGCCCTGCCCGAGCAGTACACGGCCTGGACGCTGTTCCTGCACACCAGGCACGCGCGCGCGACGGCCGAGAAGGTCTTCGCGCTCGGCGGCCAGGTGCTGCGCAACCCGACACCGGCGATCGACCACACGCAGAGCACCGTGGTGCTCGACCCGACCGGTGCCGTGATCGGGTTCCGGCACGTGCCGCCGGACTGGCGGTTCGGGACCACTGGTCACGGCGCGTTCGCGTGGGCTGAGCTGAACACCCGCGACGGTGCGGCGGCGGACGCGTTCTTCAAGGAGTTGTGCCACTTCGACGTGATGCAGATCGGCGACGGCCACACCGTGGACTACACGGTCTGGTCCGTGGACGGCAAGAACGTCCTGGGCAGGCAGCGGATGGGGCGCCGGTTGTTCCCCTCGGACGTGCCCGCGCACTGGATGGTCTACTTCACGGCCGCGCCCGAGATCGGCGCCGACTCGGTGGCGAACCGCGTGCTCGAACTGGGCGGGCGGATCACCGTCGAGCCCTACGACACGCCCTACGGCCGCGTCACCGAGGTGCAGGACCACGCCGGGGAGGCGTTCTCGGTGATCGACTCGTCCCGCGCGGTGCCGCTCACCGACGATGACCGCGGCTCCGAGGTGGACGACCCCTACGACGACTGACCGCTCCCGCGGCGGCGGTCGTTACGGCACGAACAGGTGCAGGAGCAGCCAGGAGATCACGGCCGACGGCAGCAGCGAGTCCATGCGGTCCATCAGGCCGCCGTGGCCGGGCAGCAGCGTGCCCATGTCCTTGATGCCGAGGTCCCGCTTGATCAGCGACTCCATCAGGTCGCCGACCGTGGAGCTGACCACGAGCGCCGCGCCGAACAGCACGCCCTGCCACCACTGGCCGTCGAGCAGCAGGCTCACCGTGAGCGCGCCGCCCGCCATGCCCGCGAGCATCGACCCGGCGAAGCCCTCCCAGGACTTCTTCGGGCTGATCGCCGGGGCCATCGGGTGCTTGCCGAACAGCACGCCAGCGATGTAGCCACCGGTGTCCGACAGCACGACGCCCAGGATGAAGGCGATCACCCGGTACGCGCCGTCCTCCGGCACGACCAGCATCACCGCGAACGAGGCGAACATGGCGACGTACGCGACCGTGAAGATCGACGCCGTGACGTCGCGCAGGTAGCCCGCCGCGCCGTCCTTGATGCGCCACACCATGCACGCGAGCATCGTCAGCACGAACGCGCTGAGCACGCCCGCGCGTTCGTACGGCCAGGCGAGCCAGACCACCGCCTGCCCGCCGACGAGCACGGGCACCAGTGCGACCTGGATACCCGCGCTCGTCCTGAGCGCACGGGCCAACTCGAAGATCGACACCGCCACCGCCGCCGCGACGACGGCGATGAACACCTGCCGCACGGTGAACAGGGAGACGAGGACCACGACACCGAGACCCACGCCGACCACGATGGCCGACCTCAGGTCGCGCCCCGCCCGTGACGGCTTCTTCGCGTCGTCCACACCATCGGACGGCACCTGCGCGTCCTGCTCACCGCCGCCTGGCACCTGTGCTCCTACCACGTCTCCCACGTCACCATCAGACTTCGAGCAGCTCGGTTTCCTTGTTCTTCACGAGCTCGTCGATCTGGTGCACGTACTTCTGCGTCACCAGTTCGAGTTCCTTCTCACCGCGAGTGCCCTCGTCCTCACCGGACTCGCCGTCCTTCACCAGGCGCTCGATCTCCTCCTTCGCCTTGCGGCGGATGTTGCGCATGGTGATCTTGGCGTCCTCGCCCTTGGTCTTCGCGACCTTCACCATCTCCCGGCGGCGCTCCTCGGAGAGCTGCGGGATGACGATGCGGATGATCGAGCCGTCGTTGCTCGGGTTCACGCCCAGGTCGGAATCCCGGATGGCCTTCTCGATGGCGTTGAGCTGGCCCGAGTCGTAGGGCTTGACGACGGCCATGCGCGCCTCGGGGATGGCCACGCTCGCGAGCTGGTTCATCGGGGTCGGCGAACCGTAGTAGTCGACGACGATGCGGGAGAACATGGCGGGCGAAGCGCGGCCCGTGCGGACGCCCGCGAGGTCGTCCCTCGCCACGGCCACCGCTTTTTCCATCTTCTCCTCGGCGTCGAGGAGGGTGTCGTCGATCACGGCTACTCCTTAGTACGAGCCGGGGCAGGCGGACCTGGTCCCAGCGGGTCTAGAAGGACGGGCGACCACCGGGGGTGCTCACCAATGTTCCGATCTTCTCACCACGCACCGCGCGCGCGATGTTCCCCTCGGTGAGGAGGTTGAACACCATGATGGGCATGTTGTTGTCCATGCACAGGCTGAACGCGGTCGAGTCGGCCACGTTGAGCCCGCGTTCCAGCACCTCGCGGTGCGTGATGTTGTCGAACATCAGCGCGTCCGGGTCGATCTTGGGGTCGGCGGTGTAGATGCCGTCCACGGCCTTCGCCATCAGCACGATCTCGCAGCCGATCTCCAGCGCGCGCTGGGCGGCCGTGGTGTCGGTGGAGAAGTAGGGCATGCCCGCGCCGCCGCCGAAGATCACGACGCGGCCCTTCTCGAGGTGCCGCATGGCGCGTCGCGGGATGTAGGACTCCGCGACCTGGCCCATCGTGATGGACGTCTGCACCCTGGTGTCGATGCCGTGCTCGCGCTCCAGGAAGTCCTGGAGGGCCAGGCAGTTCATCACGGTGCCGAGCATGCCCATGTAGTCCGCGCGGCTGCGGTCCATGCCGCGCTGCTGGAGTTCGGCGCCGCGGAAGAAGTTGCCGCCGCCGATGACCACGGCCACCTGGGCGCCCGTGCGGACCACCGCGGCGATCTGGCGGGCGACGACCACGACGACGTCGGGATCGACACCGACCTCGCCACCGCCGAACATCTCCCCACCGAGTTTGAGCATCACGCGCTTGTAACCATCGACGTCTTCGCTCACAGGTCCTCCTCGCGGCGCTGGGGGTCTGGACACGGCGAAGGCGGGGTTGCAAGTCGCAGCAACCCCGCCCTCACGCGAATCAGGCCTGGCCGACCTCGAACCGGGCGAAGCGGGTAACCGCGACGCCGGCCTCGTCGAGCACTGCCTTGACGGTCTTCTTGGACTCCTTCACGGAGGCCTGCTCCAGGAGCACGACGTCCTTGAAGAAACCGTTCACGCGGCCTTCGGCGATCTTGGTGATCGCGCCTTCCGGCTTGCCCTCTTCGCGGGCGGTCTCCTCGGCGATGCGGCGCTCGTTGGCGACCAGCTCGGCGGAGACGTCCTCGCGCGTCAGGTACTTCGCCCGCATGGCCGCGATCTGCTTCGCGGTGTCCGCGGCGACGGCCTCGTTGTCACCCGTGTACTCGACGACCACGCCGATGGCGGGCGGCAGGTCCGCGGAGCGGCGGTGCAGGTAGGTGGTGACGGTGCCGTCGAACACGGCCACGTTGCCGACCTCGAGCTTCTCGGACAGCTTCGCCGAGTACTCCTCGACCACCGAGGCGACGGTCTTGCCGTCGACCTCGCTGGTCAGCAGCGTCGCGACGTCGTTGGCGCGGGAGGCCTTGGCGGCCGCGAGGACCGTGGCGGCGAACTCCTGGAAGCCGTCCGTCTTGGCCACGAAGTCGGTCTCGCACAGCACCTGGACGATCACGCCGTCCTCGGCGGTGACGAGACCGTTGGTGGCGGTGCGGCCCGCGCGCTTGCCGACGTCCTTCGCACCCTTGATGCGCAGGATCTCGACAGCCTTGTCGAAGTCGCCGTCGGTCTCCTCGAGCGCGTTCTTGCAAGCCATCATCCCCGCGGCCGTGAGCTCGCGGAGGCGCTTCACATCAGCGGCGGTGTAGTTCGCCATCGTGACGATTTCCGTTCCTTCTGCGGTCCGATGTCGGCAGGGGGCCGACATCGGGTTACGCGCGAGTTGGTGCTGAGCACGCCGCGCCCACGGTGGTCGCCGTGGGCGCGGCGCGGTTCAGATCAGGACTTGACGGGCTCGTCGGCGGGCACCTCGGCAGGCGCCTCGGCCGCCGGAGCGTCCTCGGCGATGGCCTCGGCCACCTCGGTGGTCACCGGCGTCTCGGAGGGAGTGCTGGTCAGCAGCTCCTGCTCCCACTCGGCCAGCGGCTCGTCGATGCCCGGCTCGGGCTTGTCGTCGCCGTCAGCCGCACCGTTGCGCGCACCGGAGCGAGCCATCAGACCCGCGGCTGCCGCCTCGGCGACGACCTTGGTCAGCAGCGCCGCGGAACGGATCGCGTCGTCGTTGCCCGGAATCGGGAAGTCGACCTCGTCCGGGTCGCAGTTCGTGTCCAGGATCGCGACGATCGGGATGTGCAGCTTGCGCGCCTCGCCGACCGCGATGTGCTCCTTCTTGGTGTCGACGATCCACACCGCGGAGGGCACCTTGGCCATGTCGCGAATGCCGCCCAGGGTGCGGGACAGCTTGTCCTTCTCGCGGTTCATCATCAGGATTTCCTTCTTGGTGAAACCCTGGAAACCACCGGTCTGCTCCATCGACTCCAGCTCCTTGAGCCGCTGGAGGCGCTTGTGCACCGTCGAGAAGTTCGTGAGCATGCCGCCCAGCCAACGCTGGTTCACGTACGGCATGCCGACGCGGAGCGCCTCGCTGGCGATCGCTTCCTGCGCCTGCTTCTTGGTGCCGATGAACAGGATCGACCCGCCGTGCGCGACCGTCTCGCGGACGAACTCGTACGCCCGGTCGATGTAGGTCAGCGTCTGCTGCAGGTCGATGATGTAGATGCCGTTGCGCTCGGTGAAGATGTAGCGCTTCATCTTCGGGTTCCACCGACGAGTCTGGTGCCCGAAGTGAACGCCGCTGTCGAGCAGCTGCTTCATGGTGACGACGGCCATAGCCGGGTTCGCACCTTTTCCATCAGGCGCACCGGACCGGCCGGTGCGCGTTTTCCGGTTGTCGCGGCGAGCCGGGATGGCACGCCGCCCTAGTGCCCTGCCGCCGCCCAGACCCAGAGAGATGTGCACTTTGGGACCGCCGGACGCCGTGACTCGACCGCACTCGAAAGGGATCGAATCAGCAGTGGCACGCGAAGTCGTCCCGCACGCAGACGGGGCGTGGGATGAGTGTACGCCGAATCCCCACCGACTCCGAACCGGGTCCCCGAGTTATCCACAGGGTCGCCGGTTGTCCACAGTTCCGCGGTTCGCGCTGGCGTAAGCCCAGCTCAGCGCCGACCGTGGACGGTGTGCGTACCCACAGGTTCCCGGTTCCGGTCCGGTGGTCCGGGGTGGGGTGGCGCGGCGGGGCGGGTGGTCGTGGTGGGTGGCACGGGTGGGGGCGGGGTGGGTTGGAATGCCGTGGCTGGACGGTTGGCGGGTCGGTGGTTGGGGTCGTTGTGGCACCGGGGGTGTGCGGTGACCAGCGGTCCGGCGGCTGAGGTCGTGCCGACCAAGAGCGACCCGTCCGACCCGGTCGGAGTGTCCGCTTGGTCGCGGTGGTCGACGCAGGTGTGGCGACGGGGGCTGTTGAGACGGTTTCCCTTGGCGGGTGCCGGCCGAATGCTGGCGCTGGCGCTCGTGTTGGCGGTCGTGGTCGACGTGCCGACAGCGGCCGGCGCTCGGCCCGGTCGGTACGCCTGGCCGTTGGCGGCACCGCACCCGGTCGTGCGGGTCTTCAGCGCGCCGACCACTCCGTACGGGCCTGGTCACCGAGGTGTGGATCTGGGTGGGACGGCGGGCGAGGCGGTGTTCGCGGCGGGTGACGGGACGGTGGTGTTCGCGGGGCCGATCGGCGGACGGCAGGTCGTGTCGCTGGCGCATGGCGACGGACTGCGCACCACCTACGAACCTGTGGAACCGCTGGTCCGCGCGGGCTCAGCCGTGCGGCGGGGTGAGCGGATCGGCACGCTGCTGGCAGGCCACGAGGGGTGCCCGGTGGCGGCGTGCCTGCATTGGGGCGCCCGGCGCGGCGTGGACTACGTCAACCCGCTCAGGTTGGTCACCGCAGGCCGGGTGCGGCTGTTGCCGCTGGCACCGGAGGGCAGGGCCGGGTTCGGCGGTGGCGGGTGAGGGTCGCTCGGCCGCCCTTTGAGGGCACGTCGGGGCGCTGGCAGGTGGGACCAGAGTCGCCGGCACCGGCAGGAGCGACGACCGCAGCGCCGAGCTGCTGGGCTGCCGAGGTGAGGGGAATACCGCTACCAGAGCGAACGGGGCTGCCACGGCCACCGCCACAGGCAGGGCAAGCAGGGCCGCTGCCGCGACTAAAGCGAACGGGGGGCGGCTACCACGGCGGAACGAACAGGAGGGGTGTTGTGACCGGAGCCAGCGGGAACCGCCGCCAAGGCCGGAACGAGCAGGGCCGCTGCGGCCAGCGCAATCGGGGACCACTACCGCACCTGAAACGAGCAGGACGGGTGCCGCAGCCAGAGCCAGCGGGAACCGCTGGCAAGGCCGGAGCAAACAGGGCCGCTGCGGCCAGCGCGACCGGGGACCTCTACCGCAGCCGAAACGAGCGAGACAGGTGCCGCAGCGAGAGCCAGCGGGAACCGCTGCCGCGACCGGAACAAACAGGCTGCCGTGACCAGTGCGAACGGGGGCAGCTATTGCGGCCGGGACGAGCGGAAAGGGTGCGGCGGCTGGCGTGAGCGGGAATCACTATCGCGGCCGGGGCGAGCAGGGCGGCTACTGAGGCCAGCGTGAACCGGGAGCAGCTACCGCAGCCGGGACAGGCCGGGGCGGCTAACCGCAGTCAGCGCGAACGGGGGCGGCTACTGCGGCCAGACCAAGCGGAGGGCTGCTGCGGTTGGCGTGAGCAGGGCCGCTGTGGCGGTCGGAACGGGCGGGATGTTGTGGGCGGGTGGGGGTGGTGGCTGCCGCGGCCGGAAGGGGTTCCGGCCGCGGGGTTCGGGGTGGGTCAGTCGGTCTGCTCGTTGAGCTTGGTGCGGAGGCGGAGCACCGCTCGGGTGTGGAGTTGGCAGACGCGGGACTCGGTGACGCCAAGGACCTTGCCGATCTCGGCGAGGGTGAGGTTTTCGAAGTAGTACAGGGTGACGACCACCCGGTCGCGTTCCGCCAGTTGGGCGATGGCGTCGGCGAGCTGGCGGCGGCTGTCGAGGTCGACGAGGGTGGCGACCGGGTCTTCGGCGTGGTTGTCCGGTAGCGACTCGGCGAGCGAGGCGCCCGCGCCGGTTCCCCCGCGGCCCGCGGCGATCAGCTCGTCCAGCGCCACGACGCTGGTGAGCTGCAGTTGGGCGTAGAGCTCCCGCAGCTCGGCTAAGCCGATCTTGAGCTCGGCGGCGAGTTCGCGGTCCGTCGGTGTGCGCTGCAGCTGTGCGCCGAGGCGTTCGAGCGCGCGTTCGACGTCGCGTGCGCGGGAGCGAACTGAGCGCGGGACCCAGTCCTGGGACCGCAGGTCGTCGAGGATCGCGCCGCGGATGCGCTGCATGGCGTAGGTCTCGAACTTGAGGCCGCGTTCGAACTCGAACTTCTCGATGGCGTCGACCAGCCCGAAGATGCCGGACTGGATCAGGTCGCCGACGTCGACGTGCGCGGGCAGACCGGTGCCGACGCGGCCCGCGACATACTTGACCAGTGGCGCGTAGTGCAGGACCAGCCGGTCGCGCACGACCTGCTCGTGCGACTTCCCGTACTTCTGCCACAGGGCGATGATCCCGGCCTCGACGTCGTCCGCGGTGCGGGAGTCGGACGCCGGGTGCGCCGGGCGCGTGGAACCGTTGCGCACGGCGGGCGCGAGCACGACGGCGTGGCCGTTCGGGGCGGCACTCCCGTTGTGGAGGGGCTCACCGTCGACGCGGTGACCGTTCGTCCCTGCCGGGGAGTGCGCCTCCGACGAGGTTCCGACGCGCGTCGCTGAAGGGGAGTTCACGGTTGCGGTCCGCGAACCTCCCCCGACGAGGTCAGGAACGGGGGTGGGTTCGGTCATGGATCGCCTTCAGCCGTTCGACTGTTACATGTGTGTAGAGCTGAGTTGTCGCGAGCGTAGCGTGACCAAGGAGTTCTTGGACTGTGCGCAGGTCCGCTCCCCCTTCCAACAGGTGTGCCGCCAGTGGACGGCGAAGTCCACGCGCCCCCTGGGGCGCCATGCCGGGTGCCGCACCCACTACATCGCGAACAACCCGTCCAGCGGTACGGGCGTTCAGCCCCCGACCTCCGGCGTCCACGGACAGCGCGGCTGGCGCAACCGCGCTGACCAGCGCCGATCGTTCTGGTTCCGCCCAACGTCGTACCGCACGTTCGGCCGGAACGCCGAACGGGTCGGCGCGTTCGCGACTGCCCTTGCCAAGAACTCGAATCACCCTTTGGGAGTAGTTCACGTCGTCGAGGTCCGGACCGCGCAAGCCGGCGACCCGAACACCCGTTGCGCAGGGCAACTCCACCACGCCTCGGTCACGCAGCGCAACCGGCTCGGCATTCTCCGCTGCGGAGTCAACGGCGGACGTGGCCTCTTCGGCTCGGTCCCGACGCGGCGCGGAGGGCGGCTTCCGGTGCGGTCGAAGGACGTCCGGCCGCAGTGCGGGCCCCTCCTCGCGGAGCGCACGGGCGGTGAACGTCCTGGCCTCCGCAGTTCGGCGGGCCATCGGCTGGCGACTCGCCCCGACTTCCCGTCGGGCCGCCTGCCGGGAGCGCGGCACCACGAGGTCGACCGACCCGATGGTCGGATGAGCGGGAACGCCGGTGGCCACGTGCACCAAGAGGCCCGCCACGTCTCCTGGATACGCACGCACCGTGTGCGGCTGCGGACCGGGTTCCCCGGCCAGGCGGTGCTCGAAGCCGTCCAACGCCGCCCGGACGCCCGCGGTCGGCTCGCCGCGCGACCGGCGGACCGGGTCGGCACGACGAGTCCGTGCTGGCGGCTGCAAGGACATAGCCCATAACGCTGCGCCCTCCTTGACACTTGGTCAAGCATCGCCACACCCGGCGATCACATGAGAGCGTTTCCAACCGGTTTCCACCCGCTCCGCGAGCCCCGCCATCTCGAATTCCGGCAGCAGCGCCCGGACTGTCGACAAAGCGACTCCCGATTCGACGGCGATCACCTCCGCGCTGTGCCCGGTCGTCAGACCCAGCGCTTCGTGCACGCGGACCGCGTCCCCCTGCGGCGGACCGAGGGCCGTGGACGACCGCCGGTTCGCCTCGACGAGGTCGGCGCCGATCCGCCCGGTCGACTCGACCACCTCGGCCACGCTGCTGACCGCGATCGCCTCGCCGGACCGCAGGAGTTCGTGGCAGCCGGTCGAGCTCGCCGAGGTCACCGGGCCCGGCACCGCCATCAGCACCCGGCCCAGCGCGGTGGTCGACGCCGCGGTGTTCTTCGCCCCGCTGCGCCGCCCCGCCTCGACGACGACCGTGCCGTCGCCCAGTGCCGCGATGAGCCGGTTGCGGGTGAGGAACCGGTGCCGGGCGGGCGTCTGCGCGGGCGGGTACTCGCTGACCACCAGGCCGCGCTCCGGGATGCGCGCGATGAGGTTCGCGTGCCCCGCCGGGTACGGCACGTCCACGCCGCACGCGAGCACCGCGACGGTCGCCCCGCCCGCCGCGAGCGCGCCGCGGTGCGCGCAGCCGTCGATGCCGTAGGCCGCGCCCGACACGACCACGATCCCGGCCTCCGCGAGCCCGTGGCCGAACTCGGTCGCGATGTGCTGCCCGTATCCACTGGCGTCCCGCGATCCGACGACGGCCACCGCCCGCTCCGCCAGTTCGGCGACGTTCGCCTTGCCGCGCACCCACAACGCCAACGGCGCCAAACCGCACTTCAGCCCGTTCGCGGCGGCGAGCGCGAGCGCGTTGAACGGCCACTCCGGCCACTCCTCGTCCTCCGGGATCACCAACCTCCCGCCCAGCTCCGCGATCCTCCGCAGGTCGTGCTCGGCCCGGTCCTCGGCCCGCCGCGCGGACGTCTGCCCCTCGACTGCGGCGGGCACCGTGCCCGCCCGCACCCGTTCCGCCGCCTCGACCGGCCCGACCTCGTCGACGAACGCGGCGAGCGCCGGAGCGGGCGGCTCCGCGACGCGGGAGAGGTAGGCGCGGGCCAGCCGCACCCGGTCAATGCTCACAGCGGCCTCCGTCATCGGATTCCCGTTGGCGCGACGGGGTTTCCAAGGCCATCGGGACGGCCGGGATCGAGGGGAGCGGGATCATGGGTCTCCTTCGTCGAAAAGGGGGAAGAGGGTAGCGGATCGGCCGATGGCGGGAAATTCGGTTAACCGGGCCAACACGGAAGGCCTGGGCCGACCATCCGCAGGTCGTCGAAACGCGCCGAGAAGGCAGGCGGGGAACACCCGGCGAATACCAGGACCGGGACCATCGGAGCCCTGTGCGGGGCCAGGCCGCCCAACGGATGGGGTTCGAAGGTGGCCACAACAGCGAGATCGGTTAGAGGAACAGCGGGCCTACCAGGAGGTACGGCGCTCCCGGAACTCGAGGGCCGCCGCCACGTGCGCGGCGTCCGGCCGGTCGGACTCCTCCAAGTCCGAAAGCGTCCACGCGACCCTGATGCACCGATCGGCCCCGCGGCCGGTCAGCGTGCCCGTGGTGAGCGCCCGGTCCAGCAGGGCCGTCGTCCGGTGGGGCAGGGCGAACTCCTGGCGCAGGGACGGCCCCGGCACCTCGGCGTTGGTGCGCCACGGCTGCCCGTGGGACGACCAGCGCTCGGCGGCTCGGGTGCGGGCCTTGAGAACGCGTTCGCGGACGACCGCCGTGGGTTCCGGCGTCCCCGCCTCGGCCCCGGTCATGGCTGTCAGGGGACGCATCTTCACCCGCAGGTCGACCCGGTCCAGCAGCGGGCCGGAGAGCTTGGCCAGGTACCTGCGCCGGTCCTTCGGCGCGCAGGTGCAGTCGATCTCCTTCGGCGGTGCGCACGGACAGGTGTTCGTGGCCAGGACGAGCTGGAACCTGGCCGGGTAGCGGACCGTGCCCGCCTGCCGCGCCAGCCGGACCTCGCCCTCCTCCAAGGCGGTGCGCAACGCGTCCAGGCCCACCCGGCTGAACTCGCAGGCCTCGTCGAGGAAGAGGACGCCCCGGTGGGACTTGCTGGCCGACCCCGGCTTCGCCAGGCCGGTGCCGCCCCCGACCAGGGCCGCCACGGTGGCGGAGTGGTGCAGGGCGATGAACGGCGGAGCGCTCACCAGCGGCGCCTCGGCCGACAGGAGACCGGCCACCGAGTGGATCGCGGTGACCTCCAGCGCCTCCTGGCGGGTCAGGGGTGGCAGCAGACCGCTCAGACGCTGGGCCAGCATGGTCTTGCCGGTGCCCGGCGGCCCGCTCAGCAGCAGGTGGTGCGCACCCGCCGCGGCCACCTCCAGGGCCCAGCGCGCCTCCGGTTGGCCCAGGACGTCGGCCAGGTCGGCCGTCGGGACCGGGCGCGGCGCTTCCGGCGGCGGGGCGGGCAGCAGGGCGTTGTCGTCGCCGTTCAGCCAGGCCACCACCTCCGTGAGGGAGGACGCGCCGTGGATGGTCAGCCCGTCCACCAGCGACGCCTCCGACAGCGACTCGACCGGCACGACGGCCTCGCGGAGACCCGCCCTCCTGGCCGCCAGCAGCGACGGCAGGACGCCCCGCACACCGCGCAGCCTGCCGTCGAGCGCCAGTTCGCCCAGCAGGACCGTGGTCGCGAGGCGCTCGGCCGGGACGGACTGGGCCGCTGCCAGCACCACCGAGGCCAGGGCCAGGTCGTACCCGGCCCCGCCCTTCGGCAGGGCGGCCGGGGAAAGGCCGAGGGTGACGCGCTGGGTGGGCCAGTCGTGGCCGCTGTTGCGGACAGCGGCGCGCACGCGGTCTTTCGACTCGTGGAGAGCCGCGTCCGGCAGCCCGAGGAGCTGGGTCTTCACCGTGCCCGCGCCGACGTCGGCCTCGATCTCGACGACCACGCCGTCGACACCGAACAGGGCCACGGACCAGGCCCGCGCGAGGCCCACTACAACCCCTTCAGGTGATGCAGCCGAACTTCACCCTCCAGTGGCCACAACACGGACACGGCGTCGTACCGGACGTCCACCCAGCCGACCCGGTAGGCCATCAGCCAGCGCTGGGTCACCCGGCGCATCCGGTGCAGCTTCTCCGGTGTCACGGCCTCCAGCGGACTGCCGCAGGCGACACCGGACCTGCTCTTCACCTCGCACACCACCAGCAGGTTGCCGTCCGTGGCGACGATGTCCAGCTCGCCCTCGCGGCAGGTCCAGTTGCGGCTCAGCACCACCAACCCCAGGCGCTCCAAGTACTCGCACGCCAGGTCCTCGCCCTCTTTGCCCAGGTCACGCCCGGCGCGTTGGGCCACTTCCACCATCATCGCTCCCCCTCGGTCGTCTGGGTTCGACCTTGCCTGGAGGAGCGGAGCGGGACCAGCGGGTATCGCGGAACTGTGGACAACCGGTGGGGTTGTGGACAAGTCGCGATCTTGAACGGCCTCGGACCGCGGAACTGTCGGTGTGCCGTGCTATGGGTGGACAGGCTTCAGGGGACCCCTCCGCCACGTGCGGAAGGGTCCCCTGAAGTGCTGAGTGCGGCGTGCGGCTGCTCGATCAGCTATCAAACGGTCCGCCCTCGGGAAGTCGCAGGTCGGGCTTGTCCAACTCCTCGACGTTGACGTCCTTGAACGTGATGACGCGAACGTTCTTCACGAACCGGGCGGGGCGGTACATGTCCCACACCCAGGCGTCCGACATCCGCACCTCGAAGTAGACCTCGCCGTCCGCGTTGCGAACCTGCACGTCGACCGAATTGGCCAGGTAGAACCGCCGTTCGGTCTCCACGACGAACGAGAACTGGCTGACGATGTCGCGGTACTCCTTGTACAGCGACAACTCCATCTCGGTCTCGTACTTTTCGAGATCCTCTGCACTCATTACGCCTCCGCGCGGGTAATCATCGAATCCGCGCCCCTCCTCGTCGCGAGCCCTGCCACCCCCGCAGCAGCAGGGGGTGCCCCATTCTGGACCACGCCGATCGCGGCCACGCTGCGCGCCACACGGTGTGGCGGCTCAAGTCCGTGCCGGATTGCGGCTGAGGCCACGTTCGCATACGACCACCGGTGCTCCGCGCTCGGGCCGTGCTCGACCAGCGCGGAGGTGTGCACCGGGGTGATGTAGCCCTTGTGCACGTCGAAGCCGTAGAGCGGCAGCTCCTCGTGCATGCCCGCCATGATCCGGTCCCTGGTGACCTTCGCGAGCACCGACGCGGCCGCCACGCAGGCGGCGACGCGGTCCCCCTTCACCACCGGCATGCTCGGCGCGGTGAGGCCCGGAACGCGGAACCCGTCCGTCAGCACGTAGCCGGGATGGCCGGTGAGCTGCGCGACCGCCCGCCTCATGCCCTCGATGTTGGCCACGTGCACGCCGAAGCGGTCCACCTCGGCCGCCGGGATGACGATCACCGCGCAGTCGACGGCACGGGACAGCACCACGTCGTACATGCGGTCCCTGGCGGCGGCGGTGAGCAGCTTGGAGTCGGTGAGCCCCTCGAACCGGGCGGCGTCCTTCGGGCGCAGCACGCACGACGCCACCACGAGCGGACCGGCGCAGGCTCCGCGACCGGCTTCGTCGACCCCCGCGACGGGGCCGAGTCCACGGCGGTCGAGCGCGGCCTGGAGCGCCCAGATTCCCGCGTCCCGCCGAACGACGGCGCGGGGTGGGGTGCGGATCACCAGGCGACCCTATCCCAGGGTCTTGCGGCGGAACCGGGCCCGCGCGCGCTTGCCGAGGAACAGCACCGGCCACGCGGCGGCGACGCCGACGCCCGCGGGCACCGCGTCCTGCCACGCGGGCGCGCCGATCGCGACGGCCTGGCCCTGCGGGTCGTGGTCCGTGACGCCCTGCCAGCGCGACGGCGGCAGCACGATCAGCCGCGCCTTGCCCACCACGTTGTCGATCGGCACGAGACCGCCTTCACGGCCGTCGCCCTGGCACCGCGAGTCGCACGAGTCGTTGCGGTTGTCGCCCAGCACGAACAGGAAGCCCTGCGGGATCGTCAGGTCGGCGAACGACTCCTGGACGGTGCTCCGGCCGGGCTCCCAGAACAGGTACGACTCGTCCAGGGCCTTCCCGTTGACGGAGACCCGGTTCTTGTCGTCGCAGCACTTGACCGTCTGGCCGCCGACCGCGACGACCCGCTTGACGAAGTCCTCTTCACTAGCCGACGGGAGACCGATGAGCGACCCGATGCCCTGGAGCGCCTTCTGGAAGCCGTTCGTCGGCTCCTGGGCGGTGAAGTCGTTCTGCCAGCTCTGCGGCCCGTGGAAGACGATCACGTCGCCCGGCGCGGGGTCGCTGAAGTCGTAGGTGACCTTGTCGACCAGCACGCGGTCGCCGTAGCAGCCGTTGCAGCCGTGCAGGGTCTGCTCCATCGACTCCGACGGGATCATGTAGACCCGTGCCAGGAACGTCTGGATCAGGAACGCCAGTCCGAACGCCACGACCACCAGGATCGGCAGTTCGCGCCAGAACGAGCCCTTGCGCTTGCCCTTCTGGGCTTTCCGCGCGCGCGCTCGCCAGGCCTCGACCGCTTCCTCATCGCTGTCGCGATAAGAGTCATCATCTGCTGGGCCACGGGAGGGCACGACGTCTACCACTTGGCAAGAGTACCCACGATGGGTGTGTGGGCCCGGTCAGCGACCGGAGAACAGCCTTTCGCGCAGTCTTCTGCCGAAGAACAGAACCGGCCACGCGGCGGCAAACCCGACACCGGCGGGCAAACCGCGCTGCCATTCCGGGGCTCCGATGGCGACGGCCTGCGCGTTGAAGTCGCTGATGCTCCCCCAGCGCGACGGCGGGATCACGATCACGCGCGCCTTGCCGATCACGTTCGCCTCGGGAACGGTGCCCGCCACGCCGCCGCCGCCCTGCTTGCGCGAGTCGGTGGAGTTCGTGCGGTTGTCACCCATCACCCAGAGGCTGCCTTCGGGGACCTTCACGGGCTCGAACGGGTCGTGGTCCTCGGGACCGGTGCCCGGCTGCCAGTAGATGTACGGCTCGTCCAACGGCTTGCCGTCGACGATGAGCCGGTGCTGGTCGTCGCAGCACTGGACGGTCTGGCCGCCCGTGGCGATGACGCGCTTCACGAAGTCGCGCTCGTCCGGCGGCGCGAGGCCCACCACGGACGCGGCGCTCTGGAGGGCGGCGACGACCGGGTTGTCCGAACGGTTGGACTGGATGTCGTTCTGGCCCCACGCGTCGGGGCCGCGGAACACGACGACCTCACCCGGCTCGATGTCGGTGAAGTCGTAGGTGATCTTGTCGACGAGCACCTTGTCGTTCACGCAGCCGGGGCAGCCGTGCAGCGTCTTCTCCATCGACGCCGACGGGATCACGTAGACCCTGGCCAGGAACGTCTGGATGATGAAGGTGAGCACCAGTGCGGTTCCCGCGAGGATCAGCAGTTCGCGCCACAGCGGGGTCTTCTTCTTCGCCTTCGACCCGCCGCCCCCGGCCGAGTCCGGAATGGACTCGAACTCGGCCTCGGGGGTTACGGCTGAGTCGCTGACACGATCCTCGCCCAGGGGTTCTGGATCGTTGTCGTCAGCGGACGAACGCACGGGGTCTGCCACGTGGGCAGGCTACGCGTAGTGATCGACGAGCTGTCAGGCACCCGGCTTGGCGGTGCGCTTCTCCTTGATCTTGGCGGCCTTGCCGCGCAGGTCCCGGAGGTAGTACAGCTTCGCGCGGCGCACGGCACCGCGGGTCGCGACCTCGACCTCGGCGATGTTCGGGGAGTGCACCGGGAAGGTGCGCTCGACGCCAACGCCGAAGGAGACCTTGCGCACGGTGAAGGTCTCGCGGATCCCGCCACCCTGGCGGCGGATCACGATGCCCTGGAACACCTGGACGCGCTCGCGCGAGCCCTCGATGACCCGGACGTGGACCTTCAGCGTGTCGCCCGGCCGGAAGCTGGGAATGTCGGAGCGCAGCGACTGGGCGTCAAGAGCGTCCAGGGTGTTCATCGGTGGTCCGTCCTCGTCCTCATATGTCTCGCGTACTCCCCCAGAGCGCAATGAAGCTTCAGAGTGCGACACCTTGGGGGCGGGCTTGCGGCGCGCGCCGGAAGGAACAACCGGCTGCAGCAACCTGTCCAGTGTGCCAGAAGGGCACTCCGGAATGAAATCGAGCCTACTCCTGCACCGACCGCAGTCGGTCAAGCAGGGCCCGGTCGTGCTTGTCGAAAGCCTCTTCGGGAAGGGCTTCCAGCAGTTCAGGACGCCTGTGCAGGGTCCGTTCGAGCGATTGGTCACGACGCCAGCGGTCGATGTGCTTGTGGTTGCCCGAGAGCAGCACGTCCGGCACCGCGAGGTCGCGCCACACCTCCGGGCGCGTGTAGCTCGGGCCCTCCAGCAGGCCGTCGGAGAACGAGTCCTCCGCCGCCGAACGGGGGTTGCCGAGCACACCGGGCAGCAGGCGGACGACGGCCTCGACCATCACCAGCACCGCCACCTCGCCGCCGACGAGCACGTAGTCGCCGATGGAGACCTCGTCCACGCGCATCCGGGTGGAGGCGTCGTCGATCACGCGCTGGTCGATGCCCTCGTACCGGCCGCAGGCGAACACCAGCCGCGGCTCGGCCGCGTACTCGTGCGCCAGCGCCTGGGTGAACGGCCGCCCCGCCGGGGTCGGCACGACCAGCCGCGGCGCCGGATCACCCGCGCACACCTGGTCGAGCGCGTCGCCCCAGATCTGCGGCCGCATCACCATGCCGGGACCGCCGCCGTACGGGCTGTTGTCCACGGCCTTGTGCACGTCGTGCGTCCAGTCGCGGAGGTCGTGCACGTCGACGCTGATCAGGCCCTTGTCGATCGCCTTGCCGAGCAGCGCGGCCCTGATCGGGTCGAGGTACTCGGGGAAGATCGTCAGAACGTCAATCCGCATCGAGCAGGCCTTCCGGCGGGTCGATGACGACACGGCCCGCCTTCACGTCCACGGTCGGGACGATCTGCTGCACGAACGGCACCAGCAGCTCACCGCCGCCTTCGCGGTTCACCACCAGCAGCTCGCCGCCGGCGCCGTGCGCGATCTCCTTGACCGTGCCCACCTTCGTCCCGTCCAGCAGCTCGACGACCAGGCCTTCCAGCTGGTGGTCGTAGAACTCGTCCGGGTCGCCGGTGGGGGGCAGGTCGTCGGTGCTGGCCAAGAGCAGGGTGCCGCGCAACGACTCCGCGACATCCCTGGTCAGCACTTCGTCGAAGCGCACCAGCAGCCGCCCGGTGTGCTTCCGGGCGGCCGCCACGGTGAGGGTGCGCGTCGTGCCGTCACGCAGCTTCGCGACCAGGGCCGAACCGAGGGCGAACCGCACCTCGGGTGAATCGGTGCGCACGTCAACGGAGAGTTCCCCGGTGATCCCGTGCGCCTTGGCCACGCGGCCGACGACGACGTCCATGCCCTACTTCTGTGTGCTTGTTGTGGCTAGCGGTCGGTGTCGACCACGTCGACGCGCACGCCACGGCCGCCAATGCCGGCCATGACGGTGCGCAGGGCGGTCGCGGTGCGACCGCCGCGCCCGATCACCTTGCCGAGGTCGTCCGGGTGGACGTGCACCTCGAGGGTGCGACCGCGGCGGGTGGTGACCAGGGTCACCCGGACGTCGTCCGGGTGGTCGACGATGCCACGAACGAGGTGTTCGAGGGCGTCAGCCAACAAACTCACGCCTCGTCCTTGGGCGCCTCGGCTGCAGGCTCTGCGTCAGCCTTCTTGGCCGCCTTCTTCTTAGGCGTGGTGGCTTCGGCCATGGGCTCCGAGGACGCGGCGGCCAGCGCGGCTGCGAACAGCTCGGCCTTCGGCGTCTTCGGCTCCTTGACCTTCAGCGTGCCCTCGGCGCCCGGCAGGCCCTTGAACTTCTGCCAGTCACCGGTGATCTCCAGCAGGCGCTGGACGGACTCGGTCGGCTGCGCGCCGACGCCCAGCCAGTACTGCGCCCGGTCGGAGTCGACGGCGATGAAGCTCGGCTCCTCCTTGGGGTGGTACTTGCCGATCGTCTCGATGGCCTTGCCGTTGCGGCGGGTGCGAGCGTCCGAAACGATGATCCGGTAGTACGGCTGACGGATCTTGCCAAGCCGCTGCAGCTTGATCTTGACGGCCACGGGTACTGGTACTCCTCAAGCTCTCGTAAACCAAGGTGCGGGCGCTCGTCACCCGAGTGGGGCACGGGTGGGAAAGCCCAAAGAACATGGCGCCACAGCACGGTGAGAGGGTCCGGCCTCGGCGAACAACCAGCCATTCTGCCAGATGGTCGGCCTCAGGTCCGAATCGGCCGGGTGAAAGCCACCGGATCGAAGCCCGCGGACGTCAGCGCTTCGCGCACGGCGCGGGCGTGCGCGACGGCTCCGGGCGTGTCCCCGTGCAGGCAGAGGGACCGCGCACCGGTCGGCAGGACGGTGCCGTCGACGGCGACCAGCTCGCCGCTTTCGGCAAGACGCAGGGCGCGCTCGACGATCTTCGCGGTGTCCGCGATGAGCGCGCCGGGCAGGCTCCGGGGCACCAGCGTGCCCTCCGGCGTGTACCCGCGGTCCGCGAACGCCTCCTTCACGGCGGGCAGTCCGGCGGCCTCGGCGGCGGCCAGCAGCCGGGACCCCGGCAGGCCGAGGACGGGCAGCCCGCCGAACGCCCGCACGCCGTCGACGACCGCCTTGGCCTGGGCCTCGTGGTGCACCGCCGCGTTGTAGAGCGCCCCGTGCGGCTTGACGTAGGCGACGGCCGTCCCGGCGGCCCGAGCGCACGCCTCCAGCGCGCCGATCTGGTAGAGCACCTCGTCGGCCAGTTCCCCTGGGTCCACGTCGATGAACCGGCGGCCGAACCCGGCGAGGTCCCGGTAGGACACCTGCGCGCCGACGGCGACCCCGCGCTCGGCGGCCTGGCGGCACACCCGGCGCATGGTCGACGGGTCGCCCGCGTGGAAGCCGCAGGCGACGTTCGCGCTCGTGACGACGTCCAGCAGCGCCTCGTCGTCGCCGAGCCGCCAGATGCCGAAGCCCTCGCCGAGGTCGCTGTTGAGGTCGATCACGACATCACCCCGGTGGCCACCAGCAGCAGCGTGAGGCCGGGGAGGAAGTTGTTGACCACGTGCGCCACGACGCTCGCGGTGAGCCTGCGGGTGATCAGCCTGGCGATGCCGATGGGCAGCGCGATGATGATCAGCAGGGACGTGCGCAGCGGTTCGAGGTGGCTGGCCGCGAAGATCACCGTGCTCAGGAGGAACGCCGCCCACCGGCTCCAGCCCTGCCGCTCGATCGCGCCCCAGAGCAGGCCGCGGTAGATCAGCTCCTCGCAGACCGGACCGAGGAAGCAGACGTAGACGAACATCACCACGGCCGCCGACAGCGGCAGCGCGGTGCCGTCGACCAGCTCGCCGATCGCCGAGGTCGCGTTCTGGGTGCCGACGACCTTCGACCACACCGTGGCGGCCACGATCGTCAGCAGGATGCCCAGCAGCCCCAGCTTCAGCCCGACCTTCACGTCCGCCCAGTCCCAGCTGAGGCGGAGGTCGATGAGCGGCCCGTTGCCGCGCACCCGCGTGATCACGACGGCCGTCGCCGCGGCGAGGACCGTCGGCACCATCGAGCCGAACAACACGAACGACACCGAGCTGCCGAGGTCCGTGCCCGACGTCGTGGCGATGGCGGTGATGAACACCGCGCTCAGGATGAAGACCGCCTCGACGAGCAGGAACGCGCCGAAACCCCAGCGCTGCCCCTCCCGTTCGGGTTCGGGCTCCCTGCTCACCGCGCGGACGCTGTCCAGCAGGCTCGGTGGCTGCTCAGGTGGGGGTTCGAGCGGTGGGTTCACGGGTCATCACCCTAATCACGAGGCGCCGACGTACAGGTACACCGCCGGAAGCAGGTTGTTGGTGGCGTGCGCCACGATGCTGGACGACGTCCGGCCGGTGATCATCCTGGCGGTGCCGATCGCCATGCCCTGCGCGAAGAGGCCGATGGTGCGCCAGGACTCCTCGTGCAGGAAGGCGAAGATCAACGCTGTCAGGGCGAGGATGGTGAGGCGGGGGATGCGGTGGTGCTCCAGGGCGTTCCACAGGGCGCCGCGGGTGAGGAGCTCCTCGGTGAACGGGGCGCCGAGGAAGACGAACAGGGCGGCCACGGCGAGCCAGACGGACTTGCCGCCGGAGAGCAGGCCGATGTCCTCCAGGGCCGAGGTGGAGCTGGCGGTGTCCCTGCGGATGCTCAGGAGGACCACGCCGACTATCCAGGCCAGCAGGAGCGAGAGGCCACCGCAGGCGAGGCCCACCTTGACGTCCTGCCACGTCGGCTTGAGGCCGTAGTCGGCCGCCGGGCCCTGTCCTTTGAGGTGGGACAGGGCCAGCGGACCCGCGCCCAGGAGGATGTTGGGGAGGAAGAGGAGCAGCAGCAGCGGTCCCAGGACCGGGGGGTCGCTGATGTCGAAGGAGTCGAAGCGGTCGGCGGTCAGCGCTGTCACGGCGAGGGTGCAGAGGTAGTAGCCGGCCAGGCCGGTGAAGAAGGCGGCGAACGCCCAGTGGGCGCGGACGGGGCTCGGTTCCTCCACCTGTACGAACGTACTGGGGCTTGCGGGTTGGGGCCGAACGGGGCGTCGGACGCTGTCAGCCGTTGACGGCGGCGTAGAGCAGGGAGTCGCGCCAGACCCCTCGGACGAGGAGGTGGCTGCGCATCCTGCCCTCGAACTCCAGGCCGGTCTTCCGCAGGACGCGCGCCGAGGCGTGGTTGTCGGGGTGGCAGGTGGCGCTGACCCGTCGGAGGCGGAGGTGGTCGAAGCCGAACCGGAGGAGGGACCTGCCCACCTCGGTGGCGTACCCCTGCGACCAGACGTCGGGGTGGAAGACGAAGCCGAATTCGCCTCGCCGGTGCTGGGGGCTGGTGACTCCGATCGACACCGATCCGATGAGCCTGCCGGAGTCGGCTTGGACGGCGGCGAGGTTGAAGGCCGTTCGGTGGGGGTCGGTTTGTTGGGTGGTGACTTCCGCGAGGAAGGCTCGGGTGTCGGCGGGGGTGTTGGGGCCCCAGTCGGTGAAGCGGGTGACGGAGGGGTCGCCTGCGAAGCTGTGGATGGCGGCTTCGTCGGATGGGGTGAAGTCGCGGAGGAGGAGTCTGTCGGTGGTGAGGTGGGTGGTCATGGTGGTCCCCTGGGCCGTCGGGATCGGGTTTTAGGGAGCGAAGCGCCCCCCGCTTTCGCCATTGTCTCTATGGCTTGACGCACCTTGTCAAGACGATAAAGCCATCTTGACAAGCCGCGTCAAGCCAAGAGCGGGCTTCGGATCGGGGGGCGGGGGTAGGTCCGGCTTCGCGGCATCAGGCTGCGCCTGACTCGGGCATCGGGCTGTGCCCGACCCGGGCATCGGGCTTTGCCCGACAGGGCCACGGGCGCTCCGCGCCGGATGGGGGGGGAGCGGCTGCGCCGGTGGTGGGGCTATCGGCTGCGCCGACAGGGCATCCTGGGCTGCGCCTTCGGACTTGGGCATCCCTCGCTCCGCGACGGACTCAAGCATCCGAGCTGCGCCGGACAGGGCATCGGCTGCGCCGACAGGGCATCCGGGCTGCGCCGGATGAAAAGGCTGTGCGGGGCGGGCGTGTTTACCGGTGGTGGCCCAGGACGTTGATGACGCGGCCGTCGGGGTCTCGGACCAGGAAGCGGCGGACGCCCCAGTCCTCGTCCTGCAACGGGTGCAGGACCTCGGCGCCGGTGGTGAGCACGGCGGCGTAGGCCGCGTCGACGTCGTCGACCTCGATGCTCAGATCGGGGTCGACCGGGGCCGTGCGGTCGGCTGTCATGACGCTGATCTGGGCTGTCGGAGTGGTCGGTGACGCGAGGGTGGCGATCCAGCCGTGGTTCATGACCTCCTCGAAGCCCAGCAGGCCGTAGAACTCGCGGTGGGAGTTCAGGTCCTGGGACTTGAGGTTGGGCACGACGCGGCGGACGGCCATGGTCGTTCTCCCTGCGGGCTAGTGGATGCGGCCCCTGAGCATGACCATCTTCGGGTGGCGCAGTGCGGCGAGGTCGGTGCGGGGGTCGTCGGAGTAGACGACGATGTCCGCGGCCGAGCCCTCGGTGAGGCTGGGGTAGCCGAGCCAGTCGCGGGCCGCCCAGGAGGCGGCTGCGATGGCCTGGGTGGTGGTCATGCCGACGCGGTGGAGGGCCTCGATCTCGTCGACGATGAGGCCGTGGGCGATGCCGCCGCCGGCATCCGTGCCCGCGTAGACCGGGATGCCCGCCTCGATCGCCTTGGCCACGGTCTCGGTCACGCCGGCGTGCAGCGAGCGCATGTGGGTGGCGTAGGCCGGGTACTTGGTGGCCTTGTCGGCGATGCCGGGGAAGGTCTCGACGTTGATGAGGGTCGGGACGAGGGCCGCGCCCGAGGCAGCCATCTGGGCGATGGTGGCGTCGGTGAGGCCGGTGCCGTGCTCGATGCAGTCGATGCCCGCCGCGAGCAGTCCCGGCAGCGCGTCCTCGCCGAAGACGTGGGCGGTGACGCGGGCGCCGTTCTCATGGGCGACCTTGATCGCCTCGGTGAGGACGTCGTCGGACCACAGCGGGGCGAGGTCGCCCTGGGAGCGGTCGATCCAGTCGCCGACGAGCTTGACCCAGCCGTCGCCGTAGGCCGCCTGTTCGGCCACGGCGGCGGGGAGGTCGGCGGGGTCCTCGACGTCGATGCCGAGGTACGGGATGTAGCGCTTGGGGCGCACGAGGTGCCTGCCCGCGCGGATGATGCGGGGCAGGTCGAGGCGCTCCTGCAACGGGCGCGTGTCGATCGGGGCGCCGCAGTCGCGGATGAGCAGCGTGCCCGTGTCGCGGTCGGTCTCCGCCTGCTGCGCGGCCTCCGGCAGGTCCACCGGGCCCTGGGGGCCCAGACCCACGTGGCAGTGGGCGTCGACCAGGCCCGGCAGCAGGTAGCCGCCGTCGACGACGGTGCGCGCGCCGGGGACCTCGCGGGTCCGGATGCGGCCGTTGACGACCCACAGGTCCTGCTCGACGCCGTCCGGCAGGACGACGCCGCGCAGGTGCAGCCCGCTCATTTGTCGAACTTGAACTTCGACGGGTCGAAGCCGGGGGGCAGGTCGTTCAGACCGCCGAGGCCCGGAGGCAGTTCGGGGACGCCGCCGCCGGGGGGCATGCCCGGCATGCCACCGGGGAACATGCCGGGGAAGCCGCCCTTGATCTTCGGCTGTGTCGGGCCGCGGCTGTTGCCCTTGCCCTTCTTCCCCTTCTTGCCCTTGCGGTTGTTCTTGCCGCCACCGCCGCCCGGCATCCCGAAGCGGCCCGCCATCTGCGACATCATCTTGCGGGCGTCGAAGAAGCGGTTGACGAGGTCGTTGACGTCGCTGACCTTCACACCCGAGCCGTTGGCGATGCGCAGCCTGCGGGACGCGTTGATGATCTTCGGGTCGTCGCGCTCGGCGGGCGTCATGCCGCGGATGATCGCCTGCACGCGGTCGAGGTGCTTCTCGTCCAGCATGGCGAGCTGGTCCTTCATCTGACCGGCGCCGGGCAGCATGCCCAGCAGGTTCGCGATGGGACCCATCTTGCGGATGGCGAGCATCTGCTCCAGGAAGTCCTCCAGCGTCAGCTGGCCGGACCCCATCTTCTGCGCGGCGACCTCCGCCTTCTCCTGGTCGAAGGCCTGCTCGGCCTGCTCGATCAGGGTCAGCATGTCGCCCATGCCGAGGATGCGGCCGGCCATCCGGTCCGGGTGGAAGACGTCGAAGTCCTCGAGCTTCTCACCGTTGGACGCGAACAGGATCGGCTGGCCGGTGACCTCGCGGACGCTCAGCGCGGCACCACCGCGGGCGTCGCCGTCGAGCTTGGTCAGCACCACACCGGTGAACCCGACGCCGTCGGCGAACGCCTGCGCGGTGTTGACCGCGTCCTGGCCGATCATCGCGTCGACGACGAACAGGATCTCTTCCGGCTGCACGGCGTCGCGGATGTCCGCGGCCTGCTTCATCAGCTCGGCGTCCACACCGAGGCGGCCCGCGGTGTCGACGATCAGGACGTCGTGCTGCGCGCGCCGGGCCTCTTCGATGCCGCGGCGGGCCACGTCCACGGGGTTGCCGACGCCGTTGCCGGGCTCGGGGGCGTACACGGGCACGCCCGCGCGCTCGCCGACGACCTGGAGCTGGGTCACCGCGTTGGGGCGCTGGAGGTCGCACGCCACGAGCATCGGCGTGTGGCCCTGGGTCTTCAGCCACTTCGCGAGCTTGCCCGCCAGCGTCGTCTTGCCCGCGCCCTGGAGGCCGGCGAGCATGATCACGGTCGGCGGGTTCTTCGCCAGGTTCAGCCTGCGGGTCTCACCGCCGAGGATGCCGACCAGCTCTTCGTTGACGATCTTGATGACCTGCTGGGCCGGGTTCAGCGCACCGGAGACCTCCGCGCCCTTGGCGCGCTCCTTGATCTTCGCGATGAACGTCCGCACCACGAGCAGCGCGACGTCGGCCTCGAGCAGCGCCACCCTGATCTCGCGGCAGGTGGCGTCGATGTCGGCCTCGGAGAGCCGCCCCTTGCCCCGCAGGTTCTGCAGGACCGAGGTGAGCCGGTCGGAAAGGGTGTTGAACACGGTGCCGCCAGACCTCGCACGTCGTCGGATAGAGCGCTAGCTCGCATGGCAGCGACTTGCACCCATGCAAGTTCCCAGCGTAGCCGCACCGGATCAGTCGGGTGTCACGGACAGCCGCACCCGGTCCTGCCGGGTCACGACCACCAGCGCGTCCCAGCCCCTCGGCACCCACCCCCCGGCGAACCGCCCGCGCAGCCAGGCCGCGCGCCGGACGTGCCGGGAGAAGGACCTGCCGCGCACCAGGCGACCGCGTTCCACCTGGCCCGCCAGCGCTTCGTCGGCGGTCGCGTCCAGCCAGAGGAACAGCCGGTGGCGGCCGGTCAGCGCGCCGACGGCGACCAGCCCGGCCCTCGTGGTGGGTCTGGTCGACGGCTCGTGCACCACGAGCAGACCGGTGCCGCCGATGGCGAAGACGAGGACGCGCAACCGGTGCACCAGGTGCACCAGCGGTCGGTAGACGCGGTAGGGCAGGCGTTCAGGGAACACGGCGCGCAGCCGGGTCCGCACCTGGTCGGAGTCGAGGACGACAACGGGGGCACCGCCGGAATCCAGGTGCGCCAGCAGGGTGCTCTTGCCGGCCCCCGGCAGACCGGCCAGCACGACGAACGAACGTGGCCGAACCGCTACGGCAGTCATCACCTTCATAGTAGGAGGACGTTCGTCCTACTAGTCCGGTTCACCCGAAAATCTCAGGGCGGCCCGACCCCTCGACGGGCCGCCCCGGTGCGACCCGCCCGTCCGCTCCCCCCGAAACGGCCCCTCGCATCGCAGGACGAAGCCTGCCGCGCCGCGAGGGGCGCCGGGAGCGTGAGCACCCCGATGGGTTGTGCGTAGTCCTACGCGTCTTCAGCGGGAAGCCGCGAGCACCAGCCGTTCGACCTTCTTCCGCAGCGTCGTGTCCAGCCTGCCGTCCTCGGTGGCCAGGCTGAACGAGTCCACGACCGTGCCGCCGAGGGTCGCAACGCGGGCCCACCGGATGTCGACGCCGCACTGCTCCAGCGCGTCGGCCACGTGGTGCAGCAGCCCGATCCGGTCCGCCGCGCGCAGTTCGAGCACGACGGCGCCGGTGGCCTCGTCGTCGAACCACAGCACCTTGGCGGGCGGCGGGTCCTGGGGCGGGCCGCCGTAGTCGCGTTCCTTGGCGGCCAGCTTGTCCGCGAGCGCCAGCGAGCCGTCCACGGCCCTGGAGAGCTGCTCGCGCAGCAGGGACGCGTCGGGCAGCGACCCGAAGCGGGGCGAGACGGTGAAGACGTCGACCACGGCGCCCTCGTGGGCCCGCAGCGTCGCCGTGTGGACTTCCAGCGAGTTCAGCGCCAGCACGCCCGCGGCCCTGGACAGCACGCCCGGCCGGTCCGGCGCGGCCATCGTGACCAGCGCGCCGCCGTCGGTCGGCGTGATCAGCACGTCCGGCTTGCCGGTGGAGGCCACCTTGACCGCCAGGTCCAGCTGCGCCTGGTCGAGCGGCTCCGGGGCGGGCAGCGGGTCGCCCGCCATCGCGGTCCGGCAGCGGCGCACCAGGTCCGCGATCAGCGAGGCCTTCCAGTCCGTCCACACGCCGGGGCCGGTGGCCAGGGAATCGGCCTCCGCCAACGCGTGCAGCAGTTCCAGCAGCACCGGGTCGCCGCCGAGGGTGTCGACGACGCGGTGCACGGTCGCGTCGTCCTCGACGTCGCGGCGGGTCGCGGTGTGCGGCAGCAGCAGGTGGTGGCGGACCATCGCGGCCAGCGTCTCCACGTCCTGCGGCCACAGGCCGAGCCGTTCGCCGATCTGGGTCGCCAGCGCGGCGCCCACCTCGGAGTGGTCGGTCTGCCTGCCCTTGCCGATGTCGTGCACGAGCGCGCCGAGCAGCAGCAGGTCGGGCCGCGACACGGTGGTCGCGAGCCGCGCGGCGTGCGCGGTGGCCTGCACGAGGTGCCGGTCGACGGTCCACATGTGCGCGGCGTCGCGCGGCGGCAGGTCGCGGACGGCGCCCCACTCGGGGAAGAGCCTGCCCCACAGCCCGGTGCGGTCGAGGGCTTCCACGACGTCGATCAGCCCGGCGCCGCTGCCCAGCAGCGCCAGCAGTTCCTCGCGGGCTTCGCGCGGCCACGGCTGGCGCAGTTCCGGGGCGGAGTCGGCGAGCCGGGACAGCGTGCCCGCGGCGATCGGGTGCTTGCTGCGCGCGGCCGCCGTCGCGACCCGCAGCAGCAGCGCGGGGTCGCGGTTGGGCATGGCGTCGCGGGCCAGCGCCACCTCGGTGCCGTGCAGCACCACGCCCTCATCCAGCGGGCGGCGGGCGGGAGAGCGCCGCAACGGGGACCTGGCGAACGCGCCGAGCCCGCGCTTGGGCGCGGCGGCACGGGCGGTGCGCATCGAGACGTCCACCGCGTACACGACCGTGCGGGCGGCCGAGGACAACGCCCTGGCCAGTGCGAACCGGTCGGTGAGGCCGAGCGCGGAGGCGACCTCGTCGCCGTCCTGCGCCCGCAGCACGTCCCTCGGCTTGCGCGCGACGCGGCGCAGTTCGGTGCGCACGTCGAGCAGCAGCCTGCGGGCGTCGTTGACCTCGACCGACGCCCTGTCGGTCAGCTGGGCGACCGACAGCGCGTCCAGCAGCGTGATGTCGCGCAGACCGCCGCGGCCGTGCTTGAGGTCGGGTTCGACGCGGTGCGCGATCTCGCCGCTGCGCGCCCACCGGCGCTGGGCGGACTCGGCCATCTCGTCGAGCCGGGTGCGGACGTTGGAGCGCCACGCCTGGCGCGCGCTCTCCGCGAGTCGTTGGGACACCTCGGGATCGCCCGCCAGGTGGCGGACGTCGAGCAGCCCGAGCGCGGTCCGCAGGTCGCCCGCGGCGACGCGCAGGCCCTCGCCGACGGTGCGCACCGAGTGGTCGAGACCGACGCCGGAGTTCCACAGCGGGTACCAGAGCTTGTCGGCGATCGCGTCGATCCCCTTGTTCCCGTTGTGCACCAGCACCAGGTCGAGGTCGGAGTAGGGCACGAGCTCGCGGCGCCCCAGTCCCCCCACGGCGACCAGCGCCATGCCGGGACCGGTGACGCCCGCGCTCGTGGCGTGCGCGGTCAGCCAGAACTCGTGCAGGTCCACGAGGGCTTCACGGAGGAGTTCGCCGGTGAGCCGCTTGCGGCCGGGAGCCAGCAATCTGTCGCGGGCCTTCACCAGGTCGTCAGCGGTCACGATCTCCGAACCAGAGTTCGCCTCGGCCGAGACGCTGTCCATCAGGCCGCCTTCCCCGTAATCAGCCGGACGGGGCATGCGGATGACGCTCCCGCATGCCCCGTCTCAGACTTGCCCCGTCCCGAACTTCATTGCCTTACAGAGCGTCCGACCCGCGCTCCCCCGTGCGGACTCGGATCACCGTCTCGACCGGCGTGACCCAGACCTTGCCGTCACCGATCTTGCCGGTGCGGGCGGCCTCGACGACCGCGTCCAGGACCTTCTCCACGGCCGCGTCGTCGATCAGGACCTCGATGCGCAGCTTGGGCACGAAGTCGACGGCGTACTCGGCGCCGCGGTAGACCTCGGTGTGGCCCTTCTGCCTGCCGTAGCCCTGGACTTCGCTGACCGTCATGCCGAGCACACCGAGCTGCTCCAGCGAGGCCTTCACGTCGTCGAGGGTGAAGGGCTTGATGATGGCGGTGACGAGCTTCACGACTTGCTCCCCTCGAGAAGCGCGGACGCACCCGCGGCCGCACTGACCTTGCCGGCCCCACGGGAACCGGAGAACCCGCCGAACTCGTACGCGGTCTCCGCGTGCTCGGCCTCGTCGACGCCGCTCACCTCGGCCTCCTCGTCGGTCCGGAAGCCGACCGTGAACTTGACCAGGTAACCGAGGGCCAGGCTCAGGACGAACGAGTACAGCATGACGGCCAGCGCGCCGACGACCTGCCGCCAGAGCTGGTCGACGCCGCCACCGTAGAACAGGCCGTTGACCGCGGCGGGCGCGGCGTCGCTGGCGAAGAAGCCGATCAGGATGGTGCCGGAGAGGCCACCGACCAGGTGCACGCCGACGACGTCGAGCGAGTCGTCGAAGCCGAAGCGGTACTTGAGGCTGACCGCCAGCGCGCAGAGCGCGCCGGTGATCGCGCCGATCGCGATGGCGCCGACCGGGGTGACCGCGGAGCAGGAGGGGGTGATCGCGACCAGGCCCGCGACCACACCGGACGCCGCGCCCAACGTGGTGGCGTGGCCGTCGCGGACCCGCTCCACCAGGAGCCAGGCGAGCATCGCGGCGCACGTGGCGACGGTGGTGTTGATGAAGGTGACGCCCGCGGTGGTGTTCGCGCCGAGCGCGGAACCCGCGTTGAAGCCGAACCAGCCGAACCACAGGAGACCGGCGCCGAGCACGACCAGCGGGAGGCTGTGCGGCTTCATCCGGTCCTTGGGCCAGCCGACGCGCTTGCCCAGCACGATGGCCAGCGCGAGACCGGCGGCACCGGCGTTGATGTGGACGGCCGTGCCACCGGCGAAGTCGATCGCGAGGAGCTTGTTGGCGATCCAGCCACCGGCGCTCGTCACGTTGCCGTCGGCGTCCTTGACGTCGAAGTCGAACACCCAGTGCGCGACCGGGAAGTACACGATCGTGGCCCACAGACCCGCGAACAGCAGCCACGGGCCGAAGCGGGCGCGGTCGGCGATGGCACCCGAGATCAGGGCCACGGTGATGATCGCGAACATCGCCTGGAAGGCGACGAACACGGTCGTCGGAATGGTGCCGAACAACGATTCCTTGCCCAGCAGGCCGTTGAGCCCGAAGGCCTCGAACGGCTTGCCCAGCAGGCCGCCGCCGACGTCGCTGCCGAATGCTGCGGAGTACCCGAACAAGACCCAGAGGACGCCCACGACGCCCATGGCGCCGAGGCTCATCATCATCATGTTGAGCACACTCTTCGAACGGACCATACCTCCGTAGAAGAAGGCAAGTCCCGGTGTCATCAACAGCACCAGTGCGGCACTGGTCAGCACCCAGGCGGTGTCCCCTGTATCCACGTCGACCTCCACTGCATGTCGGTTGCAGGGAGCATCGAAGTGTCCTGTTTCGGCTGGTTGCGCCGAAGGTTTCGCGGAGGTGAACTGTCGACCAGCCGGTGTTACGAGCAGGTTTCGTGCACCGTATCGGACAAGTTACGGTCACGAACCTGGATTTCCGGCCGTGACTGTGCGCTGGATCGATTGATCCCTTCAGGTGGTCATCGTCGTCTCAACCGGGTCGTGAACACCCTCCGGCCACGCGTGGTAACGACGTTTCAGATCTTCGGCCGACCGGGTGATGCGCGGGGCGACCGGACATGGTCGGTCGCCCCGCCGTCGGTCCCAGTCCTAGCGCTGCCAGCCCGGCAGACCCGGCTTCGGACCCGTGGGCGCGGTCTCCGCGGCGGCGACCGACACCTCCGGCTGCGGCTCGACGGCGGCGCACCTGGTGCCGTCGCGCGGGACGGTCAGGTTGATCAGGTACGCGTCCGTCGCGCCCCGCGTGCACTCCGAACGCGTGTAGACCCCGTGGCCCCAGCCCTCGTAGGTGAGCAGGACGGTCTTGTCGCGGCTCTGCTTGTGCGCGTTCGCGGCCCACGCGTACGCGGTGGCCGGGTCGTGCAGGGCGTTCAGCATCAGGATCTTCGGAGCCGTGGTGATGCGCAGGCGGTGTTGCGGGTTGTTGGCCTTGGCCGGGTACCCGACGCACGACGCCACCGCGCGGTGGCCGAGCGCGCTGCCGCGCATGTGCGGAGCGACGCGCTTCGCGTCGGCGACGAGAGCGGCCAGCTCGCGGTTGTCCGCCACCCGGTACTGGTAGTCCTGGCAGAACACGGCCGGGAACGGGTTCCCGGCCGTCTCGTCCGCGAACGCGGACACCGCCGCGGGCGCCGGCGTCGCCGTGTCCAACCGGTCGAGCCAGTCCGCCAGGTAGCTCCAACTCGGCCCGTAGAACACGCTGAACGCCAGCCCGGTGATCTCCTCCGCGGCGACCGGGCGAGTCGGGTCGTCGGGATCGACCAGCTCACCGCGATCCGCCTTGGCGAGCAGGTCGTCCCAGTACGCGGCGACGTCGCGGCCGTGCAGAGCGCACGACTCGGTGCGGTCGCACCACGCCACGAACTCCCGGAACGAGTCCTCGGCGGTCGCGGCCTCGGTGGCGTTGAAGGCCTTCACGTCGAGGCTGTGGTCCATGTTGCTGTCGATCACCATGGCCCGGATGCGGTGGCCGAAGCGCTCGGCGTACTGCTGGCCCATGATCGTGCCGTAGGAGATGCCGTAGTAGTTGATCTTCTGCTCGCCCAGCGACCGCCGGATCGCGTCCATGTCGTTCGTGACGGCGACGGTGTCGGCGTGGTCGAAGATCGGCCCGCTCCGCGCCCGGCAGTCCGCCGCCAACTCCTGGTTGTACGCCTTGAGCCGGTCGAACCCGGCCTGGTCCTCCGGGAACAGCGACGGCGCCGCGTTAAGCAGGTCCAGCGAGCACGTGACGGGCTGACTGCGGGCGACACCGCGCGGGTCGAACCCGATGATGTCGAACCGCTCCTGCACCTCCGCGCTGAACCGCCGGTCCGCCCCGAACGCGGCGTTGACCCCCGACCCGCCCGGCCCACCGGGGTTGATCAGCATGATGCCGATCCGCTTCGCCGGATCCTTCGCCTTCCGACGAGCCACAGCGAGATCGAACTTCTCACCCCGCGGCCTGCTCCAGTCGATCGGCAGGCTCAACTTCCCGCACTCCACCCCCTCCGGCGCTCCGGGATCAGTGCACGGCGCCCACGCGATGGCCCCCACAACCCCTTGCGCCCCAACGTCCTCCTGCCGCGGCGCCGCACCCGCGACCCCCGCCCCGACAAGCAATGCCCCACCAGCGACCACGGCGCCAAGCGCTCGGATCATCGATCGCACAGGTTCCTCCCCGAATCGGTGCGCCCGCCCGGACGACCGGCGGACGCCCCGAGGCTGACAGCGCCCCATCCGAGCGCACAACCAACCGGAGTCGCACAGGACGATCAACCCAGGGGTTGTTGACGACGCACCACTTCATCCGACCAAGACCCCCTACAACAACTCACCGGACACTTGGTCGGCGCAGCCGATGCCCAGTCCGACGCGCAGCGAGGATGCCCTGCCAACGAAGTCGGTTGCCAAATCCAGAGCCAGGTCTGGTCGGCGCAGCCAATGCCCTGTCCAACGCGCAGCGAGGATGCCCTGTCGGGCGCAGCCCGATGCTGGCGAAGCCAGACCCACCCCCTGCCCCCGATCCACAGCGCCCTCCTGCTTGATCCTGCTTGTCAAGGCATCTTTCCCGCCTTGACAAGCAGGATCAAGCATTGAGACAATCGCGCGCACGGGGGCCGGGCTTCACCAGGCGTACCCAACGCACCCGCACCCGCCCTCCCTACCCCCCGCTAACCAACCGCGCATGCCCCTCCGGCAACAACCCCAACCACCGCCGCGTCAACGCCTCATGCCCCCCAGCCGTCAACCCCCCGAACAACCTCATCCTCGCCATCCCCCCATCCGGGAAGATGTCCAACCGCGCGTGCGTGACCTCCACATCCCCCGCCAACCGAAACCGATGCCGCGTATCCGGCTGCAACCGCACCCGCGGCAACAACTCGAACCACTCCTCCGGATCCTTCCGCTCATCACACCCCACCACCGACGCCCACCCAGGCGCGTTCCCCTTGAAATGACTGGTGTCCAACTCCGCCAACGTCACCGTCCCGGCCTCGGCCAGCCTCACCGCCACCCAGTCGTTCCCCAGATCACGACGCCGAGCGGTCTCCCACCCCTCCCCCATCAACGTCGCCTGCCCAGGCGCGATCAGGTTGCTCGGCGAGCTGTAGAACATGTTCGAGCACCCGACGACCGAAGCCCCGTTCTCCAACGCCGCCAGGTCCATCGCCCCCGCCACCAGGAACCGGGGATCCGCCACCGGCTCCCCGAACACCCGCACCCGCGCCACCCCGCCGTCCGGATGCATCGTCAGCCGCACGTGCGTGTACCGGCGCTCGACCGCCACGTCGAAGAAGTGCTTCCGATCCCCCTCCAAAGGCGACTTCGGCACCAGCACCTCCCACTCGGCCAACGCCAACTCCTCCGGCGACGGATACCCCTCCACCGACGTGGCCTCCACCGACCCGTGCGGCGGGAAGTTCCCCGTGAAGAACGCCGTGTCCACGACCACGCCCCGCACCACACCCGGCAACCCGAGCCGGACGACGGCCGAGTCGTTGCCCGCCGACCGCCGCCGCCGCGTCTCCCACCCGTCGTACACCTGACCCTTGTGCCCGAAGGTGTAGGTCGAGTACACGGGCTCGGAAGGCTTGATCAGGTTCTCGCGCTCGGCGAAGAACTCGTCGTTGGCCCACACCACGCTGCCGCCGACCGCGCGGGAAGCCAGGTCGGGAAGCCTTGTCCAGCCGGGCACGTCGGTCATAGGTCTCCTCTGCTCAGCAACCGCCCGAGCGGTTCGGTTCCGGTGATCTCCTGACCGCGCAACCACGTCTGCCGCACGACACCCGCGAGCGGACGCCCGTGGTACGGCGTGACCGGGTTGCGGTGGCGCAGCTTCGCGCGGTCGACGACGAACGCGTCATCCGGCGCGAACACGCAGAAGTCCGCGTCTCCGCCGACCGCGATCCGCCCCTTGCGCGTGAAGCCGACCTGGTCGGCGGGGGCCGACGCCATCCAACGGACGACGTCGGTGAGCGCGTGCCCCCGTTGCCGCGCCTGGGTCCACACGGCGGGCAATCCGAGTTGCAGGCTGGCGATCCCGCCCCACGCGGTGGCGAAGTCGCCCTTCTTCAACTCCGGCGTGCACGGCGAGTGGTCGCTGACGACCAGGTCGATCGTGCCGTCGGCCAACCCCCGCCAGAGCAGCTCCCGGTTGGCCGCCTCGCGGATCGGCGGGCAGCACTTGAACTGCGTCGCGCCGTCCCCGACCTCCTCCGCGGTGAACGTCAGGTAGTGCGGGCAGGTCTCCACGGTGATCCGCACGCCGTCGCGCTTGGCGGCGGCGATGACCGGCAGCGCGCCCGCGTTGGACAGGTGCAGCACGTGCGCCCGCGCGCCGGTCCTCCGAGCGGTCTCGATCACCTGCTCGATCGCGATCGTCTCGGCCGCACCCGGCCTGGAGGCCAGGAACCCGGCGTAGTCCGGTGCCGCGTCGGTGATCGTGTGCGCGTCCTCCGCGTGCACGATCGCCAGCGCGTCGAACGAGGCCAGCTCCTCCAGCGCCGCGCCGAAGTCCGCGGGCTCGACGTGCGGGAACTCGTCCACGCCCGAGTGCACGAGGAAGCACTTGAAGCCGAACACGCCGGCGTCGTGCAGGTCGCGCAGGTCGGGGAGGTTGCCGGGGATGATGCCGCCCCAGAACCCCACGTCGGTGTGCACCCGGCCGCGCGCGGTCTTGCGCTTGACCTCCAGCGCGGCCACGTCGACCGTCGGCGGGAGGCTGTTGAGCGGCATGTCGACGATCGTCGTCACGCCGCCCGCCGCCGCGGCCAGGGTCGCGGTCTCGAAGCCCTCCCACTCGGTGCGGCCGGGGTCGTTGACGTGGACGTGCGTGTCCACGAGTCCGGGCAGCAGCACCTCGTCGTCACCCAGCTCGACGACGCGCGGCCCGTCGAGGTCGGGGGCGACGGCCGTGACGCGGCCGTCGCGGACACCCACCGAGGTCGCGGTCTCACCGTCCGGCGTGACCACTCTGCGAGCGCGGAACACCAGGTCGAAGGTCATGCGGCTCACTCTTCCAGCCAGTCCCCCGCGATGCGACCGGCCAGCAGGGCGAGCAATCTCTCCCCGTCCGCGACGCAGCGCGTGATGTCCGGCTCGACGTCGAGCAGCGCGTAGGCGGCCCTGATGCCCAGCCCGGTCGGGTCGACCTCGCAGCGGCCCGCCACCGCGACCACGGGGACGCTCCCGGACGCCGCCGCCACGCCCGCGGGCGCCTTGCCGTGCCGGGTCTGCGCGTCCAGCGCCCCCTCGCCGGTGATCACCAGCCGGGCGCCGGGCAGCGCGTCGGCGAAGCCGATCAGCTCCAGCACCACCTCGATGCCCGGACGGCGGCGCGCGCCGAGCAGCGTCAACGCGGCGAAGCCGATGCCGCCCGCCGCACCGGCGCCGGGCGCGTCGGCGTGCTCGTGGCCGATCTCGTCGGCCCACGCGCGCAGCCGCTCCTCCAGCACCTCGACCTCCGCTGGGGTCGCGCCCTTCTGCGGCCCGTAGACGGCGGCCGCCCCGGTGGGGCCGAGCAGCGGGTTGTCCACGTCGGTCGCCAGCACGAACTCCACGTCGGACAGGTCCCGGTCGCCCAGCGCCTCCACCATGGCGCGGCCGCCGTCGGTGCACGCGCTGCCGCCGACGCCGAGCACGATCCGCGTGCAGCCGAGGTCCACCGCGCAGGCCAGCAGCTCGCCGGTGCCGCGGCTGGTCGCCGTCAGCGGGGCCGGCGGGTGCAGCCCGGCCAGTCCGGACGCCGCCGCGACCTCCACGACGGCCGTGTCGCCGCGCACCGCGAACGACGCGGCGACAGGCTTGCCGACCGGTCCGGTGACCCACCGGCCGATCCTGGTGAACCCGGCGGCGACGGCGGCGTCGACCACCGGCAGGCAGCGCTCGTCCAGACCCGGAACCGCTTCCCGCAGGCCGCGCGCCACGGCGTCGGCGACCCGCGGGGCGGTGAGCGTGCCCTTGAACTTGTCCGGCGCCACGAGCACGTGACCGGTCACGGCAGCGGCTCGAACTCGCGCATGGCGGCGATGGACGAGCCGTTGGCGGTGTTGCCCTCGCGCTCGATCATGATCTCGACGAGCACCGGGCGGCTGGTCCGCTCGGCCTCCTTGCGCGCCCACTCCAGCGACTCGCGGATCCGCTCCGGCTCGGTGACCCTGGTGCCGGAGCAGCCGTAGGCCTCCATGATCTTGACGTTGTCCGACCCGTTGACGTCGTAGTGGATGTCGACCTCGTACTTCATGTCGTACCCGCCGTGGTCCTCGGCCATCCGGATCAGGCCCAGGTACTCGTTGTTCAGCATGATCAGCACGAACGGCACGTCGTACTGGGCGCCGACGGCCAGTTCCTCGACGAGGAACTGGAACGAGTAGTCGCCGACGATCCCGACCACCTCGGCGCCGGGTTCGGTGTGCTTCAACGCCTTCTTCACGCCGATGGCCGCCGGGATCTCCCAGCCGAGCGGACCGGCCTGGCCGCACACCTGGTAGTGCCGCGGCTTGTGCGCCTTCTGGTGCTGGCCGGACCAGATCTGGTAGAGCCCGATCGCGGTCACGAAGTAGGTGTCGGGGCCGTAGAACCCGTTGATCTCCTTGAACACCCTGGGCGCCTTGACCGGGACGTCCGGGAAGTCCTCGCGCCGGGTCAGGGTGGCCTTCAGCTCCTGGACCCGCGCGACCCACCCCCCGGCCGCACGACCGGCGTCCCGTGACCGCGCGAGGTCGATGATCGCGCGCAGGAACAGCTTCGCGTCGGCCACGATCCCGAGGTCCGGCCCGAAGACGCGGCCGATCTGGGTCGGCTCGAAGTCGACGTGGATGAACGTCCGCGAGCCGCGGTAGGTGTCGAGGTCGCCGGTGTGCCGGTCGCCGAACCGCGCGCCCAGCGCCAGCACCAGGTCGGATTCCAGGAACGACGCGTTGCCGTAGCGCTGCGAGGTCTGGATGCCGGTCATGCCCGCGTACAGCGGGTGGTCCTCGTCGACCGCGCCCTTGCCCATCAGCGTCGCCTGGATCGGCACCTGGAGGTACTCGGCCAGTTCCAGCAGTTCCTCGTGCGCCTCACCGAGGATCACGCCGCCGCCCGCGAGCAGCAGCGGACTCTCCGCCGCCAGCAACAGCTCCAGCGCCCGTTCGACCCGCGGACCGTGCGGCACCGCCCGCGTCACGGGCAGCGGCGCGTCGATCGTGGAATCCCACTCGATCTCCTGCTTCTGCACGTCCAGCGGCAGGTCGATCAGCACCGGCCCCGGCCGTCCCGAGCGGGCGGTCCGGAATGCCTCGCGGAAGATCCACGGCGCTTGCGCGGCCTCCTTGACCTGCACGGCCCACTTCGTGACCGGCTTGGCGATCTCCACGATGTCGACGGCCTGGAACGCCTCCTGGTGCAGCTTCGTGGAGACGGCCTGGCCGGTGACGCAGAGGATCGGCACGGAGTCGGCCTGCGCGGTGTACAGCCCGGTGATCATGTTCGTGCCCGCGGGACCGGACGTGCCGATCGCGACGCCGACGCCACCGGTCGTGCGCGACCAGCCGTCGGCCATGTGCGTGGCGCCCTCCTCGTGCCGCACGATCAGGTGCTCGATCGTGCCGTCGCGCTCCATCGCCTGGTAGAACGGCAGGATCGCGGCGCCGGGGCAGCCGAACACGGTGTCGACGCCCTCCGACTTGATGACCTCGATGACGGCCCGCATGACGGGGATCTTCGGCATTACGCCCTCCCGGAGAGGTTCTCGACGACCTTGAGCAGGGCGGAGTGGTCGAGGGAGCCGTACCCCCGCGCCCGTCCCGCCGCGATGAGCTGGGCGATCAGCCCCGTCACCGGAAGTGCGACGTCGACCTGCCGGGCCGCGGCCAGCGCGATGCCCATGTCCTTGTGGTGCAGGTCGATCCGGAAACCCGGCGTGAAGTCGCGGGCGATCATGCTCTCCCGCTTGAGGTCCAGGATCCGGTTGGCGGCCAGGCCGCCCGCGAGCACGTCGAGGCCCGCCTTGGCGTCCACGCCGGACGCCTCCAGCAGCACGATGGCCTCCGCGACAAGCGCGTAGATGCCGCCGACCACGAGCTGGTTGGCCGCTTTCACGACCTGGCCCGCGCCGTGCGGTCCGACGTGGACGACGGTCCTGCCGACCGCTTCCAGCACCGGCCGGGCCGCGGCGAAGTCGGCCTCCCCGCCACCGACCATGATCGACAGCGAGGCCTGCTCGGCGCCCGCCTGGCCACCGGACACGGGCGCGTCGAGCACCCGGATCCCCTTGGAGGCGGCGGCTTTCGCCACGGCCACCGAGGTTTCCGGCCGGATCGTGCTCATGTCGATCAGCAGGGTCCCGGACGCCGCCAGCTCCAGCACCCCGCCGTCGCCGAGCACGACCTCCTCGACCTGGGGGTCGTCGGGCAGCATGGTGATCACGACGTCCGCGCCGGACACGGCCTCCGCGACGCTCGCCGCCGCCGTGCCGCCCGCGGCGACGAGCTTGGCGAGTGCGCCGGCGTCGAGGTCGAAGCCGGTCACCCGGTGGCCCGCCGCGACGAGGTGCCCGGACATGGGCGACCCCATGATGCCGAGGCCGATGAACCCGATGGTGGTCACTGGTCTTCCTCCCTGGTGAGCCAGCCGAAGCTGGCGGCGGACGAGGTCGTGGGCCGGTACTCGGCGCCGACGAAACCGCGGTAGCCGTTCGCTTCCAGCCGGGCGAGGTACCGCCCGATCTCCAGCCCGCCGCTGCCCGGTTCGCCGCGGCCGGGGGCGTCGGCGATCTGCACGTGGCCGATCCGCGCGGTGTGCCCGGCGATCACGGCGTCGATGTCGTCCCCGTTGACGCCGAGGTGGTAGAGGTCGGCGAGCAGGGCGACGTTCGGCCTGCCGAGCCGGTCGATCACGGCCAGCGCGTCGGCCGCGGTGAGCAGCGGGTAGGCCAGGACCGCGCTGACCGGTTCGAGCAGGACGGTCGCGTCGATCGCGGCCGCGGCGTCGGCGGCGAACGCGAGGTTCCGCAGCGCCAGCGCGTCCTGCTCGGCCGGGTCCACGCCGTCGATCCGGTTGCCGTACAGGGCGTTGAACGCGCGGCAGCCCGTCTCGCGGGCGATGCCGATCGCGATGTCGACGCTCGCCTTGAACTCGTCCTCGCGGCCGGGCCACGACACCAGGCCGCGGTCGCCTGCGGGCAGGTCGCCCGCGAAGAAGTTGAGGCCCACCAGCCGCACACCGGCGGCGGTGATCGCGCCGACGAACTCCGCGACCTCGCGCTCGTCCGGCTGGGCGACCGTGAACGGCCACCAGAACTCGACCGCGTCGAACCCGGCGGCGCGGGCGGCCGCGGGGCGGTCGAGCAGCGGCAGTTCGGTGAACAGGATCGAGAGGTTGACGTCGAACCGCATGAGCAATTCTTCCACAATGCGGAAGTAAGATTCCGTACAACGAGAGCGTAGGCGGCGGTTGCGGAAGAGCGCAAGACTGTTGACAGCGCTCGAACCCGCTCGTACCGTCCCTCTCTGCGGAATAAGAATTCCGCGATACAGAAAAGGAAAGCGCCTGTGCCTGGCCTGCAAGCGTTCAACTCCGCACTGGCGGAGGAACTCCGACCGCTGCTCACCGAGTGCCTCGCGGTCCCCCGCTGGGTGGACGCCGTGATCGCCGCCCGGCCCTACCCGGACGTCGACGCGCTGGCCGCCGCCGCCGAGGTGGACCTGAGCGCCGACGAGGTACTCGGCGCCATCGCGGGCCACCCCCGCATCGGCGAGCGCGCGAAGCACGACGGCGTGTCCGCGAAGTGGTCGGCGGCCGAGCAGTCCGGCGTCGACGCGTCCGTCGCGGACCGGCTCGTCGCCGCGAACCTCGCCTACGAGGAGCGGTTCGGCCACATCTACCTGGTGTGCGCGACCGGGCTCACCGGCGAGCGGATGCTGGAGGACCTGGCGGCGCGGATGGGCAACGACCCGGACACCGAACTCCGCGTGGTCAACGGCGAACTGGCGAAGATCGCGGCCTTGCGGCTGCGCAAGGCCATCGCCTGAGATGCACGCACACACCGACCAAGGGAGCCGATCGATGGCCATCATCCTGGGGCCGAACCAGTACGGGAAGGCGGAGAACCGCCTCGTCGTGGTGTCGCGCGACGGGTCCGTGCACACCATCAAGGACCTGACGGTCAGCACCTCGCTGCGCGGCGACCTGGCGGACACCCACCACACCGGCGACAACTCCAAGGTGCTCGCGACCGACACGCAGAAGAACACGATCTACGCGTTCGCCAAGCAGGCGCCCGTCGGCGAGATCGAGGACTTCGCGCTGCGGCTCGGCAGGCACTTCGTGTCGTCCCAGGAGGCCATCACCGGCGCGCGTGTGCTGATCGACGAGCACGGGTGGAACCGGATCGACGCCAACGACCACTCGTTCGTCCAGGGCGGCAATGAGAAGCGCACCACCGCCGTGACCGTCCAGGGGTCCGCCGCGTGGGTCGTGTCCGGCGTGCGCGACCTGGTCGTGCTGAAGACGACCGGGTCGGAGTTCCACGGGTTCCCGCAGGACCCGTACACGACGCTGGAGGAGACCGACGACCGCATCCTGGCCACGTCGGTGACCGCCCGGTGGCGCTACCTGGGCACCGACGTGGACTGGGCGAAGGCGTACCCGGAGATCCTGGGCCTGCTGCTGGAGGCGTTCGCGACCAAGCACAGCCTGTCGTTGCAGCAGACGCTGTACGCGATGGGCGAGGCCGTGCTGCTGGCCAGGCCGGACGTGGCCGAGGTGCGGCTGTCGATGCCGAACAAGCACCACTTCCCGGTCGACCTCAGCGCGTTCGGGCTGGAGAACGACAACGAGGTGTTCTACGCCGCCGACCGCCCGTACGGGCTCATCGAGGGCACCGTGCTGCGCGACGACGCCGAGGACGCCGGACACGCCTGGGACACCCTCCCCGCGTTCTGATGCTTCGGGGGGTGGTGCGGCTCTCCGCACCACCCCTGACCTGCGCTATTCACTCGAAGGTGGTGCACATCACTCGTTCGGAGCAATGTTGTGTTCCGCAGAGCACCACACGGTGGCTGCAAGATGTCGAAAAGGCCGTACTCTCGCGAACATGAGTGATGTCAAACGGGGTCTCTCGCCGGTCACGATGTTCCTGGACGACGAGGCTGTGATCACCGTTTCCGGCGCACTGGACGCCACGACGGCTCCGGACTTCAAGCGCATGGTCACCGACTTCTTCGAGGTGGCCGACCGCCCGGTCACCGACGTCCTGACGTTGGACCTCTCCTCGGTGTCCGCCTGCGACCAGGCCGCCCGCGACCTCGTCCGCTACGCCCAGGCCGTCTGCTCCGACCGCTCCGTGGCGCTGCGCGTCGTCCCCAGCGCCCCCGTGAGCCGGGCGCTGACCAAGCACTAGGAACCTCGTCGACGACTACGGCTCGCGGCTGACGAGCGCTTTCAGGCCGTCGACCCCGAGCCCCGTCACCCGCAGCACCTCGGCCTCGTCCAGCGCGCCGCAGTCCAGCGCGCGCAGGAACGAGGACGACAGCGCCTGCGCGGTCGCCGGTTCGTCCAGCACCGTGCCGCCCGCGCGGTCCACGTACGCCTTGAGCCGCCGCGCGTCCGCCTCCACCCCTTCGAGGTAGAACGCGTGCACGGCCGCGTACCTGGTCACCAGCTGCGCCGGGTGCAGGTCCCAGCCCTGGTAGAAGCCGTGGGACAACGAGCGGCGGACGAGCCCGTAGTGCGTCCGCCAGCCCTCCGCCACCGCGTCGCCGACCGGCAGGACGTTGGTCGAGCCGTCGGACACCCGGATCCCCGCGTTGGCCGCGGCCACCTGCATCACGTTGCGCGCGAAGTCGCACGCCCCGTGCGCCAGGTGCTGGTGCGCCGCGCCGAGCCCGCAGCCCGCCGTGTAGTCGTAGGTGCCGAAGTGCAGCCCGGACACCCGGCCGCGGCCCGCCTCGACGAACCGCGGGATCGCCAGCCTGCCCTCGGGGTCGACGATCGACTGGGTGGTCTCGACCTGGATCTCGAACCGCAGCGGGACACCGAACAGGTCGAGGATCTCGCCGAACACCTCCACCTGGTCGACCGAGGTGACCTTCGGGAACGTGAGCACGAAACCGGGCGGCGGGTCGCCGAGCGCGGTCAGGAAGATGTCGAGCGTCCGGATGCCGCGCTCGCGCAACGCCCTGGTGTCGAACGACTTCATCCGGATCCCGACGTACGGCGGAAGCACGCCGTCGCGCGCCCACTCCGCGACGACCCCCGCCGCGCGTTCGGCGTCGGCGTCCTCCACCGCGTCGTCGGGCGCGCCGTAGCCGTCCTCGAAGTCGATCCGCAGGTCCTCCACGGGTTCGGCCGCGAGCTTGGCGCGCACCCGGTCGTGGATCACCGGCGCCAGGGCCTCCGGCAGCAGCGCGGTCAGGGCGTCGGCGTGCCCGTCCAGCGCCGCAAGCGCTTGCGCGCCCCAGTCGGCGATCAGGTCGCCGGTCACCGCCGACGCGGGGACGTAGCAGGTGTGCACGGGCTGCCTGCCCTCCGGCAGCGTGCGCTCCACATCGGACAGCCGTGCGGTGGCGGCCTGGACCGCCACCGCGTCGAGCGACGTCCTCGGCACGTCAGGGGATCCGGGCGTAGGCGGGCACCGTCAGGAAGTCCGCGAACTCCTCGCTCAGCGCGACCTGCTCGAACAGCTCAGCCGCCAGGTCGAGGTGCTCACCGGACAGCTCGAACTTGGTGCGCGCCAGCACTTCCCGCACCAGGTCGGCCGTCACCGGCGTGCCGTCGCTGAGCACGACCTCGTTGTGCACCCACTGCCACAGCTGGGAACGGGAGATCTCGGCGGTGGCCGCGTCCTCCATCAGGTTGTGGATGGCCGCCGCACCGTTGCCCCCCAACCAGGACACGAGGTAGCGCAGGCCGACGTCCACAGCGGACTCGACGCCCGCCCTGGTCGCCTCGCCGCCGGTGGCCTTGAAGTCCAGCAGCTGCGCGGCCGTCACGGACACGTCGTCGCGCCGCCGGTCGAGCTGGTTCGGCTTGTCGCCCAGCTTGGCGTCGAAGATCTCCTCGCACACCGGCACGAGGTCCGGGTGCGCCACCCACGAGCCGTCGAAGCCGTCGTTCGCCTCGCGGTTCTTGTCGTCGCGCACCTTCGCCAGCGCCTGCGCGGTGACCTCCGGGTCGCGCCGGTTCGGGATGAACGCGGCCATGCCGCCCATCGCGAACGCCCCGCGCTTGTGGCACGTGCGGACCAGGAGTTCGGTGTAGGCGCGCATGAACGGCGCCGTCATGGTGATGCTGTTGCGGTCGGGCAGCACGAAGTCGGCGCCCGCGTCGCGGAAGTACTTGATGATGCTGAACAGGTAGTCCCAGCGGCCCGCGTTGAGACCGGAAGCGTGCTCGCGCAGCTCGTAGAGGATCTCCTCCATCTCGAACGCGGCCGGGATCGTCTCGATCAGCACGGTCGCGCGGATGGTGCCGTGCTCGACGCCCAAGCGCTCCTCGGCGGCGGTGAACACGTCGTTCCACAGCCGGGCTTCGAGGTGGCTCTCCATCTTCGGCAGGTAGTAGTACGGCTTGCCGAGCGACGAGTTGTGGAAGAAGTGCAGCCCGAAGTCGACCAGCGCGCCCACCGCGGGACGGCCGCCGAACTCCAGGTGCCGCTCGTCGAGGTGCCAGCCGCGCGGCCGGACCACGATCGCCGGGCGCGCCACGTCGTCCTTCAACGCGTAGTGCTTGCCCTCCGCCGAGGTGAACTCGATCGTCCCGCGCGCCGCGTCGTACAGGTTCACCTGACCGGAGACCACGTTCTCCCAGTGCGGGGTGTTCGCGTCCTCCAGGTCCGCGAGCCACACCTTCGCACCCGAGTTCAGCGCGTTGATCGCCATCTTCCGCTCGGTCGGCCCGGTGATCTCGACCCGCCGGTCGGTCAACGCCTCTGGCGCGGGCGCCACCTGCCACTCCGACTCGCGGACCTCCGCCGTCTCCGGCAGGAAGTCCAGCGTCCCCGAGGCACGACGCGCGGCGCGGCGCGCCAGCAACTCGTCGCGGGTGGCCGCGAAGTCGCGGTGCAGTCCCGCCAGGAACTCGAGCGCTTCCGGGGTGAGGACCTCCTCACCACGATCGACCTGGCCGCCGAGGACGCGGATGTCGGACATGGAGGTCCACCTCGCTTCTGGGGGCTGAGTTTCTACTTCGTGGACTATAGTTTTTGCATAGCGGAACTGCAACGACGGCCGGTGGACCGAGGAGTGATCATGGCGCGCGAGTCGTCAGGCGGAGTGCAGTCCCTCCAACGCGCCTTCGACCTGCTCGAACGCCTGGCCGACGCGGGCGGCGAAGCCAGCCTCTCGGAACTGGCCACCACCTCGGGCCTCCCCCTGCCCACCATCCACCGCCTCATCCGCACCCTCGTCACGCTGGGGTACGTGCGGCAGAACCGCAACCGCCGCTACACCCTCGGCTCCCGCCTCATCCGCCTCGGCGAGAGCGCCGGGCGCCAGTTCGGCACGTGGGCCAGGCCGTTCCTGACGGAACTGGTGGACCAGGTCGAGGAGACCGCGAACCTCGCGGTGCTGGACGGCGACGAGGTCGTCTACGTGGCGCAGGTCCCGTCGAAGCACTCGATGCGCATGTTCACCGAGGTGGGCCGACGACTGCTCCCCCACGGCACCGGCGTCGGCAAGGCCATGCTGTCGCAACTCCCCCGCGCCGAAGTGCTCGCACTGCTGGAGCGCACGGGCCTGCCCGCGTACACCCCGAGCACCATCACCGACACCGCGGAACTGCTCGACTCCCTGGACCGCATCGCCGAACAGGGCTACGCCCTCGACGAGAGCGAACAGGAACTCGGCGTCCGCTGCGTCGCGGTCCCCCTCGCGGGCGCCCCCACCCTCTCCGCCGTCTCCGTCTCCGGCCCCGAGGGCAGGCTCACCAAGGACGCCGTCGCCCGCATCCTCCCCGAGGTGCTGGCCATCGCGAAGCGCCTCAGCGACCAGGCGGCGAACTCGTAGGTCCCGGTCCTGGACATCGTCCGCGGGTACCACCGGGCGGAGTTCGTCGACGTGGAGTCGTGGACCCGCAACAGGCCCGGAGAAAAGCCCCGGACCAGGGCCTCACGCGTTGTCGGTGAGGACCTCGTCCACGAACCGGTTCAGGTTGGCGACCGTGCGGTCGATGCGCTCGTCCACGGACAGCGCCTCGTTAGCCTTCGGGCCGGACGCGCTGCGCCTGCCGCGGGTGTACTGGCAGCAGGCGAGGTCCGCGCAGATGTAGGTGCCGACGGTGTTGCCGAGCTTGCCCGCGGCGCCGACGCGGCGGGCGGAGAACAGCGACACGTCGGCCTGGCCGTGGACGGTGCAGCAGAACGCGCACATCGACTGCTTGACCCGCCCCTTGGGCTGGGTCGCGGACGACAGCGCGAGGCCGACCACGCCGTCCTCGCGCGGGAGCACGACGTAGGCGTTGTGCACGGCCCTGGGGTCGCGCCAGCCGAGGAAGTCCAGGTCGGACCACCCGATGTCGGCGAGCCTGCCCGGCAGCGTGAGCCGCTTCGCCTCGCCTTTCGAGCAGTTGACGAACGAGTTCCTGATGGCACTTTCGGCTAGCGCGTCCACAGTCCGATCATCCGTTCCGGTGTTGTCCGGGGGCAACCGGATTTAGCCGAGCAGGGCGTCCACGAAGGCACCCGGCTCGAACGGGGCGAGGTCGTCGGCGCCTTCGCCGAGGCCCACGAGCTTGACCGGGACACCCAGTTCGCGCTGCACCTGGAAGACGATGCCGCCCTTGGCGGTGCCGTCGAGCTTGGTGAGCACGATGCCGGTGATGGCCACGACGTCGGCGAAGACGCGGGCCTGGGTGAGGCCGTTCTGGCCGGTGGTGGCGTCGAGGACCAGCAGGACCTCGTCGACCACGGTGAGCTTCTCGACGACGCGCTTGACCTTGCCGAGTTCGTCCATCAGGCCGGTCTTGGTGTGCAGCCGGCCCGCGGTGTCGATCAGGACGGTGTCGACGCCGAGGTCGATGCCGCGCTTGACGGAGTCGAAGGCCACCGAGGCCGGGTCGCCGTTCTCCGGGCCGCGCACGGTGTCCGCGCCCACCCGTGAACCCCAGGTCTGGAGCTGGTCGGCCGCCGCCGCGCGGAACGTGTCCGCAGCGCCCAGCAGGACCGTGCGGCCGTCGGCGACGAGCACGCGGGCGAGCTTGCCGGTGGTGGTGGTCTTGCCGACGCCGTTCACGCCCACGACGAGCGCGACGGCGGGTTTGCCGTCGGCGTGGGGCAGGGCGCGCACGGAGCGGTCGAGGTCGGGGTGGAGCTTCTCGATCAGCACCTCGCGCAGCAGGGCGCGGACCTGGTCGGCGCTGCGGACGCCGCGCGACACGATCTCCGCGCGGAGCTTCTCGACGATCTCCATCGTGGTGGCCGCGCCGAGGTCGGCGAGCAGCAGCGTGTCCTCGACCTCGGTCCAGGAGTCCTCGTCCAGGTCGCCCGCGCCCAGCAGGCCCAGCAGGCCGGTGCCGAGGGTGGAGCGGGAGCGGGAGAGCCTGCCGCGCAGGCGTTCGAGCCTGCCCGCGGTGGGTTCGATGTCGTCGAGCGCGGGCTCGTCCTCGATCGGCTCCGGTTCCGCGACCTCGGGTTCCGCGGGCCGCACGGGTTCCACCGGCTTCGGCGCCTTGGGCTCGGCGACCACCGCGTCCGGCAGGGCCACGTCCACCAGCGGCCGCTTCACGGAGTCGCGCGGCACCGCGGCGTCGTCGCCGACGCCGGGTTGGCCGTCGACCTCGGTGCGTTCGACGGCGGGGTGCTCGGACGGGGCGAACGTGATGCCGCTGCCCGCCCGGTACCCGGTGGCCTTGGGGGTCTCCTCCTGGTCGGTCAGGCTGATCCGCCTGCGGCGGGCCAGCACCACACCGACGATGAGCGCGACCGCGAGCACGGCCACAACGGCTACAACGATCCAGATCACGGACGAGGTCGACACGGGCGCCATCCTCGCACGGTGCCCCGTGTGATCAGTCGACAAACCACCCTTGCAGTCGGCGAATCACCCACGAACAGACCTTGCGGTCCCACGCCGGGTGCAATAGACCACACGACATGAAGGTCATCGGGGTGATCTCGGGGACGTCGATGGACGCCATCGACGTGGCTCTCGCCGATCTCCGCCTGGACGGCGACACCGTCGTGCTGACCCCGCTGGGGCACGCCGAGCACCCGTTCCCGGCCGACGTGCGCACCGGGTCGGCCGCCGAGCTGTGCCGGGCGGACACCCGGCTCGGGCAGGCGTTCGCCGCCGCCGCGGTCGCCATGGGCGAGGCCAACCTGGTCGCCTCCCTCGGCCAGACCGTGCACCACTGGGTCGAGGACGGCCGCTGCCTCGGGACGCTGCAACTGGGCCAGCCGGCGTGGATCGCCGAGGCGACCGGGCTGCCGGTCGTGGCCGACCTGCGGGCGCGCGACGTCGCCGCGGGCGGGCACGGAGCCCCGCTGGCCAGCACGTTGGACGCGCTGTGGCTGGCCGACCTGGCCGCCACCTCCGGCGGGCCCGCCGTCGCGCTGAACATCGGCGGGATCGCGAACATCACCGTGGTCGCGCCCGGCGCCGACCCGATCGCCTACGACACCGGACCGGGGAACGCGCTGCTCGACGCCGCTGTCCTCGAGCTGTCGCACGGCCTGCGCGACCACGACGTCGACGGGGAGCTGGCGTCACGTGGCACCGCGTCCCCGGACTACCTCGCCGCGCTGCTCGCCGACCCGTACTACGCGCTGCCCGCGCCGAAGTCGACCGGCAAGGAGCACTTCGACCTCGCCTACCTGCACCGGACCACCTCCGGGCTGCCGACGGTGCGCGGCGAGGACCTGATGGCGACGCTGACCGCGCTGACCGCGCTGACCATCGCCGACGCGTGCCGCGAACACGGCGCGGGCGTGGTCGTCGGATCCGGCGGCGGCCTGCGCAACCCCGCGCTCGTGGCCGCGCTGACCCGCGCGCTCGGCCCCGTCGACCTGGTCACCAGCGACTCGCTCGGCCTGCCGTCGGACGCCAAGGAGGCGTACCTGAGCGCGCTGCTCGGCTTCCTCACGTGGTCCGGCGTGCCGTCCTCGGTGCCCACCGCGACCGGCGCGACCGGCCCGCGCCTGCTCGGGAGCGTCACGCCCGGCCGCGAGCCGCTTCGGCTCCCCGAACCCGCCGCCACACCCGTCACCCGACTGCGGATCGGCCATCCAGGAGGCACCAGTGCGCGCCCTTGACCTCGCCATAATCGCGATCTTCCTGGTGGGCATGCCCCTGCTGGGGGTGTGGATCGGCGGCAGGCAGAAATCGTCCACCGACTACTTCGTCAGCGAGAGCCGGATCTCCTGGTGGGTGGTGTGCGTGTCCGTCGTGTCGGCGGAGACGTCCACGCTGACCGTGCTCAGCGTGCCGACGGTCGCCTACCTGGCGACCCCCGGCGCGGGCGGGATGACGTTCCTGTCGCTGTCGATCGGCTACCTGCTCGGCCGGATCGTCGTGTCGTTCGTGCTGCTGCCCAAGTACATCGCGGGCGACCTCGTGACCGCGTACGGGTTCCTGGGCCAGCGGTTCGGCAAGGGCCTGCAGGGCACGGCGTCCGTGACGTTCCTGCTGACCAGGCTGCTCGCCGACGGGCTGCGGCTGTTCGCCACCGCGATCCCGGTGAAGGTCGTGCTCACCAGCTACGGCGTGGACGCCTCGTACTGGACGATCGTGGTGGTGCTGGGCATCGCGATGGTGTTCTACAGCTTCTTCGGCGGCGTGCGCGCGGTCGTGTGGGTCGACGCGATCCAGATGCTCTGGTACGTCCTCGGCGCGGTCGCGGTGATCGTCGTGCTGTCCGGGAAGCTGCCCACCGGGTGGTTCGACAAGGCCGTGGACGCCAACAAGTTCCAGCTGTTCGACGTGACGTCGAGCCCGTTGACCAGCCCGTACGCGATCCTGACCGCGCTGATCGGCGGCGCGGTGCTGTCCATGGCCTCGCACGGCGCCGACCAGCTGATCGTGCAGCGGCTGATGGCGACGAAGGACGTGCGGGCGAGCCAGAAGGCGCTGATCGCCAGCGGTGTCGTGGTGTTCGTGCAGTTCGCGCTGTTCCTGTTCATCGGCGTGATGCTGTGGGCGTTCTACAACGCCGCGAACCCGGTGAAGGACCTGGGGCTCAACAACAACGACGAGCTGTTCGCGAGCTTCATCGTGAACGACATGCCCTCCGGGCTCTCCGGGTTCGTCATCGCGGGCATCCTGGCCGCCGCGCTGAGCTCGTCGCTGGGCGCGCTGGCGTCCTCGACCGTGACCGACGTCTACCAGCACGTGGTGCGGCGCAAGCTCACCGAGCAGGACCTCTTCAAGCAGGGCCGCATCTGGACGGTGATCTGGGCGGGGCTGCTGATCGTGTGCGCCGGGCTGTTCGCGACGCTGACCAAGCGCGGCAACCCGATCGTCGAGCAGGGCCTGTCCATCGCGGGCTTCACCTACGGCGCCCTGCTCGGCGCGTTCTTCCTCGGGCTGGTCTTCAAGGCGGCCAGGCAGGCCGACGCGATCGCCGCGTTCCTCACGACGGTCGTGGTGATGGCGTTCGTGATCCTCGGCGTCAAGTTCGTCGGCGCCGACCTCGCGCTGAAGATCGACTTCGCCGCGGCATCACCCACGGCGAAGGTCCTGGCCTACCCCTGGTACACCCCGATCGGGGTGCTGATCACCCTGGTGGTGGGCGGGCTGCTCTCGTTGCGGCACAAGGCACCGGCGGTGTCACGCGACCTGTGACCGGTAGGCGACCAGCTCGACGTGCAACCGGAAGCCGAGGCGGTGGAACATCCGCTCGGACGACTCGTTGCCCGCGAGGATCGACGCGGCGGCCTGCGGCCGCGCCCCGTGCGCGGCCGCGAGCTTCCACACCAGTTCGGTGATCAGGGCCGCCCCCACGCCCTGCCCGCGCAGGTCCGGTTCCACCGCGACGAAGTCGACGTAGTACTCCTCCGCCTGCTGCTTGCCCGCCGCGTACCCGAGCACCCGCCCACCGTCCATCGCGACGACCACGGTCCGGTCCGGGGAGTCGCCGACGAGCTTCGCGCCGGACAGGTACGTGCGCGGGAAGCACCGCTCGTGCAGCACCGCCACCGCCTCGTGCACCGCCGCGTCCGTCGGCAGCACCCGCATCTCCCGCGCCGGGCCGGTGCGCGGACACCCCGCTTCACGCAGGAGAAGAGCCCTCAGACCGTCACCGTCCAACACGAACACACTGCTGGGCTTGCCCTTCGCGAACCCGTGCCGCTCGGCGAACGCCGCCAGTCTTCGGTGGGACGTGTGACCGAACAGCTCACGATCAGCGGTGCCTTGGAGAAGCGGAGCAGCCGCCCGGTAGAGCACGTCAGCCGTCTGGTCCCAGATCCGACTGCCCGCCGGGTGGTTCACCGGCACGTCCACGAACGGCCCGTGCAACCACGCCCGAGCGGGCTCCGCGTCCACCTCCACGCTGAGCACACCGCACACGCGGCCGGAATCGTCGGTGGCCACTACTGTGCAGGACGGCCAATCGGGTTCGAACTCGGCGAGCTCCTCGGTCAGCTCGCCGAGCGTCTCACCGAGGTAGCCGATGTGGTGCGCGCTGTCGGCCTGGAGGCGGACGAGCAGCGCGAGGACTGCGCTGAGGTCGCCGGGGACGGCGAACCGGGTGTCGTACATGTCTGGAATGGTCACCCTCCGGGCGGACTTGAGCGAGGGAGTTTTCGAGCGTGGGTACGCACGACCGCCACCGGCCACGCCACCCACCTGCGTGGCGTCCGGTCAGGCACCGCGAGTGGCTCCGCTGTGGGCGAACGGCCGCCGGACGCTCGGTGTCAGCGGCACCACTGTCAGTGGATGTGTGGCCGATTCACCGGACGCGGAACCACGACCATGTCATCATCGTCTACAAGACTGGGTGTGAGGGGAGCACGGAGTCATGGCACTCATCGGATTCGAAGCGATAACCGCTGGCGCGGCGGTTGGCGTTGCCATCGGCGCAGGCCTGGGGGCCGCTGCCGGTCCCAGCTCCACGGCGATGCAGGTGGATCTCGACGAGGCACCGAAGCTGATCCAGGGGTTGAAGGACGCGGTCGACAAGCTGCAGGAGGCTTACGACGCGGCAGTCGGTATCAATTCCGTGGGAGCTCCGGGCAAGGATCCCTACAGCGGAAACGTGACGACGACGATGAAAACCGTCGCCGGAGGCGATCCAGGTGGTTACGGCTGGGCGAACGAAGCTGCCCGCCAAGCCCTGCTGAAGACGATTGAAAACATCGAGAAATCAATCGCGAGCTACCAAGAGACCGACGGCGCCGCTCGCGACTCCCTGACTTAAGGAATGACCCTGTTGAGGACCAACGGCCTGATTCTGCTCATGGCGGTCTCCGCGTGCCTTCTCGGAGCATGCTCCGAGAAGGACCCCGGAACGCCGAGTGCGGAACCCGACGTTTCGACCGGCACTGCGACCGGCACGACGAGCAGTGCACCGTCCACGGACACAGGCGCTCCCGAGCTATCCCTCAACGCGTTCGCCGACAAGCCCTGCGACCTGCTCAAGTCTGACGAGATCGCCCAACTGGGCACCTTCAAAGCGCCCGTGAAGAGCAGCAACGAAGCGACCACCCAATGCAGGTGGGCCGCACAGGATGTGACCAAGGGCGTTGCTTACACGGTAGCGGTCACCACGAACGGCGTCGCGTTCGAGACTGCGGCGCAACAAGCCAAGAGCAACAACCCCTACTTCGAGACGACCGAGGTTTCGGAGTACCCGGCTTTCAACACGGACGGCACGGACGCGAAAGGCTCTTGCTCGACCGGAGTGGGAACGCCGAGCAAAGGTGTGTTCCTCGTCCAGATCAACATGGAGAACAAGGCACTGCCCGAGTACAACGCCCCCTGCGCCGCGACCGAAAAGGCGGCCGCTCTTGTCGTCAAGAATCTGAAGGGTTAACCGATGTCTCCGTCTGACACGAGCACCTTCTTCTCCAGTCCGATGGGCATGTGCGTCAGCGCCAAGGCCGTGTACGGCTGGTTCACAGAGGGCAACGCCAGTGCTACCGACCAGGTCAGCGATGGCTGGGCGAAGGTATCGACCCTCCAGACGGACGTCAGCGGTTTGATCGGCAAAGCGGTCACGGAATCCGGTGCGAGTTGGAGTGGTAGCGCCGCGGACTCCATGCGCTCCTCGACCTCGCCGTTGTCGACGTGGGCGGACATGACCAGCGAGGGCGCGCAGAAGAGCTCAGCAGCGGCGACCGAGGTGAGTTCCGCCTTCCGCGACGCTCAGAACTCGGTTCAGAAGCCGGTCGATGTGCCGGACAAGCCCTGGTACAACGGGGTCGTGCCGTGGGACACGGACTACGACGACGCGGTCGAGCAGAGCCAAGAGGTCGACCAGGCGAACATGCAGGTGATCAACACCTACGCCGAACGCACGAACTTCGCGATCTCCACCATGCCCACCTTCGAGGCCCCGGCCGACTCCACCGCCACCATCGACGACAGCTCCAGCACCACCACCTCCTCCGTCGACTACAAAACCAGCGACCCCAACGCCACCAGCAGCAGTTCCTCGAGCAGTTCCAGCAGCAACTCCACCCCCAACACCCAGGGCTCCAGCGGCTCTCTCGACAACAGCCAGTTCACCAACCCCGGCGGCACGGGCAACACCGGCAACGGGAATGGGAGTGGGAACACGGGGACGAGTGGCAACACCGGGGGGACGACGAATCCGTCCGAGGTGAACAACCCCGGTCAGCCGCCGACGAACACGCCGACGCCTGGGCGGCCGCCGGTGGGGACGCCGGGGATCAACGACGGGTCGACTCCGATCGGGGGGCCGTTCGCGCCGAACGACCCGCGGAACCCGGCGAACAAGTTCGGGACGCCCGCGGGTGGTTCCGCCAAGGCCGGTGGCGCCGGTGGGCTGGGCGGCGGGGCCGGTGGGGCGAGTGGTGCCGGTCGCGGTGGTCTGGGCGGCGGCGGTCTGGGCGCGGGCGGCGGCGCGGGTGCGGGCGCCGGCGTTGGGGCCGGAGCGGCTGGGCGTGGGATCGGGGGGCCGGGGGCCGCTGCGGCGGCCAACCAGTTCGGTGGTGGGACCGGTGCGGTGAACGAGACCGGTGCGCGGGCCGGGGCCGGTGGGTTCGGGCCCGGTGGGGCCGCTGCCGGTGGGCGTGGCGCGGCGGGTGCGGCGGGCGGTATGGGTGCCGGTGGGCACGGGGGCAAGGGCGAGGGTGGCGACGATCTGGAGCACACCTCGAAGTACCTGCAGCCGAGTGACGAGTACTTCGGCGACGGGACCATGGTCGCGCCGCCGGTCATCGGTGGATGAACCTACAAGCGGGGGACAAAGTGCTGCGCAGCCGAGTGGTGCTGCCCGTGGTGGCGCTGTACAACGCCTGGCAGGCCGAGGGGTTGCCGGAGCTGCACCGGGCGTTGTACACGCAGATCGACTTCGACTCCACGGCGATCGCCGACGGTGATCTCAACGGCGCCCTCGCGCTGTTCCAGAGCGGTTGGACGGCCCTGGAACGGCTGGGGCTCGCGCGCGGCCGCAGCGTCCACCCCGACCTGGGGCGGTCGTTGCGGCTGATCGCGCAGGCGGGCACCGAGTACTGGGCGTTCTTCAACCACGGCGACGAGGAGGCGCGGTCGGCGCTGGTGGCCGTGTCGGGCGACGACGCCATCCGGGTGGTGTTGACCGCGGACAAGCACTTCGTGGTCGAACCGGTGCGCGCCGACGAGGCCCCGCAGTCGCTGGTGGCCGTGCTCCCCCAGGTCGGCCCCGGTCAGGGGCCGCTGATCTCGTTGCCCGCGGACGCGCTGCAGCCCAAGGCGCGGCACGCCCGTGAGGAGGAGGGCGGTTTCCTGGAGCAGAACCGGTACGCGACCACGCCGCAGGACCTGCAGAAGGCCGCGTTGCGGAAGCTGCTCGCCGAGAAGCGCCTTGGCGGTGGCCAGCTGTACGCCGCACGGCGCAACCACCTCGGCCGAAAAGTGCGCTGTCCCAAGCCCTTGACGTTCTTCGACACCATCGGCGGCCGATACCTTCAGTACCAGGTGTCCAGCAACGGCCTGCCGTGGAACACCGTGCAGCCCGCGGACTTCGGCACGATGACCGCGCGGCTGGGCATGTTGCCCGCGACGATCCCGAACGTCTGAACAGGGGGACGGGCTTGCAGCCGAACAGCGGTTGGGAGACCCTTCCAAGGTGAGTGAGAAAACGATCCAACTCGAACTCAACGAAACCGGGGTGGCGGTAGACCTGCCCCTGCCCGCAAATCAGCGGGACGCGGTACAGGGAGTCCCCTACCGCCCGGTCGAGTTCCGCGACGACGACCTGCCCACCGCGTTGGAGCGGGCGGCGTCCTGGCTCAGGCAGACGCAGGACTGGCTCGGCGAGCCGGTCGACGTGATCGCCGTCCACCTGGACTACGACGACCGCAAGGGTTCGCCGTACTACGACCTCAAGCTCCTCTGCAACGAAGAGGACCTGGCGGGCGTACCGCGCGCCATGCGCGGCAAGGAGGACACCGCCACCGACGGGTAGTCGGGCCAGCTACCGTTCTGGTCATGTCAGATCGCGTGTACCCCCCGGTGATCGCCGCTGCCAAGACCCTGTTCCGAGTGCTCGACGTTCGGATCACCGTGGACGGCGCGCACCACATACCCCGCGAAGGTGGCGCGGTGCTGGCGAGCAACCACGTCAGCTACCTCGACTTCATCTTCGCCGGTTTCGGTGCGGTGCCCTCCAAGCGCTTGGTGCGGTTCATGGCGAAGCAAGAGGTCTTCGCCAACCGCTACGCGGGCCCGCTCATGCGGGGGATGCACCACATCCCGGTGGACCGGAGCGCGGGCTTGGCCTCCTACCGGGAGGCGTTGGCCGCGCTCCGGTCCGGTGAAGTGGTCGGGATCTTCCCCGAGGCGACGATCAGCCGCTCCTTCACCGTCAAGGAGCTGAAGTCGGGCGCGAACCGGCTCGCGGCGTCGGCCGGTGTGCCGCTGATCCCGGCAGCCCTGTGGGGCACTCAGCGGCTGTGGACCAAGGGCAGGCCGCGCACCCTCACCAAGCGCCACGTGCCGGTCCGCATCCTCATCGGCGAGCCGTTGCACCCGCAGCCGCGCGACAAGCACGACGCGGTCAACGCCGAGCTGCACAAGCGCGTCCAGGAGCTGTTGGACCAGGCGCAGCAGGAGTACCCGGAGAAGCCGAAGGACGACGAGCTGTGGTGGCAGCCCGCGCACCTGGGCGGCACCGCGCCCACGCCGGAGGAAGCCGCCGCGCTGGACGCGAACGGCCGCGAGGAATAGGACCGCCGGTCCACGCGGGTGCCGCAACGCACCCGCGTGGCGCGCGGTATTCCACGACGTGCTTCGCACAAACGTGCGATACTGGGTGTCGAGGCGACCCCAGGTCACGTGACCGGGCGCCCGCAGCCCCTAGCTGAGATCTCGGCGGGGCCGATCCGTCGGACATGCGCAGTCGATCTACGCGTGCGTGACCGGCAAGGAAGGTCATCCCATCATCGAGCACACCCACGACGCCCTCTTCTCCGAGACGGCGCCTGACCTGTTCCCGAAGGAACAGGCCGCGAGCACGCACAAGAGCACCACGTCGGGCCGCGCCCTGGGCAACACCCAGTACGAGGGCCTGTTCCAGCAGCCGCCGCTCCTCCCCGAGTCCGACTCGCCGTCGAACTTCGTGGTCGACGAGAACGAGCAGCAGCCCGACTCGTCGGAGGCGCCCCGGCAGCGCTCGTCCTCCAGGCGCCGGTTCAACTAGGCCCGCGGGCAGGGCTCCAGCACACCTGGTCGACGTTCAGTCGACCGGGGTTTCGTCGGCGGCCTCGGCCGCCGGAACGGGCTCAGCGGGCCCGACAACGGCTTCGGGGGTGTCCACGCGCCCGGCAGCGGGCTCAGCGGCACCAGCGGCGTCGGCAGGGCTTGAAGGCTGCGCAGCGGCTTCCAGCTTCGCCACCGCGGCCTCCGCGGCCACGACAGCGCCGTCGGCGACCGCGACCGCCGCTTCGGCGTCCCGATCGGGCACCTTTCCGGTCGACTTGATCACAGCCGGCTTGGCGCCACGGCCGCGCAGCCGCTGCGAGATGACCTGGCTGATGCCGTCGCCGCGCATCGAGACGCCGTAGAGGGCGTCCGCGATCTCCATCGTCGGCTTCTGGTGGGTGATGATCAGCAGCTGGGACTTCTCCCGCAGCTGCTCGAACAGCCCGATCAGCCGGTGCAGGTTCGTGTCGTCCAGCGCCGCCTCGACCTCGTCCATCACGTAGAACGGCGAGGGGCGGGCGCGGAAGATCGCGACGAGCATCGCCACCGCGGCCAGCGACTTCTCGCCGCCGGAGAGCAGCGAGAGCCGCTTGACCTTCTTGCCCGGCGGGCGCGCCTCGATCTCGATGCCCGTCGTGAGCATGTCCGACGGGTCGGTGAGCACGAGCCTGCCGTCGCCACCGGGGAACAGGGTCGCGAAGACCACCAGGAACTCGCGCGCCACGTCCTCGTACGCCGCGGTGAAGACCTCGAGGATCTTGTCGTCCACGTCCTTGACCACGGTGAGCAGGTCGCGGCGGGTCGCCTTGATGTCCTCCAGCTGGTTGGAGAGGAACTTGTAGCGCTCCTCCAGCGCGGCGAACTCCTCCAGCGCCAGCGGGTTGACCTTGCCCAGCAGCGACAGGTCGCGCTCCGCCCGCTTGGCGCGGCGGGACTGGGTGTCGCGGTCGTACGGGATCGGCTGCGGCGGGGTGACCTGCTCGCCGCGCTCCTTGGCCGCCTCGTACTCGGCGATCTCCGGCTGCGAAGGCGGGATCATCATGTCCGGGCCGTACTCGCTGACCAGGTCCTCGAGACCGATGCCGAAGTCGTCGGCGATCTTGGTCTCCAGCTGCTCGATGCGCATGCGCTGCTCGGCGCGCAGCACCTCGTCGCGGTGCACGGCGTCGGTCAGCTTCTCCAGCTCGCCGGACATCTCCCGCACCACGCCGCGGACCTGCGTGAACAGGGCCTCGTGCTTGGCGCGGCGCTCCTGCGCGACGTCGCGCTCGTGGACGGCCCTGCGCAGCGACTCCTCGATGCGCTCCAACGCCGTCTCGCCGCCGCGCACGACGGCCTTGGCGATGATCGCGCCGTGGGCACGGGCCGCGTGGGCGCGCTGGGCGCGTTCGCGGGCCTCGCGCTCGGCGCGGGCGGCCCGGCGCAGGCCCTCGGCCTTGCCCTGCACGGCGCGGGCGCGCTCCTCGGCGGTGCGCAGCGACAGGCGGGCGTCCATCTCGCCCTGGCGGGCCGACGACAGCTCGGCGGCGATCTCGTCGCGGTGCGAGGAGTCGGGCTCGTCGTCGAGGGTCTGCTCCTCCTGCGCGATCAGCAGGCGTTCCTCCAGCTCCTCCAGCTTGCCGAGGGCTTCTTCGCGGGCCTGCTCGACCTTGGCGCGCTGGGCGCGGACCCGTTCGACGTCGGCTTCGGCGGACCGGACGGCCTGGGCGAGGCGGTTGAGGCGTTCGGAGGACCGCGCGCGGCGGACCTTGGCCTCGTTCAGCTCCTCCTTGACCGCGGCGACCTCGGCGCGGCGGGCCTGCTGCTCGGCGCGGGCGCCTTCCAGCGCGGCGGCGGAGCCCTCCAGGGAGTGCTCGGCGATCGCCAGCTTCTCCTCGGCCTCGTCGACGGCGGCCTGGACCTCGATGACGCTCTGGCTGCGGCCGGAACCGCCGATGGCCCAGTCCTCGCCGAACAGGTCGCCCTCACGGGTCACCGCCCGCACGTCCGGGTGCGCGGTCACGAGGTCGCGGGCGGCGTCCAGGCCGTCCACGACGGCCACGCGGTCGAGCGCGCGGTGCAGGGCGGGGCGCAGGCCGTCCGGGGCGCGGACCAGTTCGACGGCCCACCGGGCGCCGGGCGGCAGCGCGGGCCAGGAGGCCGTGTCCACGGTCGCGCGGGCGCCGCCGACGAGCACGCCCGCGCGCCCGGAGTCGTGCTCCTTCAACAGCTTCAGGGCTTCCAGCGCATCGTGGCCGCCCGCGACCGCCACCGCGTCCGCGATCGGGCCCAACGCGGCCGCCAGCGCGACCTCGGCGCCCTGTTCGACGGTCAGCAGCGCCGCCACGGAGCCCAGGAGGCCCGGTAGCCGGTCTCCCTCGGCGAGCAGCGCGCCCGCGCCGTCCTTGCGCGTCAGGCCCAGCGACAGGGCGTCCACGCGGGCCCGCCAGGACGCGATGTCGCGTTCCGCGGTGCGCTCGGCCCTGATCAGCTCCTCGACCCGCTCCTTGGCCGCGTCGTTCGCCCGCACGGCCTGCTGGTGGCGTTCGTCGAGACCGAGGTCGCCCTCGTCCTCGGTGCCGGTGGTGGCCTCCTGCTCGGCCTGCTCCACCTGCACCAGTTCCGCGCGCGCGGTCGCCTCGGCGAGCGCGGCGGACATCCGCTCGATCTCCTCGGACGTCGCGTTCGTCTTGCTGCGCAGCGCCTCGACCTGGCCGGACAGCCTGGCCAGGCCCTCGCGGCGGTCGGCGACGGCGCGCACGGCGGCCAGGTGCGCCTTCTCGGCGGCCGACACCATGCGTTCCAGCTCGGTGCGGATCTCCAGCGCCTCGGCCAGCCCGATGCGGGCCTCCATGACGCCCTCCTCGAGTTCCAGCTCCAGCTCGGCGGTCTGCTCGGCCTCGGCGTCCAGCTCGTCCGGGTCGCGGCCGCCGCGCGGCGCCTCGACGGCGGCGGACAGGTGGCGGGCGCGTTCCACGGCGAGCCGCACGGTGCCGCGGAGGCGTTCCTCCAACGCGGACAGCCGGTACCAGGTGTCCTGGGCGCGGGACAGCTTCGGGGCGTCCGCCGCGACCAGTTCCTCCAGGTCGTTCTGCTGGACCTGGGCGACCTGCAACGACGCCTCGACCTCGGCGCGGCGGGCGCGGGCCGTGGCCTCGTCCTGCTCCTCGCGGGCCAGCTGGGACCGCTGGGTCACCAGGTCGTCGGCGAGCAGGCGCATCCGGGCGTCCCGCAGCTCCGACTGCACGGTCTGGGCGCGGCGGGCGATCTCGGCCTGCTTGCCCAGCGGCTTGAGCTGGCGGCGCAGCTCGGCGGTGAGGTCGGTGAGGCGGGTCAGGTTGGCCTGCATCGCCTCCAGCTTCCGCAGCGCCTTCTCCTTGCGCTTGCGGTGCTTGAGGACGCCCGCGGCCTCCTCGATGAAGGCGCGGCGCTCCTCGGGCTTGGACTCCAGGATCGCGGCGAGCTGGCCCTGGCCGACGATGACGTGCATCTCGCGGCCGATGCCGGAGTCCGACAGCAGCTCCTGGACGTCCATGAGGCGGCACGAGCTGCCGTTGATCTCGTACTCGGTGGCGCCCTCGCGGAACATCCGGCGGGTGATCGACACCTCGGAGTAGTCGATGGGCAGCGCGCCGTCGGCGTTGTCGATCGTCAGCGTCACCTCGGCGCGGCCCAGCGGGGCGCGGCCGGACGTGCCCGCGAAGATGACGTCCTCCATCTTGCCGCCGCGCAGGTCCTTCGCGCCCTGGGTGCCCATGACCCACTTGAGCGCGTCCAGCACGTTCGACTTGCCGGACCCGTTGGGGCCGACGACGCAGGTGATGCCGGGTTCGAAGCGCAGCGTCGTGGCCGAGGCGAAGGACTTGAAACCCTTCAGCGTCAGGCTCTTCAGGTGCACGTCCGGTCGGCCTTCCCGCGTCCTGGATCGGAAGTCGTCCGGTGGAGGGTACCCGTGGGCGCCCCCCGAACGTGGGAGGCGTGGCCCCTGACCAGCGGATCGATGATCAGCCGGGTGGACGCAGCGTCACCAGCACCTGCTGGTCGGCCACCACTTCCATGTGGTCGATGCCGTCGACGGCGAACGACGAGGAGCCGGGGATGACCTCGTTCTCGGTCTCGCTGGTGCCCCACCAGCCGCCCACCTCGCGGGTGCCGCTCTTGGCGTACAGCACGACCATGCAGCGCAGACCGGGCTTCACGTCCTTGAGCCGCAGCCGCACCTCGGTGCCCCAACCGTGGCTCACCATCGCCACCGACGCGGCGACGCCGGTCTTGCCGTCCATCGCCGACCAGGTCGGCGGCGGGGGCGCGGTCGAGGAAGGGGCGGCCACCTTGACCGGATCGCCCCCGACCAGGCGCGGGAGGAACAGGCCCACCACGGCCAGCAGCACCACCAGCACACCCGCGCCGACCAGCAGCAGCGTCCGGCGGGACTTCCTCGGCCGCGGCTCCGGGGCCGACCGCAGCGCGGTGATCGGCGGCAGCGGCTGGTTGTCGTACGGGTCGGGGTCGTCGAACGGCAGCTCGAGGTCGGCGAGGTTCACCTGGCCGAGCAGGCCGGGCAGCGGGGCGAGCCGGATCAGCTCCTCGCGGCACACGTGGCAGGTGTTGAGGTGGCGCTCGAACACCGACCGCTCGGCCGGGTCCAGCGCTCCGAGCAGGTAAGCGCCCAGCGACGTGATCTGGAAGCAGCTCACGACTCGGTCACCCCTCTCTCGGCGAGGGCGTCGCGGAGGGCGCGGAGGGCGTAGAAGCTGCGGGACTTGACGGTGCCGGCCGGGATGCCGAGCGACTTGGCGGCCTCGGTCACGGTGCGGCGGCGGTAGTACAGCTCGATCACGACGCTGCGGTGGTCGGCGCTGAGCGCGCGGAGTGCCTCGGCGACCTGCCAGCTCTGCAACACGTGATCCACCTCGTCGGCCACGGGCGGGAGGTCGTCGGGCTCGATCGGGATCTCGGTGGCCCTCGCCACCCGGCGCCGGTAGCCGGAGACCACGAGGTTGCGCGCGACCGTGTACAGCCACGGACCGGCCTGCTCGGGGCTCAGCTCGTCGGAGTGGCGCCAGGCCCGGAACAGCGTCTCCTGGACGATGTCCTCGGCGTGCTGGTAGTCGCCGCCGACCATTCGGAGGACATAGCCGTGCAGCGGTCCGCGCCAGCGACCGTACAACTGCCTGACCACATCTTCACCGGGCTCCACAACGACTTACTACGCCGTTGGGGCAGAACTCGTTCAACGCTCCACGAAACCCACCAGGTTTCCCCTCGGATCGGACCAACGTTCTACCACAGCGTCCACCCGTCCGGGTGAACCCCCTGAACGCAGTGCGACCAACAGCTGCCTGCACGTGGCCGCCGGACCCTCGGCGTTCACCTCGACGCGCCCGTCCCGCAGGTTCGAGGCGCTGCCCACCAGGCCGAGTTCCAGCGCGCGGGCGCGGGTCCACCACCGGAACCCCACACCCTGGACCTCGCCGCGCACCCACGCGGTCAACCGGACGTCCGGCTCTGCTGTCGACACGCATCCATCCTGCCAGCGGTTCAGCACACGCCTGTAATTCACCCGATGGTGGTACGGTGCGCGACCGTGAGCGCCGGCCGGAGTGACCTGTCAACCGGCTTCGCCACACCCCCGAGCCGTTTTGTCCGATCCCGGACGAACCCGCTCGGCCACCGTGACGCGGCGCGCCGCCGCTCGTTCACCACCACGGGCCCTTCCCCCTCTGGACGACGATCTCAGGAGATGGTGTGAGCGACGGGCTGAACGAGATTCCGGAACCCGACAGCGCACGGGTTCGCGTGGCCCCGAAGGTCGTGCTGGCCGCGGCGGGCGTCGTGGTCGCGACCCTCTTCGCCGCCGTCGCGGCGCTGACCGGGAGCCCGAACGACGAGGCGACCCCGGCGAAGCCGATCCTGCGGGACGACGTCGTCTCCCGCAGCACGCTGAGCAACACCCAGATCAAGCCGAAGGCGAGTTCCGAGGCCCCGGCCCCGTCGTCCGAGGCGCCGGCGACCGACGAGGCGCCCGCCACCGTCGCGGAGATCAAGACCAAGGTCACCACGGTGACGCGGGCGGACGGCACCACGACGACCACCACGGTCGAGGACACCACGACCGAGCAGCCGCAGCCGCCGCGCACCACCACCACGCCGCGCACCGAGAACCCGCCCACGCATTCCAGCCCCAGCAACCCGCCGACCGTTACGGATCCGACCGTTGATCCGCCGTCGCCGACGGAGCCGACGACGCCGCCGTCTGAGGGTGGGACGTCCGGTGGGGCTTCTGGTGGGGCGTCGAACGACGGGGCGTCGGATCGGTGACGGTTGGGAGGGCTAGAGCCACACGAAGGTGTGGGAGGCGGCCCCAACGGTGAGGTGATCAGCGCTTTCCGCCGATAAGTCGGGCACGGAACCATCCAACCGGGTTTCCCACAGGGAGATGGTGTGTTCGAGGAAGAGCAGTCGGGGGCGTCGGGGATGCGGGAGTCGCTGGAGGCATCGGGATCGCCGGAGTCGCCGGGGTCGTCCGGGTCGTCGGGGTTGAAGGAGGCGCCGGAGAAGAGGATTTCTTCGGTGGTGTTGTTGGCGGCGGGTGGGGTTCTGGTGGCGACTGTGTGCGCCACCCTCGCGTCGTTGCTGGCGGGTGGTGGTAGCAAGCCCGAGGCCGGTCCTCCGAAGGCGCAGGCGGAGGTCGAGGAGAGCGTTGTCGAGACCAGCACGTCGTTCAGCGTGGCGCCGGACGGGTCGACGTCGACGGTGGTGATCACGGTGTCGGGGAAGCCGAAGGGTGATCAGGAGCGGGTGCGGAACGCGGCGGCTACCGGGGTGACGTCTGGTGAGCAGGCGTCGGAGGTGGTGGTGACGTCGGTGGAGTCGACGAGCAGTGAGCAGCAGACGACTCGGAGGCCGACGAGCAACCCGCCTACTACGCGGTCGCAGCCGAGTACGGCGTCGTCCAGTGCCGGGCCGGTGGAGACTTCGGTGAGTGTGCCGGAGAGGTCTGAGGAGCCTGGGGAGCCTGTGGAGCCGTGAGGCTCCTGGTTGCGTGGTGGGTGGACACGGCTGCACCCGGTCGCCGAGTGTTCTAGACTCGCAGCACCTTGTCAAGGCTGGAAAGATGCCTTGACAAGGTGCTGCGAGCCCAGAGCGGCTTTGTATCGGGTGCAGGGGGAGGTCTGGCTACGCCAGCATCAGGCTTCGCCTGACAAGGCACCTCGCTGCGCGTCGGCAAGGCGGTGGGCGCTCCGCGCCGGATGCGAGGGGGCGGCTGCGCCGATGAGGTTATCCCTCGCTCCGCGACGGATAGGGCATCCGAGCTGCGCCGGACAAACCCAGCAGGCCGCGAGTGCGCTACAGCTCGAATCGGTAGCCCATTCCCGGTTCCGTGAGCAGGTGGCGGGGGTGGGCGGGTTCCGGTTCCAGTTTGCGGCGGAGTTGGGCGAGGTAGACGCGTAGGTAGTGGCTTTCCTTGGCGTAGGCGGGGCCCCAGACTTCCTGGAGCAGGTGTTTTTGTCCTACCAACTTGCCGCGGTTGCGGGCCAGGATTTCCAGTAGGCCCCATTCGGTTGGGGTCAGGTGGATTTCGGTGCCGTTGCGGTGGACCTTCTTGGCGGCCAGGTCGATGGTGAAGGACGCTGTTTCCACCAGTGCGTCCTCGTCTGGTGTGGGAGATGTGGTTGAGCGGCGGACGGCGGCGCGTAGGCGGGCCAGGAGTTCGTCCATGCCGAAGGGCTTGGTGACGTAGTCGTCGGCGCCTGCGTCCAGGGCGGCCACCTTGTCCGAGGAGTCGGTTCTGGCCGAGAGGACGATGATCGGTACGGAGGTCCAGCCGCGCAGGCCGGCGATGACGTCGGTTCCGTCCAGGTCGGGTAGGCCCAGGTCGAGGATGACCACGTCGGGTTTGCCGTCGGCGGCGGCCTTCAAGGCAGTGGTGCCGTCGTGGGCGGTCAGGACCTGGTAGCCGCGTGCGGTGAGGTTGATCCGGAGGGCGCGCACGATCTGCGGTTCGTCGTCCACCACCAGGACCCTGGTCATGCGGGGACCTCCTCGTCTGCGTCGAAGTCGGAGGAGGGCAGGGCGATGACCATGGTGAGTCCGCCGCCGGGTGTGTCCTCGGCCCTGATGGTGCCGTTCATCGCCTCGGTGAACCCCTTCGCCACGCTGAGACCCAGGCCGACGCCGGGGGAGGTCGTGCGGTCGCCCAGTCGTTGGAACGGGGCGAAGACGGCGTCGGTGGTGCCCTTGGGGAGTCCTCGGCCGTGGTCGACGACGCGCAGTTCGACCCGTTCCGCGTGCTCACTGGCGCGGATGGCGACGGTTCCCCCGCCGCCGTGGCGGAGCGCGTTGTCGACGACGTTCGCGACGACCCGCTCCAGCAGTCCGACGTCGGCGCGCACGGGGGTCAGCTGCTCGTCCACGTCGACCTCGACGCGGCGGGGGTCGTCCACTCCGGACAGCGCGCGTGCGACCACCTCGTCCAGGCCGACCGCGCGGAACAGGGGGCGCACGGCGCCGGTCGCGAGGCGCGAGGAGTCCAGCAGGTTGTCGATCAGGCCGGTCAGGCGGTCGGCGGAGACCTCGACGGTCTCGTTCAGCTCGGCCACGTCCTCGTCGGACAGCCGCAGCTCCGGGTCGCGCAGGCTGCCGATCGCGGCCTTGATGGACGTCAGCGGCGTCCGCAGGTCGTGGCCGACGGCGGACAGCAGGGCGGTGCGCAGTTCCGCGCCCTCCGCGAGGCGGCGGGCGTCGCGAGCCTGGTCGGCCATCCGCTGCTGCCGCAGGGCGAGCAGCGCCTGGCCCGCGGCGGCCTCCAACACCCGCCGGTCGGACGCGGGCAGCGGTCGGCCGCGCAGCACCAGCCGGACGTCCGGGGTGACCGGGACGTCCACGTCGGGTTCGCCGTCGGCGACCACGCCGACGCTCTCCACCCGCGCCCAATCACCGTCGGTCCGTTCCAGCAGCACCACGGACACGAGCCCGAAGTTCTCCCTGACCTCCTCCAGCAGCGGCACGAGCGGGTACGGGTTGGTGAGGACGGTCCGGGCGTACGAGGCCAGCAGCGTGGCCTCGGTGCGGGCGCGGGCGGCCTGCGCGGCGCGGCGGGCGGCGCGGTCCACGACCAGCGCCACGGTCACGCCGACCACGACCATCGCGACCAGCGTGACGACGTTCTGCTGGGTGTCCACGGTGAACGTGAACAGCGGCGGTGTGAAGTAGAAGTTCAGCAGCACCGCGGAGAGCACGGCGGCGAACACCGCGGGGCCGAGTCCACCGACGAGCGCGACGAGGACGGTGGCGAGGAAGTAGTCCACGACGTTGGTCGACTGGATGAGGTCGTCGCGCAGCCACACGCCGATCACCGTGGCCAGCACCGGCGCCAGCACGGCCAGCACCCAGCCCGCGACGCGCCGCGAGGTCCGCAGCGGGCTGCGCGCGAAGGCCGCGCGCCAGCGGGAACCGGACCGCCCGTGCGTCACCATGTGCACGTCGATCGGCCCGGACTCCTGGAGCACGGTCGCCCCGATGCCCTCGGAGAACAGCCGCGCCAACCGGGTGCGCCGGGAGGTGCCGATCACCAGCTGGGTCGCGTTGGCGCCGCGGGCGAACTCCAGCAGCGCGCTCGGCACGTCGTCGCCGACGACGGTGTGGAACGTGGCCCCGACGTCCTTGGCCAGCCCCCGGTAGCGGGCGACGGCGGCGGGGGCGGCGCCCGCGAGCCCGTCGCCGCGCAGGATGTGCAGCACTTGCAGTTCCGCGCCGGCACGGGTCGCGACGCGGCGGGCCCGGCGGATCAGGGTCTCGCTCTCCCCGCCGCCGGTGATGGCGACGACGACCCGTTCGCGGGTCTCCCAGGTGTCGGTGATGCTCTGCTCGGCCCGGTACCGGCGCAGCGCCACGTCGACCTGGTCGGCCACCCAGAGCAGGGCGATCTCGCGCAGCGCGGTCAGGTTGCCGGGGCGGAAGTAGTTGCCGAGCGCGGCGTCGATCCGGCTGGCCGGGTAGACGTTGCCGTGCGCGAGCCTGCGCCGCAGGGCCTCGGGGGTGAGGTCGACCAGTTCGATCTGCTCGGCGCGGCGGACCACCTCGTCCGGCACGGTCTCGCGCTGCGGGACGCCGGTGATGCGCTGCACGACGTCGTTGAGGCTCTCCAGGTGCTGCACGTTGACCGTGGACAGCACGTCGATGCCCGCCTCCAGCAGCTCGTCGACGTCCTCCCAGCGCTTGGCGCGGCGCGAGCCGGGGGCGTTGGTGTGCGCGAGCTCGTCGACGACCGCGACCTCGGGCCGCCGGGCGAGCAGCGCGTCGACGTCCATCTCCTCGACGGCGAGCCCGCGGTGGCGGATCTCCTTGCGCGGCAGCACTTCCAGGCCCGCGACGAGTTCCGCGGTCTTCTCCCTGCCGTGCGTCTCGACGAGGCCGACCACCACGTCGGTGCCGCGTTCGCGCCGCCGGTGCGCCTCGCCGAGCATGGCGAACGTCTTCCCGACGCCCGGCGCGGCCCCGAGGTAGATGCGCAGCTCACCGCGCCTGCGTCGATCGTCCACGCCGGTCAGTGTGCACGCTGGTGGACGTTGTTCGGCATGGACGCACAGTGCGCCGGGAAAACACCCGTTCGTGGTCCTTTGACGGCATCTTGACGCGAGCGACGCCGGAATTGGCATGTTCTTGACAGTCCGAGCGGTCTCATCCTGATGGCGGTAGGCCTCGGGACCAGGACCTGCAGCGTTACGACAAAGGTGTGGTGCGGTCGAGCAAGAGGACACTATTCGTCGCTCACGCTGGACACGAGTGGTGCGAAAGTGCGAATGTCCTGTCCGAATTCGGACAATCGCTCACCTCAGAGTGAGCACGCGGAGGACCGTTATGACCACCAGTGTGACCAACCAGGAAGCACTGCAACTCGTCGTGGCGGTGCACAGGTTGGTGAGGAGTCTTCGCCAGACGGCATCGGTGCGGCGGCTGCAGCCGACCCAGATGCTCGTCCTGTCGGAGTTAGCCATGCACGGCCCCATGCGCATCGGCGAGATCGCGGTGCGCGCGTTGTGCTCGCAGCCCACCGCGACGACCGTCGTGACGGGTCTGGAGACGTCGGGGTTCGTGCACCGCGAACCCGATCCGGCCGACGGTCGCGCCACGATCGTGGAGCTGACCGGACCCGGCCGGGAGACGATCATCTCCATGGCGCACGGCGAGGCGGAACTGCTGTCCGACCGGCTGGCCCAGTTGACGCCGTCCGAGCAGGAACTGCTGCTGGCGGCGACACCACTGCTGCGCAGACTCGGTGAGCCCGCGCAGCAGTGAAGGTGCGGGAGAGCGGGACCCCCGACCGGTCCCGCTCCCCCGCGGTCACTACGAGGTGGGCACCGTCGGCGGCGACGATGACACGCTCGAGGGTGGCGTGACCGAACTGGAGGGGTCCACCGTCGCGGAAGCGGAACCGGAGGGTGAGGTGGTGGGCGGGGCGGGCGAAGCCGGGACGGCGACCGCGAACGGCACGCCGGTGATCTCCCGGCAGCTCCCGTTGTTGCCGCGGTCCACCTGGGGCCGCGGGTACCGGTTGTCGTCCCGGTCCTCGTGGTACTCGCCGTGGTAGTCGCAACCGTAGAACGACGTCACGATGGGCTGGCCGTCCTCGTCGTAGAGGTAGACGTCGGTGAGCGGCCTGCCCTGCTGGTCGAACACGTAGATGTTGCCCGGCAGCGAAGGCCCCTGGGGCAGGTACTGCGCGGGCTGGGAGCGGCTGTACCCGCCGTTGGGGATGACCGAGCCGAGGATGAACAGCACGGTCCCCGCGGCGAGCGCGGCGGCGGGCAGGCTCACCCACAGCCAGCGGCGGTCCTCCTTGGCCTTGGGGCCGGAGACCAGCGCGAGGCCCGCGAGCACGAGGCCGAACAGGAAGACCGGCGACATGCCGTCGATCACCAGGCCGGAGATCGCGATCAGCACCGCGCGCGCCAGCCACCAGGCGGGCTGCAACGACTTCAGGTACGCGATCCCCTTCGCGGCCTGACCCCGTTCCGCCTGCTCCAGCGCCGTGCGCAGCGCGACCGCCTCGGGCAGCGCGCCGACCTGGCCGATCAGCTCCGCCTTGCGGTTGAGCAGGATGATCGCCCACACCAGGAACACGGCGACCAGCAGCGCCAGCGGGAGCCCGTCGCGCCCGCCGATGCCCACGCCGAACGCGGCGGCCGTGCCCGCGACCAGCGCCCAGAACGCGAACCGCGCCGCGAACACCGGTGTCGCCGGGACCGCGACGGCGGCTGAGGACGAAGCGGGCGGGTAGCCCGCCGCGACCCGCAGCTCGTGGGCGTACACCTCCGGCGTGCCCAGCCTCGTCGTCAGCGCCTCGGCGGAGAACTCCTCGCCGAGTTCGTCGGCGACCTCCACCACGTGCGCGCCGGCGTCGTCCATGATCTCGGAGATCTCGACGTCCGGCAGGTCGGCGAGCGCGGCGCGCATCCGGTCCAGGTACTCCTGGACCTCGGCGCGAGTGTGCGTGCTGCTCATGCCACCACCCCCAGGAGGTCGTCGAGCGTGTGCGCGAACGACCGCCATGTCCTTCCCGACTCGGCCAGGCGTTCCCGCCCCGGCTCGTTGAGGCTGTAGTACTTCCGGTGCGGACCCTCTTCGCTCGGAACCACGTACGAGGTCAGCAGGCCCGCGTTGTAGAGCCTGCGCAGGGTCCCGTAGACCGACGCGTCCCCGACTTCGTCCAGACCTCCCGCGCGGAGTCTCCTCAGCACGTCGTAGCCGTACCCGTCCTCCGCGCGGAGCACCGCGAGGACGGCGAGGTCCAGCACCCCCTTCAACAACTGGCTTGTGTCCATGCAGCTCTCCCCGGTGATGTGCCGTGAACAGTACTACGGAATGCGCAGTAGTGTCCACGGCGCAGCACCACCTCCGACGGGCGCCGGTCGGGATCGCACCGCAGAACGTGGTGAAATCCTTTGCGGGACAAGGCCTTGCGCCCCGCGAGAGCCACCGGTTCGGACGAACGGCGTAACGCCCGGAGGGAGGTTGGCGATCAACCGTCCGAGTTCGCCGCGCACGGAGGTCCCCACCCCATGGATGTGTTGTCCGATTTAGGCGACGAGGTGGTCGGCCGGTTGACGTCGACCGGCGCGTCGATCGAACCGACGCGGTACCCCAGGAGACCGGTGTGACGTCCGCGTGGCCGTTCCTGGTGGGCCGCACCCGCAACGCGGGGCACCGGGTGGTCCTGGCTCCGGACTTCATGATCGCGGAGGGCACCACGTCCTCGTTGACGCGGATCTCCCGCGGCGGCCCGGACACGCTCGAGGGCGAGGTGGTCCTGGACCTCCTGCCGGACGGCCTGATGGTCGTGTCCCGCGTGTTCGTGGCCGAGAGCGCCGACTACGGCGTCGACGGGACCGGCCCGCTGCGCGATGGCGGCGGGCGTCCGATCCGGCTCACCGAGGGGCTGGTGGTCCGGGGCGACGCCCAGCGGGTCACCTCGGCGGACCTGGCGCGCGGGCACGAGACCGCGGCTGCGGCGTTCCGGCGGTTCTGGGTCGAGGAGAACGACCACGAGGCGGAGGGCTCGACCGGGTTCGCCCTGGCGGGTGACGGCGAGTCCGCGCCCCCTCCCTCCAAGAGGAAGTCCCGGTGGTTGTTCGGCGGGCTCGCGGTGCTCCTCCTGGCAGGCGCCGCGGCCGTCGGTGTGGTGCGGGTGACCGGCGACGATCCCCCACCGGCGGTCGTCACCGTCACCCGGACCGCTCCCGAGCCCACCACCACCGGGTGCGCGACCCCGACGCCCGCGTGCCTGATCACCCCCGCCGACCTCGTCGACGACGCCGCGATCGTGATCGACGCCCCGAACGCCGTCATGAAACCGGACGCGGGCTGCGCGTCCGACCGCGGCGCGGGGCTGCGGCTGACCTGGGCGAAGGTCGCGGGGAGCATGAGGCTGGACTGGTCGCGGACGTCCGAGGGGCACGTCGACCTGACCGGCCGGGCTCGCGCGGAGCTGTCCATCCGGACCGAGGGCGGGGTGGACGGGCTGGAACTGGTGGTCGCCGACACGAAGGGCCACGAGGGGGCGAAGGTCGTCCCGCTGGCCGCGTTCACCGGTCGGCAGACGATGACGGTCGACCTGACCGTGCTGCCGAACCTCGACCTGGCGTCCGTGCGCAGCATCGGACTCCGCTGGCCGCAAGGACATGAGGAGGGTTCGGGGATCTGCCTGACGAGCGTGGCGTTCCGCTAGCGGGTGGCACGCGGCTTCGGCTGGCAGACCGGGCAGGAGAAGGAGGAGCGGTTCATGAACGGTTCGCGCACGATCGCCGCCCCGCAGCGCGGGCACGGTTCGCCCTCCTGGCCGTAGACGGCGAGGGAGCGGTCGAAGTAGCCGGACTGGCCGTTCACGTTGACGTACAGGGCGTCGAACGAGGTGCCGCCCTGGCCGAGCGCCTCGTTCATGACCTCGGTGGCGTGGGCGAGGAGTTCGGCGGTCTGCGCCCCGGTGAGCTTCCCGGTGGGGCGGAGGCCGTGCAGGCGGGTGCGCCAGAGCGACTCGTCGGCGTAGATGTTGCCGACGCCGGAGACCAGGGTCTGGTCGAGCAGGGCCCGTTTGACCTCGGTGCGCTTGGCGCGGAGCGCGCGCACGGCGGCTTCCGGGTCGAACTCCGGGTCCATCGGGTCGCGGGCGATGTGCGCGACCGGTTCGGGGAGGCGGGTGCCGTCGACCTCGACGATGTCGGAGATGGCGAGGCCGCCGAAGGTGCGCTGGTCCACGAAGCGGAGTTCGGGGCCGTTGTCGGCGAAGGAGATGCGGACGCGGAGGTGCTTCTCGTCCGGGGTGCCGGGCTGCTGGACCAGCATCTGGCCGCTCATGCCCAGGTGGGCGAGCATCGCTTCGCCGTCACCGGTGCCGGGGCCGTCGAGGTCGACCCACAGGTACTTGCCACGTCTGCGGGCGGCGACCATGCGCTGGCCCGCCAGGCGCGCGGAAAAATCCGCCGCACCGGGTAGGTGGCGGCGGATCGCTCTCGGGTGCAGCACGTCGACGGCCGAGATGACCCGGCCGGCGACGTGGGCGTCCAGGCCGCGGCGAACGACCTCTACTTCAGGGAGTTCGGGCACGGCTCAGGGTTCGACAGTGCTCAGGCCTCGACCTGGGCGACCTCGGCGGCTTCGAGCGCGCGAGCGGCCTCGAGCTCCTCAAGGGCTTCCAGGTCTTCGTACGCGGCGGCCTGCGGCTTGGTGGGCTTGAGCATCCACCCGCCTGCCTGGGCGGTGTCGCGTACGAGCACCAGCCCCTGGATGCCCCCGCTGCGAACTGCGCTCAGCGGGCGCGAGGGGCGGTTGGCGGAGCGTGCGCGTCGGTTGGTGCGGACGTTGGTGGCGTACATCGGCGTCAGTCTTCCTCGGTGGGTGAGGTCTTGGGTGAAGCCGAGTTACCAGCATGCCCGTTCTCGGCCGCGCCCGCTTCTCGATCAGCGCCAGCCCGCTCCGACAACACGCGATAGGCGGCCGCGGCCGCCTTCTGCTCGGCTTCCTTCTTGGTACGACCATCGCCTGAGCCGTAGGAGTTGCTCGCCACGATGACCGTGGCGGTGAACTCCTTGCGGTGATCCGGACCCTGGTCGTCGACCCGGTACTCGGGCACACCAAGGCCTGCTGAGGCGGTGAGTTCCTGAAGGCTGGTCTTCCAGTCGAGGCCGGCGCCGCGCAACGGCGCTTCGACCAGCAACGGGTCGAACAGCTTGTGCACAAGTTTGCGCGCGGTATCGATACCGTATTCCAGGTACACCGCGCCGATGACGGCTTCGAGGCCGTCGGCGAGAATGCTCGCCTTGTCCCTGCCGCCGGTCAGCTCTTCCCCGCGACCGAGCAGCAGGTAGCCGCCCAGTCCGTCCTCGCCGAGCCCTCGGGCGACACCTGCCAGCGCGTGCATGTTGACCACGCTGGCGCGGAGCTTGGCGAGCTGCCCCTCGGGCAGGTCGGGGTGGGTGTTGTAGAGGTGGTCGGTGACGATGAGCCCGAGGACCGCGTCCCCGAGGAACTCAAGCCGCTCGTTCGGCGGCAAGCCACCGTTCTCGTAGGCATAGGACCGATGTGTCAAGGAGAGCACGAGGAGCTCGGCGTCCAGTTGGACGCCGAGCGCTTCGAGCAACGGGGCGCGATCGGCTGACCGATCGCGCGACGACCTACCCCCCACGGTTCGCCGCTACCTTCGCCAGGAGACTCAGGCCGGCTGAACAACCTGGCGGCCGGCGTACTGGCCGCAGGTCGGGCAGGCGATGTGCTGGGGCTTGGGCGCGCGACATGCCTTGTTCGAGCACGCCACCAAGTGCACGGCACTGGTCTTCCACTGGGCGCGGCGCGAGCGCGTGTTCGAGCGCGACATCTTCCGCTTCGGGACGGCCACGACTAGTTCTCCTCCGAGTTATCACGATTCCCGCCGAACCGCTCTTGCAACGCGGCCCAACGGGGATCCATCGTCTCATGCCCGTGGTCGGGCCCAAGCTCCGCCAGCTTGCCCCCGCACTCGACGCACAGCCCAAGGCAGTCCGGCGAACACAGCGGCACCTGCGGCAGCGCGAGCACGACGGCATCCCGCACCACAGGTTCGAGGTCGATCAGATCGTCCGAGATCCGGCTGACCTCGTCCTCATCAGTGGTCTCATCCGTGGCGCTGTCCGGGTACGCGAACAACTCCATCAGCTTGATCTCGACGTGGTCGGCGATCGGGTCGAGGCAGCGGGAGCATTCCCCGGCCACGTCCGTGGACGCGGTGCCCGAGATCAGCACGCCCTCCACGACCGATTCCGCCAACAGGTCGAGCTCGACCGTCCCGCCTTCCGGCACCGCGATCACGTCGAGCAGGCCGAGGCCTGCAGCAGGCACTGACCGCTGGTAACTGCGGCTGGTGCCCGCTCTACGACCGATGTCCCTGGTGTCGATGATCCAGGGCCCGGTTGCTGTGGGACGCGCGGAGGCGTGACGATGCTCAGACATGATGTGTTGGTTTCGCTGTCGGTGGACCTACCACGGCCAGCCGCTCCAGGGTACGCGACAAGTGGTCCGTGGACGAAATCGCCAGGTGAGTCGGTCGTCTCAGTCGTGGTAGTCGAACGGCGCGGACGCGCTCGCGACGACCGGGCCGCGCAGGTGCGAGCGCCCCTTGCCGACGCTGCGCAGCGTGTGCGCCAGCAGGTCCTCGAAGTCGGCCAGCTTGCCGTCCACGTACGCGTCGCACTCGTTGCGCAGCCTGATGGCCTCGGACTGGGCCGCGTCGAGCACCCGCGCGGACTCCGCGTGCGCGGCGGCCACGACCTCCGTCTGGTCGACCAGGCGGATCTGCTCCGCCCGGCCCTCCTCGACGGCGCGCTCGTAGTTCGCCCTGCCCGCCTGCACCATCCGGTCGGCCTCGGAGTGCGCGCGACCCACCAGGTCCTCGTACTCCTGGCGACCGGCCGCGACGGTGCGCTCGGCCTGGTTCTCGGCCTCGCCGACCATGCGCTCGGCGCGGGAACGGGCCTCGGCGAGCATCCGCTCCGCCTCGGCGTGCGCCTCCGCGACCATCCGCTCGGCGTCGGACCTGGCCTTGCTGACGCCCGACTCGGCCTCGTGCGCGGCCTTGCCGACCAGCTCCTCCTTGTGGTCGAGCACGTCCTGCGCGTCGTCCAGCTCGGCGGGAATGGCATCACGAACGTCGTCAAGAAGTTCGAGGACGTCGCCACGGGGGACGACGCACCCGGAGGTCATCGGCACCCCACGCGCTTCCTCGACGATCGTGACCAGTTCGTCGAGGGCCTCGAACACCCGGTACACGTCACTCTCCTCGCAACACAGGCCAGTACCGGACCAGTTTGCCCTGCCGGTCCCACCCCGGTGGGGAGATCGGCAGGGCGTGTCCGGTTTTGCCCGCGGATGTCGGGCGGGTTGGAATGGCGGGAGTGGTTCGGGGTCGGGTCGGATGGAGGGTGGAGCGCGTGGAGCACACGATCAGGGTGGCGCGGGCGGAGGACGTTCCGGCGATCGTGGCGATGTTGGCGGACGACCCGTTGGGGGCGACCCGCGAACGGCCGGGCGACCCGGCGTACGCGGCCGCGTTCGAGGAGGTCGACGGGGATCCGCGGCAGGTGCTGGCGGTCGCGGTGCTCGGCGACGAGGTCGTCGGGACCCTCCAGCTGACGTGCACGCCGGGGTTGTCGCGGATGGGGATGACGCGGGCGACCATCGAGGCGGTGCGGGTGCGGGCGGACCAGCGCGGCCGGAGGCTCGGGGAGGCACTGGTCGGGTGGGCGATCGACGAGGCGCGCGCGAGGGGGTGCGGGACCGTGCAGCTGACCACCGACGCGTCACGGGTGGACGCGCACCGGTTCTACGAGCGGCTCGGCTTCACGCCTTCGCACGTGGGGATGAAGTTGGGGCTTTGAGGGGGAGGGCGGGGGGTGGGCGGGTTCAGGGAAGAGGGAAGCCCGGCCCCCGTGCGCGCAATTGTCTCAATGCCACACCCCTGTTTGTCAAGGCGGGAAAGATGCCTTGACAAACAGGGGTGTGGCAGGAGGGCGCTGTGTATCGGGGGCAGGGGGAGGTCTGGCTTTGCTTGTGTCGGCGGTGCCGGTTTAGGGCACCTCGCTGCGCGTCGGTAGGGCGGCGGGCGCTCCGCGCCGGGTGCGAGGGGGCGGCTGCGCCGAGGGGTATGGACATCCCTCGCTCCGCGATGGACAAGGCACCTCGCTGCGCGTCGGCAGGGTATCCGGGCTGCGCCGGACAATGCGGCTGGTGAGCTGGTTAGCGGCGTTCTTCCAGGCGTTGCATCAGGCGGCGTTCGATGGTTTGCGGGAGCAGGGTGGAGACGTCGCCGCCGTAGGTCGCCACGTCCTTGACGAGGGAGCTGGCGAGGTAGCTGTAGATCGGGTTGGTCGGCATGAAGAGGGTGTCGACGCCGCTGAGCTGGTGGTTCATCTGGGCCATCTGCAGCTCGTAGTCGTAGTCGCTGACGGCGCGCAGGCCCTTCACGATGGCCTTGATGTCGTGTTCGCGGCAATAATCGACCAGCAGGCCGTGCCACGAGTCGATGCGGACGTTGGGCCACTGGGCGGTGACCTCGGCGAGCATGTCCGTGCGTTCCTCGACCGTGAACAGGGTCTTCTTGTTCTTGTTGATGAGCACGGCGACGACGACCTCGTCGAAGAGCTTCGCCGCTCTGCCGATGATGTCCAGGTGTCCGTTGGTGACCGGGTCGTAGGAGCCGGGGCACACGGCACGCGTCATGGTTTTGGACGTTAGCACCCGATCGGATGCGGCCAGAGGGGTCCGTGGCCCTGATCACCCCTCCGGGTTCGGGTGTTCGGCCCAGTAGAGGGCCGTGTCGCCGTAACGCTTGTCGCGCAAGGATTCCACCGGAGCCGGCCAGAGGGGGCGTGGGCTGCGGGAAGCGCGTTCCACGATGAGCACGGTGCCGGGAGCGGTCCAGCCGTTCAGGACGAGGCCGTCGAGGACCTTCTCAAGCTGGGCATCGGTGATCGAGTACGGGGGGTCGGCGAAGACCAGGTCGTACGGGGTGTCGGCGGTGGTGGCGACGACGGCCTCGGCCGGGCGGGCGATGATGGTGGTGCCGGGGAGGCGCAGGTCCTGGGCGTTGGTGCGGAGGATTTCGGCGGCGCGGCGGTCGGCCTCGACGAAAGTGGCTTCGGCGGCTCCGCGGGAGAGCGCCTCGAAGCCGAGGGCGCCGGAGCCCGCGTAGAGGTCGAGCACGCGCAGGCCGTCGAGGTCGACGAGCACCTCCAGCGCGCTGAACAGCGCCTCGCGCACGCGGTCCGAGGTCGGGCGGGTCACCTTCGGCGGTACTTGCAGGCGGCGGCCACCGGCCGCGCCGGCCACGATCCTGGTCACGCGGTCATCGTCCCAGGTGCGCGCGGCGGGCTGTGCCGGGACACCGTCAGGAGCCGAAGCCCAGGCACGTGCCGACCGCTTCGAGCAGCGGGACGAGCACGCGCAGGGCCTCGGGGTCGTCGGTGGCGCACTCGGTGATGCCGGCTCCGATGACCGGGATCGCGGCGGCGATGGCCCTGATCGAGCCGACCAGCTCCGCGACGGTCAGGCCGTTCGGGGTGGGGAAGCCGACGCCGTCGAACTCCGCCGGGTCGAGCACGTCGAGGTCCACGTGCAGGTAGACCTCGTCGGAGTCGGTCTCCAGCACGGCCGAGCCCGCCATGCCGGAACGCCGGGCGGCGTGGACGGGCAGGTAGCGCACGGTGCCGCGCCACACCTGCTCGCGTTCGGCGGGCTCCATCGACCGGGCACCGAGCAGCACGGCCTTGTTGCCGCCGATCCGGGGCGCGGCCGCGAAGTCCGGGTCGCCGTCGCCGAGCAGGGCGCGCAGCACCATGCCGTGGAACGCGCCGGACGGTGAGGTCGCGGGCGTGTGCAGGTCGCCGTGCGCGTCGAACCAGGCGACCCCAAGGGTTCGTCCGTACCGCTCGCGGGCGGCCCGGACGGGTTCGAACTCGACGCCGCAGTCGCCTCCGATGGTCAGCACCTTCGACCTGGTCTTCAGCGCCGCCCGCTGAGCTGCCCGGTTCTCCAGCAGCACCGCGCGGTTGGCGATGCCGTCGACGACCGGCGACTCCTGCTCGCCGACGGGCACCGCGCGCACGTCGGCGCCCAGCACCTCACCGGCGAGCTTCGCCAACGCGCGCCCGCTCGACGGCAGCACCTCGGCCCTGGCGACGACCGCTCCCTGCCGCTGCGGAACGGAGTGGATCTCAGGCAAGTGCCCGCCACCGATCGTCGACCGTCCGACCGGCACCGCGTTGACGTCGACCCACCGACCCGACCCTACGCAAGTGCCTGCCACCAGCCGTCTACTGCCGGCGGGTCGTTGACGTCGACCCGTTCCCCCGGCTTCGGCACGGCCAGCTTGATGTCGTGCGCCTTCGTCTCGCGCCACACCCGGTCCACGGGCTCGGACCAGTCGTGCACCGACAGGTTGAACGTCGCCCAGTGCACCGGGATCAGCAGCCCGCCGTTGAGGGCGAGGTGGGCGCGCACGCCCTCCTCCGGCGTCATGTGGATGTCCGGCCAGCCGACGCTGTACGCCCCGATCTGCACCAGCGACGCGTCGAACGGGCCGTGCTCGGCACCGATGTCGGCGTACCCGTCGAAGTAGCCGGTGTCACCGCTGTAGAAGACGCGGTGCCGCGGCCCGGCGACGACCCACGACGCCCACAGGGTGTTGTCGCGCTTGAGCCCGCGCCCGGAGAAGTGCTGGGCGGCGGTCGCGGTCAGCTTGACGCCCGCGACCTCGTGGCTCTCGTTCCAGTCCAGCTCGACGATCCGCGACTCCGGCACGTTCCACCGGCGCAGGTGCGCGCCGATGCCCAGCGGCACCACGAACGGCGCGGTGCTGTCGCGGGTGAGCGCCCGCACGGTCGGCAGGTCGAGGTGGTCGTAGTGGTCGTGGGAGATCACGACGGCGTCGATCGGCGGCAGGTCGGACAGCTCGTGCGGCACCGGGTGCAGCCGCTTCGGGCCGACCAGCTCCGACGGCGAGCAGCGGTCGGACCAGATGGGGTCGAGCAGCACGCGGGCGCCGTCGATCTCCACCAGCGACGACGCGTGGCCGTACCAGGTGATGTGCAGGCCATCAGCGCTGGTCGGACCGGTCGGCGGGCCGATCAGCGGGACCGGCGCGGACGGCTTGCGGCGGCCTCCGCCGAAGAGGAACTCGCGGAAGACGTTGACGTTCTCCGCGTCCGGCATCGTGCTGGTGCGCTTGACGTTGTGGAACGTGCCGTCGCGGAACCGCGGCGACCGCCGCAGCAGCGCCGGGTCCGGTTTGCCGCCCAGCGCCGCGGGCACGCCGCGCACCGCCCAGGCCGCTCCGGCCGCCGCCAGTCCTAGCAGCACACCCGTCGTCTTCCTCATGGCACCTCCACTGTTCCGCCAGGCCATCGTCACACGGGTCAGGCCTCAGAGCTTGTCGGCGACCAGGACGGTGCGGTGACCGAGCCGGGCGGACAGCTCAAGGACGAACTCGGGGCGCAGCGGCGGCCAGTTCCAGAAGGTAAGTCCCAGCGCGCCGAAGCCCCACGGTGGTTCCCAACGCCAGCCGTTCGGATCGAGTTCCCTGGTGCAGATGGGGCAGGGCCGGGTGCCGTCCGCGCCGTCCTGCCACTCCTCGAACGCGTCGGCGATCCGGTCGAGGTCGACCTCGGCGTCGCAGTGCGGGCAGTAGATGGCCTGATCTGCGGCTTTGGCGTAGTACACGGCACGGCCGACGTCGACGCGCAGCCCGTTCCAGGCCACCTCGCGCAGATCCTCGTCGGGCACGACCACCGCGCGGTCGAGGTGCGGGCCCGGCGCGTGACCGATCCCACAGGCGCAGTTGGTCCGCTCCCTGACCACGACGCCGATCTCGACCAACCAGTCGACCACCACTTCGGCCAGGCGCGGGGCCTCCTGCTCGGTCGCTTCGATGTCGGCGATCGTCTGGTAGCGGTCGTCCATGTCCGCGAGGTTGCCACAGCATCAGCACAACTTGGTCAACTGCGCCAAACGATCCCGACTCGCGCCCACCGGCAAACGGCGTAGTTTGCGCCGCGCGCGCCCCGTGTACTGCTGCGCCATCCGTTCGGCGGACACCGCCCGCGCGGGCTTCGAGTCGGTGCGCAGATGTGTTGCCATGCCCAGGTTCTCGCCGAATCCGGCCAACGCGCGCGCCTGGTCCGGGGTGGCCCCGCCGAGCACCGCGCCGATGCGGCAGGCCGCCGCGAGCACGGCGGTTCGGAGCTTCGCCGTCCGCAGGTACTCCACCGACTCCGGATCGGGGTTCCCGTCGAGTTCGAGCGCCAGTTCCAGGCCGCGGGTGGCCTGGACCCCCGCGTCGGCCTGGATCCGGGTGGCGTCGGCGACCTGCTCGGCGGTGGCGCCGCGGTCGAGGCACTCCCCGATGAGGCCGAAGCCGCGGAAGTAGAGGGAGTTCGCCGCGACGAGCGCGCGTTCGGCGCCGAACCGGCGGTGCACGGCGACGCGGCCGTGCCGGACGTCGTCGTGGCGCAGGAGGTCCTGGTGCACCTGGCTGCCGACGTGCAGGCACTCCACGCCGACCGCGGCGGGCAGCACGCGGTGCAGGTCGCCGCCGACGGCGAGCGCGGCGCGCAGCACGAGCAGCGAGCGCAGCAGCGTGCCGACGGGCAGCAGGGCGTACCGGTCGACGGCGTCGAGGGCGCCCCGGCGGGAGTCCGGCCAGCGGGCCGCGAACTCGATGCGCAGCATCTCGCGCAGGTCGTCGTCCTGGGGGCTGAGCGGGGGGTTTCGGCTGGCGTCGAGGTCCAAGGCGGTGCTCCTCTGCGGGACGGGAGCACTCCATGCTGGGGGCCGCCGGGACCGTTCCCCGGCACGTGACCCGGACGGTGGAGCGACGCCACACGCCTGGCCCAGCCACGTCGGTGCCCTCCGCTGCGCGTTGTGCACCGGAGGACACCGACGAGTGGTGGTAGGCCCTACTGGAGGACGATGAGCAGGTCTCCGCCCTCGACCTGCTGCACGGCCCGCACGGCGAGCCGCTGGACGGTGCCCGCCTTGGCGGCGGTGATCGAGGCCTCCATCTTCATGGCCTCGATCGTCGCCACGGTCTGGCCCGCCTCGACCTGGTCGCCCTCGGCGACCGACGGCGTGACGACCCCGGCGAACGGCGCGGCGACGTGGTTCTGGTTGCCCCGGTCGGCCTTCTCCGCGGCGGGGACCTCCGCGGCGATGGACCGGTCGCGCACCGAGATGGGCCGCAGCTGGCCGTTGAGCGTGGCCATCACGGTGCGCATGCCGCGCTCGTCGGCCTCGCCGATGGCCTCCAGGCCGATCAGCAGCCGCACGCCGGGCTCCAGGTCGACCGAGTACTCCTCCCCCGGCCTCAGGCCGTAGAAGAAGTCCTTGCTGCGCAGCACGCTCGTGTCGCCGTACTGCTCGCGGTGGGCGAGGAACTCCTTGGTGGGCGCGGGGAACAGCAGCCGGTTGAGCGTGGCGCGGCGGGCCTCGTCCAGCCCGCGAGCGTCCTCACCGGACAGCTCCTCGACGCCCTTGGGAGCCGGGCGGCCCTTCAGCGCCTTGGTGCGGAACGGCTCCGGCCAGCCGCCGGGCGGGTCGCCCAACTCACCGTGCAGGAACCCGATCACCGAAGCCGGGATGTCGAACCTGCCGGGATCGGCCTCGAACTCCTCCGGCGAGACGCCCGCCCCGACGAGGTGCAGCGCGAGGTCGCCGACGACCTTGGACGACGGGGTCACCTTCACCAGGTGGCCGAGCATCCGGTCCGCGGCGGCGTACACGGCCTCGATGTCCTCGAACCGCTGGCCGAGGCCGAGCGCGACGGCCTGGGTGCGCAGGTTCGACAGCTGGCCGCCGGGGATCTCGTGCTTGTACACGCGGCCGGTCGGCGACGGCAGGCCCGACTCGAACGGCGCGTAGATCCGCCGGGTCGCCTCCCAGTACGGCTCCAGGTCGCACACGGCCTCCAGGTCGAGCCCGGTGGCGCGGTCGGTGTGGTCGGTCGCGGCCACGATCGACGACAGCGCGGGCTGCGACGTCGTGCCCGCCATCGACGCCGCGGCGCCGTCCACCGCGTCCACGCCCGCCTGGATCGCGGCCAGGTAGGTGGCCAGCTGGCCGCCCGCCGTGTCGTGGGTGTGCAGGTGGACGGGGAGGTCGAACTCCTTGCGCAGCGCGGTGATCAGCCGGGACGCCGCAGGCGCGCGGAGCAGTCCCGCCATGTCCTTGACGCACAGCACGTGCGCGCCCGCGCCGACGATCTGCTCGGCCAGCTTGAGGTAGTAGTCGAGCGTGTAGAGCCGCTCGTCGGGGTCGGACAGGTCCGAGGTGTAGCAGAGCGCCACCTCGGCGACGGCCGTCCCGGTCTCGCGCACGGCCTCGATCGCGGGGCGCATCTGCTCGACGTCGTTGAGCGCGTCGAAGATCCGGAAGATGTCGATGCCGGTCTTCGTCGCCTCCTGCACGAACGCCGACGTCACGGCCGCCGGGTACGGCGTGTAGCCGACCGTGTTGCGGCCGCGCAGCAGCATCTGGAGGTTGATGTTCGGCACGGCCTCGCGCAGCTGCGCCAGCCGCTCCCACGGGTCCTCGGCGAGGAACCGCAGCGCCACGTCGTAGGTCGCGCCGCCCCACGCCTCCAGCGACAGCAGCTCGGGCGTCAGCCTCGCCACGTGCGGCGCGACGGCGAGCAGGTCCTTGGTGCGCACGCGGGTCGCCAGCAGCGACTGGTGGGCGTCGCGGAAGGTGGTGTCGGTGACGCCGACCGCGCGGCTGCCGCGCAGCCACGCGGCGAAACCCTCGGGGCCCAGCTCGTCGAGCCGCTGCTTCGACCCGGCCACCGGCTCGGCGCCGAGGTCGGCGAGCGGCAGCTTGTCGCGCGGGTCCACGCTCGCCGGGCGCTCGCCGTTCGGCTTGTTCACCGTCACGTCGGCCAGGTACGTGAGGATCTTCGTGCCGCGGTCGGCGGAGTGCCGGGCGGTCAGCAGGTGCGGGCGCTTCTCGATGAACGACGTGGTGACGCGGCCCTCGTAGAAGTCCGGGTCGTCCAGCACCGCCTGGAGGAACGGGATGTTCGTGGACACGCCGCGGATGCGGAACTCGGCGACCGCGCGGCGGGAGCGGGCCACCGCGGCGGCGAACGTGCGGCCGCGGCAGGTGAGCTTCACCAGCATCGAGTCGAAGTGGGCGCCGATGGCCGTGCCCGCGCCGATCGTGCCGCCGTCGAGCCGGATGCCGGAACCGCCCGGCGAGCGGTACGCGCTGATCACGCCGGTGTCCGGGCGGAAGCCGTTGGCCGGGTCCTCGGTGGTGATGCGGCACTGGAGCGCGGCGCCGCGCAGCTGCACGGTCTCCTGGCTGAGGTTGAGGTCGGCCAGCGTGGAGCCGCTCGCGATGAGCATCTGCGACTGGACCAGGTCGACGTCGGTCACCTCCTCGGTGACCGTGTGCTCGACCTGGATGCGCGGGTTCATCTCGATGAAGACGTAGTTGCCGTTCGGGTCCAGCAGGAACTCGACCGTGCCCGCGTTGCGGTAGCCGATGTGCCGGGCGAACGCGACGGCGTGGGCGCACATCCGGTCGCGGATCGCCGGGTCCAGGTTCGGCGCCGGGGCGATCTCGATGACCTTCTGGTGGCGCCGCTGCACCGAGCAGTCGCGCTCGAACAGGTGGATCACGTTGCCCTCGCCGTCGGCGAGGATCTGCACCTCGATGTGGCGGGGCTCGACCACGGCCTGCTCGATGAACATGGTCGGGTCGCCGAAGGCGGACTCGGCCTCGCGCATCGCGGCTTCCAGCGACTCGCGCAGCGTCGACGGGTCCTCCACGCGCCGCATCCCGCGACCGCCACCACCGGCGACGGCCTTCACGAACACGGGGAAGTTGATGCCCTCGGCGGCCGCGAGCAGCTCGTCGAGGTCGGCCGACGGCTGGGACGACTCCAGCACGGGCAGCCCGGCCTCGCGCGCGGCCGCGATGGCGCGCGCCTTGTTGCCGGTCAGCTCCAGCACCTCGGTCGGCGGGCCCACGAACGTGATGCCCGCGTCCTTGCACGCCTGCGCCAGCTCGGGGTTCTCCGACAGGAAGCCGTAACCGGGGTAGACCGCGTCCGCACCGGCCCGGCGGGCGGCCTTCACGATCTCCTCGACGGACAGGTACGCGCGGACCGGGTGACCCGGCTCGCCGATCTGGTACGACTCGTCGGCCTTCAGCCTGTGCAGCGAATTGCGGTCTTCGTGCGGGAAGACCGCGACCGTCCCCGCGCCCAGCTCGTAGGCGGCTCGAAACGCCCTGATCGCGATCTCGCCGCGGTTCGCGACAAGCACCTTGCGGAACATAGCGGCGTTCCCTCCCGGCTGGCTCGACTGGGTCGCTGGTTCGGTTCAGCGGAACGTTCCTGTTCGGGAGCGAGATCCTGCTTGGCAGCGAGATCCTGCTCGGGAGCAAGATACCGTGCGGTTCCCGCGCCTCGGGAGTTGTATCCCACGTGACGGACGTCATCTCGATCGTTCCGCGACACGGTCGAGTCACCCCGCCACCCCTGCCGTGAGCTGGGGCCACGCCCGGAGAGTGTGCCGCAGCCGAGCCGTCCGCGCAGCCCCCGGCGGCAGGCGCTGGGTTAGCGCTTGATCACACATCCGTTACCACCAGTCACCGGGAACGGTGGAGGTTGCGTCGAATGCAGTAGGTGCGACCCTCTTCACGGCGGTACCCATCCGAAGGTCCGATGGGTCGCGCCAACGCGGTGTCGTTCACCGCATCGGATAACAAAGAGGTCGGAAACCTCGGTAGTGTTGCCCATATGGCCGCGCCCGATGGGAATGGGCAGACAGCTGCCCGCACAGCTCACTTCGACGTCGTCCTGCGTGGGTACAACCAGCGGCAGGTCAACGAACGCGTCACCCGGTTGGAGTTCGACCTCAAGAACGCCAACCGCAGTCGTGACGCCGCCGCCGCCCAGGTGGCGGAGCTGTCGAAGGTCGTCGCGGGCACGAGAGCCGAGCTGGAGAAGGTCAAGACCCAGCTGACCAGCCTCGCGAACAGCCCCATCAGCGCCTCCAACGTCACCGAGCGCGTCCGCATCATGATGGGGCTCGCCGAGGAGGAGATCGCCGACATCCGCAAGGCGGCCGTCGACCACGCGAACGCCACCCGCTCCGAGGCCGACCGGTTCGCCGCCGAGCAGAAGGCGCTGCACCAGCGCAAGCACGGCGAGACCGAGGACCGGCGCAGGCAGCTCGAAGCCCAGCACCAGCAGCACCGCATCGACCTCGACCAGAAGTTCGAGCAGCGCAAGGCCGAGCTGGAGGCCGAGCACCAGGAGCTCCGCACCAAGCTCACCGCCGAGCAGCAGGAACTGCGCGCCAAGCTCACCGCCGAGCACAACGCCCTCGTGGCGGAGAACCGCGCCGAGACCGAGCGCGTGACGACCGAGTACGACGCCAAGGCCGCCGACCTGGAGAAGAACCGGGTCGCGCTGGAGCAGAAGTACTCGAAGTACCACGACGAGCTGGACAAGGAGTACGACGAGCTGCGCACGAAGCTCCAGAAGGAGCACGAGCAGCTGGTCGTGACGGCGAAGGTGGCGGCGGAGAAGATCGCCGCCGAGTCCGAGGCGAAGAAGGTCGCGGCGGAGAAGTCGCTGGCCGACTCGCTGGCGGCGAAGAAGGCCGAGTCGGAGAAGCTGCTGGCCGAGCTGGAGTCGGAGGCGCTGGCGAAGGTCGAGGTGCTGACCACGTCGGCCACGGCGAAGGCGGAGAAGACGGTCAAGGACGCCGACGAGCACGCCGGGAGGCGGGTCACCGAGGCGAACGACCGGGTGACGGCGTTGCGGACGATGCACCGGACGTTGACCGAGCAGTTCGCCGCGGCGCAGGCGGCGGTGCTCCAGGCCGTGTCGGTGCTGGGGCCGCTGCCGGAGGACCCGCAGACGTCCGGCTCGGGGTCGGTTCCCGGCTCGGGTGCGGGTCCGGCGGCTTCGGGGCCGAGCGCTTCGGGTCCGGCGGCTTCGGGGCCGAGCGCTTCGGGTCCGGGTGCCTCAGGGCCGGTCGCTTCGGGGCCGGGTGCGGGCAAGCCCGCGGCTCCCGCGTCGGGTGCGGCCCCGGCCAGGCCCGTGAACAGGGGTTCGGAGTCGGCGGCCCCGGCGGCCGGGGCGAGTCAGGCTCCGGGTCCGCGTCCCCCGGCGGGCAGGCCTGCCGGACCGGCCAAGCCCGCGCAGTCCGCTCCCAAGGGCGTCGACCCCGACTCCCCCACCGCGAAGCTGCCGATCCAGAAGAAGCCGAAGAACTCCTGAGCGACCCGCGGGCGGCTCGCGGTCGATCCACCGCGAGCTGCCCGCGGCAGGCCTTGGAACACGCGGCCGTCCCCGACTACTCGGGCAGCTGGTCCGCCGGGACGGTCTCCGCGGTGGGCGGTGCGGCGACGTCGACCGGGGTGCCCCAGTCGGTGAAGCGGGTGGTCGAGCTCTTGACGACCTTGCCGTCCTGCTCGAAGCGGTACTCGGCCTTGAGCGGGAGGCCGGTGTCGTCGACCCAGGCGAACGCGGTGATGGTGACGCCGTACTCGGCGAGCTGCGTGTGCTGGAGCTGGATGTCCGGGTCGTCGAGCAGCTTGGCGATCTTCACCGTGTCGACGGCGATGTCGTAGCGGGTCACCGGGGTGCCGTCGAGCTGCTCGGAAGCCTTGCGCAGCACCAGCGCGGCGGTCGGCTCGAGGTAGTCGAGTTCGGCGCCCGCCATGGAACTCGGGCCGAAACCGCGCAGGAGCCCGGAGATCTCGCCCGCGTTCGCCTCAGTGTACTGCGCCCACTTCTTGCCCGCGGGCATCGCGGCGCCGTCGAGGTGCGCGTACAGGGCGTCCTTGAGCACCACGAGGTCGATCTTGCGGGCCGCGCCGCCGGTGTCGACGCCCATCGTGAACGCGCCGAGCACGCCGTCCGCGGTCTGGCTGATCGCGCCGTCGGCGGTGTTGCGCACCTCGGTCGCGCCGCCGTCGGAGGCGAAGCCGTCGGTGTGGAACCTCGCCGTCTTCAGCTCGGCCCGGCGCTGCGCGATGCGCTCGGCCAGCACCGCCAGCTCGCCCTTCACCTGCGAGGTGGTCGGGGCCGGGGGCGGCGGGGTCGACCCGCAGGCGACGAGCAGCGCGAGCGGGATGGCGGCTAGCAGTCGACGGCGCACAAGGAGGCGATGCTAGCTCAGGCCTTCTCCAGGTACTCGGCCCGCTCCTCGTCCAACAGGCCCGCGACCAGCCCCGCGAGACCGGGGTGCGCGGTCAGGTCCGGGTCCGCCTCGACGACCTGCTGCGCCTCGACGCGCGCCTCCCTGATCACCTCCTCGTCCCGCAGCAGCGACAGCATCTTCAGCCCCGACCGGCTGCCGGACTGCGCGGCGCCGAGGATGTCCCCCTCCCGCCGCAGCTCCAGGTCCAGCTGAGCGAGTTCGAACCCGTCCAAAGTGGACTCCACGGCGCGGAGCCGTTCCATCGTCGACGTGCCGTCCGGCATCTCCGTCACCAGCAGGCACAGCCCCGGCGCGCTGCCACGCCCGACGCGGCCGCGCAGCTGGTGCAGCTGGCTCACGCCGAACCGGTCCGCGTCCATGATCACCATGACGGTCGCGTTCGGCACGTTCACGCCGACCTCGATCACCGTCGTCGCGACCAGCACCTGGACCTCGTTCGCGGCGAACGAGCGCATCACCGCGTCCTTGTCGTCCGCGGGCAGCCTGCCGTGCAGGATCTCGATCCGCAGCCCCCGCAGCGGCCCCTCGGACAGCCGGTTGGCCACGTCCACCACCGCCAGCGGCGGCCGCCGGTCGGACGCGTCCTCCTTCGGCGGCTCCGGCCCGTCCTCGTTCTCGCCGTCGCCGATCCGCGGGCACACCACGTACACCTGGTGGCCCTTGGCGACCTCCTCGTGGATGCGCTGCCACGCCCGCGAGAGCCACTGCGGCTTCTCCGCCAGCGGCACCAGCGACGTGCTGATCGGCGACCGCCCCTGCGGCAGCTCGCGCAGCGCGGACACGGTCAGGTCGCCGTACACCGTCATCGCCACGGTGCGCGGGATCGGCGTCGCCGTCATCACCAGCACGTGCGGCGACGCGCCCTCCCGCGCCCTCCCGCGCAGCGCGTCCCGCTGCTCCACGCCGAACCGGTGCTGCTCATCCACCACGACCAGCCCGAGATCGGCGAACGTCACCTTGTCCTGGATCAGCGCGTGCGTCCCCACCACGATCCCGGCCTCGCCGGACACGATCTCCAGCATCGCCTTCTTCCGCTGCGGCGCGTTCATCGAACCCGTCAGCAGCGTCAACCGCGTCGCGTGCTCAGCCCCGCCGAGCTGCCCGGCCTGCGCGAGGTCGCCCAGCATCTCGTTCAACGACCGCGCGTGCTGCGCCGCGAGCACCTCCGTGGGCGCCAGCATCGCGGCTTGGCGACCGGCGTCGACGACCTGCAACATTGCGCGCAAAGCGACCATCGTCTTCCCGGACCCGACCTCCCCTTGCAGGAGGCGGTTCATCGGGTGCACGCCGGACACGTCGTGGGCGATCTGGTCGCCGATCTCCCGCTGCCCCTTGGTGAGCGTGAACGGCAGCCGGGCGTCGAAGGCGTCGAGGATCTCGTCCGGCCGCTTCGGGCACGCGGGGGCGGGGCGGGCGCCCGCGGACTGCCTGCGCTGCGCGAGGGCGAGCTGGACGGCCATGGCCTCGTCCCACTTCAACCGCTGCTGCGCCAACGTGATCATCGCCCAGCTGTCCGGGCGGTGGATGGCGCGCAGCGCATTTTCGAGCGGCATCAACGAGCGGGCCTTGCGCAGGTGCTCGGGGAGCGGGTCGGCCGCCTCCGGGACGCCGTCCCAGATGTCGAGGACCTGCTTGACGCAGTTGACGATGTTCCACGACTGGATGCCCTGCGCGGCCGGGTAGACCGGGATGAACGCCTGGGCGAAGCGGTCGGCCGACGACTCCGGCGCCTCGTCCTTGAGGACCTCGAAGTCCGGGTGCGCGAGCTGGAGCTTGTTGTTGAACCGGCCGACCTTGCCCGCGAACATGGCCTGCCGACCCGGCAGCAGCTCGGTCTCGGCGGCGTGCGCGGGCGCGCCGAAGAACACCAGCTGCAGCTCGTTCGTGCCGTCGGTGATGGTCGCCTCGAACATGTAGCCGCGCCGGTTCTTCATCGCGCGCTTCTTGCCCGTCTTGACCTTGGCCTGCACGGTCACGTGCTCGCCCAGTTCCAGGCTCGCGATCTCGGTCAGCTTGCCGCGCTCGTCGTACCGGCGCGGGTAGTGCCGCAGCAGGTCGCCGACCGTGAGCAGGCCGAGCCCGGCCTCCAGCGCGTCGGCGCTCTTCTTGCCGAGCACCGACACCAGCTTCTCGTCAAAGGTGGTCATCGCCGCCCATTCAACTACTCGACACCGACAAAGATGATCGAACCCGGCTGGCCGCCGGGGTAGACGGTCAGCTCCACCTCGGGGTGGCTCAGCCGGAGGTGGCCTTCGAGCAGGTCCGGGAGGTCCGCGGGGGCGTCGGCGCCGAGGACGGCGGTGACCAGTTCGCCGCCGCCGCCGAGCATGCGGTCGACCAGGCGGCACGCGAGGTCGCCGACGGTGTCGGCGGAGGCGGGGCCGGGTTCGATGAGGACGACCTCGCCGTCGAGCAGGCCGAGCAGGTCGCCCTGCTCGACGCGGCCCACCCAGGTGATGCCCTCGCGGTCGGACACGGCGAGTTCGCCGCGGCGGGTGGCGGCGGCGGCCTCGGCCATGGCGACCACGTCGTCACCGGGCCTGCGGGACGGGTCGTGCACGGCGATGGCGGCGAGCACCTGCACCGGGGAAGCGGTCGGCACGACCACGACGTCCTGGCCAGCCGCGACGGCCTGGGCGACCGCCTCGTCGAGGTGCGGGCGCAGGTCGGACGTGCCGGGCAGGACGGTCACCTGCCTGGCGCGGGTGCTGACGAGGACGGCCAGCAGGTCGGCGGGCGTCAGGGACTCCGCGGCGGCCAGGTCGACCACGACGGCGCCCTCGGCGCGGAACAGCTCGGCCGCGCCCTGGCCGCTGACCAGCACGACCACCGCGCGGTCGCGGACGAACCTGGAGGCCTGGGCGGCGATCTGGTCGGCGAACCTGGCCACGGTGATCCGGTGCGGCCGGCCGACGCCGATGCCCGCCTCGACGGCCGCGCCGATGTCGTTGCAGTGCACGTGGACGGTCCACAGCTCGACGCCGTCGCCGACCACCGACACGCAGTCGCCGAGACCGCCGAGCGCGGCGCGCAGGTGGTCCACGCCGTCCTCGGTCACGCCGTCGAGCAGGTACATGACCTCGTACTCGAACTCGGCGGAGCCCGCCTCGCGGCCGGTGGTGAGCGATTCGGGCGTCCTGGGCAGCACCGGGACGACCTCGGTCACCTCCTCGCGGCCGGTGATGACCGCCGCGAGTGCGTCCAAGAGCACCAGGAGCCCGCGCCCGCCCGCGTCCACGACACCGGCCTTCGCGAGAACGGCCAGCTGGCGCGGGGTGTCGGCGAGCGCGTCGGCCCCGGCCTTCGCCGCCGACGTGATGACGTGCTCCAGGTCGTCCGGCCCGTCGCCCGCGGCCTCGGCGGCGGCGTGCAGGACCGACAGCACGGTGCCCGCCACGGGCTTCGACACCGCCGCGGTCGCCAGCACGTCGGCCCGGTGCAGTGCCAGCCGCAGCGCGCCGCCCGTCATCGTGGAAGCGCCCTGCACCGTCTCCGCGAGCCCGCGCAGCACCTGGGACAGGATCACCCCGGAGTTGCCCCGCGCGCCCGCCAGCGCCCCCCTGGCCAGCGCCGCGAACGACGTGCCCGCCTCGTCCCGCGTGCCCGCCGGCGCGCGCAGCAGCGCGTCCAGCGCGGACCTCATGGTCTGCAGCAGGTTCGTGCCCGTGTCGCCGTCGGGCACCGGGTAGACGTTGATGCGGTCGATCGCCTCGCGGTTCGCGTCCAGGGACCGCACGCACGCGTCCGCCCACTGGCGCACCGCTCCGGCATCGAGGACCTGCATGGCGGGAGCGTATCCACCCGGCCCGACAGGCCCCCAGTTTGGTCGCGGGACCGCACACCGGTTACCCTCATCGTTGTTGCCATGCCCGGCTGAGGCTTGTGCACGCTTGCGCGCCCGCCGGGGCGTGAGTACGAAATGAGCAACCCTAAGGAGTGGCTGACGTGGCTGCCGTGTGCGACGTCTGTAACAAGGGGCCGGGCTTCGGCCATTCTGTCTCGCACTCACACCGGAAGACCAACCGCCGGTGGAACCCGAACATCCAGTCCGTGCGCGCGAAGGTTTCCTCCTCGCAGCGCCAGCGGCTGAACGTGTGCACCTCCTGCATCAAGGCGGGCAAGGTTGTGCGCGGCTGATCAAGCCCCGTGATGGAAGCCCGGACGCCTTGGCGTCCGGGCTTCCTTCTTTTCACCACCCTGCCGCGCAAGGCGTCCGGTGTCCGCACCCGACCCGTCAGCACGAACCTCAGCCCCGTCATCGCACTGGACCCGGCACGTTCGACGGACTCACCACACGGGTCCCGCACGGCCCGCACCGCCACCAGCACACCGGAGACCGCGAGCGGGCTGATCCGCTGGGCGTGCGGGAGCAAGACGATGAGCGTCACCGAGGTCCCGAACGCCGACACCGTCATGCGGCACACCAGCAGCAGATCCCGTTCCCTCCGCAGCGCCCGCCGCTGACCGCCAGGGTCAGCGCTCGACGCTCAGAGCGCGAAACCGGTCGAGCATGGCCTTGCTGGACAGCACCAGCGGCCGGGTCGCCGCGAGCATCTCCTGTTCGTACGCCGCCAGATCCCCATCGCCGAGCAGCGTCTCGCACAACCGCCGCGCGTCGATCAGCGCGCAGTTCCCGCCCATCCCGCCGGCGGGCAGCATCGGGTGGACCGCGTCGCCGAGCAGCGTCACGCGGCCCGTCGGCCACGGGTCCGCGGGCGCCACGTACTCCAGCGTGCCCATGGCGGTGTTGTCCGGGTCCGCGGAGCCGACCAGGTCGTGCAGCAAGGGGTGCCAGTCGGCGGGCAGGTCCCAGGTGTCGGCCGACGGCGGCAGCATCATCACCCACCGCAGGTAGCTGCGGACGTCGGGCAGCCGCACGTCCGGTGCCAACTCGGCGGCGGCCTCGCGCGGTGGCCGCCGGAACGGCATCTTGCCCAGGAACAGCTGGCGATCGCCGTCGGTGACCACCGTCCCGCGCCCCGGCACCAGCGCGGCGAAGCGGTCCTCCAGCGGCGTGCGGCCGATCACGCCCCGGACGCCGGTCGACTCGCGGACGGCGGGTCCGATGAGCTGCCGCCGCACGGCCGAGCCGATGCCGTCGGCGCCCACGAGCACGTCGCAATCGACCTCGGTGCCGTCCGCGAACGCCGCGCGGACGGTGCTCCCACCTTCGGTGTACCCGGTGAGGCGGCTGCCGAAGGTGGTGTCGAGGTCGGTGAGCAGCAGGTGGCGCAGGACGTGCCGGTCGACCAGGTTCGCCTCCATCGACCGCGCCAGCGGCTCGTCGTCGTCCAGGCCGACCTGGTTCAGCCGCGGGTCGAGCAGCCTGCCGGGTCCGCTCAGCTCGCCGCTGGTGGCATCCAGCAGCGGGTGCAGGCGTTCGGGCAGGCACGCCTTCATCGACTCCCAGCCCAGTCCTCCCAGCCCGATCCGGTAGCCCTGGAACCGCGCCTCCACCCCGCTGTCCCGTTCGTGGACCCGAACGTCCACACCGGCCTTCTTCAGTCCCTGTGCCAGGCACAGCCCGCCGAGTCCCGCTCCGATGACAACCACTCGCACGACGTTCTCCCCAAGATCGAAGTGAACTTAGTTCACGTGAACATTGTTCACGCTACACCGGAAACGGCGGATGGCAAGCTGTCCGCATGTCACGGCGGGACGAAGTGCTGCAGGCCGCGTTGGACCTGCTCGACGAGGTGGGCCTGGACGACCTCACCACCCGCAAGCTGGCCGACCGACTGGGCGTGCAGGTGGGAGCCCTGTACCGGCACTTCACCAGCAAACGCGCCCTGCTCGACGCCATGGTCGACGCCATCGCCACCGGCGGCCCGACGCGGTCGTTGCCGGAGGGCGACTGGGCGGACCGCCTGACCGCCATGGCGATCGGCATGCGCTCCGCCATGCTGACCCGCCGCGACGGCGCCCGGCTGGTCGCCACGATGTCGACACCGGGCCCGGAGGCCGCCGCCCAGTTCGCGGGCACCATCGGGGTGCTGGTCCACGGAGGCGCGCCCCCTGAGATCGCCGCGCTGGCGACCGACACCGTGTTCGCCTACGTCAACGGGTTCACCATCGAGGAGCAGGCGCGCAAGACGGGCCGCGTGCCGCGTGAGCAGTTGGACCGGGAGTTCGAGGCTGGGTTGGGGTTGATCATCGCGGGAGTCCGGACGGCGTTCTGAGCCCGAAAAAGAAAGAGGCCTTCCCGCACGAATGCGGAAAGGCCTCCGGGGAGGGATTCGGACTACGGCAGCTTCCAGTTGATCGGTTCCGCGCCCTGCTTCTCCAGCAGCTCGTTCGCCCGGCTGAACGGCTTCGACCCGAAGAACCCGGCGTGCGCCGAGAGCGGGCTGGGGTGGGCGGATTCGATGCACGGGATGGGGTCGAGGAGGGGGCGGAGGTTGCGGGCGTTGCGGCCCCACAGGATCGCGACCATGGGTTCCTCGCGGGCCGCGAGGGCGCGGATGGCCTGTTCCGTGACGTCTTCCCAGCCCTTGCCCTGGTGGGCGTTGGACTTGCCCGGCTCGACCGTGAGGGACCTGTTGAGCAGGAGGACGCCCTGCTCGGTCCACGGGGTCAGGTCGCCGTTGGTGGGCATGGGGTAGCCGAGGTCCTCGACGTACTCCTTGTAGATGTTGACCAGGCTCTTGGGGATGGGCCTCGTCTCCGGGGACACCGAGAAGCTCAGGCCGACGGCGTGGCCCGGTGTCGGGTACGGGTCCTGGCCGACGATGAGCGCGCGCACGCTGTGGAACGGCTGCTTGAAGGCGCGCAGCACGTTCTCGCCCGCGGGCAGGTACGTGCGTCCCGCGGCGACCTCTGTTCGCAGGAACTCGCCCATCTCGGCGATGCGGTCGGAAACGGGGGCGAGGGCTTCAGCCCATCCGGTTTCCACGATCTCGTTCAAGGGACGTCCAGCCACAGCGGGTGACCCTATCTCAGTCGAGTCGACGCAGTTCCTTGCGGTACAAGGCGATGTTGGCGACGTACTTGTCCACCGCGAACTGCCAGGCGCGTTCCGGCACGACGTGGCCGGGTCGGACCTTCGCGGGCACGCCCAGCGCCATCGACCGGGCGGGGACGTGCCCCTCGAACGAGACCACGGCGCCCGCGCCGACGATCGCGCCCTCCTCGACGACGGCGCCGTTCAGCACCACCGACCCGGAGGCGATGAGGCAGCGGTCGGCGATGGTGGCGCCTTCGATGTGGACGTTGTGCCCGATGACGCACTCCTCCCCGATCTGCGTGGGGTGCACCTCCGTGCAGTGGATGACGGTGCCGTCCTGCACGCTGGTGCGCGCGCCGATCTCGATGCGCCCGTAGTCGCCGCGCAGCACGGCTTGCGGCCACACCGACGCGTACGCGGCGATGCGGACGTCACCGATCACGGTGGCGTCGGGGTGCACGTACGCCTCGGGGTGGATCTCCGGTTCGTACTCGCCCAGCGCGTAGATGGCCACGCGTCCTCCTCTGCGGGGTGGATCAGCCCACGTGCCGGACGCGGATTCCACGCGACAGCACCGGGTTCGACCAGCCATGACCGTAGAGCACGCCGTCCACCGGGTCACCCGCCTCGTTCTCGTCGAGCACGGCGGACCCGCGCGGCACGCCGAGCAGCGCGCTGTGCGGCCCGGCGGGCACGCCGGTCAGGGCGCGCGGCAGGTACTGGCGGGTGAGCACGTGGCCGTCGCTGGGCCGCACGACGACCCACGGCGTGGTCGGGCCGGTCGGCGCGGGCACCAGCCGGACCGCGATCCACTGCGGACCGGCGGCGAGCAGCGCGCGGGCGCGGCGGGCGTAGAACCGCTGCCACCACTGGACGAGCGGCGCGGTCGTGGGCGGGTGCGGCGGTTCGGCGTAGTCCGGGTCGACGAGCGCCGAGGTGCCCGCCGGGTGCTCCTGCCGCAGCGCCACCAGGTCCACGCCCCGGACGCGCAGCAGCGGCGGCCGCGCGGAGACCAGTTCGGCGGCGAACGGGATGCCGTCGGCGCGCAGCTGGCCGGGCGCGTCGCCGGAGGCCACCCGGAACACCCGCCGCACCGAGCCGCCGCGTTCGGCCGCCAGCGCGACCACCGGCACCACGCGCGGCAGCCGCGGCGAGGAGAGCCAGCGGACCTGCGCCCACACCGGTTCGACGGGCGCGGGCGCGGTCTGGTCCGGGGAGAGCACGGGCTTGCCCGGCGGTTGCACGAACCCCGGCCGCGCGATCAGCCAGAACAGCACGCCGAACACGACTCCGGTGAGCAGCGCCAGCCACGCGCTGCGGCTGCCGAACCAGGTCAGCGCGCCGACGACCACCGGGACCACCACGGCCCAGCCGGTCTCCCAGCCGCGCCGCAGGGTCCGCTCGCTGAGCACCAGGGGGCGATCGGGCCAGGCCACCGCGGTTCTCCCCCCGAAGATCGAGAGCCCAAACTACCGCCGACGCCCCGCGCGGAGCAGAGGCCGACCGGGTGGTCAGCCGCCGGTGGCGGGCAGGGACTTCGCGAAGCAGAGGCTGTCCGGGTGCTCGCGGTAGGTGCCGAAGTTGGGCATCCGCTCGTACCCGCTGCTCCCGTAGAGCGCGATGGCCTCGGGCTGGACGGCGCCGGTCTCCAGGACCATGCGGGTGCGCCCGGCGGCGAGCGCCGAGCGCTCCAGGTCCGCGAGCACCGCCCTGGCCAGGCCCCGGCCGCGGGCGGAGTCGACCACGTACATGCGCTTGATCTCGGCGTCCCCCGCGACCAGCGGGGATTCGGGTTCGCCGTCGTGGGCGCGCCAGCCGCCGCACGCCACGGGCACGCCGTCGAGGTAGCCGACCACGAAGTAGCCGCGCGGCGCGGCGAACTCCGCCGGGGCGACGGGGGTGACGTCCTCGTCGCCGTAGCGCTCCACGTAGACCTGCTGCACCGCGGTGATCAGCTTGACCGCGTCCGGATGGTCATACAGGACCGTGCATAGTTCCATGCCTGGAAGGTACCTAGCGCCAGTGCTCCCAGCCAGGGGGTTTTTCGTACACGCGGCCGTCGACCGTCACACCGTCGCCGGGGCGCACCGCGCCGATCATCCGCCACCCCTCCGGCACGGCGGCGGCGTCGGGGAACGTCGCGGCGAGCGCGTGGTCCTCGCCGCCGGTGAGCACCCAGTGCCGCGCGTCGGCGCCGAGCGCGGACGCGACGTCGATCAGCCTCGGGTGGACCTCCAGCAGTTCGGTGCGGATGTCGATCCCGACGCCGGACGCGGTCGCGATGTGCCCGAGGTCGGCCAGCAGGCCGTCGGAGGTGTCGATCATCGCGGTGGCGCCCGCGGCCGCGGCCTCCGGGCCCGCGGAGTACGGCGGTTCGGGCGTGCGCTGCGCGCCGACGACCGCGACCGGGGAGCGGAAGCCCCGGCTCAGCACGGCCAGTCCGGCGGCCGCCCAGCCGAGCTTGCCGCAGACCGCGACGATGTCGCCGACCCGCGCTCCCGATCGGACCACCGGCTCCAGTCCACTGAGGTCGCCGAGCGCAGTAATGGAGATCACCAGTGTCTCCGAGCTCACCATGTCGCCGCCGACCACACCGGCCCCGGCGACGGCCGCCTCCTGCCACAGGCCTGCCGTGATGCCGTCGATCACGCTCGCGGGCGTGTCCGACGGGCAGGCCAGTCCGATGAGGAGCGCGGTCGGGATCGCACCCATGGCGGCGATGTCCGCGAGGTTCACCGCGGCGGCCTTCCGCCCCACGTGCTCGGGGGATGACCAGTCGAGTCTGAAGTGGACGTTCTCCACGAGGACGTCGGTCGACGCGACCACCCGGCCGTCGGGCGCGGCGACGACCGCTGCGTCGTCACCCGGCCCGAGCAGCGTGGTGGGCGGCTGCGTCCGACCGGCCGTCACCCGGCGGATGAGACCGAACTCACCCACTTCAGCGACCGTGTCCGCGTCCTGCGGCGGGTCCGGACGCAAGATTGCCTCCCATTCTGAGCATTCGGAACTCCAACTGCGGTACGTTGCTGGTCAAGTTCCTACCCCGACCTAACCTGTCGCGACGAAGGGGCACGCCGTGGTGCACGCATACATCCTCATCCAGACCGAGGTCGGGAAGGCAGCCGCCGTTGCGGGGGAGATCGCCGGTATTCCGGGGGTTTCCACCGCGGAGGACGTGACCGGTCCGTACGACGTGATCGTCAGGGCGGACGCCGAGACCGTCGACCAGCTCGGCCAGCTCGTGGTCGCCCGCATCCAGAACGTGGAGGGGATCACGCGGACCCTGACCTGCCCGGTGGTCCACCTGTAGCGACGTGCTGTCATAGCCCAGTGCCACAGGACCAGCCACCCGAATCCGAGCCCGTCTCGTCGCTGCCCCGACCGCTGCTCGCCGTGGCCATCGGCCTCCCGGTGCTGCTGGCGGTCGCGGTGGCGGCGGTCGGACTCGTCCTCGGCACGTCGGGTGCCGACGACCCGGCCTCGCCGTCCGACGACAACTCGCGCCCGCTGGCACTCGTGCCGGTGAACGCGCCCGCCGCGGAGTCCCCGGACTGCACGACGCTGCTGGGGAAGCTCCCGGTCAGCGTGGTGTCGGACGGTGCGACGCTGCCGCGGCGCGAACTCGCCGCACCCGCGCCCGCGGGCACTTTGGCGTGGGGCGACGCGGAGCACTCGCCGCTCGTGCTGCGCTGCGGCCTCGACCGGCCGGACGAGCTGTCGCCGACCGCCCAGCTGCGGGTCGTCTCCGACGTCCAGTGGCTCGAGGTGCAGGGCGACGAGTCGTCGACCTGGTTCGCCGTCGACCGGCCGGTGTTCGTCGCGCTCACCGTTCCCAAGGACGCGGGGACGGGACCCCTGCAGGACGTGTCGACGACGATCCGCGACACGCTCGCGAAGGGCCCCGTTCCGACTCAGGGCTGAGCACCGGTCAGCGCAGGCCGGTGCCGCGCGCGATCGCGGTGTCGACGAGCGTGGTCAGCAGGGTCCGGTAGTCGACCCCGGTGACCGCCCACATCCGCGGGTACATCGAGATCGGCGTGAAGCCGGGCATGGTGTTGATCTCGTTGATCACCAGCTCGTCGTACTCGGTGACGAAGAAGTCCACCCTGGACAGCCCCTGGCAGTCCAGCGCGCGGAACGCGGTGACCGCCATCGCGCGCAGCCGCTCGGTGAGGTCGTCCTCGAGCTTGGCCGGGATGTCGAACTCGCACACGTCGTCGAGGTACTTCGAGTCGAAGTCGTACCAGTCGACCGAGCCGCCGACCACGCGCAGCTCGGCGGGCAGCGACGCCTCGACCCGGCCGTCGGGGAACTCCAGCACGCCGCACTCGATCTCGCGGCCGACCACGGCGGACTCGATGATCACCTTCGGGTCGGTCTGGCGGGCGAACGCGATGGCGTCGTCCAGGTGCCCCCAGTCGACGACCTTCGAGATGCCCACGGACGACCCGGCGCGGCACGGCTTCACGAACACCGGCAGGCCGAGGCGGTCGCGCTGCTCCGGGGTGAGCGTGGCCTGGCCGCGCTTGAGCACCTCGAACGTGCCCACCGGCAGGCCCTCCGCCTGGAGCAGCTTCTTCGTGTACTCCTTGTCCATCGAGACCGCGCTGGCCAGCACGCCGGGCCCCACGTAGGGCACGTCGGCGAGCTCCAGCAGGCCCTGGATGGTGCCGTCCTCACCCCACGCGCCGTGCAGCAGCGGGAAGACCACGTCGACGCCCTCGACCACGACACCCGGCTCGGTGGGCACCAGCTCGCCACCGCCCGCGGGCACGAGCGAGGCCAGCGTCGGCATCTCGCGGTCCTTGATCGTCAACGCGACCTGGTCGTCCGCGCCGATCACCCACGCCCCCTCGGCGGTGATGCCGACGGGGACGACCTCGAAGCGGTCCCGGTCCAGGTTCGGCAGCACGCTCCCGGCGGAAACGCAGGAGACGGTGTGCTCGGTGCTCCGGCCGCCGAACACCACGGCGACCCTGGTCTTGCGCTGTGTCATGAGGCCCGAGACTACCCGGACGGGTTACCCGTTCGGAGCAGCGGCGATGACCAGTTCGGCGAGGACGGGGAGCACCGAGGTCAGCTGCTCGCGGGAGCACGCGGCGTAGCCGATGGCGACGCCGTGGACCCTCGGCCGCCCGGCGTGGTGCCTGGCCAGGCCGTCCAGCCGCAGCCCGCGCCGTTCCGCGGCGGCCAGCAGCGCGACCTCCGCCTCGGCGGTCGGCACCAGCACGACGACGTGCGCGCCCGCGTCGTCGCCGAGCACCGGGATGCCCGCGGCGGCCAGCGACTCGACCAGCAGCGCCCGCCGTTCGGACAGCTCGCGGCGCAGCTTGCGCAGGTGCCTGCCGAGGTCGCCGTGCCGGGCGAGTTCCACGACGACGCGCTGCCCGGCGGGCGCGGGGCCGGTGCCGGTGCGGTCGCGGTGGGCCAGCACGGCGCTGGTGATCGACTCGGGCGCCACCATCCAGCCGGTGCCCAGCGTCGGGGTGAGGATCTTGCTCGTGGTGCCCAGGTGCACGACCACGTCCGGCGCGAGCGCGGCCAGCAGCGGCAGCGGGGCCACGTCGTAGCGCAGCTCGCCGTCGTAGTCGTCCTCGATGATCAGCCAGCCGTCGCGCCGGGCCCGCTCCACCAGCGCGACCCGGCGGCCCGCGGACATCCGGCCGCCCATCGGGTACTGGTGCGCGGGCGAGCAGTAGACGACCCGCACCCCCTTGGGCACGCCCTCGACGAGCAGGCCCTCGGCGTCGACCGGCGCGGGCACGACCCGCATCCCGGCCGCCCGGATCGCGCCGACCGCCCGCTGGTAGCCGGGCTCCTCGACGGCGACCGCGTCACCGGGCTTGAGCACGGCCGCGGCCAGCTCGGTCAGCGCCGCCGTCGTCCCACCCGTGGCCAGCACCAGCTCGTCGCGCAGCCCGCCGGGCACGGCCAGGCCGCGGTGCCTCAGCAGGTGCTCGGCGACGACCTCGCGGTACTCCGGCAGCCCCCCGCGCTGCGGGCGCAGCAGCGGCATCGTGTCCGCCGCGGCCCGCCACGCGCGGCGCCAGGCCGCCTTGTCCAGCCCGCCCGCCCACGGCGCGCCGGGCGCCAGGTCGACCACCACACCGGGCACGGGCTCCGGGGTCGCGGGCCTGGTGCGACCCTTGAGCGCGCCCGGCGGGGTAGTGGTGACGTAGGTGCCGGAGCCGTGCCTGCCCGCGATCCAGCCCTCGGCGTGCAACTGCTCGTAGGCCGCGGCCGTGACGGTGCGGCTGACGCCGAGGCGTTCGGCCAGCGCCCTGGTCGAGGGCAGCCGGTCGCCGCTGCGCAGCCTGCCCTCGGCCGCCGCGGTGCGCATGGCGTCCGCGAGCTGCACGGCGAGCGGTTCGGGCGAGGTGCGGTCGAGCGTGACGGGGAACGCGGTGTCGGACAAGTGGTACTTCCAAATCCTTTGGGATTGGTACTTCTAGAATGCCACTTTTTCGACCAGGATGGCAGCATGACCTTGTCGCCCACCCCGCGCAGCACCGTCAAGCGGGGCAAGAACCACGCCGTGACCGACCGCTCAGTCCTGCACGCCGTGCTCGACGCGGGCCTGGTGTGCCACCTCGCGGTCGTCGTCGACGGCGCCCCGGTCGTGCTGCCCACCGGGTACGGCCGCGACGGCGACACCCTCTACCTGCACGGCTCGACCGGCGCGCGGACGTTGCGCGAGGCCGGGTCGGGCGTCCCGGTCAGCGTCGCGGTGACGCTGCTCGACGGCATCGTCTACGCGCGCTCGGTGTTCGACCACTCGATGAACTACCGGTGCGCCGTCGTGCACGGGACCGCCGTGCCGGTGACCGAGCCCGACGCGAAGTCGCACGCGCTGCGCGTGCTGACCGAGCACCTGTCGCCCGGATCGTGGGAACACGCCCGGCAGCCGACCGCGCGCGAACTGGCCGCCACGTCCGTGCTGGCGCTGGACCTGGCCGAGGCGTCGGTGAAGATCCGCACCGGGCCGCCCGTCGACGAGGACTCCGACGTCGAGGCCGGCATCGCGTGGGCGGGCGTGCTGCCGATCCGCGAGTCGTTCGGCGCGCCCGAGCCGTGCCCGCTGCTGCCCGAGGGCAAGGACGTGCCGGAGCACGTCACCTCGCGGCGGTAGGCCCGTCGACCGGGTCGTAGCGGAACGGCGTCATCCGCCTGCCGCCGTCGCGGTAGACGTGGATCGAGACCGCCGGGTCGGGCCCGTCGTTGTGCACGCGGTGCACGTAACCGGGCCCGAACACCCGCGACTGCCCCGCCACCAGGGTGTGCAGCACCTGGGCGCGCCGGGTGGCCACGGTCTCCGTCAGCGAGCCGCTGACCAGCGTGAACGCCCCGGTCGACCCGCCGTGGTCGTGCAGGTCGGTCGACTGGCCGGGCAGCCAGCCCATCAGCCAGACCTCCTGGCCCTCCACGCGCTCGACGAGCGCGGCGAACCGGCGGTCGGGGTCGTAGCGGAGCAGGTGGCGCCAGCTGTCGCGGTCGGCGGCGAAGCCGAGGGCGATGCGCACGGGGTGCAGCGCGGCGCGGGATTCGGGCAGGGCGACGGTGTTGTCCGGAACGGCGAACATGGTGGTGTGGTCCTTCGGGGATCAAAGCGGCACCGGTCGTCACCGACCGGCAGGACGCGAGACGATCACCGACAAGGACAGAGCGCGCTGGCGACCAGGCTGAGGTCGATGTGACCCCGCCCGTCGATCATGGCGCGAAACAGCACCCGCCGATCCTCGCAGCCCCGCACCCCTCCCTCAACCACATCCCACCCCCTGGGACATCCCGAACGTGTACTCGCGAGTCGAACACCCAGACACCCCGTGTCGAACCTCCAGACACCCCGAGTTCTCCACTCGGGCACCCCGAGTTCTCCGGTCGGACCCGGATGGGGGTGCCCGAGTGTTCGACACGGGGTGTCTGGAGGTTCGACTCGCGGGGTTAGGTGAGGGCGGCCAGGACGTCGGTGACGAGGTCGGTGGTGTCTTCGCAGCCGGCGGACAGGCGGACGAGGCCTTCGGGGACGGGGTCGCCCCACTGGGCGCGGCGGTCGAGACTGGTGTGCAGGCCGCCGAAGCTGGTGCTGGCGGCGATCAGCCGGGACTTGCCGAGGAACACGTCCACGGCGGCCGCGTCGGGCAGCTGGAACGTGAGCACCCCGCCGAACCGGCGCATCTGCCGCGACGCCAGCTCGTACGCCACGTCCTGCGGCGCGCCGGGCCAGCGCAGTCCCGTCACGGCCGGGTGGACGCGCAGCACGTCGTAGAGCGCGGCGGCGTTCGCGGCCTGCCGGGTGAGCCGCAGGTCCAGCGTGCCGAGGCCGCGGTGCGCGAGCCACGCCTCGAACGGGCCGGGGATGGCGCCGCCGACGGTGCGGGCGCCGCGCAGCCGTTCGGCGAGCGCGGTGTCCGTTGTGGACACGTGGCCCAGCAGCACGTCGCTGTGCCCCGCGACGGCCTTGGTGTCGCTGGCGACCACGATGTCCGCGCCGAGCCGCAACGGCTGCTGCCCCAACGGGGTCGCGGTCGTGTTGTCCACGGCCACCAGCGCGCCCGCCGCGTGGGCCGCCTGGGACAGCGCGGTGATGTCGCACACGTCCAGGCCGGGGTTGGAGGGGGTTTCCAGCAGCACCAACGAGACGCCGTCGAAGTCCGGCCACGGTCCCGCGGTCGGCACCTCGCGGACCACCACGTCCATGTGCTCCGCGACGAACTTCCTGGTCAGGAAGTACCCGTCACCGGGCAGCACCACCGTGTCGCCGGTGCGCAGCAGCAGCCGCAGCACCGTGGAGACCGCCGCCATGCCGGAGGGGAACAGCACGCACTCGCCACCGTCCAGCTCCCCCAGCGCCGACTCCAGCGCCCGCCACGTCGGGTTGCCCGCCCGGCCGTAGGTGTCCTCGCCGGTGAGGTGGAACGCCGACGCGAACACCGGGCTGCCCATGAACGGCGAGCCCGGCGTGCGCTCCGGGGCCCCCGCGTGCACGACCCGCGTGCCGTCCCCGTACTCCCGCTCCCCGGACTCCCGGCCCCCAGGCTCCCCGCCCCCGGACTCCCTGTCCTCCGCCCGCGCGGTCACTGGCGTTCCGCCTTCGGCTCGCGGCCGATCAGCGCGGCGCCGAGCGTGCGCGGGTGCATGCCGTCGTGGCACACCATGTGCACGCCGTCGGTGAGCGGCATGTCCACGCCGTGGCGCTGCGCCAGCTCGCGGATCGACGAGCAGGACTTCACGCCTTCGGCGACCTGCCCGTGCGCGGCCTCCTGGGCCTGCGCGAGGCTTTCGCCCAGTCCGAGCCGGTGGCCGAAGGTCCGGTTGCGCGACAACGGGGACGCGCACGTCGCGACCAGGTCGCCGAGGCCGGCGAGACCCGCGAACGTCAGCGGGTCCGCGCCGAGCGCGGCACCGAGCCTGGCCGTCTCGGCGAGGCCGCGGGTGATGATGGAGGCCATCGTGTTGTCGCCGAACCCGAGCCCGGCGGCCATGCCGCAGGCGAGCGCGATGACGTTCTTGCAGGCTCCGCCCAGTTCGCAGCCGATCACGTCGGTGATGGTGTACGGCCGGAAGTAGCCGTTGGAGCAGGCCTGCTGCAACTCGACCGCGCGGTCGTGGTCGGTGCAGGCGATGACCGTCGCGGTGGGCTGCTCGGCGGCGATCTCCTTGGCCAGGTTGGGTCCGGACACGACGGCCACCTGGTCCTCGGGAACGCCCGCGACCTCGCGGATCACCTCGCTCATCCGCTTGAGCGTGCCCAGTTCCACGCCCTTGGCCAGGCTCACCAGCGTCGCGCCCTCCGGCAGCGAGTCCCGCCACCCCACCAGGTTCGCCCGCAGCGTCTGGCTGGGCACCGCCAGCACCACGGCCTGCGCGCCGTCGAGCGCCTTGTCCACGTCCGTGGTGGCGCTCAGGTTCGCGGGCAGCTTCGTGCCCGGCAGGTAGTCCTCGTTGATCCCGGCGCCGTTGACGGACTCGGCGACCGAGTCGCGCCTGGCCCACAGCACGACCTCCGGTCCCGAGTCGGCTATCACCTTGGCGAACGCGGTGCCCCACGACCCGGCACCCAGCACTGCCACCCGCTGCACGCTCATCAGTCCTCGTCCCGCTTGTTCTTCTCGGAGGTGTGGAAGCCCTCCGGGGCCTGCTCCCCGCGGATGTCGGCGAGGAGGTGCTTCACCTCGCCCATCAACAGGTCCGTCACGTCGCGCAGCAGCGCGATGGACTCCGGCCGCTCCCGGTACGCCGTCAGGTCGATCGGCTCGCCGATCCTGGTCTCGACCGTTTTGCGGGGCAGCGGCCGGAACTTCCTGTGGTACCCGTCGTAGATCTCCCTGGTGCCCCAGCGGGCGACCGGGATCACCGGGCCGTCGTGCTCCAGCGCCAGCCGGGCCACGCCGGTGCGCGAGGCCATCGGCCACCCGTCCGGGTCGCGGGTGATCGTGCCCTCGGGGTAGATCACCACGACCTGCCCGCCGGCCAGCGCCTCGTGCGCCGCGCGCAGGCTCTGCTGCGCGTCGGTCGTGCCGCGGTAGACCGGGATCTGCTTGGCCCCGCGCAGGATCGTCCCCATCACCGGCACGTTCCACAGGCTGTGCTTCGCCAGGAAGTGCGGCACCCGCCGGTGGCTGTGCACGAACACCGCGTCGAAGCACGGGTCCAGGTGCGACACGTGGTTCATCACCAGGAGCACGCTCCCGGTGGCGGGCAGGCGTTCGCCGTGCACCGTCCGCCGCCTGCCGAGCACCCCTGCCAGCGGGTACACGATCGCCGCGGCGACCCCGATCCAGAAGCCGCCCTTCTCCCTGACCACGTGTTCTCCCTCGCATCGCCCACCGCGGACCTGGAGTGTTCCTCGGGTGGCCCGGCCAGGTCCAGCCGACATCGGGGAGTATGGCGAGGTGCGCCGCGAAGTGGACCTAGTAGTCCCGGTCAAGACACTCGACAGGGCCAAGACCAGGCTGCTCGGGGCAGCCGACCACGGCCTTGGCGATCCGACGGCCCACGCCGCGCTCGCGTTGGCGCTGGCCCTGGACACCATCACCGCCGCCATCGGGGTCGTCCGCCGCGTGGTGGCCGTCACATCCGACCCCGCGGTCGTCGCCGAACTCCGCGCGCTGGGCGTGGAATCCGTCCCAGGCCCGGAGGGGTTGAACCCGGCGCTGCGCCACGCCGCGGCGCTGCTGCGGGCCCGCGACCCCCGCTCGGTCGTCGGCGCCCTGCAGGCCGACCTGCCCGCGCTGCACCCCGACGAGTTGGGGGCGGCGCTCGACGCGGCGGCCGGGCGGCGCGCGTTCTGCCCGGACCGCCAGGGCACCGGCACCACCCTGCTGCTGTCCGCGCCGGGCGCGGACCTCGACCCGCGCTTCGGCGTCGGCTCGGCCGACGCGCACACGGCGTCCGGCGCGATCGCGCTGCTCGGGCCGTGGCAGTCGCTGCGCACCGACGTGGACACCGCGGAGGACCTCGGCCTCGCGGCGGCGCTGGGCCTGGGCACCCGGACGGCCGCGCTGCTGCCGGTGTGCGGTTAGCTGTCGGCATGACCGAGCAGGCCACCGCGAGCGCCTTCCACGCCGACGGTTCGGCGACCGTGCTGCGCGACGACGGCCTGCTCGTCGACGTGACACCGGACGCCGTCTCGGCAGGCGGTTGGCGGTCGCTGCGCCCCGGCCAGCGGGTCACTCTCCGTCGCAACGCCCAGGGCGACGTCACCGCTGTGCTCCGCCCCGCCTGATTCCACGTCGGCTGTGACCGGGAGTTCACCTCGTAGTCGCCCTCAGTCGGGGCGATAACGCGTTCCGCACGGCACAATGCAGTGGTGACCACGGACGACAGCGACGACAAGGCGACGCCGAAGCGACGGACCCGGACGGCAGCGGCGGCGGGGACCCCGCGGCGCAAACCCCGCCCCGCGACCCGTCGTGCGCGGACCCCGGACCCGGTCGTGGAGTCGCCACCCGCTGTGACGACCGGGACGAGGCCGGTGCCGTCGTCACCCCCGGCCGTGACCGCCGGGGAGGAGCTGACGCCGGACCTGCCGGACGACCGCTACTTCAACCGCGAACTGTCCTGGTTGGACTTCAACGCGCGGGTGCTGGCGCTCGCCGAGGACTCGTCGCAGCCGCTGCTCGAACGGGCGAAGTTCCTGGCGATCTTCGCGTCGAACCTCGACGAGTTCTACATGGTCAGGGTCGCGGGTCTGAAGCGCCGCGACGAGACGGGGCTGTCGGTGCGCAGCGCGGACGGCCTGACGCCGCGCGAGCAGCTGGCGAACATCTCCAAGCGCACGCAGGAACTCGTGGAGCAGCACGCGCGGGCGTTCCTCGACCACGTCGGCCCCGGTCTGGACAGCAGCGGCATCAGCCTCGTGACCTGGGCCGAGCTCACGGACTTCGACCGGTTGCGGCTGGCGAACTACTTCAGCGACCAGGTGTTCCCGGTGCTGACGCCGCTCGCGGTCGACCCGGCGCACCCGTTCCCCTACATCTCGGGGCTGTCGTTGAACCTCGCCGTCACGGTGCGGGACCCGGAGGGCGGCACGGAGCGGTTCGCGCGGGTCAAGGTGCCGGACAACGTGCCGCGCCTGGTCAGGGTGGAAGCCGACCGGGCGAGCAGTTCGGCGACGTTCCTGCCGCTGGAGCAGCTGATCGCCGCGCACCTGGGCGAGCTGTTCGCGGGCATGGAGGTCATCGAGTGCCACGCGTTCCGGGTCACCCGCAACGCCGACCTCGACGTCGAGGAGGACCGCGACGAGGACCTGCTCCAGGCGTTGGAGCGCGAGCTGGCGCGGCGCCGGTTCGGGCCCCCGGTGCGCCTGGAGGTCGCGGACGACATGACCGAGCACATGCTCGAACTGCTGCTGCGGGAGATGGAGGTCGACCCGCACGACGTGGTGCAGGTGCCGGGTCTGCTGGACCTGTCGTGCCTGTTCCAGCTGTACAGCCTGGACCGCAAGCAGCTGAAGGACCCGGCGTTCGTGCCCGCCACGCACCCGGCGTTCGGTGAGCGCGAGACGCCGAAGAGCGTGTTCGCGACCCTGCGCGAGGGCGACGTGATGGTGCACCACCCGTACGACTCGTTCTCCACGAGCGTGCAGCGGTTCATCGAGCAGGCCGCGGCGGACCCGCACGTGCTGGCGATCAAGCAGACGCTGTACCGGACTTCCGGCGATTCCCCGATCGTGGACGCGCTGGTCGACGCGGCCGAGGCGGGCAAGCAGGTCGTGGCGCTGGTGGAGATCAAGGCGCGGTTCGACGAGCAGGCGAACATCAAGTGGGCGCGGCAGCTGGAGAAGGCGGGCGTGCACGTCGTGTACGGGCTCGTCGGCCTCAAGACGCACTGCAAGACGTCGCTGGTGGTGCGCCAGGAGGGTTCCACGATCCGGCGGTACTGCCACATCGGCACCGGCAACTACAACCCGAAGACCGCGCGGCTCTACGAGGACGTCGGCATCCTGACCGCCGAGCCGTCCGTGGGCGCGGACCTGACGGACCTGTTCAACGTCCTGACCGGGTACGCGCGGCAGGACAACTACCGCAGCATCCTGGTCGCCCCGTACGGGGTGCGGCGCGGCATCGTGGAGCGCATCCAGGACGAGATCGACCTGGCCCGCGCGGGTCACCCGGCCGGTGTGCGGATCAAGGTGAACTCCCTGGTGGACGAGGAGGTCATCGACGCGCTGTACCGCGCTTCGCAGGCCGGTGTGCGGGTGGACGTCGTGGTGCGCGGCGTGTGCGCGCTCAAGCCGGGCATCCGCGGCCTCAGCGAGAACATCCACGTGCGGTCCATCCTGGGCCGATTCCTGGAGCACTCGCGGGTGTTCCACTTCGTCGGGGCGGACGAGCACTGGATCGGCAGCGCTGACATGATGCACCGCAACCTCGACCGCAGGGTCGAGGTGCAGTTGCGGGTCACCGGCCCGAAGCTGACCGCCCAGCTCGACGACATGTTCGATTCGGCGCTGGAACCGGCCACCCGCTGCTGGGTGTTGCGGTCGGACGGCGAGTGGGACGCGTCCCCCTCCGACGGAACGGTGGTCCGCGACCACCAAGTCGAGATGCTGCGCAGACACCGCGCGCTGGCCTGAGTTCGGAGGAGACGCGTGTTGTCGACCGACACCATTCGGGCGGCCGGTGCGGTGCTGTGGAGGGACGAGGGCGCCGTGGAGGTCGCCGTCGTGCACCGTCCGCGCTACGACGACTGGTCGCTGCCCAAGGGCAAGCTCGACGCGGGCGAGACCGTGCCCGCCGCCGCGGTGCGCGAGGTCCACGAGGAGACCGGGTACCACGTCGTGCTGGGCAGGCACGTGGCCCAGGTGCAGTACAAGGCGTTCGGCAGGCCGAAGGTCGTCGACTACTTCAGCGCCCGCGCGGTGCGGGGCGGGTTCACCCCGAACAACGAGTGCGACGACCTGCGCTGGCTGCCCGTCGCCGAGGCCGCCGCGCTGGTGACCAGGCGGGAGGACCGCGACGTGCTGGCCGCGTTCGCCCTCGTGCCGGTCGACCTGAAGACCGTGCTGCTGGTGCGCCACGCGAAGGCTGGGAAGCGCGAGAACTGGCCGGGTGACGACGACCTGCGCCCGCTGAGTTCCGCGGGCTGGCGGCAGGCTGAGGCCCTGCGCGCCCTGCTCCCGCTGTTCGGGCCCGCCCGCGTGCACGCGGCTCCCAGGGTCCGGTGCGTGCAGACCGTCCAGGGCGCGGCCGACGACCTCGAGGTCTTCGTGCCGCGCGAGCCGCGCCTGTCGGAGGAGGGGTACTGGCCGGACCGCGACGCGGGCCTCGTGCGGTTCCTCGACATCGTGGCGGGCGACGGCGTGCCGGTCGTGTCCAGCCAGGGCGGCGTCATCCCCGACCTGGTGGGGAAGCTCGCGGACATCGGCGGCCTCCGCCTCGCGGACGTCCCGTGCAAGAAGGGCAGCCTCTGGCTCCTCGCCTTCACCCACCCGGCCCGCGGCTGGTCCACATCGGACTCGCCCGCCGCCTGGCCCCGCCTGGTCTCGGCGCACTACCTCCCCAGCGCCCTGCCCGCCCCACGCCCCTGACGCCTCTTCCCAGGCCAGGACGCCGGCAGCACCGCCTGGCAGCTCTTCCCCGGCCGGGATGCCGGTAGTGCTGCCCTGACACCTCTTCCCAGGCCGGGACGCCGGCAGCACTTCCTGGCAGCTCCTCCCCGGCCGGGATGCCAGTAGTGCTGCCCTGGCAGCTCATCCCAGGCCAGGCACGCCGACAGCACCTCTCGGCAGCTCTCCCCCGGCCAGGACGCCAGCAGCACCTCCTTGGACAGCTCTTCCCCGGCCAGGGTGCCGGTAGTGCCGCCCTGGCAGCTCATCCCAGGCCAGGAAACACCGGCAGCGCCTCCCGAACGCCTCTGAGGATCGGCTGACACCCGGAAATGTCGTACCCCCGCCGTAGCCTGTGGATCGGGGGTCCCGCACGATCGAGGACCCCTGCGATCGCGTGCGGAAGGCTGTTCCCGGCAGTGGCGAACGCTCGGCCGCGAAAGGCCGATCCGCGCACCGACCGGTCTGAAAGGCAGTCGGCCAAAGGGCCCGCCCGATACCTCCGCGCCAATGCCGGACGACCCGCGCCAAAGTCGCGCGCACGTGCGATGGGCCCCGTTGGTCCAACGCCCTTTGCCCGGTGGAGATCACCGCCGGACCGCGGCGCGGTGGTTCGCGGAATGCCCCGCCATCACCGATCGGGACCCGGCGCATAGCGGGCGGGGAGAGCCGATCCCGCATCGGCTCGACGGGGACGGATCTGGTTCCTGCGTTCGGGTGGAATGCCCGCCGCCGCCCTATCCGGTTCGCGGTAAGCCATACGCGACGCGTATCGCGACGGCCGCCGCGCATTCCCCGCGTGCCGCGCCCGTGCAAACGCCAGGGCCCGATGCGCGTCCGCATCGGGCCCTGGGCGTTGGTGCTGCTCCCGTTTCCGGGAGGTGGTGCTACTTCTTCTTGGCCGCCGGGGCCTTCTTGGCGGCGGCGGGCTTCGCCACTGCCGTCTTGGCGGCGGCCGGAGCCTTCGCCGCTGCCGTGGTCTTGGCGGCGGCCGGGGCCTTCTTGGCCGCTGCGGCGGGCTTCGCCGCAGCGGTCTTGGTGGCGGCGGGTGCCTTGGCGGCAGCAGCCGTCTTGGCGGGGGCCTTGGCGGCCGCAGGAGCCTTCACGGCGGCGGGCTTCGCCGCTGCCGTGGTGGTCTTGCGGGTGGCCGGGGCCTTGGTCGCCGCGGCGGCCGTGCGTGCCGTGGTGGCGCGCGCGGTGCGGGTGGTCGTCGTCCGCGCCGTGGTGCTGCGGGTCGCCGGCGCCTTGGTGGCGGCGGCGGGCTTCGCGGCGGCGGCGGCACGCGTGGTGGTCGTGGCAGCGGCGGCCGGGGCCTTCGCGGCAACGACGCGCGGCAGCTTCTTCGCGCCGCTCACGACGTCCTTGAACGTCGAACCCGCGCGGAACGCGGGCACGTTGGTCTTCTTGACCTTGACGGTCTCACCGGTGCGGGGGTTGCGAGCGGTGCGCGCCGCGCGGGCGCGCTTCTCGAACACGCCGAACCCGGTGATGTTCACCTTCTCGCCCTTGTGGACGCTGCGAACGATCACGTCGACGAGCCCGTCCACTGCAGCAGCGGCGTTCTTCTTGTCGCCAAGACGCTCGGACAGCGCCTCGATGAGCTGGGCCTTGTTCACCGTCAGTCCCTCCCAGGACGCTTACGGCCCATTAGTCGGGCCGACTGGTGGCCACGGTAAGCCCATATGAAGGGAAATACCAATCGCCACGCCAGATTTTTCGTTGTGGCGTGGGCAATTGCGCTCTGTCGAGGGACAGAAACCCCCTCCTGGGGCACTTTGGGAGGGGCTCCGAGGCCCCGGATTCCCCTCTCCGGAGAGGAATCCGGGGCCCGTTCTCAGCTGGTCGGGAGCGGATCCGTGGTGGGCAGCCAAGGTTGGCGCACAGCCTCGAACTCGTCGATCAGATCGGCGTGGCGCAAGGTCAGGGCGATGTCGTCCAATCCTTCGAGCAGCCGCCAACGGGTGTAGTCGTCGATCCGGAAGGCCGCGGTGAAGTCCTTTGCGCGGACGGTCTTCGCCGCGAGGTCGACGGCCACCTCGGTACCGGGCTCGTTCTCGAGCAGCTTCCACAGCAGTTCGACGTCCGACTGCTCGACCTCGGCGGCCACCAGGCCCTGCTTGCCGGAGTTGCCGCGGAAGATGTCGGCGAAGCGGGAGGAGATCACCACCCGGAAGCCGTAGTCCATCAGTGCCCAGACGGCGTGCTCGCGGGAGGACCCGGTACCGAAGTCGGGGCCGGCCACCAGCACCGAGCCGGACCGGAACGCCTCCTGGTTGAGGATGAAGTTCTCGTCGTTGCGCCAGGCGGCGAACAGGCCGTCCTCGAAGCCGGTGCGGGTGACCCGCTTCAGGTAGACCGCCGGGATGATCTGGTCGGTGTCCACGTTGGACCTGCGCAGCGGCACGCCGACGCCGGTGTGGGTGGTGAACGCGTCCATGGTCTCGGTTCCCTTCTCAGGCCAGGTCGTCGGGCGAGGAGAGCGTGCCGCGCACGGCCGTGGCGGCCGCCACGAGCGGCGAGACCAGGTGCGTTCGCCCGCCCTTGCCCTGCCTGCCCTCGAAGTTCCGGTTGGAGGTGGACGCGCTGCGCTCACCGGGCTTGAGCTGGTCGGGGTTCATGCCGAGGCACATGGAACAGCCCGCCTGGCGCCACTCCGCGCCCGCCGCCAGGAAGATCTCGTGCAGCCCTTCGGATTCCGCCTGGGCCCTGACCCGCATCGAGCCGGGCACCACGAGCATCCGCACGCCGTCGGCCACCCGGTGCCCGCGCAGCACCGCCGCGGCGGCCCTCAGGTCCTCGATGCGCCCGTTCGTGCAGGACCCCAGGAACACGGTGTCCACGCTGATCTCGCGCAGCGGCGTGCCCGGCGTGAGGCCCATGTAGGTCAGCGCCTTCTCGGCCGCGACCCGCTCGTTGTCGTCCCCGATCGCCTCCGGGTCCGGCACCGACGCGCTCAACGGCAGCCCCTGTCCGGGATTCGTCCCCCACGTCACGAAGGGGGTCAGCGCGCTCGCGTCGATGCGCACCTCGGCGTCGAACTCCGCGTCGTCGTCCGTGCGCAACGTCTTCCAGTACTCGACCGCGGCATCCCATTCGGCGCCAACGGAAGCGTGCGGACGCCCCTTCAGGTACTCGAAAGTCACGTCGTCCGGCGCGATCATCCCGGCCCGCGCACCAGCCTCGATGGACATGTTGCACACCGTCATGCGGGCTTCCACCGACAGCGCCTCGATGGCCGCGCCGCGGTACTCCAGCACGTAGCCCTGACCGCCGCCGGTGCCGATCCGCGCGATGACCGCGAGGATGACGTCCTTCGCGGTCACGCCGTCGCGCAGCTCGCCGTCGACCGTGATCGCCATCGTCTTGAACGGCCGCAGCGGCAACGTCTGCGTCGCCATCACGTGCTCGACCTCGGACGTGCCGATGCCGAAGGCGAGCGCGCCGAACGCACCGTGCGTGGACGTGTGGCTGTCGCCGCACACCACCGTCATCCCCGGCTGCGTGAGCCCGAGCTGCGGCCCCACGACGTGGACGATGCCCTGCTCCACGTCGCCCATCGGGTGCAGGCGCACCCCGAACTCCTTGCAGTTCGCCCGGAGCGTGTCGACCTGCGTCCGCGACACCAGGTCCGCGATCGGCTGGTCGATGTCGACCGTCGGGACGTTGTGGTCCTCGGTCGCGATCGTGAGATCGACCCGGCGCAGCCCGCGGCCCGCGAGCCGGAGCCCGTCGAACGCCTGCGGACTGGTGACCTCGTGCAGCAGGTGGAGGTCGATGTAGAGGAGGTCCGGCTCGGCGCCGTCGCCATGGCGCACGACGTGCGCCTCCCACACCTTCTCCGCGAGTGTGCGGCCCATCGCTTCATCCCCATCGGTTCGTGGCTGGGAGCTCTCTCACGAGCGGGGGCTCCCGATAACTTCTGGACTTCCCAGATACCGGGAAGTTAGTATCGCGCTGTGGGACAGCATAGCGGGATCGGCGTGCTGGACAAGGCTGTAGCCGTGTTGAACGCCGTCGCGAAGGATCCGTGTGGACTGGCAGAGCTCTGCAACCGGACGGGGTTGCCCAGGGCGACCGCGCACCGGCTGGCGGTAGGCCTCGAAGTCCACCGCCTTCTGCGACGGGGTTCCGACGGCCGCTGGCGTCCAGGCGCGGCACTGGCGGAACTCGCAGGCGGCGCTACGGACCCCCTGCTCGACGCGGCGGCCTCGGTTCTCCCCCGCCTCCGCGACATAACCGGCGAGAGCGTCCAGCTCTACCGCCGCGACGGCATGCAGCGCATCTGCGTCTCAGCCGCCGAACCCCCGAGCGGCCTCCGCGACACCGTCCCCATAGGCGCCCGACTCCCCATGACCGCAGGCTCCGGAGCCAAGGTCCTGGCCGCCTGGTCCGACCCCGCCACCCAAAGGTCAGTCCTCGCCGACGCCGTCTACGGCGAACGCACCCTCCTCGAAGTCCGCCGCCGCGGCTGGGCCCAAAGCGTCGCGGAACGCGAACCGGGCGTAGCCAGCGTCAGCGCCCCCGTACGCGACAGCGCGGGCACCGTGGTAGCCGCCATCTCCGTCTCCGGCCCAATAGACCGCATGGGCCGCCGCCCGGGCGCAAGATGGGCCGCCGACCTACTAGCCGCCGCAGAAGCCCTGCAAACCCGCCTCTAACCCCAACAACCACACCCACTCACACCTTTATCCAGCACCCCCATCACCTTCCAAGGTGCCTGAACGTTCGACACGGGGTACCTGAATGTTCGACTCGCGATGCGTAAACGCCTAACCCAGGTGCCTGAACGTTCGACACGAGGTGCCTGAGCGTTCGACTCGCGAACTCGAGCGCACAACAGAAGGTGTCTGAGCGTTCGACTCGCGAGGCCGGAGGCGAGCCCCCCAACCCACGCCTGAGCTGCGCGAACGCGGGGGGTGCAGGGGGGCGGAGCCCGCCCTGCCTTGGGGTCCGGGGCGAGAGCCCCGGTGTGAAACGCGAAAGATCCCCGTGCGCGTCCTCTGCGCACGGGGATCTCCCGGATCTGTAGCCCCGATGGGATTCGAACCCACGCTACCGCCTTGAGAGGGCGGCGTCCTAGGCCGCTAGACGACGGGGCCCTAGGGTAATTCTATTGTCTTACCGGTCTTGCTTGTTGCGGGAGTAGCGCATCAGACTCTGATTTCTACTCTGCAGCTGGGGTACCAGGACTCGAACCTAGACTGACTGAACCAGAATCAGCCGTGCTGCCAATTACACCATACCCCAATGTTTTCCTGATCGGTTCTCCCGCTCCAGGCGCTGAGGGCCGCTCGTTCCAACGAGATGAATACTAGACCACGGCACCCGCAGAAGTGAAATCGGCCCCCGCCTCGCCGCATCGGGCGAGGTGGGGGCCGGTGTCGCGGTGTTCAGGCGTGCGCGGTGGAGAGTTCGCAGACGAGCAGTTCGGGGAGTTCCGCGAGGCTGCTGATCGTGCTGATGCCCACGGGCATCGTCCCTTCGCGCGGGCCTTGCCGGTTGAGCCAGACCCCGCGCATGCCCGCGTCGCGCGCGCCGATGGCGTCGGCGTGCAGCCGGTCGCCGACGTGGACCGTCTCGCTGAGGGGCACGCCGAGGTCGGAGCACGCCGTGTCGAAGATCATGCGGTCCGGTTTGGCGGCGCCGACCTCGCCCGCGATGAGGACGGTGTCGAAGTACTCGGCGAGTCCGAGCGCGGCGATCTTGACCCGCTGGTGGCGCCCTGAGGCGTTGCTCACGGCGGCGATCGGGAGCCCGGTGGCGCGGAGCCACTCCAGGCACGGCACGACGTCCGGGAAGAGGCTCCAGCCGTCGGCGAGGACCTCTTGCCGCCGCATCTCGCGGCGGGTGGCTTCAGCCTGGTCGAGGTCCTCGCCGAGGGCGGCGAAGAAGGCGCGCGTGCGGATGTTCCGCATCGTCTCGTACTGGAGTTCCCCGGCCAACAGCCTCGTGCAGTGGTCGTCGGTGATCCGCTGCCACAACGTCCACGCGTCGGCGTTCCCCACCATCGAGGCCAACGCGGCTCGTGACGAGGTGCTGTAGTCGACGAGCGTGTCGTCGACGTCAAGCGAGATGGCTCGGATTTCGCCGGTTCTCCTGAGCGTGAAAGTCGGGGAAGCAGTTGTCACCCCGTGAGGCTAGGTGCGATCACCCCTCGGCCGATTCGGCTAAGGAGGTGATATCTACGGGTTCTTGCACGGTCAAGCACCCCTTGACCCGCCGAACGCAGCAGTCAGGCTGCCCCGAGCGCACGAAGCAATCGGCCGATCGAGCGATCCTTGCCGAGCAGTTCCATGGATTCGTAGAGCGGCGGCGAGACCGTCCGACCGGTCACGGCGACCCTCACGGGGGCGAACGCCTTCTTCGGCTTGAGCCCCAATCCGTCCACAAGGGACGTCTTCAGCGCGTCCTGGATGGCCTCGGTCGTCCACTCCTCGAGCGCCTGGAGGGCGTCGATCGCCGCGCGCAGCACGGGTTCCGCGTCGGGGCCGAGCGCCTTCGCCGCGGAGGCGGGCTCGGGCGTGAACGCTTCCTCTGCCACGAAAAGGAAACGCACCATCTCGGACGCTTCGGACAGGAGCGCGAGTCGTTCTTGGACGAGCGGCGCGATGGCGGCCAGCAGCGCCACCTGCTCCGCTCCGGGTTCGGCCGGTAGCACTCCGTCAGCGGCCAGGTACGGGAGGACGCGGCTGACGAACTCCTCGACGCTCAGCGCGCGCAGGTGCGTGCCGTTGATCGCCTCGGCCTTCTTGAGGTCGAAGCGCGCCGGGTTGGAGCTGACCTTGGCGATGTCGAACGCCTCGTACATCTCGGCGACGCTGAAGACGTCGCGGTCCTCGGCGATGGACCAGCCGAGCAGCGCGAGGTAGTTCAGCAGGCCCTCGGGCAGGAATCCCAGATCCCGGTACAGGAACAGGTTCGACTGCGGGTCCCGCTTGGACAGCTTCTTGTTGCCGTCGCCGGTCACCGTCGGCAGGTGGCCGAACTCGGGGGTGAACTCCGTCACGCCGATGCGCTGGAGCGCCTGGTACAGCCCGATCTGCCGGGGCGTGGAGGGCAGCAGGTCCTCGCCGCGCAGCACGTGCGTGATGCCCATGAGCGCGTCGTCGACCGGGTTCACGAACGGGTAGAGCGGAACCCCGTTGGCGCGCACCATCACCGGGTCGGGCGTGCTGCCCGCCTTGAACGTGATCTCGCCGCGGACGAGGTCCGTCCAGGTGATGTCCTCGTCGGGCATCCGCAGGCGCAGCACGGGTTCGCGGCCTTCGGCGCGGAACGCGGCCTTCCGCTCGTCGGTGAGGTCGCGGTCGAAGTTGTCGTAGCCGAGCTTCGGGTCCTGCCCGAGCGCCTTGCGGCGGGCCTCGACCTCGTCGTTGTTCGAGAACGACTCGTAGAGCTCGTCGGCGGCGAACAGGCGCTTGGCGATGTCCTCGTGGACCGAGCGGCGCAGGCTCTGCCGGTACGGCTCGTGCGGGCCGCCGATCTCGGGGCCCTCGTCCCAGTCGAGCCCGAGCCAGCGCAGCGCCTCCAGGAGCGAGTCGTAGGACTCCTCCGTGTCGCGCGCGGCGTCGGTGTCCTCGACGCGGAAGACGACCTTGCCGCCGTTGTGCCGGGCGAACGCCCAGTTGAACAGGGCGGTGCGGATGAGTCCGACGTGCGGCGTGCCGGTCGGCGACGGGCAGAAGCGGACGCGGACAGCTGGGGGTGCGGATGCGTTGCTCATGGCCCGATCAGCGTATCCGGCCGCGAAACCCTTGACCTCACGAGGACTCCAGGAGCACGCTATGGTTATTCAACTACCGTTGAAAAGAGGGGTCATGGAACGGAGCACGTGCGTCGTCGTCGGGGGCGGACCGGCGGGGATGGTCATGGGACTGCTGCTGGCCAGGGCGGGGGTCGAGGTCACCGTGCTGGAGAAGCACAAGGACTTCCTGCGCGACTTCCGCGGCGACACCGTCCACGCGTCCACGCTGACGCTGCTGGACGAACTGGGGCTCGGCCCGGCGTTCGCGCGGGTGCCGCACCAGGTGCTGGACCGGATGCAGGTGCTGCTCGACAGCGGCCCCGCGACCGTGGCCGACATGAGCAGGCTGCCCGGCGGGCACAAGCACATCGCGTTCGTTCCGCAGTGGGACTTCCTGGACCTGCTGGCCGACGCGGGCAGGGCCGAACCGGCGTTCTCGCTGCGGATGAACACCGGGTTCACGGGGCTGCTCACGGAGGGCGGCAGGGTCACCGGGGTCCGGTACCGGACGGCCGACGGGGTCGAGGGCGAGATCGCGGCCGACCTGGTCGTGGCGGCCGACGGGCGCGGGTCGCTGGTGCGGGACGGGACGCGCCTGCCCGTGCGGTCGTTCGGGACGCCGATGGACGTGTGGTGGTTCCGGGTGCCGCGCAAGGCCGACGACCCGACCGGCGGGCTCGCGCGGTTCGGGCGCAGCAGCGGGCTGGTGATGCTGGACCGGGGCGACTACTTCCAGATCGCCTTCCTGATCCGCAAGGGGACGGACGGGATGCTGCGGGAGGCCGGGGTCCAGGCGTTCCGCGAGCGGATGGCGGCGCTCGTGCCGATGCTCTCCGACCGGATGGACGCGGTGGAGTCGCTGGACGACGTGAAGCTGCTGGACGTGAAGCTGGACCGGTTGACGCGGTGGCACCGGGACGGGGTGCTGTGCATCGGGGACGCGGCGCACGCGATGTCGCCCATCGGCGGGGTCGGGATCAACCTGGCGGTGCAGGACGCGGTGGCGGCCGCGACGATCCTGGCCGAACCCCTGCTGCGGGGGCGGGTGTCGCCCGGCTTGCTGGCGAAGGTCCGGCGGCGGAGGTGGTTGCCCACGGCCGTGACGCAGGGGGTGCAGCGGATCATCCAGAACGCGCTGCTGAGCCGGGCGCTGGACGGGAAGGTGGACGTGGGCGCCGCCGGGACCCCGTTGCCGATCAGGATGTTGAAGCGGTTCCCGGTGTTGCAGGGGATTCCCGCCTACGTGGTGGCGATCGGGTTGCGGCCGGAGCACGCGCCGTCGTTCGCCCGCCGTCCGCCGGGGACGGTCGAGCGGTCCTGACGGCCGGTCAGGCCGGGGACAGGCCGCTCGGTTCCTCGGCTCCGGACTCGTTGAGGACCATGGCGACGACGTGGGCGCGGTCGCGGGCGCCGAGTTTGCGCAGGATCGCGCGGACGTGCGACTTCACCGTGTCGGTGCTGATGAACAGGCGCTGGGCGATGCGCTGGTTGTCCAGGCCCTTGGCGACCTCGGCCAGCACGTCGAACTCCCTGGCGCTCAGCCTGTTGAGGGCGGCAGGCGGTGGGAGCCTGGACGGCAGGCGCGCCAGTTCGCCCAGGTGGACGTCGACGGTGGCGGTGGCGCCGTGGGCGACGGACAGCATCACGGGCAGGAGTTCGCCCAGCGGTGAGGTCTTGAGCAGGTAGGCGGCGGCGCCCGCGTCGAGGGCCGCCCGCGCCCAGTGCCTGCTGTCGCGGTTGGACAGGACGATGACCCTGGCGCCCGGCCTGCGCGAGGCGGCGTCGTGCACCGTGCGCAGCGGGCCGCCGCCGGGGATGTCGACATCCGTGACGACCACGTCCACCGGCACCTCGCGCAGGTAGCGCTGGGCCTCCGCGACGGTGTGGGCTATGCCCACGACGCGGAAGGTGCGCGTGCGGTTGAGCGAGGTCCGCAAGCCCTCGGTGATGAGCTGCGCGGCGTCCACCAGCAGCACACGGGGGCACTCGTCGTCGAGCACTTCGCCACCTCCACCAGGCTCCGCGGCCTGATGAACACGGGAAGTTACCCGCCAGTAAGCGAGTGCGGTACCTGCGATCGCGAGGTTGGGCCACACGGACCAGCGCGAACGGGTCGGCACTGGTCCGCGCAAACCTTTGCGGGCGGGTTTTCCCAGATGGGGCGGTCTACCGGTTCGCGACGGGGTTGGTCAGCGTGCCCAGGCCCTCGATGGTCACCGAGACGCTCTGGCCCGCCTTCATCGGGCCGACGCCCGCGGGGGTGCCGGTGAGGATGACGTCGAGCGGGCGCAGCGTCATGACGGCGCTGATGTACTCGATCAGCTCGGCGATGTCGAAGATCAGCTGCGACGTCCGGCCGTCCTGGACGACCTCGCCGTCGAGTTCCGTGCGGATGGCGACGTCGCTCGGGTCGAACTCGGTCTCGACCCACGGGCCCAGCGGGCAGAACGTGTCGAAGCCCTTGGCGCGGGTGAACTGCACGTCGGCCTTCTGCAGGTCGCGGGCGGTCACGTCGTTGGCGATCGTGTAGCCGAGGATCGACTGGCGGGCGCGGGAGGCGGGGATGTCGCGACCGCCGACGCCGATCACCACCGCGAGCTCGCCCTCGTAGTCGACCCGCTCGGACACCGCGGGCAGCTTGATCTCGGCGTTCGGGCCGATGATCGCGGTGTTCGGCTTGAAGAAGATGAGCGGGTTCTCGGGGACGTCGTTGCCCAGCTCGGCGGCGTGCGCGGCGTAGTTGCGGCCGACACCGATGATCTTGGGCGGCAGGAACGGGGCGAGGAGGCGGACGTCCGCCAGCGGCCAGCGCCGACCCGTGAAGGTCGGCGTGCCGCCGAAGGGCTCGTCCGCGATCTCGACGGCCGTCAGGTCGTCACCCTCGCCCTCGATCTTGGCGAAGGCGAGTCCATCGGGCTGGGCGATTCGGGCGATGCGCACGGTCATCACCCTAGGGCCTGTTGCCCGGATCTCGTTCGATGGGAGTCGAGTCCGAGGTGGTTCCTGGTGGTGCGGGCGGATGGCCCGCACACCGCTGTTGTACGCGGGCCATCCGCCCGTGCCTTCAGGGGCCGCCTCGGGCCCGGCTAGCGCGGACACGGATCCGGGCAACAGGCCCTAAACCAGGGTGCGGACCCTCATCGCCTTGTGGACCAGGGCGTCGCAGAGGGCGAGCCAGCTGGCCTCCACGATGTTGCCGTGCACGCCCACGGTGGTCCACTCCCCCTCGCCGTCGGTCGACTCAACCAGCACCCTGGTCACCGCGTCGGTGCCGGGGTCCTCGGTGAGGATGCGGACCTTGTAGTCGGACAGGTCGACACTGTCCAACCAGGACAGGTGCGGTCGCAACGCCTTGCGCAGCGCGGCGTCCAGGGCGTGCACCGGGCCGTTGCCCTCGGCGGTCTCGATGACCCGTTCCCCGGCCACGTGCACCTTGACCGTGGCCTCCGACACGATGCCGCCATCCTGCCGGTGGTCGAGCACGACCCGGTAGGACTCCAGCGTGAACGGCGGTTCGTCCGGTTCGGACAGCTCGGCGCGCAGCAGCAGCTCCAGCGAGGCGTCCGCGGCCTCGAACGACCAGCCCTTCGCCTCCAGCTCCTTCACCCTGCGCACCGCGTTGGTGACCGCTTCGGGCCGACGGGCCAGGTCCATCCCGAACTCACGTCCCTTGAGTTCGATGCTCGCCCGGCCCGCCATCTCGGTGACCAGCACCCGCATGCCGTTGCCGACGGTGTCCGGATCGATGTGGTTGTACAGCTCCGGATCTACCTTGATCGCGCTCGCGTGCAGTCCCGCCTTGTGGGCGAAAGCCGACGCCCCTACATATGCCTGGTGGGCGTAGGGGGCGAGGTTCGCGATCTCCGCGAGGGCATGGGAGACGCGGGTGAGCTCGGCCAGCGATTCGGCGGGTAGCACCGGAAGGCCGAGCTTGGTCACGAGGTTCCCGACGACGGCGAACAGGTCGGCGTTGCCCGCCCGTTCGCCGTACCCGTTCGCGGTGCACTGGACGTGGGTCGCCCCCGCCTGCACCGCCGCCACCGTGTTCGCCACCGCGCAGGACGTGTCGTCCTGGCAGTGGATCCCGACGCGGAAGCCGGTGCGGGCGATCACGTCCCGCACCGTGTCGGCCAGCCCCAGCGGGAGCTGGCCGCCGTTCGTGTCGCAGAGGACGACGACGTCCGCGCCACCGTCCACTGCGGACTCCAACACGCGCAGCGCGCAGTCGGGGTCGTGGGCGTAGCCGTCGAAGAAGTGCTCCGCGTCGACGAACACCCGCCTGCCGTGCTCCACCAGGTGGCGCACGGTGTCGCGGACCATCGCGCAGTTCTCCGCCACGTCCGTCCGCAGCGCCAGTTCCACGTGCCTGCGGTCCGACTTCGCCACCAGCGTCACCACCTCGGTGCCCGCCTCCAGCAACGCCCTGACCTGCGGGTCCTCGTGGACCTTCAGCCCCGCTTTGCGCGTGGCCCCGAACGCCACCAGCTTCGCCCGCTCCAACTCCAGCTCACCGGCGGCGGCCCGTGCGAAGAACTCCGTGTCCTTCGGCATCGCCCCCGGCCAACCGCCCTCGATGAACCCGACGCCCAGCGAGTCCAGCAACCGCGCCACGGCCAGCTTGTCCGACACGGAGTAGGCGATCCCCTCCCGCTGCGCACCGTCCCGCAACGTGGTGTCGAAGACGTGGAAGGTGTCACCGAGCGGGAGGCTGCTCACGGTCTGCTCCTGGCTGAAGTGGAGGGGGTGGCGAAGTCCGGAAAACAAAAAGACCCCCCGCAGGATGCGGGAGGTCAGCGCGCCGGTGCTCGGAGAAGCACTACCCGGCGCGCTCGTCAATAATGATCACGGTGTTCGAAGCCACGGGAGGATCGTGCCACAGGCCCGGCGCGCATACCAAGCGTCGGGCCCGAATTCCCACATCCTGGGTAACGGCCGGGAAAACCCTCAGCCCGCCAGGAACTTCGCGAACGCCTCGATCGCGGCGGGGTTGCGGGGGCTTTCGACGAGGGCCGCGTACGGCAGCACGAAGAACCTCCTGTCCCGGATCGCGGGCACCGCGGCCAACGGCGCGTAGGACTCCAGGAACGCCCGCTTCTGCTCCGGGGTGTTGGCGTCGCCGTCGGCGTAGTCGTTGATCAGGACGACGTCCGGGTTCCGCTGCACGACCGCCTCCCACCCGACCGTGGTCCAGCTGTCGTCCAGGTCGCCGAAGATGTTGGTGCCGCCCGCCTTGGCGATGATGTCCTGCGGCGCGGCGTTGCGGCCCGAGGTGAACGGCTGGTCCAACCCGCTGTCGTAGAGGAAGACCTTCGGCTTCGGCTTGCCCGCCATGAGCTTCTCGGCGGACGCGATCTGCGCCTGGTACCCGGTGATGAGCGCCTCCGCCCTGTCCGACACCCGGAAGACTTCCCCGAGGTTCCGCAGGTCCTCGTACAGCGCGTCCAGCGGGGGCATGACGCCGCGCTGCTTGCCCACGCCGTTGCGGCACGCCTCGGTGAGCTGGTAGGTCGGGATCCCCAGTTCCGCCAACGCGTCCGGCGTGAACCCGGTGCTCTCGGAGAACCCGTAGTCCCACCCGGCGAACACGAGGTCGGCCCCCGCGCCCTGCACGAGCTCCTTGCCGATCTTCTCCCCCAGCTTCGGCACCCGGTCCCAGTCGGCCTTGAACGGCGACGTGGCCAGGTCCGCGGTCTGGCCGTCGCCGATGACGTAGCCCGCCATCCGGTCGGCCAGTCCGAGGGCGAACATCAGCTCGGCGATCCCCGTGTCGTTCGTGACGACCTTGCCCGGCACGCGCTCGTAGGTGACGTCCCGCCCGCAGTTCCGCACGGTCACCGGGTCGGTGGCCGAGGTGTCCTGGGCGACGGTCGCACCGCACGCGGCGGTGGCGAGGACCAGGCAGAGGGCGAGCAGCCTCACGGGGAAACCTCCGGGTGTTCGAAGAGGAGCTGGGGCGCTCCGCTGGTGGGGTGGACGACCAGGTGCGCGCGCACGCCGAACACGGCCAGCACCAGGTCCGGGGTCAGCACTTCGGCCGGGGTGCCGCCCGCGACGACGCGGCCGCCGTCGAGGACGTGGATGCGGTCGCAGTAGGCGGCGGCGAGGTTCAGGTCGTGCAGCACCGCCAGCACGGTCGGCCCGACGCGGCGGACGAGCGCGAGCACGTCCAGCTGGTGGCGGATGTCGAGGTGGTTGGTGGGCTCGTCGAGCACGAGCACGTCCGGTTCCTGCACCAGGGCGCGGGCGATCAGCACGCGCTGCCGTTCGCCGCCGGAGAGCGTGAGGAACGTGCGCGCCGCCAGGTGCTCGGCGTCGACCTGCCGCAGCGACCCCGCCACGAGGTCGTGGTCGCGTTCGGTGTCGCGGTCGAAGGACCCCTTGTGCGGCAGGCGTCCCATCGCGACGACCTCGGCGACGGTGAAGTCGAACTCGACGTGGCTGTCCTGCGTCAGCGCGGCGAGCCTGCGGGCGCTCTCCTTGAGCGGCATGGCGAGCAGGTCGCGCCCGTCCAGGAGCACCGCTCCCCCGCTGGGCTTGAGCGCCCGGTAGACGCAGCGCAGCGTGGTCGACTTGCCGCTCCCGTTGGGACCGACGATCCCGACGACCTGCCCGGACGCGGCGGCCAGCGTGACGTCGTGGACGATCCCGTCGACCGTGACGCCGTCCAGTCCGAGTTCCATCAGCCGCCCCCGAACACGTAGCCGCGGCGGCGCATGAGGAACACGAAGCAGGGCACGCCGAGCGCGGCGGTGATCACGCCCAGCGGCAGTTCCTCGGGCGCGGCGAGCAGGCGCGCGGCGACGTCCACCCAGATCAGGAAGCTCGCGCCCGCCAACGGGGCCACCACGAGCACGCGCCGGTGGTCCGCGCCGACCACCATGCGGACCAGGTGCGGCAGCATCAGCCCGACGAACCCGACGGCGCCGCTCACGGCGACCAGCACGCCGGTCATGGCCGCGGTGGCGATGAACAGGTGCCTGCGCGTGCGGGTGACGTCGATGCCCAGCGTCGTCGCGGTCTCGTCGCCCGTGGACAGGCCGTTGAGGCGGCGGGCGTTGGCCAGGAGGTAGCCGGTGCCCGCGAACGTCACCGCGGCGGCGACCGGCAGCGAGCCCCAGGTGACCCCGCCGAGGCTGCCCAGGAGCCAGAACATGGCGGCGCGGGCGGCTTCGCCGTGCGGGGCCTGGAAGACGAGGAGCATCGCCAGCGCGGAGAAGCCGTACGCCATCGCCGTTCCGGTGAGGACCAGGCGGAGCGGGGTGAGGCCGGAGCGGGTTCTGGCGGCCAGGTAGACGAGTGCGGTCGCGGCCAGTGCCGAGAGGAACGCGGCGGTGGACAGGGCGTAGACGCCCAGGGACGTGAAGAGACCGAGGGTGGCAACGGCCGTGGCGCCCACGGAGGCTCCGGAGGAGATGCCCAGGACGTACGGGTCGGCCAGCGCGTTGCGCACCATGGCCTGGACGGCCACGCCCACCACGCTGAGGCCCGCCCCCACCACGGCTGCCAGGAGGACTCGGGGGAGTCGGATGTCCCAGACGATGTGGTACTGGCCGGCGTCGCCCGCCGGGATCGTGCCGCCGGTGGTCGCCGCCACCAGGAAGTGGACGACCCTGGCGAACGGGATGCCGACCGGGCCCAGCGCCACGCCGCAGAGGGTGGACGCGGCCAGGACGACCAGGAGTCCGGCTACCAGCGGACGGAGGCTCGGGCGTCGGGCCGTGGTCACCAGGTGCCTTTCGGGCGAGGTGGCCGAAGCGCGAGCGACCCGCGGAGGTCCCCGTCCCGCGGACCACGGCAGGAAGTGGAGCAGTGCGCCGCCGATGGGTGATCGGGCTCGTCCTCGTGGAGACGGACCTACCGTTGCGGGTCAGCGCCGGATTTCGACCGGACTTCCCCCAGGGGCAGCGCTGTGATGCTGTGCGTTGGGACGAGGGGGTGTCAACCGCGGGTGGCCGAGGTCACGTCGGTGCGCGGTCGACGCGGCCGGGGACTCCCCGGTCGCGTCGACCGCACTTCCGTTGCGCCCCAGGCGATCCGGGCGACTAGGCGTAGACCTGCAAGCCGGACAGCTGACCCGCTGGCCACCCCGTGTTGGCGGTGAAGTTGAGCCGCAGGTAGCGGGTCGCCGTGCCCGGCAGGGCGATGGTCACCGCGTTGCCGCTACCGGGGTTGAACGCGTACGCGGCGGAGGGCACCAGGGTGGTGGACCCGCCGTCGGTGACCGACAGCGTCTGCGTCCTGCTTCCCCAGGCCGCGGGCAGGGTCAGGACCGCCCACCGGGCGCCGGTGGCACTTCCCAGGTCGACCTGGAGCCATTGCGGGAAGGCGCTGTTGGCGCTTTCCCAGTAGGTGTCCGGATTGCCGTCGACCGCGTTGCCGCCGCCGTAGCCCTGGGTCTGGCTGCTCTGCGCGGTCCCCTTGCCCCGCGCCAGGTCCGCGGGCGGCGGCGGGGTGCCGCCGACGACGGGTTGGGTGGGGCGGACCGGGGTGAGGGCGATCTGCCCCTTGAGCATGCGGCCGCCGTCACCGGTGAGGCGGAGGTAGTAGTCGGCGGAGCAGGGGGTGCCGTCCTCGTCGAGCGCCAGCATCCCCGAACCGACCGGCACGAACGCCTGGGTCTCGGCGGTCTTGGCGATCTGGTTGCCCTCGTTGTACTCGTCGAACATGGAGATGTAGATGCCCTGCGCTCCCAGGCGGACCACGTTGTAGAACTGGCGCCACATGAAGTCGCCGTGCGCGCGGTGCCTCGACGGGAGGTCGCCGGGCAGGACGCAGGGCTGGTAGTCGATGCCGCGGGCGTTGCACTCGGCCTGGTCGGGCTGGTTGACGTTGGTGAAGAAGCGGTCGGTGTCCGCGACGTTCCCGATGCGGCCGACCATCCACGGCGACAGCATGTCGAACGAGCGGTACACCCCGGCGAAACCGGTCCGGGAGTCCTCGATCTCGGTGCGCCAGTGGGTCGGCACGCCGCCGATGACGTAGCAGCCCTGCGCCTTGAACCAGTTGATCACGTCCTGGCACGGGCCGGGGGCGAACGGCCTGCCGTCGTCGTTGAAGCCGAAGCCCCAGATGCAGACGACGGGTTTGCCGTTCTGGCGGGCGTAGGCGGGGGACGCGGTGTTGGCGGACATCTTGGTGGTCCAGTCGGTCTTGATCTCCGACTGCATGTTCGTCCAGTTGGTGACGTCGTACATGATGTAGAACTTGCGACCGTTGGCCTCGGCGGCGGACCGCACCTTGACCGCCATGCCGTCACGGGTCGGGCCCTCGCCGCCGAACGGGTTGAAGCGCTGCAACGCGGCGGTGTCGCAGTTGTTCTCGCGCATCCAGCGGAAGTGCGTGTCCACGGTCTGCTGGTCGTAGCTGGAGAACAGCGTGGCGGGCTGGCCGTTGCCGAGGTTCCGGTAGGCCGTCGGGAAGCCGCGGGCGTAGTCGCGCATGTCGGGCCACGCGGTGATCGCGGTGTTGGACGGGGAGGGGGCCTGGCCCCAGTTGTTGCCCCAGTGCCACCAGGCGTTGATGGGCGAGCCGTCGCCGGGGGCCGCGAACCAGCCCTGGTAGCCGACGGTGATCTTGCCGACGACGTCGCCGGGCGGGCTCGCGGCCCGCGCGGGTGCGGGGGCCACCCCCGCCAGTGCCGATGCCGCCAGTGCCGAACCGAGGAATGTCCTCCGGGACACAACCACCGCGATCTCCTTCGTTGGAGGTGCTCGCGGACCAGTGTTGCGCAAGAAGTGGGCAAAATCACGCAAAGTATCGACAGTCGTCGGAGTTCCGGTCGTCGACACGAAGATGCCCGCCGGACCGGAGCGGTCGGGCGGGCATCTTCCGGGACTGGCGGTCGGTCAGATGCGGACGTTCGACGAGACCAGCGCCGCCAGGCGGTCGCCGATCGCGTAGGTCGCGCCGGGCGACTGGTGGTCGCGCGTCGCCAGGTCGAAGGCCACGGAGGCCTCGATGCGGCGGGCGGACTCGTGCTCGCCGAGGTGGTCGAGCATCAGGGCGACCGATAGCACGGCGGCCGTCGGGTCCGCGATGCCCTGGCCCGCGATGTCCGGCGCGCTGCCGTGCACCGGCTCGAACATGCTCGGGTTGCGCCGGGTCACGTCGAGGTTGCCGCTGGCCGCGAGGCCGATGCCGCCGGTCACCGCCGCCGCCAGGTCCGTGAGGATGTCGCCGAACAGGTTGTCGGTGACGATCACGTCGTAGCGGCCGGGGTCGGTGACGAGGTGGATCGTGGCCGCGTCCACGTGCTGGTAGGACACGGTGACCTCCGGGTGCTGGAGGGACACCTCCTCCACCACGCGCGACCACAGCGAACCCGCGTGCGTCAGCACGTTCGTCTTGTGCACCAGCGTCACGTGCCTGCGCGGCCGGTTGGAGGCGCGGGCGAAGGCGTCCCGGACCACGCGCTCGACGCCGAACGAGGTGTTGATGCTGACCTCGGTGGCGATCTCGTGCGGGGTGTCCTTGCGCAGCAGGCCGCCGTTGCCCGCGTACAGGCCCTCGGTGCCTTCGCGCACGACGACCAGGTCGATCTCCGGCGCGTCGGCGAGCGGGCTGCGCACGCCGGGGTAGAGCCGAGCCGGGCGCAGGTTGACGTGGTGGTCCAGTTCGAAGCGGAGCCGCAGCAGCAGCCCCCGCTCCAGGATTCCGCTCGGCACCGACGGGTCGCCGACCGCGCCGAGCAGGATTCCGTCGTGCTGGCGCAACTCGCCGAGCACGGACTCCGGCAACAACTCCCCAGTGGAGTGCCAGCGAGCCGCGCCGAGGTCGTAACGCGTGATCTCGGCCGCCGGAACGACCTCACCGAGCACCTTGAGCGCTTCGGCGATGACCTCGGGCCCGATCCCGTCTCCTGGGATCACTGCGAGCCGCATCCACACACCTCCCAGGTATCAGTCCCAATTGTCGGGACTTACTTTCCTTTGCGAAAGGCTACCGGCAATCGGGAGCGCAAACGGTTCTCGACCACACTTTCGTGGCTACTTCTCCCGTACTTCGGGACACCTAGACGGTCCATACCACCCTTTCGGGTGTCACCCGCAGTGTCTAACGAGACCGGCCGGCCGGGGAAGTCCCCGACCGGCCGGTCCTCGTGTGGAGCACTACCGACTAGTAACCGGAGCCACCGGACCCGCGCACCTTCACCACGGAGACCTTGTCACCGGTCGCGTTGTGGTGGTTGAGCACGAGCAGGCTGTCCGCCTTGTCCTTGGCCAGGGCCGCGGTGTCGCGGTTGACCACGAGCGCGGTGCCGGGCTTGGCCACGTACGAGAGCGCGGCGTCACCGCCACCCTGCGCGGACAGACCCGGCTTGAGCGGGTCGAACGAGAACGAGCCGGGGATCGAGTCGATCAGGCCGTTCGTCGTTCCCGGCGCGACGTACAGACCCGCGACGCCGACCTGGTAGGACACCCGCGAGGTGTCCTTGGTCGGGTCGAGGCCGAGCGCCGTGAGCAGCACCGGCAGGACGACGACGTTGGTGTCGAACAGGTTCGTGTCGACGTCGCCGAACTGGCCGTTGAGGCTCTGGATGTCGACGGTCGCGCCGGTGGCGAGGTCCACCGTGGTGGCGACCATCAGGTCCGTGTCGGTCAGCTTGGTCGCGAACGTCTCGAAGTCCGGCACCCCGTCACCCGTGGTGTCGATGTCGACGAACGGGGTCGTGTTGCTGCCGATGTTGTACCAGTTGCTCCAGGTCGCCACGCCGAACGCGAGCAGCGACTCCTCGGGCGCGCCCTGCGCCTTGGCCAGCGGCGCGGTGGACGCGGCTCCGACGTAGCGGAGGTCGCCGCCCTTGGCCGTGCCGTTGACGGTGCAGTTCTCGGTGACCTTCTTGCCGCACTCCTTGAGCTTGGGCGAGGTGCCCTGGAGCTCCAGGACGCTGATCAGCGAGCGGTAAGCCTGCGAACCGGTGCCCTGGTTGACGCCCTTGCCCTTGAGGTTCAGGACGGCCTGCTTGTCCTTGCCCTTGAACTGGAGGGTCTCCGCGGTCGTGATCTTGGAGACCGGCTTCGGGGCCGAGTAGACCGGCACCCGCAGCGGGACCGTCGCGCCGGACTTCGGCGTGAAGACCACGCGGCCGGACGCGTCGGCCAGGAACTGGCGCGGCACGTCGAGCTGGAGCGGGTCGACGGTGGAGTCCATCGTCTTGCGCAGCGCGGCCGGGTTGTCGATCTTCAGGGTCACCTTGACCTTGGCGACGCCGCGGGGGCTGATCTTCACCGAACCCGAGGAGAGCTGGTAGCTCACGCCGGGGATGGAGGTGATGGCCTGGTAGCCCGCGGAGTACTCGACCCACTTGGCGCTCTTGTTGACCAGCTTGACGGTCTTGCTGAGCGACACCGGACCGCCGACCTCGACGGTGCCGAAGGAGACGCTCACGTTGCCCGGATCGTCCTGGACCATCGCGAGGACCTGGTTGTCCAGGGCGGCCTTGCCGTCGATCCGGCCGGAGCCGACGCGGTTGGGCGCGTAGGTCTTGCCGTCCTGCTTCACGTCGGCGCTCGCGCTGTTCATGATGTCGGCCTTGACCTCTTCGGTCGTCCAGTCCGGGTGCGCCTCGCGGACCAGGGCGGAGATGCCCGAGGTGTGCGGGGCGGCCATCGAGGTGCCGGAGATGACCAGGGTGCCGTTGCCGGAGCCGACCAGCGCCGAGGCGATGGTGTCACCGGGGGCGGCGATGTCCGGCTTCACGACCGGGCCGCGCACACCACGGGAGGTGAACGAGCTCGGGGTGTCGCTGATGGACTGGTCGTAGGTCGGGGTCGAGGTGCGCAGCTCGCCCGCGAGGCGGACCTGGAGCGTGCCCGCGTCCAGCGCCGGGCGGAGGGCCGCGGTGGCCGTCCCGGTGAACTGGAAGACCGGGATGGTCGCGTTGCCCGCGATGCCCGCGTTGAAGTTCTCCAGGGTGGACGAGAACAGCGCGCCGACCGCGCCGGCGGCCTGGGCGTTGTTCGTGCGCACACCGGAACCGCAGCGGCGGGTGGCGTCGACGTCGTCCCACTCGAGCCAGGCGAACTTGCCCGCGACGAGCGCGGCGTCGGCGGCCGAGAACGGCAGGCAGCCGTCGAGGTTCGCCGGGTCGGTCAGCTTCGCGACCGGCTTGGTGAGGTCGAGCGTCGGGTAGCCGGTGTAGTTCTGGCTGTACTGGCCGGGCTTGACGCCGGTCACGCCCGCGGGGGCCTTGACCTCGGCGCCGTCGCGCAGCACGTAGGAGTCGCGGACCGAGGCGACGGTCAGGGCCTCGGGCGAGGAGCCCGGCGAGCCGCCGATGTCGTACAGGTCGCCACCGTTGCCCGCGGAGAACACCGTCAGCACGTTCTTCTTGTTCAGCTTCTTCACGAAGAGGCTGTCGGGGTCGTCCGGTGCGCCGTAGTCCTGGCCCAGCGACAGGTTGACCACGTCGAGGTGGTCGGAGAAGTCGCCGTCGCCGTCGGGGTCGAGCGCCCAGTCGAGGGCCACCGACGTCACGTTGGTCGAGCCCTCGCAGCCGAACACCTTCAGCGCGTACAGGAGCGCCTTCGGGGCCGTGCCGGGGCCGATCTTCATGGCGTTGAGCGCCTCGGGCGTGAGCTTCGTGTAGTCGCCCTTGAACGTCGTGCCGTCGGCGTTGACGCCGAAGCCCGCCGTCGTGCCCGAGACGTGCGTGCCGTGGCTGTTGCAGTCGATCGGGTTCGGGTCCGGCTTCGGCGTGTTGAGCGCCGGGTCCTCGCTGGCGCCGTCGTAGCCGTTGCCGACGAAGTCCGTGCCGCCGACGACCTTGGCGGTCGGGAAGTACGACGGGTCCACCTTGGTCTCGTCGATCGCCTCGAACGCCGCGGGCGTGCCGGGGCCGCCGAAGTCGGCGTGGGTGTAGTCGATGCCGGTGTCGATGATGCCGATCCGGACGTTCTCACCCAGCTTGCCGTACTGCTGCCACGCCTTGTACGTGTTGGTCAGCTGCACCGCGTTCGAGTTGGTGCGGGTCTTCGGCACGACGGCGCGGACGGACTTCACGTCCGGGCGGTCGGCCAGCTCGCGGACCTTCGCGGCGTCGGCGGTGACGATGACACCGGGGACGCCGTTCGTGGTCCGGGAGACCTCCCTGGTGGAGGAGTCGGTGCTCTTGAGCTGGCCGACGACCTGGTCGGTGACCTTGGTCGTGTCGCTCTTCGTCACCTTGGCGGCCTGCTTGGCCTGCTCCTTGGTGGCGCCCTGGCTGGTCTTCTCGTCGAAGGTGTCGACGGCGGGCTTCGCCTCGAGCTCGACGAACGCGGTGACCTTGCCGGAGGTCGTCTTCAGCCGAGGCGAGACCTTCAGCTGCAGGGAAGCGGCCGGTAGACCCTTCGCGGCGGCGACGGAGTCCGCCTTCGGGTCGTCTGCGGCGACCGCGGAGCCCGCGGTGGCGCCGACTACCAGGATCGCGGCGAGCACGGGGCCCGCTGTCCTGGCGAGAATGCGAGTTCGACTCACAACATGCCCCAACCGAGGCCGGATACGACCGCGCGGGCAGGGAGAGAACCGGGTAGGGACTGCTCGCGGGGGTGCCGTGCCCTCTACGGCACCTCGGTCAACCTCGTTGGGGGGAATTTAATCGGTCAACATCGCCGAGATATTACTCCGAACGAGTGAAGGCACCCACAGAATTGCTTACCAGATGTCAACTGTCACACGTCCAGGCGTACGCGCGACATACCTGGTCAAGCGAACTCGCTCCAGGGGGCGTTCCGGGGCCGGAACGCCCCCTGGACCGTGACTACTCGAAGCTGACGGAGCCGACCTTGTGCGCGCCGACCGAGGCGCCGATCGGGTCCAGCACCTGGGTGTCGACCTGGCGGTCCACCCGCAGCAGCATGAACGCGTCGGAGCCGTCCGTGGTCTGGCTGATCTGCGCGGCCTCCACGTTCACGCCCGCCTCGCCCAGCAGCGTGCCGACGGTGCCCATGACGCCGGGGCGGTCCGGGTACTCCAGCAGCAGGACGGTGCCCTCGGCGCGCAGGTCGAAGCTGCGGCCGTTGATGCCGACGATCTTCTCGACCTGGTCGAGGCCGGTGAGCGTGCCGGACACCGAGAGCACGGTGCCGTCGACCTGCACCGCGCGCACCGTGACGAGGCTGCGGTGGTTCGCGCTCTCCGGCTCCTTCACCAGCTCCACCGCGACACCCAGCGACGCCGCCAGGTTCGGGGCGTTGACGAAGGTGACCTGCTCCTCGACGACGCTGGAGAACACGCCGCGCAGCGCGGCCAGCGGCAGCACCGCCACGTCCTCGTTGGACAGCTCGCCGCGCACCTCGACGGTGACCGACGTCGGCGCCTTGGTCGACAGCGCGGCCAGCACGGTGCCGAGCTTCTGCACCAGCGGCAGGTACGGGCGGACCTCCTCGCCCACGACGCCACCGCCCTGGACGTTGACCGCGTCCGGCACGAACTCGCCCTGCAGCGCCAGCAGCACCGAACGCGCGACGTCCGTGCCCGCGCGGTCCTGCGCCTCGGTCGTGGAAGCGCCGAGGTGCGGCGTCACGACGATGTTCGGCACGCCGAACAGCGGGCTCTCGGTGGTCGGCTCGGTCGAGAACACGTCGATGCCCGCACCGCCGACCTGGCCCTCGCGCACCGCGTCGGCCAGCGCCTGCTCGTCCACCAGGCCGCCGCGGGCGGCGTTGACGACGATCACGCCGCGCTTCGCCTTCGCCAGCTGGTCGGCGCCGATGAGGCCCTTGGTCTCGGGCGTCTTCGGGAGGTGGATGGAGATCGCGTCCGAGCGCTCCAGCAGCTCCTCCAGCGTGACCAGCTCGATGCCGAGCTGCGCCGCGCGGGCCGCGGAGACGTACGGGTCGTAGGCGATGAGGTTCACGCCGAACGCCGCGACGCGGGCCGCGAACAGCTGCCCGATCTTGCCGAGGCCGACGACGCCCACGGTCTTGCCGTTGAGCTCGATGCCGTTGAAGGAGCTGCGCTTCCACGTGCCCGCTTGCAGGGTGGCGTGCGCGGCGGGCACCTGGCGGGCGACCGACAGGAGCAGCGCCACGGCGTGCTCGGCGGCCGACACGATGTTCGACGTGGGCGCGTTGACGACCATCACACCGCGGGCGGTGGAGGCGGGCACGTCGACGTTGTCGAGACCCACACCGGCGCGCGCCACGACCTTCAGCCGCGTGCTCGCGGCGAGCACCTCGGCGTCCACCTTCGTGGCGGAGCGCACGAGCAGCGCGTCGGCGTCGGCAACGGCTTCGAGCAGCGCGGGACGGTCGGTGCCATCGACATGGCGCACCTCGATCCCGTCACCGAAAACGTCGAGCACCGAGGGGGCCAGCTTCTCGGCGATCAGGACAACAGGTCGGCTCGTGCTCACGGACGTTGCTCCCAGGGCATCGGGGATCAGATGGGGAGCGCGGGCCACGGCCGGATGGGCGCCGTCGGCAGCCGCGCCGACCGGCCACGGCAATGTGTCCGGACTGTTAACGAGTCTAGTCAGCGAGGTCTCGCCCACCATCGCCGGGTGTCCCACCTCACCAGGGGGTTCACCAGTACGGGCGTCCCGCTGACCTGCGGTCTCACGGTGTGGGAGGGGGTGGGTCGGGGGTTCGGCGGGGTTCGGCGGGGTTCGGTGATGTGGGGGTGGGGGTTCGGGGGCGCCGGGGGGGGTGTGGGTGCGTGGGTGGGGCGGGGTTGGAGGGTGGGCGGTGCATGGGTGTGCGGTGTGCGGGTGGTGGTGGGGTCGAGGAGTGCGTGTGCGGATAAGGGTGCTGATGGGTTGGCTCATGCGTAGAGCCCACACCGTCCGGTCAGTCCCGGCCGACCCATCCGCGCCAGCCCATCCTCGCCAGCCGATCCTCGTGAGCCTGGCCGACTGGCCCACCCCGCCGCCTGGGGCCGCACGACCTCGTCCGCTGCCCACTGCGCGCTGGCCAATCCCTGCTACCCGATCCCCGCAGGCCTCGCCCGCCGGTTCCAGCCCGCCGCCCAAGCCCTGCCAGTCAATCCCCACTGCCCGGTCGTCGTCGACCGCGCGGTTGCTGGTCTGCGGTAGCGCGGCCGTGGGATCCAGGAATTGTCGGACCCCTTGAGTACCTTGGGTTTCGGGGGGTCTTCACGTCAGGGGGACCCTGGTTTGGGGTGTGTTCTCGCCGATGTGCGGGGCTGGCTCCAGGGAACATGCCTCCACCCCGCTCGCCGAGTGTTCTGGGCTTGACGCAGCTTGTCAAGACGATAGAGCTGTCTTGACAAGCTGCGTCAAGCCCAGAGATGGCTTCGGATCGGGGTGCAGGGGTAGGTCTGGCTACGCCAGCATCGGGCTACGCCCGACAAGACATCAGGCTGCGCCTGACCAGGCATCCTGGCTTCGCTTCGGACCAAGCATCAGGCTGCGCCTGACCAAGCATCCTGGCTTCGCGTCGGACCAAGCATCAGGCTGCGCCTGATCGGGCACCTGGCTTCGCTTCGGTCAGGCATCGGGCTGCGCCCGACAAAGCCGGGCTGGCCCGTCGAGCAGCCGGTCACCAGGGCTCGTCGAACTCGCCGTCCTTCGCCCCCAGGATGAACGCGTCCCACTCCGCCGGTGTGAACACCAGGACCGGGCCCTCCGGGTGGGCGGAGTTGCGCATCGCCACGTAGGTGACGCCGTCGGTGTGTTCCACGAAGGCGATTTCCACGTGTTCGCCGTCGGGGTCGCCTTCGTCGCCGCGTTGCCATTCGGCGGTCGTCAGGTCGAGGTTGCCGCGCACGTGGGCTTTGTCGTCGTAGATGGGCGCGCTTTCCGTCATGCCCCTAGGTATACCGGAGCCCGCGACGCCTGTGGCATCGCGGGCTCCGTGTGATCAACGTGCTGCTCAGACGGTGTCGGTGAGCGGTCGGTCGACCCAGGACATGAGGCCGCGCAGCTTCTTGCCGACCTCCTCGATCGGGTGCTGTTCGCCCTCGGCCTGCAACTTCTTGTAGTTGTTGCGGCCCGCCTCGTCCTCGGCGACCCACTCGTTCGCGAAGGTGCCGTCCTGGATCTCGCCCAGGATCTTCTTCATCTCCTCCTTGACCGCGGCGTTGATCACGCGCGGGCCGCGGGTCAGGTCGCCGTACTCGGCGGTGTCGGAGATGGAGTAGCGCATGCGGGCGATGCCGCCCTCGTACATGAGGTCCACGATGAGCTTGAGTTCGTGGAGGACCTCGAAGTACGCGATCTCGGGGGCGTAGCCGGCCTCGGTCAGGACCTCGAAACCGGTCTGCACGAGGGCGGAAGCGCCGCCGCAGAGCACGGCCTGCTCGCCGAAGAGGTCGGTCTCGGTCTCTTCCGTGAACGTGGTCTTGATGACGCCGGCGCGCGTGCCGCCGATGCCCGCGGCGTAGGACAGGGCGAGTGCCTGCGCGCCGCCGGTGGCGTCCTGGTGGATGGCGATGAGCGCGGGGACGCCCTTGCCGTCGACGAACTGGCGGCGGACCAGGTGGCCGGGGCCCTTCGGGGCGACCATGGCGACGTCCACACCGGACGGCGCCTCGATGAGGCCGTAGCGGATGTTGAAGCCGTGGCCGAAGAAGATCGCGTCGCCGTCCTTGAGGTTCGGCGCGATGTCCTTCGCGTAGATGTGCCGCTGGGCGGTGTCCGGCGCCAGGATCATGATCAGGTCGGCCTCGGCGGACGCCTCGGCGGGCGTGAGCACGCGGAGACCCTCTTCCTCGGCCTTGGCACGGGACTTCGAGGTCTCCAGGAGACCGATCCGCACGTCGACGCCGGAGTCGCGCAGGCTCAGCGCGTGCGCGTGGCCCTGGCTGCCGTAGCCGATCACGGCGACCTTGCGGCCCTGGATGATGCTCAGGTCCGCATCGTCGTCATAGAAGATCTCGACGCTCATGGTGTTACTTCTTCCTTCCCTGCAACGAACTTCAGTCTGGTTGCCGGCTTCGCCGACGTTGGGTTTCAGCGCACCGCGGTGGCGGTGATCGAACGGGCGCCGCGGCCGATCGCGACCATGCCGGACTGCACGATCTCGCGGAGGCCGTACGGTTCCAGCATTCGGAGCAGCGCGTCGAGCTTGTCAGACGTGCCCGTGGCCTCGACGGTGACCGCCTCGGGCGAGACGTCGACGACCTTCGCGCGGAACAGCTGCACGGTTTCGAGGACCTGGCTGCGCACGGTGGCGTCGGCCCTGACCTTCACGAGCACCAGTTGTCGCTGAACCGAAGCGGTCGGCTCCAGTTCCACGATCTTGATCACGTTGATCAGCTTGTTGAGCTGCTTGGTGACCTGTTCCAGGGGCAGTTCGTCCACCGAGACGACGATGGTCATCCGGGAGATGTCGGGGTACTCGGTGCGGCCGACGGCCAGCGACTCGATGTTGAAGCCCCGGCGGGAGAACAGGCCTGCGACGCGGGCGAGCACGCCGGGCTTGTCCTCGACCAGGACGCTCAGGGTGTGGCGGGTCATCACAGGTCCTCATCGAACAGTGGGCGGATGCCGCGTGCGGCCATGATCTCGGAGTTGCCGGTGCCCGCGGCGACCATGGGCCACACCTGGGCGTCCTTGCCGACCACGAAGTCGATGACGACCGGGCGGTCGTTGATCTCCATGGCCTTCTTGATGACCTCGTCGACCTCTTCGCGGGACTCCGCGCGCAGACCGGCGCAGCCCATGGCCTCGCCGAGCAGCTTGAAGTCCGGGATGCGGTGCTTGTGCGTCCCGAGGTCGGTCTGCGAGTAGCGACCCTCGTAGAACAGGGTCTGCCACTGGCGGACCATGCCCAGGTTGCCGTTGTTGATGACGGCGACCTTGATCGGCAGGCCCTCGATGGCGCAGGTGGCCAACTCCTGATTGGTCATCTGGAAGCAGCCGTCGCCGTCGATCGCCCAGACCGCCTTGTCCGGCGCCCCCGCCTTGGCGCCCATCGCCGCGGGGACCGCGTAGCCCATCGTGCCGAGCCCGCCGGAGTTGATCCACGTCCGCGGGTTCTCGTACTTGATGAACTGCGCCGCCCACATCTGGTGCTGCCCGACACCCGCGGTGTAGTGCGCGTCCGGGCCGACCAGCGAACCGATCCGCTCGATCACGTACTGCGGCGACAGCGTCCCGTCCGACGGCCAGTCGTAGCCCAGCGGGTAGGTCTCCTTGAGGTTGTTCAAGTAGGCCCACCACGGCGCCAGGTCGGCCTTCTTGTCCGAGTGCTCGACCTCGGCGCGGATCGCGTCGACCAGCTCGGTGATGATCTCCTTGCAGTCACCCACGATCGGCACGTCGGCACGCCGGTTCTTGGAGATCTCGGCCGGGTCGATGTCCGCGTGCACGACCTGCGCGTGCGGCGCGAACGACGACAGCTGGCCGGTCACCCGGTCGTCGAACCGCGCGCCGAGCGCGACCAGCAGGTCGGCCTCCTGCATCGCGGCGACCGCGCCGACCGACCCGTGCATGCCGGGCATGCCCATGTGCTGCGGGTGCGAGTCCGGGAACGCGCCCTTGGCCATCAGCGTCGTGACGACCGGGATGCCCGTGGACTCGGCCAGCCGCAGCAGTTCCGCGTGCGCGTCGGCCTTGATGACGCCGCCGCCGACGTAGAGCACCGGCTTGCGGGCCGCGGCGATCAGCTTCGCGGCCTCGCGCACCTGCTTCCCGTGGGGCCGCGTGGTCGGGCGGTAACCCGGCAGGCGCAGCTCCGGCGGCCAGGAGAACGTGGTCATCTCCTGGAGCACGTCCTTGGGGATGTCCACCAGCACCGGGCCGGGTCGGCCCGTCGACGCCAGGTGGAACGCCTCCGCGATCGCCCGCGGGATCTCCACCGGGTCCGTCACGAGGAAGTTGTGCTTGGTGATCGGCATCGTGATGCCGCAGATGTCCGCTTCCTGGAACGCGTCCGTGCCGATCAGCGCCCGGCTCTGCTGCCCGGTGATCGCGACGACGGGGACCGAGTCCATGTTCGCGTCGGCCAGCGGCGTCACCAGGTTCGTGGCTCCCGGCCCCGACGTCGCCATGCACACGCCGACCTTGCCCGTGGCCTGCGCGTACCCCGTCGCCGCGTGGCCCGCGCCCTGCTCGTGGCGGACCAGGATGTGCCGGACCTTCGTCGAGTCCAGGAGCGGGTCGTAGGCGGGGAGGATCGTGCCACCCGGAATGCCGAAGACGATTTCGCAGCCGACGGCTTCGAGTGAACGGACGAGCGACTGGGCACCGGTCACCCGGATGGGGGCCCCGGTCGGCGGGGCCGGTTTCGGCCGCGGTCCGGGGCGGGGCGACTCGCCGGGAGCCTGTCGCGAGGTTGCGCTAGTCATCTGTCTGCCTCGTGGGGTCGGATGCGGTGGGGAGCCCACCTGGGGGTCCGGGCACGAAAAAACCCTCGACAACCCGGATGGGTCGTACGAGGGTCGCGCGTCGACGCAGCTGTTCTGCCTAGGCGTCGACGCGCCTGGGAAGTACGAGAACGAGCGTGCGCTGCATGGCCGTGACGTTAACCGTGAATCCCGCGAACCGTCAACTGGGCGGGATCGAATTCCCGGATCGTGGACGTGATGTGGTGCACGAACACGGCCCGGAGTCACCCGTGCGGCTGACCGGTGCGACCATGTCCGACGTGGACAAGCTGGTCTTCCGAATCCCCGCCGTAGCCCTGCTCGCCTCCGGTGTCGGCATCATCTGCGTCACCCCCGTGGCGTTCGCCGTACCGGGCTTGCAGGTGCTGTACGTGCTGCCGTTGGTGTTCGCCGTGTGGGTGCTGCGGAACCGGACGACGGTCGACTCGGAGAAGATCGTCGCGCGCGGGGTGTTCGGCAAGCGGGTCGTGCCGTGGACCGACGTGAAGGCCATCAAGCTGACCGAGCGGTCCTGGCTGAGCGCCGTGCTGACCGACGACAAGCTGGTGAAGCTGCCCGCCGTGCGGATGATGCACCTGCCTGCGCTGGCCGCGGTGAGCGGTGGCCGGATCGCGGATCCGTCGGTGAAGGCGGTGAAGGCGGAGGAGCCGGTCGAGGTCGCGGAGTCCGCGGAGGTCGTTGAGGCCGCCGAAGCCGCCACCGTCGTCGAGGACGCCGCGCCGGACGCGGTCGAGCCGGATGTGACGGCCGTCGAACCGGCCGTCGAACCGGTGGCCGCGCCGGAAAACGCGGACCAGCAGCCACCGACGACGTCGAGCCGGGTGTCCGACTGAGGAACTCGCTGTGTCTGAGCGTTCGACTCGCGGTGTCTGAAGGTTCGACACGGGGTGTCTGGGGGTTCGACTCGCGGGGAAGTGTGCTCGATCGGGTGGTGTGGTTCACGTGGGTCGAACCGGGGGGCTCCGTAGAGTCGGGCCCGTGCTCAAGACCTCCCGCGTCCCCCTGATCAGTCTCGTCCTGGCCCTCGCGGGACTCGCCGTCTCCGTCTACCTGACGATCGCGCACTACGGCGCCCCCGAGCTGCTCGTCTGCTCCGAGAACAGCGTCGTCGACTGCGCCACCGTCACCAGCAGCGAGCAGTCCGAACTGCTCGGCATCCCCGTGGCCGTCCTGGGCGCCCTCTTCTACGCCTTCCTCACCGCCCTCTGCCTCCCGTGGGCGTGGCGGACCGAGAACCCGTGGATCGGCTGGGCGCGGCTGGGGTCGGTCGCGGTCGGCGTGCTGTTCGTCGTGTACCTGGTGGCGGCCGAGTTCCTGCTGATCGGGAAGATCTGCCTGTGGTGCACGGTGGTCCACGTGATCACGCTCGCACTGGCCGGTCTTCTGGTCGCCGCGGCGCTGCGCCCGAGTAACGTCTGAACCACCGCTCCACCGCACGTCACGCCCACCAGGCGTCTGAAACCACTGCTGCGCACTCAGATCTTGGAGGAGCCGTGCCCTCGCTACGGTCCCGAATCACCACCCACGGCCGCAACGCCGCGGGCGCCCGTTCGCTGTGGCGGGCCACCGGCATGACCGACTCGGACTTCGGCAAGCCGATCATCGCCATCGCGAACTCCTACACCCAGTTCGTGCCCGGCCACGTGCACCTGCGCGACCTCGGCGACATCGTGGCCGAGGGCATCCGCGAGGCGGGCGGGGTGCCGCGGGAGTTCCACACGATCGCGGTGGACGACGGCATCGCGATGGGGCACAGCGGGATGCTCTACTCCCTGCCCTCGCGCGAGGTGATCGCGGACGCGGTCGAGTACATGGTGAACGCGCACCAGGCCGACGCGATCGTGTGCATCTCGAACTGCGACAAGATCACGCCCGGCATGTTGAACGCGGCGCTGCGGCTGAACATCCCGGTGGTGTTCGTGTCCGGCGGGCCGATGGAGGCGGGCAAGGCCGTCATCGTGGACGGGGTGGCGATCCCCTCGTCCGACCTGATCACGACGATCTCCGCGTCGGCGAACGCGAACGTCGACCAGGAGGGCCTGGACGCGGTCGAGCGGTCGGCGTGCCCGACGTGCGGGTCGTGCTCCGGCATGTTCACCGCGAACTCGATGAACTGCCTCACCGAGGCGCTCGGGCTGGCGCTGCCGGGCAACGGGTCGACGCTGGCCACGCACGCCGCGCGCCGCGACCTGTTCGTCGAGGCCGGCAAGACGGTCGTGGAGCTGTGCCGCCGCTGGTACGAGCAGGACGACGAGTCGGCGCTGCCGCGGTCGATCGCGAACCGCAAGGCGTTCGAGAACGCCATGGCGCTGGACATGGCGATGGGCGGCTCGACGAACACCGTGCTGCACATCCTCGCCGCCGCGCAGGAGGGCGAGATCGACTTCACGCTCCAGGACATCGACGACATCAGCCGCCGGGTGCCGTGCCTGTCGAAGGTGTCGCCGAACTCGGACTTCCACATGGAGGACGTGCACCGGGCGGGCGGCATCCCGGCGCTGCTCGGCGAGCTGGACCGCGGCGGCCTGCTGCACCGCGACGTGCACTCGGTGCACAGCACGTCGCTCTCGGAGTGGCTGGGTGAATGGGACGTGCGCGGTGCCTCGCCGTCCGAGCGGGCTGTGGAGCTGTTCCACGCGGCGCCCGGCGGGGTGCGGACGACGGAGGCGTTCTCCACGTCGAACCGCTGGTCCTCTTTGGACACCGACGCGGCGGAGGGGTGCATCCACGACGTGGAGCACGCCTTCACCAAGGACGGCGGGCTCGCGGTGCTGCGCGGGAACCTGGCCGAGCGCGGCGCGGTGATCAAGGCGGCGGGCATCGACGAGGAGCTGTGGCACTTCGAGGGGCCCGCGCGGGTCGTGGAGAGCCAGGAGGAGGCCGTGTCGGTGATCCTGAAGAAGGAGATCCAGGCCGGTGACGTGCTGGTCGTGCGCTACGAGGGTCCGGCGGGCGGGCCGGGGATGCAGGAGATGCTGCACCCGACGGCGTTCCTCAAGGGGTCCGGTTTGGGCAAGAAGTGCGCGTTGATCACGGATGGGCGGTTCTCGGGCGGGTCCTCGGGATTGTCGATCGGCCACGTGTCGCCCGAGGCGGCCGGTGGCGGGGCGATCGGGCTGGTGCAGGACGGGGATCGGATCCTGATCGACGTGCACGAGCGGCGGTTGGAGCTGCTGGTGGACGAGGACGTGCTGGCGGAGCGGCGGGCGAAGATGGACGCCGCCGAACGGCCGTGGCAGCCGGTGGACCGGGTGCGGCCGGTGACGGCGGCGTTGCGGGCTTATGCGCGGTTGACGACGGATGCGTCTACGGGGGCTGTTAGGGATCCGTCTCGGTAGGTGGGGTTGGTGGCGGGGGGGAGAGCGCGAAGCCCGGCCCCCGGTGCGCGATTGTCTCAATGCCACACCCCCCGTTTGTCAAGGCGGGAAAGATGCCTTGACAAACGGGGGGTGTGGCAGGAGGGCGCTGTGTATCGGGGGCAGGGGTAGGACTGGCTTCGCCACAGGGCATCAGGCTGCGCCTGACTCGGGCACCTCGCTGGCGCGTCGGCAGAGCACCTCGCTGGCGCGTCGGCAGAGCACCTCGCTGGCGCGTCGGCAGAGCACCTCGCTGGCGCGTCGGCAGAGCACCTCGCTGGCGCGTCGGCAGAGCACCTCGCTGGCGCGTCGGCAGAGCACCTCGCTGCGCGTCGGTAGGACGGTGGGGGTTAGACGGAGCGGAAGACGTACAGGGTCGCGATGACTGCGGCGGCGGAGATGACGAGGAAGATGGTGCCGCTGAGCAGTGGGCGGCGGAACCAGGAGCGGCCGTGGTCGAGGGCGGCGCGGCCGGGGCCGGTGAAGAGCAGGGCGAAGGCCATGACGGCGAACGAGGCCTCCTGTTCGACGCCGGGGGCGCCGAAGAAGCCGCCGCCCCACTTGACGACGATGGCGTTGGCCATCACGCCGAGGATACCGGCCGCCGCGAGTGGCGTGAACAGGCCGAACACCAGCAGGACGCCGCCGCCGAGCTCGGTGACGCCGGTGACCCAGGACAGTATGCGAGCCTCGCGGAAGCCCGAGGTCTCGAGGAACTTCGCGAAGCCGTCGATCCCCGGACCGCCGAACATGCCGAAGACCTTCTGGAGGCCGTGCACGACGAAGGCGGCGCCCAGGGCGACCCTCAGGACGAACAGCCCCAGGTCGGTGCCGCCGTTCCAGGCGAACACGCGGCGACGGTCGTAGTCGTCCTCGTAGTGCGTGGAGACGGGGTCGACCGGATCGACCGGGGTGCCGTAGCCGGTGCTGTCGTAGGGCTTGGTGCCGGAGTCGAAGGACTGGGTGCCGTCGTCGAAGTGGTGCACGCCTCCGCTCGCACCGCTCGTCGGGTAGAAACCGTCGTCGGGGTAACCACCGGAGCCGGAGCGGTCGTCGTGAGTAGCCACGAATCGGCACGATAGGAGAATCGGGCGACGTTGGCGAGGGCCCATTCCGCCGGACCGACTGGTGCGGATGCCGACCGGAACCGTCAGTAGTCGCCTTTCACCAGGTTGGCGGGCTGCTCACCGGCCGCGAACCGGGCGATCTCACTGGTCGCGACCGCGTACGCGCGGCGTTCGGACCCCGTGCAGCTCCCCGCCACGTGCGGCGTGAGGAACAGGCCGGGCGCGGTCCACAGTGGATGGTCCTCGGGCAGCGGCTCGGGCTCGGTGACGTCCAGGGCGGCGCGGAGCCGTCCGCTGGTCAGCTCGGCGACCAGCGCGTCGGTGTCGACCACCGGGCCGCGGGCGCCGTTGACCAGGATCGCGCCGTCGGGCATCGCGGCGAGGAACGCGGCGTCGACCATGCCCGTGGTCTCGTCGGTCAGCGGCACGACGACCAGCACGGCGTCGTGCTCGCCCAGCAGCGCGGGCAGCTCGTCCATGCCGTGCACGCCGTCGCGGGCGGTGCGGCCGACCAGGGTCGCGGTCGCGTCGAACGGCTCCAGCCTGCGCCGGAACTGCTCACCCAGGTCACCGGCGCCGACGACCAGCACGCGCTTGTCCTGGAGGGTGTCGGTGCGGTGGAAGTCCCAGCGGCGCTCCCGGCGGGCGGCGTCGAACGCGGGGAAGTCGCGGTAGATCGACAGCAGCGCGCCGATCGCCCACTCCGCGGTGCTGCCGCCGTGCGCGCCGCGGCACGTGGACAACAGCACGCCTTCGGGGACGGAGCCGATGAAGCGCTCGGCGCCCGCGCTGAGCAGCTGCACCAGTTCGAGCTTCGGCAGCTTCGCGTAGACGTCCGCCGGGTTCGTCCCCTGGAGGAACTTCGGCACGAGGACCCGCGCGTCGGCGGCTTCCGGGGGCAGCGGTTCGCCCGCCTCGTAGCGGACGGCTCGGACACCGTCCAACGAGGACAGCGCGGACACGCCGTAGTCGTCGGGGACGAGCACGATGAGCGTCACCCCTGCAAGCTACGGCACACTGTCGCGCATGCAGGAGCACGACGTCGTCTCGGCGGACGGCACGCGGATCAGGGTGTGGCGCTCGGACGCGGAGGGGCCCGCCGTCCTGCTCTGCCCCGGCCTCGGCACCACCCCGGAGACCTGGCCCGCGCTGCTCCTGCCGTCGTGCGGTGTGCGGGCGCTGAGCTGGTACCACCGCGGCACGATGGGGTCGGCGCGGCCGGAGGACGAGTCGCGGATCGCGCTGGCCGACCACGTCGCCGACGCGATCGCCGTCCTGGACGACGCGGGCATCGAGCAGTGCGTGCTGCTCGGCTGGTCGATGGGCGTGACGGTCGCGGCCGAACTGGCGCTGCGCCACCCCGACCGGGTGTCCGGGCTGATGCTCGTCGCGGGTGCCCCCGGCGACTCGTTCGAGAGCATGCTGGGCGTCTCCGGCCTGCCGTCGGGCGTGCGCAGGCTCATCGGGCTGACCGGCGCGAAGGCGCTGCGCTCGGCCGGGCCCCTGCTGGACCTGGTGCTGCACCGGCTGCCGATCAACGACGTGACGACGTTCCTGCTCCGGCACAGCGGCCTGATGCTCGCCTCCAGCGCCCCGGAGGCCGTGGCGGGGTCGATGAGCCGGTTCATGAAGCACGACTGGACCTGGTACTTCACCCTCGCGCTCGCCCTCGGCCAGGTGCCCCGGCAGGACCTGACCGGCGTGACCTGCCCCACGACGGTGCTCGCGGGCAAGTACGACCTGCTCGCGTCCCCGGAAAGCATGGCCGGGCCCGCGGGGTCGCTGCCCCAGGCACGGGTGCGCGTACTCCCCACCAGCCACTTCCTGCCGCTGGAAGCGCCGGACGTGCTCGCCGAGGAGCTGTTGCTGCTGGTCGACCGGGTCGACGCCGTGCACAGGGCCCTCTGCGCCCTCGACCCGCCGCCACTCACCCCGGGTTCACGGCAGCGCGCCTAGTGTCACTTCCCGTGTCACGTCCTCAGCGGTTGCTCCGCGCGGTGCTGGCGAGCACGGCCATCGGCCTGCTCGCCGCGGGTTGCGCGAGCTTCCCCGAGCAGCCGTCCCCCGCGGGCTGGAGCGCGCAGCCGCAACTGACCCCGCAGGCGGGCCCGACACCGGAACTGCCCGGCGGCCTCCCCCAGGCGGGCGGCGAACAGCAGGGCGGCCAACCCCCCACGTCCGTCCCCCCGCCCGAGGGCTGCAAGGACTTCAACCCGGCCGTCGTAGCCACCTGCCTGAACCCCATCTCCGGCGTGGCGCTGACCGACGTGAACCAGTCCACCGGCGTCGTCACGGCACTGGCCACCGAGCGGACGACCGGCAAGCTCCTCAAGGTCACCAAGGACGTCGACCCGGTCGAGGTCGCCAGCTTCCCCGTCGACGCCACGGCCGACGGCGGCCTCACCAGCCTCACGCTGTCCCCGACCTACGGCGAAGACCAGCTCGTCTACGTCTACCTGACCACCGACACGGACAACCGCGTGGTCCGCATCGCCCCCGGCGACACCCCCAAACCAGTGCTCACCGGCATCCCCAAGGGCCCCACCGGCAACCGCGGCGCCCTCAGCCACGACCTCGACGGCGCGCTGCTCGTAGCCACCGGCGACGCGGGCAACCCAACCCTGGCCGCCGACCCCGCCTCACTCGCGGGCAAGGTCCTCCGCATCGACGCCGCGGGCCAACCCGCGAAGGGCAACCCCACCGAGGGCTCGGCCGTGATCGCCAGCGGCCTCCGCTCACCCGGCGGCGTCTGCGTCTCGGCCGACGGCAGCAAAACCTGGGTCACCGACTCCACCGCAACAGCCGACGTCCTCTACCGCGTCAACGCAGGCAAACCCCTGGGAACCCCGTCCTGGTCCTGGCCCGACAAGCCGGGCGTCGCGGGCTGCGCATCCCTCTCCAACATGATGTGGATCGCCACTTCCAACACGCCGGGCACCCAACTGATCGCCATGAACCCCGACGGCGCCTTCACCGGCAAACCAGAACCCTTCCTGGACAAGGAAAACGGCTTCGGCCGCATCGGCCCCCTGGTCGCCCTGGACGACAACACCGCCCTCGCAGGCACCGTCAACAAAGCAGGCGGCACCCCCATCTCCAGCGACGACCGAGTAATCGTCATCGTCCGCGACGCCTCCAGCGGCGGCAGCAAGGACTAGCCAGCCAGCCCCCCCAATCCGACACGGAGCCGCCCCCTCCACCCCCATCGGCGCAGCCGCTCCCCCGCACCCGGCGCGGAGCGCCCACCGCCCTACCGACGCGCAGCAAGGTGCCCTACCGACGCGCAGCGAGGTGCCCGAGTCAGGCGCAGCCTGATGCCCTGTGGCGAAGCCAGTCCTACCCCTGCCCCCGATACACAGCGCCCTCCTGCCACACCCCCGTTTGTCAAGGCATCTTTCCCGTCTTGACAAACGGGGGTGTGGCATTGAGACAATCGCGCACCGAGGGCCGGGCCTCGCAGGGTGACCCACACCCCACCCACAGCCAGCCCCAAACCAACCCCTACCCAGACCCCAAACACACAAACGGCCGCCGCAACGGATCCACCGCCACCGCATCCGCCAACGCCACCGCAGGCGAGAACCCCGAAGCCAACCCCCGGTGGTAATCCCCCATCGCCGCCGCCGCCGGCTCATCCCCCACCCGGCTACTGGCCGCGATCACCGTATGCGCCCCACTCGCCAACATCGCCCCCGCAAACCCCAACGCCTCATCCCCCGGCCTGATCCGGTTCAAAGCCAACTCGCAAGCAGCCAGCACCACCTGCCGAGGCGGCCTCCGCACCCTCCCCACCTCATGCGCGAACAACGCCCCGTCGGCCAACTCCAACCGCGAGAACAACGCGTTCTCCGGCTCGTGCTCCCCATGCGCGGCGATGTGGGCGAGCGTCACCCCGTCCAACGCCGCCAGCACCCGCACCACCTTCGCGTCCTCACCGCCCAACGCGGTCGCGTCCACGTGGTACCCGGCGAGCTTGTCGATCTCCCCCTCGGCTGCCTGCAACCCCGGCCCGCTGACCAGCAGCACCCCGTGCCCGGAGTCGACGTCCGCCCGCGCGGTGGCCAGCCAGGCCGTGGCCGATGGCACGACCGTCGTGGGCCGCGACTTGCACAGCGCCAGCACACCCCACGGCACCACGTACAGGGCGCCGGTCGGCACGATCACCAGCTCGCGGTCCCCGAGCATCGCCGCCAACGGCCGGAGCAGCTGCCGGTCCAGCTTGTCCGCCTGCCGACGAGCCGACGCCGAGATCACCTCGACCAGCGGGGCGGGCAGGTAGTCGGGGGCGAGGGCGTTGAGGTCGGCGTGCAGGCGCAACGCGGCCTCGGTCGCGGCCTCGGTGGATCCCAACCGCACCAGGCGGACCCGCCCGCCCGCCACGACCACCGCCACCATCGAGTCGTCGGACGACGCGAAGCTGATCATGGCCCGCTCACCCAACTGCGCCTGCACCTCCCGCAGGTCCGCGACCGGCCGCGCCCTGCCCCACGGACTCGCGCTCCACCCCAGCCGCATGGCGTCCCGCTGGCTGGTCGCGTACCGGACCTCCAGCGTGGACGTCGGGTGCCCGTCGAGCCGGGCGCGCAGCAGCGCGCGGCTCAACTGCCGCACCTCGGCGATCCGCCCGGCCAGCTCCACGTCCACAGTGGACTCGACCGGCTCGTACCGGTACATCTGCGCACGGGTCCGCTCCAGCCAGGTGAACAACCGCCGCGCGCCCGCCGCCGAACTCGAGTCGCCCAGCACCAGCCGCACAGCCAGCTCACCGAGCTCCCGACCGTGCAACGCCGTGCCGGACACCAGCTCCAACCCGCCCATCTGGTCGCGCATCCGGCCCAGTTCGGCGAGTCCCGCCTTGGCCTGGGCCAGGGCGACACGGCGGTTCCCGGTGGCGAGAGCCAGTTCGGCACGGCACAGCCGGAGCAGCATCCGGTGGTCGATCGGGCTGGTCCGCCGAGCGCGCGGGACATCGCGCAGCAGTTCGGCGGCCTGTTCGGTGTTGCCCCGACGCACTTCCACGCGCACCGCGAGCACGTGTGCGACGGCGGCTTGGTCCCGCAACTTCAGCGATGAGAGCCGCTCGGCCAGTTCGAGCGCGCGCTCCACCACCCGCGCCGACGGTCGACGGCCTTCGAGCGCTCGCAGGACGTCCACCCGCAACGCGATCAGCGCCGCGACCGCGGCCCACGCGGGACTACCGCGACGGATCAGCTTGCGCTGCGCAGAATTGGCCATCCGCTTCGCGGTGGCCTCGTCGTCGTCGAGGAGAGCCGCGGCTGCGCGGAACAACTCGGCTTCCGCGATGTCCTGGCCGATTCGCTGCTTGCGCAGTTCGGGCAGTACCTCGTCGAGGTGGCGGGCGGCCTCGTCGGCCAGACCCACGCTGATCATCGCCTCGGCCTGGTCGATCCGCAGGCGCAGCAGCAGACCCGGTTCGAGTTCCTGGAAAGCCTTGTCCGCCACCTTGTAGCTGCGGAGGGCGGCCGGGATGTCGCCTCCGCGCTGGTGCACGTTGCCCAACGCGTGGGTCGCGATCGCCGCCCTGATCGGGAGGTCGTGCTCGGTGGCGAGGTCGATGCTCCGGTTCAGGTCGCTGGTCGCGAGGTCGATCCGGTGGATCTCGCCGTACGCGTTCCCCCTGTTGGACAGGGCGATGACAAGCGACTCGGCCAGCGCGGCCCGATCACCGGTGGCCTCGGCCAGCCTGCGCTCCTTGAAGCTGATGCCCAGCTCGAGGTGGTCGATGCCCTCCTCTAGCCGTCCGACGCGGCAGAGCAGAACCCCCCTGTTGGTGTGGACGATGCCGGACAGCTCGGATCGCAGCTCGTCGTCGGGCACGGTCGCGACCTGCTGACCCGCACGGGCCAGCTGTTCGAGGCCGTCGTCCAGGCTTCCGGTCTCCGCGACGCAGAAGGAGAGCGTGATGAGCAGCCGAGTGCGCACTTCCAACAGCTCGGTCTCATCGGCGGTGGGCGCGTCGAGCATCGCCAACCCCTGGCGCAACCACCGGATCGCCATCAAGTAGCGGTTGGCGATCATGGCGGCGCGGCCACGGCGGTGCAGTTCTCGCGCGCGGGCAACGGTTGTGTCCAACGACGCACGCACACTCATATGAGATCACAGTACGGAACCTGAGATCGCCCGCCGACCGGGGACGAACCGGTCGACGGGCGACATCCTGACACCGTGGTGGCTTCGGCCTACTTGGCCGACACGGGGACGCTTTCGCCCTGGTACGGGCCGCCGTTCGGCTCCGCGGGGGTGCCCGGCTTGGGCGGCACCGGCAGCGGGAGGTCCCCGCCCTCGGTGCCCGCCGGGACGATCGCGTCGATCTCTTCGACGAGCTTGGGGTCGGTTTCAGCAGCCATGGTTGTTCTCCCCTAACAAACAGGCGACCCGAACGGGCCGACGACCTGAATCGCATTTCATGATCACCTCGAACCCCCCGGCTCGATTGATCGACCTAAGCCTTACACAGATGGACGCGTCTTCGATGAGTATTTTCACCCATTGCGACCAAAAATATGGCTCAGGTCATCGCTGACCAGCGTTTACGCATCACTTGACACAACAAGCGCCACCCGTTCGGAGCAAGCCGCTAACACAACGGAGGCGTTGTCCGGACCGCATAAATGGGTCCGGGCAACGCCTCCGACGTGGAATGGCTTAAGAGCAGCGGGCGATCACTAGTTCGCGAACGCGCTTCGCGTCGGCTTGACCCTTGGTGGCCTTCATGACCGCGCCGACAATGGCGCCCGCGGCGGCGAGCTTGCCGTCGCGGATCTTGTCGGCGATGCCGGGCTGGGCGGCCAGCGCCTCGTCGACGGCCTTCTCCAGGGCGCCGTCGTCGGAGACGACCTTGAGGCCGCGGGCCTCGACGACCTGCTCCGGCTCGCCCTCGCCGTCGAGGACGCCGATGACGACCTCGCGGGCGAGCTTGTTGGTCAGCGCGCCCTCGTTGACGAGCGCGACGACCTTCGCCACCTGCGCCGGGGTGATCGGCAGCGCGCCGAGTTCCACGCCGCGGGTGTTGGCCTGCTGCATCAGGTACGACACCCACCAGGACCGCGCCTCGACGGACGTGGCGCCCGCCTCGACGGTGGCCGCGACGAGGTCGATGGCGTCCGCGTTGACCAGGTCGCGCAGTTCCGCGTCGGTCAGGCTCCACTCGTCCTTGATGCGCTTGCGGCGTTCCGCCGGCATCTCGGGCAGCGTGAGGCGCAGCTCCTCCACCCATTCGCGCGACGGCGCGATGGGCACGAGGTCGGGTTCCGGGAAGTACCGGTAGTCCTCGGCGGTCTCCTTGCGGCGGCCCGCGCGGGTCGTGCCGGACGCCTCCTCGAAGTGCCGCGTCTCCTGCACGATCTCGCCGCCGTCGGCGAGGATCGCGGCCTGGCGGGTCATCTCGAACCGCACGGCCCGCTCGACGCTGCGCAGCGAGTTCACGTTCTTCGTCTCGGTGCGCGTGCCGAGCACGCCGGTCTCCTTGGGGCTCAAGGAGACGTTGGCGTCGCAGCGCAGCGAGCCCTGGTCCATCCGCACGTCGGACACGTCGAGCGCCTTGAGCAGGTCGCGCAGCGCGCTGACGTACGCGCGGGCCACCTCGGGCGCGCGCTCGGCGGTGCCGGGGATCATCTTCGTGACGATCTCGATCAGCGGCACGCCCGCGCGGTTGTAGTCGAGCAGCGAGTGCTCCGCGCCGTGGATCCGACCCGCCGTGCCGCCCACGTGCAGCGACTTGCCGGTGTCCTCCTCCATGTGCGCGCGCTCGATCTCCACGCGGAAGATCTCGCCGTCGTCCAGCGTCACGTCGAGGTAGCCGTTGAACGCGATCGGCTCGTCGTACTGGGACGTCTGGAAGTTCTTCGGCATGTCCGGGTAGAAGTAGTTCTTCCGCGCGAAGCGGCACCACTCCGCGATCTCGCAGTTGAGCGCGAGACCGATCCGGATCGCCGACTCGACCGCGACGCCGTTCACGACCGGCAGCGCGCCGGGCGCGGCCAGGCACACCGGGCACACGTGCGTGTTCGGCTCGCCGCCGAACTCGTTGGCGCAGCCGCAGAACATCTTCGTCCTGGTGTGCAGCTCGACGTGCACCTCGAGGCCCAGCATCGGGTCGAAGCGCGCCACGACGTCGTCGTAGTCCATCAGCTCGGCCACGCTCGTCACGCCTTCCCGTCCTTCCGGAATCCGCGCACGGCAAGCGCTGCGCCGGTGATGGCCACGGCGATGCTCGCGGCCGCGTTCGCCAGCGCCAGCTTGTCCTTGTCGCCCCTGGCGGTGCGCAGGGTGGAGAAGGCGCTCGCGGCGGCGGCGACCGCGCCGAGCAGACCCATGATCCCTCGGGCTTTCCTCATCGTCAGATCCCTTCCAACTGCGGGACGCGCCCGATGAGCGGACCGCCCTGGGCCGCGTCGCGCGCGACCTCGTAGGCGGCGGCGACCCGGTACATGCGGTGGTCCTGGAGCGCGGGAGCCATGATCTGCAGGCCGACGGGCAGCCCGTCGTCCGCGGACAGTCCACTCGGGACGCTCATGGCCGCGTTGCCCGCCAGGTTCGACGGGATGGTGCAGAGGTCGGCCTTGTACATGGCCATCGGGTCGTCGGCGCGCTCGCCGATCTTGAACGCGGTGGTCGGCGTGGTCGGCGAGACGAGCACGTCGACGGTCGCGAACGCGGCGTCGAAGTCGCGCGCGATGAGCGTGCGGACCTTCTGCGCCGAGCCGTAGTACGCGTCGTAGTAGCCGGACGACAGCGCGTACGTGCCGATCATGATGCGGCGCTTGACCTCGGCGCCGAACCCGGCGGCCCTGGTCAGCGCCATGACCTCCTCGGCGCCGTGCGTGCCGTCGTCGCCGACGCGCAGGCCGTAGCGCATCGCGTCGAAGCGGGCCAGGTTGGACGAGGCCTCGCTCGGCGCGATCAGGTAGTACGCGGGCAGCGCGTAGTCGAAGCTCGGGCAGGAGACCTGCACGACCTCCGCGCCGAGCTGGCGCAGCTGCTCGACGGCGGCCTCGAACGACGCCAGCACGCCGGGCTGGTAGCCCTCGCCGCTGAACTGCGTCACGACGCCGACGCGGACGCCGCTCAGGTCGCCGGAGGCGCCTTCGCGGGCGGCCGCCACGACCGGTGGGACCGGCACGTCGACGGACGTGGAGTCCATCGGGTCGTAGCCCGCGATGACCTCGTGCAGCAGCGCCGCGTCGAGGACGGTGCGGGCGCACGGCCCGGCCTGGTCGAGCGAGGACGAGAACGCAACCAGACCGTAACGGGACACCGAGCCGTAGGTCGGCTTCACGCCGACGGTGCCGGTGACCGAGCCGGGCTGGCGGATGGACCCGCCGGTGTCGGTGCCGATGGCCAGCGGCGCCTCGAACGCGGCCAGCGCCGCGGAGGAGCCACCGCCCGAGCCGCCGGGGATGCGGTCCAGGTCCCACGGGTTGTGGGTCGGGCCGTAGGCGGAGTTCTCGGTCGACGAGCCCATGGCGAACTCGTCCATGTTCGTCTTGCCGAGGATGACCACGCCCGCCTCGCGCAGCTTGCGCGTCACGGTCGAGTCGTACGGCGAGTGCCAGCCCTCGAGGATCTTCGACCCGCACGTGGTCGGCATGCCCTCGGCGACGAGGACGTCCTTGAGCGCCAGCGGCACGCCCGCCAGCGGCGAGGCCACCGGGCGACCGGCGGCGACGTCGTCGTCGACCTTCTTGGCGGCGGCGAGCGCGCCCTCGGTGTCGACGTGCAGGAACGCGTTGATCCCCTTGTCGACCGAGGCGATGCGGTCGAGGTGCGCCTGGGCGACCTCGACCGCGGACACCTCGCCGCCGTGGATCTTGGCGGCCAGTTCGGCGGCCGTGCTGCGGATCAGGCTCATGCTTCCTCACCCAGGATTCGGGGCACGCGGAAGCGGCCGTCCTCGGCGGAGGGGGCGCCCGCGAGCGTCTTGGCCTGGCCGAGGCTCGGGCGCACCACGTCCTCGCGGAACACGTTGGTCAGCGGAACGGCGTGCGACGTCGGTGGGATGTCGGCGGTGGCGATGTCGCCCACCGCGGACACCGACTGCAGGATGACGTCGAGCTGACCGGCGAACAGGTCGAGCTCGTCGTCGGTGACGGCCAGCCTGGCCAGCTTGGCCAGGTGCGCGACCTCGTCGCGGGAGATGCTGGGCACCTCGTCAACCCCCGTGGGTCGGTAGTCGGATTTTTGGACTTCCCGAGTCTATGGCGAGGTCAGCACGGGCTTCGACCGGGTTGCCGGGCGCCTGCTCACGGGCGGTGCGCGATTTTACCGGGGCGCAACTGTCGGAGGAGAGTCGGAAAGCGATAGTTCGTCTGCGAGAATCACCGGTCGGGCGATGCGGTCACGTGGCGCGTACCGCTCGCCGAACACCGCTCGGGTGATCGTCTCCCGCGCATGAGCATGGAGGCGTTCACCGTGTCCTTCCTGATCCGGGTCCAACTCCCGGACCGTCCCGGCACCCTCGGCGCGGTCGCTTCGGCGCTCGGCGAGATCGGGGCAGACATCCTCAGCGTGGACGTGGTGGAACGCGGCGGCGGCGTGGCGATCGACGACCTCGTGGTCGAACTGCCCTCCGGGCGGCTCCCCGACGTGCTCATCACCGCGGCCGAGTCCATCGAGGGCGTCGAGGTCGACGCGGTGCGCCCGTACGCGGGGGTGCTCGACACGCACCGCGAGCTGGAACTGGTCGAGGAGGTCGCCGAGGAGCCCTCCAAGGGTCTCGCGGTCTTCACCGAGGGCGTCCCGAAGATCATCCGTGCGGGCTGGGCGGTCGTGCTCGGCCACGACGCCAAGGGCGTCCACCGGATCACCGCCAGCTCGGCGGCCCCGGAGACCCGCATGACGAACCCGCCCTGGTTCCCCCTCCAGCGCGCCACCGTGCTGGACGGCGAGGAGGACTGGGTGCCCGAGACGTGGCAGGAGCTGGGCACGGAGCTGGCGGCCACGCCGCTGGGCAAGCCGGACCGCGTGCTGCTCGTCGGCAGGCCCGGCGGGCCGATGTTCCGCGCCGCCGAGGTCGCCCGGCTCGCCCACCTGGCCGGGATCGTGTCGGTCGTGCTGCCGGACTGACGGATCGACGGACTGGCGGCTTGACCCTGCCGCCGTGTGAGGCCGTTGACTCGGAGCCGTCATGTTCAGCATCGGGGACTTCGCCAAGCACGGTCGTGTGTCGGTGCGCATGCTGCGCCACTACGACGAGATCGGCCTGCTGCGGCCCGCGCACGTCGACCGGTTCACCGGTTACCGGTCGTACGAGGGCTCGCAGCTGGCCCGGCTCAACCGCGTCATCGCGCTGAAGGACCTCGGGCTCACCCTCGCGCAGGTCGGGGAGATCCTCGACGAGAAGGTGAGCGCCGAGTCGCTGCGCGGGATGCTGCGGTTGCGGCGGGCCGAGCTGGAGGCCGCCATCGCGGCCGACCGGACGCGGCTGGCCAGGGTCGAGGCGAGGCTCCGGACGATCGAGAGCGAGGGATCCATGCCCACCGACGACGTCGTGGTGAAGAGCGTTCCGGCCGCGCGGGTGGCCGAACTGAGCGGGACGGCGGGCGGTTTCGCCCCGGAGCACATCAGCCCGGTGATCGGGCCGCTGTACGACGAGCTGAACCGCAGGCTGGAGGCCGCGGGCGTGGTGCCGGTGGGGCCGGCGATCGCTTACTACGAGCAGAGCGACGACGGCGTGGTCGTGCACGCCGGGCACCAGGTCGCCCCTTCGGCGACGGGCGACTTCGCGGTCGTGGACCTGCCCGCCGTGGCGGAGATGGCGACCATCGTGCACCGCGGGTCGATGGAGGCCGTGATGCCCTCGGTGCAGGCGCTCGCGCGGTGGATCGAGGCCAACGGCTACCGGTCCACCGGCCCGTCCCGCGAGCTGTACCTCGAGCACCACGCCGACCACGACCGGTGGGTCACGGAGTTGCAGGAGCCGATCGGCCCGGCGTGAGGGCGGGTCGGCGCGGGCTGGAGTGAGGGCGGGTCGGCGCGGTCCGGAGTGAGGGCGGCCGGGTGTGAGCGCGGGCCGGCGTGAGGGCGGGTCGGGTGTGAGCGCGGGCCGGTGTGAGGGCGGGTCGGCGTGAGCGCGGATCAGCGCGGGCCAGCGTGAGGGCGAGTCAGCGCGGGCCGAGGGAGCGCAGGGTGCGGACGGCGTAGCCGACCAGGTCCGCGTTGTCGGTGGCCGGGGTGCCGTCCGGGCGCAGCAGGGTGTCCTCCAGCCCGATCCGCGCGTCCAGCTCCAGCCGGGCCGCGTAGCCGAGCACCGGCCACGCGGTCGCGTCCTCGCCGTGCAGCAGCACCGGCAGCCCCAGCGGCTCCAGGAGCCGCAGCAGCGCCTCCGCCTCCGGCACCGGGTCGGCTCCCGGCCGCACCTCGGCCAGGACCCTCCTGGTGCCCGGCGGCGGCCCCTGCGCCACCAGCGCACGGGCCGCGGCCTCGTCGTGCACACCCAACTCGATCCCGATCCCGGCTCGGTGCAGGGCGGCGCACACCCCCTGCCACCCGTCTTCGTGCACGTTCACCGAGGCCACGTCCGGCCGCCCCGCCGCCAGCCCCGCCCACCCGGCGACGAGTTCGGCGCGGCGCACCGGATCGGGCTGGATCCACGCGCCCGTCGTCACGCCGATCTCCACACCGGGCACGGCGGCGCGCACCACGGCCACCGCCGTCGCGACCTCGGGACCGGCCAGCACCTCCAGGCCGACGAGGTCGCGCGGGTGCAGGTGCAGGTGCGCGACCCCGCGTTCGGCGACGGCCACGGCGTCCGCCGCGAGCTGGGCGGATGAGACCGGCAGGGCCGGGTGGCTGCCGACGGGGCGGCCGCCGTTCAGGCAGGCTTGCAGCACGTGGTCCACGTAACCACAGGGAGGTCAGAGGTTCCATTCGGAGGCGAGTGATTTCACGAGTTCCCGCTGCCGGACTTCCAGCACCTCGGGCGTCCACTCGGAGTGGGCGAGGACCTGGATGGTGAGGGCGAACGTGCTGACGCCCTTGCCGCCGAGGAAGTACTTCGCCTTCTTGTCGACGAAGTCGTAGTTCGACGCCTGCGAGTTCTTGGTGCGGTTGAGCAGGACGAGGTTCGCGAGCTTGTGCGTCCACTCGGCCCGGTCCGCGCCGGAGAAGTCCGCGAGCCACCGCGATCCCGCTTTGGGGTTCTGCGGCAGCACGTGCTCCACGGTGATGATCCGGTGGTCGTGGGTCACGCCCGCGCTGTCCGCGAGCACCTCGTCGAGTCGCAGCAGCACGTACTTCCGGATCTTCGTGACCAGGTAGATGCTGCCCCCGAGCTGTTCGAGGGTGTGCGCGCGCTCCCCGTCGCGCAGGTTGAAGGAGGGCGACTCCAGCCCGTAGCCACCCGCCAGGTCGCGGAGCAGGTGGGCGTACCGGGTCAGCCGCGGGCTCGTGTAGACGCGGCGGACGAGCATGCTGGCGGCGAGCCGTTCCAGCTTGGCGAAGAACCGGTCGAGCCACACGGGGTCGCCGCCGTGGTGGCGCAGCGCCCACAGCGCGGGCGGCACCCAGTCGTTGTTGTCGATCTGGGCGAGCCGCTTGAACCAGGCGTTCACCTTCCCCGCGCCCTTGGTCGCGGTGTACCGGCAGTCCTTGATCTGCGCGTACGCCTCCGCGTAGGGCACCACCACGTCGTCGATGAACTCGGCGGCGCGGTCCGGCAGGAAGCTGTTCAGCACCTGCTCGGGGAACTCCTTGAGCAACTCGGCCTTGGCCCGCTCCTTGGAGAAGATCATCCGGATGTGGGCGAAGAGGTCCTTGAAGCCCTCCCTCCCCAGCAGCACCTCTGCCTCGTCCCACTTGGTGGCGTAGCTGTCCGACTTCACCTCGCCGATGACCTTCGACTTGAAGATGTCGGCGGGCGAGAGGTCCAGGCCGCGCGCGTTCATGACGCTGAAGATCCGGTGGGCGCTGTCCAGGTTCGGCGTGCTCACCACCACGAGGAACGTACGCTTGCTGATCATCTTCATGAGCGCGAACCGGCGCTCGGGAGACCAGGCCACCAGTTCCGCGTGCAGGGCCGCGGTGTTCTCGTGGATCGCCTTCTGCGCGTCGGTCTTGAACGGGTGGTCGCCGAGACCGAGCAGCCCGGCGATCGAGCCGGTGGTCTGGACGTGCTCGCGGAAGAAGTGCGCGTCCCGTTCGCGCAGCGAGAGCCGGGGCTTCGGCAGCAGGTCCAGCGTCGGTTCACCCGGTTCCGTGATCATCTTTTCCATGCTGGCGCGCAGGGCCCCCTCCGCCAGGTCCCGCAGGACCGCCAGCAGGATGGTCACCGTGGTCAACCGCTGCTGCCCGTCGATGACCTCGGCGGGCGGTCGGTCGGCGAGCTTGACCAGCACCAGCGACCCGAGGAAGTACGGCTCGCCGTCGTCCCGGTCGAGCGCCTCCTCCAGGTCGAGCAGCAGCTGCGTCGCCAGCTCCGCGTCCCACGCGTACGGACGCTGGTAGTCGGGGATCGTGAAGTCGTAGTCACTGCTGAAGACCTTGTGCAAGGCCATCTCGTGGGCTTCGAGTTGCTGCATACCGCTGGATCGGTGATCTTGTGCCCGCTGTTACGCGCTGCGGATCCCGCGTCCGGCGGTGACAATCGGCGCGCACCGAACCGCTTCGCAGACGCTGGAGGACCCCGACGATGGCCGTTTCCGTGAACCTGGACTCGCTGCTCGACAAGGCGTACGAGAACAAGGCGTTGACCGACATCCTGGACGCGCCGGTGGCGGCGCTGTCCGGGGTGAGCGAGGGCGACGCCGAGAAGCTGAAGGCGGCCTTCAACATCAAGACGGTGCGGGACCTGGGTACGAACAAGTACTTCCGGGCGGCCGTGACGCTGCTGGACCTGGAGAAGAACTCAGGCTGACAGGGTCTTGTGGTAGATCCGGAAGTCGCACGGGGTGGCCAGCAGCGGAGCCAGGGCGGGGAAGGCCTCGTCGAGGGTTCCGGTGCTGGTCAGCTCGTAGCCGAGCCGGGTGTACCAGGCCGCGAGGAAGTCCTTGGACGGGTGGTTCCAGGTGCGCGGCACGAGCAGTTCGAGCTGAATCCGGGCCACGCCCCACTCCCGGCACGTCCGTTCGGCGAAGGCGACGAGGTCGCGGCCGATGCCGGTGCCGCGGCGGGCCGGGTCGGCGGCGAGCATGCCGAACTCGCCGGTGGTCTCGTCCAGCCGCTGGATCCGCACGCTGCCGACGATCCGGCCCTCGTGCTCGGTGACGGCGATCTCGCCCGCCCTGATCATCCCCGCGATCTCGGCGGCGGACGTGCGGGCCGCGTCCTCGAGCCACAGGCCCTTCTCGGACTCCGCGTAGACCTCGTTGACCAGGTCGACGATCCGCTGGACCGCCGTCTCGTCGGTGCTCGCCGACTCGGGTAGGAAACGCATAGCCGAACCATACTTGCGGGTGAACCGGGCGGTCGTAGTTGAATGACGATCATGCCGACGCTCACCACCGAGATGCTTCAGCACAAAGCGGGCGCCAAGTCGTTCTGGCGCGGGCTGGGCTACCGGGACTCGGTGGTCGAGTTGCGGGTGCTGCGGCGCCACGTCTCGGCGAAGGTCGTGGGCGCGGACGAGTACGCGGTGGAGCTGGCGTGGCGGGAGAGCCAGCTGGCGGGTGAGTGCTCGTGCCCGTACGGCGAGCAGGGGTTCTTCTGCAAGCACCTGGTCGCGGTCGGCCTCGTGCTGCTGGACCGGGGCCACGCGGTGCCGCCCGCCGACGCGGAGGACGTGGAGCTGCGCCTGCACCTGCGGACGCTGCCGCACGAGCAGCTCGTGGACCTGCTCTACCAGCAGGCGGGCCGCGACCGGTCGCTCTACGAGCGGATCTACGGGTCAGCGGAGGCCGGAGAGCCCGCCCATGGCGTCGAGGAACGCGGGCATGTCCGCTAGCTCCGCCGGGTCGTAGCCCGCGATCCGCCGCTCGGCGTCCTCGGTCAGCTCGGCCACGCGGGCGCCCAGGTCGTCGTGCGACACGACGACGATCGAGTCGCTGTAGTGCTCGTCGACGCCGATGGTCAGGTCGACGAACACGTCACCCGGCGCCAGCACCGACGCCAGGTCCGGCCGGGTCGGCGTGCGCAGCGCGTGGACCAGCCGTTCCCGGTCCTCGACCGCGAACACGGTGACCTCCGCGGTGGCGTCGCCGAGGGTGGCGCGCAGCATGGCGACCAGGTCGGACGGCTCGCGCAGGTCGAACAGCCCGGCCTGGGCCGCGTGCTCCCGCTGCCACGCCGTCGGCTCCGGCCGGAACGGCACGCAGGCCCGCCCCGGCACGAACCCCTTGTCCCGCCCCGCCAGATCGGGCACGGCCGCGTCGACGTCGTACTCCCACTCCACGAACGTCGGCTCCTGCCCCACCAGCGCCGCGGCCTCGTCGCGGTAGTAGGTCGGCAGCGCGACCCGGTGCCTGCCCTCGGTCAGCCGCCACACCAGCCCGAGGTAGACCGCGACCTCTTCGCAGTTGCAGTTGTTGACCGCGTACTCCGTCATCGGCGTGCGCGTCATCAGCACACCGTCCTCCGACCACTCCTCGAAGAGCCCGGCCCACGGGTCGTCGAGCGGCAGGTCTTCGCCGGGGAGGTAGGCGTAGCGGTGCAGACCGCCCAGTCGATCACTCTCGAACCGGATCACCCCACCGATCCTAGAGGTCCGCGGGCCGCCGGAGATCAACACGACCACCGCCGCGGGCTCCGGGACCAGCCGGTCCACACCCTGACCTCGCGGGTCACCGCGAGCGTGGGCCCGAGGGCGCCGTGGCGCGGATCCCGCCGCCACGGCGCACCGACCGGTCGGTCCTCGGGGCTACAGGTCGAGGCTGAACGCGAACGCCATCAGCTTGACCTCCGGCACCGGGCGCCAGTCGCGTTCCGGGATCCGCTGGAAACCCAGCCGCCCGTACAGCCGGTGCGCGGACGCCATGGCCTCCGAGCTGCTCATCACCACCCGTTCCGCGCCCAGTTCGCGGGCACGGGCGATCACCGCGTGCACAAGTGCCTCACCGACGCCGCGACCGCGGGCGGCGCTGTCGACGGCGAGCATGCGGAACTCCAACTCGCCCGGTCTGGACACCTCCGACCACGGGGTGCCGGGCCGCACGACCGTCACGGTGCCCAGCAGGGTGTTCCCCTCGTCCACGGCGACCAGCAGCTCCGCCTCCTCCGCCCGCCTCGCGCCGTCACCCAGCTGGTCGGCGTAGCCGCCCTCGTGGCTGTCGATGTACCGGTCGTCCAGGTAGGCGGCCACGGTGATCCGACCCGCGGCCTCCCACTCGTCCTCCTGCGCGACCCTCACCACCACGTCAGTCATCCGATTCCCCTTCACCCGAGGATTCCCCGCCCACGGTGGCGACTCCGACCGCGGCGTCGGGGCCCTCGTCGAGCAGGACGCGGAAGCCGGCCTCGTCCAGCACGGGGACCTTCAGCTGGACGGCCTTGTCGTACTTGGACCCCGGCGCGTCCCCCACCACCACGAAAGCCGTCTTCTTCGACACCGCACCGGCCGCCTTCCCGCCCCTGGACAGGATGGCCTCCTTCGCCTCGTCGCGCGAGAACGTCTCCAGCGAACCGGTGACCACGATCGACAGCCCCTCCAGGTTGCGGGGGACGCCGGCGTCGCGGGTCTCCTCCATCCGGACTCCCGCGGCCCGCCACTTCGCGACGATCCCCTGCCGCCAAGGCGTGTCCACCCACTCGCGGACGGCCAGCGCGATCGTCGGCCCGACGCCCTCCGCGGCCGCCAGCTCCTCCTCGGTCGCCGCGACGATCCGGTCGATCGACCCGAACTCGCGGGCGAGGGCCCGCGAGGCGGTGGGGCCGACGTGCCGGATCGAGAACGAGACGACGATCCTCCAGAGCGGACGCCGCTTGGCCACCTCCAGGTTGTCCAGCAGCTTCACGGCGTTCGCGGTCAGCTCGACGGCGTCCGCGGGCAGGTCGGAGTTCTTGGTGTGCTTCACCGGCTTGCGGAACATCTCGACCCGGAGCAGCTTGTCGGCGTCCAGGTCGAACAGGTCGCCCTCGTCGGAGTAGACGTCCGAGTCGGCCAGCGCCACCGCGGCCTCGTAGCCGAGGACCTCGACGTCCAGCGCGGACCGGCTGCCCAGGTACGCCAGCCGCTCCCGGAGCTGGCCGGGGCAGCACTGGACGTTGGGGCAGCGGATGTCGACGTCGCCCTCCTTCATCGGGCGCAGCTCCCAGCCGCACTCGGGGCAGGCGATCGGCATCACGAACGGGCGCGCGTCGGCCGGGCGGACGTCGATCACCGGCCCGAGCACCTCCGGGATCACGTCACCGGCCTTGCGGATGACGATCCGGTCGCCGATCCACACGCCCTTGCGCTCGACCTCGCTCGCGTTGTGCAGCGTCGCCCGCGCGACCGTCGACCCGGCGACCTTCACCGGCTCCATCACGGCGTACGGGGTGACCCGCCCGGTGCGCCCGACCTGCACCTGGATGTCCAGCAGCGTGGTCGTCGCCTCCTCCGGCGCGTACTTGTAGGCGATCGCCCACCGCGGCGCGCGGGACGTCGTGCCGAGGCGGCGCTGCAACGGCACCTCGTCGACCTTGATCACGATGCCGTCGATCTCGTGCTCGGCGTCGTGCCGGTGCGCGCCCCAGTGCTCGACGTGCTTCGCCACGTCGTCGTAGGAGTCGAGGACCCTCGTGTGCTCCGACACCGGCAGGCCCCAGGCCCGCAGCGCCTCGTACGACTCGGACTGCCGCGACGGCTCGAAGCCCTCGCGCTTGCCGATGCCGTGGCAGATCAGCTTCAGCGGCCTGCCCGCGGTGATCTTCGGGTCCTTCTGCCGCAGCGAGCCCGCCGCGGTGTTGCGCGGGTTCGCGTACGGCGGCTTGCCCGCCTCGACGAGCTTCGCGTTCAGCTCGGTGAACCCCTCGACCGGCATGAACACCTCGCCGCGCACCTCGACCAGCGCCGGGACGGGGTAGGCGTCCGTGCCGGTCAGCCGCTGCGGCACGTCGGCCATGGTCCGCACGTTGAGCGTGACGTCCTCACCGGTGCGGCCGTCGCCCCTGGTCAGGGCGCGGACGAGCTTGCCGTCCCGGTAGAGCAGGTTGATGGCGAGCCCGTCGATCTTCAGCTCGCACAGGTAGTGCGCGCTCCCGGAGACCTCCTTGTCCGCCCGCTCGAACCACGCCTTCAGCTCGTCGAGGTCGAACACGTTGTCGAGGCTGAGCATCCGCTCCAGGTGGTCGACTGCTTCGAAGTCGGTCGAGAACGTCCCGCCCACCCGCTGCGAGGGCGACTCCGGCGTGACCAGCGAGGGGTGCGCCTCCTCGATGGCCTCCAGGTCCTTGAGCATCGCGTCGAACTCGCCGTCGGTGACCGTCGGTGAGTCCTTCAGGTAGTAGCGGAACTGGTGGCCGAGCAACTCCTCCGCGAGCGCGGCGTGCCGCTCGCGGACGTCGGCGGGCACGTCCTCGACGCCTTCGACCTCGACGACAGCGGCCGTCGTCGGATCGACGGCGTCGACATCCGCTGTCGGATCGGCGGCGCCGCCGCCGGTGGGGTTCAGCTCATCGTTCCTGGTCACACCAACAGCCTAACGACGGGCACCGACAATTCCGGCGCTACTCCCCAGGTGGACCCGGTTCGTCCACCTGCGCCAACGCCCGGACCAGGTGCCGAAGCTCGAGCAGGTCGATCGTGCCCGACGGCTCGTTCTCGGCCGTCTCCACCCGTCCGAGCCGCTCCCCCGCCAGCCGCTCACCCAGGGTGACGTCCAGGGGCAGGAACGTCATCGCCCGCCGCGCCTCCTCCCCCAGTTCTCCGAGCTCCGGGTGGTACACCGCCACGTCGACCACCCCCTCGGCCTCGTCGACCTGCGCGACCACCCGGAAGTCGCCCAGCCGCAGCTTGTGGCCTGCCAGGTTGACCGTCACGTCGGTCGGGTCCGGCACCGGCGGCACCGAGTCGTGGTACTCCCAGATCATGTCCTCGGGCGGCGCCGCCTCGATCCACGCGTCCGTGTACGCCCGCAGCCGCGGGTCCTCCTGACCGCTCACGACCAGCGCGTAGATCGCCCGGTGCCCGCGTTCGAGGGAGAAGTGCAGATCCGGGTGCACCCCCGCGACCAGGTCGCACAGCTCGTTCTCGACCCGGTGCGGCTCTCCGTCGCCCAGCGCCGCGCTGGTGGTCGGCAGCAGGTCGAGCCAGCCGACCCAGAACGCCTCCGCGACCTCCCGCGGACTCGGCAGGTGCGCGACGGGCGCGGGTTCGGGGACCGGGTCGGGACGTCGTCGGCGGAACCAGCTCATGTGCCCATTCAACCGCGACGGCGGATCACCGGAGGCGCGAACGAGGTAGGTCGCGGTCGCACCGGGTTCCGGCGGCGCGCTCCACCAGTGCCCAGGCGGCCTCGTAGGCGCGTTGCACGGATGAGACGCCCACCGTCGGACCGGCGTTGACCAGGGCCGCGAACGCGGTCGCGGTGCTCGGGCTGAACGCGACGAACGCCGTGCAGCCGCGGGTGCCGCTGGAGTGGGAACAGCGGTTCCTGGCCCGACCGGCGGCGTTCGGCATGTGCAGCGGCCCTTGGTCGGTGCCACGGCGTTGCTGCCGTGGCCGCCCGTGAGTGCTTGCCCGTCGAGTCCAGCCCGACCCGACGCCACTGTCCTATCGGAAGGACCCATCGCGGCTCGCACCACCTGTACGAGTGACGAGAACCGCGACCGGAAGGGGTTTTCCGCCCCGGCCACCGTCGTACCCGCGGGTCCGGCTGCTCGAACGCTAGGGTCCGCCGTGTGCTGGTTCGACGTGAAGTGCCGGGGGACGTGGACGCCATCCGCGCGGTGACCGAGGCCGCGTTCGCCGCGCGGCCCGGTGGGGAGGCGCAACTGGTCGACCGGCTGCGGGCGGATCCGGGGTGGATCCCCGCGCTGTCGCTGGTGGCGGTCGTGGCCGGATCCGTTGTGGGGCACGTCGTGTGCACGCGGGCGACGCTGTCGGGTGAACCCGTGCTGGGGCTGGGGCCGTTGAGCGTCTCCCCGGAGCACCAGCGCGCCGGGGTCGGGAAGGCGTTGGCGCACACGGTGTTGGGTGCCGCCGACGCGCTCGGCGAGCCGCTGGTGGTGCTGCTCGGGGATCCCGGCTACTACTCGCGGTTCGGGTTCGAACTCGCGTCGGAGCACGGGATCGAGCCGCCGCAGGCCGAGTGGGCGCCCCACTTCCAGGTGCGGACGTTGAGCGCCCACCGGCCTTCGCTGCGCGGCCGGTTCCGGTACGCGGAGCCGTTCGAGCGGCTGTGACCATCCTGCGGGCGACGAGCGAGGAGTCGAAGTGCCGGAGATGCTGTCCGTCGACCTGCACGGGGTGTTCCGCAGCGACCGGGGCATCGACAGCGCGATCCGGACGGCGATCTTCCGGGCCAAGCGGGAGCGGATCGGGACCGTGGAGATCATTCCCGGCAAGGGGTCCGGGACGTTGAGGCGGCGGGTCTTGGCGGTGTTGGAACAGCCGCACCTGAAGAAGCTCTACCGGCGGGTGGAAGTGGATCCGGACAACGAGGGCCGGGTGCTGGTGCACTTCTGATGGGGTGGGGTAGCCGTCCAGAACCGCCACCCCACCTCATCAGCCCTGCGCGCTCAGGGTGAACGCCAGCGCGGCCATCGACGTGAAGTCGATCGCGGGTTCCGAGCTGGGCCACGACCGCAGGTCGTCGGCGAACACGGACGTCGTCGAGTCGAACCGCTTGGTGTAGCCCTTGGTGCACGGGGCCGAGCCCTCGGGCATCTCGCCGAGGTCGGAGAACAGGTCCGCGCCGTTCGGGCCGTTGACGACCGCGCCGACGAGCACCTTGCGACCGCCGTTGAGGCTGCCCGAAAGGTTGGCCGCCTGGTGCTGGGGGCAGTTCGGGAACGTGGTGCCGACGCCGATCATAAGCGTGGTGCCCCAGGCGTTGGCCCCCAACGTGAAGTCGCGCTGCCGGGTGCCGAAGGCGTCGTACGTGCGGTCGCCGGTGAGGCCGCGGTAGAGCTTCGCCGTCGCGACGAAGCCGAAGCTGCGCGGGGCGGCGTCGAACTGGGTGACGTCCACGGCCGTGCGGAACGGGCTGGTGGCCGCGGCGTCGACGCCCTGCTGGAGCTGCCGTTTGAGGTCGCCGACGAGCTGCGCCTCGGTGACCTCGGCGTCGCGGACGCCGGTGCGGAGCAGGCGCGCGAGGTCGGTGTGGGCCAAGGCGCTGGTGTTGTACAGGTTCAGGGTGTCGGTGTCCCCGCTGTCCAGGTACGCCTTCGCCCAGTGGGCGGCGGTGGTGGCCCAGCCCGCGGCGCGGCGGTCGCCCAGCGCCCTGCCCGCGAGCGCCAGCTGGGTGGCGCCGAACTCCAGGTCGTCGGCCCAGGAGTCCTCGGGGTAGTAGGCGTGCGGGAACGCGGTCACGAGCTCGCCGACGTCGGTGGTCCTGGCCTGGCCGAAGACGGAGGCGGCCTCCTCCAGGTACCGGTGCGCCTTCGCGGGGTCGCGCTTGGCCTCGACCTGGGCGGCGAGGGCGAACGCGGCGGAGACCCGGCCCGCGAGGTTGGGGCTGATGGGCTCGCCGGGAGGCGCGGCGCGGAAAACGGGGCGGTGCTTGATGAAGTAGTCCGGGTCGCCGGGCGCGACGGAGAGCCTGTCGTCGGCCTCGGGCAGCCGCCACACGTCGTGGTCGCCGTGGAAGCCCAGCTCCTCGCTGCCGGTGCCGATGCCGACCTGGGCGATGAGCGTCCCGGTCTTCGCGTCCCACACCTTGTCGAGCCACCTGAGGCCGAACTCCGTCTCCGCCTCCAGCGCGGGAGTGGGCCGGACGCGTTGGGCGTACAGGAGTTCCGCGAGCGAGTACGACGTGGCGTGGGTGAACTTGACGAAGTCGCCCGCGTCGAACCAGCCGCCCTCGACGTCGACCGGGCCGCCGATCCTCTTCAGCGGTTCGGCCACCTCGTCACCGCCCTCGCCCTTGAACACCGGGGTGTCGTAGACGTCGGCCCTGCGGTCGGTCAGGTGTGAGCGCTTGCGGTCCAGCCTGCCGGGGATCACGTCGGCGCCGTCGCGCTGGGCCTGGAAGAACTCGACGTTGGCCGCGGCCAGCGGCGCGTGGAGCGCGCGCACCGAGTCGACCTCGAAACCGGGGGACGTGGCACCGGCGACCTTGATCCGGTAGGTGCCGGTCCTCGTCAGCCCGCTGAAGTCGATCGGGTGCACGGCGCCGTAGCCCGCGTTCCAGCCGCCGAGCGACGCGCCGACCCTGCCGGTCAACGCCGTCCGGCCCGCGCTGTCCAGCACGGCGAACGCCGCTCCGGGGCTGGGCTTGGCCGCCAAGAGGTAGGCCTGCTTGGCCTCCGTGGTGCCGTAGCCGATCTGGTCGAGCCGGACCTGACCGGTCGCCGCCGCCTGCACGGGCACGCTGACCAGCCCCGATACCGCCACAGCCGTGGCGAGGGCGAGCGCGAGTCGCAATGGAACCCTCCAGTCGGGCCCGCGGCGGTGGCCCCATGGTTAAGAAAGTTGCCTAATTGCGGGGAAGGGTAGCCGCCGCGCGCCGGGGAGACCAGGCCCGCGCGTCACCAGTCCTCGGGCGGCTCCAGGAACGCCTTGCCGAGGTCGCGGGTCAGGGCCAGCGCCCGGCGGACCCACCTCTCGGACGCGCCCGCCATCCCGCAGGACGGCGTGGGCAGCGCGAGTCCGCTCAGGACGGTGCGCGGGAAACCGAGGCGGTCGGCCAGTTCCAGCGCGGGCTTGGCCACCCTGCGCAGGGTCACCTCGGTGCCGGGGTCGGTGCTCGGCACCAGACCCAGCCACAACGACGTGCCCGCCTGCCAGGCCTCGCCCAGCTCGTCCAGCACCGCCGGACCGGCACCGCGCAGCAGCGAGACGTCCAGCGCGACGGCGGTGGCACCGGCCTCGCGGAGCAGCGTCACGGGCGGTTTCGGGGCGCAGCAGTGGATGATCACGCCGGGGCCCGCCGCCTCGACGATCGCGGCGAGCACGTCGCGGGCGTCCGGACCGGGGACCGCGCGGACGGTGCCGAGCTTGGACGGCGTCGGCAGCAGCCCTTCCAGGACCGCGGGCAGGCCGGGCTCGTCGAGCTGCACGACGACCTGCGCGCCGGTGCGCTTGACGACCTCGGCGACGTGCAGCTTCAGGCCCTCGGCCAGCGACTCGGTGAACTCCTTGACGGCGCCCGGATCGGTGAGCACCCGGTGGCCGCGCACCAGCTCGATGTTGGACATCAGCGTCCACGGCCCGGCGACCTGGATCTTGACGACCTCGGCGCGCAGGTTCGTGCCCTGGAACGCCTCCTCGAACGCGTCCAGGTCGTACCGCATCAGGTCGACGGCACGGCGGTGGTGCCGGCCGGGGTGCGCGGTGACGCGGTAGCCCGACGGGACGACCTCGATCGGGATGTCGACGAGCAGCCCGGCGGTGCGGCCGATGATGTCGGCGCCCACACCGCGCTCGGGCAGCTCCGGGAGGTGCGGCAGCAGCGGCAGCTCGCCGAGGACGATGCGTGACGCCTCGTGCGGATCCGTGCCGGGCAGTGAGCCGATGCCGGTGGCGGAGCCCGGTTTCCAAGGGGTCGTGTTCACCGCGCCAGTCTCCCACCGGGGCGTGCGGCGGCGGGCCGGGTGCCCTGCCGCCGCCCACCGGGTCAGCGGTTCGTCGTGGCCAGGCCCTGCGGGGTGTTGCGCTCGCCCGCGGCGACGCCGTGCGGGGCGGCCTTGTCGATCGCGGCGAGATCGGCCGTGGTGAGCTTGATCGAGGCCGCGGCGGCGTTGTCCTCGAGCCAGCGGCGGCGCTTGGTGCCGGGGATCGGGATGGTGTCCTGGGCCAGCACCCACGCGAGCGCGAGCTGGCTCGCGGTGACGCCCTTGGCCCGCGCCAACGACTTCAGCACCTCGACGACGGCCACGTTGCGGGCGATGTTCTCCGGCGAGAACCACGGCAGGCCGCGGCGCGCGTCGTCTGGGGCGAGGTCGTCGACGGAGGTGATCTCGCCGGTCAGGAAGCCGCGGCCGAGCGGCGAGTACGGGACGAAGCCGATGCCCAGCTCGCGGCACGTCCGCAGCACGCCGTCGAGTTCGGGGCCGCGGGCGAACAGCGAGTACTCCGACTGCACGGCCGTGATCGGGTGGATGAGGTGGGCGCGGCGGATCGTCTCGGGCGAGACCTCCGACAGGCCGACGTAGCGGATCTTGCCCGCCATGAACATGTCGGCCATCGCGTCCATGGTGTCCTCGATGGGCACGTCCGGGTCGACGCGGTGCAGGTAGTAGAGGTCCACGTAGTCGGTGCCGAGGTGGCGCAGCGAGCGGTCGATGGCGCGGTGCGCGTAGTCGGGGCGGCCGTTGATGTCGTGGGCGAGGCCGTCGTCGTCGAACTCGGTGCCGAACTTCGTGGCCACCTGCACCTCGTCCCGGCGGCCCGCGATGGCCTTGCCGACCAGGATCTCGTTGGTGAAGGGCCCGTAGGCCTCGGCGGTGTCCAGGAAGGTGATGCCCAGGTCGAGGGCTCGGTGCAGGGTCGCGGTCGACTCCTCGTCGTCGCGCCCGCCGTAGAACGCGCTCATCCCCATGCAGCCGAGGCCCTGGGTCGAGACGAGGAGGCCCTGGCTCCCCAGTGGACGTCTGGTGATCGTGGTGCTGCTCTGGTCGGCCATCGAAACAGTCTTGCGGATTCGTCCCGCGGGTCCACGAACAGGCCACCCCAGGCACGTGAGCGACCCTCGGCAAAAGCAAAAGGTCTAGACCCATTGACGGGAGTGGTGTAGACCACATACGGTCACCATGTCGGTGCTCGCAGTTGCCGAGCGCCCCCGGATCGTGGTGTGGGAGCGCGTCGCGCCCCGCTCTCCCGCACCACTCCCCGACCCTTTTCCCCTGCCGGGAACGGCCGGTTCGGCTCCCTGCGCCGCACCGGCCCTTTCCGTTCTCCCAGCACCGTGTGACAGGGTGCGGTGATGGGACCAGCGGAGATGTTCGCGGCCGACGCCGCGTCCAACGCCCTCGGGATCGAACTGCTGCACCTCGACGAGGGCACCGCGCGGCTGTCGATGACGATCACGGCGCGGATGGTGAACGGCCACGGGATCGGCCACGGCGGGTACGTGTTCCTGCTCGCCGACAGCGCGTTCTCCTGCGCCTGCAACCGGGAGGGCTCGGTCACGGTCGCCGCCCAGGCGGAGATCGACTTCATCGCCCCGGTGCACGTGGGCGACGAACTGGTCGCCGACGCCGTCGAGCGCGCGTCGTTCGGCCGCAGCGGCATCTACGACATCACCGTGCGACGCGGCGACCAGGTCGTGGCGGAGTTCCGCGGCCGCAGCCGCACGCTGCGCTAGGCGGCATGCGACCACGGCCGTGCTCGTCGGATTCAGGGGCAGCAGCCGCACGCTGCGCTAGGCGGCGTGCGACCACGGCCGTGCTCGTCCCCGCTAGGCGCGGACCCCCGTTCGCGCGGCGGCGTTGAGCCCGACCACCTGGAGCGCCGCGAACCCCGCCACGGCAACGGCTTGCAGCACCACCAGGACGACGCCGAGCGCGGTGAGCGGGAACCAGTCCAGCTCGATCGCGAGCACGCTGTCCACGACCCACAGCACGTTGCCGAGGACCACGACCCTGACGATCGTGCGGTTGACCGCGGGCCGGGTGCCCACGAAGAAGACCCCGGCGCCGTAGGCGATCAGGAACGCGCCGATGCCGAGCGCGACGGGCAGCGGCAGGCCCAGCGCGGTGCCGAACGGGAGGGTGAGGACGCCGAGGCCCGCGGAGGCGAGGCCGTCGAGTCCGAGTGCGAACCGGAGGAGTCGATCGTTGGTCGTCATGGCCCGACCCTGCGGCCGCCGGCACTGCCGAAACCACACCGAACACTGCCGAGAACTGCCGATCAGCGACTGTCGACCTGCGAGAACAGGTCCGCGGCCACCAGCTTGGCCCCGGCGTTCTGCCAGTTGTGCAGGGTCCTCTCCGGCACCTGCCCCACGAACCACGCCAGCGCCTTCTTCGACTCCGGGTCGAGCCCCTCGCGCTTGGTCCGCACGCTGTACGGCCGGATCCCGGCGACGTAGTAGAAGTAGAGCGCGTTGTAGTGCCGCCACTCGTCGCTCGTGCCGAAGCCGCCGTCCTTCGGCTTCAGCCGCAGGACGCTCTCCAGCAGCAGCGCCTTGAGTTCCACCGCCCGTTCGACGGGCTGGTCGGCGGCACCCCGCGCGGCCAGCCGCTCCGCGATCGCGGGCAGGTTCGTCAGCGGGCTGGCGACCAGCTTGCCGAGGTCGCCGTAGTTGCCCAGCGCCCGCCGGGTCAGCCGGGCGAACTCCGCGCCGTCCAACTCCGCCAACGGATTCCGGCGTGGCAGCGCGTCGACGACCTCGCGGAGCGAGGCCCGGTCCTCCGCCAACCCCGGCAGGGCCAGCCTGTCCACGGCCGCCGCGAGCGGACTCGCGAACACCTGCACGGCGACGGCGGCGGCGATCGTGCCGTACAGCAGCGGTTCGAGGTGCGCGTCGGGGCGCAGCATGAACAGCGCGACCTGCGTGCCGAACACGAACGCCGTGCCCAGCGACGCGATCAGCGACCGCGTCATGTCCGCGCGCACGGCCTCGCCCTCGTGGAACGCGTCGGCCACCGCGACCGCGACGCCCAGCAGCACCAGGTCGAACCCGACGCACGCGAGCAGCGCCTGCCTCGGCAGCAGGTCGAAACCCAGCAGCAGCAACGCGTCGCCCATGCCGAACATGAGCGTCGCCGCCGCCACGACACCGCCGACGCGGGCGGGCCGGTGGCGCAGGAACAGCCCGAACGCCGCGGCCAGCGGCACCGCCGCGACGAGCGGGGAGAAGACCGAGACCGCCAGCACCGGCAGCGCGCCGAGCCGCCACCAGCGGTCGAAGCGCGGTGGCAGCCAGCAGGCGATCGTGCCGGTCCACGCCACCGCGGGCACCGCGAGCAGCACCGACGGCGCCGGGTCGAGCGCGACTACCACCGCGTAGGCGAGCAGTCCAGCCGCCGTTCGGTGGAGCACCGGCTTCCGGACGTCGCGGGCGAGCAGGTAAAGCCCCAGCCACCAGGCGAAACCGAACGGGACGACCATCGTGGACACCACCGCACGATCCTACGATCGGGCGAAGAATCGGCGCTCTATTGCGCGGCTTGAGAGCATGTGGCCCATGCCAGTCGAGGTGACGCTGCACCGAGCGGCCGAGGAACTCACGCGCGGGGACTTGGCCAACGTCCTGCGCGCACGCCAGAGACTGGCCGGTCTGGTCGGCAGCTACCCCACCCGGCTGGACCTCCGCGACAAGCTCGCGGCCGTGTACCGGGTGCTCGGCAACGGCGTGCAGGCAGGCCGCTGGAGCTACCTGTCCGAGGTGCGCGACGCCGTCGAGGTGATCGCGTTCGAGCACGCGTACAAGACGCCGGTCGCCCGGCTGACGGCGTTGAACTGGGTCGGCGGCGAGAACGCGGCGGAGACCGAGACCGCGCGGACCCGGCTGATGGCGCTGCACCGGGCCGCGACCGAGCAGATCCAGGACGAGCTGACCGTCGCGGAACAGCAGCAGCCCGGCCGGTCCTGGGTCACCTGCGCGCTGATGGCCGTCGGACTGGCGATCACGGCGCTGCTCATCGTGATGGGCGCCATCACCGTCGTGCGCTTCGGGTACCGCATGCTGGTGGCATGACCATCGACGTCGCGGCCGCCGCCGAACGCATCCGCCCGTACGCCCGCCGCACTCCCCTGTGGCGCGTCGAAGTGGACGGTCGACCGCTCGCGCTGAAGCTGGAACACCTGCAGCTGACCGGGTCCTTCAAGATCCGGGGCGCGCTGAACACGCTGCTCGCCGGGCCCGCGGTCGACCACGTGGTGACCGCGTCCGGCGGCAACCACGGACTGGGCGTGGCGAAGGCCGCGCAGCTGCTGGGAGTGGCGGCGACGGTGTACGTGCCCGTCTCCGCGCCCGACGGGAAGGTGCGGCGGATCGAGGCCGCCGGGGCGAAGCTGATCCGGCACGGCGCCACCTACGCCGAGGCCGCGGCGGCCGCCCGCGAGCACGACGGGGCCTACGTGGAGGCGTACGACGACCCGCTCGTCGTATCCGGGCAGGGCACCGTCGGACTGGAGATCGTCGCCGAACTGCCCGCCGTGGACTCGATCGCCGTCGCGGTCGGCGGCGGCGGGCTGGTCGCCGGGATCGCCGCCGCCGCGCACGGCAGGCTCACCGTGGCCGTCGAACCGGAGGGCTGCTCCGCGCTGCGCAACGCGCTGGCCGCCGGGGGACCCGTGGACGGCCCGGTCGACTCCGTCGCCTCGTCCGCGCTCGGCGCCACCCGTGTGGGTGAGGTGCCGTTCGAGGTCCTGAAGTCCGCCGCGGTCACGTCGCTGCTGGTCACCGACTCGGAGCTGCTGGCGGCCCGCGACCGGCTGTGGGAGGAGTTCCGGCTCGCCGTGGAACCCGCCGCCGCCGTCCCGTTCGCGGCGTTCCTGGCGGGCACCGTGCCCGGTGACCTGCCGTGCGTGGTCCTGTGCGGGGCGAACACCGACTGGACCCCCTGACGGCGGGGTGGGACGCTGGGCGGGTGACCGACACCGACGTTATCGACGGGCTCGTCACCCAGCTCGGCTCCTACGGGGTCCGGACTTCCCAGCTGTTCGGCAAACCGGCCCTCAAGGACGTCGAGGGCAAGACCTTCGCGTGCCTGCACGACGGCGCGCTCGCGTGCCGCCTCGGGCAGGGCACCCAAGCCCACACCGAGGCCATGGCGATGGGCGACACGCACCTGTTCGACCCCTCCGGCCAGGGCAGGCCGATGCGGGACTGGGTGAGCCTGCCGGAGGCGCACTCCGCGCGGTGGGCCGAGTTCGCGTCCGCGGCGATGTCGGTGCCGCACTAGGCGTACGTCCGGTGACGTAGACGGGTCTGCCGCTCCACGGCGGACGTGGTTCCGGCCTGTCGTGAGCATGATCAGGTGCCATGACCACACGCGTCGGGTACTGGGTCAGCATCGTGCTGTTCACCAGCGGCCTTTTCCACCTGCTCGTGTTCGCCGTGGACGGCGGACCGTGGGAAGGGCCCGTGTCGTGGCGCAAGCCGGTGACGTTCGGGCTGTCGTTCGGGCTGACGCTGGCCTCCGTGGTGTGGGTCGGGACGCTGATCCGGGTGCGGCCGTTCGTCGTGGCGCTGTTCACCGCCGCCTCGGTGTACGAGGTCGCGGGGATCACGGTGCAGGCTTGGCGCGGGGTGCCGTCGCACTTCAACTTCGAGACGCCGTTCGACACCGCGATCACCGCGGGGTTGGCGTTCGGGGGTGGGGTGATCATCTTCGTGGTGGTGTGGTTCTTGGTCACGGCTCTGCGCGCTCGGCATCTGACGCCGAGCATGGGGGTGGCCGTGCGCGTCGGGGCGGCGACGTTCCTGATGGCGATGGTGTTCGGGGCGGTGATGATCGCTCGAGGGACAGTCCTGGCCCGGACCGGGCATGTGGCGGAGGCTTACAGCAGCGCGGGGTTCTTCAAGCCGGCGCACGGGGTCGCCATGCACGGGGTGTTGGTGCTGCCGTTGCTGGCTTGGGGGTTGACGTTTGCGGCGGTGGATGAGGTGCGGCGTAGGCGGGTGGTCGTGTGGGTTTCGGCGGGGTATGTGGTGTTGGTTGGTGGGGCTGTGTGGTGGTCGTTGGTGGGGTAGGGGGTGCCTGTTGTGTCCACCGTGCGGAGCCCGGCCCCCGGTGCGCGATTATCTCAATGCCACACCCCAGTTTGTCAAGGCGGGAAAGATGCCTTGACAAACTGGGGTGTGGCAGGAGGGCGCTGTGTATCGGGGGCAGGGGTAGGTCTGGCTTCACCAGCATCAGGCTGCGCCTGACTTGGGCATCGGGCTGCGCCCGACGTGGTGTGGGGGCTGGTCAGGCGGTGGTGTTGATGGTGGCGCTGGCCAGCACTAGGTCGCCGTTGGCGTCCGGGCGGTAGAGGGCGACGGCCTGGCCGGGGGCGACGCCGGTGAGGGGTTCGCGGAGGTGGACCTGGAGGTGGCCGTCCACCAGTTCCGCGACGGCGGGGGCGGTGCCGCCGTGGGCGCGGACCTGGGCGACGCACTCCAGGGGGCCGGTCAGGGGGGTGCCGGAGGGCCAGGAGGTGCGGGTGGCGGTGATCGTGGTGACGGCGAGCTTCTCGGCGGCGCCGACGCGGACGTTGCCGGAGACGGGTTCCAATGAAAGGACGTAGCGGGGGCGGCCGTCGGAGGCGGGGGCGTCGATGCCGAGGCCCTTGCGCTGGCCGATGGTGAACTCGTGGACGCCCGCGTGGCGGCCGAGGACGGCGCCGGTGGCGTCGTCGATCAGCAGGCCGGGCGACTGGCCGAGGCGGTTGCCGAGGAACTTCTGGGTGTCGCCGTCGGGGATGAAGCAGATGTCGTGGCTGTCCGGCTTCTCCGCCACGGCGAGACCGCGGGTGGCCGCCTCGATCCGGACGTCGGCCTTGGTGCTGCCGCCCAGCGGGAACATGGCGTGCGAGAGCTGCTCGCGGGTGAGCGAGGCGAGCACGTACGACTGGTCCTTGCCGTCGTCGGCGCTGCGGCGCAGCTCGACGACACCGTCCTCGGTGGACAGCCGGGCGTAGTGGCCGGTGCAGACGGCGTCGAAGCCGAGGGCGATCGCCTTGTCCAGCAGCGCCTCGAACTTGATCCGCTCGTTGCAGCGCAGGCACGGGTTGGGGGTGCGGCCCGCCGCGTACTCGGCGACGAAGTCCTCCACCACGTCCTCGGTGAAGCGCTCGGCGAAGTCCCACACGTAGAACGGGATGCCCATCAGGTCCGCCGCGCGGCGGGCGTCGTGGGCGTCCTCGATGGTGCAGCAGCCGCGGGCGCCGGTGCGCAGCGTGCCCGGCTTGGCCGACAGCGCGAGGTGCACGCCGGTCACGTCGTGGCCCGCCTCGACCGCGCGCGCGGCCGCCACCGCGGAGTCGACTCCGCCGCTCATCGCCGCGAGCACCCGCATCCCGCTACACCTCCGCCTTGACGTTCTTGCTCTTGGAGCGGCGCATCCCGGCCAGGCCGGCGTTGCGCGCGCGTTCCACGACCGGGCCGATGGCCTCGGCGAGGTCCTGCACGTCCCGCGCGGTCGACGTGTGCCCCAGGGAGAACCGCAGGGACCCGCGCGACAGCGCCGGTTCGACGTCCATCGCGAGCAGCACGTGGCTCGGCTGGGCCACGCCCGCGGTGCAGGCGGAGCCGGTGGAGCACTCGATGCCCTTGGCGTCGAGCAGCATCAGCAGGCTGTCGCCCTCGCAGCCGGGGAACGTCAGGTGGGCGTTGCCGGGCAGCCGCAGCGGGCCGGGGTCGCCGTTCACGATCGCGTCCGGGACGACCCGGCGCACGGAGGCGATCAGCTCGTCGCGCAGCGCGGCCACCTCGACGGCGTTCGCGGGCTGGTCCTCCACCGCGCGCCGCACGGCCGTCGCGAGACCGACGATCGCGGGCACGTCCAGGGTGCCGGAGCGCACGTCGCGCTCCTGGCCGCCGCCGTGCAGCAGCGGCGTGCACGCCACGTCGCGGCCCAGCAGCAGCACGCCGACGCCGTAGGGTCCGCCGACCTTGTGGCCGGTCATCGTCAGCGCGTTCGCACCGGAGGCCTTGAAGTCGACCGGGACCGCGCCGACGGCCTGCACGGCGTCGGTGTGGAACGGGACCCCGTGCTCGGCGGCGACGGCGGCCAGCTCGGCGACCGGGTTGATCGTGCCGACCTCGTTGTTCGCCCACATCGCCGTGACCAGCGCCACGTCGTCGCCCTGGATCGCCTCGCGCAGCACGTCGGGGTGCACGCGGCCGTACCGGTCGGTGTCGAGCCAGGTGACCTCGGCGCCGTCCTGGTCGGCGAGCCACTGCACCGCGTCCAGCACGGCGTGGTGCTCGACGGCCGAGGCCAGCACGCGCCTGCGCAGCGGGTCGGCGGCGCGGCGGGCCCAGAAGACGCCCTTGACGGCCAGGTTGTCGCTCTCGGTGCCGCCGCTGGTGAAGACGACCTCCGACGGCCGGGCGCCCAGCGCGTCCGCGATGTCCTCGCGGGCCTCCTCGACGGCGCGGCGCGCGCGCCTGCCCGAGGTGTGCAGGGACGAGGCGTTGCCCAAGGTGGACAAAGCCCGCGTCATCGCCGTGATCGCAGCGGGGTGCATCGGCGTCGTGGCGGCATGATCGAGGTAGGCCATCGCGCTCCCAGCGTAGCCCGTTCAGCGAACCGGTTCGGTGCGCGCTCCCGTCAGGAAGGCCCCGAGGACCGCGAGGGCGGCCATGGCGAGGTCGAACGGGATGATCGCGGCCGTCGGGACGGCGGTGGAGGCGAACGTCGTGACCACGACACCGCCGAGGCCGACCAGCAGCGCGGAGCCCAGCATGTCGCTGATCTGCACCGCGGAGGAGTTGAAGCCCCGGTCGGCGTCGGTGGAGGAGGCCAGCACGAGCACGCTCACGCTGGACATCGCCAGGCCCATCCCGGAGCCCGCGATGGCCCACAGGGGCGCCGTCGCCCACGCCGGGCCCCACGTCGGGGCGATCAACGTCACGCCCGCGATGCCGGTGGCGTTGAGCACGAAGCCCCACCGGACGAGCGTGCCGCGCGGGATGTCGGGCCTGCGGGACTGCCACATCGAGGCGGTCGACCAGCCGAGCGCGCTCAGCGTGAGCGGGATGCCGGAGGCGAGCGGCGAGTAGCCGTGGACGGAGGTCAGGGTGAGCGGGATGAACGCCTCGGTCGCGAAGAACGAGCCCGCGAGCATCCCGCGGGCCAGCACCGTGACGGGGAGGCCGCGCTTGGCGCGCAGCGTGCCCTTGGGCAGCAGGACCAGCAGCGACGGCACCAGCACGGCGATGCCCGCCAGGCCGAGGACCAGGTTCAGCCCGCTCGGGTGCTGGGCGGCCCAGCTCAGCGCCGAGACGCCCGCGCCGCCGCCGACGGCCGAGAGCAGCAGGCCCCGGCGGGCCGGGACGACGCCGTCCACGTGCTTCGGCAGCGTGCGCAGGACCGGGACCAGCAGGACGAAGCCGATCAGCACGAGCGGCGCCAGCGCGAGGAACACCAGCCGCCAGGTGAGGTGCTCGGTGAAGAAGCCCGCGAGCGCCGGGCCGACCAGCGACGGCACGACCCAAGCCGCGGCCAGCGCGCCGAACACCGCGGGGCGGTCGCGCGCCGGGTAGACGAGGCCGATCACCACGTAGATGGCCACGATCTGCATTCCCGCGCCGAAGCCCTGGAGGACGCGGCCCGCGAGCAGCACCCCCATCTGCTGGGCGAACCCGGCGGTCAGCAGCCCGGCGAGGAACACCAGCGGACCCGCCAGCAGCACGGGCTTGGGGCCGCGCAGGTCGCAGAACCGGCCGGACAGCACCGTCGCGACCACGCTGGAGGCCAGGAACGCGACGAACGGCCAGGCGTACAGCTCGTCACCGCGCAGGTCCGCGACCATCCGCGGCATCGCCGTGCTGACGCCCATCGCCTCGAACGCCAGCAGGGTGACCAGGAGGACGATCCCCGCGGTCGGCCCTCGGCGGTCCGGGGCCCACAGCCTGCTCTTCTCCGCGCTCTCGGTGGTGCTCACCGCCCTATCGTTCAACCTCGACCGGGGTCGAGGTCAAGTCGATATGCGGCCTGGTGAGCGCGCCGTGCAGCACCCGCTCGGCCTCGCGCTGGGCGAGACCGGCCAGTTCGCGGCGGGTGGACGCGCGGCCCGGCGCGATCTCGTCGAGCACGTGCACGTCGACCACGAGGCCGCGCAGCCGGACCACGCGGCGGATCGAGTCCGCCAGGGTGTCCGTCCCGACGAACGCGGGCGCGGTCGTCGGCGAGCCGTCGCCCAGCCGGTAGCGCAGCACGACCGGGCGCACCGGGACGCCCGCGTCCAGCGCGGCCTGGAACAGCGCGGGCCGGTAGCCGCCGGACGCGAGGCCGCACCAGGTCGTGCCCTCGGCGTGGATGCCGACGGCGGCCCCGTCGCGCAGGGCGCCGGCCAGTTCGGCGACCGTGCCGGGCAGCAGCGACAGCCGTTCGCGGTCGAGGTACACCGTGCGCGCGGCGGTGACCAGCCACCCGAGCACCGGCCAGTCGCGGATGTCCTTCTTCGCCACCAGCCGGATCGGCTGCACGCCGTCGATCGCCAGCTCGTCCAGCCACGACACGTGGTTGCTGACCACCAGCACGCCGCGGCCCTCGGTCTCCTGGAACCGGACGGCCCCGTGCACCCGGAGCCGGGCGCCGAACGCGCGCAGCAGCGTGCGGAACCACTGGCGCAGCAGGCTTTCGCGGGCGTGGCCGCGCAGCACCAGCAGACATGCGACGACAAGCAGCCCTGCCAGCATCACGGTGGCCGCGGCCATCAGCCGGAACGCCGCCCTGGCCGCGCCGACCCGTGGCGCCGAGTGGTCAAGGCAACCGGCGCCGCACGGCGAGTGCGGCATCCAGGCGTGCGTCACGGCGCTTCCCCGAGGAAGTACTTGAGGTAGCGCCTGTCCATCCGGGACGGGTTCATCAGGATGAACAGGTCCGCGACGCCGAAGTCCTCGTCCAGCGCGGGCGGGCCGCACACCTGGGCGCCCATCCGCAGGTAGCCCTTGAGCAGCGGCGGCAGCACCGTCCTGCCGGGAGCGGCGCCGGGGGTCCAGGGGTTCAGCGGCCGCACCCGGAACTCCTCGGGCGCGTAGTGCTTCGCGCGCACCGCGTCCCACACGCCGGAAGCGTGCTCGCCGCCGTCGGCCAGCGACACCGACGCGCACCCGGCGAGCCAGGTGTGGCCCGACAGCAGCATGTACCGCGCGATGCCCGCCCACACCAGGCTGACGACGGCGCCGCCGCGGTGGTCGGGGTGCACGCAGGACCGACCGGTCTCGACCAGGGTGTGGCGCAGGCCCGCCAGGTTCGACAGGTCGAACTCCGTCTCCGAGTACAGGCCGCCCGCCTCGCGGGCCCGGTCCGGCGGGAGCATCCGGTAGGTGCCCACGATCTCGCCCGACGCGTCGTCGCGGACCACGAGGTGGTCGCAGAACTCGTCGAACCGGTCGACGTCGTGGCCCGCCACGGGCGTGTGCAGGGAAGCGCCCATCTCCCCGGCGAACACCTGGTGGCGGAGCCGTTGCGCGGCAACGACTTCGGCGCTGTCACGGGCGACCAGGAGGGAGTACCCTGGCGTGCCGGTCGCGGGCCTTGCGGTGCTGACAAGCAGTTGCGGCTGCGTCATGTCCCAAGGTCTACCGACCTGACGGGTACCGGCGGCAGGTCGAAGCGATGACGCGTGCGTGCCATCTCGATGAATGGCCGGTTCCCGGTCCGGCCCGAAAGGCCTGCTGGGGCGGAGTGGCACCCGCACGGCAGGGTTCGATGTGTCCACCACCCGCTCACCCGAGGAGACCACGTGGAGGTCAGGCGGTTCCGCCCACCACCGGGATGGCCCAGGCCGCCCCAGGGCTGGGTGCCTCCCCCTGGCTGGGCGCCGGACCCCTCCTGGCCACCCGCGCCCGCGGGCTGGCAGTTCTGGGGCCCGGTCGCGCAGGCGCACATGACCGCACCCGTGCCGCGGATACAGGTGCCCGTGGTCCCGCCCGTGGCGACGAACGCGTTCGGCAGCCGCCGCAAGGCGCTGGAAGCCGAGAACGCCCGGTTGCGCCAGGCGCTCGCCAGCGCGGGCGCGCTGGAGGACTCGGTGCGCGCCGAGGGCATCCGGATGATGGAGACCCAGCTCCAGAACGTGCTGGCGCAGGTGTCGCAGGCCCGCGCGGAGCTGGCGGCCGTCCGGGACGAGCTGATCAACGCCCAGGACGCGGCGGTGCTCCAGTCGGCCGGGGTGTACGCCTACGCGCACCCGTTGGACGACGCGGTCGGGTACAAGGACCGGATCGCGAAGATCAAGGAGGACACCAAGGCCTTCGTGCGCACCGGCAACGCGGTGACGGCCACGACGAACTGGCAGGTCAACGGGTCGTTGAGCGAGGGCAAGAAGATGGTCGACGACTTCTCGAAGCTGCTGCTGCGGGCGTACAACACCGAGGCGGACAACTGCGTGCGCACGGTGCGGCCGCAGTCGCGGCAGAACTCCGTCGAGCGGCTGACCAAGATCTCCGAGACGATCGCCAGGCTCGGCCAGTCGATGGAGATCCGCGTCGACGACCGCTACCACCGGCTGCGCTGCGCGGAGATCGTGCTGACCGCCGACCACCGGGCGAAGGTGGAGGCGGAGAAGGAGGAGGCCCGCCTGCTGCGCGAGGAGATGCGCGAGCAGGCCGCGGCGGCGCGGGACTACGAGCGCGCGCGGGCCAAGTGGGACAAGGAGCGCGCGCACGTGGAGAGCTCGCTGGGCGCGCTCATCCGGCGGGGCGACGGCGAGGGGGTCGCCGCGCTGGCGCTGCGCAGCCGCCTGGAGGAGATCGAGGCCGGACGGGCCGAGGTCGACGAGCAGGCGGACGACGCCCGCGCCGGGCACGTGTACGTGATCAGCAACGTCGGCGCGTTCGGCGAGGGCGTGGTGAAGATCGGGATGACCCGGCGGCTCGACCCGCACGACCGGATCCGCGAACTGGGCGACGCCTCCGTGCCGTTCCGGTTCGACGTGCACGCGATCGTGCAGAACCGGGACGCCGTGGGTTTGGTGCGCGAACTGCACACCCGGTTCGCCGACCGGCGCGTCAACCAGGTGAACCAGCGCCGCGAGTTCTTCCGCGCCACCCCCGCTGAAGTGCTCGCCGCGTTCCGCGACATCCCCGACTCCGGCCTCGTCGACTTCACCGAACGCCCCGACGCCGCCGAATGGCGCTCCAGCACCATGTAACCCGCGAGTCGAACACTCAGACACCCCGTGTCGAACACTCAGGCACCCCCATTCGTGGCCGGGGGAAAGTCCACGGTGTCCGGGTGTTCGACACGAGGTGTCTGGGGGTTCGACACGAGGTGCCTGGCGGTTCGACACGAGGTGCCTGAGCGTTCGACACGGGGTGTCTGGGGGTTCGACTCGCGCAGGGGGAAGGGCCGGTCCGTGTGGGCCGGCCCTTCGGGTGGTGCTGTGGGGTCTAGCCCTTGCGCTTGGAGACTTCCTCGGTGAGCTGCGGGGCGACGTTGAAGAGGTCGCCGACGACGCCGAAGTCGGCGATCTCGAAGATCGGCGCCTCGTTGTCCTTGTTCACCGCGATGATCGTCTTCGAGGTCTGCATGCCCGCGCGGTGCTGGATCGCGCCGGAGATGCCGAGCGCGATGTACAGCTGCGGGGACACCGTCTTGCCGGTCTGCCCGACCTGGAACTGGTGCGGGTAGTAACCGGAGTCGACGGCGGCGCGCGAGGCGCCGACCGCGGCGCCCAGGCTGTCGGCGAGCTTCTCGACGACCTCGAAGCTGTCCGCGCTGCCGACACCGCGACCGCCGGAGACGACGACCGAGGCCTCGGTCAGCTCGGGACGGTCGCCGCCCACGATCTGCTCGCGGCCGGTGACCCTGGTGGACTTCGCGGTGTCCGCGGCGGGCAGCTCGACGGTCTCCTCGACCGCCGCGCCCTCCGACTCGGACGCCTCGACGCCACCGGGGCGGACCGTGATGACCGGGACGCCGGTGGAGACCTTCGACTTGACGACGAACGCGCCACCGAAGATCGACTGCGTGCCGGTGCCGTCCTCGTCGATGTCGACGACGTCGACCAGCAGACCGGAGCCGAGGCGCGCGGCGAGCCTGCCCGCGACCTCCTTGCCCTCGACCGTGGCGGACACCAGGATCGCGGCGGGCGACGCCGTGCCCGCGATCGCGGCGAGCGCGTCGACCTTCGGAGTGACGAGGTAGTTCACCGCGTCGTCCGACTCGACCGCGTAGACCTTCGCGGCGCCGTAACGACCCAGCGACTCCCTCACCTTCGCCGCGGTGCCGGGCGCGGCGACCACCACCGCGGACGGCTCGCCGAGACGGCGCGCGGCGGACAGCAGCTCATAGGTGACCTTCTTGACGTCGCCGTCGACGTGGTCGACGAGGACTAGTACCTCAGACATGTGATTCCCCGCCTTCAGATGAGCTTCTGGCCGACGAGGTACTCGGCGATCTTCGAACCGCCGACACCCTCGTCATCGATGCGCTGACCCGAGCTGCGCGGCGGCTTGGGCGATGCTTCGAGCACACCGGACCACGCGCCGTTCAGACCGACCTCGCCCGCGTCGACACCGAGGTCGGCGACGGTCAGGGTGGACACGGGCTTCTTCTTCGCGGCCATGATGCCCTTGAAGGACGGGTACCGCGGCTCGTTGATCTTCTCGGTGACGCTGACGACCGCGGGCAGGGTCGCCTCCAGGTGCGCGACACCTTCCTCGGTCTCGCGCTCGCCCTTGATGGTGGAACCCTCGACGGTGAGCTTGCGCAGCTGCGTGACCTGCGGCAGACCGAGGTACTCCGCGAGGATCGCCGGAACGGCGCCCATGCGGCCGTCGGTCGCCTCGTTGCCCGCGATGACGAGGTCGAAGCCCTCGACGGTGCCGATCGCCTTCGCGAGCACCTTGGCGGTGGCGAAGACGTCCGAGCCGTGCAGGGAGTCGTCCGAGACGTGCACCGCCTTGTCGGCGCCCATGGAGAGCGCCTTGCGGATCGCGTCCGTGGCGCGCGCGGGACCCATGGCGATCACGGTGACCTCACCGCCGTGGGCTTCCTTGAGCAGCAGCGCCTCTTCGACGGCACGTTCGTTGATCTCGTCGAGCACCGCGTCCGCGGATTCGCGGTCAAGGGTGTGGTCGGCATCGGTGAGCTTGCGCTCGGACCAGGTGTCAGGCACCTGCTTGACCAGGACGACAATGTTCATAGGTCCTCTTCGACCTCCTGCGGACGGGCGGCGACGTGACTAGGCGACTGCTGGGAGCCGCGCTGGCCGCCGGATTAAGCGCGACCCTGCCATGTCCTCGCCGCATTGGCATGGTGGTGTCGACCACCCTCATGTTACCCACCGGTAGCCGTCGTGCAAACGCCTGCAAGCACCAAGCAAGCGTGACGGTACTCACCCTCCTCCGAACTGCGGACTGAATCGGTTAAGAGCCAGACGCCGCACTCGTCTGCACCGGTACGGCTAGGGTCCGATTACATGTACCGGCGCGTCGCGATAGTGACCGACTCCACCGCGTGCCTGCCTTCCGCGCTGACCGACGAGCTCGGCATCACCGTCGCACAGATCCAGGTCCGCATCGGCGACAAGCTGAACGACGAGTCCCGCGTACCGGTCCCCACTCTGGTGAACGCCATGCGCGGCACCCTCTCCGTCACCACCGTGCCCCCAGATCCCGGCGCCTTCTACTGGGCCTACGCCGACGCGGGTGCCGCAGGCGCCGAGGCCGTGGTCTCGATCCATGTCTCCTCAAGGCTTTCCGGCACCGTCGACACCGCCTGCAACGCCGCGAAGCAGGTGCGGATCCCGGTCCACGTCGTCGACACCGGCACCTGCGGCATGAGCCTCGGCTACGCCGTCCTCGCCGCCGCCGACGCCGCAGCCCGCGGCGGCGACGCCAGGAAGGTCATCGGCGCCGCCATGCACAGCTTCCGCAGGGGCACCGAACTCATCTACGTCGACACCCTCGAACACCTCAAACGCGGCGGCCGCATCAGCCCCGCCGTCGCCATGCTCGGCACAGCGGTCTCGATGAAACCCCTCCTCACCATGTCCGAAGGCCAGATCAAGCCGTTGGAGAAGGTCATCGGCACCGACCGCGCACTGCGCCGCATGGTCGACATCGCCGCGAAGAGGGCGGGCGAAGACCGGGTCGACGTAGCCGTCGAACACTTCGCCGCCGAAGACCGCGCCCACGAAGTCCTGCGCCGCCTGCGCAAAAAAGTCCCCGGCGCCCGCAAGTACATGCTGACCCAGGTCAGCTCAGCCATCGGCGCCCACGTAGGCCCCGGCGCAATCGGCGTCAGCATCTCCCCCGTCTAGGTTTGCCCACCAGCTAAAATGGGAACAAACAGGACAAAGCCGATCCACATGGAGGGCTCATGGCCTCGCTGTTCAGCAAGATCGCCGCCTACATCCGCAGCCCCCAGGGCCGCCAGATGACCGAGCGCGCCAAGCAAATGGCCAAGGACCCGCAGAAGCGCGCCCAGGCACAGCAAATGCTCCGCAAGTTCCGCAAGCGCTAACCACCACACAGACCCCCGCCAAGTACCTCGCCAACACGAAGCGAGGTACTTGGCCCCCGAAGCGGAAAACAGCCGGGCACCCAACACCCATCAGCGCAGCCAGCCACCCACATCCAGCGCAAAGCACCCACCACCCCGCTTCGGCGCAGCCGCCCCCTCGCATCCGGCGCGGAGCGCCCGCCGCCCTACCGACGCGCAGCGAGGTGCCCTGGCCGACGCGCAGCGAGGTGCCCTAAACCGGCACAGCCGACGCGGGCGAAGCCAGACCTCCCCCTGCCCCCGATACACAGCGCCCTCCTGCCACGCCCTCGTTTGTCAAGGCATCTTTCCTGCCTTGACAAACGAGGGCGTGGCATTGAGACAATCGCGCGCACGGGAGCCGGGCTTCACAGGTGCTGGAGCGACAACACACCAGAGCCGGCCCTGCCGAGGTTCGAACAACAGGCCGAGCTCCACGAGGTGGAGGGACCACACGCCGGCTGCCGGACTCCTCAAAAAGCGGAAGGACAACGGCCAGGACCAGGCTCCGCCAGAGTGCGAACACCGAACCGGACTCCACAAGGGCAGAAGACCAACACCCCGGACACCAGGCCCCACCAAGGCGCGAAACAACGCGCTACAACCGAGCCCCACCCCAAAGCCACCCCTCAATGACTAGCCCGACGCCGGGCCGCCTCGAACCTCTTCAAATACCTCCGCCGAAACTCCTCATTCCCCCCACCCTGCCGCGGCAAGCTCACCCTCGCGGAAACCCCCACCGCCACCTCCCCAACCTCAAAATCCGGCAACTCCACAGCCTCGAAAACCAACTCCGGCCCCACCACCCCCACCGGCACCGACCCCCTACCCACCGGCACCAGCTCGATCACCTCCGCCAACGGCCCGTCGAAATCCACCCCCACGAACCCCACCACCGGATTCCGATGAATCGGCCGCTCCACAAAATCCTCCGGCGGCCACCTCAACACCTCCACCGGCACTTCCGCAGCAACCAGCCCCACAACCGGCACCACATCCGGGGCGACATCCGAAACGACCCCCTCCTCCCGCCGCAACATCACAGCGGTCACCACGCACCCCGCGGCGAACGACAAAGCGCACATCCCGAACACGAACGCGACCGCACCTGCCATGACCGTCCTCAACTCACCTGGACGTCGACGGCCGGGCCGCCGTCGGAGGGCGGCCCCCACACCGGATCGACGATGACCTTGGTCCTGATGGAGTCCACCGGCACTCCGCGGCTGACCAGGAACTCGCGGACCAGCGCCGCCCGTTCCATCGCGAGGACGTCGCAGCGGTGCGACGCCGTCTCGCCGTTCCACGCGTGCGACACGAGGGTGATCGCCGCGCCGCCGGTGCGGTGCAGCAGTTCACCCACGCCGGACTGGACCTCGTAGCCGGGGCCGACGAAGTCCGAGCTGCCGGGCGCGAACGTGATGCCCTTGACGCCCTTGGCGAGGAACAGCGTGCTCACGTTGCGCTGCACGACATCCGGCGTGGGCGGGGGTGGGGGCAGCAACAAGGGCGGTAGCGGCACGTCGATCACGACCGGCACCGCCTGCGGCTGGGGCACCGGGGCACCAAGCGGCGCGGGCGGCGCCGACGAGAACGGCAGCGCCTCGGTCAGCTCCTCGCCGTACACGGTGAACGCGAGAGCCGTGATGGCACCGGGCACGACGACCGCGGCCAGCGCCAACGGCAGCAGGCGCCGTTTCCCGATCATGAACGCACTCCCCGACCCTAGGCGCGCAAGGCGATCGCGCCGTTCTCGCTGCTGGACACCTGCTCCGGGATGAGCCCCGGCACCCGGTCGGCCGCCGCTTCGAGCGCGGAACGGGCCGCGATGAGCTGCGTGGCCACCGTCCGCCGCAGTTCGACCAGTTCGGCGGAGTGCTGCCGGATCTCCCCGATGCGGCGCTGCGCTTCGCGGCTGGCGACCTTGACGACGAACTCGCTCTTGGACTTGGCGAGCGCCTCCTGCTCGGCGATGCGCTGGTCCGTCTCGGTGCGGCGCCTGGCGAGGTCCTGGTCGAAGGACTCCTGCGCCGCCACCCGGCGTTCCTCGGACTCCGCTTCGAGCCTGTTGCACTGCTCCGCCGTCTCCTCCAGCAGGAGGTCGGCGTCGAACTGGGCCTGCTCCATCGCGGCCGCGCACTCCGCCTTGGCCTCGGCCAGCCTGCGCGAGTGCTCCGCCTCCATCTCGGCGGCGCGGTGCTCCAGCTCCACCTCGCGCTGGTCCAGCTGGGCGGTGCGACGGGCGGCGGCCTCACGGGCGAGCCCGCCCTGCTCCTCCACCTCCGCGCGCGTCCGCGCGACCTCCCGTTCCACCTCCGCGCGCAGCTGCGCGATCTCGCGCTCGGCCTGCTCGCGCTGCTCGGCCAGCTCGACCTCGGTGCGCTGCCGCAGCGACGTGACCTCGCGGTCCGCCCTGATCCGCAGCTCCGCCGACTCGTCCTCGGCCAGCAGCAGCATCCGGTGCAGGCGCTCGGTCGCGCCCGCTGTGGTGGACGGCGACATCTCCAGCCGCTCCACCCGCGACCGCGCGTCCTCGAGGTCCTGCCGGGTCATCTCCAGCAGCTTGCGCAAGTCGGCAGCCTGGGACATCGCCTCAGCGCGGTCGAGGCTGGTGTAGCGCAGCTGGTCGTCCAGGTTGTCGATGTGCTCGATCACCTGACGTCGGTGGAATCCCCGGTACACGACGTCGAAACCCGCGTGCAGCGGAACAACTTCCTGCTCTTTTGCACCCATGGCTGACCACCTACCCCGCCTTGTTGAAGATTGGCCGAGAGTACCGATGGGTCCGACAGCAACCAGCCTGTTCGATTCGGGTTAAAAAGTGCCGAATCGCTCTCATGTACCCGTTCAACAGCGGAAACACCGGTTCAAAAGATCAAAACCCGGTTTTTACGAGTCACCCGATTGTGTCTATTTCGCGGTCGGACACCGGACCACTCCGCCATCAGCGGGCAACAAACAGGGCGGCTATCGCACGAAATGCGGAACACATTCGAGTTAATGCCCAATACGCCCGGTCACGACAGCCCGCCTCGCTACCGACCGGTAACGAGCCACTACCCTGACCGGGTGACGCCAGCCCCCCTGCCCCTCACCGGCGAGCGGACCGTGCCGGGAATCGACGTCGAGAACTACTGGTTCCGCAGGCACGAGGCCGCCTACCTGGACCTGCTCCGGTACTGCGCGGACGCCGTGGTGCTGGAAGCGGGCTGCGGCGAGGGCTACGGCGCCCGGTTGATCGCGGAGCGGGCGGCGCGGGTGATCGCGCTGGACTACGACGCGTTCACGGCCGCGCACGTCGGCGCCGCCTACCCCGAGCTGGCCGTGGTGCGCGGCAACCTCGCGGCGCTGCCGCTGCGCACCGCGAGCGTGGACGTGGTGGCGAACCTCCAGGTGATCGAGCACCTGTGGGACCAGGAGCAGTTCGTCGCGGAGTGCGTGCGGGTGCTGCGGCCCGGCGGCAGGCTGCTGATGACCACGCCGAACCGGCTGACGTTCTCGCCGGGGCTGGACAAGCCGCACAACCCGTTCCACACCAGGGAACTGGCGCCCGACGAGCTGCGCGGGCTGCTCACCGTCGACGGGCTCGAGGTGGAGGTGCTGGCGGGGCTGCGGCACGGGGCGCGACTGCTGGAGCTGGACGCGGCGCTCGGCGGGTCGATCATCGACGCGCAGGTGGACGTCGTGCTGTCCGGCGGCGAGTGGTCGACGGAGCTGCTGACCGCCGTGACCTCGGTGCGCAGCGACGACTTCGCCATCACCCCCGACGACCTGGACACCAGCCTCGACCTCGTCGCGGTGGCGGTCCGGACATGACGTCGGAGGGCACGTTCTGCCTGGTCCTGCACAGCCACCTGCCGTGGCTCGCGCACCAGGGCGGGTGGCCGGTCGGCGAGGAGTGGCTCTACCAGGCGTGGGCGCACTCGTACCTGCCGGTGGTGGACCTGCTGGAGCGGTTCGCCGCCGAGGGCCGCCGCGACGTGCTGACGCTCGGCGTCACGCCGGTGCTGGCCGCGCAGCTCGACGACCCGTACAGCCTGCGCGGGGTACACGACTGGCTGGGCAACTGGCAGCTGCGCGCCCAGTACGCCGGGCGGCGGCTGGCCGGGCTGAGCGCCTACGAGCACCGGCAGTCCGAGCGCGCGCTCTCGACGTTCGAGACCAGGTGGCGGCACGGGTTCTCCCCGGTGCTGCGGCCCCTGGTCGACTCGGGCACCGTCGAACTGCTCGGCGGACCGGCCACGCACCCGTTCCAACCGCTGCTCGACCCGCGGCTGCGCGCGTTCACCCTGCGCACCGGGCTGGCGGACACCGCGCTGCGGCTCGGCTCCGCGCCGGAGGGCATCTGGGCGCCGGAGTGCGGTTACGCGCCCGGCATGGAGAACGGCTACGCGGCAGCGGGCGTGCGGCGGTTCATGGTCGACGGCCCCGCGCTGGGCGGCGACACCTCGGCCGCGCGGACCGTCGGCGACTCGGACGTCGTGTGCTTCGGGCGCGACCTGGAGGTGTCCTACCGGGTGTGGTCGCCCAGCGTCGGCTACCCCGGCGACCCGGCGTACCGCGACTTCCACACCTACGACCACCCCACCGGCCTCAAGCCGTCGCGGGTGACCGGCGTGGAGGTCGCCCCGGAGGACAAGGCGCCGTACGAGCCCGCGTTCGCGGCGGAGGCCGTCCGGCGGCACGCGGTGGACTTCGTCGACGCGGTCGTGCGGCGGCTGCGGGACCTGCGCGAGCAGAAGGGGCGGCCCGGTCTCGTGGTGGCCGCCTACGACACCGAGCTGTACGGGCACTGGTGGCACGAGGGTCCGGCGTGGCTGGAGGCCGTGCTGCGCGCGCTGCCGGAGGCGGGCGTGCACGTGACGACGCTGCGCGGGGCGCTGGAAGCCGGTCACCTCGGCGGTCCGGTGGAGCTGCCCGCGTCGTCGTGGGGGGCGGGCAAGGACTGGGGCACCTGGGCCGGGCCGCAGGTCGCGGACGTCGTGCACGGCAACGCCGAGGTGCAGCGCGAACTGCTGGCGCTGGACTTCCGCGGCACCACCCGCGACCCGGTGCTCGACCAGGCCGTCCGCGAGGCGCTGCTGTCGCTGTCGAGCGACTGGGCGTTCATGGTCACGAAGGACTCGGCGGCCGACTACGCCCGCTACCGGGCGAAGGCGCACGCGGAGCGGTTCCGCGAACTGGTGTCCCGGCGCGGGAACGGGGACCGGGCGGCGGAGTTGCGGCTGGTCGACGGTCCGTTCGGGCACTTGGACGCCAGGGGGTTGGCCTAGGTGGGCGGGATGCGAGGATGCGCCATGCGCGTGCTGATGTTGTCCTGGGAGTACCCACCGGTCGTGGTGGGCGGGCTCGGCAGACACGTGCACGCCGTCGCCACCCAGCTCGCCGCGCAGGGCCACGAGGTCGTGGTGCTGTGCCGCCAGCCGTCGGGCAGCGACGCGGTCACGCACCCCACCAGCGACGTGGTGTCCGAGGGCGTGCGGCTGATCCGGGTCGCCGAGGACCCCGCGCACCTGGTGTTCGAACGCGACCTGGTGGCGTGGACGCTCGCCATGGGCCACGCGATGACCCGCGCGGGCCTGGCGCTGCTGCGCGACTGGAAGCCCGACGTCGTGCACGCGCACGACTGGCTCGTCTCGCACCCCGCCATCGCGCTCGCCGAGGCCGCGGCGGTACCGCTGGTCGCGACCGTGCACGCCACCGAGGCCGGTCGGCACAGCGGCTGGCTGTCGCAGACGCTGAACCAGCAGGTGCACTCGGTGGAGTGGTGGCTGGCCAACAGGGCCGACTCGCTGATCACCTGCTCGGCCGCGATGCGCACCGAGGTCGCGCACCTGTTCGACGTCGACCCGGCCGGGACCACCGTGCTGCACAACGGGATCGAGCCCCGCCGCTGGCGCGTCCGGCCCGGCGACGTGGCCGAGGCTCGGCGGAAGTACAGCCCGGACGGCCACCCGCTGCTGCTGTTCTTCGGGCGGCTGGAGTGGGAGAAGGGCGTGCAGGACCTGCTCGCCGCGCTCCCCCGCGTCCGCCGCGCCCACCGCGGCACCCGGCTCGTCGTCGCGGGCGAGGGCAGCCACGCCACCTGGCTCGTCGAGCAGGCGCGCAAGCACAAGGTGCGGCGCGCGGTGGACTTCGTGGGGCACCTGTCGGACCGGGAGCTGACGGCCGTGCTGGCGGCGGCCGACGCCGTCGTGCTGCCGAGCAAGTACGAGCCGTTCGGGATCGTGGCGCTGGAGGCCGCGGCGGCCGGGACGCCGCTGGTCGCGTCGACCGCGGGTGGGCTCGGCGAGGTCGTCCGCGACGGCGACACGGGACTGTCGTTCACACCGGGCGACGTGGACGGACTCGGCGCGGCCGTCCGCTCGGTGCTGTCGGACCGGCCCGCGGCGGCACGGCGGGCGAAGGCGGCCAAGGCGCGGCTGGCGACGGACTTCGACTGGACGAAGATCGCCGCCGGCACCGTCGAGGTGTACCGGTCGGCGAAGGTGGGCGCCCCGGTGGTGCTCGGGCGGCCGAAGATCGCGACGGGGAACATGTTCGTCTGAGGTGATCAGCGCTTCCGGAACACCGCGAACAGGATCGAGAGGGTGCCGACCGCGGCCCCGGTCACCGCGCTGAGGTAGGCGACCGGCGTGTCGGAGTAAGCCTTCGAGATGAACACGCCCGCGCCCAGGTAGGCGGCGGCCAGGAGGAACCCGCCCGATAACGACAGGACCCGGATGAACTTCGCGACCCGGTCCAACCGCTGGTCCTCGATCTTGTCCAGCATGCTCCGGTACACGCCCGAGTCCGCGACCTTCTGGGCGCGCTCGAGGTACTGCTCGATGTTGATGTTGCCGGAGTGGAGGTCCTGCTCCTCACGGGATCGCAGCGGCGCGAAGTGCACGCCGCGAACTGCGGACTTCTCGGTTTTCACAACTCCATCACTCACCGAGGCTTCCTTCCGTTGGGAGCTGAGCCAGCCCCGCGGCCAGTACTCCGGCTATTAGGATCATAAAGCGCGTGTCAACGTTCCGCAGTGTGCCGGGTTCGGGTGAATCGATGCCGAGCAAACCGAACCGGCGGCCGTTCGCGTTGACCGGCACCGAGATGAGCGAACGGAAATTGCGCTTTTTCGCATCGATGAAATCCGGCGCTTCGTGCAGATCTTCAACCCACAGCGACTCTTCGCCCTGCGCCAACTTGATGACGTAGCGCGCGTAGTCCCCGTCCTCCATCCGGAAGACCAGGCGGGGCAGCGGGTCGTCTTCCCTGCCTTCGAACGCCTGGCGTTCCAGCCGGTCCTCGGACAGCCGGTAGAACACGCTGCGGTAGGTCTCCTTCCGCCCCATGCCGCACTGGGCGCGCGCGGTGGCCACAGCACGGTTGACCAGCGTGTCCAGCGCACGTCGTTTGCTCTCGGCGTCGACCGCGACGGATACCTGGGCGAGCGCGCTGACCAACGGTTGGCTCGCCTCCGCCAGTGTCATCCGCACCTTCTCCCGCGCGGCTTTCCCCTCCAGGGACGCCTTGCGGGAGCGAACCTCCTTGAGGGTGTTCAACAGCGCCATCGAGGCGGTGCAGGCGATCGCCCCCAACCACCAGTAGACCTTGACGGGCGCCACCGTCGCACCGGCGAATGCGGAACTCACGGTGATCATGATCGGCAACGCGACCGGCACACCGAACTGCATTGCCGCACTGAACTTGGTTTTCACGAATTCGCATTACCTTCTACGGCTCGCCCAACCTGCGGAACTTCGCATACCCGTAGACATGGCTGCCCACAAGTACACGAAGGGTGGACGAAAGCTATCCACGCACCCTGTGAGCGAAATACCGCCGAACGGGCTAACAAATATAGATTTCGGACCACCGCTCCGAGAATTGCGGAAAGAATTCGACACCTTTCCGCACTATTGCGGAAAAACACTTCACACTTTCACCTGATCGCGCAAGGCGGTCACTCTTCCGATCGGAGTCACGCTTCGACATCGTCGAGGAGACTCAAGTGTTACGGATTTCTTCGAGTCATCTTCGGTTTTCGAATGAAGATCGCCGCCGGCACCGCCGAGGTGTACCGGTCGGCGAAGGTGGGTGCCCCGGTGGTGCTCGGGCGGCCGAAGATCGCGACGGGGAACATGTTCGTCTGAGGCGGTGGAATTCCGCTTCGGGGGATGCACTTCTGCCGGAAACGTGGTCCGGCCGTGCCCGCGTTGTCCATGATTGCCCGGTGACCAGGTGGGTGTGGGTGGTGGCGGTGGCGTGCGCCGCGCTGCCCGGTCCCCTGCTCGCGGGTCCGCTCGGGCCGTTCTGGGCGGCGGGCGCGGTCGTGCTGCCGGCGGGGGTGGCCGCGCTGGCCGTCCGGGCGGCCGGCTGGCGGTCCGCCGCGCTGGCCGCCGAGTTGGCCGAGGCCCGGCGCACGGCCGCGGCGCGCGCCGACCTGGTGGCGGCGGTGAGCCACGACGTGCGCACGCCGCTGGCGATGGTGAAGGTCGCCGCCGACCTGCTGCTCCAGGGCACACCCGGTGAGGTCAACGAGCGGCAGCGGCGGTTCCTCACGACGATCTCCGACCAGACCGACCAGACCATCGCGATCGCCGAGGACCTGCTGGTGCAGGCGCGGATCGAGGCCGGGATGCCCGTCGCGCGGCCGGCGCGGGTGGACCTGAACCGGGTGGTCGCGGACGCGGTGCGCGGGTTGCGGCCGCTGGCCGAGCAGCGGGACCAGCGGATCACCGTGGACCTGCCGCGGCTGCCGCCCGTGGTCACCGCGGACGAGCGGCTGATCGCCCGCGCGATCGTCAACCTGAGCACCAACGCCATGAGGTTCACCGCGAACGGCGGGATGGTGGTGGTGCGGGTGATCGCCAACGACGACTCCGCGGTCATCAGCGTCACCGACGACGGGGCGGGCATGACGCCGGAGGCGCGGGAGAAGCTGTTCCGGCCGTTCGCCTCCGGGGCGCCGCTGGCCGACGGGACGGGGCTGGGGCTGGTGCTGACCCGGCAGATCGCGCTGCTGCACGGCGGCAGGCTGCTGGTCGACACGACGCCGCGCCGCGGCACCACCATCATGCTGCGGCTACCGCACGGGAGGAACCCATGACCGGTCCGCTGGCCCTGCTCGCCGAGGACGAGCCGCAGATGGCGGACCTCGTCGGGTTCATCCTGGAGTCGGAGGGGCTCCGGGTCCGGATCGTGCACGACGGCCTGCTGGCGCGCGAGGTGTGGGCGGCGGGCGGGGTCGACGTGGCGGTGCTGGACGTCGGGCTGCCCGGTCTGGACGGGCTGTCGCTGTGCCGGGAGATCCGGGCCGCGGGGTCGCTGCCGGTGCTCATGCTGACGGCGCGGTCCGACGACAGCGAGGTCATCGAGGGCCTGGAGGCGGGGGCGGACGACTACGTCGTGAAGCCGTTCAAGCCGCGGGTGCTGGCGCTGCGGGTGAACGCGCTGCTGCGCCGGGCGGTGCCGCGCACGACCGGTCGGCTGCGGGTGGGCGACCTGGTGGTCGACCCGGTCGCGCGGGTCGTCGTGGCGGCGGGCCGGGAGGTGCCGCTGGCCGACCGGGAGTGGCGGCTGCTGACGGCGCTCGCGGCGCGGCCCGGCGAGGTCGTGTCGTGGCGGAAGCTGCTCGCCGAGGTGTGGGACGCCGACGACTGGCTGGGCGGGCGGGAAATGGTGAAGGCCGCGATCTACCGGTTGCGGCAGCGCCTGCACGACGACACCGCGCACCCCCGTTACGTCGAGACGGTCCGCGGGGCCGGGTACCGGCTCAAGGCCTGACGCCCTGGTAATCCCGGCATTACCAACCATCACCTCGCGGTGACGCCACGGGCCGCCCGCCGTCCCTACCGTTCTGATCAGCCCCGACAACGCCGTCCGGGGCGGTGATCTCGACCAGGGGAGAGTCCCATGCGCAAGACGATGGCCGTGCTCGCGGCCTTAGCGCTCACCACGACAGCCTGCTCCCAACGCGCCCCCGAGGCGTCCGGCGGCCGCAAGGAGGTCGTCGTCGCGTGCGGCGCGGCCGAGGACTGGTGCCAGAAGATGACCGCCGGGTTCACCGCGAAGACCGGCATCCCCGCCGACTACGTCCGGCTCTCCAGCGGCGAGGCCGTCGCGCGGTTCGGCGCGTCGAAGGACAACCCCGAGTTCGACGTGTGGCACGGCGGACCGGCCGACGGCTACGAGGCCGCGAAGGACCAGGGGCTGCTCCAGCCCTACACCTCCTCCGCCACCGGCAAGATCCCGGCGGGGTACCGCGACCCGTCCGGCTACTGGACCGGCGTGTACATCGGCGCGCTCGGCTTCTGCTCCAACCGCGACGTGCTCGCCAAGGCCGGGCTGGAGGCGCCGACGTCGTGGAACGACCTGCTGGCGCCGGGGTTCGCGAAGCAGGTCGCCATCGCGCACCCGGCCACGTCGGGCACCGCCTACACCGCGCTGTACACCGTCGTCGGCATCAAGGGCGGTGAGGCGGCCGGGCTCGCTTACTTCCAGGAGCTCGGCAAGTCGGTGCTCCAGTACAGCAAGAGCGGCAGCGCGCCGGGGCAGATGGCCGGGCGCGGCGAGGTCGCGACCGGCGTCGTGTTCTCGCACGACTGCGTGAAGTACCAGGAGGAGGGGTCGACGTCCTTGGTCGTCACCTACCCCAAGGAGGGCACGGGGTACGAGGTCGGCGCGGTCGGGATCCTCGCCCACGCCCGGAACCTCGACGCCGCCAAGGCCTACGTGGACTACGCGGCCAGCGCCGCGGCGCAGGAGATCGGCCCGACGGTGAAGTCCTACCAGCGCCCGACCTCGCCCGACGCGACGCCCGCGCCGCAGGCGTTCGACCCGATCGCGGTGCGGCTCGTCGAGTACGACGTCGCCGCCGCGGGCAAGGCCAAGAAGGGCCTGATCGAGAAGTTCGAGGCCGGCGTCGCCACGGCCCCCGCCAACTAGGACGGAGCAGGACATGCAGCTGCTCCACCGCGTCCGCTCCAAGCCGGCGCTCGCGCTCTCGCTCGTCGTCGTCACCGCCGTGCTCGGTGTCGGCCTGCTGTTCCCCGTGTCGCAGGTGCTGCTCACCGCGTTCTCGCCCGAGGGGCTGGACGCGGTGCGGGCCCTGGTCGGCTCGTCGGTCAACCGGGGCGTCGTCGTCAACACGGTCGTGCTCGGGCTGTGCGTCGCGGCCGTCGGCACGGCGCTCGCGTTCCTGTTCGCGTTCGTGCAGACCCGGTTGGACGTGCCGTTCAAGCGGGTCCTGCACGCGATCGCCATCGTGCCGGTGGTGAGCCCGCCGTTCGCGCTGGCCACCGCGCTGGTGGTGCTGTTCGGCCGCAACGGCGTGATCAGCCAGGGCGTTTTCGGTGTGCCGTACGACATCTACGGCCTGGACGGGCTGACGATCGCGCTGGCGCTGTCGTTCTTCCCCGTCGTGTACCTGACCCTGGTCGGCATGATGCGGCGGCTCGACCCGTCGCTGGACGAGGCCGCGACCAGCCTGGGCGCCGGGCGCGCCAAGGTGTTCCTCACCGTGACGCTGCCGATGCTGCTGCCGGGGCTGGCGAGCGGGTTCCTGCTGCTGTTCGTGGAGGCCATCGCCGACCTGGCCAACCCGCTGGTGCTCGGCGGCGACTTCACCGTGCTGTCGTCGCGGGCCTACCTCGCGATCACCGGCGAGTACGACGTGGCGTCCGGCGCGGTGTTCTCGCTGTCGCTGATGGTCCCCGCCGTGCTGGTGTTCCTGCTCCAGCGCTACTGGATCGACCGGCGGAAGGTCTTCAGCGTCACCGGGAAGCCGACCGGAAGGCCGCAGGTCCACCGGGGGCCGGTGGCGATGACCGCCTACGCCGCGGCGGTCTTCGTGGCCCTGCTGATCGTGCTCGTCTACGCCACGATCGTCTACGGCGCGTTCACCGCCGTGCCCGGCGTGAACAACGCGTTCACGTTGGCGCACTTCGACTTCGTGCTGTTCGGCATCGGGTCGGAGGCGATGGTCGACACCACCGTGATGGCCGTGGTCGCCGCCCCGCTGGCCGGGCTGCTCGGGGTGCTGATCGCCTACCTCGTCGTGCGGAAGCTGCCGCGCGTCGGACCGCTGCTCGACTTCGTCGCGATGCTGGGGATCGCCGTGCCGGGCACCGTGCTCGGGATCGGGTTCGTGCTGGCGTTCCGCTCGGAGAACCTGGTCGCGGGCGTGACCGTGATCCCCTCGCTCGTCGGCGGCGCGGCGGTGCTCGGCGGCTCGGTCGGGATCGTGGTCGTGCTGCTGATCCGCGGCATGCCCGCCGCCGTGCGGGCCGGAGTCGGGTCGCTGCACCAGATCCACCCGTCGATCGACGAGGCGTCGGCGAGCCTCGGCGCGGACGACTCGACCACGTTCCGGCGGATCACGCTGCCGCTGATCAGACCCGCGCTGCTGGCCGGGCTGACGTTCGCGATCGCCCGCTCGATGACCACCCTGTCGCCGATCGTGTTCCTCACGACCCCGGACACCAAGATCATGGCCGCGCAGATCCTCGCCGAGGTCGACGCGGGCCGCTTCGGCAACGCGTTCGCCTACTGCTGCGTGCTGATGGCGATCGTGCTGGTCCTGATCGGGCTGGTCCGGGTGGCCGTCCGCGGCCGGGCCGTGCGCCCGGTCCGCACGCTCGCCGTCATCGCCCCCACCGCGCCCGTGCTCGTCGGCGCCGAGAAGGAGTAGTCGACCATGGCCGATCACCACGTGGGCCGCGTCGTGCTCACCGACCTCGTGAAGCGGTACGAGAACACCGATCCCGCCGCCCGTCCGGCCGTCGACGGCGTCGGCTTGGACGTGGAGGCGGGCGAGTTCCTGACCCTGCTCGGCCCGTCCGGGTGCGGCAAGACCACGACCCTGCGGATGATCGCGGGCTTCGAGACGCCGACGTCGGGGGCCATCGCCGTCGACGGGGTGGACATGCTGCGGCTGCCGCCGAACAAGCGGCCGATGGCGATGGTGTTCCAGAGCTACGCGCTGTTCCCGCACCTGTCGGTGTTCGACAACGTCGCGTACGGGTTGCGGATCGACCGCTCCCGGCGCGCGCGCCTGGCCGAAGCCGTCGAGATCGCCTTGACCAGCATGAACCTGACCGGGCTCGGGGACCGGTTCCCGCACCAGCTCTCCGGCGGGCAGCAGCAGCGGGTGGCGCTCGCGCGGGCGATGGTGGTGCAGCCGTCGGTGCTGCTGTTCGACGAGCCGCTGTCGAACCTGGACGCGAAGTTCCGGGAGCAGATGCGGCGGGAGATCCGGCTGCTGCAACGGCGGATGGGGATCACGAGCCTGTACGTGACGCACGACCAGTCGGAGGCGATGAGCCTGTCGGACCGGGTCGTGGTGATGAACGCGGGGCGGGTGGAGCAGGTGGCCACGCCCGCGGAGGTGTACACGCGGCCGGCGTCGGTGTTCGTGGGGAACTTCATCGGGAGGGCGACGTTCCTGCCGGTGCCGGACGCGGTGGTGCGGGACGGGCGGGCACGGGTGCGGGTGTTCGGGCGGGAGCTGGACGTCGCCGCGCACCCGGACACCGGGCGCGGGGCGGTGTTGATGATCCGGCCCGAGTCGGTGTCGGTCACGCCCGTGTCCGAGGAGGGCTGCGGGGTCGTGCGGAGCGCCGTGTACCTGGGGGCGGGGGTGGACTACGAGGTGGAGACGGACGAGGGGACGGTGCTGGCGACGGTCGCCGACCCCGACGTGGACCGGCTGCTGGTGGAGGGGACGAAGGTGGGGTTGGAGGTCGACGCCTCCCGCGCGTACCTGCTGCCGCGGGGGTGAGTCAGGCGTTGCGGGCCTTCTCCAACGCCTCGGCCGCCTTGCGGGCCATGTCCTGGACGGCCGCGCGCTCGACCGCGCCCGCCTCGTAGTCCTCGCGGCGGTCGCGCACCACCCGTGCCGGGATCCCCACCGCGATCTTGTAGTCCGGCACCTCGCCGCGGACCACGGCGTGGGCGCCGACGACGCAGCCGCGGCCGATGCGGGTACCGCGGGTGACGGTGACCTTGGTGCCCAGCCAGGTGTCGGGGCCGATGCGGACCGGGGACTTCACGATCCCCTGGTCCTTGATGGGGACGGTGATGTCCGTGGTGACGTGGTCGAAGTCGCAGATGTAGACCCAGTCGGCCACGAGGGTGGCGGCACCGATCTCGACGTCGAGGTAGCAGTTGACGGTGTTGTCCTTGCCGAAGACGGCCTTGTCGCCGATGCGCAGCGAGCCCTCGTGGCAGCGGATGGCGTTGCCGTCGCCGATGTGGACCCAGCGGCCGATCTCCAGCCGCCCGTAGCCGGGGCGGCAGTGGATGTCGACCTTCTTGCCGAGGAAGACCATGCCGCGCAGCACGATGTGCGGATTGGCGATCCGGAACTTGAGCAGCCGCCAGTAGCGCACCAGGTACCACGGCGTGTAGGCGCGGTGACGGAGCATCCAGCGCAACGACGCCAGGGTCAGGAATCTGGCCTGCTCGGGGTCGCGGCGGGAGCGGGTCCACTTCGCGGCCAGGGGCGAGCCCCACATGCTGGTCACAGCAGGTGACCGTAGTCGATGAGGTCGGCCTGCTCCGCGAGCAGGCGTTCGAGGGTGAGGACGACCTGCGGGGTGTGGCGGGTGTCGAGGCGGGTCGCGTAGACGTCGCGGGTGAGCGGGGTGCCCGCCAGCGGTCGGGCGACGACCGCCGCCGCCGAGTTCCGGATGGACAGCCGGGGCAGCAGGGCGACGCAGAGGCCCGCCTCGACGAGGCCGATGACGGTGTGGAAGTCGTCGCCCTCGAAGCGCAGGTCGGGGCGGACGGCCGCCAGCTCGCGGACCAGGTCCAGGCGCAGGCAGGACTGCGGGGTGGCGACCCAGGTGTCGCCCGCCAGGTCGGCGAGGTCGACGACCTCCTGTGCAGCGAGCGGGTGCGTGGCGGCCAGCACCGCGAGCACGGGTTCGCGGGTGATCCGCAGGCGGCGCAGGCCCGCGGGCAGCGGGACGGGATCCAGGTCGTAGTCGAAGGTCACCGCCAGGTCGAGTTCGCCGCGGGCCAGCGCCACGTGGGCCGCGTCGGTCTCGACCTGGCGCAGCACGATCCCGACGCCGTCGAGCCTGGCCAGCGCGCCGGGCACGAGGTGGGCGGCGGCCGAGGCGAACGCGCCGAGCCGGACGTGGCCGGTGCTGCCGTCGCGCACGGCGTCCAGCTCGGCGGACGCGGTGGCCAGCACGGCGCGCAGCCGCAGCTCGGCGGCCAGCAGCACCTGCCCGGCCTGGGTCGGGCGGACCGGGCGGCGTTCGAGCACCCGCAGGCCGACCCGGCGTTCGAGGTCGGCGATCTGCTGGGACACGGCGGGCGAGCTGTAGCCCAGTTCCACGGCGGCGGCGGCGAACGAGCCCGTGCGCACGACCGCCTCCAGGGTGGCGAGCAGTCGGGGATCCACCGGATAAGCATCGCTTACCGGAGGTGAAGGAGCCATTGCTTGTGCTTACCCGGTGGTGCCCCACAGGATCGAGGGCATGGAGCGAGACGTGGTGGACCTGCTGACCCGGCTGGTGGAGATCGACTCGGTGAACCCGTCGCTGGTGGCGGGCGCGGCGGGCGAGGTGGAGATCGCGGCGTTCGTCGCGGGCTGGGCGCTGGAGGCAGGCCTGCTGGTGGAGGTCGTGGAGGAGACGCCGGGACGGCCCAGCGTCGTCGTGCGGTCGAACCGGACCGGTGACGGCCGCACGCTGCTGCTGTGCGGGCACCTGGACACGGTCGGCGTGGGCGGCATGACCGACCCGCTCGTGGCGCGGGTCGACGGCGACCGGATGTACGCGCGCGGGGCGTACGACATGAAGGCCGGGCTGGCGGCGGCGCTGATCGCGTGCCGCGAGGCCGACCGCGCGGGCATCGGCGGCGAGGTCGTCGTGGCCGCGGTGGCCGACGAGGAGCACTCCAGCACCGGCGTCCAGGAGGTGCTGCGGCACGTCACCGCCGACGCGGCGATCGTGTGCGAGCCGACCGAACTGACCGTCGTGACCTCGCACAAGGGGTTCGTGTGGACGGAGATCCGGGTGGTCGGCAAGGCCGCGCACGGGTCGCGGCCGCACCTCGGCGAGGACGCGATCCTCAAGACCGGGCCGGTGCTGGTGGCGCTGGAGCGGCTCAACGAGAGGCTGCGCGGCAGCGAGCACCCCCGGCTCGGACCGGGCACACTGCACGCGTCGCTGATCACCGGCGGACGGGAGGAGTCGACCGTGCCCGACCTGTGCGTGCTGACGATCGAACGCCGGACGCTGCCCGGTGAGGCGGTGGCGGACGTGGAGCGCGACGTGGCCGACCTGCTGGCGTCCTGCGACGTGCGGGCGACGAGCCGCACGACGCTGGCGCGGGAGCCGTTCGAGACCGACGACGACCACGCGTTCGTCGGCGAGGTCGTGGCCGCGGTCACCGGGGCGCTCGGCAGGCCCGCCGAACTGGCGGGCGCGTCCTACTGGGCGGACTCGGCCTTCATCTCCGCGGCGGGCATCCCGACCGTCCTCTTCGGACCTCCCGGCGACGGCGCGCACGCCGAGGTCGAATGGGTCGGGCTCGAGGGGACGGTCGAGTGCGCCCGCGCGCTCGTCGCCACCGCGAAGGGCTTCTGCCGATGACGTACACCGCCAACCCGCACCACCGGCCCGAGGCCGTGCCCCCGCCCGCGGGCGCGGAGGTGCAGGCGTTCCACCGGAACATGCCCGGCTACCGACCGTCCCCGGTCCGCTCGGTCGACGGGCTGCTGGTCAAGGACGAGTCCAACCGGTTCGGGCTGCCCGCGTTCAAGATCCTCGGGGCGTCCTGGGCGATCGAGCGGACCGTGCGCGCCCGGCCGAGGACCCGCGTGCTGGTCGCGGCCAGCGCGGGCAACCACGGCCGCGCGGTCGCCCGCGTGGCGGCGCAGCGCGGGCTCGGCTGCCGGATCTACCTGCCCGCCGTCACGAGCGCCGGCCGGGCCGACCTGATCGCGGGCGAGGGCGCGGACGTGGTGCGGGTGGACGGCGACTACAACGCCGCCGTCGCGCTGGCCGAGCAGGACGCGGCCCGTCCGGGGTCGGCGCTCGTGGCGGACACCGCGCTGACGCCCACCGAGGGGCCGCCGGAGTGGGTGATCGACGGGTACTCGACCCTCTTCCGCGAGATCGACGTGCCGACCGACGTGGTGCTGGTGCCCACCGGGGTCGGGTCGCTGGCCGCGGCGGCGGTCCGCTGGGCCGTGCACGAACGGCCCGGCACGGCGGTGATCGCGGTCGAACCGGCCACCGCCGCGTGCGTGACCGCGTCGATCGTCGTAGGCCGGATGGCCGCGGTGGACACACCGGGCACGTCGATGGCCGGAATGGACTGCGCGTCACCGTCCGCGGTGGCGTGGCCGACCCTGCTGCACGGACTGTCCGGAACGATCACCGTCACGGATGTCCAGGCGGCGCAGGCGATGCGCGACCTGGCACGCGGTGGACTGACCATCGGGGACTGCGGCGCGGCGACGGTCGCGGCGTGGCGCGCGCACGGCGAACCGGGCCGTTCGGTGCTCTGCGTGGCGACGGAGGGAGCGTCCGATCCCGACGCCTACGCGGAAGCCTTGTCTGCTTGACGACAAGAATTCTTCACCGTCTGGAGTTGGCCGGTGACGGTGGGTATGGTCCGCCACCATGCAGCGAAGAGGTGTCCTGACCACCGTTTTGGCCGCAGCCGCGCTGGTGTTCGGCGTCTGCTCGGCTCCGGCCGCGCTCGCCCAACCCGACGCCAAGGCCGAAGATCCCGCGTCCCTCGTCAACCCCCTGATCGGTTCGACGAACCTGGGCAACACCTACCCCGGCGCGGTCGCGCCGTTCGGCATGCTGGCCTGGAGCCCCGAGCTGACGAAGGGCAACGCGACCCGCACCGCGGCGCCCGGCGGCTACCACTACGACGTGAACAAGGTCCGCGGGTTCAGCCTGACCCACATGTCCGGCACCGGCTGCGCGGGCGGCTCGGGCGACATCCCCTTCTTCCCGCACGTCGGCACCGTGACGACCTCCCCGGCCGCCGACGGCACGGACGCGGTCTACGCCAGCACGTTCAAGCACGACAACGAGGTCGCCAAGGCCGGCACCTACAAGGTCGACCTCGACTCCGGCGCGACCGCCGAGCTGACCGCGACGACCCGCACGGGTTCCGGCCGGTTCACCTTCCCCGCCGACAAGCCCGGCACGATGCTGATCCGCACGGCCAACTCCGAGACCGGCAGCACCGCGTCGGACGTGACCGTGGACGCGGCGACCCGCACCGTCACCGGCTCGGTCACCAGCGGCAACTTCTGCGGCTACATCAACCAGGAGGGCAGGCGCAGCTACTACACGCTGCACTTCGTGGCCCAGTTCGACCAGCCGTTCAAGGAAGTGGGCACCTGGCAGGACACCGTCGTCACGCCGGGTTCGACGACCTCGACCGGCGCCACGACCTACGGCACCTCGGGGTGGCCGGTCGTCGGCAAGGGGTCGGGCGCCTACATCGGCTTCGACACCGCCGCCGCCAACACCACGAACGTCAAGGTCGGCATCTCCTACGTGAGCCTGGACAACGCCAAGGCGAACCTCAAGGAGGAGAACCCGCCGAAGGCGACGTTCGAGAAGACCCGCGACAACGCCGTCAAGGCGTGGTCCAAGCAGCTGAAGAAGATCGACATCGGCGGCGGCACCCCTGAGCAGCGGACCACGTTCTACACCGCGCTCTACCACGCGCTGCTGCACCCCAACGTGTTCAGCGACGTCAACGGCGAGTACTGGGGCATGGACGGCAAGCCGCACAAGGTGTCCGGGAAGCAGGACGTCCAGTACGGCACCTTCTCCGGCTGGGACGTCTACCGCTCGCAACTCCAGCTGCTCACCCTGCTGGAACCCGACGTCGGGTCGGACATCGCGCAGTCGCTGCTGAACCAGGCCGACCAGAACGGCGGCGTCTGGGACCGCTGGACGCACAACTCCGGCGGCACGCACGTGATGAACGGCGACCCGTCCGCACCCGCGCTCGCGGGCATCTACGCGTTCGGCGGCCGGGACTTCGACGTCAAGGCCGCGCTGAAGTCGTTGGTGCGGGCCGCGACCGTGCCGACCGAGCAGGACCTGAGCAAGGACGGCTGGGCCGTGATGTCGGTCGGCCAGCGCCCGTCGCTGGACAAGTACCTCGCGCTGCACTACATGCCGTCGGTCTCGAACGCCTGGGGCGGCGCCGCCGAGACGCTGGAGATGTCCACCGCGGACTTCGCCCTGTCGGAACTGGCGAAGGACGTGAAGGACCCGGCGACCGCGAAGGTGTTCGCCGAGCGCTCGCAGTGGTGGCAGAACAACTTCGACCCGGTCGCGCACAGCACCGGCGGGTACATCCGCAACCGCAACGCCGACGGCACCTGGGTCAAGGACTTCGTGCCCGCCACCGAGAACGGCTTCGTCGAGGGCACCAGCGCGCAGTACAGCTGGATGGTGCCGCACAACGTGGCGGGCCTGGTCGAGTCGCTGGGCGGCAGGGACCGGTTCACCAAGCGGCTGGACGACTTCTTCCACAAGGCCGACGGCGGCTGGGCTCTCAGCGGCGCCGGTGGCGACAAGGCCGCGATGGACAACGAGCCGTCGATCAACTCGCCGTGGCTCTACTCCTACACGGGCCAGCCGTACAAGGCGCAGCAGACGATCCGCCAGGTGCTCAACACCATGTGGGGCGACAAGACCGGCGGCATCCCCGGCAACGACGACCTCGGCGCCATGTCGTCCTGGTACGTGTTCGCGGCGATGGGCATGTACCCGCAGGTGTCCTCGCGCGCCGAACTGGTGCTGGGCAGCCCGCTATTCCCGAAGATCAAGATCGATCGGCCCGACGGCGGGGACATCACCATCACCGCACCGCAGGCCGCGGCCGACGCGCCCTACGTGCAGTCGCTCAAGGTGAACGGCAAGGCGTCCACCAAGCCGTGGCTGCCGACGTCGTTCGTCGACAAGGGCGGCAAGCTCGACTACGTGCTCGGCACGACGGCGAACACCGCGTGGGGCTCCAGCCCCGCCGACGCGCCGCCGTCGTTCCGCGACGGCGAGCAGCCGATCGAGCACGACCAGCCGTTCCACCTGACCGTCTCGCCGACCAGCCCGACCCTCGCGCCCGGCGGATCGGTCACCGCGGCCGTGCAGGCGAAGCGGCTCTACGACGGCGACCCCGCCGTGACCTACACCGTCACCGGTGACTCCGCGCTCGTCTTCACCCCGGCGACCGGCACCGTGCCGATCGACGACACCGGCGCGGAGTTCACCATCGGCACCACACCCGACGCGCCGCAGGGCTTCTACTCCGCCACCGTCACGGTGGACGTGGGGGGCGCCGAGCCGGTGGTGCTGCCGCTGACCGTGAAGGTGGCTCCGCCGGGCAGCATGCTGGCCGCGGTGAACAACATCGGCGCCTCCGACGACGAGGGCTCCGAGGTCGCCGACTTCGACGGCGGCGGCTACAGCTACTCGCGGCAGGCCCTGGCCGCGGCGGGCCTCACCTCCGGCGGCACCGGCACGGTGGACGGCCTGACGTTCACCTGGCCCGACTCGCCGAACGACCGCGCGGACAACGTGGTCACCAACGGCCAGAGCGTCGACGTGACCGGCACGAGGCTGTCGTTCATCGGCGCCGCGGCGGACGGCGGCCGCACCGCGGCGGCCACGGTGACCTACACCGACGGCACGACCGGCGCGGTCGACCTCGGGTTCAGCGACTGGACCCTCGGCGGCGGCGGGCAGAACCCGTCGTACGGCAACGTGGTCGTGGCCAAGACGCCGTACCGCAACCTGCTCGGCGGCGGGAACGAGGAGGTGGTGACGAACATCTTCGCCACCAAGACGTTCACCGCCCCCGAGGGCAAGGTGCTCCGGAGCGTGAAGCTGCCGACCAACGAGGGGCTGCACGTGTTCGCCATCGCCACCGCGTAGGCGGCTCCGGTGGGTCAGGGTCCTCCCCCGGCCCACCGGTTTGGGCACCCCCGGTTCCGGGGCAGCCCACCGGACAACCGAGTGGAGGCCCCATCGTGTTCAGCGGAGTCCTGTTCGACTTCTCCGGCACCCTGTTCGACGACAGGTCCGTGCTCGACCCGGCCCGCGCCGCCGTCGGCGACCAGGTCATCACCGACGTGCTCGCCCACGTCGACTCCCCCGAGGGCATCGCGGCCCGCAAGGGCTGCGACGTGTCGCACGACCGGCACCGCGCCGTGTGGACGGCGCTGATCGCCGAGTCCGGCACCTACAGCACGACCGTCGTCGACGCCATCTACCACGCCCTCACCGACCCGGCGGCGTGGACGCCGTACCCGGACACCGCACGGGTCGTCACCGCCCTGCACGAGCGCGGCACGCGGGTCGGCGTGGTCAGCAACATCGGCTGGGACATCCGCCCCGCCCTGTCCGACGCGGGCATCCTCGACCTGCTCGACACCGTCGTGCTCTCCTGCGAGGAGGGCGTCGAGAAACCCGACCCGGCCCTCTTCACCCTCGCCTGCGACAAGCTCGGCCTCGCACCGGGTTCGGTGCTCTACGTCGGCGACGACCCGCTCAAGGACGGCGCCGCCGTGAAGACGGGGATGCCGGTGTACCTGCTGCCCACCGACCGCTCCGCCGACCGCGACCGGGGTCTGGACGCGGTGCTGGGCCTGGTTTAGGGCGTGTTCCCCGGATCTCGTCGAACGGGATCCGGGGAACACGGCCTACGGCGTCACCAGGACCTTGCCGAGCACGCGGTCGGTGGTGAGCCGCTCCAGTTCCGCGGGCAGGCCGGTCAGGGGCACCTCGCCGGTCACCAGCGGTTCCACCACCAGTCCACCCGCCAGGGCCGCCATGGCGCGCGGGAAGTCGGCCGGGCCGGTGCCGTAGCTGCCGCCGACCACGACCGGCTTCCCGTGCCAGCCCGCCAACCACGCGGATTCCCTGCGCCGCACGGTGTCCAGGTCGCAGTCCAGCTCCGGCAACCGGTCGCCCGCCTTGGTGCCGCCGTAGAGCATCACGACCCCACCCGGCCGCACCAGGCCCAGCGCGTCGCGCAACAGGTCCGGGAACACGAAGCTGGTCGCGACGACCACGACGTCCTGGCTGTCCGGCGGCACCTCGCGGCCGACGGCGGCGGGCAGCACCCCGCGCTCCACCAGGAAGTCCAGCCGATCCCGCCCGCGGTTGCGCAGCGCCACGTCGGCGCCCGCGAGTTCCGCCAACCCGGCGATGAGCACCCCGGCCACGCCCGCGCCGAGCACGGTGACCCGGCCAGGCGGCCCGCCGAGGTGCCGCTCCGCCATCGCCACGCAGTGCGCGGCGCACGCGGCGGGCTCGGCGAACACCAGCGTCCGCGCGCTCACCCCGTCCGGCGCGACGGGCAACGCCCGCACCAGGTCCTCCTGCGCGCCGGAGACCCAGAGTTCGCGGGCGAACCCCGACCCCCGCCGCACCGGCGCGTTCGGGTCCAGGCAGACCCGCGTACCGACCGGCAGCACCCCGTCCTCGACCACCCCGACCAGTTCGTGCCCGAACTGGCTGGGCCCGCCGCGCACCCTGGCGATCTCCTTGAGGTCCGACCGGCACACCCCCATCAACTCGGTGCGCACCAGGACGCCAGGGGACCCGTCGCGCACCAGCGGTTCACGAGTCAGCCGCGGCCCGGCTCCGGTCAGCGCGACGGCGAGCTGGTCCACACGGTCTCCATTGCCTCGGCGAACCGGTCGACGACCAGGTGGGCGTCGGCCACCGTCAGGATCAACGGCGGCCGCAGCTCGATCACGTTCCCGAGCCCGTGCTCCGACACCCTCGTGATCACCCCGAGGTCTCCCAACGCCTTGCTCAGCGCGGTGGCGAGCCGCGGCGACTTCGCCCCGTCCGGTTCGGCCAGCTCGACACCGAGCATCAGCCCCACCCCGCGCACGTCGTCCAGGAACTCGAACTTCTCCTTCAACGCGGTCAGCCCGTCCAGGATCACCTTCCCGGTGGCGCGCACGTTCGCCAGGAACTCCGGCTGCCGGACGATGTCCAGCGTCACCACGGCCGCGGCGGCCGACAGCGTGTGGCTGCCGTAGGTGAACCCGTGCAGGTTGCGCGGCATCCCGACGAGCGCCTCCTCGGTGATGATCGCCGCCAGCGGCAGGCCGCTGCCGGTGAGCCCCTTCGACACCGTGATCATGTTCGGCGCCACCCCGAAGTGGTCGGCGGCGAACAGCGACCCGGTGCGGCCGAGCCCGGTCTGGTTCTCGTCGAAGATCAGCACGATCTCCCGCTCGACGCAGAACTCCTTGAGCCGCTGGAGGTATCCGGGCGGCGGCACGACGTTGCCGCCGACGCCGCTGATCGGCTCGATGATCATCGCGGCCACGCTGCCGGTGGACGCGTAGGTGATGAAGTCGTCGATCCGGTCCACGCACAGCTTCCCGCAGCTGTCCGGCTCCTGCTTGTAGAAGCACCGGTGGCAGTACGGGTCGGGCACGTGCAGCGCGCCCGGCATGTGCTGCTGGAACGGCGCCCGGATCCGCGCCGACCCGTTCCAACCCGCCGCAGCCACGGTCTGCCCGACGTGGCCCCGGAACGGCACGATCACGTCCCGGCGGCCGGTGTGCCACTGGGCGATCTTGATCGCGCCCTCGTTCGCCGTCGACCCGCCGGAACTGCGCAGGTTGACCTTCGTGAGGTTCGGGGGCGTCAGCTCGACCAGCTGCCGCATCACCCGGTTCGTCGGATCGGTCTGGAACGACGAGCTGGCGAACACCAGGTCGTCGACCTGGCCCTTGATCGCCGCGACGACCGCGGGGTGGTTGTGCCCCAGCACCAGGTTGAACGTGCCGGACACGCAGTCCAGGTACTCCCGGCCGTCGGAGTCCCACATCCGCACGCCCTCGCCGCGCACCAGCCGCACGTCGCCCAGTTCGTAGTAGGCGTCGTCCTTCGGGTCCACCCCGGTGACCGGGTGCATCAGCGCAGTCCCAGGCTCGCCAGCTGGGTGTCGACCCAGCGCTCCAGCGTCCACGGTTCGGCGGCCTCACGGCGCTTGAGCGCCGACGCGGCCCGCTCCTCCGGCGACGCCAGCAGCGCCGCCGCGATGGCCTCGGCCTGCTCGGAGACGTCGAACGGGTTGACCGAGCGGCACACCTCCGAGAGCACCTCGGCCGCGCCCAGCATCTCGGACATGATCACGTCGGCGTCGCGGCGGTTGACCAGCGGCGCCTCGAAGACGCTGAGGTTCTGGCCGTCCACGGTCGAGTTGAACACCAGCAGGTCGGCCCGTTCGAAGCAGCCGAAGCTGTGGTTGACCTCGTTGTCGCAGTGGGTCCGCACGGTGTCCTCGCCCAGCTCGGCGTTGGCGGCGGCCACCTCCTCCTCGACCCGCCGGACGTAGTCAGAGTTCGCCTCGACGTAGAGCCGGTTGGGGTTCATCCGGACCAGCATCCGGGTGCCCTCCAGCGAGGGGTTCTCCTTGACCGCCTTGACGAACGCCCGCACCGCGCGCCAGCCGTTCTTGATCGGGTCCGTCCGTCCGGAGTGGACGACCAGCCGGTGCTCGCCCGCCCACTCCTCGATGCCCTCGGGCATGGTGGAGTGCCTGCGGTGCAACGTCTCCGGGCTGTACCCGAGCACCTGCGTGCGGACCTGGCACACCCGACCGCGCCACGTGACGGTGCTCGCCGCGCGGTCGACCACGGCGTCCGGGAACAGGTCCTCCACGCAGGCCAGGAAGTTGCGCGACCAGCGGTCGGCGAAGAAGCCGATCACGTCGGAGGCGAGCATGCCCTCGATGATCCCGGTCCGCATCGGCTTGGGCAGGATGCGCCAGTAGTCCGCCGACGGCCACGGGATGTGCACGAAGTGCAGGATCGGCGCGTCCGGGCGCTGCGCCCTGATCCGGGCCGGGACGCAGACGAGCTGGTAGTCGTGCACCAGGTACACCGGGTCGGTCACGTCGGCGGAGCGGGCCAGCAGCTCGCGCGCGTAGTCCTCGGTGAACTCGTCGAACGCCCGCCACGCCCGACGGGTCTCCTCGCCGAACGTCGGCGTCGTCCACTTGTCCCAGCCGTAGTTGTTGCCCGCCCACATCAGCTCGGCGGTCAGGAAGTCCTGCACCACGCGGAACGTCTCGCGGTTGTGCCGCAACGGGTGGACGGTGATCTCGCGGCCGGACGGCAGCTCCGTGACGATGCCGTCCGGGTTCTGCTCGGAGGCCAGGTGGTCGTCGTCGGTGTCGGCGCTGACGATCCACGACACGTCCAGGTAGCCCGCCTGCTCGGCGACGACGTTGCCGGTGCCGCCGGGGGCGAGCCACGCCTTGAGGAGGCCGGTCTCGGGGTCGGGGGCGTAGGTGACGACGGCCCGTTTGCTGGCCAGGAACAGGTGCTTGCTCATCAGTCCTCCACGACGTCGTTCGCGGCGATCTCGGTCAGGGCCAGCGCTCCCCCGTCCACGCCCAGCGGCGCGAGGGAGGCCAACTCGGGGAGCTTGTGCGCCTTCGCGCTGTGCAGGCAGGCGTTGACCGGGCGGCTCGCGTAGTGCCCCTCGGCCCGCGGCTGGCTGCGGACCAGGGCCGGGTCCGCGCCGAGGGCCAGCGCGATCCGCCGCGCCCACGCGTACCTGGTCAGCCGTTCCGGGCCGCCGAGGTGCAGCAGCCCGGTGCGGCCCGCCATCAGCAGCGCGGCCGTCCACGCGGCCACGTCGTCGACCAGCACGGGGGTGTTCCAGTGGTCGTCCGGCACGTCCACGCCGCTGCCGTCGAGCAGCGCGCGGGCGCACGTGGTGAAGAAGTTCGGCCGGATGCCGTCGGGTTCCCAGCCGTAGACCAGGCTCACCCGCAGCGCCAGCGCGGCGCCGGTGTCGAGCAGCGTCCGCTCGGCCGCCAGCTTCGCCTTCCCGTAGGCGTTCGCGGGCGAGACCTCGTCGGTCTCGGCGCTGCTGGGGCGGGTGCCGTCGAACACGTTGTCGGTGGAGATCAGCAGCACCGGCCGGCCGTCGGCGGCGGCCGCGATGTTGGCCGCCCCACCGGCGTGCGCGGCGGCCGTCTCCGCCGGGTTCCGCTCGCACCAGGTGATGTCCGACGGGCCGTGCACCACCACGAGTGCGTCGGTGCCCGCGACGACCTCGCGGCACGCCGCCGGATCGCGCACGTCCAGTTCCCGCCACGGCAGGCCGCGCGAGGAGGCCGTGTCGGGAGGGTGCCGCGAGGCGACCACCGGTTCCACGCCGAGCGCGCGCAGCCGGGCTCCGACCGACGCGCCGAGGAAGCCGCTGCCGACGACCAGCGCCCTCACCTGGCGACGCCTTCCGGCTCCGGGACGCGCAGCAGCGCGGTCGCCGCGGCGACCAGCACGCCGCCCGCCGCGACCACGGCGAACGCGGTGGTGAGGCCCCAGGTCGCGGCCAGCAGGCCGACCAGCGGCGGGCTGCCGAGGAAGCCGAGGTAGGAGATCGTGGTGACGGTGGTGATCGCGGCGGGCCTGCGCTCGTCGTCGGCCGACTTGCCCGCCATGCCCAGCAGCGTCGGGACGGCGGGCGCCAACCCGATGCCCGCCAGCGCGAACCCGGCCAGCGCGACCGCGGCGGGCAGCCCGGCCGGTTCGGTGATCACGGCCAGCACCAGGCCGACCGCGCCGAGGACGCTGCCGAACACCACGACCGTCAGGCCGGAGAAGCGCTCGCCCTGCCACTGGACGAGCAGCCGCCCACCGGCCAGGCCGATCATGTACGCGGCGGGCGCGGCGCTGCCGAGCAGCGGCCCGGCGCCCAGGTCCTGTTCCAGGTGGATCGCGCCCCACTGCTCGACGGCGTTCTCCATGAACAGCACGACCGCGGCGACCAGGCCGAACGCGATCAGGATCGGCGTCGCCGAGCGGGTGCGGACCGGACTGTCCGAAGTGGACCGCGTCCGCCAACCGGCCCGGTCGATCGACAGGAACGCGCTGACCAGCACGAGGGCGGCGATGACGAGCAGCACCTCGCGCGACGAGGCGCCCGCCTGCCGGGCGAGGCCGACCGACGGGGCGGCGACGACCATCGCGAGCGGCGTGGCGGCGTGCACCTTGTTGAACAGCCGGACGCCGTCGCGCGCCTCGTGCTCCGCGGTCGTGGCGTTGAGGGCGACCTCTATCGCCCCGGAAGTGGCCCCGATCAAGACAAGTGAGAGCGCGAACGTCACCGGGGAATGCGTCCAACCCGGAAGCGCGCATGCCGCCGCGAAGGCCAAAAGTACAACCGGGAGTGCCCTTTCGCGCATTCGGGACACCAGTTTTCCGGTGATCACCATGGCGGGCAGGGCACCGAACGGGATGCCGAACAGCGCCAGTCCGAACTCGGAGTCGGTGGCACCGATCTGGTCCTTGACCTCGGGCAAGAGCCCGGCCCAACCACCCCAGAAGAGTCCCCAGCTCGTGGCGGCGAAGATCAAGCCCCTGGAGTTCGGACGACTTGGCGGCGCACTTGCCAACACTGTCTCCCTTCACTGATTGGGTTACGTTGGGTTCAGTGATTGTGAACCCAACGTAACGCCGACGTGCACTAGCTGCCAATCGGCGCCTTATCGGGTGACCCCCGAGAGGAGACAGATGGACAGTCGCGACTACTTGGTCACCGACCGGCTCCCCTTGCCCGACGGGCCTTCCGTCGTGCACGTGGACGTGGTCCGCGAGGACAGCTACCGCATCGACGTCGTGCGGACCGTGGCCACCGCGATCGAGGTGCTGCTGACCGAACTGGACGGCCGCAGCGCCGTGGTGATCACCGACCACGTCGTGGCGGAGCTGCACGCGGGTCCGATCATCGAAGCGCTGACCGAACGGGGTCAGCTGCTCGGGACGACCTCGGTGCCCAGCGGCGAGAAGAGCAAGACGGCCACCACGGCGTTCGAGTTGATGGACTGGTTGGCGCAGGTGGGTTTCGCCCGACGCGATGTGGTGATCGCACTGGGTGGTGGCGTCGTCATCGACACGGTCGGCTGGGTGGCAAGCGCTTTCATGCGCGGAGTGCCGTACGTGAACATGCCGACCACGCTGCTGGCGCAGGTCGACGCGGGCATCGGCGGCAAGGTGGCGGTCGACCACAGCGAGGCCAAGAACCTGGTCGGCGCGTTCTACCAGCCGCGCGCGGTCATCTCCTGCCTGGAGTACCTCGGCACCCTGGACCGCAGGCAGGCCAGGGCCGGGCTCGCGGAGGTGGTGAAGAAGGCGGTGATCGCCTCCCCCGCGCTGTTCCAGCACATCGAGGACAACGTCGAGGACCTGGTGGAGTGCCGGTCGCCCGCGGTCGACGTGCTGGTGCACGCGGCCAGCTCGATCAAGACCGAGCTGGTCGGCCGCGACCCGTACGAGGTGGACCTGCGCAGGCCGCTGAACTTCGGGCACACCGTCGGCCACGCGGTCGAGACCGTGACGGACTACGGGCCGGTGCTGCACGGCGAGGCGGTCGCGTTCGGCATGGCGGTCGCGGTCGACGTGGCCAGGTCGCGCGGGGTCGTGGACCCGGCCACCGCGGACCGGGTGATCGCCCTGATCCGGCGGCTGGGCCTGCCGGTGTCGCTGGCCGACCTCGGGGTCGAGGTCGTGGTCGAGGAGGTGCTGGGCGCGCTGGCGAAGATCAAGCAGATTCGCGACGGGAGCCTGCGGTTCGTGCTGCCCGTGGAACTGGGCACCACGGCCATCGTCGAGGACGTCACCACCGAAGAGGTGCGGGCGGCGCTGGTCAGGGAGCGTTCGTGACGCCGCGGTGGACCGTCGACGCCGGGGGCACCGGGACCGCGGTGACCGGTCCCGGTGGCCGGCGGCGCTACGGGTCGGTGAACCCGGCCTCGGGCGGCCAGGACGCGGCGGACGCGGTGCTGCGCACCGTGTTCGCCGACTTGGCCGCGGCGCTGGACGGCGGGGCGGGGCAGGGCTGGATCGCCACGGCCACGGTGGACCCGCGCGATCCGGGGTCCGAGTTGGAGCGCCTGCGCAGGACCGCCGAACGAGCGGGCCTGCGCGGGCGGGTCGTCGTGTCCAACGACGCTCTGCCGTGGCTGGTTGCGCCGCCGCTGTCGGGGCGCGGCGTGGCCGTCGTGTGCGGCACCGGCTCGGGTTTCCTGGCCGGTGACGGCCGGTCCGCCGCCGTGCGCGTCGGGAGCTGCGAGTACCTGGGCAGCGATGAGGGCAGCGCCTACGACCTGGGCCTGTCCGGGCTGCGCGCCGCCGTGCGCGCGCTGGACGGCCGCGGCCCGGACACGGTGCTGGCCGGGCACTTCGGCGTGGCGACCGCGCGCGAACTCGCGCGGCTGGCCTTCCCCAAGGCCGCCGTGGCCGCGCTGGCCCCGACGGTCTGCCGGGCGTGGCTGGACGGCGATCCCGTGGCCACCAGGCTGGTCGCCGACGCGATCGGCGAGCTGGGGCTGGGTGTCCGGGCCGCCGCGGCCGCCGCCGGGCTCGAAGGCGAGTGGACCGTCGCGGCCGGGGGCGGCGTCTTCCTGGGCTGCCCCGAGTTCCTCGCCGAGTTCGAGCGCGAGGTGCTCGGCGAGGTGGTCGCGGTGACCGACCCCAACGCCACCATCGAGGCCGCGCTGGAGGCGGGCGTGCCCGCGTGGGCGCTGGACGACTGCGCGTGGACGCTCACCCTCGCCGATCCTCCCCGCCCCGCGCCGAGACCGGCCGCGGCCACCGGCCCGATCGCGCTCGGCCTGTGCCTGGCCGCGTGGGGCGGCGGCGGTCTGCCCGCGGCGCTGGACGCCGCGCGCGCGACCGGCGTGGACGCCGTCGACCTGCCGACCGACACCACGACCGGCCTGGTCGACGCCGACCGGTGGGCTACCGACGCGGCCTACCGGTCCGAGCTGCGCGAGACCCTGTCCGACCTGGCCGTGACGTGCGTCAGCAACAGCCGCGACACGCAGCTGCTGCTCGGCCCGCACGGCCCGCACACCGATCCCGTGCTCGCCGGGTCCGCCGACGACAAGCGCGCGCACGCCCTGCGGCACGCGGAGCACGCCATCCGGATCGCCGCGGACCTCGGCGCGCCCCAGGTGCGGCTGATGTTCGGCGTCCCGGACCTGTCGCGCTGGCTGTCCTGGTGGCACAGCGACGTTTCCTGGGCCGACAACGTCGAAGCCTGGCTGGAAGCCGCCACCCCGGTGCTGAAGCTGGCCGCCGAGCACGGCGTGCAACTGCTCGTCGAACCGCACCCCAAGCAGGTCGCCTACGACCCGGACAGCACCCGGCAGCTGCTGGACGCGGCGGACGTGCGGCTCTGCCTGGACGTCGCGAACCTCGCGGCCGTCGGCTACGACCCGGTGTCCGTCGTGCGCGGCTGGGGCACCCGCCTCGGCGCCGCGCACGCCAAGGACCTCCAGCGCTGGACCGGCACCGATCAGCCGCCCGGCGCGGGCTGGTCGCGCTACGGCCCCGGCCCGGCGATCCGCTTCCGCGCACTGGGTTCCGGCGACCTGCCGTGGCCCTCGGTGGTGGCGGCGCTGCTGGACGAGGGCTTCCGCGGCGTGCTCTACGTCGAGCACGAGGACGCGCTGCTGCCGAGGGAGCAGAGCGTGGCGAACTCGGTGCGCCTGCTGCGTTCGCTGCTACCCGATCGCGAACCGCAGGGGAGGACGTGGTGATGCACGACGTCAGGGCGGCACTGCTGGCGGGCGGACTCGGCGAGCGGATGGGCACGCTCACCGCGAGGACGTGCAAACCGCTCGTCCCGTACGCGGCCTCGTGCAGGCTGGTCGACTTCAGCGTCGACAACGCGCTGCGCTCCGGCATCCCGGAGCTGGTGCTGATGTCGCTGCACCGCGAACGCGACCTCATCGACCACCTGCTGCGCGGCTGGGACGACAGCCCGCTGAAAGTCCACTTCGGACCCCACGACGACCTCGTGCGCGACCCGTCGTTCACCGGTCCGCTGCCGGAACGCGCACCGGAGCTGGGCACGGCCGACGCGCTGATCGCCAACGCCGAGTACCTGTTCGCGCCGGGCGCGCGGGACGTGCTGGTGCAGCACGCGGACCACGTCTACACCTACGACTACGGCGACATGCTGCGCGCGCACCGCGAGAGCGGCGCCGACGTGACGATCGGCGTGCAGGCCATCGAACGCCGGTACGTGAAGCTGTTCGGCATGGTCGAGGTCAACGACGACCTGACCGTGCGCCGACTGGTGGAGAAGCCGCCGAACCCCACGTCGGACCTGATCTTCACCGCGTTCTGCCTGTTCCGCGTCGACACCCTCGTCGAGGTGCTGGCCGAGCTGTCCGCGTTGGGAGAGGACGGCTGGCAGCACGACATCAGCCGCGACGTCCTGCCCGCGATGATCGCCAGCGGCCGCAAGGTGCTCGCGCACCCGATCACCGGCTACTGGGCCGACATCGGCACCGTCGAGCGCTACCACTCCGGGCAGCTTGGCCTGATCGACCACCCGGAGACGTTGAACGCGCCCCTCACGCTCGGCGGCCCCGCACCGCGGCGCGTCGACGGCAACCTCGTCGCGGGCGACCTGCCCACCGGCGCGGACGTGCGGTCCAGCGTGCTGTTCCCCGGTTGCGCGGTCGAACCGGGCGCGGTGGTCCACCGGTCCGTCGTGCTGCCCGGCGCCAGGATCGCCGCGGGCGTCGAGGTGGTCGACACGGTCGTCGAGGTGGACGAACACCTGCACGTCAACCGCCACGGCATCGCCGACCTGGAGCCCTAGCGCACTTCCAGGCCGTGGTCGGCACTGGTGATCGGCAGCCCGGTCTTCCCGTCCACCACCACCGGGTGCACCGTCCGTCCCGTGGCGCGGTCGAACAACCGCGCCGCGGGCCGTTCGGGCCCGAAGTGCCGGTGCCCCCACGCCGCGAGCGCGGCCAGCACCGGCAGGAAGTCCCGGCCCCGGTCGGTGAGCACGTACTCGTAGCGGACCGGCGCGGTCGTGTACTCGCGCTGCTCCAGCAACTCCGACTCCACCAGGCTCTTGAGCCGGCGGCTGAGCGATCCCGGTGAAATCCCCAGGTGCTCCTGGAGGTCCGCGAAGCGGGTGACGCCCCCGGACACGTCCCGCAGCACCAGCACGCTCCACCACTCGCCCACGTGCTCGAGTCCGCGGGCGATCGGACAGGCCGCGTCCGCGAAGCTCACGTGCTGCACCACAACTCCTCCAGGGGCCTTTACCGACCAGTAACTACCATGATAGTAGTTACGGGCCCACCCCGGAACCCGCAGGAGCGCACCGTGACCACCACCGACGACCGCACCGCACTGTCCGGCCTGGAAGTCCTGCGCAAGTTCCAGCGCGCCCAGGACGCGGACTCACCCAACATCGGCCGTCTGATGGGCATGACCTTCGACGAACTCGAAGAGGGCCGGGTCGTCATGTCCCTGCGCACCCGCCCGGACTTCATGAACCCGATCGGCACCGTGCACGGCGGCATCGCGGCAACCCTGCTCGACTCGGTGATGGGCTGCGCCGTCCACTCCGCGCTCGGCCCCGGCGTCGGCTACACGACCCTGGAGCTGAGCGTGAACTACATCCGCGCGACCAGCACCGACGACCGCCTGCTGACCGGCGAGGGCAAGGTGGTCCACGTCGGCCGCACCACGGCCACCGCCGAGGGCAGGATCGTGGACGAGAAGGGCAGGCTCATCGCCCACGGCACCACGACCTGCATGGTGTTCCCAGCGGCCCGCTAGGTCCGTTCGGCGTGGCAGAGGATCGCCACGGGCTCGCTGCCGATCCTGGTCAGCACCACGGTGGCCTCGGCCGCGCCGGACAGCTTCAGCCTGCGCCGCAACGTGTTCGGGTCGACGTCCAGCCCGCGCACCAGGATCTCCAGCCGCCCCACGTCGTGCTTGCGCAGCACCGACTTCAGCGACTTCTCCGTGTAGTGCCCGTGCTCCACGACCCGGAACGCCCGCACGCCGGGCGGCGGCACGTCCCCCGTCAGGTAGGCGATCCGCTCGTCCACCTGGCCGAGCCCGTGCCGGGCGGCGTAGTGCCGCACCAACCCGGCCCGCACGACCGCGCCGTCCGGATCCACGATCCACCTGCCGGGCGGCAGCACCGGGCAGTCGTCGGGTTCGGCGTCGGTGATCGTCCACTCCGGACTCCCCGACCGCAGCACCGTGGCCCGCCGCGAGACACCGGGCGTGGCCAGGCCCCGCGTCCACAGGCAGGCCTCGCGCACACCGCCGTCGAGCGACACCAGTTCGACCTCGTCGGCCCAGGGCGCGACCGCGAAGTCGATGCCGGGCGCGCACTTCACCGCGAGGTCCACACCCGCGTACGTCTCGGCCAGCTCGTCCAGCGGCGGCAGGAAGTCCGACGGCTTCCACGTCCGCCGCCCTGCCGAGTCCCGCCGGGCCGGGTCCGCGGTCACCGCGGAAGCCCGCGACACGCGCGTCAACGCGTCCGCCCGCAGCAGCACCTGGTCGGGCCCGCAGTTGTTCCGGGCCATGGCCAGCCGCACCGGATCCAGGTCCGACCCGACGCAGCGATCGGCCACCCGAGCCAGTTCCACCAGGTCCGCGCCGACCGAGCACGTCACGTCGTGCACCACCCGCCCGGCGAACCGCGCGGCCCGGTGCCGCCCGACCGGGGACGCGGTGGCCTGCTGCAACGCGTCGTCGGTGAACAGCCAGCCGTCCGACCCGTCCACCTTCGCCGCGGCCCGGCGCCGCAGCAGCACCGTCTCCAGCACCGCCGCGAACCGGTCGCCCGCGATCCGGCGCGCGGCCGTCACGTCGGCCAGCCGGTCGGTCAGCGGCAGCTCCGCCACCGCGGCCAACGCGGCGCACCCGGCGTCGGAACGCAGGTGCGCCACGTCGTCGAGCGAGAACCCGTACCCCACCTTAGAGGGGCTTGCGACCGGTGATCGACACGTTGTAGAACACCTCGCGCGGCAGCACCTTGGCGAACACGTTCTCGTCCAGCCAGGACAGCCGCTGCCAGCCGCGGTAGGCGAACATCGCCCAGCCGAAGCCGAGCTTGCCCTTCGGCACGGCGGCCTCGAACGTGCGCACCGGCCAGCCGAACAGCGCGGCGGACAGCTCCTCGGTCACCGCGCGGACCTCGCGGGCACCCGCCGCGCGGGCGGTGCGCTCCAGGTCGGCGGGGTCGAACGTGTGCAGGTCCACCACGGCTTCCAGCGCCGCGGCGCGGGAGGACTCGTCCAACTCCTCCTGCGGGCGTCGCCACTCGACGAGCGCGGGGGCCTTGGTGACGTTCGTGGTCAGCCACCAGGTGAGCTGGCCGAGCTTGCGGGCGTAGAAGTTGCCGATGTTCGTCGGGTCGCCCGCGAACACGAAGCGCCCACCGGGCTTGAGCACCCGCTGGACCTCCTTCATGGCCGCGCCCACGTCCGGGATGTGGTGCAGCACCGCGTGCCCGATGACGAGGTCGAACGTGTTGTCGTCGTACGGGATGCGCTCCGCGTCGGCGACCCGGCCGTCCACCGGCAGGCCGAGGTTGTCGGCGTTGCGCAGCGCGACCTCGACCATGCCCGGCGACAGGTCCGTGACCGAACCCTTCTCGATCACACCGCCCTGCATGAGGTTCAGCAGGAAGAAGCCGGTGCCGCAGCCCAGTTCCAGCGCGTGCTCGTACGGGCCGACGCCGCCGGACACCGCGCGGAAGCGGTCGGTGGCGTAGGTGATGCAGCGCTCGTCGTAGGAGATGGACCACTTCTCGTCGTACGTGCCCGCCTCCCAGTCGTGGTAGAGCACGTTGGCGAGCTTGGGGTCCTTCCAGGCCGCCTCCATCTGCTCCGTCGTCGCGTGCGGCTGCGGTGCCGGGTCCTTCTGGGCGGAGTCACTTGCCACTGAACTTGGCCTTTCCTGGACCGTTCTCGATGAACGACTGCATGCCCGTCGCGCGGTCCTCGGTGGCGAACAGCGCGGCGAACAGATCGCTTTCCAACTTGAGGCCGCCCGCCAGGTCGCGGTCGAGACCGTCGTCGACGGCGGACTTCGCCGCCGCGTAGGCGACCGCGGGGCCGTTGACGAACTGCCCGGCCCAGCGCTGGGCGGCGGAGTACACGTCGTCGGGGGCGACGACCTCGTCGACCATCCCGATGGCGAGCGCCTCCTGGGCCGTGACGAACCGGCCGGTGTAGACGAGGTCCTTGGTCCTCGACGGCCCGATCAGCCGCGCGAGGCGCTGCGTGCCGCCGCCGCCGGGGATGACGCCGAGCAGGATCTCGGGCTGGCCGAGCTTGGCGTTGTCGCCCGCGATCCGCCGGTCGCAGCCCAGCGCGATCTCGAAGCCGCCGCCCAGCGCGTAGCCGGTGATGGCCGCGACGGTCGGCTTCGGGATGCCCGCGACCGCGCCCAGCGCCTGCGACAGCGGCCAGGCGCGCTCCACCATCTCGGCGTGCGACGTCCTGGCGAACTCCTTGACGTCCGCTCCGGCGGCGAACACCTTCGGCCCGCCGTAGACGATCACGGAGTACACGTCGGTCCTGGTCGACGCCTCCTCGGCGGCGGCCTGGATCTCGGCCTGGACCTGCTTGTCGATCGCGTTCATCGGCGGGCGGGCCAGCCGGATCGTGCCGATACCGCCGTCGACTTCCAGGGTGACGAACTCAGCCACAGGTCCTCCTCGACCAGGTCTTCAGCACTGCCGTACGGCAGGTTACCGCCCGGTAGTCGTGGTGCTCGACTTGACGCCGAGGCCGCCGTTGACGGGTACGTCCTCGACACCCCCGCGGTCGGGGCGCCAGCGCGACAGCGGCGTGATGCCCGGCTCCAGCAGCTCGAACCCGTCGAACATCCGGCGGAACCGGACGAGGTCGCGCCTCGTGGGACGCACCGAGTACCCCTCCGTGAACAGGTCGATCGCGTCGTTGCCCTCGTGGGCCGGGTCCACCGACGGGTGGCTCAACGCGAGCAGGCTGCCCTCCGGGATCGCGTCCCGGTACGCCGCCAGCGCGCCGTCGGGGTCCTGGGACTCCGGGATGAAGTGCAGCGACAGCAGGGCCAGCACGGCGATCGGCTGCTCGAAGTCGAGCAGGTCGCGCAACTCCCGGCGCGCCAGCACGTCGGCGGCGTCCAGCAGGTCCGCGTTGATCAGCGCCGTGTTCGGGGTGTCCGCCAGGATCAGCTCGCCGTGCGCGTGCACCACCGGGTCGGAGTCGACGTACGCGACCCGGCACGTCGGGTCGATCGCCTGGGCGATCTCGTGCACGTTGCCCACACCGGGGATCCCCGACCCCAGGTCGAGGAACTGCCGGACGCCCGCGCGCACGCTTTCGCGCACCACCCGGTGCAGGAACGCGCGGTTGGCCAGCGCGACCTGCTTGATCTCGGGCATCGCCGCCACGACCTGCTTGGCGAGTTCGCGGTCGACCGCGAAGTTGTGCGCGCCTCCGAGGAGGTAGTCGTACACCCGCGCGTCGTTCGGGCGGGTCAGGTCGACGATCGGCGGCAGCTGGGCCTCGTGGTCGACCACCGGTCACACCGCCTTGCGACGGGCGAAGTAGCGGTCGCCCGAGCGCTGGAGTTCCAGCGGCTGGCCGAAGGTCTTGGACAGGTTCTCCTCGGTCAGCACGTCGTCGAGCAGTCCCTGCGCGACCACGCCCCCCTCGCGCAGCAGCAGCGCGTGGGTGAAACCGGGTGGGATCTCCTCGACGTGGTGGGTGACCAGCACCATCGCGGGCGCGTCCGGGTCCAGCGCCAGCTCGGACAGCCGCGCGACCAGGTCCTCCCGGCCGCCGAGGTCGAGGCCCGCGGCGGGCTCGTCCAGCAGCAGCATCTCGGGGTCGGTCATCAGCGCCCTGGCGATCAGCGTGCGCTTGCGCTCGCCCTCCGACAGCGTCCCGTACGTGCGGTCGGCCAGGTGCTCGATGCCGAGCGTGCCCAGCAGCTCCTTCGCGCGGGTGGTGTCCATCACGTCGTAGTCCTCGCGCCAGCGGCCGATCACCGCGTAGCCCGCGCTCACCACCACGTCGACGACCTTCTCGTCCGCGGGAACCCGCCCGTTGAGCGCCGCCGAGCACAGCCCGATCCGCGGCTTCAGCTCCCGCACGTCGGTCTTCCCGATGCGCTCGCCCAGCAGGTGCAGCTTCCCCTTCGTGGGGTGCAGCTCCGCGCTGGCCAGCCTCAACAGGGTGGTCTTGCCCGCGCCGTTGGGCCCGAGCACCACCCAGCGCTCGTCCAGTTCGACACTCCAGTCGACGTCGCCGACGAGCGTGGTCTTCCCACGACGAACGGCGACCCCGGCCATGTGGACGACCAGATCGGTCACGTCGACTTCCGAACTCTGCACAGTGCCCTGCCTCGCCCCGTGGTCGGTCACGCGGCCCATTGTTTCCGACCACCCCCCGGCACCCGTGCGGCGGGGTTGCTCACGTGCCTTTCACCGGTCCGGCCTGACAGGATCTAGGCATGGCAGCCGACTCGCCCGTCCTCGCAGGCCGACCGTTCCCGTTGGGCGCCCACCCGGAGGCGGGAGGCGTCCGGTTCTCGGTGTCCGCGCCGTCCGCCGAGGCCGTGGAAGTGTGCCTGATCAGCGAGGACGGCACGGAGAACCGGATCGAGCTGACCGAGCGCACGTTCGGCGTGTGGCACGGTCTGGTCGCCGGAGTGACCCCCGGACAGCGGTACGGGTACCGGATCCACGGGCCGTACGACCCGTCGCGCGGGCTGCGCGGCAACCCGGCGAAGCTGCTGGTCGACCCGTACGCGAAGCGCGTCACCGGGAAGGTGACCGACCTGGACAGCGCGCTCGGGTACGTGGGCGACCCGATGATGGGCCCGCCGTCGGTGGTCGACTCGCTGGGCAGCGTGCCGCTGTCCGTCGTCACCTCGCCGGGCGGCCCGGACACCGGCACGAAGCCGGAGGTGCCGTTCGAGGAAGCGGTGATCTACGAGCTGCACGTGCGCGGCTTCACCCGCTCGCACCCGGACGTGCCCGAACACCTGCGCGGCACCTACCTCGGCCTCGCGCACCCCGCCGTGGTCGAGCACCTGGTCCGGCTCGGCGTCACCACGATCGAACTGCTGCCGGTGCACGCGTTCCAGGACGAGCCCGCGCTCATGCGCGAGGGCCGCGTCAACTACTGGGGCTACTCCCCGCTGGGCTACTTCGCCCCGCACCCCGCGTACGCGTCCGAGCCGAGCCGCGAGGTGGAGGAGTTCCGGACGATGGTGGCCGCCATGCACGCGGCGGGCATCGAGGTGCTGATCGACGTGGTGTTCAACCACACCTGCGAGGGCGGTCCGGACGGGCCGACGCTGTCGTTCCGCGGGTTCGACGCGCCCGGTTACTACCTGCACGTGGCCGGTGGCGGCACGCTCGACATCACCGGCTGCGGCAACACCCTGGAGGCCGGGTCGCCCCAGGTCGTGCGGCTGGTGACGGACTCGCTCCGCTACTGGGCCACCGAACTCGGCGTCGACGGCTTCCGCTTCGACCTCGCCAGCACCATGGGACGTCCCGGCGGCGGCTACTTCGACCGCAACTCGGCCCTGCTCACCGCCATCACCACCGACCCCGTGCTGTCGCGCTGCAAGCTCATCGCGGAGCCCTGGGACGCCACCGGCGACGGCTACCGGGTGGGCGACTTCGGCGTGCAGTGGGCCGAGTGGAACGGCCGCTACCGCGACACCGTGCGCGACTTCTGGCGCGGCGCGACCGGCGTCCGCGACCTCGCCTACCGCCTCTCCGGCTCCTCCGACCTGTACGCGGACGACCTGCGCAGGCCGTGGCAGTCGATCAACTTCATCACCGCGCACGACGGCTTCACGCTGCGGGACCTGGTGTCCTACAACAACAAGCACAACGAGGCGAACGGCGAGGACAACCGCGACGGCACCAACGACAACCGGTCCTGGAACTGCGGCATCGAGGGCGAGACCGACGCCCCCGGCGTGGTGGTGCTGCGGGCAAGGCAGGCCCGCAACCTCTTCGCGACCCTCCTGCTGTCGACCGGCACCCCGATGCTCGTCGCCGGTGACGAGCTGTGGCGCACGCAGGGCGGCAACAACAACGCCTACTGCATCGACGACGAGACCTCCTGGGTCGACTGGAAGCTCGACGACGACGCCACCGCCATGCTCACCTTCGCCCGCCGCGTCATCACCCTCCGCGCAGGCAGCCCCGCCCTCCGCCAACCCGAGTTCTTCGAGGGCCGCACCACCGCAACCGGCTCCCCCGACCTCGTCTGGCTCAGGCCCGACGGCGAGGAAATGGCCGAAACCGACTGGTTCGACGAGGGCCGCCGCACCCTCGGCATGTGGATCGACGGCTCCAACAGCCTCTCCCGCTCCCGCGAGGGCGAACTCGTCTCCGACGACTCCTGGCTACTGCTCCTGCACGCCGGCGCCGACCAGATCGAAGTCGTCCTCCCCCCAGCCGAATACGGCACCCACTTCGAACCCATGCTCGACACCACCACCCCCGACGGCTCCCCTGCCACCCCAGGCCTACTCGCACCCGGCTCAAGCATCACCGTGTCCGGCCATTCACTGCTGCTACTACGCGCACCGAACTAAGCAGCGCCCACCACAACTACAACCACAACGGCAACGAGCAACCCCGCGCGACGACACCGAGCAATGCTCGACCGCCGTGCGGCTGGCTTGACTTGGGGTTTTGGGGCCTGCAATTTGTCGGCGGGCATCTCCACCACCTGCCCTTTCAGCCCGACAAGGCCCAAAAAGGGGCCCCAAGTCAAGCCGGCCGCACCTGGAGCACGGTGGATGCGATACCCGGTGACCCACCACCGAACTCCGCCGAAAACCCACCCACAACTACATCGGCAACCGAGGCATTATCAGGCTCTGGGACGACCTCCCACCCCCCGCCTTTCCGTGACAACATCACCCCCGTGGATCGCCCGCTCCTGACCTGGTGCGACCGCACGATCGACCTCCTCCTGGTGGCGTCGTGCGGGTGTAGCCGGACGCGGCGCGGACTCTGAGCGTTCGGCTCGCCCCGCGTCGCGTCTTGATCGCTACCCAGCACCCGTAGCCTCAGGAGCGACGTTGACCTCAACCCTTGCCCCGGCCGACCTGCACCCGAAACTGGACGTGCGGTTGGCCCGCGACATCATCCACCCCGAACGCGAACTGTGGTCCCCCCGCCAACTGCGCGACCTCACCTCGTTCGTGGCCAGCGAGCTGACCACCCCGCTCCTGGACATCCTCGACTTCAACCCCGAAAAACGCTGGTGGGCCCGCCTCGGCCTCACCGAGGGCGTCGAACTCTGGCTGCTCTCCTGGCTACCGGGCCAAGGCACCGAACCCCACGACCACGGCGGCTCCTCCGGCTCCTTCACCGTCCTCACCGGCGAACTCACCGAGAACTACCGCTACCCCGCAGGCCCCATCCGCAACGCCAAACGCCCAGTAGGCGCCTCCCTCGGCTTCGGCGCGGGCCGCGCCCACGAGGTGCACAACAGGGGCACCATCGGAGCGGCCAGCGTCCACGCCTACTCCCCACCCCTCATCCCCACCAGGGAGTACGCCAGCCTCGCCGACATCCCAGCCGAAATCCCCCCACTACCAGCACAACGCCTGCCACTGGAACAACTACGCGTCCTGGCCGACCTGGAGGGCCCATGACCGGCATCGACACGTTCCTGGAAGAGGCCCGCACCAACCTCAACCGACTAACCCCCGCAGAGGTCGACGCACTACCCGACGACAACACCCTCATCATCGACATCCGCCCCCTCCACAACCGCCTGGCAGAAGGCGAAATCCCCAACTCCATCCCCGTCGAACGCATCGTCCTCGAATGGCGCCTGGACCCCCGTGGCTCCCACCGCCTACCGAACTTCACCGCCGACACCACAGTCGTAGTGCTCTGCAACGAGGGCTACTCCTCCAGCCTCGCCGCCAGAGACCTGCAACGCGTCGGCCTCCCCAAAGCAACCGACCTGATCGGCGGCTTCCGCGCCTGGGCAACCGCCGGCCTCCCCATCCGCAAAGGCGGCACCCAAGCCATCACCTGACCCACAACAAAACCAAAGCAAAACCAGCTGCCCCGCCCGTCCGGAGCGAGGAACCAGTCAGCACACAGCCCGACACCCACCCCCATCGGCACAGCCGCCCCCTCGCATCCGGCGCGGAGCGCCCGCCGCCCTACCGACGCGCAGCAAGGTGCCCTGGCCGACGCGCAACGAGGTGCCCTGCCAACGCGCAGCGAGGTGCCTCGTCAGGCGCAGCCTGATGCCCGAGTCAGGCACAGCCGACACGAACGAAGCCAGACCTCCCCCTGCCCCCGATACACAGCGCCCTCCTGCACAACCACCGTTTGTCAAGGCATCTTTCCCGCCTTGACAAACGGTGGTTGTGCATTGAGACAATTGCGCGCACGGGGGCCGGGCTTCGTTCTCCCCACACCCCCATCCCTATGGGTAACGTCTCCAGATTCGTGCGCGCCCTCAAGCTCCTGACCAAATCCGGCCCCCTCTTCACCATCGCCGCCACAACAGCAGTACTCGCCTCAGGCCAAGGCCCGATCGGCCTCCTAGGAGCCCTCCTAGGCCTGATCCTCCAACTAGCCGCCCTACAAATCGGCACCCTCACCGGTGCCCTCATCTGGCGACTAAGAATCCGCCACATCATCATCGGCGTGGGCCGCGAACTACGAGCCTGGAACACCCCCAACCTCCGAATCGTCCTCCGCTCCCTCCCCGTCGTGATCATGGTCGGCGCCAGGTCCATCCACTCCCCGGTCCGCAAACGCCTCTGGCTAACCGGCGCCACATCCGTCCTGGCAGCAATCCTCACCGCCACCACCACCTGGCTCCTGGCAACCGGCGAACTCTCCCGAGGCCTCGCCATCGGCGCCACCACGTGCCTGCTCCACGAACTCATCCCCCGCCGAAGCGCCGGAACCACCTCCCCCGGCTGGTTCCTCTTCTCCCTCCCCCGCCTATCCGGCCGCCCGGCAGCCGAAATGGACGCCACCCCGCTCGTCAACAACGTCGTCGACGCCATCCGCACCGCCGACCTGGACACGGCCGACACCGCACTGGCCAAGCTGGTCGAAGCCCACCCCGCGCTCCTCATGACCACCGGCGCCCAAGCCACCATGCTCAACATCCGCGGCAAGTACGCCGAAGCCCTGCAACTGCTCAGCGCCCTCGTGGGCCGCCCGGACATGGAACCCCGCGACATGGCCCTGATCCTCGCCGAAATGGCAGGCGCCACGGCCTCCGCCGTGGAAGCGGGCCAACTCCCCCTCGAAATCGGCCTCTCCGCGGGCACCCGCGCCGCCGACAGCGCCATCGGCTTCGGCCTACCCCGCTACCGCCTGACCGGCACCCTCGCCCAACTGGCCCTGCTCCGCGGCGACACCACCGAAGCCCTCTCCCTCGCCCGGCAAAGCGCCGACAGCAGCACCGACGCCCTGGCCCGCGCCGACTCCCTGGCCACCGCGGCCCGCGCCCAGATGGCCGCGGGCGACAACTCCGCCGCCCGCACCACCCTCGCCGAAGCCGAATCGCTGGCCGCCTGGCTCCCCCGCGTGACCACCACCTCAGCCCGCCTGAAGATCGACTAACCGTCCACACCGGATCGACGAGGGATCAGCACCCCACCGCACCCGCTCAGCAAAAAGGGGTACCCGGTCGCCACAGGCGACGACCGGATACCCCCGCGGCACGGGACCGGGCTCAGCCCGCCAGCACGACCTTGCCCAGCTCGGCGGGCGACGCGAGCAGCTCGTGGCGCGGCAGGACCCGCACCGTGTAGCCGATCGTCCCCGCGTGCGGCAGCGGCACCTCGACCTCGTAGTTGCCGTTGCCCGCGTACACCATCGGGGCCGTGACCAGGTCGTAGAGCTCCTCGCCCTCGCCGACCCTGCCGAGCACGACCTGCACGTCCGCCTCGGACGGCTCCAGGCCCGCCAGCTCGACCCTGGCCCGCACGGTCACCGGCGCGCCGAGCACCGGCGTCGGGTGCCCGCCGATGGACAGCTCGGAGTCCAGCACCCGCACCCTCGGCCACGCCGCGCGCAGCCGCTGCCGGTAGTCGGCCAGCTCCTTCGCGCCGCGGAAGCCGTCGCCGACGACCGACTGGGCCGAGGCCGCGGCGGGCGCGTACAGCGTCTCCACGTACTCGCGCACCATTCGCGACGCCTGCACGGCCGGGCCGAGCGAGGCCAGCGTGTGCCGGACCATCGCGAGCCAGCGCGTGGGCGTGCGGTCCTCGCCGCGGTCGTAGAACAGCGGCGCCACCTGGTTGCCGAGCAGCTCGTAGAGCGCCGTGGCCTCCAGGTCGTCCCGACGGGTCGGGTCGGTCACGCCGTCGGCGGTCGGGATGGCCCAGCCGTTGCTGCCGTCGTACAGCTCGTCCCACCAGCCGTCGCGGATGGACAGGTTCAGCCCGCCGTTCAGCGCGGACTTCATGCCCGACGTGCCGCACGCCTCCAGCGGCCGCATCGGGTTGTTCAGCCACACGTCGCAGCCCCAGTAGAGGTAGCGGGCCATCGACATGTCGTAGTCGGGCAGGAACACGATCCGGTGCCGCACGCCCGCCTCGTCGGCGTAGCGGACGATCTGCTGGATCAGCGCCTTGCCGCCGTCGTCGGCCGGGTGCGACTTGCCCGCGACGACGAGCTGCACCGGGCGTTCCGGGTGCAGGAGCATCGCGCGCAGCCGCTCGGGGTCGCGCAGCATCAGGGTCAGCCGCTTGTAGGTGGGGACGCGGCGGGCGAAGCCGACGGTCAGCACGTCCGGGTCGAACACCGAGTCGGTCCAGCCCAGTTCCAGCGCCGACGCGCCGCGCTGCAACCACGACGCGCGGACGCGGCGGCGGACCTCGTCGACCAGGCGGCCGCGCAGCTCGGTGCGCAGCTCCCACAGCCGGGTGTCGGTGACCGGTTCGAACCGCAGTGCGCCCCCGGACTCCTCGGACTCGCCGAGCATCCGGCTCATCTCGGTCGCCGCCCACGTCGGGCCGTGCACGCCGTTCGTGACCGACCGGATCGGCACCTCGGTGACGTCGAAGCCGGGCCACAGGCCGCGGAACATGTCCCGGCTGACCTCGCCGTGCAGCTTGGACACGCCGTTCGCCCGTTGCGCGAGCCGCAGGCCCATGTGCGCCATGTTGAACAGGCCGGGGTTGTCCTCCGCGCCCAGCGCCAGCACCCGCTGGGTGCTCACGCCCGGCAGCAGCGTCTCGGAGCCGAAGTAGTGCTGCACGAGGTCGACCGGGAACCGGTCGATGCCCGCGGGCACCGGCGTGTGCGTCGTGAACACCGTGCCCGCCCGCACCGCCGCGTGCGCCTGGTCGAAGTCGAGGCCCTCGGTCGTCGTCAGCTCGCGGATCCGCTCGAGCCCCAGGAACCCGGCGTGCCCCTCGTTGGTGTGGAACACCTCCGGCTTCGCGTGCCCGGTCAGCTCGCAGTACGTGCGCACGGCCCGCACCCCGCCGATGCCCGCGAGGATCTCCTGGCGGATGCGGTGGTCCTGGTCGCCGCCGTAGAGCCGGTCGGTGACCCCCCGCAGGTCCTCGTCGTTCTCCTCGACGTCGGAGTCCAGCAGGAGCAGCGGGATCCGCCCGACCTGCGCCTTCCAGATCTTCGCGCGCAGCACCCGGTCGCCCGGCATGGCCACGTGCACCAGGATCGGCGCGCCCGACGGCTCGGTCAGCAGTTCGAGGGGAAGGGCCCGCGGGTCCAGCACCGGGTAGTGCTCGATCTGCCAGCCGTCGAGGGACAGCGACTGGCGGAAGTAACCGGACCGGTAGAGCAGGCCGACCGCGATCAACGGCACCCCGAGGTCCGACGCCGCCTTCAGGTGGTCACCCGCCAGCACCCCGAGCCCACCGGAGTAGTTCGGCAGCGCCTCGGTGACCCCGAACTCCATCGAGAAGTACGCGATCGCCGCCGGCAACGGGCTCAGGTCGTAGTTCCCGTGCTCCCGCCGCGCCTGCACCTCCTCCTGGCGCCGTTGGAACCAGCGGGGGCCCTGGGTGTAGCGGTCCAGGTCGTCGGCCAGCGCACGCGCGTGCGACAGGAACTGCTCATCCCGCGCGAGCACCTCCAGCCGCTCCGGGGCTACCTCGGACAGGAGGCGCAGCGGATCGCCACCGACGTCGGACCAGACCTTGGGATCGACCGACGCGAAGAGGTCCTGCGTCGGAGGATGCCAGGTCCAGCGCAGGTTGGTGGCGAGCGTGCCCAGGGAGGCCAGTGCCTCCGGGAGGCTGGCTCGGACGGTGAACCGGCGAAGTGCTCGCATGGCGACGGACCTTATCTCCCGCCGACCGCTGCACGACAAGTCTCCACTCCGAACCTGCAACGGTTTGCAGGATCGGTACCGGGACCGATCCAGAAGACCCGTGAGTGCCACCAGGTCTTTCGGGTCCGCAGGGCGGGTCGGCGGGGTGTTCGCGTTCGGAGCAGCGAGCGGGCGGCAAGGAGAGCCGAAGATGGAGTTGAGTGGTGCTCACAATTTTGGGCCCCGCAACCGAAGCGGATCACGCCGCCGCCCGGTCCGGCGAAGCCCGGATGCTTGGTCCGGCGAAGCCCGGATGCCCGATCCGGCGCAGCCCGGATGCTTGGTCCGGCGAAGCCCGGATGCCTCGTCGGGCGCAGCCCGATGCCCGAGTCAGGCGCAGCCTGATGCTGGCGTAGCCAGACCTACCCCCCGACCCCGATCCGAAGCCATCTCTGGGCTTGACGGAGCTTGTCAAGACAGCCTCATCGTCTTGACAAGGTTCGGCAAGTCTAGAACACTCGGCGAGCGGGTTGGAGGCACCTCGACCACGATCCAAGGCGGAGCGAGCTGCCCTAGAACCCGGCCCCATGAGCGCCGGACCAGCCACGACCAAGGGTCCCCCCGTCGTGAAGACCCCCCGAAACCCAAGGTACTCAGGGGGTCCGACACTTCCGCATCTTCAGCACAGCGCCCGACCGGCAAGGCGGATGAGCCAACCCCGGCTTATCGGGCCAACCGGTCGAGCAGCACCGCATCCTCCGCGACGATCCGCACCAAGACCGCATCCCGAACAGCAGTACGCACAGCATCGCTCACCACCAAGGGCGACACCACCGGCGACACCACTTGATCCTCCCCATACCCGCCAGACCTCGACATGCCCCCGAAACCAACCCCGCCACCCCTCCTGGCCATACCCCCGCAACACCCCCGCCCACCCCGCGTTACCAACGCGTTAACCGAATCAGGTCTCATTCACCACCACCTACGGCGTGGCGCGCGCCATTCCGGCGAACCGGTACTTGATGATCACCGCGTCAGGTCTCACGGCCATGGACACACCACCCGCGCGGTCATCCGATTGCCCGCGCCGGGGTGTGCGGGTCGACTCGAATGGGTACGGGTAGTTGTAGTAGTCCCCGGTGATGACCTGCCGCAACGAGCAAGGCAGACTGAACGGGCCCGCGGTTCTGCCGCGCGAAAACACGGCGAGAGGGCGTAGCCGATGAGTGGACGACTCGGCATCGATGATGTTTCCCCGGCGGTCAGCGGTGGCCGCTATCCGGCCAAAGCCGTGGTGGGGGAACACATTCCGGTGGAGGCCACGGTCTGGCGCGAGGGGCATGACGCCATCGCCGCCACCGTCGTCTGGCGCGGGCCCAAGGATCGGATCGCCCGGCAGACCCGGATGGCGCCGCACGGTGTCGGGTTGGACCGCTTCGCGAGCGTCGTCGTTCCCGACGACGAGGGCGCGTGGACCTTCCGCGTGGACGCGTGGAGCGATCCGTGGGCCACGTGGCGGCACGCGGTGGAGGCGAAGATCGGCGCGGGGCAAGGGCCCGAGGAGCTGGCGAACGACCTGGAGGGCGGCGCGCTGCTGCTCGACCGGGTGTCCCGCAGGCCCGACCGCCGCAAGGAGCGCCCGCTGCTGGCGAACGCCGCGGCCGCGCTGCGCGACGGGCAGCGGCCGCTGCCGGAGCGGGTCGCGCCCGCGCTGGCGTCGGACGTGCACCGGATCATGACCGAGTTCCCGGTCCGGGAACTGGTCACCAAGGGCAAGGCGCACAAGGTGTGGGTCGACCGCAAGCGCGCCGCGTTCGGTTCCTGGTACGAGTTCTTCCCGCGTTCCACCGGCGGCCGCGACGAGAACGGCGTGCCGGTGCACGGCACGTTCACCACCGCGACCAAGGAGTTGGACCGGGTCGCGTCGATGGGGTTCGACGTGGCGTACCTGCCGCCGATCCACCCCGTCGGCCGGGTCAACCGCAAGGGCCCCAACAACACCCTGGTCGCCGATGAGAACGACGTCGGCTCGCCGTGGGCGATCGGCGCGGACGAGGGCGGGCACGACGCCATCGCGCCGGAACTCGGCACGATCGAGGACTTCGACCGGTTCGTCGCCCGCGCGACCGAGCTGAACCTGGAAGTGGCGCTGGACCTCGCGCTGCAGTGCGCGCCGGACCACCCGTGGGTGCTCAAGTCGCCGGAGTGGTTCACCACCCGCCCGGACGGCACGATCGCGTACGCGGAGAACCCGCCGAAGAAGTACCAGGACATCTACCCGGTCAACTTCGACAACGACCCCAAGGGCATCTACCACGAGGTCCTGCGCGTGGTGCTGCACTGGATCGACCACGGGGTGCGGATCTTCCGGGTCGACAACCCGCACACCAAGCCGCCGGACTTCTGGGCGTGGCTGATCTGGGCCGTGAAGGACAAGCACCCCGACGTGCTGTTCCTGGCCGAGGCGTTCACCCGGCCCGCGCGGCTCTACGGGCTGGCGAAGCTCGGCTTCACCCAGTCCTACACCTACTTCACCTGGCGCACGAGCAAGGAAGAGCTCACCGAGTTCGGCATGGAGCAGGTCGAGCACTGGGACGAGGCCAGGCCGAACCTGTTCGTGAACACCCCCGACATCCTCCACGAGTCGCTCCAGCACGGCGGTCCCGGCATGTTCGCGCTGCGCGCGGCGCTGGCCGCCACGCTGGCGCCGACGTGGGGCGTGTACTCGGGCTACGAGCTGTTCGAGCACGAGGCCGTGAAGCCGGGCAGCGAGGAATACCTCGACTCCGAGAAGTACGAGTTGCGGCCACGCGACTACGCGGGCGCCCTGACCGAGGGCCGTTCGCTGGAACCGTGGCTCCGCAAGCTGAACGCTGCCCGCCGGGCACACCCGGCCCTGCAGCAGATGCGCACCCTGAGGTTCCACCACATCGACAACGACGCCCTGATCGCCTACTCCAAACAGGATCCGGCAACCGGCGACACCGTCGTGACTGTGGTGAGCTTGGACCCGAACGACCCGCAGGCGGGCACTCTCTGGCTCGACCTGCCCTCGCTGGGCTTCGACTGGCACGAGCGTCTCATCGCGCACGACGAGGTCACCGGCGAGACCTGGGACTGGGGTCAGGCGAACTACGTCAGGCTGGAACCGTGGCGCGCCGTCGCGCACATCGTGGGGTTGCAGCGCCGGTTCTCCTGAACCCGTCAGGAACCCGAGGACCCCCGCGTGCACCAGGTACGCAGGGGATGGTTGACGTACCCGCTATGAGGTGGGACGAGGTGGAGATCATGCAGGAAGATTCCCGACCCGACGCGGCCCTGGGGCTCGAGGGCGTACCGCACACCGGTGAAGCGATCACCGCCGACGGCATGTTGGTCGAGCCGCAGGCCGAGGACTTCCAGCACGCGAAACAGGCGCCGAGGAACCCGGACTGGTTCAAGGGCGCGGTGTTCTACGAGGTGCTGGTGCGAGCTTTCACCGACTCGAACGGTGACGGCACGGGCGACCTGCGCGGTCTCGCCAGCAGACTGGACTACCTGGAGTGGCTGGGCATCGACTGCCTGTGGCTGCCCCCGTTCTACGCTTCCCCGTTGCGCGACGGGGGTTACGACATCAGCGACTTCCGCGCGGTGCTGCCGGAGTTCGGCAACATCGAGGACTTCGTCTACCTGCTCGACGAGGCGCACCGCCGCGGCATCCGGGTCATCACCGACCTGGTGCTCAACCACACCTCCGACGCCCACCCGTGGTTCCAGCAGTCGCGGATGGACCCGGACGGCCCCTACGGCGACTACTACGTGTGGAGCGACGACGACTCGCGCTACTCCGACGCGCGGATCATCTTCGTCGACACGGAGTCGTCGAACTGGACCTACGACCCGGTGCGCGGGCAGTTCTACTGGCACCGGTTCTTCTCCCACCAGCCGGACCTGAACTTCGAGAACAACGACGTCCAGGAGGCGATGCTGGACACGCTGCGGTTCTGGCTGGACCTGGGCATCGACGGGTTCCGGCTGGACGCGGTGCCCTACCTGTTCGAGGAGGAGGGCACCAACTGCGAGAACCTGCCGCGCACGCACGACTTCCTCAAGCGGTGCCGCAAGGTGGTCGACGACGAGTACCCCGGCCGGATCCTGCTGGCGGAGGCGAACCAGTGGCCCTCCGACGTGGTCGAGTACTTCGGCGACCCGGCGGTGGGTGGCGACGAGTGCCACATGGCGTTCCACTTCCCGTTGATGCCGCGGATCTTCATGGCGGTGCGGCGGGAGTCGCGGTTCCCGATCTCGGAGATCCTGGCGCAGACGCCGGAGATCCCGGCGGGCACGCAGTGGGGCATCTTCCTGCGCAACCACGACGAGTTGACGCTCGAGATGGTGACAGACGAAGAGCGCGACTACATGTACACCGAGTACGCCAAGGATCCGCGGATGAAGGCCAACATCGGCATCCGCCGGAGGTTGGCGCCGCTGCTGGAGAACGACCGCAACCAGCAGGAGCTGTTCACCGCGATGCTGCTGTCGCTGCCGGGTTCGCCCGTTCTGTACTACGGCGACGAGATCGGCATGGGCGACAACATCTGGCTGGGCGACCGCGACGCGGTGCGCACGCCGATGCAGTGGACCCCCGACCGCAACGCGGGGTTCTCCAGTTGCGATCCGGGCCGGATCTACCTGCCGGTGATCATGGACCCGATCTACGGCTACCAGGCGCTCAACGTCGAGGCCCAGCTCAACAACGCCTCGTCGCTGCTGAACTGGACCCGCCGGATGATCGAGGTGCGCAAGCAGCACCACGCGCTCGCCGAAGGCACCTTCATCGACCTCGGCGGGTCCAACCCGAGCGTGCTCGCCTACAAGCGGCGCTGGACGCGACCGGACGGGCACGAGGACATCGTGCTGTGCGTCAACAACCTGTCGCGCTTCCCGCAGCCGGTCGAACTTGACCTGTCCGAGCACCGGGGAACCACCCCGGTGGAGCTGACCGGTGGGGTCCACTTCCCCATGGTCGGTGAACTGCCGTACCTGCTCACGCTGCCTGGCCACGGGTTCTACTGGTTCCAGCTGGCCACCATGGGCGACGACGGCGAATCGAGGTGAGTGACGTGACCGAACCCCAGGAACTGGTCGAGAAGCTGCTGACGGAGCTGCCCGGCTGGCTGCCCGCGCAGCGCTGGTTCGCGGGCAAGGACCGCGCGGTGGGCTCGGTCCGTCCACTCCGGACGACCGTGCTGCTCGAAGACCCCCTGCTGGTGCACCTCGTGATCGAGGTGGAGCAGCAGGACCGGGCCGAGGCCTACCAGCTGCTCGTGACCGACCGCGAGGAGTCCTACGACGCGACCACCGACGGCGAGCTGACCGGCCACCTGCTGGACCTGATGGTGGAGGGCCGCGAGGTCGACGGGCTCAGCTTCGAGCACGAGCCGGACGCCGAGCTGACCGGTGGTCTGCGCGGACGGCCCATCACCTCCGAGCAGAGCAACACGTCGATCATCTTCGGCAGCCAGTACATCCTCAAGCTGTTCCGCAAGCTCTCGTTCGGGCCGAACCCGGACCTGGTGCTGCACCGCGCGCTGCGCGGGGTCGGCTGCGAGCACATCGCGCAGCCGCTCGGCTCCATCACCGGCACGCTGGAGGGCGAGCCGATCACCATCGGCATGCTCCAGCAGTTCCTGCCGGACGCGGTCGACGGCTGGGCGATGGCCACGACGAGCGTGCGCGACCTGATGGCGGAGTCCGACCTGCACGCCGACCAGGTGGGCGGCGACTTCGCGGGCGAGGCCAACCGGCTCGGGCAGGCGGTCGCCACCGTGCACGCCGACCTGGAGCGGGCGCTCGGCAGGCACGACGCGGACGACGACGACATCCAGGGCACCGTGCGCGCGATGCACACCCGGCTCGACGCGGTGGCCGCGATGGTCCCGGCGCTCGACCCGTTCGTCCCCGCGCTGCGCGAGGCGTTCGACAAGGCCGTGGAGAACCAGGGCGCGATCGTCGTGCAGAACATCCACGGCGACCTGCACCTCGGCCAGGTGCTGCGCACCGTGCACGGCTGGCTGCTGATCGACTTCGAGGGCGAGCCCGCGGCGCCCGCCGCGGAACGGGCCGCGCTCAAGTCGCCGCTGCGCGACGTGGCCGGAATGCTGCGATCCTTCGACTACGCCGCGCACCAGCTCCTGGTCGGCCAGGAGGACGATCCCCTCCTGACGGAGCGGGCGCTGGAGTGGGCGCGCCGCAACCGCGCGGCCTTCTGCGAGGGTTACGCGGAAGCGGCCGCCGACTCGCTCGGGGACCCGAGGCGGCACGGGCAGTTGCTGCGGGCCTTCGAGCTGGACAAGGCGGTCTACGAGGTCGCCTACGAGTACGCGAACCGGCCCGAGTGGTTGACGGTCCCGCTGTCGTCGATCGCCCGGATCACAGGAGAAGGAGCGTGACGGAATCGTGAACGCCAAACCGGCCGAACTCCCCGACGCCGCACCGTCACCGAGCGATGTGGACCGGCTGCTGGCCGGAGCGCACCACGATCCGCACTCGGTGCTGGGCCTGCACAAGATCGGCACCGGTGTGGTCGCCCGCGCCCTGCGGCCGGGCGCGAAGTCGGTCGCCGTCGTGGCGGGCGACGAGAAGTGGGACCTGCCGCGCGTCGTCGACAGCCTGTTCGCGGGCACGCTGCCCGAGCAGCCCGGCGACTACCGGTTGGAGATCGACTACGACGGCGACGTCGTCACCGTCGACGACCCGTACCGCTGGCTGCCGACCGTGGGCGAGCTGGACCTGCACCTGATCGGCGAGGGCCGCCACGAGCGGCTGTGGGACGTGCTCGGCGCGCACCACCGCGGCTACGACACGCCGTCCGGGCTGGTCGAGGGCACGTCCTTCGCCGTGTGGGCGCCGACCGCGCGCGGTGTGCGCGTGATCGGCGACTTCGACGGCTGGGACGGCCGGGCGAACCCGATGCGGTCGCTGGGCTCCTCCGGGGTGTGGGAGGTCTTCATCCCCGGCGTCCAGGTCGGCACCAGGTACAAGTTCCGCATCCTGGGCGCGGACGGCGCGTGGCACGAGAAGGCCGACCCGATGGCGTTCGGCACCGAGGTGCCGCCGCTGACCGCGTCCGTCGTAACCGTCTCCGACTACACTTGGGGCGACGCCGCGTGGGAGGCCAAGCGCGAGGCCACCACGTGGATCAACGCGCCGGTCAGCACCTACGAGGTGCACCTCGGCTCCTGGCGGCCAGGGCTGAACTACCGCGAGCTGGCCGAGCAGCTGGGCGACTACCTGGTGGAGACCGGGTTCACCCACGTCGAGCTGCTGCCGGTCGCCGAGCACCCGTTCGGCGGCTCGTGGGGCTACCAGGTCACCTCCTACTACGCGCCGACGTCCCGGTTCGGGTCGCCGGACGACTTCCGGTACTTCGTCGACGCCCTGCACCAGCGGGGCATCGGCGTGATCGTCGACTGGGTGCCCGCGCACTTCCCCAAGGACAGCTGGGCGTTGGCCAAGTTCGACGGGACGGCGCTCTACGAGCACGCCGACCCGCGCCGCGGCGAGCAGCCCGACTGGGGCACGCTCGTGTTCGACTTCGGCCGCAACGAGGTCCGCAACTTCCTCGTCGCGAACGCGCTGTACTGGATCGAGGAGTTCCACCTCGACGGCCTGCGGGTCGACGCGGTCGCCTCGATGCTGTACCTCGACTACTCGCGCAAGGAAGGGCAGTGGCTGCCCAACCAGTACGGCGGTCGCGAGAACCTCGACGCCGTGCGGTTCATGCAGGAGCTGAACGCCACCGTCTACCGGCGCCACCCCGGCATCATGATGATCGCCGAGGAGTCGACCGCGTGGCCGGGTGTCACCAGGCCCACGCACCTGGGCGGCCTCGGGTTCGGGTTCAAGTGGAACATGGGGTGGATGCACGACACGCTCCACTACCTGGGCCGCGAACCCATCCACCGGTCGTTCCACCACAACGAGATCACCTTCTCGCTGGTGTACGCGTGGAGCGAGAACTTCGTCCTGCCGCTGTCGCACGACGAGGTCGTGCACGGCAAGGGCTCGCTGTGGCAGCGGATGCCCGGCGACGCGTGGAACAAGGCCGCGAGCCTGCGCTCGCTGCTCGCGTTCATGTGGGCGCACCCCGGCAAGCAGCTGCTGTTCATGGGTGGCGAGTTCGGCCAGCCGGAGGAGTGGTCGGAGTCGAAGTCGCTCGACTGGCACCTGCTGGACGACCCGCTGCACGGCGGTGTCCGCGCTCTGCTGGGCGACCTCAACCGCGTGTACAAGGACTCGCCCGCGCTCTACAGCGCGGACAACAAGCCCGAGGGGTTCTCGTGGATCGACGCGAACGACTCCGCGGGCAACGTGCTGAGCTTCCTGCGCATCGGTGAGGACGGGTCGCACCTCGCGTGCGTCGCGAACTTCTCCGGCCAGCCGCACCACGACTACCGGGTCGGCCTGCCGAGCACCGGTCGCTGGCGCGAGGTCGTCAACACCGACTCCTCCGTCTACGGCGGTTCGGGCGTCGGCAACCTCGGTGTCGTGGAGGCCGAGGCGCACCCGTGGCACGGCCGTCCCGCTTCCGCGATCCTCCAACTGCCGCCCTCGGGCGTGCTGTGGCTGGCCCCGGAGGTCGAGCACGTGGCCATCGAAGACCCGCTGTAGTTCCCCCGTCGCACGGGAACGGCCGCCCCTCTCGCGAGGGGCGGCCGTTCCCGTTCTCGGACCTGGTCAGGGGCGGGGGCGGATCTGGCCGGTGCGAACGGCCCTGCGCAGCAGCAGCACGGTGGCCACGAGGCAGACGAGCAGCGCCATCAGGCTGGCTTCCGGGCCGAACTCGCCGCCGGTCAGCACCGACGGGCCGGACAGCGTGGTGCGCAGCAGACCGTTGGGGGCTTCGGGGGAGCCGGACACCGTCGTGCCGAACAGGCCGCCCTGGACGAAGTTCCAGGCGAAGTGGAGGCCGATCGGCAGCCACAGCGACCGGGTGACCGTGTAGGCGGCGGCCAGCATCGTGCCGCCGGTCAGGGCGATGGCCAGCGTGCCCCACAGCGTCGCGTTCCCGTTGACGAGGTGCACCCCGCCGAACACCAGCGAGGACACCACCAGCGTGATCACGGTCCCGGCCCGCTCCTCCAGGATGCGGAACAGCACCCCTCGGAACAGCGCCTCCTCCACGACCGCGACACCGGTCATCATCCCGGCGACACCCAAGGCTCCGAAGAACGAATTCCACGACACCTGGTCGAACCCGCCGAACACCAAGATCAGCGCCATCACGGCGAGGAACAGCCCGGCCCCGAGCAGCGCCCCCTTCCGCAGCCCCGACCACATGTCCGCCCTCGCCAGCTCGGGCACGTCCACGCGCCCCTCGACGACCTGGGCCAGCTTGCGGTAGACGAACACCCCGGCGACGGCCAGCCCGATCCCGATCGGCAGCGCCAGCAGTGGGATGGGCGCCACGAGCTGGTTGATCCCGGCGAACGCGATCATCACGACGAACAGCGCGACGAAGAGCACCGGGAAGCGGAACCGGCGCAACCGAGGACCGCTCGTGGACGGCTCCGCCGACGAAGGGGTGTCGTCCGAGTGGGTGGGGGTGCGCTCCATGGTTCCGACTCCTTGGGCTACCGGGTGTTGACCTGACACCCGGAACGCTATTCAGCCCGGCGCCCCGTGGAATCCCGCTGGAGCGGACACTTGCGGGTAGCTCTCACGGGGGACAAATCCCGCCGCGCGGTGAACCCGGCCCGCTGACCTGCGGCTCCGCCGAGGAGAGCAAGGAGTCAGCGCAACTCGACCAAGCGATCGAGGACGACCTCCAGAGTGCCCTCGGCTTCCCAGACGGCGCACGGGCGGTTGTCCACGACGGACTGCCGGATCAGCCGGGCGGCCTGGGCGTCGGTGTCGGAGCGCACGCGCAGCACGTCGAGCCAGAGGCCGTTCTCGGCGAAGTAGACGAGCTCCTCGACGTCGTGCGGAGGAGTGGCGGAGCGCTTGAGCTGGACTCGCCAACCGAGCACCTCGCAGAGGTGCTGAAGGCGCCCGATCTGGGCTAGTTGATCGAGGGTCAGCATCCCGACTGGTCCTGTTCCGTGCTCTGCCCGCGGCGACGAGGTCGACGCGGGCACCAGTGTTCGTCAGTCGGCGGACGTCGAATACCACCGTCCCGTGGAATGTCCTCTTCTCGCCACCCCGACGACAGGGGGTCGACACCCCCGTGACCGAGGAGTAAGGGCCGTCGCGGGGCGCAAAATTGCGTAATGGATTGATAACCGGGCTAGACCACTGCGTCGAAACCTTGCGACCAACGGGTGAAGTCGAACGCCTATCAGGGGCTCATCATGGTTACCGCATGGGCTTCCGAAACGGAATCTGATTACATGGCCGATCTCGACGAATGCGACACGGCGGGGGCCGTGGAAGTCGATGTCAGACAACCGTACTTTCCGAGCACCCAAGACGTTTCCGCAGCCAGGAGGCCTCCGCCGCATTTCTGGGGGCAGTTTGGCTTCGCTTATCGAATCGGGATTGTCGTGTTCCTGAGCACCCTGGCCATCAACGTGCGGTCACGCGAGTTCCGCCGCGACCACGCGAACATCCACGACATGCACCGCACGGTCATGTCGGCGTTCCCCAACATCACCGAATCGACACCCGCGCGGCAGGCCCACGCCGTGCTCTGGCGCCTGGACAGCACGAACGACGGTTTCGTCCAGTACGTGCAGAGCCGCACCGAACCCGACTGGGGCCACTTACCCGCCGGCCACCTCACCTCGCCCGCGGACGTGCGGCCCCTGCGACCGATGCTGGAGGCGGTCTCGCCGGGGCGGACGCTGGCGTTCCGGATCGTGGCCAACCCGACCTGGTGCGAGGCGAAGTCGCGGAAGCGGCTGGTGCACCGGGAGCCCGAGCAGCAGGTGGAGTGGTTGGTGCGGAAGGGGCGGCAGCACGGGTTCGTGATCCCGGAGGGGGAGGCGGGGCCGGACGTGGTGCCGTCGGCGATTCCGACGCTGGTGGGGAGGAAGAACGCGGCTACGAAGATCACGGTGGAGGCGGTGAGGTTCGAGGGGAGGTTGGTGGTGGTGGATCGGGAGGCGTTCACGGAGGCGGTGGTTGGGGGGATCGGGAGGGCGAAGGCTTATGGGTGTGGGTTGATCAGTGTGTGGGGGGAGGTGGCTTGAGGGGTTCCGGTGGGGGTTTGGTGGGTGGGTGGTGGAGCCCGGCCCCCGTGGCGCGATTGTCTCAATGCACCACCACCGTTTGTCAAGGCGGGAAAGATGCCTTGACAAACGGTGGTGGTGCAGGAGGGCGCTGTGTATCGGGGGCAGGGGGAGGTCTGGCTCCGCCATGACTCGGGCACCTCGCTGCGCGTTGGCAGGGCACCTCGCTGCGCGTCGGTAGGGCATCGGGCGTTGCCCGACGAGGCCACGGGCGCTCCGCGCCGGATGCGAGGGGGCGGCTGCGCCGATGAGGTTATCCCTCGCTCCGCGACGGACAGGGCACCTCGCTGCGCGTCGGCAAAGCGGGCGGCGTTCCGCGCGGATGGTGGTGGGCGGCAGGGCCGGTGGGGTTGGTTTTGGTGGACTGAGCGGTGCGGTTTGGTTCGCTGGATCGGGTGAATGGCTGGTGGGGGCTTGGTGGTGTGGTGGCGTTGGCAGGTTTGACGCCGAGCAGTCGGTGGGGCGGGGCACAATGGTCCGATGCGACACCGATCAGGACGGCTGGTCAGGCTCGCGGCGCTGGTGACGGCGGTCGCGACGGTCGGCAGTGGATGCACGGTCGCGGTCAGCGGCCAGCCGAGGGCGGCGAAGGTCGTGGCGCGGGACACCACGTCGACAGCCAAGATCAACGGCAGTGACGGCGGTCAGATCGACCAGCTCGCGGGTACCGCGCTGGCCGACATCGACCGGTTCTGGACCGATGAGTTCCCGGCGACCTTCAACAAGCCCTGGACGCCGCTGTCGGGCGGGATCTTCTCCGTCGACACCGCGGACACGACCGGGAAGCCGCCGCCGTGCACGGAGAAGGCGTCCGACGTCGAGGGCAACGCGTTCTACTGCCCGTCGGCGGACGCGGTCGCCTACGACCGCGCGTCGCTGCTGCCGGTCCTCCAGGACAAGTTCGGCGACGCCGCCGTGGTGATCGTGCTGGCGCACGAGATGGGCCACGCCGCGCAGAAGCGGATGGGGATCACGTCCGAGGCGGAGCGCGCGAACCCCGGCAAGTTCCCGACGATCCTCACCGAGGCGATGGCGGACTGCTTCGCCGGGTCGTTCACGAAGTGGGTGTCCGACGGGAAGTCGAAGTCGCTGGACATCGGGCAGGACGCGTTGGACTCGGCGCTGGGCGCGCTGATCACGTTCCGCGACCCGGTGGGGACCTCGCCCAGCGACCAGGCGGCGCACGGCAACGCGTTCGACCGGGTGTCGGCGTTCCAGGACGGGTTCCAGCAGGGCACGAAGTTCTGCGGGGCGATGACCGTGCAGAACCGGGTGTTCACGCAGCAGGCGTTCACCAACATCGAAGACCGCGACCGCGGCGGCAACCTGCCGTTCGACAAGATGATCACCGAGCTGACGCCCAACCTGAACGGCTACTACCAGGGCGTGATCACCTCGCTGGGCAGGACGTGGGTGCCGCCCAAGTCGACGGAGGTCGACTCGGAGCCAAACTGCGCGGGCGACCAGGGCCCGGTGGCGTTCTGCGCGGGGGACAAGTCCGTGGAGATCGACGTGAAGGGCGAGCTGCCGAAGCTCCACGAGCAGATCGGCGACTACGCGACGGGTCTGCTGATGGCGAGCCGGTACGGGCTGGCGGCGCTGGCGCAGGCGGGCAAGCCGACCGAGGGGTCGGGGGCCGGCCGCAACGCGCTGTGCATGGCGGGCGCGTACACGGCGACCGTGCTGAAGCCGCAGGGCGAGTTCGGCCTCTCCCCCGGCGACATGGACGAGGCGGTGCAGCTGCTGCTGGCGGGGAACTTCCCGACCCGCGACGCCAAGGGCAAGTCGGGCCTGGAGCCGGGGTTCGCGCGGGTCGAGGTGTTCCGGACCGGGGTGTTCGACGGCGACAAGGCGTGCGGGATCCGCTGATCAGGTCACGCTGATGTGCGCGCCGGGAATCCTCAGGACCCCGCCGCGCAGATCGGTGTTGCGCACCGCGACCTCGGTGAACGTGGCGAACGGGACGTTCAGCGGCGGCGGGTTGGCCGGGGTGTAGTCGACCGGGATCTTCAGGCCGAGGACGTCCAGGTTCCCCTTGAGCCGCAGGGTGAACAGCTCGATCCGGCCCGAGTCGATCGTGGACACGCTGCCGGGCGCCGCCGCGGTGACGAGCGAGTGCCCGTCACCGAGGTCGGCGGTCTGCACGAGGTTCGTGATCTTCAGGCTGGTGGCGGTGAACCTCAGGACCTCGACCTGCTCGCCGTCGAGCGGGACCTCCTCGACACCCGTGAAGTCCAGGCCGCCGAGTTCCAGCCTGCTGGCGTTGAGCGTCCAGGCCCGGTTCGCCGCCACCAGAGGGGTGTTGTCCTCCGGTGGCGGCAGCGGCTGGTCCTCCGACGGCGGGGTGGACGGGGCGCTCGACTCGCTTGTCGACGGGGTGGTCGACGACGGCGGGGACGACGACGGCGGTTCGACCGTGGTGGAGGGCACCGACGAGGACGTCGGCGCCTCGCTGGCAGGCGGCGGTTCGGTGGTGGTCGGCGGTTGCAGCAGGACGACGCCCACGAGCGACAGCGCGGCCAGCGGCGTCGCGGTCGACCCGTGTCCGCCCGTCGTCTTCGCCTTGCGCGGCCGGTCGGTCCACGAGACCGCGAGCGCGCCGCCCAGCAGACCCAGGATCGTGCCGACCAGGAACCCGCCGAGGTTGGTGGTCACCAGCGCGATCAGCGACAGCAGCACCGCCACGACACCCGCGGGGAACCGGAAGCCCGGCCGGAACCAGAGCGCGCCCGCGGCGATCTCCAGCAGGACGCCGATGAGCAGCGCGGACACCCCGCCGAACGTCTTGATCGAGATGACCAGGTCGCCCAGCCTCAGGTTGGCGTAGGGCGGCGCGAGGATGACCAGGCCGGACAGCCCGACGAACAGACCCGCCCAGAACGGCCTGCCGCGGCGCCACGCGCGGAAAGCGCGCCACGCCCTGTGCAGTCCGGACGACCGCCGCGCGGGCCGGTCGTCCGGACCGCCGTTCAGAAGCACTCCTGACGACCGGTGCGGACCGTGAGGCCCATCCCCGTGAACTTGATCGTCTGGGCGGTCGTGCTCCACGCGATCTGGTGCAGACCGGTGATCGTGGCGGTGTCGGCCTGGAGGCCGAATCCGCCCGCCTGGCCCTTGAGACCGGCCGGGCCCTTGTCGAGCGAACCGGCGTCCACGCCGATCTGCGGGTTGCCGAGGGTGAGGTCGCCGGTCAGGTCGGTCAGGTTGACGACCAGGTTGTCGGCCTGCATGCCCGCGACGTCCGCGGCCGTGATGCGCATCGTCACATCACCGACGACCGGCAGGCCGGGGAGGAAGACGGACTGGCAGAACGTGTCGAGCGTGGCCTTGCGGAAACCGTTCACGGCGACCGCGTGGGCCTGCCCCGAACCGGCGTCGATCCCGCCGAACTGCACGAACCCCTCACCGGTGAGGGTGTCGGCGGAGACCTTGAAGCTGCTGCCGGAGACCGCGAACGACGCCGCGAGCGCTCCTTGGGACATGCCGAACATCAGCACCCCGGCGCCGATCGCGCCGATGCCGAAGACGGCGGCGAACCTGGCCCACCGGGTTCTCCCCGACGAATCGTCCTCTGCCATACCGCTTGCTCCCTCCGCGTTGAAGGCTGGTGAGCGGAGACGTTCGCCCTACCCGTCGGTACGGACAAGCAAAACGAGCCTGGCACGTCTAGAAATCATCCCCAGGGGTGAGGAGGGCTCACGGTTCGGTCTCGACCATTGGGCCGGTTGAACCAAGTAGGGTGCGCAGCGCTGGCGAAAAGCGGACCGGAACGGGGACCCTGGGATGGCGCGGCGGGCTTGGCGAAGGGCGGCGCTCGCCGCGACGGTGTCGGTGGCCGCCCTGCTCGGGGCGTGCACGACCAGCGTCGGCGGGCTGCCGACACCCGAGCGACCGGACATCAGCAAGATCTCCGGCCTGGAGATCACCCAGGGCGAGAGCGGCGCGAAACCCGGTGTGCCGGACGCGACCCTCGCCGTCGAGAACGGCGACGGCGGCGAGATGGACCGGCTGGCCGTCAACACCCTCGCCGACGTCGAGGAGTACTGGACCCAGCAGCTGCCGGTCAACTTCGGCGGCCGCCGGTTCGAACCGGTGAAGCGGCTGATCTCCTACGACTCCGGCGGCACGAGCGTCGACGTGTGCCGCACGAAGACCGCCGGCGTCGCGAACGCGTTCTACTGCTCGCTGGACGACAGCATCGCCTGGGACCGCGGCGAACTGCTGCCGATGCTCAACGACTCGTTCGGCCCGATGTCCGTGGTCACCGTGCTGGCCCACGAGACCGGCCACGCCGTGCAGTACAAGCTCGGCGACGCGAGCGGCATCACCCAGGCCACGCCGACGATCATCAAGGAGCAGCAGGCCGACTGCTACGCGGGCAACTTCTTCCGCTGGATCGCCGAGGGCAACTCCAAGCACTTCCGCCTCTCCACCGGCCCCGGTCTCAACCAGGTGCTGTCCACGATGTTCTTCATCCGCGACGCGGCGGGCACCAGCGCGGAGAAGCAAGGCGCGCACGGCAGCGCGTTCGACCGCGTGGCGGCGTTCCAGTTCGGCTTCGCGGGCGATCCCAAGCGGTGCGCGCAGATCAACGAGACCGAGATCAAGAGCCGCATCACCCAGCAGACGTTCAGCCCGGACGACCAGTCCAAGGGCCAGCTCGCGGTCGCCGACCGCAAGAGCCTCGACGTGCTGGAGAGCAGCCTTCGGGACGCCTACAAGCAGACCGGGGCCGCACCGCCCGCGTTCAAGGAAGGCCTCGGCGACTGCCCGGACGTGCAGGGCACCTCCCCCGCGTCCTACTGCCCGAGCACCAACCAGGTGTCGCTGGACCTGGACGAGCTGACCAGGATCGGTTCCCTGCCCAAGAAGGGCCAGACCGGCGGGCTCGGCGACTTCGCCGCGTTCGCCGAGATCGCCTCGCGGTTCGCGCTGTCCATCCAGAAGGCGACCGGCTACCCGCTCGACGGCCCCGCGGCGGGCCTGCGCACCGCGTGCCTGACCGGCGCGTGGGCCGGGACGACCACCAAGAGCACGTCCACGCTGCGGCTGTCCGCGGGCGACCTGGACGAGGCCGTGGCCGAACTGCTGGCCGACAAGAGCCTCATCGCCGCCGACGTGAACGGCGCAGTCGTGCCCTCGGGCTTCGCCCGCGTCGAGGCGTTCCGCGACGGCTTCTTCGACGGCGAGACCGGCGTCTGCACCCGCAAGTACTCCTAGAGCCGGAAAGGGCCCGAAGGCCCTTCCCGGAGAGGTCTAGAAGAGCGCGCTGGCGAGGTTGCGACGTGCGGCCGACACCCTGGGGTCGTCGGCGGGGAACAGCTCGAACAGGCCCACGAGGTGTTCGCGCACCTTGTTGCGGTCGTCGCCGTAGACCCGGCGAACCGTGTCGACGAGCCGCTTGAAGGCGCCTTCGACGTCCTGGTTCACGATCGCCAGGTCCGCCGCCGCGAGCTGCGCGTCGAGGTCGTCCGGGGCCGCGTCGGCCCGCGTGATCGCGTCCGCGTCGACCGCTTCGGCACGGGCCGTGAAGCGGACCTGCACGAGAGCCGCCTTGGCCTCCTCGTTCGCGGGCTCCACCGCGAGGATGGACTCGTACGCGGCCTCGGCGGCCACGAAGTCGCCTTGCTCGAACGCTTCCTCGGCCGCGACGAACCGCGGGTCCTCGGGCTCCTCGACCGGAGCGGGCGGCCCACCGGCGTTCGCCTCGGCCGCCGCGATACCGGGCAGCTTGTCCCGCAGCGCTTCCAGCAGCCGCGCGATCCACTGCCCGAACTCCGCCTGCGGCAACGGCCCCGAGAACGCGTCGATCGGCTGACCGGCCGCGACCGCCACCACCGTGGGCACCGACTGCACCCCGAAGGCCTGCCCGATCCTCGGACTGGCGTCCAGGTCGACCTTCGCGAGGATCCACGCCCCACCGGACTGCCGCGCCGCGGCCTCCAGCACCGGCGAGAGCTGCTGCGCCTCAGGACTCCAGGTCGCGGTCAGCTCGACCACCACCGGGATCTCCATCGACCGCTCCACCACCGCCTGGAACGTCGCTTCGGTGACTTCGAGAACCCACGGACTGGGCGCCGAAGCCGGGCCTCCGGTAGGTGTTGACTGCGCGGCGGGCCGCTGACGGGCCGCGTCGGCGCGCGCCTTGAGCGCACCCAGGTCCACCGCCCCGGACAACGCGGCGGACAGTGCTGCGGTTTTACGAGGGTCTGGCCTTGTCACGTCGTCCATCCTGGCACGAGCGGGTGAGAGCCGGTGCACGGACCGGCGGACTGGCCCCCGATTGCGCCGCACGGGCAACCGGAGTTCACCGCACCGTGTCCCCCGCGACGCGGGAAGTTCTGGTAAAGGCAGCGACCATGAAGACCCAACAAACACACCGCACAAGCACCAAGCCGAACACACCCGCACTCAAAGCCCAGAACCGAGCAACCAGCCGATCAACCAGGCAACCGCAAGAAACCCACACCCCAAACACAAAACCGAGCAATCAACCGATCACACGGGAACCGAGCGCGCCCGCACCCCGTGCGGCCGATTTGACTTGGGGTTTTTGGCCCTACCCTCGCTCAGCGGGCAGGCTTTTCACCCCTGCCCCTTTTGGGCCCGCAGGGCCAAAAAGAGGGGCCCCAAGTCAAATCGGCCGCACCCGGAGACCATGGGCACCGATGACCGGTTTCGAGCAGCTGGAAACCAGACCGGCATGAGGAACAAGCCAATATCAAAATCAACTACTCGTATCCAAAGCGACCTCCGTACTGGCTTCACCCTCACCAGGCCCAGTCACCTTGACCGAAATACTCCCCCGAGCAGTTTCCTTCACACTAGAAGTCACCTTCAACACCGACCACTTGCCATCAGCCGCCACCCCCGAATTGGTGCACGACAACCCCGCATCGCTGTCCTCGCAAGACCACCCGTCCCCCTCAGTCCCGGTGACCTCCAAACTGGGCAACGGCAACGTCACAGCAACCACCAACGCCTCACCTGGGGCCTCACCCGAACCCCCACCCCCCACCACCACGCTGAACTCGAACGACGACCCGTGCACGTACCAGGCCCCGGTGTTGTCCAACGCCACCCCGCGCCCCTTCTCCAACGACACCTCAAGATCACCCGAAGGCCCCGAGGTCGTCGTTTCCACCGGGCTGGTCGTGGTGGGCGCGGAAGTGGTCGACGAGGAACCAGGAGACGCCCCACCACCACCCGCGCATCCGGAAAGAACGAACAGCAGCGCGAAACCGACGATCGTTCGCATGCGGGCTCCTGTCAGTGTTGTGGGCCATCAACAATGGCACAACGAACAGGGTCCGTCAGAATCGGGCGGGCTCGGTGTAGCCGCCCCACTCGTCCTTCAGGACGTCGCAGATCTCGCCGAGGGTCGCTTCGACGCGGGCGGCTTCCAGCATCGGTTCGATGAGGTTGCCGGAACCGCGGGCGACCTCGACCATCCTGGCCAGCGCGCGGTCGACCGCCGCCTGATCACGGGAAGTGCGGCGCTCGGCGAGCACCCGGTTCTGCTCGCGTTCGACCTCGTGGCTGACGCGGAGGATTTCCAGGTTCTCGGAAATGGACTCGGTGTGCACGTTGACGCCGACGACCTTCTTGTCGCCCTTCTCCAGCGCGACCTGGTAGGTGAACGCCGAATCGGCGGTCTCCCCGGTGAACCAGCCGTCCTCGATGCCGCGCAGGATGCCGGAGGTCATCTCGCCGATCCCGTGCTCGCCGGACGGGACGGCGACGGCGGCCATGGCCTTGATGCGGTCGAAGACCTTCTCGGCCTCGGCCTCGATCCTGTCGGTGAGCGCCTCGACGTACCAGGAGCCGCCCAGCGGGTCCGCGACGTTGGCGACGCCGGTCTCCTCCATGATCACCTGCTGGGTGCGCAGGGCGATCTGGGCGGCCTTCTCGCTGGGCAGCGCGAGCACCTCGTCCAAGGCGTTGGTGTGCAACGAGTTCGTGCCGCCGAGCACGGCCGCGAGCGCCTCGACGGCGGTGCGGACGATGTTGTTGTCGGGCTGCTGCGCGGTCAGCGACACACCGGCGGTCTGGGTGTGGAACCGGAGCTGCTGGGCCTTCGCGGTCTTGGCGCCGTAGACGTCGCGCATCCAGCGGGCCCAGATGCGCCTCGCGGCGCGGAACTTGGCGATCTCCTCGAAGAAGTCGAGGTGCGAGTCGAAGAAGAAGCTCAGGCCGGGCGCGAACTTCTCGATGTCGAGACCGCGCGAAAGGCCCAGCTCGACGTAGCCGAACCCGTCGGCGAGCGTGAACGCCAGCTCCTGCGCGGCCGTCGCCCCGGCCTCGCGGATGTGGTAGCCGGACACCGAAAGCGGCTTGTACGCCGGGATGTTGTCCTGGCAGTACGCCATCAGGTCGCCGATGAGCCGCAGGTGCGGTTCGGGGGCGAACAGCCACTCCTTCTGGGCGATGTACTCCTTGAAGATGTCCGTCTGGAGCGTGCCGTTGAGCTTGGAGATGTCCGCGCCCTGGCGTTCGGCGGCGACCAGGTACATCACGAACACCGGCACGGCGGGCCCGGAGATGGTCATCGACGTGGTGACCTGCTCCAACGGGATGTCGCCGAAGAGGACGTCCATGTCGGCGGCGGAGTCGATGGCGACGCCGCAGTGGCCGACCTCGCCCAGCGAGCGGGCGTCGTCGGAGTCCTTGCCCATGAGGGTGGGCATGTCGAAGGCGACCGAAAGGCCGCCGCCGCCGCGCGCCAGGATCATCTTGTAGCGCTCGTTGGTCTGCTGGGCGTTGCCGAAGCCCGCGAACTGGCGGATGGTCCAGTTCTTGCCGCGGTAGCCGGTGGCGTGCAGGCCGCGGGTGAAGGGGTACTCGCCGGGCCAGCCGATGCGTTCGAAGTTGTCGACGGTCTCGCCGGGGAGGGGGCCGTAGACGGGATCGACTTCGACGCCGGAGAGGGTGGTGAAGTCGGCGTCGCGGACCCGGCCGGTGGACTCGGCCTTGGTGTAGGCGGCCTGCCAGCGCCGGCGACCGGCCTCGTGGTCGGCGTGGTCGGCGTCGTAGCCGGGAGCAGGCATGGGGTCTCCGCATCGTCGTGCGCCGATGTGTCGTCTGTGGGGAAATAGTAGGACGTCCGACTATTGGGCGCCATTGGGTTCGGGGTGTTGGGTGTCACAGGGGGTGCTGGGGGCGCTGGGTGTGGGTCGCCAGTGGGGCGCGTCTGCCGTGGTTGCGCGGGTGTTGCTGGGTGTCGTGCTGGGTCGCCGGGGGTCGCATCCGCCGTACTCCGGGTGCGGCCGGCTTGACTTGGGGCCGCTCTTTTCGGCCCTCGGCGGTCTAAAAGGGCAGGTGGTGGAGCTCCTGCCCGCCGTTGAAAGTGTAGGGCCGAAAACCCCAAGTAAAGCCGGCCGCACAGCGGACGAGCGCTGCTCGGTGCCGTTGTGGTCGGGCGGTTTGCCCGGTGGGGTCGGGCGGTTTGTCGTTGTGGTCGGGCGGCGTTTCTAAAGGTCCTTGAGGTGGGCTTCCACGCGGTCGACCTTGGCGGTGAGTTGGCCGGTGAAGCCGGGGCGGATGTCGGCCTTGAGGACGAGGCTGACGCGGGGGGCGGTGGCTTGTACGGCTTCGGTTGCTTGTTTCACGACGGCCATGACCTCGTCCCAGTCGCCCTCGATGAGGGTGAACATGGCGTTGGTCTCGTTGGGCAGGCCGGATTCGCGGACTACGCGGACGGCTTCGGCGACGGCCTTGGCGACGCTGTCGGACTCGCCTCCGAGTGGACTGACGCTGAACGCGATGAGCACTGTGCCTCCTGGACCTCTCGCTGGTACCCACTGGTAGCTTCGGCGCCATGACGCCCCAGCCGCTGCCTTTCGACCCGATCGCACGAGCGGCCGAGCTGTGGGAGAAGCGGATCGGACCGTCGACGTCGATGGCGGCGGTCACGAGCGTCATGCGGGTACAGCAAATCATCCAGTCGGCCGTCGATGCCGCGTTGAAGCCGCACGGGTTGACGTTCGCGCGGTACGAGGCGCTGGTGCTGTTGACGTTCTCCAAGGTGGGCAGCCTGCCGATGCGGGTGATGGGTGAGCGGCTCCAGCTGCACCCGACCAGCGTGACCAACATCGTGGACCGGTTGGAGGCCGACGGGCTGGTGCGGCGGAATCCGCATCCGACCGATCGGCGCACGACGCTGGTGGAGATCACCGACGCGGGGCGCGCTCGGCGTGAGGTGGCTACCGAGGCCGTGATCGGCGTGGACTTCGGGTTGCGGGGGCTGACCGAGCGGCAGACCGAGCAGCTGACGGACCTGTTGGCGAAGGTCCGGCGGGCGGTCGGGGACTTCGAGGATTAAATCCGTCGCGTACCGGGGTGGTCTGGGCCACCCTGTGCTGATGCGCGAGGTCATCGCCCTGGTCACGGTCGACGGGGAGTACGCGGGAGCCCTCGGGCCGTTCGTGGTGGACAGCCGGTGGTGGAACCACGTCGAGCCCGTGGTCGAGCACCTCGAAAGGGTGCTCGGTGTGCCGACGAGCGTGCTGCGGCTCGTCAAGGGGGTCGGGGAGTTCACCAGGGGCGGCACGACCACCTACCAGGTCGAGGCCCACGGGAAGCCGGACCTGAGCGCGCTGGTCGCCGAGCCCGTCCACGTGTTCCCGGACGATCCGCTGCGGATGCCGTGGGCCAAACCCGGTGGTCCCGCCGAGCTGGTCGCGTGGGCCGAGGAGCACGTCACCCGGACCGGCGAAGTGCGGCAGGTGAAGACCTGGAACCTGTCGTGCGTGTTCCGGGTGGAGACCGATGCCGGCCGGGTGTGGGTGAAGGCGCTGCCGCCGTTCTTCGCGGCCGAGCCGGTCGCGTTGCGGCTGGTGTCCGCGCTGGACCCGACGCTGGTGCCCGAGGTGATCGCCGCCGCGCCGCTGCGGGTGCTGATGGCGGACGCGCCGGGCGGGCCCTGCTGGGAGCCCACGGCGGAGCAGATCCGGTCGGTGGTGCCGCGGCTGGTCCGCGTTCAGGCCGCGCTCGCGGGTGACCGGCGTCCCGGTCTGCCGGAGGTGCCGATCTGGTCATCCGAGGTCGAGGGCTCCCGTGAACGGGCGGAGGCGCTGCTCACGACGGGGCTGCCGATGACGTTGCTGCACGGCGACTTCCACCCCGGCAACTGGCAGTCCGACGGTACCGGCCACCAAGTGATCGACTGGGCCGACGCGCACTGGGGGCACCCGGCGCTGGACGCGGCGCGGCTGTGGACGTTCCTCGCGCCCGAGAAGCGGCCGCTGCTGGCCGAGGTGTGGACGGCGGCCTGGCTGGAGCACGTGCCGGACGGCGATCCGGCCACGGCGCTGGAGCTGGCGATCCCGTTGGTGCACGTGTTCAACGCGGTCCGCTACCGCGAGTTCCTGGCGAACATCGAGGACAGCGAGCAGGTCTACCACCTCGGGGATCCCGAGTACGAGATCCGGAAGGCTCAGGCAGCGCTGTCCTGAAGGCCCGTCCCGCGGGCTTCCAGCCTGCCGGTCCGGGTCGCCCAGCGCTCGAACACGACCGTGCCGAACGGCGGGATGCTCGCCAGCAGCGCGAGGAGCGCGGTGCCGCGCTCCCACTTCAGGGCGGAGCTCGCGAGCAGGGTCACGAGGATGTAGACGACGAAGACGGCACCGTGGATCGGGCCGAAGACCTTCACCCCGATCTCGTTCTCCACCAGCGCGTACTTGAACAGCATGCCGATCAGCAGACCGGCCCAGGACACCGCCTCGGCCGTGGCGAGCAGGCGGAAGCGGCCGACGGGGCTGGTGAGCATGCCGTCCATTGTGCGGCGTGAGCGCGCTCACCAGCCCGTCGGGGGTCAGTCCTCCCAGCGGAACACGCGCGAGGCGGTGAAGCCGACCACGAGCGTGAAGCCGATCAGCACGGCCGACGGGACGACCAGCGCGCCGATCCCCTTGCCGCGCACCAGGACGTCGAGCATCCCGTCGTTCATGTGCCGCAACGGCAGCGCCTTCGACACCGCCTGGAGCCAGCCGGGCGCGTTCTCGATGGGGAAGAACGTGCCGGACAGGAACGACATCGGCAGCACGATGATGTTGGCCGCGCCGCTCGCGGCCTCCTCCGTCTTGCAGAACGCGCCGACCAGCATGCCGATCGCGAAGAACGCCAGCGTGCCCAGCACGAGCAGCGGCAGCGCGAGGTACCAGCTGCCGGACAGCCGGAGCCCGAACGGCGGGGTCGACGCGACGGCCACGAACAGCGCGGCTTGGAGCACCGCCACGCCGACGCTGACCACGACCCTGGAGGTCAGCACGGTGAACGCGCTCACCGGCGCCAGCCGGATCCGGCGCAGCACCTGCTTCTTGCGCCACGACACCAGGGTCAGCGCCGACCCGAACACCGCGGAGATCGACACGCCCCACGAGAGGATGCCGGGCGTCAGGTACTGGATCGGTTTGAGGGAGGCGTCCTCGACCGGCTGCCGGTCCAGCGTGAACGCGGGCGGCTGACCGGTCGCCCCGAGGTTGACCTTGTCCACGACACCGGACACGAGCCCGTTCACGGTGCCCGCCGCGACCTGGTCGCTGGCGGCGAACCGCAGCCGGACGTCGGTGCCGCTCAGGATCAGCGCGGCGGGCAGGTCGCCGTCCTTGACCTTGTCGAGCGCGGCCTGCTGGTCGTCGAACCGCTGCACCTCCACCGCGCCGGTCTGCTCCAGCGCGGCCACCACGGGCCCGTCGCCGACCACGGCCAGCTTGATCTTGTCCGTGCCGGAGTCCCGGAACAGCAGCCCGAAGACCACCAGGAACATCAGCGGGAACACGAACATGAAGAACAGCGACATCCGGTCCCGCAGGAACCCCTTGACCATCGCCACCGACAGGCTCTTGAACGCGGTGCTCATGCCCGGTACTCCCGTCCAGTCAGGTCGAGGAAGACGTCCTCCAGGGTCGCGGTCCGCACCTGGAGGCCGTCGAGCGCGCCCCTCTCGGCGAGGGTGGACAACACGGTCGAGGGCTTGCGGGTGGAGATCGTCAACGACGAGTCGTCCTCGACCACGTCGTCGGCGCCCTCGATCGCACGGGCGGCCTCCGCCGTCAGCGCACCGGGTTGCAGCGTGATCCGGGTGGGCGCGTCGAGTCCGCGCACCAGTGCCGCCGGCGAGTCCATCGCCAGCACCCTGCCCCGGTCCATGATCGCCACCCGGTCGCAGAGGATCTCGGCCTCGTCCAGGTAGTGCGTCGTGTAGACGATCGTCTTGCCGCGCCCCTGGATGGCCCGCAGCACGTCCCAGAGGTTCCGCCTGGCCTGCGGGTCCAGCGCGGCGGTCGGCTCGTCGAGGAACACGATGTCCGGGTCGTGCACCAGCGCGCAGGCGATGGACAGCCGCTGCCGCTGCCCGCCGGACAGCTTGTTCTCCTGCACTTCGGCCTTGTCCAGCAACCCCACCAGGTCGAGCATGTCGGCCACGACGGACTTGCCGACCCCGTAGAGCGACCCGAAGGTCTCCAGCTGCTCCCGCGCCGTCAGCTTCTCGAAGAAGCTCGACGCCTGGAGCTGGACGCCCACGCGCGGCAGCAGCTCGAGGTTGCGGGGCCACGGGCTCTCGCCCAGCAGCCGCACCGTTCCCGCGTCGGGCTCGCGCAGGCCTTCCACGATCTCGAGCGTCGTGGTCTTCCCGGCGCCGTTGGGCCCCAGGATCCCGAAGAACTCCCCTTCGTCGACGGTGAACGACACCCCGTCGACGGCTTTCAGCTCGCCGTAGCTCTTGCGGATGTCCACCGCTTCCACGGCGAACGCGCGTACCCCTGTCATGCGTGGACCGTAGGCGGTGCGGGCGCCGATCGGTCACCGGATCGACGAAAGTCGCACCACATCAATACTTCCGCCGCTCACCCGGTGTGAGGGGCCGACTACCGGGGTGGACGGGACTGCCGCCCACCCCGGCACCCGTCAGCAGGACTGCTTGTAGAAGTACTTCTCGTTGGCCGAGGCGTCGTCCTTGGTGATCGCCACCAGGTCCGTCTCGGTGTCCCGCTTCACTTCCTTGCCCTCGATCGCGGCGACGGCCTGCTCGACGCCGACCTTGCCGATGGTCGCGGGGTCCTGCGCGATCAGCGCCTGCACCACCCCGGCCTGGAGGTCCTGCACCTGCTTGGGGCTCGCGTCGAACCCGACGAGGTTCACCGCACCGGTCTTCCCGGCGTTGCGCAGACCCGTGGCCGCGCCCTCACCGGTGTTCAGGTTGGTGGCGAACACGCCGATCAGGTCCGGGTTCGCCGACAGCGTGGCCGTCACCTTCGACGCGGCCTGGTCGGGCTCGTTGTCGGTGTACTGCTGCCCCAGGTACTTCAGGTTCGGGTACTTCTTGATCTCCGTCTCGAACCCCTTGGCCCGCGCGTCGGTGGTCGACGTCCCGGCCTTGGTGTTGAGCACCAGCACCGAACCCGGCTTGTCGCCGACCAGCTTCGCCAGCGTCTCCGCCGCCTTCGCGCCGCCCTGCTCGTTGTTCGACGAGATCGTGGCCGACGCGATGGACGTGTCCTGGAGCTTCGTGTCCACCTCCACGACCTTGATCCCGGCGTCCTTGAGCTGCTTCATCGGCCCGGCCAGCGCCTTGTCGTCGGTCGGCGCGATCAGCACGGCCGCGGGCTTGTTCGCCAGCACGCCGGTCACGATCGGCGTCTGGAGGGGCGCGTCGAACTTGGCGGGCGCCTGCACGTCCACCTCGTACCCGGCGGACTTCGCGGCCTCCCGGAAACCGCACTCCATCGAGATGTAGAACGGCTCGGCCGCCACACCGGGGATCAGCACCATCTTCTTGGCCGTGCTCGCCGACCCCGAGTCGCCGATCTGCCCACTGCTCCCGCACGCGGTCAGCAGCAGCGCCGCGGCGGCGAGTCCCAGAGTGCGAACTGTCCTCGTTGACACGTTCTCCTCCTAGTTTCGGTCTCGCGCCCTGCGGCGCGACTGGTCGAACCACACCGCGGCCACCAGCACGATCGCGACGGCGATCGGCTGCCAGTACACGTTGACGCCCACGATCACGAAACCCTTGCGCAGCACCGCGGGGATGAACACGCCGAAGATCGACCCGACGATCGAGCCCGCACCGCCGAACAGCGACGTGCCGCCGAGCACCACGCCCGCGATGGCGTTGAGGTTGTCGGTGTCGTGCCCGGTGACCGACGCGACCCGGAAGTACGCCATCGCCATGAACCCGGCCAGCCCCGCGAGCACACCGGCCAGCAGGTACACCGTCATCAGGTGCCGGGTGACGCCGATGCCGACCCGCCGGGCGGCCTCCTCGTTGGACCCGATCGCGTAGGTGTGCCGCCCGAACCTGGTGGTGCCCAGCAGCAGGGCGCCCAGCGCGGTCACCACCGCGGCGAGGATCACCAGGTTGGGGATGCCGAACGTGGTTCCGGTGCCGAGGTTGTCGCTCAGCACGTTCGGCACGCCGCTCACGTTGGAGCCGTTGGAGATCAGCTGCCCGGCGCCGAGGGCGGCGCCGAACGACCCCAGCGTCACGATCAGCGGCGGGATCCCGGCCTTCGCGATCAGCAGCCCGTTGAGCAGGCCCCACGCCGCGCCGCTGACCAGCGCCACCAGCAGCCCGACGACGACCACGCCCCAGCCCGCGTCCGTGGCGTCGCCGCCGCTGAGCGCGTTCATGGTCATCGCCGACGTGACACCGGAGAACACCAGCACCGACCCGACGGACAGGTCGATCCCGGAGGTGATGATCACGAACGTCATGCCCACGGCCAGAACCAGGAGAACAGCTGTCTCCACCAGCGTGGTCTGGAGGGTGAACACGCTGAGCACGGCGTCCGGCCGCAACGCGCCGAACACCGCGATCAGGAGCAGCAGCACCAGCGCGATCCACAGCGTGTTGGTGCCGACGAGCCGCTTGCCGAGGGACTTCCGCTGGGGCGTCATCCGGCGTCATCCTGGGAGAGCGCGCCGGTCATGGCGCCGACCAGCTCCTCGACGGTCGTGTCGGCGGCCCGGAACCTGGCCACCCGCTTCCCGAGCCGCAGCACCTCGACGCGGTCTGACACGGCCAGCACCTCGGGCATGTTGTGGCTGATCAGCACCACGGCCATGCCCTGGTCGCGGACGCGGCGGATCACGTCGAGCACCCGTTCCCGCTGCACCACGCCGAGCGCGGCCGTCGGCTCGTCCATGAAGACCAGCTTGCTGGCCCACACCACGGACCTGGCGACCGCGACGCTCTGCCGCTGCCCGCCCGAGAGCGAGCCGATCGGCACGTCGATGCTCTGGAGCGTGACGCCGAGGTCGTCGAACGACCCGACGGCACGCCGCCGCATCTCCTTCTTGTCCAGCACGCCCAGCCGGCCGAGCACACCGGGCTTGCGCAGTTCCCGCCCCAGGAACAGGTTCGCGGCCGGATCGAGGTCCGGAGCCACGGCCAGGTCCTGGAACACCGTCTCGATGCCGAGCGCCCTGGCGGCGATCGGCGAGTCCAGCTCGACGGGGCGCCCGTCGAACTCCACCGTGCCGGAATCCGGCCGCTGGACGCCCGCCAGGCACTTCACCAACGTCGACTTGCCCGCGCCGTTGTCGCCGATCAGCGAGACGACCTCACCCGCGTACGCGGTGAACGACGCACCCCGCAGCGCTTCCACGCCGCCGTAGTGCTTGACCAGGTCGCGCGCGTCGAGCAGCGGGTCAGCCACGGCCACCCCTGCTACCCGACCACCTTCGGCGGCCTGCATCGGATCGCGACGAGCTCACCGTTGAGCACCTCCTCACCAGCACCGTGCGGGACGACGACCGTGCTGCCCTTGCGGACCGGCACGTCGCCGAGCGTTCCCTCGCCGTCGAGCACCACGAGCACCGCGAACGACGGTTCGAGGGCCAGCGAGCCGCTCACCTGGAGCCGGTCGGCCCGGAAGAACGGGTCGGCCTGCTCGGAGAAGAGGTTCACCACCTCGGCCGTGTCGCCACCGGTGCGGCGGATCAGCGAGTCCAGCGTCTTGGCCCACCCGGAGTGGTCGACGCACTCCAGGGCGGTGTCGTAGCCCAGCCCGAGGTGGCCGATGTCGGCGTTGGCGAGGAAACCCTTCCACTCCAACGTGACCGAGAAGTCCGTCGGCTGCTGCAACTCGACGATGAAGACGCCCTCGCCGATCGCGTGCGGCAGGCCCGCGGGCACGAACACCGTGTCGCCCGCGGTCACCTGGACCGGGTTGAGCGCGGCGAGCATCTCCTCGGTGTCCTGGGCGGCCACCCAGGACTCCAGCTGCTCGTCGGTCACGTCGTCGCGAAATCCGATGTAGACGGTCGGCTCCGGTCCGCTGGTGCCGACGACGATCCACGACTCGGTCTTGCCGTGGCGGCAGTCCAGGTGCGCCGAGGCGAAGGCGTTCGACGGGTGGCAGTGCACCGGCAGCCGCTGCCCGGCGTCGAGCAGCTTGACCAGCAGCGCGGTGTCCGCGCCGAACTCGGCCACGTGCTCGGCGCCCAGCCAGCCGGTCGGGTCGGCCGCCACGGCGTCGCGCAGCAGCGTGCCGTCCGGCAGCGTGGACAACCCGGCGTCGTCACGGCCGTAGAGCGTCGTGGTCGACGCCACCCAGTCCTCCGGGCCGAAGTCCGCCGACGCGTCACCGCGCAGCGCCGCTATCGACGCGCCACCCCGGTAGAACTGCTTCGGCTGGTTGGCCGGTAGTACGACTGGTCTGTCACCGGAGCTCACGCACGAACCTCCCCTGATCCACGTGGTACCAAGCGCACCGGCAGCACGACGCGGCGCGGTGGCGAGCTGTCGCCGTCGAGTCGGGCGAAGAGGAGGTCCCCGGCGGCCTTGCCGAGCGCGCTCGCGTCGTGCGCGATCACGCTCACCGGCGGGGAGAGGAGGTCGGCGAGCTCGAAGTCGTCGAAACCCACCAGCGCGGGGCGTTCCACGACGTTCGCGAGCGCGCGCAGCACGTGCACGGTGATCCGGTTGTTGCCCGCCACGAGCGCCGTCGGCGGTTCGCGGTAGCCCTTGAGCCGGTGCAGGGCGGCGGCGATGCTGCGCTCGTCGTGCGGGCCCATGACCACCAGGTCCTCCTGGTAGCCGACCCCCGACCGGACGCAGCCCTCGCGGTAGCCGCGCAGGCGTTCGTTGGCGGTGAAGATGTCCGGGGCGTCGCCGAGGAACGCGATCCGCCGGTGGCCGTGCGCCGCCAGGTGCGCCACGGCCTCGATGGTGCCGCCGATGTTGTCGACCAGCACGGTGTCGGCGACGACGTCACCCGCCGGCCGGTCCAGGAACACCACGGGTGTGCCCGCGCGCATCTCGGGCACGAGGTAACCGTGCTGGAGGCCCGCGGGCACGATCAGCAGCCCGTCGACCCGGCGGGAGCAGAACTCCAGCGCGAGCTCCCGCTCACGGGCCGGATCCTCGTCCGAGGACCCGGTGATCACCTGACGGCCGCGCAGGCGGGAGATCTCCTCCACCGCGCGGGTGACCCCCGAGTAGAAGGGGTTGGCGACGTCTTCGAGAACCAGCCCGATCGTGCCCGTCGACGACCCGCGGCGCAGGTTGCGCGCGCTGAGGTTGCGGCGGAAACCGAGTTGGTCGATGGCCGCGAGCACGCGCTCGGCGGTCGCCGGGTGCACCCCCGGCTCGTCGTTGACGACACGGGACACGGTCTTGATGCTGACGCCTGCCAGCCGTGCGACGTCGTTCATGGTCGCGCGACGCACCTTGCGCCCAGCCGCGCCCGCCATGGGGGGCGCACCACTCGCGGACAACGTTGTCATAGTGGCGGCATTTCACACCGATCCCACGGGTCCTGTCAACGGTTCGGGGTGGATCGGGCTGGTCAAGGGGCCAATCGTCGTAGATCGGATGGTGCTTGCGGGGGGTGGACGCGGGTGGACAACGGTGTCATGGGGGGTGGGGTGTGCATGCTGCTGGGTCTGTGGGGCAACTGCTCATGCCGGTCTGGTTTCCAGCTGCTCGAAACCGGTCATCGGTGCCCATGTGCTCCGGGTGCGGCCGATTTGACTTGGGGCCCCTCTTTTTGGCCCTGCGGGCCCAAAAGGGGCAGGGGTGAAAAGCCTGCCCGCTGAGCAAGTGTAGGGCCAAAAACCCCAAGTCAAATCGGCCGCACGAGGTGCGGGCGCGCTCGGTTCCGTGCTTGTCGGCGCGTTTGTTGAGCTTCGTGTTGAGCGGCGCGTTTGTTCAGGCCTGTGGTCATGCTGTTGGTTGGTTACGGTGGTGGGATGGTTTCCGTGGAGCCGATCGCTTTTGTGAACACGTTCATCGGGACGAAGGATGACGGGAACACGTTTCCCGGTGCGTCGATGCCGTTCGGGAAGGCGCAGTCGAGTCCGATCGGGTCGCACTACGCGGGGTACCGGTACGACGATCCGGTGATTCGGGGGTTCGGGCACTTCTTCCTGTCCGGTGCTGGGTGCTGGGAGCAGGGTGGGTTGGTATCGGTGCTGCCGATCACCGGTGGGCTGCCCGAGACGTTCGACCACAAGGTGTACGGGGCGGAGTACTCGCACGAGGGTGAGGTCGGCAAGCCCGGTTACTACCGGGTCTCGCTCGCGGGTGGGATCACTGTCGAGTGCACGGCTACCACCCGCTGCGGTGTCGAGCGGTTCACCTTTCCCGATGGTGTGGCGGGCACGGTGCTGGTGAACGTGGGGCAGGCCAATGACAAGGAGCCGGTGTTCGCTAGCGCGATCCGCGTGGTGGACGATCGAACGTTGGCCGGGACTGTGACGGCGCAGGCGTTCTGCGGTGGCAAGCCGTACGTCACGCACTTCACGACGACGTTCGATCGTCCTTTTCGGACGTCCGGGATCTGGGGAGGGGCGTCGGGGGCGTCTGGGCTGCGTGGGGCGTGGGTGGGTTTTGATCCCGGCCCGGTGACGGCCGCCACGGCGCTTTCGCAGGTCGATCCGGCTGGTGCTGCCGCGAACCTGGGTGAGGCGCGGGGGAAGTCGTTCGACGAGTTGCGTGGGCTTGCGGAGGCGGCTTGGCGCGAGGAGTTGGCGTCCGTCGAGATCGAGACCGATGACGCCGTGGACCGCACGGTTTTCTACACGGCGCTCTACCACGTGCTGCTGCAACCGTTGACGGGCAACGACGTCGACGGGCGGTATCGCGGGTTCGACAACGAGGTGCACCGGGCTGAGGGGTGGACTTGTCACGAGTACTTCTCGTTGTGGGACACCTATCGGGGTCACAACCAGCTGCTCGCGCTGCTGCGGCCGGAGAGGGCGCGGGATGTTGCCCGCTCGTTGCTGGCCGTGCACGAGCAGGGTGGTTGGTTGCCGCGTTGGGCGTACGCCAACCAGGAGACCAACACCATGACCGGTGACCCGGTCACGCCGTTCCTGGTCGACCTTTGGCGGTTCGGTGCGCTGGAAGGCCTGGAGGAGCGGGCTTACGCGGCGCTGCGGGAGAACGCGGCTGGTGTGCCGGCGGTGGGCTCGCCGTTCAGCGGTCGTGCGGGCAACCCGAGCTACCTCGCGCAGGGCTACGTGCAGTACGACAAGGACTTCCCGCGAAAGGGCCAGGACGTCGATCCGCACCACGGCGCTTCCGCCACCTTCGAGTACGCCCTGGCCGACTCGGCGTTGGCGATCATGGCGAAGGCGTTGGGGCACGACGATGACGCGGCCGTGTTCGCGGCTCGCGGTCTGAACTACCGCACCCTGTGGGATCCGACCGTCACCGACCGGGGCTTCACCGGCTTCCCGCGCCCGAAGCTGGCCGACGGACGGTGGCTTCCGTCCGCGACTCCGCAGGACGACGACGGCTTCCACGAGGGCACCGCCTGGCAGTACCAGTGGTTGGTCCAGCAGGACGTGCCCGGTCTCGTCGAACGCCTGGGTGGTCAGGAGGCGGCAGTCGCGCGGCTCGACGACTTCTTCGCCTACTCCGACCTGGTCGTCGACCCCGAGGACACCGCGCACGACAAGTGGGTCGTCGGGCCCTACGAGTACTACAACCAGTTCCGGTACAACCCGAACAACGAACCGGACCTGCACGCTCCCTGGATGTACACCCTCGTCGGCAGGCCGTGGAAGACCTCGGCCGTCGTTCGGGCGGCGCAGACCCTGTTCATCGACGGTCCCGCCGGTGTCACCGGCAACGACGACCTGGGGCAGATGTCCGCCTGGTACGTCCTGAGCGCCCTGGGCATGTACCCCGTCGTACCGGGGACCGGCCGGTTCGTCCTGCACGCGCCCCGCTACGCCCGTGCGGTGCTCCACCTGGCGAGCGGCGACGTGGTCGTGGAGGCACCGGGCGCGGATCCGGCGCGGTTGCAGTACGTGCGGGCGCTGACCGTGGACGCCGCCGACCGCGACGAGGCGTGGGTGGACGTCGAGGCGCTCCGAGCCGGGGCCTCGCTCGTGTTCACGCTGACCGACGACCCGGCCGAGGCGACCTGGGCGACGACCTAGAGGTACTTGTTGGCCAGCTCCGAGTACTCCTTCTCCACGTCGGAGGCCAGGTAGGCGACGTAGGTCCACGGGATGTCGTGCACGTGGTCGCGCATGCCGAGCAGGTGCCGCTTGGCGCGCGGCCCGTCATCGGCCAGTGCGAACGCCGCCGCGAACAGGTTGTGGGCCTGGAGCGCGCGCGGATGGGCGCGCGGCACGGCGATGGCCCACTTGTCCGCCGCCTCGGCGATCTCGTCGTGCACCTTCCCGAAGTACCGCATCTTCAGCGACGCCACCTTCAGCGCGCTGCGCGACTGGACCGCCTCGGCGAACTTCTCCAGGAACACCTCGAAGTGCGCCAACGGCAACACGGCCACCACCGGGTCACCGGGCGCCGCGGCGTCCACGCTCCCCTTGGCGAAGGCCATCATCTCCTCCGTCGACCCGCCCCACTTGGGCGCCAGGATCTGCGCGCGCACCCAGTGCGCCGGGTACAGCGTCGGGCAGCGGGCGACGATCTCGCGCCACACCTCGTCCTTCTGCCCGCGGTCGACCTGCAACCCCATGCCGGTGGTCTGGAGCTGCGCCCACGGCACGGCGTCGCGCTCCAGGATGTTCGCGGCCTCGTGCAGCGGCGCGACGGCCTTGCGGAGCGTCGCGAAGAACATCTTGAACCGGTCCTCGCCGATGTCCTCGGCCCGGCCGGTGCCGCGCACGGCCCAGGCCTCGCCGATGAACGACGCGCCCGCCAGCAGCCAGAGGTCGGGATCGGTGTTGCCCTTGGCGAGTTCCAGCAGCTCGTCGGCGTGGCCGACGGCGTGGTCGCGCAGCACTTCGAGCCGCAGCGCGCGCAGTTCCGGCTGGTCCCGGCACTCGGCGAGCACGGTCGTGGCCGCGCGCAGGTGGCCCGCGTCCATCTCCTCGGCCGCGATGTCGACGATCGGGTCGTCGTAGGTGTGATCCCGGACCACTTCGCGGGCGACCGCCACCGGGCGCTTTCTTCGGAAGATCCCCACCCCACGACAGTACTTACCCGCGGCTGGGCTGCCCAGGTCGTCCGGTCGGGAAATGGGGTGGTCCTTCCGGTCCACCAGCCGTCGACTTCCGACCGTTGTGGTGGACCTCACCGCGCGGTGGAGTGGAGGCTCGCGCATTCTGAGGGGGATCGATGCGAAGAGCACCAACGGCGGTGATCGCGCTGATCGGCTTGCTGGTGGGCGGAGGACTGCCCGCGCAGGCGCAGGCGGGGGTGCCGGACCGGTACCTGGACCAGCGGATCGACTGGAAACCCTGCTTCGACCCGGCGAACCCGCCGGAGGGGCTGCCCGCGGGCGGCGAACGCCTGGAGTGCGGCGCGTACCGGGCGCCGCGGGACTGGCACCGGACCGGCGCGCGGACCGACATCACGATCGCCGTGAGCAGGCTGCGGCCGGTGACCGGCGAGGCGAAGGGCAGCGTCCTGACCAACCCCGGCGGACCGGGCGGCCCCGGCCGGACGACACCGCTCATGTTCCTGGGGCAGCCGAAGCTGCTGGCGAACATGGAGATCATCGGGATCGACGTGCGCGGTACCGGGGAGAGCACCAACGCCACCTGCGGCGGGTACGACTGGCTCGTGCTGGCCGATCCGCGCGACCGGAGCAGGGCGAACCTCGAGCGGATCAACGACAACGCCGAGCAGCAGGCCAGGGCCTGCCAGACCGGCTCGGGCGAGTTCGGCGAGGTGGTCAACACCGAGCAGACCGTGCGCGACCTGGACCTGCTGCGGCACCTGCTCGGCCGTGACCGGGTCAACTGGGCCGGGTACTCCGGCGGCAGCTGGCTGGGCGCCTACTACGCGACCTACTTCCCGCGGCGCGTGGGCAGGTTCGTGATCGACTCGAACCCCGAGTTCACCGCGTCGTTCCAGGAGGTCTTCGACGCCTTCGGCCACGGGTTCGAACGCCGGTTCCGCACCGACTTCCTGCCGTGGGTGGCGCGGCACGACCAGCTCTACCAGCTCGGCACGACCGCCGAGGCCGTGCGGCAGAGCTACGAGCACACCAGGGCGGAGCTGGCCGCCGACCCGCTGCCGCTGGGCGACGGGTCGCGGCTGACCGCGATGCGCTTCGACCTGTTCCTGGCCCAGGTGCAGTACTCGAAGGACTCGTTCCAGGTCGGCGCCGAGCAGTTCTCGCTCATCCGGCAGGTCGTCGACCAGGCCGGGCCCACCACGTCCGCCACGGCGCTCGGCCGCTTCCCGGACGCCCCGAACGGCACGTTCCACGCGGTCGTCTGCAACGACACCCCGTTCCGCGGCGGCCGCGAGTACCTGACCCGCCAGTCCGGCCGCCAAGGGGCGCTCTACCCCCTGCACGGCTACTACCAGGCCGCCGCGCCCTGCGCGTTCTGGCAACGCCCCCCGCTCCAGCTCAAGCCCCCGACCGGCCGCGGTGTGCCGCCGATCCTCATGGTGCAGTCCGTCCGCGACCCGGCCACCCCGCTGGAAGGCGCCCAACGGGCCCACCAGGGGTTCGCGGGCTCCCGGCTGCTGACCGTGACCGACGAGGGCGACCACGGGATCTACGCGTTCGGCAACGCGTGCGTCGACGACGTCGTCGAGTCGTTCATCGTCGACGGCGTCGTGCCCCGGCACGACCTGACGTGCGCCGGCATTCCGCTGCCCGAGCCGACGGCGACGCTGTCGACCCGGTCGGTGGGCGATCCGCTGCAGAGGTACGCGCATCTGCTCAGCTGAGCCGTGTCGAGGGGATCTCCGTTACGGGGATCCCCCCACCCGCGATCAACGGTCGTGACCCCACCAGGATTGACCCCGCTGTCAGGCCGGACCGTCGCGATGGTGGCCGCGGCCGTGGTGGTTCTCACCGCGGCGGCGGTCGCCGCGCTGTGGTGGCCGGGCACGCGTGGTCTCACCGGCCACGAACTGGTCGCCGCGCGTTTCGACGCCCTGCGCATCGGTTGAGCGTCGGTGTGGGCGGCGGCGGCGTGTTCGCGCTGTACCTGGCGTGGCGGCGGCAGCGGTCGACCGAGATCGGACTGCGCCAGAAGGAGCGCGACCAGGACCTGCAAGACCGCGTGGCGACCACCACCGAGACCGACGCCGCCGAACGGCGCATCACGGAGTTGTACACGAAGTCCGCGGAACAACTGGGCTCCGACAAGGCTCCGGTGCGCTTGGCGGGCCTGTACGCGCTGGAGCGGTTGGCGCAGGACAACCCCAGGCAGCGCCAGACCATCGTCAACGTCCTGTGCGCCTACCTCCGAATGCCGTACAAGCTTCCCGAGGAGGGCTCCGCCGATTACGAGAAGCAGGTCCAGGAGCGGGAAGTGCGCCTCACCGCGCAGAACATCCTCCGCGACCACCTCCGGCCGGGCCCGGATCCCGCCCGCCCCGTCGAGACGTTCTGGCTGGACATCGACCTGAGCCTCACCGGCGCCACGCTGATCAACCTCGAACTGGCTCGGACCCGCGTCCGCGTCGCCCGTTTCACCAGGGCGACCTTCATCGGGAACGCGTGGATCGACGACGCCGTGTTCGAGAGCAACGTCTGGTTCAGCGGAGCGAAGTTCAACGGACGGGTCCACGCCACCGGGACGGTTTTCGGTGGACAAGCCTGGTTCGTCGAGACGGCCTTCGCCGGGAGCGCGCACTTCGTCGGGGCGAGGTTCGGGGGGCCGACCTCGTTCAACGACGCGACCTTCGGCTCGGACGCGTGGTTCACCGACGCCACGTTGGCGGGTGAGAGCGGGTTCGGCAGGGTGGAGTTCGCTGCCGAGACCCGTTTCACCAGGGCGGTGTTCACCGGCAACGCCGTGTTCGACGGGGTCTCGTTCAACTCCCCGCCGCTGGCGGACGGAGTTCGGTTCGAGCACGGGGTGCCCGCGGAGTTCCTGCGTGGAGGGGAATCGCCGCCACGCGAGGGGGACCGGCCCGGTCCCCCTCGACGCGACCGCTAGTGGCAGTAGTGCACGTCCGACTCGGACTCGCCGTGCCACCAGAACAGGTCGGGGTTCGCGCTCGGGTACGCGATCCCGGTCGTGGCCGACCTGACCGCACCAGCACCCGCTCCCCCACCCGAAGCCGCCGTGCCGAACGGGCCCGTGAGGTCGTCCACCCGGTGCACCACGCCGTTCGCCACGACGATCCGGACGGCGGCGGCGGCCCTGATGTCGGTGAGCGGATCGCCCCGCACGGCGATGAGGTCGGCCAGCCTGCCGGGTTCGACGGTGCCGAGCCGGTCGGCGAGGCCGAGCCAGCGGGCGGGGTTGCGGGTGGCGGTGGTGAGGGCCTCCAGGGGGGTGAAGCCGTGGCGGACCATGGCCCGCAGGTTCTGGTGCAGGCTCAGCGCCACGTCGTCGAGCGGCGAGTCGGTGCCGGAGATGACGAAGCCGCCGCCGCGGTGGATGGCGAGCACCATGGCGACGTTGCCCGCCAGGGCGGCGGCGACCAGTTCGTTGGCCGGTGTCTCCCTGGCCGCCTCGGCGACCTTGGCCGCCAGCTTCGCGTACTCCCACGGCGGCAGCAGCGCCCTGGTCCGCGGGTCGTCGAACAGCGACCGGTCGTCGCGGTAGAGGATGGCCGAGTTGAACAGGGTCGGGGTGACGGACATGCCGGACGCGGCGAACAGGCCCGTCGTCTCCCCGTAGGTGCGGCCCAGCCTGCTGGTGGTGTGCGAGTAGCCGAGCCGGTTGGTGGCGCCGGTGTGCTCCATGCCGTCCATGCCGACGGCGACCGCCGGGTACAGGTAGTGCGAGCTGAGCGGCATCCCCTTGCGGTGCGCCATTTCCACGACCTCGCGCTGCGCGGCGACGGGCAGGCGGACGTAGGTCTTGACCATGTCGTAGTCCAGCGCGACGGCCCTGGACAGCTCCAGCGCCAGCTGCGCCGCGCTCGTGGTGGGGCGCATGAAGTTGTAGTAGACCCGGCCGCCGTCGACGGCCTCGCCGGTGGCGAAGTAGCGCGGCCCGAGCAGCGCGCCGGAGTCGAGCGCCTCCCTGGTCTCCAGCATCTGGTACGCCGGGTCGCCGGGTGAGCGCGTGGTCGTGACGCCGTAGGACAGCCACAGCCTGCCCTGCCTCGCGCCCCACTGCCGCCCGCGCAGGTGCCAGTGGTTGTGGGCGTCGATCAGACCGGGCATCAGGGTCAGCCCGGAGGCGTCCACGACGGTCGTCCCGGCCCACTCGCGGCGGTCGTGCACGGCGACGATCCGGTCGCCCTCGACCACGACGTCGGCGTCGCGGCGCAACGAACCGCTCCTGCCGTCCCACAGCGCGCCCGCCCGGATGACGGTGCGGCCGCGCGGGCGGGAGCGGGTCCAGGTCAGCGGGAGGTCGACGGTCCGCGCCCGGCCGCCGTCGAGGCCGACCAGCTTCAGCTTGCCGTTGTTCAGGTGCAGCAGGGTTTTCGAGTCGCCGCTCCACGACGGCGCGTCGCTGGCCTCGCGGGTCAGCTGCCGGGGCTCGCCGGTGAACGTGCCGCGCGCGTCGACCGGCACGACCCGCAGGACGCTCTCCACCACGAACGCGATCCACTTGCCGTCCGGCGACCACACCGGGCCGTCGTCGCCCCTGGTCGACAGCGACCGGTACGGCATGGGCTCGGTGTAGCGGACGCTCCCGTCGTCGAGGCCGACCAGCAGGACCTGGCTGGTGCCTTCGCGGAACCGCTTCGAGAACGGCTTCACGGCGGCGAGCGCGAGCGTGTTCCCGTCCGGCGACCAGGTCGGGCGGCCGGGCTGGAACAGCGCGGGCAGCACCTGCCTGGCCGTGGCGGCGGCGACGTCGTACACCCAGGTCGCGCCGTCGGCGTCCTGGTAGGCGATCCGGTTGCCGTCCGGCGCCCAGCGGGGCGTGATCTGCGCGCCGGGCAACGTGGTCAGCCGCGTCCGCGCGCCGGTGGCCACGTCGTGGCGCCACAGCGCGGCCGTGCCGCCGCGGTCGCTCGCGTACACCAGCGCGGTGCCGTCGGGGTGCCAGTCGGGGTCGGAGTTGAAGAACCCGTCGTCCACGATCCGGCGCGGCCTGCCGCCGACCGGCAGCAGCCACAGGGCGTTGAGCGCGCGGAACGCCACGGTCTTCGCGTCCGGCGACAGCACCGGGCCCGCGATCCCCTTCACGGCGTGCTCCGCGCGCGAGGACACGTCCCGCTTCGCGCGACGGTTCTCGTGCGGCCGGTACCGCACGGTCGCGTCGAACGGCACCGACGCCTTCGTGCCCGCGGCCAGGTCACGGGTGCGCAGGCCGCCGTCGGCGGTGTAGAGGACGGTGGTCACGGACACCCACTCGACCGGGAAGCCGAACAGGTCCTCGTCGTCGCTCACGACCCGCCCGTCGACCACCAGCCCGGTCTTCGCGCCGCGCAGCGTGGTGTGGGCCAGCCGCCCGTCGGCCGCGAACCCCGGCCCCAGCAGCCGGGTGTCGGCGACCGGCTCGACGAGCCGCCGCCTGCCGCCCGCGAGGTCGACGAGGTCGATCGCGGTGCCGTCGACCGTGCACACGACGCCCGCCCCGTCCGGCGACCAGTTCGGCTCACCCTCGTCGGAGTCGGTGCTGGTCAGCTGGGTCTTCCGACCGGTGGTCAGATCGAGCAGCCACAGGTTGTAGCTGCCGCCGACGTCGCTGGTGAACACGAGCCTGGCGCCGTCCGGCGAGAACCTGGGCTCGCGGTGGTCGTTGAGACCGGTGGTCAACTGGCGCAGGCCACGGCCGTCCACGCCGACGGTCCACAGGTGGTAGTTCCCGTCCCGGTAGGACTGGAACACCACGGTCCTCGAGTCCGGCGAGAAGTGCGGCCGGGTGGCGTCCTGCTCCTCGTCGGTGAGCCTGCGGGCCCGGCCGCCGCCCGAGGGCAGCACCCAGATCGCGGTGTAGAGGTCGATCGCGACCAGCTTGCCGTCCGGCGAGAGCGCGGGCGCGATGCCGGTGCCCTCGCGGGCGGTGAAGTCGCGGCCGCCCGCCGCCCCGGCGGCGCGCGCGTCGGTCGACGTGACGTCCGGCACGCCGACGAAGGCGACACCGCCGAGCACGGCCGCTCCGCGGAGCAGGCCGCGGCGGCTCAGGTTCGGGTGATCGGAATCCATGTCAGTCCCCCTGGGATGAGCGATGGTGATCCACCGCACACCGTACCCAGGTTGACACGTCAAGCTTAGCTAGATCGCCGGTGCCGACCCGCTGTCACGCCTTCGTGCCGCGTACACGCCCGCCTCGGTCCGGCGGTCGAAGCCCAGCTTGTGCAGCAGCGACGACACGTAGTTCTTCACCGTCTTCTCGGCCAGGTACAGCCGGTGCGCGATCTGCCGGTTCGTCAGCCCTTCGGCGATCAGGTCCAGGATCCGCCGCTCCTGCGGGCTCAGCGTCGCGTAGCGCGGATCCTCCTCGGGCCCGCTGCGCAGCCGTTGCAGCACGGTCGCGGTCACGCCCGCGTGCAGCAGCGACCCGCCGCCCGCCAGCGTGCGCACGGCGGCGACCAGGTCGTTTCCGGACACCTGCTTGAGCATGTACCCCGCCGCGCCCGCCATGATCGCGCCGAACAGGGCCTCGTCGTCGGAGTACGACGTGAGCATCAGGCACGCGGGCGGCGGCTGCGCCGTCGAGCGGATCTCGCGGCACACCGTCACCCCGTTGCCGTCCGGCAGCCGCACGTCGATGATCACGACGTCCGGTTTCAGCACCGGCGCGAGCGCGATCGCGGCCGCGGCGGTGTCCGCCTCGCCGACGACGGTGATGTCGGCCTCCACGGCGAGGAGCTGCTGGAGGCCGCGGCGGACGATCTCGTGATCGTCCACCAGCAGCACGGTGATCGTCATGGGGCCTCCTGGCCGAAGTCGTACTGCTGCACCAAGGGCACCGACCACACGACGGACACGCCGCGGCCGGGTTCGGACTCGATCTCGCACCGGCCGGACCACCGGTCGGCGCGCGCGGATATGTTGACCAGCCCACCGCTGTGCCGGACCTGCTGGTCGGGCAGGCCCTTCCCGTTGTCGCGCACCACGAGTTCCACCCTGGTGGCGGCTCGGTCCACGGCGACGGACACCGACACGGACGTCGCGCCCGCGTGCCGGGCGGCGTTGGCCAGCGCTTCCCGCAGGGTCGCCAGCAGGTCGGGCCGCACCTGGTCCGGCACGACCGAGTCGAGCGGCCCGTCGAGCGCGACCTTCGGCTCGAAACCCAGCAGCCGCGCGGACTCCCGCACCGCGCGCAGCAGCTGCCCGCGCAGGCTGATGCCGCCGCTGGGCGGCTCGTGCAGGGAAAAGATGGTGCGCCGGATCTCGCGGATCGTGTGGTCCACCTCCTCGATGAACCCGCCGAGCCTGGCCGCGACCGCGGGCTGGTCGACCGTGCCGTTGAGGCCCTGCAACCCCAGCCCCAGTCCGAAGAGCCGTTGGATGACGAGGTCGTGCAGGTCGCGCGCGATGCGGTCGCGGTCCTCCAGGATCGCCAGCCGCCTGCTGTCCTCCTGCACGCGGGTGAACTCCAGCACCAGCGCGGCCTGCGAGGCGAACGACTCGACCAGCTCCACGTCGGCGGCGTCGAACGGGTGGTGGCCGCACGGCCGGGCCACCATCAGCACCCCGAGGACCCGGTCGCCCGCGGCCATCGGCACCAGCACCAGCGGGCCGACCCTGGCGAAGTCCTCGACCAGCCGCGGATCGACGTCCGGCGGCCACGGACCGTCCTGCTCCACGTTGTCGACCACCTTGGCCTCGCCCGTGGAGAAGACCTCCCACACGATGGCGGTGGTCGGCACCGTGTAGCCGTGCGCGTGCCTGCCGAGGGCCCCGTCCACGACCTCCAGCACCAGCTCGCCCTGGTTGTCCGGGAGCACGAGGGCGGCCACGATCCCGTCGGCGGCGCCACGGGCCTGCTCGGCGACCTGGTTCAGGGCCTCGCGGCCGGAGATGCCGGTGAGGAGGGCGCTGGTGACCTCGTTCGACGCCCGGTGCCAGACCTCGCGCCTGCGGGTCTGCTCGTAGAGGCCGGCGTTCTCGATGGCGATGCCGGCGGCCGCGGCGACGACGGTGACGAGGTCGGTGTCGGTCGGGGTGAAGTCGGATTCGCCGGTGAGGTGGAGGGTGGCGAAGAGGGAGCCGTGGGCGTGGATGGGGATGTGCAGGGAGGTGTCTTGGGGGTCTTGGGTGTCGTGGGTGTGTTCGAGGAGGCGGTGGTTGGGGCTGGTGACCGTCAGGGTGCCGTGGTTGGCGTTGACCAGGGCGCAGGAGGACTCGATCACTCGGCGGAGGACGTCCGGGAGGGAGAGGTCGCTGGGGAGGGAGAGCAGGGTGGTGAGGAGCTGGTGGAGTTGGTCCTGCGGGACAAGGGACTGGGCCGTGCGCTCGGTCAGTTGGCGCAGGAGGCTGTCCAGTTGCAGCGCGTGCGCGTTCGAACCGCCCGAACTGACCACGTGACCATCCCTTTCGTGGGGACGAGACGAGGGTAACTCCTCTCCGTAGTCGGGGGGAGGGGGTCGGGATCGCTCTTATGGGTGTAAGTGGGGGCGGTTGGTTGCTGGGGGTGGGGTGGTGGAGCCCGGCCCCCGGTCGCGCGATTGTCTCAATGCCCTGCACCGTCTTGTCAAGGCGGGAAAGATGCCTTGACAAGACGGTGCAGGGCAGGAGGGCGCTGTGTATCGGGGGCAGGGGGAGGTCTGGCTCCGCCATGACTTAGGACATCAGGCTCCGCCTGACTCGGGCACCTCGCTGCGCGTCGGACAGTGCACCTCGCTACGCGTCGGCAGGGCATCCTCGCTGCGCGTCGGACAGAGCGGGTGGGCGCTCCGCGCCGGATGCGAGGGGGCGGCTGCGCCGAGGGGGTATCGGCTTTGCCGATCAAGCATCCTGGGCTGCGCCTTCGGACGAAGTCCGATGCTCCGCGTCGGCATCCATCGCTTCGCGCGGACTCAGGCGTGGCGGGGGTGGGGGATGCGGGTGCCGTTGACCAGTTCGACGGTGATGACGAGGTAGCGGTCTGCGGTGCCGGCGACGCCGTGTGAGGGCAGGTGGAGGTTGGCCAGGTTCTTCAGGCGGTTGGGGTCGTGGACTTCTTGGGCGTGGCCTATGACGGTGACTGTCCAGCCCTCGCGCATGTCGTGGGCGACGTTGTCGATTTCGAAGGCGACGATGGCGTCGCCCGCTGCGAGGGCGGGGCTGCCTTGGGGGAGGCGGATTACCAGGGCTTCGTCGTGGAGGGTGAAGGCGACCGGTTGGATGGCCGGCAAGGCGTGGTCGGTGAAGACGAGTCTGCCGATGGCGACGGAGGCGAGGAGGTCCAGGCAGGTTTGGCGGGAGAGCACTTCGAAGCCGGCGGAATCCACGTGTGCGGAGTCCACGTTCGCACCTCTCTCAGGGGGTGAGCGCAGGGGAACACCCACGGTCGGCCGTTCACCCGGTGTTGCCTAGAGGCGGAAGGCCCGCGTCAGGGTTGGAGGCCTTCGATCAGCTGATCAGCGGCGGCGTAGGGATCGAGTTCCCCGATGACGACCCGTTTGGCGAGCTGTTCCAGGGCGGCGCCGCCGCGTGGATCGCCGAAGCCGGAGCGGAGGCGGGCGACGGCGATGGCCTCGATCTCGCTGGCCGCGCGGTGGGCGCGGCGGCGTTCGAGTTCACCGTGCTCGGTCATCCAGGCGTGGTGTCCGTCGATCGCCTCGGCGACGTCTTCGACGCCTTGGCCTTTGGCCGCGACGGTCTTGACGATCGGGGGGCGCCAGGACGGGCCTTCGCGGTCGCGTCTGCCGAGGGAGATCATGTACTTGAGGTCGCGGGCGGTGGCGTCGGCGCCGTCGCGGTCGGCCTTGTTGACGACGAACACGTCGGCGACCTCCAGGATGCCCGCCTTCGCGGCCTGGATGCCGTCGCCCATGCCGGGGGCGAGCAGCACGAGGGTGGTGTCGGCGAGCGACACCACCTCGACCTCGGACTGGCCGACGCCGACGGTCTCGATCAGCACGATGTCGAAGCCTGCGGCGTCGAGCACGCGCAGCGCCTGCGGGGTGGCCCAGGACAGGCCGCCGAGGTGGCCGCGGGTGGCCATGGAGCGGATGAAGACGCCGGGGTCGGTGGCGTGGTCCTGCATGCGGACCCGGTCGCCGAGCAGCGCGCCGCCGGAGAACGGCGAGGACGGGTCGACGGCCAGCACGCCGACGCGCTTGCCCTGCTTGCGGTACGCGGACACGAGCACCGACGTGGATGTCGACTTGCCGACACCCGGCGGGCCGGTCAGGCCGATCACGCGGGCCCGCCCGGTCAGCGGGGCCAGCGTCTCGGCGACCTCGCGCAGGTGCGGACTGGCGTCCTCGACGAGCGAGATCAGCCTCGCGACCGCGCGCGGCTGCCCGTCGCGCGCGCGGTCGACCAGGTCGGATACCTCAACAGTCCGCGTCACGCGTCAGACCTTAGGCACTCGCACGATGAGGGCGTCGCCCTGACCGCCACCACCGCACAGCGCCGCTGCGCCGACACCGCCGCCGCGGCGCTGGAGTTCCAGCGCCAGGTGCAGCGCGATGCGGGCGCCGGACATGCCGATCGGGTGCCCGAGCGCGATGGCGCCGCCGTTCACGTTGACCTTGTCCTCGGACACGCCGAGCTGGCGGGCCGACACGATGCCGACGGCGGCGAACGCCTCGTTGATCTCGATCAGGTCGAGGTCGGCGGGGTCGATGCCCTCCTTGGCGCAGGCGGCCTTGATGGCGTTGGACGGCTGCTCGTGCAGGCTCGCGTCCGGGCCGGCGACGACGCCGTGCGCGCCGATCTCGGCGATCCAGCTCAGGCCCAGCTCCTCGGCCTTGGCCTTGCTCATCACGACCACCGCGGCGGCGCCGTCGGAGATCGGCGAGGCGGAACCGGCGGTGATGGTGCCGTCGGCGGCGAACGCGGGCCGCAGCTTGCCGAGCGTCTCGGTGGTGGTGTCGGGGCGCACGCCCTCGTCGGTGCTGACCAGGACCGGCTCGCCCTTGCGCTGCGGGATGCTGACCGGGGCGATCTCCTGGGCGAACACGCCGTTCTCGATGGCCGCGGCGGCGCGCTGGTGCGAACGCGCGGCGAACGCGTCCTGCTGCTCGCGGGTCAGCTCGTAACGGCCGTTGTACTTCTCCGTCGAGGCACCCATGGCGACCTGGTCGAAGGCGCAGAACAGGCCGTCGTTTGCCATGTGGTCGAGCATGGTGACGTCGCCGTACTTGAAGCCGCCGCGCGACTTCTGCAGCAGGTGCGGCGCCTGGGTCATCGACTCCTGGCCGCCCGCCACGACGATGTCGAACTCGCCCGCGCGGATCAGCTGGTCGGCCAGCGCGATCGCGTCCACGCCGGAGAGGCACACCTTGTTGATCGTCAGCGCGGGCACGGTCATCGGGATGCCCGCCGCGACCGCCGCCTGCCGGGCCGGGATCTGGCCCGCGCCCGCGGTCAGCACCTGGCCCATGATCACGTACTGCACCTGCTCCGGGGCGACGCCCGCCCGTTCGAGGGCCGCCTTGATGGCGACCCCGCCGAGCTGCGCGCCCGTGAAGTCCTTGAGCTGCCCCAGCAGCCTGCCCATGGGGGTACGGGCACCGGCGACGATGACGGAACCGGACACAAGAGCCTCCAGGCTGTGAGCGGACGTTAACTTCGCACGATACCCAGGGTTACCGGTCGGTACGACCGGGATGCGCCTGTGAGGCGCCGCACAACTGCCCCTGCACCGATTCCGTCACTACCCTGACCCGATGCAGGAAGCACTCCGCGGTCTCGTCACCGCCATCGACCACGTCGGCATCGCCGTACCGGACCTCGACGCCGCGATCGCCTTCCACTGCGACAACTTCGGCCTGGAGGTGGCGCACACCGAGGTGAACGAGGACCAGGGCGTCCGCGAGGCGATGCTGCGCGCGCCCGGCGACGACGGCACCGGCCCGGCCGTGCAGCTGCTCGCGCCGCTGAACGAGGCGTCGACGATCGCCAAGTTCATCGGCCGCTCCGGGCCCGGCCTCCAGCAGCTGGCCTACCGGGTGTCCGATGTGGACGCCGCGGCCGAGGCCCTGCGCGCGAAGGGCCTGCGACTGCTGTACGAGCAGGCCCGCCGCGGGACCTCGGGCAGCCGGGTGAACTTCGTGCACCCCAAGGACGCGGGCGGCGTGCTGATCGAACTCGTCGAGCCCGCGGCCGCGGGTGGGCACTGACCCGTCCGAGCGGCTCCGCCGTCCAGGTGAACACCCCGGCCACGGGGAGGCCTCCGCGCCTCCCCGTGGCCGGTTCCGACTTTCCGTGCCCTGCCTCACATCGGTCGATCTGAATCGGTTACTCGTCGGTAACGTGCGGCACCCAGCGACTTCCGCTCCTCAGCCCGACACTCCGCACCTGGGAGGACACGCCGTGCAGAAGATCCTCGACGCGATCCTGGCCGACGAGCTCGACGCCATCGACTCCATCCCCGTCCCCGAGACCTACCGCGGCATCACGGTGCACGAGGACGAGACCGGGATGTTCGAGGGCCTCGCCACAAAGGACAAGGACCCGCGCAAGTCGCTGCACCTCGACGACGTGCCGACCCCGGAACTCGGTCCCGGCGAGGCGCTGGTGGCCGTGATGGCGAGCGCGATCAACTACAACACCGTGTGGACGTCGATCTTCGAGCCGATGTCGACCTTCGGGTTCCTCAAGCGGTACGGCAGGTCATCGCCACTGGCGCTCAAGCACGACCTGCCCTACCACGTGGTCGGCTCCGACCTTGCGGGCGTCGTGCTGCGCACCGGCCCCGGCGTGAACGCGTGGAAGCCCGGCGACCGGGTGGTCGCGCACTGCCTGGACGTGCAGCTGGAGCACGCCGACGGGCACAACGACACGATGCTCGACCCCGAGCAGCGGATCTGGGGCTTCGAGACGAACTTCGGCGGCCTTGCCGAGCTGGCGCTGGTGAAGTCCAACCAGCTCATGCCGATGCCCGACCACCTCACGTGGGAGGAGGCCGCCTCCCCCGGCCTGGTCAACTCCACCGCGTACCGGCAGCTGGTGTCCGGCAACGGCGCGAACATGAAGCAGGGCGACACCGTGCTGATCTGGGGCGCGTCCGGGGGCCTCGGCTCCTACGCCACGCAGTTCGCCCTCAACGGCGGCGCGACGCCCATCTGCGTCGTGTCCAGCCCGGAGAAGGCGGAGCTGGTCAGGTCGATGGGCGCGGAGCTGATCATCGACCGCAGCGCCGAGGGCTACCGGTTCTGGAAGGACGAGCACGAGCAGGACCCCAAGGAGTGGAAGCGGTTCGGCGCGAGGATCCGCGAGCTGACCGGCGGTGACGACCCGGACATCGTGTTCGAGCACCCCGGCCGCGAGACGTTCGGCGCCAGCGTGTTCGTCACCAAGCGCGGCGGCACGATCGTCACCTGCGCGTCCACGAGCGGGTTCATGCACCAGTACGACAACCGGTACCTGTGGATGAACCTCAAGCGGATCGTCGGATCGCACTTCGCGAACTACCGCGAGGCCTGGGAGGCGAACCGCTTGGTCGCCAAGGGGAAGATTCACCCGACAGTGTCCAAGGTGTACTCGTTGGGGGAAACCGGACAAGCGGCCCACGATGTGCACCGCAACGCGCACCAAGGCAAGGTCGGCGTGCTGTGCCTCGCTCCGCAGGAGGGCCTTGGCGTGCGCGATCATGAACTGCGCGCCACCCATCTGCCGCACATCAACCGGTTCCGCGGGGTGTAGGGAAGGCCATGTCGGGGTGACGGACGAGCACCACTAACGGGTAGCGTGGTGGCATGGGCCTCGCCGACGATCGTGACCTCGTCCCGCTGGGATCCGGCTTCGACATCGCCAAGCGCGGGTACGACAAGGGCCAGGTCGAGGACCACCTCGAACGGCTCGACTCGGACCTCCGACTCCTGGCTGCCGACCGTGACGCCGCGGTCTCCCAGACCAACGACCTGGCGCACCAGCTCGACGCCGCCAGGTCCGAGATCGCGGAGATGCGCGGGCAGGTCGAGCGGTTGTCCATGCCGCCGAGCACGCTCGAAGGCCTGAGCGAGCGGTTGCAGCGCATGCTGCGCCTCGCCCAGGACGAGGCCAACGAGATCACGGCGCGCGCCGAAGCCGAGGGCGGGCACATCCGCACCAAGGCCGAGGGCGAGGCCGGGGTGCTGCGCACCCGCTACGAGAAGCTGATCGCCGAACTCGACCAGCGCCGCGCCGCCCTCGAGGCCGAGCACCGCGGGGTGCTGGAGAAGGCGCAGGCGGACGCCGAGAAGATCACCGTCGAGGCCGCCAAGGCCGCCGCCGCCGTGGTCGAGGAGGCGGAGAAGCGCCGGGTGACGGTCGAGGAGGACTTCGAGATCGCCATGGCCGCGCGCCGCGTCGAGGCGATGAGCACGCTCGCCGAGCAGGAGGCCGCCAGCAAGTCGGAGGCCGACCGGCGGCTGCGGGAGTCGCAGGAGGAGTCCACCCGGATCCGGACGCAGATCTCGCAGGAGCAGGCCGCCAGCAACGCCGAGGCCCAGCGGCTGGTGCGCGAGGCGACCGAGGAGGCGAACCGGCGGCGGCACGACTCGGTGTCGGAGGCCACCGCACGCGTGCAGGAGGCCACCGACGAGGCCCACCGGCGGGTGCGGGAAGCGACCGAGGAGGCGAACCGGCGGATCACGCAGGCCGGGAAGCAGGTCGAGGCGCTGGCGCAGTTGCGGAACGGGTTGGCGCAGCAGTTGAGGAGCGCGCGGACGGCGTTGCAGGACATCTCGCCGCTGCTGGAGCCGTTGGACGTGGAGAAGGAGCAGGCGGCGGCTCAGGCGGCGACCCAGGGGGCGGCGCAGTCGGCCGCGCAGGCGGGGCATGCGCTGCCGGCTTCGTTGGCGGTGGGTGGGGCTTCGCCGGTGGGGGCTGAGGCGGTTGAGGCTGAGGCGCCGGTGGGTGTGGAGCCGGTGAAGGCGGATGAGGTTACTCGGAAGATCAGCAAGCCCACACCTGCGGTTAATCGTTGATCGTTTGTTCGGGTTTGGTGGTGGGTTGAGGTGGCTTCAACCCGCTCGCCGAGTGTTCTGGGCTTGCCACAGCTTGTCAAGACGATAGAGCCATCTTGACAAGCTGCGTCAAGCCCAGAGCGGCTTCGTATCGGGTTGCGGGATAGGTCTGGCCGCGCCAGCATCAGGCTGCGCCTGACGAAGAAGTGGCTTTGGGTTGGGTGCTACTTGTTGATGATTGTCACCTGGCGTTTTTCGCAGGGGCCGTTCCAGTCGCGGGGTAGTGGTGTGTGCACCTCGGGGGCTACTGCGTTGACGATGGCGTCTAGGACTTTTTCCGAGTGGCCGACCATCAGGTGTCTTGCGCCTGGGAAGGTGATCACCGTTGCTCTGGGGATTGCCTTGAAGCGTTGTTCTGCCTCTGCCGGTTTCAGGTAGTCGTCTAGTTCGGGGACTAGGCATACGACTGGCTTTTCGGAGTCTGCCCATGCCTGGAGTTGTTCTGCGGTGCTCCACCTCAGTGGTGGGGAGATCAGCACGGCTCCTTTGATCTCCGGCTTGCAGCCGTGCATCAGTGCCAGGTCGGTGCCGAAGGACCAGCCGATGAGCCACGGGTTCGGCAGGTCTTGGGTTGTTGTGAAGTTCAGGGCGGCGGCCACGTCCAGGCGTTCGCTGATGCCGTTGTCGAACGTGCCGTCGCTGCGGCCTGCCTCGCTGGCGGTGCCGCGGGTGTTGAAGCGGAGGACTGCCAGGTCCGCCAGTGCGGGGAGGCGCCAGGCGGCTTTGCGGTAGATGTGCGAATCCATCATCCCGCCGTGCGTGGGCAGGGGGTGCAGGAGGATGAGGGTCGCTCTTGGCTCTTCGTTCTCCGGTAGGGAGAGTTCGCCGATGAGGTCGAGGCCGTCTGCTGTTTCGAGCACCACGGCTTGGCGGCGGGCGGGTAGCACCGTGTTGGCGGAGATCCGGGCCACGGTCACCACCGGCCGACGGGGCGGCGGCGGCCGCGGGAGTTCCAGCAGCCCTGGTGCCAGTGTCGACGTTCCTCGACCGACCCGTAGTCCGCGGCGGGCCAGGCGACCACGTGCGGGGTGCCGGGTCGGATCTCGTGGTCGCAGCCGGGGCAGCGGTAGAACTTGGTGGTCTGCGCGCCGGGGACGGTGCGCACCAGCCATTCGCCGTCCGAAGCCGACTCGCTGCGGGCCCAGCCGACTCCCCCGCCCAGTGGACGGGAGTCGTCGTCGCCGTCCGACGCGGGGCGCTTGGGGTGGTTGCGGCGGGGCACGGGGCACCAGAGTACCGATGGGTGCTGGTCGGCCCGGCCACCCGGCGGGGATGATGGGGTGGTGCCGACCTACGAGTTCCGATGCAAGTCCTGCGGTTCGACGTTCGACGTGAACCGGTCCATGGCCGAGTCGTCCGACCCGGCCATGTGCCCGGACGGCCACACCGACACCGTGAAGCTGCTGTCCGTGCTGGGGCTCGCGGGCAACGCCGCCGCGCCCGCGGGTGGTGGAGGTGGCGGCGGCTGCTGCGGTGGGGGCTGCTGCGGCTGACCTGCCGCGGTTTCCCCTACTGCGGTTCCTTCGCCAGCAGCACCTCGGCCAGGTGCTTGCCCTGGTCGCAGATGGGGCCGTACTTGTTCGAGCCGTCGATGACGATGATGCCGAGACCGCCCGCCGCGTAGTCGAGGACCAGCACGCAGGACGGCTGGACCTCGGCGTCGGTGGAGCGGTCAAGGTAGGTGACCTTGTGGCCGTTGAGGTCGAACTCGCCGGTGTTCTGCTGCAACGCCAGCGGCTTGCCCGCGCGGTAGCGCAGCGTCACGCCGACGTCGAGGGTGCCCGACTTGGTCTGCCACTTGCACGACTGGTCGTAGGTCGAGTCGTAGTCGCGGTCGGTGGGCGGAGCGGTCTTGTCCACGCCGGTGTAGGGCATGTCGCCCCAGCCGACGAGGCCGCACAGGTTCGACACCGGGTCCGGGGGCACGTCCGACTCGGACGTCGAGGACGAGGTCGGCGGCGTGTCGGTGTCCGAGGTCGTGGGGAAGCCGGACTCCGACGGGTCCACCGATGACGAGGGGTCGTCGTCGCCGTCGGTGGAGAACGGGGAATCCACGTCCAGTTGCTGCTCGGCCACCGGGGTTCCGCGCACCGAGTAGGCGCAACCGGTGGTGAGCCCGAGCACCACGACCAAGAGCGAGATCAACGCGCGCCGCATATCCACCACCATGCCAAACGACGGTACCCGCGCGCTCGGCGGGCCTCAGGCGTAGTCGCGGAAGCCCTTGCCCGTCTTGCGACCCAGCCGACCTGCGGTGACCAGGTGCTCCAGCAGCGGCGCGGGCGCGAACCCGGCCTCGCGGAACTCCAGGTACAGCGACCGCTCGATGGCCAACGACACATCGAGGCCGACGACGTCGAGCAGTTCGAACGGCCCCATCGGCAGTCCGCAGCCGACCTTCATGGCGTTGTCGATGTCGGCGGCGTCGGCGTAGTGCGCCTCCAGCATCTTCACCGCGTCGTTGAGGTAGGGGAACAGCAGCGCGTTGACGATGAACCCGGCCCGGTCGCCGCAGTGCACCGGCTGCTTGCCCAGGTCGAGGCACACCTTCCTGGCGGTCGCGACGACGTCGGCGTCGGTGGCGATCGTGTCGACGACCTCCACCAGCTTCATGACCTGCGCCGGGTTGAAGAAGTGCAGCCCCACGACGTCGCCGGGCCTGCCGGTGGCCGCCGCGCACTCGACCACCGGCAGCGAGGACGTGGTGGTGGCGAGCACCGCGCCGGGCTTGCACACCTCGTCGAGCGCTTGGAACACGGCCTTCTTCACGGCCAGGTCCTCGGCGACGGCCTCGACCAGCAGGTCGCAGTCGGCCAGCGCCTCGAACTCCACCGCGGGCGTCACGCGGCCCAGCGCGGCGGCGGCGTCCACATCGGACAGCTTGCCCTTGGACACGGCCCGGTCCAACGACTTGCGCACCTTGGCCAGCGCGGCGTCGGCCTTCTCGGCCGTGCGGGCCCGCAGCACGACGTCGTAGCCGCGCTTGGCGAACACCTCGACGATCCCGGTGGCCATCGTGCCGGTGCCGATCACGCCGACGCGGCGCACCTCGCGCGCCGAGTCGTCGTCGGCCGCGTCGGCGGGGGTCTGCACGTCGGGCACGACGGTCGGCGAGTCGGGGGCGTCGTAGGTGTAGAAGCCGCGACCGCTCTTGCGGCCGAGCAGCCCGGCGGTGATCATCTGCTTGAGCAGCGGCGCCGGGGCGTGCAGGCGGTTGCGGGACTGGTGGTACATCGTGTCGAGGATCTCGTAGGCGGTGTCCAGCCCGATGAGGTCCAGCAGCGCCAGCGGGCCCATCGGGTAGCCGCAGCCGTACCGCATGGCCGCGTCGAGGTCTTCCCTTGTGGCGTAACGGGACTCGTACATCCGCACGGCGTGGTTGAGGTAGCCGAACAGCAACGCGTTGGCGATGAACCCGGCCCGGTCGCCGATCACGACGGGCGTCTTGCCGAGCCGTTCGACCAGTGCGACGACGTCGGTGACGACCTCGGGTTCGGTGACGACCGACCGGATGACCTCGACCAGCTTCAGCACCTGGGTGGGGTTGAAGAAGTGCGTGCCGACGACCTTGCCCGGCCGCCCGGTGCGCACGCCGATCTCGGTGATCGACAGCGACGACGTGTTGGAGGCGAACACCGTGTCGGGACCGCAGATCCCGTTCAGCTCGGCGAAAACGGCGGCCTTGAGCTCCATCCGTTCCGGCACGGCCTCGATCACCAGGTCGCACTCCGCGAGGTCGGCCAGCGCCGTCGTGCGGGTGATCCGGCCGAGCAGTTCGGCCTTCCCCGCCTCGTCGAGCTTGCCGCGCGCGACCGCCCGCGACGTCGAGTGCTCCAGGTGGCCGAGCCCGCGGGCGAGGCCCTCGCCGTCGACGTCCACCGCGATCACGGTGAGACCGGTTCGGGCGAGCACCTCGGCGATCCCGGCCCCCATCGTGCCGAGCCCGACCACTCCGACCGTGCTGAACTGGCGCGCCACAACGACCTCCCGTGCCACAGCTACCGAACGGTAACTTGTCGCGACTATGCCACGGTCCGGTCGCCGCTCCGGGTGAGCTTCACCATCGGGATCGAGCAAGACATCGATTCACCCGTCGAATCCGCGCTCCGCCAGTTCCTCCACGCGCCGCAGCGCCTCGTCGGCGTCCTTGCCGCTCGCGACCACCTCGATGTGCGCGCCGCCGCGAGCGCCGAGGGCCATCAGCGCGAGCACGCTCGTCGCGTCGGCCTCCTCGCCGCCGAACCGCACCACGACGTCCGCGTCCAGCCCCGCGACCGTGCGCGCCAGCAGCGCGGACGGCCTGGCGTGCAGCCCGACCTCGTTGGTCAGCACCACGTCCAGCCGCGAGGCGTTCGTCACCAGCCGCAGCGACGGCCGGGCGGGCGGGTTCGGCGCGCCGGGCGCGGCACCCCCGGCCGCCCTGGCGACGACCGCCAGGCCCGCGCCGCCCTGCGCGGACACCGCGGCGGCGACCGCGCCCTCCACGAGCGGCGCGTCGACGACGACCACCTGGCCCTCCTCGGCGTCCTCGGCCACCATGTCGGCGACCATCCTGGCGCTGCCGAGGTCGTAGAGCACGACCACGCCCGCGCCGGAATCCGCCTCGACGGCAGCGCCGGCGACGATGGCGTAGTCGGTGCCCAGACCGCCGTCGCCGTCACCGCCCGCGGCGATCACCGCGACGTCCGGCGCCATCTGGGCCGCCAGCTCGGCGACGCCCTCGGCCAGCCGCTTGCTGTGCGAGACGAGCACCAGACCGACCCGCGTGGTCACCGGGCCCCGCTCGCCACGTCCGCGAACGTGCGGAGCAGCAGCGCCGTCGAGCGCGCGCCCGGATCCATGTGCCCGATGCTGCGCTCGCCCAGGTAGGACGCGCGGCCCTTGCGGGCCAGCACGAGCACCGTGGAGTCCGCGCCCTCGGCCGCCGCGTCGGCGGCCACCCTCAGCAGCACGGGCACGTCCTCGCCGCGCTCAGCGGCCTCCTCGGCGGCCTGCACGGCGGGCAGCAGCGCGTCCACCATCGTCTTGTCGCCGCGTTCGGCCTTGCCGCGGGCGATCACGCCGTCCAGCGCCGCCCGCAGCGCCTTCGCCACGAGGCCCGCGTCCAGTTCGGAGGCGTCCTTCACCGCCGTCGCCGCGCGCAGGAACGCCGTGCCGTACAGCGGCCCGGCGGCCCCGCCGACCTTGGAGATCAACGTGGTCGCCACCAGCTTCAACACCCCGCCCGGCGAGTCCGGGGCGTCCCGCTCCAGCGCGGCCACGAGCGCGCCGAACCCGCGGTTCATGTTCTCCCCGTGGTCGCCGTCGCCGATCTCCCGGTCGAGCGTGCTCAGCTCGACCCTGTGCTCCTCCAGCATCTGGCTCGCCGCCCGCATGACGACGGCCACCCCGTGCGCCGAACAGGCCACCACGGTCAGACCCCCCAGCGCAGGGCGGCGGTGTGCACCGGCGCGTCCCACAGGTCGACCAGCTCGTCGTCCAGCCGCAGCAGGGTCAGGCTCATGCCCTGCATCTCCAGACTGGTGACGAAGGGCCCGACCAGCCGCCGTTCCACCACGATCCCCCGTTCCGCCAGCAACCGCTCCGCGATGCCGTGCGCCAAGTACAGCTCGATCAGCGGAGTCCCGCCCATCGAGTTCGTGAACAGCAGCACCCGGTCGCCCTCGGCGAAGGGCAGGTCCTCGAGGATCGGGTCCAGCAGGCTCTTGACCATCTCGTCGGCCGTCCCCAGCGGCACCCGGCGCCTGCCGGGCTCGCCGTGGATGCCGATGCCGAGTTCGATCTCGTCGTCGGCGAGGGTGAAGCCGGGCACGCCCGCGTGCGGCACGATGCCCGAGGCCAGCGCGAGCCCCATCGACCGGACCTGGCCGATCACCTTGCGCGCCAGCGCTTCGCAGCCGTCGAGGTCGACCCCGCGTTCGGCCGCCGCGCCGACGACCTTCTCCAGCAGCAGCGTCCCGCCGACCCCGCGCCTGCCCGCCGTGTACAGCGAGTCCGTCACGGCCACGTCGTCGTCGATCACGACGGTGCGCACCTCGATGTCGTCCGCCTCGGCCAGTTCGGCCGCGGTCTCGAAGTTGAGCACGTCACCGGTGTAGTTCTTCACGATCAGCAGGGCGCCGACACCGCCGTCGGTCATCGCGAGCGCGGCCTGGACCTGGTCGGGGGTGGGCGAGGTGAACACGTGGCCGGGACAGGCCGCGTCGAGCATGCCCTTGCCGACGAAACCGCCGTGCATGGGTTCGTGGCCCGCGCCGCCGCCGGAGATGACGGCGACCTTCCGGGAGACCGGGGCGTCCGCCCGCACGACCACGGCCGGGTCGAGCTGGACCCTGATCAGGTCGGGGTGCGCCGAGGCCATTCCGCGCAGGGACTCCTCGACCACAGTGGACGGATCGTTGATGATCTTCTTCATCGTGCCCTCCGATCGTCGCTGACCGAATGCCATTAGTACCCCACGCAGGCGTTCGGTGTAACGGTCGAAGTACCTCGGGTCGGCGGAACGAGCAGATCAGCGGGCGTGGCGGAGGTGATCGGGGCCGGGTGCGCCCCGATCACCGAACCGCGTCAGCGGCCGTAGAGCAGGCGGGCCAGGCGGACCACGTGGCGGACGGTGCGGGAGCCGCGGTCGTAGGTCATCGGGTTGAGCATCGCCCGGAAGCGCAGCCGGGTGACGGCCTGGGGCGTGGCGAACTCGCGCAGGCCGTCGTCGCCGTGGATGCGGCCGAAACCGGAGTCGCCGATCCCGCCGAACGGGAGGCCGGGCATGGCGGCGAAGGCCAGGACGGCGTTGACCGAGACCATGCCGCAGCGCATCTTGCGGGCCAGCTCCTCGCCGCGGGCGCGGGAGAAGACGGAGCCGCCCAAGCCGTAGCGCAGCGCGTTGGCGAGGCGGACGCCCTCGTCGGCGTCGGGCACCCTGGTGATCACCAGGGTCGGGCCGAAGGTCTCCTCGGTGACCGCGAGCGAGTCCTCCGGCACGTCGACGAGCACGATCGGCTCGACGTAGGGCGGGCGGATCGAGTCGAGGCCGCCGACGACGGCGCGGCCGCCGCGGTCGAGCGCGTCCTGCACGTGGGCCTGGATGATCTCCACCTGGCGGGGCATGGTGATCGGGCCGAACGTGGCGTTGGGCTCACCGCCGGGCCGCAGCTTGGACGCCTGCCTGGTGACCAGTTCGATGAACTCGTCGGCCACCGCCTCGGCGACGTAGACCCGTTCGACGCCCGCGCAGCTCTGGCCCGCGTTGAAGATCCCGCCCCACACGGCCGCCGAGGCCGCCGCCTTCACGTCGGCGTCGTCCGCGACGATCAGGGCGTCCTTGCCGCCGCACTCCACCAGCACGGGGGTCAGCGTCCCGGCGCAGGCCGCCATGACCCGCTTGCCGGTCGGGGTCGAGCCGGTGAACGCGACCTTGTCCACACCCGCCTGGCACAGCGCGGCGCCGGTCTCGCCGAAGCCCGTCACGACCTGGAACACCGAGGCGTGCTCCGGGGCGGCCTCGACGAACGTCCTGGCGAGGAACTCGCCGACGCCGGGGGTGTACTCGCTGGGCTTGAACACCACGGCGTTGCCCGCGGCGAGCGCGTAGGAGATCGAACCCATGGGCGTGAACGCCGGGTAGTTCCACGGGCCGATCACGCCGATCACGCCGAGCGGCTTGTACTCCAGGCTGGCGGCGTGGTTGTACATCAGCATGCCCGGCGACACCCGGCGCTTGCCGAGCACGCGGCTCGCGTTGCGGGTGGCCCAGTGCATGTGCTCGACGACGAGGGTCACCTCGGTGCGCGCGTCGTCGGCGGACTTGCCGGTCTCGCTGCTGATCAGCGCCTGGAACTCGTCGAGCCTGCGGACCAGGAGCTTGCGCCAGGCGTCGAGCCGGGTGCGGCGGCCGTCGAAGCCGAGCTCGGCCCACGTGACGGCGGCGGAGCGGGCGCCCAGCACCGCGGCGCTGACGTCCGCGGCGGTGTGCACCGGGTGGTGGCCGACGACCTCACCCGTACGGGGGTCCAGTGAGGCGAACCGGGACTCAGCGTCCACGACGGCGGACTCGGCCGAGTCGGACCCCGCTGGGGCGGTTTGCGTCATGAGCCCTCCAAGGTGTGCGGTGCGGCAGGTTACCCAAGAGTAGGGGAATTCGCCGCTTCCGTGAGCCCCGGTCAGGGCCTCGGGATCTTGGGGAGCAGCGCCTTGGCGAAGGCCTGCGCCTTCGCGCACCGGTCGAACTCCGACTTCTTGGGCCCCGCCGACTTCACCTCGACGACCTCGCCGTCGTTGTCGTCGCCCCTGAGCTGGACCCACCTGACCGTGCACGACGGGTAGGAGGTGGCGGTCTCGATCTGGTAGGCCTTCACCCCGCCCAGGTCCACGTCGGTCTGCTTCGGGTCGAACTTGTCGTCCTTGGGCACGTAGCCGCCGCGGAAGTCCAGGCTGACCTCGGAGTCCGAGCCGACCCACGAGCAGTTGTGCAGGCCGTAGGGATAGGTGCGGGGCGATCCCTTGGCCGCGTCGGCGACGGCGGCGTCCGAGGGCAGTTCGCACGGGTCCAGCGTGATCAGGGACCCCTTCGCGGCGGACCGCGCGGCGGACTTGCCCTTCGCGAGCCCCACCGCGGCCTCGGCGATCTTGCGGCCGGGCGCGCACCCGTCGCCGTCCTTGTAGCCGACCTGCACGGTGATGCCGATGCCCGGATCCGCCTGGGTGATCACCGTGACGAAGCAGGCGCTCCCCTCCAGGACCTGCTCGAAGCTGTTCAGCCCGGCGAGCTTCTTGTCGGCCTTCTCGACCTCGCTGGTCAACGTCTGGCCGACCTCGATGGTGATCGAGAGGTCTTTGCCCGCCTTGTCCTTCATGAAGTTGGAGCAGCGCGTGAAACCGCCGGGCACCTCCTCGTCGGGCGTGCCGAGCCCCTTGAGCGTGTCGGCGTCCAGCAGCTTGCACGGGTCGACGAGCCGGAGCTTGTCCACGGCGAACGCCGGGTCGACCGGCTTCCCGGTCCCGGTGGAGCCCGATCCCGGATCGGTGGACGGGTCGGTCATCCCCTTCGCGGCCTGGACGGTGCTGCGCGGGAACGGCGGCTTCTTCGCCAGCGCTTCCGACCCGCACCCGGCGAGCAGGGTGAGCGCGCAGAGGGCGGCGGCGACCGCGGGAACGCGGCGGGCGAGACGGGGCACGAGGTGCACGTTAGCGAGCCGTCCGGCCGAACACCGAGCGAACACGGCAGTTGGTGCCCACCGCGCACGCTCAGCGTGGCAGGTGTCACGCAGACGTTCGGGAACGATTCAGAAGATCGACGCGATGTACGAGGTGGAAGGTTTTCCCGATGGAGAGGACAGCATGACCCCGAAGCACCGCATCAAGCGCTCGGCCATGGGCCGGACGGTCGGCCGCGCGTTCCGCTGGATCGACGACTGGACCGTCGAGGCGTTCAACCCGATCTACCCGCACCACAAGCGCAGGTCGTGAGCGGCCGGGGCTGAACCCCGACCGCTCACGAGCCTTCGGCAGCGTCGCCGGGGCTCCGCTTTCGGACGCGCGGCGTTCGAGAGCATTTGCTTCCCCTGGCCGCGACCGGCTGCGGAACCGGAGCTAGTGCACTTCCCCTGCGGGCTTCTCCTCAGTGGCAACGTCCTCCGGTACGACCAGCGGCTTGGTGAACGTCCAGACCGCGAACACCGCGGACAGCACGAGCATCCCGATGCCGGACCACAGGTTGATGTTGAGCCCGTCCGCCTTCGCGAGGTCCGCGTCGGTGGTGAACGCGAGGCCCACGATCGTGAGCACGATCCCGTAGACGCCGAACAGCACGGCGATGATCAGGCGGAGGTCGAACAGACCCGCCTTGTGACCCTTCTCAGCCATGTCGCCTCCCTCAGCCGAAGATGATGTAGAGCGCGGTGGTCAGGACGAGCACACCGCCGCCGAGCAGCGCGGGCGAGCGGTACCAGCCCGCGTCGTCGCCGGTGGTGGAGTGCGTGCGGTCCGCCTTCGGCGTGAGGCTGTAGACCAGACCGCCGAGCTGCTCCTCCGGCACGGGTTTCGTGAACATCGTGACGACGACGCTGACCACGATGTCGAGCACGAACGCCACGCTGGCGCCGACGAAGCTGGCGCCCTGGCCCGGCAGGTCGAGCACGCCGAGCAGCTTCGGGTCCGCCATCACGAAGATCGCGACGGCGCCGAGCGTGCCCGCCACCAGGCCGATCCAACCGGCCGCCGCGGACATCCTCTTCCAGAACATGCCGAGGATGAACGTGGCGAACAGGGGCGCGTTGAAGAACGAGAACAGCGCCTGGATGTAGTCCATGATGTTGCCGTAGCCGGACGCGATGAACGCGGTGCCGATCGCGATGATCGTGCCGCCGATCGTCGCCAGTCGACCGACCCGCAGGTAGTACTCGTCCGGGCGGTCCTTCTTGACGTAGTCCTGCCACAGGTCGTAGGTGAAGACCGTGTTGAACGAGCTGACGTTCGCCGCCACACCGGCCATGAACGACGCCAGCAGGCCCGTGATCGCGATGCCGAGCATGCCGTTGGGCAGCAGCTCGCGGATGAGCAGCGGCAGCGTCTCGTTGTAGGTGATGCCCGCCGCGTCGCCGCCCTCGTTGAGCGCCTGCACCTGCGGGATCACCACGGCGGCGATCATGCCGGGGATGATGATGATGAACGGGATCAGCGCCTTGGGGAACGCGCCGATGATCGGCGTGCGCCGGGCGGCGGACATGCTCTTCGCCGACAGCGCGCGCTGCACCTCGGCGAAGTTCGTCGTCCAGTAGCCGAACGACAGCACGAAGCCGAGGCCGAACACGATGCCGATGACGCTGAGCACCGGGTTGGAGATGCCGGTCAGCTCGGTGGCGGGCCAGGCGCTCATCTCCTCGCCCGCGCCCTTCGCGGTCAGCTTGTCGACCAGGCCGTTCCAGCCGCCGACCTTGTGCAGGCCGACGATCGTCAGCGGCAGCAGCGCCGCGACGATCACGAAGAACTGGAGCACCTCGTTGTAGATGGCGGCGGACAGGCCGCCCAGGGTGGTGTAGGTCAGCACGACCAGCGCCGCGATCACGATCGACAGCGGGATCGGCCAGCCCAGCAGCAGGTTGAGCAGCAGCGCCAGCGCGTAGAGGTTGACGCCCGCGATCAGCACCTGGGCCAGCGCGAAGCTCAGCGCGTTGACGAGGTGCGCGCCGGTGCCGAAGCGGCGGCGCAGGAACTCGGGGACGCTGCGCACCTTCGAGCCGTAGTAGAACGGCATCATGACCAGGCCGAGGAACACCATGGCCGGGATCGCGCCGATCCAGTAGTAGTGCACGGTCGGCAGGCCGTACTGGGCGCCGTTGGCCGCCATGCCGAGCAGTTCGATCGCGCCGAGGTTCGCGGAGATGAACGCCAGGCCCGTCACCCAGGCCGGGAGCGATCGTCCGGAGAGCAGGAAGTCCAAACTCGTGGACACCGAGCGTCTCGCCATGACGCCGATGCCGAGGACCACCGCGAAGTAGACCACCAGCAACACGAAGTCGAGCGGATTCGCGTCGAGCCGAAGATCCGCCTGAGCCAGTACGGGCACCCTCGCCCACCTCCCAAACGAGCCGACCAAACCAACAAACTCAAACAAAGACCATCAGAAGTGGACGCTACAGGAGAGCGTTGACACCGCCTGGACGGGACGCTAGTTCACCTCGGACCTGCGCGCCGATCAGTGATCGACCGTTCGGGATTTGAACGCGACACCGCACATCCCCGTACTTCCCCACGAAGCCCCGCCACAGTGACGTGAGGTGATCGGTGTGCCACTCCTGACCGCGAACGGTGCCGCGTACTCGGCACGGGAACTGACGCCATGGGAACTGGACGAGTACACCCGCGGTGGTGGCTACGACGTCCGGTTCCTCATCCGCGGCATCGGCTACCCCGCGAGCCCCAAGTGCGTCAGCCACTACCCCGGCTCGCTCGACCGCCACCGCGCGGCGGGCCGGATCGTGCTGCTGCGCCACCGCGTCGGCGTGGACGACTTCGCGGGCGGGTGGGAAGCGGGCCAGGCGCACGCCCGCGCCGCGCTCGCCGACGCCCGCATCGAGGGCTACCCCGAGAACCTCCCGCTGATCTTCACCTGCGACCGCAGGCTCGACGAGGTCGACCGCGACGAGATCCCGCTCTCCACCGCGCTGTCCTACCTGGACGGCGTCGCGGACGTCATCGGCTTCGACCGCACCTGGTGCTCCGGCTACGCCGACCTCGTGCACGTGGCGCAGGACATCAGCGCCGCCGCGGGCTTCGTGCTGCGCGGCCCGGAGACGGGGATGCGCGACGGGATCGCGTTCCACCGGTCCGACGGCGAACGGATCTTCCCCGGCCGGATCGAGGCCGACCTGCTCAAGGCGTACATCGATCTCGACGCCTTCGAAGGAGACGAATTCCCCATGGGACTCGAGCAGTGGCAGCAGGAGCGGATGTACGACCGGATCATGTCGATGAGCGCCGGGGTGGCCGGGGAGTCGTTCAACGGCGCCCAGTTCGAGCACCACGAGCACCGGCTGACCGTCATCGACCAGAAGCTCGACGTCATCGGGGGCGTCCTGACCCGGCTGGCCATGCGCGACGGCGGACTGGACCTCACCGACGACGAGACGGCCATGCTCGCGTCGAGGCTCGGCTCACCCACGACGTCGGACCTCGCGGACCTGGCCGACCACCTGTCCATGCACCTCGACCTCGGTCGCGACACCGTGTACCGGGTGCTGGAGGAGCTCTACCAGCCGTCGACCGTGCGGGTCATGAAGCCGCGCAGACCCGCGCACGCCGCCGACGACATGTCCGGGCAGGCGTCCTGACCGCCGGACCCCATCCGAGTCGGGGGACTCGACGAGGTGAGGCGCCATGACGACCTACTGGGTGATCTCGGCACTGCTCGTCGCCGCGGCGGCGGCCGCCGCCGCGGCGTTGACCCACCAGTACCACCGGAGGCGGATCAGGAGGCGGACCGTCGCCAGGGTGCGCGAGGCCGTCTCGAAGTGGCTGCACCCCGCCCCGGTGTTCCGCTACCTGCGGACCCCTGAACAGCAGCAGGCCGGTTGAGTTCGGCGGCCTCCCGCCCGACCACCGCGGGTCGTCGGCCCCGCCACCCGGCCGTCCCCCAGTCAGAGAGGTCAACCACCCCATGCTCCCCACCCGGACATCCCCCACAGCTCCCCCTCCGACGTCCTCGTCGCGCTCGCCCTTCCCGGCGCCGGGGGACCGCAGACACCTTGGACGGGACATGACAGCAGGTCCACGCGAACGGCTGATCGACAGCACCATCGCCCTGATCCGCAGGCGCGGCGTCCACGCGACCGGCCTGACGGACCTGCTCAACCACAGCGGCACCGCGAGGCAGTCGATCTACCAGCACTTCCCCGGCGGCAAGGCGGAACTCGTCGAGCAGGCCACCCAGGAAGCGGGCCGCCAGATGGTGGCGCTGCTGGACACCCTCGGCGACGACCCGCTGGTGCTGGTCGACAGCCTCATCTCCTGGTGGGAGCAGCAGCTGGCGTCCTCGTCCTACGACGCGGGCTGCCCCATCGTCGCCGCCGCCCTCTCCCCCACCCCGGCCGCGGGCCGCGTGTTCGCCGCCTGGGAGAACCGCCTCAGCGGCGTCCTCGTCCAGTCCGGCCTCGACCAGACCGTCGCCGCGTCCCTGTCCACGTTCACCCTGAGCGCCCTCGAAGGCGCCATCGTCCTGTCCCGCGCCGCCCAGTCGACACGCCCCCTGGACGAGGCCCGCACCCAGCTCACCCTGCTGCTGAAGGCCCACCTCGGCCCCCGCGCCACCACCGCTCCCCGCCCGCACCCCGACGCCGACGACGCGCCCATGACCGCCCCGATCCCGGTGCTGCGCGGCTACCAGCAGCCCGTCGACCTCGGGGAACGCCGCGACAACCCGCACGGCTGACCCGACCCGCCACCCCGGCCGCGGGTCGGGGACGTTCGGCTCCGCGTTCCCGTGCGGGGGAGGCGGAACGAACCGGTGGCGCCGGGCTAGAAGAGCCGGAGATGGCCCGACTCGATGCCGCGCAGCTCGTCGTAGTCCAGGACCACGCAGCGGATGCCCCGGTCCTCGGCCAGCGTGCGGGCCTGCGGCTTGATCTGCTGTGCGGCGAAGATGCCGCGCACGGGCGCGAGGAGCGGGTCGCGGTTGAGGAGTTCGAGGTAGCGGGTGAGCTGCTCGACGCCGTCGATGTCGCCCCGGCGCTTGATCTCCACGGCGACGGACGCGCCGGTGCGGTCGCGGCACATCAGGTCGACCGGGCCGATGGGGGTGGGGAACTCGCGGCGCACCAGCGACCAGCCCTCGCCGAGGGTGTGGACGTGCTCGGCCAGCAGCTTCTGCAGGTCGGCTTCGACGCCGTCCTTCACCAGACCCGGTTCGCGGCCCAACTCGTGCTTGGAGTCGTGCATCACCTCTTCCAAGGTGATGATCAGCTTCTCGCCCGCCTTGTTCTGGACGATCCACATGCCGGGGTCCTCGATGAGCCAGCACGGCGGGCTCATCCAGTTCAGCGGCTTGAACGCGCGGTCGTCGGAGTGGATCGACACCGACCCGTCCGCTTTGATCAGCAGGAGCCGGTTGGCCATGGGCAGGTGGGCCGTGAGCCGTCCGACGTAGTCGACCTGGCAGCGGGCGATGACAAGGCGCACCCGCGACAGGCTACGGGGTGGTCGGGGAGATCAACAGGCAGGTGTCGTTCCCCTCGGGGAAACCCCGGTGGGGGCCTTGGTGGTGTACTTCGACCAAGGACTACGGCCCCGGCATAGGGAGAGTGACTTGGACACGCTCGGATCCCGCGAGGTGTACTCGAACGCGTGGATGACGGTCCGCGAGGACCCGATCCGCCGCGCGGACGGCAGCACCGGCATCTACGGCGTGGTGGACAAGCCGGACTTCGCGCTGATCATCCCGTTGGACGGGGAGCGCGTGCGGCTGGTCGAGCAGTACCGCTACCCGATCGGCATGCGCCGCTGGGAGTTCCCGCAGGGCACCGCGCCCGACCGCAATGAAGAGGTGCCCGCCGTGCTGGCCGAGCGCGAACTGCGCGAGGAAACCGGGCTGCGGGCGGGGAAGATGGTCGAACTCGGCGTGCTGGACGTGGCTCCGGGCATGACGAGCCAACGCGGCCGCGTCTTCCTCGCCACGCGGCTCGTCGAGGGCTTCCACGAACGCGAGCACGAGGAGCAGGACATGCGCTCGGCGTGGTTCCCGCGCGGCGAGTTCGAGGCGATGATCATCCGCGGCGACATCACCGACGCCCAGTCCATCGCCGCGTACACGATGCTCCTGCTGCACGAGCACACCCAACCGTGATCGACCGCGTCACCACCCCGCCCTCGGGCGAACTCGCGGACGTACTCGTCGACGCGGTCGAGGGCGGCGCCTCCGTGGGCTTCCTACTGCCCCTGGACCGCGCCAACGCCGCGTCATGGTGGGAGGACTTGGCACCAGCCGTCGCCTCCGGCTCCCTGCTGCTCTGGGTGGCACGCATCGACGGCCGGGTCGTCGGCACCGTCCAGGTCCGCCTAGCCACCATGCCGAACGCCCGCCACCGCGGCGAACTAGCGAAACTACTGGTCCACCGCTCCGCCCGCGGCCGGGGCATCGCCCGCGCCCTGGTGGAAGCCGCCGAGCAGGGCGCGGCCGACGCGGGCATCACCCTGCTCATCCTCGACACCGAGACCCGCAGCCCCGCCCACGGCATCTACACCCACCTGGGCTGGACCGAGGTCGGCACCATCCCCGACTACGCCCTGGACCCCAAGGGCGAGCAAAGCCCCACCACCATCTTCTACAAGCGGATCCCCTAGAAAAAGCGGCGCAGCCCAGGCGCGATGCCCCCCACCAACACCACCGCACCAGTCCAACCCAAAGCCGGACCGCCTTGTCGGGCGCAGCCCGATGCCCGAGTCCGACGCGGAGCGAGGATGCCCTGTCGGGCGAAGCCCGATGCTGGCGCAGCCAGACCTACCCCTGCACCCCGATCCGAAGCCATCTCTAGGCTTGACGGAGCTTGTCAAGGCATCTTTCCTGCCTTGACAAGCTCCGTCAAGCCTAGAACACTCGGCGACCGGGGTAAAGGCACCTCACCCACGACGGCAACCGCGGTGAAGCACCTAACCCACAACGCAACCCACCCACAGCCGCCCTAAACCGGCCCCCCAACAAACTCGCCCCAACAAACCGACACCCCCTCAATCCGTCCAAACCGCCTCCCGCTTCCCCAAAAACGCCCCCATCCCCTCCCGCGCCGCAGGCGTCTGCGAAGCCGCCGCCATCACCTCAACCGCAATCGCGTACCCATCCGCCTCCGGCCGATCAAGCTGCGCGTACAACGTCTGCTTCCCCACCGCCTTGCTAGCCCGACTCCCCCGCGTCGCCCGCCCCAACAACTCATCCACCGCCCCGTCCAACTCACCAGCGGGCACCACCCGATTCACCATCCCCCACCTCTCCGCGGTGGCCGCGTCCACCACATCCCCCGTCAACGCCATCTCCATCAACCTCTTCCGCCCGATCACCCTCGCCACCGGCACCGCGGGCGTGTGGCAGAACCACCCGCCCTTCCCCCCTGGCAACGCAAACCCCGCCTCCTCAGCCGCCACCGCCAGATCACACGACGCCACCAGCTGACACCCCGCGGCCGTGGCCAACCCGTGCACCCGCGCGACGACCACTTGGGGCACCGACTCGATGGTCCGCATCAGATCCGTGCACAGGGTCAGCAGCTCCCGCACCCCGTCCAGGTCGCGCGAGGACACGTCCCCGAAGTCGTGCCCGGCCGAGAACACCGGCCCCGCGCCGGCCAGCACGATTCCCGAGGCGCCGGAAGCGGCGGCCTCGTGGAACGCGCCCAGCAACTCGGTCAGGTGCTCGAACGTCAGGGAGTTCCGGCGCTCCGGGCGGTTCATCGTGATGCGCACGACGTCTTCGGTGTGCGCGACGAGCACGTGCTGGTAATCGGCCATGCCCCGACGTTAGCCTGACCGGCATGCCCCAGCAGCTCATCCCGTTCCTGCTGGTCGTGGCCGTTCTGACCGTGACGCCCGGCCCCGACATGGCGCTGGTCCTGCGCAACGGCGTCCGCGGTGGCACCAAGCCGGCGTGGTGGACGGGCCTGGGTTGCTGCGCGGGTATCGCGGTGCACGCGACCGCGGCCGTCATCGGCCTGTCGGCACTGCTGGCCGCCTCCGCCACGGCTTACACCGTCGTGAAGCTCGTGGGCGCCGCGTACCTCGTCTACCTGGGCGTGTCCGCGCTCTGGCACTCCCGCCGCAAGCCCACGACCACCGACACGCCCACCGTCGAGGCACCTGCGCCGAATCCCCTGCTGGCGTTCCGCCAAGGCGTGCTGAGCAACGTGCTGAACCCGAAGATCGCCCTGCTGTTCCTCACCCTGCTGCCCCAGTTCATCGGCACCGGCGAACCACGGCTGGCCACGTCCGCCGTTCTGGCCGCCGTGTTCCTCGCGGTGGCGGTGATCTGGTGGCGCGTCTTCACCCTCCTCATCTCCCCGCTGAGCCACCTGCTCGCCAGGCAGAAGGTCCGCACCGCGTTCGAACGCGCCACCGGCGTCGTACTGGTCGCCCTTGGTGTGAAGGTCGCCTTGGAAGGCGACTAACCGGCCACCCGGAACGTCCGCCGGTAGGCATCAGGCCCGACCCCGAGTTCGGCCCGCAGCCGACGACGCAGGTTGGCGGCCGTGCCGAGCCCCGACCGCTCCGCCACCCGGTCGACCGGCAGGTCCGTGGTCTCCAGCAGGCGCTGCGCCAACTCCACCCGCCGCGTCTGCAACCACCGCCCCGGAGTGCTCCCCGTCGCGGTCAGGAACGTCCGGTGGAACGTCCGCTCGCTCAGCCCGGAGTGCTCCGCGAGATCACCGACACCGATCGGCTCGGCCAGCCGCACGACCGCCCAGTCCACAGTGGACGCCATCCCGGACTTGGCCGCGCGAACCGGCATCAGCGGTTCCACGTACTGGCGCTGCCCGCCTTCCCGCGCGGGCGGCATGACCATCCGGCGCGCGATCGCCGCGGCCACCTCCGCCCCGTGGTCGCGGCGGACCAGGTGCAGGCACAGGTCCGCGCACCCGAGCACGCCCGCCGACGTGTAGATCGGGCCGTCCTCGGTGAACAGCACGTCCTTGCGCACCAATGCTTTCGGTGCCACCACGGCCAAGTCGTCGAACAGCCGCCAGTGCGTGGTCGCCGCGCGCCCGTCCAGCAGCCCCGCCGCGGCCAGCGTGAACGCGCCCGAGCACAACCCGGCCAGCGTCCCGCCGGCACCGCGCAGCGCCTTGACCGCCGCGGCGGGCACGGGAGCGCGCGGTTCGCCACGCCCCGGCACGATCACCAGGTCGCAGTCCGCCAGCCCCGCGAGGCCGTGCGTGGCGGGCATCGCCCCGATCGGCGCCAACGCCGTGATGACCCTGCCCGGCGAGCACAGCCGCAGCTCGAACGGCGGCACGCCGGAGTCCTGGCGGTCGATCCCCCACACCTCGCTCGCGACCGCGATGTCGAAGACCCGACTGCCCGGCAGCACCAGAACACCCACTGTGCGCATGGCAGGAAAGTACCGCACCGCGCAGCTCCTGCCACTTACCGAATCCGGCCCGCACCCGCCAGAGTGGTCCCATGACAACAGCACTCGTCCTGATCGACGTCCAACGAGGCTTCGACGACCTGGAGTTCTGGGGTCGGCGCAACAACCCCGACGCCGAGGCGAACATCGCCGCGCTGGTGAAGGCGTGGCCGGGCCCGGTCGTGGCGGTCCGGCACGACTCGGTGAGGCCCGAGTCGCCCCTCGCACCGGGCACTCCCGGCAACGCGTTCAAGCCCGAACTCGACGGCCTCGCGCCGGACCTGGTGTTCGGCAAGACGGTCAACTCGGCGTTCCACGGCGAGGCGGACCTGCACGCCTGGCTGGGGGAACGCGGCATCACCGACATCACGGTCGTCGGCATCTCCACCAACCACTGCGTCGAGACCACCGCGCGGGTCGGCGGCAACCTCGGCTACCGGGTCGTCGTCCCGATCGACGCCACCTACACGTTCGACCTCGAGGACCTGACCGCCGACCAGCTGACCGCCGCCACGGTCACGAACCTCCGCGGCGGCGGTTTCGCCGAGATCACCACCACCGCAGAGGTGCTGGCCGCGCTCTAGCGCAGTCCACGGGCCTCGCGGACGACCGTGATGATCTCGTCCATGATCTGCGTCAGCTCGTAGTCCTTGGGCGTGAAAACCCTTGCCACACCGCGATCCCGGAGCTTCACGGCGTCGTCGGGCGGGATGATCCCCCCGACGATGACCGGGATGTCACCGGCGCCCGCCTCGCGCAGTCCGTCGACCACGGCGGGCACGACCTCCAGGTGCGAGCCGGACAGGATCGACAGCCCGACCACGTGCACGTCCTCCTGCACCGCGGCCGAGGTGATCTGCGCGGGCGTGAGCCGGATCCCCTGGTACACCACCTCGAACCCGACGTCTCGGGCGCGCACGGCGACCTGCTCGGCACCGTTGGAGTGCCCGTCCAGACCGGGTTTGCCGACCAGGATGCGCAGCCGTTCGCCGATCTCCTCGCCGGTCGCGCGCACCCGTTCCCGCACCCGCGCGATCTCGGTGCCCGCCTCGCCGGACGCCGACGCGGCCGAAACCCCGGTGGGCGCGCGGTATTCGCCGAACGTCTCCCGCAGCGCTTGCGACCACTCCCCGGTCGTGACCCCGGCCTTGGCGCACGCGATGGTCGCCTCGACCAGGTTCACGTCCGTCTTCGCCGCGGCCCGCAACGCCGTCAGCGTCGAGTCCACCAGCGACTCGTCGCGGCCCGCCCGCCACTCGCGGATCGCTTCCACCGCTTGGATTTCCACCATCGGGTCGATGGTCTCGATCGCGTTCGCGCCCTCCGCCTGCAACGGCGACGGCTCGCTGGTGGCGAACCTGTTCACGCCCACCACCACGTCCTCGCCGGACTCGACCCGCCGCCGTCGGTCGGCCAGCGAGCCGACCAGCGCGGACTTCATGTACCCGCTCTCGACGGCGGCGACGGCCCCGCCCATCGCCTGCACGCGGTCGATCTCCTCGCGCGCCCCGGCGACGATCTCGGCGACCTTGGCCTCGACCACCTTCGAACCCTCGAAGATGTCCTGGTACTCCAGCAGATCCGTCTCGTACGCCAGCACCTGCTGCATCCGCAGCGCCCACTGCTGGTCCCACGGCCGGGGCAGGCCGAGCGCCTCGTTCCACGCGGGCAGCTGGATCGCGCGGGCACGGGCGTCGCGCGACAGCGACACCGCGAGCATCTCCAGCACGATCCGCTGGACGTTGTTCTCCGGCTGCGCCTCGGTCAGCCCCAGGGAGTTGACCTGCACGCCGTACCGGAACCGCCGCTGCTTCGGGTCGGTGATCCCGTAGCGCTCGCGGGTGATGTCGTCCCAGAGCCGGGTGAACGCCCGCATCTTGCACATCTCCTCGATGAACCGCACCCCGGCGTTCACGAAGAAGGAGATGCGCTGCACCACGTCGCCGAACCGCTCCGGCGGCACCTGCCCGGAGTCGCGCACCGAGTCCAGCACCGCGATGGCCGTCGACATCGCGTACGCGACCTCCTGCGCGGGCGTCGCGCCCACTTCCTGGAGGTGGTAGCTGCAGATGTTGATCGGGTTCCACTTGGGCACGTTGGACACGGTCCACGCGACCACGTCCGTGATCAGCCGCAGGCTGGGGCCGGGCGGGAACACGTACGTCCCACGCGACAGGTACTCCTTGATGATGTCGTTCTGCGTGGTGCCCGCGAGCTGGTTCGGGTCGGCCCCGTGCTCCTCGGCCACGCTCACGTACAGCGCCAGCAGCCACATCGCGGTGGCGTTGATCGTCATCGACGTGTTCGCCCCGTCGAACGGGATCCCGTCGAACAGCCGCCGCATGTCGCCGATGTGGCTGATCGGCACCCCGACCTTGCCGACCTCGCCCCTGGCCAGCTCGTCGTCGGGGTCGTAGCCGGTCTGCGTCGGCAGGTCGAAGGCCACGGACAGGCCCGTCTGCCCCTTGGCGAGGTTCCGCCGGTACAGCTCGTTGGACGCGGTGGCGGACGAATGCCCCGCGTAGGTCCTCATGACCCACGGGCGGTCGCGCTCGCGGTCGGCCGGGTACGGCAAGACAACCTCCCGGAGGCCGGTGACGACGTTGTTGTCCGTAGCCTACTGACCGGTAACAGGGCGTCCACGTGCCGTTGCTCACTGAATCGGTCCTGGACCACGAGGTGCGCCCACCCGGTCCGGGTGTTCGACTGCGTCGCGCCGGAAGATTTCTCCGGGGTCGTGTCGATCCGCGGGCCGCCCGTTCGACATGTGGTGCAGAGGCCGGCAAGCGGCCCCGTCGGACGAGGAGAACACGATGTCGAAGTACATGCTGATCATGCGGGGCACCGACGAGTCGAACGCGGCCATGATGGCCTCCATCGACGAGGCGATGGCCGAGACCGGCAGGTTCATCGAGGAGATGCTCAAGGCCGGAGTCCTCCTCGCGGCCGAGGGGCTGGACGACGCGGGCAAGGGCGTCGTGGTCGACTTCGGCGGCGAGACCCCGGTGGTCACCGACGGGCCCTACGGGGAGACCAAGGAGCTGTTCGGGGGCTACTTCATGCTCGACGTCGCCTCGAAGGAGGAAGCGGTCGAGTGGGCCAGGCGGGTTCCGGCGGTCCGCGGGTCCAAGATCGAGGTCCGACGGGTGGCGGGGCACGACGAGACCCCGCGGGACAACGGGTGAGCGACGGGGAACGGGCCCGGCGTCGCGACGGCGGCCGGTCCTGATGGGCACGGCCGACGTCGAGGCCGTCTGGCGGATCGAGTCGGCGCGGATCGTCTCCTCGCTGGCCCGGTTCACCGGTGATTTCGGGCTGGCCGAGGACGCGGCCCAGGAGGCGGTGGCCGAGGCGCTGGTGTCGTGGCCCCTCGACCCGCCTGCCAACCCGGCGGGCTGGCTGCGGGCCACCGCCCGGCGGCGGGCGATCGACGCGATCCGCCGCCGGGTCGCCCTCCAGGACCGGTACGCCCTGCTGGGGGCGGCCCCGGAGGTCGACGAGGAGGTCGACCCCGACGGGATCGACGACGACGTCCTGGCGCTGATGTTCGTCAGCTGCCACCCGGTGCTCTCGCCCGAGGCGCGGGTGGCGCTGACCCTGCGCGTGGTCGCCGGCCTGTCCAGCGAGGAGATCGCCCGCGCGTTCCTCGTGCCCGTGCCGACCGTGCAGGCCCGGATCACCAGGGCCAAGAAGACGATCGCGGCCGCCGGGGTGCCGTTCGAGCTGCCCGCCGCCGACCAGCGCGCGGAGCGGGTCGGCGGCGTGCTCAGCGTCCTCTACGTGATCTTCACCGAGGGGTCGACGGCCACGTCGGGCGACCGGCTGGTGCGCACCGACGTGGCGTACGAGGCGATCCGGCTGGCCCGCACGCTGGCCGCGCTGCTGCCGGACGAGCCCGAGGTGCACGGCCTGCTCGCGCTGTGCGAGCTGACGGCCGCGCGCTTCCCGGCCAGGACCGGCCAGGACGGGTCGCCGATCCTGCTGGAGCACCAGGACCGGCGGCGGTGGGACTTCGCGGCGATCCACCGCGGGCTGGCCTCGCTGGCCAGGGCCGCGCCGCGCGGCCTCGGCCCCTACGGCCTGCAAGCCGCGATCGCGGCCACCCACGCGTCCGCGTCCTCGGTCGAGGCGACCGACTGGGACCGGATCGTGGTGCTCTACGAGGCGCTCGGCCGGGTCGCGCCCTCGCCGGTGGTCGAGCTCAACCGGGCCGTCGCCGTGGCCATGGCCTCGGGCCCGGCGCGGGCACTGGCCATCGTGGACGAACTGGTCGCCTCGAACCGGCTGCCCGGCTCGCACCTGGTCCCGACCGTGCGCGGGGAACTGCTGGCCCGCCTCGGCAGGCGGCCGGAGGCGCGCGCCGAGCTGGAACTGGCGGCCCGGCTGTGCGCCAACCAGCGCGAACGTTCGGTGCTGCTGGCCAAAGCGGCCGCGCTGGACTGAGTCCTCCCGCGGGAAGACCGCCGGTCGAGTGCACCCCGACGGTCGGATCGGGGACGAATCCGCCATTCGCGGGCGGCGCGGGACGGCTGTGGTGGCGGACGATAGAGCACGTGAACGCGTGGACCCAAACCCTGCTGCTGATCGTGGTCTTCGGCCTGTTGGCCGGGGTGCTGCGGTGGGCGTTCGGCAACGACCGCCGAGCCGTCCCGGACTACACCGGCGACGACTTCGGCCTGCTCAACGAGGTGGCCCTCGTACCGACCGAAGAAGCCGCGCGCATCCTGGCCAAGCGCTTGCGCACCGCGGGCATCAAGGCCACCGCCGTACGCGCCCCCCAACCGGGCGCCTACCGGGTCATGGTCTTCCCCGCCGACATCCCAGACGCCAAACTCCTCCTCAGAGACGTCTAACCGCCGCGAGTCGAACCCCCAGACACCCCGTGTCGAACCTCCAGACACCCCGAGTCGAACACTCGGGCACCCCGGCCGCAGCAGTCGAACGCCCGGTCCCCGAACGCGGGGGCCGGGCGTTCGACTGCTGCGGCCAGCTTCCTGCCTGCCTAAGCGCTGACGCGCTCCACGCTGGCGCCGAGCTTGCGGAGGTTCTCCACGAAGCCGGGGTAGCCGCGTTCGATGTGGAAGATCTCGTACACCTCGGTCGCGCCGTCCGCGCACAGGCCCGCGAGCACGAGGCCCGCGCCCGCGCGGATGTCCGACGCCCACACGGGGGCGCTGGAGAGGCGTTCGACGCCGCGGACGACGGCGTGGTGGCCGTCGGTGCGGGCGTCGGCCCCGAGCCGGATCATCTCCTCGATGAACCGGAACCGGGCCTCGAACAGGTTCTCGGTGATCATCGACGTGCCGTCGGACACCGTGGACAGCGCGATGGCGAACGGCTGGTTGTCGGTCGCGAAACCGGGGTAGGGCAGCGTGACGAAGTCGACCGACTTGGGCCGGTCCACCTGCACCACGCGGAAGCCCTCGTCCGGACCGCCCTCGTAGGTGGTGACCTCGGCGCCCGCCATGCGGAGCTTCTCCAGCACGAGGTCGATGTGGTGCGGGTTCACGCCGCGGACGCGGATGTCGCCGCGGGTCATGGCGGCGGCGAACGCCCACGTGGCGCCGACGATCCGGTCGCCCACCACGCGGTGCTCGGTCGGGTTCAGGCTGTCGACGCCGTGCACGGTCAGCGTGGACGTGCCCGCGCCCTCGATCTTGGCGCCCATGTCCTTGAGCATCAGGCAGATGTCGATGATCTCCGGCTCGCGCGCGGCGTTGTCGATCACCGTCGTGCCCTTGGCCAGCACCGCGGCCATCAGGATGTTCTCGGTCGCGCCCACGCTCGGGAAGTCGAGCCAGATCTGCGCGCCGTGCAGGCCCTCGGCGTTCGCGACGACGCAGCCGTGCTCGATCTCCGTGGTGGCGCCGAGCTTGCGCAGTCCGGCCTGGTGCATGTCCAGCGGCCGCGAGCCGATCGCGTCACCGCCGGGCAGCGCCACGACGGCGCGCTTGCAGCGGCCGACCAGCGGGCCGAGCACGCACACCGAGGCGCGCAGCTTGCCCATGGCCTCGGAGTCGGCGCGGTGGTTCAACTCGGCGGGCGTGGTGATGGTGACCACGTCGCCCTCGATGACCACGACGCAGCCGAGGCTCCGCAGGACGTCCGCCATGAGCGGCACGTCCAGGATTTCCGGGCAGTTCGTGATCGTGGACGTGCCTTCGGCGAGCAGAGCCGCCGCCATCAGCTTCAACACGCTGTTCTTGGCCCCGACGACATCGACCTCGCCGACCAGCCGCGCTCCGCCGTGGACCCGGAAGTGCTCACTCACCAAAGAACTCCTCAACGATTGCCCCTGACGGGCAATCCTACGGACGTTCTGGATCGAGCCCGTGCGTGAGCCCCTCGGAATGCGGACGAGGCGCAGGGGTCCCGACCCGCGGGAGCCCTAGAGTGCGGGTCATGGCTGTTCACCTCACCAAGATCTACACGCGGGTCGGCGACGACGGCACGACCGGACTCGGCGACTTCTCGCGCGTCCCCAAGACGGATCCGCGCATCACCGCGTACGCCGACGTGGACGAGACCAACGCGGCGCTCGGCGTGGCGCTGGCGCTGGGGGCGTTGGCCGACGACGTGCACGAGGTCGTGCGGAAGGTGCAGAACGACCTCTTCGACGTCGGCGCCGACCTCTGCACGCCGATCGTGCCCGAGCCGGAGTACCCGCCGCTGCGGGTGACCCAGCCTTACGTGGACCGGCTGGAGGGGTGGTGCGACGAGTACAACGCGCGCACCGGGAAGCTGGACTCGTTCATCCTCAACGGCGGCACGCCCGGCGCGGCGCTGCTGCACCAGGCGCGGACGATCTCGCGGCGGGCCGAGCGGAGCACGTGGGCGCTGCTGGAGGTGGACGCGGAGCGCACGAACGTGCTGACCGCGAAGTACCTGAACCGGCTGTCGGACCTGCTGTTCATCCTGGCGCGCGTGGCGAACCCGGACGGCGACGTGCTGTGGAAGCCCGGCCAGAACGCCTAGGAAGCCCAGGGAATGGAACGGCCCGGAGGCGCTGATTCGAGCCAGGAGAGGAATCCTGTCAGCGCGTCCGGGCCCATCGCGATCTCGACCTCACCGCCGGAGGTGCTCCGGCAGCGGAGCACCGTGGAGCCCGCGGGCATCGCGTAGGCCTCGGCCGCGGCGGGTTCGCGCCGGTCGTCGATCTCCAGGCCTTCGCGGGTGATGATCTGGTCCGGGCCGGAGCCGAGGCTCAGCACGCGGAACCAGACGAACTCGTCACCCTGGTAGCGGCCGACACCGAGGTGCCAGCCCCGACCGCTCTCGCCCTGGCGCAGGCGCAGCGCGACGTGCACGCCGCCCGCCCGGAGCAACCTCAGCCTGCGCCACGCGAAGTACGCGAGGGCGACGACCACGACGAACAGGACCACCCCGACGATCTCGGCGATCCCCACGGCGATACCCGCTCGTCCGCGTCCGGCCTCAGGCCGATTGCCCGGCGGCACGAAGGGCGGCGAGCGCCCGGCCCCGCTGGAGGTCGTCCGAATCCTTGGCCGCGGACCGGGCGGCGTCGACGTCGATCTCGTCGGCCAGCTCGGCGTCCTCGGCCAGCACGCTCACACCGCTGCCGGTCACGGACAGGAACCCGCCGTAGACGGCCGCGGTCACGGTCTCGCCCTCGGAAGTGCGGATGCGGACCACGCCACCCTCGACCAGCTGGCCGAGCATGGGCTCGTGGCCCGGCAGAACGCCGATCTCGCCCTCGGTCGTCTGGGCGACCACCGACGTGGCCGTGCCCGACCACAGACGGCGTTCAACGGCGACCAACTGGACGGTCATCTCGGCCACGCGTATCTCCCTCGTCGACTGGAGTCGAATCGCAGTCTAAACGGTCGGGTGACAACCCCGCCGCCCCGGCCTGGTCACACCGGGCTCCCGCCACCTCCGGCCGCAGGCGGGAGGCGTTCCCGCGGCACCCGTTCGGGCGATGTGCGCGAACCGCCCCACGACCCGGCGCGATCCTGACAACCTCCTCCACCCAGCCGGTGTCCAACTTCCCGTGGGGGGACGCGGAGGAGGCAGAGGGGTGGCTGTGAACGCGGCGGACGAGGGCTTCGAGGAGTTCGTCGAGCTGCGGTCGCAGTCCCCCCTCCGCACCGCGTACCTGTTGTGCGGCGGTGATCGGGGGGCCGCGGAGGACCTGCTCCAGGACGTGCTGGAGCGGATGTTCCTGCGGTGGCGGCGGATCAAGGGGCCGCCGGAGCCGTACGCGCGGGCGGCGTTGGCGAACGCGTCGGCGAACCGGTGGCGGCGGAGGTCGCGCAAACCGGAGGCGGACTGGGAGTTGGCGGGGGTGCCGTCGGTCGGCGGGCACGAGGAGCGGGTGGTGGCGCAGGACGCGGTGCCGCGCGCGTTGGCGGAGCTGCCGCCGAGGATGCGGGCGGTCCTGGTGCTGCGGTACTTCGACGACCTGACCGAACTCCAGACGGCGGCGGCGTTGAAGTGCGGCACCGGCACGGTCAAGAGCCAGACCTCGCGCGGTTTGGCGCGGATGCGGGAACTCATGGTGGAGGTGGCGCGATGAACGGGCTCCGGGCGGCGATGCGGGACAGCACCAGGGATGTCGAAGCGCGCACGGGGTTCGCCGCCGACGTCCTCCGCGGTGCCAGGCGCAGGAAGGCGCGCAGGCGGAAGAGCGTCGTGCTGGCCGTCGTGGCGGTGTTCGGCATCACCGGGGTGGGGACCGGCCTGCTGCGGGACCGCCCGGCCGATCCGAGGCTGGCCGAGACCACCCGTGGCGACCTCGCGGGCGACGGGACCCGTCTGGCGGACGCGACCACGGCGTGGAGGTACGCCGCGGACGCGGGGTGGCGGCAGGACCGCGGCATCGCGGAACTCCGCGGTGAGCCGCACGTGTACTGGATGGGCAGCACGCAGGCGGGCCCGGCGGCCGTCGTGATGCAGGAGGGGCTGTCCGGCGACGGGTGGCGGACGCTGGTGGGGCTGGTCGCGACCGATCCGGCGGACGGTCGTACGAAGGTGCTCGGCAGCACGAACCCGGCCGATCCCCCGACGGCCCCGCAGGCCTTCCAGTTCGGCCGGGGGGACAACACGTTCCTGGTGGTGGACCCCCCGGCCACCGCCTACGTCTCGACGGCCCCGGACCAGGCGTCCGACGGGCGGATCTCCCGGAGGTGGGCGCCGGTCCCGACGGTCGACGGGGTCGCCGTGTGGACGAACACGACCGGCGGCGACGCGGCGGCCGTTCGGCTGGTCGTCGACACCGGGCAGCCGCCCGCACGGGTGGCCGCCGACCGGCTGCTCACCACCCACCCGGCCGACGACTACCTCGCCGACGGCGTGCGCGCGAGGCCGAACGGCACCGCCGACGGCGGCGTGATGCCCTGGCCGGACACCAGTCCCACGACCCGCCTCCGCGTCGGGGCGACCGCGGGCACGCCGCCGTCCCCGGACGTCGACGTGCTCCGGGTGCTGCGGGACGCGGAGATGACCGACGTCGGGCCGTCCGCGTACCTCAGCACCTGGCGCGTCTACGGGAACTCCCCCGACGGCAGGGGTTTCCTGGTGTGCGAGTACCAGGACTCCGGCTACCGGGCCACGACGTTCACCCTGCTGTTCGACCGCGACGGCGGGCTGGAGCGCGTGGTCAGGGAACCGGAGACGAGCCCGTCGCCGCTGCGGACCGGGGTGCGCCTGCCCGACGGCCGGGGCTGGGTGGTGGCGCAGCCGGGATCGACGCTGCGCTACCGGAGCACCGGCGACTGGCAGGACACCGGGCAGCCCGCCGCGCTCGTCCCGGACGACACCGCCCAGGTCGAGGTGACCCTGCCGAGCGAGGGCAGGCCGTCGGTGGTCGACCTGCCCCGCTAGACCTCCACGTGGGTGCGGGAGCCGATCACGGCGACGGCCACCGCGCCCAGCGCGGCGACCAGGGCGAAGGCGTAGAAGCCCCACGGGTAGGCGAGGCCCGCGGTGAGCAGCACACCGCCGAGCAGCGGGCCGCAGATGGCGCCGAGGCGGCCGACGCCCGCGGTCCAGCCGAGGCCGGTGGCGCGGTTCGCGTCCGAGTAGACGCGGCCGACGTAGGCGTAGACCAGCGCCTGCGCGCTGAACACGAAGCAACCCGCGACCAGCACCGCCGCGTACACCCCGATCCCCGGCAGCTTCACGCTCAGCAGCGCCAGGAACACGGCTGCGGCGGCGAACCAGCCGATGGTGGTGCGCCACATCCCGAACCGGTCCGCCACGAACCCGGCGACCAGCAGGCCGATGATCGCGCCGACGTTCAGCGTCAGCAGCAGCCCCAGCGCCGCGCCCAGCGGGTAACCGGCCACGCGCATGATCTGCGGCAGCCACGTGTTGAGCCCGTAGACCAGCAGCAGCCCCATGAACGACGCCACCCAGAACGCCAGCGTCGCGCGCACCAGGCCGGGCTTGAACAGCGAGCCGACGACGTCCTTCACCGGCGTGGACGCGACCGCCTTCGTCTCCGGCAGGTACCGCCACATCAGCGGCACCAGCACGAGCGCGGGCAGCGCGCCGATGACGAACAGCGCCCGCCACCCCAGCGACGGGATCACGAGGATGCCCAGCAGCGCCGTGGCGACCGCGCCGACGTGGTAGCCGGTCATGATCACCGTCGTCGCCCGGCCGCCGCGCCCGCGGCCCGCGACCTCGTTCACCAGCGTGATGGCCGTCGGCAGGCAGCCGCCGAGGCCGAGGCCCGCGAGGAAGCGCAGCAGCCCGAACAGGAACACCGACGGCGCGAACGCGCACAGCAGCGTGAACAGCGAGAAGCCCGCCACCGCCAGCACGAGCGCCTTGCGCCTGCCGATCACGTCGGTGACCGTGCCGATCGAGAGGGCGCCGATCGTCATGCCCACCAGCCCGATGGTCGACACCGCCGACGCGCTCGCGGGCGTGAGCCCCCAGACCTTGTCCTGGAGCAGCACGGGGAGCACGGTGCCGAGCACCACGAGGTCGAACCCGTCCAGCAGCACCGCCGTCCACCCGAGTGGTAAGACCCATCGATTCGTGGACATGGCGGACCTCCGCGGGGTTAGAAGGGCAGGCCTGCGTAGTTCTCCGCGAGGCTGGTGGCCGCCGCCGTCGACGTCGCGGTGTACCGCAGCTGCGACAGCTGGAGCCGGTGCTGGTAGTCGTCCACGTCGGACGCCCGGTGCAGCATCGTGGTCATGTGGTTGGAGAAGTGCTCCGCCCGCCACACCCGGCGCAGGCAGGTGTCCGAATAGGACTCGACGAGGTCGGTGCGACCCTTGTGCAGCAACGCCGACAGCGCTCTCGACAGCACGAGCACGTCCGCGATGGCGAGGTTCATGCCCTTGGCGCCGGTGGGCGGCACGATGTGCGCCGCGTCGCCCGCGAGGAACAGCCTGCCGTGCCGCATCGGTTCGGCGACGAAGCCGCGCATGGGCGTGATGCCCTTCTCGATCACCGGCCCCTCGCGCAGCTCGAAGTCGCCGTCCGTGGCGAGCCTCAGGTGCAGCTCGTCCCAGATCCGGTTGTCCGACCAGTCCTCGATGCGCTCGCGCGGGTCGACCTGGAGGTACAGCCTGGTCACCTCCGGCGATCTCATGCTGTGCAGGGCGAACCCGCGCTCGTGGTTGGTGTAGATCAGTTCCTCGTGCGAGGGCTCCGCCTTGGCCAGCAGCCCCAGCCAGGCGAACGGGTACACGTGGTCGAACGTCTTCAGCACGCCCGCGGGCACGGAGCCGCGGCTGGTGCCGTGGAACCCGTCGCAGCCCGCGACGACGTCGCACTCCAGCTCGCCGCCGTCGAACGTGATCCGCGGCCGGTCGGTCTCCACGTCGTGCACGGCCACGTCGGCCACGCCGAACCGGATGTCGCCTCCCGCCGCAAACCGGGCCGCGATGAGGTCCTTCACGATCTCCTGCTGGCCGTACACCGTGATCGAGCCGCCCGTCAGGTCGGTCAGCGCGATCCGGTGGTCCTCGCGGTCGAAGCGCAGCGAGAACCCGTGGTGCGGCAGACCCTCCCGGTCCAGCCGGTCGGCCAGCCCCACCTCGCGCAGCAGCTCCACGGTCGGCTGCTCGCACACGCCCGCGCGGACCCGCCGCTCCACGTACTCGCGGCTGCGGGACTCCAGGACCACCGAGTCGACGCCCTCCAGGTGCAGGAGGTGGGACAGCAACAGGCCCGCGGGCCCGGCTCCGATGATTCCGACCTGAGTGCGCACACCTCCAGAGTGACGTGGGTCTCCTCGAGAAGCGAGTGGACTTTCCACTGATCGGAAGGCCATCCTGAACGCGTGACGACACCGAAGTCCGTCGCGGGCAGGCTGTTCACGCTGCTCGGCGTGTTCTCCGAACAGCGCCCGTCGGCGAACCTGTCCGAGCTGAGCAGGTGCGCCGGGCTGGCGTTGAGCACGACCCACCGGCTCGTGTCCGAGCTGGTGGAGTGGGGCGCGCTGGACCGCGACGCCGACGGCCGCTACCACGTCGGCCTGCGCCTCTGGGAGCTCGCCGTCCTCTCCCCCGGCAGCCTGGGGCTGCGCGAGCGGGCCATGCCGTTCCTGGAGGACCTCTACGAGGTCACGCACCAGAACGTCCAGCTGGCCGTGCGCGACGGGCTGGAGGCCGTGTACGTGGAGCGGATCTCCGCGCACAACGCGGTGAACGTGGTCACCAGGGTCGGCAGCAGGCTGCCGGTGCACGCCTCCGGCGTCGGGCTGGCGATGCTCGCCCACGCGCCCGCCGAGGACCAGGAACTGGCCCTGCGCAGCCCGATGCGGCGGTTCACGGCGAAGACGATCACCACGCCCGCCGCGCTGCGCGAGAAGCTGGCCCAGGTGCGGCGCGACGGGTACGTCATCAGCGACGCCCAGATCGAGCTGATCACGCTGTCGGTGGCCGCGCCCGTCCGCGGCGCCGACGACGGCGTGGTGGCCGCCGTGTCGATCGTGGTGCCCCAGGACGGCGTGGACGTGAGCACGCTCGTGCCCGCCGTCCGCACGGCCGCCAGGGGCATCTCCCGCGCGCTGGGCGCCCCCAGCGCGGTGCGGTCGCCGCGGCGCGGGGCCCCGTGAGGGACCCCGCGCCACCGGTCAGCAGCCCAGTCGCGCCCGTGCCTGGCTGACCACCAGGTCGGTGCCGGTCAGCAGCTTGACGTGCACCGCGTTGACCACGATGCCGCCGGGCACCGGCACCCGTTCGTTCACGACGACCGAGGCCACCAGCGGGATGACGATCGTCTGGTCGACCGCCGGGTTGAGCACTTGGACGCCCGCCACCCGCAGGTTCGTCAGGTTCGTCGTCCCGGTCGCCGTCACGACCCCGGACAGGTCGTCGGTCGCGGTCGCGGTGGCCTTCACCTCGTCCGCGGTGACCAGGCCGCCCAGCAGGCTCAGGCCCGCCGTCCGCGCGCTCGCCGCCGTGGTGCGCAGGCCGTCCGGCGCCACCACGCCGCTCGCGCTGGTCGTGATCACGCCCAGCGAGCCGACACCGGGCAGCGACGCCGAGGCCAGCTGGTCGCTGTCGGTCCCCGGAGTGGTGGTGCAGTCGAGGTCGGCCGGGGCGAGCGGGCCGACCGACAGCAGCGGGGACGTGAGCTTGCCGCCGTGCGCGTGGGCGTCGAACCCGAGCACCGGCGGGACGAACACGACCGAGGCGCAGCCGGGCGGGTTGAGGCCGACCAGCTGGGAGACGTCGGCGGCGCAGGTCGTGTACGTGCCCGCGCGGGTCGCCGTGACGGGAACCGAGACGGTGCAGGAGGTCTGGCCGGTGGCCAGCGCGCCCTCGACGGACACGGCGGTCGCGCCGGGAGCGGCGGTCGCCGTCGCGTCGGCGCAGTCGGTCGTCGGGGACGCCGTCGTCTTCAGGCCGTTGGGGAGCGCGCCGAAGAACGACCAGCCCGTCTTCACGGCCAGCTCGGTGGTGTTGGTGACCGTGTAGGTCAGCGTGGCCGGGGTGTTGATCTCCGCCGAGGCCGGGCTGAACGACACGTCCAGCTGCGGGGTCACGTCCAGCACCCGGACGTTGTCGATCGCGGCGTCGTTGCCGTTGCCGCTGCCCTGGAGGTTGACCAGCCGGATCCCGAGGCTGCTGCCGGTGAACAGGACCGGCTTGTCGCTGGCGAACGTGCCCACGGACGTGCCGTTGACGACCTGGCCGGGATTGGCGCACGTCTCGATCGGGTTGGTGAACGTCGGGATCGCCGTGGGCCCGTCCAGGAGGTAGAACGCCAGCAGCGCGTGCAGCGCGTAGCAGTTCTGCTCGGCCGCGTCGACGGAGAACGTCAGGAACCGGTTGGTCGCGGACAGCGCGATCGGTTGCGCGGTCTCGAACTGGACCTTGTTCGCGCCGGGGTTCGTCTCGGTGTACGCGCTGAGCGCGTGGTTGGTGGCGCGGTCGCCGCCCGCCCACTGGCCGAGGTCGCCCGCCATGCGCTTCACGTCGGGCCACCGGCTGTTGCACTGCCCGCCGGTCGGGTCGTTCGGGGGCTGCTGCAAGGACGCGACGAGCCCGTTGCACGAGACCAGCCAGGCCGGGTCCGCGGTGTAGGACTGGCCCGCGGCGCCGACGTAGGCCGGTAAGAGGATCGGCACGGCGCCCTGGCCGTTCTCGAAGTCCTCGGTGAACACGACCACCGGTGCCTGCGGAGTGCCCGCGACCGCCTGGATCGTGCTGGGGAACGCGGTCAGCCCCGCGCCGACCAGCAGCGCGGCGACCGCCGCGCGGATGACGGAACGTCCCATGGTGAAACCTCTCCTCGTGACGGCGGCCGGTGCAGGGGGCCACGGGAGAAATCGGGCGGGGGACGCTTTTGTTGCCCTGTTCGGGACTTTCCCACTCATCCGGCCGCAGGTGACCACCCGACTGCCGCGCCCCGACTCGCGGACACCGAGCCCGAGTATCACGATTGCCCTTGTCGGAGCGGCGTTGCGATGATCGGGTCATGCCCCGCCTCACAGCACGCGACGGAACCGAACTCGCCTACCGGGAAAGCGGGGAGGGCGGCCCGCTCGTCTGCCTCGCGGGCGGCCCGATGCGGGACTCCGCCTACCTCGGCGACCTCGGCGGACTGCCCGCGGCACTGCGGCTGATCAGCCTCGACCTGCGCGGCACCGGCGCGTCCGGGACGCCCGCCGACCCCGCCGCGTACCGGTGCGACCACCAGGTCGACGACGTCGAGGCGCTGCGCGAGCACCTCGGCCTCGACCGGATCGACCTGCTCGGGCACTCGGCGGGCGCGAACCTCGCCGTGCTGTACGCGATCCGGTACCCCGAACGCGTCAGCAGGCTCGTCCTGGTCACGCCGAGCACGTACGCCATCGGCGTCACCGCCACCGCCGAGAAGCGGCGCGAGGTCGTGGAGAGCCGCAAGGGCGAGCCGGAACACGACCAGGTCTCCGCCGCCCTCACCAGGATCGCCGCCGGAGAGGGCTCCGACGACGACTGGGAGGCCATCGCGCCCTTCACCTACGGCCGGTGGGACGCGGCGGCCAGGGCCCACCACGAGGCCGGGAAGGGGCAGCAGCACCCGGAGGCCGCCGCCGCGTTCGGCGCCGAGGGCGCCTACGACCCCGACGCCAACCGCGCGGCCCTCTCCGGGTTCGGCGCGCCGGTCCTGCTGCTGGCCGGTGAACTCGACCTCGCGGCGCCGCCCGCCGTCGTGGCCGAGTACGCCGGGCTGCTCCCCAAGGCCCAGTTCGTGACCCAGCCGGGAGCGGGCCACTTCCCGTGGCTGGACGACCCGGCGTCGTTCACCGCGACCATCGCGGCGTTCCTGTCCTGACACGCCGGAAGGGCCGCCCCCGTGAACGGGAGCGGCCCTTCCGGACTTGCCGAGGACTTAGTTGTTGCCCTCGAGCTTCTTCGCGTTGGCCTCGACGTCGTCGAGACCGCCGCAGCTGAAGAACGCCTGCTCGGGGTAGTGGTCGAACTCGCCCTTGCACACGCGGTCGAACGCCTCGATGGTGTCCTTGATGGACACGAACGAGCCGGGCTGACCGGTGAACTTCTCGGCCACGATGAAGTTCTGGCCGAGGAAGCGCTCCAGGCGACGGGCGCGACCGACGAGGACCTTGTCCTCTTCGGACAGCTCGTCCATGCCGAGGATGGCGATGATGTCCTGCAGTTCCTTGTACTTCTGCAGGATCCGCTTGACCTCCTGCGCCACCCGGTAGTGCTCCTCGCCGACGATCGACGGCTCGAGGATCCGGGAGGACGAGGACAGCGGGTCCACGGCCGGGTAGATGCCCTTCTGGGAGATCGGACGGGAAAGCTCCGTCGTCGCGTCCAGGTGGGCGAAGGTCGTGGCCGGGGCGGGGTCGGTGTAGTCGTCCGCGGGGACGTAGATCGCCTGCAGCGAGGTGATCGACTTGCCGCGGGTCGACGTGATCCGCTCCTGCAACTCACCCATCTCGTCGGCCAGGGTGGGCTGGTAGCCCACGGCCGACGGCATGCGGCCGAGGAGCGTGGAGACCTCGGAACCCGCCTGGGTGAAGCGGAAGATGTTGTCGATGAACAGCAGCACGTCCTGGCCCTGGACGTCGCGGAAGTACTCCGCCATCGTCAGCGCGGACAGGGCGACGCGCATGCGCGTGCCCGGCGGCTCGTCCATCTGGCCGAACACCAGGGCGGTGTCGGCGAGAACGCCCATCTCCTCCATCTCGAGGAGGAGGTCGGTGCCCTCACGGGTGCGCTCGCCGACGCCCGCGAACACGGACGTACCGGAGAACTCGCGGGCGATACGGGTGATCATCTCCTGGATGAGCACCGTCTTGCCCACGCCCGCGCCGCCGAACAGACCGATCTTGCCGCCCTTGACGTACGGGGTCAGCAGGTCGATGACCTTGATGCCGGTCTCGAGGATCTCGGTCTTGCCCTCGAGCTGGTCGAAGGCGGGCGCCTTGCGGTGGATGCCCCACTGCTCGCCGTCCCGGCCGAGGCCGGGCTCGTCGAGGCAGTCGCCGAGGGCGTTGAACACGTGGCCCTTGACCACGTCGCCCACCGGCACCGAGATGGCCTTGCCCGTGTCGCTCACCGGAGCGCCGCGGACCAGACCGTCGGTCGGCTGCATCGAGATCGTGCGGACGAGGTTGTCGCCCAGGTGCTGGGCGACTTCCAGCGTCAACGTCTTCGCGACCGCCGCGAACGTGATCTCCACGTTCAGGGCGTTGAACAACTCGGGTACCGCGCCGCGCGGGAACTCCACGTCGACCACGGCGCCAATCACCCGGACCACACGGCCGGTGCGGGTGGTGGTGGCAGTAGCACTCATGTCACTCATCACTTCCTGCGCCACCGGTAAGCGCGGAGGCGCCACCGACGATCTCGCTGATCTCCTGGGTGATCTGTGCCTGACGGGCCGCGTTCGCCTGCCTGCTGAGCGTCTTGACCAGCTCGCTCGCGTTGTCCGTCGCGGCCTTCATCGCGGTCCGCCGTGCGGCCGACTCGGAAGCCGCCGCGTCCAGCAAGGCGGAGAACAGCCGCGTCTTGACGTACTTCGGCAGCAACGCCCCGAGCAGCGTGCCGGCGTCGGGCTCGAAGTCGTACACCGCCACGGGACCGGTGGGACGGGCGTCGTACTCGACGTCCATCGGCGCGATCCGCTTGGCGACCGGGTTCTGGCTGAGCATGGACTTGAACTCGGTGTAGACGACGTGGATCTCGTCGACCCCGCCGCTCCCGCCCTCCAGCTCGGCCATGAACGCCTTGACGACCTCGTCGCCCGCCTCGGACGCGTTGACGTACAGCGGCAACTGGGAGAACCCGGTCCACGACTGCTCGACCTCGCGACGGCGGAACTTGAAGTACGCCACCGCCTTGCGGCCCAGCGCGTAGAGCACCGGCTCCTTGCCCTCGGAGCGCAGGAGCGCGATCAGCTCCTCCGCCGCCCTCAGGACGTTGGAGTTGTAACCACCGCACATGCCCTTGTCGCTGGTGACGACGAGGATGGCGGCGCGCTTGGGATCCTTGCGCTCCACCAGTAGCGGGTGGTCCAGGTTCGCCGAAGCCCCGGCCAGCGCGGAGAGCACGTTCGTGATCTCGTCCGCGTAGGGGCGCGAGGCCGCGACCCTTGCCTGCGCCTTGGCGAGGCGCGACGTGGCGATGAGTTCGTACGCCTTCGTGATCTTCTTGGTCGAGTTGACCGTGCGGATCCGTTGGCGCAGCTCGCGAATCTGTGCGGCCATGGCCTACGTCACTTCTCCACCGGAGCGGGTCGGTTGACCTTCACCGACTCGTGTCCGACCTTGTCGGCGTCCATCGCCTTGGCGTGCGACTCGGGAACGACCGAGGAACCGTCCGTGGCGGTGAACTGCTGCTTGAACGCGTTGACCGAGTCGACGATGGCCTGCTTGGCGTCATCCGGCAACTTCTTCGTCTCGCGGATGCCCGAGAGGATGTCGCCGTTGTTGCGCCGCACGTACTCCAGGTACTCGGCCTCGAAGCGGCGGATGTCGCCGACCGGGATCGAGTCCAGGTAGCCCTTGGTTCCGAGGAAGATCGAGACGACCTGCTCCTCGACGGGCACCGGGGAGTACTGGCCCTGCTTGAGCAGCTCCACCAGTCGGCCACCGCGGTCCAGCTGGGCGCGCGACGCCGGGTCGAGGTCCGAGGCGAAGGCGGAGAACGCCTCCAGCTCGCGGAACTGCGACAGGTCGAGGCGCAGCGAGCCGGACACGTCCTTCATCGCCTTGATCTGTGCGGAGCCACCGACGCGGGAGACCGAGATACCCACGTTGACGGCCGGGCGCACACCGGCGTTGAAGAGGTCCGACTCCAGGAAGCACTGGCCGTCGGTGATCGAGATGACGTTGGTCGGGATGTACGCCGACACGTCGTTCGCCTTGGTCTCGATGATCGGCAGGCCGGTCATCGAGCCGCCGCCCATCTCGTCCGACAGCTTCGCGCACCGCTCGAGGAGGCGCGAGTGCAAGTAGAAGACGTCGCCGGGGTAGGCCTCGCGGCCCGGCGGGCGACGCAGCAGCAGCGAGATCGCGCGGTACGCCTCGGCCTGCTTGGTCAGGTCGTCGAACACGATCAGGACGTGCTTGCCCTGGTACATCCAGTGCTGGCCGATGGCCGAGCCCACGTACGGGGCCAGCCACTTGAAGCCCGCGGAGTCGGACGCCGGGGACGCGACGATGGTCGTGTACTCCATCGCGCCCGCCTCCTCCAGCGCGGCCTTGACGCCCGCGATGGTGGAGCCCTTCTGGCCCACGGCGACGTACACGCAGCGGACCTGCTGGTTCGGGTCGCCCGAGTCCCAGCCCTTCTTCTGGTTGATGATCGTGTCGATGCAGACCGCGGTCTTGCCGGTCTTGCGGTCGCCGATGATCAGCTGGCGCTGGCCGCGGCCGATGGGGGTCATCGCGTCGATCGACTTGATGCCCGTCTGCATCGGCTCCGACACCGGCTGGCGCTGGAGCACCGAAGCCGCCTGGAGCTCCAGGGCGCGGTTGTCGTCCGCCACGATGTCGCCGAGGCCGTCGATGGGCGCGCCGAGGGGGTTGACCACGCGGCCGAGGAAGCCGTCGCCGACCGGCACCGAGAGCACCTGGCCGGACCGCTTGACCTCCTGGCCTTCCTCGATCTTGTCGAAGTCACCGAGGATGACCGCACCGATGGTGCGGACCTCGAGGCTCAGCGCCACTCCGAGGACCCCGCCGGGGAACTCGAGGATCTCGTTCGTCATCGTGCCGGGCAGGCCTTCGACGATGGCGATGCCGTCGTAGGTCTCGGCAACGACACCGACCTCTTCCCGGTTGACCTCCGGGGAGTAGCTCGAGACGTACTTCTCGATCGCACTGCGGATCTCGTCCGACGAGATCGTCAGCTCCGCCATGTCGTTCCTGCTCTCACTTCGTTCATGGGAAAGGGGCTTTGGTGAAGCCGCGGTTCCGGTTCTGGTCAGCCGGCGAGGTCGCGGCGGAGGGCCGCCAACCGACCAGCCACGCTTCCGTCGATGACCTCGTCGCCGATCTTGATCAGCAGGCCACCGGCGAGCGAGGCGTCAACCTCGACGTGCAGTGCGATCGGTCGTGAATAGATCGTGGTCAACGTGGTGGCCAGGCGTTCCTGCTGAGCCGCGCTCAGCTCCACCGCCGTGCGGACGTGCGCCACGGAGCGCTCGCGGCGCTTGGCCGCGAGGTCGGCGAGCCGCATGAGCCCGTCGACGACGTGCGCGCCGCGGGGCTCGCGCACCAGTTGGTCGACCAGGGGCTTGGTGATCGGCTCGACCTTGCCCGAGAGCAGGCCGTCCACCAGCTCGACCTTGCGGTCGGGCGTGACGGAGTGGTCCGAGAGCACCAGTTCGAGGTCCTGCGACCCGGCCACGATGCGGCCGAGCCGGAACAGCTCGTCCTCCACCGAGTCGAGGCGGTTGTCCCGCTCGGCGCGCACCATCAGCACCGTCTGGGCCAGCGACTCGACGCCGTCGACCAGCTCGCGCGGGCTCGACCACTTCGCGGTGACCACCGCGACCAGTACCTGGAGGGTCCCCGCGGAGACCTTGCCCGAGAGCAGGCCCTTCACGAGCTGCTCGCGGCCCGCCCGTTCGGACGAGGAGTCGCCGAGCGCGCGCCGCAGCTGCGGCTGCGCCGTCAGCAGGCTGACCACGGAGAACAGCTCGTCCCCGTAGGTGGTCAGGTCTTCGGCGTTGGTGGTGGCGTCGACCAGCTCGAGCAACCGCAGTTCAGCGGCTGCCAGTGCCTCTCGACTCGCTGCGTGGAACGTCATCGGCGTCCTCTTACTTGCCTGCCGGCGCCGCTACGGCGTCCAGCTCGTTGAGGAAGCGGTCGACAGTGCCGCGGCGACGGGCCTCGTCCTCGAGGGCCTCGCCCACCACCTTGCCCGCCAGCTCGACGGCCACCCGGCCGAGATCGGCGCGGAGTTCCGCGACGATCTGGGCGCGCTGCGCGTCCAACTGGTGCTGGCCCTGCGCGACGATCCGCGCGGACTCGGCCTGTGCCTGCTCGCGCAGCTCCTCGACGATCTGCGTGCCTTCGGCGCGCGCGTCGTCACGGATGCGGGCGGCCTCGGCACGGGCCTCGGCCAGCTGCGCCTTGTACTCGTCGAGAGCCTTCTGCGCCTCTGCCTGCGCCTGCTCGGCGCGCTCGATGCCACCCTCGATCTTCGCGGCGCGCTCTGAGTAGAGCGCCTCGAAGCGGGGCGACACGAACTTCTGCATGATCCAGAGCAGCAGAAGGAAGGCGACGAGGCCGAGGATCAGCTCCGAAATGTGCGGAATGACCGGGTTCGGAGCTTCCTCCGCCGCCAGGATCAAGGTGTTCACCACGACGTCTCCCTACGCGATGAGGCCGGTAATTAAGCGGCCGAAGCGATGAAGAAGAGCACGAGGCCGATCAGGGCGAGCACCTCGACGAGCACGAAGGTCGTCCACGCGATGTTCATCAGCGGGCCACGGGCCTCCGGCTGACGCGCGGTGCCGTTGATGACCGCGGCCCAGATGAGACCCACGCCGATGCCGGGGCCGATCGCGCCGAGGCCGTAACCGATGAGGGCGAGACCGGGGTTGATGTTGACTGCCTCGGCGGCCTGTGCAAGAACCATGCTCACTTGCGTATCCCTTTCGAACTCGTTCCGCGGTTGGCGCGGAACGGGGGCTTGTTGTTGTCGCTCAGTGGTCTGAGGCCAGCGCCATACCGATGTAGCTGGCGGACAGCAGGGCGAAGATGTAGGCCTGGATGACCTGGATCAACGCCTCGAGGAACGTCATCGCGATGGCGAAGGCGAAAGACAGCAACGAAACAGGCTTCAAAAGGCCGCCGGCTTCGATGAGCAGGTACTCACCGGCCAAGGTGAACACCAACAGGATGAGGTGACCCGCGAACATCGCGGCGAACACTCGGATCGCCAGCGTGATGGGGTTCATGATGAACTTCGAGAAGAACTCGATCGGAGCCAGCAGGATGTACACCGGCTTCGGCACGTTCGGCGGGAACAACTGGTTCCGCAGGTAACCGACGAAACCGTGGCGCTTGAACCCGACGTAGTGGTAAACGGGGTACACCACGAGCACGGACACGGCGAGCGGGAAGCCGATGTGCGACATCGTCGGGAACTGGATCAGCGGAATGATCCCGAAGAGGTTGTTCACCAGGACGAACGTGAACAGGGTGACGATCAGTGGCACGAACGGCTTGAAGTCCTTGCCGCCGATCTGCTCCCTGGCGATCGTGTTGCGGCCCATGTCGTAAACCGACTCGGCGATGAACTGGAACTTGCTGGGCACGAGCTTGAAGCTGCGCGTCGCCAACAGGAAGAACACCGCGATGATGACGATCGACAGAACGACCAGCACCATCGGCTTGGTGACACCACCGAAGATCGGCGGCAAGAAGAAATCCTTAGCGCTGGGAGGAACGAAGGTTCCACCCTCGGCCAGCACCAGTTCGCCCACTGGGCTCCTTCCGGTTCTCCCGGCCGGCGTTCACTCCGCCGGGGGAATCGTCACGATCAGGACTTAACGTACCTTACGGACCGCAGACACCTGCCAGCGGCACCCCCCTCGGCCAAGCCGGAGGAGGGGGCGTCCAGGTCTGCGGGCGAACCATATCAGCCGGTAGGGACTTCCCGGACGGGCGTACGGCTCAAGACGGTTCAGCGGCCGTCGACGGGATCACGTTGAGGCTCTTGCTCCGTTTGGACGCACGGCCTTCGGCGGCCGCCGCGACGAGAATCGTCGCGATCATCGTGATTGCGACCGAGTTGGTGTGCAGGAACTCCACATCGCGCAACAGAATCATTACGCCGAGCAACACCAGCATCTTGAGCATGAATCCGCCAAGTGCCGCGGCCATCACGAAGTGCACTTCCAGTGCCGCGGTCCGGTGCATCAACCACAGCGTCGCCAAAGAAGACGCGATGATCACGAGACCACCCACCAGCGCGCCGAGGGCACCCGGAGCGCCGTGCAGCACCCCGAACACCACGACACCCAAGACCACCGTGACCACCGTCGGGATGAGCGCGCCGCGGAACATCGCTCCCGCCAGTCCGCGCACCATGCCGGCATGAGTCAGATCTTCGCTGGTCTCGCTCATACCACCGAGTGTAAGAGGTTGGATTTCCACGCTTCGCGCAGGTGCGGATTCGGGCATCCGGGAGGACTCGGTGATGAACCCGCCGTGAACATCCGCGGAAGTCGATCAGACCAGTCGGTCCAAACCGAGTCGCAGCGGGAACGGCGCGGTGAGGGCGAAGACGCCCGTCACGGCGGGCAGCGCCCGATAACCGCCCTCGCCCGAGAGGTGGCAGGCCACCAGCGTCACCGGGTCCGCGATGTCGACCATCCAGTAGTGCGGGATTCCCGCGTCGGCGTACTCGCCGCGCTTGTCCACGCTGTCGGTCCGCCGGGAGTCGGGCAGCACGATCTCGATCGCCACGACCACCTCCGACGCCCGGAACGGCCCACCTTCGGCCCGCGTCCGCCGCATCGCCCCCCGGTGCACGACGACCAGGTCCGGACGGCGGGAGAACCCCGGCTGACCGGGCGGCGCGAGTTCGAGGTCCACGTCGACGGACTGCACCACCGCCAGGTCGTCGGGCAGCTGCGGCCGCAGCTGGTGGTACAGCTCCCCCGAGGCCAGGTTGTGGTCCGGCGTCGGCCCCGGCGACAGCAGCAGCCTGCCTTCCAGCAGCTCGGTGTACCCCGACTCGACCTCGCCGAGCGCCGCGTACTCCGCCGCGGTCAGCAGGTGGTGCATCGGATCCGGGAGCACTGACATGCGATCCAGTGTTCCAGAACCGCCACCGGCCGCGGCGGACCTCGCCTCACACCAAGCGGAGCCGGTCCACGTCGATCGTGATCGGGAAGGGTTCGGTCGTGGCGAACCCACCGGTGACCGCGGGCGCTTGCTGGTAACCGAACTCGCCCGCCAAGTGGCATGCGATCAGCGACACCGGCTCCACGATGTCGATGATCCAGTAGTGCGGGATGCCAGCGTCGGCGTACTCACCGAGCTTGGCCACGTAGTCGGTTCGACGTGAACCCGGCGAAACGATCTCAGCGATCACCAGGACCTCGGAGGCTCGGAGTAGCCCACCCTCGGCCCGGACTCGCATCAGCGCGTCCCGCCCTACGAGCACGAGGTCCGGACGGCGGGAGGAGCCGGGCTGCCGTGAGGGAGCGAACTCGAGGTCGACGTCGACATCCGGGATGAGGAAGACCTCATCCGGCAACTGCGGGAGCAGCTGCTTCACCAACGCCACCGAGGCGAAGTTGTGGTCGGGTGTCGGGCTTGGCGACGTGAAAAGGCAGCCTTCCAGCAGTTCGGTGTACCCCGACTCGACTTCACCAAGAGAGGCGTACTCGGCGATGGTGAGCAGGTGGTTCGGCGGAACTGGAAGCGCTGTCACTGCATCTCCTCGGGTCTTCGACCAGTCTCCCACGACCGGTCACTGGCCGCGGCGGACCTCGCGCAGCCTGGGGATCGCGCTCACGAACAGCGCGACGAGCAGCCCGAACCCGAAGCACCAGGCCACCACGCGCACGTCGAACAGGGTCAGCGCCACCGCGCCGAACGCCAGCACACCGGCCCACAAGTAGATGAGCAGCACCGCGCGCCGCTGGGAGTGGCCGATCTCCAGCAGCCGGTGGTGCAGGTGCATCTTGTCCGCGGAGAACGGGCTCTCGCCGCGGCGGGTGCGCCGGACGATGGCCATCAGCAGGTCCAGCAGCGGCACGAACAGCACGGCCGCGACGACCAGCAGCGGGGAGAGCAGGGCCAGCAGGTCGGGGGCGCCGAGGCTGGCGTAGTTGAGCTTGCCGGACGCCGACGTCGTGGCGGCGGCGAGCATGAGGCCGATCAGCATCGACCCGGAGTCGCCCATGAAGATGCGGGCCGGGTTGAAGTTGTGCGGCAGGAAGCCGAGGCAGGCGCCCGCGAGGGTCGCCGCGATCAGCGCCGGCGGGTACGCGCCGACGTCGCCCTGGTTCTTGGCCAGCAGCCCGATCGAGAACGCGCAGGTCGCCACGGCGGCGATCAGACCGATGCCCGCGGCGAGGCCGTCCAGGCCGTCGACGAAGTTCATCGCGTTCACCATCGTCACGGCGAGCAGCACGCTGAGCAGCGCGCCCTGGTTCTGGTCGAGCGAGAGCAGCGAGCCGGTACCCGCGCCGTTGTCGCCCCACGGCACCCAGAACACCAGCCACTGGAGGCCGAACAGCACGAGCAGGCCCGCGGCGGTGACCTGGCCCGCGAGCTTCGTGAGCGAGTCCAGTTCGAACCGGTCGTCGAGCACGCCGACGAGCACGATCACGCCGCCGCCGACGATCACGGCGTACGGGTCGTTGGAGAAGTCGAACGCGGAGCGCAGCACCGGGAGCTGGTGCGCCAGCATCATGCCGCCGAGGACGCCGCCGTAGATGGCGAGGCCGCCCATCCGGGGCATGGGCTTGACGTGCACGTCGCGTTGCCGGGGGTAGGCCACGGCGCCGATCTTGAAGGCGAACACGCGGACCAGCCCGACGAGCAGGAAGGTGACCACCGCCGCCGTCAGGGCGACGAGCAGGTACTCCCGGACGGGGAGGACGGTTGACGCTGAAGCTGGCAACGGGCCCACGGCTGGAAGGCTGACCCCTCGGTAGGCCGGGTGAGCGGCGGTGAGTTATCCGGCTCCACCGTACTCGGTGGACCAAGATCGACTAGCGGGCGACCTCGACTTCGAGGCCCAGCACCTCGGAGACCTCCGCGACGGGCACCGCGCCCTCGCGCAGCACGATCGCCTCGGGGCCGGTCAGGTCGACGATGGTCGAGGCCACGTTCTCGCCCGACGTCCCGCCGTCCAGGTACACCCCGACCGCGTCGCCGAGCTGCTCACGGGCGTTCCACGCGGTCGACGCGGGCGGGAAACCGCTCTTGTTCGCGCTGGACACGGCCATCGGGCCGACCTCGCGCAGCAGTTCCAGCGCGACCGGGTGCAGCGGCATCCGCAGCATGACCGTGCCCCTGGTCCGGCCGAGGTCCCACGACAGCGACGGCGCGTGCGGCAGGACGAGCGACAGGCCGCCCGGCCAGAACGCCTCGATCAGCGCGCGGGCCTGCCGGGGCACGCTCAGCACCAGGCCGTCGATCGTGGTCCAGGAGCCGACCAGCACCGGGACGGGCATGTCCGGCCCCCGGCCCTTCGCCTCCAGCAGGGAGCGCACGGCGGCCGCGTCGAACGCGTCGCAGCCCAGGCCGTACACGGTGTCGGTGGGGAGGACGACCAGACGGCCCGAGCGCACGGCGCCCGCGGCCGCGGCGAGCCCCGCCGCGCGGTTGTTCAGCTCACTGGTGTCGTAGACCGTGCTCACCCCGGACAGGGTAGTGATCGGGCTCGCGGAGCCACCGTCAGGCCTGTTCTTCCACCTCGTAGCCGACGGCGGAAGCCAGGTCGTCCGCCGTGACCACCTGCCCGGCGAAGCGGGCTGCCGCCGTCAGGAGCTTCGCTTCCTGGTGGCGCAGGTCCTGGAGGTCCACGGCGTCGAACGCGGTCCGGACCTCCGGGTCGTCGCTCGGGCACGGCCCCGGCTCGAACGACGCCAGCACCTCGCCGTCGCGGGCGAACGACAGCAGGGTCAGCGCGTTGACGTTCCAGAACGCGCTCGCCACCCGGCCCTTCCGCGAGAGCGGTCCGATCACCTCCTCGCGAGTCCCCAGCACGCCGTTCTCCTCGAACACCACGACCGCGTCGCCGACCGCCGCGACCGCGATCCACGACCTGGTGAAGTCCTCCCGCAGCCGGTCCGCCGGTCGCGGGTCCGCCGGGTCGCCGCCGAACGCCCGGACCACCTCGTCGACCGGGGAGCCGACCACCACGGTGATCGCCGCCGCCTGGTCCAGCGTGCTGCCGGAGACCCACCGGTGGGCTGCCTCCGGCGCGACGACCACCGGCGGTTCGGGCTCGCCGCGCAGCCGGTGGCCGAGCCGGTCGGTGCGCAGGTGCACCACGTCGGGCGCCGCGGGCGCGCGCCACGTCGTCAACGAGTACTGCTCCTCGTCGCCGTCGTCGCGCCCGGTGGCCCGCACCAGCAGCCGGTACTCCCCCGGCCACGGCGGCGCCTCCGCCCGGCGCCCCTGCCCCGACGTCGGCCCGCCCAGCCGCGCCGATCCGACCTCGGCGGTCCAGGTGGTCTCCACGACCTCGTCCCAGCCCTCCAGGTCGATCCCGTCCGGCGGCCCCTCCAGCACGTGCAGCGCCACCGAGGCGACCCCCTCCGCCAGCCCCGTCCGCACCACCGCGCCGCCCGGCACCGCGACCACCAGCCCGTTCGCCGAGAAGTCCACCTCCTCCGGCACGTCGCCCTCGGCCAGCGCGAACCGGTGGTCCCGCACCGGGGGCGACGCCGACGACCAGTGCGGGTACCGGTACTCCGCCCGCCGCTTCGCCAGCACGGCCGCCGCGTGGCAGTCCGGCATCGGCAGCCCCGGCAGCAGCAGCGCCGCCGTGCCGATCGCGGTCCCCACCACCGCGGCCGTCGTCACCGACCAGTCCTCCCCCAGCGCCCGCAGCACACCCGCCGACACCACCGCGCACAGCGCCAGGTGCGCCGCCCCGTGCCGCGCCGCGACCGCCTCCCCGTCACCGCCCGCGTCCACCCGCAGCAGCGGGGCGACGGCGTCGTCGCCCACCAGCCCGGCGACCACCTCCGCGACCACCTCGACCGCGCCGGGGTGGCAGATCTCCAGCAGTCGCAACGCTTTCGCGGTCTCGTCCCCGGAATCCGCGTACGCGAACCCGAACGTCCCCCGGCGCGCTTCCAGGTGCCGCACCAGTTCGGGCGGAACCGGCACGCGCAACGCGTCGACCACCTGCTCCAGCGCACCGGCCAGCCGCCCGGCCGACTCAAGCCCGCGCACGGCGTTCACCACGGCCGACCCGCGCTTCCGACGCCGGGCCCTTCCCGGCGTGACGGCGAGTCCGCCGAGTTCGGCGGCCGCGCCGAGCGGGATGTGCTCCAGCACCAGGGGAATCGAGCGGGCGACGGCGGAAGCCAGGTCATGATCCACCGGGGCATCCTGGCAGCGGGCGGGGCCGCGCGGGGGCGGAACGCGGGCGGCGGTTCGGCCGTGGGGTCAGCGGTCTGCGCGGCCGACCGGTGCGCGCAGGTTCATCACGCGGTACTGCCAGGCGAAGGCGGCGACCAGGAAGACGGCGAGCAGCGCGCCGGAGCCCACGAGGGTCGCGCTGCCCATCAGGCCGCCGGTGACGACCGGGACGACGCCGAAGACGAGCAGGAGGCAGGCGAAGGCGAACACGGCGCGGTGGCTGTTGCGGGGCTTCGGCTCCTCGCCGCGCCCCAGCAGCTCCTCGGCGAACTGGTCGAGTTCCGGGTCGCACGTGTCCAGCGCCAGGATGCGGTCGGCCAAGCGTTCGACGATGACGACGCCGCTGTCGCCGATCAGGCCGCGCACCTCCATCGACCGGACGGCGAGCGCGTACCCGAGGTAGTGCCGCAGCAGCGCGGTGCCCTCGGCGGACCACGCGGACTTGGCCAGGCGTTCCAGCTCGACGACGGCGTGGGCGGGGGCGCCGGGTTCGTAGATCTTCGGGAAGATCGCGCGGGCCTGTTCCACCAGGCGGAAATCGGTCTGGGGTTCCACGCTCCGCAACCATTCGAGCTGAACATCGAGCCATAAGCGGAATTCGGACCACTCATCCGGCTTATTGACAGTCACGTTACTCCCCTCTGAATGGCCGGTTGGCAATTCTGCCAGATCAGAAGGCAATTCGCACGGAATGCCCTTCGGGTCCGCGCTAATGCGGGAACCGCACCGACAATTCCACCGGTGCGGGGATCCGCCGCGGCTACACCCTCCTCGCGGTCGCGAAACGCGGCCTACCTGCGAGGTCCTGGTGGTCGGCCACGTCCGTGAGCACGCGGCGGGCGCTCAGCAAACTTGGCACGGACTCGCCGTGGCCGTCGTCGTGTTCGACGGCCAAGTACCCGCCGGGCCGCAACAACCGCGCGGAAAGGCCCACCACGGAGCGGATCACGTCCAATCCGTCGGCGCCGCCGAACACCGCCGCGTGCGGGTCGTGGTCGGCGACTTCGGGTTGCACCGGCGTTCCTTCCGGCACATAGGGCGGATTGCACAGCACCAGGTCGACCGTCCCTTCCAGATCGACCAGCACACCGGGTTCGGTCACGTCGCCGGAGTGCAGCAGGATCGGCGTGTCACCCGCCAGCACGCGCGCGTCGGAGTTGTGCCGGGCCCACGCCAGCGCGTCCACGTCGCGCTCCACCGCGTGCACGACGGCGTCCGGGCGGGCGTTCGCCGCGGCCAGCGCCAGCACCCCGGACCCGGTGCACAGGTCGACGACGACGGGCCGTTCGACGCCCCTGATCCTGGTGAGCGCCCACTCCAGCATGAACTCCGTCTCCGGCCGCGGGATGAACACGCCCGGCCCGACGTCGACCCTGATCGCGCCCATCGGCGACCAGCCCAGGATGTGCTGCAACGGCACCCGTTCGGCCCGCCTGCGCACCAGCTTGTGCAGCGTCTCCAGCACCTGCTGGTCGACCATCGGGATGAGCGGGAGCCGGGACCGCTCCACCCCGAGCACGTGGGCGGCGAGGTACTCGGCGTCGACGCGGGGACTGTCCACACCGGCCGCCGTCAGCATGCGCTCCGCCTCGACGAGGGCCAGGCGGATGGGCTGTCGATTCATGCCCGGATGGTAGTGGCGGCGCCGGGCGGGAGCGCCCGGCACCACACCACCGAGGGGGTCAAAAATTGATCATGTGGCCCGCGAGCCCGTGCACGGCTTCCTTGACGGCCTCGCCGAGCGTCGGGTGCGCGTGGACGTTGCGCGCGACCTCGGTCACCGTCAGGTCCCACTGCTGGGCCAGCGTCAGCTCGGGCAGCAGCTCGGTCGCCTCCGGCCCGATGATGTGCGCGCCCAGCAGCTCGCCGTGCGCCTTGTCGCTGATCAGCTTCACGAACCCGCCGGGCTCGTTGAGGCCGTGCGCCTTGCCGTTGGCGGTGAAGGGGAACTTCGCGACCTGCACGTCGAAGCCCTTCTCGCGGGCCTGCGCCTCGGTGTACCCGAAGCTCGCGATCTGCGGCTGGCAGAACGTGGCGCGCGGGATCATCACGTAGTCGAGTTCCATCGTCTCCGCGTCGCCGATGGTCTCGGCGGCGACGATGCCCATGGCCTCGGCGGCGTGCGCCAGCATCAGCTTCGCGGTGACGTCGCCGATCGCGAAGATGTGCGGCACGGAGGTGCGGCAGCGGCCGTCGATGGCGATGGCGCCGCGCTCGGTCAGCTCCACACCGGTCTTCTCCAGGCCGTAGCCCTCGACGCGCGGCTGGAAACCGATGGCCTGCATGACCTTGTCGGCCTCCAGGACCTCTTCCTTGCCGTCCTTGGTGACGGTGACGCGCACCTTCGGGCCGGACTCGTCGATCGAGTCGACGCGGGTGCCGGTGCGGACCTCGACGCCGAGCTTCTTGTAGCGCTTGGCCAGCTCAGTGGAGACCTCGACGTCCTCCAACGGCACCATCCGGTCGAGGAACTCGACGATGGTGACCTTCACACCGTAGTTGTGCATCACGTAGGCGAACTCGACGCCGATCGCGCCCGCGCCCGCGATGATGATGCTCTCGGGGAGCTCCTCGCTGAGGATCTGCTCCTCGTACGTCACCACGCGGTCGCTCTTGGCCGTGCCGGGCAGCATCCGGGTCGTCGCGCCCGCCGAGATGATCGCGTGGTCGAACGTCACCGTCTCGCCGTTCACGACGATCGTGCGGTCGTCGGTGAACTCGCCGCGGCCCTGGTACTCGGTGACGCCGTTCTTCTTCATCAGGAAGTGCACGCCCTTGACGCGCCCCTCCGCGACCTTGCGGCTGCGCTGGAACGCCACCCCGTAGTCGAAGGTGACCGTGCCGTCCACCTTGATGCCGAAGGTCTTCGCCTCGTGGGTGAAGATGTGGGCCAGCTCGGCGTTGCGCAGCAACGCCTTCGAGGGGATGCAGCCGACGTTGAGGCACACACCGCCCCAGTACTTCTCCTCGATGATCGCGGTCTTCAGGCCGAGTTGGGCCGACCGGATCGCGGCGACGTACCCTCCAGGGCCCGCACCGAGGACCACGACGTCAAAGTGTGCGCTCATGCTCCCCAGACTAGGTGTCCAGGAGCTCCGAGAAGAACTTGAGCGACCGACGCCACGCGTCGGCTCGGGCGGCGGCCGTCGCGGACGGCGTGCCGCCCATCTCGAAGGTCACGCCGGGGCCGGGCACGCGCACGTCGGTGGCCGACCGGTGGGGCGGCCCGGCGATCAGGTGGCCCGCGTCCGGGTAGCTGACGTGCTCGTAGGGGAACGGGTGCTCGTGCTCGTCAAGCCTGCGCTTGGCGATCTCGCTCAGCCGCTCCGACGGCCAGTTCCGGTCGTCGCCCGCCGACAGCAGCAGCACGCCGCCGCGGATGCGCTCGACCGGGATGACCGCCTCCTCGGGGACGCCGTCGTCGAGGTCGAACGCCTGCCGCAGCGCCACCGGCTCGTCGTCGACGACGGCGGCGCGCAGGGCGTCCGGCACGGAGCACGGCAGGTACGGGAGCCGGTCGCCGCGCCACGTCCACGGGGCGGCCTCGTCCTGGAGCACGCGCAGGAGGTTCGCGCGGGGCCCGACGCCCTGGGTGACCACGCCGCTGCCGACCACGCTGACCACGGCCCTGACCTCGGGGAACGAGGCGCCGATCAGCAGCGCCGCCTCGCCGCCGCGCGAGCCGCCGATGACCCCGATCTCGCCCGCCCGCGCGGACAGGTAGGAGACGGCGGTGCCGAAGTACTCCAGCGGGACGTCCACCAGGCCCTCCGGCAGGCCGGGCGCCCCGAAGTAGGCCAGCGCCAGCGCGACGAACCCGTGCCCGGCCAGCAGGGCGGCGTCCAGCTCGTGCAGGCCGCCCTCCGAGCCGCCGAGCACGATCACGCCGGGGTGCATGTCGTCGTCGTCGTCCGGCGCGAACAGCACGCCGACCAGCCCGTCCTCGTCGACCTCGGTGCGCACGACGCCCTCGGGGAGGGTGCGGCGCTCGATCCCGACCTCGCCGACGCCCTCGACCTCCAGCAGCGTCGCGCCCGCCGCGCGGCCCGTGGGCGCGAGCGACCAGAACAGGCCCATGGGGTCGACGCCGGCGTAGTCGCCCTCGACGGGCGCGTGCCGGGTGAGGTCGACCACTCCCCGCTCGTCGGCGACGAAGACCGCCCGCGACGCGCGGTCGCCGGTGGTCAGGGTGATGGTGGCGGGCGAGTCGGGGGGTAGACCCGTGACGCGGACGGCGAGACCCGTGTCGAGGGGAGCGCCTTGGGGATCAACCACAACCTCGGCCACAGCGCGCCTCCTCGTCAGTCACCCGCCAGCGAGTCGCTCCGCCCGGTCGGCCGTCGCGAGCGCGTCCAGCACCGCGTCGAGATCACCGTCGAGCACCTGGTCGAGATTATGTGCTTTGTACCCGACCCGGTGATCCGAGATGCGTGATTCCGGGAAGTTGTACGTCCTCACCCGTTCGGACCTGTCGACCGTGCGGATCTGGGTCTTGCGGGCGTTCGACGCGTCCTGCTGCGCCTGCTCCTCGGCCAGCGCGACCAACCGCGACTGGAGCACGACCATGGCGCGCGCCTTGTTCTGGAGCTGGCTGCGCTCGTTCTGGCAGGACACGACGATGCCGGACGGCAGGTGCGTGATGCGGACCGCGGAGTCGGTCGTGTTGACCGACTGGCCGCCCTTGCCCGACGAGCGGAACACGTCGACGCGCAGGTCCTTCTCGTCGATCTCGACCTCGACGTCCTCGGTCTCCGGGAACACCAGGACACCGGCGGCGGAGGTGTGGATGCGGCCCTGCGACTCCGTGACGGGCACGCGCTGCACGCGGTGCACACCGCCCTCGAACTTCAGCCGCGACCAAACGCCGTCCGCGGCGGGGACCTTGCTCTTGATGGCGACCGTGACGTCCTTGAAGCCGCCCAGGTCGGAGTCGGTGCCGTCGAGGACCTCGGCCTTCCAGCCGTGGCGCTCGGCGTAGCGCAGGTACATGCGGAGCAGGTCGCCCGCGAACAGGGCGGACTCCTCGCCGCCCTCACCGGACTTGATCTCCATGACCACGTCCGACGAGTCGTGCGGGTCCCGCGGCAGCAGCAGCTCCGTGAGCCGTGACTCCAGCTGCGGAATCCTGACCTTCAACTCCTCGGCCTCAGCCGCGAAGGACTCGTCCTCGGCGAGTTCGGACGCCGCTTCCAGGTCCTCCCGAGCCTGCTCCAGGTCCCGGACAGCCCTCACGATCGGCCCCAGCTCGGAGTACCGCTTCCCGAGCTTGCGCGCACCCGCCTGATCCGCGTGCACGCCCGGATCAGCCAGTTGCCGCTCCAGGTCGGCGTGCTCGGCGAGCAGGTCCTCGAGCGGTTGGGGCTGGTTCACGACGACTCCTGTGCTTCGTACCGCTGCTGCGCTTCTGCCCTGAACAGACGAAAACGGCGTCCCGCCCGAGCCCGACCGGGCTCGAACGGGACGCCGTTGACGAAGCTACTTGGCGGCGGTGCGCTTGCCGTAGCGAGCCTCGAAGCGCGCGACCCGGCCACCGGTGTCGAGGATCTTCTGCTTGCCGGTGTAGAACGGGTGGCAGTTGGAGCAGACCTCGACGTGGATGGACCCGGAGGACTTGGTGCTGTGCGTGGTGAACGCGTTCCCACAGCTACAGGTCACATCGGTGGAGGTGTACTGCGGGTGGATGCCAGTCTTCAACGTCTCGTCCCTTTCAGCGGTGTGGCCGCCGGGTCCCCGGGATTGGGGTGAACCGGAGCCGGACTCGACTAGAGAGTCTGCCAGATGCTCTGACGAAGACGAAAACGCCGGTTGACCTCCCTTTGTTCCCACACGTCGGGGGTGACTCGCGCCACTGGTCACCCCCGCCGTTCGCCGACGTCGCGCCTCCGTTCGGCGCAGCGGGTCGCCACTTGACCGATCAGGGCAGCGCACCGGACCACCGGCCCACACAATTGCCGGGTGCTCTGCGCCACTGGACGCCCATTGAGCCTGCCGACCTGGCTCGCCGTGCCGTACCTCTTCACCATCGCCGTCATCGGCCTGACCGGCTTCACCAGCCTCCTGCTCGGCTCCTCGGACTGGTCGATCGGCCTGTCCACACCCGTGTTCGGCGCCGCCACCGCGGTCGCCCTCGCCACGAGCGACGCGGTCCGCTGGTACTCCACCTGGCAACGCCGCTGGCTCCGCTGGACGTACCCGTGGTCCGTCCTCGCCCTCGGCATCGCCGTCGATGGCGTCCGCCTCCCGGTCCTCGCCATGATCGGCCTCGGCGTCCCCGCCGTCGCGATGCTCATCCGCTGGTACGTCGTCGAACGCCGCCGCACCACCACCCTCGAGGCCGGCAGCCGGTACACCTCGGCGAGCTGCTGACCCACGATCCCGTCGACCGCGGGGCCCAGGCCGCGGAAGAACCCCGATGCCGACCTCGGTTCCCCCGGACGGCCCCGGTGCGGACCGCCGTCGTGGATACCGTCGAACCCATGTTCTTCGAACCCGATCCCACCGCCCAGGACCTCGTCGAGCCCCCGGAGCCCCCACCGACGCCTCCGTGGCTGTCACCACCGGCCGAGGAGATGGGGGTGATCGTCCCGTTCCAGCGCGTCGTGTTCCGAGGTGACAGCGTCGTGGTCGTCCTTTCCTCGGCGCGGGTCTACACCACCGGTTGCCTCCTCCTCACCGAAGTCGTGGCCCGGCGCGGTGACATGCCGCTGAACGAGTGGTGGGAACTGCGCGGCATCGGCCACTCGACGATGTTCACCGGCGTCACCGCGGAAGGTGGCCTGCCGGACAAGGTGCTGAGGTTCGGTGTCCGCCTCCCCGACGGCACGAAGGCCACCACCCTCGGTGGACTCCGCCGCGCCGCCGCGCGCGAGGTCCCGCCGAGCGGATCGACCCTGACCTGGACCCCGGTCGGCGGCGGCGGGCGCAGCGGTGGCGGCATGCACCTCAACCACACCGTCCACGGCCTGTGGCTGTGGCCGCTGCCGCCACCCGAACCGCTCGAGTTCGCGGTGGAGTGGCCGTTCGGCGGCATCGACCTGACGATCGTCGAACTGGACGGCCGCCTGATCACCGAGGCCGCCGGGCGCTCGGAGCCGTACTGGCCCTGAAACGGCACCAGGGCCACTCCCGGAGGAATGGCCCTGGTGGACGGTCGAGCGAGCAGGTCAGACGCCCTCGTTGCCGGGGGTGGTCTTGGCGACCTGCATGAGGAACTCGATGTTCGTCCGGCTCTTGCGCAGCCGGTCGAGCAGCAGCTCGATGGCCTGCTGGCTGTCGAGCGCGTGCAGCACGCGGCGGAGCTTGTGCATGACCGCGAGCTCGTCCGGCGACAGCAGCAGGTCTTCCTTGCGGGTACCGGACGGGTCGACGTCCACCGCGGGGAAGATCCGCTTGTCGGCGATCTTGCGGTCGAGCTTGAGCTCGGCGTTGCCGGTGCCCTTGAACTCCTCGAAGATCACGCTGTCACCGGCGGAGCCGGTCTCGACGAGCGCGGTCGCGATGACGGTGAGCGAGCCACCGTTCTCGATGTTGCGCGCCGCGCCGAGGAAGCGCTTCGGCGGGTAGAGCGCCGTCGAGTCGACACCACCGGACAGGATGCGCCCGGACGCCGGGGCGGCCAGGTTGTACGCACGGCCCAGGCGGGTGATCGAGTCGAGCAGCACGACCACGTCGTGGCCCATCTCCACGAGGCGCTTCGCGCGCTCGATGGCCAGCTCGGAGATGGTGGTGTGGTCCGACGGCGGCCGGTCGAAGGTCGAGGCGATGACCTCGCCCTTCACCGAGCGCTGCATGTCGGTGACCTCTTCCGGACGCTCGTCCACGAGGACGACCATCAGGTGGCACTCGGGGTTGTTCGTCGTGATCGCGTTCGCGATCGACTGGAGCACCGAGGTCTTGCCCGCCTTCGGCGGCGACACGATCAGCGCGCGCTGGCCCTTGCCGATCGGCATCACCAGGTCGATGACGCGCGTGGTGAGGATGTGCGGCTCGGTCTCGAGGCGCAGTCGCTCGTTCGGGTACAGCGGCGTGAGCTTGGTGAAGTCGTCCCGGTTCTTGAGCTGGTCCGGGTCCAAGCCGTTGATCTTGTCGACGCGCACCAGCGGGTTGAACTTCTGCCGCTGCTGCTCACCGTCGCGCGGCTGGCGGACGGCGCCGATCAGCGCGTCGCCGCGGCGCAGGCCGTACTTGCGGACCAGCGACAGCGAGACGTAGACGTCGTTCGGGCCCGCGAGGTAGCCGGAGGTGCGCACGAAGGCGTAGTTCTCCAGCACGTCCAGGATGCCCGCGACGGGCAGCAGGACGTCGTCGTCGCGCACCTCGGTGTCGGGAGCGCCGGGGGCGCCGCCCTCGATCCGGCCGCCACGGCGGCGGCGGTCGCGGAAGCGACGGCCGCGACGACCGCCCTCCTCGTCGTCGTCCTCCACCACGTTGTTCTGGCGGTCGTTCTGGCGGTCGTTGGACCGCTCGTTGGACCGCTCGTTCTGGCGGTTGCGGCCCTGGCCGCGCTCGGGGCGCTCGCCGCGCTCCGGCCGGTCGCCGCGGTCCTGGCGGTTGCCCCGCTCGGGGCGGTCGCCGCGGTCGCCGCGGTCCTGGCGCTCGCCGCGCTCGGGACGCTGCTGCTCACCGCGCTCGGGGCGCTCGCCCTGGTTGCGGTCCTGCTGCGGGCGCTCCTGCTGGGTGCGGTCCTGCTGAGGACGCTCTTGCGCCGGACGCTCCTGGGCGGGGCGTTCCTGCGCCGGGCGCTCCGGGGAGCGCTCGACGGCGGGTGCCTCGGCCGGGGCCGCCACAAGCGCCTCCGGGCTGCCCGCGGCACGGCCGGAGGACCTGCGGCGCCGGTTGTTGCGACGGCCGCCCTCCTCCTCACCGCCCGTCGCGGACTGCTCGGTGACCTCGAGCTGCTGCTGGACCGGCTTCTCCACCGGGGCGGACTTCTCGACGACACGAGGAGCCTCGACCGCGGGTGCCTCGGCGACCTTCACGGCCGCGGGCTTCTCGGTCTTGGCGGGCGGGGTCGCGGCACTGCCCCGACCGGAGGTACCACCCTGCTTTTCCTTGATCGCCGCGATGAGGTCGCCCTTGCGCAGACCCGCGGTTCCGTTGATGCCGAGTTGGCCCGCGAGCTCACGAAGCTCCGCGAGCACCATGCCGGACAGACCTGCCCGCTTGCGCGGGGCGCTGCCGTTGGAAGGGGTGGACAGGGCGTTCTCCTCGGCTCCAGAACTGGCAGCGGCTTCGGGAGCAGCGTTGCTGCTCAACAAATCGGTGTTGCTCACACAAGTCCTTCCTGACCGGACCCCGCCTCCTACGCGGCCCAGCGGACCTGCCGTCCGACGGAATGCGGAACGGCAGTTCGTCCGATGAAGACGGATTCGACGCGGCGATTTCGCACTTACGACGAGGTCCGTCGGCACGGGACTTCTCGGTCACACGGCGATCGGGTGCCCATTCAGCCTGGACCCCGCCCTTGCGGCACAGGGTCACCTGGCTGGCTGGAATGCGACCCGGAACGAATGTCCGGGCACGGCACCGGCGCCCGTGCGCGCGGTGACTGATCGCCTCCGAGGGTAGACGCAGGCCGGTGCGGGTGCAACAACCGGGGTACCTCCGCGTGGCGTCGTCAGCCAAGTGGCCGAACGCGCACCCCTCCCAGGTCCACGGCCGATCGGCGCACGTCGAAACCCGTCACGTCGACGCCCACCGGCAGTTCGCCGTCCTTCGGCAGCGCGAGCGCGGTCGGTCCCGCGCCGGACACCGCCGCCGCCACGCCCGCCGCGCGCAGGTCGTTGACGACCCTGATCGTCGCGGGCCACGCGGGCTCCCGGTACGACTGGTGCAGACGATCGTCCAAAGCGGCCAGCAGCAGCGAGGGATCACAGGTCAGGGCGTGCACGGCCAGCGCGGACCTGCCCACCGCGAACGCCGCGTCGGCGTGCGGGACGACGGCCGGGAGCAGGCCCCTGGTGGTCTTGGTCGACGACTCCTCCGACGGCACCAGCAAGACCGGCCGGAGGTCGTCGTGCGGGTCGAGCCGCACGGCCCGGTAGGTCCCACCCTCGGACCACGCGATCACCACGCCGCCGAACATGCTGGCCGCCGCGTTGTCGGCGTGGCCCTCGAACTCCGACGCGAGTTGCAACGCGGCCGTGTCCAACTCGCGACCCGCGAGCCCGTACGCGGCCGCGACCCCCGCCACGATCGCGGCGGCGGACGAGCCGAGTCCGCGCGAATGGGGGATCGCGTTGCGGCAGTCGAACTCCACTCCGGACGGTGCGAACCCGAGGAGCCCGCAGGCGGCGCGGAAGGCCCGCACCACGAGGTGGGTCTCGTCGGTGGGCACGTTCTCGCCACCTTCGCCGCTCACGCGCACGACCAGACCGCCGCCGACGACCCGGACGTCCACTTCGTCCTGGATGTCGAGCGCCATGCCGAGCGCGTCGAAACCGGAGCCCAGGTTCGCGCTCGACGCGGGCACGGTGACCCGGACACCGGTCGTCACGCCAGCTCCAGCGCCGTCGCCACGGCGCCGGGGTCGACCGGGACGGGCTCGACCGCGACCATGCCGAGCATCGCCGTGTCGGGGTCCTTCAGGCCGTGGCCGGTGACCGTGCAGACCACCACGGAACCCTTCGGCAGGCGGCCGTCGGCGGCCGTGGCCAGCAGACCCGCGATGCTCGCGGCGGACGCGGGCTCCACGAAGATGCCCTCGCGCCGCGCGAGCAGCCGGTAGGCGTCGAGGATCTGCTCGTCGGTGACCGCGGCGATGAGGCCGCCGGACTCGTCGCGGGCGGCGATGGCGCCGCTCCACGAGGCCGGGCTGCCGATCCGGATCGCGGTCGCGATGGTTTCGGGATTCCGAACCGGCTCGCCGAGCACGAGCGGGGCGGCGCCCGCGGCCTGGAAGCCGAACATCCTGGGCGTCGACGCGGTGACGCCGTCCTCGGCGTACGCCCGGTAGCCGCGCCAGTACGCGGTGATGTTGCCCGCGTTGCCGACCGGCAGGCAGTGCACGTCCGGCGCCCGGCCGAGCACGTCGCAGATCTCCCACGCGGCGGTCTGCTGGCCGATCAGCCGAACCGGGTTGACCGAGTTGACCAGCGTCACCGGGTACTCGGCCGCGGTCTTGCTCGCGAGTTCGAGGCAGTCGTCGAAGTTGCCGTCGATCTGGAGGATCTTCGCGCCGTGCATGACGGCCTGCGCCATCTTGCCGAGCGCGATCTTGCCGGTCGGGACGAGCACGGCCGAGGTCAGCCCGGCCTTGGCGGCGTAGGCGGCGGCCGAGGCCGACGTGTTGCCGGTGGACGCGCAGATGACCGCCTTCAGGCCGCTGGCCAGGGCGTACGTCATGGCCATGGTCATGCCGCGGTCCTTGAACGACCCGGTCGGGTTCGCGCCCTCGACCTTGACGAGCACGCGGCTGCCGGTCAGCTCGGACAGGTGCTCGGCCTCGACCAGCGGGGTGCCGCCCTCGTGCAGGGTGACGACCCGCGCGCCGTCGGGCAGCTCGATGCGGTCGCGGTAGGCGTTGATGACGCCGGGCCAGCCGGGTCGCACGCCTGCTTGGATCGTCATTGCTCTTCGCCTTCCACCCGCATAACGCTGACCACGTCCCGGACGACCGGCAGGCCGCCGATCTTGTCCACTGTGGACCGGAGTGCCGCGTCGGAGGCGGCGTGGGTGACGATCACCAGGCTGGCGTCGTCGATCCTGCCCTCCTGCCGGACGGCGGCGATGCTCACGTCGTGCTCGGCGAACACCGCAGCGACCTGGGCGAGCACGCCCGCGCGGTCGGCAACGTCGAGGCTGATGTGGTAGCGCGTCGGGGTCTGCCCGATCGACCGCACCGGCAGCCCGGCGTAGGCGGACTCGCGTGGTCCGCGACCGCCGTGGACCCGGTTGCGGGCCACCGCGACGAGGTCGCCGAGCACCGCGCTCGCGGTCGGCGCGCCACCCGCGCCCTTTCCGTAGAACATCATCTCGCCCGCCGCGTCGGCCTCGACGAACACCGCGTTGAACGCGCCGTTCACCCCGGCCAGCGGATGGCTGCGCGGGATCATCGCCGGGTGCACGCGGGCCGCGACGGACTCCCTGGTCGTGCCGTCCTCGGTGGTCTCGGTGACCCGCTCGCAGATGGCCAGCAGCTTGACCGTGCGGCCGAGGCCCTTGGCCGCGGCGATGTCCGAGGCGCTGACCGCCGAGATGCCCTCGCGGTGCACGTCGGAGGCGGTGACCCTGGTGTGGAACGCGAGCGAGGCCAGGATCGCGGCCTTGGACGCGGCGTCGAAGCCGTCCACGTCCGCGGTCGGGTCCGCCTCGGCGTACCCGAGCCGCGAGGCCTCCTCCAGCGTCTCGGAGTAGCTCGCGCCGGTCGCGTCCATGCCCGAGAGGATGAAGTTCGTCGTGCCGTTCACGATGCCCATCACGCGGGTGATCCGGTCGCCCGCGAGCGACTCGCGCAGCGGCCGCAGCAGCGGGATGGCCCCGGCGACGGCCGCCTCGAAGTACAGGTCGGCCCCGGAGGCGTCGGCCGCCTCGAACAGCTCCGCGGAGTGCTCGGCCAGCAGCGCCTTGTTCGCCGTGACGACGGACTTGCCCGAGCGCAGCGCCTCCAGCAGGAGGGTGCGCGCGGGCTCGATGCCACCGATGAGCTCGACCACGAGGTCGATGTCCGACGCCACCAGCGCTTCCGCGTCGGTCGTCAGCAGCTCCTCCGGCACCTCGCGGTGCTTGTTGGGCTTGCGCACGGCGATGCCGGTCAGCTCGACCGGTGCGCCGATCCGCGCGGTCAGGTCGGCCGCCTGGTCGGTCAGCAGCCGGACGACCTCGGTGCCCACGGTGCCGCAGCCCAGCAGCGCCACCCGAATCGGTCCGGCGCTGACCGGTCGAGCACTGATCAGTTTACCTTCCGGCACCTTCAACCTCCAAGCGGAACAGGTCGTCCTCGGTCTCCCGGCGCAGGAGCAGACGGGCCCGCCCGTCGCTCACCGCGGCGAGCGCGGGTCGCGGCAGCCGGTTGTAGCCGCTGGCCATGGAGTAGCAGTAGGCGCCGGTCGCGGCGACCGCGATCAGGTCGCCGGGCGCGAGGTCCTCGGGCAGCCAGCAGTCGCGCACGACGACGTCGCCCGCCTCGCAGTGCTTGCCGACGACGCGGCACAGCACGGCGCCGGTGTCCGGCTCGACCGCGCGCGACACCAGCCGGCAGTCGTACACCGCGTCGTACAGCGCGGTGCGGATGTTGTCGCTCATCCCGCCGTCCACGCTGACGTAGCGGCGGGTGTGGCCGCCGTCCAGCTCGATGTCCTTGATCGTGCCGACCTCGTACACGGTGACCGTGCCGGGTCCGACGATGGCGCGACCGGGCTCGACCGCGATCAGCGGCATGGGGAGCCCCGCGTGCTCGGACTCCTTCTGGACGATGTTGTGCAGCTGGCGGGCCAGCTCAGCGGGCGGCGGCGGGTCGTCGTCCGGCGTGTACGCGATGCCCAGGCCGCCGCCGAGGTCCACCGTGGTCAGGCTCGCGAGGCTCTCGGCGCCGTGCTCGACGTGCAGGTCGGCCAGCAGGCCGATCACCCGGCGCGCGGCGATCTCGAAGCCGCTGGCGTCGAAGATCTGCGACCCGATGTGGCTGTGCAGGCCGGTCAGCCGCAGGCCGCCCGCCTTCAGCACGCGGCGCGCGGCCTCGGCGGCGTCACCGGAGGACAGCGAGAAGCCGAACTTCTGGTCCTCGTGCGCGGTGGCGATGAACTCGTGCGTGTGCGCCTCGACGCCGACCGTCACCCGGATCATCACCGGCTGCACGACCCCGCGCTCGCGCGCGATCTGGTCGAGCCTGGCGATCTCGAAGAACGAGTCGACCACGACCGCGCCGACACCGGCCTCGACGGCGGCGGTCAGCTCGGCGACGGACTTGTTGTTGCCGTGCAACGCGATCCGCTCGGCCGGGAACTCCGCGCGCAGCGCGATGGCCAGCTCGCCGCCGCTGCACACGTCGATGCTCAGCCCCTCCTCCGCGACCCAGCGGGCCACCGAGACGCTGAGGAACGCCTTGGACGCGTAGTGCACCAGCGTCGGGTCGCCGAACGCCGTGGCGTGCTCGGCGCAGCGGGACCGGAAGTCCGCCTCGTCCATGACGAACAGCGGCGTGCCGTACTCCCGCGCGAGGTCGCGGACGTCCACACCGGCGAAGGTGACGACGCCGTCCGCGCCGCGTTCGGCGTTGCGCGGCCACACCGCGGGGTGCAGCTCCGCCAGGCCGTCCGAAGTGGACGGTCGAGCGCCCGCGGTGCTGCCCGCGGTCATGACGTCGGCGTGCCGGGGACCGGCGGGGTGCGCGCGCATCACATGCGCTCCAATGCCGTCACGCCGAGCAGGCCGAGGCCGTTGGTGAACACCTGGCGGGCGGCCAGCACCAGCTGGAGCCTCGCCTGGTGCGCGGGGGTGATCTCCTCGTCGCCGCGGGGCAGCACCCGCAGCTCGGACGTGTCGTAGAACCGGTGGGTCACGCCCGCCAACTCCTCCAGGTAGCGCGCCACGCGGTGCGGTTCGCGCAGCTCGGCCGACGCGGCGACGACCCGCGGGAACTCGCCGAGCGTGCGGATCAGGTCGCCCTCGCGGTCGTGCACGAGGAGTTCGAAGCGGTCGTTCGGCTCCAGGCCGAGGTCGGCGGCGATGCGGCGCACCGAGGCGATGCGCGCGTAGGCGTACCGCACGTAGTGGACCGGGTTGTCGTTGCTGTTCCTGCGCAGCAGGTCGAGGTCGATGTCCAGCACGGAGTCGACCGACGAGCGGACCATCGCGTACCGGGCGGCGTCCACGCCGACCGCCTCGACGAGGTCCTCCATCGTGATCACGGTGCCCGCGCGCTTGCTCATCCGCACCGGCTTGCCGTCGCTGACCAGGTTCACCATCTGGCCGATCAGCACCTCGACCACGGCCGGGTCGTCGCCCAGCGCCGCCGCGGCGGCCTTGAGGCGGCCGATGTAGCCGTGGTGGTCCGCGCCGAGCATGTAGATGCACAGGTCGAACCCGCGCGACCGCTTGTCCTGGAGGTAGGCGATGTCACCGGCGATGTAGGCGGGGGCGCCGTCGCTCTTGATCACCACCCGGTCCTTGTCGTCGCCGAACTCGCTGGAGCGCAGCCACCAGGCGCCGTTCTCGAAGTACAGGGCCTCGGACTTCTTCAGCGCCTCGACGGCCTTCTCGACCGCGCCGGAGCGGTGCAGCGAGTCCTCGTGGAAGAAGACGTCGAAGTCCGTGCCGAAGTCGTGGAGGGCCTGCTTGATCTCCTCGAACATCAGGTTCACGCCGATCCGGCGGAACACCTCGGCGCTGTCCTCGGCGGACAGGGCGCTGGGCTCCTGCTTGATCACCTCGGCCGCGATGTCGGTGATGTAGGCCCCCGCGTAGCCGTCCTCCGGGGCGCCCTCGCCCTTGGCCGCGGCGATCAGCGAGGCGACGAACCGGTCGATCTGGGCGCCCGCGTCGTTGAAGTAGTACTCGCGGGTCACGTCGCCGCCCCTGGCGGCCAGCACCCGGCCCAGCGCGTCCCCGACCGCGGCCCAGCGGGCGCCGCCCAGGTGGATCGGGCCGGTCGGGTTCGCCGACACGAACTCCAGGTTGATCCGGAGTCCGCCCAGCTCCTCACCGGTGCCGTAGGCGTCGCCCCCGGCGAGCACCTCGCGCAGGACCTCGCCCTGGGCGTCCGCGGCCAGCCGCAGGTTCAGGAAACCGGGGCCCGCGACGTCGACGGACGCGATCGCGCCGGTCCCCGCCAGCGCCTCGGCCAGCCATCCGGCCAGGTCGCGGGGCGGGACGCCGAGCTTCTTGCCGATCTGCAGGGCCAGGTTCGTCGCGTAGTCGCCGTGGTCGGGGTTGCGGGGTCGCTCGATGGTCACCGCGGTGGGCAGCGTGGCGGTGTCCAGGCCGCGGCCGGACAGCACGTCCACGGCCGTCGCACGGACCAGTTCAGCGAGCGCAGCGGGAGTCACCCGCAGAAGTCTAGGGAAGTGTTCGCGCTGGTCTCGACCGGGTTGACCAGTCCCGGAAGGTGGGATGGCGGCGCTCACACGGTCAGGTGGCAACTGTTGACGAACGCCCACCGCAACCGAGTGTTGACGGTGATCAGACATGGTGTCCCTACACTGGCCGGCGGCAGTCGTCCGGCGTCGTGCACGGATGACACGAGATCCAGAGGCGGACATGGTCAGCGGCAAGAAGACTAAGGCCAACCGCGGAAGCGTGCAGGCAGCACGTTCCTCCGTGGTGGCGAGCAAGCCCAAGCCCTGGGGCACCATCGCGGCGGTCGTCGTCGTGGTCGCGCTGGCGGTGGGCGTGTTCGGCTACGCGTACTCCAAGATCGACGCGCAGAACCAGAAGGAGGCCGCGCTCGCGCAGTGGACTCCCTCGGACACGAACAAGGACCCGTCGGACAAGATCAACGGGGTCGTCAAGAAGGAGTACGAGGCCAGCAAGCACGTCACGGCCACCCAGCGGGTCGCCTACGACCAGAGCCCGCCCTTCGGCGGTCCCCACGACGGCACCTGGGCCGACTGCATGGGCACCGTCTACCCGACGGCCGTGCGCACCGAGAACATGGTCCACGGCCTCGAGCACGGCGCCGTCTGGATCACCTACAACCCCGACCAGGTCACCGGTGACGCCCTGGAGAAGCTGAAGTCCCGCGTCTCGGGCCAGCCGTACTCCCAGATGTCCCCGTACCCCGGCTTGGACAAGCCGATCTCGTTGCAGTCGTGGGGCCACCAGCTCAAGCTGGAGAGCGCCGACGACGAGCGCATCGACCAGTTCATCGAGTCCCTGCGCCGCAACCCGAACACGTACCCCGAGGTCGGCGCGTCCTGCGAGTCCCAGGGCTTCCCCGTCGACAGCCCGCCCCCGTTCGTCGCGGAGGCCCCCGGCGCCGACGGCATCCCCATGACCGGCGGCGAGACGGTCACCTCGGAGGCCAACCAGCCCCCGGCCACCGCCCCCGCCGTCGACCCGTCCGCGGCGGTGTCCTCGGCACCCAGCACCCCGCCGAGCAGCTGATCCGATGATGGCCGACACCGAGCAGGACGCGGGCGCGACCGAGCACGTCCAGGACGACCGTCCGACCGGCGGTCCCACCCTGGCGAGGACAGTGGTAATCACCGCTGCCGTGCTCGCCGTGCTCCTGCTCGGTGCCGCCGTCGGCTTGCTCATCAAGCTGCCCGGCTCCACCGACAACGCATACCCGGAGCGCGACTCCGTGGACGTCGGCTTCGCCCAGGACATGGCGGCCCACCACCTGCAGGGCGTGCAACTCGCGAACATCGCCCGCGACAGGAGCACCACCCTCGAAGTCCGCCAACTGGCCTTCGACATCGAAAGCACGCAGTTGGAGCAGATCGGCCGCATGAAGGGCTGGCTCCTCCTCTGGAGCTTCCCCGAGCAGTCGGTCGACGGCACCCACATGAAGTGGATGGAATCCACCGCCCACTCGCACGGCGACGAATCCACCACCGCGGGCACCCCGGAAATGCCAGGCATGGCCTCCGCGGAAGAACTGACCAAACTCCGCTCCCTCACCGGCCCCGAGTTGGACACGTACTTCCTGCAACTGATGCTCCGCCACCACATCGGCGGCGCTCCCATGGCCGAATACGCCGCCACCCACGCAGGCCAGTCGGTGGTGCGCCTCCTGGCCAACAACATGCTCAAGTCGCAAAGCAGCGAAATCGAATACATGCAACAACTCCTGACCCAACGCGGCGCCACCCCAATACCACAGAACTAACACCGCACCACCCAGCACACACACCCCCGGCAAGCCCCAAGCCCAAAGCCAGGCCTTGCCCACATCGGCGCAGCCGCCCCCTCGCACCCGGCGCGGAGCGCCCACCGCCCTACCGACGCGCAGCGAGGTGCCTTGTCAGGCAAAGCCTGATGCCTCGCCGACGCGCAGCGAGGTGCCCTGTCGGCGCAGCCGATGCCCTGTCGGCGCAGCCGATGCTGGCGCAGCCAGACCTACCCCTGCACCCGATCCAAAGCCATCTCTAGACGCGCCTCCGCTTGTCAAGGCATCTTTCCCGCCTTGACAAGCGGAGGCGCGTCCAGAACACTCGGCGACCGGGTAAAGGCACCCCACCCACACCCCACGAAAGACACCCCCCAACCACCAACCAGCCCCCACTACCCACCGGTAGTACCGTCAAAGCCCCACCTTCGGCTCCTGGGAGGTCAGCGATGACCACAGCGAACCCCGAACCAACCACCCCCGACAAAACCGGCACCGCACCAACCACCCCCGAACCAACCGGCACCCACAACCACGTAGACGAACGCCAAGCCCGCCAAGTCGCCGAACAGGCCCGCGAATCCCGATGGCGCCATCCCAGCTTCGGCAAGGAACTCTTCCTCGGCCACTTCCGCCTGGACCTGATCCACCCCCACCCCACCGGTTCCCCCGACGACCGGGCGAACGGCGAGGCCTTCCTCAAGCGCCTCCGCGACTTCTGCGAGACCGAGGTGGACGGGGGTCTCATCGAACGCGAGTCCCGCATCCCCGACGAGGTCTACGCCGGGCTCAAGCGGATCGGCGCGTTCGGCATGAAGATCAAGCAGGACTACGGCGGCCTTGGCCTGTCGCAGGTCTACTACAACCGAGCCCTCATGCTCGCGGGCTCCGCCAGCCCCGCGATCGGCGCGCTCCTGTCCGCGCACCAGTCCATCGGCGTGCCCCAGCCGTTGGCGCTTTTCGGCACGGACGAGCAGAAGCAGGAGTTCCTGCCCCGCTGCGCGAAGGGCGCGATCAGCGCGTTCCTGTTGACGGAACCGGATGTCGGCAGCGATCCGGCCCGGCTCGGCACCACCGCGACGCCGATCGAGGACGGCGAGGCGTACCTGCTCGACGGCGTGAAGCTGTGGACCACCAACGGTGTCGTCGCCGAACTGCTGGTCGTGATGGCGGCCGTGCCGGACAGGGGCATCAGCGCGTTCGTCGTCGAGGCCGACTCGCCCGGCATCACGGTCGAGAACCGCAACCAGTTCATGGGCTTGCGCGGCTTGGAGAACGGCGTCACGAGGTTCCACCAGGTCCGAGTGCCCGCCGCCAACCGGATCGGCAAGGAGGGCGCGGGCCTCAAGATCGCGCTGACGACGTTGAACACCGGCCGCCTTTCCCTGCCCGCCCTGTGCGCGGGCGCCGCGAAGTGGTCGCTCAAGATCGCGCGCGAGTGGTCGGCGCAACGCGTCCAGTGGGGACTGCCGATCGGGAAGCACGAGGCGATCGGCGGCAAGATCGCGTTCATCGCCGCGACCGCGTACGCGTTGGAAGCGGTGCTGGACCTCAGCAGCGAACTCGCCGACGCGGGTGACAACGACATCCGCATCGAGGCCGCCCTGGCGAAGCTGTACAACTCGGAGATGGCCTGGCTGGTGGCCGACGAGCTCGTGCAGATCCGCGGCGGCCGCGGTTACGAGACGGCCGACTCGATGGCCGCGCGCGGCGAACGCGGCGTCCCCGCCGAACAGGTGCTGCGGGACCTGAGGATCAACCGGATCTTCGAGGGCTCGACGGAGATCATGCACCTGATCATCGCGCGCGAGGCCGTGGACGCGCACCTGTCCGTGGCGGGCGACATCATCGACCCGGAGGCGGACCGGTCGCGCAAGGCCAAGGCGGCGGCGAAGGCGGGCGGGTTCTACGCCAAGTGGCTGCCGACGCTCGTCGTCGGCAAGGGCCAGGTGCCGGGCTCGTTCGCCGATTTCGGTTCCCTGGCAACGCATCTGCGGTTCGTCGAGCGGTCGAGCCGCAAGCTCGCGCGGCAGACGTTCTACGCGATGTCGCGCTGGCAGGGGAAGATGGAGCGCAAGCAGCGCTTCCTCGGCCGGGTCGTCGACATCGGCGCGGAGCTGTTCGCGATCAGCGCGAGCTGCGTGCGCGCCAAGTCCGACGGCACCAACGCGGTGGAGCTGGCCGACGCGTTCAGCAGGCAGGCGCGGGTGCGGGTCGACGAGCTGTTCGCGCGGCTGTGGACGAACACCGACGACTCGGACCTCGTGCTGACGAGGAAGGTACTGGCGGGCGAGTACACCTGGCTCGAGGACGGCGTGCTGGACGCGTCCGTTCCCGGCGCCTGGATCGCGGACTCGGCACACCGGGCGTCGACCGCGGAGGACGTGCACCGGACGACACCGGATTGAGCACCGTTACACGGGGCAGGCGTGGTGAAGACGCGGGCGCCTGCCCCGTGCGGCCGTGAGCGGCTACGTCCCCCGCATCCCTCACGGCTTCCCTGTGCAACGGAAGGAACTGCACCCTCCAGGAGGAGGTGCCGGTAACGCTAAGCCACTCCAAGCCCGGTGCGAGTACGTCGATTGGGTGAAATCACGGGTGAGCACCGCTCGACTACTCTCGGAGAGTGATCGTTTTCCGGCGGTCGAACACCAGGTCGCGCGCGGACTCCAACCCCAGCGCGATGGCTCCGCTGAGCACCGCCCCGTCACCCAGCTCCCCCGCGACGATCCGCGGCACCAGCGGCGTGCTCCGCCGGAGGGCCGTCTCCAGCGGCTCGCTGAGCAGCTCGATGTTCGTGCCGACACCACCGCTGAGCACGACCAGCTCCGGGTCGAGCACCGCGCTCACCGCCGCCACCAGGTACGCCAGCCGTCCGGCCTCGTCCCGCACGACCTCCAGCGCGCGCTCGTCACCGGCCTTCGCCAGCCCGAACACCTCGCGCGCGCTGCGCACCTGGGTCAGCCCCAGCGCGTGCGCCATGTCCACGACCGAGTGCGCCGCCGCCGCGCCCTCGAACTGCCCGCGGACCTGCGTGTCCTGCGTGGAGTCCGGGTACGGCAGGTAGCCGACCTCGCCCGCCGCTCCGTTCGCGCCGCGGAACAGCCTGCCGTCGATGACGATGCCCATGCCGATCCCGGTGCCGATCGTGATGGCCACGAACACGCCGACACCCCTGGCCACGCCGTACTCCCGCTCGCCGATCGCGGCGAGGTTCGCGTCGTTCTCCACGACCAGGCCGGGCCCGAGAACGGCCTCCAGCTCGTCGAGGAGGCCCTTGCGCTCCCACCCCGGCAGGTTGGGCGCGAGGTGCATCGCGCGCCCGCCCGGATCGGGCACACCCGGACTGCCGACCACCTTCGTGATCACGTCGTCCAGGCTCAGCCCCGCGTCGGTGACCGTGCGGACGGCGAGCTCCTGCACCTTGCGCACCAGCGCGTCGGCCGACCGGCACCGGTTGCGCTCGTCCACCCGCGCGATGACCGCCCCCGCGAGGTCCGACACGGCGGCCCGGATGCGCTGCCTGCCTATGTCGACGCCCAGCACGTACGCGGCCGCGGGGTTGGGCTCGTAGACCATCGCGGAGCGGCCGGGGCCCGCCGTGGTCCTGCCCACGGGTCTGACCAGCCCGTGCCGTTCCAGGTCGAGCAGCGCCTGCCCGACCGTCGGTTTGGAGAGGCCGGTCTCCTTGGCGATCTGCGGCCTGGTCGACGGGCCGTGGTCGCGGAGGCGTTCGAGCACCGCGCGCTGGTTGAGCGCCCTCATACCCGCCGGTGTGCCCACCTGGGGGGCTTTCCGCACGTTCAACTCGTCCTCCGTCAGCACAATGGCGTGATTCTAGGTCCGGAACCATGCTCGAACGGGGACGCCACACCCATCCGTTCGGGCACTTGGAGCAGCGGGAAGACAGGTAGCCGGACAATTTGGTCCACCGATCTTGACAACGATGTCAAGAACCGGTTGTGCTGTCGCGCGAGTAGCACCGAGTCCAACCGGAAGGCGTGCGCAATGGGGCACATGCGGGCGAATAGAACCCGTTTGGCGCTGATCGGCGTCACCGTCACCGCATTGGTGATGAGTAGCGTGGGAAGCTGGTCATCAGCATCAGCCGCACCGGAAGATCAAGCAGTGAGCGCAGACCTCTTCAATTCGTCCTTCGAGGACGGACAACCCCAGCCTACCTGGGCGAGCACGGTGGAGACCGACGCACAGGGCAAGCCGAAGGCGTCCGGCGTCAACGGCACGGACTCGGTGAGCATTCCCGGCAACGTGACCGACAAGATCATCGACGTGCAGGCGAACTCCGAGAACACCTCGGGGGGTGAAGTCAAGGAAAACCTCGTCGACGCGAACGTCAACTCGAAGTGGTTGACGTTCACCAGCACGGGATGGGCGCAATTCCGCTTTTCGGAGCCCACGACGGTGAAGCGGTACGCGATCTCGTCCGCCAACGACGCGGATGAGCGCGACCCGAAGAACTGGACGTTCCAGGGTTCCGCCGACGGCCAGACCTGGACGACGCTGGACACCCGGACGAACGAGGTGTTCGCCGAGCGCCTGCAGACCAAGGTCTACGACCTCGCGAACACCACCGCCTACCCGTACTACCGGCTGGACATCACGGCCAACGCGGGCGGCGTGAACCTGATCCAGGTCGCCGAGGTCCAGTTCTCCGACGGCTCGACCACCCCCGCGCCGGAGAACATGCGCACGGTGGTCGGCAAGGGCGCGACCGGCGGCTACAACGCCAAGTCGAACGTCGGCTACACCGGCCTGCGGGCGCTGCGCTACCAGGGCTCGCACGTCGCCGAGGGCCGCGGCTACTCCTACAACAAGGTGTTCGACGTCGACGTGCCCGTCACGGGGACGACCGAGCTGTCCTACATGATCTTCCCGAACTTCATGGTCGACGACCTGAGCTACCCGAGCACGTTCGCCGCGGTGGACCTCGCGTTCTCCGACGGCACGTACCTCAGCGACCTCGGGGCGCGCGACCAGCACGGGTTCGAGCTGTCGCCGAAGGGCCAGGGCGCGTCGAAGGCGCTGTACACCAACCAGTGGAACCGGCTCGCGTCGGTGATCGGCTCGGTCGCCGCGGGCAAGACGATCAAGCGGATCCTGGTCGCGTACGACAACCCCGCGGGTCCCGCCAACTTCGACGGCTGGATCGACGACATCACCGTCAAGTCGGCACCGTCCACTCCGGACTACCAGCGGCCGACGGACTACGTCCGCACCACCCGCGGCACGAACTCCAGCGGTTCCTTCTCGCGCGGCAACAACTTCCCGGCCACGGCCGTGCCGCACGGCTTCAACTTCTGGACCCCGATGACGAACGCGGGCTCCACGAGCTGGTTCTACGACTACGCCAAGTTCAACAACCGCGACAACCTGCCTACGTTGCAGGCGTTCTCGGCGAGCCACGAGCCCAGCCCGTGGATGCGCGACCGGCAGACGTTCCAGGTGATGCCGTCGACCGGGACGCCCACCGCCGACCGGGCCGTCCGCGCGCTGCCGTTCAAGCACGAGAACGAGACGGCGCAGGCGCACTACTACAGCGTGCAGTTCGAGAACGGCATGCGCACCGAGATCGCGCCGACCGACCACGCCGCGGTGTTCAAGTTCGGCTTCACCGAGGCCAGCTCGAACCTGGTGTTCGACAACGTGACCAACGACGGTGGGCTGACGCTGGACGCCGCCACCGGTGTGGTGTCGGGCTTCTCGGACGTCGGCCTCTCCTTCGGCGCGACCCGGATGTTCGTCTACGGCAAGGTCGACCAGCCGGTGAAGTCCAGCGGCAAGCTGACCGGCCAGGGCCGCGACAACGTGGCGGGCTACTTCCAGTTCGACACCAGCGCGCAGAAGACCGTGAACCTGAAGATCGCGACCTCGCTGCTGAGCGTGGACCAGGCGAAGAAGAACCTGGAGCAGGAGATCTCGCCGCAGGACACGTTCGACTCCGTGAAGCAGCGCGCCCAGCAGACGTGGGACAAGCAGCTGGGCATCATCGAGGTCGAGGGTGCCAGCGAGGACCAGCTGACCACGCTGTACTCCAGCATGTACCGGCTGTACCTCTACCCGAACTCGGGCTTCGAGAACACCGGGTCGTCGGCCGCACCGGCCTACAAGTACGCGAGCCCGGTGACCCCCGGCGCCGCCTCGACGCCGACGCAGACCGGCGCCAAGGTCGTCGACGGCAAGATCTACGTCAACAACGGGTTCTGGGACACCTACCGCACGACGTGGCCCGCCTACACCCTGTTCACGCCCTCGCAGGCCGGTGAGATGGCCGACGGGTTCGTGCAGCAGTACCGCGACGGCGGCTGGGTGTCGCGCTGGTCGTCCCCCGGCTACGCGAACCTGATGACGGGCACCAGCTCCGACGTCGCGTTCACCGACGCCTACGTCAAGGGCGTCACCAACCTCGACGTCCAGGCGAACTACGACGCGGCGGTGAAGAACGCCACCGTGACGCCGCCGAACGAGAACGTCGGCCGCCACGGCCAGGACACGGCGATCTTCAAGGGCTACACGTCCACGGCGACGAACGAGGGCATGTCCTGGGCGATCGAGGGCTACGTCAACGACTACGGCATCGCGAACATGTCGAAGGCGCTGTACGACAAGGCCGCCGCGAACGACCCGCGCAAGCAGGAGTACCTCGAGAACTACGAGTACTTCACCAACCGCGCGCTGAACTACGTCAACCTGTTCGACCCGGAGGCGGGTTTCTTCCAGGGCCGCAACCCCGACGGCACGCGCCGGGTGCCCTCGGCGGACTTCGACCCGCGGGTGTGGGGCTACGACTACACCGAGACCGACGCGTGGAACCAGACCTTCTCGGTCCCCCACGACGGTCAGGGCCTGGCGAACCTCTACGGCGGACGTGAAGGCCTCGGCAAGAAGCTCGACGAGTTCTTCGCCACGCCGGAGACGGCCAAGTTCCCCGGTTCCTACGGCGGTGTCATCCACGAGATGACCGAGGCGCGGGACGTCCGGATGGGGCAGCTCGGCCACAGCAACCAGGTGTCGCACCACATCACCTACATGTACGACTACGCGGGCCAGCCGTGGAAGACGCAGGAGAAGGTCCGCGAGATCACCTCGCGGCTCTACCTCGGCAGCGAGATCGGCCAGGGCTACGCGGGTGACGAGGACAACGGCGAGCAGTCGGCGTGGTTCCTGTTCAGCGCGCTGGGCTTCTACCCGCTCCAGATGGGCAACGCGACCTACGCGGTCGGGTCGCCGCTGTTCACCAAGGCGACGCTGAAGCTGGAGAACGGCAAGAAGCTCGTGGTCAACGCGCCGAAGAACAGCGCGAAGAACATCTACGTGCAGAACCTGAAGGTCAACGGCAAGGTCTACGACAAGAGCTACCTGGACCACAACGTGCTCGCGGCGGGCGCCACGCTCGACTTCGACATGGGCCCCAACCCGTCCAAGTGGGCGACCGGCGCGGACTCCGTCCCGCCGTCGATCACCAAGGGCGACGAGGTGCCGAAGCCGTTGCGCGACATCAGCACCACGGGCAAGTTCACCGGCCCGGCGGCGCTGGTCGACGACACCACCGCCACCCAGGCGGCCGTCGACTCGCTCCAGGTCGACCTGCCGAACACCAAGGAGAAGGCGGAGTTCTACACGCTGACGTCCTCGACGACGACGGCGGACGCCAAGAACTGGGTGCTCAGGGGTTCGCTCGACGGCAAGACGTGGACCACGGCCGACGAGCGCAAGGACCAGAAGTTCGCCTGGCGCAAGCAGACCCGCGCGTTCAAGATCGCCAAGCCGGGCTTCTACCGGTACTACCGGCTGGAGGTCGCGGGCGGCGCCACGCTCGCCGAGTTCGAACTGCTGGCCAAGCCCCCGGTGACCGCCACGAAGACGATCACCGAGAAGGTCAACGGGCCGCTCACGGTCGCCAACGGCGTCACGGTGGTCGACGGCGCGACGATCAGCGGACCGGTCACCGTCAACGCGGGCGCGTCGCTGTACGTGTTCGGCGGCAAGGTGAACGGGCCCGTCTCGGCCAACGGGGCCGGCACCGTGGTGCTGGTCGACACCGAGGTCGGCGGACCGGTGAGCGTCACCGGTGCGACGGTCGGGGTGAACATCGAGAACACCAAGGTCGGTGGTCCGGTCAGCATCGTGAACAACAAGGCCGCGGTGGTCCTGGCGGGCAACACGATCGGCGGACCCGCCACCGGGAGCGGCAACGTGCCCGCTCCCGTGAACAACGGTCTGGCGAACACCGTGCAGGGTCCCAAGGCGGGGCAGCTCGCGGGGTTGTAAGGACTGCGACGTGAAAAGGGGAGTCTCCTCGGAGGCTCCCCTTTTCCTTTGCTACCAGGACATCTCGCGGCAGCGCTGCGCGGAGTCGCCGGGTTCGACCTGGAGCGTGGCGTGCTCGATGTGGTACCGCTCGGCCAGTAGCGCCTGCGCGATCCGCAGCACCTCCGCCGGGTCGGCGTCGTGCGCGATCGTGAGGTGCGCCGACGCCACCTCCATGCCGGAGGTCAACGTCCAGACGTGCAGGTCGTGGGCTTCCGTCACACCGGGCAGCGTCGTGAGGTCCGCCTGCACCGCGGCCACGTCGAGGCCCTCGGGGGCGTGCTGGAACAGGATGTGCAGCGCGTTCTTGGCCAGCTTCCACGTCCGCGGCAGGACCCACAGCCCGATCAGGACACCCGTGATCGGGTCGGCGTAGCGCCAGCCGAAGACCAGAGTGACCAGGCCGCTCAGCAGCACGCCGACCGAGCCGATCAGGTCCGCGAGCACCTCGAGGTACGCGCCCCGGACGTTGATGCTCTCCTTGGCGCCGCCGCGCAGCATCAGGAACGACGCGATGTTCGCGATCAGCCCCAGCGACGCGGCCAGGACCACCGGCAGCCCCGGCACCGACGGCGGGTCGCCGAACCGGCCGACCGCCTCGTACAGCACGTATCCCGCAACGCCGAACAGCAGCACGGCGTTCGCCAGCGCCGCGAGCACCTCGGCCCGGTACAGCCCGAACGTGCGGTTCTTCCCGGTCGTGGCGCGGCGCGCGAGCATGATCGCCGCCAAGGCCATCCCGACGCCGAGCACGTCGGTCAGCATGTGCGCGGCGTCCGAGATCAGCGCCAGCGACGACGTCGCCCAGCCGACCGCGAACTCGACGACCATGAAGACCGCGCCGATGCCGAACGCGACCCACAGCTTCCCGATGTGCCTGCCCGACGCGCTCGCCGCCTCCGCTGGCGACACGCCGTGTCCATGCCCATGACCCATGGGAGCAACGTATAGCGACTTGTGCATGTGTGCAACGTGACGGACTACTGACGCCAGGTAGGCGACCCCAACCGTCCCAGCACTCGGACGGCCTTCGGCGACACGCGGCCGACGTACCGCACGATCCGCGACTCCGGCGTCACCGGGACCACCACCCGATTCTGGCGGACAGCGCGCAGAACCGCCGTGGCGACGCGCTCCGGCCCGTAGCCGCGACGCTGGTAGGTCTTCGTCACGGCATCGCGTTTCTCCTGCTCAGCGGCACCGTCGACGCCCGCGAACGTGGCGCTGCGGGTGATGTCGGTGTGCACCACACCGGGGCAGATCGCCGTCACACCGATCCCTTCGGGTGCCAGCTCCTCGGCCAGGCACTCGGCCAGCATCAGCACCGCGGCCTTGGTCGTGGAGTACGCGGGCAGCGCCTTCGAGGGGAAGTAGCTGGCCATCGAGGCCGTGACCACGAGGTGCCCGCCCTCACCGCGCTCCACCTGCTGCGCCGCGAACGCCCGCAACGTGTGCACGACGCCCCACAGGTTCACGTCGACCACCCGCCGCCAGTCGTCCTCCGACGTCGCCAGGAACGGCCCCGCGACCACCACACCAGCGTTCGCCATCACCACGTCCGGCACCCCGTGCTCGGCCTTGATCCGCTCCGCCAGCACCCGCGTGGCCGCCCCGTCCGCCACGTCCAACTGGTAGGCGTGCCCCCGCACCTCCCGCGCGGTCCGCTGAGCGGCAGCCCCGTCCAGGTCCACCGCCACCACCTCCGCCCCGTCCACCGCGAACGCCAACGCCGTCGCCCGCCCGATCCCGCTACCGGCCCCGGTGATCACCACCAGCTCCCGCCGCGGCGGCGTCCCGTCGACGAACTCGCCGATCATCCGCGCCACCGCCTCCGGATGCGTCCGAGGCGCCCAGTGCGACGCCTGCAACGGCCTCCGGGTCAGTTCGGTCGCGAACGGCTTCGCCGCGTCCAGATGCGCCTCCTTGACGAACGGATCCCTCTTCAACGCGATCTGCAACACCGGCACCCCCACCACCCCCGGTGCCCGCCGCCCCCGCCCCACGTTCGCCCGGTACAGCCCCAGCCCGTTCACCAACTCCCGGTGCTGCGCGTTCAACCGAGTCCGCACACCCCGCACCCGCCACACCAGCTCAGGCACAAGCGGAACCAGGAACCCCGCGATGTACCAGGAAGACCGCAGGAGGTTCACCACCCGCACCGGATGCCGCCGATTCCGCCGAACCCAGTCCCCCACGTGGTCGAGCGACGGCCCCGACAAACTCACGAACGAGGCGAACAGCTCGGGCCGCTCCTCAACCGCCCGCCACCCCACCAACGACCCCCAGTCATGCCCCACCAGGTGCACCGACTCCCCCGGCGCCACCGCGGTCACCACAGCCGCCAACACCTCGACCAACCGCTCAACCCGATACCCACCCCGCTTCCCGGGCCTCTCCGACCCACCCGCCCCGGGCAGATCGAACCGAACAACCCGAAACCGCCCACCCCACTCCCGAACAACCCCGTCCCACACCGCCGACGTGTCCGGATACCCGTGCGCCAACACCACCACCGACCGCCCCGACTCCCCCTCCTCCAACACCCGAATCCGCAGGTCACCAGCCACAACCACCCGCTCAACCCCAGCCTCCATACAACCGGAGGGTAGGGGGTGGAACCCGCCTCCGACAGGTGCGCTAGGATCATCCCGACAGCTACGGCCCCCGTAGCTCAGGGGATAGAGCACCGCCCTCCGGAGGCGGTGGCGCAGGTTCGAATCCTGCCGGGGGCACCACAAGGATGGGAACAGGATCGTCACTCGTTACGAGTGACTCCTGTTCCTTTTTGCTTTGTTTGCGCTGGTCACGACGCTGCCGGGCGTCGTCCAGCGATAGGACCGCCGCATCGCGGGCGGTCCGGCTGGCTGCTGTGATGGTGGGGCCGGTCAGGGTGACCCGGCAGGTGGCGGTGTGGGTGTCGCGGTTGTAGCGGATCTCCAGTCGGAGGGCTTCGAACAGGGCTCGGGCGAGTTCCTCGGGTAGCTGGTCGACTTCGATCTTCATCACGGGGAGGGTGTCGATCAGGTCGGGGTTGGGCGCGGCCATGATGCGCTGCTCCACCTCAGCGAGCCGCGTCTCCAGTTGTTCGCGCTGGGCGCGGAGCTCGGCGCGCCGCTCGTTGATGTCGCGGACGAAGTCCTTGTCGGGGTCGTCGACGAGTTCGAAGTTGCGGATGGTTCGTTTGATCTTGACATCGATGTCGGTGATTGCCCGGCGAAGTCCTGTGACCTGTTGTTCGCGTTCCTGCGCCACGGTGGCGTCGAGGTGGCGGAGGTTGGAGTCGAGCAGGTGGCGACGGTAGTCGCCGAAGACGTGATCGGACAGGAAGGCGTTGACCTTCTCCAGCAGGTGGTCCTCGCGGATGAATACGCCTCCGGCGGCCGGGTGGCCGACGGGGACGTATGCCTTCTTGGGTGCGCAGGCGTAGTAGACACGTTTGCGGGTCTTGCCGCCCATGCGCCGCCCGCACAGGTCGCAGAAGAGATAGGTGCGAAAGAGGTAGGACCGTTTGGTCTGTGGGTGCTTGGTGTTGGGTCCGGCGGCGGTGCGGGAGCCGAAGCGGTGGCCGCTGACGTCTTGGGTCTGGATGAAGGTGTCGAGTTCGACCAGCACCTCGTGTACGGGTTCGGGTGACCAGATCCACTCGGAGACAGGGTTGCGTCTGTTGCCGCCGGACTTGCGGGCGCGACGGTTCCACACCATGTGCCCGGTGTACTTCGGGTTGGTGAGGATGTCGCGCACGTTGGAGTAGGTCCATAGGCCGACCGCTCGCGATGGGGTGTTCGGTGTGGGCGGTGGGTTGGTCGTCAGGTCGAGGTTGAGCCGGTCGGCGATGGGTTGGTAGCCGAGGCGCTCCTCCAGTCGCCACTGGAAGATCCGCTTCACGACCGGGGCCTCGGCCGGGTTGGGCTCAAGGAAGGTCTTTTTCTGGCCTTTGGCTCGCTTGGCCGGGACCGGATGCGGGACGTGTTTGGCCTGGAAGCCGTAGCACGCCTTGCCGATGTTGTACCCGCTCTCGGTGTGCACGGCGAAGCCGTCCCAGGACTTCTCCAGCATCTCGAGCACGTAGAACTCGGCGATGCCCTGCTTGACTCGTCGGGTCAGCAACTGGGTCGCGACCTTGGCCTTGCGGCCGGTGCCGTCCGGAGTGAGGGTGAACGGCTCGTCGGCGGCGAGCAGGCGGACCCCTGCACGTTCGAGACGGTGTTCGATGTTGGTGCCGATGTAGGTGCGGCGGGAGATGCGGTCGATGGACTCGCAGATGACGAAGTCGAAACGCCGGTCGGCGCGTTCCGCCTCGGCGAGCAGATCCTGAATGCCACCATCGCGCGGGATGGGGATGTCGAACTGCTCGTGCGCGGTGCTCTGCCCACGGTCGGCGAGGTCCTTGCGGCCGGACTCGATGTCGTAGAAGTGCACCACGATCAGTGCGTCCTCGGGCAGCACGAGCTGAGATGACCGGAGCTGCCGGGGCAGGGACAGGGTCGGGTCCTGCTGGTCGTCGGTCGAGGTGCGTCCCGCCCACGCGAAACGTAGCAACCGAGGCGGTGCTTCGGCAGCCCCGGTGTCGTCGTCACGGTGGTAAGGACTGCGTGGGCGACCTACTGGTCGGTCGTTCGCCCACTTGCGGACGAGTTCTGGGCCAGCCATTCGGTCACCTCCCTTAGCACTCGTGCCTGCTGGTGTGCCAGCGCTTCGCCATCCGGCCCGTGGAGAATCTGGATGTCGAAGACCACGTCCGGCGCTTCGTGCTCGAACTGCTGCTCGGTCGTCGTCCGGCGACGCCGACCGACCGCAGACGACGGCCTCATCGTCTCCTTCCGGCCGGGCGGGCGGCGGCGGCCGATGCTGGACTCTCTCGTCATCGCGCCTCGACCCCTTCGATGGCGGTCGGGCCGTCGGTGAGACGACGAATCGGGTTGCGTGCCTGAGTCGCCCAGTCCGACAGCCCCGAGGACCACGGTGGCGATGTGGACACGGTCGGTCCTGGGAAGTCCGGCGGGATCATGCTGGAGAGGGTGACGACGCGAACTCCGCACTCGATCATCTCCAGAAGCACCGCTTGGTGCTCGTGCGCCCGGCGGGGCAAGCGGGACTCGTCAGTGCACACCACGACGTCGAAGCCACGATGGCGCTCGTGTGCCTGCTTGATCAGTTCGACAAGACCGCCGTGCACTCGATGGCCCGCCAACGACGTGACTCGTGGTGTGCCGGGGCGGCGACGGTTCCACACCCCGATATCGGCGAAACAGGTCGCGATCGGGATCGACAGGGCTGTCTCGACCGCGTAAATCTGCCGCAACAGCGACACGGGAGCTTCCCACACGCTTCCGCACCTGCCGTAGAACGCGACTTGTGAGCGTCCTGATTGGACCGTGGCGCGCTGGGCGGGGCTGATGTCACAGGCCATCTCGCACTCCTTTCTCTTACAGCACTTGATGTTCGAGCGCCGTCGATTTCGACGGCCTAGGTGTATCCACGCTCCGTACGCCCGAGATGGTCAAGCGCGACATGACGCGACACTCGCGTCGCCGCGCTACCGGGTTGAACTGGCTAGGACAGGTGATCCCGCGCCCTTAGCGGATTCGTCCCGCTGCGTGCGAACTGGGCGGCGTTTGCGCGCCGGGCAGGCACATGCCGCGCGTTGCCGTTGCCCCCGACGCGGCGATCAATCCGGTGCAGGTTTGTGCGACCACGTCGCGAACACAGGAGCGTCCGGTCGCCGTCACGCCGCACGTCTCGGAGCGATTTCCGTGCGGTGTTCGAGTCGTGCCTGTGGTTCGCGGTTCGTTGCGCCGGCGAGGCGAGTCCGCCGGCGGGCATCCAGGTCGGAGACGGCCGCACTGGATGGCAGTTCCGACTGCGCGACAGCCGGTTGGTCTTCCATCGGTGTCGAGGGGCTGAGGGTGGCCAGAAGCCGGGTGTGCCAGTCCAGCGCGAAGCGCAGACAATTGGACTCGCTGCGGTGGGTGGATGTGCAGCCGGGGACGTGGCGGCCTCGCAGACTCCACGAGGCCGAGTCGCTGGAGGCGATGGCGTCGGCGTACCGGCCGAGGCCGAGGACCTTGGCGCCGAAAGCGTGGAGTTTGTAGCCGCGGGCGGCCAGCGAGCGGACGATGCGTTCGACTTCGACGGTGTGCTGGCGTCGGCATACACTTCCCACGCCCACCAACGGAAGCGCGGCCAGATCGACGCCGCGTTGCTCGTACATGTCCGCACATCGGTGGTAATCGGTGACCGACTGTCCTTGAAGGACCGGTATGAACGGCAGCTCCGGGTCCAGGTCCCGCAGCCGTAGGTAGTCGACGACGGTGAGATGTTGATGGGTGCGCAAACTCAGTCCGGTGCGCGCCAAGACGTGGTCTTCGGTCATGCGGTCGCGGGGTGCGGCCCAGTCGAGGTTGCCGATCTCGGTGGCGTAGCGGCGCACCGCCTTGACGTAGGTGGCGGCGTCGGTGCGCCACCGCCCGTGCAGCGAAAGCTCCGTGAAGCCTCCGGAGTCCAGCGCCCACGAGCTGCTGGCGCGCGGCAGCGAGCGGCGGCCGGCCAAGCGTCGGTGGCTGACCAGAAACGGCACACCGAGGTCACGTGCCAGCCAGGACGGTTGATGGGTTCCCAGGTAGAACTTCATCGGCGCGTCACCGTCCGAGCGGTCACGCGCGTGATCTGGAGTGCGGCGAGGGTGAGGAGCGTGGCGACCGTCTTGCCGACGATCTGGCCGGGCACGGCCGTGACGCTGCCGAAAGCCAACGGCACGAACAGGACACTGTCGATCACGAGACCGCCCGCGTTGGAGACCGCGACGGCTCTTAGCCAAGAACGGTGGCGCACCCTGGTGTAGATCAGCGCGTCCACGATCTCCGACGCGGTGAACGCGACAACGCTGGCCACCGCGATCTGCGGTGAGGCGAACACGAGGGACAGTCCCGCTCCTGCCGCGATCCCCGCGACCACTCCGCGGGTGCCGAGCGTGTCGTGGACGAGGTCGCGCGCGGTCAGGCTTGCTCCCGCGAACACCGTGCCCGCCGGAATGACCAGCCCGCCGATGACAAGCGGTTGCCAGTGCACCGAGGCCATGTTGGCGGCGACGACCGAGAGCAGATACAACACCATTGCCATCGCAGCGAGCACCGCGTGCCGCGTGCCCACCACCCGGCCCCACCGGCAGGGCGGTGAGACCGGTGGGGCCGACGCGAAGTGTGGCCGTCGCGAGGTGTTCGCGGTGCTCATGCGGCACGCTCGCGAGGTTCGTGATCCGCGCTTGACGTGGTCGCGGTGACCGGCTCGCCGGAACGGCACGACCACGGCGAGCACCCGTCCGGGTCTGCGTCCTCGACGCTGTCGGCGACTTGTGCCGAGTCGACGGTGATCAGCCGTAGGTGCTTCTTGGTCCTCGACTTCGCGGGCGCGTCGAGGTCGACCTGGTCCAGCGGAAGACAGGAGCGGTGCAGGAAGTACTGCCCGCGCAACTCCTGCCCCTGGGTGGTGGCGCGCGGGTAGCCGTGGCGGATGGCACGGTCGAACTCGACCGCTTCCACCCAACCGTCCGGGTCGTGGTCGCGCACCCAACGCCAGCCCGCGTTGCCGTGGAACGGGCACCCGACGCACGCACTCTTGACCGTCTCCCCGAAACCCCGGTCGGCCAGGAACTCCATGCACCGCGCCCGGTCGAAGCCGAGGTCGATCAGCGGGAAGATGTTGCGCAGGAACCGAAGCCCGGAGTCCTTGGCGCGGGTGAACTCGTCGGTGCTGATGCCGATTGCCTGTTCGGCGTACACCCCGCGTGGCACCCGGCGTGGGTGCGGATATCCCAGTAGCTCCCGCGCGGCCTTCTTGAGCGGGGTGATCTTGTATTCCGCAGTACATTGCCTCCTCGCGAGGCCCCGCGACCCGTCCGGGTTGAGGGTGTGCAGGGGCATGGACACGAAGCGGTGCTTGGGGTCGAGGGCGTCGGCGCGGATGTTGCCTGCCGAGACCTGGCGCACCGGGATGCCGTGTTTCTCGGCGTGCGCGGACAGCCGCTTGAGGTTCGTGTAGACGGCGCGGGGCTCCCAGCCGGTGTCTGCGAAAAGGGCGACGTCGAAGCGCGGGATTTCGCCTTCGCACGCGAGCAGCAGCACGGTCGTGCTTTGCACTCCGGCGCCAAGGGACAGCAGCCGCAAGGCGGGTCCGGTATCGGGTGTCGTCGGGCATGTCGTGGTCATGCCGCGGTCACCTCCTGCCTGGTCGGCGACCGATGATCGGTGTCGGTGTTGATGTCGAGGAGTTCGGCGAGGTCGTCCAGCAGCAGGGCCACCGCATAGGCGGCCTGCTGGGGAACCACTCCGTTACCCAACGCCCGTAGCTGCGCGGTACGAGGCAGGGAGAGGTCGGTGACCCATCCCTCGGACAGGCCCATGAGGTGCTCGACGAAGGCGGGCCCGAGGACCGGGCGGCCGTGGTTGCCGGGCTGGGTCGGGTGTGGTGTCGGTCGGTCCAGCACCGCTTCCCAGCGGCGGATCGCCGCCTCGTAGACACCCCAGTTCACCGGCGCCGACTCGACTCCCGATGCTGACCTCGTCTCGACGTCGAGGTCGGGAACCGCTACGAGATGGCGTCGGTCTCCTCGTCCTCGGCTCGGTGGTGCGCCAGCGGGGTGAGCAGGCGGATGACCGCCGAGGGCAGCATCAGGTCGCCCTTGGACCCTCGCTGCGCCGGACATCCCTTCGTCCCGTCCGTCGCTCGCGGTGTCGGCAGGAACGCCTCGGGGTCCACCAGCGGGAGCACCTGCTGTGACAGCGGCGGCCGGAAACCCGCTCCGGCCCTGCGACCCGCCGTCCCGGTGTCCGAGGCTCGCGGAGTCGGCAACAACCGGGCCGCGTCGGGCAGCGACCGGCCACCGGTCTGCGTCCGGTGAGTGCAGTTCTTCGCGTCCGAGGCCGTCGGCGTCGGCAACAGCCGCAGCCGGTCCAGCAACGACGGTCCACCCTGCCTGCTGGCGGCGCTGATGCCATTGGAGGAGCCGTCGTGTGCGGTCGGCGTCGGCAGCATCTCCGCCTCGGCGACCGGCGCGGGGCTCGCGCAGCCAGGCGAGCAGGAACACACGTTCGCGGCGGTGCGCGGCACCGACGTCGGCGGCGCGGACGCTACGCCAGAGCGCGTCATACCCTGCTTCGGCCAGGTCGCCGAGTACACGGTGGAGTCCTCCGTTGCGCCAGCGAAGCGCGGCGACGTTCTCCACCACGACGAGCGCGGGTCGTAGTACGCGAAGGCCCGCCACGATGTCGGTCCACAGCCCACTGCGGGCTCCCTTCTCGATGCCCGCGCGCTTCCCGGCGGCGGAGATGTCTTGGCAGGGGAACCCCGCGACGAGCACGTCGACCGGCTCGATCGCGGCCCAGTCGATGTGGCGCAGGTCGCCGAGGTTCGGGATGCCCGGTGTCCGGGCGTCGAGGATCTGAGTGATGTGTGGGTCGGGGTCGGCGACCCAGGCGATCCGGCCTCCGCCGAGGGCGGCCAGCACACCGAGGTCCAGGCCGCCGTACCCGGTGCACAACGAGCCCACGATCGGACCGGACCCGGCGTCAGGATGGGTCCGCCGCCCCGGCCCCGGCGTCACCGCCGGGGCCGGGACAAGAGCAAGCGGGCTAGCCTCCCGCTCACGGCAGGAGCGCGAGGAACGGCGTGTCATGCCGCCTGGCCTCGCTCGCCCGCACCGGCGCCCGCGGATCGCGCCGAGCGGTACCGCCCGAGGTCGACCACGTCTCCCGCCGACGTACCGGCTGCGGCGTGTCCGGCGGACTTGTGCAGGGCGGTGCGGAAGACGAGGACGTCCTCGTGGGCGATCAGGTGCAGCGGCAGTCCCTGCTCGCGCTGTTTGCGGATGAAGTCGCGCTGGAAGAAGCTGCCGCGGGCCACGAGGTCGGTCTCGGCGGCGCGGGCGAGCAGCGCGACGTTGCGCTCGACCGGGATCAGGCCGGCCGCGCGCCCGCAGGCGAGGATCTGCGAGGGCAGGTCGATCAGCTCGGCGTGTTCCCGCCACGGGCGGATGGTGATGGCGATGTGCCCGCCGGGCTTCAGGAACGTGCGCAGTGCCGCGAGGATGCGGGTGAACCCGGCCAGCAGGCGGTGGTGGCCGATGTTGGCGAGGTTGCCGCGGTCGAGAGTGTTTCCGTAGAGGTGGTGGTACTTCTGCACCCCGGCGCCGGGCGACACCGACACCTGCCCGTGGGTCGAGGGACCGTAAGGCGGGGAGGTCACCACCAGCGCCGCCTGCCCGACGTACTCCGGCGGCAGCAACGTCACGAGCTGGCGGGCGTCGCCGTGGAACACCCGCGCGTCGATCCCCTTTTCACCGCCGACGCCCTGCTCCCGCGCGACGTCGAGATTGGCGTTGGCGACGTCGACCCAGTGCGGTTCGTACTCCACCCCGACGGCGCGGCGGCCGAGTCGGACGGCTTCGACGAGGGTGGTGCCGATGCCGCACATCGGGTCGAGCACCAGCTCGCCGGGCTTCGTGTAGTGGGTGACGGCGTGGCGGACGACCTCGGGCAGCATCTTGGCCGGGTGCGCGGTCGACTCGGGCGTGTACTTGTTCTTGCGCTGGGCGGCCGGCGAGGTCTGCGCGGTCGTCCACACCGACACGGCGGGCGGCTCCGCGCTGCCCTCCTGCGCACCGCTGTCCACAGAGTTGTCCACAGCAGTGGGCGGGGTGTCGAGCGCGGCGATGAGCGCGCGCGGGATGCGCTGAGTCGTTTCGTCGCCGACCGCTCCGACGGTCGGCGCGGACGATCCAGCGGAGGGCTCGGTGGGGGGCTGGTGGGTGGCGTCGTGCGTCACGGGCGTGCCTTCCTGGCGGTGCGGTCCGAGGTGGACGAAGTCGGGGTGCGGCGCGGAGTTGGGCGCGTTGTTCATCGGATGTCTTCGGGGCGCAAGACCGCGACCGTGGGCGCACTCGGCGACGCTGCGGACGACGGCTTGTGGTCGTGCGGTTGGGCGAAGACGAGGACGTCGGAGTGGATGCGCCGATGCGGGGCGGGCAGTCCGCGTACCGATGCGCGATGACGCGCACGTGCGTCACCTTGGTTGTCCTCGCGGTTGCCGTGGACGCCGTCGACGTGATCGTCGGGGTAGGTGTCGGCGAGGTCGAAGTGGCCGTCGCGGACAAGTGTGTGCAGGGCGACGATGTGCTGGAGGTAGAGCAGGTCGGCGTTCTGTCCGGCGGTCACCACCGCGCCCGTCGGGTCGGTCAACTCGCCTGACGTCCAGTCACAGTGCGTGAGTACGACGAGGATGCCGCCGACCCGGAGGCGTCGAGCCGCGTAGAGCGCCACGAGGTCCGCGCTGTGGTCGCCGGACAGGTGCGGCGGCAGGCTCGCCACGATCAGAGCGGCACCGGCGCCGAGGTCGATCACCGCGTCCGGGACGGACACCTCGGCGGTGTTCTCCGGTGCGCTGGGAACGGTCACCGGAGCCTGGTTCACGCCGCCGACGAGGTCGGCCCAGAACGGTCGGGAAGCCGGCCCGGTCGACGTCGGGTCGACCGGGACGCGCTCGACGCGCGCGGAGCGGCCGAGGCGTTCGACGACAGTGACGGTGTCGGCCAGCTCGGGGTCCGACTCGGTGCTGGGGGCGTGGTCGATGACGCCGTCGGCACCGACCACGCCGAGCGTCGGGCGGGCGCGCTCGGGGGTCGGCCAGTCCAGCAGCACGACCTGGTCGGCGGGCTCGCTGAACGAGGTGACGATCCGCTCGACCAGTGCCGCGGGCCACGTGGCGGCGAGGTCGATCGGTGTGGCACCGGCAGTCCAGACGGTCGCCGGAGTCGGGGTCGAGGCCGACCCGCGTGACCGCGAGCGGCCGGTGCCGGTTGCGGGCTTGGCGGGCTTGCCGGGGCTGACGCGGGTGGTGGTCGGAGCGGTCGGCCAGGGTCGGCGGTCGCCGCCTCGGCGCCCACCGGGGCGAGCAGGAGCCGGGTGGGTGGAGTCGGCGCGCCGTCGAGGTGAGCGGCGGTCGGAGTTGTCGGGCTGGGTCACGGGTGTCCCTTCGCCAAGGGTGAGTGCGCCTGTCGGTGTGAGGCGCTGATGACACCCCTGAACTCCGAAATACAGGCCCTTTGGGGACACGCTCCCGTCGACTTTCTCCACCGGATTCCCACGGTCACGATTAGCGGGAAAGGTTCGCGTGCGCGTGCCCACGCGGAGAGAGGCGGGCCAGGCCCCACGAGAAGCGGCGAGCGTTTTCCGATCCCGCAGAAGATCGTGATCGGAACCGCTGGGTAGCAGCGCATGACGGCTCGTTCACGGCTATGACCGAACTGGTACCGAACTAGTACCGCGAGCACATATTGCCAGCTAGACGGGTATTACCGACCTACTTGATTTGATCTTGGATTCACGTATCCAGCGATCCGCATGGGCGCCAGAAGTAGATCTTGTGTTGCCTGCTGAGCGGGTGTGCTGATCGTCGGTACCTCTGCGGTAGTAGTTCGGTACCAGTTTGGTGATCGGTTGGTACTACCCGCCGTGGCGTCCTGGGCAGGTCGTTGATTCCGACTTGCTTTCGGGAGCCATTCCATGAGTTCACGTGAGGCTATTCCGCGCTCGGGTTTCGAGCGCGATTCCATGCCGTTGGACGCCGCTCGGTCGGCGTTCGAGTGGCTGGTCGCCGGGCCGCATCCGGTGTCGGTGGACGGCCGGTTGTTCGCCGGTCTTCCGCCTCGGCGGGTGCCGCTGAACGAGCTGCGCGACCGGCTGCTGCGCCGGCGCTGCCCCCAGACGTTGCGGGACGCGGTGTGGGCCCACCTGGTCCTGCTCGCCCGTACCGAGGGCGGCGCGTGGACCGTCGGGGCGGTCGGTGTCGCGCTGCCCGCGCTGACCTCCATCGCCGCCACCTTGTCCGCGAAGTTCGCCGGCGACCCCAGCGACATCCACGCCGCGATCCTCGCGGGGTTCGTCGCCGAACTCGGCGAGATCGACCTGCGCCGCCCGCGGATCATGCTGCGGCTGCGGTGGGCCGCCTACCGCGCCGGCCACACCGCCGTACGCGAGGCACTCGACGCTCCGGTCCCCTCGGGGCACGGGTTCCGCTCGGCGATGCCGCCGCCCCCGTGGGGCCACCCCGACTTCGTCCTCGCCCGCGCGGTCGCCGAGGGCGCCATCACCTCAGTCGAGGCCGAACTCATCGGCTCCACCCGACTGGAAGGCGTGCCGCTGGCCGACGCCGCGGCCGAACGCGACCTCTCCTACCAAGCAGCGAAAAAGGCGCGCCTGCGCGCCGAGCACCGCCTGGTCGCCTACCTGCTCGACGACACCACCGACGCCCCGCCCACCGGTCCGTACGAGGGCGACCTGGCGACCCGGGTGGCTGACGCGGTGACCATCACCGCCGCGTCCGAGCGCTCGACCACGTCCGCCTCGCTGTCACGCGGTGTCACTGATCTGGCGACGCGCGCGGCGAAGAAAGTCAGCGATCGCGTGTCCCCGCAGGGCCGATTTTCCGGAGTTCAGGGGTGCGGGAGGAAACCAGCCACCCCCGCGCACACCACCTCTTCGCCCACGCCGCCGCCCGAGTCCACACAGCACTCGGCACAGCGGCGCTCGGGCACAACTTCGGGAGTGTCGCGATGCGCCTGACTCGTACCCCTGTTCGTCCTCACCACCCCCGCCGGCCAGGTGACAACCGGCCTCACCGCGGACCCGTCCTCGGTCGTCGTGAAGCGACCTCGCGAGCCCACACACCGCTGTGCGCGGCGTCCCAGGGGTCGGCCGGCGACAACACCACACCTGCGACCTCACAGAAGCGTGGCGACGGACGCCGGAGCATCCGACGTCGCGTCCTGCTGGTCGCCAAGTTGGTCGCGTTGGCACTGCTGGCCTCCGGCGCGACGGCGCACGCCGACACGATCGTGCTCGCGATCGCGGGCAGCGTCGACGAGGTCCTGACCAACATCCGCAACTGGCTGATGGGCATCCTCGCCGGGCTGGCGACGGTGTTCCTCACCGTCGGGGGCGTCCGCCGCGTGTTCGGCGGCGGTGACCCCGGCGAGCAGGAGAAGGCCAAGGAGTGCTTCAAGGCGGCCGGTATCGGCTATGCCTTGGCGGCCCTCGCGCCCCTGGTCGTCACCGTGCTCAAGGGCATCGTGGGGGCCTGAGCGATGCGCCCGCCGAACAGGCCGGTCAGGTCTGCCCCACACCGCACATCGGTCGACGCAGGCGTCGGCTCGCTCCACGACACCACGTCAACCACGCGAGGCGGGTCGGTGTCGGCGGAGCGCCGGGAGATGCTCGCGCCTGCGGCGACGAGCACCTGGCGGCCCCGCCGGATCAGGCGACTTCTTCGCCTCTCGCGGAGCCGGGCGCTGGTGGCGTTGGCGGTGAGCCTGGTCGTCCTAGTGGGCGGCACGCTCGCCTCGGCGGCGCTTGGTCCGGCCTCGGGTACACGAGTGGCCCCGGCCGCCGCCGCGCAACCCGCACCGCCGACCGACCAGCCGCCGGTCCCGATCCCGACGGTCGACCCGGACCCGTGCGGTCCGGGCTCACCGCCGCTGCCGATCTGCCAACTGCCGACGCGGACCACGACGCCCCCGATGACGGGGCTTCCGCTGCCGACCGAGGTCCCGACGCTGCCGCCGTGCGACCCGACGCTGCCGTTGGTGCAGTGCGCGCCCACCGGCACCGCGACCCCGACGACGCCGTGCTCCGGCGAGGGCTGCATCCCCCAGCCCGGTGCGACGACCACGCCGCCGAACAACCCCGGCACCGGTCAGCCCGGCCAGGGCGATCAGCCTTCGGACGACTGCGGGATCACCGACATCGGCGCCTGCATCACCGAGGCCATCGACGCGTTCTTCCGGGGCATCGTCACCGACGCGCTCAACCCGCTGCTGGACCTGTTGTCCAAGACGCTGCTGACCACACCGACACCGGACTCGCTGCCGCGCGTGGGCGAGCTGTGGGACAACTCCTGGCAGATCCTGCTGGTCTCCTACGGCCTGCTCGTGCTCATCGCCGGAGTCATCGCGATGAGCTACCAGACCGTCCAAACCCGCCACTCCATCAAGGAACTCGCACCCCGTTTGGTGGTCGGGTTCCTGGCCGGCGCCCTGAGCTTGTGGGTGGCGACCAAGGGCATCCAGATCGCCAACGCGCTCGTCCCGGCGATCATGGGAGGCGGGGTCGACGCGAACTCCGCCGGCAACACCTTGCGCGACATGGTGCTCGGGTCGCTCAACGGCGGCATCTGGATCATCTTCATCGGCATCTTCCTCGCCGGGATGCTCGTCGCGCTGCTCATCACCTACGTCGTGCGGGTCGCGCTGACCGTCATCCTCATCGCCGGAGCGCCGCTGGCGCTGATGTTCCACGCCCTGCCCCAGACCGAGGGCATCGCCTACTGGTGGTGGAAAGCTTACGGCGGCTGCCTCGCGATCCAGCTCGGCCAGAGCCTGACGTTGATCACCGCGATGAAGGTGTTCCTCGCCCCCGGCGGGTTCACCGTCTTCGGCCCGACCATGTCCGGTCTGATCAACCTGCTCGTCGCGCTCGCGCTGATGTACATCCTGTTCAAGATCCCGTTCTGGGTGCTGTCCTCGGTGCGCGGCGGACGCGGCGGCGGGGGCTTGGTCGGGTCGCTGGTCAAGGGCTTCCTCGCCTACAAGACCTTCGGTCTGCTCGGCGGTCGCGGCGGCGGCAAGAGCCCGAAGCCTCGTTCATCGGGCGGTGGCCGGGGCGGCAACGGCGGCGGAAGTTCCAGCGGCGGCAACGGTTCGTCCAACCCGTACGCCAACACAGGCACCACCGCGAACGGGCAGTACGTCCTGCCGCTGCCCGGTGTGCGCCGGACCCGCCCGACGGGCAAGCCCACGCCGAAGCCGAAGGCCGGTCCGAAGCCGAAACCTGCCGGTCCGCAGGGCCGCCAGTTGGCGCTGCCGTTGGGTGATGACTGGCCGGAGAACAAGCCGGTGCTCGGCCGCGACGGGCAGTACCGGCTGCCCTTGGACGTCCAGCGCACGACACCACCACCGGCCCCGTCCGCGGGGAGGAGCACCGGGTCGGACACCGGCGGTCGTCGCACCCGCACGGGCGGCGGCAAGCAACTGGAGTTGCCGTTGGACCCCTACCAGGGCAACCGCCCTACCCGGTCCGGGCAGTACCCGCTGCCCTTGGACGGCGTGCGGCGGGTGCCGCGCCCGACGCCTCCGCCGCCCCCGGCGGCCTCGCGCCCGAGCGGACGTCGGACGGTCCAGCCGGAGCTTCCCTTCGACCCGTACAAGGGCAACCGAGCGGCTCGCGGCGGCCAGTACCCGCTGCCGCTGGACGGCGTGCGCCGAGTTCCCACACCCACACCTGCGCCGCCACCAGCCGCACCACCTCGCCCGGCCCCACGTGCGGGACGACAACTGAAGCTGCCGCTGGACCTGCCCAAGCCACCCAAGCCACCGACGACGCCGGTCTTCAGCTCACCACCGCCGACACCGTCGCCACCGGCACGGCCGAGTCCCAAGCCAGGAGGTAAGACCTCATGACCGCACCTGTTCGTATACCGGCCGACGTCGACATGCACGACCGCGTCCTCGGCCCGTTGACCGCACGCCAACTGGCCATCCTCGCCGCCGCCGGGGCGGTGCTCTACCTGATCTGGGCGGCCACCCGTGCCTTCGTCCCGATCCCGGTGTTCCTGGCCGTCGCCGTCCCCGTCGGCGCCGCCTCCGCGATGCTCGCCCTGGGCAAACCCGACGGGATGCCGATGGACAAACTGCTCGTCGCCGCGATCCGGCAACGGGTCGCACCCCGGCACCGCGTGGCCGCGCCCGAGGGCGTGCGTCCGGCACCTGCCTGGCTCACCCCGGACACCGGCCGGACCACCGGTCAGGCCGGGGGTCGCCGCAAGGGCGGCAAGGGCCGGACCGGGCAGCCCGAGCAGGTGTCGCCCTCGGCGTTGCGGCTGCCTGCCGAGGCCGTCACCGAGACCGGCGTGGTCGACCTGGGCGCCGATGGCCTGGCGGTGGTGGCGGTCGCCTCGACGGTGAACTTCGCGCTCAGGACACCGAACGAGCAGGAAGGACTGGTTGCCTCGTTCGGCCGCTACCTGCACTCCCTGACCGCGCCAGTGCAGGTGCTCGTCCGCACCGAACGGCTCGACCTGTCCGCACAGATCGCCGAACTACGGGAGCGCGCCGGTGGGCTGCCGCACCCCGCGCTGGAGGCCGCGGCGGTCGAGCACGCCGACTACCTGTTCCAACTCGGGCAGCAGTCCGACCTGCTGCGCCGCCAGGTGCTCCTCGTGCTGCGCGAGCCGCTCGGCGTCGCCGCCCCGACCGACGGCTTGGGCGGGCCCGGCCCGCTAGCCGTGCTCGGCTCGATGGCGGGCAAACGCAAGCAGGCGAGCGCGCAGGTCGACGCCGGTACCCGGCGAGCCGCCGAGTCGCGTCTGGTGCGTCGCCTCGGCGAGGCGATCGAGCTGCTGTCCCCGGCCGGGATCGTGGTCACCCCGCTGGATGCGGGGCAGGCCACGGCGGTGCTGGCCTCGGCGTGCAACCCCGACAGCCTGCTGCCTCCCTCGGCGGGGCTGGCCGGCGCGGACGAGGTCATCACCACCTCCGGCGCGGACCTCACCGACGACGTCGCGGATGACTTCGACGGTTCCTTCTTCGCGCACGCCACCACGGCGCCCGACCGCGCGCCGTCGGGACGGTCGGCGGAGGGCGACGAGTACGAGGACGACTGGGACTACGAGGACGACGACTACCTGGACGACGAGGACGAGAGGGGGCGGTCCTGATGGCCTCCCGCACACGCAAGACCCGCGGCAACAACCGCCCGACCGCTCCGACAACAGCCTCCTCGGCCGCCGCCGCGTTCACCCCCGACGCCCTGTCGGTCGCCGCGCGGCACCTGGAAGTCGGCGGCGAATGGGTCTCCAGCTTCGCCGTGGTCGGCTTCCCCCGCGAGGTGCACCCCGGCTGGCTCGCGCCGCTGCTGACCTACCCCGGTCGCCTGGACGTCTCGGTGCACATCGAGCCGATCGACCCCGCCACCTCCGCCTCCCGGCTGCGCAAGCAACTCGCGAAGCTGGAGGCCGGACGCCGGCACACCGCCGAGCACGGGCGCTTGTTCGATCCGCAGGTCGAGGCCGCCACCGAGGACGCCTACGACCTGTCCTCGAGAGTGGCCCGCGGGGAGGGGAAGCTGTTCCGGGTCGGGCTGTACCTGACCATCCACGCCGTCTCGGAGAAATCCCTCACCGACGAGGTGGCGGCGCTGCGATCGCTGTGTGCCTCGCTGTTGTTGGACGCCAAGCACACCACTTACCGGTCCTTGCAGGGTTGGGTGTCGACGCTGCCGATGGGGCTGGACCTGATCGGGATGCGCAGGACGTTCGATACCTCGGCGTTGGCGGCGGCGTTCCCGTTCACCAGCCCTGACCTGCCCGCTCCGGACCCGACCAGCGTGGCCGCGCCCTCGGGTGTGCTGTACGGCTACAACGTCGGCTCCCAGGGACTGGTGCACTGGGATCGGTTCGGCGAGGGGATGCACAACCACAACTCGGTGATCCTCGGCCGTTCCGGCGCGGGCAAGTCGTACCTGGTGAAGCTGGAGTTGCTGCGCAATCTGTATCGGGGCATCGAGATCGCGGTCGTCGATCCCGAGGACGAGTACGCCCGCTTGGCCGCCGCGGTCGGCGGCACTTACGTCCACCTCGGCGCGCGAGGTGTTCGCCTCAACCCGTTCGATCTGCCGATCCATACCCGCGCCGACGGCCGCCGCACCGCCCCGAAAGACGCACTCGTACGACGCAGCCTGTTCCTGCACACCGTCATCGCTGTTCTCGTCGGCGGCGAGCCGGAGGCGGCGGAGCGGGCGGCGTTGGACCGGGCGATCGCCGCGACGTACCAGAGCGTGGGGATCACCGCCGACGCCCGCACCTGGACCCGGCCGTCCCCGACGTTGCGGGTCTTGCGGGATCAGCTCGCGGTCGCCGGGCAGGCCGGCGACCGGGCCGCGGGTGAGCTCGCCGCTCGGTTGCACCCGTTCGTCGAGGGCGCGTTCTCTTCTCTGTTCGATGGGCCCAGCAGCGTCAACCCCGAAGGACACCTGGTGGTGTTCAGCCTGCGTGACCTGCCCGACGAGCTGAAGGGCATCGGCACCCTGCTGACCCTGGACGCGGTGTGGCGGCGGGTGTCCAACCCGGCGATCCGTCGGCCGCGTCTGGTCGTAGTGGACGAGGCGTGGCTGCTGATGAAGGAGAAGTCCGGTGCCGAGTTCTTGTTCCGCATGGCCAAGGCATCCCGCAAGCACTGGGCCGGGTTGACCGTCGCGACCCAGGACACCGCCGACGTGCTCGGCAGCGACCTGGGCAAGGCGGTCGTGGCGAACGCGGCCACCCAGATCCTCCTGCGCCAGGCGTCGCAGGCGATCGACGAGATCACCCAGACCTTCGACCTCTCCGCCGGAGAGCGCGCGTTCCTGCTCTCCGCCGACCGCGGACAGGGCCTGCTGTCGGCCGGCACGCAAAGGGTGGCGTTCCAGAGCATCGCCTCCCCGACCGAGCACTACCTGGTGACCAGCAACCCGGCCGAACTCGCCGCCTACGCCGACACCACCGGACCGGTCGACGAGGCCGAGGCCGCGTTCGTCGACCTGGGCTTCGACGACACCGACGGGGACGAGTTCGGCTCCGACTCCGGCGACGACGACCAGGTCCACCTCGACGCCGCCTGACCACGCGCGCGCACCACCGCCTCGTACATCTCCCGTGAAGGGATTCGTTCATGCTGCCCCGACCACTGACCCGGGTACCGGCTGCCCTTGACCAGCCACCGGAACCACTTTCGATCATGTCGTCCACGCATTCGTCGACCGCTGTCGCCGCCGGGTGGATGGAGGACTACCTGCGCGACCCCGGCGGCGCGCTGCTCGCGTTGTTGGCCCGGCTGCGGGACCTCGCCCTGGACTGGGGCCCGATCGCGGCGCCGGTCCTCGCGGTGCTCATCACCGGGATCGTGCTCGGCCGGCGGTGGTGGGCACGCCGCTGCCACGAGCTGCTGCTGGCCGACGCCCGCCAGGTCACCGTGCTCGCCCCACCCACAGTGGATCCCGCGGGCGGCGCCGCGTTGTGGTCCAACCTCGTCGGCCTGCTCCGCCCTGGATGGCGGCGGGCGTTCACCGGCCAGCCGCACGTGGCGTGCGAGTACGTGTTCTCCGAAGCCGGGGTCGCGATCCGGCTGTGGGTACCCGGCGTCATCCCACCCGGCCTGGTCGAACGCGCCGTCGAGGCAGCCTGGCCCGGCGCGCACACCCGCGTCGGCCCGGCCGAACCGCCGCTGCCGACACCGGGCGAAGGGCAGCGGCGGCTGGTGGTCGGCGGCGAATTGCGGCTGGCCCGTCCCGAGGCGTTGCCGCTGCGCAGCGCCTTCGACGCCGACCCGATCCGCGCGCTGCTCGGCGCGCCGGTCGGACTGGGGCGTGCCGAGTACGCGTGCGTGCAGGTGCTGGCACGGCCGGTCACCGGCCGCCGCGTCCAGCAGGCTCGCCGCGCTGCCCGGCGCGTGCACACCGGCGGCTCGACCCGGCTGGTCGGCCGTCTGCTCGACGCGGTCACCCCCGGTGCCGGCAGCCGCTCGCGTGCGGCTGCGGCGCGGTCGAAGACCGGGATCTTGCACAGCGATCCGCAGACCTCGCTGGAATATTCCGCGCAGAACCGCGCGATCGTCGGCAAGCAGCGAGGCAGCCAGTTCGAGACGGTCGTCCGCTACGCGGTGGCGACCCTGCTGCCCGTCGATGCCGACGAGGGCGAGGTCCGTCGGGCGCGGGAGGTCGCCCGCGGCCGGGCTCACGCCTTGGCGGCGTCGTTCGCCTCCTACACCGAGCACAACCACTACACCCGCCACCGCGTCCGCAACCCCGGCGTCGTGGTGGACTCCCGGCGGCTCGGCCGTGGCGACCTGTTGTCGGTGCCCGAGTTGGCGGCGCTCGCGCACCTGCCTACCGACGAGGCCATCCCCGGCATCCAACGCGCCGGAGCCCGCGCCATCGCCCCACCGCCGGGCATCGCCACCCCAGGGCCGGAGGCCAAGCCGCTCGGCATCACCGACACCGGCCACCAGCGCCCCGTCGCACTACGAGTCCCGGACGCCCGACACCACCTGCACGTCATCGGCGCCACCGGTTCCGGCAAGAGCACGCTGCTCGGGAACATGATCCTTGCCGACGCCGAGGCCGGCCGCGGGATCGTGCTGATCGACCCCAAGGGCGACCTCGTCACCGATGTCCTGTCCCGCCTACCCAAGTCGGCAGCGGATCGAGTCGTGATCTTCGACGCCGACAGCAAGTCCCGGCCGCCCTGCCTCAATCCCTTGGATGGCGGCGAGACGGACCTGACCGTCGACAACCTCGTCAGCGTCTTCCGCCGGGTCTACTCGGCGTTCTGGGGACCGCGCACCGACGACGTCATGCGCGCCGCCTGCCTCACCCTGCGCAGCCAGGAAGGCGTCGCCACCCTGGCGGACCTGCCCAAGCTGCTGGCCGACGAGGCGTTCCGCAGCCGGGTCACCGCCGGGGTCACCGACCCGGTGCTGCGCGGGTTCTGGTCCTGGTACGAGGAACTCACCGACTCCTCCCGCTCCCAGGTCATCAGCCCGCTGATGAACAAGCTCCGCGCGTTCCTGTTGCGGCCGTTCGTCCGCGACGCGATCGCGGGCGGTCACTCCACAGTGGACATGAACGAGGTCTTGGACGGCGGGATCTGCCTGGTGCGCATCCCGAAGGGCTCGTTGGGCGAGGAGACCACCCGGCTGGTCGGCTCGCTGGTGGTCGCCCGAACCTGGCAGGCCACCACCGGCCGGGCGCGCACCCCGCAACGGCAACGCCGGGACGCCTCGATGGTGATCGACGAGTGCCACAACTTCCTCAACTTGCCCTATCCGATCGAGGACATGCTCGCCGAGGCCCGCGGGTTCCGCGTCAGCATGACCCTGGCTCACCAGCACCTCGGCCAACTGCCCCGCGAACTGCGGGAGGGCATGTCCACCAACGCCCGCAGCAAGATCTTCTTCAACGCCAGCCCCGAGGACTCGCGCGAGCTGTCCCGGCACACCGCACCCAGGTTGTCCGAACACGACCTCGCCCACCTCGGCGTCTACCACGCCGCCGTCCGCCTGGTCCTGGGCGGCGAGGAATCCCAGCCGTTCACCATGCTCACCCAACCGCTCCCGCCCGCCGTCCCCGGCCGAGCGCGGGAGATCCGCGGCATCGCGCGCCGCACGGCTCGCACTCGCGCGACCGAGGCCGCCACCGGCGGCGCCGGAAACGCCGGCACCCGGCCTCGCGGCACCTCGGTCTCGGCCCGACCCGCGAACCGGAGCGAGGCCGTCGCGCGCCCGCGTAGCGCCGACCCCCGCCGCAACGGCTGACCGCACCCCTCTTCCGCCCTTTCCACCTGTCCACCACGCCCCGGCGCACCGCACCGGGGCGGCTTCGCCCTACCCACTCGAAAGGCACCCACCATGATCACCAACCCCACCCGCCAGCGCGCCCTGCGCGGCCACAAGCCCACCCGGCCCACCCCGCGTGTCGCGAACACCGCCGAGCACCAGGCCGTGCTGGCGTGGCGACTGACCCCACGCGACAAGTGGATCGTCCGGATGCTCTGGGAACACAAGGTCCTCACCGCACACCAGATCACCGCACTCGCCTTTCCCAGCTTCCGCTCCGGCCGGATGCGGCTGCGTGAGCTCTACCTGTGGGGCGTCGTCGACCGCTTCCAGCCCTTCGTCACCCTCGGCACCGCGCCCATGCACTACGTCCTGGCACCCGCCGGCGCGGCCGTGCTCGCCGCCGAGGACGGCCTGGACGTCAAGGAACTCGGCTACCGGCACGACCGGGTCTTCGGCGTCGCGCACAGCTTGCGCCTGGCCCACACCGTCGGCGTCAACGAGTGGTTCACCGCCTTGGTCGACCGCGCCCGCAACCCCCGGTCCGGCGAACAGGGGGAACTGGTGGCGTGGTGGTCGGAAACCCGTTGCGCGCGCCACTTCGGCGACCTGATCAAACCCGACGGTTACGGCCGCTGGAGGTACCACGACCAGCACAGCGGTCATGACGACGACCGGCAGGTCGAGTGGTTTCTCGAGTACGACTTCGGCACCGAGCCGCTGAGCAAGGTCGCCGGGAAACTGGCCGGCTACGCCGCCCTCGCGCAAGCCACCGGCATCACCACGCCGCTGCTGGTGTGGCTGCCGACCTCGCGGCGCGAGGCCGCCGCCCGCCGACTGCTCGCGAAGGCGTGGCGCGAGCTCGACGACCGGCGCTCGGTCCCGGTCGCCACCGCAGCGGCCGAACTGCTCAACCCCGACGCGACCCATCCGAGCCCGGCCGACGAGGTCTGGCTACCGCTTCACGCCGCCGCCGGAGCGTCACGGCGGGCGCTGTCGGGGCTGCCAGGCACCTGGCCGCACGTGCCGCCGCCGGTCACGCCTACCGAGGAAGGTCCGGCTGGGGCGGACTCGCCGCAGCCGATGGCGCCACCGCCCTCGCCGATGCCGCCTACCTCGTCCAGCCCACGCGCCTCGCGCCTCCCCGGCCGGTCGGGGAGGCGGTGAGAGCGTGCTCGCCAAGATCGCCATCGGCGCCGCGGCCGTACTGCTGCTGATCCCCATCCTCCTCGGCATGGGGGTGAGTTCGGTGGTGGAGGCGCTGTTCAGCGGCTCGTCGAACACCACCGCCGACTGCACGACACCGATCGCCGACATTCCGCCCGAGTACTGCCTGCTCTACGTCACCGCGGCCCCTGACTGTCCCGGCCTGGACTGGACCGTGCTCGCCGCGATCGGCAAGGTCGAGACCGACCACGGCCGATCCCCGCTGCCCGGTGTCCACGAAGGCGAGAACTCGGCCGGGGCCGGCGGGCCGATGCAGTTCCTCGCACCGACATTCAACGGTGTCATCGCAGCCCACCAGATCCCGCCTGGCGGTGCCTCGCCGCCCTCTCGGTACAACCCGCACGACGCCATCCATGCCGCAGCCTTCATGCTGTGCGACAACGGAGTCAGCCGGGGAGACCTGCGGGCGGCGATCTTCTCCTACAACCACGCCGACTGGTACGTCGACATGGTCCTCGAACAGGCCGGAAAATACGCCGAGGCCGCCGCCAGCAGCGTCGGCAACGGCGACTGCAACGCCATCCAGGCTCCCAACGCCATCACCCTGGCCGCGATCAACTACGCCTGCGGGCAACGCGGACTGCCCTACGTGTGGGGCGGCAACGGGCCAGCGGGAGGCGATGCGGGGTTCGACTGCTCCGGGCTGACCAAAGCCGCCTACGCCGCCGCCGGGGTGAGCCTGCCGCGCACCGCGCAGACCCAGTTCGACGCGGGCCCCCACGTCCCGGCCGGGCAGCCGCTGCTGCCGGGTGACCTCGTCTTCTACGGCACACCCGGCAACATCCACCACGTCGGCCTCTACATCGGCGGCGGGTTAATGATCAACGCGCCGACCTTCGGGCAGCCCGTGCAGATCGCGAACTACCGGTACAACGGCGACGACTACGCCGGAGCGACCCGCCCGGCGGCCTCTATCGCGGCGTGAACGGCTCGGGTTCGCCCATGCCCGCGCCGACCTTGGCGGCGAAGGGCTGCCCGTAGGGGTCGACCAGCACGATTCGCTGGGTGAACAGCGGTGGTGAGGTGGTGTCGAGGGTGATGATGTTGTGGTCGCTGGCCAACTCGAACAGCGTGTTCATCACCTCGCGGCTGGTGGTGCGGTCCGGGTCGGTCTCGGCAGAGAGGCCCTCGACCCGGATCTCCAGCAGCCGGTGCTGGGGCAGCACGGTGATGCGGGTGTGGATGTGGTCGGGAAGTCCGCCGTCCTCGCGTAGCTCGGCGATGTCGGTGGACAGGGCGACGGCGATCGCCTCCAACCGGTAACCGCGTTCGATCCCGACCCGCGCACCCCATACGACCTGCAGGTCCACCGGCACGTCAGGTTCAGCCATGACGAGTCCTTCGTGGGTGAACGCCGTCGGACCGCCCACCACCATCGGGCGGTCCGACAAGGCGCTGTGGCTCGGCGTGATGCCGAGGGATGGTTGGACTACCGGTCTCCGCGAGCGCGAAGGTCGGCGCGGAGATCGGCCAGGGAGCGGCCGTCGGCGGTGCGTCGCCACGCGGTCCAGCCGTGGTGGTGCTTGCCGCTCAGAGCGGTCGCGGCGGCCGACGGGGTGGCAAAGACCCGCTCGCCGTCGGCGAGCAGGAAGGTGCCGTCGATCCGCAGTCGGGCGGTGTGGCGGATCTCGCCCGCGCGGCGTTCCCACACGAGTTCCTCACCGTAGTCCACGAGGTCGGCCGACATCAGGTCGTTGAGGACCGTGCCCGCCCAGCGCAGCGGCGAGGATCCGGGACGTTCGGAGCCCAGCACCACGTCTCGGCTGAGCGTTTCGGCGGCGTCGATGTAGAGGCGCATCGCGGCGGCGACCGTGGGCGCGAGGGTCCACGGCCACCGTTCGTCCACACCGGCCCAGAGGCCGAGGGGCATCCACCGGCCTCGGTAGGCCAGCAGCATCTCCACATCGGCGAGGTGCACGTCGCCCGGCACGGCGGGGTCCTGCTCGGGTGGGAGGGGGCGGACGACGAGGTCGCCGGCGTGAAGATCGGCGGGTGGCTGATCTGCCAGCCAGGTCCCGGCTAGCAAGGCGACCTGTCCGGCGGTGTCGGGATCGATGTCGCCCAGGATGTCCACGGCGAGCACGAGCATCGCCCAGGCGTTGTCCGGCACGCGCATCGGTGTCGGCCCCATCGACGGCACGAGCACCGTCGCGTCGACGGGCAGCCCTTCCCGCAGCAAGAACGCGGTCTCCTCGTCGGGTTGTGGCGGCTCGGGATGCGGTGCGGTGTCGTCGGGTGGCAGGTCGGTGTCGGGTGCGGCAGCGGCGGGCTGGTGGGGCGGAACGGCATCGGATCCGGCGGTCATGGCGATGTCCTTCGGGTCGGGGTGGCCGGGCGGCGGGAGGGGGGTCATCGGCGCAGGACGTTCACGCGCTCGCCGCCGAGCAACGGCTTGTCCTCCGGATCGGCGAAGTGCGGGTCGATCCAGATCGGCCGGTGGTCGTTGCGGCTGGGGTAGTACTGGTTGCGCCAGTGCCCGCGCACGATCCACCGGTGTCGGTATTCGCGCGTGCCTTTCCCGACGTCGTCGTCGGGGCGGTCGGAGGGTTCGGTGCGGGCGCGCCGCAGGTCGATGTAGCGCACGGTGGGGTCGAGCATCGGGTCGAGGCGTTCGATCCGACGCCGGGCGGCACGGGGCGCGGTCATCGGTTCCGACCGCACCAAGGTCTGGCCCATCAACAACCACGTCGCGAGGATGGTGCGCTGCAAAGCGATCCTGGTGTCGGTGTGGCCCGAAGACTTGCCTTCCGACACCCCGCCCGGCCAGCCTTCCATCTCGGTGAACTCCATCGGCGTGAGGGCGCACCACTCATAGCCGTGCGGTGGGGCGAACGACGGCGGCACCTGGGCGCGTTCAAGGTTCGACAGGAATGTCGCGAGAACGTGGTCGGCTGTTTGATCAGCGATCTCTTCACTCTCGGAAGGCTTGTTCTCCGGCGTCGGTTCAGGCAGATTCCGGGCGGCGGCCGACCTTGCCCGCGCCACCATCTCGTCATGGGGTAGCTGGGCGAGCGTGCGTCCGATGCGGACGATTCCCTGCTGTGATGCGGATGTGGTCGCCCAGGTGTGTACCCACAGACCGCCTCGCCCCGGTCCCCACGAGACGACGGAGACGTCGTTGTGGCGTCCTGCGGCTGTTCCCTCGACAGGCGGGTGCTCGTAGACCATGACCCCGATCTGCGCGGGCAGGTCTTCGGGGTGCAGCCGGTAGTCGGTCAGGGTGTCGGCGGCGTGGCGGGCGAGGTCGGTCATGTCGGCGGAGACGTAGAACAACTCCGCCGCCGGAAGCTGGGCGGCGAGCGTTGCGACGATGGTGGCTCCCACGTCGTCGACACGGTCGAACACCCGTGATTCGGTGGCACCGTCAGGGCTGGGTCCGAGGAAGAAGCGGAACCAGTTGCCCGCGCCGTCCAGCGCGGGGTCACGCGCCCAGTTGGTCATGCGTGCGCGGATCTCGGGCACGTCCCGCGCCGTCACGGCGATCACGACGCGCCTCGGCGTTCCGCGCAATCGCTGGTGCGCGCGAGGTGCCGGTCCGAGCTGCGGGCACCGCGGGCTCGGCGCGGCCGGCGAGTGGGCCGGCCGCGCTCCTTTCGGTTGCGCATTCGTCAACCCCCTTTGTTTCCAATGATTTGTGGTCGGGTCGACATGTATGGACGCTTCGTGTGCGTGGAGGTGTCAATGCCCGTGCACGGTATGGCCGCGAACTGGACCGGTTTGCACTAACGACGCCACGCGAACCGGCGAACGTCCACACGAGACAAGTGGTTTTTTGATGTACCGCTTGACTTCATACGCCGAAGGAAGCGTCCATAGTGGTGCGGCCCGAAACACCCACCGGATGCGCACCGGGGGCCGCACCCGCTCCGGCCGGGGCATGACCCCACAAACCCACGCCAGCACTGCGAGGTAGTCATGTCCACCAACCGCACCCTGCAAGCCGTTCCCACCCCGGCGACCGTCCCGGCGAAGCCGCGCACGGAGACCGAGGAGAAGCTGTGGCAGGCAGTCCGAAACCACCCTGGCAGCACCGCCACCGCTCTGTCCGCCACTGCCGGGATCGGTAAGTCGACGGCACCCAAGATCCTCACCCGGTGGGAGAAGGACGGCTTCGTCGTACGCACCGCTGGGATCGCCGACGGCGGTTCCCGTCCCGCTGACCGCTGGTCCATCGTCACGGACGACCAGCCGATCGAGGAGCCGGAGCCCGACGACCAGCCCACGGACGACCAGCCGACCGACCAGCCCGAGCCCGACGACCAGCCCACGGACGACCAGCCGACCGACCAGCCCGAGCCCGACGACCAGCCCACGGACGACCAGCCCGAAAAGTCTCAGCGGCTGGCACCGGGGGCATTGCGCGGCATGGTCGAGGACTACTTGCGGGACAACTCGGGCGACTTCAGCCCGAACGCGATCGGCAAGGCGCTGAACCGATCCTCCGGCGCGGTACACAACGCGCTGGAGAAGTTGGTGGAGAGCGGCTATGCCGTGCGCACCAGCGACAAGCCGAAGAAGTACTCCCTCGCCGCCGCGACGGCAGCCACGGCAACGGAGTAGCCCGTCCCGGTTCCGAACGGTCGTATCGCCCTCGTGCCGCCAACGATGAATCGTTGGCGGCACGAGGGCATCCGGGCAGATACAGACCTTGCTGGGTCACCCACGACGGAGGGCAGAGATTCCCCCTTTGGACGGTGGCCTTCTACGGGTCCTGTCACGTCCGTTGTGGTGATGGAGGTCGTTGGCGCGCTTCATATTCAGCGACACCGATGTAGCCGACGCACGCCGCGCGTGAGGTGATTGTTCGGCAACACCCAGGCAGGTCAACGGGTGGCCCCGGTTCCACCGTGCAACGTCCCACCGATCGTGCCGCACTGGAGTATGGAGCCCCTCGGGGGGCACCACGTGAGTGTTCGACCCGAGCACGGGCGTTCATCCCGAGTACCTCTGGCTCCGCTTGCTTGGTACCGGGCCTTTCATGTGGGCCGGGGAACGCTCAAAGAGAGAAGGCGAAGCCCGAAGCCTCGGCCGGCGAGCCCCCCAAAAAGGATTTCCTTCCAAAGGTCGAAAGGGGCCTCGGGCAAGCAACCAGGAAGGGCTACTTGGCCGCAGTTGGCGCGGCGGTGTTGTTCCGTCTTGAGCGCGAAGGCCGACCAGCGACCCGTCGGGGTCGCTGGTGGGTGGGGCTTGGTTGGTGCTAGCTAGTACGTTGCCGGGCTTGTGGTTCGTTGCGATCAGGAGTGGGCGTCCCACTGTTGGACGGCGGGGTTCCAGGTGGCCTCGGTGATGAGGCGGTTGAGGTCGGGTAGGCCGGGGCCGATCATCCAACCGAGGCGTTCGCAGTCGGTCTCGCCGGGCCAGCGGCCGGACCAGGTGTCCTTGCCGCAGTTGTGGTTGAGCTCGCAACTCAGCCGTTGCAGCCCGGTGCGCAGGCACCTGGCCACGTCGCAGCCTTCAATGTGCGGTTGGCCGATGGCGACCTCGCAGTCTGGGCAGCGTGGCCGAGGTGCGGTGAGGTCTGTTGGGTCGGGCATGTGTTGTCGCGCCTTTCGATTCCGGTCCTAGTCGGGTTTGGTTTGGGTGTGCACGATTGCAGCGAGTTGTTGTCGTGGCGGGTGGTCAACGCGCGGCATCGCGTAGCTCCAGATACGGCCGGTGATCACCCACGCTCGACCACGGTCGAAGGTGTAGACCCAGTCCGTGGTGCGGCTGTCCGGCCACGACCACGGCCAGCCGTCGCGGGGGTGATGGCTTCGTCCCAGGCCCTGTTCGGTGAACACGGCGAGCAGGTCGAGTACGGCGTCGGCGAACGTCGCCGGGTCCGTGGCTTCCAGCAGGAGTCGGCCGGAGGCGAGGGCGCGCAGGGTTTCGGGGTCGGCGTCGCCGTGGAGGGCTCCGAGCCAGCGGGCCCGGCGTCCGGTTTCGTCGTAGAGGTCGGCGGTCGTCGGAATCATCGGCCGGGTGTGCGTTCGACGTCGGCGGGGTGCGGGAAGTAGCAGTCCTCGTCGCAGTCCTGTGCGCCTCGGCTGGTGATGAACGGGCAGTCCTCGCGGTGGGCTTTGGTGAAGGTGACGCTGCCGTCGGGGTGCTCGATGATGTGCAGCGCCCCGCCCCAGGTGTAGGCCCAGTCGATGTCGTCGGGATCGATGCGGGCCTCGGCGTTGAAGCCAGCGCTGGTGGCGAGCAGCGCGCTGATCGCTCCGTGCACGTGCGGCGAGATGGTGCGCGTGGTCGGCGGGGCAGCAAGGATCTCGGCGGCGCGGCGCAGGAGGGTGTCGGTCAAGGGTCCGAGAACGGTGGTCGCGTGGACGGTGAGGCTGGGTTTCGGGGTGTCGTGCCACCAGTTGGCGGGTGCGTCGGCGGCGAGGCTTGTCCAGGTCATCTGGTCGTTGAGTACCTCGGCGACGGCGCAGCTCTGGTTGACGTAGTTGTCGCGTTCGACGCGGGCTCGGACGGTGCGGGCGGCGACCTCGACGACGCGGGTGTAGTGGTAGCGGTTCGAGGTGGCTCCGGCGGCCTCGTCTCGTTCGGTCATGGCGATGGTCATCACGGGTCTCCTTGCGGCGGTGGGGTTTCAGCGGGTGGCGAGTTCGGTGCGCAGGTCGGCCAGGAGGCGGTTGTCGCGGGCACGTCGCCACAGGTGCCAGCCGTTGACGGTGCAGCCGGACAGGTGGGTGGCGAGCGCGTTGACGGTGGACACGGCGAACTCGCTCGGTCCGTGGTGTAGGACCCCGCCCGTGCCGATGGTGGCGGTGTGTCCGTCGAACAGGACCTGCTCGCCCGCCTCGACCAGTCCGGCGTTGAGCAGCTCGGCGAGGCCGTCGGGTGCGCGGCGAGGCGCCGAGGCCACCGCGGGCTCGCCGGCGAGCCCGAGTCCGTGTGAGAACCAGTCGGGCATGGCGGCGGCGATCGGCCCGTTCAGCATCGCCCATTGCGCATCGCTGAGGGCGGCGTCGGCGAGGTAGCGCATGTGCACGAGCACCGACATGGCGATCTCGTGCGGCCAGCGCGCGTCCACCGACTCCCATCGGTTCACGGTGCGCCATTCGTCCTTCATGGCGGCGAGGACCTCGACGTCGGACCTGGCGGGGTCATCGTCGGCGGGAACGTGCAGGCGCACCACGACGTCCCCGGTGTGCACATCGGCGGGTGGCGGTGCGGATAGCCATACCCCGGCCAGCAGGTCGGCGGTGTCGGTGTGCGCGGGGTCGGGTGCGGGCGCGTCACCGACCAGGCGTACCGGGGCTCCGGCGGCGGTGGTCGTCCGTACCGCGATCACACCGAGTCCCCACGTCTCGGCGGGCGTGCGCATTGGTATGGCCGACGAAGTCGCCGGGGCGAGCAGGACGGCCTCGGGCGGCAGGGTGGCGCGTAGTGCCGAGGTCGGTGTCGTGCTGTGGTGCGTGGTCACGCTGTCCTCCGGGTGGGTTGGTCGCGATGACGGTCTGGGAAGACGAGGCGGGAAAGCGCGGCCTCGTCCACTGAGTGCCCCCGAGGTATGGCTGCGTGGTCCGAGGTCACCGGGGTGGGCGGGTCGCGTCCCGAAGGCGTTGGTCGATCTCGTGTTCGGGTGCGGTGAGGATGGTGGTCAGCACGATGACGGCGGACCCCTCGTCGCGCGGGCGCACTGGAGTTCCGTCAAGGGTGGGCTCGTGGCCGTCGGCGGTGACGATCCGCCAGTCGCACTGGCGGACGCGGTCGGCGCAGTAGTAGCTGCCGACGAGTACGCCATCGCGGGTCACGACGCCGTACAAGATCTGTTGCGCGTCGGCGGGGTCGTAGATGACCGAGGTCACCTGGCACCCGCTCTCGGTGAAGCTGCGTGCGACGATCTCGGCCTCGGGCGGGTTGTGCTTGGTCATCGGCCTTCTCCTTGCGTGTCGCGTCGGGTGTCGTGCAGGTTGGTGAGGCTTCGTCCGGCGGCGGTGGGCAACCCGGTGCCGGGGTCGCGCATGAGCGGAAGCGGGACCGAGGGCGGGTCGGCGGGTGCGCGTAGCCACGCCTGGATGTCCGGTGGTCCGATGTCCTCGGCGGGCTCGTGGGGGTTGCGGGGGTCGAGTGGTTCCCAGCGCACTCCGCCGCCGACGGTGACGAACACGCCGGGAACGGCGGGGTCGAAGGCGACGATCCAACTGCTCACGTGGCTGGTCGGCCACGGCCACGGCCACCCGGTTCGGCGGGGGTAGGCCGCACCGAGTTCCTCGGTCTCCCAGACGATGAACAGGTCGGTAACGGCGGCGCGGTAGGTGGGCTCGTCGGTCGCGGTCAGCGCGAGACGTCCGGGCGGGACGCGCAGGAGGTTCTCGGGTTCGCACTCCCATTTCAGGGAGCCGAGCCACTCGGCGTCATGGCCGCGCCCGAGGTAGAAGTCGGTCTTGGTCGACATGGCCTTTCAACTCACCGGCCTTTGGCCGGCGCCTCGCGCCGCGGCCTCGCCGGCCGAGAGCAGCTCGGCGGGCACGGTCGTGGTCGTGGTCGTGGTCATGCCGACCAGCCGAGGGCGTCGGCGGCGATCGCGGGCAGGTAGCCGACCTGTTCACCGGTGCCCAGCCACACCACGGGCGGGTCGGTGGGCCGGATGCCCCACGACTCGGCATCGTCGGGGGTGCACACCACCCGCGCGAGAAGGTGCTCCATCGGGTAGCCGGGTTGGGCGGCGATCCGCAGCGGAGTGGCGGGGTCGTAGCCGGAGAGGGCGGCGATCAGGTCGCCCACGGTCCTGGGTCGGGCGTTGGTCATGGTGGGTCACCTCGTGGTCGTGGGTCGGTGTGGTCCGGGGTGGGTGTCCCACCCCGGACCGGTCGGGGCTAGCGGGCGGTCGCGCGGAGGGCGGCGGTGGCGGCGTGTCCGATGGCGCGGGCGGTGGTGGTGGGGTCGGTCAGCACGTGCACGGTGGCCCCGGCGAGGGGGCTGTCGTGGGGGCTGGTGGTCAGCCACAGCACGGCGCACCCGGACGCGCGCAACCGGTCGAGTTTGCGTTGCCCGTCGGTGCGGGGCTGGTAGCGGAAGTCGCCGTCGGACACGATGACCACCAGCCGCGCCGCTCCGGGGCGGGACAGCCCGAGGGCACCGTCGAGGGCGTCCAACGCGACCGGGATGTCCTCCCAGTTGTCGTTGGAGTAGAACTCGGTGACCTCGGTGGGCGGGTGACCGGGGCGGGTCAGCGGGCGCACGTGGTGTCCGAAGATCACGCTCGCGGTCTGCGCGGGCACGCTGGTGTGGCGGGCGGCGTTGGCCAGAATCCACGCCGCCGAGGCCACGTGGGCGCGTGCCCATCCCATCGACCCGGACACATCGCACGCCACCCCGACCCGCAACGGCGGGACGGCGACCGGGGTGCGGGTGATGCGGGTGAACGGTTCGGCGGTCACCACCGCCCCGGCGGCACGTTGGGCCTCGGCGGCACGCACCCCGCGCATCCGCAACCGTCCCGGCGGAACTTCGGAGGTGGACTTGACCGCGACCCGTTCCCGGATTCCGGCGGTGTCCAACGCCCGCGCCAACACCCGCGCGGCGGTGCGTTCCTCCGGGGTGGGCGGGCGGGTGCCCGCTATTCGGGTGCGTCCGGTGCGGGGACCACCAGCGGCGAACACCCGCCGTGCCGCCTTCCGCGCCTCCTCGTCGGCGGCGTCGGCTTTCGCCTTCTCGGCGGCGGCGACGGCGGCGGGGTCCTCGGGTGCCTTCTCCCGCGCCACCTTTCCCGCCACCCCGTTCAGCACGGCGGCGATAGCGTCCGCCAACGGCGACGGGTCGGCGGGGGCGTTGGGGGTACCGGTGCCGGGGGTGCCGCCGGACGGGTCGGGGGTGCCGGACGGGTCGGGTGCCGCGCCGGGGTCCGGGTCGGCGGGGGTGTTGGGGTCGGTGTCCGGGTCGGTGCCGAGGATCTCGCACCACTGCCGCCCGAGGTCGAGCATGGTCGCGCCGTCGTCGTCGGCGGTGCGCAACGCCGTGCGCCACACCGCCCGCAACTTGTCCAGCACCTCGGACCCGAGTACGTCCTCGATGACACGGGCGACCGGGGCGACCTCGGTGCGGGTGAGCACCCCGCCGTCCGCGCGTCCCAGTAGCAGCGCGGCGGTGTGCGCGGCGTGCGCGGGGGTCATCTGCGGGGCGGTGGCGGGGTCGGCGTACAGGTGCAGGTCGGCGGCGACGATGCCGCGCACGCACGCCCGCAACCAGTGCCGGTCGTCCGGGCGGCGTCGGACCTGTGCGGCTTCCATGCGCGGCTCTTCCAGCAGCATGGCGGCGGCGACCACGCCGGGTGGGGCGTTGTCCGGGGGTTCCCAGGCGGTGTGTTTGGCGTGCCCGCATTCGTGGGTCAGGGCACCCCATGCCGGGGCGTAGCGGGGGCGGTCGGACAGGTTCGCGGGGTCCACGGTGGCGGGGTCCACCCCGAGGCGGTCGCCGTCGACCTCGATCAGCGCGCGGGCGGGGTAGAAACACGCCGGGGCACCCCCGCCCGCGCCGGGCGCGACGGTGACCAGGAGGTCGTCGCGGTCGGCGATGATCGGGACCTCGTCGGCGAAGGCGGCGGACAGGGTCAGCCATTCCGGGCGGGCGGGGAACACGGCGGCACCGGTGGCGGTCGGGTCGGTGGTGAAGTGGGTGCTCACGGTTGCGGTCCTTTCGCGACGGTCGCGGGCGGGTTGGTGTGGGGTGTCAGGGTGTGGTGGTGATGCGGGCACCGAGGGCGAGCGGGGTGACGGTGCGTCCGAACGCGTCGCGCACCACGGCGGCGACGGTGGCGCGGTCCTCTTCCGGGGCGATGCCCACAAGGTTCCCGGCGGCGGCGTCCACGCCCAACACGGCGGCGATCTTCTTGAACGCCAACAGTTCCCGCAGTTGCGGTGCCCACCCGACCTCGCCCTTCTCCTGTCGGGTCGCGAGGTTGCGCGCCACCCGCACCGCCTTCTTGTCCACCCCCAACTGGTCGGCGAGTTCGTAGTCGCTGGATACCTGAACCTGCACCGAGAACCGGGACGACAGGGCATCGGACAACACCGCGCCGTGCACGCCGGGGTTGTGTCCGGCGATCACGTAGAACCCCGGCGCGGCGTCCACGACCTCGCCGCCGTTGGCCTTGATCACGATCTGGCGGCGTCCGTCCATCGCGGGGTAGACCACGGCGAGCACGGTCGGCGGGATCAGCGTCGCGTCGTCGATGAACAGCGGCACCCCGTCGCGCATGGCGCGGACCAGTGGACCGTGCACGAATACGAACTCGCCGTCCGGGGTTTTCGTGTAGTCGCCCACGAAATCGGCGACCACGGTGTCCCCGTCGCCCTGAACCGTGAGGCAGTCGTTGAACGCCGCCTCCACCACCGACGTCTTGCCCGTGCCGGGCGGTCCGTACATCAGCGCGGCGACCCCGGCGTCACGCAACCGCCGCAACGCCGTCACGTCCGGCATCCCGGACAGCAACCGGGGGTGGTAGTCCATCCCGTTGGGGCGTTTCACCGGACCGGTGACCACGCCCGTCGCCCCGGACGGGGCGGACGGGGGCGCGGCGGCGGTCGGCGCGCTTGTGGGCGGTTTCGGGGTCTTCGGGCGGGGCGTGCGCGATGGTGCGGGGGTGATCGTGGGCGCGGCGGCGGACGCCGTGGTCGCGGTCGCCCGGTAGGACAGCGGCGCGGTCGAGGCGACCTCGGCCTCCCCCCGGTCCGCCAACACCTTGCACGCGTTGCCGACCGCCCCGGATGACCGGTTCAGGGTGTGCGCGATGGAGCGCGGGGTGAGGTCGGTGCCCGTGTTGTCGGCGAGGACTTTGGCGACCATCGCGCGCAGTTCACCGTTACCGAGCCGTTTCGGCGTGCCCGCCGGGGCGGGCGGGGTGATGGTCGGTGCCGGGGTGGGCGGCGCGGCGGGCGGGGTGGGCGTGGTCATCGCGGGCGTTCCTTTCGGGTGCACGGGGCGGCGGGTCAGGCGGCGAACAGGGACTCGGCGGCGTCGGCGGCGGTCTGGTGCCGTTCGGCGTCGGCGTCCGCCGCTTCCGGGGTGGCGTGGTCCGCCGACCATCCGCAGTAGCAAAACGCGGTGGCGGTTCCGCCGTCGTTCGTGGTGGTGTCGGCGTAACACATAATGGGCTCCCCGTTTTCGACATGGCTCGCGCCGGGCGTGGTATTCGATTTGTTTCCGGTTTCCCCGGCGACAATTCAATTATTGCTCTTCGCGGCGCGTCATGCAATAGGTTTGGCAGCTCATTTCAAGACTCTTTTCGATCGGTCGCCATCGCCACCATTCCAAAATTGGAACCAGCGCGCACCCGCGCAATTCCGAATGAAATGCAACCACATTCCTGCAGGTCGGAGAGGTTGCAGAGACACGAGAGCCGCAGGTGAAAGCGAAAGCCGGCGGCACATAAGTAATACATAGAAGAGATTTTAGAGAACGATAAGGAGGCAGGAATTGATACAGGACGAATGAATTCAAACAATAAGAGTGAGCGAGCCACGACAGAGACGACAGCCAGCCACCAGGCCGCCCCGATGTGTTCACCGGCTTGTGGCCAAGCGAGTCTGGGATACCAGCGGATCCCCCTACGGGCCCGTTGACCGGCGTCTTTGCAGACGAGAGGGGGTGGCGCTCTAACAGGATCCCCAACCTGATCCCCAAGGTGATCCCCCGTGTGAACCCCCAACGGAAGTGACCGTACGTGCTGTCGATCTCCATATCGACTACAGAGGGTGACATCTCATCGGAGATGGGCTGAGTAGGAATACGGTGGGCGATTTCGACCGTTTGGCGTAGCGTGGATGGCTCGACACTCGTCGCCAGGGGAGGCGCAGGGTGACGAAGCGGTCGCGCTGAGCAGGCACGATCGTCTCAACGGCGGGCTCGGAGACGTGTCCGCCGCAGACAGCGACGAGCGGGCGCGCTTTGGGGGCCCGGTCAGTGGACACGGGGAGGCGCGGTGACGGAGCGAGACGACAGGGTCCTTCGTGGACTGTATGACCTGAAGAACCTTTTCGGGGACAAGTGGGTGCCCGCCATCCTGGTTGCACTCCGGGACGGCCCGCTGCGTCGGGTAGAGATTCTTTCAACGGTCAACTCGTATTCCATCGACGAGAATTGGACGGATAAACACGCCGTACTGCACGATAGCATTTTTGCGCGCACATTGAAAAAGATGCGTGAACAAGGGCTCATCGACCGTCACAGTTGCGATAAGACTTTTCCACCGGAAGTCCTGTACTCGTTGACGCCGGCGGTCGCCGAGGTATTGACGCTGGCAGAGCCTCTGATCGAGTGGACTCGCGCACACCCGGAATTGCTCTCGCAGGCGCAGTCGCACAGCCGTCAGAGTGGCGCTGATGCATCCATTCTCGACGATGTCGTAGAACTCGCCCCTCCGGCGGACACCGGACGGTTTCACGCCTCCGGACGTCGACCTCGTGCCGGTGGCGCTGTCGGGTGACCCGATGGCCCGCTTGAGGGTGCCGGCGGGGGTCATCATCCAGCTCGGCTGCGTCCGCGGTCGGCTCGCGCCGGCTCGCCGGGAGCCTCGTGGCGACGGCGCAACCGGGCTGCCAGGTCGACGGCCTGGTGGGTGGGGTGGTCGTCGACTTCCGCGAGCCGGGTGGTCAGCAGGGTCAGGGTGCGGGGGATGGCGTCGAGCTGTCCGAGGCGTTCCTGCAGGCGCATGATGTCGCGGTAGATCAGCTCGTTGTGCGGGTCGAACGCTCGCGCGATCTCCAGCAGATCGAGGGTCTGCTGGGGGTCGTCCTCGATCAGGGCTCGGGCCAGGGCGGCGACGGTGTCGATGGCGTCGCGGCGGATGGCCTCGCGGGCGGTTTCGATCCAGTCGGTGCTCATCCCGTCGGCCAGGGGGCCGGCGTAGCTGTCGACGATCCGCCGGTACGCCGCGACCCGCTCGGTGTCGGTGCTGGCGGAGCGGCGGGCGGCCACGGCGGCGGCGAAGTGGTGGTAGTCGACCTCCACCAGTTCGGGGTCCAGCCGGTAGCGGCCTTCGCCGACCACCACGAGGTCCGACAGCACGCCGCCGGTCGCCGCGGCCAGCGCGCGGCGTAGGCGGCTGAGGCTGGTGTTCATCGCGTTGGTGGTTCGTTCCGGTGGGCTCGTGGCCCACAGGGCGGCGATGAGCGCCTCCCGGCTGGCGCCGTCGGGATGCAGCGCCAGGAACACCAGTAGTTCACGAAGGCGTGGCTGGAACGCCGAGGTGATCTCACGTTCGGTGGCCTCGCCGTCGGGTGTGGCCGGCGCGGTTGTCCACCACACCCGCGGCGGCCCCAGCACGGCGACGCGCAAGGGCGTGAACACCGCCTCGCGAGGTTCGGCAGGACTCTGCTGGTCGCTACCTGGTTGCCGGCCGAGCCTGTGGTCATCGTCCGCGCTCTGGCCTGCCTGGCTGTGGTGTGGCTGGTCGGCCTGTGTGCGACCAGGTTGGACGGGGCGCAGCCGCAGACCGGGTGAGGTCGTCGGCGTCGGTCCGAGGATTTCCAGCTCGCCGTCGCCTTGCCGGTCGTCATCGCTCAGGGTCGCCAACAGCTCCAGGTCCATCTCAGCGACCGGCCCCTGGGTTGTGCCCTCGCCGAGCGTGTCCTCGGCGACCACGTGTTCACGGCCGCCGATGGTTGTACCGCGGTCCACCACGGTGCCTGCGGGCTCGACGGTGGCGGACATGGAATCGTCCACGACGATGTGCGGACGTGGCGCGAGATGCGGTTCGTCGCCAGGGACACCGGCGAACTCGGACTCATCGTCGACGTGGGCGTGACTCAGGAGGTTCAGCAGGTCGGCCGTGTGATCGTCGCCCAGCCCGAACACGCGTGCGCCGCGCAGCGGTTCGCCGAGGCCGGGGCTGGTGGTGGAGATGGTGCCGTCGTCGCGGACGTAGGCGGTCACACCGGCGCTCCACTGGCCCAGCAGCAGTCCGGTCACGCCGATGGTCGCGCCGTTGTCCAGCACCGCCTGCAGTCTCCTGGTCTGGCGGCCGGGGGTACGGGCTGCCAGCACGACGGGCCCCCACGCTTGACCGTGGGGCGGGTGTTGACCGACGCGCACCAGGGTTTCGGATTCCAGCATGTCCAGCGCGGCGTCGAGATCGGCCGCCACCTGCAAGCCATCTGGACGCTGTGCTTGCGCCACGCGCCTGCCGAACAGCGCCGCGAGGTCGTCGGCCGGCACGATCACCGTGGCCGACCCGTGGGTGGCGACGAACGGCTTGCTCAGCATGGCGACGAGCAGCGCCCGGACCGCGGCGGGGGCTCCCGCGCCGAGCAGGCCCAAGCCGTGCGTGGCGGCCAGGTCCACGGCGATCTCGCGGCCGTCGCGCACACCGACCGGCAGGACCGGCCCTGGGGCGTCGGGGGTGCGCGCACGGGCACCGAGTACGACCGGCGGTACCGGTACGCGTGGTGGGCGTTCGCTCGGCCAGTCGAGGTCCACGTCGTCGGCGGCGGCGGCGTGGTCGGCGCGCAGGTGCGCCAGCCGCAACTGGTAGACCACCGGGGCGACAGGCAGGTCACTGCGGTCGCCGCTACCGGGCCGGTAGCGGCGTCGGTTCCGCCGCCGGGCCGCGACCAAGGCTGCACTGACCGCCGCAGCCAGACCAAGACCGACGAACAACTCCTCGCCCCAACTGAATCCCGGTTCGCCGGCCGGGTCCGTGCTCGGCGGCGTTTGGGTTGCCGGTGAGGCTTGGGTGGTGTGAGGGACCTCGGTGGTGGCGGGTGGTTGTGTCGTGGAGGGGGCTGGTGTCGTTGTGCTGGTGGGTGGCGGTTCGGGTGGAGCGGGTGGGGGCGGTGGCACCGGGACGGTGGGTGGGGTGGAGCCTGCGGTGGCGTCATCGGGCAGGGCCATCTCCTCGCCGGGGAAGATCAGGCCGGGGTTGGTGAAGGTGCCGCCGTCGGGTTGGGGTTTGCCCTGGTTGAGTGCGTAGATCTCCGGCCAGCGGTTGCCGTCGCCGAGGGTGCGTTCCGACATCCGCCACAGCGAGTCGTGCACCCCGGTGCCGGGGTTGTACGGGAGCACCACGGCGGACTTCGCCCGGCTGGGCTGCTCGACCACGCCAGCCGCCCCTAGGTGATACGGCGTGCTGTAGGCGGCTGGTCGCACCACGGCAAACGCTCCGTGCTCGGCGGGTGTGCTCCAAGCGGGAGCGGTCGCCACCACCTCGGTCGCGGCGCCGCCCGCGGCGGAGGGGCTCGCGGCGGGCAGGCCGGCGCGCTGACCGAGGATGGAGATCAGGACCGCGCCGACGAGCACGGCCGCGATCCGATGCATCGGTCCGGCCGCCGACAGGTCGGGCATCCGGGCGTCGTGGGCGATCTCGACCGCGCAGCGGGCGACGTCGAGGGCGAAGAAGGCCCACACGAGCCAGGTCAGGCAGGCCAGGAAGTCCAGCAGGAACGTGGTGGTCATCGGGCCGAGCAGCACGCCTTGGATCTCCGCCCAGGAGGGCAGGTGGTCCGGCAGCGGCCAGCCGACGAAGTGCGTCAACGCCCACGGCAACCCGGCCACCAGCGCGACCAGCACGGCAGCCGCCAGCAGCCCGCGCACCAGCCTCGCGAGGAATCCGAGCACCCGCCCGGCGCCCTGCCGCAGCGGGCCTCGTGCTCGCGGCGGGCGACGCGGCTTCCGGCGGGGGGTGCTCGGTGATGGGGCCATGACGTGCTCGTTTCCTCAGCGGAACTGGATGTGTTCGCTCGCCACCTCGTCACGCGACGGCGTTAGGTCGGCGCCGTCGGCGAATCCCGTACGTGAGGTGGGCGCGCGCACGGTCAACTCGCCTTGGCGACAAGTCGCTCGGACGCGTCAGCCCCGGCGGGGGCCGAGCCCTCCGGCGAGTCGGGTTTCCGCTCGGATGTCGACGTCCTCGGTCCCGAGGTACGGCGCACGTCCCCCTCCGCTCCGGACGTGGCCGTGGGCTTCTTCCGCTTGCCGCGGACGGGTTTGCGGCCTGCGAGCCACCCGGTGAGGTCCGACGGTGCGAGGTCGGTGAACACCGCCAGCTCGTCGACGTCGATGACGTCCTGGGCGTCGGCCACCACGTCGCCGAGTTCGCGCTCCACCTCGGCGAGTTGAGCGACGATCTCGGCTCGGCGCCCCGCGAGTTCGCCGACCTGCTGCGCGGCGGTGGCCCTGCGGGCACTGCGGGCGGTGTCGGTCTCCTGGACGCGTTGGCGGATCTCCTCGGGCGTTGCCATGCTGCTTCCCTTCTGCGGGCGGCCTATTCACGGTGAATAGCGGTGTGGTCAGGGGTCGATCGTGGTTACCCCGCGTTGTGGGTGGGCGCTGCTTTGGCCGTGTACTTGGAGCGAGCCGATGCCGACCAGTCCGAGTAGTTGGGTGGTCTGCGTGGCCGTCACGGTGACGGTGACGGTGTCGCCGGAGACGGTCACCGTGCCGGAGGCGCCCTCGGCGGCCAGGTGCGCTTGGGCGTTGGCGATCGCCTGAACGGGCACGAGTCGCAGGGTGCCGTTGCCGCGGTAGGCGGTGAGGTCGATGGCTTGGGCTCCGGCGCGGGCGGCGGCCTCCGCCTGGCCGTTGGCCCGCACTTTTGCGGCCAGCGCGAGGCCGCCGTCGAGGGTCAGGCCGGCCAGGGCGAGGATGCCGACGGTGAGGACGATGACGAACGCGGTCACCCGGCCCTCGTCGGCGCGCCACCACCGCAGGCGTGTGCGCCACCAGGTCGACCACCGGCTGCGCCGGGCGTGGCGGGCTCGGCGGGTCATGTCTGGCCCCCGGTGTCCAGGGTCGAACGCCAGAGGTCCACGGGTTCCACCGAGGTGGCCGACAAGGTCTTTCCGCCGGGCACGCCGAGGATGAGGGCGTCGCCGAAGTCCACGTCGCAGGACACCGTCACGCTCACCGTGCCACCAGGGCGCAAACCGCCGGTCGAGGTGCTCACCGACAGGGACGCGCACACCACGCCCGCCGAGGACAGCGCGCTCGCGGCGGTGGACTGGGCCGCGGTGGTCGCGGCCGTCGGGGTGCGTTCGATGCTCGCGGCGCGAGCTGCTTGGTGGGCGGCGTCGTCGATGCGGATGCGCGCGTCCACCCCTCGGTGGATGACTACGCCGACGAACACCAAAAGCATGATCAGGAACGGTGCGGCGATGGTGACTTCGGCGGCCACCGAGCCGTCGTCGGCGCGCCACCAGGCCGCCCAACCCCGGCGGTCGGGGCGCGCGCGGCCGTGACGCGTTTCAGGGGGCGTAACGGGTGTGTGGGGCGCTGTCGTCTGCGGTGTCATCGTCTTCTGTGTCATCGCGGGTCACCCGCCTGCCAGATCGGGGACGAAACGTTCGACGGGCCCGACGGCCTCGGCGTGCACGGGCAGGGTCAGGAACGGCACGACCGAGGTGGCGGTTCCGCTGACGTTCACCGACGCCGAGGCGGCTCCCCGATCCGAGGTGACGGCGGAGCCGGTGAGCGGGCCGCCCGCGAGCTGGTCGAGCAGTTGCTGCGCGCTGGACGTGCCGGCCGCGGCAGACCCGTTCTGAGAGCGTGCGACCGCGAGCCCTTGCGAGGCGGCGGCTTGGGCGATGTGGGTGGCATGTGACCAGAGTGCGAACTGCACGATCGCCAACAGCATCAACAACAGCAGCGGTGTCGCGATCACCAGTTCCGCGCTGACCGAGCCACGATCACCGTCCAGCGCTCGACGGACTCGACGCCATCCGCCGCGAGTCGCTGGTGACCGCGTGCTGTGCCTGTGGCTCATGGAAGTCATCACATGGTGATGCCGTTGGCCTTCTCGGTGACCTTCGCGATGACGATCGCGATCACCGCGAGCGCCGCCACCACGAGCAGCGCGGTCACCAGGACGGTTTCGGTCGAGTACCCGGCCTCCGGCTGTCGGCGCAGCTCTTCCCATCGTGCTTGCACTACTGTCCACAATGTTTCCATTTGTGTGCGCATCGTGTTGTCCTCCCTTGTCGTTCACGTTGGGTCGTTGTCCGCGCACGAGGTCACAGTCCATTGAGGACCTGTGTGAGCGCGGGGTAGGCGATGAAGGCCAGGAAGCCGAGGAACAGCGCCATCACCGGCAGGCTCATGCGTTCGGTGGCTGCTTGGGCGTCTCCTTCGGCTTCGGTGATCTGGTGGGTGCGCAACGCTCCGGCCTTGGCCGCGAGTGAGGTGCGGACCTTGGCGCCCTCGGTCCCGGCCAGGCTGACCGACGCGGCGAGCTCGGACAGCTCGGTCACGTCCAGTTCCTCGCCGAGCTGCCGCAGCGTCGCCCACGGGGTCGTGCGGGTCAGCCGGGCGGTGTCCAGGGCGCGACGGATCTGCTCGAACGCCCACCCGCGACCGATGTTCACCGAGTCGCCCAGCGCGCTGTCGACCCCGGCTCCCCCTGCCAAGGTGATCCACACCAGGTCCAGGTAGGCCGAGAGGGCGTGGCGGAACCCGGCACGCAGCTTCGCGGCGTCGGCGCGGGCTTGCAGGTCCGGCAGGACGAACCCGACGGCCGCCAGGACGAGACCGGCGATGATCGGGAACTCGAAGCCGGGGCCGAGCCCGGCCACCGTGAGGACCACGGTAAGCAGGACAGGCAGCAGCAGCCCGGCGACGGCGAGGGTGGCCTTCTCCGCCAGGTGAGTCGAGATCGAGCGGCCGATGACCGCCAGGTCCTTGGCCAGGCGCGGACCGGGGAGCCCGAGCGCGCGCAGCGGGGCGACGGCGGGACGGCCGAGCCGTGCGGCCCAGCCGGTGTCGTCGGTGGCGAGGATGGGCGCCGGAGCGGGTGGGGCGGTGGCGTGGGCCAGGACCGCGCCCAAGGCCGGTCGTGGCGGGAACAGGTAGACCGCCAAGGCCCACAGGCCGATCCCGGATCCGATGCCCAGGGCGATGTAGGTGATCATGCCGTTACTCCTGCCTCGCGGTGAGGACGAACTGGGCGGCACCGGTCATCGGATCGACGTCACCGCCCGGGGCGGTTGCCCGCATTGGCTCGAGTTCGTTTCGTCGCGACTTTCCTTGCGGCCCTGTTGATGCAGGTCGTGATGGGCAAAGTAGACAGCGCCAGTAGCCTGATATTCCGTCGGAATTCCTGAACACTGTGCTACCTTCCCGTCTCTCTGTCAGTCGAGCTGAACTGAGGTGGTCGTGTCGCTTGCAGTGGTGCGCTCCTTGGGATCGGCACGCAGCGTGCGCTCGACGCAGGAACTCGAGGACCTGGAGCAGGAACTGGTCGATCAGTACGCGATGGCATCGCTGGGCGCCGGTAACAGCGACGGCGCGGTCAGCCAGGAACGCGCCGTCGTTTTCGAGTTCGTGCGCTTCCTCGGCCGCCCGCTGTGGACCGCCGACACAGCCGACGCCGATCGCTACCTGACGTGGATTCGACGGGAACGAGGCAACGCGAAATCCACCGCGCAGGGCAAGGCATGGATGCTGAGCCGGTTCTACGACTTCCTGATCAGCCGCTACCAGGCCGACGTGCACGCGATGACCGGCTGTGTGCTGACCCAACCGATCGACGAGTTCAATCGCCCGTCCAACGTCGACAGCAGCGGTGCCACCCGCGTTCCTCCCTCGATCGAGGAGGTGGAGATTCTGTTCGCGGCCTGGGCACCCGCAGTCGAGCAGGCCCGCAAGTTCCTGCCCATGGCACGCAACTACGTGACGGCCTCGTTGTGGCGACGGGTCGGATTGCGGATCAGCGAGACATCGATGCTCGACATCCGCGATTGGCGACCCGACCTGGGCGAGCACGGCAAGCTGCATCTGCGCTACGGCAAGGGCTCGCGGGGTCGCGGCCCGAAACCCAGACTGGTGCCCGCGATCAACTCCGTGGACTCTCTCATCGAGTGGTGGCTGGTCGAGGTCCGTCCACAGTTCGGCGACGACTACACCGACCCGGACGCCCCGATGTTCCCCAGCGAACGCCACGACAGCCTCACCGGCTTCTGCACCCGCGTCGGCCCAAAAGCGTTGCGCGAGGGCCTCGCCGAGGCCGTGGGCAGTTGGTTGCCCCACTGGTGGGGACGACTGACCCCGCACGGGCTGCGGCACTTCTGCGCCTCGTCGCTCTACGAACGTGGCCTGGACATCAAAGCGATCCAAGATCTGCTTGGCCACACGTTTCTGTCCACCACGACCCGCTACATCCATGTCCACGACGAACACATCGATCGGTCGTGGACCGCGGCCAATCAGCGTGTGACGGCACGCTTCGACGACAAGGAAGACTAGACCGATGCGTTGGAACCTGCGGATGAAGGCCGCCGAGCAAGGAATCTGGAAGTCCACCGAGATGCGGCGACGACTCGCCGAGGCAGGCCTGGAGATCAGCGCGGGCAAGATGTCGGCGTTGTGGACCGGAACCCCGACCATGGTGCGCCTGGACGACCTGGACGTGTTCTGCGTCGTCCTGGACTGCCGTCCCGACGACCTGCTGGTCCGCGAACCCGATAAGGTCGCCGCTCGCCGACCGGCGAAAACCGCGACCGCACGACAGAAGACGACCACACCCCGACCCGCTCCCGGACGTCGCCGCTCCACACCACCGGTATGACCGTCCCCCGAATGTGCGAGCGGTGCGACCTCAAACCCGAAGGCTACGGCCGAAGAAAGTACTGCTATGACTGCAAACCCGGTTCCAAGGGCCGACCGCGTCCGTGTCGACGCTGTGGCTCCACTGAGGACTACTGGGCATCCCGTCTGTGCCGGCGCTGTCACCAGTACGCCCCGCAACAGCCCGAACCCTGCCGTGACTGCCTCGCGTGGGGTGCCCGGCGCACCGAGAAATGGCTTTGCCGAGCCTGTCGGGGCTGGCGGCAATGGCAATCCCGCATCGGCCGCTGCCTGAGCTGCCATCGTGACCTGACGGTCAACGAGCACGGAGCCTGTCGCTTGTGCTGGCTTCAAGCCAAACGCGCACGCGACCCCGAGGACACCATCGACGTCCTCGCCGGGAATCGACATGGCCAGCAGTTGTTCCTGGCCAACATGTCCTCCAGCAAGAACGGCCACCGGCCCCATCCCCGAACCCGACGACGCATCCATCGACCACGGCACTCGCCTACCACAGCCGACAGCGACCAGGCCACGAGCCTTGCGCCGAACCAGCAGGACTTGTTCACGCCACGCCCCTATGAGCAGTCCGTCCGCCGCTACGGATTCGGTGATCCGCCCACCGAGACGGTCGCGGAACGGCTGGGGAAACTGGTCGCCGAGCACGGTGCACGACACGGCTGGTCGCAGCACATCACCACTCAGGCCCATATCGGGACGCGCGTGCTGCTGGCCATGCGCGGCCACGACACCACATCGATCCGCACCAGCGAAGTCGACGAGCTGATCCCCTTGGGTCTGTCGGCTCGTCCCGTCCTGGACGTCCTGGCCGGCGCCGACCTGCTCGTCGACGACCGGACCGCGCCCGTCCGGATCTACTTCGAACGCCAGGTCCGCGATCTGCCCGACCCCATGCTCCGCGAACTGCGCACCTGGTTCGCCGTTCTGCACGAAGGCAGCACCACAGCACCTCGCAGCAAGCCGCGCGCGCCCGGCACCATCAAATCCCGCATCCTGTGGGCGTTGCCGCACCTTCGGACCTGGGCCGAGCAAGGGCATCATTCCCTGCGTGAGATCTCCCGCGACGACATCCTGGACGTGCTGCCGGCGGGCGGGACTCCACGTGCGGGTGTCGGCGGAGCGCTGCGATCGATCTTCAGCACACTCAAGGCCCACAAAGTGACCTTCACCAATCCCACCGCCCACATGAACATGGGCAACTACGAACGCCCCATTCCGTTGCCCGCCAACACCGACACCGTGCGGACGCTGATGAACGTCGCCGACCCGACCGCAGCCGCTCTGGCCACGCTGATCGTGTTCCACGGACTGTCCTCGGCCGAGCTGCGGACCCTGCGGCAGACCGACCTCCGCGACGGCCGGGCCTACCTGGGCAACCGCATCGTGCCGTTGGCCGAGCCGGTGAAAGCGCAACTGCGGCGCTACCTCGATTACCGCCACCAACGATGGCCGGGCAGCATCAACACCCACTTCTTCGTGCACTACCTCAACACCGGCAGCGACCGCCCAGTGACCAGCAACTGGATCAACAAACGCATCGGCATGTCGCCCAGAACGCTCCGCCAGGACCGCATCCTCGACGAAACCATCGCAACCGGTGGCGACATGCGCCGCGTCTGCGACTTCTTCGGCGTCGTCATGGCCACCGCCATGCACTACGCCACAGTGCTCGACCACCCCTCGTTCACCGACGAACCCCGCCCGTCCAAGACCTGAATGCGCGCCACGGACAACGCCCTCGCGACGAGTTCCCGAACCCGACCATCCAGCTACCCTCATCGCACAGCACCAACGTCCGGGTTCCGCCCGATGGATACCTCGGTTTTCCCGAACTCGTGCACCTTGGAGAGGAAGCGGTCGGGCTGGGCGACGCGGGCGATGCGACTCAGCCACGCGAACCCGGCAGCGAACAGTCCCCCGATGCCCAGCAGCACGATCTGCCCGGCGGCGCTGTCGTAGGCGCCCATGTAGGCGCGGTTGAGCAGCACCACGGCGACGGCGAAGGCCAGGGTGGTGCCGACGATGACCCTTACCGAGGTGCGGGTGCGGGCACGGCCGGCCTCGACACGCATCCGCATCGAGGCTTGCCCGCGGGCGGCGTCGGCCAGTGACCCGAGCAGTTCGGCGAGCCGGCGGGTCTGTTGTTCGGCGGCCAGCAGCAGAGCGGCAATGACCAAGTCGCCCACCGGGTCATCCAGGCGTTCACCAAGGCGTCGCAAGGCGGGCGCGAGCCGGTCGCCGTTCTCGATGCCGGCGGCGAGCTCGCCGACCTCACCGCGGATGGCCGTCGGCGCCAGCGGTGCCGTGGCGAGGATGGCCTGCTCGAGACCGGCGGCGGCCGACAAGGTGTCGCGCAGCATCTCGGTCCAGGTGGCGACGGCCTCGATCCGCGCCACGCGGCGAGCGTGCTCGGGGTCGCGGCCCAGCACCCGCGGCAGCGCCCAGGCGGCGAGCCCTGCAAGGACGGCGCCGACGACCCAGCCGGTGAGCAGACCGGTCACCACCCCGGCGGTCACGGCGAGCGCGATCCGCAGACTCCGGTGCTGATCGACGGCCCCTGCCCTACGGGTCCGGGTGCGGCGCTGACGCCGCGGGTCGGTGCCGCGCCAGCCGAGGACCACCAGCAGCAGGCCGAGCCCGGTGCCGACGCCGAGCAGCGCGGCAGCGGCGGTCGTAGGGCTCAGGGTGATGTTCACTGTCCCCACCAGCCCTCGGGGTTCTCCAGGATGCCGGGGTCGAAGCCGACGTCGGTCAGGTCGTCGAGGGTGTCGCCGCGCAGTGCTCCGGCCACGGGCCGGGCCCGGCGGTCGGTGCCTGGCCGGTAGACCTCGTTGGAGATCACCTGCGGGCCGTCGGCGCCGACGACCTCGCGGATCGAGGACACGACACGGATGCGGCGGTCCTCGGCGCGGGCCAGGTGCACCACGAAGTGCACCGCCGAGGCGACCAGCAGGTTGGTGGCCTCCAGCGGCAGTCGTTCGACGCCTTGAGCGGCGTAGGACGCGAGCCGGGTGAACGCGATCCGAGAGCTGGAGGCGTGCAGGGTGGCCATCGAGCCGTCGTTGCCCTGCGACATCGCGTTGCACATCGGGATGACCTCGGGACCGCGGATCTCGCCGACGATCACCCTGTCCGGCGACATGCGCAGGCCCCACCGCACGAGTTCGGCCTGGCTGATCGCGCCCGCGCCCTCGACGTTGGCTTCGCGGGCCTGGAAGGCGGTCACGTCGGCGTGGATATCCGGGTCGTGGTCCAGGCCGAGTTCGAAGGCGTCCTCGATGGTGACGATGCGCTCCAGCGGGTCCATCTCCGAAGCCAGCCCACGCAGCAAGGTGGTCTTGCCCGCGCCGGTACCGCCGGTGATCAACACGTTCTTGCGGGCCTTGACCAGCGCTCGCAGGAACTGCTCCAGGCCAGGGTCGAGGGTGCCGCGGCGGCGCAACTCGGGGAGGGTGACGGTGAGGTAGCCGTGGCGGCGGATCGACAGCGCGGTCACGCCCCCGGCGGTCAGGCCCATCACCGCGAACAGCCGTTCCCCGCCGGGGAGCTGGAGGTTGACCGCCGGGGAGCCCTGGTCGAAGCGGCGCTCCTGGCTCGATGCGCGGGCGGCGAGCAACCGGACCAGGTCGGTCAGCTCCTCGTTCGAGCCCGCGATCGGGGCGACCGGGGCTCGGCGGCCGTCGTTGTACTGGACAAAGACCCGGTCGAACCTGTTGGCGTTAATCGTCTCCACCGTCGGGTCGTCCAACAGCGGCTGCAAGCCGGCCATGCCGAACAGCTCGTTGACGACCTCGCCGAGCACCCGCTGCTCGACCTCGCGGGGCAGCAACTGCCGGCCCGCGGCCAGCTCGTTCTCGGTGTGCACCCGCAGCGCCTCGTCGAGGATGCCGCGCGCCAGCTCGCGCCGCGCCTCGCGGGTGGCGGTCGTTCCCGTGCGGTCCTGCTGATCGGCCACCCGCTGCGGCAGCTCGGCGTTCAACCGCTCCCGCAGGTGCTGCCGCAGCCTCGTCGTGGCGGCCGAGAGATCGGCTGTGTCCTCCTCGGTACCCCAGCCCATCGGCGGCACCCCGGCGTCGGAGCCAGGTGCGGCGCCGCCGAACAAGGCCGGTCCGGGCGGCTGCTGATGAGGGCGTAGAGGAACCGGTGCCGGATAGTGGTTGGTCGGGTACGTCACGATGCCTGCCCTCCCTGCTTGTCGCGGTGGTCGGTTGCGGGGCTCGGCACGACACGGCCCCCGTTGGACGAGACCGCGTCGGGTGGCACACCCGGAACCGAGCGCAGAACGGAGACTGGCGCCACGGGCGCAGCGGGCCGGGGCTCAGGTTGGGTGGTCGGCGTGCGCTCGTGGGTAGCGAGTTCAGAGGCGACGCGGTGGGCGAAGCGCCCAAGCGTGGAGTGCGCCGGGCCGCTGCGACCCCACCGCAGCTTGTTCGGCCGACCGCAGAGCACGGCCGCGCCGTTCGGGTCGTCGGGCACTCGACCCAGTGGTGGCACGCCGAGTTCGCGGGCGACCTCGGCGGTGGAGTAGCCCTCGCCCACCAGCAGCAGCACCGGGTTCGGGCTCCAGCGGCCGATCGTGGGCAGACGGCGCGGCAGGTGCGCGAGGTCGTCGGCGTGTGCCCGCGACAGCAGTACCACCACGTCGGAGGCGCGCACGATCGACAAGGCGGGCGAGCCGGGGTCCACGCGTCCGCAGTCGGCGATGACCACCGTGTCCGGTCGGTTGGCCGCCGCCCGCAGGACACCGAGCCCGCTGGTCGGATCGGGAGCCAGCGCGGCCAGTGCCGCGCGGGCCTGGTCGGCGTCCGGCGGGGCGGCGATCACCGGCAGGCCACCGGGAAGCTGCTGGGTATGCCGCCACACCAGGTCGGCGTCGCTGTCACGGCGTGCGGCGGCGGCCAGGCTCCCCAAGCCCGGTGTCGAGGACAAGGAGAACCGCAGGCCGAGGTCACCACCGGAGGGGTCGGCCTCGACCACCAGCGCACGCGCCGGAGCGGGCCAGCGGGCCGCCAGCGCCACGGCCAGCGTCGTGGTCCCCGGTGAGCCTTTCAAGGACAGGACCGAGATCAACATCAGCGACCTCCAGCGGAGAGCATCACGATCGACAACTGGCCGGCCGGCACGGCGGCGACCTGGCGGGCGGCGGCCTCGGCGAGCTGCACCGACACCACGGTGGTCTGGTCGTTCGCCGCAGCGGTCACGCTGGTCACCACCGCGGGCCAGACCGTGCCGCCATCGGCAGGTGGGTTGCCGGCGGTCCCGGCTTGGCCGGGGACGAACACCACCGACACCCGCGCTCCCGGTCCGACTTCCGCCGGGAACTGGCCAGGTTTGAGGGCGAGAGCGGCGATGGCCTGCCCGCTCGTGGGGAGTGCGGCGCCGCCGACGGCGTCCGGGGTGAGCAGCGCCCCGGCCGACAGGCTGGTGGCCATCGGCCTGCCGACCACGGTGGCCGCCTGCTCGGCACCGACGACCGCGACGCCGGGGTCGACCGCGACGTTGACCTGTCGCAGGTCCTGTGTGGTCAGTACGTGCCCTACCGGTACGCCGCGGGCCAGCGCGAGCACGGCTTGTCGATCTCCGGAGTTCAGGGAGATCAGCACGAACCCGCCCACGCAGGCCAGGACGAGCAGCACGCCGAGCAGCAGGTACGGCACGCTGCGACGGCGGCCGGTGGAGCGCAGCCGCGAGACGGGTTGCTTCTTGCCGTCATTGATCCAGGGGCCGGTGGCCGTGCTCGTGGCTCGGTCAGTGTCAGGCCGGATCGTAGTGTTGGTGCTCACGCCGGTACCTCCAAAAGGCATGGGGGTAGTGCGCCGCGTCGCCGAAGGGTGATCAGCGAGCGGAACAGGTGGTCATCGGTTTGTGGCCGCCTCGCCGAGAGGCTGGCGTGCTGGTCAGCCGCCGCCGTTGTTGAGGGCCTGCGACTCCGCCACGCGGAAGGTCGCGTTGCCGGTCGTGGTCATGTCCGGGAACGTCCCGCCCTGACCCGCGCCCGACCAGGTCACCGTCCAGTGCACGGTCGCCGTCACCGGGTACGCCTGTCCTGCTTGGCTCGCTGATGAGCGGCGGTAGATGTGGCCGCAATCCGGTGAGGGTGCTTGGGGATCGGTTCCGGCCTGGTAGGGCGTTCCGGCGCCGGTGCAGGTGACGGTGGAGCCGTCGCCCATCGCCCAGCTCACCGAGGTCGGCGTCGCGACCGCCGTCACCGAGACGCCGGGCACCGCGGCGGTGGCCGAGACCGGGCCCCAGCCGCCGGAGAGCCACATCCAGGTCGGCAGGTTCACCAACTGGTCGCCGGCCGGGTTCGCCGCGATCGACGGCGAGGGCAGCCGCAGCTGCTTGCGCGCCATCTGCGCGAGTTCGGCGGGCGAGGGCAGCAGAGCCGCGCCCGGCTGCTGACCGTCAGCGATCCATACCGGAGGCCGGTAAAGGCCGTCCGTGACTCCCTCGGTTGAGCACTTCCACACGTACCAAGCACCGGGCCCTTGGCCAGGCTGCGCCGCCTGCGCGTGGATGATCGTCGGGCGGGACGCCACGGCCTGCACAACTCCGCCGGTGGCGGTCGGTTGCTTGTACGCGACGGTGATTACGCCTCCGGCCGGAGGCTGGTAGTCGCTCTTCACGTACGAGCAACTCGCTAGGTTCGAGTCACCGCCGATGATCGTGTCACCGGGGTTGCTGGGCTTCCCGGTGCCGGGGTTGTTGCCGGTGCCAGGATGGTTCGGATTGTTGCCTTGCCCCGGGCTAGTGCCAGGCCGTCCGTTGTTGCCGTTGTTACCCGCACCCAGGTCACATGCGGGGGTGGGGACCTGACTGCAATTGGTGTTTCCCCAGCCGCCATCCGCGAGAGCAGGAGCTGCGAGTCCGAGCAGGCTTGCAGCGACGATTCCGGTAACGGTTGCGAAGCGTCGCATGATCAACACGTCCCCACATCATGTACGCCGAAGTCCGATACCTTCCAGGAGCCGTCGGCTTGCTTTTCGACGATGGCGTTGATCGCTTGACGACCTCCCAACTCCTTATCGGAAAGCTGGCCGTTGTCAGCGCGGTACTTCAACCAATTCGTCGAATCGCCGCAGTCGGAAACGATGACCTTGTTCGGGTCAGTTGCGGGTTCCGCTGACGACACGGACGGGTTCAGCACCGGCTCGCCCTTGGTGACCAGCCCGTTGTAGTGATCGGCGTACAGGCCGCGAGACAAGTTCGTCAACGCGACACCCGTCGCGTGCTGCCCCAGCTTCGCTGACTGCCAGTCGGATGTCCGCCCGGCTTCGACAAAGTCCTGCCACATTCCTCGGTACGCAGCCAGAGCACCGTTCTTCGCCTTGTCGCTGGCAGACAACGAGGTGCTCGGACTCGACGTCGCCGGAGGCGCCGCTACTGGACTCGATGTCTTAGAAGGTGAACTCGTCGGGTTGCCGGAGCTACAAGCCGCAAGGACCGCAAGGCCCACCGCACCCATGACCGCGCGACCACCCCAAGAGCGAAACGTCCCCCCTGCCACAGGTGTACCCCCACACTTCCGTAACGATCATCTTGTGTCTCGTGACACATACCACGTCTACACCACGACCCCCCACCGACTGCAAAGTCGGAATGCACTGACTTTGAAGTCGGTATGGCACCTACTCACAAAGATTCACTCGATCGGTCTACTTCGATCACTCTGTGGGTTGCTGCGGGGTATCACTTAGAGCAAAGGATTCGGCACCTTGGGGGGCGGAAGCTGTGTTGATGTTGCTACGACGGGTGATGAGCGGTGAGGGCACTTGACCTCACCGATATTGATCATTGCTTGGGCCGGACTCGGCCTATCGTCCGGATTCGTGTTCGGCCTGCTGCCGCAAAAACTACTGCGGACGAAGCCGTTCAGCCGCTGGAGCTGGGCGGGGGCGGCAGTGGTTACCGGGCTGCTGTTCACCGGACTGGCTTGGCGGCTGGACTGGAGCCTCGCCTTGCTGGCGTACAGCTACCTAGCAGCCGTGCTGGTACCGCTCGCGATGGTGGATTGGGTCGAACAGCGCCTTCCAGGCGCGGTGGTGCTCCCCAGCTACCTCGTCCTCGCCGCTGCCTTCAGCGTGGATGCTGCGCTCAAGTCGAGCTACGACAACCTGCTGCGTTCGCTGGCCGGCATGGTCGTTCTCGCTGCGGCCTACCTCGGCCTCGCACTCGCGGTCGGCGGACTCGGTGCCGGCGACGTCAAACTTGCCGGGCTCCTGGGACTCGCGCTCGGCTGGTGGAGCTGGACAGCGCTGCTCGCCGGGACGTTTCTCGGTTGGCTGCTCGCAGCGATCGTTAGGGTTGCACTCAGAGCAACCGGACGTCTCAAGCGCGACGAACCGATGCCGCTCGGCCCCTTCCTCGCATTGGGCACCGTGGCGACCGTCGTGTTGACTGCGACCGGCTCTTAGCGTGAATGAGCGCGCTGGTGCCACCTGAGTTACTCTGAGTAATCTGTGGCGCTCGTCGCGAGGGCGTCGTGAGCGCGAGCCAACCGCCGCGCCATGTCGGGCCGTAGCATGGTCTTGGCTTCGGCGAGTTCGACGAAGGTGAAATCGCCGATCTCCGGATCGCAGATTCGGATGGCCTCTACTTGCGCTGGCAACAACGTCCCGCCGTCGAAAATGAACACCAACTGGTCCGCGAGGTCCGACCCAGTCCAGGACTAAGACGCCGCCGGCAGTGACAGTGAGGCCGAGTTCCTCGGCCAGTTCGCGGGTGCCTGCCGCCCGCGGCGGTTCGTTGCTCTCCACCATGCCGCCGGGGAGGTCCCAGTTGGCCTTGCAGGTGGGGTTCACCAACAGAATGCGCCCAGCTTCGTCCCGGATAAGCAGATCGGCGGCCACGCGCTTGCGGGCCTGCTTGGCGTTGCCCTCCGCGAGGTAGGCGAAGCGCGCCTCTTCATCGATCATGTCAGCCACGACGACACTTCGCCATTGTCTTCTCTGGAGGCGGCCGAGAGGCCAGCAACGGTGACGAGAAGGACGAGACCCGGTTCGACTTCGAGGGCAGGCTCAGCACGCCACCTCGCCTTCGAATGCGATCTCCCAAGCGCCGGTGGATGACTTCTCGCGCGCGCCGTTTTGGGCTCCACCAGGTTTTTAATCCGCCACTGCCCGCCTCCGTGCCGTCGAATACAGCATCTCGAAAGTTTGATCATCTAAGGTTCCTTCCATAGCAGAAATTGTAGTGATCACTTTGTCGACCAGGCCGACCATTTTCCTAGCATCTTCTGCAGTAAAGGCATCGCGTGGCTCCACTGCGACACCGTCTTTAAAATCGACATACAATGCCGCCAACTTTCCACCCAATGCAATCTGGTTAAGAGTTTCACGAGTCGACCATGCTTCCAGCCATTCCTCGTAGAGCGTGCCGTAGTGTCCGATATCAACGAGGGCAGCGTGCCATTTATCAAACTTGGCAACGTGCCAACTCAAGCTTCTCCAGAAAGCGTTCCAGCTCTCTGGTGAATCGGGGTCGAGTCGAGTGGCATGGAGGCACGTATGGAACTTGCCGTATTCCTCAGCGGCTAGTACCGCGAGGGCATACGCCCGCGGCCGCCTCTGAGCATCGAGAAGAACCTTGGCGTCGGCCAGGAGATCGGTCGCGTTCATTAGGGCAGCCCGTGCGAAGGCTGCCAATTGACCGGGAGCGAGCGGCGGCTTTGCTGACGAACTCATGCCTGCATCTTGCCCGCACAACTAGATCCCGGACCAGTGGATTAGCCTGGCGCGCCCATCGTCAAAGTCCTCCTTACCGGGAGACTCCACGCCCATACAGCCAGACTCCGCGAGTCATTTGAGCCGCTCGGCCGAGTCAGGTCGCACCTTGGCTTCGACGAAGTGCGGAGGCCCGTGAGGCGAGAGCCGGGATGGCGGCGATCTTCTCGGCAGGGAGGCGCTCCCACAGCAAGCCTGACGGGCGACGTGATGGACCGCAACTGATCACCTCGTCAGGCGTGACGATGAGATCAACGCTGAAGTCGTGCTCCGACTCAGGCAGGTCGCCGTCGACGACTTGGAGTGAGTGCACGGTGGTAGCAATCACAGTCTCGGGTCGGATGAGGCCCGCTTCCTGCAGGAGCGCTACCTCAAGGTCTGAGTAGCCAGCTCCCTTGCCCAGCCTGACGCCGCGACGGTTCACCGCGACACTGCCGCACACGATGAGGTCGATCGGCAGCAGGCTGTCCACCTCGACCGTGGGTGCGATGTCTGCGGCGACGTGACTGTCGGCCGCCTGCTCTGGGGGCACGGTGAGTTGTTCGGGGTCAAGCAGGTAGAAGGGCCGCTGCTTCGCCAGCCTCGGGACAGCCATGTAGACGATCTTGCCCTCCCTTAACGCTCGTGCTCGGACTGGGAGTTGCGCCTTGTCCGGTACGGCTTTGACGACCTGGGCCGACTTCCAGGCTGGCAATGCGGCGAGACGGTCAGCGGCGATGTGCGCACCGATGAAGTTGGGGATACGGCCGTGTACGTCAGCATCGTGTACGGCGGCTCGGGCCGTGAGGGCATCCCAGACCTGTGCGCGAGCTATGTTCTTCAGGCTATCGATGGAGTTGGTCACCCGGTGCTCCTTACGCGGCGGTCATCAGAGACAGCAGGCGGTCGTGGACATCCTGGACAAAGGGCTCGGCCCGCCAACGCCGCAATTCTCGGGCGGCGTCGAAGACAATGTTCATGCCTCCTCCGCCTCGGGTGGTCTCGACGAGGTCAATGGCCTCGTGCAGGACTGCGGCGGCGGCGTCTGGCTCACCTTGCCGAACCTGCGCGAGTGAAAGGTTGCCGAGGATGATCGCCCGTGACTTACTCGACCGTCGTGTCGCGCGCGCAACTTTTTCCAAAATTTGCTGAGCACGTCGGTGGTGGCCGAGGAACAGGTAACAGGAACCCATGAGCCGGGCGAATTGACCACCCGAGAATATGTGATAGGCAGGATCGTTCTCGGTAACTTTACCGAAGCGGCTCTCAGCCTCCGCGAGCGCCAATTCGCAACTGCGCTCATCTCCGAGCATGGCGTGGGCTTCCGCGCTGTGGAGCAATGCTAGTCCGGTCAGCACGGCGCTGGTCGCTGACGTCGTGTCCGCAACGTGGCGGGTGAGCACGAGGCCGGCGTGAGGATCGTGGTCTCCGTAGAGGGCGAGATAGCTCGCCCGAAGCATCGCGTGGCCTTCCGCGGTCACATCCCCGAGTTCACGGGCGGCAGTTGCGGCCTGGTCGAAGTAGGTACGCGCGCTATGTTGATCGTGGCGCTGCGAGGCATCCCAGACCAGTTGCCCCATGAGTGTCGCTGCCTCGGCTTCTACCGCTTTCAACTCGCGTCGAACACGTCCGTACGGTGCCTCACGAACGAGAAAGGCGATCTGACCGAAGGTTGGGCCTGCCTCGGCCAGTAGTGGAATGGAAGGGGCGCGATCGTAGCGCGCATCCAGCTCTTGCACTTCCTGTCGGAGTTGGGCGACTGCGACGAGATCGACACCCGTCGGGCGCTGCAACGCGTAGCTCACGTGGTCGCCGTTGAGCGATGTGCTGGTCGGCTTCTCGGAGAGGTATTGCTCCAGTACCTCTGGGGAGATCGCGAGGGCCTTCGCGACATCAGCCTGGTTCCACGGCTGGGGCGACTGGGTACCGCGCTCCCATCGCGCAACACTGGAGCGGTCGACCTTGACGCGGGTAGCGAAGCTCTCCTGCGTGTATCCCATCGCCGCCCTTCGCCGGGCCAGGCTCTCTCGTCGCGGCGTCATGATTTGTCCCCGTTCGTAGCTGCTGGGCCACGGCGATGGTCCCGCTGCTGTTTTAGCAGGTCAAGACGCATTGCCGTCGGGGGCAGCACCATCCTGGTAACGATCGGCGACTACGTTGCGCGCTCAGCTTCGTCCAACAGCTCCCTCATGCGGCGGTGTGCCGCTACCACGACTCATGCCATCGTGTCTCTGCCTTTGCGAGGAATACGCACAGTGGCATTCGTTTTCACCCAGATGGCATATCGGGATTGTACTGCCATTTCCGCAGGTCACAGCACCTGTCGCCCCGTGCACGCCCCATCGCCGCCGCGCAGCCGCTCTGGTTCGCCGTGTGTGGCGGACGTTTAGCTGCGTTGGCGGGTTCTACCAGCACCGTTACCACCGGAACCCGCCACCCGCCCGGTACGACGGGCAAACAACTAAACGCTCGACGCTATGGGAGTAGCAGAAGTTCAGGACAAAAGTAAATCGGGACTCGCTGAGTATCGGAGTAGATGATGAAACTCTCCCAGCGATTCGCGGAACCATTGGTTTCGCGATGCCCACAAGCAAAGCTCGCTGTGCCGCGTTTTCTCGTGCAGCCGGTGTGGGTACGGAATGGGACCACCGCACAGGGCGGTGACGCACGATGAATGACTGCGGACCTTGGGTGGTGACGTGCCGCGATGTCGTCGGCCGCCCGCGGAGTCTGATGGTGCTCGTGCGCGGCTCGGAGGTCGTAGTAGTGGCGCCCGCAGGTGAGGCAGCCGCACTCGACGCCGCCGAATCCGAGCAGTTCCGTTCTGTGTTCACCAAGGCCGAGGAGGTGGCCGCCACTTCGCCCCCCGGTGGGTCCGGCACCTCGGAGACGACCGGTGCAGTGAGTCCGGTGAGGCAGCACGGCGACGGTGATCCCCCGACCGTCGCGGGGCAGCTTGCCTCACCGCCATGTCGCGGCGGAACCACGACCCCGATACCTGGTTTCGCCGCGACCCCCACCCTGCGAAGTGGTTTCGCATGATCGCGGTGGCCCCGGTGATCACCGCGATCGCCGCCGTGGTGTTCGTCAGTTGCCTGCTTCATCGTGCCTTCCGTGAACGGCAACGTTCCGCAGCGGCTTCCGGTAAGCACTGCCGGAATGCACCGCCTGTCGGCAGGCACTGGCGCGAGCCGAAGCAGCCGCCGTCACCAGTCCTGCTGCACGCGCTGGAGACCGTCGGCACACACGGGTTGGGCTTCATCCGAGAAAGCGAAGCCGCGTGAGCCCCTCGACGGCGCACCGATGAGCGTGCTCCGGGTTCGGTCCTGACCCTGCGGGTTCAGAGCTGTGCTCGAAGTTCTCCGACTCGCGAAGTTCCCGCGCTGATCTTCTTCGGCGCGGTCCATGCGGCGATGAACGCCGCCCCAGATCGCGGCGGAGCCGAGGCTTTCCCTTAAGGCACCTCGGCTCCGCCGTACCCACCCGTAGGCAAGGAGCCTGTTTCATGACCACGGCAACAGCGCCACAAACACGAGAGCTCGACGTCGTCGACACTGGTGTGCTCTCTCGGTACCACGCCGGCCTGCGGAGCTGGCCGACCACCATCGAACCGGACACCGGCGAGGTGCGGTTGAGTGTGGGCCACGCGGTCGACGCGCTGGTCATGCGGGCCGGGTTCGGCGGCGAGGTCAACCACCAGCTCGTGCAGGCGATGCTGCGGGCTCCGATCATCGTCGTACCCGGTTCGCCGGGCACGAAGCCGGACGACTGGATCTTCCTGACCCAGCCGCGCACGACGATGCGCCAGTCCACCAGCGCGGACCTGGTTTCCGCACAGGTCGGTTGGTATGAGGTCGGAGCGACAATTCCTTTGCCCGCGTTCGGTTCCACCAATGGTGGGCTGCGGTGGGTACAGCGGCCCAAGTCCGGTGTGGAGTTGCCCGGATGGGGCGCGGTCGTCGGCGCCGTCCGCCGGACTTTCGGGCGGACGTGGTGAAACCTGCCGTGTCGATCGACCACTCCGCGCACCGCCATCCCCAGCACGCGGTCGTCATCGCCTCCGGTGGCTTGGACTCCACCGTGCTGGCCTACTGGCTGGCAGCCCGTCACAGCCGCCTGACCCTGGTGTCTTTCGACTACGGGCAGCGGCACCGCGTCGAACTCGACCACGCCGCCGAGATCGCCCGGCTGCTCGACAGCCCGCACCGCGTCATCGATCTCACCAGCCTGGGCGCACTGCTGACCGGTTCGGCCCTGACCGATGCCTCGGTGGCGGTGCCGGACGGGCACTACACCGACGAGTCGATGGCGGCCACGGTGGTGCCCAACCGCAACGCGGTCATGCTCGACATCGCCGTGGCGATCGCCATCGCGGTGCGCGCCGACGCGGTCGCCTTCGGCGCGCACGGTGGGGACCACACGATCTACCCGGACTGCAGGCCCTCGTTCGTGGAACGGTTCGCCCGCAGCGTTCAGGCGGCCAACGAGGGCCTGCTCGCACCAGGTTTCCAAGTACTCGCCCCATTTCTGACGCTGACCAAGACCGACATCGTGCGTCTCGGGCAAGCGCTGGCAGTGCCGTTCGCCAGCACGTGGTCCTGCTACCGGGGCCACCAGATGCACTGCGGCACCTGCGGCACCTGCACCGAACGCCAGGAAGCCTTCCGTGACAACGACATCGCCGACCCCACCGTGTACCGGGCAGCGTAGAGGGGTGTGGTGATCATGGACGTGGACGCCACTGGGCGGGGGCTTGAGCGGGGCCGTCTTTCCTCTGGGCACAGCTCGCGCGTGTTGGGGTGCGAGCCTGACGTCGGTGGCCGGGGGATCGTGCCTGCCGCTCAAGCAGACCGGAGGCTAGCGCACCCGCACGCTATGCCGCTACGCGCCTCTGTGCAGACGCATTCGCTGATGCCGTTGCTGGACGTGAAACATCTCCGCACGGCACTGCGGCAGTGTGGCCGGCGCGCCTCGGCACCCGGCGCGGACAAGATGACGCTGGCGGAGTTGCGTCGCCGGTCGGGCGAACTGTTGCCTCGGCTGGCCGAGCAGTTGGCCGAGGGCGCGTGGCAGCCAGGGCCCTTGCGGCAGGTGGGGTTCCCGACTTACACCGGCAAGCCGATGGCGGTCTTCGTTCCCACGCTGATCGATCGGGTCGTGCACCGCGCGTTGCGCAACGCCATCGAGCCGATCTTGGAAGCCGGTGTGCTGCGCGATTGGGTGTCCGGGTACCGGCCCCGCCGCAACCGCATCACCGCGCTACGCCACGCCGCCGCCCACATCGAGGCTGGCCTCCGAGCGGTGGCCGACGTGGATGTGGCGACGGTGTCCGAGGGCGCCTCGGTAGAGCAGGTCGTCGACTGGTGCGCCGAGCACATCCACGACGGCAGCTTCCTGGACCGGGTCCGCACCGCTCTCACCGCGATGCCGCACCCCATCGCGCCCGGTTCAGGACTCGCACCGACGTTGATCAATCTGCGTCTGTCCCGCCCCGACCGGCTCATGGACGAGCTGGCGGTGGTGCGGTTCGCCGACAACTACGTCGTCTTCACGGCGGACGAAGCCGAAGCCCGGCGCGCCTTCACGGCCATCCGTGACGCGCTCGCCCGGTTCGGTCTGCGCCCCAACGACGCCAAGAGCCGAGTGCGACCACGCGCGAACGTCGAAGACCTGTTCCTGATCGGGGGTTGACCAAGGTGAGCATCGAGTGGATCGAGGTGCCCGGCGGAATCTGCGCGTTCGGCGATGAGGCTCGGTCAGTCCCGGTGGGCACGCTGTTGTGGACGCGCACCCCGATCATCCGCGCCCAACTGCGCGGTGAACGCGGTGGTGAACATGGCGCGCTTCCGGTTACCGGGATCAGCCACGCCCAAGCCATCGAGATCGCGCAAGCCTTGGGAGGCCGACTGCCCACCTCGGCGGAGTGGGAGTGGATGGCGGGCGGCCCCTCACGGCGACGCTGGCCGTGGGGTGATCAGGACTGGACCCCGGAGTTGGCGAACCTGCGCGACTCCGGCCTCGATACCACCAGCCCGGTCGACGCCCACCTCGCCGGGGCGACCCCGGAAGGGCTGGTGGACGTGGCGGGCAACGTCTGGGAGTGGACCGCCCGCGCCACGATGGGGTGCGGCGTCACGCTGCGCGGCGGCTCCTACGCCTCGCCCCTGCTGTACGCGCGCACCACGTTCCTCAACGCCGCGCCCGCCGAGCTGGTCTCGCCGGGCATCGGGATGCGGGTGGTGCGCCACCCATGACGTCCTCATCCGCCGGCGGGCTCGAGCCCGAGCAGGGACTGATTGTCGTGTCTTGCAGCCGGGAGAAATTGGTCACCAGCAGCCCGGTTCCGGCACTGGAGCTGTACCAGGGGGCGCTCGTTCCCCTTCTGCGGAACCACCTCGCTCCCATTCACCGGGCACGGGTGCGCGTGCTGTCGGCTGAACATGGCCTGCTTCGGCCCGAAAGCCTTGTCGGCACCTACGAGCACAAGCTGCGCTCCCGCGGCGAGGCGCTAGCCCTCCAGGCCCGCGTGGCGAAGCGCCTGACCGTCGACCTGCGCGCCGGGGCTTTGCGGCACGTCCTGGTGGTACTGGAGCCCCTGTACGTGACCGCCGCCGAGTGCCTGTTCGACTACGCGCCGCCGCTGGCGTTGACGCTGCTGCCCAACCCCGGCGACTGGTCCGGCGCGAACGCGGTGCTGACCCGCTGGGGCTGGCTATGACCGAGCCCGCAATCGACACCACGACAGTGCCCCTGCGCGAGGAGCTGCTGCGACACGGCAACAACCACCGGTCCAGCACCCACGCCTGGGAAGCCGTCGCCGACGGGATCGGCTGGCACCAACCGACTCCGTCGGACTGCTGGCTCGCGCCGTCCCGCACGATCTCCGTGGTCATCCCCGCTCACCAGGTCGGCTACAGCCTGCCCACCGTGCTCGACGCGCTGGAGTCCCAGCACCACCACTACGAGTTCGAGGTCATCGTCGTCGACGACGCCAGCACCGACGACACCGCCCAGGTCGCCATCAGGCACCGGGTGGTCGACCGGTTCGTGCGGCTGCCGCAGCGGATGGGCGCGGCCACCGCCCGCAACATCGGCACCGCACTCGCCCAAGGGCAGACGGTGCTCTACCTCGACGGCGACATGGTGATCCCTCCGCACGTGATCACCGACATCGCCACCCGCGCCACCGAGACCAGCGTGCTGCTCGGGTTCCGCCACCACGTGCGCTACGAGGTCCATTCCCAGGACCCGGCCATCCTGGCTCGTATCCCGAACCTCGGTGCCGACCACCGGGTCGTGTGGCGGCCACCCGCGAACACCCTGCTGCCCTACAGCGGGATCACGCTGCCCGAGCCCCTGGACGGCCGCCCGCTCGATGACACCCACGACTTCATCGATCTCGGTTACGGGCAGCGCTACTACGACTGGGACCTGCCCAGCACGGTCAGCACCGCGCTGGCCGCCGCGCCCCGCGCCGCCGTGCTCGACGTCGGTGGTTTCGCCCAAGGGTTCGGCAGTCTGGGCCGGGGCATGGAGGACACCTACCTCGGTGCGTGTCTGGTCGCCGCCGGGCTGCTGGTGATCCCGCTACGCCAAGCCGTCGGGTTTCACCTCGATCCACCGGATGCCGCCGAGCAGTGGCAGCACAAGCTCGCCAGCCGGCCGCTCATCCTCGCCCGCTACCGGGAACTGCTGGAGCTGCCCGTCCCGCGTGGCCGCGCCCAGGACTTCATCGCCGCCATGACCGACCTGCTCACCTACTGCGAGGAACGCCCATGACCACGACTTCCGCGATTACCGCGCGCGGTTCGGCACGCCGCACGGTCGCCTGCGGCACACGAGGCGGGATCGGTGTCGTCCACGACCCGCTCACCGGCCTGACCCATCGCGCCGATCACCCCCTCCTGCCCGGGCGCACCACCATGAGCACCGACGGCGTCACGGTCCTGCCCGACGTTCACCCCGGCGAACTGGGCGACACGATGCCGGTCAGCGTGTGCTGGTCGCCCATCGTGCGCTGCAACCTGGCCTGCCCGCATTGCCTGGACGACAAGACCGTCCCCGAGTTGAACTGCGGCGAGCGCGGCGAGGTCGCCACCAGGATCGCGTCCTCGGGCGTGCTCGGGGTGGACGTCTCCGGCGGCGAACCGCTGCTCATCCGAGAACTGCCCACCCTGCTCGACGTCCTCGTCGACGGCGGTTGCGCGGTCAGCGTCACCACCAACGGCAGCCACCTTCCCCGCCGCGCCGAAGCCCTCGCCAGCCGCGTGGACGCCATCCGAGTCAGCTTGGACGGCCCAGATCCCGAGCGGAACGACCGATGGCGTGGCGAGGGCAGCTTCGCCAAGGCCGTCTCCGGAATCCGCGCCGCCCTCGCCCACGGCATCCCCACCCAGATCCAGACCGTGCTCATGCGCTCCACCATCGCCCACCTGCCCGCTCTGGTCGACCTGGCCGACCGGCTGGGCGTCCACGGCGTGACCGTTCTGCAGTACCTGCCCTTCGGCGAGGGGGCCGCGCTCGCCGACGTCGAGCAGGTGCCCGACGACCAGGCCCACGACCTGATCGCGGCCCTGGCACCAGCCCCGGTCGCCGTGCGGCTGCGCACCCGCGCCGACGCCGCCGGATTCACCGTCGTCCGCGCCGACGGACAGGTCTGGCGCAACACCACCGACGCCACCGCCATCGCCGCCCTGCGCCCCCTGACGGGCCCCGGCAGCCTGGCTCTGACAGGACGGGACGGCTCGGCATGAACCACACCGCACAGCGCGTGTTCGAGCACCAGCGCATCTGGCGGGTCACCCCGGACGCCCTCCGCGAAGCCTGCCTGCTGCTGTTCGCCGCGATCAGCCACGACCACCCGAAAGTCGACCACGTCGTCGGCATCGCTAACGGCGGAGACGCCCCCGCCCGCGTCCTGGCCAGCCGCCTCGGCGCGAAGGTCAGGACCGTGAAGGCCCAGCACAACGCCGACGCCGGGCTCTACCGGCAGGCCACCGGCAAGGTCACCGTGGACGTTGACGGCTTCCGCCGCGCGCTCGGCGGCAAGAAGCTCGGCGGCACCGTCCTCGTGGTGGACGACATCTGCGGCAGCGGCGCCACCCTGCACAAGCTCCGCAACGTGCTCACTCCGGTCCTCAACCCGGATGCCCGCGTCGTCACCGCGACGTTGTGTCTGAACACCGGCGCGCAGACCGTGCCCGACTACTCGGTGTGGACCGTGTCGGACTGGGTCAGCTTCCCCTGGGAGAAGCGCCCAGCCCAGCCGACCACAGACATGCCGCTACCCGAGCAGGTGACCAGCCATGCTTGACGCCAGCAGGCCGCTGACCATCGCATTCGTCCTGGCCTCCTACACGCGCGACGCCCCCGCCGGGATGGAGCGCGCGACCGCCGCCCTCGCCCGTGGGCTGCGCCAGCTCGGACACCGCGCCCTGATCATCACCGCCTCAGCCCCGGCCGAAGGGATCACGGCAGAGGAGGACCTGATCGTGCTCGGCTCGGTCGGGGTCGACTTCCCCACCGAGGACAACGACCTGCGGAACGCGATCAGCACCCACGGCCAAGACCGCATCATCGCCAAGGACCTACGGCGCCTATACCGCCGCCACCGGGTCGACATCGCCGTATACGTCGACGCCCTGTGGGGACTCGGTCGGCTCGCCCCCACCTACGAAGGTGTGCGTTCGGTGCTGGCGATGCACGTGATCGGCCACGACGAGGACCTGCGCCCCGCTCTGGAACGCGCGGACGTGGTGATCGCACCGTCCGCCACCGTCCTCGCCCAAGCTCACGACCGCGGCTTCGACAGCGCCGGCTGGACGGTGGTGCCCAACGCACTGCTCGCCGAGCACACACCGCCCGACCCCGAGCACCGGGAACGCCTCCGGCACCGTGGCCTCGTGCGAGTGCTGGCCCGACTCGGCCCCGAGAAGAACGTCCACGCCCTGCTGGACGCAGGCCAGCTCGTCGAGCACCCCATCGAGATCGTTCTCGCCGCCGCCGGGTTCGAGCAGCACCTCGGTGCGCAGGCCGCCGAGTACCGCCGCTGCGACCATTCCGCCGCCCGGCTGTTCAAGGGCAGCATCCACGGCGACGGTCTGCCGTGGGATCAGGTCCAGCCGTGGCTGGCCGAAGCCGCCGTGATCATCGTGCCCTCGACAAAGGAGACCTTCGGGCTCGTCGCGCTGGAGGCGATGAGCGCGGGCACCCCGGTCATCACCTTCGACGTCGGCAACCTGCCCACGCTCGTCGGCACCGGTGAGGACGCCGGAGGGATCGTGGTGCCCGCCTCGCACGGCGAGTTCGGCCTCTGGAGTGCCGCCGAACTCCTCCTCGACGACCCGGTAGGCTACGCAGCGCTATCACGGGCTGCGTACTACCGCTCGCGGGACTATATGCCCACCACAGTCGCCCACGACTTCATCAAGGCGGTGCGCTGATTTCCACTGTCCCTCTACTGCTGGTAGACGGCCACAACCTGCTCTGGCGCGGCGCGTTTGGGTTCCCAGCGCCGATCCACTCCCGCGACAAGACCCGCGAACTCACCGCCGAGTTCGCCTTCTTTGCGCTACTGCGCGTGGCCATCCGCGACGAGTTCTCCACCACCCCGCCCGAGGTTCTCGTCGTGTTCGACGGTGAACACGGCGCAGTCGAGCGCCAAGCCGCTGACCGTGACTACAAAGCCAACCGGACCGTCGACGAGGACGCTCTCAAGCCCATCCGGGCCATCCCGCACGTCCAGGCCGCGCTGAACGCCTACGGACTGGCGTGGATCGAGATCGACACCGCCGAAGCCGACGACGTCATCGCCACCCTCGTGAAACACACCCGCCACGACGATCCCGACCGCGAGTTGTGGATCATGTCCGGCGACCGCGACTTCTACCAACTCCTGGACGCCAACGTGCGGGTGCTCAACACCGCGATGAAACGGGGGCACCGCCACATCGGACCCGTCGACGTGTGCGAGCGCTACAACGTCTCACCCGAGCAGTGGGCGGACTTCCGCGCCTTGACCGGCGACCCGTCCGACAACATCGCCGGTGTCAGGGGCATCGGGGCGGGCACCGCTGCCAAGCTCCTGGCCAGCGGTCTCGTGCTCGACCGGCTTCCCGACTCCGGGCGACTGACCGGAGCCAAGGGCACCGCCGTCACCAATGCCTGGGACCAAGTCCTCGGCTGGCGCGACCTCATCAGGATGCGAACCGACCTCGACCTCCCGCTCTTGCCCAGCGGCCGGTGCAGCCCAGCCTTGCCCACGCCCGCCGAAGTCATCGACAAGCTCGGCCTCTGGTGACGCCGATGGCCACATTCACCCCACCCGGTTCCGTACTCACCGTGATGGCCCACCCCGACGACGCCGAACTCTGGGCGGGCGGAACGCTCGCGTTGTGCGCCGCCGCCGGAGCCGCCACCACCATCGCCGTGCCCCGCCATCCCGAGCCGCGCGCAACAGAAGCCGCCGCCGGCGCCGCAGTCCTCGGTGCCGGGCTCTACCAGATCGAGCACGCCACCGCGGCGGCCCTGGGCGAGCTCCTGCGCGAGACCCGTCCCGAGGTCGTCATCACCCATCCGCTTCGCGATGTGCACCCCGACCACCGACACATCGTGGAGGCCCTGCTCGATGCCCTGCCCGAGGTCGTCATCGCCACCGGGTACCCGCGACGGGTCTACACGACCGACAGCTACAACGGTCTCACTCTCGACGGCCCGGTCTCCGCGCACACGATCGTCGACATCACCGACACCTGGGGCGCCAAGCGACGCGCCGTGGCCGCACACGTCTCACAACCCGTCGCCGAGCACTTCGGGCCGATGGCCGAGACCCTCGCCCGGCTCTGGGGCGCGCGCATCGGGGTCGCCTACGCCGAGAATTTCATACCGCTTCCCGTCCTTGGTCGCCTTCCTGCCGCCACCGCACTGTGACACGGCCGCACGGCTGTGGCGTGCCAGAACCAAGGCGGCGGATCACGGCCCCAGAAGGTTCCGCCGGTCTCGCAACGCCAGACGGAGCAACGTCAACGAACTGGCCGAGAGCCGAGGCTCCAAGCGGTCGATCGCTTCGCTGGTGAAGGGCATGTCGGCACGGCCGCCTTCGCCGATCACGCGGCCCTCGTCGTTGGTCGCGACCAGGCCGGTGAACAACCGGTCGAAGACTTCGTCGTCCACGACGGCGACCGTGCGCTGGCTCGCGCCCAGGGTGAGGGCGTCCATGACCAGGCCGTAGTGCCAAAGCCGGAATCGTCCGTCAGCGCGAGCACGGTCGAGGGAGCGGAATGGTTCCTGCTCGGCGTAGTCGATGGAACCGGCCCCGGCCCCGTCGTGTTCGGGATTACCGAGAAACTCCTCGGAGTACTCGCGCATGATGTTGCGCCACAAGGAAAAGTCGTTGTGCACGTCGACTGCGGCGAGTGACGAGGGCTGGAACTCGCCGGAAGGCATGACGGTGCACATGCCACCGCCATCGGCGACGGCGCGGCCGTCACGCTGGTGCATCATGCACCTGTGCTCGCCCCGCCGATCCTTGCGGATGGTCAGGGTGCTGATGCCGGGTGACATCAACATCCGGGCGGGGTCGAACGGGTCGCCGATCGCCGAGCGCAGCGGCAGCGCGCTCCAGCCCGGAACAGATCCGCCCGAGGCCAGCCAGGCAGCCTTGAACTCGTGGGCGAGGCATTCCTTGATGTCGAACACCTCGAAGAAGGTGGTGGTCCCGAACGTCAACTCCAGCCCATCGCGCTGGGACACTCCCAGCAGGCGGTAGCTGAGGCGGTTCTCCAGCAGCCGAGGCCGGACGAGGTCGCGCACGGCTCGGCTGTAGCCGGCGTAACGCTCGCCGCGGGCGGTGAGCGGCAGGACATGGTCAACCGGCTCAAACCTCGGCACCGGCCGCGCGGTGTCGGAAAAGTTCAGCAGCACCGAGTCCAGTTCCACGGGGCTGTCCAACAGCCAGTCGGGACCGGTCAACACATGGCCGCCGGGTGCACGTTGGCTGGCTGGATACAGCCACGCGGCCAGTTCCGCCAGTTCACGCCCCCGCACGCCAGCAGCGCGTCGGACCCGAAGCCACTCCTGCTGACTCTGCCGGACATGTTCGGCGATGTCGGGCCCAAGGGGGTCGCTCGCATCGACCGGAGCGGCAGATCGCACCGCTTCACCGGACAGGAGAGCGTCGAGCTCGTCGGCAGATACCTCCAGCGCCTTCGCGATCTTCGGCCGCATCCACGGTTGAGGATCCTGCGTTCCTCGTTCCCATCGACCGACCGTGGACAGCTCGACACCGATCTCGCGGGCGAACGACTCCTGGGTGAAGCCCAATGCTTCTCGCCGCCCCGCCAGCCGCTCTCGCCGGTCCGCCATTCAGTCACCCCCACGTCGAATCATCACCATAGCGGGGACACGATCCACGCAGGTCAGAGGCCACAATGCGTCACCCGGACGGGCTGATCCTGCGGCAGATTCCGATCATGGAAGCGGCGAGTCGCGATCTTGATGGGTCGGCGCGGACTCAGAAGGCCGACCACGACCAGGGCCGGTCGATCTCGCCACGCAAGCAAGCGACCCGATGCCGAGCCTCCTTCGCCGCCTTCTGATCGGTGGCGCCTTTGCCGAGAACGAAGGCGGTCCACCGCAGTTCTCTGGCCGTGGCCAGCGTGCGGTAGCCGGACCAGGTGGTCATGTCGAAGCCGCCGTATGCGCGGACGAAAGCGTGGTAGTCGGTTTCCGTGATCCTAGCGAAGTCGGTGTAGTCAACGGCCAGGGAGACCAAGTCCCATTCGCGAGGCCCGACGCCGATGTGGTCGAGGTCCAGCAAGACGGGGGCGCCGCTGGCACTCGGCACGACCACGTTGCCCTGCCAGGCGTCGCCGTGGATGACGCACCGAGGCAATCCAGGGACCGCTTCCGCGTACTCAGCGCGCAGGCGGTCCAAGAGGTCCAGAAGCCACGCTCGATCCTTCTCGGGCAGGGCGGTTCCGTTGTCGATTGCCTCGCGCAAGCCCTCGAAGGGGTCGACAACCGGGTAGGAAAGCGATTCAGGTACGTCCAAGCTGTGAAGTCGGGCCAGTACAGCGCCCAGTTCTGCTGGCGTGGCATGGCGGTGTTCAGGCAGCCGTACCCACCACGTGACGGGCCGATCATCGACCACCGTGGGCTGGTCGATGTGGTCGAGGGCGTGCACGACCGGGATTCCGGCCTCGGCCAGCCATCGTGAAGCCTGGACCTGCCGCGCTGCGACAAGCCGCGACCCCGGCGGACCTACGCGAGCGACGACATCACCAGCCAGCCGGTAGAGGACGTTCGTACCATCACGGATCAGCATGGCGTCCGCGGTCGGCACGCCTGCCTTCCTACCCGCTGCCGTCAACACCTCACGTGGATCTCGGGGCCCATCAGGGGCAACGTCCACGTCAGACATCGCTCATAGCCGACGCCACGAAGTCCGAGAATTCGGCCACATCCGGGATCGACCGGTGACGGTCGCACGCCCGGACGAGCTTGGTGAGTTCGTCATCCATCCGCCGAGAGTTCAAGATCGCGGCGTCAAAGACGGCCTGGCGTCCGATATCGACAGCTTCACGGGGGTCGCCGACCGTCATGTGCAACGTGGCCAAGCGGGCCCTAGAGAACGTCCGCGAGCGCGGATACGCATCGCTGTGCAGTGCGATCGCGGTCGTGAGACGTTCGCCGGCATCCCCCGGCTGCTTGTTCGCCACAGCCAGGGGAGTCAGTGCTCGCGCGCTGCTGCCCGCGTGCTCGGCCTCGTCGTAGTAGACCAGCCACGGTGGATCCGTCTCGGCTTGCTGCTGGGCGAAATGCTGGTCGGCGCGTTCCACCTCGGCTCGTGCTTCGTCATGGCGGTTCACCATCGCCAGCAACCGCGCGCGAACGACGCCGATCATGGCCCTCGCCGTGGCGGTGAGCCGGTCCGCTCGGACCTGGGCGAACTCGATCAACGACAGGGCCCCGTCCAGGTCTCCCAGGTAGATGGCCTGGCGCGCCATATCGGCCAAGGTCGCCGCGCGTAGTTCCCACGAGCCGCCCTGCTCGGCGCACCACAGACCGAACCGGAAGCATCGGGCAGCGGCGTCGTGATTGCTGACGTCGAAGGCCGAGAACGCGACAACTCCCGCCAGGTTCCCCACTGCCTCGAACAGGCCCGCTTCGACGGCCGTGCCGGCCTGCGCACCCAGCAAGCGGCTCGCCCACCGCAGGTGCGCAGCTCCGGCCTCGCCCGCCATGCCGCCGCCGTAGAGGTTCTCGCTGGCGGCGAGCGTGGCGGTCATGAGCTTGATCTGCCCGACCTCGGCCCAACCGACGCGCCTCGGCGGCTGCACGAGCAAGGTCAGCGGCTCGAGAAACCGGGCCGGGTCCGAACCCATGTCGACGCGCGCGTTCGGGTCGTATGCGGGCACGATCGAGGCTGACGAGCGCAGGGCCAACGAGGTCTCGTCCACTTGCGCGGAAGCATGTTGCCCGATGCGGCGGGTGGACGGGGCGGTGACCGAGCCCTGCCCGAGCATGACGTCCAAGTCATCAAGGGAAACAGCAAGGGCTTTCGCGATTCGGGGCCTGCGCCAGGGTTGAGGCGTCAGGACACCGCGCTCCCACCTGCCGACGGTCGAGAACTCCACACCGACGGCGGTGGCGAAACTTTCCTGGGTGAAGCCCATCACCTCACGTCGACTCGCGAACGCTTCACGCCTGTCGCCCACGCCGTACTACCTCACTCCACCCGGTGACACGCCAGCGCCGATGAACTGAATCCGTTGCTCTTTCTAGAGATCCTGTTCGATGCGCTCGAAGATGTCGGCGTCCGTCGCCTTCTGCCAGTCCGGCAATGCGTCCCAGTCCGCGACGTAGGAGGGTTTCGGCTCGGGGAAGTGCTTGAAGATCTGTCCGACCCAGCACAGCGCCACGAAACGGCTTTTCTGGTCGCGAGTGAGCTTGGTGGTGGCACCGTCGGTGGCCTTGACGAAAGCGAGGACCTGGTCGTACACGGCTGCGGCGGCGCTGCGCTCCCAGTCGGGCGTGTCATCCCAGGGCGTGACGTAGCCGGGCTTGGGCTCGCCGGGGTAGTGCTTGCCGACTCCGGCGATCCACGCCTCGCGGAACACGCGGCCACGGTCGTCCTGCATCTTGTTCTCCTTCATCACGCGGCGCGGGTGCCGACGAGGTCGGTGATCTCGGCGTCGAGTCGCCGGATCTGCTGGTCGGCAAGCAACGGGGCGAGGTGCGGTTGAAGGCCGCGCAGCTTGCGGACCACCACCCCGGAATCGGTCTGGCGCGCGGTGGCCAGGACGGCGTCGGCGTAGGCGACGACCTGGTCCGGGTCGCGCCGGTGCACTCCGATCATCGCCAGGTCGGTCAGGACGCCGGCCTTCCGCCGAGCGGTCAACGTGCCGTTCAGGGCGTCGACCAGGGCGGCTTCGGCGAGGTCGGGGCGGCCGAGCGTGATATAGCAGGTGCCGCGTTCCTCGGCCAGGCGGGAGCCGTCGAACCGGAGCCAGCCGCCGTTGTGCACCGGCCCCCGCAGGTGCTGGACCTCGGCGGCGGCGTCGAGGGCCCGTTGGCAGGAGTCGAGGTCGCCGAGGCCGGCGAAGGTCTCGGCCTGCACGACCGCGATCCAGTGTCGGGTCGACAGGCCGGGGTCGCCGCGGCGGGCGAGGGTGGCGGCCATGTCGAGCATGGGCGCGGCCTCGGCGAACCTGCGTTCGTAGACGGCGATGAAGGCGTGCCTGGTCAACGCGCACGCCCACAGGTCCGACGCCGTGGCCTCCCTGCTTGCCGTCCCTGCCAGCGCGTAGCAGTGGGCGGCGTCGGTGTACCGGTCGCCGTCGAAGAAGATCTCGCCCGCCAACTGGAAGAGGTCGGCGGTCAGCTCGCACAGCCGCTGCCGAATGGTCGGGGTCTGCGGCCGTCGAAGGGACTCGGTGAGCACGTCGAGCTGGGCCCGTACCAGCGGCAGCACGTGGCTTTTGCTCGGCGACAAGGCGAACACCCGCCAGAGGTGGGAGTTGAGTTGGTCGAACTCGGCCGCGCCAGCCGCGTCCACCGCACCGGTGTGCGCTGCCGCGACGAATCGGTCGGCATCGCCGAGAGCCGGCTCGCCAGCAGGCAGGGCGAGTAACGCGCCCGTCACGCTGAACAAGCGCAGCAGGTCGCGACGGTTCATATCGTCGGCCTCCGCAGGGTCGGGTCGTACAACGGCAACGGTAGAAGCTTGCCGGGTCGGCGTGAGCAACGCACCTAGCTCGTCCAAGCTCACACCGAGCGCCTTCGCGATGCGCGGTCTGCGGTACGGCTGAGGGGTGAGGTCGCCGCGCTCCCAGCGACCGACCGTGGAGAACTCCACCCCCACCCTCGACCCGAAGCTCTCCTGGGTGTAGCCCATCTGCTCACGCCGCGCAGCGAAGGCGTCTCGTCGATCACCCATGAACGTCACCCCCACCACCTCGGTCACTTGCCACGATAGCCAGCCAGCGGTCAAGGCCGATCACCCACTCGGCGAGCTACACCCGTTCGGACTACCACCTTGCGTGAGCTATCGTTGCTGGTCAAACACGGTGCGGGGCGTCCATTCAACATCGACTCCTGTACTGCGCGGCGAGGAGAACGTCGAGTTGTTCGCTGCTCATGGCTATTGATGCCTGTAGATTGTGCAGCAATTCGACCGGCATCATTCCCTGCCTGAATCCAGACTCCCGCACCACAGAGGACAGAACGCGCGCGTCTGCCGTGGTCATCGCCGAGCGGCATGGCGCGAAGCCAAGCACCTCGGAAGCGACATTGGCATCCGCGATACTGAGCGCCTCGCGGATGACTTGACCAGCGACCTGTGCTCGATGAGCGGGGATGACCGCGAGGTCGACGACGGCCAGGCCAAGCCGGGACCGGAACGCGATGTGCTCCGGTTGCGCGGGAAGGCATAGGTAAGCCGTGACCATCATGGCCGACGAGGTATCCGCTGTTCGGTTCGCCGAGCGCAGGCAGAGGGTGCGCAAGCAGGTGAGGACCGCTTCTTCCCAGGGTTCGACGGGTGTGCTGTCGTCGAGCATGGCGAGGGCGGTGTCGGTGTGCCCGAGGCCAGATCGGGCCAGGATGACGACCTGACGGCCGTCCAGCATTCGCCGTCCCAAGCCCTTGTGGTGCTCGATGTGCTGGAGCGCGTCCTGCCATCGACCGGCTTGGGTGAGTGCGCGTGTGCCGTCGGCGAGCAGCACCGTCCAGAGGAATTTGCGCAGTACTTGACGGTCTTGGGTAGTCGTGGCGAGATGTCCTAGGTCGACCTGCCGACCGTTGATCATCACCGATTCTTGGCTGTTCAGCGCATGATAGGCAGTTTCGTAGATCTCGTAGGCGCCGTCACCGTCACCGTTGCGGCTGGCGAGGCGCCCGAGGTTGACGATCGGCTGGAGCGCCAACTTGGCGGCCTTGGCGGTGAGCGGGGCCACTGCGGCGAACCGGTCGAACTGTTGCCAGCACCACTGGCGGGCGAGGTCGGGCAGGCCGCAGTCGCTGGCGATCAGTGCGGCTTTGTTGAATGCCTCGGCGGCGTTGGTCAACCGTTCGTCGTCTGGATGTCCGTCGACGGCGGCGAGTGCCAGGTCGTGGACTTCGGCGACGCGGAGGGTGAGCGGGCGTCCGGGTGGCTTGGGACGTGGAAGGAGCGGGAACCTCGTCGCCGGATCGGTGGGCCGCGCCGGGGCCGCCTGGGTGTGTGCCTGGTCGGTGGCTGCGTTCACTCGGCGGACTCCTGTGGGTCGAAGACGACTGCCTTGGCGGTGTGGGCCAGCAGGCTTTGGGTGGTGTGGGAGAGCCCGAGTCGGTTCCAGTGGAAGATCACGTGATGAGCGAGAACGGCGCGGGTGCCGCGGCGCAGCGCCCCGGTATGGGCGAGGTCGCCCAGGACTTGGCCGCAGGCGGTGAAGCCGGCTGCCCAGTTTCCGAGGTTCGCGAGGGAGCCGGTGGGGCCGAGTAGGGGGCCGGCGGGGTCGGCGTCCACGGTCATGAGCCGTCGTAGTTGAGCGTGGAGGTTGTTCGCCCGGTCGTCTGCTGTGGCGGGTGGTGCTGGTCGCATGTCGGCGACGCGCGCCCAGACGTCTCCTTGTTCGTACCAGTCCTGGTGCGCGCCGTGCAGGAGGTTTCGGCACAGCAGGATCGACAGCTCGCGACGTCGATCTCGGCGATTCTCCGGTGAGGCCGCAGTCAGCTCGGCGAGATGGCCGAGGACATGCACGCTGTCGAGGTGGAACAGGTCGTGGGCCGCGATCATCCCCTCGGGGCCGCCGAAGGCGTGCACCTCGGGCTCATAGATCGTGTCGGTCCAGCCCTTGATGTGCCCTCCTTCGGCGAGGGCCTCGAGCCGACGATGAACTCCGGCCGTCGTGTCGGAACCGGTGCCAGCATGGGAAGGCAGGAAACGCAGGCGCCAGCAGGGATTCTTCCGGATGAAGAACCACGACGTGATCACGCCGGAGCGCTCAAGGTCGGTCATCGCGGGCCCGACGTGGACAGCGCCGATCCGTTCGGCGGTGGTGTAGTCGTCGAAGTGGACGAACACCTGCTGCCATGCCTGCTCGGGCACGTTCGGATCGTCGTGGTCCATGTCCTTCAGTTCCGTGGTCGGTGGTGTCAGCCAAGGAGGAGGCAGGTGTCCCAGTGGCTGAGCGGGGCGGTGTCGGCGCCGACGGTGTGCAGGGCGAGGGCGATCCCGGCGTGGCCGTCGAGGAACTCGGGGTCCTGCGGTGAGCACTCAGCCTGGGTGAACAGCCGGTCGACCAGGTTCGGCAGTTCGGCTGCGAGATCGGGTTCCGGTGAGGCGGCGGCCATGCGCCAGGCGGCTTGCAGCACGCCTGCCAGGCCGTGGCACAGCCCGCTGTCGGTGAGCCGGTCGAGCTGGGCGGGGTCGCGCAGGCAGCCCAGCATCGCGGCTTCGGCGATGCGTTGCCTGTCCGTGTCTCCGGTTGCCAGGGCCGCGAGTTGCTGTGCTCGGGCGATCCCAGGAGTGCCGTAGCACCAGGACGGACGTTGGAGGCTGGACAACGGCACTCGGCCTGCGTTGGCCTGCTCCCAGGTGATGAACCCCGGCCACCACGAGCCGGAGGGCGTGTCTTGTCGCCAGGTGTCCATCCAGGTGCAGATGCGGCCGATGGCGGCGTCGTGGTCGTCCACGACGATGCCGCGCAGCATCCCCAGGGACAACAAGGCGAGTGGAGCGGCGATGCCGTGGGACATGCCGAGGTTGCCGTGCCCGTCGGGGAAGTCGGGTGACCGTGCTCCGTTGGGGGCCAGGTCGGTCCACCAGCCGGGCAAGCCGACCTCGCCTCGACCGGCATCGGGTAGGGGGTGGGTGAGCCGTACGAGGTAGGACAAGACCGCCTTGGTCAGCTCGCCTGCCGGGTCGTGGCTCAGGTGGTAGGCGCCCAGTCCGGTGAGGCCGCGGATGAGGTCGAACTCGGCCAGTGCCGGTCGCCCGCCGCGGTCGATGCGGCTGTGCGCGGCGGCGAGGCGGGTCCGGGTGAGGGTGCTGGTAGCGGTGTCGAGGGTGGCGAGCGCGCGGGCGAGTTTGCCGGGCTGGTCGGCGGCGGCGTGAGTGAGGAAAGCCAGGGTCGGAGCGCCGAAGAACAGCCCCGCATTGGCTCCGGCGCTGAGGTCGTCATTGGTCGCGGCTGCGAGCCAGGTGTGCGCGGTGGCCCAAGGGCCGTCACCGCCGCGAGCGCGTTCGATGTGCAGCAGGGCGACGCCGGCCGCTCCACCGCCGAGAGACTGTGGACGGGGACGGGCGCCGGTCGTCGAGTTCTCGGCGAAGCGGACGAGGCGCGGATCGGTGAGCCGGGTGGCTAGGTCGGTCGAGGCGACCATCGCGTTCAGGGGGTATCGGTTCACCGGGCTCCTCGGGTGCGGCTGGTCCAGCTCAGCGCGGCGGTACGGGCCAAGCGGGCACAGGCCCGCTCGCCGTGCGGGTCCAGGCCCGTCATGCGGACGAAGTGCAGGTGGGTGAGGTCAGGCAAGACGTCCAGCGCCGTGATATCCGTGGCAGCGAGCCTGTCCCGGTAAGCAGCCAGGACGGTACGGCGGTGTTCCCAGGCGTCGGCGATGGCGTCGCCGCCGGGGAACACGCGGAGGGCGGCGCGCTGGTTGTCCGGGTCTGCCAGCGTGATCGCCTGGTCGTGCACCTGGCGGGCTGGCGCCTCGATGGCGGTCCGGTCGACGTGGTCGAGAAGCCAGCGCAGTCCTACGCCAGAGTCTCCAGAGGCGGCTATGGCGAGGTCGACCGTGCTCGCGGCGATGAGCGCCTGCTTGTGCGGGGCGCCGGTGCAGGCCAGGGAGGCGAGCTGCGCGAGCACGGCCTCGGAGTCGGCGGCGAACACCGCTTCGGCGGCCGTCATCGTCGGGCCGGGGCCGAAGCGTCCGACCTCGGGGTAGTAGGTGTCCAGTTGCGCGTGCCCGATCAGGCCACGTTCGCGCAGGCCCGCGGTCCAGGTGGCCACATGGCGGGCGGTCTCGGCGTAGTCGGTGCCGTCGGTCAGGCGGAACCGCAGCCGCAGGTGCGGCTCGGGGTCCTGGTAGCGGAGGAACCACCACTGCATCGGTTCGTGGCCGGTCCGGACCAGGCGTGGAACGTGACCGGTGAGGATGGCGTCGTGGCGGTCCGGATGCCCGTAGAGCTTCAGGTAGAGCCATTCGTCGCTGCCGGGCAGATGGCCGAGCGCAGGCTCGACTGCGCTCGCCGACCAGGGGCGTCGTCGTCTCCGGGCAGGCGCGGGTTGGTCGGCGGCGAGAGGAACGACGATCTCGTGGGCGCGCCCGTCAAACCACCCGAAGGCGTCGCCCTCGGGTGCTTCGCGGAGCGCGACCTTGCCGGTGCGGTCAAGCTCGACCCGCAGCAGGTGCAGGTGCGCGGGACGGTTCAGGTTCAAGTGCAGCCGTCGGTCGTCCTCGCCGAGGTAGACCGACTCGGACAGCGCGTAGCGACGTCGCCATGCCGCCAGCTGCTCGGTCCAGGCCGCCCAGGAGGACGACGGGCCGGGTAGGTCGGAAGCGTCCACCGTCCAACGGGCCGGGGTCAGGACCGTGCGGCGGTAGCGGATGCGCGGCAGGTAGGGCAGCCGACTGGCCGCTCCCCAGGAGAACGGGGCGCACACGGTAGCGCGCGCGGTGGTGATCTCGCAGAGGAAGCGCAGTAGCGGATGTGCGGCGTGGGTGAACTCCACCGCGCTGAAGACCGTCGGCTCTACGAGCCGGTCACGGGACCGCGAGACCAGGTACAGGTGCTGGGCGTCCGCGGTCACGGCGAGGTCGTCCAGCGCCACCGTCTGCTCGTCGGGCGCCCGGTGTTCGGCGAAGGACACGAGGGTCGGCAGGACCTGTGGGCTGCGGGCGACGTTCTCCGCCCGCGGGTAGAGGGTGGGACCGCTGACCTGGGCCGCGAAGGCGTCGTCGTGCAGTGTGGGCAGACTCCGGTAGGCGGTGGTCATGCGCTCGCGGTCGTCGATGTCCAGCATGTCCAGGAACCGGCCGGTGGTGGTTCCGGCCGCGCGGGACACGCCGGCGACCACCAGCTCGAACTCGCCTCGGTCGAGCGCCTCGCGGGTCGGTGCCTGAATGCGGAAACGCAGCTCGGTGTGTGGTTGGACGGCGGTGAGATCGTTGACGGCCAGGCGCCCGATGGCGTTGTCGTCGAGTACGACCTCGGTACTGCGGTCCAACGCGGCCTTCTGGGCCAAGGCCAGCAGCATCACGTCCCGCTCGGACAGCGACGGCGCGGCGGGTGGTGTCAGGCGGGTGCCGCGGTACCCAGCGGGGAAGCCCAACCCCGTGTCAGCGTTGACGAGGTCGCCCACGGCGACCACCGCGCCCATTCCGTACCGTTCGAGGAAACGCGAGTGGTAGTCCCGCCACGCCGGGCTGCCCGCAGGATGCACGGCCAGGCGCACCAAGGCGTCGGCGGCAGCCTGCGCCTCCTGGGCCACCTGCTCGGACAAGACCACACGGTCGTCAACGCGCAAGTCGACGGCGAGCGGCTTACCGGTGGCCGCGATGTTGTTCATCGCCGCCGACACTTGGACGCGCAGCACCCGCTGCCGGGTGCGGGAAGTGGTGCTCTGGTTGTGGGCAGCCAGGTCACGTCGGACGTCGCGAAGCAGACCGAGTAGATCGGCAACATCCGGGAAGGCGTCGCCGCCGCAGGCGGTGGCTTGCTCGATCACCTGGCCGAGAGGATCGGCGGCCGTCATCGGCGGGCGCAAACTCGTCACGAGGAGGCGCCGGGTCACCAACTCGGCGACCATGCCCTCGATCACGGAAGCCCTCGTTGCCGGGAACCCGGCCGCGAGAGCGTCGGCCAAGTCCGCGACCGCGACAGGTGTCCTCGCGGCCTGCACCACCATGTCCACGGCTTTGGTCAGCGTGACCGACACCTCGGCCGCCGAGGTCTTGCTTGAGGCGCCCGCGTGCCGCTCACAACCCACCACCAAGCGACCGTCACGGACGAACGCCAGATCGTTCACCACGACCGTAAGCCGCCGCCGGAGTGCGACCGACGCCTCCAGGCGCTCGACAACGCGCGCCAGCCATTCCGCGTCGACCCGCGCGATCGTCTTGTGCCGCCTGCCCGAGCGCGCGGTGGTCGCGGGACCGAAGTGGATCGGTGCCACTCCTGCGAACAGGCCGAACGGGGTTGCCCGACCGGTGCCGCGCACCAGGTAGCGTGCCAGCGACAACACCAGCCGCCGCAGGTCGCGTGGCGTGATGGAGTTCCCGTCGAACACTCGGCGGGCTTGCTCGGCGAGGACCGGGCTGGCCATCTCGATGGCCACCACGATGTGATCGTCCGCCCACACCTGGTCCAGCCACTCGCGCCACTGGGCCAAGTGCTCGTCGGTATCCGCCGGCACGCCCGGCCACGCGGTGCCGATCCAACTCGGGGTGTACGCCACTGCCCGCAGAAGTGCGGCATCGACCACTCGGTACAACGGCAATACCTTTCTGCCAGCGACCGCGCGGCCCGGCGGGCGGGGTGTCCCCGCCCACCGGGCCGCGGTCGTCGAATCGTGGATCGTGGAGCTGCTGCGCTTAAGGGCAGCTGTTGCAGGCGCTCTCGCAGGTGGCGCCGCAGCCGTCGTCGGTCAGGCGCAGCAGCTCGTCGACGACCGGCCCGGATTCCACGACGCTGACGTCGAGATCGAACTCGGAATCCACGACTGCCGTGGCGGTCGTTCCCGGCCTGTCTTCCAGCTGAACGGTCAAGGTTCCTCCTCGGTGGTGGTGCTTCTTGCGAATGCCCGGCCGTGTCGGTCGGGCGTGCCCCGGCGTCAGGGCCAGGTAATGACGACTCGGGTGTGCTTCTTGTCCACGAGCCGTCCGCGCGGCAGGTCGCCGTCCGGTGTCCCGGCGGGGAACACCTCGATCCGCGCGCGCGAACCGTCGCGGTGCTCGCGGTCCCACACGCGGATCAGTTCGACGTACTCCTCGGCGAGGACTTCAGCGTCCGGGCCGTGGGCGTACACGCCGGTCTCGAACTCGTCCGTGCCCTCGATCGGCCGCTTCATCCGGTAGGCGAAGCTGCCTTCCCGGACCGAGGTCGGGACCGGCAACAAGGTCGATCGGCCGACCAGCCCTTTCTCGATCGGGGCCTTCGTCGCCCTGAGCAGACCGAAGACTGGAATGGCGGTACCGAGCCACAAGTCCAACTGGTCGACCTGGTCGAACACGACGCTGGACCAGAGCTCGACCTTCGGCCCGTGCAGGGCTGCCCGCAGCAGCTCCTCGTCGAAGGGGCCGTTCTCGTCGGTGCGCAGGACCACGTCGTCGCCATCGAGCCGGATCGGGCGTTCGGTGTGTTCCCCCGCGCCCTGCATCGGCACGAACCCACACAGCCGGTAGTCGCGGCTCACCAGGCGAGCGTCCTGGCGTTCGAAGGCCACCGACCGCGTCAGGCCACGGAACCGGAACGGCACGATGATCTGTCCGTCTGCGGACAACTGCTCGATCCACACCGGCGGGATGTCCCACGCGCCGACGGTGACGATCACCCGGTCGTAGGGTGCGTGCTCGGCAACGCCTCCCTCGGCGTCGGCCAGGACCACGTTGACCTCGTCGTAGCCGGCCGCGGCGAGGCACTGCTGCGCACGAGCGACGATGTCGGGATCGATGTCGACCGAGGTGACCTGCCCGGAGTCACCGACGAGTTCGGCCAGCAGCGCGGCGTTGTAACCGCCCGAGCCGATCTCCAACACGCGCATTCCCGGCTTGATCTCGGCCTGCTCCAGCATGGTGGCCTGGATGTGCGCGGCCGAGACCGAGCTGATGGCCTGTCCGTCGGAGTTCTTCTTCGTGACCAGCGGCGTGTTGGCGGCGTAGACGGTCTCCAGCGGCTCGTCCGTCGCGAACAGGTGTCGCGGCACGGTGAGGAACGCGGCGATCACCTCGTCGGTGTCGAGTGCGCCCAAACCCTGGAGGTCACGAACCATCGCCTCACGCAGCGGCGCGACGTCCTCCGGCTCGTCATACGGACGGGATGTGCGGTGTCGGAGTGTGCTCACTCAGTTACTCTCCCAGGCAAGGTCAGCCGATCCTGTGCCACCGGATCGGCCATGAAATGTGGCGGTGCGCTATGCCGAGTGCGCAGAGGTGCTTCGTCGGCCAACCCGAGTCAGTCAACTTCCCGCAAGCAAGATCGTCCAGTGCGCTGACGAGGCGTGGATGAGGCGTTTGTGAGGCGGCGCATACCGTGATCTGGGCAAACGCCACCGAGCACGAACCACTTTCACCCGATCAGTGACCCACCGAGACTCACAGTCCGACTTCCTACACTTGCCCAAACCAAATCCGGCCTGACCTGGCTAGATACCCTCGTCGCCGGTTTGCGACCTCGATGCAGGAAGCGCTGGGCTTGGCCGTTGCCGTAGAGCGCGGCGAGGCAGGTCATCCAGGAAGTGAAAGTCCAGCCGTCCGCCAAGGGCTGGCCAACAGCGCGCTGGTGTCGGAGTCGAGTCGCTCGGCGAACGCTTGCGAGATCGCCGCTCCCCACAGTGCGTTGACGATCGAGATGTCTGTGGGTGACTCGCCGGCGGCGTCCTCGGCGGCGGGAACGGTCTCCCAGTACAAGCAGCGCGCCCGGAGCGGGTACCCCCACGCGATCGACGCCTCGGTGACCGCATCACAAGCCGCTTCCCAGCGTTGCTCGTCGATGTCCGCGCACGCCCGACCCATCCGGCGGACAACCCGCGCGGGCGTGGCTTCGGCATGGCGCAGGACTCGCAGCGCGGCTTGGCTGTGGGGGCCGTAGGCGTTGGTCGCGGTGTACCGCGAGGGCAGGCATGTCTGCTGCCACGGAGCGGTGAGCAGTTCGTAGTCGGCGATTCCCTCGTCGTCGTGGCCTGCCACTGCGATCGCCAGTCCGGCGTCGAACACGGGCAGGACCACCTTGTGCCAGCCGGAGTGCTCCGGTGGAGCCTGCCGGGCCAGCAGGTACGGGTGGTGCAGCACGGCGATCGGGTCGTCGAGTTCGTTGGGCATCGGCAGGCCGAAGGTGTCCTTCCATCGGATCCAGCGTGACGCGAGCCGTCCGGCCAATTCGAGGTTGGTGATCCGGCCGATGATCCTGTCCCGAACGGTCTGGCGCTCCGAGGCGCGTTCTTCGCCGAGTGAGCCCATACGAGTGATCTGCTCGAAGGTCAGGTTGGCGATGGTCACATCGAGCTGTCGCCACTGCTCGCCGCGAGGGTGCTGGGCCAACAGCGCGCGTCCCAAGTCGTCACGACCGCGGCCCGGACCGGAGGTGCTCATCGGTTCAGGATGACAGCTCCGATCCGCGCATGTCGGTGCAGGTTGCGCGCTCGGCGTGGCGGCCGAACCAGGCTGTGGCCTGGCCGACTTCCGCGGTGGCCAAGTGCGGCACGGCTGTGTGGGCTGCGGGACCTTCTGTGGCGAGGTACTCGTGGGTGACGTAGGAGTAGGTGCATGGTGAGCGCGGTGGTCTTCGATGTGGGCGAGACGTTGCTGGACGACTCGCGCGAGTGGGGTGCGTGGGCCGACTGGATCGGCGTGCCACGTCATACCTTCTCGACCGTGCTGGGTGCGGTCACCGTTGCCGGCCGGGACAACGCCGAGACGTTCCAGTATTTCAAGCCCGGTTTCGACCTCGCCCGCGAGCGGCGGCTACGGGAAGAGACCGGACTGGGTGAGCACATCGAGGACGGCGATCTTTATCCCGACGTCCGGCCTGGCTTGGCGCGGCTACGCGAGCTCGGCTTGTGGCTGGGGGTGGCGGGGAACCAGACCTCGCGGGCGGCCGAACTGCTGCGTGCGCTGGGCCTGCCGGTGGACCAGGTCGCAACCTCGGGCGAGTGGGGTGTCGCCAAACCCTCGCCCGAGTTCTTCGCCCGCGTCGCGGAGATGGTGCCCGACGGGGCCGGTGAGACGGTGTATGTGGGCGATCACCGTGACAACGACGTCGTGGCGGCGAAGGCAGCGGGGTTCCGTACCGCGTTGATCCGGCGTGGCCCGTGGGGCTATCTGTGGGCCGACGATCCGCTGGTCCGGCGTGACGCGGACTGGGTGATCGATTCTTTGCACGACCTGCCGGGACTGCTGGCCTCACGCTGACCGGCCGGTGCGATCAGCGGGCGCGGGCCCAGGCGGCGAGGTCGAGCAGCCCGGAGCTGGGGGCGGTGTGGGTGCGCAGCAGCGTCGAGAGGGACTGGCGGACCTGCGGGTGCGTGCGGGCGTGCTCGGGTGCGGCCTGGCGCGCGGTTTGCAGGCACAGGTAGGCGTCCTCGTGCCGGCCGAGGGTGAGCTGGGCGCGGGCGAGGTCGATGAAGTAGTGGGAGCGGCGTTCGGCCGGCAGTTCGGCGGGCGGCTGCCAGGCCGCCGCGCGTTCGATGCCCAGGGGATCTCGTAGTTCGACGGCGACGGCGAGTTCGTGGATCCGCAGGGAGGCCGGACCGAACGCGGTGCCCTGGTAGATGCCTTCCGGGACAACAGTCGCGGCGCGGCGGGCTTCGCGCAGGTGGTCGGCGGCACGGTCGGGCTTGCCCGCCCGTCCGGCGACGACCGCGGCCCGCATGTGCAGGGCGCCGAACGCCGCCGAGGACGAGGCGGTGCCCAGCGCGGGCAGGTGGTCGGCGGCGAGTTCAAGGGCGCGGGCGGCGGTGTCGAGGTCGCCGGTGGCGAAGAACGTCTCGGTGCGCACGTAGGCCACTGCGGCCACCAGGAGCGGGTCCTCGGCGAGTTGGGCGGCCGAGCGCATCAGGTCGATCAGCCGCGCGGACAGGTCCAGGTAGCCGAACTTGAACGCGATCCCGTCTGCGGCGCGCAGCGCGAGGGTCAGCAGCGCGGCGGCGTGGCGGCGGTCGGTGGCGTCGCCGAGCTGGCCGGCGCGGGCCAGTTCGGCGATGAGGTCAGGCAGGCGGCGAGCCAGGTGCCCGTAGCGGGACTGCAACCGGTCGTCGCTGGCGCGGATGATGTCGCCGTGCAGGTTGGCCGCGGTTCTGGTGGGTCCGTCATCGGGTAAGTCCAGCCGGTCCAGGGCGCGGCGCAGGCGCGGGATGGCGGCGTGGATGACGTTGACCTCCGCTGGTGCGTGGTCGCTGGCGTCTCCCGAGATGGATGTTGCCGGAACGAGTTCGACGTTGGCCGGTGCTCGCACCGCAGCCACGGCGGGGCCGATGGCCGTGTCGGGGCGTCGGGCGGTGCGGCGCAGCAGGTCGTCCAGCTCATCGAGGGAGACCTGCAGGACGCCTGCGAGGCCGCGCCGCTGCCAGGGCTGTGGCGACTGGACGCCACGCTCCCACCGTCCGATGGTGGTGCGCTCGACCTTCACCGCCACTGCCAGGGTTTCCTGGGTATACCCGGCGGTTTCGCGAGCAGCGGCCAGCGGGGTGAGCGCTCGTACTCCCATCGCGCGTCCCTCCTCCCGGTCCCTCCATTGCGCACAGTACTCGCCTGTTTCCGCAGCGTATGCCCGGTGTCGCCCCATCACTGCCTCATGGCCGCCCTGTAACCGCACGGCCAACGCGCAGGTCGGTCGAAGGTATCTCCGCCGGACACCCCGTTCGGACTGCTCACCTGCTCGGACAGTGAAAAAGCACTGGTCAGGTGGCGTGCCGCCCCGTGGACGCCTCGTGTTCGCCGCACGGCCGCTCTGGTGGTCGACGCGGACCGCGCCGTTGACTGGGGTTCTGGTCTGCGGTGGCCGACCCCGACCGGTCACCGCAGGCCACACCAGGTCCAGGCCGCCCTTGGTCATTGCGGAAAGCGAGCTGTTTCGGTGGAGATGCGCGACGTGGTAATCGAGCGATCGCCCGCGCCGGTCAGCCGGTCGAGCACGACGGCGGCCCGTTGATGCCACACAAGATCACCGTCGAGCACTCGTTCGAGTCCGGGCATCGTCTGCCGCACCTGGGCGGCAAATGTGTGAGTTTGCACGGTCACTCGTGGTCGGTCTCGGTGACCGTGAGCGCGCTGGCGCTGAGTCCCGAGGTGACCGTGGTGGAGTTCGGCGCGCTGAAGTTCGGGCTGCGGCGGTGGATCGACGAGCACCTCGACCACGCCACGATGCTCGGTGCGCGCGACCGGCTGATCGAGCCACTGATCGCCGAGGGCAGCCGGGTGTTCTGTTTCGGAGTGGAGCGTCCGGCCGATGACGCCGAGCGATTCGCACAGGGGCTGCCGTGGCCCACGGTGGAAGCCGTCGCGGTCCTGCTCGGCCGGGTCGCCGAGAGCGCCTTGGTCGGACTTCCCTCTGCCGACGGCGCACGGGTCGAGCGGGTCATGGTCCGCGAGACGAGGACGAACACCGCCGTCTACGAGCCCTCGGTATCGCGATGAGCACGAACACGGGCGATGCCACTGCGACGCTCGCGGTCAACGAACTGTTCGGCCCGACCTTCCAAGGCGAAGGGCCCAACCAGGGCAGGCTCGCGCGATTCATACGCCTGTTCGGGTGCCACCTGACCTGCGAGTGGTGCGACACCCCGCAGACCTGGGACCGCCGACGACACGACCTCACCGCTGAACAACAGCAGCTCGGCGTCGCCGACATCCTGAACTGGTTGGCCGACTCGCCCGGTGGCCTAGTGGTGATCACCGGCGGTGAACCGCTGCTTCAGCAGCGGGCCTTGGAGCCGCTCCTGGCCGCGATCAACCAGTCGGACCTGGCCGCCGAGATCGAGGTGGAGACCTCCGGCACCATCGCGCCCAGCGCCGCCGTGGTCGAGGCCGTCACCCGGTTCTCCGTCTCGCCGAAGCTGGCGCATTCCACCCTGCTTGAGCGGCAGCGCCTGCGGCCCGCCGCGCTGCGGCAGTTCGTGCTGTCGGGCAAGGCGCACTGGAAGTTCGTCGTCCAGTCCATGAAGGACTTGGACGAGGTCGAGCACCTGGTGGCCCAGTATCGGCTCGATCCGGTCTGGATCATGCCCGAAGGCACCGACAGCACCACCGTGCTCGACCGGATGCGGCTGCTGGCCGACCCGGTACTTGCCCGCGGCTGGAACCTGACCTCCCGGCTGCACATCCTGTTGTGGGAGAACGCCCGTGCCCGCTGAAACCTCGGCCCCAGCCGCTGAACACGACCCCCAGCGCACAAACTTCGGGGCAACCCCGCCGATGACGCGCTCCGCGATCACACCACCGGCCACGCCACGATGGCCGACTCCGGACTTCCTCCGGATCGAGGACCCCAACACCGCCCGGATCTACGACTGGGCGGCCGGAGGCAGTTTCAACACCACGGTCGACCGGTACTTCGGCAAGCAGATCGACCTCGTCCTCCCCATCGAAGTCATGGCCCGCCGCAACCACGCTTTCGTTGCCGAGACTCTGCATCACGCCTTCGACAACGGTGTGCGGCAAATCCTGGACCTCGGATGCGGAATGCCCACCGGACCCGCCTGGCACCACCGAGCGGCAGGCATTCCCGGCGTCAGTGCGGTCTTCGTCGACTACGACCCCGTCGTCACCAACGCCTGCATCCTCACCCTCGAACAGCACCCCGACCCGAACAGCGCGGTACTCAACGCCGACCTGCGCGACCCCGGCACGGTCCTGGCCAGCCCGCAAATGCGAACCACCATCGACCTGACGCGGCCGGTGATCCTGTTGGCCACCGCCGTCCTGCACCATATTCCCGACGAGCACGACCTCGGCGAGGCACTCGCCCACTATCGCGATGTCCTCGCCCCAGGCAGCTACCTCGCACTCTCCCACCTCACCGACCCCGAAGAACCCGGTGACCACCTGCGCCTGTCAGCCGCGATGAACCTCTACCGCAGCATCGACCAGCCCCTCGCCTCCCGTCCCGGTTTCGTCCTGGACGGGTGGCTGACCGGGCTCGACCCGGTCCCGGTGAGTCAGCACGACCCCTTCCTCCACTTCACCGCAGCCCGCATCCCGACCCTCCAGGGTCCGCGATGAGCAGCCGGACGGCCAGTACCACCACCGCACATGGATCCCGCAGGGCACTACCCCCACCTGGCCTGACCGTCCGCTATGAGGCCGGTGCCTCCCAGAGACATCTGGCTCGCAGCTACCACATGTCCGTCCGAACCGTTCGCGCCCTGCTGGTCGCAGCCGGGGTGCAGATTCGTCCACCCGGCCGTAATACACGGGCCGAGTCTCCAGCCGGAACCACGACGACGACCGCCGAGCGCCCTCGCCGGACGCGAGCCGCGACGCCCGCGTTGGCGACCGTTCACCCGCTGAGCGTCGGCGACCACGAACCCCGCTTGGCAGCGGATCCGGTGATCTGGCCGCCAGCCGACATCGGCCTCCCGCCCTTGCCGCCTCCTCTGGCCACAGCCACACCGGGCCAGCCGTGCTTCGGCTTCACCACACCGCACTTGATCCACACCATCGACACAAGACCCGTACCAACTCGGGCCGGCCAGTACACCGCGGCCATGACCCGATGCGCCCGCGTCGGCCTCGTCGACGCACCCATCCCACCGGACGCGCAACCCTGCGCCGCCTGCGCAACAACGCTGGCGCCCACCCAATCCCAGACACCGGCCGCCGAACATGGGCCGGAACCACCCGACCTCCACCGTCGACAACCTCCCTGTCCGTCGATTGTGAAAGCGCCATGACCACCACCTCCCACGCGCTCGGCCCTCTCGTCGCCGTGTACGGCCTCGTGGGGCACGACGGCCGCCTTCTGGTCGTCGGCGACCTGGACACCGCCACGCACCGGCTGCCGGGTGGCCTCGTACGAGCCGGTGAAGCTGTCGAGGATTCGCTACGGCGCATCGTGCGCGAACAGGTCGACACCCAGGTGGCGAACCTGGACTTTTCCGGCGTCGTGGAACTGCGCGCCCATCGGGCGGGCACGCAGCCCACTGTCTTCGAGCTGGCGCTGCTGTTCGACGTGACCCTCGCCGACCCCAGCACGGTCCGAGCCGGTCACGGCGAGACGCGCTGGGTCACCGACACCGAACTCGGCCAGCTCGACCTGCGGCCCACCCCGCTCGCCGACCGGTTGCGCCTCGGTGGACTGACCAGCGAGCACCCGTGGTGGCCCGCCCGGTCCTGACCCGGAGACCAGCCGCCCAACCGCTCGGCGCGCCGTGTCGCCACAAGCAACCCAAAGGAACCATGTCCTCGACACTCGACCCCATCACCGCCCTGCCGGTGGCCCATGCCGCGATCGACCTCGCGGTCCAGCACGTGCTCAACCACCCTCCCCGCAAGATCCGTTACAAGGGCGACCGAAACCCGGTCTCCGAAGTGGACGAAGCCATCGAACACCTTGTCCGCCAACGACTGACGATCGGCGGTCACGCCGAGGTCGGGTTCGTGGGGGAAGAGACCGGAGCGGTCGGCAACCCGGATACCTACTGGGTGCTCGATCCCATCGACGGCACGATCAACCACCAGCACACCAACCCGCTGTGTGCCATCGCGCTCGGCCTCGTCCACCACGACCAACCCGTCCTCGGCGTCACCGCATTGCCCTTCCTCGGCCACCGCTTCTGGGCGGCCCACGGCCACGGTGCCTACCGCGACGGCGACCCGATCAGCACCTCGACCACCGACACCCTGAACAAGGCCCTGATCGGGTTCAGCGACTACGGCAGCGGCGCCGACGAAGGCTTGCGCGACGTGCTGTGCGGCGCTGTGGACCGCGAACTCACCACCAGAGCGCAAGGGCTGCGCCGCTACGGGTCCTCCGCGCTGGACCTGGTCTGGGTCGCCGACGGCACCCTCGACGCGTGCGTCCTGCTCGGCAACCGCACCTGGGACACCGCGGCCGGCGCCGTCATCGCCCTCGAGGCCGGTGCCCTCGTGCTCGACGCCGACGGCAGTCCGCACACGACCAAGTCGCGCTGCGCGATCGCGATGACACCGAAACTACGCGACGAGGTGCTGCCGTTCCTGCGGGTATTGCGCGGTAGCCGCTTCTGGCCCGATCACGACACACCTGACGGCGTCGATCAGCCAGCCACCTCTGCTGGAACCGGAGTTCTGCCGTGAATCGCGAGCACACGGGGGTGACCCTGCCGACTCAACGCTGCTCATCCGGAATGCCGCCTCAAACCGCCGACACTTCGACACGGTGCGCCGACCCCTGTGCGCTCACGCAATACCTCCCCAGCCTCGGAGATCTCCCCTCAACGGGGCTCCTGGCTTACCCGCTGGACCTCGACGCAGAGCGCGCCGCCGCGCTCAGAGCTGCGCTGCCGGGACACCGCACCGACGACGAGCATCTCGCGCTCTTGGACCGGGTCCTGCGGGCTCTTCGCCGTATCTGACCAGAACGGGCTCCCCATGACTGCCGATCCCGCCGCACGAGAAAACCGCCAGGCGATCACTCCCATCCACGCGGGGGCATGGGTCGCGCCACGCCCCTCCGAACTACCCGACCTGCGAATGCAAATGTGCGAGCAGGTACTCAAACGCCCCCACAGCCACGAGTTCCTGATGCGCCTTCTCGGTGGGAGCAGCCCGCTGATCCCGACGATCGCCGGGCCGCCCGAGGAGACCGCCGCCATCGGCGTCGTCGGTAGCCTGCTGATGGCGCGCAGCGAGCAACGACGGCTGCGCCAAGCGCAGTTGTACTGGGTGGACGAGGACATGACCTCGCTGGCGCTGGCGGCATCGGCTACCCCTTCCCGCGAGCCGGTCCGGGCCCGTCGAATGCCGGCCGAATCAGGGCTGATGCTCTTCGCCCACCCCATCGGCAGCCACGATGTCGACCTCGCCACAGCCTTGACCGGCCCGTGGACCACCGCGGCTCCCGACTTGGACGAGCTGTGGTTGACCTTCCCCGTCGTCGGCGTCTCATGGTCACGATGGAGCCCGGCCGACCTCGACCTGGACGGGGCACCCGGCAAAATCAAGTGGTCGCCCCGCACGCCGGAAGGCGCAGCGCCGTTGACGCCCGAATTCGACGGCATCTGGTTGACCTTCTGGACCACGGGCAGCAAGGGCTGGGACAGCCTCCCTTTGGACCTTCCTCTGGCCGTCGACAAACACAGCGGTGGGACGCTCACCGCTGTAGACCTGGTCGCACGAGAGGCTTTCGCGGGGTTCGCCCGCCTGCAGACCTACGACGAACTGGTTTTGCGGTTCGACCAGCCACTACCCGACCCCGATCCGGACAACGGAAGCCAGTGGGCGCACGTGGTCTACACCGCTTGGCAACTGATGGGACAGACCGGCAACGCCCAGCTTACCGAGAGCGAGACCGTGCCCCGTCCACGTCACGGCCACAGGCGCGACAAGCGGGCCAACATCGTCGGGCCCGGCGCCGTGCAGTTGGTTCGAGTGCACACCCGCCACCGGCCCTCGGCGCAGGCCAGCGCCGAGGACACGGCAGCCTCTCACGGCCGCCGCGCACCGCAGTGGACCCGCCGTTGGCCAGTTCGCCCCTACCGACGCAACACATGCCTCAACCCTCGCGCTCACGCCGAAGGCGGATGCGAACACGAGGAACGGGTCGTACCTGCACACATCAAAGGACCTGCGGACAAACCTCTCGTCACCTCGGACCGGGTGCACATCTGGGACACCCCACCACCCCCACCCCCACCGCAACCGTGAAACCCGACGACCTCCCGAATTCGGGACATCCCTCGCCCCCACGCTCGGAAAGCATGATGCGCAAGCCTTTGCCCTACGGCCCCGATGACGACACCGTGGCGGAAATCTATGTCCGCGAGGCGTTACGCCGTTCCCAGCACGGCAACTGGCCCTCGTTGCTGGCCGACGATCGTGTCGTGCAGACCTACCGGGTGTTGCGGCGCCTCGAGTCCGCCACAGTCACGATCCGCGTGCGCCACCGCGAGGCGATCAAGTCGGCTCAAGCCGACCGGGAGGCCTGCCTGATCAGCGCGACACGGTATGCCGAGAAGTATCAGGAGTACGCGCAGTGGCGGGAACGGTCCGCCGTCTTCGACGGCGTCCTGCGGCAATACCTCGACATCACGGCTGACCGGGTCCGGGTAATCCGCCGGGATGTCGTCGTGGAATCACTGCGGCAGGTATTGCTCACCCTGGCCGTAGCCGTCGAGGAGCACCGGGACGCACACGCCGGCGAGGAGTCCCTGGCCGACACCGCGTTGTGGGCGAGGTTGCGGTTGCTGCCCTGGCCCACCACGGCGGGCATCGAGCAGCGGGTCCTGGCCGATGCCGTAGCCGCCGAACGCGCCCGCCGCGGGCCCGCGCGCTGGACGAGTACAGGCGCTGTCCAGTTCGAGGGCTCAGCGGTCTTCGGGGAAACCGTGGACGTCGTCGACCTGCTCCTTGATGTCACCGATCACACCCGACCCACGTGTGCCCGAACCGAACTGGTCGAGCTGTGGAAACAGCGGACCCCGGACCTGCTGGCTTGTGCCGCAGCGGAGATCACCGCCGCCAAGCAGAAAGGCAGCTACTCGACACATCGACTGCGCAAAGCCCTGCTGTTTCTGGAGGGACTCGGTTTGATCACCCGCGTGTCCGACGAGGCGAGCGCAGAGGTCGTGGTCACCGACCGCGCGCGTCTCGTCGAGCTGCGCCGACGATGGGATGACCAGCACTGCGGCCTCGATGACCTCGGATCATCGTAGCGTCAATATCCAGGTGAATCCGTTGAAGTGTTCCATGCGGAATACTTCAATGAACTCGTGGACCTTCAAGTCGATAATCCGATTAAGCAGTACGGACAAATATTCTCGCGACATGAGGTGGCAACGTGAATTCTGAAGAGTTTTTTGCCGACGATGACCGATATGATCGGCAAGAGGATCACGCCGGTCACGTGGCGAGCAAGATTCTGGTCTCGCATGTCGTGAAAGTAGTGGCGTGTTGGCTTTTGGTGACGTTAGTGATGTTGAGTGTCGCGGTCGGGCTGCGCGTGGTTGCGGTGCTGGCCCTGTGGCATCTGTCCAGAGGGCCGGGAGTTGGGGTCGTCGTACTCCTGGTCGTCGACGTGGCGTGGTCCGCATGGGGGATCCTGCACCGCGTACGGGAACTGCGTCCACTTACTCACGAGCAGCGAAAGGACGCCCGTACCGCTCGGGCCCGCGCACGGGCTGCGCAAACGTGGCGTGACCGCATGCGACGTGGCCGTTGGTGGATCGCGAAGGCGATGTCGACCGCCTATTTGGCGATCGCGGGTGCAGTAATCGCGGACTGGACGACACCCACCCTCTCGGCAGTTTCGGTGGCCGCAGCCGTCGTGGCGATGACGGCGGGGAGCGGACTCCTGCGTCGTTGGGAACCGGAACTAGCTCCGTTGCTCAATTTCGTCAGCGAAATTCTTCACGAGCACGAGCACGAGCACGAGCACGAGCACGATCAGGATCAGGATCAGGATCAGGATCAGGACGACGAAACCCATTAACGGCGACCGGACCACACGCAGGATCGAATGTGGTAATCATGGGCCGAATCGAAAGCTGTAAGTGCGATCACCGATGACCACACGGGCCTGTGGCGAGCGACGTTGTTGATCAATACCTGCCAGAGCCTGGGCAACCAGGTTCTCAAGGTCGGCGATACTGCGCCGTTCCAGGAGCATGACGTAATGGGTGCGCGGCGGTTTACCTTGGGGTGGTACCCACTCGGAGTCGTCATCGGTGCGGAGGCAGTGTTCGATTCCGTGTCGTGGACATGTCCAGACTGCGGGAATCTCGGCGTCGGTCGAGAACGGCACGATGAAATCGTGCCCCCTGCGGCAGACGAAGCGGATCTCCGCTCGCGGTGCCGCGCAGGCGTCGCGATCCGGTTGTCCGGTGGGAGTTCCCAGGCGGTACCCCCGCAAGACTCGTCTGGGCATTCATGATCTCCGCTCGCGTATCGGGTGGATTGCAGACGCGCGTCGTTGCCGCACCCGCTGTCGCCGGGGCTATGAGGTTGTGGTCTTGGTGCGGGTGGCGCCGCCGCGTCCGCGTAGGACCACGCCGGACTCGGACAGGACCCTGTGCACGAAGCCGTACGAGCGGTCGGTGGCCTCGGCCAGTGCGCGGATGCTGGCGCCCTTCTCGTACTTTTTCTTGAGGTCAGCGGCCATCTTGACGCGGGCCTCTCCGGTGATCCGCTTTCCCTTGGCCGTGGTGCGTGCCGTCATGCCGTTCGCTCCTTTTCGCGGTTCAGGCGGTCGGTTGGTCGAGGGCGGCACGCCGGTCGATGACGGCGGCCTTGCTCTTATCGGCGCCGGGGCCGGCGGCGGTGTAGTAGTCGATGGCCTCGCCGTAACAGCGGTGGGCCTCGGCGGTGTCGCCGAGCGCGGCGTGGACCTCGCCGAGCACAGCGCACAGGTCGGCGAGGTAGCCGACCGCGCCGTAGTCGCGCACGGCCTGCTCGATCGCGGCCAGCTCGGACACCGCCTCGACGGCTTGCCCGTTCAGCGTCAGTGCCCGCGCCAGGTGCACGACGGTGCGGGCGTGGCCGATGTCGTCGCCGATGTCGGTGAACATGCTCGCCGCCAGCCGCAGGTGATGGGCGGCGAGCCGGGCGTCGGCGATCTTGGGATGTAGCGCGGTTTCGCCGAGGCGGCGGTGCCGCAGCGCGATGCTGCGGGCGTCGTTCATCTCGTCGGCGATGTCAAGGGCCTGTTGCAGGTCCGGCAGGGCGGCGTGCGGGTCGTTGGCCTTGAGGTGGGCGCGGGCTCGGGTGGACAGCGCGCCGGACCTCAGCCACGGGTCGCCGACTTCGGTGGCGCGCTCGACGGCGATGGTGCAGATCGCGACGGCGGCCTCGTGGTGGCCGAGGTTGGTCTCGCCGAAGCCCTGCCGGGTGCGGCAGACGACCTCCAGGATGTGTCCGGCGTCGGCGGCGGCGTTGGCTCCGAGGAACTGTGAGCGCACCAGCTCACCGGCGGTGTAGTTGGGGCGCAGCGGGTTCCACAGGACCTCGCCGAACTGGTACACCAGCTCCGTCCAGCCCTGGTCAGCGGCGACCTGCTGAGCGGCGAGAAGGTTGGCGCGTTCGGTGTCGGCCCACTCCAAGGCGGCTTTCGCGTCGGCGAACACGCCCGTGTCGAGGTCGTCGTAGAAGTCGCTGAACCGGCGAGGGAAGGGGTTGATGACCTTGTCGGCTGCCGCTGCGCGCCGGAGGTACCACTCGATCATCCGGTGACGCACCGTCAGCCGCTCGGCCTGGTCGTCCTGCTCGGCGAGGGCTTGCACGTGCTCGCGCAGGACGTCGTGCAGCCGGTAGCGCTCGTCGCTGGTCTCGGTGACGAGGTTGGCCTCCACCAGCCGTCCGAGTCCGCGGTCGGCCTCGCTGATCAGCAGGTCGAGCCCTGCGGCGAGCGGTTCGACGGTGAACTCGACGCCGGGGTGCTCGGCCAGGCCGCGGTAGAGCCGGGCGGTGGGGGCGTCAAGGTCCTCGTAGCTCATCTGCAGCACTCCTTCGACGGACAGCTCGTGCGGGTCCGAGGCGGCGGACGCCTCCGCGAGGTGGGTCAGACGGGTGATCAGGCGCGCCGGATCTCGCCGGGGATGCGCGGCGAGGTGGGCCCCGGCGATGGTCAGGGCCAGCGGGTGCCCGTGACAGCGGGCGGCCAGAGCGCGCAGCAGGTCCTCGCCCAGAGGTTGCCGGTCCTCGTCGAGCAGGCCGGCCAGGAGCGCGGCGCCGGTGGCGGCGGGGAAGCAGTCGAGGTCGAGGTGGCGGAATCCTGTGAGGGCCAGCCCGGCGAGGCGGCGGCGGCTCGTGACCAGGATCGTGCCGCGCGCTGTGGCGGGTACCAGGGGCTGCACCTGCTCGGCGGAGCGGGCGTTGTCGACCAGCACGGCCATCGCCTTGTCGGCGGTGAGGGTCCGGTAGAGCGCGACCAGTTCGGCCGCCTCGCCTGGCAGGTCGTCGGCGGCGATACCGAGCGCGCGGAGCCATCCGGCGAGGACCTGCGGTGTGGTCGGTGGCGGGTGGCCGCTCCAGCCGTTGAAGTCGACGTGCAGCACGCCGTCGGAGTGGCGGTCGTGGTGCGCGTCGAGCCAGCGCACCGCCAAGCCGGTCTTGCCGACCCCGCCCAGGCCGGTCACCACCACGCGGGTCGGGCCCGCCGTGATGAGCAGACGGTCCAGCCGCCCCAATTCATCGGCGCGGTCGACCCAGGTGCGGGCGGGCGGCGGAAGCTGCCGGGGCACCGGCATCCGGTGCTCAGGAGCGTGCATGACGATGGTGTCGGCGGTGACCGTGTGGGCTTGCAGCACGTGGCCGTGGACCGATCCGGAGACGGTGTTGATGTGCTCGGCCTCGTTCATGCACGCTCCGCCGGCTCGGGGCGGCGGCCAGCGAGCACGGCGTTGCCCCACAAGCACTCGCGCATCGGCAGGGTGAGCCCGTCCGGTCGCCACAAGCCGATCGGTGCCACGCCGTCCGGGTGCGGCTGCCACGGTCCCAGCAGGTCGGCGAACTCCCGCCGGCTTCGGTGCACGAGCGTGATCCCGGCCCTGGCGAGATAATCCTCGACCGCGGCGGCGGTCTCCAGCCCGAGGACGATGCCGTCGGCGTGCGAGGCGGCCAACAGCGAGCCGGGCGCCAGCCGGTCGTGGTACCCGGCCAAGGTGGCGGCAACCTCTTCGGCGTTGGACAGGCAATGCAACACCGACCCGGCCACCACGCCCACTGGGCGGGCCAGATCGACCAGCCGAGTCGTCACGGCGTGGTCGAGCACCTCGTCGACGTGCCGCAGGTCGGCCTTGATCACCCCAGTGCTCGAATCGTCCGCGTGAATGATCAGCTCGAGACTGGCAACGGCTACCGGATCGCGATCGACATAGACGACACGGGCCCGGGGCCGCTCGGCTTGGGCGAGTTCGTGCATATGGCGAACGCCACCCAGGCCCGCGCCCAGGTCGAGGAACTGCTCGATCCCGGCAGTGAGCATGTGCAGCACCGCGCGACGCACGAAGCCACGGCTCTCGCGCACGAACACGTCGTAGCCCGGCGCCAAGCCCGTGATCGCGGCGGCCACCGCACGGTCGGAGGCGAAATTGTGTCCGCCGCCAAGCAAGCGGTCATAGATCCGAGACAGGGACGGCACGTTGACATCGACCGCCGCTCCCCACTCGTGCGCGGCCTCCTGCGTCGCCATCACCGTGCCGTTCTCCCCGCCCCGGCTCGTCATCACGAGCCCGACTTGCTGCGCACCCTGGCCGACTCCGGCAAGCCAACGGGCGGCAGTTCGCCCGCTTTGCCCGAAGACGACTGAGTCGATCGGTGTCGGCGATTAGACCGGCGACAGCAAGATCTGAACCAGAGCGGGACCGAGGCGCTCGTGAGGCGCTGGTGGGGCGGCACCCCGCCTGAGCACGACTTCCGCCACGATCATGATCACTCGCACGGGTGACGCCGACCGGGCGGCCGGGACGAGCTGGGCGAGTCAGTTCTCGTCGAAGTACGCCTCGGCGGCGCGGCGGATCTGCGCGAGTCGCTTGGACACGGCACTGTGGTTGGCATACCCGAGGACGTCGGCGATCTCGGTCTTGCTGGTGACGCCGCTGTTGAGCAGCACGACGATCTGCCGGTTCCGGCCATCCAGGAGCGTGAGGAAGTCGTTGGTGATCAGGTTGCCCAGCACCTCGCTCTCCGGTCCTTGGACGGGGATGGTGTCGGTCAGCTCGACGAACTTCACCGTCACCTTGCGCCGCTTCCCGTGCAGCTTGCGTTCGAAGTCTTCGCGCGCGTACGACCAGTGGCTGGAGAAGTCGTCCTCGACCCGGTGGGAACGAACCGCGTCCAGGATGCCGCGCAGCCGGCCGGTCCGGTCGGCGGCCTCCACGGTCTCGACCACGGCGTCGCGGGCATCGTCCTCCCCGAACCAGACCTGTCCGCCCATCCGCGGATTGCCGGCCACGGCCCCGGCGAGCACGCTGCCGTCCTCCAAGGTGACCGGGCCGGGCGTCTTGCCCTTGTCCACCTCGGGAAAGTCCCGCAGGCGCTCCTGGATGGTGGCGGTGACCGCGGGCACCCAGAAATCCAGGTTGTGAGCCAGCAGCCGGATCGGGTCGTCGGCCGAGAACGCCTTCATCTTCGACCCCGACACCAGGTGCGGCCACACCGTCCACGCCCACGCGCGAGCCAGCCTGGCCTCGAAATCGGGCGGCAGGAAGTCGTCGATGCCCGACCAGTCGGCCATGAACGGCCACTGGCCGCCCCGCAGCAACGGCAGGCCGAACATGTCCAGCACGCGCTTGGGCAGCAGGTGGAACAGCGGCGCGTACTCGAAGTACCGCGCCCGTGTCCGAGGTACGAAGGTGACGTTGACGTCGCCGAGGTCGGCGATCCTGGCCATCGGCTCCGGCAGGTCGTCCAGGTCGAAGAAGCGCCGCCGGAACTGGGCTGCCTCCCACAGCATGTTCCACTGCGCGATCGCGAGGAACTCTTCAGGCAGGGTGTAGGCGGCCGGGAGCGTCACGTACTCCGGCGGAGCCGGTTCGAGCGGCCGGACCACGCCGCCGAAGATGAACCCGGCCGAGATATTCCGCAGGTGCGGGTACTCCTCCGGGCAAGCGTCCGCCTCCGGGAGGAACACGTCGTCGCGGCGCCACTCCAGCACCTCGGCTGGGGTCGGCTCCTGTTCGCCGCTCACCTCACCGTCCGCCACCTGCTGCTCCATGCTTCGGCCGGTCCGCTCGTCGATCTGAGTCATACCTCCATCACGACAGTCTCCGCCGGATTCGTTCCCGGACACGCCCGGCCCGAGTGCTTCTTGGCTCCGGCGTGACCGACAAAGATAGCCAGGCGCGCACGGTGCAGATGCCCTGCGGCGAGCCGCTAGATTCCAGGCGAGTCGAACATATGTGCGAGCCTGGTGGTAGTTTGCCGACGTGACTCCGCCGCCTTCAACCCCCGCGCCGGACGGCGCACTGCGCTACCGAGTCGATCAGACCGGCACGACGATCGCCGTCCTTCCCGCCACCTGCAAAGGCGGACGACACATCGTCGTCCCCGGAGTCAGCAGAGCGATCTCTGCCGGAGGCGAGGTCCGCGTGGACTGCCCCGCCTGCGCAGCGACACCCGGAGTCGACGCGAGCTGGCGGTTGACCAGCAGCCACGCCAGCCCCGACCGCGCCGAACTGGACGACCAACCCTACGGCGACCTCATCCACCACGTGCGGGCGGCGACCGGCGCGAGGTAGGCGGGTGTGTCGTGATCAACAGCCCGTTCACGCGCTGGGAGGGCGATGACATCCACGGACGCAGGCCGGTCCTCACGTCGGTGTGGGTCAACTTGGACATCCTCTTCCCCCGGCCAGCGGACGCACCACGGCACGTCATCGTGACCGGGCTGGACCTCACGGGCGTAGTAACCGGACGGCTTCATGGCCGCTTCCCCAGCGTGGAAGGCGACTGGTACGGGATCGTCAACTACGAGATCGGCTACGCCGACGGCCGCCGCGACAAGCTCCACCTGGTCGACCAGTTCGTGCCGTTCACCGCGCTGCGCGAACGCAGGTAGTTCGCACGTGACCTCCTACTCGGAGCCAGTGATCGTCGGGTCTCCCGATATACTCGTGCGCGGCGGTCACGCCCCGCCCGACTCCGAGCCGGAACGCCCACGCCACAGCCGGCAACCGAGGACAAGCCGTCTCCGACGCAGCGTGCTACTTGAATCGCCTGCCAACCTTGTGGGGCGGCGTGGGAGTCCCGTTGGGGAGCGCATGATGACCAAATCCAACAGAGCTCGCACCCGAGCGGTGCGACAGCACATGACTGAGTCCGGCACGAACTACGCGCGCGCCGCTCACGAGATAGGCGATCCTCGCCAACCTATGCCGAACCGTACCGACACCGTCCGCGCCCACGTTCGGGCGTTGTTGTCGGGGCAAGCCCAAGACGCGCGGCGACAAGATGCCGAGATCGAGGCGTTGGAGGCTAAAGGTCATCGCATTGTCGACGGCGGCCAGACAGGGCAGGACTCATGGGAGATCCTCGACTGGCGAACCGGTGAACGACTCGCCCGCGGCGACGATGGCCTCGAAGGTTACGACGCGACGACTGACCGACTCGATCCCGACGGCATGTGGTTCCACATCGACCAGATCGAGTCGGAGCCTGGACCTCGTCCCGTCACCGACGGCATTCCCAGCAGCTTGAGCGAGGCATTGGATGACTGGATCTCCATGCGGAGTACATCCGACGAAGAGATCGCCGAATTCATCGGCTGGCCTGCGGAGAAGGTTCGCGACCACAGGTGAGCACCAGCATGGCGAACGCGAAGTCGTTCAGGCACGATCCGCCAGCGCGACCGGCTGGACACGAGCAGCGTGAGACCTTCCGCGCAGCTTCTAACAGTCGGTCGTGCCAACCTGGGGCGGGGCCGGTTGTCCCGCCCCAGGTTGGCCGTCACCGGTGCGAAGACAACTCGAAATGCGACTCAACGACTAGGCTGCCGGTACGAAACCGCTGGTCAGCCCTGTTCCCATCCTTTGGTACTCCCGCCGGGGGCACCATGCTGATCAAGCGTTTCCGCAGGTCAGCCCTGTTCCTGCCGTGAGGTCAGCGAAGGCCCGAAACGCGAACCCCCAGGTCACGCCTGTTCCCGTTGGTCTCCTACGGGGTATGGGCCCCGCGTTGGCCGTTTGACGGTTCGGCCGCCCACACTGCTGGACTCTGGCGCCGGCCGTCCCTGTCCGGGGCCAGGCCGCTCACGCGTCCGTCTGCTGATCGATCGCTGCCTCGTAGAAGGCGTCCGCGAGGGCCATGATGACAGCGCTGATGGCTGGTCCGTCGCTGAAGAAGTAGTCAGCCATGGTGTTGTGGGCCTCCTGGTTGTCGACGACGGCCTCGGTGACCGCAGCTTGGAAGTCCTGCGATTCGATGAATTGCTTCTTCGAGTTCACCTTGGTCTGGTTGATCAGGTCCGGGTAGGCGAGCAGCCGCTGCACCAGTCCCTGCACGAACTCACGGACCTGCGACGCGGTGAACGACTCGGCGCCGAAGAGGTCGTTCATCTTGTCGATGACGACCTGGAGCGCGACGTACTTCGGCTCCTTCCGGGTGCCGGTGCCCGCGGCGCTGATCCCCTTCAGCTCACCGTCGCCGGTCAGGGAAATGTCGACGGCGATCTTCTTGTTGTGCTGGACCCCGACCAGGATCACATCGGAGAGGTCGACCTCCGCGGTCCAGGATGAGTCTGCGATGACCTTCTCCAACAGTCGCAGGAAGATCGACAGCATCTCCATGTACGGGTCGCCGTAGTCGATGATCTGGCTCATGAAGTCGTAGAGCCGGACGAGAGTGGAGACGTCCTTGCGGAACAGGTCGAGGGTGTTGAGGGTGACCTTGTCCTCGGCCTCGATCGCAGCCGCGTAGCGGCGGGCGAACTCGTTCTTGGGCGGGCTGATCGCAGCCGAGAGCGCGTTGTTGCCCTTCCGGGTGACCCACAGTTCAGCGACCTCGCGCACCTGCTCTGGCGTGTAGATCCCGGCTTGGGCGAGCTTGGTGGAGAGGTGGAAGACGACGTACGGGTCGGTCTCGGTCTCCAGGGTCGCGTTGGTGAAGTACGGCTCGAACGCTGTCCGGATGTCCTCCGGCTTGTTCACGAAGTCGATGACGAACGTCTTGCGCTTCTGCTCCCCGCCCGTGGTGCGATGGGTGCGGTTGAGCCGCGACAGCGTCTGCACGGCGGCGACCCCGGAGAGTTTCTTGTCGACGTACATCGCCGAGAGCAGCGGCTGGTCGAATCCGGTTTGGAACTTGTTGGCGACCAGCATGACCTTGTACGTCGCACCCTTGAAGGCGGCGGCCAGGTCCGAGCCCGCGCCGGGGTTCAGGTTGGCCTCGGTGAACTCGTCGTCCTGGCTCGGCTGTGGCCCCCAGTCCGAGACCCACTCCTCGTCCTCGGCCATCGTCACCGAGCCGGAGAAGGCGACCAGGGTGCGGTAGTTGTACAAGGCGTCCTTGGCGGCCCGCTTGGCGATGTAGGCGTCGATCGCCTTCTTGTACTTCACCGCAGCCTTGCGCGAGTCGGTCACGACCATCGCCTTCGCCTTGCCCTCCAGCAGGTGGGCGACGTTGGCGTGGAAGTGCTCGACGATGATCTGCACTTTCTGGCTGATGTTGGTCGGGTGCAGCTTCACCCACCGCATCAGTCCCTTCCGGGCTGCGGCCTCGTCCACCACCTCGTCTCCATCGCCGCTCTCGGCCTGGCCGGCGATCTTCAGCGCGGTGTCATAGGACTGATAGCCCCTGAGCACGTCGAGGATGTAGCCCTCCTCGATCGCCTGCCGCATCGAGTAGAGGTGGAACTCGACCGGCTTCCCGTCCGGCCCTTTGCGGCCGAAGAGCTCCAGCGTCTTGTTCTTCGGCGTCGCGGTGAACGCGAGGTAGGAGATGTCCTTCGACTCCGCCCGCTCGGTCATCTCCGAGGCCAGGATCGCCTCGACGTCGACGGCGCCGCCCTCCTCGATCTCCTTGACCTCTTCGGCGGTCAGCACGGCCTTGAGCTTGGAAGAGATCTGCCCGGACTGCGAGGAGTGCGCCTCGTCCGCGATCACCGCGAATCGCTTGCCTTTGAGGCCCTTGTCGGCCCGGATCTCGGCGAGCGCGAACGGGAAGGTCTGCACCGTCACCGCGATGATCAGCTCCCCGTTCGTCAACGCGGTCGCCAGCAGCCTGGACTTCGACTTGGCCCCCGCTTTGCGGACGTCCTCCGGGCTGATCGTGGCCACGATCTTCCCCGACCCGTCGATCTGCCGGATCGCGTCCTGGAGCTGTCCATCGAGCACGGTGCGGTCCACGACCACGATCACCGAGTCGAAGACCTTCTCGTCGTTCACGTGCAGCCGAGCCAGCCGATGCGCGGTCCAGGCGATGGTGTTCGTCTTCCCCGACCCAGCCGAGTGCTCGATCAGGTAGCGCTGACCCACCCCTTCCTCGCGCACCGCGGCCACGATGTTCGTCACGGCCTCCCACTGGTGGAACCGCGGGAAGAGCATGCTCGTCCGCCGCACCGAGGTGCCGGTGGCGACATCCCACTCCTCCTTGGTCTCCATGATCATCAGCCTGCCGATGATCATGAGCCAGGCATCCTTCTCCCAGACCCGCTCCCACAGGTACGCCGTCGCCGACCGCCCGCCCGTGCCGGGCGGGTTCCCCGCGCCACTGTCGTGACCGATGTTGAACGGCAGGAAATGCGTCTTCTCGCCCTCCAGTTTGGTGGTCATCGCGGCCAGGTCGTTGGAGACCGCGAAATGCACCAGGGCCCGGTGCCCGAACGACAGCAGCGGCTCCGGCCGGCCGTTGGTCAGCGGGTTCCGGCTCTTGCGGTACTGGTTGACCGCCTCATCCAGCGACTGGGTGAAATCGGTCTTCAACTCCACGGTGGCGACCGGGAGCCCGTTGACGAAGAACACCAGGTCGATGCTCCGCTGGTCAGCGGTGGAGAAGTGCACCTGCCGCATCACCCGCGCCCGCATCGTCGCGTACTGCTCGTTCGTGGTCGCGTTCAGGCTGGTCTCGGGTCGGAACTGCGCCATCTTCAACCGGCCACCACCGATGTACTGCACCCCGTTGCGCAGGATGTTCAGCATCCCGCCACCGTGTTCGAGGGGCTTGTCGAGCGCCGTGGCCAGCACATCGAGGAACTTCGCTTGCGACCCCGCCGCCCTCAAGGCCTTCTCGTACGCCGCCTGCTGGGTCTCCTCCAGCCAGGCGAACAGGTCCTCGGGAAAGAGCGCCCTCTCCCGGTCGTATCCGGTGTCATCGGCTGAGTAGTGCCACCCGTGATCGTCCAGGTACTCGCAGATCTCGGTCTCGAAGACGCCCTCATGGTGGTCCGCCATCACGCCATCTCCCGCACGTCGATCTGCCCCGTCACCGCCGCCGTGATCAACGCCGCCCGCCGCTCACGGGCCAGTTCGATAAACCGCTCGGTCTCAGCGATCAGCGCATCGATCTTCGCGGTCTGCTCATCGAGCATCTCAACCACTCGACGCTGCTCGTTCAGCGGCGGCACCGGGACAGGCAGGTTCCCGAGGGTCCACTTGTTGGTGCCTGCCAAGTTCGTCGTCTGCTTTGCGGTCGTACGGAAGTACGTTCGGGCAACTGGACCATCCAGCCAGAACACCAAGAACTCCGAGTCGAGCGCCTCGCTCGGCCTGACAGCGAAGATATGATTCTGATGCAACATGTTCGGCACCTCGCCGCGCCAGAGCGCTCCCCGGCCCAACTTGTCGATGTCCCCGCCCTCGGTCATAAGGACGTCTCCAGGCTGAAGCATCGACGCCGCAGCTCGATAAGGTAGAAGTCGGACATTCTTGATCTCCCGCAGATCGACATATCCGACCTGGACGTTTGCAACACGCAAGTACGGCCATTCAGGGGCGGCAGGATCACCCTCACCGCTCAGTGTGACCCCAGTCTGAACCGTGGAAACGTGCTTCAGTCTTGTCATGCTCCCAAGTGACTCCAATAGCGCTGTAACCGCAGCCGTGCGTCGCTCGCGGAGCAGTTCGATCAGCCACTGCTGCTCCTCGATGAGCGTGTCGATGCGGGCGGTCTCGCGGTCGAGGTAGTCAGCGATGGCGCGCTGCTCGTCGATCGGCGGGAGTAGAACAGGCATCACTCGATAGTGATCGTTGTCGATCTCCGCCTGGCCAATCCTTACGCCCCGAGACTGCAACGCGTAGCCAGCCGCGTAGGTAGGACTCCGGAAGAGCCAGTTGAGGTAGCGGGAGTCTGCATCGTGTCGAGGTGCAAAGCAGATGTAATGTCCCGAAACGATTCCTCGCAGGCCCGAGATGCCGACTGAACCTTGCCATGCCTTCATCCGGTTCGTGACCAGCCACCCAGGGTGAACAAGCTGATAGATGTTCCGGTTCTCGGCAGTCTTGTTGATGTTGTCCCGAGAGTTCTTCGCAACGACACCGTAGTCGCGGAACACCGAGAGCATCTGTTCTTCGGGGTGCCCAACATCCTTGATCCGCTCGAACATCGACCACAGTGGTGTCGTTGTCCAGCTTGCTGGAACGTCACCAATCCAAGGCACGCCCGAATTGACATACTCGGCGTATCGACTGCTCACCCCTCCACCTCCCGCAGCAGGTCAATGATCTTGGCGACCTGCTTCTCCAGGTCGGCGTCGATCTCGGCGAGGGGCCGGGGTGGGACGTACTTGTAGAAGTGGCGGGTGAAGGGGACCTCGTAGCCGGTTTTGGCCTTGGCCCAGTCGATCCAAGCGTCGGGGACGTGCGGTTTCACCTCGGCGTCGAAGTACGCCTGGATGACCTCGTCCTTTCCGTCCGCACTGGCAGTTGAGCCACCGTAGGTGAACGGGACATTCTCTGTGTCGCGCTTCTTCGTGTCCGGCTTGGGCTTGCCCTTGCGGTCCACGACCGGCTTCCCGTCCTCTCCCAACAGCGGGCGCTCGACGGTGATGGTCCAGTAGCCGAACTCGTCGATGCGCAGCACCTTGGAGCAGTCCGGGTCGGCGTCGGCGAAGTCTGCGTACAGCTTCACGACCTTGTCGCGATCGGCGTCGCTGATCTCGCGGCCCTTGGAACCGAGGTTTTTGCGCATCTTGGTCCAGAACGAGGTCCCGTCGATGAGCTGGACTTGGCCCTGGCGCTCCGGGCGCTTGTCGTTGTCGAGGATCCAGATGTAGGTGGCGATGCCGGTGTTGAAGAACATGTTGGTCGGCAGCGCGACGATGGCATCGACCAGGTCGTTTTCCAGCAACCACTTGCGGATGTTGGAGGGGCCGGATTCGGCAGCACCGTTGAACAGCGGCGAGCCGTTCATCACGATCCCGGTCCGACCACCGCCATCTTGCGGGGCGCGCATCTTGTGGGCGAGGTGGAGCAGGAACAGCATCTGCCCGTCCGAGGTCGACGGGAGGCCGGGGGCGAACCGGCCGTAGGGGCCGGCCTCGTCGCGCTCTTTCGTGACCGCCTTCGCGTACTGCTTCCAGTCGACGCCGTAGGGCGGGTTGGACATGCAGAAGTCGAACTGGCGTCCCGTGAACGCGTCATCGGTCAGTGTGTTACCGAAGGCGATGTTGGTCGCGTCGTGGCCCCTGGCGAGCAGGTCGGACTTGCAGATCGCGTACGACTGCGGGTTGTACTCCTGGCCGAACAGGCTGAGCTTCGCATCGGGGTTGTGCGCGAGCAGGTGCTCCTCGGCCAGAGCGAGCATGCCGCCGGTGCCCGCCGTGGGGTCATACAGCGTGCGGACGATGCCTGCATCGGTGAGGTCGGCATCCTTCTCAGCGAAGAGCAGGTCGACCAGTAGCCGGATCGCGTCCCGCGGGGTGTAGTGGTCACCCGAGGTCTCGTTCGCGGCCTCGTTGAACTTGCGGATGATGTACTCGAACGCGTCGCCCATGTCGGCGTTGGAGACGACGTCCGGGTGCAGGTCGATGGCTCTGAAGGACGTGAGGACCTCGCGCAGGAGTTCCGCCTTCTCCAGGGCGAGGATCTCCTTCTTGAAGTCGAAGTACTCGAACACGTCGACGTCGGGTGAGAACCGGTCGATGTAGTCGACCAGGTTGTCGGCCAACCCGTCGGCGTCTTTGAGGAGGTTGGCGAAGGAGTAGTTCGAGGTGTTGTAGAACGGTCGGCCGGTCGCCTTCTTGACCTCGATCCTGAGGCGGTTCGGGTTGTCGTACTTCGCCGCCAACTTACGGACCGTCTCAAGGTCGGGCTCAAGGATGCAGTCGAGGCGACGCAGGATCGTGAGCGGGAGGATCACGTTGCCGTACTGGTTGGGGCGGTAGGGACCCCGAAGCTGATCGGCGATCGACCAGATGAAACTACCGAGGGTGCTCACAAGGCTCCTTACAGGCTCACTCGACGACAGGTGTCGGAACGCCAGCACGAGCCCGTGCGCGCCGTCCGACCAGGCGGCGCACGGCCTGCATCAGCCGGTGCGTCGCAAGAGCATCATTGCGTATCACGACTCCGCACATGCAGAGAGCGGTATCCACCCAGGTCAGGGGGCGCATCGCTGGTCATGGGGGTCTGGGTGGGGATGCCTGCTCCGGCCGCGAGGTCTGACAGCAGCAGGGCGAGCAGTCGTTCCTCGTGCACCGGAGAACGCGCACGGTCGTAGACGACCCGTACCCCGGCGACGGCGGCCGCAAGGTCGTCGGGGGCGTCGGGGGCGTCGGGGGCGTCGGGGTGACGATTCAGGCCGCACTCCTCGGCATAGGTTCGCGCATTGAAACGCCACGACAGCGCGCCCGATGCCACGGAGAGCACTTGGTCGGCGATGGTGAACCCGGCCGGGTCGAAGTCCGCTCGCGCGTGGATCGTGCAGCCTGCGGCGGCAAGCCCGGCGAGGAGGTCGAGGGCGGCACCGGAGGCGATCCCGTCGGTGCACACCAGTGGTGGGCAGGTGGGGCCGAGCGCATCGGCAGCGGCTTCGGCGATGGTGGGGTTCTCGCACACGAAGACATCGCTCGCGGAAGCGGTCCAGGTGCCCGTGAGTGAACGAAGTGTCAGCCAGACAGGCTCGCCGGGGGCGGCGGCGCACAGCCTCGCGGCCGGGGATTCACCGGTCAGTGGGAGGTTCAACGCCAGCACGCGGGAGGACACGCCGTCGCACATCACCCCCGCGGCGGCCCACGCCGCGCGCCATGCTCGACCGGCTCGTTGTGGCCGGGGCAGGTCGTGCTCGATCGCCAGGAGACGGGCCACTCCGCGCCCCAGTGGCCGGTCCGCATCGAGCGCATGGGCGTCATGCTGGGTGTCCGCGGCGAGTTGGGCGAGCCTTGTCCCGCTGTTCGTGAAGCGAAGTCGGGTGACGAAGGTCGCCACCTGTTCGGCCAGGGGCTGGAGCTCACCAGAGCCCGGCCGAGGCAAGCCGGTGTCGGCCAGCCACCGTTGCACCACGTGCGCGACCACGCCCGATTCGATCAGGTGCGTGGCGGCGCGGTCGCGCTCAGCGGCCGCCTCGGCTTGGGCTCGGCTGCGGTGAGCCTTGTCGGGCTCGATCTGTTCGCCGTGCAACCCCTCGACCAAGCCGCGCACGCTCAGGTGGTGTTCGGCCAGCTTCGCCGCGAGGTCTTGGAGGCGGACGGGTTTACCGGCCAGTGCCCACCGGGTGCCGAGCAGCAGCGCGACTTCCCGACGCTGCTCCGCGGTCAGTGCGAGACCGGTGAGCGTTCCCGTTTCGGTGCGGTGCCCGCGCCGTGCCCGGGTGTGGACGGCGGCGAGCACGGCCGCGGGACCTGGGAGGCGTGCCCAATCCTCGATGCCGGGCGGAATCGCGGTCGTCACTCAGCGTCCGCCTCGGCGAACAGGCCATCCGCCGCCAGCAGCGCCTCGTCCGCGCGCACGTCGGATAACGGCAGTGCGACCGCGGTCCACTCGCCGCCGCACCACAGATACGGAACGGCGTCGACTCCGGGCAGCCCTTTGTGCCTGGCCAGGTCGTATACGGCCACCGCCGGTACGGTCGGGTACTTGCACCACTCGTCGTGGGCGGTCAGCATCACGTCCAGGTCGAAGCTCACCGTCAGGCCCATGAACGACGCTTTGATCTCGTCGTCCACGCCGGTCATCGCCTCGTCTAGCCACACGCAACGCGGGGCATGCCTGCCAGCCGCGTTGTAGGCGACCACCGCGGCGGCGAACAGAGGCTGGGACAGCAGCACGACCTTCTCGCCACCGGATTTGGCGCCGTGCTTGGCGGCGTCGAACGGTGCCCAGCGGCTGGTCGAACCGGGACGGTATTGCAGCGATATCTTCAGCCAGCCGCGGTAGTCCAGCGCGGTGGAAAGTTGCTCCCGCCAGTCGGCGGAGCCCCCTGCCGCTGCGTCCGCCCTGGCGGTGTCGATCTTGCGCGCGAGGAAGGAGCGCACGGTCACCTGGCGTGCGGAGGAGAGTTGCTGGTAGCCCTGGGTCAGCGCATCCACCACGGTGCCCGTGTCCGGGTCGGTGGGGTCGGGTTCCCACTTCAGCTGCACAGCGTTGCCATGCCGGGTCGGGTGACCGGCCAACTGCTTGTTGATGTCGGTGAAGGTCCGGGCGGTGTAGTCCAGCCGGTCCTTGAGGTGCTCGATGAACGTCGAGCCGAGCAGGGTGGTCAACACTCGTTGCTGTTCGGAGTCGAACGCGTTCTCCTGCGCGCGTACCTGGTCGGCGAGCAGGTCCGCAGCGGTCGGGGGCGCCTGCCAGCCGGCGGAGCTGTCGGCCAGGACGACGACGCGCTGGATCGCACAGTCCTGCTCTGGCTCCAGCACGCGGGCATCGCGATCGGGCAGCAAGTCCTGTCGCAGTGCTTCGAGCTTGCTGTAGCAGAGCCGCCAGGCGCGGTCCTCGTCCCCTGGGTCCGGCAATTCCCGGCGTGCGGCGCGGGTCGACTCGCGCGCGGACTCCACACTTCGGCGTTCCGGTTCCTCCAGCCCGAGGGGCTGCGCGAGGCCGGCGTCGTACACCTCCCACCACACCGAGAGCGCGGCATCCCGCTTGCGTTCCGCGTTTTGCCGGCGTTCCTCGTGCCGGTCGAGGGTTTCTTCGGCCCGAGTGACCGTGACCAGCGCGCCCGCACGCCTTGTCCCGAGTTCGTCAAGTTCGCGGTCGACCTGCGCCACTAGACGATCGAGCTCGGCGCGGCGGTCCAACTGCGCGTGGACATCGCTGGTGAGTGCCTCTTCCGCGGTGCGCAGGCGGACCTCCGCCTTCCGCTTCCGCCCACGCAGGTCGAGCAGTTCGGCATCGACGCCGGCGAGCCTGCGCTGAGCGCCGGCCAGGTCGTTTCGCACGCGGGTGAGGGTCGCTGTGCGCAGGTCGAGCAGTTCTTTTCGGCGGGCCATTTCGTCCACGGCCTGGTGGTAGTCGCGCAAAGCCACGTCGTGGAGTGCCAGATCGTCCAGCGGGAAGGCGTACTCGCCCGCATACGTGGAGAAGTCAGCCCAGGCGGTGTCCCTGGCGGATTCGTTCGCGCGGTGGGTGTTCCTGGCCGAGGCCGCCTTGCGTTCGCTGTCGGCTGCCTGTCGTTCCCTCTCCCGCAAGGTGGTCACGGCGTCGGTGACCACGCGCTCTCCTGGCCGCCTCCCCGACTCCTCGGCGAGGCGGCGCAGGTCGTTGTCGAGTTCCCCGAGCTTGGCTTCGATCGCGCTGGTCGATTCCCCTAGCGCTGCAAGTCGGGTTCGCAGCCGGCCGATCTCCCGCTGCCTTGCGGACTCGCGGGCGGTGGCCCCCAAGAAGGAGGCGGGTCGGGCGACCTCGGCGCGTCCGTACAGGGCGGTGCACTGCCACGTGCCGTCCGCCGCCAACCAGGTTTCAGCCGCACTACCGCCGGGGCGGGAGTCGTGCCAGCCGATCGAGGTGAGCACGGCATGGATGGCGGTCTGCGTGACACCGCCGGCCGGGGTGGGTTCCAAGACTTGCGTCAGGTTCGCGTCAACTCGAGTTTCCCCCGCGCGCACCACCGTGTCCGCTTGTTGCCCGCTTTTCACGGCGATCAGCTCGCCGTCGGCGCTCAGCCAGGCGTCGAGCACGCCCGCGGCGGCCAAAGTCGCCTCCAGCAGGTCGACCTCGTTCGTCGACAACTCGTCGACGGGCTGCACACACCGCCAGAACGGCGCACCCAGCCCGCTGTCGGGCTCCGGCCGATCGCGACGGCGCCATGAGTCGGGAGGGGTTGGCGGGCGCTCCGTCCAGTCGAGCACCCCAGCCAGTTCCGCTGTGACCTGCTCGTGTTCCACCACGAGCGCACCGTGCTCGTGGAGCAGTTCCGCGCGCCGCGATCTCAGCGTGTCGCGAACCCCCTCGACATGCCGGGCGACCGCCGCCGCGGGGGAAATACCGCGCTGTTCGGCCGGAGCGCCCGACGGGTCCGCGGCGGTCAGCTCGGCCACCAGGTCACACCAGTACTCGACGGTTCGCTCGTCGGCCTTGGCGAGGACGACGCTCGTGTTCCACTCCCTGAGCTGCCTGCGCAAGGTGTCCACTGCGGTCTCGACGCCATCCCGCGCCAGTTCCCGCTGTTCGGCGGCCTCGTTCAGGTCTGACTCCCGGTCGGCCAGCAGGTCGGCCGAACGTGCCGCTTTCGACTCGACCCGGTCGAACTCCGCACGCTGCCGCTGCAAGCGGGTGAAGCGCTCCCGGCGGACCGAGAGGTCGGCGCGCAACGCGGGCACGTCACGAGCGGGCAGGTGCCGAGTAGCCGACTGGTGCAGCCCGGCGGGGCGTCCGGCGACCTGGACACGTTCGGCCGCCCGAACCACATCCGATTCGGCCTGCTCAGCGGCGGAGGCGGTGCTTACCTCCGACTCGGCGACTTTCGCCACGTCCTCAGCCGCCTCTGAGTGGCGTTCTTCGACTCCCACGAGTTGCTCGGTCAGGGCGCCGAGCTGTTCGCGAAGCCCTTCGACGCGGCTCGCCGCGCTCAAGGCATCCTGGAATGCCTGGCTGTCCAGCAACTCGCGCAGCTCCGTGCTGAGGTCGACCCGGTGTATCCGCGCCCGGCTGATTTCCTTATCCAGCTCGCCGGCTTCACCGCGGGCGGTGGTCAACGCGGTTTCCGCAGCTCGGCGGTCTTTGGTGGTGCGGTCCAGCTCAGTGGTTGCCGCGGTCAGCGCATCGGCGCGGTGGCGCACTGCCGTGCGCGCCCAGGGGGTCCAACCGGTGCGCACGAACCCCGCCAGCCGCACGGCCGCGCTGCGGGTTTGCTCCACGGCCGTTCGCAGCTTCTCCAGGTTGTCCCACCCGTCGGCGAGCTGAGTGATCTCCGCGCTCGCGAGCGGTGGCAGGGCCGCACGCAGGGTCTCGGCCAGGCTGGCGGGGTTGAGACGTTCTCCCAGCTTGGGCTTGCGCAGTTGTTTGAGCAGCTCGGTCAGGTTGTCGTAAGCGTCGGAGCCCAGTCCGAATAGTTCGGAGGCCAGCCTGGCGCGGTATCGCACGGCGCTGTCGGGCACCGTGACGCCAGGGACCTTCTTGAGCTCTTTCTGGTCGAGCGGCCGGTCGGCCGTGGACAACTTCAGATCGCGTCCCGGACGCAAGTGGGTGATCAGGTGCCACGTGGTCACCGCGGAAGTGCCGCTGCCGCGACGGGCGCTCACACCGAGACCGCAGACGAAGAACCGCGCCGTGCCGTCGTCGTCGAGCCTGCCGAACTCGGCCCAGGCGTAACCCAGACCGGCTTCCGAAAGCGGGCGGGGGTCATCATCCTCACCCGTGGGCAACAGGTTGAAGCGCATCGTGCGGTGCTGGGATCCGAACGGATCGAGCACGGACGCACCGATCTCCCCTCGCAGCAGCATCAAGGTCGTCAGTTCGAGCACCTTCGTCTTGCCCGCCCCGTTGCCGCCGCGCAGCACCAGACGGCCGTCGGCGAACCAGAACTCCGCCTGGTCGTACTCCCACAGGTTGACGATGCCCACGCGCATGGGCTGCCAGCGGTGGAGACCCGGCTCCGGGAGACCACCTGTCATCGCTGCCGCCAGCCACCGCTCGCGGTCAGGTCCCGGTCGGGTCAACCTTCACCCTCCTCGTCAAGCCTCGCGTTCACGGCCACCACTCGCGGGTCACGGTAGCGGGCCGCCGCAGCGGTCAACCGCCATTTGTCCGGTGCTCCGGTCGGACGCAACAGGTCCAGCGCCCCCAGCAGATCCCGAGCCGTGGATTCCACGGCGTTGCCCACGCGCAAGTCATTGGTCATCGCCTTGGAGTGCCGTTCCCGGACCTCGTTGGCTGCTGAACCCAGCTCATCGGCTGAGATGACCGAACCCGCACCGTAGGTCCGCACCAGCTCGTCGAGCACCATCAAGGCTGCGAAGTCGGCGGCGCGCAGCTTCGGGAACGGCAGGTCCGTGTCCGCCTCATCGGCGGCGATGAGCGCCATCCCTTCCGCGCGTTGCTCGACCACCCAGCCGGTCATCTCCACGCACCAGGTCAGGACCCGGTGACGCTGGCCGGTCAGGTAGAGCCGCTCGGCGTCGGTGAGGTCCTCGTGCAGGACCACAGGCAGTTCGACCAGCTTGCGCATCAAGCCGATCCGCGCCGCTGCCTCGTGGGGCGGTCCTCCATCGTGTCCTCCGGTGAGAGCGGCGCGTAACGAGGCAGGGTCGACCAGGCGCAGCAGCAGCTCGCGGCGGACTTCGTAGGCGCCGCCGATCGCGTCACGGCGGTGCGCCCATCCTTCGCGCTGGTCCTCGGCGTCATGACCGGTCGGCCGCAGCGCTCCCACGGAAACCAGCAGTTGGACGGCTTTGACGAACAGCGTGCGCTCGGCGAACCGGTCGGGGTCGTAGTGTGCGAGCTCAACGTCCTCGTGCGTGGAGAGCACGCGGACCCGGTCGGACAGGTCCTGGGTGGTGGTGATGTCCTCGGCGTCCTCGGCCGCCGCCGCGGCCAGGATGGCCAGCACGAGCACCCGCCGGGTCGGCGGCCTGAACCGTCGGGGCGCGACGACGGCACCGTCAACAGGAAGCCGGAACAACCGGGCTGCGGAGTCGGTCACCACCAATCGGTAGCCGAGCCGTTGGGCGAACCACTCGCCCAAAGTCGCCCGATGTACCCGCACCAGCGGCCATGTCTCGGGGTGGGTGCGCCGGTCGAGCACCGGCGAGCGAAGTAGGGCGGTGAACGCCCGTTGCCGGTCAGCAGCCTCGCGGTTCACGCGGGCTCCATTCCGAAGTACCAGTTCAAAGTCGTCATGCTGCCACTATCGGCGCGCAGGCTCGTGGTGTCGTGCGCCTGCGGTGGTCGGCGCAGTGTGACCCGCCACCGACCGTCTCCGGTCACCGCACTCTCCGATTGCGTCCGCCGCACGACGCCGATGAACTCCAACAGCAGGTTCAGTTCGGCGTCGGTGATCTCGCCCCAGTCGGCCAGGTGCGTTCCGGAACGCTGACGCAGCGCCGCCTCCGCGCCGCTGCGGGCGGCTTGCGCGGCGAGCCTGGCCCGTCGGGCGGCACTCTTGCCGGTCGAGTAGTCCGGGATCTGGGCCCGCCTGCCGACCGCGGCGCGAGCACCTTGTTCGCGGAAGCGGGCTGTGACCGGCGCGGACGGCGCGTTGATCCAGCTCAAGTCGCTGTCGTCGGCGGAGTCAGGCGCCAGTAGCAGGTGGCGTGCGGAGAACGCTCCGACTGCGGTGTCCCAGATCCGCCAGGCGCCCTCGTCGTCGGGAGCGCGTTCGATCGCGACGGCCAAGGCCAGGAGTTCAACTCGGCGGGTGACCGCGCCACCGGTGTCCAACAGGAGGTTCATGTTGCGCGCCCATGGAGCGACCAGGTCACGCAGCTGGCGCCGCAGCTTCCGGGCCTGGCTGTCCGCACCACCGAACCAGGAACCAAGGGCCTCCCAGGTGTGCTCCCAGCGGCGTGCCTGGGAGGCCACCACCTCGTCGTCCGCAGTGTCCAACGCAGCGCGAACGCAGGCCCGCCACACGTCAGGGGTCAACAACGGGTCGAGCTCGACCACCAGCTCCGCGATCCGCGGTGTGTGGACATCGACCTGCTCCCCCCACATGCCGATGTAAGAACGCAACGTCTGCCACAACAAGTCCTGCTTGGCTTGGTCCGGGCCACCCGACAACGCGTGTGCCAACGTGCGCTGCCACCCGCGAGCCGCCGTGGCCATCGCCAGGTGCATGGCTCCGACCTGCTGGAACTCCGTCGCCGCGTCGGTGTACACCGCCTGGCGAATCGACTCCGCGAAGGCGACCAGCCGTTCGTGGATGGCACGTGGCGCCAACGTGAGATCTCCCGCAGCCTCCTCGGTGTCGTCGACCGACGACCAGAAGACGTGCAGACCGGCTGCTCTCGGGGTGAGCTGGTACCGGTCACGTCGGCGCAGGAAGTCCTCTCCCGAGCGGGCTGGTTCCTGCCAACGGGTCAAAACCCGCCACTGCACCAATCGCTCCAACCGCGCGTCGAGGTGCAGGACCTCGGGAGCGAGCAGGCGGTCGACTGCGTCTGCCAGCACCTGTCCGGCGAGGCGAGCCCGAACCCCGGCGGCCACCTCGTCATAGGACAACCCGGTCAGGCTTGTGTCCTGCTCGGCCAGCAGGACGTCGACGATCACCCGGTACTGTGCCGCGAACCGCGAGGTCAGGTAGGCCGGGACGAGCTCCTGCCCCGGAAGCAGAGCCGACCACGGATCAGCAAGTGCCTCCGTCTCCGGCATCTCGTCGTGATCGATCACGTGCCCAGGGTACGAACGCAGGGCGCCGAGCCGAGGACAACAGCGACACATCACCCGTTCTGGTGAATCCTTCCCATCTAACGGCTCTATGGGCGGGTTAGGCAGTGAGATGTCCCCGTCCCCCGGAAAGGCTCCTCTCCGATGACCCCCTTCTCCCCTTCGCACCTGGACATGATCGAGCGACGGTTTCTGGCGATGACCGCCGGACCGCAGCCACTCACCCTCGACTGCGCGGCATTGGGATGCGGACTGCCCGCTAAGGTGCTGCCCCTAGACGAGGTACGCGTGCTGTTGCTGAAGCGGCAGACGAGCTGGGTGAGCAAAGACGCCGTGTGGCAGGAACTGGTCCGACGGGCACACGCGGAGCCGGAACCGTGGACCACCGTCGCTGCCGCCATGATGATGCCCGGCCTCAAAGCCATCGCCGGGAAACTGGGCTCCCGCTTCTGCGGTGACCGCAACGACCTGGACTCCGAAATCCTCGAAGGCTTCCTCCAGGCACTCGACATCACCGACGCCCGGTCGCCGAAGATTTTCGGACAGCTCTACTGGGCCGCATTCCGGCGTGGCCACGAAGCCTGCAACCGTGAAAGGCGGCGAGCGATGTCCCAGTCCGAACTCACCGACACCGCAGTCAACACCCGCGCAACAAGCGGGCACCCAGACCTCGTCCTCGCCGGAGCCATGCTCTCGGGTGTCATCACACCCCACGAAGCCGACCTCGTCTCCGATGTGCTCCTCGACCATGGAGACCGATCAAGCGCGGCCACGCGGCGCGGTATGAGCCGCCATGAGGTAGCAGCGCAGCTCAAAACCGCCTCCCGCCACCTCGCCGACTACCTCCTCGGCAACCCCCTTCGTCCGGCCGCGTGACCATGCTCCTGGTGCTGCGTGTATCGAAGTGGCAGGTGCACGCAGCATGCCGAAACGCAGACCGGGAAGTCGAGTGGATCGATGCCGAGCCAGGAAGCAGGGCAGCGGCGGACTGCAAAGAGACCTGTTCCCTATGCCCGGTCCGCCTCACCTGCGCCGTCACGGCACTCGCCAATGACGAGAGGTACGGCGTGTGGGGCGGCATGGACCAAGTCGACCGCGAAGCACTGAAACACGCTGATGCCCAGATCGAGGCATGAACACGACAGCCACTCCGGGCAGCGGACCCGCCGCCAGAAGCAAGGTGAAGCCGTGGACGTTGTCTTCGAGATCACTCTCGTCGACGGCGCCGAAGCTGAACGCCTTGGTCTACAGCCTGCGGCGGTCATCCGCGACGTAGTGCAGTGGTACCGACGAAATGGCACCAGTACGTCACCGGACACGAGCGTCACCTGAACTACTACATGACGAAACTGGCCTGCACCACCAAGCATCCGCTCTGAAACCGCTGGTCAGCCCTGTTCCCATCCTTTGGTACTCCCGCCGGGGGCACCAACGCGAAAAGCCCGCTGAGCAGCACGAATGCTGCCCAACGGGCTTTTGTCTTGTCCGGCTGTGTCCGGCCAAAAACGGCCGTTTACGGGTGTCTGTCCCGATGGTGTTCCGACGGAATCCCGCCAAACCCGGCTGGAAGCGCGAACCAGGCTCCGCTTCCAGTGGCCTCGATCACGTCACTCTGCGTTGTTCGGCGCTCCCTTGAGTCCCGCCTCAACCATCGCACGAATGGCGTCGCTGGAACCGCTGAGCACGTGGGCATAGATCCGGAACAGCACCTCCAGCGAATGCCCCGCCCACTCGGCGACCTGCTTCGGCGGCACGCCAGAGCTGAGCCACAGCGAGACTCCCGCATGCCGCAGGTCGTAGGGCACGGCAGCCAAGCTGGTCCTTGCCAACTCGACCGACAGCGCCTTCTCCCGCGCCTTACGCCAGTACCGCAGGATCGTGCCCTTGGGCAGCTCCTCATCGTTGCGCTCACCGCGGAACAGCCTGCCGTCCGAAGCCGTGCCGTAGGCCAGCATGTGACGGTGCAGCAAGGCCGTCAGCTCGGGCGGGCTGGGGACCGGGCGGATCGTGCCCGCGTCCCGCTGCTTGAGCTGGCGCTCGTCGCGGTTCTTCCCGCTATCGGTCCACTCCTTGCCCGCGTGCGGGCGGGCGACCTCCAGGTGGATTTCCCCCCAGCCCTCCTTGGGGAGGGCGAGCTGGTGCTTGGACAGCCCCGCAGCCTCTTCCGGGCGCATCCCCGCGTAGTAGAGGCAGGCGAAGAACGCCACCATGCGCGGGCCGCTGCGGCGTTGCGCCCGCACGGCGCCCAGAAGGTCGAGCACCTGCGCCGGGTTGGCCACGCGACGCTGGTCGATGGCCTGGACCGTCTTCCGCGGCGCGATCCACTTCAGGGCCGGGATGGGGTTGGAGTCGAGGAGTTTGCGCTCCACGGCGTATTCCATCGCCGTGCCGAGGATCTTGCGCTGGCGGGAAACTACGCTCGGGGCCGCCGCCGTGCCGTCGAGCTTGACCGCGAGCCTGTCGAGCAGAGGCCGCAACACCTGCGCATCGCGCAGTGCGCTCACGGGCAGGGTATTCCCGGCGACCCACTTCAGGGCCCGGCGCACCTCCTCGGGTATGTCGGCTTCGCCCCGCCGAGTGGTGTTGAACCCCCAGCGAGTCAGCGCGCTGCGGATCAGCGCGTCGTCCGGCTTGCCCTTAGTCGAGGAGAACATTGCCGGGGTGGCCCTGGTCAACGCCTCAGCGTGCGTCCGGCGAGTCGTGGCCGCGACGTGTGGCCACTTCATGTCCACGAATGCACAGGCGAAGTCGTACCAGGACATCTCGTCGGACTTCCGGGCCATCGACACGGGGAGTCCGTCGAACAGCCGGAACGCCTCGCCCTTGCGGGCGGCTGCGATCAAGTCGGATCGAAAGCCTTCGGCAAGCGCCTTGGTCGCGTACTTGAGCTTGAAGCGCTTCTTGACGACTCGCCAGCCAACCCAGTACGTGACGACCTTCTTCTTGCCCTTGTGGACGTAAGGGTCGAGCGCGAAAATCTGGACGTCGTAACTCGTGTCGTCCGTCATGCTGAATCCTCCAGTTCTTCCAGCCACCTCTCGTAGTCGGCGAGCCGGATTCGGATCTCGCCGTTTGGCAGGCGAAGGCATTTCGGCCCGCGACCTTTCGCGCGCCAGTCGTAGAAGGTGGACCGAGAGATTTCGAGATCGGCGCACACGTCAGCGACAGTGAGGCGGCGAACGGTCAAGGGGGTTCTCCAATTCGATTCCAGAAAAAGAACGGGGCGCTCCTGCACCGGGGCGCCCCGCCCTTCGTTCAGTCCTCAGGGGTGGAGGCGAGCTTCACGCCTCGAAGGCCCTCGCCTGACGCAGGCCGCGCACCAGTTCGATGTTCGGGGCTTCCTCGGCGAACCCCTTGTCGGCCTCTGCCAGACGCTCGTAGGCGGTCACGTGTACGGCCATCTCGCCTGTGCCCTTGGCGATCCCGTTGTGCAGCATCTCCAGGAGCCGGTCGAAGCCGCGGATGCGCTGCGCGCCGTCTGTGAAGTAGGCCCTGCGGAAGCGGCGCCCCATCAACCTCGCCATCAGCGGCGAGGAAGCGGCGAAAACCTGCTGGTGTCGGAACTGCGGGTAGCTGCGGCGCTCCTCGGGGAATCCGACGATCAGAATGTCTGCCTCGTGGGCAAGAACAGGGACCTTGCGGACTCTGGAGGCGTTGGACACGGAGAAGGACCGTCCTTCGGTGATGATGGGGTGGGTCTCGAACTCAGGCTCGGAGTCGATCGGGCAGACGCACCGGATGGACTCGTACTCGCGTAGGCCGCAGTCGGTCTCGGTCGCGATCCGCGCACGGCACCCCGTGCAGCAGTGCATGTGCATCAACCGCGCTCCTCGGCGGCCTGGCGCTCGATCTCGTTGGCCACGTCGCGGAGCATCGCGACGAGGGCGGCGTCGGTGTTGGCTGCCAGGTCTCGAAGATCGAAGTAGCCGACCGTGTGACCTGGCGAGTCGCCGACCTGGACTCGGAACGGCACGCGGCGTTGGGGCGGAATCACCATCCGCGCTCGCGAAACTCGACGTTCTTGCCGTCGGACGTAGGGGCGAAGCCGTCCGGCGGCAAGCCGCGGAGCTGCGCGTTCTGGCGACGCAACCCGTCGACCGCGGTGAGCACCCTCCGCATGTTCTCCGGGTGCCAGGTGCCGCCGATGGGGTCCTTGGCGATGTCGACGCCGACCAGGCGGCCGATCTCCAGGAGCAGGCCGCGGGCTTCGCCGCCGCGCTCGTTCTCGGCGCAGACGGCGGCCTCGACCGCCCTGAGGGCGTTCTGGAGCAGCGGGCTCACGCGGCCACGCCCGACCATTGCGCGGCGCGGGCGTTGTGCACGCGGCGCGACAACTCGGTCAGGTGGAGCAGGCCCTCGGGGCACTCGTAGAAGCGGTTCTCCCGCTTCATGCCACGCCGAGAGCCAGGGGTGTTCTGGTCGGCCCAACGTTCACGACGGGCGCGGGCCCTCCCCAGAGCCTTCTCCGCGTCGTGCTCGTCCACGAACCCGCGCTTCTGGCAGATGTCGCACCATTCGAAGGGGACCGTCTTGGTGTTGCTCACAAAGTCACATCCAGGGGTTATGCACCCAGGCCGCTCGGGACGGCCTGGGCCTGTGGGGATGGGGACTACTTCACGTCCTGCTTGCAGCCGCAGCCACGGATCGCACACCGGCCGCCGAACTTCGGGTGTTCGTGCGCCCCGTGCGGGTGGCCGCAGGCCGGGTCCGCGCACTTCGTGCTGGGGACGGCCCTGTTCTTGTCCAGTCGGGTGAGGAACGCGCCCGTGCTGCACAACTTGAGCGACATCGACTCGCCGCCCAGTGCCGCCTTCTTGGCGAACTTGACGACCTCGGCATCGCTGGTAAATGGGCCCCAAGCGATCTGGAGCTGACCGGGGCCGAAGCGGTGCACCCAGGCATAGAACTCGCGGTCTGCCAGCACCTCGGCGACGCGCTTGATGACGTCTTTGGCGAGGGCTTCAGCCGAGTCGTAGCCGTCGCTCTCCAGGAGCTGAGCGACGGCGGCGACCTCGTCCTTGCGGGGGGTGATCTTCACGAGCCAGTCCGACCTCTCAAGTTACCCATTCAGTCCTGCGTCATCCACGGGACGTGGACGACGAGAAGCGAACCGGTGGTCGCGAGGTCCGACATGGCCCCGTTGTACGGGCCGTACTCCTCGGCACCCGGACATACCCAGTCGTCCTCGAAGGACTTCACGTATGCCGTCCCGTAGGTCTCGTGCACCAAGACAGTCCCTGCGGGGAACCTGCGCAACTCGGTGCGGTCGATCACCTTGCGGTACACGGGCACATCCGTCAGCGCGACCAGCTCGTGCACTTTGAACGGGAAGACGCTGAACGAGTGGTCAAGCTTCACGTAGACGAAGCCGTTCTCGACCTCCCGCACCACGCCGGTCGCGCCGCGCGGCGCGCTACTCGGGACGGCGTCGGTCATTACGCGGACGCGGTCGTTAACGGCGAAGGTCGGCTCGTAGGTGGCGGGTGCGGCTTGGATCTTGGCTGGGTCAAGGAAGACTGTGCCGCCGGACTCAGTCCGGGCGAAGTAGTGCACGCCCCCGTTCGAGACGGGGTCGTCGGCCGGGGCGATGATCGTGAAGACCTGGGCGTCGGGGTGGTCGCGCAGTACGACCTCGTCACCCGCCTCGAAGGCGGGCCAGTCGAGCTCGGGGGACGCAGCCAGAGTGCTCAGATCCCCGGCGATGCTACTCTCAACCTGCACTGTGGTTCTCCTCTTCTCCGTGCCTCTCAAGTTACACACACTGTGCGCCATGTGCAAGCTGAGTTAGCTGAAATCGTTGTGCTGCATCAGGCGTCGCGCTGAGGCGAGTCGAACCGGTCATCGGTGCCGATGCTGCGGATCTGGAAACTCACCATCGCCAGGCAGTGCCAGGCAGCATGAGCCAGGTGCGGCAGGCCGCTCTCCGGGTCGAGCTCCTCGCCCGCCCAGAACGCCAGCAGGTGGCGTTGGCAGGCGTCGAACGACAGGCTCCAGGCGTAGCCGCGGAGGTAGTTGTGCTGCTCGTACTTCGCGGCGCCGAAACCGGACGCCTCAGCCAGAACGAGCAGGGCCTTCGGGTCGAGGCTGCCTAGACTGGCCAGCTTCTTGCCTTTCGCCCCACCAGTCGCCGATACGATGCGGATCTCCTCGCCGGGCTTGAGCGGCTGGGTCATCAGGCGGCCCGCAGTTCGCGCAGCTCGATGTATGGCGCCCATTCCGGGTGCCGCGTCACCAACTCGCGGGCGTACCGCGACGTGTAGGCGTCGTTCAGGGCGAACGTGCCGGGGGCCGCGAGCTTGCTGCGCTCCCAACGCATCGTCTCCCAAAGCATCTTCACCCCAAGCTTGCGCTTACCCGCCTCGAACCACTCGACGGCGAGACGCTCCAGCATCTCGAAGACGTCCGGGTTGTCCAAGTGGAACTGCTGAAAGCGCTCCTGGATCGTCTGCACTAACTCCTCCTCGCGGCAGGCTCATCAGCGCAGGGATGCCACCCCCTACGGACCCCCGTGGGGGTTTCGCCTCGTTCAGTGCTCGGCACCGACCAGCGCCACCTCGTCCAGAGCGAGGAAGTGCTTGTCGCCGAGGTGCTGGGTCTCGCCGCGCCACTCGCTGCCGTAGTGGGCTTTCGCGTGCTTCTTGCAGAGCGGAACCAGCGTGCCCCGCTCAACGCGAGTCGCCAGCCCGTCGCAGTAGTCGCAGAGCGGTCGGCACCCCAGGATCTCCATCCGTGCGCTGTGGCCCCAAGACCCCACGATCAACCGGGCCAGCAGCTCGGCTTGGTCCGCGTCGTACGCCAGCGGGTAGACCGTCGTACCGTCCTCGCCGTCCCAAAGTTTGACGGCGAATTCCTTCAACTGGCTCATCGTTTACGCTCCCTCGTTTCGGCAGGCTCATCAGCACGGGGATGCCAGCCCCGCGGACCGCCCCTGCGAGGGGGCGGTTTCGCCTCATAACGGGTGCCACTGGTGCTGCCTGATCGGCGGCATCGCAGGCCCTCCCTTCGATTGGTGGCCGACTCATCAGCGGTGGGATGCCAGCCCACCGGACCCCCGCAGGGGTTTCGTCAGGCGTCTCAGCCAGCAGCCGTTATCCGCGTAGTCACGCGGTCGAAGAAGTTGCGCGTCGCGCTGCGCAGGTTGGTGCTCGGTGAGAGGCCGTCGAAGTGGCGGGAGGAAGACCATTCGCGCGGGGCGTCCTCGAACACTGAGACCACGCCGGTCGCGTAGTCCAGGCCCATCCCGCTGGACTTGGCCAGCAGGACGATGCGCTCCCCTGTGCCCAGGAAGTCGAAATGCGCAACCACCCGGTAGGTTCCGACCCGCTCGGGCACGGACGCAGCCTTGGCGACGTCCGCCGGGGCGCTCACGGCTTCGCCGTCTCGGGCAGGTGGCGCTTGCTCACGCCGACCGGTTCGCCGTCCTCGTCGAAGTGGACGAGGATCACCGTGCGGGTGTCGTCGGAGTCGAGGAACCCGCAGTCGCGGTGTCCCATCGTCCGGCAATTCCAGCCGGGGTCGTCCTCCTGGAGCTTGTGTTCTGGGAGCGCCACCAGGCCGGTCACTACCAAGCCCGTCGCCAGGGCGAGGGCGGTAACTCTGGTCAGCAGCCGATTCAGCATGGCCGCTCTCCTCTCGTTCGGCAGGCTCATCAGCCGAGGGATGCCAGCCCTCGGGACCGTGCCGACTGGCACGGTTTCGCCGGGTCATCTGAAAAACCACTGGTCCTGGCGAATGGGGAGCATCAGTGCAGCAACTTCCCAAAGCAGGCGATCTGCTGAATCACGTCGCCTGAGGCGCTGTCCAAGTCGGCCGTCTCGATGCCGTCGCCGCTTCTGCCGGTCCACGTCGAGTGGATGGGCCTGTGCGTGCGCGGTTGGATGAGTGTCTGGCCGGGGTCGGCCAAGACCAGGTAGGCAAAGCGGATGTCGTCGCGGCTCAGGTGGAAGACCAGCCCGGTCTCCTTTTCGACGACCGTGTAGCTGGCCCACTCGGGCGTGTGGTCGCCTACGTTCGCGGCGTGGATGGACGAGATCGTCCAGTAGTCGGCGCCGATGTCCGCCAGGTCCATGATCTCGTCCACGTTTGCGTCCGTGATCACGTTGCGGTCTTGCTCGGCGACCCAGTCGCTGATCGTCTGGACCTTCAGGTCGAAGACTTGGGCGTAGAGGTCTTGTTTCCAGCCGTCGGGGTACTCGACCTCCACCCTGGCCGTGCCGTTGCACTCCGTGCCCCTGGTGATCCGCAGGAAGGTTGCGGACTCACCCCGGAAATTTTGAACTTGGTCGCCCTGGTTGATCTGCTTGCCGTTTTTGTCCGTCACTCGATACAGCATCGTGGTCCCTTCTGGTTGGCAGGCTTCATCAGCACGGGCATGCCAAGCCCGTGGACCAACCCCCGCAGGGGCGGTTTCGCCGGTCACACCAGGACTTCGTTTCTCGCATCCTCTTTCGCGCGGCTGTGGTCGTACTCGTCGTCTTCGCCGCCGTCCAAGCGGTCGGCGCAGTTCCCGCAGTAGCCGTCCCAGCCCTCGCCGTCGTCGGGGTCGCCGTCGCAGTCCTCGGTGCGACAAGGGGCGGGTTCCTCGTCCTCTTCGTCGTCGTCCTGCTCGTCACGCATCTCTGCAACTGCGTACGACTCGGCAGACTCGGCGTCTTCGGCCTGCACGCTGGTCGCCCAGCGCTGGTAACCGTCCGATTCGGACTCGACGTCCGCCATGCTGTGGTCGCCCACGATCACGCCAGCCACCAGCGGCTCATCGTCGATCCACAGACCGATCACGAGGTAGGTGGTCAGCTCACCGGTCGCGGTCATCCGCTCGTCCCTTCGCTTTGGCAGGCTCCTCAGCACGGGTATGCCAATCCCGTGGACCCGGCTTCTGCCGGGTTTCGCCTCATCTCGGCTCGCGCGCTTCGATCGCGCGCATCGTTTCGACTACGGTCATCACGACCTCGCCGATCAACGTGGACACGTCCCAGTCCGGGTCCGTGGCGCGCGTGGCCGCAACGACGTTCTTCAGGTGGCCGGGTCCGGAGACGACTGCCATCCACACCTCTTCGGGGACCTGCGCAACGCGCGGGTCAGGGGTCCCTTCGTCGGCTTCATCGACTTCCGCAGCGCCCTCGACGGACTCCGGGGTCAACGCATCGAGCGCTCGCTGTCCCTCCTCCTGGGCGAACTCCAGGTCGAAGAACCCCCAGCAGGACTCCACCACTTCCCAGGAGGTCCGGATGTCGTCCAGGTCGGGGCTGACCCACATGGTCATGTGCTCGATCACGTATCCGACCGCTTCACCACGCGCCCACGTCCGGTACTCGGCTCGCTCGGCTTCCAGGATCTGCATCCCGTAGGCCTCGCGCCCCTCGGGTGCGTAAGCCAGGTTCAGCGCCTCGGGCATCGCGTACCAGATCGCACGAGAGCCGTCCGGCGACGGGTATTCGAGCAGCACGACCGCGCCGTGGATCATCCGTGCGTAGCGCTCGAAGATCCGCATTGCCTCGCAGGCGTTGTGCCGGGAGCGCAACTCCGACCACTGGTCAGCCAGGGGGCCGAAGTCCTCGTCGATGTCGATGTACTCGCGGTTGTCGACCGTGATCACGTTCGCGGTCTGCTCGAAGTTCAAGCGCGGGTTCTCGGCGTCCTTGTCCGCTTTGATCCTTATGCGGTGGGTCGGGGCGAACAGCGTGCTTGTCATGGATTTCCCCTTTCTCACGGCAGGCTTCATCAGCACGGGCATGCCAATCCCGTGGACCGTCCACGTTGGACGGTTTCGCCAATTACTCCACGTACGCCTTGGCAACCTTCAGAAAGTCGTTGAACGTTCTCGGGATGGTGTCCATGAACCTGGTCGGGTCCACGACCGGAACGACCGACCACTGACGCGCACCCTCGACCTTCATGCCGAAGACCAGACCCTCAGTACCGCGCGGGTTCACGAGCTGGTACTGACTCCCGTTCTCACCTGCACTCCACTCGACCCCGAACGCGGTCGGGTTGCTGACGTTTGCGAACTGCACTTCACTCATGGGCTGTCCCCCTTGGTTGGCAGGCTCATCAGCACGGGCATGCCAAACCCGTGAACCTCTCGCGAGGTTTCGCCGTGCGTCAGGAAGTCCGGATGCACACCCGGTAGGTGAGCCCGGCCGGGGTGCTGGCCTCGTACTGGTGGGCGCACATGACGCCCTGGATCGTTTCGGGAGACAGCCAGGCCGCTACGAAGACCAGGCCGACCGCTGCGCCGACCGTCACGATCCAGACAACCGCGAACACGGCGAAGGCACGCCAAGCTGACACAGGCAACTCCTCTTGGTTTGGCAGGCTCATCAGCACAGACACGCCAGGTCCGTGGACGGGAGTCGCCCCCCGTTTCGCCAGCCGGCTACGCAGGGCGACCCGACAATCAGAGCTCGCTGAGTGCCTTCGCCAGGAGGACTGCCAACTCGGGCGGGAGTTCGACCTTGAACTTCACCGACTCGTAGCGCGGGTCCACCTCAACCCGCACGCGGCTGCCGTAGTTACCGAGGTTCACCTCGTGGTCGTCCCGGCTGCTCACCGTCGCCCCGCTACCCAGGGCCGCGCGGATCTCCTCTGCCAGCGCGGCACGGCGAAACTCCTCCGTGTCGTGCGCCCGCTTGCGCTCCAGCGCCCCCGTGAACGTCGGGACCGCGATGGGCAGCAGTCGCCGCGTGATGTCGTTCGCGATCTGCTTGGGGGCTTTCTTCATCGACACGTTGATTTCGCCCGTGTCTGCGTTGTAGGGCTTGAAGTTTTGCAGCTCTCCCAGGTCGCCAGAGACCCTCATCTGGTGGTCGGGCATCCTCCACAGGCCGTGTGCCATGTGCATGCGAACGCCGTCCGGGCCGATCAGGTAGGCGTCGCGATCGTTCTCCCAGTGCCCCGCCGTCGCAGTCCAGTCGTCGCCGAGTTCCACAGCCACGTCCTTCGCGATTGCGAACAAGTCAACCCGCGTTGCAGTCATCATCGAAATCACTCCTAGGTGGCAGGCTCATCAGCACGGACACGCCAGGTCCGTGGACCGTCGCGAGTGGACGGTTTCGCCGATTGCTGGTCCTCAGCCCTCGTGCCGGTCGTGAACGCGGACCGCGAACCCGCCGGGCAACAGTTCATCGAAGCGGGAGTCAGAGCTGTCCGCGTAGTTGCCGCCGCACATCCACCAGCGCCCGTCCGGCTGCCACGTCTTCTGGTCGGCCGGGACGATGAACCGGTCGTTTGGGCTGTGCTTGCCCATCACCAGGTAGACCGCCGGGCGCTTGTCGGTCGGCTCAAAGACACGGCTGCCCTCGGGAAGCGGTTGCGCTACGAGGGGCTGCCCCGTGATTCGGGCTCTCGTGTGGTTCACGATGCCGATCAGGGTGCACTCGTCGAACCGCGCAGAGATCCCACCGTTCGTACAGTCCCAGCCCTTGGCGTTCCGGTAGAAATACAGCGTGAGGCCCTTGGGCTTTTCGCTCATGAATGTTCCTTCGTCACGGCAGGCTCATCAGCACGGGCATGCCAATCCCGTGGACCCCTCACGGGGTTTCGCCAGTTACGCAGCTTCCAGTTCGGTTCTGGCCATGAAGGCCTGTGCGGACTCCTCGTCGGTGAACTCGAAGACGTCCGGGGGCATCCCGTTCAGGCCCGTGATCACCACGTACATGTCGTGGCTGGTGTCGCGTTCGTACATCGCGGCCATGCGCCCGTCCTTCAGCTCAACCCAGTCGCAGCGACCCAATTCCGCGCCCTCATCCATGACAGTTCCTCTCGTTTGGCAGACTCATCAGCACGGGCATGCCAATCCCGTGGACCGTCGCGAGTGGACGGTTTCGCCGAATGATCAGGAAGCGATGGGCAGCGCGGTTTGGGCCGGGTCCACCAGCGGGCCCCGCCATGCCTCCAGAACGACTTCCTGGATGTCGAGGACGATTTCGTCCTGATTGCCGCAGACCACCGTGCCAGCTCCCTGGAAGCTCCAGTTCTCCACACGCTCGTAGAACATCTCCCGGAGGTCGTCGTCCGAGACGCCGAAGTCCTCCCAGTGATAGCCCCCGGCCCAGTCGTCGAGGTCTTTCGTGATGTCGCTGAGGATGTACTCATCCCAGGCCGCTTCCTGGCACTCCGACTCGTACTCGTAGTAGCGGTCTTCGTTGATGAACGGGTAGTCGTTCAGCGCTTCGATGGACTGCACTAGGGACTCAAGCCATTCCAGGCCCGTATCCACTTCGTCGTCGAGGTCGCCGGGCAGTTCTCCGAGCTGAGTCCACGCCTGCCCCTCATCCCTGGACGAGTCGATGTTCACCTGTACGCCAGGGGTCTCATCCAGAGCACGTACGTTGGCCGCGTCGATGTCGCTGCCATAGCCGCCCATGTCGCTGTAGCTGACCAGGGTCACGGTCACGGCCGGGTAGTCGTAGGTCTTCTCGCCGTCGTTCACGATGAGCTGGAGGAGGTGCTCCTCCGTCACCTTCTCCAGGTAGCTCCCGTAGTCGTCGTTCTTCAGGGAGACCCGTCCGCTGTCGAGCAAGCGGCCCCACAGCTCCGCAGCGCGCTCGTACTGGGCCGGGGTGTAGGTGCGGTGGAATCTCACGGTGTTGCCCATTGGTGCCCTTTCGCAATGGCAGGCTCATCAGCACGGGGATGCCAGCCCCGCGGACAGGGGTCTCCCCCTGTTTCACCCGATCAGTTCGCGGCGTCCAGCTCCGCCCATTCCTGGCGCTTGTCGTCCAGGAAGTCGGAGATGAACCAGCGCTTGTCCAGCGCTTCCCTCACAAGCTCGTGCCGCCTGGCGAGGCTGTCGCCGATCAAGTCCGACAGCTCGCTCATGAGGGCACTCCAGAGCTGGGAGGCCAGAGTTCTGTCCTCCACATCTCTCGCCTTCTCGTAGGCGATGAGCAGGTCGTCAGCGCGGGAGATGCGCTCCTGCTCCTCGCGGTAGGCCCATTCCTGCCGCATCTCGGCGAGGTTGTGGGCGACGTCTTCCCCGTTGTCGATCAGGTGGTCGGCAAGCCACTCCGCCTGCTCCTCGTTGCCACCACACAACTCCCGCAGGGAGGCCCGAAGCGCATGCTGTACCGCCGCATACGGCTTGAGAGCACGCCACCCATTGGTGTCCGCCTGGTGCGAGTTGTCCGAGGCGTAGAACTGGTTCACCGAGTCGTGCGCCACGTTCAGTTCACGCAGGAGGTCCCAGAGCTTGTCCACCATGCGGATGTGCTCCGCTTCTGCGGCGGCGGACAGGGGGCCGCCGGTGTTCTTGGTACCCATAACCGTCCCAATCTCTCAAGTTACCCATTCTGGCCGGAAAGAAGGCCGCCATTCCGATGGCCTCCGGCCTGGCGCCTGTCGTCGCTTCCGAGGCATGCCGTCCGGATTCGACGGAAACGACAGGCTGATCTCAAGTTACACACTTGAGACCGGGAATCTTTGCGTCATCGTTCCTGTCTGAGCTCCGCACGTGACGGTCTTCCACGTACTTCCCTGAGGTATCGGCTGGCCCTTCCACGTGCACCCCGGAGGGGGTGCTAATGGGCTGCCCGTATGCGATGACGCATTCCGGTTACTCGCTATTTAGTTCCCAAAGAACAAGTTTTGGGGGCTACTCCGGACTTGGCAGCTATTGCTAGCGACCAGTTTCCGGTCCCGCCTTGTTTCGCTGTGTCAAACCTTAGCAGGTCCGATTTGAATTCGCAAGTTACACACTCAGTAGCTCTTGTCTGGCCTTGTCGCCTTATTGCTGTCGCCTCACCGTTCGGGCCGTACCGCTTGTCTTTGCAGGTCAGCCGGTCAACCTAACCCCCGCCCATTGCGGAGTGATCCAACCGACTTCACAGCGGTTACCCGCTGCGCTGCTCTTACTCGCGTTCCGTCCGCTCCCGTTGTGACGGTTGCTTTCGGCTTGCTGTGCAACCTTAGCAAGTCGCTGCCAGGTGTGCAAGTTGCGAATTCAGTTCTCAATGACCATGCGCCGGAACTTCGCTCCCCCCTAGCGGGGCGGTTCGTTCTGACACGACAGACATTACTCAGGTTACCCACTTGAATGCAAATCGGACTTCTTTTCGCAGGTCAGACCTGATCTTGCCCCATATCGACACCTCTCAAGATACCCATTCGGACATAGCCCTTGCTGCCCCCCGACATGGCCATAGAGGCGATTTCTAGCCGGTCTGGTACCTCTGCCCACCCCGTGCCGCGACAGGGGCCCTGAGACGTTTTCGCTGGTAGAGGCCTGCAAATAACACCGTTTCGGTGACTTCAAGATCCACATACTTAGAGCCTGCTTACGTGCACAGCGTTACTCTCCCGCTTGCTGTGACCTGGCTCACACTATGGCCAAAGTCCGCGCTGCCTGCCGAGCGCTGGCCGAACCGCGTGCGCTGCGACTGCAACCGACCCAACTTCGGTCGCGTTCAAGAGGAACCGCGCAACGGGCGCGCGATCATCCACCATGCCGAAATCAGGCATACGGGATGGGGGTATGACCCCTTGCGAGCCCAGAGGGGCACCGCCATGTCTTAGCGGCTGAGATTCCGCCACAGTTCCAGAGTCGCTCGCAAGCTTACGAGCGGAGGCCACTCTCCGTGTCGCCGCAGCTCAGCGGCTATAGACAGTGACTCAGGACAGGTCCAGCGGCGAGCAGAATCTCGCGGTTCTCCGCCACTGGGGCCTTTGGCCCACAGCGGCGGGACGAGGCCTCCGCGTGGGCTTCTGCCTGCGGGGACCTGCTCGCGGAGGCCCGCACGGCGCCGAGCTGGCGCGAGCGGAATCGAGCGATTTCTGTCGCCGTCGCCGCGGTGTTGACCGGCTCGCTGTCATGCGCCACCGCGCCCGAGCTGGCCAGCCTGAGGCTAGCTCCAAGCCTCCATGTCGCTTCCCCTGCGGGCCCCGGAGGGCCCAGCCCTTGAGTCAAGCCCTCAGCCCTTCGCCGCTGTGGGCCCGCCAAGGCCCAAGCCTCCATTAGCTTCTCGCCGCCGCCTCTGCCTGTAGGGCTGTGATCCAGGTTACATACGAGGCTGGTTCTAAGAGCAAGATCAACAACCGTATATATAAGTACAAGCCTAAAACGCTAAAACAAAGGTTGAAGGCTTAGGCCCCTGTCGGGGCCTACAGAGTAAGCGATTAGGCAAATACAAGCCTCAGGGTTTGTGCCTTCTAAGACGCCTCGGGTCGGCAAGCGGGTCCTCCTCTCCCCCGCATACGTCGTCGAGGCCCCTTTTCCACGTCGTGAGGCGGTATTCGCCATGCCCCAGTGGGCCGGTTCTGACCGGCGTAGTCGCCTCCCGGCCAACTGGGATCGCATCCGCGCTCGCATCTTGAAGCGCGACGGTTATCGCTGCACGCTGGTCGACCAAGTCGGCGAGCGATGCGCAGAACCGGCGAGCGACGTGGACCACGTTCTGCCCGGTGACGACCATCGAGACGCCAACCTCACCTCGCTCTGCGGGTGGCATCACCGGCAGAAATCCTCCAAAGAAGGGGCGGCGGCTAAAGCCGCCAACTGGAGGCGGCAGAACGCGAAATTCCGCCGCACAGAGGCTCACCCTGGATTGCTATGACTGACCACAGCGTTCGCGTCCTAGATTGCGAAATCTAGCGCGCCCGCGGATCATTTTCATCAACGTCCGCCACCTCTAAAATAGTGCCGAGATTCTCGATAATTCTCCATACGTCCCTCTCCAGTCCTTCCTCACCCAACAGTTGCGCGACTATCGCATCACGCATTTCCGAATCCATCGTTCCATGATTTTGGTCGAGGATAGATTTCAGGTAGCGAAGTAGAGTTTCCTGAATCTCATTCTGCCGCACATGGATGGTATCTGCGTGACGCATTTGTTGACGATGCTGCTGCCAGTCACGAACAGCCTCTAGAAGCTGCCGAAAGCCAGACAAGAGCGGCTTAGCAGCCACAGAGACCGATCCCACTGCAACAGGGAGTGAGGTCAGGACCGTAACCCAGGGGCTTGCATAGGTGGTTTTTCTTATCGCGAGTGATTCGGTAGACCGATAGTGGGAACTTACATCGAAAACTTCGGGATCTCCCAGAAATTGTGCGCGTACCGCAAAAGCCCAAAGCATCGATAATTTCATAACATGCATTGAATAATCGCGATAAAGGATAGGCCCTTGACTACCTAAGTCGATCGAAACATAAAGAAGACTGGTCATGCTCTTCGTTCTTGCGCCGGTCGCCATGCCATAAGACTACGACAAATCCTTACCAAGGACGCGAGGACGCGCCGTCGCCTCGCAATAGCCGCTCGCATCAAACTCACCGGCAACCTTCCGATGAGTTTGATGCACGTTCTTGAAGGGGCTTGATATTGCCTGACTACCTCCTCGCTCCCGCGCTGGAAACCCTCCGAGCCCAGTTCAATCAGCGCTTCCCTGGCCGGAACAGGGTCAGCGACGGCTGGATCGGCGACGCGGCACACCGCGCTCAGGGCTCTGCGAGCGATCACAACCCGTGGGTCGTGATCGACGGCCAGGCGTACGTGACCGCGTTGGATATCACCAACCACCCCGAGATCGGCCTCGATCTCAACGCCTTCACGGACCAGCTCCAGGTGGCCTGCCGCGACCAGGGCGAGAACCGCCTGAAGTACGCGATCCACCGCGCACTGCTCATGGACACCCGTCCGCAGTTCCGCCCGTTCCAGTGGACGACCAGCTCGGGTCACTTCGTGCACGCGCACTTCAGCGTGCACAGCGACCGGCGACTGCTCGACACGCGGGCCTGGAACCTCCCAATGCTGTCGGGCACCGCGGCCCCCGCGCCAGCCCCGGCACCTGCACCAGCTCCTGCCCCGACGGCTCCCTCGTTCCCGATCTCGCGGAGCGAGTGCTTCGGCCTGCGCAGTGACCCCCGTGCCTCGGTGCACGGCGGCTACAACGCCTGGGAACGCCCGCACGTCCTGCGAATCCAGCAGGCCCTTCAGCGCAAGGGGTACGCCCCGAGCGCGTCCGGCTGGGCGGACGGCCTGTACGACCAGCCCACGGTCGACGCGGTGGCCCGATGGCAGCGCGACCACATGCCCGGCACCACGCTCTGGGGCCAGGTGTGGTGGGACGACTGGGCGAAGCTGCTCGCCTGACCCTGCAAGACCCACGCCCGCCCCGTCTTTCCCACGGGGCGGGCGTCCCCTACTTCACGAGGAGGTGATCGAGATGCCAGGCCCCGTACCTGACCGCGAGGACAACCTCGCCCGGCCGCGCGAGCGGAAGGGCGGCGATGCCACGCCGGTCACCCGCGGCACCCTGCGTCCGGTCACCGTTCCGCACCCGGACAAGGAATGGCACCCGATCGCGCTCCGCCTCTACAGGGCGTTGAGGAGCTCGGGCCAAGCCGACTTCTACCAGGACAGCGACTGGGCGTTCGCCTACTCGCTGTGCGAAGACCTCTCGTACTACAAGCAAGCGCCGAGCGGGAAGCGGTCGGGGCAGATGCTCCAGACCATCTACTCGACGTTTGAGCGCCTCCTCGTCACCGAGGGGGATCGCCGCCGCGTGCGCATCGAGTTGCACGAGCAGGAGGAGGAGAGCACTCCCGCCTCCGTCACGGCAATCGCCAGCTACCGCAAGGATCTCGGCCTCGCCTGAGTTCTGACCACCTCCTCGCGGCCCACCGCCCGAGGAGGTGTGACTAGTGGCCAACGCGCTTACGGCTGAGGAGATCGACGGTCTTGAGCCGTCGTTCCTCGGTCCGACCTGGCGGCGGAACCCGTTGGGCGCCTGGGAACTTCCGCGGTACACCCTCGGCTGGCAGATCGTCGGCTGGTGCGCGGAGTACCTTCTCGCGGAGGACGGCGGCCCCTGGAAGTTCACGCCGGAGCAGCTCCGCTTCGTGCTGTGGTGGTACGCGACGGACGAGACCGGCCGGTTCGTGTACCGCAAGGGCGTCCTCCAGCGCATGAAGGGTTGGGGTAAGGACCCTCTGCTCGCCGTGCTCTGCCTGGTCGAGTTGGTCGGTCCGAGCCGCTTCTCGAAGTGGGACACCTCGAACGCGGTTCCGGAGCCGGTCGGCGTTCCGCACCCGCAGGCGTGGGTACAGGTCACCGCGGTCAACCAGTCGCAGACCACGAACACGATGTCGCTGATCCCCTCGCTGATGAGCGAGCGGTTCAAGAAGACGTATCGCATCAAGGACGGCGCCGAGCTCATTCGCGCCAACGGTGGTAAGTGCCGCCTTGAGGCCGTCACGTCGTCGTACCGCGCCATCGAAGGCAAGCGGACGACGTTCGTGCTGCTCAACGAAACCCACCACTGGGTGAGTGGCAACAACGGCCACAAGATGTACGAGACGATCGACGGCAACGCGACCAAGAAGGACTCGCGGTACCTGGCGATCACCAACGCCTACCTGCCCGGCGAGGACTCCGTAGCCGAGCGGATGCGCGCGGCTTTCGAGAAGATGCTCGAAGGCCGCGCGGCGTCGATTGCCTTCCTGTACGACTCGATCGAAGCTCACCCGAAGACCCCGCTGACGCCGGAGTCGCTGCGCATCGTCATCCCGAAGATCCGGGGCGATGCGGTGTGGCTGCGGGTGGACGCGATCATCGAGTCCGTCCTCGACACGACGCTGTCTGCTAGCCGGTCCCGCCGGATGTGGCTCAACCAGATCGTCGCCGAGGAAGATGCGCTCTACGGCCCGGCCGAGTGGTCGAGCTGCTACCGCGACGGCGCGGTGCTGCGCCCTGGTGACGCGATCGTCTTGGGCTTCGATGGCGGCAAGACCGACGACTCGACCGCCCTGGTGGCGATCAGGATCAGCGACTTCGTCGCGTTCGTGATCGACGTCTGGGAGAAGCCGGACGGCCCGCAGGGCGACGGCTGGGAGGTCAACCGAGCCGCAGTCAACTCGACCGTGCACGAGACGTTCGCCCTCTACGAGGTCCGAGCGTTCTACGCCGACGTCGCGCTGTGGGAGAGCTACATCGCGGACTGGGCCGAGGCGTACGGCGAAGGACTGGCGGTCAAGGCACCGGGCACCAACGCCATCGCCTGGGACATGCGCGGTTCGCTCCAGCGTTCGACGCTGGCGCACGAGCGGCTCATGCGCTCGATCTTCGACACGAAGCTGGGCCACAACGGCGACCTGGCCCTGAAGCGGCACGCGCTCAACGCGCGCCGCCGCACCAACAACTACGGCCTGTCCTTCGGTAAGGAATCGGCCGACAGCCCCAAGAAGGTCGACCTCTACGCGGCGCTGATGCTCGCGCACGAGGCCCTCTACGACCTCCGCACGCGGGGCAAGAAGACCAAGAAGCGCACTGGGCGCGGTTACTTCATGTGAGGCGGTGAACACCTTGGCAGACACGAGTCCCGCGTCCCTCGCAAAGCAGCTCCTGGGCATCCTCTACAAGGACAAGGCCCGGCTGGAGCGGATCGACGACTACCTGCACGGGCGTCACGACGACCCGTACATGCCGGAGACTGCGGACGCCGAGTACAAGATGCTGGCGCGTCGGGCGGTGTCCAACTGGATGCCCCTGCTCGTCGGTACCCCGGCGCAGGCGCTGTGCGTGGACGGCTTCCGGCGCGGCCTGCCTGGCGAGCTGCCCAAGAGCAACGACGGCGCGGCCCTACCCGAGTGGGATCACTGGGAGCGGTCGCGCCTGGGCGCCCGGCAGGCTGCGGTCTACCGCGGCGCGCTGAGCTACGGCCACAGCTTCACCCTGACCGAGAAGGCCAAGGGGCGCGTGCGCTCCAAGGGGCTGTCGGCGATGAAGACCGCGGCGCTGTTTGAGGACCCCGCGAATGACGAGATTCCCTTTGCCGCGCTGACGATCATCCAGTCGCCGCGCGGGGATGAGCGAGGCATCGCCCGCCTGTGGGACTCGCGCAACGAGTACCGCGTGACCTTCAAGTCGCTGTCCGACCTGGACGGCGTGAAGGTTCACAACGGCCGTCGTCACGGCTCGTCGGAGTGCCCGGTCACAAGGTTCGCCGCGCTGGTGGATCTCGAAGGGCGCACGATCGGCGTGATCGAGCCGATGATCGAGCTCCAGGACCGCATCAACCAGACGGTCTTCGACCTGCTCATTGCGCAGACGGGCGGCAGCTTCAAAGTCCGCTACGCCTCTGGCATGGCACCGCCGATCAGGCGCGACCCGGAGACCGGTGAGCCTGAACTCGACGAGCAGGGCAACCCCAAGCCCCTGCCGATCAACCTCAACGCCAAGCGGTTCCTGTTCTCCGAGGACGCCGACGTCAAGTTCGGCACGCTGGACGAGACGCCGCTCGGCGGCTACATCGAGTCCATCGACATGAGCATCCGCCACCTGGCGGCCGTGTCGCAGACTCCCCCGCACCACCTGCTGGGCCAGATCGCCAACCTGTCGGCGGAAGCCCTGCTGGCCGCGGAAACCGCGCTGTCGCGCAAGATCGAGGAGTTCCGCCGCGTCTTTTCTGAGGCGTGGGAACGGGTCTTCCGTCTCGCCGCCGAGCTCGCGGGCGACGCGGTGTCGGCTGACGACTTCCACGGCGAAGTCCTGTGGCGCGACATGGAGCAGCGCTCTCTGGCGCAGTCCGCAGACGCGCTGGGCAAGCTCGCCGAGTCCCTCGGCGTGCCGAAGCGCGGCCTGTGGCGGCGCGTGCCGGGCGTCACGCAGAACGAGATCGACGACTGGGAAGACCTCCGCGAGGAGGAGGACGCTGAGCTGATGCTCGCCGCCTCCATCCGGCGCGCGACGACCACGGCCCCGGCGGTGCAGTTCTCCGACGCCAATCAGTCTGCCGCCTAGTAACTTCAGAGCTGCCCCGACATCTAAGCTCTTGCAATGGGGCAACTCTGGGACTTGTGGCATCATTGGTTGTCAGGCAAAAAAGTTGACGAAGGTCACCTGTGGGGACTCTCAATACTCGCCTGGGGACGAATCGGAAAAGGATTGCAGTTCTTGGCCGGACTCACAGTCATTCTTGACCTGATCGGACCTGAACGGCTACGGCTTTTTGGGCGCAAGTACATCACGGTTAACTGGATCGAAAACTTATGGTCCTTGGATAACAAGAACTCTGCGGCCCCGCTCGTCATTGTACTCCTAGGCAATCTCAGTATCCTAATCTTTGTGATCAGGCCAGCTGTTGAGTCCAATCCAAAACCAATGTTTATAGCAGGAGCCATCCTGTGGCTGATTAGCCTGGCGATCGTCTGCATTCTATTTTGGAAAAACAGCCCGAATCGGAAGCTCTGGGAAGACAATGCAACCCTAAAGGAAATCTTTTTTGATCTCCGGTTGCTCCTTGCTTTTGCGACAGTAGTAGCCGTGTTTACCCCACTCCTGACACCTTGGCTAATACTCATATACGGAATCATTTCACCCCTGGGTCGTGGGTTGAACTTTATATTCAATCGCAACAATCCGGGGTGGCTACTGCGCCTCCTTGCTTTCACCCTTTTCCTGACAGGATTTCACTTCGATCTACTTGCATCTTAGCGGGAGGTACTTCTGACGGATCCCGTTGAAATATCGGAGGTCGACGAGGCGTCAGTCGCCTACCACCTGGCCCTGACCCAGATCGGCATCGCCACCATCGGCGATGCGCTGGAGCTGTGGTCAAGGGTGCCGCCAGCCAGGACCACCGCGCTGAGCGCGGCCTGGCTGGCGCGGGCCGTCCGGCTGGTGATGACCCGCAGGCGTCAGTCGCGCGACCTCGCGATGGCCTACTACCGCCTCGTCCGCGCGCTGCGCACCGGCACCACCGCGGCCGACCCCCGGCGCCCGAACCCGCCCTTTGTCACCCTTTCCATGCTGCGCAACGAGTTCGCCGCGCTGGCAAGCTCCCAGGCGTCCCAGGAGGACGCCGAGGAACCTGCCAGCACGACGAGCCGGCCAATCCCGGAGAGGCCCGCAGAGAGCGAGTCAGGGCCCGAGAGTCAGCCCCCCGAAGCCCCCGAGGAAGACCAGGTCCCCGTCGAGACGATTGACGGTCTCGACCGCGAGCTGGAGCGCCAGGAGCGCGAGGCAGAGGCCGAGGCCCACCTCGTGCTTGAAGTGCTTGGCCTGGACAACCTCGACAACAAGCTGGACGAGATCGACGACGAGCAGCCCGCGCCCGACGTGGACGAGCTGCGCGCCGACGCACACCGCAAGGCCGGAGCACGTCAGGCCGCAGCCGCGGAGCGCGTCGCCATGAACGGTGCCAGGAGTACCACGTGGGCGGCGGGCCACCGCGACCGGCGAGTCCTGGGCTACGTCCGCCTGTCCCGCACCGGGACTCCGTGCGGCTGGTGCGCGATGTTGATCTCGCGTGGAGCGGTGTACCGCTCCGAGAAGTCCGCCACCTACGCGGACGGCGACAAGTACCACGACGGTTGCCACTGCTACGCCGAGCTCATCTACAGCTTCGACCAGTACGACACGTCGGAGCTGACCGCACTGAACCGGCGCTACGCAGCCGAGTGGCCCAGCGTCACCCGAGGACGCAGCGGCAAGGCCGCCGTCTCCGCGTGGCGCCGTCACATCCGCCAGGAGCAGCGCCAAGCGCACCTGGCCCGCTCGCGTCCAGGAGACGCGGCGTAACCCCCGAGAGCGTCCAGGAGGCGTCCCCGTGCCCGAGCCCACCAAGTCCACCGAGGAGCCGAAGACCGATGACCAGCAGGCCTCGGGGAACGCAACGACCCCCGAGGGCGGCGAGGTACCCGGCAACGGTGCAGCGACCACCGAGGTAGAGGGTGGCGGCCAGGCCGAGGACGCGCTCCCGGAGTGGGCGCGCAAGGAGCTGACGAAGGTCCGCGGTGAGGCCGGGCGCTACCGCACGCAGCTCCGCGACGCACAGGCGGCGCTGGAGGCCGCAAAGACTCCCGAGGAGTTCGCCGCCGCAACCACGTCGCTGACCGAGAAGGTCGGCCTCCTGGAGGAGCAACTTCTGCGCGAGCAGGTCGCCCGCAAGTACGAGCTGCCCGACGAACTCGCCGAGCTGCTCAAGGGCAAGACGGCCTCCGAACTGGAGGCCGTCGCCAAGACGCTCCAGAAGTACGCGCCTGCAACGGAATCCGTCGTACTGGGCGGGGGCCTGACCCCCGACGACGGCGACGACGGCGAGATGGACCCCCGCAAGCTCGCCCGCCGCACCCGTCGTAGCTGAAGTCCTGCGACAGATGTTTGCCCTAACGGGATGTGCTGCTCTGAAGCAACAACCCCGGTAGCCATCAGTGTGCGAACGTTGATCAATTGCGGGCTTCGCGGCGCTCCTTACGCAGGTGGAGCCAAACCGTCGTGGTGATCCCGCAGAACGCGACCGCGATGCCCGCCACCGCGTAAACCCGGACGGTGACGGTGACCGCAGCAACAGCTACTAACTGACAGCTCAGCAGGAAGGCGACTGCCTCGCCCGCCGTCCAGTGCGACTGATCGTCAGCTCTGTCAGCAACTCGATTGGTGTTCCCGTACCTCATGTCTAGCGGTCTCCCCGTTCCGTAAGGTTCGCGGCCAGAGCTAGCTGATGATCAAGAGAGGCGTGTGGGCTCCGGCCTGGAGTCGACAGTGCCAGCGCTGGGTACGGTCAAGCTATGGACACCCGTCCGCAGAAACCTGCGAAAATCGTGGACAGCAAGCCTTGGCAGAAGGTCCTCGTCGAGCCAGCTCTCCACGAAGACGAGGAAGACTGGCACTCCGACGCACCCGTCGCAGTGGCTGGCGAGGCGTATCCACCGCGATTCCGGATTGCCCTTACCTGCAAGAGAACGAACATAGAAGTTTGCATCCCAGTACATGTCCGACAGGGCGGATTCGTTATACCCGAAGGGCTAGCGGTCAATCCTTCATCCTGTGCGGCAGTACATGGCAAAGCTGTTTACGACGTAATGACCGCCGGAAGTGTTCCACCTCTGGCACGGGTCATCGCAATGGTGCCCGACTCCATCAGACTGAAGTCGGGTGGCGGCTGGGAATGGGTACCGACAAGATGGGCATGGGGTTTTGCTCCTCCTGACCAGGTGGAGCAGATTCAATCGACACTTACGCCCGAACAGCGTACGCGCTTCGCAGACCAACAGAGAATCGAGGCCAAGCGACTGGCCCAGGTCAAACGGCGTATGAGCGCGAATTGGCAGAATGAAGTGCTACCGCACTTGCAAGACATCGCCGAATATCTGCTAAACCGCAGTATCCCAAACAGCCAGTTTGTCCGAGAGTTGCAAGCGAAGGGCTACTCTCGGTCCCAGGTGTACGAAGACTTGCGCACTGCCCGCGAGCTCGGCCTCTTTCCATCCGATGACGGTCGACCGCCCAGCTATGCCGTACCGCAGTGGAATCGGCCAGAATTTGCAGACCCTACTGAGGTGATCTCAGCAAGTTTGGTTCCGGTGCTGATGTTTGATCACATCGACGGGAACGGCTCGGGCAGGCCTGCGAGCAAGGCGTGAGACCCGGCGGAAGAAGGACGGGGAGCTCCTGATAGGACTGGATTTGCGAAGATCGAATCCGGACCAGAAGGCTCCCCGTGATCACCTATCATGCCACGCTCGACGTGCCCCGCGAACTCGCCCAGTACCTGAGCCGGCTGCTCTACGCCGAACGCCGCGACCGCGGCACCCGCACCGGAACCAGGGCGCTGACCTGCTACAAACAGGCGGTGCTGGGGCTGCGTTGGTTCCGGCAGAACACCGATGTCGACGCGCTGGCCCGCGATCACGGCATCTCCCGCGCCACCGGCTACCGCTACCTCGACGAGGTCGTCACCGTGCTCGCCGAACAGGCCCCGGACCTGCACGAGGCACTGGAACAGGCCAAGGACGACGGCCTGGCCCACGTCATCCTCGACGGGAAGGTCTTCTCCTCCGATCGCCTCGGCGAGAAGACCACCAGCGTCAAGGGCGAGCAGATCGACCTGTGGTACTCCGGCAAAGCGCATGAGCCCGGCGGCAACATCCAAGCCCTGATGGCGCCGAACGGATTCCCCTTGTGGGTCAGCGACGTCGAGCCCGGCTCGGTGCACGATCTGACCGCGGCCCGCGCCCACGTGCTCGCGGCTCTGTACTGGGCCGCTTCCCGACTCGACCTGCCCACCCTGGCCGACAACGGCTACGACGGCGCGGGCATCGGCGTGTTCACCCCGGTCAAACAACCCGCCGACGGCCGAACACTCGACGCGGACAACCGCACCTACAACGCCCTGCTCCGAGGCCTGCGCTGCCTCGGCGAACGCGGCTTCGCCCTGCTCACCGGACGCTGGTGAGCCCTGCGGCACTTCACCACCAGCCCACGCAAGATCGGCCATATCGTCCAAGCCGCACTCGTCCTCACCCATTTCGAGCACGGACGGCTCAGCTAAAAGTCGCTGAGATCAGTTCACTGAACGCCCGAGTTTGAGCTGATCTCGCATCTACCAACTGGCGCGAGTGTTTCGACCGGGTAGTAGAACGTCCCCTACGACCAACCCCTGTGCCACTCCGGCCAGGGGTTTTTTATGCCCTGGAGGAATCACCCCCGTGCCCACCCCTCAGCACCAGGTCGTCAAGCCGGAGAAGCTGGTCGCGACCGCCATCGGGATGCTGGAGCAGGAGCTCGTCCTGCCCAACCTGTTCCAGAAGGAAGGCGTCGACCAGTTCAAGGGCGCCAAGGACGACACCATCACCGTCAAGGTCGAGGGTGTTCTGCCGTTCCACGAGTACGCCTGGCGCAATGACCGCTCCAGCGGCATCCAGTTCGACGAGTACGCAGAGCGGAAGATTCCCGTCACCTTCGGCGGCAACTTCTACAGCGCCGTCAAGCTGACCGACGAGCAGAACGACTTCGACATCGACCAGTGGGCGAAGTTGCTTCGCCCTCAGGTCAAGGCGGTCGCCCGCGGCCTGGCGCGGCGCTGCGTCACCACCCTGACCGGCGCGGCCTACAACGTCGTGATCGGCAACACCGAGCGGAACCTGCGCGGCGCGCTGGTCGAGGCGAGGCGCGTGCTCAACGCCTTCCGCGTGCCGGACGGCGCCCGCTACATCGTGGTCGGCAGCGACTTCGAGGCGGCCCTGCTCAACGACGAGAAGCTCAACCTCGCGCAGTACGTCGGCGACGACACCGCGGAGAGCGCGCTGCGTTTGGCCTCGCTGGGCCAGAAGATGGGCTTCAGCTTCGTCGTGGACCAGACGATCGCCCCCGGCGACGCCTACGCCTTCGCCAGCTCGGCGTTTATTCTGGCGACCGCAGCCCCGTCCGTGCCGCAGTCCGTCCCGTACGGCGCGACCACGTCCTTCGAGGGCTTGGGCCTTCGCTGGGTGCGGGACTACGACTCCGAGTACATGCAGGACCGCTCGGTCGTGAACTGCTACGCGGGCACCAGGTCCGTCAAGGACGTCTTGGTCGGCTGGGACGAGGCGAACAAGACCGAGGTCATCTCGGCCGGGGAACACTTCGTCCGCGGCATCAAGCTCCAGCTCGACGGCGCGTCGAACTACCCAGCCGCGTCCTCGGAGCTGGCGACCATCACCGGCATCAGTGACGCCAGCGTTTGGACCCCGACCGGCCGCAAGGTTGAGACGGACCCAGCCAACGCCTGATCCCCTGAGCACGGCGGCACGTCCACTTAGGGCGTGCCGCCTGCTCGCGTGCGCAAGGAGGCACGAGCATGGAGCCTTTCGCCACGCTGGACCAGCTCAAGATCCGTCTGGACTGGACGCTCGACGACGACGAGGAGCGCCTCGGCGCTGCCGCGCTGGACGACCTGTCCGGCTGGGCTCGTCACTACGGCCGCGCCTGGCCGGACCCGCTGGCCGCACCGCAGCTCGTTCGCACTCTGGTGCTGGGAGCTGCGGTGCGCTACATGCGCAACCCGGACGGCTACGTCACCAGCCGCGCGGGCGACGAGACGCTCACCTGGGCCGAGCTCGGCGACAACGCCGGTTCGGCGCACTTCAACCGTGACGAGTTGCGGGCTCTGACCTCGATGTCCGGGAAGACCGCGCTGCTGTCCGCGCCGATCTCGACGTGGGGCCCGCAGCGCAAGCGCGACGCCTCGTACGTGCCGGTCGTCGGCGGCGGGAAGCCGTTCCCGATGTTCTCCAGCCCGGACGACCCCTGGTGAGCCATCAGCGTAAGCGCGGGCAGCGTGCCCGCGTCTGGAAGACCGTCCAGACGACCGACCGGCGCGGCAACCACGTAACCCGCGCCGAGCCCTCCGGCCCGCACGAGGTGCGCGCGGCGTTCATCCCACAACGCTCCGCGCGAGCGGAAGTTCCCGGCCAGCAACAGATCAACGTGACCCGCATGATCGTGCCCCCTGACCTGGAGGACGTGAACCTCTGGTCGCGAGTGGAGTGGAACGGCCGACAGTGGGACGTCGTCTCGCCGCCGCAGTACCACCACGGCACGCGCCGGACCCGGCACTGGTCACTCGACATCCGAGAGAGGCCGTAGTGGCTGAGGTGTACCGGCGCGTTGGGCGCCACAAGATCGAGAAGCTCATCGCACTTCACCGAACCGTGCAGGATGATTTGGACGACATCGCGCTGGGTCGGGCGGGGAACGCTGAGGCCGGACTCGCCGCGCACCGCCACGAAGGCCACGCGCAGATCAGTATCGAGGTCGGCGACATCGACCGCTACGTGGTCCTCGACGACGAGCGCGGCCTCATGGCTGCCCTATCCATCGAGTTCGGACGCGCGCCCGTTGCACCGACCGAGGACAACCCGGACGGCAGCGCGGGCATGGAGGGCCTTGGGGTGCTTCGTGACGCGATGGGCGTGAAGCGCCAGCCCCGCAGGAGCAGGCGGTGATCGACCTCCCGGTCAGCGTGCTGGCACTCGTCGAACTCACGCCGATCGAGGACATCTGCCTGCGCATCCTGCGCGAAGGTTTGCCGGACGTGCCGGTCGTCAGCCTCATTGCCGACAACGCGCCTGGCCTGTTCATCATCGTCCGCCGCCTGCCCGCCCTGGGCGACTGGCGCGGCGACCCGCGGTTCACCGACCAGGCCCGCTTTTCGATCAACGTCTTCACGCAGGACCCAGACGGTGACGAGAAGGGCGCCCTGGTGTCCGAGGCCGTGCGCGTGGTCATGCGCAACGCCTGGCTGGCGCACCCGAACTACCCCGGCTTGGGGTCGGTCATCTCGATCAAGATGCGCAACGAGCCGTCCCGAAAGCCCGACTGGGCGACCTCCACTGGCCCAGTGCAGTACGCCGACCTGCCCACGGGTATGTGGCGCTACGAGAGCACATACGACCTGGAGATCCGCAAGCCGAATAGGCGCTGACTCCCCCCTCCACCTCACCCCGCCCTCATAGAGGCGCGGGGGCTTTGCTGACCCCTGATCCCCTGGGAGAGACAAACCTTGGCACTCGACGACAGCGCCACTCTCGTCATCGACACCGGCAACTACCTGACGGCCCCGACCGGGACGGAGATGCCGGGCGACCTGCTCTCGCCCGCATCCCCGTGGGAGACCGTCGGTCACACGTCGCTGGAGGAGTTGCTCAGCATCACCTCCGAGGGTGGCGAGGCAACGGTTCTCGCGACGCTCCAGAACAAGACGCTCCGCACGCGCTACAGCGCGCGAACCGAGCGGATGACCTTCATCCTCCAGCAGTTCGACCTCAAGGGGATGCGGCTGTTCTACGGCGCGAACGCCCCCCTGCTGGCCAACGGCACGCTGGGTATCCCGACCGACCCCAAGCCCACGGTCTGCGCCATCCTGATCATCTTCGTGGACGGCGAGAACACCTTCGCCTTCTACGCCCCCAAGGCGGAAATTTACCGCGCGGACGACCTGTCCCTGTCGGACACCGAGTCCCTGGCCGGTATGCCGATCGGCATCACCCCGCTGGTCCACGGCACCAACAACTGGACGTACGCGGTGACCCCGCTCGCCAGCACCCCGCCCGCGGCGGTTGCCACGGGCGCGACGGCGGGCACGCCCGGCAGCTTCACCCCACCCGGCGCGACGCTCCCGGCCAACCTGACGGCGCTGCGCGCTGCCTCGATCACCGCCTCCCCGGCGACCGCATGGACCACCAGTCAGCGCGTCGTGCTCGGTGACTCCTCGCTCGCCCACTGGGACGGCGACTCCTGGGAGTCCGGCGCGGCCTGATCCCGCCCTTCCCCCTTACACCCGGCGCGCACGTGCTTAGCGGACCCGCGTGCGCGCCGGGCCATCCCTCGCGATGGCCCTTGCCTTGGTCCGCTTTCCCTTGCCCCGCAACCTGGAGGTCCGCAAACCGTGTCCAGCTTCTCCCTCGACGACATCCGCGCCGCCGCTGACCGCAAGTACGGCTCGACCGACATCACCGTGGGCGAGACGACCGTGCGCCTGCTCAACCCACTGCGGATGCCCAAGGCCCAGCGGGACAAGCTCGTCAACATCCAGAAGGACATGGAAGGTACGGACGGCGAAGGGTCCGAAGTGGACCAGGTCGCCATCTTCCAGAGTGCGCTGCGCACCGTTGCCGAGACGTCGTCTCAGGCCAAGACGCTGATCGCGGCGATCGGCGACGACTTGGGCGTTCTCGCCGAGGTCTTCGAGCGCTACACGGAGGGCCAGAGCGTGGGGGAAGCCTCGCCCTCTGCCGCCTGATCGACGACTACGGACGGGGCCTGTACGCGGACCTCCGCTTCCACTACGGCATCGACCTGGTGGACGTGATCGAGTGCCGCGGACCGGCCCCGTCCCTCGTTCTCGCTCTGGTGCAGAGGCTGCCCGACTCCTCGCTCACCGTCGCCCTCGCCAACGGCGGCGCCCACCACTTCGGCTGGGGCATCGACCGGCACCTGCGCGCCGACATGTTCGACGCGCTCAACCAGAACACCCGCGCCACCGGCAACTGGGGCAAGAAGCCCCCGACTTTCCCGGAGTGGCCGCGCCCCACGGACAAGCCCAAGGACGCACCTGCCAAGAAGCGGGTCTCCGTGGCGGATCTGCACGCCCGCATCTCCAGGAGGTAGCCAATGGCTGGCACTCAGATCATCGGCCGCGTAGCGGTCAAGGTGCTGCCGGACACCGAGGAGTTCCGGGCCGACGCGCAGCGCCAGCTCACGGTCCTCGAGAAGGCCCTGCGGGACGTCAAGATCGTCGTCAAGCCGAACCTCGACATGAGCGGCATTTCGGCCCAGGCGCGCAAGGTACGTGAAACCGCCGCCAAGCAGCTCGACGCGATCAACCTTCGCGTCAAGCTCGACGACCAGGGCTCGGTGCAGCGTGCCATCGCGCACCTGCGCGCCGAGCTGGACAAGCTCGACGAGAAGGAAATCAAGGTCGGCCTGAACCGGGCCGAGTTGACTGCGCAGCTCGCGGCGATGGAGAAGCAGCTCGCGCAGGTCGCCACCCTAAACCTCAAGGTCCGGCCCGGCAGCGTCAGCTCCCTTCAGCGCGCGATCGGCAAGATCGACGCCGAGCTGGAGAAGCTCGCCGAGGTCGACCTCAAGGTCAAGATGGACCGAGCGTCGCTGGAGAAGGCCCGCGCCAACCTGGAGTCACAGCTCAAGGCGGCGACCACGGTCGACATCCGGGTCAACAACACCAGCGCCTCGTCCCTGAGCAAGGCCATCGCGAAGATCGACGCGGAGCTGGAAAAGCTCGCCGAGGTCGAGTTGAAGGTCAAGCCGGACCGCTCCTCCCTGGAAGCCGCGCGCAAGGCGTTGGAGACCCGGCTCAAGGACGCCGCGACCATCGAGCTCAAGGTCAACAAGGGCAACGCCGCGTCGTTGAGCTCTGCCATCGCGCAGATCGAAGCCGAGCTAGAGAAGCTGCGCGAGGTCGAGATCAAGATCAAGCCCGACCGCGCCTCACTGGAGAAGACCAAGGCCGAGCTGGAAGCGAAGCTCCAGTTCCAGCACCGCCTGCAACTGGTCGCCGACTACGCCCAGGCGGACCTGATTCGCCAGCGCGTGCAGGCACGGCTCGACGGCATCAAGATCGCGCCGACCATCGACCAGGCCACCGTCGCCAAGACGATGCGCGAGATCGAGGGCTACGCCGAGAAGATCGAGGCACTCAAGGCCCAGATCAAGCCCGAGCTGGACCCGATCTCCCGGCGCAAGCTGGAGCGCGAGATCGAGGAGATCGAGGACCGCATCAGCGGCCTGACCGCCGAGATCCACACCGACGTCAACGCCCTCTCGCAGAAGGCAACGCAGGCGAAGCTCGCCGCGCTGGCCCGTGCTCGCCGCGTGCAGATCATCGTCGAGATGAACAGGGCCGCGGCCTCGCGCGTAACCGCGGCCTTGGCTGCGCTGTCCGGCGCTCGCGTTGCGACCAACTGGATTCGCAACCTCGGCGAGGCACTGTCCAACCTGGACAAGAACGTGCCGATCATCGGCTCGATCGCCCTCGCGGTCGCCGGGCTGGGCGGTTGGGCACTCACCGCGGTCTCCAACCTCTTCGCCTTGTCGGCGTCGCTGGCGCAGATCGGTGGAGCAGGGCTCGCGCTGCCCGGCATCCTCGGCGGTATCGCGGTCGGCCTGGGCGTGACGATCGCGGTCCTCAAGGACTTCAACGAGGTCATCCCCGAGGTCAAGACTCGACTGGCCGACCTTCAGGACCAGCTTTCCGAGCGGTTCTGGAACATTGCAGAAGCTCCGATCCGGCGCCTGGTGGACAAGCTTTTCCCCTCCCTGGAGGCGGGCGCGGGGCGCACGGCCGAGGCTCTGGGCGGGTTCTTCGGCCGGTTGTCCGACTCCCTGACGAACGCGCTGCCCACCAGCGCCGTCGACAGGATGTTCGCCGGGCTCATCGCCTCCATCCACATCGCCAGCACGGGAACCGACGCCTACGCCGGAATCCTGGCGAAGCTCGGCACGGTCGGCTCGGCCTACCTGCCGCGCCTGGCGAACTGGTTCGTCGACATCTCGCGTCGCCTGGACGACTTCCTCGGACAGGCCGCGGCGGACGGCCGACTCCAGGGATGGATCGACAACGGCATCCAGGCCTTGGCCGACCTCGGCACTGTCATCGTCCAAACCGGACGGATCTTCGCCGGGGTCATGAAGGCGGCCGAGGCCGCGGGCGGCTCGACCCTGAGCAGCCTGGCCGACGCGCTGACCCGCGTAGCGGACATCGTCAACGGCCCGCGCTTCCAGCATGGCATGACCGAGGTCTTCCGCGCCGCCCACGCGGCGATGGATCAGATTGCCACCCTCTCGGGTCCGGCGGTCGCGCGCCTGCTGGAGACCCTCGGGCAGACGCTGACGTTCATCCTGCCGCTGGTCGGCAGTGCCATCGGCACGCTGCTCGACAGCGTCGCCACGGCCCTGTCGCAGCCCGCCTTCCAGGGCGGCCTGGTGGTGATGTTCCAGGGCATCCACGACGCGGTCATCGCGCTGGCTCCGGCCTTCGAGCCGCTCGGCCGCGCGCTGGGCGTGCTGGCCGTTCTCATCGGCGAACTCGCCCGCGTGCTGGGCCCGCTGCTGGCCGAAGTGCTCACGACCGTCGCCAACGTCCTCGTGAAGCTGGCGCCCAGTGCGATCAGGCTGGTCGACGTCCTGGGCGGCGGCCTGCTGCGTGTGGCAGAGGCCCTCTCGCCGGTCCTGCTGCGCGTCGCCGAGGCGCTAGCGCAAGCGGCCGACACAGCCCTGGTTCCGGCCCTGACCACGGCGATCGACGCCCTGGTTCCAGCGCTGGAAAAGGTGCTGCCGCTCATCGGCGACGCCTTCGTCACCGCGCTTGAGGCGATCACCCCGATCCTGCCCAAGCTCGCCGACCTGTTCTCGCGACTGGTCGACATCTGGTCGAGCACCGTCGCCGACATCCTGCCGCAACTCATCGAGCTGATTCCGACCGTCGCGGACGGCCTGATCAGGATTCTCGACGCGATCACGCCGCTGCTTCCGGACATCGCGGAATTGGCGCTCACGTTCGGCACTGTGCTCATTCCTGCATTTGTGCAGTTCGCGCAGGAAGTGCTTCCCGGCCTAGTGGACGCGATTGTCGAGCTCGTCGGGTCGATCACCCCTATGGTCGACAAGTTCAACGAGGTCGCGCAGCAAACCCTTCCCGTCTTGCTCCCGATGATCATGGAACTTGCGAGGCTCCTCGGCGAAAACCTGTCGTCTGTCCTCTCTGGACTGGGCGATATGTTCTCGGGAACTTTTCAGGGCCTGAAGGGCACCTGGGAGATTTTTTCAGGATTCCTTACAGGTGACTGGGACAAGGTCTGGAACGGCATCAAGGATGTCGGAAAGGGAATCTGGGACGGCATCGGCGGCATGTTTGATGTCTTCCTCGGCGCCACGATGACGGCTCCGCTCAAAAGCAAGCTCACGGAAATGGCTGCCAAGTGGGGCGAACACTGGGAAACCGCCAAGCGGAACCTCGGGCAAGCGGCCGACGAGATGGGCCGCCGCTGGGATCAGTTCTGGTCCAACCTGGGCTCAACGCTGCGCTCCAAGGCTGACGAGGCCAAGAGCAACATGGCCGTTGCCTGGGAGAACATCAAGCAGAAGGCGTCCGAGGCCTGGAGCAACATCCAGAACACCGTCCGGGACGGCGTCAATGGCGTCATCGATTGGGTCAAGGGAATCCCTGGCCGCATCGTCGATTCGCTTGGTGACACCGGACGCATTCTCATCGAAGCGGGCGAAAAGGTGATCGACGGATTCCTGAGCGGAATCTCGGCGGCCTTCGGAAGGGTGAAGGCGAAGCTTTCCGAGCTAACCGCTTTGCTTCCCGACTGGAAGGGGCCGGCTTCTCGGGACCGGGTCATCCTGTTCGATGCCGGACGCCTCGTCATCGACAGCTTCATCAACGGCCTCGAATCGCGTTACGATGCGGTCAAGGCTTCGTTGTCCGGACTGACCGATGAAGTGGCCGGAACGGAATTCTCCGCGCCCGGAGTGGGCGCTCCCGGCGTTTCACGACGAATTGCGGGAATCACGGACGGCGCACTCGCGAGCGGCGAGCGCGGCACTCAGAAAATTCTTAACTACTACGCGGCACCCGGTAGCAGCATTTCCTCCGAGGAGGACCTGTTTGCCGCCTCGGGTCGCGCAAGGATGGGCTGGTAAGTGCCTCGGCTGCAACTCGAAAGTGCAACGGACATCTTCGACCTCGACGATGTCCTGAAGAAGGGAAGGGGGGTGCAGGCCCTGTCCGGCGCGACCGGGCTGGGCCTGCCCCCGGTCTCCGTGCAGTGGCTCAGCGGAGCAGGTGACGGAGCGCGGTACCGCGGCAAGCGGGTGTTGCCGCGCGACGTCGACCTGCCCTTGCTGATCGAAGCGCCCAACCGCGTCGAGCTCCAGCGCACGGTGTCCCGTCTGGCGATCATGCTGGACGGGCCGTGCACGCTGCGATTCGTCGAGGACGACGGCACCTCGTGGACGACCGAGGTCGTCCGCGTCGGAGGCGGTGACTACGCCTTCGGCGTCGACAGCACAGGCGAGACCGACCTGCTGATGGTGATCACCCTGCGCGCCGGGATGCCGTACTTCACCAGCTCGGTGCCGACGCGCAAGACGATCGGAGATCAGGAGGTCGTGCGCGGCCTGCTCGTCGGCGGCCTGGCAAACCTGAACGTCGCCTCCAGCCAGGCGATCGGCCAGATCCAGTTGGAGAACCTCGGCGACGCCCCGGCCTATCCCGTGTGGGAGGTCATCGGGCCCGGCCGTGACTTCAAGGCCACCTCGCCCAGCGGCGACCTACTGCATTGGGCGGGCGAGCTGGCGGACGGCGAGAGCCTCCTCCTGGACACCGCGACGGGCACGGTCGTCGACAACGACGGCGTATCCCGCTACGGCGAGCTCGCGCCCGCCCCGCGCTTCTGGACTATCCCCGCTGGCACGACCAGCGCGCACGTGAGCCTGGAGGACGTCATCCCCGATTCCCGCATCGTGTGCACATGGCGGCCTCGTCGCTGGCTGGTGATCTGACGTGCGCCTCACCGACCTCACGGTGGAAGTTCGCGACCGCGATCTGACGCGCCTGGGCCTGATCCGGCCCGAGGAGCTCAACCTGCGTGTGCAGGGTGAGCACAACGGGCTCGGGGTCTGGAAGCTGGAGCTGCCCGCAGAGCACCCCTTGGCGGCCCCCCTGCGGCAGCCCGGCTCCGGGATCATCGTCACCGGCCCGCAAGACATCCTCATGTCGGGGCCGACCGTCAGCCCGGTCGTGGTGACCTCCGCCGACGACCCCACGGGCATGGTCAGCTTCGAAGGCGTGTCCGACTCCGTCGTACTGGCGGACATGCTCGCCTGGCCCCAGCCGACCAACCCCGACCCGACCACCCAGGCCGCCTCGCACGACGTGCGCTCGGGCAATGCCGAGTCGGTCATCCACGGCTACGTCAACGCCAACTGCGGACCGAGCGCACCGACCGCACGCCGCAAAGCCCACCTGGTCATGGGTACCAACCTCGGGCGCGGCCCGCTGGTCAAGAAAAGCGCGCGGTTCCCCGTGCTGGGCGCGCTGATCTCCGAGATCGCCGTCATGGCCAACCTCGGGTTCCGCGTCGTGCAGCGCGGCGCGAACCTGGCGTTCGAGACCTACCAGGTGACCGACCGCAGCCTGGACATCCGCTTGGACGTGCTCACCGGCACGCTGGCCTCCCAATCCGTCGCCGTCGCCCCGCCGGGCGTGACGCGGGTGATCGTGGGCGGCCAAGGCGAGCTGGAGAACCGGGACTTCCTCTCGGCCACCACCGCCGAAGCCGTTGCGGCAGAAGAGGAGTGGGGTCGACGGATCGAGCGGTTCGTGGACCAGCGGCAGACCGACGACCCCGCCGAGTACCAGCAGGCGGCAGACGAGGTGCTTGCCGAGGAAGGCTTCACCGCGGTCGCCATGCGCGCTGTTCCGGTCGACGACCTCACGATGCGCTTCGGCGTCGACTGGTACCTGGGCGACCGGGTCTCAGCCGTAGTCGGCGCGGGCGAACTCTCTGCTGTGGCCACCGGCTACGTGCTCGTGGTCGGTGCTGGCGGCGTGCAGCTCGGCGCGACGCTGGGCGACCCCCGGCAGTTCGACCGCAACGAGTCACTGACCCGTCGCCTCGACGACGCCCGCAATCGCATCAGCGCCTTGGAGCGCAACGCAGAGGTGGGAACGACAGCCGCGGACGACGCGGCGATCATGAACATGATGGGGGTGTGGTAGCGCGTGGCGAACACGCCCAAGGCGCTGCACCGCGGCTCACTCGGCAACGTGACCAACACCGTTGTCGGCACGGTGCCCGCGGACAAGCGCTGGGTCCTGACCAATCTGGTCCTGACCAACTACGGCACGACAGGGGTCAACACCTACGTGCAGCTCGACGAAGTCCCGCTGGTGCACATGCTCGTCTTGAGTCCTGGTGCCACGTTCACCCTCGACTGCACTCAAGTGCTCGGAGCAGGGAAAAGTATCCACGCCTGGGCCAGCACTGCGAGCGCGGTCGCCATGCACGCCTCCGGAGTGGAGATGGATCTCTGATGGGCATCCAGATCATCAACGCCGCTCGCCCGGCCGACACGCCTCACGCGCAGGCGATGCTGTCCGGGGGTGGCGCCAGGTCGGGCACCACGGTTGGCGTCCGCTGGTCGGACCGCTTCCTGGTCATCGGCCTCGGCCGTTCCACCCGATGGAGCCGAGACGGCGTGTACGAGATCAACATGCCGCCGGACGGCACGGTAATCCCCTGCGCCTCAGGCGGTGCCTCGGTCACGGTTGCAAGCGGTCGCGTCCCCGTGCCATTCCCTTACGGGGCCCTGTGGTACATCCCGCCCATCGGCCTCGGGCAAGGGTCAGTGCCGGAGAATTTCCGCATCACGCGGTTCGGCGATCCCTCCCCCTGGGAGGTGCCCGACCACTGGATTCTCATCGCCTCCCGCAACGACGACGGCCAAGCGGCCTTGTACAAGTGGGGCGACGGCGCCACCACCGACTACTGGCGCCTCCTGACCCTGCTGAACGGCTGGACCAACTACGGCACGGAGTGGTCCAGGGCGATGTATCGGCGCGGCGTTGGCGACTTGGTGGAGGTCCGCGGGCTGGTCATGAACGGCACGGCCAACCACGTCGGCACTCTGCCCGCCGGATTCCGCCCTGCGACGACCCTGCTCACCGTTCAGAACGGAGCGGATCTCTTTGCCCGCGTGGACATCAACAACATCGGGCAAATCATCCGCCTGACCGGCTCAAGCAGTTACCTCACGCTGAACCTCATGTTCCACGCCGAGCAGTAGGAGACCGCCGTGTTCGCCAACTCGACTGCGAGGGTCCCCTCCGGCGTGTCGCTGCGTTTGCTGGGCTGGGAGTACGACGAGGCCGCGGACATGATCCTCGGCGTCTTCACCGACGCCCCCGCCCCCGACGACACGAACCCCGCAGGGTTCCAGCCCTCGCTGCGCTACATCGTGGCCCTTGAGGTCATCGCCAGCGAGATCCAACCGCTCGACGAGCTGACGACCGACTCGGGCGCCGTCTAGCCTCCCGCCTCCGAAGCCCCCTGCGCGCCGTCGCTGCGCGGGGGGCTTCGCCATGCCCTCAGGAAGGTATCCGCCCAGTGGCACTCTCCTCTTACCCGTTCGACGAACAGGCCACCACCGAAACGCAGTACAGCGCACTGTTCCGCGAGCTCCAGGACTCCGGTGTCGTCGACTCGGCCACCGGCAATGGCTTCGCCGTCTCCGCGGACGCGGGCGGCATGTACGTGGACGTCCAGCCCGGCTTCGCGATCGTCCGCGGCCACGCCGTGCTGTCGACCGCAGTCGAGCGGCTTCCCGTCCCGACCGCGGACCCGCTCGCGCGCACCGACCGCGTGGTGCTGCGACTGGACCCCGGCCAGAACGAAATCGTTCTGGAGGTGGTTAAGGGTGAGCCGGGCGCGGGCCTGCCCCCGCTTACCCGCACCGACTCCGGCGTCTTCGAGATCCCGCTCAGCAAGGTGCCCGTGCCGACCGGAGCGACCAACATCGGCACCACAGTGCCGCAGGACGACAGGCAATTCGTCAGCGGTCGGGTCGGCGTGTGGCGCACCGAGACGCGCCCGAGCGACCCGCGCGTGGGCAGGTTGGGCCTCAACCTCGGTACGGGTCGATGGGAATGGTTCAACGGCTCGACTTGGGTCGACCTCGCCCCGGTCAGCGTGTGGAGCACGATCGAGGGCAAGCCGGGCACCTTCGCCCCAGCGCCGCACCGGCACCACTGGAACGACTTGGACGGCGTGCCCGCCTCGTTCACTCCCGCTGCACACACCCACGCCTGGGACAGCGTCACCGGCAAGCCGAGCTCGTTCCCGCCCTCGGGCCACACCCACGGCAAGAGCGACATCACGGGCCTCCAGGCCGACCTGAACTACCTGTCCAACAACAAGGCGTGGGCCGACCATGGCCACGGGGACTACGCGACCTGGGGTCACCGGCACGGCGGTGGCGACATCGACGGCCACGTCAACCGCGCCTGGGGCACTGACCGCGTCCACACCAACGGACCGGGGCCGGGCCCCTGGTACGCGGCCTGGGTCGACGGCAACCGGAACTTCTGTCAGAACACCTCGGCCCGGCGGTTCAAGGAGAACATCCAGGACTACTGGATCGACCCGGCCCGCGTGCTCGCGCTGCGCCCGCGGACCTACGACCGCAAGAACACCGACCACAAGCACGAGCTCGGTCTCATCGCCGAAGAGGTCGACCAGACGCTGCCGGAGATCGTCCAGCGCAACGAGGACGGCGTGATCATGTCCTTGCGCTACGACCTGCTCGGTGTCGCCCTCATCCCGGTCGTCCAAGACCAGCAAAACCGGATCGAGCGCCTGGAGCGCCTCGTCGCAGAACTCATGGAGCGTGGCGCGTGAGCGACCCCGTCATCGTCGCCCTGATCAGCTCGGGCTTTGCCTTCCTCGGCATCGTTGCCGGACTGCTCAAGCGGCAGGACCGGAAGTTGACCGAGGTCAAGACCGACACCGCCGAAGCGCGCAAGCAGGTGCAGAACTCGCACAGCACCAACCTGCGCGACGACCTGGACAAGGTCATCTCACGTCTGGGTCAGGTACTCGACGGCCAGACCCGCCACGACATCGCGTTGAGCGATCTGCGCCGCGACTTGTCGCACGAGCGCGTTGAGCGCCTGGCCGTGTCCGAGCGCCTCGATCGGCACATCGACAGCGCTGAGCGCTGACCCAACCACCTCCGCAGGCCTCCGCCACCAACTCGACGGCGGGGGCCTGCGGCATCTCCACCCACCTCAACCCCAAGGAGTAACTCCAGTGGCTTCCACCCCGCTCACCGCCCGCGAGCCCCTCGTCATCCGCGCCGCGATCGTTGCGTCCCTGACCGGCCTGCTGCACACCCTCGTCGTGCTCGGCGTCTTGTCCATCGCCCCGGAGGCCGAATCCGCCATCGCTGGCGCGATCGATCTGCTCGGCACTGCCGTGCTCGTCATCTGGGCGCGCGGCGCGGTGACCCCCTCCGATCAGGACTCCGACGAGGTCTGATCCTGATATCGAAAGAGCCCCACCTGCTGGATGAATCAGCGGGTGGGGCTCTTTCGGTCGTCCAGGACTCAGCTACTTGCAGCCTTCTGTTTCTCGATGTCGTCCATGCTCGTAACCGTGATCCCTCGGGGGCCTCGCCGTGAGGTGCCGCCGGTTGCCTTCGGCGGCTTCTTGGGCGTGGGTTGAGGCGCATCGGCGAGCAGTTCCTCCAACGCGAGCCCGTGCTCCGCGCACAGATCCTTACTGACCGTGATTCCATCGTCCAAGCGCCGAATCTCGTACGACTTGGCAGGTTTGTCCTGGTCAGTGCACACATCACACACTGTCCGTGTGACCTTCATTACCGATTCCCAACCTTCGTCGTTCACCCGTTCGGATTAAGCTAGCCTCGCACGAGCGGGTGTGAACCTTGACATTTGTTGATCATTTGTGCCAAGGTTACACACAGCAGACGGGGGGTCGCAACTAACACATACCGCATGACACACGAGAGGGGCACGACATGCCCGCATCGAAGATCCAGAGCGAGCAGGAGGTGTTGGACTGGCTCGCAGACGGGAAGACCTACCAGTGGATGGTCGAGGAGTACCGCAGGAAGTACCACATCGAGACCACCATCTCAATGTGGTCGAACTTCCGAAAACGCCGTGGACTAGAGACCCGCATCGCCCGCGACGCCGACCTCGTACCTTGGAAAGTCAAGGATGAGCATCAGTGGTCGACACCTCTGACCATGCTGCGACTGTTGGCACGCTGCCGCGGAGATTTCGCCCTACGCGATGTCGACCAGACTCGCCTAGACAACTGGCTTCACGAACTGAAGCTGAGCAACGCAGTCGTCCACTACGACCCCGACACCGAGGCGGGCTTCTTCTACGTACCACGAGAAGAAGGCGACTCTGAGTTCATCCGCCCGCCGTCGCGTCCCCAGGACAACTCCTAGGCCGCAGATAACTCCCAGTGACATTTGAGCTTCCTATGGGTCGCTGATGGACCACGCACGCGCTCTCCCCCGGCAATAAGCAGCTTGCATCGTCGCGGCGCCCCCGGCAAAAGCCTGGGGCGCTGTCCGTTTCCGTGGAACACTTGTTCGAAAATTCCATGTCATGGGGCGTAACGACTGCACGTCGGACGCCGATTCTGATACTGGGGAGTCTTACCTGAGGGCGCGAGGCGGGGCAGGCCTCATTGACACGTCATCAACCGACAGGTAGAACTTCTATATCTCAACTTACACACCGGAGGTCGCGCACCAGTGCTCTGCTCGCAACTGGCTCCACCCGAATCAGAGGAAACCAGACACCTTCGCCTGGTGGACTGCTCTCGGGAGGAGGAATCGACGCACCCGGACGCCGTCTGCATGCTGACCCTCCACGCCACGGGTCAGGTCCTTGTCGTTCTCGACGCCGAGAACTTCGACTTTCATGTGGACGTCGCACCGGATGCAAGTCCAAAGTGGATCAAGTTCTGCTTGCAGTATCTGGATCTTATTGGCTACGTGCCGATCCCGCTCGATGAGTGCGACCCCGAGTTGCTCGACAACGACTGGATCAGGCGCTACTTCGTCCCCCGTGAGCCCACGGACGACATGCCGCTGATCGTGCCTCCGGCGGTGAGCGCTTGAGCATCCAGGTCCCCGGCCGCTTGTCCTACTCCTCCCTCTCCTCCTACGCCGAGTGCGGGGAACGGTGGCGCTTGGAGCGTGGCCACAAGCTCAACGCCTCCACCTGGTTCGCCACCGTTGCCGGTTCGGCCGTGCACGAGATCACGGAGGCGCACGACTTGGTCGAAATCGGACGTCGAAGTGACGCCGTTCCGGAATTCAAGCCGGTCTTCGACGGCCTACTGGCCAAGGAGCGCGAACTCGGCCGCGAAGTCAAGCCCTCAGGCAAGAAGCTGAAGAAAATCGGCCCCGGCGGCGGACCGAACAAGCGGGACTACGACTGGTGGCTGATCTACGGCCCCCTGTACGTGGAGAAGTGGCTCGCCTGGAAGGCCGCCAGCGACTGGAAGATCGCAATCCTTCCGGACGGCGAGGTCGGGGTCGAGGTCGTGATCAACGAGGACATGGCCGACGAGAGCTTCCTCGGGTTCATCGACCGCGTGTACATCACGCCGGACGGACAAGTCGTGATCGTCGACCTGAAGACCGGTTCGGTGCCGATGTCCACGCTCCAGCTCGGTAGCTATGCCGTGGGCCTGTCGCGCAAATACGGGATCTCCGCCGAGTGGGGCGCTTACTGGATGGCTGGCGACGGCGAGTTGACCGGCCTGAAGGACCTGACCATCTATAGCGACGAGTACATCGACGAGCAGTACGCGATGGCCTGGCGCGGCATCCGCAACGGCGTCTTCCTCCCCAACATCACCGCGCTGTGCCGAGGCTGTGGCGTGCGCGACTTCTGTCGCGCAGTCGGCGGCATGCGCTCCAACGAGTTGCCGATCCGCGACGACCTGATCCTCTCACCACCGGTGACCCAGGCCACAGAATCTCAAGTTGTACAAGTTTCCCCCGGTGTGTAAGTTGAGAATCAACAAACGAGAGGAGCTCACACCCCAGTGACTAGCGAGAACAGCAGGGCCCGCGGAACTACCGTCACCATCAAGTACAGCGGTGACCGGGACGCTCCCTGGGCTGTCTTCTACGGCACGCCCGACGAGATCCGCATCGACGTCATCGCCTACTTCGGCTTGGACTCGTACGCGATGGAGCAGCGCACCCTCCACGAGCTGATTGGCGTCGCCTCCAAGGTCGCGTCGGGTGGCCCGCTCCCCACACCCCTCCCGGCCATGGCTTCCGCCCAGTCCGAGGAGAAGGCGCTTCAGCTCCTGAAGGACGAGCTCGGCGCGCGGCCGATCGGGGAAACGCCCGCTCCGGCGGGCGACGTCTGGGCTGATGCCGGGACTTCCGCCGGTTCACCGCCCTGGGACGTTCCGACCACGCCCGCGGTCAACCCGATGCTGGCCCGGATCGAGGAGTGCGCGAACGTGCAGGCACTCAAGGCGTTGTGGGCTCAGAACCAGGCGGCCTTCGCTGACGGCAGCCTCATGGACGCCTATAAGGCCAAGGGACGCGCCCTCAAGGCTGCGGCCTGATCCGCAGCTCGACCCCAGCCTTTCCCGCTCGCAATACGGAGGAGACCCGCACCCGTGCTGAAGACCCTGTTCTCCAGTTCCAACACCGCGCCCGCGCCGGTCGCCGAACCCAGCTTCGGCACGCGACTGGCCAACGCTGATCGCATCGCCGCGCGGGCACTGGCCGCCTTCGGCGAGGCGGCCACCGACCTGGAGAACGCTGCGCGCGAGCAGGAGATGGTCGCGCAGGAGATCAAGACTGAGATGGACGCGCTCGCGGGCAACGCGGCATCGGCCGAGTTCCAAGCCGCGCAGAACCGCGCCTCGGCGCAGAAGCTCCGCGAACTCATCGGTTAAGAGGCTTCTCCCCCTACCGCCAGTTGTGTAAGCTGAGAGAACATCTGGCGAGCAGCTCGACCCACTCTCATTCGAAGATAGTGGGTAACTTGAGAGGTTGCCCTCCTCGTCGTTTCATCCCCATCACCGAACACAGGGAGTACCCAAACAGTGCTGAACTTCGCCGACATCCCCAACCAGTCCGGCGGTTGGCTCAAGCCCGCCGAGCACAGGGAGGCTGTCGCGATTCTCGTCGAGGTCAAGGGTTTCGAGCGGCAGCGCCCGACGCCGCACGGCCCGAAGGACTCGGTCCTGGCCAACCTCTCGGTCTTCAACACCCAGGCCGACCTGGACGCCGGTACCCCGGCGATCTCCGAGGGCGTCCGCATCGAGCAGACCGTCCTGGCCCGCGACCTGTCGGGCCTGGTCAACCAGGCCACCATCGTGACCCTGGCGCAGGTCCCGAGCAAGACGCCGGGCAGCAACCCGGCCTGGGTGTGGCGTCAGGTGGACCGCGCGACCCAGCAGAAGGTCGTGGCCTACGCCACGAACCGCGAGGCCGCGCTCCAGGCCGCGATGTCGGACGCGCCCGACTTCGACTGATGCCTGAAGCCCAGCAGGGGACGAGGCGGGCCTCCCGGTCCGCCTCTCCCCCAACCCCCAGCGTGAGTCGGCTCGTGCACTACTCGACCGACCCTGGCGGCGCCACGCGCGCCGCGCTCATCACCGACGTCCACGAGGACGGCTCGACCGCGGACCTGCTGATCTTCAACCAGGTCGCCCCGTACGCGCACCCGCTGCCCGGCGTGCCGTTCGCGGCCGAGCCCACCCCTGGCCACTACAACTGGCCCCCGCGGGTCTAGGAGGCATCGCAGTTGCTCACACCCTCGCGGTCGCTGAGCCTGCACGCCGAGTCCGGCCGTGAACTCCCTCGGGTGGCGGCATTCCAGTCTCTCTACGACATGGGATGCCGCCCCCGGCACGGGGAAGTCATCATGATCGCCGGTCGAAGCGGCACGCAGAAGTCCGGCCTGGCCCTGTTCTGGGTCGCCAGCATGAACCTGCCGACGCTGTACTTCAGCGCCGACATGAGCGCCTTCACCGCCAGTTCCCGCCTCGCGTCGATGGCCCTCGGGCACACGACGGAGATGGTGGAAGCGGGCATGACTGAAGGCGGCTACCACCGCCAGAAGTACCTGGACGCCCTCGCCTCGTCGCGCATCACCTTCAGCTTCGGCTCGCCGATCACTTGGCAGGCGGTCGACGAGGAACTGGAGGCGTACATCGAGCTGTGGAACGAGTACCCGCAGGTCATCGTGTTCGACAACCTGATGGATTTCGACGGCGCGGAGTCGGACTACACCGAGCAGATGGCGGTGATGAGTTCGGCGACCGAGCTCGCCCGCGCCACGGGCGCGACCGTGATCCTGCTGCACCACGCCAGTGACAAGAGCTGGGAGGCGAAGTCCGACCCGTGGGCTCCGCCGTCGCGTGACCAGGTCAAGGGCGGCCTGTCGGAGAAACCGGAGCTGTCGCTGTCCGTGGCGCTGGACCCGACTTCGTTGATCTACAAGATCGCCGTCATCAAGCAACGCATGGGTCCGAGCGACCCGACCGCCCGCTCGCACGCCACGTTGCGCTGTGAGCCGGACAAGACCCGTTTCCACGCGCTCGACACGCATCAGGCGATGTTGTCCGCGGTGAGCCTGACCCCCGGAGGTGTCCCCCAGTGACCGACATCGCGAAGCGGAACGCCGCCAACCGCAGGCGCGGCGCGCAGTGGCAAAGCGACCTGCGCAACGGCTTGCGCGAGAGCGGTCTCGACGTCGAGCGCCTCGTGCTCACCGGCAAGGAAGACGAGGGCGACCTCGTGGTGCGCGACTTCGCCAAGCCGGGCGACTTCGTCGTGATCGAGGCCAAGGCTGGCCAGCTTCACGTGACGGACTTCGTCCGCCAAGCCCTCGCCGAGGGCGGCCACTTCGCAGCGCACCGCAGCCTCGACCGGGCGCGCGTCGCCAGCATTGCCGTGGTCAAGCGCCGCGGGATGAACTGGAAAGACGCCCTCGTGCTGACCACGGTCGGCGACTACTTCGGCCTGACCAGGTGACGGCGCAAGACCCGCTGGTGGAGTGGGCTGCCTGCCTCGGCGGCGAATGGGAGGAGTGGCTGGCGCTGCGTCACTGGCCGCAGGGCGACGACTCCGCGACCCTCGACTTCGAGATCGACGCGCTTCTGGCCGCCGACGAAGGCGACGAGCACTGGGGCGTTCGCCAGATCCGCGCCGCCGAGATCCTGTTCGACGCCGAGCAGCCGCCCCCGACGCTGGCCGAACTTGGCTTCGATCGGATGACCGGCACGCTGCGAGGTCGGAGGGTCGCGTGAGCGACGTTGAGCGCCCGGACCTGGGCGCATTGCTCGACCACTACGGCGTTCCGCGCTCCGATCGTGGTCGGCAGATGGTCGCGTGTCCGCTGCACGAGGACCGCACCCCCTCGTGCAGCGTCGACCTGAACAAGCACCTCTGGAACTGCCACTCGTGTGGTCGCGCTGGCGACAGCTTCAACCTCATCCAACTCAAGGAGAACGTCGACTTTGTCGGAGCACGAGCCTTTGCGGCCACTCTCGGACTCGCAACGGGAAGCGCTGGAGGAGGCGGTGACCAGCTATCAGGCAGCGCTTACGGCGGACGCCGCAAAGTGGCTGGTCGCAAGGGGGATCAACCGCGAGGCGGCAAGTACGTTCCGGCTTGGCGTCGTCGGTAACCCGTTCCCCGGCCACAGTCGGCACCGCGGCTTCCTGGTGATCCCCTATCTCGACCGCGACGGCAAGCCGTTGATGGTGCGCTTCCGCTGCCTCCAGGAGCACGACCACCGGGCCTACGGCCACGGCAAGTACATGACCCTGGACGGCGACATCCCCCGCATGTTCAACGTCGGCGCGGTTCACCGGGCGGGGGACGAGATCCACATCTGCGAGGGCGAGCTCGACGCGGTGATCCTGTCGATGCTCGGCCTGCACGCAGTGGCGATCCCCGGCGCGAAGCTGTGGTTCAGCCGCCACCGCCGGATGCTCGCAGGCTTCTCGCGGGTCTGGGTCTGGGGCGATCCGGACGACGCGGGCGCCGAGCTCACCAACAAGATCACGCGCGCACTCCGCTCGGCCAAGGGCGTGCGCCTGAAGGTAGGCGACGTGACCGACACGTACCTGGCTGGCGGGCCGTCCGCCATCTTCGACCTGATCCAGCCCAAGGAGCTGACCGCAGCGTGATCCGCAAAGCCGTGCGTGTTCTGACCGGACGCCCCTCGCACGACGTGACTGTGAGCCTCGGCCACCGGTCGGACGGAGCCCCCGGCGTCACCCTCGCGACCTTCGGCCGCGGGATGTGGTGCTTCACCAGTCCCGAAGCGCTGCGTCGCCTCCGCGACCAGCTCACCCCCGCCATCGCTCACCTGGAGGGCAGCACCCCGTGAGGTTGACCTACGACGAACTCGTCCGCCGCCACGCAACGTTCCAACTGACCAACAACACGCTGGCATTGGTGCGCCGCGAGCGCATCGCGCAGGACGCCCAGCACGGTGCGGGCGACCTGCCGAACGGCACCGGCCCCGTGTTCTGGCAGATGCTCGTGGACGCGCGGAGCAACATGGCCATTGCCGAGAGCATGGGCGTCGTGTCCTGGCGAGACGTCCTCCTGGAGGAGGTCGCGGAGGCGCTCACCGAGAGCGATCCCGAGCGCTTGGCCAAGGAGCTCGTGCAGGTTGCCGCCGTCGCCGTGGCCTGGCGCGAGCACCTGCACCGCCGCGGCGCAGCACCCATTGTGGTGGCCGCGTGATCGCCGGATTCGATCACCACGAGCTGGCCTACATCGTCCTCGACGGTGAGACCGAGCCCGTCCTTGCCGAGTTCAACCTCGTCCCCGGCCACGCTGGCTACTGGGCGTTCTTCGGCACCGAGCAGGTCGCCCATCCCGTCGAGGTCACCGTGCTGCGCCGGGCGAAGGTGAATTGCCCGTGAGCGCGGGCTTCACGCACGGAGACCTCGCCTACGTCCTCCGCTTCGGGGAGGACGAGCCCGAGATCGGCCAGTTCCGCTTCACCGACGACGGCGGCTACTGGGCGTTTTTCGTAGACGAGGTCATCGACTTCCCCGAGGACGTGACCGTCCTGCGCCGGGCCACGGTGCTGCCCGAGTGACCGGACCCCTGCCCGGCGCACCGGGCCCCACGCTCACGGCCCTCTGGGACGGCCTCAGCCCCGACCAGAGGGCCGCTCTGTGCCCGCACCTGCTCGGCGACACCTCGGCCGACTGGCTGACCGCCGTACTGCGCGAGCACGGCCTGACCGTGTCCGCATCCACCATCCGCAACTACCGGCGAGCGATTCGCCAGAAGGGGGTGACCCGTGGCTGACAGCCTGACCGAACAGCTCCTCGCCAAGCCGGTCGGCCCCGCGATCACACCGCGAGCAACAAGCCCCGAGAAGGACTTCACCCGCGCGGTCGAGGTCTCCGGCGACACCGCCGAGGTCACCGTTCGCAGTGACGTCCAAGTGGACGAGAGCGCGGCGGCGAACTTCCTCCGGGAGCAGGGCGAAGACCCCTCGCTGTGGGAGGTGACCGGGTTCCGCGCCTCGGAGTGGACGATGGCCTCCGGCGCGACCGGCGTCTCCACCCGGTACAGCTTCGCCCGGCTCGGCACCGCGGCCAGTGCCGAGCGCCCGCCGCTCGACGAGCTGTTCGCCGAGATCCGCGGCCACGAGCCCGTCACCGAACGGGCCGAGGGCGACCACGGCTTCCTGGTGCTCGCGGGCGACATGCAGTTCGGCAAGCTCGACGGCGACGGAGTCCAGGGCACCCTGGCCCGCACGATCGACTACCTGAACCGGGCGCGCGACGTCCTGGAGCTCTACCGCCTGCGGTTCGACGTCGGTCACGTGCACGTCGCCTGGCTCGGCGACCACGTCGAGGGCTTCGTCTCCCAAGGCGGCGCCAACGTGTGGCGCACACAGCTCACGCTCAACGAGCAAATCCGGCTGACCCGCCGAGTGATGCTCCACGCGCTGAAGCTGTTCGCCGACAGCGCCGAGCGGGTGTCGATGGTCGCGGTGCCCGGCAACCACGGCGAGGCCGTGCGCTTCGCCGGGAAGGGCGTCACCCGCTACGACGACAGCCACGACACCGAGTCCCTGATCGCCGTCGCCGACGCCGCAGCGCTCAACCCGGAGGCGTTCGGGCACGTGCGGTTCTACGTCCCCGAGACGGACGAACTGACCGTCGTGCTGCCGGTCGCCGGGACCACGGTGGCTCACGCGCACGGCCACCAGTGGAAGCCTGGCCGCCACTTCGAGTGGTGGCGCGGGCAGGCCTTCAACGCCGCTTCCCCGATGCACCAGGCGGACCTGCTGGTCGCTGGGCACCTGCACCACGAGCACGTCGACAGCGACGGCAAGCGCCTGTTCATCCAGCCGCCCGCGATGGAGAGCGAATCCACGTGGTGGCGGCACGCCAAGGGCACGACCGGCCACCCCGGCTTGATCGTCGCCATGACCAAGGACGGGGCCGTGGGCCCCTTGGAGGTGATTCGTTGACCGACCGTACCGACTGGCGCGTTGTCCAGCTTCCCCCTGTGCGGGAAGCGATCGGCATCGCCGCCGCCAGCGTCGTCCGGGACTTCGGCCACGTCGCCGAACTGGACGACCTGAAGCAGGACGCGGCGATCGTCATCGCCACCCACCCGGACAAGGTGCTGGCCTACCTCGCCGACGAGGAGCACCCGAACTACCTGATCCGATGGATCTGGTCGAGGCTGCGGGACCAGTACCGGCCTCACGTCCGCAAGACCAACCAGACCGTCTCGCTGACGCGCCTGGAGGCGATCCAGCTTTGACCTACACCCCGGAGCAGGTCGAGCGGCTTCTGCCGACCATCTGGGGCGGGACGTGGGCCTGGGGGCAGCAAAACCCCCAGATCCCCGACCCGGACATGCCCCGCGCGACGAGCGTCGCCTCCCACAGCGGCACCTACTGGGCCCACCTGGCGGACATCCGCGCGGCCTGGCGCGAGACCTTCCTGACCCGCGAACTGCGGGTCGCCCTCTTTCTGTCCCACGCCTGCGGCTGGACTCAGGAGGAGATCGCCGAGCACGAGGCCGTCAGCCAGCGCGCAATCAGCAAGCGCTTGGCCCGCGCGCTGGAACTGCTCACCAACCACCTGAACGGATACGTCCGCTGGGGGGGAAGCCGCGTGACCTAACGATGAACGCCCTCGCACGAGGATCTCCGTGCGAGGGCGTTCATCGTTCAGGCCGAACCAGGGGGTGGGATCTGATCGTTGGAAGCGGGCAGTTCGGCCGGAGAAAGCTCTGCCGATCCAGGCTCGACGGGCGGCTGTTCCAGAGGAACGACTTCGGTAGGGCGCCCCCACGGCGGCGAGACCAGCTTGAGAACTTGGACCAAGGTCAAGCCCGCCGTTTCGAGAAGACCAACCAGTAGATCCTTGAGTGCCAAGATGATGCGCTCACGCGCTTCGCCTTCCGTACCACGGGAAGCTACAAACAGCAGCAGTGCGATACCGGCGAATACCGTGCCCAGCACTGCCGCGGCAACGAGGAAAAATTCAAGTGGGGACACAACACACAAGTTAGCGGATATACGTATCCAGCCTCTGTAGATAAACACTACACTACTTGTCTACCCGAGTGCGTGGAAGACTCAGGCATGTGGAGCTACTCCGATTACTTATCGAACATGTAAACGGCGATAAGTCACTTTCCCAGGTGTACATCGAAAGCTTTATTAACCCGATCGGGCGTCAACGCATTGGGATATGATTACACATAGTTACAGCCTCGTCCGGGCGAGTCAACTTGTGATCCCCGACACACGCGAACGCGCCACGTCGCGCTGGAACTTCCGGTCAGGGCCTTCTGGGGCAGAATTTCTGCTCCCGAACTCGCTCAAAAGACTGGCAGCACGAAGTCCCCTGCCCAGCTCGGGCAGGGGACTTCTGGTGTGGAGTGCATGCTCAACGACATCGGCCTCAAGTGGCCATGTCAGCTCAATCGGTACCGCGCCCATTGACGAGCAGCCTCGGTCGCCGCAGTGTTCGAGAACCTTCGCTCCCACATGCGGACCACGGAGGCAACGAACGCCGTAAGCGCTTCAGGTGGCGCTGCCGAGAAGCCATCGAACTGGCATCCCCATTTCTCCGCTGCTTCGGGATCATGTCCCTCTGCGATGAGGCGGATGAGCAGGAAGGCCGGGTCCACCCACGGTGCGGCCGTTCGCCACCATGCCCAGTCGATGATCTGCGCGCGACCGGAGACGAGGATGTTGGCGGGGTGAAGATCGGTATGGGCGAGGCTTGACCCGTCCATGTGATCGGGTGCGCGGATCGCCCACTCGTCGAGCAGCCCGAGGTTCTCCGCTGACCACGATTCCGCCTCCGGTGGCAGCGGAGACCCGATCTCCGCTGCCAGCCCGCGAGCCCACTGTTCGGACATGGACCGTCGCGCCACGGGAGCCGGGGGCAGCGGGGTACGGCTGATCTGCGCCACCGCGTCGGCGACCAACGGCAAGTCTGCCGAATCCGGGGAGAGGTCGGCGTGCTGCCCGGACACGTGCTCGAATCCGAGCAGCAGCCACCCTTCCGTCTCTACATGCCACAACAGGCGCGGCGCGAGCTCGTCAGGCAAGGACGGGTTCACGGCCATCTCGTTGCGGTGCATCGAAGACCAGGCCGACGACGCCGTCGTGATCCCCTTGCAGTACACCGGTCCGGCCTCGGACCACAGCGTCAAGGCCAGTTCGGAATTTCGGCCCGCAGTCGGGGAATCGGTTTTCAGCACCTGTCCGATGTTGTGCTCCACGGCGAGCCGTACACCCTCAGGCAGGTCATACCAATCACGACGAACTTTCATCTACATCCTCGTTCTAGCAGTTGGGCTTGCCGTCACCTTGACCGCAGTTGGTGCACCCCGAGTGGCACTGGGTGCAGTCGCCCGCCTTCGTCATCCACAGTTCGGCGTCGACCTTGAACCCACTGGCCCTCATCGCCTCCACCGTAGGGGCCAGAGCCTTCACGGTTTCGGCGGACCCGCCGCGCGGCAAGGTGAACTCGTCGGGCACGTGGTGGATGAAGTATCCGGCGACCCGCTCGCAGAACTCGGCGTAGTCGACGGTGTTGAGGATGAACTGGTGCCAGCCGAGGTCGACCCGCTGACTCGGCCGCAGGTGCACGCCGGGGTTGTCCGTGCACGTCTTCAAGTAGGCCACCGCCTGATCCACGATGCGGACGGCCTCGTCCCCGGTCATCCCAGCGTGTTCCTTGATCAACTGCGAGGTCAACCGGCCGCGCAACTCCAGCGAGATCAAGTCTTCGGTGGTTGCCTTAGCGAGAGTGGACGTCATCACGTTCCTTCCGTTTGGTGATGGAGTACCGATCACCTCGTGCTTGGGCGCAATTTTGCGGGTGTTCGCGATGCATCCCGATCGGTTCTTCCACGAAAATAATGATCGCACTACGCGGTTGACAGATAGGTGCAACTGGGTGAAGCGCCAATGTCTACCCGAATTTCGTATTGCTTTTTTGGGCATGCCTGAAAGGGCGATAGCGCGTTTACCACAACGGCTGCCACCCAATTTGTGCCCATGTCAATAATCTAGCCATACACAGGCAAAGAGCTGGTTTCACAAGGACCTAAAGGCGTTCAACCTCTCTTCTTGGTCGATACTGGCGCTTGCTGAGGTATTAGTTACGGACGATTAACAACGTGGGATCTTCGCATTTCGCGAATTCCAAAGCTCATCGAGGCGTTCATGGCCGCCACACTCGTCGCCGATCGACAACGAGCACACCTTCTTTATTTAGCATCAACATGTCGAGTTTTGCCGTGTCCACTATGAACGTTTTTTCGGAGCGATCGCAGAATTCAGCGTTTGACGACGAGTATTCCGCACTGATTGAGGGCGCCGCCGCAACAGTTTGTGGAATAAGTGAGGCGCGCCTGCCTGTATGGAGCCCAAGCGCCGAATCGTTACTAGCCATAAGCACGCTACGGAGAGCTTCGCGTATAAGTTTACGTGGCCAGCGGGTAACTCCGCGTTCAAAAAGGCCGATATTGCGGAAGTCCAGTGGCATGGCCTTAGGGTCGCGCAGTGTGACGTAGGCGTTAAGCGCCTCGGCCAACTCTTGCCGCGTCATGGCAGCACCGGGCACGTTCGGCGACGGAAGCCGTAAGCGCGCATCGCGTATGAGTTGATTAGGTACATGATTTCCCGCTGGCATGTTCATTTCATCTCATGTTGACACCGACTATAGCTCTTGGGCGGTAGGGCTTTATGGATGCGCCCTACCGCCGTTCGCCCAATTCGTCTGCCCGCACACCCCCTCACCTCGGCCAATCGCGCCCTAGTGACTGGTAAACGGGAATGCTCGAATTGGGACGTCTGTGGTTGAGGCGGCGAGGTCGGTCTTCGGGGTGAGGTCCCGACCCCGCCGCCGCTAAGGGCGGGTGACGTGGGCGCTCGCTACGTGGGAGTAGCTCTGCTGCTCGTCGCACGCCACCCGCCTCCCCCGACCTCCGCAGGCGGGGGAGCATTGAGGGGGTTAGCGCTCGACTGGATTGCGCGGGACTTGACGCACGACGTCCGCGCTGTAGCCGCTGGGGGTATTCGGGCGGATCACCACCGCTCGAACCTTCGTCGCGATCCCTGGAAGCACTTCGCACATCGGCGGGGGCGGTTCCGGCATGGTCGGCGCCTGCGCACTACCTGGAAGCGGTAGTCCGAGCGTCGCCCTGATCGTCCAGATCGGGTTCCCGCCGTAGAGCCAGACCACGGCGGCAGGCTTGAACGGGTCTGCCCCTGAGCCCGACCACTGCTCCATCGGAGCCCGGTATGCGAAAGCGTCCGCATGATCGAACAGTTGGATTACGTCGACATAGCCCGCATGCCAGAACGTCGACGCCATCGCGATGGGAGCTTCCCGGTCGGGGAAGTAGTGGTGAGTCCAACCCTGGCGCGTCATCTCTGCGATCCACTCATCGACTTCGCGGGTGTCCAGCGTCATCGCGGTCACATCGCACTCTGACGAGCCGCGCGTCGAACCCGCGTGCGAAGGCCTCGCAACTCGACGAAAGCCAGACAGGCGTCACACCCACGCGAAGCAGCGTGGACCAGGCGTCCGATGTAGATCACCGCGAAGGCAACACCACCAGCCAGAAGCGCTCCTAGCGACCCAGTCACCATCTCGAACCTCCATTTGCCCTTGACGAAGCAGGGGTGCACCGAGCTGCCGCTCAAGGCTTGGCAGTCGGAGCGTCTCCACTGACAACTCCCCAGAGACTACGTCTGAGACTCAAACAGTGACGCGCGCAAACGGATGACGTTTGAGTCTCAAACGGTGACGCTCCGCAATACTCCGTCCACGTCGGCATGATCCGTAGGGCAGACTTGGAGGCATGTCGGAGGAAGACCCAGGCCCAGTCGTTCAACGGCTGATCTTCGGCGCGCGTGCGAGAACCCTCCGTGTAGCGGCTAGGTTCGAGCTGGAGGACGCCAACGACGCCCTTGGCTGGTACCGCGGCAAGCTCTCGAAGATCGAAAACGGCATGTTGGCGACCAAGCCAGCCGAGGTCAACGCCATGCTCGGCAAGTACGGAGTGTCCGGGCTTGCAGCCGAGGAAATGCGTCGGCTCGCGGCTGAAGCTCGCCGTACTGCTGCACCGGAACGGGTTGCGGACTCGGCACGCCAGTACGTCGCCTTGGAGCGCGCCGCAGCAGAAGTTCGTATGGTCTACGGCGAAGTACCGGGCATGTTCCAGACCAGCGAGTTTGCCCGCGCTCAGCTCATGCGATCACCGGTCGTTCTTGGTGCTCAGGTCACGGGGTGGGCCGAGGCACGACAGGAACGCGGCGAGCGACTGAAGGCTCAAAGCGGGCAGCGCGTGTGGGCCGTGCTGGGCGAGGCCGCCCTCTACTGGGAGGTTGGCGGCAAGGACGTCCTTCGGCGGCAACTTGAGCGCTTGTGCGAACTGTCCGAGCTGCCCAACGTGTCGCTGCGGCTGTTCCCGTTCGCTGCGGGCGCAAGTCCTGGCGTGAGCTGCCCGTTTACGCTGCTGTTCATCGAACCGGCGCAAGCGCACATCGCATACACGGAGACGCTGACCGGAGCGGACTACATCAAGACAACCGGCGCATACTCTGTCGCGTTCGAGGAAGCGGAAGTTCTGGCGTTGTCAGAGGACAACACACGTGCGGCACTGGTTAGGCGGATCAATGACCTTGGATGACAGCATCCCTCTGGTGTGGCGGAAAAGCTCACGTAGCGGCGGTGGCGGCGCGCAGTGTGTCGAGATGGCATGCGCCCCTGGAAATCGAGTGGTGCGCGACAGCAAGAACGCCACCGGGCCGAATCTGACCTTCTCGTTTCATGGGTTCACTGCGTTCCTCGACGACGTGAAGTCTGGACGGCACGATCTAGACTGATCCACAAGACGTACCAGCGCGGGGCGCTCCGATGAAGGGGGTGCCCCGCTCTGCATTTACAGGGTGCCAGGACCAACCGCATACTCGAACACATGTTCGAGTCGCCGCGCGGAGCAGAGCCGCCCCCGCAGCGCGGTCGTCGCATCGACGTACGCCCCTCAAAGCCGGTCTGGGTCCACTTGAACGTCGTGTACCGGATCGATCGACCGCGGATGCACTACCTGGACGGCCTCGACCTTCAGGAGCGCGTACCGGGCGAGCTGATGATGTGGGAGATGACGACGACCGGACACTGGGTTGGCTACGTGTCGTTCGGAGTCCGAGGGGCTGGCTCAGCCGTCAGGATGGGACAGTGGGTCCTGGCGGACGCACTCGAACCGCGCATAGACGTCCCTGCTCGGCCAGAGCAGCGTGGCAACAGGAAATCTTAGCCGCGCGAGATTGCTACGAGGAGCCGTAAGATCGTTACTTGCCATAGATCATCTCCAGAACAGGGTTCGAGACCCAATTCACTATCAGACCAAGAACGAACGCAGCCACCAATGATCCACCGAATTGCAGCCAAGTAACACGCGATTGCCGGGCGAACTGTCTACCGACCAGCCCTTCAATAGCTTTGGCTTGCTCAACATTCAAGGATGCCAAGTGCTCGTAGTGCTTTGCATCTGCCTCACGCTGCTCCAGCAGATTCGTTTTTACCGCTAACTCGTCGCCGATTTCGTTCAGCAGTTGCGCCGCCGCAGTCAAGTGATCACGCGCCTCATCGGCACGGTCTGCAATACTGCGCTCCCGCGGACCACTATCCATTCGCCAAATAAGAATCATCAGGACAATAAGGAACAACACTGCCGCTGCAAGCTTCATGGACTCGACGATCGACGCTATCGTTAACTCCCCTGGACCCGCCCATTTATAATGTATAACCAGAATTAGCAGAAAGCCAAGAAATAACACTCCGCCCGCAACCCACATGAATGACTTTACAAATTGAAACTTTTCACTGGATAGGTAGTTATACATGCCTCTCGCTGATAACAGGACACGGCGGCGTCCTGGCGTATCTCTCGGCTCAACAGGCTGGTCGGCCGGACGGGGCGGAGGTTCCACGTTGTCAACCATGACGCAACAGCATGCTGGCTCGGCTCCATCAAGCCACAGTCGGGTCAGTCATCTTGGTACGACCCTCCTCGATCACCCGCCGTGATCCAGCCTGCGGTCTCTGGCGAGCCAAGCGACCAAGAGCCGCAGGGCGTAGCCGACTCTGGCCTTGCCGACGCAGATACCGATGCCGATCCTGTTCCGGCGGACGCATGATTGTCGAAGTCTTCGCAGGTAGGAGCTGGTGCGAGCACCGCCCTCCGGAGGCGGTGGCGCAGGTTCGAATCCTGCCGGGGGCACCACGCTTGACCTGCAAAGATGTCATATTTGACGATCTTGACGCCTCGAATCCTTGATGTCATGACATCAAATGTGACACCAGATGGATTGCCCGACTAGGCCGCTAGGCTTAACGGCCTAGTCCATATGGCCGCACATGCCGCCTGGGGAGCCGAAGTGGGCCAGTGCTCATACGGCCTCCATCAGGGCTCAAGCCGCACTGTTTGAGACAGTTGAGGTTCCTGAGAGTTCTGCAGACGGTGAGCACCGCCCTAAGTGGCACACCAAGTTTACTTGGATTCTCACGACGCGGGAGCCACGTGACCTGGGAAAACAGGGGGGCATGCCCCTGGACGAGCCTTGAATCCATCTCGGCTGTGCCATCAACACCGACGGTCGATTCGATCACGCTACGCGACACTCTCCGCCTAATTTGTGGCAGCGGGCGCGAGGACGCGACATCCCCGTCGTAGCAATGTGCTATAGGGCCCTATCGACGCGCCAGAGTTCGCACAGTGCGCCGTTGATCGTCGGCGCAGGGACTGGCAGGACGCCGACAGCCTGCTCCACCACTCCGACCGCGGCCTGTACACGGCCGTTCGCTATACCCAAACGGCTCGCCGAGGCCGGTGCCGTGGCCTCGGTCGGATCCAAGGGCGACAGCTATCACAACGCCCTCACCGAGGCGTTCAACTCGGTCTTCAATGCCGAACTGAATCCACAACCTGTACCGTCACCGCAACCCGACACCACCGGTGGCCGCGCCGCCCGCCAGCGCTGCATCCGGTGAGGTACTGGAAGTGCTGCGCTCGCCCCGATTCGTAGGCAACGCGCTGGCGCAGGTGTGGGCGATCATGCTCGATAGGGGCTAGTGCCAATACCGGTGACTTAGGGAGGTTTGCGCTGCTTGTTGGCCGAGATGGCGCGGTAGGGCGGTGCGATCCGGACCGCCTCAGCGGAGTCGTGGGCGGGTTGCGGCCAGGCGCGGTGCAGAGTGCGTTTGAGCGGGAAACTGGACATTTTCCGTTTGACCACCCGAGGATTACCGCGTCGCCGCCGGATCGGCAGCAGCCGGGCCAGGATCTCCCGAACCCCTCCGGCCAGCGCGTCGGCCAAACGGTCAGGGGGAAAACCCGGCCTGGGCCGTGGTCTGTCGGCGAGCCAGGCGCAGGGTGCGGGTGAAGGACAACCGGTCGGGATCCAGACCTGCCTCACCGGCGGCGGTGTGCATCAACGACCGGATCGCATAGTGCACCAGCAGATGCGCCCAGACCTCCTGCTCCACGCCGTCAGCCGAACGGGAACGCAGCACCTGTCCGGGCCCGCGTTGATGGGTCTTGAGCTCGTCCAGTGCGGTCTCGATTTCCCAGCGTTGGCAGTACAACGCCGCCAACTCCCGCGCGGGAGCATTACGGTGATCCAGAATCGTGGTGATCAAACGATACGGCGCGTCATGTTCGGGGCGTGCGGGATCGTCCAGTGTGTACTCGACCACCCGCACCATCACCGGATCCTCGCGGCGGTAATGATCCTCGGTGGCGACGATCTCCGACAGATAGGACCCGTCGGGCAGTTCCTCGCGCACCGGCAGCACGATGTTCGACCGCACCCGCCACAACAGATCCGCGCCACCCGCGGACGCGGCCCGCCACAACGGCAGCCCCGCGAACCCGCGGTCGGCGATCAACAGTTCACCCTTTGCCAAGCCGGGCAACAACTCCCGGCTCAGGGTGGCCTCGGCCTTGGTGATCGACCCCAGCGTCGCCGCCACGATCGCGTGCGTGCCACACTCGGCCACCGCCACCACCCGCACCTGTGGAAACGCCGCCCGATCACCTTGTGCCGCCGCACGACCGCTGCCCGGTCGACCGAACCGCTGCGTGTTCTCCGGGGTGTCGGGCACGTCGAAGGTCGTGCCGTCGATCGCCAGAACCCGCCAGGTCCGATACCACGACCCCCGCGTCGCCGGGCTGGCCAGCGGCTTCGCGACCTGCTCGAACAATGCCTTCAACGGCGCCGGACCCAGCTTGACCCGTGCGCGGGAGATCGCCGCGGTCGTCGGTACCCGCCACGGCTTGGACCACCGTGCCGCCCACGACAGGCCCTCGGTCAACAACCGGGCCACCTCTTCATAGCCCTGGCCGGAGAACAGACACATCGCCAACACGAAATACACCACCACCCGCGGCGGCAACAGTCGATCACGTTGCCCCACCCGGCCGGTCTCGGTGATCACCCGATCCACCAACTCCGGCGGGAACGCGCTGGTCAACAAGCCGATCGCGATCCGATCCGACAATCGCGTGTCCGTGTCGGCCTTGACCTGTCCAGGCCGTGGCATCAGGCACCTCCAAGGTGCGCTCAGCCTACCGGATTCACCCTTAAGTCACTGGTATTGGGGCTAGTGCCTGTGTTCGATCTCCACGATGTGCCGGCTGCCGCGTCGGGAAGGCGAGGTCCGCGAGCGGCACTGAACCGGGGACAACAACGGGAAGGGACGCGGGCGTGGATGCGGCGGTAGAAGATCAGTTCGATGTCTTTCTGTACTACAAGTCCGAGGACGTCACTGCTGCAGTAGCTCTGCGGGCGGCGCTGAAGTCGCGCGGGCAGCGGGTGTTCCTCGATGTGATCGAAGGCGAGATTTGGGCACCGCTGACGCGGTCGATCGAGAAGTCGCTAGCACGGTCGCGCACCCTTATCACGTTGATTACGAAGAACTTTCCGATCAACCCCACACTGCTGGGAGGAGCTGCACGTCGCACTGTCCTCCGCGTACCGGCTCGATGCGGGTGAGACATTGCGGATTGTGGCGGTCATCCAGGGAGTGGCAGGCCGAGTCGGCCGCCGTGCTGGCGCAGGAGACGCATAAGAAGGACTCTCCGACGCTACCGACGAGAACAACCCTCATCTGGGCCGACGTGACCTACGAATCGCCGAACTGGTCCGCGGTTAGATCGACGAGCCGCTCGATCAGGCCGGCGACTGATCCGACCCTCTGCGGCGCGGCCCGGCCAGGTCCGCCTCAACCTCGATAGCTTTGGGCGACCCAAGCGACTCAAGTGCTCGCAACGCTTCCTGCCAGGGCTTCTCAGCCCGTGCGGTACCGTTCGTTGGCGGCTGGCGATGCTGTAGCACACACCTTGAGCACGTCGTTGATTGGCCGGGAGTCGTCGTACTGGGCGAGATGCTCAGCGCGTTGGTCTCCGGACACAGCGACAGCACGTCACGTACCGGCCCTTCTGTCACAGGAGATCGACGAGGCACTCGGACGATGATCAAGATCGGTGATGAGCAGATCTACCGGCAGCGCGACCACGATCCTTCTCAGCGTGTGCGCGTTCTCGCGATCGACACCAGCAAGCGAAATCCTCGGTACAAGATCGAGTTCCTTGACGGCGAGGCCGCTGGCAAGCAGGAGAACGTCCCGGAAAGACGCTTACGTGGCCCTTGGTCCCATGTTCGTCGCTACGACGAGAGCATGGCGGACTGGGAGCGAGTCTCCGCGTTCGAGCTGACTGACATCGAAGGGTCAGCGGTGGGGCTCGTCTTCGACGCCTTGATCCCCGATGAAGTGGCCGAACTTCGGTGGTCTCCGCACGTCACCGAGATCATCGATCCGGTGAAGCTCGAATCGCTGATCGGCTTACCGACTGAAGAACTCATCGAGCGGGTCGAGTTTCTCACCGACGGGGACGGTCACCGGGTGCTATCCCAGGAAGGGACACTCCTGATCGCCGAACTCGCATGTCAGGTGAACCCGATGCCCATACTGGACTTGGTGGTCGAGGAGGAGCGGAAGTATCGCGAGAAGACCACGCGTGGCGAGTCCTACACCGATCACCGAGGCGAGGAGCGGACCTCGAGTCCGGAGTGGGAGTACAGCTGGTACCTCGAACGTGGGCGTCCGCTGCACGAACTTCTCCGCGGCTGGTGCGGTCATCGCGCCGTTTCGATGCAAGAGCGGTTGGCTGCGGCGGAGGCCGAAGTGCGACGCTTGGACCTGCTCGTCACGCGTCTGGTCGACCAGCTGCGTGAAAACGGGCACAGCATGTTCGCCGATGTGATCGCGAGCGTGCATGAAGAAGAGCGCATCACGCCGGCGAACTACCGTCCCGTGGTCGACCGCCCACTGAAGCCGTCGGAGATACCCGTTCGGTACATCGAGGTTCCACGCCGCCGCTCTTGGGGGTAGGGCCGTTCGTGATCTTACGGCTCCAGGAACCGCTGCAGGTCAGTCTCCGAGGGCTCCGCGATGTCCCGCGGTGGAACGGCTTGATCAGGAAACGGGTCCAGGGAGTCAGCGATCTCGGTGACCCTTTCAGCCCACGACCACGCTCGCTCTCGGTCCGCCGTGTCCAGCGCCGACGCGCGACGACGCACTTCTTCCGCATAGGCACGCATCCGGTTCGACTCCTGCCACCGCCGAGACTGGTCGCGGGCGTCTTCGTCGATCATGTGTTCCCGGTACGCCATCACTGCCCGGTCACGCGCGACTTCCTGCCGCTTCTGGCGCTCTACTCGCGCTTGCTGAGCTCGCAGTTCCCGCTCCCGTTCTCTCACGCGCAGGTCGGTCAGGTACCCGTGACGGAGACGAATCTCCTCCAACACTTGCGCAAGATCGTGCTCCAGCCGGTGTTCATCGGAGTCCTTCCACTTATCCGACCAGAACTTCGCTCCAGGTCCGTCCAGAACGATGCCGAGGTGCTCGTCAGGGATGTCGTCGAAGTCAGGGAACAGGTAACCGCGGCGTGCTTTGGCGAGCTCCTGCTCCGTCGGCTCGTGAGGACGTTGCAGGGTGGCCTGGGTGAAGCGAAGGTGGAACACGTCCTGGTCGATGCGAAACGTGATCTCGTCCCGCATGCGAGCGGTGTATCCGTACCCGTGGCGAGCCTGATGACCGGTCTCGACCCGTATTCCTGCTTCTCGCGCACCGTCCACCAGCGCTTCTAGGAGACGAAAGGCACGATCGCGTGGCTCACCGGCGACCGGGAAGTTGTCACTCTGCATCAGGATGCCGACGACGTCACTGGGGTCCGACCAGGGCTGAGGCAAAGTCGTGTTTCAGCTGGCTGAGATCAACTTGATGGCTCGTTCGGGCCTTCTTCCCATATGACGTACGGCTTTGGCGATGTTGGTGTGGCCGGTCAGGCGTAGCAGGCTGATGGCGAGATTGCGCAGGCTGGCCATCATCCTGGGCCCGCCGCCGGTGCGTGCCCGAGAGGCATCTTCGCCCATCGTCACGTCGCGGACCCAGTGCAGCTTGTTCTCCACGTGCCAGTGCCCGCGGATGTAGCGGGCCAACTCGGCGGGCTGGGCCTGCGCGGCGGTCAGGGATGTCACCGCGTACACCGTCTCGCGGCTCGCGCGCCTGGTGCTGCCCTTGCGTTTACGGGTCCGCACTATCCGGACGGCCTGGGCGGCGTGCGGGAACAGGATCCCGGCGGCGACGGTGACGACCTTGTAGGTGCGGGTGACTACCCGGCCGTGGCCGGTGTCGGTCTCGCGGTACCCGATCGGCACGTCCTTCCACGGCAGGCCCGCCAACTGATCGCGCAACGCCTTCTGGTTGCCCTTCACGGTGATCACGTAGTGCGCGCCACGGCCGTGCAGGTACTCGGCATGCCCGCGTTGCGCGTGCAACGCGTCGGCGGTGACGACGAGACCGGTCACATCGACGATCGTGTCCAGAAGTGCTGCGAACATGGGGATCTCGTTGCTTTTCTCCGCGATCTCGACCTGGCCCACCGTGACCCCGCTGTCGTGGTCCAGGCACGCCATCACCATTCGCGCGCGCTGCTCGCCGTGACGGGAACCCCGCAGCGCCTTACCGTCGACCGCGATCGCGCGGCGCCGCCGCCTGCCCGGCGCCCCCATCCACGCTGCCTTGACACGCCCGGACAGCCAGACGCCGATCGCGGTGTCGAACCCGTCACCGGTCAATGCCGAGAGCGCCCGCCGGATCGTGGACGCGTTCGGTGCGCCGATCCCCATTCCGCTCAGCGTGTCCTCGGCCGCGTCCGCGGCCCATTCGGCGATCGCGGCGAACGACCGCGCACCGGAGACCACCGCGCACACCGACACGAACAGGATCGCCGCGAACCGATACCGCACACCCCGTTTCCTGCGTGGATCCGGCACCGACTCCAACACCTCGAGCAACCCGGTCCGCGCCTGCGGCGCCACCTCGCCCAGCGGGGCCAACTGGCGTGACAGGACAGTGATGGGAGACGATGACACGGCAGGCACGGCGGAGCTCCGAAGATCACGATGGCGTAGGAACCTTCATGATCGACGGTCCTGTCGTGCCTGCTCCGGACTACCCGATCTTCGGTGTGTCGCAACCCGAATCAGCAGGTCAAGCCACTGGTAGTCGACTTTGCCTCAGCCCTGGGGGTCCGACAACTCGTGCGAGACGTACAACGGGTCGAGCAATCTGGCCTGCCAGTCGGGAATCGGCTCCTGGGTCAGCGTCACCATAAGGCCGTCGGATTCCTGGGAATGTCCGAAGGAGATACGGGAACCTGCTGGAATTCGCTCAAGTTTCCTCGCCATGCTGGCAAGCATCCGCTGCCTGCCAGCCGCACTGGGTGGTACGAAGATGCGGCGGTCAGGCGCTTCTGCGAGCGAGGTAATCAACTGGTCGACCGGTCCCTGTTTCCTCGTCTTCGGAGGCCGAGCGCCTGTCTGACGACTACTTTCCACATGGTCGACCGCTGGCGGGGGTTGACCATGGTCGAGGTAGTGAGTGCCTTCGTCGGTCATCCGCGCCGTCCACGATGATCCGTTGCCCTTCACCACGATCAGCTTGCGGTTGTGCAGAGCACGAGCAACCAAGCGATGCGCTGTTCCCTCGTAGACACCGTCCGCGCATCCTTCGCTCACCCACCTGAGGACGGCCATTTGCTTGGCGTTCAGCGCTGCGTTTCGCGCCATCAATCGGCTCCTTGGTTGAGCTTGCGGATGCGTTCTATTGCAAGGGGTCGAGCATCCTGCCAAGGCACAGGTTCCGCAACCACGTCGGTATCAGGCCAGAGCTAGGACCTGCCTTTCGCACATCAGGAGTTTAGTTCAGGCAGCCACCCGCCGATACATGAGAAAACCGCAGCTCATCACGTCTACGAGCAACGAGGGTTGATGGCGAAGCTGAGCGAGGAAGAGAAAGCTCGTCGTGCGCTGAAGCGACGACGCAAGGCTGCGTTGGAGGCTGAGGAGGATGCCGTTCGCCGGGACAACAAGCAGCGTGAGTGGGATGTGAACGGAACTCGACTGACATGGGACGAGTACGTGGCTGGGGCATCTTGTCGTGGATGCGGGCTCGCGATCAGCGACGGACGTGGCAGCTGGCCCGTTCTGCTCAAGATGGATGCTGGGCAGCGCAGGGAGTACGACGCCGACGACGAGGACTTCAGACGGCGCCATGTCGACTGTCGAAGTCATCAGTGGTCGGTGCAGGGATCGAGGACTCAGCACTGCGGATTCTGCTGTCCGTCGCCACCGTTGAGCCGAGAACGGATCGAGGAGATCGCTGCCTTCCTTGCCGCTTTCAAGACGGGGACACGACCTGATGACCTTGACACGTGGCGCCTGACGTTGACGTGTGACCATATCGTCGAGAAAACGCAGCACCATTCGAACGACCACTGGTCGATTGCTGTCGTCGGTTGCCCGGAATGCGAACAGACACGTGGAGTGGTTGTTTCGGAGAAGTTGCCCCCGGATACGGCACGTCGTGAGGCGGAGAAGCGGCGAGTGACTGACGAGCTTGCCAAAGCTCGCATTGAATACGAGCGACTCCAGAAGAAGGCAGACGCTGCTCGTCGCCGTGCGCTGAGTTTGGAAGACCAGCTCACCGGGCTCAATTAGCCTCTTCAGCTCCTAGATCGATGACGCTTCAGCCCGCACAAAATGCGGCGTAACCTTCGACAGCCTCGACACAGGTGATGGCGACCGCACATCACACGGCGCTGTCAGGACTGGAGCCTCCACAGCGGTCCACCTCCTCGAGCGCCACAATCAGCGGGATCCGTTCTTGCTCAATACGACGATGACGGATCCAGGTCGGTGCGATGAGCCGGTGGTAGAGGGTGTGTTCAGGCTCAGTCAGGTACGGCACCGGTCGAGCGGGACGCGGTTCGAGCGGTTTGCCGTGCCGGTCGAGGTTAGTACCGAATCGCTCCCAGGATTCGTAGGCGTCCGGGTCCATCAGGATCGACATAGCTGGCACGCCGGCAGCACGAAACCCGTCAAGGATTTCTAAGCCATCAGCGTCCATGTCACCCCAGTAGATGACTTTCGGAGCCCGTGTTATCCAGTCGAACGCCGCGGTCGTACCCCCACCTCGGCCAACCCCCTCGACCGAGACTCCTCCTCCCACCTCCGGGAAATGGATGGCAGTATCCTTGTTCTCAGAGATGATCACCACCTCCGGCCGGTATGGCAACTGGATCCTGTCACCAACCGTGGCAGAGTCGTGCACCCGGCCGCCAGCGGCACGATGAGCCGGATCGAGATAGGTAAAGTGGATGCGGGCCGGGTGCGCTGGGGCCAGCTGCAGATTCTCGACCCCGGCCAACTCCTTGACCAGCGCCTGTCGAGTATTGAGCCATTTCGCATGCAGGCCTGCGATCGGTACTTGGCGGGGCGTCAGCCCGGTTGCATCGTTGCCAGCAAACCAATCTGCGGCCTGAATCAGCAGGTCGAAGTCGACGTCGGAGAGGCCGTTCGCGGCGGCTAGCGTGCGTTCGGGCTGGGCCAGTCGCGGGTAGCGTTTGGCTAAGACGGCGGCTCGCCGTCGGCCCTGGGAAAGGCGAGTTGGCCACTCGCCTGCGCAAACGCGTGCGGCGGTGTCGAGATCGGCCACGTACAGGTGGGTGGGCAGCTCTTGATCGGTGCCGGCGATGTGGCGGGCACGGAACTTCAGCTGTAAACCGTGTAGAGCGGCCCATTCTCGCCACGTGATGACCAAACGGGTGACCTCAGCGAACTGGGCTGCGAGCTCGGCGGAGCTCGGCTGCCCGATCGGCAGCGCCAGGGGCCATGCCAACGCATCGGGTGTGCCGACCAGGGTCGCGGCCCAACTGTTCTTCACCCGTCGGGCAAGATCGGCGACAACTTGTTCAGGGGTCTTCACTCGTGACCCCGGTCAACCGGATCTTTGATGTGTGCGACGAAGGAGTAGCCGGTCGCGTTGTCCTTGGTGATGGCGAGCAGCTCGTCCATGTGCGGTTCCAGCGCGGTCACCTTGTCCAACGGTGCCCCGACGATCAGCTGGAAGCCCAGGCCTTTCCACGCCTGCACGGCGCGGCCAGCGAACTCGGAGTCGGACTTGACGAAGCCCTCGTCGAGGAACACCGGTGCGAACCGCGGGCGGGCTCGCAACTCGTCGCCGAGGCGGAACCGCAGTGCCGCTCCCACGATGAAGGCCACCAACTCCTGGCTCTCGCCGCCGCTCTTGCCGCCGAGCGCGGAGTGCACGCTGAGCAGCACGCAGTCGGAGCTGTACCGCTCGGCGGTGATCTCCACGTGCCGTCGGACGTCCAGCAGCCGGTCGCGGTCGGCGAGTTCCGCAGTAGCGCGCGGGTCGTCGCGGCGCCGTAACTGGGCCATGAACTGTTGCAGTTCGGTGAACCGACGTTCCATCTGGCTCTCTTCGAGTCCTTTGGTCGCCGTCGACGACAGCACCCGCAGCTCTCGGCGGAACTGCATCACGTGGTCGGGGGCGAGGCGGCGCAGCTTGATGCGCAGCCGGTCGCGGCCTGCCCCGAAGGGCAGCGCGGCCAGGATGTCGTTGATCGGTGCCAACCGGTCCTCGATGTCCTCGATGGCGGCGTCCATCGCGCCTGACAGCGGCACCAGGTCCTGGCCGCTCCATTGGGTGAGTCGTCGGCGCCACTCGTCCCTCCGCTCGTGCAGACCGGTGGTGATGATGTTGTCCAGGATTCGGGCGTAGTCCGGGTATGACGTCGCGGTCGCACCTAGCGTTGGGTCTTCCCACAGGCGCTGGTAGGTGTCGAACGTTCGCGCGAGTTCGGCCTCGGCGCGTTCCACGTCGAGGCGTGCGCCCGCGACAGCGCTGTTCAGCCGCTTGCGCAGATGGCCCAGGTTGTTGAGGAACTGATCGAGGCTGTCCGGGTCTGCGGGTGCGGCGGCGGCGGCGAACTCCTTGTTCAGCCGGACGACCTGCTCGTCGTCGAGGACGACCGTCTGCTTGTCCTCGATCCGGTAGAGCTCGTCGCTCACCTTGTCCTGCCGGTCGGCCAGAATGGCGTGCTGGTCGTTGAGTTCCTTTCCGCGGTTCTGCAAGTCGAACCGGCGTTCGCGGGCTTTCTCCAGGACTCCGTTCAGGTGCCCGATGTGAGTTTCGAGCGCACGCAACCGGTCGTTGGCGTTGAGGATCGCGCTCCGGTTGGCCTCCAGTTCCCGAATGCGCTGCTCGACGCCAGCAACGTCGATGTCGTCCCAGGCGACCCGGCGCACTTCCTCGTACGCCCGGCTGGTCCGGTCCAGTGCATCTCGCTCCTGCTCCACCTGTGTCCGCTGGGTGTCGAGCGTGCCGAGCGCGGTGTTGACGTCGGCGAGCTGCCGGTCGATGTCGGCGATCGCCTCGGCGCTGGAGAAACCGATGATGTTGGAGCTGTCGTTGCGGCCGTGGCTGCCGCTGGTGCCTCGCCGGGTTTGCCCGGCAAGAGTGACGCGGTAGCTGAGACCGGTCAGCTCCTCCGCGGTCGCCACGCACAGCGCGTTGCGCGCCGGGTCGGTCACGTGCCGAATCACCCATGCGCTGAACGGGTGGTTCTTGAACAGCAACTTGCCGGCAATGGTGTCCGGGTCGCCGGCGACGTCGCGGTGCTCGGTGGATGGGACACCCTCGAAGGTCAATCTTCCCCGCAAGTGCAGTGGGTCGATCCTGCGGGAGAAGTCCTCCAGCCGTTCACGCGGCACGAGCAGGAGGCGTGCGCTGCCGCCGAGAACGGTTTCGATCGCGGTGCGCCAGCGGGCGTGCTCGGGGTCGATGTCGATGAGTTCAGCGAGGAACGGCAGCTCTGCCGGATCCATGCCCGCCGCAGTGGCGACCTGGTGACGCATGTCGTCGAGGAATTTCGGTACCCGCCCGGCACGGCCGGCGAAGGACGCGCGCTCATCAGTCAGGTGCCGCTTGCGTTCCAAGAGCGGAAACTGCCGCCGAAGCAGTTGGTCGCGCTGCTCGCCCAGTTCGGTGTCGGCTTCGCCGTAGGTGGTGAGGAACGCGTCAGCGGCGGAGTGGAGTTTCACGAAGACTTCGCGGCTGTCCAACGGCGCGTTCAGTGCCACGGTTCGCTGTGCGAGCTCGCCGCGACGATCCAGCCGCTCGTCACGACGGCGGCACTCGGCCTTGATCTCATCAGCGAGCCGCTCCAGGTCAGCACCACCGCTGTCGCGGTGCGCATCCTGGGCTGCCTTGAGATCGCGGGCCAGATCATCCTCGTCGCCGCGTGCCCACTTCAGTCGGTCGACGTTCGTCGCGCGTGCATCCCGGTTGGCGTCCACGGCATCGGTTAACAGAGCTGTCTCGGTGCGCAGGCTCCACAGTTTGATGGGGGTGTCCCCGTCAAGGGCGAGGCCGAAGGTGTCGATCGTCTCCACCTCGGCGCGGGCGTCGAGCAGCCGGGTATGCAGTTCGGTGATGGGAGCGAGCAAATCGGCCTTCTGCTGCTCGGTCTGCATCGCCAGGTAGGCGGCCTCAAGGTCGTCGAAGTGCTCGATGGCGCGATCGGCAGAGGCGAAGGTGGCCGGCCTCTCTAGAACCATCTCCTTATACAGCTCGTCAACGGTGCGGATCTGGTGGCCGGACTGGATGCGGACCAGCAGGCGCAGCGCCTTCGAGCCGTCGCCGTTGGCTCCAATGCCCAAGCGGGTGTAGAGGATATTGGCGAAGGCGGCGTAGCTGTCCCAGGTCTTCAGCCCTGGGAAGGCGGCCTTCAGTGCCTTCGGGGCGAAGGCCTGGTCCGCGTGTTCAGCGAAGTCGGCGAGGTCGAGGACGCCGTCGAAAGTGGCCATGCGCATGGTGAACTCGCCATTGCGGCGAGCTCGGGCGGGCACGTAGTACGCGCGAAGCGCGGTGAAGCGTCGCCCGCGGTCGTCGACAAAGGTCATGCCGACCGCACCCCACGTAGTGGCCCGGTCCCCACGGAGCACCTTCGGCTTCTCCTGGCCGTCGGCGTCTGCGGTGGTGTCGGTCTGGCCGCGCAGATAGGTGAGCAGGTTGCGCTGCTCGACGCTGCGCGCGCGGCCTCCGACCGCGTCGTTGGACGCACCGTTGAACGGGGTGTCGGACGGCATCATCAGTGCGATGTAGGCGTCGAGCAGCGTGCTCTTGCCAGTACCCGAAGCTCCGGAGATCAGAGTCGAACCGGGATGGAAGTCAAACCTGACACGGCCCTCGAATCCGCCCCAGTTCACCAGTTGAAATGTCTCCGCCTTCCACTGAAGAGTGCTTTCGGTAGCTCCGTCGATGTGGAACAGGACTCCAGCATCCGAAACTGGCGACGTCGCATCGGCGGCAGTGCGGGTTGGATCGGTGTCGAGGAGATCGCGGTAGTCGTTAGTGGTCATCGATCAACTTCCGCTCTCGCCGACACCCGGAGTACTGGAACCAGCGTTGGAGACGCGTTCGGCGGAGCTGTCTTCGGAGTGGTTCTGGTGACGCAGCCACGCCAACAGTTCGGTCAGCTTCTCCATCGATAGCAGGACCTCAACCGCGTTGCTGATCTCGAAGCGATCGGCCGTCCGTGGCCCCATGAGCAGGCCAGCCGTGTAAAGCGTCTCGATGGCCTTGGTAGCGCGCTTGGCATCGCCGGACTGATCGGTGGCGTGCTCCGGCCGGTGCTGGTCGACGAACTCGAGTATGTCGTCGCGGTCGACGAACACTCGGTTGGCGCCTGCGGCCTGCTCGCTGCGGAACCGGCTGCGCAGGAAGACCAGCAGGATCGTGTCCTCACGTCCCCATGGCGCGTCATGCAGCAGGGTGGGGAACGGTCGGCCGCCGCCTTCGGGGACGACCTGACGTTTGTAGGCCACCTCGCGTTCAGTGTCCAAGTACAGCTGCAGGAACAGGTCGTTGAGACGAGCGCGGATCGGACGAGGGTTGCGAGTGAGCGCGCGCCACTCCTTCGGATTGGTTCGCCCGGTGATGAATCTCTGCTTCAGCAGCACGACCAGAGCCCGTCGCTGGTCGACCTCCAAGCCGCCCTCGTCGCCCTCGAACAGGGCGACGGTTGACGTACGCTCCCGTTCCGGGTCATCAACGTCCAGTTCATCGGTCGCCCAGTCCGAATCCCATTCGGTGCGCATAGCGCCGGTAGGGAGGTCAGAACCGTTCAGCGGAAAGTCGACGGTCGGATCGGGCTCGATCATCGGTCTTTCTCCGTTCTGGCGGCTGGGGTGGAGACGTCTGAGGTTGGTGTGGGGCGCACAACGTCACGGGGCGCTACGCGCGGCACGGCTAATTCGCGCGTGGAGCCGTCTGACCGGATGGCCCGGTAAGCCTCGGCGTCCTCGTGCTGGTCCAGTCCCGGCAAGTTGGTCGCCAGGTGCAGCAATCCAAAGATCTCGACAGGGCGGCGCAGATCGGGGTCGAGGCCAGCGAACAGCGCGCCGAGCGAGGTCAGCGGTTGTTCGCCGGTCAGTGCACGGTGCAGTTCGCGGCGAAGCAAATCCAGGGACGGACCGCCCTGCGCAAGCAATTCGGTCAAGGACACCGCGGTAGGCCGGTGCGAGCTGACGTCGTTCAAGGGCGGAGGACCGGCGTCGGGGTCAGTGTTGTGGAATCGCTCCCGCAGGTGGGTGACCTCCAGGCGGGGAGGGAGCAGTTCCAAGGGAACGAGGGCACGAGGCCCAGCGGTCTTCATCCAGGTGGCCAATTCGGCATCGATCTGCCGCAGAGTGGCGTCGAGCTCGCGATCGCGGGTGATGTCGTGGGTGACGATGTACTCGCGGAGGGTCGCCGTGACACGGCTGCGGCGAACCAGGACGCGCTCCATGCCGCTGCGGATCAGGGCGACGGTGCCACGCAGTTCGCGGCGATCAACGTCGAGCAGGATCTCGTCGGCCAGCGGGTGTATCAGCAACGCGGCGAGGTCCTGGCGTAACTGCAACAGCAGTTCGTCGTCGCTGAGAAGCGCGAACGCCCCTTCGAAGGCACGCCCCTCAGCGGTCGCGGTCATCAGCGAGTCAGCGCGGGCGAGGTAGTCGTCGATGACCTCGCCAGCGGCCCGCTGCTCGGCGCGGAAGGAGGCCAGGATGTCGCTGCGCAGCCCGGTGAACGCCTCTTCCACTCGAGCGAAGTCACTCGGGAGCGCCGCGACGAGCTGGATGAGTTCACCAAACCCCTCCAACATGTAGTCGGCCGACACCTGTGGCAGTTCTCCACCGCTGAGGAGGCGGTCGCGTTCAGCGGTCAGGCGTGCGATCTCGCTGTCGAGAATGTCGACACGGGCGGCACGGTCGGGGTTGACCTCCGTGTTGAAGCGGCGGACAGCATTGACGATGGTGGCGATGCGGTGCTCGGAGAGGCTGGCGCGCTCACGGGTGAGGCTGGTGACCAGAGTGAGGGCGTCCTGGGCATGGGAGGTCAGGGAGTAGACCTCGGTGCCGTCCTCGTCAGTACTGCGCACCAGCCACTGGCCGCGCATCCACTTCAAGCATAGGTCGCGTCCCGACCCGGTCGGCAACTCCGACACACCGGCCAACCGCAACTCATCGAGGTAGGTGTCAACCTGGTCGTGCAGTCGCGGTGCCGGGATGCTACGCACCTCGCGACCGAACGAGCTGCGAAAGACGGCGATCACGACTGGCGCCAACCGCTGGTGCAGCAGCGTGAGCGTGGGTTGCTCATAGGCGCCGCGAACGCGGGCGAGTTCTCCGGGTATGTCGCTCACAGTCCCCTGTCTTCGCGATCAAAGATCTGCGTCGCGCAACGGCTGGCTTTCCGCAGATGAGCGCCTTCAAGCGCCCGATCGGCTCACGCTCAGAGCTGCGAGTGGCGTGCAGATCGCACGGAGCCATCCAACCACCCCTTGGCCGTGCGAATACGTAGTTCTCCCCCGAGCCTCCGACACAACATCACGACACTCACCGAAGACCAAGAGCAACAGCGACACACCACCCGTTCTGGTGAATCTTTTCGTCGAGCGCCGCAAAAGACGGCTTAGGCAGTAAGATAGTTCCTCGTCCCTGGAGCGGCCCCCCGATGAACTCCTTCTCCCTTTGCACCTGGACGTGATCGAGCGGCGATCCCTGGCGATGACCGCCGGTCCGGATCCGTTGACCCTCGACCGTGCAGCGCTCGGTTGCGGCCTACCCGCAGCGAGGATGACGCTTGACAAGGTGCGCGTGCTGCTGCCGAAGCGACGAAAGAACTGGGTCATCAAAGACGCCGTGTGGCAGGAGTTCGTCCGGCGGGCGCACACGTCACCGGAGCTGTGGATAACTGTGGCCGTCGCCATGATGATGCCAGGACTCAAGCACATCGGTGGCAGGTGGCGTGCGGAGTCGAACGATCGGTTAAGCAATTCGGTAACGGATCTGCCTGATCGCCCGAACCTCACCCGCCGACTGGACATCACCCGTTCTTCACTTGGTCGCTGGCCAAGCTCTGCGATCACCTGCTCGACCACAGCACCGTAGCCGCGATCAGCCGCGAGACCTTGCGCTGCATCTTGTGCGACGCCGGGATCTCTTCGCGGAGCACCACGATCTGAAAGATGTCTTCCTACTCGGGCGCCGCCATCTAGGAGGATGCTGGAGCATACTGGAAGATATGGTAGCGTCCTTGGTGTGGCGGACAAGCTCGAAGACCTCGAAGCGCGAATCAAGAGCCTGCGTGTTGAGGTTCGGCGAGCAGTCCTCGCTGCAGACGCGATGAGTGCTCGCCGGTTGCGGGCTGCACTGCGTGAAGCAGAGGACGACTGGGACCAGACACTCGCCGCTGCGGCACCGCCGGCACCTCAACCCGAGGCATCGCCAGTCACCGGTGCGCTGGTTCCCGTTAGAGAACAGGTGCATCAGGCTTTGACCGTGCTGACCGTGCCGTCGGCGCCGCGGCTAATTGTTGCGGTTCACTCGGCGTTGTTCGGCGGTGTTCTGACCAGTACGCAACTGACCAGCCTGCGCCGAGACGAGGAAAGGTCGTACCGGTCGTCACCGCACGCTCGGCCGTATTATCTGTGCGCCGCGCTCACCGCAGACCGCCTGGTGTCGGCCCGCGGTCTTGTCGCGGTGTCGACGTGGCCATTGGTTCGCCGGATCGTCGGCCCGCTGAGCGCTCGGGTCGACTTCCTGACCTCCGCAGTCCGACTTTCCGAGCACGTTGGCAGACTGTCCACCCCCAGCCTGCCAGCCCTAAGACTCCTCTGGCAGTTCGCTGCGAACATTCCGGACGCTGCCGCGTCATTCGACGCCCTCATCCCGGACGTGGTCGCTACAGCGGCCGCCGCGGAGTTGGACGTCCACCGGCAGGCCGACCTCGCGCACCGCGAGGCAGCGGCTGAACGAGCCCGCACGCAGCTCGACGAGACCCGTCAGCTCTTCGGCTCGACTCTGAAGGTCGTGCATCGTAACGCTAACGACGCATGACCCGATCTTTCCTGCACCACGAGCACTTCCCCGCGAGAGAATCAACTTGGACATCGACAGCCGCTTGGACCGGATCCGGGGCCCGGTCGAGCCGACACCGCACAACGCGCGGACGATCGCCGCGCTGACCAACAACCCCGGATGCACCCGGCGACGCGTGATCGACGCCGCGTTCATCGACAAGGCGGCGCTGGCTGCACAGATCGGCCACCCGTTCCCGTACGGGATGTCGCCGTTCGCTATCACCAGAGGAAAATCCTTCGAGGCGCTGGTCACGGCGAACGGTTGTGCCGAACTGCTGCGCCTGCTCCGTGAGGTGATCGGACTGCCCTTGCCCGAGGTGTCCTACGACGACCTCGGCAGCGTGGCAGGACGGGAAACACTGCAGGCCAGGCACATTCGTTCGCGACAGCTCCTCACCGAGGCGACCCGGTCCGGCGAGGACTCCGGCACGCTGTTCGACCACCCGTTGCTCAAGCTGGACGTCTCCGGTCGCGCCGTGTACCTGGAGCCCGACCTGATTGCCTTTCGGATCGGGCACAGTTTCCGCGTCGTGGAGATCAAGTCGTTTCCGATCCTCGACCGCCAGGCCGACCCAGCCAAAGTCAAGGCGGCAGCCATACAGTCCGCCGTGTACGTACTGGCGCTGCAGCAGTTCATGGTTGGCCTGGGCTTCACACCGGACCTCGTGTCACACAAGATAGTGCTGGTCTGTCCGGAGAACTTCTCCAACCGACCGACCGCCGCCGAGATCGACGTGCGCAGGGAGGTGGCCGTCCTGCGTAGACAGTTGCACCGTCTATCCACTTTGGATGTTGTGCTCGCCGGCCTGCCGAAACGCTTTGTCTTGGATACCACGCGTTCGCCCACCGCACTGCTGGACGCGCTCGCGTTGCTAGAGGCCAGATACGTGCCGGAATGTCTTTCCAGCTGCGAGATGGCCTACCTGTGCCGTTCTGAGGCCGCAGGCAGGACGGCAGCACTGGGACGGACTGTGCAGGAACACCTTGGCGGCATAGAGACCGTCTCCTCGGTGCTCGCGCTTGCCACTGGCGTACAGACGCCAGACGAGCACGAGGTGGAATCCGCAGCCCGGCTACGCGCGGCCGAACAGCTGCGCAGGGAATGCCTAGGAGGCGTCGCATGAGCGTTCTCACCGCGCTGGCGCGTGCTCACGCGGCTGCGGCCGGGCAGGCGCAGCCGATCGCCACGGTCCGGCACGTGCACGTCGCGAAGCGCCCGTTCGTGCTTGTACCCCTTGCGCTGGCAGGGGAACCGAACGCACCGCTAGCGGCCATGGTCGGCGATGACCCGGCTGCGCCCCGCTTTCTGTTCGTGTCCCAGCCGTACGACCGCAGCCAAAGGTTCAAGTTCACCGCCGCACTGGGCATGACCCTAAGACCACATCTCATTTGGGGTTGTTGTTGGTAAGCAAGTCAAGTTTGATGGCTCGGCGGTAGCAGATGACCGCGCAGGCAAGCTGGATGAATGCCAGGTAGTGGGCTGCCTTGCGTTCGTAGCGGCGGGCGAGACGGCGGAACCGGGAAACCCATTCCAGGGTCCGTTCGATGACGTAGCGATGGCGGCCCAGCTTCTTGGACGACTCGATGCCCCGGCGGGCGATCCGGGCGAGGACGCCCCGTCGGCGCAATAACTTACGGCAGGAAGGGTAGTCGTAGCCCTTGTCCGCGTGGAGCTTGCGCGGTCTGCGACGAGGCCTGCCGACAGGGCCTTTGACCGGGGCCACGGCATCGACGACGGCCTCCAGTTCGAGGTGGTCGTTGCGGTTGGCCGCAGACACGCCCACCGCCAGCGGGAGACCACCGCGGTCGCTGATCGCGTGGATCTTGGAACCGGGTTTGCCTCGGTCGACCGGGCTGGGCCCGGTCAGATCCCCCCTTTTACCGCCCGGACCTGCATGGCATCCACCGAGGCACGTGACCAGTCGATAGCCCCGGCCAGGCCGAGCAGGTCCAGCATCGCCTGGTGCAACCTGGCGAACACGTCCGCCTCGACCCACTCGGAGAACCGGCGATGCGCGGTCGGGCAACTGACCCCGAACGACGCCGGTAGCGCTGACCAGGCACATCCGGTCTGCAACACGTACAGGATGGCCGCCAGGACAACACGATCGTCCAGACGCCGCCGACCCCCACACTGGTGGCGTTGCGGCGCATCGGGCAGCAACGGCTGCGCCAGCAGCCACAACGGTTCCGGACACCACTTCTCTACGTCGTTCATCGTTGATCAACGATATCGTCTACCTCGCAACATCCCAAACGAGATGCGGTCTAAACACGTACATCGGTGGATTCTCCTCGGTGACCACGCCGGACCGGCAGGTGCCCGGCGGCGACGGGCCGCAGCTCTGGGTTCCTAGTAACGCAGGGGTGACCTTCCTCCGACTGTTCGGGCGCTCACTGCGGTTCCAGTCGACTGAGGGCCCTTACGCGGTACCGTTGGCGGTACCGCGGCTCGGGATGTGGCTGACGTTTCTCGCCGAGCAGGCTGAACGCCCCGGTTCGTCCACGCTCGTCGCCGCTACGGATGTCCTCGCACGCCACTGGGCCACGGGCCAGAGTGCGCTCGAGGACGCCCACCTGGCGGCGTTGCTGGCGTGGATCGAACCTCCCGATGGCATGACCGGCGCCGAAGCCGCCCGCGCTGCCGAGAACCCGATCGACCACCCACCGGCGGGCCCGGCCACCGATCCTGTGTTCGACCGGGTGGAACTGGCACCAGCCATCGATGCATGCAAAACCGCCGGGCCACACGCCGTGCGCCAGACCAGAGCGAAGCTGGAGAAGCTCTTGCGTGACCAGGTCACGCCCACCTGGGATCTGATGTGGCGGTCGATCGACCGGATGCGGATGCTGCCGCCAGGCGCGAGCGTGGCGTCACGGTGGCAGCGTGATCTCGCCCGTTGTGCGCAGTACTACGCTGATCTCGCCGCGGACAGCAGGTTTCCCCAGGCCAAGCGAGACGGCGCGGTGCGCGCGGCGAAGCGGCTCAACGAACTGGAACGCCTCCAGGATGCTTTCGACGCCGATCGCGCGCTGGACGATCCGCTCGTCATGGCCGAACACCGGCTGGAAGGCGAGGCGTTCGAGGGCACCGTGGTCAGGTCCGAACCGCACCGGCGCACCGGTCAGGCAAAACGACCGTTGATCACGGTCAGCACGACCGACCGGATCCGGTTCTCGCTCGGCGAAGCCACGCTGTCCTGCCAACGCTTTCCGAAGCAGGAAGCACAGATCATGTCGATCACCGACTCAGCTGATGGCAGGAAGGTCGTGCTCCAGCTCGCGGGTGGAATGGGGCAGAAGACCCTTCCCGCAGAGGGATCGCTACCCGCCGTGGGAGAACACGTCTGCTACAGCAAGCTGCGGCAGAAGTTTCGGCCGCGCGGTGACTTCCCGGACAAGACCCAGACGCCGTGGACACACGGAGGCCCACCTCCCGATCCCACCAAGCCTGCCAGCCAGAACACGACGGAGGAGGAGCAGTCGTGATGAGTCGTTCCCCGGCCAACGAAGCGGATGCGGTCGTTCGTGCGGTGCTGGCCGACTTCACCTCGCGACGGCACCTCGGTGTCGTCGTCGACTCCCCGCCGGGCGCGGGCAAGTCGACCCTGGTAGTGGGGTCGGCGATCGACCTCGCCGCCGCCGGTGAATGCGTCATGGTGGTCGCGCAGACCAACGCTCAGGCGGACGACCTGGTCGCCCGCATGACTCTGCGGGCACCCGACGTGATCATCGGCCGGCTGTGCGGCCAGGACCACCTGGCCATCGCGAGGGCCCTGCACCGGGGTTGTTCGAACGTTCTCGTCCGGGACAAGTTCACCGACCTCGGTGACGCGCTGATCATCGTCGCCCCAGCCGCCAAGTGGGACTTCGTGCGCGACGTGCGGATGCCGTGGGCAATCATCGACGAGGCATACCAGATGCGCTCCGACATGCTTCTACGCCTCGCCCCGCGGTTCGAACGCGCCTTGTTCGTGGGCGACCCTGGGCAGCTCGACCCGTTCACGGTCATCGACAACGACCGATGGACCGGCCTGCGGTGGGACCCGATGCAGAGCGCGGTCGCCGCCATGCTCCGCAACAACACGCACCTGCCACAGCACCAATTGCCCTACTCGTGGCGGTTGTCCACGCGCGCCGCACCGCCGGTGTCGGACGCCTTCTACCCGTTCACACCCTTCGAACCGGCCACCACCTCAGACCAGCGCGGTCTGGAGTTCAACACCCGCGGACTGGGCGGCGGTGCGGTCGACGAGACGCTCGACGTCGCCGCGCGAAGCGGCTGGGCCCTGCATGAACTGCCCGCACGCCACACAGTGCGCACCGACGCCGAGGCCGTCGACGCCACGGCCAGGCTCGCGCTGCGGGTGCTCGAACGGGGAGCGACCGCGTGGTCCGAGACCGAACCCGGCGGGGCGCCGGTCACCGCCGAGCGGATCGCCGTCGGAGCCGCGCATCGTGACCAGGTAGACGCTGTCCGCGAACGTCTGCGCCAGACGGCTGGCGGCGACCGGATCACCGTGGACACGGCCAATCGTTTGCAGGGCAGTGAATACGACTTCGTCATCGTGCTGCACCCGTTGTCCGGCCGTCGCGACGCAACGAGTTTCCACCTCGAGGCCGGCCGGCTCTGCGTCCTCACGTCCCGGCATCGGCAAGCTTGCGTCGTGGTCGCGAGGGCCGGAATCCAGGCGCTGCTCGACAGCCACCCGTCCAGCGAACCGATGCACATCGACGTTCCGGCGAAGTTCCCCGACGGCTGGGAAGCCAACCACGCCATGCTCGCGCACCTCGAGCCCTTTCGCGTGCGCGCCGCCTGATCGCACCAACGCGATCATCAAGGAGTCCCATGAGAATTCTGCACACGTCCGATTGGCACCTCGGTCGCGTTCTGTACAAGGTACCCAGAGCCGCAGATCACGACGTGGTCCTAGCCGAGATCCTCGCTGTGGCATGGGAGGAAAAACCCGATCTGATCATCCATTCCGGCGACCTGTTCGACCACTCGCACCCAGGTCTGTCCGACCTCGAACGCGCGATCACCGTCCTGCGCGAGCTCGGCTCGATCGCTCCGGTCGTCGTGGTGCGCGGCAACCACGACACAGAGCAGCTCTTCCGATTCCTCACCCTCGTCCTCGGCGCAGATAGCCAGGTGCACCTGATCGACCGTCCTCTCCACCCCCAACACGGCGGCGTGCTGCGCTTCTCCTTGCCGGACAGAACTACCGCGCGACTCGCCGTGCTGCCGTTCGTGCACGAGAACCGCGCTGTCGAGGCCTTCGAGGACCCCAGGACGTGGCGCAAGGCCTACACCGAGCGCGTCAGCGCCATCGAACGAGAGCTGGTGGCGGAACTGGAGCGGGACTTCGATCCTCGCCGAGAGATCGCGCTGTTCGCGGCGCACCTGCACATTGGCGGTGTCGACTTTGCCGGGAGCGAGCGCCGCGCCCACGCGTGCGAGTACTACGAGACCAGCACCGACGCCCTACCAACAACGGTCTCCTATGCGGCGTTCGGCCACATCCACAAACCGCAGGAACTGCCGAGCGCCAAGGTGACCGGGCGCTACGCCGGATCGCCGCTTCAACTCGACTTCGGCGAGGCAGGTGAACGCAAGAGCGTGGTACTGGTGGACGTGGAACCGGACAGCCCAGCGAAGATCCGCACCATTGCGCTCAGCGGCGGCAGGCAGCTGCGCAAGTTCGATGGAACGTTGGACGACCTGCGTGCGCTCGCACCGTCGATCGGCAACGACCTCTGCCACATCACGATGCATACGCCGACTCACGTACCCGGTCTGTACGACCAGGTGCGCGACCTGCTGCCGGAAGCTGTTCTCGTCGAGTTCCTGCCAGTGTGTGCCGACCGCAGACTCGAGATGGTCACCGGTGACCCAACAACGCACGATGCCGATCTGGACCTCTCGGGACTGTTCCGCGAGTACCTGGCCACCACCGGCACGCTGTCGGCACCCGCCGAGCAGGTGCACCAGCTCTTCACTACCGCTCTGACCGCCATCGAGAACGACGATGACCTGATTCTCAGCGTGGAGTCCGCACTCGCGGAACCCCTTCCCGGAGACGAGGCCGTGGCATGAGGCCCTTGAAGCTCAAGTTCAAGAACCTGCGGTCGTACCGAGCCCTGCGGGAAGTCGACTTCACCGGCCGCGACCTCGTGGCCGTCATCGGCGACACCGGTGCGGGCAAGTCCTCTCTGCTGGAAGCGGTGTGCTTCGCCCTGTACGGGCGCTGTACCTGGGACTCCCGCAGCGCGCAGGGTCTGATCGCGGACGGCGGAGATGGCACGCTTGCCGTCGAGCTGACCTTCCGCATGCGCGACGAGACGTGGCGAGTCGGGAGAACGACTTCGGTGAACAACTCGCCACCCTCGACGCACCGCCTGGAGTCGCTAGACAACGGCACGGTGCTCGACGGCGCGGGCGCGGTCAACGCGAAGATTAGGAACCTGGTCGGACTCGATCTCGACACCTTCCTCAAGGCGGTGTTGCTGCCGCAGGGCAAGTTCCAGGAACTCCTGCACACCAAGCGTTCTGACCGAACAGGAGTGCTCAAAAGCATCCTCGGACTCGACCGGATCGACGAGGTGCGTGACCAGACCACCGCGGCTGTCAACCGGCTGGCGCCTCAGCTCGAACGGCTCAAGGGCCGCCGCAGCGCACTTCCCACCGACATCGACCACGACATCGCAGACGCCGAACATCGGCTACACCAGGCGCAGCAGGAAGGTGCGCGGCTCGAGGAGGTGGAAACGGATATCGCCGGGCTTCATGACATCAAGGAAGAGGCCTTGCGTCAGGCCCGTGACCTCCGAACCGCCGCGCGACGTCTCGACAAAGTGCCGGAGCGTGTCATCGAGCGGTTCGACGAACTGGTGGACCGCGACGTCGAGCTGTGCGGACAGCTCACCCTCGCCAAAAAGCGGATGACCGCCGCGAGGGAAGCGGAAGACGCCGTCGAACTGCAGTTCGCGGCCGCTGATGAGGCTGGCACGGGACCGACGGACACCACCAAGGCGCTCACCACGTTCGACTCCATCCTCTCTCAGTTCCCGGCGATCACGGCGGAACGACGTCGGCTTGCCGACGAAGGCACCGCGATCGGAGACGAAGAGGTTGCCCTCAAAAGGAAGGAGAGCGACCTCACCGGAATTCTGGCCAACACGCTAGCCGCGGAGAGCGCCCTGGAGAGCGCGGAGGCCGACCGTGAGTCGGTACGGCGGGAGCTCGAGGCCGGCGCGGTGCTTCTCGCAAATGTGCGGGAGGCCGATCTCAAAGCCACCGAGGCTGCGGCAGCTGTCGAGCAGGAAGAAATCGCCTGCGCTGCGCAGGTGACGCTCTTGAAGGCCGCAGAGGATGGGGAGGAAGAGGCAAAACAGGCGCTCAGCATCGCCGACCTCGCCCTGGAAAACGCACGACGTGCTGAAGCGGCAGTCCACGCATCGACGGGCGTCGAACCGGGTGAGCCATGTCCCGTCTGCGAGCGCGCACTGCCGGACGACTTCCACCGCCCTTCCTCCATCGGGATCACCGAGGCGCAGACCACACGCAAGGCTGCTCAGGCGCGGTGCACCAAGGCATCCAAAGCTCTCATTGGGGCCGTCGCGGCGCACGGCACGGCGGCGGGCAGTTTGCGGGCCGCGCAGAAGAAGGTGGAGGAGGTTGTTGCGGCGCGGGAAGAAACGCTCTGCTTGTTCGAGGCCGAGTTCGTACATCGCGGCATTGATGCGGACGAGGACTTGATCCTCGCGGCGTTGACAGAGGCTGTCCGGGTGGCGGAGGGCGAGCACAAAGTCTGCAAGGGAGTCGCGAAGACTGCACGGGATGACCTCGCCAGGAACGAGACCGCACTGCTAGAAGGCAGGAAGGCGTTGGCGCAGCGCCGAAGGGCGTTCACCAGGGCCGAGAACGCCCTCGAGAAGCGGTGGACAGCTCTGGTCCAAGCACACGACGAGCTGTCAACGCATTTTCGCGTTCAGGGTGAGCTGACAGAGGTCGTCGCTCAGGAGCGCAGGGAACTCGCTCGCCTCCGCAACGAAGAGCTGGGCGAGAAGTCAACGCGACTGGCTGAGATTCGCGTTGATCTTCGCGAAGCCCGTTCCGAACACGAGAATGTGAGTGCACGACAGCGGACAGAGGTGGAAAGCCCGCTGGCGCAACTGCGCCAGGAGCTACTGCTGCTGGCCGAGAAGACAGGTGACCTGGCCGAGCTGTTGGCGCTGCCTGCCGCTCCAGATCATCCGGAGGACATAGCGATCGCCGAGGAATCCCTATGGGCGAAGGAAGTACTCGACACCGTCGAAGCTCTTTCGCGCGCTTCCAAATCCAAAGCGGATAGAATGGCCGCACGTGCAGGCAATGCTCAGGAGCAATCAGCAAGCATGCTCACTGCTGCCGGACTGGCGGATGAGTCGGAGCTAAAGAACCAGCTGCTCGAGTCGACGGTGCTGAAACGAGACGCAAAACGCGACCTGGACACGGCACGGCGGAAGAAGCCGCTGTGCGATGAGCTGGACCGCCGCATCGCCCAGGCAGACCCCGTGCTCGCTTGCCTTCGGGACCTGTGCGGTCTGCTGACTGACAGCAAGTTCATCCACGAGGTCGTGCGGCGCCGGCAGTTGGCGCTATTGGGGATCGCCACGCGCACGCTGCGGTCGATGACGAACGACCGCTTCGGTTTCCACGAAAACTTTCTGATTGTTGACGGCCTCACAATGCAGTCCCGCGACGTCAAGACACTTTCTGGAGGCGAGACGTTCCTGGCAAGTCTCGCGCTCGCGCTGGCGCTTGTGGAGCTCACCGCACATGGCGGTGCACGAGTCGAAGCTCTGTTCCTGGACGAGGGCTTCGGATCACTGGATGCGGATACCCTCGCCAGTACATTGGACACGCTCACCGCGCAGGCCGACGGCGGACGGCTGGTCACCGTGATCAGCCATATGCGCGCAGTCGCGGTCAACTTCGACAACGTGCTGTCCGTCGAATCCACCTTCAACGGCAGCACCGCCCGCTGGCTCACTGGCGAAGAACGCGACGCTCTGGCCACCGAACACCTGGCCAGGCTTCTGAGCTGACCCCAGGGCTGCTACGAAACCGTGGAGGCACTGCCCAGCTACCGAAACTGGGCACTGTTGATGCTCGGCCGCCCTGCCGAAGCACGGGTGATCGATGCAGTTCAACGGTCACTCAGCTTGAAGGGAACGCCCGGTCTGGGGACAGGTCTGAGCGACCTATCCCAGACGGCTATTCAGACGCAGGTAGGCCGAGCGACGACTCCACGATCAGGCTGCCAGCATAAACCTGCTGGTCATGCCTGTTCCCATCCTTTGGTACTCCCGCCCGAGGCCCGGCCAGGGCGGCGGCACCTACTAACCTCGATCGGTCATCCAATGTGACGTGAAACTGGTCCGAACATGGAGGAAGTGCCTGTCCTGTAAGGGAAACTTGGGCTTGCGAAGGTCCAAAGTTCCGTCAACAGAAAGGCACTCCCTTGGTGCAGGATAGCAAGCACTCGCAGATCGCCGTCCGCGCGGACGGCACCGGCCTGGTCTCGCGTGCCGGAGTCGCGCTGCTACGGGAACTCACGATCAACACCGGCCTGGGAACCGGCTGGTCCACAGCACTGCTCGACACCTACACAGGCATGCCGACCCACCTGCCAGGGCGGGTACTGGCCGACCTCGCGGTGACCATCGCCGACGGCGGCGACGCGTTGACGCATCTGGCGACCCTGCGCGACCAGGACAAACTGTTCGGGTCGGTGGCCAGTGACGCCACAGCGTGGCGAGTACTCGACCGGATCGACGACGACCACCTCACCCGCCTGCGACAGGTGCGCGCGGCAGCACGGGAACGAGCCTGGGCCGCCGGAGCGGGACCCGACACCACCGGCGGCCTGGTGATCGACATCGACGCCACGATCACCCTCGCGCACAGCGACAAGGAGAACGCGGCGAAAACCTGGAAGAAGACCTTCGGATTCCACCCGCTCCTGGCCTACCTCGACCGCCCCGACCTCGCCGGCGGGGAAGCACTGGCCGCGATCCTGCGACCGGGCTCGGCCGGATCCAACACCGCCGCCGACCACGTCACGATCCTCACGATGGCGTTGGCCGCGCTGCCCGGCCACGCCCGCCCCGACCCCGCGAACCCGGCCGCGACACACGTGTCGATACGCACCGACGCCGCCGGCGCGACCCACGAATTCGCCCGCGCGATCCGCGACGCGGGCTGCGGCTTCTCCCTCGGATTCCCCATCACCCCCGACGTCCAGGCCGCCGTCCTCGCGGTCCCCGAGCACGCCTGGAGACCAGCCGACGACCTCGACGGCCGGCCGCGGGACGGGGCGTGGGTCACCGAGATCACCGACCTGCTCGACCTGACACCCTGGCCGACCGGGTCACGGGTCCTGATCCGTCGGGAACGACCGCATCCCGGCGCGCAACTACGGTTCACCGACCTCGACGGGCACCGGTTCACCGCGTTCGTCACCGACACCGTCGGCGGACGACCGGCCGATCTGGAAGTCCACCACCGAAGCCACGCCCGAGTCGAGGACCGTATCCGCCGCGGCAAGGCCACCGGCCTGCGCAACCTCCCCTGCCGGAACTACGCCAGGAACAAGGCGTGGCTGGAACTGGCCCTGACCGCAGCCGACCTGTTGACCTGGGCCCAGGCGCTGTGTTTCACCGGTGATCTCGCCCGCTGCGAACCGGCGACTTTCCGTTACCGGATCTGTTCCATCGCCGCGAAACTCACCCGCACCGCCCGTGTCCTGACCCTGCATCTGGACCGTGAGTGGCCCTGGGCTACCCAGTTGGCGACCGCGTTCACCCGCCTGCGCACCGCACCGTGGCCCGCCTGACACACACTTTCTGCCCCGACGACCAAGGACCCGGACGCCGCCCGCCGACGCGACAGTCGGTCCACCGGTCTGGCCATATCCAGGGATTTCAGGCGAAATCCAGCTACAGCAACGATCTCAACCAGATCTCATAATCCCGTGCAAGATCGAGGCTAAGATCCCAACCGGCAGGAGGGAACGCCGCCGCCGCTGGCCTCCGAACGAGGCCCTGACCTCCAACGGATGACGCGGCATCTGCAGCTGACGAGCTGCGCTCTTCGCCCGGTCGGGTCAAGGATCCAGCCACAATTCAGGCCGAGACAACCCAAGTGGCTGCCGACCCTGCGCGCCGACGCGCGGTCACGCCACTGGCGGCGTGGCTCCAGCGCGATCTTTGGCCATCCCACCGGCGAACAGCTGGGCTTGGTTGTGCCGCGTTGCCGTCCTGTAACGTTGTCTGACCCTAGCCATTTACCATCCCGGCAGCACCGACCGCAGCCGGGTAGCAACCGCCTTGGGTTATCGGGAAAGCTCTGGGCTACCGACAGGCCGATACCATCGAGCCATGCCCAAGCAGATCTTGGAGCCTGACGGCACCCTGTGGCAGCCGGAGCCGTGGGCGACGGCATCCGCCGAGGAGTTTTCTGCAGCGCGAGCTCTCATCATCAGTCTGAATGAGGAGCGGCAATGGAACCCCTGGGTTGTAGAGGATCGTGCCGACGACCTGGCTGCTGCCGACGCGATTTTCGACCAGTGGACGAGAGCGGAGCCTGACTTCCAGCCGTTGTCGGATGCGGAGCTCGACGAACGTCTGAAAACCCTGGAGGCCAAGACCACGACAGGAGTCGAGCGCCGTGAAGCGGAGCGGCTCGCCCGTGTAGCGCACTTCGACGAGGCCCAGGCCGCCGCGCGGCTTCGACTGCTGGAACGTGAAGCTCAACTGGAGCATGCTCTGGACGACAGAGCAGCTCTTGCAAGCAGTGAGCATGCACCTGCCATGGAACCGAGCAGGCAGGCTGCCGAAATCAAAGAACTCGATACTCGCATCGATCAGATGCGGACGGATTTGGATCGGCTTCGCGTCCTGGTCAGCGATCCGGAGAGCGTGGTGGACGAACACGGCCGCTTGCCCGCCAACCGACGCGCCATCATGCACATGTACTTCCGCATCCGGCGAGAGCAGGAGGTGCGACAACTCCGGGCTTCGGTTAGCGAAATCGAGCAACGCCTGACATCCAAGGGCCTCGACAAGGGCGATCGTGCCAGTCTGCGCCAGAAGCTCGCTTCCGACAGCCGCAAGCTCACCCAGCTCGCTGCGATGCCGCCCCTGACCGAAGTGGACATGTGCTCGGAGTGCGTCAGCCCATCGAGTTGGCATGGCTACACCACGCGGGGAGGAGACTTCAGGGACATCGCCCCGTGCCCGGCATGGCCGGACTGGGCCGCACGTCTGCAGAAAGCCCGCGCCATGCTGACGGATCCTGCAGGCAAGGAGACCGCCTCCACCACGCCACGACCTCAACCTCTGGCAGTGATCCCGTCAGGGCTGCCAATCGCGGAGGTTCTTCAGCGTCTGAAAGACCTCCAGGTCGAGCATCCCGACGCGGAAGTCCGCCGCGGCGACAGGAACAAGTGGGAGATCTGGCCCGCCGCCCGAGAAGATGGGAAGTAGTAACCTGATCCCAAACCCTACGGCGTTGCCAGGACATGTCACCAGAATGTTGACTGCCGCGTTCTTCGGCGGACTAGGCCCCTTCTTCCTCGCTGGGCTCCTCGGCGAGGAGATCGGCATCTGGTTCACCCACCGAAAGGCACAGCACCTCGCCGCCGAGTTCAGCCCCCTGTAGGTTTTCGCCACTCGTGACATGTCGATCTTGTGCGACCTGCGAGTTCGGTCTCGTTTCACGGCGGTGACACCATGATCAGTCTCGGTTGACGTGTCATTTCCTACTGTGCAGGTCGCCGTGCTGGGTGACTCGGCTGGCGATCGCACGGACTGCGGCGAGCGTTCCGGCCAGTACAGACCACCAGTTCTGGGGCTGCACTCGCCCGGAGAGCCGACGTTCAAGTTCAGACGCTCTCATCACGAAGATCAACGCGGCAGAGCAGGAGAGGTAGTGCTGGCGACCGCTCGGGCCACTAGCGAGGCAACTGTCGACACCACTCCATATGCGACGGCGCGGTGTAACAACAGATCGGTCCGGCTCGACGTTCAAAAGGTGCACCTGAGCAAACTCATGATCCGAGGACTGCGCGCCAGCGCAGAACACGATCTCGAAGTCCGTCTGCCTGGCCGTTTCGCAGTGCTGATCGGTGCCAACAGCGCCGGCAAGACCACAGTCGCCGAGGCACTGCAACTTGCACACACCAAGGTATTTCCCAGACTGCCCGCGCCAACCGCAGCCGTTCTGGGCGAGGGCGAACGCTCGGTAGAAGTCGAGTACTCGTTCTCACGCACTGAGCAGGATGAAGGAATGCTGGGTCAGGCCATCCAAGCTCAGGCTGGCATCACAGCACCTGGTACGACAGCCGCAGCCTGGACACGCGAGTTGAGCCGCGACCTCGGGAGAGTGGCCACCAGAACGCTGGTCCCTCACGACGCGATGGACTCGATCCGTCTGGTCTACCTGCCGGCATGGCGAAACCCTGTCGACGAGCTAGCTCGCCGGGAAGCACGCGTCCTGGTCGAACTGCTTCGAGCGCAGCGCCAGAACGCTGGTCACGGACGTAACTTGGCCGGACTACGCGCCCGCGCCTCAGCGCTCCTCGAACAACTCGCCGCAGACAGCCTCATCGGGGCCGTGGAGGAGCGGATCGCGGCACACCTCCAGTCGTTGTCAGCGGGCGTCTCCCGTAACTGGCCCTACGTCCGCGGCCAGGTCATCGACGACAACTACCTCGCCAGGGTATTGGAGCTGATGCTCGCCGTACTCGAAGGGCGGCAGCACGCAAGGCCACTCGAAGTCTCCGGGCTGGGGTATGTCAACCTGCTGCACATCGCAGTCACGTTGGCGGCCATTCCAGATCAACAACTGGTGTTCGCACCCCCCGCTGATGGAGACACCTCCGAGGAGGAGCCAGTCGATCCCGCAGACGCGGAAGCAAGGCTGCTGCAGGCACGCGCGGAGCGCGACAGTGAGGAAGACTCGTTCTTCCCCTCACGTCCGCTGCATGTCACCGTTCTGATCGAAGAACCGGAAGCCCACCTTCATCCGCAGCTTCAGCACTCCCTTGCCCGGTATCTCCAGCGAATCGCGCGCCAACGTCCTGAGCTGCAGATCATCCTCTCCAGCCACGCCACCGACATCATCACCTCGTGTTCTCCCGAGGACATCGTCGTAATGCGTCGCCTGCAGGATGGCCGCCGAGTGAGCCGAGGCATCGCCGAACTCGACATCCCAGACCGCGCGGAGGTCATGCGTAAAACGAGACTGCACCTCGACGCGAGCCGATCGGCCGCGCTGTTCGCCGAACGACTACTGCTCGTCGAAGGGGTCACTGACGCCGCCCTCGTCCGGGAGTTCGGGTGGGTGTGGTCTAGTGCGGACGTCGACAAGCAGTCGTTCATCGACGCTTTGAGCATCGTTCCCATGGGCACTAAAGTCGGTTCGTGGGCAGTACGTCTCTTGGCCACCCGCGGGCACGAACTATGCAGTCGGCTAGCGGTGTTGCGCGATAGCGACAAGCCGCTGGAAGAGTCGCCAACCCTCCCAAGCTGGCTGACAACTCATGCTCACGACCCAGACGTCGTCAAGGTCGTGCACAGTCATCCCACGCTGGAGCCGTCCATCACCACCGGCAACGAGGCCTTGATCGCTGCCGCACTTGAGGATCTCGAGATCGACCGCCCGAACCCGCTCGATGTCGCCGCCGTGCATTTGCTCTTTCGCAGCGCCCGCAAGAAGACCAAGATAAGGGACGCGACACCTTCCGGCCCTGCCGCATCACGCAAGGGCGAGTTCGCACTCGCTCTGGCTGGACGTCTGTCGGACCAGCGACACTCAGGTTCTCTGACCGCGGCGGTGCCGACCCACTTCACCGAGATCTTCGAATTCCTCTACGCGACGGATGAACCCACGGCGCAGGCGGAACCTGCAGAAGACCCTGCGAACGAGCCGACATGACGTCGATTGCGTCGCCCAGTGACGCCCGCCCCAAGAACCTGACGGACGAGCAGGCTGCCGCAAGCGGCAGCCTGGAACGGCGGCTGTTCATCGACGCGGGTCCCGGCACCGGCAAGACAACCGTTGCGGCGCAACGCTTCGGAGCTCTCCGTTTCGTTCCAGAGTCTAGAACCGACCATCGCGCGATCATCGCCGTGAGCTTCACCAGAGCAGCCACATGGGCTCTGAAGCAGCGAGTGAGACGTATCTGGGGTCCGGCCGCCCTCACGTGGCCGCACCGCATCGTCACTCTCGACACAATCATGTGCGAACTCCTGCATGACCTTCTTCGCGCCGGCCTCCTCCGATGGCCCAATGGGCACACCGAGCTCACGGTCATCGACAGCTGGAATGCGCTGGCGCAGACGAAGTGGACCAGAGAAACCTACAAGGTGTATGTCGACGCTGCGGACGTGAAGTTTGCCAAAGTGCATCTCGAAGGTGGCGCGCGCGTACCGCTGACAGAGATCGGCAAGCATCTCGCCGACGGCGTCTGCACCCATCAGGATGTCCGGGACGCGCTTGAGAACGCCTTGAAGGACGAGACCATGGCAGCGCGCGCCCGTGACCGCCTAAAGATAAGCGCGAAAGCATTGATCGTCGACGAGGTGTTCGACGCCAATGATCTCGACATTGCCATCATCGAGCTAGCCACTCAAGCCGGTGACGTGACCCCATTGGGTTGATCCAGGACCAGTGAGAGCCTGACAGTCCAGTTCGTGGACGGAAGGGCTCGATCACGATGAGCACCAGGAAACGGCACACCCCCGAGCAGGTCGTGCGGAAGCTGACCCAGGCCGATCAACTCTTGGCCCAGGGCCGCGACGTGGCCGATGTGTGCCGGGAGTTGCAGGTCACCGAGGCCACCTACTACCGGTGGCGCAATCAGTTCGGCGGGTTGAAAGCCGACGACGCGAAACGGCTGAAGGATCTGGAGCGGGAGAACGCCACGCTCAAGCGGCTGCTGGCCGACGCCGAACTGGAGAAGGCGGCGTTGAAGGAGATCGCCAAGGGAAACTTCTGAGCCCGCAGCGGCGGCGGGCGGCTGTGCACCACCTGATGACGATCCTGCGGGTCAGTGAACGGTTCGCCTGCCGGGTGACCGGGCAGCACCGGGGAACCCAGCGGCGCCTGCCCGCGGCGCAGACCCCAGCGGATCCCGACGCCGCGCTGCGCGCGTGGCTGCGCACCTACGCCAAGGCGCATCCGCGGTGGGGATTCCGGCGGGCCTATCACGACGCCCGCGGCGAGGGCTGGACCGTCAACCACAAGAAGATCCAGCGGTTGTGGCGGGAGGAAGGTCTGCGGGTGCCGCAACGGCGCCGCCGCAAGCACTTGGGCGTGTCCACCGCCGAACCGCAGGTGAGGGCGGATGCGCCGAATCGGATCTGGGCGGTGGACTTCCAGTTCGATGCCACCACCGACGGCCGACCGGTCAAGATCGTGTCGATCGTGGACGAGCACACCCGCGAGTGCCTCGGTGGTCTGGTCGAGCGGTCGATCACCGCGGACCGGTTGGTCGACGAGCTGGACCGGATCGCCTTGGTCCGTGGCTATCCGGCGGTGTTGCGCAGCGACAACGGTCCGGAGTTGGCGTGCGCGACGATGCGGGACTGGGCCGGTGAACGGGTCGACCTGGCATTCATCCCACCAGGCCAACCCTGGCGCAACGGCTACATCGAGTCGTTCAACGGCCGGGTCCGCGACGAATGCCTCAACCTCACCCAGTTCTGGTCGTTGACCCAGGCCAGAGTCGTGATCACCGATTGGAAGACCGAGTACAACCACGTGCGGCGGCATTCGGCACTGGGCTATCAGACCCCGGCCGGCTACGCTGCTGCCTGCACCCACCGATGACCGGCTCTCACAAGCTCTGGTCCAACTATCGGGGTCCCGTCACCGGACTGTCCGTCACGCTCGTTGGCGATCCGTGGCAGGCGCTCTACGTGTTCCGCGGTGCCCGCCCCGATGCGATTCCCGCGCTGCTGGTTCGGACCGGCATCACAACGCTGGCGCTCACCGAGTCATTCCGCTGGCGCGGCCCGATGCAACGAAAGCTCGCTGCGGATCTCAGGGAGGGTCACGGCGTCACGCTCGACCCGACGGCGTCGGATGCGCTTGCGGGCAACGTCGACGTGGCCCTCGCGACCGAGTGGAAACCGCTCTGGCAAGCCAGCGACGGCATCCTTCCCCTCGCGTTCCGCTCCTTCAAGGGAGGAATCGAGGAAGCAGCCGCGACTCTCCTGCTCAACCATGTCACGCGTTCCGCGCTCGGCGAGAACGCCACCTACCTCGCCGACGCGTTGATGACGCTGTCCATCAACGACCCGGACTCCGCCGAACAGCTGGACAACGAACTCCACCAAGTCATCGAGACGCTCGTGGGCTCGGAGAAGGATCCCGTGAGAACCGCGTACGCCAAGTTGGCAGAGATCACCGCATCCTTCTCGCCACGCCGACTGCGACGGGCGCACGCTGCGCACACCATTCGCCTCAAGCTCATCGCGGCTCGCCTAGAACAACGCGTTCGGCTGATCCCCGGCTTGACCACCCATCAGGCCAAGGGCGGCGAGTGGGACACCGTAGGCGTTGTGCTTTCGAGGTTCGAACGAGCTCGGCTTCAAGGCGGACTTACCCATGAGGAAGACACCGACCGCAAGCTGTACGTCGCCTGCACTCGTGCCCGGATGTGCACCATGCAGATAGGTACCGAGACTGCGGAGTAGCGGCTGGCCGCGATCGACCAGGACCTACATCTCCGAGGAGAAATAAGGACCAGCGATGAGTCCCTTGTCCTGTTGAGGCAAGCCGCTGCGATTGACTGCACTGTCGGGGGCGGTTGGCGGTGCGCCTCTGAGTGTTCTGACAGAGTGGCAGGACATCGGCACCCTGCTCCACCACTCCGACCGCGGCGCGCAGGTCGCGCGCTACCCACAACGGCTCGCCGTGGCCAGTGCCGTGGCCTCGATCGGATCCAAGAGCGACAGCTACGACAACACCCTCGACGAGGCGTTCAATTCGGTCTTCAAGGCTGAACTGAATCCACAACAAGGGTCCCTGACGGGGCATCGACGGCGTCGAGATCGCAGTCGCCGGGCATATCGGCTGGTGTCATCACCTCCGCCTACACGGCGGACTCAGCCTGATCTCGCCTGAAACGGCTACAACAATGCGTTGCGCTCACAGCAGCGGACGGATCAGCGCCACCGCCTGCGTCATGCCATACCGCTCGTCAATCGTGTCCAAAATTTCTGGGACGCTTCGGCTACTGCCGAAGCGTCCGGAGCGACTCGCGATCGCTTCGACCGCGATCAGCGCGACGGTGGGGCTCAACGCGACGGTGTCGGCAGCGAACTGGCTTGGCAGCAACACCTGGATCCCCTTGGGAACCAAGGCTTCGGGGAAGTCCTTGACGTTGTGGGTCACGATGGCGCCTGCGCCGCCCACGACCGAGGCAGCAACGACGTGCTCGTCATCAGGATCGGGAAGGCCGTATGCGCCGTCGAGTCCTTCCCAGCCCCGCACTTCGGCGTCATCGAAAGCTTGTCTCATCACCGTGACGAGGCGGCGAGCGCGGCGAGCGGCCACCGTTGGTTCCTCACCGCGCTCGACCAACTTCCGCGCTTCCTCGTACTCCAACTCGTCGAGAATCGCCGTGCTCCACAAAGGCCGGTACATGCCTTCGATCCCAAGCGAAAGCAGAAAGTCGCGCTGAAGACTGGGCCAGAGCACACAGGTGTCGAGCAGCGCCGAGAACATCGAGACATCTTGTCAGGACGGCCGATCGGTCAGCGCGAGCCACCCCGGCGGCGCTGTGAGACTTCGCGGCGTGCAGTCCGCAGGCGGTCAAGAACCACGTTGACGTCATCGTCGTCGTCGATTGCGGTGGCCTCCAGAGCCGCATACTGCGCAACCCGACGACGGTCACGGTAGGCGAGCAGGTCTCGGAGTGTGACTCGTCGATGACTACCGACACGCTCGAACGGGATCTCACCATCGTCAAGCAGTCTGACGACGGTAGGCCTGCTGACCCCCAGGAGTTCGGCGGCCTGTTGCGTGGTGAGCGTTTTCGTCACCGGGGCTACGGACACAGCGAGACCTGCTTGCAGTGCCTCGGCCACCTGACGCAGCACTCGATACAAATCCACCGGAAGCTCGACCCGGTCGTCCGGCGTGTTGCCACTGAGGAAGCACGGCACATCCGGTCGGCCGCGCCCGGCGTCTTCGTGGGCCTTCAGGAAGTCGTAGACCTCCGCTACCTGATGCCCCTCGTCGGCTCCGGGTAGGTAGGTCTCCTGCCTCAACGCTTCAGCCATGACTCCTCCTCAGACGAATAAAACATAACACCTTTCGTTTCGTTCGTCTATAACGAACGACAGAGTTGGACGGTGGGGCAGTTCTGCACGCACCCCGTGTCAGCGTCCAGTGAAAATTTCCCGAGGCTGGCCAGTTGTGGCGGCCAGTTGCGGTCCCCGCACACGGCCAGATTCGCGGTCGGTGACAGGCACAGCCATGCCGCCGCGCTCGTCCGGGTCTCCGAGACCGGGCGTTGGCCTCGACGACTGACGTGATGGTGAGCCGAGTCGTGGCCAAGGCAGGATGGTCGGGTGTTGATCGTGCGCGCCACCAAGAAGCTGCTGCGTCTGGCGGGTCCGTCTACCGCGCTCGACGACGACCGTGGCACGACGGCGCTGGGCCCGTGGTATGCCACGGTCCTGTTCTGGCGGCCGCGGGTCGTGTTGCTGGTCAATGAGGCGACGTTGCTGCCCGTGCTGTTGCCATTGGCACCTAAGGCCACTCTGACCAGCAGGATCGCTGAGCAAATCAGCACAGTGCTGACCGCACACGACGCGCCCGCCGCGATCATCGACGAAGAGCGGCTGCACATGCAGACCGCTCGGCTGGGTGTCACCGCGAACCGCAGCGTTGTGGGCGTCATGATCGACTTCGCCCGCCTCGCGGATATCCACCACGACGACGATCCCGCTGTGAACCTCGTCGCGCTCGCAGTCCGGCTGGCCTCGACCCCCTGCAGCCCGTTGTACGGCAGAAACATCAGTCCGGACCGTGAACTCGCCGCCGCGTTGCAGGCGATCACGACCTGACACCAAGCACTCAGCCAGGCACGTTCACCTGTGTGAAGTTACCCCCAAGTACCGACGATCGGGCCCTTGGCGATGTCGACACCCTGCTTGGCTGGCAAGGCTGTGGGTCGAACATCTGGGCCACGTTGGACGACGCCATCAACGAGCTCTTCGAGGACAGCGGGCTGACGGTGAAGGGGGATCAACTCAGGGCGGAGGAGTTCGGGCAAGATGGGCCGTCGAGCTGGAGGGCACTGGAGTGGAAGAGCAGTCAAGCAGGTGGCACGAGATCACGCAGTCGGCGTTCAAGCATGAACGTGCGGCGCTACGCCACGTTCGAGAACTCCTTCCCGACCGCCACCCGTACGCGGCCTGGTCGAACTTCGTCTTCATCCCGAAAAGTGGTGGCCAACCCGAGGTCGACATTCTTGTCGCCACCCCGAGCGGGCTGCACCTCATCGAGATCAAGAGCCTCAAGGGCAGGCTGACCAACCACTTCGGCACCTGGGTGCAGCATCGACCTAACGGAAGCACATGGACGTTCGACAACCCCCTGACCGCGGCCAACCAGAAGGCCAAGGAACTCAAGTCCCTGCTCATGCAGGCCGCGAGGCAAGACAGGATCGCAGTCCCGTATCTGTCCGCAGCCATCTTCCTGTCGGAACCGAGCCTGAAGTGCGAACTGGCCGACGGTCAGCGGTACAGCGTGTTCGGTCCGGAGAACGGCAGCTCGCTGCCCAAGATCGGCTCTGACCTGCTCCTGGGCTCGGTGAGCCGCACGCCACCGGACCCGGATTTCTTCCGGGCTCTTCCCCGTCTGCTGCAACGGGTGGGGATCCACCGGACCAAGCGCAGCGTCACCGTTGGGCAGTGGCAGATTGAGCCGCGCCCCTATGCAAGTGGTCCAACGTGGCAGGACCACGACGCGTCACGTGAGGACATGCCAGACGAGTACCGCCGTGTTCGCATCTACCTTTACGAGCGCGAGGCCGACCCGGACAAGCAGCGGTCGATTCGTTCGGCTGCGGAGCGTGAGTTCCGGGCGTGCCAAGGTATTCACCACCCCGGCCTGCTACGCCCAGTGGACTTCGTCGATCACGAGGCTGGACCTGCACTTCTGATCGAACAGCCGCGCGAGGCACAGAGGCTGGACCACTTCATCGCTCAACGGCACGCAGAGCTCGACCTGCCGACACGGCTTGATCTGATCCGCCAACTCGCCGAAGCGGTGAACTACGCGCACGAACGCCGCCTGGTGCACCGGGCGCTGTCGCCGCGTGCCGTGATCGTCCAGCCGACTGGCGGCGACTGGACAAAGCCGCGACTGCAGGTCGGCGAGTGGCAGGCCGCTGCGCGTGGTCTTTCGGGTCCGTCAACCGTGCATCAACTGCGTCCCAGCTCGGGCGCTGCCGCCCACGTCGAGGCCGCGTCGGCTCCCTACCTCGCACCGGACTTCACCGAGGAGCCTGACGGAACCGTCGCGATTGATGTGTTCGGCATGGGTGCGATCGCCTACCTAGTGCTCACCGGACGCCCACCTGCATCAACCAGGCCGGAGTTGCTGGATCAGCTCATCAAGCAGGGGGGCCTGCATCCGCGTGCCGTGGACGACAGCATCCCGGACGAACTCGACACGGTGATCGCGCTCGCGACAGCACCGGTGGTGGGCGACCGCTTCACCGATGTCACAGAGTTCTTGGACGAGCTGGACAAGGCGCAGGAGCGCGACGAACCCGACGTCGAACGCAACGATCCGTGGAACGCCACCAAGGGCGAACGCCTGGCTGACACCGACTACGTCGTGCAGCGGGTTCTGGGTACTGGCGCCACCGCACGAGCTTTCCTGGTCATGCACGACGGAATCGACACGGTCGTCAAGGTGTCCCGGTCCGCTGATGCCGAGGACCGCCTCGTCGATGAGGCGGCCGCACTGGAACACCTGCGGCACGACCACATTGTCGTGCTGCGGCGCAGCCTGTTCCCCCTGGGCAACCGGCACGCGATCGAGATCGACCACGCGGGCGACCGGTCACTCGCCCACGTGCTGCGCAACGAGGGCGCGCTCCTGCCGGACAAGCTCCAAGTACTGGGTGACCAGTTGCTGAACGCGTTGGCGTACCTGGAGCGCGACGGCGTCCTCCACCGCGACATCAAGCCGGACAACCTCGGCGTGCGCAACCACCCCAGGTTCGGCCGAGCCCTGGTCCTGTTCGACTTCTCCTTGGCCGGGGCGCCGACCACTGACGTACACGCGGGCACCCGCGGCTACATCGACCCGTTCCTCGGCACCGACCGGCGACCGACCTATGACACGCACGCCGAGCGCTACGCCGCAGCCGTCACGCTGCACGAGATGGCAAGTCTCGAACTTCCGACGTGGGGCGATGACGGCACGAACCCGCGTTTCCTCACCGAACCGGTGACGCTGTCGAGCGAGCTGTTCGAAGCTCCATTGCGGGAGCCTCTGCGCACGTTCTTCAGCAGGGCGCTGCACCGTGACGCCGAGCAGCGGTTCGGTTCGGCGTCAGAGATGCGCGAAGCGTGGCAGCAAGTCTTTACAGCACTCGACGAGACCGGCCCTGCGGCAGTGTCGTCGTCGGGTTCGGACAACCCGATCGAGCTTCGGCAAGAAGCAGCGGACCGCGCGACGCTCGACACTGCGCTCGATGCCGCCGGCTTGACCCTGCGCGCGGTCGCGGTCGCCCACCGGTTGGGCGCCAACACCGTCGGAGATCTGCTCGACCTCCGTCTGAACGAGGTGCGCAAGGCTCGCGGCCTGAGCCGCAAGACGCGTGACGAGCTCATCGAGCGCATCACCCAGTGGCGCACCAGCTTGGTGGTCGAACCCGGCGCGATCAAGACCACTTCACTGCCTGCCGATGTCGACGGGTCTCGGTTGCCTCTCGACGCGATCGTTGCTCTCCTCGTGCCCCAGTTGAAACAACGCAATGACAGCCAGGTCGCGATCAGCCGCCTGCTGCTCGGTCTCCCCGACCAGGCCGGGGCACTGCCGGACCTGCGCTGGCCCACCAACGTGCAGGTCGCGAAGTCAACGCACCTCACACAGGGCCGGATCGCCCAGGTCCTGTCCGCAAGGCGCAAGGCGTGGTCCGGAATCGACGCACTTGACGTCGTGCGCCGCGAGGTCGTCGAAGCGCTGACCTCGTTGCGTCGCGTTGCCGCCGCCGAGGAACTCGCCGATCACCTCCTCGGGCTGCACGGATGTTCGGACGCCACCGACCTTGCCTTCCGCCGCCCGTATGCGTACGCCGTGCTCCGCGCGGCCGTGGAAACGGACTGGCTGCTCGACGAACCGCGCTTCACCTTCCGACGGCACCACGACCGGGTCGTGATGGCATTGCAGGTCGGTTCGACCGATCCGGTGGACACGCCGTCCGACGAGGCGCTGCTGGATCTGGCGGTGCAGCTGGTCAAGAAGGCCGACGATCTTGCCGCAGAGGACCCGCTGCCGACCCCGACTGCCGTAGTCCGCGTGCTGGCGGCGTGTGCAGAGCGCGCCGGTGAGGTATTCGACGAAAAGCGCCTGATCAAGCTGGCTACGGCGGCATCAGGATCGGTCCTGGCGAACGTCCGGCTCGAGCTCTATCCGAAAGACCTGCCGCTGGTTCGGGCGCTTCGCCTGTCCCAAACCGGCGCGGGCTTGCCGGACAATGGCCTGGACGCAGCTGGCCTGCAACAACGGGTAGACAACCGGTTCCCAGGACTGAGTCGGCTGCCAACCGGCCGCGCATTGATGGAGTTGCTGACCGAAGCCGGGTTCGCGGTGGTCTGGGACGGCGAGCACTACCGGCCTCCTCGGCCCGTACTCACCGCGGTGACACCGGATCCGTCCTCATCGACGGGCTCGGTGAGCTCTCCTCTGGTGGCGGGCACCGCCGCGAGCGACGTCGATGCCCGGTTGGTCGAAGCCTCCCGGCACGGTGGCGTCCGCATCATCACCGTCCGGCGCAAGCGCTGGGAACGTGCACGTATGGCAGTCGAGGCTGCGCTCGGGATGCCGGTGATCGACGTGTCGGCAGCATTCGTGGCCGCGGTCCGGCAGGTCGCGTGGCAGCTCAACATCCCGGACTTCAACCGTGTGCTGCAAGCTGACGCTGCCGAGCCCGGCAGCAACGACCAGCTGAACCTGCAGCGCGTGGTGGCGCAGGCATGCGACCTGCTGGAAGCCGAGTGGACAAAGCATCCGGTGCTGCCGTTGGACGGACTCACGCCCCTCGGCCGCTACCCCGCTGGTCAGGCTCTGCTCAACCGACTGGCTTCCCGCGCCCGCTACGGGCCGGGAACCGATGGTCTGTCCGGCCCGGACGCTTTGGTGCTGATCTGCCCAGCCAGCGACGAGACGAAGGCACCTCGGATCGGTGACCACGTGATCCGGGTGAACACACCAGAGGAGTGGGTGATCGCGCGTTCCCCGTGGCCGCCTGCCGAGACACTTCGGTCACAGGCGGGATGAATCTGCTGCCCTCCGCTTGTTCGACCGGTTCCGTTGGCCAAGAGCATTGGGCACTGAGCGACTGTGAGGAAACAAAAACGCACCTACACGGTACAAGAGCAACTGCCGCCCTATCGAGGGCAACCGTATCGGAGCAGTCCCAGAGGTGACCATGACGCAGTACGGAACTTCAAGTGCTCAGGGGCTGGCCGCTTGGCCGTGATCACTGACTCCTTCCGCTCATGAAGTCGTTGAGGACGGCCCGATGTAGGCCGAGTGGGTGCACTTGGATCAAGAAGACGTTCGATTCACCCAAAGGAGTTAACCTGGCTCCTCGTGACGTCGCCCTCACCTGATCATTCCGCTTTACTCGTTGACCTCCAGAAGCAGGTAATCGCCCTCGATGAGGACCTGCGTGAGCAGGTCGACCGGTTGCCCCAGGTCAAGGCAAAGCTGGAGGACGGTCACACGAAGGCCGTCCAGGCCAAACGCACTGCCGCCACGTTCACCACGTTCCTCGGCGACGAGATCACCCAAGCCGCCGTCGCATGGGTGCTCGGCACGGTGTTCGTGCGCTGGTGTGAGGACAACCGCCTGATCGACCCGATGCTGTCCGGGCCTGAAGACCGCTTGGCCGAGGCCGAAGATGCCCACAACGCCTTCTTCCGGCAGCAACCGCACGCGACCGACGCCGACTGGATCGAGCAGAGCTTCGACTCGCTGCGCCGCAGCGATGCCGGCGCGATGCTGTTCAACCGGCAGCACAACCCGGCCTATCGCATCCCGGTGTCCCACGACGGCGCGAAGGCGCTGATCGAGTTCTGGCGTTCCTGCCGCCTCGACGGCTCCCTGGTCCACAGCTTCCACGACGACTCCTGGGACACCCGCTTCCTCGGCGACCTCTACCAGGACATGTCGTTGGCCGCGAAGGAGAAGTACGCCCTTCTCCAAACCCCGGATTTCGTCGAGGAGTTCATCCTCGACTACACGCTCACTCCAGCACTCGACGAGTTCGGCCTCGAAGGCTTCCGCCTGATCGACCCGACCTGCGGATCGGGCCACTTCCTCTTGGGCGCGTTCCGCAGGCTGGTTGACGCGTGGCGCGACGAGGCCCCTGGTTTAAGTGACACCGAGATCGCCCGCAAGGCGCTGGACTCGGTGCACGGTGTCGACCTGAACCCGTTCGCCGTTGCCATCGCGCGCTTCCGCCTCGTTCTCGCCGCGTGGAGCACGGCTGGTGTACGCACCATCAAGCAAACAGCGAACCAGCGCTGGGCGGTGACGGTTGCCACCGGCGACTCATTGCTGGCAGGCAAACGCGGCAGCTTCGCCGGCATGGACCAGGAGATCGGTCTCCAACTCGCTGCCGAGGACGTGCACAAGTTCCCAAGCCTGCTCGACGAGGCCTCCTACCATATCGTCGTCGGAAATCCTCCGTACATCACGGTTAGCGACGCGGCACTCAATGGCGAGTACAGGCGCAAATACTCGGCCTGCCACCGCCAATTTCAGCTGACCGTGCCGTTCGCTCAACGCTTCTTCGAACTTGCCCGCCGTGCCAGCTCAGACGGTCGTGGTGCGGGGGTTGTCGGTCAAATCACGTCGAACGGTTTCATGAAGCGTGAGTTCGGCACCAAGCTGATCCAGGACTTCTTTCCCACCGTCGAGCTGACGCACGTGATCGACACGTCCGGCGCGTTCATTCCCGGCCACGGAACGCCGACGGTCATCCTGGTGGGTTGTCGCCGATCCCCCGATCGTGAGCAACCGATCCGTGCGGTGCTTGGAATTCGTGGCGAGCCCGGTCAGCCAGTCAACCCCGCGAAAGGCTTGGTCTGGACTGCGATCCGCGAGCAGATCGAGGAGGTTGGTAGCGAGTCCGACTGGATCAGCGTTGCAGACTTCCCTCGCGCCCGTCTCGTGCTTCACCCTTGGTCTCTCAGCGGCGGCGGTGCAGACAGCTTGACCGCCGCCATCGAACGCACTCAACGGAAGCTTGATTCCGTTATCGTGCCACCGATTGGCAGGGCTGCCCGAGCCGGCGCTGATGATGCGTACATCCGACCTGGCCGCTGGTCGTCGCAACGATCTGCGATGCCTCTATTGGTACGTGGCGACGTTGTACGCGATTGGATGTCGCAACCAGACGAGTCAATTATTTTTCCCTACGCCGCTGATGCGGACATCACTGTGCTCAAGCAGGAGCTTTGGGCTTGGCGCAAGCTACTGGCCGAGCGCCGAACGTTCCAGGGCAACATGAGTGATGCAGGGTTGCAGTGGTGGCAGTACATGCAGTTTACCGCATCCGCTTATACAACACCATTATCAATTGCGTTCGCGTTCGTCTCAACCCATAATCACTTTATCCTTGACCGAGGCGAAAAAATCTTTAAACAGTCAGCACCGGTAATCAAGCTTCCTCATGACGCAAGCGAGAGCGACCACCTCGCACTGCTAGGAATCCTAAACTCTTCGACGGCGTGCTTCTGGCTTAAGCAAGTCAGCCATGACAAAGGCAATCGCGGCGAAGGTGGTGGTATAACCAGTTCCGGGTGGGAACGATTCTTCGAGTTTACCGGAACCAAGCTCGAACAGTTCCCACTGCCAACCACCCTTCCTATTGACCGGTCGCAATCTTTGGACATACGCGCACAACAGCTGGCCACATGCACGCCAGGGGCCTGGACTAAAAATAAGGCTCCTACACAGGAGCAGTTGAGTTCGACCAGAACGGAACACTCGGTCGTTCGTGCGCAGATGATCACGGAGCAGGAAGAACTTGACTGGGATATTTACCAGCGATACGGACTGCTATCCGACGCTGAGGCGGCGTCAGTCGTCATCCTTGACCTATCCACAGTTCCAGCCATCGAGCTCGGCGAGCGGGCGTTCGAGATTGTGCTCGCCCGCAAAATGGCAACCGGCAAGGTCGAGACGCAGTGGTTTGTCAGGCACGGATCGACTCCGATCACGGAGCTGCCTGCACACTGGCCTGAAGGCTATCGGCGTACCGTCGAGGCGCGCATCGCGCTGATCGAGAAGCGGCGAGACATCGCCTTGATCGAGCGGCCCGAGTGCAAGCGACGCTGGGCCACAGAGTCGTGGGAGAAGCAGCAGGAACGCGCCCTTCGCGAGTGGCTGCAGGACCACTTGGAGGCGCAATGCCTATGGCTTGCCGAAGACGCCAACGGTGTCGAGCAGCCGACCATGCGCTCGGTGTCCGAGCTGACCGACCTGATGCGCGGCGACGTCGACTTCGCCGAAGTTGCACGATTGTGGGCGACCGACGCGCTCGGCAACCAGGACGCCGACCTGGCCGAGGTCGTTGCGGCCCTGGTGGATGAGGAGCATGTGCCGTTCCTGCCGGTCTACCGCTACAAGCCCGCCGGGCTACGCAAGCGCGCTGATTGGGAACACGTGTGGGACCTACAGCGCCAAGAAGACGCCATCGCCGCGGAACTGGACAAGGACATCACCGATCCCGCAGTGCACATGGCTGTCAAGGACGAGCTCGGCAACATCCCGGTACCGCCGAAGTACGTTTCCGGCGACTTCCTGCGCACCTCGTATTGGCGGCACCGCGGCAAGCTCGACGTGCCGAAGGAGCGCTTCATCTCTTATCCGGCCGCGGCCCGTGACGGTGACGGCAGCCTGCTGCTCGGCTGGGCAGGCTGGGACCACAAGCAGCAGGCACACGCACTCGCGGTGCTGATCACCCAGCGCCACGACGAGGACGGCTGGGACAGCGAACAGCTGCTTCCCCTGCTAGCAGGCCTCGACGAGGTGCTGCCTTGGGTGGAGCAGTGGCATAGCGAGATCGACCCGGCGTTCGGTGCGTCGCCATATGCGATCTACGGCGGATTCCTGGACAGTCAACTCGACGCACTGCACATCGCACGGGATGACCTGCGCGCCTGGCAGCCGAAGCGACGGGTGGATGTCGCGCCGCTCCCCCGCAAGGCCGGCCGAACTCGCGGAACCAAGGCGGCGCCGCGAGCGAAGACCGACATCGCCTTCACCGCCGAGCAGATGCAGGTCGTGATCGATTTCGCTGGTCACGGACCCATGATGACTGCTCAGGCCGCCGAAGTGACCGGACTCCCGGCTCCGATGATCAAGGCGCTGCTCAAGCACCTCGTCGAGCGCGGCGACCTGGTTCAGACCGGCCAGCGACGCGGGACGAAGTACGAACTCGCCGGACGTTGATCGGCTGAGGTGCGCGAGCACGAACTCCGCCCATCTCTGATCCCACTGCCATCCGATATCGGCTGATTGCAGGCGGGTGAGATCAAACGAGTCGATTACCTGAGCAGTTCCGCCAAGCCCACTCCGGTGGGATTCGACAGAAAACGAATCGAAGGGTTTTCAGCGTGACCATCGCCGGGCCGAGCACAGCGCCGCTGCTCAGGGAACTGATCGACATCCCACCCAGCGTTCACCGGGGCGACTTCGTCCTCAAGCTGACCGAGGGTGTCGACGCGAAGCGCGACGAAGCCATCGACAGCTACGTGGTCACACCCCAGCTCCGCGTGGCGTTCACCGAGGCCCTGGGTCTGATCAGGTCGTCGCTGGACGAGCACAGCTCCAAAGCCGCCTACTTACACGGGTCGTTCGGTTCCGGTAAGAGTCACTTCATGGCGGTGTTGCACGCCATGCTTGACGGCCACCAGAAGACGCTGGACCGCGCGGACTTCGGCGACGTGATCGTTCGCCACAGCTGGCTCGGCACCAAGAGGTTCCTGCTCATCCCCTACCACCTGACCGGCTCGGAGAGTCTCGAAGCGGCCATCCTCGGTGGCTACGTCCAGCACGTCCGGCACCACCACCCGGACAAGCCCATCCCACAGGTCTACCGCGCGCAGGGGCTGCTGGACGACGCGCTAAGGCTGCGCGAGAAGCTCGGCGACGAACGGTTCCTCGCCGGCCTTCCCCAGCAGGCCGACTCGGGGTGGGGCGACCTCGGACAGGCGATGACGGTCGCTAAGTTGGACGAGGGGTTCGCCGCTGCCATCGGCAGTGCCGCCTCCGATGAGCTGATCACGAAGGTCATCGAGGCGTACTTCCCCAGCTATGTCGACTCGGTACGTGGCGCGGCAAGCGCATTCAAGCCCCTGGACCAGGGCTTGTCGATCATCAGCAGCCACGCCAAAGGCCTCGGCTACGAGGGCATCGTGCTCTTCCTGGACGAGCTGGTGCTGTGGCTCGCAGGCAAGATCGGCGACCAGGCGTTCATCAGTCGCGAGACGGAGAAGGTCGCGAAGCTCGTCGAGGCGGGCGACGCCAACCGTCCCGCACCGATCATCAGCTTCATCGCCCGCCAGCGCGATCTGCGTGAGCTGGGCATCGGCGCCGAACGCACGGGCGCCGAACTGCAGTCGTTCCACGATCGGTTGAACCACTGGGACGGTCGCATCGAGCGCATCACCCTTGAGGATCGCAACCTTCCGCTGATCGCGCAGGAACGTGTCCTCAAGCCGTTGCCAGGTAAGGCAGAGGTGCTGCGCCAGGCGTTCCAGCGCACCAACGCACTGCCCGGTTGGGTCCGCGACGTACTCCTCGGCACTGGCGACGGTGACGCCTTCGCGCGCACCTACCCGTTCAGTCCTGCCTTCATGGACACGCTGGTGCACGTCTCTTCGGCTTTGCAGCGCGAACGCACTGCGCTGTTGCTGATGAGGCAGATCCTGGTGAACCGCCGCGACGAGTTCCGGCTGGGCCAGCTCGTACCCTTGGGGGACCTGTTCGACGCGGTCGCGGACGGCGCCGATCAGCCGTTCACCGAGAAGCTCAAGCATGAGTTCGACGAAGCCCGCACCCTGTATCAACGGACGCTGCGGCCCATGCTGCTGCGTGACCGGGATCTGGGTGAGGAACAGGTCGCCAGCCTGGCTGATGTCCGACCGGGGGTGTTGCAGGCGTTCCGCAGCGACGACCGGTTAATCAAGACCCTGCTGCTCGCGGCACTCGCGCCGGACGTGGACGTACTGCGTGACCTGACCGCGCGCAGGCTTGCCGCTCTGAACCACGGCACCATCACCACGCCTATCCCCGGCCAGGAAGTCGGCGAAGTGGTCCGCAGGCTGCGCAGCTGGGCAAGCCGCGTGGCCGAGTTGCAGGTGGGCGAGGGCAACGACCCGAGCGTGCGGCTGAACCTCGTCGGGGTGAACGTCAACGCGATCCTCGACCGTGTGACGACGCTGGACAATCAGGCCTCACGTCGCAAACTTGTACGCGAGCTGCTGTTCGAAGAGCTCGAGGTCAAGGACACCGGCACGTTGCCGGTGGAGCACCCGGTTTCTTGGCGGGGTAGCCGCCGCACGCTGGAACTGGTGTACGGCAACATCCGTGACCAGCAGGACCTACGAGACGACGTGTTCGAGCCTGCTCAGGAAGATCGCTGGCGGCTGTTGCTCGACTTCCCGTTCGACACCGAGACCCACTCCGCGGCCGACGACCGGACCCGTGTGCTCGAGCTGCGGGAACGGCTGGGCAACCACTCCGCAGTGGCGTGGCTGCCGGGATTCTTCACCGCAGACGTCCTCGACAAGCTCAGCCGCCTCATCCGCGTCGACTACCTGTTGAAGGACCGCAACCGGCTGGAGGAGAACACCCGCAACATCGGAGCGGAAGACCGGCAGCGTGCCCGCGACCTGCTGCGCAACCTGCAGGGATCGTTGCGCAGCGAACTGCGGGAAGCGTTGAAGAACGCGTACGGGCTGGTCACTCGCCCGAAGGAGGAGATCGTCCAGGACTGGCACGATCACCTCGTCAGTCTCGACGCGACCGTCAACCCGAGAGTGGACGCAGGCAGATCGTTCGCCGACGCACTGAGGTCCCTGGTGGACCAGCTGTACGTCGCGACCTATCCGGAACACCCCGACTTCGATCCGCAGCGCAAAGGCGACGTGGTCCGCGACGCCGACCTGCGAACAGCCCTCTCGCACATCCGGCAGGCCGCCGACGCTCCGGAAGGTCGGATCGAGGTCGACAAGCAGCACCGCGAAGCGTTGCGGCGCATCGCTCACCCGCTCAGACTCGGTGAGGAGCACAACGGCCCGTTCGTGGTGAACCGGCACTGGCCGAACGAGCTGGATCGTAAGGCCGCGCAGGCTGAACTCGCGGACGCCGATCTACCGGTACGAGTCGTTCGCGCCTGGCTGCGCGACCTCGGTATGGAGCGCCGGGTCGAGAACCTCATCATCGCAACCTTCGCGGAGCTCACCCACCGCGCGTGGATGCGTGCCGAGCGTCGGATCGACCCGCCTGAGACGCCTGATGCCGTCGCGGACGACATGGTGCTGTATCGGCAGGCACTGCCGTCTCCCGAGGACTGGGACATCGCGTGTCGGCGGGCGAGTGCACTGACCGGCAAGGAAGTGCGCACCAGCGTCATCTCGCCGCGTGCCATCGCACGATTCGCCCGGGTGCTGAATGGCAAGGTCGACGAGCTGCGGTTGCCCGCTGTCGAACTGGTCGAAGTTCTCGATCAGTTCGCAGCACGTCTCGCGCTGGATCCTGACAAGCCGAACGGACGTCATGCGGTCGCGGTCGCCGGCGGCGATCTGCTGACCGAGTTGCACATGGTCAACGATCCCACGGTGCTGGTGACCACACTCGCGCAGGCGTCGCTCGGCGGAGTGGAGCCCGTGGTGCTCAGCCGGTCCCTGGAAACGGCCCGCGAGGTGACCAGTGCTCTGCGCAGTGCCGACTGGCAGATCTTCGACTGGCTTGACGACCCGACCGCCGCACCGATCAGAGAAGCGCTCAAGGAGAGCGCGAATTCGAACGAACACGCGTCGGGCATGCGCAAAGCGCTGGACATCGCGAAACGCAGGCTCCTCGAGCAGTTCCGCCCTGTTGCCGCGCCGCCTGTGCCGCCACCTGGAGACCGCACTCCTGATCCGCGTCTGAACGGGGCAGGCAAGGCCCAGGGAAGGTTGAACGACGTGCTCACGACACTGCGTGCGTTCGGCGAGAAGAACCCCGGTGCGACCATCGAGGTCCAGTTCCGCGTCGTGGAGGCACCTGATGACCGCGGCTGATCTGGGTTCGGCCATCGAGAACGCGGTCACCAGCCGAGTCGGTGACGTGATCAGGTCGATCGATCACGGCTCCAGCCGCAGCCCGGTGGGCAAGCAGGTCGTGATCGGTATCCGCACTCGTGGTGAACCCGCATGGACCACCGCGGGCACGAACGAGGTGCAGGGTCACCCGGTCCGCTACGTCGCGTGCCCGTCGGTGTTGTCCGTCCTGGAAGCGCTGGCAGAGGCTCCGCCAGTCACGAGCGCATACAGCGTGCTGGTAGTGCTCACCGATCGCGACGAGCGTGAGCTGGGTGACGCCGTCGTGGCACGGCTGCATTATGAGCGGCTCCACGACGTCAGCAAGTACACGTTGCTGCAGGATCTGTTGCGTGCCCGCCAGCTCGACGCGCAGCTCCGTGGCAGCGACAACGTCTGGTTGGTCGACGCGCTGGTCGACCTGGCGCGTGCCGGTGAGCTGTCGGGCACCGTCGGCCTCGCGTTCGGCCGCGATGTAGCGCTGGGCCACGTCGTACGGCACAGGCTTTCCGTTGATCCGCTGACGCTCGACCTAGGTCGGCTGATTACCGCGCTCGATGACGTCAGCACCCGGTTGCGTTGGCGAGAGCTCACCGGCGAGGAGCGCCGTGGTCTCACCGAGCACCTCGTCGATCGTCTCGGTCGTGCGGCGGAAGTGGTGCTGCGGCTCGCGACCGCTCGTGATGACGTGGTGGCGGAGCTTCTCGTCTCGGACGTGCTCGCGCGGAGCCCGGAGGATGATCCGAAGGCAACGCAGGCATTCGGTGCGTTCGTCCACTCTAGGTTCGGCGCCGAAGCGCCAGCGAGGAAGGACCTGGCGGCAGCAGGAGCGCACGCTGTGGAACTCGCCATCCAAGCCGACACGGATCACTTGTGGCAGCAGATCAGGTATGCCGACACAGTGCTCGCCCAGCTCAACGGAACCGCACAGGCGCATCAAAGCCGGGTGCTGCCAAGCGGATTCACTTCGCGGTTGGAGCGGGCAGCGGGCTCGCTGACCGAGGCCGCCCTGGCCGCTGTGGAAGAGCACCACGAGGCAACTGAGAAAGCGGCACACGTTCGCCGGTTGCGGGCAGCTTTGCGGCTGCGGCGCTGGCTAGAGTCACCACCTCGAGACGTGCCGAATCTTGTGTCAGCGCTGCGAGAGCACGCTCGCGAACTGTCGTGGGTGGACTCGGAGCTGGGCCAGGTACGTCAGGGGTCAGCCAATCCGTTGGTGGCACGAGCCCTCGACAAAATCGCCGAGAAGGCGGGTGCACGGCGAGCGGACCTGGACTTTCAGTTCGCCCGTGGACTGCCCGAAGCAGCGCAGACGTGCCCGGAGGAAGTCTGTGCGGTCGAGACGTTCCTGCCTCGAGTCGTGGCGCCACTCGCACGCAAGCACAAGGTGCTCATGATCGTGGTCGACGGCATGTCCGGTGCTGCGGCCGCCGAGATCGCGAGTTCGATAGCGGACAACCGAAGGTTGGGATGGACCGAGGTGGTGCGGTCGGTGGATGGCGGCCGCGAGACCATCCTGGCTGCTTTCCCTACGGAGACCACCTACAGCAGGACGGCGCTCCTGACCGCCTCATTGACGAGCGGAACGCAGGACGACGAGCAGCGCGCGTTCGCCAAGCACGGCTTCTGGCCACCGCGAACTCGCGCCGTTCTGGTGCACAAGGCGGGGCTCGGTGGTTCGGCGGGCCGGGACCTCGGTGCCGAGCTCGACGCGGAGTTCTTGCCACGCAAGGAACCGCAGGTTATGGCGGTCGTTCTCAACACGGTGGACGATTCGCTTGGCCGCGGTCGGCAGTCTGACGACCCGTCGTGGAAGTACGCCGATGTCGCAGGCCTGCCGCAACTGCTTGACCGGGCGGCTGAGGGCGGTTGGGTTGTGGTGCTCACCAGCGATCATGGTCATGTGCTGGAGCACGGCTCGACTCATCGGCCGGACAGTACGGGCGGCGCGCGGTGGCGCCTCCCCGCTGGAGAGACCCGATCCGACGAAGTGCTGTTGGCGGGACGCCGCGTGCTGGTTCCCGGTGGAACCGCGGTACTCCCGACGAGCGAATCCGTTCGCTACGGCGCGCGCACCCCCGGCTACCACGGTGGAGCCTCGCTCGCCGAGGTCGCCATCCCGCTGGTGGTTCTGCTTCCGCCTGGGGTCAACGAGTTGGAGGGGTGGGCGGTGCACTCTCTCGGGGCACCGGACTGGTGGACTGGACGGGCGACCGCGACCGCGCCTCGGAAGCGACTGGTCACCACCGGGTCGTCTCGTCGCAACGAAACCGTGATCGACCAGCCCGACCTGTTCTCAGACGGCGGTCCTTTGCTCTCCCGCGGTTCGCAGCTGATTGCCTCGGACACTTTCGTCAACACCCACAAAGGTCAACCGGTCAACCGGGTGCTCAAACCCGACGTGTTCCGCGACACCGTGGACGCGGTGCTGTCCGCGGGTGGAAGATTGCCTGTCGCGGACGTGCTGCAGGCGGCTGGCACGCCCGGCCGCAATCCGAGGGGTTTAGTCGCGGCGCTGGGACGGGTGCTGAATATCGACCAGTTCCCCGTGGTCGACCTGATCGACAACGGGCGTACGGTCGTGATCAACCCGAAGTTGCTCGATGAACAGTTCCCGGTGGAGGGCTGATGGCGGCGGTCAGCCCGGCACGTAGGCGCGCTGTTCTGGCAGCGTTGCGCCGAGGAACGGTTCCGGAAAGCGGTCTCGACCTGTTCGCGGTGGGCTTGGAGCGCCTCGCCCCGACGTTCGACGAAGAGCTTGTGTCGTGCTCGTCCGGCGGTGCGGAGTTCAAGGCCGTTCGTGGGGATTACGGCTCGGGCAAGACGTTCGTGGCGAGGTGGCTCGCTGAGCGTGCCAAGGCCACCGGTATGGCGGTGAGCGAGGTGCAGATTTCCGAGACCGAGACTCCCCTGCACCGATTGGAAACCGTCTACCGACGGCTTTGCGAGAATCTGACAACGGCGGTCAGCCCGCCCAGTGCGTTCCGCGCCGTGCTGGACAGCTGGATGTTCGCGCTCGAGGAGGATGTCCTCGCCGAGGGCGAGGTGGATGGTTCCGACGCCGGACAACTCGGTGCGGCGGTGGACTCGCTCCTCGAACTGCGCCTCGGTGAGATCGCCCGCACCACTCCCGGCTATGCAGCTGGACTTCGGGGATACCGCAAGGCGGTGGCAGACGACGACATAGAAACCGCGGAGGGTCTTGCCGCGTGGCTCGCGGGCCAGCCTCATGTGGCGGCGAGCGCCAAGCGCGCGGCTCGTGTGAAGGGTGACATCGACCATTTCCAGGCCCTGGGTTTTCTGCAAGGCCTGCTAACCGTGCTGCGAGATGCCGGACACCCCGGTCTTCTCATCGTGCTCGATGAGGTAGAAACACTGCAGCGAGTGCGCAGCGACGCTCGAGCCAAAGCACTCAACGCTTTGCGACAACTGATCGATGAGGTGGACAAAGGGCGATTCCCCGGCCTCTACCTGCTCGTCACCGGCACACCCGCATTCTTTGACGGGCGCCAGGGTGTGCAGCTGCTTCCTCCACTCGCAGGACGGTTGCACACAGACTTCACATCGGACACACGGTTCGACAACGCACGTGCGCCCCAAGTGCGGCTGACCGGGTTCACGCTCGACCGGCTCGTCGAGCTGGGTGGCCGGGTTCGTGACCTCTACGTAGCGGGCTCACCAGCGGCTGATCGAGTGAGGTCGCTCGTCGATGACGACTACCTCAAGACGTTCGCTTCGGCGGTCGCCGGTGGATTGGGCGGCAAGGTCGGTGTGGCACCCAGGCTCTTCCTGCGCAAGCTCGTGTTGAACGTGCTGGACACCGTCGAGCAGTATCCAAATTTCGACCCGCGCAAGGACTACGCGCTGACCATCGATCGCGGCGAGCTCACGAGCACTGAGCGCGAAGCCGCCGCAGTCGAGGCTGACGACATCGATCTCGATGTCTGACAACGGCTTGACAGCGCTCCACCCCGCGGTGCAACACCATGTCGTGAACACTCTGCAGTGGCCTGACCTGCGTCCGTTGCAAGCCGCTGCGGTCGAGCCGGTACTCGCGGGCGTCGACTGCCTGCTGCTCGCACCGACTGCTGGAGGCAAGACGGAGGCCGCAACCTTCCCGGTGCTGTCCCGAATGGCCGAAGAAGGCTGGACGGGCATCTCGGTGCTGTATGTGTGCCCACTGCGAGCTCTGCTCAACAACCTCACGCCCAGGCTCAACTCCTACGCGGAGTGGCTGGGTCGGCGGGCTGAGGTGTGGCATGGCGATGTCGGCCAGTCAGCGCGTCGCCGGATACTGCGGGAACAGCCCGACATCCTGCTCACCACGCCCGAGTCACTCGAAGCGATGCTCGTATCGACCAACGTCGACACTCGGCATACCTTCCGCAATCTCCGCGTGGTGGTCGTGGACGAGGTACACGCATTCGCCGGTGACGACCGTGGCTGGCATCTCCTGGCTGTGCTGGAACGGCTGTCACGTGTTGCTGGACGAAAGCTGCAGCGCATCGGTCTTTCAGCGACCGTCGGCAATCCGGACGATCTCCTTACGTGGCTGCAGGGTGGTGACCACGATCGGCCTCGCCAGGTGGTAGCGCCCGCGGTGACGGCTGCGACCACGACCGATGTCACACTCGATCACGTTGGCACAATCGACAACGCGGCGAAGGTGATCACGACGCTGCACCGCGGCGAAAAGCGATTGGTCTTCGTGGACAGTCGCCGTCGAGCCGAGGAGCTCGGCGCTGCGTTGAGAGCCAACGACGTCACGACGTTCCTGTCCCATTCATCGTTGTCGGCAGCTGAACGCAGGCGATCCGAAGAAGCTTTCAGCGAAGCACGGGACTGCGTCATCGTCGCGACATCGACCCTCGAGCTCGGCATCGACGTGGGCGACCTCGACCGTGTCATTCAGATCGACGCCCCCCGAACCGTCGCTTCGTTCCTGCAACGACTCGGTCGCACTGGCCGCAGGGTCGGCAGTGATCGCAACTGCCTCTTCCTCTGTCTGCAACAGGATGCGGTCCTGCACGCGGCAGGGCTACTGGCACGTTGGGCTGATGGATGGGTCGAACCCATCACAGCACCGGTGTCCCCGCGACATATCGTGGCTCAGCAGATCCTGGCCTTGGCTCTGCAAGAGAAAACCGTCGGAGTGAGAACTTGGCAGGACAGCTGGGGCGACCTTCCTGTGTTCGGCTCGGACGCACCGGCAATCATGAAACATCTGCTGGTCGCTGGATTCCTCGATCGAGACGGCGACCTTGCATTCATCGGCCCAGAGGCGGAGCGCAGGTTCGGCCGAAGGTATTTCTCCGATCTCACCGCCGTGTTCACCGCAGCCCCCGAGTTCCTCGTTCTGTCCGGCCGTGAAGAGATCGGGCAGGTCGGCGACGACGTCCTGCTGGCGGACGTCGAAGGGCCGAGAGTACTTCTACTGGCTGGCCGCACCTGGCTGGTCAACCACATCGACTGGAAACGCAGGCGCTGCTTCGTCGAGCCCAGCGACCTTCCTGGGCGAGCCCGCTGGGGCGGAGGCGAACAGGGCTTGTCCTTTGCAATCACACGCGGCATGAGAGACGTGCTGCTGGGAACAGATCCGGCCGGAGTGACCCTGACCCGTCGAGCGCAGACAGCGCTCGGTGACTTGCGCAAACACCATGGAAGTCACGTAACTGACAACGGCACGGTCATTTCACGATCTTCTAATGGAGAAATCCACTGGTGGACCTGGGCGGGATCCGCCGCCAACCGGACGCTTCACGCCTCACTTACGACTGTCGTCGATCGACGACAGAGGATCGGCGATCAGGCAGTCCGACTGTTTTCGGACATGAGCGTCACTGACATCAAAACAGAACTTTCGAAGCCAACCGAGGGACGGGTGCCGGAGGTCAACGATAACGCCATCGCTGGGTTAAAGTTCGCTTCCGCCCTTCCAGAAGACTTGGCTCGGGAAACCGTGGCAGAGCGACTGGTTGACAAGTCCGGCATGCAGGAAGTTCTACTGGAATCACGTTCCTTTATAGACAACGCCTAATAATACAACAACTATACTCGTCGCCTCCAAACTTGACGTCGATTTCGAACTGGTGCGCGACATCGACGACAGCGATGCCGCAAATCGCTATTGTCCGTTCACGCTCACCGCCTATGACAACTGATGACTGAGCGGTTCGCCAGATCTCCGTCTAGACTGGCATCGCCATTTCGGCAGCCATCACAACAATACTGCGCCAGTACAACAAAGGTCATTGGTCAGAGTTCATAAGAGATTGCCGCACTTCTTCAGCGCGCCCAGAACGAAACCATTTACATTCCCTGCCACACCGACGAGAACTTCAACTGGTGGCAGCACTATATACACCCTCAATTGAACCTCGTGACAATTCGACCTGGCGGAGAGCGGACCTAAGCAGCCACGATAACGGTGGCTGAGATCTTGCCGACCTTGTCAGCAGCAAGCATCCGATAGCCGATGAGTCTGGTGAGGGAATCAGCGACTTGAGCCATAGCGATGAAGCGGCACCCACAACACGCCCGGCAGGGTCAGCAGCATAGTGATCTGCATCACTGGAAAACCAGCATGAAACCGAGAGCTGCCGTGACATCAAGCGTGACACGAAACAGGGTCACCCAGGGGGATTCATGAGGATCCTGGACGCCTCAATGAGAGTATAGTTGCAGGTAGAGACTGGTGATAGCTTACAGGCCTTCCCTCCGGAGGCGGTGGCGCAGGTTCGAATCCTGCCGGGGGCACCAAACTCATCAAGTGCAAACCGAGCCGAACAGCCTTGCTGTTCGGTCGTTTGCGTTTGGAGAGATAAGCGAGCCTACTGGTCGCGCCGCCCTTTTCTTCGTTAGCCGCACCATTCAAAGTTGTGAGCTCAACGGTTACCTGCTGGAAGACCACTGGGCAGGCTGACGAACGGCTCATCCCACCTTAACGTCCCGAACGGCTGGGAGAAGGACGAGGCGGGTTGGTTGGCGGGTTACCGTGCGGTCGGGTAAGCCGATCACATCGCTGTCGGCTTCATCGGCTCGCGCTCCGAACAGATCAGGTGCTCCTGAAGGCGTGGGTGGCGGAACTGGTAGACCGCGCCGTGTCGGCGCAGCACGCCCCGGCGGCAGGCTTGGTCCAAGAAGGCGATCAGTGCCCATGGGGCTCGTCCGGTCAATGGAAGCCAGATGCGGGTGAACGCTATCCACTGGCCCCAAGTGGTCAGGCTGAACGCATAGCCGAAGCCGCCCGCAAGGCCACCCACAGCCCCGAACACCAACCCGGCACCCAGCCCGAACACGTACCGGCCGCCGTGCAGGCTGGGTGACAGCTCGATTGCCAGCGAGCCACCCAACCAACCGCCAGATGCGACCAGCAGTCCGAAGAGGGGCCCGACCAGCACTACTTGGAGCAGCACCGTTGTGCGGTTGACGGCCAGCAGACTGGCGGGGCTGACCGCGGACCCGAGGTCGAGCGGGGCTTCGAACCAGGTCAGCAGGCACGACATCAGGCCCGCGCCCACCCCGAACACCAGCATGTACACCAGCGCGCAGAGCGTGAAGACCGGGACATCGGCCACACCGGTCCCCAGCCAGGCGGCGAAACCGGCCATCAGGCCCAGCACCAACCCGAACGCGGCTCCACCCAGCGCCCAGGCCTGGCACCGGGGCCAGGGCGCCTCCCTTTCACGCCGAGTCGCGCCGGGCAGCCGGATGTGCACTCTGGAAGGCTCGAACTCCCGGCCCCGAAGGGTGATCGTGAGCCCGTACACGATCGCGAAGGCAGGCCCGGCCACGAGTCCCACCTCCAGGTAGGCCACTAGCTGGAGCCCGAGAACGAAGCCGAACACCAGGCTGTTCATGAGCCCGTCGATGAGCGCGGTGACCAGGGTCGTCACGATTCCCACACGGAGCATGCGCGCGGGCAAGCCTGCGGTGGCGCTCAACTGCCACCACGCCAGGTCCGAGGTGCCGAGCTCGTCGAGATGCCGTGCGAGGTAGGTGAACCAGCGCCGGACGCGGTCGGGGTCGGGGTGATCGCGGTAGACCGTCGGGATGTAGCCGGTCAGCAGGTGGGCCTCGACGGCGTCGGAACTGTCGAACCGGTCCAGCAACTCGGCGGGCCTGCGGCCGGGGGTGTCGCTGTAGACCGTGCGGGCCAGCATGACCATCAGCGGGGTCCGCAACACCGGGCCGAGGATGAGACTGCCGTCGCTGTGCGGGCGGTCGCGCAGTTCGGCGAGCACGGGCTCCCACGGGGTATCGGGCTCGGAGGTCCTGCGAGTGGTGCGTGGCAGGTAATTGGCCAGGTCGGTCAGATCGAGGTCGGCGAGTTCGATGCCCGCAGCGTTGGACAGCAATCGGTGTCCCGCCACAGCGGTGGCGTAGTCACCGGTCCTGCTGGTCAGCACCAGTGGCATGTCCGCGGCGTTGAGCGCGGTCAGGGCAGCGCGGTGCAGGCCGCCTGCGATCTCGTCGAACCCGTCGAGCACCGGCAGCACCAAACCCGACTCGACGAGGTCAGCGGCGAGCACGGACCGGTTTTGGCCGAGGGCGCCCAAGGCCGGGTGGTCGCGCAGGAGTTGGCCGATGAGCCACTGCCGCAGCGGCGTGACGGGATTCCAGGAGCTGAGGCTGACCAGTACCGGCGCTGGGTCGCCGGAGACGCGGGCCCGCACCAGGTCCAGCACGAGCCGCAGGGCCAGGATCGTCTTGCCCGAGCCCGACTCCCCAGCACCACCAGCCTGCCCGAGGGGATCCTCCGGTACACCCGCATGATCTCGTCCGGCTCGCCGGTCAGATCCAGCGGATCGCACCCGGCCCCGGCACGCACGCCGCAGATGTTGTGCCAGTAGTCGACCATCTCCGAGGGCGCGTGCTCCCACCTCACGGGCAGCGACAGCCGGTCGTTGATCCGCTGGAACTCCGCCTCGCCCCGCCCGCTGATGGCCACCTCCTTGGCCAGCAGGTCCACGGCCTCCACCAACGGGTCTGAGCGCGATCGGCCGATGACCATCACCCCGCCCTGGATGACCGCGGCCTGCACCAGCTGCCCGTGCACGGGTCCGCTCGCCTGGTTGGCGATGCCGTGCAGCCGCCTGCTCAGAGCCACGGCCTCCTGGTGTTCACCAGCCGTTGCCAGCAGCGCGTCGGCCAGCTGCCTCACCGGACCCGCGCTCGGGTTGTCGTGCCTGCCCGACTCCAATCCGGTGATGGTGTGGACATCGACGCCCGACAGCTCTGCAAGTTGCTCGAGGGTGATGCCCACCTGCTCGCGCAGCCTCCGCAGCAGCGCGCCGAGTTCGTCCATCACCTGAAGCCCTTTCCGTTCAGCACCAGCAAGAGCACCAGACGCTAGTGGGGGCGTTGGGGTGGCCGAGGGCGGTCCGCAGCGGGCCCCCCGAAAGGATTACGCCGCGGCCCGAACGTGGCAGCGGGCACCCGCGTCCTGCAATGGCAACCAGGCATCAGCCGATGTCCACGCAATTGGCACATCCGCCAGCGCGGCGCGTGCCAGAAGGCGAAGCAGATTGGATTCACACGAGGCAGTACCGGGTCCCGCAGAACGAGAGCGGGAACAGCGAGAAGTCGTTGCAGGCAGTGGGCGCCCAGGGTCGGTTACGCCCACGGCGCGTGTCTTCGATGAGGAAGAGTTCTCATCAACTTCCCCGCCTGCCAACGAAAAGCTCGTCGCCCACGAGTCAGCGCGAACAGGTCGGGCGAACCGGCCAGTTCTTCACACATCGCAACGGATCGCCCGCAGGGCGCGCAGGACCGAGTCGACCGCCTGGTCCGCCTCTTGCAACGCCCGGAGGGCACCGGCGGTCTCCGTGTCGATCACGGTCACGACCTCGGAGCGGAAGGTGACCGAGCCCTGGTCCCTCCAGTCCTGGGCCAGCCGCCGTCCCGCGAGGTCGAACACCGATCGCGCGGTCGCCAGGGCGGATGCCGTCGCGGCGAGGGCGCTCATCGGCGTTCCCGCACCAGCGCGGGAAGTTCGTCGAAGCCCAGCCGACGGGCGGCCCAGATGCGGTGGTTGCCTCCGATGACGGTGTAGCGACCGTTCTCGCGGACGAGCTTGAGGCACGAGTCGCCGAAGAAGGCCTCGAAGATCCTGAGGTGCGAACCGATGTCACCCGTGAGGTTTCGGGCTTCGTCCAGGGACCGCATCTCCTCCCGGCCCGCACCGGCGCGAACAGCGGGGAGGACGACGCTCTCCAACCTGGTGAGCCCGGCCCGCATGTCGGCCAACGACACCTTGCCGAAGTCCAGCGGGCCGCTGACGACGTCGTCCACGCCGTCGATCTCCGAGAGCGGCACCAGGACCTGCCCTCCGGGGGCCGCCCAGGTGTCGGCAACGGGTGCGGCGGACGCGGCACCCGACCCACCACCCGCCGGGTGGTGGCCGAGTGGGGCGGACGTCCCGCCGCCGATCCAGTTGCCCAGCACGGCCGCGAACGCGCGGCCCGCGCGTTCCACCTCCTGCCACACCTGCCTGAGTCGCGCGATCCCCCTGTCGCAGCTGGTGATGGCGACCCGACTTCGAGCCCCGACAGCGCGCTTCGCGTCGTCCAGCACCCGTACGAGGATCCGTTGCTGGGCACGCGCTTGGTTCAGCCGAGCGGCCTCGTCCGACAAGCGCTGCCGGGCCGCTGCGAGCGCGTCCTCGTCGCGGGGGTCCACCGCCCGCAACGCCTCGGCAGCGGCCGCGTGGTCGGCGACGCACCTGGCCACCGCGTTCGCCACCACGAGGCGCAGCTGGCCGTCCCGCACCAGCAGGTCCTGTTGCGCCTCCACCAGTCGGGTCCGGTGCACGGTGAGCACGGCCGCCATCGCGATGAGCGCGTCGGGATCGCCGGAGAAGCCGTTCACCGCTTCGACAGGTTCCGAACGTCCTGGGCGAGTTGCCTCAGGTGCTTGGCATGCAGCGCCAGCACTTCGGACTGCTGCTGCATCGCCCGGACCACTTGGCGCACCTCGTTGCGGAACCGCTCGGTGCTCGAATCGCTGAACCCCGTGAGGCCGCCGATCGTCGCGTTCACCGAGCGCGCCTCGTTCACGAGCGCGGTCTGACTGCGGGTCAGCGCGCTCGCCGCGCGTTCGAGCTGTTCGGGGTCGTACTGCACTAGCGCCATTCCATGCTCCGGTCCTGTTCGGCGACCGAGGTCGCGGACAACCACTCCAGCGGGGGCACCGGGAACGGGCGCACCGTCTCCAACCTGTTGTCATCCGGTTCGTGCACGAGGGCGTAACCGTCGCCGAGCCTGCTTGCGGCGGCGGTGCCCAGCACGCGCTGGGACGTGTCCGCCGAGCACTGGCCGATCATCCGGATGCCGAACTCCGCGAAGGAACCCCCGCCGAGCCTGCGTTCCAGGGTTTCGACCGAGTCGACGTTGACGACCACGTGCACCCCGTAGTCCGGGCCGTCCTTCAACACCGAAAGCAGGTCGTGCCGAACCGTGCCCTCCTCGGCGTAGGTGTTCTCGTCGCCGAGATCACGGGCTCGGTTCAGTGCGCTGATCACCAGCACCAACCGCGGGGCGCGGGTGTCGTCCTCCTCGACCCGGCGGCGGACCTCGTTCGCCACCCGCGACACCGTGGCGGCGAGCTTCACCCTGCGGACGAACGTGACCTGGGGCAACCAGGCGGACGCGTCGAAGAGCACCTCCCCGTGGTCCTCGTCCTCGCTGAGGCAGTCGACCACGACGACCTCGGGGGCGGGTGTGGTCGACAGGCAGCCGGTCTTCAACGCCACGACCAGAGCCCCGATCCCGCGCTCGGCGTCGCGGTCCACCACGGCCAGGTGGCTGCCGGCTCGGCGCCGCAGGTCGATGGCGCCGGAGCCGCCGATCGCGACCGGCAGACCCAGGTGCAAGCGGATTCGCTTGCGGTCCACCGGTCCTCGCCCACTGGTGAGGGCGACCACGTCGTCGTCATCAGCGACGCCGATGATCCGCGTGCCGTCGAAGACGAGCGGCCGCCGGGTGAACCCCGACTCGTCCGCCCGCTGCCGCTCTTCCGCGATGACGGCCGTGCGCCGGGCGTCGTCGGAGATGGCGACCTGGAACTCCTTGTTGCCCGACAGGTGACCCGCGTCCTCGTTGTAGATCGCCAGTCCCGGTCGGCCGAGTCCCGCACCCGCCGGGTTGTCGTCCGCCAGGAACAGCCTTGAATCGGCTTCGTTGGTCTTCAGCACGATGCGCACCGCGACCTGGTCGAGCGTTCCGCGCAGCAGGTTCATCGCCCCGTGACCACGCAGGGTCTGCGTGCCGAGAACGGCGTGCACGCCGAAAGCCCGCCCTTGTCGGACCAAGTGGTCGAGGTGCTGGGCGCACTCGTGGGCGATGGCGTCATCGTCCGCGAAGAGCACTTGGAACTCGTCCACTACCACCACGACCCTGGGCAGCGGCTTCCCCGTGTTCTGCCGGTAGGTCCGGATGTTGTCCGCCCCGCCGCCGTCCTTGCCGCGGAACAACGTGCCGCGGCGGTCGATCTCGGCGCGGAGACCTCGAAGCACGGACAGGCCGAACTCCCGCTCGCTCTGCACCGCAACCACTTTGGCGTGCGGGAGCGCGAGATCGGCGTAGGCCCTGAATTCGACCCCCTGCTTGAAGTCGAGCAGGTAGAGCTCCAGCTCGTCCGGGGAGTACCGCCGCACGGCCGAGGTGATGAGCGTGTGCATCAACGTCGACTTGCCCGAACCCGGCAGGCCGCCGATGAGGACGTTCTGCCGGAGTCCCCGTCCCAACTCCAGCTCCAGCAGGTTCCCCCGACCGTGGATCCCGAGCGGCACGATCACCCCGTCGGCGCTGTTGGCAGTTCCGTCGTCAGCGGACTGCAGCGTCGCCGTGTCGATCCGGACCTCCGCCGCGGACGCGGACGCCGCGAGGTACCCGGTCACGATGCGTTCGGCGGCGGAGGCGTCGAAGTCCATCAGGTCGCAGGGAACGCAGGGAACCGCGTTCTCGACGATGCCGGTGCCCAGGATCGTGGCGTGCGGCCGCCCACCGTGGCCGAGCACCCGGTACTGCCCCGGTAGGAGGTCCGGGTTCCACCAGTGCGGAAGGCTCCCGTTCGGCGAGGAGACCAGGACCGGGTAGTGGTGGTTGGGCCGCACCGACGTGTGGACGGTGTCGGCCATCAGCGGGTCGGTCACCACGAGGACCTGGATCCCCAGCCTCTTGCCGTTCTCGGCGATCTGGTGGAGCCTGCGCGCGTTGTCCTCGGTGAAGCCGTTGGGGTACCCCGTGACCACGACAATCTGGTTGGGCTCCGCGAGACTCCCGGCGACCATGTTGTAAGCCGCCAGGTCGGCGTGGGTGTCCCGGAGGCACTGCTGTTCCAGCTTGGCCATCCGGTCGCTGACCCGGCGGAGCGCGGCGGTGATGTCGTCCGACTCGACGTGCACCGCGCCGTCGATCATCGACTTGTCGCCGTCGAGCATCCCCAGCAGCGGCCCTGCGCTCTTGCCACGACCCGACGGGTCGATCCAGGTCAGCCTCAGCCGCCCCGGCAACGCGCGTGACATCTGGTCCAGCACGATCGCCCTCGCGGCCCGTTCCGCCGCTTCGTAGGTCAAGCCCCTGCCACCGGTGAGCAAGGTGGCGCTGGCCCGGAAGCAGTTCGACTCCGGCAGTCGCGCCCAGGAGGCGTCGGCGACGGGGTCCAAGAACCACAGCGTTCCCCAGGGGGACACGTCGTCGGAAAGTCCTGACCCGATGTAGTCCTCTTGCGGTCGCAGCGGGTCGTCCGCGGCGACGTTGTGCAACGCGTGCTCTTCGACGCGCGGGCGCAGTCGACGCAACCCGGCCGACCGCTTCGCGTGCACCTCCTCCGCGCGTTCGACAGCCGCCTGCACCTGGTGGTTCCACTCCATGAGCAGGTCGTGGGCCTCACCCTGGATCTCGTCGTCCGGGTTGCCCATCACCAGCTTCCTGAACGGTCCGGCGGCCCGGTAGTCGCGCCGGTAGCCCAACAGGTCCCGCATGCACGCGGTGTCGATCCCGACGTCCTCGAACCTGCCCAGAACCCAGTCGTCCACTTCGCCGTTGGCCAGCGCCGAACCGATCTGCGTCGTCGCCGACCTGAGCTCGGTCTCGCGCCGCTCGGCCGCCACCAGTTCCGCGTGGGTGCGCGACATGGTCTCGACCACGGCGATGGTCGCCAGGTTGGGGAAGGTGAACTCGGCGACGCCCTGCTCGCCCACGTCCCCCGCGGGCGCCGCCTCCGACAGCAACGTCCACACGGCATCGGGCGCGTTCAAGGCATGAGCACCGAGGCTTGCGGTCGCGAGGCGTTCGACGCCCTCGTCGTCCAGCACACCGCCTCCGGTCTGTTCCAGCATCTCCTGGATCGGTCGCCCAACACCGAAGACAGCGCGGTGCACGGCCATGTCATCCGGAAGTGGCGCTCCCAGGTTCTGCAGGTGGTTCGGCAGGTGGAATCGCACACCTGTCGTCACCGGACCATTTTCCAGCAGGTCGGGTCGCGCAAGATCGGAAATCTCGGCAAGGCGCTCACGCGGAGTTTTGAGCCTGCGCAGGATGTCCAGGAAGTAACGCGTCGCGAAAGCCATTTGCAAGTACGAGTCGGGATCTCCGAGAAGGTCGGCGGAACCCGCCTCCATCGCGGAACGCCAACTGCTCGCGAGCACTTCCTCCGACGCGGAGCTGTGGTCCAAGCGCACCTTGCGCAGCGCTCCGATCAGCTCCAGCACGATGTCGCCCAGCGTCGAACGCGGCCACGCCGAGGTAGGCACGAATGCCGAGAAGGAGACTGGCAAAGATATCTTCGCTTGCGTGGCGACCGGCATGGCTCTCCCGTGGTGCGTGGACTGCACGGGGAGTCGATCCACATCGGTCGAACGTTAGCCGAATCCGCAAAACGACCACTAATTGTCCTTCTTCCAAAAAGTGGACAATTGGTGGACACGGTCCCACATTCCACGAAATTGTCCTATCCTCGAACATCAACCACACCCGCGAGGCAGGAAAGATTCGGATGGCACAATTCTGCGCGGCCTGCACCTGCCGACTTCCACCTCCACCGACCCCTTGTCCGTGCACGACCGCGGTACAAAGGCGTCCGGTGAACTCGGACACCCGCGGGTCCCGACCTGCCCGACGCCGCGGAGCGCGGCTGCGGGAACGGCAGTCGCGGCGGATGCTGCTGATGATCGGTGGCAGCGGTGCGTCGGTCCTCGCCCTGGTCATCGGGATCGCGATGGCGGCATCCGGCAACGGGGCGGGCACAACGCGCGGTGCCGCGATGGGCGGACAAGCCGTCCAGACCGGCGGGTACACCGCGACCACGCGGACGTACCCGACCACCACGAGGCCGACGACGCCCACGCCCACCGACCCGCTCCGTGCACTCGTCGAGATCACCACCGCCGACTTCCCCCGGTTGAAGGCGCAGGCGACGGGATCGTGGATCGCCCAGATCAGCTCGAAGTCGATCGGGCTCGTGGCCGACGGCAAGACCTACGGGGCCGCGGACATCCTCGCCGACCACCAGAAGCTGCGTGCCGCCTACGCGGGCGCCGGTCTCCTCCACACGGACGAGTGGCCGAGCTTCACCTCACCCGGGTACTGGGTCACCGTGGCGGGACCGCTGCATCCCAGCGCCCAGGCGGCCAACGCCTGGTGCGACCAGAACGGCTTCCCGGTCACGGAGTGCTTCGCCCGGTTGATGACCTACGAGGACGTCCCCTACCAGAAGACGGTGCACCGCAAGTGAGTCGACGGGGCAAGAGCCTCTCGTCACGGCTCCTGATGATCACGGTCGGTGCCCTGATCGCCGCGGCGGTCTACCACGACCCCGACACCGACTCCGGCTCGTCCGGGGCCGTTCCGGTCGGTGTGCTGCCACCCGGTGGCGGTGGCACCGCCTTCGGCCCGGCGATACCGCGTAACCAGGTGTCCCCGGCGGTCGACCCGTGCGCGGCGACGATCGCGGGCATGCCGCTCCGGCGGCGGGTCGCCCAGTTGGTCCAGGTCGGCGTTCGGGCGGAAGAGGAGTCGGACGCGCTGACGGCGGCATCCGAGCAGGTCGGCGGGATCTTCCTTGCGGGCGACGCGACCGGCCTGCTCACCTCCGGCCGAATCGCCGAGGTGAAGGCCATCACGAAGCTGCCGCTGACCGTGTCGGTCGACGACGAAGGCGGCCGTGTGCAGAGGGTCGACGAACTCGACGGCGACATCCCGAGCGCCCGTCGGATGGCCGCCACCATGTCACCCGTGCAGGTCCGCGTCCTGGCCAAGGCACGCGGTGAAGCGCTGCGGACAAGGGGCGTGACGATGGACCTCGCACCGGTCGTGGACACCAGCTCGCAACCCGACCGGGCCGTCATCGGCGATCGCGCGTTCAGCTCCGATCCCGCCGTGGCTCGCGAATACGCGGCGGCGTTCGCCTCGGGCTTGCGCGATGCGGGCATCCAGCCCGTGCTCAAGCACTTCCCCGGTCACGGCAACGCCATCGGCGACTCCCACGCGGGCTTGGCCACCACGGCACCGCTGACCGACCTGCGCGCACAGGACCTGGTGCCCTACCGCGACATCGGCGCCTACGGTGACATCGCGGTCATGGTGGGCCACCTGGACGTCCCCGGCCTGACCGATGGGGCTCCGGCCTCGCTGAACCCGGCCGCGTATCGGCTGCTGCGCGACGAGTTCGCCTTCGACGGCGTGGCCATGACCGATGATCTGGGTGCGATGAGAGCGGTGACCGACCGCGTCGACCTGCCCGATGCGGTGCTGGGCGCGATCTCGGCGGGTGCGGACGTGGCGTTGTGGTCTTCCGGAGGCCGCGTGGACGAGGTGCTCGACCACCTCGAACAAGCGGCGACCACGGGACGGTTGACTCCCGACCGGCTGAGCGAGTCGCTGCACCGCGTCCTGCGTTCGAAGGCCGTCTGCTGATCGCGGTCCGACCCCGGAAGCCGACACCGCTCGGCAACCGCCCGAAAAATCGTCCACAAAGGATTCGGAACGAGTCCCGGCGATGTCGAACCCGGACGCTCCAGCTCACACAGGGCGGGCATCCTCCCGACCGCTTGTGTTCCACGCATCCGGGAGGATGCCTGCACTCCGGATGACGCGCTCGATGCGCTGCTACAGGAGGCCCAGCGCAAGCTGCGGACCCCATGCGGCGATGTGCCCGCAGCATGTGGTGGAGGACCACGCGGACGACGCCGGATCGGTCACGCGGGTGGCGGGACGGCGGGGCAGTGGAGGGCGGGGGTGGGGGTGGTGAGGGTCAGGAGGTAGGTGTCGGTGGTGGTGCGGGTGCAGGTGTTGCGGTTGTAGACCTGGTGGCCCCAGCCGTCGTAGGTGAGCAGGACCGTGGTGTCCGCGGACTGCTGGTGGACGTTGGTGGGCCAGGAGTACGGGGTGACCGGGTCGTGGGCTGAGTTGAGGATGAGGATGGGTGGGGCCTTGGTGATGTGGAGGTGGTGCTGGGGGTTGGTGGCTGGTGGGAGGCCGATGCAGCCGACCGCTGGGTCGTGGGCGGTGGCGCGGTGCATGTGGGGTGCGGCTTGGCGTTCCAGTGCGGTGAGGCGGGCCAGCTCCGCTTGGTCGGCGGGTCTGATCTGCCAGTCCTGGCAGAAGACCGCCTGGAGCACGCCGATGTTGGGCGGGTCGGTGGGAACGGTTGGGGTCGGGGGTTGTTCGGTGAGGTCGCGCAGGTAGGCAGCTAGTTCAGTCCACTGTGGATTCTTGAGCAGTTTCACGGTGTTGGCCAGGATCTTGGCGGTCGGTTCCGACACTTCGCCGCGGTCGGCGCGGGCCAGGAGGTCGTTCCAGGTGGATGTGGTGTCGTGGTCGTGGAGGGCGCACGACGGCGTGCCGGAGCACCAGGTGGTGAACTGGGTGAAGGAGTCCTCGGCGGTGATCGCCTCGGACACGAGGAAGTCCTCCGTGCCCAGGCTGTGGTCCATGGTGGCGCTGATGACCATGGCCCTGAGGTGGTCGCCGTAGCGCTCGGCGTACTGCTCGCCGATGAGGCTGCCGTAGGAGTGGCCGAAGTAGGTGATCCGCCGCTCGCCCAGCGCCCGGCGGAGCGCGTCCACGTCCTGCACGACCGACAGGGTGTCGGCGTGGTCGAAGACGGGGCCGCTGAGGGAGCGGCAGTCGGCGCGCAACTGCTGGTTGTAGGCGGCGACGCGGTCGAACTCCACCTGATTGGCGGGGAAGGTGGAGGGGCGGGCGGCGAGCAGGTCCTTCGAGCAGGTGATGGGGCTGGTGCGCTTCACGCCGCGCGGGTCGAAGCCGACGATGTCGAAGCGGGCCAGGACCTCCGGGCTGAAGTAGGTGGAGGCGCGCAGGGCGAAGTCGACGCCCGAGTCGCCGGGACCACCGGGGTTGACCATCAGCACGCCGATCCTGCGGCTCTGATCCGCGGCCTTGACGCGGACCAGTGACAGGTCGAACCTCGCGGCCGACGGGTGCGTCCAGTCGACCGGGAGGCTGAGGGTTCCGCAGTCGGCGGACACCTGGTCGCACGACGTGCTCCAGGTGATCGACAGGTGTTCGGGGCCCGCGGCGACCGGGGCCGACGGGGACGCGGCCAGCGCGGCGGCGAGCAGCACGAGGAGGCCCGACTTGCGTTTGAGCAGCACGGAATGCTGTCCTCTCCGGGAAGGAGTGATCCGATGAGACTCGCCCTTGGGCGAGGGGGTGCTTCTTCGATCCGGGCCGTCGAGTAGCCGCTCGACGGCCCGGAACCTATTCGACCTCCTTGAGGATCCTTTCGACCGAGTGGACGCGGGACTGCATGTCCGCCAGGCGTCCGTCCAGGTCCGCCAGTTGCCGTTCGGAGTTCTCCTGGGCGGTGACGACGCGCTCGACGAGCGCGCGGTACTCGTGTTCGCGGGCCAACGCGGCCTTCGCGCGCCAGGTGACGGCGAACTGCCAGATGCCCACCGTGATCACCGCGGTGAGGAGCACGAAGACGCCGATGACCGCGATGACCTCCTGCCACTGGTGCCAGTTCATGACGGTGTTCCCCTCTCCTCGACCGCCGGTGCGCTGAGGGACGTGGCGGCGCTCGCGATGGTGGCCGGTGTCAGGTGGACCGCGAAGGCCGTCACCTCGTAGAACTTCATGGCCTTCCCGTCCTCCGACAGCTCCAGTTGCCCCTGCACCAGGCCCGCCGCCTCGAGCTTGCGGAGGTGGACCTGCAGGAGCGCCCGGCTGATGCCCAGCTCCCTGGCCAGCCTGCTCACGTAGTCGCGTTCGCGCGCCAGCGCCGCGACGACCCGGAGCCGGTGCGGGTTGGCGAGCGCCGCCAGCATCCGCACCAGCTCGTCCCCCGTCGGGTCAGTCATAGCGAAACCCAGCACATGCCAACAAACGCTAGCAGGTGTCGAACGGCGGCCACCACCCCTCCCTCCTGCCGCGAATCCGCCCGGTCCACGATTCCCGATCGAGTGGAAGATGTTGTTGTCGCTAAATGTATTTCCACACCGAACGGGTTATTCGAATCGGTAACGCGGCGGCGCGCAACGGCGACATAGCGCTCAGACCGCAGGCACGATTTCAAGGACGAAAGCCTGTCAGCGGTACTGAAACCGCGCGGTACCGGAAGGTGCCGCGCGATCTCTGCGCGGAGGATCGATGGTCGTCTCGTCAAGCGGACTCATGGATGAGCTCAAGGCACTGCGCCGTGGTCGCGGAGTGCAGGCCCCAGGTATCGATCGGCTCGTCGGCCCCGCATTGCGCGAAGCGTGCGGTATCGGCGATCTCGACGGCGCCGAGGTCGTGCGGGAAAAGATCGGCACCTGGGTTTCCGGACTCGTGCACGCGTTCCCCGAGGACCTCCGGCTGGCCGTGACGACGCCGCTCGCCCTGAACGCCGACGCCCAGCACGCGTTCCTCGCGCACCGCGTCCAGTGGCTCGCAGACCTGACGCGGCGGGACTCCCGAACGATCAGGCGCCGCGTCGACGACGGGCTCACCCGCCTCGTGGAGGCGGCATCGCGGCCGGTCCCGCCGAGGCCCGAGGTGTCACGGGACGGCTGGCGCGTCGAACGCGTCCAGGTCCTGCTGCGCCTGGACGGCCCGGTTCCGCTGTGCACCGAGCGGTGGACGGTCGTGGCCGAGCGGGACGGTGTCGACCGGATTCCGTGGCCCGTCAGGAGCGAACTCGCGGGCGAGCACGACGTGCGCGTGGCGAGCGGGGCATTGCTCACCGGCACCGACTGGTCGCCGATGAAGCGGCGGGAATTCTCCTTGCGCTTTCCGCGGCCGCTTGTCGCCGGGGAGTCGCACGAGTTCTCGTTGGAGATCCGGATTCCGCGAATTCACCCCGTGAGGCCTCTTCACATCTTCCGCGCTCCTCGCCATTGCTCCGAAATCGACCTGGTCGTGCGCTTCGACGTCGATCGCCTGCCCTGTTCGGTGGGTCGGGTGGGGTCGGAATTCGACGGTGACGACTCCGGCCCCGTGACCGTCAATCCGGTCGGCGAGGTCGAGATGTCCTTCCGCAACGCGCTTCCCGACCGTGATTGCGGAATCCGGTGGGCGCCCGATACGCGGTCGCACCTGGAGCGGCGCACCGGCTGATCCTCGCGGTCATCCCTCTTGACATGCACCCCATCGGCTGCCTATGTTTCGGGCAGCCGAAAGGGTGCATGTTTGTGGACGAGGTGTTCAAGGCGTTGGCCGATCCGAGCAGGCGCAGGTTGTTGGATCGGCTGAACGTGCGCAATGGGCAAACTCTGCGAGAGTTGTGCGCGGGGCTGGACATGGCGCGGCAGTCCGTCAGCAAGCACCTGGCGGTGCTGGAGGGCGCCAACGTGGTGACGGTGGTGTGGCGCGGGCGGGAGAAGTTGCACTACCTGAACGCCGCGCCGATCAACGCGATCGCCGAGCGCTGGATCCAGCAGTACGACCGGGGGCGGGTGCGGGTGCTCGCCGATCTGACCAGAGCATTGGAGTCCGAGTCGATGGACAAGCCGGAATTCGTTTACACGACCTACATCAACACGACGTCGGAGGACCTCTGGCGGGCGTTGACGGATCCGGAGTTCACCAGCCGGTACTGGGGCGCGACGTTCGAGTCGGACTGGACGCCGGGGTCGGAGATGAGCTGGACCGAGAACGGCCTGAAGACCTCGGATCCGGGGCAGGTCGTGCTGGAGGCCGAGCCGTACAACCGGCTGTCGTACACCTGGCACACGTTCACGCCGGAGTTCGGCGAGGTGAACGGGATGAACGCCGAGGTGGTCGCGGCGATGGCGGAGGAGCCGCGATCGAAGGTCACGTTCGACATCTCCCCGCACGGGAAGCTGGTCAAGCTGACCGTCACGCACGACGGTTTCGAGCCGGAAAGCACGGTACTGGCAGGCATCACCGAAGGCTGGCCGGTCATCCTGTCTAGCTTGAAGTCGTTGCTGGAGACCGGAGAAGCGCTCTAGCCCCCCAGTCGAGTCAAGCAGTGAGCCCCGGCCAACCACCACGGTGGTAGGCCGGGGCTCACTGCTGCGCGACGACCGACGTACGCAAACCACCCACCACAACGACAGCCAGTGCGGTGACCGGTGGCGCCGGGGCGTGGGGGCGGTGCCGCGAGGGAATCACTCCGAGACGCACGAAACCCGGCGAGGATCACGGTCACCGCACCAGCCGACCTGCCCTCAACCACCTACCGAGCGCTCCACCGACCACAACGGCACCCAACCCGACCGCCCGACCACCACCCACCGAGCAGCACTCGACCGCCGTGCGGCCGGCTTGACTTGGGGTTTTTGGGCCTACAACTTGTCGGCGGGCATCTCCACCACCTGCCTCTTTAGCCCGACTAGGCCCAAAAAGGGGCCCCAAGTCAAGCCGGCCGCACCCGGAGATCCTGGATCCGTCACCGGCGACCCAGCACGTCACCCCAGCACGGCACGTCACCCCAGCACGGCAGCACGGCAGCACGGCAGCACGGCCCCCACCCCCACGCACCACGAATCAACGCATTCCCCCCAATTGCGGATGCGCACCCCATCGATTTCGTGATTGACCCAGTTGTACCATGCAGCCTCCGCGATCGGACTGAAATCATCGGAGTGCTCGCAACGTGCGATTCGTCGAGTGCCCAAGCCGTACCCGTGTCCCCCGATTCCCCACTCCCGTACCGCGCATTGGTCGAACCACCCCTGACCACGCGCTCACCCGCTCAGGCGCACCCCGTTCCGTAACACCGTTTCCCTCTAGAGCCCTACAATCCCCGACAATCTCAAACACAACACCCCGAGTTCCAGTTGAAACCACACCCGAACCACCCCTCAATCCACCCTCAAACCCATCCCCACCTGCGGTGGAACGATTCCGGAGCGGAATAACGGTACAGTCACGGCGAGTCCGCGAAAAGAGGTCTCCACCTGCGGTGGAACACTTCGCTATTGGCCAGCAACCCAGTACGCGGGTACCTTTTTGCTCGGCACGCGTATGAACACCGAGGTGCACCTTGGAATCACTTTTCCTTCCGCATGCTATGCAAAGCGACGACGACCGCTCCGGTGCGCCCTGGTGACGGCCCCGCTACCGGAGTCCGTTATCCCCGCGGCGCTTCCGGTCACCCGATCGCCGCAACGGGTCAAGCTGGTCCGGACGTGGGCGAATTCACTCGGGACCTCGGCTTACATTCCACTGGAGCCCGCCGAGTTCGAACTCCGGCTGACCGGCGTCGTCGACCGGATGGTCGACGTGCTGACGCGCGACCCGTTCTCCTCAGAGCGGGCGCACGAGGACGGCGGTGACCTGGTCCGGTGGGGGTGCACCGGGCCGGAGAGCCTGCAGATCACGATGGAGGTGCTCGACCGCGGGCTGCCCGCGCTGCCGGAACTGCCGAGCGGGCTGAGGTTCGCCGAGCGGTTGGTGCTGCTGCTGGGCGCGCTGGCCGCCGGGTACACCGAGCAGGTGCGGATCGTGACGCTGGAACAGCAGGAGAGCATGAGCCAGGCGCTGCTGAAGTCCCTCAACGAGACGCTCGGCCGGATGCGGTCGGTCGAGGCGGAGTTCGACGACGTGCTGGAGAACTCGGTGAACGGGATCGCGCTCACCGACCGCGAAGGCGCTTTCCTGCGCGCCAACGAGAGGCTCGCCGACATCCTCGGGTACGCCGAGGGCGAGCTGGCCGGGTCCACCCTGTTCGACCTGGTGCTCCCGGAGGAGTCGAAGTCGCTGCGCGACGGGTACGCCGCGCTGGTGGCGGGTGCACAGCGGCGGGTGCACAGCGAGCAGCGGCTGGTGCGCAAGGACGGCGACAACGCGTGGGCGGCGATCACCATGACGGCGCCCGCCTCCGGTGATCCCGGCGGCCGGTTCGTCGTGGTGGTGGAGGACCGCACGGAGCTGAACCTGCTGCACGGCCAGCTCAACCACCAGGCGCTGCACGACATGCTGACCCGGCTGCCGAACCGGCAGTTCTTCTCCTCCAGCCTGGAGCGGATCGTCCGGCACGCCGCGCCGTCGACCGGGATCACGCTCTACCACCTGAACCTGGACGCGTTCTCGCTGATCACGCACGGCCTCGGCCGCCGGGTCGGCGACCTGCTGCTGGACAGCGTCGCGCACCGGCTGGAGTCGCTGTTCGCGCGGGAGAAGGCGATGGTCGCGAGGTTCGGCGCGGACGAGTTCGCCGTGCTGGTCGAGAACTCGCCGACCACGCCGGACGCGGTGAGCACCGTGCGCATGATCAACGAGGTGCTGGCCGAGCCGGTCTACCTGGACGGCCACGCCGTCGCCTCGCCCGCGAGCATCGGGGTGGTGGACCGGCCGCCCGCGGGCCTGGACGCGGCGAGCCTGCTGGAGGCCGCGGAGATGTCGCTGGCCAGGGCGAAGCGCAACGGGCGCACGCAGTGGGCGCTGTTCGACCCGTACCAGGACGCCCGCGACCGGGAGATGTTCAGCCTCGCCGTGTCGCTGCCGGGCGCGTGGGAGAACGGCGAGCTGTCCGTCGAGCACCGGCCGCTGGTGCGGCTGGACGGCGGGGAGGTCGTCGGGCTCGACGCGCTGCTGTCGTGGCAGCACCCCTACCGGGGCAGGCTGCCGCACGCGCGGTGCGCCGAGCTGGCCGAGCAGACCGGGCTGATCCTGCCGCTGGGCAACTGGTTGCTCGGTTCGGCCTGCGCCGCGCAGGCGCGCACCCGCCTGGAGGGGCTGGACGACGGCACACCGCTGCACGTCGGCCTCACCCCGAACCAGTCGTCGGACCCCGACCTGCTCAGCCGGGTGCTGGGCGTCCTCGACGACACCGGGCTGCCCGCGAACCGGCTGTGGCTGGGGATTCCCGCGTCCGCGCTGGCGCAGGAGGGCGGCGAGGCGGCGGAGAACCTGCGGCTGCTGGCGAGCGCGGGCGTGGCGACCGAGATCCTCGACTTCAGCACCACCGGCGGCGACCTCGCGCACCTGGAGGACCTGCCGGTGCGGGCGGTGCGGATCGCCCGGTGGATGGTGCGCAGGCAGGCCCAGGACGTGCGGGAGGACTCGCTGGTCGCGTTGGCGCTCAAGGAGATCCTCCGGATCGTGCACGGCGCGGGCACGACCGTGATCGTGGACGGCGTCGACACCGAGGGGCAGGCCGACCGGTGGCGCAGGCTCGGCGCCGACCTCGCCCAGGGGGAGTTCACCGGGTAGCGGTGGGTGGATCGTCCGGTGACCGCTTCGCGCCCGCCGCGAGGAGCAGCGCGGCGCCGAGCGCGGCCACGGCGAGGTTGGCCAGGAGTTCGTGGCCCGCCAGGAAGTCCAACCTCGGGATGACGACCCGGTTGACGAGGTTCAGCGCGAACGAGAAGAACGGCTGGACCGCCAGGTGGTCGACGGTGCCGCTGACGCCCTCCACCAGGAGGACCAGCCCGAGGAGTTCGACGGCTTTGCGCATGTCCCGACGCTAGGGGCGGCCACCACGGGCGCGGATCGTCCCTCCGGATCGGGCCGCTCGTCCGCAAGTACCCGAACGCCGCGACTTAGGTATCGATCACGGGAGTTCCGCCCGCCCGGTCGGTACGTTCGGCCCATGGACGGAGCGACGCGCCCGCGCGGCACGCGGGACTGGGTGGTGGACTCCGCGCTGTTCCTGGGTTCCGCGCTGTTCGGCACCGTGGTGGCGGCGGGGCGCGTCTCGGCCTGGGAGATGCCGGTTCCCGAGTGGCTGTTCGACGTCGACCTGGTCGCGTGGGTCATCGGCACCGCCGGGCTGTGGGTGCGCCGCCGGTGGCCGGTCCCGTTGGCGCTGCTGCTGATCGCGCTCTCCACGTTCTCCGAGCTGAGCGCGTTCGCATTGCTGGTCGTGCTGTTCACCGTCGCCGTCCACCGGCCGCCGCGCGTCACGATGGCCGTGTTCGCGCTCTGCCCGGCGGCTTCCGCGACCGCCGCGCTGGTGCGGCCGGAGCCCGACATCCCGACGGTGGCGCTCGTCGTCTTCGGCGTGGTGCTCCAGGGCGCGGTGGTCGCCTGGGGTCTGGTCGTGCACCACCGGCGGCAGCTGATCCTGTCGCTGCGGGACCGCGCGGTGCGGGCCGAGACGGAGGCGCACCTGCGCGCCGAGCAGGTGCAGCACGACGTGCGCGAGGACATCGCGCGGGAGATCCACGACGTGCTCGGCCACCGGTTGTCGCTGCTGAGCGTGCACGCGGGCGCGCTGGAGTACCGGCCGGACGCGCCGACCGAGGACATCGCCCGCGCGGCGAAGGTGATCAGGGAGAACTCCCACCAGGCGTTGCAGGACCTGCGGGAGGTGATCGGCGTGCTGCGCGCCCCGGTCGGCGAGATGCCCCAGCCGAGGTTCGCGGACCTGCCGCTGCTGGTGGCCGAGTCGGACCACCCCGGAATGCGGGTGGCGCTGCGCTCGGACGTCGAGGGGGACGTGCCGGACTCCGCGGGGCGCACGGTCTACCGGATCGTGCAGGAGAGCATGACCAACGCCCGCAAGCACTCCCCGGGGTCCGAAGTGGACGTCCGGGTGTCCGGCGCGCCCGGTGACGGGTTGACCGTGGAGGTGAGCAGCGGCACGCCGACCACCGCGCCCGCTCCGCGTTCGGGACCGGGGCGGGGATTGCCCGGCCTGGCCGAGCGGGTGGCCATCGTGGGCGGCACGCTGGAGCACGGGTGGACCACCGACGGCGGGTGGCGGGTGGCGGCCTGGCTACCGTGGCCGCCGTGAGCGAACCGGGTGTGGTGCGGGTGCTCATCGTCGACGACGACCCGCTGGTGCGGGCGGGTCTGGTGATGATGCTGGGCGGTGCGCCCGACCTCCGGGTGGTCGGCGAGGCCGGTGACGGCGCGGAGGTGCCCGCGATGGTCGACCGGCACGCGCCGGACGTGGTGCTGATGGACATCCGGATGCCCGCCGTGGACGGGCTCGCCGCCACCGAGGCGGTCCGCGCCCGGCCGCGGGCGCCGGAAGTGCTGGTGCTGACCACGTTCGACGCCGACCGGCACGTGCTGCGGGCGCTGCGGGTGGGCGCGGCCGGGTTCCTGCTCAAGGACACTCCGCCGTGGGAGATCGTCGACGCGGTGCGCCAGGTCGCCAGGGGCCTGCCGGTGCTGTCGCCCGCGGTGACCCGGCGGCTGATCGCCCGCGTCACCGAGACCGACCACGACGAGCGCCGGGCCGCGGCCGTGCGGCGGCTGGCGTCGTTGAACGCGCGCGAACGCGGGGTCGCGCTGGAGGTCGGCCACGGCCGGTCGAACGCGGAGATCGCCGGGCGGCTGCACATCGGCGTGCCGACGGTGAAGACGCACGTGTCCAGCGTGCTGACCAAGCTGGACCTCAACAACCGGGTGCAGGTCGCCTTGCTGGTGCACGACGCGGGGTGGCTGGACTGAGGCGGTGCGGGCCCGCGGTGGACCACGGCGGGCCCGCACGGTCAGAACGCCTCGGCGGCGTGCGGGACGTAGTGCTCCTCCAGCAGGCGGATCTCGTCGTCGGACAGCGCCAGGTCGACCGAGGCCACGGCGTCGGTCAGGTGGTGCGGCTTCGTGACGCCGACGATCGGGGCCGTGACGGCGGGCTTGCTCAGCATCCACGCCAGCGCGACCTGCGCACGGGGGACGCCGCGCCCGTCCGCCACCGCGGCGACGGCCTCGACGACCTTGCGGTCGGTCTCCTCGGTCTGCTTGTACAGCGTGCCGCCGAAGACGTCGTTCTCGCTGCGCTCGGTGGTGACGTCCCAGTCCCTGGTGAGCCTGCCGCGGGCGAGCGGGCTCCACGGCAGGACGCCGACGCCCTCGTCGAGGCAGTACGGGTGCATCTCCCGCTCCTCCTCGCGCATGATCAGGTTGTACTGGTCCTGCATCGAGACGAACCTGGTCCAGCCGTTGAGGTCGGCGACGTGCTGCATCCGCGCGAACTGCCAGGTCCACATCGAGGACGCGCCGAGGTAGCGGACCTTGCCCGCGCGCACGAGGTCGTGCAGGGCCTCCATGGTCTCGGTGATCGGCGTCCTCGTGTCGTAGCGGTGGATCTGGTAGAGGTCGATGTAGTCGGTGCCGAGCCTGCGGAGGCTGGCGTCGACCTGCGTCATGATCGCGCCGCGGGACAGCCCCGCGCCGTTGGGGCCGTCCGCCACCCGGTTGTGGACCTTGGTCGCGATGATCACCTCGGAGCGGTCCGCCAGTTCGCCGAGGAGCTTCCCGACGATCTCCTCGCTGGAGCCGATCGAGTACGAGTTGGCGGTGTCGAACGTCGTGATGCCCGCGTCCAGCGCCTGCTTGACCAGTGGTCGGGCCTCTTCGATCCCCATGGACCACGAGTGCGTGCCCCGTGCCGGGTCGCCGTAGCCCATGCAGCCGAGGACGATCCGCGACACCGCCAGTCCGGATCCGCCCAAGCGCAACTGTTCCACCACGTGCCTCCAGTCGGTCGTTCCGCCGCGACCGCGCCTCAGGAGAGGGCCGCGCGCACGGCGGTCACCACCTTTGTACCCAGCGGTTCGATCCCGCGCATCGCGTCGCCGTCCGCAGTCGTCACGACAGCGCAACAAGTTGACGCTTCAACTTTGATGTACCCTGCACGTGTGACCGCAGAACCGTCCCGCTGGCTCACGGCCGCCCAGCAGAACGCCTGGATAGCCTTCAGCGGCGTGCTCATCAAGCTGCCGTACGCGCTGGACGCGGACATGCGCGCCAACGCGGGGTTCAGCCACTTCGAGTACCTGGTCATGAGCGTGCTCTCCGAGACCGTCGACCGCTCGCTGCCGATGAGCAGGCTGGCGTCGCTGACCAACGCCTCGCTGTCGCGGATGTCGCACGTGGTCACCCGGCTGGAGAAGAAGGGCTGGGTCAGCCGCTCCACCGGCGTCGACAACCGGCGCATCACCAGGGCGAACCTCACCGACGCCGGGTTCGCGCTGCTCGTCGAGGTCGCGCCCGCCCACGTGGAGACCGTGCGGCACCTGGTGTTCGACGCCCTGACACCGGAGCAGCAGGAGCAGTTGGCCGCGATTTCCGCCCAGGTCCTCGAACGGCTCGACCCCGGTGGCGAATGGCCGCCGCACGAGACCCGACGGGTCGCCGCGCCGGAGTCGGACGCCTAGGGTCACGGCAACGGCCTCGACAGGAGTTCCACTGTGATCACGCTGGCGCACCTCAGCGACATCCACATCGACGGCAGCGGGCGCAACGAGGCCCGTGCGCGGAAGGTCGTCGACTACCTGGCGGCGCTGCCCGGCCGCGTCGACGCGGTGCTGGTCACCGGCGACCTGACCGAGGAGGGGCGCCCGGTCGACTACGGGACCGTCCGCGAGATCGTGGCGCCGCTGGACGTCCCGGTGCTGTTCTGCCCCGGCAACCACGACGAGCGCGAGGCGTTCCGGCGGACCCTGCTCCGGATCGGCGGCACCGGTCCGGTGAACCAGGCCGTCGAGGTGGCGGGCGCGTCGATCCTGCTGCTGGACTCGGTCGTCCCCGGTGAGCCGGGAGGCGCGCTCGCCCCGGAAACCCTGGCCTGGCTGGACTCCGCGCTGTCCCGATCGGACGGTCCGGCGTTCGTCGCGCTGCACCACCCGCCCGTCGCGCTGGGCATCCCCGAGCTGGACGCCATGCGGCTGGGGAACCCCGACGACCTGGCGCACGTGCTGGCCCGGCACCCGCGCGTCGTCGGCGTGCTCTGCGGGCACGCGCACACGGGCGCGGCGTCCACGTTCGCGGGCCTGCCGCTGCGGGCCGCGCCGGGCGTGAAGAACACGACGCTGCTGCCGTGGGAGCACGACGGCGACATCACCCGGCACGACGCCCCGGTGGGGCTGGCCTTCCACCTCCACGCCGACGACGTGCTCACCACGCACTACCGCTCACTCTGACGCCGCGGTCCTCCCGCGCACGGCCCGGCTCACGAGCGGGGCCAGCAGGAGCAGCAGCAGCGCGTAGTAGTTCACCGCCGGGATCTGCGCCAGCAGGAAAGCGATCACCAGGAGCGCGGTGGGCGTGAGCAACCGGATGAGCGTCCTCGCGGTGAGCCCCTCCTCGTCGCCGCCGACCTCCGGGTTGCCGTGGATGATCAGCGCGATGGCGAACAGGCACACGCTGCTGGCCAGGATCGTGCCGATGTAGAGCGACGTGGTGAACCGGTCGTCGCTGTACGAAGCGGTCATCTCGGTCGGGAACGGCAGGAAGACGATCGTCAGCAGCCACACCAGGTTCCACAACACCAGAGCGGGCGTGTACGCCTTCACGCCCTGGAACATCCGGTGGTGCGTCACCCAGTACTGCGCGATGACCGCGAAGCTGAGCAGGAAGCTGAGGATCTGCGGCCGGTGCTCGGTGATCACCTCGATCGAGGGCCGGTGCTCGGCCACCGCCTCGGGCACGATGTCCACCAGCGGCAGGACCAGCAGCGTGATCGCGATCGCCACGACCGCGTCGGTGAAGAGGACCAGCCGGTCCGGGTCTCGGGTTGTGCTCACGGCGGCAATCTAACCCGCGGGTCGGGAGGGGCGCGCGGGCACCTGAGCGGTGCCCGCGCCCCCGCTCAGAACGGGAAGTGGCCGTGCTCGGCGGCCACGGTGATCCACCGCGTGTCGGTGAACGCCTCGACGCCCCACCGCCCGCCGAACCTGCCGTACCCGGTCGACCCGAGGCCGCCGAAGGGCGCCTGCGGCTCGTCGTCGACGGTCTGGTTGTTCACGTGGACGATGCCGGTGCGCAGCCTGCGCGCGACCGCGAGGCCGCGTCGGGAGTCCTCGGTGAGCACCCCGGCGGTCAGGCCGTACTCGGTGTCGTTGGCGATCGCGACGGCCTCGTCGTCGCTCTCGACGGAGATCACCGTGACGACCGGGCCGAACACCTCCTCGTGGTAGACCCTCATGCCCGGCTTGACGTCGTCCAGGACCGTCGGCGGGTAGTTGGCCCCTTCCGGGTCGCCGCCGCCCGTGCGGATCCGCGCCCCGCCCGCGACCGCGTCCTGCACGAGGTCGGCGACCCGCTTCGCGGCGCGGTCGCTGATCATCGGACCGACGACGGTGTCCCGGTCCTTCGGGTCGCCGTGCGGCAGCGCCGCGACCTTGGCCGCGAGCCGCGTGGTCAGCTCCTCGGCCAACGAGCTGTGCACCAGCACGCGGTCGGCGGACATGCAGATCTGCCCGGCGTTGTGGAAGGCGCCGAACGCGATCGCGTTCACCGCGAACTCCACGTCGGCGTCGTCCAGCACCAGCACCGCGTTCTTGCCGCCGAGTTCGAGGACCGCGCGCTTGATGTGCCGGGCGGCGGTGGTGCCGATGATCCGCCCGATGTCGGTGGACCCGGTGAAGTTCACCATCCGCACCCGGCGGTCGGCGATCAGCGCCTCCGCCACGGCCTCCGCGTCCTCGCGGGCGTTCGTGACGACGTTGAGCACTCCGGGGGGCAGCCCGGCCTCGCGCAGGACGTCCGCGACGAACAGGCCGCAGGCGATCGGCGCGTCCTCGCTCGGCTTGAGCACCACGGTGTTGCCCACGGCCAACGGGACCGCGACCGCTCGGGTGCCCAGGATCAGCGGTGCGTTCCAGGGCGAGAACGCACCGACGACTCCTACCGGTTGCCGTACCGCGAGTGATAACTGCCCGCCGGTATCGGTGGTGAGGACCTCGCCGAGCGGCTGGGTCACCGACGCCGCCGCCTCGCGGAACATGCCGGCGGCGAGCATGCAGTTGAAGCCCGCCCAGCCCGCGACGCCGCCCACCTCGTTCGCCATGATCTCGACCGCTTCGGCTGTTCGGGACTCGAAGATGTCCGCCGCCTTGAGGAAGACGCGCCTGCGGGCGCTCGGCGAGAACGCCGCCCAGGCAGGGAAGGCGGCGTCGGCGGCGTCGACGGCGCGGGTGATGTCGGCGACACCGCCAGCGGCGACGGTCGCGTAGACCTCGCCGCTGTAGGGGTTGACGTCCTCCGTGGTGCGGCCGTCCAGCGCCGGGACGTCCTGGCCGCCGATGAAGAGCTCGCGGTTGGTGGTGGTCACCGTATCCACTCCTTGATCATTCAAATCTGAACTACCTGGACAAACCTCCACCAAGGAGGAAAGCACGTTTTGCGACGAGTTGACCGGTTGTCTTTCCCTTGATTGCCAACGCAACGAGCACTGCTGCAACCGGTCCCATCCGGACGGCCCGTTGTTCGACCCGATGGGTCTAGGTTCACCGGGCGAACTCTGGTTCGCTCTACGTGCACCGAAAGCGGGTCTGTCGACCGGTCGCCACTACGATGTCCGGAACGCCGCGACCAGCGGCCCGACCAGACGGGACGTGATCGTGCGGGACGCCGGTGAGGACACCGCGGGCCCGTTCGAACGCGGGCTGGCCGTGCTGCGCGCCGTCGCCGCCGACCCCGAGCCGCGGCTGCGCCGGGTCGACCTCACCAAGTCCACCGGGCTCGCGCGGTCCACTGTGGACCGGATCACCGCCACGTGGCTGCACCTGGGTTTCCTGCGCGCCGAGGGCCAGGACCTGGTGCTCGCGCCCCGCGCCATGGAGCTGGGCAACGCCTACCTGGCGTCCTGCGGACTCGTCGAACCGCTCCAACCACTGGTCACCCGGCTCGCCGACGACCTGGACGAGTCCGTCTCGCTGGCCGTGCCGGACGTCGACGGGGTCCGGCTGATCGCGCAGACGACCCGGCGGCGGGCCATGTACCTGGCGTTCCACGTCGGCGGTCTGCTGCCCGACGACCGCAGCGCCTCCGGGGTCGTGCTGGCCACGACGTGGACCGAGGACCGGTACCCGGCCTGGCGCGACCGCCGCGCCGCCGACCCGCTGGACACCGGGTTCCCGGCCGTGCCCGCGCTCGACTCCCCCTCCGCCGACCGCGAGGCCCTGTTCCGCTCGCGCGTCGCCGCGGCCGCCGCGCAGGACTGGGCGCTCGACGACCAGTGGGTCGAACCCGGCCTGTTCGCGCTGGCCGCGCCGGTGCGCGACGCCGACGGGCGGGCGGTCGCCGCGGTGAGCGTGCTCAGCCACGCCAGCAGGCACACCGCGCGGACGTTCCCGGACGCCGTGCTGCCGCGGCTGCGGGAAGCCGTGCGGGACATGGAGGCCGCGCTCCGGCGGCCGCACGCGACGGCCGAGACGTCGGTGCCGACCGCCGACGAGCTGCGGTCGACCAAGGACGAGCTGGGCATGGAGTTCCTGGAGACGCTCGCGCGCGGGGTGGCGGTGCTCAAGGCGTTCCGGTTCGCGCCGGGCGGGCTGACGATCTCCGCCGCGGCCGCCGCCAGCGGGCTTCCCCGCGCCACCGCCCGCCGGGCGCTGCTGGTGCTGCGCGAGGCCGGGTACGCGGCCAGCGACGACCGGCTGTTCACGTTGCGCCCGGCCGTGCTGGACCTCGGGTACTCGCGGCTGTCCCCGTTGACGCTGGCCGACATCGCGCAGCCGCACCTGGCCGACCTGGCCGCCGCAGTCGGGGAGTCGGTGTCGATGGCCGTGCTCGACGGCGACCAGGTGCGGTACGTGGCCAGGGTGGCCACGAGGCGGATCATGAAGATCGACATCTCGATCGGCACCCGGTTCCCGGCCTACGCCACGTCGATGGGCCGCGTCCTGCTGGCGGGGCTGCCCGCCGCGGACCGGGCCGCGCTGCTGGACTCCTCGACGCGGACACCGCTCACCGGGCGCACCCTGGTCACGGCGGCGGACCTCGCGGCGGTCGTGGACGGCGTGGAGGTCGCCGGGTGGGCGCTGGTGGACCAGGAGCTCCAGGACGGGCTGCGGTCGCTGGCCGTCGGGGTGCGCGACCGGTCCGGGGCGGTGGTCGCCGCGGTCAACACCGCGCTGCACGTCGGCCGGGACGCGCCCGAGGAGTCCGTGGCCAGGCTGCTGCCCGCGTTGCGGGAGGCCGTCCGCCGGATCGAGGCCGACCTCGCGGTGGCGTTCGACCAGGCGCAGCTCGTCGTGCAGTAGCCACCGCCTTGATCGGCCGTGTGCCCGCGAGCACACTCCTTGTTCAAATTCGAACGAACGTGTGTAGTGTCGATCTCGCGGTTCGAAGTCGACCGCGCAGTCGATCGGAGCCAGCCATGACCTCCAGCACCGCAGCAGCGACGGTCCGCACCACCGTCCGGATCCCCCTCCGGTTCGGCGACGGCTTCGGCGCGACCGCCGACACGGTCACCTTCCACGGCCTGGCCGACGGCGGCGAGCACGTCGCGATGGTGTTCGGCGACCCGGCCGCGATGGCCGCGCCGCTGGTGCGGATGCACTCGGAATGCCTGACCGGTGACGTGTTCGGGTCGGCGCGGTGCGACTGCGGGCCGCAGCTGCGGGAAGCCGTGGAACGGTTGTCCCAGGAGGGCGGGGTGCTGCTCTACCTGCGGCAGGAGGGGCGCGGGATCGGGCTGTACAACAAGCTCGACGCGTACGCGTTGCAGGACCTGGGGTTGGACACCTACGAGGCGAACAGCGCGCTGGGGCTGCCGGAGGACGGGCGGGACTACACGGCGGCCGCGCAGATGCTGACCGCGTTGGGGATCGGCACGATCAGCCTGCTGTCGAACAACCCCGACAAGGGGGCGCAGCTGAGCGCGCTCGGGATCGCCGTGCGCGACCGCGTGCCCACCGGGGTGTTCGCCACGGCCACGAACCTGGGCTACCTGCGGGCGAAGGTCGAGCGCACCGGGCACACCATCGCGCTCGCGGGCTGAAGGTCTGACTATCCACTGTGGACCGACCTGGTCAGCGCCGGGCGGCCACCACGTCCATGGCGCGGTCGATGAACGCGGGCATGCCGACCCCGCCGTCGGTGGTGGCCCAGGCCTGGAAGGCGGCGTCCAGGCAGCCCAGCGCGGCGGCCACCAGCGCCCGCGGCCGGGGGTCGGACGGGTCGTCGGCGAGGCCGAGCCTGGTCGAGACCTCGGGGATCAGGAGTTCCTGCCAGCGCGCCTGCTTCTCCACTTGGCGGGCCTTGAGCGACGGGGTCTCCGCGAGCATCCGCCCCAGGCTCAGCGCCCGCAGCGGTGAGGACGGCGCGCCGCTGCCCTCGTAGGCGGCCAGGAACCCGGCTTGCAGGCTCAGCCACGGGTCCTCGCCGGACGGACGGGCCCCGACGGTGTCCGCGATGAGCCCGCCCAGCTCGTCCAGATGGCCCAGCACCACGTCTTCCTTCGTCGGGAAGTAGCGGAAGAAGCTGGTGCGGGACATGCCCGCGGCACGGGCGATGTCGTCCACCGTGGTGTGGTCGAAACCGCGGCGCGCGAACAGGTCGAACGCCACCACGGCGACCTCGGCGCGCATCGCCCGCCGTGCCCTGTCCCGAAGACCTGTCGTCTCGCTCACGCGGTCGATGCTACGGGGTTTCGGCCTTCCGCAGGCCACCAACCGCGAGGCCGTGGACGGGCGTCCGCCGCGGGTCCGGCCGACGACCGTCCACTCAGGTCTGATCGGGGTGTTGGTGCAGGCGGCGCAACGCGATGGCAAGTTGCAGCCGCAGTCGACCCGACGGGTCGCGGACCGACCAGCCGAGCAGGTCCTCCACGTGGGCGAGCCGGTCCTGGAGCGTGGAGTGGTGCACCACCAGCGTTGTCGCGGCGGTGCGCAGGCTCGGCGTGGTCGCGACGGCCACCAGCGTGGCCAGCGCCCACGGAGCCGCGGACCTGGCGCGTTCCAGGTCCCGCACGTCGGGGACCGGTTCCGCGCCGGGGCCGACGGCCGCCGCCAGAACGGCCAGTCCACCGAGGCGGTCCGCGTGCACGACCGACGGGCCGGGATCCTGTTCGGTGCCCGCGGCGGCGAAGCGCAGCGCGGTCTTCGCCGCGGCCCACGACGACGGGAGGTCGAGCACCGGGACGGTCGGGCCGACGCCCGCGCGCCCCGGTGGCGGCTCCCGGTCCGCGGCGAGGACCTTGGGGCGGTTGCCGTCCAGCGCCACGGCCCTGGCCTCGGCGCCCAGCCCCAACCTCCGCGCGGCCCGCTGCCGGGCGCGTTCGCCGACGGTGGCGTCGAGGACGGCCGCCACGTCGTCGGCGGTGGCCGGACCCCGTTGCCTCGCCAGCACCCCGCGGGCGGCGGAGACGGCCCGTTCCAGGACCATCGCCTCGACCGGACCCGCCGGGCCGGGGCGTTCCAGCCAGAGGGCGGGCGGACCGCCGGGGTGCAGCGGGGCGTTGGGCCACCGGGGATCCGGCGGACCGCCGAGCGGTCGGACGACACCCTTGTCGTCCACGCGGACGGACACCCCGCGGTCGTCGTCGACCAGCCGCGCGGCGACCCCGGTGAGGACCGCCGCGCCGCGGACGATCGGTTCCAGGCCCGCACGGGCCTCGACCAGCCGGTCGAAGTAGGCGATCACCTTGACGGCGGCGCCCGCGTCCGGGTCCAGTGCGGCGAGCCTGCCCACTAGGTCTTCCACCTCGTCATCCTGCCACCGGAGTCAGAGACCGAGCACCCGTCGCAGCCAGGGGCCGCGAGGGGCGCCCGCGGTCTGCGCGAGGAGCGTCTGCGGGGCCAGCAGCTCGAACCCGTGGAAACCGCCGGGCCACACGTGCAGCTCGGCCTCGCCGCCCGCCGCCCAGATGCGCGAGGCGTACTCGACGACCTCGTCGCGGAAGGTCTCGGCGGATCCCACGTCCAGGTAGGTCGGGGGGAGGTTCGACAGGTCGGTCGCGCGGGCGGGCGCGGCGTACGGCGACACGTCCGCCGTGCCGCGGGCGTCGCCGAGCAGCGCCGTCCAGCCCATGTCGTTGGACCCGCGGTCCCAGATGCCGCGGCCGACCATCTGCCGGGCCGACACGGACTCGTTGCGGTCGTCGAGCATCGGGCAGAACAGGAGCTGCGCGGCGATCGCCGGGCCGCCCTGGTCGCGGGCCAGCAGGGTGGTCGCGGCGGCCAGACCGCCACCGGCGCTGGCCCCCGCCACGACGACGCGGTCGGGGTCGACGCCCAGTTCGTCGGCGTTCTTCGCGGTCCACTGGAGACCGGCGTAGCAGTCCTCCACCGGCGCGGGGTGCGGGTGCTCGGGCGCCAGCCGGTAGTCGACCGAGACGACGGTGAGGCCCAGTTCCGCGGCCAGTTCGAAGGTCTTGGCGGAGTCGGGCCCCCGGTTGCTGCCCATGACCATGCCGCCGCCGTGGATGTAGTAGAAGGCGGCCGTGGTCGTGGCGTTCGCGGGGCGCACGACCAGCAGGGGCACGTCGCCGTGCGGGCCCTCGGCGGTGTGGTGGGTGACCTCGAAGGCGCCACCGCGGGTGAGGTCGGCGTCGGTGGCTTCCTGCGCGGCGTTGGCCTCGCGCATCACGGCGACCAGGTCGAGGGTCAGCGAGCCGGGCAGTTCCGGCATGGCCTCCAGGGCCGCCGACAGCTCGGGGTCGAACGGCGGAGGCGGGCCGACGGTGGTGTTGGTGATCGACATCGGATCTCCTCGGCTCGGGTCACTGCGGTGTGGCCGTTGCGCCCATCGTCGGCCCGCGGGTCCGGCCGCTGACAGTGCCAGTTGGCGGGGATGGACCGCCAGTTGGCGGGGTGGTCAGCCGTTCCAGTCGACCAGCTGCACGATCACGCCGTTGGGGTCGCGGACCTGGAACGCCCGCTCACCCCACTCCTCCGAGGTGAGCGGCATGGTGATCGTGACACCCTCGTCCCGCAGGCGGGCCAGTTCGCCCTCCAGGTCGGTCACCACGAAAGCGAGGATGAGACCGGTGGCGTGGACGTCGCGCTGGTCGTCGGGAAGGGTCTCCAGGCCACGGCGCAGGAAGACGACGTTCATGCCGGCGTCCTCGCGGACGAGGGAGGCGAAGCCGTCGGCGGACATCTGCTCCTGGAAGCCGAAGTGGTCCCGGAGGAACTTCGCGGAGGCCGTGACGTCGTCGACGTTCAACGAGACGGCGGAAGCGGTGATCTGCATGGGTGCTCCATTCTCTGTACGAAGTACATTGTACGCTGTAAAAAGTGAGGAGTCGCGGTGACGGGCGAACGGACGAGCGCGGGCGATCCCGACCGCACCCTGCGGCTGCTCTGGCGCGATCCGACCGCGGTCCCGCGCCGGGGTCCGCGCCAGGGGCTGACCATCGACGCGGTGGTCGACGCCGCCACCGCGCTCGCGGACGCCGACGGGCTCGACGCGGTGACGATGCGGAAGGTCGCGGCGGAGCTCGGGGTGGTCGCGATGACGCTGTACACGTACGTGCCGGGGAAGGCCGAGCTGCTCGACCTGATGCTGGACGCGGCGTACGCGCGGATGGTCCGCACGGACACGGGCGGCAGGCCGTGGCGCGAGCGGGTCGGCGAGGTCGCGGCGGAGAACCGGCGGCTGTTCGAGGCGCACCCGTGGGCGGCGCTGGTGTCGACCGGGCGGCCGCTGCTGGGGCCGGGGCAGATGGCCAAGTACGAGCACGAGCTGTCCGCTTTGGACGGACTCGGGCTGGACGACGTCGAGATCGACGCCTCGCTCGCCCACCTGCTGGGCTTCGTGCGGGCCTGGGCGCGGGACGCCGCCGACGCGGGCGCGGCCGTGCGGGAGAGCGCGATGACGGACGAGCAGTGGTGGGCGGTGAACGCGCCGCTGCTGGAGAGGGTGCTGGATCCCGAGGCCTATCCGTTGGCGTCGCGGGTCGGGTCCGCCGCGGGGGCGGCGCACGGGACTGCTTACGACCCCGGACACGCCTACGGGTTCGGGTTGGAGCGGCTGCTGGACGGGCTGGCGGCGCTGGTCGAGCGGTGACCTGGCCGTCCACTTCGGACTCTTCGAGGTCGGCGGGGGTGACGGCCGCCGCGCACCCCGAATCCGCCGCGCGGGCGTGCGGGGCCACCGACTCCGGGTCGACGGCGCACGGCGGCTCGGCCCCCGACCGGGTGGGCGAGGGTTGACGGGCCTCGCCGCGGGGAACCACCGGTGCACCTCCGGACGTTGACCGGGTGTCGAAGGGACGAGCCGATGGCCATGTTGCGCAAGCTCGCGGTACTCGCCACAGCGGCGGCCGCGGCCAGGAAGTACGCCCAGAAGAACCCGGAGAAGGTGAGCAGGCTCGCCGACCAGGCGGGCACCTTCCTCGACCGGCAGACCAAGGGGAAGTACCACCAGCAGATCGACGGCGCGGTGCGGAAGGCGAAGAGCGCCTCCAGGCCCGCGGGCTACTGACCCCGTGACCGGCCGGGCTGCCACGCGCAGCCCGGCCGTTCGCGTGTCCGCAGGGTTTCCGCAGGTCAGAAGGTCGCCGAAAAACTTCCGAAAAAGTTCCGCCCGCGTGTCGATCGGGGTGGTCCTCGTTCGACGCAGGGGTACGGGGCAGGGTGAGCGCCCAGCCGAACGGAACGAGGAGCAGACATGCGATTCATGGCGATCATCAAGGCCACCGCCGACACCGAGGCGGGCGTCCTGCCGACCGAGGCCCAGCTCAACGAGATGGGCAAGTTCAACGCGGAACTGGTCAAGGCCGGTGTGCTGCTGGCGGGTGAGGGCCTGCACGCCAGCTCCACCGGCGCCCGCGTGAAGTTCGAGGGTGAGAAGCGCACCGTGGTCGACGGGCCGTTCGCCGAGACCAAGGAACTGATCGCCGGGTTCTGGCTGCTCGACGTGAAGTCGATCGACGAGGCCGTCGAGTGGGTCAAGCGGGTGCCGAACTTCGACGGTGGCGAGTCGGAGATCGAGATCCGCCGGGTGTTCGAGGCCGAGGACTTCGGCGCCGAGTTCAAGCCCGAGGCGCGCGCCGCCGAGGCGTCGCTGCGGGAGCAGATCGGCGGGTAGTTTGCACCGCCGCCACGGGTCATGTAGTCAGTGGCTGTGACGGCATCGGATGCACACCGCGCCATCGACGCGGTCTGGAGGATCGAATCGGCCAGGGTCATCGCCGGTCTCGCGCGCATCGTGCGGGACGTGGGACTCGCCGAGGAGCTTGCGCAGGACGCCCTGGTGGCCGCGTTGGAGCAGTGGCCTGCCGAAGGCGTCCCGCGCAATCCCGGCGCCTGGCTGATGGCCACCGGCAGGCGCCGGGCCGTCGACCTGATCCGCCGCGAGCAGAACCTCAAGCGCAAGGTCGAGACCCTGGGGCACGAGCTGGACCCCGACGGCGCCGCGCCCGAGGTGGACGACCCGCAGGAGATCTCCGACGACCTGCTGCGCCTGGTCTTCGTGTCGTGCCACCCGGTGCTGTCGACGGAGGCGCGGGTCGCGTTGACGCTGCGCCTGCTGGGCGGGCTGACGACGGACGAGATCGCGCGGGCGTTCCTGGCACCGGAGTCGACGATCGCGCAGCGGATCGTGCGGGCGAAGAAGACGTTGGCGAAGGCCGAGGTGCCGTTCGAGGTGCCCGGCCGCGACGAGCTGCCCGCGCGGCTGTCGTCGGTGCTGGAAGTCGTGTACCTGGTGTTCAACGAGGGGTACTCGGTGACAGCGGGGGACGACTGGCTGCGGCCCTCGCTGTGCAACGAGGCCCTGCGGCTGGGCCGGGTGCTGGCCGGGCTGGTGCCCGAGGAGCCCGAGGTGCACGGGCTGGTGGCGTTGATGGAGATCCAGGCCTCGCGGTCCGCGGCGCGCGTCGGCGCGGACGGGAAGCCGGTGCTGCTGCTGGAGCAGGACCGGGGGCGGTGGGACCAGCTGCTGATCCGGCGCGGGCTGGCCGGGCTGGCCCGTGCCGAGGAACTGGGCGGCGCCCGCGGCCCGTACGCGCTGCAAGCCGCCATCGCAGCGTGCCACGGCCGGGCGGGGACGGCCGAGGACACCGACTGGGGGCGGATCGGCGACCTCTACCGGACGTTGGGCGAGGTCATGCCGTCGCCGATCGTCGAGCTGAACCGGGCCGTGGCCGTGTCGATGGCCGACGGCCCGGCCGCGGGACTGGAACTCGTCGACGTGCTGGTCGCCGAGCCCGCGTTGAAGTCCTACCACCTGCTGCCCAGCGTGCGCGGGGACTTCCTGGTGAAGCTGGGGAGGCAGGCCGAGGCTCGGGTGGAGTTCGAGCGGGCGGCCTCGTTGACCCGCAACGAGCGGGAGAGGACCTTCCTGCTGGAGCGGGCCGCGAGCTGCGGGTGAGTCAGACCTCCAGCAGCGTTTTGCCGATGGTGGAGCGCGACTCGATGGCCGCGTGGGCGTCGGAGGCCCGTGCCAGCGGGAAGCGCTGGCCGATGACCGGGACGAGGCTCCCGAACGCGCGCAACGTGCAGGCGCGGGCTTCCGCTGTCGTCGGCCGGGGCAGGCCGAGCAGCGCCACGCCGTGGTCGGCCGCGTCGGAGGCCTGGATGCCCGCCCGTTCACCGCAGGACGCGCCGTAGCTGATCATCCGGCCGCCCGCGGCCACGAGGGAGAACGCCGTGCGGGCGATGGTGCCGCCCACGCCGTCGAACACCACGTCGAGCGCCCCCACCGCGGTGCGCACCTGATCTGCCCAGTCGTCGGACCGGTAGTCCACGACCACGTCGGCGCCGGTCACCGCCGCGACCTTGTGGGAACCGCCGACCGCCGCGACCACCACCGCTCCGGCGGCGCGGGCCAGTTGCACCAGCAGGGTTCCCACGCCGCCCGCGGCCGCTTCGACCAGGACGCGGTCGCCCGCGCGCAGGCCCACCGCGTCCGCGAGCATCGTGGCGGTGCGGCCGTCGGCCAGCAGCGCCACGGCGTGGTCGAGGGGGATGTCCGGCGGGACCGCGATCAGCTCGTCGGCGTTGACGGCCACGCGTTCGGCGTAGGCGCCGGAACCACCGGTGCCGGTCACCACGGTCGCGCCGACAAGGGCCGGGTCGGCGCTTTCGGTGACGATGCCGCCGACGCCGTTGCCGGGGATGATCGGGAGCCGCACCGGCCACGGCGCCCGTCCGGCTCTGACCTGCGTCTCGACGAACGTGGTGTTGACGAGGGCGACCGCGATCACGACCTGGCCGGGACCGGGTGCCGGATCCGGCGTGGCCTCCTCGACGAGCACCTCGGGTCCGCCGAACTCCCTCAGCCACACAGCTCGCACAACGTCCCCCTGGAGATCGGCCGGTCGGTCCGGCCAAGCCTGGTACCTCGTCCTAGGTCGAGGTCAAGCTCAGACCTCGCGCCAGGGTGTCGAGTCGTACGCGTCGGTGACGACCTTCATCCGATCGGCGTCGACGGGGAACACCACGTCGTCGATCGAGGCGACCGGCACGACGCCCCTGGCGTTGGTGAGGAACGCGCCGTCGAACGACGCCACCCCGTCCAGCCGGACCTCGGCGAGCCTGGACACGACCTCGCGTTCGGTCAGGGCGATGTTGAGCAACTGCATGGTGATGCCGAGCAGCACGGGCGCGTCGGGCCAGACGACGGTGTCGTCGTCGAGGAAGCCGATGTTCGTGGTGGCACCCTCGGTGACGAGGCCGTCCTGGGTCACCAGCAGCGCGTCGTCGAAGCCCTCGCGGCGCACGAGCGAGGTGTAGTGCGCCTGCGCGAACCCACCGAGGTGCTTGACCTGCGCGAACGGGCGGACGTACGGGACGGAGCGCAGGCGCTGGGGCGTGGCGGGCGGCCCGAAGGGCGGCCGCACGGTGACCATGTACGACAGTTCGCCCTCGGGCTGGAAGACGTGGACGCGCAGCGAGGCGTCCACGACGTCGGTGAGCGCGTGCCGGATGTGCCGCAGCAGCAGCTCCTCGTCGAGGGCGCTGTCGAAGACCTCCCTGGTGGCCGCGCGCAACCGGGCCAGGTGCAGGTCGATCCCCCGCACCTGGTGATCGCGGACCTGCATGGCGGTGAAGTGCCCGTACGTCGACATCGCCGGGTGCGCGAGTGCCTCGGCGGTGGCCGTGCGGCCATCGATCTCGATGCGCGTCATGACCTCATCCCACACCATCGAACGACCGCTCGGGCCACCGAAAACACCGTGATCATTCCGCCTGAACCAACACCCCCCACCGTCCGTACCCCCACTCGCGAGTCGAACCCCCAGACACCCCGTGTCGAACACTCAGGCACCCCGAGTCGAACGGTGGGACAGGGCGCGGGGGTCGGTCAGCAGGCGCCGCTGTCGCGCCAGACACCCCACTCCCCCGTGGTGCCGGGCTCCTCGCCCTGCGTCCACCACTGCGCGGTCCACTTCCGGCCCGCGTGCGCCGCGGTGTTCGTGGCGACGTAGACCTTCGCGCGATCCCACGCCGCCGGGCAGTTCCCCGACGGTGGCGTGGTCGTGGTCGTGGTGGTGGTCGTGCCGGTCTCCCACGGCACCTGCGTCGACCGGTAGAAGTTGACGCCCTGCGCGGTCCAGCGGGGCGCCTGCGCGGCGAGGCGGAGCTTGAACTGGTCCCAGTTGTGCGTCGACCACGGCGACCAGCCGAGTTCGGCGATCGCCGTCAGCCGCGGGAACGCCATGTACTCGACGTCCGCCGAGGTGACCAGCGTCTCCGTCCACAGTGGAGCTTCGACGCCGAGCACGGACGACTCCCCGACCCCGCCCAGGTACGCGCCGGGGTTCCAGCCGTAGGCGTCCTGCACCTCGATGCGGGCCGCCCAGTCCTGGCCGAGCGGCGTGCTCGCGTTGTACTTCATGTCCAGGTAGGCCTTGTTGGCCGGGGACATCAGCACCTTGTTGCCGCGGGCCGCGGCGGCCGACACGACCGAGTTCGACGTGGTGGTGCCCCAGAACTGCGGCACCGCCGAGGTGTCGGTGGTCGTCTTCACGAACTCGTGCCACCCGATGACCCGCTTGCCGTACTTCTTCACGATCGGCAGCGCGCGGTTCATGAACGCCTGGTAGTCCGCGTCGCTGGTGGCACTGGCCTCGTCGCCGCCGAGGTGGAGGTACGGGCCGGGGGTGATCGCCGCGATCTCGCGGACCACGTCGTCGATGAACTGGTAGGTCACGTCCTTCGACACGCACAGCGAGCTGTAGCCGACGGCCGTGTCGGTGCGCGGCGCCGGGGCGACGCCGTTGCAGTTCAGCTCCGCGTACGAGGTGAGCGCCGCGTTGGTGTGGCCGGGCAGGTCGACCTCGGGGATCACCGTGATGTGCCGCGAGGCCGCGTACGCGACGATCTCCTGGTACTGCGCCTTGGTGTAGAAGCCGCCCGCGCCGCCGCCGACCTGCGTGCTGCCGCCGACGCTGGTGAGCCTCGGCCAGCTGTCGATGACCAGCCGCCACCCCTGGTCGTCGGTGAGGTGCAGGTGGAAGTGGTTGACCTTGTACACGGCGAGCTGGTCGAGGTACTTCTTCACCGCCGCGACCGGCTGGAAGTGCCTTGCCACGTCGAGCATCGCGCCGCGGTAGCCGAACCGCGGGTAGTCGAGGATCGACGTGCCGGGCAGCGTCCACGGTCCACTCTGGACGGTCGCGCTCTCGACCTTCGCGGGCAGCAGTTGGCGCAACGTCTGCACGCCGCCGAACAGCCCGTCGGACTTGTTGGCCCGCAGCACCACGGCGCCCGCGGTCACGTCGAGCTGGTAACCCTGGTCGCCGACGGCGGAATCGGCACCGGTGAGCAGCAGTGAGATGCCGTCGGCGGGCGTGCCGGACGCGTCGGACACCGGCAGCGCGAACCCGGTGGACCGGCGCAGCAGCTCGGCCAGGTAGTCGCCGACCGCGCGGGCGTCCGCCGAACCGGCCTGCGTGTAGATCTTGGCCGTGGAGGTCAGCGCGTACGTCACGCCCGCGGTGGTCTTCACCGAGACGGGCACGGGCACGACGCTCTTCAACGGCTCGGCGGCATGGGCGACGTCCGGCGTCCGGACCCCCACCGTGACGACGACCGCTCCGCTGACGACGAGCGCCGCGGCGGCGACCACACGGCCCACCCGACGCCACAGATCCCGTTGGAGCGCTTGGGTTTCCACGTCGTCCTCCTCGGTCGAAACGATCCCGCACCCGCAGCGTGCTGAACCGCGGACCTGTTTGTCAATGGTCTGAACCACTCGACCCGATCCGCTCGGCCACTTGCCTGAGTGAGCGGGCTTGTTAATTACGAATAGACGGTGCCACGCCTGCATCGACCCGGCATGCTCTCAACGAAGCCAGACCCCTGCGGCCAGAGGTGGTCGTGCGCAACCAGGCGTGGCGCGGTCGTCGTGGCGGGTGCGCTCGTCGCCGCCATGGCCGTGGCGGCACCAGCGGCACAGGCGGGTGACGACCAAGGCGCCCCCGACTAGCACGGCAGCAGCCTCGCCGCCACGCCGTACATGGGCTGGAACTCCTACTACGGCCTCGGCGCGCCGACGGAGACGCAGGTCAAGGGCGTGGCCGACCATCTGGCGAGCAGCGGCCTGCGCGACGCCGGGTACAGGATCGTCTGGTTGGACGTCGACTGGCAGGTGTTGCGGCGCGCGGGTTTCTACCGCGGCGGGCCGGTGCTGTCGAGCGCGGCGGCGGGCTACGACCAGGCGTTGTGGGACATCGCGGGCGAGGTCCGCGGCGTCCCGGTGCACGAGCTGCTGGGCGGCCCGGTTCGCGACCGCGTGCGGGTGCACTCGTGGTAGGCGGCGATCGGCCGGACAACATCGGCGAAGCCGTCGCCGTTCGACTTCGCCGACGGCCACGCCCGCCGCCCGTCCGCACCGGGGCTGGGCATCGAGGTCGACGAGGTGGCGGTGCGCCGGGCCGATGGGGTAGGCCATCGGTGGCGGTCGCCGCTGTGGCGGCACGACGACGGGAGCGTGGCGGAATGGTGAGCTTCTCGACAGCGCTGGAGACCGAACGGCTGGTCGCCATCGTGCGCGGCGACGACGCGCGGGCGGCCGTGCGCACCCTGTTCGAATCGGGCGTCCGGCTGGTGGAGATCTCGCTGACCAGCCCGGACGCCCTGGGCGTCATCGCGGACCTGGCGGGTGAGACCCCCGAGGACGGCTGGCTGGGCGTGGGCACGATCCGGACGCCGGAGGACGTGGACGGCGCGCTGGCCGCCGGTGCCCGGTTCGCAGTCAGCCCCGCCGCCACGGCCGTGGTCGGTCACTCGGTGCGGTCCGGTCTGCCGGTACTCGCGGGCGTCCTCACGCCGACCGAGGTGGAGACCGCGCTCGGCCACGGCGCGCAGGCGCTCAAGCTGTTCCCGGCGTCGCTGGGCGGTGTAGACCACCTGAAGGCGCTGCGGGCCCCGTTCCCGGAGGTGCCGTTCGTGCCGGTGGGCGGGGTGGGGGTCGACGAGGCCGTCGTCTACCTCAAGGCGGGTGCGGTGGCCGTCGGCGTCGGTTCCCCGTTGATGGGCAGCGGCCTTTCCGGACTGGCCGACAGGGCCAGGCGAATGCTGGAAGCGGTGGCCGCCCGATGACCGTGGACGTGCTGACGTTCGGGGAGACGATGGCGGTCCTGCGGGCGACCACGCCGGGTCCGTTGCGGCTTGCTCGGACGATGGACCTGACGCTGGCGGGGGCGGAGAGCACTGTCGCGATAGGACTGTCGAGGCTGGGGCACCGGGTCAGGTGGGTGGGGCGGGTCGGTGACGACGAGTTCGGCTCGCTGATCGCCGAACGGCTGCGCGCCGAGCAGGTCGACGCGGTCGTCACCAGGGACCCCGCAGCGCCGACGGGTCTGCTGGTCCGTGAACAGCGCACGGTCGACCAGGCCCGTGTCGCCTACTACCGCACCGCTTCGGCGGGTTCCCGGCTCTGCCCCGACGACCTGCGCGGGCCGCTCCGGGACGGGGCGCGGGTCCTGCTGCTGTCCGGCATCACACCGGCGCTGTCGGACACCGCGTTGGCGGCCACCCGTGCGGCCGTGGACCACGCCGCGGCGCACGACTGGACCGTGTGCCTGGACGTCAACCACCGGTCGAAGCTCTGGACGTCCCAGGAGGCCTCGGACGTGCTCACGCCGTTGGCCGTCGGGGCGACCGTGGTCTTCGGCGACCTGGCCGAGCTGGACCTCGTGGGTGGCGCGGGGTCGTTGCTGGACAAGGGTGTGCGCGAGGTCGTCACCAAGCGCGGTGCCGATGGCGCGGAGACGACCGCAGTGGATGGACACTGGTCGGCACCGGCCAAACCGACCCGACCGGCGGACGTCATCGGCGCGGGTGACGCCTTCGTGGCGGGCTACCTGTCGGCGCTGCTGGACGGCCTGGACGTGCCCGCACGCCTGGACCGCGCGACCACTGTGGCGGCGTTCGCCGTCGGCACCACCGGCGACTGGGAAGGCCTGCCCACCCGCGCGGAGCTGCCCCACCGCGGCGGTGACACCGTGCGTTGAGCCGAGTGCGGGACTCGGGGTGTCTGGAGGTTCGACACGGGGTGTCTGGGGGTTTGACTCGCGGGTTAGCCTGCTACGCGGCGGAAGTCGGTGCTGGCTTTGTCGACCAGGGCGCGCATCGCCAGTTCGGCGCCTGCCGGGTCGCTGTCGCGGATCGCCTCCAGCACGAGGCGGTGGCTGGGTACGGGGTCGGGGTCGGTGTCGTGGACGACCTTGTCGCGCATGGCGAGTCCGTTGGAGATGACCCGTTCCATCTGGACCAGGAACGGGTTGTGCGTGGCGGCCAGCAACAACCGGTGGAAGTCCAGGTCGGCCGCGACGGCGTCCGCGGCCACCGCGGCCGACGCCATCCGCCCCAGCGCGGCGTCCAGCGCCCCGACGTCCTCCGGGGTCGCCCGTTCGGCCGCCAGCCGCGCCGCGGCGGGCTCCACGATCGAGCGCACCTCGTCCAGGTTCTCCAGCAGCTCCACGTCGACCGGCCCGGCCGACCGCCACCGCATCACGTCCCCGTCGAGCACGTTCCACGACGACCGGGGTGTCACGAAGGTGCCGCGCTTCTGCCGCGCGTCGATGATCCCCTTGGCCGACAACACCTTCAGCGCCTCGCGCAGCGCGGTGAGGCTCACGTCGAACTCCTCGCGCAGCGCGAGGAGGTCCAGGGTCGCGCCCTCCGGGATCTCCCCCGACAGGATGCGCAGCGCGAGCGTCTCCACGGTCTGACCGTGGAGACCGCGGAGCTGGTAGTCCGCCACCAAAGCCTCCCCTCGGGTTGTCGTGGACCCAGTATCGCGCGCACGCCGGGGTGTCCGGACCCGCGGCCCGGACTGCCACCTGCGTGGACAGGATTATTTACCAATACATTTTGCCGGTGGCTTGCCCGCGTTGCGACCTCCCTGTCATCCACCCGTGGTCATGCCCGTGTCGTGGCGGCGTTCAACCAGCGCGGCAGCGTCCAGGCGACGCTGAACACGGTCGCCTCCGAGACCTTCCGCACCCAGCGGCCGTCCTGCCTGACCTCGGGCAACCCGCCGGACCTCTAACCTGGTACGCCGGGAGCGCCGGCAGGTCCTACGCGAAGAAGGCCCGCTGCTGGACCTGAGCGACGTGTGGTCCGGCCTGTCCGATTACGGCGCGGCCACGAAAACGCTGAGCAGCGACCGCCACCTACCACCGCGAACCCGGGCGACTGGACGCCGGACCCGGCCGCGTTCCCGAACGGTTTCGGCGTGTTCATCGAGTGGTCTACGAGACCCGCACGACGGTCACCGTCCACAGTGGACGAGCGGTGGACGCGTGGAGCATCCACTCGGTACCACTGGGCGGAACCGTCGACCTGCCGCTGACCGGCCCGCCCGTCCACCGCGACCACCTGGGGCGGACCGGCCCGACCGTCCTCTTCGAGGACGACGGCCACCACGGCGGTTACGCCGAACTCGAACACCACAGTCCCACCGCCACCGTCGGCCACCCCGTGACGGACGTGCGTCAGAGTGCCCTGAGCGGTCTCAGGGACAACCCTGATCTTTGCCGGGAAACATGTGCAAAGAAACCTCTGCACGCTACCTTCACCCCATGGCGCAACCAGAGGAGATCGTCGACCCGGCGGTGCTGAAGGCCATGGCGCACCCGCTTCGGCGGCGCATCATGGCCGAACTGCGCAAAGCGCCCGCGTCGTCGACGACCCTGGCGGCGGCATTGAACGAGAACACCGGATCGACCAGCTACCACCTCCGCGAGCTCGCCAAGCACGGTTTCGTCGAGGACGAGCCTGCGCTCGGCAAGGGCAAGGAGCGCTGGTGGCGGTTGGTCAAGAGGGACCTCCGGTACCCGCGGCGCGGTGAGCGGTCGCCCGAGATGGCGGCGGCGTTGGAGGAGTTGACCAACGCTCAGCTGGCCGAGGACTTCCGGACCTGGTCGCGGTTCCAGGCCGGTAGCGGGGACATGGGGTCCTGGGGGGACGCGGTCCCCTACTCCAGGGGGTCGATCGTCGTCACGCAGGACGAGCTGCGGGAGTTCTTCGAGGCCTACCTGGCGCTGATGAAGCGCTACTGGCGCGACGACGTCCCCGCGGACGCCAGGGAGGTCCTGGTCCGCTTCATCGCCTTCCCCAAGCCCGAATGAGCCCTGGGTCGCCGAGCGGCAACTCGACGACCCAGGAGGGGAAGCGCGCACACGGCACGTCCCGAAGGGGCGTGCCTCCACGAGTACGAACCTCCATGGAAAGGAGAGCATCCGTGCTGCTCCGAAGCAAGCTGACGGCCTTGGCCGCCATACCCGCGCTGCTCGGGGCCGGGGCCGCGGCGGCCGACGCCCGAGGGCTGTCCGCGACCATCCGCTACACCGAGTACGGGATCCCGCACATCGTGGCGACGAGCTACCGGGAACTCGGGTTCGGGCAGGGGTACGCGGCGGCGAACGACAACATGTGCTCGCTGGCGCAGACGATGTTGACCACGTCCGGGTCGCGGTCGCGGTACCTGGGAGCGGACGCCGCGACCGGCAGCGGGTTGACGCGGGCCAGGACGAACCTGACCAGCGACCTGTACTTCCAGGGGGTCAACGACACCGGCGTGGTCGAGCGGCTGGTGGCGCGCAAGGACAAGCTCGGGCCCACGACCGAGGTGCGCGAGGCCGTGGCCGGGTACGCGGCCGGGGTGTCGGAGTACCTGCGGGAGAACCGGATCACGGACCCGGCGTGCGCGGGCAAACCGTGGTTGCGGCCGATGACCGAACTCGACGTCTACCGGCACGTGTACGCGCTGGGCATGATCTTCGGCCAGGCCTCGGCGGCGGACGGGATCGTGGCGGCCGAGCCGAAGCCGGAGCAGTCGATCGGCAGCAACGCGATCGCGCTCGGCAGCGCGATGACGGCGAACGGGCGCGGCATCTCGCTGGCCAACCCGCACCTGCCGTGGAACACGCCGGACCTGCGGCTGTGGCAGTCGCACCTGACGATCCCCGGCAAGATGGACGTGGCGGGCGGCGGCATCGTCGGCGTGCCGTTCCTCTGGCTGGGCCACAACGCGACCATCGCGTGGAGCGGCACGGCGGCGGACACGACCCGGACCTACAGCGTGTTCGCGCTGAAGCTGGTGCCCGGTGAGCGGACGAAGTACCTGGTGGACGGCAAGCCCGAGGACATGGTGCGCCGCGACGTGACGGTGACCGTGCAGGACGGCACGACCGTGACCCGGCCGCAGTGGTGGAGCCGGTACGGGCCGATCGTCCCCGCGGTCGACGGGCGCGACCTGCCGTGGACCAACGAGACCGCCTACGCGTTGTCCGACGCGAACGCCGAGAACCTGCGGATGACCAACTCGCTGGAACGGCTGTCGCGGACCGGTGACACGGCCTCGGCGTTCCGCGCGCTGGAGGAGACGCAGGGGCTGCCGTGGATGAACATCTTCATCACGGACGCGAACGGCACGGCGAAGTACTCGCAGCTGCACAACATCCCGAACGTGACCGACGAGCGCGCGGCCCGGTGCAACACCGAACTGGGGAAGCAGACGTGGGCCCAGGACGGGATCGCCGTGCTGGACGGGTCGCGGACCGACTGCGCGTGGGGTCGCGACGGTGACGCCGTGCAGGCGGGCGTGTTCGGGCCGTCGGAGCTGCCCTCGTTGCAGCGCAACGACTTCCTGGAGAACTCGAACGACAGCTATTGGCTGACGAACCCGAAGCAGCCGGTCACCGGATTCTCCCGGATCCTCGGCAAGACGGGCGCCGAGCGCACGGCGCGCACCCGCGGTGCGCTGACGGAACTGGTCAAGGGCGGCAAGTACACCCGGCAGTCGTTGCAGGACCTGATGTTCTCCAACCGGGACTACATCGCCGACCTGGTGCTCGACGACACCGTGGAGCTGTGCCGCACGCTGTCCGCCGACCTCGCCGACGCGTGCGACGCGCTGTCGACCTGGGACCACAAGCACGACATCGACAGCCGCGGCGCGCTGCTGTTCGACCGGTTCTGGGCCAAGGCCCGGAGCACCGCGACCTGGAAGGTGCCGTTCAGCGCGGCCGACCCGGTCAACACGCCGAACACCCTGGACACGAGCGCTCCCGCGATCGGCCAGGCCCTGACGACCGCGGTCGGCGAACTGCGCGCGGCGGGCATCCCGATGAACGCCCCGCTGGGCGACAACCAGTACGTCGTGCGCAACGGGGAACGGATCCCGATCGACGGCGGCACGGCCGGGCTGGGCGTGTTCAACTCGATCCGGGGCGCCTGGGACCCGGCCAAGGGGTACACCGAGATGCAGCACGGGGCGACCTACCTGCACGTCGTGGCGTTCGACGGCGACGGGTGCCCGGACGCGGTCACGCTGCTGGCGTATTCGCAGTCGTCGGATTCGACGTCGCCGCACTTCAGCGACGAGACGAAGCTGTACTCGAAGAAGCAGTGGGTGACGGAGCGGTTCTGCCAGCGCGACGTCCTCGCCTCGCCGGAACTCCGGATCGTGCAGGTGCGCCAGCACGTCTGACCCGCACGGACTGTGAGGGCCACCCCAGCGGCATCGGGGTGGCCCTCACGGGCGTCATCAACGCTTACAGGTTTCGAGTAGCGCGGCTACGACACCAGTGTTAGCGTTGCTTCCATGAGCACGAGAACACGGATACTGGAGGCCGCGGCCGAACTGCTCGCCGAGTCGCCGGTGGCCGACGTGTCCACGAGGGCGGTCTGCGAGGCCGCCGGGGTGGGCGCACCGGCGCTGTACCGGCAGTTCGGCGACAAGGAAGGCCTGCTGACCGCGGTAGTGGACTACGGCTTCGAGAAGTACCTCGCGGGCAAGCAGGCGGCTACGCCGTCGGAGGACCCCGTGCGGGACCTGCGGGACGGCTGGGACGCCCACGTGGCGTTCGCGCTGGAGAACCCCAGCTACTACCGCCTGATGTACTCCCCCACCGTGAGCGGCACCCCCGCCGCCGCCGTCGAGGCCCACCACCTGCTGACCGAGGTCGTCGAGCGGGTCGCCGCCGCGGGCAGGTTGAGCGTCTCGGTCGAGGCCGCCGCCCAGATGATCATGTCCGCCAACACCGGCGTCGCCCTCGTGCTCATCACCCGCCGCGAGCTGTACACCCCGGACGTCTCCACCCGGGTCCGGGACGCGATCCACACAGCCATCCTCGTTCCGGAACAGGACGCGGTGGCACGCGGCGGCGAGGTCTCCGCGCTCAGCGCCCAACTGCGCCGCTCACCACCCGAGAAGCTCACGCCGGCGGAGACCGGACTGCTCCAGGAGTGGCTGACCCGCCTCACCGACTGACCCCCGCAACACCGGCGGTTGTCGCACCAGCGCCACCCGTCGATCCTCCACGCCCATATCAAGGAGAACGTCATGAGCAAGCGCGTCGCGATCGTCACCGGTGGTTCCCGCGGCATCGGCCGCGAGTCCGCCGAACGCCTCGGCCGGGACGGCTTCGCCGTCGTCGTCAACTACGCGGGCAACGAGACCGAGGCCGCCGCCGCCGTCGAAGCCATCACCGGCGCCGGCGGCGAGGCCATCGCGTTCAAGGCCGATGTCGCCGAAATCGACCAGGTCACCGCCCTGTTCGACGCGGCGGAGTCCGCCTTCGGCGGCGTCGACGCCGTCGTCCACGCCGCGGGCACCATGTACCTGGCACCCGTGGCCGACATCGACTTCGACGCCCTGGACCGCATGCACCGCACCAACATCCGCGGCACCTTCGTCGTCAGCCAGCAGGCCTCCCGCCGGGTCCGCGAGGGTGGCGCGATCATCACCTTCTCCACCTCGGTCCTCGGCCTGCGCATGCCCGGCTACGCCGCCTACGCCGCCACCAAGGGCGCCGTCGAAGCCATCACGATGATCCTCGCCAAGGAACTCCGCGGCCGCGACATCACCGTCAACACGATCGCCCCCGGTCCCACCGCCACCGCCCTGTTCCTCGACGGCAAGGACGACGAGACCATCGCCAACCTGGCGAAAGCCGCTCCCCTCGAACGCCTCGGCCAGCCCACCGACCTCGCCGACCTGGTCGCCTTCCTCGCAGGCCCGTCCCGCTGGATCAACGGCCAGGTCATCCGCTCCAACGGCGGCATCGTCTGACCGCCGCCCCCTGGACTCCCGCCAAGCCGCCGCTCAGTGCGATCCCGCGCAGCACTCGTGCGGCTCCTCGACCTCCGCGGGCTGGAACACCCCGCCCGCCGCGGGCTCGACCAGCAGCACCAACCGCCCGTCCCGGTACTCCGGCCGCACGAACCCCGCCGTGGCCACCGACGTCCACGGCGTCACCGCGGCGCCGATCCCGACCACCTCGTCGATCGCCGTCGCCGCGACGATCTCCGACACCGGATGCGTGCCGGTCACGGCCTCCCAGCCGGGGAACCGCACGCAGCGGCCCCCGACGGGCGGGTCGATCGCGGTGCCGGGCGCGAGGCCGCCGGTGATCCGCGCGGACACCACCGTCACCGCGACCGAACCGGTGCGTTCGACGTGGGTCAGCACGAGGTCGGCCGCCACCCCCGCGGCGTCCAGCGCGGACAGCACCTGCCGGTCGAAGTGCGCGCCCACCGACGTGAACTCCGGGACCAGCCGCACCCAGCGCATCAGATCACGTCCACGAACACCGGGTTCGCGTAGAACCACAGGTCCGCCCACGGGTCGGCGTCGCCGACGACGTCCATGACCGGGCCGCCGTCGGCGGTGAGCTGGTTGCCGTCGGTGCCCCGCACGCGCAGGTAGAACGCGCTCGCGACGTCGCGGAACACGTACGTGAACCGCGCCCGGTTCTTGGTGACCTCGAACGACTTCACGACGGCGGTGCCCGGCGCGGACAGCGCGTCGCGGTCGACGGACGGCCCCGTGACCGGGCCCGCGATGAGGTCGAGCTTGGCCAGCTTCGGCACCACACCGGCGAAGTTCGGCCCACCGGCACCGGTGACGTCGATGGTCACCTCGATCGAGCCGCCGCGCTCGACGTAGGTGCGGCCGCCCAACGTGACGCCCCGGTTGTCGCCCTCGCCCAGTGCCCGCACGCGCACGTCCAGGCCGTCGATCAGCCTGCCGTGCACCGCGATCACCTTGCCGGACTGGAGCCCGCGCATGACGTCCACGTACGACTTCGACCGCGCCCCCACCACGGTGCGGCTGTAGAAGCCGGGGAAGAAGTCGCCGAACCCGGTCTGCTTCACCCCCGAGTCGACCGGCGCGCCGCGGCTGCCGGTCTTCTCGTAGTCCTGCGCGCCCGGCGTGATCGTGTCCGCGAAGACCTGGTGCACGTCCGAGGTGGAGGTGATCCACCACGGCCTGCCCTCGGCCAGCATCGAGTCCCACAGGCCGCCGACCTTCGCGGTCATCCAGTCGAACCCGCCGTAGGTGCGGTACGGGTTCTCGCTCCCGGTCGGCGCGTAGCCGGGGTGGCTGTCCACACCGGGCGACGAGTCGTAGTAGCCGCGCGCGCCGCCGCGGCCGCCCGCCGACTTGGGGATGCCCGAGGCCTGGTGGCCCGGCGCGCCCTCCATGCCCACGGCGACACCGGGTGCGGCGTCCCGCCAGCCGCGCAGTTCGTGCGGGCTGTCGACACCGCGTCGCGCGGGGTGGTTGGCCAACATCAGCGCGATCTCGGTCCGTCCACTGAGGACCTGCGCTTCCAGGTAACGCAGTGCCGCCAACGCGTACGGCTCGCCGTCCGCCGACGTGGCCCGCGCGATCAGCCCCTTGCCGCCGTTCTCCACCGACGTCGACAGCACGCCGCCGTCGTACGCGCCTTCGAACGCGCGCAGGATGTCGACGGTGTTCCGGTCCGGCGGCAGGAACACCGTCGCGTGCTCGGCGCCGGGGATGTTCCACTCCAGGCCCTGGTACACCAGCACGTCGCGGTTCGCCTTGCGCGCCTTCTCGATGTCCGGCGTGACCTGGTCGATGGAGAACTTCTGGTGCGCCACACCGCCGTGGTCGGTGATGACCATCCAGTCCAGCCCGTGCGCGCGGGCCTTGGCGACCTGCGTGGACACCGGGTACTGGCCGTCGCCGGAGTACTGGGTGTGGATGTGGTGGTCGCCCGAGTACCAGCGCTGCGGCGCGCCCCACTGGTTCGTCGGCACGGGAGTGGCGGCGGCCGTGCCCGCGCCACCCGCCAGCGCCACCCCGCCGACGGCGACGCCGAGACCGGCCAGGAAGCGCCGGCGGGCGACCGCGATGGGCCGGTCGTCCGCCGGGTCCTGCCAGCTGCCCTCGACGGGCTCTACCTCGTGGTGGTGGTGCTCATGGCCATCGTGGTGGTGCGACATGTGTTGGGCTCACCGTTCGCGCGTCGACTACGTCGCCGCGGAGTATGTCCAGGTGAGAGCGCCGCCGACGTCGGACAACCGGTGAACTCCCGATGAACCCTCACGTCTGCTCGGCGCGCTTGGCGTTCCTGGTCACCGCCTCGACGATGGTCGGCCACACCTGCTCCGGGAGGTCGTGGCCCATGCCGTCGACCACCAGCAGTTCGGCGTCCGGCACGGCCGCGGCCGTCGCCTCGCCGCCCGAGACGCCGATCAGCGGGTCGGCCGCGCCGTGGACGACCAGGGTCGGCAGGGTCACGCCGCGCAGCCCCGGCGTGCGGTCGGGCGAGGCCAGGACGGCGGCCAGGTGCCGCGGCGAGGCCAGCGGGCGGTGCGACCGGTCGTGACTGGCCTCGATGCGCCTGCGTGCGACGTCCTCGTCCACGTCGAAGCCCGGCGACCGGGTCAGCCGCGACGAGGCGAGGCGCTGCTCGATGATCCCCTCGCGGGTCGGCGGCGACGGCTGGGCGAGCGTGGCGATCACCTCGGGCCTGCCCTGCCCGACGCTCGGGTCACCCGTGGTGGACATGATCGAGCACAGGCTGAGCAGCCGTTCCGGGTGGTCGATGGCGGCCTGCTGGACGATCATGCCGCCCATCGACGCCCCGACCACGTGCGCGCGGTCGATCCCGAGCGCGTCGAGCAGGCCGATGAGGTCCGCGGCCAGGTCGGCGATCAGGTAGGGCGCGGTCGAGGTGTCGCCCGACAGCAGGGCGGCCAGGTCCGGCAGCGGCAGGTCGTCGAGCCATGTCGACAGGCCGACGTCGCGGTTGTCGTACCTGATCACGTGGAAGCCCTGCGCGGCGAACAACCCGCAGAAGCCCTCGTCCCACGTCGTCATCTGGGCGCCGAGCCCCATCACCAGCACCATCGGCGGGTCGGCGGGGTCGCCGAAGGTGTCGTACTCGAGTTCGAGGTCTGCGAACTTCACTCGCGGCATGGGTGGCGGCCTTTCCACAATTCGATTTGTTCACATGCGTGAATAAAGACAGTCTGCCCGGTCCGGCATAAAGTCGGGGAAAAAGTTCCGGTCCGGGAAATCATTGACCTAACTGGTCTGGACCACCCACACTATCGGTCTCCCCAAACCCCTGCGAGGAGACCAGATGAACCGATCGCCTCTGCGCGCGAAAATCGTTGTGGCCGCCCTGTCCGCGCTGCTCACGGTAGCCGGGACCCAGGTGGCGACCGCTGTTTCCCAACCGGCACCGGATGGCGGGTTGACGATCGCGGCGCCCGCCACGTTCACGCACCCCGGAGTGCTGGTCAGCCAACCGCAGCTCGAGTTCATGCGGACCAAGGTGCTCGCCGGCGCACAGCCGTGGAAATCCGCGTACGACCAGATGATGGCCAGCAAGTACGCCTCCCTGACGCGCACCCCGCTGCCGCGCGCGGTCGTGGAATGCGGTTCCTACTCGAACCCGAACTACGGCTGCACCGACGAGCGCGAGGACGCGATCGCCGCGTACACGCTCTCGCTCGCCTGGTACGTCACGAAGGACACCCGGTACGCGAACAAGGCGATCCAGATCATGGACGCCTGGGCGCCGGTCATCAAGGACCACACCAACAGCAACGCCCGGTTGCAGACCGCGTGGTCCGGGTCGTCGTGGCCGAAGGCGGCCGAGATCATCCGCTACACCTACACCGGGTGGCCCGCGGCGAACGTGGCGAAGTTCGCGACCATGCTGCGCACGGTCTACCTGCCGGAGATCCAGGCCGGGCTGGCGAACACCAACGGCAACTGGGAACTCAGCATGATGGAGGCCTCCATCGGCATCGCCGTGTTCCTGGAGGACCGCGCGGCCTACGACAAGGCCGTGTCGATCTTCCGCACCCGGCTCCCGGCTTACATCTACCTGTCCACGGACGGCGCGCTGCCCAGGACGCCGCCCGGCAGCGGCATCGACACCCGCGACGAGATCATCGCCTACTGGCAGGGCCAGTCGACGTTCCAGGACGGCGTCAGCCAGGAGACGTGCCGCGACTTCACCCACACCGGGTACGGCCTGGCCGCCGCGGCGCACATCGCCGAGACGGCCCACCACCAGGGCCAGGACCTGTGGGGCGAGAACAAGGACCGGATGCGCCACGCGTACGGCCTGCACGCCCGCTACCAGCTGGAAGCGATGCCGTCGTGGCTGTGCGGCGGTGTCCGCAGCCAGAACCTCGGCCCGACGACCGAGGTCGCGTTCAACGCGCTGAACACCCGGCTGGGCATCGCCATGGCGAACACCCAGAAGTACACCGAGCAGCAGCGCCCGCAGGGCACGGACAACCTGTTCATCGCCTGGGAGACCCTGACCCACGCGCAGAACCCGGCGTAGTCCACCGGCCGCGGGCGGCTCCGGCCGCCCGCGGTCCCAGCCCCCGCCGACTGGTCAGACCAGCCCCTGGACGTCCGCGTAGCTCGGGATCCCGTCGGGGACCGGCCCGCCGTCGCGCACCGCGCACGCGGTCGTGACGGCGGCGTGCAACGCGGCCCGGAACAGCAGCGATCCCGTGCTGACCCGCCTGACCCCCAGTTCCCCCAAACGCTTCAGGCCGAGCGCGGGGACGTGCAGGACGTTCAGCGGCGCGGCCACCGCCTCGACCACGGCCGCGATGTCCTCCTCCGAAGCCAGTCCCGGCACGAAGACGCCGTCCGCGCCCGCGTCCAGGTAGCGGCGCGCGCGGTCCACAGTGGACTCCCGGTCGACCGACAGCCAGTAGGTGTCCACCCGCGCGTTGACGAACAGCCCCGGCGCGCCCTCCTTGGCCGCCCGCACCAACTCCGCCTGCTCCTCCGGGTCGGCCAAGCGCCCACCGGGCCGCCCGTCCTCGATGTTCACCCCCGCCACCCCCAGTTCCGCGAGTTCCGCCGCGAGTTGCCCCACGTCACCCCCGAACCCGGACTCGACGTCCACCGTCACCGGCACCGGCAGCCCGACGATCATCCGGGCCAGCGCCACCGTCTCGCCCCGCGCCACGCCTTCCCCGTCGGCCAGGCCGTGCGCGGCCGCCACCCCGAGGCTCGTCGTGCCGATCGCCGCGAACCCGGCGGCGTGCAGCGCGACCGCCGACGCGAAGTCCCAGGCGTTCGGCAGCAACAGGGGCTCGTCGGCGTGGTGCAGGTCGTGGAACGTCATCGGGTCAGTCCTTCCGCGATGGCCAGCGCGTGCTCACGCCCTGGACAGGCGTGCGCCCCGAGCCCGAAGGGGTGATCGGTCAGGTCGACCTCGACCAGCGTGCCGTCCGGCGCGATCCGGCGCGTCACGGGCACCGGCGGGTGGACGCCCGCGACCAGTGCCGCCATGGCCCCGCACGCCTGCACCAGCAGCCCGATCCGGTTCGCGGTCCGCTCGTCCCACCCGCCGCAGGCGTCGACCAGCCTCGCCACGGCCGCGTCGGCTTCCGGCGTGACGGCCGTGTGCGGCTGGTAGGACCGGGCCACCAGGTCGACGTCCTCCGGGTCCACGTCCAGCCCCAGCGCCTCGGCGAGCACCTCCACCGGGCCCGTGCCCCGGCTCCCGGCCAGGGCTCGCGGTTCGACGGCCGCCAGCTCGGCGACGACCAGCGCCCGCCGCCGCTCGTGCACCGGCCCGTCGCTGAACCGGACGACGGACGCCCGCAGCCAGGCGACCCCCTCCGAGGCGTCGGGAACCGGGGGGACGGTGTAGCGGGGATCGGTCAGCGCGCTGGACATGCCACGACCGTAGGACCCGGACACTTCGGCGCGCGCCGAACGGTCGACGCCGCACACTGGACACCGTGGACGAACTCGCGGACCTCGCGGCACTGCTGGCCGACCGCACCAGGGCCGCGTTCTGCGTCGCCCTGCTGGACGGCCGCGCGTGGACCGCCGGGGAGCTGGCCGCGCACGCCGGGGTCGCCGCGTCGACGACCAGTGAACACCTCGGCAGGCTCGTCGCGGGCGGGCTGCTGGCGGAACGACGGCAAGGACGGCACCGGTACGTGCAGCTCGCGAACCAGCAGGTGGCACAGCTGATCGAAGACCTCCTGGCCCACGCGAAGCCGGCCGCACCGCGTTCGGGCCTGCGCGCCGCCAGCGCCTCGGCCGCCATGGCCAGAGCGCGGACCTGCTACGACCACTTCGCGGGTCGCCTTGGCGTCGGCATCACCGATGCCATGACCGCCAAGGGATACCTGTCCCGAACCGATGGGTTCGCGCTCACCGACACCGGTTTCGCCTGGCTGACCGGACCTCTCGGCGCGGACGGGCCCCGGCTCCGCGCCACCCGGCGCCCGTTGAGCCGACCGTGCCTGGACTGGACGGAACGCCGCACCCACCTGGCCGGCGCGGCGGGAGCCCATGTGCGCCAGCACTTCCAGGCCCAGGACTGGGTGCGCCGGATCGGCACCACCCGCGCGGTTCAGGTCACCCCGACGGGCGCGACGGCGTTGCGGGACCTGCTGGGACTGGACGTGGCCGACCTCGGCTGACCGCGACGCCGAAGATCGGGGTGCCCGAACCCGGACGCCCCGCACTCGGCTCAGGCCCTAGAGCCGCCCGCTCCAGTGCGCCAGCCACTCGTCGTTGACCACGTCGACCAGCACGCAGGTGATGTTGTCCGGTCCGCCGCCCTCGTTGGCCAGCGCGATCAGCTTCACCACGGCCTCGTCGCGGTCCTCGACCTGCGTGAGCACCTCGAGGATCGCCTCCGGCGCCACCACGTCCGACAGCCCGTCCGAGCACAGCAGGTACCGGTCGTTCACCTGCACCTCGTGCAGGAACACGTCCGGCTCGGGCGAGTTCCCGGCCTGCAGGGCGCGCATCAACATCGACCGGCGCGGGTGCAGCACCGCCTGCTCGGCGGGCATCCGCCCCTCGTCCACCAGCGCCTGCACCATCGTGTGGTCCCGCGTCACCTGCGAGATCTCCCCCTCGCGCACCAGGTAGCACCGCGAATCCCCGATGTGCGCGACCGCGAACTTGGACCCGTCGACCCACAGCAGCGCGGTCAGGGTCGTGCCCATCCCCCGCATCCGCAGGTCCTGCTCGGCCATGTCGGTCAGCCGCAGCGCGACCTCGTCCATCATAGCCGTCAACGCCGGAACGGGGTCGCCGGTCACGTCGTAGTGCGCCAGCACGTCGATGGCGGTGGCGCTGGCGATCTCGCCGAACGCGTGGCCGCCCATGCCGTCGGCGACGGCGTACAGCGGGGGCTCGGCGCAGGCGGAGTCCTCGTTCAGCTCGCGGCGGAGCCCTGGGTGGGAGCCAACGGCGTGGGCCAGCCGGTTGTGCGTCATGGGAACAGTGAAACATTGGTTGATTCAGTTCACAAGCAGAACCACTGTGCATCGGTTGTGAACTAGGGTGTACGGCATGGACCAGGACGCCACCGTGAGCGCGGGCGACATCGCCCGCCTCGTCGACGTGGGGCGTGCCGCCGTGAGCAACTGGCGCAGGCGGCACGAGGACTTCCCCACGCCGGTCGGCGGCACGGCGTCCAGTCCGCTGTTCTCCCTCAACGAGGTCGAGGACTGGTTGCGGCGCAACGGGAAGCGCGTCGACGTGTCACCGGTGGAACGCGCCTGGCAGTGGTTGCGCGGCGCGGGCGACGACCTGTGCCTCGGCGACCGGGTGGCCGAGGCGGGGGCCGCCCTGCGGTCGGAGGACGGGGGCGCGCTGGCCTCCCTGGCGGCCGAGCGCGGGCCGCTGGCGGCGTTCGAGTTCCTCTGCGAGCGCTACCTGGAAGCGCATTCCCGGCAGCTCGACGCCACTCCCGCGGACGTGGCCGCGCTGCTGGTCAGGCTCACCGAGCCGGACGGCGGGACCCTGTACGACCCGGCCTGCGGACTGGGCACGACGCTGGTCGACACGCCTGCCGCGCGGGTGCTCGGCCAGGAGATCGACGAGACCTCCGCGACCATCGCCGAACACCGGCTGCGACTTCGATCACAGCCCGGCGACATCCACGTCGGGGACGCCCTGCGGCAGGACGGCTTCGCGGGCGAACTGGCCGACGCGGTGGTGTGCGACCCGCCGTTCACCGAGCGCGCGTGGGGCTACGACGAGCTGGCGGGCGACCCGCGCTGGGAGTACGGGTTGCCGCCGCGCGGCGAGTCGGAGCTGGCCTGGGTGCAGCACTGCCTGAGCCACGCCAAACCCGGTGGCCTGGTGGCGATCCTGATGCCGTCGGCGGCCGCCAGCCGCCGTCCCGGCCGCCGGATCCGGGCGAACCTGCTGCGGGCGGGGGCGCTGCGCGCGGTGCTGACGCTGCCGGGCGGGCCGGACCTGTGGGTGCTGCGCCGCCCCGAGCCCGGCGACCGCACGCCGTCGCACGTGCTGCTGGCCGAGGTCGACGAGCTGTCCACTGTGGACGGTCTGTGGGCGGCGTTCCGCACGGACCCGACCGACGGGCCGTCCGTGCCGATCGTGGACGTGCTCGACGAGGACGTCGACCTGAGCCCGGCCGTGCAGACGTTGCGGCGCAGCGGTGGCGAGGACACGCACCTCGCGTTCGTCGAGGCGCTCGCCGCGCTGCGCAAGACGGTGCTGCCGACCCCGGAGGTGGAGAAGGCGTCGCAGCAGGCCCCGCCGATGACGACGATCGGCGAGCTGGCCAAGGGCGGCCTGCTGACGATGAAGCACGCGGGCGCGAAGCTCACCACCGGCACCGGGGAGCTGCCCGTGCTGACCGCCGACGACCTCGCCGCGGGCGTGGAGCCGTCCGAGCGCACCACGCCCGATCCCGACCTGGTCGAGGTCGAGCCCGGCGACGTGGTCGCGTCCCCGATGGGCACCGCCCGCGTGGTCGGCTGCCGCGCCGTGCTCGGCCCGTACCTCGCGGTCTACCGGGTGGACCCGAAGCGGCTGGACCCGCACTTCCTCGCGGGCGTCCTGCGCGCGGCGGCGTCGCGCGCGCACCAGGGGTCGAGCCGGGTCGACGCGCGGCGCACCCAGGTGCCGCGGCTGCCGCTGGCCGAGCAGCAGGCGTACGGGAAGGCGTTCCGGCAGCTCGGCGTGCTCGAGGACGCGCTGCGCGAGACGGCCGCGTTGGGCGAGAGCGTCATCCGGCTAGGCTTCGGCGGCCTGATGGACGGTCACCTCCGACCGCGGAGTTAGGACGGGCATGCTCATCGCCGACAGGTACGAGCTGGACGACCTGCCGCTGGGCCAGGGCGGGATGGGCGCCGTCCACGGCGGCTACGACCGCCACCTCGACCGGCGGGTCGCCGTGAAGTTCCTCCAGCTGCCCGGCGGGCGCGACGAGGAGATGGAGCACCGCTTCACCCGCGAGGCCAGGATCCTGGCCAAGCTGGAGCACGCGGGCGCTCCGGTGCTCTACGACTTCGGCGTGTACGAGTACCGGATGTTCCAGGTCATGCAGTTCATCGACGGCGTCACGGTCGCCGATCTGGTCGGCGAGCACGGGCCGTTGCCGGTGTCCTGGGCGGCTTCCATCGCGGCGCAGGCGTGCGCGGTGCTGGCGGCGGCGCACAGCCTGTCGATCTGCCACCGGGACCTGAAGCCGACCAACCTCATGCTGTGCCCGGACGGCAGCGTGAAGGTGCTCGACTTCGGGCTGGCCGTCCTGCGCGAGTCCGACGTCGCCCAGTTCACCCGGTGGGGGCAGATGCTCGGCACGCCCGCGTACATGGCGCCGGAGCAGATCCAGCGGGGCAACGCCGAGCCGCGCAGCGACCTGTACGCGTTGGGGTGCGTGCTGCACGAGATGCTGACCGGGCGGCAGCTGTTCACCGGGGAGACGGCGTACACGGTGTTCGACAAGCAGGTGAAGCAGCGGCCGTCGTCGGTGCCGCGGATCCCGGTGGCGCTGGACGAGCTGTTGCAGGACATGCTGGAGAAGGACCCGGAACGGCGGCCGGTCGACGCCACGACGCTGTTCGAGCGGCTGCTGCCCTTCGCCGTGGACCTGCCGATGCTGCCGGGTTTCCTCACGCCGCCCTCCACGCCGAGCCCGGACCGGATGTACGCGCGGGTCGTGGGACGGGTGCTGGAGGACTAGCGCGGCAGGACGGTCGCGCCCGCTCGCGCCACGATCTCCTGCAACGCCGCCACGTGCCCGTCGAACGCCGCGCGGCCCGCGTCGGTGAGCCGCGCGGAGGTGCGCGGCCGCTTGCCGACGAAGTGCTTGTGGATCTCCACGTAACCCGCGTCCTCCAACGTGGTCAGCTGCTTCGACAGCGCCGAGTCGGACGTGCCGACGGTATCGCGGAGGAACTTGAAGTCCGCCCACTCCGCCGCCGCGAGCAGCGAGACGATCGACAGGCGGGTGGGGGCGTGGACCAGCTCGTCGAACTTCGGTTCTGTCACCGGGATCCCTTCGCGACGCGGTCCACCATCATGGTCCGCAGCCTGCGGGTGAGGAACGGCCCACCGCCGATCATGAGCACGGCGCACGCGACCCCGCCCAGCGTGGCCGCGTGGGGCGTGCCGAGCGCGTTGAGCGAGAAGGACACGAGCATCGTCACGAGCAGCACCCCGAGGGTGAAGCCGAGGATCATCAGGACGCCCGTGCCACCGAGGAGCGTGTTGCGCGGCCGGGCGTGGCGTCGGCCGCGGATCGCCATCGCGCCGACCGCGGCGCAGTTGCCGAGCACGAACACGGTGGTGCCGATGCCGAGCGCCAAGCCGTTGTCGGTCTCGACGGCAGCGGAGAAGCCGGCGACCAGCAGGCCGATCGCCCACCAGAACCAGGTCGGGATCAGCGCCCGCTCGATGATCTGCCCCTGCCGCTGGCGGATCTCCGCGAGCGCGTCGGCGGCCTGGCCGGGTGGTGGCGGTTGCTGCTGCATGGCGGTCTCCTGGGCTCGTCGGGTAACGAGTCCAGGATGGCACGTACTTTCCCGCTTGGAAAGTACTTTCCCCGATTACGGTCCGCGCTGGCTGTAGAACTCGCTCAGCACCAGCATCGCCGCCCCGGCGGCCACGAGGTCGTCGCCCAGCGGGCTGACGCTGACGTCGACCTCCAGCCAGTCCGAGCGCGGGACCTGCTCGCGCACCACGTCGCGGATCCCGTCGGCGTACAGCTCCGGCGCGCCCTGCACCACCCGGCCGCCCAGGACGACGTGGTCGAGGTCGAGCAGCTGCACCAGACCCGCGACGGCCATGCCGAGCACGGTGACCGCGCCCTTGGGGTCGTCGGCGGCGAGCGCCAGGTTGTGGACGATCTCGACGCAGCCCGAACGGCCGCAGGCGCACCGGGGGCCGCCGAGCTGGATGGTGGTGTGGCCGTACTCCCCCGCGTTGGTGCGGGCGCCGCGGTGGACCTGGCCGTCCAGCAGCAGCCCCACGCCGACGCCGGTGCCGACGATGACCAGGGCGGCGTGCCGCAACTCGTCGCCGCGGCGCCAGGCCTCGGCGATCATGGCGGTGTTGGTGTCCTTGTCGACCACGACCGACAGGCCCAGCCGCTGCTCGGCGAGATCCCGCAGCGGCACGTCGTGCCAGCCGACGAGGCCGGTGGCGTCGTGGACCACGCCGTCGCGGTGGTCGAGCGGGCCGACGAAGCCGATGCCGACGCCGAGGAGGCGTTCGTCGGGCACCTCGTTGCGGGCCAGCAGGACGTCGACGAGCTTGGCCAGCTCCTCGACGAACACCTCCGGCCCGAAATCGCGGGGCAGGGCGACGACCGTGCGGTCGACGACGGCGCCGGACAGGTCGGCGAGCACGACCCGCAGCTCGTCGCGTTCGACCGCGGCGCCGAGCGCGACCCTGCTGGAGGACACCAGGCGGACGAGGGTGCGGGGTTTGCCGACGCCGACGTTGCGCCTGCCGGAGTCGACCAGGAGGCCGTCGGCGATGAGCCTGCTCACGATCTTGGACACGGCCTGCGGGGTGAGCCCGCTGCGCTCGGCGAGTTCCACCCTCGTCATGGGTTCACCCCGTCGCGCGAGACCGAGCACCACCGCGTCGTTGTACCCACGCAGGAACCGCAAGTTCGCCACGGCGCCATGATCGCATGAGTTGTCCGATTCGGCTGGCGATTAGACTACAGCGTTGCTTTAATGCTGCTCATGGCAGCTGACCTCCGCACCGGTGTGATCGGGTACGGGATCGCGGGCCGCGTGTTCCACGCCCCGCTGATCTCCTCGACACCCGGCCTCGCCCTCACCTCGATCGTGACCACGGACCCCGAACGCCGCGCGCAGGCGAGTGCCGCGCACCCCGACGTCGAACTCCTCGACACCGCCGACGACCTGTTCGCGTCCGGGGTCGACCTCGTCGTCATCGGCTCGCCGAACAAGACCCACGTGGACCTCGCGCTGGCCGCGATCGGGCACGGCATCGCGGTCGTCGTCGACAAGCCGTTCGCGCCCTCCAGCTCCGACGCGCGCCGCGTGGTCGCCGCCGCGAAGGAGAAGGGGGTGCCGCTGACCGTGTTCCAGAACCGCCGGTGGGACAGCGACTTCCAGACCGTCCGCGAGGTCGTGAAGAGCGGGGAGCTCGGCGCCATCAGCCGCTTCGAGTCGCGCTACGAGCGCTGGGTGCCGGAGATCTGGGACAACTGGCGCGAGTTCGCCGCCGCCGAGGAGGCGGGCGGGCTGCTCTACGACCTCGGCGCGCACCTCGTCGACCAGGCGCTCCAGCTCAACGGCCCGGTCCGCAGCGTGTACGCCGAACTCGACCGCCGCCGTCCCGGCGCGCTGGTCGACGACGACGTGTTCGTCGCCCTCACCCACACCAGCGGCGTCCGCTCGCACCTGTGGGCCAGCGCGTCGGCCGCGAACCACGGCCCGCGGTTCCGGGTGCTCGGCGAGCGGGCCGCGTTCACGATCAGCGGCATGGACGGCCAGGAGGACGCGCTCATCGCGGGCGCCCGGCCGGGTGATCCGGGTTGGGGCGAGGAGCCCGAGTCCGCGTGGGGCGGGATCGGCCTGCTCGACGACACCAAGCCCGTGCCCAGCGAGAAGGGCTCGTACGAGGAGTTCTACCGGCTGCTCGTGACCGCGATCCGCGACGGCGGCCCGCTGCCCGTGGACCCGGAGTCGGCCATCGCGGCGCTGGAGATCATCGAGGACGCGTTCCAGTCCGCGAACACCGGACAGGTCGTGGCCGTATGAGCGCCGAACTGCTCGCCGAGCTCGCGGCCCAGGAGGACCGGCTGCGGTTCACCCGGTTCGACAACGAGACCGCGATCGCGCTGGGCATCCACCTGCTGGACGCCGCGCGCGCCGAAAGCCTCCCCCTGACCATCTCGGTGCGGCGCAACGGGCAACGGCTGTTCCACGCCTCGCTGCCCGGCACGTGCGCCGACAACGACGACTGGATCGACCGCAAAAGTCGGGTCGTGGACCGCTACGGGCGCAGTTCCTACTACGTGGGGACGCAGTTCGCCGTCCGAGGCAGTACCTTCGACGAGTCGTCGAGGCTGGACACCGGCCTCTACGCGGCGCACGGCGGGGTCTTCCCGGTGATCATCACGGGGGTCGGCCCGGTCGGCACCGTCGGCGTCTCCGGGTTGCCGCAGGCGGACGACCACGCGTTCGTCGTGGCACAGCTGGAGAAGTTCCTCGGGTTGCAGGAGGCGCAGTGACGCAGGAGCAGGACCGCTACGGGGTCGATGACATCGACCTGGAGCAGCCGAACCCGGCGCGGATGTACGACTACTACCTGGGCGGTGCGCACAACTTCCAGGCCGACCGCACGCTCGCCGAGCAGGCGATCCAGGTCATGCCGTGGATGCGCGAGGCCGTGCGGGCCAACCGGGCGTTCCTCGCCCGCGCCGTCCGGTACTGCGTGTCGCAGGGCATCCGGCAGTTCCTCGACCTCGGTTCCGGCATCCCGACCGTCGGCAACGTGCACGAGGTCGCGCAGGGACTCGCGCCGGAGAGCCGGATCGCGTACGTCGACATCGAGCCGGTCGCCTACGCGCACAGCAAGCACCTGCTGCGCGACAACCCCAACGCCACCGTCACCAGGGCCGACCTCACCGTCCCCGAGGACGTGCTGACCGCGCCCGCGGTGCTGGAGATGATCGACTTCTCCCAGCCGCTGGCCGTGCTCGCCGTGGCCGTGCTGCACTTCCTGCCCGACGAGCGCCACCCGGAACGGGTGCTGGGCGCCTACCGCGACGTCATCGCCCCCGGCAGCTACGTGGTGATGTCGCACGTGACGTCCGACCACAACCCCGAGCAGGCGGCGGGCGCGCTGGCGGTCTACAAGCGTTCGGCCAACCCGGTGCACACCCGCAGCCACGCCGAGATCACGGCCATGCTGGACGGCCTGGAACTCATCCCCCCCGGCCTGGTCGACGCCACCCAGTGGCACCACGACCACACCCCGGAACTGACCGAGCGCACCGAACACGTCGGCTTCTACGCCGCCGTCGCGCGTCGCGACTAGCGCGGTGACCGCCAACCCGTGAGGGTTGGCGGTCACCTCACTGGCGCGCGGCGGGGAGGTGGATGGCGTAGCGTTGTTCCATGAGCGACACCGAAGTCCTTGAGCAGCGGCTACGCCTCGGCAACGGGTTCAGTCCCACCGACCAGGGGCGCGTCGTGTACGCCCTGGCGAACCTCGCCCCTCATCTCGCGGGCTGGCAGCCCCAGCAGGTCGACCTGGCGCTGTCGGTGAAGGAACGCGGTCAGAAGGACCAGAAGGTCACGTTCGAGGCCTTCCTGGCGGGCTGGCCGCCTTTCGTGGCCACGTCGCACGAGGTCGAACTGGACCACGCGCTGACCGAGGTCCGCAAGGAGATGATCCGGCAGATCGAGGACGCGAAGTCCCGGCGCGAGCCCCGCAAGCACGACAAGCCGCAGCGGCCTGCGGCGCCTGACGAACTGTTGTAGGTACTGGGGTAGGTGATGTGAGCCAGGGGTCTCCCGTGTGGGGGCCCCTGGTTTTTTGCGTGCGCTTCCGGAGTGGTGTGGGGGAAGTCGCAATCGCCGGAAACCTGCGGGGCTGTTGCGCGACACCAGGTGCAAGAGATCGCCGGGCACACCTACGACGCGCAGGTGGCGGTGGAGCCGTTGCCGGAGTGGGGTTTGGGTGGCTGCCGTTGTGGGTGGAGGTGCCTGCACCCGATCGCCGAGTGTTCTATGCCTACCGCAGCTTGTCAAGGCGGGAAAGATGCCTTGACAAGCTGCGGTAGGCATAGAGCGGCTTTGTATCAGGTGCAGGGGTAGGTCTGGCTACGCCAGCATCAGGCTTCGCCTGACTCAGGGCACCTCGCTGCGCGTCGGTAGGGCGGAGGGCGCTCCGCGCCGGGTGCGAGGGGGCGGCTGCGCCGAGGGCGGGGTATCGGCTTTGCCGACAGGGCATCCTGGGCTGCGCCTTCGGACTTGGGCATCCCTCGCTCCGCGACGGACTTGGGCATCCGGGCTGCGTCGGGTGGGGAAGTGTTGCTGGGCTTGGGTTGTGGTCGGGTTCTTGAAGGGACCGGGTGCTGATCCCTATCTCCTGGGGTTTTACACGCGGCGGGCGCGTTGGGCGGCGACTGCGCCGGCGCCGATGACCAGGAGTAGGACTGCGAGGCTCCAGCGGCGTTTGGTTTCGGTGCGGTGGTCTGCCAGTTCGATGACTTCCTCGACTGGTCGGTCCGGTTTGAACACTGGTGGTGGGACTGGTTTGGGGGTGGTCGGGGCGGGGCTGGAAGGGGGTGGGGGGAGGGTTGGGGGTGGTGGGGTGGCGCCTGCCGGGATGGGTGAAGGGGTTGTGGCGGGGGTGCTTGCGGGGGTGGGGAGTGGTTCCGCGGGTAGTGCGATCGGGCCCTCTGGGACTGTGATCGGTGGGGGGATGGTGGTGGTGGTTGGGGGCGTCGTCGTTGTTGGGGGGACGGTGGTGGTTGTTGTTGGTGGGATGACGACGGGTGGGGGTGTTGTCGTTGTTGTCGGGGGTAGCACGATTGGTGGGGGGGCGGCGGCGTAGCAGCCTGCGGAGTCGATCGTGCGTGCGGCTGGGCGGCTGGAGATCGGGGTGACGGTGCCGGAGCCGTCGAGGTCCACGCGGTAGAGGACGCTTTGGCCCGACTTGTCGTTGTTGGTCGCGTAAAGGGCGCCGTCGGGGCCGAAGACCGCCGCGCCGTAGCCGGGGCCGTCGGGCATGGGGACCGCTGGGGACAGGGGGCGGATCCAGCCGGTGTGGGGGTCGATGGTGACGACTTCGGGGTGGCCGAAGAACTTCGTGGCGACGCCGTAGAGGAGGCCGTCGGCGGGGTTGTAGTCGAAGTCGTCGACGGACACGAAGAAGCTGATCGGCCACAGCACGCTGACGGACACGAGGTCGAGGAAGTGGGCGCTTGTCGGGTTGATGTTCACGACGTACATCGCGCCGGCTGCCCGCACGTAGTAGTAGTCGCCGTGGATGGTGCCCGCGACCGCGTCGGCCAGGGCGCCGTGCGGGACGTGGCCGACGACGGTGGTGGCGCCAAGGCGGTCGACGCGGACGACCTCGCCCGTGGACGAGATGCCGTAGTAGGTGTCCTGCGCCTCGGAGTAGCCGAGCGCGTTGAGCCGGTGGTCGAGCACGCTGATCACGGTGGCCGTGCCGGAGGGCAGGTCGACCGACAGCAGCGTGGACGACCCGCCTCCGGACACCGCCTCGACCTGGAGGGCGACGCAGGCCAGCGCGGCGACGAGGATCACCGCAACCGGTCCAGCGCCGCCTGGAAGGCGTCCGGCCCGATCTTCGCGCTGCCGCTGAAGGGGTTCTGCAACTGGTAGGTGGCGTAGAGCAGGAGGGTCATCGTCGCGGCGAGGGTCGCCATGATCACGATGTGCGACCGGACCTTCGCGCCGCCGAACAGCAGTGCGAGCGCCAGCGACAGGAGGCTGCCGACGATCATCGTGAACCAGACGACGGAGGTGACGCCGTTGCCGGAGGCGTTGATCCGGTCCTGGCGCGCTTCGTAGACTTCCCACAACTTGGTGGCGGCCTCGGTCTTGCGGTCGGTCTGCCACTCGTCGTCGACGGCCGATTGCGCGACGGTCGTGCGGAGCTGGTCCAATTGCGTCCAGCCGATGGACGACACGTCGGTGCCGTCCTGCAATTTCGGCCATTCTTCGCGGATGACGGTCGACATGTAGGCGCGGGAGAGGTCGTGCACCTTCTCCTTCGTCGCGTCGGGCAGCGAGTCGCTCGCCCACGACGCGGCGACGAGGCTGTCCGCTTCGCGGTAGGAGGCCTGGTCGGCCGATCCGGTGGCGTCGAACAGCGCGATCAGCACGAACGCGATCAGCACGGCGTTCAGGCCCGCGACGATCGAGAAGACACCACCCGCCGCGGCGTTGTTCTCCTCACGGCCCTCCTCCGAGCCGAACCGCCGCATCAGGAAGGCCGCGAGCGCGGCGATCAGGGCCGCGAGAACGACCCACAGGATTCCACCGAAATATACGCTCATTCGATTCCGATCACCCTCAAAAACAAAGGGCCCCGAAAGCTATTCACTAATCTTCGGTACGCCCGCATGACGTTCAACAAAGTAGCAGGCGTTCGTCCGTCCACACGCGATTCAGGGGTCCGTTCAGCCAAGTGCCCCAATAGAATTGATCAGTCGGGTGACATTCGAACACCCGATGAGGTGCAATGCAGTTGACGTCCCCCGATCGTGCACTCCGATATCGGGCCCGCACGCCCGGATCGACCCGAACGGCCGCACCGCGACCACGGTCGGTCATCCACCGTTCGGCGGATCAGGTCCGCGGAGGCCCCGCGGGACCTCCAACCGGGGGTCTCCGCGGGGCCGACTGCCACTCAGTCGCAGAAAACCTCGTCGATCAGCTCCTGCACTCCTCCGGTCGGGCCATCGGCGGGCGCAGAGGTGAACGACGCTTCGAGCCGGACGCGGCCGTCCTCGCTGGCGAGCATGAGGCTGCTGTAGCCGGGGATGCCGCCGCCGTGGCCGATGACCTCGGCGCCGCAGGCCAGCTCCTGCCACTCCAGCCCGAGGCCGTAACCGGGGGACACGTCGGTGAGCCCGGTCATCTCGGCGAACTGGGCGGGCTTGAGCAGCTTCCCCTCGGCGACCGCGGCGACGAACCGGTCGAGGTCGGCCGTCGTGGAGATCATCTCCCCCGCCGAGTGGGCGACCGACGGGTTGATCCGGGTGATGTCGACGACCCGGTCGCCGATCCGGACGTAGCCGTTGGCGTGCGGGCCTGGCACGTCGACACGGTCACCCGGCACCGTCGTGTCGCGCATCCGCAGCGGTCCCAGGATCCGCTGCTCGACGGCCCGCGCGTACGGCTTCCCGGTGATCTTCTCGACGAGCAGCCCCGCGACGACGTAGTTGGTGTTCGAGTAGTCCCAGTCGGTGCCGGGCGCGAAGTCGAGCGGCTTCGCGGTCGAGAGGGCGACCAGTTCGGCGGGCTCCCAGTGCTTGTAGCGGATGGCCTCGAAGCCTTCGGGGTCGAGAGGCAGCTCCCCGGTGTAGCTGCGCAGCCCGCTGGTGTGCTGGAGCAGCATCCGGACGGTGATCCGGTCACCGTCGGGCAGCAGACCCGGCAGGTGGCGCGACACGGGCGCGTCCAGGTCGATCCGGCCCTCGCCGACGAGCTGGAGCACCACCACGGAGACGAACACCTTCGTGATGCTGCCGACGCGGAACCGCCCGTCGGTCGGCACCGGCCGGCCCCCTCCCCACTCCGCCACCCCGGAGCGGGCCGTGAAGGTCTGCCGCCCGTCGGTGATCCGCACCTGGGCCCCGGCCGCGGCGCCGGCGGTCAGCTCGTCGATCGCCCGCTGGACCACTACCCGGTCGACACGTCCACCCGCCGCGGCGGTCGCGGTGCCCCCCGCGGCCAGACCGACCAGTCCGACGACGGCCCCCAGCGCACCGACGCGCTTGATCATCGCGTTCATCAGCTTCCTCCCCTGAATCCGTTGACACCACGGAGTCTTCGGGATGCGAGCAGTCCTCACGACCCACCACGGGCCGACCCGAACGTCGACTTTCGGCTCTGTCCAAACCCCCGAAACCCCCACGAACCGCCCCTGGGGTGCGACCCCGCCGCAAACGTTTTCAGATAACGAAATCGATTCACCCACTAGGCCGTTCGAGTGACACAACTGGTCTAGACCTTGACCACACAGTGGTCTGGACCACAAGTTGCACAGAACCCTGTTTCCCCTGCCGTGACAAGGAGCCCGATGACCAAGATCCGATGGCATCTCACAGCGTTGTTCGTGGCGGTCGCCACGATGGTCGTGGGCCTGACCGTGGTGCCCGCGGCCAGCGGTGCGGGCGGGGTGTCGGCGACCTTCACGAAGGGCTCCGACTGGGGCACCGGCTACGAGGGCAAGTACACCATCAAGAACGGCGCGGCCTCGACGCTCGCGACCTGGACGGTGGAGTTCGACCTGCCCGCGAACCACCGGATCAGCTCGCTGTGGGACGGCACGCAGACCACCAGCGGTCAGCACGTGACCGTGAAGAACTCGTGGAACGGCAACGTCGCCGCGGGCGGCACGGTGAGCTTCGGCTTCAACGTGACCTACTCCGGCACGTTCTCCGGCCCGACCGGCTGCAAGCTCAACGGCGCCTCCTGCGACGCCGGCGGTGGCACGACCACCACCACGACGACCACGACCACCACCACGACGACGACCACGACGACGACCGGTCCGACGACGACCACCACGACGGGGACGCCCCCGCCCGGTGGCAAGAAGAACCTCGGCTACTTCGTGCAGTGGGGCGTCTACGGCCGCAACTACCACGTCAAGAACATCGAGACGAGCGGCTCCGCGGCGAAGCTGACGCACATCAACTACGCGTTCGGCAACGTCAAGAACGGCCAGTGCTCGGCCACCGACGACACCTACGCCGACTACGACCGGTTCTACGACGCGGCCAGCAGCGTCGACGGCGTGGCGGACTCCTGGGACACCGGCGCCCTGCGCGGCAGCTTCAACCAGCTGCGCAAGCTGAAGAAGCTGCACCCCGGCCTCAAGGTCATCTGGTCCTTCGGCGGCTGGACCTGGTCCGGCGGCTTCGGCCAGGCCGCGCAGAACCCGGCCGCGTTCGCCGAGTCCTGCTACAAGCTCATCGAGGACCCGCGCTGGGCCGACGTGTTCGACGGCATCGACATCGACTGGGAGTACCCGAACGCCTGCGGTCTCTCCTGCGACACCAGCGGCGCGGCGGCGTACAAGAACCTGATGGGCGCCCTGCGCTCGCGCTTCGGCACGGGCAACCTGGTCACCTCGGCCATCACGGCCGACGGCACCAACGGCGGCAAGCTCGACCTCGCCGACTACGCGGGTGCCGCGCAGTACGTCGACTGGTACAACGTCATGACCTACGACTACTTCGGCGGCTTCGCCCCGCAGGGCCCGACGGCCCCGCACTCGCCGCTGACCTCGTACACCGGCATCCCGACGCCGGGCTTCTACTCCGACGCCGCCATCCAGAAGCTCAAGAGCAAGGGCGTGCCCTCCTCGAAGCTGCTGCTCGGCATCGGCTTCTACGGCCGCGGCTGGACCGGCGTCACGCAGGACGCCCCCGGCGGCACGGCGACCGGCCCGGCGCCGGCGTCGGTCGAGGCCGGCATCGAGGACTACAAGATCCTCAAGACCTCCTGCCCCGCCACCGGCCAGGTCGCGGGCACGGCGTACGCCAAGTGCGGCAACAACTGGTGGAGCTACGACACCCCCGCCACCATCGGCGGCAAGATGACGTACTCCAAGAACCAGGGCCTCGGCGGCGCGTTCTTCTGGGAGCTCTCGGGAGACACCACCAACGGCGAGCTGATCACCGCCATCAAGAACGGTCTCGGCTGATCACCGGCTGAACCACCCGCGTCGAGGGGCCCGTGGCAGTCGCCACGGGCCCTTCGTGCGTCCGAATGGCCCAATGCTCCCGATCTTCGTACGCTGATCCCCCAGCTCATCCGGTTCGGTTCAGGGGGCGCGTGTGACTTCGACGGCTCGCAGCACGGTGGTCTTGGCCGCTCTCGGCATCGCGGTCCTCGCGTCCGGTCCCGTGCACGCCCGATCGGACGACGCCCGGCCGCTGGCCGACGTGCTGTCGACGTCCGGGATGGACCTGTCGTCGCTGGCCGAGCGCAACGGCGTGACCGGTGACCAACTCCGGCTGATGGCGCTGGGCGGGCACTACGAGGTCGACCGGATGGACGGCATCCGGTCCGTCGAACCGCTGGTCGCGGCCACCGACTCCACGTCGGAGACCCCCGTGCCCGACGGGGTCGACGTGTTCGCGCTGCACAGCAGGCCGGAGTCGTCGCGGACCCTCTACCTGGACTTCGACGGCCACACCGCGCAGGGCACCCGGTGGCGCGGCGGCGCGCGCGTCGTCGCCCCGCCCTACGACGCCGACGGCCACCCCTCCACGTTCGGCGCCGCCGAGCGCGGCGCCATCCGCGACGCGTTCCTCGCCGTCGCGGAGAACTTCCGGCCGTTCGACGTCGACGTCACCACGCAGGCGCCGGACGAGGACCGGATCACCCGGTCCGGGATCGGCGACGCGGAGTTCGGCACGCGGGTCGTGATCACGCCGGTCGACGTGACCGGGTGCGACTGCGGCGGCCAGTCCTACGTGGGCGAGTTCGACAACCACGTCGACCACGCGGTCCACCAGCCGTCCTGGGTGTACACCGGGGCGGGGTCCACGGACGGGAAGCTGCTCGCGGAGGTCGTGTCGCACGAGGCCGGGCACACGCTGGGTCTGCTGCACGACGGTCAGGGCGGTGGGGCTGAGTACTACTACGGGCACCAGAACTGGGCGCCGACGATGGGGGCCGCGCAGTACCAGCCGGTGACGCAGTGGAGCAGGGGCGAGTACCGGAATCCCAGCAACCGGCAGGACGACATGGCGGTGATGGCTCGGGAGGGGGTGCCGTTGTTGGCGGACGACTTCGTCGGGGTGGGGGAGGTTGAGGGGGTTGTTCGGGGGGTGATTTCGAGTGATTCGGATGTGGATGAGTTCTTGGTGCGGCATGGGGGTGGGGAGTTGGTGGTGACGGTGGTGCCTGCGCCGTTCAGTCCGAATCTTGATGTGCGGTTGACGGTGGTCGGGGAGGGTGGGGTGGTGATCGGGAGTGTGGATCCGCCGTTGGTGAGGAGGTCGGCGGTGGTGGCCGGGGGGATGGATGCGCGGTTCAGCGGGGAGGTCGGGGAGGGGGAGTACGTGGTGAGGGTGGAGGGGGTTGGGTTCGGGGATGTCGGGGTGAACGGGTATTCGGGGTACGGGAGTGTTGGGGAGTACACGCTTTCGGTGGGGTAGTTGGGGGTTGGGTTTCAGGCGGCTGCACCCGGTTGTTGTGGGTGGAGGTGCCTTCACCCGGTCGCCGAGTGTTCTAGACCCGCCATGTCTTGTCAAGACGATGAAGCTATCTTGACAAGACATGGCGGGCCCAGAGCGGCTTCGTATCGGGTGCAGGGGTAGGTCTGGCTGCGCCAGCATTCGGCTCCGCCGAACTCGGGCACCTCGCTGCGCGTCGGCAAGGGGCGGGCGCTCCGCGCCGGATGCGAGGGGGCGGCTGCGCCGATGGGAATCCTGGGTTTCGCTTGGCAGGGACCGGGAAGCGGCCACCCGAGGGTTGGGTTCGGGTGGCCGCTTGGCGCTAGATGGTGAGGCTCCAGGTGTCGATGTTGCCGATGTCCTGGGAGGCGACGTCCTGGACCTTGAGCTTCCAGTCGCCGTTGCGGAGTTCGGTCGACAGGTTGGTCGTGTAGGTCGTGTCGATGTTGTCGCCGGAGTCGTTGCCGGAGGACTTGAGGCGGTAGGAGGAGCCGTCCGGGGCGACCAGGTCGAGGACCAGGTCGCCGCGGTAGGTGTGCTTGATGTGGACTTCCACCTGGGAGGTGGTGGAGGCGTTGCCGGTGCAGTCGGTGATGGTGATGGTGCTGGTGACCGCGGCGCCGTTGTCGGGGATGGAGACGTCGGCGTCGTTCGTCCGCTTGTCGCAGCCGGTGGGGGGCGGGGTGGTGGTGGCGTAGGGGCTTGCTGCTTTTCCCGCGGCGTAGGTGAGCATCGGCTTGACCTTGGGCCAGAAGGTGCCCGCCTGGCAGGAGTAGGTGGGGAAGAAGCCGCTGCAGGAGCTGCTGCTCGGGCCGATTTCCCAGACGAAGCTGGCGACGCCGAGGTCGTCGTAGACCCAGTCGTCGGTGGCGCCCGCCGCGTTGTAGAGGACCTCGCCGGGTTGGCCGGAGGTCCAGCCGGAGCCCGCGATGGCCTGGAGGTCGGTGCCCATCTTGCGCAGCGGGGTGTCGTTGCCGGACTTCTGGGTGGAGTCGTAGCCCCACGGGAAGAGGATCAGGTTGGCGTAGCTGTGCATGCTGACGACGACGCCGGTGGTGTCGGCGGGAGCCGCGTCGGAGGGGGCGGTGCCGCGCTTGTCCTTGTAGAGGTTGCGCCACAAGGCTTGCAGGGCCTGGGTTTCGACCTCGGAGTTGGCGCTCGGCCCCTTGTAGGTCTGGTCGCACGGGGAGCTGGAGGTGCCCTGGCCGCCCCAGTGGGAGCTGGTGTTGCGGTTCAGGTCGATGCCCAGCTGGCTGCTGGAGGTGCCGCCGCAGTTGGAACCGTTGGTGCCGTTGGCGTTCTTGCGCTGGTAGATCGGCGAGTTGCCGCCCTGCTGCACGATGTTGATGCCGTCCGGGTTGGCCTGCGGGACGACCCAGACCTCCGTGGAGTCGAGCAGCGCGGTGACGCCCGCGTCGGTGCCGTAGCTCGACGTGAGGTGGTCGATCCAGCGCCAGGCGACGTCACCGGTGGTGAGTTCGCGGGCGTGCAGCTGGCCCATGACGAAGAAGCGCGGCTTGGGCGCGTTCGGGTCGAGCGCGCAGTCGCCGTCGTTCAGCTTGGTGATGCAGATGGCGCGCAGGTCGTAACCGCCGGCGCCCTGGGTCTTCTTCCACAAGTCGCCGTAGTCGACGAGCGCGGTGAGACCGGGGAACTGGGCCGCGACGGCGTCGAGGTGCGAGTAGTGGGCGTTGACCGTGTGGTAGCCGCCGTAGAAGGTCTCGTTGATGTCGGCCGCGTCCACCTGGGACTTCCCGGCGGGCGGGGTCCACTGCGGCGGGGCCAGGACCTGGTCGACGACGGCGGTGAAACCGGCTTCCTGGAGGCGGGCGCCCTCGTCCTTGCCGCCGAGCACGAAGAGGCTGTCGCCGTCGCGCTGCTCCAGCACGTCGAACCCGCCGCCGAGCAGGTTCCGCGACTGCTCGCCGAGCGGCGCGTGCACCTTGTAGACGTAGGTCGGACCGGGCTGCGCCGCGGCCACGTCGGGCAGGGGGCCCGCGGTGCCGGGGGCACCGCTCGTGATCACCGCGCCCGCGGCCGCCAGCGCGACGGCGAAGGACACCACCGAACGTTTTCTCGACAACACGTTGATCCTTTCGCAGGGTTGAGCTGGAGGATGGGGCACGGAACCGGCCGCGCACACCCGCCGACCGGCCATACATGGGCGTTATGGACCAAGAGGTGGAGCCCGTCGAGTGGCGTGCACCCCCGTGGTGGGGGTAGTCCTGGAGCCATGACCGATGAAGAAGTCATCTCCCGGATCAACCAACTGGTCGCCGAAGAGCACGAGCTGGAGAACTCGAAGATCGGCGAGGGCCTCTCGGCCGACGAGGCGACGCGCCTGCGCGCGATCGAGGTCGGCCTCGACCAGGCGTGGGACCTGCTCCGCCAACGCCGTGCGCGCCGCGCCGCGGGCATGGACCCCGACGCCGCCGAGACCCGCGACGTGGGCGTCGTGGAGGGCTACCGCCAGTAGGGGCACCACGTCGGCTCGCCCGTGCCGGGACGGCTGCGTTCGTCCAGGTGGGCATGGGCGAGCGGACGTGGCCGCGGGAGCGGGCACCGCCACGTGGCGGACGAGGTGGGAAAAACCTGTCGGGTGAGGACAGCCGGGTCGGCGGCGACTCGACGTGGTGCGGTCGCGAGCACCGGAAGTGGTTGCCCGCTGCCACTTGCCGCACGGCCCCCCACGCCGTGACGGCACGCGATCCGCTGCCTGAAAAGGGTTTCCGCGGTGGGGTGGCGGCTGCCGAGAAGTGCCCCAGAGGTCAGCCGCCGTCCACCACCGCCGGAAGTCAGCCCCCGGAGCGGATGCTGGTCAGGGCCAGGTCAGCGGCTTCCCTGGCCACGACGCACGGCTCGAAGGCGCGCTCGGCGGGCTTCGGGGTGGTGCGCATCTGGATGGTCGTGGTGAGGATCTGGTCGTCGGTGATGCCGACCACCAGGGTGCAGGCGCCCTTCATGCGGTCGTCCTTCGGCGCGTTGAGGAGCGTGGGGTAGTCCTGGATGGGCGCCTGGAGTTCGAAGAGCTGGAAGGTGCTCTTGAGCTCGTAGACGCGGTCGAGGCCGCCGTTGCCGTTGCCCTTGGTGAACGTGAAGCCGACCCGCTGCCCGCTGTTGCCGGGGGTGTCGTCCCAGTCGCACATCGGGCCCGTGTCGCCTCCGCCCGCGACGCCCTCGACGCCCGGCATGCCGAGGGTCTTGAGCTGCGCTTCGGTGAGGAGGGTGCAGGGCTTCTTGGCGGTGTTCGCGAAGGCCATCGGAGCCGCCACCCGAGGTGCGCCGTGCTGGGTGGTGTCGCCGAGGCCGTCGGCCGCCGCGGCGGGCGTGGACGGGGAGTCACCGCAGCCCGCGGTGGCGAAAGCCAGTGTCGTCAAAGCGGTGAGGAGGAGCAGGGTGCGCACTGGAGTCCTTACGGCTGGAGGTTCTGCCGGGGAGCAGTGTGCCCACAAGAGCGGTCGTCGATCCACAAAAACTTCGGATCAACTCGAATGGACGGTCTCCGGTCGCAGCCGGTGATCGAGTGCGGTGTGTCGTCTACCTGCGCCGACGGTTCGAACGGCCTGGCCGATGGCCTTCCGGGATCCGACGAGGACCACGAGCTTCTTGGCCCTGGTGATTGCGGTGTAAAGCAGATTGCGCTGCAGCATCATCCACGCGCTCGTGGTGAGCGGGATGACGACGCACGGGTATTCACTGCCCTGTGAACGGTGGATGGTCATCGCGTAGGCGTGGGTCAGCTCGTCCAGCTCGCCGAACTCGTAGTCGACGTCCTCGTCCTCGTCGGTGTGGACGGTGAGCTTCTGCTCGACGAGGTCCAGTCCGGTCACGACGCCGAGGGTGCCGTTGAAGACACCGTTGACACCCTTGTCGTAGTTGTTGCGGATCTGCGTGACCTTGTCGCCGACCCGGAACACCCGGCCGCCGAACCTGCGTTCCGGCAGCCCTTCGCGAGCGGGCGTCAGCGCCTCCTGCAACACCGTGTTCAACGCGCCCGCGCCCGCCGGACCGCGGTGCATCGGCGCGAGCACCTGGATGTCGCGGCGGGCGTTCAGGCCGAACTTCGCCGGGATGCGGCGCGCGACCACGTCCACGGTCATCGCCGCCGCCTCCTCAGCCTCCTCCACGGGGAACAGGAAGAAGTCCGGCAGCCCCTGCACCAGGGGGTACTCGCCGGAGTTCACCCGGTGCGCGTTGGTGACCACGCCGGACTGCTGGGCCTGCCGGAAGATGTGCGTCAGCCGGACGTTCGGGATCGGGCTGCCCTGCGACAGCACGTCGCGCAGCACCTCCCCCGCGCCGACGGACGGCAACTGGTCCACGTCGCCGACCAGCAGCAGGTGGGCGCCGGGCGCGACGGCCTTGACGAGCTTGTTGGCCAGCAACAGGTCCAGCATGGACGCCTCGTCGACGACCACCAGGTCCGCGTCCAGTGGACGGTCCCGGTCGAACGCCGCGTCGCCGCCGGGCCTGAGCTCCAGCAGCCGGTGCACGGTGCGGGCCTCGTGGCCGGTCAGCTCGGTCAGCCGCTTGGCGGCCCTGCCGGTCGGCGCGGCCAGCACGACCTTCGCGCCCTTCGCCGCCGCCAGCCGCACGATCGACCGGACGGTGAAGCTCTTGCCGCAGCCCGGTCCGCCGGTCAGCACGGCGACCTTGCGGGTCAGCGCGAGCTTCACGGCCTCCTCCTGCTTCTCCTCCAGCGACGCGCCGAGCCACTCGAACGCGCGCGTCCAGTCCACCGACCCGAACGCGGGCATCCGCTCGTCGGACGTGTTCAGCAGCCGCTGCAACTGGCCCGCCACCGAGATCTCCGCGCGGTGGAAGGGAACCAGGTAGATCGCCGCCACGTCCTCGCCGTCCAGCGGCAGGACCTCGCGGACCACGCCCTCCTCGTCGACCAGCTCGGCGAGGCAGTCGATCACCAGCCCGGCGTCCACCTGGAGGATCTTGATGGCCTCGCCGATCAGCGACTGCTCCGGCAGGAAGCAGTTGCCGTTGCCGGTCGCCTCGGACAGCGTGAACTGGAGGCCCGCCTTGATCCGCTGCGGGCTGTCGTGCGGGATCCCGACGGCCTTCGCGATCACGTCGGCGGTGCGGAACCCGATGCCCCACACGTCGGAGGCGAGCCGGTAGGGCTCCTGGCGGACCACGTCGATCGACTTGTCCGTGTACTGCTTGTAGATCCGCACGGCGAGCGAGGTCGAGACGCCGACGCCCTGGAGGAAGATCATGACCTCCTTGATCGCCTTCTGCTCCTCCCACGCCTCGGCGATCAGCTTCGTGCGCTTGGGCCCGAGCTTCGGCACCTCGATCAGCCGCTCGGGCGTCCGCTCGATGACGTCCAGCGCGTCGACGCCGAAGTGGGTGACGATCTTGTCCGCGAGCACCGGCCCGATGCCCTTGATCAACCCGGAACCGAGGTAGCGGCGGATGCCCTGGATCGTGGCGGGCAGCACGGTCGTGTAGTCGTCCACGAAGAACTGCTTGCCGTACTGCGGGTGCGACCCCCACCGGCCGCGCATCCGGATCGACTCGCCGGGCTGCGCGCCGAGCAGCGCGCCGACGACGGTCAGCAGGTCTCCCCCGCCGCGCCCGGTGTCGACCTTCGCGACCGTGTAGCCGGTCTCCTCGTTGGCGAAGGTGATCCGCTCCAGCACGGCCTCCAGGACCGATTCCCCACCCGCCATGCGGACCAGCGTAGGCGCACACCTGCACACGACCTCCACAAGTCGTCCCCGACCTCTCCACCTCGACCCCATACAGTCGCCGCATGACTGGCGGACAACGACGGGTGCTGGTGGTCGAGGACGAGCTGACCATCGCCGAGTCGGTCGCGGCGCGGCTGCGGGCCGAGGGCTTCCTGGTCGAACTGGCCCACGACGGCCCCTCCGGTGTGGCCGCCGCACGGGCGAACGAGCCCGACCTGGTCGTGCTGGACGTCATGCTGCCCGGCTTCGACGGCCTGGAGGTGTGCCGCCGGATCCAGGCGCACCGGCCGGTGCCGGTGCTGATGCTGACCGCGCGCGGCGACGAGACCGACCTGCTGGTCGGCCTGGCCGTCGGCGCGGACGACTACCTGACGAAGCCGTTCTCCATCCGCGAGCTGGCCGCGCGGGTGCACGCGCTGCTGCGCCGGGTCGAGCGGGCGTCCTCGCCAGGGGCCGGGGAGCGCATCGAACTGGCCGACCTGGAGATCGACCTGGCGGAACGGCGGGTGCACCGCGCGGGCGTGGAGGCGCACCTGACGCCCATCGAGTACGAGCTGCTGGTGCACCTCGCGGAACGCCCGCGCGCCGTGCAGCCGAGGGAAAGGCTGCTCAGCGAGGTGTGGGGATGGCACGACGGCACCGGGGCGCGCACGGTCGACAGCCACGTCAAAGCGTTGCGCCGCAAGCTGGGCGCGGACCTGATCCGCACCGTGCACGGGGTCGGGTACGCGCTGGAGGTGCCCAGGTGACGGTGTTCCGCACGATCATCGCGATGCTGGTCGAGGAACTCCCCCGGCCGCTGGACCCGGTGCGGTCGTTCAAGCTCAAGCTCGGCATCCTGCTGCTGGCCCCCACCACGGCCGGGTGGGCGTTCTTCTGGTCGCAGATCGGCTGGCTGCCGTTCCGGAGCACGATCGGGTCGCTGCTGATCGTGCTGTTCACCTCCCAGGTGCTGGGGCACGGCATGACCCGGCCGCTGCGCGAGATGACGGCCTCGGCGCGGGCGATGCGGGCCGGTGACTACTCGCAGCGGGTCAGGGCCACCGCGAAGGACGAGGTGGGCGAGCTGGCGGGCGCGTTCAACCGGATGGCGGCCGACCTGGCCGCCGCCGACCGGCAGCGCCGCGAGCTGATCGCCAACGTGTCGCACGAGCTCCGCACGCCCATCACCGCGTTGCGGGCGGTGCTGGAGAACGTGGTCGACGGGGTGGCGCCCGCCGACGGCCCGACCATGCGGACCGCGCTGGCCCAGACCGAACGCCTTGGCCGCCTGGTCGCCGAACTGCTCGACCTGTCCAAAGTGGACGCCGGGGTGCTCGCGCTCGACCGCCGGGAGTTCGCGGTCGCCCCGCTGCTCGCCGACGTGGTCGCGGAGGCGGAGGTCGCCGCCCGCGCGGGCAAGCGCGGGGTGCGCTTCACCGTGGACGTGAGCCCGCCCGGCGCCACCGCCGTCGCCGACCGCGAACGGGTGCACCAGGTCGTGGTCAACCTGCTGGACAACGCCGTCCGGCACGGTCCGGCGAACGGCCGGGTGGACGTGCGCGCCCGGTCCGGCGCCGACGGCCTCGTGGTCGAGGTCGTGGACGAGGGCCCCGGCATCGCCCGTGAAGACCGCGAACGCGTCTTCGAGCGCTTCACCCGAGGGGAACGGGCCGGTGGCGGCGGCACCGGCCTCGGCCTCAACATCGCCCGCTGGGTCGTGGACCTGCACGGCGGCTCGATCGCCGTCGTCGACGGCCCCGGCTGCCGCATCCGCGTCACCCTGCCCGCTGAACCTCCCCGTCCGCCGGACGTCCTGTAACTGACCGTGCCTGCTCCCCGAACCCGGAGTGACCCCGTGAACGACAAGCCCGCCGCCGGTGCGCCCCGAAAACTCGGCCTGCGCCGGATCGACGCCGTTCCCACCACCGCGATGCCCGTCCGGCCCGCGGCCACCAGGGCCAAGCCCGCGACCGGGACAACCGGAACCGGGAAACCCGAGGTGGGGAGACCCGTCACCGAGGATCCCGCGGTCGGGGAACCCGTCGACGGGATACCCGCCGCCGCACCGTCCGCCGCCGCCGCACCCCCGGCGGGACGGTCGGTCGCGGTGACACCGCATCCGGCCGCGCAGGTGTCGTCGACGCAGCCGTGGGCGCCGGCGCTCCACCGGGACCCCAGCCCGCTGTGGCCCGCGCCGAAGGCACCCGCCTCCCCGCGGGTGCTGGTCGCGGGCGCCGTCGCCGGGGTCGCGGCGGCGGCGATGCTGCCCGTGGACGTGCCCGGCGTCGGCTGGGTGCTCACCGGGGCCGTCGCGGGGGTCGGGGTGTTCGCCGCGACGGGGCGGCGTTCGGCGGAGGGTTTCGCGTGGGCGGTGGCGGCGCTGCTGCTCGTGGGCGTCTCCACCTTCCTCACGGCCGACTGGCTGTTCTCCCTGTGCCTGCTGGCGGCGTGCGCGGCGGGGTCGCTCGCGGTCACCGACGGGCGGACGCTGCGGGGCGTGGTGCTGGGCGGGGTCGCCGTCGGGATCGCGGCGTTCCCGTCGATCAAGTGGGCGGCGCGCGGGATCAAGGAGGTCCGTCCGGCGGGTCAGGTCAAGACGCTGGGCCGGACGGCCCTGATCAGCGCGGGCCTGCTGCTGGTGTTCGTGCCGCTGCTGGCGGGCGCGGACGCGGCGTTCGCCGGGCTGCTGGGCGACCTGGTCCCGGAGTTCGACATCACCTCGCCGTTCCGGTGGGGGTTCCTGTTCGTCTTGGTCGGGCTCGGCACGATCGGCGCCTGCTACGTGCAGGCCACGACGCTGCCGCTGGACGTCGAGCCCGGTGAGCGGCGCACGGTGGCGCGCCGGGAGTGGGCGGTCCCGATCGGGCTGCTGGTCGCGGTGTTCGCCGTCTTCGTCGGCGTGCAGCTCGCGAGCCTGTTCGGCGGCGACGACTACGTGCAGCGCACGGCCGAGCTGACCTACGCCGAGTACGCCCGCAGCGGGTTCTGGCAGCTGCTCGTGGTCACCGCGCTCACGCTCGTGGTGATCGCGGTGGCGACCCGGTTCGCGGCGACCGAGACGGACTCCGACCGGCTGTGGCTGCGGATCCTGCTCGGCGGGCTCGCCGGACTGACCCTGGTGATCGTGGCGTCCGCGCTGAGCCGCATGTGGGCCTACCAGCAGGCGTACGGGTTCACCGCGCTGCGGCTGCTGGTCTTCGCCTGCGAGGTGTGGCTGGCCGCGGTGTACGTGATGGTCATCGGCGCCGGCGTGAAGCTGCGCGCGGCCTGGCTGCCGCGGTCGATGGTGGCGACCGGGATCGCGACGCTGCTGGTGCTGTCCGCGCTGAACCCCGACCGGTTCATCGCCGAGCACAACGTCGAGCGCTTCCGGGCCACCGGCAAGATCGACCTGCCGTACCTGGCCACGCTGTCCGTCGACGCCGTACCCGCGTTCGACCCGTTGGGTCCCGCCGTGCGCGACTGCCTGCTCGCGGAGATGAAGTCGCAGCTCGAGGACACCGGGGAGTGGTACGCCTGGAACCTCAGCCGGGAGCGGGCGCGCCCGCTGCTCGACGCGGTCGGGTGGGACCGGTCGTGCGATCTCGGGTACACCACGACCAGGTGACGCCTTGACCGTTCCAGATGGTAGGACCAGGTCACTCGTTCGGGCCATCGTGGGCGTCAGCGATCTGTGACTACAGCCACTGGCGGTATAGGTAGAGGGACAGCACGCGTTTCCCAGAGGTAAAGTCGCAGGTCGAAGGGCTGGCACTGCGGCCGCCCCAGAGCTGCCTGGCCGGGAATCCACCGGGTGCGGAGCAGCTCCCCCACCCATCCCGGAGGATCGAAGTGCGCTCGTGCTCGGCTGGTCTGGTCCTGTGACCCTCGTTCAGGCCGCGTCCCACGGGGGACTGCTCCCCGTCCGCCCGCCCGCCCTGTTCGACGTGGCCCCGGCCGCGCCAGAGCGGACGCTGGTCGACGTGCTCGCCGAGACGGCGCGCACGCATCCGCAAGCGTTTGCCCTGGACGACGGCACCACCGCGCTGACCTACCGCGGCTTGCTGGCCGCCGTGGACGAGCTGCGCCAGAAGCTCGCCGCGGACGGCATCGGCCTCGGCGACCGGGTTGGCGTGCGGGTGCCGTCGGGGACGGTCGACCTGTACGTGTCGATCCTCGCGGTGCTGGCCGCGGGCGCGGCGTACGTGCCGGTCGACGCGGAGGACCCGGACGAGCGCGCGGACGTCGTGTTCACCGAGGCGGACGCGTGCGCGGTGCTGGGCGCGGACCGCGAACTGGCGCTGCGCGGCACGCCGCTGGGCCTGGTCGGCGAGCCCGACCCCACCGACGACGCGTGGGTCATCTTCACGTCCGGGTCGACCGGCAAGCCCAAGGGCGTCGCCGTGACGCACCGCGCGGCGGCCGCGTTCGTGGACGCCGAGGCGCGGCTGTTCCTGGCCGACGACCCGATCGGCCCGGACGACCGGGTGCTGGCCGGGCTGTCGGTCGCGTTCGACGCCTCGTGCGAGGAGATGTGGCTCGCGTGGCGGCACGGCGCCTGCCTGGTGCCCGCGCCGCGCTCGCTGGTGCGCACCGGCATGGACCTGGGTCCGTGGCTGGTCGAGCAGGAGATCACGGTGGTGTCCACGGTGCCGACGCTGGCCGCGCTGTGGCCGACCGAGGCGCTGGACGACGTGCGGCTGCTGATCTTCGGCGGCGAGGCGTGCCCGCCCGAGCTGGCCGAGCGGCTGGCCGTCGAGGGGCGCGAGGTGTGGAACACCTACGGCCCGACCGAGGCGACCGTGGTGGCCTGCGCGGCCCGGCTGACCGGGGTCGGCCCGGTGCGGATCGGGCTGCCGCTGGACGGCTGGGAGCTGGCCGTCGTGGACGAGCGCGGCGAGGTCGTGCCGATGGGCGGGACCGGCCAGCTGGTCATCGGCGGCGTCGGCCTCGCCCGCTACCTGGACCCGGCGAAGGACGCCGAGAAGTACGCGCCGCTGCCCGCGCTGGGCTGGGACCGCGCCTACCGCAGCGGCGACCTGGTCCGCGCCGAGCCCGAGGGCCTGCTGTTCCTCGGGCGCGCGGACGAGCAGGTCAAGCTGGGCGGCCGCCGGATCGAGCTGGGCGAGGTGGACGCGGCGCTCCAGGCGCTGCCGGGCGTCGCAGGCGCCGCCGCGGCCGTGCGCACGAACAAGGCGGGCACGCAGCTGCTCGTCGGCTACGTCGTCTCCGACGACTTCGACCAGGCCGACGCCGTGGAACGCCTGCGGGCCGCGCTGCCCGCCGCGCTGGTGCCGCTGCTGGCCGTCGTGGACACGCTGCCGACCAAGACGTCGGGCAAGGTCGACCGCAACGCCCTCCCGTGGCCGCTGCCCTCCCTGGAGCCCGTCGGGCCCGCCGTGGAGCTGCACGGCACCCAGGCGTGGCTCGCGGAGCTGTGGGGGCTGCTGCTGGGCTCCCCCGCGACCAGCCCGTCGGACGACTTCTTCGCCAGCGGTGGTGGCAGCCTCGCGGGCGCGCAGCTCGTGTCGCTGGTCCGCGCCCGCTTCCCCAGCTGCTCGGTCAGCGACGTCTACGCCCACCCGAAGCTCGGCGCGCTGGCCGCGAGGCTGGACGAGTACGCCGCCGAGACCGCGTCGGTGCGCGAGGTCGCGCCGACACCCCGCTCGACCCAGCTGCTCCAGTCGCTGCTGATGGTCCCGCTGTTCACCCTCGTCGGCCTGCGCTGGACGGTCGCGCTGGCCGCGATCAACAACGTGCTGGCGCTGGTCGGCGCGTACACGTGGGCGCCGACGATCTCGTGGGCGTGGGTCGCGGTCGGCTGGGCGCTGGTGATCAGCCCGCCCGGACGCCTCGCCATCGCCGCGGGCGGCGCCCGGCTGCTGCTGCGGAACGTGCGGCCCGGCAGCTACCCGCGCGGCGGCGGCGTGCACGTGCGGCTGTGGGCGGCCGAGCGGCTCGCGGAGCTGAGCGGTGCCACGAACCTCGCGGGCTCCTGGGTCACGCACTACGCGCGCGCCCTCGGCGCGAAGATCGCGCCCGGCGTCGACCTGCACTCGCTGCCGCCCGTCACGGGCATGCTGAAGCTGGGGCGCAACAGCGCGATCGAGCCCGAGGTGGACCTCTCCGGCCACTGGCTGGACGGCGACGTGCTGCACGTCGGCAAGATCCGGGTCGGCGCGGGCGCCACGGTCGGCGCGCGCAGCACCCTGTTCCCCGGTGCCCGGATCGGCAAGCGCGCCGAGATCGCCCCAGGCTCCGGCGTGGTCGGCTCGGTGCCGACCGGCCAGCGCTGGTCCGGCGTGCCCGCGATGAAGGACGGCAAGTCCGTCCACCGCTGGCCGAAGGCCCGGCCGCCGCGTTCGCGCCGCTGGTCGCTGGCCTACGGCGTGACGTCGTTCGGGCTGAGCGCGTTGTCCGCCGTGACGGCGCTGCCCGCCCTGCTGCTGGTCGGCTACGTCCTGCGCGGCACCACGGGTCCCGCCGACGCGCTGGGCACGGCGCTGCTGGCCGTGCCGGTGGCGACACTGGCCTGGATGGCGTCGTACGCGCTCGTCGTGCTGGTGTCGGTGCGGCTGCTGAGCATCGGCCTGCGCGAGGGCTACCACCCGGTGCACGGGCGGATCGCCTGGCGGGCGTGGACCACCGAACGCCTGATGAACATGGCCCGCACGAGCCTGTTCCCGTTGTACGCCAGCCTGTTCACGCCGGTCTGGCTGCGGGCGCTGGGCATGAAGGTCGGCCGCCACGTCGAGGCGTCGACGGTCGTGGCGCTGCCGAAGATGACCACGGTCGGCGACGGCGCGTTCCTGGCCGACGACACCATGGTCGCCTCCTACGAACTCGGCGGCGGCTGGCTGCGGATCGCCGCGGCCCGCATCGGCAAGCGCGCGTTCCTGGGCAACTCCGGCATGACCGCGCCCGGCCGTTCGGTGCCGAACCGCGGCCTGGTGGGCGTGCTGTCGTCCACGCCGAAGCGCGCGAAGGCGGGCAGCTCGTACCTGGGCATGCCGCCGATCAAGCTGCCGCGCACGGTCGAGACCGGCGACCAGAGCCGCACGTTCGACCCGCCGCGGCGGCTCGTGGTCGCGCGGGCGCTGGTCGAGCTGTGCCGGATCGTGCCGGTGATGGCGTCGGTCGCGCTGGCCGTGCTGGCGCTGGCGGGCTTCGAGTTCCTGGCCGGGTACGGCTTCTGGGCCGCCGCGCTCGGCGGCGGTGTGCTGCTGCTCACCTCGGGTGTGGTGGCGTGCGCGGTGGCCGTGGCGGCGAAGTGGGCGCTGGTCGGGAAGTTCCGCGCGCGGGAGTACCCGCTGTGGAGCGCTTTCGTCTGGCGCAACGAGCTGGCGGACACGTTCGTCGAGGTCCTGGCCGTGCCGTGGCTCGTGGGCTCGGTCGCCGGAACGCCGCTGATGAACCTCTGGCAGCGCTCGATGGGCGCCCGGATCGGCCGCGGCGTGTGGTGCGAGACCTACTGGCTGCCCGAAGCCGACCTGGTCCGTTTGGACCAAGGGGCAACGGTGAACCGGGGGTGCGTGGTGCAGACGCACCTGTTCCATGATCGGATCTTGCGCATGGACCAGGTGACGCTCAACGCGGGCGCGACGCTCGGGCCGCACGGGATCGTGCTGCCGGGCTCGACGATCGGCTCGCACACGACGGTGGGCCCCGCGTCGTTGGTGATGCGCGGCGAGGACGTGCCGCCGGGCACCCGCTGGCTCGGAAACCCGATTTCGGCATGGCGCTGAAGGACTCCTACCTCCCAGCGCACGGGAACACGGGATACCGGGTAGCGCACTACGACCTCGACCTCGACTACAAGCCCATCGCCGCCCGGTTGTCCGGACGGGCGAGGCTGACCGTCGTCGCGGGCGAGGCGTTGACGGGCCTCGTGCTGGACCTCGGCACGTTCAAGGTCGACCGGGTGCTGGTCGAGGGCAGGCCGGTCCGCTTCACCCACGGCGGCGGCAAGCTGCGGGTGCGGGCGGCCAGGCCCATCGCGGCGGGCACGCGGTTCACCGTGGAGGTGCGCTACGTCGGCACGCCGCGGCCGATCCGCACGCGGGCGTGGGGCGACCTCGGCTGGGACCAGCTGGCGGACGGCGCGATCGTGGCCAGCCAGCCGATCGGCGCGCCGTCGTGGTTCCCGTGCAACGACACCGTGCGGGAGAAGGCCACCTACCGGATCGCCGTCACCGCGCCGTCGCCCTACACGGTGGTGGCCAACGGGGTCCTCGTCGACGGCAAGGTCGGCGGCAGCACCACGACGTGGGTGTACGAGCAGGACGTGCCGATGGCGACGTACCTCGCGACCGTCCAGATCGGGCAGTACGAGGAGCTGGAGCTGACCGACGGCCAGCCCGCCGCCGTGCCCTCCAGGCTGGTCGCGAAGTTCGCCCACGACTTCGGCCGCCAGCCCGCGATGGTCGAGCTGTTCGAGCGGCTGTTCGGGCCCTACCCGTTCGGCCAGTACGCGGTCGTGGTCACCGACGACGACCTGGAGGTGCCGATCGAGGCGCAGGGCGTCTCGGTGTTCGGCGCCAACCACGTCGACGGCAAGCGCGGCTTCGAACGGCTGGTGGCGCACGAGTTGGCGCACCAGTGGTTCGGCAACAGCGTCGGACTGGCCGACTGGCGCGACATCTGGCTCAACGAGGGCTTCGCCGCGTACTCCGAGTGGCTGTGGTCGGAGGAGTCCGGCGGCCCCTCGGCGTCCGCGCTCGCGACCAGGACCAGGGTCGCGCTGCTGCGGCAGGGGCAGAACATCCGGATCGGCGACCCCGGCGTGAACGACATGTTCGACGACCGCGTGTACAAGCGCGGCGCGTTGACGCTGCACACCCTGCGGACCGTGCTGGGCGACGCGGCGTTCTTCTCGGCGCTGCGCGAGTGGACGCACACCTACCGGCACCGCACCGCCACCACGGACCAGTTCATCGCCGTCGTCCAGCGGCACACCGCCCGCCCGCTGGCGGCGTTCTTCCAGTCCTGGCTGTACACCGGGAAACTGCCCTAGCCCGGCTTCGCGAACGCGCGCGGCGGCCCGGCTCGACAGCCGGGCCGCTTCCGCGGGTCAGGAGCAGAGGACCTCGTCCACCAGCCGACCGGCGCGCTGGTACACCGGCACCGGGTTCCCCGACTGGGTGGTGAGGGACAGCACGACGACCCGTTCGCCGTCGGGGCTGACCCCGTTGACGGTGCTCGATCCGGGGGTGTCACCGGGATGGGCCCAGTACACGCCGCAGCTGTCGTCGACCCGCACGATCCCCAGGCCGTACCGCGCGCCGGGGAGCACGGCCGCGATGTCCGGCGCGGCGACGGTCCGCCGCATCTGGGCCATCTGGGCGGGCGCGAGCAGCTGACCGCCCTGCAACGCCTGCCAGAAGCGCGCCAGGTCGGTCGGTGTGCTCACCAGCGCGCCCGCCGCGTCGGCGACCGTCGGGTTGAACTCGCTCGTGTCCACCAGGGGACCGTCGGGGACGAACCGGTTGTACCCCGCGGCGTGCGGGCTGCGGACCGTCGGGTCGTCGCCCGGCGCGTAGGTCTGGCGGAGGTTCAGCGGCACCAGGATCCGGGCGCGGACCTCGTCGGCCCAGGAACGCCCGGTGACCGCCTCGATGATCATCCCGGCCAGCGCGTAGTTGGTGTTGGAGTAGCTCCACGACGTGCCGGGCGCGAACAGCGGCGGGTGCCCCATCGCCAGCGCCACCAGGTCTTCCGCCTCGTAGTGGTCGTAGCGGTGCGCGCGGAATTCCTCCGCGGACCGCACCGCCGCGACGTCGTCGAGGTACTCGGCGATGCCGCTGGTGTGCTGGAGCAGTTGCCGCACGGTGGTCCTGCCGCCGTCGTTGCCGTTGCCGGACACCACTCCCGGCAGCCAGCGGTCCACCGCGTCCTCCAGCGACAACCGCTTCTCCCCGACCAGCTGCAACAGGATCACCGCCACGAACGTCTTGGTGTTGCTCCCCATCCGGAAGTAGGCGTTCACCGGTACCGGCGCCCCGGTGTCCACGTCCGCCACGCCGGAACGCGCCGTGGTCGTGCGGTTGCCGACCCTCGTGTAGCCCTGCACACCGGTGATGCCCAGTCGGTGCAGGTCCTCGACGGCGGCCTGGAGGCGGTCCACACCGGACGCCGGGCGATCGGCTCCGGGCTGCCCCGCGTACGCGGGCGATCCCGTGCCCGCGGTGACCAGCACCGCCAGCACGGCACCGACCAGGGTCGCCGAGGTCGCGATGCGCGCGGTCCTTGCCTTCTTCATCCCGCAAACCCTTCGTAGATCATCCGATCGATGAACCCTACGAAGGAATGCCGTTCCCGCTCGATCCCGCCGGCACCCCGAATCCGGTGAGGCCAACCGCAGCGGTCACCTGGTGCCCGCCCACCCCTACGGCTCCCGGCGGACCGCTAGACCACGCCCAGCTTCGCGAACGCGCGCAGCGCGGAGGGAGCGGCCCGGCTCAGCAGGTGGGCCGCTTTCGCCTCCACCGTCACGGGGACGACCGCCTTGCCGGTGCGGACCGCGCGGACGATCTCGTCGGCCACGCGCTCGGGACCGAAGCCGCGCAACGCGTACAGCCGGGACGCCCTGGCCTGCTTGCGCGCCTGCTCGGCGCTGTCGACGCCGGAGAACGTTGTGGTGGCGGTGATGCCGGTCTTCACGACACCGGGGCAGATCGCCGAGACGCCGATCCCGGCGGGGGCGAACTCGGCGCGCAGGCAGTCGGACAGCATGAACACGGCGGCCTTGCTGGTGGCGTAGGCGGACAGGGCCTTCGACGGCAGGTACGCGGCGGCCGACGACAGGTTCACGATGTGGCCGCCCTCGCCCCGTTCCACCATCAGCTCGCCGAACGCGCGGCAGCCGTGGACCACGCCCCAGAGGTTCACGTCGAGCACCCGCCGCCACTGCTCGGTGGAGGTGCTGAGGAACGACCCGGAGTGCCCGACGCCCGCGTTGTTCACGACCACGTCCGGGACGCCGTGGACGGCGGCGACCTCCTTCGCCCACGCGCGCACGGCCTGCTCGTCGGACACGTCGACCCGGTAGGCGCGACCGCCGACCATCCCGGCTGTCTCTTCGGCACTGGCGAAGTCCACATCGGACACCACGACTTCGGCTCCCTGCTCGGCGAACGCCAGCGCGGTGGCGCGGCCGATTCCGCTGCCGCCGCCGGTGACGACGACCAGTTCGCGCTTCGGGGACGTGTCGTGGATGAACTCGGTGACCATGCGGGCGACCGCGGCGGGGTGGGTCAGCGGTGCCCAGTGGCCGGAGGCCAGGGTGCGGCGGCGCAGCGTGGTGACCCACCGCTCCAGGTCCAGCGGGGTGGTGTCGACGTACCTGTCGTGCAGGGGTTGGACCACCTGGACCGGGATGTCGGTGCGGCGGGGCCTTGGCGCTTTGAAGCGGGGCAGGACGTTGGTGCGGTACAGGGCGATTCCGCGGATGGCGTCGTGCTTGAGGGTCGGAGCCGGGGTCTGCGTGACGCCTTCCGATTTGTGCAGGAGCTTGCCCCAGCGGCGGGCCAGGCCGAGCCGCCAGACCAGCGGGGCGAGCAGCGGGAGGTGGAAGGCGAGGATGTACCAGGACTTCAGGAGTTGCCGGAGGTGTGCGATCGAGGGGCGGCGTCGCAGCCAGAGTCCCATGTGGTCCAGGCAGGGGCCGGAGATCGAGGTGAACGACGCGATGCGCGCGCCTGGTTCCGTGACGGCTTCCCAGGATTGGATCGAGCCCCAGTCGTGAGCGACGAGGTGCACCGGGTGGTTCGGGCTGACCGCGTCTATCACGGCGAAGAGGTCTTGCTTCAGCAGGTTCAGGTGGTAGGCGTTCTGGTCGCTGGGTTTGTCGGAGGCGCCAGCGCCGCGTACGTCGTAGGTGACTACGTGGAAGTCCTTCAGCAGGGCGATCACGTCGGTCCAGACGGCGTGGGTGTCTGGGTAGCCGTGGACGAGGACGATGGTGGGGGCGGTTGGGTCGCCCTGGGTTTGGACCGCCAGGCGGATGTCGCCGGATTGGACGTTCACGGTTCCTCCAGGGCGAACTGGGTGGGGTCTTTCGCGGTTGTTGGTGCTGTGTGGCTTTGTGGAAGCTGTCTGGTGGTTGTCGTGGTGGGTCACCGGGGGCGGATCCGCCGTGCTCCGGGTGCGGCCGGCTTGACTTGGGGCCCCTTTTTTGGGCCTTGTCGGGCTAAAAGGGCAGGTGGTGGAGATGCCCGCCGACTAATTGTAGGCCCAAAAACCCCAAGTCAAGCCGGCCGCACGGCGGTCGAGCGCTGCTCGGTAGGTGGGTGGTTGGGTGGGTCTGCTCAGTGGGTGGGTGGTTGGGTGAGTGGTTCTGCTTGGTGGGTGGTGGTTGGGTGGTTCTGCTCGGTCTGTGGTGGTGGTCAGTCTTGTGGGAGTAGGCACAGCAGGTGGCCCTGTGGGTCGGCCAGCACCACCCACTGGTCGTTGCCCGGCTGGAATTCGGGTTTGGTGGCGCCGAGTGCGAGCAGTTTTGCGACGGTCTGGTCGAGGTCGGTGACGTGGAAGTCCAGGTGCGCCTGCTTGTCGGTGCCCGGCCAGTTCGGCGGCTGGTAGTCCGCTACGCGCACGAAGGCGAGTTGGACGCCGTCGCTGCCCAGGTAGGCGGAGTCCGCGTCGCTGGAGGTCACCTCCCATTCCGTGATCGCGCGGTAGAACTCGGCGAGTGGTGCGGGGTCGGAGCAGTCGAGGACGATCGTGGCGAGCCGGGTGGGTGCGGGCATGTCGGACTCCTTCTGGTTCGGTAGGCAGAAGCCTGCCCCGAGGTGGCCCGTGGGTATTGAAGATCCTTGCGGGACTGTCGGACCTCCCGAATAGCCTCCGGGAGTGCTCTCCTTCCTGGATCTCGCCACTGGTCCCGGCTTCAAGGTCGTGGACGTGGACTGCCGGGACGACCACCGCGGCTGGTCGACCGAGCGGCCGCGTGAGGACGTGCGGCTGGTGCTGGTGCGGCGCGGTGGGTTCCGCCGCCGTGCCCGCGGTGTCAGCACGGACCTCGACCGCACCGTCGGCTACCTCGGGGCGCCGGACGAGGAGGAGCACTTCGCCCATCCCGCGGGCGGCGACAGGTGCACCTCGATCATCCTGACCCCCGCGCTCTGGCGCACCCTGGCGGGCGACGCGCCGCGGCTGGCGGGCACGCCGCTGTACGTGGACGGCGGGCTCGACCTCGCCCACCGCAGGCTCCTGGCCGCCGGTCGCAGCGCGGACATCGGCTACGCCGCGGCGGACCGGGTGGTCGGCCTGATGACCGAGGCCGTCCGGCGGGTCGTGGTCACGACCACCCCGGACGCGGGCCGGACAGTCGGCGGTGACCGGACGTTGGTGGCCCGCGCCCGCGGCGTGATCGACGCCGACCACCCCGCCGCGGCCGGCCTGATCCCGCTCGCGACGCTGCTGGACGTCTCGCCGTACCGACTGAGCCGAGCCTTCACCCGTGAACTGGGGGTGTCGCTGACCCGCTACCGCAACCGGGTCCGCGTGACCCGCGCGCTGGACCGCATCGAAGCGGGCGAACCCAGCCTCGCCACCCTCGCCACCGACCTCGGCTTCGCCGACCAGGCGCACCTGTGCCGGACCGTGCGCGAGCACCTCGGACACACCCCGACTGCGCTGCGCGGGATGCTCACGTGATGAAGACGCACCGGGCACGCCGGGGGCGCGGCTTCTTCGCGATCACGGAGCACAACTCGGCCGAGACGCACGGAGTGTGAGTGCGACACGACCTGGGGACGGAAAGCGTTGCACCGCAGCGCTGCCCGTCACAGGCCGAGGGCAGCCGGATCATCGTGTGTGCGGCAGGCGGCGTGCGCCGGCGCCTTCGTGGCTCAGCACGTCGCGCGGGTTGGTCAGGTGGCAGATCCTGAGCGACAGGCAGCCGCACCCGATGCACTCGGTGAGGTCGTCCCGGAGCGCCTGCAAGTGCAGGATGCGCGCGTCGAGTTCGGTCCGCCAGGCCGCGGACAGCCGGGCCCAGTCGTCGCGGGTGGGGGTGCGTTCGCTGGGGAGCCGGTCCAGGGCTTCCCGGATCGCGGTGAGCGAGATGCCGACGTGCTGCGACGCGCGGATGAAGGCGACCCGGCGCAGCGTGTCGCGGCTGTAGCGGCGCTGGTTGGTCGCCGTCCGCGTGCTGCGGATGAGGTTCTTGCGCTCGTAGAAGTGCAGCGCGGAGATCGCGACGCCGCTGCGGTCGGCGACCTGTCCGACCGTGAGTTCGTGGAATGACGTGCGGGCCCTCTGCATGGTTGGACGGTAGCGCTTGCCCTCAACCATGGTTGAGGTCAGATGATCGTCGTCGTCCGCGAATCGCGATCAAGGAGCTTCCGTGACCACCACTCTCGTCATCGGCGCCACCGGGAAGCAGGGCGGCGCCGTCGCCCGGTTGCTGCTCGACCACGGTCACGACGTCACCGCCTACGTGCGGTCACCCGAGTCGCCGTCCGCGCTGGCGCTGTCCACCGCCGGCGCGCGGCTCGTCACCGGCGATCTGGCCGACCACCAGGCGCTCGCCACTGCGGCCAAGGGCGTCGACGCGATCTTCGGCTTGTCGGTGCCGTTCGGGTCCGGCGGGAAGGACGAGGAGGTCGCCCAGGGGCGTCTCCTGGTCGACACCGCCATGCGAGCCGACGCCCACCTCGTCTACTCCTCGGTGCGCGGCGCCAACCGGATGGAGGCCACCGACATCGACCACGCCGACAGCAAGCAGCTCGTCGAGGCGCACCTGCGGGACCAGCGGGTGCGGGCGACCGTCCTCGGACCGGTGTACTTCATGGAGAACGCCCTGAACGTCGGGTTCAGCCGCCTCACCGACGGCGTCCTCGCCAACCCGCTCTCCGCGGGCAAGCCGCTGGACCAGGTGACCGTCCGGGACATCGCGGGCCTCGCCGTGCACGCCATCGAGGACCCGGACCGGTTGGTGGGCAAGCGGATCGACGTCGTGTCCGACCGGGTCACCGGCGAGGAGGCGGCCCGGATCCTCAGCGACGTGCTCGGCCGCGAGATCCCGTACCAGCGGATGCCGCTGGACCAGGTCCGCCGGTGGGCGGGCGACGAGATCGCCGACATGTTCCAGCGGTTCGAGGACAACACCGACTTCGCCGACATCGACACCCTGCACGCCGAATACCCCGCTGTGGCCTGGCACAGCTACACCGACTGGGCCAGGACGGTCGACTGGGACCACGTCCTCCGCACCCCCACCACCGCGGGCTGAACACCTCCGCACGACGAAACCGCTGGGGCCTCGACACGAGCCCCAGCGGCGGAGTCCGCGGCCCACTCGTGTTCGCCAAAACCCGACGCGGCCGCGGGGACGGCATACCCGGTTCACCGACGCAGGCACATGCCCCGCGGTCAGACCTGCCCATCACCAGCCGAACCGGCCTTGGCGGCACCGGTCCCCCCGAACGCCTTGACCCGCTCCTCCCCGTCCACGCTCTCCCCGAACACCCGCGCGTCCGAATCGTGCTCACCCCGGTTCGGCTGCCCCGCATGATCGGCGACCTGCGCCAACGCCCGCACCCGCACCTGCGGCAACGCCCCCGGCTCCCGCCGCCGCAACCAATCCACCAAGTGCTCCCGCACCAGACACCGCAAATCCCACAACCGCCCCGCGTCCGGCGCACTCACCAACGCCCGCACCCGCACGAACGAGTTCACCGCGTCCGTCACCTGCAACACGCACACCCGCCCGTCCCACAACTCCACGCCCTCCAACGCCCGCCGCAACTCCTGCCGCATGTCCTCCACCGGCACGCTCCAGTCCACGTCCAACTCCACCGTGCCCAGCAGCTCCGACTGCGTCTTCGTCCAGTTCTCGAAGGGTGTGTGTTGCGAAGACGTAACCAAGAAACCTGTGGTCGACGTGCTGATCAGGGCAGATGCCCAGTCCCCATCAGTCCGGTCGACCTGTGTTGCTTGTCATGTGGGATAGGGCTGGTGAGACGGCTAGCAGGTGGCCATGAACAGCAGTGGCGCTTCCGGTGGAATGATGTGTTCATGAGCAGCTGTCGAAGGGGCCGTGCCGCGTAGGACACCCAGATCGCTCCGGCCACGAGGTACCACTTGGCGCAGTAAGTGGGTGCGCTACCGGGACATCCCAGGGTTGTCCGGCTCGGCGAACGCTGCAATCCGGGATCTGGAAGCCCGACGGTGGACGCCGGGCGTAGTCGCCGTCGCCGTGAGCGTGTGGTCCAGGCATGGGCGTGGGAGTCATCGCCAGTTGCGATCGTGGGAAGCGGAATTCACCTGCATCTGCTGCGGCGCAGGCTGGGCCCGGAACAAGCTGGAAGAGGCCCTCGCGCTACTGCCGGCGCACGCGGCCAGGGAACTGCGAGCCGTTGTCGAAGGCCTGGATGATGCCTTGTTACGGCGCACGCACCATGATCCACAGACTTCTCCGGATCTTTCCTGGTGGTGTCGACGCTGTTGATCCGCAGTCGTTGGATGCTGTTGACGTCGTGTCCGCGCTACAGGCTGCTTGACTTGGCCCTTTGTGCGTCTTCGGGTGACGTGTACGTCCGGGTTGGCCGTTGTGTCCTGCCCCTGGCGAAGGGTGTGTGTTGCGAAGACGTAACCAAGGAACTGGTTGACGACGATGCCGCGTTGCCGCGTCGTTGAGCCCTCGGGCAGTGGAAAACAGACGGAAACACGCAAGAACGCAGAACACTCGTGGAGGCCGTCGGGACTTGACCCTGGATGTTGGACACCAGACACACTTGGATCCTGACAATCCGGGTGGACAGGAGTCCCGTTCAGATGGTGATGAAGCACTACCCGCCCGAGTTTCGGGCCGAGGCGGTCGCGCTCTACCGGTCCCGGCCGGGTGCGACGATCAAGTCGGTGGCTCAGGACCTCGGGGTCAATCACGAGACGCTGCGCAACTGGATCCGGCTCGACGACGCGCAGAGCTCCGAGGCACCCGCCGCGGCCGGGGCGGCTCCAGTGGCCCGGGCCTCGCCGGAGGACGAGAACGTCGCGCTGCGCAAGCGGATCCGCGAACTCGAGGAGGAACGCGACATCCTGCGCAAGGCGGCCCGGTATTTCGCGGGGGAGACGCGCTGGTGAACCGCTTCAGGTTCGTCTCCGAGCACCAACGCCGTCACGGCGTCAAGCGGTTGTGCCAGGTCATCGGCCTCGCCAGATCCAGCTACTACCACTGGAAAGCCACCCAACCCGACCGGGCCGCCCGCGCCGCGGACGACGCGGACCTGGCCGCCCGCATCCGCGTCATCCACCGCGAGTCGGCCGGTACCTACGGTGTCCCGCGCGTCACCGCCGAGCTGCACGACACCGGAGATCGCGTCAACCACAAGCGCGTGGCCCGGGTAATGCGGGAGGTCGGCCTGGCCGGGGTGCGGTTGCGCCGCCGGCACCGCACCACCCTCGCCGACCCGGCGGCGGTCAAGGCCCCGGACCTGCTCGGCCGCGACTTCACCGCGCAGACACCGAACGCCCGCTACGTCGGCGACATCACGTATCTGCCGATCGCCGACGGCACGTTCCTCTACCTGGCCACCGTGATGGACCTGTGCTCGCGCCGCCTGGTCGGCTGGGCCGTGGCCGACCACATGCGCGTCGAACTCGTCCTCGACGCCCTGCACGACGCCCGACGCACCAGAGGCAGCCTGGCCGGAGCCGTGTTCCACAGCGACCACGGGGCCCAATACGGCGCCCGAGCCTTCGTCGATGCCTGCCGGACCGCCGGGGTGACCCGTTCCATGGGCGCGGTCGGCAGTTCCGCCGACAACGCCGCCGCCGAAAGCCTCAACGCCTCCTTCAAACGCGAAACCCTCCAAGGCGCCCAGAGTTGGGACAGTGCAAGGGAAGCACGGTTGGCAGTATTCGGCTGGGCGCACCGCTACAACACCCGACGACGCCACTCCCACCTCGGCCAGAAGTCCCCGATCGACTACGAGAACACCCTCATTCCGGCACCGGCTACGCTGACCCACGCCGCATGATCCCGTGTCCAACATCCGGGGTGAAGTCCCGTCCACTGCGGTTGACCTGTTGGCCTGGCTGCTGCGGGTGGGGCCGGCGCCGATTCGTAATCCCGCTGGTGAGGCTGGGCGAATCTCGGACTGTGCAGAGGGCACTACGCCAAGTCGGGCAACCGTGCCCTGATCCGTGTCCGTCCGGTTCCAGGTAGGGGACCATCGCGAAGTGCGCGACGAGGTACCGGCGGACCGGCCGGGTGATCAGATGGCGGAAGCATCCTCCGGGAGTTCCATCGTGCAGGCAGGGCGAGATGTCCGGATCATTCACAAGCAGAACGCGTACCCGTGGCCGCGTGCGGGAAGTGCGGTGCTCATCGTAGGGACGGCGGTCGCTGGCGGGCTCGCGCTCTTGTACGGCGGACCGCTGGCCCCGGCCGTTCGAGCTTGGGGGGTGCCCCTCGCGGTCATGGCCTGTGTTGCGGTGGCATTGCTGCGTTCGCGGGGCAAACGGGTGTTCCTGGTGACGTCGGCGTTCAGGCAGAAGTACTGGGTCGCCGGTCTATTGCAGCATCTGCATGGCGTGCTGGACCGCAATGGACTGGATCTGGTGTTCAAAACACCCGAACACGACTATGACGCCGCCGCGCAGGCTCACAACCTCAGGCGGCTGGTCCGATCCCGACGCGAATACGTTGGCGGAATCGTGCTGGCCACCGAGGTGCCCCGGATGCAGTCGGAACTCGTCGAGTTCTGCTCCGAGGTCCGGGTCCCGGTCGTCTTCACCGACATCGAACCGTTCGACGAGGCCCGCTACCCGTCCAACGCGGCGTTCGTCGGGTATCTCTCCACAGACCTGGGTGCGCTCGCCGGTCACTGGCTCGCGGATCACTTCACGCAGCACAGGGTTCGGCGTCCCAGGGTTCTCATCGTGGCCAGCCTGGAGCACTCGGATCGGCAGCGGTGCTGCGTCGAGGTTTTGCGCGCCCGTGTGAACGGCATCTCCATCGTGCTGGAGGACAGTTGCGCATTCCAACGGTCCCGCGCCTACGATGTCGTGCGGACCCACGTGCGTGGGCTTGACGTCCGGCATGGACGGCTGGACGCGGTCTTCTGCACCAATGACGAGATGGCGCTCGGTGCGGTGGACGCCTTGCACGCGATCGATTCCCCCGCGACCAGGAACACCGTGATCATCGGTGTGGACGGGGTGCCCGAAGTTCGTGCGTTGATCGACAGCAGCACCAGCCCGCTGCGCGCCACCGTGGTCCAGGACTCGAACCGGCTCGCCGAGAGCGCGATGCACATGATGACCCGGATGCGACGTGGACGGGTTGCTTCCAAGCGGACTATTTTACGGCCTGAAGTGCATCAAGCGCCCAGCGAGATAGCCATGAACTCGCGAAAGCGCAACAAACTAGCCACACGCACTGGGATCATGCAGACGGAGAAGCCGCCGGGCGTGCAGATTGGTCCTCAGCTGGAGCATCGGTGCAATGAGACGACTGATTAGACCCCGCTGCGCACCGTAGATGCTCATTCTTGAGCGGCGACCTGCTACCTCTCAGCGAACGGCGTCTTCAGGAAGTACGACGTCGGCAGGACCAGTCGGCGGTCGTCCCACAGGTGCACGACCACGTAGGTCAGCGTGATGTCCTCGACCCGCCCCCACTGCTTCTCCACCACCAGCACGTCGTCGAGCCGCACGGCGTCGCTGAAAGCGATCTGCACACCGGCGAACACGTTGCCCAGCAACGATTGCGCGGCCAGTGCCGCGATCGCGCCGATGACACCCGCCGACGCCAGCAGGCTCGTCCCGGCGGCGCGCGCGGCCGGGAAGGTCATGAGCATGGCGGCTGCCGCGAGCAATCCGACGACGACCACGGTCACCCGGCGCACCAACGTGATCTGCGTGTGGACCTTGCGCGCGTGCCGGTTGTCCGTCACGTCCACCCGGATCCGCGACAGCGTCGCGTCCTCGGCGACTGTGAGCAGCGTCGCGACCAACCACGCGCCTGCCGCTATCAACGCCAGCCCCACGACGTGCAGCGCCACGGGTCGCCACTGGCCGGTACGGAACGCGACGCCGAGGGAGAACTGGACGGCCACGAGGACGGCCACCGCTTGCGCGGGGCGGTGCGCCCGGCGGGCCAATTGCTCGAACAGCGCCGACCGCTGTCCGATCTTCCGGGTGGCCCGGTGCACGATCGCCACGAGCAGCAGCGCGAACAGCACGGATCCGGCGAACGTCAGCAACGGTGTCAGGAGCATGTCCGCCAGGTACCCGCGCGGCCCCTCCTTCAGGCCTGGGCGCGGGCCGTCCATGATCCGCTTGACACAGACTAGTGATATCCGCATACTTTGGTTACACCATATAACTTCAGCCAAACGGAGTCACCATGAAGACCACCTTCCTGCGCCGCGGCCTGACCGTCCTGATCGCGGGCGTCATCGGGGCGGCGGCGATGACCGGCTCCGCAGACGCGGATTCGGCGCGGTGGAAGCCCGACGTCGTGGCGCAGTGGGCGGCGGCGTGGAACGGAGGTGACCCGCAGGCGCTGGCGAAGCTGTTCACCCACGACGCGACCTACACCGATTACGGCGTGAACAAGGTGTCGACGGGGCGGGACGGTGTCGCGGCGTGGAAGTACGGGACGGACCAGCTGATCGCGGACGTGCGCATCACGGTGAAGAGCTCGTTCCGCGGTGGAGACCGGATCGCGGTCGAGACGATCTACGCGGGCCACATCAAGGGCGCGCCGACGCCGTTCGCCGTGCCGACGACGACGATCCTCGAACTCCGCGGCACCCTGATCAGCGCCGACCGCGACTACTACAGCCTCGCCACGCTGCTCGCCCAGTCCGGCCTGCCCGCCGACTGGACCCCGCCCACGGCCTGAGCCCTAGCTCTCCAGCCCCAACTCCTGGGCGATGCGCTTCGCGACCTCGTAGGTGTCGCCGGCGGGCCGGGTCGGGAACTCGGTGGTCTGCGACGTCCACTGGGCGCCGCTGGCGCACCAGTCGATGGTCGGCGGCACACCGCTGTCCACGGTCCCGGCCAGCTCGGCGAAGAAACGCTCCCAGCGCGGCTGGTAGTAGCTCGACACCATGCCCTGCCACTCGCGGTTCGCGTAGTCGCGGAGCGTGTCGCACGCCTTCTCCGACCAGATGCTGATGATGCCGCGGGCGTCGCGTTCCAGCGCCACCTTCTCCTCGGGCGTGTTCCCCCACGCCTTGGCGGCCTCCAGCCAGGTGCCGAGCAGCCAGTCCTTCTGCGTGCCGAGCAGTTCGTCGGTGCTCTTCATGTACCCGATGTACTGGTCGGTCAGCGCGTCCAGCGCGGCCACGTCCTTCGACGCGTACGCCTTGGCGATGCCCTCCAGCGTCGCCCGGCCGCGGTTCGCGAGGATCTGCCGGGTCACGTCGACCAGGTCGTACTTGTACGTCTCCTCCTCGCGCACCGCGGCGTCGGCTTGCAGCAGCTCGCCGAGCACGGGTTCGAAGTCCGACGCGGAGTAGCGCGGTTTCGGCGGCCCGAAGTAGGAGGAGGAGGTGACCTTCAGCGCGGGCAGGGCGGTGAACGGGCTCTCGTACGGGCCTTCGCCGCTCTCGTGACCGGTGGCCTGGAACGAGTACGCGGTGTTGAGCAGGATCTCCCACGCCTCGGCGACGTGCGGGTCGTCGCCGGCGCCGTAGCGGCGCTTGGCGTAGTCGAGGATCCACGAGTCGAGGTCGACGGCCTTGTCGCGCCACACCATCTCGCCGAACAGGTCCTGCACGACGGGGTTGAGGTGGGTGCCCTCCAGGACCATGGCGGTGCCGACGAGGTCGCCGCGCTTGCCCACCGACCGCGAGCGGATGTCGGGCAGGGTCTGGCCGGGTTCGGTCAGGTTGCCGAACATGCCGAGCCTGCCGCCGAAGTTCTGGATCGTGCCCCACGCCCACGGGGCGCCCCAGAACGCGTCGGTCTTGCTCCACGAAGGACCGTCGTCGGCGTCCAGGTCGAGCACCAGGACGCGCTTGCGGTCGATCGCGTCGATCAGGCCCTCCTGCGGGTTGCCCTGCCACGCCTGCAACACCCACGTGGAGTCCGGGTGCGCGCGGGTCAGCGCGTCCTGCACGGCCTTGCCCGCGTCGCCGATGTCGACGCCGCCGAGCTCGCCGCCCTCGTGGATCAGGTCGTTGGAGTAGTGCGTGGTGTCGCCGAAGCGCTTGCTCTGCACCTCGTAGAACTTCGCGGCGACCTTGGCGTACAACGGATCCGTCGGCGCGAGCCAGTACGGCCGGGGGTGGCCGGAGTAGTCGCCCTGCGGGATCACGTTCGCGCCGGGGTTGGCGTCGACGAACGCCTGGTCGGGCACGTGGCCCTCGAACGCCGGGAACACCGGGGTGATGCCCAGCTCGCGCATCCGGTCCGCCACGCGCCTGCCGAGTTCGGCGCGGCGCTCGATGAGGTCCGCGCCGACCGGGCCCGCGTGCACGCCGCCGGACGGGTCGTAGCCGGTCGTCGAGCCGTACCACTGCCAGGGCTGGAACGAGGGCTGCGCGATCCAGGCGCGCACCTGCGACTCGGACATCCCGAACGACTGGAAGGCGTCGTACCAGACGGCTTCCTGGCCGACGAGCACGAGCGCGCGGTTCACGCCGCTGGCCGCGAGGTAGTCGATCTCGCGTTCCCACTCGGTCCACGTCCAGTACGGCATCGTGTAGCCGTAGACGGTGAAGTTGTAGGCGTACCGGTCGCTCAGCGTCGTGCGCTTGCTGATCGGCTTCTCCGGCGCGGGCAGCGTCTCCGGCAGGTCGAGGCGGTCGCCGTTGGTCGACAGGTGGCCGCCCGCCACGTACTTGAGCCACCAGTTGAAGCCGGACACGATCGCGACCTGGCTGGTGCCGGACAGTTCGAGGTGCCCGGCGGTGCCGCCGATCTCGAACGAGTCCGCCGTGCCCGCGTCCGCGGGGGTGGTGCGCACCTCGATCTGCGCCGCGCGGGCCTCGTCGCCGCCGAGCAGCCGGGTGATCGCGGACTTCACCGGGGAGACGTCCACGAACGCGTTGCCGGTCGTGCGCACGTCGGCGACCACCAGAGCGGCCAGCAGGACGAGGACGACAGCACCGGCGAGTGCTCTGCGCTGCACGGTCGACTTCCCTTCGGTGGGATGAGCGGATCCTACGGCCGGTGCAACCTCCCGGCCGTCCCGCCCCGTCTACTCAGGTGACAGCAGGACGGTGGGTGCGCAACGTGGTGGTGGCGGTCGTGGCGGCAGGGCTTCTCGGTGGTTGCGGGCAACGGTCCCCGACTACCCCGCCGGGGGCTCCGACATCCTCCACGGGGGCGAGTTCGCCCGTTCAGGTGGCTGCCCCGACGCTCGCGCCGAGGGTCAAGGAGCAGCTCGACGCGGCGCGGCTGGCCCGGCGGGAGACGGTCGTGCTGACCATCTCCACCGTCGAGGGCAGGACCGCGTCCACCGCTCAGGCGTTGCGCGACCTCGGCGCGACGGTCGAGTCCGAGGACGCCACCGTCGGCTACCTCCGGGCGAGCGTGCCGGTGGCCCTGGCCGCACGGGCCGCCACCCTGGAGGGCATCTCCCAAGTGGACGTCGAGGAACCGATCGGCGTCCCCGACCCGACTCCCTGACGAGCGCGGCGGCCTCGCGCGACAACGCGCGGGGCCGCCGCTGAACGCGGAACAGCCCCGCACCCGTGGGAACACAGGTGCGGGGCCGCCGTCAACCGATCAGGACTAGACGACCGACTGCACGATCACCGTGCCGCGGCCGACGGTGGAGCCCTCCGAGGTCTGCACGAGGAGCTCACCCCGCAGCACACGGCCTGCACCGGGCTGGCCCGTGGCCGTCACCGTGCCGTTGACGGTCCACGTGGTGCCCGCGGCGTGGTCGGCGAGCGGGTCGCTGACGTCCACCGAGCCCAGCGAGGGGGCGGCGTAGTAGTCGATGTAGTCGTACTCCGTGGTGCCCGCGGGGACCGAGTAGCCGTCCACGAGGACCCTCCACAGACCCGCGGCCGGGTTGGCCAGGGTCACCGACTCCTCGGAGTCGCCGTCGGCCGACGACCCCGCGACCACGCACGTGCCCGTGGTGCAGTTGTAGAGGACGAGGTCCAGGTCCGCGGTCGCGTCGCTGGTCTTGCCGATGGTCGCGCTGACCGCCGTGGCGCCCGCGGGCACCGTCAGGTCGTAGGTCTGCGACGTCTCGTTGGCGATGCTGGGGCGCGCGATCTTGGCGCTGGCCAGCGGGCCGCCGACGAGGTGGCCGTTGAGCGCGCCCAGCGAGTTCGTCACCTGGTAGGTCCGCGCGACCGGCGTGCCGAGCGTCGCGGACGCGATGACGTCCGGGTTGGGGCTGACCGCGGTGCCGAGCACCGAGGCGGTCACCTTGTACGGCGCGCGGTCGACGTCCGACGTGCGACGGGCCTCGACCACGATCTCCCAGACGCCCGGCAGCGGGTTGTTGACCGTGCGGCTGGTGGGCGAACCGGTCGTGCAGCCGGCACCGGCGTCGGGGTTGTAGCAGGACGTGGTCGCCGTCGGGTCGATCGGCACACCGGTCGGGTCGAAGCGCAGGAAGCGCACTTGGCCCTTGCCCGCGTCGCCACCGGCGGCCAGGTCGATCTTCAGCGCGCTAGCGCCCTGGGGCACCCGGACGAACAGGCTGGTGAACTGGTTGCGGCTGATGTCACCGGACTGCGAGACGGCGTACTTGTTGCCCGCGTTGAAGTCCGACGCCGCGAACACGGTGTTCAGCGTCTGCAGGTCGACACCCGGCGTGGAGGGGTTGTCCAGGCTGAGGACCGCGGACAGGGCGCCCGCCTTCTTCGGCTTGACCTTCACGTCGAACTTGACCGGCGTGTTCAGCGGCAGCGTGACGCTGCCCGCCGAGTCGAACGCGCTCTTGTCGCCGTCCCAGTCGACCTGGTACTTCACCGGCTTCGTCGACCCCGTGGTGCGGGTCAGCGTGTAGGTGCGGGTGTAGTCCTTGCCGATCGTCACGCCCTCGCGGTCGTGGATGCCGACACCGGTGTTGGCGGTCGGCTTGAGCTGGCCGGACAGCACGGTGTGCACCTCGACCGACGTCGTCACGGTGTCCGTGGCGCCGGAACGGCTGAGGATGTTGTAGGCGGCCTTCACGTCGAAGAGGCCGGCGCCCTGCTCGTACGCGCCGAACTCGCTCTGGAAGTCCGCGCCGGACTTGATGGCGTTGCGGAGCTTCGCGGCGTTGGGGCGCTCGCCGTTGTGCGTCGCCTTGTACGCGCTGATGAGCAGCGCGGCGGCACCGGTGGCCTGCGGGGACGCCATCGACGTTCCCTGGAGCATGGCGTAGCCGGGGGGCAGCTCGTAGGTGCCCGCGACGGGACCGGGAGCCTCCCAGCGCGGGATGGTGGAGATCGCCGCGCCGGGCGCGATGATGTCCGGCTTGAAGCCGCCGTCCTCACGGGGACCGCGCGAGGAGAAGGGGTGCAGGTTGTCGCCCTGCTTGGTCACCGAGCCGTAGTCGGCGAGCCAGGTCTCCTTGGAGATGTAGGAGCCGACGCTGACGGCGTCGGTGGCCACCGACGGGTCGCCGACGGTGTTCGCGCCCGCGCCGCTGTTGCCCGCGGAGATGAACAGCTGGACGTTGTACTCGGCGATCGTGCGGTTGTAGAGCTCCGCACGCGCGTTGTTGCCGTCGTTGAGGGCGGGCAGGCCGCCGATGGAGATGTTCACGACGTCGGCGCCGTTGCGGGCGGCGTAGAGCACGCCCTCGAGCAGACCGCTGCTGGTGCAGGAGGACGAGGTGAGGCAGACCTTGACGGCCATCAGCTTGGCGCCGGGGGCCGCGCCGGTCATCTTGCCGCCGAACATGTTGTTGGCGGCGGTGATGCCCGCGACGTGGGTGCCGTGCTCGGCGCCCGCGATGCCGATGTTGACGAAGGCGGTGCCGCCGTTGTCGTACACCGACTTGTTGGTCTGCACGACGAACGCCATGCGCTCGGCGATCGGCGTGGCCGGGTTGTCGGTGCCGAAGAAGCCGACGTCCTTCTTGACCTTGTAGTCGATCATGGCCGTCTGGTCGGTGAAGTCGCCGTCACCGTCCAGGTCGACCCGGACCTCCTTGGTCAGGACGTCCTGCAGGACCGGGAAGGAGTCCACCCGGTCGCCGTCGCGGTTGAGGTCGCCGCCGGTCTCGCTGGTCGGGTCGCCCAGGTCCTTCGCGGTCTCCTTCAGGAAACCGACCGCGTAGGGCCCGCCGGTCGCGGGAGCCTTGTAGGTGACGCCGCCGACGACGAACGCGCCGGTGTAGCGCTCCTTCGACATCGTGACCCACGTGCCGTCGTTCTCGGTCGGCGCGTTGGCGTTGTACCAGTCGACGATCTTGCGCTCACCGGTCGTGGTGGTCGCGAGCGCCGGGTGGTCCAGGTCGACGCCGGAGTCCAGGATGGCGATCGTGGTGTTGCGGCCGTCCCACTTGGGGTGGGACTGGGCGAACGACGCCGCGCCGGTGTCGGCGATCGGCATGTACGGGTTGTCCTTGGGGGTCTTCGCGCCCGGCGCCTTCTGCGGCAGCGGGGTGGCCACGCCCTCGATCTTCGGGTCGTCCATCTTGACGAGCCCGTCGACGTCGACGGCGTTGACCGAGGCCAGCTTCGCGGCCTTCTCGGCGTTGCCGCGCGGCAGCGTGACCTTGAGGTAGTCGACCTTCTGGTCGGTGGTCTCGACGACCGCGCCGAGCGCCTTCAGGTCGTTGGTGGCGGCCTCGATCTTGCCGTCCTCAGCGGCGACCAGCAGGGTGACGTCGGCCTTGCCCTGCTGCTCGGCTTCGGCGATGAGGGCGCGGTCCTGCTTGTCCAGCTGCTTGTCGGCCTGAGCGGACGGAGCGGGCTGCGCGAGTGCGGGGGTGGCGGCGAAGCCGAACCCAGTCGAACCCAGCACGGCGGCCAGCAGTGCCACGCTGGTGCGGTGTCTCCACCGAAGTCCTGACTTGATCACGACGCAAAGACCCTTCGTGGGGGAGGAATGGTGGAAGCACATCTCTCCGCGCACGAACGGACAATAGGACAACCGGCCCATTGATGAAGTCCACATTGGACTGAACGGCCTCTTGTCCGGAACCCTTTTTCGAGGTAGGCGCCGTTATTCCGATAACGGTTGATGCAGCGCTGCTCCAGTCAAGGGCTGAAGGAATGGAATGTCAACACCTGTCAACGGTGAACACGGGGTTCTTCGACCGATGCGGTAACAAATCGTCCCGGTGACCGATGCGCCCATTCCAAGGGGCTTAGCACGTGGTGACCTGCGGCACCAAGGGGAACACGCGCACCCCACCACCCGTTCTACCAGTGGTCGGCACAGGGGTGCTGCGCCCGGCGTCGATTCGCACGGGTGCCCCCTCGCCCGCTGCGAATCCCCCCGAGACGCTCCGCGGCGCGCCCCCCGCTCGCCGACCGCCGTCGGCCGGACGGAAACCCCCCTTCCGCGACCGGCCGACGGCCCCCTGACCGCTCGAAGACGACTCGAAGACCGCTCGAAGACGAAAAACTTTCGTGTCCGACGTTCCGCCTGCTGCGCGATGGGCGGCACCCCTCCTAGACTGCCGTCCATGGCACAGGACGCGGACGTCATCGTGGTCGGCGCGGGTCTGGCGGGGCTGGTAGCCACCGCGGAACTCGTGGACGCAGGTCGCAAGGTCATCCTGCTCGACCAGGAACCGGAGGCGTCGCTCGGCGGCCAGGCCTTCTGGTCGTTCGGCGGCCTGTTCCTGATCGACACCCCCGAGCAGCGCAGGCTCCGCGTCAAGGACTCGGCCGAGCTGGCGTTGCAGGACTGGATGGGCTCCGCGGCGTTCGACCGCGACAGCGACCACTGGCCCCGCAAGTGGGCCGAGGCGTACGTGGACTTCGCCGCGGGCGAGAAGCGCTCCTGGCTGCACGCGCAGGGCGTGCGCTGGTTCCCGTTCGTCCAGTGGGCCGAACGCGGCGGCTACCTCGCCGACGGCCACGGCAACTCCGTGCCGCGCTTCCACGTCACGTGGGGCACCGGCCCCGGCATCGTCGCCCCGTTCGAGCGCCGGGTGCGCGAGGGCGTGACCAAAGGGCTCGTCACGCTGCGGTTCCGGCACCGGGTGACCGAGCTGACGTCCACCGCGGGCGCGGTCGACGGCGTCCGCGGCGAGGTGCTGGAGGCGAGCACCGTCGAACGCGGCGAGAAGAGTTCCCGCGAGGTCGCCGGGGACTTCGAGCTGCGCGCGCAGGCCGTGATCGTGACGTCCGGCGGCATCGGCGGGAACCACGACCTGGTGCGGAAGAACTGGCCCAAGAACATGGGGACCCCGCCGGAGCACATGCTTTCCGGCGTTCCCGACCACGTCGACGGGAAGATGCTCGAAGTCGTCGGCAAGGCGGGCGGCGAGCTCATCAACGAAGACCGCATGTGGCACTACCCCGAGGGCATCGCGAACTACGCGCCGATCTGGAGCAGGCACGGCATCCGGATCCTGCCCGGCCCGTCGTCGCTGTGGCTGGACGCGACCGGGAAGCGGCTGCCGATCCCGCTGTTCCCCGGATTCGACGCGCTCGGCGCGCTGGAGCACATCGTGAAGACCGGGCACCAGCACTCGTGGTTCCTGCTGAACCAGCGGATCATCGGCAAGGAGTTCGCCCTGTCCGGGTCGGAGCAGAACCCCGACCTGACCGGCAAGGACGTGAAGCTCGTGCTGAAGCGGGGCCTGCCGGGCGCGGTGGGGCCGGTGGACGCGTTCGCGAAGCAGTCCCCCGAGTTCGTCTTCGGCCGGTCGATCCCCGAGCTGGTGAAGGGGATGAACGCGCTGGTCGGGAGCGAGATGATCTCGGCTTCGGCGTTGGAGAAGGTGGTCGTCGAACGCGACCGGCAGGTGACGTCGGGCCTCGGCAAGGACATGCAGGTCAACGCGATCACGCTGGCCCGCCGGTTCCTGACCGACAAGCTGGTCCGGGTCGTCGAGCCGCACCCCATCCTCGACCCGAAGGCCGGACCGCTGATCGCCGTGCGGCTGTCGGTGCTGACCCGGAAGTCCCTGGGCGGCCTGCACACCGACCTGTCCTCGCGCGTGCTCAAGGACGACGGGCAGCCACTGGAGGGCGTCTACGCCGCCGGTGAAGCCGCTGGATTCGGCGGCGGCGGCGTGCACGGCTACCGCGCACTGGAAGGCACCTTCCTCGGCGGCTGCGTCTTCTCCGGCCGCACCGCAGGCCGCGCCGCCGCAGCCGCCACCACCTAACCGCGAGTCGAACCCCCAGACACCCCGTGTCGAACACTCAGACACCTTGACCCGAACACTCAGGCACCTCGAGTACCCGCTCAAGCATCGCGAGTCGAACGCTCAGGCACCCTGTGTCGAACCCCAGACACCTCCAGTCCCCACTCCGGCACCCGCCCCCATCCGGCCCGCTGTCCGAGTGACGAACTCGGGGTGTCTGAGCGTTCGACACGAGGTGTCTGAGTGTTCGACTCGCGGGTTATGAGGGGTCTAGGGTGCCGGCGGTGCGGCCGTCGAGGGATTCGCGGATGATGTCGGCGTGGCCGCCGTGGCGGGCGGTTTCCTCGATGACGTGCAGCAGGACCCATCTGGCGGACCAGTGGGCGGCTTCCGGTAGTGCGCAGGGGGCGCCGAGGTCGGTGACGTCGGAAAGGACGGCCTCGGTTTCACGGGCGCAGGTTTCGTAATCGGCGAGCAGGAACTCGGCGGTGTCGGTCTCCGCCAGGATGAAATCGGATTCGAATTCCACGATCGGCCACAGGCCCGGAAGCGGCAATCCGCCCAAACCCGCCTGCACCCAGCGCCGCTCGGAACGGGTCACGTGCTTGAGCAGCCCGCCGAGGGAAAGCGCGCTGGCGCTCGGGACCTTCGACAGCTGCTCGTCGTCCAGCCCCCGCACGGCGTTGCGCAACCCCTCGCGCTGCTTGTCGAGGTAGGCCAGCAGGGCGGTGCGCTCATCCGGAACGGGTGGCACGAACGACGGCATGTCGGTTCTCCTTCGGTGGTGGCGGACCCTCACGGTCGCAGCCGTACCTGACAGGGAACGTCAGGTATCGGCAAGTCCCGCTCCATGGACCACCTTGACGTGGTGTGCCCGCCTTCGCATGCTCGGAGGTGTGAACCGAGGAGAGCCCCTGACCCGTCGTCGCCACGTGGACTTCGCCCGCGCGTGCTCCTGCCGCTGTCGGTGACCTGGAAGACCCGGCCGATTCCCGTTGCGCAGCAAGGAGTTCACGATGTCCGCACTGATCGGCACGCTGGTCGGCAACCCCCGGCCCGCGTCCCGCACGCTCAACGCCGCGCTGGCCCTGCGCGACGCGATCGGCCAGGTCCTCACCGACGGCGCCTCGAACGGCGTGGTGGTGGACTCCGCCGAGTTCGCCCAGGAGGTGTTCACGCCCGGCGCGACGAGGGTCAAGGAGGCGTTGGCCGAACTGGGCGGGGCGGACGTGCTGGTGGTGGCCTCGCCGACCTACAAGGCGACGTACACCGGGCTGCTGAAGTCGGTGCTGGACCAGGCGCCCGCCGGGTGGCTCAAGGGGCGGGTGGCCGTCCCGCTGCTGGTGGCGGCCTCCGACAAGCACGCGCTCGCCGTGGAGCTGCACCTGCGGCCGGTGCTGGTGGAACTGGGCGCGCGGGTCCCCGGCCCCGGCGTGTTCGTGAATGAGGCCCAGCTGACCGGCGACCACGACGCGCTGACCGCCGCGCTGGTGGAGCAGCTGACCGCCACGGGGACCGCCGACACCCTGAACGCGCTGGTCCGATCGGCGCAGGCCGTGGGGGTGTCCCGATGAGCGTCGTCCCCCGGCAGGGCAAGCGGGACCTGGCGGACGACCTCCGCGGCGCGCTGCGCGACCACCCGCAGGCGGTCAGCATCGTCACCGCGCAGGGTCCGGACGGCCCGGTGGGCGTCACGGTCAGCTCGTTCACCTCCGCCAGCCTGCACCCGCCGCTGATCGTGGTGTGGATCGGCGACGGCGCGTCGGCGTGGCCGGTGCTGCGGACGGCGCCGCTGTTCGCGGTGCACCTGCTGCACGCGGGCCAGAGCGACCTGTCGGACCTGTTCGCGAAGACGGGCTCGGACCGGTTCGGCGCGGCGACGAACTGGGAGTCCGATGTGGACGGTGTCCCGCACCTGCTGGACGCCCCGCTGCGGCTGCGCTGCCGGACCGCGCGGCGGATCGCGGTGGGCGACCACGTGGCGCTGGTGGGCGAACCGCTGGAGATCCAGCACACCGGCGGCACCCCGCCGCTGGTCCGCTTCCAGGGCCGCTACACCTCGGTCGACTGACCGGACGGGCCGCCGCCGGGAAACCCCCCGGCGGCAAGCCCGTCAGGCCACGCTCTCGGAACGGCCCTCGCCCTCCGCGGCCAGCAAGCGCAGCAGCGTCCTGGCGACCCCGTCGTTCTGCCGGAACCCCGGCGCGTTGGTGCGCGGCCGGGCGAACGCGGCGAACGCGCGGCCGGTCGTGAACGGCCCCAGCGCGAACCGCCGCGGGTGCGCCACGCCGTCCCGGCCGATCAGCCGGTTGTCGTCGGCCACCCGCACCAGCCCGGTGGACCGCCCGTCCGACAGCAGTTCCTCGACCACGTCCCCGGCCCCGCGCAACGCCGCCAGCACCGGGTCCGCGGTCTCCGCCAGCCCGTGGGCGGGCAGCCTGGCCTCGACCAGCCCGGTGGCCCGCACGACGTCCGGCGCGCTGGCGCTGCCCGCCAGGAACACCCCGTCCTCGGCCCGCACCCACATGTCCGCGCCGAGGAACCGCACGATCCCCGCGCGCGACAACGCCAGCAGCTCCTCCAGCCGGTCCGGCGGCGGGCCGCTGGCCTGGTAGCTGAAGAACCCCATCCACCACCCGTCGGCGTGCGCCAGCCGCGAGCCGGGGTCGAGCTTCGGCGAGTTCAGCACCCTCGGCAGCTGCCCGTAGATCGACAGCAGCGCCATGAACGCCCCCAGGTCCGCGCTGAAGGCCGCGTCCGACCGCCGGGCGACGTCCGCCTCGACGTAGTCGCGGAGGTGCTCCTGGAGGCTCTCGCCGTCGGCGAACTCCAGCCCGGCGAGCGGCCGGTCCAGCCGCTCGAAGTCCAGGCGGTCCTCCTCGGCGGGCACCGCGGCCTCGACCAGCGCGGCCATCTCCGCGTCGTACCAGGACAACGCGGTGTAGGCGGCGGCGAACTCCTGCCACGGCAGGGAAACCCGGTCGGGGTGGCCGGTGAACAGCTCGTGGTAGTAGCCCCAGCCGATCTCCTTCGCCAGCAGGGGCCACACGTCGGCCTTGAAGTCGAACGTTCCGGGCCGGTCGAGCAGCCGGTCGGCCACGGCGGCGTCGAAGAAGCGCGGCAGCGGCAGCGGGTCGCCCTGCAACCGGTAGCCGGTCTTCGAGTGGTAGGGCACCCCGCGCCGCGACCCGACGTGGATGCGCGGCTCCTGCCCGGACGGCTCGTACCGCAACCCGTCCGGCGTCGGCGCGAACTTCCCGCCGCGCCCCTGGGTCAGCAGCACCATCAGGTCGATGAACGCCAGCCCGAACCCGCGCAGCACGACGTCCTCGCCCGCCCGGATCGCCGACAGGTCGCTGTCGGCGGAGTAGTCCGGCGGCAGGTAGGCCAGGCCGTGCTCGTCCGCGTAGGACAGCATTTCCTTCTCCTCCACACCGATCTGCGCGTCCAGGTGCCCCAACGACAGCACCACCACGTCGGCCACCAGCGGCCGGTCGCGGTCGGCGAGCCACACCCGTTGCCCGCCCCGCGGTGACCCGGTGACCCGGACGACCTTCGCGCGGTGCTGCCGCACGGTGATCCCGGCGGGCAGCGCGGCGACCGCGTCCCGGTGGAACCAGGCCAGGTAGGCGCTTTGCAGCCGCCTGCTCGGGAACGTCGTGGGCAGCAGCCGGTCCAGCTCCTCCAGCACGTCGGCCGGCAGGTCCACATCGGACAGTCCGCCCGAGCGCACCGCCTCGGCCCACTCGGCCAGCGACGGCCCGGTCCGCACCGGACCGTCGCAGACGACGCTGTCGTCGGTGAACATCGTGACGTCCGCGGCCATCGAGTTCATCCGCAGCAGCGCGGACTGCTCGTAGCGCCACACCCGCCCGGCCCCCACCGGGTGCGGGTCGACGACGTGGATCTCCAGCGCCCCACCGGGGAACAGCTCCGGCGCGTTCACCGCGATCCGCTCGATCAGCCCTGCCGCGCGCGGCCCGCCGCCGACCAGCGCGAGCACCAACGGCGGGGCGTTCACAGGACCCTGGCGAGGAACTCGCGGGTCCTCGCGTGCCGCGGGTTGGCCAGCAGCTCCCCCGGCGGCCCCGACTCGACCACCCTGCCCTCGTCGAGGAACACCACCGTGTCCGCGACCTGCCGGGCGAACGCCATCTCGTGCGTCACCACGACCATCGTCATCCCCGCCTCCGCCAGGTCAGCCATCACGGCCAGCACCTCGCCGACCAGCTCCGGGTCGAGCGCGCTGGTGGGCTCGTCGAACAGCATCAGCTTCGGTTCCATCGCCAGCGCCCGCGCGATCGCGATCCGCTGCTGCTGCCCACCGGAGAGCTGCCGCGGGTACGAGCCCTCCCTGCCCGCCAGCCCGACGCGCGCGACCAGTTCCGTCGCCCGAGCAACGGCTTGCGCCCGCCCGAGCCCCAGCACGCCCATCGGCGCCTCGATGATGTTCTCCAGCACGGTGAGGTGCGGGAACAGGTTGAAGTTCTGGAACACCATGCCGATCGCCGCGCGCTGCCGGGTGATCGCGCGGTCCTTCAGCTCGTGCAACCGGCCCTTGTGCCTGCGGTAGCCGATCAGCTCGCCGTCGACCTCCACCTCACCGGCGTTGATCTTCTCCAGGTGGTTCACGCACCGCAGCAGCGTGCTCTTGCCCGACCCGGACGGCCCGATCACGCAGGTGACCTCGCCCTGGTGGACCTCCAGGTCCACCCCGCGCAGCACCGGTGTGGTGCCGTAGCTCTTGTGCAGATCGCTGATCCGCACGACCGTCGCGCTCATCGCAGCCGTCCCTTCAGCCTCTGCCACGGCGTCGGCGGCAGGGCCCGCGCCGCCCCGCGCGCGTAGTGCCGTTCGACGTAGTACTGGGCCGCGCTGAGCACGCTGGTCACGACGACGTACCAGACGGTCGCGACCAGCAGCAGCGGGATGATCAGGTAGTTGCGGTTGTAGATCAGCTGCACCGAGAACAGCAGGTCCTGCACGGCCAGCACGCTGACGATCGACGTGCCCTTGAGCGTGCCGATCAGCGCGTTGCCCGCGGCCGGGATGATCGAGCGCATCGCCTGGGGCAGCACGATGCGGCGCAGGATCCGGGCGCGGCCCATCCCCAGCGCCAACGCCGCCTCGACCTGCCCCTGTTCCACCGAGATCACACCGCCGCGGACGATCTCCGCGGCGTAGGCGGCCTCGTGCAGGGTCAGCCCGATGATGACGGCGGCGGTCGGTCCGATGAGGTTGGTCGAACTCAGGCTCAGGAAGTCCGGTCCGAACGGGATCCCGAACGACAGCGTGGGGTACAGCGCGCCGATGTTGAACCAGAACAGCAGCTGCACCAGCATCGGCACCGACCGGAAGATCCAGACGTAGCCCCAGCTGACGCCGACGAGCACCGGGTTGCCGGACAGCCTCAGCACCGCCAGCGCGGTGCCGAGCGCGAAGCCCAGCACCAGGGTCAGGACGGTCAGCCACAGGGTCATGCCGAGGCCGCGCAGCACGACGTCGGCGGTGAAGTACTCGGCGACCACGCCCCACTGGAACGCCTCGTTGGTGACGACCGAGCGGATTGCCGCGGCGAGCATCACCAGCACCAGCGCGGCGGAGATCCACCGGCCGGGTCGGCGCAGCGGCACAACGGCGTTCGCGGGGGCGGATCTGGTCGTCGGCGGTGGTGCGAGATCGGTGGACGCGGTCATCGACGGTCTCCGGAGGACGAGGGGAAGCACGGGAAAGGGCCGCGTCCCTCAACGCCGCACCCCGATCGTAGGCGCGCACAACCTCTGCACGTCAAGGCATTCCGCGATGTGGACGGCCATTGACCAGCGGGCAGGACGCTGGTCAAGTGGAAGCGTGAGAAGCCTGCGACTGGTCACCCGCGACCACATCGACCTCGGTCGCGTGTGGTCGGCCTCCTGTCCGCGCTGAGCCCGCCGCCGAGCGCGTCTCCCTCAACGCCAGAACTCGGCTTCCCTTCCCCCTCAACGGGTTCGCCCGTGCCCACTTCCGCGCCCGCACCGCCGCGGGGCGCACTTTCCGCACCACATCTGGGGAGTACTGACGTGCCTGTTGAGTTCCTGGGTATCGGTGGCACCAACGACGGTTCGGAGACCGGCGCGCGCACCGGCGCCGCCTTCGACAAGGACTACACGCTGCGACTGGCCCGCGCGCACGAGGACAACGGCTGGGACCGCGTGCTGTTCGCCTACGGCTCCGGTTCACCGGAGCCCGCGCAGGTCGCCGCGTTCGTCGCCACCAGGCTGGACAAGCTCCAGATCCTCCTCGCGCACCGGCCGAACGTGTCCTACCCCACGTTCGCCGCGAAGACGTTCGCCACGCTGGACCAGATCAGCGACGGCAGGCTCACCGTGCACTTCATCACCGGCGGCACGGACCACGAGCAGCAGCGCGAGGGCGACTACCTCACCAAGGACGAGCGCTACGACCGCACGCGCGAGTACATCGGGATCGTCAAGAAGGCCTGGACCTCGCACGAGCCGTTCGACCACGAGGGCGCCCACTACCGGTTCGCCGACTTCGTCAGCGACACGTTCCCCGTGCAGCAGCCCCGGATCGGCGTCTCGTTCGGCGGTTCCTCGCCCGCGGCGTACCGGGCGGGCGGCGCCGAGGCGGACATCTACTGCCTGTGGGGCGAACCGCTGGCGCAGACCGCGGAGCAGATCGAGTCCGTGAAGCGGGCCGCGCTCGACGCCGGGCGCACGGACGTGCCGCGCATCCAGGTCGCGTTCCGGCCGATCCTCGGGGCGACCGAGGAGCTGGCGTGGGAGAAGGCGCACCGCACCGTCGCCGCCATCACGGACCGCACCAAGGGCGGCACGGCGACGCTGACCAGGCGGCACTCGCTGACCAACCCGGAGAACACCGGGTCGCAGCGGCTGCTCGCGCTGGCCGCGCAGGGCGAGCGGTTCGACCGCGCGCTGTGGACGCCGACCGCCGCGGCCACCGGCGGCGCGGGCAACTCGAACGCGCTGGTCGGGACGCCGGAGACGGTGGCGCAGGCGCTGCTGGACTACTACGACCTCGGCGTGGACATCCTGTCCGCCCGCGGCTACCACATCCTGAACGACGCCATCGACTTCGGCCGCTACGTGATCCCGATCGTCCGCGAGGAGGTAGCCAAGCGCGACCGCGAACGGGCCGCCGCACGGGTCAAGGACCAGGAGCCGGTCCGCGAGTCGATCTCGGTCGACGGATGACCGTCGACCAGGGGCAGCTGGAGGTGCGCCGGGTCAGCCCCGCCGACCCGGCCACGGCGCCGATGATGGCCGAGCTGACGCACGAGTACGTGACCCGCTACGGCGAACGCGCCCGCGAGGAGATGGCCCGCTACCCGACGCCGGTGTTCGAGCCGCCGGACGGGACGTTGCTGCTGCTCCTGGTGGGCGGCGGGGCGGTGGCCGGTGGCGCGTTCAAGCGGTACGACGAGCGGACCGCGGAGCTCAAGCGGATCTGGACGGCGGCGGGCCACCGGCGGCGCGGCCTCGGCCGCCGGGTGGTGCTGGAACTGGAGCGCGAGGCCCTGTCGCTGGGCTACCGGCGGCTCTACCTGACCACCGGGCCGCGCCAGCCGGAGGCGAAGGCGCTGTACCTGGCCCTCGACTACACGCCGCTGTTCGACGTGGACGACCCGCCCACCGACGGTCCCCTGCCGTTCGGGAAAGACCTGCCGTTCGAGAACACCCTGCGGTTCGAGGAAGACCTGCCGTCCACGAAGAGCCTGCCGTTCGAGGAGCACCTGACCTGATGGCCCACAAGACCAAGCGCTCCCAGATCTACGCGGCGCTGATGCTCGCGTTCGCCGTCGCGTTCGCCACGGCGGGCTGCGGCGCGGCGGACGCGGGCGGCAGCACGCCGAGCACCGCGCCGACCGCCGACGTGCTCGCGTCGGTCGTGAAGGACGACTCGATCGCCGCGCTGCTGCCCGAGGCCGCCAGGCAGGCCGGGGTGGTGAAGTTCGCGTCGTCGGTGGGCAACGTCCCGCCGTCCGCCTTCTACGCCGAGGACAACAAGACCGTCCAGGGCGTCGACATCGACGTCGCGGCGGCCGTCGGACAGGTGCTCGGCCTGCGGATCGACCGCGAGATCGCGACGTTCGAGGCGATCCTGCCCGCGCTGACGAGCGGCAAGTACGAGGTCGGCACCGGCAACTTCGGGGTGACCGAGGCGCGCAAGAAGACGATCGACTTCGTCACCTACGTCAACGACGGCCAGGGCTTCGCCGCGCGCAAGGACGACGACCGGCTCAAGGAGGTCGAGGACCTCACCCAGCTGTGCGGGCTGAAGATCGGCACGGGCGCCGGGACGACGTTCGAGGCGACCCTGGAACGCGAGAAGCACGTCTGCCCCGACGCCGGGAAGCCGGAGTACGAGGTGCTGAGCTTCTCCGACAACGCCGCGGTCTTCCTCGGTCTCCAGCAGAAGCACATCGACGTGATCATGAGCACCATCAACGGGCTGCGGCACGCCGCCGCCGGACAGCCGAACCTGGCGTTCCTGAACGAATTCAAACGGCTCGACGTGGGATTCGCCTTCAAGAAGGGCTCGCCGCTCGCCCCGGCTTTCCAGGGCGCGGTCAACAAGCTCATCAAGGACGGCACCTACCAGCGCATCATGGAGAAATGGGGAACGCAGGACTCCGCCATCCCGGAATCGCTGATCAGCCCGCCCGAACTCACCTGACCAGGCCTCGCGGACGAGTCGGACCTCCCCGTGTCGGTGGGTCCGGCTCTAGTCGTTTAGCACGCTACCCGTCAGTAGGCACCCCCTGTCACCCAGCATGCGCATCCGGACGAAAATCGGGTGCTCGGGTTGGGCAGGCACAACAACGTCAGTAAGCTCACTCGCAGCCAGCGGCTCACGACGGTGCGTCCGCGGGTCACCCGAACCGACGACCTGTCTTTCCCCACGGCCCGCGAGCCCCGAACGAGTGAAATAGGAGCGTCCGTGCACAGCGCTCGGCGAACAGTCAGCCAAGACGTGCGCGTCAGCCGTTCCCGTGGAACGACCGGTCTCATTTCCACAAATGGTCTGCGGGCCTGAATGCCGATGGTCGACCACTCGGGGGCGGCCCCGGAACCAGGCACCACGCTCGACGAGTTCCCCCTCGTCCGGGAGGACTTCGCGCACCGCTGGACGGCCCTGATCTCCACGACGGTGCTCGCGAACATCTCGCGCCCCGAACTGGAGCAGCTGCTCGCCGCGCTCACCACCCAGCTCCTCCACGCGGTCTCCGCCGAACCCGAGGAGCCGGAGCACGCGCACCGGATCGGGCGGGCGATGGTGGAGCACGACTTCATCGCCTCCGAGACCCTCGAACGCTCCATCGGGTTCATCGGCGAGCACCTGCTAGGCCACTTCCACCTGCCCGCGTCGTGGACCGGCAGGCTGATGCGGGTGCTGGGCTCGCTCGCCGCCGGGTTCAGCGACGGGCTGCGCGACCGCACCCTCGACCAGCAGGAGCTGAGCAAGACCGCCGCCGTCATCGCGACCCGCCGCGCCCAGCAGGCCCAGCACGACAGCGAGACGAAGTTCCGGGCGGTGTTCAACTCCTCCGCCGTAGGCATCGCCGTGATCGGCCTGGACGACCGGCTGATCGACTTCAACGAGTCGCTGGTCGGCCTGCTGCGCCACCCCGCGGACGAACTGCGCAGGCTCACCGCCAGCTCGCTGCTGCACCCGGACTACCGGACGTCGATGACCGTCGCCATCGAACGGCTCGCCGCGGGCGAGGTGGAGCACTTCCGCGGTGAGCACCGGATGGTGCGCAGCGACGGCGAGATCGTCGAGGTCCTGCTCGCCCTGTCGCTGGTGCGCGGGCCGGACGGGGAGCCCGCGTACTACGTGGCGATGATCGAGAACATGAACGAGCTGCGCGCGCTCCAGACGCAGCTGGTCCGGCAGAGCCTGCACGACGCGCAGACCGGCCTGGCCAACCGGGCGCAGTACCTCGGCTGGCTGGAGCACGCCGCCGGCAGTCAGGGTCCGGACACCGCGGTGCTCGCGCACTTCGACATCGACGGGTTCCGCGTCGTCAACGACGCGTTCGGCCACGGCGTCGGCAACCGGATCCTGGTGGAGGTCGCCAACCACCTGCGCACGGTGTTCGACGGCGTCGGCCAGATCGCCCGGATCGGTCCCGACGAGTTCGGCGTGCTGGTGAAGGACCCCAAGGACACCCGCTCGGTGATCGTCCTGGTGGAGGACGCGCTGGAGCTGCTGGCCGAGCCGATCTACATCGACTCGCACGGCATCGCCGTGACGGCCAGCGTCGGCCTGGTCTCGGGGCGGGCCCGCGGCGCCGACGCCTCCGAACTGCTGCGCTGCGCGGACATCACGCTCGGCTGGGCCAAGGCGGACGGCAAGGCGCAGTGGTCGCTCTACGACCGGGACCGCGACCTGCGCGACCGCGACATGTGCGTGCTCGCCGCCTCCATCCCCGGCGGGTTGGAGCTGGGCGAGTTCCGGGTCGACTACCAGCCCGTGGTCGCCCTGTCCGACCGGTCGCTGGTGGCGGTCGAGGCGAAGCTGCGCTGGCACCACCCCGAACGCGGCCTGCTGGACCCCGACCAGTTCCTGCCGCTGACCAACAGCACCGGCATGGTGATGCGGCTGAGCCGATGGGCCCTGGACCGCGCGTGCCAGGACGCGGGCCGCTGGTACGCCGAGTTCGGCGAGGCGGCGCCCGTGCTGTGCATGGACCTCATCGCCCGGCACTGCCAGGAACCGGAGCTGGTCGCCGAGACCGTCAAGCTGCTCCAGCAGACCGGCCTGCCCGCGAAGTTCCTCCTGTTCGAGCTGCACGAGAGCCTGCCCTCGGCCATCACCGACGAGCAGGTCGAGGAGCTGGGGATCCTGGCGGAGCACGGCGTCCGCCTGGTGCTCGACCAGCTCACGGGCGGCACCGTCACCAGCAAGCGCCTGCGCGACATCCCGTTGCACGGCATCAAGTTCGCGAGCACCATCGGCGCCGCCCTCGGCGGCGAAACGGCCCTGCTCGACGAGAGCGCCGCGATGGCCCTGATCCGCTGGTCCAGCGTGCTGCACCTTCCCCTGTCCGCCGACGACGTCCGCGACGAGACCGTGGCCCTCCGCCTGGCCGAACTCGGCGTCACCCACGCCCAGGGCCCGCTCTTCGGCGAGCCCGTGGACGCCGACGCGATCCGGACGATGCTCAGCGAGCGCTGAGGAAAGCCGTCCACGCGGAAGCGGGGAAGGCCAGCGACGGGCCGGCCGGGTTCTTGGAGTCGCGCACGGCCACCGGACCGGCCTCGGGGAACCGCACGGCGACACAACTACCGTTTTCCGAGCTGTAGCTGCTGATGCGCCAACGCACGGCGACGCAGCTCCCGTTTTGCCCGCTGTAGCTGCTGGTGCGCCAGTCGTTGGCCATGGCGGACTCCTACGTGATCAGGGATTCGATCAAAGCCGCGCTCTCGGCAGGTGACAACGCGACCCGTTCCAGGCTCTGCGTACTCAGGGTATAGGTCCGCACCCGAGCCATGTCATCCACGAAGACCGCCGCATCCTGGATCTCGATGTACACGATCGACCGGGCATCGATGAAGTCCAGCAACATGAACTGGCCGGTCACCGCATCGTGGAGACCGGCCTCCGGCTTCACAACCTGAAGCGTCACATTCGGCAGCTCAGCCAGCCCGAGAAGGTGGCGGTACTGCTCGTTCATCACCTTCTTGTTGCCTACCCGTAGCCGCAACGCCTGCTCGTTGAACACCGCGTGCAGCTCAAGCGGCTCCTCCTTGCTGAGCAACCGGGTTCGCTCCATGCGGAACTCGATCAGCCGCGCGGCGGAATCCGGGCCCACAAGGCTCGCGCCCAGAGTCATCGCCCGCGCGTAGCCCTCGGTCTGGAGCAGGCCGGGCAGCACGATCGGTTCGAAGACGAACTCCTTCCGCGCCAACGATTCCAGGCCGACCATGGTGCGCAGCCAGTCGGACACCACATCGGTCCACGGCCCGACCCACGACGCCTCATCCGCGCGACTGCTGAGCAGCACGATCCGGTCGATGTGCTCCTTGTCGACCCCGCAGGCCTTCAGGAGTTTGCGGATGTCGCCGGGGTACTGGTTGGTCCGGCCGGTCTCCAGGTGTCCCAGCTTGGGCTTGCCGATGCCACTGGCCTCGGCGAGATCGGTGAGCGACATGCCCTCCTGCCGCCGGAAGTAGGACAACTCGACACCGATCAACCACTGGAGAGCCGAAGGAGCGGCCAGTTCGAACATGATCACAACTTATCCGGGACCCATCCATCCGCGCATCACCTGATCGAGCGATGGTGCTGTGTAGACGTATACCTCTATGTTCTGCACAAGCCACACACCTGAGGAGAGCCCATGTTCGTCAGCGACACCACCATGCACCTGAACACCTACATGCAGGTGCCGTCCCGTGCGCAGGTGGCGTACGCGCTGACCGACGACGACCAGGTGGAGATCAGCGTGGGTGAGCACAGCCGGGCGCTCGACCTGTTCGACGGCGTGACGCTGGTGTTCGACGAGCACATCCTCGAGCAGGTCATCGGGATCATGACGGTGGGGCTGTCGGACCTGCGGGAGCGGCGCGGCTGATTTTCTTGGGAAGTCCTGGGTGTTCGCTCAGGTTCCTCACAACTCCCGGCAGCACAGTGGAGCCATGACCGAGATGCGACAGGGCTTCCCCGCGATGAGCGGGTCGTTGGACGACGAGGCCAAGGCGCCGGGGTTCTGGCGCCGCACGTCCACCAAGCTGACCGCCGTGGCCTTCGCCGCGGCCGTGGTCGCCGGCACCGCCGGTGGACTGGTCGGGGCCGCCGGCGTCCCGACCGCCGTGAGCGCTTCCGTGACCAGCTCGACGATCGCGAAGACCTCCACCGGAACGTCCACTGAGGACGTCAGCGCCATCGCCTCCTCCGTGCTCCCCAGCGTCGTCCAGGTCAACGTGACCGTGGCGCAGGGCAGCGGCATCGGGTCCGGTGTGGTGCTCAGCGCCGACGGCAGGATCCTCACCAACAACCACGTCATCTCCGGAGCCCAGCAGATCTCCGTGACGACCAACGACGGCAAGGAGTACGCCGCCTCCGTCGTCGGCGCCGACCCCAACAGCGACCTGGCGGTCCTCAAGCTGACCGGCGCCTCCGGCCTGACCCCCGCCACGTTCGGCGACTCCTCCACCGTCGCCGTCGGCGACCAGGTCGTCGCCATCGGCTCCCCGGAAGGCCTCCAGGGCACGGTCACGTCCGGCATCGTCAGCGCGCTCGACCGCACCGTCAACATCGCGGGCGAGACCCGCCGCTCCGCGGGCACCAGCTACCAGGCCATCCAGACCGACGCCTCGATCAACCCCGGCAACTCCGGTGGCCCGCTCATCAACACCTCGGGCCAGGTCGTCGGCATCAACTCCGCCATCTACTCCCCCGCCTCCGGCAGCGACCAGGCTGGCAGCGTCGGCATCGGCTTCTCCATCCCGTCCAACCAGGCCACCCAGATCGTCAACCAGCTGGTCGCCTCGGCCAACTGACCCCACCCCGACACCGGCGGTCGTCCACAAGGGCGGCCGCCGGTCCTGCGCTTCAGGACCGGCAAGGCGGTGCAACTGCTGACCGCTCCTCACTCCCGCTCAAGCGCACTCCACCGACCCCGTGTCCGCACAACGGCTCCGGGAACCGACCGAACTGCCGCTCAAGGACCGACCCGCACCACCCGGTACCGCAGGTGCGTGACGCCGTCGGACTCGACGACCCGGATCTGCTCCAACTCCACCGGCTCGTCGCCGAAGTGCTCCAGCAGCCGCACGCCCCCGCCGAGCAGCACCGGCACCAGGCTCACCTGGATCTCGTCCAGCTTCCCCGCCCGCAGCAGCTGCTGGGCCAGGCTCGCGCCGGCGATCGCCACCGTCCTGTCCTCGGCGGCCTCCTGCGCGAGTTCCAGCGCGCGGTCCAGTCCTTCGGTCACGAAGCTGACCCGCGGGCTCCACTGCCCGCTCGTCGGCACCTCGTGCGTCACCACGAAGATCGGCACGTCGATCGGGTGCCCGTCCCGCCAGCCGCCCGCGATGTCGAACGTCCGGCGCCCGCTGATGATCGCCCCGCCACCGGTCGTCCACTCCTCGACGACGGCCTTGCTCGCGTCGGGCGGTGAGATCCGGCTCTCGACGCGGTTCTCCTCGGGCCCGGCCGCCATCCACCGGAACAGCGCCTCGCCACCACGTCCGAGCGGGCTCGAAGGCCCGTCCCCGGCGCCGGCGATGAACCCGTCCAGCGACATGCTCAGATCCACGACGACCGTGCCCATGGTTCCTCCTCCGAAATGTCCAGTCGGGTACTTGGACAGTCACCGCGGCGAAAACTCATCGCACCAACGAAAACGGGCCGCTCCCGGAGGAACGGCCCGCTTCGGCGAACGATCACGCCCAGTCGGGCCTCAACGGCATTCCGGACCGGGTCCCCTTCAGCTTCACCCCGAGCACCTGGTGCAGCTGGATGTTGTTCCGGTCGAACCCCAACCGGCTCGCGGCCAGGTACAGCCGCCACACCCTGGCGCGCGCCTCGCCGACCTCGGCGACGGCCTCGTCCCAGTGGGCGTCGAGGTTGCGGCCCCACGCGGCCAGCGTCAGCGCGTAGTGCTCGCGGATGTTCTCCTCGTGCCGCACCTCGAACCCGGTGTCCGACATCAGCGACACGAGGTGGCCCGGCCCGACGAGTTCGCCGTCCGGGAACACGTACCGGTCGATGAAGCCGCCCGTCCGCGCCCGCTGGAGGTTGTTCGGCCGGGTGATGCAGTGGTTCAGCATCCGGCCGCCGGGCTTCAGCTTCGAGTACAGGGAGCGGAAGTAGCCGGGCAGCTTGGCCTTGCCGATGTGCTCGGTGAGGCCGATGGAGCTGATGGCGTCGAAGCCGTCCTCGCGGACGTCGCGGTAGTCGAGGTAGCGCACCTCGGCCAGTTCCGACAGCCCGGCCTCGACGATGGCCTTCTGGGCCCACTCGGCCTGGTTGCGGGACAGCGTGACGCCGACCGCGCGGACGCCGTAGTGCTTGGCGGCGTGCATGACCATGCCGCCCCAGCCGCAGCCGACGTCCAGCAGGCGCATGCCCTCCTTGAGGCCGAGCTTCTTGGCCACGAGGTCGTGCTTGGCGAACTGGGCGTCCTCGAGGGTCGAGTCCGCTTCCGGGTAGACCGCGCACGTGTAGGCCATGGACGGACCCAGGACCCACTCGTAGAACTTGTTGCCCACGTCGTAGTGGTGCGCGATCGCCTCGCGGTCGCGGGCCTTCGAGTGGCGCATCCCGTGCAGGCGCCGCTCCTGCGCGGGCACCTCCACCTTGTTGTTCACCCGCACCCTGCCGAGCAGCGCGATCAGGTTGACCCGCTGCGACCACGGCACCTCGCGCAGGCTCAGCTCCGACAGGTGCGCCAGCGCACCGTGCACGTCGCCGATGATCTCCAGGTTGCCCGTCACGTACGCACGGGCCAACCCCAGTTCGCCTGGCGCGGATGCCAGGTAGGACAACGCCATGGGCGTGCGCACCTCGATGCGCATGCCCGCCCCCGCGGGACCGGCGTGACTGCCGTCGTAAGCGCTGAACTCGACGGCCTGGTCACCACCGACCACCTGCTGGAACACCTCCGCCAACCGCATGGGCCCCGGCTCCTTTCTACCTTCGGAGAACACACTTGGCGTACAGGCCGGGGAGTCGACTCCCCTTGTCGTACCGCCCCTTCAAGGCCAGGTAGGCCTCGCCGTTGTAGTGCTGCCAGAAATCCGACTCCTCGTAGTACGAGTCGGAGTACAGCGACTTGTGCCCACCCAGTTCGGACACCTTCGCCTCGATCGACCTGTTGCGGCTGCCCATCTCTTCCCCAGGGCGCAGCGACACGGTCGACCAGAAGCCCACGTTGACGTACAGGGTGTCCGCGTCCATCGGGTAGAGCGGCCAGCCGGTGCGGTCGCGCAGGCGCACGGGGCACAGCCACACCGGGCTGATGCCGATCTCGCGCTCGAAGAAGTCGAGGAACTCGGGCAGCTTGTCGACGGGGATCTCGACGTCCTGGATGACCGGCTCCTGGACCGCCTTGTTGAGGCGGTCGCTGACGCCGTGCCGACGGTCGAAGGCCACGATCTTCCGGTAGACATCGGATCGCAGGTAGCGCTTGGGCCACAACTTGCGGACCAGCGGCTGCTGTGCGCCGAACGCGCGGGAGCACCAGAACCAGTCGGTGTCCCAGCGCCAGATGTAGTCGCGCACCGTCAGGTAGTCGGTGCGGCGGGCCTGGATCGAGCGGTAGTAGATCCCGTCGCCGGTGTAGTCCGAGGTGCGCGGCGCCTCGTCGACGAAGTCCGCCAGCGTCAGGTACATCTCCGTGCCGCCGAACACCGTGCCGTCGATGAAGTCGACCCGCTCGCCCTGGTACGCGCCGTCGGCGCAGACGCCCGCGATGACCTCGGCGCACTCGCGCGCGTCGCCGAACGGGACGTGCCGCAGCCGGACGAACGGCTTGACCGGCTCCAGCTCGATCTCGAGCCGCAACGCGTAGCCGAGTGTGCCGTAGGAGTTGGGAAAGCCCCTGAACAGCGGGTCTTCCGGCTTCACGACGACCACCTCGCCGTCGCCGGTCAGCACCTCCAACTCCCTCACGGACTCGTGCGGGAGGCCGTTGCGGAAGGAGCTGGCCTCGATGCCGAGACCGGCCACCGCGCCGCCCAGGGTGATCGTCTTGAGCTGCGGGACGACGAGCGGCATCAGTCCGTGCGGGAGGGTCGCGTCGACCAGGTGCTCGTAGGTGGTCATGCCCTGCACCTGTGCGGTGCGGGCCTCGGGGTCGACCGACAGGACCCGGTCGAACCGGGCGACGTCGAGCCCGCCCGTCTGGTCCTGGCGGAATCGGAAGAGGTTGGAAGTCGGCTTGGCGAGGCGCACGGGACTGCCCGCGGGAATCGCGGAGTACTGCTGGCGCAGTGCCGCGACGGCCTCGGAGTGGGCTCCTACCGGAGCCGCCTGCGCAGGGTGGCTGCTCACAGGTCCGACGTTAGGCCGATCATCGGTTCTAGGCATCCCCAAATCACCCAACTGATGCGGATTGATCCCACACAGTGGTCGGACGAAACCTCCGAGCAACCGAGAACCGGACATTACCGACGAGTAGAAGTCGGACTACCCTGTCCGCATGACGCACGCCACACACGAGGTCACGAACCAGGTGCCCCCGCTGTCCGGTCACGACGTCGCGGCCGACCCCGCACTGCTGGACGCGCTGCACCGCGGCGGCGCGGGATGGGCCGAGTCCGAGGTGCACGAGCTCGGCAGGCTCGCCGGGCTGCCGGAGACGGCGGACCTCGCGCGGCAGGCGAACGAGAACCCGCCGGTGCTGCGCACCCACGACCGGTACGGCCACCGGGTCGACGAGGTCGAGTTCCACCCGGCGTGGCACCGGCTGGTGGAGACCGCGGTCGGCCACGGCCTGCACGCGGCCCCGTGGCGCGACGACCGGCTCGGCGCGCACCTCGCGCGCGCGGCGAAGATGTACGTGTGGAACCAGGCCGAGGCCGGGCACGGCTGCCCGATCTCGATGACCTACGCCGCCGTGCCCGCGCTGCGCACCACCCCCGAGCTGGCGGAGCGGTTCGAACCGCTGCTCGCCTCCAGGGAGTACGACTTCGGCCTGCGCGCCCCGGAGGGCAAGCGCGGCCTGATCGCGGGCATGTCGATGACCGAGAAGCAGGGCGGCTCGGACGTCCGCGCGAACACCACCGCGGCGCGTCCGGCGGGTGACGGCACGTACCTGCTGACCGGGCACAAGTGGTTCACCTCGGCCCCGATGTCCGACCTGTTCCTCACGCTCGCGCAGGCGCCCGGCGGGCTGTCGTGCTTCCTGCTGCCCAGGGTCCTGCCCGACGGCACGCGCAACGCGATGTCGTTGCAGCGGTTGAAGGACAAGCTCGGCAACAGGTCGAACGCGTCGGCGGAGCTGGAGTACGACGGCGCGGTCGGCTGGCTGGTCGGCGAGGAGGGGCGCGGCGTGCGGACCATCATCGAGATGGTCAACATGACCCGGCTGGACTGCGTGATCGGCACCGCCTCCGGGATGCGCTTCGGCCTGACGCAGGCCACGCACCACGCGGCGCACCGCAAGGCGTTCGGCGGCTACCTCGTGGACCAGCCGTTGATGCGCAACGTCCTCGCGGACCTGGCGGTCGAGTCCGAGGCGGCCACCGCGGTCGGGATGCACCTCGCGGGCGCGACCGGGAAGTTCCGCAGGCTCGCGCTGGCCGTGACCAAGTACTGGGTGTGCAAACGCGGACCGGCGCACGCGGCCGAGGCGCTGGAGTGCCTGGGCGGCAACGGGTACGTCGAGGAGTCCGGTATGCCCCGGTTGTACCGGGAGGCCCCGTTGCTGTCCATCTGGGAGGGTTCGGGCAACGTGGCCGCGCTCGACGTGCTGCGCGCCATGGGCCGTGAACCCGAGAGCGTGCAGGCGTTCTTCGAGGAGCTGGACTCCGCGCGCGGCGCCGACCGGCGGCTGGACGCGGCGATCGACGGCCTCCGGACGGAGTTGGCCGACCAGGCCGACGTCGAACTGCGCGCCCGGCGGCTGGTCGAGCGGATGGCGTTGGCGTTGCAGGGATCGCTGCTCGTCCGGTTCGGCCACCCGGCCGTCGCGGACGCGTTCTGCGCCTCCCGGCTGGCGGGTGACTGGGGCGTCGCGTTCGGCACCCTCCCCCGCGGCGTCGACACCGGCGCGATCGTCGAACGCGGTCTGCCGAAGCCTTGACCATGGACAACCCGCGGCTGCTCGACATCCTCGCGGACGAGGTCCGCCGCCTCCGCGTGCTGGCGGGCGGCGACCTCGACGTGCCCGTGCCGACGTGCCCCGGCTGGACGGTGCGCGACCTCGTGGAGCACGTGGCGCGGGGCTTCCGGACCGTGGTCGGGAAGGAGGCCGACCCGGTGGACCCCACCCCTGTGGAGGCGTTGGACCAGGCCTACGGGGCGGCCACCTCGGCGTTCGTCGAGCGACCCGACCGGTTCTGGATCCGGCGGATGGCGCAGGAGGCGGCGATCCACCGGTTCGACGCGGAGTTGGCGCTGGGGACGCCGATCACGCCGTTCCCGGAGGACTTCGCGGTCGACGCGATCGGGGAGATGCTGGACGTGTTCCTGCGGCGGGAGACGCACACGTGGCCGCAGGACTACGCGGCCGACCTGACGGAGTGGGACGGGCACTGGATGCGGATCGACGGGTGGCGGGTCTCCGTGCACCCGCTCGGCGTCGACGTCGCACCCGCGGGCCCGGAGCCCGCCGTCTCCGACGACGCCGCCGCGACCGTGCGCGGCGCACCCGGCTCCGTGCTGCTCTGGCTCTACAACCGCGGCGGGGATGTATCCGTCAGCGGTGATCTCCAGCGCATCGCCCAGGTCAAACGCCTCCTCACCACCGCCATGAACGCCACCTAACCGCGAGTCGAACCTCCAGACACCCCGTGTCGAACCCCCAGACACCTCGCGAGTCGAACCTCCAGACACCTCGTGTCGAACCCTCAGACACCTCGAAACCTCCGGACGGATGTCCGAGCGGCCAACTCGGGATCCCCGAATGTTCGACTCGGGGTGCCTGAGTGTTCGACACGGGGTGTCTGAGTGTTCGACTCGCGGTTATAGGCCTAGTTCGCGGGCGATGAGGATGCGTTGGACTTCGCTGGTGCCTTCGCCGATTTCGAGGATTTTGGCGTCGCGGTAGAAGCGGCCGACGGGGTACTCGTTCATGAAGCCGTAGCCGCCGAAGATCTGGGTGGCCTCGCGGGCGTTGTCCATGGCGGCTTCGGAGGAGACCAGCTTGGCGATGGCGGCCTCCTTCTTGAAGGGTTCGCCGCGCAGCATCTTCGCGGCGGCGGCGTAGTAGGCGAGCCGGGCGTTGTAGGCGCGGACCTCCATGTCGGCGATCTTGAACTTGATCGCCTGGTACTCGCCGATCTTGTGGCCGAAGGCCTCGCGTTCGCCGACGTACTTCAGGCTCTCGTCGACGCAGCCCTGCGCCAGGCCGACGCCGAGGGCGGCGATGGCGATCCGGCCCTCGTCGAGGGTCTGGAGGAACTGGGCGTAGCCGCGGCCGCGTTCGCCCAGCAGGTTGGCCTCGGGGACGCGGCAGTCCGAGAAGGACAGCTCACGGGTGTCGGAGGCGTTCCAGCCGACCTTGGAGTACTTCTTCGACACGGTGAAGCCCGGCGTGCCGGAGGGCACGATGATCGCCGAGATCTCCTTGCGGCCGTTCTCCTTCGTGCCGGTGACGGCGGCGACGGTGACCAGGCCGGTGATGTCGGTGCCGGAGTTGGTGATGAACGCCTTGGTGCCGTTGAGGACCCAGTGGCCGTCCTCCAGCTTCGCGGTGGTGCGCATGGAGCCCGCGTCGCTGCCGCCGCCCGGTTCGGTCAGGCCGAACGCGCCGAGCACCTCGCCGGCGCACATCTGCGGCAGCCACCGCGCGCGCTGCTCGTCGGTGCCGAAGCGCAGGAGCGGCATGGCGCCGAGCGAGACGCCCGCCTCCAGGGTGATGGCGACGGAGGAGTCGACGCGCGCCAGTTCCTCCAGGGCGAGGCAGAGGGCGAAGTAGTCACCGCCCATGCCGCCGTGCTCCTCGGGGAACGGCAGGCCGAACAGACCCATGCGGCCCATCTTGGCCACGATCCCGTACGGGAACTCGCAGCGCTCGTAGAAGTCCCCGATGACCGGGGCGACCTCGTCGCGGGCGAACTCCTGGACGGTCTTGCGCAGCGCTTCGTAGTCCTCGTCGAGGCGGAAGTCCAACATCGGTCACTCCTGGTGGGGGACGACGACGGCTAGGGTCTGGTCCAGCGCGACCTGTTGGCCCGCTTGGACGTTCACTTCGGCGAGCACGCCGTCGACCGGTGCGACGACGGTGTGCTCCATCTTCATGGCCTCGACCACGAACAGGGCCTGGTCGGCGGTGACCACGTCGCCCACGGCGGCGCGGACCACCAGCACGGTGCCCGGCATGGGGCTGGTGACCGGACCGGCGGCGCCAGCCCTGCCCGCGCCCGCGGCGGCCAGGGGCTCGGTCTCGGTCAACGCCCACGACCGGCCCTCGGCGCCGAGCCAGAGCACCCGGCCCGCGCGGGCCATCGCGTAGCGCCGGGTGCCGACGACCAGTTCGCCGTCGCGGACCACGGCCCGCGCGCGCACCGGTTCCCCCTGCCCCACAACGACCTCGTCGCCCCGGACGCGCACCTCGGTGGTGTCCCGGCCGGGGACGTCGAAGCGCCAGGTCGTCCACGCGTGCTCGCCCACCCGCCAGCCGCCGGTGGAGTCCCACGGGTCCGTGCCGCGGCCCGCCAGCGCCAGCTGCCGTTCCAGGGCGGCGGCCACCAGCACCTCGTCCGGCACGTCGTGCGCGACCAGCTCGTCCAGCTTGCGCTCGACCAGCCCGGTGTCCAGCCTCCCGGCGCGAACGTCCACATCGGACAGCAGGGCGCGCAGGAACGGGATGTTCGTGGTGACGCCGAGCAGCACCGTCCGGCCGAGCGCGGCGTGCAGCTTGCGCAACGCCTCTTCACGGGTGCGGCCGTGCGCGACGACCTTGGCCAGCATGGGGTCGTAGTCGCTGCCGACCCGCAGCCCCACCTGGAGGGCGGAGTCCACGCGCACGTCGGCGGGCTCGCGCAGCGCCAGCACCTCGCCACCGGTCGGCAGGAACCCGCGGGCGGGGTCCTCGGCGTAGACGCGCGCCTCGACCGCGTGCCCGGTGATCGGGACCTCGGTGAAGTCCAGCGGCTCACCGCAGGCCACCCTCAGCTGCCACTCGACCAGGTCGACGCCGGTGACCAGCTCGGTGACCGGGTGCTCGACCTGGAGGCGGGTGTTCATCTCCATGAAGAAGTAGTCGCCGGAGGCGCCGTCGACGATGAACTCCACCGTGCCCGCGCCCAGGTAGCCGACGGACTTCGCGGCGTCCACGGCCGCCTTCCCCATCGCCGCGCGGGTCTCCGGGTCCAGCAACGGCGACGGCGCTTCCTCGATGATCTTCTGGTGCCGGCGCTGGAGGCTGCACTCGCGCTCGCCGAGGTGCACGACACCGCCGTGCGCGTCGGCGAGGACCTGGATCTCGATGTGCCGGGGATTGCCCACGAACCGCTCGATCAGCAGCGTGTCGTCGCCGAACGAGCCGCGCGCCTCGCGCCGGGCCGACTCGATCGCGTCGCGCAGCGCCGCGTCCTCGCGCACCAGCCGCATGCCCTTGCCGCCACCACCGGCCGACGGCTTGAGCAGCACCGGGAAGCCGATCTCGGCGGCCGCGTCGACCAGCGCGTCGTCCGACATGCCGGGTTCGGTGCGGCCGGGCACGACCGGGACCCCGGCCGCCCGCACGGTGAGCTTGGCGCGGATCTTGTCGCCCATCGCCTCGATCGCGTCCGGGCTCGGGCCGATGAAGACCAGACCGGCCTTCTCGCACGCGCGGGCGAACTCCGCGTTCTCCGCGAGGAAGCCGTAACCGGGGTGCACGGCCTGCGCGCCGGACGACACCGCGGCGTCCACGATCCGCTCGATCGAGAGGTAGCTCTCCCGCGCCGAAGCCGGGCCGATGCGCACGGCGGTGTCCGCCTCGCGCACGTGCCGGGCGTCGGCGTCCGGGTCGCTGTACACGGCGACCGATCGGATTCCCAAGCGCCGCAACGCGTTGACCACGCGGACCGCGATCTCGCCGCGGTTGGCCACGAGCACACTGTCGAACATGCCGCTCACATCCGGAAGATGCCGTAGGAGACCGGGTCCAGCGGCGCGTTCGCCGCCGTCGACAGCGCGAGCCCGAGCACCACGCGGGTGTCCATCGGGTCGATCACGCCGTCGTCCCACAGCCGGGCCGTGGAGTAGTACGGGTTGCCCTGGTCCTCGTACTGCGCGCGGATGGGCTCCTTGAACGCCTCCTCGTCCTCCGCCGACCACTCGTCGCCGAGCTGGTCGCGGCGCACGGTCGCCAGCACCGAGGCCGCCTGCTCGCCGCCCATCACGGAGATGCGGGCGTTCGGCCACATCCAGAGGTAGCGCGGCGAGTACGCCCGGCCGCACATCGAGTAGTTGCCCGCGCCGAACGAGCCGCCGATCACGACGGTGAACTTCGGCACCCGCGCGCACGCCACCGCCGTCACCATCTTGGCGCCGTGCTTGGCGATGCCGCCCGCCTCGTACTCGCGGCCGACCATGAACCCGCTGATGTTCTGCAGGAACACCAGCGGCACCGAGCGCTGGTCGCACAGCTCGATGAAGTGCGCGCCCTTGACGGCGGACTCGCCGAACAGGATGCCGTTGTTGGCGACGATGCCGACGGGGTGCCCGTGGATCCGGGCGAAGCCGGTGACCAGCGTCGCCCCGTACTCCTTCTTGAACTCCTGGAACCGGCTGCCGTCCACGATCCGCGCGATCACCTCGCGCACGTCGTAGGGCGTGCGGCTGTCGGTGGGCACGACGCCGTAGAGCTGCTCCGGGTCGACCGCGGGCTCCTCGGTCGGCTCCAGCGCCCACGGCCGCTCGGCGCGCGGGCCCAGCGTGCCGATGATCGACCGGACCATCCGCAGCGCGTGCCGGTCGTCGTCCGCGAGGTGGTCGGTGACGCCGGAGGTGCGCGAGTGCAGGTCGCCGCCGCCCAGCTCCTCGGCCGTCACGACCTCGCCGGTCGCGGCCTTCACCAGCGGCGGACCGCCGAGGAAGATCGTCCCCTGGTTCCGGACGATCACGGCCTCGTCGCTCATCGCGGGTACGTACGCGCCGCCCGCGGTGCACGAGCCGAGCACCGCGGCGATCTGCGAGATGCCCCGGCTGGACATGGTGGCCTGGTTGAAGAAGATCCGCCCGAAGTGCTCGCGGTCCGGGAACACCTCGTCCTGGCGCGGCAGGAACGCGCCGCCCGAGTCGACGAGGTACACGCACGGGAGGTTGTTGTGCAGCGCCACTTCCTGGGCGCGCAGGTGCTTCTTGACGGTCATCGGGTAGTACGTGCCGCCCTTGACCGTGGCGTCGTTCGCGACGACCACGCACTCGCGGCCGGACACCCGGCCGACGCCGGTGATGATGCCCGCGGCGGGCGCCTCGTCGCCGTACATGCCGTCGGCGGCCAGCGGCGAGAGCTCCAGGAACGGCGAGCCGGGGTCGACCAGCGCGTCCACCCGGTCGCGCGGGAGCAGCTTGCCGCGCGCCACGTGCCGTTCCCGCGACTTCTCCGGCCCGCCTCGGCCCGCCTTCGCGAGCTTGGCGCGCAGCTCGTCGACCAACGTGGCGTGCTCCTTGGCGTAGCGCTGGAACGCCTCGCCGGACGGATCGGCGGTCGTGCGCAGGACCGGGGCGTCCATGGGCTCCTCGCGACGGTAGTTAGCAGCCGTTAACCTCCGTCGATGTTAGCGCTTGTTAACCACCCCGTCCACACGAAGGGGGCCGGGTCGACGACCCGGCCCCCTCGTCGTGCGCCCGCGTCAGCCGGTGGCCGCGGTGAGCGCGGGCAGGTAGCCGAGCTTCTGGCCGTTCTTGTTCGGGTGGTAGGACTCGTCCACGGGGAAGCTGAGGCTGTTCAGCCACCAGTCGCCGGAGCAGATCTCGTGCCCGGTGAACGCCGTGCGGACGTCCTGGTAGCTGAACGCCTTGGCGCCCGCGCGGCCCGAGATGACCGTGGCCAGGACGTCGGACGCGGAGTTGATCGCCGCGCGCTTGGTGTCGCTCAGGCCGACGTTGCACGAGCCCGGCACCTTGTAGATGCGCGGGTAGCCCAGGACGACGACCTTCGCGGACGGCGCCTTGGCGCGGATCTGCGCGTACACGTTGTCCAGCAGACCCGGCAGCGTGTTCTGGGCGTAGGTCTTGGCGGTGTTCGTGCGGTTGACGCAGTCCTGGTCGGAACCGAACGTGCAGGTGGTGATGACGTCGGTGAACCCGGCGTCGTTCCCGCCGATTGAGATGCTCGCGAGCGTCGTGGAGGCGCTCAGGGAGGCCACCTGGCCGCTCAGGACATCACCCGTACGTGCACCGGAACATGCCACGAACGTGAACGAGCTGACCGAGTGGGCGGCCGCCCAGAGCGCCGGGTAGGCGTAGTTGCTGCGCTTGCAGCTCCCGCTTCCGGAGATGTAGGACCCGGTGCCGAGACCGGACGAGTAGGAGTCGCCGAGGGCGACGTAGTTGACCGCCGCGGGCGCGGCGGCCGCAGGTAGCGCCGTCGACAGGGCGGCGGCCGCGGCGAGTGCGGCGACGAGCAGGGAACGGACAGGGCGCATCGGGGTCTCCCCAGGAGAGCAGCACAGGTGTGATGCCAAGCACATCAATTGCTACCAGGCAGTACGCCTATATAAATAGACCGGGTCAAGAGTTAACGATGCGTGAACCGATCGTGTGAATGGTCCGCGGCGGTCCACCCGCGCGGCCCCCGTGACCAGGAATGGTTAGCGACCGCTAACCCGGTGCACCTAGGATGGCCGACGTGTCGCCAACCGAGGCCGCGAAGCCGAACCGCCGCGAGCAGATCCTGACCGCCGCCGCGGAGCTGTTCGCCCGCCACGGCTTCCACGGGGTGGGGATCGACGACATCGGCGCCGCCGTGGGCATCTCCGGTCCCGCGCTGTACCGGCACTTCCGGAGCAAGGACGCGATGCTCGGGGAGATGCTGACCTCGATCAGCGAGCGGCTGCTGGACGGCGGCCTGGCGCGGGTCGACGCCTCCAACGGGCCCGAGGACGCGCTGCGGGCGCTCGTGGGGTGGCACGTGGACTTCGCGCTGGACGACCCGGCGCTCATCACCGTGCAGATCCGGAACCTCGCCAACCTGACCGACCCCGACCGGCGGCGGGTCCGCGCCCTTCAGCGCCGGTACGTCGAGGTCTGGGTGGACACGATCCGGCGGACCGTGCGGGAGGTCGACGAGCCGACCGCGCGGGCGGCGGCCCACGCGGTGTTCGGTCTGATCAACTCCACGCCGCACAGCGCGCACCTCGACCGCGATCAGATGGCGGCCCTGCTGTCCCGGATGGCGCTGGCGTCGGTCACCACGGCGGGCGTCCTGGAGGCGGACGCCTCGCCCGTCGTCTAGGAGGCGGGACCCGGTTCACACCGGAAATCGGATTGCACCACTTCGGCGTGGCACGAATTGATCGAATGGTTCAATTCACGCCCGTAGCAGTTCTTCACATGCTCTGACCTGCGGTTCAATTCCCGACTGGCGAGCGGGCGTTGTCATTCCGTAACCTGGCGTTCCCATGGTTGACGCACCGGCAAACGACAGTGGCGGGTGGCCGGGTCTCCGGCTCCTGTCCCGCTTTCCCACGTGGTTCCGCTTCCTGGTGGTGACGCTCGTCGTCTTCGTCTGCGGCGTGATCGCCTCCCGACCCGCGGGCGCGACGGACGACCGCCCGCTCAGCGGCGAGGTGGCCGCGGCGGCGAAGGCCGTGCAGGCCATGACGCACCCGAGCCGAACGCACGACCCCCTCGACGACTTCCCCGCGGATTTCGGCCAGGTGCAGGGGCGCAGCCCGATGGTGGTGCGGACCGCCGACGGATCGCTGAGGGCGTTCCACCCGGACGGCGAGTGCTCCGGGCCCGCGGGCGAGACCGAATGGGACTTCAGCCTCGCGTGCAAGGCGCACGACCTCGGTTACGACCTCCTGCGCTACGCCGAGAGCAAGGGCCAGCCGCTGGGTCCGGACGCGCGCCGGGACGTCGACGCGCAGCTGTCCAGGGACATGCAGGCCCGGTGCCACGAGAACCCGCGCGGTTCGGAGTCGCAGTGCCGGGCGGTGGCCCAGCTCTACGCGGGCGGGCTCGGGTTCAACTCGTGGCGGCAGCGGTGGGGGCCACCGGGGCACGAACCGGTGCTCGCCTGGGGGTTCGGCAGCGCGATGGTCGTCTTCCTGCTGCTGGCCCGGCTTCCGGGGCGGCGCCGCAAGGAGACCGCGCCCGCGGAGTTCGAGCCGCGCCCCGCCTCGCAGGACCGGTACGCGACGTTCCTGCGGCTGGCGAGCCTGGGACTGGTGGTGCTCGGCCAGTCCGTGCTCACGGTCATGCACTGGGCCGGGGTGAGCGCGAACTGGCTGTGGCTGCTCACCTGGGCGCTCCAGGCCGTCACGGTCTTCTTCTTCGCGGGCGGCCACGCGAACCTGTTGAGCTGGCAGGAGGTGCAGGCCGACCACGGCGGGTACGGGCGGTACCTGTCCAGCCGGATCTCGTGGCTGCTGCGGCCGGTGCTGGGGTTCGTGCTGGCCTGGCTCGTCCTCCCCCTCCCCCTGGAACTGCTGGACGTGCCGAAGGTGCGCGTGGAGGCGTTCGGCAGGCTGATCGCGTACCCGCTGTGGTTCCTCGGCGTGTACCTGGTCGCGGTGGCGGTGACGCCGCTGATGGCGTGGCTGCACGGCAGGCTGCGCCTCGGCACGCCGTTGGCGCTGGTGGTGGTCATGGTGTCGGTGGACGGCGTCCGGGCGGTCTTCGACTGGCGCACCGGCGGCTACCTGAACCTGCTGCTCGGCGCGGTGTTCCTCCAGCAGTTGGGCTTCTTCTACGCCGACGGCAGCCTCCGGCGGATCTCCCGCAAGGTCCTCGGCGTGGTGGCGTCGCTGACCGTGCCCGTGCTGCTGGCGCTGATCACCTACGGCGGCTACCCGCGCACGATGATGGCGCTGCCCGGCGAGGCGTCGTCGAACCTGAGCCCGCCCACGGTGTGCCTGCTGGTGCTGGCGATCGGGCAGATCTGCCTGGTGGCCCTGCTGCGCGACCGCACCTCAACCTGGCTGGCGGGCACCCGGCAGTGGAACGTCGTCGCGTTCGCGCGCGCCGCCCCGATGACCGTGTACCTGGGCTACCTGACCGTCCTCGCCGCCGTGGTCGGCGTGCTCGGGCTGCTCGACGCGCCGGACGCCGCCGCGTTCACGGTGGCCGACTGGCTGGCCCGGCCCCGGTGGCTGGCCGTGCTGGTGCTGCTGCTGATGCCGGTCCTGCTGCTGTTCCACCGGTTCGAGCGGCACGCGTCGCTGTTCCCCGGCGCCCGCTGGACGACGGCGGAGTCGCACCGGTCCCGGCTCGCCGCCACGCTCGGGGTCGCGTTCGGGGCGCTCGGGGTGCTGGGTTTCGTCGCGACCGGGTTCGCCGGGACCAGCGCCACGCTGATCGTGCTCCAGGTCGACCCGCTGCAGAACCTCGTCCACCTGCTGCTGGGCTGGTACCTGCTGCACACCGCGCGGGCGGGCACCTGCCACGGCCGCCGTTCGTGGCTGCTGGCCGCGATGGCGTGCGTGCCGCCGCTGCTCGTGCTGGAGCCGAACACCCTCGGCGTCGTCCTGCACGTGGCGACGATCGTGCTGGCGCTGATGGCCGCCGTGTCGAAGCAGCACCCAAGTGACAAGGCCGAACACCGGCAGCCACAGGAGGCGCTGGTGTAGCCACCGCGGGCCGTCGGGCGCGGTGTGCAGGCCCGGCAGCCTGCCGAACGCCGAACCCAGCAGCGCCACGGCCAGCAGGGCGCTCTGGTGCGCCAGGAACAGCGGCAGGGCCATCCGGTTCACCCACGCCACCACCCCCGGCAGGAACGCGGGCCGCAGCAGCAGCACGAGACCGATCTGCGCGAACGCCAGGGCGAGCGTCGCGAGGTTCGGCGGGAGCAGGTTCGACCGCTCGCCGGGCACGCCGACCGCGCTGGCCGAGTACCCGCCGAAGCGCACCAGCAGCGAGTACCCGGCGACCCCGGCCACCAGCAGCGGCGTCCCCCACGAGCGCCGCGATCCGAGCCTGGACACGGCGATGCCGAGCTGCCACGGCGCCCACCAGACCGCGAGGACGTTCACCGCGCCGATCTCCGGCAGCGCCAGCGCCACCGGCAGCACCACGGCCGCCACGCCGAGGTGCCGGTCCAGGAACCGGAAGGCGGGCGTCAGCGCGGACAGCGCCAGGTGGACGCCCAGGAACCACAGCGGCGTGACGACCAGGTGGACCACGGCCTGCACGGTGTTCTGCGGGACGCCGCGCATCGCCAGCCCGAGCAGCACGACCGCCCAGACCCCGAGCAGCACCGCGACGGCCACCGCGAGCCGCCGCGCCTTCGCAGGCAGCGGCGACGTGGACCGGGCTGCCGCGAACCCGCCCACGAAGAAGAACAGCCCCAGCGTCTGGAGCACCCAGCTCAGCGGCGTGAACGACGGCATCGTCCGCAGCGGGCTGTCGATCGTGAACCCGTCCGCGCCCGCCACCAGCGACGTGACCAGCCAGTGCCCGGTCACCACGCCGACGACCGCGATCGCCCGCACCGTGTCGATCACCGGATCGCGCCCGGTCATCGCGCGTCCCCGACCACGATCCGCGCCATCGTCCGCAGCGCGGCGCCGCCCGCGCGGTAGTAGTCGTCGTGCCCGCCCTCGCCCGCGTCGAACACCCGCGCCCCGAACGCCCCGCTGGTCGGGTCGGTGCCGTGGCCGAGGTCCCACAGCCGCGCCTTGGGCACCCACTTCATCCAGTCGCCGGACGCCCTCGCCGCCCACACCCGCGCGCTCGTCCCGAGTTCGGCGACCGACCCGGCGCGCACGCCGGGGCTGCCGGTGAACACGATGTCGGCCACGTCGAGGTGCGGCGCGGCCAGCGCGCAGACGACGGACCCGTAGCTGTGGCACAGCAGGTGGACGTCCGCCGCCGGGGGCAGGTCCCGCACGAACCCGGCCAGCGACTCCGCGCCCGCACGGGCCAGCCGCCCGGTCGCCGCGTCCACGCCCACGCCCTCCGGGGTGTCGTAGCCGAGCCACGCCACGACCGCGAGGTCGTCCGGCCGCCCCGCCGCCTCGTGCACCGCCCGCGCCATCGCGAGCACCCCGCCGAACCGGGGAACGTCCACATCGGACCCCGGCACCACCACCGCGATGTGCCTGGCGCGCAGCGGATCCCCCAACGCGGCCACCAGCCTTCCCCTGCCGTGCGGGTCGAAGCGCAGCACCCGCACGTCGTCCGCCAACGCGGGCAGCGCCTGGACGCGGGTGTCGCCACCGGCCCACGAGGTCATCGGCGGGGTGAGGACGAGCAGGGCGGTGAGGAACGCGATCGTCTTGGCCATGACCGAAAACTAGGAAGACCACGGCCCCCGTTCCGTCACCCCGGAGAGCCACTACCCCGGTACCACGAGACCGCTCTCGTACGCCGCGATCACGGCCTGCGCGCGGTCGCGGAGGGCGAGCTTCGCCAGCACCCGGCTCACATGCGTCTTGACCGTCTGCTCGGCCAGGAACAGGTGCCCGGCGATCTCGGTGTTCGACAGCCCCTGCGCCACCAGCCGCAGCACCTCGGTCTCCCGCTCGGTCAACGCCGTCAGCGCGCGCGGCCGGACCCCCTGCACCGGCTGGGACTTCACGAAGTCCTCGATCAGCCGCTTGGTGATCGACGGCGCGAGCAGCGCCTCGCCGCGGGCGACGATCCGGACGGCGTCGAGCAGCTCGCGGGCGGGCGCGTGCTTGAGCAGGAACCCGCTGGCACCGGCCCGCAGCGCCTCGTACACGTAGTCGTCGAGGTCGAAGGTGGTCAGCACCAGCACCTTCACCGGGTGCTCGTCGGCGGCCAGCAGCCTGGTCGCGGCGAGCCCGTCCATCTCCGGCATCCGGATGTCCATCAGCACCACGTCGGGCAGCAGCCTCCGGACGGCGGCCACGGCCGTGACGCCGTCGCCCGCCGAGCCGACGACCTCGATGTCCTCCTGCGCGTCCAGCAGCGCGGAGAAACCCTCGCGCACCATCTCCTGGTCGTCGACCACGAGCACCCTGATCACTTGTCCCCCAACGGAATCCGCGCCAGCACCTCGAACCCGCCGCCGCCCGTCGCCCCCACCGTGAGCGCGCCGCCGTGCACCGCGACGCGTTCCCGCATCCCGGCCAGGCCGTGCCCACCGCCACCGCCCAGCGAGGCGCCACCGCGGGTGTTGCGCACCAGCACCTCCAGGTGGCCGCCCTCGGACCGCAGCACGACCGACACGGCACCGCCGGGCGCGTGCCGGGCCGCGTTGGTCAGCGCCTCCTGCACGATCCGGTACGCCGTCAGCCCGACCGCCTGCGACACGTCCAGCGCGGGCATCTCCACGCCCGCGCCCGCGCGCTCGGCGAGACCGGGGACCTCGTCCAGCCCCGGCTGCGGCGCCCTGTCCGCCTCCTGGTCCGCGCCGCGCAGCACGCCGAGCAGCCGCTGCATGTCGGTGATCGCCTCGCGGGCGGCCTCACCCAGTTCGGCGAACTCGCGCACGCCCTCCTCGGGCAGGCCCGCGATCCGGTAGGGCGCGGTCTCGCAGCGCACGACCACCATCGACATGTGGTGCGCCACCACGTCGTGCATCTCGCGGGCGATCCGCGCGCGCTCCTCCAGCGCGCCCTTCTCCGCCCGTTCCAGCTCGATCACCTGCTCGGCCCGGCCGCGCGCGCCGAACGTGTACGCGACCAGCAGGATCAGCACCAGCACGATCGACGACTCCCAGTAGAAGCCCGACCCCCTGAGCGCCGCCGCGTACCCGAACGCCGCCAGCGTGAGGACACCCGCGGTGACCACCACCGACCGGGAGTGGTGCAGCGCCACGACCAGCACCACGGGCACGTAGAAGCACCACTGCCAGCCCGACATCAGCGGCGCGGCGGACCCGTGCACCACCAGCTCGACGAACAGCCCCGCCGTCCCGAGCCGCCAGGCGTCCAGCGGCGACCGGATCATCAGCCCGTACGTGGCGACGATGACCACGAAGTAGACCACCCAGACACCGTCGTGGTCGTACTCGCGCACGTAGTCCGCGCTCGCCACGATGGCGACCACGAGCGAGTAGACGATGATCACGGCATGGCCGACGCGGGTGAGGTTGCCGGGCACGGCGCCGAGGACCGGCGTGCGGTCCCGCAGCGCCACGACCTGGAACAAGGTGCGCATCACCAGCCGATGCTAGGGCGGTCAGGCTCGCGGGACATGCACCCGTGGAGCGACCTACCCCGGTATCACCCGCGACAAGCCATTGCGGCATCCGATCACCAGCGGGTAGGCAGTGAGCAGGGACCGGGCGATCGGACGCCGTCGGGCGAAGTGTTGAAAGATGGTGGAATGACCTCGCAGCATGATCCGGATCGCTGGTCGCGGCTCACGGCCGTGGCGGGCGAGGCCCTGGCCGCGGCCAAGGTCGGGGAGGACGCTGTCGCGGTCGACCTGGTCACCGGGTTCCTCAGCGGGTCTCCCGAGGGCAACGAGGAGATCAGGGAACTGGTGCTGCTGCTGTTCTCCGAGTGCAGCGGCATGGTCGCGGCGCTCGGCTCCGGCGGCGCCACGCCGGTGAAGATGCAGGTCTTCGACGAAGACGGCCAGGAGGTCCCGATCGACGACGCGGACCCGCCGGTGCGCACGGCGATCCGCACCCTGCTGGCCGAGGTGCACGGCGACGAGGAAGCGGCCGCGGAGCAGATCGAGATCGCGTTGGCGAACGGCGCCCCGCAGGAGTTGGCGACGGTCGTGCTCCAGGCGCTGCGGTGGACGGTGAAGCTCGCCGCCGAGTGCCGGACGCGCGACCTGGAAGTGCCGGACTGGATCGCCGACTCCCTGGAGGAGTGACCGCGTTCGGCCTGGCAGAGCCCTAATGGGGAACTCAGGGACCACCCCGTCACCTGTTCGTCGTGATGCGAACAGGACAGTTGTCCGGATTTTCGGGAACGTCGTCCCGGTAGGGCCTGCGCGAATGCGGCCGCGACCGGTCCGAGCCCTTGACAAGGGATTTGGTCCAGACCAGTGTCTGTCCCTGACCAGCCCCGACGTTCCCGAGGCGCTACGGGCGGTCACCCTGCACCCCGCCATCCCATTCAGGGAGAACCATGAGACTCCGCTTCGGCGCCCTGCTGACAGCGAGCGCGTTGGCACTCGCTTCCCTCACCTCCCCCGCCGCCTCCGCCGCGGGCGGCGTGACCGCGACGTTCGTCAAGACCAGCGACTGGGGATCCGGCTTCGAAGGCCGGTTCACCGTCGCCAACGGCGGCTCCAGCGCCCTGACGAGCTGGCGCGTCGAGTTCGACCTGCCCTCCGGCACCGCGATCAGCAGCGCCTGGGACGCCACGCTCACCCGATCCGGTGACCACTACGTCCTGGTGAACAAGAGCTACAACGGCGAACTCGGCGTCGGCGCGTCGGCCGCGGTCGGCGTCATCGGAACGGGTTCCGGCGCGCCCGGCAACTGCACCGTCAACGGCGGCTCCTGCGCCGGTGGCGGCAGCGGTGGCGACACGACCGCGCCCAGCGCCCCGACCGGGCTCCGGGCGACCGGGACCACCAAGGACTCGGTGTCCCTGAACTGGACCGCGTCGACCGACAACGTCGGCGTGACCGGCTACGACGTCTACCGCGACGGCTCGGTCGCCACGACCGCGACCGGCACGTCCGCCACGGTCTCCGGCCTGTCCGGCGGCACCGCCTACGCGTTCACGGTCAGGGCTCGCGACGCCGCGGGCAACACCTCCGGTTCCAGCAACCAGGTCTCCGCCACCACCCTGCCCGGCGGCACCGACCCCGGTACCGGTTCGAGGACCGCGGCCCCGTACCTCTACATGGGCTGGGGCAGCCCGCCCAGCCCGACCGCCGTCATGCAGGCGACGGGCGTCAAGTGGTTCACCATGGCGTTCGTCCTGTCCTCCGGCGGCTGCACCCCCGCGTGGGACGGCAGCCGACCGCTGTCCGGCGGCGTCGACGCCGCCGCCATCGCGGAGATCCGCCGCAACGGCGGTGACGTCGTCCCGTCGTTCGGCGGCTGGAGCGGCAACAAGCTCGGCCCGAACTGCTCGACCCCCGAGGCGCTCGCGGGCGCGTACCAGCAGGTCATCAGCGCCTACGGCCTGAAGGCGATCGACATCGACATCGAGAACTCCGACGAGTTCGAGAACGAGACCGTGCAGGACCGCATCCTGTCGGCGCTGAAGATCGTCAAGCGGAACAACCCCGGCATCCAGACCATCGTCACGTTCGGCACCACGACCACCGGCCCGAACTACTACGGCGGCAGGCTGGTCGACCGCGCGAAGGCGCTCGACGCCGGTATCGACGTCTTCACGATCATGCCGTTCGACTTCGGCAGCTCGAACGTCCAGACCGACACCGTCAACGCCGCCACCGGCCTGAAGAACAAGCTGAAGACCACGTTCGGCTGGTCCGACGCGGTGGCGTTCAACCACGTCGGCATCTCCGGCATGAACGGCGTCTCCGACCAGCGGGAGATCACCACCGCCACCGCGTGGACCGGCATCCGCGACTGGTCGAGGTCCAACGGCCTGGGCAGGCTCGCGTTCTGGTCCGTCAACCGCGACCGCGCCTGTCCCGGCGGCGGCAGCGAGCTGAGCGCGTCCTGCAGCGGCATCGTCCAGAACGACTGGGACTTCACCCGCATCACCGCGGGCTTCTGAGCCCCCCCGCCGGACGCCCCCGACGGCGTTCCGACGAGGAAACCGGGTGCCCTCCGACCTACGCGTCGGAGGGCACCCGCGTCGGGAGCAGTTCGCGGACGAGCGCGCCGACCTGTTCCGCCTCGATCAGGAACGCGTCGTGCCCGTACTCGGAGGTGACGACCCGCAGGTCGTCGGCGGTGGTGATGCCCGCGGCCAGTTCCGCCTGCTGGGCGAGCGGGAACAGCCGGTCGCTGTCGATCCCCGCGACGATCGTGCGCGCGGTGATCCGGCTCAGCGCCGCCCGCACCCCGCCCCGGTCGCGCCCGACGTCGTGGCTGTTCATCGACTCCGTCAGCACCACGTAGCTGTCCGGGTCGAACCGCCGGACCAGCTTCTCCGCGTGGTGGTCGAGGTACGACTCGACGGCGAACCTCCCGTCCCCCTGCGGCTGTCTGCCGAACCGGGCGGCCAGCTCCGCCTCCGTCCGGTAGCTGATGTGCGCGATCCGCCGGGCCACCCCGAGTCCCAGCACCGGATCCGCCCGAACGGCGTGGACCTGCGCGGACGCCAGCGCGATCTGCTCGGCCGAGGACGCGGCGGGGGTGGCCAGCAGCAGCAGCGACCGCACCCGGTCGGGCTCGCCGACGGCCCATTCCAGCGCCCGCATCCCACCCATCGACCCGCCGAGCACCGCGGCCCACGCCCCGATCCCCAGCCGATCGGCCAGCACGACCTCCGCCGCCACCTGTTCCCGCGCGGTGACCAGCGGGAACCGGCTTCCCCACGGCTCACCGTCCGGCGCCGCCGACAACGGCCCCGTGCTGCCCTGGCAGCCGCCCAGCACGTTCGGCGCCACGATGAACCACCGCGCCGGGTCGAGCGCCTTCCCCGGCCCGATCAGCGCGTCCCACCACCCCGGTGTCGGGTGCCCCGGCTCGACCACCCCGGACGCGTGGCTGTCCCCGGTCAGCGCGTGCAGCACGAGGACCGCGTTCGAGCCGTCCGCGTTCAACGTCCCACGGGTCTCGTAGGCCAGCCGGAAGCCGGGCAGCCCGGCGAGCGGCCCGTCGTGGCCGATCCACAGCCGCCGCCCGGCGGGATCCCCCTCGCGCCACCCGCCGGTGGCGCGAGGGGACGCCGCGGTCACTGGGCGGACTTGGCGGAGCGGAACCCCGCTTCCAGATCGGCCTTGAGGTCCTCGATCCCCTCGATGCCGACCGACAGCCGCACCAGTCCGGGCGTCACACCGGTCGTGACCTGCTCGTCCGGCGACAGCTGGCTGTGCGTGGTGCTCGCCGGGTGCACGATCAGGCTGCGCACGTCGCCGATGTTCGCGAGCTGGCTGAACAGCTCGGTGCCGTCCACGAACGCCCGGCCCGCGTCGACGCCGCCGCGCAGCTCGAACGACACGATCGCGCCCGCCCCCTTGGGCAGGTACTTCCGCGCGTTCTCGTACCAGGGGCTCGACGGCAGCCCCGCGTAGTGGACCTTCTCCACCTCGTCGCGCTGCTCCAGCCATTCGGCCAGCGCCTGCGCGTTGGCGACGTGCTTGTCGATGCGCAGCGACAGGGTCTCGATGCCCTGGATGATCAGGAAGCTGTTGAGCGGGGCGATGGCCGCGCCGGTGTCGCGCAGCAGCTGCACGCGCAGCTTCGCGGCGAACGCGCCGGGACCGAGCGCCGGCCAGTACTGGAGACCGTTGTAGCTCGGGTCCGGCTCGTTGAAGTCCGGGAAGCGGTCCGTGCCGAAGTCGAACGTGCCGCCGTCCACCACGACGCCCGCGATCGTCGTGCCGTGGCCGCCGAGGTACTTGGTCGCCGAGTGCACCACGATGTCCGCGCCGTGCTCGATCGGCCGCACCAGGTACGGGGTGGGCACGGTGTTGTCCACGACCAGCGGCACACCGACCTCGTGCGACACCTCCGCCACCGCGGTGATGTCGAGGACGTGCGAACGCGGGTTCGCCAGCGTCTCGGCGAAGAACAGCTTCGTGTTCGGCCGCGCCGCCGCGCGCCACTCGTCCAGGTTGTCGGGATCATCCACGAAGGTGACCTCGATGCCCAGCTTCGGCAGCGTGTAGTGGAACAGGTTGTACGTGCCGCCGTAGAGGGACGCGCTCGACACGAAGTGGTCACCCGATCGGGCGAGGTTCAGGATCGTCGCGGTCACGGCCGCCGAGCCGGACGCGAACGCCACCGCCGCCACACCGCCCTCCAGCGCGGCCACCCGCTGCTCCAGGACGTCCTGGGTCGGGTTGTTGATGCGGGTGTAGATGTTGCCCGCCTCGGCCAGGCTGAACAGCGCGGCGCCGTGCGCGGTGTCCCGGAAGACGTAGGACGTCGTCTGGTAGATCGGCGTGGCGCGGGCGCCCGTGGCCGGGTCGGGCGTGGCGCCTGCGTGGACCTGCTTGGTCTCGAACGACCAGGCCGTGGGGTCGGCGGACATGGCTGTCTCCTGTTTCGTAAAGGTTTTCACGCTGGTGGGAGAGGGGTGCGATGGGATGGGACGAGGTCGATCAGCCGAGGCCGCGACAGGCCATGCCGGTCACGCGCACGTCGTCCACGTGCCGCCGTGCCACGAGCGGGCCCATGTCCTCGACGTTAGTGCCGTGTGCACATCCTGCAACAGGGCGTCCAGTTCGTGGGACGCCTCCGGTCGGCGGAACGCCTATCGTGTCGTTGCATGCGCACCGCACTGATCGGCTACGGCCTCGGCGGCTCGGCCTTCCACGCGCCGTTCGTCCACACCACACCCGGACTCGAACTGAGCGCCGTCGTCACCGGCGACCCCGGCAGACAGGCGGAGGTGCGGGCGCGCTACCCCGAGGCGGAGATCCTCCCGTCCATCGACGACGTCTGGGCGGGCGACTACGACCTCGCCGTCGTCACCACCCCCAACCGCTTCCACCACGCGCACGCCCGGTCCGCTTTGGAGCACGGCCTGCACGTCGTCGTCGACAAGCCCTTCTCCGGCACGGCCGCCGAAGCACGCGCGCTGGTCGACTTCGCCGCCGCGCAGGGCCTCGTCGTGGTGCCGTTCCACAACCGACGGTGGGACGGCGACTTCCGCACCGTGCAGAAACTCCTGGCCGACGGAGCACTGGGCGACGTCCACCGCTTCGAATCCCGCTTCGAACGCTGGCGCCCTGCGGTGAAATCCACCTGGAAGGAATCCGGCGACCCGGCCGACCTCGGCAGCATCGTCTTCGACCTCGGCACCCACCTCGTCGACCAGTCCATCGCCCTCTTCGGCCCCCCGGTCGAGGTCTACGCCGAAATCGCCACCCTCCGGGCCGGAGCCCAAGCCGACGACGACGCCTTCCTGTCCCTGACCCACCGCGACGGAACCCGCTCACACCTGCACATGGGCGCCCTGGTCGCAGACCTCGGGCCGAGGTTTCGCGTACTGGGCGACAAGGCCGCGTACGTGAAGTGCGGAATGGACCCCCAGGAAGACCTGCTCAAGGCGGGCACCACACCGGGCGGCGACGGCTGGGGCGAGGAACCCGAGTCGGCCTGGGGAGAACTGCGGGCAGGCGGCGAGTCGTCGCCGGTCCGGACCGAGCCGGGCGCCTACCAGCTGTTCTACGCGGGAGTCGCGAAAGCGGTCCTGCACGGAGACGCGCCGCCGGTCGACGCACGCGACGCGGTGAGCGGGCTCGAGGTGATCGAGGCAGCGGCGGAGTCGGCCCGTACGCGGCAGGTCGTGGTGCTGGCCTAGGTGCTCCGGGGCATGGGCGGATGCAGGGTCGTCGCGGTGCCCCGGCGGAACAGCTGGGCCGGGCGGCCGCCGTCCCGCGTGGTGGTGCTGCCGGTCGGCACCAGCAGGTCGGTGGCGCCGGTGACCTTGCGGTGGAAGTTGCGCGGGTCCAACTCCGCGCCCCACACCAGCTCGTAGACCCTGCGCAGTTCCGCCACCGTGAACTCCTCGCCGCAGAACGCGGTGGCCAACGGCGTGTACTCCAGTTTCGCGCGGGCCCGCTCCAGCCCGTCGGCCAGGATCGCGTCGTGGTCGAAGGCGAGTGACCTGCCCGCTCCCAGGTCCGGGACGGACTCCACCGGCACCCACCTCGCTTCAGCCGCGTCCGTCCCCGCCTCCGGCGTGGGCAGATCAGGCGCCAGAGCCAGGTACGCCACCGTCACCACCCGCTGCCGCGGATCCCGCCCTGGCGCCCCGTAGCTGCGCAGCTGTTCCAAGTGGACGGTCCCCACCGCCAACCCGGTCTCCTCCTCCAGTTCCCGCGCCGCCGCCTGGTCCAGGTCCTCGTCCGGCCGCACGAACCCACCCGGCAGCGCCCACTCCCCCAGGTACGGCCCCTCGCCGCGCCGCACCACCAGCGCGCACAGCCGCTCCTCCCTGATCGTCAGGACGACCAGGTCCGCGGTCACGGCGAAAATCGGGTAGCGCTCCATGCGACGATCATATCGTCAAGTTGACGAAAACGCGTCACGACACATATCGTCGCTCCGACGATAAGATCCCGAGGAGGCACCACCATGGCCGACATCACCGGCTACCCCGGCCTGCGACACCTGCGCGGCACGCCGACCGTGCACGTGCGGCACCTCAAGCACGGCAAGGTCGTGCACGACGGGACCGGGCTGTCGTTCTGGTTCCGGCCGCGCAGCGCGGTGCTGTCGGAGGTCCCGGTGGACGACCGGGAGCTGCCGATGCTGTTCCACGCGCGCACCGCCGACTTCCAGGACGTGACGGTGCAGATGACGGTCACCTACCGGGTCGCCGACCCGGCGCTGGCGGCCAGCCGCGTCGACTTCTCGATCGACCCCGGCACCGGCGCGTGGCGGGGTGATCCGCTGGCGCAGATCGCGGGACTGCTGACCGAGAGCGCGCAGCAGCACGCGCTGGACGTGCTGGCGCGGTCGCCGTTGGCCGCGGCGCTGGTGGACGGCGTGCGCGCGGTCCGCGACCGGGTGGGCGAGGGGCTCGGCGGGGACGGGCGGTCTGCGCAGACCGGGATCACGGTGGTGGACGTGCGGGTGGTGGCGATCAGGCCGGAGCCCGAAATGGAGAAGGCGCTGCGGACGACGGCGCGGGAGCAGGTGCAGCAGGAGGCGGACCGGGCGACCTACGAGCGGCGGGCGCGGGCCGTGGAGCGGGAGCGGGCGATCGGGGAGAACGAGCTGCAGAACCAGATCGAGCTGGCGAAGCGGGAGGAGCAGCTCGTGGTGCAGCGCGGCACGAACGCGAAGCGGCAGGCCGAGGACGCGGCGGCGGCCTCGGCGATCGAGACCGAGGCGAAGGCGAACACCCTGCGGGAGCTGGGCGAGGCGCGGGCGGCGGCCGAGTCGGCGCACCTGGCCGCGTACCGGGACGTGTCGCCCGCGCTGCTGCAGGGCTTGGCGCTCAAGGAGTTCGCGGGCCACCTGCCGAAGATCGACAGCCTGGTGATCACGCCGGACATGCTTGCGCCGCTGCTCGCGAAGCTGGGCGCAAAGTGAGCCTGCCGCCGCGGATCGTCGTGGTGCACCGGCGGACCGAACTGGCGGACCTGCTGGCCCGGCACGGGACCCGCGGGCAGGTCGACTTCTTCCTGAGCACGCGCGGCCGCACGCTCGACGAGGTGACCCGGCGCGACGCGGCGGACCAGGCCGCGCTCGCGACCGTGTCGGCGGCGATCCCGCTGGACTGGCGGCGCGGCGGCGTGGAGCGCGACGACCTGGCGCGGTTCCTGTTCGCGCCGGAGGACGTCGTGGTGGTCGTCGGGCAGGACGGGCTGGTGGCGAACGTGGCCAAGTACCTCGACGGGCAGCCGGTGATCGGCGTGAACCCCGCGCCCGGCGGCGTGCTGGCCCGGCACGCGCCCGCCGCCGCGGGGCGGTTGCTGCGGGCGGTCGTGGACGGCACCGCCGTGGCGGAGGAGCGCACGATGGTCGAGGCCGTGTCGGACGACGGGCAGCGGCTGCCCGCGTTGAACGAGGTCTACATCGGCCACCCCGGCCACCAGACCGCGCGCTACCGGATCGCGGGCCTGGAGCGGCAGGCGTCGTCGGGGGTGCTGGTCGGCACGGGGACCGGGGCGACCGGGTGGTGCGGGTCGGTGTGGCGGGAGCGCGGGAGTTCGGTGGTGCTGCCCTCCCCCACCGAGCGGCGGCTGGCGTGGTTCGTCCGCGAGGCGTGGCCGTCACCCGGCACCGGGGTCGAGTGCACCGAGGGGTCGCTGACGGACTCGCCGCTGGTCATCGACGTGGAGTCGGACGGGCTGGTGGTGTTCGGCGACGGCATCGAGCAGGACTCGGTGCGCCTGGGGTGGGGGCAGCGGGTGGAGATCGGCCGGGCGCGGACCACCCTGCGTCTTGTCAACTGAAACTCTTAGTGTCTAAGATACTTTTCATGGGAGACAAAGATGTGCAGGTGCTTGTGGTCGGGACCGGTCTCGGTGGGTTGTCAGCCACCCTTTTCCTGGCCCGACAGGGGATTCGCGTGCTCGGCGTCGCCAAGCACGCGCACACGGCCGTCCACCCGAAGGCCACGGGCCAGACCCCGCGGACGATGGAGATGATGCGGCTCGGGGGTGTCGAGGACGCGGTGATGGCGGGCAGCGTCGGCGGGATCGTCATCAAGATCGCCGAGAGCCTCAAGGGGAGGGTGTTCCAGACGATCGTGCCGGACGAGGACGAGTTCGACCTGTCCGCGCTGTCACCCGCCCCGTTCGGCATGGCCTCGCAGGACCACGTCGAACCGGTGCTGCTGGACCGCGCCCGCGAACTCGGCGCCGAGGTGCGGTTCCGGACCGAACTGGTGTCGTTCACGCAGGACGACACCGGTGTCACCGCACGGCTGCTGGACCTGCCGACCGGGCGGATCGACACCGTGCGGGCGGACTACCTCATCGGCGCCGACGGCCACCGGGGCAAGGTCCGCGAGGGCCTCGGCATCGAGCGGCACGGCCGAGGGTCGCTGTCCCACCACATCGGGATCGTGTTCGACGCTGACCTCACCGGCCACACCGCGCCCGACAAGACCACCCTCTACTACTTCCAGAACCCCGCGTTCACCGGCGCGTTCGTCACGACGAACACCGAGCGCCGCAACGTGTTCACCATCGAGTACCACCCGGAGCGCGGCGAGTCCACGGCCGACTACCCCGAGCAGCGGTGCGTCGAACTGCTGCGGATCGCCACCGACGTGCCGGACCTGGAGCCGACGATCGTCGACATCGCCCGCTGGGAGATGGCCGCGTGGATGGCGGACCGGTTCTCCTCCGGCCGGGTGTTCCTGGTCGGCGACGCGGCGAAGGTGACGCCGCCGACCGGGGGCATGGGCGGCAACACCGCCGTCCAGGACGGGTACGACATCGCGTGGAAGCTCGCCGCCGTGCTGAAGGGCGAGGCCGGGCCGGGACTGCTGGCCAGCTACGACCAGGAGCGCAGGCCTTACGCGCAGGCCGTGGTCGACACCTCCTACCACAACTACGTCGAACGCCTTGCGCCGCAACTGAAAGGGCCGGACGTCCCGGCGGCGATCGACCCGATCGAGCTGGGCTTCGGCTTCCGCTGCCTGTCCGGCGCAGTCCTCGCCGAGGACGACGACGTGATCGAGAACCCCTACGAACCCAGTGGCCGCGCGGGTTTCCGCGCACCGCACGTCGTCGTGGAACGCGACGGAGCCCCGGTGTCCATTGTGGACCTGTCGGCCACGGGTGGGTGCTGGTCACCCTCGACCCGGCGTGGAAGGACTGCGGCGTCGAGGTTCCGGCGCTCACCGACCCGACCGGGCAGCTCGCGGCCAAGTACGGGATCGGTGAGCGCGGAGCCTCCCTGGTCCGCCCGGACGGCGTCGTCGCGTGGCGCAGCCCGGACCTCGTGCTCGACCCGGCGGCTAGCGTTCGGCAGGTTCTGGACGTCGTGCTCGACCGCTGATCGTCTCACCGATCGCCAGGAGGCACAGCCCGCTGACCAGCGCGCCGCCGACGAGGTAGAGCGACACCGGCCAACTGGCGTGGTCGGCGGTCAGGCCGAGCAGCGCGGCGGCGATCAGCGGGGACAGGCCGCCGCCGAGCACCGCGCCCAGCTGGTAGCTCACCGACACCCCGGTGTAGCGGATCTTCGGGCCGAACAGCTCCGCGTAGTACGCGGGCATCGGCCCGAAGATCGCGGCCGACCCGGCGAACCCGATCACCATCGCCAGCACGACCAGGCTCGGCTGGCGGGTGTCGAGCAGCCAGAACAGCGGGAACGCGAACACCGCCAGGAACCCCGCGCCGCCGAGCATCACCGGCAGCCGCCCGACCCGGTCGGACAGCCGGGCGAACAGCAGGATCGCGACGGCTTGGGCGAACGCGCCGATCAGCGTCGCGTTGAGCAGCACGGACCGGGGCATGCCGAGCTGCTTGGTCCCGTACGACGCCGCGAACGTGGCCAGCATGAAGATGAACATGTTGAACCCGAAGTTCACGCCCGCGCCCAGGAGCACCGTGCGCCAATGGCCGCGCAGCACCTCCACAATCGGCAGCCTCACGGTCTCGCCCCTGGCGCGGGTCGCCCGGAACACCGGGCTCTCCTGCACCGACAGCCGCACGTACAGCCCGACCCCGACCAGCACCAGGCTGAACAGGAACGGCACCCGCCAACCCCAGTCCAGGAAATCGTCGCCGGAGACGCTGACCGACAACGACATCGCCGCGCTCGCCAGCAGCAGCCCCAGCGGCGACCCCAGGAACGTCCAACTGCCGTACCACCCGGCCCGCTCCGGGGGCGCGTGCTCGACCACCATCAGCGTCGCCCCGCCCTGCTCGCCGCCCAGGAAGAACCCCTGCACCAGGCGCAGCAGGACCAGCAGGACCGGCGCCAGGAGACCGACCGACGAGTACGTCGGCAGCACCCCGATCAGCGCCGTGCACACGCCCGTGACGGTCAGCGTCATCACGAGCATCGCGCGCCGCCCGATCCGGTCGCCGAAGTGGCCGATCACCGCGCCGCCCAACGGCCGGGCGAGGAACCCCGCGCCGAACGTGGCCAGCGACAGCAGCGTGCCGATCCGCTCGTCGAACGACGGGAAGAACAGCTTGTCGAACACCAGCGCGGACGCGGTGCCGTAGAGCAGGAAATCGTAGAGCTCCACGGCGTTGCCCGCGGAACTGGCGAACGCGACCCGACGCACACCTGGTGTCCCCATCGCCCCAGCGTGCCGAGTCGATCTTGTCCTGACCAGACCGCGCCCGAACCCGCGTGACCACCGGGACCACCCGATCCGGTGTTACCGCCGAGTTGGGTCGTGGATCGGCGGCGCCGCGCGCCAGTGTGGACGCATGGCACCACTCCCGCTCCTCCTGGCCGCGCTCCTCCCCTTCAGCACCCTCCCGCCGCCCGCCGACCTCGTTCCCGCCTCCGCGATCGTGCTGTCCGTGACGGACGGCGTGAACCGCGTCCTGCGCACGGTCGACCTCCAGTGCGAGCCGGTCGGCGGCACCCACCCCCGCGCCCAGGCCGCGTGCGACTCGCTGGACCGCGTCGACGGCCACATCGGCGCCCAATCGGACGGCAACCCGATCTGCACGCTCGTCTACGACCCCGTGCGCGCCACCGCCACCGGCACCTGGCACGGCCAACCGCGGAAGTTCGACCAGACGTTCTCCAACACCTGCGTCATGCACGGCAGGACGGGCGACGTGTTCCAGTTCTGAGAGGTCGTTCCCTAGGGGTCTACGCGCAGACCAGCCCGCTGGGGCAAGGCTCGATCCGCACCCCCTGGGACAAGTTCCCCCAATCGAGTGACGGCTATGGCATTTCCCCAGGTCGCGGCGGTCGTCGGAAGCGTGCATACTCCTCTGTAGAGGCACACGAACCCCGCGATCAACAGGGATAAGCGGATTCGTGGAAGCGCTCTCAACGTTGTGGGAAACAGAGCAGTCACCACCCACCACCACGGTCACCGCACGCCCCGGTCGACCGCCGGTCCCCCGACGTAGGGTGAAGGGAGACGAGTCAACTCGAAGGGCGACGAAGACTTGAGCATCTACGACATTCCGGTCAACACGATCTCCGGCGAGCCCACCACGCTGGCGCCGCTGCGCGGCAAGGCGCTGCTCGTCGTGAACGTGGCCTCCAAGTGCGGGCTCACGCCGCAGTACACCGGGCTGGAGCAGCTCCAGAAGCAGTACGGCGAGCAGGGCTTCTCCGTCGTCGGGTTCCCGTGCAACCAGTTCGCGGGCCAGGAGCCGGGGACGTCCGAGGAGATCGAGACGTTCTGCTCCACCACGTACGGGGTGACGTTCCCGCTGTTCGAGAAGGTCGAGGTGAACGGCGACGGCCAGCACCCCGTGTACGCGGAGCTGACCAAGAAGGCCGACGCCGACGGCGCCGCCGGTGACGTGGCGTGGAACTTCGAGAAGTTCCTGATCAGCCCCGAGGGCGAGGTCGTCGCCCGCTTCCGCCCGCGCACGACGCCCGACGACGAGGCCGTCGTCAAGGCCATCGAGGCCGTGCTGCCCGCTTGACGTGCCGGCCTGATGTGCTGGCCGCCTGACCTGCCCGTCTGACGTGCTGGCCTGATGTGCTGGCCGCCTGACGTGCCCGTCTGACGTGCTGGCCGCCTGACGTGCCCGTCTGACGTGCTGGCCGCCTGACCTGACGTGCCCGTCTGACGGTGCTGGCCCGACGTGCTGACTAACGTGCCCGTCTGACGTGCTTGCCTGCCTACCTGACGCGCCAGCCTGATGTGCTGGCCTGACGTGCCCGTCTGACCTGCGCCGGGGAGCCCTGCGGTCCGGGGCTCCCCCTCCGCTCATGCGGTCCGGCCACGCCGCCCATCCACGTGGCCTGGGGCTCCCCGTCCGTTCGTGCGGTCCGCTTCATGCGGTCCGTTCACGCGGTCGGGGGCTCTCCGTCCGCTCACGCGGCCCGTTCATGCCGCCCAGGCTCGCGCCATCCCGTCACGCGATCCTGGGCTTTCTGTTGTCCACACCGTCCCAGCCACGCGGTCCGCGACTCGCCGTCAGGCCGCACCGCCCAGCCGCACCGCCCAGCACACCGCCAGGCCACACCACCCGGCCACGCCGTCCCGGACTCCCCACCCCGCTCACCCGCGGTGGAACGCCCAGGCGTCGGCGATGATGTCGCGCAGTTCGGGCTTCGCCTGGCGCCAGCCGAGTTCGGTGCGCGCCTTGTCCGCCGACGCGACGCTGGCCACCGCGTCGCCCTCACGCCGCGGCGCCGTCCGGACCGGGACCGGGCGGCCGGTCACCTCGCGGACCGCGTCGACGACCTCGCGGTTGGAGAAGCCGCGGCCGTTGCCCAGGTTGTAGATCTTGTGCTTGCCGGGCTCGGCCGCTTCCAGTGCCAGGACGTGCGCCGTGGCCAGGTCCTCGATGTGGATGTAGTCGCGGACCGGGGTGCCGTCCGGGGTGGGGTAGTCGTCGCCGAACAGCAGGAACTCCTCGCGCCTGCCCGCCGCCACGTCCAGCACCATCGGGATCAGGTGGGTCTCCGGTGTGTGCCGTTCGCCGAGTTGTCCGCTGGCGCCCGCCGCGTTGAAGTACCGCAGGCTCACCGCGCCGAGGCCGGACGCCTGGCACTCCCACGGCAGCATCATGTCCACAATGGACTTGCTGGCGGCGTAGGGGTTCTGCGGGTCGACCGTCGACTCCTCGGTCAACGGCTCAAGTCCCGCCGAGGCGTACATCGAGCCCGTCGAGGAGAAGATCAGCCGCTTCACGTCGTTGGTGCGCATGGCGTCCAGCAGCGACATGGTGCCGCGCACGTTGACGTCGAAGTAGAGGTCCGGCTTGCACACCGATTCGGCGACGGAGATCTTGGCCGCCAGGTGCAGGACGCCGTCGTAGGTCGGGTCCAGCACCTGCGCCGCCGCGCTGAGCGGCAACTCGTGCAGCACCGCGCCGTCCGGCACGTTGTCGGCGAAGCCGGTGGACAGGTCGTCCAGCACCTCAACGGCGTGACCCGCGGCCAGCAGCGCCACGACCGTGGCACTGCCGATGTAGCCGGCGCCGCCGGTGACCAGCAGCTTCATCCGAGACTCCCGAGTTGTGGTTGCCGATTCGGATCCGACACTACGCGGGCGCCCGGCACCGCCTCGCGGTGCGGGCGCCCGCGATCAGCACTCGATGACGTTGACGGCCAGGCCGCCGCGGGCGGTTTCCTTGTACTTCACGGACATGTCGCGGCCGGTCTCCCGCATGGTCTTGATGACCTTGTCGAGCGACACGAAGTGCGAGCCGTCGCCGCGCAGCGCCATGCGGGCCGCGGTGATCGCCTTGATGGCGGCCAGCGCGTTGCGCTCGATGCACGGGATCTGCACCAGGCCGCCGATGGGGTCGCAGGTGAGGCCGAGGTTGTGCTCCATGGCGATCTCGGCGGCGTTCTCCACCTGTTCGGGGGTGCCGCCCATGACCTCGGCCAGTCCGCCCGCCGCCATCGAGCACGCCGAGCCGACCTCGCCCTGGCAGCCGACCTCGGCGCCGGAGATGGAGGCGTTCTCCTTGAACAGCACGCCGACCGCGCCCGCGGTGAGCAGGAAGCGGACCACGCCGTCGTCGGAAGCGCCTGGTACGAAACGGGTGTAGTAGTGCAGGACGGCCGGGACGATGCCCGCCGCGCCGTTGGTCGGGGCGGTGACCACGCGGCCGCCCGCGGCGTTCTCCTCGTTGACGGCCAGGGCGAACAGGGTGACCCAGTCCATGACGCGGAGCGGGTCGGTCGCGAAGTGTTCGCCCGCAAGGGTTTTGCGCATCTCGGCGGCGCGCCTGCGCACCTTGAGGCCGCCGGGGAGGATGCCGTCGACGGTGCAGCCGCGTTCCACGCACTCCTGCATCACGTGCCAGATGTGCAGGAGGCCGGAGCGGATGTCCGCCTCGGCGCGCCACGACTGCTCGTTCTCCAGCATGACCGAGCTGATCGGCAGGCCGGTTTCCCTGGTGCGGGCCAGCAGGTCGTCGCCGGTGAGGAACGGGTGCGGCAGTGGTGTGGTGTCGGCCTTGATCCGGTCGGTGCCGCTGGCGTTCTCGTCGACGATGAACCCGCCGCCGACCGAGTAGTAGACGGCGTGGTCCAGCGACTCCCCGGAAGCCGTGAACGCCTCGAAGCGCATTCCGTTGGGGTGCAGGGGAAGCGACTTGCGGCGGTGCATGACCAGGTGCTTGTCGTGCACGAACCCGATCTCGTGCGTGCCCGCGAGGCGCAGCCTGCCGGTCTGCCGGATCTCCTCGGCGCGGACGTCGGCCTCGGTGGGGTCGACCTCCTCGGGCCGCAGGCCCTCCAGGCCGAGCAGCACGGCCTTGGGGCTGCCGTGGCCGTGGCCGGTGGCGCCGAGCGAGCCGAACAGCTCGGCGTGGACGCGGGCGACGTCGTCGAGGAAGCCGCGCGACCGGAGCCGGTCGGCGAACATCGAGGCGGCGCGCATCGGGCCGACCGTGTGCGAGCTGGAGGGTCCGATGCCGACGGAGAACAGGTCGAAGACGCTGATCGCCATCAGTTGCCCGTCAGTTCCGCGTACTTCGCGGCGGTGAGGAGGCCCTCGGCGTTCTCGACGCGCACGCGGAACAGCCAGCCCGCCGCGTACGGATCGGAGTTGATCAGGGCCGGGTCGTCGGCCACGGCCTTGTTGATCTCGACGACTTCGCCGCTGACCGGCGCGTACAGGTCGCTCACGGACTTGGTCGACTCCAGTTCGCCGCACACGGCGCCGGAGGTCACGCGTTCGCCGACCTCGGGCAGCTGCACGAACACGAGGTCGCCCAGCGACTCGGCGGCGTAGGCCGTGACGCCGACCGTGACCGGCTCCTGCGTGCCGGGCGTCCAGTCGACCCATTCGTGCTCGGGGGTGTAGAGGAGGTTTTCGGGGAACTCCACAGCGGCTCTCCACGGGGCTCGTGGCCGGCGCGCGTCAACCACGCCGACCCTCGGGTCGGTCCGACTCCCCCTCTGTCATGGGACCTGAGAGCTTCACCGCGCGGACGCGGTTTGCACCGTGGGTGCGCGCCGGAGCACGCTTTCCAGAGTCGCCTCGCCCGAGCGGTTCTCGTTGCCTGAGAGTGTGCGGGGTACTTGCTCCTTCGGCGCCCCGGCTGCTGCCGGGGGCTCTCCCGCTCGGGGTGCGGCGCCTGGTGGGCGCCTCGGCCGTTCTTCAGTTGGCGAACGGCTGAAAGCTATGTCGCCACCGATCGGGTGTCAACGCGCGTACGGATCCGCAAACCTCCGGGTGTTGTGCCGTTCGCACAACCGACCCCCTGTCGAATGGTGCCGGGAGCACGATGACAGTGGTCGGGCCATGCCGGACCTTTGAGGCAACAGCCCAGCTCCCGCTCTCCTAGGTCGAAGGAGTCACCGTGCGGATCGCCGTCCCCCGCGAGATCAAGAACCACGAGTACCGCGTCGCGTTGACGCCCGCCGGTGCGCATGAGCTGACCAGTCGCGGCCACGACGTGTTCGTCGAGGCGGGTGCCGGTCTCGGTTCCGCCATCACCGATGAGGAGTACACGTCGGCGGGTGCCAAGGTGCTGGCGTCGGCCGACGAGGTGTGGGCCGAGGGTGAGCTGGTGCTCAAGGTGAAGGAGCCCATCGCCGAGGAGTACCCGCGGTTGCGGGCCGGGCAGGTGCTGTTCACCTACCTGCACCTGGCCGCCGACCGGCCGTTGACCGGCGCGCTGCTGGCGTCCGGCACCACGGCGATCGCCTACGAGACGGTGCAGACCGCGAACGGCGCCCTTCCGCTGCTGGCCCCGATGTCCGAGGTCGCGGGCAGGCTGGCGCCGCAGGTCGGCGCGTTCGCGCTGATGAAGCCCTCCGGCGGCCGGGGTGTGCTGCCCGGCGGTGTGCCCGGTGTGGCTCCGGCGCGGGTCGTGGTGATCGGTGGCGGTGTGGCGGGTCTGAACGCGGCGACGATCGCCGTCGGCATGGGCGCCGACGTGCAGATCCTCGACACGAACGTGGACCGGCTGCGGCAGATCGACGCCCAGTTCCGCGGCGGGCTGCGCACCATCGCGTCCAACAGCTACGCCGTCGACCAGGCCGTGCGCGAGGCCGACCTGGTGATCGGCGCGGTGCTCGTGCCCGGCGCCAAGGCCCCGAAGCTGGTCAGCAACGAGCTGGTGTCGCGGATGCGGCCGGGCGCGGTGCTGGTCGACATCGCGATCGACCAGGGCGGCTGCTTCGCCGACTCCCGTCCCACGACCCACGCGGACCCGACGTACGCGGTCCACGACACCGTCTTCTACTGCGTCGCGAACATGCCCGGCGCCGTGCCGCGCACGTCCACCTACGCCCTCACCAACGTCACGCTGCCGTACGCGGTGGCGCTGGCGGACAGGGGCTGGCAGCCCGCCCTGCGCGCGGACAGGTCCCTCGCGCTCGGTGTGAACGTCCACGACGGTCAGCTCGTCAACCTCCCGGTGGCGGAGGCGCACTCGCTTGCGCACACGCCGCTGGACCAGGTCGTCTGACCGCGTTGCGGAGCGGGCCGGGCGGCTACCGAGGTGGCTGCCCGGTTCGCGTTTCCACTCCCGCGATCACGCGGTCGAGGCCGTAGTCGAACCGGGTGTCGGCCTCCCACAGCTCCGGGATGTCGAACTGGGCCGCGAACAGCGGGAACCGGTCGCGGTAGCGCTCGACGATCGCGGTGACCCAGGCCTGGTCGGGCTGCGCGGTCCCGGTCGTCTCCTCGGCCCAGCGGACCTCGGACGTGGCGAAGCCGACCACGAAGCTGATCACGGTGCTGCCCGCGCGGCTCGCCTCGACCATCGACAGACCCGTGCCGCGCAGGACGGTGAACACGGATTCGGTCAGCGCCACGGCGTTCGGGCCGATGTTGGGGTAGCGGCCCTGGACCTGGGGCAGCCACGGGTGGCGGTGGAACAGCATCCGGACCTGCCGCATGAGGAGCCGCATCTCCTCGGTCCAGGGGCGGTCGAGGTCCGGAGTGCCCAGTTCGCCGAAGGTCTCGTCCAGCGCCAGTTCCAGGACCGCGTCCTTGGTGGGGACGTGCCAGTACAGCGACATCGGGGCGACGCCCAGCCTGGTCGCCAGCCTGCGCATCGACAGGGCGGCCAGCCCGTCCGCGTCCAGCGCCTCCACGGCCGCCGTCACGATCGCCTCGCGGCTCAGCGGCGACCCCTGCGCGGACGAGGGCCTGCGTTCGGCCAGCCACACGCTGTCGAGGACCGGGTCACGCGGTTTGTCGGCCACAAGCGGTGGATCCTATGCGGGCGCCCGTTCCGCGCAGCGCAGCATCAGCCCGGACAGGATCCCGCCGAGCAGGGCCGCGCACGCGCCGACGACGAGGCTCACCGACATGCCCGACACGAAGGCCTCCCGCACCGCCAGCGTCAGCTCCGGCGATCCCGCCGCGGCCTGGAGCGCCGCCGACATGGACCGCTCCGCGCCGTCCCCGAGCGCGTCCGGCAGCCCGGCGGAGAACCGCGCGGACAGCAGGCTGCCCAGCACGGCGATGCCGAAGGAGTTGCCCAGTTCGGTGAGGGTGCCGTTCAGGCCGGACGCGATGCCCGCCCGTTCCGGTGGGATGGCGCTCATGAGCGCGTTCGCGGCGACCGGCATCGCGATGCCGACGCCCGCGCCGATCAGGAGCAGGCCCGCCAGGGTCGCGGTGTAGCCGCCGTCGGCGGTGGAGGACGACAGCGCGAGCAGGCCCGCGGCGACACCGGACATGCCGAGCGCCATCGTGTTGCCCGCGCCGAACCGGGCGCCCAGTCCCGCGCACAGGTTGCTGACCACCAGGACCGCGATGGCCATGGGGGCGACCCGCACGCCCGCTTCCAGCGGCGAGTAGCCGAGCACCGACTGGAGGTGCTGGGTGAGCAGGAACAGGGAGCCGCCCATGCCGAACGCCGCGAGCACGCCGCCGGTGATCGCGCCGGAGAACCGGCGGTCGGCGAAGAAGGCGAGGTCCAGCATGGGTTCCGGGGTGCGGCGCTCCCACCAGGCGAAGGCCAGCAGCGCCACCGCGCCGACGCCCAGGGCGGTGAGCACGCGGGCGGAGCCCCAGCCGTGTTCCGGTTGGGAGATGACCGCCCAGACCAGTGACGTCATGGCGACCGTGGACAGCACCGAACCCGGCACGTCGGGCCTGCGGACGGTCGGGTCCTTCGATTCCGGGACCAGCAGGACGACGGCGGCGACGGCGAGCGCGGCGACCGGGACGTTGACGAGGAACACCGAGCCCCACCAGAAGCGGTCGATGAGGAAGCCGCCGATGACCGGGCCGCCCGCCAGCCCGACGGACGACACCGCGGCCCAGATGGCGATCGCCCTCGGCCGCTCGCGCTCGTCGAAGAGCTGCACGAGGACGGCGAGCGTGCCGGGCATGAGGAACGCGGCGCCCAGTCCCATGAACGCCCGCGCGGCGATGAGCGCCTCGGGTGAGCCCGCGTAGGCCGCGACGGCGGATCCGACGCCGAACACCGCGAGTCCGGCGACCAGCGCGCGCTTGCGGCCGAAGCGGTCGGACAGGGCGCCCGAGGTGAGCAGCAGCCCGGCGAGCACGAGCGAGTAGGCGTTGATCATCCACTGGACGTCCGCCGTGCTCGCGCCCAGACCGGTGGAGATGGACGGGATGGCCACGTTGAGCACGGTGTTGTCGAGGACCACGACCATGACCGACAGGCACAGCACCCCGAGCACCAGCCAGCGCTGCGGGTGCGCGCGCGTTTCCACGGTGTTCCCCCCTTACGTTGTACGAGTGACGTACAACGTACGAGACCGGCGGACGTGAGGGCAACGCGTTTTGCTCAAGGGAAGCCGGGGGATGAAAGAGGCGACCCGCTCAACCAGCCTGGGGGTCACTGGGAGCGGGTCGCCGAGCACAAGCTTAGACAACAACCGGCCTTCGTGCCCAGTTGCCCCACCGATTCGAGACCTGGAACTTCGGGGTCGTGGACCACTGCCCGTGTTCGACCCTCAAACAAACGAGTGAATTCACCCGGAACCAGTACGCCTTCGGGCCCCCACAACCGATGCACCTATGCAGGGGGCAACATCGTTACGCAGCGGATTCGGCTGCTCTCACCCCGTCAACCCCGGAAGCCCAGGCACACTCCGATCGGAGAGCACATGGCTGAACCACAGGGCTGGATCGATTGCCACGACCCCTTCGGTCGGGACCGGTCGATGACCGTTCTGGTCGAAGAAGACCGAGTTCTGCTGGTCTCACCCCCCGGCGAGTCGGCTGTGATGTCCGCCACCCAGACCCGGCGGCTGCACCGCCTGCTGGACAAGGCCGCGGCGAGTTCCGCCTCGTCAGCGGAGGGGTGACCGGGGGTGGAGGAGGCTCTGCGCAAAGCCGTGATGCAACGGCTCGCGCTGCTCGACAAGGCCGCCGAACTCGGCGAGGCCGAATCGCTCGTGCCGCTCGCGCGCGCCGAGATCCACCGGCTCGCCGACGGCTGGCGGCTGCTGCTGACCGTGCACCAGCCGGACGAGGACAGCCGCTGCCGGGCGTGCCCCGGCTGGTTGCGCCGCAGGCGGTGGCCGTGCCAGATCTGGACGATGGCGCACCAGCACCTCATCGGGGAGGGGGTGGCGCACCGCGATCGACGCAGGCCGCTGCGCAACCCGTTCACCCGATCAGGGGCCGTCGGGCCCACGTCCGGTGCGACCTCGGTGGAGGAGCCCGCGTTCCCCACGATCGAGTACGACGACCCGGAGCACCACCCGGCCGAGGACGGGGTGCCCGCCGAGTCGCCCGCGGAGCGCACCACCGAACTGCCCGCCGTCCCCGGCATGGCGGAACCGGGCGTGCACCGGGCCCCCGTGGTCGGCAGGCCGCGCCACGCGCTGCCGGATTGACCCGATCGCCGGAGGTGGGCGTTCCCGTTAGGGCAGGATGACCCCGGAGCGGGGCCACGACACCCGCCATCGGGAGGGAACGCGTGCACGACGGCAGTGGGCGCATCGTGGTGCAAGGCCTGACCAAGCAGTTCGGTCCGGTCACCGCGGTGCAGAACCTGAGCTTCACGGTGGAACCGGGTTCGGTCACCGGCTTCCTCGGCCCCAACGGCGCGGGGAAGACGACAACGCTGCGCATGCTGCTCGGCCTCGTCACGCCGACGGCGGGCATCGGGCTGATCAACGGGCAGCCGTTCCAGAACCTGGGCAACCCCGGCCGGGTGGTCGGCGCGGTGCTGGAGGCGCAGGGGTTCCACCCCAAGCGCACCGCCCGCAACCACCTGCGGGTGTACGCGTCCGCGATCGGCGTGCCCGACCAGGCCGCCGACCACGTGCTGGAACTGGTCGGCCTCGGCCAGGCCGCCAACCGCAAGGCGGGCGCGTTCTCGCTGGGCATGAAGCAGCGGCTCGCGCTCGCGACCGCGCTGCTCGGCGACCCGCAGGTGCTGGTGCTCGACGAGCCCGCGAACGGCCTCGACCCCGAGGGCATCGCGTGGCTGCGGACGTTCCTGCAGAGCTACGCCCGCCAGGGCCGCACGGTGCTGATCTCCAGCCACCTGCTGGCCGAGGTCGAGCAGACCGTCGACCAGGTGGTGATCGTCAGCCGCGGCCAGACCATGTACTACGGCAGCCTCGACCAGCTCCGCGGGTCGCAGCGCAGCCGGGTGCTGGTGCAGCCGTCGGACGCGTCCGCGCTGGTCGCGGCGTTGCAGGCGGACGGCGTGACCGGCATCGAGCAGGTGCCGGACGGCAGGCTCGCGATCAGCGGCGTGGACGCCAAGCAGGTCGCGGACAGCGCCCTGAAGGCCGGGGTGTCGATCTACGGCATCCAGGAGGAGCGGGTCGACCTGGAGCAGCTGTTCTTCCAGCTGACCAACGGCCAGTTCACCGGAGCGGGTCCCAACCCGAACCCGTACGCGGCCCCGAACCCGTACGCCGGTCCGCCGAACCAGAGCGGCTACTACGCCCCGCCGACCCCGTCCCAGCAGTTCCCGTCCCAGCAGTTCCCGCCGCAGACGTACCCGCCGCAGGGCTACCCGCCCGCGCAGTACCCGCCGCAGGACTACCAGCAACAGCAGCAAACACCTCCCCCCGGCTACCAGCAGCCGGGCCAGGGTGGACACGGGGGCGGCGTCTGATGTTGATGAACCTCGTCAAGGCGGAGTTCCGCAAGACCACGACCACCGGGTTGTGGTGGGGTCTGATGATCCCGACGGTGCTGCTGGCGCTCGGCTGGGCGCTGGGCACCGGGGCCATCGGCAAGAGCGTCATGGACGTCGTGAACGGCGCCGACGCCGAGGAGCTGACCCAGCTGCTCGGCATCGACTCGTCGCAGTGGCAGGTGTCGGTCTTCGGGATGGCCCGCAGCATCAACATCGCCACCGTCTTCCCGATGATCTTCGGCGGCCTCGCGATCTCCAACGAGATCAACCGCCGCACGATCACCACCACGTTCCTCACCGCCCCCAACCGGGTCGGCGCGCTGTCCGCCAAGCTCATCGTCTACATCGTCTGGGGCGCCATCTACGGCGTCGCGATCGTCGCGGCCGTCAGCATCGGCATCGCCTTCACCTCGGACGCCGCCGCCCTCCCGGACGCCACCGGCTGGATCGCGATGGCCGCGGTCGGCGTCCTGTCGTCGATCCTCATGACCATGCTCGGCGTGGGTGTGGGCGCCCTGATGACCAGCCCGATCGGCACCACCATCGTGCTGCTGCTGTACATGCTCATCCTGGAGAACGGCATCCAGCTGGTGCTGGCCGCGCAGGACCTCGTCCCGATCATCGGCTTCCTGCCGAACGGCGCGGTCAACGGCCTCACCGGCTCGGTCGCCGCCAGCATCTTCCTGTCCACGGCGGGCGTGGTCCCGGACGAGCTGGTCGAGGTCATCCGCGGCATCGCGGGCGCGCTGGGCGCGTTCGACTGGTGGCTCAGCGGCCTGATCTTCCTGGTGTGGACCGCCGTGTTCTTCCTCGGCGGCTGGGCCGCGACCCAGCGCAAGGACATCACCTGATCCAGCGACACCTTTCGTTCCCCCTCGGCCCGCGACCTTCTGGTCGCGGGCCGAATCCTGTCGGTGGGTGGCCCTAACCTGGGGACGTGACTACCTCCGACCCCGGCACATCCGGCACGGCAGGCTGGATCCGCAAGCTGGCCCGCGCCTGCTGGCGGCACCGCTCCCTGGTGCTGCTCTCCTTGGTCGCGGCCGTGCTCGGCGTCGGCCTCCAGGCCGCCGGTCCCCTGCTGGTCAAGCTGGCCGTGGACGACGCCGTGATCGGCCGCACCGAACGCCTCGCGCTGCTGGTCGCGGTCCTGGTCGGCATGGAACTGCTCACCTTCGTCACCGCCTTCCTCCGCCGCTACCTGGGCGGACGGCTGGCGCTGGACGTCCAGCACGACCTCCGCCAGGGCGTCTTCGGCGCGGTCCAGCGCCTCGACGGCGCGAAGCAGGACGTCCTGCGCACCGGCCAGGTGGTCTCCCGGTCGATCACCGACCTCCAGCTGGTGCAGAGCCTCCTGTCGATGGTCCCGCTGGCGGTCGGCACGGTCGTCTTCACCGCCGCCGCCATCGCCGCCATGCTCTGGCTGTCCCCGCTGCTCACCGTTATCGCCCTGGTCGTCGTGCCCGCGGTGGCGTGGATCGCGACCCGCAGCCGACTCGTCCTGTTCCCGGCGACCTGGTCCGCCCAGCAGCGCGCCGCCGACCTCGCGCAGCACGTCGAGGAGACGGTCACCGGCGTCCGCGTGGTCAAGGGCTTCGGCCAGGAGGTCCGCGAGGTCTCCAAGCTGGAGGGCCAGGCCAGGTCGCTGTTCGCCGAGCGGATGCGGGCGGCCAGGCTGACCGCCCAGCCCACGGCGACCCTGACGGCGCTCCCCGCGGTCGGCCAGGTCGCCGTCCTCGCGCTCGGCGGCTGGATGGCGCTGCACGGCGAGGTCAGCCTGGGCACGTTCCTGGCGTTCGCGACGTACGTGGCGAACCTGGTCGGGCCCACGCGGCTGCTGTCGGGACTGGTGGTCAACGCCCAACTGGCCCGCGCCGGGGTCGAGCGGGTCTACGAGCTGATCGACTCGCAGCCCGACGTGGTCGACAAGCCGGACGCGGTCGACGTGCCGGACGGCCCGGTCGGCATCTCGCTGTCCGGCGTGACCTTCGGCTACACCCGCAGCGAACCGGTGCTCTCGGACGTGACCCTGGACGTCCGGCCGGGCGAGACGCTGGCACTGGTCGGCACGGCCGGATCCGGCAAGTCCACCGTGTCCCTGCTGCTCCCCCGCTTCTACGACGTCCACGCCGGGTCGATCGCCGTCGGCGGCGTGGACGTGCGCGACCTGCGGCTGTCGTCGCTGCGCGGAAACGTCGGCGTCGTGTTCGAGGAGGCGTTCCTCTTCTCCGACAGCCTCCGGGCCAACATCGCCTACGGCCGCCCGGACGCCACCGACGACCAGGTCGTCGCGGCGGCGCAGGCGGCCGAGGCGCACGAGTTCATCCTCGCGCTGCCCGCCGGTTACGACACCGTGGTCGGTGAGCGCGGGCTGACGCTGTCCGGCGGCCAGCGGCAGCGGGTGGCGCTGGCACGGGCGCTGCTGACCGACCCGCGGGTGCTGGTGATGGACGACGCGACGTCCGCCGTGGACACGGCGACCGAGTCGGCGATCCACCACACGCTCGCGGCCGTGACGGCGCGGCGGACCACGCTGCTGATCGCGCACCGGCGGTCGTCGCTGGCGCTGGCGGACCGGATCGCGGTGCTCGACCGCGGCCGGGTCGTCGACGTGGGCACCCGCGCGGAACTGGACGAGCGGTGCGCGCTGTTCCGCGAGCTGCTGGCCGGGCCGACCGACGCGATCGAGCAGGTCGACACCCGCGCGGACGCGGTGCTGGAGCCCGGACCGGACGGCACGACGCCGGCGCTGTGGCCGTCGTTCGACCCGGAGGACGTCTCGCGGCTGGCGTCGGAGAACCGGACGGTGAAGCCGGTGGCGGCGTCCGGCCGGGGCGCCTCGACGTCGGCGCTGGCGGGCGGGATGCCCGCGACCCCGGAGCTGGTGGCGCAGGTCAAGGCGCTGCCGCCCGCGCTGGAGCAGCCGAGGCTGTCCGGCGAGGACCCGACCGCGCCCGACCCCGGCTTCCGGCTGCGGAGCCTGCTGCGGCCCGCGCGGTGGGCGATGGCGCTGGTGGGGCTGCTGATCGTGGTGGACGCGGGCCTGGCGATCGGCCTGCCCACGCTGGTCCGGTACGGCATCGACCACGGGGTGGTCGGCGGGTCGACCACCGCGCTCTGGGTGGCCGCCGCGATCGGGTTGGCGCTGGTGGCGCTCAACTGGTTCAGCACCGCCTGGAACACCGTGCTGACCTCGCGGGTCGGCGAGCGGCTGCTCTACGTGCTGCGCGTGCGCAGCTACGCGCACCTGCAACGGCTCGGCCTGGACTACTACGAGCGCGAGATGGCCGGTCGGATCATGACCCGGATGACGACGGACGTGGACGCGCTGTCCACGTTCCTCCAGACGGGGCTGACCACGGCGGTGATCAGCGTGCTGACCGTGGGCGGCATCGCGGTCGCGCTGGTGGTGACGGACCCGGCGCTCGCGCTGGTGGCGCTCACCGTGCTGCCGGTGCTGGTCGTCGCGACCGTGCTGTTCCAGCGCCTGTCGTCGCGGGCGTACACGGAGGCGCGGGAGCGGGTCAGCGTGGTCAACGCCGACCTCCAGGAGAACGTGTCGGGGCTGCGGGTGTCGCAGGCCTACACCCGCGAGGGCCGGTCGGCGAAGGCGTTCGCCGAGCGCAGCGACGCGTACCGGGTGTCCAGGTTGCGGGCGCAGCGGTACATCGCGACGTACTTCCCGTTCGTGTCCATGCTGTCCGGGGTCGCACAGGCGGCCGTGCTGGCGGTCGGCGCGTACCGGGTGGCCGCCGGCACGCTGACGCCGGGCGTGCTGCTGGCGTTCCTGCTGTACCTGGGGCTGTTCTTCGCGCCGGTGATGCAGCTGTCCGGGGTGTTCGACGGCTACCAGCAGGCCAGGGTGGGCCTGAAGCGGATCGGCGAGCTGCTGGCGACGCGGAGCACCGTGCCGCCCGCCGCGGATCCCGTGCGCGTGACCGCGCTGCGCGGCGAGGTGGAGCTGCGGGACGTGACCTTCCGCTACCAGGGCACCGACGAGCCCGCGCTGGACCGGGTGTCCCTGCACGTGGCGGCGGGCGAGACGGTGGCGCTGGTCGGCGCGACGGGCGCGGGCAAGTCGACGCTGGTGAAGCTGATCGCCCGGTTCTACGACGCCACCGAGGGCGCCGTGCTCGTCGACGGGGTGGACGTGCGCTCCTACGACCTGCCGGAGTTCCGGCAGCGGCTGGGCGTGGTGCCGCAGGAGGCGCACCTGTTCGGCGGCGACGTGGCCGACAACGTCCGGTACGGGCGGCCGGACGCCTCCGACGCCGAGGTCGAGCGGGCGGTCCGCGCGGTGGGCGCGCTGCCGGTCGTGGCCTCGCTGCCGTCGGCGTTCCACCAGCAGGTCGGCGAACGCGGCCAGGGCCTGTCGTCCGGGCAGCGGCAGCTGGTGGCGCTGGCGCGGGCCGAACTGGTGGCGCCGGACCTGCTGCTGCTCGACGAGGCCACCGCGGCGCTGGACCCGGCGACGGAGGCGGCGGTGCTGGCCGCGAGCGACCACCTGGCCACCAAGCGGACCACGTTCGTCGTCGCCCACCGGCTCGCGACGGCGGCGCGCGCCGACCGGATCGTCGTGCTCGCGGGCGGGCGGATCGTGGAACAGGGCACGCACGCTGAACTCCTGGAGGCGGGCGGCACGTATGCCAGGTTGTGGCGCTTCGGCCTGCCCGCCGAGGAGGCGGCCTGAAGAATCCCGATCCGCCGCCCGCGGGAGGGGAAAAGCAGTCAGCATGGAGGTCGTGGTCCCCGTTCGCGGACGAGCGGTGGGCCGCGCCCGTTCGGGGTACCCCCGAAGGGGAAAGCCCGGTGGCCCCGGGCCTCGAAACGGGTCGCCGACACCCCGACGGCGGTCCACCAAGTGGGAGTCGGAGGTTCACATCCCGAAACCTCCGACACCCTCGTTCGAGTGGGTGAAGGGAATTCCGGAACGGGGTAAGTCCAGGTCGACGGCGACATCACCTCAAGTGCTGCTCAAGTGGGCGCACCACGGACGGGGTCCTGATCGATCCTGTGATGGAGCACTCCTTGGCAGGCGCATCCTCCGTGTGAAGTGGCATACGCGGGGGACTAACCTGGCGAGGAGTTATGTCGACACCAAGAGCGAGATGGATAGAGGCGAGCGGCAGCCGTGTCCAGCAGTAGTCCTGCGTCACAGTTCGGCCCCAATGAGTGGCTGGTCGAGGAGATGTACGAGCAGTTCCTCGCCGACCCGTCGTCCGTAGACCCGGCGTGGCACGATTTCTTCGCCGACTACAAGCCGACGCAGCGGGCATCCGGCAACGGGAGCGCCCCAGCCCCCGCGGCCGGTCCGACGACCACCCGTGCGGCCGACAACACCAACGGTCAGGCTGCGACGGCCACCAAGCCCGCGCCCAAGCAGGCGGCGCCCGCCGCCAAGGCGCCCGCGCCCGCCGCCGCCGCTCCCAAGGCGACGACGCCGAGCAAGCCCGCGCCGCAGCAGGCCGCGAAGGCGGCGCCGGTGAAGCCCGCCGAGGGCGAGGAGCAGAAGCAGCTCCGCGGCGCCTCGGCCGCCATCGCGAAGAACATGGAGCTCTCGCTCACCGTTCCGACCGCGACGAGCGTGCGCGCCGTGCCCGCGAAGCTGCTGGCCGACAACCGCATCGTGATCAACAACCACCTGAAGCGGACGCGGGGCGGGAAGGTCTCCTTCACGCACCTGATCGGCTACGCGGTCGTCCGGGCGCTCAAGGCGTACCCGAACATGAACCGGCACTACGCGTCCATCGACGCCAAGCCGTTCGTGGTGACCCCCGAGCACGTCAACTTCGGCCTGGCGATCGACCTGCCCGGCAAGGACGGCGCGCGCACCCTCGTGGTGGCCTCCATCAAGGGCTGCGAGGACATGACGTTCACGCAGTTCTGGCAGGCCTACGAGGACCTGATCCGCAAGGCCCGCAGCGGCGGCCTCGGCTCGGAGGACTTCTCCGGCACCACGATCTCGCTGACCAACCCCGGCACGATCGGCACGAACCACTCGGTTCCCCGCCTCACCGCGGGTCAGGGCACGATCGTCGGCGTCGGCGCGATGGAGTACCCCGCGCACTTCCAGGGCAGCAGCGAGCAGGCCCTGACGGACATGGGCGTCAGCAAGGTCATCACGCTGACCTCCACGTACGACCACCGGATCATCCAGGGCGCCGAGTCGGGCGAGTTCCTGCGCCGGATCCACCAGCTGCTGCTGGGCGAGGACGGCTTCTACGACGACGTGTTCACGTCGCTGCGGCTGCCGTACGAGCCGATCCGCTGGGTCGCGGACATCCCCGAGGGCTCGGTCGACAAGACCGCCCGCGTGATCGAGCTGATCGACGCGTTCCGCACCCGCGGCCACCTGATGGCGGACACGGACCCGCTGAACTACCGCCAGCGCAGCCACAAGGACCTCGACGTCCTGTCGCACGGCCTGACGCTGTGGGACCTGGAGCGCGAGTTCCCGGTCGGCGGGTTCGCGGGCAAGGAGCGGATGAAGCTCCGCGACATCCTGGGCGTGCTGCGCAACTCCTACTGCCGCACCGTCGGCGTGGAGTACATGCACATCCTGGAACCGGAGGAGCGCAACTGGATCCAGGAGCGCGTCGAGGTCCCGCACGAGAAGCCCCCGGCCACCGTGCAGAAGTACATCCTGTCGAAGCTGAACGCGGCCGAGGCGTTCGAGACGTTCCTCCAGACCAAGTACGTCGGCCAGAAGCGGTTCTCGCTCGAGGGCGGCGAGACGGTCATCCCGCTGCTCGACGCGGTGCTGGACAAGGCCGCCGAGCACGAGCTGGACGAAGTCGTCATCGGCATGCCGCACCGCGGCCGCCTGAACGTGCTGGCGAACATCGTGGGCAAGCCGATCTCGCAGATCTTCCGCGAGTTCGAGGGCAACCTCGACCCCGGCCAGGCGCACGGCTCAGGCGACGTGAAGTACCACCTCGGCGCCGAGGGCAAGTACTTCCGGATGTTCGGCGACGGCGAGACGAAGGTGTCGCTGACCGCGAACCCGTCGCACCTCGAAGCCGTGGACCCGGTGCTCGAGGGCATCGTCCGCGCGAAGCAGGACATCCTCGACAAGGGCGGCGACGGCTTCTCCGTCCTCCCGGTCGCGATGCACGGCGACGCCGCGTTCGCGGGCCAGGGCGTGGTCGCCGAGACGCTGAACCTGGCGCTGGTGCGCGGTTACCGCACCGGCGGCACGGTGCACGTGGTCGTGAACAACCAGGTCGGCTTCACCACCGCGCCGGAGAACTCGCGGTCGTCGAAGTACTCGACCGACGTGGCGAAGATGATCGGCGCGCCGGTCTTCCACGTGAACGGCGACGACCCGGAGGCCTGCTACTGGGTCGCGAAGCTGGCGGTGGACTACCGGCAGGCGTTCAACAAGGACGTCGTGATCGACATGGTCTGCTACCGCCGCCGCGGCCACAACGAGGGCGACGACCCCTCGATGACGCAGCCCGCCATGTACGACGTGATCGACACCAAGCGCTCGGTGCGCAAGACCTACACCGAGTCGCTGATCGGCCGCGGCGACATCTCCGTCGAAGAGGCGGAGAAGGCGTTGCAGGACTTCTCCAGCCAGCTGGAGCACGTCTTCAACGAGGTCCGCGAGCTGGAGAAGCACCCGGCCAAGGCCAGCCCGTCGGTCGAGTCCGAGCAGCAGGTGCCCGCGAAGCTCCCCACCGGGGTCAGCGTCGAGGTGCTGGAGAAGATCGCCGACGCGCACGTCAACCTCCCGGAGGGCTTCACGCCGCACGCGCGCGTCAAGCCGGTCCTGGAGCGGCGCGCGAAGATGGCCCGCGAGGGCGGCATCGACTGGGCGTTCGCCGAGCTGCTCGCGTTCGGCTCGCTGACGCTGGAGGGCCGCCTGGTCCGCCTGGCCGGTCAGGACTCGCGGCGCGGCACGTTCGTGCAGCGCCACGCGGTGCTGGTCGACCGCAAGACCGGCGCGGAGTACACGCCGCTGCAGAACCTGTCCGACGAGCAGGGCAAGTTCCTGGTCTACGACTCGGTGCTGTCGGAGTTCGCCGCGCTCGGCTTCGAGTACGGCTACTCGGTCGCGAACAGCGACGCGCTGGTGCTGTGGGAGGCGCAGTTCGGCGACTTCGTGAACGGCGCCCAGCCGATCATCGACGAGTTCATCTCCTCCGGTGAGGCCAAGTGGGGCCAGCGCTCCGACGTCGTGCTGCTGCTGCCGCACGGCCACGAGGGCCAGGGCCCCGACCACACGTCGGGTCGCATCGAGCGGTTCCTCCAGCTGTGCGCCGAGGGCTCGATGACGATCGCCGTGCCGTCGACGCCCGCGAACTACTTCCACCTGCTGCGCCGCCACGCCCTCGACGGCGTGAACCGGCCGCTGGTGGTGTTCACGCCCAAGTCGATGCTGCGCCTGAAGGCCGCGACCAGCCCGGTCGAGGACTTCACCGAGGAGCGCTTCCAGTCGGTCATCCCCGACCCGACCAAGCCGGAGCCCTCGAAGGTCACCAAGGTCGTGCTGTGCAGCGGCAAGATCTACTACGAGCTCGCCGCCGAGCAGGAGAAGCGCACGGTCAAGGACACCGCGGTCGTGCGCGTCGAGCAGCTCTACCCGGTGCCCGCGCGCAAGCTCACCGAGGCGCTGGAGCGGTACCCCAACGCCACCGAGGTCCGCTGGACCCAGGAGGAGCCCGCGAACCAGGGCGCGTGGCCGTTCTACGGCCTCGCACTGCCCGACCTGCTGCCCGAGCGCTTCCGCGCCACCAGGGTCAGCCGCCGCCCGATGGCGGCACCCTCGGCGGGGTCGAGCAAGGTGCACGAGGTCGAGCAGCGCGAGATCATCACGAAGGCGTTCGACTAGTACCCGATCCACCCCGAGCCGCCGGAACCGTGCACGTGGGTTCCGGCGGCTCGGCCGTTCACGGAGGACCCATGTACTTCACCGACCGCGGCATCGAGGAGCTCGAGACCCGCAGGGGCGACGAGGAAGTCACCTTCACCTGGCTCGCCGACCGCATGCGCGCGTTCGTCGACCTCAACCCCGACTTCGAGATCCCGATCGAACGCCTGGCCACGTTCCTGGCGCGGGACGACGAGGACGAGGAGTGACGGCCGTGGCCCCGTTCCTGGTGCGGACGGGGCCACGGCGGTGTCACGGGGGTCTACCAGGCGTAGGCCTCCGGGGCGGGCTTGGAGCCGTTGGGGCCCGGTGCCGGGAACAGCTCGTCCAGCTTGCCCAGGACCTCGGCGTCCAGCTTCAGCTCCACCGCCCGCAGCGAGCCGTCCAGCTGCTCGGTGGTGCGCGGTCCGATGATCGGCGCCGTCACGCCCTCCTGGTGCAGCAGCCAGGCCAGGCCGACGTTGGCCGGGTCCTCGCCGAGGTCGGCGCAGAGCTTCTCGTAGCCCTCTAGGGCCGCCTGGTGCTTGGCGACGCCGTCCTTGGCGCGGTCGGAGTTGCTGCGGGAGCCGCCGCCCTCGCGCTGCTTGCGCAGCACACCGCCGAGCAGTCCGCCGTTGAGCGGGGACCACGGGATGACGCCGACGCCGTAGTGCTTGGCGGCGGGCAGGACCTCCAACTCGACCCAGCGGTTGAGGAGGTTGTAGATGGACTGCTCGCTGACCAGGCCGAGGAAGTGCCTGGCGCGCGCGGCCTCCTGGGCCTGGGCGAGGTGCCAGCCCGCGAAGTTGGAGGAGCCGAAGTAGAGCACCTTGCCCTGCTGCCGCAGGACGGAGAAGGCCTCCCAGATCTCGTCCCACGGGGTCGCGCGGTCGACGTGGTGCATCTGGTAGAGGTCGAGGTAGTCGGTCTTCAGCCGGCGCAGCGACTCGTCGGCGGCGCGCCGGATGTTGAGCGCGGACAGCAGGTTCTCGTTCGGCCAGTCGCCCATGCCGCCGTAGACCTTGGTGGCGATCACGGTCTTCTCGCGGCGGCCGCCGCCGGTGGCGAACCAGCGGCCGATGATCTGCTCGGTGACGCCCTCCCCCGCCTTCCGGCCGTAGACGTTGGCGGTGTCGAAGAAGTTGACGCCGTGCTCGTGGGCGCGGTCCATGATCGTGAAGCTGTCGGGTTCGGTCGTCTCCGGGCCGAAGTTCATCGTGCCGAGGCACAGGCGGGACACGGAGAGACCGGAACGACCGAGTTGCGTGTACTCCATGTGCCAAGCCTGCACGCAGAAACGCGTCCGTGCCACGTGGAGCTGCTCCAGCACACGGTGCGTGACGACGGGCGAATTCCCAGGACACGCTCGGAGTATTCGCCGCACAAAGGAATTCCGCAGCCGCACCGCAGGTGTCGACGCAACATCCGGCAATTGACGCGTTCCACGAAAGGTGCTGACGGCAATTCGCCGACCGGAGCGGTCGGCCCAGGCGACCAGTCACCTGAGCCGACCACCTGACCAGTGCTTACTTCTTGCCGGACTTCTTCACCCGAAATTCCGCAGTCGCGAGGTGGCGCATGATTACCCTCCAATTCCGCTACGAATAAACCCTCCCCGAGAGGGCGAAGCGGAATCTTAGACTCGACTTCGAGCAAGCGTCAATAACGATAGAAAAAGCAAATGGGCAGCGTTGACACCGATCAGCGGACCGTGAACGATGCCGAACCACCACCGATTACCCGCACAGCGCCGAGGAGCAGCCGAATGGCCGAACCCACCGTGGTGGAAAGCCTTCTCGGCGTCCCGCCCGGCTATCCGCGCTGGCGGGTCGCGGACATGGCGAACCGGGCCGGGATCCTGCCGACATGGCTGTCCTCGGTCGTGGCCAGGGGCGAGCCGATCACCGAGCGGGCCGCCGGGTACCTCGCGCGGGTCCGCCGCCGCGTCGACGCGCTGCACGCCACCGGCGAGGCGCTGGCCGAGGCGCACGGGGTCCAGGTGATCAAGGGCGCCCGGATCGCCGCGCGGATGCCCGAGGGCCTGCTGCGCAACTCCGGCGACACCGACGTGGTCGCGCCGGACCAGGAGGCGCTCTGGAACTGCGTGCTGGACCTGCGGGAGCGGTTCGACGCGGTGCCGCAGGGCATCAACGTGCTGGAGACCGGCGGGGAGCTGCACGTCGTGGTGGCGATGAAGTGGCCCGCCGAGGAACCGGAGCTGGACAAGCCGATGGGCGCGGACATCGCCACGTGCGCGTTCTGCGGCAACATGTCCGACGTCCCGGTGCGCGCGGGACTGCCCGAGGACGACGACGTCCGCTCGCTGTTCGCGGTGGCCGAGGAGCGCTTCCAGCGCAAGTTCCGGCGCAAGGACATGCTGGACCTGGTGGTCCTCGCCGACGTGCTGGGCGAACGGTTCGGCGCGGACCTGCCCGAGCTGGTCGCGGACACCGCCCGCGACCTCGACCTGGCCCCGGAACTCCTGAAGCTGCAACGGAAGACCGGGCAGTGGGTCGACCTCCCGGACGTGTGGGACGACGTGGAGTCGGCGCTCGTCCCCGTGGCCGCCGCGGAGAAGCGCAGGCGCAAGGAGCCCACCGGGATCCCCCGGCTGCGCTTCGGCTTCCCGCTGGACGACGTCCCGTCGGACTCGGTGGAGCTGCACGCGTTCGAGGGCACGCACCTGATGGCGACCCCGATCGGCACCTGCCTGCTGGTGGACGACCCGGATATCCCGGAGGACCTGCACCGGGCCGCCGTCGACCGGGTCCGCCTGGCGCGTGCGCGATGACCGACCCCTTGGAAGCACGCGAACCGCGGACGTTCCCCTTCTCCGCCCCCGTCGGGCTCGTGATCGACCCCGTCTTCGCGGAGCTGCGCGAGAACGAGCCGGTGTCCCGGATCCGGCTGCCCCACGGCGGGGACGCGTGGCTGCTCACCCGCTACGTGGACAACAGGGCGCTGCTCACCGACCGCCGGTTCAGCCGGACGGCCGCGGCCGGTCCCGCGATCCCGCGGCTGACCGTCGAACCGGCGGGCGGGTCGGCGCTGTCCATGATGGACGGTGCCGAGCACGCCAGGCTCCGCAGGATGGTCGCCCCCGCGTTCTCCGTCCGCCGGATCGAGAAGCTGCGCCCCGGCATCGCCCGGCTCACCGACGACCTGCTGACCGCGATGCTGGAGACCGGGCCTCCCGCGGAGCTGCTGGAGGCGTTCGCGCTGCCGCTGCCGATCACGGTGATCTGGGAGCTGCTCGGTGTGCCCCAGGGGAATCGGGACCACTTCACCGGGCTGGCGAGCAGGCTGCTGTCCTCCACGGCCTACACCAGGGAGCAGGTGCAGGACGCGATCGACGAGCTGTCGGACTACCTCGCCGACGTGATCGCCGAACGCCGCGCCGACCCCGGCGACGACCTCCTCAGCGAGCTGGTGCACGCGCGGGACGTGGACGACCGGCTCAGCGAGCTGGAACTGGTCACGCTGTGCGGCACGCTGCTCGGCGCGGGCTACGAGAACGTCGCCAACGCGATCGCCAACTTCACCGTGCTGCTGACCGAGGACCCCGCGCTGATGGCCAGGCTGCGCGCCCAGCCGGAACTCGTGCCGAACGCCGTCGAGGAGATGCTGCGCTACGCCATGTCCGGTCTCGGCGTGAGCGCTCCCCGGATCGCCACCGAGGACGTGGAGATCGCCGGTGTGCTGATCAGGCGGGGTGAGGCGGTGTTCGCCTCGCTGCCGTCGGCCAACCACGACCCGAACGCCTTCGCCGACCCCGGCCGCGTCGACTTCGACCGCAGGGTCACCGGCCACCTGGCGTTCGGCCACGGCGCCCACCTGTGCCTCGGCGCGGTGCTGGCCAGGGTGGAGCTGCGGATCGCGCTGGCCGCGATCGTGCGCAGGCTGCCCGGTCTGCGGCTGGCCGTGCCGCCCGACGAGGTGCCGTGGAAGCTCGGCCTGACCGTCCGCGGGCCGCGGGCGCTCCCCGTCACGTGGTGACCAGGGCGGGGTCGCTGAAGGAGCACTCCGACTTCCGGATGTTGTGGGCGGGCAACGCGGTCAGCCAGTTCGGCACGAGGATCGGCGGGGTCGCCGCGCCGCTGCTGGCGGTCGGCGTGCTGGCCGCGACCCCGTTCGAGGTCGGCCTGCTCACCGCGGCGCAGACCGTCGGCCTGCTGCTGATCGGGCTGCCCGCGGGCGCGTGGGTGGACCGGACGCGCAAGCGCGGGCTGATGATCTCGATGGACCTGTGCCGGGCGGCGCTGCTGGCCACCATCGCGGTCGCGGGCTGGACGGGCGTGCTCACCCTGGCGCAGCTGGTCGTGGTGACGCTGGCGGTGGGCGTGGCGACGGTGTTCTTCGACGTGGCGCACCTCGCCTACCTGCCCGTGCTGGTCGGCCGGGACCAGTTGCTGGAGGGCAACGCGAAGCTCCAGACGAGCCAGTCCGTCGCCACGACCGCCGGTCCCGCGCTCGGCGGCTGGGCGGTCGGCGTGCTGGGGGCGGCGAACACCATGGTGGCCACCAGCGTCGGGTTCGTCGTGTCCGCGTTCCAGCTCAACCGGATCACGTCCGTGGAGCCGGTTCCGGAGCGGCCCGAAGCCCGCGATCTGCGCGGCGAGATCGGCGAGGGGCTGCGGCTCGTCTTCGGCGTGCCGACGTTGCGCGCCATCGCGTGCTGCACGGCCAGCGCCAACCTCTTCCTGACGTTCCTGATCACGCTGAACGTGCTGTTCCTGAACCGGGAACTGGGCCTGTCGACGGGCACGACCGGCGTGGTGCTGGCGGCGTCCGGCGTCGGCGGTTTCCTCGGCGCGGTGACGGGTCGGGCGCTGGTGACGTTCGTGGGACGCGCCCGGTCGTCGTGGCTGTCGCTGCTGCTCACCCAGCCGTTCGCGCTGCTGCTGCCGATGACCCAGCCGGGCTGGCGGATCGGGCTGTTCGTGGTCGGCTGGTTCGTCGTCGGCTTCGGTTCCACCGTCTACAACATCGCGCAGGTGACCTTCCGCCAGGCGGTGTGCCCGGATCGGCTGCTGGGCCGGATGAACGCCTCGAACCGGGTCGTCGTGTGGGGCACGATGCCGCTCGGCGGCGTCTCGGCGGGCGTGATCGCGGAGGTCGCCGACGCCCGCACCGGCCTGTGGGTCGGCAGCGCGGGACTGTCGCTGGCGGTGCTGTGGCTGCTGTTCTCACCGCTGCGGACGTTGAAAGACGTACCTATCCCTTAAACAGGGTTTCCACAGAATTGACAGTATTGGGTTCGAATATTCGACCCTGCCATTTCACCCGTTGGTGAGGTTACTTTCATCCCGGTTCACTCAATTCCCTGCGGAGGACCCGGATGATGAAGCAATTGCGCCGAGGAGCCGTCGTCACGGCCCTCGGCCTGACCGGGGCGGTCCTGTTCGCCCCGGTGGTCACGGCGGCCGCACCACCGGAGGAGGCGGTGCTCGTCGCGCCCGGCGCGGAGACCGTGCCCGGCAGCTACCTGGTCGTCTACAAAGACGGCGCCACCGGCGACGCGAACACGTTGGCCACCCGCTACCAGGGCGAACTCGGCCGTTCGTTCAGCTCCGCGCTGCACGGCTTCTCGGTGCGAGGGCTCTCCGAGCAGCAGGCGCGGCGGCTGGCGGCCGACCCGGCGGTCGACTACGTGGAGCAGAACGCCGTGGTGCGGTTGCAGGACACGCAGACCGACCCGATCTGGAACCTGGACCGGATCGACCAGCGCGCACTGCCGCTCGACCGGAAGTACACCTACGACAACACGGCGTCGAACGTGACCGCCTACGTCATCGACACCGGAATTCGCAAGAGCCATTCCGAATTCGAGGGCCGGGCCAGTTCCGGTTACGACTTCGTCGACAACGACTCCGACGCGACCGATTGCAACGGCCACGGCACGCATGTCGCCGGCACCGTCGCGGGCAAGACCTACGGGGTCGCGAAGAAGGCCAGGATCGTGTCGCTGCGCGTCCTGGGCTGCGACGGCACGGGCTCGTTCGAGGGCATCATCTCGGCCATCGACTGGGTGACGTCGAACGGCGTGAAGCCCGGCGTGGTCAACATGAGCCTCGGTGGCAACGGCTCCAACGCCACCATGGAGAACGCGGTGCGCAGGTCCATCGCCGCGGGCTTCACCTACGCCCTCGCGGGCGGCAACAACGGGCAGGACGCGTGCGGTTTCACGCCTGCCCGCACTCCGGAAGCCATCACGGTCGGCGCGGTCGACCAAGCGGGGAAGAGGTCGGTGTGGAACTCCTCAGCCAGCTCCAACTACGGCACGTGCCTGGACATCTGGGCGCCGGGTACGGCTATCCGTTCGGCGTCGTACTCCAGTGACACCGGGTACACCGAGATGGGCGGCACGTCCATGGCCAGCCCGCACGTCGCGGGCGCCGCGGCGCTCTACCTCGGCGCCAACCCGGGCGCCACGCCCAAGCAGGTGCGCGACGCCCTGGTCGCCAGTGCCACCGGCAACATCCTGACCGACGTCAAGACCGGGTCGCCGAACCTGTTCCTGTACACCGGTTCCGGCGGCACGACGCCGCCCAACCCGCCGAACCCGCCCACCGGCAAGCTGACCGCCGCGCTGTCCCCTGCCGCGCAGACGATCGGCAACGGGCAGGTGGGCCGCACCACGGTGACCGTCCAGGGCGGCGCGGGCGCGGTCCGGCTGTCCGCGACCGGCGGGCCGCAGGGTTCGCTGAAGTTCTTCCAGCCGACGACGATCCCGGCGGCGGGCAGCTCGCAGCTCTCCGTGTACACCGGGTTCGGGCCGGGAGGGACCTTCCCGATCACGATCACGGCCACGGACGGCGTGAACAGCGCCACCACGACGTTCACGCTGACCGTCGGGTAGTCGCGAGAGCCGGGCCCGGTGTCACTCCCATTCCCAGCGGATGCCGAGGATGCCGGGCCCGGTGTCGTGCGCGACCAGGTGCACGCTGTGCGTCGTGCCGATCCACAGGTCCCGCACGTCGGTCGCGGGGTGCTGCGAGGTCTCCTGCCGGAACCGGTAGCAGCGCACCGGAACCGCGTCCGGGTGGAAGTTCACCTGGAGCACGTAATCGCGCGCCCCGCGCAGGAAACGCCGGTCGGTGACCGAGCTGACCGCGCCGGGGTCGGACGCGATCCGGTAGTCCACCAGCGCCGTGTCGCCCGCCCGCAGCATCCGGTCGAACAGCACCTCGGCGATCAGGAACCCGTGCTCCTGCTCCGTGCGCACCCGCCCGATCCGACACGCCCCCTGCGCCGAGATCCGGCCGACGCTCTCGTCCTCCGCGTCGGCCCGCTGGATCGCCAGGAACCGGTCCAGCCCGTCCTCGTCCGCCCGCAGCACGCCGCTCGACCGGAACTCCAGCTCCCGGCCGTCCGCGCCGACGGTCATCACGTCGCGCCAGGTCAGGTAGGTCACCGGCGTCGGTTCCAGGTGGTCGACCTTGAGCATCAGCTCGTTCAGGCCGTCCGCCTGGACGTCCCAGATGCCCTCCAGCGTCAGCTCCCGCTCGGCGGTCTGCTCGGTCCAGCGGCCACGCGGCCGCTTCGGACCGAGGCTGCCCAGCAGGTCGTCGACGGCGAGGATCTCCTCCAGCAGCTTCACCACCCGCAGCGACTCCGGCCGTTCCGGCCTGCTGCGGCCGCGCCGCCAGTAGCTCAACGTGGACAGGCTGACCTGCGCGCCGCGCCGGGCCAGGTGGTGCTGGATCCGTTCCAGGCTCAGCCCGCTGGCCTCGATCGCACGCGTGAGCGCGTTCCCGAAGTCCTCCGCCACAAGGACGAACCATACGTGTTCTAGAGCGCCCTGACCCCTGCTCGCCACACCGCGTGGGTGAGCGGGACACCGGGCCGGTAGGCGAGGTGCGTCGTCGAGGGCGCGGCCAGCACGTGCAGGTCAGCGCGCGCGCCCGGCCTGATGACGCCGACGTCGTCCCGCCTCAGCGCCCGCGCGCCGCCCAGCGTCGCGGCCCGCACCGCTTCCTCCACGCTCATCCGCATCTGGAGCACGGCGGTCGCCACGCAGAACGCCATCGACGACGTGTACGACGAACCGGGGTTGCAGTTGCTCGCCAGCGCCACGGTCGCGCCCGCGTCGAGCAGGCCCCGCGCGTTCGGGAGCGGTTGGCGGGTCGACAGGTCGCACGCCGGGAGCAGCGTCGCCACGGTGTCGGAGCCCGCCAGCAGCTCGACGTCCTTGTCCGACAGGTAGGTGCAGTGGTCGACACTGGCCGCGCCGAGTTCCACCGCCAGCCGGACGCCGGGACCTTCGCCGAGCTGGTTCCCGTGCACCCGCAGCCCGAGCCCCTTCGCCGCCGCTGCTCGGAGAACCGCCCTCGACTGGTCCTCGTCGAACGCCCCGGTCTCGCAGAACACGTCCGCCCACCGCACGTGCGGCGCCACCGCGTCGAGCATGTCCCCGCACACCAGGTCCACGTACTCGTCGGGATCGGCCCCGGCGGGCACCAGGTGCGCCCCCAGGAACGTCACCTCGTCGACGTGCTCCTCGGCCAGCTTCGCCGACCGCACCTCGTCCGCGACGCTCAACCCGTACCCGGTCTTGGTCTCGACGCAGGTCGTCCCCTGGCGGAGGGCCTCCGCGACGTGCCGCTCCAGGTTCGCCGCCAACTCCTCGTCACTCGCGGCACGCGTCGCCCCGACCGTCACCGCGATTCCCCCTGCGGTGTACGGCTTCCCCGCCATCCGCGCCCCGAACTCGGCGGTCCGGTCGCCCGCGAACACCAGGTGCGTGTGGCTGTCCACCCACCCCGGCAGGACGGCCCGGCCCTCGACGTGGACACGGGTGTCGGCAGCGGGCTCCCCGTGCCCGACCCACACGATCCGGTCACCCTCCAGCACCAGCGCGGTGCCGGAGACCTCGGGATCGTTGGTGGTCAGCTCGCCGATACCGGTGATCAGGGTGCTCGTCACAACGTCTCCAAATCAGCGGTCGACTTGCCAACGAACACCGGTGGGCCTTTTACCATTCGTGCGCAGGTACTCCTCGACAGCGCGTTGGACGACATCCACGGAAACCTGCGAGTCGGGTGGGAACTCCGTGTCGTTGTCCATGTAGTAGTAGACGAGCGGCTCATCGGAACCAGGTTCGTCGCCGACGCTGTAGACACCCTCGAACCACTCCCGACCGGCATAGCGCAGAACTCCGCGATCGCCGTCCACACCGGCCGACAACTCCTGTGCGTGCACGTCATCGGACAGGTACACCTGCGCCAACAGCGGCCCTGCCTCCAACGACTCGACACGCAGTCGCTGAACGAAGGCAGCCACGTCGGCGCTGGTCGACAGCGTGACGGGGTCAGCCGCGTGGTCACGGGCGTAGTAAGCGCTCAGGGAACCCAAGACGACCTCCCACCTCCCTCGTACACCCGGACGAACCCGTTCGCACCATGCACTACAAGACGATAGCCCGGCGGAAGAATGACCGGCACCAACTCGTCACACCCCATGGGACCCGCGCAGGGCTCATTGTTGATGACCACCGTCGCGGAGCGAATCCCGTTCCTGCGCATGTGCGCCGCGAGCTTCATCTCGACATCCGAGGCCCGCTGGGGGATGTGACGCGACTTCATTTCCCGGAAGACCTCGACGGCTTGGTCGTACAGCTCGTCCTTGCCGCTCACGATCACCTGCGACTGGCCGCTGGGCCCCACCCAGCGACCGTGCGTCTTCGGGCGCGGAGTACCGGCCGTGCGCTTCACCCCCGGGACATCCGGTGGCAGGTCCTGCCGCAACCGACCCACCGGCACGGCGTCCGCGATGACACCGTCGAGGTAGCGACGTGCCCTGTCGTCAGCGCTGCTCAGCAGTTCTCGGAGGTCACGGACTTCGGGCTGAATTCCCTCAAAGGTCGCAAGGAGTTCCGACACTTCGGAGCTGCACGAGCCCGCCGATGTCGTCGCGATCTCGGCATGGGCTTCCTCCAAGTGGTCGGCCGCACGACCAAGTGCGGCGAGAGCGGCGGCCGACTTGGCCACCGCTGCCTGGATTCGCGCTACCACCTCACCCAGCACCGCTGACTACAGCGCGGCCACGAACGCCCTCCACCTGTCAACGGGAACTACCAGCCCACCCGCTTCGGTGTTCTTGGAGTCGCGCACCGCGACCTCCGGACCGGTGAAAGCGACCTCGACGCAGTTGCCGTCATTTCCATCGCCGCTGTAGCTGCTCTTGCGCCACTCCACCACAAGCACCCCTTTCATGCGAGCATCCGCTCGATCAGCGCCACCGACTCGTCGTGGCCCATGGCCTTGGCGGACACGTGTTCGAAAACCAACCTAGCCTGCGCGACATCGCTTTTGTCTTCGAAGTGCGACGCACCGGTCGGGTACTCGATGTACAGCATGTCCTGGTCTTCCGGGTCGGGAAACTCCAACAGGGTGAAGGCTCCTGAGAGCCCTCCATGGATGCCGACCTCTTCGGAGAGCACCCGGAGGGTGACCGATGGCAGCTCGGCCATGATCACCAGGTGCTCCAACTGCTCGGCCTTGAGTTCCAGGTGCCGTTCGACCCTGCGCAGGGCTGATTCGTCGATCAACCCGATGAGGTTCAGCGGCCTTTCGTCATCGATCAGGCGGCGCTTGCGCAGCTTTCGCATCTCCAACTGGTTGGCGAGTTCGGATTTGCTCCTGCGGAGTTGGCTCGCCTCGAACACCGCCTGCGTGTAAGCGGGGGTCTGGAGCAGTCCCGGCACGTAGGTCAGGGACACCTCCCGCACCACCACCGCCTCGGTCTCCAGGTCGACATAACCCAAGCCTGTGTGGCCGTACTTGACCCACCAGCCCGGCTCCAAGGCGTAGCGCACATCATCCAGGAGTCGCGGCAGGTAGATGTCGTAGACGTCCATCATCGAGCGGGCGAGGTGCACATCAACCCGCGACTCACCCGCCTCTATGCGGTACATCGAGGTGCGCTTCTTGTCGAGAGCGAGCGCCGCGTCCTCGATGCTCATCCCGGACTGTTCGCGCATCTGGCGCAGGGAACGGCCCAGCTTCCGGCGGCGGAATGGTGGTTTGGTCACCGGACCATGATGGCGTTCGGGACTGGCGGTTGTGGGAATCCCATCACCCGTTCGAGTAGTGGATTCCGTCCTGGGCAATGACTTTACCGGCAACCACGACCGTGGCGACATCGGATGCGGTGGCCGTGAGGACCACCTGTTCGGGTAGCGATCCGGCCGTGCGCACGGAATCCAGCCTGATGGCGACGAAGTCGGCGGGAGCACCGACGCCGATCCTCCCGGCTTCCGGCCAGCCGATGGAGGTGTGGTTGGTCAACGCCGCCAACAACTCGCGCGGCGAGAACCGGCCGCGTTTGCCGGTGCGGAGGCGTTCGCCGTGCTCCAAGGCCCGCGACTCCAGCAGCGGGTCGATGACGGCGTGTTGGTCGCTGCCCAGCGAAAGGGGGCTTCCGGCGTCGGCCAACTCGCGGGCGGGACCGATACCGTCGGCCAAATCGGCTTCGGTGGTGGGGCAGAAGCAGGCGCCGGTTCGGGCGGCGCCGAGGAGTTTGACGTCCTTTGTGGACAAATGAGTCGCGTGCACGGCGGTGGTGCGCGGGGTCAGGGCGCCCGCCTCGTGCAGCAGCTCTGTCGGGGTGAGGCCGTAGGCGTTGAGGCAGGCCTCGTTCTCGGCGGGCTGCTCGGAGAGGTGGACGTGCAGGGGGTTGTCGGGGAAGGCGGCGGCGACCTCGGCCAACTCCGCGCGGGGCACGGCGCGGACGGAGTGGATGGCGGCGCCGATCCTGGTCATCGGGTCGGGCCGCAGCTCGGAGACCCGTGCGGCCCACGCCGACGCGGTGCCGTCGCTGAAGCGCTGCTGGACGCCCTGTACCGGGATGTCGATACCGCCGGCCAGGTAACAGGTGTCCAGGAGGGTCAGGCGGATGCCCGCGTTCACCGCGGCCTGGCGGAGGGCGTCGCCCATCTCGTTGGAGCGGTCGTGCAGGTAGTGGAACTCCCCCACGGCCGTCACGCCGGTCACCGCCATCTCGCGGTAGACCGACGTGGCCAGCTCCAGGTAGCTGTCCGGGGTCAGCTCCTCCGCGACCGCGTACATGGCCTCGCGCCACGTCCAGAACGTGCCGCCGTCGTCGTGCGTGCGGCCGCGCAAGGCCCGGTGGAACGCGTGCGAGTGGGCGTTGGCGAACCCCGGCACGACCACTCCGGGCAGCCGGTGGGCGTCACCTGGGGTGTCCGAAGTGGACAGGTGGACGATCACGCCGTCCGCGACGTCGATCAGCACGCCGGGGACGACGCCCTCGGGCAGCCAGGCCTGTTCGCACCAGTAGCTCGTCACGTCGCCAGGTGCTCCAACGTCGTCGCCAGCGCCACGACGCCTGCCGCGCAGTCGTCGGCTTCCGCGAACTCCTCCGGCGAGTGGCTGACGCCGGTGGGGTTGCGCACGAACAGCATCGCGGTCCGGACGTGCGCGGCGAGGACGCCCGCGTCGTGCCCGGCACCGGTCGGCAGCGCGGGCACACCGCCCAAAGCACCGGCGATGTCGTCGCGCAGAGCGGCGTCGAAGTGCACCGTGTCGCCGTACGACTCCTCGGTCACCGTGACCTCGCAGCCCTCCTCACGTGCGGCTTCCTCGGCCGCCGCGGTGATCTCGGCGACGACCTCGCGCGTCCGCGGGTCCTCCTCGGCGCGGGCGTCCAGCCAGACGTCGACCGAGGACGCGATCACGTTGGTGCCGCCCGGAGTCGGTACCAGCCGTCCCACGGTCGCGCGCGCGCCACCGGTGGCCGCCCGACGTGCCGCAAGCACCATCCGCGAAGCGGGCAGCATCGGGTCTCGGCGGTCCTCGATCAGCGTCGCGCCCGCGTGGTTCCCCTCTCCGACGAAGCTGAACCGCCACCGGCCGTGCGCCAGGATCGACGAGGCCACGCCGACCGGCACGGTCAACCCGCGTCCCTGTTCGACGTGCAGTTCCACGAAGTCGCCGATCATCGACAGCGCCCGCTCGTCGCGGCCCATCCGCAACGGGTCGAAGCCCGCCTTGTGCGCGGCCTCGCCGAACGTGACGCCGTCGGGGTCGGTCAACGACGCCGCGGCCTGCGCGGAGATGGCGCCGGTCATCAGCCGCGACCCGAGGCAGGCGACGCCGAACCGGCCGCCCTCCTCCTCGACGAACACGACGATCGCGAACGGCCGGGTGGGGATGAACCCCTTGGCCCGCAACACGTCCACGGCCTGCAACGCCGACACCACGCCCAACGGCCCGTCGAACGCGCCGCCGCCGGGCACGGAGTCCAGGTGGCTGCCCGTGACGACCGCGTCGCGCCCCGGCTTCCCCCACCACGCCCACATGTTGCCGTTGCGGTCGGCCCGCACGTCGAGTCCGCGCTTCTCCGCCTCGGCGGTGAACCACCGGCGCAGCTCCAGTTCCGCGGGCGCGAACCCGTGGCGGGAGTAGCCGCCGCGCTTGGCGTCCCGGCCGACATCCGCGATGTCGGCGAGCAGGTCACTCATGGGTGGCCATGGGGATGCGCACGCCCCGCTCGTCGGCGACCTCGGAGGCCCGGTCGTAACCCGCGTCGACGTGCCGCAGCACGCCCATACCGGGGTCGTTCGTCAGCACGCGCTCGATCTTCTGCGCCGCCAACGCCGTGCCGTCGGCCACCGTCACCTGCCCGGCGTGGATCGACCGGCCGATGCCGACACCACCGCCGTGGTGGATGGACACCCACGTGGCGCCGGAAGCCGTGTTGACCATGGCGTTGAGCAGCGGCCAGTCCGCGATGGCGTCGGAGCCGTCGGCCATCGCCTCGGTCTCCCGGTACGGCGAGGCGACCGAGCCGCAGTCGAGGTGGTCGCGGCCGATGACGATCGGCGCGGACAGCTCGCCGCTGGCGACCATCTCGTTGAACTTCAGGCCCGCCAGGTGGCGTTCGCCGTAGCCGAGCCAGCAGATCCGGGCGGGCAGGCCCTGGAACTCGACGCGCTCACCGGCCATCTTGATCCAGCGGGCGAGCTTCTCGTTGTCCGGGAACAGCTCCAGGATCGCCTTGTCGGTCTTGGCGATGTCGGCCGGGTCGCCGGACAGCGCGGCCCAGCGGAACGGGCCCCTGCCCTCGCAGAACAGCGGGCGGATGTAGGCGGGCACGAAACCGGGGAAGTCGAACGCCCGCTCGCAGCCGCCGGTCTTGGCCTCGCCGCGGATCGAGTTGCCGTAGTCGAACACCTCCGCGCCGCGGTCCAGGAACCCCACCATGGCCTCGACGTGCGCGGCCATCGACGTGCGGGCGCGGTCGGTGAACTCCTCCGGCTTGGTGGCCGCGTAGTCCTGCCAGTCCTCCAGGGCCACCCCGACCGGCAGGTACGCCAGCGGGTCGTGCGCGGAGGTCTGGTCGGTGACGATGTCCACGTCCACGTTGCGGCGCAACAACTCCGGCAGCACCTCGGCCGCGTTGCCCACGACACCGACGGACAGCGGCGTCCCCGAAGCCTTGGCCGCCAACACCCGCGCGATGGCGTCGTCCAAATCGTCCGCGATCTCGTCCAGGTACCGGGTTTCCAGACGTCGCCGCACGCGGTGCGGGTCGACGTCGACGCAAAGAGCCACACCCTCGTTCATGGTGACGGCCAACGGCTGCGCGCCGCCCATGCCGCCGAGACCCGCGGTCACCGTGAGGGTGCCGCGCAGGGTGCCGTTGAAGCGCTTGTCCGCCACGGCGCCGAAGGTCTCGTAGGTGCCCTGGAGGATGCCCTGGGTGCCGATGTAGATCCACGAACCGGCGGTCATCTGGCCGTACATGGTCAGCCCGGCGGCCTCCAGCCTGCGGAACTCGGGCCAGTTCGCCCAGTCCGGCACCAGGTTGGAGTTCGCGATCAGCACCCGCGGCGCCCACTCGTGGGTGCGCATGACGCCGACCGGCCTGCCGGACTGGACCAGCAGCGTCTCGTCGTCCGCCAGGTTCTCCAGCTCACGCGTGATGGCGTGGAAGCTCGGCCAGTCGCGGGCGGCCTTGCCGGTGCCGCCGTAGACCACCAGGTCCTCGGGACGCTCGGCCACGTCGGGGTCGAGGTTGTTGTGGAACATGCGGAGGGCGGCTTCGGTGGACCAGCTGCGAGCGGTCAGTTCCAGGCCGCGCGCTGCACGGATCTCGGGGCTCAACGGAGGGCTCCACTTCGGATCAGGGCCTCGGCGGCCGCGATTTCGGGCGCGAGGTGGCGGTCCGGGCCGGGGCCCTCGACGGTCTCGCGGAGCTTCGCCACGGCCGCCGCGGTGGCGGGCGCGGGCTTGAGCGGCGCGCGCAGGTCGAGCGCGCGGGCGGCGGTGAGGAGTTCGATCGCGAGCACGGTCGTGAGCCCGTCGACGGCCTTGCGCAGCTTGCGGGCCGCCGACCAGCCCATGGACACGTGGTCCTCCTGCATCGCCGAACTCGGGATCGAGTCGACGGACGCGGGCACGGCCAGCCGCTTCAGCTCGGACACGATCGCGGCCTGCGTGTACTGGGCGATCATGTGGCCGGAGTCGACACCGGGGTCGTCGGCGAGGAACGGCGGCAGGCCGTGCGACCGGTTCACGTCCAGCATCCGGTCGGTGCGGCGCTCGGCGATGCTGGCGACGTCCGCGACCGGGATGGCCAGGAAGTCCAGCACGTAGGCGATCGGGGCGCCGTGGAAGTTGCCGTTCGACTCGACCCGGCCGTCCGCGAGCACCACGGGGTTGTCGATCACGCTCGCCAACTCGCGGTCGGCGACCGTCTCGGCGTACTGGACGGTGTCGCGCGCGGCCCCGTGCACCTGCGGTGAGCAGCGCAGCGAGTACGCGTCCTGCACGCGGGTGCAGTCCGGGCCGCGGTGGCTCTCCATGATCTCGGAGCCCTCCAGCAGCGCCGCCATCCGCGCGGCCGACGCGCCCTGGCCCGGATGCGGGCGCAGCGCGTGCAGGTCCGCGGCGAACACCCGGTCCGTGCCCAGCAGCGCCTCGACGCTCATCGCGGCGGTGAGGTCCGCCAGGTCGAGCAGCGCGCGCAGGTCGCCGGTCGCGAGCACCAGCATGCCGAGCATGCCGTCCGTGCCGTTGATCAGCGCCAGGCCCTCCTTCTCGGCCAGCACGACGGGTTCGATGCCCACTTTCCGAAGGGCCACCGCGGCGTCCACCAGCACGCCGTCCGCGTCGCGCACCTGGCCCTCGCCCATCAGGGCCAGCGCGGACGCGGCCAGCGGCGCCAGGTCGCCCGAGCAGCCCAGCGAGCCGTACTCGTGCACGACCGGCGTGATGCCCGCGTTCAGCATCGCCGCCATCGCGTCGACCGTCGTCGGCCGCACCCCCGTGTGCCCCGAGGAAAGCGTGCGCAACCGCAGCAGCTGGAGCGCGCGCACGACCTCGCGTTCCACCTCCGGACCCGCGCCCGCGGCGTGCGACCGGATCAGCGACCGCTGCAACGCCGTCCGCCGGTCCGGCGGGATGTGCCGCACCGCCAGCGCCCCGAACCCGGTCGAGATGCCGTACGTCGGCGTCTCGGCGGTGGCGAGCCGCTCGATGTGCGCCCTGGCCTCCGCCACCAGCTCCCTGGTGGCCTCCGGGATCTCCACCGGCGCCCCGCCTCGGGCGACGGCCTGCACGTCCTCGCGGGTCAGCGGCTTCGGACCCAGCTGCACGGGTTGCACCATGTGCCCATCACAACGCCCCGGAGCCGTTTCCACGACCCCGGAGCGCGTGACTCCGTCTGGGATACCAGACTGGCTACCTGGTGCCGAACCAGGAGAGGTCGGTGTTCTGGACGACCACAGTGGTGTTCGCGATGGCGGTCAGCGTCTCCAGCGTGATCTCCGACGCCGCCCGCGGACCGCCTCCACCCGGTTGGAACGACTTGCCCGCGACGGTGAGGAACCGGTCGCCGACGGGCACGACGAGCATCACATCCGTCCAGTCGCCGTTCACCTGCCTGGCGGGGACGAAGGTGGCGCCGGCCTCGCGGGCCCGCACGGACGTGCCGCCGGCGGTGTCCGGGGAGGTGGGCGTCAGCCGCGCCTGGGTCGACCGGCTGAGGTGGCTGACCTCGACCTGGATCGTCCACTCGGTCGGGGAGGTCCCCTTCCAAGTGCGGGTCACGAAGTCCCCCGCCCCCACGTGCTCCGGAGCCAGCACCAGCGCGGAGGCGTGGACGGAGGTGCCGCCGGACGTCGTGGACTCGGCGATCCGCCGGGCGACCTCCTTCATCCCCGGCATCGCCTCGACCGTGACCATCAGCAGGCTGCCGCCGTCTGCGCTGTACCAGGACATGCCTGCCTCGTCGAGGCTGGCAGGTCCGAAGGCGCCATCGCCGTTGGCGCCGAGATCCACCCGGTCCGGCGAGTTCTCGTGCTGCACGCTGAACAGGCTGTTCTTGCCCTCCGGATCGACCAACAGCATCACGATCCCGGTCGGATCGGCCGGGTTGCGCCACGTGCGCTTCAACGAGTGGCCGAGGGGAAACTCCCGCTCCTGCTCGACGAACCCGTCCGGTAGCCACTGCGGCTCGTAGAGCACGGGCACGTCGACGGCCATCTGGTTCCGATCGGGAAGCACGCTCGGCTTGACCGGCGTGGCCGGTGTGCCGGTGGTCCTCTTCGAGGGCGCGCCGGTGGTCGCCGGGTCGGCGGAGCGCACCGAGCGGATGTCGACCACGACCGCCACCGCGACCAGCGCCGCCGCGGTCACCGCGACCGCGATCAGCAACGGCATGCGGCGGCGTCGCGGCTTGCGCAGGGCGGCCAGGGTGGGACCGGGAGGCGGGGCGAGGTCGGCCTGCCGCATCAGCGAGTCGCGGATCAGGTCTTCGGTGTTCACCGTGCCTCCAGGAGCTTCTGGGTCGCGCGCAACGTCGTCAGCGCGCGGGAGATGTGGCTGCGCACGGTGACTTCCGCGCAGCCCAGGACTTCGGAGATCTCGTCGTCGGCGAGCCCGTCGTAGTAGCGCAGCACCACGGCCGCGCGCTGCTTCCTCGGCAGCAGGACGATCCGGCGCAGCATCGCGTCGCGCTCGTCGTAGCGGTGCACGGCGTCGGTGGCGGCCGTGCCGACGTCGTCCAGCGCGGCGTGCGACATGGTCACGTCCTTGGCCGCCTTGCGGCGCCGCCAGGACAGGTACTCGTTGGTGATCATCTTTTTCACGTACGCGGCCGGTTGGTCCAGGTCGCCGATGCGCTGCCACTTCTGCTGGGCCCGCAACAGGCATTCCTGGACGACGTCCTGCGCCAGGTGCGCGTCGCAGGTCAGGACCGTCGCGTACCGGAGCATCGGGGTGACCTCGGCGTCCGCGAAGTCCTCGAAACTTCGTCTCATACCCCTCCAATGCGCGGGCCGCCGGATTTGTTGAGCCGGTTTTGTCGGTGCCCGTCCCTACGCTGTCCGACATGGCAAGGGTGACCGTCGTCGACGAGACGACATCGGGCAGGACGGCCGAGCAGTGGACGCTCGACGTGGTCGAGGAGCGGCTGCCGTTGCGGGAGGTGGTCCGGCGGCGGGTGTTCCAGGAGGTCGCGGAGTTCAACGCGCGCGAGGGCGGGGTGTTCCGCGGGCTGGTGCGGCCGACGGACGCGGAGGTCGGGCTGAACGGGTTCCGGGTGCGGGACCGGCAGCGGATCGATCCGGAGGCGCAGGCCGCGGCGGCGTTGGAAGCGTTCGGGCGCAACGGTTTCGTGGTGCTGGTCGGCGATCGGCAGGTCACCGGCCTCGACGAGGTGGTCGAGCTGCCGCTGGGCACCGAGGTCACGTTCCTGAAGCTCGTCGCACTGGTGGGTGGCTGATGTCGGGTCACGCGAACCGGGCCCGCGGGGCGCTCGCCGTCGAGGACGCGGACGGGCTCGTCGACGCGGCCATGGCGTCCCACAAGGCCGGGCACAACTTCGTGGGCACGGTCTGGAGCGACGTGCTGGACCGGTTGCGGGCGCTGCCGGAAGACGCCCGCGTCCGGGTCGTCCGGGGCCTCGCCGACCGGTACCGGGCCGCCCCGGAGCAGGGCGGGCCGATCCTGCCGCTGGTGGCGGTCGCGTCGTCGGGCACCTCGGCCGAGGACGTGCTGGTCGCCGAGCGGCGGGCCGCGTTGGACGGGCTGGCCGGGCAGTACGGGGCGTGGGGGCCGGACGCCCGACTGCTGGCCGAGGCGGAACTCGCGGCGGGCCGGGGGCTGGAGCCGCGGGTGGTGGCACTGCTGCGGCGCCTGGGGTTGGAGTCGTACCAGACGGCCGAGACGGTGGCGTTCGCCAAGCGGCTCACCGAGCCGGTGCTCAACGTCGGCGAGGCGTGGGCCGACCGGGCGATGGCCGACCTGGCCTCGCTGCCGGAACCGTGGCGGCGACTGCTCGCGCTCGCGGCCACCGCCACCACGGCGAAGCCGAACGCCAAGTGGGAGCAGCCCGCGCGGGCGCTCGTCGCCGAGATCGGCGAGGAGGCGGTGCGCGACGCGGTGCTGTCCTGGCTCGCGCTGGTGGGCAGGCCGCGCACGTTCCCGTTGGAGCGCAGGACTTACGACTACGACGTCACCAACGCCTACGACCCGTACAACGCCAACGCGGTGCGCGGCCTCACCTGGTTCCTGGCGCTGCTGCCCGCGCACCCCCGGTCGGCCCGCGTGCTGGGCGCGCTGGTGGAGACGTCGCTGCGCAAGGTCGACGGGCTCGGCCCGCGCAACCCGAAGGTCGCCAACGCGGCCGTCGGCGCGCTGGCCCGGCTCGACGGTGAAGCCGTGCTGGCCGAACTGGCCCGGCTCGCGACCCGGCTGACGCACAAGGGCACGCTCAAGCTGGTCGACGCCGCGCTGGAGGCGAAGGCCGTCGAACTGGGGCTGCGCCGCGAGGAGATCGAGGAGCTGGCGGTGCCCGCGTACGGGCTGACCGGGGTCGGCCGGTCGACCACCGTCCTCGGCGAGACCACCGCGGAGATCACCGTCGTGGGCGGCACGGCCGTGCTCGGCTGGCGCTCGGCCGCGGGCAAACCGGTGAAGAGCCCGCCCGCGGCGGTGCGGCGCGACCACGCCGAGGAGCTGAAGGAGCTCAAGGCGACCGCCAAGGACATCGACAGGATGCTGACGGCACAGGTGGAACGGCTCGACCGGCAGTTCCTGGCGCGGCGGACGTGGGCGTACGCGGTGTGGCGCGAGCGGTACCTCGACCACCCGCTGGTCGGCACGATCGCCCGCCGTCTGCTGTGGACGGTCGACGGCGTGGCGTGCGCGTTCACCGACGGCGAGCTGCGCGACCTCGCGGGCGACCCCGTCACCGGCGCCGAAGTCGCGCTGTGGCACCCGATCGGCCACCCGACCGCGGAGGTCCTCGCGTGGCGCGAACGGCTGGAGGAGCACGGCGTCACGCAGCCGTTCAAGCAGGCGCACCGCGAGGTGTACCTGCTGACCGACGCGGAACGCCGCACCGGCGCGTACTCCAACCGCTTCGCCGCGCACGTCCTGCGCCAGCACCAGTTCCACTCGCTGGCGGCGGTTCGCGGCTGGCGCAACAAGCTCCGACTGGCCGTGGACGACACCTACGAGCCCGCCGTCCGCGACCTGCCGCTGTGGGGGCTGCGGGCCGAGTTCTGGATCGAGGGCGACGGCGAGGAGTACGGCGTCGACACCGCCCCGTCGGGCAGCTACCTGCGGCTGCGCACCGACCAGGTCCGCTTCTACCCGATCGACGCCGCCCCGAACCACGCGCACGCCTCCGGTGGCGGGTACGCCCCGGTCCGGGGCCGCCAGGCCGAGCCACTGGCGTTGACCGAGGTCCCGGACCTGGTGCTCAGCGAGGTGCTGCGGGACGTGGACCTGTTCGTCGGCGTCGCCAGCGTCGGCAACGACCCCACGTGGCAGGACGGCGGACCGGACGGCCGGTTCACCGCGTACTGGCACTCCTACGGCTTCGGCGAGCTGACCCAGACCGCCCAGACCCGCCGCGACCTGCTCACCCGGCTGGTCCCCCGGTTGGCGATCGGCGGCCAGTGCACGGTCGAGGACCGCTTCCTGCGGGTGAAGGGCGCGCGGCACACGTACAAGATCCACCTCGGGTCCGGCAACATCATGATCGCCCCGGACAACCGGTACCTGTGCATCGTGCCGAAGCCGTCCGCCGGAACGGATTCCTACCTGCCGTTCGACGGCGACCGGACGCTGGCGGTGATCCTCAGCAAGGCGATGCTGCTGGCCAAGGACACCGACATCACCGATCCCACGATCCTGAGCCAGCTCTGACTCCACGCGGCGGACGCCGTCCGGCATGATCGTGACCATGAAGATCTTGGTGGTGGGCGCCAGCGGCCTGGTGGGACAGCACGTCGTCGCGGTGCTGCGGGAACGCGGGCACTCCGCGACGACGGCGGCCCGCACGGCGCGTGCGGGGATCGACCACGCGGTGGACGCCGTGACGGCCACCGACGCCGACTGGCGCGACCTGGTGGCCGGCCACGACGGCGTGGTGTTCGCGGCGGGGGCGGACGACCGGGAGATCCCCCGCAAACCCTCGTACCCGTTGTTCCACAAGGGGAACGTGCAACCGGTCGTCCGCCTGCTCGGCGCCGCCCGCGCCGCCGGTGCGAGCCGGGCCGTGGTGCTGGGGTCGTACTACACGCACTTCGACCGGGTGCACCCCGAGTGGGAACTGGCCGTGCTCCACCCCTACATCCGCAGCCGCGTGGAACAGGCGCGCGCCGGTCGCGAGGCCGCCGGGCCGAACCTGCCGGTGGCCGTGCTGGAGCTGCCGTTCGTGTTCGGCCGGGCGGAAGGGCGGGTGCCGAACTGGTCGGGCGGCCTGGACAAGTGGGTCCGCTCCCGCTCGCCGCTGGCCGTGCCGGTCGGCGGCAGCGCCGTGACGACCGCGCGCCGGGTGGCGGAAACGGCCGCCGACGCGCTGGAGCGGGCTTCCGGCGCCGACATCCCCGTGGTCGAGGAGAACCTGACCTGGACCGCGATGATCAGCCGCGTCGCCGGGGCGGCCGGACATCCTCGGGAGGTCCGGAAGCTGCCCGCCGGGGTGGTCCGGGCCGGCCTGGGGATGACCGGGCTGGTGCAACGGTTGACGGGGAAGCAGTCCGGGCTGGTGCCGTCGAAGCTGGCGGATCTCATGCTGCGGGAGCTGTTCCTGGACGTGGAGTCGCCGCGGTCGATCGAGACCGCGATCCGGGAGACGTTCCCGGCGTCGACCTGACCGGGTCGGTGGCTGCGCCTAGCCTTTCCCCATGGGCACCAGCAGTGACGTCCCCGCGCTGAGGCGCGGTCTCGCGGTGCTCCAGTTCCTGGCGGGCAAGCCCGGTCCGGTGTCGGCCACGGCCGTGGCGCGCGAACTGGGCCTGCCCCGGTCCACGACGTACCACCTGCTGGCCGAACTGGCCGAGGCCGGCTTCGCCACGCACTTCCCCGAGGAACGCCGGTACGGGCTGGGCGTCGCGGCGTTCGAGCTGGGCTCCGCCTACCTGCGGCACGACCCGCTCGAACGGCTGGCGAGGCCGTTGCTCCGCAAGCTCGTCGACAAGGTCGAGCGGACCGCCCACCTGGGCGTCCTGCACGGCCCCGAAGCCCTCTACCTGGTCCGCGAGCAGCCCCGGCAGCCTCAGTCGATCGTGTCGGACGTCGGCGTGCGGCTGCCCGCGCACCTCACCGCGTCGGGTCGGGCGATGCTGGCGCGGTTGCCCGCGGCGCAGGTGCGGGCCCTGTTCCCGTCCGCTGGGAGCTTCGTGGACCGGACGGGCCGCGGGCCGCACAGCCTGCCCGCGCTGCGAGCGCTGCTGGGGACCGAGAAGCGGCGGGGCTGGTCCGTCGAGGACGGCTACGTGACCGCGGGTTTCGCCTCGGTGGCGGCGCCGGTCTTCGACCACGGCGAACGCCCCATCGCCGCGATCACCGTGACGTTCCGGCACGTGTGCGAGGCGGAATGCGGCCGGCGGTGGCCCGATCTCGCCGAGGACATCCGGGCCGCCGCCGACGAGCTCACCGGTCGCATCGGCGGCCGGTCCACGAGATGAGGGGCCGCCCCGGCGAACCGGAACGGCCCCTCGTCGGACGGGAGTGCGTCAGATCTTCTCGGCGGACAGGAAGGCGGCCGCGACGTTCGCGATCGTCTCCTTGTCGACGTCCACCCGCTTGACCAGGTCGGCCAGCTTCTCGGTGGTGAGCGCGGAGGACACCTTGTCCAGCGCCGCCTTGCCCTTGTCGTCCAGCGCGTCCGAGCGGAACAGCGGCACGACGTTCTGCGCCGGGTACAGGTTCTTCGGGTCCTCCAGCTCGACGAAGTCGTTCGCCTTGATGTCGGACGAGGTCGTGTAGAGGTTGGCGACCTGGACGGTGCCGCCCTTCAGCGCGTCCACGGTGACCGGGCCACCGGCGTCGGTGGTCTTGATCTCCTTGAACTTCACGCCGTAGACCTCGCCGATCTTCGCCTCCCAGCGCTGCGCCCACTCACCCGCCGCGCCGAGCACGAAGTCCGGCTTCGAGGCGAGGTCCGCCACGGACTTCACGCCCGCGTCCGCCGTCGCCTTCGACACCACGAGGACGTCCTTGTCCTCCGCGGCGGACTTCGCCAGGACCTCCAGGCCGGACGGGGTCTTGGACTTGAGCGCCGTGTAGACGTCCTCGGACGTCGTGGTGGCGTTGGTCTTGTCGAAGTAGTTGAGCAGGTTGCCGGTGTACTCCGGCACGACGCCCAACGACTTGTCCTGCAACGCCTTCACCACGAGCTCACGGGCGCCGATGCCGGACTTGACGGTGACCTTCGCGCCCGCGTTCTTCAACGCGCCCGCGTAGATCTCCGCGAGGATCTTGTTCTCGGTGAAGTCGGCCGAGCCGACCACGACCTCACCCGACGCGGCCTGCTGGTTGCTGCCGCTGAGGTCTTCCGCCGAACCACAGGCCGACACCAGCAGTGCGGCCGCCGCGACGACCACGGCCAAGGAGCGCTTCATGGAAACTCCAATCGGTGAACACCCGGTCTTCAAGCCGGGGAGGAGCCGATCCGCGAGGGACAACGGGAACGGTCGGCTCCGAAGTGGACGAGCGGCTTCGGTCTTCAGGAGTTGGGGCCGGTATTCTGGGGGATGTGCCGAAGGCGGTGGTGAAACGGGCGTACCGCTATCGCTTCCACCCCACCGAAGGGCAAGCGGTGGAGTTGTCGCGGACCTTCGGGTGTATCCGTCTGGTGTACAACCGCGCGTTGGACATCCGCACCAACGCATGGCGTCGAGAACAGCGGCGGGTCGGCTACACCGACACCTCGGCGTTGCTCACCGCGTGGAAGCAGACCGACGAACTGGGATTCCTCAAGGAAGTCTCCTCGGTGCCGTTGCAGCAAATCCTGCGACACCAGCAGAAGGCGTTCACCCGCTTCTTCGACGAACAGGCCAACTATCCGAGGTTCAAGTCCCGCAAGAGGTCGCGGGCGTCGGCGGAGTACACCCGGTCCGGATTCCGGTGGCGCGACGGCCGGCTCACGCTGGCCAAGATGGACCAACCACTGGCCATCGTGTGGTCGCGTCCGCTGCCCGACGGGGCCCAGCCCTCCACGGTGACGGTGTCCCGCGACCCGGCAGGGCGATGGCACGTGTCGATCCTGGTCGAGACCACCATCGACCACCTCGCCCCGACCACGGCGGAGGTCGGAGTCGACGCCGGACTGACCTCCCTGATGACCCTCTCCACCGGGGAAAAGATCACCAACCCGAGGCACGAGCACCGGGGACGGGTTGCGTTGGCCCGCGCGCAACGAAACCTGGCCCGCAAGGCCAAGGACTCCAACAACCGGGCTAAGGCCAGGGTGAAGGTCGCCCGCGTGCACGCCCGGATCGCCGACCGACGGCGGGACCTGCTGCACAAGCTGACCACTCGACTCGTCCGTGAGAACCAAACGATCGTGATCGAGGACCTCGCAGTCCGCAACATGGTCCGCAACCACAACCTGGCCCGAGCGATCAACGACGCGGCCTGGTCGGAATTCCGATCCATGCTCACCTACAAGGCCGCCTGGTACGGCCGCACGGTGATCGCCGTGGACCGGTGGTACCCCTCCAGCAAGACCTGCTCGCACTGCCGACACCTGCTCGACACACTGCCACTGGGCGTGCGGCAGTGGACCTGCCCCGGTTGCGGCGAAGTCCACGACCGGGACGTCAACGCCGCACGGAACATCCTGGCCGCCGGACGGGCGGTCACAGCCTGCGGAGACGGAATCAGACCAAACCGGCACCAGTCGGTGGGGCATCTGTCGGAACCTCCCTTCCAAGGGGGAAGAAACAGGAACTGCCCGCTGCGAAGCGGACGGGAATCCCCGGTCCTCGATGACCGGGAAGGACGTCAAGCCGAACTTCCTCCTGAATCAGGCTGTGCGGCGAGTGCCACCAGCTTCTGCGGGCGTTTGCCCTTCTTCGGACCGGTCGGTTGACCGACCAGTCGCAGTCCGCGGGGGACGATGGCCTTCTGCGCGCCCGCCAGCACCAGGTCGAGTGCGACGGCGAGCAGTGCGATCAGCACCGCGCCGCCGACGAACTGGCCGTAGTCCAGCACCCGCAGGCCGTCGAGCAGCGGGCGGCCGAGGGTCTCGATGCCCACGTACGCGGCGACCGAGGCGGTCGCCACGACCTGGAGGGTCGCGTTGCGCAGCCCGCCGATGAGCAGCGGCAGGGCGTTGGGCAGTTCGACCTGCCACAGCACCTGACCGCCGGTCATGCCCATGCCCTTGGCCGCGTCCACGACGCCGCGGTCGACGTCCTGGATGCCCGCGTAGGTGCCCGCCAGGATCGGCGGGATGGCCAGCACGATCAACGCGATCAGCACCGGGCCTGTTCCACCGCCCGCGATCAGGTACAGGAACGTGACCAGGCCGAGCGTGGGCAGTGCGCGCAGGGCGTTGCTGCCGCCGACCAGGAACGTGCCGCCGCGGCCGGTGTGGCCGACGAACAGGCCGAGCGGCACGGCGATCGCGCTCGCGCCGAGCACGGCGCCGAGGCAGTACAGCAGGTGCACGCCGGTGCGCAGCGGGATCCCCTTGGAGCCGCTCCAGTTGGCGGGGTCGAAGAGCCAGGCGAAAGCGTCGGCGAAGATCACGACTTCACCCCACGGATGTTGTTCCACGGCGTCAACCACTGGCGCAGCGCGACCAGCAGGCCGTCCACGACCAGCGCGAGCAGCAGGGTCAGGACGATGCCGACGATGATCGGCGCGAGGTAGCGGCTGCGGAAGCCGTCGGTGAACAGGACGCCGAGCCCGCCGGTGCCGATCAGGGCGCCGACGCTGACCAGGCTGATGTTGCTGACCGACCCGACCCGCAGCCCGGCGAACAGCACCGGCACCGCGAGCGGCAGTTCCACGGTCAGGAAACGGCGCAGCGGCCGGAAACCCATCGCGGTCGCGGCCGCGGTGATCTGCACGGGCACCGCGTCGAGGGCGTCGCTGACCGGGCGGGTCAGCAGCGCCGTGGTGTAGACGGTGAGGGCGATGACCACGTTGTTGATGTCGAGCACCTGGGTGCCGATCAACGCCGGGATGATCGCGAACAACGCCAGCGACGGCACCGTGTAGACGATGTTCGCCGCGCCGAGCAGCGGGCCGCGGAACCAGCCGAAGCGGTGGCACACCCAGCCGAGCGCGACGGCCAGCACGACGGAGATCACCAGCGGCAGCAGCGAGAGGTAGACGTGCTGCAGGAGCATGTCGAGGATCGCCCCCCGGGTGCCCGCGTCGCTGAGGTACTTGCCCAGGTCTCCCACGCGGTCAGCCCCTGCTCTCGCGCAGGCCCTCGATCACCGCGAGCACCTGGGTGGCCGTCACGGCCCCCACGACCGCGCCCTCGGCGTCGACGGCCACACCGAGCCCGGACGGCGAGGACAGCGCGGCGTCGAGCGCGCCGCGGATCGACTGCCCCACCTGGAACAGCGAGCCGCCGGGCTTGAGCACGTCCTCGACCAGCGGTCCGTCCACAGTGGTCCCCGGCGCGAGCCAGCCGCGCGGGTGCTTGCGGTCGTCCACGGCCAGCCGCCACTCGTCCGACGGCCGCACGGCCTCGCTGACCTGGACCAGCGGCACCGCGCCGACTTCCACGCCGGAAGCGTCCACAAAGGACAGGCTGCGGTAGCCCCTGTCCTTGCCGACGAAGTGCGCGACGAAGTCGTCCGCGGGCCTGGCGAGCAGTTCGGCGGGCTTGTCGTACTGGGCCAGGATGCCGCCCTCGCGGAACACCGCGACCTTCTCGCCGATCCGCACGGCCTCGTCGATGTCGTGCGTGACGAACACGATCGTCTTGTCCAGCTCCGCCTGGAGCCGCAGCAGCTCGTCCTGGAGCCCTTCGCGCACGACCGGGTCGACCGCGCTGAACGGCTCGTCCATCAGCAGCACCGGCGGGTCGGCGGCCAGCGCCCGCGCCACACCGACGCGCTGCTGCTGGCCGCCGGAGAGCTGCACCGGGTACCGCTTGCCCAGTTCCACCGGCAGTCCGACCAGTTCCAGCAGCTCGGCGGCCCGGCCGCGGGCCTTGCTCCGGCTCCAGCCCGACAGCAGCGGCACGGTCGCGACGTTGTCCAGCACCGTGCGGTGCGGGAACAGCCCGGCCTGCTGGATCACGTACCCGATGCCGCGGCGCAGCGTCGGCGGGTCGACGGACAGGATGTCCTTGCCGTCCACCATGATCGTGCCCGAAGTCGGGTCGATCATCCGGTTGACCATCCGCAACGACGTGGTCTTCCCGCAACCGGACGGCCCGACGAAGACGGTGATCGTGCCCGCCTCGACCACGAGGTCCAGGTTGTTCACGGCGATCGTCCCGTCGTCGAACCGCTTGGTCACGGCTCGGAACTCGATCACACGGGATCCCTCCGGTAGGGACGGCCGCCGATCGGCCGCTCTCACAGCAAGCGAAGTTCAGGAGAAACGACCCTAGCCCGGATGGCTGACGACGGCATGCCGTTCCAAGGGGTGGATGGCCAGACGTCTCCTCTCCGTAACCTCCTGTCGACCGGTCACTACTCTGCTGCGGTTGTGGGTACCAACGAGCCGATCGACCGAGTACGAGCCCTGCTTGCCGAGCGCGGTGTGCACGCGCGCAGGCTGCGCCCCGTGCTGACGCTGCTCGGTCGCGACTGGCACACGCTGGCGGAGTTGGTGCGGCTTCCCGCAGTGCCCCGGCGCACCGTCCAGGAGCTGCTGGCGGCCGCCGAGGAGGACTTGGAGACGCAGGGCGACCGCTACCGGATCGCCCCGTACCGCGCGGCCGCGTACGCCGAGGCGTTCGGGGTGGACGCGGGCCCGTCAGACCCGGTGGACGCGCTGGTGTCGCGGCACACCGACCAGCTGCGCTCGATCCTCGCCGACATCGCCAACGTGCCGCCGCCGCTGGCCGCGCTCGACCACGTGCAGGCCACGGCCGACACCGCGTTGAAGCGGGCGCTGTGGCTCGACTCGACCTACGACCTCACCGGGCGCAAGCTGCTCTGCCTCGGCGACCACGACCTGACCTCGCTCGCCGTGTGCGCGGTCAACCCGGACGTCGAGGTGACCGTCGTCGACCTGGACGACCGGCTGCTGGAGTTCATCGACGCCCTCGCGGCCGAGCGCGGCTGGAACATCCGCTGCCTGCACGCCGACTTCCGCTTCGGCCTGCCGCCGTCGGTGCTGGAGTCCGCGGACCTCGTGTTCAGCGACCCGCCGTACACGCCGGAGGGCATGGGCCTGTTCGCCGGCCGCGCGATCGACTGCCTCGCCGACCCGGCGCGCGGGCGCGTGCTGCTGGCCTACGGCTTCAGCGACCGCACGCCCGCGCTCGGGCTGAAGGTGCAGCAGGAGTTGCAGCGGCTCGGCCTGGTGTTCGAGGCGATCCTGCCCGCGTTCAACCGGTTCGACGGGGCGCAGGCGATCGGCAGTGCCGCGGACCTGTACGTGTGCCGCCCGACGTCCCGGAAGGGCGGCGGCGCGCAGGGCAGGACGGGCATCTACACGCACGGCCCGCAGTCGTTGGAGTCGTCCGGGCCGAGCCGGGACGCGCTGGAGGCGCTGTCCGGTCTCGCCCCGCGCCCGGAGTCCTCGCCGCCGCCGAAGCCGCGCAAGCCCGGTTGGCACGAGCCGATCGGCAAGGGGGCGGCGTCGCTGGCCGTGGACCTGACCGGTGATCCCGGACCGTGGCTGCTGCGGACGCTGCTGGCGAGCGTGCCCGCGCGGCTGGCGGCGCTGGTGCCGAACAACCACCCGAACGTGTCCAGTGAGAAGGGCCAGCACGAGCTGACCTCGTTGGTGGACAGCCGGTTCCGGTTGAGGTTCCTGCGCGGGACGCCGGACAACAAGCACACGGTCGTGGTGGCCGAGCAGGTGCTCGCGGGCGAGCTGACGCCCGGCGGGCTGGTCGTGCGCGAGGTGCTGCTGCGGGCCCACGGGAAGCTCGGCAACGTGTGGCGCGAGGCGCTGGTCACCGCGTCGAAGGGCGAGCTGACCAAGCGCGCGGCCCGCGAGCGCATCGACGCCGCCGTCGGCGACCACCCGGACCTGGACCAGCGGCTGATCGACCTGCCCCGGCACCGGATCGCCGCGCTGCTGCCCCTGGTGGAGGCCTCGATCGGCTGACCGCGCGCGGATCAGCCCGCGCGCGGGATGTGCAGCGGGCCGAGGGCGAGGATGGCCCGGAACTCCTTGGCGGGGACCGGGCGGGAGAACAGCCAGCCCTGGTAGGCGTCCACGCCGACGCCGCGCAGCACGTGGAACTGGGTCGCGGTCTCGACGCCCTCGGCGACGCACTTGCGGCCCATGGCCCGCGCCATGTCGACGACGGCCCGTGCGACGGCGAAGTCGGAGGAGTCGTTGCCGACGCCGGAGACGAACCGGCGGTCGACCTTGATGATCTGCGCGGGCAGGTCCTTGAGCCTGGCCAGCGACGAGTAGCCGGTGCCGAAGTCGTCGACGGCGAACTGCACGCCGCGCTGCACCAGCTCGTCCATGGACTGCCGCACCCGTGACGGCAGGTCGACCAGGGCCGTCTCGACCAGTTCCAGCACGACCCGGTTCCACGGGATCCCGGCCTCGGCGATGGTGTCGGCCACGATGTCGACGAACTCGGTGTCGCCCGGCACCAGGCCGGACAGGTTCACCGCGATGGACACCGGCTTGCCGTTGGGCGCGGGCCAGGTCGAGGCCTCGCGCAGGGCGGTGCGCAGCACCCAGCGGTCGAGGTCGCGCATGAGGTCGCCCTGCTCGGCGACCGGCAGGAACACGTCCGGCGGCAGCAGGCCGCGGTCGGGGTGCGGCCAGCGCACGAGCGCCTCGGCCGTGAGCACGGTCCCGTCCGCGCCGACGACCGGCTGGTAGTGCAGCTGGAGGCCGTCGTTCGCCAGCGCCTCGCGCAGCTGGCCCTCGAGGTGCACCTGGCGGTCCGCCGACGCGATGAGCGCGGCGCTGGCCAGCGACACCCGGCCCGCGCCGCGCCTCTTGGCCTCGAACATCGCCGCGTCCGCGAAGCGCAGCAGGTCCGCGCCGGTCGTGCGGGCGCCGTTCGGGATCGACGCGCCGATCGACGCGGACACCCGGACGAGCTGGCCGTGCACGGGGACGGCGGTCTTGAGCAGGCCCGCGACCTTCGTGGCCAGCACGTCGACACCGCCCGCGAGTTCCAGGTCCTCGCAGATGATCACGTACTCGTCGCCGGAGAGCCGCGCCGCGGTGCAGCCCGCGGGCAGGCCGTCCTCGAGTCTTCGGGCGAGCGCCACCAGCAGCTCGTCGCCCGCGTCGTGGCCGAGGGAGTCGTTGACCCGCTTGAAGTTGTCGATGTCGCAGAACAGCACGCCGACCTTGGCCCGGTCGGGGCCCTCCAGCAGCTCGCCGAGGATCTCCTTGACCAGCGCGCGGTTCGGCAGGCCGGTCAGCTCGTCGTGCGTGGCCTGGTGGCGCAGCGCCTCGGCCGTGCGGCGGCGTTCGGTGATGTCCTGGAACACGATCAGCCAGAACCGGCGGCCGTCGTCCTGCACGGACAGCGCGATGTGCAGCTCGCAGTAGACGCGCTCGCCGTCCGGGCGGATCAGGATGCGCTGCGGGATCTTGTGCGTCCGGTCGGCGCCCAGCGCCGTCATCTTGTCGACCGACCGCAGCCGCGACTGGTTGTCGTCGGGGTGCGTCATCTGCTCCGCGGTCACGCCGCGCAGCTCCTCCAGCTCCATGCCGAGCAGGTCGCACAGGGCGTCGTTCGCGTCGACCAGCCGCTCGCCCTCGTCGAACAGGCCGATGCCGACCGGCGTCAGCGACACCAGGTCGGCGAAGCGCTGGCTGGACCGCTTCATCCGCGTCTCGGCGGCCCGCTGCTCGGTGATGTCCTGCGCGGTGCCGACCGCGCGCGACCCCTCGCCCGACTGGCCCTCGACCAGCACGCCGTAGGAGCGGAACACGCGCACCTTGCCGTCGCGCCGCACCATCCGGTGCTCGCACTGCACCGGGGTCCGGTCGGTGACCAGCTGCCGCCACAGCTCGTCCACCCACGGCCGGTCGTCGGGGTGCACCAGGTCGAGGAAGGTCTGGTAGCTGATCTTCTCGTCGTAGGGGACGCCGAGCAGGTCCGAGAGCATCTCCGACCACACGACCTCGTCCGACCGGAGTTCCCACTCCCACACGCCGAGCCGGGCGGCGCGCTGCGCGTCGACGAGCCTGCGGCGGTCCTCGTTCAGCTGGCGTTCGAGGCGCCTGGCCTCGGTGACGTCCTGCACGGTGCCCTGGAGGCGCTGGACGCCCTTCCCACCGGGCCCGAACTCCGGGCGCGCGCGGCAGATGAACACCTTGTCGTTGTACTTGCTGCGGACCTCTATCTCGACGGTCGTCTCGTCGGTCGCGCTCAGCAGCCGGTCGCGCAGTTCGTCCAGCAGGTGCATGTCGTCCGGGTGGACGCCGTCGATCAGCTTCGCGCCCGGCTCGTACTCGATCTCGTCGTACATCTCGACGAGGACCTCGCTGCGGTGCATGGACTTGGTGTTCAGCTCGAACGCCCAGCTGCCGATGCGGGCGATCCGCTGCGCCTCCAGCAGCCTGCCCCGTTCGAGGGCCAGCTCCTGGTCCGCGCGCCACTGCGCGGTGATGTCGCGGATGTACCCGGTGATCAGCTGCGCGGCGCCGTCCTCGCCCAGCTTCGCCTCGGCGACGCCGCGGATGTGCCGCAGCTCGCCGTCGGGGCGGATGATCCGGTACTCGATGTCTATGGAGTCGCCGGACAGCTCGCGGTTGGTCCAGTAGCTGGCGACCATCTCGTGGTCGTCCGGGTGCACGACGGTCAGGACGGCCTGCGCGCCGGGCACGACCGATCCGGGTTCGAGGCCGAGCAGCGCGTAGTGCGAGTCCGACCAGACGGTGACGCCGGTGCTCGGGTCGTACTCCCACGAGCCGATCTCGGCGACCCGCTGCACGGTGCGCAGCCTGCGCTGCTCGTCGCGCAGCTCGTCCGCCACGGCCGACAGGTCGGAGACGTCCACCAGCAGCACGGCCTGCAAGCCGGTTCCGGGCACGGGGCTGCGCACGACCCGGACGGGTAAGGCCGCGCTGGCGGGCCTGCGGAGCCGGAGGTCGGACTGGTCGCCGAGGAGGAGTTCGCTGAGGCTGCGGCCGACCAGGTCGTCCGATGACTCCGCCTGCGCGAGCTCCACGGCGGCGGCGTTCGCCTTCATCACGACGCCCTTGGTGTCGCAGAGCAGCGAGGGGGCGTCGGGGAGTGTCACGCCGTCCAGTGTGACCGCCGGTCGCAGGGCAGGTTCCAGCGCCACCGAAGCGCTTCCGTCCCGCTTGGGCACAGCCCCACCCTTCCCGCGTCGACGCCTGTCGCGGCGCAGGGGTGATCAGTCCGGCGGACCTGGCTGCACCCGGTTTGCGGCAAAACGCGTCCCTCTCCTCGGATGTTCACCCGAGGAGAGGGACGGTAGCGCTTCGGAGCGTCATCGCCCACCCCCTGACGAGGTAACGACCCACCACGAAAGTGGATTCGTTCATTCCGCGAGCGTCGAGCGACGAAACCCAGGCCTGTTTCGTCCTGTTTCCCGCGTGATCAGGCTACGCCGTCGGCCTTCGCCGCGGCGGCCACGGCGGCCGCGACCTCCGGTGCGACCCGCGGGTCGAGCGCGCTCGGCACGATGCGGTCCGCGGCCAGGTCGTCGGAGGCCACGGCCGCGATGGCGTCGGCCGCCGCGAGCTTCATGCCCTCGGTGATCCGGCGCGCGCCCACGTCCAGCGCGCCGCGGAAGATGCCGGGGAACGCGAGGACGTTGTTGATCTGGTTCGGGAAGTCGCTGCGGCCCGTGGCGACGACGGCGGCGTGCCGGTTCGCGACGTCCGGGTGCACCTCGGGGTGCGGGTTGGACAGGGCGAACACGATGGAGTCGGACGCCATGCTCGCGATCAGGTCCTCGCCGACCTGCGACGACGAGACGCCCAGGAAGATGTCCGCGCCCCGCAGCGCCTCGGCGATGCCGCCGCGCAGGCCGCTGCCGTTGGTCAGGGCCGCCATCCCCTCCTTGATCGGGTTCAGGCCCTCGCGACCGACGTGCACGATCCCGCGCGAGTCGACCAGCGTGACCTCGCCGATGCCCGCGGCCAGCAGGATCTTCGCGCACGCGATGCCCGCGGCGCCCGCGCCCGCGACGACGACGCGCTGGTCCGCGATGTTCTTGCCCAGCACGGTGTTCGCGCCGCGCAGGGCGGCCAGCGCCACCACCGCGGTGCCGTGCTGGTCGTCGTGCATGACCGGGCAGTCGAGCGCCTCGATGACCTTCGCCTCCAGCTCGAAGCAGCGCGGGGCGGAGATGTCCTCCAGGTTCACCGCGCCGAACGACGGCCGCAGCCGGACCAGCGTCTCGACGATCTCGTCGACGTCGGTCGTGTTCAGCACCAGCGGGATCGAGTCGAGGCCGCCGAAGGTCTTGAACAGGGCCGCCTTGCCCTCCATCACCGGCAGCGAGGCGGACGGGCCGATGTCCCCGAGGCCGAGGACGGCCGTCCCGTCGCTGACCACGGCGACCAGGCGGTGCGCCCACGTGTACTTGGCGGCCAGCGAGGGGTCCTCGGCGATCGCGCTGCTGACCTTCGCCACGCCGGGCGTGTACGCGATGGCAAGGGCGCGCGGGTCCGCGAGCGACGCCGTCACGCCGAGGCTGAGCTTGCCGCCGACGTGCGCCGCGAAGATCTCCTCGTCGGTCGGCTGGGTATCGGTGATGGGGTTGTCGTTCAGAGCGGTCACGGCGACAGTCCTCCTGCGGTGCGGGCCTGGGGGCGCACCGCGACCAGCGTTGTCACGCTCGTTCCACGGGGCCTGAATAGTTCGGCCGGGCGCTCTTCGCGCGCCGGCCGGGTGAAGCGGTCGGGCAAGCATGACAGTGTTCGACAATTGTGTCTGCGGCGCGCGTCACACTTCCGCCGCAGGTCAGAGGGGGTTTCCCAAGACGTCCGTCCGGTTTCCAAGACCGTCCGGTCCGTTTTCCCAGGCAGAATCGGTCAAGATCACCTCCCGCTTTACCATGGTGGGCATGCGCGTGAGCGAGACGAAGATTTCCGGGAGTTGGGAATTCACCCCAAAGGCGTTCCCGGACGACCGCGGCGTTTTCGCCGCCCCGTTCCAGGAGGCCGCGTTCGTCGAGGCGGTCGGCCACCCCCTGCGCCTCGCGCAGACCAACCACAGCACCTCCCGGCGCGGCACCATCCGCGGCGTCCACTTCGCGGACGTGCCGCCCGGCCAGGCGAAGTACGTCTACTGCCCGCGCGGCTCGCTGCTCGACGTGATCGTCGACCTGCGCGTCGGCTCCCCCACGTTCGGGCAGCACGAGGTGGTACGCCTCGACTCGGCGAAGCTCAACGCGGTGTACCTGTCCGAGGGCCTCGGGCACGCCGTCGTCGCGCTGGAGGACGACACGACGATGGCGTACCTGTGCTCGGAGGGCTACAACCCCACCGGCGAACGCGGCCTCGACCCCCTGTGCCCCGAACTGGCCATCCCCTGGCCCGCGGGCGTGGAGCCGATCCTGTCGGACAAGGACCGCGCCGCCCCCGGCCTGTCCGAGGCGCTCGCCGCGGGCATCCTGCCGAACTACGACGAGTGCCGGGCCTTCCACGCGGCGCTCCGCGCTACCTGAGCCGCCGCGGCCGCGGCCACAACCGCCACCGCACCACCCCGAGCACCTCCGCGGGCCCCAGTGTCCGCGAGTCCGTCGACCCGAACTGGTTGTCGCCAAGTACTTGCCACAAGCCACTTCCGCGCTGCTCACGGGCGCGCTTGATCGACAGCTGACCGGGCCGCGCCGCCCACCGGACCAGCACGAGATCCCCCGTCTCGGGGACGGCCCCGTACCGCACCACCACCACGTCGCCATCCCGAACCGCCGGGACCATCGACGGACCGCGCACCCGGAGCAGCGGCAACGGGTTCCCACCCTGCGGTGCCAACGATCACCTCCACCTGCCGTGCCAGACCGTCCGGAGTAGGGTCCTCCACGTCGGAGCATTCACTGTCAGGGAGGCAAGATGCGACTGCTGTCGCGCATCCGCGAACTCCGCCGCCCACTGCTGGAGGCCACCGCTCACTGCGACCTTCCGTGCGGTGTGTACGACCCGGCCCAGGCCAGGATCGAAGCGGAGTCCGTCAAGGCGATCCAGGAGAAGTACCAGGCGAACGAGGACCCGGAGTTCCGGGAACGCGCCGTCCTGATCAAGGAGCAGCGCAGCGAGCTCGTCAAGCACCACCTGTGGGTGCTGTGGACGGACTACTTCAAGCCGCCGCACTTCGAGAAGTACGCGGAACTGCACGACCTGTTCAACCGCGCCACCAAGGCGGCCGGTGCCAGCGGCACCAAGGGCTCCATGGACCCGGCCAAGGGACAGGAACTGCTCGACCTGATCGCCCAGATCGACAAGATCTTCTGGGAGACGAAGGCCGCGTAGTAGCAGGGCTTCCGACGACGCCGACCAGCGGAGACATCATCCGCGGGTCGGCGTCGTTCTGCGTCCTACCGGCATGCGGCGCCCTGGGCGGTTGCTGCGGCCCCTAGCATCGACCCCGTGCCCCACTTCGAGGTCACCACCAGCATCGCCGCGTCGCCGCGGCGCGTCTTCGACGTCTCGCTGGACGTGGGCGTGCACACCGCGTCGATGGCCGACGCCGCCGAACAGGCCGTCGCGGGGGTCGTTTCGGGCAGGCTTCGGTCGGGGGACGAGGTGACCTGGAGGGCTCGGCACTTCGGGGTGTGGTGGCGGATGGGGGCGCGGATCGTCGTGCACGAGCCGCCCGAGTACTTCGTCGACGAGCAGGTGGAGGGGCCGTTCCGGTGGTGGCGGCATGAGCACCGCTTCGCGCCGGACGGGCGCGGGGGCACGGTGATGCGGGACGTGGTGGGGTACGCGGCGCCGTTCGGGCCGTTGGGGCGGTTCGCCGAGGTGGCCGTGCTCGACCGGTACCTGCGCAAGCTGATCGTCGACCGGAACGCGCACGTGGGAGCGGTGGCCGAAGCCGGCGGGTGACGTGCGGCATGATGGGCGCGTGCGAGTCGCTGAAGGTGGTCCGGTGACCGGCGGGTACTCCAAGGGGAGGATTCGGCGGGAGGACATCCTCGGGGCGGCGGTGGGGATGTACGCCGAGGCCGGGTACCACGGGTCGTCGTTGCGGGAGATCGCGCGGCGGGTCGGGATCACGCACGCCGGGTTGCTGTACTACTTCCCGAGCAAGGAAGCGCTGCTGGCGGCGGTGTTGGAGCGGCGGGACGCCGAGGACACCGAGCGGGAGCACCTGTCGGGGACGCCGGGGTTGGAGGCGCTGCTCAGGCTGATCGCGCTGGCCGCCCACAACGTCCGCCACCCCGGCATCGTGGACCTCTACTCGCGGCTGGCGGCGGAGGCCGTGTCGGAGGACCACCCGGCGCACGACTACTTCGAGCAGCACTACCGGATGGCACGGGGGTACGCGGCCGAGTCGTTCAAGGCGCTCGCCGCGGACGGCCGCCTGCGGGAGGACGTCGACCCGGAGCACGCGGCGTTGACGTTGGTGGCGTTGATGGACGGGCTGCAGGTGCAGTGGCTGTCGAACCGCGCCGGGGTGGATCTGGTCGGGACGTTGCGGCGTCACCTGGCGAGCCAGCTCACCGTGCCGTTGGACTAGCCGCGGCGCGAGGCGAAGGCGCGCAGGGCCCGCAGGAAGTCGATATGGCGGAACCCCGGCCAGTGGACGTCGCAGAAGTGCAGCTCCGAGTGCGCAGCCCGCCACAGCAGGAACCCCGACATGCGCTGCTCGCCGCTGGTGCGGATGACCAGTTCCGGGTCGGGGACGCCCGCGACGCCCAGGTGCGCGGCGATGTCCGCGGGAGTGAGCGTCCGCGCGAGGTCGGCCGGGGTGGTGCCTGCGCTGGAGTGGGTGTCCAGCAGGGTGCGGACGGCTTCGACGATCTCCTGGCGGCCGTCGTAGCCGATGGCCAGCGTGAGGTGGAAGTCACGGCCGAGGGTGGTGTCGCGTGCGGTTTTGAGGGCATGGGCGGTGCTGTCGGGCAGCAGGTCCAGGTCACCGGAGAGGTGCAGGCGCCAGCGGGGCGAGTTCCGGAGGACCTGACCGACGACGACGTGCTCGACGATGTCCATCAGCCGCCGGGCCTCGGTGGAGTCGCGCTTGTTCAGGTTGTCGACCGAGGCGACGAACACGGTGGCGTACCGGATGCCGGTGTCGACGCACCACCGGAGCACGTCCTCGATGTGCTCGGCGCCGTGCCGGTGGCCCTGGCTGACGTCCGCCAACCCCTGGCCGCGCGCCCACCTGCGGTTGCCGTCCATGACGATGGCGACGTGCCGCGGGAGCGGTCCCTTCGCGACCTGCGCGCGCAGGCGGAGCAGGTAAGCGGATTCCAGCGCTTCCCGGAGTTTCACCCGGCCGAGGCTACCCAGAACGCCCGCGAGGGGCGCCTCCCGGATGGGAGGCGCCCCTCGCAAGCTTGTGTGGCGGGCTTAGAAGAAGTGGCTCCGGCCACCGACCGGGCGGCCGACCGCGCCGAGCACGGCGAGGATGGCGCCGATCACCAGCAGAATGGTGCCGATGGTCGTCAGGATCGAAATCCCGGCCAACCAGCCGACCACCAGCAGGATCAAACCAAGAACGATCATCACAACCTCCATGTGTCTCGAGAGGTGGATACCCATGGCCACACGGCCCAAACACGAACGAGTGACATCACAGTGGGTTTTCCCATAGGTGCAGGTCATGCCGAGCCCACTACGCTCCAAGGGGTGAGTACAAACGGGCGCTACTCCGTCTACCTGCTGCGCCACGGACAGACCTCGTGGTCCGAGAGCGGGCAGCACACCGGCCGCACAGACGTCCCACTGACCGACAAGGGTGAGCAGCAGGCCCGGCGGGCCGGGGCGGTGCTGGCGAGACTGCGCGGCACCTCCGTTCCACCCGCGCTGGTGCTGACGAGCCCGCGGCAGCGGGCGCTGCGGACCGCGGAGCTGGCCGGGCTGGCGGTGGACGAGATCACCGAGGACCTCGCCGAGTGGGACTACGGCGACTTCGAGGGGCGGACGACGCCGGAGATCCGCGAGACGGTCGAGGGCTGGACGGTCTGGACGCACGAGATCCCGAACGGCGAGTCGGCGGACGACATCGGCAAGCGCGCGACCTCGGTGGTGGCTCGGGTGCGGACGGCGCTGCTGGGCGGTGACGTGGTGCTGGTCGGCCACGGCCACTTCAGCCGCGTGCTGATCGCGACCTGGCTGGGCATGGGCTCGCGCGACGGTGTCCACTTCGGACTCGACCCGGCGGGCACCTCGGTGCTCGGCGACGAGCGCGGCGACGCGCAGATCCGCCACCTCAACGTGCCGCCGTGGGACTGGGACTGATGGCCGGGCAGCGCGTCCGGCGGGCCCGCGAGGCCGACGTGCCCGCCATGGTGGCGCTCGTCCACGAGCTGGCCGACTACGAGCGGGCCCCGCAGGACTGCCACCTGACCGAGGAGCAGCTGCGCGACGTGCTGTTCCGACCCTCGCCCGCGCTGTTCGGCCACGTGGCCGAAGTGGACGGTGAGGTCGTGGGGGTGGCGTTGTGGTTCCTCAACTTCTCCACCTGGCGCGGCACGCACGGCGTCTACCTGGAGGACCTCTACGTCCGGCCGACGCGGCGCGGATCGGGGCTGGGCAAGGCGTTGCTGACGCAGCTGGCCCGCGAGTGCGTGGCGAACGGCTACGGGCGTCTCGAATGGTCCGTGCTCGACTGGAACGACCCCGCGATCGGCTTCTACAAGTCCCTCGGCGCGCGGCCGATGGACGGGTGGAGCGTCTTCCGGCTCGACGACGAGGCGCTGACCGAGCTGGGCTCGGTGGACTGATCGGTCCGTCCACTCCGGACCGGACCGCCGCAGCCAGGTGAACATCCGATGACCGATCTCCCTGGTATGTCTCGAAACCCTCACGAAAACCCGGTTCACCCCTGGAGGTCCGGGACGCTCTGGCAGCGTCCCGGTCTTCCGGCCGCGGGACCCCGATCGCGTGCGGCAGCCGCACGCGGACCCGTCGGTCGTAGGGTGGAAGGATTTTCGTGAACTACGACAACACCGGCTTCGACAGCTCGGTCCTGGTCTTCCCGGCCGTCGTCGGCGGGATCTTCGGCGTCCTGGCCATCGTCGCGCTGTGGAAGATCTTCACCAAGGCGGGCAAGCCCGGCTGGGCGGCGATCATCCCGATCTACAACATCTACACGATGCTGAAGGTCGCGGGCCGTCCCGGCTGGTGGCTGATCTGGTACATCATCCCGTTCGTGAACATCGTCGTCTCGATCATCGTCGCGCTCGACCTGGCGAAGTCGTTCGGCAAGAGCGGTGTCTTCGGGTTCTTCGGCCTGTGGGTGTTCAACATCATCGGCTACCTGATGCTGGCCTTCGGCAACTCGACCTACCAGGGTCCGGCCGCCGCGCGCGCCTGATGACCGGCGGGCGTCCCGCGCGTGGTCACCACGTGCGGGGCGTCCGCGTCCGAACCACTTCTCCCGAGCGCGCCGACCGGCGCGGTCCCGGCGCTCAGCGCTTGACGCCCGCCACGCCGTAGGCGAGACCCGCGGCCGGACCGGTGTCCTCGGCGTCGGCGTGCCACTGGCCCGCCATGACCAAACCCGGCTCGACGAGGTCGAAGCCGTCGAACAGGCCCGTGACCTCCGCGGCGTCGCGCGGCGTCAGGGACGTGCCGGTGAGCCGGACCATGTTCGCGAGCCCGTCCACGACCGCGGGCTCCAGGTCCGCGGTCAGGTGCGAGATCACCAGGACGCTGCCGGGCGCGATCGCCTCGCGGTACTTCGCGACCAGATCCGCGGGCCGCTCCTCCGCGGACAGGTACGGGAGGATGCCGACCATCAGCAGGGCGACGGGTTCGTCGAGGTCCAGCAGGCGCGCGGTCTCCGGCGCGGCCAGCACGGCGTCCGGGTCGCGGATGTCGGCGCCCGCGATCGCCACCGAGCGGTGGCCCTTGAGCATGGTGCGGCCGTGCGCGACGGTGACCGGGTCGTTGTCGACGTAGACCACGCGCGCCGACGGGACGAGCCGTCCGGCGACCTCGTGGACGTTGCCCGCGGTCGGGATGCCCGAGCCGAGGTCGAGGAACTGGGTGATGCCGCGCGCGACGCAGTGCCGCACGGCGCGCTGGAGGAACGAGCGGGAGGTGCGGGCCGCCTCGTCCGCCGGGAACACCTTCGTGGACAGCGCGGCGAACTCGCGGTCGACGGCGAAGTTGTGCGCGCCACCGAGGTAGTAGTCGAAGAGCCGGGCCACGTTGGGGCGTTCGGCATGGCCGTTGGTCGACACCCACATCGGGCGTTCTTGCACCGCACACACCTCACCCTGGAACGTCCCGGAGCAGCGCGAACTCTTGCCCGCACGGTATCCGGCTACTCCGTTCGTGTCCATCCGCCAAAAGTGAACACGCAGGGTGATTATGACTGGTGGCGGCCTTCCGGCCAACCCCGGCCGAGGGGGGGATCCCCCGGCCGGGAACGGACTAAACGCCTGCCAGGGACTGGATCCAGGGCCGGTAGCGGGTCACGTTCGTGTAGTTGGACACGTTCGCGCGGTCGCTCGTCGAGGCGACGCCCACCTGGTAGCGGCGGCCGTCGACCGGGCTCGTGGCGAACATGGGGCCGCCGGAGTCACCACCAGCCGCGATGCCGTTCACCCTGCGCACCGACACCGCGACGCCGCCGCGGTAGTCGCGGCCGTTGACGTTGGTCACAGTGGTGTCGGCGACCTTCAGCAGCCGTGACTGGCAGTTGATCTCGGGCTGGTTGGTGCAGGTGGCGCCCCAGCCGTAGAGCTGCACGGTCTGGCCGTTGCGCACCGCCGTGTCCGTGCCGAGCGGCGCGTACGTGGTGGAGACGGAGCGGTCGATCCTCACCAGCGCCAGGTCGACCGACGGGTGCTGGGTGATGGCGACCGCGTTGACCAGCGTGCCGCCGGAGGTCTGGTCGAGGCTGCCGACCCGGAACGTGTACGTGCCCGCGCTGGCCACGCAGTGCTGCGCGGTCAGGATCCAGGTGGGCGCGATGATGCTGGCCGAGCAGTTCTCGCGGCCGTTGACGAAGAGCCGGGCCGCCCAGGGGGCGTTGGAGGCGTTGCCGCCGCCGATGATGAACGGGGTCACGCCGTTGTCGACGGGCTGGGCCGAGGCCGCGGGGGCCAGTGAGGCGAACGCTACGAGTGCGGTAGCGGCGCCGATCAGCGCGGACAGGGTGCGCTTGAATCGCATTGATGGTCACCTAACGAACGCAGGGAGTGGTGAATTCACCACTTCCAGCGTCACGCTTTCGAGTGACACAACACACCCGCCGTTGGTTGGCGGCGAACCAGACGTTCGAAGGGTTACCAAACGCGCCAATCACCCTTATCGGGCGGGCGCGGGAAGAATTGCGTGCGAAAGGCCTATTCTTCCGCGTCCGGTTCGTCCAACCCCAGCGTCCACTCGCGCACCGGGGCGGTGAACAGCAGGACGACCACGACGACGGAGTACAGCCCGATCAGCGATCCGACGAGCTGCTGCCCGGACGGCCCGTACATGTACCAGGCGACCCCGAGCAGCAGGAGCTGCACGACGATCGACGGGGTGCGCGCCCAGCGCTTGCCGAGCACCAGCCCGACACCGGCGGCGAGCACGCCCGCGCACAGCACCGTGAAGTAGCCCGCCTCGCCGAGGACCTTGCCGGTCGACTCCGCACCGCCGAACGCCCGGAAGACCAGCGCCACGGCGAAGGCGATGCCCGCCAGGCCCTGCGCCGCGGTCAGCGCCCCGGCCAGTCGCGCGGCCGCCGGGACCTGGGTCTGGATCGCCACGTGCGAGCCCCTCACAACGCTGCATAACGGACTGTGGTCGTCACGGATCGTAGGCCACCCGGTCGGACCTCCCATCCGGCGTCCGGAAGGGCGAAGATCAAGGGGTCTTCGGCGAGCCGGCGGTCTGCTGGGGTGCACTTGTCGTAGGCGGGGCTACCACGCGGTGGAAAGGAGATTTGGACCACTTCCGTGCGCTCAGACCTCCTCTTCCGAGGGATGCGCGGGCCACTCGCGGTCACGCGCTGTCCTACTCTGCAGAGGTGCGCGCACTTCTGGTGGTCAACCCACAGGCGACAGCGACCACGGCCGGAGGCCGTGACGTGCTGGCCCACGCCTTGGCGAGCGCGGTCAAGCTGGACGTCGTCGAGACCGAGTACCGGGGCCACGCGGGCGACGTGGCGGCCCAGGCGGTCGTCGACGGGTACGGCATGGTCGTGGCGCACGGCGGGGACGGCACGGTCAACGAGGTCGTCAACGGGATGCTGCGCGCCGGCCAGTCCCCGGACCTCCCCATGCTCGGGGTGGTCCCCGGCGGGTCGGCCAACGTCTTCGCGGGCGCGCTCGGGTTGCCGCGCGACCCCGTGGAAGCCACCTACCGCCTCCTCCAGGCCATCGAGCACGGGACGAGTCGCCGAGTCGGTCTCGGCAAGGTCGCGTCCAGCGGCCCTCCCTCCTCCACTACGGCCGACAACGACCGCTGGTTCACGTTCAACGCCGGTGTCGGCTGGGACGCGGACGTGGTCGCCGACGTCGAGAGCCAGCGCGCCAAGGGCCGCGAGGCGAGTCCTTACCTGTACGCGCGCACCGCGCTGGCCAGCTACGTCGGCCAGCGCAGGCGCATGCCCTCGCTGACGGTGCAGATCCCCGGCGAGGAACCGATGACGGACATGCGGATGGCGTTCGTGTCGAACACCGACCCGTGGACCTACCTGGGGGGCAAGGCGATCCGGCTCAACCCGAGCACGTCCTTCGACAACGACCTCGGGTTGTTCGCACTGCACGACCTCGGCTTGCCGACGGTGCTCCGGTACGTCGGCCACCTCCTGGTGCGGGACGGGAATCCCAAAGGCGGGAACCTCCTGCGCCGCGACGACGTTGAATACGTTCGGGTGACGAGCAGGGAGCCGGTGAACCTCCAAGTCGACGGCGACCTGCTCGGTGACTGCACCGAAGTCGAGTTCACTTCCGTGCGTGGAGCGATGACCGTCGCGGTGTGACCAGCGTGTGATGATCTTGCGACTCACCTGCGATGTTCGATCGGATGCGAACTTCGGAGAGTGAAATCGCTGGTGAACGGCGTCGATCTTTCGGGTGAGTTCACTCACCGGGTTAGTGCTAACCCCTTGACATCCCCGCCGTTCGTGAAAGCATTCACAAGCACCCCAAAACGACCGCTGACGATCGGCGTGCCTTCGAGCGCGCCTAGCTGAGGAGTATTTCCAATGGACTGGCGCCACCGCGCAATCTGCCGCGACGAGGACCCCGAGCTGTTCTTCCCCGTTGGGAACAGCGGTCCTGCGCTCCTGCAGATCGCCGAGGCGAAGACCGTCTGCCGCCGCTGCCCCGTCGTCTCCGACTGCCTCGCATGGGCACTCGAGAGCGGCCAGGACGCCGGCGTGTGGGGCGGGATGAGCGAAGACGAACGTCGCGCACTCAAGCGGCGCAACGCCCGTACGCGGGCCCGGAGCAACGCCTGAGTCGCAAGACCGGCTGTTAGCCCCGCAACAAGGACAAAGCAAACGCAGAGCCCGACACCGTGCCAGGTGTCGGGCTCTGCGCTTTCTTCGGTTTGCACACCCTCCCGCATGACCACGAGGCGCCGCTGAGGCGGGTCACCACGTGTGCACCGGGGTAGTTTAACGCCGTCCGCGCAGTGGCACGCGCAGGACCGCCTCAGTACCGCCTCGCGGCCGGCGGCGCAAGCTCAAAGAGCCCCTGAGTTCGGATTCCACGAGCGTCCGGACGATCTGCAGACCGAGCCGCTCGGTGCGCTCCAGCGAGAAACCGGGCGGCAGTCCCTTGCCGTCGTCGGCGATCACCACGTCGAGCCAGCGGGCCGAGCGCTCCGCGTGCACGACGACCTCCCCGCGCTGGCCAGGGGCGTACGCGTGCTCGAACGCGTTCTGCACCAACTCGGTCAGCACCATCACCAACGGGGTCGCCAACTCCGCCGCCACGACGCCGAACGGGCCCTCGCGGCGGACCGACACCTGGGTCTCCGTGGTGGCCACGTCGGACATCATCGGGATCACCCGATCGATGACGTCGTCCAGGTCGACGCGCTCGTCGACCGACATGGACAGCGTCTCGTGCACAAGTGCGATCGACGTCACCCGGCGCACGGACTCGGCCAGCGCCTCGCGCGCCTCCTCGTTGCTCGTCCGGCGCGACTGGAGGCGCAGCAGGGCCGCGACCGTCTGGAGGTTGTTCTTCACCCGGTGGTGGATCTCGCGGATCGTGGCGTCCTTCGACATCAGCGCCCGGTCCCGCCTGCGGACCTCCGTGACGTCGCGGCACAGCACCAGCGCGCCCGCCGGGTTGCCCCTCGGCCGCAGCGGCAGGGCGCGGAACAGCACCGACGCGCCGCGGCGGGACTCCGCCTCCATCCGCATGCTCGGGTTGCCGTCGACCGCAGCCCGGAACCGCTGCGCGATCTCGGTCGCGTCGAACGGGTCGTCGATGAGCGACCGCGTCAACGGGGCCAGGTGCACGCCGACCAGATCGGACGCGTGGCCCATGCGGTGGTAGGCCGACAGCGCGTTGGGGCTCGCGAACACCACGGCGCCCGCCGCGTCGAGGCGGATGAACCCGTCGCCGACGCGCGGGCTGGTGTGCACGTCGGGCGAGGGCTCGGTGGTCGGGAACGTGCCGTCGGCGATCATCTGGCACAGGTCGGCGGCGCTGCCGAGGTAGGAGATCTCCAGCGGGCTGGGCACGCGGGGCACGGCGAGGTTGGTGTTGCGGCTGATGACGGCGATGACCTGCTTGCCGAGGCGGACCGGGATGGTCTCGCGGCGGACCGGCACCCCGAGGTGCCACAGCGGGTCCTCCTCGCGGCAGATGCGCGACTCGATGATCGCCCGGCGCAGCTGCGGGTGCTCCTCCACCTGCACGGAGCTGCCGACCACGTCCTCGGGGTGCGCGGTCGGCGCCGTCGTGGGGCGGGCCTGCGCGACGCACATGAACGCGGCGTCGTCGAGGGGCGCCCAGAGCAGGAAGTCCGCGAACGACAGGTCGGACAGCAGCTGCCACTCGGCGACCACCAGCTGGAGGTGGTCGACGGCCGCACCGGACAGCCTGGTGTGCTCGGCGAGCAGGTCGGTGAGTGTGGACACGCGTCATACAACCACGGTTCAGACCGCCGGCAGTCGCCACTCGCCGCCATGTCACACTGGGCTGAAGCTGTTGAACCAATGCTCAAGGAGACACCCATGTCGAAGCGTGCCCGCAAGCGCCGCGATCGCAAGAAGGGTGGCGCTAACCACGGGAAGCGCCCCAACGCCTGATCAGGGCAACGAGGAAGGGGCCGGGGAGCAGCTGCTCCCCGGCCCCTTCTGCGTGTCCGGGGTGGTTACTCCTCGACGATCCGCACCGTGGTGGTGCGCACCTCGACCGAGCCGTGCTGGATCAGCGTCTCCTGGATGCGGGCGCGCAGCCGCTCCTTGAGGTGCTGCGGGGCGTGCTCACCGCCGCACTTGCGGGCCAGCAGCGCCTTCAGGTGCTCCTCGATGCCGTACTGCTCCAGGCACGGGTGGCACTCCTCCAGGTGCTGCTGGAGGAGCTGCTTGCGCTTGACGTCGCACTCCTGGTCCAGGAAGAGCCAGACCTCCGAGAGCACCTCGGAGCAGTCCGTGTCGTGGGGTTCTCCGCAGCTCATCGCCCCGCCACCTCTTCTTCCGGCTGGGCGTTGCGGAGGAAACCGCGCTCGCGCGCGACGTCGGACAGCTGGTCGCGCAGCTGGCGGCGGCCCCGGTGCAGCCGGGACATCACGGTGCCGATCGGGGTGCCCATGATCTCGGCGATCTCCTTGTACGCGAAGCCCTCGACGTCGGCCAGGTACACCGCGATGCGGAACTCCTCGGGGAGCCGCTGCAGCGCTTCCTTCACGTCGTTGTCCGGCAGCAGGTCCATCGCCTCGACCTCGGCCGACCGCAGACCGCGCGACGTGTGGCTCTCGGCCTTCGCCAACTGCCAGTCGGTGATCTCGTCCGTCGGCTGCTGGAGCGGCTGGCGCTGCTTCTTGCGGTAGCCGTTGATGTAGGTGTTGGTGAGGATGCGGTACAGCCACGCCTTCAGGTTCGTGCCCTGCGAGAACGAGGCGAAAGCGGCGTACGCCTTGAGGTAGGTCTCCTGGACCAGGTCCTCGGCGTCGGCCGGGTTGCGCGTCATCCGGAGCGCAGCCGAGTACAGCTGGTCCAGCAACGGCATCGCGTCGCGCTCGAACCGGGCCGCGCGGTCCGCGGGTGTCTCATCCGTCGGATTGGGCTGCGAACGGGTGGCGGGCACCGCGCTCCTCTCCCGCCGACCCCGTGATGGCGCGACGGCTACTGCTGGCTGGGACGGATCCCAGAATACGCGGACCTGGTCCGCCAGGCCGCCCGCCGGCCGCCTGTCGAGCTGCTGCTCCATCACCTCGGTAACCACGTACGTTCCAAACGCGGTGGTAGCGCCGCACATTCCCCCCGATATCGTTCGACGCATGGCCGGACGCGGGACCCCCGCCACAGCACTGCTGGAGAAGCAGCGCGTGGCCCACAAGCTGCACTCCTACGACCACGACCCCCGCCACGAGTCGTACGGCCTCGAAGCCGCGTCCGCTCTGGGACTGGTGCCGGGGCGGGTGTTCAAGACCCTGGTGGTGGAGTTGGACGGCGCGTTGGCCGTGGGTGTGGTTCCCGTCACGGGGCAGCTGGACCTCAAGGCGCTGGCGGCGGCGTTGAAGGGCAAAAAGGCGAAGATGGCCGACGTGGCGGCCGCGGAGCGCGCCACGGGGTACGTCGCGGGCGGGATTTCGCCGTTGGGGCAGAAGAAGCGGCTGCCGGTGGTCGTCGACGCGTCGGCGTCGGAGTTCGACACGGTGTTCTGCAGCGCGGGGCGTCGGGGGTTGGAAGTGGAGATCGCGCCGGGTGACCTGGTGCGGCTGACGGGCGCTGTGGTGGCCGCGATCTCGGCCTGACCTGCGCTTGTCCCGGAATTGTCGGACCCCGTGGGTACTGTTCTGTTCGGGGGGTCTCACGATCGGGGGACCTCTGCGGAGCCTGCGGTGCAGGCGCTGGGGAGTTCGCGAGCCGGGTGCTGGGCTGGGCTGGGCTGGGCTGGGCTGGGCTGGGCTGGGCTGGGCTGGGCTGGGCTGGGCTGGGGAGAGCGTGCTTCGCAGGGGTCGCCCTGTCGTGAAGGCCCCCTGAAGAGAACAGTACTGATGAGGTCCGACAATTCCGGCGATTTCGGGTTTTCGCAGGTCGTGGGCCCGTGGACATCGCAGGTTCCGGCTCGCCGCAGGTCCGCCCGGCGCGAATGCGGACAGATCGCGGGCACGGGCCCGTCGCAGGCGCAGGCCCTGTCGCGGGAGCGGCACAGGCCCGTCGCGGGCGCAGCGAGGCTCAGGCTTCCAGCGGCCGGAGGATCCTGGACAACCAGTCGGTGACGGAGCGGTGCAGGCCCTCGGCGTCGGCCTTCAGCGAGTGGTCCCCCTTGAGCAGCACCACTTCCCGGTGGTGCGCCGACTCGGGCCGTCCGAACGGGTCCGTCTCCCCCTGCACGATCAGCACGGGCACTTCGACGCCGGCCAGCTCCGGTTGCCTGCTCTTCTCCGGCTTTCCCGGCGGGTGCACGGGAAAAGCCAGGCACAGCACCGCGACGGCCTGTCCTTGCACCGATGTCCGGCACGCCACCCGCGCCCCCGACGACCGCCCGCCGAACACCAGCGGCAAGCCGTCGAACCACCGGGTGCCGAGGTCTTCGGCGACGGCCAGCCAGGCGGTGTCCAACTGCCCGGCCGGAGCCGGTGCCCGGCGGCCTGCGACGCGGTAGGGCTGTTCCACCAGTGCCACGTGGACGCCCGCCTCGACGGCCGCGCGGGTGGCGGCGACCAGGTCGGGCGCGCCGATCCCGCCGCCCGCGCCGTGACCGAGCAGGAGCGCGGCCCGTCCCTCGGCGGCGCAGTGCAGCTCGGCCCTCGCGGGCCCGTGCGGTGTGTCGACGAGGGTGCTGGTCACGACAGCTCGAACAGCGTGGGTTCGGGCATCTCGGCCGGGGTCAGCGGGATGGGGGCCATCAGCTCCGGGCTGTTGTTCCGCACGCTGTTCACCGCCATCGACACCGGGCGCAGCTCCAGCGCGTCCACGACCTCCAGCGAGGGCGCCAGCAGCGCCGAGGGGTCGGACGAGTCCGGGTCGAGCCAGGCCGACCAGCGGTCGCGGGGCAGCACGAGCGGCATCCGGTGGTGGACGGTGGCCATCTCGCCGATCGCGTCGGTGGTCAGCACGGCGCAGGTGATGATCGGCTTGCGGCCCAGCTCCTCGTCGTTCTGCCACCACACCGACCAGATGCCCGCCATGGCGAGGCTCGTGCCGTCGTTGGGGTTGATGAAGAACGGCTGCTTGCGGCCCTCGCCGGGCTGCCACTCGTACCAGCCGTCGGCCGGGATGATGCAGCGGCGCTTGGCGGCGGAGTCGCGGTAGGACGGCTTCTCCAGCACGCTCTCCGACCGGGCGTTGATCATCTTCGCGGCACCGGACGGGTCCTTCGCCCAGTGCGGGACGAGGCCCCACTTCATGACGCGGACGCTGCGCTCGGTCACGGCGGGGTCGGGCTTGCCGTCGTCGTCGCGCGGGTGCCGTTCGACGACCGCGAGCACCGACTTCGTGGGCGCGATGTTGTAGTCCGGGACGGGCGCGTCGCCCTCGGTGGCGTCCACCGCGTCGAACTCGGCCGCCAGCAGCGCCGGGTTCTTGGTGGAGGCGTACCTACCGCACACTCCAGATCACCTCCGGGGTGGCCATGGTCGCACGCCGTCAGCACCGGTGCGACCCGTCGACCACCTCATGCGGAATCATTCGACCCATGACTCAGCAGTGGTCCGCTCCCACCGCCAACAGCCCCGTGCGCTCGACGGTACCCGTGCCCGGCTCCAAGTCGATCACCAACCGCCTGCTGCTGCTGGCGGCGCTGGCCGACGGCCCGTCGGTCCTGCGCGCCCCGCTGCGCAGCCGGGACAGCACGCTGATGGCCGACGCGCTGCGGGCGCTCGGCGTCGACATCGCCGACGGTCCGGACGGGAGCTGGCTGGTCAGCCCCGGTGAGCTGCGCGGGCCCGCGGACGTGGACTGCGGTCTGGCGGGCACCGTGATGCGCTTCCTGCCGCCCGCCGCGGCGCTGGCGAGCGGCGAGATCCGGTTCGACGGCGACCCGCACGCCCGCACCCGGCCGATGGGCACGGTGCTCTCGGCGCTGCGCGCGCTGGGCGCGGACATCACCGGCGACGGGCTGCCGTTCACGCTGAACGGCACCGGCGGGATGCGCGGCGGCGACGTCACGATCGACGCGTCCGGCTCGTCGCAGTTCGTCTCCGGGCTGCTGCTGTCCGGCGCCCGTTACGAGCAGGGCGTGCGCGTGCTGCACGACGGCAAACCGGTCCCCTCGCTCCCCCACATCGCGATGACCGTCGAGGTGCTGCGCGAGGCGGGCGTGGACGTGGACGACTCCGAGGCGAACACCTGGCGGGTGGCGCCGGGTCCGGTGCGCGGCCGCGAGTGGGACGTGGAGCCGGACCTGTCGAACGCCACCGTGTTCCTCGCGGCGGCGGCCGTCACCGGCGGCGAGGTGACCGTGCCGGGGTGGCCGACGAAGACGACGCAGGCCGGTGACGCGGTCGGCGAGATCCTGGCGCGAATGGGCTGCGAGGTCGTGCTGGACGGGCGCGGTCTCACCGTGCGCGGGCCGGAACGCCTGTCGGGGCTGGACATCGACCTGCACGACGAGAGCGAGCTGACCCCGACCGTCGTCGCGCTGGCCGCGCTGGCCGACGGCCCGACGCACATCCGCGGCGTCGCGCACATCCGCGGCCACGAGACCGACCGGCTCGCGGCGCTCGTCGCCGAGGTCAACGGGCTCGGCGGGGCGGCGGAGGAGACCGAGGACGGACTGGTCGTCGACCCCAAGCCGTTGCGCGGCGGGGCGTGGCGGGCCTACGCCGACCACCGCATGGCCACGGCGGGTGCGATCATCGGCCTGGTCGTGCCGGGCGTCGAGATCGACGACATCGGCTGCACCACCAAGACGATCCCCGACTTCCCAGGAATGTGGGCAACGATGCTCGAGGTCAGCTGACGTGAGCCGTGGCGACTGGCACAAGCTCGACGAGTCCGACGTGCGGGTGCGGCCGGGGAAGGGGACCCGCCCGCGCAGCAAGCGCCGTCCCGAGCACGCGGACGCCGTGCCCGCGATGGTGGTCGGCGTCGACCGCGGCCGCTGGACGTGCGCGCTGGACGACGACCCGAAGCGCCTGGTGACCGCCATGCGGGCGCGGGAGCTCGGCCGCACGCCCGTCGTCGTGGGCGACCGGGTCGGGCTGGTCGGCGACGCGTCCGGGCAGCCGGACACGTTGGCGCGCATCGTGAAGGTCGCCGACCGGGCGTCGGTGCTGCGCCGCACCGCGGACGACACGGACCCGTTCGAACGGGTCGTCGTCGCCAACGCGCAGCAGCTGATCATCGTCACGGCGCTCGCGGATCCGTTGCCGCGCACCGGTTTCATCGACCGCTGCCTGGTCGCGTCCTACGCGGGCGGGCTGTCCCCCGTGCTGTGCCTGACGAAGGCGGACCTCGCGAGTCCGGACGAGCTGCTCGCCGCGTACGCCGAACTGGACCTCGTGGTGGTCGTGACGCGGTCCGACGAGGACCCGAAGGCGTTGCGGGAGCAGATGGCGACGAAGGTGTCCGCGCTGATCGGGCACTCCGGCGTCGGGAAGTCCACGCTGATCAACCAGCTCGTGCCCGGCGCGAACCGGGCGGTGGGCGTGGTCAGCGGAGTGGGCAAGGGGCGGCACACGTCCACGCAGACGGTGGCGTTGCCGCTGCCCGAGGGCGGCTGGGCCGTGGACACCCCCGGCATCCGGTCGTTCGGGCTCGCGCACATCACGCCGAACGACATCGTGGCCGCGTTCCCGGACATGCGGGAGATGGCCGAGGAGTGCCCGTCCGGCTGCGGGCACCTCGGCGCGCCCGAGGACCCGGACTGCATGCTCGACGAGCTGGTCACGACCGGCGCCGCGACCGCGGGCCGGTTGGACTCGCTGCGACGCCTGCTGTCCTCGCGCGCCGGGCTCGAGGAGCACCCCGACTAGCGGCGCCCGAGGTAGGCCAGCAGCCGATCGGCCGGGGTCGCCGGGGGCAGCGCCTCGGCGAACCGGGACGGCCGGTCGGCGTCGCTGACCAGCAGCAGCGCCGACGGGTACAGCTCGTCGGCCAGCGCGGGCGGGATCGGTCGCGGCACGTCGCACGCGCGGGCGATGTCCCAGCCGTGCACGGCGACCTCCAGCGCCCCGGCGCGGGCCACGATCTCGGTGGTGACCGGGCAGCCGCCGACGGAGACCTCGGGGCGGCCGTCCTGCGCCGTCCACGCGCCGAGCAGGTCCCGCGCCCGGTCGCGGGCGGCGGTGATGGGGTCGTCGGGGTCGACGGGGTCGCCGTCCAGGGAGACGTGCCCGTCCTCGGCGGCCTCGCGGAGCGCGGTCAGCGAGTCGATCAGGTGCCACAGCAGGGTCCGCAGGTCCCAGTCGTGGCACGGGGTCGGGCGCGACAGGGCGTCCGGGGTGACGGCCTGGAGGCAGCCGAGGGTGTAGGTGATGGCCCGTTCGAGCAGGCCGACGTGGCTCACGGCGTGGCCGATGCCGGCAGCCCGAACACCTCGAACAGGGAGGCGTCCAGGAAGTTGACGACGTGCGAGATCCCCTTCTCCCCGACCGTCAACACCTGGAGGTTGAACGGCTCGCCCCCGAGGTAGAGGCCGAACGCGGCCTGGCCGTTGGCGCGGGTGGCGACCATCCTGATGCCGCCGGAGCACCGGATCCCGAGGTGCGTCGCGACCGCGTCCGGGCCGCGGTACCAGGACTTGAACGGCGGCATCTCCCACACGACGTCCGGGGTGAACAGGCCCACGATCGCCGGGATGTCCTTGGCCTCGAACGCCGTCACGTAGCGGTCGAGCAACTCCCGCTGCTCGTGGTCGGACGGCTCGACCACGCTCTCCTCGGTCACCTCGGCGAGCTGCGCGCGGGCCCGTTGCAGGATGCTGTTGACCGCCGGGGTCGACGTCTCCAGCAGCTCGGCAACCTCCTTGGCGCTCCACCTCAGGACGTCGCGCAGGATCAGCACCGCGCGCTGGCGCGGCGGCAGGTATTGCAGGGACGCCACGAAGGCCAGCCGGATCGTCTCCCGCTCCGTCACGATCGACGCCGGATCCGCTCCCACGGCCTCGTCCGGCAGCGGTTCGAGCCAGGGAACCTCGGAGCCGTCTACGAGGTCGTCGGCGGGATCGGAGTCGGCGCCCAATCCGGTCGGCAGTGGACGGCGGGCGCGCTTCTCGATCGCGGTCAGGCACGCGGTGGTGGCGATCCGGTACAGCCAGGTCCGCAGCGACGACCGGCCCTCGAACCGGTCGTAGGCCTTCCACGCCCGCAGGTAGGTCTCCTGCACCAGGTCCTCGGCGTCGTGGACCGAGCCCAGCATCCGGTAGCAGTGCGCCAGCAGTTCCCGTCGGAACGGGTCCGAGAGCTGGATGAAGTCGTCGGCCATGGTCACGCCTCCCCTGTCCTGGGTGCAGACCGCCGCGGGCGGTGGAACTCATCGCTGGTTCCGGAGGTCGGGTCGTGGTTGGCCCGTTCGGATGAATGGACGGGTTCGTATGAATGGATGGGGTTGTTGACCGGATCGGGTACGGACGGGGCGGCGTCCATGTTCCCGCGTCGGCACCGCGAGGTAACCTGCGCGCCATGGCGCAGGTGACCGGAATCGGCGGGATCTTCTTCCGTGCCAGGAACCCGCCGCTGCTGGCGATCTGGTACCGGGACAACCTCGGGGTACCGATGAACGACCACGGGACCGTGACGTTCCACTGGGTCGATTCGTCCACTGATGACAATCCGGGGACTACGACTATTGCGTTGTTCGCGAACAACACGGATTACCTGGGGGAGCCGGGGCAGCGGGCGATGTTGAACTTGAGGGTGGATGACCTGCGGATATTGCTGGCGAAGTTGAAGGCGCGGGGGGTTGAGGTGCTGCCGCAGACGGAGGATTCGGAGTTCGGGCGGTTCGGGTGGTGCGTGGACCCGGAGGGGAACCGGATTGAACTCTGGGAGCCGGCTGAGGGGATGTAGGGGGCGCGAAGCGCCTTGGTGTCTCTTGGTGGGGCCCACCACGCGTAGCCCGGCCCCCGTGGCGCGATTATCTCAATGCCACACCCCAGTTTGTCAAGGCGGGAAAGATGCCTTGACAAACTGGGGTGTGGCAGGAGGGCGCTGTGTATCGGGGGCAGGGGGAGGTCTGGCTACGCCAGCATTGGGCTCCGCCGAACACGGGCACCTCGCTGCGCGTCGGTAGAGCACCTCGCTACGCGTCGGCAAGACGTCGGGCGCTCCGCGCCGGATGCGAGGGGGCGGCTGCGCCGGCGGAGGGTCTGCCTGCCTGTCTGTTTGTCTGCCTGTTCGTCTGTTTGTTTGTCCTACATGAGGTCCAGTAGGAATGGGAGTTCTTGGCGGGCGTACCAGGCTAGTTCGTGGTCTTCGGCGCTGCCGAGGGTGAATTCGGCGTCTGGGTCGCCCAGGTCGGCCTCGTCGATCACTTCGGCGGCGGCGCGGACTGCGTCTTCGGCTTCTGAGGTGTCCAGGTGGATGGCGGCGACCAGTTCCATGGGGATGGGGCCGGAGACCTTCACCACCGAGAAGTCGAGGTCGGGGCGGAGTTTGACGTCGTCGACGTCTACCGAGACGACGGCGCGGCGGGGCATGGCCTTGTCGTCGTCGCCCAGTTCGGCGGCCAGCAGGCGGATCGAGGCGCGGGCCGCGTCGAGCATGGCGGCGTACTCGAGTTCCTCTGTGTCGCCGGTGGCGTAGGACTCGCGCAGGGCGGGAGTCAGGGCGAACGCGGTGCCGCCGACGGTGCGGAACTCGTTGTTCTCGACCAAGTCGCGCAGCATGGCCACGGTCGCCGGGAGGTAGACCCTCATTCCGATACCGTCCCCATCAGTTCTTCCACGGATTCCTCGACCATCGCAGCTAGAACGTCCACATCGGACATGGCGTCGCGATCGGCGTTGAGACCGAAGTAAACACCACCGTCGTACGACGTGACGCCAATCGACAGGGCTTGGTTCTTGGCCAGTGGGACGACCGGGAAGATCTCGGTCATCCGCGCGCCCGCCGCGTAGAGCGGCACCTGCGGGCCTGGCACGTTGGTGACGACGACGTTGAACAGGCGCTTGGAGAAGGAGCTGGCGGCGCGGGCGCCCAGTGCGTGCAGGGTCGGCGGGGCGAAGCCCGAGACCTTGACCAGGGTGTCCGCCGCTACGGACTGGCCGGATTCCTGGTGGGCGCGCATCGCGTGGCTGACGTGGTGCAGCCGGACGACGGGGTTCGGTTCGCCGACCGGGAGGTCGACCAGGTAGGCGGCCACGCCGTTCGAGCCGTCCTCGTCGCGCACCGACAGCGGAGCCATCGCGCGCATCGTGGTGTGCGCGGACACGACCTCGCCGCGCGACATCAGCCACGCCCGCATCGCGCCGGACAGCACGGCGAGCACGCCGTCGTTGACGGTGCCGCCGTGCGTGCGGCGGATGGCGCGGAACTCCTCCAGCGTGCCCCTGGCGACGGCGAAGCGCCGCTGCGGGGAGATGCGGACGTTGAGGGGGCTGCCCGGCGCGGGGGTGGAGGCGGTGCGCAGCGCGGAGACCAGGCCGCCGATGGCGCCCGCGACCTTCTCGACGGTCGCCATGGTGTCCGTGGTCGCGGAGCGGACGTTCTCCACCAGCTCACCGGGCCGCTGCACGACCTCGGCGACGGCGTCGGCGACCAGCTGGAACGCGCTGGGTTCGGGCTGCGGCATCCACAGGCTCTCCAGCGGCCTGCGCGGCGTGGGCGACACGTCCAGCATCACCTGGCCGATCTCGATCGCGCCGACCCCGTCCACCACAGCCTGGTGGGTCTTGGTGATGACCGCGATCTGGTTGCCCTTCAAGCCCTCGACCAGGTACGTCTCCCACAGCGGCCGGGTGTGGTCGAGCGGGCGCGACATCAGGCGCGCGACCAGGTCGTGCAGCTGCGCGTCGCTGCCCGGCTTGGGCAGGGCGGAGCGGCGCACGTGGTAGGTGACGTCGAAGTCCGGGTCGTCGACCCACACCGGGCGGGCGAGCCTGCCCGGCACGTGCACGACCTTCTGCCGGTAGCGCGGCACCAGCGGCAGGCGCTGCTCGATCAGCTCGACCAGGCGGTCGTAGTCGAAGCCCGCCCGCGGCCTGCGGAACACCGCGACCCCGCCGACGTGCATCGGCGTCGTGGCGTCCTCCAGGTACAGGAACGAGGCGTCCAACGCGGACAGGCGATCGGGCATGGGACCAGGTTAGCCCGCCGCGCGTCCGCCGCTCCGACACCGCGCGTCCCCGCTCAGGACCTCCGGCAGCGGGCGACCAGTTCCTCGACGGCCCTGACCTCGTCCGGGTCGCGGTCGTGGCGGGCGAGCCTGATCTCCGCGGCGACCGGCATCGCCTGCCGCACGGCGTCGTCGACCCCGACCAGGAACGATCTGATCAGCCGCGACCTGGCCGCCCTGCGGACCGGCCGGAGCCTGCCGACGGCCATCGCGAGCCAGCTCAGCGCCAGGTCGACCCGCCGGTCGCCCCTCGCCGCGCACGCCCAGTCGATCGCCACGGGCCCCTCCGGGCCGAGCACGACGTTGCCGGGGTGCAGGTCGAGGTGCAGCAGCGCGCCGTGCGCCGCGCCGGGCAGGAAATCCGGTGCGGGGATGTCGTCCAGCCGGTGGTGCAGGTCGGCGAGCTGCCTGCCGAGAGCGGCTGCCCGCCATGGCCGGTGGTCCAGTTCCGCCGACATCCGGGGGCCGGGGACGTACTCCATGACCAGTCCGTCGTCCTCGACGCCGTGGACCCTCGGCACCGGGATGCCGCGTTTGCGCAGGTAGCGCATCAATTCGGCTTCCGGGGTGAGGTCCCGGCCGTCGCGGTTCCGCTTGACCAGCAGACCGTCCGGCCGCAAGAAGACGTCCGCCTCTTGACCGCTGGCCAAGAGGCGGGCGCGGTGCGCAACGCTGCGCTCGCCCGAGCTCATGTGACGATCCTCATGGTTCACGCCGCCGATGCAAGCCCCTGAACGGGCATGGCACCCTTTCGTCGTGGAAATCTCCCCCAAGGACAAGTTCGTCACGGTCTACGGCCGCAAGCCCGTCCTCGAAGCGCTCGACGACCCGCGCCTGGACGTGGACAAGGTCGTGCTCGCCGACACCGCGCGCGGGGCGGGAGCCAGGGAGATCCTCGACGCGGCCAAGCGGCGTGGGGTGCGCGTGCAGCGGGCGACCGAGCAGCGGGTGAAGGTCCTCGCGGGCAACGGGCGGCACGACCAGGGTGTTCTCGCCGACGTCGTCGCGCCGCGGATGCTGCCCCTCGACCTGGCGCTGGACGCCGCCGTGCAGCCGCGCGGCGTCCTCGTGCTCGACGGCATCACCACGCCCGCGAACGTCGGGATGATCCTGCGGACCGCCACCGCGGCCGGGATGGACGGCATCGTGGTGCCGCGTCGCGGTGTCGCCTCGATCGACCCGCTGGTGGTCAAGGCGTCGGCCGGGGTCGCGTTCCGCGCGCCGATGCTGCGCTGCGCGACCGCCGCCGAGGCCGCCGCGAACCTGCGCGCCCACGGCTACCCGCTGTTCGCGCTGGACGCGGGGGCCGAGGAGTCGATCTACTCGGCCGACCTGCCGGAGAAGGCGGCGTTCGTGCTGGGCAGCGAGACCTTCGGCATCTCCGAGGACGTCCGCCCGCACGTGACGGGGTGGCTGTCGATCCCGATGTCGGCGGGTGTCGAGTCGCTCAACGTGGCCAGCGCCGCCGCCGTGCTGTGCTTCGAGGTCGTGCGCAGGCGGCAGGCGGGCAAGTAGTCGACTGGACCCGCCGCGTGCACCCAGCGGCGGGCCCAGCGAGCTTTCGGCGGGTTGCCCGCCCGGTCGGCGTGGTAGCCGTCCACGCGCCCGGTCCGGCAAACCGCCACGGCGTCCGCAGCCGACGTCCCAACCCGGTGGCGGCGGCTTCCCCGAACACCCGCCACCGGTTGAATCCGGATTCGCGTCAAGGCGATGCCGGAGATATCACGTCTGTCCGAAGTCGCGGAACACCGCCGCCCCCTCCCGCGGGAATCGCACCGCGGGAGGGGGAAATTCACGGGCCTGGTGGAAAAGCGGTGACCGACAACGCACTTCCACCCGCGGCGGCGGCGGGAACAGCGGCGATGATCGCTACCGGCTTTCGCATGTCAGCCCCTTGAATTCGACGACGCCGTTGAAGTTACGCAGCCCCTGTGATGAGCCGCAATAACCGAAAAGGTGCCCTTTTCCTCGCCGCGCGTCACCGCCGTTAACCCTGCGGTGGACCTTGAGCGCAATCCCGCCATCCACGCGGGTGTACCGGCGCGGGGGTCGGTCCACGCCTGGAACGGGGCCCGGAAGGGCGGCGCGACGCTCACGGGGTCAGCGGTCCAGCAGTTCACCGACGGTGACGACCTTCGCCCCGGCGTCGGCCAACCGCCGCAGCGCGGAAGCGTGCTCCTCGGCCGTCGTGCCCGCCGTCGCGTCCGACACCACGTGCACCTCGTAGCCCAGTTGCAGCGCCGTGCCCGTCGTCGCGGCCACCCCGTGCTCGGTCGCGATGCCCGCGACCACCAGCGACCTCGCGCCGAGATCCCGCAGGTCCGACACCAGCCTGGTCCCCGAGAACGCGTCCACCGCCGACCTGGTCACCACGCGCTCGCCCCGCCCCGGTTCCAGCAGGTCGACGATCCGGTTCGCCTGCGCCGCCACCCCGCCGTCCGAGCCGTCCGCCCGCACGTACCGGACGATGACCACGGGGAGCGACTCCGCGTCGAACGCCTCGCGCAGCCGCACGCTCGCCTCGACGACCGCCGGGCCGGAGATCGGTTCCAGCGGCTTCTCGACGATCCACTGCTGGAGGTCCACCAGGATCAGGACTGACCGAGCGCTCAGCACCGGGATGATCACCTGACTCTCTCGAGTGCGCGCACGGTCGGCACCTTTGCGGAAAGCGTTTGCCGAATCGGACCGCGGCGCATGATGATCAAAGGGTAGCGCGCTTTCAGATCGACGGAAACTCAATCAGCACAGTGAGTTCGTCCAAAGTCGAAGCTATCGACGTGTGGTGCACACCCACCATTCCCACGGCCGCGGCACCGCGAACGTTCACGGCCAGGTCATCCACGAACACGCACTCCGCGGGCTCCAATCCGAGCCGTTCCGCGGTGAGCAGGTAGATCGCCGCCGCCGGTTTCGCCAAACCCACCTCACCGGACACCACCACCGCGTCGAACAGCCCGTCCCACTCCCGCGGGGGCGCCCACAGACCGTCCGCGTTGGACAGCAGCGCGGTCAGGATCCCGTGCCGCCGCACGTTCCGCACCACCCCCACCAGCGGCGGTTCGGGCGCGGCGAAGTCGTCGCCGAAGTCGGTCAGCACACCGCCGAAGTCCAGCACCAGTCCACGAAGCACAGCAGCAACTTACGCCGATCATACGATCGGGTGATCTACGTCCGGATTTGTACCGCTGGTCACTCGGTACTGGGGTCTGGGTGTCGAGTCGGGGTGGGTCAGCGTGTCCGTGCAGTTGCGTGCGTTGCGGTTGTCGGTTGGGTCGGTTGGAGCTGCGGGGGCTGTGGTGCCGGTCATGCGGGTGGCGCCGGAGAGGGTGGTGGCGTTGTCGAAGGAGGAGGCGCGGAGGTTGATGGTGGTGGTGCTGGAGGGGGTTGACGGGTTGAGGTCGTTGGGGCAGTTGGCGGGGGTGGTGAGCGGGGAGGTGCTGAGGGGGTTGAGCGTGGAGGTCGGGAGGACGCGGTTGGGGAGGTTGCGGATTTGTCGGGTGGGGGCGGAGGCCGTGGAGATCGCCGGGACGGTGATTCGGGGTGGGCGGGTTCGGGCGTTGGCGGCGAGGGTGGAGTTTTCGGGTGGGGGGTGGAGGTGTGTGGTTTTTCGGGTTTTGGGGTGAGGGAGTGGGGGGTGGGGGTCGCGGAGGGGGCTGAGGGTTGGTGGGGTTTGGTTGGGAATGATCTTGTCGGAGCCTTTGGGTAGGGTTTTTGTCGGGGGCTTCTGAGTTTGGAAGTGCCTTGTTTGGGGTGCGTTTGGGTTTTCTGTCTGTTGTTGCGTTGTGGGTTGGGTGGCTTCACTCCGGTCGCCGAGTGTTCTAGGCTTGGCGAATCTTGTCAAGGCGGGAAAGATGCCTTGACAAGCTCCGTCAAGCCTAGAGATGGCTTCGGATCGGGGTGCAGGGGTAGGTCTGGCTGCCGCCAGCATCGGGCTGCGCCCGACAGGGCATCAGGCTGCGCCTGACCAGGCATCGGCGTTGCCGACAAAGCATCAGGCTGCGCCTGACAGGGCATCCGAGCTTCGCCGGACAAAGCATCCGGGCTGCGCGCCGGACGAGGCACCCGAGCTTCGCCGGGTAAGGCATCGGGCTGCGCCGACAAAGCATCAGGCTGCGCCTGGCACGGCATCTGACTTCGTCACATAAGCATCCGGGCTCTGCGCCGGACGGGGCCATTCCGCCTATGCCCCACCCGAAACACAGCCTTGGCGCCACTCCTCCATCAAGGGAAGCCCGGCTACCCCACCTACGCAGACCCTCGCGTCCCGTCCGACGTAATCGGACGATGTGAAAGGCGAAAGGGCCGCCCATTGGTGTGGGCGGCCCTTTCGATGAGGCTTTAGCTGTTGCCGTGGTTAGCGGCGGGGGCCCTTGCGGGCGGATTTTGCCTGGGCGCGGGCGGCTGCGCGGCGTTCCTTGCGGGTGCCGGCGGCGTCGTCGCCTGCGGCGTCGTCCTCGTGGGCTTCGGCTTCGCCGTTCTCGGCGGGGCCGCTGTAGCTGAGGCGTTGTTTGCCGGGTTCGTCGAGGCCCTTGCCGCGTAGTGCCGGCGGGATCGCGGAGCCTGCGGAGAGCTGGGCCAGGGCGGGGCCGGCGGGGGCTTCGGGTTGGGTGGGGGTGGGTTCGGCGGCGGCTGCGGCGCGGGCCCGTGCGCGGCTACCGGTGAGGGCGCCCGCGCCGTTGCTGATCGAGACGGGGATGGGCGGGGCGGCGGGGGCTTCCGGCTCGGCGGCTTCGACCTGGAGGTTGAACAGGAAGCCGACCATCTCCTCCTTGAGGGCGTCGAGCATGCGGTTGAACATCTCGAAGCCCTCCCGCTGGTACTCGATCAGCGGGTCGCGCTGGGCCATCGCCCGCAGGCCGATGCCCTCCTTGAGGTAGTCCATCTCGTACAGGTGCTCGCGCCACTTGCGGTCGAGCACGGACAGGAGGACGCGGCGTTCCAGCTCGCGGATGGCGCCGGGGCCGACGCGGGAGTCGATGTCGGCTTCGCGGGCCTCGTAGGCGGAGAGGGCATCAGCCTGCAGGGTCTCCTTGAGGGACTCGCGGGTGATGTCGTCTTCCTCCTCGGTGTACTTCTTCCAGTCGAGCTGGATCGGGTACAGGGTCTTGAGGGCCGTCCACAGCTGCTCGAAGTCCCAGTCCTCGGAGTAGCCATCGGCGGTGGCGCCGTCGACGTACTCCTCGACCACGCTGGTGATCATGTGCTCGACCTGCTCGCGGAGGTCCTCGCCGTCGAGCACGCGGTGGCGCTCGGCGTAGATGACCTTGCGCTGGAGGTTCATGACCTCGTCGTACTTGAGGACGTTCTTGCGGATCTCGAAGTTCTGCTGCTCGACCTGGGTCTGCGCGCTGCGGATGGCCCTGGTGACCATCTTGTGCTCGATCGGGACCTCGTCCGGCACCTTCAGCCTGGTCATGACGGTCTCGACCATGGCGGCGTTGAAGCGCCGCATGAGCTCGTCCTTGAGCGACAGGTAGAAGCGGGACTCGCCGGGGTCGCCCTGGCGGCCGGAGCGGCCGCGCAGCTGGTTGTCGATGCGGCGCGACTCGTGGCGCTCGGTGCCGAGCACGTAGAGGCCACCGGAGGCGCGGACCTCGTCGGCCTCGGCCTTGACCTCGGCGGAGACCTCCTCGATCAGCTTCGACCAGGCGGCCTCGTACTCCTCCGGGGCCTCGACCGGGTCGAGGCCGCGTTCGCGCAGCTCGGCGTCGGCGATGATGTCCGGGTTGCCGCCCAGCACGATGTCCGTGCCTCGACCGGCCATGTTGGTGGCGACCGTGACGGCGCCCTTGCGGCCCGCCCTGGCGATGATCAGGGCCTCGCGGTCGTGGTGCTTCGCGTTCAGCACCTCGTGCGGGATGCCTCGGCGCACCAGCAGCTTCGACAGGTACTCGGAGCGCTCGACGCTCGTCGTACCGATCAGGACCGGCTGGCCCTTCTCGTGCCGCTCGGAGATGTCGTCGGCGACCGCCTCGAACTTCGCCTCCTCCGTCTTGTAGACGAGGTCCGGCTGGTCCTGGCGCTGCATCGGGCGGTTCGTCGGGATCGGCACCACGCCGAGCTTGTAGGTCTGGTGGAACTCCGCCGCCTCGGTCTCGGCGGTACCGGTCATGCCGCCGAGCTTCTTGTACAGGCGGAAGTAGTTCTGCAGGGTGATCGTGGCGAGGGTCTGGTTCTCCGCCTTGATCTCCACGCGCTCCTTGGCCTCGATGGCCTGGTGCATGCCCTCGTTGTACCGACGACCCGCCAGCACGCGGCCGGTGAACTCGTCGACGATCATGACTTCACCTTCGCGGACGATGTAGTCCTTGTCCTTGGTGAAGAGCTCCTTGGCCTTCAGGGCGTTGTTCAGGTAGCCGACCAGCGGCGTGTTCGCGGCCTCGTAGAGGTTCTCGATGCCGAGCTGGTCCTCGATGAAGGTGACGCCGACCTCGGAGATGCCGACGGTGCGCTTGCGCTCGTCGACCTCGTAGTGGATGTCCTTCTTGAGCAGCGGCGAGAGCCTGGCGAACTCCTGGTACCAGCGCGAGGACTGGTCGGAGGGGCCCGAGATGATCAGCGGCGTGCGCGCCTCGTCGATGAGGATCGAGTCGACCTCGTCGACCAGGCCGAAGTAGTGGCCGCGCTGCACGCACTCGTCCAGGCTCCACGCCATGTTGTCGCGCAGGTAGTCGAACCCGAACTCGTTGTTCGTGCCGTAGGTGATGTCCGCGTTGTAGGCCACGCGGCGCTGCTCCGGCGTCAGCTCGGACAGGATCACGCCGACCGTCAGGCCGAGGAAGCGGTGGACGCGGCCCATCCACTCCGCGTCGCGCTTGGCCAGGTAGTCGTTCGTGGTGATCACGTGCACGCCCTCGCCCGCCAGGGCGTTGAGGTACGTCGGCAGCACCGAGGTCAGGGTCTTGCCCTCACCGGTGCGCATCTCGGAGATCTGGCCGAGGTGCAGTGCCGCGCCACCCATGAGCTGCACGTCGAAGGGCCGCTGGCCCAGCGTGCGCTTGGCGCCTTCGCGGACGACGGCGAACGCCTCCGGGAGCAGTTCGTCGAGGGACTCGCCCCCGGCGATCCGCTTGCGGAACTCGACGGTCTTCTCCCGGAGTTCCGCGTCCGTGAGGTCGACGACTTCGTCTTCCAGGTTGTTGATGTGCGCTGCGATGTTGCGCAGGCGCTTGAGCATCTTGCCCTCGCCAGCGCGGAGCAGTCGGGACAGCACCATCCGGGTCGACCTCATTACGTCATCGCTACGCGCCCGATCTGGGCGCCTTCCACCAGGCTCGACAAGCCCGCTCTAGTCGACATCGTAGGCAAGAGCGGAGCCCGTGTGCACCGACACAGGCAGGAACCGCTCCGAAACCCACCGTGAGCGGTGCCCGGAGTGCCCGTGCACGACAGGTACAACGACGTAGGGGCCGCATTGGTGCCGGAAACGCCGCGATCCCCCGGAGCGGGGTGCTCCGGGGGACCGCGGTCGAGGTCGTAGGGCGGGTGGAACCGGTCAGGAAAGCCGGATCACGCCGTAGTCGAAACCCTTCCGCCGGTACACGACGGAGGGCCTGCCGCTGTCCGAGTCGGCGAACAGGAAGAAGTCGTGGCCGACCAGTTCCATCTCGTAGAGGGCCTGGTCGACGGTCATCGGCTTGGCCGGGTGCTCCTTCTCGCGGACGATCCGACCGGGGAGGTTGTCCTCCAGTCCCTCGTCCCACCGCTGCTGGGCGGGCACATCGGCCACACCCGCGTAGTCGTCATCCGGTTCGGGGGCTTCGAGCAGAGCGGTCTGCCCGAGCCGCGCGACCTGCGCGGAACCGCCGATGTCGGTGGCGGCGACTTCACCGAGGCCGCTGGTCGCTTCCGCGACGGATGTCGGGCCGCGTCGCCCGTGGTGCACGCGCCTTCTGTCGTGGGTGCGGCGGAGGCGGTTCTCCAATTTGCCGACCGCCAGGTCGAGCGCGGCGTAGAAATCGCCTGCACAGGCTTCGGCGCGGACGATCGGCCCGCGTCCCTTGCCGGTGATCTCGACGCGCTGGCAGCTCTTCGCCTGCCTGCGGTTGGGCTCGTGGAACAGTTCCACGTCGAAGCGGATGACCTTGCGGTCGTAGCGCTCCAGTCGAGCCAGCTTTTCCGTCACGTGCACCCTGTAGTGATCGGGCACCTCGACGTTGCGGCCCTTGACGACGATGTCCATACACGACCTCCCTCGCGTTGCTGCGAGCTATGGCTATGGATCAGTGCGGCACCGATTCGCGATCATCGATCGCGGACTGTCGCTGAGTGTCGTTCTCAGCGCCCTTCCGGCACCTGGGTCACAGGCTTTTCGCCTCCTCCCCGCCGGGCCGGGAACGCTGATAGCGCTGCACGTTAGCTCGGTATTCACCCCAGCGACAGCCCCCACGGCGGGGGAACTCCGAGAAAAACCGGCATTCACGGAGCGTGACAAAAACTGGCCACCGGGTGTACTCCAAAGGGCGTTCCGAGCGCCGTGCGACGCCTTCGACTCACCCGGATGGCCTACTACGGGCAGGGCTTCATCCGGCACAGTCACCGCGCCGAAGTGGCTCCACTCGAACGTCATGTCCCGCCAACGGGCGGACGCGACCGCAGGTTCCCGATGCCGCGGAATAGATTTTCCGTCCCATTTTCCGTGCTCGTGGGCCGGTGTACCGATAATGAACATGTGAAACGTGCTCGTCTTCACGTTTAGCGGAGATGTCTCCGTCGATACGGGCAGGTGTCGGGGCAGAATTCGCAGATCACGGAGAGGTCACTCGGGAGGGTGGTTTCCGGTTCGTGATCTTCCCGGCGATCTTGGTCGCGCTCCGCGACCTGGCACGACCGCGAACGGGTGCACCCCGCGCGACTCCCCGGTCGGCCCAGCGGGTCAACCCGGTGGTGCGCGGCCTCACCACCACCGCTGCGAGGCCGCGCTCGTCAACGCCAGCACCGCCGTCACGCGCACCCCGGCGCGCGCCAGCACGCGGACGCACTCGGCGGCCGTCGCCCCGGTGGTGACCACGTCGTCGAGCAGCACCACCGGCGTGCCCGGCGGCGGCAGGCCCTTCGGCCTGGGCCGCACCCGGCCCGCGAGGTTCGCCCGCCGGGCCGCCGCCGTGAGCCCCACCGAGTCCTTCGTGCCCGCGGCCAGTTCCAACGCGGGCGCCACCGCCACCGGCGCCCCCTCCGCCGCCAGCGCCCCGGCCGCGGCCCGCGCGAGCCGGACCACGTGCTCGCCGCCGCGCCGCCTGCTCGCCGACCGCCGGGACGGCGCGGGCACCAGCCACCACGTGCCCCCGGCGTCGGCGCGCGCCTCGGGCACCGCGGCGAGCGCCCCGCCCAGCAGTCCGCCCAGCCGCCCGGCCAGGTCGTGCCGCCCGCGCTCCTTGAACGCCAGCACCAGCTCCCTCGGCGCGCCCTGGTACTCGGCCAGCGCGTACACCGGCCGCCCCGGCACGCGGACCCGGCGCGGGGAGGTGAACTCGGCCAGGCACGCCGCGCAGCACGTCCCGGCGGCGCCGCAGCCCGCGCAGCGGGGAGGGAGCACCAGGTCCAGCAGTCCGGTCAGCATCCCCACAGGGTGCGCCGGGGCACCGACAATTCCGGCGCGAGGTGCCTGGGCGTTCGACTCGGGGTGTCTGAGTGTTCGACACGGGGTGTCTGGGGGTTCGACTCGCGGTAAATGCGTGGCTGGGGAGGGGTGGGGGGAGCTAGTTTGCGGCGCATGGTTGAGGTGCGGGGGACGTGCGGAGAGCGGTTCGAGGCGGTGCGGGAGGTGTTCGCGGCGTCGTTGGAGGGCGAGGACGTGGGGGCGTCGGTGGCCGTGGACGTGGGCGGGGAAGCGGTGGTCGACCTGTGGGGCGGGTACGCCGACGAGGCGCGGGCGGTGCCGTGGGAGCGGGACACGATCGTCAACGTCTGGTCGTCCACCAAGACCATGTCGGCGCTGTGCGCGCTGGTGCTGGCCGACCGCGGCGAGCTGGACCTGGACGCGCCGGTCGCCCGGTACTGGCCGGAGTTCGCGGCCGAGGGCAAGGGCGGCGTGCTGGTGCGGCACGTCCTCTCGCACACGGCAGGGCTGCCCGCGTGGACCGAGCCGATGGCGCTGGAGGACCTGTACGACCGGGAGCTGGCGACGGAACGGCTGGCCGCGCAGAAGGGCCGGGCCGAACCAGGCACGGAGGCCGCCTACCACTCGATCACCCAGGGGTACCTGGTCGGCGAGGTGATCCGCCGGATCACCGGCCGCACCCACGGCGAGTTCTTCGCCGAGGAGGTGGCCGGGCCGCTGGGCGCCGACTTCCACATCGGGCTGCCCGCCGAGCACGACCACCGGGTCGCCCCGGTCATCCCGCCCCCGCACGTGCCGCCGCGGACGGGCCCCGAGGTGATCGAGCCCAACCCGCTGGTCCCCGCCGAGGCGGCGAACACCGAGGCCTGGCGGCGGGCCGAGATCCCGTCCGTCGGCGGTCACGGCAACGCCCGCTCGATGGCGGCCGTGCAGTCGGTGCTGGCGTGCGGCGGTGAGGTGCGGGGAGTGCGGCTGCTGTCGGCGGCGGGCTGCGAACGGGCGCGGGAGGAGCAGTTCGCGGGCCCGGACGTCGCGCTCGGCGCGCCGGTGCGCTGGGGCATGGGCTACGGCCTCAACGGCGGTGTCTGCTCGTGGGGCGGCTGGGGCGGGTCGATGGTGCTGGTCGACCTCGACAAGCGGCTGACCGTGGCGTACGCGATGAACCAGATGCTCGACAAGGGCACGATGGGCGACGAGCGGGCGCTCGGCCTGGTGATGGCCGCCTACGGGGCGCTGGCCTAGGGCCTGGTGCGGTGACCGGCGCCGGTCACCGCGCCAGGGGCTGTTTCCCGGATTTCGTTCGATGGGAGCCGCGCCTGAGGTGGTTCCTGGCGGTGCGGGCAGAGGGCCCGCATACCGCTGTTGTACGTGGGCGCTCTGCCCGTGCCCCCAGGGGCCGCGTCAGGCCCGGCCATCGCGGACACGGATCCGGGAAGCAGTCCCTAGCCGGGGTAGAAGACGAAGGCGTCGGGGTCGGGCTTGACCTGGCTCCCGCGCCACACGTCGCCGACCTCGCTCGCGCTCCACAGGCCGGTGTGGTCCACGGCCATGACCGGGCGGCCGGGGGCGGCGGCGACGGACGTGACCGGGGCCGTCAGGTTCGAGGTGTTGTAGCGCTCGACCTTCAGACCGTCGATGTTGACCCGCACGACCGGGTTCGACGACAGCGACGTGCTGGCCACCAGCACGTCCTGGGCGAGCCAGTCGACCGAGAGCACGTTGTTGCCGAGCAGGCTGGACTGGAGCTTCTGCGGGGATCGCAGCGCGACCGAGGAGTCCTCGCCGCGCACCACGGACGCGACGATCAGGGTCCCGTCGATCACGCAGGCGACCCTGGTGCCGTCCCTGGACAGCCGCATCTCGCTGATCGGGCCGAACGGGGCGAGGTCGGCGGAGTTGATCGGCGGCGAGGTCAGGCCCCCGCCCTCCGACCGGACCACGCGCGCCACGGTCGCGCCGTCGACGACCGTCCACACCTCGGTGCCGGGCTGGCCGACCGTGTTGCCGAGCAGCCACGTCGGCCGGGTCATGGTCTTCGCGGGCAGCTCGACCTCGCGCAACGGCTCCGCGGCCGCCCCGACGCGCATGCGCACCGCGTCCGGCCCGATCCTGCTCACCACGGCCAGCTGCGAGCCGTCCAGCGACTGCGAACCGCTCACGACGTTGTACTCGCCGGTGCCCACGGGGCCCTTGACCTGCTCGCCGTCGGCCAGCGACAGCAGCTTGCCGCCGCTGGCGACCATCCCGCGCTCCTCGGCGGTCGGGGTGATCAGCGCCTCGCCGGACTGGATGTCGTTCTGCCGCCAGTCCCGCAGCTCGGAGGAGATCACGGCGCCGTCGAGCAGCACCCGGATCCGGCTGCTGGTCACGCCCAGGAGCGAGCGCACGACCTGCGCGGCGATCCTCTTGCGGGCCGCGGGGCTGGGGTCGCCGAGCCTGGTGAGGTCGACCTCCAGCGCGCCGTCGTCGGCCTCCCTGGTGTCCTTGTTGATGCCCGCGTTCGGCCCGAGCTCGCTGAACAGCGCGCCGCGCATCCGGCTCGACGGGCCCTTCACCAGCAGTTCGGTGACCCGCTGCGGGATCCCGCTGGCGGGCGGCACGACGACGAACCTCGGGTCGGGCACCAGGACGTTGCGGTCCTTGTTGTAGAAGAACAGCGTGACCCGCTGGTAGTTGCGCTGGAAGTCGGCGACCGTCACGTAGACGCCGGGTGGCGGCTCGGAGATGCGCCACTGCCCCTTGTCGTCGCGCTGCACCCGCACCGGCACGTTGAGGTCGCCGGACTGCTGCTGGAACGAGCTGTCGTCGGGTTCCAGCCTGCCGACGTTGCGGCCCTGGAGGATGACCGTCCGCTCCTTGGCGTCCGCGGGCAGGTCGCTGTCACCGGGGGTGGGCACGGTGCCGAAGATGTTGTCGATGATCGTGGGCGTGCCCTTGTTGACCCACGCCTTGCGCGCGTCGGGCGTCAGGTAGGCCTGCGCCGCCGCGTAGTCGCTCTCGGGGCTGGCCGACGCCACGATGAACTCGCGCACGAGGTTCAGCGCGTCGAGGTCCTTCTCCGGCTCGGGCGCCTCGACGGTGGCCTGCCGCGAGGAGGACGGGCCCAGCGGCTTCGGGTTCGTCTGCGTCGGGATCGCCGCGCACCCGGTCAGGGCGAGCAGCACGACCAGCAGCGGCAGCAGGCGGCGCGCGCTCATCCGACCTCCTCCCGTTCGGGCGACTCGATCCCGGTGACCGGCTGGGCGGGCTGCCAGGTGAACTCCGACTGCGGCGGCTCGACCTCCTCCGGCGACTCCTCGGGCTCCTCGACGGCGGCCTCCAGCGTCGGCAGGTCCGCCGGTCGCAGCGGCAGCGGGCTGGTGGCGATCCCGTGGCCGTGCGTGCACGGCAGGGTCAGCCGGAACACCGCGCCGTAGCCGCGTTCGCCCCAGGCCTCCAGCCAGCCGCCGTGCAGCCGCGCGTCCTCCAGGCTGATCGACAGGCCGAGCCCGGTGCCGCCGGTGCGCCGGTTGCGCGACGGGTCCGCGCGCCAGAACCGGTTGAACACCAGTTCCGCCTCGCCCGCGCGCAGGCCGACGCCGTGGTCCCGAACGGTGATCGCGACCGCGTTGCCGTCGCCGCGCACGGTCAACTCGACCGGCAGGCCCTCGCCGTGGTCGACCGCGTTGGCCAGCAGGTTGCGCAGGATCCGCTCCACGCGGCGGGAGTCCAGCTCCGCGGTGACCTCGTGGTCGGGCATGTCCATGACGATCGTGGTGCCGTTGCCGGTGGCGATGGCGCGGACCGCGTCGCGCGCGCGCCGGGCGAGCACCCGGACGTCCACCGGGTCCGCCGCCAGCTCCTCGACGCCCGCGTCCAGCTTGCTGATCTCCAGCAGGTCGCCGAGCAGCGACTCGAACCGGTCCAGCTCGTCGACGAGCAGTTCCGTCGACCTCGCCAGGCCGCCGGGGAACTGCTCGCGCGAGGCGTGCAGCACGTCGGCGGCCATCCGGACCGTGGTCAGCGGGGTGCGCAGCTCGTGCGACACGTCCGAGGTGAACCGGCGCTGGAGCTGGCCGAAGTCCTCCAGCTGCCGGATCTGCTCCTGGATGCTCTCGGCCATCTCGTTGTACGACTGGGCGAGCCGGGCGACGTCGTCCTCGCCGACCACGATCATCCGCTCGTCGAGGCTGCCGTCGGCGAACCGCTCCGCGACCTCGGCGGCCTGCCGGACCGGCCGGACGACCTGCCTGGTCACCAGGTTCGCGATCACCGCGAGCAGCAGGAGCAGCACGAGGCCGCCGACGACGAGGGTGTTCTGCACGACCGCGGCGGTGGCCTGCTCGCTGGTCAGCGGGAACAGCAGGTAGAGCTGCATGGCGCGGGCGGAGCTGCTGACCGGGATGCCGACGACGAGCAGCGTCGTGCGGCCCGTCTCGCGGTCCACGGTGGTGATCTGGCTGCCGGAGAACCCGCCCTGCACCATCTTCGCCAGACCGGCGGGCACGTCCTGGACGGGCCCGACGGTGGCGGGCTTGCCGTCCGCGCCGTTGTTGCCCGCGTCGTCGAACACCGGCTCGAAGGCGCCCGCGCCCGAACTCGCCACGTCCTGGCCCGAGCTGGCGGTGTTGATCTTGTTCACGGCGCTGAGGAAGCGCGAGCGCACGCTGTCCGGACCGGGGTTGAGCCCCAGCAGGTCCGGCTGCACCACGGCCGCGCTGGCCTTGGCCTGCTGGATCGCCGCGTTCGTCTTGGTCTCCAGCAGCTGGTTGGTGATCTGCATCTGCAGCACCATGCCCAGCACGAAGACGACGGCCGAGGACAGCGCGAGGGTGCTCACCACCACCCGCAGCTGCAACGACCGCCGCCACAGCTCGCCGAACGCGAGCCACCGCTTGCGCGCCTGCTCCACACCTCGCCGCAGTCTGCGGGCGACGGGGCGGAGCAGCCGCGTGCGCAAGGTCATCCCCGGTACTCCCGCGCCGTCACGGCGGACCGGCCTTGTACCCGACCCCGCGGACGGTCAGCACGACCTCCGGGTGCTCCGGGTCCCGCTCCACCTTCGAGCGCAGGCGCTGGACGTGCACGTTGACCAGGCGGGTGTCGGCTGCGTGCCGGTAGCCCCACACCTGTTCGAGCAGCACCTCCCTGGTGAACACCTGGCGCGGCTTGCGCGCCAGCGCCACCAGCAGGTCGAACTCCAGCGGCGTGAGCTGGATCGGCCTGCCCTCCCGCAACACCTCGTGACCGGGGACGTCGATGCTCAGGTCACCGATCGCCAGCGTCTCCGCGGGCTCGTTCTCGGTGCGCCTGAGCCGCGCCCGGATCCGCGCGACCAGCTCCTTCGGCTTGAACGGCTTGACCACGTAGTCGTCGGCGCCGGACTCGAGTCCCAGCACCACGTCCACGGTGTCGCTCTTCGCCGTCAGCATCACGATCGGTACGCCCGACTCCGAGCGGATCGCCTTGCAGACGTCGATGCCGTTCATGCCGGGGAGCATGAGGTCGAGCAGGACCAGGTCTGGCTTGAGCTCGCGCAGCGCGGGCAGTGCCCGAGCGCCGTCGGCCACAACCGCGGTGTCGAAGCCCTCGCCCCTCAGGACGATGGTCAGCATCTCCGCCAACGCGGGGTCGTCGTCCACCACCAGCACACGTGCCTTCATGGCGAACATCGTCGCACTGACGGCCTGCCGTTCGCGCACCGCCCAGCGATCATCGCTGCTGGTCGTCGCGCGGGTTCGATCCGTAACCAGCTGATGCTGTCGTTCCACCAGGCCACCTCGCCCTGTCAGAGCCGCTGAGCGGTTGTCTGGAACTAATACGCGGCGCGCTCACTTTTCGTTACCGAAACTACCGATTCGGCCGAGAAAACCCACTCTTACGGCCTAGAAGGGCACGTCCACGCCGGGCAAACGGTATGCACGGAGCGTGATCGCTAGCGACTGAAAAGCCGGTCGAGGAGGGCCGAGATCTTCACGTCCGAGGTGTCGTCGAGCACTTCCCACGGCCCGAGCCACCCGCTCGTGGCCAGCCCGTCGTAGACCTCCGAGCACCGCTGCTGGAGATCGCGGTCCGCCTCGTACAGGTCGCGCGCCCGATCGGCCTCGGTCTCCTCGCGCCGGGCCGCGCGGTCGGCCGCGACCGCCGTCGGCACCCGCAGCAGCAACTGGAGGTCCGGCGACGGCAGCCCGAACCGGTCCGACTCCAGGGCGCGCACCCACTCGACGAACCGCCCGCCCGCGTCCTCGTGCAGCCGCGCCGCGCCGTAGGCGGCGTTGGACGCCACGTACCGGTCCAGCAGCACCACGTCGTGGGTCGCGAGGTCCGCCCGGATCGCGGTCGCGGCACCCTGCCGGTCGAGCGCGTAGAGCACCGCCATCGCGTACACCGAGTCGGTGAGGTCCCCGAGCCGCCCGTGCAGCGCCTCGCGCACGAGGTCCGCGTGCACGCTCTCGCCGTAGCGCGGGAACGCACGACTCGTCACCCGCGCACCCCGCTCGACCAGCTGCCTCGTCATCACCCCGGCCAAGGTGCGCTTGCCCGAACCGTCCAGCCCCTCGATCACCACCAGCTTTCCCACGCCGGCCACCTTAGCCACTGGTTCACCGCGACGTACGTCCGTTCGGGGTCCAGAGCAAGCGGGTAACCCACATGGGTGAAACAAGATCTTCCGGTCACCGGATCGAGTGACTACGGTGAACCAACACTTCGGCGTGCGGAAGGTGGTGCCGCGGTGACCGCGGACTTCGGGCACGCCGGTCCGGCTGCCGAGCCGACCGGCCCCCCGACCGGAGGACTGCCCGCCTCACTGGCCGAAACGCTGCGCTACGGACCGTTCCACCGGGCCCTGCGCGACGCCATCGCGCACCGGGGGCTGTCGCTCGCCAGGCTGCGCGCGCACATCGAGCAGCTCGGTGTGCGGGTCGGCCAGTCGACGCTGAGCTACTGGCAACGCGGCCTGCGCCACCCGGAGGTCCCCAGGGCCATCCCGACCGTGCGCGCACTGGAAACCGTCCTGAAACTGCCGCCCGAATCGCTGATCGCCCTCATCGGCCCCCGCCACTCCACGCACACCCAACGCGCGTCCCCGTCCGCGTTCACCGAACTCGCGACGGCCTGGGCCGACACTGCACCATTGCTGGCCGAATTCGACGCCATCCCCGAGTCCAGCCGCTCCAACGCCGACCTGGAAATGCTCAACGTGCACGACGCCATCCTCATCGGCGGCTCCCACGAACAACGCGCCGTGACCACCCGCCTGGTCGTCCGCGCCCTGCGCGGCGGCCCCGACCGCTACCTGGCCGTCCACCAAGGCGACGAGGGCAGCCGAATAGACGAGGCCACCATCCGCCCCGGCGAGGGCTGCCGACAGGGCAGGCTGCGCAGGCAGGCGGCATCACGCGGAATGGCCGTCGAACTCCTCTTCGACCGCAGACTCGCCGAGGGCGAGGAACACGTCTTCAGCTACACCGTCATCGACGAAACCGGCGGCCCCACCCCTGGCCACCACCGCACCTTCCGCGACCCCTGCCCCAGCTACCTGGTGCAAATGGGCTTCCACCGCCGCGCCCTACCCGCACGCTGCGCCAAACAATTCCGCAGCGGCCTCCTCGCCACCCCCGTGGACGTCGACGAACTGGTCTGCGGCCTGGGCGGCGTCGTCAGCGCCTACTTCTGCAACGTCGGCCCCGGCACCGCCGGCATCTCCGTGGAATGGAACTAGGAACAGGCAGGACCAGCACGACCAGTAGAACCAGCAGGACCGGGACAACTTCCCGAAAGCGCAAAACCGAGCGCGCCCGCATCTGTTCGGCCGATGTGACTTGGGGTTTCGGCCCTGCACTTTCGGCGGCGGGCAGGAGCTTCACCACCTGCTCTTTTAGACCGCCGAGGGCCGAAAAAGGGGGCACAAGTCACATCGGCCGAACCCGGAGAACGGCGGCCACCGACACCCGGTTTCGAGGAACAAGGCACCCATACCCGGTTTCGAGAAACAAAGGCCGCCCCCACCAACAACCCCCAAAGGGGCGCCCCACCCGAGACGCCCCCTCCACCACCTCAGTACCGGTAGTGCTCCGACTTGTACGGCCCCTCCACGTCCACGTCGATGTACTCCGCCTGCTCCTTCGACAGCTGCGTCAACTCCCCGCCCAGCGCCGCCAGGTGGATCCGCGCCACCTTCTCGTCGTGGATCTTCGGCAGCCGGTACACCTCCTTGTCGTACTCCTGGTGCTTGGTGAACAGCTCGATCTGCGCGATCACCTGGTTGGAGAACGAGTTCGACATCACGAAGCTCGGGTGCCCGGTGGCGTTGCCCAGGTTCAGCAGCCGGCCCTCGGACAGCACGATGATCGACTTGCCGGTGGGGAAGACCCACTCGTCGACCTGCGGCTTGATGTTGATCTTCTTGACGCCGGGGTAGCGGGCAAGGCCCGCCATGTCCAGCTCGTTGTCGAAGTGGCCGATGTTGCCGAGGATCGACTGGTGCTTCATCGACGCCATGTGCTCGGCGGTGACGACGTCCTTGTTGCCGGTCGTCGTGATGACGAGGTCGGCGATCTCCAGCACCGACTCCAGGCGCTTGACGTCGTAGCCGTCCATCGCCGCCTGGAGCGCGCAGATCGGGTCGATCTCGGTGATGATCACGCGGGCGCCCTGGCCGCGCAGCGACTCCGCCGCGCCCTTGCCGACGTCGCCGTAACCGCAGACCACGGCCACCTTGCCGCCGATGAGGACGTCGGTGCCGCGGTTGATGCCGTCGATCAGCGAGTGCCGGATGCCGTACCGGTTGTCGAACTTCGACTTGGTGACCGCGTCGTTGACGTTGATCGCCGGGAACAGCAGCGTGCCCGCCGCGGCCAGCTGGTAGAGGCGCATGACGCCGGTGGTGGTCTCCTCGGTCACGCCGCGGATGCCCTCGGCGATCTTGGTCCACTTGGAGGAGTCCGCCGCGAGCGAGGCGCGCAGCGTCTGGAGCACGACCTTCCACTCGTCCGAGTCGTTCTCGTCGTCGGCGGGGACGACACCGGCCTTCTCGTACTGCACGCCGTTGTGGACGAGCATCGTGGCGTCGCAGCCGTCGTCCAGGACCATGTTCGGGCCGCCGTCGGGCCAGGTCAGCATCTTCTCGGTGGCCCACCAGTACTCCGGCAGGGTCTCGCCCTTCCAGGCGAACACCGGGACGCCCTTGGGCTCCTCGGCGGTGCCGTTCGGGCCGAGCACGACGGCCGCGGCGGCGTGGTCCTGGGTGGAGAAGATGTTGCAGGACGCCCAGCGGACCTCGGCGCCCAGCGAGACGAGGGTCTCGATGAGGACGGCGGTCTGCACGGTCATGTGCAGGGAGCCGGACACGCGGGCACCCTTGAGCGGGTAGACCTCGGCGTACTCGCGGCGCAGGGCCATCAGGCCGGGCATCTCGTGCTCGGCCAGCCGGATCTCCTTGCGGCCGAACTCGGCGAGCGAGAGATCGGCAACGGCGAAGTCCAGCCCGTTGCGTGTTTCGAGCCTCGCGGCCTCGATGTCGGCAGTCATTCGGTTCCCTCCACAGCAGCACTAACGGGTCAATCGACCCTACCGCCGCCACGCCGGGCCGGTCCGTTCGCCGTGATCGGGTGGCCGATGGCCCACTATGGCTGTTCGACCTCACCACGCGGAGCTGCAGTAAGGATCGACCATGCTCATTCCAGGCCCCGACACACGGGTTGTCGAGTTGCGGGTGCACGGCGTGCAGGGCACGACCCCGCAATCGCTCGTGGACGCGGTGGCCGCGGTGGACGTGGCCGGTGACGGGCTCGGGCGGATCGTGCGGCCCGCGGACCGACTGCGCAGGCCGGGGCCGGGGCCGGTGCTCCAGGCCGAGGGCCGTCCGATCACCCGCGTGGTCGAGGGGTACGTGTGGGGCGCGATGACGTCCGGCGGCTGGTCGAAGGCGACCTGGGCGGTGCTGTTCCCGTTCAGCCTGGCGAACATGGCGCACTGGATGCTGCCGCCGGTGCCCGAGCGCAGCACGCCCGCGCACCTGCTCGGCATCGGGCTGCGGTCGCTGCTGCGGCTGGCCGCGCTGCTGCTCACCGTGCTGCTGGTGGCGCAGACGGCGGTCGTGACGCTGGACCTGGTCGCCGCTCAGTGCCTCGCGCCGGGGTCGGCGTGCCTGGCCGACGTGGTGCCCGCGTCGGTGCGCGCGGTGCCGTGGGTGCGGACGGCCGTCGGGCTCGCCCCGATCGCGCTGATGATCCTCGTGCTCGCCCGTCTGTCCACTGTGGACTGGCGGATCGACAGGCCGGAACCGCTCGACGCCGAGGGCGAACCCACCATCACCGGCTTGCCCGGAACGCACATCGCCACCGACCCGGACACCCCGGCGCTGCGCTCCCTGCACATCGTCGCGGCGCTGGGCGCCATCACCGTGATCGCGCTCGGCGGCCCCCTCGGACCGCTGGTCGCGCCCGGCGCGCACGGCGTGGCGATCACCGCCGCGTGGGCGCTCGGACTGCTGCTGATCGGCCTCGCCGCGCTCGGGACGATGCTGCTGGACGACCCGACCGGCGGCGCCCCGCACCGCGGCGGCCGCTGGCTGCGCGCCGCGCTCGGCCGCCGCCCCCGCCAGGCCTTGACGGCCGCGGCCACGCTGCTGTTCCTGCTCGCGGCGTGCCTGCTCGACCGGATGCCGCCGCGGATGCCCGGTGTCGACGTCGGCGTGCAGGTCCTCGCCGCCCTGCTGGTGCTGGTGTGCGCGCTGATCGGCCTCCTGCTCGCGCCCGCCGCGCTGCTGGCCCGCCGCACCTGGTCCTCGCTCCCCCGCGAGCTGCGGCCGTGGGCGGGCGGCTGGATGGCCGCGCCGGTGCTGGTCGTCGCGGGCCTGCTCGGCGGCGGTTTCGGCGCGGGGGTCGCGCTGACCGCCCGGTGGCTGCTCGGCGGGAACCTGCCGCTGCCCATCGGCTACGGCTACATCACCCTGCTCTGGGGGGTGGCGGGGGTGCTCGGGCTGGTGGCGGGCACGGTGATCGCCGCGACCACGGGCATGGTCCGCTGGAGTTCGCTGCGCCGCGGCAAGGAGTGGGCGCGCGAGGCGTCGCTGCTGCACTCCGGCCGGGCGCGCGACGTCAAGCAGGCGTCGCGGGCGTGGTGGTGGGCCCGGTGGGAGCGCAACCACAGCCACCACGTGCTGCTGGTCGTCGCGGCCGTGCTCGTCGCGGGCGCCATCCCGGCCACCGCGCTGCGGCTGCGCCGGATCGAGCCCGCCGCGTGGACCAGGCCGTTCTCCACGTTCGGCGTGCTGGTGCTGGGCCTGCTCGCGGTCACGCTGCTGCGCGCGGTCTGGTTGGCCGCCCGCCGCCCGCAGTCCGGGCGGAGGCTGGGGATCATGGCCGACATCGCGTCGTTCTGGCCGCGCGAGGCCCATCCCGTCGTGCCGCCGTGCTACGCGCTGAAGGTCGTGCCGGAACTGGTCGCGCGCACCCGCGAGCACCTGCGGGACCGGGGCACGCGGGTGGTGCTGACCGGGCACAGCCAGGGCAGCCTGCTGGCGGCTGTGGCCGTCGCCCGGCTGCTGGAGGTGCTGCCGCCGGAGGACCGGGAGCGCGTCGGGCTGCTGACCGCGGGGTCGCAGTTGCAGTGGGCGTACCCGAGGGCGTTCCCCGCCGTCGTGCCGCACAGCTCGCTGGTCGCGCTGTCCGGTGGCCTGGAGGGGCGCTGGCGGGCGCTGTGCCGGGGGACGGATCCGCTGGGCGGGGCCGTGACGACGTGGGGTCGGCAGGTGTTCGACGGGATGCTGCTCGGGGTGGGCTACCTGCCCGACGGGACGGAGGGGGCGCTGCCCCCGGCGTTGCGCGGACCCAACGGCGCGCTGGTGCTGGGCGGGGACCACTGGCTGCCGGACCCGCAGCGGGGGCCGTTCCCCGGACGGCGGTGGGCCTCCGGGGTGTGCGGGCACGCGGACTACACGTCGGACCCGGAGTGGGACCGGGCGGTGGCGATCGCGGCCGGGCTGACGCGGGCCGACGCGCCGGACGAGGCGCCCGGCGGGTTCATGCCGTCGCTGCCGTCGGCCCGCCAGGCCATGCCCGTGTTCAAGCCGACGCGGCCGCAGCCCTCGGAGACGCACGGCCCCTGACGTCCGGGGTCAGTGGCGCTTGCCCCACAACCGCCACGCCCGCGGGTTTTCCCGCTCGTGGTGGCTGTCCGCCTCGGCGAAGCGCAGCCGGATCCGGGCGCCGCCGAGCTTTCCGCGTTCGACGTGGATGGTGCCGCCGGTGCTCTCGACCGCGGCCCGCGCGATGTCGAGCCCCAGACCGGTGGACCCGCGACCGCTGGCGCCCCGCAGCAGCGCGGCCTCGGGATCTGCGACGCCGGGACCCGCGTCGTCCACGACGAGCGTGATCCAGCCCGCGTGGCTGACCACGGCGACACCGACCTCGGTGGACGGTGGGGTGTGGTGGAAGACGTTGTCCATCAAGGCGTCCACGACCGCGCCAAGCCCCTCCGCCGACAGCTCGACCGGCGCGGGCTCGTAGGGCAGGTCCACATCGCACAGCCGCCCCTGGTCGTCGGCGTACGCGGTCCAGAACACCATGCGCGACCGCACGACCGCGCCCACGTCGCAGGTGCGCGGGAAGTCGCCGGGCGTGTGGTGCACCGACTGGATGATCCGGTCGACGTCGTGCTCCATGCTCGTCACGGCCCGGCGGATCCGCTCGGCGACCGGGCCCGAGCCGATCGACTCGGCGTCCAGGCGCAGCGCGGTCAACGGGGTGCGCAGGCGGTGGGAGACGTCGGCGATCATCTCCCGCTCCTTGGCCAGCAGCCTGCCCGTGCGGTCGGCGGCGGCGTTGATCGCGTCGGCCAGCGCGACCAGCTCGGCGGGACCGGTGAGCCTGATGCGCACGTTCACGTCGTGGCGGCCGATCTCCTCCGCGGTGTCCGAGAGGACGCGCACGGCGTCCAGCGCGGGCGTGACCATCCGGCGGCCGAGCGCCACCGCCGCGGTGGCGCCCAGTCCGGCGAGCAACAGCAGGAGGGCGATCTCCAGCACGAGCCCGCGCGTCACGACCGGGGCCGGGGCGGTGATCGACACGATCGCGGTGCCACCGGAGGCGGTCGGTACATGCTCGTCGGTCGACGGGTCCGGGTGGTCGCCGCCGACGCCGATCGTCCGGCCGTCGCCGAGGCGGACGGCCAGCCTGCCTTCGGAACCCGCCTTCGTGCGGGCCAGCGCGGCGCGGAGGGTGTCGGCGTCGGTGGTCACCGACAGCACGGCCACGATGGCCGACCGCTCGGCGTCGTCGGCGGTCCGCGCGCGGTCCCGCGCGTCCAGCGCGGTCAGCACGACGGCCGTGACGAGCACGAGCGCCGCCGCCAGGGTCGCGGCCACGGCCAGCGCCCTGGTGACCAGGCCCCTCATCCCGGCGGCGACAGCTTGAGGCCGACACCCCGCACGGTGTGCAGGTACTTCGGGTCGGCGGCGGTCTCGCCGAGCTTGCGGCGCAGCCAGGACGCGTGCACGTCGATCGTCTTGTCGTCGCCCACGTGCGGGTGGCCCCACACCGCCTGGATCAACTCGCGGCGGGTGATCACCTTCGACGGCCGCCGCGCCAGGTAGGCAAGCAGGTCGAACTCGCGCCTGCTCAGCGCCAGCACCCGCCCGGCCAGCCGGGCCTCCCGCTGCCCCACGTCCACCCGCAGCTCGCCCACCACCAGCACGTCGCCGACGTCCGGCTTCGGGCGGTCGGGACCGGTGCGGCGCAGCAGCGCGTTGATCCGCGCCGCCAGGTGCTCGCTGGAGAACGGTTTCACCACGTAGTCGTCGGCGCCCGCGTCCAGCGCCGACACGATCGAGCTCTCGGCGCCGCGCGCGGTCGCGACGATCACCGGCACGTTGCTGACCCCGCGCAGCATCCGCAGCGCGGCCACCCCGTCGAGATCGGGCAGCCCGAGGTCGAGCAGCACCAGGTCGATCTCCTGGTTGGCCGCCTCGCGCAGCGCGGCCACCGCCGTGCCCACCGCCTGCACCACGTGCCCCAACTCGGTGAGCGCGTGCACCAGCGCGGCTTGGACAACGGGGTCGTCCTCGACCACGAGCACCTTCGGCATGGGGCAACAGTAGGCAGGGAACGGCGTGCCGGGCGAGTGTTCGTGTTGCGGTGCCATTGTCCGCGGGTTGCGGACTTATGCCGATTGTGCCGACGCCTTAATGCTCCCTTAGGCGAGTGCCACCTACGGTCTTCGCACCGGGCCGTCGTGTTCCGGATCACCGTGGCAGGGCTTGATCGCCTGCGAGGAGTTGGTCGTGGCAGAAGTCGTACTGACCGGGCTGGGCAAGGTGTACGGGGACGGCACGCGCGCCGTCGACGACCTCAACCTGGAGATCCGCGACGGGGAGTTCCTCGTGCTGGTCGGCCCTTCGGGCTGCGGGAAGACCACCGCGCTGCGGATGATCGCGGGCCTCGAGCACATCAGCGAGGGCACGATCCGCATCGGTGAGAAGGTGGTCAACGGCGTGCCGTCGCGCGATCGCGACGTGGCGATGGTGTTCCAGTCCTACGCCCTGTACCCGCACCTCGACGTCCGCGAGAACATCGGGTTCGGCCTCGCGCTGCGCAAGCTGCCGAAGAAGGAGATCGAGCGCCGGGTGCGCGAGGTCGCGGAAGTCCTGGAACTCCAGGAACACCTGGACCGCAAGCCGCGCGCCCTCTCCGGCGGCCAGCGGCAGCGCGTCGCCATGGGCCGCGCGATCGTCCGCGAGCCGCAGGTCTTCCTGATGGACGAGCCGCTGTCGAACCTCGACGCGAAGCTGCGGGTCCAGATGCGGGCCCAGATCGCCAGGGTGCAGCGGGACCTGGGCGTCACGACGGTGTACGTCACGCACGACCAGACCGAGGCCATGACGCTGGGCGACCGGGTCGCGGTGATGAAGCGCGGTGTCCTGCAACAGGTCGGGCCGCCGCAGGAGCTCTACGACCGGCCGGTCAACCTGTTCGTCGCGGGCTTCATCGGCTCCCCCGGCATGAACCTGGTGACCACCCGCCTCGACAGGGACGCCGAGGGCCGGTACTGGGTCGCGCTGAACTCCGACGCGCTGCTGCTGCCGGAAAGCGTTCTGCACCAACGGCCCGCGCTCGCCGACCACGTCGGCGAGGACGTCGTGCTGGGCATCCGCCCGGAGGACATGGAGGACGTCGCGCTCGCCGACGCGCAGGAGGGACAACTCCTGCACTCGGTCGCCGACCTCGTCGAGGCCATGGGATCCGACGTGCTGGTGCACTTCCCCATCGACGCCGAGCCCGCCGTCACCGAGGACACCAGGGAACTCGCGCTCGACGCGGGCACCGACGACCTGCCGTCGCCCACCAAGGGCAAGGGCACCGTCGTGGTCGGGCGGTTCAGCCCCCGCACCCGCATCTACGAGGGCCAGCCCGTAGCGGCCTGGGTCGACACGTCGCGGCTGCACTTCTTCGACCCGAAGACCGGGTCGTCCATCTGGAACAGGTCAGGAGATCAGCGATGAGGCTGAACAAGTTGTCCGGTGTGCTCGCCGCCGCCGCGATGGTCAGCGCCACAGCCGCCTGCTCGTCCGGCGGAACCGGTGCCCCGGCGGGCACCTCCGGGTCGGGGGCCGACCTCAAGGGACAGACCGCGGAGGTCATCGGCCCCTGGACCAGCGACGAGCAGAAGCAGTTCGAGAAGGTGCTGGAGGCCTTCGAGTCGAAGACCGGCGCCGAGGTGACCTACACGCCCGCGGGCGACGAGCTCCCGACCCTGTTGCAGACCAGACTCCAAGGCGGCGCGCCACCCAGCGTCGCCATGATCGCCCAGCCCGGCCTGCTGGCCCAGCTCGCCGGGGCCGGGTCGCTCAAGCCGTTGTCCGCCGAGGTCGAGAAGGCCGTGGCGGAGCACAGCGCGTCGATCTGGAAGGAGCTCGGCAGCGTCGACGGCAAGCTCTACGGCGTGTACTTCAAGACCGCCAACAAGTCCGCGGTCTGGTACAGCCAGAAGGCCTTCGACATGGTCGGCGCCAAGGTGCCCGCCACGTGGGACGAGTTCATCACCACCGGCAAGGCCGTCGTGGACACCGGCCAGGCGGCGGTCTCCGTCGCGGGCGCCGACGGGTGGACGCTCACCGACTGGTTCGAGAACGTCTACCTGCGCAGCGCGGGCCCGGAGAACTACGACAAGCTGAGCAAGCACGAGATCCCGTGGACCGACCCGTCGGTCAAGAAGGCGCTCGAGGTGCTGGGCCAGCTGTTCGGCGACCAGCGGCTGATCGCGGGCGGCGCCCCCGGCGCGCTGCAGACCGAGTTCCCCAAGTCCGTCATCAACGTCTTCGGCGACGAGCCCAAGGCGGCCATGGTGTTCGAGGCCGACTTCGTCGCGGGCGTCATCACCGCGAACACCAAGGCGAAGGTCGGCGAGGACGCCAAGTTCTTCCCGTTCCCCTCCATCGGCGGCAGCAAGCCCGCCGTCGTGGCCGGTGGTGACGTCGCCGTCGCGCTCAAGGACGACGCGGTCACCAAGGCGCTGATGGAGTTCCTCGCCTCGCCGGAAGCGGGCACCGTCTGGGCCGAACTCGGCGGCTACCTGTCCCCCAACAAGGACATCGCCCCCGACGCCTACCCCGACGACGTGACCCGCGAACTGGCCGGGCAGCTCGTCGACGCCGGTGACAACGTGCGGTTCGACATGTCCGACCTCGCCCCGTCCGCCTTCGGCGGCACCAAGGGCGGCGGCGAGTGGAAGGACCTCCAGGACTTCCTGGCCACCCCGGCCGACCTCGACGGCGCGCTGGCCCGCCTCGAGGAGAACGCCGCCAAGTCGTTCGGGAAATGACATGACGGTCACCGACACCACCCCCGCGGGCGCTCCCGGCGCCCGCGGCGGCGGGCGGCGACCCGAGGGGCAGGTCGTCGACGACCCGTCGATGGGCCGGTCGCCGAAGCTCGCCGCGCTGTTCCTGCTGCCCGCCGTGCTCGTGCTGGCGGCGCTGGTGCTCTACCCGCTGGTGTACTCGCTCGTCCGCAGCTTCTTCGACCGCACCGGCGACGAGTTCGTCGGGGTGGGCAACTACGTGGACACGTTCACCGACCGCCGGACGCTGACCGCGTTCAAGAACAACGTGATCTGGGTCGTGGTGGCGCCGGTGGCGGTCACCGGGCTCGGGCTGGTCCTCGCCGTGCTCACCGAGCGGATCAGGTGGGCAACCGCTTTCCGGCTCGTGCTGTTCATGCCGATGGCGATCTCGCTGTTCGCCTCCGGCATCATCTTCCGGCTGGTGTACGACGAGGACCCGGACCTGGGCGTGGTGAACGCGGCCGCGGTCGGCGTGCACGACCTGTTCTCGCCGTCGTCGTCCTACCCCGGCGCCCGCCCGCGCGACGGCGCGCCGTTCACCGCGACGCCCGAGGGCTTCGTGAGCGGCGAGTCGTTCCGGCCGGGCAGCGCGGTCACCGTGCCGCTGGTGGGTTTCGCGCCCGCCCAGGTGCCCGAGGGCGCGAGCGGGGCCACCGCCCCGACGGCGGGTTCCGGCGAGCTGCGCGGCGTGGTGTGGCTGGACGTCTCCGTGGGCGGACGGCCGAACCAGCTCGACGGCGCGGAGAAGGGCCTGCCGCGGATCTCGGTCGAGGCGGTCGGGGACGGCGAGGTCTTCGGGCGCACCACCTCCGGTGACGACGGCCGGTTCACCTTCCCCGGCCTGCCCGACGGGAGTTACCAGCTGCGGCTGCCCGCGGAGAACTTCGAACTGCCGTTCCGCGGCCTCACCTGGCTCGGCCCGTCGCTGATCACCCCGGTGATCATCTCGTCGTGGATCTGGATCATGACCGGGTTCGCGATCACGTTCATCGCCGCGGGCCTGTCCGCGATCCCGCGCGACGCCCTCGAGGCCGCGCGCGTCGACGGGGCCACCGAGGTGCAGGTGTTCCGGCGGGTCACCGTGCCCCTGCTGATGCCGGTGCTGCTGGTCGTGTTCGTGACGCTGGTGATCAACGTGCTGAAGATCTTCGAGCTGGTGCTGGTCATCCCGCCGGGGTCCTCGCAGGAGGAGGCGAACGTGGTGGCGCTGCAGATGTGGCAGGTGTCGTTCGGCACCGGCGGCGACCAGGGTGTCGGCAGCGCGCTGGCGGTGCTGCTGTTCCTGCTCGTCGCACCCGCGATGGTCTTCAACATCCGCCGGTTCAAACGGGAGCAGTCATGACCGCGGTGGACGCGCCGGAGGAGGTCCGGATCGTGGAGGTCGTGGTGTCCGGGTCACCGCGCCGCGGCCTCGCCTCCCGGCTGGTCGGCAGGCTCGGCGACGGCACCGTGCAGGTGGTGCTGGCGGTCGTCGCGCTCTTCTGGCTCATGCCGGTGTTCGGCCTGCTGGTGTCGTCGTTCCGCGACGAGACCGACAACAACGCGGGCGGCTGGTGGACGATCTTCACCAAGCCCGCGCAGCTGACCCTGGAGAACTACGAGGGCCTTGCGGTCAACCAGACGGTGCTGAAATCGTTCCTCAACACCGTTCTCATCACCGTGCCGTCGACCGTCCTGGTCGTCGTCATCTCGGCGCTCGCCGCGTACGCCCTGTCGTGGATCGAGTTCCCCGGCCGCGGCTGGGCCACGACGATCGTCGTCGGCCTGCTGGTGATGCCCGTCCAGGTCGCGCTGATCCCGGTCGCCAGGCTGTTCGGCGCGGTCGGCCTGTTCGGGACGATCACCGGCGTGGTGCTGTTCCACGTCGCGTTCGGCCTGCCGTTCGCGATCTTCCTGCTGCGCAACTTCTTCACCGGCATCCCCCGCGACCTCATCGAGGCCGCCAGGATGGACGGCGCGCGGGAATGGGTGATCTTCGCGAAGGTGGTGCTGCCCATCGGGAAGCCCGCCATCGCGTCGCTCGCGATCTTCGAGTTCCTGTGGGTGTGGAACGACCTCCTGGTGGCGCTGGTGTTCGCCGACCAGGACTCCGCGCCGATCACCGTCGTGCTGCGCGGCCAGCTGCGCCAGTTCGGCACCAACATCGACCTGCTGTCGTCGGGCGCGTTCCTCTCGATGATCGTCCCGCTGGGCGTGTTCCTCGCGTTCCAGCGGTACTTCGTCCAGGGCGTGCTGGCGGGGTCGACCAAGTAGCCAAGGGGTCGGTCCCCGGCGTCCGCGAACTCCCCCCTGAGCGGACGCCGGGACCGCCTGTCCGAGAGCACGAGCGGGTCGCACCGGTACCCCACCCCTGACCGGTGCGACCCGCTCCTGCTGTCACTCCGACCAGGCGCTCTCGACGACGGGCGAGCGGTCGCGCAGCGGCTCCCACCAGGCCCGGTTGTCGGCGTACCAGCGCACCGTCTCCCGCATGCCCCTCTCGAACGTGATCACCGGCTCCCAGCCCAGCTCGCGCGTGATCTTCGTCGAGGCCTGACCGGTGTGGTCGGCTCTCCGCGGGAGCCGACCACGCGGAGTCGACCCGCGCGCCCGTTACCCGTGAGCGCTGAAACCCCTGGCAGGCGTACTCCTCACGAAGGAGCGCGGCGGAGTGCTCGCCCCGGAAGCCCAAGACACGACGTTACCCACGAAGCCACTCCACGGGCGCGGTGACGAACGCGTCCAGCGCCTCCTGGTTGCGGGCCCGCACCCAGGCCCAGCGCATGGAGTGCGTGCGCATCACCAGGTCGGGGGCGGTGAACCACCGCGTGTCGGTCGCGCCCGCCGGGTAGTCCGGCAGCGGTAGCGGTGTGCCGTGGGTTTCCAGCGCCGCCGCCTCGTCCTCGGTGAGGTCCATGCAGTCGGTCAGTTCCTCCGGCTCGAACAGCGACTCGCTGAGCACCATCTCCACGCAGGCGACCGAGAAGCGGTCGAGCCACGGGGTCACCGGGTCGGCTTCGGGGTCGGCGAGGCTCATCCACATCGTGACCGGCGGGTCGTCGTGGTCGAGCAGTTCCAGCGGCAGGCCCCAGTGGGCGGCCCCCTGGTTCTCCTCGCGGAAGACCAGGGTGCCGCGGTCGACGAACAGCTTCCCCGGCGCCAGCAGCCGGTCCTGGTTGCGGGTCAGGTCCGCGCGCCGCCCGAAGAGGCGGTAGGCCTCGCGCACCGCTCGCGGCAGCTCCAGCCCCAGCCGCGCCTCGGCCGCGTCGAGTTCGGCCTCGTCGTCGCCGTCGTCGGGCCCGAGAGGGACCGACCAGGTGGCCGCGAAGTCGCGGATGAACGTCCAGGCGGTTTCGCGGTCGTGCAGGGCGGGGGCAAGGGCGGCGGCGAGGTCGAACTGCATGGCCGGGATCGTACGGAACGGGCGGTGGCGTCCGAACGGTGCAACTTCGCGCGTCGGGGGCCGTGGGCGGTAACGGGATGTCGACCGCCGCCGACAAGGTGGCGCCCCCAAGAAACCCACCCCGGAGGTCGACACCGCGGATGGCCGAATCCAAGACCGATCGACAGCAGGCCGACACCGTCCGGACCACCGACCAGCCCGGACACCGGCAGGTCGACCCAGGGACCTCGACCGAACTCCAGGCGTTGCGGGCGCTGATCGTCCGGGCGGTCGAGGCGCACGACCTCGACCGTCCGGACGGGACGCTGCTGGTGGCCGAGGTCGAGGCCGCGCTGTCCGCGCCGCTGACCGACAACGTCCGCGCCAGGCTGGGGACCGCGAGGGACATCGCCGCCCGCATCCCGGTCCCGCAGGTCGTCGTGGCGATCGACGGCATCGTCTCGGGGGTGGACGGCTGACCGGTGCGGTCGGCTCCCGCCGAGAGCCGACCGCACCGCCGGTTCAGCCGCGCTCGTCCGGTTTCGCGACCGGGTCGCCGGTCCGGTCGCGGGTGGCCAGGACGGAGTGGGCGCGGCCGTAGGCGAAGTACACGACGACGCCGACGACCATCCAGATGACGAACCGCACCCACGTCAGCGCGGTGAGGTTCAGCATCAGCCACAGGCACGCCAGGATGGCGAGGATCGGGACCAGCGGCACGAGCGGCGTGCGGAAGCCGCGGGGCAGGTCGGGCCGGGTCTTCCGGAGGATCAGGACGCCCGCCGAGACGAGCATGAAGGCGAACAGGGTGCCGACGTTGACCATCTCGGCGAGCTTGCCCGCGGGGAACAGACCGGAGGCGAGCGCGACGAGCGCGCCGACCAGCAGGGTGACCTTGGTCGGGGTTCCGTGCCTGCCGGTCTTCGCGAGGCCGCGCGGGAGGAGGCCGTCGCGGGACATGGCGAACAGGACCCTGGTCTGGCCGAGCATGAGGACCATGACGACGGTGGTGAGGCCCGCGAGGGCGCCGACCGAGATGATGTTGGCCGCCCAGTCGACACCGAGGTTCGCGAACGCGGTGGCGAGGTTGGCGGGCGTGCCGTCGTCGGAGGTCTTCAGCTCGGTGTACGGCACCATGCCGGTGATCACCAGCGCCACCGCCACGTACAGCACGGTCACGATGACCAACGAGCCGATGATGCCCCGCGGGAGGTCGCGCTGCGGGTTGCGGGTCTCCTCGGCGGCGGTCGCGACGACGTCGAAGCCGATGAACGCGAAGAACACCAGGGACGCGGCGGCGAGCATCCCGTAGGCGCCGAAGGTGCTCCCCTCCTGACCGGTGATCAACGAGAGCAGCGACTGCTCCAGCCCGCCGGAGCCGACACCGGTGCCGCCGGTCTGGGCGGGCGGGATGTACGGGCTGTAGTTCGACACCTTGATGTAGCCGATGCCGACCACGATGACCAGCAGCACCACCAGCACCTTGATCGCGGTGATGACCTGGCTGACCCGCGACGACAGCTTGGTGCCCAGCACGAGCACCGTGGTCAGCGCCACGACCAGCAGGACGGCGCCCCAGTCGAGGTCGACCGAGCCGATCGCGACGGTGGTCTTCGCCTCCAGCCCGATCTGCCCGAGCACGACCTGGAGGTAGGAGGACCAGCCCTTGGCGACGGCGGCCGAGCCGACCGCGAACTCCAGCACCAGGTCCCAGCCGATGATCCACGCGATCAGCTCGCCGAAGGTGGCGTAGGAGAACGTGTACGCGCTGCCCGCGACCGGCACGGTCGACGCGAACTCGGCGTAGCAGAGCGCCGCAAGGCCGCAGGCGACGGCGGCGAGCGCGAACGACAGCGAGACCGACGGTCCCGCCAGGTCACCGGCGGTCTGCGCCGCCACGGTGAAGATGCCGGCGCCGATCACGACGGCGACGCCGAACACCATCAGGTCCCAGGACGTCAGGTCCTTGCGGAGCTTGGTGTCCGGCTCGTCGGTGTCCTCGATCGACTGCTCGATGGACTTGGTGCGCCACAACCCGTTCCCCGGCACGTGGTCCTCCTGTCGCAGGGTGTCTGACCACCCTTGACCATAAGGCCTGTTTCCCGGATCCGTGTCCGCGGTAGCCGGGCCTGACGCGGCCCCCAGGGGCACGGGCGGATGGCCCACGTACAACAGCGGTACGCGGACCATCCGCCCGCACCGCCAGGAACCACCTCAGGCGCGACTCCCATCGAACGAGATCCGGGAAACAGGCCCTGGGGATCCACGTGCCGGGGCAGGTCAGGAAACCAAGCTCAGGCGATCAGGCCCCGGTGATGGCGGAATCCGGCGCGGCCGCGGTGAGGCTGCGGTCGAGGTCCGGCTCCAGGTAGATGAGCCGGGCGGCCGGGATCTTGTTGCGGACGCGCAGCTCGGCGTCGTTGATGGCCTCGGCGGTCTGGGCGACCGTCAGGCCGGGGTTGAGCGCGATCTTGGCGGCCACCAGCAGCTCGTCGGGGCCGATGTACTGGGTGCGGATGTGGATGACCCGCTCCACCTTGCCCTTGGCCAGTTCGTCCACGAGCACGTCCAGCTCGGCGGGCGACGCGCCCTCGCCGATCAGCAGGCTCTTCATCTCGATGATCAGGATGATCGCGATGACACCCAGCAGGGCGCCGATGGAGATCGTGCCGAGCGCGTCCCACACCGGGTCGCCGGTGAGGGTCGCCAGGCCGACGCCGATCAGCGCGAGCACCAGGCCGACGAGCGCGCCCGCGTCCTCCAGCAGCACGACCGGCAGCTCGGGCACCTTCGACTGGCGGATGAACTGCCACCAGGTCGCCTCGCCCTTGAGCTCCTTCGACTCCTTGATCGCGGTCATGAAGCTGTAGCTCTCCAGACCGATCGCGACCACCAGGATGATCACGGCGACGATCGGCGAGGACAGCGGCTCGGGCTCCTCCAGCTTGTGGATGCCCTCGTACAGCGCGAACACCGAGCCGAGCGAGAACAGCATCAGCGCGACGACGAACGAGTAGAAGTACCGGTCGCGGCCGAAGCCGAACGGGTGGTTGCGGGTCGCGACCCGCTTCGACGTCTTCTGCCCCAGCAGCAGCAGGCCCTGGTTCGAGGTGTCCGCGAGCGAGTGCACGGACTCCGCGAGCATCGACGACGACCCGGTGACCAGGAAGCCGACGAACTTCGCGGCGGCGATCCCCGCGTTGGCCACCAGCGCGGCGATGATCGCCTTGCTTCCGCCCCCTGCTGACACGTGCGCCCCCTGGTGAGGTAGAAGTCCGATTTGTCGAGCCGAACCCTAACCGGCCGGGTGGGCTCAGGCCCCGGCGGTGGCCCGGAACACGAGTGCGGGTTCCCCGTCGGCGGACTTCACAACCACCGCGGGATCGGCGGCGGCCAGCCACATGGACTGCCCCTTGGCCAGCCCGATCCCGCCTCCGACGCCGTCGCGCACGTGGACCGAGCCGTCCACGCAGATCAGGATCTGGGGGCCCGCGTCGTCGATCCGGACCTCCAGGTCGGCCGCCAGGTCCAACCTGGACAGTTCGAACTCGTGCGACGGCGTGCGGTACACCGCGAGGCCGGGGGCGACCTCCTCGCCGCGCTGCACGGGCATGTCGCCGCAGCCGAAGTCCAGCACCCGCAGCAGTTCCGGCACGTCCACGTGCTTGGGCGTGAGGCCGCAGCGCAGCACGTTGTCCGAGTTCCCCAGGATCTCGATGCCGGTGCCGTGCAGGTACGCGTGCAGGTTGCCCGCGGGCAGGTGGACGGCCTCGCCCGGCTGGAGCACCAGCCGGTTGAGCAGCAGCGCCGCCAGCACCCCGGCGTCGCCGGGATAGGCCTCTCCGAGCTCCAGGACCGTGCGGCACTCCAGGTCGAACTCGCCGTGCTCCTTGACGTGCAGCACGCACGCGTCGAGCACCTGCGGCAGCAGCAGGTCCAGCGCGGTCTGCGGCAGCGTGATCAGCGTCGTGAACAGCGCCCGCAGGCCGTGCTCGTCCGGCTGGGCCGCGAGCAGTTCGGCGTACGGCGCGAAGTCCGGCGCGTCCAGCGACCGCAGCAGCGCGGCGGTGCGGTGCGGGTCGCGGAACCCGGCGAGCGCGTGGAACTCGGTGAGCGCGCAGACCAGCTCGGGCTTGGGCGACGGGTCCTTGTAGTTGCGGATCGGCGCGTCCATCGGGACGCCCGCCCGCTCCTCGGCGGCGAACCCCTCGGCGGCCTGGGCCGCGGACGGGTGGGCTTGCAGGCTCAGCGCCTCCTCGGCCGCGAGGACCTTCATCAGGAACGGCAGCCTGCCGCCCCACCGGGACGCGACCCGCTCCCCCAGTTGGCGGCCGGGCTCGGTGGCCAGCAGTTCGAGCAGCGACCGCTCCGACCCGTCCTCGCCGACCACCCGCGACGGGTCGCCGGGGTGGGCGCCCATCCACAGCTCGGCCTCGGGGTGCGGCGCGGGGACTTCCTTGCCCAGCAGTGTGGAGATGGAGGTGCGCGAGCCCCACGCGTACGCGCGGATGGCGTTGTGCAGCAGTTCCACGGTCTCGCTCATTCCCTCGTCGGCGTGCCTCAGACCGCCGGTGCGTACAGACCCGGTCCGCCCAGCGTTCCCGCCGCGAGGCCCAGGTAGAGCGCGGCCAGTTCGAACCGCAGTGCGAGCAGTGCCGCGCACACCGCGTCGCCGCCGGTCACTTCCTCGGCCGGTTCCAGCACGTCGACGCCGGGCACCGTGTCCATCGCGGCGCGGCGGGCGTACTCAGCCGCCTGGCCCTGCCGCACGGCTAGCAGCATCAGCCGCACCTGCCCGGTCGGCTCGTCCTCGGGGTCCGCGAACAGGTCGTCACCCGACGTGGACTGGACGGCGCGGCGGTGCAGGACGGAACGGGTCAACGCGGTGGGGTACCCGGCCACGTCGCTCACCACACCCGCGTAGCACGCCAGCATCGCGGCGCCGTGCGCGGCGACCGCGGTCGCCGGGTGGTCGAGCCCCCACAGCAGCGGGGTGCGGTCGGCCAGCCGCAGCGCCAGCGACTTCGCCGGGTTCACGAACGACTCGTGCATCGGGTGGTCGCGCTCGGCCTCGCGGTCCAGCTCGTCGGCGATCAGCCCGATGTCGGTCTTGAGCAGGCCCAGCGCGTTGAGCGCCACGAGCCAGCCGCCGAACGCCCTGGGGAACCCGAAGCCCTGCGGCACGGGCACCCTCGGCGGGATCAGCAGCGCGTGGCCCGCGGCCGAAGCGGCCACCGGACCGTCCGGCTCGGCGGTCAGCAGCACGCGCGCGCCGCGGCGGCCCGCGCGGTAGATCGACTCGGCCAGCACGGCGTCGCCGGGGTCCTCGGTGTGCGCCAGCACCACGTCCAGCGCGCCGACCCACGGCGGCAGTTCGTCCGCGACGACCACCGGCACCGGGCAGCCCGGTCCGAGCAGCGCGGCGGACAGCTTCGCCACCGAGCTGCCCACACCCGGACGGGTCAGCAGCACCAGAGCGCGCGGCCGTTCCTCGAACATCCGGGCCACGCCCAGCTCCGTCGCGACCTCGGCGGTGGCGCGGACCTGGGCCCCGGCGTGCGCGGCCGCCCGCAACCAGCCGCCGGTGTCGTTCTCACCGAGTCTGGCGGAGTCTTCCAGCAGTGTGTCGTCGAGCACGCCGGGTCACCCGGCCGTCGGGTCCGGGTCGGTGTCGAACCGGACGGCCTCGTCCAGCAGCAGCACCGGGATGCCGTCGGTGACGGGGTACGAGCGGTGGCACACCGAGCACGTCAGGTAGTCGGCCCCCGGATCGGTTCCGGTGCCCGCCACCAGGGCCCCGTGGTCGGGGCACGGGCAGGCCAGGATCTCCAGCAGCCTGCCGTCGAGTTGTACGGCCATGGTCTTCCCTTTCGTCAGCCGCGCACGATCGCGAGCACGTCGTCGCGCAGGGCGGCGACCGCGTCGGAGTCGGCGGCTTCCACGTTCAGGCGGAGCAGCGGTTCGGTGTTGGAGGCCCGCAGGTTGAACCACGAACCGTCGTGCAGGTCGACGGTGAGACCGTCCAGCTCGTCGAACGTGACGCCGTCGCGGGCGCCGTAGGCGTCCTTGATCGCCGCGATCCGGTCGGCCTGGTCGGCGACGGTGGAGTTGATCTCACCCGAGGCCGAGTAGCGCTCGTACACGCTGGTCAGCTCGGACAGCGGGCCGTCCTGCTCGCCCAGCGCGGCCAGCACGTGCAGCGCGGCCAGCATGCCGGTGTCGGCGTTCCAGAACTGCCGGAAGTAGTAGTGCGCGGAGTGCTCGCCGCCGAAGATCGCGCCCGTGGTCGCCATCTCGGCCTTGATGAACGAGTGGCCGACGCGGGTGCGGACCGGCTTGCCGCCGTGCTCGGCGACGATCTCCGGCACGGCCTTGGAGGTGATCAGGTTGTGGATCACCGTGCCGCCGGGGTCCTTGGCCAGCTCGCGCACCGCGACCAGGGCGGTGATCGCGCTCGGCGACACCGGCTCGCCGCGCTCGTCGATCACGAAGCAGCGGTCGGCGTCGCCGTCGAAGGCCACGCCCGCGTCCGCCTTCTCCGCCACGACCCTGGCCTGGAGGTCGACCAGGTTCTTCGGGTCGAGCGGGTTGGCCTCGTGGTTCGGGAAGTTGCCGTCCAGGTCGAAGTACATCGGCACGATCTCGATCGGCAGGCCCTTGAACACCTCTGGCACCGTGTAGCCGCCCATGCCGTTGCCCGCGTCCACGACGACCTTCAGCGGGCGCGAGCCCGACAGGTCGACCAGGTCGAGCAGGTAGGCGGCGTAGTCGGCGAGCAGGTCGCGCTCGGAGCGGGTGCCGGGCGTGACGCCCTCGGCGTCCGGGACACCGCGCTCGGCGTCCTCGCGGACCTGCGCCAGACCGGTGTCCTGGCCGACCGGGGAGGCGCCCGCGCGGCAGAGCTTGATGCCGTTGTACCGGGCCGGGTTGTGGCTCGCGGTGAACATCGCGCCGGGCAGGTCGAGCTTCCCGGAGGCGAAGTACAGCATGTCCGTGCTGGCCAGGCCGATGCTGATCACGTCGACGCCCTGGGCGTTCACGCCGTCGGCGAACGCGGCGGACAGCTCCGGTGAGGAGTCGCGCATGTCGTGGCCGATGACGACGGTGGGCCCGCCCACCAAGCGCGCGAACGCGGCACCCAGGTCGCGGACGACGGCGGCGTCGAGCTGTTCGCCCACCACACCGCGCACGTCATAGGCCTTGACGACGCCGGACAGATCGCGCACGCGGACACTCCTCGGCTGGCATTCCTCGGCTCGGACGGCCGTTGACACCGCCCGGCCGGAAGCCTACCGGTGAGCCGCGCGGGGGTTCAGTCCTCGTGCGGATCAGGCAGAACGCGCAGGTGGCCCCGCCGGATGTTGCCGGTCTGCAGGTCGCGCTGGAGATCGCGCACCTCCAGCGGCCGATCGGCCCTGCCCGCCTCGCGAACGGCCTCGGCCAGCGCCGTCAGGTCGTCCACCGTCGGCTCGGGCGCCGCGAACTCACCCTGGTACCTCACGACTTCCCACCCGCGGGGGGCGGTGAGCCTCAGCGCGTGCTCCTCGCACAGGTCGTAGCTGTGCGGTTCCGAGTACGTGGCAAGGGGCCCGACGACCGCGGTGGAGTCCGCATAGGCATAGGTGAGCGTGGCGACTGCCGGGTTAGCGCACCCGGTTCGCGAGCACCGTCTCACGCTCCGCACGGCGGGGACGATAGCGCGTCCGCCGCCGGTCGTGTCGGAGGCACGCGGTAAACGGCGTGAGCGACCTCTCGTTTCGTCCCCCGACGGGTGCGTCTGGAGGGGTTCCGCCCTGGACAACTAGGCTCAGGGGTGTGGTGACGGCTCGGGGTTCGCGGCGACAGGGTTCTCCGCGGCGACGCAATCGCGACAGGCACGGACGAGGCCTGCGCGGACCGCTGTACCCGGCGACCCTTCCGGCGGCCCGCAGCCGCGCCGAGCGCTTCGACGCGCTGGTGCTGGAAGCGCTGGAGCCGATCGAGGCGCGGTGGCGGACGGAGCTGACGCAGCTGGACGTCGCGGTGGACGACGTGCCGGACGTGCAGCCGACGGACTCCGAGGACGGCGGGGTCGTCGAGGACGGCAACGTGCCGTTGGCGCGGCTGATGCCCGCCGTGTCGGACAAGGCCGGGGTGCCGACCCGTGCGCGGATCGTGCTGTACCGGCGACCGTTGGAGGCACGGGCCAAGGACGGCGCCGACCTGTCCGACCTGGTGCACGACGTGCTGGTCGAACAGGTCGCGAACTACCTCGGCCTCGACCCCGACGTCATCGACGGCGAATAACCGCGAGTCGAACCCCCAGACACCCCGTGTCGAACCCCCAGACACCTCGTGTCGAACACCCAGGCACCCCCTTTCGGGTCATCTGGTCCCCCGCGACGGAATCGCCGTCAGCAACGTGAACAGGGCCGCCGCACCCTGGATCAGCAGGAGCAGTTCACGCGTCGAGCCGCCTGCTTCGACGCGGACCTCGCTCGCCGTAGTCGGCACCGAGACGCCGACCTGGTGACCCCAGACCCGTGAGACGGGTGCGGGTCTGCCGTCGACGGTGGCCCGCCAGCCGGGCTCGTCCTCCGCGGCCAGCACGAGCACCCGACCCTCCGGCCCCTCCGAGACGCGGACGCCCGCGACCGGTGGGCCTGCCTCGACCGGGGCGATGCCGGGCATTCCCAGTTCCGTCGGTGGGTCGCCGCCCGAGCGGGCTCGGCGGGCCAGTTCCGGGGAGAGCAGGACGGCGTTGCCCGCCGCGAGTTGGATGCGGAGGACCGGGCGGCCGTCGGACATCGGTGGGGCGTCGGCGACGAGGTCGCCGGCCGTGGAGCGGAGTCGGTCGGCGGCCGGCGGGTCCGGCAGCACGACGAAGGCGACGCCCGCCGTGGCGGCCTGGGCCAGTGCGAGGCGGGCGGTGTCGCGGGTGCCGGAGGTGAGGTCGCGGGTCCAGCGGTTCAGCCTGGACGGGCTGGAGGAGGTCGGGACCAGGTCGTCGTCGCCGAACTGCGGCGTGCGGCCTGCCACCTGGCGGGTTGGTCCTCCGCCCGATCCGAGGATCAGCACGGCCCGGCCGGTGCGGGGTAGTTCCTGGGCCACGGTGGACGGGAGTTCGTCGCCGCCCGCCCGCAGCGGGCCCTGCCGCAGGCCGAGGAGTCCGGAGGTGGCCAGGGCGAGCACGGCCAGCACACCGGCCAGGGACACCAGGTGGCGGACGCGGGCGCCGGCGGGCGGGCCGTCGCGCCTGCACGCCGCCAGGACGACCCAGAGCAGGCCCCAGCCGAGCAGCACGAGCGGCGCGCCGGTGAAGCCGTGGCGGGCGGGGCCGCCGGACAGGGGGGACATCGGCACGGCGAGCAGCGCGGCTCCCGTGAGGACGCCGAGCACGATCACGCCGAGGCCGGGGAGCATCGTGCGGTTCGGGCGCAGGGCGAGACCGCCGAGGGCGGCCAGGAGCACCAGCGCGCCGACGAACGGCAGCGCGCCGGGGCCGCCGGGGTGGAGGGCGAGCAGGTCGAGCGGGCCCGCCGGGGGCGTGTCGACGACCGCGCCGACGCCGTGCAGGAGGACGACGGGGTTCTGGAGGACCACGGCGGGCCACGGGAGGAGCAGTGCCATCGGCAGCAGGACGACGGCGAACAGGCCCGCGACGCGGCGGCGGCCCCCGCCGGGGTTGCCGGGGAGGACCACGAAGCCGATGAGGGCGCCGACGACGACGGCGATGTGCACGAGTGGCGAGAACGCGCCGATGACGGCGGCGGCGAACGCGGTGCCGGAGACGATAGGCAACCAGGACCGGCCGCCCGCGCCGCGCAGCACGGCGAGGACGCCGGTGAACACCAGCGGGGCCAGGACGTGCACGACGACGACGTCGAGGCGGCCCTGGCTGACGGCGGCGGTGGCGGCGGGCAGGAGGCCGTAGGCGGCGGCGACCACCGCGCGCACCGGGCGGCGGACGCGCATCCGGCGGGTGGCGACGTAGGCGGCCAGCGCGGCGATCGGGGCGTCGAACAGCAGCGCCAGCGCCACCACGGCCGACGGGCCGCCGAGGAACACGCCGAGGGTGCCCAGCACCGCGAGCGACGCGGAGGCGGGCGAGGTCGTGCCGCCGGAGACCGGGTGCCACGCGGCGAGGTACTCCGCCCACGTGGCGCCGAGGCCCGGCACGGGCAGGAGCCTGCCGCCGGACAGGTCGAACCCGAGCCTGCCCGAGTTCGCGACCAGCGCGAACAGCGTCAGGCCCAGCACGAGCAGCAGCGGAGGGGCGACCAGCAGCGACCGCAGCACGCGGGCCCGGTCGACCTCGACGAACACCAGCTCCGGCTCCGGCCGGGCGTCCCTGGGGACCGGCGACGGGCGCGGTTTCGGGCTGGGGCGCAACGTCGGCGGCAGCGTCGCCCCGGTGATCACCGGCACGGCGGCGGGCGGGCGCCGCAGACCTCCGGTGGCACGGGCCGGGTGGCCGCGGCCGAGCACGCCCGCGGGCAGCGCGTCCGGGCCCACGACCTTGCGCCGGACGTCCTTTTCGGACGGTGGCGGCCGCCACCCGCTCGGCCTGCCCTCGTCCTCGGGCAGCCTGCCGAGCGTGACGTCGGCCTCGACGCGGCGGCGGACCAGGTACGAGGCACCGGCGCGCACGGCGTTGCGGAACCTGGTCGTGCGGCTGGTGAACAGCCCGCGCACCGAGCCCCCGCCACCGCGGCGGGCGGCGCGGGCGGCCAGCAGCCCGGCGCGGCCGCCGAGCAGGTAGCGCAGGGCGCCGAACTCGCCGTGCCCGTCGGACCACCGGCGGAGCAGGAGGAAGCCGAGGCCGCGCAGGACCTGGAGCACGGCGAGCCTGGGCAGACCGAGCAGGAACGACGGCGTCGGGCTGTTGACCAGGAACGTGCGCAGGCCGTGCGCGCGGTCGACGCCGCGCAGCAGCGGGCCGGGCCGGGCGGCGACCGCGTCGAGCCTGCGCCGACCGGTCGACGCGGCGCGGACGTGCCGCATCCGGGCCACCGGGACGCACAGCACGAGGTGGCCCGCGCGGTTGGCGCGCCAGCCGAAGTCGATGTCGTCGCGCAGCAGCGGCATGCGCCGGTCGTAGCCTCCGAGGGCCTGCCACGCCTGCCGCTTGATCAAGGAGCCCGCGGACGACACGGCGAGCACCTCGGTGCTCTGCTCGAACCTGGCGGTGCCGCCGGAGCCGAAGCGGCTCCAGTCCAGTTCGGCCGGGCCGAGGCCGGTCTGCCGGTGGCCGGAGGAGTCCGTGGACACGCCCGCCTCGACGACCAGCCTGGGATCGGCCCAGTCCAGAGCCAGCGGGCCGAGCACGGCCGCGCCGGGCGACAGGTCGGCCGCGGTCAGCAGCGCGGCGAGGCAGTCCGGTTCGGGCGCGCTGTCGTCGTGCAGCAACCACAGCCACTTGCCGGGGTCGCCCCAGCGCTCCACCGCGTGCTCGACGGCCGCGTGCACGGCCACGCCGAACCCGGTGCCCCTCGGCAGTCCCAACACGCCGTCGACGACGCGGTCCTGGCCTTCGGCCGCGTCGGCGAGCATCCTCGACGTGCGGTCGGTGGAACCGGTGTCGACCGCGATTACATGACGAGGCCTCGGTTTTTGCCTTCGCAACGCCGAAAGCGCGGTGCCGAGCCACTGCTCCCCGTCGTGGCAGACCAGCACGGCCAACACCGGCGCGGTCCGGAGCCCCGGAGTGGTACTGCTCACCAAGTGCCCGCTCCCGTGCCGCTCGCCGCCTTGCCAGTCAGTGGAGCATTCCTCACGACAGGCCGGTTCGGCGAGCTTTCACACGGCGCGCTTCTTGAGCTTCCTCCGCTCGCGTTCGGACAGGCCGCCCCAGATGCCGAAGCGCTCGTCGTGCGCCAAGGCGTACTCCAGGCATTCCGAACGCACCTCGCAGCCAAGGCAGATGCGCTTGGCCTCGCGGGTGGATCCGCCCTTCTCGGGGAAGAACGCCTCCGGGTCGGTCTGCGCACACAGGGCGCGCTCCTGCCAGTCCTGCTCATCAGTCGCGTCGTACAACTCGGTCAGCACGCCCAGCTCCTGCGCCGGGCTGTCCAGCCGGTCCACGACACGATCCCCGTCGAATCCCTGCATACCGTCCGCCTCCTCGCCTTCCGCTCTCCCCGGTTGGCGGACACCACGCGCCGTCCCCACAACGACGAATGACACCGATGTGATTACACCTGCGTCACAGCAGGCGGTCAAGCCGAGTCCACAGGACGGGGGATATTCCCGCGAATGGACCCAAAACCCTTGACTAGCAGCACAGACGGTGATTGGTCCCGTGCTCGCAGCGATGCCCGCAGCTCCAACGGCCTAAGGGCGATCAGCGGGATCGCCCGCGCGCACCGCGCGGGACAAGCCACACTGATGGGGTGAAGCGATCAGCTGTGCGACCCAGTCCACTGTTCCTGGGTTTGTTGGCGGCCACCGTCGTGGGTGCGGTGCTGACCGTGTTCGAAGGTGAAGCCCTCCTCATCACGGGCACCGTGCTGTTCATCCTCGGCGGGTGGGCGGTTTCCTTGTGCCTGCACGAGTTCGGGCACGCGATCGTCGCCTACAAGGGCGGAGACTACTCGGTGCTGGGCAAGGGTTACCTGACCCTCGACATCCGCAACTACACCGATCCAGTGCTGAGCATCGTGCTACCGCTGGTGCTGCTCGCCTTCGGCGGCATCCCCCTTCCGGGTGGTGCGGTGTGGATCAACCACCACTCCCTGCGGTCGAAGGGGGTCGAGTCGATGGTGTCGCTGGCGGGTCCGATCAGCAACTTGGCGCTCGGCGCGCTTCTCGCCGGATCGGTGGCCGTATTCAACCCGTCCGTGGGACTCGCGTCCGCCCTTTCGTACCTCGCCTACCTCCAGATCATCGCTTTCGTCCTGAACATCCTCCCCATCCCCGGACTCGACGGGTGGGGCGTCTGGGAGCCGTTCATGCCCTACGGCGCGCAGCAGTTCGGCGCCAAGGTCCGCCCGTGGGCACCGCTGGTGCTGTTCGCCTCGCTGTTCGCGTTCCCGATGGTCGCGGTGGTGTTCTTCGACATCGCCGAGGTCGTCTTCGGACTGCTCGGCGGGCACATGGGCTTCGCGGCCTTCGGGCAGTCGAACTTCATGTTCTGGCGCTGACGAAACAGCCCGACCGGGCACATGGGAGGATCGCGCCCCGTGAAGGTCGTCGTTTTGGTGGGTGGCGTTGGCGGTGCCCGGTTCCTCGTCGGGTTGAAGGCCCTGCTGGGTCCCGCTCCGGGGAACGAGGTCGTCGCGGTGGTGAACACCGGTGACGACGTGTGGATGCACGGGTTGCGGATCTGCCCCGACCTGGACACCTGCATGTACACGCTCGGCGGCGGGATCGACGCCGAGCGCGGCTGGGGGCGCCAGGACGAGTCCTGGACCGTCAAGGAGGAGCTGGCCGCCTACGGCGCCGAGCCGACCTGGTTCGGGCTCGGCGACCGGGACATGGCGACGCACCTGGTGCGCTCGCGGATGCTCAGGGCGGGTTACCCCCTCTCCGCGGTCACCGAGGCGCTGTGCGCCCGCTGGGAGCCGGGGGTGACCCTCCTGCCGATGTCGGACGACCGCGTCGAGACGCACGTGGTCGTCGAGCAGGACGGCGAGAAGAAGGCGATCCACTTCCAGGAGTGGTGGGTCCGCCACCACGCCGAGCTGCCCGCCGAGTCGTTCGCCTCCGTGGGCGTCGAGCAGGCCACCGCGGGCCCCGGCGTGCTGGACGCCATCGCCACCGCCGACGCGGTGCTGCTGGCGCCGTCCAACCCGGTCGTCAGCGTCGGCACGATCCTCGGCGTGCCCGGCGTCCGCGACGCCCTGCGCAAGACCGACGCCGGCGTGGTCGGCCTGTCCCCGATCATCGGCGGCAAGCCGCTGCGCGGGATGGCCGACGCCTGCCTGACCGCGATCGGCGTGGAGACCAGCGCCCAGGCCGTCGGGCGGCACTACGGCTCGCGCAAGTGCTCCGAGGACGGCGTGCTCGACGGCTGGCTCATCCACACCGGCGACCACGCCGACGTCGAGGGCGTCGCTGTGCTCCCGGTGCCGCTGCTGATGACCGACGTGGACGCGACCGCCGAGATGGCGAGGGCCGCTCTTGACCTGGCGGGTGTCGAAGTTGGCTGAGTCCGCCGACCACTCCGCGTCCGGGGCCATCGAACTGCTGCCCGTCCCCGGCCTGCCCGAGTTCCGCCCCGGCGACGACCTCGGGGCGGCCGTCGCGGCGGCGGCGCCGTGGCTGCGCGACGGCGACGTGGTCGTGGTGACCAGCAAGGTCATGTCCAAAGTGGAGGGTCGGCTCGTCGCCGTGCCCACCGACCCGGAGGAGCGCGACGCGGTCCGCCGGGAGTGGGTCGGGACCGAGTCCGTGCGCGTGCTGGCCCGCAAGGGCCGCACGCTCATCACCCAGAACAAGCTCGGCGTCGTGCAGGCCGCGTCGGGCGTCGACGCGTCGAACGTGGCGGGCGGCGAGATCGCCCTGCTGCCGGTCGACCCGGACGCCTCCGCGGCCGCGTTGCGCGCGGACCTGTTGGCGCGGCTGGGGGTCGCGGTCGCCGTCGTGGTCACCGACACCATGGGCCGGGCGTGGCGGATCGGCCAGACGGACGCCGCGATCGGCTCGTCCGGGCTCGCGGTGCTGCACCGCTACCACGGCCAGGTCGACCGCCACGGCAACGAGCTGGTGGTCACCGAGGTCGCCGTCGCCGACGAGATCGCGTCGGCCGCGGACCTCGTCAAGGGCAAGCTCGGCGCCGTCCCGGTGGCCGTCCTGCGTGGACTGTCCGTTGTGGACGACGGCTCGACGGCCCGCGACCTGACCCGTCCGATCGAGGACGACCTCTTCCGGCTCGGCACCGAGGAGGCCATCGCGCAGGGCCGCGCGGAGGCCGTGCTGGTCCGGCGGTCCGTGCGGGAGTTCACCGGCGAGCCGGTCGACCCGGCTGTGCTGCGCAGGGCCGTGGCGGCCGCGCTGACCGCCCCCGCGCCGCACCACACCCGGCCGGTGCGGTTCGCGCACGTGACCGCGCGGCGCGAGGCGCTGCTGGCCGCGATGCGCGAGCGGTGGGAGTCGGACCTGCGGGCCGACGGGTGGGACGACGAGCGGATCGCCCGGCGGGTGAAGCGCGGCGACCTGCTGCACGGCGCGACCGAGGTCGTGCTGCCTTTCCTGGTCCGCGAAGGGGCGCACGACTACCCCGACGAACGCCGGGCCGCCGCCGAGGTGACGATGTTCACGGTCGCGGGCGGCGCGGCCGTGCAGGGGCTGCTGGTGGCGCTGGCCGCCGAAGGCGTCGCGTCGTGCTGGGTCTCCTCCACCATCTTCTGCGCCGACGTGGTCCGGCGGGTCCTCGACCTGCCGGCGAACTGGGAACCACTCGGCGCCGTGGCCGTCGGCCACCCGGTCGACCCGCTCACCCCGCGTGCTCCGCGCGACCTCGACGAAGGGTTCCTCGCACTGTGACGCTCCACGCGGACGCCGTATCGGTACTGGCGGGCTGGCAGCCGGTCGGCCGGGAGCAGGAGGCGCTGAGGCAGGCCTACCTCGGGTTCCTGGCCGCGCGGGACGACGCGTGCGCGCGGTCCTGCGAACCGGGGCACATCACCGCGTCCGCGCTGGTGCTGGACGCCACCGGGGAGCGGACGCTGCTCACGCTGCACCCGAGGGTGGGGCGGTGGCTGCAACTGGGCGGGCACTGCGAACCCACCGACGAGACCCTGCTGGGCGCGGCGCTGCGCGAGGCGACCGAGGAGTCGGGCATCCGGGGGCTGCGGATCGAGACGCAGCCCATCCACGTGGACGTGCACCCGATCACCTGCTCGCTGGGGGTGCCCACGCGGCACTTCGACGTGCGGTTCCTCGTGCGCGCGCCGGTGGGGGCGCAGCCGGTCCGCAGCGCCGAGTCGGTGGACCTCCAGTGGTGGCCGCTGGACTCGCTGCCGGGCAACGTGGACGACCTGTCGCCGATGGTCGAGGCGGCGTTGGAGCGCCTCCGCTGACACCCCGCACCGATCGGGGGTGCCTGGAGGTTCGACACGGGGTGTCTGGGGGTTCGACTCGCGATGGTCAGATGGCGCGGTAGTCGCGGGGTGAGAACCTCGGGGCGAACCTGGGCTTGCGGAAGCCGGAGGCCTCGACGTACCGGACGGCCCGGTGCCGTTGCGGCGAGTAGGGCGCCAGCACCTCGGCCATCCCGTCGTCGTCGAGCGGCCCGCCCACCAGCGCCCAGCCCACGACCGACGGGACGTGGAAATCCCCGAAGCTGACCGCGTCGGGGTCGCCCCAGGCCCGTTGGGCGATTTCCGCGGCGGTCCACACGCCGATACCGGGAATCAGCCGCAGGAGTTTCCGGCCGGCCTCCCCGCGGAGTTCGACGGCCCTTTCCAACCGGTGGGCGACTTGGGCCGCCGCGATCAAAGCGCGGCGGCGGGAGGTGTCGACGCCCGCTTTGTGCCATTCCCAATCGGGAATGGCCATGATCGCCCTCGGTGTCGGCCCGACGCGCATTCCCGCCGGGACCGGGCCGGGAGGAGCCGTGCCGAACCTCCGGCAGAGTTCGCGGTAGGAACGCCTGGCCTCGGTGCCGGTGACCTTCTGCTCCAGCACGGAGGGCAGGAGCACGTCCCACACCCGGCCGGTCGAGCCGAGCCGCAGACCCGGTGAGCGGCGGCGGGACTCGGTGATGAGCGGGTGGTGGCACTCGAAGGCCGAGTCGTCGTCCTCGGCCCCCAGCAGGGCCGGGAGGCCGTCCAGCAGCCAGTCCGCGCCGTCACCCCAGGCCGTCGCCTCGACGACCCCGTCCGGCCGCCGGACGCGGAGCGCGCCGGGACCGGACGGGGTGTTCGCGGTCAGCCAGACGGCACCGTCGGCGTCCTGCTGGAACGTCGGATCGCCCGCTCCACGGCGGAGCGGGCGGAGCACCGTTCCCACGTCGAGCGGGAACGGGGGTGACCAGGTCCTCGCCAACTGCTACCTCACACGTCGGCTGAGAACCGTACGCCTGCCTCGGGCAGAACCACGTCGGGCCACACACGCGCGCCGCCGATGAGTTCGCAGCGCGCCCCGATGACGGCGCCGTCGCCGATCACCGCGTCGCGCAGGACCGCGCCCGCCTGCACCAGGGCGCCGACGCCCAGGACCGTTCGCTGCACGACCGCGCCCTCGCCGATGACGGCGCCGTCGAACACCACCGAGCCGTCCACGACGGCGCCCGCGGCCACCGTCGCGTTCGCGCCGATCGTCGTGCCGCCGCTGAGGACCGCGTCCTCGTGCACCTCCGCGCCGCCCAGGACGATGGCCTCGCCGGGCTCCGACGGCAGCGCCGACGACGGGGCGATGCCGCGCACCAGGTCCGCCGAGCCCTGGACGAACGCGGCCGGTGTGCCGAGGTCGAGCCAGTAGGTGGCGTCCACGTGGCCCTGGATCCGCGCGCCGCGCTCCAGCAGGCCGGGGAACGTCTCGCGCTCCACGGACACCGGACGGCCCTCGGGGATCCCCAGGACGACCTCGCGGCGGAACACGTAGCACCCCGCGTTGATCTGGTCGGTCGGCGGGTTCTCGGTCTTCTCCAGGAACGCCGTCACCCGGCCGTCGGGGTCGGTCGGCACGCAGCCGAACCGGCGCGGGTCGTCGACCTTCACCAGGTGGAGCGTGACGTCCGCCTCGGAGGTGCGGTGCGTCTCGACGATGCCGTGCAGGTCGACGCCCGAGAGGATGTCGCCGTTGAACACCATCACGTCGCGTTCGCGCAGCTTGTGGGCGACGTTGCGGATCGCGCCCGCGGTGTCGAGCGGCACGTCCTCGACCACGTACTCCAGTTCCAGTCCCAGCTCGGCCCCGTCGCCGAAGTAGTCCTGGAAGACCTCCGCCTTGTACGACGTCCCCAGCACCACGTGGGTGATGCCGACGGAGCGGATGCGCGACAGCAGGTGCTCGAGGAAAGGCACCCCGGCGGTCGGCAGCATCGGCTTCGGCGCGGACAGGGTGAGAGGACGAAGTCGGGTTCCCTTGCCACCGACCAGAACCACGGCTTCCACGCCGTGCAGCTCCGACATGCCCGTTTTTCCTCCTCCACTAACACGCAACGACCAATTCGAATACTGTGGCAGACAGCATCCGATAGACGGGCAGTGGTCCCTGGCGGGCGCGTGTCAGAAATCGGGAACGCCGGCACCCCCAGCCGGCCCTAGGCAACGCAGGAGAGATCCGAATGGACCCCCGCGACCGGGCCGACGCGCTGCTGGCCCGTGCACGAGCACGTGGCGCCCAGATCGTCACGCCCGACAACATGACCTCGCCGATGGACTCGTCGGCGACCCAGCAGATCCCGCGCACCGTGGTGAACTCCGTCGACCCGCGCCAGGTCGACCCGGAGTCCACGATGATCATCTCCGCGCAGATGGCCGCGGGAGGTGGACGACCGCCCCAGCAGCCGCAGCAGCAGGCCCCCCAGCACCAGCCCCAACACCAGCCCCAACACCAGCCGCAGCACGCTCCGCAGCAGCAGTACCAGCAACAACAGCAGGCGCCGCAGCACCAGCAGCACTACCAGCCCGAGCAGGGGCAGCGGGTGAACCCCGGCTCCGTGCCGACCGTCCAGCAGGTTCCCGGCGGGCGGCCGAGCCTGTCCCAGCGGCTGTCCGGCGACAACAAGCCGCCACCGCAGGGCCTGACCCAGCGGCTCAACGGCGACGGGTGACGAGCTTCAACCGCAGCCCGAGACCGACCCGGACGGCGAGCAGCACCGGGGCCCACCGCGGGCCCCGGTGGCGGTCGGCCAGGTAGCGGTAGGCGCTGCTGTGGTGCGCGGCGAGCATCCGCCCGGACGCGCTCGCGGTCGCGTGGCCGCCGATGTGCACGACCTCCGCCTCCGGCACGTACACGTTCAGCCAGCCCGCGCGGCCGATGCGGTCGCCGAGGTCGACGTCCTCGAAGTACATGAAGTAGCGCGCGTCGAACCCGTCGACCGAGTCGAAGGCCTCACGGCGGAGCAACAGGCACGAACCGGACAACCAGCCCGCGGGGCGCTCGGTGATCGCGGCCTTCTCCTGGCGGTACTCGCGGGTCCAGGGGTTCGCGGGCCAGACCTTGCCGAAGATCGCGTGGCCCAGGCCCCGTCCCAGCGACGGGAGCAGCCTGGCCGAGGGGTAGACCTCGCCGGTGGTCTCGCGGATGAGCGGACCGAAGGCGCCGCCCCGCGGCCAGCGCTTGGCCGCGGCGAGCAGCGCGTCCAGCGAGCCCTCACCCCATTCGACGTCGGGGTTGGCGACGACCACCCAGCCCACGTCGTCCGGCAGCGCGGCCACACCGCGGTTGGCGCCGCCGCCGTAGCCGAGGTTGCCGCCGGTGGGGAGGAAGGTGACCTCTTCGCGTTCGGCCGCCGCGCGCTCGGGCTCGCCGTCCGTGGAGCCGTTGTCGGCGAGGACCACCCGCACCGGCAGGGTCGTGGCCTTGGCCAGGGTGTCCAGGAAGCGGTCCAGGGTCTCACCCGGCGAGTAGGTGACGGCGACTGCCGCCAGGGCGTCGCCGTAGCGCTTGGAGTCGGTCACGGGATCACATTGTGCACGCCCCCACTCCCCACCCCCACCGCGAGTCGAACACCCGGGCACCCCGTGTCGAACACCCGGGCACCCCGAGTCCGCCACTCGGGCACCTGCTACCTGCCGCGGCGGTGCACCATCGCGGCGCGCGAGTAGGCGAGCTGGTGCCGTGCGGCACTGGTGGACCAGCTGAAGTCCTTGGCGCGGAGCTGGGCGTCGGTGGACAGGACGGCGCGGCGGGCCGGGTCGTCGAGCAGTTCCGCGAGGCCCGCGGCGATGTCGCCCGCGCCGACGCCGCAGTAGGCGACCGCGTCGCCGCCGACCTCGGGAAGGCTCAGGCGGCGGGTGGTGAGGACCGAGGCGCCGCAGGCCATGGCTTCGAGGACGGGCAGGCCGAAACCCTCGCCGAGGCTGGGGTAGGCGACCAGTTCCGCGCCGCCGAGGAAACCCGCGAGCTGCTCGAACGGGAGGTAGCCGGCGCGGATGACCCTGATGCGGTGCGGGACGACGTCGAGGGCGCGTTCCACCTGGCCGTCCCAGCCGGGTTGGCCCGCCAGCACCAGCGCGGGCGGGTTCGGGCGGCCCACGCAGGCCTGGGCGAAGCCGCGGATGAGGGCCGGGACGTTCTTCCTGGGTTCCAGGGCGCCGAGGAAGGCCACGTAGGGCACGTCCCCCAGGCCCAGGGAACGGCGGACCGCGGCGGTCTCCTCGGGGGCCGGCGGGTGGAAGCGCTCGTTGTCGACGCCGTGCTGGGCGATGTGCAGGGAGCGGCGGTCGGCGCCCGCGACCCTGGTCAGCTCGGCCGCGGTCGCCTCGCTGGGGACGACGCAGAGGGCCGCCCGGCGCAGCGACGCCCTGGTCCAGCCGCGGAAGAACCTGGCCTTGACCGACGAGTGCAGGATCGGGTCCGTGAAGAACGTGGCGTCGTGCAGGGTCACGACCGTGGCGGCGCGGTTGGCGACCGGCATCGTGTAGTGCGGCGAGTGCAGCACGTCGACGCCGAGGCGGGCCACGATGCGGGGCAGCGTGGTCTGCTCCCAGGTCAGGCGCGCGGTGCGGGTGGCGACGGACTCGGCGGCCACGACGACGCGCGAGGACCGCGCGAGCCTGGTGTAGAGGTCCGCGTCGCGCGGTTGGCAGACCACGCTGAGCCGCGCGCCGTCCGCGTCCAGAGCCGCCACCAGCGAGTCGACGTACCGGCCCACGCCACCGCGGTCGGCGGGCACCGCCGTGGCGTCGATCAGCACGCTGGGTTCGGCGATGGGCACGGGCTGAGAGTAGTGCCGCCCACCAATCGATCTGCGGCGTATCGGCTAAGTGACGCGCTGTCGAACTCCTTCGAGGTGCACGTCCCAGGTGGCGCGCGCGGCTTTCTCCCAGCCGAAGTCCTCGGCACGGCGCAGACCAGCGCTTACCATGCGGGCAGCGGTAGTCCCATCGTCCACAACGGACCTGATTGCCCGTGTGAGCGCTCCCGCGTTGCCACGCGGCGTGACCATTCCAGCCCCGCCGGCAACTTCCACCAGCGCGGGCGCGTCGGAGTGCACGACGGGCACGCCGAGCGCCATCGCCTCCAGCAGCGGCAACCCGAAGCCCTCGGCCAGACTGGGCACGGCGAGCACCGCCGCACGGCGCAGGGCGTACACCAGTTCGGAGTCCCGAACCCGCCCGAGCACCCGCACGTGCGGCGCGGTCACGTCCACGGCGCCCCATCCCGGAGAGCCGATCAGGACAAGGGGAATCCCCGCTTCGGCCGTCGCCGTGACGAGCGTCTCCAACCCCTTGCGCGGTTCGACGGTGCCGATCGCGAGCACGAACCGCTCCGGCAGGTCGACCGGCGACTCCTCCGGCCACTTCGCGACGCCGTGGCCGATCACGTGCGTCGGCGCGGGGCCGGGGGCGTACCGGGCGAGGTCGTCGGCGACGGTCCTGGTCGGCACGACGATCGCCGCCGCCCTGCCGGTGGCGCGGGTGATCACCTTCCGGTGCCACGCGGCACCCCGCCCGGTCAGGGTTTCCGGGTGGGTCCACGGCACGGCGTCGTGCACGGTGACGACGACCCGGCCGCTCGGCGGGGCCAGCGGGGTCGGCGCGTGCACCGAGTCACCGCCGGGCCAGTACGGGACGCCGTGCTCCCAGGCCGCGATGAGCGCGCGGCGCGGCAGCGGCAGCACCTTCGGGCCCTCGACGCCGGGGATCACGGCGGCCCGGACGTCGGGGTGGCGGCTGACGGCACCGGTCACGGTCCACCCGGCTGGCGCGGTCGCGGCGAGCGCCGCGGCCAGCTCACGGGTGTAGCGCCCGGTGCCGCCGGGGACGGGGGCGAGCAACTGCTCGGTCAGCACAACGAGCTGGGGCACGTGCCGTACCGTCTCACGCCGTGTCCAGTGCCAGCACGGTGGTCGTCGTGACCTGGCGGGGGCGTGAGCACATCACCGCGTGCCTCGACGCGCTCGCCGTCCAGAAAGCCGGCGGCGGGGGTCCACACCGGACTCTGGTGGTGGACAACGCCTCCGACGACGGGACCGCCGCGCTGGTCGCGGCCCACCCGAGCGCCCCGAACGTGGTGCGGCTGCCCCGCAACCTCGGGTACGCCGGTGGCCTGGCCGCGGTGCTGGACCGCGTGGACACCCCCTACGTGGCGTGGCTGAACGACGACGCCGCCCCGTCCCCGTCGTGGCTGGCCTCGCTGGAGGAAGCCCTCGACGGCGACCCGCTGGCCGCCGCCGCCACCTCGTCGATGACGCTCGCGGACGGCTCGACGCAGTCGGTGGGCGTCTCGCTGACCGCCGACGGGCACGGCGTGGACCTGGTGCTCGCGGGCCGCGAGGTGTTCGGCTTCTGCGGCGGCGCCGCGCTGCTGCGGACCGGGGCGCTGCGCCGCGCGGGCGGCGTCCCCGCCGGCTTCTTCTGCTACTACGAGGACACCGACACGGCGTGGCGGCTGCGGCTGGCCGGGCACCGGGTCGTGTCCGTCGGGCCCGCGCGGGTCGCGCACCGGCACGGCGCCAGCACCCGGCCGGGCTCCAGGCCGTTCCACCGGTGGAACGAGCGCAACCGGCTGCTGATGCTGCTGCGCTGCGCCCCGCTCGCCGTCGCCCTGCGCGAGGTCGCCCGGTTCGCGGCGATCACCGCTCTGCTGCCGCTGCGCTCCGGAGTCCCCGAAGCGGCGAACTTCCGCCTCCCGCTGCGGCTGGGCGTGCTGGCGGAGGTCCTGCTCCGCTCGCCGTCCGCGCTGGTCGCGCGAGTGGCGATCGGGCGCCGTTCGACGGTCCCCCGCCGTGACGTGTGGCGCACTTGGGCCGGAAGGTAGACCCTTCGGCTCACGACACGCGCTGTGATGAGGCAGGCTTAGGCCCGCACACCCGTCGTGGAGCGAGGAGAGTGATGGTGCTGCCCGTCGTATCCGTGGTCGTGGTGAACTACCGCGGCGCCGAGGACACCGTCACGTGCCTGAGGGCCCTGTCGGAGCTCGCGTACCCCGCGGACCGGCTGGAGGTCGTCTGCGTCGACAACGCCTCCGGGGACGGGAGCGCGGAGCGGATCCGCGCCGCGGTGCCGGGCGCGACCGTGATCGAGGCGCCGGAGAACCTGGGTTTCGCGGGCGGCTGCAACCTGGGCGCCGCCTCGGCCACCGGGTCGGTGCTCGCGTTCCTCAACAACGACGCCCGACCGCACCCCGAGTGGGCGCGCGCCGCCGTGAAGGTGCTCCAGACCGAGCCGACCGTGGGCGCGGTGGCCAGCAAGGTGCTCGACTGGGACGGCACCGACGTCGACTTCGTGGACGGCGGCCTCACCTGGTTCGGCATGGGCTACAAGCGGCACGCGGGGCAGCCGGACGACGGCAGCCACGACGCCCCGCGCGACGTGCTGTTCGGCACCGGCTCCGCGCTGTTCGTCCGCACGTCGGTGTACCGCTCGCTGGGCGGGTTCGACGAGCGGTTCTTCATGTTCTACGAGGACGTCGACCTCGGCTGGCGGATGAACCTGCGCGGCTGGCGGGTGCGCTACGAGCCCGCGTCGCTGGCGTTCCACAAGCACCACGCGTCGATGGCGTCGATCGACCACAGCCGCGAGCTGTACCTGTTGGAGCGCAACGCCCTCGCGGCCCTGTACAAGAACTTCTCCGACGACACGCTGGCCAAGGTGCTGCCCGCGGCCCTCGCGCTGGTCGTGCGCCGGGCGACCGCGCGCGGCGAGATCGACGCCACCCAGCTGGAGATCACCCGCAGGCCCGCCGACCCGGCCGACGACCTGGCGCCGGTGCCCGTCGACCGGAAAGCGCTTGCCGGTTTCCTGGCCATCGACCAGTTCGTCGAGCTGATGCCGTCGCTCCAGGAGTCGCGCAAGGTCGAGCAGGCCGCACGGGTGCGCAGCGACCGCGACCTGGTCCCGTTGATGCGCAAGGCGATGGAGCCCGCGTACCCGCTGCCGCGCTACCTCGCCGCGCACGACGTCCTGGTCGACGTGTTCGCGCTGGACGAGGTGTTCGGCAGGCCCCGGCGGATCCTGATCATCACCGGCGACGCGATCTCGGAGAAGATGGCCGGACCCGCCATCCGGGCCTGGAACATGGCTGACGTGCTGGCCGGTGAGCACGACGTCCACCTGGTGACGGTGAACCCATTGTGCGCCCCACCGGAAGCCGCCTTCCCGATCTCCCGGTCCAAGCCCCGCGACCTCGCCCCGCACATCGCGTGGGCCGACGTGGTCATCCTCCAGGGCCATGTGCTGGAACTGGTGCCGGAGCTGAAGAAGGCCGCCTCCACCAAGGTCCTCGTGTGCGACGTGTACGACCCGATGCACCTGGAACTGCTGGAGCAGGGCAAGGAGGAGAACGACGAGCAGCGCGCGCTGGACATCGTCGGTGTGACCCGCGTGCTCAACAACCAGTTGAAGCGCGGCGACTTCTTCCTGTGCGCCTCCGAGCGCCAGCGGCACTTCTGGCTCGGCCACCTCGCCGCGCTCGGCAGGCTGACCCCGTCGTTGTACGACAACGACCCCACGGTCCGCTCGCTGCTGTCCGTGGTGCCGTTCGGCCTGCCGGGCAAGCCCCCGCAGCGCACCGCGCCCGCCATCAAGGGCGTCGTGCCGGGCATCTCGGACACCGACAAGGTCGTGATCTGGGCGGGCGGCGTCTACAGCTGGTTCGACCCGCTGACGCTCATCCGCGCCGTGCACCGGCTGCGCGACGGGCACCCCGACCTGAAGCTGTTCTTCCTCGGCATGAAGCACCCGAACCCCGAGGTGCCGGACATGGACATCGCGGGGCAGACGCGCGCGCTGGCCAGGCGGCTCGACCTGGTGGGCACCTCGGTGTTCTTCAACGAGACCTGGGTGCCCTACCACGACCGGCAGAACTGGCTGCTGGACGCGGACTGCGGCGTGACCACGCACTACGAGCACGTCGAGACCACGTTCGCGTTCCGCACCAGGGTGCTCGACTACCTGTGGTCCGGGCTGCCGATCGTGACGACCGACGGCGACTCGTTCGCGGAACTGGTGGAACGCGAGGGCCTCGGCGTGGTGGTCCGCTCGGAGGACCCGGACGCGCTGGCGGCGGCCATGGAGAAGGTGCTCTACGACGAGGAGTTCGCCGCCGGGTGCCGCGAGCGGATCGCCGTGGTGCGCGAGCGCTTCACGTGGGACACCGTGCTGGCGCCGCTGGTGGAGTTCTGCCGCGACCCCCGCCCCGCCGCCGACCGGCTGCGCGGCTCCGCGCCGCTGGTCCGCAACGCCCCGTTGACCCCGAGCGCGAAGCTCAGGCGGGACGCCAGGCTCGTCCGCGAATACCTCGACCAGGGAGGACCCACGGAGTTGGCGAAGCGAGCGACCGGCAGGGTGCTGAAGAAACTGCGCGGCGGCGTGAATGGCTGAACCGCTGCGGGTGCTGCTCGACGGCACTCCCCTGCTCGGCCATCGGACCGGCATCGGCCGCTACACCTCGGCGCTGGCGGAGGAGCTGGCGTCCATGCCCGACGAGGTGGACGTGCGCGCCGTGGCGTTCACCCTGCGCGGCTGGCGCGGCCTGCGCAGCGTCCTCCCGCACGGCGTCCAGGCCCGCGGCCTGCCCGTGTCCGCCCGGCTGCTCCGCCAGTTCTGGCTGCGCTCCAAGTTCCCGCCGGTGGAGCTGCTGACCGGGTTCACCGACGTCATGCACGCCACCAACTTCGTGCTGCCGCCGACGATCAGGGCCGGTGGCGTCGTCACCATCCACGACCTCGCGTTCCTCTCCTCCCCCGGCGACCTCCCGCCGTCCGACGAGCGGCTGCCCGAGCTCGTCCGCCAGTCCGCCCACCGCGCCGACGTCGTCTGCACGCCGACGCACGCCGTGGCCAGGACCGTCGAGGAGCAACTGGGCATCCCGGCCGACCGGATCATCGTCACCCCGCTCGGCGTCGACCCGGCGTGGTTCGCCTCGCGACCCCCGAACGACGCGCTGCGCGCCCGCCTCGGCCTGCCGTCGCAGTACCTGCTGTTCGTCGGCGCGGGCGGCCCCCGCAAGGGCCTGGACACGCTCCTGAAGGCCCACGCCGCGGACCAGTCCCTGCCGCCGCTGGTCCTCGCGGGCCCCCGGCAGGCGGGCGTCGACGGCCGGGTCATCCGCACCGGCTACCTCGCCGACGTCGACCTGCGCAGCGTCGTGGCGGGCGCCTCCGCCCTGGTCCTCCCGTCCCGCGACGAGGGCTTCGGCCTGCCCGTCCTCGAGGCCCTGGCCTGCAACGTCCCGGTCGTCTGCTCGGACGTCCCCGCGCTGCGCGAGGTCTCCGGCGGCCACGCGGCCCTCACCCCGGTCGGCGACTCCGACGCCCTGGCCCACGCCATGTTCGCCGCCGTCGAGACCCCTCCGACCGCCGTCGCCCAGATGGCCCGTCGGGCGCACGCCTCGCAGTACACGTGGCGCCGTTGCGCCGAGACCACCCTCACCGCGTACCGGCGGGCCGCGGGCCGCTGACACCGCGCAGGACTGTGCGCCCGTGCGCCTGCCAGTGGGTCACGAGGTGCAGGGCGGTTGTGGAGGCCTGGCGGTGAAGGCCTAGCGGCGGGGTGCCTGCCCGGTCGCGTCGTCGCGGGAGCCGGTCGGCGTGTTCCACGTGACCTGGCGCGATCCGGTGACCGCGGCGACGCAGCGGAGGAAGCGACGACGGTCACCATCGTGGCTGCGCGCGGCTGAAACGGGGGCTCGCCCGTGCTCGGACATCTGAAAAGGTTCTCGCAAGCGCGCAGCGTTATCCAGTCCTCCGGGCGGTCTCCACCCCATCGGCGCAAAGCAGGGCTGTTTGCGGGACAGGTCGTTCACTGAGAGCATCCATTCCGCCTCGACGACTAGCAGAGAAGGCATCACGATGAGCTTCAACGCCGTGTGGTCCATCCAGAACGCGGACGAGTCCGGTGAGCAGATGACCGTCACGACCCCCGAGGAGGTCGACGCGCTGCTGACCCGGCTGGCGGAGAGCGGCGCCGGGGCCGCGGTGATCGAGCACCAGGAGCGGGCGCTGATCCCGGACGTCGAGGGGCTGCTGGGGGCGCCGGGCGAGGTGAAGATCCCGGACCACGACGTGGCGGCGGCGGTGAGTTCCGGGTTCGGGTACCTGACCTACGCGGACCCGGACCAGGACTACTCGACGCTGGTGGGCGAGGACGGGTCGCCGGTGTACGCGTCGGAGTACGTGGACTACCCGGCGGGCAGCGGGGTGCGCGTCGGCGTGCTGGCGGAGGCGTTGAAGGAGTTCCTGGCCACGGGTCGGCGGCCGTCCTGCGTGGAGTGGCAGGAGGCCTAGGCCCCACCCCGCCCCGCCGGGCAGTCGCACTCGCGACACGCGACCGCCCCGCGGGCCACCGGGACCCACAGGTCCCCCGTGTCCAGGCAGGCTTCGCACGCGGGGTCGTCCGGGTCGGGTGGGCTGAGGACGGCCAGTTCGCGCTTGATGACGTCGAGCAGGTCGAGCGCACCGCGCTCGGTCAGCCCCAGCAGCACCTGGGCGGGATACTCGCCGATCGTCAGCAAGATCCTCTCCATGTCCTCCTCCACCCACCCGCGCACGGGCGTGTCCAGCCGCACGTCCACCACCTGCACCACCACGACGACCATCCTCTATCGGTGGAAATATGTTCACCTAGGTTGCTCACAACATCTGGAAAGAGCAAGCTCCAAGGGAATCATGTTCCAATGTCTACCCGATCGAGGTCACAGTGGTACCCACGGCCAAACAACGGCGCCTCGCCCGACGGCTGCGGCGGATGCGCGGCCACGCCGGCATGACCGTCGAGGACGCGGCCGGTCGGCTCGACTGCAAGTACCCGAAGATCAGCAAGATCGAGACCGCCCAACTGGGCATCAAGCCGGAGGACGTGCGGGCCCTCTGCGAGCTGTACGGCGCGGGCCGGGCGACGACCGAGAGCATGATGTCGTTGGCGCGCAACGCCCGCACCCGCGGTTGGTACCAGAGCTACGACGACTCGGCGAACCCGGAGAACATCGACTTCGCGGAGTTGGAGACCGACGCGGTCAGCGTCGCCAACTTCGAGGTCGACCTCATCCCCGGACTGCTCCAGACACCGGACTACGCACGGGTGGTGATCCGGGCGGCCAACCCCGGCATCAGCACTGAAATCCTGGACCGCCGGGTCAGTCTGCGCATGGAGCGGCAGGTGCGCGTGCTCGACGGCGACCTGTCGGTGTGGGCGGTCGTCACCGAGACGGCGCTGAACCTGCCCGTGGGCGGCGCCGACATCCGCCTCGCCCAACTGCGGCGGCTGGCCGAACTCGCCGAACTGCCCAATGTCCAGGTGCAGGTCCTCCCGACGCGGGCGGGCGAGCACATCGCGATGGGCGTGCCGTTCTGGTGCTTCCGGTTCGACGACGGCTACGGCGCGGTGGCCATCGACCACATCACCGGCACCCTGTTCTTGGAGGAGGAACCGGACATCGACCGTTATAGGCTGGTCTTCCAGCACCTGTGCGGCGTCGCGTCGAGTCCGCAGGACTCGCTGGCGATGATCCGCACGCTGGACGAGGAGCACCGCGAATGGGCAAGACGAAGCTGAGCCTGACGTCCTGGCGCAAGTCCAGCTTCAGCGGCGGCAACTCCGGCTGCGTCGAGGTCGCGTTCGGCCAGTGGCACAGGTCCAGCCACAGCGGCGGCAACTCCAACTGCGTCGAGGTCGCCCGCGCCTCCGACGTCGTCGGCATCCGCGACAGCAAGAACCCCGAAGCGGGCCACCTCACCGTTCCTCGCGCCGCCTGGGCGGCGTTCGTCGCCACCGTCGACTGACCTGGCCCGGCGGGCCGTCTAGGACACCAGCGACGGCCGTTCGACGTCCCAGCGCTGGTTGCCGAAGCTGCGGATGCCGGAGACCAGGCGGTCCACGTCGGCTTCCGGGCGCACGACGAGCCGCACGAACTGGCCGCTCATGCCGAGCTTGTTCCCGCACTCGCGGATGAAGATCTGCTGCTTGTGCAGCAGGTAGTCCCGCAGCTCGATCCCGTCCACGTCCGGCGCCAGCTTCACCAGCAGGAAGTTGGCCTGCGACGGGTACACCTGCAACTCCGGCAGCCGGGACAGCTCCATGCCCATGCGGTAGCGGTCCATGGACAGCTTGACGAGGCTTTCGCCGTACTCGTCGAGGTGGTCGCCGAGCATGAAGACGAACGCCTCGGCGAGGGAGTTGAGGTTCCACTTGGGAAGGGCTGCGGCCATGCGCTTGGCCAGCGCGGGGTTGGCGACGAGGTAGCCGAAGCGGACGCCGTGGAGGCCGAAGTTCTTGCCGAGGCTCTTGAGGACGACGACGTTGGGCCTGATCATGGCTTCGCCGACGACGGAGGGGTTGCGCTCGACCTCGACGAAGTCGATGAAGGACTCGTCGATGATGACCAGGTCGAGGTCGGCCAGCTCGTCCATGAAGCGGATGATCTCCCGGCGGGGCAGGTAGCCGCCGTCGGGGTTGTTGGGGTTGCACAGCACCGCGACCTTCGAGCCCCTGGCGCGGATGAACTTCAGGTAGGCGTCGATGTTGAGCTCGAAGCCCTCGTTCTCCTGGAGCGGGAACATGTCGACCCGCTTGCCGGTCTCCATCGGCTGGTCGGTCCACCGGCCGAACGTGGGGATCGGGATCGCGATGCTCTCCTTGACCCACAGGTGGTCCATCCAGGTGATGATCTCGGTGGAGCCGTTGGACATCGCGATCGTGGCCGGGTTCAGCCGCAGCGTCCTGGCGAGCTGACCGGCGATGGCGTCGGTGCTGCTCGGGTAGAACTTCAGGATCGACTCGAGGTTGTTCGCCAGCGAGGCGAACATCTGCGGTGTCGGGAAGTACGGGTTGCACGGGATGCAGAAGTCGACCATGTGCTGTGCGCCGTCGCCGAGCTTGCGTGACAGCTCGAAGAAGGACGGGCTGTGCGCGGTCTTGCCGAACACGTCCGAGTCCACACCATGCCGCACGTGACCACTCCCTGCTCACCGTCGTCGCCCGCTGGACCGAACGGTCCGGTCCAGGCCGGTCTCAGGTGGGCATACGTGCGGAGCCGACCACCGGTTCACGGCGTGGACCCGGACGGGTTCCGGCTAGCTCGCGGCGGGTTCGACGACGCCCGCGGCCACAGCGGCGGAAAGCGCTTCCCTCCAGGGCCGCAACGGCGTCAGCCCGGACTCGCGCCACGCGCTGCCGGACAGCACCGAGTACGCGGGCCGCGGCGCCGGGCGCGGGTACTCCGTCGACGCGCACGGCCGGACGCGATCGGGATCGGCGCCCAGCTCCTCGAAGATGGCGCGGGTGAAGCCGTACCAGGTCGTGTCGCCGCCGCCGGTGCCGTGCAGCACCCGCGCCGCGGGTTCGCGGCCGGTCGCCACGAGGTCGGCCAACTGCGCCAGACCCGCGGCCAGGTCGCGCGCCCACGTCGGCGAGCCGCGCTGGTCGTCCACAACGGACACCGTGTCGCGCTCCTCCTCCAAGCGCGCCATGGTCTTCACGAAGTTCGCACCCGATGCGCCGTACACCCAGGCGGTGCGGACCACCCAGGAACGCCGCCAGGAAGCCAGGACCCGCTCCTCGCCCGCGAGCTTGGTGCGCCCGTAGGCCGAGCGCGGACCGGTCGGGTCCGCCGGTTCGTAGGGCCGTTCGGCGTCGCCGGGGAACACGTAGTCGGTGGACACGTGCAGCAGCGGCACGTCGTGCCGCGCGCACTCGGCGGCGAGCAGTCCGGGACCGAGCGCGTTGACGGCGAACGCCCGGTCCTCGTCGGTCTCCGCCCGGTCCACGGCGGTGTACGCGGCGGCGTTGACGACCACGGGCCGCAGACCCGCGTCGCGGGCGCTGGCCGCGAAGGTCGCGACCGCGTCGGCGACGCACTCGGCGTCGGTGATGTCCAGCTCCGCGGACGACGGGGCGTGCGCGAAGCCGTCGCGGGGGGCGACCGCGACGAGGTCGTGGCCGAGCTGGCCGCGACCTCCGGGCACCAGGAGGGCGAGCGCCATCAGCCGTTCGCCCGCGCCTTCAGCTTCTCCCACCACTGCCGGTTGTCGCGGTACCACTCGACGGTGCTCGCGAGGCCTTCGGCGAAGTCCACCCGCGGGGCGTAACCCAGCTCGGTGCTGATCTTGGTGATGTCGACCGAGTAGCGGCGGTCGTGGCCCTTGCGGTCGGCGACCGCCTCGACCGACGACCAGTCGGCGCCCATCGCGTCGAGCAGCAGCCCGGTCAGCTCGCGGTTGGTCAGCTCGGTGCCACCGCCGATGTTGTAGACCTCACCCGCGCGGCCGGATTCGGCCACCAGCTGGATGCCGCGGCAGTGGTCGGCCACGTGCAGCCAGTCGCGGACGTTGAGGCCGTCGCCGTAGAGCGGCACCGTCCCGCCGTCCATCAGGTTCGTGACGAACAGCGGCAGCACCTTCTCCGGGAACTGGTACGGACCGTAGTTGTTCGAACACCGGGTGATGCACACCGGAAGGTCGTGCGTGCGGTGGAAAGCGCGTGCCAGCAGGTCGGAGGAGGCCTTCGACGCCGAGTACGGCGAGTTGGGCTCCAGCGGGTGCGTCTCCGGCCAGGAACCGTCCTCGATGGACCCGTAGACCTCGTCGGTGGACACGTGCACGAACTTGCCGACACCGGCGTTCAGCGCGCCCTGCAACAAGGTCTGGGTGCCGAGCACGTTGGTGAGCACGAAGTCCGCGGCACCGGAGATCGAGCGGTCCACGTGGGATTCGGCGGCGAAGTGCACGACCACGTCGGTGCCCGCCATCACCTCCTCGACGACGGAGGCGTCGCAGATGTCGCCCCGGACGAACCGGTAGCGCGGGCTGTCGGCGACCGGGGCGAGGTTCTCCTCGTTGCCCGCGTAGGTCAGCTTGTCGAGCACCACCACCTCGGCGTCGGCGAACGCCGGGTAGGCGCCCCCGACGAGTTCCCGCACGTAGTGGGAGCCGATGAAGCCGGCACCACCTGTCACCAGAACGCGCATCTCAAGTCCTTTACGCCGGTGTAACCATCGCGGTCGGTCACCTAGTAAAGCGTGCAACCCACCAGGTTGTTACAGCGTCTCCCGTATAAGAAGGAGCAACGACCAGCGCCGATGGCACCTGGCCAACTAATCTTTGCTGAGCAGCACCGCGCACGGGGGAGGCACGACTCGTGGAGGTCAGACCGCCACTGGCGAGCGAGCAACCAGGAGCTATCCGGGTTGCCGTTCCCCCCGCGTCCCAGCGCTCGACCACGCTCCGGGTTCTCCTGGTCACCGGGCGTTCGCTCATCGCCTTGCTGTCAGCGGCTGTGATGGTTGTCACCTGGTATGGCTGGAGCTTCCTGCGGAACCTGGACCAGGGCACGACCACCACCGACGTCATCTCCTCCGAGGTGTCCGAGAACGCCGGGGTGGGCCGGAAACCGCTCGACGGCGCGGTCGACATCCTGATGGTCGGCATCGACAGCCGGGTCGACGCGCAGGGCAACCCGCTCGCGCCCGAGGTGCTCGACCTGCTCAGCGGCGGCGTCGCCGACGGCGAGATGAACACCGACACGATGATCCTGGTGCACATCCCGGTCGACGGCACCCGCGCCCGCGCGTTCTCGTTCCCCCGCGACTCCTACGTGGAGATCGCCGACGGCTTCGGCAAGCACAAGCTGAACTCCGCGTTCGCCAGGCAGAAGAACACCATCGCGGAGGAGATGGCCGCGAAGGGCGAGGCGGACCAGGCCAAGATCAACCTCGAGTCGACGGCGGCGGGCCGCAAGACGCTCATCAAGACCATCGAGAACCTCACCGGCGGCTCCATCACGATCGACCGCTACGCCGAGGTGAACCTCGCGAGCTTCTACGAGGTGACCAAGGCCATCGGCGGCGTCGAGGTGTGCGTGAACCAGGCCACGAGCGACTACAAGTCCGGCGCGAACTTCGCCGCGGGGCCGCAGACGATCGACGGCGCGACGGCGCTGTCGTTCGTGCGGCAGCGCGAAGGGCTGCCCAACGGCGACCTCGACCGGATCGCCCGGCAGCAGGTGTTCATCGGCGCGCTGGCGAAGAAGGTGCTGTCCACCGGCATGCTGACCGACGTCGACAAGCTCGACGACCTGGTCACCGCCGTGCAGAAGTCCGTCGTGCTGAGCCAGGGCTGGGACATCACGACGTTCGCCGAGCAGATGCAGGGCCTGGTGAGCGGCAACATCGAGTTCCGCACCATCCCGGTCGGCGAGACGATGGACACCTACAACGACGGGAACGTCATCCAGGTCGACCCGGCGAAGGTGAAGGCCTTCGTCAGGAACCTGGCGAGCGACGAGACGTCCTCGCCGTCGACCTCGAACACCCCCGTCAAGCCGAACGGCCAGATCACCGTGCAGGTGCTCAACGCCTCCGGCACGCCGATGCTGGCCGCGACCGTGCTGGACGTGTTGGTGGGCAAGGGTTACCAGCGCGGCGAGGCGAGCACGGCCGACGTGGTGCAGGACTCCACGGTCGTCCACTACGCGCCGGGCGACAAGGCCGTCGCGGACAAGGTGGCCAAGGAGTTCGGCGGGGCGACCGTGCAGGAGGACGAATCCGTTGCCGGGAACCAGATCGCCGTCTACGTCGGCGCCGACTACGACCCGCAGGAGGACCGGTCGGACCCCGCGGGCACCTCGGGCACGCCGGTCCCCGGTTCGCCCACCACCACGACTCCCCCGGCCATCACCGCAGGCGGGCTCGTCTGCGTGAACTGACCGGACGTCCCGCCGGAAACGGCCGCGGCGACCACCCGACGCCGGCTGGCCTTGGTGTCGTGCCCACCGCTCCCGCGCCGAGGAGGAAGCCTTGCGGGTCGCCCTCGCCTTCGGACGCGTGCTGGTCGCGCTGCTGTCGGCGGCCGTCCTGGCGGTGGCGGGCTACGGCTGGGTCACCCTCAAGCGGGTGCAGGAGAGCGTCAACACCACCGACGTGATCGCGGTGCTGTCCGACGTCCCGGACTCGCCGCCGATGATCGACGGCGCGACGGACATCCTGCTCGTGGGCAGCGACAGCCGCACCGACGCGCAGGGCGCGCAGCTGCCACCGGGCGTGCTGCGCCAACTGCGCACCGAGGCGTCGGACGGTGTGAACACCGACACGGTCATCGTGCTGCGGGTCCCCCACGACGGCGGCCGGGCGACCGCCGTGTCGATCCCGCGCGACACCTACGTGCCGATCCCGGACTACCGCGAGGACAAGATCAACCAGGCGTACGGCGTCACGAAGTACGCCACGATCCGGCGCCTGCGCGAGGAGGGCGTCGGCGACGCCGCCGAGCGGGAGAAGCAGGGCGACCAGGCGGGGCGGAAGGCGCTCGTGCAGGTCGTGCAGGACCTCACCGGCATCCGCGTCGACCACTACGCGGAGATCAACCTCTACGGCTTCTACCTGCTGACCGAGGTCATCGGCGGCGTGGACGTGTGCCTGAACTCGGGCACCAGCGACCCGGCGTCGGGCGCGGACTTCCGGGCCGGGCCGCAGCGGGTGACCGGCGGCGACGCGCTCGCCTTCGTGCGGCAGCGCAACCTGCCCGGCGGCGACCTCGGCCGGATCAGGCGGCAGCAGGTGTTCCTGTCGGCCGCGGTGTCGCAGCTGCTGTCCGCGGGCACGTTCACCGATCAGGAGAAGCTGGGCGGGCTGCTGGACGCGGCCGCGAAGTCGATCGTGGTCGACGACGGGCTCGACCTCGTGGCGCTGGCCCAGCAGGCGCGCGGGATGGCGGGCGGCACGGTCGAGTTCGCCACCATCCCGGTCGTCGACGCCAACGCCCGCAACGACCGCGGGCAGAGCGTCGTCGCGGTCGACGTGGCCGCCGTGCGGGCGTTCGTCGCCGACCGGCTCGGCCCCGCGAACACCCTCGTCCCCGTCACGACCACCACCAGCGCGCCCCCGAGCCCCACCCCGCGGTTCGCGGGTGGCAAGGTGGTCGGCGTGGACGGCGCCCGTCGCGCCGCCCAGCCGGATGTGCCTTGTGTGGACTAGGGGAGCACTGCCTTGAGCGTCACCGAAGCTCTGTTCACGCCGCTGCTGGCCGCGGGGCCGGGGCGACCGCTGATCACGCACTACGACGACGCCGACGGCTCCCGCGTGGAGCTGTCGCGGGCCACCATCGCCAACTGGGCGGCCAAGACCGCGAACTGGCTGCGCGACGAGCACGACGTCGAGCCCGGCGACCGGGTGGCCGTGCTGCTGCCCGCGCACTGGCAGACCGCGGGGGTGCTGCTCGGCGCGTGGTGGTGCGGCGCGACCGTGACCGACGACCCGGCGGGCGCGAAGGTCGCCTTCGTCGTGCCGGAGGGCACCGCGCCGGGCGCTGACGTGGTCGCTGTGGCGTCGTTGCACCCGATGGGTCTCGGACTGCGCGGGCAGGAGCTCGGCGGCGCTGTGGACTTCCTGGACGACGTCCGGGTGTTCGGCGACGACTTCACCCCGTGGGGGCCGACCCCCGGCACCACGCCCGCGCTGGGCAGGTCCACTGTGGACGACGTGGTCGCCGAAGCCCGCTCCCGCGCGGAGACCCTCGGCATCACCGGCGAGTCGCGGGTGCTGTCCACTGTGGAGTGGACGCAGCCCGACGGCGTGCTGAACAGCCTGCTGGCCGTGCTCGCGGGCGGCGGGTCGCTCGTGCAGTGCAGCAACGTGAACGCCGACCTGCTGCCCGCGCGGAGGGTGAGCGAGAAGACCACCGTCGAACTGGGCGGTGCGGCCTAGTCCCGTTGGCGTGCGGCGTACTTCCTGGTCACGACCACGAGGACGGCGACGATGAGCACCGTGAGCGCCGGTGAGCCGATCACCATGACGTCGACCGGCAGCGTGTAGGCCAGGGGTACGCGCACCGCCGCGTCGACGAGCATGCCCACGCCCCAGAGGACCGTGGCGAAGCGGATCGTGCGGCGCACCGCGGGCGAGTCGCGGTAACGCTCGGCCACCACCGGCGCGGTTTTCGCGGCGAAGGTCAGCAGCAGGGGGCGCTCGGCGAACAGCGACCCCAGGAAGACCAGGCCCACGGCCAGGCTGAGCAGCGAGTCCTTGGCGATCACGAACCGCGCGTCCCCGGTCAGCAGCAGCGTGAGCAGGCCGAAGGCGAAGAGGCCGAGCATGAGGATCGCGGCGCCGTCGACCGTGCGGCCGCGCGCGATCCCGGCCACCAGCACCGCGCCGGACACGGCCCCACCGGCGGTGAGGGCGATCCAGTCGGCCACCCCGAAGTGCCGCAGCAGGTAGTAGCCGCCGACGGGGAGCGCCAGGTCGACCAGGAGGGTCGGCAGCAGCGCCCTGATCCGGCTGTCCATGCCACCGACGGTAGCCGTGGACCCCGTGGGCTCCCCGACCGGCCGCTCTCACTCGGACGGGTGAGTGAGGTGGACAGGAGAGGAGGAGCACAACTACGACTGGAGATTTCAGCGAGGGCGAGAAACCGACGTGAGCATCGTTCTGCTTGTGGCCGTGGTGATAGCGGGTCTCGTTCCCGCCACCACACGGGCCGCCACCGTCCCGCGGGTGGACATCACCCCCGCGGGCCTGAGCGTGGCGGGCAAGCCGTTCGTCCCCCGCGGCGCGAACTACATCCGGCTGGCCGACGACGGCAGCGGCCACCGGTACATCTCGACCTTCGAACCCGGCCGCTACGACGGTGCGAGGGCGCGGGAGATGCTGGGCCGCCTGCGGGCGGACGGCTACAACACCGTCAGGACGTTCATCGACGTCGGCAACGAGGGCACCTCGGGCGCGGAGCACGGCATGGGCCGGGGGATGACCGACGAGCGCCCCTACGACCCCGCGTACATGGACAACGTGGCGGACTTCGTGCGGTCCGCGATCGCCCAGCGCATCCACGTCATGCCGGTGCTGTACCGGTTCCCGCAGAACTGCTTCTACTACTCGATCGTCCAGGGCGGGCGGACGTGCTCCCGCTCGGTGCCCGCCGTTGCCGGGCACAACGCCCTCTACCTCGACCCCGGCCACGTCCGGGCCAAGGCCGAGTACATGCGCCAGTTCTCCTCCGCGCTGCTCGCCCGCGTCGGGACGGCGAACGCCACCGGCGTCCTCGCCTACGCCAGCGACAACGAGGCGTACTGGGAAGCCGACAAGGCCCCGTGGTCCACCCGTTCGGGGTCGCTGGCCGCGCCGAACGGCAGGCGCTACGACATGACCACCGCGAAGGGCAGGCAGTCCGCGGCCGACGACGCGATCACCTACTACACGCGCCAGGTCCGCGCGGGCCTCCTCAAGGGCGACCCCGGCGCGGAGTACGCGATGGGCTTCTTCACCCCGTGGGCCGTCGGCCGGGCCGGGTTCGACGGCTTCGCCACGTCCTGCACCACCACCTGCGACCCGACCATCGACCACCGGTACCCGGCACGCGCGAAAGCCGCGAAGGTGGACCTGCTCGACATCCACTTCTACCCGCGCAACCCGGCCACCGGGTACACGGTGAAGACGGACCTGGCGTCCGCCGAGGTCGAACGACTCCCCTGGCCGTTCATCGTCGGCGAGATCGGCGCCCACCGGGAGTTCTGGAACGGCGACGTCACCGCCGCCGCGCACGCCGTCCGGGACGCCGAGACCGCGTCGTGCCGGATGGGTTCGAAGGGCACGCTGTTCTGGACCTACGACACGGACGAGCAGCCGGAGTTGGTGAACCTGACGGAGGCGGGCGGCGCGATGAACGGCGTGATGGCGCCGGCGGCGCGGCCTTCGGGTTGTTAGGCCTCCACCAGCGACAAGTAACGGCACTTCGCGTTCTGTCGACGAGACGTTCCGACCAGCCCGCCGAAGGATCGAGCCCCGATGACGTACCCGCAGCAGCCCCAGCCCCCGCAGCAGCCGCCCGCCTACTACGCGCCGATGCCCCCGGCGCCGAAGAAGACGAAGAAGTGGCCGTGGGTGGTCGGCATCATCGTTGCGCTCGTCGTCATCGGCTCGGTCGCGAACGGGGGCAAGACCCCGACCACGCCCGCGGCGTCGACCCCCGGCGCGTCGACTCCGGCCGCACCTGTGGCGACAGTCGCCCCCGTGGAGAACGCGGCGCCCGCCGCGAAGGTCCGCACCGTCGTGTACGAGGTCACGGGCACCGGGACCGCCGGGAACATCACCTACACGACGGACGGCATGACCTCCACGGAACAGGTGAGCGACGTCCCGCTCCCGTGGTCCAAGACGATCGAGCTGCCCACGAACGAGGCGTTGCAGATCGTCCAAGTGCTCGCGCAGAACGGCGGCGACGGGGAGATCAGCGCGACCATCACCGTGGACGGGAAGGTCGTCAAGACCGGCAAGTCGACCGGCGCGTACGCCGTGGTGTCGGTGAACGAGTCGATCGGCACCCTGGGTAGGTAGTCCGTGCATGTCGAAGGGGCCTCGACTCATCCGAGAGGGTGGGCCGGGGTTTCTTCGTCTTCGGTGCGTCGGTCAGCGAGCGCGGGCGTACCGGGACCGCAGGCCGGGCACCCGTTCAGGAGGAGCCATGCCCGTCACCACGTCCCGTCGTCCGCTCGTGTTGCTCGGCGGGGTCATGACCGCGCTTCTGGTGGCCGCATGCGGGAGCGGTCCGACCGGTGCCGCGCCGTCGTCAGCTTCTACCTCGTCCACGACGACAATCGCCCGGCCGGCCACGACTTCCTCCAGCGCGACCCGGACCCCCGGTGCACTCGCCGACGAGTGGGACGCCGAGATCGCAGCGGCCAAGAAGGCCGACGTGGCCGCACCGTGCGCGCCCGTCCAAGCCCGCACTCCGACCTGCGCCGGTTGGCTCACCTCCCAAGTGGAGGCCGTGTCGTCGCTGTACACGTCCCTCCGGACGGCCCGCGACTCGGGCAGGTACACCAAGACGATCGCGGCCACCGAGAAGGTGTTCGACGCGAGTGGGGCCTACGCCAAGATGGGCTGCGGCGCGGGCAACGGCACGGTGGACGACTGCTGGACGCAGGCTTTCGCGATCAGCACCAGCGTGCTGACGGTGGGCTTGGCGCTCCGCGCGGACGACCTGACCCTGTAGGCACGACGAACGCCCCACCTCACGAGGTAGGTGGGGCCCGGACCCCCTACCCCTTCAACAACGCCCGCGACATCACGACGCGCTGGATCTGGTTCGTGCCCTCGTAGATCTGCGTGATCTTCGCGTCCCGCATCATCCGCTCCACCGGGAAGTCGCGGGTGTAGCCCGCGCCGCCGAACAGCTGCACCGCGTCGGTGGTGACCTCCATGGCGACGTCGGAGGCGTAGCACTTGGCCGCGGCGGTGATGAAGCCGATGTTGGGTTCGCCTCGTTCGGCCTTGGCTGCGGCCACGTAGACCATGTGGCGGGCCGCTTCGACCTTCATGGCCATGTCGGCGAGCATGAACTGGACGCCCTGGAACTCGGCGACGGCCTTGCCGAACTGCTTGCGCTCCTTGACGTACGCGATGGCCGCCTCGAGCGCGCCCTGGGCGATGCCGACCGCTTGCGCGCCGATGGTGGGGCGGGTGTGGTCGAGGGTGCGGAGGGCGGTCTTCAGGCCGGTGCCCGGTTCGCCGATGATGCGGTTCGAGGGGATGGTGCAGTTCTCGAAGTGGATCTCGCGGGTGGGTGAGCCCTTGATGCCGAGCTTGCGCTCCTTGGTGCCCACCGAGAAGCCGGGGTCGTCCTTGTGGACGACGAAGGCCGAGATGCCGTTGGACTTCTTCGGGGCCTTGGGGTCGGTGACGGCCATGACGGTGTACCAGGAGGACTCACCTGCGTTGGTGATCCAGCTCTTGGTGCCGTTGAGCACCCAGTGGTCGCCGTCCAGCTGCGCGCGGGTGCGCATGGAGGCGGTGTCGGAGCCGGCCTCGCGTTCGCTGAGCGCGTAGGACGCCATGGCCTCGCCGGAGGCGATGGACGGCATGACGAGCTGCTTCAACTCCTCGGAGGCGGACAGCAGGATCGGCATGGTGCCGAGCTTGTTGACCGCCGGGATGAGGGAGGAGGAGGCGCAGACGCGGGCGATCTCCTCGATGACGATGCAGGTGGCGACGGAGTCGGCGCCCTGGCCGTCGTAGGCCTCCGGAACGTGCACGGCGGCGAAGCCGGACTTGACGAGGGCGTCGTGCGCTTCGACGGGGAAGCGCTCGTTCTCGTCGACGTCGGCCGCGTGGGGCGCGATCTCCTTGTCGGCGAGTGAGCGGACGGCCTCGCGCAGCGCGTCGTGCTCCTCGGCGAGCTGGTACGTGGCGAAGCTCGAGTCCACTTGTTACCTCCCAGTAAGACCTACTGGGACGATGTTAGCGCGCGTTCACATGACTGCGCACGGGTGCCTTTCGACACGTCGAAGGCACCCGTGCGCGAACTCAGAGCGCCTTCTGCAACGCCGCGTCCTTGTCGAGCACCATCTGCTCCAGGTCCGCCTGGAACGCGGCGACGCGGTCCTGCAACGCCGGGTCGGCCGCGGCGAGGATGCGGACGGCCAGCAGGCCCGCGTTGCGGGCGCCGCCGACGGCCATGGTGGCGACGGGGATGCCCGCGGGCATCTGCACGATCGACAGCAGCGAGTCCATGCCGTCGAGGTACTTGAGCGGAACGGGCACGCCGATCACCGGCAGCACGGTCGTCGAGGCGACCATGCCGGGCAGGTGGGCGGCACCGCCGGCACCGGCGATGATGACCCGCAGGCCACGACCCGCGGCGGAGCGCGCGTAGTCGATCATCCGCTGCGGGGTGCGGTGCGCGGACACCACGCTGACCTCATACGGCACGTCGAACTCGGCCAGCGCGTCCGCGGCGGCCTTCATCACCGGCCAGTCCGAGTCGCTACCCATGATCACGCCGACCTGCGTCACTGCTGCTGCCCTCCGTGGATGTCGAACCCGTCAAGCCACACGCCGTCGGACAGCCAGTGCGCGGCGAGCTTCGCCCGTTCGCGCACGTCGTCCATCCGCTCCCCGAGCAGCGTCACGTGGCCGATCTTGCGGCCCGGCCGCTCCGCCTTGCCGTACAGGTGCACGTGCGCGTCGGGGAACCGGGCGAACAGGTGGTGCAGCCGCTCGTCGAGGATCATCGGCGGCCGCGCTGTCGGCTGATCTCCGGCTCCGCCGGAAGAGGCACCGAGGACGTTCGCCATCACGACGGCGGGCGCGACCAGGTCGGTCACCCCGAGGGGGTAGTCGAGCACGGCCCGGAGGTGCTGCTCGAACTGCGAGGTGCGCGAGCCCTCGATGGTCCAGTGGCCGGAGTTGTGCGGCCGCATGGCCAGCTCGTTCACGACCACGCCGTCCGCGGTCTCGAACAGCTCCACGGCCAGCAGCCCGACGACGCCCAGCTCGTCGGCGACCCGCAGCGCCAGCTCCTGCGCGGCCTCGGCCACCTCCGGAGCGAGGGAGGGCGCGGGCGCCAGCACCTCGACGCAGATGCCCTCGGACTGCACGGTCTCCACCAGCGGCCACGCGGCGCCCTGGCCGAACGGCGACCGCGCCACCAGCGCGGCCAGCTCGCGGCGCATCGGCACGCACTGCTCGACCATCAGCGGCGTCCCCGCGGCGAGCAGCTCGTCCACGACGGTCCGCGCGCTGTTCGGCGTGTTCAGCATCCACACGCCCTTGCCGTCGTACCCGCCGCGCACGGCCTTGAGCACGCACGGCCAGCCGTGCTCGGCGCCGAACGCCAGCGCGTCGGCCGGGCCGTTGACCTCGGCGAACGGCGGGACCGGCAGGCCCATCCCCGAGAGCTTGCGGCGCATCACCAGCTTGTCCTGCGCGTGGATCAGCGCGTCCGGGCCGGGGTGCACCTCCACCCCTTCGGCCACCAGCGCGCGCAGGTGTTCGCCGGGCACCTGCTCGTGGTCGAAGGTGACCACCTCGCAGCCCTCGGCGAACGCGCGCAGGGCGTCCAGGTCGGTGTGCGAGCCGAGCACGACGTCGCGGGCGACGAGTGCGGCGGGGTCGGAGTCGGAGACGGCGAGCACGCGCAACGACTGGCCGAGCGGGATGGCCGCCTGGTGGGTCATGCGGGCGAGCTGGCCGCCACCGATCATGCCTACTACGGGAAGGCCGGTACGGGAGTCCACGGGACGGTCACTCTACCTGCACAAACGTGGACTCCCGACACCGGCTAGACCCGACGGGCCCGCTTGAGCCAGTACCAGGCCAGCGCCAGCAGCGCGGCGGTGAGGACGAGGAAGATCCCGGTCTCGATCCACCGGAACAGGTCGAGCCGCTCCACCGGCTGGAAGTCGGCGTAGTGACCCGCCACCCCGTTGGCCTTGAGGCAGTCGAGGTTCTCCCCGGAGGTCAGACCGCCGCAGCCCCAACTCTGCTGGTAGGTCACCGGGACGCCGTTCACATCGCCGTAGCCGCTGCCGACGTACATCGCGTAGTCGGGCACCTGGTGCTGGTAGTTGTCGTTCCACGGCTCGAACGTGTGCACCGGCGGCAGGAAGCGCGCACGACCCCGCTCGATGATCGCGACCCGCACGACCCCGAACACCACCAGCGCGATCCCCATCGCGGGCAGGGTCCGCCGGACCAGGGCGCTCACCGCCACGCCGAGGGCGAAGCCGAACAGGGCGTAGCCGATCTGGAGCTGCGGAGCGACCTCGAACCAGGCGGTGAACGGCTGATTCAGCCTGCCACCGGTGATCTCGCGGATCCTGCTGGTCAAGTGTTGTTCGGACAGACCCAGCACCGTGGCGAAGCAGGCCGCGAAGAACCCGAGCAGCGCCACCTGGCCGGTCAGCCAGCGGGTGGCCGGGACGTCCTGCCCCCACGCCACGAGGTTCGTCCGCGCCTCGTGCTCGCGCGCCACCAGCGGCGCCCCCCAGAACACCGCGATCGCCGCTCCGAGCAGCAGGTTGATCTCCTGGGGCTGCCAGAACAGCCGGAAGTAGACGCCGGCCAGGTTGCCCGGCCCGGCCTCCATCGTTTCCGCCGACCACAGCACGCTCGCGGTCAGGGCGGCCGTCAGGGCCGCCGTGGCGAGGATCAGCGTGCGGTGCCTGCGCCACGCCACCCGGAGCACATCGGCGAAGGTCACCTTCGGCCTCGTCACCGTGGTCATGCCGAATCCCCCTTGCGCGTGGCCGACAGCCGCGCCAGCACGTAGTCCTCCAACGTCACCGGCCGCACCACCCACGGCGCGGCCACCACCGGCGCGGTCGACACCTCCACCAGGAACAGCGACTGGCCGTCCGAGTGCTTGTCCCACAGCACTTCCCCCGCCACGGGCGACCGGGACGCCCGCGGCCCCACCACCACCACGTGCGCGGCGAGCAGCTCGTCCAGGTCACCACCCGCGAGCAGCTTCCCGTGCGCCAACAACAACAGGTGGTCGGCCACCCCCGTCAGCTCGGTGACGATGTGCGTCGACAGGACCACGGTCGTCCCCGACTCGGCGACCTCGCCGAGCAGTTCCCGCATGACCTCGTTGCGCGCCAACGGATCCAGGTCCGACAGCGGCTCGTCGAGCAGGAGCAGCGACGGCCGTGAGCCGATCGCCACCGCCAGCGCGACCTGCGTGCGCTGCCCGCCGGAGAGCTGACCGCACTTGCGGTCCAGCGGGATGTCGAAGCGCTCCAGCCACTTCCGCGCCCGATCCTGGTCCCACTCCAGGTTGAACCACGCGCCGAACTCGAGCATCGCCTTCGGCGTGAACGACCGGTACACCGGCTTCTCCTGCGACACGAACGCCACCCGCTCGCCCGGCCGCAGGGCGAACTCCCCCTCATCGGGCCGCAGCAGTCCGGAAAGGACGGTCAGCAAAGTCGTCTTCCCCGCGCCGTTCGCGCCCACCAGCGCGGCGACCCTGCCCGCGGGCAGGTCGAACGTGCAGTCGTGCAGCGCCAACGACTTCCCGTACCTCTTGCCCAGCCCCCGCACGGCGATCCCGGCGGTCTCCACCACAACCGTCATGGCACCTCGATCCTCTCCCCCTCGGTGAGCACCGACCCGACCAGCGCGTCGATGTCCTCGTCCTCCAACCCGGCCGCCCGCGCCTCGTCCACCCAGTCGACGAGCTTGCCGCGCAGCCGGTCCATCACCTCGGGATCGACCGACCCCAGGGTGGCCTTCACGAACGTGCCGGAGCCCTGGCGCGCTTCGAGCAGGCCCGCGCGCTCCAGTTCCCGGTAGGCCTTCAGGACCGTGTTCGCGTTCACGCCGCTGGTCGCGACCACGTCGCGGACCGTCGGCAGCCGGTCGCCCGGCTTGAGCCACCCCAGCCGCAAGGCCTCCCGCACTTGCCTGGCCAGTTGCAGGTAGGCCGGGAGGCCGCTCGCCTTGTCGATGCGGAACTCGACCACGCCACCTCCAAATTGTGTCACTCAGCTAAGACACTAGCTAAGTGGATCACACGGAGGGGTGTCAAGCCCGAACCCGCGAACGCCCGCCTCTCCGGGGAGCGGCGGGCGTTCGGGTGGGGACGCGGATCGGGCGCTGGACAGGGGTTCAGCGCCCCGGCACGGAGGTGGGGTGTCAGCGGCCGAGTGCGGCGAGGAGCCCGCAGGCTTCCTCGTGGGTGGCGGGGAGGTGTTCCGACCAGACCTCGGCGGGGCCGGCGGGTCTTACGTGCGGGTCGACGGCGAGCCGGTCGGCGGCCAGCACCCGCACCGCGGAGATCCGCCGGGCCAGGGCCGCGTCGCGCCGGGTCAGCACCGCGGCGACGGACGGGCCGAGCGAGGCCAGCGTCTCGCCGCCGTCGAACACGGTCCGCAGCACGTCCGAGACCAGCGTCATCGCGACCACGCGCGACCAACCGGTGGCGCGGGTCAGGTCCAGGCCGACCAGCACGAGCGCGTAGCCGTCGTCGGGCCGCGCCGACTCGCGGTACAGCTCCGACAGCCTGGTGCGCAGGTAGCCGCGGGTCGCGAGCCCGGTCAGCGGGTCGTCGGCGCCGCGGTCGGCGGCCTCCTCGGTGAGCACGTCCGCCCAGCCCGTCGCGGTGAGCCGCAGCATCCGCGACGGGAGCGCGTCGACGTTCGGGGCGACCACGCCGCACTGCCCGTCCAGCACGGCGTGCAGCGCCGCGAGGTCCAGCAGCGTCTCGCCGAGACCGGCGCCCGCCTCCGCCCGCGCCCGGCCCAACCGGACCAGCGCGTCGCCGGGGTCGGCGGTGTCCAGCATGGCGGTGACGACGTCGTCGACCTCCCTCAACGGCCAGTCGCGGGGGAAGGGCCAGCCCGCCGCGAGGCTCGCCGTCCGCCACTTCGACTTCAGCACGCGTTCCGCCTGTGCGACACCCACGTGGGTCGTCTCCCCTCCCGGTCGGTTCACTACCACGGGACGCCGCGGGGCCGCGCCCGTGACGGGAGTTCACCCGACCAGTCGGGGGGCTTGAGGTGACGGTGAGCGACCACGTGAGTCACACTGGCCGCCACGAGGGAGGGAAAACGTGGCGACCGTTCCTGCTGACGTCCGGGGACCGAGCGACTCGGAGCTGATCGAATCCGTGCGCGGCGGGAAGATCGAAGCGTACGGCGAGCTGTACGAACGCCACGTTTCGGCGGCTTACAACCTCGCCCGCCAGCTGACCCGTTCCCCTGCCGAGGCAGATGATCTGGTGTCCGAGGCTTTCGCCAAGGTGCTGGACACGCTCCGTGGTGGCCGGGGCCCGGACGCGGCCTTCCGCGCCTACCTCCTGACGTCGCTGCGGCACACCGCGTACGACAAGACCCGGCGCGATCGGAAGGTCGAGCTGTCCGACGACGTGGCCGCGGTGTCCGGTGTGCCCGCCGAGGCGGTGAGCGTCCCGTTCCGCGACACGGCCGTCGCCGGGCTGGAGCGGTCGATGGCGGCGCAGGCGTTCGCCCGGCTCCCCGAGCGCTGGCAGACCGTGCTGTGGCACACCGAGATCGAGGGCCAGTCGCCCGCCGAGGTCGGTCCGGTGCTCGGGCTGACCGCCAACGGCGTGTCCGCGCTCGCCTACCGCGCCCGTGAAGGCCTGCGCCAGGCCTACCTCCAGGTGCACCTGACCGAGACCACGTCCGACCGCTGCCGCGCGACCGTCGACCGGCTGGGCGCGTGGACCCGCGGCGGCCTGTCCAAGCGCGAGACGACCCAGGTCGAGGCGCACCTCGACGAGTGCGAGCGGTGCCGCGCGCTGGCCGCCGAGCTGTCCGACGTCAACGGCGCGCTGCGCGGTTTCGTCGCACCGCTGGTGCTGGGCATCGGCGCGACCGGCTACCTGGCCGTGTCCGCCGGGGCGGGCAAGGCCGTCGCCGCGACCGCCGCCGCCGCCGGTGCCGCGGGGGCGGGCGGCGCCGCGGGGGCCGTCGCGTCGCTGCCCCGGCAGCTGTTCGGCGTGGCCATGTCGACCGCCGCGCTCGCCGTGGCCGTGGCGATCGGCCTGACCTCCGGCGAGACCTCCGCGCCCGCCATCGCCGAACCGCCATCGCCGCCCGTCGTGACGAGCCGGCCCGCCGTGCCGCCCGTGCCGCCCGCCGTCGTGCCCCCGCCCGCCACGCCCGCGCCGCGGCCGGATCCGCCGTTGCCGGAACCCGCGCCCGCGCCCGCTCCGGTTCCCGCGCCCGCTCCCGCGGCACCCCCGGCGGAGGCCCCGCAGCCCGCGCCGGAACCCCAGCCCACCCCGGCGGCGCTGGTGTCGACCGTGCCGAGCGGGTTCAAGCTGACCCCCGGCGGGGCGCCGCAGGCGCTGCCGATCACGATCCGCAACACCGGCGAGTCCGCCTCCGAGCCCGCGAGCACGGCCCTCGCGCTGCCGCCCGGTGTGCGCTCGGTCGGCCCGGTCTCGTCGTTCGGCGGCGCGCGCCTGCTGGCCCCGGAGGGGGTCGCCGAGCAGACCGTCGCCTGCCCGGCGGGCACCGGCACGGTGAGCTGCGCGACCACGCGGGGCATCGCGCCCGGCGGCACCGCCACGTTCGTCTTCAACCTCCAGGCCGACCAGGGGGCCGTCGGCGGTGTGATCACCGGGACGGTCTCCGCGGGCACCACCCTCAGCGTCGCGGTGTCCGTGGCCGTCGGGGTCGATCCGGTGCGCGACGACCTCGTGCTGACCGTCCGCAAGTGGCACCAGGCGTTCTGGGACCCGAGGCTGGACGTCCTGGTGACCAACACCGGCGCCAGGTCCGCCCCGCTGACGCTGACCCTGACCACCGGCGAGGGCATCGTGCTGACGTCCCCGCACCCCGGCTGCTCGGTGCGCGACCACCTCGTCGAGTGCCGGACCGAACTCCCGCGCGGCGGGTCGTACCGGATGTCCGCGTGGGCGTTCGGGCTGCCGCTGCGCGGTGGCGCCGTCCAGGTCAGGGCGACCGTCGGCACGGCGTCGGCGGCGGTCGACGTGCCGGTCTCGCCGCTGCCCGGTGTCGAGGCGCCCGTGCTGCCGCCGTCGACCACCCCGGAGGTCCCGCCGGTCACCACGACGACCACCGCGCCTCCGACGACCACGCCGCCGCCGGTCACCACGACCACCACCCCGCCCGCCGAGGCCGTTCCCGCACCGACGGCGCCCGCGGAGACGCCCCCGACGGAGCCGGGGACGCCCGTTCAAACCACCACCCCGCCGGTCGAGTCCACACCCCCTGCGGAGCCGCCCACCACGTCTCCACCTGCGACGGCGCCCTCGTGCGAACCCCTGCCGCCGTGGTGGCCGCCGGTGCTCGGCGACCTGCTGCCGGGGTACTGCCCGCCCCCTCCGTAGTCGGATGATCACGCATCCGTAAACTGCCCCGGTGCTGCCAGCCGTACGCCGGGCCTTGGGCCGTCTGCCGGAACCCCTCCGCTTCCTGCTGAACAAGCACCGGGAGCTGATCCGGTTCGCGGTGGTGGGCGGGACGACGTTCCTCGTCGACAACGGCGTCTGGTACGCGCTGAAGCTCACCGTGCTCCAGGAGAAGGTCGTCACGGCGAAGGCCATCGGCATCCTGGTCGCGGTCATCGCCTCGTACGTGCTCAGCCGCGAGTGGTCGTTCCACACCCGCGGGGGTCGTGAACGTCACCACGAGGCCGCGCTGTTCTTCCTCGTGAGCGGCGTCTCGGTCGGGCTGAACCTGTTGCCGCTGTGGATCTCGCGGCACTTCCTCGGCCTCCAGCACCCCGCTGTCTCCCTGGTCGCGGAGGAGATCGCGGACTTCGTCAGCGGTTCGATCATCGGCATGCTGGTCGCGACGGCGTTCAAGTTCTGGGCCATGAAGAAGTGGGTCTTCCCCCAGGCCGACGCCCGCCCCGATGTCGTCAGGGCGACCGGCCGGTTGCGCGTGGTGACCGACCCCGAAGGTCGCGAGGTCGCCTGACCTGTGCTTCAACCCGATTTCCGTAGAATGGCTCGGTGTCCGTAGTCGAGAACGTGGTCCTCCGGTTCCCCGAACCGTTCCGCTCGCTGGCCTTGAAACACCGCGAACTGCTGAAGTTCGCCGTGGTCGGCGGCACGTGCTTCGTGATCGACACGGCCATCTTCATCGGCCTGAAGTCGACCATCCTGCTGGACAAGCCGGTCACGGCGAAGGTGATCGCCACCCTGGTCGCCACCATCGTCTCGTACGTGCTGAACCGCGAGTGGTCGTTCAAGACCAGGGGCGGGCGCGAACGCCACCACGAGGCCGCGCTGTTCTTCCTGGTCAACGGCATCGGCATCGCGCTGAACTCGCTGCCGCTCGCCGTGTCGCGCTACGTGTTCGACCTGCGCTACCCGGACGTCAGCCGGTTGACCGTCGAGGTCGCCGACTTCGTCAGCGCCCAGCTCATCGGCACCCTGATCGCCATGGCGTTCCGCTGGTACGCGTACAAGAAGTGGGTGTTCCCGGAGGCCGACGCCCGCCGCCCCCGCAAGGGTCATGGCACGCCGGCGGAGGTTGACGAGGAGCTGGAGGGGCTTGGTCATAGTTAGCGGGTCAGTTGGTCTCCACCCAGCTCGACGCTCGTCTCCACCATATGTTTCTGCACCCATTTTTGTTGCTCCGCAGGCAAAGACACGTGAATTACACGGATAAGCGTTCTCAATTCATTCTCCAGGCCTATTTTTTGACCCAAAATCTGACCCAAATGCTGCCGCCACATCGGAATCAAGGCAAGACGCGCTTGATCGATATCTCCACTCAGCCTCACCATCTCAACACTCGTGTCCAACTGGACTTCAATAGCCTCTAACATCGTCACATCATGGAAAAGTTTTAAAAATCCATTTCGCGCCATCTGCCAAGTTCCGGTCCCCATAGAACCAACCAGGCTTGCACTACCCACGAGAGCGAGCGTTTCCTTCTCCCCCCAGCGAGCTCTCACCAAATCCTCTGCATGGATACGCTCGTAAGAGACCACAGTATTCTCAAGCTCCTCGTCAATACCCCCATTTGGCAAAAGCATGTGCCGCCGATACCGAGCCGGGCCGACAAGAAGCACCATCAACGAAATTAAGTCCACCCGACGATGCTCAAGAGCAGGGGCATCGACCTCGGTCGCAGAAGCAAAAGGAAATACATCACTTAGTAGGTACGAGGCCTGCAAATGGGAACTCAAACCACGTAAATCTACGAGCAATCCATGTCTGGTTGCCACGACAATCGGAACCGGCATCAGCCACCTCGACCGCGACAACCGAGGAATAGCTCTTACATTCGGATCGCGGCCATAGATTGTTGTCGCAGTACCGTTGTCAGCGACAACAAATGCAACAGAAGGCGGGAATCTATTAATTTTCGACGGTGCGATTCCGAGCAAATTGGACGATGACTTAACAGTACGCAGTCGTATTGATTCGTTAGACTTATCCGAACCAGAAGTCAAGCTTTTAAATACAGCCCCCATTGACACCGAAAAGCCTAGCAATGCCACCAGGTTAACACCAAAGACAACCTGAATGAGGATATAAACCGGCAATGACAAAAGCACTGAAAGGAAAATGGTTCTAATCATTGCCGCCATGGGAACATAAAATGCTATACCGGAGTTTTTAGCCATCATCCTTGGCGAAGAAGTCGACAGAAACCCGACCCTTGGAAGACTTTGCCGCGAGGCCCTGGGTAGTCCATGAAAACTACTACCAGCTTCAGAAAGAACGGATCCTAATAACGTCCCCGCCGTTGGACCAAAGTTCTCCCAGCTATTAGATCCGGTTTTCGGCTTAGTAAATCTCGGAGCAGGTTCGCGCAGCAACACCTCAGCCACAAGATCCTTACGCAAAGCTGCTTCTGCAAGTAAAGGAGCCCACGTCATATGATCTTCAGGATGAGAAGAAACCCTTGAAATTGCGAAATTCAGCAGCTCCATTTGATCCATTGCTTCAACCAGACGCTCAGTCACCTGAAAACTCACATCTACTTTTTCCAGGTGCCTTACGAACGTAAGCGCCTCAGCCGGACTATAACGAAGCCATAGGTCAAAAAGACGATCCAGTCTTATAGAATCCTCATTCATGAGGCGCTTAAGCAACGATTCCGTACGATATTTGACAACCAAACGCTTAGGTCTACCTACGCGGCGCAATTCATCAAAACAAGTGATAAGTAAGCGTACCGCAGCAAACCATCGCTCATCCCAGCTATCCGCTTCAACTGCTTGGAGCCATACTTCAAGCTTATCCACACTAGACTCGAAAGCCTCAGACTCGTAGTCTTGGCATTCCCGGACTGCTCGGATAACTACTTCATGCGGGGCTCCTTGCCTAGTCAACTCCATTAAGGCCTCAAGACGGTCAGACCTCTTAAGCAAAGTTGCGGTAAATATTAAAACCTCAGACAGCCTGCCTGCATCTCTACCATCAACCGACTTCATTGCCGCCGTCGCCAACTGTGCAAAACTAGGCTTACCGCTTTCACTTATTTCCTTAGCAGCAAGATACTCACATAAAGTGAGATGCATAAACCTCAGAGACTCACCCGGTCGTTCCTCGGTAAAAATACCAGTACTACTAGAAAGGTCCCGGAGAAACGCTTCAGCCAAATCATCCGACCGAAGGCCGACAATTTTTCTAGTTGTCCCAACTGCATTCTTCCAGGATATTGAATTAGTTGGATCATCCCCCTCGTATAAATGATCAAGTGCTATACGTCCAAGAAGCTCTTCACGCAACCGACGCTTTTCGGAACCACCTTGACTAACTCCAGACTGCTGCGCCCTCCTATGCAACAGGAGCTCGCCGATTACACTGCTATAAAATTCTGTTCTAGTGTCAGGTAGCCTAACCGATTGAAGGTTGGAAGAATTCGCATAGCGCTGATCCTGGGCGACATACATCGAAAGAATTAGCGGATTCCCACACATTTCTGCTAGAGTTCTCCGCTCGAGCAGAGTCGCAAACACGCGTTGCGCCTCTTCAAGACAATTGTCTCGATAAGGCCATTTGCGAAGAAACTCAAATATGTCTGCTGGACTGAAAGGCTGTAGCGTATAGACTAAATTCATGCCGGATACGAACTCGCGAGGAATGGCGCCCCGAAGCTGTGTTCGTGCTGTAACGATAACGCTGGTCCGGATCGACTCGGTGCGAAGTGAAGTGATCACTTCCCGAATCGCCGTGACCGCAAATCCCAAACAACTTTCCGGAATCTCGTCAAGACCATCGAATAAAACCATAAGACCATTTTTGCGCGACCATGCATCTATTGCAAACCCTGGATCATGCACCCCTCGAACGTCACTTGCCCACTTAATTACTTCAGACCGCAACCAGGGTCCCGCTTCTCTTTTTTGCCTTTTTGCTTGTATCCAATCGAGAGCGCGAAGTTCGACATGAACAGGAAGGCGATTCGATGCTGGTGAAGCGTAAGCCATCCTGCACGCTTGACGAAAGAGTTTTTTCGTTAGCGACGACTTACCCGATCCTGGATCACCGAAGATTAAAACAGATCCAGTATCATCGGCAAGAAGTGCTTCATCTGGAACTCGTTTTTCCGCCATTCCGGACAACGATAGTCGCACGTAGGCGGTATCAATCTCTATTCGCGCACCTTCCACCGAAGGAACGAACAGGTGCGTGTCGAAATTCTTAAGTTTCAACTCTGCATATTTACGAACACCGAACTGTTGAGCAAGTGCAACACTGACGCGCCGTCCTAAGCTTAGTCGTAAATTGCCTAAAACGTAGGCGCCGAAGGGTTGAAACTCTTTCGCAATCGACCGCCGATACCTATAAAGAAGAACAGCAAATCGAGATAGCAGCAACGTGGCACTGGATGCCAGGAATCCGATTAGCGCACTTGCCACGCTGACAGCCTCCATGTGATGATCAATATGTCCGTCTCCTGAACATCGTCATCGCTGGAGTAGTTGTTACTCAATTGCCCAAGTCGCAAATAGTTGCGAGTCGCAATCTCCGAATCCCGCTGGGCTCAGGGCGAGAGCAACTCTCAGGACCTCAAAGGTCTCAGCCACTCCTGAGCACAGGGTTCGCCTTCGCCCCCTCCATGATCACGAACGGTTAGCGGGGGGTGTGGTCGGTGCGCCAGGGGACGCCGACGACGTCTTGGGCTTTGGGGACGGGCAGGAAGACGGAGAAGGTGGCGGGGCGGGCGGTGGAGAGTTCGAGCCTGCCGCCGTCGGCGTCGACGAGGGCGCGGGCCAGCGCGAGGCCGACGCCGGTCGAGCCGCCGCCGGAGACGCCGCGTTCGAAGATGTGGCTGGCCAGTTCGTCCGGCACGCCCGCGCCACCGTCGCTGACCTCGACCACGATGGCGGTCTCGTCGCTGCGCGCGGACAGCACCACCTGACCCTCGCCGTGGCGGAGGGCGTTGTCGAGCAGCACGCCGATGGCCTCGCGGAGCCTGCCGGGAGTGGCCCTGGCGAGCATCCCGTCGGGCACCCGGACGCGCAGCGCCCGGCCTTCCCCGCGCAGCGGCTCGCGCCACTCCTCGGCGATCGCGCTCAGCTCGGCGCGCAGGTCCAGCGGTTCGGCGTCCACCGACCGGGCCGCACGGGCCGCGGCCAGCAGCTCGTCCAGCACCTCGGCCAGCCGTTCGGCCTGCTCCAGCGCGGCACCCGCCTCCGCCGCGGTCTCCGGCTCGTCGTGGTCGGCCAGCGCCTCCAGCCGCAGCTGCAACGCGGTCAGCCTGCTGCGCAGCTGGTGCGACACGTCGCCGACCAGCTCGCGTTCCCGCTGCACGAGCTGGGCCAGCGCACCGGCCGACGTGTCCAGGGCCTGCGACACCAGGTCCAGCTCCTCGACCCCGTGCCTGCGGTCGTCGAAGCGGAAGTCGCCCGCGCCGAGCCGCGCGGCCCGCGCGGCGACGTGGCCAAGCGGCAGGGCCAACCTCCGCGCGGTGACCGTCGCGACGACGGTGCCGGTCGCCACGGACAGCACCAGCAGCAGCACGACCGACACGGCGACCTGCGCCTGGCGGGTGTGCATCGGGCCGGACGGCATCTCCAGCCGGACCTTGCCGCCCTGCGCGATCGGCACCTCCTCCGACAGCACGTCCACGCCCAGCTCGGGGCCGAACTCCTGGTCGCCGGACGCCGACCGGACCGCGAGGTGGGCGCCCTGCGGGATGGCCACCTGCACGGTGTCCAGCGTGATCGGGGCGCCGTCGGCGATCTGGTCGTCCAGCGCGGCGGCTATCCGCCGGGCGCTCGACGCCAGGTCCGAGTGCGCGGCGTCGTCGACGAGCTGCAACGCGGTCCAGCCGAGCGGGATGCCCAGCACGAACCCCGTCACCGCGACCGCGAGCATGATCGCCCGCATGATCCTGGTGCGCATTGGGCCTGTTTCCCGGACCTCGTCCGATGGGGGTCGAGCCTGACGTGGTGGCAGGCGGTGCGCCCGGACGGCGCACACCGCTGTTCTACCCGGACCGTCCGCCCGTGCCCCCGACCGGGCCCAGGGCGTGTTCCCCGGACCTCGTTCGACGGGAGTCGAGCCTGACGTGGTGGCAGGCGGTGCGGGCGGATGGCTCGCGTACCGCTGTTGTACGTGGGCCGTCCGCCCGTGTCCCCAGGGGCCGCCCTGGGCCCGGCTACCGCGAACACGGATCCAGAAACACGCCCTACTCCGCGTTGAACCGGAAGCCGACGCCCCGGACGGTGGCGATGCGCTTCTCGGCCGAGCGCAGGGTGCCGTCACCGAGCTTCCGGCGCAGCCACGACATGTGCATGTCGAGCGTCTTGCTGCCCTTGAGCTCCGGGTCGTTCCACACCTCGGAGAGGATCTCGTCGCGGTTCACGACCTGGCCCGACCGCTGCATCAGGACGCGGAGCAGCTCGAACTCCTTGTTCGCGAGCTGCACCTCCCGGCCGTCCACGACGACCCGGCGGGCGGCCAGGTCCATCCGGACCCCGTTGACCTCCAGCGTGCCGGGGGCGCGGCGGCGCAGCAGGGCGCGTATCCGCGCCATCAGCTCGGCCAGCCGGAACGGTTTGGCAACGTAGTCGTCCGCGCCCGCGTCCAGGCCGACGACGAAGTCGACCTCGTCCGACCGGGCGGTCAGCATCAGCACCGGAACCCCTCGACCGCCCGAGCGGAGTCTCCGGCACACCTCCAGGCCGTCCATCCCCGGCAGTCCGAGGTCGAGCACCAGCAGGTCGATGCCACCGGCTACGGCGACCTCCAACGCGGTGGGCCCGTCGCTCACGACGTGCACGGCGTACCCCTCGCGCTGAAGCGCTCGGGACAGTGGATCTGCGATTGCCGGGTCATCCTCGGCCAACAAGACCACGCTCACGAAACCCACACTAGGCCTGGCACGATTCGGCGTGTGGCTACCTCCAACAGTGATCTTGATCTTGCCCGCCTGCTGGCCGACGCGGCGGACCTGATCACGACCTCCCGCTTCCGCGCGCTCGACCTCGTCGTGGAGCGGAAACCCGACCGCACGCCGGTCACCGACGCCGACACCGCGGTCGAGGACGCGGTGCGCGCGCTGCTCGCCGAACACCGGCCGGAGGACGCCGTGGCGGGTGAGGAGCGGGGCGGCGAGGTCGGCGACGGCCGCACGTGGGTGCTGGACCCGATCGACGGCACGAAGAACTTCCTGCGCGGCGTGCCCGCGTGGGCGACGCTGATCGCGCTGGTCGAGGACGGCACCCCGGTCGTGGGCATGATCAGCGCCCCGGCGCTGGGCCGCCGCTGGTGGGCAGCTTCGGGGACGGGCGCGTTCTCGTCCGACCCGTTCGGGCAGCGGCGGATCTCGGTGTCCCGCGTAGCCGCCCTGGAGGACGCCTACCTGACCACGACGCACTTCGGCTCGTGGGCGAAGTACCACTCGCAGGCCGCCTACCTGGCGCTGATGGACGCGACCTGGGAGAACCGGGCGTTCGGCGACTTCTGGTCGCACTGCCTGGTCGCCGAGGGCGCCATGGACATCGCCGCCGAGGCGATCGTGAACCCGTGGGACGTCGCCGCGGCGCAGGTCATCGTCACCGAGGCGGGTGGCCGGTTCACCGACCTCAAGGGCGTCGGCCGCTACGACCAGGGCAGCGCGCTGTCCACCAACGGCCTGCTGCACGACGAGGTGCTCAAGGTACTGCGGGTGGGGTGAGCACCCCCACGGCGCCCCGCGCGACCTGCGCCCACACCAGCCTGCCGAACAGGTAGTGGCAGGCCACGTCCTCGCCCGCGAACCGGGCCCAGTCGTACCGGTTGCCCTGCTCGCGCCAGAACACCTCCCACCCGTCGCCGTCGCGGGTGAGGCACCAGGCGTTGTCGGTCTCGGCGCCGATGGACACGACGTCGTCGGGCACGCCGACGGTCCGCAGCCAGCCCGCGATCGACTCGGTGTTCATGCCAGCTCCATCAGGTAGCCCAGCGCGACGAGGTCGGCGACGGGGTAGGTCGTGCGGTAGCGGGTGCCGCCGCCGGGCTGGCCGAACCACGGCGCGGAGACCGTCCGCCACACCGGCAGCGGCTGGCGCACGACGTAGCGGCGGTACCCGGCAGCGAGGTGCTCCGGGGGCAGCGAGCGGGCGGCGAACCCGGTGCCCAGCGTCGTGAGCACCCGGCCCTCCTCGGTGCCGAAGCGGTCGAGTTCGGACCCGGCGGGCAGCACGTCGGGCCTGCCCGCCTCGTACCCGCCTTCGGGGTGGGTGTCGGCGTCGGGCCAGACGAGGCCGAACGGCTCGGCGCTCCGCACGTACCTGTCGTCCCAGTCGCGCTCGTGCAGCCCGGCCTGCGGGTCGTAGCCCTCGGCGAGCTGTCGCACGACCGGGTGATCCGGGCCGAGCGCGGCGATCGGGGCCGGGCGCTGCTGGGCGCACCGGGTGGAGACCAGGTCGGCGTGCGGGTGGTCCTGCGGGCGGAAGCGCAGGCCGTCGGACTCCACCCGGCCGGTGCCGCCGGAGGCGGGGTCGGTCTGCTCGCTCGGGCGGGCGCTGGCCTTGGGGGCCGTGCCGCGCGGGAAGCCGTGCAGGTAGAAGAACGCCACCACGTCCGGGGACGCGACCTGGTCCGGCTTCTTCAGGTCCTTGGCCGCCGGGGTCGTCGACTGCTGCGACTGCTGGGCCTGCTGGCCCTGCTGCGCCTGCTGACCCTGCTGGGCCTGCTGGGACTGCTGGGACTGCTGGACCGGCTGCTGGCCGGGGCTCTTCTGCTCGGTCCTCTGCTGGGCAGCCGTCTGGTCCGCCCCGCGCTGCGCGGGGCCCTGGTCCGCGCGCGCCGGGGTGCCGACGACCGCGCCGGCGCCGCCACCGGTCGCGGCCGGGGTCGCTCCGGGGACCGGGGACGGGACCGGGGCGGCCGGTGCCGCGGTGCCGAAGCCCGGTGCCTGCGCCGGGCCCTGGACGGGCGCGGCGGGTGCGGGCGGTACCTGCGGCTGGACCGCCGCCTGCGCGGGGGCCTGGAGTTCGGTCGGCAGCAGCGGGCGGTCCAGCAGGGCCGCCGACGCCTGGGTGACCGTGCCGTCGGTGGTGCCCATGATCGGCTGGACGTGGTCGGGCTGCGCCGGCACGGCGTCGAAGACCGGCCCGGCCTGGCCCACGTCCACGGCGCCCGCCATCGGCGGGACCAGCGTGGTCGGGAGCTGGAGCGGCGGCGTGAACCCCTGCTGGACGACAGGCGGCGCGGCCTGCACGGCCTCGTGGACCGGCGCGAGCACCTGCGGCGCCAGGTCGGTGACGGGCACGGCGTACTTCGGCAGGACGTCCGCGACCGGGGCCACGACGTGCGAAGCAGCATCGGTGACCGGAGCCATGACGTGCGAGGCCAGGTCGGTGACCGGCGCGGCGACGGAGGGCACGACCTGCGCCACGGGGGCGACCAGCGCGGGCACCGCGTCGGCGACCGGGGCCAGCACCGCGGGGACGACGTCCACCACCGGCGCGACCACGGCGGCGACCGGGGCCGCGACGGCGCCGACGGTCTGGTCGAGGGTGCCGCCGACGACGTCCAGCAGCCCGCCGTGCGAACCGGGGTTCGCGTTGACCGGCGGGGCGGTGGCGCCGACGTCCACGCCGCTGTCGAGCCGCACGGAGTCGGCGAGGGTGTTCGTCAGGTGGGTCACGTTCGCCGTGGCGCCCGCGAGCGCGGGACCGAGGCCGAGGAGCGCGGTCGGGTGGCCTGCCGAGGCGCACTGCCCCGCCGCGTCGGTGTTCTTGGCCAGGTTGACCAGTTCGCGGACCAGTTCGACCTTCGCCTTGCCGATCTGGTCGGCGCCGTGCTCCAGCCGGTCGGCCGCCGCGTGGCAGCCCTTCGCGGCGGTGTTCAGGTCGCCGTCCGGGGCGACCACGCGGTTCCAGTGCCCGCGGGCCGCGTCGGCGGTCCCGCCGCTGATCGAGGTCAGCGTCCTGGTCGCGGACGTGTCCGAGTCGCCCGCCAGCCCGGTGATCCGGGTGCCCGCGTCGCGCCACGCAGCGGCCGACGCGCGCATCGCGTCCTCGTCGGCCTCCGGCCACTTGACGCCCGCCTTCGCGGCGACGTCGGCGAGTTCCGGTGGAAGTTGGATGCCCATCGTCGCGCCCCTCAGCTGTGGACGTCGCGCAACGTGCCCGCGGCGCCGCCGTCGACCTGGCCGTACGTCTGCGCGGTGGCGGCGAATCGCTCGCCGACACCGTCGAACTTGCCGGAGATGCCGTCGAGCTTGCCGAACGACTCGTCCGCCGCGGCCACGTGACCGCCGGCGAAACTCCGCCCGATCTGGTCCGCGCCCCAGCACACGCCGAACGACTCGAGCGCGCCCGACAGGTCGGCCGCGATCTTGCCCGCCTGCTCCGCGTACCCGGTGAACTCCCCCGCGCCCTCGACCAACCTGGTCCGGTCGACCTCGAAGCCGTTCATCGCGTCCTCCCCATGTCGTCCAGCCAGCTGTCGCGCAACCCGAAGTCCTCGTCGTCGGCGACCGGACGCCTCGGCGCGGGCGGCGGCGGCGCGATCTCCTCGGGCTTGAGGTCCGCGGTGCCGCGCACGAGCGCCGCCGGGTCGGTGTCCGCGGGCAGCACCGGCGCCAACGTCCGGTAGGTCCGCTCGGCGGCCTTGGCCACGGCCGCCTCGGTCGTCCTCAGGACCAGCTCCGCGAGCCGGTCGGGCCGGTGCGCCCGGTAAGCGTTGTCCGCCAGCCGGAGACCGGTCAGCGCCCCGCCGGAGCCGACGGTCGCGGTGACCGTGCCGTCCTCGCTGGTCACCGAGACCGTGATCGCCGCGAGATCGCGCTGCACGGACGCCAGCTGGTCGCGGCTGCGCCGGTAGTCGGCGAGCAGCTCCTCGACCTGGGCCCGGTGATCTGTCGTCACGGCCACCTCCGGTTCACGCGCGTTGGACGTGCCACACAACAAGAAGGTTCCCACCACCGAGGTGGTTGTATCTCCACCATGAGCACGATCGCCTTCGAGGACCTCACGCCCGGAAGGATCATCCCGCTCGGCGAGGTCGCCGTCGACCGCGTCGAGATGCTGGCCTTCGCCGAGCGCTTCGACCCCCAGCCGTTCCACCTCGACGAGGAGGCGGGCAAGCGCTCCGTCCTCGGCGGCCTGGCCGCGTCCGGCTGGTTCACCGCATCGCTGTGGATGCGCCAGTACGTCGACCACGTCCTGGCCGACTCCACCTCGCAGGGCTCACCCGGTGGCCGCGAACTCTCCTGGCTGGCACCGGTCTTCGCCGACGACGTGCTCACGTGCGAGCTGGAGGTCATCAGCTCGAGGGTGTCCAGGTCCAGGCCCGGACTCGGCCTCGTCGAGATCGTGGGCAGGGCCACCCGCGACGGCGAAGTGGTCTACCGGCTGACCTTCACCGGCATCTTCACCACCCGCGGCTGACCTCCGCCCGGTCAGCCCCGCAACGCCCGCACGACGTTCGACGGGCTCGGACGACCCAGCACACCGGCCATCCACTTGCTGGTGTCGGCCAGCTTGTCGAGGTCCACGCCGTGCCGGATCCCCAGTCCGTCCAACATCCACACGAGGTCCTCGGTGGCCAGGTTGCCCGTCGCCGACTCCGCGTACGGGCAGCCGCCGAGGCCGCCAGCGGAGGCGTCCACCGTCGTCACGCCGCACTCCAGCGCCGCGTACGTGTTGGCGAGGGCCTGCCCGTAGGTGTCGTGGAAGTGCACCGCCAGCGGCTCCACCGAGTCGAACATCCCCAGCAGGGCCTTGACCTGTCCGGGGGTGGCGACGCCGATGGTGTCGCCGAGCGAGAGCTGCGAGCAGCCCATGTCCAGCAGCCGCTTGCCGACGCCCACGACCTGCTCGCGCGCGACCGGCCCCTCCCACGGGTCGCCGAAGCACATCGACACGTACCCGCGCACGGTCAGCCCCTCGGCACGAGCCCGCGAGACGACCGGGTCGAACATGGCGAACTGCTCGTCGAGCGTCCTGTTGAGGTTGCGGTTCGCGAAGGTCTCGGTGGCGCTGGCGAAGATCGCGATGTCGCGCACCCCGGCCGCCAGCGCCCGGTCGAGCCCGCGCTCGTTCGGCACCAGCACCGGGTAGACGACGCCGGGCCGCTTCTCCAGCCCCGCCAGCAACTCCTCGGCGTCGGCGAGCTGCGGCACCCACTTCGGGTGCACGAAACTGGTCGCCTCCAGCACCGTCGAGCCCGCGTCGGCCATCCGGTCGAGGAACTCCAGCTTCACCCCGACCGGCACGATCGCCGACTCGTTCTGCAGCCCGTCCCGCGCCCCGACCTCCCAGATGGTCACCCGTTCCGGCAACCCGGAACCGGGGACCACGTCGGGCAGACTCCGCTTCACGGTCTCTCCGCTGGGGGAATCACGTCGAGACACCTCACGCGCGCCCATCGACGACCTCACCGGGTCGGTAGTCGTCGTCCGGGTTGTCGTTGACCTCGCGGTAGAGCAGCGAGTGCACGCGCTCGACGTTCGGGATGTCGTCGAACTCCAGCGGCTCGTCCGACGCCGACTCGATGATCAGCGTGCCGCAGCCGAGCACCCGGTCGAGCAGGCTGTGCTCGAACCGGACGCTGTTGATCCGCGACAGCGGGATGTCCAGCCCGGTGCGCTTGAGCACACCTTCGCGGTACATCACCCGGTCGCTGGTCACGATGAAGTGCGTGGTGCGCCAGCGGATGACCGGCGTCAGCGTCAGCCACGCGGCCAGCACGACGCCGATGACGATGAGCGCGATCTGCGCGATCCCGCCCCACGACTGGCCGGAGACCAGCGACGCGAGGAAGGCGCACGCCGCGACGACCACGAGGAGGAGGAACACCGGGAGAAGGAGCATCTTCCAGTGCGAGTGCTTGTGGATCACGACGTGCTCATTGGGGCTGAGCAGGTCGTCGGGGTACGCCACGGCGATCCTCCGGGTGTGCAGCACTGAATGGACGAGCCACCGTACCGCCGGGGGCAGGGGGCGGTCGGGACCTTCGACCTGTTCGTTATGCCGGGCGGAGGTGAACGACGTCACCCGCGGAAACCGCGTGGTCGACGCCGTCGTCGCGGCGCACCACGAGGGTGCCGTCGACCGCGATGTCGTGCCCGGTGCCGACCAGTTCGGAGGAGCCGCTCAGCTCGACCCTCACCCGCTGGCCGAGCGTCGAGCAGTGCGCGCGGTACTCGTCGAGCAGCCCGGACGGCCGGGGGTCGCCGCCCGAGGCCCGCCAGTCCGCCTCCAGTTCGCTGAGGTGCACGAGCAGCCGCCCCGCGAGGTCGGTACGGTCCAGCTTGGTCGCGCCCTCGTCGGCCAGCGAGGTGGGCGTCAGACCGCCGGGGCCCGGCTCGACGTCGGCGGGCAGCGGGGCCACGTTGAGGCCCATGCCGACCACGACCGCCGCGCCCACGTTCTGGGCCAGCACCCCGGCGCCCTTGGCCCCGGACTGGCCGATCAGCAGGTCGTTCGGCCACTTCAGCGACGACTTCACGCCGACCGACTCGGCGAGCCGCACCAGCGCGACGCCCGCGATCAGCGTCAGCCACGGCAGCCGGGCCGGGGCGACGCCGACCGGCCGGAACAGCACGCTCACGTAGAGGCCGCTGCCCGGTGGCGAGATCCAGGTCCGGCCGCGGCGGCCCTGCCCGGCGGTCTGCTCCTCCGCGACCAGGACGGTCCGGTCGACCGCACCGCGCGCGGCCGACCTCGCCAGGTCGGTGTTGGTCGACTCCGTGCTGTCGACGACGACGACCGAGGCGTAGGGCCCTACCAGACGCGCCCGAAGCGCGTCGACGTCCAAAGGCGTGATCACCCACGACAGTCTAGGAAGGCGTCCTCCCCGCCGCCGGCCGGAGCGGGGCGCACGGCGGGGAGGACCCGTGAATCCTGCGACCTCGACCTCGCTGGAGGTCAAGCGAACCGATCCAGTGAGGTCTGCTACTGATCAGTACAAGACCCCGGACCCGTGATTAGGCTGCCGAGCCATGAGCAGTGCGACGGAACCCGTCGGCGACGAGGCCGACGTCCACACCACGGCCGGGAAGCTGGCCGACCTCCACCGGCGCAACGAGGAGGCCGTGAACGCGGGCTCCCGACGCGCGATCGAGAAGCAGCACGCGAAGGGCAAGAAGACCGCCCGCGAGCGCATCGACGCACTGCTCGACGCGGGCTCGTTCATCGAGCTGGACGAGCTGGCCCGGCACCGCTCGACGAACTTCGGCCTGGAGACCAACCGCCCCTACGGCGACGGCGTGGTCACCGGGTACGGCACCGTCGACGGCCGCCCGGTGTGCGTGTTCAGCCAGGACGTGACGATCTTCGGCGGCTCGCTCGGCGAGGTGTACGGCGAGAAGATCGTCAAGGTCATGGACCTCGCGCTGAAGACCGGCAGGCCGCTGGTCGGCATCAACGAGGGCGGCGGCGCGCGCATCCAGGAGGGCGTCGTCTCGCTCGGCCTCTACGGCGAGATCTTCCGCCGCAACGTGCAGGCCTCGGGCGTGATCCCGCAGATCTCCCTGATCATGGGCGCGAACGCGGGCGGCCACGTCTACTCGCCGGCACTGACCGACTTCGTCGTGATGGTCGACCAGACCTCGCACATGTTCATCACCGGCCCCGACGTGATCAAGACCGTCACCGGCGAGGACGTGGGGTTCGAGGAGCTGGGCGGCGGGCGCACGCACAACACGAAGTCCGGGAACGCGCACTACCTGGGCAGCGACGAGGACGACGCCATCGCCTACGTCAAGGAGCTGCTGTCGTACCTGCCGTCGAACAACCTGGCCGAGTCGCCGGTGCTCGACGCGCCCGAGGACCTGCTGCACGGCGCGCTGGAGGACTCGGTCACGGACTCCGACCGGGAGCTGGACACGCTCATCCCGGATTCGGCGAACCAGCCCTACGACATGCACGAGGTGCTGACCCGCGTCCTGGACGACGGCGAGTTCCTGGAGGTGCACCCGCTGTTCGCGCCGAACATCCTGGTGGGGTTCGGGCGGGTGGACGGGCACGCGGTGGGGATCGTGGCGAACCAGCCGACCCAGTACGCGGGGTGCCTGGACATCGACGCGTCGGAGAAGGCGGCCCGGTTCGTGCGGACGTGCGACGCGTTCAACGTGCCGGTGGTGACGTTCGTGGACGTGCCGGGATTCCTGCCGGGGACGGACCAGGAGTGGAACGGGATCATCCGGCGGGGCGCGAAGCTGATCTACGCGTACGCGGAGGCGACCGTTCCGCTGGTCACGGTGATCACCCGGAAGGCTTACGGCGGGGCTTACGACGTGATGGGGTCGAAGCACCTGGGGGCGGATGTGAACCTGGCCTGGCCCACGGCGCAGATCGCGGTGATGGGGGCTTCGGGGGCGGCGAACATCGTGCACCGGAAGACGTTGGCGAACGCGGTGAACGCGGGGGAGGACGTGGACGCGTTGAGGGCCCGGTTGCAGGGGGAGTACGAGGACGCGTTGTGCAACCCGTACGTGGCGGCTGAGCGGGGGTACGTGGATTCGGTGATCCCGCCGTCGTTGACGAGGGGGTATGTGGCTCGGGCTTTGCACATGTTGAGGGACAAGAGGGAGACGTTGCCGCCCAAGAAGCACGGGAACATTCCGCTGTGAGCGGGGGGGAGTTGGTTCCGCTGCGGGTGGTGCGGGGGGAGCCGGATGAGGTTGAGGTGGCGGCTTTGGTCGCTGTGGTGGTGGGTGGGGTTGGGTCTGGGGTTGGGGCTGGGTCTGCATCTGCGCCGGGGGGTCGGTCGGTGTGGGGGGATCCGGGGCGGAGGGTTCGGGGGGTTTTGAGGGCTGGGCCTGGAGCTTGGAGGGCATCGGGGTTGCCTGGGTAGGTGGGGTGGGGGGTGGCAGAGCCCGGCCCCCGTGCGCGCGATTGTCTCAATGTCGCACCCCTGTTTGTCAAGGCGGGAAAGATGCCTTGACAAACAGGGGTGCGACAGGAGGGCGCTGTGTATCGGGGGCAGGGGGAGGTCTGGCTCCGCTTGTGTCGGCTGTACCGGGTTAGGGCACCTCGCTGCGCGTCGGCAGGGCACCTCGCTGCGCATCGGCAAGACAGGCGGGCGCTCCGCGCCGGATGCGCGGGGGCGGCTCCGCCGGTGTTGGGGTTGTGGGGCTAAGTGGTGCAGGTGACGGTGCGGCTGTTGACCTCTACTGGTGTTGCGCCCAGGACGACTGCTTCGCGGCAGCGGGTGCCCACTGAGGGCACGTGGAGGCGGAGTAGTAGCCAGATGGCCATGCCGTTTGGCTGGGTTTTGGTGGCGATGACTTCGACGTCGCCTGCCGCGATGGCGGAGGGGATGCCGGTCAGGTTGCCGAGTGAGGCGGCGTCTGCGCGGGCGGCTTTTACGACGGATTGCATGACGCGGTCTTCGGCTTGGTCCGCGGAGTTGGCGAACGGCCAGATGGGGACGCCGTAGCCGATCGGGTCGGCGGCCAGTACGCGGCCCACGAGTAGTGCGCCGGCGATCACGGCCGTCAGGAGCGCCACGACGGCCAGGCGGGAGCCGGTTGGTCGGGGGTGTGCGGTGACCAGTTGCCAGCGTTTCACCACGCCCAGCGTGCCGAACCCCACACCGCTCCCACATCGGTAGTTCTACGCGACCGTGCATATACTCCAGATCGAATAATCATGATCGGAGCATCACGCATGTCCGCGATCCGCCCGTTGGCGATGGTCGTCCTCGAACTGCTGCACGAAGCACCCATGCACCCGTACGAGATCCAGCAGAAGATCCGCCACCGCCAGCTCGGCAGGTTGACCAAGGTCACCGTCGGCTCGCTCTACCACGCGGTGGAGAAGCTGGAGAAAGACGGGCTGATCGAGGTCGTGGAGACCAGCCGGGAGGGCAGGAGGCCGGAGCGGACGACGTACCGGTTGACCGCCACCGGGCTCGACGTGTTCCAGGAGGAGGTGCTGGGGAGCCTCTCCGATTTGACGGTGGAGTACCCGCGGTTCGCGATGGCCTTGCAGCACCTGCACACGCAGCGCCGCGAGAAGGCGGTCGCGGAGCTCCGCAGGCGGGTTCACGTGCTGAAGAAGAAACTGGCGCTGGTGGACGCGGCGATCACCGACTTGGAACTGCAGGGGGTCGAGCCGATGTTCTGGCTCGACTACACGTACGGCCGCGCGATGCGGCAAGCCGAGCTCGACTGGGTCGAGCGGCTGATCGACCGGCTCGTGAACGACGAGCTGACCTGGCCCGAAGCGGTCGTCCGCCGCATCGACGAACTCGAGGAGGACCGGCCATGAGCCGGCAAGTCAACCCGTGGGCCGCGCTGTCCGCGCTGTGCATCGGCTTCTTCATGATCCTGCTGGACACGACGATCGTGAACGTCGCGATCCCGTCCATGATCAAGGACCTGGACGCGGGCCTGAACGAGATCATCTGGGTCAACAGCGTCTACCTGTTGACCTACGCCGTCCCGCTGCTGCTGACCGGCAGACTCGGGGACAGATTCGGGCCGAAACGCCTGTTCATGGTGGGGCTGGTCGTGTTCATCGGCTCGTCGCTGTGGTGCGGCCTTTCGGCGTCGGTCGAGATGCTGATCGTCGCGCGCGGCGTGCAGGGGCTCGGCGCGGCGATGATGACGCCGCAGACGATGGCGTTCATCACGCACCTGTTCCCGCCCGCCAAGCGCGGCGGCCCGATGGGCATGTGGGGCGCGGTCGCGGGTGTCGCGACGGTCACCGGCCCGCTGCTCGGCGGTTTCCTGGTCGACAACTTCGGCTGGGAGTGGATCTTCTTCGTGAACGTGCCCGTCGGCGTGGTCGCGCTGGTGATGACGGCGGTGCTGGTGCCGGACTGGAAGCCGGGGCACAGCCACAGCTTCGACCCGCTGGGCATCGCGCTGTGCTGCGTCGGCCTGTCGCTGGTGGTGTTCGGCGTGCAGGAGGGCCAGCACTTCGCGTGGGGTGACGTGTGGGGCCCGATCACGATCCCGGAGGTCATCTCCGCCGGTGTCGTGCTGCTGGTCGCGTTCGTGGTCTGGCAGGCCCGCAACCGCAGGGAACCGCTGCTGCCGCTGGGGATCTTCGCCAACCGGAACTTCTCGCTCGGCAACGTCGCCAACCTGATGATCGGCTTCGGCGTGACGGGCCTGTTCCTGCCGCTGATCATCTACATCCAGTCCGTGCTCGGGCTGTCCGCCGTCGAGTCCGGTCTGCTGACCGCCCCGATGTCGTTGCTGTCCGGTGTGCTCAGCGCGATCGCGGGCAAGCTGTCGGACCGGCCGTGGGCGCGGTTCCTGCCCGCCGACGGCTTCACGCTGCTGGCGCTCGGCGTCGCGCTGCTGTCGTGGCGGCTGGAGCCGGGCATCGAGAGCTGGGAGCTGATCCCGGCGCTGCTGGTGTGCGGTGCGGGCCTGGGCCTGGTGTTCGCTCCGCTGGCCAACATCTCCACCCGCGGCGTCGACCGCAAGCTGATGGGCGCGGGCTCGGGCATCTTCAACACCTCGCGCCAGATCGGGTCCGTGCTGGGCAGCGCCGCCGTCGGGGTGCTGCTCCAGGCCAGGCTCGACAGCCGGATGGCGGAATCCCGCGGCAACTACCCGGAGGCGTTCACCGGGGCCGCGGGCGACACGATGTGGATGCTGGTTGCGGTGCTGCTGGTGGGCACCGCGTGCGCGCTGGCGATGCGGAGGCCTGCCGCCGTGCCGCCGCCCGTCGAACGGGTGCCCGCCGAACAAGCCGCTTAGCCGTGCCGCGGTCGGCCCCGTCGGTGGCGGGGCCGACCGCTCTAAGCTCACCGCCGTGCGCCTAGTCCTGGCTTCGGCCTCCCCCGCCCGCCTGTCCGTCCTCCGCGCCGCCGGGATCGAGCCCGTGGTCCGGGTGTCCGGTGTGGACGAGGACGCGGTGGCCGCCGCGCTGGTCGACCCGAAGCCCGCCGAGGTGGTCACGGCGCTGGCCGTGGCGAAGGCGGAAGCCGTCCTGCCGCTGGTCGCCACCGAGTTCCCGGACTCGGTCGTGATCGGCTGCGACTCGATGCTGCTGACCGCCGACGGCACCCTGGAGGGCAAGCCGGGAACGGTCGAGGCGGCCCGCGACCGCTGGCGGCGGATGGCGGGCACGTCCGGCACCCTGCTGACCGGCCACTGCCTGCTGCGGCTGCGCGGCGGCGAGGTCGTCGGGCGGGCCGCGGGCAGCGAGCAGACGACGATCCGCTTCGGCCGCCCGTCCGAGGAGGACCTGGAGGCCTACCTGGCCACCGGTGAGCCGTTGCAGGTCGCGGGGGCGTTCACGCTGGACGGCCTGGGCGGCTGGTTCGTCGACGGGATCGACGGCGATCCGTCGAGCGTGATCGGGATCAGCCTGCCGCTGACCCGCGGGCTGCTCGCCGAAGTCGGCGTCGCGGTGTCCACACTCTGGTAGCCCTGGTCACAACCAGGGGTTTTCGGGAAGCTCGACCCACGCTCGCGACGTTGGGGGAGCTGACATGAACGAGTTGCTGACGCGCCGCCGCCACATCGATCTGGGCCGCAGGAAGAGCACGGGCTGACACGGGGCCACTCCCCCGTCCGCCCGTCCCCGCGCACACCTCGGAGCAGTTGTGTCGTTCATCCGCGCGTACACCAGGCCGAAGGTCTTCGGCCTCACCGTCCTCGCCGGGCTCGTCCTCGGCGCCCTGACCGGGTTCCTGGCCAAGCAGACCGGCCAGACCTGGCTCGTGACCACCCTGACCAGGATCGGCGGCGTCTTCACCGACCTGCTGCAGCTCACGGTCATCCCGCTCGTCTTCACCGCGATCGTCGTCGGCATCACCAGCCTGCGCAGGCTCGGCGGGTCCCGCACGGCGGCCCGCCTCGGCGGCAAGACGCTGCTCTGGTTCGCCACCACCTCGTTGATCGCGGTGCTCATCGGCCTCGCCATCGGGATCGTCTTCAAGCCCGGCGGCGGCGTGCAGGTGACGCCGTCGGAGTCGGTGCTCAAGAAGCTCGCCACCCGCGACACCGGCTCGTGGAGCGCGTTCCTCGACAGCCTGGTGCCGTCGAACCTGTTCAGCGCGTTCACCGAGGGCCAGGTGCTCCAGGTGGTGTTCATCTCGCTGCTGATCGGCTTCGCCGCCTACGCGATCGGCGACCGCGCGGCCCCGTTCGTCGCGTTCACCCGGTCGGCGTTCGACCTGATCCAGAAGATCGTCGGCTGGATCGTGCTGCTCGCGCCGATCGGCGTGTTCGGGCTGCTCGGCTCGGCGTTCGCGACCTACGGCAACAACTTCGTGAAGCCGCTGTTCTCGCTGATCGCCGCGGTCTACGCGGGGTCGCTGCTGGTGCTGTTCGTGGTCTACCCGCTGCTGCTCAGGTTCGTCGGCAAGGTCAGCCCGGTGACGTTCTTCGCGAAGGCGTGGACGGCGATCCAGTTCGCGTTCGTGTCCCGCTCGTCGGGCGCCACGCTGCCGTTGAGCAGGCAGACCGCGGCGAACCTCGGCGTGGACGCCGACTACGCGAGCTTCGCCGTGCCGCTGGGCACGACCACGAAGATGGACGGCTGCGCGGCGGTCTACCCGGCCGTGGCGACGGTGTTCATCGCGAACCTGTTCGGCGTGCACCTCGGGATCGGCCAGTACCTGCTGATCATCGCGGTGGCCGTGTTCGGCGCCATCGCGACCGCGGGCACCACCGGCTGGTTCACCATGCTCACGCTGACCCTCGGAGCGGTGAACCTGCCGCCGGAGGTCATCGCGACCGGTGTCGCCGTGGTCTACGCGATCGACCCGATCCTGGACATGGTGCGCACCGCGACCAACGTGGCGGGCCAGATCACCGTGCCGGTGCTGGTCGCGCGGAGCGAGGGGCTGCTGGACGACGAGGTGCTCAACGCGCCGAGCGCCCCGCCGCTGCTGTCCGAGCCCGCGCCGCGCGAGCCCGTCCCGGCCTGACGGTCAGGCCCCGCAGGGCGAGAGGTCCGCGGCCGCCGGAGCGACCGCGGGCCAGCCCGGCAGCTCCTCGTCGGTGTCGACCGGCGCGGTGCAGCCCAGGGGTTCCCTGCTGCCGGTGAACGAGAAGACCTGCGCGTACACCCGCGCGCACACCTTCCCGTCGCACTCGCGCTGCACGGCGACGACGTCGGCCACCGCGTCGCCGTCCACGTCGTGCAGCGCCAGGTAGCCGCCGGTCGCGAGGTAGCGGGCCTGGGCCCGGTTCCAGGTGCCGTCGCGGCCGACCAGCACCTCGCCCAGCACCTCGTCGCCGGACGGGCCGCGCACGAGGCACACGCTCACCTTCGAGGCGACGCACTCCAGGGAGCGCTCGTCGATCCGCGCGCCGGACTCCACGACCGTGGACTCGAAGATGTTCGACCCGCCCGCGCCGACGATCCTGATCCGGCCCGTGCCCGCGCCGACCACCAGGTCCACGGTGTCCGCGCCCACGTCCGCCTTGACCACCGAGCGGCAGTCCGCGCCGCCGCACCGGAGGTCGTCCTCACCGGTCGGCGGACCCGCCGCCGAACCCGGTGCCGAGGGCCGGAGCAGGTAGGCGGTCACCAGGCAGCCGACGATCACCAGCACGGCCGCACCCGCCGTCGCCGGTACCGAGCGCGGTGCCTTCGCCACGTCGTCCCCCTCCGTCGAAGCTCCGGAGGATGATTCTGCTGGAAAGTGAGCATGCTCTCGCCCACGGGGTTACCGACGGGTCACTAAACTCCGTGCCAGGTCCCCGAGTCGCCGTTGCCTGGGAGGTTGGACGTGGTCGCACTGCGCAAGGTCCTCATCGCGAACCGCGGCGAGATCGCCGTCCGGGTCGTCCGCGCGTGCCGCGACGCCGGGCTCAGGAGCGTGGCCGTGTACGCGGACCCGGACCGGGACGCGCCGTTCGTGCGCCTCGCGGACGAGGCGTTCGCGCTCGGCGGCAGCACCTCGGGTGAGACCTACCTGTCGGTCGACAAGCTCCTGGACGCCGCCAAGCGCGCCGAGGCGGACTCGATGCACCCCGGCTACGGCTTCCTGTCCGAGAACGCGGACTTCGCCCAGGCCGTCATCGACGCCGGGCTGACCTGGATCGGCCCGAGCCCGCAGGCGATCCGCGACCTCGGCGACAAGGTGACCGCGCGGCACATCGCGACCCGCGCGGGCGCGCCGCTGGTGCCCGGCACCAAGGATCCCGCCGACGGACCGGACGAGATCATCGCGTTCGCGCGGGAGCACGGGCTGCCGGTGGCCATCAAGGCCGCGTTCGGCGGCGGCGGGCGCGGCCTGAAGGTCGCCCGCACGCTGGAGGAGATCCCCGAGCTGTTCGACAGCGCGGTGCGCGAGGCGGTCTCCGCCTTCGGCCGCGGCGAGTGCTTCGTGGAGCGCTACCTGGACAAGCCCCGGCACGTCGAGGCGCAGGTGCTGGCCGACCAGCACGGCAACGTCGTCGTGGTCGGCACCCGCGACTGCTCGTTGCAGCGGCGGCACCAGAAGCTCGTCGAGGAGGCGCCCGCGCCGTTCCTGACCGACGAGCAGCGCGCGTCGATCCACAGCTCCGCGCGGGCCATCTGCAAGGAGGCCGGGTACTACGGCGCGGGCACGGTCGAGTACCTGGTCGCGCTGGACGGCACGATCTCGTTCCTGGAGGTCAACACCCGGCTCCAGGTCGAGCACCCGGTGAGCGAGGAGACCTCGGGCCTCGACCTGGTGCGCGAGCAGTTCCGCATCGCCGCGGGCGAGGAGCTGCGCTTCACCGAGGACCCGGCGCCGCGCGGCCACTCGATCGAGTTCCGGATCAACGGCGAGGACGCCGGTCGCGGCTTCCTGCCCGCCCCCGGCACGGTGACCACGTTCACCTCGCCCGCGGGCCCCGGCGTCCGGGTGGACGCGGGCGTGGAGAGCGGCAGCGTGATCGGCGGCCAGTTCGACTCGCTGCTGGCCAAGCTGATCGTCACCGGCGAGGACCGCGCGCAGGCGATCGAACGGGCCCGGCGCGCGCTGGACGAGATGGTCGTCGAGGGCATGGCGACGGTGCTGCCGTTCCACCGCGCGATCGTCCGGGACCCGGCGTTCACCGCCGAGGACGGCTTCACCGTGCACACCCGGTGGATCGAGACGGAGTTCGACAACACCATCCCGCCGTTCATCGACCCCGCGCAGGCGGCCGAGGAGGAGCCGCGGCGGACCGTGGTCGTCGAGGTCGGCGGCAGGCGGCTGGAGGTGTCGCTGCCCGGAGACCTCGCGCTCGGCGGTGGCGGCGGCGCGAAGACGGCCGCGAAGGCCAAGCCGCGCAAGCGCGCGGGTGGCGGTGGCGCGGCCGCGTCCGGCGACGCGGTGACCGCGCCGATGCAGGGCACGATCGTCAAGGTCGCCGTCGAGGAGGGCCAGGTCGTCGCGGCGGGCGACCTGGTCGTCGTGCTGGAGGCCATGAAGATGGAGAACCCGGTCACCGCGCACAAAGCGGGCACCGTGACGGGCCTGGCGGCCGCGGCCGGATCGACCGTGACGCAGGGAACCGTCCTCTGCGAACTGAAGGACTAGATTCGACGGTGTGAGCAAGCCCGACATCCGCATCGGCGACACCGAACGCGAAGAAGCACTCAAGGCGCTCGGCGAGCACATGAGCGCCGGACGGCTCGAACTGGACGAGTACGGCGACCGCACCGCCATGGTGACGACCGCCAAGACCCGCCGCGACCTGCTGGCCCTGTTCGCCGACCTCCCGGAGCCGCACCCGCGCTTCGGGGAGGTCGCCAGGCCCGCCGCCGCTCCCGTGGAGGCCAGGCCGGAGTCGGCGCAGATCGCCCGCAGGCTCGTCAACGCGCTGGTGCCGCTGACAGGTCTGGTATGCGTGCTGCTCTTCTTCACCGTCCTCAAGACCCCGCTCGTCTTCCTGCTGGTGCCGATCGTCGCGGTCCTGGTCGGCTCGCTCACCGGCGACCAGCACGGGCGCGACCGCGACCGCAGGCGGCGGCGCTGACCCCGCCGACCCTGCTGCTGCTCGACCTCGACGGCGTGCTGCGGCGCTTCGGACCCGACGACGCCATCGAGGACGCGCACGGCCTGCCGCGCGGCGCGCTGGCCCGCGCGGGCTTCGCCCCCGATCTGATCGGACCCGCCATCACCGGCGCGGTGCCCGACGAGGTGTGGCGGGCCTCGGTGGCCGACCGGCTCGCCCTCGACGTGGACCGCGCCGTCGCGGAGGCCGCCGTGGCGTCGTGGTCCCGGCCCGGCGAGGTCGTGGCCGAGGCCGTCGACCTGGTGCGGCTGGCCCGGCGGCGGTGCCGGGTCGCGCTGCTCACCAACGCCACCAGCAGGCTCCCCGACGACCTGCGGCTGCTCGGCCTCGACCGCGAGGTCGACGCGGTCGTGTCCTCGGCGCGGATCGGGGTGGCCAAGCCGTCGCCCGAGGCGTTCCGGCGCGCGCTGCGGGTGCTCCAGCACTCCCCCGCGGCCACGGTGTTCTGCGACGACAAGGCGGAGAACGCGTCCGGAGCCCGCGCGATCGGGGTCGACGGCGTGCACACGCCGACCACGGCCTCGTTGCGCGAGGCCCTGGAGGCGCGCGGGCTGCTGGACGGCCCCGCGGGCGCCTCGACGACGGACGTCGCCGACGAGGTGCTGCTGGTGCTGCCCGAGCGCGACGCGGCCGAAGGTCTCGCCGCGCGGCTCGCGGCCGACGGGTGGACGCCCGCCGCCGTGCACCGCGAACTGCTGGCGGGCGAGGACGACGGCGAGGCGGCGGACTGGATCGTCGAGCTCACCACCGCCCCCGACGGCCGTCCCGCGAGCACCCGCCGGACGTGGCTCGACGCGCTCGCCGACGAGCACGACGGCTTCACCAGCGACAACGGTTAACCTGGGGCCGTGGAGCCGGTGGAGATCAACGCGGGTGAGCACTACCTGCGGCAGCTGCGCGCGGACGACCGGATCGACGACAGCGCGGCCCTGGTCGCCGCGTTCGCCGATCCCGGCATCCGCCGCTGGCAGGGCGGGCTGCTCGTCGACGACGAGGCGGGCGCGCGCAAGTACGTGGAGTTCCGGACCTGGCAGTGGGAGAGCGACCAGCGCTACTCGTGGGCGGTGTGCGACCAGCTGCTCGGTCGCCCGGTCGGCGAGATCGCGCTGAAGGACGTCGACCCGCACAACGGGTCCGCCGAGCTGGTCTGCTGGACCGCGGCCGGGCACCGCGGCCGCGGGATCGCCACCGAGGCGGCCGGGGCCGTGATCAGGTTCGGCTTCGGGGGCGTCGACCTGCACCGGATCAGCTACCGGCACGCCGTCGACAACGCGTCGTCACAGCGCGTGGCCGAGAAGCTGGGATTCACCCAGGAGGGTCGACTTCGGGGCGCTCAGTCGGTCGAGGGCGAACACCACGACCTGCTGATCTGGTCGCGCCTGGCGACCGACCTGTGACCCGCCGACGTGGACGTACCCGGTGTCGGCACTACGGTATGCGGTCATGCGGCGTCCCCTGCGAATCGCACTCGCCCTACCTGCGCTGATCCTGGTCGGCTGCACGACGCCGACGCACCCGACCGCGGACAAGGGGTCCACGTCGCCGACCCCGGACATCACGACGACCACGCAACCGCCGCTGCTACCGCGTCCGAGTGAGATCCGCCTCGACGGCCTGGACCCGTGCACGGTGCTCAGCGAGGAGCAGCGCGCCCAGCTGAGCCTCGACCACGAGCCCAACGGCTACGTCGACAGCGCCTTCGGGGAGTCGAAGGCCTGTTCGTTCCGGAGTGGGATCAGTGGGAACGTGATGAGGCTCGCGCTCGTCACAGTGGAGGGTGTCGGAGTGTGGTTGTCCGAGAACTCGCAGGTCGAGCCGCAGTTCACGACCATCGGCGGGTTCCCGGCGATGGTCGTCCGGACACCGGGGCTCGACGAGGTGTGCAACGTGGAGGTCGACGTGGCGGAGGGGCAGTTCGTGGACGTGATGTTCCGCGACGGCGGTAACGAATCGAAGGCCACCCAGGACACCCTGTGCGCGGGGGCCGAACGCACGGCGGAAGCGGCGTTGAGCGGTTTGCTCGAACGGCGCTGACCCACACGGGGGGACCTCCGTTCGGCCCCTCCTGCGAACCCGCCGAGATGGCTAGAGTGTCTACCGAGAACGACGTTACGCAGGAGGCCGGGATGCCGTCCGAGGCAAGTGGTGCAGACGTCGAGGCGTTCTTGTCGTCGCACACGCTCACCGTGGAGCCGGGGGCCATCCCCAGCCTCCGCGGCGCGTTCACGTCGGCGTTGACGAAACTGGACCAGCAGATCGAACTCGCCGTCACCGAGGTCAGGGTGCGCCCCTGGGCGGGCGACGGCGTGAGCCAGGAAGCCGCCGAGAAGTTCAACGAGCGCGCCTTCGAGTCCGGGGACTCGGCGCTGGGCGCGCTGCAGAGCTACCAGCAGCAGCTGAAGTCCGCGATGGACGCGCTGGACCTGGTCGAACAGCAGTACCGCAGGATGGACGAGGACGCCACCGGGTTGATGCAGCAGCAGGGTGGCTGCTGACCGAGCAGCAGCCGGACCGGTCGCGAAACTGAGGGGAAGCTTCATGCCCGACGGACACCGCTGGAGCGGGTACAGCCACGAGGAGCTCTACCAGCAGATCAACTCCGGCCCCGGCCCCAAGGCGTCGCACGCCTCGATGGAGCGGTGGCAGGGCATCTCCGCGGCCATGACGGAGATCAACTCCGAGCTCCACAAGGGCGTGCAGAAGTCCGGAGCCGTCTGGGAGGGCGCCGCGGCCGACCAGGCCCGCGCGGGCCTCAACCCGCTCGCGGCGTGGGCCGACGACGCCCGCACCGGCGCCGACGTCATGCGCGTCTCGGCCGAGATGCAGGCCGACTTCATCGGCAAGGCCCGCTCCGACATGCCCGCGCCCGTTCCCGTCACGGCGGAGGACCCCGGCAGGATCCTGAGCGCGCTGACGCACCTCGTGGGCGGCCAGACCGACTACGAGCAGCAGGAGAAGGCCCACGGCGCCGCCGAGCAGCGCGCCCGCGAGGTCATGGCCACCTACGCGTCGAGCACGACCACGAACACCAGCACCCTCGGGCAGTTCCACCAGCCCCCGCAGCTGGTCATCAACGCGGCGCAGTCGTCCCTGGGCAACGTGCACGGCATCAGCGGCGGCTTCGGCGGCGCCTACGGCGTCGTCGCGGGCGTCGGCGGCATCGGCGGCGGTGTGCGCGTGCCCGCACAGGGCGGCGCGCGGCCGACCACCTCCGCGCCGGGCACGTCCTCCTCGACCACCCGTCCGGCGGGGGCCACCACGAACGGCTCGGCGGCCACGGCGGGCGCCACCAAGACCGCCAACGGCGGGTCCACCTCGGTGGGCACGTCCGGCACGTCCGGCTCGGGCAGCGGTGTGATCGGCGCAGGCAGCGGCGGCGGTCGGGCCGGGTCGAAGAAGGACTCGAAGTCCTCCGACTCCACGCACGCCGAGCACACGGCCGGTCAGGGCGCCGACGGCGCGGGTTCCGGTGCCGCGGGCGCGGGCCGCCAGTCCGGCGTGACCGTGACCAGCGGCGCCGAGTTCGGCCCCATGGCGACCCCGGCCGCGCAGCACGGCATGGCCTCCGGCATCGGCGGCCCCGCGGGCGGCCCCGCGGCCACCACGGCGGCCGACAACGACACCGTGCACCGGCGTGCGACGCCGATGGTGCCCGCGCAGGGCGGCGGGTTCGACCCGTTCGGCAACGTCGGTGGCCGCGCCAACGAGGAGGAGGACGGCGAGCACAACGCCGCCGAGTACCTCCGCGAGACCGACGACATCTACGGCATCGGCGGGATGATCTCGCCCGCGGTCATCGGGGAGAACCCGAACCCCTGATGACGACGTTCGGAATGGATCTCGGCACGGCCGACCTGCGCGAGCCGGTCACCATCTCGGCCCTCGAGTTCGACGTGCTCTGGGAGCACCTGCGGCTGGAGGTCATGCCGCTGGTGCTGAAGGTGCCGTCACCGGGGAAGACGCACGCCGAACGCGCCGAGCTGGAGCGCGAGGTGTGGGCGGGGCTGGACAGGCGGGGCCTCGGCAGGCCGTCGTCGCTGGACCCCGTGCTGGAGGACCTGCTGCACCTGCTGAACCGGCCGCAGACCGAGGTGGACGGCAGGCTGTGGCTCGGTCGGAGCGTGCGGGTGCTCGCGGCGGCCAAGGGGCAGTCGGGGGTGCTGGCCGTTCTGGACGGTGAGGAGCTGACCCTGCGGGCCGCTTCCGGGGAGGGGCTGCCGCGGGAGGCGTTGTCGGTGCTGCCCGCGGCTCCTGCCGGACCGGGGCATTCGATCACGCTGCCGAGTGCGGATCTGGACGCCGCCGCGGCGGCCGCCGGGTCGTTGGACGGGTTGGAAGAGGCGCTGGTGGCGCGGGGCGCGCGCGGGGCCGACGCGCAGACGTTGGCCGAGATGATGCGGGACGCGGGCAACCGCGGGCAGTTCGGCGCCGCCGCGCGGGACAAGTGGGGCAAGCGCCGCCGACCGGAACGCGTGGTCGCCTTCTACGACACACCCGAGGGCCGGTACGTGCAGATGCGCCGCGCCGTACCAGGCCAGCAGCCGTGGAGCACCGTGTCCCCCGTGGACAGCCGCCGCCTGATCCAACACGTCACCGAACTCCTCTCCGAACCCACCTGACCCCCCGCGAGTCGAACCCCCAGACACCCCGTGTCGAACCTCCAGGCACCCCTGATCAGGTGATCCACGTCCGGATTCGGGCGGTGCGCACTCGGTACTCAGGTGATTTCACTTCCTGAAGGACTCCACGGGGCGCACCTCCGCACCGACCTGCAAGCCCACCTCGGCCGCGCACGGCTGCGCGCCGCGGTCGAAGACGGCCGCCTGGTCAGCTACTCCCGCACCGTCCTGGTCGTGCGCGAACGCATGACGGACACCCGGACGCTCGCGGCGGCGGGCCTCCTGATGGCCGGCCCGGACGCGGTCCTCACCGGACACACCGCCACCTACCTCCAAGGGTGCACGGCCGCCGACAGCACTCCGATCCACCTCCTGCTCGGCCACGACCGCAAGTTCCGGGCCCGGCCCGGCCTGGTGGTGCACAACAGCAACTACGACCCGTCCGACGTGGTCGTGGTCGAAGGTCTGCGCTGCCTGTGCCTGGAGGCCTCGATCGGCGAACTGCTCTGCCGAGCACGTTCCTCGACCGCCCTGGCGTGCGCCGACCAGGCGCTCGCGCTGGTGGTGGAGGAGCACCGTCCGACGGTGAAGGCGGATCTCGCCGTGCGGATCGCCCGACGGCCGGACCCGCGGGGCAGGCGCCGGGGCGGGTTCCTGCTCGACCTGGCCACCGGCCTGCCGGAGTCGCCCGCCGAGAGCTGGCTGCTGCTCATGGTCGCCGACCGGGGGTTCCCGGTGCCCGTGCCCCAGTTCAAGATCCACAACCTGCTCGGCGACGAGGTCTACCGACTGGACTTCGCGTGGCCGGACCTGCGGCTCGCACTGGAGTACGACGGTTACGAGGCGCACGAGAACCGCCGGACGGCGGACGCCGCGCGGGACGCCGACCTGAAGCGGCGCGGGTGGAAGGTGATCAGGGCGGACGCGTCCGACCTCCGTGACCCGACCCGGCTGTTCCGGTGCCTGAGTGTCGAACTCGGGGTGTCTGGAGGTTCGACACGGGGTGCCTGGGGGTTCGACTCGCGGGGTTAGGAGGTGCCGATGCCTCGGCAGGGTTTGGTGCGCAGGTCGGCGACGTAGTCGTCGGGGGCGCCCGCGGCTTCGGCGGCGTCCGAGACCACGCCGAGGTACCGCGCGGACGGCAGGCCGCCCTCGTAGGCGTCCAGGACGTAGAGCCAGGCGACGACGGAGCCTTCGAGGGTCTGCACTCTGAGGCGGATCTTCTTGTAGAGGCCCAGCGCGCCCTCCCACCTGTCCAACCGCGACTCGTCGCGCGGGCTGACGTCGTAGAGCACGGCGAACGTCTGGGCTTCGGGGTCTTCGACGATGGTGGCGAGAGCGCCCTCCCAGCCGAGGTCCTCGCCACCGAACGACAGACGCCAACCCGCGAGCCAGCCAGTCCCCGCCATCGGGGAGTAGGGGGCTCGCTCCATCATCTGGTTCGGATCCATGTTCGACCCGTACGCGGCATAGAGCGGCACGACCGACAGCCTAGCGACCCGGCGATCACCTTGAGGAACACCAGACCGCGCGACACGGACTTCGACCCGACCGCGTACGGTTGAGCGCGGCCGTTGCCGCTGTTGGAGGAGGATCTGGCGTGACCCGCATCGTCATCATGGGCGGCGGCCCGGCTGGGTACGAAGCCGCGCTCGTCGCCGCTCAGCACGGAGCCGAAGTGACGGTCGTGGAGTCGGACGGCGTCGGTGGGGCGTGCGTGCTCTACGACTGCGTGCCGTCCAAGACGTTCATCGCCTCCGCCGGTGGTCGCAGCGCCTTCCGCAACGCCGGTGAGCTGGGCATCCGCACCAACAACGACGCCGCCGTGGTGGACCTGCCGGTCGTGCACGGACGGGTGAAGGGCCTTGCGCTCGCGCAGTCGGCGGACATCCGCGCCCGGCTCCAGCGCGAGGGCGTGCAGATCATCAACGGGACGGCGAAGTTCTGCGACGACTCGCGGGGCCTCGCGCAGCACCGGATCGTGGTCGAGAGCTCGGGCGCGTCGGAGACGCTGTCGGCCGACGTGGTGTTGATCGCCACAGGTGCGACCCCGCGCGTGTTGCCCGGCGCCGAGCCCGACGGCGAGCGCGTCCTGAACTGGCGGCAGATCTACGACCTCCCGGAACTCCCCGAGCACCTGGCCGTCGTCGGCTCGGGTGTCACGGGTGTCGAGTTCGCCTCGGCGTACACCGAGCTGGGCGTCAAGGTCACCATGATCTCCAGCCGCGACCGGGTGCTGCCGCACGAGGACGCGGACGCGGCGGCGGTGCTGGAGGACGTGTTCGCCGAGCGCGGCACGGCGGTCGTGAAGCACGCGCGCGCCGACAAGGTGGAGAACGTCGGCGACGGCGTGAAGATCCACCTGGAGGACGGCCGCGTGGTCGAGGCCAGCCACGCCCTGGTGGCGGTCGGCTCGGTCCCCAACACCACCGACATCGGCCTGGACAAGATCGGCATCGAGCTCGGGCGCGGCGGGTACATCCCGGTCGACCGGGTGTCGCGCACGAACGTCTCCGGCGTCTACGCGGCGGGCGACTGCACCGGCCTGATGCTGCTCGCGTCGGTCGCGGCCATGCAGGGCCGCATCGCGATGTGGCACGCGCTGGGCGAGGGCGTCAGCCCGATCAAGCTCAAGACCGTGGCCGCGAACGTGTTCACCAACCCGGAGATCGCCAACGTCGGCATCAGCCAGCAGGCGATCGACTCCGGCAAGGTCCCGGCCCGCACGATCATGCTGCCGCTGGCCACGAACCCCCGCGCCAAGATGGAGGGCCTGCGCCGCGGCTTCGTGAAGCTGTTCTGCCGCCCGGCCACCGGCGTGGTCATCGGCGGTGTCGTGGTGGCGCCGAACGCGAGCGAGCTGATCCTGCCGATCGCGCTGTCCGTGCAGAACCAGCTGACCGTCGAGGACCTGGCCACCACGTTCTCGGTGTACCCGTCGCTGTCCGGCTCCATCACGGAGTCCGGACGCCAGCTCATGCGCCACGACGACCTGGACTAGGGGAACGGGCGCCCCCGTGCAAGGGACGCCCGTCGACCGTCACTCGTCCTTGTCGACCCAGTCCAGCGTCCGGGTCACGGCCTTCTTCCAGTTCTTGTACTCGCGGGCCCGCTGGTCCTCGTCCATCGACGGGTCCCACTGCTTGTCCTGCGCCCAGTTCGCGCGGATGTCGTCCTCGCCCGCCCAGAACCCGACGGCCAGACCCGCCGCGTAGGCGGCACCCAGCGCCGTGGTCTCCGCGACTACCGGCCGGATCACCGGCACACCCAGGATGTCCGCCTGGAACTGCATCAGCAGCTCGTTGACGACCATGCCGCCGTCGACCTTCAACGACGTCAGCTCCACCCCGGAGTCGGCGTTCATCGCGTCGATGACCTCACGGGACTGGAACGCCGTGGCCTCCAGCACCGCGCGGGCCAGGTGGCCCTTGTTGACGTACCGGGTGAGGCCGACGATCGCGCCGCGCGCGTCGGACCGCCAGTACGGCGCGAACAGCCCGGAGAACGCGGGTACGAAGTACGCGCCGCCGTTGTCCTCCACCGACCGGGCGTGCTCCTCGATCTCGGCGGCCGTGCCGATCATGCCGAGGTTGTCGCGCAACCACTGCACGAGCGACCCGGTGACCGCGATGGAGCCCTCGAGGGCGTACACCGTGGCGTTGTCGCCGATCTTGTAGCAGACCGTGGTGAGCAGCCCGTTGTTGCTGAGCACCTTCTCCGTGCCGGTGTTGAGCAGCACGAAGTTGCCGGTGCCGTAGGTGTTCTTCGCCTCGCCGGGGGACAGGCACGCCTGGCCGAACGTCGCGGCCTGCTGGTCGCCGAGGATGCCCGCGATCGGCAGGCCCGCGAGCGCACCCCGTTCCCTGACCTGGCCGTACACCTCGGAGGACGACTTGATCTCGGGCAGCATCGACAGCGGGATCTTCATGTCGGCCGCGATGGACTCGTCCCAGGTCAGGGTGTCGAGGTCCATCAGCAGCGTGCGGGAGGCGTTCGTCGGGTCGGTGATGTGCACGCCGCCGTCGACGCCGCCGGTCATGTTCCACAGCACCCAGGTGTCCATGTTGCCGAACAGCAGGTCACCGGACTCGGCCTTGGCGCGGGCGCCGTCGACGTTGTCCAGGATCCAGCGGACCTTGGGGCCGGAGAAGTAGGTCGCCAGCGGCAGGCCGGTCTTCTCCCGGTACCGCTCCTGGCCACCGCCCATGGCCTCGAGTTCCTGGCAGATCCTGTCCGTGCGGGTGTCCTGCCAGACGATCGCGTTGTAGACGGGCTTGCCGGTGGTCCTGTCCCAGACCACGGCGGTCTCGCGCTGGTTGGTGATGCCGACCGCGACGATGTCGCCGGTGTTCAGGTCGGCCTTGGCGAGCGCTCCCGCGGCGACCTGGCGGGTGTTCGACCAGATCTCCTCCGGATCGTGCTCGACCCACCCCGCTTTGGGGAAGATCTGCTCGTGCTCCTTCTGGTCGACCGAGACGACCCGACCGGAGTGGTCGAAGATCATGCACCTGGTCGAGGTGGTGCCCTGGTCGATCGCGGCCACGTACTGGGTCATGCGAAGTGTCCTCTCATCTTCAGACCGGGAGTACCAGGTAGAGCAGGGCTGCCAGCGCACCGCCGATGAACGGCCCGACGACCGGGATCCAGGAGTAGCCCCAGTCGGGGTTGCCCTTGCCCTTGATGGGCATCAGGAAGGCGTAGGCGATGCGGGGTCCGAGGTCGCGGGCGGGGTTGATGGCGTACCCGGTGGGGCCGCCGAGCGAGGTGCCGATCACCAGGACGACGAACGCGACGCCCGCGTAGCCGAGCGCGGAGTTGCCGAAGTTCGGCAGGCCGTTCTCGGCCATCTTCGCGCCGGGGCTGAGCAGGATCCACGCGACGAGCACGAACGTGCCGATGATCTCCGTGACGAGGTTCCACGGGGTGTTGCGGATGGTCGGCGCGGTGGAGAAGATCCCGAGCGTGCCGCCGGGTTCGTCGTGGGCGTCGAACTGGAGCTTGTAGGTGGCCCAGGTGAGCATCGCGCCGATGATGGCGCCGACCATCTGGCCCGCGAAGTAGACGGGGACGTCGCCCCAGGGTGTCTTGCCGCTGATGGCAAGCCCCAGGGTGACCGCGGGGTTGAGGTGGGCGCCGCTCTTCGCGGCGACGCTCGCACCCGTGAAGACGGCGAACGCCCAGCCGAAGTTGATGAACAGGGTGCCCGCACCGTTGCCGTTGGTGTTGCGGAGCACGTGGTTGGCTACCACCGCGGTACCCAGCAAGATCAATATCGCGGTGCCGAGGGTCTCCCAGACGAAGATCGAACCTGCACTCATTCGCCAGCCTCCTCGCCGTGTGGCGGACAGGGCGAAGAGGCGCGTCCGAGCTCGGGTCCGGCCGCGCTGCCCACCCTGTGATGCGACCTGAAGCTAACCGCCGAACTGATCGGTTGTCTACGGGCCCGTGGTCAGTTCGGGCCCTTTTGGGGTCGTTCGCTCCTGGTCAGCACACCACGAACCGTTAGAGCGCGCCAACGCGGGCGCTCCATCCCCCGAATCCCCTTACCTGCGAGTAGCGTGCTGTTGGTCAGTACAGGTCAGCGCAGGGAGGCGTCTGTCGTGGCCACGCGCAAGCCCCGGACAGCAGCGGTGCACGAACAAACCGAGACCGAGGTCGAGGCGGCCGTAACCGGTCGCATGGGGCCGTTGGAACGCGAGGAGTCCTGGCGACGGCTCGAGACCGAGACCTTCGACGTCGTCATCATCGGCGGCGGCGTGGTCGGTGTCGGAGCCGCGCTGGACGCCGCGACGCGCGGCCTGCGGGTCGCGCTCGTCGAGGCCCGCGACCTCGCCTCCGGCACGTCGAGCCGGTCCAGCAAGCTGTTCCACGGCGGCCTGCGCTACCTCGAACAGCTGGAGTTCGGCCTGGTCCGCGAGGCGCTTCGGGAACGCGAACTGATGCTCAACCGGATCGCCCCGCACCTCGTGAAGCCGGTCGCGTTCCTCTACCCGCTGACCAAGCGGATCTGGGAGCGGCCGTACACCGCGGCGGGCCTGTTCCTCTACGACTCCATGGGCGGCAGGCGTTCCGTGCCCGGTCAGAAGCACCTGACCAGGGCGGGCGCGCTGCGGATGGTGCCCGCGCTCAAGCGCGACGCCCTCATCGGCGGCATCCGCTACTTCGACGCCCAGGCCGACGACGCCCGGCACACCATGATGGTCGGCCGCACCGCCGCCCACTACGGCGCCGTCGTGCGCACGTCCACCCAGGTCATCAAGTTCCTCCGCGAGGCCGACCGGGTGTCCGGCGTGCGCGTGCGCGACGTCGAGGACGGCCGCGAGACCGACGTCCGGGCGCACGCCGTGATCAACGCCACCGGCGTCTGGACCGACGAGTTGCAGCGGCTCGCGGGCAGCCGCGGCCGATTCCGGGTCCGCGCCAGCAAGGGCGTCCACATCGTCGTCCCGCGCGACCGGATCGTCTCCGAGTCCGGCATGATCCTGCGCACCGAGAAGTCGGTCCTCTTCGTCATCCCGTGGCGCAACCACTGGATCGTCGGCACCACCGACACCGACTGGAACCTCGACCTCGCCCACCCGGCGGCGACCCGCAAGGACATCGACTACATCCTCGAACACGTCAACTCGGTCCTCGCGACCCCGTTGACGCACGACGACATCGAAGGCGTCTACGCGGGCCTGCGCCCCCTGCTCGCCGGCGAAGACGAGTCCACCTCGAAACTGTCCCGCGAACACGCCGTCGCCAGGGTCTCCCCCGGCCTGGTCGCCATCGCGGGCGGCAAGTACACGACCTACCGCGTCATGGGCGCCGACGCCATCGACGCCGCCTCGGTCGACGTACCCGGCCGCATCCAACCGTCCATCACGGACAAGGTCCCCCTCGTCGGCGCGGACGGCTACCACGCCCTCGTCAACCAGGCCGACCAGTTGGCCACCCGCTACGGCCTCCACCCCTACCGGGTCCGCCACCTCCTCGACCGCTACGGCTCCCTCGTCCACGAGGTCCTCGGCCTGACCCGCGACAACGCGGAACTGCTGAAACCAGTCCCCGGCGCCCCGGACTACCTCCAGGTCGAAGTGCTCTACGCCGTCAGCCACGAGGGCGCACTGCACCTCGAAGACGTCCTCACCAGGCGCACCCGCATCTCCATCGAATACCCGCACCGAGGCGTCGACAGCGCCGAAGCAGTCGCCCGCCTCATCGCCACCGTCCACGACTGGGACGAAGAGCAGATCAAACGCGAGGTGGAAATCTACATCGCCCGCGTAGAAGCCGAACGCAAATCCCAAGCCCAACCCAGCGACCAGGCCGCAGACGGCGTCCGCTCCGCCGCCCCCGAAGCCAGGCCACAACTAATCGAACCGGTCTCCTAACCACCCAGGACACACTGCTGCCCCCACCCGCAACCAGGTGGGGGCAGCAGTCGTCCAATGCGAAGCAAGAATGCTTGGTCCGAAGGCGAAGCCCAGGATCCCCACCCGACGCAGCCGCCCCCTCGCATCCGGCGCGGAGCGCCCACCGCCTTGCCGACGCGCAGCGAGGTGCTTTACCGACGCGGAGCGAGGTGCCCAAGTCAGGCGCAGCCTGATACTGGCGAAGCCAGACCTACCCCTGCCCCCGATACACAGCGCCCTCCTGCCCTGACCCCGTTTGTCAAGGCATCTTTCCCGCCTTGACAAACGGGGTCAGGGCATTGAGACAATCGCGCCACGGGGAGCCGGGCTTCGCTTTCCCGAAACCCAACCCCCCGCCCAAAACCCACCCAACCCTCAGGCCAAAGCGGCAAGCGCCGTGTGCACCATCACCCGAATCCCCACCAACAACGCCCGCTCATCCAAATCAAACGTCGACTGGTGCAAATCCTTCTGCTTGCTAACCCCATCCCACACCCCAAGCCGCGCGAACGACCCTGGCACATGCTCCAAATACCACCCGAAGTCCTCACCCCCGGAGGACTGCTTCGTCCCAGCCAAAGCATCCTCCCCAAGGGCGGCCTCAATCCCAGCCCGCATCAGGAACGTCGAATCCCGCTCATTCACCACCGGCGGCACCCCCCGCCGATGATGCAGGTCGAACCCCACCCCGGTGGGCGCCAACAAAGCCCCCACCAGTTCCTTCACCAACGGCACCAACTCGGCCCAGATCTCCCGATCCCCGGTCCGCAACGTCCCCCGCAGCACCCCGTCCTGCGGCACCGCGTTAGCAGCCTCACCGGCATGCACGGCACCCCACACCAGAACGGTCCCCGAACGCGGATCCACCCTGCGGGACAGGAACGACGGCAACCCCGTGATCACGGTGCCCAGGGCATTGACCAGATCCGCAGTCAGATGCGGACGCGACGTATGCCCACCGGGCGACGTAAGCCGCAGCTCCAGCAGGTCACTCGCCGACGTGATCGCACCCACACGGGTTCCGACCCGCCCCACTTCCAGCCGCGGATCGCAGTGCAGCCCGAAGATCCGCTCCACACCGTCCAACCCACCCGCCGCGAGCACGTCCAGCGCACCGCCGGGCATGACCTCCTCGGCGGGCTGGAAGATCAACCGCACCCGTCCCGGCAACTCGGTGGCCGACGCCAGCGCCAACGCCGCTCCGAGCAGCACCGCGGTGTGCGCGTCGTGTCCACAAGCGTGCGACGCCCCGTCCACAGTGGAGGCGAACGGCAGGCCGGTGTTCTCCTTCAGCGGCAACGCGTCCATGTCCGCGCGCAACGCCACGCAGCGGGGCCCGCTGCCGATGTCGCAGACGAGGCCCGTACCACCGGGCAGCACACGGGGCTTCAACCCGACGGACCGCAGCAACCCGGCGATCAGCTCGGTCGTGCCGAACTCCTTGCGGGACAGCTCCGGGTTCGCGTGGAGGTGCCTGCGCCAGGCGACGACCTCGGCCGCGTTCGCGGTCAGCCAGTCGTCGAGCCAAGAGGGACCACGCCCCTCGCCGGGATCATCCACAGGGGCAATGCTCACCCCCTGTCGGGTCAACAGCACTTCGGACTCCTCCCGTGACAGGTCGGTCCGCGAATCCAGGACGGTCATGCCGTACCTCCGAGAGGGGCGGCACGGTCGGCAGCGGCGGCGAGCAGCCTCGCGCGCTGGTCCGGATCCGTGGCCGCGGTAATGGTCGTCCAGGCCATGGCCAGTGCTCCTTCGAGCACCGCCCGGTCGGCCGAAGCCGACGCGCAGGCGGTGGCGAACTCGATCTGGTGGTTCACCGCGTCTCCGCAGTCGATGGCGATGGTCGGGTGGATGGCGGGCAGCACGCGGGTGACGTTGCCCATGTCGGTGCTGCCGATCTTCTCCCGCTGTTCCCGTTCGGGACTCAGCGGACGCCTCCCCAGTGCGACCGCGGCCTGCCGGTAGGCGTCCGCCAGCCACTGGTCGGGGGTGAGTTCGGCGTAGATCGGCGAGACCTTGACGACCTCATGGGTGCAGCCGGTGGCCAGGGCCCCGGCGTGGAAGCAGTCCCCGATTCGGTTCTCGAGGCGCTGCAGTGATTCGAGGTTCTCGGCGCGCAGGTCGAACATCGCCGACGTCTTCGCGGGCACGATGTTCGGCACCGTGCCGCCGTTGAGGACGATGCCGCTGACCATCTGGCCGGGCTCCAGGTGTTGGCGGGCCAGGCCGATCGCGACCTGGGCCACCGTGATCGCGTCCGCCGCGTTCACGCCGAGGTGCGGCGCGGCGGCGGCGTGCGAGGACCGTCCGGTGTAGTGGACCTCGACGTCGGTGATCGCGAGCGAACGGGCCGCGATGGCCTCGTACGGGGCGGGGTGCACCATCATCGAGAACGCCACGTCGTCGAACACGCCGCGCTCCAGCATGAGCACCTTGCCGCCGCCCACCTCCTCGGCGGGCGTGCCGATCACCTTGACCGTGATGCCGAGCTCGTCGGCCAGGTCGCGCAGCGCCAGTGCCGCGCCCGCGCTGGAGGCCGCGATCACGTTGTGGCCGCAGGCGTGGCCGATCTCGGGCAGCGCGTCGTACTCGGCGCACAGGCCCAGCACCAGCTCACCGGAGCCGTAGGTCGCGGTGAACGCCGTGTCCAGGCCCGCGACGCCGCGCTCGACCTCGAAACCCTCGCCCGCCAGCAGCGACGCGACCTTGTCGGCGCTGCGGTGCTCCTGGAAGGCGATCTCGGGCTCGGCGTGGATGCTGTGCGAGAGGTCTGCGAGCACCGTCGAGTACCGCTCCACGGATGAGCGTGTGCTGCTCTTGAAGTCGGTACTCATTTGCGTCCATCCTGCATCACGTCCCGGCGGGCCGAAGTGCCCTTCCGGTGATCAACGACGGCCGGTCGCGACGCTGCGCCAAACGGCGGCCGGGGGTTCGGCCTGACCGATCACTGCCTCGCGATTTCCCACCGGACGACCGTATACCGGATGCCGATTCCCAGCAGATGGAACGCTTCGGGGTCAGCCCGCGGCGGCCTTGCGCGCCTTGCGCCACTTGTTGTACCGGCGCTTGTTGCGCCAGTACACCAGCGCGAACAGCAGGATCGCGATACCGCCGATCCAGAGCTTCCGCTTGGTGTCGGCCCCGATCGAGCGGTTCTCCTGCGGCGGGTTCAGGTCCGGCCCGGTGTTCGTCGGGTCCACCGTCTCCGTCTGCTGCGCGTGCACGTGCACCACCGGGCGCACGTCCGGGCCCGCCGCCGCACTCGCGGGCGCCACCAGGGCGAACGCACCGACCAGCGCGAACAGAAGAGCCACGCACGCACTGGACACTGATCGCCGCATGGTCACCAGGTTAGTCACCCAACGTCCCGGTTACCACTGTCAGTGGTCACCCGAACCGGCATCTCCATTCACTCCCAGTATCGCCTCCTCCCACCACACCAGCACCCAGATGTCCCCTACACCCCGCGAGTCGAACCCCCAGGCACCCCCTGTCGAACCTCCAGGCACCCCCGAACGGGCATACCCCGAGTCCGACCGACGGACACACGGTGTCCGAGTGACGAACTCGCAGTGCCTGAACGTTCGACACGGGGTGTCTGAGTGTTCGACACGGGGTGTCTGGGGGTTCGACTCGCGGAGGGTGGTGTCAGTCGGTCGTGAACGCCTTGAGGATCTGTTCGGCGGCCAGGGTCGCCGTGAGTTCGCCTTCCCGAACCCGCCGTTCCAGTTCCGGCGTCAAAGTCCGCACCTCGGGATGGGCGCGCAGGCGTCCGAGCAGCTGGTCGCGCACCATCGCCCACGTCCAGTCGACCTGCTGGCGCTTGCGCCGCTCAGCCAGCTCCCCCGCCTCGCTGAGCGCGGAGTGGTGCTTGCCGACCTGATCCCACACCCCGTCCATCCCGGCACCGGTCAGCGCGCTGCACGTCAGGACGGGCGGGTGCCACAGCGCGCCGGGCGGGCGGAGCAGCCGCAGCGCCCCGGCCAGCTCGCGAGCGGCCTTCTTCGCCTCCAGCTCGTGCTCGCCGTCGGCCTTGTTGACCGCGATCACGTCGGCCAGCTCCAGCACGCCCTTCTTGATGCCCTGGAGCTGGTCGCCGGTGCGCGCGAGGGTGAGGAACAGCGAGCAGTCCGTCATGTTCGCGACGGCCACCTCGGACTGCCCGACGCCGACCGTCTCGACCAGCACGACGTCGTAGCCCGCGGCCTCGACCAGGACGATGGTCTCCCTGGTCGCCTGCGCCACGCCGCCGAGCGTGCCCGACGTCGGCGACGGCCGGATGTAGGCGGCGGGGTCGACCGCCAGCCTGGCCATCCTGGTCTTGTCGCCGAGGATGCTGCCGCCGGTCCGGGTGGACGACGGGTCGACGGCCAGCACGGCCACCCGGTGCCCCTCGCCGGTCAGCTTGGTGCCCAGGGCGTCGATGAACGTCGACTTGCCCACGCCGGGCACGCCGGTGACGCCGACCCGGTGCGCGCCGCCCGCGTGCGGCAGCAGCTCGACCAGCAGCTCCTGCGCGAGCGCGCGGTGGTCGGCCCTGGTGGACTCGACCAGCGTGATCGCCCGCGCCAGCGTGCCCCGGTTCCCGGCGAGCACGCCCTTCGCGTACTCCCCGACGTCGACGGGCCTAGGCATGGCCGAGCTGGGCTGACAGCTTGCCCAGCAGGTCGCCCGCCGCGTCGGCGATGACCGTGCCGGGCGGGAAGATCGCCGCCGCGCCCGCCTCGTGCAGCGCCTCGAAGTCCTGAGCCGGGATCACGCCGCCGACCACGATCATGATGTCGTCGCGGCCCAGCTCCGCCAGCTCGTCGCGCAGCGCGGGCACCAGCGTGAGGTGCCCGGCGGCCAGCGACGACACGCCGACCACGTGCACGTCGGCCTCCACGGCCTGCCGCGCCACCTCGCCCGGCGTCTGGAACAGCGGGCCGACGTCCACGTCGAAGCCGAGGTCGGCGAACGCCGTGGCGATCACCTTCTGGCCGCGGTCGTGCCCGTCCTGGCCCATCTTCGCGACCAGGATGCGCGGGCGCCGCCCCTCCGCCTCCGCGAACCGGTCGACGACCTCGCGGGTCGCGTCCACGTTCGACACCGGACCGGACTCCTCCCGGTAGACGCCGGAGATCGTGCGGATCTGGGCCGAGTGGCGGCCCCAGACCTTGCCGAGCGCCTCGGAGATCTCCCCGACGGTCGCCATCGCGCGGGCCGCTTCGATGGCCAGGGCGAACAGGTTGCCCTCGCCCGCGGCCGCCTTCGTCAACGCCTCCAGCGCGGACTCAACGGCCTCCGACGAGCGCTCCTCGCGCAGCCGCCGCAGCTTCTCCAGCTGCTGGGCGCGCACGCCCGCGTTGTCGACCTTGAGCACGTCGATCTTCTCGTCGAACTCGACCTGGTACTTGTTCACGCCGATCACCGGCTGGCGGCCGGAGTCGATCCGCGCCTGGGTGCGGGCGGCGGCCTCCTCGATGCGCAGCTTCGGGATGCCCGCCTCGATCGCCTTCGCCATGCCGCCCGCGGCCTCGACCTCGGTGATGTGCCCCCACGCCCGGCGCGCGAGGTCGTTCGTGAGCCGTTCCACGAACGCGCTGCCGCCCCACGGGTCGATCACCCGCGTGGTGCCGGACTCCTGCTGGAGGAACAGCTGCGTGTTGCGGGCGATGCGCGCGGAGAAGTCCGTCGGCAGCGCCAGCGCCTCGTCCAGCGCGTTGGTGTGCAGCGACTGCGTGTGGCCCTGGGTCGCGGCCATCGCCTCGACGCAGGTGCGTGTGACGTTGTTGAAGACGTCCTGCGCGGTCAGCGACCACCCCGACGTCTGGCAGTGCGTGCGCAGCGACAGCGACTTCGGCGACTTCGGGTCGAAGCCCTTCACCAGCTTCGCCCACAGCAGCCGGGCGGCGCGCAGCTTCGCGACCTCCATGAAGAAGTTCATGCCCACGGCCCAGAAGAACGACAGCCGCGGCGCGAACGCGTCGATGTCGAGGCCCGCGGCGCGACCGGCCCGCAGGTACTCGACGCCGTCGGCCAGCGTGTAGGCCAGCTCCAGGTCGGCGGTCGCCCCGGCCTCCTGCATGTGGTAGCCGGAGATGGAGATCGAGTTGTACTTCGGCATCCTCGTGGAGGTGTAGGAGAAGATGTCCGAGATGATCCGCATCGACTGCGCGGGCGGGTAGATGTAGGTGTTGCGGACCATGAACTCCTTGAGGATGTCGTTCTGGATGGTCCCGGCCAGCTGCTCCGGCGGCACACCCTGCTCCTCGGCCGCGACCACGTAGAGCGCCAGCACCGGCAGCACGGCGCCGTTCATGGTCATCGACACGCTCATCTTGTCCAGCGGGATGCCGTCGAACAGCTGCCGCATGTCGTAGATGGAATCGATCGCCACGCCCGCCATGCCGACGTCACCGGCGACGCGCGGGTGGTCGGAGTCGTAGCCGCGGTGGGTCGCCAGGTCGAACGCGACCGACAGCCCCTTCTGGCCCGCCGCGAGGTTGCGGCGGTAGAAGGCGTTGGACTCCTCGGCGGTGGAGAACCCGGCGTACTGCCGGATGGTCCACGGCTGGTTGACGTACATCGTCGGGTACGGCCCGCGCAGGTACGGCGCGATGCCGGGGTAGGTGGCGAGGAAGTCGAGGCCCTCGGTGTCCGCCGCGGAGTACACCGGCTTCACGCCGATGCCCTCCGGCGTCTCCCACACGAGCGCGTCGGCGCCCTTGCCCGTCGTCTCCTGCAACGCCCGCTGCCAATCGTCCACCGAGGACCCCGCCGGGTCGCCCAGCGGGATGTCCGCGAAGTTCGGGATCATCACACCACCTCCAGGGCCGCGAAGGTGTGGTCGAGGACGTCCAGCGCCGCACACCCGGTGAACACGAACTCGTCGATCCCCGCGTCGGACTCCTTGCCCGCCAACAGGATCCGCTCGGCGCCCGCGGCGCGCAACGCCTCCGCCACCGGAGCGGCCAGCTCGCCGTAGCTCTTCTCGCTGCCGCACAGGCAGGCGATCCGGGCCCCGCTCCCGCGGAACGCCGCGACCACGTCCTCGACCGTCCTCGTCGGACCGGCGTTCGGCGTCTCGATCCCGCCCGCCTGGAACAGGTTCGCCGCGAACGACGCCCGCGCGGTGTGCGCGGCGACCGGGCCGAGCGTGGCGAGGAAGACGGTGGGGCGCGCGCCGTGAGCGGCCAGGTGCGCGTCGGAGCGGTCGCGCAGCGACTCGTAGGCCTGCGCGTACCGGACGACCGGCAGGCCACCGGTCGGGTCGGCGGGCGCGGGAGCCCGTTCCACGGGTTTCTCGGCCAGGTTCGGGAACTCGCTCACGCCGGTCAGCGCGTCGGTGCGGTCGGCGAGGTTCGCCTCGCGCGCCGCCCACGTCGCCGCCAGCCGGTCCGCCACGAACCCGGACCGCAGGCCGGCCACGACGCCGCCCGCGCGCTCGATCTCCTGGAACCACGTCCACGCGGCCCGCGCGAGCTCGTCGGTCAGCCGCTCCACGTACCAGGAGCCGCCTGCCGGGTCGATCACGCCCGCGAGCCGCGACTCCTCCAGCAGCACGGACTGGGTGTTGCGCGCGATCCGCCGGGCGAAGTCGTCCGGCAGGCCGATGGCCGCGTCGAACGGCAGCACGGTCACCGCGTCCGCCCCGCCCAGACCGGCGCCGAAGCACGCGATCGCGGTGCGCAGCATGTTCACCCACGGGTCGCGCCTGGTCATCATCGCCGTGGACGTCACCGCGTGCTGGAGCTGCGGCGTCGTCGCGCCCGCGACCTCGGTGACCCGCGACCAGAGCCGCCGGGCCGCGCGGAACTTCGCGATCGTGAGGAACTGGTCGGCGCTGGCGGCGTAGCGGAACTCCAGCTGCCCGGCCGCCTCCGCGACGGTCAGGCCCGCGTCGGTGAGCGCCCTGAGGTAGGCCACGCCCGCCGCGAGCGACGCGCCCAGCTCCTGGGCGTCCGAGCCACCGGCCTGGTGGAACGGCAGGCCGTCGACGACGACCGAGCGCAGCTCGGGGAACAACCGGCGCGAGCGCGTGACCAGGTCGAGCAGGGCGGCGAAGTCCGCTTCCCCGCCGGAGCGGGCGAGCACGCCGATCGGGTCGGCGCCGAGGTTGCCGCGCACCTCGCCGGGCAGCAGCGGCCGCTCGTCGAAGACCTCGAGCATCGCGCGACCGGCGTCGGCGAACTCCGCGCCGCCGTCGACCACGACGGGGGCGAGGTCCAGGTGGACGTCCGCGAGCACGTCGTCCAGCGCCGTCGCCGGGATCCCGGCCGAGCCGACCTTGAGCCACAGCGAGCCGACGCCGTTGAGCAGGTCGCCCATCACCGCGTGCTTCGCGACCGCCGGGTCGGGGTGCGCGTGCAGCTGGCGGACGAGCCACCCGCCGTCGACCGCGCCATCGGGTTTCCCACCGCGCACGAACGGCGCGACACCGGGGAAACCGCTCGGCGGGAAGACGTCCTCGGCGGTGTAGAGGGGGTTGATGGTGATGCCGTCGTAGGTGGTGGAGACCAGGGACTCGAACGGGGCTCCCGATTTCCTCAGGACCCCGTCGACCAGTTCCCGCCAGCGTTCCCGATCAGGCGTCGGGAACTCGGCGGCCAGAGCCAAATCACCGGACGGTTCCATCATGCTCCGAAGTGTCGACGACAAGCGGTGAGGCGGCTATGTGAGGTTCACCGCCGTGAACGATGCAGCAAGCCTCCCACGCACGCATCGTGGCCCCGGCCCCTAACGCCCCCCTAATTGTGCAGAATGACCGCGTGGAGAACGAGCGGACAGAGCGCTTGATCGGCGAGCGCTACCGGCTGCGCCACGTGCTCGGCCGCGGCTCGATGGGCATCGTCTGGGCGGCTCACGACGAGGTGCTCAGGCGCGACGTCGCGGTGAAGGAGGTGCTGCGCCCACCGGGCACGACCGACGCCGAGGCGGAGGTGCTGCGCGAGCGGACCATGCGCGAGGCGCGGTCGGTCGCCCGGCTGTCGCACCCCAACCTCGTCACGCTCTACGACGTCGTGCAGCTCGACGGCGATCCCTACGTGGTCATGGAGCTGGTGCCGTCGTCCAGCCTGGCCGACCTGATCCGGCTGCGCGGGCCGCTGACCCAGGAGCAGGGCGCGGCGGTGGCGGACGCGGTGGCCGCGGCGCTCGAGTCGGCGCACCGGGCGGGCATCGTGCACCGCGACGTGAAGCCCGGCAACGTGCTGATCGCCGACGACGGGCGGATCAAGCTCACCGACTTCGGCATCGCCCGCAACGTGGCCGACGCGACCATGACCAGCCGCGGCATCATGCTCGGCACCCCCTCCTACATCGCCCCCGAGGTCGCCTCCGGCGCGCCCCTGACCACGGCCGCCGACCTGTGGGGCCTCGGCGCCACGCTGTGGGCGGCCATGTCCGGCACCCCGCCCTACGACGGCACGAACGTGCTGCGCACGATCAACGCGGTCGTGCACCACGAGGTGCCGCCGCCGGTCGGCGCGGGGGAACTGGCCCCGGTCATCGCGGGGCTGATGGTCAAGCGGCCCGACGCGCGGATGCCGTTGTCCGAGGTCCGCAGGCTGGTCCGCCCGCTGCTGGCGGACCCCGGCGTGGAGCTGTTCCCGAACAACGAGGTGACCCGCGACCTGCGGGTCACGGTGAAGGCGCCGGTCGTGACGCCGAAACCGGTGATCCCGTCCGACACCCCGCTGGCCTCCGATCCCGGCCCGCTGCCGTTCCAGGTGGCCCACCACGCGACGCGGACCATGGCGCCCAGGCGCGAGCCCGCCGTGACGGCGCTGCTGGTCGTGATCACCGTGCTGCTCTTCGCCTCGGCCACCGTCGGCGGGTTCGTCGCGACCAGGCTCGTCGCGGGCCGGTCGCTGCTCCCGCCGCAGCAGCAGAGCGCGCCGAGCGTGCCCGGCATCGGGGAGGCGCAGCAGCTGGTGCCGCGCACCGCGTCGGCGGCGGCGGCGAACGGCGACCAGGGGGCCGACTTCACCATCAGCGTCGGCCCGGACTGGACCACCTACGTCGAGCAGCGGACGAACGACGACCTGGTCCCCAGCACCGTCACCCACCTGGTGGCCCCGAACGGGCTGTACGAGGTCGCCGTGCAGCGGTTCGGCGGCTACTACCCGAACTACCGGATCGGGAACTACCTCGCGCTGGTGCGGTCGCACTGGCCGGAGGACCGCTACTTCTCCGAGGCCAGCCAGGGCCTGCCCGAGGTGCCGGGCAACGACTACGACGGCGAGGCGGTCCAGTTCAGCTACCGCACGGTCGAGGCGGCCCTCCCGCTGACCGAGACCTACCCGGAGCCGGGCGCGGACCTGCGGCGGTCGCGGTTCTCGCGGATCGTGCCGCACGGCGACGACCTGTGGGTGGTGGAGGTGGTGTTCCCCACCGACCAGGAGGAAACCGGCCGGGTGCGGCTCTTCGACACCATCAGCGGCACGTTCTCCGTGGCGGGCTGACCGCGGTTACGCTCACGCGGTGACCGGGACAAACGACGAGAAGAACGCTCTGGGGACGTTGGCCGCCGAGGCCGCCGAGGAGCTGGCGAACCGCACCGGAGTGGCCAAGCACGACGTCGCCGTCGTGCTCGGATCCGGCTGGCGGCCCGCCGCCGACCTGATCGGCGAGCCCACCGCGGAGGTGCCGTTCGGCGAGCTGCCGGGCTTCGACGCGCCGACCGCCGTCGGCCACGGCGGCACGATCCGCTCGGTGCCGGTGGGCGACAAGAACGTGCTGGTCATGCTCGGCCGCACGCACGGGTACGAGGGCAAGGGCGTCGAGAAGGTCGTGCACGGCGTGCGCACCATCGCCGCCGCGGGCGCCCGCACCGTCGTGCTGACCAACGCCGCGGGCGGCCTGCGCCAGGGCATGGCCGTCGGCCAGCCCGTGCTGATCAGCGACCACCTGAACCTGACCGCGTCGTCACCGCTGGTGGGCGCCCGGTTCGTGGACCTGACCGACCTGTACTCGTCCCGGCTGCGGGCCATCGCCGCGGAGATCGACCCCTCGCTGGAGGAGGGCGTCTACGCGGGCCTGCCGGGCCCGCACTTCGAGACGCCCGCGGAGATCAGGATGCTGCGCACGATGGGCGCCGACCTGGTCGGCATGTCGACCGTGCTGGAGGCCATCGCGGCCCGCGCGGAGGGCGTGGAGGTGTTCGGGCTGTCGCTGGTGACGAACCTGGCGGCCGGCATCACCGGCGAGCCGCTCAACCACCTCGAGGTGCTGGAGGCCGGCGCCGCCGCCGCTTCCCGCATGGGCGCGCTGCTCCGGGAACTGGTGACGAGGGCATGAGCCTGAACCCGGCCCTGCGCGACGCCGCGTTCCGCTGGATCGCCGACGACCCCGACCCCGCCGCGCGCGCCGAGTTGCAGGGCGTCCTCGCGCGGGCGATGGGTGGCGCGCCCGGCGCGCTGGAGGAGCTGGCCGACCGCATGGCCGGGCCGCTCGCGTTCGGCACGGCGGGTCTGCGCGGCCCGGTCAGGGCGGGTCCCAACGGGATGAACCGCGCCGTCGTCATCCGCACCACCGCCGGTCTGGCGGAGTGGCTGCGGGCGAACGGCCACACCGGCACCGTGTTCGTCGGCCGCGACGCGCGGCACGGCTCGGAGGACTTCTGCCAGGCCGCCGCGGGTGTGCTGGCCGCCGCAGGCTTCTCCGTGCGCGTGCTGCCCCGGCCGCTGCCCACGCCGGTGCTGGCCTTCCTGGTGCGCAAGCACAACGCGGTCGCGGGGGTGCAGATCACCGCGTCGCACAACCCGCCCGCGGACAACGGCTACAAGCTGTACCTGGCGGGCGGCGGGCAGATCGTGCCGCCCGCGGACCGCGAGATCGAGGCCGCCGTGGCACGGGTGCCCGCGGCGATCTCGGTGGAGACGTCGGCGGACTGGCTGCCGGTCACCGACGCCGAGGTGGACGAGTACCTGGAACGCGTGTCGTCGCTGCCCAAGGGCACCGCCCGCGACCTGCGCGTGGTGCTGACGCCGATGCACGGCGTCGGCGGCCAGACGGCCGTGGAAGCGTTGCGGCGCGCGGGTTTCAGCGACGTGCGCGTGGTGCGGTCGCAGGCCGTGCCGGACCCGGACTTCCCGACGGTGGCGTTCCCGAACCCCGAGGAGCCCGGCGCGGCGGACGAGCTGCTCGCGCTGGCTGCCCAGGAGGACGCGGACCTCGCGATCGCCCTCGACCCGGACGCGGACCGGTGCGCGCTCGGCGTGCGGGGGCCCGACGGCACGTGGCGGATGCTGCGCGGCGACGAGACCGGCGTGCTGCTCGGCTCGCTCGTGCTGTCCACAGTGGACCGCTCGGCGCACCCGGATCCGTTGGTGGCGACCACGATCGTGTCGTCGTCATTGCTCGGCGAAATCGCCAAGGCGCAAGGCGCCCGGTACGCGGAGACGTTGACCGGCTTCAAGTGGTTGGTGCGCGCGGGCGAGGGCCTGGTCTACGCCTACGAGGAGGCACTCGGGCACTGCGTCGACCCGGACGCCGTGACGGACAAGGACGGCATCTCCGCCGCCGTCGTCGCCTGCGACCTCGCCGCGACCCTGAAGGCCTCCGGCCGGACCCTGCTCGACGCGCTCGACCAGCTGTCGGTCGAGCACGGCGTGCACCTCACCGACCAGGTGTCGCTCAGGTTCACCGACCTGAGCCGCATCGGCGCCCTGATGGCACGGCTGCGGCAGGACCCGCCGGACGGCTTCGCCCACGAGGACCTGCTGCCCGAGGCGGACGTGCTGCGGCTGACCAAGGACGGCGTGCGCGTCGTCGTGCGGCCCTCCGGCACCGAGCCCAAGCTCAAGGCGTACCTCGAGGTGGTCGAGCCGGTCGCGGACGAGTTGGCACCCGCCCGCGACCGGGCCGCGGCACGTCTCGCGGAACTCAGGACACAGGTGGAGACCCTGCTCAGTTGAGCGCGATGACCAGGCAGAGGATCGCGACCGCCAGCGAGACGCCCGCCACCACGTAGGGGCGTCTCGTGGGCGGGGTCACCGGCTGACGGCGTTCCTCGGTCACCGCGGCGACCGCGATGCGCCCGGAGATGTAGCTCACCGTGCAGAGGAAGACACCCGCGGCCAGGATCATCGTGTTCGCGTCCCACGGGCTGTGGTCGAACGTGGGCCACACGCCCACGAACACCAGCGGCAACCCGATCAGGCCGAGGCTGACCGACAGACCGCCACCCCAGGTGATGCGCTTGCTCCGACTGCTGGACCTCATGATTGAAGTGTCCATGACCCCCTCCTGTGTGTGCCTACTAGGACGCGCGCGAGCCACACTGGTTCCATGCCCCGCCTCCTGATCATCCACCACACCCCGTCACCCGCCCTGCACGAGATGTTCTCGGCGGTGGTGTCCGGGGCTGGTGCGCCGGAGGTCGAGGGGGTGGAGGTGGTGCGGCGGGCGGCGTTGGAGGCGACGGCGTCGGACGTGCTCGGGGCGGACGGGTACGTGCTGGGGACGCCGGCGAACATCGGGTACATGTCGGGGGCGCTGAAGCACTTCTTCGACACCGTTTACTACCCGTGCCTGGATTCCACTCGGGGGAGGCCGTACGGGGTTTACGTGCACGGGAACCTGGGGGTGGAGGGGGCTGTGCGGAGTGTGAAGGAGATCGCCGGGGGGATGTCGTGGAAGTTGGCGGCGCCGGTGGTGGAGGTGACCGGGGCGCCGGACCGGGGGGCGTTGGAGGGGTGTTGGGAGTTGGGGGCGGTGTTGGCGGCGAGTGTGGCTGTGGGGTAGGCGTGCCGTTTGACCGCGAAGGTGGGCTGAGCTGTTGAAGAGCACGGAAGCGAGCGTGCCTGCATTTGTTCGCGAGACCGGGCTGACCGCCCGAGCGCTAGAAGAGCGAGCGTGCCGCATCTTGTTCGGCCGATGTTACTTGGGGTTTTCGGCCCTGCACTTTCGGCGGCGGGCAGGAGCTTCACCACCTGCCCTTTTAGACCGCCGAGGGCCGAAGAAGGGGGCCCAAGTCACATCGGCCGAACCCGGAGAACGGCGGGCATCGATGGCCGGTTTGGGGGATCGGGCTGGTGATACCTGGGGCAGGACGCGGAACCCGGCCCCCGTGCGCGCAATTGTCTCAATGCACTGCCCTTGTTTGTCAAGACGGGAAAGATGTCTTGACAAACAAGGGCAGTGCAGGAGGGCGCTGTGTATCGGGGGCAGGGGTAGATCTGGCTCCGCCAGCATCAGGCTGCGCCTGACCAGGCATCGGCTTTGCCGATAGGGCACCTCGCTGCGCGTCGGTAAGGCGGCGGGCGCTCCGCGCCGGATGCGGGTGGCCGGCTGCGCCGATGGGGCATCCTCGCTCCGCGTCGGACAAGGGCCGTGTTGGCGTCGCCGTTGGTTGGGCTGGTTGTGCCATCTTGGTGGCATGGGGGATTTGAGGGGATGCGGTACTGCGGTAGCGGCTGTCCTGGTGTTCGTCGCGGGCTGCGGCACGGCAGCCGACGCCGCGGACCAACTGGAAGTGGAAATGGTCCCGGGCAAGGGTGTTCTCGAAAGTGACGGGAAGTGGCGGCTGCACGGCGGGGTGTTCACGTTCGTCACGACTGTGGGCGGGCCCGCCTCGAAGACCTCCGAGCCCCTCGTACTCCGACTGTCCATGCCCATGGACGCGGTGGACATCGCTTCGATCACCGGTGACCAGTGGCAGTGCGACGAGGTCGAGGACGGGTTGGCCTGTCGCAACGCCAATGTCGTCGAAGCCGGTGGGACGTGGCCAGCGTTGACCGTGGGGGTTCGGCAGAACGGGTACGCGCAGGACACGTTCGACGTGGTGGTGAGCGGAGCTGGTGAGGGTTCGGCGGGTGTGCCGGTGTTCCTGGACAGCAGTGTGTGATTCGGCAGCCATCGACCTCCCGTGGGCGCCCCGTACCGGGACGCCCACGGGTCGGTCAGAGCTTGCCGAGGTTCACGGCGTTGGCCATGGCCTGGTAGCCGGCGTCGTTGGGGTGCAGGTGGTCGCCGCTGTCGTACTCCGCTCGCATCCGCAGCGGGTCGGCCGGGTCGCGCATGGCGGTGTCGAAGTCGATCACGGCGTCGAAAGCGCCGCTTGTGCGGATGAAGTCGTTCAGGGCCTGGCGGGTCGCTTCCAGTGTCGGGTCGTAGACCTGCCAGCCCTTGAACGGCAGCACGGTGGCGCCGAGCACCCTGATGTCGTGGGTGTGGGCCTGTGCGATGAATTGGCGGTAGGCCGCGATGATCGGGGCCGGGTCGGTCTGGTGGGGGTTCTGCTGGATGTCGTTGACGCCCTCCAGCAGGATGACCGAGCGGACGCCGGTCTCGGCCAGGACGTCGTGGTCGAACCCGGCGAGCGCGTTGACGCCCGCGCCGCCGCCGTCGAGGAGCAGGCGGTTGCCGGAGATGCCGGAGTTGACGACGCCCAGTCGGCCGCCGAGGCGGTCGGCCAGCAGATCGGGCCAGCGCCTGTTGGCGCCGGAGGTGGCGCCCGCGCCGTCGGTGATCGAGTCGCCGAACGCGACGACGGTGCCGGTGGCGCCCGAGCCCCGGACGTCCACGCCGGTGACGTAGTGCCAGGCGGCGGTCTGCTCGTTGTAGCTGGCGCCGGAGGTTTCCAGTGCGAAGTCGCCGTTGCGGGTGAAGAACGACGTCTGGGTCGCGAGGCCGTGGTAGGTGACGGGGCCGGACGGGGCGGGGGTGTAGGTGGTGACGAGCAGGTCGCCGTCGCGGGGGACGCGGAGGGAGACCTGGTCGCTGAGCACGTCGGCGCCTGCCGGGATGGTGATCGCGGGGCTGCCGCCGAAGGTCAGTTCGCGCATGGAACCGGCCACCGCCTCCGGGGTTCCGGACTTCGCCTGGACGGCGACCGACACGTGGCCCATGAGGACCGGCTGCGGGCTGAAGCGGTTGGACAGCCGGACGCGGACGGCGGACCCGCCGACGCTGGTGTGCACGATGTTGCGGATCGAGTAGTCGACGTACCCGCCACCGACACCGGCGGCGGCCGCGCCGCCCCAGGTGCCGACCCAGCCGTCCGGCGTGGTGGGCGGGCGCGCGCCCGACGTGCCGCCGGACAGCAGGAGCACCGCCGCGAGACCTGCCGCGAGGCGCCTCACCGGTCGATCGTCTTCATGCTGCCCTCCGAGTACCGCTCACCGGCCACCGCGTCGGCGGGGACGGCGGCCTCGATGACCGCCAGCTGCTCGGCGGTCAGCTCCAGCGACGCCGCGGCGACGTTCTCCTCCAGGTACTTCCGCCGCTTGGTGCCGGGGATCGGCACCACGTCGTCGCCCCGGTGCTGCACCCACGCCAGCGCGATCTGGCCCGGCGTCACGTCGTGCTGCGCGGCGACGGCCCGCAGCGACTCGATGATCGCCTGGTTGCGCTCCAGGTTCTCGCCGGTGAACCGCGGCTGGGCGATGCGGCGGAAGTCGGTGGGCGCGAGGTCGTCGGTGGACTTGATGCTGCCGGTCAGGAATCCGCGACCGAGCGGCGAGTACGCGACGATCCCGATCCCCAGCTCACGGGCCGTGGGCACGATCTCGGCCTCGATCTCGCGGGACCACAGCGACCACTCGAACTGCACGGCCGTGATCGGGTGCACGGCGTGCGCGCGGCGGATGTTGTCCGCGCTGGCCTCGGACAGGCCGAGGTGGCGGACCTTGCCCGCTTCGACCAGTTCGGCCATGGCGCCGACGGTCTCCTCGATCGGCACGGTCCGGTCGACGCGGTGCTGGTAGTAGAGGTCGACGTGGTCGACGCCGAGCCGCTTGAGCGAGTCCTCGGCGGCCGACCGGACGTAGTCGGCGTCGCCGCGGATGCGGGCGTGCCCGTCGGCGTCGCGCTCGGCGATGCCGAACTTGGTGGCCAGCACGACCTGGTCGCGGCGGTCGGCGATCGCCCGGCCGACCAGCTCCTCGTTGGTGTGCGGCCCGTAGGCGTCGGACGTGTCGAGCATCGTGACGCCGAGTTCGAGCGCCCGGTGGATCGTGGCGATCGACTCGGAGTCGTCGCGGTCGTCGCCGTAGAAGGCGCTCATCCCCATGCAGCCGAGGCCCTGGGAGCCGACTTCGAGCGGGCCGAGAAAGCGGTTGGTCATCGGTGTCACCCTCGGTGTCAGTTTTCGGACAGGCGGAGGAACGCGGCGGCGTAGCGGTCGCCCGTCGCCGCGGGCAGAGCGGCGTCGATGGCGGCGAGGTCGTCGGCGGACAGCTCCAGCGCGGCCGCGGCGACGTTGTCCTGCAAGTACTTCCGGCGTTTGGTGCCGGGGATCGGCACCACGTGCTCGCCCCGGTGCTGCACCCAGGCCAGCGCGAGCTGGGCCGCCGTCACACCGCGCTCGTCGGCCAGGGCGCGCAGCGCGGCCACGATGGCGAGGTTGCGCTCGAAGTTCTCCTGCTCGAACCGGGGCAGGCCGCGGCGCGCGTCGTCCTCGCCGAGGTCGGCCAGCGAGGTGACGGCCCCGGTCAGGAAGCCGCGCCCGAGCGGGGAGAACGGCACCACGCCGATGCCGAGTTCGAAGCACGTCGGCGCGATCTCCGGCTCCACGTCACGGGTCCACAGCGACCACTCGCTCTGCAGCGCGGTGATCGGGTGCACGGCGTGCGCGCGCCGGATCGTGGCGGCACCGGCCTCGGACAGCCCGAGGTGGCGCACCTTGCCCGCCTCGACGAGTTCGGCCATGGCGCCGACGGTGTCCTCGATCGGCACGGTCGGATCGACGCGGTGCTGGTAGTACAGGTCGACGTGGTCGACCCCCAACCGCTTCAGCGAGGCGTCGCACGACCGCCGCACGTACTCGGCGTCGCCCCTGATCATGCGGTCGGGCTCGCCGGTGAAGCCGAACTTCGTGGCCAGCACGACCTGGTCGCGCCGGTCCGCGATCGCCCGGCCGACCAGTTCCTCGTTCGCGCCGCCGCCGTAGAGGTCGGCGGTGTCGAGCAGCGTGACGCCGAGTTCGAGCGCCCGGTGGATCGTGGCGATCGACTCGACGTCGTCGCCCTTGCCGTAGGACTGGCTCATCCCCATGCAGCCCAACCCTTGCGGGCCTACCTCGAGCGTGCCCAGGAAGCGGGTGGTCATCGGTCTCGTCCCCCATGGTCGATCGGATGTCGAACGGGCGCGGTCCGGTCGTGGCGGGCGGGTGTCGCCACTCCTCCACCATGGCCGCGCGGCGGGCGTGGCGCGAGTCGAGCCGACGGGCTCGTGGCCGTCATACGGTGGCGCCCCTGGCGACCTGCTCGGACGTCATGAGCGTCGTGTAGAGGTCGATCTTGTAGTCGAGCACGTCGAGGCTCGACTGGAGTTCGGCGATGCGCTCGCGCACGGAGGCGCGGTGGTCGAGCAGGATCTGCTGGCGCGCGCCCCTGGTCACGTTGCCGACGTGCTGGAGCTGCGCGTACTCGCGCATCATCTTGATCGGCATCCCGGTGGTGCGGAGCCTGGTGAGGAAGACCAGCCAGTCGAGGTCCGCGTCCGAGTAGGTGCGCCTCCCACCCGAGTCGCGGGCGGGAGGGTCGACCAGGCCGATGCGTTCGTAGTAGCGGAGGGTGTCGATCGACAACCCGCTGTGTTCGGCTGCCTGGGCGATCGAATGAGTCACAGGACGACCGTAGGAGCTGGAGCGCACTCCAGGTCAAGCCCCGTCGTCACGCGGACTTGGGTGCCGCCCACGTCTCGAGCCTGCTGGCCAGGCCGAAGACGTCGATCTCCTCGCGCCCGAGCGCGCGCACGAGGCCGAGGGCGTCGTCCTCGTCGGCGTCCACCCACCAGCCGTTGATGTCGCAGAAGGCGACGACGGCCACCCAGGCCAGCCTCCAGTTGCCCTCGACCAGAGGGCGGGTGCGCACGATCGAGTCCAACAGGGACGCGGCCTTGAGCCACAGGGTGTCGTACGCCTCGACACCTAAAACAGTGGCACGCGGCCTGTGAGCTGCGGAGTCGAGCAGGCCGAGATCGCGCACCACGAGATCGCCACCGGTCACCGCGGTGGCGAGCACCAGCAGGTCACCGGCATCCAGGTAGTTGATCACACTGTCAGTGGACCACAGGGGTACGACAGTTCCGCGCCGATCAGGCGGAACCGAGACGGTCGAGCAGGCCGCGGTACTTGGGGAGCACCCGCTCCAGAACCTCTCCCAGCTGCTCGTCCTTGTGCAGCTGGGCCCAACGCTCTGCCAATGCGAGCCTCACCACGTCCTGCTTGGTCCGGCCCTCGGAGCTCGCCACTTCCGCGAGCCGCCGACTCTCCTCGTCGTTCAGACGCAGGGTCATTGCCATTCCGCCGACGGTACCAATTCGATATCCAAGACACCAGGATTTCTGCTAGACGAAAGGATTTCCGGTGGTCGGAGCTGCGGGATTCGTTTTATAACAATGTTACGGTACGATGTACCGGTGCCTCGACCCAAGACCCACGACGACGCGCTCCGCGTACGGCTGCTGAACCGCGCGGGCGAACTGCTGTCCAGCGAAGGACCAGGGGCGTTGAGCTTGCGCCGGCTGGCGGCCGACGTCAACACCTCGACCACCGCCGTCTACTCGCTCTTCGGCGGGAAGCCCGCACTGCTGGACGCGCTCTACGACGAGGGTTTCCGCCGCTTCGGCCAGCGGCTGGCCACCGTCCCGGAGACCGACGACCCGGTCGAGGACCTGATCCAGATCGCGCTCACCTACCGCGACAGCGCGCTCGAGGACCGCCAGTTCTACGTGGTCATGTTCAGCAAGGTCGTGCCGGACTTCATGCCGACCACCGAGACCTACATCGCCGCCTCCGGCACGTTCGTGCCCGTGGTCAAGACGGTGCAGCGGGCCATCGACAACGGCCAGTTCATCGGCGACGAGGGCCCCGAGGTGATCGGCCTGGCGCTGTGGAGCATCTGCCACGGCCTGGTCGGCCTCGAACTGCACGGCATCCTGCCCCCCGGCCTGGAGATCGCGCCGGTGTTCGAGCGGGCCGTGCGCGCCACCGCCGACGGCTGGCGCAAGCGCTGACGAAAGCGGGGTCCGGGGAGGCGGCCGCCGCGAAACCTCCCCGGACCCCTTCTTCGGACTGCCCTATCCGGACAGTCCGCTCCGCAGCGCGGTGATCAGTTCGCCGTCGGCGGTGTCGCCGTCGAGCGACCAGACCATCGCGCCGCCAAGATCGCGGTCGGAGATGTAGCGGGCCTTGCGCTTGATCTCCACGGCGTCGTCCCACGTCCAGTAGGTCGTGCCGTCGAACAGCCAGGCGTGGCCCGCCTTCGCGTCGCGGTGCACCTCGAACTTCGCCAGCTGCCCCTTGAGGACCTTGTAGTCCTCGAAGCCCGCCTCGTAGGTGCCCGGCGCGGGGCCGGTCGACGTCTGGAACAGGCCGTTGTTCGCGTTGGTCACGCCGGTCCAGCCGCGGCTGTAGAACGGCACGCCCAGCACGACCTTGTCCCGCGGCGCGCCCCTGGTGAGGTAGGCGTCGACGGTGACCTGGGAGCTGAACTTCGACGCCGACGGGTCGCCCTTGGGGGTCTTGATCGACGACTGCTGGTTCGTCACGGCTTCCCACGCGCCGTGGTAGTCGTAGCCCTGCAGGGTCGCGAACGTGAGGTCGCGGAACACCTTGCGGGTCTCGATGCCGCGGTCGAGCTGCACCGGGTCGGCGGGCAGGAACGCGGTCAGGTCGTAGCCCTTGCGCGTCGACCGGCCGAGCTGGTCGAGCTGCTTGCGGTACTCGGCGACCAGCGCGGTGAAGTTCCGCTTGTCCTCCGGGCGCACGACGTTGCCGGCGTTGCCCTCGCTCGACGGCCACTCCCAGTCGAGGTCGATGCCGTTGAACAGGCCCGCGGCCGCGCCGGGCGCGTCGTCCAGGTTGCCCTTGATCCACAGGTCCAGGCAGGACTTCACGCTGGCCGCGCGCGACTCGGGCGTGAGGGCGGCGTTGGAGAAGTACTTGGAGCCGGTCCACCCGCCGAGCGAGATGTTGACCCGCAGGCTCGGGTACTTCGCCTTCAGCTCCTTGAGCTGGTTCAGGTTCCCGGAGAGGGCCTGCCCGGCGACGTCCGCGACGCCGTCGACGCTCTGCTCGGCGGCGAACGGCCGCTGGTAGTCGGCCCACGGGTCGGCGCTGTAGCACTTGCCGGTCTCGTCGAGGAAGCCGAACGCGTAGTTGAGGTGCGTGAGCTTCTTGGCCGTGCCGTTCTTCACGAGGTCGTTCACCAGGAAGTTGCGGTCGTAGCCGCTCCACTGGGTGTAGTACCCCACGGTCCGCTTCACGTCGCCGTGACCATGACCGCTCGTCTCCACGTCGGCGTTGGCCGTGGGCGCGAGCGATGTGGCGAGGGCTCCGACCAGGAGGACGGACAGCCCCCATCTGCTACTCGACATGCTGCTCCTAGCGAGGCGGCGGTTACGACCTGTGGTCCAGACCACGTTAAGACCAAGGTCTAGACCACTTCTACGACCGAACGGCGCAATCCGCACCGCCGCCGCGCCGGGAACGGGTCAAACGGCCCCGTAGAGCCGGTCCCCCGCGTCGCCGAGCCCCGGAACGATGAACCCGGAGTCGTTCAGCCGCTCGTCGATGCTCGCCGTCACCAGCCGCACCGGCAGCCCCGAGTCCTCCAGGAACTTCACGCCCTCCGGCGCCGCCAGCGCGCAGATCGCCGTCACGTCGGTCGCCCCGCGGTCGGTCAGCAGCTTGATCGTGTAGGCCATCGACCCGCCGGTCGCCAGCATCGGGTCGAGCACCATCACCGGCCGCCCCGCCAGGTCCGTCGGGAGCGACTCCATGTACGGCGTCGGCTGGAGGGTCTCCTCGTCGCGCGCCAGGCCCACGAACCCCATCTGCGCGTCCGGGATCAGCTTGTGCGCCTGGTCCGCCATCCCCAGCCCGGCCCGCAGCACCGGCACCAGCAGCGGCGGGTTCGCCAGCCGGTACCCCACCGTCCGCGCCACCGGCGTGTGCACCCGCTCCTCCGCCAACGGCGCGTTCCGCATCGCCTCGTACACGAGCATCACCGTCAGCTCCTGGACCGCGGCCCGGAACGCCGCGTTGTCCGTGCGCGCGTCGCGCATCGTGGTGAGCCGGGCCCTGGCCAGCGGGTGGTCGACAACAAGCACGTCCATGGCGCACACCGTAACCGCCGGGCACCGCACCGCACGACGGGCGCGAGCGGCCTGTCCGAACGATCTCCGACCACGGCGGACCGCGTTCGGATCGGTGTGCCGGCGCGGCGGGCATCGCGCGGGCGAAGTGCGGACAGGGACCGGTGCGGACTCCTAGACTCGGCGGTGTGAGCGACGAGCTGGTCCCCAACGACCCCATCCAGATGCGCGTGTCGGACGCCGACCGCGAACGCGTGGCCCAGGTCCTGCACAAAGCGCACGGCGAGGGCCGGATCGACCTACACGAACTGGACGAGCGGCTGGGCGCCACCTACTCGTCGAAGACCTACGCCGACCTCGTCCCGATCACCGCCGACCTCGGCGTCCCGTCGACGCTGCCCGCCGTCCGGTCGCAGGCGGCCTCGGTCGACCGCGTCGGCGGCGTCCCCGGCTCCAGCGTCTCGTTCGCCTTCTGGTCGGGCTGCGACCGCAAGGGCCACTGGGTGGTCCCGGCCACGCACAGCGCCATCGCGATCATGGGCGGCGTCACGCTCGACCTCACGCAGGCCCGCTTCGCCGAGGCCGTCACGACCATCAACGTGTTCGCGTTCTGGGGCGGCGTCGACATCATCGTCCCCGAGGACGTGACCGTGGAGGTCGGCGGCATCGGGTTCATGGGCGCCTTCGACAACCGCACCGACGTCACCCCCACCGTCCCCGGCGGCCCCGTCGTCCGCATCAACGGCCTCGCGCTGATGGCGGGCGTCGAGGTGAAGCGGCCGAAGCGGAAGAAGATCAAGAACAAGGACCACGACCAGTTGGAGGGCTGACGCCGTTTCCCCGCGGGTGGAACGGGGGCTTGCGCGGCGGCCGCGGTTCGGGGTGCCGAAGTCACCTGCCCGCGCTGTGCCGAAGCTCTCCTGAGCTGCGGAAACCGACTCACTTGGGACGGGCGTGCCATTCCGCTTAGAGTGGGGTCCATGGCTGCCGCTCCGTCAACGCCGCCGTTGGCACCACTGCCTCCGGCCCTCGCCGATGCCGTCCGGGACGACGCTTCGCTGCGCCGGTTCCTGCACGGTCTGCCCGGTGTCGATCAGGTCGGCGTGGAACAGCGGGCGGCCGGTCTCGGCACCCGCAGCATCAAGAAGGCCGCGAAGATGTGGGCCATCGACACCGCCATCTCGATGGTCGACCTGACCACGCTCGAGGGCGCGGACACGGTGGGGAAGGTGCGGTCGCTGGCGGCGAAGGCCCGGCGGCCGGACCCCGACCGGCCTGAAGTGCCGAGGGTGGCGGCGGTGTGCGTCTACCCGGACATGGTGGCGACCGCCAAGGCAGAACTCGTGGGCACCGGCGTGCACGTGGCCAGCGTGGCGACGGCGTTCCCGTCGGGCCGGTCGATCATGACCGTCAAGCTCGCCGACACCCGCCACGCGGTCGAGCAGGGCGCGGACGAGATCGACATGGTGATCGACCGCGGCGCGTTCCTGTCCGGCAACTACGGCGCGGTGTTCGACGAGATCCGCCAGGTGAAGCAGGCGTGCGGCGACGCGCACCTCAAGGTGATCCTGGAGACCGGCGAGCTGGCGACCTACGACAACGTGCGGCGCGCGTCGTGGCTGGCGCTGCTGGCGGGCGGCGACTTCATCAAGACCAGCACCGGCAAGGTGTCGCCCGCGGCGACGCTGCCGGTGACGCACGTGATGCTCCAGGCCGTGCGCGACTGGCGGGACCTGACCGGCGAGCTGCGCGGCGTGAAACCCGCGGGCGGCATCCGGAGCACCAAGGACGCGATCAAGTACCTGGTGGCGGTGCACGAGGTGGCGGGCCCGGAATGGCTGACCGCGGACCTGTTCCGCTTCGGCGCCTCGACCCTGCTCAACGACCTGCTGATGCAGCGGCGGACCCAGTTGGACGGCCACTACAGCGGCCCCGACTACGTGACGGTGGACTGAACAAGATGAGCCAGCTCTGGGAATACGCTCCCGCCCCCGAGTCGCGGGACATCGCGAACCTCAAGCCCTCCTACAAGATGTTCGTGGACGGCAAGTTCGTCGAGGGTTCGGGCGAACCGCTCAAGACGATCAACCCCGGCACCGAAGAAGTCCTCGCCGAGGTCAGCACGGCGTCACCGTCCGATGTGGACACAGCGGTCAAGGCCGCGCGCCGCGCGTACGACCGGGTGTGGGGCCGGATGCCCGGCGCCGAGCGCGCCAAGTACATCTACCGCATCGCGCGGCTGATCCAGGAGCGGTCGCGCGAGCTGGCCGTGCTGGAGAGCCTCGACAACGGCAAGCCGATCAGGGAGTCGCGCGACGTCGACGTCCCGACGGCCGCCGCGCACTTCTTCTACCACGCGGGCTGGGCGGACAAGCTGCCCTACGCGGGGTACGGGCCGGACCCGAAGCCGCTGGGCGTCGCGGGCCAGGTGATCCCGTGGAACTTCCCGCTGCTGATGGCGGCGTGGAAGATCGCGCCCGCGCTGGCGACCGGCAACACGGTGGTGCTCAAGCCCGCCGAGACGACGCCGCTGACCGCGCTGGTGCTGGCCGAGATCATCCAGCAGGCAGACCTGCCGCCCGGCGTGGTGAACATCCTGCCCGGCGCAGGCGACATCGGCGCCGCGCTGGTCGAGCACGCCGACGTGAACAAGATCGCGTTCACCGGCAGCACCGAGGTCGGCAAGCTCATCCAGCGGCAGCTCGCGGGCACCGGCAAGAAGCTCACCCTCGAACTGGGCGGCAAGGCGGCGAACATCGTGTTCGACGACGCGCCGATCGACCAGGCCGTCGAGGGCATCGTCAACGGCATCTTCTTCAACCAGGGCCACGTCTGCTGCGCCGGTTCGCGCCTGCTGCTCCAGGAGTCGATCGCCGAGGAGTTCCTGGAGAAGCTGCGGGCGCGGGTGTCGACGCTGCGCGTGGGCGACCCGCTGGACAAGAACACCGACGTCGGCGCGATCAACTCGCGCGAGCAGCTCACGAGGATCCAGGAGCTGGCCGCCGTGGGCGAGGCCGAGGGCGCTCAGCGCTGGACCAGCGCGTGCCCGTTGCCGGACAAGGGTTTCTACTTCGCGCCCACGGTGTTCTCCGGGGTGTCGCAGGCGATGCGGATCGCCCGCGAGGAGATCTTCGGCCCGGTGCTGTCGGTGCTGACGTTCCGCACGCCGGACGAGGCCGTGGCGAAGGCGAACAACACGCCTTACGGGCTGTCCGCGGGCATCTGGACCGACAAGGGCTCCCGCATCCTGTGGGCGGCGCAGAAGATGCGCGCCGGCGTGGTGTGGGCCAACACTTTCAACCGCTTCGACCCCACCGCCCCGTTCGGCGGCTACCAGGAGTCGGGTTTCGGTCGCGAAGGCGGCCGCGCCGGGCTGGAGGCGTACCTCGATGTCTGAGAACCGGATCTCCCTCGGCAAGACCGAGAGCCGCATCCCCGTGGCCAAGACGTACAAGCTCTACATCGGGGGCAAGTTCCCGCGGTCGGAGTCGGCTCGCAGCTACCCCGTGACGGACTCCAAGGGCGCGTTCCTGGCGAACGCCGCCCAGGGGTCGCGCAAGGACGCTCGTGACGCGGTTTCTGCTGCCCGCAAGGCTTTCGCGGGGTGGGCCGACGCCACGGCGTACAACCGCGGGCAGGTGCTGTACCGGGTGGCCGAGGTGTTGGAGGGCCGGCGGGAGCAGTTCGCCGCGGAGGTGTCGGCGGCTGAAGGCGTGGGGGTGAAGAAGGCCCAAGCCCTGGTGGACACGGCGATCGACCGGTGGGTCTGGTACGCGGGGTGGACGGACAAGATCGCGGCCGTGCTGGGCAGTTCGAATCCCGTGGCGGGGCCGTACTTCTCGTTTTCGACGCCGGAGCCGACTGGTGTCGTGGGTGTGCTGGCGCCGCAGCAGTCGTCGTTGCTGGGGTTGATCAGCGTGGTGGCGCCGGTGATCGCTTCGGGGAACACGGCTGTGGTGGTGACGAGCCAGGACCGGCCGCTGCCCGCGATCACGTTGTCGGAGGTGCTGGCGACGTCGGATCTGCCGGGTGGGGTGGTGAACCTGCTGACCGGGAGGACGGCGGAGATCGCGCCCTGGTTGGCGTCTCACGGGGATGTGAACGCACTGGACCTCACCGGCGCCCCCGACACCATCCGCGCCGACCTGGAACGGGCCGCCGCGGGCACCGTCAAGCGCGTCCTGCGCGTCCGCACCGGCGAGGACTTCACCCGCGAACCGGACATCAGCCGCCTGCGCGCGTACCTGGAGACCAAGACGGTGTGGCACCCGATGGGTGTATGACGTGCCGGCCGGCACCGTGCACGCGGTGCCGGCCACCAGATCGTCGAAAACTGTCGTACCCCACCCGTGGGGTGTGCCTCGGGGGGTCTTCACGACCGGGGGACCTGTGCTCAGCCCTGCGCGTCCAGGACCAGCGCAGCCGCGAAGAGCTTGCGCAACGGGTCGGTGGAGCCGCTCATGCTGACCCGGCAGGCCTCGTTGTACTCGGCCGGGTCGAGCCGGGCGAAGTCGATCCGATGGCCTGCGGCCAACGCCAACTGCCGGAAGAACGCCCGCTGCGCCCGCCCGTTCCCCTCGCGGAACGGGTGCAGCGCGTTCACCTCGGCGTAGAAGTGCGTGAACCGGTCGAGAAAGGGCTTGATATCCAGGGTGGACAGGAACTTCTCCTCGCGCAGCGAGGCGAACACCTGTGCGCCGTAGGACTCGATGTGGGCCCAGTGTGCGAACGTCGCGGTTCTGGTGAGGTCGGCGCGGCGGATCTCGCCTGCCCAGGGGTACACGTCGCCGAAGAGGTGGCGGTGCAAGGCGCGCAGGTGGGTGAGGTCGTAGCGGCCGGGGAGGGTGGTGGTTTTGAGTTGGGTGTCGCGCAGGAACGTCACTTCGGACTCGATCTGCCGCAACACCGCCGCGTCGGTGACACCGAGCTTGTTGATCAGCACGTTCGAGCCGGGATCGATGTAGGGATCCTCGGCGGTCACGATCGGAGCAGTGCCTCGATCCGCAGTGCGACGGCCTCGTCCGCGCCGACTTCGCCGCGCACGACAGCGCGGGCGGCTGTCATGGCGGCCTCGGACACCTGGAGGCCTTCGATCCTGGCGGATGCCCGCGCTTCGGCGACCGCTGTCTCGGGGTCGCTGGTGAGGCCGTGGAAGTAGCGCCGCATCGTCTCGTGCGGGATGGGGGTGTTGCCGGGCTCGGTGTCGGGAAGGGTGCCGCGGGCCGAGCGCCAGGGTTCTTCGTCGTGGGCCATCTCGCTGAGTTCGTGCCTGGTGAAGCCGCCGTAGCGCTCGACGACCGAGCGGACGACCGCGTGCTCGGTCTCGGCCAGGCCCGCGGGGTCGCCCTCCTGCCAGGAGTGCACCTGGTTGCGGCCCGCGTGGCGCCGGTAGACCTCCGGCACGACGGGGCCGTGGCGCCAAGCCTCGATCGGCGCGTCGAACAGGGCCGTGCCGTGGTCCGCGAGGTGCCAGGCCTGGCTGTAGTAGAGGAGCTTCTGCAGCTTCATCGGCGAGGAGGGGCCGGTGGCGGCCAGCACCGCGGCGGCCACGTCGTGGACGTCGGCCATGCCACCCCTCCCAACACGCGCTGAGCTGCGGTTCCAGCTACCACCATGCTACCGGAACACGGGGTCAGGCGGTGCGCCAGTCCAGCCTGCCGTCGTGCGTGACCAGGGGTTCGCAGTGCCCGAGCCTGCTGCGCTGCTCCAACGCCGTCGCCACCTGGTCGAGCATCTCGGTGACCGAGGTCCACTCCGGTTTCACCATCTCGTGGCACTCGCGGTCCCACTCGACGACGCACCCCGACAGCACACCGGGACGGAGGTCGACGGCCAGTGCGTCGCCGCAGCCGTCGAACGCGATCGGCAACCACATCGGGTGGAACCCGGTGGTGGGCATGCCCGCCTCGGAGTCGAGTTCGGGCGGCCAGAAGCCGCGTTTGAGCCGCCACGAGCGCAGCGAGTCGCTCGGCCCGATCGGCGTGTAGAACGGCGGGAGCACCTCGGCGAACGCCAGGTTCGCCGTTCCGCCGCACACCGACCACCACGTCCGGAGTTCCTCCGGGGGCACGAGTCCGGTTTCCTTCGAAAGCGCCAGCACCGCGGCCGGGTCCTCGGCAGTGCGCAACTCGGATCCGGTCACCGGGGCGTGCTCTCCGAGCCAGTCCACTATTCGTTTCCAGTGCACGAGAACACCCACTCGCCCATGATCGAGTGGCGCCGCCGGGCATGGTACCGCTCATCGGGGCACGATCGGGACGAACCTGCTGGTCCAAAGCCCACACCCGACGGCGGCAGATGGTGCACGATTTCCCCGGCGGGTCGGGGAACGCCCGCGGGGGCGCGGCAGTCCAACAGGTGGGAGAAGGGGGTACCTCGGTGGTGGAGCAGAGCTTCGGGGTCGACACGGACGCGCTCGCGTCGTTCGGCGGCACGGCGGAGGGGTTGGCGGCCGAGGTCGGCGAAGTGGGAACGTCGACGCTCGCCGGTGTCGACTCGCTGCCCGCGGACGCCTTCGGCGCGCTCGGCGCCGAGGTGGGCCTGACGGCGGCGTTCCAGCAGGCCGCGAAGGCGCAGTTGGACGGTGTCGCGGCCGCGTCGACCGGGTTGTCGGGCTTCGCGAAGGCGGTCTCGGACGCGGGCGGCGCGTACACCGAGCAGCAGGCGCAGGCCAAGGAAGACATCAACCGCAGCTACCAGGTCTGAGTCGGGGGAACGGTTTCGTGGTCGACGTCGCGGGTTTCATCTCTTCGCTGGTCCAACCGATGCGCGACCACCTCGCCAAGCTCGACGGCGACACCGGTGGCGCGACGCGGGCGGCCGACGCGTTCACCAGGGCGGGCACGGCGCTGACCGACGTCGACGGCAGGCACACCGGGGCGGCCAACGCGGTGCTGGGCACCTGGTACGGCGACAAGGCCGCCACGTTCCAGTCGCGGGTCGCCACGCTGTCCGGGGGTCTGCAGCTGATGGCGCGCAACAGCGCGACCGCGCAGACCGCGACCACGAGCGCCGTCACGGCCGTCACGACCGGCCGCACGGCGATCCAGGGCCTCATCGACGAGTTCATCGGCTGGGCGACGCCCCGGCTGGCCGCTGCCGTCGGCGCGGGGGTGTTCGGCGGGCCGGGGGCCTCGCTCGCGGTGGCCGCGATGGTCTCCGGGAAGGCGCACGAGTACGAGGGCAAGTCGGCGGCCGAGTTGCAGAAGGTGCGCGACCAGCTGACCGCGGCCGTGGCGCAGCTCAACGGCCTCGAACAGCCCGACCTCGGCGCGTTGCAGGCGCTCGGCGACCCCATCGGCATCGAGAAGAACGGCGACGGCACGACTTCCACGTCCAGCACGACCACCGACCAGGGCAGCGCCCCTGCCGCTCCGCCGTCCACCGGCACCGGGTCGGGCGGCGGCAGCACCGGTGGCGGAGGCACGGGCGGTGGCGGCGGCGGCACCGGAGGGGGCGGTGGAGGCGGTGGAGGCGGTGGCGGTGGAGCCGTCGGGCCGCACCTGCCGGTGGCCATCCCGCCCCAGCCCGGTTCGGGCGTCGGCGTGAACCTGCCGGACGGCAGCAGTGCCGAGGCGCCCAACGAGCAGGCGGCGCAGGCCGTTCGCAACGCGCTGTCCGCGCTCGGCACGCCGTACGTGTGGGGCGGTGCGAACCCGCCGCAGGGCACGGACTGCAGCGGTCTGACGCAGTGGGCCTACGCGGGCGCCGGGTTCGACCTGCCGCGCCCGGCGTCGTCGCAGGCGATGGGCGCCTCCGTCCCGCCGGACCAACTGCTGCCCGGCGACCTCGTGGTGTGGAGCGGGCACGTGGCGATGGTGATCGGCAACGGCCAGATCGTCGAGGCGGGCGACCCGGTGCAGGTCGGCAACCTGCGCACCACCAACAGCGGCATGGCGTTCATGGGCTTCTACCGGCCGACCGGCTGATCAGCGCGGCGCGTACATGATCAGCGCGACGCCGACGAGGCAGACCAGGGCGCCGGCCACGTCCCACCGGTCCGGCCGGTACCCGTCGACCAGCGCGCCCCAGGCCAGCGACCCGGCGACGAACACCCCGCCGTACGCGGCCAGGATCCGGCCGAAGTCGGCGTCCGGCTGGAGCGTGGCGACGAACCCGTACAGCCCGAGCGCGATCACCCCGGCGCCGATCCACAGCCAGCCGCGGTGCTCGCGGACGCCCTGCCAGACCAGCCAGGCGCCGCCGATCTCGGCGACGGCGGCGAGCACGAACAGCAGGACCGAACGCAGCACCACCACGCGACCAACGTAACGGCTCGGATTCCGGCAGACTGATCGGGAAGGGGGTGGGCACGTGAGCGATCCGGACGACCAGGTCGGCGCGGAGATCGAGCGCGCGAACCGGTGGGTGGCCGACACCGAGCGGCGCGTCGCCGACCACTTCGCCCGCGGCGGCCCCGTGCTCGGCCGCGCGTCCTCCCCGGACCGCGCCGTCACCGTGGTCACCCCGCCCGGCGCCCCGCCGACCGAGATCAGGATCAGCCCCGCCGCCCTGCGGATGGGCCCGGACGCGCTCGCCGCCGAGATCGTCCGCGTCGCCGCCCGCGCCACCCGCGACGCGAGCACCCGCCTGCACCACTCGCTGCACCGCGTCGTCGACCCCGGCACCACCTCCGGCCTCACCGAACTCGGCTTCACCCCATGACCCCGCGAGTCGAACCCCCGGGCACCCCGTGTCGAACCTCCGGACACCCCGAACTCCTCACTCCGGTCGGAGGCCGTCGGTGAACGAGATGGACCAGGCCGAGCAGCGCAGGCAGGCGAGCGAGCGGCTGGCCGAGGTGCTGGCGCGCTCCACCGGCACGGCCGAGCACCCCAGCGGCCTGGCGGTCGTGACGGCCACCGCCACCGGGGACCTGGTCGGGCTGCGCCTGCACCCCGCCGCCCTCTCGCACGGCCCGGACGCGGTGGGCCGCCTCGTGGTCGACACGGCGCGGCTGGCCACCGACGCGGCCGTGCAGCGCGGGTACAACGAGCTGGCGAAGTCGTTGGGGGACAGCATGGCCATCGCCATCGAGGGCTTCGCCGGGCCGCCGCCGTTCCGCGCCGCGGCCGACGCCGCCGCCCGCCCCCCGCAGCCTCAGGCGCCCATGCCGCAGCACCCGCAGCAGTCCGTCCTCCAGCCCGTGGACCGACCGCCGCACGGCGCCACGATCCAGGCGCCGCCCGAACCGGAGCCCGCGCGGCCGCCCGCCGCTCGGCCATTCGCACCAACGCCGCCACCGGCCGCGCAGCCCGCCCGCAGGCTCCGCCCACCGGTGGACGACGATGAGGACGCCTACTTCGCGGATCCGTTCGGCACCGGCGGTTCCCGACGTTGATCCACCCCGTAGTCTTCGACGCGCATCCGCACGGCATCGCGTGACCTGGAGGTCTGATGGCGCAGGACATCGTCCCTATCGAACTGGGGCTGACCCAGGGGGACCTGGTCACGCTGTGGGCGCCGCGGTGGCGTGAAGAGGGTGAGGAGTGGGAGGCCTTCCTCGGGCACGAGGAGGACCTGTACGCGTTCCCCGACGCCGCTCACCTCGCCGCCTTCGTCCGCAAGGTCGAGGAGCACGACCTCGCCGACCACCCCGCGTGGGCTTCCGTGCCCGCGCTGTCGGTCGGCGACCTCTCCCCCGACGAGAACCACCAGTTCGACCTGGTCGGCGTGCCCGAGCTGGTCGCCGACGACCCCGACACCTGGGTGATCGGCGAGCTCGCCGACGTCGTCGCGATCGTGCGCTCGCTCGCCGACGTGTGCGATCTGGAGAAGGTGCACGAGGTGCTGGACTCGGCGGCGGGCTTCGCGCTGCTGCCGCAGGGCACGCTGCCGTTCAGCGGCCGCGAGGGCACCGCGCTGTGGACCGAGCTGTCCGAGGTCATCGCCGAGAAGTGGGATGACGTGCTGGACGCCATCGACTCCGTCGTGAAGACGCCGGACGTCGACGAGAACGTGCTCGCGGGCGCCCAGAAGGAGCTCGCCATCCTCCAGGAGGCGCAGGCCGCCGCGGAGGCCGAGGACGACGACGCGGACGAGGACGACGACGCCGAGCCCACCGGCTTCTGGGCCGAGGTCGGCATCGACCCGATCAAGGTCATCACCGGCCAGGGCGAGTACTACACGCTGCGCTGCTACCTCGACGACCAGCCGGTCTTCCTGGGGCGCAAGGGCCGGATCGACGCCTTCACCTCGCCGCGCGCGCTGTCCCGCTTCCTCGTCGAGGCCGAGGACAACGACCTCGCCGAGGTGTCGACGTTCGCCGAGATCGTGGTCAAGGCGACCGGCGGCGACCTGGAGGTCGACGTCGACCCGGACAACGTCTACGTCCTGACCGGTCTGGACGAGGACATCGCCGACGGCCCCGACTCCGTCGACCCGACCCAGCTCGACTTGGCGGTGGAGCTGTTCGAGGACGCCGCCGAGTGGGCCCACGACGACAGCGTGAAGCTCGCGCTGAACAAGTCGGAAAGCCTGGGCTGGCTGGTCTCCTACGTGCTCAAGCCCGACCCCACCCGCCTCGCCCCGAGCGCCCCGTTCGAGGCCGAGGTCACGTCGTGGCGCGCGCTGTCCGCCGCGTTCGAGGACCGGCTGAACATCCACTAGGTCCACGTGGAAAGGGCCCCCGCCACGTCGGCGGGGGCCCTTTCGCGTTGACGGACTAGGCCTTCAGCGCCGCGTAACCCGGCACGATGACGTCGTCGATGATCGCGTTCCGCTCAGCGAACGGGATGAAGGCGGACTTCATCGCGTTCACCGCGAACGTCTCCAGGTCGTCCCACCCGTACCCGAACGCCTCCACCAGCGCGGCGTTCTCCCCGGTGGCCGTGCACTGGCTCATCAACCGGTTGTCCGTGTTGACCGTGACCCGCAGCCCGGCCTTGTACAGCCTGTCGAACGGGTGCTCGGCGATCGTCTTCGCGATGCCCGTGTGCAGGTTCGACGTGGGCGCGACCTCCAGCGCGATCCGCCGGTCGCGCACGTAGGCCGCCACCCGCCCCAGCTCGGCGTTCTCGCCGTCGAACTTGATGTCCTCGACGATCCGCACACCGTGTCCGAGCCGCTCGGCGCCGCAGACCTGCACGGCCTCCCACACCGACTCGACGCCCGCGGCCTCGCCTGCGTGGATCGTGAAGTGCGCGTTCTCCTTGCGCAGGTACTCGAACGCGTCCAGCCCGCGGGCGGGCTCGAACCCGGCCTCGGGCCCCGCGATGTCGAACCCGACCACACCGGCGTCGCGGTACTTCACCGCCAGCTCCGCGTACGGCAGCCAGCCGTCGTTCTGCCGCATCGCGCACAGCAGCGTCCCGACCCTGATCTGCTGCCCGGCCGCGGCGGCGTTGCGCTCACCCTGGCGGAACCCCTCCTGGATCGCCTCGACGATCTGCTCCAGGCCGAGCCCGCGCTCGGTGAACAGCTCGGGGGCGTAGCGGATCTCGGCGTAGACCACGCCGTCGGCGGCCAGGTCCTCGGCCGCCTCCGCGGCCACGCGCACCAGCGCGGCCTCGTCCTGCATGACGCCGCAGGTGTGCGCGAAGCCCTCGAGGTAGCGGACCAGGGATCCCGAGTCGGCGTTCTCGCGGAACCAGTCGCCGAGCTGCGCGGCGTCGGTGGTGGGCAGTCCGGGGTGGCCGGACGCCTCGGCGAGTTCGATCACCGTCTGGGGGCGGAGGCCGCCGTCGAGGTGGTCGTGCAGCAGCACCTTCGGCGCGCTGCGGATGGCCTCCGGGGAAGGGGAAGTCGACATGGCGAACACGTTATACCTGGCGACACGCCGTGTGACCGGCCGTTCAAACGATCTTGACTCCGTTATGATCGAGTCTCGCGTTACCAAGTTCCGGGGAAACAACCCGGTCGTGTGGCCACAAGACGTTGCGCACTCGTGATGCGCTACCGTCCGCGATCGGGATTTGAGCTTTAGTCACTCACACGGGCGCGAAACATGTGCAGCGGTGGTCTAGCCGCGTTCGGCTACCACCGAGTAGCGTCCGTCTCGTTAACTCCAATGGAGCAATCACCCGCTGGAACCGGGCAATCCGCGGCAGGGGGTGGTACTAACTCGACCCCCAACCTGGATAGGCTCCCGGAAGTCTCCCCCTCCCCTGGACGAAGGCATTCAGCCGTGACCGAGAACACCAGCTCCACGATGTCCTTCGACCGGATGCGCAACATGCTCACGCGCGCCGCGGAGATCCGTGAGAGCGAGCAGCAGCAGATCTTCGATGCTCTGGACGAGATCCACGCGCGGATGTCTCCGCTCGAGTCGCTGGGTTCCGTTCGCAAGCGCCTGTCCGAGCTCCCCGACCGGACCGAGGTCAGCGTGCTGGCCGAGCGCCTGGACGAGGCGCTGTCCAAGCTGGAGGCGCAGGACGTCGCCGTCCAGGGCATCAGCAGGGCCGTCGACGGGCTCGTCGACAAGCTCGCCAAGCCGTTCGCGCAGCTCGACGGCCGTCTCGACGGTGTCGCGGGTCGCTTCGAGGGCGTAGCGGGCCGGATGGACGGGCTCGAGGACAAGCTCTCCCACATCCACAAGCGCATCGACGACCTCGACGGGCACCTCGACAAGCAGGACGGCAAGACCGAGCAGCTGCCCGGTCTCGTGACCGGCCCGCTGCGCGAGCGCATCGAGGCCCTCGAGGCTTCCCTGCGCGGCCGCCTCGACGAGGTCGACGAGGGCGTGCACGAGCACCTCGACGGCACCCGTGAGGGCCTGCAGAAGTCGCTCACCGACTCCGCGACCGCGCTCCACGGCCGCCTGGACGAGTCCCGCGACAACCTCAACTCCACCCGCGACGGCTTCCACGCGTCGCTCACGGAGACCAAGGACTCGCTCCACGCGTCGCTCACCGAGACCAAGGACTCCCTCCACACGTCCCTCGCGGACACCAGGAACACGGTCCACGGCAAGCTGGACGAGGCCCGCGAGGCGCTGCACACCGCCCTCGAGGAGACCCGCGACCAGGTCGACGCCACCGACCGCCTCGAAGCGCTCGCGCAGCGCCTCGAGCAGGTCACCTCCCGCCTCGACACCATGACCAACCGCCTCGACGCCGTCGAGGACGACTTCACCGCCCGCCTCGGCGAGCTGTCCGGTGTCGTCGAGCAGGGCCTGGTCAAGGTCGAGGACACGGTCGCGGCCCGCCCCGACGTGGAGTCCCTCACGTCCCTGGTGCGCAAGAGCAACCAGGAGTCCGAGCTCCGCATCGGCGGCCAGCTGGACGAGGCCATGGCCACCTTCGCCGAGCTCATCCTCGGCGGCGGCTCCCCGACCCCGCCCCCGCCCCCCACGGCCCTGCCCCGCCCGCAGCGCCGCACCCGCAAGAACGGCACCAAGCCTCCGGGCAAGGAGCACATGGACGACGACGAGATGGCCGCCGAAGGCGCCTGACCGCCACCCGGAAGGGCCCGACTCCCCAGGGAGCCGGGCCCTTCCGCATTCGCGAGTCGAACGCTCAGACACCCCGTGTCGAACGTCCAGACACCCCGAGTCCCTCGGTCAGGCATCCGGAGGTTCGACCTCGGATGCTCTGCGGGTGTCCGAATGTTCGACACGGGGTGCCTGGGTGTTCGACACGGGGTGTCTGGGGGTTCGACTCGCGGGTTAGGGGTCTAGGGCTTTTTTGGCCCAGGTGGAGATTTTCGGGTGGTCGCAGGTGGCGGCGCGGAGGTAGACCTCGCGGGCGGCGGCGTCGTTGCCCTGGGCGGCGAGTGCCCGGCCAAGGCCGTGGAGTCCGAGGGGGACGGTCGCCGGGTCGTCCACGTCGAGCACCTGCCGGAACGCCGCCTCGGCCTCGTCGAACCGCTCCTCCCGCAGCAGCACCTCGCCGAGTCCGACGCGAGCGCGCGGGCCCCGTTCCACGGGCCGGGTGTCGGCGGCGGTCCGGAACACCTCCCGAGCCTCCTCCACGGCGTCCCGCTCCAGGAGCAGGAAGCCGAGGTTCACCATCGCCAGGTACGCGAACACCGGGTGCCCGGTCTCGATCGCCTGCCGGTAGACCCGCTCGGCACCCGCCGCGTCGTCCTGCCCCGCCAGCACCACACCCAGCGAGAACGCCGCGGCGGCCAACGACCCCGGATCCTCCATCGCCCGCCGGAACCCCTGCCGCGCGAGGTCGGACCGCCCGGCCGCGTAGGCCGCGTCGCCGATCCCGTACGCGTCGGCCGCGCTGGTGATCGCCAGCAGGTCGGCGCCGAGGAAGTCCGGCATCTCCGCCCCAGCCTCGGCCTCGACGACGTAGTCGAGCACCTCCAGCCCACCGCTCACCCTGCGCAGCAGCGCCACCTGCGAGGCGATCGGCGCGCAGGCCCACGCCAACCCGGCCGCGAACAGCTCGGCCGTCGGGTCGACCCCGACGGTGATCCTCTCCAGGTACTTCGGGAACAGGTGCGTCAGCTCCACGGGGCTGACGGCCCGCCGCAGTCCCGCCCGCCGCACGTCCACCGCCGCGCGCACGACGGCCTGCCCGGCAGGGCTGTCCCGCCGCCCGGACCGCAGCTTGCGGACCAGCTCCTCGCCACCCACCAGCACCTCGCCGATGCTGGACCGCTCGACGAGCCCGCTCTCCTCGGGGTAGTCCTCGTGCGCGGCGGCGAGTTCCCCCTCCGACAGCTCGAACGGCAGGTCCACCACGGTCGCCCGCGCCAACGCCACCCGAGCGGCGGCCCCGACGTCCGACCCCGTGCGCATGACCGCCTCGTACCGGGAGGCGGTGATCGTCCCGACCAGCACCGCCCGCTCGGCCCAGAAGTCCAGGACCGACGTCGTCAACTGGTCGAGGTCGGCCGACGAGAGGTCGTCCAGGACCACCACGACGCTGTTCCCCAACGGCAGCGCGGGCTCCAGTCGGGACAGCTCCGCCACCGCCTTGGCGTCCCGCGGCAGCACCAGCTCGGCCTCCGGGTGCGCGTGCCGGACCGCCTCGGCCAGCGTCCGCGACTTCCCGGCCTTCGACTCACCCCGCAGCAGCACGAACTTGCGCGCACCCAACGCGTACCGCAGCGGCCGGTCGGCGGCACGCGGCACGTAGGCGTTCACGTCGTCGGTGTGCCGGGTGCGGGTGGCGCCGAAGTCCACGTCGGCGGCCGACCGCACGAGCGGCGGCGGCCACTGCCGCAGCAGGGGGCCGATGGCGGTGCGCCACTCCCGCTCCGCCTTGGCCTTCTTCTCCGCCCACTCCGCCCGCTTGCCGTACACGGCGGCCAGCACGCCGATCACGACGAGCAGCAGGGCGATCGGGACGGTGCCGACGGGCAGCGGGGCGGCCTTGTCCACGGTCGCGAACACCGCGAGCGCGGCCCCCACCACCAGGACGACGCAGCCGCTCAGGAAGGCCGTGCGGCCACGGCGCAGTTCGGTGCTCATGGGGACCACGTCAGCCTCGGATGGTGTCGATCACCAGGGGTCCAGGGGTCACGGCGGAGTCGGCGACGGAGTAGCCGCCGTCCAGCGCCTCCAGGGCGTACGGGACGGCGTCCGGCGTGTCGGTCCGCAGCTCCAGCAGCGGCTGCCCGGCCTCCACGCGGTCGCCCGGCTTGGCCAGGCAGAGGATGCCCGCGCCCGCCTGCACCGGGTCCTCCTTGCGCGCCCGGCCCGCGCCCAGCCGCCAGGCCGCGAGGCCGACGGCGTAGGCGTCCAGCGTCGCCAGCACCCCGTCCTCGGTCGCGGTCACGACGTGCTTGTGCGCGCCGACCGGCAGCGGCGCGTCGGGATCGCCGCCCTGGGCGCGGATCATCCGCTCCCAGGTCTCGTAGGCCCTGCCGGAGGCCAGGACCTCGGCCGGGTCGGTGTCGATCCCGGCCAGGGACAGCATCTCGCGGGCCAGTGCCACGGTCAGCTCGACCACGTCGGCCGGGCCGCCGCCGCGGAGCACGTCGACGGACTCGGCGACCTCGACGGCGTTGCCGACGGCCACACCCAGCGGAACGGACATGTCGGTCAGCATGGCACTGATCCGCAGTCCGTGGTCCACACCGATGGAAACCAGCGCGGCGGCCAGTTCCCTGGCTTGCGGCAGGGTCTTCATGAACGCGCCGGAGCCGACCTTCACGTCCAGCACCAGCGCCTCGGCGCCCTCGGCGATCTTCTTGCTCATGATCGAGCTGGCGATCAGCGGCACGGCCTCGACCGTGGCCGTGACGTCGCGCAGCGCGTACAGCTTGCGGTCGGCGGGGGCCAGCCCCTCGGTCGCGGCGCAGACCACGGCCCCGACCGACGAGAGCTGGGCCGTGATCTCGTCCAGCGACAGCCGCGCGCGCCAGCCGGGGATGGACTCCAGCTTGTCGAGCGTGCCGCCGGTGTGGCCGAGGCCGCGGCCGGAGAGCTGCGGCACGGCGGCACCGCAGGCCGCGACCAGCGGGGCCAGCGGCAGGGTGATCTTGTCGCCCACGCCGCCGGTCGAGTGCTTGTCCACGGTCGGCCGGTCCACGTCGAGCGCGAGCCGGTCGCCGGACAGCACCATCGCGCGGGTCCAGCGGGCGGTCTCGGCGGACTCCATGCCGTTGAGGAAGATGGCCATGGCCAGCGCGGACATCTGCTCGTCCGCCACCGCGCCGCGGGTGTAGGCGTCGACCACCCAGTCGATCTGCTCGTCGGTGAGCCGGTGGCCGTCGCGCTTGGCGCGGATCACGTCGACTGCGCTGATGGTCACGGCAGGTCCTCCGGTCCGAACGCGTCGGGCAGCACGTCGCTCATCGGCAGCACGCCCCGCGGGGTGTCCACGAGGCAGTCGGGGCCGCCGAGCTCGTGCAGCACCTGGCGGCAACGACCGCACGGCATCAGCAGGTCACCCGTCCCGCTGCGGCACGCGACGGCCACGAACCGGCCGCCACCGGTCAGCCTGAGCTGGCCGGCCATCGTGCACTCCGCGCAGAGCGCGACGCCGTAGGCGGCGTTCTCCACGTTGCAGCCCACCACGATCCGGCCGTCGTCGCAGAGCGCGGCCGATCCGACCTGGAGACCCGAGTAGGGGCAGTAGGCGTTCCGCGCGGCCTCGACGGCCCGGTCGCGCAGGACGGCCCAGTCCACCTCAGCCACGGCGGTACACCACGCCGTCGGCCGCGGGCATCCGCAGCCGTTGCGAGGCGACGGCGAGCACGACCAGCGTCACCAGGTGCGGGGCGTACGCGGTGAGCTCGCTCGGCACCTCGTCGACGGAGTAGTAGACGCCGTAGAGCAGGCCCGCGGCGACGATCCCGGTGGCCGCGGCGAACCAGCGGCGGCGGATCAGCTGCCAGACCACGATGACCGCCAGCAGCAGCACCGCGCCGTAGATCAAGGCGAGGAACGTCTTGCCGCCGCTGCGCAGCTGGAGCCCGTCGGCGTAGCCGAACAGCGCCGCGCCGCCGAGCAGGCCGCCGGGGCGCCAGTTGCCGAAGATCATGGCCGCGAGGCCGATGAAGCCGCGGCCGTTGGTCTGGCCCTCGAGGTAGCCGGGGTTGCCGGGGTTCAGCACGAGCGCCGCGCCGCCGACGCCCGCGAGCGCGCCGGACATCACGACGGCCGCGTACTTGTAGAGGTACACGTTGACGCCGAGGGACTCCGCGGCCGACGGGTTCTCGCCGCAGGAGCGCAGGCGCAGGCCGAACGTGGTGCGCCACAGCACGAGGTAGCTGCCGATCACGAACACCACGGCCAGCATCGTCAACGGGGAGACGCCGGTGATCAGGCCGCGCAGGACGCCGGCCACGTCGGAGATGCCGACGCGCTGGTCGGCTTCCAGGGTGCCGAGCCAGTCCGACAGCCCGCCCGCCGAGTAGGTGTCGAACTTCGGCACCGCCGGTGATTCGCGCGGGTTGCGCGAGACCGGGAAGAACAGCAACGTCGAGAGGTACTTGGTGAGGCCTGCGCCGAGCAGGTTGATCGCCACACCGGAGACGATGTGGTTGACGCCGAACGTGACCGTCGCGATCGCGTGCAGCAGGCCGCCGAGCGCGCCGAACAGGGCGGCGGCGATCAGCGCGGCCCACGGGCCCCACTGGTAGCCCGCCCAGGCCGCGCCCCACGTGCCCATGATCATCATGCCTTCGAGGCCGATGTTGACCACGCCGGCGCGTTCCGCCCACAGGCCGCCGAGACCCGCGAGCAGGATCGGCAGCGCGAGCCGGACGGCGGTCTGGACGGTGCCGGTGGACGTCAGCTGCGGGACGCCGGTCAGGTAGGACGTGGTGGACAGCAGCGCGATCGCGCCCGCCATCGCGATCATGCCCAGCGCCCAGCCGGGGAGCTTCCGCTTCCGCCGCGGCGGGACCGCCGTCATCGGGACTTCGACCAGCGCGGTCACGCGGCACCTCCCACGGGCTCGGCGGTGCCGAGCTGTCGACCGACGCGCCGTTGCTCGGCGGCCAGTTCGTAGCGGCGGACGACCTCGTAGGCGACCACGACGGACAGCACGATCGCACCCTGCATGATCGTCACGATCTCCCTCGACACGCCCACGTTGTCCAACGCGAGCCCCGACTTGTCCAGGAACGCCCACAGCAGCGCGCCCAGCGCGATGCCACCGGGGTGGTTGCGGCCGAGCAGCGCGACGGCGATGCCGGAGAACCCGATACCCGCCGGGAAGTTCAGGTTGTAGGTGTGGTCGCGGCCGAGGATCTCCGGCATCGAGACCAGACCCGCGATGGCCCCGGAGAGCAGCATCGCGACCAGGATCATCTTCTTGGCGCTCACGCCGCCCGCCGCGGCCGCCGTGGACGACTCGCCCGACGCCCGCAGCTCGAAGCCGAAGCGGGTGCGGTTCATCATCACCCAGTAGCCGATGCCCAGCGCCGCCGCCAGGAACACCAGGCCGAACACCGTGCCCGACGAGCCGAGCGGGATGCCGGGGACCCAGCCGGACGACGGGATCTCCGGGGTGCGGATGTTGTTGCCCCGCAGCTCGCCGAAGACGTCGGCGCGGATCAGGTACGCGGCCAGGCCGAGCGCCAGGCCGTTCATCATGATCGTGGAGATGACCTCGTTGACGCCGCGGGTCACCTTGAGGATCGCCGGGATCGCGGCCCACAGCGCGCCCGTGACGGCGGCGACCAGGATGATCGCCAGCGCGTGGATGCCGGGTGGCAGGGCGACCGAGCCGCCGAACACGGCCGCGACGACCGCCGCGACCCGGTACTGGCCCTCGACGCCGATGTTGAACAGGTTCATCTGGAACCCGATCGCCACCGCGAGCGCGGCGATGTAGTACACGCCGGTGCTGTTCACGATGTCGACCGCGGTCGTGCCATCGCCGACCTGCGACACCATCGCGCCGAACGCGGTCAGGGGGTTCGCCCCCGAGATGACCAGTGCGATCCCGCAGAGCAGTGCGGAGAACAGGATCGCCAGGGCGGGAGGGAGCAGGTTGCCGCGCAGCTTGCCCATCAGCGCTCGCCTTCCTCGTCGACGGGGGTGTCGAGCGCCGCTACCGCGTCGCTGGTGCTGCCGGCGCCCGTCATCGCGCTGCCCAGGTCCTCCGGCGTGACGGTGTTGGGGTCCGCGTCGGCGACGAGCCTGCCGCGCAGCATGACCTTGATGGTGTCGGACAGGCCGATCAGCTCGTCCAGGTCGGCCGAGATCAGCAGCACGGCCAGTCCCGCGACCCGCGCGCGCTTGATCTCGTCCCAGATCAGCGCCTGCGCGCCGACGTCCACGCCGCGGGTCGGGTGCGACGCGATGAGCAGCACCGGGTCGCCCGACAGCTCGCGGCCGATGACCAACTTCTGCTGGTTGCCGCCGGACAGCGCGGCCGCGGCCACGTCGATGCCCGGCGTGCGGACGTCGAACTCCTCGACGATGCGCTGGGTGTCCTGCTTGGCGCCGGCGATGTCGAGCCAGGCGCCCTTCGCGGTGGGTCTGCGGGTCTGGTAGCCCAGGATCCTGTTGGCCCACAGCGGTTGCGTGAGCAGCAGGCCCTGGCGGTGGCGGTCCTCGGGGATGTACCCGATGCCCGCCTCGCGCCGGGCGAGCGTGCCCAGCTTCACGAGGTCCTTGGCGTTGCCCTCGGTGTCGACGAGCACGACGTGCCCGGACGACGCCTTCCGCATGCCCATGATCGTCTCGACCAGTTCGGTCTGGCCGTTGCCCTCGACGCCCGCGATGCCGACGACCTCGCCGGAGCGGACGACCAGGTCGATGCCGTCGAGCACCGGCCGGGTGCCCTCCTGCGCCACCAGCGACAGGCCCTCCACGCGGAGGACCTCGCGGTCGGTGACGGTGGACTCCCTGGTCTCCGGGCTGGGCAGCTCGCTGCCGACCATCATCTCCGCGAGCTGCCGGGAGCTGACCGCCTTCGGGTCGGCGGTGCCGACCGTCGTGCCGCGGCGGATGACCGTCACGGAGTCGGCGATCGCGCGCACCTCGTCCAGCTTGTGCGAGATGAACAGGAACGTGAAGCCCTGCTCCTGCATACCGCGCAGGGTGGCGAACAGCTCGTCCACCTCCTGCGGCACGAGCACCGCGGTCGGCTCGTCGAGGATGATCACCTTGGCGCCCCGGTAGAGCACCTTGAGGATCTCCACGCGCTGCCGGTCCGCGACGCCGAGCCGTTCCACCAGCACGCCGGGGTCGACGCTCAGGCCGGTCCCGCCCGAGAGCTCGATGATCCGCTTGCGCGCCTTGCCCCCGATGCCGTGCAGCGCCTCGGCGCCGAGCACGACGTTCTCCTGCACGGTCAGGTTGTCGGCCAGCATGAAGTGCTGGTGCACCATGCCGATCCCGGCCCTGATCGCGTCGGCGGGGGTTCTGAAGTGGACGCGTTCGCCCGCCACCTCGATGGTGCCCTCGTCGGGTTGCTGCATCCCGTAGAGGATCTTCATCAGGGTGGACTTGCCCGCGCCGTTCTCACCGCACAGGGCATGGACTTCGCCGACCCGAACGCTCAGGTGGACGTCGCTGTTGGCGACGACGCCCGGAAAGCGCTTGGTGATGCCGGACAGCACGACGGCGGGCGGGCCTTCGGGGTCACCGATGGCCGCTGGCAGGTCGGCGGAGGTGGAACTGCTCATCGTTGAAAACTCCCATTACGACGTGCTGGGCCCCACGAGACGCGCTCGCGGGGCCCAGCACGACCGGCAGTCTGACTCAGCTGCTCGGCTTGTCCGAGACCGTGATCTTGCCCGCGATGATCTGGGCCTTGTAGCCCTCGAGGACGGCGGCCAGGTCGGCGTCGATCTTGCCGCCGGAGGTGGAGTAGCCGACGCCGTCGACCTTGAGGTCGAACACCTTCGGCAGGCTCGCCAGGTCGTTCTTCGCGACGGCCCGGACGAAGTCGAAGACGGCCACGTCGACGCGCTTGAGCATCGACGAGACGATCACGTCCTTGGACTCCGCGACCGTGGGCTGGTTGTACTGGTCGGAGTCGACGCCGATGGCCTTGGCGTTGCCGGCCTTGGCAGCGGCGAAGACGCCCTTGCCCGAGGCGCCCGCGGCCTGGTAGAGCACGTCGGCACCGGCCTCGACCTGGCCCTGGCCCACGACCTGGCCCTTGGCCGGGTCCTGGAACCCGGTGAAGTCACCGGCCGGGGTGAGGTACTTCTTCTCCAGCTTGATGTCCGGGGCGGCGGCCTTGGCGCCCTGCGCGTAGCCCGCCTCGAACTTCTGGATCAGCGGGATGTCCACACCGCCGACGAAGCCGACGTGGCAGGCCTTGCTCTGGTACGCGGCGATGACGCCGACGAGGAAGGAGCCCTGCTCCTCCGCGAACACCAGCGGGGTCACGTTGGTGGCGCCTTCCACGGCACCGTCCACGATCGCGAACTTGACGTCCGGGAACTGCGGCGCGACGACCTTCAGCGACTCGGCGTAGGCGAAGCCCACGGTCAAGATCGGGTTGTAGCCCTCGGTCGCGAGCTGGCGCAGACGGGTCTGCTTGGCGTCCTCGGCCTCGTTGGGGGCCGCGGTCAGCTCCTTGACGGCGTCGGCCTTGAGGCCCAGGTCCGTCTTGGCCTTGTCGAGACCGGCGGCGGCGGAGTCGTTGAACGACGCGTCGCCACGGCCACCGATGTCGTAGGCCAGGCCGACCTTGAGGGCGCTGCCGTCCACCTTGTCGGCGTCACCGGCGGTGCTGCTGCTCGCGGCGGCGGCCGGAGGCTTGTCGGCCAGCTTGCAGCCACTGGTGGCGGTTCCGCTGGAACCCGCGTTGGTGCTGGTGCCGCCAGAGTCCTTGGCACACGCTGCCATCGACATGACGCTGGTCAGCGCGATCGCGGCAACCGCGATGCCCCGCATACGACGACGCACGGCTACGTCTCCCTCCCTGCTCACTGAGCAGACATTTCCCGACAACGACGCCGTCGGGCCTTCCGAGTGGCGAACCGTACCCCCTGGTAACGGCCATCGGACGTACGCCGGCTCGCACGTGACCTAATCGTTGATGCGATCGACATCGTTCGCCACTCGACGTGACGCGGTGGTGTCGGGGCGTGGCCGGGAAGCGTCCGGATCGGGGTTTCCGGACACTTCCGGGGTGTCATCTGTGGAAATCCCGACGAGCCGGAACCGCCCGTCGCGGGCGTCCTCGGCGGCATGGGCGGCGGGTGGTCCGCCGCGGCCGGGGTCCGACGGGACTTCGGCCCTCCGTCCTTTTCGGCCTCGGACGGAGACCCTTTCGTGACGTGCGCGACGCGGCGGATCGATCCAGGTCACCCAGAAGAACGACTGCGTGTTCCATCGATCACAGAGCGGGTCCGGCCGTTGGGTCTGTTCGCTCACGCGGGGCTAGCATCCGATGGTCGAGGTCTTCCTCAAGCAGTTGAGCACTAGCCGGCGGGAATTCGCGATCGCCGCACTAGGGACCTGTCCCACCACTGACGTTGGAGGCCGCAGCGCATGGCCAGTACCACCGCGACCGAGCGGGAAGGCACCTCCCGCGGGGGCGGCACGCTGTACCGCGGCGATCTGGGCATGTGGTCTTGGGTCGCCCATCGCATCACCGGCGTCCTGACCTTCTTCTTCCTCTTCGCCCACGTGATCGACACCGCGCTGGTGCGCGTGTCGCCGCAGACGTACGACAGCGTGATCGAGGTCTACAAGAACCCGGTCGTCAACCTGATGGAACTCGGGCTCGTCGGCGCGGTGCTGTTCCACGCGCTCAACGGCATCCGCATCATGCTGGTCGACTTCTGGGAGAAGGGCCCGCGCTTCCAGCGCGCCATGCTCTGGACCACGCTGGCCGTCTGGGTAGTCGTGATGGTGCCCGGCGCCTACTTCATGCTCGAGCGGACCCTGTCCGACCTGTTCGGGGGCAAGTGATGACGAACGCACTCGGTCTGGCCAGGCCCCGCGCCCCGCGCAGGCCCGCCGCCCGCCGCAGCAACTTCGAGCTGTACAGCTGGCTGTTCATGCGCATCTCCGGCATGGCGCTGGTCGTGCTCGTGCTCGGCCACCTGTTCATCATGAACATCCTCGACGGCGGTGTGCACCGCATCAACTTCGGTTTCGTCGCGGGTCGCTGGGCATCGCCGTTCTGGCAGATGTGGGACCTGTCGATGCTGTGGCTGGCCCAGATCCACGGCGGCAACGGCCTCCGCACGGTGATCAACGACTACGCCCGCAAGGACACCACCCGGTTCTGGCTGAAGATCCTGCTCTACGTCTCGATGGTGCTGATCGTTTCCCTCGGCACGTTCGTGATCTTCACCTTCGACCCGAACATCACCGACTGAACCGCTGCGGGAGAACGTGAAATGCAGTTCCACAAGTACGACGTAGTGATCATCGGTGCGGGTGGCGCGGGTATGCGCGCGGCGATCGAGTCCGGCCAGCGCGCCCGCACCGCGGTGCTGACCAAGCTGTACCCGACCCGGTCGCACACCGGCGCGGCGCAGGGCGGCATGTGCGCCGCGCTGGCCAACGTCGAGGAGGACAACTGGGAGTGGCACACCTTCGACACGATCAAGGGCGGTGACTACCTGGTCGACCAGGACGCCGCCGAGATCATGGCGAAGGAGGCCATCGACGCGGTCCTCGACCTGGAGAAGATGGGCCTTCCGTTCAACCGGACGCCCGAGGGCAAGATCGACCAGCGGCGCTTCGGCGGGCACACCCGCAACCACGGCGAGGCCGCCGTGCGCCGGGCCTGCTACGCGGCCGACCGCACCGGTCACATGATCCTCCAGACCCTGTACCAGAACTGCGTCAAGCACGGCATCGAGTTCTTCAACGAGTTCTACGTGCTCGACATCTGCATGACCGAGACGGCCGACGGCCCGGTGTGCACCGGCGCGGTGGCCTACGAGCTGGCGACCGGCGAGATCCACGTGTTCCACGCCAAGTCCGTCATCTTCGCGACCGGCGGTTTCGGCAAGGTCTTCAAGACCACCTCGAACGCGCACACCCTGACCGGCGACGGCATGGGCATCGTGTTCCGCAAGGGCCTGCCGCTGGAGGACATGGAGTTCTACCAGTTCCACCCGACCGGCCTGGCGGGCCTGGGCATCCTGCTCACCGAGGGCGCCCGCGGCGAGGGCGCGATCCTGCGCAACGCCGACGGCGAGCGGTTCATGGAGCGGTACGCGCCGACCATCAAGGACCTGGCGCCGCGCGACATCGTCGCCCGCTCGATGGCGCTGGAGGTGCTGGAGGGGCGCGGCGCGGGCCCGAACAAGGACTACGTGCTGCTGGACTGCACGCACCTCGGCGCCGAGGTGCTGGAGTCGAAGCTCCCGGACATCACCGAGTTCGCCCGCACCTACCTCGCGGTCGACCCGGTGACCGAGCCGGTCCCGGTGTACCCGACGGCGCACTACGCCATGGGCGGCATCCCGACCAACATCCACGGGGAAGTGCTGCGGGACAACGACCACGTCGTCCCCGGCCTGTACGCGGCGGGCGAGTGCGCGTGCGTCTCGGTGCACGGCGCCAACCGCCTCGGCACGAACTCCCTGCTGGACATCAACGTGTTCGGCCGTCGCGCGGGCATCGCCGCCGCCGAGTACGCGCTGGCGCACGACCACGTCGACCTGCCGGAGAGCCCCGCCGCCGTGGTCGAGGCGCAGGTCGCGCTGGTGCTGTCCGAGCACGGCCACGAGCGGGTCGCGGACATCCGGATCGCGTTGCAGGCCACCATGGACGCCAACGCCTCGGTGTACCGCACGGAGGACACGCTGAAGCAGGCCCTGCACGACGTGCAGTCGCTCAAGGAGCGCTACGCGCGGATCACCGTGCAGGACAAGGGCAAGCGGTTCAACACGGACCTGCTGGAGGCCGTGGAGCTGGGCTTCCTGCTGGAACTGGCCGAGGTGCTGGTCGTGGGCGCGCTGGCGCGGAAGGAATCGCGCGGCGGTCACGCCCGCGAGGACTACCCGACCCGCGACGACACGAACTTCATGCGCCACAGCATGTACTACAAGCAGGGTGAGGCGCTCAGCTCCGACATCCGGCTTGACTACAAGCCCGTGACCTTTACCCGGTACCAGCCGATGGAGCGCAAGTACTGATGACCGCCTCTACTGCTGAACAGACTTCCGCCTCGGGCTCGAAGGGCTCCGAGCCGCCGGTCCCCGAGGGCGCGATCACGGTGACCGTCAAGATCCGCCGGTTCAACACGGAGTTCGACGACGAGCCGCGCTGGGACTCCTTCGAGATCCCGGCCCTGCCGTCGGACCGCGTGCTGAACCTGCTGCACTACGTGAAGTGGTACCTGGACGGCACCCTCACGTTCCGCCGGTCCTGCGCGCACGGCATCTGCGGCTCGGACGCGATGCGCATCAACGGCGTGAACCGGTTGGCGTGCAAGGTGTTGCTGAAGGACCTGCTGTCCGCGGGCGGCAAGCCGACCACGATCACCATCGAGCCCATCAAGGGGCTGCCGGTCCACAAGGACCTGCTGGTCGACATGGAGCCGTTCTTCGAGGCGTTCCGCGCGGTCCAGCCGTACCTGATCAACTACTCCCCCGAGCCCACGCGGGAGCGGCTGCAGTCGGCGGCGGACCGCGAGCGGTTCGACGACACCACCAAGTGCATCCTGTGCGCGTGCTGCACGACCTCGTGCCCGGTGTACTGGTCGGACGGCTCGTACTTCGGGCCCGCCGCGATCGTCAACGCGCACCGGTTCATCTTCGACAGCCGCGACGAGGGCGCCGAGGAGCGGCTCGACATCCTCAGCGACAAGGAAGGCGTGTGGCGCTGCCGCACCACCTTCAACTGCACCGACGCGTGCCCGCGCGGCATCCAGGTCACCAAGGCGATCCAGGAGGTCAAGCGCGCGCTGCTGTTCAAGCGCGTCTGATCCTCCTGGCCCGATCCTCCAGGTAAGGCGAAGCCCCCGTCCGGACGTCCCGGACGGGGGCTTCGTCGTGCGCGGGGAGGTACCGGGCATCCCCAGAAATCTGGGATGTCGACCCGCGCAAAATCCTCGTTAAGTTGAGCCGAACTCACATCAGGGCTCTTCACGGGGGGCGGGACATGCGATTGCCGGTGCACGACGAAACCCAGTGGCCGCAACCGTTCCCGCCGCCCGCCGTCGACCTGGACCCGGCCGCCGGTGGCGCGGTCGAGCGCACCCGCGGCTCCACCGGACCCATGGCTCCCGTCGACCGCGGTCGCCGGTCCTGAGCCCGCGCGGGTCGACGCCCGAGGCGCGCTGACCGCGCCGCTCCGCCACCTCCCCCTTGCCCGGAGCGCGATCCCCGCGTTCCGCAAGCGCTTGCCGCCCCCATGCGGAAAGCGCTTCCTCACCCTGCGAAGGGAACCGATGAACCAGTCATCCCGCGTGCCCGGCCGGAGGGGGATCGCCGCGCTGCTCGGCGCGCTGCTCCTCTGCTCCACCATCACCGGCCAGGCATCCGCCGCCGCCCCGGAGAAGGACTCCACCACCGCCCCGTCGGCACCGACGGCCAACTCCTCCGTGCCCACCAACGACGAAGTCCTGATCTCGCAACGGATGCAGGCCCTGGTCGCGCCGGTGCTCGGGATCGCGGCCGACAGCCACGTCCGGGCGCTGGTGCGCAACATCGCCTCCAGGCAGACCGGCGGCGACACCACCGCCCTGCTGCTGACCGTGGCGCAGGAAGCCGAGGAGTCCGGGATCGTCGGCACCTCCGACCCCGCGTGGGTCGCGTTCAAGAACGCGCTGCCCTCGTTGGGGATCGTCAACGGCTACACCTACTTCCCGCAGATCTACATCCCCAACCTGGACGAGGGCGTGCCGACCGGCAGCACGGTCGTGGTCGCCGTGGCACCCGCCGACGAGACCGCGGCGAGCACGGCGGGCTACGTGCTCAACGCCTCCGGGCAGGTGCAGAACACGACGGTGCCGGTCACCGAGGCGCTCGTGGTCACGCAGGAGGTGTGGGTGCTGTCGGTCGACAAACCCGACCAGGACGGCGGGGGCGGCAGCAGCTCACTACCGGCGCTGCAGGCCAAGCCCGCCGACGAGGGGTTCGGGGCCACCGCGACGTGCAACCCGACCGGCGTGCGCAACGACAAGGGCCAGGAGTACCTCCAGCAGTGGCGGATCAAGGACAGGAGTTCTTTCGGCAACCTGTTCGAGGGCAAGCGCGAGATGCGCGCGCTGGTGATCACCTCGGCCGGGCGACCATGCGGACGATCGTGTTCCCCGGCGTCAAGAAGAAGAACGTCGAGTCCTGGCAGAACTCGCAGCTGTTCGTGACGACGTGGGACAAGGCCGCATGGGGCGAGGTGCTGGCCTACCAGTGGTATGAGGCCGACGGCGGGCCCGAGGTCTCCATCGGGGTGAAGATCCCGATCTTCGGGGCCGAGATCAACGCCACCGTCAAGTGGCAGAAGAACGACGACAACGCGGGCAACGCCGTGGTCGTGTTCAACGAGCCCACCAGCACGCCGTACAGCACCGGGTCCGTCGAGTTCAACGTGTGCACCCAGGGCGGCGAGGGCGGGACGGGCAACGACGACCTCGCCTGCGGTTCCACCGCCACCGCGTCCAGCACCTTCACCGGGTACTCGGCGTCCAGGGTGAACGACTGCAAGCGCGACACGACCCTGGGCGCGGCGTTCAGCTGGGCCAACGCCTCGGGCACCTACCCGCCCACCACCCCCGAGTGGGTGCAGGTCGACTTCGCGGTCACCAAGACGGTGCGGCGGGCGGTGGTCTACACGACCGCGAGCTACCCGATCCGCGACTTCGACGTCCAGGTGTGGAACGGGGTCACGTACGTGGCGGTGGCTTCGGTCCGGGGCAACACCAGCCCCAGCGCCACCGTGACGTTCGCCGCCCGCTCCACCCGGCTGGTCAGGGTGCTGGCCCACAGCGGCCCCACCAACCAACCGGGGTTCGTGCGGGTGAACGAGCTGGAGGTCTACGCGACCTGAGCCGACCGCTGGGGTGATCGACGGAGAGGCCCCCACCCGGACGTCCGGGTGGGGGCCTCTCCGCGCACTGCGGCTACAGCCCGAGCTTCGCCAGCTTCTCCTGCTGCTCCGCGTCACGGCGGGCGCGGGCGGCCCTGGCGCGCTTGGACCGGATGTACATCAGCAGCCCCAGCAGGAGACCCAGACCGGCGACGGCCGTGATCGGCAGCCCGACGGTGCCGAACGCCGCCTCCATCGCGGTCTTCTCGCCCTGCGCCCTGGTGGACGCGGTCCCGTTGGGCACGTCCGGCGAACTGGTCTCCGTCGGCTTCAACTCGGTGGTCTTCTTCTTCGCCTGCGGCGCCCCGTCGACGAGCTTTCCGACGTTGTCCGTCCCCTGGAGCGCGAACCCGTAGTCGAGCAGCGCGGTCGCCTGGTCGGTGATCGGCACCGGCTGCTGCTGCCCGCGCAGCAACGCGACCACCAGCCGCTTCCCGTTGCGCTCCGCGGCGCCCACGTACGTGTGCAGCGCGTCGTCGGTGAACCCGGTGCGCCCGCCCAGCATCCCGTTGTACGCGCTGAGCAGCTCGTTGTCGTTCACCACCGGCACCGTCCCCCGGCCGCCGGGCGCGGGGAAGTCGATCTGCGGGGTCTGGATCGCCTTGGCGAAGTCCGGGTACTTCATGGCCGCGCGGAAGATCACCGCGACGTCGTAGGCCGAGGTGCTCGTGCCGGGAGCGTCCAGGCCGGACGGGGTGATGGCGCGGGTGTCCAGCGCGCCCAGCTCGGCGGCCAGCGCGTTCATCTTGCGGACCGCGCTGGGCACGCCGCCCAGCCGCCGCGCGAGCGCGTGCGCCACGTCGTTGCCCGACGCCATCAGCAGCGCCTGCATGAGCTGCTCGACGGTGTACTCGCCGCCGTTGCGCAGGCCGACGCAGTAGCACTCCTGGTCCAGGTCCTCCTGCGTCGCGACGACCGTCGTGTTCAGCGGCAGCTCCTTGGCCACCACCACGGCCAGCAGCACCTTCATCACCGACGCGGGCCGCTGCCTGCCGTGCGGGTCGAACGAGGCCAGCACCGCGCCGCTGTCCATGTCCGCCAGCACCCAGCTCGCGGCGGTCAGGTCGTCGGGCAGCGGTCGGGCGTTCGCCGGCAGCACCAGGCCGCACTCGGCGAGGCGGTCCCCGCCGACGGGCACCTCGGGGACGGGCAGCGGGCTCGGCGGCTTCGTGCCGTCCGGGACCTGCTCCGACGTGTCGACCGGAGGCGGTGGGCTGAGGCGGTTGTCGCACGCTGGCGCCTGCGTCCCGGCCGACTGCGCGGTGCCGATCGGCGCGGCCAGAACCGCGGTGGCCATCAGCGTGCACGCGGTCAGAACCAGGGCTATGGCGGGCCGTCGAACGGTGGAAGGCACCCGACCAGGCTATCCACCCCGGTTGAGTGACTTGCACCCACCACGTCGGATACTGCCCGTGTGAAGCTGACCCGTGCGATGTCGCTGTTCCTGGTCGCCTTCGGGGTGTGGTCGTGGGTGATCTGGCCGACCTTCCTGCGCAACATCTGGAAGGACCCGCGTTCCTGGGACGACGGCGCGACCGCGTTCTTCACCGTGCACCTGGTGCTGGTCGTGGCGTCGCTCGCGTTCGGCACCGTGATCGGCGTGCTGGGCCTGCGCGGGCTGCTGGCCCTGCGCAGGCGACCCACCACCACGTCCGGAGACCGGTCCACGTCGGGACCGGAGTGAAGCCGCCCGTGCTCAGCGCGGCGATCGCGGTTTTCTGGTCCTGAAGGCCAGCCCCGCCAGCAGTCCCGCGCCGACCAGGCCCGCGGCGGCGCGGGGCGTGGGACCGGAGCGCACCTCGACCAGCGGCCGGATGACGGCGGGCGGCGGGGCGGGGACCTGCTCCTTCGGCAGGTTGTCCCGCGCGGTCGCCGTCCAGGCCGTGATGAACAGCAGGAACTGCGCCACCAGGTTCGCGAACACCAGCACACCGATGACCGGGCCGAACGCCGCGCCCGCCGGGGAACTGGTGACGGTGGACAGGTAGTAGGTGCCGACCTGCTTGATGAGTTCGAAGCCGACCGACGCGGCCAGCGCGCCGCGGAAGGCGCTGCGCCACGTCACCGGGTCGCGCGGCAGCTTCGCCAGGACCCACAGGAACACCAGCCAGTTCGCCGCCAGCGCCAGGACGATCGTGCCGACCTTCAGCAGCGCCTCGGCCCACCCGACGCCGTCCAGTCCGACCAGCCGCAGCAGCAGGTTCGCGAACCCGGAGCCCGCGGCCGTGAGGCCGAACGACACGATCAGCGCCGCGCCGAGGCCCAGCAGCGACAGGAAGTCCTTCAGGTACGTCTTGAGGAACGGCAGGTCCGCCTTCGGGCGCCCCCACTGCGCGGTGAGCGCGTCGCGCAGGTTCCCCATCCAGCCGAGACCGGAGTAGGCCGCGCCGAGCAGGCCGAGGATGCCGACGGTGCCCTTGGAGTCGATGGCCTGCTTGACGACCATGTTGATCGTGTCGCCCAGCGCGCCCGGCACCGCGTCGGCGATGCTGGCCTTGAGCTGGTCGAGCAGGTCAGGCTGCGAGGACAGCACGATGCCCGCGATGGCGAACCCGATCATGAGGATCGGCACCAGCGAGAGCACGCTGAAGTACGTCACGGCGGCGGCGTAGTGCGAACCGTAACTCTGCGTGTACCTGTCGGCCGCGCGCATGATGTGGTCGAACCACGCGTGCTCACGTCGGAATTTGTCCAGTTTCGATTCGCTTTCCGCCACGGATGAACGTTACCCAGCGCGACGGCGGGGCGCACTTCGGCGCGGTCGTGCGAACGCCTTCCTCAGGTGCACGAGCAGTTCCCGCACCGCCGGGCCCTTCCGGTCCCGCCAGACCAGGGAAAGCAGCGCGGGCGACTCCACGTCGTCGATCAGCACCGCCGTCAGCCGATCGGAGTAGTGGGCCGCTATCGACTCGCTCAGCACCGCTACCCCGAGCCCGCGCGCGGCGAGGTCGGCGATGGCGTCCGCCGCGCTGGCCTGCAACGCGATCACCGGGCGCACGCCCCGCGCGGCGCACGCCTGGTCGAGCACGGTCCGCAGGCCGGTGCCCCGCGGCATGCAGACCAGCGGGTGGTCCACCAGGTCGTCGAGGCGAACGGGCGCTCCCGCCAGCGGATGGTCCGGCGGCACCGCCACGACCAGGCGTTCGCTGATGATCGTCCACGACTCCAGCCCCTCCGGGTTCGCCGCGGTGCCGACCAGCGCCACGTCCGCCGTGCCGTCGCGCACGCCGTCGACCAGGCGGTCCGAGTTGTTCTCCAGCAGCGACAGCCCCACGCCCGGATGCGCCTCGCGGAACGTCGCGAGCGCCTCGAACAGCGGCGTGACCGTGCAGCCGATCACCATGCCGACGGTCAGCTCGCCGCGAATCAGGTCGGTCACCTCGCCCACCGCCTGGCCGACCGCGCCCGCCGCCGCGAGCGCGGCCCGCGCGTGCTCCAGCGCCGCCTTGCCCGCCACGGTGAGGGTCGCCGTGCGGGCCGACCGGTCGAACAGCTCGGCCCCGAGTTCCCGTTCCAGCTGCCGGATCTGCGCGCTGACCCCCGACTGGCTGATGTGCACCCGCTCCGCGGCCCGCGTGAAGCCGCGCTCCTCGGCGACGGCGACGAAGTACTCCAGCTGCCTCAGCTCCATGACTGGGGATTCTAGTTGCCATGAGAACCATCTGTTGGACTTCTGGTTCTGCCCGGACGACCGTGGGTGTCATGAACGAGAAAGCGATGACTCCGGAGGACATCACCCGGCTGTTCGTCGAGCGGTCGAACGCGGGCGACGCGGCGGGGGTGGCGGCGCTGTACGAGGAGGACGCCGTGATGGCTTATCCGCGCGGGTCGCAGACCGTTGGACGGGCGGCGATCGAGGCGTTGTGGGCGAAGGTGCTGTCGCACAGGCCGCACTTCGAGGCGGAGGCGCCGTTGCCGACGCTGATCGCCGACGGCATCGCCCTCACCTCCACCCCGCCCAGCGACGGCACCGGCGCCCGCGCGCAGGTGGTCCGGCGGCAGGCCGACGGGAGTTGGCTGCGGTTGCTCGACCAGCCGGAGTTCGCGCCGCCCGCCGAGTGAGCCCGGTCAGGTTCGGGCCCGGCCAGGTGTGAGCCCGGTCAGGTGCGGGTCAGGGCGGTGCGGACCGAGCGGCGGGCTTCGGTCACGGCCGCGGGGTTCGCGCCCGCGGTGAGGACGACGAGGGCGCCCTCGTAGAGCAGGTGGAGGTGGGCTCCGCGGTCGGGGTCGCCGGTGAGGGTGTCGAAAAGGGCGCGCGTCCAGGCCTTCTCCGCACGGATGACGGGGACGGCGGGGTGGTCGCCGTCGCCCAGTTCGGCGTGGGCGTTGACGAAGGCGCACCCCCGGCGCTGGGGGCCCATCCAGGTTTCCAGGGCGTCGAAGACGAGGAGCACCGCCTGGTCGCCGTCGTTGTCGCCGTCGCTGTCGGCTTCGGCTTCGGCTTCGGCTTCGGCAAGGCGGGACAGCAGGTAGGCGCGCCAGCGGTGGGCCCGGCGCAGCAGGTAGAGCGCGACGAGGGCGTCCTTGGAGCCGAACCTGTCGTAGAGCGTCTTCTTCGTCGTGCCCGCGGTCTCCGCGATCAGGTCCACGCCCACAGCGCGCACCCCGCGCAGGTAGAACAGGTCGCTCGCCGCGTCCAGCAGCCGGGTTCCCGCCTCGGTCAGCGGCGGCAGCGGTCGCAGGACCGGCCGCAGGGCGTCGGGAGTGGTGTCGTCCAGCGTGGTGAGCGTCCGCAACACGGCCGCGCCTCCCGTTCGTCGGTGAACTGCGAGTATACCGACCGGTATGGTTACCTGACTTGGTGACGAGCTTCCCCACCACACCGCGGGCCTCCGCGATCCGCGCGACCGCACTGGTCCTCGTCTGGAGTTCGGGCTTCATCGGCGCCGAACTGGGCGCCCGCGCCGCACCACCCGCGACGTCGCTGGCGTGGCGGTTCCTGGTCACCGCCGTCGTCCTGCTGCCGTGGCTGCTGCGGGGAGGCGGGTTGGACCGGCGGGAGTGGGCATGCCAGGCGGTGCTCGCCCTGCTGTGCCAGTGCCTCTACCTGGCAGGCGTCTTCCAGGCCGCCGCCGCGGGCGTTCCCGCGGGCACCTCGGCCCTCATCGCGTCCCTCCAGCCCGCGCTCGTGCTCACGGCGGCCGTGCTGCTGGGGAGCAGTCGGCTCAAGGCGGGCCACGTCGTCGGACTCGTCCTGGGATCCGCGGGCGTCGCCCTCACCGCCGCCGGGGACCTGCGCGCCGGTGTCGACATCGCGGCACTCGTCCTGCCGCTGTCGGCGATGCTGTCCCTGAGCGCGGGCACCCTGCTGCAACAGCGGTGGACCACCTCGGACCGCCCGACACCGCTGATGCGGACCCTGGCCGTCCAAGCCGTCTTCGGCGCGGTGTTCTTCACCGCGTACGCCGCCGCCACCGGCGACCTGGCACCCCCGCCGACCGCCCGGTTCTGGACCGCCACCACGTGGGCGGTCCTCGCGGGCATCGGCAGCTACGGCGCCTACTACCTCGTCACCACCCACGACGGCGCACCCCGAGCCAGCACCCTGCTCTACATCACCCCGGCCGCCACCGCCCTGTGGGCAACCCTCATGTTCGCTCAACCCCTCCGCACCACGACCATCGCGGGCCTGCTCGTGAGCGCCCTCGCCGTGGCCGTCTTCACCAGGTCCGACAGCACCCCGCGGACCCAGCCAGCACCAACCCGACCGCACGCCGAACAGGGCACCCCCGCGCAAGGGGACCCCTGATTTCAACGCTACCCACGGGGTCCGACAAAAACGGACCCGAAAGCCCAGGACAGCCGTCACTCGTTCAGGTGGACACCTACGAGGGTGCCAGGAAGCCGATCCGCTCGTAGGCCCGCCGCAACGTCACCGACGCCACCTCACGGGCCCGCTCGGCCCCGCGGGCCAGCACCTTGTCCAGCTCGGCCGGGTCGTCGAGGTACTCGCGCACGCGGGCCTGGAACGGCGTGGCAAACTCGGTGAAGACCTCGCCGAGGTCCTTCTTGAGGTCGCCGTACCCCTTGCCCTCGTACGCCGTCTCCAGCTCCGCCACGGTCTGCCCGGTCAGCGCCGAGTAGATCGTCAGCAGGTTGCTCACGCCGGGCTTCGCGGCCGCGTCGAACACGACCTCGCGCCCGGTGTCGGTCACGGCGGAGCGGATCTTCTTGGCGGACCGCTTGGGGTCCTCCAGCAGCTCGACCACGCCCGCGGGGACGGACTTGCTCATCTTCGCGGTCGGGTCCTGGAGGTCGTAGATCTTGGCGGTGTCCTTGACGATGTACACCTCGGGCACCCGGAAGGTCTTGCCGTAGCGGCTGTTGAAGCGCTGGGCGAGGTCGCGGGTCAGCTCCAGGTGCTGGCGCTGGTCCTCGCCGACCGGCACGTGGTGCGCCTGGTACAGCAGGATGTCCGCGGCCTGGAGGATCGGGTAGGTGAACAGGCCGACGCCGACGTGGTCCGCGGTCTGGCGGGCGGACTTGTCCTTGAACTGGGTCATCCGACCGGCCTCGCCGAAGCCGGTGAGGCACTGCATGACCCAGCCGAGCTGCGCGTGCTCGGGGACGTGGCTCTGCACGAACAGCGCGGAGCGGTCCGGGTCGATGCCGAGCGCGAGGAGCTGCGCGGCGGAGACCCTGGTGTTCTGGCGGAGCGTCTTGGGGTCCTGCTCGACCGTGATCGCGTGCAGGTCGACGACGCAGTAGAACGCGTCGTGCGAGTCCTGGAGGGCGACCCACTGCCGCACCGCGCCCAGGTAGTTGCCCAGGTGGAACGAGCCCGCGGTCGGTTGGATGCCGGACAGGACTCGGGGACGGCTGACGGGTGCTGCGCTCTCGGTCGACACGGTGCTGATTGTGCCGGGTGCTCAGACCTGGGTGGCGGCCGGTGCGGTCGTGGGCACGTCCGCGACCGGCGGGACGACCCGCTGGTTCTGCTCGGACACGACGACGCCCTTGCGGCGGCGCAGGAAACCGGTGACCAGACCGATGACGCCGACGGCGACCGTGCCGAGGCCCACGGGGCCCGCCAGCGCGCCGTCGAAGGCGCTCTCCACGACAGTGCCGTCGGCGGCCGAGGCGACCCCCGGCAGCAGGACGGATGTCGTGCTCACTACGACCAGACTCAGTGCCGCACTGCGACCGCGCACTGCCGATCCTCCTCAGAAGACAGCCGTCACCGCTTCGGGTGAACTCTGTGGCCTGGATGTCGCGACGGACCCGGAGCTGTGCGATTGTCATCGGCCGCCCCGGTGGAACGCGAACGGCCGAAGGTTAGCGGGCAGCCGGTTCGCGCTCCACGAGTGGGGCCTACCTCACAGTTTCGACTCGGCCATATGTCGTAGTCCGCTGGCGCGCCGGACGTCCGGCCAGAGCAGCCGTCGCCGCCAACTGGCGGACGGTGCGCGCGGAGCCGTGCTCGGAGCCCGCCATGCGGCTGATGGTCTCCTCCATGAGCGTTCCGCCCAGGTCGTTGGCGCCGCCGCGGAGCACCTCGGCGGTGCCCTCGTCACCGAGCTTCACCCACGAGACCTGCACGTTGTCGACGCGACCGTGCAGCGCGAGGCGCGCGAACGCGTGCACGGCGCGGTTGTCGCGCCGGGTCGGGCCCGGGCGGGCGACACCGGCCAGGTAGATCGGCGCGTTGCGGTGCACGAAGGGCAGTCCGACGAACTCGGTGAGCCCGCCGGTGCGGTCCTGGAGCGCCGCGAGGGTGCGGAAGTGGCCCAGCCAGTGGCCGGGGTGGTCCACGTGGCCGTACATCATCGTGGACGACGAGCGGATGCCCACCTCGTGCGCGGTGCCGACGACCTCGAGCCACGTGGCGGTCGGCAGCTTGCCCTTGGTGAGGACCCAGCGGACCTCGTCGTCGAGGATCTCCGCGGCCGTGCCGGGGATCGTGTCCAGACCGGCCGCCTTCAGCTCCTGGAGCCACTCGCGGACGCTCACGCCCGCCTTGGCTGCGGCGCTGACGATCTCCATCGGGCTGAACGCGTGGACGTGCATGCCGGGCAGCCGCTTCTTGATCGCCCGCACGACGTCGGCGTAGTAGGTGACCGGCAGCTTCGGGTCGATGCCGCCCTGCATGCACACCTCGGTGGCGCCCGCGTCCCACGCCTCCTGCGCGCGGTCGGCGACCTCCTCCGTGGACAGCCGGAACGCGTCCGCGTCCCGCTCGCGCTGGGCGAACGCGCAGAACCGGCAGCCGACGTAGCAGACGTTGGAGAAGTTGATGTTGCGGTTGACCACGTAGGTGACGTCGTCGCCGACCACGCTCGCGCGCAGCTCGTCGGCGAGGCGGGTCATGGTCTCCAGCGCGTCGCCCTCGGCGGTCAGCAGCGCCATGGCCGCGCCGGTGTCGTCGAGGATGCCCGCAGGGTTGTCCGCGGCCAGGCGAAGAGCACGAAGGACCTCCGCCTCCATCTGATCGCCGTCTCCGCCGGCGGTGGGAAGGCGTGAGACGGCCTTGGGGACGGTGAGGGACGCCCAGTCGCCGTAGACGGTCTCGAAGTCGCTCCGGCGGTCCTCCGTGCGGCCCTCGGTGTCGATGGACGTGTTGAGGTCCGCGCGGCCGTAGGTGTCGACGCCGCCGTCCGGCTCCTGCCACTCGCGCCCGACGACCTCGGCGGAGGGGTTCGCGAGCCCATCGGCCGTCGCCAGCGCGGCGACGTGCCCGGTGAGCCTGCTGTCGATCCACTGACCGGCCATCGCCCGCACGTACCGCGGGTAGACGTTGAGGCGTTCCCGCAGGTCGTAGCCACCGGTCCTGGTGCGCTCGACGAGGTCGTCGATGTGCGGCCACGGCCGTTCGGGGTTCACGTGGTCGGGGGTGATCGGCGAGACGCCGCCCCAGTCGTCGACGCCCGCGCGCAGCATCATCGGGAACTCGTCGCCCACCAGGTTCGGCGGCGCCTGCACGCTCACGGTCGACGGCATCAGCAGCCGGGCGACGGAGATGGTGGCGGCCAGTTCGTGCAGGTCGGCGTCGGGCATCCCGCGCATCGCCGTGTCCGGCTTGGCGCGGAAGTTCTGGATGATCACTTCCTGGATGTGCCCGTACTGCTGCGCGATCCCCCGGATCGCCATCAGCGACTCGGCGCGCTCCGTGATCGTCTCGCCGATGCCGATCAGGATGCCGGTCGTGAACGGCACGTTCACCCGGCCCGCGTCGGTCAGCACCCGCAGCCGGACCGCGGGCTCCTTGTCCGGGCTGCCGTGGTGCGGCCCGCCCTTCTCGCTCCACAGCCGCGTGGCCGTGGTCTCCAGCATCATCCCCATGCTGGACGCCACCGGCTTGAGCCGCTGGAGTTCCTCCCAGCTCAGCACGCCGGGGTTGAGGTGCGGCAGCAGCCCGGTCTCCTCCAGCACCGCGATGGCGCACGCCCGGACGTAGTCCAGCGTCGACGAGTAGCCGCGCGCGTCCAACCACTCCTGCGCCGCGGGCCACCGCTCCTCCGGCCGGTCGCCGAGCGTGAACAGCGCCTCCTTGCACCCCTCCGCCGCGCCCTTGCGGGCGATCTCCAGCACCTCGTCGCGCTCCAGGAACGCGGCGGGCAGCTTGTGCGGCGCGGTGGCGAACGTGCAGTAGTGGCAGCGGTCGCGGCACAGGCGGGTCAGCGGGATGAACACCGACCGGCTGTACGTCACGACGCCCTCGCGGCCCTCCGCGCGCAGGTGCGCGTCCCGCACCCGGCCCGCGGCGCCGAACAGCTCTTCGAGATCGTCGCCGCGCGCGTGCAACAGCACCGCGGCTTCGGTCACGTCGAGCGCGACACCGTCGTTCGCACGGCGCAACGCACGCCGCATCGCACTCGGGCTCGGCGCGGGCTCAGGCGCGTTGAGGGAGATGTCCACTGCCACGTCAACGACAGTAGGCGGTGGAAATTCCATCTCCGTGATCAAGTGAGATGCCGCACTCGTGTCGTTCCGCGCTCGGCCAGCGACGATTGCGCGTTGCGGCCGGTCGAGACGCTCGATCCCGGGCGTGTCGGTACGGCGGCCGTCGAACGCGGGCTCCCGTCGCGCCGACCTCGCGGGGCCCGTTCGGAAGTCGCGGTGGGGTCACGCCGAGTAGAGCGTTTCCCCGGTCTCCTCGACCTGGCGGCGGAAGTACGGGTTGCGGACGCCCGGACCGTTCACGAGGTCGACCGGCCTCCCCGGAACGGCCTCCTTCAAGGCGAAGAAGCCGCCGAAGTGGTCGAAACCAGGACGGACGGCGAACTCGACCAGGAAGTCGACGTCGCTCGAAGCGACGTCGAAGGCGTCCCCCAGCGCCGAACCGAACAGGTCGAGGCGGCGGACTTCCAGTCGGCGGCAGAGGTCGGTGATCTCGTCCATCCTGTCCGCGACGAACCCGTGCACCTCCGGGCCGCGCCCGCTCAGTCCTCGTACCGCACGGTCACCGGCGCGTGGTCGGACCAGCGTTCGGCGTACGTGGCGGCGCGCTCGACGACCGCCGACACCGCCCGCTCCGCCAACCCCTCCGTGCTGATCTGGTAGTCGATCCGCCACCCGGAATCGACGTCGAAGGCCTTCCCGCGGTAGGACCACCACGTGTACGGCCCCACGGCGTCCGGGTGGAGCTTGCGCACGACGTCGACGTAGCCGGAGTCGAACACCCGATCCATCCAGGCGCGCTCCTCGGGGAGGAACCCGGCGGACTTCTGGTTGGTCTTCCAGCTCTTCAGGTCGACCGCGCGGTGCGCGATGTTCCAGTCGCCGCACACCACGACCTCGCGGCCGTCGGCGGCGGACTTCTCGCGCAACTCCACCAGGTACGGCAGGAACGCCGCCAGGAAGCGCTCCTTCTCGTCCTGGCGGGGCGTGCCGACGTCGCCGCTGGGCAGGTAGAGGCTGGCCACCACGACGCCGGGCAGCTCGATCTCGACGTACCGGCCGCTCATGTCGAACTCCGCGGCGCCGAAGCCGATCCGGACGGCGTCCGGCGCCGTGCGGCTCAGCAGGGCGACGCCGCAGCGGCCCTTGACGTCGGAGTGGGCGTGGACGACGTGCCAGCCGTCGGGCTCGCGGACCGCGGGGTCCAGCTGCCCCGGTTCGGCCCGGACCTCCTGGAGGCAGACGACGTCCGCCTCGGTCGCGGCGAGCCACTCGAGGTAGCCCTTCTTCGCGGCGGCACGCAGGCCGTTGACGTTCACGGTCGACACGGTCAGCACCCCTGGAGCCTATCCGCGAGCCGCCGTGTGGAAGCCGTACGGGTAGCGCGCGGAGCACCCCGAGCAGAGCGCGACGAGCCCCAGCATGCCGACCAGCACGCTCGACGCCTCGGCGGGCACCGCGGCGATGCGTTCACCCTCGATCTCGGTCACCAGCCCCGGCCATTCGGGCTCGCACGCGCAGGACATCAGATCCGCCGGACCTCGGAACCACTTGGAGAACATGCCCTACATCAGACCATCAGGTCGGCGCGCACTCGCTGTCCGAGGTCGGCGCGACGAACTCCTCGTTCACCCACCGCCCCGTGTCGAGCATCCGGAACCCGTTCTCGACCTTCCGCTCGGCCCGCGTCACGGCGTCGCGCTGCATCGTCGAGACGATCGGCTGCGTCTCCGCGGGCCCGTACCGCACGTTCAGCACGTCCGCCGTGACCGTCATCCGGCACTCCGTCGACGCGTCCGCCGACCCCATCGGCTTCCCGCCGTTCACCGCGTACATCAACCCCGCCGCGACCAGCACCCCGATCACGATCAAGCCCCGCACCGGAATCCCGAACATCACTGCGCCTCCCCGTCGGTCCACCCAGCAGCAGGTATAGCCACTGGGAGACCTTTGTGGACGATCAGCGGGCGGAACCACTCCGCAGGCTCACCGACCGGGGGTGCCGGCGACGCAGCGTCACGGGAACCCCGAAGGGCCCGACCGGAAGCCGGTCGGGCCCTTCGGTGAGCGGACTCGGGTCAGAAGGAGGCCATCTTCTTCTGCAGGTTCTCGTCCAGCGTCGCGAGGAAGTCCTCGGTCGTCTGCCATTCCTGGTCCGGGCCGACCAGGGCCGCGAGGTCCTTGGTCATGCGGCCGCTCTCGACCGTCTCGATGACGACCTGCTCCAGCAGCTCCGCGAAGCGGGTGACCTCGGGGGTGCCGTCGAGCTTGCCGCGGTGCTTCAGGCCACCGGTCCACGCGTAGATGGACGCGATCGGGTTGGTGGAGGTGGGCTTGCCCGCCTGGTGCTGGCGGAAGTGCCGCGTCACGGTGCCGTGCGCCGCCTCGGCCTCGACGGTCTTGCCGTCCGGGGTCATCAGGACCGAGGTCATGAGGCCCAGGGAGCCGAAGCCCTGCGCGACGGTGTCGGACTGGACGTCGCCGTCGTAGTTCTTGCACGCCCAGACGTAGCCGCCCTCCCACTTCATCGCGGCGGCGACCATGTCGTCGATCAGGCGGTGCTCGTAGGTGAGGCCCTTGGCGTCGAACTCCGCCTTGAACTCCTCGTCGAAGATCTTCTGGAAGATGTCCTTGAAGGCGCCGTCGTACGCCTTGAGGATGGTGTTCTTGGTCGACATGTAGACCGGGTAGTTGCGCTGCAGGCCGTAGGCGAACGAGGCGCGCGCGAAGTCCTCGATGGACTTGTTGAAGTTGTACATGCCCATCGCCACGCCGCCGTCGTCGCCGTAGTTCGCGACGACGTGCTCGATCGGCTCGGAGCCGTCGGCGGGTACGAACTTGATGGTGAGCTGACCGGCGCCGGGGACCTTGAAGTTGGTCGCCTTGTACTGGTCGCCGTGGGCGTGGCGGCCGATGATGATCGGCTTGGTCCAGCCCGGCACCAGGCGCGGGATGTTCGAGATGATGATGGGCTCGCGGAAGACGACGCCGCCGAGGATGTTGCGGATCGTGCCGTTGGGCGAGACCCACATCTTCTTCAGGCCGAACTCCTCGACCCGCGCCTCGTCGGGCGTGATGGTCGCGCACTTGACGCCGACGCCGTGCTTCTTGATGGCGTTGGCGGCGTCGATCGTGACCTGGTCGTCGGTCGCGTCCCGGTGCTCGATGCCCAGGTCGTAGTACTCGAGGTCGACGTCCAGGTACGGGTGGATCAGCTTGTCCTTGATGAACTGCCAGATGATCCGGGTCATCTCGTCGCCGTCGAGTTCGACGACGGTGCCCTGCACCTTGATCTTGCCCATGTTCTCGGACTGCTCCCTTCGAGTTCCTACTCGCGACCCGCGCAAGCGGTACAAGCGTACTGCTAAAGCGCCGTGAACGTCGGCTCACCGTGACGCAACCAACGCTCGATCCCCGCGAGCCTGCCATGAGCCGTCCGAACGCGCGGAACTGACCGGCGGGTTCGGATGATCACCTAAGCTTCCCCCGGTCGAGTGATCTTCTGGGGGAAGCACAGTTGTCCACAGGACCAACCCACGCCATGAGCGGCCTGCTCGCCTGGGCCGCCGTCACCGCGATCGCCGCCGACCACCCGATCGGGAAACTGCACCCGCAGGGATGGGTCGTCGGCGCCGTCCTGGCGACCGGCGCGGCGCTGCTGCCGGACCTCGACCACCCCGGCTCGACGGTGTCGCGCACGTTCGGACCGCTCACCGAGGGCATCTCCGGCGGCGTGAGCGCGGTCAGCGCGTTCGTCTACCGGACCACCCGCACCAAGCGCGACTCGAAGCGCGACGGCAGCCACCGCGGGCTCACGCACACGCTGGTGTTCGCGCTGTTCGCCACCGTCGGCACCACGGCCATCGTGCAGACCAGCCAGAAGTGGGTGCTGCCGCTGCTGATGTTCGTGTTCGCGGGACTCGCGGTGCGCGGGATCATGAACGACTGGCACCCCAAGCAGGACGCGCTGCTGATCACCGCCGCGTCCGCGGGCATCACCTGGCTCTGCCTGTCGTGGACCGAGCGGACGGCGGCCAGCGCGGCGGCGTGCGGGGTCGCCGTCGGCATCGGCTGCGTGGCGCACTACCTCGGTGACGCGATCACCGAGCAGGGCTGCCCGATGCTGTGGCCGATCCCGCTGGGCGGCAAGACCTGGTACAACGTCGCGCCGCCGAAACCGATGCGGATGAAGACCGGCGGCAAGGTCGAGATGGCCGTCGTCGGACCGATCATCACCGTGCTGTCGGTGTGGCTCTCGGCCGCCGCGCTGCAGAACGCGGGCGTCCTGCCGTTCCTCGGCGGGTTCGACCTGCTGCCGATCTGACCGCGTTCACCGACCAGCCATTCGGCGGCTACCCGGACATCACCCGATCGGACTAACTTCCACGCCCAACACCCCATGCCGAGGAGGCGCCAGTGCAGGTCAGCACCTGGCTGGGTCTGGACGCGGACCACCGGACACCGCACGACGTCGACGCGACAGCGCTCCAACTGCACGTCGCGCTGCTCTACGACGCCCGCGTCGTGTGCGCGCACGAGGTCGACGGGCACCACGCGATGTCGTTCCGACTGACCGAGCCGCCCTCGGAGAACACCATCTCCACGCTGATCGAACGCGGCTACGGCGTGGCCGTCCACAGCGGATCGCTGCAACGGCTGGCTGGCCCGGAAGCGTTGCGGCGCGGCGCTTTGCGCGCCGCCATCGCCCACCGCGACCGCCTCGAGGGCCGCGCGCTGCGGTTCCCAGGCCAGCGTTCGCTGCGCGGCCGCCACGGGGTGTCGGACATCATCGAGTTCAGCGCGATCGACGAGGTCCTGCCGCACGGCGTCAAGAGCGTCGACGCGCGCGGCGACCTCCAGCCCTCGTTCCAGCACGGCAAGCTCGTGCTGGTCTGCGCGTCCTAGCCGTGCCCTAGCCGTGCTTTAGCCGCGTTCTAGCCCGGATGGGCGCCCACGGTGTCGCGGATCTGCGCTCCGAGGCCGCTCGCGCCTTCACGGGCGCAGTGGGCGCAGCAGAAGAACCGGCCCTCGACCTCGACGCCGTGGCCGAGGATGCGGCAGTCGCAGTGCTCGCAGCGCGGCGCGAGGCGCTGGATCGCGCACTCGAAGCTGTCGAAGGTGTGCACGCCGCCGCTCACGGTGCGCACCTCGAAGGCCATCCAGTAGTCGTTTCCGCACACATCGCAGGTCGCCATGGCGGGGAGCCTGGGGCAGGACCGGGGACCCCGCAACTTTTCGCCGCCGGGCTCCGCGGGGCCGCGGGAGGACGACCCGCTGACCACCGACCCCTGCAGGGTGGGTTGGTGGCCAGCGCGCTCCCCGTGTTCGGAGCGTGACCGGTCGGGCACTCTCAAGTTAAGTGGACTAGACCACTGAGTCAATGGGTGACGGCGTTCTGTCCGGTGGACCGCGGGGTCTCAAGTGGGCATCGGCCGGGGTTCCGCTCGATTCGGCACGGCGGGCACCACACGCGGAAGGCGGGACGGCAAAGCCTGCCGACGGCGAAGCCCGGCAGGCGAGTGGGGCGAAGCCCACCGGACCGGGGGTCCGGGGACGGAACCCGCCGGGTGGGCTTGGGGGCTTCGCCCCCGAAGGACACGGACCAGGCCGGACTCGAACCGGCGTCTTCCCTCCAGTAGCAGAGGGCGCGACAACCACTGCGCTACAGGTCCCCGTGAGCCGGGCCGGATTCGAACCGGCGTCCTTCTCCCGTGAGGGGGACGCGACAACCACTGCGCTACCGGACTCAGTGAACAGCTTAGTGGTTGGAACTAACGGTGTCCGCAGATCAAGCCCAACGGAGCAATCGCGGGCAGCACCGGGTGACCATCAGCCGACCGGGTGACGAACCGCAATGGCCTCGTTGGTCGCGTCCGGTGGCACGCAATAGGGTCTGCGCGGCGGGGTCACTGATGATGGGCGGTTTCGTGCGCGCGGTCGACTACTACGAGGTGCTCGGTGTCGGGCGCAGTGCTTCCACCAGGGAGATCAAGTCCGCCTACCGCTCGCTCGCCAAGGTCGCGCACCCCGACGCCGGCGGTAGCGAGGACGGGTTCCGGGCGCTGCAGGAGGCGTACGAGACCCTCCAGGACCCGGTGCTGCGGTTCCACTACGACCGCGCGGGCTCCTCGGGCGCGGTGGCGCTGCGGACCGGCACGGCCACCCGTTCGCGGCGGACCGGGCGCGGCGGGCGGCTGCGGAACTTCGGCGACGACCCGTCGTTCGTGCCGCCGGAGCCCGTCGTGGACCTCGGGAACATCCCCTGGTGGCACCTGGTCGACCTGACCCAGCGGGTCCGGTACGTGCCGACCAGCGGGCCCGGTCACGCGCCCGCGCTGGCCGCGGTCGGCGGGTGGCTGCTGCTGTTGCTGCCCGTCGTGGCGTTCGGGTTCTCGCTGCTCCTGCTGCTGGTTTGGCTGCCGCTGGTGGCCGCGGCCGCGGCGGCGGCGTTCAAGCTGGTCCGCAGGTACCTGCGGACGATGCGGGACGACCGGGTGTTCGCGGGCCGCTACGACATCGGCGTCGTCTACGGCGAGCCGGACGAGCGGCTGTGCGAGCGGCTCAGCGCGGACGTGCTGCGCACGTACCTGACCAGGCTGCCGGGCGCGCGGATCTTCCACGGGCTGGCGTGGCCGGGGTCGGTGTTCGCCGACATCGACCACGCCGTCCTGTGCGGGCGGCGGCTGGTGCTGGTCGAGTCGAAGTCGTGGCTGCCCGGCCACTACGGCGCGGACGACGACGGCACCCTATGGCGCAACGGCCACCCGTTCCGCGGCGGCGGCACGATGCTGCCCGAGGGCATGGCGGCCTACCAGCGCGCGCTGCCGGACTTCGAGGTCCGGTGCGCGCTGCTGATCTACCCCAGCCGGGCGGGCGAGATCACCACGGACGAGGCCGAGGGGCAGGTGGTCGTCCCGATGACCCCCGACCAGTTCGTCGAGGACATCGGCGAGTGGTTCGCCGAGGACCCGACGACGGTCGACCGGGACGCGCTGCGCCTCGTGCTGGACCAGGTGGTGGCTCAGGCCCGCGCGGCGGGTGCCTGAACCGCGACCAGGTCGTCCGGACCCTTGCCCGCGAGCTGGCGCGCGGTGTCGACGTAGAGGTCGAGCAGCAGGCTCATGTCGACGATCTTGCGCCGCACCTGGTCGGCCTTGGTGCCTTCCTTGGTGAACGGCGGCGGGAACAGCGTGATGCCCTCCCACGGCGCCGCGCGGATGGCCTCGTTGCGCCAGTCCGGCCAGTAGCAGTCGGCGTAGAACTTGGTCAGCGCGCCGCCCAGGAACCACTCCAGCATCCCGCTGTAGGTCGAGTCGATGCTCTCCCACTCCAGCGTGTCCGGAGCCCAGTACCAGAGGCCGCCGGGCGGGCCGTCCAGCGCGGTGCCGTTGAGTGCGAAACGACCGCCGAGGAGGTCGTAGCCGACGGTCATCTTGCCCACCTCCTCGTACTCGCCGAGGGCGGGCAGTGCTCCGCCGCCGCCGAGCAGGCGGACCCAGTTGTCGATGATCAGACCGCCGGTGTGCAGGGCGATCGCGCCGAGGGCGGAGCCCGCGGTCACCTGGAGGCGGTGCAGCGTGCGCTGCGCCGACTCCGGGCCGACCGGCAGTACCTCCACCGGCAGTTCGGACTTCGCGATCAGTCCTTGCACCCAGGGCCATGCGGGACGGTCGACATCGACGAGATCCTCGACCGGACGTGGTGCGCTCACCCGCCCATTCTCACCTACTCCGGGCTCCCAATCACCCGTTCCGGGGGTTCGAGCTTTCGAACTTTCACCGGACGTAACCGTGGGGAAGAACACGTAACGATCGCGCCGTTCCGGGCGAATGCTGTTCACAGGCCCCTGAGCAGGCATTGTGCCCCCGGTCGTGATCGACCTCGAGTCGCCAAGTCGATCAGCCACCTCTGTAGTTTGGCGCCATGAGCGCCGACCTGGTGGGCCGATGGAGCATCGAACACGGCTACCACAGCGCGATGGAGGACGAGGAGCTCGTCTTCCGGGCCGACGGCACCGGCTGGTGCGAGTGGTCGAGGCCGGGGATCACCGAGTTCACCGCGTTCGACTGGGAGCCCGCAGGCACCGGCGCGGTCCGCGTCACGCCCAACCGGGCGGCGCGCGGCGAGTCCGAGGGGATCGTGGAACTGGACGTGCCCGCGGCCGCCGAGGTCGGGTACGCCGTCGTCGAGGAGACACGACCGCTCTACCCCGGCATGGAGGTGCTCGCGCTCCGCATGCCGCTGCCGTTCGCGGTGTTCCCCAACGAGAGCTACGGGCTCTCCCGCCGGGAGACGCCCGACGGCGACCGGCCCCACATCTCGTGGCTGGACGACGAGCTGTAACCGTCCCGGCCTCGTAATCGCGGTGGCCCCGGCCTTACATTGCCAGCGGGCCCACTAGTCAGTTCGGAGCGTTACACCCATGCAGTCGCATCACGAGTTGGTCGGGACGCAGGTCTGGCGGACGGCGTTCGACCACCAGGTCCGCCTCACGCTGGTCGAGCACCCGCGGCTCAGCGCCGAGCTCGTCGTGGAGGTCCCGTTCGAACTGTGCAACGGCACCGGCGCCACCCACGAGATCAAGCCCGGCGAACCCGGCACCCTCACACCGGTGCTGGGGCTGTTCATGAAGACGGTGGCGTCGGTCGACGTGACCGACGACGAGTCGTTGACGCTGAAGTTCGACGACGGCTGGTCGCTGTCGGCACGACCCGAGGGTGATTTCGAGTCTTGGAGCATCGTGGAGCTCTGAGGGCTTCGGGTGGTTGTTCGCGAGCACAGCGGCCTCGGCTGGATCACGACCCGCTGTCCCCTTGGCCAACGTCCCCATGCCGCGTCCTCAAAGGCGTTCGCAGTCTCAACAGATCAACCAGGACTCCCGGCCGTGGTCTTCCGGGGAGCATGCTTGCTTTGATCCGTTCAAGGAACAGGCGGCAAGCGCCGAGGTCCGCAGGACCCGTTCACGGCTTTCGCCTGCCCAGGGATCGGGCATAAAGCTTCAGGAACACGGGTACGAGGACCACCAGGACCACGCCGACCACAACCGGCCAGATGAGCTGCAAGGGACTCTCATCCACCTTGTAAGCCTGCGCCACGCTCACTCCTGCGAGCGCCACCCCCAGATAACCCAATGTCGGACCCGCGTCCACAATCGCGCGACCGACCGGATTCGCAATGACGCGGGACCCTTCGGAGCGTGGGACGAAGACGCAGAACATACTCACCAGAATGACCACCACGCACCACGCGAAGTAGTAGAAGTACGTGAACTGGATGATCGCCAGAAGAATCCAATCGCTCTTGTCGTACAGCCTTGCTATCGGGTCTTCACCAGGATTCCGTGCGCTCAGCAGGTAGGAGAACCCGACCAGGGCGCCTTGACCTACGGCTACGACGCTTGCAACGAGATGCCAACCCGGACGCTTCCTGAGGATGTAGACCTCGAAGGGGAGGGCGATCATGGCCGCGAACAACACCGCCGGAATCATGAACACAGCGGCCACGCCGGCCAGTGCGTCTCGCGACGACGACTCGCCTGACATCTTTTCGAACTCGGCGACCACTTCCGAAACCCTCGAGACCCAGGCCACTATCATCCCCGAAGCCACAAAAGCGGTTAATATCCTGAACAGCACCCAGTAGCGCACCTGACATCTCCTCGACTGGCGGGTCCAACACGAGGAACAATCCTCTTCCACGCGCATCACCAAGGAAAAGTTCTCGACTTCATCCCGCCAGTTGACTGATCGACACATCCGGACGGCTTGTTACACACGAGCACAACTGCCGGACGAATGACATGCGGCCGGCAGCGCGTCGCGGTCATCAGGCCACCACGGAGAGGGCGGGCGACTCCGGGAGGTACGGGCGCGGTGCGCGAGTTCCGAACGTGACCAAGACCGCGGCGGTGAACACGTAAGGTCTGCGCGTGCGCATTCCGGGTCTGGAGAACCTGCAGCCGTTGGGGCAAGGGGGGTTCGCGACGGTCTACCGGGCTCATCAGGTGCAGCTCGGGCGCGATGTCGCGGTGAAGATCGACAACCGGGTGTTGGCCGGGGAGCGGGATCGGCGGCGGTTCCTGCGGGAGGCGCATGCGGCGGCGCGGTTGTCGGGGCATCCGAACGTGGTGGCGGTGCACGACGCGAACATCACGCCGGAGGGCATGCCGTACATCGTGATGGAGCTGTGCACCGGCGGGTCGTTGCACGACGTGTTGAAGAAGCAAGGGCCGTTGCCCGCGGAGCGGGTGCGGCAGCTGGGGATCGCGCTGGCGGACGCGTTGGCCGCGGCGCACGCGGAAGGTGTGCTGCACCGGGACATCAAGCCCGCGAACATCCTGGTGGACCGGTACGGCACGGCGAAGCTGGCGGATTTCGGGTTGGCCGCCCTGCTGGACGCGGCGGGTGACAGCACCGTCACGCGGGACGCGTTGAGTCCGAGCTACGCACCGCCCGAGGCGTTCGCGATGGCGGCGCCGACGGTGACCGGTGACGTGTACGCGCTGGCCGCGACCCTGTACGACCTGCTGGCGGGCAAGCCGCCGCGTCCGGTGCCGTGGCCGATCGAGTCGTTCGACCACCTCGGCGAGGTGCTGCGGCGACCGGTGCCGCCGGTGCCGGGTGTGCCGGAGGACTTCCACAACGCCCTCGCCCGCGCGCTGCACCCCGACGTGTCGGCGCGGACGCCCACGGCGGCCCGGCTGCGGGACGAGCTGCGCGGCGCGGTCTCCACGTCGCCGCCGCCGGTCGCCTACGCGCCCGCGACCCCGGCACCTCCCGCCAAGGGGAAGCAGTGGGTGGCGGTCGTGGCCGCCGTCGCGGTGGTGCTGGCGCTCGGCGGCGGCGCGTGGTGGCTGAACTCCAGGGACGGCACCGCCGCCAACGCGGGGCCAACCGCCAACAGCCCGAGCAGCCAGCCGAAGGCGAGCGAACAGCCCCAGACCCCGCCGCCCTACCTGAAGGCGTGCGCGACGGGGTTCTGCGTCGAGGAGTCCTCCTGCTACCGCGGGACCGTCAGCATCGGCGGCCAGGCCGCTACCGCGCGGCGCATCGGCGACTGCTCGCAGGAGCACTACTGGGAGGCGTTCGCGGGCGGCTGGCTGTCGGGGAAGATCCCCAAGGTCGACCCCGACGAGCTCGCGGCGACCCCCGAGGTCGCGGGGGTCTGCTCCAGGGAGGCGATGGCGGCGAACACCCGGCCGAACGTGGACACGGCGGGCTGGCAGGTCGTCGCGATCGGTTTCGAGGACGAGGACCGCAACTACTTCCACTGCCTCGCCTCGCCTCGCGAAGGCGGCGAGACGACGACCAGCGCGTTCGGGTCAGACCGGTAGCAGGACCGGCTGCTCCGGGACGCGCGGCCGTCGGCTCGCCCGGATCAGCAGGCCGAACGCGGCCAGTGCCAGCACGCCCGCGATCGGCGGGAGCAGCGTGATGCCGACGGTGTCGATGACCAGGCCGCCGAACAGGCCGGACAGGCCGACACCGAGGTAGATGGCGGACGCGTTGAGGGACAGCACCAGGCCGCCGCCCGCGGGCGCGAGTTCGATGAGCCAGTTCTGGATGGGCGGGTTGACCGACCAGGTGAACAGGCCCCACACGAACAGCGCGACGCCCGCGGTGGCGGTGGTCGTGGCGGTCAGCGGCAGCGTGGCGAGGACGGCCGTGAAGACGGCGAAGATGACGAAAAGCAGGCGCCTGCTGCCGAAGCGGTCGGTGAGCCTGCCGCTCAGCGAGTTGCCGATCGCGCCGCCGACGCCGTAGGCGAACAGCAGCAGCGAGATCACCGTGCCGTGCACGCCCGCCGTGGCGGCGAGCAGGGGCGAGATGTAGGTGAACACGCTGAACGCGGCCAGGCAGGCCAGCACGGTCATCGCGAGCACGGTCATGACGCGGCGGTCGGCGGCGACGGCGAGGCGCTCGCGCAGGCCGACCACGGGCGGCGTGGCGACCCGCGGCACACCCAGCCCGACCATGCCCGCGGCGATGAGCGAGGCCGCGCCGACGGCGGCGAACACGGTCTGGTAGCCGATGGTGCCGCCGAGCAGGCTGCCCGCCGGGACGCCGAGGATCAGCGAGAACGTGAGGCCGCCGAACACCGTGGCGACGGCGCGGCCCCGGTGCTCCGGTGTGGTCAGCACGGTCGCGACCAGGGTGGCGGCGGGTGTGTAGGCGGCCGCGCCGAGGGCGCTGACGACCCGCGCCGCCAGCAGCAGCGGGTAGTTCGGGGCGAGGGCGGACAGGACGTTGCCGAGCGCGGAGACCAGGAGCGCGGCGACCAGCAGCTTGCGCCGGTCCCAGCGGCCGGTGAGGGCGGCGAGGACGGGTGCCGCGACGGCGTAGGACAGCGCGAAGACGGTGAGCAGCTGCCCCGCCGTGGACAGCGAGACGTCCAGTTCGCGGCTCACGGCGGGCAGCAGGCCGGACAGGATGTAGCCGCTCGTGCCCACGGTGAAGGCGCCGGCGGCGAGCAGGTAGGTGCGGGCGGACATCGGACTCCCAGCTTCGGCCATTGGTTCGACGGTGACCGTACTACGATTTTCATCGAACTACGACAAGTGTCGTACTATGGGATCGTGGACGCCCTCGAACACCCCGCGCTCGACGAGATCCGCATCGAGGCCGTGCTGCAGGCGCTGGCCGACCCGATGCGGCTGACGATCGTGCGCACGCTGGCCGAGCGCGGGACGGGCGTCGCCTGCGGGAGCATCGAGCTGTCGATCGGCAAGTCCACGCGGACGCACCACGTCCGGACGCTGCGGGAGGCGGGGGTCGTGCACGTGCGGGCGGAAGGGACGTCGCGGATCTGCACGCTGCGGCGCGACGACCTCGACGCGCTCTACCCCGGACTGCTGGGCGGCGTCCTGGCGGCGGAGCACTGACCGCGGAACCAATTCGTCGACAATCAACACAATTCCGCAATAATGCGGTCCCGAATTGGTCGAGACCTTTCGGAGAACGGTGGGTTTCATACCGCCGGAAGAGTGATTTCCCCAGTCGGTAACCACTGGGAATGTCGTTGCGACGAACGGGTTGCTCCAGTTGAGCGAACTCACGCCCTCCGACGACGCGGGCGGCTAGGGTGGGCCGCGTTCCGCTCCCTGCCTGGCACATTGGAGATCGCGCGCGGTGGACGCACTACTCGGCCTTTCGGAAAAAATCGCGTTGGCGACCCTCATGATGTTCGTGGAGGAAGCTTCGAACACGGAGATCAAGGAGCAGTTCGGCTTCACGATCGACAAGAAGTCCCGCGAACGGCTCGAAGGCCTCGGTTACATCAAGGCCCGCAAGTCGAAGGAACTGCGCGGCGCCTTCGTGCACGAACTCACCGAACAGGGCTGGATCCGCTGTCGCGCGGAACTGGCCTCGGAGACGCCGCCCGGCGCGCCGAAGGCCTACCGCCTCGCCTACGGCTACGCCCGCTCCATCGACAGGTTCCTGGCCAAGTCGAAGCTGACGATGGCCGACTACTTCGTGCCCGACGGCACGGCGAAGGCCGCGGCGGACCTCTCGGCTGACCCGGCGGTCGAAGCGGTCGAGGCGGACGACCTCGCGGTCGAGACCACTGAAGCAGCCGGAACGGTCGAAGCCGTTCCCGCCGCCGTCACGCCGGACGACGAGATCCGCGGCGCGTACGACTCCCTCGCGTCGCGCCCGAGGGCGTGGGTGAACCTGTCCCGGCTGCGCGACGCGCTCCCCCACCTGTCGCGCGACGAGGTCGACGAGGCCCTGCTGCGGCTCGACCTGGAGCCGTGGGCCTACCTGATCCCCGAGGCGAACCAGAAGACGCTGTCCGAGGCCGACCGCGACGCGGCCATCCACGTCGGCGGCGAGGACAAGCACCTGCTGTCCATCGAACACGCCTGAGGACGCCGGGCATGGACGCGCTGGAGCGCAAGGCACTGGAGAACCTGCGGTTCGACTGGGCGCCGACCCCGGAGGACGTGTGGGACTCGACCACACCGCACGTCGAAGGGCTCAACGAGGCCGCCCTGAAGGCCGTCATGGACGCCTACGAGGACGCCAGGGCCAGCCGCGGCGCGAGCCCGCTCGGCGTCGCCATCACGGGTCAGCAGGGGTCCGGGAAGACGCACATGCTCGGCGCGGTGCGGGCCGAGGTGCAGCGGCGGGGCGGGTACTTCTTCCTGGTGAGCCTGCTGCACGGCAGCGACTTCTGGCAGAACGTCGTGCACGCGCTGCGCTCCGGGCTGCACTACCCCGGCCTGGGCGGCGAGAAGCAGCTCACCGTCGCGCTGACGCGGCTGGCGAACCGGCTGGACCTGCCCGACGAGGCCCGGCGGCAGGTCCTCGGCGAGGCGACGCTCACCCCGTGGGCGCTCGACGAGGTCGTGCACGCGCTCGGCACGACCGATCCCCAGCGCGGCCACGAGTGCAGGCACACGGCCAGGGCGCTGGTGCTGCTCTCGTCCAGGGACCTCGCGGCGAGGGAGGTGGGCGAGGCCTACCTCGTCTCGGCGGGCGAGGCCGTGCCCGGTGAACGGCAGCAGTGGGGCATCCACCCCGCTTCGAAGACCCCGCACCAGATCGTCGGCGAGCTGTCCCGGCTGCTCTCGCTGACCGGTCCGAGCCTGGTCGCCGTCGACCAGATCGACACGCTGATCTCGCAGTCCCAGCGGCCGACCGACGACGCGCGGCCCGAGACCGGGGTGACCGACGACTCGCTGCTGGACCAGATCGGCGGCGGCCTGATGGCGATGCGCGAGACGATGCAGCGCACGGTGTCCGTGGTCGCCTGCCAGAACCAGGTGTGGGAAAGCCTGGGCAGCCGGACCAACGGGGCGGTGATCTCCAGGTTCCGCCAGGCCTCCCAGCTCAAGGGGGTGCCGTCGGCGGCGATCGGGCTCGCCCTGGTCGTGACCCGGTTCCAGCCGCGGTTCGCCGAGGTCGGTTTCGAGCCGCCCTCCCCGAGCTGGCCGGTGCTCCCCGAAGCGTTCTCCGGGGCCGTGCGGTTCACGCCGCGGCAGCTGTTCAAGGAGATCGACCAGCACATCAGGACCTGCCTCGAAGCGGACACCCTGGTCACGATGGCCAGCCTCACCAGCAGGGTCGGCCTGAAGACGCGGCGCAAGCCCGTGGTCGAGACGGCGTCCGACGAGCAGATGGCCGAGCTGGACGACCGGTTCGCCGCCCTCCAGCGGGCCGCGGACCTGAGCGTCGCGCTGGACAAGGGCGGCGAGGACTCGCGGATGCCCTCGCTGCTGACCGCCGGGCTGCACACCTACATCTTCGAGCAGGGCGACGCGCGGGAGCAGTACTCGCTGGACCCCCGGCCGGGGGCGAACCCGTCGCTGCACGCGAGGCTGCGGCGGATGCTGGACGAGAAGACCGACGACCAGGCCCACTGGTCCTTCCGCGCCATCGCCACCAGCCACGCCGGGGCGGCGCAGAACCGCATCGAACGGCTGCGCGTCGCCGCGGGCCTCGACGTGAACGTCCCCAAGCGCCGGGCCTTCCTGCTGCGCACGGGCACGTGGAAGACCAACACGAAGAAGACCGGCGAGATGCTGGAGGCGTTCCAGGCGGCGGGCGGGGTGTTCCTCGACCACGTCGACCTCGACGACCTGAAGACGTTCGCCGCGCTGGAGGCGATGTGGGGCAACAACCCCGCGGGCTTCAAGCCGTGGCTCCAGCAGCGCAGGCCCGCGAGCACCACCGCGTTGTTCCGCACGGTCTTCGGCGAGCCCGAACCGCTGCCGGAGCCGGAAGCGGGCCCCGAGAGGCCGCTCCCGCCCGAGTCGCACGGCGACCACTCCGGCTGGCCGGACGAGGACCTCGACGTGGTCGAGACTCCCGTCCTCGTCCCGACGGCGCCGAAAGCCGTTGTCCCGGAGGGGTTCCTGTCGCTGGGCGACGCCGCCGACACCGGCGACCCGGTGCCGATCCCGCTGGAAGCCCTGCGCAAGCACGCGGTGATCTTCGCGGGCTCGGGTTCCGGCAAGACGGTGCTGATCCGCAGGCTGCTGGAGGAGTGCGCGCTCCAGGGCGTGTCCGCCATCGTCCTGGACCCGAACAACGACCTGGCCCGGCTGGGCGACGCGTGGCCGCAGGCGCCCGGCGGCTGGAACCCCGGCGACGACGCCAAGGCCGCGGAGTACCTGGAGCACACCGACGTCGTGGTCTGGACGCCCGGCTGGGAGTCGGGGCGACCGCTGAGCTTCCAGCCGCTGCCCGACCTGGCCGCGCTGGCCGGTGATCCGGATGAGTTCCGGCTCGCGCTCGACACCGCCGTGGCGGGCCTGGCACCACGGGCCCGCGCGGACGGCTCGACGGTGAAGGCGGACCTGGCGCGGGCGGCGCTGAAGGAGGCGCTGGCCTACTTCGCCCACACCGGCGGCGGAAGCCTCGAATCGTTCCTCGACCTGCTCAGCGACCTGCCGGACGGCGTCACCTCGCTCACCAAGGGCCAGGCGATGGCCGCGGACATGTCCCAGACCCTCACCGCCGCGATGATCAACGACCCGCTGTTCGGCGGCTCGGGCACCCCCGTCGACCCCGGTGTCCTGCTCACGCCCGCGCCGGGCAAGCGCGCCCGGATCTCGGTGATCAGCCTCATCGGCCTGCCGACCGACGAGCAGCGGCAGAGCTTCGTCAACCAGCTCCAGATGGCGCTGTTCGCGTGGATCAAGCAGCACCCGGCGGGCGGGCGGCCGCTGGGCGGGCTGTTCGTGATGGACGAGGCGCAGACCCTGGCGCCCTCGGGCGCGATGACGGCGTGCACGTCCAGCACGCTCGCGCTCGCCTCCCAGGCCCGCAAGTACGGGCTGGGCCTGGTGTTCGCGACGCAGGCGCCGAAGGGCATCCACAACCGGATCGTCGGCAACGCCGCGACGCAGTACTTCGGCTTCATCAACAGCCCCACGCAGGTCGCGGCGGCCAAGGAGATGGCGGCCGCCAAGGCCAGCACGGTCCTGGACATCTCACGGCTCACCGCGGGCCAGTTCTACGCGGTCGGCGAGGGCATGCCGTTCACCAAGGTCCACTCGCCGATGTGCCTGAGCCACCACCCGTCCAGCGCGCTGACCAACGAGGAAGTCCTGGTCAGAGCACGCAATCAACAGCACTAGGAGACGCACGCCCGTGGACCTCGTCATCCAGGGACTGGTCAAGGAGTTCCAGGAAGTCCAGAGCCTCGCCGGGCTCCCGCAGAGCGAGGCGTTCGAGGCGTTCGCCGCCTACTGCGTGCTGAGCTCCTACTACGAGGGCGAGTTCAGCCCGGACGCCTTCCGCACCGGCGGCGGCAACGACCTCGGCATCGACGCGTTCGGCGTCCTGGTCAACGGCGACCTGCTGCACGACGCGGCGGACGTCCACGCGGCCGTGGACGCGGCGTCGAAACCGGACGTCCAGATCGTCGTCGTGCAGGCCAAGACCAGCTCCGGGTTCGAGACGAAGGTCATCTCCGACCTGGCGGAGAACCTGTGCCACGTCACGAGTTCCGAGCCGCTGCCCTACGAGGCCTCCGCGGACGTGCAGAACCTGCGCGACTGCCTGACCGCGATCTACGGCGACATCGGCAAGCTGGCCAGCAGGCTCCCGCAGCTGCACGTCCACTACGTGACCACCGGCGACAACGTGGCGGAGATGGTGGCGCAGAAGGCGCACTCCGCGGAGAAGCAGCTCACCGAGCCGGGGCTGTTCGAGGTCGTGGAGTTCCACTGCGAGGGCCGCGGCGACCTGCGCAAGCTCTACCGCCGGGCCACCACGAAGGTCGCGGCGACGTTCCCGATGCCCAAGAAGGTGTTCTTCCCCAAGGTGCCCGGTGTCGACCAGTCGTTGTTGGGCCTGCTGGCGGCGAAGGACCTCGTCGAGCACGTCCTCGGCGACGAGGCGGGGCGGCTGCGCAAGACGCTGTTCAACGACAACGTGCGCGACTTCCAGGGCTACAACGACGTCAACTCCGAGATCCGCGAGACGCTGCGCGACCCGGTGCGGCGGGAGCGCTTCGCCGCGCTCAACAACGGCATCACCATCGTGACCCGCGGGCTGACGGTCGTCGGCGACGAGGTCCACGTGGACGACTTCCAGATCGTCAACGGCTGCCAGACCTGCCACGTGCTGTTCGAGCAGCGCGACCTGCTCACCGACGCCGTCCACGTCAGCGTGCGGATCGTGCACTCCCAGGACGAGGACCTCATCAACGGCATCGTCGCCGCGACGAACCGGCAGACCGTGGTCACGGAGGAGGACCTGTCGGTCCGGGAGGACTTCCACCGGCTGCTGGAGGACTACTTCCACCGCGGCCGCGACAAGCAGCACTGCCTGTACTACGAGCGCCGCTCGAAGCAGTACAGCGAGGGCAAGCACATCGAGAAGACCCGCGTCATCACCAGGGCGCAGCTCACCCGCGCCTACGTCGCCATGTTCCTGGAGGGGCCCGCGCGGTCGGGGCACCTCAAGACGCTGCTCGCGGCCCGCGGCAAGGAGCTGTTCGCCCCCGACCAGCAGCCGATCCTCTACTACACCGCCGCGGCCGCGTTCTACCGCCTGGAGTGGCTGATCCGCAACCGCCGCATCCCCAACAGCTACAGCCCCGCGCGCTACCACCTGCTGTCCGCGATCACGCTGCGGCTGCTCGGTTCCGCCAAGGTCTCGCACTCGAAGGCCGCGCAGAAGCAGTGCGAACGGGTGCTCGACGTGGTCTGGGACCAGAACGAGTCGGAACGCCTGGTGCTCGAACTGCTCGACCCGCTCCAGCGGGCGATCGACGCCGAACTGGCGGGCGGCGTGCGACTCGGCGAGATGGTGCGCACCCAGCGCTTCGCCGACCGGTTCCGCCGCGAGGTGCTGGGGTCGGCGGGATAATCCGCTTGCCCCCGCCCGTAGCGTTGATCGACGTGCGTGCGTGGGGTTCGGGTCAGGCCCGGCTCGTGGTAGCCGGTTTCCGCAGGTATTCAACCTATCGACAAGCGATGATCGCGGGCACGACCACGAACGTGGTGTTCGGCCTGTTGAGGATGGCCGTGCTGCTGGCGGCGCTGGATTCCTCCGCCGGAGGGCGGATCGGGGACTACGACGTCGCCGCCACGGTCACCTACGTGTGGCTGGGGCAGGGGCTGTTGGCGTTCGTGGTGCTGTGGGGTGATTCGGCGCTGTCCGACCGGATCCGCACCGGGGACGTGGTGGTGGACCTCTACCGGCCGTGGGACCTTCAGTGGGCGCTGCTCGCGGAGGACCTGGGGCGGGCGGGGTACTGCGCGGTGACGCGGCTGGTGCCGCCGGTGGTGGTCGGGGCGCTGTTCTTCCCGTTCCGGTGGCCGTCGGCGGAGCGGTGGCCGCTGTTCGCGGTCAGCGCCGTGCTGGCGGTGCTGGTGAGCTTCGGGATGCGGTTCCTGGTGAACGCGAGCACGTTCTGGCTGCTGGACAACCGCGGTGTGGGGTCGCTCTACGGCGTGGGCACGGGAATCCTGTGCGGGCTGACGGTGCCGCTCGACTTCTTCCCCGACTGGGCCCGGTTCGCGCTGTGGTTCACGCCGTTCCCGGCGATCATGCAGAGCCCGATCGACGTGTTCCTGGAGCACGGGTCGCTGTGGCTGACGCTGGGGCACCAGGCGGTGTGGGCCGTCGTCCTGTTCCTGCTGGGCAAGCTGGTGCTCTCCAGGGCCGTGCGGAAGGTCGTGGTGCACGGTGGCTGAGGGCGTCTACCGCAAGATCTACCACGCGCGGCTGCGCGGGCAGCTGTCCTACCGGGCGTCGTTCCTGCTCGACTGCCTGGCGCAGGCGCTGGCCCAGGGCGGTGAGCTGGTGGTGATCCTGGTGCTGTTCAACCGGGTCTCGGCGCTGGGCGGGTTCTCCGTGGACGAGGTGCTGCTGGTGTACGCGTTCGCGGGCACCGCCTTCGGGCTCGCGGACCTGTTCGCGGGGCAGCTGGACAAGCTCCCCGCGATGATCCGGACGGGGACGTTCGACGTGCTGCTGCTGCGGCCGTTGGGGACCCTGCCGCAGCTGATGTCGTCGGAACTGCCGCTCAAGCGGCTCGGACGGGTGCTGGCCGGGCTGGTCGTGCTCGGGTACGCGTTGGCCCACAACGGGGTCGTGTGGACGCCGTGGTCGGTCGCCCTGCTGGCGGTGACGCCCGTCGCGGGCGCGGTGATCTTCGGCGGGGTGTGGGTCGTCGCGTGCTCGGTGTGCTTCTGGCTGGTCGACGGGCGCGAACTGGCGAACACCGTGACCTACGGCAGCAGCACGTTCACGTCGTACCCGATCAGCGTCTACTCGGGGTGGCTGCGGCGGCTGATGGCGTTCGTGGTGCCGGGCGCGTTCGTCGCGTACTACCCGGCGCTGGCGCTGCTGGACAAGGCCGACCCGCTGGGGGCGCCGGGCTGGCTGGGCTGGGTGGGGCCGGTGGTCGCCGCGCTGGTGGCGGCGCTGGCCGGAGTGGTGTGGAAGTTCGCCGTGCGACGCTACCGAGGGACAGGATCATGATCGAGGTGCGCGATCTGCGCCGGGAGTTCCGCGTGAGCCGCAAGGCGGGGTTCCTGCGGCGCGTCCACGAGACGGTGGCCGCCGTGGACGGGGTGAGCTTCGACGTGGCGGCCGGTGAGGCCGTCGGGTACGTCGGGCCGAACGGGGCCGGCAAGTCGACCACCATCAAGATGCTGACCGGCATCCTGGTGCCCACCTCGGGGACCGTACGGGTGTCCGGGGTCGACCCGTCGCGCGAGCGCAAGGAGCTGGCCCGGCGGATCGGGGTGGTGTTCGGGCAGCGCAGCCAGCTGTGGTGGGACCTGCCGCTGGCGGACAGCTTCGAGCTGCTCAAGGCGATCTACCGGGTGTCGGGGCCGGACTTCACCAGGCGTCTCGAGGAGTGCGTGGACCTGCTGGAGCTGGGCCCGTTCCTGTCGACGCCGGTGCGGCAACTCTCGCTCGGGCAGCGGATGCGCGGCGAGGTCACCGCCGCCCTGCTGCACGCGCCGGACCTGCTGGTGCTCGACGAACCCACGATCGGGCTGGACCTGGAGTCCAAGGAGCGGCTGCGCGAGTTCCTGGCCGAGCTGAACACCCGGCGCGGCACCACGTTGCTGCTCACCACGCACGACCTCGACGACATCCAGCGCCTGTGCCCCAGGCTGGTGGTGATCGACCACGGCACCGTGCTCGCGGACGGCCCGCTGGCCGGGCTGAGCGCGGAGGTCAGCCCGGAACGGGTGCTGGTGGTGGACCTGGAAAGCGCGGTGGAACCGCTGGGGGACCTGCCCGGTGTGGTGTCGGTGCGGACGGAACTGGGCGGCAGGCGGCAGCACCTGGCCTTCCGCCGGGACGTCACGACGGCGGCGGCGCTGATCGCCGCGGTGGCCGCCCGCGCGGAGGTGCACGACCTGTCCGTGGTGGAGCCGGAGATCGACGACGTCGTGCGGAGGTTGTACGCACGCCGCCACCCCGACCGGAGTGTCGGTAATGTCGGAGTTCCGCACGACAGTCGATGAACACGGAACTGGAGTCCCCATGCGCGGTTCACGGTCGGTGGCCACCATGACGCTCGCGCTCGGGCTGGCGTTCGCAGCCTCGGGCTGCGACGCGGTGAACGAGGCGACGAACGCCGCGAACTCGGTAGGTGACGCGGCCAACAAGGTCCAGCTCTGCGTCGACGCGGTGAGGCTGATGGGTTTCACGCCGGACCTGAGCAACCCGCAGGCCGCCGTGGACGACGCCCACAAGAAGGCCGAGGAGATGACGAAGCTGGCCGAGCAGGCGGGTGACACGACGCTGAAGCAGGCGCTGACGGACGCCTCGACCCAGTTGAGCAGCGTCACCCTCAGCGACCTCGACCCGGCGTCCGGGGCGACGTGGTTGCAGCAGAAGCTCGACAAGCTCAACGCCCTCAACTCCGCTTGCGCGAGCTGAAACCCACTCATGGTGGCCTGTTGCGCTCCGCTCCGGCGTCCTACTCTGGTGGCATCGGAGGTGCGATAAACAATGCAGGCACTAGTAGGCGACAGGCTGCACGTTCACAGTCGTGTCGTGGGTGTCGAGGAGCGCTTGGGCGAAATCCTCGAGGTCCGCGGCCGTGAAGGTGCTCCCCCGTACCTGATTCGCTTCGTGGACGGACATGAAGGCCTGGTGTACCCGGGCCCGAACTGCCTCGTCGAATCGCGTTCGGACAGCTGAGACTGTCGCCAAGGCCCACCGCGGCCTTGGCGACAGCACTCGGGGTTTCACGCCAACGCGGCCTCGATCAACGCCTCGGCCAGCTGGGGAGTGGCGGCGGCGACGCCGGACCAGCGCTTCGTGAGGTCGTGGTCGAAGGTGAACGGCCTGCCGTGCAGGTCGACCAGGACTCCACCCGCGGCGGGCACGGTGACCAGCGCCGCGGCCAGGTCCATGATCCGGTGGGTGTCCGACCCCGGATCGATGAAGGCGTCGACGGAACCCTCGGCGACGAGGGCCGTCTCCAGGCACGTCGTGCACAGCACGCGGATCCGGTCCGCCCGGTTCGCGATGCGGTGCCACGCCGCCTCGGTGCCGCGCTTGGGCCGCATCAGGCACACCGAGGCGCCGTCCAGCGCCGTGCGCCCCGTCGTCCGGTAGGGCGTCGGTTCACCGGCGCGCGCCCACCACGCCCGACCGGTGTCGAACCACACCGTCAACGCCTCGGTGGGCGTGCCGTCGACCACCACCACACCCGCGAAGCACGACAGCGGCACCCCGAGCGCGGCGTTGGCCGACCCGTCGACCGGGTCGATCACCAGGGTCACGTCGGAGCCGTTGTCGATGAACCCCGCCTCCTCGGACAGGAGGTTCGCGTGGTGCCGCGCGGCCGCTTCGGCGATGGCGCCCTCCACGAGCGCGTCGACGCGCATGGTCGGCGTGCCGTCCGCGCCGTCGGCCACCTCCTCGCGCAACTCCAGTCTCGGGTGCGCGAGCCGCGCCGCGCCGTAGGCCGCGGAGGCGGCACGGGCGGTGGCGGCGAGCGCGGGGTGCACGTCGGCGGGCAGTTCCGGTACCGGCACGGGCCAGGTGATGCGCAAGTGGCGTCTCCGTTCGCGAGGACTGGGCACAGCCGACGCTACGGGGGCGGGGTGGACTCGGCGATCAGCCGTCGGTGGGTGCGGGGGGTTTCGGCCGGGCGCTGGAAGGCTCCGAACGCGCTGAAGGGGGCGACCACGTGGGCCGCCCCCTTCGGGAAGAGCGTGGATCAGATCAGGCCGAGGGCCTTCACGGCGTCGCGTTCCTCGACGAGCTCGGCGACCGAGGCGTCGATGCGGCCGCGGGAGAACTCGTCGATCTCCAGGCCCTGGACGATCTCGTACTTGCCACCCTTGGCGGTGACCGGGAACGAGGAGATCAGGCCCTCCGGCACGCCGTAGGAGCCGTCGGACACGACCGCGGCGGAGGTCCAGTCACCCTCGGGGGTGCCGTTGACCCACGTGTGCACGTGGTCGAGCGCCGCGTTGGCCGCCGACGCCGCCGACGACAGGCCGCGCGCCTCGATGATCGCGGCGCCGCGCTTGGCGACCGTGGGGATGAAGGTCCCCTCCAGCCATTCCTGGTCGTTCACGGCCGCGGCGGCGGTGGTGCCGTTCACCTCGGCGTGGAACAGGTCCGGGTACTGGGTGGCGGAGTGGTTGCCCCAGATCGTCAGCTTCTTGATGTCGGTGACCGACACGTCGAGCTTCTTCGACAGCTGCGCGAGCGCCCGGTTGTGGTCGAGGCGGGTCATCGCGGTGAAGCGCTCCGCCGGGACGTCCGGGGCGTGCTGCTGCGCGATGAGGGCGTTCGTGTTGGCCGGGTTGCCGACCACCAGGACGCGGACGTCCTCGGCGGCACCGGCGTTGATGGCCTCGCCCTGCGGCTTGAAGATGCCGCCGTTGGCGGAGAGCAGGTCGCCGCGCTCCATGCCCTTGCTGCGCGGGCGGGCACCGACGAGGAGGGCGACGTTGACGCCGTCGAACGCGGTCTTCGCGTCGTCGGTGATGTCGATGCCGGCCAGCAGCGGGAACGCGCAGTCGTCGAGCTCCATGGCCGTGCCCTCGGCGGCCTTCACGGCCTGCGGGATCTCCAGCAGGCGCAGGCGAACCGGGGTGTCCGCACCCAGCAGGTGGCCGGAAGCGATGCGGAACAGCAGTGCGTAGCCGATCTGGCCGGCCGCACCGGTGACGGTGACGTTCACGGGCGTGCGGGTCATCTTGATGTTGGGCGCGGATACCCCCGCTCTCAGGCGGGGGAGGAAGCGCCCACTCCTCTCTCTGGACGTGGACTTGCATGAACTTGCGATATGGTGTAGGGAATGGTTCTCGGAGGTGTGAAGCGGTCATTCAAGTACCGGTTCCACCCCACCCCCGAGCAAGTCGATCAGCTCAACCGCACCTTCGGCTGCGTCCGCCTGGTCTACAACAAGGCACTGGAACAACGAGCCCGCGTCTACGCGACCGAGTCCCGGTCGATGGCCTACGTCCAGTCCTCGGCCGCGTTGACGAGGTGGAAGAAGAGCGATGACCTCGCGTTCCTCAACGAGGTGTCCTCGGTGCCGTTGCAGCAATCGCTGCGGCACCTGCAAAGCGCCTACGCGGCGTTCTTCGCGAAATGCTCCCGGCACCCGTCGTTCAAGTCGAAGCGGAAGTCGCGAGCGTCGGCGGAGTACACGCGGTCGGGGTTCACCTACCGCGACGGACATCTCACGTTGGCCAAGCAGGCCACCCCGTTGGACGTCGTGTGGTCCCGACCCCTGCCGGAAGGAACGACACCCTCGACCGTGACCGTTTCCCGTGACGCCGCGAACCGCTAGCACGTGTCCATCCTGGTCGAGGACCCCACCGTGCGGCCCCTGCCACCGGTCGCCCGCGTCGTCGGCGTGGACGCGGGTATCGCCACCCTCGCCGCTCTGTCCACCGGCGAGAAGGTCGACAACCCGTGTCACGAGCGGACCGGTCGCAGGAGGCTCGCCAAGGCTCAGCGCGTCTTGGCGAGGAGGACCAAGGGCTCGAACAACCGGGTGAAGGCACGGCTGCAGGTCGCCCGTGTCCATGCTCGGATCGCTGATCGGCGGCGGGATCACCTGCACAAGCTGACCGCTCGGCTCGTCCGTGAGAACCAAACGGTCGTGATCGAGGACCTCAGCGTCCGGAACATGCTGAAGAACCACAACCTGGCCCGCGCGATCGGCGATGCCGCGTGGTCGGAGTTCCGGTCCATGTTGGAGTACAAGGCCGGGTGGTACGGCCGGACCGTGGTGGTGGTCGACCGGTGGTTCCCGTCGTCGAAGCTGTGTTCCGACTGCGGGCACCGGGTCGAGTCGTTGCCGCTGGACGTCCGGGAGTGGGAGTGCCCGTGTGGTGCGGTGCACGACCGGGACGTGAACGCCGCCAGGAACATCCTCGCCGCCGGGCTGGCGGAGAGGTGAAACGCCTGTGGAGGGATGGTAAGACCCGAACCGCGCAAGCGGGGAAGGCACGGCCCGGTGAAGCAGGAACCCCTGACCGCGAGGTCCGGAATCCACGTCCTTCAAGGCGGCGGAGGAGGTCAAGAGCCTTCCCGAGGTCCAGGGGGCGGCGAGTCCTCGGGTGGCACGACCACTAGGCAGGGCAGACCTGTCAGCGGCGGTCTCTGCACCGGGACCGCGCACCGGGCGCTTTCGCCCGACTCGCGCAGGTTACCAACCGGCCGAAGTCGACCGCAGGTGCGGTGAGCAGCCTCTCAGGTGGTTAGGTGGTCGGCGTGGACGACTCGGTGATCATCGGCGAGGACTACGCCGACGCGGTCCTGTTCCAGGAGAAGTGGGAACGGCGGTCCTTCGAGCGGTGCGACTTCAGCGAAGCCGACATGCGGGGGTTGGTGACGAAGGGGTGCACGTTCACGAACTGCACCTTCGCGCGGACCGATCTCGGGGATTCGCGGCACACGGCCACGGCGTTCCGGTCCTGCGTGTTCGACCGGGCGGTGTTGGCGGGGTCCGTTTTCTCCTCGTGCAGTTTGTTGGGGTCTTCGTTCACGGCCTGCGTGTTGCGGCCGATCACGTTCCGGGAGACGGATCTCACGTTGGCCTCGCTGGCGGGGGTGAACCTGCGGAAGATGGATCTGCGGGATCTGCGGATGCGGGAGGCGAACCTGAGCGGGGCGGATCTGCGGGACGTGGATTTGAGGGGGACAGATTTGTTGGGGGCGCGGTTGTTGGGGACGGAGTTGGGTGGGGCGGATTTGAGGGGGGCTCGGTTGGACGCGAACGGGTGGGTGCAGGCGAAGGTGGCGGGGGCGACGGTGGATTTGGGCATGGCGATCGCGTTCGCGGCGGCGCATGGATTGGTGGTGGAGGAGATGGGCGGGGAGTAGGGGGGTGGCGGAGCCCGGCCCCCGGTGCGCGATTGTCTCAATGCCGCACCCCTGGTTGTCAAGGCGGGAAAGATGCCTTGACAACCAGGGGTGCGGCAGGAGGGCGCTGTGTATCGGGGGCAGGGGGAGGTCTGGCTCCGACATGATCGGGCTGGGCCGGTTTAGGGCACCTCGCTGCGCGTCGGCAAGGGCAATCAGGCTGCGCCTGACTTAGGGCACCTCGCTGCGCGTCGGTAGGGCACCTCGCTGCGCGTCGGCAGGGCGGCGGGCGCTCCGCGCCGGATGCGGGTGGCCGGCTGCGCCGATGGGGGTGTCGGGCTGTGCCCGAGTGATCCCTCGCTCCGCGACGGACTGAGCACCTCGCTGCGCGTTGGCCAGGCATTCTGGGCTTCGCCTTTGGACAAGGCGTGTACAACGACAAAGGCCTCCTCACCGATCTGGTCGGGTGAGGAGGCCTTCTTCGTCGTTTTACTGCTAGTGGTTCTTCGCTTCCTGGTGGGAGACCTCGATGAGGGCGCCGTCGGCGACCATGTCCTCTACGGAGTTCGGGAACAGGTAGGCGGTGCCGCCGCCTGGTTGTTCGAACCAGGGGACGGCTACGCCGGTCAGCACTTCGACTGTGCGGCGCAGGCGGTAGACGCGGTAGGCGCGGTTGATCCAGGAGGGGACGAGGGAGCGTTCTTCGAAGGGGGTGCCTGCGGCGTAGACGAGGTTGCCCGCTGGTTCGCCGAAGCGGTCGACCTCGAAACCGGCGGGTAGTTCGATCATCTTCTTGTGCCGGAAGAGGGTGAGCGGGGGCTCGCCGTTCATCGGCTTGATCGGCCAGCCGCGCTTGCCGCCCGCTTCGGCCTCGGCGCGTTGGGCCTCGGTGCGTTGCGGGGCCTCTGCGCGTTGTGGGAGGTCGGTGCGGGTGGCTTGCTGGGCGGGCAGGGGTTCGGGTCGGGGTTGTTCGACCCTGGGGAGTGGTTCGGGCCTGGGGGGTTCCACTCGGGGCAGGGGTTCCGGGCGTGGCTGTTCGACCCTGGGGAGTGGTTCCGGGCGTGGTTGTTCCGGGCGCGGGAGCGGGGCGACCTGGAGCGCCTCGGTCGGGCGTTGTGGCAGGACCGGGCGGCGGCCGTCGTCGCGGAAGCCGTTGGTGCCGGGGGGTGGGCCCTGGCCCTGAGGGGGGCGCATGTGCGGCATGGGCTGCTGGGGCGGCGGGGGCTGCCTGCGCGGGGTGCGGCGGCCGGTGAGGACCAGTTTGCCGATCAGGTAGGCGGCCGCGTCCTCGAGCCGGTCGAAGTGCGACGGGTTCTTCGGGCCGTGGTCGTGCCAGGCGACGACCCAACTGTTGCCCTCGGTGCGCAGGCCCCACGTGCGGTCCGCGGGCTCACCGATGCGGTACGCGGCGGGCGGCACGTCGAGGTCGTCGAGAGCCCGGCGGACGCCGGACAGCTCGCGTTCCTCCTCCGGCGTGACCTGCCGCGGCACCTCGGGCTCGGCGGGCGGCTGCTCCGCGACCGGCTCGATGTCGAACTGGGTTTCCTGGTCCACCTCGAAGCGGGTGGTGACGTCGGCGTGCCTCGGGTCTGGCTCGACCTCGAACTTCGGCACGACGTCGACGGGGTCCGCCTCGACGAGCGCTGGTTGTTCCACGACCGGGTCTTCGACGGGGAGCGGTTCCGGTTTCGGTTCCACCGGCAGCGCGTCGTCGAGCGGTTCCCCGGTTGAGCCGAACGGGCTCCAGGCGCCCGTTTCCTGCTCGACGCCCGCGCTCTCGTAGCGGTTCGGCGCGAACAGGTCCATGCCGTCGACGTAGGAGTCGCGGTGGTACCGGTCGTCGCGCACGGGCGTCGGTTCGTCGAAGTCGAACTGCACCCGGTAGGGCGGACCGTCCTGGGCGGCGTCGAACTGCCGCTGGTCGAACTCCGGCGCCTCCTCGGGCTCGGCCGCCGCGGGACGCAGGTCGACGAGGTCGACCAGGGTCGCTGTGTCCTCCACGTCCGAGGTGTCGGGCTCGTCGACCGGCATCGGCTCGGGCCTGGGCTCGACCAGCTGGTCCTCGGGCTTGAGCGCCGGGTCGGGCTCGTGGTCGTGGCTCGACTCCTCCACCGCGGGCTCGGAGCGGAAGGTGTGCTCCGGGTCGTGCCGGAACACCGGCTGGGCGTCGAAGTCGTCCGCGGGCTGGAACTCCGGGCCGGGGTCGGCGCGGAGCAGTTCCGGTTCGGCGTCCTCGGCGGGCTCGGGTTCGGGTTCCGCGTCGGTGTGCGGGGCCTGGAAGTCCGGTTCCGCGTCGAAGTCCGGCTTCGGCTGGAACACCGTCGGCGGCTGCTCGCGGAAGTCGGACTCAGGCTCGGACCTGGTCTCGGGCCTGCTCCCGGTTTCCGGCACCGGTTCCGGGAAGAAGTCCGGGGTGGGCTTGAACCCGGCGTCCGTCTTGGCCGCCGCCTCGGCGTAGAAGTCCGAGGCCGACTGCTCCGAAGACGACGGAGAAGAGGGCGACGCGGCCGTCTCCGGGAAGAAGGGCTCCTCGGTCCGGAACGACGACTCGGGCCGCGTGCCCGAGTCGTTGTAGAAGTCCGAGGCCGATTCGGCCGACGGCGTGAAGTCGACGGCGGGCTGGAAGACCGGGTCGGACTTGGCGGCGGACTCCGGGTAGAAGTCCGCGGTGGACTGCGCCGACGACGACGCGCCCGGTGCCGGGAAGAAGTCGTCCTCGGCCCGGAAGGAGGACTCGGGTTCGGTGCGGGCCTCGGGCTCCGGGGCCGCTTCCGGCTCGGTGCGCGCCTCGGGTTCCGGCTCGCCTTCGAGCACGGGCAGCGGCGCGGCGAGCGTCGCGTCCGAGTCGTAGCGGGACTCGGGGGCGCGGGTGTCCAGGAACGTCGTGGCCTCGGGGGCCTGCGGCTCCGGCGTCGGGGACGGGGTGGGCACGGCGGGCTTCGGCAGCGGCGTGCCGCGCGGAGCCGTGGGGGCTCCGAGGTTCGCCGCGGCGCCGACGCGGGCGTCCTCCGGCACCTCCGGCGGGTGGAACTCGGCCGCGCGGGCGCGCTCCACCAGCTCGGTCTCCGGCGGGATGCCGTAGGCGCGCAGGTAGTAGCCGACCGCGGCGGGCCAGATCCAGTGGCCGTCGGTCTGGAAGGCGACCGGCACGACCGCGGGGGCCTCCGGGTCGAGCACGTCGGCGTCGAAACCGCCGCGGCCGACCACGGCGACCGGCGCGCCGTCCAGGTAGCCCAGCAGCAGGTCGCGCTCGTGGTCGGGGACCGGCGGGCGGTTGACCGACGGACGGCCGTCGGCTCCCGCGCCGTCGAAGACCCGCGCGGTCCGGAAACCGCGCGGCGGCGCCGGGACCGCGGGCGCCTGCCCGGCGGGCAGCCACTTGCGCAGCCAGTCCGGGATGTTCTCGTCGGCGCGCGGGAAGAACCGCATCTCGTCGACGTAGGCCTGCGGCGGCGGCGGTGTCTGCCACTTGGGCTCTGTGCGGTCGAAGTCGAGGTTGTAGCTGGCCGGGTGGTCGAGCTGGTAGCGGGCGTTCGACCAGCTGCCACGGCCTTCGCGGTGCATGCCTGCGCGCAGGCGCGCGAACAGCGCGGGCACCTCCTGCGGGGGCGCCCACACCTGCACGCCCCCGTCCGCCGTCCGCACCTCGGCGGACAACTCGAAGTAGCGACCGGTCGCGCGGTAGTCCGCGATGACGTGCTGCCAGCCCTCGGGGGCGGCGCGCATCAGGGTCAGCCCGATCTGCTTGACCAGAGCGTCCTGCTCTGTCGGGTTCAACGGCTTCGGCTCGGACACACCAACATCTTCCCCCGCGACTCCGCGTACCGGAACGACCCCCTGCTGGGCCGATCAGAGCACCACACCGAGCCCGACCATAACCCGATCGGAGCGCACGCGAAAACCGAACTACCACAAGGGCCTGTTTCCCGGATCCGTGTTCGCGACAGCCGGGCCTGAGGCGGCTCTCATCGAACGAGATCCGGGAAACTACCCCTGCGGCACGGGCGGGATCGTCGTGGCTTCGGCCACCTCGACCAGGCTGCCGTCGGCGAGCAGGTCGCGCACCGACGTGACCAGGAAGTACCCGGTTCCGCCGCCCGGTTGGCCGAACCACGGGACCGCGATCCCGCCGACCGCCGGGATCGGCCGCTGCGCGCGGTAGACGTGGTAGCGGCGGTTGAGCCAGTCCGGCGGGAGCGAGCGGTTGCCGAACATCGTCCTGGCGGCGAAGACGAGGTTGCCGTTCTCGTCGCCGAACCGGTCGACCTCCGCGCCCGGCGGCAGCACGACCGGCAACCGGTCGCGCAGCAGCGACAGCGGCGGCTCGTCCGGCATCGGCTGGATGTCGGCCACCGGCACGGGCTGCGCGGGCGCCTGGGCCTGCGCCGGGGCGGGCGGGGGCACGGGCGGGGCCGCGGCGGGTCGGGCCCGCGCGGCGTCGAGCTCCGGGGACCAGAGCAGGGTGCCGAGCATGGTCTTGGCCGCGGCGGCCGCGTTGGGGAACACCGCGGGCCTGCCGGTCGGGCCGCGGTTCTCGTCCCAGAACTGGACCTGCCACCCGCTGTCGGTGCCCGGCGCGGGCTCGATCACGAGGGCGTCCATCCTGGGCTCCACGATCCCGTACTCGGCCGGGGGGACGCCGAAGTGCTCCAGCCGCGCCCGCAGCTGCTCCAGCGACGCGCGGTCGTGGTCGGCGATCTCGCGGGGCCGGTACTCCGGCAGCGGCAGCGACTCGGCGGCGCCGGTGGCGATCCGCGTGGCGGCCTGCCGGGCCTCCTCCTCGACCGGCGGCACGGCGTAGGCGTTGTCGTGGATGTGCCGCACGAGCTGCGGCACGGGGTTCACGTGGTGCTTGCGCAAGTAGTGCGGCACCGCGCCCGACCACACCCAGGTGCCGTCGGTGTGGAAGGTCAGCGGCACGTCCGGTTCGGCGCCGGGCTGGAGCAGGTCCTCGCCGAACCCGCGCGCGGCCAGCACCACGGGGGCGCCCTCCAGGTACTTCAGCACGTCCTCGCGGTCCTGCGGGTGCACGGCGGGGCGCGGGGCGATGGGCCTGCCCTGCTCGTCGCTGCCGTCGAACACCGGGGCCTCGTACAGGCCGTGGTCCGCCGCCTTGCCCGCGGTCCGGACCCAGTCCGGGATCTCGGCCTCGTCGCGCGGGAAGAGCTCCAGGTCCTCCTGGAAGTACTCCTCGGCGGGCCGGTGCGTCCACCGGGGTTCCTCGGCGCGGTTGTACTCGATCGAGTACGCGTTCGGGTGCGCCAGGTGGAAGCGCGCCGAGAACCAGGTGCCCATCCCCTCCCGGTACATGCCCGAGCGCAGTTCGAGGAAGAACGGCAGCGCCTCGTCCGGCAACGTCCACTCGACGGACTGGCCGTAGATGTTGAGGACCGACACCTGGGCGTCGACGAGGCTGCCGAGCGCCCGGAAGTCCAGGAACAGCTGGCTCCAGTCGCCGGGCAGGCGGTGGATGAGCAGGGTGGTGACCGAGCCGAGCACCGCGTTCTGGTCCTCGGGGGTCAGCCGTGGCTGCGTGGACGTCATGCCTTCTGCTCCTCGTCGCCTGCTTCGTCGAGCTTCGCGCGCAGCCAGTCCGGGACGAACGCGTCGTCGCGGGGGAAGACCTCCAGGTCCCGCGCCCAGAACTCGGCGGGGATCGGCGGCTCCCACAGCGGGTCGTGGTCCATGTTGTAGGAGATGTCCAGCCTGCCGGGCGCGTCCAGCGTGAGGCGCGCGGCGAACCACGTGCCCCGGCCGGGCGCGTACCCCAGCCGCCGCAGCTCGGCGAACAGCTTGGTGATCCCCTCGTGCGGGATCACCTCCGCGGTCCCGCCGTCCTCCAGGTACACGGCCAGCTCGAAGTCGTGCACCTTCGCGTTGAGCTTCACCAGCAGGTCGATCCGACGCCACCCCTCGGGTGCCACTTCGAGCAGCACGGCGCCGATCCGCTGCATCAGCTCTTCCTCGCGGTCGTCCGGCTCAGAAGTCGGATGGCCAGAGGGCTGCGTTGTGGTCATTCGGATAGCTCCTGACATGGATCTTGAAGCGACCGTCCGGCAGTGTCTCGCGCCACCGGGTCTGGTAAGTGTGCGGGTGATCCTGTCCTGGCTCGCGCAGCGCGAACGTGTCGACCAGCTCGATCGTGCCGCCGGAGTTCGCGACCAGCTCGGCGCGGTCCCGCTCCATTTGATACCAGGTGTCCTCGCGCACGAACGCGGGCCGCTCCCGCCCGCCCATGTTCTGGTCGCGCTGCTGGCTGGAGACGTTGACCAGCTCACCGGGGCCGCCGGACTCCTTGCCCTGGTGGTGGCCGCCGTCGGCGATGTTCCGGTTGTCCGGCAGCTTGCCCGCGAGCGCGCCCGCGTCGGTCTGCGCCTGGGTGTCGCGGCGCAGCTCCGTGCCGCCGCCGTACTCCGGGACGCCGCTGGTGGCGATCGTGTTGGCCCGGTCGTCGGTCAGGAACCTCCAGCGGCCGCTGTCCACGTCGTACACCGTCGTCGGCCGCGGGTTGTTCATCTCGGCGCTGAACGGCAGCGGGGCGTGCACGTGCGAGACCGCGCCGTCCTCGCCGCTCTGGACCGTGCTGTACGGGCCGCGCTCGTCGGCGAGGACGAACCGGGTGCCCGGCGGCAGGTCGCGGGCGACGAACGGGTCGTTCTGCGCGTAGGGCCGTTCGACGGCGGCGCGCTGCTCCGGCGTCCACCCCGAGGTGTCGCCCTCGACGTGGACGACCTTGACCTTGTCGCCCCCGGCGTCCAGTTCGGTGGTCTGGGTGAGCCGGACCTCGCCGTTGGCGGGCTCGGGCCAGACCGGCGTGGCCGCCGCGTCCGTGCCGTAGTACCCGTCGGCGGTGACGTCCGCGCCCTGCGGCGCGCGCGCCAGCTCGCTGCTGGTGCGGCCGCGCTGGCCGGACTCGGTCTCGACGTGGTTCAGGCCGGTGTCGTCGACGAACACCCGGCCGCGCACGCGGTCGCCGTCGGTGACGACGTACTCGGTGTCCGAGGCCAGCGGCTGCCCGTCGTGCTCGGTGAGCGGCCGGTTCTGCGGCAGGTCGGTGACGACGACCTGGTGCTGCGCCACCGGCCGCTCGTAGGTCACGCCCGGTTCGGGGCGGCCCTGCGCGTCGGTGGAGAACTCCTGGAACAGCGGACCGCGGTCGACGTTGTAGTTCGCGCCGGGGACCGGGTTCGCCAGCTCGGGGTTCGGGGCGTCGCCGAGCCGTTCGGGCGTGGCGACCCAGGCGGGCCTGCCGTCGCCGTCGGTCTGGACGGTGCCGCGGTGGTGACCCTCGGTGTCGGTGACGTCGAAGCGGGTGTTCGGCGGCAGGTCGGCGCGCGCGGTGAACGCCTCGCCCGGCCTCGGCGCCAGCGGGTCGCCGCGGCCGATCGTGCGCTCGCCGTTCGCGGGGGCGGGCGGCTCGGTGATCGTGACGGGCCGGTCGACCTCGACGGTCTGGCCGCCGATCCTGACCCGGTCGGTCTGCTGGAGCGGGGTGCCGTCGTCGCCCGCTACGAAAACGTCGTTGTGGTTGCCGACCCGCACGCGGTAGTCCGCGTCCGGGTGCGGGTGGGCGATCTCGGGGTTCACGCCGTCGCGGGTGTTCGGCGCGATGGCGTCGACGCTGACGGCGCCCTCGGCGTCCACGTGGACGGTCGAGCGCAGCTGCCCGTTCTCGTCGAGGACCCGGATGCTCGTGTCCGCCGGCAGCTCGCGGCCGTCGAACAGCGACTGGCCCTCGCTCATCCGCACGGTCTGCTCGTGCGAGGTGGTCGGCTCGGTCCACGGCGTCTGGACCTGCGGCTGGGTCGACCGGTCGGTGTCACCGCGGTGCGCGGAGTCGATCGTGTCGGCCAGGTCGCCCGTCGGGGTGTGGCCGGGCGGCAGGCCGTTCTCGCCGACCGGCGCGCTCGTGCCGTCCGGCTCGAACGCGTGCCAGCCGCCGTCCGGTGGGATCCGCGGGTGGCCGGAGGCGTCCGGCGCGCTGGAGTAGACGTTGCCGTTGCCGTCGGACCAGGCCAGGCTGTCCGGCGCGATCACCTGCTGGCCGGTCTCGCGGGCCACGTGCGCGGCCAGGCTGTTCTCGCCGCCCGTGCCCGCGTCGCAGCCGACGAACATGATCGGCCTGCCCGCGAGGTCCGGGTGGTTGTTGATCAGCTCGACCAGTTCGGCGCGGGTGTAGTGCGTGTCGCCGATCCGGACGCCGTCACCGGCGGTGTGCACGTCCAGCACGGCGTGGTCGCCGCCCGCCGGGATGCGCGAGGACAGCTCCTGGAGCCGCGGGTCGCTGTGCAGCGCGACGCCTGCCGGGGTGGCCTGGCTGGTGCGGATGGCCTGGTCGACGCGCGGGGAGACGTCGCCGAGCGGGACCGGGCCGTCGGTCGTCGGCGTGGTGGTGTCGTGGGTGGCCGCGGGGTCGGTGGTCGGGTTCGCGGTGGGGTCGTGCGGCGTGGTCGGGTCGTGGGTCGCCGCGGGGTCGTGGGTCGGGTCCGCGGTCGGGGTGTGGTCGTCGAAGGCGCCCGCGTGGGCGTCCGCGACGGTCGCCGTGTCGGGCTTGAGGACCGTGCCGTCGGCGGCGTGCGTGCCGAAGTCCGGCGGCAGGACGCGGCCGTCCGGCGGCGGCGCGGGCACCTCGTGCAGCACGCCGTTGTCGCGCAGGCTGTCCAGGTTCACCCGGCCGGTGGCGTCGGCGAGGCTCGGGTCGAACACCGGCTGGAGCTGGCGCGCCCCGCCGGGCTGGTCGAACGCGGGTGCCACGGTGGCCAGCTCGACCATCATGGGCTGGTCGAGCACGTAGACGTGGTAGCCCTTGCCCATGCTGTCCGGCAGGATCGCGCGCTCGCCGTAGCCGTAGGGCTGGCCGTCCGGCCGCAGCGGTGACAGGAAGTCGCCCTGCGGGCTGCCGAACCGGTCGAGGACCGTGCCCGCGGGCAGCTCCACGATCACGCGGGCACCCACGGCGCCCTGGTTCGGCGGCCAGTCGACGGGCCCGTTGACGGTGCCGTCGGTGGTGTGGTGCCGCATGAACTCGTCGAACGAGCCGTGCGGGCCGTAGGGCTGGTAGGTCGGCTCGACGATCGCCGCGACCCGCTGGTCGTACGTGCCGACCTCGCGGTCGGTCGGCCCGGTGCTCTCGTGCACCGGGACGTACGGGCCGTCCTGGGAGAAGCCGGGGACGACGCCCGCCGGGTTGCCCCAGGCGTTCTTGTGGGGGTCGACGGCCGGGTCCGCTGTGGGGCCCGCGGCGGGGTCCGCCGGGGTCGGGTCGGGGTCCGCGCCGCGGCTGGCGGGCGGCATCTCCTGGGGCCACTGGTGGCTGGAGACCGGCGAGCTGCCGTCCGGGTTCGGGGTGTGGGGCGGGGTCGCGTCCGGGGTCGGGTGCTGGGGGGCCTGGTGCTGCGGCTGGGCCTCGGTGCGGGGCTGGGGGGCTTCGTGGAGCGGGGTGCGGGCGTCGGGGACGCGGCCGTCCGGCGTGCCGGGGGTGCGCGGGTCTCGGCCGGGACTGGTGTCCGCGGGGCGCGAGGGGGCTTCCGACGGGGTGTTGCGGGCCGTGGGGGCAGGGTCGGGGCGGGTGTTCGCCGGGCCCGTCTGCTGCGGGGCGGCGTGTTGGGGAGCGGCGTGCTGCGGGGCGGCGCCGCCGGGCTGGGCACCGCCGGGCTGGGGGCCGAAACCGGGTTGCTGCGGGCCGAAGCCGCCGGGCTGCGGAGCGGGTGCGGAGCGGGGCTCCCGGGTCGTGTGGGTCGGGACCGCGTCGTGGAAGGCGGCGGGCGGCGCGGACGTCACCGAACTCGCGCCGACCGAGTCGACGCTGTGCGCGGGCCTCGTGGACTGGACGGGGGTCGCGGCAGGCTCGGTGAACAGGCCACCGGACATCGCCGGACCACGCCCACCCGCCGGACCACCGGCCTGGGGCGCGCCACCGGCGGGCGGCGGCACGAACCCACCGGCGGGCTGGCCAGCGGGCGACTGCGACGGTGCGTGCTCGACTGGGTGACCGGCCGCCGGACCGCCAGCGGGGGTGGTGTGGACGGCACTGGGCGCGGGGGCGAACCCGCTCGGCGCGGGGCTGGCCGCCGGGTGCGAGCTGACGGGTGCGTGGCTGTCGCCGGCGGGGCTGTGGGAACCGCCGGGAGCGGGGCTGGGGGTGCTGTGGGTGCCGGGGGTCGAGCCCGGCGAACTGAACCCGCCGGGGGTCGTGCTCGGGCCACCTGCGGACGGGTGCGAACCACCAGGAGTCGAACCGGGAGTGCTGTGCGCGCCGGGCGTCGAGCCGGGCGAACTGAACCCGCCAGGAGTCGTGCTCGGGCCACCTGCGGACGGGTGCGAGCCGCCGGGAGTCGAGCCTGGAGTGCTGTGCGTGCCGGGCGTGGAACCCGGCGAGCTGAAGCCGCCGGGAGTCGTGCTCGGACCACCCGCAGACGGGTGCGAACCACCAGGAGTCGAACCCGGAGTGCTGTGCGTGCCAGGCGTCGAACTGGGGGCGTTGTGAGAGCCGGGGGTCGAGCTGTGCGAACCGCCGGGGGTGGAGCCGGGAGCGCTGAACCCGCCGGGGTTGGAGCCGCCCGGAGTCGGGCCGCCCGCGGTCGGGTGGGCGGCCGACGGGCCACCGGGGGTGGGACCGGCGGCGTGCGCGCCGGGGGCGTTCGAGCCACCCAGCGGCGAACCGCCCGCGGTCGGATGCGCCGCCGACGGGCCACCGGGGGCCGAATGGGCGGCAGGTGCGCCGCCGGGGGTGGAACCGGCGGTGTGCGCGCCGAGGGCGTTCGAGCTGCCGGGTGTGGAGCCGGGGCCTCCGGCGGCGTGTGCGCCAGCGGGCACACCGCCCGCCGTCGGGGTTCCGCTCGCGGCGTGCGACCCGGCCGGACCGCCGGAAACCGGTGCTCCGCCAGGGGTCTGGCTGTGTGCGCCCGCGGGAGCCGGACCGCCGGGAGTCGAGGACGGCGCGCTGCCGCCAGGCGCGGAGCCGGGAGTGCTGTGGGAGCCGGGAGTCGGGCCGGCTCCGGTGGCGCTGTGCGAACCGCTGCCGGCGGTCCCACCAGGAGTGCTGCTGCCAGGAGTGCTGCCACCGGGTGTGGAGCCGGGGGTCGGGCCGCCTGTGGAGCTGGGTGAACTGCTGGGTGAGCTGCCGCCACCGGAAGTGCTGTGGGAGCCGCTGGGCGCCGGGCTCGGGGCGCTGGACGAGCCGCCTGCGGGAGCGGTGGGGGCGCCGAGCCTGCTGGTGACCGTCGACGGGGTCGAGCCGCCGGACGGGGAACCTCCGGACGGGGAGCCGCCGGGTGCCGAGCCGCCGGAGAAGCCGGTGGGTGCCATCGCGGGTGCCGGGGCGCCCGCGGGGGCGCGGTCCGGGGCGGGGCCGCCGGTGGTCGGGACGTGCGGGGTCGGGGCCGGAGGGGCCGCGACGGTCGAGGTGTTCGTGGTGTCGGTGTGCGGACGGGTCGGCGTGGGGGCGTCCGGGGCGCCCGAACCGCCGGTCGACGGGGTCGTGGGAGCCGGACCGCCGCCGGGGCCCGCGCCGTTGTCAGGGCCCGCGCCGTTGCCGGAACCGGTGCCAGGACCAGCGCCGTTGCCAGGACCAGTGCCGGAGCCAGGACCAGTGCCGGAGCCAGGACCAGAGCCAGGACCGGCGCCGTTGCCGCCGCTGGGACCCAGGTCCGGCGGACCACCGCCGGTGCCAGGGCCGAGATCGGGCGGCCCGCCCGGACCGCCGGGGTTCACGTGCGGGGCCTCGACGGTGTAGCCCTCCTTGGCACCGCCGATGCCGCCGGAGACCGCGCCGGACGTCGCGCCGAGCAGCACGTCCTTGGCGCTGATGTCCTGCCCCATCGCGACGGACGTGCCGACGGAGCTGACCGCGCCCTCGACCGCGCCGCGGGTGGCGCCGACGGCGACCTGGCCCGCCATGCCGCCGCCGGTGAACTTGACGCCGCCGGACACGCCGCCGACGAGACCGGACACGGCGCCGCTGACGGCGGCCTGGCCGGTCTTGCCCCAGTCCCAGTCCTTGCGCTCGCCGCTGAGCACCTGGATGCCCTGGATGGCCGCGTCGATGCCCACCGAGATCGCGACCTCCTTGAGGATCGCGATGATCAGCTGGCGGAACGTGAACTGGACGATGAGCCGGGTGGCCTGCTGGGCGATCGGGATGCCCGCCGAGGCCGTGCCGAACGTGGCGAACGCGGCGGCGATCAGCGCGGCGATCTCGATGGCCAGCGCGATCAGCGACGCGATGATCGACAGCTTGGTGTACTCGACCTCGAGCGCGGTGCCGTCGCAGCTCTCCGCGAGCTGCTCGCAGATCTTCTTGATCTTGGGCAGGTAGGACTCGTCGCCGTCGGAGAACTTCTTCCAGTAGTCCTCGAACGCCTTCGCCGACGCGCCGACCTGGCTGCCGACGACGGTGCTCGCCGCGCCGTTGCCCTGGTCGATGACGCCCTGCACGCCCTCGGCGGCGGCGCGGTACGCGTCGGCCATCCGGCGCAGGGCGGTCTCGTCGCCCTCCGGCCAGCTCTGCCCGACCACGATCGGGAAGAGCCAGGTGACCTCGCTCGGGATTTCGATGCCCACCCGGTGCCCCTCAGTAAGTCTTGGAAATGCCCGCGGAGTTGCCCTGGTCGGAGCCCTCGTACGCGTCGGCGGACTGGTCGATGCCCGTGCGGATGTCGCCGAGCGCCGTGGTCAGGTTCTTGAACGCGTCCGCCGTGGCCTTCGCGTTGGGCACGTACTCCTTGGCGAAGGTCTGCCCGGACTCGTCGCCTCCCCAGCACTGGCCTTCACCGCTGAGCGCGGAGTCGAGCGCCTGGAACACGCTGCCGAGGGCGTCGGCGGCGGAGCTGAACTGGGTCCCGCCCTGGCGGAGGCCCTGGACGTCCACCTCGAAGCCGCCGCCGGTCACCAGCCACCCCTGTCCATGACGCTGCCGCCCTCTTCTTCGTCGTCGGCCGGTCGCCTGCCGCGCTGCGGCGCCTGCGAGGCGGGCTGCGGCACCGGGGGGACCGGCGGGATCAGGTCGGCCAGCGACGGCACGCCGGGGAGCATCTCGGAGAGGTCGATGCTCGACCCCTGCTGCGCGTCGGTCAGCACCTCGTTGAGCTCGGTGCGGGACTTCGCGATGGCCTCGACGACCGTCTCGGTCGCCACGCGCGCCAGCTTGTCCGGCGTCGAGCGCTCGAAGGCGTTCGGCGAGAACTCCAGCGACGTCAACGCCCCCGAGGAGTCCACCCTCGCCGTGACGCTGCCGTCCCGCGAGGTGGCGCTGGCGGTGATCGCCATCGCCTTGGCCTGCGCCTCGCGCATCTCGGCTGTCTTGCGGTGCAACTCGGACATGAGCGAGTCCACCTGCTCGCGCATGGCGGCGTTGCGCGCCTCGAGCTCCGCCCTGCGGCCACTCGGATCGGTCACGGCCGTTCCCCTCGCTCACGTCGTCTTCGGTTCCTGACGCTGGAGAAGCGCGTCGGGTTCCCGTCGGCGTCCAGAAAAACTCGGCACCACTTCGGGGGTGGTCCCCGGCAGAGTAGGACTGTGCTGCGCCCCTACCGCCAACTGGCCGAAGTCCCCCACCTGATCTCCGTGCTGATCTGGTCGATGGTGGGGCGGGTGCACCTGACCGGCACCCCGCTCGCCCTGTCGTTCCTGGTGGCGGGGTGGACCGGGTCGTACGCCCTGGCGGGTGTGGTCGGCGGCGCGCTGACGCTCGGGCTGGGTGTCGCGGGTCCGGTGCGCGGCCGGGCGGCGGACCGGGCGCCCGCGAGCAGGCTGCTGGCGGTGGCGGGAGGCCTGTACGGCGCGGGCATCGCGCTGCTCGGGCTGCTGCCGACGATCCTGCCGTCGGGCGCGTGGCCGGTGGCCGTGGTGGTCGCGTTCCTCACGGGCCTGTGCACGCCGCCGGTGACCCAGCTGACCAGGGCGAGCTACCCGAGGATGGCCGCGGGTCCGGTGCAGCAGGCCGTCTACACGGTGGAGGCGTCGCTCCAGGAGGCCATGTACATCGTCGGGCCGATGACGGCCGCGACGCTGGTCGCGTTCGCCAGCCCGCGCACCGCGATCTGGGCGTGCGGCGTGCTGGCCGTGGCGGGCACGTTCGGGTTCCTGCTCGCGCTGCGCCGGGCCGGGCTGGACCAGCCGGTGCCCCCGACGGGGCAGCACAGCGGCCGGTCGCTGCTCAAGGACGGCAGCCTCGTGCTCGTGCTGGTCGCGGCGGTCTGCGTGGTGATGCCGCTGGTGACCGTCGACATGCTGATCATCGCGTGGGCCCGCGACCTCGGGCGGCCCGCGATGGCCGGGGTGCTGACGGCCGTGTGGGGTGTCGGGTCGGTGCTGGGCGGGCTGGTCGTCGGGGGTTTGGTCGGCCGGACCAACTTCCCGCTGCGGATGGCGATGCTGACGGCGGGCATGGCCGCGCTGATCCCCGTGCTGCCACCTGTCATGGTCCCGTCGTCGCCGTGGCTGCTCGGCGCGGTGCTGGTGGTCGGCGGCCTGGCCATCGCGCCCGCGATCGCCGCGAACAACGCGCGGATCGGCGACCTGGCCCCGGACGGCCGCAAGGCGGAGGCGTTCGGCTGGATGTCCATGGCCGGCACGGCGGGCGCGGCGCTGGCGCTGCCCACCGCCGGGTGGCTGCTCGACCACATCGGGCCCGCCGCGGCCGCCGGGTCGGCGACGGCGGTGGCCCTCGTCGGCACGGTGCTGGCGACCCGCGTGCGCGCGGCCGCGCCCGAGGTCGCCGAGGCCGGGACCAGCGCGTGATGCGAGGATGGGGCCCGTGACGGCGACGATCCTCAATGGCAGGGCCACCCGAGACGCGATCTTCGAAGACCTGCGGGAGCGGGTCACCGCGCTGGTCGGGCGGGGTGTGACGCCGGGTCTGGCGACCGTGCTGGTCGGCGACGACCCCGGCTCCCACTCCTACGTGAAGGGGAAGCACACGGCGTGCGCGAAGGTCGGCATCACGTCGATCCGCCGCGACCTGCCCGCCGAGACCACGCAGGCCGAGCTGGAAGCCGTCATCGACGAGCTGAACGCGGACCCGGCGTGCACCGCGTACATCGTGCAGCTGCCGCTGCCCAAGCACCTCGACGCGAACGCGATCCTGGAGCGCATCGACCCGGCCAAGGACGGCGACGGCCTGCACCCGACCAACCTGGGCAAGCTGGTGCTGGGCGAGACCGCTCCCCTGCCCGCCACCCCGCGCGGCGTCGTGGAGCTGCTGCGCCGCTTCGACGTGCCGATCGCGGGCGCGAACGTGACCGTGGTCGGCCGCGGCGTGACCGTGGGCCGCCCGATCGGGCTGCTGCTGACCCGCCGCTCCGAGAACGCGACCGTGACCCTGTGCCACACCGGCACGAAGGACCTGGCCGCCGAGGTGCGCCGCGCGGACATCGTGATCGCGGGCGCGGGCAGCCCCGGCCTCATCACCGCCGACATGGTCAAGCCCGGCGCGGCCGTGGTCGACGTCGGCATCACCCGCACCGAGGCGGGTCTGGTCGGCGACGTGCACCCGGACGTGGCCGAGGTCGCCGGGTTCCTGGCGCCGATCCCCGGTGGCGCGGGCCCCATGACCATCGCGATGCTGCTGGCCAACACGGTCGAAGCCGCCGAGCGCTCGCTCGAGACGGCGTAGGGCGGAAGCGGTGGAACTGATGCCGGAGCAGCGCTGGCGGTCGGCGGCGGGTCAGCACCTGCCGTTCGCGCTGGTGCTGGGCGTGACCCTGCTGGGTCTCGTGCGGATCGTGCAGTACCACTGGCGCCAGGGCGTGGTCCTGATCGGCATCGCGCTGCTGCTCGCGGCGCTGCTGCGGGTGCTGGTGACCGACGAGCAGGCGGGCCTGATCGCCATCCGCGGCCGGGGGGTCGACGCGATGCTGTACTCCGGACTCGGCGTGGCGGTGATCGTGGTGGCGATGACGATCACCGGCGGGCCCTTCAGCAGGTAGGGATCGGATGCGGAAACTGACCTACTACGTCGCGACGTCGCTGGACGGCTTCATCGCGACCGCCGACGGCGCTTTCGACGTCTTCCCGGTCGAGGGCGACCACATCGAGATGATCTTCGAGGAGTACCCGGACACGCTGCCGGGCGCGGGTCGGGAGATGCTCGGCATCGACCCGCCGAACGCGAACTTCGACACGGTGCTGATGGGGCGGGCGACCTACCAGGTGCCCGGCGGAGGGCCCAGCCCCTACCCGCACCTGCGGCAGTACGTGGTGTCGAAGACGCTCACGGGCACGCCTCCCGAGGTCGGGGTGATCTCCGACGACGTGCTGGGGAAGGTCCGCGAGCTGAAGGCCGAGGACGGGCTGGGCATCTGGCTGTGCGGCGGCGGCAAGCTGGCCGCGGCGCTGCTGCCGGAGATCGACGAGCTCGTGCTGAAGGTGAACCCGGTCGTCCTGGGCACCGGCGTCCCGCTGTTCGACGGGGAGTTCCCGGTGGAGCGGTTCACGCCGGGGCCGCCGCGGGTGTTCGCGAGCGGCGTGGTCGTGACGACGTACGCGAAGGCCTAGCGGAACAGCACCGCGAAGCCGTCGAGCAGGCGCTGGAGACCGAACTCGAACACCTCGTCGAGGTCGAAGTCGAACGACTCGGAGACCATCCGGGTGAACGCCGGGAACGCCCCCGAGTCGATGGCCGGGCCGAACAGGTCCTCCTGCGCCTCGACCCACTGGTCGGCGGACAGGCCGGTGTCGGCCTCGGCCAGCACCTCGGGCTCGATGTTCACCGCCGTTCCCCGCACGTAGCCGAACAGCGTGATGTGCGCCTGGAAGACCGTGGACGGCCGCTGGCCGTGGTCCTCGAGGGCGCGCATCACCCACTCCGCGTGGTGCAGGAGGTTCGGCATCGGCTGCGGACGGGTCAGCGAGACGATCGACGGCAGCCACGGGTGCGCGCGGTAGGCGGCCCACTGCATCCTGGCCACCAGCTCCAGCTGCGCCCGCCACGTCGGCGGCGGCACCGCGGGCAGCCGGTGGCGCGCGAACACCGCGTCGGCCATGAGCAGCGCCAACTCCTCCCGGCCGCGCACGTGCTTGTAGAGCGACATGGTCGGCACGCCCAGCTCCGCGGCGACCGTCCGCATCGAGAGCGCGGCGAACCCGGCCCCGTCGGCCAGGTCGATCGCCGCCTGGACGACCCGGTCGCGGGTCAGGTGGGCGCTCGCGTCCCGGCGCGGGGCCGACCGCCTGCTCGGCGCGGGCGTGGCGACGACCGTGCCGACCCTCGGCACCGCGCGGACCAGGCCCTCGTCGCTCAGGGCCGCGACGACCCTGGTGGCCGTCGCCATGGCGACGCCGAACTCGGCGGCGATGCCGCGCACGGACGGCACCCGGCTGCCCGGCGTGAGTTCCCCGGCCTCGATCCGGCGCTTCAGCTCGGCGGCGATCCTGAGGTAGGGCGGATCCTCGGCCACAACGTCCCCCTGCACTAGTGCAGAAACCCGCGTTTCCCCTTGGGAACGGCATTTCTGCGACTTTGTACATCGTACCCAGGCGACGACGTGGAGGTTTCGATGAAGGTGCTGATCTCGGGGGCGGGCGTGGCGGGTCCGGTGCTGGCCCACTGGCTGCGGCGCGGCGGCTTCGCCCCGACCGTCGTGGAACGGGCGCCCGCGCCGCGCGTCGGCGGGCAGGCGATCGACGTGCGCGGCGTCGCGCTGGAGGTCGTCGACCGGATGGGGCGGCTGGAGGACCTGCGGGCCGCGGCCACGAACATGCGCGGGATGTCGTTCGTGGACGACGACGGCGCGGAGGTCATGCGCAGCACGGAGGAGACGCTGACCGGCGGCGTGATCGGCAGCCCGGACGTGGAGGTTCTGCGCGACGACCTGAGCGCGCTCCTGCTGCGCGGCGGCGAGGACGACGTCGTGTTCGGCGACTGGATCACCGCGCTCGACGAGCACGAGGACGGCGTGCGGGTCGCGTTCGGCAGCGGCCGGGTGGAGGAGTTCGACCTCGTCGTCGGCGCGGACGGGCTGCACTCGTCGGTGCGGGCGCTGGTGTTCGGCGAGGAGTCGCGGTACCTGCACCACCTCGGCGTCTACCTGTCGGTGTTCACCACGCCGAACTTCCTCGACCTCGACCACTGGCAGGTGTTCCACCGCACCGAGGGCCGGATGTCCGGCGTCTACAGCGCGCGCGGTAACACCGAGGCCCGCTCGATGCTCGGGTTCGAGTCGCCGCCGCTGGACTTCGACCACCGCGACCTCGCCCGGCAGCGGGAGCTGGTCACCGAGCGCTACGAGGGCGTCGGCTGGGAGACGAAGCGGCTGCTGGGGTTCATGGAGGAGGCGCCGGACTTCTACTTCGACTCGATGAGCCAGGTGCGGATGGAGCACTGGTGGCGCGGCCGGGTCGCGCTCGTCGGTGACGCGGGCTACTGCGGGTCGCCGCTGTCCGGGCAGAGCACGAGCGCCGCGATCGTCGGCGCCTACGTGCTGGCGGCCGAGCTGAAGGCCGCCGGGGGCGACCACCGGGCGGCGTTCCCGCGCTACCAGGAGGTGCTGCGCGACTACGTGGCGCGCAACCAGGCGCTGGCCACGGACACCCCCGGCGAGCAGGCGACGCCGGAGAGGTTGGCGGCCGCCGCGAACGCCCTGGAGTTGCCCGACTGCTGACCTAGGGTGAGGATCATGCGCCCGCGCGTCCCGTACGACGACCCCGGCACGCCGGACGCCCGCGGTCCGGCCCGCTACCTGTGGTGGCTGGTGGTGGCCCAGCGCGGTCGGGTGGCGATCGGGGTCGTGGTCAGCAGCACGTGGATGGTGCTGCTGACGCTGCCGCCGCTGATCATCTCCCGTGCCGTCGACGAGGGGCTGCGGGCGCGGGACACCGGGGCGCTGGTCCGGTGGTCGGCGGCGCTGCTGGGGATCGCCGCGCTGAACGCGGTGCTCGGCATGCTGCGGCACCGGGTGATGTCGTTCATCCGGATCGACGCCTCCTACCGGACGGTCCAGGTCGTGGTCCGCCAGGTGGTGCGGTTGGGCGCCGCGCTGCCGCGCCGGGTGTCGGCGGGCGAGGTGGTGAACATCGGCAGCACCGACGTCGGGCACATCTCGCGGGTGATGACGACGACCGGGCCCGGTGTCGGCGCGGTGGTGGCGTTCTTCGTGGTCGCCGTGCTGCTGCTGGAGGTGTCGCCGACGCTGGCGCTGGTGGTGCTGGTCGGCGTGCCGCTGATGATGGGGCTGCTCGTGCCGCTGCTGAACCGGTTGCAGGCCACCGAGACCGGCTACCGCGTGGACCAGGCGGCGGTGACGGCCCGCGCGGGCGACATCGTGTCCGGGCTGCGGGTGCTGTGCGGGATCGGCGGCAAGGACGCGTTCGCGGGGCGGTACCGCACGGCGTCGCGGGCGTTGCAGGCGCAGGGGTACCGGGTGGGGGCGGTGACGAGCTGGATCCAGGCGCTGGGCCTCGGGCTGCCGTCGCTGTTCCTCGCGGTGGTCACCTGGCTGGCCGCGCGGATGGCCGCGACCGGCGGGATCACGGTCGGCGGGATGATCGCGGTGTACGGGTACGTGGCGGTGCTGATCACGCCGGTGTACTTCCTCATCGAGGGCGCCCAGGACATCAGCCGCGGCCTGGTCGCCGCGCGCCGGGTGGTGCGGCTGCTGGTGCTGGCGCCCGACGTCGACGAGGGCGGTCCGCGCACGCCCGGTCCGACCGGCCCCGCCGACCTGCGCGACCCGGACTCCGGGCTGGTCGTGCCCGCCGGGCGGATGCTCGCCGTCGCGGCCGCCCGGCCGTCCGACGCGGTGGAGGTGGTCGACCGGCTCGGCCGGTACGTCGACTCCGGCGCCACGTGGGGGTCGGTGCCGCTGGCCGCGATGGGGATCGACGAGGTGCGCCGCCGGATCCTGGTGGCGGACAACGACGCCCACCTGTTCGCGGGCGCGCTGCGGGAGGCCGTGGCGGGCCGGGAGGACCCCGACGACGAGGCCATCACCGCCGCCGTGCGCACCGCGGCCGCGGCGGACGCCGTGCCGGACGGGCTGGACTCCGAGGTGGACGAGCAGGGGCGGACGCTGTCCGGCGGCCAGCGGCAGCGGCTGCGGCTGGTGCGGGCGTTGCTGGCCGACCCCGACGTGCTGCTGCTGGTCGAGCCGACCTCTGCGGTCGACGCGCACACCGAGGCGCTCATCGCGTCCCGCGTGCACGCGGCCAGGAAGGGGCGGACGACCGTGGTGACCAGCACGTCCCCGCTGCTGCTCGACCAGGCGGACGAGGTGGCCTACCTGGTCGACGGCCGGGTCGTGGCGACCGGCACCCATCCGGAACTGCTGGCGCACCCCGGCTACCGCGGGCTGGTGTTCCGGTGAGACTGCCGGTCGCGGACGCGGCCGGGACCCGGCGCGCCATCGGGCGGCTGATCCGCGCGGACGGCCGGGCGGTGGCGCTCGTGGTGCTGCTCAACTGCCTGGCGGCCGCGGCCGGGCTCGGGGCGCCCTGGCTGCTCGGACGGATCGTCAACGAGGTCCACGACGGCACCCCGGTGTCCACTGTGGACGAACTGGCTCTCGGCATCGTCGGGTTCGGCGTCGCGCAACTGCTCCTGATCCGGTTCGCCCGGTACGCGGGGCACCGGTTCGGCGAGCGGGCGCTGTCGTCGTTGCGCGAGCAGGTCGTCGACCGCGCGCTGGCGCTGCCGACGGCGGTGGTCGAACGGGCGGGCACCGGCGACCTGATGACCCGCAGCTCCTCCGACGTGGCGACGATCGGCACCACCCTGCGCGACGGCGTGCCCGAGGTGTTCATCTCCGTGGTGCAGGTGGTCTTCCTGTTCGGCGCGGTGTTCCTCCTGCACCCGCTGCTGGGGTTGTGCGGCCTGGTGGCCTCGCCGGTGCTGTGGCTGAGCACCCGCTGGTACCTGCGGCGGGCGCGCGACGCCTACCTCGCCGAGGCGCGGGCCAACTCCGAGCAGGCCGAGCACCTCGCCGCCACGGCGCAGGGCGCGCGGACCGTGGAGGCGCTGGGGTTGCAGCGGCGGCGGATCGCGAGCGGCGACGAGCGGATCGCGATCGGCATGGCGGCCAAGTGCCGGACCCTGGTGCTGCGCAACGTGTGGTTCCCGATCCTCGACTTCGCCCACGCGCTGCCGGTGGCCGCGATGCTGCTGGCCGGCGGCTGGCTGCACACCCGCGACGTGGTCAGCCTCGGCGCGGTGATCTCCGCGACGCTCTACATGTGGCAGCTCCACGACCCGTTCGACCGCGTGTTCCAGTGGGCCGACCAGTTGCAGACCGGCGGTGCCGCGCTGGCGCGGATCGAGGGCGTGGGAGCGGCCGTCGTGCAGGGGCCGGTGCGCACCGACGTGCCGGTCGACGACCGGCTGGTCGTCTCCGGCGTGCACTACGCCTACCGCGAGGGTCACGACGTGCTGGTCGACGTCGACCTGGTGGTGCGCCCCGGTGAACGGCTGGCGATCGTCGGGCCGTCGGGGGCCGGGAAGTCGACGCTCGGCAGGCTCCTGGCCGGTGTCGACGCACCGCGGCTCGGCCGGGTGGCGGTCGGCGGCGTGCCGGTGGCGGAGCTGCCCCCGGCGGAGTTGCGGCGGCGGGTGGTGCTGGTCACCCAGGAGCACCACGTGTTCCTGGGCACCTTGCGGGACAACCTGTTGATGGCGGCGCCGCACGCCGACGACAACGCCATGCGAGCGGCTTTGTCCACAGTGGACGCGGACTGGGCGGACGACCTGGACCGCGAGGTCGACGACCGGGCGCTGGACCCGGCGCAGGCGCAGCAGCTGGCGTTGGCGCGGGTGGTGCTGGCGGATCCGCGCACGGTGGTGCTGGACGAGGCGACCGCCCTGCTGGACCCGACCACGGCCCGGCACGCGGAACGCGCGATGGCGGCGGTGCTGGAGGGCCGCACCGTGATCGCCATCGCGCACCGCCTGCGCACCGCGCACGACGCCGACCGGGTGGCGGTCATCGACGACGGGCGGATCATCGAGCTGGGGAGCCACGACGAGCTGGTCGCGGCGCAGGGGGTCTACGCGGCGCTGTGGAAGTCCTGGCAGGGCGGTTAGCAGCACACCTGCACCGCTGTCGTGAAAAAGCCCAGAACAGGCACTGCAATGCCGTTGCGGGAGTCTTTTCCATGGTGCTGCGCCTAGTCCGTCGGCTCCGCCGCTCCGCCGTCACGCAGCGTCTCGACCGCCAACAGGCACTGCTCAAACTCTGCCGAATAGCGGTTGGGGTTCGCGGTGACCAGTTCGCTCCACATCGCGGTTGCCTCGATGAGCACGGCCAGTTGGTCGCCAGGCCGGTTGCTCCTACCCAGGTGATCGGCGAGGTTCTCCAGTGACAGGGCCAAGTCCAGTAGGTGGTGGCGGTCAACAGCGACCAGCCTGCGGTGATGGGCGACAGCCTCGCGGGCCGCGTGCAACGCACTGCGAAGACGGCCTGCCTCCGACAGGCAAACGGAGAACACGACCAGTGCTTGCGCGAGGTCCTCGCGATGCTCGTTGAACGCGGTCGAGACGAGGGTTCGGCAGAGGTCGACGGCTTCCTCGGCCGTCGCCAGCGAATCGGCCGCTTGGCCCTCCGCAAGCATGGCCAACGCGAGGTTGGCAAGTGAGCGGACCAGTTCGGACTGCTGTGCGTCGTTGTCCGGTCCCGCCGCGCCGCGGCGCAGGGCGACGGCTTCCGCAGCCGCGGCTACCGCTTCGGATGCTCGATCGAGGATTCGGAGGCTGACACTCGCGTTGTTGAGCGTTCGCGCGAGGTTGGGGTGATGGGCAGAAGGGGTGTCCCGTGACAGGACGCGCCAGATCCGCGTGGCCTCGTCGAAGCACTTGACCGCCTCCGAGTCGTTCCCGACCCCCGAGAGGCACACACCGAGGTTGTCCAGTGACCTGCCCAGGTCGACAAGGTGCCGGGGATCATCTTCTGCAAGAGGTCTCCACGCAAGCATGGCGCGACGGGCCGCGGACACGGCTTCGACGTGGTCACCGGATCTCCAGCTCATCAGGGCCAGATCTGCCAGTGCCCTGACCACGTCGAGCTGTCCGTGTTCCGCCGATGTCGCCGCCCCGGACTCGTGGTGCAGTACGTCGGCCGCCTGGTCGAACGAGAGGTACTCGTCGTCGAAATCCCACTTGGTCGCCGTCCTGCGCTTGGTGAGGACGGTGCCACCGGCCCCGTCGTCGTCCTCCTCGTCGAACAGCCACGCCTGGCACACGCGACGTTCCTGGTTGAGCACAAGCGTGGACGGGTGCCCTTCACCGAGGACTGCGGCCGAGCGGCTCGTCGCGAGTTCGAGACTTTCCAGCGCGCGGGCCGCGAAGTCACGGGAGCCCGCGAGCCTGGCCAACTCGAACTCCGCAGAGGCGAGGTTCGACAACGCGGTCAACGATTGGGGGTGTCCAGTCCCCAGCACCAAGGCCGTGCGCTCGGCTGCGGCGACAAGTTTCGGCAGTGCTGAGTGCGCGGCAACGGTCGAACGGCTCACCCTGGCCAGTTCGAATTCCGCCGACGCGAGGTTCGACAGCGCGGTCAGGCATTGAGGGTGGTCCTCACCCAACACGGAGCACGTGGATGCCGCGGCTTCCGCCAGAGTCGCGACAGCTGCTCGGACCTGATCGCTCTCCCGGCTGTCACGAGCGACCTGGAACTTGGCCGCAGCCAGGTTGACCTGCGCGACAAGGGTTTGCGGGTGAGTCGTCCCGAGCGTCGCCGAGCAGCGGAGCAGACCGACCTCCAGAGCGTCGATCGCCTGGTCCGCACGGGCAGGCGAATGCCGCGAACGCGCGAGCTCGAACTCCGTCGCCATCGCCGCGGTGAACGCCCCCAACGCGATCGGGTGGTCTTGGTGGATCCGGGTCACCAGGCCCACGACCGCGTCCCGTTGGGCCACAGCGGCGCTTTCCAGAGCAGCGCGGTCCGAACGGGCTCTGGCGATCAGTGAACCCACCGCCGCGAGGAGCGCCGCGGCGCCCTCGTTGTCGGGTGTCCGTGCTCGTGCCCACCTGGCGGCCTTGTCGATCTTTCCGCGCAGCGCGTTCACGGCGGCCAGGTTCGCGATGACGGTCGTGCGCAACGGCGACCCCAGCCGTCCAGCGTCGATGTGGGCGTCCTCCAGCAGCGATTCCGCCAAGGCGTAGTCACCTCGCTCGGCCGCCAGTACTCCGCGCAGGTTCTGCAACCTGAGATCTTCGGTGTTGTCGGCGTCCGAGAGCGCTGCGGTGATAAGCGCGTCGACGCTGTCTACGGCACCGATCCGGTTCAACGCCTTGGCGCACCTGGATACTCGGTCGAACTCGAAATGCGTCGACGACAGCGAAAGCTCGACGACCACGGCCCTGAGAACCTTGACAATGGGCCCGTGCGCTTCGCTCCCCCGTTCAACCAGGTGATCAGCGAGTCGTTGTGCCACAGCCAAGAGGTCACTCATGGCAACTTCCTCCGAATGGCTCCGTCGATGACGCTTCGGGCGATGTGCAGCTTGATACCCGCCATCTGGTCACCCGTGAGCATCGCGTCCCCTTGCCACTGGTCGCTGCTCTCCATGAGTTCTTTGCCGAGGTTGATCAGCTCATTCGTCGTGGACGGATCACGAAACGCGTTGATCAGGTTGGCGTTGTGGAGCTGGTCGAACCTGTTGATCACTTCGCTGACGGTCGCGGCGAACAGGACGTTCGACGCGCGCTCGGGATACTGCCGATCGGGATACTGCTCCAGCAGCACACCGACAAGCCGTTGTTCGCCTCGGGTGCTCCGTTCGACCGGACCACCGGAGTAACCGGAGTAGTCGCCGAGCACGGTGTCGGTGCGCAGTTGCAACGCCGTCAACTCGGCTCCGCCTTCGCAGGTGAACTGCGTCGCGGATGCCACGATTTCCCCGCTGAGCTGCGGATCGGTCGGTTTGGGTCTGCTGGGTACCCGCCAGGGGTCGAACACCGAGCACGTGTCGACGACCGGTGACCGCACCGGGGACCGCTCGCCCAGCATGATCAGTGCGAGGTCGGCATCCGGCAACCGGGTCTGCACCTGGGCGGACCGGACGGTGCGGTCGGCGAACACCACGCCGACATCGCGCACAGCGGTGGGCAGGTTCCGCAGGCAGTGCTCGGCGGTCACCAGGAAACGGCCGGTGAGGAGGAACCCCGCGCCAAGTTCGACCTCGCCGTGCCGCAGTGCCACCCAGTACTCGTGGACCACCGCCTTTTCCCTCGCACTCAAACCCGCTCAACGGTCAACGTCACTTCGAACGTCGCCTCGGCCGACGCCTTGCTGAGGATCACCCCGGCCTCTGCCGCCAACGTGATGCCGAACGTCGCTTCGACGCTTGCCACCCGCCAACCCCGCGTGTCCTCGTCAGTCGTGTCCAGTGATGACCGGACGACGTCCACGGCGGCACGGATTCCTTGTTCGATCTCGTCCCTGCGTTCCGTCAACGGCGAACTCGTTCGGCGTCTGCTCGCGATCTGCCTGTTGCCGGAGGAGTCGAGTTCGACGGTTTCGACCCGGATGGTGTGCGATTCGGCGTTGTCCATGGCTTTGACATCGTTCACCACACCTCGATGTTAGCGGTCTTGTGGTGGAAGTTGACCTCGGGCGATCCGTTTCTGCTGACTGGGCGCATTATTGCGGAATAGGTGTCCGAAAATGCCTATCCGAAGATGACCTGGACGCGATATCCGGGATTTGAGCTGGTTTCCAGTTCAGACGAGGTCTGGTCCCGGCCGGGCAATGCCATTTGCCTCGTGATCACGGCATACCGGCGTCCCCCTCGCCTGAGACGGACGACGACGTCACCGGTTGTCGACGAGCGCGGCGAAGGTGACCTTGCCGCCGGTCTCGGTGGACCGTGACTCCGCGTCCGCAGACCTAGGTCCGCGCGGCGGCCGCGATCAGGTCCGACGCCGACCGCGGCGGCGCGTCCAGCAGCCCCGGCAGGTCCCCGGCCCGCACGTCCAACCTGCCCGCCGCCACGTTCGAGCACAGCGACACGGTGTGGGCGACCTGGAAAGGCGGTTGGGGCAGGTGCCAGAGGCTCCCCAACGGCACCGGGCGGTAGGTGATCGGGCGGCCGAGCGCGGTGGTCAGCAGGTCGGCGACGTCCTGCCCGCCGACCGCCGTGACACCTTCCAGCTCATATGTGCGCCCCACGTGGTCCGCGCTGGTGAGCGCGACCTTGGCCGCCACGTCGGCGAGGTCCTCGCGGGCCACGACGGCCAGCCTGCCCGCGCCCCACGGCACCTCGAACGCGCCGGACGCCGCGGCGGCCACCGCCAGCGAGGCCGGGATCTCGGCGTACAGGCCGTTGCGCAGCACGGTGACGTCGAACGGCGCGGCGGCCAGCCGGTCCTCGGTCCACCGGTGCGCCAGCGCGATGGCCAGGCCGTCGCCGGAGCCGACCAGGCTGGTGTAGACGACGTGCCGCACACCCGCTCCGGTGGCGGCGTCGACCACCGCGCCGTGCCGGGCGAGCACGACGTCGTCGTCGGCGTAGCCCGCCGAGACGAACACCAGCACGTCGACGCCGTCGAAAGCGGCGGCGAGCGTCCCGGGCCGGTCGAAGTCGACCAGCCGCGCGGTGTCGCCGACGGGTGAGCGGGAGCCCGCCACGACGTCGTGACCGGCGAGCCGGTCGAGGACGAGTCCGCCGAGCGCGCCGGAGGCACCGGTAACCAGGATCATCTGACACCCCTGCTGTGGTTCTCTTCCCGAACCAGGTCAGCGTGTCCGGCGCGGCCGGCGTCCGTAAGGAGGCATTCCCATGTCGGTGGCGCACACCGGGGTAACCCCCCAGGTCCACGGGGGTCCGTGCGGTGACGACGACTGCGGGATCCGGGACGTGCTCGACCGGATCGGCGACAAGTGGAGCGTGCTGGTGGTCGTCGAGCTGGCGAAGGGGGTGCGGCGGTTCCGCGAGCTGGAGCGCGCGATCCCCGGTATCTCGCAGCGGATGCTGACCGTGACCACGCGCGGGCTGTGCCGCGACGGGATGGTCGAGCGCACGGCGTACGCGACCATCCCGCCGCAGGTCGAGTACCGGCTCACCCCGATGGGCGAGAGCCTCGCGGGGGCCATCCGCCACCTCGCCGACTGGTCGCGGGAGCACCGGGACGCGATCGGCGGGGCTCGGGCGGAGTGGGACGGGCGGGACGTCACCCGCCCTTGACGACGGCGGTGCAGCTGACCTTCCCGTTGGCGGCGGTGGACTTGGCGATCTCGACGCCCTTGTCGACGATCCGGCACGTCGTGCCGTCCGCGACCCCGGTGGCCGTCACGATGACGGTGCCCGCTTTTCCCGCCGGGTCTGGGACCAGGGCAGCGCGAAGTCCTTGTCGGCCGTGACGGCGTCGACGTCGCCCGGCCAGGCGATGCCGATCCGTTCCGCGTTGCCCGTGCCGGTGACCTCGGCCCGCAGCTCGTAGTCGTTGCCGAACGCCCCGAACCCGCCGGTGGCGACCGCGGCGCCCGCCCCGCCCACCAGGACCAGACCCGCGACCAGCCCGACGATGACCTTGTTCATGTCTTCCGCCTTCCGTTCTTGGTGTTGGCGGAAACCTACGAGCGGGCCGACTCGTCGGACGTCGGTCCGGGGGATGAACACCGCGTCACCCCGCGGACTGACAACGCACGGGTGCTCAGCGGAAATCGCGCGACCGGGACGGGACGCGCAAGTCCAGGTGCTGCAAGCGGTCCGCGAGGACGCTGACCGCTCCCTCGGCGATCTCGACCGTGCCGCGGACGAGCAGGGCGGGGCTGGACCGGGCGATCCGGCGGTAGCGCGCCCACAGCCCGGTGCTGCAGACGACGTTGACCATGCCGGTCTCGTCCTCGATGTTGAGGAACGTGACACCGCCCGCCGTCGCGGGGCGCTGGCGGTGGGTGACCGCGCCGCCGACCAGGATCCGGCTTCCGGGGTGGACCCGCGCGAGGTCCGCGGTCGGCAGCGCGCCCAGCGCGGTGAGGCGGTCGCGGATGAACTGGGTGGGTAAGCTGTCCGGCGACAGGCCGGTGGCCCACACGTCCGCCACCGCCAGCTCCACCTCGTCCATGCCCGGCAACGTGGGCGCGGTCGTGCCGACCACCGTGCCGGGCAGGCGGTCCGGGCGCATACCGGCCACGGCGCCCGCGGCCCACAGCGCTTCGCGGCGGGCCACGCCGAAGCAGCCGAACGCGCCCGCGGTGGCCAGCGCCTCGACCTGCGGGGTGGTCAGCCGGAGGCGGGCGCCGAAGTCCTGGAGGTCGCGGAACGGGCCGCCGCGGTCGCGTTCGGCGACCAGGGCCTCGGCGACCGGCTTGCCGACGGTGCGCACGGCGGCCAGCCCGATGCGAACGGCCTGTTCCCCTTGGTGCGGCTCGAGGTTGGCGTGCGGGAGGCTCGCGTTCACGTCCGGACCGAACACCCGGACACCGTGCCTGCGGGCGTCGGCGACCAGCGACTGCGGCGAGTAGAACCCCATCGGCTGGGCGCGCAGCAGGGCGGCGCAGAACGCGGCCGGGTAGTACAGCTTGAACCAGGCGCTGACGAACACCAGGTGCGCGAAGCTCAGCGCGTGGCTCTCGGGGAAGCCGAAGTTGGCGAACGCCAACAGCTTCGCGTAGATCCGACCCGCCAGCTCCTCGTCGATGCCGTGGTTCGCGCAGCCCGCGTGGAACCGGTCGCGCAGGCGTTCCATCCGGTGCGTGGAGCGCTTGGCGCCCATGGCCCGGCGCAGCTCGTCCGCCTCGGCCGGGGTGAAGTCGGCGACGTCCACGGCGATCTGCATCAGCTGCTCCTGGAACAGCGGCACCCCGTAGGTGCGCTCCAGCGCGTTCGCCAGCCTCGGGTGGTCGTGCTCCCACTTCTCCACCCCGTTGCGGCGCCTGATGTACGGGTGCACCGAGCCGCCCTGGATCGGGCCGGGGCGGATCAGCGCCACCTCGACGACCAGGTCGTAGAACTCGCGCGGCTTGAGCCTCGGCAGGGTCGCCATCTGGGCGCGGCTCTCCACCTGGAAGACGCCGACGGAGTCCGCCCGCCGCAGCATCGCGTAGACCTCGTCGTCGGCCAGGTCGATCGTGCCCATGTCGACCTCGACGCCGTGGTGCTCGCCGACCAGGTCGATCGCGTGGTGCAGGGCGGAGAGCATGCCAAGGCCCAGCAGGTCGAACTTGACCAGGTTGATCGACGCGCAGTCGTCCTTGTCCCACTGGAGCACGGTGCGGCCCGCCATCCGGCCGCGTTCGACCGGGCACACCTCGCTGACCGGACGGTCGCAGATGACCATGCCGCCGGAGTGGATCCCCAGGTGGCGCGGGAAGTTCTCCAGCTGCGCGGCCAGTTCCAGCACCGGCGGCGGGATCCCGCTGTCCGCCGCGGTCTCGCGCAGCGGCCCCCAGCGGTCGATCTCCTTGCTCCACGCGTCCTGCTGGCCCGGCGAGTAGCCCAGCGCCCGCGCCATGTCGCGCACCGCGGACTTGGCCCGGTAGGTGATCACGTTCGCCACCTGCGCGGCGTGCCGCCTGCCGTACCTGGTGTAGACGTACTGGATGACCTCCTCGCGGCGGTCCGACTCGATGTCCAGGTCGATGTCCGGCGGCCCGTCGCGGGCGGGGGCGAGGAAGCGCTCGAACAGCAGCTCGAAGCGCACCGCGTCGACGTTGGTGATGCCGAGCGCGAAGCAGACCGCGGAGTTCGCCGCCGAACCCCGGCCCTGGCAGAGGATCCCGTTCTCGCGGCAGAACCGCACGATGTCGTGCACGACGAGGAAGTAACCGGGGAAGCCCAGTTCCTCGATGACCCGCAGCTCGTGCTCGACCTGCTGGAACGCCTTGGGGTTCTCGCCGATGGAGAAGTACCGCCTGGCCGCGCCGGCGCGGGTGAGCTCGCGCAGGTGGGTGATCTCGGTGTGGCCGGGCGGAACGTCGAACGGGGGCAACTCGGGCGCGACCAGCCGCAGGTCGAACGCGCACTGCAAACCCAACAACGCGGCCCGGTGCACGGCGCCGGGGTAGCGGGCGAACCGGCGCGCCATCTCCTCGCCTGACCTCATGCACGCGCCCGCGGCGGGCGGCAGCCACCCGGCCATCTCGTCGAGGCCGCGCCGGGCCCGCACGGCGGCCATCGCCGCGGCGAGCCGTCCGCGCGACTGGGACGCGTAGTGCACGGCGCCGGTGGCGACCGTGGGCAGGCCGAGGTCGGCCGCCATGCCCGCGAGGAGGTCGTTCCTGGTGCTGTCACCGGGAAACCCGTGGTCGGTCAGCTCCACGAACACGCGTTCCGCGCTGTACAGGTCGACCAGCTCCCGCAGCCGCGCGAACGCCGCCGCGGGCCCTTCCCGTTCCAGCGCGCGGCGCACCGCCCCCTTGCGGCAGCCGGTGAGCACGACGCAGTGCGCGCGGGTGTCCTCCACCACCTGCTCCAGGCGGTAGACCGGCCGCCCCTTCTCCGCGCCCTCGGCGAGCTGGCCGCTGGTGATCGTCCGGCACAGCCCGTAGTAGCCGTCCTCGCGGAGGGCGAGCAGCAGCAGGTGCTCGCCCTCCGGGTCCGGGATCCCGTTCTGCGGCGCGGAGAGCCCGAGGCTCAGCTCCGTGCCGAACACCGTGCGCACGCCGAGTTCCTTGGCCGCCTCGGCGAACCGCACCACGCCGTGCATGCCGTCGTGGTCGGTCAGCGCGACGGCGTCCAGCCCGAACTGGTGCGCCGCCTCCACCAGCTCCTCCGGGTGGCTCGCGCCGTCCAGGAAGCTGAAGTTGGAGTGCGCGTGCAGCTCCGCGTACGGCGTGCGGGTCTGCGTGGAGCCCAGTTCGTCGACGCGCAGCCCGAGTTCGGGCGGCGCCGCGTACCGGTCGCGGTGGCGCGTCCACGCCGGACTGTCACCGCCGTCGCCCTTGCGCGGCTTGCCGGACAGCGCGCGTTCGAGGTCCGACCAGCGGACCGGCGGGTTGTTCCAGCCCATCAGAACAGCTCGTCGGGCGCCCGCCTCGGCAGCGGGATCAACACCGGCGGCGGCGTCCACCCGAACCACGCCAGGTAGGCGGGCGCCTCCTGCTCCGGCCGGTCGATCTCGCCCATCTCGCGCAGCCAGTCCACGATCCCCTGGTAGTCGTCCGACATCAGTCGTACACCCCTTCCACCGCCCACCGGCCGCCCACGCGAACCAGCAGGAACGCTTGCTCCGCACCATCCCCGGCCACGGTCAGCACCTGCAGCCGTGCCACCCGGTGGGCCGCTCGCGCGTCCCACCAGCGCTCGTCGACGGGCCACGGTCCGGCCCACCCCCGAACCTCCCGCGCCCTGCCGCCGACCAGCACCCGCCGCGGCGGGGCGGTCAGCTCGTACCGACCGGTCACGCCGACGTCGGCACCGGCCTCGTCCAGCACCACGACCGGCGCCGGGTCCGCGGGCACCGTCGCCGGTGACGGCGCGGGCAGGCGCCCCGGCCACGGCTGCCCCGGATCGGCCGCGGGCGTCCGCTCGTCGCCCCAGGGCACGAACCCGACCCGGTCCGCGGGTCCGCGGCCGCCACCGAGGACCGGCGTCACGACCGCCTCCGGCCCCAGCAGCCCCTGGACGCGCACCAGCGCCCGCGCGGCCCGGTCGGCCACGTTCCCCAGGTTCTGTTCCAGCAGCCCCAGCTGCAACGCGGCGGCGCCGACGACCTCCTCCGGGTCCAGCCGCAGCACGCTGACGCCGGACGTGAGGCGCGTGGTCGTCAGCCACCCGTCGAGCTGCCACCGCACCCGGTCGGAGATCCCCTGCGGGGTGAGCGGCTCGGCGCACCGCCACACCCGCGACAGCTCCTCGCCGTTCCCGGTCGTCGCCCGGATCCCCAGCCGCGTGCAGGCGAACCCGCGCGCCACCAGCCCGGCGTGCAGCCGCTCGGCCAGCCCCTTCGCCACGAACGCGGCCGCGTCGACCCGGTCGACCGGCGGGTCCAGCACCTGCGTCACGGACAGCTCCACCGGCACCTTCCGCCGCCCGTGCGCCCGTTCCTCGGCGCCGCGCGCCAACCGGTGCGCGAGCACGGCCTGCCCGCCGAACCGCGACGCCACGTCCCGTTCCGGCACGGCCGCGAACGCCCCGAGCGTCCGCAACCCCAACCGCCGCAACAGGTCCACCAGCTCGGCCCGCCCGGCGAGGCGTTCGGCGGGCTGGTCGAGCTCCGCGATCCCCAGCGGCGCCAGGAAGTCCACGGCGCACCCCTCGGGCACGATCACCCCGCGGTGCGCGGCCAGCGTCGCCGCGAACAGCCCGCCCGCGATCCCGACCTGCGCCTCGACGCCCGCCACCGCGGCCACGTGGTCGACCAGCCGCTCGGCCGCGGCCTCGGCCCCGCCGAAGAAGCCGACCGGCCCCCTGGCGGGCAGCGCCACCAGTCCCGGCCGCACCACCTCGATCCCCGGCGCCAGCTCCTCGACGGCCGCGGCGACGGGTTCGAACAGCCGCGCGTCCCGTTCCGGATCGTCCTCGAACAGCACCAGCTCCGGACAACGCCCCTGCGCGGCCCGCTTCCGCTGCCCTCGGCGCACCCCTTCGGCGCGCGCGGTGGCCGAGCAGTGCGCGACCTCGTTGCCCACCACCACCGCCGCGGGCACGTCGACGGCCAGCCCGGCGGCGGCCACCGCCGCCACCACGGGCCAGTCCTGGCACCACACCGTCAACGTCCGCACGCCACCCACCCCGCCGGGCCACCGCGCCAGTCCACTCGTGCACACGAACCCCACACGCGGACAACCAGCGCCCGGCCCGGAATCTGCCCGGATGGGATGGCGACATCGCGCCAGTCGCCCGACGTATCCGGCGCCGTGCCCGTCACTCCGCGGTTCACCCCGCCACCACCGAGACCGGCCGCCCGGAAGGACGACCCCCTCCGACGCCTCCGCCCGCGGCGGGCAGCAGCACCGCGCCCCGGCGTGGCCGGGAAGCCGCGCCGCGACCGCTCGCGTGCACCACGACCTCGCGCTCGACCAGCACCCCGTGCCCGTCGCCGAGCCCGGACCACCGCCCTTCCCCTGCCCGCAGCTCCACATCCGCCCCCGGCCACTCGCCGAAGGGCAGCAGCACCGCCTTGCGGGACCGGGCGCGGGCCGACAGCCGCCGGGCGACGTGCGGGGACACCGGAACCCCGACGGAGACCAGGTCGATGCCGTCCAGCAGCGCGGCGACCGTGCGCTCGACCACCGCCGGATCGCTGCCCGGCCGCGGCACCAGGGCCAGCCGGTGGACGGCCACCCCGAGTTCGGCGGCCGCGAGGACCCCGAGGTGCGGCACGCCGACGACGGCCGCCCAGCACCCCTCGGCGGTCGCGGTGGAGAGCAGGGCGAGGAGCAACGACGTCGATCCCCGGACCGACACCGTGCTGCCGCGCCTCAAACCGCCCCACGGGAGCAGGTCCGCCAGTTCCCCGCGAACCGGCAGGACCTGCCCCGTGATACCACCGGCCAGGGTCGTCAGCCCGCCGGTCGCGTCTACCCCGAGCGCGACCGACATCGCCGTTGCCGACCTGGACACCCAGCCTCCTCCCACCGTCCGTGCGCACCCCTGAACACGGACCGCCGTGGGAAGTTCGGCGGTTCGCCACTCGAACAGGTGTTCGAATGACGAGGTGATCCTAACGCGTCCGCCCAGCCCGGTGTCAATGGGCGAGGACCGACCGGGTGATCACTTCTCGGCCCGGAATCCCCGAGAGGGCACGAAAAAGGGCGGGACCACCGGTCATCCGGTGGCCCCGCCCTCGGGAAGGACTAGTGCGCGAAGTGCCGCGTGCCCGTGAGGTACACCGTCACGCCCGCGGCCTCGGCGGCCGCGATGACCTCGGCGTCGCGGACCGAGCCGCCGGGCTGCACGACCGCGCGCACACCGGCGTCGAGCAGCACCTGGAGGCCGTCCGGGAACGGGAAGAACGCGTCGGAGGCCGCCATCGCGCCCTTGACCCGTTCACCCGCGCGGGTCACCGCGAGCTGCGCGGCGTCGACCCGGTTGACCTGCCCCATGCCGACGCCGACCGTGGCGCCGTCCTTGGCCAGCAGGATCGCGTTCGACTTGACCGCGCGGCAGGAGCGCCACGCGAACGCGAGGTCGGCCAGGCCCTCCTCGTCCAGCGGCGTGCCGCAGGCGAGCGTCCACTTGGCCGGGTCGTCGCCCTCGGCGTCGACGGCGTCCCTGCCCTGGAGCAGCAGGCCACCGGACACCGGCCGCAGCTCCACGCCCTGCCGCACCGGCGGCTCGGCGATCAGGAGGCGGACGTTCTTCTTGCGCGCCAGCACGTCCACCGCGCCGTCGGCGTACGACGGGGCGATCACGACCTCGGTGAAGATCTCCGCGACCTGCTCGGCCATGTCCACGGTGACCTCGCGGTTGGCCGCGATGATCCCGCCGAACGCGCTCGTCGGGTCGCACGCGTGCGCCTTGCGGTGCGCCTCGGCGATGGCCGCGGCGCCCTCCAGGGTGGACACCGCGATGCCGCACGGGTTGGCGTGCTTGATGATCGCGACGCAGGGCAGCTCGTGGTCCCAGGCTGCGCGCCACGCGGCGTCGCCGTCGAGGTAGTTGTTGTACGACATCTCCTTGCCGTGCAACTGCTTCGCCGTCGCGAGCCCGGTGCGGCCGTCGCCCTGCGTGTACAGCGCGGCCTTCTGGTGCGGGTTCTCGCCGTAGCGCAGCACGTTCGAGCGGTCCCAGGTCGCGCCGACCCAGCCGGGGAACCCGGTGCCCTCGTCGTCCGAGGTGAGCGCGGCGCCCATCCAGGAGGCGACGGCGACGTCGTAGGAAGCGGTGTGGCGGAAGGCGTTCAGCGCCAGCAGCTGCCGGTCGGCCAGGGTGAACCCGCCCGCGGCGACCTGCTCCAGCACCCACTCGTAACGGGTCGGGTCGACGACGACGGCCACGCTGGCGTGGTTCTTCGCCGACGCGCGGACCATCGCGGGCCCGCCGATGTCGATCTGCTCCACGCACTCGTCGACCGAGGCGCCGGACGCGACGGTCGAGGCGAACGGGTACAGGTTCACCACGAGCAGGTCGAACGCCTTGATGCCCAGCTCGTCGAGCTGCGCCACGTGCTCGGGCCGCCGCGTGTCGGCGAGCAGGCCCGCGTGCACGCCGGGGTGCAGCGTCTTGACGCGGCCGTCCAGGCTTTCCGGGAACCCGGTCACCTGCTCGACCGGCACGACCGGGATCCCCGCGTCGGCCAGCGCCTTCGCGGTGCCGCCGGTCGAGACGATCTCGACTCCGGCCGCGTGCAGGCCGGCGGCCAGTTCCAGCAGCCCCGACTTGTCGGACACCCCGATCAGGGCCCGGCGGACCGGTCGCCTCTCGGCAGGAGTGGTCACGGAATGCTCACCTTTCGTCCGTTCACGGTGCAGCCCTCGCGGGCCAGGCGGGCGACCACGTCGACGAGCAGTCGCCGCTCCACCACCTTGATGCGCTCGTGCAGGCTGTCGGCGTCGTCGCCGGGTTCGACCACGACCGCCTCCTGGGCCAGGATCGGCCCGGTGTCCACGCCCGCGTCGACCAGGTGCACGGTCGCGCCGGTGACGTGGACGCCGTAGTCCACCGCGTCGCGCACGGGGTGCGCGCCGGGGAAGGCGGGGAGCAGTGCGGGGTGGGTGTTCAGCATCCGGCCGCCGAAGCGGGCCAGGAAACCGTCACCGATGATCTTCATGAACCCGGCGGAGACCACCAGGTCCGGTTCGTGCTCGGCGACCGCCTTGGTCAGCGCGACGTCCCACGCCGCGCGGTCGGCGTGGTCGCGCAGCTTCACCACGAACCCCGGCACGCCCGCGCGCTCGGCACGGGCGAGGCCCTCGATGCCGTCGCGGTCGGCGCCGACCGCGACCACTTCGATCGGGTAGTCCGGGCCCTCGGCGGCGTCCAGCAGCGCCTGGAGGAGGGTGCCGGAGCCCGAGACGAGCACGACCACCCTCGCGGGGACGGGCAGCGTGAGGATGCTGGGTTCTGCGGCGTTCAGCGTGGTCTCCTGGCGGGCCGGTGCGGGAACGTCAGCCGGGCGTGGACCAGCCATCACCGCAGCTCAAGCACCAGCCTAGGCGTTGCCTAGTCGGCCTTGCCCTTCAGGTCCGGTTCCGGGGACCCGTCGTCCTCGGGCACCCCGCCGACCCCGCCCGCGAGCTCGGCCTCCAACCGCGCCTCGGCCTCCGCGTCGAGGTCGTCATCAGCGACGTCCTCGTCGAGGCCGTCGGCCGGGTCGTCGGCCGGGTCGTCTCCAGTCAGGTCGTCGGCGTCGTCGGCGGGATCGTCGGCGGGATCGTCGAGGAGGTCGTCGTACTCGTCCTCCTCGAACTCCTCCGCCAGCTCGTCCTCGAGCGCCAGCTCCTCGTCGACGTCCTCGTAGTCCTCTTCGTACTCGTCGTCGACGTCGTCCTCGTACTCCACGTCGTCGTACCCGGCCTCCACGTCCTCCTCGGCCGGGATCCGCTCGATCGCGGGGGCCTCGGCGGCGGGCACGCGCTTCGGGCGGGCACCGGCGAACCAGGCGACGAACGACCCCGGCACCACGATCCAGCCCAGCACGAGCACGACGAGCAGGCCCGCGGGCACCGTGACCGGGTTGAACACGCCCGCGCCCAGCGCGCCGCCCGCCGTCGCGGCGAGCACCAGCGCCACGACCGCGACCGTCACCGCGGCGACGAGCACCGCGCGCAGCCGGGTCGACGGGCGGTCGGAGATCTTGCGGCAGTACCAGCCCACCAGCCCGCCTAGCAGCAGCGGCAGCAGGAGCAGCGCGGGCAGGAACGCCATCTGCTTCTCGGGCAGCGCGGCCAGCAGCGGCACGGCGGGGACCGGGCCGCCGGAGAAGCGCGTCGGCGTCATCGACACGTCGCCGATCGAGAAGCCCGCGCCCACGACGTAGGACATGGCGCCGATCACCGCGTTCGGCAGGTAGCCCAGGCACAGCAGCCACATGCCGAGGCCGACGCCGAACGTCGGGCTCGCGCCGGCGAACAGGCCGCTCGTCGTCGACCAGGAGAACACCAGGCCCAGCGCCACCAGCAGCGCGCCCACACCGGCCAGCACGAACAGCGCCAGCAGCCCCGCCCGCATCCCGCGGCGCGCCACCGGGTCGATCCGGTCGATCAGCACCTCGACCAGCCCGCACCGCTGCGCGACCCCGATCGTGGCCGCCACCCCGGACACCGCCGCGCAGCCGAAGAACGCCACGGCGGGCGTCGCGCGCACCGGACCGTTCCCCATCAGCAACGCGATCGTCCCGCCCGTGATGGCGTGCGCGCCCGCGATGCAGAACACCACGCCACGCGCCTGGAGCGGTTCGTACAGCCCGAGCCGATCCGCCGCACCGGCCGCCGCGCGGCCCGCCAGCAGCATCAGCAGCGCCGTGGGCAGCAGCGGCAGCACACCCAGTTGGGCGGAGCCCTCGAACCGCAGCGGCACGTGGTGCGCCACCAGCCAGCCGGGGGCGGCCGCGGTCAGGACACCGGTCGTGGAGAACGCGGCGTGCGTGGCCGTCGCGGCGATCAGGGCCAGCAGGGCGGCGACGGCGGCGTACCCGATCACCACGGAACCCGCGGCGGTCATCACCAGGACCCGCGCTCGTTCCGAACGGGAGAACTCGGGGGGCCGCACGTCGGTTCCGCCGTGCGTGGAGGGTTGCAGCACCGGCACCTCCCCACTGTGTCAGTCGACGCCGGCCTCCGTCGTGCGGCACGCCGCACACGGCCGGAGGGGCGGCACCGGATACCGGTGCCGCCCCTCCGTCGAACGCTTGCTCAGCTCTGCTGCGGCGGACCGCCGAAGCCGCCGGGCGGCGTGTTCGGCGGCGCCTGCTGCCCACCGAACTGGCCGGGCTGCGACAGGTACGTCGTCGGACCGGGGCCCTGCGCGCCGGGCTGCTGCGGCTGGACCGGCGCGCCGAAACCGCCGGTCGGGGGCTGCTGCTGGGCCTGCTGCGGCTGCTGGCCGTACTGCTGTTGCTGCTGCGGGTGCTGCTGGCCCTGGGGCGGGAAACCACCGGTCGGCGGGTTCCAGCCACCCGGCTGGCCGTACGGGTTCGCTGGCTTCGGCTCCAGCTTCAGGATGCCCACCTCGGCCAGCAGTGCCGCGATGACCGCCGCGGTCTGCAGCAGCGACACGATGAACAGCACGATCTGCATGCCCTGGACGGAACCGGAACCCTTGATCATCCCCTGGAGGATCGCCAACGTCGGCACGACGGTCAGCGGCGCCGCCGCCCACAGCAGCCGAGGCGCCTTCGGCAGCACCGACAGCCCCGCGAGCACACCGGCGGCGTACATGAACTCGATGACACCCGAGAACGCCACGTCGTCCGCGAAAGCGAGCAGGAATGCGATCAAAGCCAGGCCGGCCGCGACGAGCGGGAGCAAGAAGCCCAGGTTGAGGCCCATCGCCGGCTGCGCCGGACCGGGAGCACCCGGTTGTTGCTGAGGGGCGCCGTACGGGACGGACATGGTGAGGTTCCTCCTCCACCGAGGGACTACGAGCGGCAGCAAAACGCTAGCCGATCCGCCCACTCGGACGATTACCGGATCGAGTTGGTTCCCCCACTCGGGGATGCCAGTACATCACGGAACGCAACCGCCCACGCGCCGCCGTGACGAGGGGGTCGGGGGATCGGAGTTGTCCACAGGCGGGTCGGTTGTCCACAGGCCGCGGCATCGCCACCGATTTCGCCCCCACCGCCGGTAGACTGGCCAAGGGGCCGTCCCCCTGAGGAGTGGCGGGGGATGTCCGGGGTACGCGCGCGTGTAGTTCCGCGTTCGCGTCGGTCGTGGTGCGTTGTGCGGTGCTGGTGGCTGGGTCCTGGTTGGTGTGCGCGGGGCCGGTGGTCACGCGGCTGGTCGCGGGTCGGCGATCTCGCGGTTTGGTGATCGTGCAATTCGGTGGCCACGCAGCTCGGTGATCGCGCGTGGAGTTGGCGGCGGGGCTGATCACCAGCTCGTGCACGCGGGTCCTGTGGTCGCAGCGCCTCGACAGGTCGCCGCGGGAGTTGGCGGTCGGGCAGGCCTGACCGACAACCAGCCGCGAACTCCGCTACGGCCTGCCGCTCACGTGCGTCCGGGGCGGTGTGTTCCACGGTGTCGTCGACGACCGCCAAGCGCCGAGCCCCGGTCGTGTCGAGCCGCGGCGGCGGCGTGGCATGCAGCTCCGCTGGATCGGCAGCGCCGGCCGGACGGCGGGTGGGCGGACCACGACGTGAACGGGGTCGGGAGGCCGTGCGGCGGTGGGCTGCCGTCGGCGCCACACCAGTTGCAGCGCGAACAGCCCGCCGAGGCCCAGGCCGAGGCCGACGCGCAGGCCGAGGCCGGTGATGCCCGCCCACCAGACCACGATCGCCACACCCGCGGTCAGCAGGACGACACCCGCGACCCGCTTCGGCGGCGCGGGTCGGCGCGGGGGCGGCGGTGGAGGTTTTGCGGCCATGGAACGGACATCGCATTCCACGTCGGAAACGCATCACCAAGTGACGCGAAAGGCCGGACCCCGGTGGTGGCGGGTCCGGCCTCAGGCGTGTCGGAACGGGATCAGCCGATCGACTGCATGATCTCCCGCATCAGGGCGGCGGTCTCGGACGGCGTCTTGCCGACCTTGACACCGGCGGCCTCGAGGGCCTCCTTCTTCGCCTGGGCGGTGCCCGCGGAGCCGGAGACGATGGCGCCGGCGTGGCCCATGGTCTTGCCCTCGGGGGCGGTGAAGCCCGCCACGTAGCCCACGACGGGCTTGGTGACGTTGTCCTTGATGAAGGCCGCGGCGCGCTCTTCGGCGTCGCCGCCGATCTCGCCGATCATCACGATGGCGACGGTGTCCGGGTCGGCCTCGAAGGCCTCCAGGGCGTCGATGTGCGTGGTGCCGATGATCGGGTCGCCGCCGATGCCGATGGCGGTGGAGAAGCCGAAGTCGCGCAGCTCGTACATCATCTGGTAGGTCAGGGTGCCCGACTTGGACACCAGGCCGACCTTGCCCGCGCCGGAGATGTTCGCGGGGATGATGCCCGCGTTCGACAGGCCGGGGCTGATGAGGCCGGGGCAGTTCGGGCCGATGATGCGGGTCTTGTTGCCGGTCGCGACGGCGTGCGCCCAGAACTTCGCGGTGTCGTGCACCGGGATGCCCTCGGTGATCACGACGGCGAGGCCGATGCCCGAGTCGATCGCCTCGATGACGGCGTCCTTGGCGAACTTCGGCGGGACGAAGATCACCGTGACGTTGGCGCCGGTGGCCTCGATGGCCTCGGCCACGGTCGCGAAGACCGGGAGCACGGTGCCGTCGAAGTCGACCTTCTCGCCAGCCTTGCGCGGGTTCACGCCACCGACGATGTTCGTGCCGGACGCCAGCATGCGCTTGGTGTGCTTGGTGCCCTCACCGCCGGTCATGCCCTGGACGATGACCTTGCTGTCCTTGGTGATGAAGATGGCCATCGGTCAGACCCCCGCTGCTGCGAGCTCGGCGGCCTTGTCGGCCGCGTTGTCCATGGTGTCGACGACGGTGACGAGCGGGTGGTTGCGCTCGGCGAGGATCCGCCGGCCTTCCTCCACGTTGTTGCCGTCGAGGCGGACGACGAGCGGCTTGGTCGCCGCGTCGCCGATGATCTCCAGCGCCTGCACGATGCCGTTCGCGACCGCGTCGCAGGCGGTGATGCCGCCGAAGACGTTCACGAAGACGCTGCGCACGTCCGGGTCGTTCAGGATGATGTCGAGACCGTTCGACATGACCTCGGCGGACGCGCCGCCGCCGATGTCGAGGAAGTTCGCGGGCTTGACGCCCTTGTGCTTCTCACCGGCGTACGCGACGACGTCCAGAGTGGACATCACGAGGCCCGCGCCGTTGCCGATGATGCCGACCTGGCCGTCGAGCTTCACGTAGTTGAGGCCCTTGGCCTTGGCCTTCGCCTCGAGCGGGTCCTCGGTCTTCTCGTCGACCAGCGCGGCGTGCTCCGGGTGCCGGAACGCGGCGTTCTCGTCGATGGTGACCTTGCCGTCGAGGGCAACGATCTTGCCTTCGGGGTCGCGCACGAGCGGGTTGACCTCGACCAGCGTGGCGTCCTCGGAGACGAAGGTCTCCCAGAGCTTCACGATGACGTCGGCGACCTGGTCGGCGACCTCGGCCGGGAACTTCGCGGCCGCGACGATCTCCTGGGCCTTCGCCAGGTCGACGCCCTTGATGGCGTCGATGGCGATCTTGGCCAGCGCGTCGGGGTTGGTGGCCGCGACCTCTTCGATCTCCACGCCGCCCTCGACCGAGGCCATGGCGAGGAAGGTGCGGTTGGAGCGGTCGAGCAGGAAGGAGAAGTAGTACTCCTCCGCGATGTCCGAGGCGGTCGTCACCAGCACGCGGTGGACGATGTGCCCCTTGATGTCGAGACCGAGGATGGCCTCGGCCTTTGCCTCGGCCTCGGCGGGGGTCTCGGCGAGCTTCACGCCACCGGCCTTGCCGCGGCCGCCCGTCTTGACCTGGGCCTTCACCACGACGGTCGTGCCGTACTTCTCGGCGAGCGCCTTGGCTTCGGCAGGGGTGCTGGCCACATCGCCCGGAAGTACCGGAACGTTGTGGGCGGCGAAGAGATCCTTCGCCTGGTACTCGTACAGGTCCACTCGGGTCTCCTGCGACGTCGGTGTCGGACACCGCGTCCTTGGGGGGTTGGTCCTCAAAGGTCCGGCGCTCCAGGTGGAACCCAGGGCACGGTCTTCACGCGCTCACACGCACCAGGTACCACCTGGAACGCCGGCGGAGCAGTAGGAGGACCGGCTGGACGCGGCTGCGCAAGACATTATCGACCTGCCAGGACCGTCCGCACGCCGTACCCGGTGAGGTCCGTCATAACGGCGGTGAGGTCGATCACGACAACGTCGTCAGACCGGCTGCGCGACGTGCGCGCGGACCCAGTCGACGATCTCCGTCGTGGTCGCGCCGGGGGTGAAGATCTTGGCCACGCCCATCTCGGTGAGCGCGGGCATGTCCTCCTCGGGCACGATCCCGCCGCCGAACACCACGACGTCCTCGGCGCCCTTCTCCTTGAGCAGCTCGATGACCCGCGCGAACAGGGTCATGTGCGCGCCGGAGAGAACGGACAGGCCGACCGCGTCGGCGTCCTCCTGGAGAGCGGTCTGCACCACCTGTTCGGGTGTCTGGTGGAGTCCGGTGTAGACGACCTCCATGCCCGCGTCGCGCAGCGCGCGCGCCACGACCTTGGCACCCCGGTCGTGGCCGTCGAGCCCCGGTTTGGCAACGACCACGCGGATCCGACCGCTCATCGGTGTCTCCTGTTCCCGTTCTCGGCGCAGGGATCGCCTGCGACCGCAGACTAGGCCGGCGGGTCAGCGTCGGGAAGCCGACACCGCGGCACCGACGAGCAGAGCCAGCGCGCCGGCCGCCGCCAGCCACAGGCCGGGCCCCGGCGTCGCGCCCGCGACGCGCGCCGACGTGAGCGGGTACTCGACCGCGCGGACCGCCGTCACGAGCGCTGCGCCGAGCAGCAGCCCACCCGCCTGCGACGGCCGGGCGCGCAGGGCCAGACCGGCCGCCGCCACGACCGCGACCAGGCCCGCGAGCAGACCCCAGGAACCGACCTTGAAGTCCAGCAGGCCCACGGCGTGGAAGTCCGGCCCCCGCAGCACCGGCAGGGCGAACCCGCCGAGCGCCAGCAGGCCTCCGATCAGCACGAACGCCACGACGGGCAGCGGCGCCTGCGCCTTGGTGGGCTCGACGTCCTCGCGTTCCAGCGCGCCCGCCAGTGCCGCGGTGATCGCGGCGGCGATGGCCAGGACGACGGACAGGACCGTGAACCACACGCCGTTGCCGGGCTTGATCGATCCGACCTGGGTCGCGGCGTACACCGAGTCCAGCGCGGCACCCGCCGCCAGCGGGAGCGCGGCCAGCGCGACCGTGAAAGCCGGGCGGACCGCGCCCGCGTTCGCGACCAGGACCGCGGACAGCACGGCGACGATGATCAACGCGGGCCAGAGCAGCCGCTCGCCGTAGCCGACGGGCAGCGCGAGGCCGTCCGGGACCACCAGTTGCGGAACGAGCACGCCACCCAGTGCCGACGCGGCCGCGAGCAGACCCAGCACGCCCGCGGTGACGTGCAGGCGGCGCAGGCCGGGGAGTTCGACGGCGTGCGGCTCGGTGTCGTCCGGCGCGCTCTCCCGTCCCAGGACCTGTGCGAGTACCGCGTGAGCGGCTGCGGCCAGCAGGAGGAGGACGGAGCCGATGGACACGCCCAGCCGGTCGGCGAACAGGCCCGCCGCGAACGGGGGCAGGGCGATGGCCGCCAGGGCCGCGGCGATGGCCAGCAGGCCGCCGCGGCGGTTCTCCGCGACGGGGTTGCTGGCGGCCAGGACACCCGCGATCGGGGCGGCGATGGCGAGGAGGAGGCCGCCGATCATGGCCAGCGCCGGGGCGTCGAACGGGCCGCCGGTGGGGACGAGGGGGTCGGAGGAGGTGATCGGGGCCATGAACAGGCCGATCGCGGCGATGGCGCCGGCGGTGACGACCAGGCCCAGGAAGCGGCGGGTGCTGGTTGGGTCGGTGTCGCCGGGGTCGGTGGTGGCGGCGTCGGTGGCGGTGGCGGTGGCGGCTAGCAGGCCTGCTGCGAGGGTCAGGACGTGGGCCGCTACCAGCAGCCAGAGGCCGGTGCCGGGGGTGAGCGGGGTGAGGTTCGCGGGGCGGAACAGTTCCGGGCGGGTGGTGTAGGTGGTGTCGGCGAGGATCTGCAGGTCGATGAGGAGTCGGCCTGGGGTGAAGATCGCCGTCACGGCTAGGACGCTGGCGGCTACGGCTGGTTGGTTGCGGGCCAGGCATGCGGCTGCGAGGGCTGCGGGTAGCAGTGCCAGGACCAGGAGTAGAGGCCAGGAGGTGTACGCGGGGGCGGTGTTGCCTGCCACTACGCCCACGATGGGGGCGGTGGCGGCGAGGAGGGCGCCAGCGGCGGCCAGGCCGAAGGCCGCTCGGAGCCGGACGGGGGCCGAGGACGCCGGTTCGGCGGGGGCCACGGCGGAGTCACGGGCGGTTCGCGTCACCGGCTCAACGCTAACAAGTCCCTCGGTTGGGGGTTTGGTGGTGGTGGGTTGGGGTGGGGGTTGGGGTGAATGGGCTGGTGGGGGTTTGGGAGGGTGTGTCGCTTTGTGTCGGGTTGGGTTTAGGGAACATGCCTGCACCCCGGTCGCCGAGTGTCTCTAGGCTTGACGCATCTTGTCAAGACGATAAATCCATCTTGACAAGCCACGTCAACCCCAGAGCGGGCTTCGGATCGGGGGCAGGGGTAGGTCTGGCTACGCCAGCATCAGGCTTCGCCTGACCAGGCATCCGACGCTCCGCGACGGACAGGGCACCTCGCTTCGCGTCGGTCGGGCATCCGAGCTGCGCCGGACAGGGCATCCGGGCTTCGCCTCGGACACGGCATCCGACACTCCGCGACGGACCAGACATCAGGCTCCGCCTGACCAAGCATCCGACGCTCCGCGCCGGATAGGGCACCTCGCTTCGCGTCGGTCGGGCATCCGAGCTGCGTCGGACAGGGCATCCGGGGCTCCGCGCCAGATAAGACATCGGACTCCGTCCAACCAAGCATCCGACGCTCCGCGCCGAACAAACATCCGCGCCGCGCCGGACGAGGCATCAGGCTTCGCCTGACTAAGCATCCGACGCTCCGCGCCTGACCAGGCATCCGGGCTTCGCGCCGAACCAAGAAGCGGCTCCGGGCTTGGATGGCAGGCTGAAACGTGCTGCTTTGCCGGGCCGAGGGCCCGCACCCCGCACCCCGCACCCCGCACCCCGCACCCCGCACCCCGCACCCCGCACCCCGCACCCCGCACCCCGCACCCCGCACCCCGCACCCCGCACCCCGCACCCCGCACCCCGCACCCCGCACCCCGCACCCCGCACCGACGACGGTGACCCAAGCAGCCAGGGGTGTCGAGGTGGGTGGTGGTTGGGTGGGTGTGTTCATTCGGGAATACGCGAAGTTGCCTCTCGTTTGTTGTTGGTCGAATGACTTACCTTCACCCGTATGGGGAATGGCGGGTTGCGGCGGCTGACGGACGTGCTGTTGCGGCGTGCGGACTCCGGAGTGCGGGTGGCGAAGGATGTTTCGGGGCAGGCCGTTGATGTGTTGCGGACTGTGGTTACCGCAGGTGGGGTGCGTGGGGTCGCGGTGGAGGCGGCCTGGTTGGCGGCGCATGCGGTGTTGTACCCGTGGGGTGCGGTGGCGCAGCAGTTGAGGCCCAAAGAGCAGTTTCGGCATTACCGGACTGATCTTCTGCCGCCCCGGCAGCGGGGGCTGGTGGTTTCGGCGATGGACGCGGCGGGTACTCCGATCGTGCTTGTTCATGGAATCGGGGACAACCGGTCCGCTTTCGCAGTGCTGTCGGGGGCGCTGCGGAGGCGCGGGTTCGGGGTTGTGCACGCGGTGAACTACAGCGTGCTGACCGCGTTGACCGGCGATGTTCGACGTTCGGCCGCGTTGCTCGGGGAGCACATCGAGCGGATCTGCGAGCAGACCGGGGCGGACCGGGTGCACGTGGTCGGGCATTCGTTGGGCGGGTTGATCGCGCGTTATTACGTGCAGCGCCTACACGGGGACGCGCGGGTGCGCACGTTGGTGACGCTTGGCACGCCGCATGGCGGCACGCTGACGGCGTACCTCCTGCCGACACCGCTGACCCGCCAACTGCGGCCGGGATCCGATCTGCTGGTCGAGTTGGCCGAGGTCGGTAGGCCGTGCCGGACGCGGTTCGTGGTGGTGTGGAGCGCGATCGACCAGGTCATCGTGCCGCAGCGCAACGCGCGGCTGTCACATCCAGGGTTGCTCGTCGAAGAGCACGAAATACGTGATTCGGGCCACTTGTCCCTTCCGGTCGATACGCGCACTTTGCATGCGGTCGTCACGGCGATCACTCGATCGGATGACAGCACGTCGCACCACGTCACGCCTGGACGTGAGGGGGTTTCCGGTCCCGGTATGACGGAGCGTCACAGCGCACGTCCATAGCCCTCCTGCGAACCGCTATTCGGTAGACATCGAGTTCGGGGATTGCCCCTAGGTGTCAACCCCGTTATGTTCCCGGAGTCCGTTGTCACGGTCTGGTCACACGCAAGGACGCAGAGTCGGAACCCCGACCGGCTCTTCCGGGATCCCCCGCCCGGTGTCCGACCGGACTCCCCGGAACACGGAAGGCCCGGCTTTGTCCCATCACCGCTCCCCCGGCGGCCAAGCAGGTAGCACTGTGCTCGACGAGGCGGTCCCCCGTGCCTCGATCCGACCGGTGAGCGCTCACCGCCTGCCGCCACCACCGTCCGCCCTGCGCGGACGAATCGTGATCGCCGCAGTCGCGGTCGGCGCGTTCGCCGCCGCTGGCGCAGGTCAGACGCTGCAAGCCGTCGGCGCTGGTTCTTCGACCGAAGCCGACGAGGTCACGCCGCTGGCGAGCGCCTCCGAAGGTGCCGCCGCGTTCGGCGTGGGCGGCAACTCCGGCCCCGCCGCACCGCAGGTCCTCTCGGTCGCGAAGCTCGTCGACCCCTCCGCGGAAGCCGGCAAGCTCGCCAAGAGCCAACGGATCACCGAGGAGCGCGAGGCCGCCGAGGCCGAGGCGAAGCGACCCAAGGTCGTCCGCCCCGCACCCGGCGTGTTCACCTCCGGCTACGGCGGCCGTTGGGGCGAGATGCACTACGGCATCGACATCGCGGGCCCGATCGGCGACCCGATCTACGCGGCCGCCGACGGCGTCGTGATCGAAGCGGGCCCCGCCAGCGGTTTCGGGCTCTGGGTCAAGGTCGAGCACTCCGACGGCACCGTGACCGTCTACGGCCACATGGACACCTTCTCGGTGCAGAAGGGCCAGCAGGTCGCCGCGGGCGAGCAGATCGCCCGAGTCGGCAACCGCGGCTTCTCCACCGGCCCCCACCTGCACTTCGAGGTGTGGAACCCGAGCGGGATGAAGATCAACCCGCTGCCGTGGCTGAACGAGCGCGGCGTCACCCTCTAGAACACGCCCCGATCCGCCGTGCGCGTCCGCAGGCCCGACGGCCTCCGCGCACGGCGGATTCGCGTCACCACCTGAACCTGCGGCGCTCCCACGGGAGCCGGTGGACGAAGTAGGCGCACGCCACCCGCCAGACCGAGCACATCCGACGCCCTCGGGCGCAGGCCGGGCAACCGCCGCGCGCGCCGATGTCGTGGAGGCGCAGGACCGCTCGCCAGGCGGCGGCCAGTCTCCGGGCTTCGAACGCGGTCGTCCGCGACTCCTCCAACGCCGCCATGCGGTCGACAGCGTCGAGGTAACCGACCACCCGCTCGTGGAGCAATCGAGCCAAGACCTCGTCCACACCGAGCACCCCCACTTCCGGGCCCGAGTGGCCCGTGTCCGCGTTGGGGGTGATGTAACAGGATGGCACCGACAATTTTTGATGGCATGCCGCTTGAGCTGCGGAAATGAAAGGCCGGGCCGCTTGCGCGACCCGGCCGGCCCCCGGTGGAACACCTTCCCCTGTCCAAGAACACCGCCCCCGCGCGGCACTCCCGTTCCCCTATCGCCTTCGGCGACTCCCCCTGGCCCTGCGTCCCGAACGCGGGGACCAGATCGCTTCCGACAACCATTAAGACGCACAGCGCGGGCACAGGTTGCATTCGTTCCGAATCCGGTGTGGAGAGTCGGTCGGCACTGCCGCGTCCACCCGGAACACGGGCGGGCAGGGGACGTGGTTCGACGGTTCTTGGGGGCTCGTGCAACGGGGGCAGCGGTGGGCTGCTTCGGGGCTGTTTGTGGAGGGGCCGGGTGTCGGGGGCGCGGTGGAATACGGGTCCCCCGGTCGTGAAGGCCCCCCGACATCCACGGTACGGCGGGGGTACGACATTTCCGGTGGGGTGGGTTTTCGGTTGGTGCGGGGGTGGTTGGTGAGGTGGTCGGCGGTGAGTTCGTGGCGACTGGGCGTTGTGCCCGATGGATGAACAGCCGCTGCGCGCAGGTGGGCGGACAGGTGCCGTGCCAAGACAGGCGAATGTGCTGCGCCCAGAGGTGCGCGGACGCTGTTGCGCCTGGGTGGGCGAACGGGCTGGCGAAACGGTGCTGCGCCCAGGAGAGCGGACGACGTTGCACCTAGGCAGGTAAACGGTCCTGTGCCGCGCAAGCGAACGGTGCTGTGCCCCAGGTGAGCGGGTAGGCGCTGTGCCCCACCGAGAAGGCCGGGGCAGCCGGGTGAGCGCCGTAGAAGCCGATGGTGCGCGCAGGACCCGGGGCGCACCCCCGAAACACCGCCGCCGCAGGGCCCTGGAGGGCGCTGCGGCGGCGGACGTGGGGTTCGGGTCAGAGCTTGGTGATGGGGACGCCGCCGATGAGCATGAGGCGGATGGTGCCCGCGCCGCCGAAGTCGATGGTGGCGGTGGCCCTGGGGCCGGAGCCGTCGACCGCGATGACCCTGCCGAGGCCGTATTTGTCGTGGGTGACGCGGTCGCCGACGTCGAGGGTGATCGCCGGTGCCTCGTTCCAGCCCTTGAACTGGGACGTGCGCATGCCGCGGGCGGCCAGGCCCGCCTGGGCGGAGTCGCCGCCGCCCCTGCGGCCCCAGGTGGTGGCGGCGGCGGGGCCGGAGCGTTCCGGTTCGACGCGGCGCCAGTCCATGAGGTCGGTGGGGATCTCGTCGAGGAAGCGGGACGCCGGGTTGGCGGACGGCTGGCCCCACGCGGAGCGGACGAGGGCGCGGGACAGGTAGAGGCGCTGCTGGGCGCGGGTGATGCCGACGTACGCCAGGCGGCGTTCCTCGGCCAGCTCCTGGGGGTCGCCCAGTGCCCGCATGTGCGGGAAGATGCCGTCCTCCCAGCCAGTGCTGAACACGACCGGGTACTCGAGGCCCTTGGCGGTGTGCAGGGTCATCAGGGTGACCATGCCGTCGGAGTCGGCGTCGGGGATGGAGTCGGCGTCCGCGACGAGCGAGACGCGCTCCAGGAACGCGGCCAGCGAACTCTCGGTCGGCAGGCCCTCGTCCTCCTCCGGCACCTCGACGACCTCCACGGCCTCGGCGTCGGAGGACACCGGGGCCAAGGCGGACAGGTCGCCGAACTCGCGGGCGACCGTCACCAGCTCGTTGAGGTTCTCGACGCGCGTGTGGTCCTGCGGGTCCTCGCTGGCCTCCAGCTCGGCCCGGTAGGCCGTCTTCTCCAGCACGGCCTCGAGGATGTCCGCCACGTCGTCGCCGCGCTCGACCAGCTTGCCCAGCTCGTCCATCAGGTCGATGAACCCGCCGATGGACCGCTGCGACCGCGGGTTGAGGAACGCGACCTTGCCCGCCACGGCGTCGCGAAGGGCGGCGTGGAAGCTCATCCGGTACTTCTCGGCGTGGTTGGAGACGCACACCTCGGCCCGGTCGCCGATGCCCCGCTTGGGCACGTTCATGATGCGCCGCATGGACACCGTGTCGTCCGGGTTCGCCAGCGCGCGCAGGTACGCCAGCGCGTCGCGCACCTCGCGGCGCTCGTAGAACCGCACACCGCCGACGACCCGGTAGGGCAGGCCGAGGCGGATGAAGATCTCCTCGAACACGCGCGACTGGTTGTTCGTGCGGTAGAAGACCGCGATCTCGCCGTTGGTCGCGTCGCCGCCGTCGACGAGCTTGTCGATCTCACCCGCGACGAACGCGGCCTCGTCGTGCTCGTTGTCGGCGACGTAGCCGACGATCTTCTCGCCCTCGCCGAGGTCGCTCCACAGCCGCTTCTCACGGCGGTCCGGGTTGCGCGAGATGACCGCGTTCGCGGCGGTCAGGATGTTCTGGGTGGAGCGGTAGTTCTGCTCCAGCATGATCGTGGTGGCCTGCGGGTAGTCCCGCTCGAACTCCACGATGTTGCGGATCGTCGCGCCGCGGAACGCGTAGATGGACTGGTCCGCGTCGCCCACGACGCACAGCTCGCCGGGCGGGATGCCGTCGGCGCCGGTGCCCACGAACTCGCGCACCAGCGTGTACTGCGCGTGGTTCGTGTCCTGGTACTCGTCGACCAGCACGTGCCGGAAGCGCCGCCGGTAGTGCTCGGCCACGGCCGGGAAGTTCTGCAGCAGCTCGACGGTCTTCATGATCAGGTCGTCGAAGTCCATGGAGTTCGACTCGCCGAGTCGCCGCTGGTAGGACGAGTACACCTCGGCCACCCGGCGTTCCAGGTCGTTCGTCGCCCGCGCCGCGGCGGTCTCCGCGTCGACCAGCTCGTTCTTGAGGTTCGAGATGTGGATCGACAGCGTCCGCGCCGGGTAGCGCTTCGGGTCGAGGTCGAGGTCGCGCGCGACCAGCGTGATCAGGCGGCGGGAGTCGTCCGAGTCGTAGATCGAGAAGTTCGACGACATGCCGAGCGTCTTGGCCTCGCGGCGCAGGACCCGCACGCACATGGAGTGGAACGTCGACACCCACATCGACCGGGCGCGCGGGCCGACGAGGTCGGAGACGCGCTCCTTCATCTCGGCCGCGGCCTTGTTGGTGAAGGTGATCGCCATGATCTCGCCGGGGTGCACCTGGCGTTCGGCGAGCAGGTGGGCGATGCGTCGGGCCAGGACCCTCGTTTTACCGGAGCCGGCGCCCGCCACCACCAACAGCGGCGATCCGGCGTGCTCCACCGCCCGCCGCTGGGCGGGGTTCAGGTCGTCGAGCAACCTGGACGGCCGAGTGGACGGGGGACTCGCGGGCAAGTCGAACAAGGCGCTCATCGTGGGGCCACGTTACCCGTCCGGTACGACATGCGGTTCCGCTCACCGCCTGAGCGGTGAGCGGAACCGGTTTCAGCTGCTCGTGTCGAACATGATCGGCGTGCTCGCGTGGGCGTCCGAACCGCCCGCTCCGCTCAGGTACACGTCGATCGAGTCCTGCACCGCGCCCGTGGCGTTCACGCCGAGCGTCAGCGCGGGCCACGACTCGCCCGGCGCGACGGGAGCGGGGTTGGTGCACTCGACCCCGTTCGCGACGGCACCGCAGGTCCAGCGGTCGCCCGCCGTCTCCACGAGGGAGAATTCACCCGGCCAGACGATGAACAGCGCGGCCTGCTCGACCTGGCCGGTGCGGGCCGCGGTGGCCGTCACGGAGAACTCGAACGGGCCCCCGTGGACGTACCACCAGCCGTCGTTCGCGAGCACGACGCCCTCGCCGTGGGCCAGCGCCACGGCGGCCGGACCGTCCTCAGCGGGCACGTCGACCCGCCCCGGCGTGTCCGCGGCCGGCGTCGAGCCGTTCGCGACCGTGGCCGAACCGACCGCGAGAGCCAGTACGGCGCCCACCCCGACCAGTCCGGCGACCACCCTGTTCTTCCACATGGGGATCACCCTCGCCCGATTTCTGTCGATCTCCAAACGATCGCACGAGGGCCATCCCCCTGGCGGGTGAACTCATTCCACCAAAGTGGGAAAACTCAGGTGCTCGTGTCCACCATAAGCTTGACGCCCTTGCGCTTGTAGTTCACGGACTTCTCGCGCACCGACGCGTCGAGCGTGCTCGCGCCGAAGTTCTTCGACCTGGCCGCGATGACGAGCTTCGGCAGCTTCAGGCCGGGGTTCTCCAGCTCCGGGTGGGTCGCCTCGACGTCGGTGTCGTCGACCTTCTCGACCTTCCACTTGTCGCCGTTGATCGACACGATGTTCAGGCCCTTCGGCACGGCCAGCCGCACCGTGCGCTTCCGGCCCTGCGACCTGGCGCCCAGCGTCACCGCGAACTCGAAGGTGCCGCCGTGGACGTACCACCAGTCGTCGTTCGCCTTGACCACGCCCTTGCCGGGATCGAGGTCGACCCCCGGCAGGTCCGCGGGCTGCTGCGCGGTCTGCGCGCTCGCGACACCGGCGGCACTACCCGCCACCCCCACTGCTGCCGTCACCACGGCCATCCCGAACACCGTGCGCCTGCTCACCGTCAAACCACGCATGTCGCCACCCTCTGTGTCGTTGCACCCCTTGGGAGACTAGATCGATGAGCAGGCCAAAGACGTTTCACCCACGCCACGGGTGATGACGGATCGTGACCAAACCGGAGTGATCAGGAGGGTCGACCGCGAAAGGCACCCGTGCGTGCACAGCACCGTGACGGGATTCGACGTGGAGGTGCCGGGTCCTCGATCTTGTCGACGCCCACTCCCGCACCCGCCACCGGAACGGCGTCGAGACCCGCGAGCGCGGGCTCCGAAGCGGTCGCGGCGGAACGCGATCGTCCCCGTTCGTGAACGGGCCGTTCAACCGGCACGAACCGCGAAGCGCCTGGTCCGGGCGGGTGCGTCCCACTCCTCGAACTACGGGTAGCCGAAGGGGACGGGCCTGTGGCACAGTGCTGACATGCGCTCGACCCACTTCGAGTTTTTCTACGGGAACCGGACTCCGGCTCCCGTGGTCGCTTAGCGCAAAGCACCCACAGAGCCCCGGAGTCCTCGGACCCGGGACTTCGTCGCTTCCGGGGCCAGGACTCAGCAGAAGAGAGTCGAGAGGCCGCCATGAGCACCACCGAAACCCCCGTCGTCGCACCGGACATCGACGCGCTGCGCCAGGAGATCGACCACCTGGACAAGGAACTGCTGCGGCTCGTCAAACGGCGCGCCGAGGTGTCCAAGACCATCGGTGCCGCGCGGATGGCCGCCGGTGGAACCCGGATCGTGCACAACCGCGAGATCGACGTGCTGACCCGCTACAAGGAACTCGGTCCGGACGGCAAGGACCTCGCTATGATCCTGCTGAGGCTGGGTCGCGGGGCGCTGGGGCGCTGATCACCGGGTTCGGCCCGGTTCGAGCGGCCGCTCCTGCCTGTCACGGGGTGCCGGCGTCGAGCATCGAGGCGCGATGCAGGTCGTTGTCGCGGTCCGTATCGGCGGCCTTGTCGCGTCGGTGACCAGGGGTCCCCCGGTCGTGCGGGCCCCCCGAATTCCACGGTACGGGCGGGCACCGGCAGTCGATCCTGGTCGGGACGGGTGGCATGCCGGATAGGTGGTTCCGGGCACAGGTCTTCGACGTTCTTCCGGTGTGCCGGGCGGCGGGTTCGCCGCCCGGCGCGGAATTGTGAGCTGCGGCGCGGGCCTCATTAGCCATGGAACTAATCGCGGGCGAACCGCCAGTGCGGGGCCAGGGCGGCGCGGACGAGGGCGAGGTCCGCGGTGGTGGGGCGGGAGTCGTCCGGCACGTAGGCCAGCGGGTCGCGCAGCAGCGGCTCCGGCAGCCGCAGCAGGCCCTCCACGAGCGCGTGCAGGCACAGCGCGGCGTACCCGCGCAGGTAACCGCCCTCCTGGGTGAGCACCAGCGGCAGTCCGAGGTCCGCGACCCGCCGACCGATCGCGCGGTACCCGGCGGCGGTCAGGTTGTGCCTGCCGTTCGGGTCGAACGCGGACCCGTCGAACCCCGACGCGCACACCAGCAGGTCGGGTGCGAACTCGCGCAGCGCCGGGACCGCGATCTCGTCCAGAGCCCGCAGGTACGCCTCGTCGCCCGCGCCGAGCGACAGCTCGACGTTGATGTTGCGGCCGCCCGCGCCCAGTTCGTCGGGGGCGCCGGTCTGCGGGTGGTTGGCGCCCCACGCGCCGTGCCGCATGTGCAGGGACACCGTGAGCACGTCGGACCGCGCGGCGAACACCTCCTGGGTGTCGTTGCCGTGGTGCACGTCCCAGTCGAGGACGGCGACCCTCGCCCCGGCCCGCCGCGCGGTCTCGGCGACCAGGGCGGCGTTGTTCACCAGGCAGTACCCGTCGGCCATCGCGGGCTGGGCGTGGTGGCCTGGTGGGCGCACCAGCGCGTACGCGATCGGCGTGCGGCCGGATCGGACGGCCTCCAGCGCGGCCAGCGACGTGCCCGCGGCGGCCAGCACGGAGTCACACGTGCCGGGGCCGACGACCGTGTTCACCTCCAGCGCGACCCGGTCCGGGCCCGCGCAGGCCGCGCGCAGCGAGGCCAGGTAGTCGGCGGTGTGCACGCGCGCCAACTCCTCGTCGGTGGCGAGCCTGCCGGTGCGCCACGTCAGGTGCGGCGCGACCGGGCCGTGCCGCAGGGCGTGCCGGAACGTCCGCAGCCTGGCCGCGGTCTCGGGGTGCGCCTCGGGGACGTCGAGCCAGTCCCAGTCGCCCGGCAACTCCCACAGGCCAGTGCCCGCGTCGTGCTCCAGGCAGGCGTCGTGCCAGAAGATCTCCACCCGTTACCGGATATCAGGGGGATCACCGATGGTCCAGCGGATATCGGCGGGCACACTGGGGACATGGGAACTGTCATCGGCCTCATCGCAGGCATCATCGCCATCGTCGGGGTGCTAGCCGCGCTGGCGCACGACGGCTATCTCGCCATGCTCGGCTCAGCCGCTAAGAACAAGCGGGCCGCGGGCGCGCCGATCGCGCAGTACGTCCGGGGGCGCTGGACCGTCGCGGGCGTCACGACCGTCGCCGCGCTGATCGGCCTGCTGATCACCACGGGCGACAGCACGGCCTCCGACATCATCGGCGCGCTCATCGCGGGCGGCAGCGGCCTGGCCGCCACCAGCGCGTTGCAGAGCAGCCGCAAGCGCCTGGACAGCGGCGGCTGACCAGAACAGGGCGGAAGTCCAGCAAGTTCACACTTCCGTGTTCACCCGCCGTGACCGGGTGATTCCGCACAGCTACCACCCCTCCTTGCACCTACGCTCGGCCAGGTGCGGGTGTCCGTGGTCGTCCCGTTGGCCAGGCCGTTCCCCCGTGGTCCGGTCGCCCCAACGGCGCGACCCCTGCCCCGCACCGGATCAGCGGTGCGCCACGGCCCCAGGGCCGAACGGCGAGCCGGCGCGTTCTCCGAGGTGAGACCGGCCCGACGGCCGGGGGGACCGCGTCCGGCCAGGGGGCGGGAGGGGTCTGGACAGCATGGAAAACGGGGCGGGACCAGCGGAGTCGGGCAAGCACCGGCTGCACGAGCGGACCGGTGGGTGGTCGCCCGCGGCCGCAGATCCGGACCACGAGCGCCCGGACCACCAACCCCCGGCGCACGCGCGTCCGGCCATCGGACCCGGCCAGGTGCCCGCGCAGCGCGGCAGGCCGGCCCCCGATCCCCTCGTCGACACCGACGCGCCCGGCCTGCGCAAGTTCAACATCGGCCTGGTGCCCGCGTCGGTCACCCCGCCCCGGACCTGGAAGCGCGCCGCCTGGTTCGCCGTGGCCTCCTCCGCGGCCGTCCTCGTCGGCCTCGCCATCGCGGCGGCCAAACTGGTCGGCGGCAGCGGCCCGTTCGAGCGCATCGGCATGCCCGAGAACCCCGCCAACGTCCCCATCGTGACCGACTTCGGCACCAGGACGCCGTCCAAGGCCCCCACCGAAGCCCGGAGCGCCGACACACGGCCCCAGGACACCGCGCGGGCGAGCGGGACGTCCTGGGCCGCGCCGCGGAGCAGCAACCCCGGCATCCCGCCCGACGGCACGTCCGGCGGCGCGGGCGCGACCACCGCGACGACACCCGCGGGCACCTCCGCACCGGAGAACGCGCCGGACAGCGCGTCGGACGGCGTCCAGGACAGCGCGTCGCCGATGGTCACCACGGTGCCGAACCAGGAGGGGCCGCTGGTGGACGCCGACGCGATCGCGAGCCGGACCGAGAAGTTCTACGAGGAGGTCTCGGCCAACGCCGCGACGGCGCTGGCCATGACGACCGAGGACGCCCGGCCGACCATCGAGGCGGTGCTGGAGCAGCGGTTCGCGGACGTCTCCCTGGTGCGGGTGAAGGAGATCAGCGTCGACCCGACCAGGGGCGTCACGGTCAGCACGCTGCAGATCACCAAGAAGGACGGCACCGCCAGCACCGAGCGGCGGGAGCTGACCTTCACCTTGAGTGGTGACCCCCTGATCAACGCCGAACGGCTCACTGGAATCGGCTAACGGTCATTCGCGAACGCACAGGGGGACGCCGGTCTGTAACCACTACTCCGTTAGAGCGACACGGGTCTACCACTGAACGCCACGAACAGGTGAATGCGCGCGTCGAACTGGCCTTGATCAGGTCAATCACGGTACGAGTTCTGGCGACGCAGAAGGTACGGAGGAGTTGCCAGTGCAGCGCCCTACGACGACCGGCAGACGGCACAACCGGGCCGGTTCGATCACCGTGGCAGAGCTGATCAGGAACCAGCCGAGCCCCGTCCGCATCCCTTCCCACGAGGAGGTCGACACCGAGGGTCTCGTGGAGGACGTGCTCGGCCTCGAGGAGACCGACCCCCGGCGTTCCAACCGGGCGGCCAAGGCCGCGGGGCTGGTGGCGGGCGGTCTCGTCCTGTTCGCCTCGGTCGCGGCGGCGTCCATCCTGGCGGGCCACCGCCCCGAGTCCACCGAAGCCCTGCGCACGGCGGCCGCGATCGAACTGAGCGGCTCGACGGCCCTGCGGCCGGACCTGCTCAGCGCCAAGCTGGGCGACGAGCCCGCGGCCACCCCGGCCGACGGGGCGAGCGCCACCGCGGCGCCGAACACCCCGAACGCGCCGATCGCGGCGGACCCGAGCACCGACGCCCCCGCCCCGCCCGTCGACGGCGTCGTGGCACCGCCGTCGGCGTCGATCGGCCCCCAGCCCAGGATCGAGGTCGTCCGCGAGTTCTACGGCCTGCTGCCCGCCCAACCCGCCGCGGCCGCGCGGCTGCTGAGCACCGACCTGGTGGGCTCCGACGCGCTGGGCTTCGTGCGGTCGTGGAGCACGATCAAGGCCATCACGATCGACAGCACCACCCAGCGGCCCGACGGCAGCGTCCTGGCCGACGTGTCGATGCAGGAGCTCGACGGGCGCTGGTTGCGGGTCGAACAGCTCTTCTGGTTCGGTGACATGTCGGCGCCGAAGATCATCGGCACCGAACTGCTCTCGGCCCAGCGAAGCTGACACCGCGTAGCGAGTACCCCCTAAAATCTCACTCACAGTTGCCTTAAATAAGGTTTAACCCGAGAAAATCCCCCAAAGGGGTTACAAGTGGGGTCACGATTCGGTATCCATGTTCCCGGCTGGTGAACACAGTGCAGTTTCCGGGAAGGTGTGAGACCGCAGTGTCGAACGAGGACAATCGTCGTCGGCGAGATGGCTCGACCGCTCAGCTTTCGGTAGCGGAGCTGCTCGCCCGGCGTGAAGCCGAGACACAGCCGATCCCGGTGTACAGGGACGACGACGAGGAGACGATCCGCTTCCAGGCGGTGACCCCTCCCCCCGCCGCGCTGTCCGGGCCCGCCCGCGCCTCGCTGTCCGGCCGCGAGCTGCACGTCGCCGAACTGCTGCGCCGCGAAGGCCGCCCGGCCGACGAGGAGCGCGGCGGCATGTCGCTCAGCAAGCTCGTCGCCATCGCCAGCGGCGGTGTCGTCCTCGCCGGTTCGGTCGCCTTCGGCGCCTCGCAGTGGCTGAGCTCCCCCGACGAGCGCCCGCTGGCCGACGTGCGGTTCGACACCCGCCCCGCGGCGCGCAACTCCAGCGGCACCGGCAACCTCGGCGGCGTCGCCATGCCGGGCCAGAAGCCCGGCACCACCTCGGCGACCACCAGCACCACCACCTCCACCTCCACTCCGGAGGAGCAGGCGGCCCAGCAGGAGGCCACCCAGCAGCGCGCGGTCCCGGTGCAGGACACCCAGGCCCCCGTGACGCAGACCACCGAGACGCAGACGCAGGCGCCGAGCACCTCGGCCTCCCCGACGACCACGCGGCCGACGACGGACAAGGGCACGCCCCCGAGCAGCAGCAACCCGACGACCACCCCGCCGTCGTCGTCGAGCACGACGACCCCGCCGCCCTCGTCGACGAACCCGCCCTCCAGCTCGACCACGCCTACCTCGTCGACGACCCCGTCCGAGGACTCCGGCGGCATCCAGATCGGCGTCGGACTCGGCGGGTTCGACTTCTTCGCGGAGCTGTGAGCGCTTGCGGCTAGGCCGTTCGGCCCAAATTCCGACCACTTTCCCGTGAACCGGTGACGTTGCGGACGGCTATCGGGTATCCCTTCGCGATCAGCGGCACGACGGGTCGTGACCTGCGCAACGGCCGGAAACCCGTCCGCGGTGCCGGGGTACGCTCTGCGGGCAGGACAGCCCGACACGACGAGCGGTGGCCTACCCTGATCCGCCAACCGGAGCGCACAACGAGGAGCCCCAGCGTGAGACCTGCTGCACCCGCCGCGGTCCCGCAGCACCCGCGCGAGGTGGTCCGTTGAGCACCGAGGGCCAGCTGATCGCCGACCGCTACCGCTTCCTCGACCGCATCGGCAGCGGCGCCATGGGCGTCGTGTGGCGCGCCCAGGACGAGCGCCTCAACCGGATCGTCGCGATCAAGCAGCTGCTGCTGCAGGTCGGGATGGACACCAGGGAGCACGACGAGGCGATCCAGCGCGCCATGCGCGAGGGCCGCATCGCCGCGAAGCTGCACCACCCGAACGCGATCGCGGTCTACGACGTGGTCGAGGAGCAGGGCGCGCCCTGCCTCGTCATGGAGTACCTGCCGTCCTACAGCCTCGCGGACACGCTGTCCGAGTACGGCGCGCTCGAACCGCTCCAGGTCGCCCGGATCGGCGCGCAGGCCGCGTCGGCGCTGGCGGCCGCGCACGCGGCGGGCATCGTGCACCGGGACGTGAAGCCCGGCAACGTGCTGATCGCGGACAACGGGGTCGTGAAGATCACCGACTTCGGCATCTCGCGGGCCACCGACGACATCACGGTCACCAAGACCGGCCTGATCGCGGGCACCCCGGCCTACCTGGCGCCGGAGATCGCCAGGGGTTCGGACCCGACACCCGCCTCGGACGTGTTCTCCCTGGGGTCGACGCTGTACGCGGCGGCCGAGGGCGAACCCCCGTTCGGACTCAGCGAGAACACCCTGGGAGTGCTGCACGCGGTCGCCGCGGGCCGCATCAACCCGCCCACGCAGGACGGTCCGCTCACCGACGTGCTGCTGCGGCTGCTCAACGTCGACCCGGCCGACCGGCCGACGATGGGCCAGGCGCGCGAACTGCTCGCCGCGGTGGCTTCGGGCCGCAACCCCAGCCTGACCGGGCTGAGGGCGGCGAGCACGCCCGGCGTGCTGCCCGTGGCCGGTCCGACGGCCGTGCTGGACCCGAACAGGACCCGCGTGGTCTCCGCGGGCGCCGGGAACCGCAACGGCGCCGGTTCGGGCTACCGGACCGGTCAGCAGCCGCGCACCGTGGGCCCGACGAGGACCGCGCCGTCGCCGGAGCCGTCGAACAACCGGACGCTGGCGATCATCGCGGCGGTGCTGGTGCTGATGCTCGCCGCGGGTGGCCTGCTGGTCGCGCTGGGCGCGTTCAGCGGCAAGGGCAATTCGAAGGAGCCGGCGATCGTGCCGGGCGGCGGCGGCGCCAGCTCCTCGTCGAAGGCCGCACCGACGACCACCCTGCCCAAGCCGCAGGTCACGTCGGACGAGCCGACGACCGAGGAGCAGACGACCGAGGAGCAGCCCACCACCACCACCGAGCCGCCCGTCACCACCACGTCGAAGCAGCCGGTCAAGACCTCGACGACGACGACCACCACGACCACCACGACGACGACCACCACGACCACTCCGCCGGCGGCCACGACCACCACACCGCCCACTCCGTGAATCCTGGGTTGTCGCAACTCGTATGGTGGACACACACACGGACGGGTTAGTTCGAACCGCACGGCGTGTCGATACGTTTGTGCCGTAGTGGTGGTTGAACGCCACTGAAGATAGACACACCGCAATCACTCATGGGAGCAGCCGTGACCGACGATGGTCGCCTGGTCGCAGGCCGCTACCGATTGGGCAGCCGAATCGGTAGCGGTGCGATGGGCATCGTGTGGCAGGCGCACGACCAGCGCCTGCACCGCATCGTCGCGGTCAAACAACTCTTGCTCCAGCCCGGCCTGGCGGCGTCCGAGACCGACGAGGCGAAGCGCAGGGCCATGCGCGAGGGCCGCATCGCCGCCCGCCTGCAGCACCCGCACGCCATCGCCGTGTACGACGTGGCCGAGGACGACGGCCAGCCGTGGCTGGTCATGGAGTACCTGCCGTCGAAGAGCCTGTCCACGGTGCTGTCCGAGCGCGGCACGCTCCCGCCGCGCGAGGTCGCCGCGATCGGCCAGCAGGTCGCCTCCGCGCTGACCGCCGCGCACAACGCCGGGATCGTGCACCGCGACATCAAGCCGGGCAACATCCTGCTCGGCGACGAGGGTGTCGTGAAGATCACCGACTTCGGCATCTCGCGGGCCACCGGCGACGTCACCGTCACCGCGACCGGGATGCTCGCGGGCACCCCGGCGTACCTGGCGCCCGAGGTGGCGAAGGGCTACGACCCCGGTTCGCCGTCGGACGTGTTCTCGCTCGGCTCCACGCTGTACGCCGCGATCGAGGGCGCCCCGCCGTTCGGGCTGAACGAGAACACCATCGCGCTGCTGCACCAGGTCGCGTCGGGCAACGTGAACCCGCCGAAGCAGGCCGGGCCGCTGACCGCGCTGCTGATGCGCCTGCTCCGCCCGGAGCCCGAGGACCGCCCGACGATGGCCGAGGCGCGCGAGGCGCTGGCCGCCGTCGCCGCGGGCCGCGCGGCGCCCGAGTTCCCCATGGCCGTCCAGCAGGTGAGCCAGCCGTCGTGGCGCGGCGCCCCGCTGTCGACGGACTCCGCGACCCGCGCGATGTCCCCCCAGGCCGCGGTGTCGACGCCGCCGCCCGGCACCCGCATCGACATCCGCCCCGGCCCTCCGCAGCAACAGCAGCAGCAACCGCACTACCAGCAGCAGCAGCCGTCGTACCAGCAGCAGCAGCCCCGACCGGCCGCCGCGCCGCACCGCACGGCGCCCCCACGGCAGTCGTCGTCGATGTCGTCGGTCAAGGACGCCGCCAGCAAGCGCTCCACGATCATCACCGCGCTCGCCATCGTGGCCGCCGCGGTCGTCGGCATCATGCTGGCCAGCTTCCTGTCCGGCGGCGACGACCCCGGCCAGAAGGTCGCCGAGCCCGGCAGTTCGGCGAGCGCGACCCAGCCGCCGGGCGAGAGCGGCGAGGAGGAGGCGCCTCCCGCGGGCGACGGCTCCAAGCTGCCGCCGCAGGTCACCGGCGAGCCGGACCAGGCGACGCAGGAGAAGATGATCCGCGACTACTTCGCGCTGCTGCCAGGCGATCCGAACTCGGCGTTCAACTGGCTCACGGACAAGATGAAGGGCGCGGGCAAGGGGAAGTCCACGTACCTGGACTTCTGGAAGACCATCAAGACCGTGAAGATCGATGAAGTGAAGCTGAACGCACCGTACGCGTACGAGGTCGATGTGGCTTACACGAAGAAGGACGGCACGAACAGCAAGGAGCGCAAGCTCATCGGGCTGGAGTGGTCGGGCAGCCAGCTGCTGATCGACAAGGAGACCCCGCTCGGGAACTACTGACGGGCGGGAGCGAGGCGGGGCGGGGGCGACCCCGACGTCAGCCGGTGGCCGCGGCCGCGGCCTTGAGCGCCTCCAGGAGGCTCGCGGCGGCCGGGTTGGCCGTGCCCTCCTCGCGGAAGGCGGCGTGGATCTCACGGAGCGGCTCGGGGTTGCGGAGACGGCGGACGACGACGCCGGGGTGGACGACGCCGAGGCCCAGCTTCGGGATGATGGTGACGCCCAGACCCGCCGAGACGAAGCCCTGGGCGGTCGGGTAGTCGTCGGACTCCACGACGAAGTTCGGCGCGAAGCCCGCACCGGCGCAGGCGTCCAGGACGATGTCACGGCAGGCGCCGTCCGGCAGCGCGGAGTCGACCCAGGGCTGGTCGGCCAGGTCCGACAGGTCCAGGACGCGCTTGCGGCAGAGGTCGTGGCCACGCGGGAGGACCGCCAGGTACGGGTCGTCGAGCAGGTGGACCAGGCGGATGCCGGGGGCGGTGTCCGCGCCGTGCTGGTGCACGACGATCGCGACGTCGGCGCGCCCCGCGACGATCTCGAGCATCGGGTCGACCGGCTCGGTGAGCTTGAGGTCCAGCCTCACCGACGGGTGCTCGGCGCGGAAGCGGGCGACGGCGGGCGGGACGAGGGCGGCGCCCGCGGTGGCGAAGTAGCGGACGCGGAGCGTGCCGGTGCGGCCGGCGCGGAGGTCCGCCAGCGCCGCCTCGGCCTCGACCAGGCGGTCGGTGATGCCCGCGGCGTGGTCGGTGAGCAGCCTGCCCGCCTGGGTGGGGCGGACACCCCGGCCGACGCGCTCCAGCAGGGCCATGCCCGCCTGCTTCTCCAGCGCCGCCACCTGCTGGCTGATCGCCGACGGGGTGTAGCCGAGGTTGGTGGCCGCGGCGGTGATGGAACCGCTGGTCACGACCGCTCTGAGCACCTGCATCCTGCGCACGTCCAACATGGCACGACCTTACAGCTGAGCTACAAGGTCATGTAGTTCTTTTCACTTGTACTTACGCTTTATTCACCCCATCGTGGAGCCGTGAACAAACCCGGCACGCTGATCAGGTTCGGTGTCCTCGCGCTCATCTGGGGCTCGAGCTTCTTGTGGATCAAGGTCGCGCTGACCGGGTTCTCCCCCGTGCAGATCACGATGGGCCGCACGGCGCTCGGGGCCGCGGTGATCGTCGCGCTGCTCTGCGCCCGCGGGCACCGGCTGCCGCGCGCACCGCGCACGTGGGGGCACCTGGCGGTCGCGGCCCTGTTCGGCAACGTGATCCCGTTCGTGCTGTTCGCGGTCGGCGAGCGGACCGTCGACTCCGGGGTGGCCGGGGTGATCAACTCGACGACGCCGCTGTGGACGCTGGGACTGGGGCTGCTGCTCGGGTTCGAGAAGCAGCGCGGCGGCGCGCGGACGGCGGGGCTGGCGCTGGGCTTCCTGGGCACGCTGCTGATCTTCGCGCCGTGGCAGCGGGCGGGGCTGGCGAGCTGGGGCGCGCTGGCGTGCCTCGCGGCCGCCGCGAGCTACGCCGTCGCGTACGTCTACATCAGCCGCACGCTGTCCGGGCAGGGCCTGTCGCCGCTGCAGCTGTCGTCGGGCCAGCTCGTGGTCGGCAGCGGCCTGACCGCGTTCATCGTGCCGGTAGGGGGCCTTCAGGAGATGCACCCGAGCGCGGGCGCGCTGCTCGCGCTGGGCATCCTGGGCGTGTTCGGCACCGGGGTCGCGTTCATCCTCAACTACCGGCTCATCCAGGACGAGGGCCCGACGAACGCGACCACCGTGGGCTACCTGCTGCCGGTCGTGTCGGTGCTGCTGGGCGCCGCCTTCCTGCACGAGGAGCTGACGATCCGGGTCGTGGCGGGCATGGTCGTCGTGCTGTTCGGCATCGCGCTGACCCGCCGCCGCCCGGTCACGGCGGTCGCGCCGCTGGACACCCGACCGGTGACGTCCGCTACCCTGAAGTGACCGCCGATCACGGTGCGTGGCAAAAGTGTTTCGCCAGTTGAGACAAGCGACCTGGCCATATACCCACAAGTGAGATCCACGTCTCCCCCGATAGCGTGGTTCCCAGGCGAATAGCGTCCCGGAGCGCTGTCTCAGACGTCTCTTCCCATGAGAGCGTGAAGAACGCAGGTAGGGAAGGGATGAGCCACCATGGCCGACAACACGATCATCACCGCTGGCACCACGTTCCAGCTGCTGGTCCCCGGCATCGCTCCGGCACCCGTCGAAGCGGAGCTCCAGTACAACCCCGAGGACCCGTACGCGGTCGCCGTGCTGTTCCACACGGGTCAGGGCAAGGTCGAGTGGATGTTCGCCCGCGACCTGCTCGCGGACGGCCTGCTGACCCCCTCGGGCGAGGGCGACATCATGGTGCGCCCCGCGGCGGACGACCCGGAGCGCGTCCTGCTGGAGCTGAACGCCCCCACCGGGTTCGCGATCCTCTCGGCCGAGGCCGAGCACATCGCCGAGTTCCTCGACCTCACCTACGACGTCGTGCAGCCCGGCGAAGAGGACCAGTGGATCGACTTCGACCGCGAGTTGGCGAAGCTCGTCGCCAGCAGCTGATCGGACCGCTAGCCTGCTCGAGTGAACGCGGTGGGCGGTCGGTACCTCCTCAAGGAGCAGATCGGCAGCGGCGGGATGGGCGTGGTGTGGCTGGCCCACGACGAGCTGCTGCACCGCGAGGTCGCCGTCAAGCAGCTCAAGTTGCCCGAGATGGCACCCGTGGCCTCCAAGGCCGCACGCACCCGCGCCATGCGCGAGGCGCGGATAGCCGCCCGGCTCCAGCACCCGAACGCGATCGCGGTCTACGACGTGGTCGTCGAGGACGAGCTGCCCTGGATCGTCATGGAGTACCTGCCTTCGCGCAGCCTGGCGGCGCTGCTGGAGGAGAACGGCCCGTTGTCCCCGGCCGAGGCGGCCAGGATCGGCGGGATGGTCGCGACCGCGCTGGCCGCCGCGCACGCCGCGGGCATCGTGCACCGCGACGTCAAACCCGGCAACGTGCTGATCGGCCACGGTGGCGCCGTGAAGCTCACCGACTTCGGCATCTCCCGCGCCACCGGCGACACCACGATCACCGAGGCGGGCGCCCTGTCCGGCACGCCCGCCTACCTCGCGCCCGAGGTCGCGCGCGGTGACCTGCCCGACAGCAGGTCCGACGTGTTCTCGCTCGGCGCGACCCTCTACGCGGCCACCGAGGCGCACGGCCCCTACGGCGCCAACGAGAACAGCCTCGGCCTGCTCTACCGGGCCGCGATCGGCAAGATGGACCGCCCGATCCGCGCCGGCGCGCTGATCGGTCCGATGGAGCGCCTGCTCGCCCTCGACCCGGCGCAGCGCCCGACCGCGGCCGAGGCCGCCGACATGCTGTCCGCGCTCCCCTCCGACGCCGTGCCGACGCCGATGGGCATCCCCGTCGCGGTCACCCCGACACCGCGCCCCTCCCAGCCGTCGACACCGCGGCCCTCGTCCACGTTCGCCCAGCCCTCGCACCCCGCCATCGGGGTCCGCGGGATCAGCCCGGTCCACATCGAGCAGGGCGGCGCGGGGAAGCACGGGTCCCGTCCCAAGTGGCTCGTGCCGGTCATCGTCGCCTTCGCGCTGCTGGTGGGCACCCTGATCGGCCTGAACACGCTGCTGAGCGCGGAGGACGATCGCTCCACCGATCCCGGTCTGTCGGACGAGCGGTACCAGGAGTCCGTGGCGGGCACGCCCAAGGCGGTCGACCTCACCCCGACCGTGGCGGGCAACTTCGCGCTCGGGTGGCTCCGCTCCGCGAAGAACGAGACGCAGGCCTCGTGGGACAAGATGGACCCCGCCTCCCGTCCGACCTACGACGACTACATGGCGAAGATGGAGACCGTCGACGAGATGGTCCCGAAGCCGAACCCCGAGGTCTCGGCCAAGGGCGACGACTACCTGGTGGTCGTGGAGGTCGAGGTCACCGCGAACGGCAGGACCGCCGTCGAGGACCGCAAGGTCCTGGTGAAGCTGGTCGACGGCGAGCTGAAGGTCGCCGAGTACACCGGGTAGCCGACCACGTCATGTGAGACGCGGGCGCGACACCCGTGGTCCGGCCGCCAGCTAGCCTGATCGAGTGAACGCGGTCGGCGGTCGGTACCTCCTGCTCGACGAGCTCGGCGCCGGGGCGATGGGCGTCGTCTGGCGGGCCCGCGACGAGCTGCTGCACCGCGAGGTCGCCGTCAAGCAGCTCAAGCTCCCCGACGTCGACCCGGCGGCCAGGGAACTCGCCCGCACCCGCGCCATGCGCGAGGCGCGCATCGCCGCCCGGCTCCAGCACCCGAACGCGATCGCCGTCTACGACGTCGCCGTCGAGGGCGGCCTGCCCTGGCTGGTGATGGAGTACCTGCCGTCCCACAGCCTCGCGGCCGTGCTGGCCGACCGGGGTCCGCTCGACCCGGCCGAGGCGGCGCGGATCGGCGGCCGGATCGCGGCCGCGCTGGCGGCGGCGCACAAGGCGGGCATCGTGCACCGCGACGTGAAACCCGGCAACGTGCTGATCGGCCACGACGGCACCGTGAAGCTCACCGACTTCGGCATCTCCAAGGCGGTCGGCGACGGCACGCTCACCGAGGCCGGAATGATCTCCGGCACCCCCGCCTACCTGCCGCCGGAGGTGGCGCGCGGCGAGACGCCGGACGCCAGGTCGGACATGTTCTCGCTCGGTGCGACCCTCTACGCGATGACCGAGGACCGCTCGCCCTACGGGCCGACGGACAACAACCTCGGCCTGATCTACCGGGCGGCGACCGGCCAGATCGACCGGCCGGTCCGCTCCGGCTCGTTGACGGGGCCGATGACCCGGCTGCTGGCCACCGACCCCGCCCTGCGGCCGACCGCCACCGAGCTGGTCGGACTGCTGGCGAGCACCACCGCCGCCCTTCCGGCCGCCGCCGACGTGCGGGTCCGTCGCGCGGCGCCCGCGCCGGAACCCAAGGCGCGGCGCAAGTGGCTCGCGCCGACCGTCGCCGCCGTGGTGGTGCTGCTGCTGTCCGTGGCGGGCGTGCTGATCTACCTGTCCTTCGCCAACGACGGGCGCGGCGGCGGACTGGCGGGCCCCGCGACCACCACCGCGAGCAGCGACCTGCCCTCGGACGGGGAGGACCCCGGTACGACAGCACCGGCCCAGGGCGACCTCACCGCTCCCAAGGCCGCCAACTTCGTGCGCGACCACTACCGGTCGTTGAAGGCCGACCCGGCGAAGGCGTGGGAGAACCTGGCGCCGGAGTTCCGGCAGCCGCTCGACCAGTACGTGGCGTTCTGGGGCCAGTACGAGGACGTCACGGCCAACCTCGTCGACGTCGTGACCACGGACAACGGCTACGTGGTGGACGTCGACGTGCTGTTCACGTCCGACGGCGCCACGAACACCGAGAAGTACCGGGTCGGGGTGCAGGAGTTCGACGGCAGGCCGAAGATCATCAGCTCGGCGAAGCTCTGAGCAGCACCTCGAGCAGCGCGTACCCGCCACCGCCGACGACCACGCCCATCAGCGAGCCCACGAGCACCTGCGCCTTCGTGTGGTCGCCCAGCTCGACCCGCGACCAGGCCACGAACACCGCGGTCACCACGAGCAGCAGCAGCCACGGCCCGTACACCAGCGCACCCACGACCACGGCGGCGAACGCCACGGCCGCGTGCAGCGACACCTTCCACTTCAGGCCGAACGTGATGGCCATGCTGACGACCAGCGACGCGAACATGCTGCCCGCGAGCGCGAGCATCTCGTGCGGCGCGCCCCCCAGCAGCAGCACCGCGATGCCGACGGTCAGCGAGGCGCCCGCGACGACCAGCGGGACGAGCCTGCCCTCGCGGTTGGTGACGTGGTGCCCGTCCCAGCGCCCGCCGCGGGCGCCGCGCACGATCACCACCATCGGGATGACCGACGCGGTGACCGCGACGACGAGCCCCCACAGCACGCTGGGCCACAGCGACCGGGTCGCGGCGGCGGCCACGGCGAACGGCAGCGTGAGCACCCACACCCACGGGGCGAGCACCTCCGTGGCGAAGCGGGCCGAGCGGTGGACGAATCCGGTGGCAGGGTCCGCCCGCACCGCGACTTCCTCCTGGGGCAACTCAGACCAGCCTGCGGTCGGAGGCCCAGCGGGACAGCTCGTAGCGGTTGGACAGCTGCGTCTTGCGCAGCACGCTCGACACGTGCGTCTCGACCGTCTTCACCGAGATGAACAGCTCGGAGGCGATCTCCTTGTACGCGTAGCCGCGGGCCAGCAGCCGCAGCACGTCCCGCTCGCGCGGGGTCAGCAGGTCCAGCTCGGGGTCCCGGATCGGGGCCGCGCCGGGCCGGTCGGCGAACGCGTCCAGCACGAAGCCCGCGAGCCGCGGCGAGAACACCGCGTCGCCCTCGGACACCCGCACGACCGCGCGCACCAGCTCCTGGCTGGAGATCGTCTTCGTCACGTAGCCTCGGGCGCCCGCGCGGATCACCGCGATGACGTCCTCGGCGGCGTCGGACACCGACAGCGCGAGGAACACCACGTCCGGCAGCGCCGTCCGCACCTTGGCGAGCACCGCGGCGCCACCGCCGTCGGGCATGTGCACGTCGAGCAGCACCACGTCCGGCTTGTGGTGGTTGATCCCGGTCACCGCCTCGCCGACGGAGCCGGCCTCCCCCACGACCTCGATCTCGTCGCTGATCGAATCGAGCTCCGCGCGGACCCCCGCGCGGAACAGCGCGTGGTCGTCGACCAGGAACACCCTGACCCGTTCGCCATCGGTCATGACCTGGCCTCCTGCTTCCTCGGCATCTCCAAGTGCACCTCCGTGCCCTCTCCGGGGCCGGTGCGCACCTTGGCCTCCCCACCGTGCCGGACCATTCTCCCCCGGATCGAGTCGGCGAGACCATGCCGGTCCTCCGGAACGGATCCCTGGTCGAAACCCTTGCCCCGATCCCTCACGAAGACGTTGACGCTGTCGGCCTCCACCTCGCCGTAGACGCTGATCTCGGCGACCCCGGCGTGCTTGGCCGCGTTGACCATCGCCTCGCGGGCGGCCTGCACCATCGCCAGCAGGTTGTGGTCGAGGTCGCAGTCGCCGACGACGACCTGCTGCACCGAGATCGCGAACGTGTCCTCGACCTCCCCCGAGGCCAGCGCGATGGCGGCGGACACCGTCGTGGGGCGGGCGTTCTCGCCGAAGTCGCGACCGTAGAGCCAGTCCCGCAACTGCCGCTCCTGGCCGCGGGCGAGCCTGCGGACCTCGCGCGGCGCCTCGGCCTGCTTCTGGATCAGCGCCAGCGTCTGGAGCACGGAGTCGTGCAGGTGCGCGGCGATCTCGGCCTTCTCCTCGGTGCGGATGCGGGCCCGGCGCTCCTCGTCGAGGTCGTTCACGAGCTTGATCCACAGCGGCACCGTGAGCAGCGCGACCCCCGCCAGCGTCGCCAGCACCGCGACGAGCGCGAACTGGATCTGGTCGAGCTGGTAGGTGCTGAACAGCAGCACCCCGATGCCGAGCGCCACCAGCGAGACGCCCGACGCGATCCGGATCAGCGCCGACCGGCCGCTCCTGCCGAGCACGCCGCTGCGCGCCCCGTCCCGCCACCGGCGCCGCTGCGCCTCGTCCGCCTCGCGCCACACGACGGCCGCGCCCACCAGCGCCACCGCCAGCGGGCCGACGATCCAGCCGCTGACCGCGCCCGTCAACAGGGTCACCAGCACCGCCGCGCCGAGCCCCAGCGCCAGCAGACCGATGGCCTGCTGGCGTTCCCTCGGTTTCGGCGGCGCCTCGTCCGGCGCGCTCGTCGTCCGCTGCGGCACGAAGATCCACAGCAGCCCGTACGCGATCACGCCGACGCCGTTGAGGGCCGTCAGCGCCGCGAACACCGCGCGCACCCAGAACACCTCGACGCCGAGGTGGTCGGCGATCCCGCCCGCCACCCCCGCGACCACGCGCCCGCCGCGCCGCCTGCGGACCGCGATCTCCGCCCCCACCACCGTTTCCACCTGCGAACTCACCCCACGATCGTCACACGTACCCGGATGCGGGTCATCAGGGTTCCACCCGAGTCCGCGTTCAGGGTGCTCCCCCGATGTGCGCGGCGGTTCCAGGCAGCAAACTCGACGACGTGAGTGGGAACGCGACAGCTGCGAACGTCGAAGAGACGCTGAAGGACTTCTGGGTCAGCAGGCCCAGACGGCCGCACCGCGGGCGGAAGATCGCCGGTGTGGCCGCGGGCATCGCGGAGCGGTACCGGATCGACCCGGTGATCGTGCGGGTCGCTTTCGTCGCGATGGCGTTGTGCAACGGTGCCGGTGTGTTCATCTACCTGCTGGGCTGGCTCGGGCTGCCCCAGGAGGACGACGAGGTCTCGCCCGTCGAGGCGCTGGTCGGCCGGGGGCGCAGCTCCACGCCGATCCCGCTGACGGTGCTGCTCGGCCTGGCGCTGTTCCCGGCGACCGGGTTCTTCTTCGACGGCGGCTTCACGATGGTGGCGGGCGTGCTGCTGTCCGTCGGCGCCGTCTACCTGCTGCACCTCAACCGCGGCGCGGTCAACCGGCCGGCGCTGCTGACGACGACCTCCAGCACGGAGCAGGTGACCGAGATGGACCAGAAGACGACCGCCACCCCGCCGGCGTGGGACCCGCTGGGCGCGGCGCCGTTCGCCTGGGACCTCCCCGAACCGGGGCAGTCGGTGGTGTCCACCCCGCCTCCCCCGCCCGTGCGGCGGTACCGGCGGAAGTCGCCGGTCACCGGGATCACCCTCGGCCTGTCGCTGATGGTGGTGGCGACCGCGGTGATCACCGGTCGCGGCGACACGTGGTTCACCCCGCTGCACACGCTGGGCGTGGTCGTGGCGATCATGGGCGTCGGGCTGCTGGTCGGCTCGTTCGTCCGCGGCGGCCGCGGGCTGATCGGACTGGTCATCCCGCTGGGCCTCGTGGGCGTGCTCGGCACGGTGGTGAACCTCGCCGACCTCAACGGGAGCGGACGCGTCGGCGACATCACCGAGTCGCCCGCCTCGATCGCGGAGGTGGACCCCGAGTACGTCCTCAAGGCGGGCAGCATCCAGCTGGACCTGACCGGGCTGCCCGACGCGGGCCGGGTGGAGACCGAGGTCCGGACGGTCGTCGGCACCGTGCAGGTGACCGTCCCGAAGACCGCCGACGTCGAGGTGCGGTGCGAGGCCGACCTCGGCTCCGTGCGGTGCCTCGGCCACCAGAGCAGCGGGACCGACGCGCTGGTGGAGGCCACCGAACCCGGCACCGGCGGAGCGGGTGGGCTGAAGATCGTGCTGAACGTGCGCAACGGCGTGGGAGACGTGGAGGTCAACCGTGGCTGACCAGGAGATCGACTCGCGGGGCGGCTTCGACGTCATCGCGTTCGTGTTCGGGATCGGGGCCCTGCTCGCCGCCGGGTTCGTGCTCACCGGCGGGGACTACTGGCCCGACTTCCTCGACCTGCGCTGGGTGGTCGCGGGCGGGGCCATCGTGATCGGCCTCGGCCTGCTGGCCGGGTCCGTGCTCCGCCAGCGCCGCTAGGAACCCCCCACTCACGCGAAGAAGGCCGTGACCCCACCTCGGGGTCACGGCCTTCCGCTGTTCGGGGGTGGGCTACTCCCACTCGATGGTGCCCGGCGGCTTGCTGGTCACGTCGAGCACGACCCGGTTGACGTCGGCCACCTCGTTGGTGATGCGGGTGGAGATCCGCTCCAGCACCTCGTACGGCAGGCGCGTCCAGTCCGCGGTCATGGCGTCCTCGCTGGACACCGGCCGCAGGACGATCGGGTGGCCGTAGGTGCGGCCGTCGCCCTGGACGCCGACGCTGCGCACGTCCGCGAGCAGCACGACCGGGCACTGCCAGATCGTCCGGTCGAGACCGGCGGACGTCAGCTCCTCGCGGGCGATGGCGTCGGCCTGGCGCAGGATCTCCAGCCGCGGGCCGGTCACCTCGCCGATGATGCGGATGCCGAGACCGGGGCCGGGGAACGGCTGGCGCTGCACGATGACCTCGGGCAGGCCCAGTTCGGTGCCGACCCGGCGGACCTCGTCCTTGAACAGCGCGCGCAGCGGTTCGACCAGCTTGAACTGGAGGTCGTCCGGCAGGCCGCCGACGTTGTGGTGGCTCTTGATGTTCGCCGCGCCGGTGCCGCCGCCGGACTCGACGACGTCCGGGTAGAGCGTGCCCTGCACGAGGAAGTCGTAGTCGCCGTCGACCTGGAGGTCCCGCGCGGCCTGCTCGAACGCGCGGATGAACTCGCGGCCGATGATCTTGCGCTTCCGCTCGGGGTCCGTGACGCCCTTGAGGGCCTCCAGGAACCGCTCGCGCTCGTCCACGGTCACCAGCTTCACGCCGGTCGCCGCCACGAAGTCGCGCTCGACCTGGGTGCGCTCACCCGCGCGCAGCAGGCCGTGGTCGACGAACACGCAGGTCAGCCGGTCGCCGATGGCGCGCTGCACCATGGCCGCCGCGACCGCGGAGTCGACGCCGCCGGACAGGCCGCAGATGGCCTTGCCGCCGCCGATCTGCTCGCGGATCCGCTCGACCTGCTCGTCCACGATCGACGAGGTGGTCCACTGCGGCTTCACGCCCGCGATCTCGTGCAGGAACCGGCGCAGCACCTCCTGGCCGTGCGGCGAGTGGCCGACCTCGGGGTGGTACTGGACGCCCGCGAACCGGCGCTCGGTGTCCTCGAACGCGGCGACGGGCGCGCCGTCGCTCGTGGCCGTGACGGTGAAGCCCTCGGGGGCCTTGGTGACGCAGTCGCCGTGGCTCATCCACACCGGGTGGTGGCCGGGCAGGTCGTCGTGCAGCCTGCCGCCGCCCTCGGTCACGCCGAGTTCGGTGCGGCCGTACTCGCGGGTGCCGGTGTGCTCGGCGGTGCCGCCCAGCGCGACCGCCATGGCCTGGAAGCCGTAGCAGATGCCGAACACGGGCACGCCCGCGTCGAACAGCGCCGGGTCGACCTGGGGGGCGCCCTCCTCGTAGATGCTGGAGGGGCCGCCGGACAGGACGATCGCGAGCGGGTCGCGCGCGAGCAGTTCCGCCACGCTCGCGGTGTGCGGCACGACCTCGGAGTACACCTGGGCCTCGCGCACGCGACGGGCGATCAACTGCGCGTACTGGGCGCCGAAGTCGACGACGAGTACCGGTCGGTTGCTGGTTTCGGACACGGGGCAAGGATGTCAGACGTGGACGAAGAAGCGCTGACCGGAGGCGGTCTGAACGAGGTGGTGAGGGTCGGCGGGACGGTGCGCAGGCCCACCGGTCCGTGGACTCCGCGGGTGCACGGGCTGTTGCGGCTCCTGGCTCCCACGGGGTTCGTGCCGGAGGTGCACGGCATCGACTCCGCGGGCCGCGAGGTGCTCTCGTACCTGCCGGGTGAGGTCGGCCACCCGCCGTTGGCCCCGGCGTTGCGGGGTGACGACACGCTGGTCGCGTACGCCCGGATGGTGCGGCGGCTGCACGACGCGTCGGTGGACCTGGTGGGCACGGCGGGCTGGCAGTTCCCGGCGCGCGAGCCCGCCGAGGTCGTCTGCCACGGCGACCTCGCGCCGTACAACGTGGTGTTCGCCGACGGGCTGCCGGTCGGGGTGATCGACTTCGACACCGCGCACCCGGCGCCGCGGTGGTGGGACGTGGCGTACGCGGTGTACTGCCTCGCGCCGCTCTCCCCCGCGTTCGGCACCCCCGAGGACCAGTGGCGGCGGGCCGAGCTGTTCTGCGCGGAGTACGGCTGTCCGAGTGACGGCCTGGCCGACCACGTGCTGGCGCGGCTGGCGGACATGGTGCGCGCCATCAGGGAGGACCCGGCTTTCCACGTCCAACGGGCCGAGAAGCACGACGACCACTACCTGTCCCACGTGGCCCACATCCGAGCCGCCAGGGCCGTACTGGCCTACCGTTGACGCCATGGACGCGATCACCCCGCAGCCCCGGCCCTGCTGGATCGCCGGCCACCCCGAACAGGGTGCGCAGGAGATCACCGTGCACCACCCGCACGACGGGACCGAGGTGGCCACGGTCGCCGTGCCCGGCCCCGAGCAGGTGGAACGCGCGGTAGCGGCCGCCGCCGCGGTGGCGAAGGAGTTCCGGCGCACGCCCGCGCACGTGCGGGCGGCGGCGCTGGAGCACGTGTCGAAGGCGCTGGCCGAGCGGGCCGAGGAGATCGCGGAGACCATCACCGCGGAGAACGGCAAACCGCTCAAGTGGGCCGAGATCGAGGTGGCCCGCGCGGTGAGCACGTTCAAGTTCGCCGCCGAGGAGGCGCGCCGGTTCACCGGCGACCTCCAGCGGCTGGACACGGACCCGAACGGCGTCGGCCGGATGGCGCTGGTCCGCCGGGTGCCGCGCGGGCCGGTGCTCGCCGTGGCGCCGTTCAACTTCCCGCTGAACCTGGTCGCGCACAAGGTCGCGCCCGCGCTCGCCGTGGGCGCACCGGTGATCGTCAAGCCCGCGTCCGCGACTCCGCTGTCCGCGCTGCTGCTGGGTGAGCTGCTGGCCGAGACCGACCTGCCCGACGGGGTGTTCTCGGTGCTGCCCGTGCGGGGCGGGGACATGGAGTCGCTGGTCGCGGATCCGCGGCTGCCGGTCATCTCGTTCACCGGGTCCACCGGGGTCGGGTGGTCGTTGATGGACTCGGCGCCGCGCAAGCACGTGGTGATGGAGTTGGGCAGCAACAGCGCCGCGATCGTCTGCGCGGACTGGCCGGACCTCGACCACGCGGCCTCGCGGATCGCGACCTTCGGGAACTACCAAGCCGGGCAGTCGTGCATCGCCGTGCAGCGCGTGATCGTGCACCGGGCGGTGGCCGACGAGTTCGTGCCGAAGCTCGTGGCCGCCGTGAGCGCGTTGAAGACCGGCGACCCGCACGACCCCGAGGTCGAGGTGGGTCCGCTGATCGACGAGGACAACGCCGTGCGGGTCAAGGAGTGGATCGACGAGGCCGTGTCGCTGGGGGCCAAGCTGCACGTGGGCGGCGGGCGGTCCGGCACGACCGTCGAGCCGACCGTGCTGGAGGCCGTGCCCGTGGAGGCGAAGGTGTGGCACCAGGAGGTGTTCGGGCCGGTGCTCGCGGTGTCCGTCGTCGACAGCGTCGAGGAGGCGTTCGAGCAGGCCAACGCGACCGACTACGGGTTGCAGGCCGGGGTGTTCACCCGCGACCTGAAGATCGCGTTCGACGCGGCGGCGGAACTGGAGGTCGGCGGGGTGATCATCGGCGACGTGCCGTCCTACCGCGCCGACCAGATGCCCTACGGCGGCGTCAAGGGCTCTGGCACCGGCCGCGAAGGCGTGCGCTCCGCCATGGACGACTTCACCGAACAGCGCACCACCGTGCTCACCGGCATCCAGCTGTAACCACCCGAACGTTCGACTCGGGGTGCCTGGAGGTTCGACACGCGGTGTCTGAGCGTTCGACTCGCGATGAGTCGCGAGTCGAACGTTCGGGTACGTCGTGTCGAACGCTCAGGCACCCCCGTTCGTGTTCAGGTGGTCAGGTGAGGGCGGTTCGGACTTCGGATTCGCGTTGGGGGGTCCAGATCCTGGGCCAGGTGACGCCGTCGCACTCGTCCCAGTAGCGGCGGACGGCCAGTGGCAGGTTGTCGAAGGACGGGCGGCCGTGGAAGCGGGGGGCGAGTGCGTCGTGCGCCGCCCGGTAGGCCTCGGCGGGGGTGCCCGAGCGGTCGCGCACGTCGGTGACGGCGCGGCGCAGCTCGTCCAGGAAGTGCCTGCTCTGCGCGATGGCGGCGTCCACCTCGGCCCGGTTGCGCGCCACCGGGCCGCAGCCGCCGACGAGCAGTTCGGCGCCCAGCGCGGCGACCTTGTCCAAAGTGGACGTCGCCCACTCGTCGTGGAACGCGTCCCCGCAGTGCGGCGCGGCCCGCGACTCGACGAGGTCGCCCGCGAACAGGATCCGTTGCTGCGGAAGCCATCCGACGATGTCGCCCGCGGTGTGGCCGCGGCCGGGGTGGCGGAGTTCGAGGTCGCCGCGCTCGCCGCCGAGCGGGATGGTGAGGCGGTCGGAGAACGTCATGGTCGGCCAGGTCAGACCGGGAATCCCGGCCGCCTCGGGGAAAGCCTCCGGCGTGCGGGCCAGTTCACCCGCCCAGTCCTGCCGCCCGCGTTCGGCGATCAGCGTCCTGGTGCGCTCGTGCGCGATGACCACGTCCGCGTCGAACGCGCTGGCGCCGAGCGTGCGGACGGCGTGGAAGTGGCTGAGCACGAGGTACCGCACCGGTTTCGCGGTGCGCTCCCGCAACCTGAGCAGCCAGCGCCGGGCGGCGGCCGGGGTCGACCTGGCCTCGAAGCAGACGAGGAAGTCCTCGGCCTCCACCGCGCCGACGTTCGGGTCACCCTCGCTGGTCAGCGCGTGGACGCCGTCCGCGAGCTGGACGAACGACTCTCCCCCCGGTTCCGGATCGGCACCGTTCGCGGACGATTTCGTTGCCATCACTCCACTTTGCCACCGAACCCGCGCACGAGTGCGTCGATCGCGAGATCGAACCGGGCCTCGTCATCACCGTTGCCGGCACCCTCGGCGACCGCCCGCGAGATGAGCGGGAACGCGCTCAGGTCGGGGAAGTCGCCGACGGGCTGCTGACCGGTCTCGTTGAGCACGTGCCCCAGCACGAAGGTCGACACGGTGTTGAACACGTGCAGCGCCGTCGTCACCGGCATGCCCGCGCCGGTCAGCACCTCCAGCGCGGTCTCCAGCGCGGCGAGACCGGCGGGGGTGATCACCGGCCGGGTGGCCGTCAGCGCCACGGCCGCCGGGTGGCCCAGCAGCACCCGGCGCAGCCCTCCGGCCAGCTCGCGCAGGTAGGTCTCCCAGGGCACGTCGGCGGGCGGCAGCTCGGCCGCGACCATGCCGAAGATCCGCTCGACGACGCCGTCGAGCAGCGCCGCCTTGTTCGGCACGTAGTAGTAGAGCGTCATCGCCTCGACGCCTAGTTCGGCGCCGAGCTTGCGCATCGACAGCCCCGCCGCGCCGTGCTCGTCGATCAGCCGCAGCGCCGCGTCCAGCACGACGTCCCTGCTCAGTCCCCGTGCCACAGCACTCCCTTGACTTTCTTACACCGTAAGAGCACTCTAGCGTTTCTTACAGCGTAAGAGAGGGTTCGACATGTCCGTTCCCACCATCGCCGGGATCAGCCAGCTGGTCCTGACGTGCTACTTCACCTTCACCCACTGGGTGCCGATGCCGCCGTTCAACGACCTGAGGTTCGAGAACAGGACGGCGAACGCGAACGTCCAGATCCTGATGGCCGTGCTCGCCGTGTCCACGCTGCTCGGCCACCGCTTCGAGCTGTGGGTGGCCGCCGTCTTCTACAGCTGCTGGATGCTCGGCCAGCTGTTCTCGTGGTGGATCCCCTACCTGACCGGCTGGCCGAAGGTCGCCATGGAGGTCAACAAGCAGCGGGCGTGGGCGGTGCTGCCGCGCATCGGCGACCGGGTGGTCCCGGACGTGCTGCACTCCGCGATGGGGGTGCTGTCCGCGGTCACGCTGGTGTCGACCTGGCTGGCCGTGTGATCGCCACGATCGGCAGCCGCAGCGCGCCGGGCGCGTGGGCGGGCACCGCGGGGTGGAGCGGGGCGACGGGGGCGACGCGCCGGTAGTCGGCGCCCTGCTCGGGGCGCGGGTCGGCCTCGCCCTTGTTGGGCCACAGGGAGAACGCGCGCTCGGCCTGGGCGGCGATGGTGAGCGACGGGTTGACGCCGAGGTTGGCGGAGATGGCCGCGCCGTCGACGATCGACAGGCCGGGGTAGTTGTGGACGCGGTGGTAGGCGTCGACGACGCCGTGCTCGACGTCCTCGCCGATCGGGCAGCCGCCGATGAAGTGCGCGGTCAGCGGGATGCCCGCCAGCTCGCCCCAGGTGCCGCCCGCGATGCCGTCGATGTGCTCGGCGGTCAGCTCGTTCGCGCGGTGGCCCGCCGGGATGAACGTCGGGTTCGGGTCGCCGTGGCCCTGGCGCGAACTGAGCTTGTGCCGCCCGAACAGACCGCGCTTGGCGAACGTGGTGATCGAGTTGTCCAGGCTCTGCATGACCAGCAGGATCAGCGTCCGCTCGCTCCACTGCCGCACCGACAGCAGCCGCAGCAGCCGCCGGGGATGCCTGGCGGCCTGGCGGAGGAATTGCAGGACGCGCGGGGTGCTGGACGCGCCGTCGGTGGCCAGGGTCTGGAGCATCCCCATGACGTTGCTGCCCTTGCCGTAGCGGCAGGGCTCGATGTGGGTGATCTCGTCGGGGTGGAACGACGAGGTGATCGCCACGCCGCTGGTGAAGTCGCGGTCCGGGTCGACGGTCCGCCGGGCCGCGCCGACGATCGCCTCGGAGTTCGTGCGGGTCAGCTCGCCCAGCCGCGGCGACAGCGCGGGCAGCACGCCCTCGGCGCGCATCCGGTGCAGCAGCTGCTGGGTGCCCCACGTGCCCGCGGCCAGCACGACCCTGGTCGCGGTGATCGTGCGACGCCCCTTGCGCAGCGCGGCCCCGGTGCGCTCGGTGTCGACCTCCCACGTGCCGCCGGTCTGGCGCAGGCTGGTCACCGTCGTGAGCGGCAGGACCCTCGCCCCACCGCGTTCCGCCAGGTGCAGGTAGTTCTTGACCAGGGTGTTCTTCGCCCCCACCCGGCAGCCCGACATGCAGCTGCCGCACTCCGTGCACCCGGTCCGCGTGGGCCCCGCACCGCCGAAGTACGGGTCCGCGGCCTGCACGCCCGGCTCGCCGAAGTACACGCCGACCGGCGTCGGGTGGTAGCTGTCGGCCACGCCCATGTCCTCGGCCACCTGCCGCATGACCACGTCGGCCGGGGTCGTGGTCGGGTTGGTGACCACGCCGAGCATCCGGGACGCCTGGTCGTAGAACGGCGACAACTCGGCTTCCCAGTCGGTGATGTGCGCCCACTGCCGGTCGGCGAAGAACGGCTTGAGCGGCCGGTACAGCGTGTTCGCGTACACCAGCGACCCACCGCCGACTCCCGCGCCCGCGAGCACCATGACGTTGCGCAGCAGGTGGATCCGCTGGATGCCGAAGCAGCCGAGCCTGGGCGCCCACAGGTACTTCCGCAGGTCCCACGAGGTCTCGGCGAACTCGTCGTCCGCGAACCGCCGCCCGGCCTCCACGACGGCGACCCGGTAGCCCTTCTCGGTCAGCCGGAGGGCGGCGACGCTGCCGCCGAACCCGGAGCCGACCACGACGACGTCGTAGTCCACGTTGTTACCGGCGAGTTCACCCATGGGTCCGACATTAGGGGTTACTTCCGGTAACGCCTACTCCGAACCGGTTCAGAAACCGAGGCTGTCGATCCACGCCAGGAGCGGCGGGGCCAGCCAGAACAGGACGATCCACGCGAACAGGGCGACACCCGCCACCGACGCGAGAACCAGTGCCACCACCGATCCCGCGAAGCCCACCCGGCTGTCCAGCGGGGTCGGCGGCGGCACCTCGTCGACCTCTTCACCCTCGACGCCGGCGTCCGCGTCCGCGTCGTGCTCGTCGTCGGCCAGTCCCAGTTCGACCAGGTCGTCCACGGGGCCCTTCCTCGTCATCGGTTCGTTATGGGAGGCCCACTCTAGCGATGAGGGGTGAACGAAGATCAACTAGAGGGGTGCGTCACCGGAACACGGCGATGGGCGCCTCCCCCGTGCGGGGAGACGCCCATCGTCGGAGGTGCGCTAGCCGCGGATGGTCAGGCCGACCTTCTGGAACTCCTTGAGGTCCGAGTAGCCGGTCTTGGCCATGGCTCGGCGCAGCGAGCCGAACAGGTTGGTGACACCGCGCGGGTCGACCGACGGGCCGAACAGCAGGGTGCGCAGGTCGACCTCCTGGTCCACGCCGGGCGACACGAAGCTGCGGGGCACGGACGGGTGCGCGGAGGCCGCGGTCCAGTAGAGGCCCTGGGCCGGCGCCTCGGTGGCGGAGGCCAGCGGTTCGCCGAGCATGACCGCGTCCGCGCCGCACGCGATGGACTTGGCGATGTCACCGCTGGTCAGGGCACCACCGTCGGCGATGACGTGGACGTAGCGGCCACCGGTCTCGTCGAGGTAGTCGCGGCGGGCGGCCGCGGCGTCGGCGATGGCGGTCGCCATCGGGACGCCGATGCCGAGCACGGCGTCCGTCGTGGTCACGCCGGGCGTGAAGCCGTAGCCGACGATGACGCCCGCGGCACCGGTGCGCATGAGGTGCATGGCGGTGCGGTAGTCGCCGACACCGCCCGCGATGACCGGGACCTCGAGGTCGGCGATGAACGACTTCAGGTTCAGCGGCTCACCGTCGCGGAGCACGTGCTCGGCGGAGATGATCGTGCCCTGCACGACCAGGATCTCCACGCCCGCCGCCAGCAGGTCCGGCGTCAGCTCGGCCGCGCGCTGCGGGCTGACCCGCACCGCGACGGTCACGCCGGAGTCGCGGACCTCCTTGATGGCGGCCGCGACCAGGTCGAGGCGGACCGGCGCGGAGTGCAGCTCCTGGAGGATCCGCACGGGCGCGCCGGGGTCGTCGGTGTCCTCGGTCGCCTCGACGAGGCGGAACAGCGCCTCCTCGACGTTCGCGTGCCGGGCCCACAGGCCTTCCGCGTTGAGCACCCCGAGGCCGCCCAGCTCGCCGACCGCGACCGCCGTGCCCGGCGACACGATGGCGTCGGTCGGGTGGGTGATCAGCGGGATGTCGAACCGGTAGGCGTCGATCTGCCACGCCGTCGAGACGTCCTTCGACGAACGCGTCCGCCGCGAGGGGATGATCTCGATGTCGTCCAGCTCGTAGGCCCGCCTCGCGGTCCGGCCCATGCCGATCTCGACCAGATCGCGCACTTGTCTTCCTCTCAGCGGGGGGTGTTGGTGCCCAACGGGTGGTGCTTCAGCGGGTGGTGTAGTTCGGGGCTTCGACGGTCATCGTGATGTCGTGCGGGTGGCTCTCCTTGAGTCCCGCCGCGGTGATCCGCACGAGCTGCGCGTTCTGCAGCTCGGCGATCGTGCTCGACCCCGTGTAGCCCATGGCCATGCGCAGACCGCCGATGAGCTGGTAGGCCACCTGCGCCAGCGGGCCGCGGAACGGCGTGCGCCCCTCGATGCCCTCGGGCACGAGCTTGTCCTCGGACAGCACGTCGTCCTGGAAGTAGCGGTCCTTCGAGTACGACTTGGTGTCGCCGCGGCTCGACATCGCGGCCAGCGAACCCATGCCGCGGTAGGTCTTGAACTGCTTGCCGTTGACCAGGATCAGGTCGCCGGGCGCCTCGGCGGTGCCAGCGACCAGGCTGCCGACCATGACCGCGCTGGCACCGGCGGCGATCGCCTTCGCGATGTCGCCGGAGTACTGGATGCCGCCGTCGCCGATCACCGGCACACCGGCCGGGTAGCAAGCCAGGTACGCCTCGTGGATCGCGGTGATCTGCGGGACGCCGACGCCCGCGACCACGCGGGTCGTGCAGATCGAGCCGGGCCCGACGCCGACCTTCACGCCGTCCGCGCCCGCGTCGACCATGGCCTGGGCGCCGGTGCGGGTCGCGACGTTGCCGCCGACCACGTCGACCGTGTCGCCGAGCTCCTTCTTGAGCTTGGCGACCATCTCCAGCACGGCGCGCGAGTGGCCGTGCGCGGTGTCGACCATCAGCACGTCGATGCCCGCGTCGGCCAGCGCCATCGAGCGGGCGAACGCGTCGTCGCCGACACCGACCGCGGCGGCGCACAGCAGCCTGCCGTCGGGGTCCTTGGAGGCCAGCGGGTACTGCTCGGTCTTGACGAAGTCCTTGACGGTGATCAGGCCCTGGAGCTTGCCGTCGCCGTCCACGATCGGCAGCTTCTCGATCTTGTGGCGGCGCAGCAGACCCAGCGCGGCCTCAGCCGACACGCCGACCTGCGCGGTGACCAGCGGCCCCTTGGTCATGACCTCGGCGACCTTGCGCTTGTGGTCCACCTCGAAGCGCATGTCGCGGTTGGTGATGATGCCGACGAGCTTGCCGGACGGGTCCGTCACCGGGACACCGGAGATCCGGTACCGGGCGCACAGGTCGTCGACGTGCGCGATGGTGTCCTCGGGCGTGCAGGTCACCGGGTCGGTCACCATGCCGGCCTCGGAGCGCTTCACCGTCTCCGCCTGGCTGGCCTGGTCCTCGATCGACAGGTTGCGGTGCAGCACGCCGATGCCGCCCTGGCGGGCCATCGAGATGGCCATCCGCGCCTCGGTCACCGTGTCCATCGCGGCGGAGGCCAGCGGGATCCGCAGGGTGATGTTGCGGGAGATCCTGGTGCTGGTGTCGACGTTGCTGGGTACGACGTCCGACTCCGCAGGCTGCAACAGGACGTCATCGAAGGTCAGTCCCAGCATCGCGAACTTGCTCGGGACTCCGTCAACGTTGAGCTCGCTGGTCATAGCGGGTGACAAGCCTTCCGTCGTGCTGCGGTCCCACCGCGAGCGGATCGGGTTTCCGCTTGGGGGCAGCATCTGATTCTCGACCCTGCCGGCAGGTCTGGGGCGTTCACGCCATGGTATCCGCAGGCCTTCCGCCCTCCGCCCGGTACCGTGCGGGGTCGTGCCGCACGACGCCTTGCCGCCAGACCCGTTCGCCGAGGATCCGGAGGATCCGGCGAAGGCCATGGCCGAGCCAGAAGAAGACCACGAGCACCCCGAGATCGGCGACGAGGAGCGCGCCGAACTCGTGGGTGACCTGAGCGACCTCGCCGTGTACCAGGCGCTGCTGGAACCCGGTGGTGTGCGGGGGATAGTGGTCGACTGCGGGGAGTGCGAGGAACCGCACTTCCACGACTGGGCGCTGCTGCGGGCCAGTCTCGAGCAGCTCCTGCACGACGGCCGGATGCGCCCGCACGAGCCCGCGTACGACCCGGACCCGTCGTCCTACGTCACCTGGGAGTACTGCCGGGGCTACGCGGACGGCGTCACCGCGACCGAGGAAGCCCGCTGAGGTGTGACGAAGCCCGCCCCCCGATCGGAGGGCGGGCTTCGTCACATCCGGGGGCGGCGGCGGTCCCGCGGGAGCGGTGGCCCTTCGCGGGATCCGACCTCCCCCGCGTTCCCATGACCGCCCCAACCGGTTCTCACGCCGCCGCCCCCGTGTCCACGAGGGGCACGGGGGCGGCGGGGTCGGCTCCGCGGCGCTAGGGCGTGGGCACCGGGTCGGACTCCGACCTCGGGGTGAACCCGCTCGTCGTCGCGTCGGTCGTCTCCTCCGGCGGAGGCGGCGGCGGGATGCTCGGCTGGCTGGAGCTCGACACCGGCTCCGTCGTGGTGGTCGACGACGAGGTCTCCGGCGTGGTCGTGTCGCTCGAGTCCGTGGTCGGGCTCGTGGAACTCGACTTGGTCGGCTTCGGTTCCTTCGTCTTGGTCGTGCTGCTGTCCGACGTGGAAGCCGGGTTCGTCGTCGTGCTGGTCAACTCGACCAGCAGCTGCTCATGCGTCTGCAGCAGGCCGCCGTGGCCGTCGTCGGACGACACCTTCGGCAGGGCGACCCCCGCCTTGTCCAGCGCGTCCTTGGCCTCGTTGACCTTGCCTTCGCGCAGTGCGGCGCGCGCCGCGTCGAGATCGCCCTTCACGGCCACGGCCGCCTCGACCGACCGGGCGTGGTCGGCGTAGAGGACGCGGGTGAGGGTCCACAGCGGGTCGCCCGGCTGGGCGTCGCGGGCGACCAGGCTGACGCCGGTGAACGCGATGGCGAGCACGGCCGCGGCGCTGGCCAGCGGGATCAGGAAGCGGTGCCGCGACCGGGGGGCCGGACGGGCGGCCACGATGGTCGCGATGGCTGTGTCGGTGTCGACGAGGGCACCGATGGCCTGGCTGTCCACGTCGTGGCGCCAGGCGAGCAGCAGTGCGTTCAGGTCGTCCTGGACGAGCTCGCCGACGCGATCCGGGTCCTTGCCTCCCAGCGCGTCGAGCAGCGCGTCGTCGGCCTGGATGCCGGACAGGTCCGAGGGGGACGAGTCGCCACCGAGGTCCACTTGTTCGTCTGAAGGGAGCTGGGCTCTCCTTCGCTGTCCGCGCACGACTTCTCCGTTGTCCTTCTCGTGCTGGTCGGCCACTCAGACCACCTCCTCGGCTGCCAACGTCTTGCGGAGCCTGGACAGCGCGCGGTGCTGCGCCACCCTGACAGCTCCCGGAGTCGACCCGACCGCGTCAGCGGTCTCCTCGGCCGACAAGCCGACCACCACCCTGAGCAGCAGGATCTCCCGCTGCTTCTCGGGCAGTACGCGCAAGAGTTGGGCCATTTGACCGGTGAGTTCGCCCTGCATGGCGCGCTGTTCAGGACCCGCTTCGGTCTCGGGTCCGTCCGGCACTTCCGAAACCGGCTCTGAGCGGTTCCTGGAGGCTGAGCGGTGGGAGTCGGCCACCTTGTGCGCGGCGATGCCGTACACGAACGCGAGGAAGGGCCGACCTTGGTCGCGGTAGCTGGGCAGGGCCGTCAACACCGCGAGACACACCTCCTGGGCCACGTCGTCCGCCGAAGCGAAAGACCTTTCCTGTCTTCCGACTCGGGCGCGGCAATACCGCACCACCAAGGGACGGATCGAAGCCAACAGGCGCTCGATGGCGGGCCTGTCACCTCCGACGGCCGCGCCTACTTCGGCGTCCAGTCCGTCCCCCAAGTTGGTCATCGCAGACAGCAGCCCCGGTGTTACGCCTAGGCGTATCGACAACAAGCGGCACGAGACGCTCTACGTCACTCGTACCGGTGACACACACCGTACCGGCCAAACGGCCAAATGGCGGCAGAAGGGGCCCGAAGACCCCTCTGACCAGTCAACACGCGCACCGAATCCAGCCCGGCGACAGGTCACCGGGCTGGACGGATACCAACAGTCGTGATCTAGGACACGAGGCCACGGCGGAAGCCGTGGGCGACCGCCTGAGCCCGGTCGCGCACACCCAGCTTGCGGAAGAGCCTCCGCGCGTGGGTCTTCACGGTGTCCTCGGACAGGTAGAGCTCGCGCCCGATCTGTCCGTTGCTCTTGCCCTGGCTCATGCCGCGCAGCACCTGGAGCTCGCGCTCGGTGAGCTGGACGCCGGGATCCGAGGGTTGACGAGGGGCAGGCACCGACGTGCTCGCGAGGGTGTGGGCCAGCGCGGCCACCAGCTCGGGACGCGAGGCGTCCCAGCGGAGGTAACCGCGGGCGCCACCCGCGATCGCGGCGGCGATGCTGCCCGCGTCGTCCGGGGCACCGAACACGATGACGTTGGCCTGCGGGTTGGCCGAGACGAGTCGCCGGGTTGCTTCCACCCCGGTCGGGACGGCGCGCTGGGTACCGACCAGCACGACGTCGACTGGCTGCCTCGAAAAGCGAGCCAACAACTCGTCACCGTGCGCTACGCAGTCGATGCGACTAACCCCGGGGACGGCCGACATGACACGGGTGAGGCCCTCCCGCACGCTGCGCCGGTCGTCGCAAATAAGGACCGTAGTCACGGGGACTCCTTCCTGCAGCCGAGTGACGTTTCATCTCCCCTATCGGACGCTTTGAGCCCAACCTTGACACGATCCGGTGCTTAATCCGTCAAGAACTTCGACCGGAGGTCTGCGTTCGGGGGTTCCCCGGAACGGAGCAGCGCCGTCGGCACCCACGGGGAGGCGGCGGCCAACCGCCGACCGATCGGGTCAGCCCTGCGCAACACGCAGCTCAGAGCCTCGGTAGCCCGTACGGGAGGGTTACCCGCCGCAGATGGGTCATGGCCGTGCAGCACGAGCGCCGCCGGCCAGACCAGCGACCAGAGGTCTCGTTCGACGATGTGATTTAGATCACACTCGAGTAGCTCAACCCCGCGAGCCACCCCGTCGGCGGTCCCCCACACGACCAAAGACGTCCCGAGGACGAGGTCGGACTTGAGCACGTGCCGCACGGCCCCGGCGTCACGGGCTGTCGCCGCGGCGGCCTCGGCGGGCACGACAGCCCGCTCGGCCCGCCCCTCAGCCAGCTCGATCTCCGCCGCCACCCACCCCCGGCGCACGGCCGACCGCCAGGACCGCGCCTCCACCCGCGCGTGCAGCAACCGGGCCTCACCCGTCCGACCAGCTCCGATGGCGTCCGCGGCCAGTCCGAGCAGCGCGTCCGCACGGGCTCCGGCCGCGTCCGCGCCGTCCGGATCCGACGGTCCTGACCTGGGAGCGGTCGCCAGCGCGCGGGCGTCCAGCGTCCTCGCGGCGGCGTGGCCCCCCAGTTGACGGCGGTGCGACGCGAGCGTCGAGGCGGCCAGCGAGGCGATGACGCGGTCCCGGTCGCCCAGCAGCGCGACCAGGGCGGTGGCCGCGGCCGCGTAGTGGCCCTGCCCGCCGAGCACGACAGCCGCGAGCCACCGGTCCCGCGCCGAAGCACCAGTGGACGTGCTCCAGACGGGTGTCCCCGGCGCGTCACCGAAAGCGGCTCGTCTCAACTGGTCGTCCACAGCAACATCGTGCCGGGTTCGGACGACACAGTCAGCAGACGGCCTTCTCGATCGCCGCCACCGCCGTCCCCAGGTCGTCGATCCGCTCGGCCGTCGGGGGCACGACACCCCGTTCCCAACCGGGGCCGCCCACGAACAGGCGAACCTGCTGCCTCGTTCGCGGCAGCGCCGCGAGCGCCCCCGGATCGGCGTAGCGCGGGAGCTGCGCCCAGAGCACCACGGCGGCCGGCGCGATGCGCCGCACGGCGGAGCGCAGCGCCTCCGCCGGAAGTGCCGCGCCGAGCTGACGAATCCCCACCCCGCGCTGCGACAGGACCGCCGCCAACGGGTACAGCGGGATGTTGTGCCGCTCGTCCGGCATGCACGCCAGCAGCACCGGGCGGTGGTTGCGGGGAGTGGTCACCAGTGGCGTCACCCGGATCATCGCGGCGAGCACGCACTCGTTGAGGAGGTGCGAGACCTCGACGCCCGCCCCCGAGTGCTCCCACCGCGCGGCCATCGCCCCGAGCAGCGGCCGCACCACCTCGTCCCAGGTCTCGACCACGCCGTCCTCGCCGAGCGAATCGGCGAGGATCTGCTGCGCGGCGGCCGAGTCCATCGCGAGGACCGCCCGACCGAGCCCCCGCGCCCGGCGGCTCGCTCCCGGCATCCTCAGGCCCCGGCCGCCCGCGGCAGCCGTTCCCGCCTCGAACTCGCCACCGGTGAGCACCGGTGCCGGTGCGGCCGCCGACGGCGACAGCGATCGAGGTGCGGGAACGCTGGCGGTGAGCGCGTACTTCGCGGCTTCCGCCGACGACGCCCCCCGCAGCAGTGCCCGCTGCATGAGCTCCAGTCTGGCGATGTCGCGCGGCGCGTACCTGCGGTGTCGCCCGGTCGTGTGATCACCGGGTCCGAGCCCGTAACGCCGGTCCCAGGTCCGCAGAGTCGCGGGCGCGACCCCCAGCCGACGGGCCACGGCGGCCACCGACAACAACAGCTCGGTGACCGGATCTTCTTCTGCCGCGCCGGTTTCCCGCTCACCACCGGTCGGCGCGGCGGGGTGCTCCGGATGCGTCATCACGCGGCCATGGTCCGGTCCCCCGGCCCGCGCGGCAACTCCGGGCGGTGAAGGTTTGAACTCCGGCCGATCACCCATCGGTTTACCATCCGGCTTTCTCGCGCCAGCCCCCTTGAACAAGTTTTGAAGCGGTTCTACGGTGGATCAACATTAAGCCGAATGGAGCAGTCCACCGCGAGGGTGGACCAAGGAGGCGGTCTCGACATGGCGGACACCAGAAGGCTCCCCGGCCCCAACGCCGACGTCTGGGACTGGCAGATGACCGGGTCTTGTCGCGGTATGGACAGCGCGTTCTTCTTCCACCCCGACGGCGAACGCGGCCCCGCACGGGCCAGGCGCGAAGCACGGGCCAAAGCGGTCTGCCTGGCCTGCCCGGTCCTGGAGATGTGCAGGCGCCACGCACTCGCCGTGCAGGAGCCCTACGGAATCTGGGGCGGCCTGTCGGAGTCGGAACGGGACAACATCATCAAGTCGCGGAAACGCCAACTAGCACTGACCTGACCGCCACACGAGCCAACAGCTCACCATCGACGCCACAGGGGTAGGCCTCCACCCGAGGCCTGCCCTTTCGGCTTTCAACAGCAACGGCACAAACCAACGGACAAGACCAGACGCCAGTCCGGTGAAGCTCGACCACCCAAGCCCGAAGGCGAAGCCCAGGATGCCCAATTCGGTGCGGAGCAAGGAATACCGGTGCGGAGCACGGGACTTCGCCCGAAGGCGAAGCCCAGGACACCCGGTTCGATGCGGAGCACCGAACTTCGCCCGAAGGCGAAGCCCAGGACGCCCCGTCGCAAAGCCGATACCCCATCGGCGCAGCCGGCCACCCGCACCCGGCGCGGAGCGCCCGCCGCCCTACCGACGCGCAGCGAGGTGCCCTGTCAGGCGCAGCCTGATGCCCGAGTCAGGCGCAGCCTGATGCTGGCGGAGCCAGACCTACCCCTGCCCCCGATACACAGCGCCCTCCTGCCCTCACCTGTTTTGTCAAGATGGCTTTATCGTCTTGACAAAACAGGTGAGGGCATTGAGACAATTGCGCGCACGGGGGCCGGGCTCCACCAAGGACCAAGCGGGCTGGAACAACGCACACAGGACCCAACCCCACCCCGCAACCCCCACCAAGACACACCTACCGGGAAGTCCCCCCGTCGAGAAGACCCCCCGACACACACCCTAATCAAGGGGTCCGACAATTCCCGAAGATCAACTCCACGACCTCCACCCGCCCGGCCACCGCCACACGCCCAACCTCCACACGCCCGGCCGCAAGCCCGACCTCCACACGCTCAGCCGCCGCCACACGCCCGACCTCCACCCGCCCGGCCGCCACACGCCCGGCCACTAAACACCCGACCACACACACCCGCCCCACACCCAGCCCCCCACACCCGCCCCACACCCGCCCCCACACGGCCGCCCACCCCACCCACCCAACGTAAAGGGGCGACACCGGATCCCCGGCATCGCCCCTCCACCAACCGCGACCTACCAGCCGCGACCCAAAAACCTAGTGCCCGTGCCCATGCCCGTGGCCACCGGCGGAAGCAGTCTCCTGCTCCCGCTTCTCCACGATCGCACTCTCGGTCGTCAGCACCATCCGCGCGATCGAAGCAGCGTTCGTCACGGCGGACCGCGTCACCTTCACCGGGTCGATGATCCCCCAGTCCAGCAGGTCGCCGTAGACCAGCGTCGCGGCGTTGAAGCCGAAGCCCCAGTCACCCTCGCGCACCTTGTTCACCACGACGGCGCCCTCGAGCCCGGCGTTCGAGGCGATCCAGTACAGCGCGGAGGACAGCGCCTCGCGGACGATCGCGACACCGGTCGCCTCGTCACCCGAGAACCCGAGCCCACCGTCGAGCACCTTGGCGGCGTGGACGAGAGCCGACCCACCACCTGGGACGATGCCCTCTTCGACCGCGGCCTTCGTAGCGGCGACCGCGTCCTCGATGCGGTGCTTGCGCTCCTTCAGCTCGGTCTCGGTCGCGGCACCGACCTTGATGACGGCGATGCCGCCGGAGAGCTTCGCGAGCCGCTCCTGCAGCTTCTCGCGGTCCCAGTCGGAGTCCGTCGCCTCGATCTCGCGGCGCAGCTGCTCCGCGCGACCGGCGATGTCGGCCTTGGCGCCGCCACCGTCCACGATGGTCGTGTTGTCCTTGGAGACCACGATGCGACGGGCGGAGCCCAGCACGTCGAGGCCGACCTCGGACAGCTTCAGACCGACCTCGGCCGCGACGACCTGGCCGCCGGTGACGACCGCGAGGTCGTCGAGGAACGCCTTGCGGCGGTCGCCGAAGAACGGCGCCTTGACCGCGACGACCTTGAGGGTCTTGCGCAGGGCGTTGACCACCAGGGTGGACAGCGCCTCGCCCTCGACGTCCTCGGCGATCACGACGAGCGACTTGCCGGACTCGGCGACCTTCTCCAGCAGCGGGAGGAAGTCGGCGAGGGCCGAGATCTTCTCGCGGTGCAGGAGGATGAGCGCGTCCTCGAAGATGGCCTCCTGGGCCTCGAGGTCCGTCGCGAAGTGCGCCGAGATGTAGCCCTTGTCGAACTGGACGCCCTCGGTGATCTGCAGCTCGGTGAGCATCGTCGAGGCTTCCTCGACGGTGATCACGCCGTCCTCGCCGACCTTCTCGATGGCTTCACCGAGGAGGGCGCCGATGGACTCGTCGCGCGAGGAGACCGTGCCGACCTGGGCGATGTTCTCGCGGCCCTTGACGGGGGTGGCCTTCGCCTTGAGCGCGTCCACGACGGCGTCGGCGGCGGCCTGGATGCCGAGGCCGAGCGCGGTCGGGTTCGCACCCGCGGCGACGTTGCGGAGACCGACGCGCACCATGGCCTGCGCGAGCACCGTGGCGGTGGTCGTGCCGTCACCGGCGACGTCGTTGGTCTTGGTCGCGACGGCCTTCGCGAGCTGCGCGCCGAGGTTCTCGAACGGGTCGTCCAGCTCGATCTCGCGAGCGATGGTGACACCGTCGTTGGTGACCGTGGGGCCACCGAACTTCTTGTCGAGGACGACGTGGCGGCCTGCCGGTCCAAGGGTGACCTTGACCGTGTCGGCCAGCTTGTTCACGCCGCGCTCGAGAGCCCGACGAGCGTCCTCGTCGAAGCTGATTTGCTTGGGCATTGCCTAGCCTCTCTTGTGCGAAACGCCCCGGTAGCCCCGGAACGGGGTCGCCGGGGCGCCTTGCGTGGTGGCCGAACGAACTAGTTGATGACGGCCAGCACGTCGCGGGCGGAGAGGATGAGGTACTCCTCGCCGTTGTACTTGACCTCGGTGCCGCCGTACTTCGAGTAGATGACGACGTCGCCGACAGCCACGTCCACGGGGACGCGGTTGCCCTTGTCGTCGATACGTCCGAGGCCTACCGCGATGACCTTGCCCTCCTGGGGCTTCTCCTTCGCGGTGTCCGGGATCACGAGGCCGGAAGCGGTCGTGGTCTCGGCCTCACTGGCCTGGACGACGATCTTGTCCTCGAGCGGCTTGATGTTCACGCTCACCGGGCTGACCTCCACGGTCATTGAAAGCGTTGGCAGGTTGGTACGGCTCCTGCCACCCCGCCGTCGCGGGGGTCGGGGCGGTGCTGGCGCCGTGTGATTAGCACTCTACCCACTTGAGTGCCAATGCTTCAACGAGGGCTCTGCTCGACTGTTCGGAGCAGGCCGGAATCACAGCACCTGGATCGTCCCCACAGGGAGGCCGGGAGTGGTGGAGAGGTCGACCGGGGAGGGCTTGGCGCCCGCCGCGACGAGGTGGGCGCCGATCGCGGCGATCATGGCGCCGTTGTCGCCGCACAGCTTCGGACGGGGCACGCGCAGGTTGATGCCGGCCGCGGCGCAGCGCTCGGCGGCGAGGCCGGAGATGCGGGAGTTCGCGGCGACGCCGCCCGCGACGACGAGCGTGTCGATGCCCAGGTCCTTGCAGGCGCGGACGGCCTTCATGGTGAGGACGTCGGCGACGGCCTCCTGGAACGACGCGGCCACGTCGGCGAGCGGGAGTTCCCCGCCATCCCTCTCGTTGCGCTCGACCCAGCGGGCCACGGCGGTCTTCAGACCGGAGAACGAGAAGTCGTACCGGTTGTCGCGGGGGCCGGTGAGGCCGCGCGGGAACGCGATCGCGCAGCCGTTGCCGGTCCTGGCGAGCTTGTCGATGGGCGGGCCGCCGGGGTACGGGAGGTCGAGGAGGCGGGCGACCTTGTCGTAGGCCTCGCCCGCGGCGTCGTCGACGGTCGAGCCAAGCTCGGTGATCTTGTGCGCCAAGCCCTCGACCAGCAGCAGCTGCGAGTGGCCTCCGGAGACCAGCAGCGCGAGGCAGCGCTCGGGCAGCGGGCCGTGCTCCAGGGTGTCGGCGGCGACGTGGCCCGCCAGGTGGTTGACGCCGTAGAGCGGCTTGCCCAGCGCGGCGGCGTACGCCTTGGCGGCGGAGACGCCGACCAGCAGCGCGCCCGCGAGGCCGGGACCGGCGGTCACGGCGATCGAGTGGATGTCCGAGAGCTCGACGCCCGCGATCTCCAGCGAGCGGCGCATGGTCGGGACCATGGCCTCCAGGTGGGCGCGGCTGGCGACCTCGGGGACGACGCCGCCGAACCTGGCGTGCTGCTCGACGCTGGAGGCGACCTCGTCGGAGAGCAGCTCCATAGCCCCGTCGGGGCCGAGCCGGACGATGCCGACACCGGTCTCGTCGCACGAGCTCTCGATGCCGAGGATGAGCCTGTCGGTCACGGGTTGTCCCTTGCGGCGGGCCGGGCCATCGTGAACGCGTCGGCACCGGACGGCTGGTAGTAGCGGCGGCGCAGGCCGATGTTCTCGAAGCCATGCGCGACGTAGAGGGCGATGGCGGGCGCGTTGTCCGTGCGCACCTCCAGGAACACCGGGGCGCGCACCTCGTCCGCGCGTTCCAGCAGGGCGCGGAGCAGCCGCTTGCCGATGCCGGAGCGCTGGTGGGCGAGGTCGACGGCGATGGTGTGGACGCTCGCCTCGAAGTCCGGCCTGCGCCCGACCACCGCGAGGCCGCCGTAGCCGATCAGCGCGCCGTCGGCCAGGTAGGCGCCGAGGTAGTAGTTGCCCACCGCCATCTCGGACAGGAACGAGGTCGCGCTCCACGGGTCGTCGCCGGGGAACAGGTCGTGCTCGATCTCCACGCAGCGCGGCACGTCCTCGCGGCGCAGCGGCGAGATCGACACCAGGTCCGCGCGGCTCATGCGCGCGTCACCCTCTTGCGGCCGACCGGCTCCACGGCGTCCGGCCTGCGCAGGTACAGCGGGGTCAGCGGGCCGGGCTCGGCGCCCGCGAGCACGTCGGCGGCGGCGACCGCGACCAGCGCGACCGGCGTCGGGTGGTGCGGTCCGACCACGGGGAAGCCGAGGACGTCGGCGTAGAGCACGGCCCCCTCCCCCACGGCGGCGCGCACGTCCAGGCCGCGTTCGGCCAGGTCGGCGGGGCGGTCGACGCCCGGCCCGTCGACCCGGCCGCCCGCCGCGTCGTAGACGGCCCAGTAGACCTCGCGGCGGCGCGCGTCCGTGGCGACGAGCAGCGGCTCACCCGTCGCCGCGGCCAGCGCGATGGCGTCCGGCGTCGGCACCGGGTACACCGGCCTGCCGAGCGCCTGGCCGAGCGCGGCGGCCGTGACCAGGCCGACCCGCAGCCCGGTGAACGGGCCGGGACCGGCGCCGACGACGATCGCGTCGACGTCGGCGAACGTCCGGCCCGCCTCGGCGAGGGCGTCGGTGAGGTGCGGGGTGAGCAGCTCGCCGTGGGCTTTCGCGTCGAGCGTCACCCGCTGGGCGAGGAGTCGGGGCGGCGAATCAGCCGTCAGGTCGACCACACCGGCGGTGACCGCGGGTGTGGCGGTATCGATGGCGAGCACGAGCACGGTTGTCAAGGGTACGGGTCTTCGCGAATCGGGCTTGCCTTGACGTCGGCGTCAAGGTGGAGCATCGCTCCTCGGAGGACAAGGGCCGCTCGCCTGGGCCGGGTACGGATGGGGTCGGGATGCGCATCGGGGAACTGGCCGAGCTGGCCGGGACGACGACCAGGGCACTGCGCTACTACGAGGCGCAGGGGCTCCTGTCGGCCCGGCGCGGCGCCAACGGGCACCGCGAGTACGACCTGTCCGACCTGCGGCTGGTCACCGAGATCCGGTCGCTGACCGGCATCGGGTTCGCGCTGGAGGAGACCAGGCCGTTCCTGGACTGCCTGCGCACGGGCCACCCCACCGGTGACTCGTGCCCGGCGTCGGTCGCGGTGTACCGGCGCAAGCTCGCCGAGCTCGACGAGCTGATCGGCCGGATGAACTCGGTGCGCGACCACCTGCGGGACCAGCTGGCGCTGGCCGAGCTGCCCTTCTCCACACCTGTTTGTGCGACGAGCGCTGGGAGCGATCTTGAAGACGGCGACAACGCTGGAGGAACTGACGGATGACACGTTCACCGGGGCCGTGAGCGGGGGCACGGTCCTCGTCGAGTTCGGCGCCGACTGGTGCGGCCCGTGCCGGATGATCGAGCCGGTGCTGGAGCAGATCGCGGCCGAGATGCCCGACGCGCTGACCGTGGCGAAGCTCGACATCGACGCGAACCCGCGCACCGCGCGGGACCTCAACATCATGTCCGCGCCGACGTTGCAGCTCTACAAGGACGGCGTGCTGGTGGCTCAGATGGTGGGGGCCAGGCCGAAGGGCCACCTGCTGGCGTGGCTCGAACCACACTTGTGATGCACGGCGGGCTCGGGGTGCGGCATCGTTGACGGATGTTGTTCCCCGCGCTCGCCGCACCCAACGACACAGTCGCCCTGCGCTTCCCGGAGCGGTCGCTGACCTACCGGGAACTGGCCGAGGCGGCCCGCGAGGTGGCGGGCGGCCTGGAGGGCGTCGGCCGGGTGGCGGTGTGGGCGCACCCCACCGCGGAGACCTGCGTCGCCGTCGTCGGCGCCCTGCTCGCCGGGGTCCCGGTCGTGCCGATCAACCCGAAGATCGGCGAGCGCGAGCTGTCGCACATCATGTCCGACAGCTCCCCCGACCTGGTGCTGGACGGCACGCTGCCGTCCGGTCCGCCGGTGGACCCGCGTGAACTGGACGGCGGGACGCCCGCGCTGATCGTCTACACCTCCGGCACCACCGGGCCGCCCAAGGGCGTCGTGCTGCCGCACCGCGCGCTGGCGAGCAACCTCGACGCGCTGGCCGCCGCGTGGGAGTGGACCGCCGACGACGTGGTGGTGCACGCGCTGCCGCTGTTCCACGTGCACGGCCTCGGCGTCGGCGTGCTCGGCCCGCTGCGGCGCGGCGGGACCGTCCACCACCTCGGCAGGTTCTCCGTGGCCGCGGCGTCCGAGGCGCTGCGCGGCGGCGGCGTGATGTTCGGCGTCCCGACGATGTACTCCCGCGTGGCCGCCGAGGTCGAGGCCGACCCGTCGCTGGCCGCCGGGTTCGGCGCGGCCCGGCTGCTGGTGTCCGGCTCGGCCGCGCTCCCCGCGACCGTGCACGAGCGCATCACGCGGGCGACCGGCCAGCACGTGGTCGAGCGGTACGGGATGACCGAGACCCTGATGAACACCAGCGTGCGCGCCTCCGGCGACCGCCGTCCCGGCACCGTCGGGCTGCCGCTGGACGGCGTGGACGTGCGGCTGGTCGACGAGGGCGGCGAGATCGGCGAGATCGAGGTCCGCGGCCCCAACCTGTTCCTGGAGTACCTCAACCGCCCCGACGCCACGGCCGCCGCGCTGCGCGACGGCTGGTTCCGCACCGGCGACATGGCGATCCGCGACCCCGACGGCTACCTGCGGATCGTCGGCAGGCGCGCCACCGACCTGATCAAGAGCGGCGGCTACAAGATCGGCGCGGGTGAGATCGAGAACGCCCTGCTGGAGCACCCCGACGTCGCCGAGGTGGCGGTCACCGGCGAACCGGACGACGACCTCGGCGAGCGGATCGTGGCCTGGGTCGTGCCCGCCGCGGGCGCGTTCCCGGCCGAGTCGGACCTGAGCGACCACGTCGCCCGGCTGCTGTCGCCGCACAAACGGCCCAGGGTGGTGCGCTTCCTGGAAGCGCTGCCGCGCAACGACATGGGCAAGGTCCTCAAGCGTTCGCTCCGCGCGTGAACCCGCTGGGCTGGGCGGGGTACGGCGCCCAACTCGGCCGTGCCCGCTCCACGACCGGCCACGACGAGTCCGTGTCGTGGGAGCGGCGGGCCGACGCGGTGGCCATCTCCTTCGACTTCCGCTTCCTCGGCGGTTCCGTCGGCACGGCCACCGGCGACCTCGTCGAGGAGGCCTTCACCGACGCCCGCGAGGAGGGCCTGCCCGTCGTCTCGGTCATCGCCACCGGCGGCAGCCGCATGCAGGAGGGCATGGCGTCCCTGCGCCAACTCCAGCGGATCGCGTACCTGTGCTCGCAGCACGCGGACGCGGGTCTGCCGCACGTGTCCGTGCTCTGCGACCCCACCACCGGCGGGATCTGGGCGTCCCTGGGCGCGGGCGCCGACGTGGTGCTGGCCGTTCCGGGCGCCCAGGTCGGCTTCGCGGGCAGCCGCGTGCGGCCGGGGCCGGATCCGGCGTACACCAGCGAGGGGCAGTTCGCCGCGGGTGCGGTCGACCTGGTCGTGCCGCCGCAGGAACTCGGCGGTGTGCTGGGGACCCTGCTGCCGTTGCTGATGGGCGGGGATCTGCGTCCGGCTTCGGTGCCACGGGCGCTCGGCAAGACGGATCTGCCGGTTGACGGTTGGGATGCCGTGACCCGCGCCCGTGCTCCTGAGCGACCGCGTGCCGGGGCGTACCTGGACGACTTCTTCTCCGTCCGGGTACCGCTCAGCGGTGACCGGGCGGGCGGGGTCGATCCGGGGATGCTGTGCGGGATCGGGTTGCACGAGGGCCGCGCGGTCGTCTACGCCGCCCAGACGGGTACGGCGAACACGCCCGCGGGTTTTCGCACCGCCAGCCGGATGGTGCGGTTGGCGGAACGGCTGGGGCTGCCGGTGCTGACGCTGGTGGACACGCCGGGGGCGGCCAACGACGCGGCCGCCGAGAGGGCCGGAATCGGGCCCGCGATCGCCGAGTTGTTCGGGGTGGTGGTGGCGGCGAGGGTGCCGATCACGACGCTGGTGATCGGTGAGGGCGGGTCCGGTGGGGCTTTGGCGCTGTCGTCGCCGGACCAGACGTGGATCGCCCCGGACGCGTACTTCTCGGTGATCGCGCCGGAGTTGGCGGCGGCGATCCTGAAGCGGGAGGCGGAGGAGGTGGCGGCTACGGCGGATCAGTTGAAGCTGCGGCCGCAGGACCTGGTGGAGCTGGGGATCGTTCGGGGGGTGGCGGGGCCCTGAGGGGCGTGGCTGGTGCGTGGGGGCTTGGTGCGTGGGGGCTTGGTGCGTGGCGCCATGGTGCTGGTCTGTGGGGGCATGGTGCTGGTCTGTGGGGGCATGGTGCTGGTCTGTGGGGGCATGGTGCTGGTGCGTGGGGGTTTGGTGCTGGTGCGTGGGGGTTTGGTGGTTGCGTGCGGGGGTGTGGTCGATTTGACTTGGGGCCCCTTTTTTGGGCTTTGTCGGCGTAAAAGGGCAGGTGGTATAGATGCCCGCCGACCAATTATAAGCCCAAAAACCCCAAGTCAAATCGACCACGCTTGGGCGCTTTCCCTTGCGTACCAGCGGGTCTGGGTTGCTTTCCGGGGTTCAGGCCGGTGGTCGGCGGTTCAGGCCGGTGGTCGGCGGTTCAGGCCGGTGGTCGGCGGTTCAGGCTTGGAGTGGTAGGTCTCGGTCCACCCAGGATCCGTGCGGCTCCAAGTGGGCGATTCGGACGTCGTCGTCGCGCCGTTCCAAGCGGATGAGGAGGTGGTCTTCGGACAGCCGTTCGGCCAGTCCTTCGCCCCATTCGACGGCGACCACGGCGTCGACCAGGTCGGTGTCCAGGTCCAGGTCGTCCAGTTCGGCGAACTCGCCGCCCAGGCGGTAGGCGTCCACGTGGACCAGGGACACCCCTCGCTCACCGGCCTCATGTACGCGGGCGATCACGAAGGTCGGGGAGCTGACCCGGCCGGTGACCCCGAGGCCGTCCGCGAGGCCGCGGACGAACGCGGTTTTCCCGGCGCCCAGTGGGCCTGCGAGCAGCAGCAGGTCGCCGCCGCGCAGGACCTTGCCCAGCCGTCGTCCGAAGTCCTCGGTGTCCTCCACCTTCGGAAGTTCCACCGTCGTGTTCACGCTCGTCGCCACCATCGTCGTCGACTTCCATCCTGCTCGGCGGCGGACCGCCGAATCAATCCGATCAGGTGCCCGGTGACCAGACCGGGCTGTTCCAACATCACCATGTGGCCCGCGCCGGACGCCCGGACGAGTTCGCCGTCCGGCATCTCCTCGGCCATCCGCTCGGCGTGCGAGAACGGCGTCAGCCGGTCCGCGTCGCCGCTGATCACCAGCACCTCGCAGTGCCGGAGACCCGCCAGCGCCCGGTAGCGGTTGTGGGTTCCCAGGGTCTCCAGGAACTCCGTCAGCACCTTCACCGAGGTCTGGTTGATCATCTTTTCCATCAGGTCCACCAACAGGGGGCTGACCTTGTGGTCGCCGAAGGCGAACAGCCTGATGCCGCCCCAGGTGACCTTGTCCGCCCGCCGCCGCGCCCACTCGACGAAGCCGGGCTGGATGCCCGCCAGGCGGCCGACGCCCAGAGTGAAGGGGTTGTACCGGGACAGCACGGACTTCGACAGCCCGGCGCCGCCGACCGCCCCCGCGGCCGTGCCCACGAGGGCGACGCCGCGCACGCGGTCGGCGAACAGCTCGGGCCGCGACTCGGCGAGGGCCATGATCGTCATGCCGCCCATGGAGTGGCCGACGAGCACGAGGGGGCCGTCGGGCACGACGGCGCGGAGGACGGCGTCGAGGTCGTGGGCCAGTTGCTCGATGGTGCTGCCCTCGGGCGTCGAGCGGCCCGAGCGGCCGTGGCTGCGCTGGTCGTAGAGGACCTGGCGGACCGGCGGGTCCTCCAGCTTCGCGAGGTCGCGGCGCTGGAAGTGCCAGCAGCGCCGGTCGAGGGCGAAGCCGTGCACGAGGACGACGGTCAGCTCCGGGTCCGCGCCGTTCTCCGGCAGGACCTCCTCCACGGACAGCGGCACGCCGTCGTCCGCCGCCACCGTGGACTCGTGGTCGGGCCGGAGTTCGCCGAGCGGTTCGCCCACCAGCGGGTCGCCGGTCTTGCGGCGCTCCTCCGACAGCTTCTTGCGGTGCGCGGCGGCGCCGACCGCGGCACCGGTCGCGGCCGCGCCGAGGACGCCGCCCGCCCAGCCGACGGTCCTCCACAGGGTGCTCATGTCTCGACCAGCTCGGGGAGCCCCGCGTACGTGCGGCGCAGGCGCGGCCGGTGCATCCCGGTGACGATCTCGTAGTCGATGGTGCCGATGGTGTCGGCCCACTCGCGCGCGGTCGGCTCGCCGCGGTCGCCGGGACCGAAGAGCACGACCTCGTCGCCCTCCTCGACCGGCAGGTCACCGCAGTCGACCATGATCTGGTCCATGCAGACCCGGCCGACCACGGGCAGGCGCCTGCCGTGCAGGAGCACCTCCATCCGGCCGGAGAGGCTGCGCGGCACGCCGTCGGCGTACCCGGCGGGGACCAGCGCGATCGTGGTGTCGACCGGGGTCGTCCAGGTCAGGCCGTACGACACGGACTCGCCCGCGGGGACGCGCTTGGTCAGCGCGACCCCGGCGCGGAACGTCATCACCGGGCGCAGGTCGAGCGGGACGTGGACCGGGTTCAGGCCGTACGCGGCGATGCCGGGGCGCACGAGGTCGAAGTGCAGGTCGGGGCGGGTGATCAGGGCCGCCGAGTTGGCGAGGTGCCGCAACGGCCGCAGGCCGGCCGCGAGGGACTGCCGGTAGGCGACGTCGAAGCGCTCGGCCTGGAGGCTGATCGACGGGTGGCCGATCTCGTCGGCGCACGCCAGGTGCGACCAGATCGCGACGACCTCGACGGCCGGGGTGCCGGCGGCCTCCGCGACCAGTTCGGGCCACAGCGCGGGCTGGCAGCCGTTGCGGGTCAGCCCGGTGTCGATCTTGAGGTGCACGCGGGCGCGCCTGCCGACCGCGCGGGCGGCCTCGGCGACGACGCGCAGCATTCGGGTGGAGGCGACCGAGATGTCCACGTCGGCGGCCACCCCGGCGGCGAAGTCCTCGCCGGGCAGGTCCAGCCACGACAGCACGCGCGCGGTGATGCCCGCCTCGCGCAGCGCCAGCGCCTCGGCCAGCGAGCACGCGCCGAGCCACGTGGCGCCCGCGGTGAGGGCCGCGCGCCCCATGTCGACGGCGCCGTGGCCGTAGCCGTCCGCCTTGACCACGACCATCGTCGCCGCGCCCGTGCGGTCCGCGAGACCGGCCAGCACGGCGACGTTGCGGCGGAAGGCCGCGAGGTCGACGACGACCTCGGCGCGGGGTGTGGAGGCAACCATGGCGCCAATCATGGTGTCACAGCCCGCACGGACCGAATCGCGTCCGGAATGGCGGCCATCAGGGACGACGCCGGGATCGGCGCGCCGTTCGCGGCCAGTTCGCCCGCCAGCGCGTGCACGTGGGCGGCGCAGGCCGCGGCGAGCAGCGGGTACACCCCCGCCGCGAGCAGCGAGCCGATCACGCCGGACAGCACGTCGCCGGACCCGGCCGTGGCGGGCCACGCGGACCGGGAGCGGTTGACCGCCACCGCCCCGCCGGGGTCGGCGACGATCGTGGTGTTGCCCTTGAGCAGCACGACGGCGTTGAAGCGCGCGGCGGCCCGCCTGGCGGCGGCCGCGCGGTCGTCGCCGACCTCCTCGCCCATCAGCCGGGCGTACTCGCGGTCGTGCGGCGTGAGCACCACCACGCCGTCGGGGTCGCGGGCGTCCCACAGGTCCGGGTTGTTGGCGAACATCGTGATCGCGTCGGCGTCCGCGCACACCGGCACACCGGCGTCGAGCACGTGCTTGAGCACGTTCTCCGCGCTCAGGCCGGTCCCGAGGCCGGGCCCGACGGACCAGGCCTGCACCCGGCCGGCGTCGGTGATCGAGCCGGTGCAGATGGACTCGGGCCAGCGGGCGCGCACGGCGTCGGCGGCCTGCCCGGCGTAGCGGACCATGCCCGAGGTGGCCAGCACCGCGGCGCCGGTGGCCAGCACGGCCGCGCCGGGGTAGGTCGCCGAACCGGCGGCGATCCCCGTGACGCCCTGGGTGTACTTGTCGTCGCCGACGCCGGGCACCGGCCAGGCGAACGCGACGTCCTCGCGCTCCAGCTCCAGCAGGTCCGGGCCGGACAGCTCGGGCCGCAGGCCGAACTCGACCAGCCGCACGTCACCGCAGTCGGCCAGGGCGTGCACCGGCTTGAGGCAGCCGAACGTGACGGTGGTGCGCGCCTCCACGAACGGCCCGCCGGTGACGCCGGTGTCGGGGTCGACGCCGCTGGGCAGGTCGACCGCGAGGAACGGCGCCGTCACGCCCGCGACGTGCTCGGCCGCCTCCGGCCGCAGCGGACCGCGCGCGGACAGGCCCACGATGCCGTCGACGGCCAGGTCGATCTCCGGGAGCTTGTCCACGACCCGCCCACCGGCACGGCGGAACGCGGCCAGCCCCTCGGCGTGCGCGCGCTCCGGGTCCAGCAGCACGGCCCACACGGCGACACCCCGGCGGCGCAGGAAGTACCCGGCCCACAGCGCGTCACCGCCGTTGTTGCCCGCGCCGACCAGCAGACCCACCCGCCTGCGGCCCGCCAGCAGCTCCAGGGCGACCGTGGCCACCCCGAAGGCGGCGCGGCGCATGAGCGCGCCCTCCGGGGTCCTGGCCAGCAGCCGCGCCTCGGCCGCCTTCACGTGTTCGGTGTTCCACAGACCGCGCATGCCCGCATACCTTGCCACCCCGTGGCCCTGCGACACGTGATGTGCGGCACCGCCCTACTCGACCGTGACGGACTTCGCGAGGTTGCGGGGCTTGTCGACGTCGTAGCCGCGGCTGCGGGCGATCTCGGCGGCGAGGATCTGCAACGGCACCGTCGAGATGAGCGGCTGGAGCAGCGTCGGCACGGCCGGGATCTCGATCAGGTGGTCGGCGAACGGCCGGACCGTCTCGTCGCCCTCCTCGGCGATCACGATCGTGCGGGCGCCGCGGGCCTGGATCTCGCTGATGTTGGACACCATCTTCGAGTGCAGCACCGCGCGGCCCTTCGGCGACGGCATGACGACGACGACCGGCAGGCCCTCCTCGATCAGCGCGATCGGACCGTGCTTGAGCTCACCCGCGGCGAAGCCCTCGGCGTGCATGTACGCCAGTTCCTTCAGCTTCAGCGCGCCCTCGAGCGCCACCGGGTAGCCGACGTGGCGGCCGAGGAACAGCACCGCCTTGGAGTCGGCCAGCTCACGGCCCAGCGCGCGGACCTGCTCGGTCGTGCCGAGGACCCGCGCGACGGCGTCGGGCATGGCCTCCAGCTCGCGGAACTCGCGGGCGACCTCGTCCGGGTACTTGGTGCCGCGGGCCTGCGCCAGGGCCAACCCGACCAGGTAGTTCGCCGCGATCTGGGCGAGGAACGCCTTGGTCGAGGCGACCCCGATCTCGGGCCCGGCGTGCGTGTAGAGCACGGCGTCGGACTCGCGCGGGATCTGCGCGCCGTTGGTGTTGCACACCGCCAGCACGCGGGCCTTCTGCTCGCGGGCGTGCCGGACGGCCTCCAGCGTGTCCGCGGTCTCACCGGACTGGGAGACGGCGACGACGAGCGTGTCGCGGTCGAGCACCGGGTCGCGGTAGCGGAACTCGCTGGCCAGCTCGACCTCCACGGGGAGCCGGGTCCAGTGCTCGATGGCGTACTTGGCGATCAGGCCGGAGTGGTAGGCCGAGCCGCAGGCCACGACGATCACCTTGTCGACGTCGCGCAGGTCCTGGTCGGACAGCCGCTGCTCGTCGAGGATGATCCGGCCGCCCGCGAAGTGCCCGCGCAGGGTGTTCGCGAGTGCGTCCGGCTGCTCCTCGATCTCCTTGAGCATGAAGTACTCGTGGCCGCCCTTCTCGGCGGCCGACAGGTCCCAGTCCACGGTGAACGGCTTCGCGGTGGCGGGCTCGCCGTGGAAGTCGGTGACCTCGTAGCCGTCGGCGGTGATCACGACGACCTGGTCCTGTCCCAGCTCGACGGCCTGCCGGGTGTGCTCGATGAACGCGGACACGTCGGAGGCGACGAAGTGCTCGCCCTCGCCGACGCCGACCACCAGCGGCGAGGAGCGGCGGGCGGCGACGACCTGGTCCGGCACGTCGGCGTGCGTCACGACCAGCGTGAACGCGCCCTCCAGGCGGCGGACCACGGCGCGGACGCTCCCGGTCAGGTCACCGGCGGTCTCGCCCTCGTTGTAGGCGCGGGCGACCAGGTGGGCGGCGGTCTCGGAGTCGGTGTCGCTGGCCATCTCGACGCCGAAGCCCTCGAGCTCCGTGCGCAGCGCGATGAAGTTCTCGATGATGCCGTTGTGCACGACGGCCACCCGGCCGGTCGCGTCCCGGTGCGGGTGCGAGTTCCGGTCGACCGGAGCGCCGTGCGTGGCCCAGCGGGTGTGGCCCATGCCGGCGGTGCCGGTGAACGCCCCCCTGCCGACCTCGTCCAGCCGTGCCTCCAGGTTGGCCAGCCGCCCGGCCTTGCGCTCGACGGTCAGACCGCCCGCGCCGTCGAGCACGGCGACGCCCGCCGAGTCGTACCCCCGGTACTCCATCCGCCTCAGCCCGTCGAGCACGACGTCCAGAGCTGACCGGTGACCCACGTATCCCACGATTCCGCACACTCGAACAGAGTAGCTAGACCACGGCCGTAACCCGAAAGTGTCAGCGGTCGGGATTTGCGCAGGTCACACCCACATTTGGTGTAGACCAATGTCGAGGTGTGGCGCGAGTCTCCGGGAACGCGCCGATCGACTACGGTTCCAGGGGTGAGCGGCTACTCGGCGAAGCAGGCGTTGGACCAGCTCAGCAAGCCCGGCAGGCACGAGGTGATGCGGGGCGACCTGGCTCTCGTCGGGCTGCCCGGAGAGGTGTTCACCCCCGCATCCGGGCTCGGGCTGCCCGCCGTGGCGTTCGGCCACGGCTGGCTCCAGCCCGTCGGCCGCTACCTCGGCCTGCTGCGCCACCTCGCCTCGTGGGGTTTCGTCGCGGCCGCGCCGAACACCCAGCGCGGCCCGCTGCTGTCCGCCCGGCTGCACGCCGCGAACCTCAGCACGACCCTCGACGTCTGCGCGGGCGTCCGGCTCGGCGACGGCGGCATCAGCGTCGACCCGGCGAAGCTCGCGGTCGCGGGCCACTCGCTGGGCGGTGGCGCCGCCGTGCTGGCCGCGGCCGACGACGAGCGGATCCGGGCCGTGATCACGCTGGCGGCGACCGAGACCCGGCCGTCCGCCCTGGACGCCGCGCGCCGCGTCACCGCGCCGGGGCTGCACCTGGCCGCGGGCGAGGACCGGATCGCGCCGCCGGTCGGCCACAGCGAGGCCATCGCGGAGGCGTGGCTCGGCCCGGTGCAGGTGCGGACGCTGCCCAAGGTCGGCCACCTCGGGTTCGCCGAGGGCAGGCACTGGAGCGAACTCCTGCTGGACGGCAAGGGCGAGCGTGCCGCGAACAGGTTGGCGAAGGCGTTCACGACGGCCTTCCTGCTCCGCGCCCTGACCGACGACAAGCGCTACGACGCGTTGCTGGACAACGACGTCAAGGGCGCGGTGCTGTCCTACCAGCGCGGCGCGCTGGCCCGCGCCCGGCACTGACCGACCGGGTGGACCCGCGCCAACACGGCACGCGCGGGCCGGACGACCGGCTACCGTCGAGCGCGTGATGCCAGGACAGCAGCAACCGGGGTGGCAGCCCCAGCAACAACAGCAGCCGCCCGCCCCGCCTCGTGGCGGGAACATGGCGTTCGTCGTGATCGCGGCGATCGGCGCGGCCGGGGTCGGGATCTTCTGGGGCGTGCTCGGCCTGATCGGAGTGCTGCACGAGAACGAGCCGGACACCGCGCCGGAGCTGGTCGACGTGATGATGCGGCAGACCGGCGGCGACCCGGACACGCTGTCGCTGCTCGCGAACCTCCAGGAGTGGACCCGTTTCCTGCCGTTCGCGGTCTTCCTGGCGGGTGCGGTCCTGCTGCTCGCGCGCAAGGTCGCGGGCGTGCTCGTGGTCGGCCTCGCGGCACTGCTCGCCGTCGCGCCGCTCGTGCTGAACGTGGTGTACCTGAACTACTGGGGCTTCACCGGGGTGGGCGTCGACGGGGTGCAGGTGACCGCCCTCCTGCTCGGCGTGGTCGTCGCGATCCTGGCGGTGCTGCCACCGACGATCGGCGCGCTGCGCGGAACCCCTCCCCAGCAGGGGTACGGGCAGCCGGGCTTCGCGCAACCGGGAACGGGGTACGGGCCGCCCGCGCCGGGTTACGGCCCGCCGCAGCCCGGATACGGCCCGCCGCAAGGACAGGGTCCGCCGCCCGGCTACGGGCCGGGGCCGACCGGCCAGGGCCCGCCCCCGCAGGGGTACGGACCGCCGCGCCAGTGATGTGACGAGGGCCTCCCCGCCGTGACGGGGAGGCCCTTCGCGTTCACCGGCTCAGGTGAGGTAGCTCTCGTTGCCGAAGTCGTCGTCGTCATCGGCCACCCGACGGCGCGGCGGTGGCTGGCGGACCGGCGGGAGCGGCCGGACCGGTGCCTGCGCCACGGGTTCGGTCGCGGGCACGGGCTCGCGACCCCAGCGGCCCGGACCCGCGGACGGCGCGGCCTGGAGGAACGAACCCTCCTCGGTCTGGGACGCGCGGGCGATCCGGGCGCGCTCCAGCGCGGCCATCTCGTCCGCCAGCTCGTCCGGCCCGGCCTCGTCCTCGACCATGAAGTTGAGTTCGCTGTCCGGCTTCTTGACCGCGCTCTCGCGCTGGGCCTTCGCCATCTCGCGCAGGCGTTCGACGACGCGCTTCTGCTTGTCGACGAAGTCCTTGTGGCTCTCGGCGGTCGCCTTGTCGGTCTCGGCGAGCTTGCGGGTGGCCAGTTCCATCCGCGCCGAGTGCTCCGACGTGATCCCCGCGAGCTTGCGCTTGACGCTTTCCAGCGACTCGAATCCGGTCATCTCGCGTTGTCCTCCCCGAGCACGCCCTGCAGCCGACCGAGGCCCGCCTCGTCGTCGAACAGCGAACCCGTGGTGCGCCACTGGCTCGCGCCGCGCTCCGAGTCGCCGCCGCCCTGCTGCCCTCCGCCGGGCTGGCCGCCGCCCATCATCCCGCCGCCCATCATGCCGCCCGCGGGCTGCATCGCCTGGCCCTGACCCGCGCCGCCGTCGCCGATGGACGGCAGCGTGGCCGAACCCGGCTCGCCGGCCTGCGCCGCCGTGGTGTCGGCGAGGCTCGCGTCACCGCTCGGCGTCGGCGGGCCCCACATGGGGTCCGGAGCCGTGCCGGTCGGCGGGACCTGCGGGCCGATCATGGAGTCCGCGCGGTCGAAACCGCTGTCCCCCAACGCCGACGCGCCCGAGGTGGACGTGGTGCCACCGCCGTCGCCCGACGGGAACCCGCCGGACAGCGGCTCGGTGAACCCGACCGCGGGCGTCGGCTGCGCGAACCCCGGCTCGGTGAAGCCCGGCTCGCTGAAGCTCTGCGCGAACGCGGGATCGGTGAAGCCGCCGCTGAAGCCCTGGCCGTACTCCTGGGCGGGGGCCGGTTCCACGAAGCCCTGGCCGCCCTGCTCGCCGAAGCTCTGCTCCCCGAAGCCCTGACCGCCGAACTCGCGCTCGAACGCGGGTTCACCGGAACTCTGGCCGCCGCCGAACTCGCGCTCGAAGACGCGGTCGCCCGCGCTCTGGCCGCCGTCCTGCCCGAACGCCGGATCGGTGAAGCCGCCCGCCCCGCTGTCGAACGCGGGCATCGTGCTGAAGTCCGGCCGGGACTGGCCGTCACCGGACTTGTCGGCACCGGACTTGTCGGTGCCGGGGTCAGACGAGTCGTCGTCGTCACCGAACTCGAGGCCGTACTGCTGCGGCTCACCCGTGCCGTCGTCGACCGAGATGTTCACCTCACCGGTCAGCGGGTCGATCTCGGTCGTGATGGTGAGGCCGTCGATCTCGATCACGGCCTTGCCGTCTGCGCCCGCCTCGATCGGCGTCGCGCCACCGGCCGTCGGGGCGCTGCCCGGCGTGGTGCCCGCGGCACCGGCGGCGCCCTGGCCGGACAGGGCCTGGGAGATCGCCGCCGCGCCGTTCGCGCCCATCAGCGCCTTGGCCGCCTCGGGGTTCTTGCTGAAGTCGAGGTCGTAGGTCTTCGGCGGCGAGTTCGGCGTGTCGACGGTGATCTTCACGTGGCCGCGCGAGTCCGGCTCCGTGACCTTGATCTCGTTGGCACCGCTGGTGATCGTGACGCTCTCGGGCTTCTTCTCCTCGCCCTTGCCGTCGCCACCGCCACCACCGCCGCTGCCCGCCTGGTCGTCGGGCTTGCCGTCGCCGTTCGCGTCGTCCGGCTTGCCGTCGCCGTTCTTGTCGAGCGGGTTCTCCGGCTTCGGCATCTCCGGGATGGACGGCATGCTGCCCGACGGCGGGGTCGACCCGCTGCCGGTTCCGGTGCTGCCGGTCCCGGTGCTACCCGTGCCCGTGCTGCCCGTGCCGGTGCTGCCGGTCCCCGTGCTCCCGGTGCCGGTGCTGCTCGTCCCGGTGCTGCCGTCGTGGTCGGTCGCGGGCGGGGTGTCCTGCTTCGGCGGCGCGTCCTGCTTCGGCGGGTCGAACGGCTTGGTGTTGAAGGCGTCGACCTGCTTGCCGACCTCTTCCCACGCCTTGTCGACCGACTCCTTGGTGCTCTTGCAGATCGCGTCGAACTGCTCGTACTTGCCGTCGACGTCGGGCTTGAAGGTCCCCTTGAGCCACTTCATGGACTCCTTGCGGACCTGCTCCTTCCACACGTCGCCGTCGCACGCGCCGTCGTCGATCGTGAACTTCACGAACCCGGCGACCCGCCGCAGCAGCGCCTCGTCCTCGGAGAACACCCCGTCGACGACCTGCTTGATCTGGTCGGGGCTCAGGCCCGCGATGTCGTTGACGTTCTGGACGCCCTCGAGGATGGTCCTGGCCTTGGTGTTCACCAGACCGGACACGGTGTGGCACGCGGCCCTGGTGACCTCGGCGATGTGGTCGATGGCCTCGGCGTGGGTGGCGGCCCGGCCGGACATGTCGGTGACGAACTTCCGCGACGCGTCGGCGGCGTCGCCGTCCCAACCGGACCAGAGCTTGCTCATCGACTTCTCGGCGTCGCCCTGGCGGTCGCGGGAGTCCTGCGCCACCTGGTGCAGCTCGACGATGTCGATGTCGATCTTGTGGAAGTCGATGTCGCGCTGCTCGTCGTAGCGCCGGTGCATGTTGTCGACCGACGTGTCGACCTTGCCTCCGTCGATGACGGACAGCGCCGACTGGTACACCGGCAGGAAGTTCTCGAAGTACTTCAGGCCCGGCTTGCCCGCGTCGAGCAGCTGGTTCGAGTTCGCGACACCGGCACCGCCGTCGGACGCCCGCTGGGCGGAGCCGTCCAGCACGTCCTGCCCGGCCTTCTTGTCCTTCTCGTGCTGGGCGTTGCGCGCGTCACCCTCGTCCGCGGCCTTCTTGCCCTTGTCGTAGGCGCTGTTCAGCCGGTCTTCCGAGCTGTCCGCCCACGGCATCGCGTCCTTGGTCGCCTGCCACTGGCCGTCGCCCCACGAGATGTCGTAGTCGTCGAGGTACTCCTCGAGCTCGTCGTTGTGCGTGCCGGTGATGTCGTCCTTGGCGTCGTTCGTGTAGTACGCGAGCAGGAGGGCCTTCTTGTCCTCCGTGGACACCGCGGGGTTGTCGACGACCTTCTTCACGTCTTCCCAGGACGGAGCAGCCATCACTTGCCCCCGGTGTTGGCGAGGTTCTGCGCGTTCGCCGTGTCGGTCCAGTCGTACCCGTTGGCGGAGTTGCGGAGCTTGTCGGAGAGGCCCTTCAACGCGGCGGAGTGGGCCGAGACCGCCTCGACGACCTTCGGCAGCCCGGCGAGGTAGCGCGATCCGCCCGCGGTGTGCGCTCGACCGAAGTCGGCTGCCGTCACCGCGCTGGACGCGACCTTCGCCTTGTACTCCTCGACATCGGACGCGATCCCCTGGATGGTGGTCGCCGACGACATCATTTCACCCGCGTTGGCCTGGTAACCCGCCATGTGCTCCTGCCTCCCCTTCGTCCCCGGTGAGACGCGGCCATGTCGCTCCGGGTTCCGCCCAAGACTCCCAGCCCAACAGCCGTGTCGAGGCCGGTTGGGACAGTCGGTTGCCTTAGTAAACAGCCACCGGACACCGACCGCAGCGGGTCACCACTGGCGCGGGGGCTGCTGCGGGGGCTGCGGCCCCTGGGGAGGCGGGGGCTGCGGGTAGCCGTGCTGCTGGGGCGGGTAGCCCTGGTTCGGCGGGAACTGCTGCTGCCGTTGGGGCTTCGCCTTCAGGATCGCGAACGCGACACCGCCGCCGACGAGCGCGCCGACGACGAACCCCAGGACCAGATTGACCATGCCCCACCCCAGCTTCGGAAATCAGTGCACCGAGGAAACCACATCGGCGAGCCTGCGCGCGGCGGACTCGGCGACCTCGTGGCTCGTCGCCTCGACCATCACGCGAACGAGCTGCTCGGTGCCCGACGGGCGCAGCAGCACGCGGCCGGAGTCGCCCAGCTCGGTGGCGACCGCCGCCACCGCCTCGCTCACCGCCGCGTCCTTCGCCACGAGCGCCTTGTCGGACACCCGGACGTTGATCAGGACCTGCGGCAGCCTGCTCATCACCGCGGCCAGCTCGCCCAGCGGCTTGCCGGTCTCAGCCATGCGGGCCATCAGCCGCAACGCGGTCAGCAGGCCGTCACCGGTGGTGGCGTGCGCGGGGAGCACGACGTGGCCGGACTGCTCGCCGCCGAGGGCGAACCCGCCCGCGCGCAGCTCCTCCAGCACGTACCGGTCGCCCACCCCCGTGGTGCGCAGCGCGATGCCCTGCTCGCGCATGGCGATGTGCAGGCCGAGGTTGCTCATCACGGTCGCGACCAGCGTGTTGTCGGTCAGCTCGCCCGCGTCGCGCATGGCGACGGCGATGACGGCCATGATCTGGTCGCCGTCCACCTCGTTGCCCCGGGCGTCGACCGCGAGGCACCGGTCGGCGTCGCCGTCGTGCGCGATGCCCAGGTCGGCGCCGTGTTCGAGGACCGCGGCGCGCACCACGTCGAGGTGCGTCGAGCCGCAGTTGTCGTTGATGTTCAGGCCGTCCGGCGCCGAGTTGATCTCGACCACCTCGGCGCCCGCGCGGCGGTAGGCGTCCGGCGCGGCGATCGAGGCGGCGCCGTTCGCGCAGTCCACGACCACCTTGACGCCTTCGAGGCGGTGCGGGGTGATCTTGAGGAGGTGCTCCACGTACTGGCCCTCGGCGTCCTCGACGTCGCGGACCCGACCGATGGCCGCGCCCGTGGGGCGGCCGTCGTGGGTGAGCATCTTCTCCTCGATCTCGTCCTCGACCGAGTCCGGGAGCTTGTGGCCGCCCGCGGCGAACAACTTGATGCCGTTGTCCGGCATGGCGTTGTGCGAGGCGGAGATCATCACGCCGACGTCGGCGCCGAGGGCGGCGACCAGGAACGCCACGGCGGGCGTGGGCAGCACGCCGACGCGCAGCACGTCCGCGCCCGCGGAACTCAGGCCCGCGACGACCGCGGCCTCCAGCATCTCGCCGCTGGCCCGCGGATCACGACCGACCAGCGCCACCGGCCGGTGCGTCCGGTCGTGTTCGGCGAGCACCCGTGCCGCGGCGGCTGCCACGGACAGCGCCAGTTCGGGGGTGAGGTCCGCATTGGCGAGACCGCGTACTCCGTCGGTGCCGAACAGGCGAGCCATGATCCGAGGATCCTCCGTGATCAACCGCACAGCGAAAAGGGCCGGAAAGCACTGCGGGAGCAGCAGTTCGGTGAAGAACTGGCTGCTCCCGCAGGGTAAAGCTGGAAGTCCGATCAGCGCTTGCTGTACTGGGGCGCCTTGCGGGCCTTCTTCAGACCGTACTTCTTGCGCTCCTTGACCCGCGGGTCACGAGTGAGGAAGCCGGCCTTCTTGAGGACCGGGCGGTCCTCGATGTCGATCGCGATCAGCGCACGCGCGATGGCGAGGCGGAGCGCACCGGCCTGGCCGGTGGTGCCGCCGCCGCGCAGCGAGCCGAGCACGTCGAACGTCTCGGGCTTCTCCGTGGTGACCAGGGGCTCGCGGATGAGCTGCTGGTGCACCTTGTTGGGGAAGTACTGCTCGAGGGTCTTGCCGTTCAGCGTGAACTTGCCGGTGCCGGGCACCAGGCGGACGCGAACGATGGCCTCCTTGCGCCGACCGACGGTCTGCGCGAGGTGGTGGGCACCGTTGAGCGAGTGCTTCGCCACGGGAGCGGCCTCGACCTCGGCCTCATCGGCGTCGATCTCGGTGGTGTCGGCCTCGACGGCCTCGACCTCGTCCTCGGTGGTGTCGGCGTCGGCGTCGGCGTCGGTGGCGTCAGCCTCGACGGCGTCGTCCTCGGTGGCCTCGACCTCGGTGGTGTCGGCCTCAACGGCATCGACGGCGTCGGTGTCGACGGCCTCGACTTCGGTCTCAGGGGTGGTCACAGTGACTTCCTCGGTGTGCTCGTCGCCGGTCACTGGGCGATCTTGGTGATCTCGAAAGGCTGCGGCTGCTGCGCTTCATGCGGGTGCGTCGGGCCGCTGTAGACCTTCAGCTTGCTGCCGATGACGCTGCCGAGGCGGTTCTTGGGCAGCATGCCCTTGATCGCCTTCTCGACGAGCCGGTCGGCGCGCGTGTCAAGCACCTCGCCGAAGGACTGCTTGCGCAGACCACCGGGGTGACCGCTGTGGCGGTACACGAACTCCTGGTCCCGCTTGTTGCCGGTGAGGGCGACCTTGTCAGCATTGATGATGACGACGAAGTCGCCTGTGTCGACATGCGGGGCGAAAGTCGGCTTGTGCTTGCCGCGCAGCAGCGTCGCGGCCTGGGTGGCGAGCCGACCGAGCACCACGTCCTGGGCGTCGATCACATGCCAGGCGCGGGTCACCTCGCCGGCCTTCGGGCTGTACGTGCGCACGGATCTACCTCGTCGTCACTTGCGTCTGGTGGACATTGCGGCGGCTGCTCCAGGCCGGATTGCCCCTCGAGAACGAGCTGGGCAAGTGGACCAGAACACACGCGGCGCGCAATGTCGCACCGGATACCGCACAACAACGTAGGAAGATACCGGTTGGGTCGTGGCCGGGTCAAAACGGCCCCCGCCAACCGGTAGGTCGGAACATGCGCGGGCCCCGGAACCGGAAGGTCCCAGGGCCCGCGTGGTCACGCTGCGTGACTGAAGATCTAGCCCCAGCGCGAGGTGTTCTGCTGCTCGCCCTGCTGGAAGGACTCGTTCGCGGCGCGGACGGCGGTGCCGATCTGCGCGAGCACCTGCTGGAGGTCCTCGGCGGACGTGTCCCACTTGGACTGCGAGGCCTGGTACGCGCTACCGCCGGAGCCCTCCCACTGGGCGATGGCGGGCGCGAGGCGGCTCTTCAGGTTCTCCAGCGTGCTCTGGAGGGTGGAGGCCTGCGAAGCGATGTCGCCCGCGAGCCCTTCGAGTGCGCCGAAGTCAACCTTGATGTCCATGAAATTCCCCAAGTCCTATTCAGAAAAAGCCGAAGGAGGTGAAACAGGCGGAACGGCGACCACTCAGCCGAGGCGCGAGGTGATGGAGCTCATCTGCTGCGACTGCTCTTCCTGCTGCTGCAGGTACAGGTTCGCGCTGCCGGTGACCTGCTCGGCGATTTCCTTCAGGGCCTCGTTCAGCTTCTTGGCGTCCTCGTCGAAGCGCTGGTTCAGCACCGTGAACGCGTCCCTGGCCGCACCGGACCACATGCCGTTGATGCCGTCGATGATGCCGTTCAGGCTGCGGAGAATGCCGTCGATCTCCTCGCCGGTGCTGACGATGTCCTGACCCGCGGTCAGGAGCTCCTGGCTGCCAGTTGCGAATAGTGCCATTGGGAAAAGCCCCCTTGTTAGATGGGATCGGGCCGCACGATCTCAGCCTGTACTGCCCCTACGACGGACACAGTGCCATGCCGGTTCCGTCTTGTCGCGCCTTCGCCGGAAACAGTTGCTCTAGTGAACGGCGCCGGACGGAGTCGCCGCGGTCAGTAGAGGATTTGCCCTTGCGAAAAGTCCTCGTCATCGTCGCCCGCACGGGGAAGTTGACCCCTCGGACCGGCTACCGGACGCGAACCCGGAGTGGTCCGCGTCTCCGCATTTGCTTTTGCGTCGATAGGCATTTCCGTCTCAGCCGGTCCCGCGGGCGGAGCGGGTTCGGGCAGCCGCTCGACGGGCAGGCCGCGCTCCTCGCGGAACCCGTTCGCCGCCTTCCGGAGGTCCGGGGAGGTGGTGTCCCGCCCGGACGCGGACCGCGTCGCCTTCAGCCCCTCTGCCAGGTCACGGCTGCGGTCGCGGGCCTCCGCGTTGCGCGCCCCGGCGGCCGCGGCGGCCCGCCGACCCCTGGTGACGGCCGCCGACAGGTCCGCGCGGAACCTGGCGAACGCTTCCGAGGTCATGCCGACCCTCCTGGTCAACTCGTGACGGTCAAGGTCCGGACGACCTGCTCGCAGGCGGATCGCACCCGCTGCTCCCCCGCCTGCGTGAACTGGCAGCCGACGCTGACCTGCGCACCACCCTTGAGCAGCACGTACCAGTCGATCGTCAGGCCTTCGGGTCGTTCCCGGTAGTACACGACATCCTTACCGGCGTAGCTCGTCGACGGGGTGAAATCGGAAAGGTCCTTCGCCACGTCGTACTCCGCGCGCAGTTCCCGCACGGCCCGGTCGCGGTCCGCGGAGGCGTCGTAGGTGAGCGGTTGTTCCTGCACCGCGATGAGGTCTTTGGTGGAATCCGCGCCCGCCGGTCTGACCTGCACCTTGCGGGTCGTCGGATCGCCTCCGCTCTGCTCCCAGTCGACCGGAGAGGAGAAGCTGTAGTCGTACACCGAGATCTGCTTGCCGGATTCCTGGGTTTTCGGCGCGCTCGATTGCGCGGTATTCGTGTCGCGATTCGACGAGATCGCATAAGCGACCGAAGCGCCGATCACCGCGACCAGCAGAACGGCCCCGCCGACCAGAAGCGGAACGTGGGACCTCTTCTTCACCGGGGGCGTCACGGGAAATTGCGGAGGCCTGGAGAATCCCGGCGCGGGCGTCGCCGGAAAAGCGGACCGATAGGTCTCGGGGGCCCCGATCTTCCTGGTGATCTTGCGGGTGCCCTCCTCCGCCGGGACGGCCTTCGGCGGAGCGGCCTGCTCGATCGCGACGGCCCGCAGCGCGCCACGGGCGACCACGGTCTCGGGCTGGTCGATGCTCGTGGGCACGACCCCGGACTGCTCCATGACGAGCCGCGCGACCATCGGGATCCGGCTGGACCCGCCGACCAGGAAGATGCCCGTGAGCTGCCGCGGGTTCAACCCGGTGTTGCGCACCGCGCCCAGCACCAGCGCCACGGCGCGGTTGAGCGGCGCGCTGATGAGCCGCTCCAGGTCACTGCGGGTGACGTGGGCGTCCCGGAACGGCGGAGGCATCGGCACGTCGGTGTAGGCGTGCCGCGACAGCGTCTCCTTGGCGCCCCGCACGTCCTGGCGGAGCATCCGCCGACGGCGCCGGTCGACCATCCCCTGCCCCTCGACGAGCTGCCGCCAGGCGTCCCGGTCGGGCGGCGGCACCTGCGAGCCGAGGTGCTCCAGGAGCAGCTGGTCGACGTCCGCGCCGCCGAAGCTCGGATCGCCCTTGGTCGCCAGCACCCGGAAGGCGCCGCCCTGGCGGCTGATGACCGTGGCGTCCACCGTGCCCGCGCCGAGGTCGAGCACCGCAAGCGTGGCGCCCTCGGCCATCGCGTGGCCCGCCGAGTGGAACACCGCCGCCGCCACCGGCTCGGGCACCAGTCTGATCTCGTTCGCCAGCTTGTTCGCCGCCTGGAGCAGGACGCGGGTCCGGATGGCGCCCCAGTCGGCCGGGTGCGTGAGCACGAGCAGGTCGACCGGCATCCCCCCGGCGACCCGCCGCGCCTCGTTCACGGCCCTCGTGAGGACCGCGCGCACCACGTCCGGCACCCGCAGCACGCTCGTCCCCAGCAGCAACTCACCCTCGTCGATGCGCCGCTTCGGGTTCGGCTCGTACCGGGAGGGGTCGACCGCGGCCTGCCGCTCGGCCTCGTGGCCGACGAACAGCGTGCCGTCCTGGGCGGCGAACACGGCCGACGGCACCAGCGGCTGGCCGTCGATCACGACGACCTGCGGCTCCCGCCCGTGCACCGACAGCGCGACGCAGGTGCTGGACGTGCCGAAGTCGACCGCCACGTGCAAACTCATACCCATCCCCTCGTCGGGCCGATCTACGGCCACGACCGCACGGGCACAGCCAATCACGCCCTGTCGGGCGCCGCGACGAGCTTGGCCCTCAACTCGTGGGCCTCCGGCACGCCCAATTCGGCGAAGACGTCCAGCGCCCGCCTCCGGTAGGCGTCCGCGCCCGTGTGGTCACCGCCGCCCTCCGCGACGTCGCCGAGCCTGGACAAGGTAACCGCCTGGTTGTAGCGGTCACCGGACGACCGGCTGAGTTCCAAAGCCTCCAGCAGCACGCCGCACGCCTCGTCCCACCTTCCCATCCCGGAGTAGAGGGCACCGAGCCCAGTCAGGTTGATCGCCGCCGAGTAGGAGTCGTCGACCCCGCGGTTGATCCGCAGCGCCTCTTCCAGGTAGGCCTCCGCGCGTTCGTGCTCCCCCAGCTTGCTGTGGACCGTCGCCAGGGTGTCCAGCAGTATTCGTTCTCCGACCCGCCCCTCCGTCTTCGCGCACACCTCCAGAGCGGCGTGCAGGAACTCGACGGCCTCCTGGTCACGGCCGAGTGCGCTGTAGGCCATGCCCAGGTTGTTGAGGGATTTGCGTTCCCACTTGAGGTTCCCGGACTCCCTGGCGTCGGCCAGAGCCGCCGTCGAGTAGGCGATCGATTCCTGGAGGCGCCCCAGGCGTCCGTTCGAAACGGCCAGGTCCAGCAGGACACCCGGTCGATTCCTGTACGGGTCTTCGACATCTTCGAGGAATTCGAGGACGGTTTCACTCAAGGCAACCGCCTGATCCCACCGCGATGTCGAGTCCAAGTAGTACCAGATCGCCTCCTGGAGCATTCCGACGTACTCGGAGAGTTGCTCCGACATCGCCGACCGCAGTGAAGAGATGATGTTCCCGTACTCTTCCTCGTACCACTTCATGGCTTCGCCACGAGAGGCGAAGGCCATCACGACGACCTCGTCCGGCGGCGATTCCTGAAGTTCGATCCCGGTGGGCGACATCATTTTCCGCGCCGCTTGGGCGGAGTGGACGTAGTGGCTGAGGACGCGCTTCAGCACCAGTCGACGTCGTGCGTCGGCCTCCACCGACCCGACCAGTTCGGCGGCGTAGACGCGAAGCAGGTCGTGGTAGTGGAAGCGGTCGGTTTCGGGGTTCAGCAGCAGGTTCACCCGCACCAGGTCCGCCACCACCTTCGCCGCGGCATCGAGGGGGATGGCCGCGGCGCTCGCGACCACCGGCACGGTGAAGCTCGCGCCGGGGTGCACGGCGAGCAACCGGAACACGACGGCGGACGCCTCGGCCAGATTCTTGTAAGACCACGAGAAGACGCCGCGCACGCTCGTCGCGAGATCACCGGTCTCCAGGAAATCCAGCCGACCGCGCTCCGAGGAAAGACCATCGGCCAGAGCGGCCAGCGTCGATCGCGGATTCATGAGTGCGCGTGCGGCCACAATCGAGAGGGCCAGCGGCAAACCACCGCACAGCAGAACGATCCGCCGTACGGCTTCCGGTTCGGCAGTGACCCTCACCGCGCCGATCCGGCGCGCGAGCAGCGAGCGGGAATCGTCGTCCGCGAGCACGTCGAGCGCGATCAGGGTCGCGTCCTCGGTCACGATCAGGCCTTCCAGCCTGCTTCGACTGGTGACCAATGTGAAACACGAAGGACTTCCCGGCAACAACGGCCTGACCTGTTCGGCGTCCCGCGCGTTGTCCAGCACGACGAGTACCCGCCTGTTCGCGAGAAGACTCCGGTAGAGCGATGTCCGGGCGTCCCGTTCGTTCGGAATGGACTTGGGATCCGCGACCAGCGCTCCCAGGAAACCGCGCAGTGCGTCGTCCACCGCGAGCGGTTCCCGCCGCGAGTCGAATCCCCGCAGGTTGACGTAGAGCTGCCCGTCGGGGAAGCGGTCCTTCACCCGGTTCGCCCAGAAGACCGCCAGCGCGGTCTTCCCGACGCCACCGGCCCCGTTCACGGCGGACACGATCACCGGGGTGTCACCCTCGACGGCGTCGAGCAGATCCGCGAGCCGCTCCACCTCTTCGGAACGCCCGACGAAGTGGGCGGACCTCGGCGGCAGCTGTCGCGGTGTCGGTGCCACCACGGACCTGTACCCGGCGAGGTCGGGATCCGAACGGAGCACCCTGGCGTTCAGGTCGCGCAGCGTGGGTCCGGGGTCCACCCCCAGTTCCTCCGCCAGCAGCGCGCTCACCGACCGGTAGGCGGCCAGGGCCTCGGCCTGCTGGTCGGAGCGGTGCAGGGCGAGCATCAGCTGGGCCCAGAAGCGTTCGCGCAGCGGGTGGCGGCGGGTCAGGGTGTGGAGTTCGGCCACGAGGCCGGGGAGCCTGCCCGCGTCCAGGTCCGCCTCGATGCGGCGTTCCAGCACCTCCAGCCGTTCGTCGGCCAGTGCGGTGACCTCATCGCGGTGCAGGGAGTCCGAGGCGACGTTGGACAGGGGTGAGCCGCGCCACAGGGCCAGGGCGTCGGCGAATCGGCCGTCGTCCACGAGGGACCGGAAGCGGTGCAGGTCGAGTGCGCCGGGGGCGATGTCGGCGAGGTAGCCGTCGGTGGCCGTGCGCACGCAGTTCGCCTCGCCCAGCGAACGCCGGAGGCGGGTGACCACCATGTGCAGCGTCGACTTCGCCCGTGCCGGGTTCGGCGGCGAGCCGTCCCACAGCCGGTCGACCAGGACGTCGACGGGGACGACCTCGCCCGCGCGGAGCAGCAGGGTCGCGAGCAGCGTTCGCGCGCGGCCCGCGGGGATCGCGACCGGGGTGCCGTCGAGCAGCACCTCCAGGGGTCCCAAGACCCCGAACCCGATCCACACCCGCGTCTCCCCCTGCTCCCCGCCGCCCAGCCTATGGCATGCGCGCGGAGTGTGAGCGTTGTGTGAGCGACGCCGGGCAGAGTGGTCGGTGTTCACCACGGCGAGGCCGCCACCAGCGGAAACGGTAGGTGACCAGTGGTGGCGCGGCCGGTGTTCGGGAGCCCCGAGGGGGGTGGTTCCCGGATGCCGGGAAAGTCGCGGTGAACGTGCTGGGGGGAACGCCCCCCGGTCCCGGCCGGTGCTCCCCCACCGGCCGGGGCCGGGGGTCCCGCGCTTGGCCGACCCCCGACCGGCCAGGACGACGAGGGCCCGCGACATGTGCGTCGCGGGCCCTCGTCGGTGTGCTCCGGTCGTGCTACTCCGGGTCGACCCAGGAGAACTGCATGCGCTGCTGGCCGTTCTTGCGGGTGACCAGCGTTCCTCGGCCCGGCGGCTGCGGAGACGGCTTCAGGTTGCCGACGAGGTTGCCCTCCTCCTTGCTACCGCTGCCGATCATGAACGGCGACGCGATCTCCTTCAGCTTGCCGATGATCGGGTCGAACATCGCGCGGGACGCGCCACCCATGCGGCGCACGACGATGACGTGCAGACCGACGTCCTTCGCCTGCGGGATGAACTCCGCCAACGGCTGCAACGGGTTCTGGCCGCCCTGCGGTGCGACGAGGTCGTAGTCGTCGACGACGATGAACAGCTCAGGGCCCTTCCACCAGGACCGGTTGCGCAGCTGGTCCTGGGTGACGTCGGGGCCGGGCAGGCGGCCGAGCATCGAGCCCCGGACGTCCTTGATCATGTCGTTCAGCTGGGCCGAGGACACCGCGTAGCTGAGCAGGTGGTCGGTATCGATGAACCCGAGCATCGTGCGGCGGTAGTCGACGAGCAGGATCAGCGCCTCGTTCGACGTGTAGTGCGTCATGATGCCGCGCACGATCGCGCGGAGCATGCCGGTCTTGCCGGACTCGCCGTCGGCCAGCGACATGAAGTGCGGGTCGTTGTCGAAGTCCAGGTAGACCGGGGCCAGCTCGTCCTCGTCCACGCCGATCGGGACCATGTGGCCGCGGTTCGGGCGGAGCTGCTCGACCTGGGCCATGAACTGGTTGTACGGCAACAGGTCCGGCAGCAGGCGGACGGCGGGCGCGTGCGGCCCGCGCCAGGACTGGGTGACCTTGGTGATCAGGTCCCCGATGCCCGCCGCGACGTTCGTCGGGTCCGACGAGGCGTCGATGCGCGGCAGCGCGGTGAGGAAGTGCAGCTTCTGCGGGGAAAGTCCGCGTCCGGGCCTGCCGGGCGGGATGTTGACCGCGACCTTGCGGTCCACATCGGACTCCGACGGGTCGCCGAGGCGCAGTTCGAACCTCGTGCCCAGCAGGTCCTTCATGGCGGGCCGGATCTCCGCCCACCGGTTGGCGGCGATGACGACGTGCACGCCGTAGGACAGGCCCTGCGCGGCGAGCGCCTGCACCTGCGGTTCGAGCGTCTCGAACTCCTGCCGGAAGTTCATCCAGCCGTCGACGACCAGGAACGCGTCGCCGAACAGGTCGTCGTTGATCTCGCCGCGGCGCTTGCGGTTGCGGAACTCGACCATCGAGTCGATGCCCTGCGCGCGGAACCGGCGCTCGCGCTCGGAGATGATGCCCGCGAGTTCCGCGATCATGCGGCGGGCCTTGTCCACGTCGAGCCTGCTGGCGAAGCCGCCGACGTGCGGCATCCGCTCCAGCGCGGCGAGCGTGCCACCACCGAGGTCGAGGCAGTAGAACTGCACCTCCTGCGGGGTGTGCGTCAACGCCATCGACGCGATCAGCGTGCGCAGCATCATCGACTTGCCCGACTGCGGGCCGCCGACGATCGCGCCGTGACCGGCGGCGCCGGAGAAGTCCGCCCAGAGCAGGTCGCGGCGCTGTTCGAACGGCTTGTCCACGACGCCGATCGCGACCTGGAGCTTGCCGTTGGTGACGAAGCCGGGCGCGGTCAGACCGCGGTCCTCGGTGGCCTGCAACGGCGGCAGCATCGTGTCCAGCGACGGCGGCTCGTTCAGCGGGGGCAGCCACACCTCGTGCGCGGGAGGACCCTGGCCGACGAGCTTGTTGACGATGACCTCGAGCTGGCTCGGCTCGTTGCTGTCCTCCTTCTTCTCCTCCACGACCTGGACCGGCTTCACCGGTTCCTTGGGGATCTCGATGTAGTCGGGCACGAAGTAGCGCGGCCGCTTGTCGCCGCTGACCGCGGAGGAGGGCCCCGCGACCTGCATGCCCGCGGGCCGGTACGGGCCGGACACGTAGAGCGACTTGAACCGGACCAGCGGCGAACCCTGGATGCCCAGGTAGCCGGAACCGGGGATGGGCGGCAGCTCGTAGGCGTCCGGCACGCCGATCGCGGCGCGCGACTCGGCGGCGGAGAACGTCTTCAGGCCGATCCGGTAGGACAGGAACGTGTCGAGGCCGCGCAGCTTGCCCTCTTCGAGGCGCTGCGAGGCGAGGAGCATGTGGATCTGCAGCGAGCGGCCGACCCGGCCGATCTGGAGGAAGATGTCGATGAAGTCCGGCTTGGCCGTCAGCATCTCGGAGAACTCGTCGATGCAGATGAACAGCGCGGGCAGCGGGTCGAGGTCGGCGCCGTTCTCACGGGCCTTCTCGTAGTCCCAGACGTTCTTGTAGTTGCCCTTCGCCAGCACCTCCTGGCGGCGGGACACCTCGCCCGCGATGGCGTCCTTCATGCGGTCGACCAGCGTCAGGTCGCCCGCGAGGTTGGTGATCGTCGCGGCGACGTGCGGCGCCTTGTCCAGACCGAGGAACGTGGCGCCACCCTTGAAGTCGACCAGGATCATGTTGAGCGAGGTCGACGAGTGCGTGGCCAGCATGCCCAGCACCAGCGTGCGGAGGAACTCCGACTTGCCGGAACCGGTCGCGCCGATGCACAGGCCGTGCGGGCCCATGCCCTCCATGGCCGATTCCTTGATGTCCAGCTCGACCTGCTGACCGAACTCGCCGATGCCGAACGGCACCCGGTAGCGGTCGCGCACCGGCCGGGGCCGCCACGCCTGCTGCACGTCGAAGGTCATCGGGTCGCCGGGGATGGAGAGGAACTCCAGCAGCGGCGGGTTGTTGCTCATCGACAGCGGGTCCTCCTCGCTGCCACCGGTGTCGACGCCGCCGACCCGGTAGGGCGAGAGGCGGCGGGCCAGCGCCTCGGCCTCGACGAGGCTCAGCCAGTCCGGGCGGCCGAACCACTCGACGCCGCTGGCGCTGCGGGCGCCGAGCTTGTCGTCCTCGATCACCAGGCGCAGGCCGCGGCGCGCGGTCAGGTTGCCCAGCGACTCCGACAGGTCGAGCAGCGTCACGCCGACGAGGCCCTCTTCGAGCAGGATCTGCTCTTCGCGGGTCACGTCGCCGTCGTCGATCACGATCACGATGTGCGGCTGGTCGGCGGGCGGCGGGGCGTTGCGGGTGAACCGCTGCCGCTCGCGGAGCTGCTCGTCGAGCATCTGCTCGACCTCGGCCAGCGAGCCGGCCATCATCCGCATCTGGCCGATGCCGTCCACGATCGCCGGGTGCTGGACGTGCGGCAGCCACTTCGCCCATTCCCACTGGGACTTGGTGCGGCCGGTGGTGACCACGGCGATCAGCAGGTCGTCCGGGCAGTGGAACGTGGCGAGCTGGGCGAGCAGCGCCCTGGCCAGTCCGCGCTTGATCTCGGTGTCGCCGATCAGGCCGACCGCGGCGAACCCGCGCAGCGCGATCGAGATCGGCAGCTCGGGCACGAGCGAGTGGGCGCGCACGAAGCGGCGCAGCGCCAGCGTCGCGATCGGTTCGAGCTCCTCGACGGGGCCGGTCTGCGGCGGCACCAGCCTGGTCGCGAGCCGCTGCGAGCCGCGGCCCGCGCGCAGGTGGCAGAAATCAGGGTCGTTCTGCCTGCGTTCCCACATCCGGCGGGTGGTGGCGAGCGACCACAGCATCTGCGGGTCGGGGTGGACCCACTCGCGCTCCGCGCGCTGCTCGTCGGCGGCCTCGCGGGCGCGGTCCCGCATCTGACCGAGGTACCGCAGGTAGTCCTTGCGGTCCTCGTTCATCTCGGCCTTCTTCTGGCCCTTGCCGCCACCCATGCCGCCGGCCATCATGCCGACGGTCGAGATCATCATCATGCCCGGCATGATCATGGCGGCGGGCGCCCGCGAGCCGGTGCTGAACATCAGCACCATCATCCCGACGGACGACGCGATCATGACGACGGGCAGCGCCTTCATCATGACGTTGCCGGGAATCACCCTCGGCACCTCGGGCGGTGGTTCGAGGTGGACTTCCCCGCCGGGTGGCCGTGGAGCAGCAAGGCGTGGCGTTCGCTTGAACTGCAGCGTGCTCACCTAACAGGCACCTCTTCAAGTCGTTGTCGAACAACCCTCGGCGCATTCCCGCTCCGCGTTGCGGGCGCGCGCGACCGGCACTTCACCGACACTATGGCGCACCCGCGGGCGGAGTGGACTCGGGTCGACGTAAAAAGGCCGAACGACCCGTTCCCCGGAACCGCCGGTGCGCACCGGAGCGGTACGGCCATACTAGGGTCCCCGCCAAGCGGGTGGACCTGTTCGGCGGAACAGGCGGAACAGGACTTTAGGGGGCACTGGTGGCGACCGGTACGACGGTGTTCAGCCGGGTGACGGTGGTTGCGCCGCGAACGCGCATCGACGTCGCGCTGCCGGCCGACGTGGCGGTGGCCGACCTGCTGCCGATGCTGCTGGACATGGCCAAGGAGGCCACTCCGGACGGCGGCGTGCGGCACGGCGGGTGGTGCCTGGCGAAACTGGGCGACAGCCCTCTCGACCCCGGCCGCACGCTCGCGTCGCTCGGCGTGGTCGACGGCGACCTGCTCCAGCTGCGGCGGCGCAACGAGAACCCGCCGCCCCCGCTGTACGACGACGTGGTCGACGCCATCGCGGAGTCCAACCCGGACAGCTTCCGGCCGTGGACGAAGGAGACGGCGCGGCGCTACGGCCACATCGCGGGCGCGCTCGCGCTCATCGCCTCCGCCGTGTCGCTGTTCCTCGCGGGCGGCGTCTCGGGTGGCAGCAGCCTGGCCGTCGCGATCACGGCCGGTGTCACGGCCGTCGTCGCGATCGCCGCGGGCGCGGTGGTGGCCAGGTCCTACACCGCGGTCGACACGGGTGTGCTGATCGCCGCGGCGGGCGCGCTGCCGATGAGCTTCGTGTCCGGCCTCTACACCGTGCCCGGCCAGCTGGGCAGGCCGAACCTGCTGCTGGCCAGCGTGCTCGTGCTGATCTTCGCCTCGGCCGCCATCATGCTGATCGGCCAGGGCATCACGGTGTTCGTGGCGGCCGCGACCGCCGCGGGCCTCGGCGCCATCGCGTTCCTGGCGGCCACGCTGATCGCGCACCCGGTGCAGGGCATCGCGGCGGCGGCGGCCGCGTTCTCGCTGGCGGCGCTGTCGGTGCTGCCGCGGATCACGATCCAGCTGGCGAAGCTGCCGCTGCCGACCGTGCCGGGCAGTGCCGAGGACCTCAAGGAGGACACCGGCTTCCCGGAGTACGCGGTCATCGAGCGGCGCACCGCCATCGCCCACGAGTACATGACCGGCATGATCGTCGGCAGCGGCGTGGTGGCGGCCGTGTCCGCCATCATCGCGGCCTCCGACGGCTCGGTGTTCGGCCCGCTGCTCGGCGGCGCCGTGACCCTCGTGCTGATGCTGCGCGGCCGGGCCTACGCCAACGGCGCGCAGGCCGTGGCGCTGCTCGGCTGCGGCATGCTGTCCGGCGCGGGCCTGCTGCTCGGCTGGATGATGGAGGCGTCGCCCTCCACCCGGCTGCTCTACACGTTCGGCGCTTTCGTCGTCGCCGCGATCGCGGCCCTCGTGCTCGGCGTGATCTTCCCGAACCAGAAGTTCTCGCCGGTGCTGCGCCGGACCGTGGACGTGCTGGAGGGTGTGCTGATCGCCTCCGTCCTGCCGCTCGCGCTGGCAGTGATGGACCTCTACACCGTGATGCGCCAACTCATCGCGCCCTGACCACCCGCGAGGACGCCTACCACCATGCGTGTTTCCCGCACCGTCAAGAAGGCGGCCGCCACGGCGGCCACCGCGCTGCTGCTCGTGACCGGCCCGCTGGCGCTCGCCCCCGCGGTCGCCGCGGCCCGGGCCGCGCAGCCCGCCCGCCCCAACTCCGAGCCGCCCGCCGTCGACCGCTCCCTCCTGGACCAGCCGAAGGAGCCGGAGCCGGACGTCAAGTACTCGAAGAACGCCAAGGGGTGCATCGCGTCGGACACCGGCAACCGCATCGTGGCGCCGAAACCGCACGCGCAGATGGTGCTGCGGCTGGACGACGCGCACCGGTTCGCCACCGGCAAGGGCGTGAAGATCGCGATCATCGACACCGGCGTCGAGGAGCACCCCCGGCTCAAGGGCCGGGTCGAGGCGGGCGGCGACTACGTCCTCGCCGCGGAGAAGGGCACCACCGACTGCGACGGCCACGGCACCGAGGTGGCGGGCGTGGCCGCGGCCAGCCGCGACGAGTCGACCGGGTTCGTCGGCGCGGCACCGGACGCCCAGATCCTGGCCATCCGGCAGACCAGCGACCGGTACGAGTTCAAGGACACCACCGGGGCGGACTCCCGCAAGTCCGCGGGCAAGGTCACCACGCTCGCGCTGGCGATCGTCCGCGCTGTCGACAAGGGCGCCGACGTCATCAACATCTCGCTGACCTCGTGCGACACCCCCAAGGAGCCGAGCACGGGCGAGCGCAAGCTCCAGGCCGCCATCGACTGGGCGGTGAACGAGAAGAACGTCGTCATCGTGACCGCCGCGGGCAACATCGGCACCGACGGCACGGGCTGCCCCGAGCAGAACGACAACCAGAACACCGAGACCGTCAAGGTCGTCGCCTCGCCGCCCTGGTACAGCAAGGACGTGCTGTCCGTCGCGTCCATCAACGACCGCGGCGAACCGTCCGCGTTCAGCGTGTGGGGCCCGTGGGTCAGCATCGCGGCGCCGGGCGAGGACATCACCACCCTCGACCCCAAGGGCCAGGGCCTGACCAACGCCAACGCCGACGAACGCGGCGCCCTCACCAGCATCCAGGGCACCAGTTTCGCGTCGCCCTACGTCGCGGGCATCGCCGCGCTCGTGCGCGAGCGCTTCCCGAACCTCACCGCCCGCCAGGTGATGGACCGGCTCACGATGACCGCCCAGCACCCCGGCAACCCGAACGGCAAGGACCACAAGGTCGGCGCGGGCATGATCAACCCCGTCGCCGCCCTCACCGCCGAACTGCCGTCGGAGCGCGCGGGCGCGGTCGCCCCCGAGATCAAGCCGCTGAACACGGACCTCGGGCCCGGCAACCACAAGGACATGACCCCGCTCATCGTGGCGCTGTCCGGCACCGGCATCGGCGTCGGCCTGCTCCTGCTGACGCTGTTCGTGGTCCACACCGTGAACAGGAACCGCGGGCGGTCGGTCGTCCGCCGGATCTGAGCGGAGCGGCTGCCCGACACCCGACGCGCGAATCGGGGGTCCTCCACTCCGGAGGGCCCCCGTTCCCGTCCCGAAGGTGGGAAACGCCGTCACAGCAAGGGAAGATCGGGTGTCGACCGGCCACTTGAGACGACCGCGGCCAAAACTCGCCACGCGGTCCCGAGCGGTCCGGGACTACTCCCCCACGACGGGCGGCGCGGTCTTCCCCGGCTTGCCGAACACCTCTTCGGTGGACCCGGCGAGGCGCACCTTGGACTTGTGCTCCTTGTCCCCGCCCTGCTGCCCGCCCGCGCCACCCATGGGCGCCATCATCCCGCCGCCCGCGGCCTGTCCGCCCTGGGCGCCACCACCACCCGCGGCCGCCGCGGCGACGGGCCGGGCCGCCTGCTCCACGGTGCGGGGCTCCTGCACGGCCGTGTACCCACCGGGCTGCGTGGGCTGCGTGGGTGCGGCGGGCGCGGCGGGCACGCTGCCCACCGACCCGGCGGAACCCCCGACCGAGCCTCCAGGAACGCCTCCGGCGACCGAACCCCCGCCGACCGACCCCGTCGCACCACCGACCGCCCCTGCGACGGCAGCGGGCGCCTCAGGCTTCCCGGCGGCGGGCGACCCGGTGTCGAGGAGCGACCCGCTCATCGACCGCACGGCCTGCGAGGACTGCCCGGTCTGCTCGTTCTGCGCAGCCTGACCGGCCTGCCCGGCCCGCGAACCGCCCGCGGCGGAACCCGCCTCCGCGAACTGCCAGTTCCGCTCGGGGTAGGCGTGCTCCACGGTCGGCCCGGCGAACTCGGGGTCCTCGCCGCTCAAGCCGTCGCACAGCCGCCCGAACGCCTCCAGGACGTCGCGGACCGACTCGTACATCTCCCTCGCGGGGTCCTTCAGGTCGTCCAGGTGCGCCACGATCCGGGCGTCGCCGTCCAGCGGCAGCCCGGCGGCGCCGGACACGGTGTCGGCGGTGTCGCGGAACACCTCGGCCATGTCCTGGACGATCCCGCGGATGCCCTCGGCGGTCTCGTCGAGCGCCTCGCCCATCGCGACCATCACGTCGGACATGTCGTGGCCCGCGAGGCCGACCTGGCGCATGTGGTCGACGAACGAGTCGGCGGAAGCGCCCTGCCAGGCCGAGTCGAGCCTGCCCAGCGGCTTCAGCAGGTCCTCGGTAACCGACTCCGCGGCCTGCCCCGCCGCCCGCCAGCGCTCGGCCTCGTCGTGCAGGTCGTTCCAGTCGCCGACGACCGGCGTGAAGTACTCCTCGACCAGGTCCGCGACGCCCAGCCTGCGGCTGAGCTGGGAGAGGTAGTCGAGGTCGGCGCCGACCTCCGACTCGATCCCGCGACCGTCCTTGCCACGCATGACGCCCCTAGACCTGGTCGGCCTTGTTGATCAGCCGCACGGCTTCGTCCTCGGTGCCGCCGTAGTGCCCCGCCACGTCGTGCAGGCCCTTGCCCGCGGCCCTGAGCACGTCGCACGCGCGGTCCAGCTGCCGGTTGAGCAGCCTGGACGCGCGGGCGTAGGCCTCGGCGGTGCGCAGGTCCCCGCCGATCCCGCCGAAGCTCTGCGGGCGCAACGGGTTGTCGTGCAGCTCACCCCGCGCCAGGGACAGCTCCCCGGCGGCGTCCTCGACGCGCTCGGCGTAGAGCTCCAGCCACGCGCTGTCGACCTCGATCCGGCCGGGGGCCGAGGGTGTCGCCGGGTGGCCGCCCAGCCTGCGTGCGACGTCGTCCACCCGTACCTCCCCGCCCCGAACAGTGCGCCACCGACTCCGACGGCCCCGGACTTGATCCGGTTCCGCCGGAGCCGAGGGGGATCAGCCGCCCGCGGCCTTCTTCGCCGCCGCGTCCTCGGGGAGCACACCCGGCGCGCTGGGGATCGAGTCGTAGCTGCGCGAGGCGTCGTTGCGGTTGAGCTGCGGGCCGTTGGGCAGCAGGCTCACGATCGACTCCGGCGCGGGCATGAAGCCGTCCTTGCCGAGACCGAGCGCGCCGCTGGTGAGCGTGTCCGGGATGCCGTACTTGACGCCCCGGCCGGTGATCAGGTGGATGGGGCCGCTGCCGTAGTCCTGGATGGACGTCGAGCTGCGGACGACGCCCGCCTTGCCCGCGGCCATGATGAACTGGCTGACGACCTCGCCGGTCGCGCCCGCCTGGTTGATCTGCACCGGCACGGCGTCCTTGGCTCCGGGGAGCACGGCCGCGACGGTGACCTCGGTGTGCTCGGACCTGTTCTCCGCGCCGACGTTGTCGGCGCGCCAGCTCAGGCACATCACGCTGTTGTCCGCGTTCGCGTCGAGGACCGCGGGCACCTCGGTGGGGAAGTCGCCGAGGTCGAGCTGCGAAACGACGGTGCCCACCGTGGAGAGGTCGATCTCCTTCGGCTTCACGTCGCCCTTGTAGGCGAACCGGATGATGTCGCCGACAGCGGTCGGGACCTCCTGCAAGCCCTTGTCCAGCGCGACGTAGTAGACCGTCTTCTCGCCGGTGCGGGTGGCCTGGAGCACGTCGCCGACCACGACGCCGCCGTTGATGTAGTTGATCTGCGTGCCGAGTCCGGGGATGGCGGGCGCCTGGAGCTTGCCCACCTCCTGGATGGTGTTCAGCAGACCGGAGCTGATGGGCCTGGGGACCTTGCCCTGCAGGCGCAGCGCGTTGACGACCTTCTGGTCGGAGAGGTCGACCTCGGCCCGCACCGTGCTGGTCGACGTGAAGCGGCTGTCGTCGGGCCGCTTGTAGATCAGGTAGGCCTTCTTCGCGTCCGCGCCGGCCTTCACGAGCACGGCCTTGTTGCCGTCCAACGGCTTCCCGCCGCCCGCGATGCCCGCGAGGACCGTGGTCTTGTTCTTGGCCGTCGCCTCCGGGTTGATCGCGGCCTGGTCGAGGGTCAGCTGGTCGCAGACCGACCATTCCGCGCCGATCCGGTCCTCCTGGGCGGCGGGCATCATGTCCGGCCCGTCCGGGATGCCGGTCAACCGTCCCTTGGGGATCTTCGCGAGCGCCTTCTCGCTGACCAGCTTGGGTTCCCCGCCGCTGACCGCGGCCGGGGCGGTCGCCGAGCCCGCCGCCGCGTCACCGCCGCTGACGCTGCCGGTCTGGCCCTTGTCCGGGCTCGACTCCTGGAGCAGGAGGAGCCGCGCGGACGCGAGGTTGGTCATCGGGATCAGCACGCGGGGCGACTGGCGCACCACGTAGATCTGGCCGGTCTCCTTGGAGATCGCGATCTGGGTCTCCGCGTCCAGTTGCGGATCCGGCGAGAACAGGCCCCAGATCAGGAAGCCGATCATGCCGACCGCGCCGAGGACGATGCCGACGAGCGTCGCCCGCGAGTGGTTCCGCATCGGGTCGTGCAGCATCACCGCGTCCCTGCGCACCAGGGCCGACTGCATCCGGCGCAGCACGAAGCGGTATGCCTGGACCTGTGACTTGGTGGTGGGTGTTGATGCCATTCTCGGCTCGCTGCTCTCCCAGTCGCGGTACGGTTCGGCAGGATATCCCCATGAGGGCCGCTCCGTGACCGGGTTGACGAGACCCGGCGTGATAAGCCTTCCGGGACATCTTCCTCGTAGCCCGAGGTGCACCGAACATCGAGGGGAAAGAGACCAGAACGGATGTCCGTGACCACTCCACATCCGGGCCCGCCCAACCCCGGCATGGCTCGCCCCTCGGGACCTCCTCCGCAGGGTAAGCCCACGGCGCCCCCCGCCGCCCTGGCGCGTCCCCCCGTGGGCCGGGCCCGGCGCCGCGCGGCGGGCGCGAGCCTGGGGTCCCTGCCGGTCGCCAACCTGGTCGTGCTGGAGGTCGGCGTCGCGATCGGCCTCGTCCTGCTCACGATCGACCTCGGCCTGGTGTACGTCGCAGGCGGCATCGCGTTCGTCGCGCTGGTCGTGGCGTTCGCGCGCAGGCGCGGCCGCTGGCTGACCCAGTGGGTCGGGCTGACGGCCCGCTACAACTTCCGCTCGCACAGCCGCACCGCCAAACGGGACGCCCCGACGGAGATGAAGCCGCCGTCGGAGGAGGAAGCCTCGGTCATCGGACCGGACGACCCCCGCGTCGCCCTGCTGCGGCTGGCCGTGCCGGACCTCGTCATCGCGCGCGGCCAGGACCACGAGCGCAGGCCGCTGGGCCTCGCGTGGCACCAGGGCGCGTGGACGGCCGTGCTGCTGGTCGACCCCGCTCCGGGGCTGATCTCGCCGGTCGGCAGCGCGCCGAGCCTCCCGCTGGGCGCGCTCGCCCCGTGCCTGGAGGACCGCGGCGTGGTGCTGGACGCCATCTCGGTCATCTGGCACTGCTACCCCGGCAGCGCCGCCCTGCCGCCCGGTTCGCCCGCGCTGGCGTCCTACATGGAGGTTCTCGGCCCGCTGCCCGCGGCGGCCAGGCGCACCACGTGGATCGCCGTGCGGCTCGACCCGAAGCGCTGCGCGGCCGCGATCAGGGAGCGCGGCGGCGGCGTCATCGGCGCGCACCGCGCTCTGATCGGCGCGCTGTCCCGCGTGCGCAACGCGCTGGAGTCCGCCGGTGTGACGATCCGCCCGCTCGACCCGGACGAGCTGATCCGCGCGGGCATCTCGGCCGCCGAGCTGACCGCGGTCGCGGGCGGCACGGGCAGCGTCTCGCTGCGCGAGAAGTGGTCCGGTGTCACGGCGGGTGGCGTTGGTCACGCCAGCTACGCGATCACCAGCTGGCCGTCGAAGGGCATGCGGGACAACCTGAACTCGCTGACCGGTGTGCGCGCGCTGTCCTCGACGCTGTCCATGTCCATCTCGCCGAGCAGCGAGGACGGCCAGGTCGGGCTGCGCGGCCTGGTCCGGGTCAGCGCCCGGACGCAGGCCGAACTGGACAAGGCCGACAGCAGGCTCAAGACGCTGAGCGGCAAGCTCGACATCACGCTCACCCCGTTGCGCGGCCTCCAGGTCGCGGGTCTCGCGGCGACGCTGCCGCTGGGAGGTGTGGCGTGAGCAACTCTCGACTGCTGGACGCGCAGGGCCGGGGCAAGGGCATCGCGCCGGAGTTCCTGGTCTCGCCCGCGATGCTGGACGTGGTCAGCCCGAGCGGCGACCACGGCGGCATGGTGCTCGGCTCCGGGCTCAACGGCGAACCGCTGACGATCTCGGTGCTGCGGTCCGCGCCGACCCGCATGGTCGTCGTGGGAGGCCTCTACCTGGCCCGCCAGGTCGCGCTGCGGGCGATGGCGACCGGCGCGTGGATCACCATCGCCACCGGCAGGCCCGCCGCGTGGCAGCCGGTGCTGAGGGCCGCGGGCAACGGTCCCGAGGGCAGGCCGTCGGAACTGGTGCAGATGCGCAGGCTCAGCCCGGTCGAGCTGCCGAGGCCGTCCGAGGACGCCCCGCTGCTCGTCGTGCACGACGGCGGCCACGTGCCGCAGGAGCTGTTCCCGCCGCGGTCGCCGTGGCAGACGACGATGTACGTGCTGCCGTACCTGCACCCGCAGGCGTCGAGCACGGCCAGTTCGGCGGACCTGGTGCTGCTCCAGCGCCTGCCGGTCGGCCAGGCGCAGCTGGCGAGCCAGATCTGGCGACTGCCGCCGCAGATGGCGCACCAGCTGACGACGCTGAAGGACGACCAGGTGGTGGCGCTCGGCCAGAACCTGTGGCGGCCGCTGCGATTGGTGACGACGCCGGGCGAGCAGCAGATCCTAGGGGCTGTGCGCCGGGGAGACTGACTTTCCCATTATTCGGATACCAGTCGTGCCCCGGTCCGTTCAGGACCGGGGCACAATTTTTTGTGCGTGTCCATCGGCTCCACGAAGCAATTCATTCACAGGCCGGCCAAATCTGTGGACAATCCGTCTCCCGGTTTGTCCCGTCAAATTCTTGCGTTGCGCGGCGAGGGAGAATATCAAATGCCGTAGGGCACGGAGCGGATCGACCACGACACGCTCCGTGCACACCCTGCGATGAGGGAGAACCCAGATATGGGAGATGTTCGGGAATCTTGGGCCAGAAGGGCGGCCGTCCTCGGACTGGCCACCACCACCGCGGTGGCGATCACCGCGGCGCTGACCGGCGCATCGGCCGGCGCGGCCCCGGAGGGCGACATTCGCGGGCTGAACACCGCGAAGGCGTTGAAGGACAGCTACATCGTGGTTCTCAAGGGCGCAGGCGCCGCCGACGTCAGCTCGACGACCGCGAGCCTGAGCGCGAAGTACGACGCGAAGGTCAAGCACACCTACCAGAGCGCCGTCCGCGGCTTCTCGGCGTCGATGACCGAGCAGCAGGCCCGCAAGCTCGCCGCGGACCCGGCGGTCGCCTACGTGGAGCAGGACTCCGAGGTGAGCGTCTCCGACACGCAAACGCCCACAACGTCGTGGGGTATCGACCGAATCGACCAGCACGCGCTTCCGCTGGACAACTCCTACACGTACCCGAACAGCGGCGAAGGGGTGACGGCGTACATCATCGACACCGGCATCCGATTCAGCCACAGCGAGTTCACCGGTGGCCGTGCCGTTTCCGGTATCGACACCGTCGACAACGACGCCGACGCCACCGACTGCGCGGGACACGGCACGCACGTGTCCGGCACCGTCGGGGGCACGAAGTACGGCGTCGCCAAGGCCGTGAAGCTCGTCGCCGTCCGCGTGCTCAACTGCGCGGGCTCCGGCACCTACGAGGGCGTCATCGCGGGCATCGACTGGGTCACCCAGAACCACCTGGCCAACCCCGGCCCGGCGGTCGCCAACATGAGCCTCGGCGGTGGCGCGAACGACACCGTCGACCTCGCCGTGACGAACTCCATCGCGGCGGGCGTGACCTACGGCCTCGCGGCGGGCAACAGCTACGGCGCCGACGCCTGCACCACCTCGCCCGCGCGCACGCCGAACGCCATCACGGTCGGCGCGACCGAGCGGACCGACGTCAAGGCGGTGTACTCGAACATCGGCACCTGCCTGGACATCTTCGGACCCGGCACGGACATCACCTCGTCCTGGCTGACCGACGACAACGCCAGCAACACCATCAGCGGCACCTCGATGGCCACGCCCCACGTGGTCGGCGCGGCCGCGGTCTACCTGGCCACGCACCCGGCCGCCACGCCCGCGGAGGTCCGCGACGCGCTGGTGAACGGGGCCACGGCGGGCGCCATCCCGGATCCGGGCACCGGATCGCCGAACAAGCTGCTGTTCCTGGTCGGCGGCGTCACCGGCCCGCCGCCCACCGGCTGCACCCCGCAGGTCAACGACACCGACGTCGCGATCCCGGACAAGGGCGCGGGTGTGACCAGCTCGATCACGATCTCGGGGTGCAAGAACAAGGCGTCGACGACCGCGAAGGTGGAGGTGCACGTCAAGCACACCTACCGGGGGGACGTGGAGCTGTCGTTGATCACGCCCAGTGGGGCTGTGCGGATGTTGAAGGCGTCCAACGGGAACGACACGGCGGATGACGTGAACGCCACCTACACGCTGGACCTCTCCACCGAGATCGCCAATGGCGAGTGGAAGCTCCAGGCGAAGGACGTCTACGCACAGGACACCGGGTCCATCGACTCGTGGACGCTCACGATCTAGGCCGCCAGCACCAGCAACGACAGGGCCCCTCACCCACACGGCGAGGGGCCCTGCCCCTGTGCGGCGCAACCAACCGCGAGTCGAACCCCCAGACACCCCGTGTCGAACACTCAGACACCCCGAGTCGAACCCCCGGTCACGGCATCCGAACTGCGCGGGACCAGGGCGGGCATCCCGGTGTCAGCTCAGGACGCGGACGTTCCTGGTGATGGCGGAGCGGGCGGCGAGTTCGGTGTCGGGTGGGTAGTCGACGCGGACCAGGGCCAGGCCGTGGGGTGGGGCGACGGTGACCTGGCTGGAGCGTTCGGTGGACGTCAGCAGCGAAGCTGGCCAGGTGGGTGGTTTGCGGCCCTCTCCGACGGCCAGGAGGGCGCCTACGAGGCTGCGGACCATGCTGTGGCAGAACGCGTCGGCGGAGACGCGGGCGGTGAGGACGGCGTCGTCAGCGCGTACCCAGTCGAGGCGTTGCAGTTCGCGGATGGTGGTGGCGCCCTCGCGGCGGCGGCAGAAGGCGCAGAAGTCCTTTTCGCCGAGCAGCAGGGCGGAGGCCTCGGTCAGCGCGTCCAGGTCCAGCGGGCGGGGCCAGGAGAGGGTGTCGAGGCGGCGGAGGGGGTGTGCGCCTGGGACGGCGTCGGTGACGCGGTACTCGTAGTGCCTGCGCATGGCGGAGAACCTGGCGTCGAACTCGGTGGGCACGATGCGCGTGGCGAACACCCGGACGTCCGGGGGGAGTGCGCGGGACAGTCGTTTCGGCAGGCCGTCGACGTCCGTGGTCAGTGGCAGGTCGACGTGGGCCACCTGGCCGGTCGCGTGCACGCCGGCGTCGGTGCGGCCGGCCACGGTGAGGCGGACGTCCTCGCGCAGGACCATGGAGAGGGTGTCCTCGAGGACGCCGCAGACCGTGCGGCGGCCGGGCTGGCGGGCCCAGCCGGAGAAGTCGGTGCCGTCGTAGGCGAGGTCCAGGCGCACGCGAACGAGCCCGCTGTCCCCAGTGGGGGCAACGGGCTCGTCTGCGATGAGCGGGTCCGTCAGGACTCGTCCTTCTTGTCCTCGGCCTTGTCCTCGGCCTTGTCCTCGGCCTTGTCCTCGGCCTTGTCCTCGGCCTTCGGGGCCTCGTCAGCGCCCTCGGCGGGAGCTTCGGCGGCGTCCTTGGTGGCGGACTCGGGCGTGTCGGCGTCCTGGTCCACGACCTCGGCCTCGTCAGACTCGACGGCGGCCGGAGCGGCAGCCTTCTCGTCCTTGGCGAACTTGGTCTTGCGGGCGGCCTCGGCCTCCGTGGTGACCAGCTTCTGCTGCACGAGTTCGATGACGGCCATGGGGGCGTTGTCGCCCTTGCGCGCCAGCGTCTTCGTGATGCGGGTGTAGCCACCGTTGCGGTCGACGAAGAACGGACCGATCTCCGCGAACAGCTTGTGGACGATGTCCTTGTCGCGGATGACCTTCAAGATCTCGCGACGGTTGTGCAGGTCACCGACCTTGGCCTTGCTGATCAGCTTCTCGGCGTACGGCCGCAGCCGCTTCGCCTTCGCCTCGGTGGTCGTGATCCGGCCGTGGGTGAACAGCGCGGTGGCCAGGTTGGCCAGCATGAGCCGCTCGTGGGCCGGCGACCCGCCGAGACGGGGTCCCTTAGTGGGGGTGGGCATCGCTTGCTCCTCGGATTACTTTCTGATCCTCTGCTCCGGCCCAGCCGTTTTCACGGCCTTCAGAGCTGCTCGGTCTCCGCGTAGTCCTGACCGTCGTCGTGGGTGTCCACGCCGCCGTCCGCCCAGCCCTCTGCCGGGTAGTCGGCAGCGGCGGCGGACGGGTCGAACCCAGGGGGGCTGTCCTTCAGGGCCAGGCCGAGACCGACGAGCTTCATCTTGACCTCGTCGATCGACTTGGCACCGAAGTTGCGAATGTCCAGCAAGTCCGCCTCGCTGCGCGAGACCAGTTCGCCGACCGTGTGGATGCCTTCGCGCTTGAGGCAGTTGTACGACCGCACGGTGAGGTCGAGGTCCTCGATCGGCATCGCGAACGCCGCGATGGTGTCCGCCTCGGCGGGCGAGGGGCCGATCTCGATGCCCTCGGCGTCGATGTTCAGCTCGCGAGCGAGACCGAACAGCTCGACCAGGGTCTTGCCCGCGGACGCGACGGCGTCCCTCGGCGTGATGGAGGGCTTGGTCTCCACGTCGAGGATCAGCTTGTCGAAGTCGGTGCGCTGCTCGACACGGGTGGCCTCGACCTTGTAGGTCACCTTCATGACGGGCGAGTAGATCGAGTCAACCGGGATCCGGCCGATCTCGGCGCCGGCCTGCTTGTTCTGGACGGCGGGGACGTAGCCGCGACCGCGCTCGACGACGAGCTCGATCTCCAGCTTGCCCTTGCCGTTCAGGGTGGCGATGTGCAGGTCGGGGTTGTGCACGGTGACACCGGCCGGGGGCACGATGTCGCCTGCGGTCACCGCACCAGGGCCCTGCTTGCGCAGGTACATGGTCACCGGCTCGTCCTCCTCGGAGCTGACGACCAGCTCCTTGAGGTTCAGGATCACGTCGGTGACGTCCTCCTTGACACCGGGCACGGTGGTGAACTCGTGCAGCACGCCGTCGATGCGGATGCTGGTCACGGCTGCGCCGGGGATCGAGGAGAGCAGGGTGCGGCGGATGGAGTTGCCGAGGGTGTAGCCGAAACCCGGCTCGAGCGGCTCGATCACGAACCGGGAGCGGGTCTCGTTGACGGACTCCTCGCCGAGCGAGGGGCGCTGGGAAATAAGCACTGGGTTCTTCTTTCAGCTCAACGACGCCCGCTATTTGACGCCGAGGGAACACCACCGGTCGCGGAGACCGGCAAACACGTGCGGCACACCATTCGCGCCGCCGTGGGACCCGACTCCGGCCGGCCACCTGGAGTGGTGGCCGGCCGGAAGAGGATCACTTCGAGTAGAGCTCGACGATGAGCTGTTCGGTCACCGGCGTGTCGATCTGCGCCCGCTCCGGAACCTGGTGGACCAGGATCCGCAGGGTCGAGGGGACGACCTGTAGCCAACCGGGGATCGGACGGTCACCGAAGGTGGCCTTGGCGACCTCGAAGGGCAGCGTCGGCAGCGACTTCGGCTTCACGTCGATGATGTCGAACTTCGACACCCGGAAGCTCGGGATGTTGACCTTCTGGCCGTTCACGATGAAGTGACCGTGAGCGACGAGCTGGCGGGCCATCCGACGGGTGCGGGCCAGACCGGCCCGGTACACCACGTTGTCGAGGCGGGTCTCGAGGATGCGCAGCAGGTTCTCGCCGGTCTTGCCCGGACGGCGAACCGCTTCCTCGTAGTAGCGGCGGAACTGCTTCTCCAGCACGCCGTAGGTGTAACGAGCCTTCTGCTTCTCCTGGAGCTGAAGCAGGTACTCGGACTCCTTGATCCGACCGCGGCCGTGCTGGCCGGGCGGGTAAGGACGACGCTCGAACGCCTGGTCCCCGCCGACGAGGTCGACCTTGAGACGGCGCGAGATTCGCGTTGCTGGTCCCGTATAGCGAGCCATAAGTTCTTACTCCTCCCCGTGCCTCAGACCCGGCGCCGCTTGGGCGGGCGGCAGCCGTTGTGGGGCTGCGGGGTCACGTCTTGAATGGTGCCGACCTCGAGGCCTGCGGCCTGCAGTGAACGGATCGCGGTCTCCCGGCCGGAGCCAGGACCCTTCACGAAGACGTCCACCTTGCGCATGCCGTGCTCAGCGGCCTTGCGGGCAGCGCTCTCAGCAGCCATCTGCGCGGCGAACGGCGTGGACTTGCGAGAGCCCTTGAAGCCGACGTGTCCGGCAGACGCCCAGGCGATGACGTTCCCGGTCGGGTCGGTGATCGACACGATCGTGTTGTTGAACGTGCTCTTGATGTGGGCCTGGCCGTGCGAGATGTTCTTCTTTTCCTTGCGCCGGACTTTCTTGACCCCGGCGCCCGTGCGGGACTTGGGTGGCACTTCGGTGAACTCCTACCTAAGACGCGAGGTCTTACTTCTTTCCGGCCTTCTTCTTGCCGGCGACGGTCTTCTTCGGCCCCTTGCGGGTACGCGCGTTCGTCTTGGTGCGCTGCCCGCGGACGGGCAGGTTGCGACGGTGGCGGATACCCTCGTAGCAGCCGATTTCCATCTTCCGGCGGATGTCGGCCTGAACCTCGCGGCGGAGGTCGCCCTCAACCTTGAAGTGCTCTTCGATGTACTCGCGCAGCTTCGCGAGGTCATCGTCACCGAGGTCCTTGACCCGGAGGTCAAAGCTGATCTCGGTAGCGGTCAGCAGCTCCTTCGAGCGCGTGCGGCCGATACCGAAGATGTAGGTCAGCGCGATCTCCATCCGCTTGTCGCGGGGGAGGTCGACGCCAGCGAGTCGTGCCATGCGGCGCTTGCTCCTAACAGGTTGTCGCTCCAGGTCTGCTCCTCGCCCGGTTCCGGGACTGACTCGCTATGCCGTTCCGCGTGCTTTCGCACGTGGTGTCCCGGCCCCGGCCTGGAGTCCGGGGGTGCGCCGGGCGTCGAAACGCCCGGCAGGTGCGAGGAGGCTTGTCTTGTGTCGCGTCGTTCCGAGGAACTGCGACGTCGTGCTAGGGGTTGATCAGCCCTGACGCTGCTTGTGACGCAGGTTCTCGCAGATCACCATGACCCGACCGTGACGGCGGATCACCTTGCACTTGTCGCAGATCTTCTTGACGCTCGGCTGAACCTTCACGCCTGAGCTCTCCTGCTTTGCCGCGTGCCCGAGGCGGCTGCCCCGAGCACCGTGGAGGTCACTTGTAGCGGTAGACGATGCGCCCTCGGGACAGGTCGTAGGGCGAGAGCTCCACGACAACCCGGTCCTCTGGGAGGATTCGGATGTAGTGCTGACGCATCTTGCCGCTGATGTGTGCCAGGACCTTGTGACCGTTCTCCAACTCGACTCGGAACATCGCGTTGGGGAGCGGCTCGACTACGCGGCCCTCGACCTCAATGGCCCCGTCCTTCTTGCCCATGTCCTCCGCGTTTCGTGACGGTGGTATTCCCGGATGTGGACACGCGCTGCCCCGACTCCGACCGGCCCTTGCGAACCACTGATCACCTGGAGTTCGGCCATTGCTGGCCACCATCACAGGCATGACGGAACCGGCGCGACGTGCGCCACCTACCCATAGTACGCAGTTCAGCGCGGCAACCCAAATCGGGTCACCCGGTTCGCCAGCACCAGCGCCCCCCAGGGCCCCGCGACCCAGATCCACCAGGGGTGGACCCACTCCAGGTTGGTGACGACGACCAACCCCCAGATGACGAAGTTGATCATACTTGCGGCCACCCAGGCCCGGAAGAAGAACACCGCGAACTTCCCCGGCTCCCGCAGCTCCACCTGCTGGGTCGCGTGCGCGTACGCGTCCGGCCGATACGCCTGGTGCTCGTAGACCGGCATGGACTGCCTGGTCAGGACCGGCACGATCGGCCGGTCCGGCGGCAGGTCGGCCGTCAGCGCCGCCAGCTCCGCATAGGTTTGCGCCAGCCAGACAAGCCGAACCCGCTCGTCGAACTCAGCGATGTTCAACCGCCCCTCGGCCTGTGCACGCGCCAACTGCTCGACGACCGCCTCGCGATCGTTGTCAGCGGCCCTCATCGTCGGCGTGTCCTCAGTCACCCACCAAGCCTGCCCCACCTGAAGCCCCCAGAACATGGGGCTACCCCCCGTCCCACCCAGACGGACGGACGAGCGAACAAACGCCACGACCACACCATAAAGCCACCACGCGGACAGCAGCAGCAGCCACACAGACAGCAGCAGCCCCAAGCCCCCACCAAGCCGAAGCCACCGCTAGTCACACAGGAACGCAACCGCGGTCGATTTCACTTGGGGTTTTCGGGCCCACCCTCGCGGCGGCGGGCAGATCACCACCACCTGCCTTTTTCCGACCATCGACGCCCAGAAAGAGGGGCCCCAAGTCAAATCGACCGCCCACCACACCCCAACCGCAATGCCCGAAGGGCGAGCCGACTCCCACACACCCCACAACGACAAAAGGACCCCGCCGAAGCGAGGCCCTCCCGTCAACCCACATCTCACTCAAGCGCCGTGAGCACCCAAGGCCCGTCCTCCGTGATCGCGATGCTGTGCTCCCAGTGCGCCGCCCGCGACTTGTCCGTCGTCACCACGGTCCACCCGTCGTCCAGCTCCGCCGTCTGCTCGCTCCCCAGCGTCAGCATCGGCTCGATCGCGATCGCCATCCCCGGCTTCAGCCGTGGACCCTTGCCCGGTTTCCCGTAGTTCGGCAGGAACGGGTCCATGTGCATCTTCGTGCCGATGCCATGCCCCCCGTACCCCTCGACGATCCCGTACTCGATCCCGTCCCGCTCCCCCGCCGCGATCGTCTCCGACTCGATGGCGAACGAGATGTCGCTGAGCTTGCCGCCCGCGACAGCCGCCTCGATACCCGCGAGCATCGACGTCCGAGTCGCCTCCGACAGCAGCAACTCCGCGGGCGTCACCTCGCCGATGGCGACGGTGAGGGCCGAGTCGCCGTGCCAGCCGTCGAGGATGGCGCCGCAGTCGATGGAGATGAGATCGCCCTCGACGAGCACCTGCGTGCGACTGGGGATGCCGTGGACCACCTGCTCGTTGACCGACGCGCAGATGCTCGCCGGGAAGCCGTGGTAGCCCTTGAAGGACGGCACGGCGCCGGCGTCGCGGATGTTCTGCTCGGCGAGTTCGTCGAGTTCGGCCGTGCTCACGCCCGCCTTGGCGTGCGAGGACACCAGGGCGAGCGTGCGGGCCACGACGAGGCCGGCGGCGCGCATGGCCTCCAGCTCGCCTCGGGACTTGATCTCGATCATGCGTTCACGGCCACCGGGGACGAAGCGACGAAGTGCATCGAGGACGCCACCGCTCACTGACGGCCGCGCAGGGCGCGCAGGGCGCGCTCGCCGACCTCGTTGACGTCGCCGACCGCGTCGATGCTGACGACGATCCTGTCGTAGTAGTCGAGCAGCGGGGCGGTCTCCGTGCGGTAGAGCTGCTGGCGGTGCCGGATGACGTCTTCCTTGTCGTCCGTGCGGCCGCGGGCGAGCAGGCGCTCGACCACGACGTCCTCGTCGACCTTGAACTCCAGCACGGCGTCAAGCTTGTTGTCGCCCACGGCGAGCATCTCGCCGAGCACACCGGCCTGGGCCACGTTGCGCGGGAAGCCGTCGAGCAGGAAACCCTCGAGCGCGTCCGGCTGTGCCAGGCGCTCGCGAACCATTTCGTTGGTCACGGCATCCGGGACGAGCTCGCCGGAGTCCAGGTACTCCTGGACCTCCCGGCCGAGCTCGGTCTGGTTGCTGATGTGTGCGCGGAAAAGGTCTCCGGTGGAGATGTGCGGCACGCCGAGCTTCTCGCTCAACACGGTGGCCTGGGTGCCCTTGCCCGCTCCAGGCGGGCCAACGAGAACGAGTCGCACTAGCGGAGGAACCCTTCGTAATTGCGCTGCATGAGCTGGCTCTCGATCTGCTTCACGGTGTCGAGGCCGACGCCCACCATGATCAGGACGGCCGTGCCGCCGAACGGGAAGTTCTGGTTCTGGCCTTGGCCGGTCAGTTCCAGGAACAGGTTCGGGAGGATGGCGACGATGCCGAGGTAGAGCGAACCGGGCAGCGTGATGCGCCCCAGAACGAAGCGCAGGTACTCGGCGGTGGGACGCCCCGGGCGGATACCGGGGATGAACCCGCCGAACTTCTTCATCTCGTCCGCACGCTCGTCCGGGTTGAACGTGATGCCGACGTAGAAGTAGGTGAAGAACACGATGAGCAGGAAGTACAGGGCGATGTGCACCGGGCTGGACTGGCTCACCAGGTGCGTCGCCACGAACGTCTGCCACCAGCCGGGCGTCGCGCCCGCGTCGGTCGAGGTCGTCAACCGGGAGATCAGGTCGGGCAGGTACAGCAGCGAGGAGGCGAAGATGACCGGGATGACGCCCGCCTGGTTCACCTTCAGCGGCAGGTAGGTCGAGGTGCCGCCGTACATGCGGCGACCGATCATGCGCTTCGCGTACTGGACCGGGATGCGGCGCTGGGCCTGCTCCACGTAGATGACGCTGGCGATGATGACGAGGCCCGCGACGCAGACGAGGAAGAACGTCAGACCGCCCTTGGACAGGATGTTCTTGCCCTCGGCCGGGATGCGCGCGGCGATACCGGTGAAGATCAGCAACGACATGCCGTTGCCGATGCCCTTCTCGGTGATGATCTCGCCCAGCCACATGATCACGCTGGTACCGGCGGTCATCGTGACGACCAGGGTCACCAGGGTGAAGATGGTGTCGTTCGGGACGACGGGCTGCGTGCAGTTCTGGAACAGCTGGCCGCGGACGGCGAGCGCCACGATGCCGGTCGACTGGAGGATCGCGAGCGCGATCGTCAGGTAACGGGTGTACTGCGTCAGCTTGCCCTGGCCCGCCTGGCCTTCCTTCTTCAACTGCTCGAACCGCGGGATGACCACGGTGAGCAGCTGGACGATGATGCTCGCGGTGATGTAGGGCATGATGCCCAGCGCGAAGATCGACAAGTTGAGCAGAGCGCCACCGCTGAACAGGTTGATCAGGGAGTAGATCCCCTGCTGATCGATCTGTTCAGCGCACTCCTTGACGTTCTTGAAGGACACGCCCGGCGCGGGCAAAGTCGCGCCCAACCGGTACACCACGATGATCCCGAGTGTGAACAGGATCTTTTTCCGTAGGTCCGGCGTCGCGAGAGCCGAGCGGAATGCGCCGAGCACGCGAACCTCCTGAGCGTTGTCGGCCCAGGGCCGACATCGAGCGGTACCGACCATCCGCCGGCACTGGCTTACCGCCGGGCGAATCGCCGACGGTTTTCGACCGATCGCGGCAGGTGGCCGCCACCGACCCGGAGGACATCCGGGTTCAGCCCGCGACTTTAACAGCCATCCGCCGGTTCTCCGTAGCCAGTAGTCATTCACAGGTTGCACTCGGTTGATCAGTTGGGCGTGCAAGGGGCCGAACGGATCAAGTTCCGGGGGCCTGGAGGGCGATTCCACCGGTCGGGGAGGAGGTCCGCGGAGCACCGGTTACGCCCTGCGCGAACGCTTGCGGGACAACGGGGTCCGCGCACCGCCCGATCGCCGCCGTCTTGATTCGCGCCCCCCACACCGCGTCACCCCCCGGAGTTCGCCGTGAGCGGCGACCCGGACCGCTTCCGACCGGGGAGTGGTCGTCCGCCACCGGTTGCCCGCCCAGGCACCTGGAGAGCCCGGACGCCCGGTCCCGCGGGTTCCGGAGTGCCCGTCACGAGGAGGCGGTGGCCAGAGTCCGTCCGCAGCGTCCTCGAATTGCTCCCCGAACGCCGAAAGGCCCCCCGGAGCCGAAGCTCCGGGGGGCCTTCAGGTGATCAGTTTCAGAGCACGGTGGTGGAACCACCGGCGCCGGCGATCTTCTCGGCGGCGCTGCCCGAGAACTTGTGCGCGGTGACGTCGAGCTTGATGCCCGCGATGTCACCGTCGCCCAGCACCTTGACGAGCTGGCCCTTGCGCACCGCACCGGCCTCGACGAGCTCGTCGACGCTGATGCTGCCGCCCTTGGGGAACAGGCGGGCGAGGTCGCCGACGTTGACGACCTGGTACTCGGTGCGGAACGGGTTCTTGAAGCCCTTGAGCTTCGGAAGCCGCATGTGCAGCGGCATCTGGCCGCCCTCGAAGCGCGCCGGGGTGTTCTTGCGAGCGCCCGTGCCCTTCGTACCGCGACCGGCGGTCTTGCCCTTGGAGCCCTCACCGCGGCCGACGCGGGTCTTGGCGGTGTGCGAACCAGGGGCGGGACGCAGGTGGTGGATCTTGATGGTCATGAGTTGACCTCCTCGACAACCACCAGGTGGCGGACGGCCTTGATCAGACCGCGGACCTGAGGGGTGTCATCGCGCACCACCGACTGGCGAATCTTGTGCAGCCCGAGGGTGCGGATCGATTCGCGGTGGTTGTGCTTGGTACCGATGGTGCTCTTCACCTGGGTGATCTTGAGCTGCGCCATGGTGTCACGCCCCCTGCTGTGCGCGTGCGCGCAGCATGCCGGCGGGTGCGACGTCCTCGAGCGGGAGACCGCGGCGGGCCGCGACCTCTTCGGGGCGCTGCAGGCCCTTCAGGCCGGCGACGGTGGCGTGCACGATGTTGATGGCGTTGTCGCTACCCAGCGACTTGCTCAGCACGTCGTGGATGCCTGCGCACTCCAGCACCGCGCGGACAGCGCCACCGGCGATGACGCCGGTACCGGCCGAGGCCGGACGCAGCAGCACTTCGCCGGCGGCCTTCTTGCCCGTGATCGGGTGCGGGATCGTGCCGCCGATGCGGGGAACGCGGAAGAAGTTCTTCTTCGCTTCCTCGACACCCTTGGCGATGGCCGCGGGAACTTCCTTGGCCTTGCCGTAGCCGACGCCCACCATGCCGTCGCCGTCGCCCACGACCACGAGGGCCGTGAAGCTGAACCGGCGACCACCCTTGACCACCTTGGACACGCGGTTGATCGCAACCACGCGCTCGAGGTGAGGGGTCTTCTCCTGGGCCGCGCCGCCGCGGCCGCCGTCACGACGGTCGCGGCGCTCTCCGCGCTCGCCCCCGCCGCCTTCGCGACGCGTGCGTCCTGGCATCAGGCGTCCCTCTCAATTCCAGTGTTGATCATTGTCAGAACTCCAGCCCGGCCTCGCGGGCCGCGTCCGCCAGAGCGGCGATGCGGCCGTGGTACGCGTTGCCACCGCGGTCGAAGACGACCGTGGTGATCCCGGCGTCCTTGGCACGAGCCGCGGCCAGCTGACCGACCTTCGCCGCACGGGCCTTCTTGTCGCCGTCCACCGCGCGCACGTCCGCCTCCAAGGAGGTGGCCGAGACGAGCGTGTGGCCCTTCAGGTCGTCCACGATCTGCACGGTGATGTGCTTCGAGGAACGGTGCACGACCAGGCGCGGACGCTCGGCGGACCCGTTGACCTTCTTGCGCAGGCGGAAGTGACGACGGGCCTTGGCGATGCGACGCGTGGTCGAGATGTCCTTGCCCACCGGCTTGCGCTTCGTAGCAGTCGACTCGCTCATGTCACTTACCCGTCTTTCCGACCTTGCGGCGGATCTTCTCGCCCGAGTACCGCACACCCTTGCCCTTGTACGGGTCGGGCTTGCGCAGCTTGCGGATGTTGGCGGAAATCTCGCCCACCTGCTGCTTGTCGATACCCTGAACGGAGAAACGCGTGGGGTTCTCGACGACGAAGGTGATGCCCTCAGGGGCCTCGACCTTCACCGGGTGGCTGTAGCCGAGCGCGAACTCCAGGTCGGAACCCTTGAGCGCGACGCGGTAACCGACCCCGTGGATCTCAAGCTTCTTCTCGTAACCCTGGGTCACACCGATGACCATGTTGTGGATCAGGGTGCGGGAGAGGCCGTGCAGCGAACGGCTGCGCCGCTCGTCGTCGGGACGCTTCACCTCGAGGGTGCCGTCCTCGGCCTTCTCCAGCACGATCGGCTCAGCGATCGTGAGGCTCAGGGTGCCCTTGGGCCCCTTGATGCTCACGTCCTGGCCGTCGATGTTCACGTCGACCCCAGAGGGAACGGTGATCGGCAGCTTTCCAATGCGCGACATGCGGTCCCCCTCCCTTACCAGACGTAGGCGAGAACTTCTCCGCCTACACCCTGCTTGTTGGCCTGGCGGTCGGTCAGCAGACCACCAGAGGTCGAAATGATGGCAACACCAAGGCCGCCGAGCACCTTGGGGAGGTTCGTGGACTTCGCGTACACGCGGAGACCGGGCTTGGACACCCGGCGGAGGCCCGCGATGCTGCGCTCCCGGTTCGGGCCGTACTTCAGCTCGACCACCAGGTTCTTCGCAACGTCACCCGCCTCGTCGCGGTAGCTCGAGATGTAGCCCTCGCGCTTGAGGATCTCGGCGATGTTCGCCTTGAGCTTCGAGTGCGGCATCACGACCTTGTCGTGATACGCGGAGTTCGCATTGCGCAGACGCGTCAGCATGTCTGCGATCGGATCGGTCATCGTCATGGTGACCTAGTCAACCTTTCTCACTGCGGTTCCCCAGCCCAGGGTCCGAGATGCCGGTCGCGGGCAGGCCTACAGCGAAGTGGAAACGCTCTTTACCAGCTGGACTTGCTGACACCCGGCAGTTCGCCGCGGTGCGCCATCTCCCGGAGGCAGATCCGGCACAGGCCGAACTTGCGGAACACCGAGTGCGGACGCCCGCAGCGCTGGCAACGGGTGTAACCCCGCACCTTGAACTTGGGCTTGGCGGCAGCCTTGTTGATCAATGCCTTCTTGGCCATCGACTCAGTTCTCCTTGAACGGGAAGCCCAGGAGCTTCAGCAGCGCCCGACCTTCATCGTCGGTGGTCGCGGTGGTGACGACCGTGATGTCCATGCCGCGCGGGCGGTCGATGGCGTCGGGGTCGATCTCGTGGAACATCGACTGCTCGTTGAGGCCGAACGTGTAGTTCCCGTTGCCGTCGAACTGCTTCGGGGACAAGCCGCGGAAGTCGCGGATGCGCGGCAGCGCGATCGTCAGCAGCCGGTCCAGGAACTCCCACATCCGGTCGCCGCGAAGCGTGGCGCGGGCGCCGATCGGCATGCCCTCGCGGAGCTTGAACTGCGCGATGGACTTGCGGGCGCGCCGGACCTCGGGACGCTGGCCGGTGATGATCGAGAGGTCGCGAACGGCGCCCTCGATCAGCTTGCCGTCGCGGGCGGCGTCGCCGACACCCATGTTGACGACAACCTTCACCACGCCCGGGATCTGCATGACGTTGGCGTAGTCGAACTGCTTGTTCAGCTCGGCGGCGATTTCCTCGCGGTAGCGGGTCTTCAGCCGCGGGATGATCTTCTCAGCGGTGGTCATGTCAGATGTCCTTCCCGTTACGACGGGAAATGCGGACGCGCTTGCCCTCGTCGTTCGTCCGGTAGCCGATGCGGGACGGCTTGCCGTCCGCGTCGACGACCATCACGTTGGAGACGTGGATCAAGGCCTCCTGGGTCACGATGCCACCGGACTGCGCACCACGCTGGGTCTGCGAGATCCGGGTGTGCTTCTTGACCCTGGCCACGCCCTCCACCAACACCTTGTCGGTGTCCGGGTGGGCCTGGATGACCTTGCCCTTGGCGCCCTTGTCCTTGCCGGCGATGACGACGACCGTGTCGCCCTTCTTGACCTTCATGGCTAGAGCACCTCCGGTGCCAGCGAGATGATCTTCATGAACTTCTTGTCGCGCAGCTCACGGCCGACCGGTCCGAAGATGCGGGTACCCCGCGGCTCGTTGTCCGGCTTGATGAGCACGGCGGCGTTCTCGTCGAACCGGATGTAGGAACCGTCGGGACGACGGCGCTCCTTCACGGTCCGAACGATGACGGCCTTGACGACATCGCCCTTCTTCACGTTGGCACCGGGGATGGCCTGCTTCACCGTCGCGACGATGATGTCCCCGATACCCGCGTAGCGGCGGCCCGAGCCACCGAGAACACGGATGCAAAGGATTTCCTTCGCACCGGTGTTGTCGGCGACGCGCAGCCGCGACTCCTGCTGGATCACTACAACTCCTGACCATTCCTGGCCTGCCAGATTTCCGACCTGACAGGCTCGGTCCAACTAACTACTACTTGGCCTTCTCAAGGATCTCGACGAGCCGCCAGCGCTTGGTGGCGGACAGGGGACGCGTCTCCATGAGGCGAACGCGGTCACCCACACCGGCCGAGTTCTCCTCGTCGTGCACCTTCACCTTGGTGGTGGAGCGCAGGACCTTGGAGTACCTGGGGTGCTTCTTGCGGTCCTCGAGCGCGACCACAATCGTCTTGTCCATCTTGTCGCCGACGACGTAACCCTCGCGGACCTTGCGGTCGTTGCGGTCCTCGATCGTGGCTTCGTTGCTTTCGGTCATGCCGCACCCTCACCAGTGGAGACCGCGTCAGGGGAAACCGAGAGACCGAGCTCCCGCTCCCTCATCACGGTGTAGATCCGGGCGATCTCATGCCGGATCGTCCGCAGACGACGGTTGTTGTCGAGCTGCCCGGTGGCCATCTGGAAGCGGAGGTTGAACAGCTCCTCCTTCGCCTCCTTCAGGCGCAGCACGAGCTCCTCCTCGGTGAGCTCACGCAGCTCGGAAGCGGTGGTACCCGCTGCCATCAGAACTCACCACCCTCACGCGTAACGATGCGGCACTTCATCGGGAGCTTGTGGATCGCGCGGCGCAGTGCCTCACGTGCCACGGCTTCGTTCGGGAAGCTCATCTCGAAGAGCACCCGACCCGGCTTGACGTTGGCCACCCACCACTCCGGGGAACCCTTACCGGAACCCATGCGGGTCTCGGCGGGCTTCTTGGTCAGCGGGCGGTCCGGGAAGATGTTGATCCAGACCTTGCCACCACGACGGATGTGCCTGTTGATGGCAATACGCGCGGACTCGATCTGCCTGTTGGTCACGTAAGCCGGCTCCATGGCCTGGATGCCGAACTCACCGAAGGTGACCCTCGTGCCGCCCTTGGCAGCACCCGACCGACCGGGGTGGTGCTGCTTGCGGTGCTTAACCCTCCGCGGGATGAGCACGACTCAGCCCTCCGTCTTCTCTTCAGCGGCCGGGGCTGCCGGCGTCTCGCTGGCCTGTGCGTCGGCCGCGGCACGCCCTGCCTCGGTGCTCGTCGGCGTGGTGCCACTGGCACCCGAACGACGGGCCCGGTTCGGGCGGGCATCGCGGTCGCGACGAGGCGCGCGGTCAGCTGCCGACGGGGCAGCGTCACGCTCACGACGAGCGCTCAGACCACCGACGACGTCACCCTTGTAGATCCACACCTTCACGCCGATACGGCCGAACGTGGTGCGGGCCTCGAAGAAGCCGTAGTCGATGTCGGCGCGCAGCGTGTGCAGCGGCACTCGACCATCGCGGTAGTGCTCGGAACGGGACATCTCGGCACCGCCGAGACGACCGCCGCACTGCACGCGGATGCCCTTGACCTGCGGGGAACGCATGGCCGACTGGATGGCCTTGCGCATCGCGCGCCGGAAGGCGACGCGGTTGGACAGCTGCTCGGCCACACCCTGTGCGACGAGCTGCGCGTCCGACTCGGGGTTCTTGACCTCGAGGATGTTCAGCTGCACCTGCTTCTTGGTGAGCTTCTCCAGCTCACCGCGGATGCGGTCGGCCTCTGCGCCGCGACGGCCGATGACGATACCCGGCCGTGCGGTGAAGATGTCGACGCGAACGCGGTCACGGGTGCGCTCGATCTCCACCTTCGAGATGCCGGCACGCTCCATGCCACGGCCGAGCAGCTTGCGGATCTTGACATCCTCGGCCACGTACTCGGCGTACTGCTTATCGGCGTACCAGCGGGACTTCCAGTCAGTGGTGATCCCCAGCCGGAAGCCGTGCGGGTTGATCTTCTGACCCACTACCGGTTACTTCCCTTCGCGCTGGTCTTGCGAACCGCCTTGGGACGGGCTTCCGCCTTGGGACGGGACTCGACCTCGACGGTGATGTGACTCGTGCGCTTGCGGATCCGGTACGCGCGGCCCTGGGCCCGCGGACGGAAACGCTTCAGCGTCGGCCCCTCGTCCACGTAGACCTTGGACACCCAGAGGGTGGTCGGGTCCAGGGAGAGGTTGTTCTCGGCGTTGGCCACGGCGCTGGCGAGCACCTTCGCGACCGGCTCACTTGCCGCCTGAGGCGCGAACTGGAGCACGGCCAGGGCGTCGCTGGCGCTACGGCCCCTGATGAGCTCGATCACGCGACGCACCTTCATCGGCGTGTCGCGGACGTAGCGAGCCCGAGCCATGGCGCGCGGGTACTCCGGCGCACTGGCATCGTTGCGGGCGTTCATCGCTGCTTCCCCTTAGCTTCTTCCTAGTTCGTCGCCTAGCGGCGGCGCGACTTCCGGTCGTCCTTGATGTGGCCCTTGAAGGTGCGCGTCGGGGCGAACTCGCCCAGCTTGTGCCCAACCATGGCCTCGGTCACGAACACCGGGACGTGCTTCCGGCCGTCGTGCACCGCGAGGGTGTGCCCCAGCATGTCCGGAATGATCGTGGACCGGCGGGACCAGGTCTTGATGACGGTCTTCTTGCCCGACTCGTTGAGAACGTCCACCTTCTTGAGCAGGTGGTCGTCAACGAAGGGGCCCTTCTTAAGGCTGCGAGGCATCCTTCACTCCCTTCCTGCTCAGCGCTTCTTACCGGTGCGACGACGCCGGACGATGAGCTTGTCGCTTGGCTTGCGGCGGCGGGTACGGCCTTCGGGCTTACCAGCCGGGTTGACCGGGTGGCGACCACCGGAGGTCTTGCCCTCGCCACCACCATGCGGGTGGTCGACGGGGTTCATGGCCACACCACGAACCGTGGGCTTGCGGCCCTTCCAGCGCATGCGGCCGGCCTTGCCCCAGTTGATGTTGTTGTGATCGGAGTTGCCGATCGCACCAACGGTGGCGCGGCAGCGCACGTCCACGTTGCGGATCTCACCCGAGGGGAGGCGCAGCTGGGCGTACGGACCGTCCTTGGCCACGAGCTGAACGCTCACGCCCGCGGATCGGGCGATCTTCGCGCCGCCACCGGGGCGGAGCTCGATCGCGTGGATGACCGTACCGACCGGGATGTTGCGCAGGGGGAGGTTGTTGCCGGGCTTGATGTCAGCCTTGGGCCCGTTCTCCACCATGTCGCCCTGGTGCAGCTTCTCCGGGGCGACGATGTAGCGCTTCTCGCCGTCGGCGTAGTGCAGCAGTGCGATGCGCGCCGTGCGGTTGGGGTCGTACTCGATGTGAGCGACCTTGGCCGGCACGCCGTCCTTGTCGGTGCGGCGGAAGTCGATCAAGCGGTATGCCCGCTTGTGACCGCCACCCTTGTGCCTCGTGGTGATCTTGCCCGACGCGTTACGGCCACCTTTGCCGTGCAGCGGACGGACCAGCGACTTCTCCGGCGTCGACCGAGTGATCTCGGCGAAGTCGGAGACGCTCGCACCGCGACGACCGGGGGTCGTCGGCTTGTACTTGCGAATGCCCATCTCTACGCAGTCCTCGTCGTCATCAGGCGGCCGGGCCGCCGAAGATCTCGATCGGCTTGCTCTCGGCAGACAGCGTCACGATGGCGCGCTTGGTGTCCTTGCGCTTGCCAAAGCCGGACCGGGTGCGCTTGCGCTTGCCCTGCCGGTTGAGAGTGTTGACGCTGACGACCTTGACGCCGAAGACCTTCTCAACGGCAATCTTGATCTGAGTCTTGTTCGAGCCGGGTGCCACCACGAAGGTGTACTTGTTCTCCTCGAGCAGCCCGTAGGACTTCTCGGAGATCACCGGCGCGAGCAGGATGTCCCTGTGGTCGGGGATCACTTCGCGGCCTCCTCGGACACCTCGGAGGAGCGGGCGACGGCCTTCGCGGAACGGCCACGGGCCGGTCCGGCGATGAACACGTCGTACGCGTCCTTGGTGAACACCACGTCGTCGTTGACCAGCACGTCGTAGGTGTTGAGCTGGTCGGGCGCGATCACGTGCACACGGTCGAGGTTGCGCAGGCTGACCCACGAGACCTCGTCGGCGCGGTTGAGCACGACCAGAACGCGGCGCGCTTCCGTAACCGACTCCAGCAGCTTGCGGGCGGTCTTGGTGGAGGGGGTGTCCCCGTTCACCAGAGCGCTCACGATGTGCAGCTGGCCGGCGCGGGCCCGGTCGGAGAGGGCACCGCGAAGAGCGGCGGCCTTCATCTTCTTGGGCGTCCGCTGGGTGTAGTCGCGCGGCTGGGGGCCGTGCGAGATACCGCCACCGACGAACTGGGGCGAACGGGTCGAGCCCTGACGGGCGCGGCCGGTGCCCTTCTGCCGGTACGGCTTCTTGCCGCCACCGGAGACCTCACCGCGGGTCTTCGTGCTGTGCGTGCCCTGGCGTGCCGCGGCCCTCTGGGCCACGACGACCTGGTGCAGCAGCGAGATGTTCGCCTGCGCGTCGAAGATCGCGGCGGGCAGCTCGACACTGCCGTCGGTCTTGCCGTCCGGCGTGTGCACCTCAACGGTGTTCGTCATCAGGCACCACCCTTCGCAGCGCTCTTGATGAACACCACACCGCCCTTGGGACCGGGAACCGCGCCCTTGATGAGCAGCAGCCCCGCCTCGGCGTCGATGCGGTGCACGGTCAGGTTCTGAGTGGTCACGCGCTCGTGGCCCATGCGGCCAGCCATGCGGACACCCTTGAACACGCGACCAGGCGTGGCACAGGCGCCGATGGAACCCGGCGAGCGGTGCTTGCGCTGGGTGCCGTGGCTGGCGCCAAGACCGTGGAAGCCGTGGCGCTTCATGACACCGGCGGTGCCCTTGCCCTTGCTGGTGCCGCTGATGTCGACCACCGCGCCGGCCTCGAACACCTCTGCGGTGAGCTCTTGGCCGACCTGGTACTCGGTGGCGTCCGTGGTGCGCAGCTCCGCCAAGTGGCGACGAGGAGTCGCGCCTGCCTTGGCGAAGTGGCCCGTCACGGGCTTGTTGACCTTGCGCGGGTCGATAGCGCCAAAGGCCAGCTGCACAGCCGTGTAGCCGTCGATTTCTTGGGTTCGCACCTGGGTGACCACGTTCGGCTCGGCCCTGACGACGGTAACCGGAACGATCCGGTTGTTCTCGTCGAAGACCTGAGTCATGCCGAGCTTGGTGCCCAGGAGCCCCTTAACCTGCCTGTCAGACATGGGTCTCGTTACTCTCCGCCCCAAATGGGATCAACACTGCCGCGTCCACTTACTGAATGTTGACGTCGACGCTCGCCGGCAGGTCGATGCGCATGAGCGCGTCCACCGTCTTCGGCGTCGGGTCGAGGATGTCGATCAGACGCTTGTGCGTGCGCATCTCGAAGTGCTCGCGCGAGTCCTTGTACTTGTGCGGCGAGCGGATGACGCAGTAAACGTTCTTCTCAGTGGGCAGCGGCACAGGCCCGACGACCCGAGCGCCGGTGCGCGTCACGGTCTCGACGATCTTGCGCGCGGACGCGTCGATCGCCTCGTGGTCGTAGGCCTTGAGCCGGATGCGGATCTTCTGTCCCGCCATAGTGGCTTGCCGTTCCTCTGCTTCTCGTACCGCTGCGGTGCGGTGCCTAATGGGGGTCACTGGGGACCCTTGGCGCGCTCCGCCCCTGTTCAAATGTCACGGTGCCCGGTCCACGCGGTCGGGCGTGTCGCGCCCGATGCATAAGCCGGTCCCACTGAGATAACTCCGTGGGATGGGTCTTGCCTGACCCACAGCACCCTGATCAGCCAGCGGGGTTAACCGATGTCCAATGACTCAGGGCGCGGACCGCTCGTGACGGGGCGGCCGAATTCTTACGAACGCGGCCGCCCCGACGAGCAACCCGTTAAGGATGCCACACGGGTGTGCGGCGGTCCAAATCGGGGTCTGGAATTAGACCAGGATCACTTACTTGATGATCTTGGTGACGGAACCCGCACCAACGGTGCGGCCACCCTCGCGGATGGCGAAGCGCAGGCCCTCGTCCATGGCGATCGGCTGGATCAGCTTCACGATCATGCCCGTGGTGTCGCCCGGCATGACCATCTCGGTGCCCTCGGGGAGGTCGACGACGCCGGTCACGTCCGTGGTGCGGAAGTAGAACTGCGGACGGTAGTTGTTGAAGAACGGCGTGTGGCGGCCACCCTCGTCCTTCGAGAGGATGTACACCTGCGCCTCGAACTCCGTGTGGGGAGTCGTGGTGCCGGGCTTCACGATGACCATGCCGCGCTCGACGTCTTCGCGCTTGATGCCGCGGAGCAGCAGGGCCGCGTTGTCGCCGGCCCGACCCTCGTCGAGGAACTTCTTGAACATCTCGATCGAGGTGACCGTGGTCTTCCGCGAAGCCTCGCGGATACCGACGATCTCGATCTCCTCGTTGACCTTGAGGATGCCCCGCTCGATGCGACCGGTCACCACGGTGCCGCGGCCGGTGATCGTGAAGACGTCCTCGACGGGCATGAGGAACGGGCGGTCGACCTCGCGCTCGGGCTCGGGGATGCTCTCGTCCACCGCGTCCATGAGGCCGATGAGCTTCTCGCCCCACTCGACGTCGCCCTCGAGGGCCTTCAGCGCGGAAACGCGGACCACGGGGAGGTCGTCGCCCGGGAACTCGTACTCGCTGAGCAGCTCGCGGACCTCGAGCTCGACGAGCTCCAGGATCTCCTCGTCGTCCACCATGTCGGCCTTGTTCAGGGCGACGACGATGTAGGGCACGCCGACCTGGCGGGCCAGGAGCACGTGCTCCTTGGTCTGCGGCATGGGACCGTCGGTCGCGGCCACGACCAGGATGGCGCCGTCCATCTGCGCCGCACCCGTGATCATGTTCTTGATGTAGTCCGCGTGACCGGGGCAGTCCACGTGCGCGTAGTGGCGCTTCTCGGTCTGGTACTCGATGTGAGCGATCGAGATCGTGATACCGCGCTGCTTCTCTTCCGGCGCCTTGTCGATCTGGTCGAACGCCGACGCCTGGTTCAGGGTCGGGAACTTGTCGTGCAGCACCTTGGAGATAGCAGCAGTCAGCGTGGTCTTGCCATGGTCGATGTGACCGATGGTGCCGATGTTGACGTGCGGCTTCGTCCGCTCGAACTTCGCCTTCGCCACTGGATTGTCCTCCTGGACTTCGTATTGCTCGTCCGGCGGGCGGGCTTCCCGCCCGCCGGACTACACGTCAGGGTCGATTGTGCGGACCCCAGGGAGACCCCCCGGAGAGCCCGCTAGAACTGCGGTGCTCTGCTTCGGGTTACTCGCCCGTCGCCTTCGCGATGATTTCCTTCGCCACGTTGGCCGGAACCTCGGCGTAGGAGTCGAACACCATCGAGTAGTTCGCGCGACCCTGGGTGCGAGACCGCAGGTCGCCGACATACCCGAACATTTCCGACAGCGGAACCAGCGCCTTGACGATGCGGGCGCCGCTGCGCTCCTCCATGGCCTGGATCTGGCCACGACGGGAGTTCAAGTCACCGATGACATCGCCCATGTAGTCCTCGGGCGTGGTCACCTCGACCGCCATAACCGGCTCGAGGAGCACGGGGTTGGCCTTCCGGGCGGCTTCCTTGAGCGCGATGGAACCCGCGATCTTGAACGCCATCTCGGAGGAGTCGACCTCGTGGTACGCACCGTCGAGCAGGGTCAGCTTGATGCCCACCAGCGGGTAGCCCGCCAGCACGCCGTACTGCATGGCGTCCTGGGCGCCCGCGTCCACCGAGGGGATGTACTCCCTGGGGATGCGACCACCGGAGACCTTGTTGTCGAACTCGTACAGGGCACCATCGGTGCTCTGCAGAGGCGCCAACGTGATGAGGATCTTCGCGAACTGGCCGGAGCCACCGGTCTGCTTCTTGTGCGTGTAGGAGTACTTCTCCACGGTTCCGCGGATCGTCTCCCGGTACGCCACCTGCGGCTTGCCGATGTTCGCTTCGACCTTGTAGTCCGACTTCATGCGGTTGACGAGCACCTCGAGGTGCAGCTCGCCCATGCCCGCGATGATCGTCTGACCCGTTTCCTCGTCCAACTGGACCTGGAAGGTCGGGTCCTCCTCGGCCAGCTTCTGGATCGCCGTGCCCAGCTTCTCCTGATCGGCCTTGGTCTTCGGCTCGATCGCGACCCGGATGACCGGGTCGGGGAACGTCATCGACTCGAGGACGATCGGGTGCTGGATGTCCGACAAGGTCTCGCCGGTGGTGGTCTCCTTGAGACCGATCACCGCGTAGATGTGGCCCGCCTGGGCCTCGTCCACGGGCTGTTCCTTGTTGGCGTGCATCTGGAAGAGCTTCCCGATGCGCTCCTTGCGGTCCTTGGTCGAGTTGATGACCTGGGTGCCCGCGGAGAGCCGACCCGAGTAGACCCGGATGTAGGTCAGCTTGCCGAAGAACGGGTGCGCCGCGATCTTGAAGGCGAGGGCCGCGAACGGCTCTTCCTTCGAAGGCTTGCGGAACGCCGGGGTGACGCCGTCCTGCAGGGTGCCCTCGACCGGCGGCACGTCCAGCGGGGACGGCAGGTAGTCGATGACCGCGTCGAGCATGGGCTGGACGCCCTTGTTCTTGAACGCGGAACCGCAGAGGACCGGGTACGCCGAGCGGTTGGTCACGATCCGGCGGATGCCGGTCTTGATCTGCTCGACGGTCAGCTCCTCACCAGCGAGGTAGAGCTCCATCAGGTCGTCGTCGGTCTCGGCGACGGCCTCGATGAGCTTCTCGCGGAACTCGGCGACCTTGTCGTTCAGGTCGGCCGGGATCGCCTCGATGGTGTAGTCGTCACCCTTCTCCACCTCGCCGCGCCACGTGAGGGCGCGCATCTCGACGAGGTCGACGACTCCGATGAAGTCGCCTTCCGAGCCGATGGGGAGCTGGATCGGCAGCGGCTTGGCGCCGAGCCGCTCCTGGATGGTGCGCACGGTGAAGTAGAAGTCGGCGCCCAGCTTGTCCATCTTGTTGACGAAGCAGATGCGGGGCACGTCGTACTTGGTCGCCTGCCGCCAGACCTGCTCGGACTGGGGCTCGACGCCTTCCTTGCCGTCGAACACGGCAACGGCGCCATCGAGAACGCGCAGCGAACGCTCGACCTCGACCGTGAAGTCCACGTGGCCCGGCGTGTCGATGATGTTGATCTGGTGGTCTTTCCAGAAGCAGGTCGTCGCGGCGGACGTGATCGTGATGCCGCGCTTCTGCTCCTCCTCCATCCAGTCCATCGTCGCAGCGCCGTCGTGCACTTCGCCGATCTTGTAGCTCTTCCCCGTGTAGAAGAGGATTCGCTCGGTCGTCGTGGTCTTGCCCGCGTCGATGTGCGCCATGATCCCGATGTTGCGGACCTTGGCCAGATCGGTGAGCACTTCCTGTGCCACGGGTGTCTTCCCCTGTCTTTGAGCAGCTGGTAGCAGCGCTCGCTAGGGCTGGGAGAGCCCGACCCGCTGTTGCGGGCCGGGCATCACATCACCAGCGGTAGTGAGCGAAGGCCTTGTTGGACTCGGCCATCTTGTGCGTGTCCTCGCGACGCTTGACGCTCGCGCCGAGGCCGTTGCTCGCATCGAGCAGCTCGTTCATCAGGCGCTCGACCATCGTCTTCTCACGGCGCTGCCGGGAGAAGGTGATCAGCCAGCGGAGCGCCAGCGTGGTGGAGCGCGACGGACGAACCTCGACCGGCACCTGGTAGGTGGCGCCACCAACACGGCGGCTGCGCACCTCGAGGGTCGGCTTCACGTTGTCCAGCGCGCGCTTCAGCGTGACGACCGGGTCGGTACCGGTCTTCTCGCGAGCACCCTCGAGCGCTTCGTAGACGATCTTCTCAGCGACCGAGCGCTTGCCGTCGACCAGCACCTTGTTGATGAGCTGGGTCACCAGCGGAGAGCTGTAGACCGGGTCGGAGATCAGCGGCCGCTTCGGGGCCGGTCCCTTGCGGGGCATTAGCTCTTCTCCTTCTTCGCGCCGTAACGGCTGCGAGCCTGCTTGCGGTTCTTCACGCCCTGGGTGTCCAGGGAACCGCGGATGATCTTGTAACGAACACCCGGCAGGTCCTTCACACGACCACCGCGCACGAGCACCATCGAGTGCTCCTGCAGGTTGTGGCCCTCACCAGGGATGTACGCGGTGACCTCGATGCCACTGGTCAGCTTCACGCGGGCAACCTTGCGGAGCGCCGAGTTGGGCTTCTTCGGGGTCGTGGTGTAGACGCGGGTGCACACACCGCGCCGCTGCGGGCTCCCCTTGAGGGCCGCGGTCTTCTGCTTGGCGACCTTGTCAGTGCGGCCCTTGCGGACCAGCTGCTGGATCGTTGGCATACGCCGGCTGCTTCTTCCGTTGTTGCGTCTCGTCAAGCGGTCTGGCGAGCTCTGTTTACTTGATCCCTCTCTGCACCCGAGGTCGGGCGTGTCGCCCGGATCCCAAGGTCCGCGGGTAACACCGCAGGTGTTCCAGCGAGTGGAGGACACCGGTGCTTCAGGCAAACCAGCACCGCATCTGAGCTGCGCTGCTAATGCATAGGCACACGGAGCGGCCCGACATGGGTCGGGCACGAGTACCAAAGATACCTCTCCTCGTCTACCCGGGTCAAAACGGGGGTCTGGCGGGACGCGACCCGGTACACAGGGACTTCGAGATCACGACGTGCGGGGGACGCTTCGGTGACCGAGCGGACGACAAACCGAATCCGACAAGCGGCCGCCATCACAGCCGCCCTGGCGATCGCCACCTTCTGCTACTGGTCCTGGCCACGCGAACCGAACGTCGGCGGCTGCGCCACCGTCGACGAACACGCCGAACTGATCGCCACCGCCTGCGACGCCCCCACAGCCGTCTACCGCCTCGCCCGCCACACCCGCACCACCCACGGCTGCCCCTCAGGCGACTACCTCGCCGTCCCCAGACGCGGCGGCCGCCACCACAGCGGCAGCCTCGGCTGCTACACGCTCTCAGTCCACGCGGGCGACTGCCTGAACGGCCACGGCACCACGATCAGACGCGTGCCATGCACAACAGCAGCCGACCTACGGGTAGACGCGGTGCTGACGGACGAACACGACAAGCACACGTGCCCCGACCCACCCAGGTCAGTCACCTACTCGGACCCCACCACAACCATCTGCCTGTCCAAGCCCTGACAACCAGAACAAACCACCCCCACCCAGCGAAGCTGCGAATGTCTGACCGAAGCGAAGCCAGGTGCCTCGTCCGACGGCGAAGCCCAGGTGCCCCACCGACGCGCAGCGAGGTGCCCACCCCCGCAGAGCAAGGGACAACCCCCGCCGGCACAGCCGCCCCCTCGCATCCGGCGCGGAGCGCCCACCGCCCTGTCGGGCAACGCCCGATGCCTGGTCAGGCACAGCCTGATGCCCCAGTTCGGCACAGCAGAACGCCAGCGGAGCCAGACCTCCCCTGCCCCCGATACACAGCGCCCTCCTGCCTTGTCGTAGCTTGTCAAGATGGCTTTATCGTCTTGACAAGGTGCGGCAAGGCATTGAGACAATTGCGCGCACGGGGGCCGGGTTCCGCGCCGTGAACCCAACCCCGCACAACCCCCGCAGACCCAGGGCACACCTACCCAAAGGTCCCCCCGTCGTGAAGACCCCCCGACACACACGCTAGCCAAGGGGTACGACATTCCCCGAAAACCAACCCCACAAGATCCACAACCCAACCAAGCACCAACACCCCACACCACCAGCACTGGGGTTGGCTCTGGCATTGAGGTTGGCACTCGCGTTGGGGTTGGGGTTGGGGTTGGGGTTGGGGTCGACGCTGGCGCTGGCGTTGGCACTGGGGTCGGCACTGGCACTGGGGTCGGCACTGGCACTGGCGTTGGCACTGGCACTGGGGTCGGCACTGGCACTGGGGTCGGCACTGGCACTGGCGTTGGCACTGACGTTGACGTTGGCGCTGACACCTCACACCACCGAGCACCGGCACCGACAGCACCCATCACCCCCACCCCACCACCAACTCACACCCCCACATCCACCCCACCCCCAACCCGCCCAACCCGGCCAGCCCTCCCCGCTCGAGCCCCAGCCACCACCACAACCGCCAACCCCACCAACAACAACCCCACCCCCACCATCGCCCCCACCCCCGGCACCTGCCCCAACCACAACCAGGCGATCACCCCGGCCCCAGGCACCTCCAACAAGATCAGCAAACTCACCGTCCCCGCCGACACCTTCTGCAGCGCGTAGCTGAACATCGAGTGCCCCAACAGCTGCGCCCCCACCGCCAACCCCCCGATCGCCAGCCACGTCGTCCCGCTGAACCCCACCAACCGCACCCCGAACACCAAACACCCGACCAACAACAACACCGCGCACACCGAGTAGCAGACCAACGTGTACGTCGTGGTCGTCACCGAAACCCGAGCCCGCTCCCCCAACGCCGTGTACACAGCCGCCAACGCCCCACCCGCCAACGCCAGCAGATCCCCCCACAACGCGGGCCCCGCGACCTTGAAGTCCGCCCCGGTGGCAACCCCCACCCCGACCACCGCGAGCAGGATCCCCACCCACGTGGCAGCGGACTGCCTCCGCCCCTGCCACCGCGCGATCACCCCCTGCCACACCGGCTGGGTCGCCACCAGCGCCGTCGCCGTCGCCACCGACGTCAACTGCGTACTGGGCATCCACGTCGCGAAGTGCCCCGCCAACGCCACCCCCGCGAACGCGCTGTACCTCCCGGACCGCTGCCCGACGACGGCCCGCAACTCCCCACCGCGCCGGGCCAACGTGAACGGCGCCAGCACCCCCACCGCCAATCCCGTGCGCCAGAACGCCATCGCGAGCGCCGGAGCGGCCGCGAAGGCGATCAACGGGCCGGACGAGGAGACAGCGACCAGCGCGACGCCGATGGCCACCGCGGTCAGGGGATCGACGCGTGACTGCACCAGGCCATCCTCGCCCGCCCGCCGGCGCTTCCGCGGGTGGGAATGGCCACAGCGACCAGGTGCTCCACGGGTGGGAACGGCCGCGGCGGGCCGGGTGCTTCACTGGTGCGGTGAGCGCAGACCTCGTCGCGGCCATGGCCGCTCTCGTCCCGGACGACACCGACCCCGTGGTGCTCGCGGTGCGCGGTGACGTCGTGGTGATCAGGGTCGGGGAGGTCGTGGTCAAGGCGCACGAGCCCGGTGCGGACCCGGTGGTGCTGGGCGCGCGGATGCGGCTGGCGGGCGACCCGCGGCTGAGCGGGCTGCTGCTGCCGCCGCTGGACGTCTCCCCCGTGCTGCTCCACGGCCGGGTGGTCACGACGTGGCCGCTGGGCCGCCCGGTACCGGAGCGGGACCCGGAAACGGCGCCGCTGGAGGAAGCGGGCCGGCTGCTGGCCGCGCTGCACGAGTTCAAGCCGTCGGACTTCGCGGGGGCGCAGCCGCCGTCGGGGGCGCCGCACCGGTTCGCCAGGACCGTGGCCGACCTGCGGGCGTCCGGGCTCGGCGGGGACGCGGGGAAGGTGCTGCGGGCCCACGCGACGCTGCCGCCGGTCGACGCGCCCGCGCACCTGACCGTGTGCCACGGGGACTGGCACCTCGGGCAGATGGTCGAGGCGGACGGGTGGCGGTTGATCGACGTGGACGACCTCGGCGTCGGCGACCCGGCGTGGGACCTGGCGCGGCCCGCGGCGCTGCACGCGGCCGGGGTGCTGGACGCCGAGACGTGGGGGCGGTTCCTGGAGGCCTACACCGCGGCGGGCGGGGCGGCGGTGTCGGCGGTCGACCCGTGGGCGGCGCTGGACGTGCCCGCGCGCGCCCTGGTCGTGCAGATGGCGGCGCGTGCCCTGCTGGCTGCCCAGCGCGACGGGAAAGAGCTGGACGAGGCGCAGGAAGCGCTCGTGGAGTCGTGCGATCGGATCGTCTCGGCACATCCGCACATGGCTCGCGGCTAATATCGGACCAATCGCCGAAGCGGCGTGTACGAGCAGGAGGCCCACACGATGCAGTGTCCGAAGTGTCACGCGAACATGCGCACCTACGACCGCATGGGGGTGCACATCGACCAGTGCGATGGCTGCCGCGGCGTGTTCCTCGACTACGGCGAGCTGGAGGCGATCACCCGTCTGGAGACCCAGATGGCGACTCCTCCGCCCCCGCCGCCCGCTGCCTACCCCCCGCCCGGCTACGCGCAGCCCGCTCCCGCGTGGGGTGCGCCGCAGGTGCACTACGGCCACCACGGCCACCGTCGCAAGCACGGCGGTCTCGCGGGTCTTTTCTACTCCTCCTGACCTGTGCGGAAGCGGCCCCGGCGCCCTGGCTCCGGGGCCGTTCCCCGCTGTTGCGACTACCGAGAAACTAGGTAATAATCGGTAGTGAACCGAGGGGAGGCCGACATGTCCGTAGCAACCGAGGCAGCGCAGATCCGCGATCTGTTCGAGCAGATCGCCGAGATCGAAGAGGTGGCGCTGACGCTGCACGAGGACGACGCGCGCAGGCACAAGCTCACGGGCGTCGTGGCGAGGGCACTGCGGAAGGCACCCCCGATCCGGCCCGTCGTCGCCGGTGAACTGCTCGACCTGACCGAGAAGACGGTGAAGGCGTGGGCGCGCGAGGGCGTGCTCTCGATCAGCGCGAAGCAACCGCGGATGCTGCTCGACGCCGAACGCCTCCACGAGGTGCTGCACCTGGTGTCCGACCTGCGCCGCGCCGGCAAGAGCCGCGGCCTGCTCGACGAGGTGCACCGCAGGCTCAGCGACCTCGCGCTGCGCGACCGCGCCGACCTCGCGGTGAGCCTGGAGCAGATGCACCGGGGTGAAGGACACGTGGTCCGCACCGGTTGATCACGGTCGTCGAGACACCCGTCGCCAGCTCCCAGGCCTCCGGCCTGCGCGGGCCCGCCCGGCACGCCTACGACCGGTTCCTCGACGAGCTGTCGCACAGCGGCTGCGTCGCGCTCGGCTACCGCGTGACCGGCCCCGAACCGCTCCCCCGCCTGTGCGTGAAGCACCTGCGCGGCGCCGACCGGGTCGTGGTGGCCTTCCCCGCCCCCGAGACCGTCTGGGTGCTCCTCGTCGGCCCGCACGACGACGACCCCGGCCGCAACCTCTACGACGCCCTGTACGAACTCGCGGGCGTTCGGCCGCGCAGCGGCGACAAGCGCACCAAGCCCCGCTGCTGCGACGACGACACCGGCGCCCCACCGGTTGTGGACGCCGACCTGGTGGACGACCTCGTCGCCAGGGCGAGGGCCATCACACGGGCTCGCCGTCGTTAGTGTCGATCACATGACGAATCCGTTCCCCCCGATCGAACCCCACGACGACGGCTTCCTCGACGTCGGCGACGGCAACACCGTCCACTGGAAGGTCTTCGGCAACCCCGAGGGCAAGCCGGTGGTGATCCTGCACGGCGGACCGGGCTCCGGAAGTCCCAAGGGGACGCAACGCAGCTTCGACCCGACGAAGTTCCGAATAGTGCTGTTCGACCAGCGCGGCTGCGGCAGGAGCACCCCGCACGCGAGCGACCCGGCCACCGACATGAGCGTCAACACCACTGACCACCTGCTGCGCGACACCGAACTGCTCCGCGAGCACCTCGGCGTCGACCGCTGGCTGGTGTTCGGCGGCTCCTGGGGCACCACCCTCGCCCTCGCCTACGCGGAACGGTTCCCGGAACGCGTGACCGGGCTGATCCTGGTCTCGGTCACCACCTCCACCAGGGCCGAGACGGACTGGCTGTACCGGGGCGTCGGCCGGTTCTTCCCGGCGGAGTGGGCGGCCTTCCGCGCGGAAGTCCCCGATGGCACGGACCTCCTGGCCGGCTACCTGGCACTCCTGTCGGACCCGGACCCCGACGTGCGGTCCCGCGCCGCCACCGCCTGGTGCGCCTGGGAGGACGCGGTCCTGTCGATGGAGATCAGCGGCAAGCCGGACATGTACAGCGACAAGGCCTCCGACGCCATGGTCGCCATGGTCCGCATCTGCGCGCACTACGGCGTCCACGGCGCGTGGCTCGAGGAAGGCGCCCTGCTGCGGGACGTCGGCAAGCTGGCGGACATCCCCGCCGTCCTGGTGCACGGCAGGCGCGACATGAGCTGCCCGGCCGAGACCGCCTGGAAACTGGCGAAGGCCTGGCCGGGCGCGGAGTTGCACCTGGTCGAGGACTCGGGTCATCGGGGCGGACCGGACTTCCGCACCGCGCTCGGCGCCGCTGTCGCCAAGTTCACCCCGAGTTAGACCGGCCGCTGCCGCTCGAACTCCTCCGGCGTGCGAACGCCCTTGTCGAGCACGGCCGTGCAGATGTCGTTGCCGGTCACGGACTTCCCGTACTCCGGACGCTCGGACCAGGCCTCCTTGATGTGGAGGATCGCCTCGCGGGTCTCGTCCGTGAGGCGGCCGGGCAGCGTCCGCACGTGCTCCAGGTCCGGCTGCCGCGCGGGCTCGTCCACGAACCAGATGTCCAGGTTCCAGTCGAGCCCGTGCGCGGACCGGCATCCGACGCCGAGGTAGAAGCCGTCGGGATAGGCGGGGTCGGTGTTCCAGTCGCCGGTGTCGTTGCGGAACAACACCTTCCCGACCCGGTCGTGCCGGGCGAGCTCACCGCCGAGCTCCACCACCGCCTCGTGGGTGGCCATGTCCAGTGCCGGGCACACGACGGTGATGTCGATGTCCCGCCGAACCATGAGCCCCAGGGCCGAACTGCCCACGCGGACCGGCTCACCGAACTCGGCCAGGGACTGCTTCAACCCCAAGGCGTCCACGATCGCGTCCGCCGCCACCTGCAACTCGCCCTGCCGCGTCACAACGTCCATCGCCCCAGTCTCCTGCGACCGGCACGCGTCCGCGACTCAGGGAGCCCGACGACGAGAACCGCCGCCCCAACGCGAAAGGCCCCCGCGGCCGGAGCTGCGGGGGCCTTTCGCGTGACCAGTGGACTAGCGGTAGTCGCGACCGAAGTCGTAGTCGTCCAGCGGAACCGCCGCACCCGTGCCGGTGCCGAAGACGTCGGGCGTGTAGTACCCGTCGTCGTACGAGGGGATCGCGTAGGCCGCGGCCCGCGCTTCCTCGGTCGGCTGGACCTGGATGTTGCGGTACCTGTTGATGCCCGTACCAGCCGGGATCAACTTACCGATGATCACGTTCTCCTTGAGACCGATGAGCTTGTCCGAGCGGCCGTTGATGGCCGCGTCGGTCAGGACCCTGGTGGTCTCCTGGAAGGAGGCCGCGGACAGCCACGAGTCCGTCGCGAGCGACGCCTTCGTGATGCCCATCAGCACCGGACGACCGGCCGCGGGCTCGCCACCCTCGGAGACGACCTTGCGGTTGCCCGCCTCGAAGTTGGCGCGCTCGACCAGGGAGCCGGGGAGGAACTCCGCGGTGCCCGAGTCGATGATCGTGACCCGGCGCAGCATCTGCCGGACGATCACCTCGATGTGCTTGTCGTGGATCGCCACGCCCTGTGCGCGGTACACCTTCTGGACCTCGGTGACGAGGTGCAGCTGGGCCTCGCGGGGCCCCATCACGCGGAGCACCTCGTGCGGGTCGGGCGTGCCCTCCAGCAGCTGCTGGCCGACGGTGACGTGGTCGCCGTCCGCGAGCGGGCCGGTGGGGGTGTTGGCGAGGCGCTGGCGCTTCGACAGCTTCTCGAAGACGATCTCCTCGGACCCGTCGTCCGGGATGAGGGTGATCTTCCAGAAGCGGTCGCCGTCCTCCAGGCGCACCCGGCCGTCGACGTCCGCGATGGGCGCCTTGCCCTTGGGCACACGAGCCTCGAACAGCTCCTGCACACGGGGCAGACCGGTCGTGATGTCGTCACCGGCGACACCACCCTGGTGGAAGGTGCGCATCGTCAGCTGCGTGCCGGGCTCACCGATCGACTGCGCGGCCACGATGCCCACGGCCTCGCCGACGTCGACGAGCTGGCCGGTAGCCATCGAGCGGCCGTAGCAGCTCGCGCAGACACCGACGGGCGTCTCGCAGGTCAGGACCGAGCGGACCTTGACCTTGAGGATGCCCGCCTCGACCAGCTTCGCCAGGGCGGGGTCGCCCAGGTCGTCGCCGCGGTTGAGCAGCAGGTTGCCGTTCAGGTCGTTCAGGTCGTCCGCCAGGGTGCGGGCGTACACGCTCGTCTGCGCGAACTCGTGCATGACGACCTTGTCGCCCGCCTTCTCGCCCACCGGCAGGGTCACGCCGCGGGTGGTGCCGCAGTCGACCTCGCGGATGATGACGTCCTGCGACACGTCCACCAGACGACGGGTCAGGTAACCCGAGTCGGCGGTGCGCAGCGCGGTGTCGGCGAGGCCCTTGCGGGCGCCGTGCGTGGCGATGAAGTACTCCAGCACCGACAAGCCCTCGCGGAACGAGGCCTTGATGGGGCGTGGGATGTACTCGCCCTTCGGGTTGGTCACCAGACCGCGCATACCGGCCAGCGACCGGACCTGGGTCATGTTGCCCGCCGCGCCCGACTTCACGATCATGCGGATCGGGTTGTCGTCGGGGAAGTTGGCCTCCATGACCTCGGCGACCTCTTCCGTCGCCTTGGTCCACACCTTGACCAGCTCGTTGTTGCGCTCCACGTAGGAGAGCTGACCGCGCTGGTAGCGCTTCTCGACCGCTTCCGCGAGCTTCTCGTGCTCCTCGAGGATGCCCTGCTTGGCAGCGGGCACGAGGACGTCCGAGATGGCGACGGTGACGCCGGACCTGGTGGCCCAGTAGAAACCGGCGTCCTTCAGCTTGTCCAGCGTCCGGGCAACGGTGACCATCGGGTACCGCTCGGCCAGGTCGTTGATGATCGTGGCCTGCCGCTTCTTCGGCATGACCTCGTTGATGAACGCGTAGTCCTGCGGCAGCACCTCGTTGAACAGGACGCGGCCGAGGGTCGTCGTGGCGAGCCACGGCTGACCGGGCTCCCAGCCCTCGGGCGTCTCGTTCTTCGGCGGGTTCTTGTCCGTGACGCGGATCTTCACCATCGACTGGAGGCCCAGGACCTTGCGGTCGAACGCCATCATCGCCTCGGCGACCGACGAGTAGGCGTGGCCTTCGCCGAGGTCGCCTTCCCGGTGCCGGGTGAGGTGGTAGAGACCGGTCACCATGTCGAGTCGCGGCATGGCCAGTGGCTTGCCGGACGCGGGCGACAGGATGTTGTTCGACGACAGCATCAGCACGCGCGCCTCGGCCTGCGCCTCGGCGGACAGCGGCAGGTGGACCGCCATCTGGTCACCGTCGAAGTCGGCGTTGAACGCCTCGCACACGAGCGGGTGCAGCTGGATGGCCTTGCCCTCGACCAGCTGGGGCTCGAAGGCCTGGATGCCCAGGCGGTGCAGCGTGGGCGCGCGGTTCAGCAGCACGGGGTGCTCGGTGATGACCTCTTCCAGCACGTCCCACACGGCCGGGCGCGCGCGCTCGACCATCCGCTTGGCGGACTTGATGTTCTGCGCGTGGTTGAGGTCGACCAGCCGCTTCATCACGAACGGCTTGAACAGCTCCAGCGCCATCTGCTTGGGCAGACCGCACTGGTGCAGCTTGAGCTGCGGGCCGACCACGATGACCGAACGGCCGGAGTAGTCGACGCGCTTGCCGAGCAGGTTCTGGCGGAACCGGCCCTGCTTGCCCTTCAGCAGGTCGGACAGCGACTTGAGCGGGCGGTTGCCCGGCCCGGTCACCGGGCGACCGCGGCGGCCGTTGTCGAACAGCGCGTCGACGGCCTCCTGGAGCATCCGCTTCTCGTTGTTGACGATGATCTCGGGCGCGCCGAGGTCGATCAGCCTCTTGAGGCGGTTGTTCCGGTTGATCACGCGGCGGTACAGGTCGTTCAGGTCCGACGTGGCGAAGCGGCCACCGTCGAGCTGCACCATCGGGCGCAGGTCCGGCGGGATGACCGGGACGCAGTCGAGGACCATGCCCTGCGGGTTGTTGCGCGTCTGCTGGAACGCGGCGACGACCTTGAGCCGCTTGAGCGCGCGCAGCTTCTTCTGGCCCTTGCCGCTGCGGATGGTCTCGCGCAGCACGTCGGCCTCGGCGTCGACGTCGTAGTCGCCCAGCAGTCGCTGGATCGCCTCCGCGCCCATGGCACCGGTGAAGTAGTCGCCGTAGCGGTCGTACAGCTCGCGGTAGATCATCTCGTCCATGACGAGCTGGGCGCGCTCGAGCTTGGTGAACGTCGTCCAGATCTCGTCCAGGCGGTCCAGCTCACGCTGGGCGCGGTCGCGGAGCTGGCGCATCTCACGTTCGCCGCCCTCCTTGACCTTGCGGCGGACGTCGCTCTTCGCGCCTTCGGCCTCGAGCTCGGCCAGGTCGGCCTCGAGCTTCTGCGCGCGGCCTTCCACGTCTGCGTCGCGCTTGTTCTCGACGCGCTTGCGCTCGACCTGCATCTCGCTGTCCAGAGTGGACAGGTCGTTGTGGCGCAGCTCGGTGTTGACGCCCACGATGACGTAGGCGGCGAAGTAGATGATCTTCTCGAGGTCCTTGGGGGCCAGGTCGAGCAGGTAGCCCAACCGGCTGGGAACGCCCTTGAAGTACCAGATGTGCGTGACGGGCGCGGCCAGTTCGATGTGGCCCATCCGCTCACGGCGCACCTTGGCGCGGGTCACCTCGACGCCGCAGCGCTCGCAGATGATGCCCTTGAAGCGGACGCGCTTGTACTTGCCGCAGTAGCACTCCCAGTCCCGCGTGGGACCGAAGATCTTCTCGCAGAACAAGCCGTCCTTCTCGGGCTTGAGCGTGCGGTAGTTGATGGTCTCGGGCTTCTTGACCTCGCCGAACGACCACTGGCGAATGTCATCGGCGGACGCGAGACCGATGCGGAGCTCATCGAAGAAGTTGACGTCGAGCACGTCTTCTCTTCTCCCCTTCGGTTGGTTTTGCTTGCCCCAGAAGGCAATGACTCAGGAGTGGGGTCGGGCCGAACGGCGGGGAGCACGCGGGAGGCGCGCTCCCCCACCGTCGACCAGCGAGTCAGTTGACGACGTCGTCGACTGAAGGCGATTCGGACCGCGAGAGGTTGATGCCGAGGTTCGCGGCAGCCCTCTCCAGGTCCTCGTCGTCGCCATCGCGCATCTCGATCGCGGCGCCGTCCGAAGACAGCACCTCGACGTTGAGGCACAACGACTGCAGCTCCTTGAGCAGCACCTTGAAGGATTCCGGGATACCCGGCTCCGGGATGTTCTCGCCCTTGACGATGGCCTCGTAGACCTTCACGCGGCCGAGGACGTCGTCGGACTTGATCGTGAGAAGTTCCTGCAGGGTGTACGCGGCGCCGTACGCCTGCATCGCCCAGCACTCCATCTCACCGAAGCGCTGGCCACCGAACTGCGCCTTACCACCCAGCGGCTGCTGCGTGATCATCGAGTACGGGCCGGTGGAGCGCGCGTGGATCTTGTCGTCCACGAGGTGCAGCAGCTTCAGGATGTACATGTAGCCGACCGACACGGGGTGCGGGTACGGCTCGCCGGAGCGACCGTCGAAGAGCTGCGCCTTGCCGTTCTGCTTGACCATCCGCTCGCCGTCGCGGTTCGGGATGGTCGAGCCGAGCAGCCCGGTGATCTCCTCTTCCTGCGCGCCGTCGAACACCGGCGTGGCCGTGTTCGTGTTCGGCGCCACCTCGTACAGCTCTTCCGGCAGGTTCTTCGCCCAGTCGGCCTCGCCGTCGATGCTCCAGCCCTGCTTGGCGATCCACCCGAGGTGGGTCTCCAGCACCTGGCCGATGTTCATACGACGGGGCACGCCGTGGGTGTTCAGGACGATGTCGACCGGCGTGCCGTCCTCGAGGAACGGCATGTCCTCCGCGGGGAGGATCTTGCCGATGACGCCCTTGTTGCCGTGGCGGCCCGCGAGCTTGTCGCCGTCCTGGATCTTGCGCTTCTGCGCCACGTAGACCCGGACGAGCTCGTTCACGCCCGGAGGCAGCTCGTCGTCGTCCTCGCGGCTGAACACGCGGATGCCGATGACCTTGCCGTACTCGCCGTGCGGCACCTTCAGCGACGTGTCGCGCACCTCGCGCGCCTTCTCGCCGAAGATCGCGCGGAGCAGGCGCTCCTCCGGGGTCAGCTCGGTCTCGCCCTTGGGCGTGACCTTGCCGACGAGGATGTCACCGGGCTGGACCTCGGCGCCGATGCGGATGATGCCGCGCTCGTCGAGGTCCGCGAGGACCTCCTCGGAGACGTTCGGGATGTCCCGCGTGATCTCCTCGGCACCGAGCTTGGTGTCGCGGGCGTCGATCTCGTGCTCTTCGATGTGGATCGAGGTGAGCACGTCGTCCTGCACGAGGCGCTGCGACAGGATGATCGCGTCCTCGTAGTTGTGACCCTCCCACGGCATGATCGCGACGAGCAGGTTCTTGCCCAGCGCCATCTCGCCGTTCTCGGTGCACGGCCCGTCCGCGAGGACCTGGCCGGACTCCACGCGGTCGCCCTCGTGGACGATCGGCTTCTGGTTGATGCAGGTGCCCTGGTTGGACCGGCGGAACTTGTGCATCCCGTAGGTCTGGCGGGAACCGTCATCGGCCATCACCGTGACGTAGTCGGCGGAGATCTCCTCGATGACGCCGGTCTTCTTGGCGACGACGACCTCGCCCGCGTCGACCGCGGCGCGCAGCTCCATGCCGGTGCCGACCAGCGGCGCCTCGCTGCGGAGCAGCGGGACGGCCTGGCGCTGCATGTTCGCGCCCATCAGCGCGCGGTTCGCGTCGTCGTGCTCGAGGAACGGGATCATCGCGGTCGCGGCGGACACCATCTGCCGCGGCGAGACGTCCATGTAGTCGACGTCCTCGGGCAGGATCAGCTCGACCTCGCCGCCCTTCTTGCGGACGAGGACGCGCGGCTCCAGGAAGTTGCCGTCGAGGTCGATCTGGGCGTTCGCCTGCGCCTTGACGTAGCGGTCTTCCTCGTCGGCCGTCAGGTAGTCGATCTGGTCGGTGACCCGACCGTCGACGACCTTGCGGTACGGCGTCTCGATGAAGCCGAACGGGTTGACCCGCCCGTAGGAGGACAGCGAGCCGATCAGGCCGATGTTCGGGCCTTCCGGCGTCTCGATCGGGCACATGCGGCCGTAGTGCGACGGGTGGACGTCCCGGACCTCCATGCCCGCGCGCTCACGGGAAAGACCACCCGGACCCAGCGCCGACAGGCGGCGCTTGTGGGTCAGGCCCGCGAGCGGGTTGGTCTGGTCCATGAACTGCGACAGCTGGGAGGTTCCGAAGAACTCCTTGATCGCGGCCACGACGGGACGGATGTTGATCAGGGTCTGGGGCGTGATCGCCTCGACGTCCTGGGTCGTCATCCGCTCGCGGACCACGCGCTCCATGCGGGACAGGCCCACGCGGATCTGGTTCTGGATCAGCTCGCCGACCGTGCGCAGGCGCCGGTTGCCGAAGTGGTCGATGTCGTCGACCTCGACGGGGACCTCGGTCTCGCCCGGCTGCATGTTCGTCTCGCCGGCGTGCAGGCGCACGAGGTACTCGATCGTCGTGACGACGTCGTCCTCGGTCAGCACACCGGTGCTGATCGGGCTGGCCAGGCCCAGCTTCTTGTTGACCTTGTACCGGCCGACCTTGGCGAGGTCGTAGCGCTTCTCCTTGAAGAACAGGTTCTCCAGAAGGGCCTGGGCGCTCTCCTTGGTGGGGGGCTCGCCGGGGCGCAGCTTCCGGTAGATGTCGAGCAGAGCCTCGTCGGTGCCGGCGGTGTGGTCCTTCTCGAGCGTCGTGAGGAGGGTCTCGCTGAACGAGAAGCGCTCACGGATCTGCTCGGTGGACCAGCCCAGCGCCTTCAGCAGCACGGTGACCGGCTGGCGGCGCTTGCGGTCGATGCGCACACCGACGGTGTCGCGCTTGTCCACGTCGAACTCCAGCCAAGCACCCCGCGAAGGGATGATCTTGACGCTGAAGACGTCCTTGTCCGTCGTCTTGTCGACATTGGTGTCGAAGTAGACGCCGGGCGATCGAACGAGCTGGGAGACCACGACCCGCTCGGTGCCGTTGATGATGAACGTGCCCTTGTCGGTCATCATCGGGAAGTCACCCATGAACACCGTCTGGCTCTTGATCTCGCCAGTGGTGTGGTTGGTGAACTCCGCCGTGACGAACAACGGGGCGGCGTACGTCATGTCCTTGTCCTTGCACTCCTCGGTCGAGGCCTTGACCTCGTCGAAGCGCGGATCGGAGAAGGAGAGCGACATCGAGCCCGAGAAGTCTTCGATCGGCGAGATCTCGTTGAGGACCTCTTCGAGGCCGCCCGTCGGCGCCTCGTCACCGGCGTCGATGCGGCGCTGGAACCAGGCCTCATCACCGGTGAGCCATTCGAAGGACTGAATCTGCAGGTCAAGCAGGTTGGGCGTCTTCAGCGGTTCGTGGATCTTCGCAAATGAGACCCGCTTCGGCGCTCCAGGGATCCCCGACGTGGAGTTGGTCGCAGCAGTGGCCTTGGTCGCGCGAGAGATCGCCAAGATGCGTCCTTCCAGGGACTAATTAGCTGGCTAGCAGCGGACTAGCACGGCTGTCAAGGGTGCGGCGCCGCCATGCGCATCCTGGTCTCGCGAGGCGTCCTCTCGGCGAAGAGGGACCCAACAAGGGGGTAAAACGGGATGAGGGCAGCGCAAAGGAGCAGTCTAGCCACACACACGGCGACTGTCGAGAGGCACCTGGAAGGACCTTTCTCGTGTTCGGAAACAGAGTGACCCTGCCTGCGCTCGCAGTCAAGATGCCACGCCCCGATCACTCCGGTGGCGCAAACGACGTTTACCGGAAGTAACCTCTTTGACCAGGGCGAACACGGGCGGACCAGCGTCGGCGAACAGTTGCCGGGCCCGATTCCACCCGCCGGACGTGTATCCGGGCGGTCCAAAAATCGGCTCAATAGTGTGGCCGGCATCACGCGTTCAGGGGCTTGAAGTGGATCTTCTTCGTCCATGTTCGGGGCCTTGGACAGCCGTTGTCGCCCGATCAGCTCATGGGATGTCCGAGCGCGCCACCGCGGCTAGGAGCACTTCTGCATCTCGACCGCCTGATCGCCGGTCTGGCCGAACATCTCCATGTTGTCGACCTTCCAGCGGCCGTCGACGCGCTGCGCGCCCACGCGCATCATCGCGATGCCGCCGCCGGTCTGGTTGTCGGTCGTGCGCGTGGTCACCTGGTCGAGGAACAGCAGCACGGTCGCGCGGTCCCCGGACAGCGAGGTCACGCCGCTGCTCACGGCCTTGACCGTGACGACGAGCTTCTGCTCGGGGGCCAGCGACCTCACCGGGCCGAAGATCGCGTCGTACTGGCACTTGGCCTTGCCGACCAGCAGGTCGCCCGCGGCCTTCTCGGTCGCGTCGACGTCGGCGAAGTTGTAGGAGAAGGCCTTCTCGACCGCTTCGCGGGCCTGGCCGCTGACCTCGGTGGTGCCGCCGGTGTCGACCAGCGCCTCGTTGAGCGGACCGCCGCGGTCCATCGACCGGAACCACAGGCCGAGACCGCCGAGCAGGGCGGCGACCAGCACCAGGACCAGCGGGAGCAGCAGCGGTGACCTGCCCTTGGCCACGAACTCGACGGGCAGTGGCTCGGCGGTGTCGGCGGCGTCCGCGGCGTCGGACTCCGCGTCGGCCTCGGCGTCCTTCCGGGGCGACGGCGACGGGACCCCGGTCGACTTCCGCTCGCCGCGGCCGACCGGCTTGGCCGTCGCGGGCCCGGCGTCCTCCTCGGCCTCGACGACCTCGGCTTCAGCGGTCTCGGGCTCGGCGGTCTCGGACTCGACGACGGTCGGCTCAGCCGTCTCCAATTCGGCAGGCTCCGCGTCCACCTGCTCGGGCGCGTCGGCGGGAGCGCTGTCGACGACCGGGGCGACGACCGGCTCCCGCGCGACGACCTCGGGCGCGGTGGGCTCGACCACCGGCTCCACGGCAGCGGACGGGGTGCCGGCGGGCGGTGTGCCGGCCTGCTTGCGCAGACCGGCGACCTTCGGGCGGTACGCGGGGGTGGACGGGACCGGGCGGCGGCGGGGCGGGGGCACTGGGGAGTCCAATCTGATCAGGCGCCGCCGGCCGCGACGGGACCGAGCGCGCTGAGCTTCCAACCGGCGTCCGTGCGGCTCAGGTCGGTCTGGTAGCGGTTGACCTTCTTCACCGCTTGACCGCCGTCCGGGGTCACCGTGGTCTCGACGACGGCGATCAGGTGCGCCTGCCCCGCCCGGTCGTCGAGTTCGGTGACCGCCGCGTCGAGCACCCGGCTGGTGGTGACCGTCTTGGCGTCCTGGATCTGCTTCTTCCGGGTGTCCTTGCCGGTCTCGACCTCCTCGCGCAGGTCGCCGGTCGACGACTGGAGCCAGCGGTCGAGGTCCTCGTCGACCTTGCGGTAGTCGAGCGTGGTGAAGTTCGCGATGCCGACCTGGCCGACCCGCAGCACCTCCTCGCGCTCCTGCGAGTAGGCGGTGGCGTCGTTGTTCGACCCGTTCAGCCACGACACGCCCGCCCACACCGCGTAGCCGGCGGCGAGCACCACCAGCACGACGGCGACGGGCAGCGCCCAGCGGCGGATTCCGGTGTCCATGAGCGCTCCCTAGCCCGGCAAGCCGAGCAACTGGCCGAGGCTGGTCAGCACGGGCGCGGGGGTGGCCGCGGTCCCGGTCTGCTCCTGCCCCGGCTGCGTGGTCTCGTTGCCCTGGGGCGTGGTCGGCTGGCCACCGTACGGGGCGTTCTGGGCGCCGCGCACGGTGGTCGCGCTCCCCCGTGCCAGCGCGCAGTACGCCTGCGTGTTCAGCGCGGCGGGCGTGGTGTCGGTGCCCTGCCTGATCCGCGTGCCCTCGTAGCCGACCGTGCACGGCACCGGGTCGAACACGTTGAGCGCGAGGCCGAAGTGCGCGGTGCCGTCGCCGGGCGCCACGGTGAAGCCGCCGCCGACGACGATCGGGTAGGTCACCGCGATCTGCTCCAGCCCATCCAGCCTGCTGACCAGGATGTTCGACGTGGTCAGCAGGTTCGCGAACACCACGCCGAGGCCGGGGCCGCTCTCCGCCAGCAGCGCGGACACCTGCTCGGCCGCCCGCGGGCTCACCCTGATCAGGTTCCGCAGGTCGCCGTCGGACTTCCGGAGCTGCTCGGCGAGCAGCCGCAGGTCGCCGCTGAACGACCGGATCGCGCTGCCCTGCTCGGCCTGGGTGGTCAGCACGGTCAGCCCGTCCTGGAGCAGCGCCTTGGTCTGCGGGAGGTGCTCGGTCGCGGTCTGCGTGAACGACCGGGTGTTGTCCAGCAGCACCTGGAGGTCACCGCCGGTGCCGTTGAACGCGGTGTCCAACTCGTCCACGACGGTGCGCAGCGCGTCGGTCGGCACGGACTTGGCGAACGCGTCGAGGTTGGTCAGCAGGCCGTCGACCGGCGGCGGCGTCTTCGTGGCCGCGCGCGGGATGACCGAGCCCGCGGCCAGGAACGGCCCGCCGTCGCGCTTGGGCCGCAGATCGACGAACTGCTCGCCGACCGCGGACCGGTTCGCGACCACGGCCTCCAGGTCGGACGGCACCCCCGGCGCGCTCGGGTCGATGTCCAGGTCGACCTCGATGCCGTCGGCGGCCAGCCGCATCGCGCCGACCCGGCCGATCGTGACCCCGCGGTAGGCGACCTCGGCGTTGGTGAAGATGCCGCCGGAGTCGGCGAGCTGCATCGTGACGACGTAGCCGGAGGAGCCGACCAAGCGGCCGAGGCCGACGTAGCGGGCGCCGACGTAGCTGATGCCGACCAGCGCGATCACCAGGAACGCGCCGATCTGCAGCTTGATCCTGCGGGGGATCACCGGCGACCACCTCCCAGCAGTCCACCGAGCAGGTCGCCGAGCCCGGTCCCGGTGCCCACACCGGGGATCGGGAGGTTCGGCAGCGGCAGGGGCAGCGACGGCAGCGGGTTGCCGTCCAGACCGGGGATGCCCGGCAGCAGACCCTGCCGCGACGACCCGAGGTTGTCGACGATGTCGCCCAGGTCCAGGTCGATGTCCGCGTAGAGGTTCGTGTAGTCGCCCTTGATGCCGTCGACGGCCGCGTCCGGGAACGGGTAGGTGAGCAGCAGCTGGAAGGCGTTCGGCAGGTTGGTGCCCGCCTCGGCGAGCTTCTGCAGCGTCGGGGACAGCGCCTTCAGGTCCGCGACCAGGTCGGCCTTGCTCTTGTCCACGGTGTCGACGGCGACGCCGGACAGCTCGTCGAGCGACTGGAGCAGCGTCACCAGCTGGGTGCGCTGGTCGCTGAGCACCTTCAGGCCGGGTTCCAGGTCGTCGAGCACCCCGGCGATCTGGCCCTGCTGCGCGTTCAGCGTGCCGCCGAGCCGGTTCACGCCGTCCAGCGCCCTGGTGATCTCGGCCTTGTGCCCGTCCAGCTCGGTCACCAGCGTGTTCACGTTGGTCAGCAGCGAGCGGATCTCCGGCTCGTTGCCCTCCAGGGCGGTGTTGAGCTCCCTGGAGATGTTCTGCAGCTGGGCCACGCCGCCGCCGTTGAGCAGCAGCGACAGCGCCCCGAAGACCTCTTCGACCTCGGGGTTGCGGTTGGTGCGGTCGACCGGGATCACGTTCCCGTCTGCGAGCCTGCCCTGGTCGGTGCCGGAGGCGGGCTTGGCGAGTTCGACGTACTTCTCGCCCAGCAGCGCGGACTGGCGGAGCTTCGCGACGGAGTTGGCGGGCAGCACGACGTCGCCGTTGACGGCCACGGTCACCTCGGCCGTCCACCCGTCCGGGGCGAGGTCGATCCCCTCCACCTTGCCGACCGCCACGTCGTCGACCTTCACACCGGCCTGCGGCACGAGGTCGAGGACGTCCTTGAACCGCACCTTCACCCGGTAGGGCCGGTCGCCGAGGTCGGCGCCGCCGGGCAGCGGCATCGTGTAGACGCCGTCGAACCCGCCGGAGCCGCAGCCCGCGAGCAGCGCGGCGGAAGCCAGCACGGCGGCGGCGATCCGGGTGCGCGCGGCGCTCATCGCGGAACACCCCCCAGCGGCAACGGGAGCGGCAGCTTGCCCTGGGCCAGCGAGCCGAGCGCCTCGGCGGGCGTGGGCAGCGGCAGCGCGCCGGTGAGCACCGGTTCGAGCTGCGCGCACGCCTGCGACAGCGCCAGCGGCACGGTGCCCGGCTCGACCTGCTGGATCAGCTTGCACACCAGCACGATCGGCGGCTGGTTCAGCTCGTTGATGTCGGCCCTGGTGTCCAGGGTCCCCGACGCGGCGTTGTAGGTGTTCTGCAGGTTGCCCAGCGCGAGCGGCGCGACGTCGATCGTCTCGGCCAGCGCGGCGCGCTGCCTCACCAGCACCTCGGTGATGCTCGCCAGCTTGTCCACGTTGGACTGGAGCACGGCGCGGTTGTCCTTGATGAAGCCCTGCACCTGGCCGAGCGCGTTGGCCAACTCGGTGAGGGCTGCGCCGAGGTTCTCCCGCTCGTCGGCGAGGAACCCGGCGACCTCGGCGAGCTGCTTGTCGAAGTCGCGCACCTGGCTGTCGTTGGCGGACAGCATGGCGGTGAACTTCGACAGGTTGTCGACCGTGGCGAACAGGTCCTCCTTGGACCCGGACAGCGTGCGGGTCGCGTCGCCGAGCTGCTTGATCGTGTCGTTGAGGGCCTGGCCGTTGCCGTCGAGGTTCTTCGCGGCACCGGTCAGCAGGTCCGACAGCGCGCCGTCCTCGTTCGCGCCGTCGGGCCCGAGCGCGGTGGTCAGCTTGTCCAGGCTCGCGTACAGCTCGTCGAGTTCCACCGGGGTCGCGGTGCGCTCGCGCGGGATCAGCGCGTTCTCGCCGAGGGTGGGACCACCGGTGTAGGCGGGCGCGAACTGCACGTACCGGTCGCTGACCACGCTCGGCGCGATGACGACGGCCTGCGCCTCGGCGGGCACCTCCACGTCCCGGTCGAGCGACATCACGACCCGGACCACCTGCCCCTCCGGCACGACCTCCTCGATCCTGCCGACCTTCACGCCCAGCACCCGCACGTCCGAGCCCTGGTAGAGGCCCACCGCGGCGGCGAACACGGCGGTCACCTTGCGGCTGTTCGCACCGGAGAAGATCCACCACAGCGCCGCCGACGCGACCAGCGCCAGCACGCACGCCATCGCCACCACCCGGCCGAGGTCGCGGCCCGACTTCGAGTCCGCCATCGCGTTCACCTCTGCACTCCGGGCGGCAGGCAGCCCTCGTCGTCGAACCCGATCACGCCGAGGTTCACCGAGGGCGGTAGCAGGCCGCAGATGTACACGTCGAACCAGCGGCCGCTGCCCAGCGTGTTCGCGAAGACCCGGTAGAACGGCGCCATCAGCGCGATACCCTTCTCCAGGCTGTCCTGGTTGCGCTGCAACATGGTGGTGACGCGCTCCAGCTGCTCCAGCGCGGGCCGCAGCTGCGCGTCGTTGTCCGCGACGAGCCCGGTCAGCTCGGTGGACAGGTCGCGGGTTCCCTTGAGCAGCAACGAGATCGCGTCCTTGCGCTTGCGCAGCTCGCCCAGCAGCAGGTTGCCGTCGGACAGGAGCTTCTCGAACTGCTCGTTGCGGTCGGCCAGGGTCCGGCTGATGTCCTTGGTGTTCCCCAGCAGCTCGGCCAGCTGATCGTCGCGGGAGGAGATCGTCTTCGAGAGCGCGGACAACCCGTCCAGCGCGCCGCGCACGCTGTCGGAGGTGCCCTCGAACGTCTGGGACAGCACCTCGAAGCTGTCCGCGAGCTGCTTGGTGTCGATCTGCCCGACCGTGGTCGCGAGGCCGTTGAAGGCCTCGTTCACGTCGTAGGGCGCCAGCGTCCGGTCCTTCGGGATCGGCTTGCCCGGATCCAGCGGCAGCGACCCCTGCGGGTCCAGCGCCACGTACTTCTGGCCCAGCAGCGTCTTGATCCGGATCGTCGCGGTCGTGCGGTCGCCGACCCAGGCGTCCTTGACCTTGAACGACACCCGCACCCGGTCACCGTCCAACTTCACCTTGGTCACCTTGCCGACCTTCACCCCGGCGACGCGCACCTCGTTGCCCGACACCAGCCCCGCTGCCTCGCTGAACTCGGCGGAGTACGTGGTGCCGCTGCCGATGATCGGCAGGTCGTCGGAGTAGAACGCGGCCAGCAGCAGCAACGCGATCAGCGTGAGGCTGATGGCGCCGACGGCGACGGGGTTCCGTTCCTGTTTCATCGTCGGCACCTCGGCTGCGTCACGGGCAGTGCGGTGATCGGGATCGGGTTCGTGATGACCGGCGGCACGGCGATCTGGCCGGTGCCCTCGCAGAGGAAGAAGTTGAACCACGACCCGTAGGTCGCGGTGCGGGTGATCGTCTCCAGCTTGCCCGGCATCCGCTGGATGGCGCCCTCGACGACGGACTCGTTGTCCGCCAGGGTCTTCGACACCAGGCCGAGCGAGGCGATGTCGTCCTTCAACGGCTGGCGCGCCTGGTCGAGCAGCCCGGCGGTGGTGCCGGTCAGGTCGCCCAGCGCGGTGATCGCGTCGCCGATCGGCTCGCGGTCCTGCGCGAGCCCGGACACCAGCCCCTGCACGGTGGTGACGAGCGTCGACAGCTGCTCGCCGCGGGAGTTCACGGTGTCCAGCACCGAGTTGAGGTTGTCGATCACCTCGCCGATGACCTGGTCCTTGGCCGCCAGCGCCGAGGTGAGCGACGCGGTGTGCCGCAGCAGGCTGTCGATCGTGCCGCCCTCGCCCTGGAGAACCTGGATGATCTCGTAGGACAGCTTGTTCACGTCCTCCGGGTTCAACGCCTGGAACAGCGGCTTGAACCCGTTGAACAGGACGGTCAGGTCGAGCGCGGGCTTGGTCCGCTCCAACGGGATCACGCCGCCCTCGGCGAGCACCGCGTCCGCGTCGCCGACGCCGTGCTCCAGCGCGATGTACCGCTGGCCGACGAGGTTGCGGTACTTGATCGTCGCGCTGACCGACGCGGGCAGCTCCCGATCGCCGTCGATGCTGAACTCGACCTCGGCCAGCCTCCGGTCGACGACCCGGATGTCCTCGACCTGGCCGACCCGGACGCCCGAGATGCGCACGTCGTCGCCCTCGTTCAGCGCCGTCACGTCGGTGAACCGCGCGGTGTAGCCGGTGGCGCTCTTGAGGCTCACGTTGGCGATGGTGACGGCGAGCAGCGCGGTCGCCAGGATCGTGACGACCGCGAAGACGATCAGCTTGATCAGCGGAGCGGCGAGTCCCCTCACTCCACCGTCACCTCCGTCCCGCGGTAGAGCGGGCCGAGCAGCAGGCTGGTGAAGCTCGGCATCTGGTCACTGGGCACCCCGACCTCGTTGCCCAGCAGCACGGCGAGCATCCGCTGCTCCTCGGGGGAGTTCGCGATGCTCTCCGCCGAGACGGCCGACGGGCTGGTCGTCCCGGCGCCGCCCGCAGGCGGCAGGATCCCGTCGTTCGCGCTGCGGGCGGCGGGCGGCGGCTTCGACCCGTCCACCAGCGGACCCTCCGGCGGGTACTGCGGGAACGGGTTCGGCCGCGGCTCGACGTCGTAGCAGCGCGGCCCGCGCTTGTCCCCGTACACCGGCTCGTCCTGGTTGGGCAGGTACTTGCCGCGGTTCGCGGTGATCTCCATGGTGATGTGCAGACCGGGCTCGTCCGTGCCGACGCCGAACGCCTGGTTGATCACCGGCGCGAACTCGGTGAGCCCCTTGAGCAGGCACGGGTACTCGGGCGCGTACTTGGCGAGCAGCTCCAGCGTCGGCCTGCCGGTGTCGGCGAGCTGGATCAGGTTGTTCTTGTTCACCGACAGGAAACCGGTCAGGTCGCGCGAGGTCGTGGTCAGCGTGCCGTACAGCTCCAGCAGGTTCTCGCGCTGCTCGACGATGGTCTTGCTCGTGGCCGTGGCGTCGGTCAGCGCCTGCACCAGGTCCGGCGCGGCGTCGGCGTAGACGTCGCTCACGTCGGCGAGCCTGCTGATGCCCTCCTTGAGCGCGGGCAGCTGCGGGTTCAGCTCACCGAGGTAGGAGTCCAGCCGCACCAGGGTCTCCCCCAGCGGCTTGCCCCGGTTCTCCAGCGCCTGCGACACCGCGGTTAACGTCGTCGCGAGCTTCTCCGGCTGCACGGCCTGGAGCACCGGCATCAGGTCGTCGAGCACCTGCTCCAGCTCGATGGCGGCGCTGGAGCGGTCCTGCTTGATGACCGAGCCGTCCGTCAGGTGGGCGCCCGCGCCCGTGTTGTCCGCGGGCAGCACCAGGTTCACGTACCGCTCGCCGAACAGCGTCTTCGGCAGCAGCCGCGCGGACACGTCCTCCGGGATCAGGTCGACCTTGTCCGGTTGCAGCGCCAGTTCCAGCTCCGCGCCGTCACCGGTGCTGCGGATCGCCCGCACCTCGCCGACGAGCAGGCCGCGCACCTTCACGTCCGAGGAGGTCATCAGCTGGTTGCCGACGTGGTCGGTCTTCAGCGTGACGGTCACGACCCTGGTGAACGCGTTGTTGTAGAGCGCCACGCTCAGGGCCAGGAAGGTCACGATGACGGTGAGGAACGCGACGCCGAGGAGCCGTTGCCTGATCATCAGCCCGCGATCCTCACCGTCGTCGTGGTGCCCCAGATCGCCAGGCTCAGGAAGAAGTCGAGCAGGCTCGTGGTGACGATAGCGGTGCGCACCGCGCGGCCGACGGCCACGCCGACCCCCGCCGGGCCGCCGCTGGCGCGGTAGCCGTAGTAGCAGTGGGTCATGATGATCACGACCGCGAAGACCAGCACCTTGCCGAACGACCAGAGCACGTCGATCGGCGGTAGGAACAGGTTGAAGTAGTGGTCGTAGGTGCCCGCGGACTGGCCGTAGAACTGCACGGTGATCGTCCGCGCGGCCAGGTAGCTGGTCAGCAGGCCGATCACGTACAGCGGGACGATCGCGACGAAGCCCGCGATGATCCGGGTCGTGACCAGGAACGGCATCGACGGGATGCCCATGACCTCCAGGGCGTCGATCTCCTCGGAGATCCGCATCGCGCCGAGCTGCGCGGTGAAGCCGGAGCCGACCGTGGCCGACAGCGCGAGGCCCGCGACCAGCGGGGCGATCTCGCGGGTGTTGAAGTACGCGCTCACGAAGCCCGCGAACGCCGACGTGCCGATCTGGTTCAGGGCCGTGAAGCCCTGGAGGCCGACGACCGTGCCGGTGAACACCGACAGGCCGACCATCACGCCGATCGTGCCGCCGATGACGGCCAGCGCGCCGCTGCCGAAGCTGACCTCGGCCAGCAGCCGCAGCGTCTCGCGCAGGTAGCGGCGCAGCACGCGTGGCGTCCAGGCCAGTGCGCGGAGGTAGAACCAGAGCTGGTCGCCGAAGCCGTCCAGCACCTGGAGCGGACGCCCGGCGGCTTTACGGAAGTCGATGGCCACCTCAGCTCCCCTTCGCCGGGACGACCGTCAGGTAGATCGTGGTGAGCACGAAGTTCACGAAGAACAGCAGCAGGAACGTGATGACCACGGCCTGGTTCACCGCGTCGCCCACGCCCTTCGGGCCACCGGCCGGGTTGAGGCCGCGGTAGGCGGCGACGATGCCCGCGATGAACCCGAAGATCAGCGCCTTGAACTCGCTGATCCACAGGTCGGGCAGCTGGGCCAGCGCGGAGAAGCTCGCCAGGTACGCGCCGGGCGTGCCGTCCTGGAGGACCACGTTGAAGAAGTAGCCGCCCATCACGCCGACGACGCTGACCATGCCGTTGAGCAGGACGCTGACCAGCATGGCGGCCAGCACGCGCGGCACGACGAGGCGCTGGATCGGCGAGACGCCGAGCACCTCCATCGCGTCGATCTCCTCGCGGATCTTGCGCGACCCGATGTCCGCGCAGATCGCGCTGCCGCCCGCGCCCGCGATCAGCAGCGCCGTCACGATGGGGCTGGCCTGCTGGATGATCGCCAGCACGCTCGCCGCGCCGGTGAACGACTGCGCGCCGATCTGCCTGGTCAGCGAGCCGAGCTGGAGCGCGATGACGGCGCCGAACGGGATCGACACCAGCGCCGTGGGCAGGACCGTGACGCTGACGATGAACCAGCTCTGCTGGATGAACTCGCGCAGCTGGAACGGCCGCTTGAACGCGCTGCGCGTGACGTCGATGCCGAGCGAGAACAGCTTGCCGGTCTCGCGCAGGGCCCCGGCGCCGGGGAAGGAGACGGGGGCGCTCACAGGTCACCCGCCCGGCGCTGCCACTCGGTGTCGGGGGTGCGCGGGTGGGGCGTGGGGGTCGGAGGGCGGGCCGCGACGCCCGCGAACACGCCGTACTTGCTCTGCTCGGCGGGGGTGAGGCTCGCGATGATGCCCTGCTGGGCCTCGTGCGGGAGCGTGTGTATGATGCTCATGACCCGGTCCTTGCGGCGGCGCACCGCGTCGCGCGCCGGCAGGCCGGGGGTCGGCTCGATCTGCGGCACGACCCCGCGCACGTCCTCGTCGGGCGACCCGTCGGAGTGGCCCGCGTCCCGGTGCGCCAACTCGGCCGCCATGGTCGCCTGGTCCTTCTCCTCCGACATGCCGATCGGACCGATGCGGCGGCCGTTGAGGAACTGCTCGACCACGGGTTCGCCGCTGGTCAGCAACACCTCGCGGGGGCCGAACATGACCAGTTCGCGGCGGAACAGCATGCCCAGGTTGTCCGGGACCGTGCGCGCGACGGTGATGTTGTGCGTGACGATCAGGATCGTGGCGTCGATCTGCGCGTTGAGGTCGATCAGCAGCTGGGACAGGTACGCGGTGCGGACCGGGTCCAGACCGGAGTCCGGCTCGTCGCACAGGATGATCTCGGGGTCGAGCACGAGCGCGCGGGCCAGTCCGGCGCGCTTGCGCATACCGCCGGAGATCTCGCCGGGGAGCTTCTTCTCCGCGCCGACGAGGCCGACCATCTCCATCTTCTCGAGCACGATCCGCCGGACCTCGGCCTCGGTCTTGCGGGTGTGCTCGCGCAGCGGGAACGCCACGTTGTCGAAGAGGTTCATCGAGCCGAAGAGGGCGCCGTCCTGGAACAGCACGCCGAACATCTTCCGGATCTCGTAGAGCTTGCTCTCCGAGCAGCGGACCAGGTCCGTGCCGTTGATGACGATCTTGCCCTGTTCCGGCTTCAGCAGGCCGACCAGGGACTTCAGGAACACCGACTTGCCGGTGCCCGACGGCCCGAGCATGACGCTGACCTCACCCGGCGGGATGCTGAGCGTGACGTCCCGCCAGATGGTCTGCTTGCCGAAGGACTTCGTCAGGCCCTCGACCACCACCTCGACGCCCATCGCACCTCCCGTAGCCGCTCACACCACACAGGTGCAACGAGCCGAAGCCAGCGAGGTTACTCACCAGTTGGCCTACCAGGGGTTGCGGACCGATAACACCGCGAGTCGAACACTCAGGCACCCCGTGTCGAACCTCCAGACACCTCGGTTGGCCAACTCGGGGTGCCTGAGTGTTCGACACGGGGTGCCTGGGCGTTCGACTCGCGGAATGCAAACGGCGGGTAGCCCGTGAGGGGTACCCGCCGTTTGTGCAGCTGTGGGGCTAGATCACTTGACGGTGACCTTGGCGCCGGCAGCCTCGAGCTTCTCCTTGGCGGCCTCAGCGGCGTCCTTGGCGATCTTCTCGAGGATGGCCTTCGGGGCGGACTCGACGAGCTCCTTGGCCTCCTTCAGACCCAGACCGGAGACGACCTCGCGGACGACCTTGATGACCTGGATCTTCTTGTCGCCAGCCGACTCGAGGACGACGTCGAACTCGTCCTGCTCCTCGACCTCGGCGGCCGCGGCACCGGGGCCCGCGGGGCCCGCGACGGCGACGGGGGCAGCGGCGGTGACCTCGAAGGTCTCCTCGAACTGCTTCACGAACGCGGACAGCTCCAGGAGGGTCATCTCCTTGAAGACGTCGAGCAGCTCGTCGTTGCTGAGCTTCGCCATGATGGCGGTCCTTTCGTTAACCACGTCCCGCTGGGGGACGCGAGTGCGTGGGTGTTGTGATCAGCTCTCGGCGGGCTCTGCGGCGTCCGCGACCGGGGCGGCGTCCGAAGACCCCTCCGCGGCGCGCTTGTCCGCAAGCGCCTGGGCAAGTCGAGCGACCTGGGAAGCGGGGGCTGCGAACAGCGCCGCGGCCTTCGACAGGTTGCCCTTCATCGCGCCCGCCAGCTTGGCGAGCAGCACCTCACGGGAGTCGAGGTCCGCGATGCGGGTGACCTCGTCCACCGAGAGGGAGCGGCCATCCATGTAGCCGCCCTTGATGACCAGGGCCTTGTTGTCCTTCGCGAAGTCGCGCAGGGTCTTGGCCGCGTCGACCGGCTCGCCAGCGATGAAGGCGATGGCGGTCGGGCCGATGAGGAGGGCTTCGATGCCCTCGACGCCGGCGTCCTGAGCGGCACGCTTGACCAGCGTGTTCTTCGAGACGGTGTACGTGGCGCCCGTGCCGAGAGCGCGACGCAGCGTGGTGAGCTGCGCCATGGAGAGGCCGCGGTACTCGGTGATGACTGCTGCCGAGCTGCCACGGAACTGCTCCGTGATCTCGGCGACGGCCGACACCTTGCTGGGCTTCGCCATGATCGCCTCCTCTCTGGGCTGGGTGTTACCGCGGCCTGAGAGGTCCCGAAACAACAAAAACGCCCCGGCGCCAGGGCACGGGGCGTGGATCTTCGACGCGGCGAACCGCGACTGGGATGCTTCCTCGTCCTCCTGCGCGGGCCGCCCCCATTGCAACGGGGCCTTCGTTCCCACTGCCGAAGGCAGAGGAAGACCGGCGGTCTTTGGTGGAACGGGTTGACAGTAGCCGATGGGTGGTCGCGGTTCCAAATTCACCCGGCATGATGTACGGGTGACGGACAGCACGGGTGGCGGACCACAGCAGCCGCAGCAGCCGCAGGAACCTGCGGGGATTGATCCGGAGCAGTTGCGGCAGTTCCAGGAGTTCCAGAGGTTCCAGGAGTACCAGCGGTTCCAGCAGGGGCAGCAGGGTGCGCAGGGGCCGCTTGCGTTGCCGGCCGGGGAGGTCGGACCTGGAGGGAATCCGCCGGTGGTGCAACCGCCGATGCCGCCTCCTGCGCAGCCGCCGGTGCAGACGGTTTACGTGAAGCCTGAGCCGAAGCCGTTGTGGAAGGTGGTGCTCGGCAGCAGGTTGGTGAAGCGGTTGGTGTCGCTGGCCATCACGTTGCTGGTGTTCATGTTCGCGGTGAACTGGGCGTACGAGAAGTTCTTCGACAGCAGTGATGAGACGGCTGACATCGCGCGGGACAGTGGTGGGAGCACCGGGAATCTGATCGCGCCGACGTCGCCGTACGGGTTGCAGGGGACTGTGGGGATCTTCTACAAGCACGTGTCGCAGGATTCGCCCAAGCAGGCCTGCAACCTGTTCGCGGAGGACGGGGCCGCGAAGAAGAAGTTCACGGAGGCGTTCAGGGCTTCCGATTGCGAGGCGGCGATCCATGCGTTGCACGGGAAGGTGTTGAGGGTTGATCAGTACGAGCAGCCCTACTTCCCGGACGCGATGTTGAAGCCGCCAGTGACCGATCGGGTGCAGGTGTCGTCTTGTCAGGATTTGAAGGTCAGCGGGGGGCCGGGGTTGGGGAAGTTCGTGCTGTCCAAGCAGGTGAACAACACTTGGATCATCACGGATTACGAGGGTGAGCCTGCGGATTGTGTGACCGGGTGATCGTGGGTTTGGTGAGTTCGGACTACCTGCTTGCGGTTGGCGGTGGGTTTTCTGGCGTAGCCCGGCCCCCGGCGCGCGATTGTCTCAATGCCCTGCCCTTGTTTGTCAAGACGGAAAAGATGTCTTGACAAACAAGGGCAGGGCAGGAGGGCGCTGTGTATCGGGGGCAGGGGTAGGTCTGGCTCCGCCAGCATCAGGCTGCGCCTGACAAGGCACCTCGCTGCGCGTCGGCCAGGGCACCTCGCTGCGCGTTGGCCAGGGCACCTCGCTGCGCGTTGGCGAAGCACCTCGCTGCGCGTCGGTAGGGCGGAGGGCGCTCCGCGCCGGATGCGAGGGGGCGGCTGCGCCTGTCGATGGGGGTCTGGCGGGTGTTTCGGTTTCTCTTTTAATGCGAGAAGGCCCCCTGCGACTTGGTCGCTGGGGGCCTTCTCAGGTCGTCTTCGGGGCAGGTCAGGCCTGCTCGTCGACGAGGAGGTTGCGCGTGCGGTTCGGGTCCACGGGGATGCCGGGGCCCATCGTGGTGGAGACGGTGATCTTCTTCAGGAACCGGCCCTTTGCCGCGGACGGCTTGGCGCGGAGGATCTCGTCCAGTGCGGCCGCGTAGTTCTCGACCAGCTTCTCGGTGTCGAACGACGCCTTGCCGATGACGAGGTGCAGGTTGGCCTGCTTGTCGACGCGGAAGTTGATCTTACCGCCCTTGATGTCCGAGACGGCCTTCGTGACGTCGGGCGTCACGGTGCCGGTCTTCGGGTTCGGCATCAGGCCGCGCGGGCCGAGGATGCGGGCGATGCGACCGACCTTCGCCATCTGGTCGGGGGTGGCGATCGCGGCGTCGAAGTCGAGCCAGCCGCCCTGGATGCGGGCGATCAGTTCCTCGGAGCCGACCGCGTCCGCGCCGGCGGCTTCGGCCTCTGCGGCCTTGTCGCCCGTCGCGAAGACGATGACGCGTGCGGTCTTGCCGGTGCCGTGCGGCAGGTTCACGGTGCCGCGGACCATCTGGTCGGCCTTGCGAGGGTCGACGCCCAGGCGGATGGCGACCTCGACGGTCGAGTCGAGCTTCACCTTGGAGGTTTCCTTGGCCAGCTTCGCGGCCTCGAGCGGCGAGTACAGCCGCTCACGGTCGACCAGCTCGGCGGCCTGACGGTAGGCCTTGCTGCGCTTCATGTCTGTTCCCTAACTCAGTGGATCAGTTGTGGTGCGAGCTGCGCTGAGCTCTCCCACGTACTTCAACGTGTTGGGTGGATCAGCCTTCGACCGTGATGCCCATGGAGCGGGCGGTGCCGGCGATGATCTTCGCGGCCTGGTCGATGTTCGTGGCGTTGAGGTCGACCATCTTGCCCTCGGCGATCTCGCGGACCTGGGCCATGGTCACCTTGGCGACCTTGACGCGGTGCGGCTCGCCCGAACCCTTTTCCACACCGGCGGCCTTGAGGAGCAGCTTCGCGGCGGGCGGGGTCTTGAGCTTGAACTCGAACGTGCGGTCCTCGTACACGGAGATCTCTACCGGCACGACGGTGCCGCGCTGCGACTCGGTCGCGGCGTTGTAGGCCTTGCAGAACTCCATGATGTTGACGCCGTGCTGACCCAGCGCGGGGCCGACCGGCGGCGCGGGGTTCGCGAGACCGGCCTTGATCTGCAGCTTGATGACCGCAGTAAGCTTCTTCTTCTTCTTGGGAGGCATCTCAATACTTCCTGTTATTGCAGTGTCCGCGCGCGGCCCTGCCAGCCGCAGCGTGGCCGACGATCCCCGCGGGGATCGATCAGATCTTGGAAACCTGGCTGAACGACAGCTCGACCGGGGTCTCGCGGCCGAAGATCGACACCAGGACCTTCAGCTTCTGGCCGTCGGCGTTGACCTCGCTGATCGTCGCGGGCAGCGTCGCGAACGGGCCGTCCATGACGGTGACCGACTCGCCGATCTCGAAGTCGACCTCGATGGTGGACTTGGTCTGGCCGCCGGACGCCGACTTCTTGCCCTCGGCCGCCTTCGGCTCCACCTGCGGGAGGAGGAACTTCAGGACCTCGTCGATGGTCAGCGCGGAGGGCTTGGAGGTCGCACCCACGAAGCCGGTCACGCCGGGCGTGTTGCGCACCGCGCTCCACGACGAGTCGTTGAGCTCCATGCGGACCAGGATGTAGCCGGGCAGCACCTTGCGCTGCACCTGCTTGCGCTGGCCGTTCTTGATCTCGGTGACTTCCTCGGTCGGCACCTCGACCTGGAAGATGTAGTCCTCCATGTCGAGGGTCTGGATGCGCGTCTCGAGGTTCGTCTTGACCTTGTTCTCGTAACCCGCGTACGAGTGCACGACGTACCAGTAGCCGGGCGCCGCACGCAGGGCGTCGCGCATCTCGGCCACCGGGTCGACGGGCTCGGCGTGGATGTCGGGCAGCTCGGCGGCCGCCTCGTCGTCCTCGGCAGCCTCGTCACCGACCGCCTCGACGTCGCCACCCGACTCGGGCTCGGCGTCCTCGGACTCGGCGTCGGGGGCGTCGACGTCGCCCTCGTCGGTAGCGGACTCCTCGGTGTCCTCCGGCTGGTCGACCGGCTCGACGTGAATGGAGTCGCCGTCCTTGACGGCGGCGAACACCTCTTCGTCGGTCAGGTCGGCAAGCTCGTGGGCGTCAACGCCGTTCTCGGAGGTCACTGCGGGTCTCGCTTCCTTTCGTGCATCACGTGTTCGGTCACCTCAGACGGGGACCGGCAGCCGGTCGGCTCAGCCGAACAGCTCGAACACGCCCCAGCCGAAGCCCAGGTCCAGGCCCCACACCAGCGCGACCATGAAGGCCACGAAGACCAGCACGACCGAGGTGTAGGTGATCAGCTGCTTGCGCGTCGGCCAGATGACCTTGCGCAGCTCGCTGGCGACCTCGCGGATGTACCGGAACCCCTTGCCGATCAGCGACGTGCGCTTCTCCTGGGTGTCCCGAGCCCGCGTGGGGCGGCCCTTCTTCGACGCCTCGTCGGAGTCCTCATCGGACTTCGACGCGGCGCTGTCCTTGCGGGAAGCCGGACGGGCGGAAGCACGACGCTCACGCCGGGCCGCTGCGGTGACCGGCCGAGCCGCGCTCTCGCGCTCCTTCGGCTGATCCTGCTCGCGGTCGTCGCTCATGCCGTCCTCCACTCGCCGTGCATTTCGACGCAGGGGCGACAGGAATTGAACCTGCAACCTGCGGTTTTGGAGACCGCTGCTCTGCCAATTGAGCTACGCCCCTTTGGAACCCCACGCTACTCCGCGGAACTCCTTGGCCGGACACCTTCCAGCCTCCCCGTGCGAACACGGGGCCACATGGCAGGCGTTCCAAGTTCGGAAGCATACGGCACGAACACCCGCACACTCCAACCGCCCCGGTCAGCGCACTCGTGAGCACCACCGACCGGACTGTCCCGGACAGCCTCCCACACGCTGGGAGCGGGCGCGCCCGAGGGGAGGGAAAACGGCGCTGTCTGCGACCATGGCGACCATGGCCACGCCCGAGACGACCGCGCCCACCAGCACTTCTCCGCTCCCACGGGTCTCCAGGAGGATCGGCGGCATCGCCGAGTCCGCCACCCTCGCGGTCGACGCGAAGGCGAAAGCGCTCAAGGCTGCGGGCCGGCCGGTGATCGGCTTCGGGGCCGGCGAGCCGGACTTCCCGACCCCGGAGAAGATCGTCGCCGCCGCGCAGGCCGCCTGCGCCGACCCCCGCAACCACCGCTACACGCCCGCCGCGGGCCTGCCGGAGCTGCGCGAGGCGATCGCGGCCAAGACGCTGCGCGACTCCGGCTACCGGGTCGACGCGAGCCAGGTGCTCGTCACCAACGGCGGCAAGCAGGCCGTCTACCAGGCGTTCGCGACCGTCCTCGACCCCGGCGACGAGGTGCTGCTGCCCGCGCCGTACTGGACCACCTACCCGGAGGCGATCACCCTCGCGGGCGGCGTCCCGGTGCAGGTCACGGCGGACGAGTCGACCGACTACCTGGTGACCGTCGAGCAGTTGGAGGCGGCTCGCACCGACCGCTCGAAGGTGCTGCTGCTGTGCTCGCCGTCGAACCCCACGGGCTCGGTCCACTCCCGCGAGCAGATCGTCGCGATCGGCGAATGGGCCGTCGAGCACGGCCTGTGGGTGATCACCGACGAGATCTACGAGCACCTGGTCTACGACGGTGCCGAGGCCGTCTCGCTGCCCGCCGCCGTGCCCGCGGCGGCCGAACGGACGATCGTGCTCAACGGCGTCGCGAAGACGTACGCGATGACCGGCTGGCGGGTCGGCTGGCTGATCGGCCCCGCCGACGTCGTCAAGGCCGCCGCGAACCTCCAGTCGCACCTGACGTCGAACGTCGCCAACGTGTCCCAGCGCGCCGCCCTGGAGGCCGTGTCCGGGTCGCTGGAGGCCGTGCACGGGATGCGCGCCGCGTTCGACCGCAGGCGGCGCACGATCGTCGGCCTGCTCTCGGCGATCCCCGGCGTCGAGTGCCCCACGCCGCGGGGCGCGTTCTACGCGTACCCGTCGGTCAAGGCGCTGATCGGGAAGGAATTGCGCGGGACGGTCATCGGCAGCTCCGCCGAGCTGGCCACCCTGGTCCTGGAGCACGCCGAGGTCGCCGTGGTCCCCGGCGAAGCCTTCGGCACCCCCGGCTACCTGCGGCTCTCCTACGCGCTGGGCGACGACGACCTGGTCACCGGCGTGACCAGGATGGCCGAGCTGCTGGGCGAGATCCGCTAGCACGCCATCGTTCCACCGGGGCCGTCATGCCGTCCGCATGGCGGCCCCGGCGCTTCTCCGATCAGGTGAACGGCGTAACCGCCGAACGGCCCAGCACGATGGTCCGTTCAGCCGTACCCGCTCAGCCCCCAGGAGACGACCATGACCCCGCCGGTGCTCGACCCGCTCCCCACCCGGACCCGCAACGGACTCGGCACCGCGGGCTTCGTCCTCGGCCTCCTCGGCTTCTTCTTCAGCTTCATCCCGTTCATCGGGGTCGTCGCCTGGCCCCTGGTCGTCCTCGGCCTCGTGCTGTCCCTGATCGGCCTCTCCCGCACCAGCCGCGGCACGGCCGACAACAAGGGGCTCGCGATCACCGGCGTCGTCCTGTCGGCCCTCGGCCTGCTCGTGTGCGTCCTGTGGGCCGCCTTCTTCGGCAAGGCCGCCGGCGATCTCGACGAGCAGGCGAACAAGGAGCAGGTCGTGGTCTACGAGGTGACCGGCGACGCCACCAGCGCCACGGTGACCTACTCGACGTTCAGCGACGGCACCAGCGCCAGCAGCCAGGAGACGCTCACGACGCTGCCGTGGCGCAAGGAGATGACCGTGAAGGGGCTGATGAGCGGCGGCAGCCTGACCGTGACGACCGGCCAGGACGGCGGGTCCGTCGGCTGCAAGATCACCGTGGACGGCGTGGAGAAGAAGTCCGCCACCGGCAACGGCGCCTTCAGCAGCGCGCTCTGCGGCGGGTTCTGAGTCCGTTCCCGCTGCTCGGAGCACCGACTCCCGATTCCTGTCGGTGCCCGCCGCTACTGTCGAGACCGGGGGTCCAACCCTCGCGCGCGTGCGGGGGTCCCCCCGAACTCCAGGGTAGCGGCGGGCACCGACAAGATCGTTTGGTCGAGACCCGCGGCGCGGCTACGGCAGGCGGACGCGGGCGTTGGCGCCGCCCAGCACGGACTTGCCCTCGAAAGCGGCCGTGATCGCGATCTTGAAGGTCCCGTCGTCCAGGACCTTGGCGACCTTCGCGGACACCTCCACGAGGGCGCCCTCGGCGTCGTCGGGCACCGGTACGGGCCTGCCGAAGCGGACGCCGTACTCGACGACGGCGCCGGGGTCGCCGGTCCAGTCGGTGACGACCCGGACGGCCATGCCCATGGTGAGCATCCCGTGGGCGATGACGCCGGGGAGGCCGACCTCCTGGGCGAAGCGCTCGTTCCAGTGGATCGGGTTGAAGTCGAGCGAGGCGCCGGCGTAGCGGACGAGGTCCGCGCGGGTGATGCGCAGGCTCAGCGGGGGCAGGACGTCGCCGACGGTGACCTCTGCGGCGCGGATCATGCCTGCTCCTCGGTGGCGGTGCCCCTGGCGACCAGGGTGGACCGTGCGGTGGTGACCCGCTCGCCGGACTCGGTGGCGAGTTCGGCGCGGACGGACACGATGTCGTTGCCCATGCGGGAGTTGATGGCGTCCACGTGCGTGGTGACGACGAGCCGGTCACCGGCCACGATCGGCCGGTGGTGGACGAACGTCTGGTCGCCGTGCACGACGCGGGTGTAGTCCAGGCCGAGTTCGGGGTCCATGACGAGGACCTCGTTGGCCTTCATGGAGATCAGGATCGCGAACGTCGGCGGGGCGATCACGTCGACGTGGCCCGCGGCCTTCGCCGCCTCGGGGTCGCGGTGGATCGGGCTCGACTCGCCGACGGCGTCGGCGAACTCGCGGATCTTCTCGCGGCTCACCTCGTACGGGGGCGACGGGGGGTAGGTGCGTCCGATGAACGACTGGTCCAATGCCACCGGGGCAGGTTACGCGAAGAGGCCGCCCCGGATTCGGGACGGCCTCTTCGTGAACTCCGGTGGAACCGCTGGGTCAGCGGGTTTCCTTGTGCGCCCGGTGGGTCTTGCAGTTCGGGCAGAACTTCTTGATCTCCAGGCGGTCGGGGTCGTTCCGACGGTTCTTCCTGGTGATGTAGTTCCGGTGCTTGCACTCCTCGCACGCGAGAGTGATCTTCGGACGTACGTCGGTTGCAGCCACGGCCTTGCCTTTCTAGAGCTCGACAGTCCCGGCCCAACTGGGCGACCAGGGCGGGCTTACCACCCTGGCGGGGATCCAGAACCGGAAGTCGACCACCCAAGCCGACCACCGGGGGTCCAGGGGGCGGGCCCCCTGGCGGGGTTCGGGGGCTAGGCCCCCGATGTGATGGCGGAACGAGATGGGCCGATGCTCTCCATCGGCACACCTCTCCCACTCGAGTAGCGGTGGCCGGACTTGAACCGGCGACACAGCGATTATGAGCCGCTTGCTCTACCAACTGAGCTACACCGCTTTACACGACTCGGCCGCGGTGCTTACTGCTCTGCACCGCGGCCGGGTTGTGGAGCCCCAATACGGAATCGAACCGTAGACCTTTTCCTTACCATGGAAACGCTCTACCGACTGAGCTATTGGGGCACTTGCTCCTTGCGGGGCAAGAAGAATCTTACACAGGCCGTCCCCCAGATGGAAATCGGGGGGTGGCCTCAGTGGACCAAGGTGAGGACCGTCTCATCGCGGGCCCCCCTGACCTGCACGGTTCGCGCGCCGAGCCACGCCTCGAAGCGCTCCTCGGACAGCGGCCGGGAGATCAGGTACCCCTGGGCGATGTCGCAGCCCATGCTGACCAGCTGGTCGCGCGCGGCGTCGTCCTCGACGCCCTCGGCCACCACGGTGAGCCCGAGCGAGTGCCCCAGTTCGACGATGGACCGCACGACGGCCATGTCGCCGAGATCGGTGCCCATGCCGAGCACGAAGCTCTTGTCGATCTTCACCTCGTCCACCGGCAGCTGGCGCAGGTACGCGAGCGACGAGTAGCCGGTGCCGAAGTCGTCCACGGCCAGCACGACGCCGAGCGCGTGCAGCCTGCGCAGCACCGGGAGGGCGCGTTCCGGGTCGGCCATCACGCCGGACTCGGTCAGCTCGAACGTGAGCAGCTGCGGCGGCACGTCGTGGTGCTGGAGGGCCTTGGCGACGCGGTCCGGGAACTCCTCGTCGGCCAGGGTGCGCACGGACAGGTTGACCGCGATGGACATCCGCAGCCCGCGGTCCATCCACCCGCGGACCCGTTCCAGCGCCTTGTCCATGACGAAGTCGGTGAGCACGTCGATCAGGCCGGTGGCCTCGACGGCGGGCACGAACTCATCCGGGTCGACGCGGCCGAACTCGGGGTGCTTCCAGCGCACCAGGGCTTCGGCGCCGACGACCTGGCGGCTGGGCAGCGCCACCTTCGGCTGGTAGTGCACGGAGATCTGGCCGGTCTCCAGCGCCTGGCGGAACTGGGTCACGAGCTGGAAGCGGCGCAGGAAGATCTGGCCCATGCTCGGCACGTACGACCGCACCGGATCGGCCTCGGTGGTGGCGCGCACGGCGACGTCCGCGCGTTGCAGCAGGACGTCCACGTCCGGGTCGTCGTCGGCCTCGGCGGTCGACACGTAGCCGACGACGGCGCTGGCCTCGACGGTCAGCCGGTCGACCGGGTAGGGCACCGAGAGGGCCGAGCGCAGCCGTTCGGCGATCTCCATGGCCAGTCCCGCCCTGCGGTCGACCAGGAGCGCGGCGAACATGCCGCCCTCGAGCCGGGCGAGCGAGATGTCGGGGCCGAGTTCGTCGCGCAGCCTGCGGCCCGCGGCGACGACCATGCGGTTGCCCCACGCCTGGCCGAGCGCGTCGGACACGGTCGACAGCACGTCCAGGTCGACGCGGAGCACGACGGCCTGGTTGTGCTCGCGCAGCGGTTCGGCGGCGGCCTCGCGGAAGCCCGCGCGGTTGAGGAGCCCGGTCAGCGGGTCGTGGTAGGCGTCGTGGCGCAGGCGGGCGAGCAGCCTGCGGTTGTCGACGGCGGTGGCGAGGTGGCTGGCCAGGGTGCGGAGCAGCTGGATGTCCGCCCTGCCGAAGCCGCGCCACCTGCTGAGCCGGTCGTGCGCCTCGACCGCGCCGAGCAGCTGCGTCGCGCCGCGCAGCGGCACCACGAGCGCTTCCTGCGCGTCCCGGCGGGCCAGTGCCTCGGTGACGTCCTCGTTGGAGTCGACGACACGGAAGTACCGGACGTGCGTGCCGGGGAGCTGGAGCATGGCGTCTTCGCGGATGACGCGGGCGTCGGCCTTGCGCATGCTGTCGGGCAGCGGCTCACCCGCGACCAGCGTGCGCATCGGCGCCTGCGGGTCGGTGCGCAGCCGGAGCACGACGCGGTTGGCGTTGAGCTGCTCGCGGATGCGGTCGGCGATGAGCTGCCACTCGTCGTCCTCGTCGTCGTCCTCTTCCTGTCCCGCGGTGTTGCGCGGACCGGTCGAGTTCTGCCCGGAGCGCGCGACGCGGAGCGAGACCTCGCTGAGGGCCTCCAGGTCGCGCTGCTCGCGCAGCAGGGACGAGTACGCCACGTAGATGGCGGTGATGCCCGCGAACACCAGCGCGATGAGCAGGCCGCCCCACTGGGTGGTCGACGCGATCTCGTACGCGACGAGACCGGCGGAGGTGTTCAGCAGGGCCACGATGAGGGTCTGGCCGACGAGGCGGAGGCTCGCGGTGACCCGCATGCCCTTGCCCATGATCCGCAGCGCGGTCAGACCGAGGACGCTGGCCAGCAGCGGCACCGCGATCGTGCCGAGGAACGGTCCGGCCCAGAACGGTCCGCCGGGGCCCACCAGTTCCTTCACGCCGTAGGCGACCGCGAACGCGACCGAGATCTCCATGAACATGAGGCCCGCGTTGTAGGCGACCCGGTTCAGGACGCGGCGGCCGAGCAGGGTGCCGACGCCCGCGACGACGTGAGCGGCGAGCACCACCTCGAACGGCGCCACGAGCAGGCCGAGCACCAGCGGGATCTCGGTGAACGAGATCGTCCACGCGACGCCGCTGCGGACGTCGACGTTGATCGCGAGCTGCTCGGCGAGCAGGAAGCCGATGACCAGCAGCGGGCCCGTCCACAGGAGGCGGGCGTCGACCGGGTGGTCCGGGAGCCTGCCGCCGACCGCGATCGCGCACGAGATGCCCAGGACGAGCAGGGTGACGGCGTAGACGTTGAACGCCGCGTTCGCGGATCGACCGGTGCCGCGCGTCGACGAGTCCGACGGTGTGGCCGACGCACTGTCGGACATCCAGCCTCCTCGTCGGCCCTCGTCCCGGCGGGCCGGGAGCGGCCCCTCGAACTCGGCGTGACTGAGGGGTCCCGAACAGTTACCAGGACCCCTCTAAGAGCATCAATGTACCTCGGTTGGGTGATGAAATGGCAGGTCGAGGAGGCATATACCACGTGAAGTGACGAAACCGGTCACACGGTCAGCTGTCCTCGCAACACGGTGACACCTTGGCCCGCCAATCCCACCCTGTCGTCACGCAGCGTCATCAGGACACGTCCACCGCGTGGAGACGCCTGTTCGCCGAGCAGAGCGGCCCGGCCGAGGCGCGGCGCCCACCACGCGGCCAGCGTGCAGTGGGCGGATCCGGTCACCGGATCCTCGGGAACTCCGAACGACGGGTAGAAGCAGCGGCTGACGACGTCGACCCCCGGCGCGTCCCCGCGGGCCGTCACGACGACGCCGCGACCAGGCACGTCGGCGAGCAGGACGAGGTCCGGGCGCAGCGAGCGCACCTCGGCGGCCGACGCCACCTCCACCAGCACGTCCGACACGCCCCTGGCGACGGCCTCGACCGTCACGCCGGGCAGGGACGCCAGCAGCAGCGGGGTCGGGTCGACGGGGCTCGGCGGGTCGGCCGGGAAGTCCATCTCCACCCAGCCGTCCGGGCCCGCCTTGCAGGTGAGGAAGCCGCTGCGGGTGCTGAACACGACCGAGCCGCCCAGCACGTGCGCGGCCGCCAGCGTCGCGTGCCCGCACAGCTCGACCTCGGCGGTCGGGGTGAACCAGCGCAGCGGCAGCGGTTCCGCCCCGCCTACCTCGACGAAGGCCGTCTCGGCGTGCCTCATCTCGGCCGCGACGGACTGCATCCACGCCGGGTCCGCGGGTTCGTCGAGCAGGACCACCCCCGCCGGGTTGCCGGAGAACGGACGATCGGTGAACGCGTCCACCACGAAGATCTCCACGCGGCTCGAACCTAGACCAGGACGGCTTCGTCGTGGGGCGCGAGCAGCGCCAGTTCGGCGCGCAGCTCGTCGAGGCAGTTCCTCGCCTCGCCCGCGGCCAGGTGCTGGGCGGCCCCGCTGCCGGACGCCTCGCGGATCAGCAGCCACACCGCGGACAGCGGCGACGGCCGCTCGTCGGCCCGCACGGCGGACACCAGCTCGCGCTGCTCGGGGAACGGGTGCAGCGAGATCTGCTCGGTCCGCGCGCGCAGCCGCGCGAACACCTCCGACGACAGGCCCGCCAGGACGAGCCGGTCGAGCTTGGCGGGCAGGTCGACGTTGAGGAGTTCCGAGGCGCTGAGCGGGCCGAAGTTCCGCACCGTGTTCAGGGCGTACTCGAGGTCGTCCACGGCGTTGAGGAGTTCCCGGTGGACAGCGCGTTCCAGCGGGGCCACCGGACTCGGCGCCGACGTGGCTGAGCGAGGTCTCGGCCGACGCAGGAACAGGCCGAACAGCACCCCGACCGCGAGGGCCGCCAGGGCAATCAGGATTTCGCTCATGTCCTCTGCATCGGCAGCGGCACGACTCCGACCGCCCCCTCGCGCGACAACGGGTCCGAACCGAGCGCCGGCCGGTCGGCGAACTTCGGTTGGGCTGAACAGCGCGGCCGATCGGCGTGGCGACATGATCCGAACGGCCGACCGGAGCAAGGTGGACCTCCCCGGACAACCCGAACGGTGGGTATTTCACGGGACAGGTCCTACCTCCTAGAGGACAGGGCGCACGACGGGAAGAGGCGGGGACCATGACCACCACCGAGGTACGAGAACTGTCCGGCCGCGCACGGGCCATGCTCCGCGCCGTCGCCGCGGGCCGCGCCGAGCTCTCCGGCGGCCGCGAACCGGACCTCTACGTCGACGGCCTCCCCTGCTGCGACCAGTCCGCCACCCACGACCTCCTCCGCGCCGGCCTGCTCCGCCCCAGCGCCCCCGCGGGCTTCGGCCAACGGGTCCGCGCCGAGCTCACCGACGAGGGCCGCGACGCACTTCGCACAGCCTGACCAGTCGAACATGTGTTCGACATGGGCTATGCTGCCCCCGCGGGGCCTGCACGCAAGGGAGAGGAAGCCCTTGCGCGCAGGCCCCGTCCAGTTCAAGGTCCGTCCATGCCCATGATCACCGTAGACATGTTCCCCGGACGCACCAAAGAGCAGAAGCGCGCACTCGTGCGCGAGATGACCGACGCACTCGTCCGCACCTGCGACGTGAAGCCGGAAGGCGTGTGGGTGGTGATCCGCGAGGTCGAGGCGGGGAACTGGGCGATCGGCGGTCAACTGGTGTCGGACCGCTGAGCCGGTCACGACCCGGAGGCATCCACTACGTCCCGCCCGATAAACGACGAGACGGACTCAGGCACTAGTCGCGGCATCGGTGAACGGGCTTGTCCACGAGTGCGGGTCCACCACTCGGCCATTGCGCACAAGAAAGCCCCCGTGACCTGTAATCCCAGGTCACGGGGGCTTCCACACATGTGGCGGGTGTAGGATTCGAACCTACGTAGGCGTAAGCCGACGGATTTACAGACTGTTCCCGCCACACGCTCTGACCTGGCGTTTCCCACCCCAGACAGGCCACTTCGGTACGCCCTCGGTACAGAGGCTCCCCAGCTGAGCGACCGAACCCTGCCGGGCATCCACTGTGGACAGTTTCCGACAAGCACCCGCCGTACGGGACTCAGGAACACCACCCGGTCCGGTTCGACGCGTCCACGGCCGTCTCAGAGCCAGACGAGTTGCGCGCTACGCCAAGCAGGACCGCGCACAGTCATCTACACCTGTTTCGCGTTTCACGGTCTCACGCGAGACACGACACACCTGCGGGAGGCACACTGAGGACATGAGCGAGCAGCCTGTCACCTCCGTGTCGGCCGAGGAATCGCCATCCTGGGCCGAGGTCGTCAACCATGCCGAGCACGGCGATACCGTCGCCGTCATCGCGCACGGCCAACACGTCGCCGACATCGTCCCCTCCGGAGAGCTGGACCGGCTGCGGGAGACTATCGACGTGCTCTCAGACACCGAACTTGTGCGCGACCTAGTCGAAGGACTCACCGACGCCCACGCTGGCCGGGTCTTCTCGTCAGGCGACATCGCCGCAGACCTCGCCGCACGTCGCGCCGCTGGCGAATGAGCCACTTGCAGGCGTACACCGTCTCTTTCAGTCCCGCCGCACGTCGACGCCTGGACAAACTTCCATTGGCTGCCGCCGTCGCCCTTTACGAGCACCTGATCGGACCGGTCGCGGGCAACCCACACCGACTCGGCAAGCCACTCGAAACACCTTTTGACGACGTGTGGAGCACGCGACGCGGTGAATACCGGGCGCTCTACACCCTCAACGACGAGCAGCGCACGATCACGGTCGTAGCGGTTGCCCACCGACGAGACGCCTACCGACCGCACTAGCCGCCCTGCGGGGCTATGTCTCCAGGATCGGTAACTGCGGTAACTGCGGTAACCTCGCAGGTCAGACGGCTACCGATCACACCCCGGTTACCGATCAAAACGGTAACCGCCCCCGCTTCCGCCGGCACCGCATGCCATCGAGATGGTCGGACTCCGGTGACGTTTCCGCCCTGGTCGCTTCTGTCACGGAGTCTGCCGTAGTGGCACTCCAGCACTTACCGGTTACCGATTCGATCGGTAACCGGCCCTCTTGCGGTAACCGCCTGACCTGCATGGTTACCGCAGTTACCGCAGTTACCGATCCTGGAGACATAGCCCCCACCAAAGCTTGCTCCCTCTCAGAAGGTGACGCTTCCCCCGCAGGCAAGTGACGGTTCCCCCGCGGGCAACACCGTGCCTCCAAGGTGTCCTCCGTCAACCTCGACTGCCTATACTCCCAGGATCGGTAACTGCGGTAACTGCGGTAACCTCGCAGGTCAAACGGTTACTTTTGATCATGGGGTTACCGATCGAAACGGTAACCAGTCCACTCCAACACTCCAATGGCCCGCTGAGGACAACCGGCGAGGCTGGCCACGGTTACCGATCCGATCGGTAACCAGCCCCTTTGCGGTAACCGCCTGACCTGCATGGTTACCGCAGTTACCGATCCCAGAGACACGGACACGGACACGGACACAGACATCTCAGAGCGTGACGCTTCCCCTGGAGGTAAGTGACGATTCCTCCCGGTTACGCCATAACGTTTCTCGCCAGCCTCTTGACTTCCTGTACCACAGCATCGACAACTGCGGTAGCCTCCCAGGTCAAATGGCTACCGGTGACAGCAGCGTCACTAATCAAGCGATAACTAACGAAGGAAACTATGACGCAAACTCGCCGTATGGCCGCGCTTACTTTGGCAGAAGAAATAATTGCCGACATCGAACTGGTCAGACTACCCGCACCAAAAATAGTGAAAAAGGCCAGTCGACTGGCACGTTTGATGGACGACACAGATGCAATCGATTGGCTTTTTCAGGAGCTTACAGGGTACGACCAAAATGGAGATGGAACCTTAACAAGCAAGGGCTATAAGGCTGCACTACGCTCGAATCGACTGTCAGGAAAAGACCCCAAGAGCGGAGTGCTCAGTTTTTGGGGCGAAACTGTAGATAAAATATATGCCACTGCAGACACTAGTCGAATTCGACTTCAAACAGAAAAGATTAACACCTCTAAAGAACGTGCCGATCTAAATCGCAGAGTTATAGACTATCAAGAAATTATTGGCAGAATCACTGGGTCCGTACATGCATACGTCGCCGAGCGAGCAATCGAACTGAGGTTCGGCGCCGCAACAGAGGACGCATTTATGACCATTCGGGGAGAAGTTGATAAACACATCGCTCAACTCACCCCAAGCGCTGCCGCAAAATTTGCAGTTGCATTTGACAACGCATCTTCCGGAAACCCTGAAAGTTGGGCAAATGCGGCATCGGCGTGTCGCCGGCTGCTCAAGAGCATCGCTGATGAATTACGGCCACCAGGGGGCGCAGTCCAAGGGCGTCCAATGACGGATGCCAAGTACATAAATAGGCTAATAGACTGGATCGTCAACCAGCCCACAAAAGAAGTCACACTTAAAGATGTAATCACTGCCGATCTAGAGGATTTTGGCAAGCGAATTGACGCGTTTGATGACGCTGGCCACAAAGGAGCACACTCTACCGTCACCAAATACGAGGCATCTCGATTTATCACTGGAGCTTACTTGCTAGTCGGCGATATCCTACACCTCTGGAAAGAGGCGAAGGGTGCCGCGCCAATACCCATCAATGGCAAAACATACTGACACGGGATATCTTATCGACAGTCCATTTCGACTCAGCAAACCAATTACAGAGTGAAGCCACCCTTAAAGCATAAAGTCGATAAAAACGGCAGTTGCGTCATCATGATGCTTGCGTTTCCGGCCATCGCTTGTCGCGGCTCCATCAGCTTCAACCTTCCTTGTTTGTGCGATCAGGCTCGCAGGTCCTTCAGTCGATATGATATAAAACAATTCTTCCCATGACATCAACTGAAATGCATCCACAAGTCGGCTTGCACCGTCAGTTAGCAGTGCAGCCGCATCTACCCCTCCCCCTGAAAGCGTGCCACAGACAGCCTGATAAGCGGCGTCAGGCATAGTGTTAGCGACGTAGTATCCATCCGATGTGTTCTGCGCCGCCATCACGGCGTCATATGAGTAGTCGTTGAGGTTCGCCATCCGCTCATCCAGGATGGGTTCTACTCTTCCTGCGCGTTTGACGAGTAACGGTGAATCTCCAAGGACTAGGTAGTCAAGGACATCGTCTCGACGACGAAGTATTGTGACCGTTGACGAAGGACTGTCGGGGTTGCTCAAGTCGCAGGTTTTCTCGTGTGCCGCGCAAGTACGTGTGATTGACTCAGCCAAAGCATCGGCCAGCGCAACATCTGGCGTAACGGTCAGCGTATGAGCCAAATTTCCAGCGAGTCTGTGAACCACCCAAGGAACGCCATGAATACATCCGTTCTCTGCCGGTTTTAGCGCTGTTGCACCGTCTAGCACAACTGCCCATTCCAGACCAACTACAGCATAGTCATCGTTTACTCGACCAGGCGTAGCCTGACTCTCCATTGAGACTCGCATATAAATATCCTTAGTCTGGAATGGGAAAGCGGTAGCAAAACGCGGCCGTGTCACCAGCGATTACGGAAACCATAACCTCCACTGCTCGACCAGTATCGTCGTAGATCGTCCTTACCAACTCAAGCACCGGAGTACCCGGCGGGAGTTGCAACGAAACAGACTCAGGCCCCAAAGGCATCCTGGTTGAGAGTTCCTCCTGGACCTCAGCCAGTCGATAGCCATTCTCTTCAAGGCGTGCCAACCCGCCGCCAGGCCCCGTGTCGGGTTCCATAATTGCCGTACCGCGAACGACATCAAGTTCGTAGTAGCTATCCGCAAGCTGATTGGGGCGACCGTCGACAGCAGTTGTCCTACGTCGAGCCCATACGGGTGTTCCGACTTCAATTCCCAAGCGATCGGCCACCAACTTGGACGCGGGAACCTCTTCGAGTGCTCGAATTTCCTGACTTGCCGTGCCGTAAATCGAATCTCTGGGCGTGGAGACAAGTACCGTTTTGCCTGACTGCCAAAGACTGCGCGAGTAGCGCTCGATTCCCTGCAACTGTGCGATCGGGTGAGAACGGACGAACGTTCCGCTGCCCTGCATTGTCACGATGAGGCCTTGCTGCTTCAGCAGGTCGATCGCCTTGCGTACTACCGCAAGCGAGCAGCCATGCTCAGTCGCAAGCACGTCGAACGAGGGCAGCTTGTGACCAGGAGGCCACTCGCCACTCTCGATCTTCAGACGGACGTCGTCCGCCACCTGCACCTGAAGTGGGCGTGCGTCAGTGAATCCGCTGTTCATGAGACCAGTCTAGAGCAGTCTGCATACAGAGTCTTGACACCGACGACGCGTGACTCCTAATGTCTGCATACAGACCGTCAGACATGCGGACTTTGGTCCGGCAGACACCAAGGAGTCACAGATGCTCAGCCCCGGTGACCTCGGCAAGTTCAGCCCCGACAGGCTGGACGAAGCGTCGATCGACGCGTTGATCTCTGAAGTTGCGGACGAGTTGGCGGACCTTCCGCCGGCCACGTCCGCGTTGCTCGACTGCACCGCGCAGAACCGCCGCGACCGTCGCGTCATCGAACGCACGTTGGGCGGCACCGTGCGCGTTCTGCGTGTCCACGGCCCGCTGTCGGTTCCGACAGGGACGGAGGCCGCGTGATGACAGACCCCGTTGCGGTCGCTGCTCAGATCGACCAGGCGCAGATCGACGTGAACGACCAGCTCCGCCGCGCGGACACCAAAGCCGGTTCCCTACTTCCTCTGTTCAGTGGGTTCCTCGCTGGTGTGGTGGCGCTGGGGACCAGGCCCATGCCCACCGTGGCCGTGGTCCTGCTGTGGTTGGCCGCCGTGCCGATGGCGCTGGCGGTGCTGGTCTTGCTGCACGCGGTCCGCCCGCGCTTCGGGGACTCCGACCCGTTCGGCTTTCCTCGGCTGGTCCGGTTCACCGGACGTCCCTCCGAGCTGTTGTCGGCGCTGGCCGACCAAGAGCCGCTCACCAGTCAGGCTGTCGAACTGTCCACGCTGGCCGCGATCGTGCGTGCCAAGTACAGGCGAGTCCGGTTGGCCGTGGATCTGCTGGGCATAGGGCTGCTGCTGCTCAGCGTCAGCCTGACTCTCACCGCACTTCTCTGACCCGCGCGGCACTCGCCGCTTGCCCGGTCGCATCCCGCAGTACCTCACCCGGAAGGGCTTATCAACCATGCGCACAGTCCCTCGTCAGTCAGTTTCCCCGGTCATGTTCACGCTGGTACCGGCTTCCGTCCTGGTCTCGGTGTCGTGATGGCGGGCAAGGCGTACCCCTGGGTACTGGTGCAGTCCGTGCCGTGGCAGTCCGGTGCGACCTACACCCGTGGCCTGCACGAGGGGCTTCCGCTGCTGTCCTACGGCTGCGCTCCCCGGCACCTGCTCGCCACCTACCGGCAGTTGCGGGCGATGGGGTTGCGGCCCAACGGACATGACCCGGTCGCGGTGCTCTACGTGCGGCACAACCTGTCCAAGAAGGTCTCGTTCGCGTCGCTGTACCTGATTGCTAAGGCCGCGCCGGTCCGGCCAATGACGCCCGCGAAGTGGACAGCGATCGCCAAGGCCAACCTCGGCCGCCGGATCTGCCCGGAGTGCGGCCATGACCGTGGCTACATCGTCCCGCGCTGGGACGGCCGCAAGTGCTGCGTTCCCTGCTTCGACACCGCCTGCGCCACCGAGATGCAGGAGGCCGCCTGATGAACGGTTCCATCCCCGGCCACCTCGCCCGACAGAACGGAGAGCAGTGATGTGGATCGACTGCGAGACCTGCCACGGGAGCGGCTGCTCCGACTGCGGTGGAAGCGGTGGGGCCGACTGGCCCGACACCGACCCGGATTTCTGATCACCCCGAACCGGCGGCCGACTCCGGCCAAGAAGACACCGCCGATTCGGGTCTCCCAGCACTCACATAAGCGTCAGGAGATCACCAGCATGGCTCACCAGACACACCCACGCCACAGCCGGATCAGCGCCGCTGCGCTCGTCCTGGTGGTGGCCGCGCTGCTGACCGGTTGTGACCGGACCGGCCAGCCCGCCGACCTGAACCCGGCCCCCGTGCCGGTCGAGGTCGAGGACGCGCCCCGCGCCTCCGACATGGATGTCGAGTTCACCGCGTCCTGCGATGACACGGGGTTCGCCTACGACGTCGAGCCCGACACCGCCGAGGCGCAGGAGGCCGCGCGTCGGTTCTGCCGCAACATCGACACCGCGATCGACACCGCCGACTGGCCTGGCGGGTTCAGTCCGGCTGGCGACGTGGCGGTGGACAAGTGAGCGTCGCACTCGGATCGCTGCCCGCGCCGTTCTGGCTGCTCGGTTTCGTGCCGGTCGTGCTCGCGGTGCTGCTGTGGAAGCTGTTCGTCTCCGCCGCCCTGGTGGCGCTCGCGGGCTGGTCGGTGGTGTGCCACGGCGCCAGTGACGTGATGGTCCTGGCCGCCGTGCTCGCCCTCGTGTCGGCCGCCGCGTTGCTGCTGTCGACCCGCTACCGGCCCGCCCGTGTCTCTTCGTTCCGTATGCACCGTCAGGAGGTGGCCCGATGACCAGCGCGTACCCGATCGAGCTGACCGCGCTCACCGAGCAGGTCAAGGCCCTGGCCGTCGAGCTGGGCGAACTCCCCTCCCGCAACCGGATCAAGACCACCTTCAAGGTGGGCGCACCGAAGGCCACGGCGGTGCTGGAGGCGCTGACGGCGGACGGGTTCGACCCCACCAGCCCGGACCCGGTCGTCTCCGAGAGCACCACGCGTCGACTGCACGCCGTGCCCACCCGCGACACCGGGCCCGCCCCCGTGGTCGAGCCGGTTGCGGCCGTGGTGGTCGAGGCCACCGAGCCCGCGCCCGTGGTCGAGGTGGTTCCGGCCCCCGTGATCGATGCTGGGACGGTTGTGGCGGATGTCGAGGTCAACCCGGTCGTGGACCCGGTTCCGGCCGTCGAGCAGGAAGCGTCACACGGCACAGAGGTGCCCGCGGGGGATGCGTCACCCGAGGTCGCACCTGCCCTCAAGCCCGCCGCGCGGGTTCGGTCCTGGCCGCTGCTGCTGTTGGCCGCAGGCGCGTTCGTCGCGATCTGGGGTGGCTGGGTGGGTCTGGGTGAGAAGGCCGGATTCGGGTTGATCCGGTTGCTCCCCGGTATCGCGGACGGGTTCGTCATCAACTCCGCGATCACCCTGCCGATCGGTGTCGAGGCCTACGCCGCGTACGCCCTGCGGGTCTGGCTGTCCGGCGCGTCCCGCTCCGACAAGGCCCGCCGGTTCGCCAAGTGGTCGGCCATCGGCTCACTCGTGCTCGGCGCGGCCGGTCAGGTCGCCTATCACCTCATGCAGGCCGCAGGGATCGGGCAGGCCCCGTGGTGGATCACCACGTTCGTGTCCTGCCTGCCCGTGGTTGTCCTCGGCTGTGGCGCTGCCCTTACCCACCTTCTTCACGACGACGACTCGGAGGCGCAGCGATGAGCACCCCGACCCTGATCGGCACGCCCGACGAACCCGAGTACCCGCCCACGACCGACACCCCGGAGGTGAGCAACGTGGTCGCCTTCCCCGCCCGCACCGACGACACCATCACCCCGGACACCGCGACCGTGTCCAGCGTCGTGGCCATGGTCGACACCACCCACAGCACGGACGTCGAGCCCTCCCCCGAGGTGCTGCACGGCGAACTGATCATGGTCGACCAGCCCACCACCGGCACGAACTCCGCCGAACTGTGGGAGGGGTTCCGGGGTCGCAAGCTGCGGCCGTTGGTCGCGCCGTGGCTGCGGTCGTGGGAGGAGTTCCAGGACACGGCGTTGTGGGGGTGCAAATTCGCCGCGCACACCGTGGCCTACCACCTGCTCCGTACCCCGCTCTACGCGCTGCGGCTGCTGGCCCGTTCCCCGCGTGGTGCCGGTCGGCTATTGGGTGCGGTGTGGTCGTGGGTGACCGATGCCGAAGGGCGTGCCCTGCGCAAGCACACCGTGGCGGAGAACAACGCGGCCGAGTACCTGCGGCTGTCCACGCAACGCAACTCCCGTGTCGGCACCCGCGCCGGTCTGCTCGGCGTGGCCCTGGTGGGCGTGCTGGTCGGCTGGTTCCTGCTCCCGGACCCGCTTCCGGTGTCGCTGCGGTGGGCGCTGTGGGCGTTCGTCGCCGGGGGCCTGGCCGCTCTCGGCGCGGCCGGGATGCCCGCCGACAAGCCGCTGATCTCCCGTGCCGTGGTCGGGACCGAGGTCGCCAAGCTCACCAACGACATCGTCATTCGCGCCCTGTCCTCGCTGGGCATCGCCGCGATGAACCCCACCCGTGGCACCGCCATCACCTTCCCCGCGCCGATCCAGCGCGACGGGCCGGGGTGGCGTGCAGAGGTCGATCTCCCGTTCGGTGTCACGGCCGTGGACATCATGGAACGCCGTGACCGGCTGGCCTCCGGTCTGCGCCGTCCACTGGGGTGCGTGTGGCCCGAGCCGTCAGCGGAGGAGCACGCGGGACGCCTGGTGCTGTGGGTGGGCAATCAGCCGATGAGCAAGACCAAGCAACCCGCCTGGCCGCTCGCGAAGCGTGGGCAAGCTGACGTGTTCGCGCCGCTGCCCTTCGGCAACGACCAACGCGGCCGTCAGGTGGCCATCCTGCTGATGTTCGCCAACATCCTGATCGGCGCGATGCCGCGCTACGGCAAGACGTTCGCGCTGCGCGTTCTGTTGCTGGCGTTGGCGCTGGACCCGCGTGTGGAGATGCGGATCTTTGAGTTGAAGGGCACCGGTGACCTGTCGGCGCTGGCGAAGGTGTCGCATCACTACGCCTCCGGTGCCGACGACGACACGATCAGCGCGTGCGTGGACTCGCTGCGGGAGGTCTACAAGGAGCTGGAGACCCGCGCGAGGACGATTTCGGGGCTGTCCAAGGACATCTGCCCGGAGAACAAGGTCACCCCGGAGCTGTCGAGCAACCGCAAGCTCGGGTTGCACCCCCTCGCGTTCTCTATCGACGAGTGCCAGGAGCTGTTCTCCAACTCCACCTACGGCAAGGAGGCCGGGGAGCTGGCTACCGCGATCATCAAGCGCGGCCCCGCTCTCGGCATCATCCTCATCCTGGCCACGCAGCGCCCGGACAAGGACTCCCTGCCGACCGGGGTGTCCGCGAACGTCGGCATCCGGTTCTGCCTGCGGGTCATGGGGCAGACCGAGAACGACATGGTGTTGGGGACCAGCGCCTACAAGAACGGCATCCGGGCGACCACGTTCACCCAGTCCGACAAGGGAATCGGGTTCCTGGTCGGCGCGGCGGACGAGCCGCAGGTGGTCCGCTCGTCCTACATGGACGGCCCGGAGTCCGACCGGATCGCCGACCGTGCCCGCGCTCTGCGGGAGAAGGCGGGAACGGTGACCGGCCACGCTGCCGGACAGGTGATGGATCGGGCGGGGTCGGAGAACCGGGACACGCTGTTGGACGACATCGCGGCCGTGGTCCACGCCGACGAAAGCAAGGTGTGGTCGGAGGCCGTCGCCGATCGCCTGGCGGTGCTGCGCCCGTCCGCCTACGGGCACCTGTCCGAGGTGGACGGCAAGGGCAAGGCCACGTGGCTGTCGGCCGCGCTCAAGCCCCACAAGATCCTCACCGATCAGGTGTGGGGCACCGACCCCACGACCGGCAAGGGAGCCAACCGGCGCGGCATCAAGGCCGCCCGCGTGCTCGACGTCATCGCCGAGCGTGACCGAAGCAAGGCGCGGGACTAGTCGTCGCAGCGCGCTAGGTCTAGCAGCACCACCCGCTAGACCTAGCGCCCCCGCTAGCGACACACATACCTGCTGATCAGCGCCCTAGTACCTAGCGGCGCTGGCTGACGACACCCAAAAACAGCCTGGAAGGCCCTCGTGAGCCCCCTCCTCACCCCCGCTCGTGTCGCCCTGACCATCCTCACCGTTCTCACGTTCAGTGACATCGCTCCCGGACTCCGCTCACCAGCCGCCCTGGTCCTGGCAGCAGCCGCGGGGCTCTACCTGCTCGCCTGCGTCGCGTTCCCGTTCCGCAAGTGCCGTGTCTGCAAGGGCATGGGTCGCTTCACCTCCGGGATGTTCGGCGGCATCCGGATGTGCGCCCGCTGCGACGGTGCCGGCCTCAAGCTGCGCGCCGGTCGCCGAGTCATCAACACCCTGCGCCGCAACCGCCGTGCCAACCGCCGCTGACCACTGGCCAGAAAGGACACCCGTCATGGCTTCCCGCTCACTCGCCGACAACGCCCGCCAGTGGCTCACCCGCCACCGCCCCGACCCCGACGCCGTAGCCGCCTGGGCAACCGAGCTGCTGCACCGCGCCACCACCGCAGGACCCATCCCCGTCGCCGGAAGCGCCGCGTGGGCCGCGCTGCCCGACCACGACCCCCGCAAGCCCGCCGCCATCGTCCGCACCGCCCTGGCCGCGCTGCGGGAGTCCACCCCCGACGCCGTGGCGCAGCGCGTCGCGGCCGAGTGGGCGGCATCCCAACGGGAGTTCCGCCAGCGCCTCAAGGACGCCTCAGTGGACATGTCCGCCGCACAGGACTGGGGCAAGGTCGCCGGGCACCTCCCGTTCTGCGTCTACGCCGCCCGCCGCACCACCTACGCCACCGAGCCTCTGACCGTGGAGCAGATCCGCGCTCAGGCCTCGATCCCCTGGGCGTGCGACCGCGCCCGCCGTGACGCCCTCGGGTCGGTGGCGGCGTGAACGGCCGCCCGAGGTTGTTGGATCTGTTCTGCTGCGCGGGAGGCGCTTCCGCCGGATACCACGCGGCCGGGTTCGACGTGACCGGCGTGGACATCCGTCCGCAGCCGCACTACCCGTTCCCGTTCATCCAGGCCGACGCGCTCACCGTGGACCTGTCCGGCTATGACGTGATCGCCGCGTCGCCGCCGTGCCAGCGCTACTCCAGCGCCACCCCTGCCAGCCACCGCGACGACCACCCGGACCTTGTCGAGCCGATCCGGCAACGGCTGCGGGAAGCCGTGGCACACGGGGACGCGTGGGCCTACGTGATCGAGAACGTTCCCGGCGCACCGCTGCTCGACCCGATCACCATCTGTGGGGACACGCTGCGGTTGGGAGTGCGTCGACACCGCCTGTTCGAGTCCGACGTCGAGCTGTACGGCACCGCCTGCCACCACGACCGCAGTGCGCCCGCCGTGCCCGTCTACGGGTCCTACGGCCAGCGTGCGGGACGAAACCCCGTCGACGGGAAAGCGTCACGCGGTACGGGACAGCCCGCGGGGGATGCGTCACTCGGCACATCAACCGAGGTCGCACGGGCCGCTATGGGCATCGACTGGATGCCGTGGCCCGAACTCACGCAGGCCATTCCGCCGATCTACACCGCGTGGATCGGCGTGCAGCTCATGAGCCAGGCACGCCACAACCCCAGGGCCGTGACGCAAGCAACCAGGGCGCAAACGTCACCGCTCCCCGCAACGCCGATGCCGCACGGCACCGGTGGAAAGCGTCACTGCCGCTGCGGCAACGAACTCAACCGTCCCGCTACCGGTCGGTGGCCACGCCACTGCTCCCACGCCTGTCGACAGGCCGCTTATCGCGACCGTGCCAAAGAGGATGCGGCATGAGCGCCTACAGCAACCCCGCCACGCCTCTGGTCGCTCTGGAGCGCGGTCCGTCCAATCGTCGGTGGTTCTTCTACCGCGACTGGTTGGCACAGCGCCGGTCGAGTCGTCTGGGCCGCTACCTGCTCGACCACCCGTGCGGAAGCAGCCGTTGCTACTTGCCCACCGAGCGGATCGGCACCAACGCCAACCCCGCCATCACCGAGGAACACGGCATAGCGCGGGTGTGGGAGTACGTCCCGCCTGCCCAATGGGCGCGCTGGGGCCGCGAATACCTCGCTCCCGAGGAACACCCCGGATACGTGCCTGCCAACACGAGTGCCGATCTCAAGCTGATGGAAGGGACGTCATGACCGCCGCACTACGGGTCCTGCCCACACCGATGTCCTTGCCTGGTCACGAAATCCTCGACCAGGTCCGTGACTTCGTCGCCCGCTTCTCCGTGTTCCCCTCGGAGCACTGCGCGCCGATGCTCGCGCTTTGGTACGCACACACCTGGGTCGCTGACGCCTTCTACACCACGCCTCGCCTGATCCTGTCCTCCCCAGAACCGGGGTCAGGTAAGACGCGGGTGTTGGAGATCGCACAGCACCTGACCAAGGCTGCGGAGATGACGGCTGGCGGTTCAGCCGCCGCGCTCGTGCGCATGGTGGCTGCGGGGCCGATCACCGTCCTCATGGACGAGGTGGATGCCGTGTTCGGTGTCGGTGGGTCAGGCAATGAAGACGTCCGCCAGATGTTGAACCTCGGATACAAGCGCTCAGCCACCATTCCGAAGACCAAGGGCGACCCCGCCAGCGGGTTCACGGTAGAGCGCCTGCCGATCTTCGCGCCCGTAGCGCTGGCCGGGCTCGCCGGACGGATGCCCGACACCATCACCACTCGCGCGATCACTGTTCATCTGCGCAAACGTCGTCACGACGAGCACGTGGAGCCCTACCGGGAGTCCAAGATCGTGCGGCAGTCCGAGCCGATCCGGGAAGCACTCAGCGCCTGGGCGACCAGCGTCGGTGACGGACTCGTGGAAGCTGAGCCCGAGATGCCACACGGCGTGGACGACCGGCCAGCAGAAATTTGGGAACCACTCCTGGCAATCGCCGACCTGGCGGGTGGGCACTGGCCGGAAACGTCCCGCGCGGCGTGCCTCCACTTCGTCACCGCAGCGTCAGCGCAGCCGATGTCGGACGGCGTCCGTTTGTTGGGCGATCTGCGGGCTTTGTTCACATCACGAGGAACTGACCGAATCAGCACAGTGGAAATCCTCGCGGTCCTCCGCAGCATGGACGAAGCACCATGGGGAGACATGTACGGCAAGCCGCTCAACGCACGCGCACTGGCCACCGAATTGAGCGTGTACGGCGTCAAGGTGACCGCGTTTAAGAACAACGGCACGACGGTCAAGGGCTACACCGTCAACGGAGCAAACGGGCTTGCTGACGCATGGGCGCGCTACCTGCCCGTAGAGCAGCACTCCACTCAAGAGGGGGTCTCTTGTGACTAGTCGACGCGAGTTGCTAACGGTGGCCGAGTTCTGCACCGAGTTCAAGGTATCCCGGTCGACGCTCTACGAGTGGTTGGCGAAGGGGCTTGCGCCCCGGCACGCCAAATTGCCCAACGGTCAGTTGCGTTTCAGCCGCTCTGACATCGAGAAGTGGTACGGGTCGTGTGAGGCGGCAGCGTGAGTGACACCAGCTATGACGTGCGCATCTACGTGATCGACGTCTATAAGGGCAAACGCACTACGACGCATTGGGTTCAGTGGTCCGTGGACGGCAAGAGGTTCAAGCAGCCGTACAAGACGGATGCACTGGCCAGCAGTTTCCGTGCCGGACTGCTGAGCGCGGCCAAACGAGGTGAGGCGTTCAGCACTGCGGAAGGCCTTCCGGTCTCCTTGTTGCGCAGGGAAAACGAGTCGATGTCGTGGTTCGACTTCGTCTGCCTGTTTGTCGACATGAAGTGGCCGGATGCCGCACCGACGCACCGGAAGTCGATCGCCGACGCGTTGGCTCCGATCACGGAGGCGATGATTGCCACGGATCGGGGCAGGCCTGATCACAAGGTGTTGAGGCGGGCGTTCCGCGTGCTGTTCAACGCCAGTCATCGCGATGCCACGCAAGCCGCGGACGTGGCGACCGCGCTCGAATGGCTGTCTCGGAGCACGCGTCCGGTTTCCGATCTCAGCAAGCCGGATGTGCTGCGCAATGTGGTCGCTGATTTCGAGAAGAGGCTGGACGGAAAGCGTGGTGCGTCGGACACGGTTCGTCTGCGCCGTACGACGTTCAGCAACGCGCTCGACTACGCGACGGAGAAGAAGTTGCTGACCGAGAACCCCATGCGGGAGGTGAAGACCAAGAAGCGCAAGACGGTCATCCACCAGGTAGACCGCCGATCGGTGGCCAACCCTGTACAGGTGCGCACGGTGCTGGCGGCTGTAAGCGACATCGGGCGGACCGGGAAGAAGCTCAGGGCGTTCTTCGCGTTGATGTACTTCGCCGGGCTCCGACCTGAGGAGACGACGAACGTCCGGCGTGAGGACTTGGAGCTTCCGCCACGCGAGTGGGATAAGGCGAACGAGTGCTGGCAGGTGCGCGAGTGGGGCGCGATCAATCTCGGCAAGGCCACCCCCGAGGTTGGTGGCGAATGGACCGACAGCGGGGAGCGCAGCGAAGAACGCGGCTTGAAGCATCGGGACGACTCAGTGGGACGTCTTGTTCCCTGCTGCTCCGAGTTGGCCGTGATCCTGTACGAGCACTTGGACGCGTTCGGCACCGGATCGGATGGGCGCTTGTTCGTGGCGGAGCGCGGCGGCCGGATCGGCAGCTCTACCTACGGACGCGTGTGGGCGCAGGCACGAGAAGCCGTGTTCACGTCCGAGGTGGTCGCCTCTCCGCTCGCTCGACGTCCCTATGACCTGCGCCATGCCTGCCTATCCATGTGGCTCAACGCGGGTGTGGAGGCGACGCGGGTGCCCGAATGGGCCGGGAACAGCCTGACGGTCCTCATGCGCGTCTACGCGAAGTGCATCGACGGCGGGGAGCAGAGCGCCATGCAACGCGTCCAAGAGGCTCTGGGAGGCAACTAGAGGCCCGCACGGCCTGCTCAAAACTTCGGTACGTCCTCGGTACAGACGCTCGGAGAACGCCGGTTTCAGCCGGACAGAACCGGACACGAACAAGAACGCCCCCGTGACCTGTTTTCGCAGGTCACGGGGGCGTTTTCCCAGGTGTGGCGGGTGTAGGATTCGAACCTACGTAGGCGTAAGCCGACGGATTTACAGTCCGCTCCCATTGGCCGCTCGGGCAACCCGCCTTGCGCCCGGTGGTGCCGGGTGCGAACAAGAGACTACATAACCCCGTGGAGGGGTTCGCAACCGGGATACCCCGGTAACATCCGGGCTCGTCAAAGACCCATCTACGCGGAGGTGTCCAGCACGTGGCGGATCCGTCATTCGACGTGGTGAGCAAGGTCGATCGGCAGGAGGTCGACAACGCGCTCAACCAGGCGTCCAAGGAGTTGGGGACGCGGTTCGACTTCCGGGGCACGGGCACCGAGGTGTCGTGGGCCGGTGAGGAGGCGATCGCGTTCCAGTCGGAGACCGAGGAGCGGTGCCGGGCGGCGATCGACGTCTTCCAGGAGAAGCTCGTGAAGCGGGGCATCTCGATGAAGGCGTTCGAGATCGGGGACCCGTCGATCTCGGGCAAGGTCTACAAGGTGACCGGCACGCTGGTGCAGGGCATCACCTCGGAGAAGGCCAAGGAGATCGCGAAGAAGGTTCGCGACGAGGGGCCCAAGGGCGTGCAGGCGCAGATCCAGGGCGACCAGCTGCGGATCTCGGGCAAGAAGAAGGACCACCTGCAGGAGATCATCGCGTTGATCAAGGGCTCCGACTTCGGGATCGCGCTCCAGTTCACCAACTACCGGTGACCGGGTGAAGGGCATCGTCCTGGCGGGTGGCAGCGGCACGCGGTTGCACCCGATCACGCAGGCGGTCTCGAAGCAGCTGCTGCCCGTCTACGACAAGCCGATGGTCTACTACCCGATCTCCGTCCTCATGCTGGCCGGGATCCGCGAGATCCTGCTGATCTCCACGCCGAACGACCTGCCGCAGTTCCGCAGGCTGCTGGGCGACGGCTCGCAGTACGGCCTGCGCGTCGAGTACGCGGAGCAGGCCGAGCCGAACGGGTTGGCCGAGGCGTTCGTGATCGGCGCGGACTTCATCGGCGGCGACACCGTCGCGCTGGTGCTGGGCGACAACATCTTCTACGGCCAGGGTTTCTCGCGGATGCTGCAGGAGCAGGTGGCGAAGCTCGACGGGTGCGTGCTGTTCGGCTACCCGGTGAAGGACCCGGAGCGCTACGGCGTCGGCGAGGTCGACGAGGGCGGGGCGCTGGTCTCCATCGAGGAGAAGCCCGCGAAGCCCAAGTCGAACAAGGCGATCACGGGCCTGTACTTCTACGACAACCGGGTCGTGTCGATCGCGAGCGGGTTGAAGCCGTCGCCGCGGGGCGAGCTGGAGATCACCGACGTGAACCTCGCCTACCTGCGCGAGGGTCGGGCGAACCTGGTGGACCTGGGCCGCGGCTTCGCGTGGCTGGACACCGGGACGCACGACTCGCTGCTGGAGGCGGGCCAGTTCGTGCAGGTGCTCGAACACCGGCAGGGCGTGCGGATCGCGTGCCTCGAGGAGATAGCGCTGCGGATGGGGTTCGTCACACCCGACCAGTGCTACCGGCTCGGCGCCGCGCTCGCGAAGTCCGGCTACGGCCAGTACGTGATGAACGTCGCGCGGGAGGCCGGCGCCACCGCCTAGGAACGGCGGTGCGCCAGCTCCTCGAGGCGGCGGATCCGGTCGGCCATCGGCGGGTGGGTGGAGAACAGCCTGCTGAGCGACTCGCCGGGCAGGAACGGGCTGACGATCATCAGGTGCGACTGCGCCACCACGGCGGGCTCCGGAGCCAGCGGGGCCGCCCTGGTGCCGTGGTCGAGCTTGCGCAGCGCCGAGGCGAGCGCCAGCGGGTCGCCGGTCAGCTCGGCGCCGGAGACGTCCGCCTGGTACTCGCGGGACCGGCTGACGGCCATCTGCACGATGCCCGCGGCGACCGGCCCGAGGATCGCGATCAGCAGCAGCGCCAGCGGGTTCGGGCGGTCGTCGTCGCCCCCGCCGAAGACGCCCGCGAACAGGGCGATGTTGGCGAGCATGCCGACGGCCGCCGCCAGCGCGCCCGCGACGCACGAGATCAGGATGTCGCGGTTGTGGACGTGCGACAGCTCGTGGCCGAGCACGGCCCGCAGCTCACGCTCGTCGAGCAGCTCCAGGATGCCGGTGGTGCAGCACACGGCCGCGTTGCGCGGGTTGCGGCCGGTCGCGAACGCGTTGGGGGCCTGCGTGGGGCTGATGTAGAGCCGCGGCATGGGCTGCCGGGCGGTCATCGACAGCTCGCGCACGATCCGGTGCATCGACGGCTGCTCGACCTCCGACACCGCCCGTGCCCGCATCGCGCGCAGCGCCAGCCGGTCGCAGTTGAAGTACGCGTACGCGTTGACGCCCAGCGCCAGCAGCAGACCGAAGTAGAGGGCGGTGCGCCCGAAGAACGAGCTGATCAGCAGGATCAGCCCGCTCATCGCGCCGAGCAGCAGCGCGGTCTTCAACCCGTTGAAGTGCTTGTGCACGCTGGTTCGCCTCCGGGTTCAGGTCCTCCCCCTCAACGCTCCCGGCCTGCGCGCGGTTCCTGAACCGCCCCGTACCGGACGTGTGGCGGTCGTCTCCGGGGCGGGTTCGGCGGCGGGGTCGAGCGCGGGCGGCGGCGGGACCTCCGCGATCCAGGTGGCCAGCACGTCGCGCTCGTGCACGAGTTCGGCGACCGCGCCGTCGCCGGCCGCGCTGCCGGTGCCGGGGTAGCCGAACTCGGGCGCCCAGTGCAGGGCGTCGAACGGGCACACCTCGACGCAGATGCCGCAGTAGAGGCACTGGCCGTAGTCGATCGCGAAGCGGTCGAGCACGTTGTGCGCCCGCGCGCGGGCATGGCCCGGCGTCTCCACGGTCTCGGTGTGCGACTCGATGTGGATGCACCAGTCGGGGCACTCGCGGGCGCAGATCATGCAGACCGTGCAGTTGGACTCCAGCAGCGCGATCACGCCTCGGGTCCGGGGCGGGAGTTCGGCGGTCACTGCTGGTTCTCCTCGTCTGATGGCGTCTCCGTCGTGGTGATCACGTCGGCGTTGTCCGATGGCGTCTCCGCTGTGGTGATCACGTCGACGCGCCGTCGGGGTCCCCAGGTAGCGGGGTCGGGCACGCCGGGCGGCAGGGTGCGGCGGCGGCTGGGCGAGGACGTGGAGTCCTCCCCCGGTTCCAGGCTGCCCGGCCACGGCCGCACGACGCGGGAGGCCAGGACGAAGTCCTTGCGCAGCGGGTGCCCCGCGAAGGTGTCCGGCAGCAGCAGGTGCGCGACGGGCTCGGCGAGGGCGATGCCGAACATCTCGGCGGCCTCGCGCTCGTGCCACGCGGCACCGGCCCACAGCCCGGCGACGCTCGGCAGCACCCCGCCCGCGTCCACCTCGGTGCGCAGCAGCAGCCCCGCCCTGGTGTCCGGGTGCAGGACGTGCAGCAGGACGGCGTGCCGGACACCGCTCGCGCCGGGACGGCCGGCGTCCTCGACACCGAGCCAGTCGAACGCCAGGCAGCCGAGGTCGTCGCGCGCGAACCGGGCCGCGGTGGACCACTGGTCCAGCTCGACGTGCGCGGTGCTCTGGCCGAAGGCCGTCTTGACCACGGCACCGGGCACGAGCGCGGCCAGCTCGGCGGAGGCGGCGGTCACGAGGCCACCAGCCCGTGCAGCGCGACCAGGCCCTCGATGAGCGCCTCGGGACGCGGTGGGCAGCCGGGAACGGCGACGTGGACCGGCAGCACCTGGTCGATCCCCTTGGTCACGCAGTAGGAGTCCCAGTACGGTCCGCCGGTGTTGCTGCACGCGCCGACGGACAGCACGTACCGCGGCTCCGGCATCTCCTCGTAGGTCGCGATCACCGCGGGCAGCATCACGTCGGTGACCGTGCCGGAGACGATCAGCACGTGCGCCTCGCCCCCGTCGTGCACCGGTTCGACGCCGAGCGCCGCGAGGTCGTCGGGGCCGCGGCCCTCGAGCGCGGCCATCACCTCGACGCCGCAGCACGCGAGACCCAGGTCCAGCACGGTGATGTGGAAGGTGGTGCCCCAGTCGAGGCGCGGTCCGCGCTCGGCGGACGTGGAAACCGTCACGGTCGGGAAGGCTAATACGTGGGGGCCCGCCAAGCTTGCGCCCGGCGAGCCCCCAACCCCCCTTATCCCCCCACAGGATTGCAACCCGCGAACTTCCGCTTGTTGCAACAGAAGTCTCTTACGGAACGTCTATACGTGTCCAGGGAAATGGGAGAGAATCTAAGGATTATTTGTAGCCGAACTGTGGTCAGGTTCAGTACAACTGATCGGTAGAACATCTCGCGGCCCGACGCGACGACCTGAGAGGCCTCCATGTCCAGCTCGGCACAGCTGCTCCTTCCGGCGGGGAACCAGCTCAGCAGACTCCTGCACTCCCCGAACGCCCTGCTGGACACCACGATGGACCAGCTCAGGACGTTGCTCGCCGTGCACGAGACCCGTTCCGCGCTCCGGGCAGCGCGGGTGCTCGGCCGCGAGCAGTCGAGCGTGCAGAAGCAGATCGACACGCTGAACAGGAACTTCCGCGCACTGTGCGGCGAACCGCTCGTCGTCAAGCAGGGACGCGGAAAAGATGTGCTCATCACGCAAACCGGTGAAGCGTTGGTCGAATTGGCGCGGATCACACTCGGCGATTGGTTGGACTCTATTCACGAGTGCCGCCGAAAGCTCGGTACGACGCTCACCGTCGGCACGACCCGGTTCATGCTGGACTCGCTGGCCAAGGCCTGGCACCACGTCGCCGACGAGTTCAAGGAGCGCGACGTGGAGCTGAAGGTCGTGCACATCCGGACCAGGGACATCTGGTCGAAGCTGGAGAGCAAGCAGGTGGACGTGGTGTGCGGCAGCGTCGTGACGCACGCCGGCAAGACCGGGCACCTGGACGAGTTCGACGTCATCGAGTGGCGTCGCGGCGGGCTCGCGCTGCTCACGAACCTCCCCGAGAAGCGCCTCGGCGCCAGCGCGGGGGTGGGCGAGCTGCCGAGGCTGCCGCTGGTCGTGCCGGGTGACGGGCTGATCGCGGAGTTCCTGCGCGGCTGGTTCGGGCCGGACTACCGCAACGAGCTGGACATCGCCGCGGAGATCGACGAGATCCAGTACGGCATGTCGCTGCTGCGCTCCGGGCTCGTGCAGGGCTGCATGATCGTCACGTCCGGGCTGGGCGTGGTCGCGGCCAACCAGGAGCTGCGCGAGGGCACCGGGCTGCGGGTGGTCGAGCTGAAGAACGACCGCCAGCCGGTGCTGGAGCGGCTGGTGGGCGTGTTCGCGCGCAAGGAGGAGCGGGCCAAGTTCCCCTCGGACCACCCGCTGAACCTGCTGTGGTCGGCGTTCGAGGCCGAGGCCGGTTAAGCCGTTCTAGTACTGCGACTGGCGGTACCAGGCGCGCACGCGGGGCAAGGCGGGCAGCAGACCCGCCACGGCGAGCATGAGCGCGGACCAGGGCGCGTGCAGGACCAGCAGGGCCACGACGACCACGGCCACGGTGCCGACGAGCGTGCGGTGCACCCGTGCGCTGCCGAACCACGCGGCGACGGCCAGCGCGGTGATCATCAGGCCGCCGACGGCCGCGGTGGCGGCGAGCGGGCCGGTGTCCGGGCCAGCAAACCGGCGACCGCCGCGGCGAGGCCGAAGGCCACCAGCACCGCGGTCGCGATGCCCAGCTCCACCGGCCGGGCGGCCCGAACGCCTTGGGACACCAGCCCACAATAGGGCCGGAACGCCGCAAGGGCCGCCCGTCGTGACGGGCGGCCCTTGCGGCGGTGGTCCCTACTCGGGTCCGGCCTGGTCCGGACGCTTGCGCTCCGCCTGCTTGACCAGCCAGTCCAGGCCGCTCTTCGGTCGCTGTGCAGGCGACACCTGGGGCTTCACCTGCTCTTCGGCGGGTTCCTGCACTGGCGACTGACCTTGGGCGTCGAGGTCGTTCACGGCACGCTCCCTACCTGGTCGACAACAGGTGCCGTCGATCGGAGCATCGAGGGGGTGCCCGACGCTAGACCGATCAGCCCTCTGGGTGACCCCAGACAGATGACGAGAGCAGATGGGGTGTCGGATCGGTGTAGGTTTCCGCGCCGTCGCAGGTGTCGGGGTTCCCGCCCCCGGCCTCCCCCTCCGGAGGACGTCCCGCGGCGTCAGCCGACGGCGACCTCCTCGGCCACCGCGACCGGCCGGAGGACCGAGACGGCCGCTCCGACCACCACGAAGGCCACCAGCGCCGCCAGGGCGCCGAGCGTCAGCGCGTCGGGTTGGACCAGCGGCTGCCCGCGTTCGGCCTGCCAGAGCACCAGCGCGACCAGCAGGGCGTACCCGGCGCCCGCCACGACCACCAGTCGCGTGCGGACGACGACGGACCGCAGCACGGGCACGCGAGTGGCCAGGAAGGCGAGGACCAGCACCAGCAGCGGCAGGGCCTGCAACGCGTGCATCCCGATGAAGTGCGGGATTCGCAGGTCCCCGCCCACCGTGCTCCACCCCGTGACGGCCATCGTCGGCCCCGAGTCCTCGAAGCCCACGGTGTGCGCGCCGACGATCCCCTTGAAGGTGCCGTTGTCCATCGAGGCGAGCTGCGCCGACGTCGGCGTCGTCATCAGGGCACCCATCCCCACGCCCGCCAGCGACACCACCGCGCCGATCCGCAGCGCCCACCGCGTCGCCAGGTCCGCGAACGGCGTCCGCAGCACCAGCACCGTCAGCACCAGCGACCCGGTCCACAGCAGCGCGATCGCGACGCCCATGGCGCTGAACACCGCGGAGTCGAACGGCGTCATCACGTTGAAGTGGCTGCCGCGGCCGCGCACCACCTGCATGACGATCAGGACCTGCTCGACGAAGAACACCGCCGCCATCCCCACCGAGATGCGCGCCGCCAGCCGCTTGCCCACGTTGAGCAGCGAGATCAGCCACGCCCAGGTGACGCCGTAGACCGCGATCGAGACCGCGAACTTGAACGGCTTCAGCCAGATCGGCGACCCGGCCAGCACCCGGTCGTCCACGACCAGGCCCACCACGGCCACCAGCGCGATCGGCACCATCGCCGCCGCCACCACCAGCATCGGCCGGTTCCACCCGGACACCCTGGCCATCAACGCGGACTGAGCTCTCACGGTCGTGCCCCCAAATCATGGATAGCTTCACTCGCCATAATGGAACGTAGCACTATCCATTATCTGGGTCCAGGGGGTCGTCGAGGCAGCCTTGCCCGGACGTGGACCGCCGACCGAGCCGCTCGACGCCGGAGGAGCCCCCGCGGTCCGACCGGTGGCGTCGGACCACTAGGCCAAACCGATGAACCACACCGCTTTCGGCAACCCCATCGGTTGGGGATCGGACATCCACCGCACTATTGCGGTCTTCCATCCCCGTGATCCTGTTGAAGATCTCCGCCATGACCGGATCGACCAGAAGCGAATCCCCCGCGGACGAACCACCCGTCGCGCTGCTTTCGGACCCGGAACAACTGGCACGGCTCCAGCTCTGGACCGAGCAGATCTACCGGGACCTCCTCGCGGTGCAGCGGGGTGAACTCGACGAGGAGGAGTTCGGCCTGCGCTACAAGCACCGCAAAGCGATTCTGGTCCTCGACATCTCGGGTTTCACCGAAGCCGGGACGCGCATGGGTGAAATGGGCTCGTTGCTCCGGATCCTCGACATCCACCGGGTGTGCGCACCGGTGCTGGAGGAACGGGGAGCCACGCTCGTGCACGCCTTCGCCGACGACGTGGTCGCGCTCTTCGACGCACCGGAGGACGCGCTGGCCGCCGCGTTCGACCTGCACGAGAAGGTCGGCCGGTACAACGCCTGGAGCGGGCACCCGTTCGCGCCGTCGTGCTGCATCGGCATCGGTTACGGGGACGTTTTCGCGATCAGCCCGAACCTCGCGATGGGCAACGAGATGAACTACGCGTGCAAGCTGGGCGAGGACACCGCGACCGCCGGTGAGACCCTGCTGACTGAGAACATGCGCAAAGCCGTCGAAGGCCGTGCCGACGTGCTGTTCGAACCGAGATCGAATTGCGGGCTGCCCTTCTCCCACGTCAACGCGACACCCCGGCCGGTGGGTTGACGCGCGCCACCGGGAATGGCCCGCGCACCATTCCCGGACGAACGGGCTTCGCCTAGTCCGCGGGCTTCTCGTGCGCCGCGCGGTTGGCGAGAACGTCGTCCATGTGCGCTTCGGCCCAGGCCTTCATGCCGCGCACCATCCGGTACAGCGATAGGCCCAGCTCCGTCAGCTCGTAGGCGACCGTGACCGGCACGGTCGGCGTCACGGTCCGGGTGACCAGGCCGTCCCGCTCCAACGACCGCAGCGTCTGGGTGAGCATCTTCTGGCTCACCCCCGCCAGCAGCCGGGACAGCTCCGAGTAGCGCATCGACCGGGGCTCCCCCGCGCACACCTCGCCGGACCTGTGCGAACCGTCGCTGCCCAGCGCGGACAGCACGAGCGTGACCCACTTGTCGGAGATCCGGTCGAGCAGCTTGCGGCTGGGGCACCCCGCCAGGAAGGCGTCGTACTCCGCCTTCGCCCGCGCCCTCTTCTCGGCCGCCGTCGTCGTCGCCATCAACCGCTCCTCACACCCGTGGGTGGGTAACACACTTCCAGGTGCCTTCTTCCCGTCAGGGAGTTGCCCGCCCAATGTTGGTGCAAGGAGCCGTCAGGCACCAGCCCCCAGCCCACGAAGGAAGCAGGACCATGAGCACGCCTTCCACCCCACTCCCCGGCGGCACCTGGACGCTCGGCGACCTGACCATCACCCGCTTCGGCTACGGCGCCATGCAGCTCGCGGGCCCCTGGGTCGTGGGACCGCCCGCCGACCACGACGGCGCGCTCGCCGTGCTCCGCGAGGCCGTCGAACTCGGGATCACCCACATCGACACCAGCGGCGCCTACGGGCCGCGCGTCACCAACGAGTTGATCCGCGAGGCGCTGCACCCGTACCCCGGGTCGCTGCACGTCGTGACCAAGGTCGGCGCGACCCGCGACGCGCAGGGCGGCTGGCCCCCGGCCCGCAAGCCCGACGACCTGCGCCGCGCCGTCCACGAGGACCTCGACACCCTCGGCCTCGACGTGCTCGACCTGGTCAACCTCCGACTCGGCAACGCCGAGGGCCCTCACCCCGGTTCGCTCGCCGAGGCGTTCGAGACGCTCGTCGACCTCCAGCGGCAAGGCCTGATCCGGCACCTCGGCGTGAGCAACGCGACCGCGGGACAGGTCGCCGAGGCCCGTGCGATCGCGCCGATCGCGTGCGTGCAGAACATGTACAACCTCGCCCACCGCCAGGACGACGGGCTCATCGACGACCTCGCCGCGGACGGCATCGCCTACGTGCCCTTCTTCCCGCTCGGCGGCTTCAGCCCGCTCCAGTCCTCGGTGCTCACGGCCGTGGCCGACCGGTTGGACACGACCCCGATGTCGATCGCCCTGGCCTGGCTCCTGCACCGCTCCCCGAACGTCCTGCTGATCCCCGGCACCTCGTCGGCGGCGCACCTGCGCGAGAACGCCATCGGCGCGGGCCTCGCGCTCTCCGCGGACGACCTCGCCGAACTGGACAAGATCGGCCGGTAGACCCGGCGCACGGAGGGGCCCTCGGCGAGGACGCGGCCGAGGGCCTCACGCGTTCCGCGGTCGGTCACGCGGTTCCACGGGTCACTTGTCGCTGTAGTCGACGGCGTCGACCGCGCGGACGTAGGTGCCGGGATGGGTGGCGGCGTCCTGGCGCACGATCGTGCCGAAATCCCACGTGAGGCGCTGGGTGTCGGACGTGTTGGGCGGCGTGATCAGGATCGAGTCGGGAGTCCAGTGCGACGTGCCCTCCTGGACCTTCGAGCTCAGGAAGACCAGGGTGGCGCCGGTGGCCTGACCGGGCGCGAGGCTGACCGGCTTGATCGGGTCGTCACCGCGCACGAGGTCCCAGGACTCGCCGTTGTCCTTCTGGAACTGGACACCGGGGAAGCCCTGGATCGTGCAGCGGACGGTCGAGTCGTTGGTCAGCATGATCGGGACGTTGAACTGGTCGTTCGCACCCTCGACGGGGAAGTCCGCACCGAGTTCGACCAGCGCGGTGGCGCAGAACTGCTCACCGGACGGCTTGCTGCCGTTGGCCCGCAACGCGTCGGCGCCCCCGGTGACCCTGGTGCCCCCGCCGGTGGTCTCGGCCTGCTTCGCGGCCGAGGAGGACGGCGTGACCTCGCCGCCGACCGCCGGCGTCCCGGTGTGGCTGACGGAGCAGGCGCTCAACGTGCCGAACGCGGCGAGGACAGCGATGGTGGCGGCACCGCGGATGACCCGACTGTTGTTCTTGCGCATTGTTCCCGACTCCCCGTGAATTGTTTTGCGTTGTTCGCATCTTGCATTGGTAAGGATGCGCGATAACCGAATAGGATGCTCTCATGTGAACCAGATCACACAGCGGCAACCTCAAGTCCCGTTGATCGTCCGAGCCTCCGATTCACCCCTTCTTCTTCGATTTCACCTCCCGGCTGTCGCGCCGATCGGATGCGCTCCGACCTGCGGCTTTGCACCGTTGACCAGTCTGGATGGGCGAACAGGAAAGGCCCTCGGCGTGGATCCCGCCGAGGGCCTTTCCCATTTGATGAGTTTTCCGTGAGCCGCTGCTGGCGCTCCAGTCGAGACGCTCAGACCTGCAACTCGGACTCGATGCGCCTGAGCTGGTGGCGGGCCATCGCGAGGTTCGAGGCCTCTCTTTCCAGCACCAGGTACAGGAACAGCGATCCCCTGGCCTTCACGCCCCCCATCAGCCGGATCAGGTGGTACTGGCGGTGCAGCGTGATCAGGATGTCCTCGATGCTGTCGTTGAGGCCGAGCGCCGCCATCACCCGGAGCTTCGACCGGACGACATCGGTGTTCCCGGCCGCCGCGATCTCCAGGTTCAGCCAGTCGCCTCCGCCGCTCGTGCCGAGCGACATCCCGCTGTCGTAGTCGACCAGCGCGACGCCGACGGCGCCGGGAATGGACATGGCCTCTTTCAACGCGATATCGATGTTCATCGAACTCCACTTCTCTGTGTCGACTGGCGGTTGGGAAGACGCGGCCGCGCTCGGTCGCATTCGGACACGTCTCCATGCGGAAAAGATCTTCGACGAAAGCGACGAGCCGGGCGTGGACATGCGCTAGGGGGCCAGGATCGCGCCGACCCGTTCGATCACGGGCCTGGACTCGTGGAGAAGACGACCGAGGTTCAGCCCCTTGTCCCCGATCACGACCAGCAGCGACAGCCTGCCGATGGCGTAAACGGCCATGTAACCGTCACCGCCGAACACCACGGTCTGGTTGAGCACGCCCAGACCGATCACCTCCGCCGACTGGCGTGCGATTCCGAGTGCGGAGGCGCCCAACGCGGAGATGTGCGCGGGTTCGACGTCCTTGGCCACGTCGGCGAGGATGGGAATCCCATCCGACGCGGCCAACACCGTGTCGGTCACTCCGGCGACGTTTTCCCGGAGCTTCCGAATTTCGACACCCAGGGCGTCGTAGTCCAATTCGCTCCACTCCTGGATCGGAAAAGCCGTACCGCTCAAGACGAACATTCCACCTCCGAAGGCCTCAGACGATTCCGGAACGCCTGCCTGATTCCCCCCGGCGGCGAACGGGCAACGAACCCGCCTGGTCGGAACCGCGACCAGCGGTCCGCGTCGCCGCCGCCCGAGGGCGTAGCGATGTCAGCCCCCAGTTCGAGAAGCCGAATGACGTTCCAGGCGGGGCGATCTCCAGCAGTCCGCCACCGAGCATCAGGGAGATCTCGACGGTGACCGGGTAGAGACCCCGCCCGAGCACGAAGGCCAGGTCCCGCGCCGTGCGCCTCCCGGTGGCGTGCGCGACGATCTCCCGTCGTCGCGCGGTCAAGGCGGCCGACTCCGCTCCGGGGACGGCCACCACCCGGTCCCGGTAGGGCGACAGGGGGAACGGGAGCGAGGCGAGCACGTCCAGCCGGCGTGCCGTTCCCGACAGCAGCGAGTTCGAGGCGACGCCCGCGTGCACGGGCGGCAGAGGCCAATCAGTGGATTCATCGACGAAACACCTTTCGACCTCGCCCACCGCGACGGCGAACGCGCCGTCCTGCATGACCGCCACCGGCGAGCCGGGGCTTTCCACCGCGACCACCATGCCGCCACGCAGGTGGAACACCCCGCCCGCATTGCCGGTAACGCACAACGCGCCGGTGACTCGATCGACGCCGCACCGCAGCAATGCGGACACGAGAACGTCGAACGCGGCTCGATCCTCGGGTATCAGGGGTTACTCCGTGTTGGATGGGAACTGCAGAGGGGTACCGGCGAACTGATCACCTAATCGGGTACTCAACTCTTATCGAAAGGGCGGCCGTCGGGGTTACTTCTTACCCTTCGACACCGCCCACCCAGGACAACCATCACCTGATCGAGTGAAAAATTCCAGTTCGTGCAGGAAACACGCGAAGGCCCCGGCAAGTCGGGAGCGACTTGCCGGGGCCTTCGCGTGGAGATGAGGAGAATCGAACCTGTTTTCACAGGTTGTGAATCAGTTGAGACCGCACGGCATCATTCGCACTGGCCAAAACGCCGTTCACCTTTGGCCGACAACTGCGAAAGGTGGTGATAACGAGGTTGTCAGCCCCGAAGTTCCATCGTGCAGCACTTCGGGCCGCCGCCGGATTTGCGGAGTTCCGAGATGTCGACGAACACGGGTTCGAAGCCGCGGACGGTGAGGCGGTCGGCGAGAGCGGTGGCTTCGACGGGGAGGAGGACGTGGCGGCCGTCGGAGACCGCGTTGAGGCCGAGGCAGGCGGCGTCGGTCCCGGTGGCGATGACGGCGTCGGGGAAGAGGCGGCGGAGGACGTGCTGGGAGCCCTCCGAGAAGGCCTCCGGGTAGTAGGCGACGAGGGGGTTCGGGGACTGGTCGTCGAGGACGACCAGGGCCACGTCGAGGTGGTAGTAGCGGGGGTCGACCAGTTGCAGGGAGACGACGGGGACGCCGAGGATCTCCTGGGCTTCGGCGTGGGCGGCCGGGTCGGTGCGGAAGCCGGTGCCCGCGAGCAGGAGGGTGCCGGTCCAGGCGAAGTCGCCCTCGGCCTCGTTGGTGCGCTCCGGCATGACGACGCCGTGGTAGCCGTTGGTCTGGAACCAGCGCCGGAAGTGGTCGGCCTCGGCGGCGCGCTGCTCGGCGCGGAACCTGGAGCCCAGCACGCGGCCGTCGATGACGGTGCCGGAGTTGGCGGCGAAGACCATGTCGGGCAGGCCGGGCTGGGGCGCGATGACCTCGACCTTGTGCCCCAGGCGCTCGTAGGCGTCCTTCAGGGCGGTCCACTGGGCCATGGCCAGCTCGGAACTGATCGGCTGGGTCGGGTCCATCCAGGGGTTGATCGCGTACTCCACCGCGAAGTGCTCCGGCGGGCACATGAGGTACCTGCGGGTGGTCGGCACGCGCACGGGCGCGGCGGGTGCGCCGAGGTCGAGAACGAACGGCTCGTCGCCGGGGCCCAGAATGGATACCGAGGTCATGGATCGAAATGTAGATGGCCGGCTGACCCTCGAACAACGCCACAATATTGCGTCTTTTAGGGCATTATGTTGCGTGTGGACTCAATCGACCATCGAATCATTTCGTGCCTCATGGCCAACGCCCGATCGAGCTACGCGGAGATCGGGAACGTGGTGGGGCTGTCCGCGCCCGCGGTGAAGCGGCGGGTGGACAAGCTGCTGGACACGGGGGTGCTGCGCGGTTTCACGGCGGTGGTCGACCCCGAGCAGCTCGGCTGGGGCACCGAGGCGTTCGTGGAGGTGCACTGCCGGGGCAACGTGTCGCCCAGCGACATCCAGAACCGGCTGGAGCCGATGGCGGAGGTGATGGCCGCCTACACCGTGTCGGGGGCCGCCGACGCGATCGTGCACCTGCGGGCGGCGAGCATCCACCACCTGGAGACCGCGCTCGAACGGCTGCGGGCCATCGAGATCATCGACCGGACCGTGTCGACCGTCGTGCTGTCCCGCCTCCTCGACCGGCCACCGGCCCCGTAGGGCCGGCTCCGTAGAGTCGGGGCCATGGCCGAGGTGTCGCTGGAGCGTTCGGACCGGATCGCGGTCGTCACGGTTCGGGATCCCGAACGCCGCAACGCACTGACGGTGGAGCTGTCGGACCAACTGGTCGACGCCGTGGCGACGTGCGAGCGGGATCCCGAAGTCCACGCGGTGGTGGTGACCGGGGCTGCGCCCGCGTTCTGCGCGGGGGCCGACCTGACCGCGCTCGGCGAGGCCAAGGAGGAGGGGCTGCGGCGCATCTACGCCGGATTCCTGGCCGTCGCGGGCTGCTCGCTGCCGACGATCGCCGCCGTCAACGGGGCCGCCGTGGGCGCCGGGCTGAACCTGGCGCTGGCGTGCGACGTGCGCCTCGCCGGACCAAAAGCGAGGTTCGACGCGCGGTTCCTCCAGCTCGGGATCCACCCCGGCGGCGGCATGACGTGGATGCTGCAACGGCTGGTGGGGCCGCAGACGGCCACCACGATGACCCTGTTCGGCCAGGTCGTGGACGCCGACGAGGCCGTTCGAACTGGACTGGCCCACGCCCGAACGGGTGATGATGTCGTGGGCGCCGCCCGTGAACTGGCGAAGGCCGCCGCGGACGGTCCGCGCGACCTCGTCCGGACGATCAAGGCCACCATGCGCACCACCGCCGACCTGGACGACCACGCCGAGGCGGTGACCGCCGAGCTCGGTCCGCAGGTCGCGTCGATCGGCACCCCGGAGTTCGCGGCGAAGCTGGCGGCGCTCAAGTCCAGGATCAGCGCGCGCCCCTAAATTCTCCTGTAACCGCGAGTAACGGTTACTCTTGGTACGTCAGCCGGGTGAACCGCCTGTGACCTGCACCGCCTTTGCCGGGAGCGGGGTGTCCGGGTGCTTACCGTCGGATCGCGGCTCCGCGCGGTCGGCGGGACAGGGGTTCCCGCCTGGTGGCACGCGGGACACCGTTGCTTTAGCACAAACGACTACTCTCGCAACTGCACAAGTCATGCGGGACAACAGCTCGGCCTGTCCACGAAGAGAGGGATCGGCGTAGGAGATGACTACCGACCTGGGTAATGGCTCACAGCCTGGAGCCCCCGAAACACGCAAGCTGGATCGAGTGGTGATCCGGTTCGCCGGGGACTCCGGTGACGGCATGCAGCTCACCGGTGACCGATTCACCTCCGAGGCCGCCGCCTTCGGCAACGACCTGGCCACACAGCCCAACTTCCCCGCCGAGATCAGGGCGCCCCAAGGCACCCTGCCCGGCGTGTCGTCGTTCCAGCTGCACTTCGCGGACTACGACATCCTCACCCCCGGCGACCGCCCCGACGTGCTCGTGGCGATGAACCCGGCGGCGCTCAAGGCGAACATCATGGACCTGCCCAAGGGCGGGATCCTGATCGTCAACACGGACGAGTTCAACAAGCGCAACCTCGTCAAGGTCGGCTACGCGGCCAACCCGCTGGAGGACGAGTCGCTCGCGGACTTCCAGGTGCACGAGGTCGCCATGGCGACCATCACGATCGGCGCGCTGGAGAAGACCGGGCTCGGCAAGAAGGACGCCGAGCGCGCGAAGAACATGTTCGCGCTGGGCCTGCTCTCGTGGATGTACCACCGGCCGACCGAGGGCACCGAGCGGTTCCTGCGCGAGAAGTTCGCGAAGAAGCCGGACATCGCCGAGGCCAACGTGCTCGCGTTCCGCGCGGGCTACTACTACGGCGAGACGACCGAGTCGTTCGCGGTGACCTACGAGGTCGCCCCGGCGAAGCTGAACACCGGCACCTACCGCCAGATCACCGGCAACACGGCGCTGGCGTACGGCCTGGTCGCGGCGGGCCAGCAGTCCGGGCTGCCGATCGTGCTGGGCACGTACCCCATCACGCCGGCGTCGGACATCCTGCACGAGCTGAGCAAGCACAAGAACTTCGGCATCACGACGCTGCAGGCCGAGGACGAGATCGCGGGCATCGGCGCGGCGCTGGGCGCCTCCTACGGCGGCGCGCTCGGCGTGACGTCGACGTCGGGCCCCGGTATCGCGCTGAAGTCGGAGACCATCGGCCTCGCGGTGATGACCGAGCTGCCGCTGCTCATCATCGACGTGCAGCGCGGCGGCCCGTCGACGGGTCTGCCGACCAAGACCGAGCAGTCCGACCTGCTCCAGGCGATGTTCGGCCGCAACGGCGAGTCGCCGGTGCCGATCGTGTCGCCGCGGTCCCCGTCGGACTGCTTCGACGCGGCCATGGACGCGGTGCGGATCGCGCTCACCTACCGGACGCCGGTGCTGCTGCTGTCCGACGGCGCGATCGCGAACGGCTCCGAGCCCTGGATGATCCCGGACGTCGAGGACCTGCCCGACATGAAGGTGGAGTTCGCCACCGAGCCGAACGCCACCGACGGGTCCGGCGAGTTCTGGCCCTACGTGCGCGACCCGGAGACGCTGGCCCGGCCATGGGCGATCCCCGGCACTCCCGGCCTTCAGCACCGCATCGGCGGACTGGAGAAGGCCGAGAACACCGGCAACATCTCCTACGAGCCGGAGAACCACGACCGGATGGTGCGGCTGCGCCAGGCCAAGATCGACGGCATCGAGGTGCCGGACGCGGTCGTGGACGACCCGACCGGCGACGCGAAGGTGCTCGTGGTCGGTTGGGGTTCCTCCTACGGCCCGATCGGCGCCGCGGCCCGCCGCGTGCGCAAGCTGGGCCTGCCGGTGGCGCACGTGCACCTGAGGCACCTCAACCCCTTCCCGAAGAACCTGGGTGACGTGCTCGCGCGCTACGACAAGGTGATCGCGCCGGAAATGAACCTGGGGCAGCTGGCGTTGCTCCTGAGGGCGAAGTACCTCGTCGACATCATGAGCTACACGAAGGTCCAGGGCCTGCCGTTCAAGGCGGAAGAGCTGCAGGACGTGCTCGCCGACGTGATCAAGGGGGTCGAAGCGTGACGACGATCGATCTGGGGCTGCCCGAACTGGGCGGGCTCGCGGGGGTCCCCACCACCGACGAGCCGCAGAAGGCCAAGGACTACAAGTCGGACCAGGAGGTCCGCTGGTGCCCCGGCTGCGGGGACTACATCGTCCTCAACGCCGTCCAGTCGTTCCTGCCCTCGCTCGGCCTCAAGCGCGAGAACATCGTGTTCGTGTCGGGCATCGGCTGCTCCAGCCGCTTCCCGTACTACATGAACACCTACGGGATGCACTCGATCCACGGCCGCGCGCCCGCCATCGCGACCGGTCTCGCCGTGTCGCGGCCGGACCTGTCGGTGTGGGTCGTGACCGGTGACGGCGACGCGCTGTCGATCGGCGGCAACCACCTGATCCACACGTTGCGGCGCAACGTGAACCTCAAGATCCTGCTGTTCAACAACCGGATCTACGGCCTGACCAAGGGGCAGTACTCCCCCACGTCGGAGACCGGCAAGATCACCAAGTCGACGCCCGCCGGTTCGCTGGACCACCCGTTCAACCCGGTGTCGCTGGCACTGGGCGCGGAGGCCAGCTTCGTCGGCCGGGCGCTGGACTCGGACAAGAAGGGCCTCACCGAGGTGCTGCGGCAGGCCGCCGAGCACCGCGGGTCCGCGCTGGTGGAGATCTACCAGAACTGCCCGATCTTCAACGACGGCGCGTTCGACGTGCTCAAGGACGCCGACGACGCCAAGCGCCGGATCATCAACCTGGAGCACGGCAAGCCGATCACGTTCGGCGTGGACGGCGAGTACGGCGTGGTCCGGTCTGGCTTCGCGGGCCTGGAGGTCGCGAAGATCTCCGAGGTCGGCATGGAGAGCGTGGTCGTGCACGACGCCACGCTGGAGGACCCGTCGTACGCGTTCGCGCTGTCCCGGCTGTCCGCCCAGGACCTCTCGCACACCGTCACGGGCGTGTTCCGCAACGTCAAGCGCACCACCTACGACGACGCGGCGCGCGACCAGGTCGAGAAGGCCAAGGCCGCCAAGCCCGCGAACCTCGCGGCGCTGCTGCACGGCAAGGACACCTGGACCGTGCTGGGCGACTGAGGTGCTCTGACCGCCTCGCTCCCCGCAAGACCGGGAAGGCCCCCTCCGCTGAGTGCGGAGGGGGCCTTCGTCGTTCCGGGGGTGCTACTGGGCCGGGCGGAAGCCCGCCTTCTGCGCGTCGGCCTCGGTGCGGAACCACACGTCGGCCCTGGTGCCGTTGAACGTGGAGGCGTCGGGCGTGTAGTAGCGGCGGCCGGTCAGCGTCGCCTTGACCGCGAAGTCCGGCGCGGGCGCGTGGCCGTCCGACTTGGGCAGCACCGAACCCGGCCCGAACGGCGAGCGCGGGTTGAAGCCCTCGGTCTGCTGGTAGCGCGGCGCCGCCGGGGGCGGGCCGCTGTCCGGACGACCGCCCGTGGAGGGGCTGAAGCCCACCGGGCGGGGCCGCAACGGCTTCGCCGGGGGCGGCGGAGGGGGCGTGGACTGCTGGGGCGCCAGCAGCGGCGGTGACGTCATGGGCGGCGGGCCGCCCGCGGGGCGCTGCGGACGTTGCGGCAGCCCGCCGGCACCGCGCGCCAGCAGGCTCGGCGCGAGGGTCGGCACGAACGGCTGGTCGTCCGACGGCGGCAGCTGGCGCACGGTCTCGGCGGGCTGCGGGTCGTCGTCCGACTCGCCCTGGATGGGCTCGAACAGCGACCTCGGCTTGGCCGCCGCGGAGGTTGCTGCGGAAGTTGCCGCAGCTGCCGCGGCGGCGGGGGCCACCGGAGTCGGAGTTGCGGGGGCCGGGGTTGCGGGGGTGGGGGCTGCCGGAGCTTCCGGGGTCGGGTCCGCCGCGATCGGGGCTGGGGTCGGGGCCTCGGGAGTCGGGGCCGCGGGAGTCGGGGCCGCAGGGGTCCGGGCCACGGGGGTCTGGGCTGCGGGGGCCGGGGCCACAGGGGTCTGGACCGCGGGAGTCGACGGCCGCGCGGGCGGTGCCGGGGGTCGGGCGACGGCCGCGGGGGCCACCGGCTCTTGGACCGGCGACTCCACGACCTCCTCCGCGGCCTCCTCGGCCACCGGCTCGACGGCAGGCTCGACGACCGGCTCGTCCGGGTCGTCCCGCACGTTGTCCGGGTCGTTCGACCCGAGGCCGAGCTGGCCCGTGCTGGACGCGATGTCGTCCGGGGTGATGATCGGGAACTGGCCGGTGAGGCTGTGCTCGGGCCACGGCTGGCGGGCGTCGTCGTTCGCGTCCGCTCGCGGTGCGGGCTCCGGACGGCGGACCTCCGCCGGACGGGCCTCGGGCTGCCTGACCTCGGGCCTGCCGGGCTCGGGCCGACGGACGTCGGGCTGCCGGATCCCCGGCCAACCGGCCTCGGGCCTGCGGGGTTCGGGCTGGCGGACCTGCTGCTGACGGGGGTCGGGCCGGGCGTTCTCGGCGGCCTTGCGGGCGTCGGCCTCGGCGAAGGCCTGCCGCATCTCGGAGGCGGGGATGACCGAGGTCTCCTCGGCGGCGTCCTCCGGCGGAACGGGAGTCGTCTCCGCCTCGGGCTCCTCGACCTCGGCCGCGGCCTCCTCGACGGGCTCGTCCTCGACGACCTCGGCGCTCGAACCGTCCGCGTCGTCCGAACCGTCCACGGGCTCGTCCTCGACGGACCGCGCGACAGCCGCGTCCTCCGAATCCGAGTCGTCGTCGACGGCGGCGTCCCCGGTGCCGTCGTGCTCGTCGTGCTCGTCGTGCTCGTCGTGCTCGACGTCAGCGGCGGCCTCCGGGGCCTCGACCTCGTCGGAGGTCCGGGCCCAGTCGTCGGCGGCGAAGTCCTCCTCGCGCTCGTCGACCGGCTCGGGCGAAGCCTCGACGACCGGCTCCTCTTCCTCCTCGCGCCACACCTCGCGCGGGTGCCACTCCTCCACCTCGGGAGGCGCGGTGGGCTCCGGCCGCGACGGCGCGACCTCGGCGGGCGCCGGGACCTGCGCGCGGGCCGCGGGGGCCTCGGGGAGGTCGGGCAGCTGGTCGAGGTCCTCCCGCCGGAAGACGGTGGTCTCCTCGGACGGGCGCGGCGGCACCGGCTCGGCCTGGACCTCGGACTCCAGCCGCTGGAACAGGCTGCGCGGCTTCTCCTCCTCCGGCACCTCGACGGGCTCGGAGATGCGGAAGGGCTCGGCCGACTCGGGGAGCCTGGTCAGCGCCGGGGGCAGCTCGTCGTAGTCGTGTTCCGGCTCCGGCTCGGGCGCGGCCTCCGGCTCCTGGCCGAACGAGCCGACCGGCACGAACGGCGGGACGTCGTCGTTCTGCCTCGGCGCCTCGGCGGGGCGGGGCGGCGGGGTGCGGGGCGCGGGCAGGGCGGAGACCTCCGGCGGACGCGGCGGCTCGGCCGGTCGCGGGAGTTCCGCGGGGCGCGGCGGCTCGTAGGACCGCGGCGGCTCGTAAGGGCGCGGCACCTCCGCGGCGGGACCCGAGGGCCAGTGCCGCTCCGGGGCGTGCGGCGGTTCGGCGCCCGACGGGTCGCCGGTCTGCGCACGCGCGCCGACGTGCCAGTTGTCGAACTCGTCGTCGCCCATCGGCGAGGACACCGGTCGGGGCGGGGGCTGCTGCGGCCGCGCCTGCCTCGCGCCGCCGAGCCTCTCCTCCAGCTCCGCGATCTGCGTCCTGGCCGGTCGAACCTGAACTAGCCAGGTGACCAGCACACCGGCCACGAAGGACAGCAGGCTCCACAGCCAGACCTGCCCGAAGAGCGACACCACTGGAAGTTCCTCCAACTGGCAAGTCCTGTCACACCCGACGCGCTCCACACGGCGGGACGTTCACCCGGTAGTGGAAGCGGTGCCAAACTACCCTGACCCGGTGGTCGGGCTCGGTTGGCCGCCCACTGGCGAACGGATGTGTCGATAATAGGTCATCGGGCGCAACTGACCAGGTCAAACGGATCGCGTCACGGCGTAGAGTGCGACAGGTGCCACCGCTGACCAACCCCGCCGACACCTTGGTGGAAGTTCACCGTCCCGATCGGGGGGTCGCCTACGGAGTCAGCGCCTACGTGCTGTGGGGCGTGGTCCCCGCGTACTGGCCGCTCCTGCTCCCCGCCTCCTCGGTCGAGACCCTGGCCCACCGGATCGCGTGGTCGCTGGTGGTGATGGCCGGGATCACGCTGGTCCTCGGCCAGTGGGGCGCGCTGCGCCGCCTGTCCGCCAAGGGCTGGCTGATGGTCTCGTGCGCCTCGGTGCTGATCGCGGTCAACTGGGGCGTCTACATCTACGCCGTCAACAGCTCGCACGTCGTCGAGGCCTCGCTCGGCTACTTCATGAACCCGCTGGTCAGCGTCCTGCTCGGGGTGCTGGTGCTGCGCGAACGCCTGCGCCTGCCGCAGGTGGCCGCGCTGGGCATCGCGGTGCTGGCGGTGGCGGTGCTGGCCTTCGACTACGGCAGGCTGCCGCTGATCTCGTTGACGCTGGCCTGCTCGTTCGGCGTGTACGGGCTGATCAAGAAGACCGTGCCGCTGGACTCCACGACGAGCCTGACCGGCGAGAGCCTCGTGCTGGCGCCCGTGGCGATCGGCTACCTCGTCTGGCTGGAGGTCACGGGCGGGGGCACGTTCACCGACCACGGCGTCGGCCACGCCCTGCTGCTGGCGTCGGCCGGTCTGGTGACCGCGATCCCGCTGATGCTGTTCGGGGCGGCGGCCCGCAAGGTCACCCTCGTCACGCTGGGGATGCTCCAGTACCTGGCGCCGATCCTCCAGTTCGCCTGGGGCGTGTTCGTGAAGCACGAGGCCATGACGCCGGTCCGCTGGCTCGGCTTCGGCCTGGTCTGGGTGGCGCTCGCGGTCTTCACCGTCGACGCGGCCCGCGGCGGCCGCAGGGCTCGCCGCGAGGCCGCCGAACTCGCGCCCGAGTGCCGCTGAGCAACCCCAGCGGCACCGCGACGTCTAGTGCGAGCGGGCCACCACGTACTCGCTGAGCGACTCCATCGCGTCCCGCGCCGGGCACGCGGGCAGCTTGCCCAGCGCGGCACGGGCCTCGTCGACGTACTCGTCGAGGGTCCGCCGGGCCTTGACCAGGCCGGACGACGAGCGCAGCAGCTCAAGCGCCTCCTCGACCTCGGCGTCGTCGCTGATCGGCCCGGACAGCAGCCTGCCGAGCCTGCTGCCCTCGGCGCCGGGCTCGGCGAGCGCGTACAGCATCGGGAGCGTCTTCACGCCCTCGCGGAGGTCCGTGCCGGGCGTCTTGCCCGACTGCTCCGTCGGCGACTCGATGTCGATCACGTCGTCGGAGATCTGGAACGCCGCCCCGATCACGTCGCCGTAGGCGCGCACCGAGTCGGTCTGCTCGTCGGTCATGCCGGAGAACATCGCGCCGAAGCGCGCCGCGGTCGCGATGAGCGACCCGGTCTTCTCCTTGACGGTCTTGAGGTAGTGCTCGACGGGGTCCTCGCCCTCGCGGGGCCCCATCGTCTCGCGCATCTGGCCGGTGACCAGCTCGCTGAACGTCTCGGCGATGATCCGCGCCGCCACCACGCCCAGGTCGGCGGTGAGCGCCGACGCGTGCGCGAACAGGTAGTCGCCGGTCAGGATGGCGATGCTGTTGTCCCACTTGGCGTTGGCGCTGGCCGCGCCCCGCCGCATGGTCGCCTCGTCCATCACGTCGTCGTGGTAGAGCGTCGCGAGGTGCGTCAGCTCGACGACCGCGGCCGCCTTGATGACGTTCTCCCGGTTCCAGGTACCGGTGAACTGGGCCGCGAGCAGGGTGAACAGCGGGCGAATCCGCTTGCCGCCCGCGTCCACCAGGTGCAGCGATGTCTGCATCACCGGGTGGAAGTCGCTCCGCACGACCTTCCGCAGAACTTCTTCCACCTCGGCGAGGCCAGCCTGCACCACCTCCGCCAACACAGGGTCGACGAACTGGAACCCCGTCCCCACCCGCTCGCTACTGGTCACCCTTGAAGCCTACGTACCACTAGAAGATGAAGCCGCCTGCCCCCGCCCAATCGAGGGCGAAGGAGGGCCACACACCCAGGACGAGGGTGACGGCGGCACCGATGGTGATCGCGATCGTGGTGAACGCGCCGGGCACGGTGACCGTCGGGCCGTCGGCGGCGGGCTCGCTGAAGTACATGAGGACGATGACCCGCAGGTAGAAGAACGCCGCTACCGCGCTGGCCACCAGCGCGACCACCACGAGCGGTGCGAGACCGTCCTGGATGGCCGCCGAGAACACCACGAACTTGCCGATGAATCCACTCGTCAGGGGGATGCCCGCGAGTGCCAGGAGCAGGAACGTGAAGACGCCCGCCAGCACCGGCGACCGCTTCGCGAGCCCGGCCCACTGGGACAGGTGCGTCGCCTCGCCCTCGGCGTTGCGGACCAGGCTGATCACGCCGAACACCGCGATCGTGGTGAAGCCGTAGGCCAGCAGGTAGAACAGCGTGCCGGACAGGCCCTGCTCGGTCAGCGAGATCGAGCCGATCAGCAGGAAGCCCGCGTGCGCCACCGAGGAGTACGCGACCATGCGCTTCACGTCGGTCTGGGTGAGGCCGAGCACGGCGCCGATGACCATCGAGGCCACGGCGACGCCCCACAGGACGCCCCGCCACTCCCAGTTGGTCCGCTCGAACGCCACCGTCAGCACGCGCAGGATGCCGCCGAAGGCCGCGACCTTCGTGCACGCCGCCATGAACGCGGTGATCGGGGTCGGAGCGCCCTGGTAGACGTCCGGGGTCCACGCGTGGAACGGGCCGACGGAGGCCTTGAACAGCAGGCCCACCACCAGCAGGCCGAAGCCCGCGAACAGCAGCGTGTCGGACTTGTCGCTGCCCGCCGTGGCGGTCGCGATGTCGGCCAGCTTCACGGAGCCCGCGTAGCCGTAGAGCAGCGCGAGGCCGTAGAGGAAGAACGCCGACGCGAACGCGCCGAGCAGGAAGTACTTGACGGCCGCCTCCTGCGAGAGCAGGCGGCGACGGCGGGCGAGCCCGCACATCAGGTACAGCGGCAGCGACAGCACCTCGAGGGCGATGAACATCGTCAGCAGGTCGTTCGCCGCGACGAACACCATCATCCCGGAGAGCGCGAACAGCGTCAGCGGGAAGACCTCGGTCTGCATGCCGGTGCGGGTGGCCTGCGCGCGGTCCTGGACCGTGCCGGGGCGGACCGCGGCGTCGGCGACGAACGCCCCGCCCGGCTCGACCGACCGGTCGGCGATCAGCAGGATCGAGCCGAAGCCGAGCACCAGCAGCGTGACCCACAGGAAGATCACCGGGCGGTCGACGGCGATCGCGCCGGCGAGCGTGGTGATGCCCTGCGCGGTGGTGGTGTCGGCGCTCGCGTAGAAGCCGAGCGCGGTACCGGCGCCGATGAGGGTCAGCATGGTCAGCACGACCTGCGCCGCCCACCGCTGGTGCTTGGGCAGGAAGGCTTCGAACAACACGCTGACGCACGCGGCGCCGAGCACGATCAGCACTGGCGCGATCGCGCTGTACTCGATCTCCGGCGGCTTGATCAGCTCAACCTGGGCGAGGAACGTCACGTCACTTGCCTTCCTGCGCGACCGGGTCGGTCACGCCGACCTCGCTCAACGTCGCCCCGATCGACGGGGAGATCACGTCCAACACCGGCTTGGGGTAGAACCCGAGCAGGAGGACCAGCGCCACCAGGGGCGCCAGCACGGCGATCTCCCGCCGGTTCAGGTCCTTGATCCCGGAGCGCTCGGGGTCGGTCGCGGTACCGGGGCCCGCCGCCACGTTCAGCAGCGCGGTCCCGCGCACGGGGCCCTGGAAGACCCGCTGGTAGACCCACAGCACGTACAGGGCGGCGAGCACCATGCCGACCGTGGAGATGATGGTGAACACCGGCTGGTTGGGGTAGGAGCCGATGAGGACCAGGAACTCGCTCACGAACGAGTTGGTGCCCGGCAGCGCCAGCGACGACAGGCCCGCCACGAAGAACAGGCCGCCCAGCACCGGGGTCAGCTTCGCCATGCCGCCGTAGTCCTGGATCAGGCGGGAGCCGCCGCGCGACATCACCATGCCCACGACCAGGAACAGCATGCCGGTCGAGATGCCGTGGTTGACCATGTACAGCACCGAGCCCGTACCGGCCTGGCTGCTGAACGCGAAGATGCCGAGCGTGATGAACCCGAAGTGCGCGATCGAGGTGTAGGCGACGAACCGCTTCATGTCCGTCTGGCCGACCGCGAGCAGCGAGCCGTAGATGATGCCGACGACCGCGAGCACGAGCACGAGCGGCGCGAGCTGCTTGCTGGCCGCAGGGAACAGCGGCAGGCAGTAGCGCAGGAAGCCGAACGTGCCGATCTTGTCCAGGACGCCGACGAGCAGCACGCCCGCGCCGACGGGCGCCTCGGCGCCCGCGTCGGGCAGCCAGGTGTGCAGCGGCACCAGCGGGGCCTTGATCGCGAAGGCGATGAAGAACCCGAGGAACAGCCAGATCTGGGTCGACGTCGGCGCGTCCTTCATGACCGTGACGAGCGTGGCCCAGTCGAGCGTGCCCTGGCCGAGCTTGTCCGCGCTGGTGGCGTAGAGGCCGATCACCGACGCGAGCATGATCAGCCCGCCGAGCAGCGAGTAGAGGAAGAACTTCATCGCCGCGTACTGCCGGTTCGGGCCGCCGAAGCGGCCGATCAGGAAGTACATCGGGACGAGGACGGCCTCGAAGAACACGTAGAACAGGAACACGTCGGTCGCGGCGAACACGCCGATCATGCCGGTCTGCATGGCCAGCAGGAGCGCGAAGAACCCGCTGGCGCTGCGGCCCTCGGGCAGCTTGTCCGACCAGGCGCCGCCGATGACGATCGGCATCAGGAAGGCGATCAGCGCGATCATGACCAGCGCGATGCCGTCGACGCCGAACGACAGGTGCACCCCGAAGCTCGGGATCCAGTCGGCCGAGCTGGTGAGTTGCAGCCGGGCGCTCGACGACGGGTCGTACGCCACCCAGGCGACGACCGCCAGTGCGAGTTCCCCGAGGGAGAACCCGAGCGCGACGAACTTCGCGATCCGGTCGTTCCCCTTCAGGAAGGCCACCACCAGGCTGCCGACCAGCGGCAGCAGGAGCAGCGCGATCAGCGTCCAGCTCACGAGAACCTCACCATCAGAAGCGCGCCCAGCACGCAGATCGCGCCCAGGAGCATGGAGAGCGCGTACGAGCGCACGAAACCGGTCTGGAGACGGCGCAACCGGCCGGAGCTGCCGCCGAGCAGCGCGGCGGTCCCGTTGACGAGACCGTCGACGCCCTTGTTGTCCACGAACACCAGCGCGCGGGTGAGCCAGGTGCCCGGCCGCGCGAACAGCGCCTCGTTGAGCGCGTTGCCGTACAGGTCGGCGCGCGCGGCGCGGACCGGGAAGGACACGCGCAGCGGGCGCTCGGTCGGCTGCGGCTTGCGGCCGAAGAGCAGGAAGGCGACACCGACGCCGACCAGGGAGAGCGCGACGCTCAGGATGGCCACCATCGTGTGGTCGATGACGCCGTGGGTCTCCTGGAGCGGGCCAACGGACGGCTCGAGCCAGCCCGCGAGCCGCTCGCCGCTCTCGAGGAACCAGCCCGCGCCGATGGAGCCGACGGCCAGGATGATCATCGGGACGGTCATCGACAGCGGCGATTCGTGCGGGTGGTACTCGCGACCGTCCAAAGAGGTCTTGAGCTCCTTCCAGCGCGGCTTGCCGAGGAAGACCAGGATCAGCAGGCGCGTCATGTAGAACGCGGTCAGCGCGGCGCCCAGCAGGGCGATCCCGCCGAACACGTACCCGCGCCAGCCCGGCTCGCCGAAGGCCGCCGCGATGATGGCGTCCTTGGAGAAGAAGCCGGAGAACGGCGGGATGCCGATCAGCGCCAGGTAGCCAAGGCCCCACGTCGCGAACGTGATGGGCATGTACTTCGCGAGCCCGCCCATGCGGTGGATGTTGCCCTCGTCGTTCATGCCGTGCATGACCGAACCGGCGCCGAGGAACAGCCCGGCCTTGAAGAAGCCGTGCGCGATCAGGTGCAGGATGCCCAGCGCGTAGCCCACCGGGCCGAGGCCGACGGCGAGGATCATGTAGCCGATCTGGCTGACCGTCGAGTAGGCGAGGACCTTCTTGAAGTCGTCGTACGCCATGCCGATGAGGCAACCGATCAGCAGCGTGACCGCACCGATGATCATGACGACCAGTCGGCCGTCCGGGCTGAGGTCGTACAGCGGGTGCGAGCGGGCGATCAGGTACACGCCCGCGGTCACCATCGTCGCCGCGTGGATCAGCGCCGAGACCGGCGTCGGACCCGCCATGGCGTCCGGCAGCCAGGCCTGGAGCGGGAACTGGCCCGACTTGCCGCAGGCGCCGAGCAGGAGCAGCAGCGTGATCGCCAGGATCGTGCCGGACGACAGCTCGTCGACCCGCCCGAACACCTCGGTGTACGTGGTGGTGCCCAGCTCCTTGAACATGATGAAGATCGCGATCGCGAGACCCAGGTCGCCGACCCGGTTCATCAGGAACGCCTTCTTGGCCGCAGAGGCCGCTTCCGGCTTGTACTGGTACCAGCCGATGAGCAGGTAGGACGCGAGGCCCACGCCCTCCCAGCCGAAGTACAGCGTCACGAACCCGTTGCCCAGGACCAGGAGCAGCATCGCGGAGACGAAGAGGTTCAGGTAGGCGAAGAACTTCCGCCTGCCGTCCTCGTGCGCCATGTAGCCGATCGAGTAGATGTGGATCAGGGACCCGACACCGGTGATCAGCAGCACGAACGTCAGCGACAGCGGGTCGATCCGCAGGCCGAACTCGACGTCCAGGGCGCCGACCGGGATCCAGTCGAACAGGTGGAGCTCGCTCGTCCGCTCCTCGGCGCCCTGGCCGAGGGTGGTGAAGAAGAGCGCGAGCCCGTAGGCGAACGCCGCGATGACCGTGGCGCTGCCCAGCAGGTGGCCCCACTTGTCGGCCCGCTTGCCCGCCAGCAGCAGCACGGCCGCGCCGAACGCCGGCAGGGCGAGCAACAGCCAGGCGAGACTCGCGAGCCCGCTGGCGGCAACTGATTCCGTCACCGGTGACCTCTCAGTACTTCAGCAGGTTGGAATCGTCGACCGAGGCCGAGCGACGCGTGCGGAAGATCGACATGATGATCGTCAGGCCAACCACGACCTCGGCGGCGGCGACGACCATCACGAAGAAGCCCATCACCTGGCCGTCGAGCTCCCCGTGCATCCGGGAGAACGTGACGAGGGTGAGGTTCACCGCGTTGAGCATCAGCTCGACGCACATGAACACGACGATGGCGTTGCGCCGCACCAGAACGCCGACCGCGCCGAGGCTGAACAGCAGCGCGGACAGCAGCAGGTAGTACGTCGGGGTCATTCCGTCCCCTCCTTCGACGCGGAGCCGGTGAGCGCGCGCGCGTCGGGCCTGCGGCCGGTGTCGGACACGTCGGCGACGTCGTCGGCGAGGTGCTCCTTGGTGGTCGCCTCGATGAGCGCGGACAGCGACTCCTGGGCGACCGAGCCGTCGGGCAGCAGCGCGGGGGTGGCCACGGAGTTCGCCGTGGCGAAGACACCGGGGCCGGGCAGGGAGCCGGGGCGGTCGCCCTTGAAGCGCTCCTCGACCAGTTCCTTCTGGGTCTTCTTCTCGCCCTTGCCGTGCCGGTCGGAGTACGCCAGGACCATCGCGCCGACGGCGGCGGTGATCAGCAGCGCCGACGTGAGCTCGAAGACGAACAGGTACTGGGTGAACAGCGCCGCGCCGATGTTGGCCACGTTGCCGCCGCCCGACGAGTTCACCGCGGCGAGGCCCACCGAGTCGACCCTGGTGAACGCCTGCGCGAGCGAGCTGACGACCAGTCCGGCGAAGCCGACGCCGAGCACCGCGGCGGCGAGCCGTTGCCCGCGCAGCACCTCGACGATCGAGTCCGAGCTGTCCCTGCCCACGAGCATTAGCACGAAGAGGAACAGCATCATGATCGCGCCGGTGTACACGATGATCTGCACGAAGCCGAGGAACGGCGCCTGCTGGACCATGTAGATGACACCGAGGCTGAGCATCGTCAGCACCAGCCACAGCGCGGAGTGCACCGCGTTGCGGGCGAACAGCATGCCGAGCGCGCCCGCGAGCGAGAGCGGCCCGAGGATCCAGAAGGCGACCGTCTCGCCGGTGCCGATGGTGTCGGCCACGGGAGTGGCGGGATCGGCGGCGGGCTGCGCGGCGGCCAGGAAGTCCTGCGCCAGGAGGAGAAGGCTCACTTGCCGGCCTCCGCGTCGCGGAGGAGCGCCGGCCCGTTCACGTAGTAGTCCTGCTCGTGGTCGCCCAACCGCATCGGGTGCGGCGGCTGCTCCATGCCGGGCAGCAGCGGGGCGAGCAGGTCTTCCTTCGTGAAGATCAGCTTCTGCCTGCTGTCGTCGGCCAGCTCGTACTCGTTCGTCATGGTGAGCGAACGGGTCGGGCAGGCCTCGATGCAGAGGCCGCAGCCGATGCAGCGCAGGTAGTTGATCTGGTAGTCGGCGCCGAACCGCTCACCGGGCGAGTAGCGCGCGTCGTCGGTGTTGTCGCCGCCCTCGACGAAGATCGCGTCCGCGGGGCAGGCCCACGCGCACAGCTCGCAGCCGACGCACTTCTCCAGCCCGTCCGGGTGCCGGTTGAGCTGGTGGCGGCCGTGGAACCTCGGCGCTGTGACCTTCTTGACCTCGGGGTACTCCTCGGTGACGACCTTCTTGAACATCGTCGAGAAGGTCACGCCGAAGCCCTTGATGGGATCAAACATCCCCATCGCTGGCCTCCTTCGATGCGGTTACCGCGACGGGTTCCCGAGGGATGTTCGCGACAACTGGGGTACGACGGGTGGGTGCCTTCGGCACTTCCAGGTCGAGCGGCGGCACCGGGTAGCCGCCACCGGTGATCGGGACCGCGTTCGGGTCCTCCTCGACCTTGCGGTCCGGCAGCAGCAGCGAGAGCAGCACCAGCACGCCGAGCACGACGCCGAGGATGATCAGGAACTGCTGCTGGCTGAAGTCACCGGAGTTGTTCAGCGCGCGCACCAGCGCCACGGCCACGATCCACACGAGGCTGATCGGGACGAGGACCTTCCAGCCCAGCCGCATGAACTGGTCGTAGCGCATGCGGGGCAGCGTGCCGCGCAGCCAGATGAAGAGGAACAGGAAGAACAGCGTCTTGCCGACGAACCAGACGAGGCCGAACCACCCGTTGTCGAAGCCGGACCACAGGTGCTGGAGCCCGAACGGCGTCTGGTACCCGCCGAGGAAGAGCGTCGAGGCGAGCGCGGAGACCGTCACCATGTTCACGTACTCGGCGAGGAAGAACAGCGCGAACTTCAGCGAGCTGTACTCGGTGTGGAAACCGCCGACCAGCTCGGACTCGGCCTCGGGGAGGTCGAAGGGCGCGCGGTTGGTCTCGCCGACCATCGAGATCACGTAGATCGCGAAGCTCGGGAAGAGCAGCACCACGAACCAGAGGTTCCCCTGCGCCTTCACGATGTCCGAAGTGGACATGGAGTGCGAGAACATCACGACGCCGACGATCGACAGGCCCATCGCGATCTCGTAGGAGATCACCTGCGCCGCCGAGCGCAGCGCGCCCAGCAGCGGGTAGGGCGAGCCGGAGGCCCAGCCGGAGAGCACGATGCCGTAGACGCCGACCGAGGAGCAGGCCAGCACCACGAGCACGCCGACCGGGAGGTCGACCAGCTGGAGCGCGGTGCGCTCGCCGAAGATGCTGACCTCACCGCCGATCGGGATGACCGAGAAGGCGACGAACGCGGGGATGCAGGAGATCACCGGCGCGAGGAAGAACACCCACTTGTCCGCGAGGACCGGGCGGATGTCCTCCTTGAACGCCAGCTTCAGGCCGTCCGCCAGCGACTGGAGCCAGCCGTTGGGACCGACCCGGTTGGGGCCGGGGCGCTGCTGCATCCGCGCGACGACCTTGCGCTCCCAGTTGATCATGAACAGCGTCATGACCACGAGGAACGCGAAGATCCCGACGACCTTGATCAGGATCAGCCAGATCGGGTCGTCCGCGAGAAGTTCGGCGGTTGTCATGCCTTTCCTCCAGCTACCGCTACGAGCGAGCCGTGACCCGCGACCAGGTTGCGGCGCACGGTGACCGGGCCCGAGTTGCCGGGCAGCCAGACGACGCCGTCCGGCAGGTCCGCGACCTCGACGGGCAGGGTCACCGACCCGCGCTCGGTCGACACGGTGATGTCGGCGCCCAGTTCGAGGCCGAGGTGGACCGCGGTGGCCGCGGAGACCTTGGCGACCACCGGCCGGGCGGTGCCCGCCAGGTTCGGCTCCTCGTCCTGCAACGAGCCGTTGTCCAGCATCCGGCGCCAGGTGGCCAGGACCGCCTGGCCCTCCTTGGGCTGCACGAGCAGCGGCGCGGACACCGTCGGCGCGGAGAACTCGGCCACGTTGGACCCCAGGCGATCGAGGTCCGCGGCCGCCGCGGCGGGGGTCTGGGTGAACAGGTCGGCGTCCATCTCGACGGCCAGGGTGTCGAGCACCCGGCAGTCGGGCAGCGCGCCGGTGCCCTCGAGGGTGGTGCCGAAGTCGCGGCGGCGGCCCTCCCAGTTCAGGAAGCTGCCCGACTTCTCGACCGCCGGGGCGATCGGGAGGACGACGTCCGCGTGGGCGGTCGCCGCGCTCGGGCGCAGTTCCAGGGAGACCACGAAGCCCGCGAACTCCAGCGCCCGCTGGGCGAGGCCGGGGTCGGGCAGGTCGAACGGGTCGACGCCCGCCACGACCAGCGCGTCGAGGGCGCCGCTCGCGGCGGCGACCAGGATGCCGTTGGTGTCGCGGCCCGCGCGGGTCGGCAGCGTGCCCGCCACCAGGCCCCAGGCGTTCTCGACCTCGGCGCGCGCGGCGGCGTCGCTGACGAGCCTGCCGCCGGGCAGCAGGTTCGGCACGGCGCCGACCTCGAGCGCACCGCGCTCACCGGCGCGGCGCGGGATCCAGGCGACCTGGGCTCCGGTGGAGGCGGCCAGTCGGGCCACCGCGGAGAACAGGCCGGGCACCTCGGCGGCGCGCTCGCCGACGAGGATGACGGAACCGCTGCCCCGCAGGGCTTCCGTGACGTCGGCGGCGTGCTCCTCTAGACCGTTCAGCGCGGCGGGCTCGCCGCCGGGAACGCACGCGAGCAGCGTGCCGAAGGTCTTCTCCACCGCGGGCGAGGTGAACTGGCCGAGGTGGAACACCTTGGTCTTCTTGCGGGCGGCCTTGCGCAGCCGCAGGAAGACGATCGGCGCTTCCTCCTCCGGCTCGAAGGCGACGCACAGCACGGCGGGCGCGGCCTCGATGGCCTTGAACGTCACGCCGCCGTTGTCCGGCGTCGTGCCGAGGACGGTGCTGGTGAGGAACTCCAACTCCTCGGCCGAGTGCGCGCGGGCCCGGAAGTCGATGTCGTTGGTCTTGAGCGCCACGCGGGCGAACTTCGCGTAGGCGTAGGCGTCCTCGACGGTCAGGCGACCGCCGGTGAGCACCCCGACGCCCTTGGCGTCACGCGCCGTCGCGAGGCCGGTCGCCGCCACCTGGAGCGCCTCGGTCCACGAGGTCTCGCGCAGCTCGCCGGTCTCCTTGTCGCGCACCTGCGGACGCAGGAAGCGGTCCTCGGCGGTGGCGTAGCGGAACGCGAAGCGGCCCTTGTCGCAGATCCACTCCTCGTTGACCTCGGGGTCGTCGCCCGCGAGCTTGCGCTGCACCTTGCCGCGCCGCCAGTCGGTGCGCTCGGCGCAACCCGACGAGCAGTGCTCGCAGACGCTCGGGGTGGAGATGAGGTCGAACGGGCGGGCCCGGAAGCGGTAGGCCGCCGACGTGAGCGCGCCGACCGGGCAGATCTGGATGGTGTTGCCCGAGAAGTACGACTGGAACGGCTTGCCCTCGGCCACACCGATCTGCTGCTGCGAGCCGCGCTCGAGCAGTTCGATGAACGGGTCGCCCGCGATCTGCGCGGAGAACCGGGTGCAGCGCTGGCAGAGCACGCAGCGCTCGCGGTCCAGCAGCACCTGCGTGGAGATCGGCAGGGGCTTCGGGAACGTCCGCTTGTGCTCGTGGAAGCGCGAGTCCGAGCGGCCGTGCTTGAGGGCCTGGTTCTGCAGCGGGCACTCGCCGCCCTTGTCGCAGATCGGGCAGTCCAGCGGGTGGTTGATGAGCAGCAGCTCCATCACACCCGCCTGCGCCTTGTCCGCGACCGGCGAGGTCAGCTGGGTCTTCACGACCATGCCGTCGGCGACCGTCATCGTGCACGAGGCCTGGGGCTTCGGCATCGGCCGACCGCCCATCTCGACCTCGACGAGGCACTGGCGGCAGGCGCCCGCGGGCTCCAGCAGCGGGTGGTCGCAGAACCGCGGCACGACGATGCCGAGGCGCTCGGCCGTGCGGATCAGCAGCTCACCCTTGGGGGCGACGACCTCGAAGCCGTCGATCACGAGCTTGACGTGGCCCTCGGGGACCGCGACCTCGCTCTTCTCCGGTGCCAAAGTCATCAGTGGGCTCCTGCCAACACAGCGGAGTTCTTGTCGCACAGGGCGAGGAACTCGTCCTTGAAGTACTTGATGCCACTGGTGATCGGGCTGACCGCACCGTCGCCCAGCGCGCAGAACGAGCGGCCGAGGATGTTGTCGCAGACGTCGAGCAACGTGTCGATGTCGCTCGCCGTGCCGTTGCCCGCCACCATCCGCTGGAGGATCTGGACCAGCCAGTACGTGCCCTCGCGGCAGGGAGTGCACTTGCCGCACGACTCGTGCTTGTAGAACTCGGTCCACTTCATGACCGCCCACGGGACCGACACGGTCTCGTTGAACAGCTGCAACGCCGTGGTGCCGAGCATGGAACCGGCCTCGGCGGCGCCCTCGAAGTCCAGCGGCACGTCGAGGTGGTCCGCGGTGAACAGCGGGGTGGACGAGCCACCGGGCGTCCAGAACTTCAGCGGGACGCCGTCCTTCATGCCACCGGCCAGCTCCAGCAGCTCGCGCAGCGTGGTGCCCATCGGTGCCTCGTACTGGCCGGGCCGCGTGACGTGGCCGGACAGCGAGTAGATCTTCGGGCCGGGCGAGCGCTCGCGCCCCATGGTGCGGAACCAGTCGCTGCCGCCGTTGACGATGAACGGCACGCTGGCGATGGTCTCGACGTTGTTCACCACGGTCGGCGACGCGTAGAGCCCGGCGGTCGCGGGGAACGGCGGCTTCAGCCTCGGCTGGCCGCGCTTGCCCTCCAGCGAGTCGAGCAGCGCCGTCTCCTCGCCGCAGATGTACGCGCCCGCTCCGGCGTGCACGACGACGTCGAGGTCGAAGCCGGTGCCCAGGACGTCCTTGCCCAGGTACCCGGCGGCGTACGCCTCCTTGACCGCGCCGTCGAGCCTGCGGATGCAGTGCAGGGCCTCGCCGCGCACGTAGATCGCGGCGAAGTTCGCCCGGATCGCGTACGAGGTGATGATGATGCCCTCGATGAGGGAGTGCGGGTCCGCCATCATCAGCGGGATGTCCTTGCAGGTGCCCGGCTCGCCCTCGTCGGCGTTGATGACGAGGTAGTGCGGCTTGCCGTCGCCCTGCGGGATGAAGCCCCACTTCATGCCCGTGGGGAAGCCCGCGCCGCCCCGGCCGCGCAGGCCGGAGTCCTTGCACTGCTGGATGATCTGGTCCGGGTGCGCGCCGAGGGCCTTGCGCAGCGCGGTGTAGCCCTCCAGCTGCTCGTAGGTCTTCAGCGTCCACGAGCGCGGCGACAGCCAGCGCTTCGTGAGCACGGGGGTCAGGTTGTCCACCATGACGCCTCCTACTTCTTTTCCGGGACGGGCGGGAACGCGACGTCGTCCGACATGGACGGCGCGGTCCAGCCGTTGTCCGCGGCGATGCGGGCGCCCCGCAGCGTCTCGGCGGCGGCCGACGGACCGTCCAGGTCGGACTCGCGACCCTCGAAGAACCCGGCGAGCTGCAGCTCGGCCTGGCGGAAGTCGGTGAGCGGCGCGCCGCGCGTCGGGGCGGGCTTCTCCCCGGCCTGCAACGCGGTCACGAGCTCCAGCGCCTTGTCCGGCGTCTGGTTGTCGTAGAACTCGTAGTTCACCTGGAGCACCGGGCCGAGGTCGCAGGCCGCGAGGCACTCGGCGTGCTCCAGCGTGATCGAGCCCGGAGCGCCCGGCTCGCCGGAGGTCTCCTCCTGGCCGAGCGGCTTGCCCTCGCTGCCGAGGTGCTCGCGCAGCTTGGCGAAGATGGCGTCGCCGCCCAGCGCCGCGCACAGGGTGTTCGTGCAGACGCTGACCAGGTGCTCGCCGCACGGGCGGCGCTTGTACATGGTGTAGAAGGTCGCGACCGCGCTGACCTCGGCGTTGCTCAGGTCCAGCTGACCCGCGCAGAACGCGATGCCCGCCTGGCTGACGTAGCCCTCGACCGACTGCACGAGGTGCAGCATGGGCAGCAGCGCCGACCGCGCGAGCGGGTAGCGCGAGATGAGCTGCTGGGCCCGCGCGACGGTGTCCTCACCGAACGCGCTGAGGTCCACAGCGGACTGATCGTGCGTTTGAGTCATCGGTCACAACCACCCATCACCGGGTCGATGGAGGCGACCGACGCGATGACGTCGGCGACCATGCCGCCCTCGCACATCGCGGGCATCGCCTGGAGGTTCACGAAACTTGGTTCCCGCACGTGCACCCGGAACGGACGGGTGCCGCCGTCGGAGATCACGTGGTAGCCGAGTTCGCCGCGCGGCGACTCGATCGGCACGTAGACCTGGCCCGCCGGGACGTGGAAGCCCTCGGTCACCAGCTTGAAGTGGTGGATCAGGGACTCCATCGACTGGCCCATGATCTTGCGGACGTGCTCGAGCGAGTTGCCCATGCCGTCGGCGCCGATCGTGAGCTGCGCGGGCCAGGCGATCTTGGCGTCCTCCACCATGACCGGGCCGGGCTCGAGCCTGTCGACCGCCTGGCGGACGATCCGCAGCGACTGGTGGATCTCCTCGACCCGCATCAGGTACCGCGCGTAGCTGTCCGCCGCGTTCGACGTGGGGACGTCGAAGTCGTAGCCCTCGTAGCCCGAGTACGGCTCGATCTTGCGGAGGTCCCACGGCAGACCCGCGGACCGCAGGATCGGGCCGGTGATGCCCAGCGCGAGGCACGCGTCGACGGGCAGGTAGCCCACGCCCGCGAGGCGGTTGCGCCAGATCGGCTGGCCGGTGAGCAGCTTGTCGTAGTCCGGCAGTCGCGAGTCCATGACCTTGAGGAACGCGCGGATCTTCTCGACCGCGTCCGCGGGCAGGTCCTGGGCGATGCCGCCGGGCCGGATGTACGCGTGGTTCATCCGCAGGCCGGTGAGGTGCTCCAGCAGGTGCAGGACTTCCTCGCGCTCGCGGAAGCCCGCGGTCATGCCGGTCAGCGCGCCCAGCTCCATGCCGCCGGTGGCCAGCGCCACCAGGTGCGAGCTGACCCGGTTGAGCTCCATCAGCAGGACCCGGATGACCTGGGCCCGCACCGGCACCTCGACGCCGAGCAGCTTCTCCACGGACATGCAGTAGGCGGCCTCGTTGTGCAGCGGCGCCAGGTAGTCCATGCGCGTCACGAACGTGACGCCCTGGGTCCAGTTGCGGTACTCGAGGTTCTTCTCGATGCCGGTGTGCAGGTAGCCGATCACCGATCGGGCCTGGGTGACCGACTCGCCCTCGAGCTCCAGCACGAGCCGGAGCACGCCGTGCGTCGACGGGTGCTGCGGGCCGAGGTTCATGACGATGCGCTCGTCGCCCGCGGCGTCCGCGAGGACCTCGTCCCAGTCGCCGCCGGTCACCGTGTAGACGGTGCCCTCGGTCGTCTGGCGGGAGTCGGCGATGTCGACCGACGGGCCCGCGGCGATCGTCGCGGCCTCGGCGGCGCGCGCGTCACCGGTCCGCGCGTCGGCGTCGCGGCTGTCGCTGCCCGCGGCGCTGGTGTCGGTGCCGGTCGTCACGTCGGAGACCGCCTGGTCGGCAGCCGGGTTCGGGCCGGTGGCGGCCGTCGAGCCGACCGACTGCTCGCGGGACTTGTCCGCGCCCGCTGCTGACTCCGTCGACAGGTTTTCGCTGCTCACGAGTAGGACCGCCTCTGGTCTGGCGGGGGAATCTCCGCGCCCTTGTACTCCACCGGGATCCCGCCGAGCGGGTAGTCCTTGCGCTGCGGGTGGCCGTCCCAGTCGTCCGGCATGAGGATCCGCGTGAGACCGGGGTGGCCGTCGTAGACGATCCCGAACATGTCCCAGGCCTCGCGCTCCTGCCAGTCCGCGGTCGGGTACACCGAGACCACGCTGGGGACGTGCGCGTCGTCCACGTCGACCGAGACCTCGAGGCGGATGCGCCGCCGGTAGGTCATCGAGGTCAGGTGGTAGACGGAGTGCAGGCGACCGGCGACGTTCGCGCCGTAGTCCACACCGGACACCGAGCTGCACAGCTCGAAGCGCAGGGCCGGGTCGTCGCGCAGCACGCGGCAGACGTCCAGCAGCTCTTCGCGCCGGATGTAGAGGGTGATCTCACCCCGGTCGACGGTGACCTGCTGGATCACGTCGGCGGGCACGTCCTTCTCCCGCAGCGCGCCCAGCAGCTCGTCGACGAACTCGTCGAACCAGCCGCCGTAGGGGCGCTCCGCGGGGGCGGCGATGTAGGCCGGCAGGCGCAGCCCGCCGAAGCCCGACGTGTCGCCGGACCCCGTGACGCCGAACATCCCCTTGCGCGCCTTGCCGGTCTCCAGCGGCGCCTTGCGCTCCGCGGGCTCCTGGCCGTCGGACGGACGGGCCTCGAGGCCGTCGTCCACCGGGCGCTGCGCGCTGGAGTTCTCTTGCCCTGGCTCCCTCATCGCCTGCTCACTTCTTCTTCGCGAAACGCTCGGACGACGGCATGAGGTCCGTGGCGTAGCCGCTCTCCAGGAGCGCGGCCGCACGGGCCGCGCCGAGCGGCTCGTCCATGATCTTGGCGTGGATCTTGAGGATCGCGTCGATCAGCATCTCCGGCCGCGGCGGGCAGCCGGGCAGGTACATGTCGACCGGGACCACGTGGTCCACGCCCTGCACGACGGCGTAGTTGTTGAACATGCCGCCGGTCGACGCGCAGACGCCCATCGCGAGCACCCAGCGGGGCTCGGGCATCTGGTCGTAGATCTGCCGCAGCACGGGCGCCATCTTGTTCGTGACGCGTCCCGCCACGATCATCAGGTCGGCCTGGCGCGGCGAGGCGCGGAAGACCTCCATGCCGAAGCGGGCGAGGTCGTAGCGCGGCCCGCCCGTCGTCATCATCTCGATCGCGCAGCAGGCCAGCCCGAAGGTGGCAGGCCACAGCGAGGATTTGCGGGTCCAGTTGACCAGCTTCTCCACGCTGGTCAGCAGGATGCCGTTCGGGAGCTTCTCCTCGAGGCCCATGACTGTCGCCTTCCCCGGTGCTTAGTTCCAGTCAAGGCCGCCGCGACGCCACACGTAGGCGTACGCGAAGCCGACTGTCGCGACGAACAGGGCGATCTCCACCAGCCCGAAGAGGCCGAGCTTGTCCGCGGAGACCGCGAACGGGTAGAGGAACACCATTTCGATGTCGAACAGGATGAAGAGCATGGCCGTCAGGTAGTAGGCGACCGGCATGCGGCCACCGCCCACGATCGGCGCGGGTGAGGGCTCGATGCCGCACTCGTAGGCGTCGAGCTTCGCCCGGTTGTAGCGCCGCGGACCGATGTACGGCGCGACGGTCACCGAGCCCAGCGCGAACGCGCCGGCGAGCAGGAACATGAATACGAGGGGGAGGTAGGGCTGAAGCACTCTCCGTCGTCCTTTCCTCGCTGTCGCGGCGCAAGCGAGCCGCTGACCGATCCGCACCCTAAGGGGTGTTCTGGCCCTGTTACCGGTAAGGCATGCCTAATATCGTGCGGTCCGCTTGTGAAACAGTTCACAAGCTCGCCCGTGGTCTTGTGAAGTGATTCACAAGACCGTCGGCCAGTGTAGAACGTCACACAGAGGTGTTACACGCACCCCCTGACACCCCCGCTGACCTGCATCAGAACACCTCCGGGCGACCCGTGGGCGAACAGCGCCCCAGCACAAGGGAAATGGCGCCGGTACAAGACCGACGCCATTTCGTTGGTTAGGGCGTACTAACTTCGTGGTTAGGCACGCCTAACTTCGCGCTATTCGGGGGTGTTGCCGTCGCTTTCACGCACTCGGCGCCAACTTCGTGGCCGCCGTGATGATGCGGTCGAACGAGTCGCCGTCCTTCGGGTCGTACAGACCGGCGAGCAGCTTCAGGACGAGCTTCATCAGCGTCTTGCGCGGCATCCCGTACTTGGTCGCCGTCCGCATGATCGTCGGGTTCCCGATCAGCTTGCTGAAGATGTTGCCCAGCCGGTAGTAGCTGCCCAGCGACTGCTCGATGCGCGCCGGGTAGCCCGCGAGCGCGTGCTCGCGGCTCAGCCCGGCGGGCCTGGCCAGCGCCTGCACGACGGTCTCGGCCGCGATCCTGGCCGACTCCATCGCGTAGCCGATGCCCTCGCCGTTGAACGGGTTGACCATGCCGCCCGCGTCGCCGACCAGCAGCAGACCGTTGCTGTAGTGCGGTTTGCGGTTGAAGCCCATGGGCAGGGCCGCGCCGCCGATCTTGCTGGTGGCGTTCTCCTCGCGGAAGCCCCACTCCTCCGGCGTGCCGTCCAGCCAGCTGCGCAGCAGCGCCCGGTAGTCCGTGGTGCCGTAGGCCTTCGACGTGCTCAGGATGCCGAGGCCGACGTTGACGCTGCCGTCGCCCATGCCGAAGATCCAGCCGTAGCCGGGCAGCAGCTGCGGGTTGGCCGGGTCGGACCGGTCCCACAGCTCCAGGTGGCTCTCGAGGTAGTCGTCCTTGGTGCGCGGGCTCGCGTAGTAGCGGCGCACCGCGACGCCCATCGGCCGGTCGGGGCGCTTGTCGATGCCCATGCTCAGCGCCAGCCGGGCGCTCACGCCGTCGCACGCCAGCACGAGCGGCGCGCGGTAGGTGACCTCGGTCTTCTCGGGGCCCACCTTGGCCTTCACGCCGATGATCCGGCCGGTGCGCTCGTCGGTGACGGCGCCGGTGACCGTGGTCAGCTCCTGGAGCCGGGCGCCCGCGGCCTTGGCCGTGTTCGCCAGCATCTCGTCGAAGTCCTGCCGCGGCCGCACCACGCCGTAGGGCGGGAACGAGGCCAGGTCCGGCCAGTCCAGCTCCATCGTCACGCCGCCGCCGACGACGCGCAGGCCCTTGTTGTGCAGCCAGCCCGCCTCTTCGCGGGTGTCGACGCCGAGGTCGATCAGCTGCTTCACGCCGCGTGGCGTGAGGCCGTCACCGCAGACCTTCTCGCGTGGGAAGCTGCTCTTCTCCAGCAGCAGCACGTCCAGGCCCGCGCGTGCCAGGTAGGTGGCGGCCGTGGAGCCCGCCGGCCCCGCGCCGACCACGATCACCTCGGCGTCCTCGCCTGCCTGACGGCGGCTGGGAGTAGTCATCCCCGCTCCTTGTGCATAAGTTCACAAACTCCTGTGAGTCTAGCCGTGAGCTGTCGGGAGGTGCTCGGTGATCACTCCGGCTTGGTGGCCCGGTGCAGAGCGACCATGCCCCCGGTGAGGTTGAACCAGGCCACGTCCTCCCAGCCCGCCTCGGAGATCAACTCGCCGAGGGTGCGCTGGTCGGGCCACGCCCGCATGGACTCGGCGAGGTACTGGTAGGCCGCCGGGTTCGACGACACGACCCGGCCGATGAGCGGCAGCAGGCGCACCAGGTAGCGCATGTAGACGAAGCGGAACGGCGTGAACGTGGGCGTCGACACCTCGCAGACCACCAGCCTGCCGCCGGGGCGCACGACCCGCGCCATCTCGCGCAGGGCGGCGACCGTGTCGGAGAAGTTGCGCAGGCCGAAGGAGACCGTGGCGGCGTCGAACGCGCCGTCCGCGAACGGCAGGTGCAGCGCGTCGGCCGCGACCTTGGGCACGTTCCGGTGCGCGCCGCCCTGGAGCATGCCCAGGGAGAAGTCCGCCGCCACGCACCAGGCGCCGGACGAGGCGTACTCCACGGTCGACACGGCGGTGCCCGCGGCGAGGTCGAGGACCTTCTCGCCGGACCGGGCGTCCAGCACCCGCCTGCTCCACTCCCGCCAGCGGCGGTCGAACCCGAGTGTCATCACCGAGTTCGTGCGGTCGTAGCCCTTGGCCACGCCGTCGAACATCTCGGCCACTTCGCGCGGGTTCTTGTCCAGGCCAGCTCGCGACATGACCGAAGACTATGTGACGCGCGGCGCGGCCATCATCCCGTCCACCGCGGGTACTCCTCCGCGCGGGTGCGGGCGGCGCCGCGACGTGCGGGTCCGGCGGTGTCGAGCAGGGCCCGGAAGCGCCGCGGGTCGACCGCGCGGTACCCGCCGGTGCCGGGGAGGCGCGGCCGTGCCGCGGTGGTGCGGGGCGGTGCGCAGGCCACTGGAGCGCGGCCGTGGAAGTCAGCCGGCTGGACGATCCGCATCAGGCCGCCCGGCGCTGGTCGAGGTGCTGGACGGCGGCGTAGTGGTCGAACAGCTCGGCGCACAGCCGCGGCCACGTGCGGTGCCGGACCGAGGCCCGCGCGTTGTCGCCGAACTGCTTGCGCCGCAACGGGTCCCGCAGCGCCTCGACCCCGGCGCGGAGTTCGGCGGGGTCGTCGGAGAGCAGGTACCCGGTGCGGCCGGGCTCCACCAGGTCGCGCGGGCCGCCCGCGTTCGGCGCCAGCACGGGGATCCCGCTGGCCAGCGCCTCCTGCACGGCCTGGCAGAACGTCTCGTGCGGTCCGGTGTGGACGAACACGTCCAGGCTCGCGTACGCGGCGGCCAGGTCGACGCCGGTGCGGAACCCGAGGAACACCGCGTCCGGGAGTTCCTTGCGCAGCAGGGGTTCGTCGGGTCCGCCGCCCACGACGACCACCCGCACGCCCGGCACGCCGTTGAGCGCCGCGAGCCGGGCCACCCGCTTCTCCGGTGACAGCCTGCCCACGTACCCGACGAGCAGTTCGCCGTTCGGCGCGAGCTGACGGCGCAGCGCGTGGTCACGGCGTTCCGGGCGGAACAGGTCCACGTCCACCCCGCGCCCCCACCGGTGCACCCGCGGCACCCCGTGCTCCTCCAGCGCTTCGACCGCCCACGTCGACGGCGCCAGCGTGCGGTCGGCCATCGAGTGCAGCCGCTTCGTCCACCGCCACGCGGCCCGCGCGGTCAGGCCGAGGCCGTAGCTGCCCGCGAACCCGGCCACGTCGGTCTGGTAGACCGCGACCGTCGGCAGCCCGAGCCGCCGCGCGGCCTGGAGCCCCCTGGCGCCCAGCACGAACGGCGACGCCAGGTGCACCACGTCCGGCCGGAAGTCCGCCAGCGCGGCCAGCACCTTCCTGGTCGGCACGCCCACCGGCAGCGAGCTGACCCGCGGCAGGTCCACCGCGGGCACCCGCACCACCGGCGTGCCCAGGTGGCTGTCGTCACCCGCGCCCGGCGCGATCACCAGCGCCGGGCCGGGCAGGTTCTCGAGGACGCGGAGGACGGAGTTGGTGACACCGTTCACCCTGGGCAGGAAGCTCTCGGTCACGATCGCGACGCGCACGGGCCCACCGTGGCCGGTCAACACCACGGCGGCGTGACGCGCCGTGGAACGCCCGCCGAACGTCTGCCCACGCGGACAGCGTTGACCAGGTCATCCTCGCCGCGTCACCTGCTGGACGCGTGGCGTCCACCGAGGAGGCCGACACTAGTGCGGCATGACCGTCCTGCCGTCCCGGCCCGCCCGCCCCGTCGACCCCGCGCTGGTGTCGATCGCACTGGAGGTCGCCGGGCGCCTGGCCAACGACGCCTCCGACGTCATCATGGCCACCGCGGGCCGCGGCGCGCGCCCCGGCGACGACGACTCGCCGTTCGACTGGGTCACCGACACCGACCACACCCTGGAACGCCACACCCGCCGCGTCCTGACCGGCGAGTTCCCCGGCATCCCGGTGTTCTGCGAGAACGTCGACGTCCCCTTCGACGCCGAGTACCGCTGGGTCGTCGACCCCATCGACGGCACCGCCAACTACGTCGCGGGCGTCCCCTGGTGCGCCTACTCGCTGGCGCTGGTCGACCGCTGGGGCCCGGTCGTCGGCGTCGTCGCCGACCCGTACCGCTCCCAGATCTACGCCGCCGCCCGCGGCCGCGGCATGCGCGCCAACGGCGCCCCCGTCCGGCTGGGCGAGCAGTCCTCCGCCCCCATCGTCTGCACGGAGATGACCCGCTCCGGCCCGTGGCCGGGGATGGGCGAGTTCATCACGCGGGCCGCCGCCGCGGGCACGGGCGTGCGCGTGCTCGGCTCGAAGGCGCTCGCCGTGGCCCAGGTGGCACTCGGCCACGCGTCCGCGGCGGTGCTGCACGGGTACCACGAATGGGACGTCGCGGGGGCGGTGGCGCTGGCCGTGGAATCGGGGGCGGCGGTGTTGGACCGGCGCGGGGACGACGATCCGCTGCCGGTCGACGGATTGCTGGTGGCGGATCCGGCGGTGGCGGACGAGGTGCTGCGGTGGTGGCAGTCGGCTTTGGAATACCGAATCGCGGATGGACGGGGGTGAGCCCTTCCGGAGTTCGCCGGGTGCAATCGAGTCACCCCCTCCCGCAACCGGTCACCGCAGGTGGGGGCAGCTCTTAAGAGCTGTAGGACCATTGGTCAACGTGGCCCGGAATTAACCCTTCAGGTGCGGAAGTTGTTGTTCCAGGAATTCCAGGTCCGTCCGCGCGCGGGCCAGTTCGGGATTGTCGAGCACCTTCAACGCCACCATCCCCACCTCCGATTCGAACGCGGCGAAGTCGTGGGCCGCGGCGAGCAGGCGTTGGAGGGCGGGGTGGTCGCGGGCGGTGGCGTCGAGGGCGCGGGCCAGCCTGGCGATGTTCCGGACGTGCTCCAACTCCTGCTGGAACTGGAAGGCGATGCGGCTCATCCACTCCTTGACCGGGGAATCGGGCACGGTCTGCACGGCGGCGGTGACCCGGCCTACCGAGCCCTCGCACTGCAGCACCAATCCGCCCCACAGATCGACGTTCCCGGTGGCCGTGTGCGTCGACCAACCGGGAAAGGGCCTCTGGGCGGCGGGGTGGGGCCTCTGGGCGGGATAAGGGCTGTAGGGGCGCGGCGCGGGTGGGAGGGCAGGGGGCGGTGGGGTGGCGCCGACCTCGCGGATCCGGCTGGTCAGGTAACCGAGGAACAGGCCTGCGGGGCCGCCGACGATGAGACCCAGCAGCAGGGCTTGGGCCACGACGCCGCCATCGTCGGGCAGGGCTTCGGGCTGTCCGAGGAACACCAGGGCCACGATGGCCGTCCCGATGAACGCGCCCAAAGCCGCCGATGTGCCGTGCTTCCCCATGTGGGGAACCCTGGCACAGCGGGGGATCGCGCGGTGGTGGAATCAGGCGCCGAGGCTGGGCAGCTGCTGCTCCAGGAACTCCAGGTCGGTGCGGGCGCGGTCGAGTTCGGGGTTGTCGAACATCTTCAGCGCCACCCGGCCCACCTCGGCCTCGAAGGCGGAGAAGTCGCGGGCGGCGGCGAAGAGGCGTTGGGAGGCCGGGTGGTTCTCGTCGACGGCGCCCATGGCCCTGGCCAGCTTGGCGATGCCGCGGACGTCCTCCAGCTCGCTCCCGAACTGCGCGGCGATCCGGGTCATCCACTCCTTCGCGGGTGACGCGGGCACGCTGTCGACCACGGCGGCGACGCGGCGGACGGACTCCTCGCAGCGGGCGACCACGGCGGACCACTGGTCGGCGGGTGTGGTCGGCACGTAGAGCGGGCGGGGCATGGGCATGGACATCTGCGGCGGCGGGAGGGCGCGCCGGTTCGCCCGGCGGATACCGCCCACGGCCAGGCCGATGACGGTGCCGGGGACACCACCGACCGGGACCGAGACGATCAGCGAGGCGAACAGGGACGCCGCGACGTTGCCGCCGGGCGCCGACGCGTCGGACAGCAGCATGATCGTGAACAGGGTGAACATGAGCGCGATACCGATCGCCAGCCCGCCGAGCACCGACCTCCCCATGACTCCCATCACCCGATACTGCCATGTGAGATGCGGGTCAGGCGTCGAAATCGACCGTGACCCTCGTCGTGGTGGGGGTGGCCTGGCAGGTGAGGACGAATCCCGCCTCGACCTCCTTGGGTTCCAGCGCGTAGTTGCGGCGCATCTCGACCTCGCCGTCCACGACCAGCGCCCGGCAGGTCCCGCACACGCCGCCCTTGCAGGCGAACGGGAGGTCGGAGCGGACGCGCTGGGCGGCGTCCAGGATCGCGGTGCCGGCGGGCACGGGCAGGGTGGTCTCGCGGCCGTCCAGGACCACGGTGACCTCGGCGGCGGACTCCAGGACGGCGGTGTCCTCGGCCCGGCGCGGGGCGGGCGGGGGCTCGTCGACGTAGAACAGCTCGTGGTGCACCCGGTCGCGGTCGACACCGCGTTCGACGAGCACGGTGCGCGCGTCCTGCACCATCGCGTACGGGCCGCACAGCCACCACTGGTCCACGTCGGCGGCGGGCACGACGATGGCGAACAGGGCGCGCAGCCTGTCCGCGTCGAGCCTGCCGGTGAACAGCTCCACGTCCCGCGGTTCGCGCGACAGCACGTGGATGAGCTGCAACCGCGACCGGTACCGGTCCTTCAGGTCCGCCAGCTCCTCGGCGAACATCACCGTGTCCGTGCGGCGGTTGCCGTAGAGCAGCGTGACCCTCGCGCCACCGGCCAGCACGGTCGCGGCGATCGACAGCGCGGGCGTGATGCCCGACCCGGCGACGACGAACGCGTGGTGCGCGCCGCCCGACGGGGTGAAGGTCCCCTGCGGGGGGAGGACTTCCAGCACGTCGCCCGCGCGCAGCTCGTCGACGAGGTGGCTGGAGAACAGGCCGCCCTCGACGCGGCGCACGCCGATGCGCGGGGCGGTGCCCGCGGCGGCGCAGATCGAGTACGACCGGCGCTCGTCGCCGCGCTTGATCGTCAGGTACTGGCCCGCGCTGAACGCGAACTCCTCCGCCAGCTCGGGCGGCACGGCGAACGTGACGGCGACGGCGTCGTCGCACAGCCGGTCGACGTCGGCCACGGTGAGCGCGTGGAACACCGTGCGGCGGCGGGTGGGCGCGGGGGCCGTCACTAGATCTCCTTGATGTGCTCGAAGGGCTCCGCGCAGTCCTCGCAGCGGCGCAGCGCCTTGCAGGCGGTGGAGCCGAAGCGCGACAGCTCGGTGGTGCGCGGCGACCCGCAGCGCGGGCACGGCACCCGCTGCGACGGCGGCGTGAGGTTCAGCGGGATCGGCCCCGCGACCCTCGGCCCGATCCGGTTGGGCGGCGCGATGCCGTACTCGGTGAGCTTGCGGCGGCCGTCCTCGCTGATCCAGTCCGTGGTCCACGCCGGGTGCAGCGACGTGCGCACCTCGACCTCGGCGTACCCGGCCGAGGTCAGCGCGCGGCGCAGGTCGGCGCCCATCTCGTCGATCGCCGGGCAGCCCGAGTAGGTGGGCGTGATCGTGACCAGCACCCGCCCATCGGACTCGGTCACGTCGCGCAGCACACCCAGGTCCGCCAGCGTCAGCACCGGCAGCTCCGGGTCGCGGACCTGCTCGGCGATCTGCCTGGCCGTGGTCACCACACCGCTCCCGGCAACGACCGGTGCAGGTGCTGCATCTCGGCCACCAGGAAGCCCATGGCCTCGGTGTGCACACCGTCGCGGCCCGCCTGCCCGGCGACGAACGCCGTCGGGATCGGCTCGGGCCTGGTCAGGGTGGCGGCGGCGAACACGGCGTCCAGCACACCGTCCACTTCGGACCGCAGCTCGGCGGGGTCGACCGCGATCCCGGTCAGCCGGGCCTCGACGGGGTGCGTGCGGAACAGCTCGTCCACGAACGGCCACACCCGGTCGACGGCGGCGACCATCCGGCGGTGCGACTCCTCGGTGCCGTCGCCCAGCCGCACGGCCCACTGCGCCGCGTGGTCGCGGTGGTAGGCCAGTTCCTTGAGCCCCTTGGCCGCGATGGCCGAGAGCACCGGGTCCGCGCTGCCGCGCAGCCGCGAGAACTGGGCGACCTTCCAGGACGAGAACACCAGCAGCCGCGCGATCGTCGTCGCGAAGTCGCCGCCGGGGCCGGGACCGCAGTCGATCTCGACCAGCCGGACGTTGCGGAACTCCCGCTCGTCGCGCAGGTACGCGAGCCGGTCCTCGTCGCGGCCCGCGCCCTCGACCTCGCCCGCGCGGGTGAGCAGCAGCCGGGCCTGGCCGAGCAGGTCCAGCGCGATGTTGGCCAGCGCGATGTCCTCCTCCAGCTCCGGCGCGCGGGAGCACCACTCCGCGAGCCGCTGGGACAGGACCAGGGAGTCGTCGCCGAGCATCAGGCAGTAGGCGACCAGGTCGGCCGGGTCCGCCTCGGACGGGACCTCGCGGTCGACGCCCTCCAGCGCGGAGTGGAAACCGGTGCCGAACGCCCAGTGCGAGTCCTCCTGGTCGATCAGCCCCTCGTAGGCGTTGTCGAAGCTCATCACGGCTCCCGGCGCGGGTCGGCGGTCACAGGTGCGGCACGTCGTCGGGGATGGCGTAGAACGTCGGGTGCCGGTACACCTTGTCGCCGCTGGGCTCGAAGAACGGGTCCTTCTCGTCCGGCGAGGACGCGGTGATCGCCTCGGCGGGCACCACCCAGATCGACACGCCCTCGTTGCGGCGGGTGTAGACGTCGCGCGCGTTGCGCAGCGCCATCTCGGCGTCCGGCGCGTGCAGCGACCCGACGTGCACGTGGTTCAGCCCGCGCTTGCCGCGCACGAAGACCTCCCACAGCGGCCACGACGCGCTCATGCGACACCTTCCTGACGTGCGGAGGCCTTGGCGGCGTGCGCCTCGGCGGCTTCCCTGACCCAGGAGCCGTTCTCGTGCGCCTCGCGGCGGTGGGCGACGCGTTGCTCGTTGCACGGCCCGTGCCCGCCGACGACCTGCCAGAACTCCTCCCAGTCCGGCTGGCCGAAGTCGTGGTGCCCGCGCTCGGGGTTCCACTTCAGCAGCGGATCCGGGAACGTGACGCCGAGCTTCGCGGCCTGCGGCATCGACATGTCCACGTACTTCTGCCGCAGCTCGTCGTTGGTGTTGCGCTTGATCCGCCACGCCATCGACTGCTCGGTGTTGGAGCTCTCCGAGTCGGGCGGGCCGAACATCATCAGCGACGGCCACCACCAGCGGTCCACCGCGTCCTGCACCATGTCCCGCTGCGCCTGCGTGCCCCGCATCATGGTCATCAGCAGCTCGTAGCCCTGCCGCTGGTGGAAGGACTCCTCCTTGCAGATGCGGATCATCGCCCGCGCGTACGGGCCGTAGGAGGTGCGGCACAGCGGCACCTGGTTGCAGATGGCGGCGCCGTCGACCAGCCAGCCGATCACGCCCATGTCCGCGAACGTCAGCGTCGGGTAGTTGAAGATCGAGGAGTACTTCTGCCTGCCCTCGATCAGCTTCTCGGTCAGCTCGCCCCGGTCCGCGCCCAGCGTCTCGGTCGCGGCGTAGAGGTAGAGCCCGTGGCCCGCCTCGTCCTGCACCTTCGCCAGCAGGATCGCCTTGCGCCGCAACGAGGGCGCGCGGCTGATCCAGTTGCCCTCCGGCTGCATGCCGATGATCTCGGAGTGCGCGTGCTGGGCGATCTGCCGGATCAGCGTCTTGCGGTAGCCGTCCGGCATCCAGTCGCGCGGTTCGATCCGCGCCTCGGAGGCCACCGTGTGCTCGAAGCGCGCCGCGAGGTCATCCACCATGAGGTGGATGTTACACCTGAACGACGATTTCGGGAGAAACTGTCACAAGGGCTTGGAATCCCGTCGCGGACGCCTGCGCAGGAACAGGATCAGCGGGATCAGCACGGCCCACACGACCACCAGGAACGTCGACACGGGCAGGAAGCCGAGCGACGCCGTGCGGCCGGCGATCCTGGCGAGTTCGGGGTTCGCGGTGTCGTACTCGACCCGCACGAGCAGTCCCGCTTCGAGACCCTCGGGGTACAGCACGCCCTGCGACGGGCTGTAGACCTTGCCGTCCGGCGTGCCGAACCTGATCACCGTCCGGTTGAACGCGACGGACACCACCTCCGCGGTCGCGTTGCCCAGCCGCGACTCGATGGCGCGGTCGTCGCGCCAGGCGGCGGCCAGCAGCAGCACCCCGACGAGGGTCACCACCGCTCCGACCACCAGCAACGACCGGGCGACGCCCCGCCGGACGCGAACACCAACGGGTGAGCGCGGACTGGTCTGCACTGCGTCGTCCACCACAGCTGAGGAGTCTAGGGCTGGCCGGAGGAGGAATCTCAGCGGCGAGTCCATACCCTCGAAGGGTGACCTCTGCACCCGCGTCGCGGACCCGACAACGCCTGCGCGTCCACACCGGGCGCGCGGGGGACGAGGACCTGCTCGGCCGACTGCCGCACCCCGACAGCGCGCTCGCCTGGGTCCGGGGCGGATCGGGCCTGGTCGGCTGGGGTGAGGCCGCGCGCTTCGAGGCGTCGGGCCCGAACCGGTTCGCCGACACCGACCAGTGGTGGCAGGAGTTCACCGCCTCGCTGGACGTCCGGGACGAGGTCGGCGTCCCCGGTACCGGGCCGGTCGCGTTCGTGAGCATGGCGTTCTCCGACGAACCCGGCCACTCCGTGCTGGTGGTGCCGGAGGTCGTGCTCGGCAGGCGCGGCGGCGAGAGCTGGGTGACCACCGTCGGCGGCGGCGCGGCCGAGGCGACCGGCATCACACCGGTCCGCAGGCCCGGCACGGTCCGCTACGCCGACGGGCAGCTGTCGGTGACGGACTTCCGCGGCGCGGTCGCGGCGGCCGTGGCGCGGATGCGCGACGACAAGCTGGACAAGGTGGTGCTGGCCCACGACCTGCTGGCGGTCGCCGACGTGCCGATCGACCACCGGTTCGTGCTGGAGGGGCTGGCCAGGCGGTACCCGGACTGCTGGGTGTACGCGGTGGACGGGCTGCTCGGCGCCACCCCGGAACTGCTGCTGCGGCGGACCGGGCAGGTGGTGGACTCGCGGGTGCTCGCGGGGACGACCTGGCCGCACGACGGGATGTCCGACGAGGAACTGGAGGCGGCGCTGCTGTCGTCCCCGAAGAACCTCGGGGAGCACGACTACGCGATCCGCTCGCTCGTCGACACGCTGAAACCCTTCTGCACCAGCATGTCCGTCGAAGGCCCGTCGGTGCTGCGACTGCCCAACGTGTCGCACCTGTCCAGCGACGTGATCGGGACGCTGGAGGGTTCGCCGTCGCTGCTGCGGCTCGGAGCGGCGCTGCACCCGACGGCCGCCGTGGGCGGGACGCCACGGGCGGAGGCGATCGCGGTGATCGACGAACTGGAGGGGATGGACCGGGGGCGGTACGCCGGGGCCGTGGGGTGGATCGACGGGAACGGCGAAGGGGAACTGGGGATCGCGCTGCGGTGCGCGCAGCTGGACGGGCGGACGGCGCGGCTGTACGCGGGGTGCGGGCTGGTGGCGGAGTCGGATCCGGACAGCGAGGTGTGCGAGGCGCACGCGAAGATGCGGCCGATGAGGGATGCGTTGGAGGGGCGCTGAGCTTGTCGGGTTGTCGGGTTTTCAGGCAAAAACAAAAGCACAGGCGGATGGTGTGGTGCCGGTGCGTGCTGTTCCGACTTGAGTCCGGGCTTTGGTGATTGTGCTTGTTTTTTACCGGTGGTCACCGGCTTGCCGGTGACGTTGCTTCAATTCACTCGATGGAAACCGCCGTTCACGACTTTTTCGCTGGTGAGTACACCTGGTCCTATTATATTATTGGGATATGAGCGGACTGGGGCTACTCGATGACGCGGGGCTGATGCAAGCCTTGCGTGTCGAGGTTGAGCGCGCCCGTTCTGCACATGCGTCCGTGTTGGCGGTATTGACTGAGGCGCGGGCTCGTGGGTTGGAGACGCGGTCCGGCTATCGGAGCTTGGCGGAGTTGGTCAAGCACGTGGTTCGGGTGGATACCGGTGAGGCGAAGCGGTGGGTGGCGCAGGCGTCGGCGGTGTTTCCGTCGGTGACGCCGACCGGTGCGCTGGTGGCTACCGCGTTGCCAGTGGTGGCGGAGGCTGTGGCCGAGGGTGTGTTGTCATCGGCGCATCTGGACGTGCTGGTCGGCGCGATGGCCGGGTTGCCCGCCGAGGCCGAACGGATCCTGGTGGATGTGGCTCGGTCTGCTGAGCCTGCTGGGGTAAGGGCCGTGGCCGCCAATATCCGGGCGCGGATTGATCAAGACGGTGTGGAACCCGATGACCGTGAGTTGGCTCAACCGCTGAACCTGTTGCATCTGCGGACGAAGGCGGATGGTCGGGTGGAGTTCAGCGGCCGGTTGGGTGCTGAACAGGGTGGGTTGTTGCGGGCGTTGATCGGGCCGTTGGCCAAGCCGCACGCCGCCGACGCCGCCGGTCCGGACACCCGCACCCTGCCCGAGCGGCAGGGTGACGCGTTGGCGGATGTGCTGAACCTGGCGTCGCGGTCGCGGGATCTGCCGATCGAGGCCGGTGAGCGTCCGCATGTCACCGTGACCGTCGATTACAAGACTTTGGTGTCGGGTGTCGGTGCTGCGACTTTGGGCGATGCCGGTGTGATCAGCGCCGGTGAGGCTCGTCGGATCGCGTGCACCGCTGGAATCATCCCCGCCGTGATGGGTGAGCGCAGTGAGGTGTTGGACATCGGGCGGATGTCACGGCGATTGACTCCGCACCTACGACGGGCGTTGCACCTGCGGGATGGCGGGTGTGCTTTTCCGATGTGCGATCGTCCGCCGAATTGGGCTGATGCCCATCACATTCGGGAATGGCATCGGGGCGGGGATACCAGTGTCGACAACCTGGTGTTGTTGTGCCGCCGTCATCACGTGCTGATCCACCACAGCGAATGGGAGGTCCGGGTGTCGGGCGGCCTCCCGGAATTCCACCCGCCCGCGTTCATGGATCAATGCCACGTAGCTTAAGTTGATCATGCTTGTTGGGGATTGAGGGTATACAGCCGGACGGTCGCAGGACCGCCGTGACGGATACTGGCGGGCTCGTCGGGCTCTTTCATCCGGTAACTGTTGTGCCGGAACCGTTTGACCGCACGAGGACACGTCCGTTCACGGCGCGGCGGAATCCGCAGCCCCGCGATCCGGGCCAGCACACCGGGCAGAGCCCGCGCCCAGCACTCAGGGGGAAATGTCCGCCGTCCCGGTGGCGGAACGACGGACCAGACGCAGGACCCCGGTATAGGACAGCCGGTCCGGATCCAGATCGGCAGCCTCGGCCGCCCTGGCCATCAACGCGGTGATCGCGTGATGCACGATCAACCAGGCCCAGATCTCCTGGTGCACCAGATCCGGAAGCCGCGACCTCAGCACCCGGCCCGGCCCACGTAGATGGGTCTTGAGCTGGTCGTTCGCCGTCTCCTGCTCCCACCTCTGGTGATAGGCCGCCGCCAACTCGTCGGCACGCGCGTGGGCCGGGTCGGTGATCGTGGTCAACAACACGATCAACTCGCCCTCCCCGTTCCCGAGACGGTCGGGCACGTCGTACTCAACCACCCTGACCAGGTGCCCCTCCCGCGGATCGAGCTCCTCACCGGCCACGGCCGCGGCGATCACCCTCTCCCGACGCCCTCCACGCAGCGCCGGATCGACCACGACCGACAGGTAGGTCCCATCGGGCAGGACCCGCACGACCGGCAACCGCAGTTGGGTCGGGGCCCGCCACAACAACGCCGCACCCGTCCCCGCGGCCAGCCCCCACGCGCGGAACCCGTAGAAGTTCCGGTCCGCGGTCAGCAACTCCTCCCGCCGCAACCGCGGATAGAGCCGCCCGGCCAGGGTCTTCTCCCCGACCGCGTAGGCACCGACCTCCGCGGCCACGAACGCGTGCGTGCCGCACTCGGCCACCGCCACCACCCGCGCCTTCGGGAACGCCGACCGTTTCCCGGTAGGTCCGCCGTATCCGAACTCCGCCGCGTTGCCCGGCGTGTCAGGCACATCCACGTCGAACCCGTCGATCGCCAACACCCGCCATCCCCGCAACCACGACCCCCGGCCCCGGCCCGTCGCGATCGCCCCGGCCACCGGCGACGCGTCACCGGCCACCGGACCACAGGTCCGCTCGAAGATCTCCGGGAACACCCCGCGCCCCAACCGTTTCCTCGCCTGGGTGATCGCACTCGCGGTCGGCACGGCCCAGTCCGCGTTCCAGCATCCCCACCGGTCCAACGACCCGGTGACCCTGGTCGCGACCTCGGTGTAGTCGTCCTCGGGAAACAGGCACAGCGCCATCGTCAGATACGCCACCACATGCGGCGGCAGTTTCCCGTCCGATCGTTTCGCACCGACACCGCACACCGCGACCGCGTCATCCACCGCGTCCCGTGACACCGCGGCCACCAGCACACCCAACGACACCTGATCCGGCGACACCACACCCGCGTCCACACCGCAGACCGTGCCGGCCCCCGACACGACCACCAGGTCACCACGCCGAACCGACAACAAGAACCCCACACAACACCATGATCAACTTAAGCTACGTGGCATTGGTTCATGGATCCGCATCGCAGACCGGTGCGCAACGAGATGCGAAGACTCGCGGGCTAGACCGGGGACTTCGGCTTGGGCGCAAGGAGATGACCAAGGTCGGGGTCGGTTCCCCACCATCGGCAGCGGCGGGCGGGTGCGGGCTCCGGCCACGCTGGGGACATGTCCGCGACCCTGACCGCGCTGCTCACCGCTGCCACTCTCGTGGCGGTCCCCGAGCAGGCGACCTTCGAACTCCCCGCCCCCACCGGCTCGCACGACCTCGGTACCCGCCAGGTGCGCTTGGTCGACCCCGCCCGTGACCGGGAGCTGATGATCACCGCCTGGTACCCGGCGCGGGCGGGTGGGGAGCCGTTCGCGCCGTACCTGTCCCCGGTGTCGGCGGCGGCCTTCGACCAGGGGGCCGGGGCGATGGGGCTGCGGGCGGGGCAGGTGGACTGGGGAAGCGTGCGGACCCATGCCCGTGTCGACGCGCGTCCGGAAGGTCGTTGGCCGGTGATCCTCTACTCCCCCGGCTACGGCTCGTTGCGGACGTTGGGCACCACGGCGGCGGAAGACCTGGCGAGTCGCGGGTACGTGGTGGTGACCGTCGACCACACGCACGAAGCGCCGTTCGTGGAGTTCCCCGGCGGCAGGCTGGAGGTGGCGACACCGCCGGGAGACGACCGGCTGGTCACCGGGTTGGCCACCAGGGTGGCCGACATGGGGTTCGTGCTGGACCGGCTGCCGTCGGTGCTCGGTGCGAGCGCGGACCTGTCGCGCGTCGGGATGTTCGGGCACTCGTTCGGCGGTGACACGGCGGCGGAGCTGATGGTCACCGACCGGCGGGTGGACGCGGGCGTCGACCTGGACGGCTTCCTCGCCTACGACGCCGACGGCACCCGGCCGACCCGAGCCGCCACCGAGGGAGTCGACCGGCCGTTCCTGCTGATGGGCTCACCGGGCAGCACCACCGACGGGCGGCCCCGCACGCACCTGACGGCACCGGCGTGGGGCGCGTTCTGGGAGCGCAGCACGGGTTTCCGGCGCGACCTGGTGATGTCCGGGGCGATGCACTACAGCTACACCGACGTGCAGGCGTTCCTGCCGGGGCTCGACGCCGACCCGGCGGTGCGGGCGCTGCGCATCGGCACCGTGGACCCCGAGCGGAGCGTGGCGGCCCAGCGGGCGTACCTCGCGGCGTTCTTCGACCAGGCCCTCAAGTGCGTGCCGCAGCCCCTGCTGCGCGGCGAGTCGCCCGCGCACCCGGACGTGGCGTTCGTGCGCTGACCGGGCGGGTGCCCGTCACGCGACGGGCACCCGCTCAGGTCGTCAGCGCTCGCCCTTGGCGAGCAGCTCGTGCGTCTCCACGATCTTCTGCCGCGACTTCGGCTCGGCCACCGCGACCTTCGCCGCCGCCGAACCCGAGGCCACCGAGAACGTGCCGGGAGCCTGGGCGGGCTTGCCCTTGGTGAACAGCCAGGTGGTGAACAGGTCGTCCAGCTGCTGGCCGGACACCTGCTCGGCGAGCGCGATGAACTGCGCGATCGACGCGTCGCTGTACTTGTGCTGCTCCACCCACGTCTGCAACGTGGTGAAGAACGCCTCGTCGCCCACGGCCGAGCGCAGCGCGTGCAGGGCCAGGGCGCCGCGGTCGTACACCGCGCCGTCGAACTGGTTGGCCACGCCGGGGTCGCCGGGCAGGACGTCCCAGAACGGGTCGTCGGCGGCGTAGGAGCCGTAGACGTAGTCCGAGTTCTCCTGCGCCGTGCCCTCGCCCTGGTGCTCCGACCAGAGCCACTCCGCGTAGCTCGCGAAGCCCTCGTTCAGCCAGATGTCCTTCCAGCCGTGCACGGACACCGAGTCGCCGAACCACTGGTGCGCCAGCTCGTGCGCGACCACGTAGGTGTTCGCGCCACGACGCCAGAACGCGGTGTCGTAGTTGGGGCGGGTCTGGTTCTCCAGCGCGAAGCCGATGCCGCCGGTGACCACACCGCCCTGCGCCTCGAACGGGTACGGGCCGAAGAAGCCCGACTCGAACTCGAGGATCTCCGGGGTGCGCTCCACGCTCGCCTTGGCCGCGCCCTCGAACTCGCCGAGGCCCTCGGCGTAGGCGTTGACCACGGGCAGGCCGCTGGGCGAGGTCGACTGGCGGATCTCGAACTGGCCGATCGACACGAACGTCGAGTAGGTGTTCTGCGGCTTGGTGCTGCGCCAGTTCCAGCGCGTCCAGCCGTTGATCTGCTTGGTGGTGCCGGTCAGCCTGCCGTTGGAGATGACCTCGACGCCGTCCGGCACCGCGACGGAGACGTCGAACGTCGCCTTGTCCGTCGGGTGGTTGTTGCTCGGGTACCACCACGGCGCGATGTCCGGCTCGTCGATCGCGAGCGCGCCGGTGGCCGTCTTCTTCCACGACGTGTAGCCGTCGACCGACTTGGTCGACGGGGAGTCGGAGTAGGTCACGACGACGGTGAGGTCGCTGCCCTTGGCCAGGGTCGCCTTCGGGTCGACGACCAGTTCGCCGCCCTGCTGGGTGAACGACGCGAGCTTGTTGTTCACCCGCACCGACTGGACGTTCAGCAGGAAGTCCAGGTTGAACTTCGACAGGTCCTGGGTCGCCCTCGCCAGGATCGTCGTGCTGCCGGACAGGTTGTCGTTCGACGGCTGGTAGTTGAGCCGGATGTCGTAGTGGAGGGCGTCGTAACCCCCGTTGCCCGAATTCGGGTAGTAAGGATCACCGATTCCGGGTGCTCCTGGTGCCGCGGCGGCGGAGGCCGGACCCGCGAGCAGCGCGAGGGTGCACGCCGTGGCCGCCCCGACCGTGATCTTCGCTCTGATGGACATGGGGGCAAGCTAGCCACCCCACCAGGCTCCGAATACCCCCGTACGTAGGCTCCTACGAAGTGGAACGGGTTGAGACGGCGGCCCTCAACCTGCTGTGCAAATCACGCAATCCGGACCGATCCGCACGAACCTCCACGACCCTGATCCCCTTCGGCGGGGTGAGCGCGGCACGGAATTCCGCCGCGGAATTCACCCGTTCGTGCGATACCCGATAACCGGCGCACAACAGGGCCAGGTCCATTCCGTGCGGTGTGCCGAAAACCCGTTCGAACGACGCCGCGTGCTCCGGCGAGCCCTGCTCCAGCAGCGAGAAGATGCCGCCCCCGTCGTCGTTGAGCACCACGATCGTCAGGTCCGGCCGCAGCTCGTCCGGGCCGATCAGCAGCCCGTTCAGGTCGTGCAGGAACGTCAGGTCGCCGACGAGCGCGTACCCCGGCCCCTCGGCGAGCGCAAGGCCCACCGCGGTCGACAGGCTGCCGTCGATGCCCGCCCCGCCGCGGTTGGCGTGCACGACGAGGTCCGTGCGCGGGACCGCCACGAGGTCGACGTCGCGCACGGGGTTGGACGACCCGAGGAACAGCAGCGCGCCCGGCGGCAGCGCCGCGACCAGGTCCCGCGCCACGTGCAGCCCGGTCGGCCACGGCTCGTCGGCCAGCACCCCGTCCACGGCTTCCGCGGCCGCGTCGTCCGCGTCCTGCCAGGCGGTCATCCAGGCGGCTTCCACGTCCGGCTCACCCGGTTCCAAGGCCGTGGACGTGTGCGTCGCCGCGAACGACGGGTCCGGCCAGTCCGGTTCGGCCGACAGGACGTGCACCACGGGCGTCCGCCCGATCAGCTTCAGCACCCCGCGCGACAGCGTCGCCCGCCCCACGACCAGCACCGCGTCCGGGATCAGCTCCTTCGGCAGCTCGCCGGAGTTGAGCAGCAGCGTGCCGTGCCGCAGCACCGGCCCGTCCACCCCCGCGGTCGGCTCGGCCACGATCGGCCACCCGGCGTGCCACGCCAACTCCGCCAACTCGCCCATCGGCGCGTCGCCGACGACGACCAGCGTGCGCGGCCCGAGGTGCTCGGCGGTCGACGTGGACGTCGTGGCGCGCGCGTGCGCCCTGGTCCACGGCACGTCGAAGTCCCGGCCGTCCAGCGGCTCCGGCCAGTCGTCGTCGACCTCCGGCACCAGCGGGTCGCGCAGCGGCACGTTGACGTGCAGCGGCCTGCCCGACCGCGCGGTCGCCACCGCCCGGCAGACCAGCGACCGCCACATCCCGTTCTGCCCGGTCCGCCGCTCGGCCACCGGGAAGTGCAGCGTGTCGGTGGCCGCCGCGAAGATCCCGTGCTGGTCCACCGTCTGGCTCGCGCCGGTCCGGTGCAGCTCGACCGGGCGGTCCGCCGTGATCACCAGCAGCGGCGTGCCCGAGTGCCGCGCCTCCAGCACCGCCGGGTGCAGGTTCGCGACCGCCGTGCCCGACGTGCAGACCACGGCGGTCACCCCGCCGGCCTTCGCCAGCCCCAGCGCGAGGAATCCGGCGCTGCGCTCGTCGACGCGGACGTGCAGCACCAGCCGCCCGGCCACCGCGGCGTCGTGCAGGGCGAAGGACAGGGGCGCGTTGCGCGATCCGGGGCTCAGCACGACGTGGCGGACGTCGTTGCGGACGAGTTCGTCGACGAGCACCCTGGCCTGCGCGGTGGACGGGTTCACCCGACCATTCTCCCCCGACGCCCCCGCCGGGCCGTTTCCCCTTCGCGCAGTGTTCGATCCGATTGCCGACCTGTGCTCCGCGACCCGCGGAACGGCCCTTATTGTCGGCTGCGTGGCTGATCACGAAATCTCCGAGCTGTTCGACGCGTCCCGGTGGAAGCCGATCGCCGGTTTCGAGACCCTGACGGACATCACCTACCACCGCGCGGTGGACCAGGGGACCGTGCGGATCGCGTTCAACCGGCCCGAGGTGCGCAACGCGTTCCGCCCGCACACGGTGGACGAGCTGCACCGGGCGCTGGACCACGCGCGGATGTCGTCGGACGTGGGCTGCGTGCTGCTGACCGGCAACGGGCCGTCGGCGCGCGACGGCGGGTGGGCGTTCTGCTCCGGTGGCGACCAGCGGATTCGGGGGCGTTCGGGGTACCAATACGCCGATGGCGAAACCGCCGACACGGTGGACCCGGCGCGGGCTGGGCGGTTGCACATCCTGGAGTGCCAGCGGCTGATCCGGTTCATGCCGAAGGTCGTCATCGCGGTCGTGCCGGGGTGGGCCGCGGGTGGCGGGCACAGCCTGCACGTGGTGTGCGACCTGACGATCGCGAGCGCCGAGCACGCGAGGTTCAAGCAGACCGACGCGGACGTCGGCAGCTTCGACGGCGGGTACGGGTCGGCGTACCTGGCGCGGCAGGTCGGGCAGAAGTTCGCGCGGGAGATCTTCTTCCTCGGGCGCGCCTACAGCGCGGCGGACATGCAGCGGATGGGCGCGGTGAACGAGGTCGTGCCGCACGCCGAGCTGGAGAGCACCGCGCTCCAGTGGGCGCGGGAGATCAACGGCAAGTCGCCGACGGCGCAGCGGATGCTGAAGTACTCGTTCAACCTGATCGACGACGGGCTCGTCGGGCAGCAGATCTTCGCGGGCGAGACGACCCGGCTGGCGTACATGACCGACGAGGCCGTGGAGGGGCGCGACGCGTTCCTGGAGAAGCGGACGCCGGACTGGTCCGACTTCCCGTACTACTTCTGATGGCGGGCGTCGTCGAGGCGGTTCCGGTCCCGGCGGGCGCGCTCGAACTGCTGGGGCCGTTGGCGGCGGCGCTGGACGGCACCGGCCCGGCGGTGCTGCCGGTGCCGTCCGGCCAGGTCGCCGCGCCGTTGCCGCTGGAGGGCTGGGAGCGGGACGCGGCGCTCGTGGTGACCACGTCCGGGTCGACCGGCGTGCCCAAGTCCGTGCTGCTGTCGGCCGCGGCGCTCCGCGCGTCCGCCACGGCGACGCACGACCGCCTCGGCGGGCCGGGCCGGTGGCTGCTGGCGCTGCCCGCCACGCACATCGCGGGCGTCCAGGTGCTGGTCCGGTCGCTGGTCGCGCGCCTCGCGCCCGCGGTGCTCGACCTCGCGCCGGGGTTCCGCGCCGCCGCGTTCGCCGACGCCGCGGTGCCGCTGCTGGCGTCGCCGGGCAGGCACTACACGGCGCTTGTGCCGACCCAGTTGGCGCGGCTGCTGGCCGAGGACGTCGAGGTGCTGCGCGGGTTCGACGCCGTGCTGCTCGGCGGCGCGGCCACCCCGCCGACGCTGCTCGCCGCGGCGCGGGACGCGGGCGTGCGCGTGGTGACGACGTACGGGATGAGCGAGACCGCGGGCGGGTGCGTCTACGACGGCGTGCCGCTGGACGGCGTGCGCGTGCGGCTCGCCGCGGGTCGGATCGAGCTGGCCGGGCCGACGCTCGCGCTCGGCTACCGGGGGCGGCGGTTCGCCGACGGCTGGTTCCGCACCGGCGACCTCGGGCGGTTCGGCGCCGACGGGGTGCTGGAGGTGCTCGGGCGGGCGGATGACGTGATCATCACCGGTGGCGAGAACGTGCCGCCCGCGCTGGTGGAGCGGGTCGTCTCGGCGCTGCCGGGGGTGCGCGAGGTGTGCGTCGTCGGGCTGCCCGACGCCGAGTGGGGGCAGGTCGTCGCGGCGGCCGTCGTCCCGGCGGGTCCACCGCCGTCCGAATCGGACGTCCGGAAGGCCGTCCGGGCCGGGGTCGGTCGGGCCGCCGTGCCGAAGCGGGTGGTCTTCGTGGCGGAGCTGCCGACGCGCGGCCCCGGCAAGGTCGACCGCACGGCCGTGGCGCGCCTGTTCGGGTGACCGCCGTCAGCAGGGGTGTCCGCGGTTGTCGTGGGGGCATGGCCGAAGATGAGCGCCATGGCCACAGTCACCCAGTGGGTCGAGGGCACGCGTCCTCGTACGCTGCCGAACTCGATCGCCCCCGTGCTGGTGGGGGCGGGCGCGGCGCAGAACATCGACGGGTTCTCCCTGCCGATGTCGTTGCTCGCCCTGCTGGTGTCGATCGCCCTCCAGGTGGGGGTGAACTTCGCCAACGACTACTCCGACGGCATCCGCGGGACGGACGACCACCGGGTCGGGCCGTTCCGGCTGGTCGGGTCGGGTGCGGCTGATCCGACGGCGGTGCGGAACGCGGCGTTCGCGGCGTTCGGCGTGTCGGCGGTGGCCGGGTTGGCGCTGATCGCGATCTCCGGCTACTGGTGGCTGCTGGCGTTCGGCGTGCTGTGCATCGCGGGCGCGTGGTTCTACACCGGCGGGTCGAAGCCGTACGGGTACTCGGGGTTCGGCGAGGTCGCCGTGTTCCTGTTCTTCGGGCCCATGGGGGTGCTCGGGACGCTGTTCGTGCAGACCGGCGAGGTGACCGGCATCGGGATCGGGTCCGCGGTGGCGGTCGGGTGCTTCTCCACGGCGGTGCTGGTGGCGAACAACCTGCGCGACATCCCGACGGACACCAAGTCGGGCAAGCGGACGCTCGCGGTGCTGCTGGGCGACAAGGACACCCGCAGGCTGTACCTGGCGCTGGCCGTGGCGCCGTTCCTGATCACGCTGGTGATCGGCGTCCGGGTGCCCTTGACGCTATTGGGCCTGCTGGCGCTTCCGCTGGCGGCGCTGGGCGTGCGCCGGGTCGTGCAGGGCAGGACCGGGTTGCAGCTGATCCCGGTGCTGCGCGACACGGGCCTGGCGATGCTGCTGTGGGCGATCACCGTCGGCGGCGCCCTGATGCTGAGCTGAACCGGCCTACCAGGCGTCCTCGGTGATGGCGATCTGGTTGTCCTCGTCGTCGTCGCGGCGCCGCACGGGCTTCGGCGGCGCGGGCGCCTCGCCCCGGCACAGCGCGGCCAGGTTCTCGCGGTCGGCGTCCAGCGCGGCGCGCACGCCGGGATCGCTCCCGGCCTCGCCGCCGAGCACCTGCCGCCAGCTGAGGTGACCACCCGCGATCCGCCGCTGCAACGCCTGGAGCGCCATCGACGCGGCCGGTGACCTGGCGAACGCGATGATCCGGCGGATGTCGTCGGCGGACGGCTCGCGGCCGCCGCCGCGGAGCTTCTCGGCCGCGCGCATGGACTTCTCGGCGTCGGCGATCGACCTGGCCAGGACGTCCTCAGCCGCGAGCACCTCCGCGGTCCGCCACGAACTCACCGAGCCACCCCTTCCGACTGGACACCTGCTGCGACGCAGCAGGTGCCCGTCCCGTTCCCTACGACCAGGCGCCGGTCGTGCGGAACTTCGTCAGCCGCTCCAGGTGGGGCACGAGGTCCATGTCCTGGGCCTTCACCCAGTCGTCGCTGTAGTAGGTGTTCGCGTACCGCTCACCGCCGTCGCAGAGCAGCGTGACGACGCTGCCGCGCACCCGCGACGCCCGCATCTCGGCGATGATCTGGAACGCGCCCCACAGGTTCGTGCCGGTCGACCCGCCCACGCGCCTGCCCAGCACGCCCTCGACGTGGCGGATGACCGCGATGGACGCGGCGTCGGGCACCTTGAACATCCGGTCGATGACCTGCCCGACGAACGACGGCTCCACGCGCGGCCGCCCGATGCCCTCGATGCGGGAGCCGCGGGTGCCGATCAGGGTCGGGTCGCTGTCGCGCCACGCGTCGAAGAACACCGAGTGCTCCGGGTCGACGACCGCCAGCCGGGTCCTCAGCCTGCGGTAGTGGATGAAGCGGCCGATGGTCGCGCTGGTGCCGCCGGTGCCCGCGCCGACCACGACCCAGTCCGGTTCCGGCGTCGACTCCAGCTCCATCTGCTGGAAGATCGACTCGGCGATGTTGTTGTTGCCCCGCCAGTCCGTGGCGCGCTCGGCGTGCGTGAACTGGTCCATGTAGTGGCCGTTCAGCTCGGCGGCGAGGCGGCGCGACTCGTCGTAGATGGCGCCCGGCTCGTCCACGAAGTGGCACCGGCCGTCCTGGCGCTCGATCAGCGCGATCTTCTCCGGACTGGTGGAACGGGGCATGACCGCGATGAACGGCAGGCCCAGCAGGCGGGCGAAGTAGGCCTCGGACACGGCCGTGGAGCCTGACGAGGCCTCGATGACCGGCGTGCCGCCGACGACCCACCCGTTGCAGATGGCGTAGAGGAACAGCGACCGCGCGAGGCGGTGCTTGAGCGAGCCGGTCGGGTGGGTGGACTCGTCCTTGAGGTACAGGTCGATCCCCCACTCCAGCGGGAGCGGGAAGTGCAGGAGGTGGGTGTCGGCACTGCGGTTCGCGTCGGCCTCGATGATCCTGACGGCCTCGCGCACCCAGTCCCTGGTGCGGCTGCAACATCGGTCAAGGGAAATGGTCACGGCGCACGATAACTTCGAGGACACTGTTCCGCCGTGGACAAGTTTCGCGGATCACTACTGGCAGGCGCGGTGGGCGACGCCCTCGGCGGCGCCATCGAGTTCGAGCACATGGACGCCATCCGCGCCCGCTTCGGCCCCGACGGCCTGACCGACTTCGCGCCCGCGTACGGCAAGGTCGGCGCCATCACCGACGACACCCAGATGACGCTCTTCACGCTCGAAGGCCTCGTGATCGCCCGCAAGCACGGCACGGACCCGCTGTGGGACGTCAGGGCCGCCTACGGCCGCTGGCTGCACACCCAGGGCGGGCCCGCGGTGCGGGCGGAGGGCTGGCTGCTGGACGAGCGCGCGCTGTTCTCCCAGCGCGCCCCCGGCACGACGTGCCTGAGCGCCCTGTACGACACGGAGGTGTTCGGCACGACCGGCGACCACATCAACAACTCCAAGGGCTGCGGCGGTGTGATGCGGGCCGCGCCCGTGGCCCTGTGGTCCGAGGACGTCGACGAGGTGTTCGCGCTCGCCGCGGGCACGGCCGCGCTGACCCACGGGCACCCCAGCGGGTTCCTGTCGGCCGGGGTGCTGGCGGTCGTCGTGCAGCAGGTGCTGGCCGGGGCGTCCGTCCTGGAGGCGACCGCCGTGGCCCGCGACGAGCTGATCCGGTGGGACGAGCACGAGGAGCAGCTGGAGCTGCTGGACCTGGCCGTGCAGCTCGGCACACGCGGCAAGCGGCCGACACCGGAGCTGATCGAGACCCTGTTCGGCGGCGGCTGGGTCGGCGAGGAGGCGCTGGCCATCGGCCTGCTCGCCGCGCTGGCCGCCGACTCGCTCGCCGACGGGCTGCTCATCGCGGTCAACTTCTCCGGCGACAGCGACTCGACCGGGTCGATCTGCGGGAACATCCTCGGCGCGCACCACGGGGTCGAGGGGATTCCGGAGCACTGGCTGGAGGGCCTGGAGATGGTGGACGTGCTGCACCGGTCGGCCGACGAGGCCGCGGCGACGTTCGGCGTCTGACGGACGACTCAGGCAGCCGAAGCGTCCGACGGGGTGTCGCCGCGGAGCTGGGCGCGGAGGCGTTCGCGTTCGGCGCGGCGGACGGCGCCGCGTTCGTTGAGGCCGTCGGCCACCCGTGCGCGCATGCCGCGGAACACGAAGAGCGACAGCGGGAGCGCGACGACGATGCCGACCGCCAGGGCGACCAGCAGCGGGACGTTGACCAGCATGAGCAGCGCGGTGACCGCGGCGACCATGCCGAGCCGCGCCAGGACGTAGAGCGTCACATCTCGACCCAGGTGCACGATGACCCAGGTTACGCGCTGGGGTAGGGCTGCTCGAACGCCGCGTCCGAGGTGTTCGGCCTGCCCTCGAACCTGGTGGACAGCACGACCGTGGTGCGGGTGCGGGCGACGCCGTGGATGCGGCGGAGCCTGCCGAGGGCGCGTTCGAGGTCGTCGACCGTCGCCACGCGCACCTTCACGATGAACGACTCGTCACCGGCGACGCGGTAGCAGGACTCGACCTCGATGAGCTGGCCGAGAGCGAGCGCGACGTCGTCGTCGTCCGCGGTGTCGGTCGGGTGGATGCCGACCAGGGCGGTGACGCCGAGGCCGATGGCGTTGGGGTCGACGACGGCGTGGTAGCCGACGATCACCCCGGTGGCCTCCAGCTTGCCGACGCGCTCGTGCACGGCCGAGGCGGAGAGCCCGACCTTGCGACCCAGGTCGGCGTAGGTGGCCCGGCCGTTCTCGCGCAGCGCGGCGATGATTTGTCGATCTAGGGCGTCCACCCCGCCGAGCCTAGGCCCACCACGTCCGATGTCCGAACCGCGAACTTCGTCCCTTACTCCCTCTTTACCATCACCCAAGTGTTCGAGTACCTGACGGGTGAGATGCCAGGATGCGACCGGTAAGTCTGATCCGAGGAGGACGATCGTGACCGCGTCCATGCAGGTAAGTCGTCAAAACGGCCCGGAGCGGCTGCTCACCCCTGGTGAAGTCGCCAACCTGTTCCGCGTCGACCCGAAGACGGTGACCCGCTGGGCCACCGCCGGTCGGATCGGTTCGATCCGCACCCCCGGCGGTCATCGCCGGTTCCGGGAATCCGAAGTCCAGGCGCTGCTCTCCGAGCTCACCACCGAAGCTACCGAACCGGTGCGCCACTGAACGGGTCCCGTACGTACTCCTCGTCACGAGTAATGTCGTGACAAAGGAGGTGGCGACCATGCTGTACGTGCTCGCGGCGATCGGTGCGCTCACCGTGTTCATGCTGCTCTGGAAGGCTTTCGGGCCCGGCAGGCTCGAAACCGCTCCACGTGGTCGGGTCATCGCGCCCGACGACGACCCGGACTTCCTCCGGAAGCTCGGCGAGCAGACGAAACGCCGCCCTGAAGAGGGCAAAGACTCCTGAACACGAGCGCGGGCCCGTGGCGAGATCCCGCCACGGGCCCGCGCTCGTACGGGGTCTAGCTGGGGAAGTCGTCCGCCACGGTGGCGGCGAGCTCCAGCAGCGCGAGTCGGGTCGCGGGCTCGAGTTTGTCGAGCTCGATTTCGGCGCCCTCCTCCAGGTGGGGGTCGAACGGGATCATGACGACGGACCGGCAGCGGGACGCGAAGTGCGCCGCGAGCCGGTCGAGGTCGACCTTCCCCGAGCCGGGGCGGACCGAGTTGATGACCGCGATCGACCTGGCCACGAGTTCGCGGTAGCCGTGCGCGTCCAGCCAGTCGAGGGTGGCCGCGGACGTCTGCGCGCCGTCGACCGAACCGGACGACACGAGCACCAGCGAGTCCGCCTGGTCGAGCACGCCCTTCATCGCCGAGTGCATCAGGCCGGTGCCGCAGTCGGTGAGCAGGATGTTGTAGAAGTGCTCCAGCAGCGCCACGGTGCGCAGGTAGTCCTGGTCGCTGAACGCCTCGGACACGGCCGGGTCCTGCTCGCTGGCGAGGACCTCCAGCCTGCTGGGGCTCTGCGACGTGTAGGCCCGCACATCGCTGTACTTGGTGATCCTCGACACATCGCGGAGCAGGTGCCGCACGGTCGCGGTGGTCTCGCGGGGCACCTTCAGCGCCAGCGTGCCGCGATCGGGGTTCGCGTCGACCGCGATGACCCGGTCGCCGCGCAGCGACGAGAACGTGGACCCGAGCGAGGCCGTGGTCGTGGTCTTGCCGACGCCGCCCTTGAGGCTGAGCATCGCGATCTTGTAGCACCCGCGCAGCGGCTGGTTGATCCGCGTGATCAGCTCGCGGCGCCGGACGTCGGCCGGGCTCTCGCCCATGTTGACCAGGCCGCCGGTGACGGTGTGCAGCGTCTTGCGCCAGCCGGTCTGCGGGGGTCGCTTCTCCTGCTTGATGAGCCGCTGCGACGACATGTCGTGCGCGGTCATCGGCGGCTGCTGCTGTGCGCGCTGCTGCGGCAGCGACTGGGGGAAGTTGTTCGGGAACGCGCCCTGCCCCTGGTACTGCGGCGGCTGCTGCTGCTGGCCGGAGTCCACGTAGTGCGCGCCGGACGGGCCGCCGCTGACCTGGTGCGGACCGTACGAGTGGTCGTTGACCTGGTAGGGCCCGGACGGGGCGCCGGTCACGGGGTAGCGCCCGGACTGCGCGCCGGGAACCTGGTGCTGCCCGGACTGCCCGGACTGCGCGCCGCCCACGCTGTGCTGCCCCGACTGGCCGCCGCCGACCTGGTGCGAGCCCGACTGGCCGCCACCCGCCTGCTGCGCGGCCGCCGGGTCGACCGGGTGCTGCCCGGATTGGGACGGGTTGGGTTGGTTCTTGTGGCCTTCCGCGCCGGCGGTCGGCGGCCATGACACGTTGTGCCGCGGCTCAGGCTCCTCGTAACGACCAGTCACCGCTGGGGTCCTCCCCTGAGCAAGCGGATCGAGACCTCCCCGACCCCCACCTTGGGACGGTAGTCGGCGACAACCGGTTCCACGAATGGGGGTGGGCATCCCACCTGGGGGAATACCGGAACTCAGCCGACTCCCGCATAGGAATGCAACCCGGCCGTCACCAAGTTGATGAAGAAGAGGTTGAACACGGTCAGCAAGAAGCCGAGCGTGTTGATCCACGCGGCCCCGGCGCCGCGCCAGCCCGCGGTCGCGCGGGCGTGCAGGTAGGCCGCGTAGACGACCCACGAGACGAACGCGACGGTCTCCTTGGGGTCCCAGCCCCAGAAGCGGCCCCACGCGGACTCCGCCCAGATGGCGCCGAACATGATGCCGATGGTGAACAGCGGGAACGCCAGCACGGTGCTGCGGTAGGCGAGCCGGTCGAGGGTGTCCGCGGCGGGCAGCCGCCCGGAGAGCCTGGCGAAGCGCTCGGGCTTGCGGTCGTTGGTCGACTTCACCAGGTAGAGCAGGCTCGCGACGCCCGGCACCAGCAGCATGCCGGTGGAGATCGAGATGACCGAGACGTGGATGACCAGCCAGTACGACTGGAGCGCGGGCTGCACGGGGGCGGCGGGCGCGTAGAGGGCGGTGCCGCCGAGGAACATCAGGATGACGACGGGCGTGAGCACGAACCCGCCGAGCCTGCGGACCGGGAACGACCGCATCAGCACGACCCAGGTCACCACGGCCGCCAGCGTCAGCAGCGCGCCGTACTCGTACATGTTGCCCCACGGGGCGCGGCCGGTCGCGACCCCGCGCAGGACCAGCGCGCCCACGTGCAGCCCGACGCCCAGCAGCGTCAGCGCCACGGCCATCCGGCCGAACCGCTCCGCGCGCGGGCGCTCGGGCTTCTTCGACACGACCAGGCCGGGCTTCCACTGCTCGCCCGTCCCGCCCGCGACGACCAGCTCGCGTTCCTTCGCCTTCACGGGCGCGCGCCCGAAGGCCTGCTCGTAGAGGTAGAGGAAGGTGGCGAGGATGTAGACGCCGACCGCGCTGTTGTACAGCCAGTCGCCGTAGGTCGCCAGCGTCGCGTTGACCGGCATCAGCTCTCCTTGTCCTGGCCACCCGAGAGGAGGTCGCGGGACAGCCCGGTGAACTCCCCGCCGTAGCCCGCCTGGTCGGTGCGCGCGAGCCCGCCGACCTCGATGAAAGTACGCCCGTCGTCCTGGGGGACCGCCCGCACCCACACCCGGCGGCGCCGGATCGCCAGCGAGGTGCCGAGGCCGACCACGATCAGCATCGAGAACACCAGCACGTACACCTGGGTCGGGTCGTGCGACACCTGGAGCGACACCCAGTCGGTGACGCCGTCGAAGCGGATCACCGTGCCGTCGTCCAGCGTCACTGACTGGCCGACCTCGAGGTTCTCCCTGGCGACCTTCTTGAGCCGCCCGTTGTCCACCATGGACTGGTCGATCGAGAAGATCGACTGGCCGCGGCCGGAGTCGGTGCCCAGGTCGCCGCGGAACACGTCCACGGCCACGGCGGGCTTGCGCGCCTCCGGGAAGTTCGAACTCATCAGCGTGCCGTCGAAGACCGCACTCGGCGCCAGCAGCCCGGTGATCGCGATCTGGTTCTTGCGCCGCTCCTCGGAGTCGGTGATCTGCGGCGGGTCGAACTTCGTCGCGCCCTCGGACAGCAGCGTGATCGGGTCGACCGGCCGCCACTGCACCTCGGCGGAACGGGTGGCGCCGTTGGGGAACGTGACGGTGAACTTGGGCGTGTAGCCGTGGCCGAGCAGGTAGACCCGGTCGCCCTCGGTGCGCAGCGGGTGGTTGACCTCCAGCGAGTACGGCCGCCACGTGCCCGTGGCGAGGTCCGCGCCGGACTGGTAGTCGATGCCCGCCCGGTAGCTCTCGGCCTGCCCGTTGTGCAGGTAGGAGGCGTGGAAGTCGTTGACCCGCACGCAGAACGGGGTGAGCTGGGTGCCGTCGACCCGCAGGCCGGGCCGGAACGAGTCGAAGTTGAACACGCCCGAGTTGCAATATTGCTTTCCGGTGGCTTGCACGATGACCTGGCCCTCGTAGCCGAACATCTTGCCCAGCGCGAACGCCACCAGCAGGCCGAGCAGCGCGAAGTGGAAGACGAGGTTGCCGGTCTCGCGCAGGAACCCGCGCTCGGCGCTGATCGTGCGGGCGCCGCCGGGCTCCTCGCGTTCGACCAGCCGCCAGCCGCGCAGCCTGGTGCGGGCCGCGGCGATGACCTCGTCCACGTCCCGGTCGACGTGCGCGTCGGCGTGGTGCGGCATCCGGGACAGGTTGCGCGGGGTCAGCACGGGCTTGGCCCGCATCTGGGTGAAGTACTCCCACAGCCGCGGCAGCAGGCAGCCGACCAGCGACACGAACAGCAGCACGTAGATCGCGGAGAACCAGGAGCTGCCGTAGACGGCGAAGAACTGGCCCTTGTCGAGCAGTCGGCCCCACCAGCCGTTGTCGGCGATGAACTCGTCGACCTTCGGCGCGTTCAGGGACCGCTGCGGCAGCAGGGCGCCGGGCAGCGCTCCGAGCGCCAGCAGGAACAGCAGCGTCAGCGCCGTGCGCATGGCCGTGAGGCCGCGCCACGTGTTGCGCAGGAAGGCGAGTGCGTTCCCCATCTACAGCGGCAGCTTCAGGTCGTTGACCACGGCGATGCGCAGCCAGCCCACGAAGTCGCCCCACAGGCCCGTGACGAGCGCGAGGCCGACCAGGATCAGCAGCGCGCCGCCGAAGATCTGGACGCCGCGCACGTGGGTGCGCAGCCAGCCGGTGACCCGGACCGCCCAGCGGGCGCCGACCGCGATCAGCACGAACGGCAGGCCGAGACCGAGGCAGTAGGCCAGCACCAGCACCGCGCCGCGGGCCGTGGACGAACCGACCTCCGTGCCGCGGGCCAGCGCGAGCACACCGGCGAGGGTCGGGCCGATGCACGGGGTCCAGCCGAGCGCGAACACGCCGCCGAGCAGCGGTGCGCCGAGCAGCCCGGCGCGGGGGCGCTTGTGCAGCCGCACGTCGCGCTGCAGGGCGGGCACCAGTCCGATGAACACCAGGCCCATCGCGATGGTGATGACGCCGCCGACGCGCTGGAACATGTCCTCGTTGAGCCACAGGGTGTCCACCAGGCCCAGCACCGCGAACGACGTCAGCGAGAACACGACCGTGAACCCGAGGACGAACAGGAGCGCGGCGCCGGTGACCCGCCAGCGGCCGGTCTTCGGCGACTCCCCGTCCTGCACGGCCGGGGCCTCCGCGCCGACCAGGCCCGCGAGGTAGGCGAGGTAGCCGGGAACGAGCGGGACCACGCACGGCGAGGCGAACGAGATCGCCCCCGCGAGGACTGCGACACCGGTGGCCAGCAGCAGCGGACCAGAGGTGGCCAGCTCCGTCCAGTGGTTCACGTCGACCAGAGTAGGTACACCCCTTGACACGGTGGGCACCGGAGCCCATTAGCAGCGGCCTGGATCACACCCGTTCGCGACATGGCGGTATGACAAACCGTGATCGCAAATGTGAAATTGACGCTAAAGCGCCCTTGTGGGTGACAACGGACGTACCTAACGTTCCTCCATGCGCTCAACTCGGCTGATTTTGCCCGCACTCGCGGTGGGCTTCGTGGTTGTCGTCGCGCCGCTGCCGACGACCGCGGCACCAGCGGCGGTCGCGGTCCCCGCGCCGACTTCCTCCACCGTCGTCCGCGAGGCCTTCTCGCCCGACGGCACGATCTCCAAGGTCGTCGTGGCCGCCCCCAAGGCCACGGTCCAGCCGCGCAGCAAGACATCGGCCCGCGCCCGCACGGAAGTCGTCACCATCCAGAACACCGGCGCCACCGACCAGCGCTTCGACCTGGTCTTCGTGGGCGACGGCTACACCAAGTCCGAGCAGGCGCTGTTCCACCAGCACGCCCTGAACAAGTGGGCGGAGCTGTCGGCCGTCGAGCCGTTCGCCTCGTACAAGGACTACTTCAACGTCTGGCAGGTCAACGCCGTCTCGGTCGACTCCGGCGTCGACGACAACCCGCAGGGCAACGACGACAAGCGCACCGCCCTCGACATGGGCTTCTGGTGCAAGGGCGCCGCCCCCACCACCGAACGGCTGCTGTGCGTGAACGAGGAGGAGGCGTACAACTTCGCCGCCCTCGCCCCCGCGGCCGACCAGATCATCGCCCTCGGCAACACCACCAAGTACGGCGGCGCGGGCGGCGGCGTGGCCACCGCCGCGGGCGGCAACGCCCAGGCGGGCCAGATCGTCGTGCACGAACTCGGCCACTCCATCGGCGGCCTGGCCGACGAGTACTTCTCCCCCGGCACCTACACCGGCTCGGAACCCGCCGAGATCAACGCCTCGAAGCTGGCCGACGGCTCCAAGTGGGCCCAGTACCTCGGCCAGCCCTCACCGGACGGCGGCGTGGTCGGCGTGTTCGAGGGCTCGAAGTACTACGGCACCGGCCTCTACCGGCCCACCGAGAACTCGATCATGCGCACCCTCGGCAGGCAGTACAGCCTCGTGGGCCGCGACGCCATGGTCCAGGCGTTCAAGACGAAGATCCCGGAACTGCAGAACTAGCGCGGAGGCGCCCTCGCCCGTTCGGGCGGGGGCGCGATCCGGACGGGGTGCCCGAGCGTTCGACTCGGGGTGCCTGAGCGTTCGACACGGGGTGTCCGGGGGTTCGACTCGCGAGGGTTATGGCTCGGTGGTCAGTTCTTTGAGCACGGGTAGCAGGTCGGAGGCGAGGACGCCCTCCAGGAAGATCGCCGCCACCCGGTGCTGCTTGTCCAGCACGATCGTCGAGGGCACGGCGTTGGGCGGGTAGCCCTTGAACGCCAGCAGGGTGCGGCCCGAGTCGTCGTAGATCGACGGGTACGTCAGCTTCCGGTCGGTGGCGAAGTCCCGAGCGGGCTCCGAGGAGTGCTCCTTCACGTCGATCCCGAGCACCTGCACCCCGGTGGGACCGGCTTCGTCCTGCACCCGCTGCATCTCCGGCGCCTCGGTCCGGCAGGGCGGGCACCAGGAACCCCAGATGTTGACGACCACGACCTTCCCGGCGAAGTCGTCCAGCGAGACGGTCTTCCCGTCCTCCAGCAGACTCGGCCCGGTCAGCCCCTTCACGACCTTGCGCTCGTCCCCCGAGTACCGCAGCCGGACCTGCCCGCCCGGCGCCACGAACTGGAACTCCCCGCCCACCGCGACGGCGTCCTTCCCCGCCGAGCACCCGCCCACCACCAGGGCGAACGCCAGCAGCGCGACGGCTCTCATGCCCCGGTCATCCTCGGGTTCGTCGCCCCCACCGGTTCGCTGTACGAGATCCGCACCAGCTTCTCGTCCTCGAAGATCAACGACGTCAGCGACGCCAGCGAGCACTCGCGCTTGCGCGGGTCGTGCCACATCCGCTTGCCCTCCAGGAACCGCCGCAGCGTCCAGATCGGCAACTGGTGGGACACGCACACCGCCTCGTGCCCCTCGGCCTCCGCACGGGCGCGCTGGGCGGCACCGAGCATGCGGTGCGCGATCCCCAGGTACGGCTCGCCCCAGGACGGCGTGAACGGGTTCACCAGCTTCGGCCAGTGCGCGGGCGACCGCAGCGCGCCGTCGCCGACCGCGACCCGGAGACCCTCGAACTTGTTGTCCGCCTCGATGAGCCGGTCGTCGGTGGCCAGTTCCAGCCGGTGCGAGTCCGCGATGGGCGCGGCGGTCTGCTGCGCGCGGGTGAGCGGGGACGCGACGACGTGCACGACGTCGTGGTCGGCGAGGTGCTCGGCGACGGTCAGCGCCTGGCGCTGGCCGGTGTCCGAGAGCCGGAAGCCCGGCAGCCGCCCGTAGAGGATGCCGTCGGGGTTGTGCACCTCGCCGTGCCTGAGGAAGTGCACCACGGTCCGAGTCACTTCTTGGCCTCCTTGGCGGCCGCTGCCGCGTGCGGCAGGGCGTCGGCGATGATCGAGAACTCGTCGTCGCCCATGGCGGCGTTGACGAACCACGCCTCGAAGGCGCTCGGCGGCGCGTACACGCCGCGTTCCAGCAGTGCGTGGAAGAACGGCGGGAAGCGCCACGTCTCGGCGGCCTGGGCGCCCGCGTAGTCGGTGACCTCGTCGGCGGTGAAGAACACGCTGACCAGGTTGCCCGCGAACTGCACGCGGTGCTCGACACCGGCTCCGGTGAGGGCGTCGGCGAACAGCGCGCCGAGGCGGGTGGCGTTCTCGTCGAGGGCGCGGTAGACGGCGTCGTCGGCCGCGCGCAGCGTCGCCAGGCCGGAGGCGACCGCGACGGGGTTCCCGGACAGGGTGCCCGCCTGGTAGACCGGGCCGGACGGGGCCAGTCGCGCCATCACGTCCGCGCGGCCGCCGAACGCCGCGGCGGGCAGGCCGCCGGACATGACCTTGCCGAACGTGTAGAGGTCGCCCGCGACGTCCTCCAGGCCGTACCAGCCCGCGCGCGAGACGCGGAAGCCGGTCATGACCTCGTCCACGACCAGCAGCGCGCCGTCGGCGTGGCACAGGTCGCGCAGGGCGGCGTTGAAGCCGGGGCGGGGCGCGATGGCGCCCATGTTGCCCGCGGCGGCCTCGGTGATCACGCAGGCGATCTCGCCGGGGTTCTCCGCGAACGCGGCCCGCACGGCCTCGACGTCGTTGTACGGCAGCACGATGGTGTCCGCGGCCTGCGCGCCGGTGACGCCCGGCGACGTGGGCAGGCCGAGGGTCGCGACGCCGGAGCCCGCCTGGGCCAGCAGCGCGTCGACGTGGCCGTGGTAGCAGCCCGCGAACTTGACGATCTTGCGGCGCTCGGTGAACCCGCGGGCCAGCCGGATGGCGCTCATCGTGGCCTCGGTGCCGGAGTTGACCAGGCGCACCCGCTCGACCGGCGCGACCCGGCCGATGATCTCCTCGGCCAGCTCGATCTCGCCCTCGGTGGGCGTGCCGAACGACAGGCCGTGGACGGCGGCCGAGCGGACCGCGTCGACGACCGCGGGGTGCGCGTGGCCCAGGATCATCGGGCCCCACGAGGACACCAGGTCGACGTAGCGGTTGCCGTCGGCGTCCCACAGGTGCGGGCCCTCGCCGCGGACCATGAACCTCGGGGTGCCGCCCACCGAGTGGAAGGCCCGCACCGGGGAGTTGACCCCGCCGGGTGTCACGGTGGCCGCTCGCGCGAACAGCTCCTGCGATCGGGTGGTGTCCGTTGCCGTGTTCCTCGCTGTCACGGGCTCCAGTCTCACACGAGCTCGTCAGTGGCCTGCGCCACGTCCTCCGGAGCCCTGGAGTCCCGCGTGCGGACGGCGAGGACGGTCTGCCGGACGGCGTCGAGCAGCAGGACCCCGCCCACGGCGACCAGCGCGATCGAGGCCGCGATCCAGTTGCCGTGGTAGCGCGTGGAGACCAGCGGCGCGCGGCCGTCGAGCGGGTAGGAGAACTCCTGGATGCCCCGCGACCAGCACCAGGCCGCGGCCAGGCCGAGCAGCACGGCCACCACCACCTCAGCCGCGGCGATCAGCCCCCGCCGCGGCTGGTGCAGCCTCGGTGCCGGGACGGCCTCGGAGTCCAACGCTGGTGCGGTCACGGCCCCAGTTTCTCACGCGAGGACGGCAGCAGCCCGTGCAGCGCCCGGCGCAGGGCGTCGGCGTCGCGGGCCCAGCCGAGCACGACCGTGCCGTCGGCCAGCCTGATCGGCACGCCGCCGGTGCCCTTGGGGATGTCCCAGCCGCCGCCCAGGACGGTCGCGCCCGCGCGGGGCTCGACGCCCTCGACCTCCGCGATGTCGCTCAGCCGCAGTTCCTCGCGGCCCTCGCGCAGCGCCGCCGGGGTGAGCCGGACCGAGTACAGCCGCTGCCTGCCCTGCACCCACAGCGCGGTCGGGATCAGCAGCCCGAAGGCCACCAGCGACCAGAACAGCACGCTCACCGGCCCGGTCAGCAGCTCGACGCCGACACCGACCACGGCGAACACCGGCCCCCACAGCAGCGGCCACCAGGAGGCGCCCGCCTCCGCGTACAGAACCGGGCCGGAGTCGTTGTCCATCAGGGCCTGTTTCCTGGATCTCGTTCGATGGGAGTCGCGCCTGAGGGGGTTCCTGGCGGTGCGGGCGGACGGCCCGGCTACCGCGAACACGGATCCGGGAAACAGGCCCTAACCGAGGTTGGCCGCGAAGTACTGGCGCGTTCCGGGCAGCAGGCTCACCAACACCGCCGCGGGCGGTAGCACAAGTCGGGCCACGGCGACCATCGCCGCGATCACCGCCGCGGCGCCGGAGTACCCGCTGCCGTCGCGCACCAGCGACACGAAGCCGACCAGCGCCATCACCTCGACCAGCAGCGCCGTCCCGCACAGCGCGAGCCGGGCGTGGTAGCTGCCGCGCAGGAACATGACCGCCCCGACCACCCCCGCGATCCCGACGCAGGCGAAGAAGAACAGGCCCATGACCACGCCGAACCCGCCGATGGCCGAACCCGCGACGACCTCGCGCAGCAGCGTGCCCAGCGGCCAGGACAGCGCGGCCAGCATCCACAGCACGAACCCGAGCAGCACGATCGGCGGCCGCGCGTAGCCGCTGGTGGTCTGGTCGACCTGCCGCATCCCGCCGGGGTAGACCACGTGGGGCAGCGGGCCCGACGGCGGGTGGCCGGGGTGCTGCGGGCCGGCGACCGGGTAGGACGGTGGCTGCGCGCCCGCGGCGGGGTAGTCGACCGGCTGGTAGGGCGAGGCGTACGGGTCCGGTGGCTGCGTCATGACTGGGTCGTCCCCCGCACGTAGGTGTTCGCCGAGGGCAGGTGCATCAGGACGATCGCGAGCGCCGTCGTGGCGACGAACGCCGCGGCCCAGGTGACGCCGTAGGCCCACTTCAGGTACTCGACGCCGTTCGCGAACACGGCGAGCCCGACCAGGCCGAGCAGCAGCCCGAACCCGCCCAGCGCGGTCAGCAGGATCCGCGCCCACTCCTTGCCCGCGCGCAGGTTGACGAACCCGATCACGAACGGGATGGCGGGCAGCGCGAACGCGATCACGAACACCCCGGAGGTGGCGATCGCGGCGAAGACGGCCTCGGCGCGGCTGACCGGTTCCTCACCGGCCACCCTGGCGTCGTCCACGAGCGACCGGGCGAACACGTCGTGGTCGAGCGCGAAGATCCCCGGCAGGCCGAGCACCACGAGTGCGGTCGCCGCGAGCCAGCACCAGAACGAGGCCGTCAACGTCGCGGGACGGCGCCACTCCATGACGTCGGACTCGGGCACGGGCATGGGCGTGACCAGCGGCGACACCCAGCCCGGCGGGTGCTCCTGCTCCTGGCCGGGCAGCACCACCAGGTGGTAGGGCGACGCGAACGGTTCCTGCTGGGCCATGCGAAACCCCCTGGCTACTGCTCCTTCAACCAGTGTGCCGTGGAGCGGCGCCACGTGAGTACCGCCGCGATGCCGATCATCAGCACCGTGATGAACCCCGCGACGCTGACGCCCGGCAGCATCACCCAGAGCAGGTGCAGGGCGGCGGTGGCGGTCAGCGCGCCCCGCGCCCAGCGCTTCCCGCGCAGCAGCATCGGGGCGAACACCGCGTAGGCGCCGCCGAAGACCAGCGCGGCGACCGTGAGCGGGCCCAGCACGTCCGCGATCGACCCGCCGGGGCGCAGGACCTCGCGCACCGCGTCGGGGCGGATCCAGAGGTAGCCGACGGTGAACAGCCCGAACACCGCCGTGGCGAGCCACACCCCCACCGCACCGCGCAGAGCGGTGGGCGGGGGCGTGGTGGTCTCGGTCATCCGACCCGTCGGGGCGCGAAGTACGCGTTCGCGGACGGGCGGAACATGAAGTAGACGCCGCCCGCGACGAGGGCGATCTGGATGACGTCGAGCACGATGCCGACGCCACCCGCGCCCGAGATGCCGATGAGCGTCGTGATCAGCCAGAGGCCGCTGAGCACGGCCAGGACGATCCGGGCCCAGTTCTTGCCCGAGCGCATGAACAGCACGAGCATGAGCCACAGGCCGTAGACGACCACCAGCAGGCCCGCGCCGACGAACTTGAGCGTGTTGAGCGTGGCGTCGTACTGCTCCGCGGTGATGCTGGGGTTGTCCGCCAGCGCCCTGTCCCGGACCTCGTCGAGCGCTGCCTGGTCGATCACCAGGAAGCTGAGCACGACGGAGAAGAGCCCGAGGACGATCGCTCCGAACCAGAACAGGGCGGAGGTGTCGATCTCCTTCGGGCGCGTCGCTTGCGCCGGGGAGAGTTCGTGCGCGGCCAGCGGCGGTGCCGCGAAGGTGTTCGGTCGAACCTCGCCCTGGTAGGGCGTCATCGGCGCCTGCTCGGGCGGAGGCGGTGGTGCTGAGGGGAACGGTGCGGGCTGCTCCCGGTCCCCCGGGTCCTGTGGAGTAGTCACAGCGGAACGCTAGAACCGACCGGGGTCGCTGTCCACCGCGACAGGCGGTGACGACGACCCCGGGGTCCGGATCAACTGGCCTTGAAGTAGTGGTTGGACTCGGGCTTGAACATGAAGATGATGCCGCCGACGATCGCGGCGTAGCTGACCAGCGCGAGCAGGCCCTGGAGCAGGCCGAGGAAGCCGAGGCCGAAGTACACCCAGATGCCGAAGATCCCGAACAGCAGGCTGATGGCGCCCAGCACGGTCAGCAGGATGCGGGCCCAGTTGGCGCCCTTGCGCATCTGCATCACCACGACGACCCACAGCGCCGCGATGACCAACGAGAAGATGATGCTGCCGTAGCTCGGGGTCGACTGGTCGAGCGCGGTCTGGAACTCGGGACCGAGGTCGGTCGTGCCGAGGATGTCCTTCGTGAGCTTCTCCGCCAGCGCCTTGGCCGTGAAGAAACCCAGGATGTTGGACAGGATGGACACGCCGGCCGCCACCAGCCAGAGCAGGTAGGCGGTCTCGACGGCCTTCGGCTTCACGGGCGCGCCCGTCTCGCCGTAGCTCAGGGGCGGGGGCGGCGGGAAGCCGCCCTGCCCCTGCGGGTACCCGCCCTGCGGGGTCTGCGGGTAACCGCCCTGCTGCGGCTGACCCTGGGGGTAGCCACCTTGCTGCGCGTAGGGGTCGTTCGGGTTAGTCATGCGCGCACCGTAGGTACCTGCGGATGTGTTTTTCAGGTGAAATCACAATCCGTTAGCTACCGGGGGTACCCGTTCGCTGACCCACCGCAGCACGGCGGAAGTGACCTGCGGCGGAGGGCACGAACATGAGGACGATCGCGGCGCAGTCGAGCGACATCGTGACCAAACCGAGCACCAGGTCACGGGTGTCCACGGCGAAGCCGAACGCCGCCGCGAGGCCCGTCCCGACAGCCACCAGGCGCGTGAGGCCGAACAGCACGCCCGCCCCGCCGATGACGGTCAGCACGATCCGGGCCCAGTTGCGACCGCGGGCCATCCGGTTGGCCAGCGAGGCGTACACCAGCACCAGCACGATGCCCGCCAGCAGGCTGAACGCGATGCTCGCGTTCAGCGCGCCGTCGATCTCGTCCTGCCCCAGGTTCGGCTGCTGCTTGCGCAGTTCGTCGATCAGCATGTCGCTGTCGGTGAGCTGGAGCAGGAACCGGACCGTGCCCAGCGCCGCGCTGCCGATCCACAGCCAGCGCGACAGGTCGACCGGCCTCGGCGGCAGGGGGCGCTCCGTCGTCCCGGGGGTCATTCCCGGTCCAACCAGCCCGCGGCCTCGGCCGCCCAGTAGGTGAGCACGACGTCGGCGCCCGCGCGGCGGATCGAGGTCAGCGTCTCCAGGACCGTGCGCTCGCGCTCGATCCAGCCGTTCGCGGCGGCGGCCTCGACCATCGCGTACTCGCCGGAGATCTGGTAGGCCGCGACCGGCACGTCCGAGATCTCCTTCACCGAGCGCAGCACGTCCAGGTACGGCCCCGCGGGCTTCACCATGACCATGTCCGCGCCCTCGGCGAGGTCCAGCGCGACCTCGCGCAGCGCCTCGCGGCCGTTGCCGGGGTCCTGCTGGTAGGTCTTGCGGTCGCCCTTGAGCTGCGAGTCCACGGCCTCGCGGAACGGGCCGTAGAGCGCGGAGGCGTACTTCGCGGAGTAGGCGAGGATCCCGGTGTCGAGGAACCCGGCCTCGTCCAGGGCGTTGCGGATGAAGCCGATCTGGCCGTCCATCATCCCGCTCGGGCCGACCAGGTGGGCGCCCGCGGTGGCCTGGGCGACGGCCATCTCGCCGTACACCTCCAGCGTGGCGTCGTTGTCGACCGTGCCGTCCACCGCGAGCACGCCGCAGTGGCCGTGGTCGGTGAACTCGTCAAGGCAGCAGTCCGACATGAGCACGGTGCTGTCGCCCAGCTCGGCGCGCAGGTCGTTCAGGGCGGCGTTGAGGATGCCCTTGGGGTCCGTCGCGCCGGAGCCGACCGCGTCCCGCTCGGCGGGCACGCCGAAGATCATCAGCCCGCCGACGCCCGCCCGCACGGCATCGACGGCGGCCTTGAGCAGCGAATCGCGGGTGTGCTGGAAGACGCCCGGCATGCTGGAGATCGCGACGGGCTGCGTCGCGCCCTCCTTGACGAACATCGGCAGCACCAGCTGGCGCGGCCGGACGGTGGTCTCGCCGACCAGGCGGCGCATCGCGGCGGTGGTCCGCAGTCGGCGGGGGCGGTGTGCTGGGAACACTGGCGGTACTCCCTGGGAGGAGGTCTGGGTGCCCGAACGTGCGACTCGGGGTGTCTGGGGGTTCGACACGGGGTGTCTGGGGGTTCGACTCGCGGAAAGGGAAAGGCCATGCTCAGGACGGGGTCCTGAGCATGGCCTTGTGGTTCGGTCCCTGTCAGGAGCGGCGCAGGCGCTTGGTCTTGCGCGGCGGCGGCAGCGCGCCCTCGGCGCGGAGCCGGGCGGCGTGCTGGGCCAGCGCGTCGACGAGCGCCGGGACGTTCGCCTCCTCCGGCTGCACGTCGACCCGGAGGCCGAACTCCCGTGCGGTCTCGGCGGTCTGCGGGCCGATGCAGGCGACGAGCGTGCGGGCGTGCGGCTTGCCCGCGATGCCGACCAGGTTCCGGACGGTGGACGACGAGGTGAAGCACACCGCGTCGAAACCGCCGGACTTGATCATCTCGCGGGTGTCGGCGGGCGGCGGGGCCGCCCGGACCGTGCGGTACGCGGTGACGTCGTCGATCTCCCAGCCGCGGTCGCGCAGACCGGCCGCCAGCGTCTCCGTGGCGATGTCGGCGCGCGGCAGCAGCACCCGGTCGACCGGGTCCAGGATGTCGTCGTAGGGCGGGAAGTCGTTCAGCAGGCCTTCGCTGGACTGCTCGCCCGACGGCACGAGCTCGGGGATGATCCCGAACGAGCGCACCTTCGCGGCCGTGCTCTCGCCGACGCAGGCGATCTTCACGCCGGAGAACGCGCGGGCGTCCAGACCGAACTCGCGGAACTTCTCCCACACCGCGCGGACGGCGTTGGTCGAGGTGAAGACGACCCACTGGTAGCGGCCGTCGACGAGCCCCTTGACCGACCGTTCCATCTGCGCGGGGCTGCGGGGCGGCTCGACCGAGATGGTCGGGACCTCCACCGGGATGGCGCCGTGCGAGTGCAGCCGGTCGCTCATCGCGCCCGCCTGCTCCTTGGTGCGCGGCACCAGCACCCGCCAGCCGTACAGGGCGCGCGACTCCCACCAGGAGAGCCGGGCGCGACCCGCGACGGCCGCGCCGACCGTGACGACGAGCGGACCGGAGAGGTCACCCGCGTCCGAGGCCAGCGAGGCGAGCGTGGTGTCGATGGTGCGTTGGCCGAAGCCGGTGCCGTCGACGGTCACCGCGACCAGGGTCTGCGGCGCGAGGCCGTGTTCCACCAGCGAGGAGGCCGCCTCGGCGAGGTGGCTGCCGCTGGCGTGCAGCACGAGCGTGCCGGGCGCGGCCGCGAGGCCCGCCCAGTCCACCGTGCCGCGGACGTCGACCTCGGTGTGCACGGCGCCGAGCGCGACACCCGCGTAAGCGGGCACCGCGGTACCGGCGGGCACGCCCGGCACCACGTCGAACGCGATGCTGGTGCGGGAGACGGCCTGCGCCTCCTTCACCACCGAGTCGAGCGTGAGCGGGTCGCCCGCGACGAGCCGGACGACGGTGTGGCCGTTCTTCGCCTCGGCCACGAGGTCCTTCGCGACGTCGGCGGGCTCGCCGACGGCGGGCCGGACCTCGACGCCCTCTGGCACCAGCGCGACGATGTCGCTTGGCACATCGGGGTCCGCGACCACGAGTTCAGCCCTCGCGAGCAGGTCGTGGGCCCGAACGGTGAGCAGCCCGGTGTCGCCGGGGCCGGAGCCCACGAATGCGACTCGGCCGGGGGTCTTGCGTGCGCGGGTCATCAGGGCACTCCCCATCTACGCCTCCGGGCCGCTGAGCACCGCGGCCCCGAGGTCGAGCAACTCGGCGGCCAGCGCGCGGCCGAGTTCCTCTGCTGCGGTCAAGTCACCGGTGGCGGAGGCCCGGAGCATCTCGTTCTCCGGAGTCGCCGCGACCCCGCGCAAGGACAGGCGAAGGACGACACGTGTCGAACCATCAGCTGCGTCTTCCACGAGATCTTCCACCACATCGGCCAGTGCGCCGACCGGCGCGCTGCAACCAGCTTCGAGCGCGGCCAACATGGCGCGCTCCGCGGTTACCGCGGCCCTACTGGACGAGTCGTCCAAAGTGGACTGAAGAAGGTGCTCGGTGTCGACGTCGTCGACCCGGCATTCCACTGCTAGAGCGCCCTGGGCGGGCGCGGGGAGCATCTGGATCGGCTCCAAGGTCTCGGTGATCTCGGCGGTGCGGCCGAGGCGCGCGATCCCCGCACGGGCCAGCACGACGGCGTCGAGCTCCCCGTCGGTGACCTTCCGGATGCGGGTGTCGACGTTGCCGCGCAGCGGGACGATGGTGAGTCCCAGGCCGAGCGCTTCGAGCTGAGCGGCCCGCCGCGGCGAGCCGGTGCCGACGGTCGAACCGGACGGCAGCTCCCCGAGGGTGAGGCCGTCACGGGCGACGAGCGCGTCCCGCGGGTCTTCGCGGGGCGGCACGGCGGCGAGCACCAGACGCGGGTCCGGTGCGGTGGGCAGGTCCTTGTACGAGTGCACGGCGACGTCGATCTCGCCGCCGGCCAGCGCGTCGCGCAGCGCGGAGGTGAAGACGCCGACGCCGATCTCCGCGATGGGCGCGGAGGAGCGGTCACCGGGCGTGGAGACCACGACGATCTCGACCTTCGCACCCGCCTTCTCGAGGGCTTCGGCGACGTGGCCGGTCTGCGCGAGTGCCAGTGCACTCCCGCGGGTGCCGATCCTGAGGATGCGGTTCACCGCTTCTCACCTGTATTCGTGCTCGGCCCGGCGAGCGGGCCGTCGGTGGCCTGCTCCGCGCGGGTCTGGCTGACGGCGGTAGGTAGGTGGGGGTCGAGGCCGAACAGCTCGCGCAGCGCCTCGGCGTAACCGGCGCCGCCAGGAGCCGATGCCAGCTCCTTCACGCGCACGGTCGGGGTGTGCAGGAGCTTGTCCACGACCCTGCGGACGGTCTTGGCGAGTTCGCCGCGCACGGCGGCGTCCAGCTCCGGCAGCCGGGTGTCCAGGCGCAGCAGCTCCGCGTCGACCACCTCGGCGGCGCGCTTGCGCAGCGCCGTGACCGTGGGGGTCACCTCGGCGGAGCGCTGGCCCGCCAGGTAGGCGCGGACCTCCTCGCCGATGATCTCGTTCGCGCGCTGGGCGTCCTGCCCGGTCGGCGCGTCGGTGAGCCTGCGCTGCAACGTCTCGAGGTCGACCACCGTCACGCCCGCCAGGTCGGCGGCGGCGGGGTCGACGTCCTTCGGGAGTCCGAGGTCGCAGACGACCAGCGGGCGGCTCGGGTCGCGGTCCAGCAGGGCGCTGGCCAGCAGCTCGACGCCGACGACGGTCTCCATCGAGCCGGTGCAGGCGAACACGACGTCCGCGTCGGCCAGCTCGGAGCGCAGCTCGACGAGGTCGACGGAGCTGGCGGGCACGCCCTCGGCGCGCAGCGCCTGCGCCAGCCGGGCGCCGTTGGCGGCCGTGCGGTTGGCGATCACGACCTCGCCGATGCCTGCGCGGCGCAGGTGCGCGGTGGCCAGGCCGCCCATGGAGCCAGCGCCCACGACGAGTGCACGACGACCGGCAAGGCCGCCCAACTCGACGGCGGCGTCGGACAGCGCCTCGGAGACGACGGAGGCGCCCGCGTGGTCGATGCCGGTGTCGGTGTGCACGCGCTTGCCGACGCGCAGCGCGTTCTGCGCCAGCTCGTGCAGCGAGCGGCCGATCGTGCCCGCGTGGTCCGCGGTCGTGTAGGAGGAGCGCAGCTGGCCGAGGATCTGGGCCTCGCCGACGACCATGGAGTCCAGGCCGCCCGCGACCCGGAACACGTGCTCGACGGCGGCGGCGGCGTAGTGCACGTAGAGGTGCTCGAACAGCTCGGCGGGCTCGGCGCCCGCCTGGTCCGCCAGCACGTTCACCACGTCGTTCATGCCGCCGTGGAAGGTCTCGACGACGGCGTAGACCTCGACCCTGTTGCAGGTCGAGAGCAGCATCGCCTCGGAGACGCTCGGGCTGCGCAGCAGCTCGCCGAGGACTTTGCCCAGGTCGGGCTCGGCGACGGTGACCCGTTCGAGCACGGGGACGGGGGCGGTGCGGTGCGAGAGACCGACGACAAGCACACTCATGCCGTCACCACGTCTCCGCGAGCCGTCCGGCTCGCGGTCGAGCCGATTCGCGCACTCACGGGCGAATCACCACCCTGTCCACGCCCACTCCGTTGATCAAGTCGTTCGCCGCCTGCTCGGCCGAGGCCTCGTCGGCCCGCCGCGCCACGTGGAACGACAGGATCTGCATCTCGACCGCCAGGTCGACCTTGCGCACCTCGACGTCGTCCGGGACCTGGAGGACGACGGGTGCGAAGTTCAGGATGCACTGCACGCCTGCGGATACCAAACGGTCGCAGACCGCCTGCGCGGCCTGGGGCGGTGTCGCGATGACCCCTATCGACACCTCGCGCTCGACGCAGACCGCCGTGATGTCGTCGATGTGGTTGACCGGTATGCCACCCACGGGCACCCCGGTCAGGTCGTCGTCGACGTCGAAGAGCGCGGCGACCGGGAAGCCGCGGCTCTGGAACCCGCCGTAGTTGGCGAGGGCGTGACCAAGATTACCGATGCCGACCACCGCGACGCTGTGCTTGCGGGTCAGGCCGAGGATGCGCTCCACGTGGCTGACGAGCACCTCGACGTCGTAGCCGACGCCCCTGGTGCCGTACGAGCCGACGTACGAGAGGTCCTTGCGGAGCTTCGCCGAGTTGACCCCGGCGGCCGCGGACAGCTCCTCGCTGGAGATCGTCGTCACACCCTGGTCGACCATGCCGGAGAGCACCCGCAGGTACACCGCGAGGCGGGCGACGGCGGCCTCCGGGATGGCGCGGGCGCGTTCGCGGACGACGACCTCGTCCTGCTCCGGGACGACCGGAGCCCCTTGGGCGGCGGACGTCCCCGGGGTGGTGGTCACGACCTCGTCACCCTCGCCCCGCTGAGCCACCACGCTGGAACTCCTCACCCACGAAAGCGGACGCACGGACCCGTCGGCATCGGGCGGGGAAACCGCTCCGGCATCTGACGGTGTGACTTCACCACCGTACCGCTTGTGAAGGTATGCACAAAGTCGGCGATCTCCGCCGCGCCGCCGCTCGCCCGCTGGTCACAGCCCGTGACCTGCGGATCGGACCACGGATCGGGTGACTTCCCCCGTTCCACCGACGAGGCTCGGGTCACCTCCACCGATTCAGTTCCGGAGCATTCGTCCCATGTTCGGTCGAATTCGCCGTTCTCGCGCGATTCGCATTACCACTGGTATAGCAGGCCCGCATGACGAACGCCCGGTCGCGGAATTGCGACGACCGGGCGGGACAACGACGAAGCGGTACCGCGGGGCGCATTCCTCTCGCCCTGCGGTACCGCTTCGTGGAAAAGCTCCGGAATTACGCGGCCGGCGGGGTGAGCACCTGGCCGATGACGAACACGGTCGCGTTCTTGGTGGGGACGTTGCCGCACAGCACCGGCGCGCCGTTCACGGTCATCGTGTCACCGGAACCGGCGATGGTCAGCTTCTGGCCGGTGAGGGAGTCGACCGTGCCGGCGGCCTCGAGGCCCTTGGCGTCGTAGCGCTTGCCGACGACGTGGTACTGCAGGATCTTGCCCAGGGTCGCCGGGTCGGCGGCCAGCTCGGCGAACTTGGCGTCGCCCAGCGCGGCGAACGCCGGGTCGGCCGGGGCGAAGACGGTGATGGCGGGCTGCGAGTTCAGCGTGTCGCCCAGGTTCGCGGCGGTGACGGCGGCCACGAGCTTCGTGAGCAGCGGGTTGTTGCTGGCCGCGGTGGCGACCGGGTCGGACACCATGCCCTGGAGCGACCCCTTGTTGGCCGGGTCCTGCGGCACCGAGGCGCAGCCGGGGCCGAACACGTCGGTGGTCTGGGTGACGCCGTCACCGGCCGCCGCGGCGGCGGCGGAGGACGAGGTGGGAGCGGCTGCGGCACTGGTGGTGGTCGCGGCACCGGCGGTGGACGAGCTACCGGAGGAGGCGGTGTCGCTGCTGCCGCAGGCCGCGATCGACAGGGTGGCGGCGGCGATCGCACCGACGATGGCGAGCTGGGTCTTCCTCACGCGGATCACTCCTTGTTGATTTTCTGATTCGCTAGTCATGAGGATGTTCGACCAGGTTCGCGATCCGGTTCGACTTTCACTCGTACGAGTTATTTTTCTACCGTGAAGAAGGCTGAATGCCACCCGGTGGCGCCATCGGGGATGGGTGCCACCCTCGCCTGGGGCTGCGCGAATCCCGATTTGTCGGTGGCGCGGCACTCGACCGTGTGACCGCCCACGGGCAGGTCCAGCTCGGCCTTCCACATCCGCCACGTGCTGCCGCCGACGTCGGCGGCCAGGGTGGCGTCCTGCCACGGCCCGCCGTCGGTCCGCACCTCGACCTTCGCGACGCCGGTCGGCTGGGCCCACGCGACCCCCGAAACGGTCGTCTTCCCACTGCTGCGGACCCGGCTCAGCCCCTTCGGGGAGTCGATCCGGGACATGGTCTTGATCGGGCCGAGCCTGCCCCAGCCGCGGTCGATCCAGTACGACTGCTTGGCGTCGAACGTGGTCAGCTCCAGGTCGACGAGCCACTTGGTCGCCGAGATGTAGCCGTACAGGCCGGGCACGATCATCCGCACCGGGAACCCGTGCTCGACCGGCAGCGGCTCGCCGTTCATGCCGAGCGCGAGCATCGCGCCCCTGTCCTCCTCCATGACCACGTCCACCGGGGTGCCCGCGGTCCACCCGTCCGAACTGGTGCCGAACAGCTGGTCCGCGCCGGACTTCACCCCGGCCTCCATCAGCACGTCGCGCAGCAGCACGCCGGTGAAGTTCGAGGTCGACACGTAGGGCCCGCCGACCTCGTTGGACACGCAGGTCATGGTGATCGTGCGCTCCACCAGGTCGCGGGAGCGCAGGTCGTCGTAGCTCAGGGTGATCTCGCGGTCGACCATGCCGTGGATCCGCAGCTTCCAGTCCTCGGCGCGCAGCCGCGGCACGCTCAGGGCGGTGTCCACGCGGTAGAAGTCGGCGTTCGGCGTGATGAAGCTCGGCGTCCCCTGGTTCGCGAAGTCCGCGCCCGCCGGGATCGGCGCCGCGGGCGTCGTGGGCTTGATCGCCCCGACCGCGCTGCGCGACCCCTCGACGTCGATCCGGTTGCCCAGGAACTGGCCGACCAGACCGGCCAGGCCCGCGCCGACGGCCGTCGCGCCGAGCGCGATCAGGAACGTGCGCCTGCCCTCCGGCGACGGGTCGCCCCGCCGGGCCAGCGCCGTCCGGTGCAGCCAGCGGAACACCGCGATGCCCGCCACCAGGCTGGCGATCGGCGCCAGCACGCTGAGCTGCCCCGAATCCGGCCTGGCCAGCACCGCGGCCACCCCCAGCAGCCCCAGCGCCCCGGCCAGGATCGACCCCGGCAGCGGACTGCGCCGCGACAGCAGCCCCGCCACCACCGCGGCCCCCAGCAGCACCAGCGCCATGCCGCCGAGCAGCACGAGCTTGTCGTAGGTGCCGAACGTGCGGACCGCGAAGTCCTTCAGCTGGAGCGGCGTGAGGTCGATGGCGGTGTTGCCGACCGCCAGGAACGGCGACGCCGACGGACCCACGAACCCGGCGACGAGGTGTCCGGCGGTGAGGGCCGCGGCCACCGCCAGCACGCCGATGAGCGCCGCGACCGGGGCGGCGAGGCGGGGCGGCTTCGGTGCGGGCTGAGCGGAAGGGTCCATGCTGCACATTCGACGCCCACCGGCCGCCGGTTCGCCCACCGGGGCCGGAGCGGTAAGCAGACGGTAATCATCCGGGCACCGGTGATCAGCTCGGGCCCGTTCGCCGGGATCAGGCCAGCGCGGCCCGGAGGCGCGGTTCCTCGACCTCCCAGTACCCGTGCTCCTCGCCGTCGACCAGGATCACCGGGACCCGGTCGCCGTACTCGGCGCGCAGTTCCCGGTCGGCGTCGACGTCCTCGGTGGACCAGGGCACGCCCAGGTCGCCGCAGATCCGCTCGACGTCGGCCCTGGCCTGCTCGCACGCGTGGCAGTCCACACGGGTCATCAGCGTCACGTGGTGGCTCACCCGACCATCGTCCCCGACCCGCCGCGGGGCGGGGCGGCGGGCTCAGGCCTGCGGGATCCGCAGCCGCGAGCGGGCGAGCTTGCCGGTAGCCGAGTGCGGCAGCTCGTCGGCGAACTCGACCGCGGTCGGCACCTTGAACTTCGCCAGCCGGGCCGCGCAGTGCTGCCGCACGGTGTCGGCGTCGAGTTCGGCGCCCTCCTTGAGCACGACGACGGCCTTCACGGACTCGCCGGTGCGGTCGTCCGGGACGCCGACGGCGGCGGCCTCGGCGACCTGGTCGAGTTCGCCGAGCACCTTCTCGACCTCGTGCGGGTACACGTTGAAGCCGTTGACGATGATCAGGTCGCCCGCGCGGTCGACCAGGTGGAGGTCGCCGTCGGCGTCGAGGTAGCCGACGTCGCCGGTGCGGAACCAGCCCTGGGCGTCGGGGCCGTGGTCGCCGTCGGGCCAGTAGCCGCTGAAGAGGTTGGCGCCCCTGACCGAGACCAGGCCGGTGCCGGGTTCGTCCTCGTCCTGGTCGAGGACCCCGCCGTCGGTGTCGACGAGGCGGAGTTCGACGCCGGGGAGCGGGCGGCCGACGGAGCCGGGCTTCGGGAAGCCGCCGACGAGGGTCGAGGTGAGGACGGGGCCGGTCTCGGTGAGGCCGTAGCCCTCGTGGACGGGGAGGCCCACCGCGGTGCGCATGGCGTCCAGCACGCCCGCGGCGAGCGGGGCCGCGCCGGAGGTGAACAGGCGGACGGTCGAGAGGCTGTCGCCGAGGCGGTCGGCGGGCAGCGCGAGGATCGCCCGGTACATCGGCGGCACGCCGACGACCGTGGTGATCCGGTGTTCGCGCACGGCCGTGACGGCGGCCTCGGCGTCGAAGCGCTCCAGCAGCACGGCCGTCGCGCCCGCGCCCGCGACCTGGAACAGGCCGGGACCGAGGCCGTAGACGTGGAAGAGGGGCAGCGCCAGCAGGACGCGGTCGCCCGCGGTCACCGGGGCGGGGCGCAGGGCGGCGCACTGGCCGACGTTCGCGATCAGGGCGCGGTGGGTGAGCATCGCGCCGCGCGGCACCCCGGAGGTGCCGGAGGTGTAGCCGAGCACGGCGAGGTCCTCGTCGCCGCCGATCGGGGTGAACCCGAGTTCGTCCTCGACCACCAGGGCGGGCGGGCCCATCACGGTGATGTCCGCGCCACCCGGGTCGCCGACGAGCAGGCGGGCGCCGCTGTCGGAGACCAGGCGTTCGAGTTCCCGCAGCGGCTGGCCGGGGCCCGCGGGCACGACGACGCCGCCCGCGCGCAGGATCCCGAACACCGCGACGCAGAACTCCGGCCCCGTGGGCAGCCTCACGACGACCCGGTCACCGGGCGCGACACCGGCGTCGACCAGCACGCGGGCCTGCGCGTTCACCGCGGTGTCCACCTGCCGCCAGGTGAGCTTCGCCCCGCTCGTCGCGTCGATCAACGCGACGTGCTGCGGCCCGCGCAGCGCGGAGGCGCTGACCAGGTCGGCGACGTTGCGGGCAGACTCGGTCAAGGTGACCTCCTGATGAACACTCCCGGACCTCGCAGCAGTCTGTCACGCGTGGCCCCGGTCATGTAGGCATGGCTCACACGTCGCGCAACCGTGACGGCCCGACGCTACCTACTAAGGAGTAACCAGACGTATGCTCTCGCCACGGCGAACCTGTGGAGGAGCCGCTACCCGATGATCTCAAGGGGGCGCGCGAACGACGTCCGGACGCCGCGGACGTCGGGTTCGACGCGGAGCGCAGGAGGGTGGTCCACCACGGCCGAGGAGTCCGACGCGGCGCGGTCGCCGTGGGACCTGGTCCGTGCCGCCCAGGAGGGCGACACGGACTCCTTCGGCGTGCTCTACGACCGGTACGTGGACGTCGTCTTCCGGTACGTCCTGTTCCGCGTCGGCGACCGGAACCTGGCCGAGGACGTCACGAGCGAGACGTTCCTGCGGGCGCTGCGCAGCATCGGCTCGGTCAGCTACCAGGGCCGCGACGTCGGCGCGTGGTTCGTCACGATCGCGCGCAACATCGTCTACGACCACGTGAAGTCGAGCCGCTACCGGCTGGAGATCACCACCGCGGAGCTGGCGGACAACCGCGAGGTCGCGAGCGGTCCCGAGCAGGAGGTCCTGACCGACGCGACCAACGCGGAGCTGCTCAAGTGCGTCGGCCAGCTCGGCGAGGACCAGCGGGAGTGCGTCACGCTGAGGTTCATCCAGGGCTTGTCGGTGGCCGAGACGGCCGCCAGGATGGGGCGCAACGAAGGCGCGATCAAGGCCCTGCAGCACCGCGCCGTGCGGCGGCTGGCCACGCTGCTGCCGTCCTGGTTGCGGTGATCACGATCGCAAAGCGCCGGTGCGCGTAACCCCCGCACACCTCCTTTCGTTGTTCGGGTCGGGTCGTCCGTCAAGTCGAGTTGGTGCGGGATGGTGGGCAGAGGTATCACGCCGTTGGGGCGTCGCAGGCAGCACGAGCGGTTCGCCCGTGCCGTCGAGGCGCGCCCGGACGACGTCGACGCCGAGCTCGCCGACGAGCTGGCCGTCGTCGACCTGCTGCGCGCCGCGGCCGCCGGGAGCGGTCCCGACGCGGCGGCGCGGGAGCGGATGCGGGCGCGGGTCCTCGGCGCCGAACGGCCGACCGCGCCGGTCGTGCTCCTGCCGAAGCAGCGGCGGTCGAGCGCGCGGGGTCGGTTGGCGGTCGCCGCGGCGGCCGCGCTCTGCCTGGTGCTGTCGCTGGCCGGGATGAGCCTGCTGCTCAGCCGGGACGCGCTGCCCGGCGACGCCCTGTACGGGATGAAGCGGACCGCCGAGTCGGCCTCGCTCGGGTTCACCTTCGGCGACGAGTCGAAGGCGCTGAAGCGGCTGGAGTTCGCCGCCGCGCGGCTGGTCGAGATGGAGACGCTCGCGGACAAGTACGACGACCAGGCCCCGCTGGGCGGGTTCCTCGGCGCGCTGGCGGACTTCGACGCCGACGCGGCCGCCGGTGCCCGCGAGCTGGCGACTGTCGGCGCGAACTCCGACGAGCGCGTGCTGGCGACGTTGGCCGACTGGTCCGGGTCCCAGGCCGAGCGGCTGGCGGCGCTGGAGCCCCGGCTGCCCGAGCCCGCCGTGACCCGATCGGCTACTTCGCTGGACCTGCTGTCCAGGATCGGTCAGCGGGCCGCGGAGCTGCGGGCCAGGACGAACTGCTCGCCGGTCACCACCGGCGCGTCGGACGACATCGGGCCGCTGCCCGCGACCACGCCCTGCGCGCCGCCGCCCACCACGCAGGGTTCCGCCCCGCCCCGGCAGCCGTCGATCCTGGTCAGCGAGCCGCGGGCGACCGTTCCGTCGGTGCAGGCCCCACCCGCGTCGGCGCCGGTTCCCGGTACCCCGACCACCGGTGCGGCGTCGGGCACGCCGCAGATCCTGCCGGACCTGCCGATCACGTCGGTGCTGCCGACCGTGCCCGCCAGTGGGCTGCCCACGCTCGTGATCCCGCTGCCCGTGCCGCTCTCCGGCCTGCCCGGCATCCGGTTCGGAACCTGATCGCTACCCTGGTGGCGGAGCTCGCAGGTTGACCAGGAGGCGCTGGCTGTGTCGTGGAGGCGGGTAGAGAGCTCGGCGGACCGTGAAAAGGCGGCCGCCGAGGCCGGAGAGGCCTCCGCGAAAGCGGCGCTGGCCTTCGCACTGCCGATGGACGATCCGGCGGAACCGTCCACGGACCTCACCGCCGCCGCGTTCTTCGACGTCGACAACACCATGATGATGGGCGCGTCGATGTTCCACTTCGCGCGCGGACTGGCGGCACGGGACTACTTCAACACCTCGGACCTCGCGGGGTTCGTGTGGCAGCAGCTGAAGTTCCGCGTGGGCGGCCGGGAGGACCCGCAGAGCGTCAAGGCGATGCGCGAGCAGGCGTTGTCGTTCGTGGCGGGCCGGAGCGTGGCGGAACTGGTCTCCCTCGGCGAGGAGATCTACGACGAGCTGATGGTGGACCGGATCTGGACCGGGACGCAGGCGCTGGCGCAGAAGCACATCGACGCGGGTCAGCGGGTGTGGCTGGTCACCGCCACCCCGGTGGAGCTCGCGCAGATCATCGCCCGGCGGCTGGGCCTGACCGGGGCGCTGGGGACCGTGGCCGAGTCGCAGGACTCGATCTACACCGGCAGGCTCGTCGGGGACCTGCTGCACGGCAAGGCCAAGGCGCAGGCCGTCCGGGCGCTCGCCGCCAAGGAGGGCCTGAACCTGCGGCGGTGCACCGCCTACTCCGACTCCGCCAACGACGTGCCGATGCTGTCCGTGGTGGGCAACGCGGTGGCCGTGAACCCGGACTCCGGGCTGCGGGAGACCGCCCGCCGTCGCGGGTGGGAGGTGCGGGACTTCCGGACCGGGCGCAAGGCCGCGAAGATCGGCGTGCCGTCGGTGCTGGGCGCGGGCGCGCTGGCCGGCGCGGTGGCCGTCGGCATGGCCTATCGGCGCCGGCACGCCTGAGCCGGGCGAACGGGCGGCGCCCGTCCGCCCGACGTGCCGTCAGCGGCCGACGGTGAGCACGACCTTGCCGAACTGCGCGCCCGACTCCAGGTACCGGTGGGCCTCGGCGAACTCGGTCAGGTCGAAGGTGCGGTCGACGACCGGCGTGAACGCGCCGTCGTCGAGGCCGGCTTGCACGAACTCGACCGCGCGGCGACGGCGCTCGACGTCGTAGGTCACCGGGAACAGCGTGTAGAGGCCGAGGTCGATGCCCGGAATCGTCGGCAGCCCCCGTGAGAGGTCGTTGCGCGGGTCCAGCAGGCCGTATGCGAGCAGCCGCCCACCGGGGGCCACGGTGCCGGCGGCCTCGGCGAGCCCCGGCCCGCCGACCGGGTCCATCGCCGTGGTCACGCCCCGGCCGCCGGTGATCTCGCGAACCCGCCCCACGAGGTCCTCCTCGCCGGTGACGACGACGTGCGCGGCGCCGGCGTCGAGCAGCCGCTGCTTCTTCGCGGGCGTCCGGGTGGTCGCGATCGGGACGGCGCCGATGCTGTTCGCCACCTGGATGGCGGCCAGGCCGACCCCGCCGGTGGCGGCGATCAGCAGCACGTGGTCGCCCTTCGCCACGGGGTCGCCCTCGACGAGCGCGCCGTACGCGCTGACGTAGGCCATCCACGTGGCCGCCGCGGTGACGGGGTCCGCCGTGCGGGGCACGAGGGAGCCAGCGGGCACGACGACGTGGTCGCCGTAGGTGCCGTGGTCGGTGAGCTTGAACGCGGGCAGGACGGCGACGAGGTCGCCCACCACCGCCTCGGTGACACCCTGGCCGATCGCCTCCACGACGCCCGCGGCCTCGTACCCGAGCCCGGAGGGCAGCGTCGGCGGGTAGAAGTAGCGGCCTTCGCGGAACATCACGTCCGCCCGGTTGACGCCGATCGCGTCCACCCTGATGACGACCTCGCCCGCGCCGGGCCCGCGCACCGGCGCCTCGCGCAGGCGGAGCACCTCCGGGCCGCCGGTGGTGTCGAAGTGGATCTGTCGAGCCATGGTTCTCCCCTGATCTGCTGGGTGGTCCGGTGCGGCGGGTCGGGCGGGTCAGCCGAGGAAGCGGTTGACCTCGTGCGCGAACTCCGCCGGGTACTGGTGCAGGAAGCCGTGGTCCGCGTCGGGGTAGATCCGCAGCGTCGCGTTCGGCAGGTGCCCGGCCAGCAGGTAGCTGTTCTCCGTGGGCGTCATCACGTCGCGGTCGCCGTTGGCGACGAGCACCGGCTGGGTGATGGCCGCCAGCCTGCCGAGCCTGGTGATGTCCGGGACGCCCCACGCGCTGATGGCGAGCATCTGCGCCTCCCTGGTGGCCAGGTCGGTCGGCTCGTCGCGGTCCTCCTGGCGGGCGAAGACGCGGCCGAGGGACTCCATCCCCCTGGTCCGGCTCTTCTGGCTGGCGGTGTAGAAGAGGCCGAGGAACTCCTCGGCGCCCGGCTCGTCGGTCATCACGGCGTCCAGCACCGGCCCGGCGAACGGGTGGAACCCCCGCCCGCCCTGCGGCGCGGTGCCCGCCAGCACGATCCGGCGGACCTGGTGGGAACGGATCAGCGCGATCTCCTGCGCGACGAAACCGCCGAGGGAGAAGCCGAACAGGTCGTAGCCCGACAGCCCGGCGGCGTCGACGAAGGCGAGGGCGCCGACGGCCATCCCGTGGACGGTGGTGGGTACCGCGCCGGTCGACCCGCCGACCCCGACGTTGTCGAGCAGGACGACCTCGCGCTCGGCGGCGATGGCGTCGACCAGGGCGGGGTCCCAGTTGTCGAGGTTCCCGCGGAGGTGCTGGAGGAACAGCACCGGCGGTGCCGGGGTCGTGGCGTCGCCGAAGCGGCGGTAGGCGTAGGTCACGCCGCCGGGCGCGGACAGCGTCCGGTTCGGGGCGGTGAGCTGCGTGTGGGTCATCGGCACTCCTGGACGAGCGGAAACGGGCGTGGCGAACTGCCGCGACGGGCGTTGCGCCCATGCGGCCCGAGGCTTCGGATTCGCGGCTACGAGCACCGGGGAAACAGATCTGTTTCCCTTGGCGGCATCACGATACACAGATCTGTTTCCTCACCCGACCGGGGGGACACAGATCTGTTTCCCCATGTCCGGTCAGCGGGTTAGGGTGGACGCATGACCACTGAGGCTCAGGCGCTGGACGGGGTGCGCGAGCGCGTGCTCACGGCCGCCTGCGAGCTGTTCGCCAGCCGCGGCATCACCAGCACGGGGGTCGACCTCGTGTCGGAGGTGGCGGGTGTCTCCAAGCGCAGCCTCTACCAGCGCTTCCCCAGCAAGGACCACCTGATCGCGGCCTACCTGCCGCGCGCGACCGACCGCTTCCTGGACGGCCTGATCCCCGGCGAGGACAGCGGACTGTCGGCCGCCGGGAACATCCTGGAGGTCTTCGCCGCCACGCAGCGCAAGTCGCACGAGCCCGACTTCCGCGGCTGCCCGGTGCTCAACACCACCGCCGAGATCGCCGACGTCGGGCACCCGGTGCGCGGCATCGCGATCTCGTACAAGGACAGGCTCCAGGGCTACTTCCGGGCGATGGCCGAAGCCGCGGGCGCGACCGACCCCGATCTGCTGGCCGAGCAGCTCTCCATGGTCTTCGACGGCGCCATGTCCTACGGCTCGGTCCGCGACCAGCCGCTGCCCGACAGCGTCCACGCCACCGCCCGCACCCTCCTGGCGGCCCAGGGCGTCGAACTGCCGTAGGGGTCCGGCCTACCCCAGGAAGACGTTGCGGCGTTGCGTCAGCAGGCGGTAGAGCGTCTGCTGGATCGTCTCCCGCACCTGGTCGGTGAGGTTGAAGACCAGCATCGGGTCGTCCGCCGCGTGGTCGCCGAAGCCGTCGGTGTGGATCGGCTCGCCGAACTCGATGTACCACTTCGACGGCAGCGGGATCGCGCCCAGCGGGCCCAGCAGCGGGAACGTCGGCGTCACCGGGAAGTAGGGGAAGCCGAAGAGGCGGGCGAGCGCCTTGACGTCGCCGATCATCGGGTAGATCTCCTCGGCGCCGACGATCGAGACCGGGATGATCGGGACGCCGGTGTTCAGCGCCGCCGAGACGAACCCGCCCCGGCCGAAGCGCTGGAGCTTGTAGCGGTCCTTGAAGGGCTTGCCGATGCCCTTGAAGCCCTCCGGCCACACGCCCACCAGCTCGCCCGAGCGCAGCAGGCGTTCGGCGTCGGGGTTGCAGGCCAGGGTCTGACCGGACTTCCTGGCCAGCGCGCCCAGCACCGGCGTCTTGAAGACCAGGTCGGCGCCGAGCATCCGGAGGTGCCGCCTGGCGGGGTGCTCGGAGTGGACGGCGAAGGCGGTCATCGTCGCGTCGAGCGGGAGCGTGCCGGAGTGGTTGGCGACCAGGAGGGCGCCGCCCTCGGCGGGGATGTTGTGGACGCCGATGGTCTCCACCCGGAACCACTTCTCGTACAACGGCTTCAGCGGGGGCATCAGGACGTTGTCGGTCAGGTCGGCGTCGAAGCCGAACTCGTCGACGTGGTAGTCGCCCGCCATGCGCCTGCGGACGAAGTCGAGGAGGCCGCCGAGGCGCCCCTCCCACTCGGTGGGCTCCGGCTCGGGGGCGACGCTGAGCGGTGGTTCCCCCTGCGACGGGGGCGGCGGGACCGGACGCGGTCCGCGCGGTCCGGTCGGGGACTGGCCGTTCCGGTCAGCACCGTGCAACGGGATCACGCGTGCTCCTGCCACGGGGTCCATCTCCTCTGGTCTGTGGTGCTAGCGGAGCCTGGCGGCGGCGTCGAGGAGCCCCCGCTCGACCGCCTCCACCCGCTCCGGGGCGATGAGGGGCCGCAGATCGCGCCCGCTCACGTAGTCGTCGAAGGCCTGCCGCGTGGTCCAGCGCGGCGTGAAGCCGAACTCGCTCCTGAGCAGGCCCGTGTCGACCACCCGGCCCCAGTTGAGGAACCTCATCTGGTCGGGCGAGAAGTCGACGAGCCGGGCGCTGCGGAAGAAGCGCCCGACGCTCGGCACGGCGGCGCTGGGCACCGGCAGGGTCAGCCTGCCCGCGCGGCGGATCGCCTGCGAGAGGAGCAGCACGCCCTCGCCGCCCGCGTTGAACACGCCGGGCAGGTCGTGCATGGCCGCGCGCTCCAGGATCGCCAGCGCGTCCTCGGAGTGCAGCAGCTGGACGCGCGCGTCGTAACCCATCACCGTCGGCACGACGGGCAGGGCGAAGTACCTGGTGAGCACGGTGTCGATGCGCGGGCCGATGAAGTTCGTGAACCGGAGCGTGGTGACGTCCACGTCCGGCCTGCGGCGCGAGAAGCCGCGGACGTAGCCCTCGACCTCCACGGCGTCCTTGGCGTAGCCGCTGGAGGGCAGTTCCTTGGGGCTCATGCCCTCGGTGAAGACCGCGGGGTCGCGGGCGCTCGACCCGTAGACGGCGCTGGTCGACTTCACGACGAGCTTGCGCACGTGCGGCGACTTCTGGCACGCGGCCAGCAGCTGCATCGTGCCGATGACGTTCATCTCCTTCATGACCGTCCGGCCCGTCGGACCGGCCGGGTTGGCCGTGACCGACGCGTGCACCACGGTGTCCACGCCCGCCGTGGCGATCACCTTGGCGATCAGCGGGTTGCGGATGTCCGCGCGCACGAACTCCGCCCGCCCCATGCGGCGCAGCAGGTCGCGCGGTGGCGGTTCGGTGTCGACGCCGAGCACGCGCTCGATGTCGGGGTTGGCGGCGAACCGCGCGGCGAGGTTGCCGCCGAGGAAGCGGCTCACTCCGGTGACGAGAACGACCTTGGGCGCCATGCGACTCCATGTCCAGGTGCTGCAATTGGCCGATGCTACAAGGCCTCCGAGGTGGCGGCGCCCTCCCGGAGCGCCGCCTTGACGCAGGTCACGCGTACCGGACCGGCCAATCACCCGTTCGGACCGGACGATCCCGCCCTGCTCGGGTCCACTCCCACCGGCTGGGACGGCGAACCGCCCGAAACACAACTGCCGCCGACCCCGGAAGACCGGGATCGGCGGCAGTCGAGCGCTGATGAAGAACCCGCGCGTGGGCTACTTGCCGCGCTTGCGACGCTGAACGCGAGTCTTGCGAAGCAGCTTGCGGTGCTTCTTCTTCGACATGCGCTTGCGGCGCTTCTTGATGACCGAGCCCATGCGGGTTCCTTAGCTACTAGACGTTGGTGGTTCTCCATGCTCCGGTGCTACCTACGGACGCGCGCCCGTCAAGCGGGCACGCCGACACCAGGCACGAACGGCTGCCCAGTTTACCCCGCGCCCCGCACCGGCCCGACCACGAGGGTCACCCGGCGTCGAAATACGCGTTCTCCAAGTAGGCGTGCACCGCCTTCTCGGGCACCCGGAACGACTTGCCCACGCGTACCGCGGGCAGCTCTCCCGAGTGCACCAGGCGGTACACCGTCATCTTCGAGACACGCATCATGGAGGCCACCTCGGCCACGGTCAGGAACTGCACCTGAACGAGGCTCGACCGATCGTTCTCCTTCGCAGGCATGCAATCACCGCGTCCTTCGACACGTGTCGTGCCGTCGGCTTCCCCACCGACGGTTCGACACGCACGTGCTGCTCCGAGAGTAGCGGGACAGGTGGGGCTACTGCGACGTCCAAAGGCCCCCTATCCCGGCCGGTGCGCCCAGCGGCTCCCTGATCAGCCCTCCTGGTGGGCCCGCCCGAGTTCCGCCGAGCGGTCCCGCGCGGCCTCGATGGCGGCCAGGAACGCGGCCCGCACCCCGTGCTTCTCCAGCTCCCTGATCGCCATGATCGTGGTGCCCGCGGGCGACGTGACGGCCTCGCGCAGGATCACCGGGTGCTGGTCGCCCCGCGCCAGCATCGCCGCCGCGCCGACAGCCGACTGGATGATCAGCTGCCCGGCCAGGTCGCGCGGGATGCCCAGCAGGATGCCCGCGTCGATCATCGCCTCGACGAGGTAGAAGAAGTACGCCGGCCCCGACCCGGACAGCGCCGTCACCGCGTCCTGCTGCGACTCCGGCACGCGCGCCACCCTGCCCACCGTGGACAGCAGCTCCTCGACCAGGTCCAGGTGCTCGGGACCCGCGTGCCTGCCCGCGGAGATGGCGCTCATCGCCTCGCCAACGAGCATCGGCGTGTTCGGCATGACCCGCACCACCGCCGTGCCTTCGGGCAGCCTGCGCTCGTACAGGGCCGTCGGAAGGCCCGCGCACAGCGACACGACCAGGGCGCCGGGCCGGACCACCGGCGCCAGCTCGTCCAGCAGCGGCTCGATGTCCTGCGGCTTCACCGCCACCACCAGCACGTCGGCGCGCCCCGCCGCCGCCGCGACGTCCACGGCCTCGGTCCCGTACTGCTTGGCCAGGTCCTCCGCGCGCTGCGGGTGCTTCTCGGTGAACAGCAGCTCATGTGCCTCGCGGCCGCCCCGGAGGAGCCCCGACAGCAGGGCTTCCCCGATCTTGCCCGCGCCCAGCACGGCGATCGTCGTCATGCGGACAAGGGTGCCACCCGAGCGCCGCCGGAGTCGCTCCGGTGGCGGTCGGGTGGGGAAGATCCTGGAACCGCTCAGCCCGCGGGCGTCAGCGCCAACTGCCGCGACTGGCAGATCAACCGGCCCGTCGAGTCGATCACGACGGCGTCCTCGTCGAACCACTGGCCGTGCACGGCGCTGCACGACACCTGCACCCGCAGCCACCCCGGTGCCGGGTTGGCGCGCATCAGGGCGGTCAGCTGCACCGTGGGCGACCAGCCGAAGCGGCCGAGGTTGAACGTGACCGGCATCGAGATGTCGCCCGCGATGAGGGCGAAGTACGGGTCGGGGCGCTCGCCCTTCGGACGGACCCACAGGCGCAGCACCAGGGGGTCGCCGGTGCGGCCGGTCAGGAACCCGGCGCCCTGCTGGTCGAGGCGGACGTCGCAGACGGCGCCGAGCTTGTAGACGCCGCCGGACTCCATCGTGCTCAGGTCGATGGCGTCGGCGGGCGGCTCGGCCGGGATCGACGGCAGGTCCGCGTAGTCCGGGGCCTGGTCCGGGATGCGGCCGACGGTGACGACCGATTCGACGCAGCTGCGGCCGCGCTGCTCGAGCGTGGTCGACACGACCGTCGCGGTGCGGCCCGACTTGCGGATCTCGGTGCGGAGCAGCACCGGGCCCACTTCGGGGGCGCGCAGGAATTGGGAGCTGACGGAGAGGGGGGCGAGACCCTCGGTTCCGGGAACGGCGTCGGTCGCCGTCCTGGTGGCGGCACGGGCGGCGAGCACGAGCAGGAACCCGCCGTGCGGCTTTGGACCGATGGTCCACTCCGCGGGCAGGCTGGCCGTGTAGGTCCCGTCTCCGAGCGAACGCACTGCACTGGCGGCCGTGAACGTGGGCACCGAGCTCCTCGTACGAATTGTCATGAGCGGCTGACCAGCGACCGCAGGAAGAATGTGACGTTGGCCGGGCGTTCCGCCAGCCTTCGCATCAGGTACCCGTACCACTGCTCGCCGTACGGCACGTACACGCGGACCACGTTCCCCTCCGAAGCTAGCCGTCGCTGCTCGGCGGGGCGGATCCCGTAAAGCATCTGGTACTCGAAACTACCGGGCTTCCGGTCGTGCCAACGCGCCCGTTCGCCGATCACGTCGACGAGCCTCGGGTCGTGCGTGGCGAACATCGGGAAGCCGTCACCCGCGAGCAGCGCGTTCGCACAGCGGACGTAGTTGAGGTCGACCTCGTGCGGGTCGACGTGGGCGACGCAGTCGGGTTCGGCGTAGGCGCCCTTGCACAGCCGCACGCGGGAGCCCGCGAGCTCGCGGCAGTCGTCCAGGGTGCGGCGCAGGTACGCCTGGAGCACGGCGCCCACCCACGGCCAGCTGCGGCGGAGCTCGGCGAGCACGCGCAGCGTGGAGTCCGTGGTGGTGTGGTCCTCCATGTCGAGCGTCACCGTGGTGCCGCACTGCTCGGCGGCCGCGCAGATCCGGGACGCGTTGGTGAGCGCGAGGTTCTCCCCCAGCGCCTGGCCGACGGCGGACAGCTTCACGCTGACCTCGGCCTTCCCGGCCAGCCCGACGGCGTGCAGCCGGTCGAGCAGCTCCAGGTAGCTGCGCACGGTGCTCTCGGCCTGCCGCCGGTCGGTGGTGTCCTCGCCGAGGTAGTCCAGCGTGACGGCGAGGCCGTCGGCGACCAGCGACCTCGTCACGTCGACGGCCTCGGCGGTCGACTCGCCCGCGACGAACCGGCGCACGACGTCGCGGCTGACAGGGGCCGACGCCACGAGTCCGCGAACGGCGTCGTTGCCCGCCGCCGCGAGGATCAACGAGCGCAACGGGTTCACGCGGCTGACCTTACGTGGTGGCGGGCCTTCAGCGCGCGGCTTGCCAGTCCAGGTGCAGCCGGGCGAACACGAGCGACTCGGCCAGCATCGCCGACCGGTCGGCGGCACCGCGGGCGCGCCTGGTGTTGATCTCCAGCACGACCTGGCCGGTGAACCCCGACCGCGCGAGGCCCTCGCACACGGCGGCGCACGGCTGGGTGCCGCGGCCGGGGACCATGTGCTCGTCCTTGGCCGCGCCGCTGCCGTCGGCGAGGTGGACGTGGGTGAGGCCGTCGCCCATGCGCTTGGCCAGTTCGACGGCGTCCACGCCCGCGGCCGCGGTGTGCGACAGGTCGAGCGTGTAGTGCCGGTGGCCGACGTCGGTGGGGTCGATGGACGGGGCGAACGCGGTCACCTGCACGGAGCGGCCGCGGCCGAGCGCGCGCCGGACCGGGAACATGTTCTCCACGGCGATGTCGACGCCGCTGGTGTCCTCCAGCGACCCGACGAGGTCGGCGAACCCCTCGGCGTAGCGGCGCTGCCAGCGGAACGGCGGGTGCACCACGACGGTGGGCGCGCCGAGGTCGGCCGCGGCCGCGACGCTGCGGCGCAGCCGTTCGACCGGGTCGGGCGACCAGACCCGCTGGGTGATCAGCAGGCACGGGGCGTGCACGGCCAGCACCGGGACGCCCGTGCGGCCGCTGAGGCGTTCCAGGGCGCGGACGTCCTGGCTCGTGGGGTCGGCCCAGACCATGACCTCGACGCCGTCGTAGCCGAGTTCGGCGGCCAGCTCGAACGCGGCGCCCGCGGGCTGCGGCCAGACCGAGGCGGTGGACAGCCCGACCGGGATGTTCCCGGTCAAGACTTCACCAGCAGCATCGCCGCTGGTGAGACCGTCACGATCAGTCCGACGAGAACGGCGAGCAGGGTGGTCTGCAGGTCGTCGGCCTTGCGGATCTTGCGGACCAGCAGCACCAGGCCGACGGTGACGCCGAGCGCCAGCACCAGCGCCGCCGCCGGGAGGGCGCGCCACAGGAAGTTGAAGCCGAGCCACAGCACGGCGCCGCCGAGCACGCCGACCGCGAGCTGGGCGATCATGACCAGCCACTCCTTGATCGGGGAGCGCTCGACCTCCTCGAAGTCCTCGTCGTCCTCGTCGACGTCCGCGAGCCCGGCTGGGCTGTCGGCGGGGTCGAAGTTGTCGACGGAGTAGTTGTCCGAGTAGTCGTCGACGTAGGGGCCGGGGTGCGCGGCGGTGTGCTCCTGCTCCGCGAACTCCTCGTCGTCGTCGCCGAACCACTCCTCGGGCCTGGCGTCCGGCAGCGGTGGGGGCAGTTGCCCCGGCACGGGCGGCAGGAGGGGCACGGACCGCGTGACCTGGGTGTCGTCCGGGCCCGGCTGCTGGGCCGGGACGCGCGGGATGAGGTCGGTCATCGCCTCGCGCACCGGAGCAGGCGGCGGCGGACCCATCGGCGGACGCGGCGCGCCCGGCCGGGACAGGTCCGGTTTCGGCAGGTTGCCGCGCGACAGGTCCGGCTTGGGCAGGTTCGTCCGCGACGGCGGGTCCGTCTTCAGCAGGTTGGCCCGCGAGGACTCCGGCTTCGGGATGTTCGTGCGCGACGGGTCCGGCTTGGGGATGTTGGTCCGCGACGCGTCCGGCTTCGGCAGCGCGTACTCGTCGACGATCGGCGGGACCTGCCGGGTCTCCTCGGCCGGGTCGACCGGGGGCACCGCGGGACGGCGCACCTCGGGGCGACGCGGGTCGGAGCGCGGCTGGTCGCCCTGGTGCGGGTCGAGGCGCGACAGGTCCGGGCGGGACAGGTCGGACCTGGACGGATCGAGCCGGGACAGGTCCGGGCGCGACAGGTCGGACCTCGACGGGTCCGGGCGCGGCAGGTCGGCGCGCGACGGCTCCGGGCGGCTCGGCCGCGGCGGCTCGGCCCTGGGGGGCGCGGCCTTCGGCGGCTCGACGCGCGGCGGCGTCACCTTGGGCGGCATCACCCTCGGCGGCGGCTCGGTGCGGCGCAGGTCGGTCTGGGACGGCTCCGGGCGCACCGGGGCCGCGTACTGCGTGCGGTCCGGGTCCGCGTCCGGCTTGGCCCGGCGCCCCGAACGGGTCGGCGGCGGCTCGACGGCGGGGTCGACCGCCTTCATCTGGCCGCTGTCGGAGTTGACCCGCTCGATTATCGCCTGCGGGCCGGTGTCGGTCGGGTCCTCCGCACGCCGTCGTCGTCGACGCGGCGGCGCGTCGCCCGCGCTCGCGCCGTACTGGGCCAGCAGCTCAGCGACCGTGCGCTGAGTCTGCTCGGACTCGCTCTCTCGACTCATCAACTCCACCGTGCTCCGTGCTGGCCTGAACGTCCAGTGTCACCCGGCTGCCGGCCTGGAGCCGTCGGCGCGGTCTGTTCCGAGCCGTCAGTGTGGTCCAACCTCCGAAGGATGACACCTTCCCGCAGGGCCCAGGGGCAAATCTCGAGCTGCGTGAGTGACAGCGCTCGCATCGTGGCGTCGGCCACGAGGGCTCCCGCGACCAGCTGGTGGGCCCGGCTGGCGCTCACGCCCTCCAGCTCCGCGAGGTCGCCCGCGGACATCCGGGAGACGAACGCGATCAGCTGCCGCAGCCCGGCGTCGGTGAGGACCCGCTTGGCCCTCGGACCGGCCGAGGACGGCGCGGCGCCCGTCAGGCGGGCGAGCGTCCGGAAGGTCTTCGACGTGGCGACCACGCGGTCAGGTGTACCCGAACGGCGCAGCTCCTTCGCCACCGAGGCCAGTTGATCATCCAGCCATTCGGTGGTATCGCGGATCTCGGCGCGGCTCGGCGGGTCCTTGCGGAACCGCGTCCTGGTCAGCCTGCCCGCGCCCAGCGGGACGGAGAACGCCTGCTCGGCGTCCTCGTCCACGCCCACCGCGAGCTCCAGCGAACCGCCGCCGATGTCCAGGCACAGCAGCCTGCCCGCCGACCAGCCGTACCAGCGGCGCACCGCGAGGAACGTGTAGCGGGCCTCGTCGTCGCCGGTGAGGACCTTCAGGTCGACCCCGGTCTCCTTGCGCACCCGGTCCAGCACCTCGGCCGAGTTGCCCGCGTCGCGGACCGCGGAGGTCGCGAAGGCCATCAGGTCCTCGCAGTCCAGCCGCTCGGCCGCCGCCTTGGACGCCGCGACGGTCCTGATCAGGTGGTCCGCCCCCGCCCTGGTGAGCTGCCCGTTCGCGTCGAGCTGCTCGGCCAGGCGGAGCACGGACTTCTCCGAGCTCATCGGCGTCGGGTGGGCACCCCTGTGGGCGTCCACCACGAGCAGGTGGACGGTGTTCGACCCCACATCGAGGACCCCGAGGCGCACGCGGTGCACCGTACCCGGTCGGCCGGGTCAGGACTCGAACTTGTACCCGAGACCCCGGACCGTCACGAGGTGCCTGGGGGCCGACGGATCGGGTTCGATCTTGGAGCGCAGGCGTTTGACGTGCACGTCCAGCGTCTTCGTGTCGCCGACGTAGTCCGCGCCCCACACCCGGTCGATCAGCTGCCCCCTGGTGAGGACGCGGCCGACGTTGCGCAGGAGGTACTCCAGCAGGTCGAACTCCTTGAGCGGCAGCCCGACCTCGCCGCCGTCGACGGTGACGACGTGCCGCTCGACGTCCATCCGGACCGGTCCCGCCTCCAGCACCTGCGGCAACAGCTCCTCGGCCTCGCCGCCGCGGCGGAGCACCGCGCGGATGCGGGCGATCAGCTCGCGGGCCGAGTAGGGCTTGGTCACGTAGTCGTCCGCGCCCAGTTCCAGCCCCACGACCTTGTCGATCTCGCTGTCCCGCGCAGTGACCATGATCACCGGTACGGCGGAGCGCTGGCGGAGCTGCTTGCACACGTCGGTGCCGCTCATGCCGGGCAGCATCAGGTCGAGCAGGACGATGTCGGCGCCGTTGCGGTCGAACTCCTCCAGCGCCTCCTGCCCGGTGGCGGCGAGCGCGGCGGTGAAGCCCTCCTTGCGGAGCAGGAAGGCGAGCGGATCGGCGAAGGACTCCTCGTCCTCCACGATGAGCACCCTGGTCACAGCTCTCCTCCATGCGTTGTCGCGAGTTCCTGCTCAGGCAGGGCGGGGGCCCGGTCCACCTGGTCGAGGTGGACGGGGATGCGGAGGGTGAACGTCGAACCGGTGCCGGGCAGGCTCCACAGCTTCACGTCGCCGCCGTGGTTGAGCGCGACGTGCTTCACGATGGCGAGGCCGAGCCCGGTGCCGCCGGTGGCCCGCGAGCGGGCCCGGTCGACCCGGTAGAAGCGCTCGAACACGCGGGTCTGCTGGTCCTCGGCGATGCCGATGCCGCGGTCGGTGACCGCGATCTCCACGAACCCCGCGACGAGCCTGCGGCTGATCGACACCGGGCTGCCCGGCGGCGAGTAGGCGACAGCGTTGTCGAGGAGGTTGCTCAAGGCCGTGACCAGCAGCATCCGGTCGCCCTCGACGACGAGGCCGCCGGGTTCGTCGCAGCTGATCCCGATGCCGGACGACTCGGCGCCCAGCCGCGACCGGCCCAGCGCCTCGGACACCACGGTGTCGACGTCGACGGCGGTCAGCTCGGGCAGCTTCTCGGCGCCCTGGAGCCGCGACAGCGCGATCAGCTCGGTCACCAGCGTGCCCAACCTGGTGGCCTCCTGCATGATCTTCGCGCTGAACTTCCGGACCTGCTCCTCGTCGTCCACGGCGTCCAGGACGGCCTCGGCGAGCAGCGCGAGCGCCCCCACCGGCGTCTTCAGCTCGTGGCTGACGTTGGCCACGAAGTCGCGCCGGGTCGCCTCCAGCCGGACGGACTCCGACTCGTCGGAGGCGTCCACGACGGTGAAGTTCTCGACCAGCACCTTGACCCGCGCGTGCACCGCCTCCGGCTGGCGGCCCTTGACCTCCAGCGGCGACAGGTCGACGTGCACCTCCTCGCCGTCGCGCCGGACCAGTTCGGCGGCCCGGCGGGCCCGGTCGTCGGCGCGGTTGTTGCGCACGACGCCGAGCTCCTCGGCGCGGGCGTTGTGCAGCACCACGTCGCCGAATCCGTTGAGGACGGCGATGCCGTCGTGGGAGGACTGGACGACCATCGCCATGAGGTCGGCGACCGTCAGTCCGGTCGTGGTCGAGGCCTGCTTGCGGACCGTGGCGCGGCCGATGAGGAAGGCCGCGCCGCCGGTCAGCACGAGGCCGACCACCAGTGCGAGGTAACCCAGTGCGGTCACGACCGAATGGTAAGCAGGTCAGGGGTGCCGCGGCCTAGGGCCGAGGGGTCAACCGTGACACCCGCGACACCCCTGGAGCGCTTGTTCTTCACGCGTCCAGCCCGTGTTCACCCAGTCGTGTCCATCCGGCGTTCAGAACGCGGCGAGGTCCTCTTGGGACAGCCGCAACCCGCCGGCCGCCAGGTTCTCCTCCAGGTGCCCGACCGAGGACGTCCCGGGGATCAGCAGGATGTTCGGCGACCGGTGCAGCAGCCACGCCAGCGCCACCTGGCGCGGAGTCGCGTCGTGCCGCTTGGCGACCGTCTCCAGGTGCTCCAGGTCGAGCGGCTGGAACCCGCCGAGGGGGAAGAACGGCACGAACGCGATGTCCTGCGCGGCCGTCGAGTCGACCAGCGCGTCGTCGTCGCGGTGGGCCAGGTTGTAGTGGTTCTGCACGCACACCACGGGCGCGACGGCCTGCGCCAGGGCCAACTGCGCGGCGTCCACGTTGCTGACGCCGATGTGCTTGATCAGCCCCTGTTCGCGCAGCTCGGCCAGAGCGGTCATGCCGGCCTCGATGTCGTCGTCGGCCATGATGCGCAGGTTGACCACGTCGATCGCGTCGACCGCGAGCCGCTTCAGGTTGTCGTGCACGGCCGAGCGCAGCTCGTCGGGGCTGTTCGCGGGCAGCCACGCCCCCGTGTCGTCGCGGCGGGCGCCGACCTTGGTGACCAGCACCAGGTTCTCCGGGTAGGGGTGCAGCGCCTCGCGGATGAGGTCGTTGACCACGTAGGGGCCGTAGTAGTCGCTGGTGTCGATGTGGTCCACGCCCAGTTCAACCGCGCGGCGCAGCACCGCGCGGGCCTGGTCGGCGTCCTCCGGCGGGCCGAACACGCCGGGGCCCGCGAGCTGCATGGCGCCGTAACCGATCCGCTTCACGTTCAAGTCCATGGCACCAGGGTGGACGGAACCTGCCACCGCCCGCATCTCGTGGCCACAAGCTGCCATGCTCGGCGGATGGACCTGATCGAGGTGGTGCACGGCGAACGCGAGCTGTTCGAGCGCGCCGGTCACCTGTTCGACGTGGACGAGATCGCCTGCGCGGCGAACACGCTGTTCACGTGGTGGAAGACGAACGCCCGGTCCATAGGGGACCCGAGGCGCGTCAAGCGGCTGCGCAAGCTGTTCCGGCTCAGCGCGATGCTCGACCCGTCCTGGTCGCAGCAGGCGCACGTGATGGCCGAGCACGGCGCGGAGGTCCGCGTCACGCCGGACGACCTGCACGAGACGCTGCTGCTCGGCGACCGGTTCGTGATCATGGCGGGCGACACGTCGCGCGGCGAGAGGTCCTACAGCGTCATCTCCGCCCCGAAGGCCGTGCGGGGCATCCACGCCCTCTACGAGGCCGCGTGGCGGGCGGCCAGCCCCCTGGAGGTGCACGACGCGTCCATGGTCGAGCTGCGGCCGTTGACGCCCGGCATCCTCACCGCGCTGAACGACGGCCTGACCGACGAAGCGGCGGCACGCGCGCTGGGGCTGTCCCTGCGCACGTACCGCCGCCGCGTGGCCGAGCTGATGGCCGCGATGGGCGCCACGTCCCGCTTCCAGGCCGGGTCGCGGGCCCGTGAGCTGGGCCTGGTCTAGTTAGCGGCCCTGGTTGGCGACGGCCTTGATGGCGTCGGCGGCCGCGTCCGGGTCGAGGTAGGTGCCGCCGGGCGTGATCGGCTGGAGCGCCTCGTCGAGGTCGTAGCGCAGCGGGATGCCGGTCGGGATGTTCAGGCCGGCGATGTCGTCGTCGGAGATGCCGTCGAGGTGCTTGACCAGCGCGCGCAGCGAGTTGCCGTGCGCCGTGACCAGCACGGTCTTCCCCGCGCGGAGGTCCGGCACGATGGCGGACTCCCAGTACGGGATCATCCGCTTCACCACGTCGAGCAGGCACTCGGTCAGCGGCAGGTCGGGGCCGAGGTCGGCGTAGCGCGGGTCGGCGTCCTGGCTGAACTCGGCGCCGGGCTCGATGGGCGGCGGCGGGGTGTCGTAGGAGCGGCGCCAGAGCATGAACTGCTCCTCGCCGAACTCCGCCAGGGTCTGCTTCTTGTTCTTGCCCTGCAACGCCCCGTAGTGCCGCTCGTTGAGGCGCCAGTCCCGCTTCACCGGGATCCAGTGCCGGTCGGCCGCGTCGAGGGCGAGGTTCGCCGTCATGATCGCCCGGCGCAGCAGCGAGGTGTGCAGCACCTCCGGCAGCACGCCCGCCGCCGTCAGCAGTTCGCCACCGCGCTTGGCCTCGGCGACCCCCTTCTCCGACAGGGGCACGTCCACCCAGCCGGTGAACAGGTTCTCGGCGTTCCACACGCTCTCGCCGTGGCGGAGCAGGACCAGGGTTCCCACAGACATGCGTCCAACCCTAAGGGGTGGCGCCGCGCCCGCGGGACGAGCGAGGGCGGCGCCACACCGGTCAGACCTCCGCGGCCACGACGTCCTCGGCCTTGACCCGGCCGCGCAGCGGCACCTGCTTGATGAACAGCGCCACCACGACGCCCACCGCGGCCACGCAGGCCGCGACCGTGAACAGCGTCGTGACGCCGTCGGTCACGGCGGTCTGGAAGATCCGCTGCGCCTCCACCGGCAGGGACTTCAGCACGGCGGGGGTCATCTGGTTGGCCGCGCCGGGCAGTGCCGCGCCGCCGGACAGGGAGTCCGTCAGCGAGCTGGTGTAGAGCGCGCCGAGCAGGGACACGCCGATCGAGCTGCCCATGTTGCGCAGGAACGTCGACGCGCCCGTGCCCGCGCCGATGTCGCGCAGCTCGATGCTGTTCTGCGCGATGAGCGTGGAGGTCTGCATCAGGCAGCCCATGCCCGCGCCGAGCAGGACCATGTAGAACGCGGTCGTGGTCTTGGTGGTGTCGAGGTCGATCGTGGCGAACAGGCCGAGCGAGAGGGCGATCAGCGCGCTGCCGACGATCGGGAACACCTTGTAGTGACCGGTCCTGCCGATGATCGTGCCGCTGGCGAGCGACACCGCCATGGCCGCGATCATCATCGGCATCAGCAGCAGGCCGCTGTTCGTCGCGGACGAGCCCTGGACGAACTGCTGGAACTGCGGCAGGAACGTCACCGCGCCGAACATCGCGAAGCCCGAGATGAACGCCAGGCCGCCGGAAAGGGTGAAGTTCAGGTTCGTGAACACGCGCAGCGGCATGATCGGCTCGGCCACCCGGCGCTGCACGACCACGAACGCGACGAACGTCACCAGCGTCAGCGCGATCAGGCCCAGGATCGTCGGCGAGGACCACTCGTACTCCGTGCCGCCCCAGCTCGTGATCAGGACCAGCGACGTGATCCACACGGTCAGCAGGCCCGCGCCCAACCAGTCGATCTTCGCCTTCCCGGTGCCGCGCGGCAGCTTGGCGAGGGTGAACCAGCACACGAACAGCGCGATCACACCCAGCGGCAGGTTGACGTAGAACGCCCAGCGCCACGAGAAGTTGTCCGTGATGAAGCCGCCCGCGAGCGGTCCGCCGATCATCGCGACCGGCATCACGGCCATCATCAGACCCATGTACTTGCTGCGCTCGCGCGGCGGGATCATCTCGCCGACGATCGACAGCACACCCACCATGAGACCGCCCGCGCCGAGGCCCTGCACCGCGCGGAACGCGATCAGCTCGCCCATGTTCTGCGACATCCCGGCCAGCGCCGAGCCCGCGAGGAACACGACCACCGACGAGATGAACGTGATCCGACGGCCGAACAGGTCCCCGAGCTTGCCCCAGATCGGCGTGGACGCCGTCGACGCCAGCACGTAGCCCGTCGTCACCCAGGCCAGGTGGCTCAGACCGCCGAGGTCTCCGACGATCGTGGGCAGCGCGGGCGCCACGATCATGTTGTCGAGCATGGCCAGCAGCATCGCGATGACCAGACCGCTCATCGTGACCATGATCTGCCGGTGGGTGAACTGGGCCGGAGCTCCGGCCCCGGCTACCGGGGTGGCTTCTGTCGTCATCGTGCGGTCCTTCGCGGGATGCTCAACTTACTTACCGGTCGGTCAACAGAGTACTTACTGACCGGCAGGTAAGCAACCGCTATGCTGAAGGTGCAAAACGGACGGAACGAGGGCAGGCGCATGACCCAGCGACGCAAGACGGGCGACGACCGCCGCGCCGAGATCCGCCGCGTGGCCCTGGAGCTCTTCACCGTCCGCGGTTACGAGGCCACCTCGATGCGCGAGATCGCCGAACGGCTCGACATCACCAAAGCGGCGCTCTACTACCACTTCGACAGCAAGGAATCGATCGTCCGCAGCCTGTTCGAGGAACGACTGGCCACATTGGACGCGCTGATCGAATGGGCCGAGGCCCAACCCCCCTCAGCCGACCGCACGGCCCGCATCGCCGCAGGCTGGTTCTCCCTCGTCGTCGAAGGCGGCCTCGGCTTCGCCAGGTTCGCCCTCGCCAACCAGGCCGCACTCCGCGACCTCATGCCGCACAAGGGCGGCGCAGGCGGCCTCGACCGCATGCAGAAGGTCTCCGCCCTCATGGCCGACCCCGGCACACCCCCACTCGAACTGCTGAAGATCCGCATGGCCCTGATGAGCGCCAACCTCGCGGTCATGGGCTCCCACGACCTGAACCTCACCGACGAGGAGATCATCCGCGCGGCAGCCGAGACAGCCAGCCTGCTGGCTCCCGGCCTGGCGTCGGCGATCATGCCGGGTTAGGGGCTTCTGGGGTGTGGAGGCGTTGGGGCCGCGGGGGGCGCGCGTCGACACCAGGCACGTCGGCGTCAATCGTTCAAGCTGCGGCACGGAGGGGTCTGACCGGGCCGCCGGGTGAAAACCTCGGCTACCCCGTCAGCCAATTGAGCATCGTTTTCTGAAGAAAAACCTACTCAGAGCAACACCGCGGGGGAAGCGCGGGGCGGTCCGGGAGAGAGGGGGAGTCACAACTCGGACCACCCCGCGTTGGTTCCCCGCTAGAGCGGACATCGGGCGGGGGGAGCCCGGAAGTCCAGCGGGCCGCGGTTCGACGGGGGGTTTGCGAACCGCGAGGTTCCCTGCGGGGCTCGTGGAGTGCGTGGGAGCCGAGCCGCGCAGGCCCTGTCAACTTCGCAGATCGGGCACGGCGTCCACAAGGTCATCCGCTGCTCCATTCGAGTGCTGTTGCTCTCGGCCGGTAACGTCTTGCCACGCCTTGACCTGTGGTGTGGGTTGACTCACGATGACGCGATCACGGTGCAACGATCGACCGAATGAGGCCGCCGCATGATCTTCCGCAGTCCGTTCCCCGACGTAGTGGTCCCGGACGTCTCCTTGCACGAGCTGTTGTTCGCCGACGTCGCCGAACGCGCCGACCGGGTGGCGCTCATCGACGGCACGACCGGTGCCGAGATGACCTACGGGCAGCTCGCGGGTGCGATCGACAGGCTTGCCGCCGCCCTCGCCGAGAGGGGGATCGGCAAGGGTGACGTGGTGGGCATCCTCAGCCCCAACACGCCGTACTACGCGGTCGTCTTCCACGGCATCCTGCGCGCGGGCGCCACCGCCACCACGATCAACGCGCTCTACACCGCGAACGAGGTGGCCAGCCAGCTCGCCGACGCGGGCGCGAAGATGCTCTTCACCGTCTCGGTGCTCCTCCCGAACGGCTGGCCCGCCGCGCAGCGGATCGGCCTCACCGCGGACGACGTGGTCGTCCTCGACGGCGCCGAGGGCCACCCGTCCCTCACGACCGTCCTGGCGAGCACCGGCCCCGTGCCGGAGGTGACGATCGACCCGGCCGAGGACGTCGCGGTGCTGCCCTACTCCTCGGGCACCACGGGCAAGGCCAAGGGCGTGATGCTCACCCACCGCAACCTCGTGGCGAACATCGTCCAGTCCACGCCGATCATGCGCGTCGGCGACGAGACCCGCATCCTGGCCGTGCTGCCGTTCTTCCACATCTACGGCATGCAGGTCCTGATGAACCACGGCCTCTACGTCGGCGCCACCATCGTCACCATGCCGAGGTTCGACCTGCCCGAGTTCCTGCGGGTCATCGCCGAGCACCGCACCGACCGCGTCTACATCGCCCCACCGGTCGCGGTCGCGCTGGCCAAGCACCCGCTGGTCGACCAGTTCGACCTCTCCGCCATCGACACCATCTTCTCGGGCGCCGCCCCGCTGGACGTCGACCTGGCCGCCGCGGTCCGCAAGCGCCTGGGCTGCAAGGTGCTCCAGGGCTACGGCATGACGGAGATGAGCCCGGTCAGCCACGCCATCCCCGAGGGCCGCGACGACATCTCGGTCGGGACCGTCGGCGTCATCTACCCCAACATGGAGAACCGCTTCGTCGACCCCGCCACCGGCGAGGACGTCGGCGTCGGCGAGCGCGGCGAACTCTGGTGCCGCGGCCCGAACGTCATGAAGGGCTACCTCAACAACGAGGAGGCCACCGCCGCGACCCTCGACGCCGACGGCTTCCTGCACACCGGCGACGTGGCGGTCATCGACGCGGACGGCGTCGTCAGCATCGTCGACCGGGTCAAGGAGCTCATCAAGTACAAGGGCTACCAGGTCCCGCCCGCCGAACTGGAAGCCGTGCTGCTGACCCACCCCCGGATCGCCGACGCCGCGGTCGTGGGCGTCCTCGACGCCGACGGCGAGGAGATCCCGAAGGCCTTCGTCGTCCGCCAGTCCGGCGCCGAGGACCTCGACGCCGCGGGCGTGATGTCCTTCGTCGCCGAACGCGTGGCCCCGCACAAGAAGGTGCGCGTCGTCGAGTTCATCGACGCGATCCCGAAGTCCTCCGCGGGGAAGATCCTGCGCAAGGACCTCCGGGCGCGGGAGAAGGCTGGTTCGTAGCTCTCCCCACGGCACGGAAAGGCCCTCGGCAGTTCACCGCCGGGGGCCTTCCGCGTGTTCCGAGCGTCACCGCTCCGCTTGTTCGACGTCCCCCGCCGCCTGCACGGCGGCACCGCCGCCGGTCACCGGGCGGCGTCGCTTGCGGAGGGTCCAGAACACCGCGAAGAGCAAACCCAGCACGACGGCGAACGGCAGTACGGCGCCGATGACGACGACGATGACGCGGAACGCCTTGACCAGGGCGGACCAGCCGGAGGCGAGTGCGCCCAGGAAGCCCATCTCCTCTTCGGCCTGGGCCGCGGCGGACTCCTTGCGGATCGTGACCGAGATGGTCGACAGCGCGACCTGGCCCTTGAGCGAGTCGTGCCGTCGCTGCAACGACTCCAGCTCGCTCTGCCGCCTGGTCAGCTCGCCCTCGATGTCGGTGATCTCCGACGTCGTGGCGGCCCGGTCCAGCAGTGCCCGCACGCGGTCGACGCTGGCGCGCTGGGTGGCGAGCCTGGACTCGACGTCGACGACCTGCTCGGTCACGTCCTCGGACTTCACCGAGCGGCTGACCAGGGTGGTGCCGTCGATCTCGCCGATGCCCTTGAGCAGCACGTCCATCCGGTCGGCGGGCACGCGCAGCGTCACCGACCCGGTGGAGGAGCTCGAGTTCTCCAGGCTGACGAACCCGTTCTCGCGCTGGGCGAGTTCCTTCACCTTCGCCAGGACCGCTTCGACGTCCTCGCCGCGCAGGCTGACGTCGGCGGTGCGCACCATCTGCCGGTCCGCCGCCGCGGTGCCCGCGGGCTGGGACTGCGCCTGGTCGGGCGCGGCTTCCTTGGCGCCGGGCGTGCTGTTGCCCTGGGCGGGAGCGGGCGCGACGGCGCGTGCGGGCATGTCCGCGCTCCCGCCCGCGCTGCTGTTGTCGGCCCCGGAACACCCCGCGAGCGCCATGACGGCCAGCGCGGTCACCACAAGCGTGCGTCTACCCATGTCAGATCCCCTCCAGTGGCCCCGTGTGCAAGGGGTAGACGGAGGGGCGCGGGCGGGCAGTTGCGCCCGCCCGGTCACGATCAGGCCTCGTTCACCAGGTGCCTGAACGCCTGGAGGTTCGCCAGGGACTCGCCGCGCGAGACCCGCCAGTCCCACTCGCGCTGGATCGCGCCCGCGAACCCGATCTCCAGCAGCGTGTTGAAGTCGCCGTCGGCGGCCTCCACGACCTGGCCGAGCACGCGGTCCAGCTCGTCGGCCGTCACGGCGGCCAGGCCGATCCGGCCGACCAGGTAGATGTCGCCCTCGGTGTCGACCGTGTAGTGCACGCCGTAGAGCTTCGCGTTGCGGCGCAGCAGGAACCGGTACACGGCCTCGTGCGCCTCGTCGGGCTTGCGGCAGACGAACGCCTCCACGAGCAGCGCGTGGCGGCCCGCGACCAGCCAGCAGTTGGTCTGGAGCTTCTTGGTGCCCGGCAGGGTCACGAAGAACTTGCCGGGCTCCTTGTGCTCGTAGGCGAGCTCCCGTTCGTCCAACGTGGACTGGATGACCTCGTCGATCACCGGTGGACCTCCCGCTGGAACGCCTTGCGCGCGTCGGAGTACGCGGCCAACAGGGTGTCGGTCGTGCGTTCCCAGGAGAATCCTCGCGCGTGGGCGACCGCGTTGCCCGCCAGCCGGGCGCGGAGGTCGGGGTCCAGCGCCACGTGCCCGAGGGCCCGCGCCCACTCCGCCGGGTCGTGCCCGTCGACCAGGCAGCCGGACACGCCGTGCCGCACGGCCACCGGGAGCCCGCCGACGGCGGCCGCGACGACGGGGGTGCCGCACGCCTGCGCCTCCAGGGCGACCAGCCCGAACGACTCGTTGTGGCTGGGCACCGCGACCACGTCGGCCGCCCGGTACACCCGCGCCAGCGCGGGCCCGGCCAGCGGCGGCAGGAACCGCACCACGTCGGTGATCCCCAGTTCCGCGGCGAGCTGCTGCAACGCCTTCGGCTGCTCCAGGCCGCTGCCGGACGGCCCGCCGACGACGAGCACCACCAGCCGCGGGCGCAGCGACGGGTCGCGCGCCAGTAGTTCGGCGGCGGCGCGCAGCAGCACGTCGGGCGCCTTCAACGGCTGGATGCGGCCGACGAACGCGAACACGACCTGGTCCGGCCGCAGGTCCAGCCCGGCGCGGGCGGCGGCGCGGTCGCCGGGGGTGAAGGTCCCCAGGTCGACGCCCGGCGGGATGGTCAGCACCTTCTCCGGGGCGGCGTCGTAGAGGTCGACCAGCTCGGCCGCCTCGACGTCGGTGTTCGCGACGAGCCGGTCGGCCTCCTCGACCACCTGCTCCTCGCCGATCACCCGCATCCGCGGTTCCGGGTTGTCGCCGTCGGCGAGGGCGGCGTTCTTGACCTTCGCCAGGGTGTGCGCGGTGTGCACCAGCGGCACGCCCCACCGTTCGCGGGCCAGCCAGCCGACCTGCCCGGACAGCCAGTAGTGCGAGTGGATCACGTCGTAGTAGCCGGGTTCGTGGCGGGCCTCCGCGCGCAGCACGCCCGCGGTGAACGCGCACAGCTGGCCGGGCAACTCCTCCTTGCCGAGCCCTTCGAACGGGCCCGCGACGACGTGCCGGACCTTGATGCCGGGCGCCATCTCGACCACCGGCGGCAGCCCGGAGTTGGTGGCCCTGGTGAAGATCTCCACCTCGACGCCCTTGGCGGCCATCCGGGTGGCGGTCTGGACGATGTAGACGTTCATGCCGCCCGCGTCGCCGGTGCCGGGCTGCTCCAGCGGGGAGGTGTGCACCGAGAGCACGGCGATCCGCTTCACCGGGCCACCTCCGGACGGCGGGCCGCTGTCGCGAGCGCGGCGGCGAACTCCGCCGGGCGTTCCAGGAACGGCAGGTGCCCGGTGCCGGGCAGCAGCACCAGTTCGGCGCCGGGGATCGCGTTCGCGTTGTGCTCGGCGGCCGAGGGGGCCACCACGCCGTCGTCGAGGCCGTGCAGCACCACCACGGGCACGTCCACGGCGGCCAGCACGTCGGTGTTGTCCACGTCCCGGTCGAACAGCGCGGCGCGCACGGCGGGCGGCACCCGCAGCGCGGCGGCGGTCAGCCGGTCGACGGTCGCCGCGGGCAGCGAGGGCGCCATCGCGGCGCAGAACGCGGCCAGCGCGGTGTCGTCGGTGAGGGCGGCGGGCATCGCCGCGCGCATCACCGGCCCGATCCTGCCTCCCACCCGACCGCGGCCGATCCCGGTGATCGCGCCGACCAGGACCAGGCCGTCGACCAGGGAGGTTCCGCGCACCCGGAGGTAGTCCGCCACCACGAGGCCGCCGTAGGACCAGCCGACCAGCACGGCGGGGCGGCCGACGTGGGCCAGCACCGCGGCCAGGTCGTCCGCCCACGCCTCCGGGTCGTCGTAGCCGTCGGCGGGCACGTCCGAGTCGCCGTGACCGCGCAGGTCGACCGCGAACGTCCGGAACCCGTCGACCGCGGCCCACGCGGCGCCGGACTGGGTCCAGCCGTGCACCAGCACCACCGCCGGGCCGTCGACCGGCCCCGCCTCGTGGACCGCCAGCCGGACACCGCGCGCGGTGTGGATAGTTTTCTGCACGACGGGATCAACACCCGACCCCGTCCAGTGCTTCCCGCTCAGGCGGCCGACATGGTCTGCCACTCGGCCCACGGGATCTGCCAGTCGTACCAGTCGTACTTCGCGGGCAGCGTGGTGATGGAGCCGACCACCTCGACCGGGTCGCCGATCATCGCGGTGTCGTAGTAGGCCTTCGCGTCGGCCTCGGTGAGGTTCGCGCAGCCGTGCGAGGTGTTGTTGTTGCCGATGTTGGCCGCGTTGTCGTTGTTCTCGTGGATGAACTCACCGTGGTTGGAGAACCGCACGGCCCACTTCTTCAGCACGTTGGTGTAGCCGTACTGCGGGTTGTCGAAGCTCCACTGGTCGTCCTTCTGCATGACGATGAAGGTGCCGTTGGGAGTGGTCAGCTCGGGGTCCGCGTCCTTGCCGAAGCTCGCCGGGTAGCTGGCGACGGTCTGGCCGTCGCGCTGCACCACGAGCTGGTGCGTCGGGGTGTCGATCTTCACGACCTGGTTGCGGCCGATGGTGAAGTCGCTGGTCACGTCGGACGCGCCGTACGCGCCGCCGCCGTAGGCGACCCCGTAGAGCTTGGCCTCGACGTGCACCTTGGTGCCCGCGGGCCAGTAGGCCTCGGGGCGGTAGTGCACCTCCTGCTCGCTCAACCAGGCCCAGGAGCCCTGCACGTTCGCGCTGTTCGTCACGGTCAGCGCCTTCTGCACGGCGGCGCGGTCGGTCACCGGGGCGTCGAACTTGACCATGATGGGGATGGCGACACCCATCGTCTGGTCGTCGGTCGGGAACAGCGTGCCGCGGACCTGCGCGGCGGGGGCGACGGTGGAGAAGCCGCCCTTGAGTTCGGCGGACTTGCCGTCCGTGCCGGTCGCCTTGCCGCTGTAGGTGTAGGCCTTGCCGTAGCCGAGGGGCTCGGTGGTCGACCACGACTTCTTGTCGTCGGCCAGCTTGCCCGCGACGGGCTTGCCCTCGGGGTTGTCGACCGCGACCTCGTCGATCGTGCCGTCGGACACGGTGACGTTGACCGGCACGTTCACCGGGGCGTCCTTGGCGTCGGCGGCGGGGACGGCGGTGAACTTCGCGATGGAGACCTGCTCCTGCGGGGCACCTCCGGCGCCCTCCGGGCTCGCCTTGCCGGACTCGGTGCTGGAGCACCCGGCGAGCAGCGCCGCACCCAGCAGGAACGCGGTCACGGCCCGAAGCTTCGTCCGCACGATCGACCTCCAAAGCCTCGTTGACTGTCCCCCACGAATCAAAGACGTCCCGGCGCGGCGGAAGTGCCCACCGGATGGTGGTGATGCTCGTCATAGCCGGTGCGCCGATCGGACGAGCACGGCAGCATGATCACCGTGAAAAACGACCGTCGAACCGCTGTTGTGACCGGAGCGAGCGCGGGAATCGGGGAAGCGACCGCCCGCAAGCTCGCCGCCGAGGGCTTCCACGTGGTGCTGGCAGCCCGTCGGCTCGACCGCCTCCAGGGTATCGCGGACGGGATCGGGGGGACCGCTGTCGAACTGGACGTGACGGACGCCGACTCCGTCGCCGCCTTCCTCGACCGCGTTCCCGAGGCCGACGTGCTGGTCAACAACGCGGGAGGCGCCCGAGGGATGGGGCCCGTCGCCGAGTACAGCGAGGACGACTACCGCTGGATGTGGGAGACGAACGTCCTCGGCACGCTGCGGGTGACCAAGGGCCTGCTGCCGAAGCTGATCGCCTCCGGTGACGGCCACGTGGTGACCGTGACGTCCATCGCGGCCTTCGAGGTCTACGACAACGGGTCCGGCTACACCTCCGCCAAGCACGCGCAGGCCGCGCTGCACCGGAGCCTGCGCGGCGAACTGCTCGGGCAGCCCGTCCGGTTCACCGAGATCCTGCCGGGCATGGTCGAGACGGACTTCTCGGTGCTGCGCTTCGGCGGCGACGAGGAGCGCGCGGCGGGTGTCTACCAGGGCATGACGCCGCTGACCGCCGACGACGTGGCCGACGTGATCTCGTTCGCCGTGACCAGGCCCTCGCACGTGAACCTGGACCAGATCGTCCTGCGCCCGCGCGACCAGGCCTCCGCGACCAGGGTGAGCAGGACCTAGGCCTCCACCAGCAGGTCCACGTCCAACTGGTCCAGCACGGGCTCGATCGGGTTCGCGAACCCGATCGAGCCGGACGGGTTGCCCGCGCAGTACAGGCCGACGACGCGGTTGGCGTCGTCGAGCAGCACGGCGCCGGAGTCGCCGTGGTCGCCGAACCGGCCGCCGGGCCCCGCCTGCACGCGGATCTGGTCATGCAGGACGCGCACGCCGAGGTCGTTGCCGAAGTCGAGCACGACGGTCGCGTCCACCGACACGACGACGGCCTCGGTGCCCCCGGTGGTGCGGCCGCGCTTGCGCACCGCGGACCCGACGACGGCCCGCGCGTGGCCCCGCACCGGCCCGAGGCCGACCACCTCCGCCCGGCAGTCCAGGTGCGTGGTCAGCAGCAGCACGGCGCCGTCGACCGAACCGGACAGGGCTGCGCGCGCCAGGGTGCCGATCCGGTCCTCCAGGGGGTGGCCACCGTCCACCCGCGACGGATGGGCCATCCAGTCCCCCACCGACCAGGCGTCGTCCACGCAGGCCACGTGGAACGAGGTCAGCGCCATCAGCCTCGGCACGGCCGCACGGGGTGTGACCAGGGCTCCCAGGGTGCCGACCACGGGGTAGTCGCCGGGCACGGGCACGTCCGGCGGTACGAACCGGACGGACCGGCACGGGCCGAAACCGATGCCGCCGACCAGGCACGGGTGCCGCTCGGCGCCGTGCACGCCGCCGGACCAGGCCAGGGCGCGGTGCGGCTGGAACGTCTCCTGGACCACGTCGGTGGGCACGCCCGCGTACTGCACGGGGATCGCGAACCGCTGGCTGCGCCGCTTCACCTCGACGTAGACCACGATCGCCAACCGGCCCGTCGGCAGGCCGCCGGTGACCTTCTCGCCGATGTCGACACCGACCACACCGGGTCGGGCCAGCAGTTCGTCCTCGACCCGTCGCTTGATCGGTCTGATCGCCGCACGCGCGTGCTCGTCCAGGTAGGCCATGTCGACCTCCGCGATGTCCTCACCTCAATGAAACACGCATGGTGAGGATCTGGTCACGCAAAGTCACCCGTTCGGCCGGTCAGAACCGGCAGCCCACCAGCACCGGTTCCGGGTGCAGTTCCACGCCGAACGCCGCGCGCACGCCGTCGCGCACCTCGCGGGCGAGTTCCAGCAGGTCCTCGGTGGTGGCGCCGCCGCGGTTGGTGAGCGCGAGGGTGTGCTTCGTGGACAGTCCCACCCGGCCGCCGGGACCGAGGTGGCCCTTGCCGAACCCGGCGCGCTCGATCAGCCACGCGGCCGACAGCTTCGAGTAGCCCGTCCCCGCCGGGTAGACCGGCACGTCCACGTCGACGCCCATCCGTTCGGAGACCCTGATCAGCACACCGGCCAACGTCGGGTCGTCCACCAGGGGGTTGGTGAAGAACGAGCCCGCGCTCCACGTGTCGTGGTCGGCGGCGTCGAGCACCATGCCCTTGCCGCGCCGCAGTTCCAGGACGGCCTTGCGGGCGGTGTCGACCGGCACCCTGGCGCCCGGCGCGACGCCGAGCACCCGCGCCAGCTCCGCGTACCGGATCGGCGCGGACAGGCCACCCGCGGTGAGCGCGAACCGGGCGCGCAGCACGACCGCGTGGTCGGTGCCCTTCAGCACGCTCGTCCGGTAGGCGAGGCCGAGGGAGTCGGCGTGCCGCTGGGTCACCCGGCCGCTGGCGCGGTCCATCAGGTCCACCGAGGTCAGCACCTGGGAGATCTCGACGCCGTACGCGCCGACGTTCTGCACGGGGGTGGCGCCGACGAGACCGGGGATGCCGGACAGGCACTCCAGCCCGCCGAGGCCCTGCGCGACGGCTTCGGCGACGACCGAGTCCCAGTCCTCGCCCGCCTCCACGGTGAACTGCACCAGCCCGTCGCCCAGCGGGTCCGCCCGGCGGCCGGTGGTGGCCACCTGGACCACCGTCCCGGCGAAACCGGAATCCGCGACGACCAGGTTCGACCCGCCGCCCAGCAGCAGCAGCGGTTCGGAGTCGGCGTCGGCGGCCCGCACCGCCTCGACGAGCTCGGCGGCCGTGGTGGCGCGCAGGAGGGCAGTGGCCGGGCCACCGAGCCGTAGCGTGGTGCGCTCGGCGAGCGGCACGGAGGCGCGCGCCTGTGCACTGGACAGCGGGGTGGTCACAACCGTCAACGGTAACCTCCGCGCCATGGCACGCCGCATCGAGCACCTGACCACGTCCACGTGGCCCGTGCAGGACGTCTACCGCGCACTGGTCGACGAAACGTATCTGAGGGACCGGCTGGCCGTCCTGGGCGGCAACGACGCGCGGCTCGTGTCGTTCGCCTCCGCCGATGGCACGACGTCCTACCAGCTCAAGCAGGGGGTGTCCGCCGAGCACCTGCCGTCGGTCGCCAAGGGCCTGCTGGGCGGGGACCTCGTCATCCACCGGGCCGAGTCGTGGACCGAGGCGGGCACCACCGGCACCGTCGAGGTGACGCTCAACGGCGTCCCCGGACGGCTGGACGGCACCACCGTGCTGGCCGGGCACCAGGGCGGCAGCCGGATGACGCTCACCGGCCAGGTCAAGGTGAGCATCCCGCTGATGGGCGGCAAGCTGGAGACGATGATCGCCGAACAGGTCGCCAAGCTGCTCGACAAGGAAAACGAGTTCACCACCGAATGGCTCGCAAACCGCGGCTAGCCGCCGGCCGGGCGCGCACGCTCGGCCTGCCCACCAGGGGCACCACCAACCCGAACCGGCTGCGGCGGGTCGACCGCTGGGCGGTCGGCACGCCGCTGGTCGCCGACGCCCTGCGCGCCGCGGCCGACCCGCTCGTCGTCGACCTCGGCTACGGCGCCACGCCGGTCACCACCGTGGAGATGGCCGCGCGCCTGCGGGCGGTGCGCGCCGACGTGCGCGTGCTCGGCCTGGAACTGGACACCGACCGGGTCGCCGCCGGGGAAGCCGTCGCCGACCCGCCGCGGCTCGAGTTCCGCCGCGGCGGATTCGAACTGGCGGGCGCCCGGCCGGTGCTGCTGCGCGCGTTCAACGTCCTGCGCCAGTACACCGAGGAGCAGGCGCTGGAGGCGTGGGCGACGATGCTCGGCCGCCTGGCGCCCGGCGGGGTGCTGGTCGAGGGCACCTGCGACGAGATCGGCCGCCGGTGCTCGTGGGTCGCGCTGTCGGCCGCCGGGCCGCTCACGTTCACCCTGGCCTGCCTGCCCGCCGACCTGGAGAGCCCCGGCGACCTCGCCGAGCGGCTGCCCAAGGCGCTGATCCACCGCAACGTCGACGGCGAGCGCGTGCACGCCCTGCTCGGCGAGCTGGACGCGTGCTGGGCGACCGCCGCCCCGTTCGCCCCGTTCGGCCCGCGCGCCCGCTGGGTGGAGGCCGTCCGGCTGCTCGCGGCCCGCGGCTGGCCGGTGCTCGACACCCGCAAGCGGTGGCGGCTGGGGGAATTGACGGTGCCGTGGTCGTCGGTGAGTCCCTAAGCTGATCAGGATGATGGACCACTCGGACTACACCTCCCAGATCGAACTCCAGGCACGCGCGCTGCGGGCGGCGGCCGTCGACGCAGGCCCCGAGGCGGCGGTCGGGACGTGTCCGGGGTGGACGGTCCTGGACCTGGTCCGGCACATCGCGCGGGTGCACGGGTGGGCGCTCGCCGCCGTCCTGCGCACCGGCGAGGTCGCCGAGCCGCCCGCGCGGGTCGCCGTGCCGGAGGACTGGGACGAGCTGCTGCCGTGGTGGGACGAGAAGGTGGCCGAGCTCGTCGAGCAGCTGCGGACGACCCCGCTGGACGCGCCGACCCGGACGACCGGCGGCGTGCCGGCGGCGGCCGCGGGCTGGGCGCGCAGGCAGGCGCACGAGACCGCGATCCACCGGTTGGACGCCGAGCACGCCAGGTCCGCGACCGTGCCGTCGCTGCTGTTCACGCCGGATCTCGCGGCCGACGGCGTCGACGAGTTCCTCACCCTGTTCCTGCCGGTGGCCAGCCGCCGCAAGCCGGTCGAGCACACCGGCCGGGTGCTGCTGCACGCCGCCGACGCCGGTCGCGCCTGGGAGGTGCGGCTGACGCCGGGCGGGATCCCGGAGATCGGTCCGGTCACCGACTCGGGCACCGACGAGGACGTCGTCGTGGCGGGCACGGCCGACGCCGTCTTCCGCGCGGTGTGGGGCAGGCCGAGCGGCGCGATCGTGTCGGGGAACTCCGCGTTGCTCGACGCGCTGCCGAAGGTGTGATCCTGGATACTCACCATCCGTGCCCACGCCTGAACGCCGCTACGTCATCACCTTCGGCTGCCCCGACCGGACCGGCATCGTCGCCCGGATCTCCTCGTTCCTCGCCGACAACGGCGGCTGGATCGTCGAAGCGGCCTACCACACCGATCCGGCGACGGGCTGGTTCTTCACCCGCCAGGAGGTGCGGGCCGACTCGCTGCCGTTCGGCGTGCGGGAGCTGCGCGCGAAGTTCACCGGGATCGCGGAGGAGTTCGGGAGCCACTCCAGCTGGCGGGTGACCGACACCGGCGAGCGCAAGCGCGTGGTCATCCTGGTGTCCAAGGAGGGCCACTGCCTCTACGACCTGCTCGGTCGGGTCGCGGCGGGCGAGCTGGACGCCGACGTGTCCGCGGTGATCGGCAACCACGCCGACCTCGCGGGCATCACCAGGGCGCACGGGATCCCGTTCCACCACGTGCCGTTCCCCTCCGACAGCCCGGAGGGCAAGCAGGCCGCGTTCGCCGAGGTGCGCAAGCTGGTCGACGACGTCGAACCGCACGCCGTGGTGCTGGCCAGGTTCATGCAGATCCTGCCGCCGGAGCTGTGCGCGGACTGGAGCGGCAGGGCGGTCAACATCCACCACAGCTTCCTGCCGTCGTTCGTCGGCGCGCGCCCCTACCACCAGGCGCACCGCCGCGGCGTGAAGCTGGTCGGCGCGACCTGCCACTACGTGACGGCGGACCTGGACGCGGGGCCGATCGTCGAGCAGGACGTGATCAGGGTGGACCACGGCGACTCCACCGCCGACATGGTCCGAAAAGGACGCGACGTGGAGAAGGCCGTGCTGGCGCGGGGTCTGCGGTGGCACCTGGAGGACCGGGTGCTGGTGCACGGCAACCGGACCGTCATCTTCTAGGGCCTCGGACCGGATCGGCCGGGTTTTCCGGGAAGGGCTGAACCGAAGGGTGCCGCGCCACGTGTAGGAGGGGCACACCGAAGCTCGCCCACACCTCCGGAGAACCCCATGCCGCGCAAGCACGTCTGGCCCCTCGCCGCCCTCCTCGCGGCGGGCGCGATCGCGCTGTCCGCCTGCGGCACCACCGCGGGCACGGCGCAGCCCGCGTCCCAGCCGACCCCGAACAGCGGCAGCGGCGATTCCGGCGCCCGCGGCCCGGCGCCGCTCTCCGGCACGGCGGGAACCAACAAGGCCGACCAGAAGGCGGGCGACACGGCCGCGGCGGACACCTCGGTGGACACCAAGGAGAAGTGGGTGTCGCTGCGGGCGAGCAGCGCGGGTGAGCTGAACCCGGTCGTGATCAACGGCGCCGGGCTGACGCTCTACCGGTTCGACAAGGACACCGCCGACCCGTCCAAGGCCACCTGCAACGGCGACTGCGCCGTGACCTGGCCCCCGGTCACCGTCGCGCCCGGCGGCAAGATCTTCTTCGCGGGCGTCCTCAAGGACGACATCGGCACCGTCAAGCGCGACGACGGCAAGCTCCAGGTCACGATCAAGGGCTGGCCCGTCTACCGCTTCGCGAAGGACACCAAGCCCGGCGACACCCTGGGCCAGGGCGTCGGCGGCACCTGGTTCGGCGTCACGCCCAACGGCGGGAAGGCGGGCCCCGCCAAGGCCGTCACCCCGCCCGCGCCCGCGGCAGGGACCAAGCCGTCCACCTCGGTGACCCTGTTCAGCGGCAAGGGCTTCGACGACTTCACCGGCGCCAACTTCGCCACCGGTGTCGCCAACGCGGGCTGCAACGACCTGCGCGGCGCCTTCTTCGCCCTGACCACCGCGGGCTCCACCAAGATCTGGTCCGAGCCGGGCTGCAAGGGCAAGTCCGCGGTCGTGGCCGAGGACGTCGCCGACGTGACCCCGCTCGGCTTCCCCGACGGCGTCAAATCCGTCTTCCTCGGCTGAGGCCGATCCCCCGATGAAGCTCGCGCTGATCGCGGCGGTCTCCGCCGTCCTGCTGGCCGGGTGCGCGCAGAGCGTGCCCGGTCGGCCCTCCGAATCCCCGAGGCTCGACCCGTCGAAGGTGGCCGGACTCGAGATCACCACCGGTGAGAGCGGCTTGCGGCCCGGTGCGCCCGCCTCGAACCGCAAGGCGCGGAACGGTGACGGCGGTGCGGTCGACCAGCTCGCCACCAGCGCCGTCGCCGACGTCGAGGGGTACTGGGAGGAGCAGTTCCCGGTCTCGTTCGACAAGGACTTCGAACCCGTGCGGCAGCTGGTGTCCTACGACTCGCGCGGCGCGAACCTGCGGCTGTGCGGCACCGACACCAAGGGCCTGGTGAACGCGTTCTACTGCTCGTCCGACGACGTCGTCGCCTGGGACCGGGGCCAGTTGCTCCCGTCGTTCGACCCGATCTCGTCGGTCGCCGTGCTGGCGCACGAGATGGGCCACGCGGTGCAGTTCCGGCTCGGCGACGGCGGGAACGCGCCGTCGATCGTCAAGGAGCAGCAGGCCGACTGCTACGCGGGCAACTACTTCCGCTGGGTCGCCGAGGGCAAGTCCGAGCGGTTCCGGGTCTCCACCGGCACCGGCCTCAACCAGGTCCTCGCCACCCTGTTCGCCATCCGGGACTCCGCGGGCGGCGAGTTCGACGCCCAGGGCGCGCACGGCACCGCGTTCGACCGGGTGACCGCGTTCCAGTTCGGCTTCGCCGAGGACCCGCAGCGGTGCGCGCGGATCGACCTGGCCGAGATCACCAAGCGCAGCACGCAGGAGGCGTTCGGCGAGGAGGACGAGGACGTCGGGTTCGGGCAGGGCAACCTGCGGGTCGACGACGAGGCCCAGCTGCTGAACCTCAAGGACACCCTCCGCGCGGCCTTCCCCGGCGTCCAGGTGCGGTGGGACGGCCAGTGCAGGGACACCACGCCGTCGAGCTACTGCTCCGGTGGCGTCGTGGGGATCGACCTGGCGGCGCTGGTGCGGCTGGGCTCGATCGGCGACTTCGCCGCGTTCGGCTCCGTCGCCTCCCGCTACGCCGTCGCCGTGCAGGACTCGAAGGGGCTGCCGATCGACGGTGTCGTCGCGGGTCAGCGCACCGCGTGCCTGACCGGGCTGTGGGCGTCGACCATCGTGCGGGGCCGCGACGCCGACCTGGCGATCTCGCCGGGCGACCTGGACGAGGCGGTCGTGGAACTGCTGTCCCGCGACAGCCTCATCGCGGGCGACGCCAAGGGCGCGACGATCCCGTCCGGCTTCGCCCGCGTCGAGGCGTTCCGCGACGGCTTCCTCACCGGCTCCGCCGACACGTGCACGACCCGCTACCGGTAGTGGACTTCGCCGTCGTGGCCCCGACGGGCCCCGGCGGCGTCGTACCATTCGCCCCGTGCGAACCGAGATCAGCGACCTGGACCAGTTGCGCGCGACCGACGACCTGCGCGGCGCCGTGCTCACCGGGCTGGACCTGACCGCCGAGGACGTGCGCGGGCCGCTGGACGGCGCGCTGTTCCTCGGCTGCCTGCTCTCCCCCGTCCTGGCCCGCCGGGCGCAGGTCGCGGGGGCGCTGATCTTCCCCGCCATCCCGGACGTGCCCTACGACGTGTACCGGTCGCGGCTCTACACGCCCGCCGAGCTGTTCGAGGGCTTCGACCCGGCGAATCCCGCGTCCTACGCCGACACCATGGACGCGCGGGTCTACAAGCACAGCAAGCGCGAGGGCCACCGCCCCGACCCGCTGCACGCGCTGGCCGAGCGGCTGCACGACCACGCGATCACCGAGGCGCTCGACGAGGTGCTGACCGGCAGGCCCGTCGCGGTCATGGGCGGTCACGCGCTGGCCCGCGACTCGGCCGGGTACCGCGCGGCGGTCGACCTGGGCGTCGCGCTCGGCAAGGCCGACCTGACCGTGCTGACCGGCGGCGGACCCGGCGCGATGGAGGCCGTGCCGCTGGGCGTCCGGCTCGCCGACGGCGGCGTGGACGAGGTGCTCGCGCGGATCGCCCGCGCGCCGGGGTTCGGCGGCGACGACGAGAGCATCGGCGCGTGGCTGGCCGCGTTCCCCACCGACCTGCCGACCGGCCCGGTGCCGCGCACGATCGGCATCCCGACCTGGTTCTACGGCCACGAGCCGCCCAACCCGGCGTGCGAACTGCACGCCAAGTACTTCGCGAACTCCGTGCGCGAGGAGGGCCTGCTCACCGTGGCCACCGGCGGCATCGTCTACACGCCGGGCAAGGCGGGCACCGTGCAGGAGGTGTTCCAGGACTTCTGCCAGAACTACTACGGCAGCGTCGGCCCGGCCGCCCCCATGGTGTTCCTGGGCGAGGACTTCTGGCTGAACGAGGTCCCCGCCGCACCGCTCGTCCAGCGGCTGGCCCGCGGCCGCGAGGCCGAGAAGTGGATCCTCGTCACCGACGACGTCGACGAGGCGCTGGCGCTCCTGCGGACCTACCAGGACCAGTAGCCGCGCTACCGGATGCGGTGAACTCCAGCGGGTCGTCGGTGGGCGCGACGGGATCGACGTGCTTCCCTGACCACAGCACCGCCGTTCCCGACGACCACCGCAGGTGACACCGTGACCGAACTCGTACTCCTGTCCAACCCGCGAGTCGCCGACCTGCCCGCGGAGGAGTGCGGCGAGCCACTGGTCGACCTGCGCGAGTTCTCCGAGTTGGCGCTCGACGACCGGCAGGCCGACCCGGCGGGCGCCTACCTGCACCTGCGGGCGGGCGTGGTCGAACGGCTGCTGGTCGCGCAGGGGCTGCTGCCCGACGGCGTGCGGCTGCTGATCGTCGAGGGCTACCGGCCGCTGTGGCTCCAGGAGCGGTACTTCGCCGAGTACGCGAACGCGCTGCGCGAGGACAACCCGCTGTGGACCGACGACTTCATCCGGGTCCAGGCCAGCCGGTACATCTCCCCTCCGGAGATCGCGCCCCACGTCAGCGGGGCCGCCATCGACCTGACCCTGTGCACGGAGTCGGGCCGCGAACTGGACATGGGCACCGAGGTGAACGCCAGCCCCGAGGAGAGCGACAACGCCTGCTACACGGACGCGGACGTGTCGCCCCTCGCGCGCGGGAACCGGCGGATGCTCGTGCGGGCCCTGGAGACGGCCGGGCTGGTGAACTACCCGACGGAGTGGTGGCACTGGTCGTACGGCGACCGGTACTGGGCGATGCTGACGGGGGCTCGGGCGGCGAAGTACGAGGCGCAGGACATGCGGTTTTGAGCGGGGTGTCGATGCGAGTCCCGTGCGCGAATGCAAGTCCCGTGCGCGATCGGCTGGCCTGGGGTCAAGACCACCGGTGGTGTGGTCGATTTGACTTGGGGCCCCTCTTTTCGGCCCTCGGCGGTCTAAAAGGACAGGTGGTGGAGCCCTGCCCGCCGCCGCGAGGGTAGGGCCGAAAACCCCAAGTAAAATCGACCACGGCCCGTGTTCGCCCCGCCTTCCAGCGGCTTGGGCGGGTCGGCCTTCTGCGTGTCGCTTTTCCAGCGGGCTTGGGCGGGGCTATGCGGGGCGGGCGAGGTCGGTGACCACTTCGGCGCCGGGCAGTTTCGCGAGCACGTCGCCCGGTACCAGGATCTTGCTGTGCCGGACGCCGCTGCCGATGACGAGTTCCGGTGCGGCGGCGACCTCGGGGGACAGCAGGACGGGCCAGTCGGCGGGTAGGCCGATGGGGGTGATGCCGCCGTAGGCCATGCCGCTGAGCGACACCGCGTCGTCCATGGGGGCGAAGGACGCCTTGCGCGCGTCCAGGCGTCGTCGGACGACGCCGTTGACGTCCGCGCGGGTCGTGGCGAGCACCAGGCAGGCGGCGTAGCGGATGACGTCACCGCGCTTGCCTGCCACGACGACGCAGTTGGCGGAGGCGTCGAGCGGGGAGCCGTAGAAGGCGCAGAACTCGGCGGTGTCGGCGAGCGAGGGATCGATCTCCGCGACGGCGCAGCGGGCCGCGTCGGACGGGTCGAGGGAGCGCAGGGCGGTGACGACCGGGTCGGCCAGCAGGTCGAGGCGGTCGAGCGCGGGTACGGGGTTCAGCTTTCCGGCGATGGTCCACACCCCGTCCATCCTGCCGGAACTCGGGCGGAACCACGGCTTGACCTTGACGCTGCGTCAACATCTACCGTTGTCCAGGTCAGGGAGGAACGGTCATGGCCTGGTCGATAGCCGAGGTCGCGCGGATGTCGAAGGTGACTTCGCGGACGTTGCGGCACTACGACGCCATCGGACTGCTGGAGCCCGCCTGGATCGGGGGCAACGGGTACCGGTACTACGAGCGCGAGCAGGTGCTCCGGTTGCAGCAGATCCTGCTGCTGCGGGAGCTGGGGCTCGGGCTGGAGACCGTCCGGGAGGTGCTCGACGGGCGGCACCGGACGCTCGACGTGCTGCGCAACCACGAACGGTGGCTGCGGGCCGAGCAGGAGCGGCTGGTGCTGCTGGCCACGACCGTGTCCAGGACGATCGAGGAGATGGAAGGGGGTGACAAGATGAAGATGGAAGAGCTGTTCGACGGGTTCGACGCCAACCGGCAGGCCCGGTACGAGGCGGAGCTCGTGGAGCGCTTCGGCGAGGGTGCGGAGCAGCACATCGCCGGGAGCAAGGCCAAGGCGGCGAGCTGGACCAAGGCCGACGCGGACCGCTTCAAGGCGGAGTGGCAGGAGATCGGCGAGGCCTACGCGGCGCAGTTCGGCGCGAAGGTGGCGGCCGACGCTCCCGAACTGCTGGAGCTGGTCGACCGCCACTACCGCTGGGTGTGCCTGAGCTGGACGCCCGACCGGGAGTCGTTCACCGGTCTGGGGCAGCTGTACGTGGACTCGCCCGAGTTCAAGGCGCAGTTCGACGCTCGAGCCGAAGGTCTCGCGGAGTATGCGCGCGACGCCATGTCGGCCTACGCGCGAGCACGGCTGTAAGTCGTCACCGGGAGCTGCAGATCCCGGTGATCAGCCGAGGCCGAAGGCCTTGAGCGCCTCGCGGTTGAACGCCTCCAGATCGTCCGGCGTGCGGCTGGTGACGAGCGTCCAGCCGTTCATCACGCACACCTGGACCTCCAGGTCCTCCCACGAGCCGCCGGCGTTGCGGATGTCGGTGGCGAGGCTCGGGAACGAGGTCAGCATCTTGCCGCGCACGACGTCGGCCTCCACCAGCAGCCACGGGCCGTGGCAGATGGCCGCGACCGGCTTGCCCGCCGCGACGTGCTCCTGCACGAGTCGCACGGCGTCGGCGTCCAGCCGGAGCACGTCGGCGTTGGCGACCCCGCCGGGGAGCACCAGCGCGTCGTAGTCGGTCGAGGTGGCGTCGGCGAACGCCACGTCGACCTCGAACGTGTCCGCGGGCGTGAGGTGGTTGAAGCCCTGGACGGTGCCGAGCTTCGGGGCGAGCAGCCGGGGCACGCCGCCCGCCTTCTCGACCTGCTGCCACGGGTCGGTCAGCTCGACCTGCTCGATGCCCTCTTCGGCCACCAGGAACGCGATCCTCAGTTGTTCAGCCATGCCCACCGGTTACCCGATCGGCATGGCCTCACACACCCGCGAAGGCGATGAGCAGCGAACGGATCTCCCGCCGGTGCGTGACCAGCGGCGTCCGGGACGGGAACACCTCGAGCCTGCTGTTCGGGAACGCGACGGCGGTGTCCTTCGCCACCTGCTCGGGGTGCAGCGGGTCGTCGGTGGCGGCGATGACCAGCACCGGGGCGGTCACGGCCGCGAGCACGGACGGGTCGGGGACGGCCGACTGGCCCGGCAGCGCGGTCACGGCGGCGTCGAGTCGCCGGAACGCCAGCGCGCGGGCCTCCAGGTAGGCGCCCGCCTCGCTGCCCTCGGGCAGTTCGACGGCGCGGATGAGGTCTTCCGCGGTCTGCGGCTCGCGGGGCCGGTCCAGGGTCGCGGGCAGCAGCAGCGCCACCCGGTTGAACGCGTCCGGTCGGGCCGCGAGCAGCGCCACCAGCGCGCCCGCGCCGAGCGACACCCCGATGGCACGGGTGGCGCCGACCTCGCGGGCGACGGTCATGAGGTCCTGCGCGATGCGGGGGTAGGTCCAGTAGCCGTGCGGCGCGTCGGCCGCGCCGCTGTGCGACGGGAGCGTGACGACGACACGGGTTCCGGGCAGGCCGGAGGCCGGGATCCTGGCCTCGCCGGCGGTGGCGCCGAGGCCGTGGACGACCAGGGTCGTCGGTCCACCGCCGCCGTACACCTGCCAGCGCAGTCCACTGGGCAGCGGGTTCGTCACCAGCGGGGACCGCGCTGGATCTCGATCAGCTTGGGCCGCACGTCGACGACGTAGACCGTCACCGCGACGACGCCCGCCAGCCAGAACATCCCGCCCGCGCTGCTGAGCTGGAAGACCATCAGCATGAACGCGCCACCGCCGGTGATGCCGAGCCACGCGGGCTTGGTCAGCCGTTCGGCCGCCGTGAAGGCCTCGGCCCGCTGGGTGACGGCGTGCGCGAAGGCGTAAACGCCCATGATCAACGCGGCCCAACCGACCGCGTACAGGATCCAGTCATCCAAGTACAACGGGTTGAACAGGGGCACCCTCGAGAACAACACGGGTCCAGCCTACGTGCGCGGCGCAAGCCGGGTAAGCCGGAGCGGGGCGCCCCTTCCGGGACGCCCCGCTCGGGAACGGCTCACTTGGTGGTGCTGGTCGACTTCCGCGGCGCGCGGGTGGTCGCCGTCGCCGTCGTGGTCGACGTCGTGGCGGCCGTCGTGGTGGCGGCCGGCTTGCGGGGCGCGGTGCGGTTCGCGGCCTTGCGGGCCGTGCTGCGGACCTCGTGGGCCACGCCGCCGCCGACCTCCTCGACCGTCTCGGCGAGCGCCTCGCTGGCGTCGTCGATGGCGACCGCGGCCTTCTCGCCCACCGAACGGGTGCGGCGGGTGACCTTGCCCAGGACGTCGTCCGCGAGTTCGCGGGCGTCCTCGGCGGCGGACTCGGCGCGCTTCTGCGCGGCGGCCACGGTCGCGTCGACCTGGTTGATGGCCTTCTTGACCTGGGGCTGCGTGCGCAGCTTCTCCAGCGTGGCCTCGCCCTGCTCGGCCAGGTAGGTGTACAGGTTCATCGCGGACTGCGTGTAGGCGTCGACGATCTTGCGCAGCTCCGCCGGGTCCAGCTTGCCGCGCAGGCCGTTCAGCTCGGCGGGCAGGTCGTCGACCGCGGTCTTCGTGGCCTCGGCGCGCTCGTCGAACGACGTCTTGGCCTTGTTCAGGGCCTCGATGACGGCCTTGGTGGCCAGGTCACCGGCGCCGAGCGCGGCGAGCAGCGGGGTGCGGGCGGCGGTGGCGGCCTGCTCGCCCGCCTTGCGCAGCTCTTCTTGCGAGGGAAGGTTCGGCATGGAGATCACTCCTCGGGTTCGTTACCGTCCACATCGGACTTCGACTGCTTGGCGGCGTTCTCCCGCCGGAAGGATTCGTAAACGTCGAGCAGCACCTGCTTCTGCCGCTCGGTGAGTTCTGGTGCGACGGCGATCGCGTCGGCCAACGCGCCGCCTTCCCGCTGCTGGAGGATTCCGGCCTCGACATAAAGCGCCTCGGCCGAGATCCGCAGCCCCTTGGCGATCTGCTGCAGGATCTCCGCGCTCGGTTTGCGCAGGCCCCGCTCGATCTGGCTGAGGTACGGGTTCGAGACACCGGCCAGCTTGGACAGCTCCCGCAACGAGATCTTCGCGCTGCTGCGCTGCTGCTTGATGTAGTCGCCGATGTCCCGGCCGAGGTCGGCGACCGCCTTGTCGATGGACTTGTCCACGTTCCCGGTCTCCTCCCGTGCGGCTCGAGAACGACGTTACGCGCGAGTGCTAGCAACTGCAAGCGGGCTGCTAGCAAACCGGGGGTGTGCTCCACCACAGGTAAATTGGTCTCGGGAGCCACCATGCGCGAAACGCTCGACGACCGGGCCGCGACGCTGCGGAACCGGATGACCGACGACCTGACCACCGAGGGCGTGCTGCACGACGCCCGCTGGTCCCGCGCGTTCCGGGAGGTCGACCGGCACGCGTTCCTGCCCCGGTTCTTCCGCCAGCTGGTCGACGGCACGTGGGGTCCGGTGGATTCCGACGACCCGGACTGGCTGTCGATGGTCTACCGCGACCGCGTCTGCGTGACGCAGCTGAACGGCGACGACGACGCGTGGCGGAGGGCCGTCGACGACGGCGCTGTCACCGGGGTGCCCACCTGTTCGTCGAGCATGCCGACGATCATGGCGATCATGCTGGAGGCGCTGGACGCGCGGCGCGGGCAGTCGGTCCTGGAGATCGGCACGGGCACCGGCTACAACGCCGCCCTGCTGTGCCACGCGCTGGGCGACGAGCACGTGACCACGGTCGACGTGGATCCCGGCGTGCTCGAACGGGCTCGCGGGCACCTCGCGGCCGCGGGCCGGTCGCCGGCGTGCGCGGTGGGCGACGGGGAGCTGGGGTGGCCCGACCGGGCGCCCTACGACCGGGTGCTGTGCACGTGCGCGGTGTCGCGGATCCCCCTCGCGTGGTTCACCCAGACGAAGCCGGGCGGCGTCGTGGTGACCACGCTGAACCGGTCGATCGGCGCCGGGCTGGTGCGGCTGGTGTCCGACGGCGGGGGCCGCGGCGAGGGGCGGGTGCTCGCGGAGGACGGGCGGTTCATGCCGCTGCGGGCGCACGCGCAGAGCTGGGCCAACGACGTGCTGGCGCTCGCCAGGGCCGCACGGCCGGACGAACGCGGGCGGACGGCGCTGGACCCGACCCTGGTGGTGGACCCGCGCAGCCCGTTCGAGTTCTTCGCCGGACTGGTGCTGCCCGAAGTCGTCGTGGGGCACGGCGAGCGCGACCGCGTGCACCTCGCGCACCCGGACGGCTCGTGGGCCCGGCTGCGGCGGCGCGACAGGGGCGCGCGCGTGGACCAGGGCGGCCCGCGGCGGCTCTGGCACCTCGCCGAGGCGGGCTACCGCCGGTGGCTGGACCTCGGCCGCCCGCGCCGTGACCGGTTTTCCGTCACCGTCGGCCCGGAGGGCCAGCGGTTCCACTTCGACGGGCTGGACTGGCCGGTCTAGTCGAGCAGCTCCTCCAGGAAGCTCCGCCTGCGCGGCGGCGGGTACCCGTAGCCGTAACCGGGCGGCGGGTAGCCGGGCGCGACGTGGCCGGGCGCGGGGTGGCCGGACGGCGGGTAGCCGGCGGGCTGGGTGCCGGGCGGCGGCTGGTAGGGCGGCGGGACGCCCGCGGGCTGGGTGGAGTGGCTCGGCGGCGCGGAGTGCGGGGGCGGCGGCGGAACCGCTGTGGGATCGGGGTTCTCGTGCGGCAGCGGCAGCGGGATGTGCGCCGGCGGGGGCGCGTCGGCGTAGTGCTGGCGTTCGGCGGCCACGATCTGCTCCAGCTCACCGCCGTCGAGGAAGACACCCCGGCAGCGCTCGCACTGCTCGATGTGGACACCGCCCCGGTCGATGGTCCGCATGAGGTCCTGGCACTTGGGACAGATCACTCCACGAGCCTACGCAGGCACGACACAGATGACACCCGCGTGCCCGTGTCGACACCGGGCGTGACGGGTGGGACATGATGCCGGGGTGTCCAGAATTCGCCAACGGGCCGTGCACACGGGGTGCCTGCTGACCGCGCTCCTCGCCGTGGTCGGCCTGTTCATCACCAACGCGGGCGTCGACCCCCACCTCTGGCTGGGCGGGCTGGCGGTGGCGTTCCTGTGCTTCCTGGCCGTGCTCGACCCGTGGCTGCACCGCCGCCGCGCCGCGGGCCTGGCGACCGGGCAGCAGCTCGACGCGGCGTCGAAGGCGCTCGCGACGGCGCTGCACCTGCAGTGGACCGAGGAGTGCGCGGCCCGCGGGCTGTCCGAGCGCGCCGACCTGCTCGACCTGCACTGGACGGCCACCGAGCTGGACGTGGGCGGCAGGCCGGAAGCGCCCGCCGGGCGCAGCGACGCGGTGGTCGGGGCGTTCGAACGCCAGCCGCACCACCGGATGGTGTTCATCGGCGAACCCGGCTCCGGCAAGAGCACGATCGCGATGATGCTGACGATCGGCCTGCTCGACCGGTACCTCGACGGCTCCATCCCCGTGCTGCTGCCCCTGTCCACCTGGGACCCGGACCGGGAGGACGTGCGGACCTGGATGACGCGCAGGCTCTACGAGGACCACCCGGCGCTGCGGAACACCGAACTGTACGGGAGCTTCACCGCCGACCTGCTGGTCGAGCAGCGGCGGGTGTTCCCGATCCTGGACGGCCTGGACGAGATCCCGGCGGCGCGGCGGCCGGACGCGCTGGAGCGGATCCTCCGGGCCTTCCCGCCGAAGTCGCCGCTGATCCTGACCAGCCGGATCGACGAGTACATCGACGTCGTGTCGCGGGTCGGGCCGGTGCCGAAGGCCGACGTGCTGGAACTGCACCCGCTGGACCACGAGGAGATCGCGGCCTACCTGCGCGCGGGCGCGGACCCGGCGACCGCGGCGAACTGGGAGCCGATCTTCCTGCACCTGCGCACCGAACCGGCGAGCACGCTGTCCGAGGTGCTGTCGGTCCCGCTGATGGTGTGGCTGGCCAGCACCGTCTACGGGCTGGGCGGGAACACCGAGCCCGCCGAACTGCTCGACCGGACCCGGTTCCCGGACCACAAGTCGATCGAGGACCACCTGGCCGACAGCCTCGTCGACCGGATGTTCGGCAACCTGGAGGCGGCCTACCAGAAGCGCGCCAGCCAGGCGTGGCCGCGGGACAAGGCGCGCAAGTGGCTGGCGTTCCTGGCGCACCAGATGCGCGAGCAGGGCTTCCGCGAACTGGCCTGGTGGGAGCTGCGGCGGTCGGTCGGCAACGCGTGGCTCGCATTGCTCGGGGCGCTGGTGGTCGGCTCGATCGGCGGGTTCGGCGTCGGCTGGCTGATGGCGTACGCGAGCACCCCCAAGCTCGCGCCGATCACCGGGCTCGTCGCGGGCGGCGTGGTCGCCGTCGCGGCCCTGACCGCCTCGAGCCGGACGTTCCGCGAACGGACCGCCCGGCCGAGGCTCGGCGCGTGGCGCAGCCTGCTGGTGACCAGCGCGGTCATCGGCACCGCGTCCGGTCTCGCGTTCGGCGCCCTGTACGGGCTGTCTGCGGGACTGGTCGTCGGGCTGGGCCTCGCGGTGGCGGTGGCGCTGCGGTTCTCGTCGACCGGTTCCGCCGAGCTGACCCAGCCGTCCAGTCCCCAGTGGACGATGGAGCGCGACCGGCTCGCGGTGTGGACGGGTTCCCTGGTGCTGGGCGTGGTCTTCGGCGCCGCGGGTGCCGTGGTGTTCGGCGTGCACCAGACGGGCATGATCGGCCTCGGCCTCTCCTCCGGGCTGCTGCTGGGTTTCGCCCTGTCCGTGCTGCACCTGCGGTGGTGGTGGTTCACCGTCGCCAGGGTCTGGCTGGCCACCCTGCAGAAGCTGCCGTGGGAGCTGGTGGTGTTCCTCGACGACGCCCGCAAGCTCGGCGTCCTGCGCCAGGCGGGCGCGTGCTACCAGTTCCGCCACGCGCTGGTGCAGGACCGCCTCGCCGAGAAACCCGTGCCGCGCAGGGTGAAGGTCCCCCTGCACGCGGTGCTCATTCCACGCGCAACCCCATCACGCCGGTAGCCCGGCGCACCGCGGGCAGCGTGCAGAGCGTCACCAGCAGCACCGTCACCACGGCCACCGCGGACAGCACGCCGATGCCCGCGAAGTCGAGCATCAGGGGGGACGACCGCGCGCGCAGGAGCAGCAGCCCCAGCCCCGAGCCGGTGACCACGGCCACCACCACCGCGATCAGCAGCGGCACGGTGTTGCGCCACAGCAGGGACCGCAGGACGGTGCCGTGCGGAACCCCTCCGGCGGCGAGCACCGCGAGCGGACGCCGACGGGAGCGCACCTGCTCCAGCGCGAGCGCCAGCAGGCTCGCCCCGGCCAGCAGCACGGTGACCAGCGCCCCCACGAGCATGATCCGGCGGAACGTCGCGTAGTCGTCGTGGCTCTGCGGCTGGTTCCGCTCGTACACCCAGCTGGTCGCCTGCCACCCGAGCGGGCCCAGCACGTTGCGGGCGCGCTCCGCGGCGCCGGGCACCGCCGGGTCGACGATCACCAGCAGCGTGCCGTCCTGGTAGTCGACGTCCACGTCCCGCGCCGCGGCGGGCGTGACCAGCAGCAGGTCGTACTCCTGCGTGTCGACGAGCGGCCGCACCACCGCCGTCAGGTCCGGAACGGTCCACTCGACGCCCTCACGGGGGCGGCTCGACGTGGAGCGGTGCATCGCGACGCGCTCGCCCGGATCCGGGATCCACCGGTCGTCCGAGGGGTTGTCCAGGAAGAACGCGTCACCGTCCCGGCACGCGTCGATCCGGGCGGTGCCACGTAGGGTGTCGCAGGTCCCGACGAGTACACCCACGGGCGCCGCCTCGGCCCGCGCCGGCCTGCCCGGCGCCGCATCCGCGGGCGGCTCCGTCCTGACGATGTAGAAATTCCGCCTCGACAGCACGGACACGACGCCGTCAAGGCCTCGAATCCTGTCGGCGAACTCGTCCGCGCGGACGACGGCCTCCCCCTCCAGTCCGATGCTGACCTGGTCGGGCATCTCCGCCGGCATGAGGCTCGGTGGTCGCTCGGTGCCGATGCCCAGCAGCACCGTCTGCACCGCGATGCCGCCCGCCAGCACGACGGCGACACCGCCGACGACCCTGGCCGCCGAACCGCTGTCCATCTGGAGCCCGCGCACCGCGAGCTGCCAGGACGGCGGACCACCGCCCCGGATCCGGCCGACCACCCGCTCGACCGTCCACGGGAGCAGCAGCGGGATCCCCAGCAGCAGCAGGGCGATCCCGATGAGCAGGGACGACACGCCCTGGTTCCCGAACGTCGTGGTGAACAGCCGCGCCTTGGTCGCCAGCACGACCACGCCCACCACCACGGGCACCAGCCGCCACCACAGGCGTCGGGGCGGCGGCTCGGCCTGGCGGGCGACGCCGAGCGGGTCGACCGTCGAGGAGCGCATGGTGACCAGCGCGGTCAGCACGGACAGCACCGGCACCAGCACCGCGATCAGGAGCGCGGACCCGACGGGCGGGACCAGGTCGCTGCGGAAGATCCGCACCTCGAACAGTTCGACGCGCTCGGCGAACTCCCGCGCCAGCAGGAAGATCCCCGTGCCGAGCACCAGGCCGATCACGGCGCCCACGAGCGCGTCACCCGCGGCGACCCGGCGGACCTGCCACGGACCCGCGCCCAGCAGGCGCAGCGCGGCCATCCTGCGTTCGCGCTCCGGACCCGCGAGGCGGGTGCTGATCACGGTGAACAGCAGCACCGGCAGCAGCAGCACGACCAAGCCGAGCACCACCAGCAGCAGTCGGCCCGAGGTGAGCGAGTCCAACTGGACGCCGTTGTACCTGCCGAAGCGGTAGTACGCGGTGTCGGCGAACCGCGGGACGGACGAGTCGCCCGCGATGTAGAGCAGGTGGTTCGGGCCGACCAGCCCGTCCTGCCCGATCGTGCCGACGACCCGCTGCGGGAACCGCGGCCGCAGCGCTTCCCCCTCCGGCGAGGCGAGCAGTTCCGCCAGCGCGGGCGACAACACGATCTCGCCGTCGCCGGGGATCCGCTCCAGGCCGGGCGGCACGGGCGCGCCGGGCCCGCCCGCCAGGACGTAGCTGCCCATCACGTGGTCCCCGTGGTAGGCCTCCGGCCGGTACACGCGGTAGAGCGGGTCGACGCCGGGGATCGGGTCCTCCCCCGCGGTGACCATCGACAGGTCCTGCCGGATCTGCCGCGCGGTGACCACCGTCGAGGCGGACGCGCCGACCAGCAGCACCGCCACCCCCAGTCCGACGCCGACGCCGATGAGGACCAGCCGCCGCCACGAGTTCCGGCCGCCGCCGAGCGCGATGCGGACGCCGATCCCGAGGTCGTTGGACCAGCGCTTCACCCGGCACGCTCGATCTCGCGGGACCGGCCGTCGCGGACGACGATCTCCCGGTCGGCGTACGCGGCCACCCGCGGTTCGTGCGTCACCAGGACCACCGCGGTCCCGCTCGCCCGGACCGCCGAGAGGAACAGGGTCATCACGCGTTCGCCGTTGAGCGAGTCGAGCGCCCCGGTCGGCTCATCGGCGAAGATCACCTTCGGCGACGTGATCAGCGCCCGCGCGACCGCGACCCGCTGCCCCTGCCCGCCGGACGCCTCACCCGGCCGCTTGTCCGCCACGTCGGCCACTTCGAGCCGCGCCAACCCCTCGATGGCACGGCTCTCGGCTTCCTTGCGCTTCAGGCCCGCGAGCCGCAGCGGAAGGGCCACGTTCTCCACGCAGGTCAGCTCCGGCACCAGCTGCCCGAACTGGAACACGAAGCCGAACTCGGTGCGCCGCAGTTCGCTGCGCTTGCCCTCGGACAACGCGCTGAGCTCGACGTCCTGGTACCGCACGGTCCCCCGGTCCGGCCGCAGGATGCCCGCGACGCAGTGCAGCAGCGTCGACTTCCCGGACCCCGACGGCCCCATGATCGCGACGATCTCCCCCCTGTCGACGGACAGGCCCGCCCCCACCAGCGCGGGGGTGTGACCGAACGCCTTGTGCAGGTCGGTGGCGACAAGCAGCGTCATCGGCCCACCTTCGCCGCGAGCTGGTCGAGCCGGTCGGCGGTGAGCTCGAGCCACCGCAGGTCGGCCTCCAGGTGGAACAGGGCGTAGTCGCAGATCAGCTGGTCCGCGAGATCGCCGTCGGTCTTCCGCCGGGTCAGCACCCGCATCGAGTCCAGGTGCGCCGCCCGCTGACCGTCCAGCACGTCAACCGCCGCCCGACCGGACAGCAGCGCCAGCACGACCTTCGTGTACAGCGTGTTCTGCAGATACGGCTCCGGCTTCTCCGGAGTGGCAAGCCACTTCTCCACGTCCGTGACCCCGGCGTCGGTGATCGCGTAGCGCTTCCGCTCCGGCCCCGCCCCCGCCTCCACACCCGCCTCCTGCACAAGTCCGTTGCGCAGAAGGCGGGACAGAGTCGTGTACACCTGCCCGTAGTGCAGCGGACGATCTTGTCCGAACCGGTCGTCGTAGGCCCTCTTCAGGTCGTAACCATGACCTGGGCCGCGTTCCAGCAAGCCCAGGAGTGCGTGTCCGAGTGACATGATCACGACTATACACAGACGGTATACACACGGTTCATAGATTGACCGACGGGCGGACAACCCGATCAGATCACCCCAACGCGAACGCCCGGCCGGCTACAGTGGAAGGGTGACTGGTCTGGCAGCCGGCTGGGATCACGCGACCTTCGCGCACGGTCGAACCGGCGATGCGGAACACGACGTGGAACTGCTGCTCGCCTTCCTCAACACACGGAACCCCGAACAGGGAACCGACGTGCTGGACAGCGCAGCCTCCTGGAGAGCCTGGGCCACCGAACGCGGACTGGCCCACGTCAACCACCTCCCCGAACTCCGCTCGGCCCGCACCGCCCTCCGCTCCTCACTGGGCGAAGGCGCCACGGCACTACCGTTCTCCGGCACGGTCAAGATCGAACTGAGCCAGGGCATCCCCACCATCACCCCCACCGACGCCCTCGGCGCCATCCTCGCCGCCGCCGCCAGAACCGCCCTGCTCGGCACCTGGAACCGCTTCAATATCTGCCCAGCAGAAACCTGCCAAGCCGCCTTCTTCGACCGCTCCCGCAACCGCTCCCGCACCTGGTGCTCCATGCAGGTCTGCGACAACCGCGAAAAAGCAAGACTCTGGCGCGAACGCACCAAAGCCCTCAGCGCCTCCTAACAACACCCGACAAGGCCAACTCCCCGTCCGTCGCGGAGCGAGGGATTGGGGACGCAGAGCGAGGCGCCTCGTCCATCACGGAGCGAGGGACAGTCGTCGGACACACCCCGACACCCCGACACCCCCATCGGCGCAGCCGCCCACCCGCACCCGGCGCGGAGCGCCCGCCCGCCTTGCCGACGCGCAGCGAGGTGCCCTAGTTCGGCGGAGCCGAATACTGGCGAAGCCAGACCTCCCCCTGCCCCCGATACACAGCGCCCTCCTGCCGCACCCCTGTTTGTCAAGGCATCTTTCCCGCCTTGACAAACAGGGGTGCGGCATTGAGACAATCGCGCTACGGGGGCCGGGCTTCCCTCTTCCCCAAAACCCCCGAACCCCAAAACCCCCGAACCCCCTAAACCACCCACTGCCCCACCGCGTAGATGACCAACCCCGCCAAAGCCCCCACCACGGTCCCGTTGATCCGGATGAACTGCAGATCCCGCCCCACCTGCAACTCGATCTTCCGCGAAGTCTCCTCCGCGTCCCACCTCTCCACCGTATCCGTGATCAACGTCGTGATCTCCCCCCGGTAATTCGACACCACATACCCCGCAGCCCCCTCCAACCACCCATCCACCTTCGCCCTCAAAGCCTCATCCGACCCCAACCTCCCCCCAAAGGACAACAACCCCTCCCGCACCCTCTTCCTCAACTCCGACGACGGATCCTCAGCCGCATCCAGCAGCATCCTCTTCGCCGCCCCCCAAGCCGACCCGATGAAGTGCTGCACATCCGGATGCTCAACCAGCTGGTTCTTCACCAACTCCGCCCGCTCCATCGTCGCCGGATCATTCTGCAGATCATTCGAAAACTCGATCATGAACTGATCCAGCGCCACCCGCATCGGATGATTCACATCCGTCTTCACAGCCCAGGCAAAATTCAACAACTCCGTATAAGCCTTGTCCCCCAACAACGAATCCACGAACTTGGGCGACCACGTAGGCGCCCTCTCCGACACAACCTGCACAACCTTGTCGTGGTTGTCGTGCACCCAGTCATAAGTCCGATCGATCACCAGATCAACGAACTTGTGGTGCGCCCCGTCCGTCAACACCTGCCCCAGCAGCTTCCCCAACGGCGGCCCCCACGGCTTGTCCACCAACCGCCGCACGATCCCCTGGTCGATCACCGCCTGCACGTCCTCGTCGCGCAGCACCGTCACCGCGCCCTTGACGATGTTCGCCACCTCGGACGTGACCCGCTCGGCGTTCACCGGCTCGGCGAGCCACCCCCCGACCCGACGGCCCACGTCCACCCGCCGCAACTTGTCGCGCACGACGTCCTCGGCCAGGAAGTTCGTACCCACGAAGTCGCCGAGCGCGTCCCCGAAGGCGTCCTTGCGGTTCGGGATGATCGCCGTGTGCGGGATCGGCAGCCCCAGCGGCCTGCGGAAGAGCGCCGTCACGGCGAACCAGTCGGCCAGCGCGCCGACCATCCCGGCCTCGGCCGCGGCCCGCACGTAGCCGATCCACGCAGGTCCGCCCGACTCCTGCGACAGCGCGATGAGGAAGATCACCGTCGCCGCCGCGAAGAAGCCCGTCGCCACGATCTTCATCCTGCGCAGGTCCCGGCGCTTGACCTGGTCGGCTGCCGTCAGTTGCTCCACGGCACCATTGTCCGTGAAGATTCGGAGTTGTGCGGGTACCAGCGCTAGTCCCCAGATTGCGGCCGTTCACCTCGACGATCTTCGCGGAGATGACGGCGCTCGCCCAGCGCACGGGCGCGGTGAACCTCGGGCAGGGCTTCCCGGACACCGACGGCCCCGCCGGGATGCTCACCGCGGCCAAGGACGCCATCGACGGCGGGCTCAACCAGTACCCGCCCGGCCCCGGCATGCCGGTGCTGCGCGAGGCGATCGCCGAGCACCGGACCCGGTACGGCACGCAGTACGACCCGGACACCGAGGTGCTGGTCACGGTGGGTGCGACGGAGGCCATCGCGGCCACGCTGCTCGCGCTGGTGGAGCCCGGTGACGAGGTCGTGCTGTTCGAGCCGTACTACGACTCCTACGCCGCGTCCGTCGCGATGGCGGGCGCCACCCGCCGCACCGTCGGCCTGGTCGAGGACCCGGTCACCGGCCGGTTCGGCCTCGACGTCGAAGCGCTCCGGGCGGCCATCGGGCCGAAGACCCGCGCGCTGCTGATCAACACCCCGCACAACCCGACCGGCACCGTGCTGACCCGCGCGGAGCTGGAGGCGGTGGCCGCGCTGTGCGTCGAGCACGACCTGGTCGCCATCACCGACGAGGTCTACGAGCACCTGGTGTTCGACGCCCACGAGCACGTGCCGCTGGCCACGCTGCCCGGCATGGCCGACCGGACCGTGACGATCTCCGGCGCCGGGAAGACGTTCAACTGCACCGGCTGGAAGATCGGCTGGGCGTGCGCGCGCCCCGAGCTGGTGTCCGCGATCAAGGCGGCCAAGCAGTTCATCACGTTCGTCGGCGGCGCCCCGTTCCAGCCCGCCGTGGCCCACGCGCTGCGCCACGAGCTGGCCTGGGTCGAGCAGCTGCGCACCTCGCTGGCCACCAAGCGCTCCCGGCTGTCCGAGGGCCTGGCCGAGGCGGGTTTCGCGGTCCGGCCGAGCGAGGGCACGTACTTCATCACCGCCGACGTCCGCCCGCTCGGCTTCACCGACGGCGCCGAGCTGTGCCGCGCGCTGCCGGAGCGGATCGGCGTGGCGGCGGTGCCCGTGCAGGTGTTCACCGACCACCCCGACCAGTGGCGGCACCTGGTGCGGTTCGCGTTCTGCAAGAAGGACGAGGTGCTCGACGAGGCGCTGCGCAGGCTGCACAAGCTCGCCGGGTGACACGATCGGGCTAGTGGCGGATCCGAACCGGGCCCGCCCGCTTCCAAGCGGGCATGCGAGAACTCACGAACGCCCACCTGGTGGCCAGGGCGCGGCTCGGCGACGACGGCGCGTGGCGGGAGATCGTCCGGCGGCACCTGCCGCTGATCTGGTCGGTCGCCAGGTCCGCCCGGCTGCGCGAGGCCGACGCGGCCGACGTCTGCCAGTGGACCTGGCTCGCGCTGGCTGAGCAGCTGCACCGGATCCGCGAGCCCGCAAGGCTTTCCGGCTGGTTGATCACCACCGCGCGGAACGAGGCGTCGCGGGTCCGCAGGGTCCGCGGCCGCGAACTGCCCGTCGACCTGTGGGGCCCGCCGGAACCCTCCCTCCCCGGTCCGGAGGAGGGCGTCCTCGCCGACGACGGCGCCGTGCGGCTGTGGCGGGCGTTCGAGGGCCTGTCCGACCAGTGCCGCGACATCCTGCGGATGATGGCCTACGCGCCGGAGCTCACCTACCGGGACGTCGCGCGGGCGCTGGACATGCCGGTCAACAGCCTCGGCTCCACCCGAAGCCGCTGCCTGGCCGTGCTGCGCCGCCGGATCGGCGCGGAGGTGCGGGTGTGACCGCCGACCGCGACCTCCTCGACGCCCTCGCCGCCGTGCTGGACCGGATCGACCCGGTCCCGCCCCACCTCGCCGGGGCCGCCCTGTTCCACCCGCCGACCGACACCGCCCTGATGACCCTGCTCGCCGACTCCGCCCTCACCGCGCCCGCGGGCGTCCGCGGCGACGGCGGCACCCGCACCCTCCGCTTCACCGGCCCCGGCACGACCGTCGACCTGCGCCTGGACACCGTCCCCCACCTGGGCGTCCGCACCCTCGGCCTGGTCAGCCCCGCCGTCGAGGGCAGCACCGTCCAGGCGACCTGGCCGACCGGCACCTCCACCGCCGCGGTCGACCGGATCGGCGGCTTCCACCTCGACCCGCTCCCCGCCGGTCCACTCCGCTTCGTCCTGCGCCGACCCGCCCGCCCGGACCTCGGCACCGGCTGGTTCGTCCAGTGACGGCGGTGGTGGAACGGCTGCTCGCCCGGCACGCCGCGTGCCTGGAGCAGGTGGAACTCGGCAGGCTCCCGGAAGCCGGGCGGATGGCGGGCCGGGCACTGGCGGCGGCGCGGCGGGCGGGCGCGGTCGAGGTCGCGGCGAAGTTCCACCTGACCCTGGCCTGGGTCGAACTCGACCGCGGCCGACCGGCGGGCAGCACCCGGCACCTCGACGCCGCCCTGCCCGGCCTCACCGGCAACGACCTCGCCCGCGCGCACTGCCTGCGCGGACTGCACCTGTGCCAGCACGCCGCGCCGCGGGCCGCCATCACCCGGCTCACCGCGGCGATCAGGGACCTGCGCCGGTACGGCGACCAGCGCTGGCTGGCCAACGCCCTCGTCGGCCGCGGCATCGCCCGCGCGTACGCCCTCCGGCTGGCCGCGGCCGACGCCGACTTCAGCACGGCGCGAACGGTGCTGCTCGCCATCGGCGAACCGGACCGGGCCGCGATGTGCTTGCACAACAGGGGTTTCGTCGCGATGGTGGCGGGCGACCTGCCGACCGCCCTGCGCCACTACGAGCACGCGGCGAGGGAGGGCCTGGCCGCCGTCCGCCGACCGGAGGCGCTCATCGACCGGGCCGAGGCCCTGTTCGCCGCCGGGCTGGTCCGCGAGGCGCGGGAGGTGCTGGCGCCCGCCATCGCGCTGCTCGACCGGTGCGACCGGGGGTCGCGCATACCGGACGCCGTGCTGCTCGCCGCGCGCTGCGCCTTGGCGGACAACGACTTCCCGGCCGCGCGCACGACGGCCGACCGGGCCGCGAGGACCTTCCGCGCGCAGCGCCGCAACCCGTGGCCGTCGAACGCGGTGTCGCTGCGCGCCCGGTGGGCGATGGGCGAGCGGCCGCGGGCGGGCAGGGCCGCGGCCGAGTGCGACCGCGCGGGCAAACCCGAGGACGCGGCCGAACTGCGGTTGGCCGCTGGTCTGCCGGTGCAGCGCCGGGGCGGCACGGCGCGGCTGCGGGCGCTGGCCTGGCTGGACACCGCCCGGCGCGCACCGGACCGCCGACGCGCGGTCGCGGCCTGCCGGGCCGGTCTCGCGCTGGTCGACCCGCGCACCTGGCCCGGCGCCGAACTGCGGTCGATCGCGCTGGGGCACGCGCTGGCCCGCGGCGACGCACGGGCCGTGCTGCGCTGGTCCCGGATCGACGCGCCCGCCGCGGCACCGGTGACCGGCCCGCTCGCCGAGCGGCTCCGGCTGGCCAGGGGCCAGGGCGACCACGACCTGGTCGTCCACCTCGAGCGGGAGATCCGCAGGCTGTCGCTGGCCGCGCCCCGCCCCGTCCCGCGGGCGCCCGTCGCCCCGGACGGCGCCCTGCTCAGCTTCACCGTCCACAACGGACAGCTGATCGCCGTGTCCGTTGTGGACGGACGCTTCCGCCTGCACCGGCTCGACCCGGTCGACCACCACGTCCGCGCCCTCCGCCTCGCCGTCGAGACCGGCCACGAGGACGCCGTGCGGGCGTCGGCCGAGGCGCTCGACGCGCTCCTGCCGCCGACCGGGGACGGTCCGGTCACCATCGCGGGCTCACCGCCGGGCCTGCCGTGGGCGGCGCTGCCGTCCTACCGCGGCCGTCCGGTCTCACTGGGCGCCACGCCGCCCTACCCCGACCCGCCGCGCGCCGGCGCGTGGATCGCGGGCCCGAACCTGGCGCACGCGGACCGCGAGGTCGGCGCCCTGCACCGCCTGCACGGGGGAACGGTGCTGACCGGCCGGTCGGCCACGGTCGAGGCCGCGCTGCGGGCGATGGACGGCGTGGACGTCGCGCACCTCGCCGCGCACGGGCACCTGCGCGGCGACCAGCCGCTGTTCTCCTCGCTGGAGTTGGCCGACGGTCCACTGCACGGCCACGACCTCGACCGGCTGGCCCGGCCGCCGCGGGTCGTGGTGCTGTCCGCGTGCGACTCCGGGCTGGCCCCGGCGTTCCTGCGGCGCGGCACCGGGGCGGTGATCGCCAGCACGCTGGCCGTGCCCGACGACCGCGCGCCCGCGCTGATGGCGGCGTTCCACACGGCCCTGCGCGCGGGCCTCGGCCCTGCGGCGGCGCTCGCGCAGGCCCAGGTGCGGCACGGCGACCGGCGGTTCAACTGCTTCGGGCCGGGCTGATCCCGAACTCCGCCGCCGCCTCGGCGCGCGCCTGCCGCGCGTCGAGGCCCCGGCGCACGAGGTGGGCGACGCGGGCGGCGACCCGCGGAGCGGCGAACGACGTACCGCTCCACCGCGCGCACCCGTACTCCCTGGTCCCGGCGTCGAACCGGACGTGGCTGCTGACCACGTCCACGCCGGGCGCGACGGCGTCGACCCACGGGCCGCGGTTGGCGAACGGGGCGTCGGCGCCGACGGCGAGCACCTCCGGCAGCGCGGCGGGCCAGAACGGACGGGACGTGCCCCCGTTGCCCGCGGCGGCCACCACGACCGCGTCGGGGAAGGCGCTGATCGCGTCGCGCAGGACCGGCGGGCACCGGTCGTCGGCGGTGTGGCAGCCCGCGGTGAGCAGCACGACGTCGAGGCGCTCGCCGTGGTCGGCGGCCTCGCGGCGGGCGCGGCGGAGGCCCGCGGCGACGGTGAGGTCGTCGGTCAGGCCCAGCGAGGACAGCACGCGGTGGTGGCGGATCACGACGCCCGGCGCGTGCTGGAGCAGGACACCCGCGACGAACGTGCCGTGGCCCGCCTGGCGGTCCCGGCCCGTGCGGCCGTCGAGGACCTCGGGCGAGGGCTCCCGCTCGGTGAACCACGGCCTGCCCGCGAACCACGGGTGCGGGTCGAGGCCGGTGTCCAGGACGGCGGCGGTCACGTCCCAGCGCTCGTGGCGGGGCGGCGCGGCGGGCTCGGCCCCCGGCGGGAGCGGCCGGGAGGTGCCGATCATGATCGGGCAGCCGACGTGGACGTGGTGGGGCGCGCACCCGTCGTGGTCCGCGGCGATCGCAACGCACCGGTCGCGCTCGGCCGGGCGCAGCCGAAGGCGGGCCGCGCGCAGGTCGGCGAGGTGCTCGACGTGATCGATCCAGCGCCCCAACCGGTCCACCGCGCGTGGCAGTTCGTCCTGGAAGACGAGCAGTTCGCCCGAACGGACCAAGGTCTCGGCGGGTCCGCCGGGGTCGTGCAGGAGCAGGCCCGGCACCTCGGCCCGCCAGCCGCCGACCAGTTCCGCGAGGGAGGTGACCTGCGCACTTGCCGCGAGTTCTTCGTCCACGGTGGACACCATCGCCGACGCCGCGACTGTCCACAGCGGACTGCGGGAGGCATCACCCGAAGTCGTGAACAACGACGGAAAGTGTTCACCCGGCGGTGCGGTTACCCGGACAGCCGCACCGGACAGCCCTTCCGAGTGGTTCCGCCCGATAGCGTTCGAAAACGCGGTCACCAGTGCTAGACATAACACGTTGTCAGCCCCGAGCAGCCGCCTGTGTTCGCGGTGACCCGGAACGGTGGTGATTTCCGTGGCAGGAGCAGATGCGGTGCGCAGCACCGGATCTCTGCTGGTGCGGGCGCTCACCATCGGCGGGCTCACGGCCGCGGCGTGGCTGGTCGGCGGCGCGGTCGCGTCCGCCGACGCGGGCGACCACCACCACCCGGTGGACGGCGCCGGGGTGACCGAGATCGTCCACTCCATCCTCGCCGAGCACCACGTGTCCCTTGAGGACCCGCGCGTCGACCTGTCGGCCATCAGCGAGCAGTGGACCACCGCGCTGAGCGCCGCGCCCGTCGAACTCGACTTCCTCGATCCCGTGGTGGATCAGGAGGAGGACGCGGAGGAAGGCGAGGACGAGGAGACCACCCCGGCCGACGAGGAGTCCCCCGTCCAGGAGCTCTCCTTCGCCGGCGGCGTCATCAGCAACCTCACCGAACGCTCGGGCACGATCTCGAACGCGATGCCCGTGGAGCTGTACACGGCGAAGGTCGAGGCCAAGGCGGCCGCGAAGCTCGCCGCCCAACCGGCGCCCGAGCCGGTCGCCGAACCCGTCCCCGTCATCCCCGCCGTGATCGAGGTCGAGGCCGAGTACGTGGCCGCCCCGGTCATCACCCAGCAGTGGACGATCCCGGCGATCCACGTGACCGCCCCGGTCGTCGACCTCGAGCCCGCCGCTTCCCCGAGCGCCCTGGAGTGGGAGGCGCCGCGGCCCGCCGCGCCCGCCCCCACGCCCCAGCCCGCCTCGGCCCCGACGGCTCCCACCGCCTCGTCCAGCGGCCACGACACCTCGGGCAGCGCCCGTGGCGGCGCGTCGGCCGTGACGACCGCCCTCGCCGCGCCGCGGCAGCCGTCCACCTGGACGGTCGAGTGGCGTGACGAGGCGCGCACCCCCGGCAGCGTCCAGGGCCTGCCGAGTTCCTCGCCGGACTGACCCTGGCACGACTGTGCCCTGAGCACGCCCGTAGACCTGTGACCACCGGTCCCGCGTGCTCCTGATCCTCCTTCGCACCACCCCGGCTGTGCGTGTCACGGGCGTTCGCGCCGTGGCCTTCGCACGCCCCACCAGCTTCCCGACCTGCCGACCGCGCCCCAGCAGGTCGGGGCTGGCCCAGGTGCCGCACTGCCCCGCTGCACCAGGGCCTCACCCCGGAACCTGCGGCAGGGACGTTCCGCCCCGAACGTCCCCGCCGCAGGTCCACGGGAACTGCCACCGACATGCCGGCACATCGAGGGGCTGTGCCGGAGATCGGTTGGCAGGCGCGGATCGGTCCCCGCCGCCGCTGACCGCGGCGGGGGCCCGAACCCCGGTCAGGCCACCGGAACGGCCAGGTCACCGTCCATCGCCGTCGTGGATCCCGCGACCAGCGCGGTCACCGAACCCAAGCGCCGCACCGCGTCCCGCAGGACGTCCGAGGGCAGCGCGTACGGCAGCCGCAGCCACCGCTCCAGCCCGCCCTGCGCCGCGAACCGGGCCCCCGGCGCCAACCGGATCCCGTGGCTCTGCGCCACGACAGCGATCCGCGTGCTGATCGGCGCGTCGAGTTCGCACCACAGCACGAGCCCGCCCGACGGCCGTCGGACCTTCCAGCCAGGGCAGTGTTCGCGCAGGCTGTCGATCAGCACGTCCCGCTGCACCGCCAGTTCCGCCCGACGCTCGCGCAGCGCGGTGTCCGGCCCGGTCAGCAGCTCGGCCATCAGCAGCTGCTCGAACACCGGGGTGCCGAGGTCGACCGACGTGCGGGTCGACACCAGCCGGTGCGCGAGGTCGGGCGTGGCGCGGATCCAGCCGATCCGCATACCGCCCCAGTGCGACTTGCTGGCCGAGCCGATCGTCACGACCAGCTCGTCGGCGAACGCGGCCATCGGCGGCGGCGCGTCCTCCGGGTCCCCGTCGAGATCCAGGTCGACCAGGGACTCGTCGATGATCGCGGGCGTGCGGGCGCGGCGCAGCAGATCACCGAGCCGGGTCCTGCCCTGCGCGTCGAGCCGGTGCCCGGTCGGGTTGTGGAAGTCCAGCACCAGGTAGGCGACCCGCGGCGCGACCTGGCGCAGCGCGGCGGCGATGCCCGCGAGGTCCCAGCCATCCGGCGTCAGCGGCACGGGCACCGGGATGGCCGACATCGACCTGATGGCGTCCAGCGCGTTCGGGTAGCTCGGCTGCTCGACCAGCACCCGGTCGCCGGGGCCGGTGAACAGCCGCAACGCCAGCCCGAGCGCGTGCTGCGCGCCGCTGGTGACGACGATCTGGTCGGGTGAGGTCGGCAGTCCGCGCGCGCTGTAGCGGTCGGCGATCAGCCGCCGCAGCTCCGGCACGCCGTGCTCGTGGTAGCCGTGGCCCGCGAGGTGCTCGGGCATCCGCAGCCGCACGGCGTCCATGGCCGCGGCCAGGTTCGGGAGCGCGGGCGGGGCAGCGCGGGCCAGGTCGATCAGACCGCGCTCGGCGGGCACGAGGTCGGTGACCGGGCGGAACGCGCCCGCGGGCACGGTGATCCACGACCCTGCGCCGCGGCGGCTCGCCACCAGCCCGTCCTCGCGGAGCTGGTCCAGCGCGGCGGTGACCAGCGTGCGGCTCACCGGCAGCGCGTCGGCGATCTCCCGCTCCGCGGGCAGCCGGGTGCCCGCGGGGAGTTGGCCCTCCACCACGAGCATCCGGATGCCCGCGGCGAGGTCGGCGGTGCCCTGCCGGGCGCCTCGACGACGCCAATCGCCCAGCAACCGGGCCAACCGGTGACCGGATACGCGTCCACCTACCGGGATGTCGTGGTCCATGAGGCCAATTATTGGCGATTGGCCCTGGATTACAAGGCCAATCCGACCGCAGGATGGCCACATGGCCCCTTCCCGTCTCGCCGCACTCACGTCCGCCCCGGTCACCGTCGCCCCGGCCCGACGACTGACCCAGTTGGCGCTCGGCCTGTGGCTCTACGGCGCGAGCATGGCGCTGCAGATCCGCGGCACGCTCGGCCTGGCGCCGTGGGACGTGCTGCACGAGGGCCTGACCAAGCGGACCAGCCTGAGCTTCGGCACGATCACCGTGATCGTCGGCGCCCTGGTCCTGCTCTGCTGGATCCCGCTCAGACAACGCCCCGGCGTCGGCACGGTGTCCAACGTCGTGCTGATCGGCGTTGCCGTCGACGCGACCCTCGCGATGTTCCCCGCGCCGACCGCGCTGCTGCCGCGGATCGTGCTGCTGACCTCGGGCATCGTCCTCAACGCGCTGGCCGCCGCCATCTACATCGGCGCCCGGCTCGGCCCCGGCCCCCGCGACGGCCTGACCACCGGCTTCTGCGCCCGGACCGGCATCTCGCTGCGCCTGGTGCGCACGGTCATCGAGGTCACCGTGCTCGCGGGCGGCTGGCTGCTCGGCGGCACCCTCGGCATCGGCACCGTCCTGTACGCCGTGCTCATCGGCCCGCTCACCCAGGCGTTCCTGCCCAGGCTGACCTGGACCGGGGTCACGCCCCCGTCGCCACCCGCTTCCTGACCTCGGCGTAGTTCACGCCCCGCGCCTCCAGCACCTCGGTGACGAGCCCTCCGCCCGCCAGCAGCGCGAGCACGAGGTGCTCGTTGCCGAGGTAGTCGTGCCCGAGGTCCCTGGCCTCGAAGAGGCTGCGCTCCAACGTCTTCTTCAGCTCCACCTCGAACGGGAGGTGCTCGCCGAAGGGCCACCGCTTCCTGCGCGTCTTCATCGACGCCAGCGCCCCCTCGCCCAGCGACTGCTCGACGCTCTCGACGACCTGGTCCAGATCGATCCCCAGCTCGCGCAGCGCGAGCGCGTCCGCCTCGCTCAACCCGCCCTTGCGCCGGGCCTCCCGCAACGCCCCCTCGACGTCCTCGCGGGACAGGTCGAACCCGGCGAGAGCGGGAGAACCCAGCAGTGCCAACAACATGTGCGGCCTGCCGATCTTCGGCGCCGACTCCGACCTGGCCTCCTCGACGGCGGCGAGCACCGCCTGGCGGGCCTCTTTCGTGAACCGCTCCCCGATCATCCCCGTCCTCCGTGCTTCTTGTGGACGGCCTGCCGGGTGACCCCCAGCTCGGCCGCGATCTCCTGCCATGACCAGCCCCGGACGCGGGCGTTGCGGACCTGGACCGATTCGAGCTGCTCCAGCAGCCTGCGCAACGCGCTCACCGCGCGCAGCCCCACCCTCGGATCCCGATCCCCAGCCGCCAAGGCCAACTCGGTCGCCTTCGTCATGACGTCAACGTAGGTTGACACTCGGGTTTTGTCAACCACGGTTGACGCTACGGTGAGGGCATGGCGAAGATCGAGACAGCCGAACGCCCCGCCCCCGGCCGGCCGACGGAGGACCGGATCTTCGTGCTCCCCAACGCGGTGGTGGTGCTCGACGGCGTCACCTCGCGCCGCCCGCCCGACCGCAACGGCGGCTGGTACGCCTCGGTCCTCGGGGCCGAACTCACCGAACTGCTCACCTCGGACGGCGACCTGGCCGACCTCCTCGCCACCGCCATCACCCGCGTCACCACCCGCTACGACCTGACCCCCGGCGACGCCCCGTCCAGCACGATCGCCATCGCCCGCTGGACCGACACGACCCTCGACACGCTCGTGCTGGCGGACAGCCCGATCGTGGCGTTCGGCGCCACCACGACTGTGATTGCGGACACACGACTGGCCGATCTGCGTGGAATCGCCACTCCGATCACCGACTGGAAGAACCGCGAGGGCGGCTACTGGGTGGCCGAGGCCGACCCCGGAGCAGCCCACCAGGCCGTCCGGAGCAACCTGCCGAGAGCCGGGATCGGGACTGTGATCATGGCCACCGACGGCGTCTCCTGCGGCGTCGACGACTACCGGATCTTCCCCGACTGGAACGCCGTCCTGGAGATCATCACCACCCGCGGCCCGGAGGCGGTACTCGACGACGTCCGCGCCGCCGAACTCTCGGATCCGGACCACAAGCGCTGGCCCAGGTACAAAACCCACGACGACCAGGCATTGGCGGTAATCCGCCTGGAGAATTGAACGCAAATCGCCCGACAGGAAATCCCCACTGGCGAACCGCAGGAAACCACCGGGCCAAACCACCGGGGGTGCAGGGGGCGAAGCCTCCCTGCCTTGGGGCCTGGGGCGAGAGCCCCAGGGGCGCACAGAATGAAACAGCCCCATCTGCGATTTCCGCAGATGGGGCTGTTCCGATGTCGAATGGCCAGGGGCGGGGTCGAACCGCCGACCTACCGCTTTTCAGGCGGTCGCTCGTACCAACTGAGCTACCTGGCCATGTAGCGGCCGGGGTGTTACCGAACGCCATAGCGACCCAGACGGGACTCGAACCCGCGACCTTCGCCGTGACAGGGCGACGCGCTAACCAACTGCGCCACTGGGCCTTGCTGTGCTGCATCAAATTCAGCTGTACTGCGTCTTTCGGTCTTGCAGCAGTAGATCGTCACATCCACTGCGGTCTAGCCTAACACGTGCCCCCAACGGGATTCGAACCCGTGCTACCGCCTTGAAAGGGCGGGGTCCTAGGCCGCTAGACGATGGGGACCCTTGCAACTTCCGGCAGCCCTTGTGTGGGCCACCCTCTGTCTCGGGCCCTCCAACTGCTGTCCGTTGGAAGCTCCGTAAGCATAAGGCACGAGTGCCCACTACTCCAAAACGGGGGTCCCGTTTATCGACTGAGCTGGGATTTCACCTCCGGAATCGGCTCCGACGGGTGCCCTCGCACCCGCCGGAGCGCCGTTGCGCCTACCGCTGGACGGACGTGGGGCCGCCGTCCTCTCCTGGGGACAGCCCGAGCATGTCCAGCAGCAGCCGGCAGTCCTCGGCGCCCAACGCGCCTCGGGCCACCGCGAGCCGTGCCCGGTGCACTTGATCATCGGAGATCCGCGAGGGCTCCCCGGTTCGTTGGGTGGGCACGCCACCCGCGGCCTGACGTGACAAACCGTCGTCCTGGGTCCACAGGAACTGACGGACTTCTAGGGATCCGCTCATGACACCCTCCCCGACTTGAGGTTGGCGCGAGGCTAAGCGACCCCGGTCGGGCGCCGCAGCCCCCCGGAGAGTGATTCCTCCACAACTCAGTGTCACTCCCCGTAGGTGCCTCACCGGATCGACTGCGGGAGGATGGGCGCATGTCAGAGGTGGAACCCGAATCCAAGACCCCGTCGATCCCCGCCGATGTCGACATGGAGGCGATCACCAAGGACGCGCAGGCGATCTTGGGAGGGCTGTCGATCACGGACCTGGAGTCCGACATCGGCGCGTTGCTGGACGACCGGATGGGCAAGCTCGAGGAGATGCTCGACGGGCTCGACGCCCTGGTCGCGCGCATCGAGGGCGAGATGGACCAGCAGGAAGGACTGGCCGACCCTCCACAGTAGACTCGATGGTCACACCCAGCGCTCGCGCGAGCACGGTGCGTGTTCCGTGATCAGCCGCACTGTGGCTGACGACTACCCCCTGGGGGTATGTTGAACTCAGCGTTGGACGACCGAGAGGACCACGGCACATGTCCGTCACCGCCACCTTCACCGTCTCCGGCATGACCTGCGGCCACTGCGTCAGCTCCGTCACCGAGGAGATCAGCGGGCTCGACGGCGTCACCGACGTCTCCGTCGTGCTCGACAGCGGCGCGGTCACCGTGACCAGCGACCGCGAACTGGGCCAGGACGAGGTGGGGGCCGCCGTCGCGGAGGCCGGCTACCAGCTGGAGGGGTGACCGGACCATGACCACCACGGAGTCCAGGCCCCACGAGCGCGTCGAGCTGGCCATCGGCGGCATGACGTGCGCGTCGTGCGCGAACCGGATCGAGCGCAAGCTGAACAAGCTCGACGGCGTGACCGCGTCGGTCAACTACGCCACCGAGAAGGCGAGCGTCGAGTTCCCGGTCGGCCTCCGGGTCGAGGACCTGGTCTCCACGGTCGAGGCGGCGGGGTACGAGGCCACGCCGCCGAGCCGGAGCGGCGACGGGCACGACGAAACCGGGCACGGCGGCGAACTCGGCCTGAGGCTGTCGATCGCGATCGCCCTGGCGCTGCCGGTCGTCGTGCTGTCGATGGTCCCGGCGCTCCAGTTCCCGGCGTGGCAGTGGTTCTCGCTCGCGCTGGCGAGCACCGTGGTGTGGGTGTGCGGCTGGCCGTTCCACCGGGCCGCCGCGGTCAACCTGCGCCACGGCGCGAGCACCATGGACACGCTGGTGTCGATGGGCGTGGTCGTCTCCTACCTGTGGTCGTTGTACGCCTTGGTGTTCGGCGGCGCGGGCATGATCGGCATGACGCACGAGTTCAGCCTCGTGCCGCGACCGTCCGCCACGACCGACGTCTACCTGGAGGTCGCGGTCGGCGTGACCGCGTTCCTGCTGCTCGGCCGCTGGCTCGAAGCGCGGTCGAAGCGCAGTGCCGGCGCCGCGCTGCGGGCGCTGCTCGCGTTGGGGGCCAAGGAGGTCGCGGTCCTGCGCGACGGCCGCGAGGTGCGCGTGCCCGTGGAGTCGCTGCGGGTGGACGAGCGGTTCGTGGTCCGCCCCGGCGAGCGGATCGCCACCGACGGCGTCGTGGTCGAGGGCGGTTCGGCGATCGACAGCTCGATGGTGACCGGCGAGTCCGTGCCCGTGGAGGTCGGTGTCGACGACGCCGTCGTCGGCGGCACGGTCAACGTCGGCGGCAGGCTCGTCGTGCGGGCCGCGAAGGTCGGCGCGGACACGCAGCTGGCCCGGATGGCGTCGCTCGTCGAGCAGGCGCAGGCGGGCAAGGCGGAGGTGCAGCGGCTGGCCGACCGGGTGTCGGCGGTGTTCGTGCCGGTGGTGCTGGGCATCGCGGTGCTGACGCTGGGGACCTGGCTGCTCGTCGGCCGTCCGGTCGAGTTCGCGGTCACGGCCGCGGTGGCCGTGCTGGTCATCGCCTGCCCGTGCGCGCTCGGCCTGGCGACGCCGACGGCGCTGCTGGTCGGCACCGGCCGCGGCGCGCAGCTGGGCATCCTGGTCAAGGGCCCCGAGGTGCTGGAGTCGACCCGCCGCGTCGACACGATCGTCCTGGACAAGACCGGAACGGTGACCGAGGGCCGGTTGGCACTGGTCGACGTGGTCACCGCCGACGGCGTCGAGCGGGCGGACCTGCTGCGGATCGCGGGCGCGGTGGAGAACGGCTCGGAGCACCCGATCGCCGCCGCGATCGTGCGCGGCGCGGGCGCCGAGGTCGGCGAACTGCCCGCGGTGGCGGACTTCCGCAACCGGGAAGGCCTTGGTGTCACGGCGTTGCTGGACGGCCGCGAGGCGGTCATCGGCAGGCCGCGGCTGCTGGCCGAGCACGGCGTGGAGCTGCCCGACGGGCTGCGCGAGGCGGTCGCCGAGTCCGAGGGGGCCGGGCGCACGGTCGTCGCGGTCGCCGTGGACGGCAGGGCGCACGGCCTGCTCGCGGTGACGGACGCGGTCAAGCCGACCAGTGCCGCCGCGGTCCGCGAGCTGCGCGCGCTCGGGCTGCGGCCGGTGCTGCTGACCGGTGACAACGCCGTGGTGGCGCGGGCGGTCGCGGCGGAGGTGGGCATCGACGCCGCGGACGTGGTGGCCGAGGTGCTGCCGTCGGAGAAGGTCGACGCCGTGCGGGCGCTGCAGGCCAAGGGGTTGGTCGTCGCCATGGTCGGCGACGGCGTGAACGACGCGCCCGCGCTGGCCGCCGCGGACCTCGGGCTCGCGATGGGCACCGGCAGCGACGCGGCCATCGAGGCGGGCGACCTGACGCTGGTGCGCGGCGACCTGCTGGTGGCCGCGGACGCCATCCGCCTGTCCCGCAGGACCCTCGGCATCATCAGGGGAAATCTTTTCTGGGCGTTCGCCTACAACGTTGCCGGTTTGCCGTTGGCGGCGCTGGGTTTCCTGAACCCCATGTTCGCGGGGGCGGCGATGGCCCTTTCCAGTGTCTTCGTGGTGACGAACAGCTTGCGCTTGAAGCGATTCCGCCCGACCGCGACCTGAAGATTTCCCGAGAACCCCCTCCCCGGCCGACCGCGCGCGTGCAACAATCCGAATTGCTGACACACCCCCGGTCAGCACCTGTGGAGATCCCCTCCGGCCCCCGCGTTCCTCCCCCTGGCGCGGGGGCCTCTCCACGCCTCGACCATGTGACCGGGGTCACACATTGCCGGTCACCGCAATCCGACCGTTACCCTTGTCGGCGTGCCCCTACCGTCCCTTGGTCGTTCGAAGTCCGGCCGTCATCGTCCGCCCCACCTCGACGTGGTGGAGGACGACCTGGCGCCCGCGAGCGACACCGATGATGAGCTGACCTCGTACCTCGCGGCGCTGGCCCCGGAGACCGACACGGAGACCACGGCCTCGGGCACGAGCTTCGGCAGCGCGCAGGTCTACCAGTTGCGGCTGACGCTGATGGACAACGAGCAGCTGAAGGAACTCGCGGGCGAGCGCCAGACGTCCCCGCAGGCCCTCGCGACCGAATGGGTCATGCAGCGCCTGCAGTGGGAAGCCCGCCAGCGCGGCTACTGACCCACTCCCACCACGACGGGCAACGGGCCCCTGCCGAATTCCGGCAGGGGCCCGTTGTTCCGAACACGACCTGACTCAGATGGCCCGGACGTTCTGGGCCTGCGGGCCCTTCTGCCCCTGACCGACCTCGAACTCGACGCGCTGGTTCTCGTCCAGGGAGCGGAAGCCGTTGCCCTGGATCTCCGAGTAGTGGACGAAGACGTCAGCGCCGCCGTTGTCCTGGGCGATGAAGCCGAAGCCCTTTTCGGAGTTGAACCACTTGACAGTGCCCTGTGCCATGTACCTGCCTCCATCGCAGGAAAGCTCGGGGCTGCACCATGCAACCCCCGGCCGTCCCGGGGGCGCTCGCCCCGCCGAACTCAGCGAGATGAGTACGCCCGCGTGCTGTTCCGCGAGCGTGAGACACGAACACAGAAACCACGGCCTGCGAGGCCAGCGTATCGCTTGCGGGGGCTGAAGACTACAGGTCGAACCGACCGAACCGGACGTGGCCGGACAGCCCTGCCGACGCCCCCGCGATGGCTGGTCGAGGCCGGTTCCGCCCCTCCGGGACCGCTCTCCCGAAGATCGACAGACCCCTCCAAACGGATGTGACCGACGTCACATTGCCGTAATGACAACGCCGGGGGTCCGCGACACGTCGATGTACACATCAGGCAAGGGGTTCAGGGGGAACGGAGTGGGCATGGGCAAGGGGTTGGCGGCAGCGGTGGCACTGGCCATCAGCGTGGTCGTCGCGGGATGCGGCACCGGTGGGGACGCCGCGGACCCGACCGCGACGAGCAGTGGGCAGCAGGCGTCCAACGTCGCCGTGAAGGCGCCGATGGCCGTCGGCATGACGCCCGCCAACGGCACCGAGGACGTGAGCCCGGCGGGCCCGTTCAAGGTCGACGTCACCGAGGGCAAGGTCGTCTCCGTCGCGCTCACCAACGAGGAGGGCACGCAGGTCGCGGGGGCGCCCGCCGCCGACGGGACCGGCTGGGTGGCGACCGAGCCGCTCGGCTTCGGCAAGTCGTACACGTGGTCCGGCACCGCGATCGACAACGACGGCAAGGAAGCGCCCATCACCGGCGCGTTCAAGACCGTGACGCCCGCCCGGCAGATCATCGGCAGCCTCAACCTCGGCGACGACCAGACCTACGGCGTCGCGATGCCCGTCGCCGTCCAGTTCACCGCGCCGGTGACCGACAAGGCGAGCGTGCAGAAGGCGCTCAAGGTCGAGACGTCCGTGCCGACCGAGGGCGCGTGGGCCTGGCTGAGCGACACCGAGGTGCACTGGCGGCCGAAGGCCTACTGGACGCCCGGTACGACGGTGAAGGTCTTCGCGAACCTCTACGGGGTCCCGCACGGCGACGGCGCCTACGGCGGCCAGGACGTGAGCGTGCACTTCACCATCGGCCGCGCGCTGGTCGCGACCGCCGACACCCGGACCCACAGGTTCGTCGTCACCAAGGACGGCCAGCAGCTGTTCGACTTCCCCTCCAGCTACGGCCTCGAGTCCGACCCCGGCCGCGTGACCCACAGCGGCATCCACGTGGTCATCTCGAAGTCGGAGGAGGTGTCGATGACGAACATCAAGTACGACTACGAGAACGTGAAGGTCCCGTGGGGAGTGCAGATCTCCTACAACGGCGAGTACGTGCACGGGTACGAGGGCTCGCGGTGGGCGCAGGGCAGCGAGAACGTGTCGCACGGCTGCGCGAACCTGGCCCCGGAGAACGCGAAGCTGTACTTCGACGAGGTCATCCCCGGTGACCCGGTGAACGTGACCGGCTCCAGCGTCGCGCTCTCCGAGGAGGACCGCACCTACTACGACTGGGCGCTCGACTGGAACGCCTGGCTGGCGAAGTCCGCGGTCTAGCACCGGAACCGGGTGGTCGGCGGGGGGCCGACCACCCGGCGCGGGTCACGACCCGCTGAGCCGCGGCGGCTCCGGGATCTCGATGCCCGACTCGCCCACGTTGCGCAGCAACGACTTCTCCCACTCGCCAGAGCTGATCATCTTCCTGATCGCGGCGTTCACGTCCGCCAGGCCCCCGGTGTCGGACTTCGCCAGGCCCACGCCGTACTCCTCGGTGCTGAACGTCTTGCCCACCAGCTTGAGCAGCTCCGGGTTCTCCGCGGCGAAGCCCGCCAGGATCACCTCGTCGGTGGTGACCGCGTCGACGTTGCCCGCGAGCAGCGCGGTCACGCAGTCCGAGTACTGGCCGTACTCCACCAGGTTCACGCCCTGCGCGAAGTCGCTCTCGACCTTCTGCGCCGACGTGGAACCGGTGACCGAGCACAGGTTCTTGCCGTTCAGCCCCTCAGGGCCGGTGATGTCCTGGTCGGTGAAGCGGACCAGGATGCCCTGGCCGGTCCGGAAGTACGGACCCGCGAAGGCGACCTGCTCCTTGCGCTTGTCGGTGATCGAGTAGGTGGCCACGACGAAGTCGACCTCGCCGGAGGTGATCAGCTTCTCGCGGTCGGCGGAGCGGGCCTCCTTCCACGTGATGTTCTTCTCGTCCACGTCGAGCTCGGTCGCGATGTACTTCGCCACGTCCACGTCGAACCCGACGACCTTGCCGTCGATGCGGCGCTGGGCGAGTCCCGGCTGGTCGAAGCGGATCCCGACGGTCAGCGAGCCGCGATCGGCGCTGCCCTCGATCGTGTCCTGGTCCGCGCCGCCGCACGCGGCGAGCAGGGCCAGCGAGACGGTCAGCGAGACGGCCACGGACGGTGTTCGACGCAGGGGGGTGCGCAAGGGGGAACCTTCCGATCATCGAAGCCTTGTGGGCGCGGCGGTGCCCCCGGGCGGCTGCGGGAGGGGTCGCCATCGACCCGCCCTCGGGGGTTCGCCGACTCCGATGTTACGTACGCAATCGGTTTCATCTATGCGACGCACGTCGCACCAGCCCATTTCGCTAGGCCGTTCGGGCGACTTCACCCTGTGACTTCGATCAAATCCCTATGGCAGCAGGGCCCGACGGGGGTATGCGGACCACCCGATCCGACGGACCGCCCGGTTCACGTGCCCGGTCGGCACCCGCCACCGCACCAGCCCCGGCACGAGCAGCGCGGCACCGCGCAGCGTCCGCAGCATCGCCGTCGCCACCGCAGGCGGGTAGGGCCGGTGGCCGTAGACCCCGATGGCCCAGTCCGGCAGCACCGAGTACGCCAGGTGGCCCAGCACGCGCTCGTAGACCCCGAGCCCCCAGCGCAGCGCGCCGCGCACCGGCGGCCGGTGCAGGAACCGGTAGACCACGTCCGCGTCGGCCGACCCGCGCAACCCCGGCCGCGCCTCCCGCAGGTACGCGGCCATCTCCGCCACCGACCCCGGCACCTCGTCGGCGTGCAGCCCGACCAGGGTGGCGGGCTGCCGCTGCTCGTCGAGGTAGCGGTCGGCCTGCGCGTCGGTGAGCCGGTACCCGGCCCGGCGCACCACGGTCAGGAACGAGTGGACCTCGGCGCAGTGCACCCAGCGCAGCAGCTCCGGGTCGTCGATCCGGAACGACGCCCCGCTCTCCGGGTCCGTGCCGCGCAACGACCGGTGCACCGCGCGCACCTTCGACGCCGCGGCCTCGACCTCCTCGGCCGTGCCGTAGGTGGAGACGCCCACGAACGTCGCCGTCCGCGACAGCCTGCCCAGCGGGTCGCGCTGGAAGTTCGAGTTCTGCACCACCCCGGCGGCGGCGCGCGGGTGCAGGGCCTGGAGGTAGAGGCTGGCGATGCCTGCCACCCACATCGCGGGATCGGCGTGCAGCTGCCAGGTCACCGAGTTGGGCGTCGCCACGATTTCATGGTGTCACAGACGTGCGCCGCCGCGCCGCGACATGATGTGCGCATGGATCTCGATGAGGCGCGGGAGTTCATCCGCGGCCACCACCGCGCGGTACTCGCGGCCACCCGTTCCGACGGCAGCCCCCAGATGTCACCGGTGCTCGTCGCCGTCGACAAGCGGGGTGACCTGCTGCTCAGCACCCGCGAGACGGCGTACAAGGTGCGGCAGCTCCGCAACGACCCCCGCGTCTGGCTGTGCGTGCTGCCCGACCAGTTCTTCGGCCAGTGGATCCAGATCGAGGGCACCGCGGAGGTCGTGTCGCTGCCCGAGGCGATGGACGGCCTCGTCGAGTACTACCGGCTGGTGTCCGGCGAGCACCCGGACTGGGACGAGTACCGGGCGGCGATGGAGGGCGAGCGGCGCGTCCTGCTGCGCGTGACCCCGCACCGCGCGGGCCCGGACCGGAGCGGCTGACGATGCTGCCCTCCAGGCTCCTGCTGGTGCTCGCGCTCGCGATCCACCTGCTCTACGCCGCACTCCCGCTGCCGCTGCTACCGACCGAGAAGTCGAACATGCTCATCCCCGCCGTGCTGGCCGTGGCCCCGCTGTTCGGGCTCGCGTGGTTCGGCGCGCGTCACCGGTACCGGCCGCAGCACTGGGCCGCGGTGTCGCTGTGCGCGGCGGTGGTCCAGTCGTTCGGCGTGATGGTCGCGATCATCGTCCTCCTGCGGCCCACCGAACTCCACCCCGCGCTGAACCTGCTGATCTACCTCCTCCTGTGGCTCCCTCCCAGCGTGTGCGCCTGGCTCGCGTGCAAGGCCCTGGCCGCCGCGCCGCCCGCCGTCATCGGTGGCACGCGGCACCACATCGGCTTCCCGATCCGAGCGGTGCAGAAGTCGTTGTGGAGCAACGACTCCGTCGTCGTGACGGACGAGGCGGTGGAGATCTGGCTGGCCGAAGGCGGGAGTGAGACGAGGGGCCGGGGTCCTTGGAGGACCGTGCCGCTCAACGAGATCACCGGCGTCGGGATTCGCGCGGCGGTGCCGAACGAGGAACCGTGGGCGGTACCGCGAGACCGACCCGGCCAGTCGGTTCCCGCGGGCGACGTGGTCGTGGTGCGGACCGCCGCCGAGGACCGGGTGCTGCCGATCGGGCACAGTCGGCGGTTCGTCGAACTGCTCCGCGCGCGCACGGGCCGGGCACTGCCGTCGCAGGTCGAGCAGGCCCGCGTCGTGCTCGGCACCCACGTGCCCGAGGTGCTGCCCGCACCGGATCCGATCGGCCCGAAGGTCTACGCGACCCGCGGACCGGACGAGCCGCTGCCGACCGGACCGGGACTCACCACCCGGTGGCTGATCGCCGTGCCGCTGGCGCTGGCGGGTGTCGCGGGACTCCCGCTGGCCCTGCTGCTGACCACTTCGGCGCCGGTGAGCTTCCTGGCGTGGATCGGTGTGGCCGTCGTGGTCTGGCTGTGCAACCTGCGGGTGCCGCGGGTGTGGGGCCGGGTGGCGTTCGTACCGGTGCCGATGACCCTGTTCTGGTTGGCGGGCAACAAGCACTGGCTCCTCGCACTGGCGCTCGTCCTGTGCCCGGTGCTCGGACGGCTCGCGGGCGCGGTGTTCACGAAGTGGCGCGGCACCGACCTGGGCGCCAGCGCGGTCGAGGTGCCGTTCCACTCGAAGAACGGCGAACGGCTGTTCGTCCAGCGCGACACCGCGGTGCTGCACATGTCGGGCGGCCAGGAGGTGCTTCCCTACACGGTGTCCCTGGCCGATGTGGAACTCGCGCAGACGGGTGTGCACTCGGGCGGGGAAAAAACGTCGTGGTGGCATTCGCCGGGCGGTGTCGTCACTCCGATCTGGAGGACGCCGGTATTGCGCGTGGTGGCCGGGCGCCAGCAGTGGCTGGTGACGCTCGTCGAGGCCCGGCTGGCCGCGGAGCTGATCAGGGCGCGTGCGGCCACGGCGGCTCCCGCCCCGGCGGACGCACTCGACCTCGCGGAGTGGTACCGCCTGCGGACATGGGGGAGCGCCAAGGGGCGGAACAAACTCCTGCGCGTCTTCCTGGGCAGGCACGGCATCGGCGGGCGGCTGGTCCTCGCGGCCTGGATGGGCAGTTTCGCCTTCATGCTCCTGCCCTTTCCAGGGGCGCGCGTCCCAGGGCTGGTGACCGCGGTGCTCGCGTTGGCGGCACTGGCCGATTGGGCGCGCATCCGACCGGGTCTGCGGCGGGCCGAACGCCACCCGCTGCCGCCGGACAGCCCGGACTGGGGCGAGACCCGTCCGGATCACGCCCCGGTCCTCGGCTACCAGCCCTGGGCGTAGCTACCTCTTCGGCGGGTCGGGCAGGTCGAGGTCGCCGACCATCCGCGGCGGGTTCGCGGAGGTCTTGACCTCGTAGTCGTCATCGCGTGGATCGTTGACGTTGTTCGGCCCGCCGTCGCTGTAGATGTGCCCGGCCTTCTCGGAACTCCATCCCGGCCCGTAGGGGTTCCCCTCGACGTTCGCCCGGATCAGGGTGCCGTCCGGGGTCGTGAACGCGTGCCCCTGGGTGTTCGAGCCCGCGGTGTACTCCTGGCGGCTGGTGTCCCAGGAGCCCTCGGTGACCGACGAGCCGTTGGTCGACGTGTCGGACAGCCCCTGGTGGCGGTTCGACATCCCGCCCAGCGCTCCGCCGACAGACCCTGAAACGCCGCCCGAGAGGGCCGCGTTGCCGAGGTCCTCCCAGCTGTTCTTGCCGTGGGCCAAGTTGGTCAGGATGTTGCCGCCCGCTCCCGCGATCGCGCCCTCGACCGCGCCGCGACCGGCGGCCTGGACGAAGCTGCTCGTCGTCGTGCCGAGCTTCGTCCCGACGCCGCCGACCAGTCCGCCCGCGACACCCGCGGCCACACCGGCGATGCCCGCGTCGACGGTCTTGTCGACGTCCCAGCTCTTGCGGTCGGAGAACGCGAACTGCCCGGCCTGGATCAAGACGTCCATGCCCACGTTGATGGCCACGTTCACCACGATCTGCTTGATCAACTGGGTGATCAGGATCCTGACGAAGCTCTGGGTGGCGACCTGGGCGATCGGGATGCCCGCCGTGCTCGCGCCGAAGGTGGCCACGGCCGACGCGATCATCGCGGCGATCTGCGCCGCCAGCACGATGAGCGCGCCGATGATGCTGAGCTTCGTGTATTCGATGTTCAGCGCGGCGTCGTCGCAGCCCGACGCCAGGTCGGTGCAGAGCTGCTGGAGGTTGACGAGGTAGGCGTCACCCTCGACGAACTGCTTCCAGTACTGGTCGAACGCCTCCGAGGTCGCGCCGGTCATGCAGCCGAGCACGGCCGCGGAGGCGCCGTTGCCCTCCTGGGCGACCTCGCCGACCGCGGTGCCCGCGGCCGTCCACGCCTCGCTCAGCCTGCGCAGCGCGGTCTCGTCGCCCTCGGGCCAGTCGGCGCCGACCACGATCGGGACCAGCCACTCGACCGCTCCGGGAATCTCGATGCCCATGGTCGTCCCCTCAGCCCTGTGCGCCGAACGACCGCGCGTTGCCCTGGTCGGACCGCTCCCAGGTCGTGGCGGTGTCGTCCAGCTCGGTCCGGATGTTCTGGATGGCGCCCGCGATGCCGGGGAACGACTCGCGCGCGGTGTCCGCGGCGGGCGTGTAGCCCTCGGCGAACTTCTGGCCCACCTCGTCGGTGCCCCAGCAGGTGCCCTCGGCGTCCATGACCGAGCGCAGCGCCTCCCACGTGTCGGCGAGCTTGTCGCCGGTGGAGGAGAACTTCGGCGAGGCCGAGCGCAGGGCGGTCGGGTCCACCTCGAAACCGGTCACCAGTCGTTCCTCTCCATCAGCGAGTCACGGGGCTCGTCGTCGTCCGGCCGCTTCGGCTGGGTGACCGGCGCGACGGGCGGCGTGGGCACCAGGTCCTTCAGCGACGGCGCGCCGGGGAACAGGTCGGGCAGGTCCGGCACGTTCTGCTGGAACGGCGCCATGGCGGCGTCGGCCTGCCTGCGGGCGTCGGCGGCGGCCCGCTGGATGACCTCCACGACGGACTTGGCCAGCTTCTCCGGTGTGCTGCGCTCGAAGGACGCGGGTGCGAACCGCACGTCCGTCACGATGCCCGCCGCGTTGACGACCACGTGCACGAGCCCGTCCTGCGACGTCGCGGTGCCGGTCTTCGACACGGCCTCGGCCTGGGCGTCGCGCAGAGCCGACGTCTGGCGTTCGAGGTTGGCCAGCATCGAGTCGACCTGGGTGCGCAGAGCCGCGTTGCGGGCCTCGAGCGCCGCTCGCTGGGCGGGATCGTTCATGGAAACCTCTCATCACGGTGTCGGGCGGGCATTCGTCCGATTGTCACGCACAGGCCATCCCGCCACACTCCGATTGGCCCAATCGGTAACGCCTCCACCGCCGGCGACGATTCCACGCGGCGCCTCGGGCGTGGAATCGGTGAGCGGGTGCATCTGGGATGATCTTTGGCAGACGCAGGGTCCTCGCCATCGCGGGGACCGTGCTGATCGGCGGGTCGATGATCGGAGCCCTCGTGCTCTCGGGCGGCCCCTCGCCGGTCGACGTCCGCCAGGTCCAGGGCAGTTTCGGGCCCGAGCCGATGCTGAGCGCCACGTTCACCACGGGGGTCTGGGGTGTGGGGCCCACCACGACCACCGTGCCGCCACCGCCCGCGCCGCCGCCCGTGGAGACGACCGAGGCGCGGACCGCGGATCCGGAACCGACCGTCCGGCCCGTCCCGCCTCGGCCGACCGTGCGGTTGCCGCCGTGGTTGGAGGACCTCGGCGGGTGCGACGACGATTACGAGACCGACGGCGTGTGCGTGCCGTGGTTGTTCCCGCTGCTGGTGGACGAGTGCGATTGGTTGAGGTCGCACGGGTCGCGGCGGATCGAGGTCCGCGGGGAGGACCGGCATGAGCTGGACTTCAACGGCGACGGGTTCGCTTGCGGGTTCGGGGACCGCTAGACCCGCGCGGGCAGCCACTGAGAGGGCGTAGCCCCGACGGGAATCGGAAGTCCCCCGCCCAGGGGACCCCCGATTTCCACGTTACCGCAGGGGTACGACAGTTTTCGCCGCGTCACCCTTGATGATCTTGTGCCAGGCGGTCGATGGCGGTGCCGACGCGGTCCGCCAGCAGGCCGACGGCGCCGACGGCGCGGCTCATCGGGTCGTCGGACGAGCCGCCAAGCGCTTGCGCGCGCCGGTAGCCCGCCTTCACCTCGTCCCACCGCTCCGCCTGTTCGGGGGTGAGCGTGCCGCGCAGCTCGCCGAGCTTCAGCAGGTTCGCCTCCGCGCCGGACGTGAGGGTCTGCGCCTCGCCGACGTAGTGGTCGTCGATCACGGAGGCCAGTTCGTCGTCGTTCATCACCGGCACGATCCGCTCGGCCAGCTTGTTCATGTTGCGGTAGGAGCCCTGGAGGCGGAACGGCGGTTCGGTGCGGGACGCGTCGGCCTGGGCGGCGGAGGCGATGTAGGCCTGGTTGTTGGCCAGCACGACCTCCTGCGCGCGGATCAGCTTGCGCAGGACCGAGAGCACCTGGTCGAGTTCGACCGACGAGTACGGGTGGGTCAGCTGGTCGGGGCGGACGCTGTCGTCGCCGCGAGCCAGTCGCACCAGCAGTTCCACGTCCTTCCTGTCCCTTGTGGACAGTTGGGCCAGTACCGGGTTCGAGGTGAGCGCGTTCTCGACGTAGCTGAGCGCGAACAGGTCTTCGCGGCCGGACAGGACGTCGCCGAGGTTCCACACGTCGGCGCGGTTGGCGAGCATGTCGGGGATGCGGAACCGCTGACCCGACTCGGTGTACGGGTTGCCCGCCATGCAGACCGCGAAGCGCTTGCCGCGCAGGTCGTAGGTGCGGGTGCCGCCGTTCCACACGCCTTCCATCCGCCGTTGCGCGTCGCACAGCGAGATGAACTTCTGCAGCAGCTCGGGCGAGGTGTGCTGGATGTCGTCCAGGTACAGCAGCACGTTGTTGCCCATCTCCAGCGCGAACGAGATCTTCTCGATCTCCTGCCGCGCGGTCGCGTTGGGCGCTTCGTCCGGGTCGACGGAGGTGACGTCGTGGCCGAGTGAGGGGCCGTTGACCTTGACGAAGATCAGGCCGAGGCGGTTGGCGACGTACTCCATGAGCGTCGTCTTGCCGTAGCCGGGCGGGGAGATGAGCAGCAGCAGGCCCATCTGGTCGGTGCGCTTGGCGTCGCCCGCCGCACCGAGCTGCTTGGCGAGGTTGTCGCCGATCAGCGGCAGGTAGACCTCGTCCAGCAGGCGGTTGCGGACGAACGCGCTCATCACCTTCGGCTGGAACTCCTCCAGCCGGAGCTGCTTCTTCCTGCGCGCCACCAGTTCGTTGCGCTGCCGCAGGTAGGCGCGGAACGCGGGCACGCGCTCGAGCCTGAACGCCCTGGTCCTGGTCAGCAGCTCGTCGACCCGGAACTCGAGCCTCCGGTCCGCGATCCGCGGGTGGGTGCCCAGCAGGCCGTCCACGACGCCGGTCAGCTCGGCCGACGACTCGTAGCGCGACAGGTCGGGGCACAGTTCCAGCGCGACCGCCTCCGGCAGGTCGGGTGAGGTCTCGCCGACGTCGGCGAGGAACACGCCCAGCCACGCCTCGACGAGTTGGCGGCGGGCGGGGAGGTCGACCGAGCGGAGGTCCTCGTCGAACTCGTGGCGGCTGCCCAGCGCGCGGTGGAAGCCCTCCAGCAGCGACCGCGCGGCGGCGCTGGTCGCGAAGCCCTGCTGGCCGGTGGCCAGCTCCTCGAACAGGTACTCGCCCGCCAGGGAGTCGCCGATGGCGGCGCCCATCTCGTCGGCCAGCGCGTCGATCGCGGGCGAACGGCCGAAAACCGCGCGGGCGCGGGCCAACGAGGTGGCGCGGCGGGTCCAGGCGGTCTTCAGGTCGTCGTCCGCCTCGAACGCCCAGAACAGCTGGGCGGCGGCACGGGCCGTCGGCGGGTAGCGCAGCACGCCCGCGCCCGCGTGCAGGCGGAGCAGCACTTCGAGGACGCGCGCGGCGTCGTGGTCGTGCACGCCCCGCTCGTACCCCTCGTCGTAGCGGGACTCCGCGGCGCGCCGGACGACGTCGAGCAGGTCGGTCTCGTGCAGCACCACCGGGTCGTCGTACCCGGCGAGGACGGCCGCGGCCAGGTGCTCGGCACGGTAGACCTCGGCGGACTCGGACACCAGCAGCTGGTCCCAGAACGGCTTGGTGGCGGCGAAGTCCGGGTCGGTGACGGGTTCGCGGAAGTCGGTTCCGGTGATGGCGAACGACATCGCGCCGTCCTGCGGCACCAGCGTGAGGTCCACGGCCTGGGTGTTCACCGCGAAACGGTGCCTGCCCAGCCTGATGGTCTCGCCGCCGTCGGTGAACAGGTCCAGCCGGTCGCGCAACGACCGCCCGGCCTCCTGCCGAGCCGCGAGGAGCCTGCCCTCCAGCTCCTCGGCGCGCACCTGGTCGCCGAGCCCCCGCAGGTCGGCGACCACGCTGCGGAGCTTCGCGACCATCGGGTCGGAGACGAAGTAGGTGTTCACGTCGTCCAGCGACGCGAGGGTGGCGACCCGGCGGGTGACGCCGGCCAGGATGCGGTCGGCCGACTCCACCAGCCGGTCCGACCGGCGGGCGCGCTCGTCCAGCAGGGCCTGCTTGCGCGACGAGAACGCCTCGTAGACGTCGGTGCGCTTGGCGCCCAGCTCCGCCAAGAAGTCGTCGAAGTCGCTGAACCGCGACTCCAGGTTCTCCAGTTGCAGCAGCAGCCTGCCGAGCTGCTCGTCGCAGCGCTGCGGCGAGTCCGCCACGGCCAGCGCGCCGGTGATGGACTGGCCGAGCAGCGCGAACTCGGCGGCGAACTCCGCGCGGCCCTCGGTGTCCAGCAGCGCCCTGCGACGACCGTCCACGGTGGCCCGTGCCCGGTTGATGCCGCCGAGCACCTCGCCGATGCGCTCCAGGATGCCGGTGCGCACGGTGGCGTCGGCGATGTCCAGCGAGCCGACGACCTCGGTGAGGACCTCCAACCCCTGCGACTGCTCGGCCAGCCGCTCCACCACGGGTTTCGCCTCGGCGACGGTCGCGATGGCGTCGGCCTTGCCGATCAGCTCCTCGACCTCGGTGTGGTAGCCCGCGAAGGCGTCCTCCCGCCGGAGGTGCGCGACGGCCCGCTGCGCGGACGTGCCCAGCTCGGCGGCGAGGTCGGCGACCAGCACGTCGATCCGCGCGAGGTCGACGTACCGCAGTTCCCGCAGCGTGACGAGCCTGCCCTGGGCCTTGCGGAGGTCGGCGAGCCTGCGCACCCACGCGTCGGCCGACGTCGGCGTCTCGCCGCGCTGCTGGCGGACCAGCGACGCGATCTGCGCGCCCGCCTCCTCCAGCGCCGCGGCGGCCTGGTCGGTGAGCGCCTGCACGGTCTCGAACTCGTCGAGCACCTGCTCGGCCGTCGCCCGGACCTGCGACAACGGCGTGCGCAGGTCGTGCAGGTCGGCCTCGCCGAGCCAGTGGTAGTGGTCGAACGCCCGCGCGCACGCCGCGATCAGGCCTTCGAACACCGGCGTGGACGGCGCCATCTCGCCGACCATCCGGGAGATCGACAGGCAGTCGGAGATGCCGCGCACCAGATCGGCGTTGCCGACGCGGTCCAGCGGTCCGGTGCCGATCGGCTGGGCGGCGGCGTAGGTGTCCGACAGGTACGGCGTCTGCCACACCTGCATCGGGTGCACCCGCGTCGGCTCCTCGGAGGCGGCGCGGAACACGACCAGCGTGCCGTCGTCGAACAGCGAGTAGCCGTGGCACGGGATCGGTGTCGCGACTTCCTTGCGGATCACGTTGTACGGCAGCAGGAGCGAGCGGCCCTCGCTGCGGGCGTGGAAGACGTAGAGCACGTCCTCGCCGTTGGTCGAGCGGATCACCCGCTCGAACTCCAGCTCCTCCACCTCGGTGTCGAAGGTCTTGCTGACCCCGGTCTCCAGGTAGAAGCCGCCGGGGAAGATCAGCCCCTGGTCCTCGGGCAGCCGCTGGCACGCCTGGCCGATGCCGTCGAGCCGCACGACGCTCTTGGTGCGGGTGTTGAAGACCAGGTGCCGCCACGTCTTCTCGTTGTACGGCAGGATCCGCAGCAGGATCAGCGACCCGACCCGCGCGTACCGCACGTCCGCGTCGGCGAGGCTCTGCAACGGCTCGTCGACCGGCTCGCGGTAGACGCCCTCGCCAGTCTCGGTGTTGTTCTCCACCTTGACGGTGAGGTCGCCGCCGACGGTCTCGACGAACACCTCGTCCTCGATGGAGATGTGCGGGTGCCTGCCCAGCACGTGGTTCTCGCGGACCGCCGTGGTCCACTCGAAGTCGTGCGACGGCGGGAAGACGTGGTCGCGCTCGCCCCGGTTGTCCACGTAGGACACCGAGCCGTCCGGCGCGACCTGCCAGCGCAGCACCCGGATGTCCTCGGTGCGGGCGCCGGTCTGGAAGATCGCCAGCACCTTGCTCTCCACGCGGCGCAGCTGGAGCAGTCGGGTCTCGCGGTAGTACCGGTAGAGCTCGGCGAAGTCGCGCAGGAACTGCGGGTCCCGCAGCAGGCCGGGCAGCGCGTCCGGTCCCGCGTCCTCGAAGCGGAACGCGTCGCCGTCGCGGGTGAACCGGTGCAGCGAGAACACGTCGTCCACCGCGGTCTCCGGCTTGAGGCCGATGAACACGTTGTACCCGAACAGCATCAGGCCACCGACCTGGATGCAATCCCTCGGCACGCAGTTGTTCGCGGTCCGGATGCGTTCGGTGCCGATGAGCTGCAACTCCGCGCCGCCGAACACGGTGAGGCGTTCGGCGTTCAGCTGCTCGGCCCGGCCGGCGAGCGCGGCCGCCTGCTCGGCGAGCCGCGCCCGCAGCACCTCGTAGGTGCCCGCGTCGAGTTGGGTCGGTTCGTGCGTGGCGGTCACCACCGCGTCACTTCGCCGCGAGGGCGGCGACCGGTCGCTCGGCGAGGCCGAGCTCCTTCGCGGCGTCCAGCAACTCCGTGAGCTTGCCGGAATCCGGGCCACCGGAGGAGATCATCCGCATCAGCAGCGCGGAGACGGTCAGGTTCTGCACGTCCTTGGTGCCGAACGAGCCGAGCACCCTGGTGATGTCCTGGGTGAAGTCCGAGGAGCCGTTGAGCCACGAGGCCCCGAGGCTCTGCGCGGTGTCGGAGTGCTCCACGAACCCGTCGACGCTCTTGCCCATCGTGATCGCGCCGACCACCCGGTCGAAGAACATGCTCTCGCCGCCGACGATGTCGATGTCCGCGTGCTCCAGGCCCGCCGCCAGCACGGACGCCTGCGACACGGCGAGCTGGCGCTGCACGTCGAGACCCGCGAGGCGGATCTCCTTCTCGGCCTCCAACCGAAGCCGGTACTCCTCGTGGCCACGGGTCGCGTCGTCCAGCGCGTTCATCGCGGAAGCCTTCTCGGACAGGCCCTCCGCCTCGCCCTTGAGCTTCTCGCGGATCGCGGCGGCGGCGACCATCGCCTTCTCCCGCTCGACCACGGCCTCGGCCATGCCGACCTTCTCCGTGCCCTCGGCTTGGGCGAGCTGCTTCTCGCGGGACACGACCGCCTCGGCCAGACCGACCTTCTGGGAGCCCTCGGCCTGCGCGAGCTGCTTCTCCCGCGCCACCACGGCTTCCGCCCGGCCGACCTTCTCGATCGCCTCCGCGTCCCGTTCGCGGACCTGCACCTGCGCCAGGCCCTCGGCGGCCGCGGCGGCCTGCGTGCCCTCGGCGAGGCGGATCTTCGCGCGGGTGTCCAGCTCGGCGGTCTGCTGGCGGGCCTCGGCGAGCGTGAGCTCCTCGCGCGCCTTGTGCTTCGCGGTCTGCTCGGCGGCCTCCGCGGCCTTGATGTCCTTGACCAGGCCTTCCTGCGCCTCGGCCTCGGCGTGGATCACCGTCGTCTGGCGGAAGCGCTCGGCCTCCTCGACCGACCGGAGGCGCTTGATGCTCTCCTCCTGCTCGGCCACGGTCTTCTCGACCGCGATGCGCTCCCGGATGACCTCGGCGATGTCGCGCTTCTCGCCTTCCAGCTCCTTGTCCTTGGAGATGCTGGCGAGCTGCGTCTCCCGCTCGCGGCCGATGACCTCCAGCTGGCGGTCCTTCTCGATCCGCTCGGTCTCGATCGCGATCACGCGCTCGCGGTTCTTCTCCGCCACGGCGATCTCGCGGAACTTGTTCTGGTCCTGGATCCCCAGCTGCTCCTCGGCCCGCATCTGCGCGCTGCTGGCCTTGAACATCTCCTCGGCCTGCACCTTCGCGGTCTCCGCCTCCTCACGGGCCCGCATGGTGTGGATCTCGCGCTTCTGCTTGGTCTCCGCGTCCGCCTGCCTGCGCTCCAGTTCGAGGATGGCCTCCCGCGCGTCGACGTTCTGGCGGGTGATCTCCTTCTCCTCGCTGCGCTGGAACTCGTTGGTGCGCACGTGCTCGATCGCGGTCAGCTCGGTGATCTTGCGGATGCCCTGCGCGTCCAGGATGTTCGCCGGGTCGAGCTGCGACATCGGCGTCTGCTCGAGGAAGTCGATCGCCGCGTCCTCGAGGCTGTACCCGTTGAGGTCGGTGCCGATGACGCGGATGATCTGGTCGCGGAACTCGTCGCGCTTGGTGTAGAGGTCGACGAAGTCGAGCTGCTTGCCGACGGTCTTGAGCGCCTCGGAGAACTTGGCGTTGAACAGCTCCTGGAGCGTGTGCTCGTCGCTGGCGCGGGCGGTGCCGATCGCCTGGGCGACCTTGATGACGTCCTCGACGGTCTTGTTCACCCGCACGAAGAACGTGATCCGGATGTCGGCGCGGATGTTGTCCTGGCAGATCAGGCCCTCGTTGCCCGCGCGCTTGATCTCGATCGTCTTCACCGAGATGTCCATGATCTCGGCCCGGTGCAGCACCGGGAGGACGACGGCGCCGGTGAAGGTCACGTCCACCTTGCGCACCTTGGACACGATCAGCGCCTTGCCCTGTTCGATCTTGCGGAACAGGCGGCTGACCATGAACAGGAACACGAGCACGACGAACACGACAACGGCGATGAGGATGCCGAGCCCGGTGGTGATGACGCCCATCTGTGGACCCCTTGCGTTCAGTGGTTCGGGCCGAGCACGGAGTCCACCGGGACGACCCAGAAGAACTCCCCCTCGACGTCGTAGTCGAAGATCAGGGCGGTGCTGCCGGCGGTCAGGACGTCCTGACCCGCTTGGCGCACCTGGACAAGAGCTGAGGACCCGTCGACCGCGGTCACCTCGGCCTGCCCGAAGTCGTGCGTGACGGTGCCGGTGCGCACGACGCACGGCCTGCCGATGAAGTCGTTGCGCGACGCCTGCGGGGCGTTCGGGAACAGCTTGCGCAGCGGCCACGCCAGCAGGCGGGTCGCGAACACCCCGACGACCAGCGCCAGCAGCAGCACGACCAGCCCGAGCACGATCGTGAGCGGGGACGACAGGTCGAACCCGTTTAGCAGCACGGAGCCCCCGAGGCAGGCGAACCAGGAGAAGGCGGTCAGCAACGACAGCACGACGGTCACGGGCACGCCGTCGACGCCGAGGCCCGCGAGCACGCCCTCGAAACCGCCGACCTCCGCCCCGTCGCCGTCGAGGACGCCCACCACGGCCAGCAGCCAGTAGAGGACGACGACGAGGAGGAGCACGCTGAGGAACACCGTCGGATAACCGAACGCCGTTCCGGTGAACTCCCCCAACACCCCTCCGCACGCCGAGTCGTCTTGATTGGACTCTAACCGCCTGACCACGCTTTTCGCGGCGTTTTCGCGGAACTGCGGATCGCGACCGGCCGATCACGGAGCGCGGATAGCATGGTCGGATGGCCAAGCAGATCCCGGTGGTCGTCGTCGCGGGCTTCCTCGGCTCCGGCAAGACGACGTTGCTCAACCACCTGCTCACCACCGCGGGCGGCACCAGGATCGGCGTGCTCGTCAACGACTTCGGCAGCGTGAACGTCGACGCCATGGCCGTCGCGGGACAGGTCGACTCCACCATCTCGCTGAGCAACGGCTGCCTGTGCTGCGCCGTGGACGTGTCCGAACTGGACGACATGCTCGCCCGCCTCGCCAAGCCCGCGGCGGGCATCGACGTGATCGTCATCGAGGCCAGCGGTCTCGCCGAACCCGAGACCATGGTCAAGATGGTGCTGGCCACCGGGAACCAGCGGCTCGGCTACGGCGGTCTGGTGCTGGTGGTCGACGCCGCCGAGTTCACCACCACCAGCACCCGCCACCCCGAGCTGCTCAAGCACCTGCGCCTCGCCGACCTGGTCGTCCTCAACAAGTCCGACCGCGCCGAGGACCTCCCCGCCCTCCGCCGCGAGGTGGAACGGCACACCCCCGGCACACCCGTGGTCGAGGCGGACCACGCCCGCGTCGACCCCGCCCTGCTGTTCGACCCCCGGCCGCGCGAGCGGAAGTTCGGCCAGCTGTCCTTCGAGGACCTGGCGGAACCGCACGACGACCACGTGCACGCGCTCTACACCAGCGTCGAGTTCACCACCGGCGTTCCGGTGCACCCGCGGCGGTTCATGGACTTCCTGGACGACCGCCCCGCGGGCCTGTACCGGATGAAGGGCAGCGTCCACTTCGGAGCGCGGGGCCACCACCAGCGCTACACCCTGCACACCGTGGGCGACTACCTCCGGTTCGAGCCGACCACGGGCGGGTCGACGACCCGGCTCGTCATGATCGGCACCGACCTGGACGCCGAGTCCATCACCACCCGCCTGGAGGCCTGCACCACCGACACCCCCGCGGACCCCCGGACGATGCTCGACGTCCTGCGCTACCTGCGCGCCTGAGTTCCTAGTTGCCCTGGGAGACGGCGGAACCGACGTAGGTGCCGGGGTGCGTCGCGCCGTCCTGCAGGACGACCTTGCCGAGCGTCCACTCGAACGCCTGCGTGTCGGTCGTGTTCGGCGGCGTCACCAGCAACGACGCGACCTCCCAGCCGGACGCGTCGGTCGTCGGCAGGTACGTCAGGTAGCTGGTCGCCGCCGTTCCGGGCGCCAGCGGTACGTCCACCACCGCGTCATCGGTGCGCCCCAGGTCCCACGGCAGCCCGTCCTTGCCGCCCAGCCGCACACCGGGGAAGCCGCGCAGCACGCAGTCGGTCGTCCCGGAGTTCATCATCGTCAACGCGATCCTCGACTGCGTCTTGTCCGACGGCAGCGGCTCCCCGATCGACACGGTCACCTTCTGGCAGTTCTCCGCCGCGCCCGTGCCGCTGGAACCGCTCGTCCCGGCGGTCGACCCTCCCGACTTCCCGGTGAGCGCATCCGCACCGCTGCTGGGCGCCGCAGACGTGGTGTCGGGCCCGTGCGTCTGGCCGGCAGCACCCGAACCACCCGTGCCGCAGGCGGACACAGCGGCGACGGCCGCCACGGCCACGATCGCGGCGGAACCCCTGAGAACCATGTTGTCGCGCATAGCGCCTCCCTTTGACAATTGCTGCGAACGTAGTGGTCAAAGGATGTCCAAGACCCCCATCAGGATGCGTCAAAGTGATGTGGAACACATCGCACAACCTCTTCAGGTGCAATTCGTCCGCTGGACGTTTACGCAGCTCACAGCCGTTCACGTGCTTAAGCAAATCATTCACGCGTCTCGAATGACCAGGGAAGCGCATCGATTTACCCGCGATCGGAAACGAATAAACCAAAAAAGACCGACGCACACCCACCCGCGCCACCGGATCGCCTCCGGCACACGGCATCCACAGCTCCCGCCGCCCCGACCGCCACCCCACCGCGCGGAGCCCCCGACACCCGCGCGGCGAAGTCGACCACCCCGTACCACCCGACCACCCGAGTCGGTACGCTGTACGTGAGGGCTGCTAGCTCAATTGGCAGAGCAGGAGACTTTTAATCTCTTGGTTCAGGGTTCGAGTCCCTGGCGGCCCACCACATTCCCCGTTCACCGGGCCTCCGCGCACGCAATCGCGCGGCGAGCGGTTTCCATTCGAGGTCCGCCGCACCCGAAGCCGTGGCCCCGCCGAACCGGGCGTGCCGCCGGGTGATCACCGGACCGGGTGACGTGGCTGGCTCGGCGCACCGCCGGGCGCTACTGATGGCCCATGCACCTCGCCGCGGCCCTCGCGCTCAGCGCAGTCCTCGCCACACCCGTCCACGCCTCCGGTCCGCTGACGGTCTACGACATCGCGCAGGCGCCCGTCGGGTCGGAGGCGGCCGTGCTGTCGTGGGAGACGCACGGCGGCGGCACGTTCGTGCTGCTGCACACCGAGGGCCTGCTGCCGAACCGCGCGTACGGCGCCCACGCCCACACGAAGCCGTGCGGCCTCAACGCCGCCGACTCCGGCCCGCACTTCCAGCACGTGCCCGGCGGCGCGACCGACCCCGCCTTCGCCAACCCGGACAACGAGATCTGGCTCGACTTCACCACGAACGCCAAGGGCTCCGGCCTCGCCATCACGCAGGTCGACTGGACCTTCACCGACCGCCGCGCCGCCTCCGTCGTCATCCACGCCGAGCACACGCACACCGGCTCCGGCACCGCGGGCACAGCCGGCGCCCGACTGGCGTGCCTGTCGGTGCCGTTCTGAGCACGGGTGGGCTCGCCTAGCGGTACTGGCTCGCGATCACGAGCTGCCGATGCCGTTCGCAAGCCTGCACGGTGTCCGGCGGCAGCGTGTACAGGACCTCGCCCAGCTCCACGTACAGGACCTCGGGGTTGCTGTTGTGCGGTCCCCAACCGGTTCGCCCCCTCACCAGGAGGTAGCTGCCGGGCACGGGGTTGCTGTGGGCGAACCAGGCGTCCTGCTGGTACCCGGTCGCCACCAGCACGACAACCGCCTTGGTACCGCGCTGGGCCCGCTGGTAGACGTGGGCGACCCGCACGATGGCCGTCCCCGGCGTCCTCCGGCACATCTCGTGGATCTCGTACCAGCGGTAGTGCAACTCCTGGTCGCGTTGAGGCGACGACGACCGCTTGCTGCTCAGCAGGACGATCACCGCCACGACCACGAACAGCAGCATGATCACCACGAAGCACCCCCTGGTCGGCCGCGGGGCCGACCGGCCGGGCCCGCGGACGTGAGTTCAACCGGGGTTGGGCGTCGGTGTCACCGCATCGTTGCGGAAAAGGCCCGACCAAGATCGGCCCCGCACCTCCCGCGCACGGGCGCGTGACGCCCGCCTCGCCGATCCGGTGCACGACCACTCCGCCGTCGGGTGACAATGGTCGGGATGTCCACCGCACTCCAGACCACCCAGTCCTTGCGGATCGGCCCCTTCGAGGTCGATCCGCCGGTCGTGCTCGCGCCCATGGCGGGGATCACGAACGTGGCGTTCCGCAGGTTGTGCAGGCAGTACGGCGCGGGGCTGTACGTGTGCGAGATGGTGACGGCGCGCGCGCTGGTCGAGCGCGACGCGACGACCCTGCGCATGATCACGTTCGACCGCGACGAGCACCCGAGGTCGATGCAGCTCTACGGCGTCGATCCGGTGACCATGGGTCAAGCCGTCAGGATGATCGTCGACGAGAACCTCGCCGATCACATCGACATGAACTTCGGCTGCCCGGTCCCGAAGGTCACCCGCAAGGGCGGTGGGGCGGCGCTGCCGTACAAGCGGCGGCTGTTCGGCGAGATCGTGAAAGCCGCGGTCACGGCGGCCGAGCCTGCGGGCATCCCGGTGACGGTGAAGTTCCGGATCGGGATCAACGACGAGCACCTCACGTACCTGGACGCGGGTCGGATCGCGGAGGCGGAGGGGGCGAAGTCGGTCGCGCTGCACGCGCGGACGGCGGCCCAGCGGTACTCCGGGCAGGCGGACTGGTCGGCGATCGCGCGCCTCAAGGAGGCGGTGACCGGGATTCCCGTGCTCGGCAACGGCGACGTCTTCAGCGCCCAGGACGCCCTGCGGATGGTCGACGAGACCGGTTGCGACGGCGTGGTCGTGGGGCGCGGGTGCCTGGGGCGGCCGTGGCTGTTCCGGGACCTGCAGGCGGCGTTCGCCGGGCTGCCGATCCCCGAGGGGCCGAGCCTCGGCGAGGTCTCCGCGATCCTGCGCACGCACGCCGAGCTGCTGACCGAGCACTACGGCGAGGACAAGGGCGTGCGCGATCTGCGCAAGCACATGGCCTGGTACCTGCGGGGCTTCCCGGTGGGCGGTGACCTGCGGCGGAGCTTCGCGATGGTCGGCACGCTCACCGAACTCGACGACCTGATCGGCCAGCTCGACCACGACGCGCCGTACCCCGCCGAGGCGGAGGGCCCCCGCGGCCGCCAGGGCTCGCCGGGGAAGGTGGTCCTGCCCGAGGGGTGGCTCGACGACCCCGAGGACGCCACCGTGCCGATGGGGGCCGAAGTGATGCACTCGGGTGGGTGACGGCGGCCGTTCGGCACGCGCACTGGCCGTGGCCGGGGCGCTGCTGCTGGGCGGCTGCGGCTCGCAGGTGGCGGGCACGGCCCGGCCGCTTCGGATCACCGAAGTCGAGCGCGGGCAGGTCCAGGCCTACTTCACCGACCTGAACGACGCGGGCGGCAAGGGCAACCCCGAGCAGCGGAGGCTGCTCCAGGACACCCAGCACCCGGACTTCCGCAAGCAGGCGTGCGAGCTGCGCGAGGGCACGTTGCGGATGGAGCCGACGATGTCCACGCTCCGGCTGGCCCCGAAGTGGGAACCGCCTGGTGAGCGGGTGCACCCGCGCGGGGTCGTCTACGTCGTCGCGGCCACCGTGACGCTGCTGGAGGACAACGCGGTGCTGGGTGTGCAGGTCGGTTCCCTGCACGTCGTGGTGATCGACGGCAAGGCCTTCGGGTTCGCCCCGTGCGTCGGCGGCTGAGGGCTTCCGAACCGGTTCGCGGCGCTTCCGCACGACAGCGCACGCAGAACCGAGTTGATCACTGAACGTCACCAGTTCGGAGCAGTCGGCAGTCAACCAGACGGGGGAAATAACGCGTCCACGCGTCCCGCCGGCTCAAGCGCCGCCTCTGAAGGGACGACACCAGGCAAGTAGGGAGGTGAGCGCGATGACCGCACTGCGACCCGAAGTCGCCGAGTCAGACCCGAGCAGGAAGCCCGACGAACACCCGCTCGCGGCAGACGCCCCCACCCCCGAGAGCACCGGGCTCGTCCAGGTCCACGAGTCGATCGCCACGCTGCTGGCGTCCCGCGGCCAGTGGCGCCAGGCCTACCAGCACCTGCGTTCGGCCCTCGACGCCGTGTACGCCGACCAGGACGAGCAGCCCAGGGTTCCCGAGCAGCTCCGCAGGGAGGTCGACCGGCTCCGCCGGGAGCATGCCGAGGCGCGCGAGCAGAGCCTGCGCGACAGCCTGACCGACAGCTACAACCGCCGGTACCTCGACCAGCGGCTGCTGGCGATCCTCGCCGAGCGCGGCACCTCGCGGCACGGCCTGGCGATAGCCCTGATGGACCTGGACTGGTTCAAGCAGGTCAACGACACCTTCGGCCACCTGCTGGGCGACCGCGTGCTGCAACGGGTCGTGGAGCTGCTCCAGACGAACCTGCCCGCGGACGCCTTCTGCGCCCGGTACGGGGGCGAGGAGTTCGTGCTCGTGCTGCCGAACGAGACCCCGTCCACGGCCGTGGCCATCGTCGAGGCGGCCCGCGAACGTGTCGAGTGTCACGACTGGTCGTGCGTGGCGCCGGGGCTGCGGGTCACGGTCAGCGGTGGCATGGCCTACGAGCCCCCTGTCGAGGCCGTCCCGTCACGCCCCCCGGTCAGCGCTGAGCAGCAGTTGCTCCGCGCGGACAGCCTCCTCTACACGGCCAAGCAGTCGGGTCGGAACGCCGTCGCGTACCGCGAGAACGGGCGGGTGAAGCTCGCCGGGCCCGCTTCGGGCCGTCGCGCGATCGCGGATTCGCGGGTTCTCGGTTACTACTGACGAACTCGTTTCACCTGGTTGTTCACCCATTCGGACCTTCAGGACTGCTCGCAACCGACTACTTGTCCCACCGGTATCACCGGGAGTGGTCGTCAGGAGTCGCTGTCATCCGTACTATCGAGCGCACTGACACGCCGGTGGTGCAACCAATGTGTCCTTGATGTCGTCAACTCGTGATGACGAACCTGTAGTGGACTTACCTGAAGGGAGACCGGGTGCCCGACGAGCCCCGCCGTGGCGGCCCCGAGTCCCGAGGTCCCGAGGAACCGGACGAAGAGCAGCCCCAAGGCCGACGACGCCGTGCCGAAGGCGGCGGTGGTCTGAGCGTGTCCGACCTGGTGGAGCGGCACAGCCGCACCAACCTCCCCCGGCCGGTTCCCCCTGCTCAGACGCCTCCTCCCGCGACCGGGCGCCGCGCGGCCCCCCCGCCTCCTCCGGTCCGCCAGCCCCCGCCCGCCAGGCCGACCGGCGCGCCGCCGATCGAGACCGCGGGCCGTCGCGCCGCCGCTCCGCCGCCGCCCGCCGGGCGCCGGGCCGCTCCCCCCGTGGAGCCCACCGGCCGTCGGGCCGCCCCGGAGACCACCGGTCGCCGCGCCGCACCGCCCGTCGAGCCCACCGGGCACCGGGCGGCACCGCCGATCGAGACGACGGGTCGTCGCGCGGCACCCGAGCCGCCCGTCGGCGAGCCGACCGGCCGTCGCGCCGCACCCGAACCACCGTTCGGCGAACCCACCGGCCGCAGGGCCGCTCCCGAACCACCGATCGTCGAACCCACCGGCCGCCGCGCCGCGCCCGAACCACCGCTCGGTGAGCCGACCGGCCGCCGCGCCGCACCCGAACCCCTTGTCGGCGAGCCCACCGGCCGCAGGGCCGCGCCCGAACCACCCGCCGAGCCGACGGGTCGCCGGGCCGCGCCCGAACCGCCGTTCGGCGAACCCACCGGCCGACGGTCGGCCCCGCCCGTCGAGCAGACCGGGCGCCGGGTCGCCCCCGAGCAGCCGAGCGGTCAGCGGCCCGTCCCCCCGCGTCCCCCGATGCCGCCCCGCGGCGAGGACACCGGCAGGCGGGCAGCGCCACCCGTGCCGCCCGTCGGCCACCCCGGCGAGCACACCGGCACGCGTCCGCGTCCGGCCGTCGCGCCGCCTGTGCCGCCCGCTGACGGCACGGGCCGCCGTGCCCGCCCGGTTCCGCCGGCCCCGGCCCCCATGCCGCCCCGCGGGGACGTGAGCGGCCCTCGGCCCATGCCTCCGCGCGGGGACTCCAGCGGTCCGCGCCCGATCACGTCCCGGCTCGACGCCGGCGGCCCCCGTGCGATGCCGCCCGGCGCGCCGATGCCCGACTCGCCCCGGCAGGTGCCCGACCCGAGCGGGTCGCGTCCCATGCCCGGCGCGGACCCCAGCGGGTCCCGCCGCGTCCCGATGGCGCCCGGCACCGACCCCAGCGGGTCGCGCCGCGTCCCCGTGCCCGGTCAGGTCCCGGACGAGGCCGTCCCGGAACCCCCCCGCGGGCCCGAGCGCCGCGAGGAGATCGACCCGGCGAGCCTCACCACGGAGATGGAGGCCATCGGCGACGACGTCAAGAAGCGCCGCGAGGTCGACCACACGCTGGCCCGGTTCTCCGCGGTGCACGACGAACTCGCCGAGCAGGAGCGCAAGCGCAAGGAGCGCAAGCAGAAGCTCATGCCGTGGAAGGTCGAGGAGGACGAGGACGCGACCGAGTACGCGGCCCCCGTCATCCTGGCCCCCGACGGCGAGCTGATCTCCGCGCCCACGCCAGGCCGCTCGCCGAAGCACAGCAAGATCGTGCGGCTGCTCAAGATCGTGTCGTTCACCTCGGCCGTGCTGATCTTCGTGACCACCGGTCTCGGCTGGGGCGCGATGCTCTGGGTGGACAGCAAGTTCACCGAGATCGACGCGCTCGGCACGAACACCGCCGCCGTCCACGAGGCCGAGAAGCAGTTGGGCGACGAGAACTTCCTGATCGTCGGCTCCGACACCCGCGCGGGCGCCAAGCCGTCCGACGGCGTCGGCGAGGCCGACAAGGAGCAGGGAGCCCGGTCGGACGTGCTGATGCTGGCGCACGTCCCGGCGGACCGGAAGCGCGTCGTCGTGGTGTCGCTGCCCCGCGACGTGCAGATCTCCCGTCCCGCCTGCGAGGGCTGGGACTCCGACACCGGGGAGTACGACGGCGAGCCGATCCCCGCCGAGAAGGGCGTGCTGGCGAACACCGCCTACGCGCTCGGCGGCCCGAAGTGCGTGACCTCGATGATGAGCGAGATCACCCACCTCAACATCAACCACTTCGTCAGCATCGACTTCAACGGGTTCAAGGGCATGGTCGACGCGGTCGGCAGCGTGAACGTCTGCGTGCCCAGACCGATGGTCGACGCCGAGCTGGGCGTGCTGTTCGACAAGCCCGGCAAGTACGACATCTCCGGTGACCAGGCGCTGAACTACGTGCGCGCCAGGAAGGTCTCCGGCGAGGACTTCGGCGACTACGACCGGATCACCCGCCAGCAGAAGTTCCTGTCCTCGTTGCTGCGCAAGGTGCTGTCCAACGAGACGCTGCTGAACCCCGGCAAGCTCAACGGGTTCATCAACGCCTTCGCGGCGTCGACGCAGGGCCAGAACGTCGGCGTCGACCAGCTCCTCACCCTCGGCCAGTCCCTGCAGGGCCTGGAAGCGGGCCGGGTCAGCTTCGTGACGATGCCGCACCGCACCGACGAGGGTCCGACCACGAGCAACGACGACAACTCCGAACTGCTGGTGCAGGACGAGGCCGACTCGCTGTTCAGGGCCGTCATCGAGGGCACGCCGCTGCCGGGCGAGACCCCGGACGCCGCCGCGAGCACCGCGTCCACGACGTCCGCGCCCCCGGCCGAGCCGGGCAAGGGAACCGTCGTCGACCCGAAGACGATCAACATCCAGGTACTCAACGGCGACCCCGACAACGGTGGCGCGGCGAACAGGCTCAAGAGCTCGCTGACCGACGTCGGCTTCACCGTCGTGAACGTCGGCGACAGCCCCCCGGTCGACAAGACCACCATCAAGTACGGCGCGGGCGGCGAGAACGCGGCGGCGACGCTCGCGGCGGCCGTGCCCGGCGCGGTCCTCCAGGTGGACGCCAGCATGGGCAGCGCCGTGGCCCTCGTCATCGGCCCGGACTTCGACGAGCAGGTCGTCGCCCCGAAACCGGGCGGCGACGCGGGCAAGGCCGCGGCTCCCGATGTGTCCATTGTGAACGGTGGCGCGGACCTCTGCAAATGACGTCCGCCGGTCTGAAGTCCGTTGGTCGCCACGGGTTCACCAGCGGTTCATGAGACCATGTCGTTGCCGCGACACGGCCGACGTACGCTGTCCGCATGCGTGAGGCCTACCATGACCAGCTCGGACAGCTCGCCGACCAGCTCGCGGACATGTGCGGGATGGTCGGTGACGCCATGGAGCGCGCGACCACCGCGCTGCTCGAATCGGACCTCGCACTCGCCGAGCAGGTGATCGGCGACGACGCGAAGGTTGACGACGTGAGGGCCAGCATCGAGGAGCAGTCGTACGCGCTGCTCGCCTTGCAGGCCCCCGTCGCCACCGACCTGCGGACCGTGCTCGCCGTCATCCACGCGGCGGAAAGCGTGGAGCGCATGGGGGATCTCGCGCTGCACGTCGCCAAGGCCGCCCGCAGGCGCCACCCCCAGTCCGTGCTGGGCGAGGACGTGAAGCCGTACTTCGCCGAGATGGGCCGCATCGCGGTTGAGCTCGCCCGCGAGACCACCGAGGTCATCCGCACCCAGGACGTCGCCAGGGCTCGTCGCATCGAGGACGCCGACGACGCCATGGACGACCTGCACCGCCACCTGTTCACGGTGATCATGGACAAGGACTGGAAGCACGGCGTCGCCTCCGCCGTCGACACCACGCTGCTGGGCCGCTTCTACGAGCGGTTCGCCGACCACGCGGTCTCCGTCGCGAAGCGCACCGTCTTCGTGGTGACCGGCCGCATGCCGGGGTACGGCGACGAAGCCGACCTGTGACCCCTCCGGTTCGACAAGGGCCTCGCCTCCGGGCGGGGCCCTTGTCCGTTGTACCGTCGGGAATTCGCACGGCGAAGCGGGCGTTCCCCGGTCGGAAGGCCCCGAATCCGAGGGCGGTTCCGGCGGTCTAGCGGGCGGCGTCCACCCGACCGGTGAACTCCAGCACCGCCTTGGCCAACTCCTCCGGCGCCTCCATCGCGACGTAGTGCCCCACGCCCTCAAGGGAAACCGCGGTGATGTCGTCCGACACGGCCCGCTTCATGGTCCCGCTGGTGAACGACCCGCCGCCCGCGTCGACCGCCAGCACGGGCACCACCACCCCCGGCGACTCCGCCAGCGCCCTGATCTCCTCGCCCTCCCGCAGCATCGACCGGTACAACCCGGTGGCCCCGCGCCACCCGCCCGCCCGCGAGTAGGTCCGGGCGAACTCCTCCACGTCGTCCTCGCCGACCGCTCCGCGGACGGCGGTCATCGACGGGAACAGCAAGTCCCCCAACAACTCCCGCTCATGCCCGGTGAACAACAGCTCCGGAACCCCCTCCGCGGCGAGGACCCCGATGTACCAGGCGCCACCCCGCGTCACGTCGGCCAGCGCCTCGAGCCCGAACCCCGGCAGCCCCATCTCGATCGCCGTGAAGCTCCGCACGTCCTCCGGGTGCTCCACCGCCAACCGGAACACCGTCGCCCCCGCGATGTCCTGCCCGCTCAGGTGCACGGGTCCGACACCGAGCGCCGCGATCAGCCGGTGCAGGTCCTCCGCCGACGTCGCGCTGTCGTACTCCCCTTGCCCGTTCCCGGAATCGCCGAACCCGCGCAGGTCCACCGCGAACACCCGGTGCTCCGCCGCGAGCAGCGGGATCAGCTTCCGGAACGCCCACCACGTCTCGGGGAACCCGTGCACCAGCAGGATCGGCGACCCGCTCGTCCCCGCCGCGACGTAGTGCAGCGCGGTCCCGTTGACCTCCACGCGGTGATGCGAGATCTCGACCACGACTTCCTCCTCAAGTAGACAACCTTATTGTCCAAATATTAGCCAACCAGGTTGTCGATGTCCAGCCCTGTCGTACGCTGGATCCATGTCACGCTCCGGCGCCGATCTCGCCCTGCTCCTCCTGGCGGGCTTCCGCTCCCTGGTGGACGGCGCAATGGCGGAACTGGCCGCCCGCGGCCACGACGACGTCCGTCCCGTCCACGACTTCGCCATGCGAGCCATAGCCGCGGGCGCCGACAACGCCTCGGAACTGGGCCGCCGGCTCTCCGTCTCCAAGCAGGCCGCGGCGAAGACCATCGCCGTGCTCCAGGAGCGCGGCTACGTCTCCCGCACGTCCGACCCCGCCGACGCGCGCCGCAAACGCCTCCAGGTCACCCCGCTCGGCTTCGAGGTGCTGCGCACGGGCGAGGCGATCTTCGACGAACTGCGCGAGCGCTGGGCGCGGCAGATCGGCCCCGCGCAGCTGGAAAGCCTCGAACTGCACCTGACGACGCTGATCGGCGAATCCCCCATCCGCCTCGACACCCCCGGCTGGCTCGCCCGCGACCTCGGCGAACCGGCCTGACCGACCGCTCGAACTCGGCCCTCACCCGCTCCCGGCGTTGCGGACGGCGACCGCGGCGACGGTCGCCAGGTCCTCGCCCGAGAAGCCCGCGAGGCTCAGCACCGCCAGGGACTTGTTCGTCGCCAGCGTGCACAACGCCAACTCCGCCGCCTCCCGCTCACCGGCCCCCGCCGCCAGCAACGCCCGCTCCAGCAGCGCCCGCAACCCGTCCACCAGAGCGCGGACCGTCGCCCGCCCCTCCTCGTCGAGGGTCGGGAACTGCGCCGCCGACATCGTGACCAGACAGCCGTCCGGGACCGTCGGATCGGCGATGCGGTTCAGGGTGACCTGGAGGAAGGCGGCCACGACGGCGCCCGGGTCCCGGTGAGGACCGGACAGCGCCTGGCCGACCAGCGGGTGGTAGGTCTGCACGTACCGCTGGAGGCTTTTCCGGAAAAGGGCGCTCTTGTCGCCGAAAGTGCCGTAGAGCGAACCCCGGCCCAGGCCCGTGCCCTCGGTCAGGCGATCGATCGAGGCCTCCGAATAACCCCAGCGCCAGAACACGTGCATGGCGCCTCGCAGCGCCTCGTCCACGTCGAACTGCTTGCGACCCGCCATGTTCGGTAGCCTACACATCTTGTACCGATCGTTCAAAGATGGTTATGGTCGCCGCCATGACGAGTTTGAGTTCGCTGCGACTGCCCGACGGGTTCACCGATGTCTTCACCAGCAGGCTCGTGGACCTGGACGGGTTGCGGCTGCACGCGGTCACCGGCGGGGACGGCCCGCCGCTGCTGCTGGTCGGCGGGTGGCCGCAGACCTGGTACGCCTGGCGGGAGGTCATGCCCGCGCTCGCCCGCGAGCACACCGTCGTCGCTGTCGACCCGCGCGGAGCCGGGCTCTCCGACAAGCCCGACGACGGTTACGACGCGGGCACGCTGGCCGCCGACCTGGTCGCGCTGATGGCCGCGCTCGGGCACGACCGGTTCGACGTGGTCGGCCACGACATCGGCATGTGGACCGGGTACGCCCTCGCCGCCGACCACCCCGAACGGGTGGGTAGGCTCGCTGTCGTCGACGCGATCATCCCCGGCCTCACGCCCGTCCCGTCGGTCTTCGGCCCGGCCGCGGCCAACAAGCGGCTCTGGCACTTCGGCTTCAACCGGCTCGACGGCCTCAACGAGGAGCTGGTCCGGGGGCGGGAGCGGCTCTTCTTCGGCCACCAGTTCGCCACCAAGGCCGCCACCCCGACCGCGATCCCCTCCTACGCCGTCGACGTCTACGTCGAAGCGATCGTCGCGGATCCCCGCGGGCTGCGGGCGAGCTTCGCGTACTACCGGGCGCTGGACGAGACGATCGCGCAGAACGAGCGGCGCGTGAAGGCCCGGCTGACGCTGCCGGTGCTCGCCATCGGCGGCGCGCAGTACAGCGGCGCGCTGGTCGCCGAGACGATGCGGTCGGCGGCCGACGACGTCACCGAGGTGGTCCTCGACGACTGCGGCCACTACGCGGCCGAGGAGCAGCCCCAGCGGTTCACCGAGGCCCTGGAGGACTTCCTCGGCCGCGAACCGGTGGCGGGCGTGCCGCACGGCTGACGCGTTCACGGCGGGGTCCCGGCCGGGCGGCGGCCGACCCCGTCGTGGACACGCGAAGGGCCCGCCCCCGGATCGGGACGGGCCAGGGAACGCGGGAACTCAGCCGAACCGGCCCGAGATGTAGTCCTCGGTGGCCTTCTGGGTCGGGTTGGAGAAGATCTTCTCCGTGTCGTCCACCTCGATCAGCTGCCCCGGCTGACCGACGCCCAGCAGGTTGAAGAACGCCGTCTGGTCGCTCACCCGTGCGGCCTGCTGCATGTTGTGGGTGACGATGACGATCGTGTACTCCTTCTTCAACTCCGTGATCAGGTCCTCGATCGCCAGGGTCGAGATCGGGTCCAGCGCCGAGCACGGCTCGTCCATCAGCAGCACGTCCGGCTGCACCGCGATCGCCCGCGCGATGCACAGCCGCTGCTGCTGACCACCGGACAGCCCGCCGCCGGGCCGGTCCATCCGGTCCTTGACCTCGTTCCAGAGGTTCGCGCCGCGCAGCGAGCGCTCCGCGACCTCTTCGAGCTGCTTCTTGTTCTTGACACCGGCCAGCTTCAGCCCGGCCACCACGTTGTCGCGGATCGACATCGTGGGGAACGGGTTGGGGCGCTGGAACACCATGCCGATGGTGCGCCGCACCTGCACCGGGTCCACAGCGGACGCGTAGATGTCCTCGCCGTCCAGCTGCACCGTGCCCTCGACCCGTGCGCCGGGGGCGACTTCGTGCATGCGGTTCAGCGACCGCAGCACGGTGGACTTGCCGCAGCCCGACGGACCGATGAACGCGGTCACGTTGCGCGGCGGCACGGAGAGCGAAACCTGCTGCACGGCGTGGAACTTGCCGTAGAAGAGGTTGAGGTCCTTGACGTCGATGCGCTTCGCCATCGGTGGTTACCGCCCGCTCACTTGGTCTTCGGCGCGAGCCACCGCGAGATCACGGTAGCCAGCAGGTTGAACAGCGTGATGATCAGGACAAGGGTGATCGCCGCGCCCCAGATGCGGTCGAAGCCCGCGTCGGTGGGGTTGTTGCGCTCCGAGGTCATCAGCAACGGCAACGAGGCCATGGGGCCGTCGAAGAGGTTGTAGTTGATGTACGGGGCGTAAGCGGCGAGCACGAGCACCGGCGCGGTCTCGCCCATGACGCGGGCCAGGGCCAGCATGACGCCGGTGAGGATGCCGGACAGCGCGGTCGGGATGACGATCTTCGTGATCGTCTTCCACTTGGGGATGCCCAGCGCGTAGGACGCCTCGCGCAGCTCGTCCGGCACGATCTTGAGCATTTCCTCGGTGGTGCGGACGATGACCGGCACCATCAGCAGCACCAGCGCCAGCGACACCGCGAAACCGCTGCGGCCGAAGCCGAACGTGGTGATCCACAGCGAATACACGAACAGCGCGGCCACGATCGACGGGACACCGGTGAGGATGTCGACCATGAACGTGGTCGCCTTCGACAGCCGCGAGCGGCCGCCGTACTCCACCAGGTAGACCGCGACGAACAGGCCGATCGGCACCGAGATCAGCCCGCAGACCAGTCCCTGCACCAGGGTGCCGTAGATCGCGTGGTAGACACCGCCGCCGGTCTGCCGGGACAGCAGGCCGGACAACGACTTCTGCCACCAGTCGGCGTTCAGGACGACCGGGAAGCCGCGCTGGACCACGGTGTAGAGCACCCACACCAGCGGGACGACGGCCACGGCGAACGCCAGGCCGACGAGCACCGTGGCGGCGAGGTTCTTCGCCTTGCGGACGCCGCTGACGCTCTGGAACGTCGGCGGGGTCGCCAGCCGCGCGAGGTCGGTCGTGTCGGTGCTCATTCGTACTCCTTGTGACCGGCGACGATCGTCCTGGCGGCCGCGTTGACCACGAAGGTCAGCACGAACAGCACGAGGCCCGCTGCGATGTACGCGCCCGCCGACTTGGGGTCGTTGAACTCCGGAGCGGCCAGCGCGATCTTCGAGGCGAACGTGGCGCCGCCGTCGAAGAGGCTCCAGCCGAACGAGGAACCGGTGGCGCTCAGGATGATCGTCAGCGCGATGGTCTCGCCGAGCGCCCGGCCGAGGCCGAGCATGGAGGCGCTGACGTAGCCCGCCTTGCCGAACGGCAGCACGGTGGTGCGGACGACCTCCCACTTCGTGGCGCCCAGCGCGATGGCGCCCTCGACGTGCGGTCCGGGCGTGCGGTCGAACACCTCGCGGCTGACCGCCGTGATGATCGGCAGGATCATGACCGCCAGGACGATGCCCGCGGTGAAGATCGTGCCGCCCAGGGCGATGCTGACGTTGCCCTTGGCGAACAGCGGGATGAACCCGAGGTTCGAGATCAGCCACTCGCCCAGCGGCGTGAGCACCGGGCCGAGGACGAACAGCCCCCACAGGCCGAAGATGATCGACGGCACGGCGGCGAGCAGGTCGATGACGTACGCGAACGGCCGGGAGAGCCTGCGCGGCGCGTACTGGGTGAGGAAGAGGGCGATGCCGAGCGCCACCGGCATCGCGATCAGCAGCGCGAACGCGGCCGACACCACGGTGACCAGGAACAGATCGAGGATGCCGTACCGCATGTTGGTGACGTCGCCGGTCGACCACTCGCGGCTGAAGAGGAAGTTGGCGTTGTCCAGGGCCAGCGACGGGATCGCCTGGACGAGCAGGAACAGGCCGATGGCCCCGATGAGGACCACGATGAACACGCCGGAGCCCGTGGCGAGGCCGCGGAAGATCCGGTCTCCCGGCCTGACGTGGGGGGACTTCGGTTCGACTTCCGTTGTCGGCGGAATCGGAGCCTCCGAGGGTGGCACTGGGTGTTGGGCCTGAGCCCCGCGGGGGGCACCGGCGGTACCGGTGCCCCCTGGAGGCCTGACCACGACAGGGTCGCTCATCGCGTGGGTGGCGTCGACTCGAAGTCCGCCGCGACCTAGGCGATCGCCTTGATGGCGGTGAGGATCTTGTCCTGGAACGTCTTGGGCAGCGGCGCGTAACCGGCGTCGGTCAGGCCTGCCTGGCCGTCGGTCGCGGCGACCGTGAGGAACGCCTTGACCGCCTTCGCGGTGTCGGCGTCGTAGCCCTTGGAGCAGACGATCTCGTAGGTCGCGAGGATCAGCGGGTAGGTGCCCGCGGCGGTGGTGGCGTAGATGGAGTTCAGGTCGAGGACGAGGTCGTTGCCCTCACCCTTGATCTTCGCGCCGTCGATGGCCTTGCCGACCGTCTCCGGGGTCAGCTCGACCGCGCCCGCGCCGTTGTCGATCTTCGCGACGGACAGCTTGTTGTCCTGGGCGAACGACCACTCGACGTAGGTCACGGCACCGTCGACCGAGCCGACGGCCTGCGCCACACCGGCGGACTTCTCCTTGCCCTCGCCGAGGCCGCCCTTGAACGCCTTGCCGTCGCCCTGGGTCCACGCGCCCTTGGAGGAGGCGGCCAGGTACTTCTGGAAGTTGTCCGTGGTGCCGGACTCGTCGGAGCGGTAGACGACGGTGATGTCCTTGTCCGGCAGCTTCGCGCTGCTGTTCAGGGCGGCGATCGCCGGGTCGTTCCACTTCTTGACGCCACCGTTGAAGATCTTGGCGGCGACCTCGCCGCTGACCGTCAGGTCGGTGACGCCGTCGAGCTTGTAGCTGATCGCGACGGGGCCGAACACCAGCGGGATGTTCCACGCCGGGTTGGACTGGCAGCGCGTGGCGGCCGCGTCGGTCTCGCCCTTCTCCTTGGACAGCGGGGAGTCGGAGCCGCCGAAGTCGACCTGCGAGGCGTTGAACTGCTTGACGCCCGCGCCGGAGCCGGACGCGTTGTACGCGAGGTCCGCGCCCTTGCACTTCTGCTGGTAGACCTGCACGAAGGACTCGATCGCGGTCTTCTGCGCGGACGAGCCCTCGGCGTTCAGCTTGGCCTTGCCCGTGCAGTCGACCTGCTCCGCCGAGGCGGCGGGCGTGGACGCTCCACCGGTCGACCCGGCCGGAGCGTTGTTGTCGCTGCCGCACGCGGTGAGCAAAAGCGCGCCGGCCGTGATGAGGCCGAGTGCTGCGCCGTGCCGCTGGATCTTCACCTGAGGGTCCTCCACCTACCGAAAGCCTGCGCGGTTTCGCGACGGACGTCGCCGCTCGCTACGGAAGGTAGGCAGCGAGAATGGACGACGGCCCTAGTCGAGGTGAACGAAGGGTGAACAGGACAAGGGCACTCAGCAGCCGCGCCACATCGATACACGTCCGTGACCTGCACGTTCGCCCTCCGTGACAGGGCGACTACTACCGGCCGTACTGGACGTCCGCGTCCCAGAGCGTGAACCCCAACCGGGTGTACACCCGAACGGCGGCCGCGTTGTCGGATTCGACGTAGAGCATCACTTCGCGCAACCCCGACTCCTTCAGGTAGCGCAGCCCGGCGACCGTCAGCGCCTTGCCGAGCCCACCGCCCTGCGCGTCCAGGTCGACACCGACGACGTAGACCTCGCCGAGCGGTTCCGCCTGCTCGTGGACCTTGGTCCAGTGGAAGCCCAGCAGCGTCCCCTGGTCGTCCACGGCGAGCAGGAAGCCCTTCGCGTCGAACCAGTCCTCGGCTTCCTTGTGGTGCACGTCCTCGATGCTCATGGCGCCCTGCTCGGGGTGCCACGAGAAGGCGCGGTGGTTCACGTAGACGACCCCGGCCTCGTCCTGGCCGGGCACGAACGCGCGCAGCCGCACGCCTTCGGGCAACGACGCCTCGGGCAGCTCGCCGTCCAGGCGCATGCGCATGCGCCGCAACTCCCGGACCTTGCGGAAGCCGAGCTTCCCAGCCAGTTCCTCGGCGCCGGGGCGGTCACCGTGCGCCCAGACCCGCAGCGGGGCGGACCTCTCCACCACGGCCGTGGCCACCGCCGTGCCCACGCCCTGCCTGCGGTGCTCGGGGTGCACGACGAACTCGGCCACCTGGTTGCCCTCGGAGTCGCCGAGGAGGTCGAGGTGCGCGTAGCCGACGACCTTCCCGTCGACACGCGCCAGCAGGTGCGCGCTGCCCCGCGCTCCCGGCCTCATGCGCAACCGGACGTGCTCGCCGACCGGCGCCACGCCGTCGGCCCGCTCGGCCGCGGCGAGAACCTCCTCGACCTCGTCGGCCAGCGGTTCGGACAGCTCGTTGTGCCAGCTCGACTCAGCCACACCGCGACCGTACCCGGTGGGGGCGGTCGGTGATCAAGGGCCGACCGGCGAACCGCCCTCCACCGGGTGGGGTGGAGGGCGGTTCGGGTGGTCGGCTCAGACGCGGTAGAACTCCGCGTCCTCGATGGACGTGGTGTCGGCCGAGTCGGCGTGCTGGTCGACGCCGCGGCGGACGGCGCCCGGACGCGGGGGGCGGACGAACTTGTAGCCGACGTTGCGGACCGTGCCGATGAGGGACTCGTGCTCGGGGCCCAGCTTCGCGCGGAGGCGGCGCACGTGGACGTCCACGGTGCGGGTGCCGCCGAAGAAGTCGTAGCCCCAGACCTCCTGGAGCAGCTGGGCGCGGGTGAAGACGCGGCCCGCGTGCTGCGCGAGGTACTTGAGGAGCTCGAACTCCTTGTAGGTGAGGTCGAGGGGGCGGCCCTTGAGCCGGGCGGTGTAGGTCGCCTCGTCGATGACCAGCTCGCCCAGCTGGATGGAGCCGTCGCCGCCGGACTGCGCGGTGCCGCGGCGGGAGCGGACCAGGCGGAGCCTGGCGTCCACCTCGGCGGGGCCGGAGGTGGGGAGGAGGATCTCGTCGACGCTCCAGTCGGAGGTGACGGCCACGAGGCCGCCTTCCGTCACGACGGCGACGACGGGGACGTCCACGCCGCTGCTGTCGAGCAGGCGGCAGAGGCTGCGGGCGCCCGCCAGGTCGGTCCTGGCGTCGACCAGGACGATGTCGTGCGGTCCGGCCTCCAGGAGTGCGGAGACCTCGGGCCGGAGCGGCCGGACCTCGTGGGGAAGCAGGGACAGCGCCGGCAGCACCGCCTCGGGGTCGGAGTCGGTGGTCAGCAGCAGCACGTCGATGCTCATCGCGGGCCCTCCTATATGGCTGGTGACTGGTCACCGAACCAGCCCAGCAGCGTACGGTGACCGGGCCCCGTTGCCTGCGGATGACGGAGACAATACCGGTGCGATCCACGAAAGACCCAGGTCAACAGGTCAGGGTCACAGTTGTTTCCACAAGCGTCACGCCTGTTACATCCATGTCACATGACGGCGTGCTCCTGCACGGAGTGCACATAACTGCTGTACAGGGCGTTACCGATCTTGCCTTCGTGATCGGCCACGGCTTCACGAACCACGTTCGCAAGCCCGCTGTCAACCGGGTTCTGAATCGATTTGCGCGGCGCGGAGGTGTCGTCGCGCTCGACTTCCGGGGCCACGGCCGGTCCGCGGGGCGGTCCTCGGTCGGCGCGGACGAGATCCACGATCTGGCGGCGGGCGTCGAGCTGGCGCGCGCCCTCGGGTACCGGCGGATCGTCACGGTCGGGTTCTCGATGGGCGCCTCGATCGCGATCCGCCACGCGGCGCTCGCGCCCGACGGCGCCAAGCCCGACGCGGTGGCCGCGGTGAGCGGGCCGTCGCGGTGGTGGGTGCGCGAGTCGGTGGCCATGCGCCGGGTGCACTGGCTGCTGGAGCAGCCGCACGGGCGGCTCGCGGCGCGTTTGCTCGGCGTGCGGTTGGGCGACCCCTGGGCCACTCCTCCGGAGAGCCCTCTGGAGGTGGTGCACCGAATCACGCCCACCCCACTGCTGGTGGTGCATGGTGAGGACGATCATTACTTCAGCCCCGACCACGGCGTCGCCCTGCACCGGGCGTCACGTGGGCACTCCGAACTGTGGTTGGAGCCCGGCACGCGGCACGCGGAGTCGGCGATGACGCCGGCGCTGGTGGACCGGATCGCGGCCTGGCTCGACCACGCGTCTGCCTCAGAAGGACATCGATGACCGCCCCGACCCGCAGGAACGCCCCGAAACGACGCCCGTCACGGGGCCGGAAGTGGATCATCGCCCTGCTGGTGCTGGTCGCACTGCTCGTCGGCGCCGACTTCGCGCTGGCCGCCGCGGGCGAGTACCAGGTCGCGCAGAAGATGCGCGCGAAGCTCGGGCTCGCCGAGGACCCGTCCGTGCGGATCAACGGGTTCCCGTTCATCACCCAGGCGCTGGGCGGTGACTACAAGGACATCGAGATCAGCGCGACCGGCGTGCCGGTGCGCGACCAGCTGCGGGACCTGGAGATCCAGGCGAACCTCCTGCACACCCGGATCGAGCTGTCGAACCTGCTCGCGGGCAACACCAAGGGCGCCAAGATCGACCGGGTCCAGGGCCGCGTCAAGATCAAGGCGAACGACCTGAACCGGCTGGTCAACCAGGTGACCCCGTTCACCGACATGGCGATCGAGCCGGATACCCGCGCCGAGGGGTCCGAGGAGCAGGCCCCGCCGCGCACCTCCGCCGCGGTGAAGCTGTCCGGCAACACGACGCTGGCGAGCCGGAAGATCTCGCTCACCGCGTACGGCACCGTGACGCTGGTCGGCGGGCAGGTCGAGCTGGCCGTGAACGAGCTGAAGATCGACGACCTGTCGCTGGAGCCGTTCATCGCGCACCTCAAGCAGGCGCTCAGCATCAAGATCGACCCCGGTGTGCTGCCGTTCACCGTGACACCTACCGCGGTGCAGGTGGAGAGTGGAGCGTTCACGGTGGAGGGCACCGTGGACGACATCCCCCTGGACCAGGGCAACGGATGACATGACCGGACTGTGGGCGCTGGTGGCGGTGCTGGTCGCGGTGGGCGCGATCGGCTTCCTGCTGCGCGCCCGCGAAGGCCGGATCAAGGCGGCGGGCGCCGAGGGGACCGGACCTCCGCTGCCCGGCCCGGTCCGCGCCCTCCTGAACCCCGAGGACCCGGTCACGCTGGTGCAGCTGTCGACGACGTTCTGCGCGCCGTGCGGGCAGACCCGCGTGCTGCTGGCCGACCTGGCGGACCGGACCGAGGGCCTGCGCCACGTCGACCTGGACGTGACGGACATGCCCGAGGTCGCCCGCGAACTGGGCGTGCTGCGGACCCCGACCACCCTGGCGCTCAGCGGCACCGGGGCGGAGATCCTGCGGGTCGGCGGCGTGCCGAAGCGCGACGCGCTGCTCGCGGCCCTCGCCGGGCACCTGCCCGCCGCGGACGGATGACCCGCGAACGGGCGACGCAGGTCGATTCCAAGTAGTGGACACCACTCCCGACAGGGGAGAACTGGGGTTACCCTCGAACCATGTACGTGCTGCTGACCAAGCGACTCGCGGTGGACCTCTGCCGCGTGCACAGCAGCCTGTGTCGAACGATGCGCTGACCGGGCGGTTCCCGGCGGTCCCCCACGCTCGGACGTGGGTGCGCGGCCGCCCTTGAACCCCCTGACGGACACTCCGCGTCCAGTCCCCTGTCAGGAGGCACATCGTGGTCGAGGACGCTCCCGTGGACCCGCGCGGCCCGCGGTTCACCGCCTGGGTGACGGCCGTCGTGCTCGCCGTCGTGCTGCTCACCGGCTGGTGGCCGCTGCTGGCCGCGCAGGCGCTGGTCTTCGCGGCGTCCGGCCTCGTGTCGCTGAACCTGAACCCGTGGGGGCAGGTGTACCGGCTCGTCGTCCGGCCTCGTCTCGCGCCGACGTCGGAGCGCGAGGACGCGGCCCCGCTGCGCTTCGCCCAGACCGTCGGGTTCGCGTTCACCCTGGTAGGCACGGTCGGCTACGCGACCGGGTCCACCGGCGTCGGGATCGTCGCCACCTCGTTCGCGCTGGTGGCCGCCCTGCTCAACGCCGCGTTCGCCTTCTGCCTCGGGTGCGAGGCCTACCTGCTCCTGCGTCGCTTCGCACCCGCACCAGTCCGCAGGCAACAGAAGATCGAGAAATAGGAGCCAACCCGATGAGCCGTGAGAACGTCCTGGTCTCGGCCGCCTGGTCAGAGGAGAACCTCGAAGCGCCCGGTGTGGTGTTCGTCGAGGTCGACGAGGACACCACCGCGTACGAGGGCGGCCACATCCCCGGCGCCGTCCGGATCGACTGGAGGACGGAACTCCAGGACCAGGTCCGGCGCGACTTCGTGGACAAGGCGGGCTTCGAGGCGCTCCTGTCCGCGAAGGGCATCTCCAACGACGACACCGTGATCCTCTACGGCGGCAACAACAACTGGTTCGCGGCGTACGCGTACTGGTACTTCAAGCTGTACGGCCACGACGCGGTCAAGCTGCTCGACGGCGGCCGCAAGAAGTGGGAGCTGGACGGCCGTCCGCTGGACAAGGACGTCGTCGAGCGCGCCGCGACGAGCTACTCCGCCAAGGAGCAGGACCTGTCGATCCGCGCGTTCCGCGACGAGGTCGTGGCGGCGATCGGTGCGAAGAACCTGGTCGACGTGCGCTCCCCCGACGAGTTCTCCGGCAAGCTCCTCGCCCCGGCGCACCTGCCGCAGGAGCAGGCGCAGCGCGGCGGCCACATCCCGTCGGCGATCAACGTGCCGTGGAGCAAGGCGGCCAACGAGGACGGCACCTTCCGCTCCGACGACGAGCTGCGGGCGCTCTACGGCGAGGCCGGGCTCGACGGCTCGAAGAGCACCATCGCGTACTGCCGCATCGGCGAGCGCTCCTCGCACTCCTGGTTCGCCCTGCACGAGCTGCTGGGCCACGAGGACGTGAAGAACTACGACGGTTCCTGGACCGAGTACGGCTCGCTCATCGGCGTGCCGGTCGAGCTCGGCAGCGGCAAGGAAGGCTGACCATGAGCGGATGCGGTGCCCCGGACCAGTCGGTGGTCGTCGAGGGCGTGAGCACCACCGAGACGGTGTTCAGCGGCAAGGTGTTCGCGGAGGGCGCGCCGGTCGGCGGCGCCTACGTGCGGCTGCTCGACTCGACCGGCGAGTTCACCGCCGAGGTCGTGTCGTCGCCGGAGGGCGACTTCCGGTTCTACGCCGCCCCCGGCGACTGGACGATCCGGGCGCTGCACCGCTCGGGCAACGGCCAGGCGCTGGTGAGCGCGCAGGGCCCCGGCGTGCACGCGGTCGAGGTCGCGGTCGCCTGACGGAGTTCCACGCGAGGGGCGGCGGTGGCGTTGGCCACCGCCGCCCCTCGCGTTCCGACCAGGGGAGATAAACTCCACGGGTGGAACACTTCTTCACAGGCCTCCTGGTCCTGGTCGCGCTGCTGATCACGTGGTTCGCCGCGTACGTGGTCTACCGGCTCTACTCCGACCAGCGCTGATGACGACGACCAACCCCGAGCCCGGCAGTGGTGACGCGGCGGTGCAGGCCGCCGCCGAACGCGCCGAGGTGACGCGATCCCGCAACCTGCCGCAGTTCGACGACCTGCCGATCCCGGCGGACACCGCGAACCTGCGCCTCGGTCCATCGCTGCACGACCGGTGCCTGGCGCTGCTGCCGCTGATCGGCGTGTGGCGGGGCGAGGGCGAGGTGGTGTACCCGACCATCGAGGGCCCGTACCGCTTCGGCCAGCAGATCACGTTCGCGCACGACGGGCGGCCGTTCCTGTTCTACGAGGCGCGGTCGTGGCTGTTGTCCGAGTCGGGCGAGGTGATCCGGCCCGCGGCGCGGGAGACCGGGTTCTGGCGGCCGCAGGAGGACGACACGATCGAGGTGTTGTTGACGCACAACACCGGGATCATGGAGCTGTACTACGGGAAGCCGCGGAACCAGACGTCGTGGGAGTTCGCGACGGACGCCGTGGTGAGGACGTCGACGGCCAAGGACGTCACGGCCGCTCAGCGGCTGTACGGCGTGGTGAACAGCGGGGACCTGGCCTACGTGGAGGAGCGCGCGATGGTGGGGCAGCCGCTCCAGCCGCACACCTCCGCGCACCTCCAGCGCGTCGCGGGGTAGTTCTTCGAGGAAGGGCCGCCGGGCGTTCTCCGGCGGCCCTTCCTCGCTTCTTGCCCGAAGATTGTTCAACAATCCTCACATAGCCCGTAAGGTGGACGGCATGCGGCTGCGGCGGTGCGGTTCGGAGGCGGTGCTGGTCGAGGTCGACTCGCTTGGCGAGGTGGCCGCGGTGCGGGTCGCCGTTCGCGCGGCCGAACTGCCGGAAGTGGTGGACGTCGTGCCCGCGGCCCGGACGGTGTTGATCTCGGTTCGCCCCGGCGCGGACCTGGGGACCGTGCGGCGGGTGCTGGACGCGGTCGACCTGGGCCGGGCGGTGGAGGTCGGGTCCCGCGAGGTGCGGATACCGGTGCGGTACGACGGGCCGGACCTGGACCTGGTGGCGCGGACGGCGGAACTGAGCACCGCCGAGGTCGTGGAGCTGCATTCGGGCGCCGAGTACGAGGTGGCGTTCTGCGGGTTCGCGCCGGGGTTCGGGTACCTCGTGGGACTGCCCGAGGCGTTGCGGCAGCCGCGGTTGGACAGTCCGCGCACGAAGGTGCCCGCGGGGTCGGTGGCGATCGCCGGGGAGTTCACGGCGGCCTACCCCCGTGCCACACCAGGGGGATGGCGGTTGCTGGGGCGGACCGACGTGGCGCTGTTCGACGCGCGCCGTGACGAGCCCGCGCTGCTCGCCCCCGGTGACCGGGTGCGGTTCGAGGTGGCCGGGTGAGGCGGCTGACCGTGCTGCGGACCGGTCCGCAGGCCCTGGTGCAGGACCTGGGGCGGCCGGGGTACGCGCATCTCGGCGTGCCGCCGTCGGGCGCGCTCGACATGCCCGCCCTGCGGCTGGCGAACCGGCTGGCGGGGAACCCGGAATCCGCGGCGGGGCTGGAAGTGCTGCTCGGCGGACTTGCCGTCCGGGCAAGGTGCTCGTGCACGGTCGTGGTGACGGGGCCGCGGGTTCCGGTGCTGCGCAACGGGAAGCCGGTCGGGTCGCACGCGCCGGTGCACCTGGCGTGCGATGACGTGCTGGAGATCGGCACGCCCGAGGACGGGTTGCGCTGCTACGCGGCGGTGTCCGGCGGTATCGCGGTGGAGGCCGAACTGGGGAGCCGGTCGACCGACCTGCTGTCCGGGATCGGGCCGGAACCGCTGCGCGCCGACGACGAACTGCCGCTCGGGCCGGTGGTCGCGCCCGCGGTGGGCATCGACGTGCTGGCGCCGACGCGGGTGCCCGCGGAACTGGCGGTGGCGGTGCTGCTCGGCCCCCGTGACGACTGGTTCGACTTGCCCGTGCGGCAACTCGCGGCCGGGCGGTGGACGGTGTCGGAGCGGAGCAACCGGGTCGGCATGCGGCTGACCGGGACCGCGCTGGAGCGCGGGGCGCGCTTCGCGGGCCGGGAACTGGCCAGCGAGGGCATCCCGACCGGGGGCGTGCAGGTGCCCGCGGACGGGCAGCCGGTGGTGTTCCTGGCCGACCACCCGACGACCGGCGGATACCCGGTGATCGGGGTGGTGCCCGCCGCGGAGTTGGCGCTGCTGGCCCAAGCGCGGCCGGGTACCGCGTTCCGGTTCCGCCCGCGGGCCTGATCCGGTCCGGGTCCGTTGTTCCGTTGACCGGGGTCAGGATGGTCAATCGGCAGGAAACCGCGTGGCTGCGGAAAAGGATTGCCCAGCACGATGTTCCGGGAGATGTCCGATGACATCGGCGTGTTGATCAACGCCGGTCCGGAGCAGTCCTTCCCGGAAAGGCCGCCCCGGCGTCGGAACGGCCTTTCCGGAAATGATCTCGCGCATTCACGGCGGTCCCGCCGCCGCGGGAAGAACCCCGTCGCGACCGGAATCCGACGGGGCCGCGGGTGGAATTCCTAGTACTCGGACTCGTAGAGGTCGGCCAGCTCCGCGTGGATCACCGAGGAATCGGTGAGCGCCTTCCCGTCCAGCGTGTGCACGCGGGTGATCTTGCGAACGCTGGACAACAGGAACACGCCGTCGGCGGCGTGCAGGTCGGCCGTCGCGACGGGTTCGACCACCACGGTCCAGCCCTCGCGCTCGGCCGCGCGGAACAGGGCGGCCTGCGTGGTGCCGGGCAGGATGCCGAGGGTCGCGGGCGGGGTCGTGAGGGTGCGGCCGTTGACCGTGACCAGCGTCGAGGTCGGGCCTTCCAGCACGCCCCCGTCGGGCGTGGTGAACACGACCTCCTCGGCGCCCCGGCGCTCGGCCTCGCGCAGCGCGGCCATGTTGACCGCGTACGACAGCGTCTTGGCGCCCAGCAGCAGCCACGGGGCGCGCTCGGCGAGGCCGGGCTCGACGCCGCGGTCCAGCGTGATGGCCGAGAGGCCCGCTTCCCGCTGGGTGAGCGTCTTGGCCGCGATCGGCATGCCCAGCGCGAACCCGGTGGGCGTGCCGTCGCCGCCCTCGACGCCGCGGGTGTAGACGAGCTTCAGGGCCATCTCGGTGCCGCCGGACCAGTTGTCCAGCACGAGGGTGAGAGCCCGCTCGAACGAGGCCCGGTGGGGTTCCGGGAGGTCGAGCATCTCGGCGGACCGGGCCAGCCGGTCGAGGTGGGGGTCCAGTTCCCGCGGCTTGCCGTTGACGACCAGGACCGTCTCGAAGATGCCGTCGCCGCGCATCAATCCGAGGTCGTCCACCCGCAGCAGCGGGGCGTCCGGGTCGGCCAGTGTTCCGTCGAGAAGTGCCAGCACTCGCATACGGGGCAGCCTACTCACGGCCTACCATCACCATCGTGGAGACCGCAAGCAGCCGCAAGGCTCTGCGCAAGACGCTGCACGAGCGCGGCATGCGCATGACACCCCAGCGACAGCTCGTGCTCGACGCGGTGCGCGAACTGGAGCACGCCACCCCCGAGCAGATCTGCCAACGCGTCCAGGCCACGGCGTCGACCGTGAACATCACGACGATCTACCGGACGCTGGACCTGCTGGACAAGCTCGGCCTGGTCCGGCACACCCACCTCGGCCACGGCGCCCCGACCTACTCGGCGGACGACCACGAGCACGTGCACCTGGTCTGCCACCGCTGCGGGCGGACCGACGAGATCCCGTGCGAGATCCTCGACGGCCTCGCCGGAACACTCGGCGACTCCTACGGGTTCGAACTGGACGCAAGCCACCTCGCGCTTTCCGGCACCTGTCGGGACTGCCTGGAACAGGAGAACGAGTGATCTCACCGCTGCTCGCCGTGCCGGGTGCCATCGCACCGTTCGACGGCCTCCCCGACCAGGGGGTGCCGTGGCACTTCGGGGACCCGTTCGCCGAACAGCGGTCGGCCGCCCGATCCGTCGCCGTCTTCGACCGCTCGCACCGGGGCGTGATCGCCGTGCCCGGTGAGGACCGGCTGACCTGGCTGCACTCGCTGACCAGCCAGCACTTCACCGCGCTGGCCGAGGGCCGGGGCACCGAGGCGCTGGTCCTGGACGTCCAGGGCCGGGTCGAGCACCACGCGGTCGTCGCCAACGTCGACGGCACCGTGTACCTCGACATGGAGGCCCGGACCACCGAGCCGCTGCTCAAGTACCTCGACTCGATGCGCTTCTGGTCGAAGGTCGACCCGCGCGACGCGACGGCGGAACTCGCCGTGCTGTCCCTGGTCGGCCCGGAGGTCACCGCCCTGCTCGCGAAGCTCGACCTGCCGGTCCCCGGCAAGCCGGACGAGGCGCTCGGCCTCCCCGGCGGCGGCTTCGCCCGGCGCATGACCTGGCCCGGCCACGACGCCGTCGACCTGCTCGTGCCCCGCGCGGAGCTGCCTGCCTGGTGGCAGCGGCTGACCGACGCGGGCGCCCGGCCCGCGGGCTCGTGGGCGTTCGAGGCGCTGCGCGTCGAATCGCTGCGACCCCGCCTCGGGATCGACACGGACGAGAAGACCATCCCGCACGAGGTGAACTGGATCGGGTCGGCGGTGCACCTGGACAAGGGGTGCTACCGGGGCCAGGAGACCGTGTCGAAGGTGCACAACGTCGGACGGCCGCCGCGCCGGATGCTGCTGCTGCACCTGGACGGGTCCCGCGAGGTGCAGCCGGAGACCGGCGATCCGGTGGTGCTGGGCGAGCGGGTCGTCGGTCGGGTCGGCAGCGTGGCGCTGCACCACGAGCTGGGGACGATCGCGCTGGCGCTGATCAAGCGGTCGGTGCCGGTGGACGCGGACCTGCTGCTGGGGGTCGACGACCGCGTTGTGCAGGGGTCGATCGACCCGGACTCGATCCCGCCGGACACCCCGGCGCTGGGCCGGGAGGCGGCTCGGAACCTGGGCCGCTAACGCGGTGACCCCGCCACGTGCGTAGTGCACGTGGCGGGCTCGTCCCCGCGCCGCGAACACCCCGGCGAGTCCTGGGGTGAGCTGGGCTTTTCCCGAGCGCGGCGGGAATTGTCGGTAGCGCCCGGTACAACTCCTCCTGTCCGGTTTTCGGCGACGGAGGGGGTTCGTCTTGAGGAAGTTCTTGGCCGGGGTGCTCGCGCTGGGCGTCGTTCTGGGCGGGGTGGGCGTGGCACGGGCGTCGGGCGACTGGGTCGCGCACGCCCAGGTGATCCCGGTGCTCGCGAGGAACGTGGCCGACGGCACGACCGTGGCGGATGTGCACGAGGGACGGCAGGGCCTGCCGGTGCCGTGCTGCGAGGAGGTCCGGTCGGTCGGGCACTGGCAGGGGGCGAGCCCGTTCGCCATCGGCCTGCGGGTGCTGGGCGGCGGGGTCGACGGCGGTTACGGGGGCGTCGACGAGCACTTCCGGCTGGTGGACGCCGACGGCGGCACGATCTACTCGCTGCTCGAAGCGGACAGCTCGGTCGGGTGCGCGCCGGACGGGACCGCGCGGAGCGACACCGGGGCCGTGCGGGTGCAGACCGGGGCGGGGTACCGCTGGGTCGACGGGACGCGGCCGGAGCTGACGACCGGCGTGCCGGTGGACGCGGCGACGGTGGCGGACTTCGAGCTGGTCAGGATCACCGGGGCCGCGCAGGTCGAGGAGTTCACCGGCGCTTGGGCGGCGGACGTGGCGGCCGGGTCGGGCTGGGTGCTCGACGCGCGGCTCAGGGACTCGGCGACCGGTGCGGAGACGGCCCACCACCGCTTCCTGGTGGCGGCGGGCTACTGCTCGGCTCGGTCAGGTCCCGCAGCAGGAACCGGGCGGTAGCGGCGGCCGCGGCCGCGAGCACGAGCGAGGCCTGCCAGGAGACCGCGACGGCCACCCACCCGGTCAGGGCCGGGGTGATCGTGGCGCTCAGGTAGTTCGCCGAGTTCTGCATGCCCAGCGCGGTGCCGCTGCTGCCGTCGGGCGCCAGCTCGACGGCGGCGGTCACCGCGAGGCCGTTCCAGCACACCGCCAGCGCGGTCGTGGGCACCAGCGCGGTCGCCAGCAGCCACAAGGGGGCGTCGACCAGCAGGGCGCACAGCAGGAAGAAGGCGGTCACCACCACGGCGACGGTCCGCAGCGGGTCCAGCCTGCTGCGGACCGCGTCGGACCACACGCCCGCGCCGAGCCTGCCCGCGCCGCCGAGCACCTGGGCGGCCGCGAACAGGCCCGAAGCGAGTCCGAGCGCCACGCCGCGGTGGTCGTGCAGCAGTTCCACCATCAGGGCGGCAGCGGTGAACTGGGGCACCACCAGCAGGCCGCTGGCGGTGCTCAGGCGGATCAGCCTCGGGTCGCGCAGCACGACGCCCTGGCCGTGCGCGGACCGGACGGCGCCGGGTGGTTCCCGGATGAACACCGCGATGGCGACGGCCACCAGCGCGGTGAAGGCGCTCAGCGCCACGAAGGCGGCGGGCACACCGGCGTTCGCGGCGACCACCGGCAGCACGACGGCGGCCAGCGCCGCGCCCACCGGCGTGGCGGTCTGCCGGATGCCCATGGCCAGGCCGCGGCGGTCGGCGGTGAACCAGCTCATGACCGCCCGGCCACTGGCGGCGTTCACGCTGGCCCCGAAGACACCCGCGCCGAACAGCGCCAGTCCGGCGAGCAGCGCGTTCCCGGTCGCGACCAGCGCCAGGAAGGCGGCGGCGCCGACCCCGCCGATGGTCATCACCAGCCGTTCGCCGCGGCGGTCGGCCATCGCGCCCCAGGGGACGAGGGTGAGCATCGTGCCCAGGTTGACCGCGCCGATGAGCAGGCCGACCTGCGGCAGCGTGAGGTCGAAATGCGCTCTGAGCTGCGGCGTCAGCGCGGGAAGTCCGAGGAAGACCGCCGCGTTCGTGCCCTGCGCGAGCGCGCCGACGCCGAGGACCACCCACCGATAACGACCTGCCATGTCCTGCACGCTAGGTCCGCCGCCCACTCTTCGGGAAGAAATTTCCACTGACTGGGATGGCATCGAACATGCGAGGGCCAGGGGACGTTCGCGAGGAGGTGGGCGAATGCCGCCCGGAAGTCCGGAGTGGACGACACGGCGTACGCACGACTAGTGCATTTGCACGTGCAGAACGAAGAAAACCGCCCGACCCGCCCGGTGGGGCACGTCGAAGCGGCAGTGGTCCGCCGTGCCCGAGCGGTGCCGGGCGGTCGGGTGGAGCGCGGATCAGTCCTTGACGATCCGGTGGTTCGGTCGGCTGCGCTCGTCCGCGAGCAGGTCGTCCACCGAGGCGCTGCCGCTCTGGTAGCGGCCCGCGATCTCCGCGTTGAGCTGGTCCATCACGACCTGCACCTGGCGCCTGCGCTGCGAAACCGACGCTTCCTCACCGATGAAGGTGCGCAGCGTCAGGTCGAGCCTCTCGTCGGACAGGGTGCTGACGTCGGACAGGTCCACGTCCGAGACCAGCGCTTCCACGTGCCGCTGGTGGGCGTCGGCCCGCGACGGCTCGTGCGTCTGGTACCGGCCGAGACCGGTCGACGGGCCCACCGCGTTGGACGCGAGGATCGTCGCCAGCTGGTCGACGACCGACGATCCGCCGTCGGTCCGGCGCAGCTTCTCGGCACGCACGATGTCGATCCGCGCGTGCAGCAGTCGTCGTAGGTAGGAGAGGTCGGTCTCTTCTTGCGCCGCTTCGTCGCGCAACGCGCGCACGTCGGCGAGAGGGCGCTGCTCGACGCCCTCTGCGTAGTCAGGGGCGAGCACCCGGTCGATACGGCGGCGTCCGCCAGGACGCACCTCGATCACGTACTCATCCTGAGGTAGATCCTGCTCAGCCGCCAACACGAACCTGCTTCCAAAGTGGTGTCAAACCCGTACCGGACCGTGCACACCCAGTAGTTCCCGTGCCTCGACCACCGGCAGCGGCGGCCGTTGAGCGATCTTCGCCAGCCCGGCGGCCCTGGCCACCAGCTGCACGTCGTCCCGAACGGGCTGCCCTTCGGCGTAACTCTCGGTGTCCGACATCCCGACGCGCAGGTGCCCACCGACCGCCAGCGCCGCCAACATCACCGGAATGGTCGCGACCCCGACGCCCGCGGCGGAGAACGAGGCGCCCTCGGGCAGTGACCGCAACGACTCGATCAGGGTCTCGGCGTCTCCCGGCAGCCCACCGGGGGTACCCAGCACCAGCCCCACGTGAACCCGTCCACCCGACGGCGGCCCGTGCTCGCCGAGCAGCCTGCGCAGGACGTCGAACTGCGCGGCGCCGGTCACCTCGTACTCGGGCACGATCCCGCGTTCCCGCAGGTCGTCGTGCAAGTCGACCAGGGATTCCCAAGGCTCGTCCACGGGGCAGACCAGCGAGTCCGGCACCGCGTCCAGCAGCTTCGGCCGGTCGGCGTCGGCCGCCAGCCGCACGATCACCGAGGTCCGCTCCCGCAACGCCGCCACGACCTCGCGCGCCTTGCCCACGTCCACGACCCGGACCCGGACCACAGCCGCTCCGACCCGCTCGCTGCTCTGCACGGCCGCCACCAACCCGTCGACCGATCCCGTCGCTCGGGGTGCGACGGTGAGCAGCGTGCCGCGGGAACCAGGGCGGGCCATGCGGAAATACTGGCACAGGTCCCGGACCCGGCGGCCGACACGGCGCACCACCAGCCGTTCGGCGGCAGCTCGTGCTTTCGGAGCCCGCTCCGCTGGGCTGTTCGGAGGCCTGGACGGGGCGTTCGCCCGGCCGTCGGCGACTACCCGTGGCGCTCGCGGAAGCCCAGCTCACCCCAGAACTCGCGGAGGTGCTCGTAGCGCAGCGCGACCTCCTCGGCGTCGCCCGACTCGAGCGCGTCGATGATCGCGTTCACGTCCTGGGCGGAGGTGTCCTCCAGCAGGTCCTTGTCCTCGATCAGCTGCACGAGGCCGCCGTAGTCGAGTTCGACGGCGGAGTGCGGGTGGAAGTGCTCCAGCCAGCGGCCGGTGTCCGCGAGGATCCGCGCGGGCCCGTTCTCCCCGATCGAGCGCTTCACGATCGCGTGAGCACGGGCGACCCGCCTGCGGGCGTCGGCCATGGCGACCCGCCAGGACAGCTGGCGGGCCGGGTCGTTCTGCGGGGCGAGCACGATCCGCCGGGTGTCCGGGTCGACCAGGGCGAACCAGGGCAGCGGCACGGTCCAGGTCGTGGAGACCACGTGCACCGCGCCCGCGTTCAGCTCGGCCATCACGAACGCCGCACGTGAGCGGACCTCGTCCGCACCCCTGTTGAGCGCCTCGGCCTGCAACGGGCCGGTGGAGTTGGCCAGGAAGCCGATCAGGCCCGCGGCGGAGCGGGCCCGCAGGTCCAGGGGGCAGACCAGGGGTCCGGGGCCGACCCGAGCCGCGTCGCTCGTAGGTACCTCGGCCGGACTGATGGTCATCACGTCGAAGGGGGCGTCCTGGACCACGCCACGCCCGTCCGAGCGATCTCCGGGGAGCAATCTGGACGGCGTGGCCAGTTGTGACCGCAACCACAGTTCCCGTTCGCGATCCCCGACGTCGGCCCGGCTCAGGGCGCCTTTTTCCAGCGCGCGACGCACCTGATCAGCCAATGGGGGTTCGAGCACCGACAGCGGCTCGTACACCCGCAGGTAGGCCACGAACGGTCTGGGCACGTGTGCATCGTGCCACGAAGGGCCTCGGAGGAGATCGGGCGGTGCGTCTCACAACTCCCAAGGCCTACCGCGTCGCGAGGAACCCCATCGACACGGTACGGTAGTTAGCAGGAACTAGTTGTCGAGACGAGTGGGGCCGCCGTTCCCCCGGCCGCCCCCGTCCCTGTCTGAGGGGGTCGAGCCATGGGGCGCGGCCGAGCGAAGGCCAAGCAGACGAAGGTGGCCCGAGAGCTTAAGTACAGCTCCCATTCCACCGACTTTGACGCCTTGCAACGCGAGCTGTCCAGCGGCGAGTCCGCGAATGGACACTTCAGCGACGAGCGACCAGACGATCCGTCGGAAGACGGATACGACGACTACCGTCGCTGAATCAGCCTGGGGCTTTCGAGGGTTGAGCCGCTTCGGCGGCTCAACCCTCGAAGTCTCGGGACCTTCTAGAACGCCCTTGCGTACTGCTTGGGCGCCTTCACCTCCGCCCCGAGCTGAACCGCTGCGTGCAGCGGCCAGTACGGGTCGCGGAGCAGTTCGCGCGCCAGGAGCACGATGTCGGCCGATCCGTCGGCGATGATCGCTTCAGCCTGCCGGGCGTCGGTGATCAAGCCGACCGCCCCGGTGGGCACTTCGGCCTTGCTTCGCACGATGTCGGCGAACGGCACCTGGTAACCCGGCCCCAAGGTGATCTTGGCGTCGGGTACCAGACCGCCGGACGACGCGTCGACGAGGTCTGCGCCGACTTCGGCGAGCGCCCGCGACAGCGCGACGCTGTCGTGCTCGTTCCAGCCGCCGTCGACCCAGTCGCTGGCGGAGATGCGGACGAGCACAGGCACGTCTTCGCCGACCGCTTCGCGCACGGCCGCCGTGACCTCCACGGCCAGCCTGGTGCGCCCCTCGAAGTCCCCGCCGTACCCGTCGGTCCTCCGGTTGGTGAGCGGCGAGAGGAACTGGTGCAGCAGGTAGCCGTGGGCCGCGTGCACCTCGACCAGCTCGAAGCCCGCGTCCAGCGACCTGCGGGCGGCCGCGGCGAAGTCCTCGACCACCTGACGAATGCCCTCTTCGTCCAGTTCGTCCGGCACGCGGTAGTCCGGGGTGAACGCCTCGGTGCCGACGCCGACGGGCGTCCAGCCGCCCTCCTCGTCCGGCACGCCGCCGTGGGCGTCGTCGAACGGGGCGTACGTGGAGGCCTTGCGGCCCGCGTGGGCGAGCTGGATGCCGGCGACCGCGCCGTTCTCCCTGATGAATTTCGTGATCGGCCGCCAGGCCGCGACCTGGTCGTCGTTCCAGATGCCGGTGTCGGCGGGCGAGATGCGCCCGATCGCCTGGACGGCGGTCGCCTCGGCGAGCACCAGTCCGGCGCCGCCGATCGCCCGCGAGCCGAGGTGCACCAGGTGCCAGTCGTTCGGCACCCCTTCCACGGCCGAGTACTGGCACATCGGGCTCACGGCGATCCGGTTGCGCAAGGTGACCGAGCGCAGGGCGAGAGGGGCGAACAGGGGGCTCATCCGACTCCTTCGGTATGGGGGTCCTCCCACGTCCAAGGTCCGGCGGAGGGTCGGTTGTTCCCGTTCCGACGCGGATCACACCGGGTGGGAGCAGCGGAATTCCAGTCCGACCGGTATCCCATTCGCAAGAGCGATGATCATCGAATACGGGATAACCACCGACGCCTGCGGCATGCGTCCAATTGGGTGTACTCTCCGCTGCACGTTCGGGGACTCCGCTGCACGCACTTACTCTCGGGTACGAGCGTGCGCTCACGATGAATTCGATTTTCACATCGCCTGCAGGTACCGACGAGCAACCAGGATCCAAATGCCATTGCCAACAGCAACACCGGATCTCGCGTGGCCGTCGAACAGCCTGCTGGGCCGCTTGCGCGACGCGCCGAGACAAGAACTCCTGAACATCGGGACGGTCGTCCGCTATCAGGCCGACCGCGAGGTCATCGAGCAGGATGCGAGCGACACTCACGTGCTGCTCCTGCTGGACGGCGTGGTGAAGGTCCAGGCTTCGGACGAGACCGGCAACACGGCGCTGCTGGCCATCCGCGTCGCGGGCGACCTCGTCGGCGAGATGTCCGCGCTGGACCAGAAGCCCCGCTCGGCGACCGTGGTGACCTGCGGGGACGTCGTCGCCAAGATGATCAGCAGCGCCGAGCTCATGAGCTTTCTGCTGCGCCGCAACGACGTGTTCGTCGAATTGCTCTCCATGATCAACGACCGGTTGCGGTGGGCGAATCAACGGCGTCGCGATTTCCTCTCGCACCCGGCCGCCGAGAGGGTCGCCCGAGTCGTGTTCGAACTCGTGCAGACCTATGGTCGCGAAGAACCCGAGGGGTGGGTGCTCGGAATCCCGTTGACGAAAGTCGAACTGGCGTCGATCGCGGGCATGAAGCCACGAACGGCCGAGAAGGCGTTCAGCGATCTGCGCAAGGCGGGGGTCGTCGTGAGCCATCTCCGGCGCAATGTCGTCGTCCCGGACATGCAGCGTCTGCGTGAATTCGCAAGCTGTTGAGACGAGGCCGCAGTCATGCGGTTTTCCATCCGATGCCGTACCCCACAGTGACTCTGCGCAGCCGCTTTCACCGGCACACCCCGGAGGTCGTCCACGATGAACCAGGCCAACTTTCGACGCAGCCTGCTCGTGTGCTGCGACCTGCGGAAGTACGGCGCCGCCGACGACCAGCTCCAGCGCATCCTCCAGGAGCTGCTGATCCAGAGCCTCGACCGCGCGGGCGCCGAGGCAGGTCTCGACCGCACCACGTGGCACCGGCAGCCCAAGGGCGACGAGGAGTTCGCCGTGCTGCCGCCGGACGCCCAGGAGCGCCTGGTCGTGGACGACTACGTGCGCGCCCTCAACGCCGAACTGCAGTCGGTCAACCGCTACCGCGTGCCCGAGGCCAAGGTGCGGATGCGGCTCGCGATCCACCACGGCGCGGTCGTGGACGGCGCCAACGGGTTCCCCGGCAAGGACGCCGTGCTGGTCAGCAGGCTGCTCAACAGCCGGGCCGCGCACCTCGCGCTGGAGGCCTTCCCGTCGGCCGACCTGGTCGTCGTCCTGTCCGAGCACCTCTACGACACGCTCGTCGCCACGGGCCACACCACCCTGAAGCCGGACGACTTCCGGCGCGTCGAGGTCACCGAGAAGACGTTCAGCGGGCACGGGCGGATGTGGGTGCCGGACGGCGACGTGCACGCGCTGGACCTCGCCGGGGCTTCGTCGGAGATGCCCGCTACCGCGAGCCAGGCCGGGTCGGTGAACCAGCACGCTGTGGCCAGTGGGGGGTCCGCGGTGTACCAGGCCGGTCGGGACCTGCGGGTCCCGTCGTCGGTGCAGAACGCGGACATGATCCAGAACTTCGACCGCAACGACATGAAGGGCTCGAACTTCGGCCCGACCTACCACCAAGGGACCGGCAGGGACTGATGGTGCGAACGGAGAGGAAACGCCGGAAGCCCGACGAGGGGCTCCGGCTGCTCGCCGGGACGGTGGCCGGAGCACTGGTGAAGGCCATGGACACGCACCTGTGGAACGGGGTGCGGGCGGAGGTCGCGGGAGTGCTCGGCTCGGGGGTGCCGCAGCGGGTGGAAGTGGTCAGCACCCGGTTGCAGGCTTCGCGGGACGAGTTGGCGCTGGTGCCCTGGGAGCGGAAGACCCAGGCCCGTGCGGATTTCGCGACGGAGTGGCGGGGGTCGATCCACGCCGTGCTGTGGGAACACCCGGAGTTGGAGGCGGAGTTGCGGGCGGTGCTGGGGGCGATCAGTCCCGCGCTGCCGCACACGCCGGTGGATGCGGCTGTGGTGCATCCTGGGCCGCCGGCGGGGTGAGGTTGGGTTTGAGGGGCTCGCGGATTGGGGCTCCGGTTGGGGCTGGGGCGTGGGTTTAGGGCGGCTGCACCCGGTTGCCGAGTGTTCTAGGCTTGACGAACCTTGTCAAGACGGGAAAGATGTCTTGACAAGGTTCGTCAAGCCTAGAGCGGCTTTGTATCGGGTGCAGGGGTGAGTCTGGCTACGCCAGCATTCGGCTTCGCCGAACTAGGGCACCTCGCTGCGCGTCGGTAAGGCAGGCGGGCGCTCCGCGCCGGGTGCGAGGGGGCGGCTGCGCCGGTGGTGGGTATCGGCTTCGGCTTTGCCGATGGGGCATCCTGGGCTGCGCCTTTGGGCGAAGTTCGATGCTTCGCATCGACATCCCTTGCTTTGCGTTGGGCGAGGGCATTGGCTTCGTTTGGACTTGGGTGAGTCGTTGGTGGCTTGTGGATTCAGTTCAGGTAGCGGAGTTGTCGTGTTTTGTCGTTGAGCATTTGGTCGTGGGCGTCGGTGATTTCGGTGCGGTGGGCGGTTTCCGGAACGGCGACTTCCCACCAGGCGCCGGCTTCGGTCCAGGAGGAGGGGTGGGTGCGGATGACGACCACTGCGGGGCGGTGTTCGCCTGTGGCGGCTTCGCGGGCTTTGCGGTAGGCGTCGGCCAGGCCTGCCAGGTCGTCGGTTGGGAAGACCGCGCATCCCATGGAGGCGGCGTGGGCGGCGAAGTCGGTGCGTGGTGGTGCGGTGTGGGTGGTGCGGACGTCGGTGTACATGTTGTTGAAGCCGGTGCCGCCCTGGCCGGTTTGCAGGCGGTGGATGACGGCGTAGCCGTCGTTGTCGCAGACGACGGCCACGAAGCCGTGGCCTGCGAAGGCGGCTGAGAAGAGTTCCGAGTTGAGCATGAGGTAGGAGCCGTCGCCCAGCAACGTCGTGACGACGCCGTCCGGGCGGGCGATGGCGGCGCCCCAGGCGCCTGCCAGTTCGTAGCCCATGCAGGAGAAGCCGTACTCGACGTCCATCGTGGACTCGCCGACTGCCCGCCAGCCGCCGATGAGCTCGCCGGGCAGGCCGCCGGAGGCGGTCATGACGTAGTCCTCGGGGGTGCTGAGGTCGTTGACGACGCCGACCACCTGCGCGTACGTCGGCAGGTCGGCGCCGGGGGTGCGGAGGCCGTCGATGTGCTCGTCCCAGCGGCAGCGTTCGACCACGGCCTCGTCCGCCCAGCGGGAGTCGGCCTGCCAGTCGCCGAGCAGGTCCGTCAGCTCGCGCAGCGCCTCGTCGGCGTCGGCCACGAGTGCCTGGGCGCCGTGCTTCACGGCGTCGAAGCGGGCGGCGTTGAGCATGACGATGCGGACGTCCGGTGAGAACACGGTCCAGGAGGCGGTGGTGAAGTCCTGGAGCCTGGTGCCGACGGCGATGACCACGTCGGCCGCGGCGGCCAGCACGTTCGCCGACGTCGAGCCGGTGACGCCCAGCGGCCCGGCGTTGAGCGGGTGGTCGTGGGGGACGAGGGTGCGGCCCGCGGTGGTTTCGACGATCGGGATGCGGTGCTGTTCGGCGAAGCGCAGTGCGCGGCCCGCCGCGCCTGAATACCGGACGCCGCCGCCGAGGACCAGCAGTGGTTTGCGGGCGGCGGTGATCGCGTCCGCGGCGCCGGTGAGGGCGCGCAGGTCGGGGCGCTGTCGTTGCAGGCGGTGGACGACCGGGTGGAACAGGGCGTCGGGGAAGTCGTAGGACTCGGCCTGGACGTCCTGCGGCAGGGCGAGGGTGACCGGGCCGCAGTCGGCTGGGTCGGTCAGCACCCTGGTGACCTGGGGCAGCGTGGACATCAGCTGCTCGGGGCGGGTGATCCGGTCGAAGTAGCGGCTGACCGCGCGGAACGCGTCGTTGACCGTGGCGCCGGGGTCGTGGAAGTGCTCGACCTGCTGGAGGACGGGGTCGGGGGCGCGACCGACGAAGGTGTCGCCGGGCAGCAGCAGGAGCGGCAGGCGGTTGGCGTGGGCGACACCGGCGGCGGTCACCATGTTCAGCGCGCCGGGGCCGATGGACGAGGTGGCGACGCCGACCTGGCGGCGGTGGGTGGCCTTGCCGATGCCGACGGCGGCGAGCGCCATGCCCTGTTCGTTCTGGCCGCGCCACACCGGGAGCCGGTCGCGGACCTCCTCCAGGGCGTTGCCGACGCCGAGCACGTTGCCGTGGCCGAAGATCGCGAACACGCCGGGGAACAGCGGCGCCTCCGAGCCGTCGAACAGCTCGGTGCGCTGCGCGAGCATCCAGCGGACCAGCGCCTGTGCCGTGGTGAGCCTCATGCCGTTCGCCCCTTCGCGGTCGTCACGGGGCAGCGCGGGTCCAGGTCCTGCTCGGCCCAGCCGTCCCGGATCCAGGTGTGGGCCGGGTCGTCGCAGAACGCGAGCGAGCGCTCGGCGCCGGGCCCGGCCAGGACGTTCAGGTAGTACATGGGGTAACCGGGGGCTGCCACGCACGGACCGTGGTAGCCGCGCGGGATCAGGAAGACGTCGCCGTCGCGCACCGCCACGTCCTCGTCGACCTCCCCGTCGCCGGTGTAGGTCTTGTGCAGCCCGAACCCCTCGCGCGACGGGGTCACGCCGTCGCGGCCCGCGATGCGGAAGTAGTAGACCTCCTCGTTGACCACCTCGCACGGCTCGGTGTCGTCGTGCTTGTGCGGCGGGTAGGAGGACCAGTTGCCGTCGGGCGTGATCAGCTCGCACGCGACGAGCTTGTCCGCGTGGTCCCAGACGCCGGGCACGCCGAAGTTGGTGACCTGCCTGGTGGCGTTGCCGGCACCGCGCACCTCGACCGGCACGTCCTCCGCCGGGCCGTACTTCGGGGTGAGCCGCCGTTCGCAGCGGGCCATCGGCAGGGCCAGTTCGACGCCCGCCTCCGACGTCAGCGCGACGCGGGCGTCCCTTGGCACGTAGGCGAAGTCGGTGACCCTGGTGAACACGGAGTCGCGGCCGGTCAGCTCGAACCGCTCGCCGTCGACCTCCACGACGCAGCCGCCCGCGAGCGGCAGGACGAACGCCTCGAACTCGCCGGTCTCGATCGTCCGGCTCTCCCCCGCGGCCAGCACCAGCACGCGCAGGCCGGTGTAGGTCCAGCCCGCCTCGGCCGGGCCGAGCCGGATCGGGTCGTCGCCGTCGGTGAGCGTCCCGAGTGGACGGTGCCAGCTCATGCCGTGACCTCCTCCTGCGCGGCGCGGAGCACGGCGGCCGCCGCGGCGACCGCGCCCGCCACGTCGCCGTCGGGCGGGTAGAGCAGGGCACGGCCGACGACCAGGCCGCGCACGGTGGGGTGCCGCAGGGATCGGCCCCACGACGCCAGGTCGTCCTCGGGCCGCGGTGACGGCACGCCGCCGAGCACCAGCGTGGGCAGCGTCGTGCTGCCCAGCGCGACCTCCGGGTCCGCGGGCGCGGGGAGCTTGAGCCAGGTGTAGGCCGAGGTCACGCCCAGTCCGGCGGCGATGGCGGCGGCACGGGCGAGCGACGCGGAGTCCTTGCGCAGCACCAGGTTCCCTGCCTCGTCCCGGTCGTAGGGCAGCGGTTCCACCATCGCCACCAGACCGTGCTGGGCGAGCGCGGACACGGCCTGCGCGCAGCCCTCCAGGGTCGGGGCGGTGCCCGCGTCGGTGTCCACCAGGCGCAGCAGCATCTTGCCGCCGTCGAGCCCGTTGGTGGCGATGGACGCGGCGTCGTAGCCGGTGAACCGGTCGTCGACCTCCCAGTCCGCGCCGGCGAGACCGCCGCGGTTCATCGAGCCGATCACGACCTTCTCGTGCAGGCCGTCGAGCAGCAGCAGGTCCTCGACCACGTCCGGGGTGCCCAGCACGCCGTCCACGTCGGGGTCGGCCAGCGCGGTGAGCAGCCGGTCCAGCAGCGAACGGCGGTCCGCCATGGCCATCGGGTCGCCGCCGACGCCGAGCGCGCCGCGGGCCGGGTGGTCCGCGGCGACCAGGAACAGCGTGCCCCGCTCGGACAGCAGGCCCTTGCGGCCGCGCCGGGCCTGGTAGGCGCGGCGGATCGAGCCGGGATCGGTGGCGCGCGTGGTCAGCAGCTCCGACCACTGCCGGTCGGTGATCACAGGTGCTCCTCGATCTCGTGCGGCTCGGGCATGGCGTCCGCGCAGGCCAGCCGGGACGCCACCAGCGCGCCCGCGACGTTGGCGTAGCGGGCGATCCGCACCGGGTCCCAGCCCGCGAGCAGGCCGTGGACCAGCGCGCCGCCGAACGCGTCCCCGGCGCCGAGGCCGCACACCACGTCGATCGGGTGCGGCGGCACGGTCCACGAGCCCTCGCGGGTCGCCACCAGCACGCCCTCCGCGCCCTTCTTCACCAGCGCCAGCTCCACACCGCGGTCCAGCAGCCTGCGGGCGGCCTCGTCCGGGTCGGCCGTGCCGACGGCCACCTCGACCTCGGTCCGGTTGCCGACGGCCACCGTCACGTGGTCCAGCATCCAGCCGATCTCGCGGCGGGCACTGTCCACATCGGACCAGAACATGGGGCGGTGGTCGAGGTCGAGCACGGTGTGCGCCCTCCTCCCGCGGTGCTCCAGCATCCTGCGCTGGGTTCCCCGCGCGGGCTCGGTCGACACCCCCGTCCCGGTCACCCACAGCACCGGCACGTCCGCGACGACGTCCCACGGCACGTCCGGCTCGACGAGGGTGAGGTCGGGCGCGATGGGCGAGCGGTAGAACAGCAGCGGCGGGTCCTCGGGCGGGTTGAGCTCGCAGAACACCACCGGCGTCTGGAGGCCCTCGGCCGTGCCGACGAACTCCGGCGACACGCCGAACCCGGCCAGCGCCTCGCGCACGTAGTCGCCGAACCCGTCCGGGCCGACCTTGGTCAGCACCCCGGCCCGGCGGCCGAGCCGCGCGGCGGCGACCGCGACGTTGGTCGCGGTGCCGCCGAGCGACTTGGCGAACGTGCGCACGGCCGACAGCGGGACACCGCTCTGCTCGGGGTAGAGGTCGACGCCGACACGACCGACCGTGAGCACGTCCAACGCCATCAGCCCACGTCCTCCTTCTCGACGACCACGGCGGCGGTGCCCGCGTCGTCGGCGGGACCCGCCTCGGCGGCGCGCAGTTCGTGCGACAGGGCGTCCAGCTCGGCGCCACCGGCCATCTGCCGGGTCAGCTCCTCGATGGTGATGTCGGCCTTGTCGTAGGAGCCCAGCGAACGCCCCCGCTTGAGCAGCAGGAACCGGTCGCCGACCGGGTAGGCGTGGTGCGGGTTGTGCGTGATCAGCACGACGCCGAGGCCGCGGTCGCGGGCCCGTGCCACGTACTTGAGCACCACCCCGGCCTGCTTCACGCCGAGCGCGGCGGTCGGCTCGTCCAGGATCAGCACCTTCGCGCCGAAGTGCACGGCCCGCGCGATGGCGACGCACTGCCGTTCACCACCGGACAGCGTGCCCACCGGCTGCTCGACGTCCCGCAGGTCGATGCCCATCTCGGACAGCGCCTTCTTCGTGACCTCGCGGCCCTGCCTGCGGTCGAGCACCTTGAACGGCCCGACCCCCTTGGTCGGCTCGGAGCCGAGGAAGAAGTTGCGCCACACGCTCATCAGCGGCACCACCGCGAGGTCCTGGTAGACCGTCGCGATGCCGTGGTCGAGCGCCTCGCGCGGCGAGGTGAAGCTGATCTCCTCGCCCTCGACCCGCAGGGAGCCGCGGTCGTGCTGGTGCACCCCGGCCAGGATCTTGATCAACGTGGACTTGCCGGCGCCGTTGTCGCCGAGCACGCAGGTGACCTCGCCCGCGTTGACCACGGTGGAGACGTCACGCAGCGCGATGACGCTGCCGTAGGTCTTGCCGATCCCGTCGGTCTCGATCAGTGGCGTCATCGCCGCACCCGTTCCGCTCGCCGCCGCAGGGCGTTGTTGACCAGCACCGCGGACAGCAGCATCACGCCGAGGAACAGCTGGAACCAGTCGCTGTTCCAGTTGGCGTAGACGATGCCCTGGCGGGCCATGCCGAAGATCAGCGCGCCGATGGCGGCGCCCACCGCGGAGCCGAAGCCGCCGGTGAGCAGGCAGCCGCCGATGACCGCCGCGATGATGAACTGGAACTCCAGCCCGATGCCCTGGTTCGCCTGCACGCTGGTGAACCGCAGGATGTTGATCGACCCGACCAGCCACGCCGCGAACGCCGTGGTCATGAACAGGAAGACCTTCGTGCGCATCACCGGCACGCCGACCGCGCGGGAGCTGAGCGCCGACCCGCCGACCGCGAAGATCCAGTTGCCGAACCTGGTGCGCACCAGGATGGTCGACGCGACGACGGTGAACAGGACCCACCAGATGATGGAGATGTAGAACGACGTCCCGCCGAAGGTGAACGTCGACGCGAACAGGAACCCGGCCGACGCGTAGCCGTCGGTGTCGCGCATCCCCGACACCTGCACGGTGCCGGTGACGGCCCGCGTGATGCCCAGGTTGAGGCCCTGCAACGCGAGGAACGTGCCCAGCGTGACGATGAAGCTGGGCAGCCCCGTCCGCATCACCAGCCAGCCGTTGAGCGCACCGACGCCCAGGGCGAACAGCAGCGACGCGAACAGGGCCAGCCAGACGTTCCAGCCGAGCTGGGTGGAGAGGATGGCCGTGACCAGGGCGGTGGACGCCGTCATGACACCGGCGGACAGGTCGAACTCGCCGCCGATCATGAGCAGCGACACCGCCACCGCCATGATGCCCAGCGTGGACGCGTCGTCGAGCCAGGTCGCGACACCGCCGGGGCTCAGGAACTGCTCGGTGACGATCGAGAAGAACAGGAACACCAGCAGTGCCCCGAGCAGTGAGCCGATCTCCGGGCGCACGACCAGCCGGTCGAGCACACCGGGTTTGCCGACCCGCTCGTCGGCGGTTGGTGGAGCTTGCGCTGCCACTGCGTTCTTACCTCCTGGCACTGTTCCCCACTCCCCGGCGCTCGTCTACCGGGTTCCGCGCTTGGCGTATTCCTCGACCTTGTCCACATTGGACTTGTCGACGAAGCCGGGACCGGTCAGCACGGGCTGGCCACCGCCGACGGTGTTCGCGTTGTCGTGGTAGAGCTTCAGCATCACGATCGGCAGGTAGCCCTGCTCGTACTGCTGCTGGTCCACGGCGAAGAGCACGTCACCGGCCTTGATGCCGGAGACCACGTCGGCGTTGAGGTCGAAGGTCGCGACGGACGCCTTCGAGGACGCGCCCTTGACCGCGCTGGCCGCGTTGACGGCGACCTGCGGGTTCAGCGCCAGCACGGCGTCGATCGACGAGTCGGTCTGCAGCGCGCCCTTGATGCGGGCCTCGATGTCGGTCGGGTTGTTGATGTCGACCTGGAGGTTCGTCACGGTGCCGCCGAAACCGGTCTTGGCACCGTCGCAGCGCTGGTTGAGGCCGATGTTGCCCGCCTCGTGGATCACGCAGAGCAGCTTGGTCTTGCCCGCTTCCTTGAGCTTCTTGCCCGCCTGCTCGCCCGCGATCCCCTCCTCCTGGCCGACGTGCGCGATGGCGCCGAACGACGCGCTCTTGTCACCGCCGGAGTTGATGGTGATCACCGGGATGCCCGCCTTGACGGCGGCGTCGATGGAGGTCTTCAGCGCGTCCGGGTTCGCCATCGACACGACGAGGCCGCCGACCTTCTGCGACACCGCGTTGTCGATCAGCTTGGACTGCGCGCCGGGGTCGCCGTCGGAGTTGTAGTCGACCGTCACGCCGAGCGCCTTGCCCGCGTCGGTCGCGCCGTTCTTGACCACGTTCCAGAACGTGTCACCGGCCGAGCCGTGCGTGACCACGGCGACCTTGAGCGCACCGCCGCTCGTGGCGGAACCGGTGTCCGGGCTGCCGGAGCTGCTGGTGTTGTTGCTCGCGGCGGGACCGCTGCACGCGGCCAGCAGCGCGACCGCGGCCATCCCGAGGCCGACGCGCAGAGCACTTCGTCTTGCAGAGCGAACAGACGTCATCGTCCCTGGCCCTTTCCGGTGATCTTGTTGAGGTGCGCGAGGCTGCGCGCGGTGTCCAGCACCGGGGTGTCGGCAGGACCGCCGTCGCCGAGCGCGGTGTCCTGCTCGAGGACGAACCAGCCGGTGTAACCCGCCTCCTGGACGAGTCCCACCAGCGCCTCGATGTCGACGTCACCGTCTCCGAGGGGGACGTAGATGCCCTCCTGGACCGCGGCGGTGTAGCCGACCCGCCCGTCGCGCACCCCGGCGGCGATGTCGGCGCGCACGTCCTTGAGGTGCACGTGACCGATCCGCTCGGAGTGCCGTCGGGCCAGGTCGACCGGATCCACGCCACCGATGAGCAGGTGGCCGGTGTCCAGGCAGAGCTTGAGCTCGGAGTCCGCGAGGAACCGCTCGACCTCGGCGGCGCGCTCGACGTGCGTGCCGACGTGCGGGTGCAGCACCGTGCGCAGGCCGTGGCCCGCCGCGATGTCGGCGATCTTCGCGGACGTCTGGATCAACGTCCGCCACTGCTCGTCGGTCAGGTCGGGCCGTTCGTCGTACCCGTCCAGCCCGGTCGCGGCGGCCAGCACGAGCACCTCGGCGCCACCGGCGGCCAGCAGCGCGGCGACCCGGTCCGCTTCCTCCACTGTGGACGGAACCCGCGGCGGGTCGTGCAGCACGACGGCCAGGAACCCGCCGACGAGGCTGAGGTCGTGCTCGGCGAGCAGCGCGCGCAGCGCCTCCGGGTCCGAGGGCAGGTAGTCCGGCGGCCCGAGTTCCGTCGCCACCAGACCGAGCGACGCCATCTCGCCCAGCACCCGGTCGGGCTCCAGCACCCGACCCCAGCCGGGCACCTCGCACACACCCCAGGAGATGGGTGCGCCCGCGATCTTCATCATGCGTCAACCCCTGTCAGCCGGACCGGTGAGCCGGAACGCCGTGAAGCCTCGCACGCTTCGGCGAGTCGGAGGCTGATCAAACTCTCCCGCGCCGGGGACGGGTTCGCCACTTCGCCCGCCACGACCTGCGTGAACACGGTCATCTCGTTGAGGTAGGCGCGGTGGAAGCGCTCCGGGAAACCGGGGTAGGCGTCGTCCGCGACGACCGGGCCGCCGGGTTCGAGGGAGGTCAGGGGGGTGCGGGCGTCGACGCCGACGGCGAGCGAGTCCCTGCTGCCGAGCACCTCGATGCGGTGGTCGTAGCCGAGCGGGTCGTGGCGGCCACCGGCCAGGGTGGCGTGGGCGCCGCCCGCGAACTTCAGCAGCACCACGGCGTTGTCCACGTCGTCCGCGTCGGCGAACGCCTGGTCCACCAGCACCGAGCCGGACGCGTACACCTCGACGACTGGTTCGCCGACCAGCCACGGGACGGCGTCCAGGTCGTGGATGAGCAGGTCGCGGAAGATGCCGCCGGAGGCGGGCAGGTAGCCGAAGTCCGGCGGCTGGGCGTCGTTGCCGATGGCCCGCACCAGGTAGACGTCACCGACCTCGCCCGCGCGGATGCGCCGGTGCAGCTCGAAGACCGCCGGGTCGAAGCGGCGCTGGAACCCGACCAGCACCTCGACCCCGGAGGCCTCCACGTCGTCGACCAGCGCGCGCATCTGGTCCAGGTCGCTCGCGATCGGCTTCTCGCACAGCGCGGGCACCTTGGCCGCGAGCGCCGCGCGCAGCAGCGCCGGGTGCGTGTTCGTCGGTGTCGCGAGGAGCACGCCGTCACTCGCGGTGAGCAGTGCGTCGAGGTCGTCGACGGCCTTCGTGCCCGGCAGCGCGGCCGACGCCTGCGCCGCGCGGCCGGGCACCGGGTCGAACAGGAGGACCTCGTCCACCCGGTCCAGCGAGGCCAGGTTGGTGGCGTGCATCGTGCCGATCCGGCCGACTCCAGCGACTCCGATCCGCATGCGGAGGGTCTCCGTCCTGGTAGGAGGTCTGTGGCGTTAGAGCGCTCTATTGGTTGGAGCGCTCCAATGCTGTAGCTTCCGTCACACGGGTGTCAAGGGGGCGTTTCCGGCTCGTGACCAGCGGACTTGGGGAGGTGGCGGTGGCCAGGCCGACCATGGAGGACGTCGCCAAGCGGGCGGGTGTCTCACGGGCGCTGGTGTCCCTGGTGATGCGGGGATCACCGAAAGTGAGCGACCAGCGACGCACCGCCGTGCTGAGGGCCGCCGAGGAACTCGGCTACTCCCCGCACGCGATGGCCCGCTCGCTCGCCAGCCGCACGTCCACCGTGCTGGGCGTGATGGTCTCCGACCTGCACAACGCCTTCTTCGCCGAGGTCGTGGACGGCCTGGACTCGGTCGCCCGTGAACAGGGCTTCGACCTCATCATCAACACCGGCGGCCGCAGCCCGGCCAGGGAGCGGCGCGCGCTGGACAGCCTGCTCTCGTTCCGCCCGGCGGGCCTCGCCCTGCTCAGCCCGGTCGTCCCGACCGCCGCCATCGGCAACGCCGCCGACCACCTGCCCGTCGTCCTGGTGGCCAGGTCGTCGCGGGTGTCGACGGTCGACACCGTCAACGACGACGGCGAGCAGGGCGTCGGGCTGGCCGTCGACCACCTCGTGTCCCTCGGCCACCGCGACATCGTGCACCTGGACGGCGGCGAGGGCAGCCAGGCCGGCCCGCGGCGGCGCGGCTACGTCAGCGCCATGACCAGGCACGGCCTGGACCCGAGGGTGGTCGGCAGCGAGTACACCGACACCGCGGGCGCCAGGGCGATCCAGGAGCTGCACGGCGGCGGCCGGATGCCCACCGCGATCATCTCCTGCAACGACTTCAACGCCGTCGGCGCCATCTCCGCGCTCGAGGAAGCCGGTCTCGACGTCCCGCGGGACGTCTCCGTGGTCGGTTACGACAACACGTCGTTGGCGGCCCTGCGGCACGTCTCCCTCACCACGGTCGACCAGCCCCGCAACGAGATGGGCAGGCTCGCCGCCGAGGCGCTGCTGCAACGCGTGCGCGGCGAGCGCACCGACCCGGTCCGCCACCTCCTGCACTCGTCACTGGTGGTCCGCACCACGACAGCACCTCCGGGAGGAAAGCCTTGAGCCCCACCACCCCGCACTGGATCGACGGCGCCCGCACCACCGGGGTGTCGACCCGGACCGGTGACGTGTTCGACCCCGCCACCGGCGAGGTCACCGGGCAGGTCGGTCTCGCCGACCAGGCGGACGTCGACCTCGCGGTCGCCTCGGCGACGAGGGCCGCGGCCTCCTGGTCGGAGTCCTCGCTGGCCACCCGCACCAGGATCCTCTTCGACTACCGCCACCTCCTGCACGAGCACCGCGACGAGCTGGCCGCCATCATCACCGGCGAGCACGGCAAGGTCCTCGACGACGCCGCGGGCGAGGTGCAGCGGGGCCTGGAGGTCGTGGAGTTCGCCTGCGGCATCCCGCAGCTGCTCAAGGGCGAGCACTCCGAGCAGGTGTCGCGCGGCGTGGACGCCTACTCGGTCCGCCAGCCGCTGGGCGTGGTCGCGGGCATCACCCCGTTCAACTTCCCGGTCATGGTCCCGATGTGGATGTTCCCCATCGCCATCGCGAGCGGGAACGCGTTCATCCTCAAGCCCTCCGAACGCGACCCGTCGGCCTCGGTGCGGCTGGCCGAGCTGTTCGGCGAGGCGGGCCTGCCCGACGGCGTCCTCACCGTCCTGCACGGCGACGCCACCGCGGTCAACGCCCTCCTGGACCACCCGGACGTCGCGGCCGCGTCGTTCGTCGGCTCGACCCCGATCGCCAGGCACGTCTACGCGCGCGGCACGGCGGCGGGCAAGCGGGTGCAGGCGCTGGGCGGCGCCAAGAACCACATGGTCGTCCTCCCCGACGCCGACCTGGACGTGGCGGCGGACGCCGCCGTGTCCGCCGGGTACGGCAGCGCGGGCGAGCGGTGCATGGCCATCTCCGTCGTGGTCGCCGTCGGCGACGCGGCCGACGCCCTCGTGGCGAAGATCGCGGAGCGGACCACCGGCCTGGTCACCGGTCCCGGCACGGATCCCGCCTCGCAGATGGGCCCGCTGGTCACCGGGGCGCACCGCGACAAGGTCACCTCCTACGTCGACACCGGTGTCCGCGAGGGCGCGACCCTCGTGGTGGACGGCCGGGGCTTCGCGCCGGAGGGCCACGAGAACGGCTTCTGGCTCAAGCCCACCCTCTTCGACCACGTGACCCCCGACATGGCCGTCTACCGGGACGAGATCTTCGGCCCGGTGCTGGTGGTCGTCCGGGTGCCCACCTTCGACGCGGCGGTGGACCTGGTCAACGCCAACCCGTACGGCAACGGCACCGCCGTCTACACCGGCGACGGCCTGGCGGCCCGCGAGTACCAGCGGCGGGTGCACGTGGGCATGGTCGGCATCAACGTCCCCATCCCGGTCCCGATGGCGTACTACTCCTTCGGCGGCTGGAAGGACTCGCTGTTCGGCGACACCCACGTGCACGGCGCCGAAGGCGTCCGCTTCTACACCAGGGCGAAGGCGATCACCGCCCGCTGGCCGCGGCAGCACGGCATCGACCTGGGCTTCCCGACCCACGGCTAGCGCGACGCGGGCTTCCGGGCCCGCGCGTGGTGACCCGAAGTCCCGATCGTGGGCCGCGGTCCCGGCCTTCGTGGTCACGCGCAGCACACCCGCGCACGTCCTAGTGTCACTCACACGTGAACGGGGCGGAGGTGCGATGGGTGTCCGGGGAACGCTGGCCAGGCAGCTGCTGGCCTGGCAGCTCGTGGTCGTCGTGGCCCTGCTGTGCGCGGTGGGCGCGCTGTCGGTCGTCCAGGCGCGGGCGAACTTCGCCACCACCGAGGGACGCCGGATGCAGTCCGTGGCCGAGGACGTGGCCACGACCGCCGGTGTGCGGGCCGCGCTCGCCGACCCGGCGCGGCAGGACGCCCTGGCCCCGTTCGCGGAGAGCGGGCGCAGCCTGTCCGGCGCGAGCTACGTGGTCATCGCCGACGCCTCGCGGCGGGTGATGACGCCACCGGGCCCCCTCCGGGTCGGCGAACCGCTCGACGTCGGCCCGAGCACCGCGCTGGGCGGGCGGTCGTGGGTCGGCGAGCTGGACGGCGCGATCGTGGCCCACGTGCCGGTCATGAGCGACGGCGGCGAGGTGATCGGCGTGGTCGCGGCCGGTGAGGAGTCGCCGGGGTTCTTCGAGGGCGTGCTGGACTCGCCTGGCGACGCGCTGCGGCTGCTCGGGATCGCGCTGGCGATCGGCGTCGTCGGATCGCTGCTGCTCACCCGGCGGGTGGAGAAGCAGACCCTCGGCCTGGAACCGCGCGAGATCACCGAACTGGTCGAGCACCGGGAAGCGCTGCTGCACGGCACCGGGGAAGGCGTGGTCGGCCTCGATCCCCAACACCGGATCACGCTGGCCAACGACCACGCCCGCACATCCCTGGGCCTGCCCGCCGACTGCGTCGGGCGCGCGGTGGCGGACCTGGACTTCGAAGACCGGCTGCTGGACGTGCTGACCGGCCGGGCGGCGGGCGCGGACCAGGTGGTGCTGCGCGGCGGGAGCGTGCTGACCATGAACCGGACGCCGATCGCCGTGCGCGGCGTGGAGGTCGGGTCGGTGGTGACGCTGCGGGACCGGACCGAGCTGATGGGGCTGCGCAACGAGTTGGACGCGAACCGGCACGCCACGGACACGCTGCGGGCGCAGGCGCACGAGTTCGGGAACCGGCTGCACACGATTTCCGGGCTGATCGAGCTGGGTGAGTACGACGAGGTGCGGGGGTTCGTGAGCCGGATCGGTTCGGCGCAGGGGCGGTGGGAGGTGGGGGTCGAGGATTTCGCGGTGGGGGCGTTGTTGGTGGCGAAGGCGGGGTTGGCGGCGGAGCGGGGGGTGGGGTTGCGGATGGATCCGGGTAGTCGTCTGGGGGTGGTGGATGGAGGGCTGTCGACGGATTTGGTGACCGTGGTGGGGAATTTGGTGGACAACGCGGTGGATGCGGTGGCTGGGAGTGGGGGGTGGGTGGAGGTTCTGGTTCGGGAGGAGGGTGAGGAGGTTTTGGTGGTGGTGAGGGATTCGGGGCCGGGGGTGGCGCCGGGGATCGTGGAGGAGGTGTTCAGGAACGGGTTCACGACCAAGGCGGCTGAGGAGGGGGAGAGGGGGTTGGGGTTGGCTTTGACGCGGCAGATTTGTTTGAGGAGGGGTGGGGTGGTGGGGGTGCGGAATGAGGAGGGGGCGGTGTTCACGGCGCGGTTGCCTTGGTGAGGTGGGGGTTGGGGTGGTGAGTGGGTTCGGGGTGGGTTCGGGGAGCCGGCCCCCGGTGCGCGATTGTCTCAATGCCTTCACCTGTTTTGTCAAGACGGGAAAGATGTCTTGACAAAACAGGTGAGGGCAGGAGGGCGCTTCGTATCGGGGGCAGGGGGAGGCCTGGCTCCGCCTGGCTTGGGCTGTGCCGGGGTTTGGGGCGCCTCGCTGCGCGTCGGTAGGGCGGCGGGCGCTCCGCGCCGGGTGCGAGGGGGCGGCTGCGCCGATGGGGGCATCGGGCTTTGCCCGACTTATCCCTCGCTCCGCGACGGATCGAGCACCTCGCTGCGCATCGGCCAGGCACCTCGCTCCGCGTCGGCAGGGCACCTGGCTGCGCGTCGGTGAGCGGTGGGGCGGGTCAGTCGTTGAAGTCGCCGGTGCGGCCGCGTTTGGTGATGGCGCGGCGTTTCTTCTCGGCGATTCGGCGTTCTTTTGAGCCGCGGCTTGGTTTTGTGGGGCGGCGGACCGGGGGTGGGGCGGCTGCGGCGTCGCGGAGCATGGTGGCCAGGCGGGCGCGGGCGGCGGTGCGGTTTTGGAGTTGGGCGCGGTGTTCGCTGGCTTTGACGGTGAGCACGCCGTCGACGAGGCGGGTGGTGAGGCGTTCGAGCATGCGGGTTTTCAGCCAGTCCGGGATGGACGGTGAGTTGGCGAGGTCGAAGGTGAGTTCGACGCGGCTGTCGGCCGTGTTGACGCCTTGGCCGCCGGGGCCCGAGGACCTGGAGAAGCGTTCGCGGAGTTCGGCCGCCGGTAGTACCAGCGTCCGCGTCACGGGCAAGTCCTCGGGCACCCGACAACCTTAGAACTCCAGGCCCTCCAAGGTCACGATCTTTACCAGCTGGTCGGCGGTGAGAGGTTGGTGGTCGATGGTCGGGGCGGAGGACGCCTTGCCGTTGAGGCGGGTGGCCTCGGCGGAGACGTTCGAGCTCGACACGTAGACGTAGGACCCGTCGCCGCGCTGCACGGCGGCCGCGGTGAGGACTTCGCCCGTTTCACCCATCGGGGCGGTGGTGACCTGGACCAGCTGCCCGTTGAGCTCGCGGAACTCGCAGCTGATGGGGGCGGCGCAGCGGGGGGAAGGGCGGGTTCGCGGAACTCGCCATCACCGAGATGAACAGCTTGCCGGTGGCGCCGTCCGCGGTCCGCAGATCGGTCGAGGCGTTGTAGTCCGAGTTGAGGACGGTGAACTCGAAGGGGTCGACGGCGGTGAGGCCCGCGGGCACGACATCGGCCGCGGCCAGGACCGCGGTGAGTTCGGCGGCGTGTTCCGGCGTCGTGGAGTCGCACCTCTTCGGCGAGGAGGCATGCTTGGGCGAGGACGAGGTTGTGGCGATGGTCGGACAGGACGATGACACGACCGGGTAAGACACCGGAGCGCCGGGCTGGGTACCGGGATCGGTGTTCGGCAGGGCCACCGCGCCGGTCATCGCGGACACGCCCACCACGGCCGCGACGGCGGCCACCGCCAAGCCGCCGAAGACCGCTCCACGCCGCAGCAGCAACTGGTTGCGGCCGCGGCGGAGGAGGGTCTCGGAGTGGATGCCGTTCGGCGGCTCGTCGGCGAAGGCCGCGCCCAGGACGTCCTTGATGTCGTTCATCGCTGATCCCCCACTGCGGTCGGGTCGAAGCGCAGCAGGGCGCGCAGCGCGGTGAGTCCCTTGGACGCCTGGCTCTTGACCGTGCCCTCGGTCCGGCCCAGCAGGCGCGCGGTCTCGGTGATGGACTGGTCTTCCCAATATTTGAGCACCACCACGGCGCGCTGCCCAGGAGGCAACTTCTCCAACGCCTGGAGCACTTCGACCCGGTCGTCCGGCGGACCGCCGGGATCCTCGTGTTCGGGCAACAGGTCGACGGCCGTCTCACGGCGGGGTGCGCACGGCGCGAGTCGTCGATGGAAGCGCGGACCAGGACCTTGCGGGCGTAGGCGTCGAGGCGCCCGTCCCGCCGCAGTCTCGGCCACGCCACGTAGAGCTTGGTCAACGTGGTCTGCACCAGGTCCTCGGCGCGGTGCCAGTCGCCGCACAGCAGGTACGCGGTCCGCCTCATCACCAACGCGCGCGCGTCGACGTAATCGGCGAACTCGCGGTCACGGTTCCCCACAGGACCTCCCCTCAGTCGCCGCTTGGTACGGGGCGGCGACCGAGGGGGTTGCCTCAGAACCTCGGGTGGTCCCCGGCCAGCGTCGCGCGGGACGCGTTGGCGTCGGAGGCCTTGTTGACCTCGCCGAGCACCCAGGCGGGCACGTGGCGGGCGGTCAGGACGGCGAGCGCGCGGTCGACGTCCTCGGGCGACACGACGGCCATCATGCCGACGCCCATGTTGAACGTCTTCTCCATCTCCTCGCGCTCGACCCGGCCGCGCTGGGCGATCAGGGCGAACACGGGAGCGGGCGTCCAGGTGCCGCGGTCGAGGTCGGCGTGCACGCCGGCGGGCAGTACGCGGGCCAGGTTCGCGGTCAGGCCGCCGCCGGTGATGTGGGCGAACGTGCGCACCTCGGCCTCGGCGGCCAGCGCGAGGCAGTCCTTGGCGTAGATGCGGGTCGGTTCCAGCATCTCCTCGCCGAGGGTGCGGCCGAACTCCTCGACGTGGCCCTCCAGCGGCATCCTGGCGAGTTCCAGGAGCACGTGGCGGGCCAGCGAGTAGCCGTTGGAGTGCAGGCCGGACGAGCCCATGCCGATGACGACGTCACCGGGGCGGACCCGGTCCGGGCCGAGCATCCTGGAGGCCTCGACGACACCCACTCCGGTGCCGGAGATGTCGTAGTCGTCGTCGCCCATCAGGCCGGGGTGCTCGGCGGTCTCGCCGCCGAGCAGGGCGCAGCCCGCGAGGACGCAGCCCTCGGCGATGCCCTTGACCAGTGCGGCGATCTTGTCCGGGACGACCCGGCCGACGGCGATGTAGTCCTGCATGAACAGCGGTTCGGCGCCGCAGACGACCAGGTCGTCCACGACCATCGCGACCAGGTCGTGGCCGATGGTGTCGTGCTTGTCCATGGCCTGGGCGACGGCGATCTTGGTGCCGACGCCGTCGGTGGAGGCCGCGAGCACGGGCTCCTTCCAGCGGTCGAGCTTCAGCTGGAACAAGCCCGCGAACCCGCCGATGCCACCGAGGACCTCGGGGCGGTGCGCCTTCGCCGCCCACGGCTTGAGCTTCTCCACCGCCTCGTCCCCAGCGGCGATGCTCACTCCGGCCGCGGCGTACGTCGCCTTGGCGTTGTCGGTCTCGGCACTCACGTCAACGTGCTCCATCGTGGGGGGATTCAGGGCCTTTGCAGGGCGTCCTCGGCACCGTACCCGGTGGGCAGGACCGGAGCGGCCGAGCCCGCCACTCCCTTGATGCCCTCCAGGAGGTGCTTGCCCATCAGGGCGTCCTCGGGCAGCGCGATCGGGTACTCGCCGTCGAAGCACGCGCTGCACAGCCGCGTCTTGGGCTGCTCGGTGGCCGCGATGAGCTGCTCGAGCGACACGTAGCCGAGGGTGTCGGCGCCGACGGAACGGCGGATGCCGTCCAGGTCGAGGCCGTTCGCGACCAGTTCGGCGCGCGAGGCGAAGTCGATGCCGTAGAAGCACGGCCACTTGACCGGCGGCGACGCGATGCGGACGTGCACCTCGAGCGCACCCGCCTCGCGGAGCATCCGGACCAGGGCGCGCTGGGTGTTGCCGCGCACGATCGAGTCGTCCACGACGACGAGCCGCTTGCCGCGGATGACGTCCCGCAGCGGGTTCAGCTTCAGCCGGATGCCCAGCTGGCGGATCGTCTGCGACGGCTGGATGAACGTCCGGCCGACGTAGGCGTTCTTGACCAGGCCGGAGCCGTACGGGATGCCGGAGGCCTGCGCGTAGCCGATCGCGGCGGGCGTGCCGGACTCCGGGACCGGGATGACCAGGTCGGCCTCGGCCGGGTGCTCGGCGGCCAGCCTGCGGCCGATCTCCACGCGGGTGGCGTGCACGCCGCGGCCGGAGATCGTGGTGTCCGGGCGGGCCAGGTAGACGTACTCGAAGATGCAGCCCTTGGGCTCGGGCGTGCCGAACCTCGTGGAGCGCAGGCCGTTCTCGTCGATGGCGATCAGCTCGCCCGGCTCGACCTCGCGGACGAACGACGCGCCCACGATGTCCAGCGCGGCCGTCTCGCTCGCGGCGACCCAGCCCCGCTCCAGGCGGCCGAGCACCAGCGGGCGGACGCCGTGCGGGTCGCGGGCCGCGTACAGCGTGTTCTCGTCGGAGAACGTCAGGCAGAACGCGCCGCGCAGCGTCGGCAGGAGTTCCAGCGCGGCCTGCTCGATGCCGATGTCGGCGGCGGTCGCGGCCAGCAGGCCGCAGATCAGGTCCGAGTCGGTGGTGGCGCCGTTGCGGGACATGATGCCCAGCTTCTTGGCGCGCTCCAGCAGCTCGGCGGTGTTCACCAGGTTGCCGTTGTGGCCGAGCGACAGACCACTGCCCGCGGCGGTGGTGCGGAACGTCGGCTGCGCGTTCTCCCAGGTCGTCGACCCGGTCGTGGAGTAGCGGCAGTGGCCGATGGCCACGTGGCCCTTCAGCGACTGGAGCACCTGCTCGTCGAACACCTGGCTGACGAGGCCGAGGTCCTTGAAGACGACGACCTGGCTGCCGTCGCCCACCGAGATGCCCGCGGCCTCTTGACCGCGGTGCTGGAGGGCGTAAAGGCCGTAGTAGGTGAGCTTGGCGACGTCCTCGCCAGGAGCCCACACGCCGAAAACACCGCACTCTTCGCGCGGGTCGGAGTCGATGGTGTCCACGATCGGGGTGGTAGTGCGGCCGGCGTCTGACTGGTCGGTGACCACCGAGTGCTCCCTAGCGACGATGTCGGGCGGCACCACGAGTGTACGGCGAACAACGGGTGAACCCGCCCCATCCTGACCCCGCTGACGTGATGAAACGCACGCTCAAGGACGCCTGCAAGGCCCTATGGTGACCTCCACGTTGCCGCCGTCGAAGCCGTTCGCGTCGTACTGGCGCACCGCGCAGACCACCTGGTCCCCCACCGCGACGTCGGACGGGAACCGGTCCAGGTCGGCGCCGTGCTTCTTGCCGAGCGGTGAGACGGAGTCCGGCTCGGCCTGGTCGAGGTCGAGGTTCACGTAGGCGGGTTTCGCCTTGTCGGACTTGTCCGTGTACGGCGGGTTGACCTTGGTCACCTTGAACGCCAGATCGCCCTTCCACTCCCGCTCGAGCGAGCAGCCGGACAGCAGCAGGGCGGCCGCGACCAGCACCACCAGCACCCTCATCGGTCCATCCTCACTGCCCGCAGCACGGCCTCGTCGCCGACGGACTTGAGCGGCAGGCGCCCCCACAGGCCGTAGTGGATCAGCTGGGCCTCGCCGTCGACCTCGACGTCGGCCACCTCGCCGGGAGCCACCGCCCGCACCTCGGGGACCTCGCCGGGGGTCAGCCGGACGTGCCAGCCCTCAGGCACGTCGGTGCAGCGCACGATCACCGTCCCGGCGGTCTCCAGCGGCACGTCGGTCGTGTACTTCGCGGCCAGCAGCGTGCCCAGCGCCTCGTCGATGCCGTCGGCGGCCAGGTCGGCGTCGCCGAGGACCAGCTGGCGCAGCGCGGCCTGGGCGTCCCAGCGGCGCAGGTCCAGCTCGTGCGCGATCCGGCGGTGCCACACCCACGCCAGGTCGGGCGCGGCGGGCGAGAACGTCCAGGTCGGCCGGTTGCCGGGCACCAGGGGCAGCACCTCGGCGGCGTCGGCGAGCTGGGTGTCGAGGTACTCGATCGGCGACGCGCCCACTGGCGGGGGTGGCGGCTTCAGCCGCACGGTGCTGCCGGTGCGCAGGTACTCGATCGACGTCTCCAGGAACCGCGCGACGTGCACCGCGAGGTCGGCGAAGGTCCAGCCGGGGCAGCTCGGCACGTTCGCGGCCGGGTCGGCCTCGGCGACCGCCTCGCGGAACATGGCGGACTGGTCGAGGAAGACCTCGGTCCACCGCTGCGTGGTCCATCCTGCTGGCACGTGTCGCCTCCTGGTTCGGTCGTTCTCGGTCATCGTGCCGGAACCGGTCGCGGTCCGGGTGCGTCGCAGTGCAAGCGGTCGGTGTCACGAAGGGTGGGAAATCGTGTTCGGTGTGCAACCAGAGGCGTTGCGGGGCGCCTCCAAGGGGTTCCACGACGGGGCGGACGCCACCGCCGACGGCGCCGAACTGATCTCCATGCTCACCCTTGACGCGGGGGCGCTCGGCGAGGTTCCGGCGGCCGCCGAGTTCGCCGACGCGCTGGCCCGGTTCACCGGTCGGCAGTCCGACGACCTGCGGCGCGGCTCGGCCTGGTACCGCGACGCGGGCGACGGGCTCACCCAGAACGCGGAGACCTACGAGCGCTGCGACGACACCTCCGGCGAGGGCTTCCGCAAGATCGGCGGCGGCTGGTGAACGACCCCGAGGTCCTCTACGGACAGCTGGCGTCCGGTGACGCGGGCCGGATCGCCGCCGCGGGCGATCCCCTCAACGGCGCGATCAGCGCGGTGGGCAGGGCGCGCGAATCGGTCGCCGGCGGCGGTTCGACCGCGAAGGCGGGCTGGACCGGCCAGGCCTCGGAGAAGTTCGGTGCCCGCGCCGAGCTGTCCACGAGGGCCGCGGCCGCGGCGGCCGAACGGCTGGGCGTCGGCGTCGACGTCACGCAGGCCGCCTCCCGCGCTTACTCGCAGATGCGGGGCAGCGCGGACCAGGTCATCTCGGTGTGGCGGGGCCGCTCGCCGCTGATGGACCTCCGGCAGACGATCGAGCTGGCCGAGAAGGTCAACACCGCGCTCACCGGCGTGAAGAGCGGTTACGAACAGGTCCTGCGGTCCTACGCGTCGGCGCTGGGGCAGGTGAAGCCGGGCTTCGAGGAGACGGCGAAAGCCGATCCCGGCTGGGCGAAGACCGTCGCGGCCATGCGCACCTCCGCCACCGTTCCCGGCCCCGGCACCGACCCCAAGCAGGTCGCGGCCTGGTGGAAGTCGCTCACCAAGGAGCAGCAGGACGAGTTGCTGCGCACCGGGTTCCAGGACCTCGGTCAGTTGCGCGGCCTGCCCTCGGGTGTGCTCGACCAGGCCAACCGGGCCAGGATCACCGACGACGCGCGGCGCTTCGGCGCGGAGCGCGACCGGCTCGACGCGGCGATGGCCGAGCGGGCTGCCGCGCTGGGCATCGACCCGACCACCTCCGACGGCCAGACCAGGCTGCTCAACGACCCGCGGTACGCGTCGCTCATGGAGGACCGGCAGGTCGCCGCGACCAAGGCGGAGAACGCCGCCATGGCCCAGAAGAGCGTCGACAGCGCCGACGACTTCGCCAAGGGCAAGGGGTGGACCGACACCGAGGGCCTGCCCGACGCCCGTGTGCTCGCCTACGACCCCTACGGCCCGCGTGGCGACGGGGGGATGGCGATCGCCTACGGCGATCCGGACACCGCGAAGAACGTGGCCGTGTGCGTGCCGGGCACCGGATCCAAGTTGGACAGCTTCGGCATCGAGCAGTCCGGGAACCTGCGCGAGCAGATGGGCGCCGACGGCAACGCCACCATCCAGTGGCTCGGCTACGACGCCCCCGGCTGGACGCCCGGCGAGGTCGGCAGCCCCGAGTTGGCCAAGGAGGGCGGCGGCAACCTGGTCGCCGACGTGGACGGCTACCGCGCGGCGGCCGACGCGGCGGGCAACCACCAGCACCTGACCGTGATCGGGCACTCCTACGGCAGCACGACGGTCGGCTACGCGGGCATGAACGGCCTCGCCGCCGACGACATCGCGTTCGTCGGCTCCCCCGGCGTGGGCGCCTCCAACGTCGACCAGCTCTCCGCGGGCCCCGGCCACGTCTACGCGGGGGCCACCGAGCACGACCCCGTCGTGCAGGGCACCAGCTCCGACTGGTTCACCGCCGACGGCTCGTCGACCGGCCCGTACGACAAGGGTTTCGGCGCCAAGGTGTTCGGCACCCCGGACTCGACCAGCCTGCTCGGCGCGCACTCCGACTACTACGACCCCGGCAGCGAGTCGGTGTCCAACCTGGCCAAGATCGCCACCGGCGACGGCGGCTCGGTGACCTCCCAGAAGTGGTACGACAGCCCCACCGGCCCCACCCTGCCGGGATCGAACCTGCCCGGTGTGGGACCGGTGGTCGACCTCGTCAGCGACGTCGGCAGCGGGAGCGTCGAGATGGTCGGCGACGTCGTGGTCGGCACCGGCCACGTGGTCGGCGACCTGTTCTCCGGCAACTGGTCGGACGCCGGGCACGGCGCGGTGGCCACGGGGACCGAACTGCTCAACGACGCGGGCGACCTCGTGGTCGGCACGGTCGGCAACGTCGCCGAGTTCGGCCGGGACGTCTACGACGGCGCGGGCGGCGTGGTGAAGAAGATCGGCTCCTGGTTCTAACCGCGCGACTTGAGGCGGGCGTTGGGGAGTTCCGGGGCGGGCAGGACCGAGGCCCACTGGTCGGGGAACGTGCCGTACGGGCCCGTTCCGCCCGCCGCGGCCTGCTCCTGCCACTCCGCGCGGAACCGCTCGACCTCGTCGTGCGCGCGCCCGATGAAGTTCCACCACATGACGATCCGCTCGCCCAGCGGCGTGCCGCCGAGCAGCAGAGCGCGGACGGGGCGGTCGCCCACCTCGACGGTCAGCGTCGACGAACCCGTTGGCAGGTAGAGGAGTTCCGCGTCGGTCGCGGTCGCGCCGGCGACCCGCACGTCGCCCTCGTCGACCAGGATCCCGTGCTCGAAAGCCGGATCGACGTCCAGGACCAGCGTGGCGCCCGCCGGGATGTCCAACTGGGCCCCCAGCAGCGGCGCGCTCGTCGCGACCGGTGACGTCGATCCCGCCAACGACCCCAGGAACACCGTCACGCGCGTGTCGCCGACCATCCGCGGTTCGGGGACGTGGTGCTCGAAGCGCGGCTCGACGAACCGGTCCCGGTCCGGCAGCGCGATCCACAGCTGCACCCCGTGCAGCACCCCGCCACCCGCCACGGCGTACTCGGAGTGCGCGATCCCCCGCCCCGCCGTCATCAGGTTCATCTCGCCCGCGCGGACGAGGGCGTGCGACCCCACCGTGTCGTGGTGCTCGATGGTCCCGGCGAACAGCCAGGACACCGTCTGGAGCCCGGTGTGCGGGTGGCCGGGGATCGACATGAGGCCGACGTCCTCGGTGGGCCCGTAGTGGTCGACGAAGCACCAGGCGCCGATCAGCGACCTGGCGCGCTGCGGCAGCGTCCGCCGCACCGGCTGGGCCCGCGGGCCGCCGAGCGGGACCAGGCGCGGCTGGAGGAGTTCCGGCCCGGAACGCGCGTCCGACGGCTCGTGCGCCACGACCTCGGGCCCGGCTTCCACGTTGCTCATCGGTCCAAGCTACCGGGTTGACCCATCAACTAGAAGTCCGTCGCCTGGAAGCGCAGCACCGGCAGCACCGCCGACAGGTCCGCACGGCTCCCCGACGCGCTGACCCTCGCGTCGGCCAACGCCTCGTCCCAGCCGAGCCTGCCGGTCGCCAGTTCCAACCAGGTGCGCGGATCGGTCTCGACGACGTTCGGCGGCGTGCCGCGGGTGTGCCGGGGACCGGGCACGCACTGCACCGCGGCGAACGGCGGCACCCGCACCTCGACGCTGCGCCCCGGCGCGACCTGCTCCAGCGTGCGCAGGCTCAGCCGCACCGCGGCGGCCAGCACGGCCCGTTCCGGCTGCTCGGCCTCCCCCGCCAACCAGGGCAGGACGGCGGCCACGGCGGCGCGGGACTCCTTGGGGTCAACGGGTTTCGACGGCACACCGCAAGATTAGTGCCGGACCCGGAAATGCTTCAGGCCCGTGGCACTCCTGCGGCACGGGCCTGAAACGTCGAACGTCAGCCCTTCGCGTCGCGCACGGCTTCCGCGAGCAACTCGTCCAGCTGGAAGGTCAGCCTACGCAGGTCCGTCGGCGTGAACGTGCTCCAGGGTTCGGTTCCTCCCGAAGCACGGCGTTGCTGGAGGTAACGGCCGTCCTCGGTGTCGAAGAACGCGACCACGCGGTCCGGGCGGCAGCGCTTGCCGTACTTGTCCCTGGCCGCCGCGCCGAAGTTGCCCGTGTGCACGAGACCGGTGAACATCTTCACCAGCGTGGTGGCGTCCTCCTCGCGCACGCCGCGGGAGCGCAGCGAGTTCTCCAGGCCCTTCTCCGAACCGTCGGAACCCTTGACCGCGGCCTCCAGGTCGGCGCTCGGCATGGTCACCGAGTGCCCGGACCCGGCCGGGTGCGCGGGCAGCGCGCCGAGCACGGCCGCCGGCAGCCCGGATCCCGCCACGCGCCGCAGCACGATCCGGTTGTCCGACAGGGTCGCCACGGCCCCCCAGTCGCCGTTCGCGACGGCCAGCACGCGGACGCTCCTGCCGATCCAGACCCTGGCGTCCACCTCCCGCTCCGGGCGGACGAACATCCGGAGGAGGTGGTCGAGTTCGGGGTGCAGCGCGATCGGCCGACCCAGCCCGCGGGCTTCCAGCGCGTGCCAGACCCGCAGTTCCAGGTCACGGCGTTCCCGCGACGTCCTGCCGGGAGACGGCACCTTGATCACCAGTGGCATCGGCCCCAGGTCCAAGTGCTCCCACAGCACGTCGAACTCCTCGGTGGAGAGGGAAACGGGTTCCCTCTCCACCTGCCCCCCGAAGTACGTCACCGCTGCGGCGCCTCCCCGATCACGGGCGGCGCCACGAGCCGCTCGTCACCGAAAACGTCCTTGGTCTCGACCAGGTAGTCGGCGACCTTGTGCTCGACGTCCTCTTCGCCGTCGCCCCCACGACCGGCGCCCATGCCGCCCGCGCCCTGACCGCCGCGGCCACCGGGAGCACCGGGACCGCCTCGGCCTGCCGCGCCCGCGGCACCGGGACCGAAGCCGCCGGGAGCGCCGGGACGGGTGAACTGGCCGCCGCCGGGAGCCTTGGCACCACCGGTCGCGCCGGGCGTGCCGCCGGGACCGAAGCCGGGGCGGGCACCTTGACCGCCGGGACCGCCGACGCCACCCGGACCACCGGGAGCACCGGGACGGAGACCGCCCTGGCCCGCGGGCCCGCCGGGACGACCGGCGACACCGGGACCGCCTGCCGGGGTCGGGCCGGGACGGAGGCCGCCGGGCGGGACCGGGGCCCTGCCCGGAGGCGCGATCGGTCCCCTGCCCGGACCGGTGGCCGGCGGGCGGATCGGGCCGCTGCCCGGCGGCGGGAAGCCGACGGGCGGGGGCACCGGGGCCCTGGGCGGGGTGGGCTGCGGGAGGTTCACCGGCGGCTGCACCGGCGGACCGGACGGCGGCGGCGTCCACGACGTGTTCGTCGTGCCGCCTCCGCCATTACCGCCGCCGGTGAAGACCGGTGGCTGGTTGACCGCGGGAGGCAGCACCGGAGCCGTGGCCGACGACGTGCCCGTCGTGCCACCGCCACCGCCGCCGCTCGGCGTGTAGGTCGACGAGTCGGCGCTCGTGTAGTTCGCGCTGGTGCTGTTGTACGACCCCGCGCCACCCGGCGGCGGGGTATCGATGACCACCTGCGGCGGCGGGACGAACTGGCCCAGCGTGTCGCTGTTCCACTCGCTGCTCGACTGGTAGTTGTTCATGACCGTGATGGCCTTCTGCTCAGCGTTCTCCTGAGCGGCTTCCTGGGCCTCGTGGTCCTTCTGCTGGTCGATCACGTGCATCATGCCGACCGGCCCGGACAGCGCGCCGAGGACCTTGTCCGCTGTGGACGGCGCCTCGGTCGTCACCGGCACCGGCTCGGGCATCTCCTTGCGGGCGTCCGCGATGTAGTCGCCCTGGAGCTGGGCCGAGACCTTCATCGTGTCCGAGCCCTGGCCCGCGTCCGCCGCCCACTGCGACAGCGGCGACAGCGCGCCCGTCGCGGCCTCGGCCGAGGCGCCTTCCCAGCCGGCCCCGACCTTCTCGAGTCCTTCGTGGATGGACGCGTCGATCCGGCTCAGGGAGTCCGACAGCGAGGCCCACTTGTCCTCGAGCGGGATGGACGCGGCGACGCCGGGACCGGCGTTGATCATCTTGTGCAGCTCTTCGTGGGAGTACCCGCGCCAGCGGTGATCACCCATAAGTCCTTCGCCCCCTCAGGTGCGGTCATGCGAGTTCGTGGTGCGCGACGGCCGGGTCAGGCGGGGTTGATGCGCCCCCAGGACGCGACGTTGTCGCCTTCGACCCGGCGATAGGTGGCTTCGATCTGGGTGAGCTGAGTCACAACGCCGTTGAGCTGCTCGCGGTAGGCGAGGATCGCGGTGAGCGCGGCGGAATCGCCGGAGGCGAACGTGTCGTGGTTGAACTTCTCGGCGGTCTCCCGGCTCACCGGGTCCATCGCCCACTGCTTCGCCTTCAGCGCGGAAGCCGTGTCGGTCAACTGCGTGTCCAGCTCGCTGAGAGCGTCCTCGAACACCTTCCGAGCAGCGGGAATGGCCGAAGGGTCGACCCGAAGGCCCTGCTTCGAGCCGCTGTACTCGGGGATCGGAGGCTGCGACGAGCCTCCACCACCATCCGCGACGAACACGGCACACCCTCCTCAGTGATGCACATACCCCAGTGTGTGCAATTGGGATGACTTTAACTCGGATGCGCGACGCGGTGCGATGGTTCCGCCGGTGATCGCGCAGTTCTACTCACCTTTATCTACTGAGAGCAGCATTCAGCTCGCGGTGAGCGTCTGGACCACTGCTTCCGCAATCGTCTTCGCGCGCGTGCACAGTTCGTCCATCGGCACCTTCGTGCTGTTCACCCCGAGGTCCACCAGCTGCCCGTCGGCCAGGTCGAGGTACACCGTGCACGTCGGCAGCACGGCCGTCGACCGACCCGTGAGGGCGGGGAAGCCGCCCACCCGCAACGGCGTCAGCTCACCGCTCGCGACCCCCGCCTCGAACAGTTCGACGCCCTCGTTCGCGGCCACCACGACCCCGATCCCGTAGGTGAAGTCGGCCGACCCGATGCTGCACAGCGTCGCGCCCTGGTAGGCCGACGACTTCAGCGTCCCCGGCGTCCTGGTGAGCCCGAACTGCTGCTTCTGCGCGTCGGACAGCACCGCGCACGAGTCCACGCCCTTGAGGTCGACCGCCTTCGGCCGCGACACCGGGGGCGTGGTGCTGGTGGGTACCGACGTCCCGGAGGCCGCCGTGGTCCCGACCGCCCCGGCCGACGCGGTACCCGCGGTCTTCTCGGTGCACCCGCCGAGGAGGGCGGCGACGGCGACCAGTGCCGCGACTCGGTGCCGGTGGCTCAGCATGGGGGCAAGGTATCGGACGTCGAAACGCGGAGAAGGCGGATTCGGGTTTCCGCGTCGGGCTCATCGGACGGATGAACGTCCCACCCCTAAAAGGAATTTTCTTCACATCGGCTGCCGTGTCCTGCCCGCCGGTGATCTCCCGGATAGCCTCCGGTGGTGGCACACGACACCGGACCCGGTCGCATCGAGGACTACGCGCTGCTTTCCGACCTGAGGACGGCGGCCCTGGTCGGGCGGGACGGGTCGGTGGACTGGCTGTGCATGCCGCGGTTCGACTCGCCGTCGTGCTTCTCGCGGCTGCTCGGCACCGAGGACGACGGGCACTGGCGGATCGCGCCGACGGCGCCCGTGACGGCGGTGCGGCGGCGGTACCGGGAGAACACGCTGGTGCTGGAGACGGAGTTCGACACCGACGAGGGCACGATCCGGCTGATCGACACGATGCCGCCGGAGGACAGCGACGACGACGCGGACACGCGGCTCGTGCGGGTGGTCGAGGGCCTGTCCGGCTCGGTCGAGGTGAAGCTCCAGTGGGTGGTGCGGTTCGCCTACGGCGACTCGGTGCCCTGGGTGCGCCGGTCGACCGCGGCCGACGGCACCGAGTGCGTCTTCGCCGTCGCGGGCCCGTCGGCGATCGCGCTCTACGGCGACCGGCTGCCCTACCGGGTCGAGGGGAAGCGGGCGCACGAGGCCGTGTTCACCGTGGACGAGGGCGACCGGCTGTCGTGGGTGATGGAGTTCTCCTACTCCCACGACCGGCCGCCGGTGCCGGTGGACGCCCTGGCCGAGGTGCGCCGGTCCGAGGCGTTCTGGAAGGACTGGACCGACGACCTCGGCTACCACGGACCGCACGGCGACGTGGTGCGCCGGTCGCTGATCACGTTGAAGGGCCTCACGTACGCGCCCAGCGGCGGCATCGTGGCGGCGCCGACGACGTCGCTGCCGGAGACCTTCGGCGGCGAGCGCAACTGGGACTACCGGTACTGCTGGCTGCGGGACGCGACGCTGACCCTGCTGGCGCTGGACAACTTCGGCCGGTCCGGCGAGGCGGAGGCGTGGCGGAAGTGGCTGCTGCGCGCGGTCGCGGGCGACCCGGCGGACCTGCAGATCATGTACGGGCTCGGCGGCGAGCGGCACCTGGTGGAGTGGGAGGCCGACTGGCTGCCCGGCTACCGCGGCGCGAAGCCGGTGCGGATCGGCAACGCGGCCTACCGGCAGTTGCAGCTCGACGTGTACGGCGAGGTCATGGACGCGCTGCACCTGGCCCGTGAACGGGGCATCGCGGAGTCCGCGGAGTCGTGGGCGATGCAGCGGGGCATGATCCGGCACCTGCGCAAGATCTGGGACCGCCCGGACAAGGGGCTGTGGGAGGTGCGCGGCCCCGACCGGTACTTCACGCACTCGCGGGTGATGGTGTGGGTCGCGTTCGACCGGGCCGTGCGGGCGGCGGAGCAGTACGGGCTGCCCGGCCCGGTGGACGAGTGGCGCGAGCTGCGCGACCGGGTGCACGCCGAGGTGCTGGAGAAGGGCTGGAACGCCGAGCTCGGCACGTTCACCCAGTTCTACGGCGGCACCGAGCTGGACGCCGCGACGCTGCTGATCCCGGCCGTGGGCTTCCTGCCCGGCAACGATCCCCGCGTGCTCGGCACGATCGAGGCGATCCGCCGCGGTCTGAAGCACGGCGACCTGGTGGACCGCTACGACACCGACCCCGGCGAGTCCGAGGTGGACGGGCTCAGCGGCGAGGAGGGCTCGTTCCTGGCCTGCTCGTTCTGGTTCGTCGACGCGCTCGCCCTGTCCGACCGACGAGACGAGGCCGTGGAGATGTTCGACCGCTTGGTGGCCCTGGTGAACGACGTGGGACTCCTCGCCGAGGAGTACGACGCCCGCACGGGCCGGATGTCCGGCAACTTCCCGCAGGCCTTCAGCCACCTCGCGCTGGTCAACAGCGCCGCGGTGCTCTACGGCCAGGGCCACACGCGCGACGAGCGCGACCGGCGCGACGGCGGCGACCGGTGAAGGCCGCGTACGCGGTCCCCGGCAAGCCGGAGCAGGCCGAGGTCGTCGAGTGGGACGAGCCCGTGCCCGCGGACGGCGAGGTGCTGGTCGAGGGCCTGCTGGTGGGCATGTGCGGCACCGACGTGGAGATCGTGCGCGACGGCTTCGGCACGCCACCGCCCGGCAAGTCGGGGTTCGTGCTGTTCCACGAGTCGCTCGGCCGCGTGCTGGCGGCCCCGATGGGCGGCGACCTCGCGCCCGGCGACCTGATCGCCGGTGTCGTGCGCAGGCCGGACACCGCGCCGTGCCCGGCGTGCGCGGAGGACGCCTGGGACTTCTGCCACAACGGCGGGTACACCGAGCGCGGCATCAAGGAGCTCGACGGCTACGGGATGCAGCGCTGGACCGTGCCGCCGAAGTTCGCCGTGAAGCTGGACCCGGCGCTGGGCGACCTGGGTGTGCTGACCGAGCCGGGGTCGGTGGTGGCGAAGGCGTGGGACCAGGTCCTGCTGAACTGCCGCCGCGCGCACCTGGTCCCGCGCACGGTGATGATCACCGGCGCGGGCCCGATCGGCCTGCTGGCCGCGATGCTGGCCGTGCAGCGGGGGCTGACCGCGCACGTCGTCGACCGGGCGACCTCGGGGCGCAAGCCGGACCTCGTGCGCGGGCTGGGCGCGACCTACCACTCGTCGGTGGACACCGTGCCCGAGGTGGACGTGGCGATCGAGTGCACCGGGGTGGCCGAACTGGTCTGGGAGTCCGTCCGCCGCGCCGCGGTGACCGCGCTGACCGGGCTGTCCGGTGACACCGGGACGTTCGCGGCCGACCGGATCGTGCTGGACGAGATCGTGCTGCACAACCGCGCGGTCGTCGGGTCGGTCAACGCGGGACTGGGCGACTACCGGACCGCCGCCGACGCGCTCGCCGCCGCCGACCGGACGTGGCTGGGCGGGCTGATCACCCGGCGGGTGCCGCTCGACTCGTTCACCGACGCGCTGGAGCGCAAGCCCGACGACGTGAAGGTCGTCGTCGACCTGGCCTGAGTTCGCCCGTTCCGCCCCCCGGCGAAGATCGAACCGCGTAGGTTCGGTGCCTTCTCCGCCGAGGGGGGCGCATGGCAGCGGACTGGACGCGGATGGCACTGCGGGCCTGGGCGGATCACGCCGAGGTGCTGGCCAGGCTGGACGCGGGCGCCGACCCGAACCCCGCCGGGCGGTTCACGCCGCCGCTGCACATGGCGGCGTCGCACGGCTCACCCGAGGTGGTGGCCGAGCTGGCGGGCCGGGTCGACGACGTCGAGGCGCTCCACTCGAGCCGCAGCGCGCTCTGGCTCGCGGTGGTCGCCGGCCGGTCGGACAACGCCCGCGCCCTGGTCGCGGCGGGCGCCGACCCGTGGCGCCCGGTGATGGCGGGGTGGTCGGCGGGACGGCTCGGCCTGGCGGGCCCGGACCCCGACCTGTTCGCCAGGCCCGACGGCGAACCCGGCCTGTCGCCCTCCGAGGCGGCGGAGGCCGCGGAGGCCAAGCGCTTGATCGCCGCGCTGGGCACCCCGGCCGTGGAGGGTTTCGGATTCGCCTTCGTCGCGGGGATCGACGCGGCCGAGGCGGAACGGCGGTTGCGAGCCGTTCGCCTCGACGTGCCGGGACCGATCTCCGACATCGTCGGGGGCGATCCGCTGGACGACGGGAACCTGCTGGTCATGGGCGTCACCGACGTGCCGGGCGGGTGCGTGGTCAGCCAGGCGTGGGCGTTCGGGCCCTCCATGCCGGGTGTGGTCGGCCGCCTCTCGGTGGGCACGACCTGCTTCGGGCTCTACGCCAACCCCAAGAGCGGCCACCAGGGCACCGTCGCCCACGACCGCGTCTTCGGGAAGCGCCACCTGTCCCCCTCGAGCGGCCCCGACCTGGACGACACCCCGGAGGAGGCCCTCGCCGCCTACCTGTACCAGCGCCACGCGGTGGCCCGCTGCCTCGCCCGCGTCGGCCTGCGGCCCACCGACGCCCGAGCGGTCACGGGCCCGCCCGACGCCTGGCTGCGGCTGCCGGCGCACGACTACTGGACGTGGTCCGAGCCGGTGTGACCGGCGAACGCCGTGACCTCGGCGAGCAGCAGCTCCGGGGTCTCGATCTGCGGCAGGTGGCCGGTCCCCCGGAGCAGGTGGAACACCGAGCCGGGGATCGCCTCGGCGAACGCGCGGCCGTACTCGGGGGTGACGATCCGGTCGGCCTCGCCCCACAGCACCAGCGCGGGCACCTTGACCCCGGCCAGGCGCTCCCGCAGCGTCGGGTCGACCATCGACGCCCCGTAGACGGCGAGCGCGGAGCGGTTGGCGGCCATGCCCGCCTTCTGCGCGTCGGAGAACCCGCTCGGGTCGATCCCGAACTTCTCCGGGTCGTGGTAGCTGAGCTTGGACAGCTCGGGCAGGGACAGCGGGAAGATGTCGACCACCGGCTGCCCCTCGACCTCGATGCCGACCGCGTCCACCAGGACGATGCCGCTGATCCGGTCGCTGCCCAGCAGCGCCATCTCGGCGGCGGTCCAGCCGCCCATGGAGTTGCCGACGACGATCACGTCGCGCAGGTCCTCGTCCTCCAGGAACTGGACGTAGACCTCGGCGAGGCCCGCCATGGTGTCGAGCCAGTCGGGGCGCTCCGTGCCGCCGAACCCGGCGTGCGCGGGGGTGATGACCCGACCGTGCGCGGCCAGCAGCCGGGCGAACCCGGCGACCGTCTGCGGCCCGCCGCCGCCGTGCAGCAGCAGGAAGGCGCGGCCCTCGCCATGGTCGTCGAACCGGACGTCCACGTCGCCACCGGAAACCTTGGTCATGTTTTCCTCCTCGTTGATGTAAGCAACCTTATCTAAGCATATTTAGATAAGCAAGACGAGGGGGCGCGGAAGTTCGGTGGATCGTTGGATGCCGGGCGTTCACCCAGGTCGGAAGCGTCGACGACCTGCCAGCGGACGGCCGGTGCGGTGATCGCCGACCCCGCCGGTTCACACGCCGAGACGCGTGAACCCCGGTGAGGATCGCGGTGACCGCGTTAGAGGCCGCCGCGGAGCAGGTGGTCGATGTCCTCGGGGCGACCCGGCCGGGCGAAGAACCAGCCCTGACCGGTGTCGCACCCGATTCGGTGCAGCCGCTTGGCCTGGGACGGCGTCTCGACGCCCTCGGCCGTCACGCCGAGTCCCAGCGCGTGGGCGAGCTGCACGAGGGTCGTCACGATCTGGGCGTCCACGGCGTCTTCCTCGTCCGCCGCGCGCAGCCCTTCCATGAACGACCCCGCGATCTTGAGTTCGTGCACCGGCAGGTGCTTGAGGTACGCGAGGTTCGAGTAGCCGGTGCCGAAGTCGTCGATCGCGATCCGGACACCCATGTCCGACAGGGCGCGCAGGGCTTCCAGCGGCTCGTCGGCGGTCCCCATGATCGCGCTCTCGGTCAGTTCGAGCTGGAGGTGGTGCGGGGGCAGCGCGCACTCGTCGAGGATGCGCTTCACGTCGCGCACCAGCTCCGGGTCGCGGCTCTGCCGCACGGCCAGGTTGACGCTGACGAACGGCGCGTTGTCGCCGAACTCCTCCAGCCAGCGCCGGGCCTCCTCGCACGCCTTGCGCAGCACCCAGCGGCCGAGCGGCACGATCAGGCCGGTCTCCTCGGCCAGTTCGATGAACCGGTCGGGCGCGAGCCTGCCGAACTCGGGGTGCTGCCAGCGGACCAGCGCCTCGACACCGGTGACCCGGCTGTCCGCGAGGCGCACCAGCGGCTGGTAGTCGACGTAGAACTCGTCGCGCTCCAGCGCGGCGGGCATGGTCGCGGACAGCGTGAAGCGCGCGACCTCGCGGGCGTTGCGCTCGGGGTTGTAGAGCGCCCAGCGCGACTTCCCGTCGGCCTTCGCCCAGTACAGCGTGATGTCCGCGTCGCGCATCAGGTCCGCGGCCGTCGTGCCCTCCAGCGGCCGTTCCACGATGCCGATGCTCGCCGACACGGTCAGCTCGTGGCCGCCGATCTTGATCGGGGCCTCCAGCTCGTGCAGCACGCGGTCGGCGACGTTGACGATGTCCTGGGTGCTGTCCGAACCCTCGACGAGGATGACGAACTCGTCGCCGCCCATCCGCGCGACGAGCTTGCCGTCACCGGAGACCGAGTGGTCGAGCCGCCTGCCGACCTCGACCAGCAGCTGGTCGCCTATGTCGTGGCCGAGGCTGTCGTTGATGACCTTGAACCCGTCCAGGTCCAGGTAGCAGAGCCCGGCGCGGCGGCTGGTCTCCCCGCCCACCGCGTTGAACACGCGGCCGAGGCGCTCCAGGAACAGCGCGCGGTTCGGCAGCCCGGTCAGCGGGTCGTGCAGCGCCTGGTAGCGCAGCCGGTTCTGCAGCAGGTGCCGGTCGGTGACGTCCTCGATCATGGCGACCTGGTACTGCGGCTCGCCGTGGTCGTCGCGGACCAGCGACAGCGTGAGGTGCGTCCACACCTGCTCGCCGTCGGCCCGGTGGAAGCGCTTCTCGGCCCGGTAGTGGTCGCAGTCGCCCGCGATGAGCTGGTCGTAGAGCCGCCACACGTTGCCGCTGTCCTCGGGGTGCATGAGGTCGCGGATGTTGTACTGCCGCATCTCCTCGACGCTGAACCCGAGCATGTCCTGCAACGCCTGGTTGACGTCGAGTATCCGGCCCTCGATGTCCGCGATGCCGATGCCGATCGCGGCCTCGGTGAACATCGCGCGGAACCGCGCCTCGCTGGCCCGCAGCGCCGTCTCGGCCTGGTCGCGGGCGTCGAGCACGGCGGCCCTGATCGCCTCCTGCTCGGCCAGCGTCCGCTCGCGCAGCGCCCTCGCGTAGCCGGCGGCCAGCGCGCCCTGCAGGGCGGAGAGCCGCGACGCCATCCGGCCGTCGGCGCCGACCCCCAGCTCGGTGAGCAGGTCGTCGCCCAGCAGCTGGACCGTGCGGCCCAGGGTGTCCGTGCCGGTGAAGTGCGCCTCGACGAGCCGGGCGCCGATGTCGTAGCCGGGCGCCGTGCGGAAGGGGTTCGCGATCAGCGCCCCGACCAGGACCTCGGTCAGCGACTGGAGGTGTTCGGCCACTTCGGCCCTGGTCATGGGCACGTAGCTGCTGCCGATCACCGCCGTCGCCCACGTGCGCGCGAAGGCCTCGGCCCCGGCCACCATGGCCGGGTCCAGTTCCGATCGACTGCTGGGCACCCGCTGGTCAACCCGTTCCGTCATGTTCGCCGACCTGCCACCACAAACGCAGAGGATACGGCCGGTAGCCCGCCGCAGTCGACCTTCACGGTTTCCTCCCCAGCGCGGCGAAGCCGGGGAAGCGCTCCGCGGCCTCGTCGACGTCGTCCGGCGAGTCCGGGCGCCAGTGCGGCAATCGCACCACACCGGGCTCCACGAGTTCCAGTCCGCGCAGCAGCGCGGTGAGTTCCGCGCGGTCGCGGTGGACCATCGGCGTGACCTGCGCGCTGTAGCGCCGACGCGCCTCGGCCACGGCCTCGGACTCCTCGCCCTTTTCCCCGCCGGAGTGCGAGATCCCCAGGTAGCTGCCCGGAACGAGCGCGTCCAGGTAGTCGGTGATGATCTTGTGCGGCTCCTCGGAGTCGGGCACGAAGTGCAGCACCGCGATCATCAGCACCGCGATGGGCCGGTCGAAGTCCAGCACCGCCCGCACCTCCGGGGCCCCCAGCACCGACGCCGGGTCGCGGAGGTCGGCCTGGAGCGCGGCCACGTGCGGGAGGTCGGCGAGCAACGACTTGCCGTGCGCGGTGGCGACCGCGTCCGTGTCGACGTAGACCACGCGGGCCGCCGGGTCGACGGCGTGCGCGATCTCGTGCACGTTGCCCGCGGTGGGGATGCCGGAGCCGAGGTCGAGGAACTGGCGGACGCCGAGGTGCAGCAGGTGGCGGACCATCCGGCGGAGCAGCGCGCGGTTGACGAGGATCACCCGGCGCACCTCGGGCATGGCCTCCATCGTCCGGTTGGCCACCGCCCGGTCCGCCGCGAAGTTGTGCGCGCCGCCCAGCCAGTAGTCGTACACGCGCGCCACGCTGGGGCGGTCCAGGTCGATGTCGCCCGGAACCCACTTCGGCCGTTCCGCCACGCGCGCTCCTCCGACTCGCCTCGGGACGCCCCATCATGGTCCACAGCGACCCCCTGGCGCACCGCCCCGCGGACCCGGTTCGCCGATTCGCGGACGGCGGCCGCGATCACCGAGCAGAATGCCGGTCTTGTGAGGTACACCTTGATCGCGGGAGCGGTCACCACTGCCGTCGCACTCGGGCTGCTGCTGATCAGCCTGAAGCGCAAGCGGAACATGCTGGCCACCACGATCGTCGGCGCGGTCGGCGCCTTCCTGCTGGTGGCGGGCTGGCTGTTCGTGGTCGACAGCACCACCGCCAAGGGCGAGGCGATCAAGACCGGAGGCCTGGCGGGCGGCGCGGTGATCGCGCTGTACGCGCTGTGGCTCAACGACCGGCGGCGGCGCACCGAGGAGGCCCGCCAGCACCTGGAGGGCCTGCGGACCGACCACGACCGGTCGCGCGTGGCCGACGAGCGGTTCGCCCGCGCCGTGGAACTGCTCGGCCACGACGCCGACCAGGTGCGCGTCGGCGCCCTGCACGCGTTGGCGGGCCTGGCGGAGTCCAGCGAGAAGGACTACCGGCAGACCGTGCTGAACATCCTCTGCTCGTACCTGCGCAGGCCCTTCGAGCTCCCGCTGACCGCGGAGGCCGACCCCGAACGGCACCGGGAGCTGGAGGTCCGGCTGACCGCGCAGCAGCTGATCACGAAGCTGCTGCCGCACGCGGACCTGCCGGACGCCCCGCACTACGACCTGAACCTGACCAACGCGAGCGTGGAGTACCTCGACCTGGCCCACCGCCAGGTGGGGCAGTTCGTCGCCCGGTCGGCGAAGTTCTACCGGGCGAACGCCTTCCACCACACGACTTTCCACGGCGACGCGCACTTCACCGGCGCCGAGAACCACGGCAGGCTGTACGTGCACGACTCGGTCTTCCACGGGAAGGCGTGGTTCAGCAACTTCGCCTCCGACGACGAGGTCGACTTCCACGCCACCGACTTCCGGGGCGCCTCGAAGTTCGCCTTCGGCGCCTACAAGGGCGGTTTCTCCTTGGCTGGTGCCAAGTTCGCGACCAGGGCCGACATCCGAGGACTGCGCGTCACGGGCAAGCGCGACCTGCCCGCGGGCTGGCTGACCGACCTGGAGGGGAACGCGTGATGCGCGGTAGGTGGATGCTGCTGCTGAGCGTGCTGGCGGCTGTCCTCGTCACCGCGGCCACGATCGCGGGGCTGCTGGTGGTCGAGCCGAAGCTGTCCAAGGCCGAGGCGCTCAAGACCGGCGGTCTCGCGGGCGGCGCGGTCGTGGCGCTGTACGCGTTGTGGCTCAACGACCGGCGGCGGCGCACCGAGGAGGCGCGGCACCAGTTGGAGAGCGACAAGGTCGCCGACGAGCGGTTCGCGCGGTCGGTGGAGATGCTCGGCCACGAAGCCGACCAGGTGCGGGTGGGCGCGATGCACGCGCTGGCCGGGCTGACGACGTCGGCCCCGCGCTACAAGCAGACCGTGCTCGACGTGCTGTGCGCGTACCTGCGCAGGCCGTTCCACCACGTGGGCCACAAGGGCGACTACTCCGGCGACCCGGAGAAGCTGCCGAGGGACCAGGCGGACCTCGTGCTGGCCGCGAGCGACCGGGAGCGCGAGGTGCGGCGCACGGCCCAGCAGCTGATCACCGGCATGCTGCCGTGGGGAGCGGACACCGACTCGACGGCCTACCACCTGGACCTGACCGGGGCGAGCCTCGAGTACTTCCGGCTGTCCGGCAGGCGGATCGGGCGGATCACGGCGCGGCGCGCGAACTTCTACGGCATCACCATGATCAACGAGATGGTGGCGTCGAAGCCCGTGCTGTTCTCCGGGGCGCGGTTCCACGGCCGGGTCTCCGCCGCGCACACCATGTTCGACGGCGGCCTCTCCCTCCAGGACGTGGAGTTCGCCGACGAGTTCACCCTGTCCGGAGCGGAGGTCGGCACGTTCCTGCACCTCGGCACGGACCTGCCGAAACCGCTGAAGGGCGTGCTCACCGTCCGGCCCGGCACCGAGATGCGGACGGCCAAGCCCGAGGGATGGGTACTAGCCGGGACGTACGAGTTCCAGCAGCGCCCTGGCGGCGGCGCTGACGGCCGCCCCCGTGACGACGACCGTCTCCGCGACCGGCCCGCCGTCCAGGGCGACGAACCGGACGAGGTCCGTCTTGAGCGAGAACGACTGCGGCACGAGCGCGACGCCGAGACCGAACCCGACGAAGTCCAGCAGTGAGTGGACGTCGTTGACCTCCACGCCCACCCGGCGGCCCACCCCGGCCTCGGCGAGCGTGCGGTCGACGACGTCCCTCGTGCCCCACCCGGCGTTGAAGTCCACGAAGGACTCGCCGACCAGCTCCGCCAGCGCGACCGAGGACCGTTGCGCCATCAGGTGATCCGGGGCGCACGCCAGCACCAGCGGTTCGGTGGCCAGGGTGGACGTGCGGACGTCCACATCGGACGGTCGGGTCACGAACGCGACGTCGATCCGCCCCGCCCGCACCTCGTCCACGAGGTCCGCGGTGCCGCCCTGGCGCAGCCGGATCTCCACACCGGGGTGCTCGGCGTGGAACGCCGCCAGCACCGCGGGCAGGTGGACGACGTGCAGGCACTGGAGGCTGCCGACCGACAGCGTGCCGCGCAACAGCCCCTGCACCGCCGCGACCGCGGTCCGCCCGGCGTCGACCGAGCCGAGCGCGCGGCGCGCCTCGACCAGCAGCGCGCGCCCAGCCTGGGTGAGCTCGACCCGCCGGGTGCTGCGCACGAACAGCGCCGCGCCCAGCTCGGTCTCCAGCGCCCGGATCGACGCGGAAAGACCCGACTGGGCGACGCGCACGCGTTTGGCGGCCCTGGTGAAGTGGCACTCCTCGGCGACGGCCACGAAGTACTCCAGCTGGCGAAGCTCCACGATTGATCACCCAAACCGCTGAATGCCATCCGAACGTTCTGTTGGACAGCTTAATCCGTTCGGCGCACACTCGGACCACCACTTCTCCAGGAGGCACACCTGATGCGCACCCGCAGGATCGGCGACGTCGAGGTCAGCGCGATCGGACTGGGCGGCATGCCGCTGTCCGTCGAGGGCCGCCCCGACCGCGAACGCGCGCTGGCCACGGTCCGCGCGGCGGTCGAGGCGGGCGTGACCCTCATCGACACCGCGGACGCGTACTCGATGGACGAGACGGACTTCGGGCACAACGAGGAGCTGATCGCGGAGGCCCTGCGCGGACTCGGCTCGGCGGGCGGTGACGTGCTCGTGGCCACGAAGGGCGGCCACACCAGGACGTCCGGCGGCGGCTGGGGACTCGACGGCAGCCCCGCGTACCTGCGGTCGGCGTGCGACGCGTCGCTCAAGCGGCTCGGCGTCGACGCGATCGACCTCTACCAGTTCCACCGCCCGGACCCGGGCGTCCCGCTGGCCGACTCGTTCGGCGCGATCGCCGGACTGCTGGACGCGGGCAAGATCAAGCAGGCGGGCATCTCCAACTTCGACCCCGAGGAGATCAAGCTCGCCAACGAGGTCCTCGGCGGCAGGCTCGTCTCCGTGCAGAACCAGTTCTCCCCGGCGTACCGGTCGAGTGAACCCGAGCTGGAGCTGTGCGCCGAACTGGGCATCGCGTTCCTGCCGTGGAGCCCGCTGGGCGGCATCGGCAAGGCGGGCGAACTCGGCGAGCTGAACTCGGCGTTCGCCGAGGTCGCGGCGGCGCACGACGCGAGCCCGCAGCAGGTGTGCCTGGCCTGGATGCTGGCCAAGGCGCCGGTCGTCATCCCCATCCCCGGCTCCTCGCGGCCGGAGAGCATCCGCAACTCGGCCGCGGCCACCCACCTGGAGTTGACCACCGACGAGCTCGCACGCCTGGGCTAGGCGGGGCCCGTCCCCGAACGTGCACTCCCACTGGTCCACTCGGGTGATCATCGGGTGCGGTTCACCGCATTTGGACGGAGGATCTAGGCCGTACGGCCCATGATCCACGACCGAATGGGGGCGTCCTGTGGTTCTACTCCGCTTCCGCACCTGGACCGCCCGCCTCGGCGTCCTCGCGCTCGCGGCGGGCGCGGTCGTCGCCGCGAGCGCGTCGGGCACGTCGGCCGCTCCGCTGCCCGAGGGGTCCGCCGACCACTACGCGGGTTCGCAGATCGGGAAGCACGAGGGCGGCACCCGGACCGCCCGGCCCGCCAAGCGGTTCGCCGAGGTGCCCGGCATGGACGTGAGCAGCCACCAGGGCGACGTCGACTGGCGGCGGTCCTGGGACGACGGCGCCCGGTTCGCCTACGTCAAGGCGACCGAGGGCACCGGGTACCGGAACCCGAAGTTCGCCCAGCAGTACAACGGCTCCTACGACGTCGGGATGATCCGCGGCGCCTACCACTTCGCGCTGCCCGACCGCTCCGGCGGCACCGAGCAGGCGGACTTCTTCGTGGACCACGGCGGCGGCTGGTCCGCGGACGGCAGGACGCTGCCCGGCGCGATGGACATGGAGTACAACCCGTACGGGGAAACCTGCTACGGCCTCAGCCAGGAAGCCATGACCCGGTGGGTGCTGGACTTCAGCGACCGCGTGCTCCAGCGGACCCAGCGCCACCCGACGATCTACACGTCCGCCAACTGGTGGAACAGGTGCGTGGGCGGCAGCGTCCACTTCGGACGGACGAACCCGTTGTGGGTCGCGCACTACGCCGACGCGCTGGGCGCGCTGCCGGTCGGCTGGGACTTCCACACGATCTGGCAGTGGAGGGCGGCCGGGCTCTTCCCCGGTGACCAGAACCTGTTCAACGGCAACGCCGAGCAGCTCCTCAGCGTGGCGCTGGGCTGAGCGCTGAGCACCGCGGACCGCAGGCACCCGGACAGGACCGCGACCGGTCTCGACGTCAGCTGCCTCGGCGGCGACGTCGACTGGGCGGGGCACTGGCAGCACGGCAAGCGGTTCGCCTACGTCAAGGCGACCGACGGCACCGGGTACGTCGAGCCCGGCTTCCGGCGGCAGTACGCCGAGTCGTTCGACGTCGGCATGATCCGCGGCGCGTACCACGTGGCGCTGCCGGACCGGTCGAGCGGCGCCGACCAGGCGGAGTTCTTCGTCGACAACGGCGGCGCCTGGTCCGGCGACGGCATGACCCTGCCGGGTGCCCTGGACCTGGGCTACAACCCCTACGGCAAGGCCTGCTTCGGGATGTCCAAGGCCGCGCTGTCGGACTGGGTGGCCGAGTTCGGCGACACCTACCGCGAGTGGACCGGCCGCTACCCGGTCGTCTACACCTCGCCGAACTGGTGGCGGCAGTGCGCGGGAGCCGACGCGGGCGAGGTGAACCCGCTCTGGGTGGCGCGCTACTCCGCCACGCCGGACGTGCTGCCCACGACCAGGGGCGTCTACCCGGTCTGGGATCGCGCGGCCGGCCACGAGGAGCGCATTCGGGTGATGACGGTGAGTGCGTTCGCCTAGGCCATTCCCGTGACCAATTCACATGGAGTCTGGCCATCGTGTTGGTGGTTGCTGCACACTCTCGGATCGAGTCGTCCACCCTGCACCGGCTCGAGGAGTCCGACATGTACCCACTTGCGCGCAGCGCCGTCGTCCTTGCGGCGTGCACAGGCCTGCTGACCACCGCGTTCTCCCCCGCCGACGCGGCACCCGCCGTCCCGGAGCAGGACCAGGCGGTCGAGCAGGACCACGCCATGGGATCGCAGATCCGCAAGCACGAGGGCGGCGCGGGACTCCGCGTGAAGCCCAAGTCCGACCCGTCGGTCCTGGAGACGGTGGCGGGCGTCGACGTCAGCGGCTACCAGGCCAACGTGGACTGGGCGGCCTACTGGAACCAGGGCAAGAGGTTCGCCTACGTCAAGGCGACCGAGAGCACGAACTACGTGAACCCCTACTTCGAGCAGCAGTACGACGGTTCGTACAACATCGGCATGATCCGCGGCGCGTACCACTTCGCGCTGCCGGACCGGTCGAGCGGCGCGGCGCAGGCGGACTACTTCATCGCCCACGGCGGCGGCTGGTCGCGGGACGGCCGGACCCTGCCGGGCGCGCTCGACGCGGAGTACAACCCGTACGGCAGCACCTGCTACGGCCTGACCAAAGCGGCCATGACGAACTGGATGCTCGACTTCAGCGACACGTACCGCGCGCGGACCGGCGTGTTCCCCGTCATCTACACGTCGACGAGCTGGTGGAACCAGTGCGTCAACGCGGGCTTCAGCACCACCAACCCGTTGTGGGTGGCCAGGTACGCCTCGGTGGTCGGCGCGCTGCCCTACGACTGGGACGACTACACGATCTGGCAGTACTCGTCATCGCCGGTCGACCAGAACCAGTTCAACGGCGCCTACGACCGGCTGGTGGCGCTGGCGAACGGCTGACCCGGCGGTGGGGAGGCCCGTGGAAGGCCTCCCCACCGGCGGTTCTAGTCGAACAGCGCGGGAAGGGTGCCTTCCCAGGCGGTGCGGAGCTCGTCGAGCGGGAGCGCGCCGAGGTCCTGGAACTCCAGGGACCCGGACTCCGGGTCGACGACACCGACCTTGCGCCACGGCAGCTGCCGCGCGGTGCACATGTCGGTGAACCGCAGCTCCTCGCTGCGCGGCACGGCCACGAGCACGCGGCCCGCGGACTCGCTGAACAGCTGCGTGAACGCGTCCAGATCGCCGTCGAGGAACACCCGCGCACCGGTCTCGCCGATGAGGCAGGCCTCAACCAGCGCCTGGGCGAGGCCACCATCGGACAGGTCGTGCGCGGCGGACACCATTCCGTCGCGCGAACCGGCCAGCAGCACCTCGCCGAGCAGCCGCTCACGGGCCAGGTCGACCTTCGGCGGCACGCCGCCCAGGTGGCCGTGCACGTGGTGCGCCCACTCGGAGCCGCCGAACTCGTCGCGGGTGTCGCCCAGCAGCAGCAGGCTCTCGCCCGCCTCGGCGCCGATGCCGGTCGGGATGCGCCTGCGCACGTCGTCGATCACGCCCAGCACGCCGATGACCGGCGTCGGCAGGATCGCCGTGCTGCCGGTCTGGTTGTAGAAGCTGACGTTGCCGCCGGTCACCGGGATGCCCAGCTCGCGGCAGCCGTCGATGATGCCCTGGATCGCCCGCTCGAACTGCCACATCACGGCCGGGTCCTCGGGCGAGCCGAAGTTCAGGCAGTCCGACACCGCGATGGGCGTCGCGCCGCTGACCGACACGTTCCGGAAGGCCTCGGCCAGCGCGAGCTGCGCGCCCGCGTACGGGTCGAGCTTGGTGAAGCGGCCGTTGCAGTCGGTCGCCAGCGCGATGCCGCGGTTGGTCTCCTCGTCGATGCGGATCATGCCCGCGTCCGACGGCTGCGCCAGAACGGTGCCGCCGCGCACGTAGCGGTCGTACTGCTGGGTGACCCAGCGGCGCGACGACAGGTTCGGCGAGGCGGCCATCGTGACGACGGTCTTGAGGATGTCCGCGGCCTCGGTCGGCCGGGCCAGCGACTCGGGGCCGTTGGCGATCAGCGCGTCCTGGTCCGCCGGGCGCTCGATCGGCCGGTTGTACACCGGGCCCTCGTGCGCCACGGTGCGCGGCGGGACGTCCACGACGACCTCGTCGTTCCACGTGATCACCAGGCGGTCGCCCTCGGTGACCTCGCCGATCTCGGAGGCGATGACGTCCCACTTCTCGCAGACGGCCATGAACGCGTCGACGTTCTCCGGCGCGACGACCGCGCACATGCGTTCCTGCGACTCGCTCGACAGGATCTCGGCGGGCGTCATGCCGGTCGCCCGCAGCGGGACCCGCTCCAGGTACACGTGCATGCCGCCGTCACCGGCGCTGGCCAGTTCCGAGGTGGCGCAGGACAGGCCCGCGCCGCCGAGGTCCTGGATGCCGACCACGATGCCCTCCTGGAACAGCTCCAGGCAGCACTCGATCAGCACCTTCTCGGTGAACGGGTCGCCGACCTGCACGGCGGGCAGCTTCTTGCGCTTGCCGCTGCCGTCGTCGCCCGCGAACGTGTCGCTGGCGAGGACGGACACGCCGCCGATGCCGTCCAGCCCGGTGCGCGCACCGAACAGGATGATCTTGTTGCCCGCGCCCGACGCGTGCGCCAGGTGCAGGTCCTCGGTGCGCAGCACGCCGACGCACAGGGCGTTGACCAGCGGGTTGCCCGCGTACGACTCGTCGAACACGACCTCGCCGCCGATGTTCGGCAGGCCGAGGCAGTTGCCGTAGCCGCCGACACCCGCGACGACACCGGGCAGCACCCGACGCGTGTCCGGGGCGTCCGCCTTGCCGAAGCGCAGCGAGTCCATGACCGCCAGCGGCCGCGCGCCCATCGCGATGATGTCGCGCACGATGCCGCCGACACCCGTCGCCGCGCCCTGGTAGGGCTCGACGTAGGACGGGTGGTTGTGCGACTCGACCTTGAACGTGATGGCCCAGCCGTCGCCGATGTCCACGACGCCGGCGTTCTCGCCGATACCCGCGAGCATCTTCGAGCGCATCTCGTCGGTCAGCGACTCGTCGAACTTGCGCAGGAACACCTTGGAGGACTTGTAGGAGCAGTGCTCGCTCCACATGATCGAGTACATCGCCAGCTCGGCGTCCGTCGGCCTGCGGCCGAGGATCTCGCGGATGCGGGAGTACTCGTCGTCCTTCAGGCCCAGTTCCCGGAACGGCTGCTCCTGGTCGGGCGTGGTCTCCGCGTTCTTGACTGAATCGATCTGGATGCTCACTGAGTCTTCACCGCCTCCGCTGAGATACGCACGTCGGCGGGCACCACCGAGTCCATGAGGCTGAGGAACATGCCCAAGCCGTCGTCCGTGGGTCCGGTCAGCGCGTCGATCGCGTGCTCCGGGTGCGGCATGAGGCCGACGACCCGGCCGTTCGCGCTCGTGACACCGGCGATGCCGTCGCGCGACCCGTTGGGGTTGTCGCCGACGTAGCGGAACACCACGCGGCCCTCACCCTCCAGTTCGTCCACAGTGGACTGGCTGGCCTGGTAGCCGCCCTCGCCGGACTTGAGGGGGACGAGGATCTCGGCGCCGATCTCGTACCTGCTCGACCACGCGGTGGTGTTGTTCTCCACCTTGAGCCACTGGTCCTTGCACACGAAGTGCAGGCCGGAGTTCCGGATCAGCGCGCCGGGCAGCAGCCCGGCCTCGCACAGGATCTGGAAACCGTTGCAGATGCCCAGAACCGGCATCCCCTTGCCCGCGGCCTCGATGACCGAGTCCATCACCGGCGCGAACCGCGCGATGGCGCCGCAGCGCAGGTAGTCGCCGTAGGAGAACCCACCCGGCACGATCACCGCGTCGACGCCCTTGAGGTCCGGGTCGCCGTGCCACAGCGGCACGGCCTCGGCCTCGGCGTAGCGAGCCGCACGGGCGGCGTCCACGTCGTCCAGCGTGCCGGGGAACGTGATCACCCCAACGCGGACGCTCATGCGTCGACCCGCCGAACCACCCAGTCCTCGATGACCGGGTTCGCGAGGAAGGTCTCGGCGATCTTCTCCAGCGTGGCGTCGTCGACGGAGTCGTCGACCTCCAACTCGAAGTGCTTGCCCTGGCGGACACTGGTGATCCCCTGGAAACCCAGCCGGGGCAGCGCGTTCGCCACCGCCTGGCCTTGCGGGTCGAGGATCTCGGGCTTCGGCATGACGTCGACAACGACACGAGCCACAGCAGGCTGCTCCCTGTTGCAGAGGGCGGGGGATGCGCTTAGCCTACCTGACCTGCGCGTTCATCCTCGCCACGGGTGCGCGGGCCCACACCCCGCAGGTCACCACACCTTTGGGTGACGCAGCTTGATCGGCGTGAGCGGCGATGTATAGTTGGCTCTACCAAGGCCCCGTAGGCCGAGGAAGCGAGCGCGGTTCCCGTCCGGACGGTCGGCAGCCGCGCTTCGCGCTATCCGGACCAGGTATCGAGGTCGACCTCCCTGGCCACGAGCGGCATGGCCCGCCTCCTCCACTCCCCTCCCGCGCCATAGCACCACCCGACGACATCGGCGATCCACAGCAACTGCTCCTGGGTGCTCACCACGTGCTCGTAGATGAACGGCGACTCCGCGGAGGGCTTGCCGAGAACCGCCTTGATCGTCTGCTTGTCGTGGTGGTCGCGCACCTCACGGCTGTCCAGCACGAGGCGGATCACCCCGAGGGCCACCAGGTCGAGCACCAGCGCGACCAGGCACTTCTGCCGAGCGCGCTCCTCACCACCGGCGCAGCTGCACTGGTAGACGTGCACGACCGGACCGAACCGGACGAGACGCGACAGGATGATCTTCCGCCGGCCGGGCTCCTCCTTCTTGAAGTGCACCTCCTTCTGCCCCGGCAGCAGCAGGTCCCTGAGCAGCTTGCGCAGCTCGGCCAGGTCTCCGGGATCGATGATCGCGACCACCAGCAGGTACCGGTCGTTGCGGCGGGATTCGTCGACGAACGCGTGCAGACTCACGGTGGTCACCATCGGCGGGCGGGGACGCGTGCTGGAGGGTCACCCACTCGCATGTGCGGCATTTCGGGCGTTTTGGCCGGTGGCCAACAGCGGGGCCGCACATGAGCGGTTTCGTTGCCCTGGTCGCAAGTTCCGAAGATCACTTACGGCCACCGGGCGATCACTTTGACGTAAATCACCTGGTCGGGGTGTTCACCCTCTGCGAGACCGGTGGCGGGAACGCGAATCAGTTGTCAGTGTTGGTGGCATGCGAATCCTGGTGCTGGGTGGAACCGTCTTCCTCAGCAAGGCGGTGGCGGCGGAGTCGGTGCGGCGCGGCCACGAGGTGTTGTGTGCGGCACGCGGGACGACGGGCGCGGTGCCGGACGGGGCCGAGTTGGTCGTGGTGGACCGGGACAGACCCGGTGCGCTGGAGGTGCTGAGGGGTGAGCACTTCGACGCCGTGGTGGACGTGGCGAAGATGTCGGTGAACTGGGTGCGCGAGGCGCTGCACGTCCTGGGGGACAGCGCGCCGCACTGGACGTTCGTGTCCAGCTGCTCGGTGTACCAGGACCACTCGAAGGCTGGTCAGTCCGTCGAGTCGCCGACGCTGCCGCCGTTGGAGGACGACCCGAGCGCGCCGTTCGACGCGAACCGGTACGGGTCGGTCAAGGTGGCGAGCGAGCACGCGGTGCTGGACGCGGTGGGCGACCGGGCGTTCGTCCTGCGGGCCGGGCTGATCACCGGGCCGGGGGATCCGAGCGACCGGTTCGGCTACTGGCCCGCGCGGATGTCGCAGGGCGGGCAGGTCGCGGTGCCGGACGCGCCGGACCAGGCCGCGTCGCACGTGGACGTGCGGGACCTGGCGGCGTGGATCGTCGACTCGGCGGAGAACCGGCTGGTGGGGACGTTCGACGGGACCGGGCCGTCGGAGCCGTTGAGCTTCTTCCTCGGCGAGATCGCCGGGGCGGTGGCGCCGCAGGGCACCGAGCTGGTGCGGGTGCCGCTGGACGTGCTGGAGCGGCTGAGGATCGCGCCGTGGGCCGGGCCGCGGTCGATGCCGCTGTGGCTGACCGACTCGCACCTGGCGATGATGTTCCGCGACGCGCGCCCGGCGATGGCGGCCGGGCTGCGGGTGCGGTCGGTGGGCGACACGGCCCGCGACTCGCTGGCCTACGAGTACGAGCTCGGCATCGACCGGGTGCGGCGGGCCGGCCTGACCGCGTCCGAGGAGTACGAGCTGCTCTCCGCGCTGTGACGTGCGGTCCGGCGCGGAAGGTCGCCTTCCGCGCCGGATCCCGTCAGGAGATCCAGTCGGCGAACGACCGGCCGGAGATCCGCTCGTAGGCCTCGATGTAGCTGGCGCGGGTGGTGGCGACGACCTCGTCCGGCAGGGCCGGCGGCGGCGTGTCCGACGCGCGGTCCCAGCCGGAGGCGGGCGAGGTCAGCCAGTCGCGCACGATCTGCTTGTCGAACGACGGCTGCACGCGTCCGGGCCGGTAGGTGTCCGCGGGCCAGTAGCGGGACGAGTCCGGGGTCAGCACCTCGTCGCCGAGGACCAGCACGCCGTCCTTGTCGTGGCCGAACTCGAACTTCGTGTCGGCCAGGACGATCCCGCGCTTCCGGGCGAAGTCGCGGCCCTCGCGGTACGCGGCCAGGGTGGTGTCGCGGAGCTGGTTCGCCAGCTCGGGACCCACGTCGGCGCTGACGGCCTCGAAGCTGACGTTCTCGTCGTGCGACCCCAGCTCGGCCTTGGTCGCGGGCGTGAAGATGGGCTCCGCCAGCTCGTCCGCCTCGACTAGGCCGGGCGGCAGCTCCACGCCGCACACCGCGCCCGTGCGCCGGTAGTCCGACATCCCGGAGCCGGTCAGGTAGCCGCGGGCCACGCACTCGACCTGCACCATCTCCAGCCGCTTCACCAGCAGCGCGCGACCGCGCACCTCCGCCGGGATGCGCTCGTCGTCGTGGGCCACGAGGTGGTTCGGCACCACGTCCGCGAGCTGCTCGAACCAGAACACGCTCATCGCGGTGAGCACCCGGCCCTTGTCCGGGATCCCGGTGGACAGCACGTGGTCGTAGGCGGAGATGCGGTCGGAGGCCACGAGCAGCAGCAGCTCGTCGTCCACGGCGTGGAGCGAGCGGACCTTGCCTACGGCGACCTGCTGGTAATCGGCGAGCTTGGGCACGCCGACCAGCGTACTTCGCGCGGCACCCCCACCCGTCCGGCGGTCGCGGATGCGGACCCCCGAGTTGTTCAGACCAATCAGACTACCTCTTCGACAGACATACCCGCAGGTCACAGCCAGATTTCGGATTTCCCGGATGGCGAGCCGACTGACCGGAAACGGCCTCGGGCGGCTAGATTCCCGGCATGCGCGCTCCCGCCCTGCTCTTCGCAGCCCTGCTGCTGACCGCCTGTGCCCCGGTGGACGAGGCCACGCCCCCGTCGGGCCCCACCGCCGTCGACGGCGTCCCCTGCACCAAGGACGACCTGACGACCCTGGCCAAGGGGAAGTTCACGTTCGGCACCGACCAGCCCGTGTACCCGCCGTGGTACCAGGACGACGACCCCACCAGCGGCAAGGGCTTCGAGTCCGCCGTGGCCTACGCCGTCGCCGAGCAGCTCGGCTACGCCAAGGCCGACGTGGCCTGGGTGCGGGTGCCGTTCAACGCGGCCATCCAGCCCGGCGCCAAGACCTACGACGCGAACCTCACCGAGTTCTCGATCACCGAGGAGCGCAAGCAGGCGGTGGACTTCTCGGCGCCGTACTACACCGTCGCCCAGGCCGTCATCGCGCTGAAGACCGCGCCGGTCGCGAGCGCGAAGTCGGTGGAGGAGCTGCGGAAGGCCAAGATCGGCGCCCAGGTCGGCACGACCAGCTTCACCGCCGCCAAGCGGCTGGTCGCCGAGCAGGACATCGCGGTGTACAACACGAACGACGACGCCAAGGCCGCGTTGCGCGCCGGGCAGGTCGAGGCGCTCGTGGTGGACCTGCCGACGGCGTTCTTCATCACCTCCGCCGAGATGGAGGACGCGGCGATCGTCGGCCAGATCCCGGCCGGTGACGGCAAGCCCGAGCAGTTCGGCATCGTGCTGGACAAGGGCAGCAAGCTCACCGGCTGCGTGTCCACGGCCGTCGAGGCGCTGCGCTCGCGCGGCAGGCTGGCCGAGATCGAGACGCAGTGGCTGACGACCGAGGGCAAGGCCCCCGAGCTCAAGTGATCAGCGACCTCCAGCGGGAACGCCTGGCGTACAGGCGTTCCCGCTCCCGTCGGTCCACCGCGGTGGCGCTGGTGTCCACGGTGGTCTTCGCCGCGGTGCTGTGGTTCTCGGTGACCAGCGCGCCGGGCTGGCCGCGGGTGCGGCTGTCGTTCTTCAGCCTCGCGACGGCGTGGCGGACGCTGCCCGCGATCCTGGACGGGCTGTGGCTCAACATCCGGGTGCTGGTGGTCGCCGAGGTCCTGATCCTGGTGCTGGCGCTGGGGATAGCGGCGCTGCGGACGTTGCGCGGCCCGGTGTGGTTCCCGCTGCGGGCGCTCGCGACCGGGTACGTGGACCTGTTCCGCGGGCTGCCGCTGATCATCTGCCTGTACCTGGTCGGCTTCGGCCTGCCCGGCCTGCGGCTCAGCGGCGTCCCCAACGACCCGGTGCTGCTCGGCGGCTTCGCGCTGGTGCTCGTCTACTCCGCCTACGTGGCCGAGGTGTTCCGAGCGGGCATCGAGTCGATCCACCCGTCGCAACTGGCCGCCGCTCGGTCGCTCGGCCTGAACCACCGCAAGACCATGCGGCTGGTCGTGCTGCCGCAGGCGATCCGCCGGGTGCTCCCCGCGCTGCTCAACGACTTCGTCGCGCTGCAGAAGGACTGCGGCCTGATCTCGGTGCTCGGCGCGGTCGACGCCGTGCGGGCCGCGCAGATCGAGTCGGCGGGGGCGTACAACTTCACGCCGTACGTCGTGGCCGGGTTGCTGTTCGTGCTGCTGGCCGTGCCGTCCGGCCGGTTGGCGGACTGGGTGTCGCGGCGTGCCGCGCGCAGGCAGGGGGCGTGATGGGCGAGCCGGTGTTGAGCGTGCGCGGGCTGGTGAAGCAGTACGGGACGACCACCGTCCTGGACGGCGTCGACCTCGACGTGCACGAGCACGAGGTCGTGGTGCTGATCGGCTCGTCCGGTTCCGGCAAGTCCACGCTGCTGCGCTGCGCGAACCTGCTGGAGGAGATCGACGACGGCCGGGTGCTGCTCGACGGCGAGGACGTGTCCGATCCCCGCGTGGACGCCGACCGGGCGCGGCGGGCGATGGGGATCGTGTTCCAGGCGTTCAACCTGTTCCCGCACATGTCCGTGCTGGACAACGTGACGCTGGCGCCCCGCGTCGTGCACGGCGTGCCGCGCGACGTCGCGGACGACCGCGCCCGCGACCTGCTTTCCCGCGTCGGCCTGGCGGACAGGGCGGGCTCGTACCCCGACCGGCTCTCCGGCGGGCAGCAGCAGCGGGTCGCCATCGCGCGGGCGCTGGCCTACGACCCGCGACTGCTCCTGTTCGACGAGATCACCAGCGCGCTCGACCCCGAACTGGTCGGCGAGGTGCTGGCGCTGGTGCGCGAACTGGCCGGTCAGGGCCGCACGATCCTCATGGCGACGCACGAGATGGGGTTCGCCAAGCAGGTCGCCGACCGCGTCTGCTTCCTCGACGGCGGCAAGCTCATCGAGTCCGGCCCGCCCGACCAGGTGCTCGGCGACCCGGCCCACGAGCGCACCCGGCGCTTCCTGCGCCGCATCATCGACGCGGGGCGCCTGTAGCCCGTTCAGGGGTTCAGCTTGCGGCCATCCGCACCTATGGTGCATGACGTGCCGTTCCGGAAGAACGCCGTCTGGTCCACAGCAGCAGCCGTGGGCGCAGGCCTGGTCGTGCTGCTCGTCGCGACGAGCTGCGGCGCCCCAGACGCCGCCCCGAAACCCCCACCACCGCTGCCGAGCATCTCCGCGTCCCCGCGGCCCGGCACGTCCCCCTCGGCGCCGGTCCCGTCGAACAACCCCATCTCCGTCAAACCGGTCCCGCCCGCGGAACCGGTCGTCGTGCCGCCCACCGAACTCCCACCACCTCCCCCACCTGCCGAAACCCTCCCGCCCGCGCCGCCACCGGCTCCTCCGGTTGATCCGGTGGCACCGCCGGAGGACCCGCAGAACGGGCCGATCGTGGTGCAGGGGGCGACGTGCGCGATCGACGGCGCGCTGGCGATCAACCGGCGGTTGAGGCCGATGCGGTGCGTGCCGGACGGGCAGGGCGAACTGCGGTGGCAGCAGCTGTAGGGCGGTGTTGGATGCCGTCCTGACTGGCCGAGCCGGTGCGGGCGGCCGGGTTCACGCGTGATCGTTCTCAGGGCCGACTAAAACTGTCGGACCCCCGAGGTAACGTTGAAATCAGGGGCCCCCCTGGCCGGGGGACCTCTGGTCGTGGTGCTGGTGAGGCCGCGCTGCCGGTCAAGTTCGTGGTGCTGGTTGAGGCCGTACTTCTGGTCAGGTCTTGGTGCTGGTCAGGTCCCTGCCGCGGGTCAGGTCGGGTTCGTGGTGGTGCGCAGGCCGGCGGCCAGGTGGTCGCGGACTCGGCTGAGAGCGGTGATCCGCTGGTCCATCGCGGCGAGTCGACGCTCCACCAGCGCCACCAGCCGGGGGTCGGGAGCGGACGTGACCAGGTCGCCGTCCAGGCAGCACCCGAAGTGCGCGATGTCGTCCAGCGTGAGCCCGAAGCCGAGCAGGTAGCGGATGCTCCGGACCCTGGCCACGGCCTCCTCGCCGTACCGCCGGTACCCGTTCGCGGCGCGCTCGGCGCGCAGCAGACCCCTGTCCTCGTAGAAGCGCAGCGCCCTGGCCGAAGCGCCGGTGGCCCGCGTCAACTCGCCGATCCGCACACCCCGGACGGTACCGCTCACCCGACGACCGCCCCGCCGTCGACGGGGATGACGACACCGGTGGTGTAGGCGGCTTCCGGACGGGCCAGCTGGGTGATCCAGAAGGCGACCTCCTCCGGCGTGCCGATCCGGCCGAGCGGGACGTGCGCGACCAGCACCTCCTTCATCGCCTCGACCTGCTCGGCGCTCAGCCCCTGGTGCAGGGCGATCGGGGTCGCGATCGGACCGGGCGCGACGGCGGCCACGCGGACGCCGCGCCGCGCGAACTGGACGGCCCAGCTCCGGGTGAGCGATTCCAGCGCGGTCTTCAGCGCCACGTAGAGCGCGCCGCCGGGCAGCGGCCAGCCGCGCTGGCCCACCGACGTGCTGACGTTGACCACCACTCCCGCCGCGGCGGTCAGGTGGGCCAGCGCGGCGTGGGTGAGGCGCACCGGTGCGAGCAGGTTGGTCACCAGCATCTCCTCCGCGTGCCCCGGACCGGTGTCCGAGCGCACGACGGCCGCGTTGTTCACCAGCACGTCGATCCGGCCGAACTCCTCGATCGCGGTGCGCACGACCAGGTCGGGCGCACCGGGGTGGGTGATGTCGGCGGTGAGGGCGCGGATGCCCGGCAGGCCGCTCGCGGTCTCCGCCAGGCGGGCCGCGGTGCGCCCCACGACCAGGACACCCGCCCCCTGCTCGGCGAACGCCCGCGCGGTCGCCCTGCCGATGCCGGTGCCGCCACCGGTCACCACCACCGCCTTGCCGCTGAAGGTCGTCATGGCACCCGAAGGTGAACACTGACGCCCGCGTCAAGGTCAAGCGATCAGGCCCTACGCCCAGGCGGTGACGTCCAGGACGTCGCCGACCGCCAGGGTGCCGTGCCGGAGCACCTTGGCCTTCAGCCCGAACGTGACCCCGCCGTCCGCGCGCCGGTAGTCCGCCAGCGTCCGGGTCGGCTCGTGGCCCGCCTTCACGCCCAGGTCCTGGTCCACGGTCGGCACGGCGCAGCGCACGCAGATCCGGGCGTACCCGAACGCGGTGGTGCCGATCGACACCTCGCGCACGCGGTCCTCGGTGTGGGGTTCGGGCCAGCCGGAGACGACGACGTTGGGGCGGAAGCGGTTCATCGGGACGGGGTCGGCACCGCGCCGCAGGATGCGTTCGTTGAGACCGTCGAGGGACGACAGCGACGTCATCAGCAGCGCGTGGGCGTCGGCGAAACCGACCTTGCCCTCCCCTTCGAGGCCCCGGTCGAGGTCCGGTGGCACGCGGACCAGCCTGCACGGCCGGTCGAGCACCGCGCTGAACCACTCGGCGGCCTCGTCGCCCTGGTCGACGCCGACACCGTCCCACCAGTGCACCTTCACCGGCCTGCGCCCGCCCTCGTGGCGCGTCTTGTGCTCGTGGTCCGGTCGGCCGGGGGCGGAGACCAGCAGGCGGTCGCCGCCGTCGAGGACCGTCGGGCGGATGACGGCCATAGCGGGGAGCTTGCGCTGGCTGATGAAGTGGCCGTCCTCGGCGTCGACCAGCATGAACTCGCGGTCGTGCGCGAGCCCGGTCTCACCGACCGCGCTCGTGGTGAGCGCGGTCGGCGCGCACCCCTTGACGGGGTAGACGAAGAGTCCGTGGACGACCGGAGTCACAGGATGGGCTCCGGCACGTACCCCGCCGCGGTCGGGAACTTCGTCAGGACGTCCTCGACCTGGCCGACGATCGACTCGACCTGCAGCGCGGCCACACCGGTGAACGAGAGCCGGTCGGCGAGCAGGTCGTCGAGCGCGGCCCGGTCCAGCGGCAGGCGGTCGTCGGCGGCGAGGCGGTCGAGCAGGTCGTTCTCGGCGCCCTGCTCGCGCATCGCGAGCGCGACGGCGACCGCGTTCTCCTTGATCACCTCGTGCGCGGTCTCCCGGCCGACGCCGGCGCGGATCGCGCCCATCAGCACCTTGGTCGTGGCGAGGAACGGCAGGTAGCGGTCCAGTTCGCGGGCCACCACGGCCGGGTAGGCGCCGAAGTCGTCGAGCACGGTCAGCAGCGTCTCCAGCAGGCCGTCCAGCGCGAAGAACGCGTCCGGCAGCGCGACCCGGCGGACGACCGAGCACGACACGTCGCCCTCGTTCCACTGGTCACCGGCCAGCTCGCCGACCATCGACAGGAAGCCCCGCAGGATCACCGCGAAGCCGTTCACGCGCTCGCACGAGCGGGTGTTCATCTTGTGCGGCATGGCGCTGGAACCGACCTGGCCCGGCCTGAAGCCCTCGGTGACCAGCTCGTGGCCCGCCATCAGCCGGATGGTCTTGGCCAGCGACGACGGGCCCGCGGCGAGCTGCACGAGGCTGGAGACCACGTCGAAGTCGAGCGACCGCGGGTACACCTGGCCGACGCTGGTCAGCACCTTCTCGAAGCCGAGGTGGCCAGCGACCGTGCGCTCCAGCTCCACGAGCTTCGCCGCGTCGCCGCCCAGCAGGTCGAGCATGTCCTGCGCGGTGCCGACCGGGCCCTTGATGCCGCGCAGCGGGTAGCGGGCGATCAGCTCGTCGAGCCTGGTGAACGCCACCAGCACCTCGTCGGCGGTGGACGCGAAGCGCTTGCCCAGCGTCGTGGCCTGCGCGGCCACGTTGTGCGAACGACCGGCCACGACGAGGTCGGTGTACTCGGTCGCCAGCCGGGCCAGCCGGGCGAGCACGGAGGCGGTGCGGCCGCGGATGTGCTCCAGCGAGCGCAGCACCTGGAGCTGCTCGACGTTCTCGGTCAGGTCGCGCGAGGTCATGCCCTTGTGCACCTGCTCGTGCCCGGCGAGGGCGTTGAACTCCTCGATGCGGGCCTTCACGTCGTGGCGGGTGATCCGCTCACGGGCGGCGATGGAGGCCAGGTCGACCTGCTCAACGACCCGCTCGTAGTCGGCGATCGCCTGGTCGGGCACCTCGATGCCGAGGGACGCCTGCGCTCGCAGCACCGCGAGCCAGAGCCTCCGCTCCAGCACGATCTTGTGCTCCGCGGACCACAGCGTCACCAGCTCGTTGGAGGCGTAGCGACCTGCGAGGACGTTCGAGATCCGTGGCTTGCTCACGGGACGAGCCTAGTCAACCGGTCAGTTCGGGGTCAGCGTGATGCCCCGGTTGACGGCGAGCCGCGTCAACTCGTCGCCGGACAGGGGGACGTGGTCGATCGCGTCGTCCTTGTCCACGGGCCCGGACGCGCCGCTGCTCGACTTCATCATGACGACCGACCCGTCCTGCCGGTAGTGGAACGCGCTCCGGTCGAACGGGACCTGCTTCCCCCCGGCCTCCCGCGTGTACTCGGCGACCACCACGACCGAACCGTCGCCCTGGCTCTCCGACGTGCAGTTGTTGGGCGACACGTAGTACTTCCGGCAGAGCACGTCCGGCGCGGGCTCCCACGCGCCGGGGCCCGCGATGGTCACGTCGAGCCGGCTGAGGCCGCTGGGGCCGCTGTAGGAGACCCCACCCCGGAGCACGTCGGCCACCGAGCTGTCCCGCGCGTAGGACGACCCCTGGAAGTCCGGCATCCACATCCCGATGCTGTCCGCGCTCACCCCCGTCTGCTGGAGCGCGGGGCTCAGGTAGTCCTGCCACACGACCAGCAGGTGGGGCTGGACGTCGGCGAACACGTGGTTCTGGCGCGCGGCGTCGTTCGGCGGCCACTTCATGGTCGCCAGTTCCCTGGTCGGGCTGGGGGGCGCGGCCTCGCTGCTCGTGGCCGTGTCGACCCCATGCCTGTTGTTGGCGACGAGGATCGCGGGCAGCGTGGCGACCGTGGCGATGAGCAGGGCGGTGACGACGCCGACGCTGGCCAGGGCGCGCCTGCGCTTGGTGAGCTTCTCGGCGCGCTCCATGAAGGAGTCGGGGTCGAAGTTCAGCGGTGGTTCGTCCCACAACGCTTCCCGCATGCTGTCACGCAAGTCCTGCTCGCTCACGACGCCACCTCCGATTCCATGGTCGAGCCGTTGTTCTCCAACGCGTCGACGGCGGCTCGCAAAGCCACGAGCCCCCTCGCCGTCTGGCTCTTCACCGTGCCCTCGGTGCACCCCATCACCGCCGCGACGTCCGTTACGGACAAATCCTCGAAATACCGCAGGACGAGCACGGCACGTTGTCTGGGAGGCACCTTGATCAGCGCTTTCTGGATGAGTTCGCGAGCCCACAGGCGTCCGCTCACCAGTTCCGGGTCGGCGTTCGAGTCGGCGTGCTCGGGGAGTTCCCCGTCGCGCTGCTCGGCACGCCTCCACGGCCTGCGCTTCTCGTCCAGCCACGTCCGCAGCAGGATCTTCCGGGCGTACGCGCCCGCGTGGTCCTGCTGCTGGACCCGGTGCCAGGCCTGGTAGAGCTTCATCAGGCTCTGCTGCATCAGGTCCTCGGCCGTGTGCCAGTCGCCGCAGAAGAGGAACGCGGTGCGGCGCAGCGAGGCGGCGTGGGTCACCGCGAACTCACGAAAGCCCTGTTCCTCGGCCTTGCGCATGCATACCCCTTCCGCGCACTCACCCCTACTTACGCGTCGCCGCCGAGCGGGGTTGCACGACGGCTCAGGAGGTTCGCGCCAGCGCCACGGTGAGCATCCGGTGGGCGGCCGCCCTGGGGTCGGGGCTGACCTCGACCAGCGCGTTCACCACGGCGCCGTCGACCAGCGCGATCAGTTCGGCGACGTGGTCGGCGGTGACGTTCTTGCCCGCCTTGGTGAAGATCGCCAGCATCAGCGCGTGGAGTTCGCCGCTCAGCTCGCGCATGACGGGCCGCAGGAACGGGCGGCGGCCGGTCGCGACCAGCCGTTCGTAGCGCAGGACGACCGCCTCGACGTCGCCGGGCGGGCCGAGCAGCAGGTCGAGCACCAGGTCGGTGAAGGCGTCGCCGCCGCACTCCGCCGGGTCCAGCTCGGCCAGCCGCGCCTTGCCGTACGCCATCTCGGCGCGGCCGTGGTGGTCGAGCGCGACGGTGATGAGCTCGTCGAGCGAGTCGAAGTAGTACGTGGTGGACGCCAGCGGCAGGCCCGCGCGCTCCGCGACCGCCCGGTGCCGGACCGCGTCGAACCCGCCGTCGACCAGCAGGCCGATGGCGGCCTCGACGAGTGCCTGACGTCGGCGCTCGCCCTTGGGTGTTGCTGCGGTCATAGCGGTCCATCGTCCCATGTCGACGCCACCCGCTCGCACGGTCGGGGCCGAGCGCACCTCACGGCCGCTAGAACTTCCCGCGGAGCTTCGACGAGATCGCGTCGACCCTGGTCGCGAACGCCGGGGCGTCGGTGACCACGTACAGCGTGTTCCCGTTCTTGGTCGGCTTGCCCGTCAGCGGCGCGCCCGCGGCGTCGTCCAGCGGCTGCCTGCCGGGTGTGACGACGGCGTAGAACGCGCCGCCGTCCACGGCGTAGGAGGCGGCCTTGGACCCCGTGGGGCAGGTGACCGCCGCCGGGGCGACGGCCGTGGAGGCATCGGCCGGGAGCTCGCCAGCGAGGGCGTTGGCGAGCTCCCGGTCGACCGTGCACCCGCTCGGGGTGCCGTCAGCCGGAGGGCTGACGCTCCCCGAAGACGCCTCTCCCTGCAAGGAAGTGCCTCCGGGGACGCTGTTGGGCGACGGAACGCCGCGTTCGTCGGGCGCGCTCTCGGCGGACTGGGCGCCGTAGGGCGTGGCGGCCTTGGGCACGTCCACCGAGCCCGCGACCCCGCTGCGGTCGGCCGAGTTGCTCGCCTCGCCGGTGAACAGGCCCGCGCCGAGCGCGACACCGCCGAACAGGACCACCGCGGCCATCGTCGAGCCGAGCGCGACGGCGGAGCGGCGCCGCCTGGTCTCGCGGTCGGACGCCGTGCGCACGTCGCCCGCGTCGAAGGACGGCGGTGGCGCGTCCCGCACCGCGTCGTTGAACAGCTCGGCGAGCTTCTTCTCGTCCACCTACATCCACCTCCCCGACGTGTTCACGAAGCCGGTCGCAAGTCGTCGATCGCGTCGCCGAGGGCTTCGCGGAGCGCCGCCAGCCCTCGTGAGGTCTGGCTCTTGACGGTGCCCTCCGAGCATCCCAGCGCTTCGGCCGCTCCCGCCACGTCCAAACCCTCCAGGAACCTCAGCACGAGCACCGCCCGTTGTCGCGGAGGCACCCGCCGCAAGCCCTGGACCAGCGCTTCCCGCGTGGCGACCGCGTCACCGATCTCGCCGTCGCCCGCGGCCGCCTCGGGTAGCCGGTCAACGAACCGCTCCCTCCGCCATGGCCGCCGGGACTCGTCGATCACCGCGCGCACCACGGAGCGGCGGACGTAGGCGTCCAGGGCCTGCTTGTCCCGGATCTTCCGCCACCTGCGGTGCAGCGCGACGAAGGCCGTCTGCGCGAAGTCGTCCGCCCGGTGCCAGTCACCACAGAGCAGGAACGCCGTTCGGCGCACGGCCTCCCGGCGAGCTGCGAAGTACTCCGCGAACTCCTGCTCGTCGTGCTGGTCCACGCGGACTCTCTCCGCTCGTCGTGCTTGCGAATACGGGACGTAACTCGGGGGGCCAACGGTTGCACGGACACCTCGGGAGATGTGCGTCACCCCCATCGTCCTACTGCGGCTCGCGTTCGGTGTGCACCCGTCCGGTGTGATGTGATCCATTCGTGACCCAGCTCTCACCCATTGACCTCCGCTCGGACACCGTGACCCAGCCGGACGAGGTCATGCGCCTCGCCATGTCCGCGGCCGAGGTCGCGGACGACGTGATCGACCACGACCCCACGATGCGCGCGCTGGAGGACCGCGTCGCCGAGCTGCTCGGCGTCGACGCGGCGCTCTGGGTGCCGAGCGGTTCGATGGGGAACCTCATCGCGCTCATGATCCACCTGCGCCGGGGCGACCGGTTCCTGGCGCCGGTCGGCGCGCACGTGCTGGACGCCGAACTGGGCACCGGCGCGTGGCTGGCGGGCGGCATGCCGCAGGCGCTGGAGTGGGACGCGGCCCCCGGCCGGGCCTCGGCGCAGGCGATCCGGGCCGCCGCGGGCGCCGAGGGGCCGTACTACGACCTGCGCACCACGCTGCTGTGCCTGGAGAACACGCACAACTACGCCGGTGGCACGGTCACCCAGCCCGACGAGCACGCGATGCTCGTGTCGGTGGCCAAGGAGACCGGGCTGCGCGTCCACCTCGACGGCGCCCGGCTGTGGAACGCCGCCGTGGCGCTCGGGGTCCCGCCCGCCGCGCTGACCGTGGGGGTCGACAGCGTGCAGGTGTGCCTGAGCAAGGGCCTCGGCGCGCCCGTGGGATCGGTGGTGGCGGGGTCGCCGACGTTCATCACCGAGGCGCGGCGGACGCGCAAGATGCTCGGCGGCGGCGTGCGCCAGGGCGGCGTGCTCGCGGCCGCGGGCCTGGTCGGGCTGGACCGGATCGACGACCTCGCGCAGGACCACGTGAACGCGCGGACGCTGGCCGAGGGGCTGGTCGAGCTGGGCTGGACCGTGCCGACGCCGGAGACGAACATCGTGCTCGCCGAGGTGCCGGACCTGGAGGTCACCCTCACCGGGCTGCGGCACCTGGGCGTTTACGCCGGGCCGATGGGCGGCAAGCTCCGCTTCGTCACCCACCGCGATGTGACCGAGGCTGATATCAAGGAGACGTTGCGCCGGATCTCGTCCGCGAGCTGAGGGAGCGTTGGACCATGTGGATCGTGTTCGACTACGGCGAGGTCATCAGCACCAGGACCGCGGCCCTGCCGACGATGGCGTCGATGCTCGGGGTGTCGGCGGAGGCGTTCGGCGAGGGCTACTGGGCCGTGCGCGACGCCTACGACCGCGGGCAGTCCGACCTGGAGTACTGGCGGGCCGTCGGCGGCATCGTCGGGGCGTCCGTGACACCGGAGCTGGCGGCGGAGTTGACCGAGGTGGACATCGAGGGCTGGTTGCAGCCCGACCCGGAGTCGCTGGCGCTGCTGGACGAGCTGGCCGACCTGCCGCTGGCGCTGCTGTCCAACGCGCCGTCGTCGTTCGGCCGGGTCGCGGAGCGGCAGGAGTGGGCGAAGGACTTCCGGCACCTGGTGTTCTCCGGCGACCTCGGCGTGGCCAAACCGGACCCGGAGATCTGGACGGCGCTGGCCGAGCAGCTCGGCGCGGCACCGGAGGACTGCGTGTTCTTCGACGACCGGCAGACCAACATCGACGGGGCGCTCGCGGCGGGCATGGGCGGCGTGCTGTGGCTCGGCGCCGTGCCCGCGCGGGAGGAACTGGTGCGGCTAGGCGTGCTCGGGGCCGGCTGACTGGTTGAGCGCGGGGGCGCCGAGCGCGGTCCCCCGCAGCTCCGCGCGCAGCTCGGCCAGCTCGGTGCGCAGCGAGCGGACCTCGGCGACGAGCTCGTCATCGGCGCGCTGGAGCTGCTGCTCGACGCCGCTGAGCTTCTCCACCAGCCACGACGCGATCGTTCCCGTGATGACACCCAGCAGGGCGATGCCGCCGACCATGAGCAGGCCCGCGACCATGCGGCCCTCCCAGGTCACCGGGTAGCGGTCGCCGTAGCCGACCGTCGAGATCGTGGTCAGCGTCCACCACACCGCGTCGGCGAACGTGGTGATGGTGGCGTTCTCGTGGTGCCGCTCGGCGTCCAGCACGGCCAGCGACGCGCACAGGCCGACCATCAGCGTGACACCGGCGACGTAGATGCCGACCCGCTGGCGGATCTTGCCCGCCAACCGCTTGTTCAGCACGTTCAGCACCGTGATCAGGCGCAGGACGCGGAGCTGCCGCACGATCGGCAGCAGCACCGCGAGCAGGTCGAACAGGTGCCGAACGATGAACTTCGGCTTGTTGACGGCCAGCTTGAGCCGGACCGCGTAGTCCACCGCGAACACGAACCAGACCACCCACAGGGCGATCTCCAGCACCGTCCGCACGCCCGGTGTGGCGCCGTCGTCCAGCACCTGCCAGGCGTAGGCGACCAGGAAGACGACCGCGAGGCCCGTCAGCGGCCACTCGGCGCGGTTCTCCCAGGCGACGAGGCGGCGTTCGTCCGCTTGGAGCATTGGTCCATAGTGAACTCTCGACCTGCGGTTTTCCAGTGGTTCAGGTCCTGGACTTGCCCTTGATCGCGCCGTAGGCGGCGGTGGCGAGGAACAGGACGCCCCCGATGACCGCCAACCACACCAGGCCCTTGACCACGGCGCCCAGGATCGTCAGCGCCAACCAGATGGCCAGCAGCACAGCGATGATCCGGATCATGATGTCCTCCCCCTGAAGTTGCTCACCCGGTGAACGACCGCGCCGGCTTGTCGGTTCCCGGAATTGTCGGTGCACCCAGGTACAACAGTCCCATGCGTCCCGTCTTCACACCCAGCGAACCGATCACCGCGCCCGTCACCAAGTTCGGCGGCCAGCCCGTGTGGCTGGACACCCCGACCTGGCCGCTCTCGCGGCAGCTGGGCACGCCGATGCGGTTCCTCGGCCAGATCGCGCTGCCCGGCGAGCGGCTGGTGTACCTGTTCATGACCGAGGACGAGCAGCACGTCGACGACACGTGGGAGCCCGAGGGCGGCGAGAACGCCTGCCTCGTGCAGCCCGGCGGCCCCGTGCCCTCGTTCGTGCAGGTGTCGGAGCAGGCGACCGGGCCGACGTACGGGCCGGACTTCGCGGTCGACCTGATGCCCACGCGAGGGGAGACCGGCTCCGCGGACAACCTCGTGGGCGGGTACCCGGAGTGGGTGCAGAACAACGAGTGGCCGGAGGGGAACTACCGGTTCCTCGCCCAGTTCGGCAGCCTGCCGTTCGAGGAGGAGCCGAACTTCGGGGACGCGGGGACGGGGTACGCGTTCGTGGACGAGATGGCGGGTGTGGGGCGGTTCCTGTGGCAGTGCCACTAGAGCCGGGCTTCCAGCCTGCGGAGGCCTTCCTCGATGTCGGCGGTGGCGCCCGCGAAGGAGAAGCGGATGAAGTCGTGGCCGTGGACGGGGTCGAAGTCGATGCCGGGGACGATGGCGACGCCGGTGTCCTCGAGGAGCTGGTGGCAGAAGGCCGTGGAGTTGTCCGTCAGGTGCTTGATGTCGGCGTAGGCGTAGAAGGCGCCGTCGGCTGGGGCAACTTTGTCGATGCCCAGGTTTTTGAGGCCCGTCAGGAGCAGGTCGCGGTTTGTTTTGTAGCCGGCGACCAGCAGGTCCATTTCGCGGTAGGAATCGGGGTCGAAGGCTGCGATGGCGGCGTGTTGGGCCAGGGCCGGGGGGCAAAGGGTGAAGTTGCCGGTGAGGCGGTCGATGGCCCGGTGCAGGTGTCGGGGGGCGAGCATCCAGCCGAGGCGCCAGCCGGTCATGGCGAAGGCTTTGGAGAAGGAGTTGACGACGATGGATTCTTTGGAGGTTTCCCAGGCGCAGCTCTGGGGGCGGCCGTAGCCGATGCCGTGGTAGATCTCGTCGCTGATCAGTTGGACGTTGTGGTGGGTGCACCAGTCGGTCAGGGCGGCCAGTTCTTGGGGGGATAGGACTGTGCCTGTGGGGTTGGCCGGGCTGGCTACGACCAGGCCTTTGATGGGGCCGATGTTGTCGAGCATTTCGACTGTGGGCTGGAAGCGGGTTTCTGGGCCGCAGGGGAGTTCTACTACTTCGCAGCCGAGGGCTTTGAGGATGTTGCGGTAGGCGGGGTAGCCGGGGCGGGCCAGTGCGACTCGGTCGCCGGGGTCGAAGGCTGCCAGGAAGGCCAGGAGGAATGCGCCGGAGGAGCCGGTGGTCATGACGACGTCTTCTGGGGTGACGTCGAGGTTGTACTGGCGGTGGTAGTGGGTGGCCAGGGCTGTGCGCAGTTCGAGGATGCCCAGTTGTTCGGTGTAGCCGAGGGGGTGGGTTCGCAGGGCTCGCTGGGCTGCTTTGAGGACTGGGGTGGGGGCTTGGCTGGAGGGTTGGCCGGCCGCGAAGGAGATGACGTCGCCGTGGGTGCGTTGGCGTTTGGCGGCGGCGGACATGACGTCCATTACGTGGAAGGGCGGGATGTCGGCTCTTGTGGCTGTGGTTAGGCGGGTGGGGGTGGGCATGAGGCCAGGTTAATGGCCAGGTGGGGTGGGTTCGGGGAAAGCGAAGCCCGGCCCCCGGCGCGCGATTGTCTCAATGCACTGCCCTTGTTTGTCAAGGCGGGAAAGATGCCTTGACAAACAAGGGCAGTGCAGGAGGGCGCTGTGTATCGGGGGCAGGGGTAGGTCTGGCTTCGCCAGCATCGGCTTTGCCGACGGGGCATCCTCGCTGCGCGTCGGACAGGGCACCTCGCTGCGCGTCGGCAAAGCGGGCGGACGCTCCGCGTCGGGTGCGGGTGGGCGGCTGCGCCGATGGGGGATTGGGTGGGCTTGGGTTGTGTTGAAGGCCGCCGGGCTTTGTGGGCTCGGCGGCCTTCAATGTTTTCTAGTAGCCCTGGTAGCCGCCGCCGCCTGCCATGGAGGCTAGGCCGGGGTGGCCTTCGAAGCCGCCGTAGCGGCTGAAGGTGTAGCGGACGCCGGCGATGATGTTGTCGATCGGGTTGTAGATGTCGTCGTGGCCGGGGAGTTTGTAGGACTGGAAGGTGGGGTCGATGCATTGCATCAGGCCCTTTGAGGGGGTGCCTGCGGCGGCGTTGGAGTCCCAGTCGTTGAGGGCGTGCGGGTTGCCGCCGGACTCCTTTTCGATGATGGTCCAGATTTCGTCGATGTTGGCGTCGGTGACCGGGATGCCGTTTTCCTGGAGGATCTTGATGGCCTCGCGGATCCACTGGTCGACGTTGCCGGGGGGTGGGCCGCTGCTCGGGGGTGGGCCGCTGGAGCCGTAGCCGCCGAAGCCGCCGCCGCCTCCTCCTCCGGTTTCACCACCGCCGCCGCCACCGCCACCGCCGCTGAACGAGCTGCCGCCGCCAGTGCTGCTGCCACCGCTGGTGGGGGCGCTGCCGGTGGGGGCGTTGCTGGTCTGCTGGGCGGTGTCCTGGGGGGTGGTGGGGGCGGTCGCGCTGGAGGTGGAGGTGTCGGCCTCCGGCTTGGGGGTCCACTCGACGGGGTTGTCGGTGGAGGGGACGAATTTCTGGATGGTGGGGTCGCCCATGGTGGAGAACTTGGGCGCGATGGCGTCGGCGCGGCCCTTGATGGCGCCCAGTGCGGTGTTGAGGGCGTTGTCGGCGGTCGCGATGACGGGTTGGGCGTCGCTTGCGGCGTCCGCGCACAGGCCCTGGATGAGGCCGTCGACGTCGGCGGGTGGGGCGTCGGGGTTCTGCTGGCGGGTTCTGCGGGCGGCGCTGAGCAGGTCTTCGCAGATGCGGGTGATGGAGGTCTTCGCGGTTTCCAGTGCGGCGGCGGCGGATTCCAGGTCGGTGGCCGCGTTCGTCAGCGCGTCCTTGAGCGAATTGCCGCCCTTGGTGAATTCGCCCATGTACGCGACGAATCCGTCCGCGGACACACCTTCCCAAGCGCCGTCCAACTGGTTCACCGACTGCTGGACCGCGTTGCCGCTCTCACCGCTCTTGTCCGCGGCTTCCTTCCAGCGGGTCGCGATCTCCCTGACCGCCTCGGGCTGGGCGGTGTCGACCTTCGCGGCCAGAGCGGCCAGCGCCTGGCCGCCGGGCAGGGCCGCGACCTCGTCCTTCGCACTCATGGGTCACACCATCCGGAACGAGTTGGCGGCTTGGTCGTCGACGTCGACAACGGACGACTGGACCTTGTCGAGGGCGCGTTCGACCTTGCCGAGCACGGTCTCGGCGGCGGCGAACTCGGTGCCCGCCGCGCTGTCGAGACCGGACACCGCGGACGACAATCCGCCTGAACCGGCGAGCTTGCCGAAGATGTCCGGATTTCCGTACTGGCTGGCGAAACCGTCACCCACCGCGCCGAATTGTCCGGCTTGGCTGGATACGGTGCTCCGGCACTGATCCATCGCCTCGGCGTTGATCTTCGCGATAGCCACGCCAACCCCCTTGAAGTCGTCTTCGATATTAGAGCCGCGAGGCGGCTCCGTCCTGGTTTGACGCCGAAAGTCATCCATCGAGGTCGCGCAGGAGCGTGACAACCCTCTCCTCCAGCACCCCGGCGTCGGCGACGGTGCCGTCGGACAGGAAACGGCCGGTGGCCGCGTCGTGGAAGTCGACGAAGTCCGCGGCCCGGCGCCTGCGGCCGGACCGGTCGAGCACGGCGGCGCCGAACTGGCCGCGCAGCAGGGTGTCCGGGGTGAACGGCGGCACGAGCGCGACGAGTTCGCCGACCAGGTCCCCGTGGGTGAACTCGCACACGGTCAGCTCTTGGTTGCGCAGCACCGCCAGCACACCGCCGCCCCCGGCCGACCCGGCCAGGGCGCGCACCCCCGAACGGCCGATGCCCAGCCGCAGGTCGGCCGAGCGGGGCGGGTTGGCCAGCAGCTTGAACGCGGACGCGAGCCACGGGTCGATCTCGTTGCCGCGCACCAGGTCCAGGTCGGCCAGCTCGCTCCAGGCCGCCGCGACCGACAGCCGGTCGTGCCCGACGTGCAGGACGATCGGCATGGCGCCGAGGTCGAGGTGTTCCCAGGCCGCCAGGTAGGCGGCGGAACTCGTGGTTTGTCGCTCTGGGGTCACCAGACGTCAACTCCCGATGGCCGCGGGCATGGCTCCGGACCCCCCGAACCCGCTTCGGTCCTTCGACGCGGCGGCGGGCGGAGCGGTTCCGCGGTCAGACCTCCTGCAACAGCTCCCACAGGCAGACGGCCAACCGGGCGTTGTCGACGGGCGTGATCGTGCTCCAGTTGCGGCCGTCCGTGCTGGGGCGCACCTGGTGCAGGAAGCGGCCGGAGGACGCGTCGTGGAACGCGACCACGCGCCCCGCGCGCAGCGGTGGGCCGCCGTTCTGGCCGCGTTCGGCGCCGAACTGGCCGCGGGTGCCCATGCCGTCCGCCATGCGGGCGAGCTCCTGGGCCTCGCTGAGCGGCAAACCCTTGCGCTCCAAGGCGAGCACGAGCTTCTCGGCGCTGCGCCCGGCTTCGTCGGATGCCGCGCGCAGGACGTCGTTCGGCAGGCTGATGGACCGCCCGAAACCGGCGGGCATGTCACCGGCCACGGACACCGCGGCCTCGGCCAGCGCGCTGCCCCTGGACTCGATCAGCCACACCTCGTCGCCGTCGACGACGGCCAGCACCGCGTCCTCACCGGCCGCCGCGGCGAGCCCGGTGATCGTGCGGCCCGCCGCCCGGATCCAGATGTCGAACGAGACCTGCGGGTTGGACAGCAGCGCCAGCGCGTCCGCGATCTCGGGCACGACCCGGCCCCCGCGGGCCAGGCCGCGCCCTTCGAGCGAAGCCCACGCACCGCGCACGAACTCCGCGCGCTCGGTGTGCGTGATCCCGGGGCTCGGCACGTCCAGCGCGACGTTGCGCCGCACCAGCCGGGCGGCCTCCCACACGACGTCGAACTCCAGCGTGGAAAGCACGACCGAGCCTGGGGATGTCACTTGTTCTGGGGTTCCTCACCGATCACGGACTGGACGACCATCCGGTCGTCGCCGAAGACGTCGTCGGAGTCGACTCCGTACTTGCGCACGTGCTCGTCGTCCTCCTCGCTCTGCGCGCCACGACCACCGGCCGCGGCGGCGGGCTGCATCATCGACCCGGCCCCACCGCGGGCCCCGGCCGCGCCCCGCCCCGCCGCGCGCCCCTCGCCCTCGGCGGCCATGCCGCCCGCGGCGACCCCGGACGTGCCCTTGCCGATCGTGCCGTTGCCACCCACACCGGGCGCACCCGTCTTGGCGACCGGAACCTTCGGCGCCGCACCGGTTCCCGGCCCACCCGTGCCGCGGATGACCTGCCCGCCCTTCGCCGTGGCAACCACCGCGCCCAGCCCCGCCGCACCGACCAGCCCGAGCCCGATCCCCAGCCCCGACCCGCCGCCCTTCGGCATCATCCCCGCCGCGGTCGGGTTGACCGTCGTGCCGCCACCGGTGAAAGGAGGCGCGATGCCGGTCGTGCCACCGGGCGGCAGCACGACACCGGGCGGAACCACCCCACCGGGGGGCACCACACCGGGGGGCACCACGCCACGGCCGGGGAGCTGCGGCGGCGTCACGAGCCCGCCGCCACCGGGCGGGTTCGCCACACCGCCGACCGGAACACCGCCCGTGTTGCCACCGGGAATGCCCGGCGTCGGGTTGCCGATCCCGGAGATGCCCGTGCCGACCGGGTGGCCCCCCGTCGACGACGTGCTCGTGACCTCGAAGTTCGGCGGCTTGCCCGGCGCCTGGAACTCGTCCAGCGCGGCCTGGCTCGCCTGCGTGTACTGCGTGAGGCCCTGGATCGCCTGCTCGCGCGCCGCGTTGGTCTCCTTGACCTCGGCCGCGTGATCGGTCTCGTACCCGAAGAACCCGCCGACGTCGTCGACGAACGACGTCTCGGTGGCACCGTTGAGCTTCGCGGGCTCCGGCATGCTGTTGCGCGCACTGCTGTGCGACTCGCTCTGCACCATCGTCGCGGTCGAGTTCTGCTGCCCGCTGGTGTTCATGTCATCCGCGTAGTCGGCCTCCGCCTTGAACGCGGTCCCCGCCTTGTCACCCGCCGCACCCTGCCAGGCGACGCCGAGCTTGCCGAGCTCACGGCGCAGGGTGTCATCGGTCGCCGCCAACTGCGCCGCCAGGTCGCGCAGACCGTCGGAGGCCGCACCGAACCTGCGGGCGCTGTCACCGGAGTTGAACTTGGCGATCAGTTGCGCGAGTTCGCTGTTGCCACGACCCTCGAACCGGAAATCGGGAAGCTGCTCATACGACATGATTCTCCCTCACGCCAACGTTGTGAGCGTCGCCAGTGCCAGCTCAGCGCCCTTCTGCGCATTTCCGCACACCTGGTCGAGTTTCATGGTTTTGATCGGCAGGTAGTTCACGTAGACGAGCTGACCGTCCGAGACGTCGATCCAGAAGCTGCACTGGTCGCTCTGACCGATCAAGTTCGTCTGGACGGCGTCGAATCCGGAGACCTGGGTTTCCTTCCGGTCGACGTTGCCACTCCCCTCACGCCAGTAGTCGATTCCCTGATTGGGGATCAGGACCACCTGGTAGGTGAAGCTCCCGCTCGCCAGGTAGACGCAGCCGGGCGCCTTGCCCTTCTCGACCAGGTCGGCGTCCTGCCGCTTGCCGGGGGTGACGCCCAGTTGCTTGACCTGGTCATCGGCGAAAACCCTGCACGGGTCGATGGTGTCGATCTTGATCACCTTGGGCCGAACCGGCTGGGGCGCCTTCTTGGAAGTCGTCGGAGGGGGGCTTGACGTTCCGGGAGCCTTTTCGGTGGTGTCGCTCCCAGCGCTGCCACCGACCTCACTGGTACACCCCGCCAGCACCAGGGCTGCGGCGAGCAGGGCGAAACCGGAACGGAATGTGGACATCAGCTCTTGGGCCCCAATGCGGCTACGACTTCCTGATCGGTGAAACCGTATTTCTCAGCGGCCGTGCGGAGCTGTTCGACCAGGTCGTGCAAGCTCGCTATGTAAAGGCGCACACGACCGGCGTAGGACTCGTCGCCCTCCACCAAGCGGGAGTTCCAGGCTTTCGCGATCGCGCTGTTGACGTCGTCCTCGGCGTTCAACTGGAGCACACCGCTCACCTCGGTGAGCTTGCCCTGGAGCTTGTCGATCTCGCCCTTGATGACCTGGCCGGAGGCGAGTACCGAACCCCGGTCGATCTCGAAACCCTGCGTGGCCCCGCCGCCGCTGAGCATCTTGCCCATGGCGCCTTCGGCTGCGAACAGCGCGCCGACCGCGGCTCCCACGGCGCCACCGGCGGTGGCGACGGCGCCGAGAAGGGCGTTGCCTGCCATGTTCTCCTGTGCCACGTCGTCCTACCCCCGTGCGGTCGGTGACGGTCCGGTCCCGCTTCGCAGGCTACCAACGCCGGCGTGAGACGCACCTGTGGTTGGACGAACTCCGGGCGTGGCCGGTTCCGCCGTTCGCGGAGGGATGGGACCCCCTACGGGGTGGTCACCTCGCCGTTCGCGGCTTTGAGGGCGATGTCGGTGCGGTGGTGGGAGCCGGTGAGGTGGACGCTCGCGACGCGGGCGTAGGCGTCGGTGCGGGCGTCGGCGAGGGAGTCGCCGGTGCCGACCACGGAGAGGACGCGGCCGCCGGTGGAGACGACGGCGCCGTCCTCGCGGCGGCGGGTGCCGGCGTGCAGGACGCCTTCGGCTTCGCTGCCGCCGATGACGTCGCCGGTGCGGGGCATGCCGGGGTAGCCCTCGGCGGCGATGACGACGGTGACGGCGTAGCCGTCGGCCCAGTCGAGCGGGGGGTGGGCGGCGAGGTCGCCGTTCGCGGCGGCCAGGAAGAGGCGGGCGAGGGGGGTGCGGAGCAGGGAGACGACCGACTGGGTCTCGGGGTCGCCGAAGCGGCAGTTGAACTCGATGACCTGCGGGCCGGTGGAGGTCATGGCGAGCCCGGCGTAGAGCAGGCCGGTGAACGGGTTGCCGCGGGCGCGCATCTCGTCGACGACGGGCTGCACGCAGGTGCTGACGATGATGTCGACGAGGTCGGGGCCGCCCCACGAGAGGGGGGAGTAGGCGCCCATGCCGCCGGTGTTGGGGCCCGCGTCGCCGTCGCCGACGCGCTTGAAGTCCTGGGCGGGCAGCAGCGGGACGACGGTGGTGCCGTCGGTGAGGCAGAACAGCGAGACCTCGGGGCCGTCGAGGAACGACTCCAGCAGGACCGGGTGGCCGCCTTCGAGCAGGGTCATGGCGTGCGCGCGGGCCACGGCGCGGTCGCTGGTGACCACGACGCCCTTGCCGGCGGCGAGGCCGTCGTCCTTCACGACCCAGCGCGGGCCGAACCGGTTGAGCGCGGAGTCCAGGCGTGCCGAGGTGTCGACGATCTCGCTCGTCGCCGTCGGGACGCCCGCGGCGGACATGACGTCCTTCGCGAACGCCTTGGAGCCCTCGATCCGGGCCGCGTCCTTCGACGGGCCGAAGCACGGGATGCCCGCGGCGCGCACGGCATCGGCCGCGCCCGCCACGAGGGGCTGCTCGGGGCCGACCACTACAAGGTCGGCGTTCCACTCCTCGGCCAGGGCGGCGACAGCCCCGGCGTCGCCGACGTCGACCCCGTAGACCTCGGCCAGCCCCGCTATCCCGGCATTCGCCGGTGCGCAGGCAAGCGCGATCACCTCGGGGTCCTTCGCCAGAGCGAGGACAAGGGCATGTTCACGGGCGCCAGACCCGATGACCAGGACACGCACGATGGAGCAGCGTAGTTGACTATCCGGCCTAACCCCGCAGTGCCTGCTCCGATCCGGGGTGCAGGGGCACCGGATCGGTCTCGGCGGCCTTGCTCTTCGTGATGTCCTTGGCCGCCGGGTGCACCTTTTCGAGGTCGGCCTTCCTGTCGTAGATCAGCTTCGTGATCGCGCACGCGTTGGCGGCCGGGAAGTCCTCGCGCACGAGGAGCACGTTCGGCACGACGATGGTCGGCACGTCGGCGGCCAGACCGTAGGTGGCGGCCGGGACGGGGGCGACGTCGTAGACGGGGTTGATCTTCTTCAGGGCGTCGAGCTGGCCGCTGATGTCGATCAGCTTCACCTTGCCCTTCAACGAGGTGGTGATGTCGGTCATCTGCGCGGTGGGCAGGCCGCCGGACCACACGAGCCCGTCGATGCTGCCGTCCTTCATGCCGTCCGCGGTCTTGGTCAGGTCCAGCCGCTGCGCCCGCACGTCCGCCGCCGGGTCGAGGCCGACGGCGGCCAGCAGCCGGTTGGCGATCACCTCGGTGCCGGACTTGGGCGAACCGGTGGAGATCCGCTTCCCCTTCATGTCCGCGACGCTGTCGATGCCGCTGTCAGTCCGCACGAGCACCTGCGTGTAGTTCGAGTACAGCCGGGTGAGCGCCTTGACCTTCTGCGGCTTCCCGTCGAACGCGTCCTTACCGTTCACCGCGTCCGCGGCGGTGTCCGCCAGCGAGAACGCCACGTCGTAGTTGCCCGCGACGAGCTGCTGGATGTTCTGCACGGACGCGCCGGTCTCCGCGGCGGTGGCCTTGAGCTTGGTGTTGTCGCTGATCAGCTGCGCCAAGCCGCCGCCGACGACGTAGTACACGCCGCCCGCGTTGCCGGTCGCGATGGTGATCCGCCCGTCGGCCGCCTCGCACGAGCCGGTGCCCGCGTCCCCGGACACGGCCGCCTCGCGCTTGCCCCCGCACCCGGCGGCGGCCAGCCCGACCGCGAGCACGGCCACCGCGACCCTCAGGTTCCAGCTACGCATCCTGGGTTCTCCCCTTCCGCAACACGAGGTGCACGACCACGGCCACCGCCAGGAACCCGATCCCGGCGGCGATGGTGACCGGCTGGAGGTACAGCAGCAGCAGTGCGGCGGGCACGCAGAGCAGGCGCTCCGGCAGGCCCGCCCGGCTGATCAGCCAGCCGCCCGTGACGACGGCCAGCGCCGCCACGCCGATCGCGGACACCGCGGTGACCCACACCGCGTCCACCGCCGAGCGCTGGAGCAGCAGCGCGGACCCGTTGTCCGTCAGCACGAACGCGATCGGCACGAGGAACGCGGGCAGCGTGTACTTCCACGTCTGCCACATCGTCTTCATCACCGCGCCGCCGGTGATCGCGGCGGCGGCCACGGCGGCCAGCGCGGTCGGCGGCGTCACCTCGGACAGGACCGCGTAGTAGAAGATGAACATCGCGCGTTCCGGCGCGGCGACGCCGAGATCGGCCAGCGCGGGTCCGATGACGACCCACGAGATGATGAACGACGCGGTGACCGGCACGGCGAGGCCGAGCACGCCGACCGCGACCGCCGCGAACACCACCGTCAACGCCAGCACGACGGTCGGGTTCGACGACACCGCGCGGGCCGCGTGCACCAGAGCGGACGCGAGCACCTGGCCCAGTCCGGTCTTGGTGATGGTGGACGTGATGATCCCGGCCGCCGCGCACACCGCGATCACCGGCAGCGCGCCGCGCACCCCCGAGGCCAGCGCGTCGGCCACGGATCGCAGCCACGCCACCAGGAAACCGCTTTCGCGCGAACGCCACCTGGCGGCCAGCGCGAACAGCGCGGCGACGCCGGTCGCGTACACGACGGCGGCGAACGGCGGGATGTCCAGCGCCAGGAACAGCACGATGATCCCGAGCGACAGGAAGTGGTAACCGCCGCGCAGCAACAGCTTCCACGCGCTCGGCGAGTCCACGGCGACGGGTTTCGCGCCGAACCGGCGGGCGTCGGCCTCGACCGCGAGCACGATCCCGAGGTAGTACAGCAGCGTGGGCACGGTCGCCCACAGCAGCACGTCCAGGTACGACGTCCGGAGGTACTCGGCGATGATGAACGCCGCCGCGCCCAGCGTGGGCGGCGAGAGGATCGCGCCGATGCCGGACGCGGCGAGCAGTCCGCCCGCGTTCTCCCGCGGGTAGCCCGCCTTGCGCAGCATCGGCCACGTGACCGCGCCCAGGCTGACCGTCGTCGCGGTGCCCGAGCCGGACACCGTGCCGAGCAGGAACCCGGAGAGCGCGGCGGTGCGGCCGGGCGCGGTGCGGGAGTTGCGGAACGCCGCGAAGCTGATGTCGACGAAGAACTTGCCCGCGCCGGAGGAGTCGAGCACCGCGCCGTAGATGGTGAACAGCACGATGTAGGTCGCGGCGACGTCCAGCGGGGTGCCGAAGAACCCGCTCGCGTCGTTGTAGAGCGCGTTCACGATCTGGCTGAAGTCGATGCCCGCGTGCGCGACGTCCCAGCCCTGCGGCAGGAACCCGCCGTAGTAGGCGTAGGCGAGGAACACCAGGCACACGACCGGCAGCACGAGCCCGGTGGTGCGGCGGCAGGCCTCCAGCACCAGCACGAGCAGCAGCGCGCCCGCGACGACGTCGAGCGTCGACAGCTGCCCCTGCCGGTCGAGGAACGCGTCGTAGCCGCCGAGCACCGGGTACAGGCCCACGAGCAGCGCGACCAGCGCGAGCGCCCAGTCCAAGGGGCCGGGGCTGTCGCCCGCCGAGCGCCACGGCCGGTAGGCCAGGAAGACCAGCGGCAGCGTCAGCCCGAGGAACACCACCAGGTAGTACTGGTTGCCCTTGCTGAAGGGATCGAACACCTGCTTGAGCACCAGCAGCGCGATGACCAGGGCGGCGATCCCGACGCCGAGTTCCCAGCGCCCGGTGAGCCCGCGGGCGGGGCGCTCCTCGTCGTACTCGGCCACCAGCTCCGCGACGTCCGGCCGCTCCTCCGGCGAGGAGCTGACCCGCTCCACTGGAACACCAGCCACGGACACCCCCGATGTCGATCAACTGGTCGCACCGTACCCGTGACCGCCGTCACAGAACAGCCCCGAAGATCTTCGCCGCCAATCGCGCACCGCGACCGAACAGCTGCGCGCTGTTCACCGTGACGTGGCCGCGGGGACCTCATAACGTGGCCGGGATGACGCTCCGCGAGGCGAAGCTGCCGCCGTGGAAGTCGGGACACGAGGAGGTCGACAATGGCGCGCACGGTTCTCGCCGGGGTGGTGCTCACCACCATGGCGCTCGTAGGCATCGCGGTGCTGCCCATCGCATCGGCGGCGCAGCAGGACACCGGCGGGGTTTCCGCCCAGCGGTGGCAGCACTCCGACGGCCCGCTGGTCATCGGGCACCGCGGCTCGGCGGGCTACCGGCCCGAGCACACGCTGGCGTCCTACGAGCTGGCCGTGCGGATGGGCGCGGACTACCTCGAGCCGGACCTGGTCTCCACCAGGGACGGCAAGCTCGTCACCCGGCACGAGAACGAGATCGGCGGCACGACCGACGTCTCGTCGCACCCGGAGTTCACGGGCCGCAAGGCGACGAAGGTGATCGACGGGGTGGCGCTGACCGGCTGGTTCACCGAGGACTTCACGCTGGCCGAGCTGAAGACGCTGCGCGCCAAGGAGCGCATCCCGGAGACGCGGGCCCGCAACACCCTCTACGACGGCCGGTTCGAGATCCCGACGTTCCAGGAGGTCGTCGACCTCCAGCGGCGGCTCTCCAAGGAGCTGCGGCGCGACGTCGGGATCTACCCCGAGACCAAGCACCCCACGTACTTCCAGGAGATCGGGCTCGCGCTGGAGCCGAAGCTGGTCGACGCGCTCAACCGCAACGGCCTGAACCGCCCGGACGCCAAGGTGTTCGTGCAGTCGTTCGAGGTGGCGAACCTGAAGACCCTCAACAGGTCGCTGCGGGTGCCGATCGTGCAGCTGGTCAACGGCTCGGGCGCGCCCTACGACTTCACCAAGGCCGGGGACAAGCGCACCTACGACGACCTGGTCACGCCCGCCGGGCTCAAGGAGGTCGCGACCTACGCCGACGGCATCGGCCCGTCGAAGGACCGGATCATCCCGCGCGACGCGGCCGGTTTCCTGCTCGCGCCGACGAACCTGGTGAAGGACGCGCACGCCGCGAAGCTGGTCGTGCACCCGTTCACCTTCCGCAACGAGAACGCGTTCCTGCCCGCCGACTACCGGTCCTCCACCGATCCCGCCGCCTACGGCCGCGCGTTCGACGAGTACGCGAAGTTCTTCGCCACGGGCATCGACGGGCTGTTCAGCGACAACGCGGACACCGCCGTGGAAGCGCTTGCCTCGACCCGGCGCTGAGCGCTCGACGAGGGCCTCCCGTTCCCCCTGCGGAACGGGAGGCCCTCGTCGTCTCACCCCGCGGGGACCAGGTCCTCCTGACCCGCGAGCAGGCCGCGCCTGGCGAGTTCCGGCCGGACGCCCTCCCCGAACCAGTACGCCTCCTCCAGGTGCGGGTAGCCCGACAGCACGAACTCCTCGACGCCCAGCGAGTGGTACTCCTCGATCAGGTCGGCGACCTCGCCGTGACTGCCGACCAGCGCCGTGCCCGCGCCGCCGCGCACCAGTCCGATGCCCGCCCACAGGCCGGGGTGGATCTCCAGGCCGCGCACGCCCCCGCTGAGGTCGCCGCCGTGCAGGGCGACCATCCGCTGCTGGCCGACGGACTGGCTGGCGCCGAGCTGCGACTGCGCCTTGCGCACCTGCTCCGGGTCCAGGGCGTCCAGCAGCTTCGCCGCCTCCAGCCACGCCTCCGCGGACGTGTCGCGGCTGATCGTGTGCAGCCGGATCCCGAACCGGATCTTCCGCCCCTGCGCCTCCGCCAGCGCCCGGACGCGGCCGATCTTCTCGGCCACCGCCTCGGGCGGCTCGCCCCAGGTCAGGTAGACGTCGGCGTGCCGGGCCGCCACCGGGAGGGCCGCGTCCGACGAGCCGCCGAAGTAGATCTGCGGCGTCGGGTTCGGCGCCGCCAGCACGGTCGCGCCCGCCACCCGGTAGTGCTCGCCGGAGAAGTCGAACGGCTGCCCGGTCCACGCGTTGCGCACCACGTGCAGGAACTCGTCGGTGCGCGCGTAGCGCTGGTCGTGGTCGTGCCAGTCGCCGAACCGCTGCTGCTCGATCGCGTCGCCGCCGGTCACGACGTTGAGCAGCAGCCGCCCCTTGGAGATCCGCTGGTAGGTCGACGCCATCTGCGCGGCCAGCGTCGGCGAGATGACACCGGGCCGGAACGCCACCAGGAACTTCAGCTTCTTGGTCTCGGCGATCAGCGCGGCGGTGGTCAGCCACGCGTCCTCGCACCAGGTGCCGGTCGGGGTGAGCACGCCGACGAAGCCGTTCGCCTCGGCGGCGCGGGCGATCTGCGCCAGGTAGTCGATGTCGGGGTCGCGCTGCGCGGGCGCGCCCTGGGTGCGGTTCGCGTGGAACCGCTCGACGATCGTGCGGCCGTCACCGGAGGTGGGCAGGAACCAGTGCAGTGTCACGCTCATGAGTTGCCTCCGCGGGCGGCCTTCAGGTCTTCCTGGAACCGGCGGTCGGTGAACTTCGCGAAGTCCACCCTGCCGGGCAGCGTCTTGTCCTCGCTGAACGCGTCCGCCAGGTCCTGCTCGGACTTGACGACGGCGTCGTCGAGCGAGACCGGCAGGTCACCGCCGCGCTCGACGGCGGCGCGGGCGACCTCGACCTTCAGCCCGGTCTCCCCGGCCCACGTCCTCGCCCACTCCTCGCGGTGCCCGTCGGCCCACTGCTGGGCCTTCGCCAGCCGGATGAGCAGGTCCTTGATCGCGGAGTTCTTGCCCGCGTCGGAGAGCGCGGCCGTGCCCGCGACCTGGAACGTGTAGCCGTTCGCGGTCCCCTCGCCGGTCGCCAGGACACGAGCGCCCGCCTCCTGCTCGGCCTGGGCCGTGTACGGGTCCCAGACCGCCCAGGCGTCGACCTGCTTCTGCGTGAACGCCGCGTAGGCGTCCGACGGCTGGAGGAAGGTCAGGGTGACGTCCTTCGTCGACAGGCCCGCCTTGCGCAGCGTCAGGAGCACCTGGCCGTGCGCCGAACTGCCCTTGGCCACGGCGACCTTCCTGCCCTTGAGGTCGGCGACGTCCTTGAGCGGCGAGTCGCCGGGCACCAGGAACGCGTCGCCGGTCACGTTGCCCTTGGCCACCGAGACGGCGGCGATCTTGGCGTTCGCGGCGGCCGCGAAGATCGGCGGCGTGTTGCCGACCCCGCCGATGTCGATCGCCCCGGCCGACGCGGCCTCCAGCAGCGGCGGACCGGACGTGAACGTGGCCCACTCGATCTTGTACGGCGTGTCGGCGAGCAGGTTCGCGGCCGTGAGCAGCGACTTCGAGCCGCCCTTCTGGTCGCCGACCTTCAGCGTCACCTTGGCCAGGTCCTCGGCGCCCACCGCGGCCGGGACGGTGCCCGACGTGGTCGCCGCCGTCCCGCAGGCCGTCAGCAGCACTGCGGCGAACGCACCGATCAGCAGGTTCCTACGCGGCTTCGACATCGTCCACTCCCAGATCGGCCAGCACTCGGGTGCGGAGGTCCACAAGGGACACCCACCTGCGGGGTCGGGCGAGGTTCACGCGGTGCTCAGCGACGATCCGGCCCTCGTCCAGCACCAGGACCCGGTCGGCGAGCAGCAGCGCCTCGTCCACGTCGTGGGTCACCAGCAGGACGGCGGGCCGGTGCTCGCGCCACAACTGGTCGACCAGGTGGTGCATCGCGAGCCTGGTCAACGCGTCCAGCGCGCCGAACGGCTCGTCCAGCAGCAGCACGTCCGGCTCCCGGACCAGCGCGCGGGCCAACGACACCCGCTGCGCCTCGCCACCGGACAGCGTCAACGGCCACGCGTCCACGTGGTCGCTCAGCCGGACCTCGGCCAGCGCCTTCTCCGCCACCGCCCGCCCGTCGACACCCCTCAATCCGAGGGACACGTTGCGCCACACCCGCCGCCACGGCAGCAGGCGCGGCTGCTGGAACGCCACGGACACCTTGCCCGGCACCTCGAACGCGCCCCGCACATCGGTGTCGAGACCCGCCAGGATTCTCAGGAGCGTGGACTTCCCCGACCCGCTGCGCCCGAGCAGCGCCACGAACTCGCCCTGCCGGATGTCGAGGTCCACCCGGTCGAGCACCCGCCGATCGCCGAACTCCTTCACCAGGCCGTGAACGCTCACCGCGCTTGCCATCGGAGCAACCTCCTTTCGAATGCCCGCACGAGCCCGTCGGTGGCCAGGCCCAGCAGGGCGTAGACCAGCAGCCCGACCACGACCACGTCGGTGCGCAGGAACTCCCGCGCGTTGTTGATCAGGTAGCCGATACCCGCGTCCGCGTTGACCTGCTCCGCCACGATCAACGACAACCAGGCCGCCCCGAGCGAGATCCGCAGCCCCACCAGCGTTTGCGGCAACGCCGACGGCAACACCACGTGCACCACCCGCTCGACCCCGCTGTAGCCCAGGACCCGACTCGCCTCCAGGAGACCGGGATCGGTCTGCCGGATGCCCGCGTGCAGGTTCAGGTAGAGGGGGAACGCGACACCCGCCGCCACCAGCGCCAGCTTCGGCTGCTCCCCGATGCCGAACCACAGGATGAACAACGGGATCAGCCCCAGGTGCGGCAACGTCCGCAACATCTGCACCGGCGGATCGAAAATCCTTTCACCCCAACGCGAAAGCCCCGACAGCAGACCCAGCGCCGCACCGATGAACGCACCGATGGCGAACCCGCCCGCGACCCTGCCGATCGAGACCGCGAAGGCACTGCCCAACTGCCCGTCGGCGATCAGCTCCACAGCGGAGTCCAGGACGGTGAGGGGTGCCGCGAGCTTGTCCGGCGGCAGCACTCCGCTCGCACTGGCGACCTGCCAGAGGACGACCAGCGCGATCGGACTGATCCACCGACGCAGGTCGGGCAATCGACGTTTCTTCGGCTTCCGGGTGGACCCCGCCGCGGTAGTTCCCTCATCCGGGCGCGCGAGTACACCCGCCGTGGAAATCGACACGATTTCTCCCAGCGGTGACTGAAAAGGGGATGGGCGTCAGCGCCCGGATGGTGAAGAGTTGATCAACGCGCGCAACAGATCGCGCTCGCCTGCCGCCGCAGATCGACGTGCAGACGAGCAACCAGGACTTCGCGGCCACTCATGGGACCGAGTTTTGGTGCCGGACAACACGATGTCAACGGACGGACACCCCCGTCCCGGATGCTGACATACCTCGGTCCACGACCCTTCGAGGCAAAAGGTCCAACCACCACACCCCAAGACCGGAGCCGAAGACCAACAACCGCAGCCGCAGCCGACAAAGCAGTAAACCCACCAACCCACGAACCGCGAGACGCGCCACGGAACGTGGCCGATGTGACTTGGGGTTTCGGCCCTACCCTCGCGGCGGCGGGCAGGGCTTCACCACCTGCCCTTTCAGACCGCCGAGGGCCGAAAAGAGGGGTCCCCAAGTCAAATCGGCCACAGCACGCCGGAACCCGAAGCCACCCCCCACCACCCCAAAACCCGCAGCCACCAACCACCAGCCACCGGCGACCGGCCACCACCCCGAAACCCGCAGCCACCCACCCGAACACAAAAAAGAGGGGCGACCCCCAAAGGCCGCCCCTCCTCAACCAAGATCACTTCACCCCAGCATGTCATGCCTCACGATCGTCTGATCCCGCCCAGGACCAACCCCGATCGCCGACATCCTCGCCCCGGAGATCGACTCCAGGTACTCCACGTACGCCCGCGCGTTGGCAGGCAACTCCTCGAACGACCGGCACCCGCTGATGTCCTCGAACCACCCCGGCAGCTCCTCGTACACCGGCACCGCGTGGTGCACGTCCGACTGCGACATCGGCATCTCCTCGACGCGGGTCCCGTCGATGTCGTACGCCACGCACACCGGCACCTTCTCCAAGCTGGACAGCACGTCCAGCTTCGTCAGGAAGTAGTCCGTGATCCCGTTCACCCGTGACGCGTACCGCGCGATCACCGCGTCGAACCACCCGGTGCGACGGTTGCGGCCAGTGGTCACACCCACTTCGCCACCGGTCTTCCGGAGGTACTCCCCCATGTCGTCGTTCAACTCGGTCGGGAACGGCCCGGACCCGACACGGGTCGTGTACGCCTTCAGGATCCCGATCACGGTGGTGATCCGGGTGGGCCCGATCCCCGACCCCGCGCAAGCCCCGCCCGACGTCGGGTTGCTCGACGTCACGAACGGGTAGGTCCCGTGGTCCACGTCCAGCAAGGTCCCCTGCGAGCCCTCCAGGAGAACCGTCTCACCGCGCTCCAGCGCCTGGTTCAGCAGCAACCGGGTGTCGGCGATCCGGGAGGCGAACTTGCTGCCGTGCTCCAGCACCGTGTCGACGACCTGGTCGGTCTCGAGGCCCTTGCGGTTGTAGACCTTGATCAGCATCTGGTTCTTGATGTCCAGCGCCGCCTCGACCTTCTGGCGCAGGATCTTCTCGTCGAGCAGGTCCTGCACGCGGACGCCGACGCGGGCGAGCTTGTCCTGGTAGCACGGGCCGATGCCGCGACCGGTGGTGCCGATCTTGGCCTTGCCCAGGTAGCGCTCGGTGACCTTATCGATGGCCACGTGGTACGGCATGATCAGGTGCGCGTCGGCGGAGATCAGCAGGCGGTCGGTGTCGACGCCCTTCTCCTCCAGCCCGCCCAGCTCCGCGAGGAGCACGCCGGGATCGACGACGACACCGTTGCCGATGACGTTCGTCACTCCGGGCGTGAGGATGCCCGAGGGGATCAGGTGGAGGGCGAAGTTCTGGCCGTTGGGCAGCACGACGGTGTGCCCCGCGTTGTTCCCGCCCTGGTAGCGGACGACCCACTGGACGCGCTCCCCGAGCAGGTCCGTGGCCTTGCCCTTGCCCTCATCGCCCCACTGGGCACCGATCAGCACTACGGCCGACATGTGAAACTCCAAGGGCTAGGACTGGGAAGGGCAATGCCGGTGCATGAGGGTAGACCAGGAGTTGATGGTGCGCGGAATCGTGCTGGCCTGCGGAAACGACAGCCTCGACAGCGAGTCGCCAATGATCACTGAGCGTGACGACATCGAGGTGCTCCGGGTGCCCCCACGACCTGGAAAAGCCCACGTCGACGCGATCGTGTCCGATTTGGGTGACCAGCGTCTCGTGGTCGCGGGGAGCGACGCGGACCTCAACGCGGTGGTGTTGAGGTTGTTGCGGACCGAGCGTGTCGCGGACGTGCCGCTGGCCTACGTGCCGTCGTCGCCGGACTCGGCCGTGGCCGCGCTGTGGGGGCTGCCGACCGACACCGGCCGAGCCCTCGACCTGGCGCTGTCCGGCGACCCGGACAGGGTGCCGGTGCTGCGCGACGACGCGGGCGGCGTGCTGGTCGGCCTCGGCGTGATCAGCCCGGTCCGCGGGGTCGGCTACTGCGACGACGACAACGTGCTGCGCGGCCAGGCCACCCGCCTGGAGGTGACGCCGGACCCCGAGGGCGGCGCCGGGCTCATCGTCCGGGTGATCCACAAGCGGTTGCTCGGCCGGAAGGTGAACGAGACCGCGGGCCGCGCGTTCCAACTCGGCTGCCTGCCGACCGCCGTGACGTCCGACGGGATCGCGCACCCCCGCCAGATGAACAAGTGGACCTGGTACCGCCACACGGAGGATCTGCGACTGGTGCGCGGGCTGTAAACCCGAACCATTTTTCGGGAATCAACCGGAAAGCATTGTCCTGAACCGTTCGACAGCTCGACAGTAATTCCGATTCCCCTAAAGGAAGGTCGGAATTATGTCAACGGTCAACAATGCCGTCCGAACGACGGCCCTGTCATTGCTGACTACCGCCGCGCTCGCACTCGGACTCGTCACCTCCGCGAGCGCGACACCACCGAGCATCCCCAGCACCGCGACCGCGAAGACCGAGCTAGCAGCCCTGACGGTGGCCACCGACGGGACGATGACGGGCTATTCGCGCGATCTCTTCCCGCACTGGATCACGGTTTCGGGAGCCTGCAACACCCGTGAGACCGTGCTCAAGCGCGATGGTTCGAACGTGGTCACGGATTCGAGCTGCGCGGCCACTTCCGGCAGTTGGTTCAGCCCTTACGACGGGGCCACCTGGACCGCCTCGTCCGATGTGGACATCGATCACGTCGTCCCGTTGGCGGCCGCGTGGCGCACCGGTGCGCGGAATTGGACGACGGCCAAGCGCCAGCAATTCGCGAACGACCTGAGCGGGCCGCAGCTGATCGCGGTCACGGACAACGTGAACCAGTCCAAGGGCGACCAGACCCCCGCCACCTGGAAGCCGCCGCTCACGTCGTACTGGTGCACCTACGCGAAGATGTGGACGCGCACGAAGTACAAGTGGGCGCTTACCGTGAACACCTCGGAGAAGACGGCGTTGCAGGACATGCTCGGAAGGTGCTGATGGCCGAATACTCGTCACCGTTCGTCGCGGGCCCCGGCGGGATCATGACCGACGACGTCGGCGTGATCACCGGCGAACTGGAGCTGCGCACCGTGCTGGCCGAGGACGGGTCGGTGCGGGCCGAGGTGCGCTACGAGGGAGCGGACGAGTGGTACGCCCTCACGGGTGGCGCCTGCGCGCTCAAGGACCCGGAGGACCTCTCCGCCGTGCACAAGCTGCTCGTCGGGGTGCTCAACCGGCCCGAGGGCTGACGCCGTGGGGGGACTCCGGTCCCCTCACGGCTTCCGGACCATCACGGCTTCCGGGACCTCACGGCTTCCGGGACAGGGGAGGCAGCGCCTCCACGGCCTCCGCCCGCGTCAGGCCCGTGGCCTGGAGCAGGTCGACCGCGACCGAGCGGATCTGGGCGAGCACCACCCTGGTCGAGAAGCCGTCGCCGCCCAGTTCCCGCGTGGTCGCCGTGCTCGCCGCGACGCGCACCGCCGCGCGGGCCCGTTCCGGCTGGTCGCCGCGGGCCAGTTCGGTGCGCAGCAGGTCGACGGCGTCGGCGTAGCTGCGCAGCACGTCCGGCAGGATCTCCGGCGTCCCCTCGGCGTCGCGCAGGGCCGCCATCGCGCGCCGGGCCAGCACCCTGGTGTTGCGCAGGGCGTAGTCGATGGGGGCGGAGGCCTCGCGGTAGCGGTCCAGCTCGTCGCGGCGGCGCCAGCGGATCGGCGCGATGGTCGCGATCTCCTTGCCCGCCTTGAGCGCGTCCTTGAACTCCTCGACGGCGGACTGGCTCTTGCGCAGCTGCGCGAGCACACCGGCCGCCTTCACCGGGTCGTGCTCGTCGACGGCGCTCGCGATGCCGCGCAGGGCCGTGGACAGCTCGCCGAGGACCACCTTGCCGTGCCGGTGGGCGATCGTGAGCGGGTTCGCGGGCAGCAGTGCCGTCACGGCCAGGCCGACCAGCCCGCCGACGAGCGCGTCGACCATCCGGTCGAACCCGCCGTTCGAGCTGGGCGGCAGCAGCGTCGCCACCAGCACCGCGGACGACCCGGACTGGAGGGCGATGACCGCGCCGCCGTCGAGCAGCACGGCCGCCGACATCGCCAGGGCCACGACCAGGGCGATCTGCCACGGTCCCGAGCCGATCTGCGAGATCAGCACGTCCCCGACGCCGACGCCCACCGAGACGCCGACCACGAGCTCGGCCACCCGGCGCGGCCGCTGCCCCAGCGAGACGCCGAGGCAGACGACCGCGGAGACGGGCGCGAAGAACGGGTGCGGGTGGCCGACGAGCGCCGTCGCCACGAACCACGCCAGCCCGGCGGCCAGCGCGGCCTGCACGATGGGCAGCGCGGTGCGCTGCCAGCGCCGCAGACGCCTCGACAGCTCCGCCCGCACCGCGCCCATCCGGATCAGCTCAGGCCGAGGGCTGCGGGCGCCTGCGGGTCGCTGTCCGCGAGGAACTTCGAGCAGCGCTCGTACTCCTCCGACTCGCCGATCTCGTCGGCCGACCGCGCCAGCGCCGCGAGCGCGCGCAGGAAGCCCTGGTTCGGGCGGTGCCGCCACGGCACCGGCCCGAAGCCCTTCCAGCCCGCGCGGCGGAGCTGGTCGAGGCCGCGGTGGTAGCCGGTGCGGGCGTAGGCGTACGCGGCGACCGGGTCGCCCGCCTGGAGGGCGCGCTCCGCGAGCAGCGCCCACGCCTCGCTGAAGTCCGGGTAGGCACGGACGATCTTGCCGGGGTCGGTGCCGCCGTCGGAGGCGGCCTGCGCCTCCGGGCGTTCCGGCAGCAGGGTCGGGTCCGGACCGAGGAGGTTGGTCATGGGGTAATCGTGCCCCACGGCCGCCGCGGGCACGGAACGCCCTCGCGCGTGTCGACCACCTGCTCGTTCTCAGCGGATTCTCAGCCCGACACCTTCTCGCCGGCGGCCGTTCGGCGCAACAGCACTCACCCGTTGGATGGTACGAAACATCGTTGCGGCAGCTCAGCGGTGACCCCTAGGGGACATTTCCGCAAAGACCAGGGAGAGGTGAGCTTCCAGCGGGAACCCGCGCCGCGCATCATGACCGGGTGAACACGGGGGCAAGGGAACGCGTCGCGGAGTTCCGCGACCAGTACTGGGAGCGCGGAGAACCCGGCCGCGACACACCCACGCGGCTCGTCGAGCCGCTCTACCGGCTCTGGCTCGTCGGGCTGCTGTTGAAACTGCTCGGCTCGACGTGGGACGTCGCCTGGCACTTCAAGTGGCTGCGCGACGACCTCGCACCGCCGCACCTGCTGAACACCGCGGGCACCGTCATCGTCGTGGCGCTGACGCTGTTCCACACGTTCACCGGCTACGGGGTGGACCGGCTCGCGCTGCGGCTCATGCAGTGGGGCACCGGCGTGTTCCTCGTCGCGCTGCCCATCGACCTGATCAACCACCGGGTCAACGGCCTGGACATCACGTCGTGGAGCGGCTCGCACGCCCTGCTGTACCTGGGCACCGCGATCATGATCGCCGGCGCGATCCGGGGCTGGCTGCGCTACTACCCCAAGGGCCGCGCGGGCACCTTCGGCCTGGCCGCGCTGTGGCTGTTCTTCCTGGAGAACACCTGGTTCCCCAACCAGCACCAGGAGTACGGCATCGTCGCGCTGGGCGCGTGGGACAGGGGCGAACCGGAAGCCGAGCCGATCCTGCTCCAGTTCGTCGCCGACTCGATCCACCGCCCGGTCGACCGGACCGCCGTGCTGCACTTCGCCCTGCCGATCGCCGACTGGGTCTACCCGCTGTGGGGCCTCGTCTCCACCGGCGTCGTGCTCGTGCTGGCCCGCCGCACCATCGGCAAACCGTGGGCCGCGACCCTCGTGGCGGGCGGTTACGTCGCCTACCGGTGCCTGGTCTGGCCGATCCTCATGGGCATCGGCTTCCCCACCTCCGCCCTGCCGCTGTTCCTCGTGCTCATCGGCGTCTGCGTCGACCTAGCCCACACGGCGGTGCTGCCGCGGGTGGCGGCCGCGGTGCTGGGTGCGGCGGCGGTGACCGGCATCGGCTACGGCGGGATCTGGGCGCAGCAGCAGTGGCTGGCCGCCCCGCCGATCCTGTACCCGTCGGCGGCGGTGACGTTCGTGCTGCTGACCGGCGTGTGGTTGGGCCTGGACCGGTGGGCTCGACGGCGGGTGGCCGTGACCGCCTGAGCGGAAACGCCGCGCTGCAACGAGAAATGCCCCCCGGAAGCCGGGGGGCATTTCTCGTTGCAGCGGAAGGACTCAGCCGGCCATCATGCGGCCGGAGGACTTCAGGTGCTCGCACGCCTGCGCGATGCGGGCGCCCATGCCGACCTCGGCCGCCTTCAGGTAGCTGCGCGGGTCGTACACCTTCTTGTTGCCGACCTCGCCGTCGATCTTCAGCACACCCTCGTAGTTGGTGAACATGTGCTGGACGATCGGGCGGGTGAACGCGTACTGCGTGTCCGTGTCGATGTTCATCTTCACGACGCCGTACGAGAGCGCCTCGTGGATCTCCTCCAGCAGCGAGCCGGAGCCGCCGTGGAAGACGAGGTCGAACGGCTTGGAGCCCGCGGGGAGGCCGAGCTTCTCCACGACCGCGTCCTGGCCCTGCTTGAGGACCTCGGGACGGAGCTTGACGTTGCCCGGCTTGTAGACGCCGTGCACGTTGCCGAAGGTCGCGGCGAGCAGGTAGTGGCCCCGGTCGCCCGCGCCGAGTGCTTCCACGGTCTTCAGGAAGTCCTCGGTGGTGGTGTAGAGCTTGTCGTTGATCTCGTTGTCGACGCCGTCTTCCTCGCCGCCGACGACACCGACCTCGATCTCCAGGATGATCCGCGCCTTGACGGCTTCCTGGAGCAGGTCGGCGGCGATCTTCAGGTTCTCGTCGAGCGGCACCGCGGAGCCGTCCCACATGTGGGACTGGAACAGCGGGTTCTCGCCGCGGGCGACGCGTTCCTGGCTGATCGCGATCAAGGGGCGGACGTAGCCGTCCAGCTTGTCCTTGGGGCAGTGGTCGGTGTGCAGCGCGATGTTGACGGGGTACTTCGCCGCGACCACGTGCGCGAACTCGGCCAGTGCGACAGCGCCGGTGACCATGTCCTTGACCTTGGTGCCGGACGCGAACTCCGCACCGCCGGTCGAGACCTGGATGATGCCGTCGCTCTCGGCCTCGGCGAATCCGCGGAGTGCCGCGTTGAGGGTCTCCGACGAGGTGACGTTGATCGCGGGGTAGGCGAATTCGTTCGCCTTCGCGCGACCGATCATCTCGGCGTAGACCTCGGGGGTTGCGATGGGCATCGGTCGTCCTCCTCAGGTGCCCTGAACGCCGTATCACCGGCATCCTACGACGCCGCCCCCCGGAGCCGGTCGATCATGGGCTTAGTCGGCCCGCGGCCACCGCGCCGCGGGATCGCGGGCCGGTGCCGCCCACCTCGGGCGGCGGGCTCCGAACGGCGGGGTCGCCCGCTAGAACAGCACCGCCGCCAGCTGCCGGAACGCCTCGGGGTCGTGGCCGCCCTGCGGGGCGATGACCTGGACGGCGACGTGGTCGGCGCCCGCGGCGAGGTGGGCGTGCAGGCGGATCGCGACCTGCTCGGGGCTGCCCCACGCGACCAGCGCGTCCACCAGCCGGTCGCTGCCGCCGTCGGCGACGTCGTCCTCGGTGAAGCCGAGGCGCAGCCAGTTGCGGGTGTAGTTGCGCAGCCCGAGGTAGAGCTGGATCGACTGCCTGGCCAGCGCGCGGGCGGCGTCCGGGTCGGTCTCCAGGACGACGTGCTGCTCGGGCGCGAGGACCGGGCCGGCGCCCAGGACCTCGCGGGCGGTGGCGGTGTGCTCGGGCGTCACCAGGTACGGGTGGGCGCCCGCGGTGCGGTCGGCGGCCAGCTCGAGGACACGGGGGCCGAGCGCGGCGAGGATCCGGCGGTCCTCCGGCACGTCCAGCTCGTCGAGGTAGCCGACGAGCTTGTCGTACGGCTTCACGTACTCGCCGACGGCCTCGGGGTGGCTCGCGCCGATGCCCACCAGGAACCGGCCGGGGTGCTCGCCGTCGATCCGCCGGTAGGTGGCGGAGAGCCGGTCGGCGGGCTCGGACCAGACGTTCACGATGCCCGTGGCGACGGTCAGTTCCCGCGTGCCCGCGAGCACGTCGGACACCGGCCGCAGGTCACCGCCGGGGGAACCGCCGAGCCACAGGGCGCGGTAGCCGAGCTGCTCCAGTTCGGCCGCGGCGTCCCCGGCCCCCGCCCACAGCTGCGCCTGGCTCCAGACCCCGAACGTTCCCAGCTCCACTGCCATGTCGACTCCCCGCGATTCGGATAGGACCTTCCGGCCAACCCTTCCGCCAAGCCTTTTAGTCCGCGCGGTGGGAGAGGATCCCCGCAGGTAGATTCGACCCATGACGAAACTGGGCAGCAGCGATCTGGACGTGTCCCGACTGGCCCTCGGCGGCAACGTCTTCGGCTGGACCGCCGACGAGGAGCAGTCCTTCGAGGTGCTGGACGCGTACACGCGGGCGGGCGGCAACTTCGTCGACACCGCGGACCTGTACGCGGGCGGCCAGTCCGAGACGATCCTGGGCAGGTGGCTCGCCGCGCGCGGCAACCGGGCGGACGTGGTGATCGCCACCAAGGTCGGCATGACCAAGGGCCTGGACGACCTCAAGCCCGCCACGATCGAGGCCGCGGCCGAGGCGTCGCTCAAGCGGCTCGGCGTCGACCACATCGACCTGTACTACGCGCACCGCGACGACCTGGACACGCCGACCGAGGAGTCGCTGGCGGCGTTCGACCGGCTGGTGCGGGCCGGCAAGGTCCGGCAGATCGCGGCGTCGAACTACTCCGCGGAACGGCTGGCGAACGCGCTGGCGATCTCCGAGCGCGAGGGCCTCGCCCGGTTCGTCGCGCTCCAGCCGGAGTACAGCCTGGTCGTGCGCGAGGGCTACGAGGGCGGCGTGGCGGACGTCGTGGCGGCGAACGGCCTGTCCGCGCTGCCCTACTGGGGGCTGGCGAAGGGCTTCCTGACCGGCAAGTACCGCCCCGGCGTCGACGTGGACAGCCCGCGCGCGGCCGGTGCCGCCAAGTACCTCGACGACCGCGGCCTGCGGGTGCTCGCCGCGCTGGACGAGATCTCCGCGGCCCGTGCCACGTCGGTCGCCGCGGTGGCGCTGGCCTGGCTCACCGCGCAGCCGACCATCCCGTCCGTGCTCGCCAGCGCGCGCAACACCGAGCAGTTGGAAGCCCTGCTGCCGGTGCTCGACCTGACCCTCAGCAACGCCGAGGTCGACCGGCTCACCAATGCCAGCGTCTAATTGAACTCGCCAGTAGCTTACCGGCGGTAAGTTGGGTTACGGTGGCCTTCCGGAACTGCTCGGGAGGTCACCGTGGACGTCAACGGCAAGGTTGTCCTGATCACCGGCGCGGCCAGGGGGATCGGCGCCGACGCGGCCCGACGACTCGCCGCCCGGGGCGCGAAGCTCGCCCTCGTCGGGCTTGAGGGCGAGCGGCTCGCGCACGTAGCGGCCGAGTGCGGCGGCCGGTCGTGGGAAGCCGACGTCACGGACTGGGCCGCGCTGGAGGCCGCCGTGGCCGGGGTCGTCGAGCACTTCGGCGGCATCGACGTGGTGGTGGCGAACGCGGGCATCGCGTCGGCGGGCTTCATCCGCTCCATCGACCCGCCCGCGTTCGAACGGGTCGTCGAGGTCAACCTGCTCGGCGTGTGGCGGACCGTCCGGACCTGCCTGCCGCACCTGGTCGCGAGCCGCGGCTACTGCCTGGTGGTGTCGTCGCTGGCCGCGATCGTGCAGATCCCCGGCAACGCGGCCTACTCGGCGGCCAAGGCGGGGGTCGAGGCGTTCGCGAACAGCCTCCGCGCCGAGGTCCGCCACCTGGGCGTCGACGTGGGCATCGCGTACTTCTCGTGGATCGACACGGACATGGTCAACGGCGCCGACGAACACCCGGTCTTCGGGCCGATGCGCAAGGCGCTGCCGGGGTTGGCGAGCAAGAAGTACGACGTGTCGGACGTGGGCAAGGCCGTGGCCAAGGGGGTCGCGAAGCGCTCGCGGGCGATCCACGTGCCGGGGTGGGTCGGGCGGATCAAGGTGCTCCGGGCGTTCACGCCGGTGGTGGTGGAACGGCGGTCGGCCGGGATCGTGCCGCAGGGGGACAGGGCGATGCTGGACGACATCGCGCGGCGCGGGGCCGCCGAGTCGTCCCGACCCGTCGGTCCCGGCGGCGCGGCCGCCGCTCGCTAGTCCCCGGCGGCGCGGCCACCGGCCCCGGACGCCGGTCGCGCCACCACGTCGGCCGAGCCGATGCCCGCCGAGACCGGGCGAAGTCCCCCGCCGGGCCCGCGGACGAGGGCCACCCGTGAGCGGACCCGTCCTGACGCCGTCACCCGGAACAGCCTGCGACCCGCCATCGCGGGCCGCCTGCCCCGGCAGGACCGGATCTCGCTCGACTACCGCGAACACGGATCCGGGAAACACGCCCTAGAGCAGCGTGCCCTTCACCGCGTTCCACTCGTGGACGGTGGTGGTCTCGACGACCTTCGCGGGGGCGTAGGGGTCGGCCGCGAGGTAGCCGCGCAGCTCCGCCTCGTCGGCCGCCTCGAACACCAGCAGCGCCCCGAGGCCGTCGGCGTAGGGCCCCGAAAGCAGCAGGACACCCTTCTCCACCAGCGTGTCCAGGTACTCCCGGTGGCTCGGCCGGACCTCCGCCAGCTTGTCCACATCAGAGCCGTACACGAACTCGACCGCGAACTTGGCCATGCGCACCTCCAGCGAGAACCTGTGTTGCCGAACCGAAGCTACCCGGAGACCGGTAACGTCCTCCCCGTGGTCGGTCCCGAGCAGAACAACAGCGGCGTCGTGCGCGTGCAGGACACGCTGACCAACCTCCGCATCCAGGACGGCGCGGCTCCCGCGCCCGCCGGTCCCCTGACGCTGGAGGACCTCTACCGCCAGCACCGGATGCGGTTGGTCAGACTGGCGCTGCTGCTCGTCGACGAGGTCGCGACAGCCGAGGACGTGGTGCAGGAGGCCTTCACCGGCCTGCACCGCAACTGGGGCAACCTGCGCGACGCGCAGGCGGCCCTGGGGTACCTGCGGACAGCGGTCGTCAACGGGTCGCGCAGCGTGCTGCGCCGCCGCAAGACCGCGCGCGACTACACGCCGCCGCACGCGGTGAACGCGCGGTCGGCCGAAAGCCTCGCGATGCTCACCGCCGAGCACCAGGCCGTGGTCGCCGCGCTCCAGCAGCTGCCGCCGAGGCAGCGCGAGGTGCTCGTGCTGCGGTACTACGGCGACATGTCCGAGGCGGAGATCGCCGAGGCCACCGGCATCTCGAAGGGGACCGTGAAGTCGACGGCCAGCCGGGCGCTCGACGCGCTGCAGAAGATCATGGCGGCGCGCTAGCGCGGCACCCGCGGGCCCGCGCGGTCAGGCGCGGTGCACCTCGACGCCCCGTTCCAGGTACGGGGCGACGGCGTGGTCGGTCGCGCCCCGGTCGGTCACCAGCACGTCGACCTCGTCGGTGCCGCAGATCCGCGCGAGCGCCCGCCTGCCGAGCTTCGACGAGTGCGCGACCACGACGACCCGCTCCGCGTGCGCCGCGAACACCCGGCTCAGCTCCGCCTCGCCCTCGTGGCGGGCGGTGGCGCCGAGGTGCGGGTCGAGGCCGTCGACGCCGATGAAGGCGATGTCCAGCGACAGCTCGTCGGCGATCCTGGCCGCGAGCGGTCCGATCAGCTGGTAGGACTGCGGCCGCGCGACCCCGCCGGTGACGACGAGCTTCACCCGCGGCCGGACGACGAGCTCACCCGCGATGTTGAGGGCGTTCGTCACCACGGTCAGGTCGAGCTCCGGCCTGGTCACGAGTCCCCTGGCGACCTCGGTGGCGGTGGTGCCGCCGGTCAGCCCGACCACCGAGCCCGGCTCGGCCAGGTTCGCCGCCGCCCGGCCGATGCGCTGCTTCTCATCCGCCAGGCGGTCGTTCTTGTAGCGCATCGGGAGGTCGTAGGACACGGCCTGGACGACGGCCCCGCCGTGCGTCCGGCTGAGCAGCTGCTGCTCGGCGAGGTGGTCGAGGTCCCGGCGGACGGTGGCACCGGAGACGCCCAGTTCGGCGGCCGCCTCGTCGGTTCCGACGCGGCCGCGGGCGGCGAGCATCTCCAACAGGGCGGTGAGCCGCTCGTACCGGTTCATCGCCCACATGATTCCGCGACCGGACCCATTCCGGGGCTTGGTATAGACCAATGGGCGGTGCATGCCGCAGTATCGACCCTCGTGGCACGCACGAGACACGTGGTGGCCGTCGACGTCGGCGGAACCGAGACCAAGGCAGCGCTGGTGGCGGGCACGCCGGAGCGCGTCGTCGCGGTGGGACAGCAGCGGCGGAGCACCCCCAGGGGTGTGGACGGCCCGTCGACGGCCGAGGCGGTCGTCGACCTGGTGGTCGACGTAGTCGACTCGCTGCGGTCGGCGTCCGGGCACGGGATCGACGCCGTCGGCGTCGTGGTGCCCGGCGTCGTCGACGAGCGCGACGGCGTCGGGGTCTACTCCACCAACCTGGGCTGGACCGACTTCCCGTTCCGCCGGCGGATCGCCGAGCGCACCGGGCTCACCGTCGCGTTCGGACACGACGTGCGCGCGGGCGGCCTCGCCGAGTGCCGGATGGGCTCCGCGCGCGGTCTGCGCAACGCGGTGATCATGCCGATCGGCACCGGGATCGCGGGCGCGCTCGTGCTGGACGGCCGGATCTACGGCGGCGGCGGGTACGCGGGCGAGATCGGCCACGTCGACGTCGGGCACGGGGATCCGTGCGGCTGCGGGCAGATCGGGTGCGTCGAGGTGCGCGCGTCCTCCGGGGGCATCGCCCGCCGGTTCGCCGAGCGGACCGGTGTGCCGGTCGGCGGCGCGGCGGAGGTCGCCGCCATGGTGCGCGCGGGCGACCACGACGCGGAGATCGTGTGGGACGAGGCGATGGACGCCCTCGCCAGGGGGATCGTGGTGCTGGCGGGCGTGCTCGGGCCCGAAGCGGTGGTGCTCGGCGGAGGGCTTGCGCTGTCCGGCGAGCTGCTGACCGCGCCACTGGGCAAGAAGCTGGACGGGTTGATCACCTTCCAGCGACGACCTGAACTGCGGCTGGCCGCGCTCGGCGACGAGGCCGGTTGCCTCGGAGCGGCGCTGCTCGCCATCGACGAGTTGGAGGGTTCATGAGCACGTGGGGCGGACCGGTGGACGTGACCTTGACCGGTGGTCGGGTGGTCACGCCGGACGGCGTGCTCGAGTCGGGCTGGGTGGCGGTGCGCGACGGCCGGATCCTGGCCGTCGGCGAGGGCGCGCCGCCCGACGGGCCGACCACGGACGTGGGCGGATCGCTGGTGGTGCCCGGTTTCGTCGACATCCACTGCCACGGCGGCGGCGGTGAGGCGTTCACCAACGCCGACCCCGACCGGGTGCGCAAGGCGGCGTCGGCGCACCGCAGGCACGGCACGACCACGCTGCTGGCCAGCCTGGTGTCGCGGCCGGTGCCGGAGATGGTGGAGCAGATCGCGAAGCTGGCCGAACTCGTGCAGGAGGGCCTGATCTCGGGTCTGCACCTGGAGGGCCCGTTCCTGTCGGCCGCCCGGTGCGGCGCGCACGACCCGGCGATCCTGCGGCCGCCGGACCGCGACTCGGTGACGAAGCTGCTCGCCGCGGGCGGCGGCGCGGTCCGGATGATCACGCTGGCGCCCGAGCTGGAGGGCGCGGTCGACGCGGTCCGGCTGCTGGTCGACAACGGCGTCCTCGCCGCCGTCGGGCACACCGACGGCACCGAGGCGCAGATCCGGCCCGCCATCGAGGCGGGCTCGACCGTGGCCACGCACCTGTTCAACGGCATGCGCCCGCTGCACCACCGCGAGCCGGGCCCGATCGGCGCCCTGCTGGACGACGAGCGGGTCACCGTCGAGCTGATCTGCGACCTCGTGCACCTGCACCCGACGACCGTGCACCTGGCCGCGAAGCACGCGGGCGCGGGCCGGACCGTCCTCATCACCGACGCCATCGCGGCGGCCGGGGTCGGCGACGGCGTCTACGACGTGGGCGGCCTGGAGGTGCGCGTCGTCGACGGCGTGCCCACGCTCGCGGGCGGCGGCTCGTTGGCGGGCAGCACCCTGACCATGGACGCAGCGTTCCGCAACGCTGTCACGGCGTGTGGGCTGAGCATCGTCGAGGCGTCGCACGCCGCGTCGACCCGGCCCGCGGCGCTGCTCGGCCTGAGCGACCGGACCGGCGAGCTGCGCGCCGGGCTCGCGGCCGACCTGGTCGTGCTGGACGCCGAACTGCGGCCGCGCGACGTCATGAGCAAGGGCGCGTGGGTGAAGGACTGATCGGCTACTTTCGTCCCATGCCCGACGACCAGGAGCGGCTGGTGGCCAACGCGTTGCGCGCGCAGGCCACCAGTTCCGGCATGCACGTGGTGCGGCCCGTCCCCCCCGCGCCCGCGCGCCCGCCATCGCTGTCGATCTGGTGGGTGCTGCTGCTCGCGGTGCTGCTCGGACTGGCCGCCGGCACCGTCGTCGGGCTCTTCACGCTGCGCTGAACGCCCACGGTCGATGCCGGAAATGACCACCTTCGCCAGCCTGTACGGTGGTGTGCGTGACGGTCGCGCTCACCACCTCCACGGTTGCCCTCGGCCCGCAGTGGCTGAACCCCGAGTACATCCTGAGCAGCTTCGGGGGGTTCGCGCTCCTCGCGCTCTGCTTCATCATCTTCGCCGAGTGCGGCCTCCTGGTCGGCTTCTTCCTGCCGGGCGACTCGCTGCTGTTCACCGCCGGCCTGTTCGTGGCCACGGGTGCGCTCGACTACCCGCTGTGGCTGGTCTGCCTGCTGGTGACGGTCTGCGCCATGGTGGGCAACGTCGCCGGCTACTACATCGGCCACCGCGCCGGGCCCGCGCTCTTCACCAAGCCGAACTCCAGGATCTTCAAGAAGGAGTACGTCGAGAAGACCGAGGGCTTCTTCGACAAGTACGGCGCCCGCGCCATCGTGATGGCCCGCTTCGTGCCGGTCGTCCGCACGTTCATCACCGCCATGGCGGGCGTCGGCCGGATGGACCCGAAGAAGTACTTCACCTACTCGGCCGTCGGCGGCGTCGCCTGGGCCTCGGGCCTCACGATCCTGGGCTACTTCCTCGGCCAGATCGAGTTCGTGCGCAAGAACATCGAGATGATGCTGATCCTGATCGTCCTCGTGTCGGTCGTGCCGATCATCATCGAGTTCCTCAAGGCCCGCCGCGAGAAGCGGTCGCTCCCCGAGCAGGAGGCCGCGGACATCACGCAGGTGTTCCCGCCGGTGGACGCGGAAGCCACCCAGTACATCCCGCGCGTGGAACGCGACCGCTGACCTCCGGGCCCGCACCGACCTCCCGGTAGCCCTTGCGGCGCAAGGTCGGACCACGCCGCAGTTCCCCGTGCGCACCCGGTGGCGCACGCCGCCGGGAACCTGTGGGGGGACATCGGAATGGCGATGGGGAAAGCGGTTCGGCGCGCCTTGGGCGCGCTGCTGATCGGCGGTCTGGCGACGACCGGGTTGGTGGCGTTCTCCGCCACGCCCGCCTCGGCGATGCGCAGCCCGGCGCACATGGGCGCGAACTTGCTCAGGATCGCGGATTCGGGGCGGCCGACGGAGAACGACCTCAACTACTACATGGCCCCGATCGGGAAGTGGCGGGACGGGAACGGGCCGGAACGCACCTCGAAGTCCTACTTCACCTACATGCTTTCGAACTTCGACGACTACGGGATCGTCTCCGCCACGGCGTCGGTCACCGAGATCTCCGTCAACGACTGCTCGAAGCCGCGGGCGACCGAACTGCGGCGCACCGACGTGGCGACGCACCCGACCTGGCGGGACCAGCCCGCCGAGTTCTCGCGGCTCACACAGGTCGACGCGGAGCCGGGATGCGTGTCGTCCCGGATCACCTGGGACGTGCTGGACGCGGTGCGGGACGCCGTCGACAGCCGGAACACGCTGACCCTGGCGCTGCGGATGCCCGAGGAGCGGATGAGCGACCTGGCGTACGGCAGGTGGTACGACGACGACCTCGCGATCGACCTCGTGCACATCACCCCGCCGACCGCGCCCGCGGACCTGGCGGTCGACGGGCTGGCCTGCCAGTGGAACGGGGTCCACACGCGGAACCTCCGCCCAGTGCTCGGCTCCACCCGGCGAAACCCCTGGTACGGCTGGTCCGAGACGGTCGTCTCCGCGTGGGACGTGGCCGATCCCGGCGCGGCGTTCACCACCGTCGTCGACTACGGGGAGGACGGGCCGATGGAGGTCCGGCTCCCCGAGGGCTTCGTCGTCGACGGGCACACCTACGAGTGGACCGCGCGCGCACGGGACAACGGCGGTGATCTCTCCAGGCTCGAGGCACCGTGCCGGTTCACCATCGCGCCGACCCCGGTGACGCCACCCAGCACCACGACGGAAGGCACCCCGGCGACGCCGCCCGACCCCACGCCGCCCAGCACCCCGGAAACGCCGCCCGCCACCACCGCGACCGGCACCCCGGCACCCTGGCCCGCACCGGTGCGCGACCGTCCGAACAGGACGGTCGCGCACCGGATCCGTTGCTAAAGCGAGAACATCGAGCCGGGGTTGAACAGGTTCTCCGGGTCGAGGGCGCGTTTGATCTCGCGGTGCACGCGCAGGCCGACGGGGCCGATCTCGCGTTCCAGCCACTCGCGCTTGATCTTGCCGATGCCGTGCTCGCCGGTGACCGTGCCGCCGAGGCCGAGACCGATGGCCAGGATGTCGTCGAAAGCCCTGCGGGCGCGGGCGAACTCGTCGGCGGACGCGGGGTCGTAGACGATCGTGGGGTGCATGTTGCCGTCGCCGGCGTGGCCGACGACGGCGATGCGCAGCCCCACTTCCGCGCTGACGCGTTCGCAGCCCGCGATCAGCTCGGCGATCCGCGTGCGCGGCACGCACACGTCGTCGGTGAGCCACGCGCCGTAGACCTCCAACGCGGTCAGCACGGCCCGGCGGGCGGTCAGCAGGTCGCGGCCCTCGGAGACGTCCTCGGTGGCGTAGACGAGTTCGGCGCCCGCGTTGCGGCAGAGCTCCTCGATCACGGCCAGCTCGCGCATCCCGGTCTCGACACCCGTGTCGGACTGGCAGATGAGCAGCGCGGCGCAGCCGGGTCCGGCGCCCAGCTCGGTCTTCAGGTACAGCTCGACCGCCTCGATCGAGGTGCGGTCCATGATCTCCATCAGCGACGGCACCAGACCCTCGCGCACCACCGCGCTGACCGCGGCCCCGGCCGCCTCCGTGCTGGTGAACGCCGCCACCAGCGTCACGGGCGCCTGCGGCAGCGGGCGCAGCGCCAGCGTCGCCTTCGTGATCACGCCGAGCGTGCCCTCGCTGCCGACGAACAGCTTCGTCAGGTCGTAGCCCGCGACGCCCTTCACGGTCCGGCGACCGGTCTTGAGCAGTTCGCCGTCGGCGAGCACGACTTCGAGGCCGAGCACGGAGTCCGTGGTCACGCCGTACTTCACGCAGCACAGCCCGCCGGCGTTCGTGGACACGTTGCCGCCGATCGTGCACCAGTCGTAGCTCGACGGGTCCGGCGGGTAGAACAGGCCGTTCTTCTCCACGGCGCCGCGCAGGTCGAGGTTGATCACGCCCGGCTCGACGACGGCGAGCCGGTTGTCCGCGTCGATCTCCAGGATCGTGTTCATCTTCGTGGTCACCAGCACCACGCAGCCGTCGAGCGCGTTGGCCGCGCCGGACAGCCCGCTGCCCGCGCCGCGCGGCACGATCGGCACCCTCGCCGCGGCGCACGCCCGCACGACGGCCTGCACCTGCCCGGTGTCGGTCGGCAGCACCACCGCGAGCGGCGTGCCGAACGGGGCCAGCGGCATCATGTCGCGCTGGTAGGCGGACGTGACGTCGGTGTCCGTCAGGACGGCGTTCGGACCCAGCGCCGCGCGGAGTTCTTCGACCAGTGCCATGGTTCCCAAGCTAGCGTCACGCGCCTCACACCGGAACCGGGACGAAGACGACAACGGGGCACACAAGCACCCTGGACCGGCGGTAATCGTGCAGCGCCATCCGGCCCCATGGCGCAGACTCGTCGAATGGTCAACGCCGAGGCTGGGGCGCCCCAGCTCACCCACAAGCAGATCCTGGCCGTGCTGAGCGGTCTGATGATCGGCATGTTCCTGGCGGCTCTCGATCAGACGATCGTCGGCACGTCCATCCGGACCATCGCCGACGACCTCCAAGGGCTGAGCCTCCAGGCGTGGGCGACGACCGCCTACCTGATCACGTCGACGATCTCGACGCCGATCTACGGCAAGCTGTCCGACATCTACGGCAGGCGGCCGTTCTACCTGACCGCCATCACCATCTTCGTGGCGGGCTCGCTGGCCTGCACGTTCTCCACCTCGATGTACGAGCTGGCCGCGTTCCGCGCGATCCAGGGGCTCGGCGCGGGCGGGCTGATGTCGCTGGCGTTCACGATCATCGCCGACATGATGCCCCCGCGCGAGCGGGCCAAGTACCAGGGCTACTTCCTCGCGGTGTTCGGCACCTCCAGCGTGCTCGGACCGGTCATCGGCGGCTTCCTCGCGGGTCAGGACACCATTCTCGGGGTCACCGGCTGGCGCTGGGTGTTCCTGGTCAACGTGCCGATCGGCATCGTGGCGCTGGCCGTCGTGTGGCGCGTGCTGAGGCTCCCGCACGAGGCGCACGACCACCGCATCGACTACTGGGGCGCGCTGTTCCTGACCGTGGGCATCGTGCCGCTGCTGATCGTGGCCGAGCAGGGCCGCGAGTGGGGCTGGGGCTCCGCCGGGTCGATCAGCTGCTACGTCGTCGGCGTGCTCGGCGTGGCGCTGTTCATCATGGTCGAGTCCAGGATGGGCGACGAGGCGCTGATCCCGCTCAAGCTGTTCAGCACCTCGACGTTCACGATGATCATCATCGCCGGGACGATCGTCGGCATCGGCATGTTCGGCGGCATCTCGATGATCCCGCAGTACCTCCAGATCGTGAAGGGCCACACGCCCACCGAGGCCGGTCTGCTGATGATCCCGATGACGCTGGGCATCATGACCGGCTCGATCATCTCCGGCCAGATCACCTCGCGCACCGGCCGCTACAAGGTGTTCCCGATCATCGGCACCGCACTGATGGTGGTCGCGATGTTCCTCTTCTACACCGTGGACGTGGACTCGCCGATCTGGCAGCCGATGGTCTTCATGACCCTGTTCGGCCTCGGGCTCGGCAACTGCATGCAGACCCTCACCATCGCCGCGCAGAACGCCGTCCCGATGCGCGACCTGGGCGTCGCCACCGCGTCGGCCACGTTCTTCCGCCAGATGGGCGGCACGATCGGCGTCGCGGTGTTCCTGTCCGTCCTGTTCAGCACGGTGCCGGACAGCATCAAGGACGCGTTCGCCCGGATCGTGCCCACCCCGGAGTTCCAGGCGGCGCTGAAGGACCCGGCGGTGCTCGCCGACCCGGTGAACAAGCCGGTGCTCGACGCGCTCCAGGGCGGCGGCAACGCGGGCGTGCTCCAGGACTCGTCGTTCCTCCAGCAGGTCGACCCGCGGCTGGCCAGACCGTTCCTGGAGGGTTTCGCCGAGTCGATCGACGCGGTGTTCCTGACCGGGGCGTTCGTGATGATCGTGGCCTTCGTGACCACGTGGTTCATCAAGGAGATCCCGCTGCGCACCGCCGTGGGCGACCCCGTCGCGGCGCCGCCAGCGCACTGAACCACCCGATCGACTGGTCCAGCCGAACGCCCCCGTGCCCCTCCGGCGCGGGGGCTTTCGCGTGATCACGCGACCACTACCAGTGACGATGCGCAGGATTCCACTACCGGTTGGGTCAAGGTCGCCCTGCGGACACCGGGGCTCGACGTAGGCTGTTCGAGTGGTTCTGTCCGGATCGACCATCACGCTCGCGTTCGGCCCCCTCGACACCGCAGGTCCGGTGGCGGTGTGGCTGATCACGCTGGGCTTCCTGTTCGCCGAGTGCGCTTTCATCTTCGGACTTTTCCTGCCCGGTGATTCGCTCCTGTTCGCGGCGGGCGTGATCATCGCCCAGCAGAGCGGGGCGCTGAACGCGTGGCTGCTCTCCGCCGCCGCGATGGTGGTGGCGGTGGTCGGCAACCTGGTCGGCTACTACATCGGGCGGACGACCGGGACGCACCTGCTGGCCCGCAAGGGCGGCCGGATACTCAACCGGACCAACCTGGAGAAGGCGCGCGACTTCCTGGACCGGCGCGGGTTCTGGGCGATCGTGCTGGCCCGCTGGATCCCGTGGGTGCGCACGCTGGCGCCGATGGTCGCGGGCGCGGCCAGGATGGACACCAAGCGGTTCGTGCTGGCCACGACGCTGGGCGCGCTGGCCTGGGTGCCCACGCTGGTGCTGGCCGGCTACTACGGCGCGGGCCTGCTGACGTCGCTGCCGTGGCTGGAGACCGCCGCGGTCGTGATCAGCATCGCCTTCTTCGTGCTCGGCACCGCCTACGGCCTGTGGCGCTACCGCCAGGAGATGCAGAAGCCGATCGACGAGGAAGCCGACATCACACCACGTCGGTGATGAGCAGGTCGGCGCCGGACTTGGACGAGTTCACCATGAGCGCGTTCACGTGGTCGGTGCCGTGCAGCACCCGCTCCTCGGCCTCGGCCAGCGTCCGGCCGAACCTCAGGTGCCGGTCGATCAGCCGCTGCACCCGCAGGTCGTCGTCGATGAACAGGAACCACGCCTCGTCGAGCACGATGCGGACGCGCTTCCACTTGTCGTAGTTCAGCAGCAGGTAGTTGCCCTCGGTGACGATCAGCGGCACGCCGGGGTCGATGGGGACGGCGCACGCCACCGGCTCCTCGATCTCGCGGCGGAACTCCGGCGCGTAGATGACGTCCGGCCCCGCGGCCTTGAGCCTGCCGAGCAGGTCCACGTACCCGGCGACGTCGAACGTGTCCGGGGCGCCCTTGCGCTCGCTGATGCGCAGCCTCAGCAGCTCGCGCTGCGCGAGGTGGAAGCCGTCCATCTCCACGAGCGCCGCGTCCGCGCCCAGCGCGTCGACCAGGCGGCGGGCGAGCGTGGACTTGCCCGACCCAGGTGCGCCGCCGATGCCGAGCAGCCTGCGCTCACCGGTGTCCACGAGCGCGCGAGCGCGATCGAGGAGCTCGTCGAACTTCACCTGCTGTCCTGCCACCTTGCCAACTCCTCAACCCAATCCTGCGCGGTGTTGCGCACCCTGACCGCCGCCACCGCGTTCGCCCACCCGATCGCGTCCGCGACCGGGTCGTGCCGGGCGAGCGCGACGGCAAGGGCACCGTGCCACACGTCCCCCGCGCCGTTGGTGTCGCGCACTTGGACCACCGGTACCGGCCGCTCGTGGAGCCCCCCGTCACTCGACCACGTGACTGGGTTCGCACCGTTCGTCCGGATCACCAGCGGCACCCCGCGGGCGTGCAGCTCGTCCTCGGTCGGCCCGAAAGCCGACGAGCACGCGGCCACGTCCACCAGCGGCAGCAGGTCTTCCAGCACAGGTTTCCAGCTACCGGCGTCCAGCACCACCTGCAAACCGGCATCTTTGGCGGCAGTTGCCACCGCGAGGGCCAGCGGACCCAGGTGCCCGTCGAGCAGAACCACGTCGGCTTGGAATACAAACGGCGTTACGGCGTCCACTGTGGTCGGGAGCGCCACTTCGGCGGCGTTGCGGGAGATCACGGTGCGCTCGCCGTCCCGCTCGCGGACGGCGACCATGCTGAGCGAGATCCGCGACTCCGGGGCGAGGTCGTGGAACTCCACCCCGCGCCCGGCCAGCCCGGCGGCGGCGAACGAGCCGAAGGCGTCGCGCCCCAGCGCGGTCAGCAGCACGGCCCGGTGGCCCAGCGCCGCGACGGCCGTGGCGGCGTTGGCCGCGGGGCCTCCCGGTGCCATGTGGACACCCGTGGACTGCACCTTCTCGCCGGGAGCGGGGAACTCGGCCACCCGCTGGCTGACGTCGACGGTGGTGAGGCCGACACACAACACCGCAACCAGTGGAAACGCCTCCTGCCAGGTAGGGTCCCGTCGCAAGCGATTGCGCAAGCGTTCACCTGCCCAGCGGAACGGGGCGAGCACCATGATCACCATGCGGGAGGTCGCGACCCTCGCCGGGGTCTCCATCACCACGGTCTCACACGTCATCAACGAGACCAGGTCGGTGGCTCCGGACACGAAGGAACGCGTCCTCAAGGCCATCGAGGAGACCGGGTACACCGGCGACGCCATCGCGCGCTCCCTCGTGACGGGCGGCACGAAGTCCTTGGGGCTGGCCGTGTCGCTGGTGTCGCACCCCTACTTCGCCGAGCTGATCGCGGCGATCGAGAACGAGGCCACGACGGCGGGCTACTCGCTCGTGCTGATCGACACCCGCGACACCGCCGAGTCCGAGCAGGCCGCCGTGCGGATGCTGCGCGGACGGCGGGTGGACGGCCTGCTGCTGACGCCGTCGGCGGGCGCGGGCGGCGCGGTGCTGCCGGAACTGCGGCGGCTGGGCATCCCGACCGTGCTCGTGGACCGGCTGACGATGAGCCAGGACATGGACCAGGTCGGCCCGGAGAACGTGCAGTCGACCTCGCGGCTCGCCCGGCACCTCGCGGAACTGGGGCACCGGCGGATCGGGATGGTCACCGGCCAGATCGGCCTGGCCACGACGGACGAGCGCGTGCTCGGCTACCGGCTCGGGCTCGGCCGCTCGGGGTTGCAGTGGGACGAGGAGCTGGTGTCGGCCGACGGCAAGCTCGGCCCGCTGCTGGACCTGGCCTCGCCGCCCACCGCCGTGGTCGCGGGCGACCACATGGTGCTCACCGGCGTGATGCACGAGATCCGGGCGCGCGGCCTGCGGATCGGCCGGGACTTGGCGCTGGTGTCCTACGACGAGGTCGAGTGGTCCGAGCTGGTCGAGCCGCCGCTGACGACGATGGCGCAGCCCATCGAGGAGATCGGGCGCACGGCCGTCCGGCTGCTGCTGTCGCGGATCACCGAACCCGATCGCGCCCCGGAGACCATCCGGCTCGCCCCGACGTTCAAGCACCGCCGATCCTGCGGCTGCCACTGAGCGCAATATGATTTACATCAACCCCTATCCGCGTTCGCGTTCTCGGAGCATGTCCTTTTCCTCCCTATCGTCGAGCTCATGCCCACCAGGACACCTGTAGACCACCACTCGGGGGCCCTTCCAAGATCGATTCCGGATGTCCCCCTCCGGCGCGGTCGCACCATCCGGCTTTCGCCGCCCCGGAAGTTCATGTGCGACCTGCTGCACCATTCGGGCAAGGTCCCCAGCGTTCCCATGCAAAGGCGAATGCGACTCGGCGAAGTGGTCGCCGCCCGGACCGCGATGCGCGACCGGGTCAGCTGGTGCGCGATCTTCGTGAAGGCCTACGCCATCGTGTCGGCCCGCCACCCGGAGCTGCGCCGCGCGTACTTCTCCTTCCCCTGGGCCCACCTCTACGAGCACCCCGCGACGGCCGCGTCGTTCAGCGTCGAGCGGACCTACCACGGCGAGGACGCGGTGTTCTTCAGCCGGATCGTCCGCCCCGAGGCGCTCTCCCTGCGCGAGGTCGACGCCATCGTGCGCAAGCACAAGACCGCGCCGCTGGGGAGTTTGCGCAGTTGCAGGCGCATCCTCGGGCTGAGCGCCCTGCCGTTCCCGGCCCGCAGGCTGGTGTGGTGGCTCGCCGTCCAGGCCCGCGGGCCGTGGCGCGCGGACTTCCTCGGCACGTTCGCGGCGAGCGTCACCGCGTCCCAGGGCGGGGCCAGCCTGCACCAGCTCTCGCCGTTGACGACGACGCTGAACTACGGGCAACTCGAGCCGGACGGCACGCTCGACGTCCGGCTGACCTACGACCACCGGGTGCTCGACGGCAGCACGGTCGCCAGGGCGCTGGTCGCCCTGGAGGACGTCCTGCGCGGCGAGGTGCTCGCGGAATTGAAGAGCGGCTCATGACCACTCCGGGGAACGTCGCTTCGATCGACCTCTCGTCGGAGCATTTCTGGGCGCTGTCGCCGGAGGACCGGGATTCGCGATTCGCCGAGTTGCGGCGGAATCATCCGGTGTCGTGGCAGGAACCCGTCGAAAACCCTGTTATCCCCCAGTCCGACGCCCGTGGATATTGGGCCGTCGTGTCCCATGACGGTGTTTCCGAAGTAAGTCGCAATCCCCGGACGTTCTCCTCCTCCGCCTGCTTCGGCGGCGTGACGCTGGAGGTCCTGCCGCCCGCGCTGGCCGAGGCGACGCAGTCCATCATCGCCATGGACGGACCCCGCCACTCGCTGCTGCGCCGCCTCATCACGAGCACGTTCACCCCGCGCCGGATGGCGCAGATGGACTCCGCGATCGGGCGGGCCGCGCGCGACGTCGTCGCCTCGGTCGCCCACCTGGGCGAGGTCGACTTCGTCTCCGGCATCGCCGAGCGGCTGCCCATCTGGACGATCTGCGAGATCCTCGGCCTGCCGGAGGAGGAGCGCGACCGGGCACTGGTGCACGCCAACGCGATGATCGGCTGCAAGGACGAGGAGTACGGCCACGGCGACCCCGCGCAGGCGCTGCGCGACGGCGTGGTGGCGTTCACCGCGATGGCGTTCGACCTGATCGACGAGAAGCGCGACCACCCGGAGGACGACCTGATGAGCGCGCTCATCGAGGCCGAGGCCGACGGCGAGCGCCTGACCGACGACGAGATCCGCGCGTTCTTCATCCTGCTGTTCATCGCGGGCAACGAGACCACCCGGCACTCCATCAGCCACGGCGTGCACGCGCTCGACCGCTTCCCCGACCAGCGCGCCCTCCTGCTCGGCGACCCCGACGCGCACCTGCCGGGCGCGATCGAGGAGATCATCCGCTGGTCCACCCCGATCATGACCTTCCGCCGCACCGCCGTGGAGCGCACCGAACTGGGTGGGCGGACCATCGAGGCGGGGGAGCACGTGGTGCTCTTCTACTCGTCGGCCAACCGCGATGAGCGGGTCTTCACCGACCCGTGGACCTTCGACATCACCCGCCGCCCGAACCGGCACATCGCCTTCGGCGGCGGCGGACCGCACTTCTGCCTCGGGGCGCACCTGGCGCGGATCGAGCTGCGGCACGTCCTGACCGAGGTCTACCGGCAGTTGCCGGACCTGCGGGTCGGCACGCCCCGGTACGTGGCGGGCAACTTCATCAACGCCATCGGCCGGATGCCGGTCACCTTCACCGCGAGCGGGTCGTGACCGGCGCGCACGCGGTCACCGGCGCCACCGGCCTCGTGGGCGCGGCGCTGGTGCTGGAACTGCTGGCGCGCACCGACGACGAGGTCGTGTGCCTGGTCCGCCCCGGCCGCAAGGTCGGCGCGGAGGAACGGCTGCGGCAGGTGCTGGGCACGGCCGCGCGCGAGTACGGCGCTTTCGGCCTGGAGGTCGACAAGCGGTGCCGGGTGGTCACCGCCGACCTCGCGGCGCCCCGGCTCGGCGTCGAGGGGCTGACCGGCGTGGCGGAGTTCTGGCACTGCGCCGCGGACCTGCGGTACGAGGACCGGCACTGGGGGGCGTTGCGGGACACCAACATCGGCGGCACCCGGCACGCGCTGCAACTGGCCGAGGCGGCGGGCGCGGCGACGTTCAACTACATGAGCACCGCCTACGTGGCCGGGCGGCTGGACGGGGACGTCGCCGAGGTCCGGATGGACGGCGTCGCGACCAACAACCGGTACGAGGAGAGCAAGGCCGCGGCGGAACGGCTGGTCGCGGGGGCGACCGCGTTCGCGACCAGGACGCTGCGGCCGAGCATCGTCATCGGGCACAGCAGGACGTACGCGCTGTGCGGCGGCCACTCCGGGCTCTACGGCATCCAGCGGCGGCTCTCGCAGTTCAAGCGGGCGCTCGGGATGCTCGGATCGGCGGAGGAGTTGGCGCGGCCGATGCGGATCCGCGCGGACGCCGCGGCGCGGGTCAACCTCGTGCCGGTCGACTTGGTGGTGGCCGACGCGGTGAGCGTCAGCCAGTCCGGTTCGACCGCGGGGATCTTCCACCTCACGCACCCCGACCCGGTCGTCGTGGGACCGGGCCTGGGGCTGATGTTCGAGAAGACGGGCCTGTCGCGGCCGGTGTACACCGACGACGTGGACAGCTTCTCCCAGCTGGACCGCGAGTTCGACCGCAAGATCGAGTTCTACAACTCCTACCTCACCGGGCGGAAGCGGTTCGACCAGACCAACCTCGTCGCCGCCGTCGGCGAGCCCGCGCTGCGGTCGTGGAGGTTCGACCTGGCCGAGCTGGCCAACTACCTCGACTGGTACCACGCGTACCTGAGGCGCTAAGAGGGCTGGAGGCCGTGGCGTTCCAGCAGCGCCGCGGCCTCCAGCGCCATCCAGCCGCCGAGCTGCACCGACAGGTCGCTCTCGGCCGTCCGCTCGCGCGCGGGCACGACGGCCTGGCTCGTCCACTCCGGACCGAACAGCGGACCGCTGACCGCCACGCTCCTGTTGTCCCACACCGCTTCCGCCGACGAGAACACGATGTCCGCCGCGAGCCGGCCGACCTGCGCCCGGCGCGGGTCCAGTTCGGGCACCGCGATGGCCGCCTGCGCCAGGTACCGCAGCAGGATCCCGCCGAACAGGCCGCCGTCACCGCCTCCGTGGCCGCGCAGCACGCCGTCGACGGCCAACTCCTTGTCCACCGCGCGGACGAGCCGCTCGACCCGGTCGAGCCACGTCGGCGCGCTCGACGTGCGGGCCTGCTCCAGGTTCGCGCCGAGCAGAACCCCTTGGCAGTACGAGTAGATCGTCGTCTCGATCTCGCGGACGTCGCCGTTCGGGTGGACGTGCAGCCCGTCCCACGCCAGCCCCGACTCCGGGTCGACGAGCGCCTTCTCCATCCAGTCCACGATGGACCGCGACCGGACGAGGTCGCCGGTGGACCCGCTGTCGGCCGCCAGCCGAGCGAAGAAGATCGCCGTCGGCCCGTTCGCGGGAACGTTCTTGAAGTCGTCGTGGCGCTTCCACCAGACGCCGCCACCACCGTGGTCGGTCCACCCCTCGCGCAGCCGCGCCGCGATCGCCCCGACCGCCGACGGCCGCGAGACGCCGACCTCGTCCGCCGCCCGCAGCAGCGCCAGCCCCAGCCACGCCACGTCGTCGTAGAAGTCGTTCGTCCAGCCGACCAGGTTGCGCACCCGCACGCCGCGCACCAGCCGCCGGACGACCTGCCGCCGCGCCTCGTTCGGCGAGCGCAGCTGGGCGTCCACCACGCAGTCCAGCAGGTGCGCCTGCCACCAGTAGTTGAACCGCAGGTGCAGGCGGCCGCGCCAGTCCACCGGCCAGGCGGCGACGCCGAGCAGCGTCCCCGGCACGCCCCAGACCCGGCGGAGGTGCCGCGACCGCACGGCCCGTTCGGCCACGCCCGCGCGCGCCGCCAACAACTTCGGGGTGGACCTTTCGACCGTCACGAGGCCATCGTGATCTCTTGATCGTTCAAGAAGCGCGTTGGGACAACTCCCAGTGGTACAGCGCCATCGCCACGCTCGTGGTCAGGTTGTAGCTCGACACCAGCGGTCTCATCGGCAGCGACACCAGGTGGTCCGCCCGCTCCCTCATCGCCTCCGACAACCCGTGCCGCTCCGACCCGAACGCCAGCACCGCGTCCGACGGGATCCGCACGTCCCCGATGTCCGCCCCGTCCGCGTCCAGCGCGTAGACCGGCCCCGCGATCCCGTCGAGCCCATCCGCCCGCCCCACCGGCAGCGCGAAGTGCAACCCGGCGCTGCCCCGCAGCACGTTCGGGTGCCACGGGTCCACGTCCCCGACCGACACCACCCCGCCGGCCCCCAGCCCGGCCGCGACCCGGACGACCGCGCCGAAGTTGCCCAGGTTGCGGGGGTTGTCGAGCAGCACGAGCGGCGCGACCCGCCCGGCCAGCAGCCCGGCCACGTCGACGTCGGGCTTGCGGGTGAACCCGGCGACCCCGGTCGGGTGCCGCTTGCCGACGAGCCGGACGAACTCCTCGGTCGAGACCTCCCGGACCGAGCCCGCCAGCACGTCGACCAGGTCGGGCGCGTGCGACTCCGCCAGCTCGGCCAACGCGGTCGCGCTCACCGCGACGAGCGGCTCCACGACGGCGCCGAACCGGAGCGCGTGCTTGACCGCGTGGAAACCTTCCAGCACAACGGACTGCACGACGACCCCCGTGGCATGGCGAGACGCGCGTCTCGCGGGACCGCCCATCCTACGAAGGGGCTGCCCCGCGGTCCGCGCGCCCGCCGAACTCCGGTCAGTGCGCCCCCACGTGGTGGGTGGCGGTGTGCCGTTCGCCACGCCACTTCAGGTAGTACCCCGTCCAGGATCCCAGCACGAGGACGCCCACCAGCAGCTGGACCGCGCCCGCGGCCGCCTGCGGGTAGAGCACTCCGTCGATGTAGTGGTCGATGAACCCGTCCACCAGCTCCGGCTGCCCCGCCCGCGCGCGGAAGAAGTTCTCACCCGCGGTGAGCGGACAGCTGAGGGGGAACGCGACGATCAGAAGCCCCCAGGTGGCCATGGCCAGGTGCGGGTAGATCAGTCCGCGCCAGCGCCAGGCCAGGAAGCCGCCCACGATGAGGAACACCAGGACGGCGAAGTGCACGATCATGATCAGCTCTGCCAACGCCTGAGAGACCACGTCCCACCTCCCGTTCCAATGTAGAACGGGGGTTCCACGCAGCGCGCGTGGTAAACGCGCGGTTCACCCGCGTGGTAGCGCCTGCCACGGCACCCGGCCGCCCAGGTCGAGCAGGAGATCGGCCAGATGACCCAACGGGGCCTGGACGAGGGGGCCCGGCACGACGGCGGCGAGGGCGTGCTCGTCGAACGCGAGCGCCACGCCCGCCGCGCGCGGGTCGTTCAGCAGGGCGGGCACGAGACCGGAGCCGAGCAGGGCGGTGGCGAACGCGGGGTTCTTGCGGCGGACCTCGTAGCGCTGGTCGAACACCGGGTCGCCGGTCTGGACGAACTGCTCGAACAGCCCCCACACCGAGTCCTCGCGGGGGCTGATCAGCACCCACGGGCCGGGCGCCGGGCGGGGCACGACGACCGCCGAGTACGTGCGGTACTCGTGCACCACGACGTTGTCGGTGCGCAGCACGACCTCGACCGCCAGCACCGGCACGCCGCGCCAGTGGCCGACCATCTGGAACTTGACCCGGCTGCGGTCGGCCTCCAGCATCCGGCCGACCTGCGGGACCCGCTCCTGGAAGCCCTGGTCCTCGGCGACGAACCGCCAGCCGAGGGCGGCCTCGACCGCGCGCATCCGCTGTTCCCATTCGGTCACGTACTGCTGGTCCAGCATCGGGTTGCGCTTGCGCCGCGACAGCCCGACCGCCACCCCGACCCCGAGGATGGCCAGGATCACCAGGAGCAGGACGACCGCGGTCATCAGCTCAAGCCGAGGTCGGCCAGGTCGAGGAGGTAGCGGTAGGGCAGTCCCCGCGCCTCGATGATCTCCTTCGCGCCGGTGCCGCGGTCCACCACGGTGGCGACGCCGACAACGTCCGCACCGGCCTCGAGCAGCGCGTCCACGGCGGTCAGCGGGCTGTTGCCGGTGGTGGTCGTGTCCTCCACGGCGAGCACCCGCCGCCCGGCGACGTCGAAGCCCTCGATGCGCCGCTGCATGCCGTGCTTCTTGGCCTCCTTGCGGACCACGAACGCGTCCTGCACCTCACCGGCGGCCGCCGCGGCGTGCATCATCGCCGTCGCCACCGGGTCCGCACCGAGCGTGAGACCACCCGCCGCCGCGTAGTCCCAGTCGGCGGTGAGCTGCCGGAGCAGCCTGCCGATCAGCGGGGCGGCCGCGTGGTGCAGGGTCGCCCGGCGCAGGTCGATGTAGTAGTCCGCCTCACGACCGGAGGACAGCGTCACCTTGCCGTGCACGACGGCCAACTCACTCACCAACCGGGCCAGTTCGGCTTTGGCACCGGCGTCAAGGACCACTTCGGTTCGCACGAGGCCCAACCTTTGCACACCCACCGGGAGCAGCGCGATCAGGTCCGGCCCCGACCGCCCGCGAACCGCGACGCGGCCTTGCGCAGCAGCGCCCTGGGGATGAGCCTGCTCAGCGTCACGATCGCCTTGTACTGGGCTCCGGGGATCGACAGCGGCTTGCCCGCGCGCAGGTCGGCGAGGCAGTCGTGCACCAGCCGGTCGGCGTCGAGCCACAGGAACTCCGGCGTGGAGCTCATGTCGATCGACGCCCGCTCGTGGAACTCGGTGCGGGTGAAGCCGGGGCACAGCGCCATGACCCTCACCGGCGACCCCGAGGCCTCGATCGACATCGAGATGCCCTCGGAGAACAGCGTCACGTACGACTTCTCGGCGCTGTAGGTCGAGCCGCGACCGGGCAGGAAGCTCGCCACGCTGGACACGTTCACCACGCCGCCGCGGCCGCGTTCGACCATGCCGGGCAGGACGGCCCTGGTGAGCCGCAGGACGCTCGTGACGTTGACGTCGAGCTGCGCCTGGAGGCGTTCGACGTCCATGGCCAGGAACTCGCCGGAGCTGGCGAACCCGGCGTTGTTGACCAGCAGGTCGACCGGGCGCGCCGGGTCCGCGAGGCGTTCCTCGACCACGGCCCGCTGAGTCGCGTCCGAGAGGTCGGCGGCGAGCACCTCGACGGCGACGCCGTGGCGCGCGGTGAGCTTCTCGGCGAGTTCCTCGAGCCGGGAGGCGGTCCTCGCGACGAGCACGAGGTCGTGTCCCTCTGCGGCGAGGCGGCGGGCGAACGCGTCGCCGATCCCAGCGGTCGCCCCGGTCACCAGTGCGGTAGGCATGGGAGGACGCTAGCGGGTCCTACCGGCGGGTAGGACGGGTGCACCTGGTCAGCTGGCGGGCTTGCGGCCGAAGGACGGGCGGTAGACCTCGCCGCCGCTCTCGGCCTCCTGGTCGGAGTCGAACGGGTCGACCACGTCGGCCAGCTCGCCCACGTCGCGCAGCAGGCGCTCCAGGCGGGCGGGGCTCGAGTTGGGGGGCGCGGCGGCCATCACCCAGTCGCCCTCGAACCAGACCACGGTCACGTCCGCGCCGATCTCCTCGGCGGCGTCGACCAGGTCGGGGGTGATGAGCTTGCGGGCCGGGGCCAGCTCCGTGACGAACGCGTAGCGCGAGCCGACCGGTCCGAGCAGGTCGGGCATCTGGTCGCGCTGGAACGGCACGCTGGGCAGCCACAGCTCGATGACCACCGGCAACGGGCGGCGGCAGCGGACGCCGACCAGCACCGAGTTGACCTTGCCGTTGGTCTCGTGGTCCAGCACGTAGACCTGCCGCCTGCCGTCCGCGGTGAACGTCGACCCGGCCACCACGTCCCTGGCCACGCCGGTCCCGTAGTAGGCGATCGCGCCGCTCTCCCACCTCGTGGGGAGCACGTGGTCGGTCTCCTCGAACTGCCAGCCGCGCAGCGCGGCCCACCTGCGTCGTTCCCGGTTGCGCGCGGTGCGCTGCGCCCGATCGGTCGCGAGCAGCGCGAAACCGGCTACTCCTGCCACCGCGCAGACGGTGAACCAGACCCAGGCAGGTATTCCCACAGTGCGAAGGGTAGCGGTCCGGCCGACGAGAACGAAGATCACTTGCGCGGCGGTTCGCACGAACAGATCAACCCGTTATCTCGCCGGGCACGGCGGCCGTCGTCCCCCACCGGGGATTTCCCCCGTTCGGGAAGGCCCCGCGCGGGTGTCCCGAACCGACGGGAACCGACCACCGCACCGGGTGACCGCGGCCCCGCCCGCAGGAGTGCGGACGGGGCCGGTCGCACCGGTCAGGAGCGGCCCAGGATGAGCCCCGAGCTGTCCTCGACCATGTCCACCCTGATGGTGTCGCCGTCGCGGATCTCCCCCGCGAGCAGCTCCTTCGCCAACTGGTCGCCGATGGCCGACTGCACCAGCCTGCGCAGCGGCCGCGCGCCGTACACCGGGTCGAAGCCCTTGAGCGCCAACCAGTCCCGAGCCGACGGCGTGACCTCCAGGGTCAGCCTGCGCTGCGCGAGCCGCTTGGCCAGCCTGCGCACCTGGATGTCCACAATGGACGACAGCTCCTCGGTGCCCAGCGCGTGGAAGACCACCACGTCGTCGAGCCGGTTGAGGAACTCGGGCTTGAAGTGCTTGCCCACCACCGACATCACGGCCTCGTACCGCTGGCCCTCGTCCAGGTTGGCGTCCGCGATCGCGTGCGACCCGAGGTTCGAGGTCAGCACCAGGATCGTGTTGCGGAAATCCACCGTCCGGCCCTGGCCATCGGTCAACCGACCGTCGTCCAGCACCTGGAGCAGCACGTCGAACACGTCCGGGTGCGCCTTTTCGACCTCGTCGAGCAGCACGACCGAGTACGGCCTGCGGCGCACCGACTCGGTGAGCTGCCCGCCCTGGTCGTAGCCCACGTAGCCGGGCGGGGCGCCGACCAGCCTGGCGACCGAGTGCTTCTCGGAGTACTCGCTCATGTCGATCCGGACCATCGCCCGCTCGTCGTCGAACAGGAACTCCGCCAGCGCCTTGGCCAGCTCGGTCTTGCCGACGCCGGTCGGACCGAGGAACAGGAACGACCCCGTCGGCCGGTCCGGGTCCGCCACGCCCGCGCGGGTCCGGCGGACCGCGTCGGACACGACCCGCACCGCCTCCGCCTGGCCGACGACCCGGTTGGCCAGCTCGTCCTCCATGCGCAGCAGCTTGGACGTCTCGCCCTCCAGCAGCCTGCCCGCGGGGATGCCGGTCCACGCGCTGACGACGTCCGCGACGTCGTCCGGGCCGACCTCCTCCTTGAGCATCGCCGAGGCCTGCTCGGTCGACTTGGTGGCCGCCTCCAGGTCCTTCTCCAGCGCCGGGATGCGGCCGTACCGCAGTTCGGCGGCCCGGCCGAGGTCGCCGTCGCGCTCGGCCCGCTCCGACTCGCCGCGCAGCTGCTCCAGCTGCTCCTTGAGGTCGCGGACCTTGTCGATGGAGCCCTTCTCGTTCTGCCAGCGCGCGGTCAGCACCGCCAGGACCTCGCGCTTCTCGGCCAGTTCGGCGCGCAACGCCGCCAGCCGCTCCTTGGAGGCCGGGTCGGCCTCCTTCGCGAGCGCCATCTCCTCGATCTCCAGGCGGCGCACGGCCCGCTCGACCTCGTCCACCTCGACCGGCCGCGAGTCGATCTCCATGCGGAGCCGGGACGCGGCCTCGTCGACCAGGTCGATCGCCTTGTCCGGGAGGAACCGGGACGTGATGTACCGGTCCGAGAGGGTCGCCGCGGCCACCAGCGCGGTGTCCGTGATGCGGACGCCGTGGTGGACCTCGTAGCGCTCCTTGAGGCCCCTCAGGATGCCGATCGTGTCCTCCACGCTCGGCTCGCCGACCAGCACCTGCTGGAACCGGCGCTCCAGCGCGGGGTCCTTCTCGACGTACTTGCGGTACTCGTCCAGCGTGGTCGCGCCGACCATCCGCAGCTCGCCGCGGGCCAGCATCGGCTTGATCATGTTGCCCGCGTCCATCGCGCTCTCGCCCGTGGCACCGGCACCCACGATCGTGTGCAGCTCGTCGATGAACGTGATCACCTGGCCGGCCGAGTCGGTGATCTCCTTGAGCACCGCCTTCAGCCGCTCCTCGAACTCGCCGCGGAACTTCGCGCCCGCGACCATCGAGCCGAGGTCGAGCGCCACGACGCGCTTGCCGCGCAGCGACTCGGGCACGTCACCGGCGACCACGCGCTGGGCGAGGCCCTCGACGATGGCGGTCTTGCCGACGCCGGGCTCGCCGATCAGCACGGGGTTGTTCTTGGTCCGGCGGGACAGCACCTGCACGACCCTGCGGATCTCGACGTCGCGGCCGATCACCGGGTCCAGCTCGCCCTTGCGGGCGCGCGCCGTCAGGTCGACGCCGTACTTCTCCAGCGCCTTGTACGTGCCCTCGGGGTCGGGGCTGGTGACCCGCGCCGAGCCGCGCACCTTGGTGAACGCCTCGCGCAGCGCCTCGGGCGACGCGCCGTGGCGGCGCAGCAGGTCGGCCACCTGGCCGCCGTGCTGGGCGAGGCCGACCAGCAGGTGCTCGGTGGAGACGTACTCGTCACCCATCTCCGTCGCGAGCTCCTGGGCCTTGGCCAGCACCCGCGCGGCGTCGCGCGACAGCTGCGGCGCGGACACCGAGGAGCCGCTCGCGGCGGGCAGCCCGCGGGCGATCTGGTCCAACTCCTTGTGGACGAGCGCGGGGTCCGCGCCGACCGCGGACAGCAGCGGCGCGGTCAGCCCGTCCCCCTGAGCCAGCAGCGCGCCGAGCAGGTGCACGGACCCCACGTCGGGGTTCCCGGAGACCGTCGCGGCCTGCACCGCGGCCGACACCGCCTGCTGGGTCTTCGTGGTCGGGTTGAAAGCGTCCATTCCCCACCTCACCGCAGATGTCCTCGGCCAGCCTTCAGCACTGGCTCACACTGTGCACAACGTCAGCAAAGTTGAGTCCGTTCCGCTCAACTTGAAAAATCGGTGTGGCGTGGCACACCGACCGAGCAGGATCACCTGATGACCGCCACACCGCACCACATCACCATCGCGAGCGTCGACCCGTTCGCGCTGGCCTCGTTCTGGAGCCGGGTGACCGGCGCACCACTCGCCGACGACGACTTCGCGGGCGATCCCGAGGCGTCCGTCCTCATCCCCGGCGGCACGCCGCTGCTGTTCGTCCGCGTCCCGGACGCCAAGACCTCGCGCAACCGCACGCACCTCGACCTGCGGCCGGACTCCACCCGCGACGAGGAGGTCGAGCGCCTGCTCGGCATCGGCGCGGCCCTCGTGGACGACCGGCGCACGCCCGACGGCCGCGGCTGGGTCGTGCTCGCCGACCCCGAGGGCAACGAGTTCTGCGTCGAGCGCAGCGCCGCCGAGAAGGCCGACTTGCCCTAGACGGCGAAGTGCCCCCGACGCGTCTCGCGTCGGGGGCACATCTGGGCCTTGCTTACCGTCGATCACCCACATGTAGTAGCGAGTTGTCCACAGTTGAGGCCGAGTTGTCCACATTCCGCAGGTCGGCATCCACAGGCAGGTGGACAGGTGCCTCTCCGGTCGGCGCGCCGACCACGGGCTGGGGGATGTCCATCGAGGTCCGCAGGGGCACTTCCTTGATGAACACCACGGCGACGACCGTGACGACGGCCGCGATGGCCGCGATCAGGAACAGCGTGGCCATGGCGTCGCCGTAGGCCCCGCGCACCAGCGCCTGGATGGGGCCGGGGAGGTGCGCCAGGTCGAGCGTGCCGCCACCGGTGCCCTTCGGGGTGCCCGCGGGCAGCCCGGCGGCGATCTTGGTGCTCACCTGGCTCGCGAGCACCGAGCCCAGCACCGCGACACCGGCCGTGCCGCCGAGCGAGCGGAAGAACGTGACCGTGGAGCTGGCCGCGCCGAGGTCCGCCATGGCGACGTCGTTCTGGACGGCGAGCACCAGGTTCTGCATGGTCAGGCCGAGCCCGATGCCGGTCAGCGCCATGTAGCCGCCCATCAGCGCCAGGTTGGTCTGGTGGTCGATCGTGGAGAGCAGGCCGAGGCCCGCGACCAGGACCACCGCGCCGGTCACCAGGAACTTCTTCCACTTGCCGTACTTCGAGATCAGCTGGCCGGAGACGGTCGAGGCGATCGTCAGGCCCGCGACCAGCGGCAGCGTGAGCAGGCCCGCCTTGGTGGGCGAGAAGCCGCGGGAGAGCTGGAAGTACTGGCCGAGGAAGACCGAGGCGCCGAACATCGAGGTGCCGACGGCGACGCTGCCGAGCACGGCCAGGGCGAGCGTGCGGTGCTTGAACAGGCGCAGCGGCACGACCGGCGAGCTGGCCCGGCGTTCGACGAAGTACGCCGCGACCAGCGCGACCGCGGCCCCGCCGAGGTAGCCGAGGGTCTCCAGCGAGAGCCAGCCGAAGTCCCTGCCCGCGAACGACACCCACATCAGCACCAGGCTGACGCCGCCGGTGATCAGGAACGCGCCCGCGTAGTCGATCTTCACGTTCTTCTTGACGGTGGGCAGCTTCAGCGTCTTGGCCAGCACGCCGAGCGCGAGGACCGCGAGCGGGACGGTGATGAAGAACGTCCACCGCCAGCCGAGTCCGGGGGTGTCGACGATGAACCCGCCGACCAGCGGGCCGCCGACCGTGGCGGCGGCCATGACCGCGCCGGTGTAGCCGCTGTAGCGGCCGCGTTCGCGGGGGCTGACCATCGCGCCGATGATCACCTGCGCGAGCGCCTGCACGCCGCCCATGCCGAGGCCCTGGACGACGCGGAAGCCGATGAGCTGCTCCATGCCCTGCGCGAACCCGGAGAGCACCGAGCCGATCGTGAAGATCGTGATCGCGATCTGGAAGAGCAGCTTCTTGCTGAACAGGTCGGCCAGCTTGCCCCAGATCGGGGTGGTGGCCGTCGACGCCAGCAGCGTCGAGGTGATGACCCAGGTGTACTGGGTCTGGTTGCCCTTGAGGTCCGCCAGGATCGTCGGCAGCGCGTTCGCGACGATCGTGGAGCTGAGGATGGCGACCAGCAGCGCCAGCAGGATGCCGGACAGCGCCTCGAGGATCTTGCGGTGGGTCATGGGGGTCGCGGTCGCGGGTTCCGCGATCGCGGGTGTTGCCTCTGTCATCGAATGGCCTCCGGGACCAGCAGTCGGGAACGCAGGTCGTCGGTGAACAAGCCGAACTGGCGTGCGAACGCTTGGACGTCTTCTTCGGTCCAGCCGGCGAGGGCCTGCCGGACCAGGTCGATCTGGGCCTGCCGCCAGGTGTCGAGCCTGGCGAGTCCGAGGGGGGTGACCGAGATCAGCTGCACCCGGCCGTCGTGCTGGGCGACCCGGCGCTCCACCAGGCCGGCCCGGTCGAGCTGGGCGATCTGCCTGCTGACCACGGACGTGTCGACCAGGTGGGCCTGGGCGAGGTCGGAGACCCGGCTCTCGCCGCGCCGTGCCAGTTCGGCCAGCAGTCCGACCGCGGCCGGGTGCAGGTGCGGCTCGTCCGCCCACACCCGCGCGGTCATCACGTGCTTGAGCTGGAACGCGGCGTGCAGCTGGCGGAGCACGTCGACACAGGTCTCCCTCGTCGGGCCCATATCGCCTCCTTTAGTTGTCAATGACAACTATATGCCTCGATAGTTGCCCGATACAACCTTTTGGGGTGTGACGTGCAGACCACTCGACAGGAGGAATCCGGGTCTCGACACGGGCGAACACCGCGTGACATCGGACGATCACAGCGGGCAACGCACGCGGGGCCCCGTCGAACAAGGGGCGATCAAGGTACACGCGGCGGCGGATGTTGACCCGTTGGCCGGTACTCGTGCGACGCTATGTGACCAAGCTGCACTCGAAGGTGGCATCAAGGAGTCAACCAGCCAGATGAAGGGTTAATGTCGACGCCGTCGGGGTTGGATGCTTGACGTGGACGGTGCGCCTTGCTGGCGCCTCTAAGAACGTGGAGACTGCGCCCGGATCATGACTGCGAACGCCGTGCTTAGCCCCATACCTACTCCGCCACACCGTGAACCGCCCCCCGGCGTCACCGCAATGGTGCGCATGATCCGGGAGAGTTGGACGGTGGTGGAGCCGCGCTCTGAAGAAGTTGCCAAGTTCTTCTACGGCATGCTCTTCAGCCTGTCGCCAGCCACCCGCGAGATGTTCCCCGCCAACATGGAGGTGCAGCGCAGCCGCCTGCTGCGCGCCCTCGTGCACACGGTGCAGATGGTGGACCGGCCGGACGACCTCATCCCGTTCCTCCGCCAGCTCGGCCGCGACCACCGGAAGTTCGGTGTCGTGTCCGTGCACTACGAGGCCGTCGGCACCGCGCTGCTGGCCGCCGTGAAGAGGTACGCGGGCGCGGTCTGGACCCCAGCTGTCGAGCTGGCCTGGGCCGAGGCGTACACGATCATGGCGCGTTCCATGCAGGAGGCGGCCGCCGCGGACGACGGCCCGGCCTTCTGGCGCGCCACGGTGCTGGAGCACCAGCGCGTCAGCTGGGACCTGGCCGTGGTCAGGCTGCAGCCCGACCACCCGCTGCCCTACCGGCCGGGTCAGTACCTCAGCGTCGAAACGCCTCAACGCGGCAGGCTGTGGCGGTACTTCTCGCCCGCCAACGCCCCGCGCGAGGACGGCAGCATCGAGTTCCACATCAGGTCCGTCGAGGGCGGCTGGGTCAGCCGCTCCGTCGTCGGCCACACCCAACCGGGCGACGTCTGGCGCCTCGGCCCCCCGATGGGCCGCCTGGGTGTCGACCGCACGTCGAAGCAGGACATCCTGATGGTCGCCGGCGGCACCGGCGTCGCGCCGATGCACGCGATCGTCGACGACATGGCCCAGTGGGGCGAGAACCCCAGGGTGCACCTGTTCATGGGCGGCCGGACCCGCGAGGACCTGTACGACCTGGACAACCTCCAGCGGATCGCCATGACCAACCCGTGGCTGACCGTCGTCCCGGTGCTCGAGTCCGACCCCGGCGCCCGCGGCGTCGAGCAGGGCACGCTCGCCGACGTCGTGACGCGCTACGGCGCCTGGGAGGACCGGGACGTGCTCGTGTGCGGGTCACCCGCCATGATCCGCTCCACGGTCTCCAGGATGCTCGTGGCGGGCACACCGCTCGACCGCATCAAGTACGACCCGTTCACCCTGGACTGAGCCGCGCCCCGGCCGGAGCGGTTGATTCCACTGGGGCCACTGAGCAACCGCGGGCCGCGGCCGACGGCAGGTCGACGGGGTGGAGCGGGTCCGGTTTCGACGAGCCGACCGGGGTCCCTGTTCGCGCAACCGCGAACGAGGACCCCGGTCGGTTCCCACGTCGGGGCGAACAGGCGATCGAGCGCATCAGGAGCGCGATCCCCGTGGACCGTCCCCCGACAACGCGGAATCGCGGATCGCCCGCATTCGGAATTCCCGTGATCGGTTGATCGATTCCCCATTGCCATCGCAGGGGGAATCCGCCGGAATCGAATGGGAACAGCGGCGAATTCCGACTTTCGAAGAGCGGGAACCACCATTTCCGCTGCTCAGCGGGGGAAGCCATTTCCAGCGCTTTCCGGTGAAGGCCCCAGCCGAGGGTGTAGGCCGGTGACCAGGCCGTTCTCCGCTATGCGAGTGCCCCTCGGTTGTCACCCTCCGCGACGGCATTCCGCTCGACCCCCTCATGATCGGCGCCTCGGCACCAAACGAGAGGGCGTCGGGAATCGACCAATGGAGACGCTAAAGCGTGGCGGGGATCACCCGTTAGGAGCAGAAAGCCCATGCCACCGGGGCCCGCCCGCGGCGAACGCGGGCGCCCCGGTGGACACGTCAGCGACGGGGTTGCGGCTTCCAGACCACGAGCGCGGTCTCGTGGCGCAGCGGCACGAGGTCGCGGCGGTAGGTCTTGTGCACGGACGCCGCGGCGTGGTCGGCGGCGGCCAGGGCGTTGGCCAGTTCCTGGGTGAGTTCGGCGAGTCGGCCGCGGAGGGCGTCGACCTCGTTCTCCAGGTCGATGATCCGCTTGATGCCCGCCAGGTTGACGCCGTCCTCCTGGGATAGGCGCTGGACCTCGCGCAGCAGCACGATGTCGCGCATCGAGTAACGGCGGCCGCCGCCGGAGGTGCGGCCGGGGGAGACCAGGCCGAGGCGGTCGTAGCTGCGGAGCGTCTGGGCGTGCAGACCGGACAGCTGGGCCGCCACCGAGATCACGAAGAAGGGGGTGTCCTCGTCGGTGCCGGGCGGGAAGGGGAACCCCGGTGTCGTCATGTCACCCTCCCCTTGCTCTCCAGCAGTGCGTTCAGCTCCGCCCGCGGGTCGTGCTGCGCGGTGGCCTCGGCGTAGGCCTTCAGGGCCTCCTCGGCCTTGGAGTCCATGTCGTTCGGGACGGCCACCTGCAACGTGATGAGCAGGTCGCCGACCTTGCCGTCGCGCTTCTCGATGCCCTTGCCCTTGGCGCGCAGAACGCGACCGCTGGCAGTGCCCGCGGGCACCTTCAAGGTCACCTTGCCCTCCAGCGTGGGCACCGTCAACGTCGTGCCGAGCGCGAGTTCGGCGAACGACACGGGCACGTTGAGCGTGAGGTCGTTGCCGGTGCGCCCGAAGTAGGCGTGCGGGTTCACGTGGACCCGCACGAACAGGTCGCCGGTGGGCCCGCCGTTGCGGCCCGGTTCCCCTTGTCCCGCAAGGCGGATGCGCTGGCCGTCGTCGACCCCCGAGGGGATCCGGATGGTCAGCGTGCGGGTCTTGGTGCTGACGCCGTCGCCACCGCACTCGGAGCACGGGTCGTCGATGATCTTGCCCGTGCCCCGGCAGTCCTGGCACGGCTCGCTGAACGCGAACGCGCCCTGGCTGCGGGTCACGAGGCCCGCACCACCGCAGTTGGTGCAGGTGTGCGGGACGGTGCCGGGCTTCGCGCCGGACCCGCCGCACGTGGCGCAGGCGGCCGGGCTGGACAGGCGCATCGGCACCGTCGCGCCCTTGACCGCCTCGGTGAAGTCGATGCGGACGTCGGTCTCGACGTCCTCGCCGCGCCGCGGCCGCGTGGCCGACGAGGCGTTGCCGCCGCGCCGGTTGAACAGCCCGCCGAGCAGGTCGCCGAGGCCACCCGCGCCGCCGGCCTGCCCGCCCGCGCGGTTGAACACGTCGCCGACGTCGAACCTGTTGCCGCCGCCACCGCCGAAGCCGCCACCGCCGCCGAAGCCACCGCCGCTGGAGAACAGCCTGCGGGCCTCGTCGTACTGCTTGCGCTTGGCGGTGTCCGACAGCACGCCGTTCGCCTCGGACACGGCCTTGAAGCGCGCCTCGGCCTTGGCGTCACCGGGGTTGGCGTCGGGGTGGAGTTCCCTGGCCAACTTCCGGTACGCCTTCTTGATCTCGTCGGCCGAGGCGTCGGAGGAGACGCCCAGCTCGCGGTAGAAGTCCTTTTCGATCCAGTCCCTGGCGCTCACCGGACGTCTCCTCCTTTCCTTGAGTTCCTAGTCCTGTGCCTGGTCTGGCACAGGGACGCCGCTCGCCTCGAAGTCGGTCACCGCGACCAGCGCGGGCCGCAGCACGCGCTCGCCGAACCGGTAGCCGCGCCGCAGGACGGCGCTCACGGTCGGGCCCGCCACGTCCGGGGACGTGTTGTGCTGCACGGCCTCGTGCACCGCCGGGTCGAACGGTTCGCCGTCGTGGCCGAACGACTCGAGCCCGGTGTGCTGGAGCGCGGCGACGAGCTTGTCCGCCACGGCCTTGAACGCGCCGGTCAGGTCGCCGTGGGCGGCGGCCCTCTCGACGTCGTCCAGCACGGCCAGCAGCTCGCCCGCCACCTGCGCCTTGGCGTTGGAGACCACGGCCTCCCGGTCGCGCTCGACGCGCTTGCGGTAGTTCGCGTACTCCGCGGTCAGCCGCTGGAGGTCACCCGTGCGCTCGTCGAGCTGCGCCTTGAGCTCGGCGGCCGGGTCCTCCTCGAAGATGATCTCGGGCGCCGCGTGCTTGCCGCCCTCGAACTCGACGTCGAGCACCTCGGCCTCGACGACCTGGTCCGCTTCCGGCTCGGGCAGGCGGTGGTCCTCCACCGCCTGGTCCGGCCGCTCGTCCTCGTGCGGGTGGGTCACTTCTTCTCGTCCTCGTCGACGATCTCGGCGTCCACGACGTCGTCGGCGCCCTTGTCACCGGCGGCCGCGCCGGGAGCGCCCTCGGCGCCTTCGGCACCGGGAGCCGCGCCACCCGTGTTGGAGTACAGCGCGGTGCCGATGGCCTGCGACTCGGTGGCGAGCTTCTCCACCGCCGCGCGGACCGCGGAGATGTCGGCGCCCTTGAGCGCCTCGTTGGTCTCGGCCACGGCGGCCTTGACCTTCTCCTTGACGTCCTCGGGGAGCTTGTCCTCGTTCTCCTTGACGACCTTCTCGGTCTGGTAGACGAGGGTCTCCGCCTGGTTGCGGACCTCGGCCTCGTCGCGGCGGCGCTTGTCCTCCTCCGCGTGGGCCTCGGCGTCCTTGACCATGCGCTCGATGTCGTCCTTCGGCAGCGCGGAGCCACCGGTGATCGTCATCTTCTGCTCCTTGCCGGTGCCCAGGTCCTTGGCGCCGACGTGGACGATGCCGTTCGCGTCGATGTCGAAGGTGACCTCGATCTGCGGCAGGCCGCGGGGGGCCGGGGGCAGGCCGGTCAGCTCGAACATGCCGAGCTTCTTGTTGTCCGAGGCGAAGTCGCGCTCACCCTGGAACACCTGGATCTGCACCGACGGCTGGTTGTCGTCCGCCGTCGTGAAGATCTCGGACCGCTTGGTCGGGATCGTCGTGTTGCGCTCGATGAGCTTGGTCATCACGCCGCCCTTGGTCTCGATGCCCAGGGACAGCGGGGTGACGTCGAGCAGCAGGACGTCCTTGACCTCGCCCTTGAGGACACCGGCCTGGAGAGCCGCGCCGACGGCGACGACCTCGTCCGGGTTCACGCCCTTGTTGGGCTCGCGGCCACCGGTCAGCTCCTTGACCAGCTCGGCCACGGACGGCATGCGGGTGGAACCGCCCACGAGCACGACGTGGTCGATGTCGCCGACGGAGACGCCGGCGTCCTTGATCACGTTGTTGAACGGCGCGCGGGTGCGCTCCAGCAGGTCGTTCGTGATGCGCTGGAACTCGGCGCGGGACAGCGTCTCGTCCAGGAACAGCGGGTTCTTGTCCGAGTCGACCGTGATGTAGGGCAGGTTGATGCTGGCGTTGTTCGAGCTGGACAGCTCGATCTTCGCCTTCTCAGCGGCCTCGCGGATCCGCTGGAGCGCCATCTTGTCCCTGGTCAGGTCGATGCCGTTCGCGGCCTTGAAGCGCTCGACCAGCCAGTCGACGACGCGCTGGTCCCAGTCGTCGCCGCCGAGGTGGTTGTCACCGGAGGTCGCCTTGACCTCGACGACGCCGTCGCCCAACTCCAGCAGGGACACGTCGAACGTGCCGCCGCCGAGGTCGAAGACGAGGATCGTCTGCTCCTTCTCGCCCTTGTCCAGGCCGTAGGCCAGGGCGGCGGAGGTGGGCTCGTTGACGATGCGCAGGACGTTGAGACCGGCGATCTGGCCGGCTTCCTTGGTGGCCTGGCGCTGGGCGTCCTCGAAGTACGCGGGCACGGTGATCACCGCGTCGGTGATCTCCTCGCCCAGGTACGCCTCGGCGTCGCGCTTCAGCTTCATCAGGACACGCGCGGAGATCTCCTGCGACGTGTACGCCTTGCCGTCGATCGCCTCGGTCTTCCAGTCGGTGCCCACGTGCCGCTTCACCGAGCGGATCGTGCGGTCGACGTTGGTGACCGCCTGGTTCTTGGCGGGCTGCCCGACGAGGACTTCGCCGTTCTTGGCGAAGGCCACGATGGACGGGGTGGTGCGTGAGCCCTCGGAGTTGGCGATCACCGTCGGCTCGCCGCCCTCCAGGACCGCGACGACGGAGTTGGTCGTCCCCAGGTCGATGCCGACTGCTCGCGCCATGAATTCCTCCTGGTAGTACGTGCTGGTGGGTATCGCGTTGAGCGTTACCGGCTCAAGTTTGCCAGGTCCATCGGACTTGAGTCCAACAGGCTCAACCTTCTTGCCTGTCCAACGGACGGCCCACCGGCGTTGTTCCCGGATCGGAGTGATCCGGGCCACGCCCCCGCACGGGTCAGAAGTTCGACAGCACGTCGATGACCACGTTGGTGATCGTCGTCGGGTCCTTGGCGTCGTACTTCTTCGCGCCGGTGCCCTTGGAGACCGTCGCCAGCGCCTCGGCGCCCGCCTTGTTGTTGGCGTCCAGCTCGCTGCCGTAGGCGATGGTGAACACCCGCACCGGCTTGTCGCCCGACGCGTCCTTGGCCCTGATGGCGGCGATCAGCTCGTCGGGCGCCTGGATGCCGCGCGCCTTGTCGTTGACCCCGTCGGTGAGCAGCACCACCGCGTTGATCGAGTTCGGGTCGTAGGTGCCGCGCACCGAGTCCACCGCCGCGTCGATCGTGTCGTAGAGCCCGGTCGCGCCGTCCGCCGTCAGCCCGTCGATGTTGGCCGCGAGGTCCTGCCTGCGCGTGCCGTCCATCGGCCCGATCGGCACCAGCGGCACGAAGTCCGAGCCGTTCGCCCCGATGCCGGAGGAGAACTTCCACAGCCCGACCCGGTCGGAGTCGCTGAACCCCTCGGCGAGCTGGCGGATCGCGGGCTTCACGAGTTCCAGCTTCGTGGCTCCGGTGCCGGGGACCTTCTCCTCCATCGACAGCGAGGAGTCGATGCACACCAGCACGTTCGTGGGCTTGCGCAGCTTCGTCCAGCTGGCCAGGACCTTGGCGACGACCTCGTTGGTCGGGTTGCCGAGCGACTTGGTCTCCGCCTTCGGCAGCCACCCGTAGGCGGGCCCGTCGGGGTCGATCGGCTGCTCCTTGTAGTCCCGGAACCCGTACTTGGCGAACTCGCGCTGCACCTCGTCGGAGTGCAGGTAGGAGAGGAAGTCGTCGGCCACCGCGCTCTTGGCCGCGTCGAGCCCGTTGAGCTCGATGAACGGGTGGTCGGAGTACAGCAGGCCTTCCTTGGGGTAGACAGCGACCAGCTTCGTCTTCGGCGGGTCGGTCTTCGTGCAGCCCTCGTCGTCGCTGTAGGACCCGCAGGTGTACCCGGCGTTGTAGGCGATCACCGAGTTCTCCGACATCGTGACCGCCGAGATGTAGCCGAGGCCCGCGGCCTCGTCGCCGTCGGCCTCGGCCTGCCGCAGGTTCGACAGGAACGTCAGCGTGGTCTTGCCGTAGTGCACGACGGAGTGCTCGATCGCCTTCATCCGCTGCGCCACGGCCTCCTTGTCCACGTCGTCCGGCCGCAGCTCGCGGATGCTGCCGTTGGCCGAGAACAGCGCGCCGAGGGTGGCGTGCAGCCCGGACGTGGAGTAGGTCGGGTTGGTCTTGCCCAGCTTGAACGCGCCCCACTCGGGGTGGCCCTTGGTCGCCCAGAAGTGCGGGTCACCGGCCCAGGTGGCGATGTCCTCCCAGCCGATCTTCGCCTCCGGCCAGCCGAGCGCGCGGGCCATCGGCTCCGGCATCGCGATGATCGACGGGCTGGTCGTGATCGCCGGGCCGCTGTCCTCGTCCGGGAACAGCGCCTTCGTCTCCGGCGTGGCCAGCTGCTTGGCCAGCGGCAGCCACACCGACGCGGCGGGCGACCACACGTCGGGCTTGCGGCCGTCCTTCTCGGTCCACCCGCGCGCCAGCGCGGCCATCGCCGTGCCGGAGTCGACCGACGTCACGTCGACCTTGACGCACTGGCCGTCCGCCTCGTGCGCGCCGTAACCCGCCGCGAGCTCGGCCATCTGCTTCGGCTTGTCCACCGACGCGGCGACCGTCAGGTTCGCGGTGGGGTTCGAGCAGGTGGGCAGGGCCGTGGCCACCTCCGGCGCCGACCCGGAACCACCGCCGCCCTTCGGCCAGAACACGAACCCGAGCACCACCAGCACCACGAGCAGGAAGGCGATGCCGACGCCCCAGCGCGCGCGGGGGCTGCTGCTGAACCGGAGCGCCGAGCCCGTCGTCGTCACGGCCGACGCCGCGGCCACGGGGGCGGGTGCCGCCGCGGCCGTGGACTTCGCGTGGTCCCACCACGGGCGCCACTGCTCGGGGTTGTCGCCGCAGGCCGTGATGTAGGCGCTGGTCAGCTCCCACGCGGGCAGCGCGTGGCCGTCGGTGGCGTGCGCCAGTGCCGGTTCGGAGTAGCCCGACGCCGCCGCCACGTCGGCCAGGCTCAGCCCGACCTCCTCGCGCAGCCGGACCAGCCGGTAGGCGAACGCCTCCGCGGGCGGGCCGTCGGGGCTCAACGGGTTCATGGCGCCACACCGCGCTCGAACGGCACGCAGGACTTCGACAGCATGGTTCGGCAAACCCCTCACTCGACGGTCCGGATGACCCCATCGTGTTCACCAGATCGTCCGAGATCGAATGGGCGGCACGAATCTACCCGTCCTATCACCTGATCGGCCCAACCGGAACAGCGGAAAGCGGGCGTTCCCGCAGGAACACCCGCTTTCCCCCGAAGCGATCAGGCGGCCTTGAGCACCAGGTCGCCGCTGCCCGCCGAGAGGTTCAGCTCGAACTGGCCCGCGGGGTCGTTCTTCACGTCGACCTGCTTGTCGCCGCTGTCCGCGTCGACGGTCACCCGGTAGGCGGCGCTGGGCACCGTCACCGTCACGTCGCCGCTGCCGGATTCGGCCTTCACGTTGTGCGGCTTGGCCAGCTCGACCACCACGTTGCCGGAGCTGGCGTGCGCGAAGACGTCGCCGTCGACCTTCTCGGCGCGGACGTCGCCCGAGGAGTTGTCGATCTGCGCCTCGCCGCGGACGTCGGACAGGACGACGTTGCCCGAGCCGATCTTGCCCGTGAACGCGCCGCCGATGTCGGTGCCGTTCACGTCGCCGGAGTTGTTGTCCAGCCGCACGGTGGTCGCGATGCCGCGCACCGTCGCCTTGCCGGAGCCGACCGCGACGTCGACGCTCGCGACGCCCTGGGCCTCGAAGTCACCGGACCCGAGCTCGCCCTTGACGGTCGTCTCCTTGGACGGGACGGCGACGTCGTAGTAGGCCTCGCAGCCGTTGCCGCAGCCGCTGAGCACCAGCGCGCCACCGCTCACCTGGTGCGTCGGGCCGCTGGGCTTGGACGCGGACTTGGAGTACTTCAGCGTCCGCTTGATGGTGGTGGCGCCCGCGCCCTCGACGGAGCGGATCTTGACGTCACCGCCGTCGTTGTCGATCTGGACCGTCGTGATCTGGTCGTTGACCGTGTAGTCGTCGGAGGAGCTCTCCTGGGTCAACCTGACGCCGCAGGCCGACAGCGACAACGTCGTGGCCACCGCCGCGACGGCTAGCAACGCGATTCGCTTACCCACCACTGCCCCCTTGGTCTCACCGGTCATGCCATGAACGCTAGGGGCGGGAGCCCCGGCGCACACCACGGTGGCCCCCCGGTTCCATACGGGGGCTATCCCTACCCCCTCAGGCCAGGTCCTCCACGACGGCGCGCAGCGCGGGCGCGCACCGGGCCGGGTCCTCCAGGAAGCGCTGGGACGCGATCACGTGGTTCGGCGTCATCCGCTCCCACACCAGGCCGTCCACCGGCACGTCCGTGATGACCAGCCGGAACGGCTTCACCTGCCTGCCCAACCTGATCTCGACGCCGCGCACGACCTCGCCGATGGGAAGCGCCCCCGGACGGGGGCGCTCGCCGCGGGTGGACTCCCAGGCCGCTGCGGGATCCCGCAACGCCCTGACCGCGGCCCGCAGGGCCGGACGGGTCAGCAGCGACGTCGAGTCCTCGTTGGTCGGGATCGACCGGACGTCGACGGGCGTCTCGGCGCGGGCGTGGTCGAGCACGTCGGCCCACCACCCGAGCCACTCCTCGGTGACGCCCGCCCGGTCGACACCGGGTGGGATGAACACCGGCACCGACGGGTCGAGGCCCGGCAGTTCCGGCACGGTGTCCACCGACAGCGCGAGCGTGTCGCGCAGGAACAGCGCGGTGTTCACCGCCTGGTTGGTTCCATGCCCGACCTGCCACGACTCACGACCGGCGAACCTCATGCCCCCATTGTCCCGCCGCGGAGCCGATCCAGGTGCTCCTGCGGACGTATCAGGTAAGACACAACCGGTTCCAGATCCGCCACGCTCGGTGGCTCGTCGGCGATCAGCCCCTGCATCAGCAGCCCGTCGAGGGCGGCGAGGAACCCGCGGAAGGCCACCGGGTCGGTGTTGTACGGCCGCGCGGCCTCCGTGATGAGGTCGAGCCACCGGCGCGCGGCGGGCCGGAGTTCCGGCCTGCGGGCGGCGAGCAGGTACAGCTCGTACTCGGCCATCGTGCGGCCGCGATGCACGCCCACCAGGTCGGCGAGCCGCTGGGTGATCTCGCCGACGCCGCTGTCCGGCGCGTCGACCAGCTTGACGATCAGCCCGCTGATGTCGTCGGCGAGCTTGTCCGCCGACCACGTCAGGGTCGCGATCAGCAGGTCGTCGAGGGAGGCGAAGTAGTAGGTGGTGGACGTCGTCGGCACGTCGGCCTCGCGGGCGACCGACCGGTGGCTCACGCCGGACACGCCGTCGCGCTCGATCACCCTCAGCGTCGCCTCCAGGATCGCCTGCCTGCGGCGTTCCCCCCTGGCCCGTCTGCCGTCCACCTGTTCGCTCAGGGCGCGCTCCCCAACTCGATCGTGATCACGCCGCAGATCACCAGGGCGAGGCCGACGACCATAGTGGGCGTCAGCCGTTCGCCGAAGAACACGGCTCCGATGCCCGCGATCGCGGCGATGCCGAAGGCGCTCCACACCGCGTAGGCGAGCCCGATGGGCATCCCGCGTTCGAGGACCTTGGCCAGCGCCGTGAACGCGATCAGGTAGCCGACGACCACGATGACGGTGGGAACGGGCCTGGTGAAGCCCGCCGACACCTTCAGCGAGACCGTCGCGGCCACCTCGCCGAGCACCGCGACCGCGAAGATCAAGTAGGTGAGCACGCGTTCTCCAACCCCTGGCGCCGGAACGCGGCGGTGGGTTCCGACGCGTTGATGGTGCGGGCAGAAGGGGCCGAACGAGGGAAGACGGGCCGGGCCGGCAGCTTTCTGACAGCTTCCTCCCCGCTCGGCCCGGCGACCGCCGGAACCGTGTAGCGGTGACGACAAACTATTGGAACAAGTGTCCCACAAGTCAGGTGTTGATCGATACACTTCTGCGACCCCCGCCACGCCCAAGTGGTTACCGGTGAGTAATGAGGCGTAATCTCCTCAGCCACGAGCTTCTGGAGAAAGGCCGCCACCACATGGGAGCCCTGCAACTGGTCCTCGGCATCATCGGCGTGGCCGTCAGCGTCGTGGCTTGGGCCGTCTTCGTCTCCGGCGCCGTCCGGATGGTGCGGATCATCCGACTCGGCCAGCCCGACCCGACCCGCACCGGACCGTTCGGGCCGCGGCTGCGGACGATGGTCGTCGAGTTCGTCGCGCACACCCGGATGGCCAAGGTGCGCAGCGTCGCCCCGTGGCACTGGATGGTGATGTGGGGCTTCCTGCTCGGCTCCGCCGTGCTGTTCGAGGCCTACGGCGAGATCTTCGACCCCGCGTTCCACTGGCCCGTCATCGGCACGTGGGCGCCGTGGCTGCTGCTGGTGGAACTCCTCGGCATCGGCACCGTCGTCGGCGGCGTGGCGCTCGCGATCATCCGCCAGCTCAACCACCCCCGGCGCGCGGACCGCGTGTCCCGCTTCGCCGGGTCGAGCTTCAAGTCGGCGTACTTCGTCGAAGCGGTGGTGATCGTCGAGGGTCTCGGCATGCTCGGCGTGAAGGCGTTCAAGCAGTCCAGCGGCCTCGAGGACCCGCCGCTGTGGTCCAGCTTCGTGACGGGGCCACTGTCCGAACTGCTGCCCGCGTCGACGGACTGGGTCTCGATCATGGCCCTGGTCAAGCTGCTGTCCGGCATGATCTGGCTGGCCGTCGTCGGCAAGAACCTCACCATGGGCGTCGCCTGGCACCGGTTCAGCGCGTTCTTCAACATCTACTTCAAGCGCGAGGACGACGGCTCCGTCGCGCTCGGCGCGCTGCGCCCGATGATGAGCGGCGGCAAGGTCCTCGACCTGGAGGAGGCCGACCCCGACGAGGACGTGTTCGGCGTCGGCAAGGTCGAGGACTTCACCTGGAAGGGCCTGCTGGACTTCAGCACCTGCACCGAGTGCGGCCGCTGCCAGTCCCAGTGCCCGGCGTGGAACACCGGCAAGCCGCTGTCCCCCAAGCTGCTGATCACCCAGCTCCGCGACCACGCGAACGCCAAGGCCCCGTACCTGCTGGCGGGCGGCCGCAAGGACATGGCGGGCGACGAGGTCGGCATCACCGGCGACGACTACCAGAAGCGCCTGGAGTCCATCAACGTCCTGGCGCTAGCCGAAGCCGAACGCCCCCTGATCGGCGGCCCCGACGAGATGGGCGTCATCGACCCCGACATGCTCTGGTCCTGCACCAGCTGCGGCGCCTGCGTCGAGCAGTGCCCCGTGGACATCGAGCACGTCGACCACATCGTCGACATGCGCCGCTACCAGGTGCTCATCGAGTCGAACTTCCCGTCCGAGCTGGGCGGCATGTTCAAGAACCTGGAGAACAAGGGCAACCCCTGGGGCCAGAACTCCAAGGACAGGCTGGCGTGGACCGAGGGCCTCGACTTCGAGGTGCCCGTCTTCGACGGCGAACTCGGCGACGCCGAGTACCTCTTCTGGGTCGGCTGCGCGGGCGCCTTCGAGGACCGCGCCAAGAAGACCACCCGCGCCGTCGCCGAGTTGCTGGACACCGCGGGCGTCTCCTACACCGTCCTAGGACCGGAGGAGACCTGCACCGGCGACCCGGCGCGGCGCGCGGGCAACGAGTTCCTGTTCCAGATGCTCGCCCAGCAGAACGTCGAGGTCCTCAACTCCGTCTTCGAGGGACGCGAACCCGGCAAGCGCAAGATCGTCGTCACCTGCGCCCACTGCTTCAACACCCTCGCCAACGAGTACCCGCAGGTCGGCGGCCAGTACGAGGTCGTCCACCACACCCAACTGCTCAACAAGCTCGTCCGCGAACGCAGGCTGGTCCCGGTCTCCGAGGTCACCGAGGACATCACCTACCACGACCCCTGCTACCTCGGACGGCACAACAAGGTCTACGACGCGCCCCGCGAACTCCTCGGCGCCTCCGGCACCACGCTCCGCGAAATGCCCCGCCACGGCGACCGCTCCATGTGCTGCGGCGCGGGCGGCGCGCGGATGTGGATGGAGGAGCGGATCGGCAAGCGCATCAACGTCGACCGCGTCGACGAAGCCCTCGGCACCGCCCCGTCGAAGATCGCCACCGGCTGCCCGTTCTGCCGCGTCATGCTCACCGACGGCCTGACCGCCCGGCAGAACGAGGGCAAGGCGGCTGCGCACATCGAGGTCGTCGACGTCGCCCAACTGCTGCTCACCTCCGTCCGCCGCGGCCTGGAGAAGCCCGTCGACACCCCGGCCGACACCCCCACGGACGAAGTCCCCACCGGCACACCGCTGCCGACGGAGGACAAGACTCCGAGCAGCTGATCCACTCCACGACAGCGCCCCCCGATCCATTCGGATCGGGGGGCGCTTCCACATCCGGACCACGAGCACTATCACGTCCACAAGCCGCCGAACCCCGAACAACCCCCACCCGTCCCTGGGGGGCGGCCCCGAGGCCAGTCTACCTGCGGTGGGTGGTCAGCAGGGTGATGTGGATCTTGCCTGTGGACAGTGCCGCGACCTGTGGACAGGCGCTTGACAGTCAGGCCTCGTCGGTCACCTTCTCGTACACGATATTCAGCACCCAGCCCGTGATGGCGACGATGATCGCGCCCCAGAACGCGGGCCAGAAGCCGGTGACCTCGAACGGCAGGCCGACCGCCTCGGAGATGTAGCCCGCGAGCCAGAACAGCAGGCCGTTCACGACCAGGCCGAAGAGTCCGAGGGTCAGGAGGTAGAAGACGCAGCCGAGGAGCTTCACCACCGGCTTGATGATCGCGTTGATCAGGCCGAAGACGAGTGCCACCAGCACCAGCGTGCCGATCTTCGCCGGGGTGGACGCCTCACCCAGATCGATGCCGGGGATCACGGTGGACACCCACACCGCTACCGCCGTCAACAGCACCTGCACCAAGAATCCCATGCCGCAGGCTAACCGCGCAGGTCACGTGCGCGCGGGACGTTCCGACACGTCGCGTCGCGGAATCGGCGGGACCGCCCGTGTCCTCTGTGGACGCGAGCGGCCCCACCACCCCGTGCACCTGATTTCGAGATCCCACAGGTGAAGACTCCGGAAACGTCCCGTTTGTTGCCTTCGCGGCCCGATCTCACCCGGACGCACCAATGGGCGGCGAGCGGCGCGCCGCAATAGGGTCTTCACCATGAGCGAGGACGCGGCAGATCAGGGCAGCGAGAGCAAGGTCACCGTGGTGCTGGCCCTCGCCGTGAACCTTGCCATCGCGATCATGAAAGCGGTGGCGGGGATCATCACTGGGTCGGCGGCGATCCTGTCGGAGGCCGCCCACTCGGTCGCCGACACGTTCACCGAGGCCCTGCTGCTGACCGCCCTGCGCAGGTCGGACAAGCCCGCGGACCGCAAGCACCCCTTCGGCTACGGCAAGGAGCGGTACTTCTGGTCGCTGCTCGCCGCCGTGTCGATCTTCGCGTCCGGCGCGATGTTCGCGTTCTACGAGGGCTTCCGCACGGTGTTCGGCGAAGCCGAGGAGCAGACGCGGCCGCTGGTCGGCTACATCGTGCTGGCGCTCGCGTTCGCCATGGAGTCCGTGTCGTGGGCGCAGGCGGTCCGCCAGGTCCGCCGCGAGTCCAAGGCGCAGGACCGCTCGATCGTCGAGTACCTGAAGCTGTCCGACGACCCGACGGTGAAGACCGTGTTCCTGGAGGACTCGGCGGCGCTGACCGGCCTGCTGATCGCGTTCGCCGGTGTCGGCCTGCACCAGCTCACCGGCTCCTCGGTGTGGGACGGCGTCGCGTCGCTCGCCATCGGCGTGCTCCTCGCGGCCGTCGCGTACTCGCTCGCGCGCACCAACCGCGGCCTGCTCATCGGCCGCCAGGCCGACCCCGTGATGATCAAGGCCATCGGTCAGCGGCTGCGCGAGGCACCCGAGGTCGAGGCCGTGGTAGACCTGCTCAGCATGCTCACCGGCACCGACCGCGTGCTCCTGTGCGCCCGCCTCGACTTCGACGACGCGCTGGGCGCGGCCGACCTGGAACGCGCCTGCGTGCGCATCGATGGCGAACTGCGCGCCGAGTTCCCCGACCTCGACGAGATCTTCTTGGAGCCCGTTCCCCGTAACGATCCCGCGATGCGCGAACGCGTCCTGTCCCGCTACGGCTTCAACCTCTAGCGGTTCGTGTCCGTCCGGTGGAAGTTCAGGTAGGCCCGCGACGGCGTCGGCCCCCGCTGCCCCTGGTACCGCGACCCCGCCTGCGCCGACCCGTACGGGAACTCGGCCGCGCTGCTCAACTGGAACAGGCAGAGCTGCCCGATCTTCATGCCGGGCCACAGCGTGATCGGCAGGTTCGCCACGTTCGACAGCTCCAACGTGATGTGCCCCGAGAACCCCGGATCGATGAACCCCGCCGTCGAGTGCGTCAACAGCCCCAACCGCCCCAACGACGACTTGCCCTCCAACCGCCCCGCCAGGTCGTCCGGCAACGTCACCTTCTCGAACGTCGACCCCAGCACGAACTCACCGGGATGCAGCACGAACGGCTCGTCCGCCTCCGCCTCCACCAGCGACGTCAGGTCGTCCTGCTGGATCGACGGATCGATGTGCGTGTACTTGGTGTTGTTGAAGACCCGGAAGAACCGGTCGAGTCGGACGTCGATGCTCGACGGCTGCACCATCTCCCCGTCGAACGGGTCGAGCAGCAACCGACCGGACTCGACCTCTTTGCGCAGATCACGATCACTCAGCAACACGTGCCACAGCCTAACCGCGCCCACCCACCCCGGCCCCACGCCAGCACGCCAACCACTCAACGCACGCCGGCGCACCCTGTGTATGATCGGTCCCGCAGCACACGCGGGTGTAGTTCATTGGTAGAACGACAGCTTCCCAAGCTGTAGAGGCGGGTTCGATTCCCGTCACCCGCTCCACCACGAAGGCCCAGGCAAGAGCCGGTTTCCGGTTCGCCTGGGCCTTTGTTCTTGATGTCGTCAGCACGCCGCGTGTCGGAGAGATCTTCCCGCTTCCAGCGAGGTGCGGTCCAACCTCGACGACCTGATGATGATCACCGGCACGCTCCTCGAAGCGGTCGGCGGCGCACGAGCCTGCGTCATGCTCACCGAATGGTCCCAGTTCCGTGACCTGGGCCGGGAGGGCCATCGCCATGGGCGGGGGCACGCGACCAGCGTGAGGGAAAGAACGGTCGGTCTTGAAAATCTCACCTGAGCGTGCCATCGTGCCTCTAGCAACACCGATCGTTCTTTCTTCCTGAGTCGAAGGGACTCCTATGTTCAGGAACCTCCGTCACGAGGCTGCGGCCCTCGTCGAGCCCACCGCGATCGAACGCGCGGATCGGGGCACCCGATGACCGCCGCCACCGGGACCCTGGCGGTCGGGTCCGCGCCCGCGTTGCGCTCGCTCTACTTCGTGCGGTTCGGCTTCGCCGTGGTGTGGGCCGGCCTGGTGGCGCTGACCGCGTCCGACCTCGGCGTGGCGGCCGCGGTGCTGCTGGTGGTCTACCCGCTGTTCGACGTGGGCGCGGCCGTCGTCGACGCGCGGTCGTCGCGGTCGCGGGAACTGGTGCTGAACATCGTGATCAGCTCGCTGGCCGCCCTCGGACTGGTCTTCGCCGCGACCTCCGGCAGCATTCCCGCGACGCTGCGGGTGTGGGGCGCCTGGGCCATCCTGTCCGGGATCGTCCAGCTGGTCGTCGCCCTGAAGCGGCGCAAGCTCGGGGGGCAGTGGGCGATGATCCTCAGCGGCGGGATCTCCACGCTGGCGGGCGCGTCCTTCATCGTGATGGCGTCCCAGGACGGTGCGTCGCTGACGAGCCTCGCCGGGTACGCGGCCATCGGCGGGGTGTTCTTCCTGGTCTCGGCGATCCGCCTCGGACAGGCCGCCCGAACCGCCTGACGCACGGCCCGGTCGGCGAGGACGTCGCGCCGACCGGGAATCGGCTAGGCGCGCGGGCGGGCGTTGCCGAGGCGGATGCCGCTGAACCCGAGGGTGCTGGTGGTGATGGCGTCCCACAGCGGCCACAGGGTGGTGAGCAGGCGGAGTTGGATGCCCGCTTCCTCGTGCAGCGCAAGGAGGTCGCCCACGGGTTCCACCGGGCCGAGGGGCTCCACCGGTTCGGTGGCCACGTGGGCGTGGGCGTCGTCGCCGAACAGTGTGAAAGCGCTTGCCGGTAGGCGGTAGGCGTAGAGGCGGGCGGTGCGCAGTACTTCGAGCCAGTGGTGTTCGACGGCGTGCAGGCGCACCTCGCCGGGGCCCAGCAGGCGGGTGGCGTCGTCGGTGGTGGTCGTCGGTGTCGTCCAGGCCATGGCCCTGGGGCAGTCCCGCGGGAACCAGTAGTCGGGGCACCTCGGTCCGTCCACCGCCCAGACGTACGGGGTCCGCTGACGCGCGGTCGGTGCCACGTGCGGGGTGAAGCGGGTGATGGTGGGGTCTTCGGAGAAGTGCAGCACCTGACCCGGTCCGGGTCTCAACGGTTCGTCCTCGTCGGCATGCCTCGACGGTAGGGCCGCACGAGCGGAAGGGGCCACCCGGAGGTGGCCCCTTCGGATCACGCCTTGACCGACAGCGGTTCGTCGTCGGCGGGCTTGGACTCGTCGTCGCTGTTGAGGGACTCCAGCAGGAGGTCGCGGTCCTCCGACGGTTCCGGCTTCAGCAGGCCGAAGCCGATGTAGAGGATCAGCGACACGATGAGCGGTGTCGCCACCAGGACGCCCTTCGTGACGAAGGCGGCCTTCTGGAGTTGCTCGATGTAGAGGAACGCCCAGACGCCCAGTCCGCCGACGACCGAGGCGATGGCGGCCGACGGGCCGAACTTCCGGAACCACGGCAGCAGGCCGAGCATCAGCGGGATCGCGATCGGGCCCATGGTCGCGGCCACCAGGTCGACGACGACCTTGAGGACGAAGCCCTGGCCGCCCGAGGTGATGGCGATGACCATGCTGAAGCCGATGAACAGGAACGTGGTCACCCTGGCCAGTTTCAGCTGGGCGTCCGCGTTCAGCCGGGTGATGCCCTTCCACAGCTTGGGCAGCATGTCCCTGGTGATGACGGCGGAGATCACGTTGGCGTCCGAGGACACCATCGCCATGGTGTGCGAGAAGAACCCGGCGAGCACCAGGCCGATCATGCCCGCGGGGAGCATCGCCTTGCCCATCTCGACGTAGGCCTGCTCGGCGTTGCCGTCCATGCCGGGCACGATCAGCGGCGCCGCCCACATCGGGAAGAACAGGACCAGCGGCCACACGAGCCACAGTCCCGCGGAGAGCAGGGCGGAGCGCTTGGCGGCGGCGCCGGAGGGCGCGGCCATGTAGCGCTGCGCCAGGTTCCACATGCCGCCGTTGTACTCGAGCGTCTTGATCAGGAACAGCGCCATGAAGAACGTGAGCGTGTACGGGCCGGACAGCGGGTCGCTGTGCGACTCGGGGAGCTTGTCCCAGATCGTCCACGTGAAGCTGATGCCGCCGAGGTGCGCCGCGACCGCGACGAACATCGCGATGCCCGCCGCGCCCTGGATGACGAACTGGCCCATGTCGGTGAGCGCGTCGGCCCAAAGGCCGCCCAGCACCGAGTAGACCATCGTCACGGCGCCGATCAGCACGATGCCCCACACGATGGGCACGCCCGCGAAGCCGCGCAGCAGGATCGAGACGGCGGCCCACTTGGCCGCGATGTCGACGACCTTGAGGACCGCGCCGCACCAGGCCATGAGCTGCTGGGTCGGCACGTTGTACCGGCGGGCCAGGTATTCGAGCGGTGAGGCGACGCCGTGCTTGGCGCGCAACCGGTTCCACCGGCCCGCGAACAGGAACGCGCCGATGCCGACGCCGATGCCGATGGTCAGCGACCACCAGATGTAGACGGTGAGGCCCAACCGGTAGGCCTCGGCGGCGAACGCGACGAACATGACGGCGCTGTAGCCGGACATGTGGTGCGAGATGCCCGAGAGCCACCACGGCATCTTGCCGCCGGCGGTGAAGAAGTCGGCGATGTTCTTGACCCGCCCGCGCGACCAAATACCGATGGCCACCATGACGAAGAAGTACCCAGCGACCACGATCCAGTCGAGGGTGCCCATGAGACCTCCTGGTGTGCACAGTGAGTGCGACCTGTCCGGGTGAGCCGGGCGACACGGGCGGCGGTGCCCAGCTCATCCACACGGGATATGTGACGTTGGTCTTACGAGGCTGTTGCCGTGGGCGGAACCCCTTCACGCGGAACTGACTCACATTTGTGACCCTTGTTCACATATGTGCGCATCACCGCTGGTCCGAGCGGCACAAGATCCCACGGTGTGTAGTTGCCCACAGCTGCCAGGCCCTCCTGCGGACACACGTCGAAAATGGATAAGCGCAGGTGGGGGCGCATTCGACCCGGTCGAGGAATCCGCGCAACCGGGTGACGGCCATCCCAGTGGGTGACAAATTGCGGCAAAATGCCTAAAACGGGCGCGGCCGAACGGGTGTGCGGCTCGTTGGAGCAGGTGACTTCACGGTTGCGGTACCTCACATCCGCGTGCAGCCCCTTGCCGGGGTTACTGACAGGTAATACCCTGTTGTTACCGGTCAGTAGGGGACAGGCCCCGCACCTTTCGGGAGTGAGTGACGAGATGGGCCACTACAAGAGCAACGTCAGGGATCTCGAGTTCAACCTCTTCGAGGTCTTCAACGTGCAGGACCACCTCGGCACTGGTCCGTTCGAACAGTCCGACGAGGACACCGCGCGAGGGGTGCTGGCCGAGCTGAACAAGCTGGCGGTCGGCCCATTGGCGGACTCGTTCGCCGACTCGGACCGCAACCCCCCGGTCTTCGACCCGAAGACGCACTCCGCCACGCTGCCCGAGTCGTTCAAGAAGTCGTACCAGGCGCTGTGGGACGGCGAGTGGTACCGCCTCTCGCTGTCGAACGAGCTGGGCGGCTACGGCGTGCCGCCGTCGGTGCAGTGGGCGGCGTCCGAGCTGATCCTGGGCTCGAACCCGGCCGCGTACATGTACATGGCGGGCCCGAGCTTCTCCTCGGTCGTCTACAACAACGGCACCGAAGAGCAGAAGCAGTGGGCCAAGACCTGCATCGAGCACGGCTGGGGCGCCACGATGGTGCTGACCGAGCCCGACGCGGGCTCCGACGTCGGCGCCGGTCGCACGAAGGCGTTCCTCCAGGAGGACGGTTCCTGGCACATCGACGGCGTGAAGCGGTTCATCACGTCCGCCGACCAGGACCTGACCGAGAACATCATGCACCTGGTGCTGGCGCGGCCCGAGGGCCCCGGCATCGAGGCGCGGCCCGGCACCAAGGGCCTGAGCATGTTCCTCGTGCCCAAGTTCCACTTCGACGGCGAGACCGGTGAGCTGGGCGAGCGCAACGGCGCCTTCGTCACCAACGTCGAGCACAAGATGGGCCTCAAGGTCTCCACGACCTGCGAGCTGACGTTCGGCCAGCACGGCACGCCCGCCAAGGGCTGGCTGCTGGGCGAGGTGCACGACGGCATCGCGCAGATGTTCGAGGTCATCGAGCACGCCCGGATGATGGTCGGCACGAAGGCCATCGGCACGCTGTCGACCGGCTACCTCAACGCCCTGGCCTACGCCAAGGAGCGCGTGCAGAGCGCCGACCTGACGCGGATGACGGACAAGACCGCTCCGCGCGTGGCGATCACGAACCACCCGGACGTCCGGCGCAGCCTGATGCTCCAGAAGTCCTACGCCGAGGGCCTGCGGGCCGTCTACCTGTACACGGCGACGTTCCAGGACAGGATCGCGCTCGGCGGCGAGGACACGGCGCTGGCGAGCAAGGTCAACGACCTGCTGCTGCCGATCGTGAAGGGCGTCGGCTCCGAGCGGGCCTACGAGCAGCTCGCGCAGTCGTTGCAGACCCTCGGCGGGTCGGGCTTCCTCCAGGAGTACCCGATCGAGCAGTACATCCGGGACTCGAAGATCGACTCGCTGTACGAGGGCACGACCGCGATCCAGTCGCTGGACTTCTTCTTCCGCAAGATCGTCCGGGACAAGGGCCAGGCGCTCGGGTTCATCAACGGCGAGATCCAGCGGTTCCTCGACAACGAGGGCGGCAACGGTCGTCTCAAGGAGGAGCGCGCGCTGCTCAAGCAGGGTCTCGAGGACCTGCAGGGCATGCTCGGCGCGATGATCGGCTTCCTGACCACGTCGCAGGAGGACGTCCGCAACATCTACAAGGTCGGCCAGAACTCCGTGCGCCTGCTGCTGACCGCGGGCGACGTGCTGGTCGGCTGGCTGCTGCTGCGCCAGGCGGAGGTGGCGCTGGCGAAGCTGGCGGGACCGGTGTCCGCCAAGGACAAGTCGTTCTACGAGGGCAAGGTCGCGGTGGCGTCGTTCTTCGCCCGCAACGTCCTGCCGGAGCTGACCTCCCGCCGCAAGGTGGCCGAGTCGACCGACAACTCGCTGATGGACGTGGACGAGAGCTCGTTCTAGACCTGAACCGAGAACGGCGGCGCCCCGACCGGATCCGGTCGGGGCGCCGCCGTTTTGGCTGCTACCGCGTCACTTGTGGGAGCGGGCCGCGGCGAAGCAGTAGATGCCGAAGCCCAGGAACCCCAGGGCGATGACCGCGAGCAGGAACACGCCGTAGGGCTCGGCGGCCAGCGTGTGCAGCGCCTTGTCCAGGCCGCCGGACTGCTCCGGGTCCGCGTTGATCGCGGCGATCCCGACCAGCAGGCCGATGATCGCGTAGGCGAGGCCCTTGCCGATCCAGCCGATGCGGCCGGTCCGCTCGACGAACTTGCGGGTGCCGTTGGGCAGCTCGCCCATGTTCAGGTCTTCCTCGAAGCTCTTCTTCACGCCCTTGCGGATCACGACGAACGCGATGACCAGCACGCCGAGCGCGACCGCGCCGACGATGAACTGCCCGCCGGGCCAGCCGAGGACGACCGCCGTCAGCTCCTTCTGCTGCTTGCTGGAGTCGCCGCCGCCCGCGCCGTTGGCGTACTTGATGGCCGCGAAGGCGAGGATCACGCCGGTGACGGCGCGCGAGGCGGCGCCGATCCGCTTGCCGATCCGCTTGCGCTCCTTGGGGATCCACGTGTAGCCGATGGCGGCTTCCAGCAGCTGCCAGAGGGCGAACGCGAACAGCCCGACCGCCGTCACCCACAGCAGGAACGGCCCGTAGGACGTCTCGGCGATCTGCCCCAGCGCGCCCTTCTGGTCGGCCTGCTCGCCGCTGTCACCCATCACGACCTGAGCCGTGATGAACGCCAGCATCACGTACAGGATGCCGTAGAAGACCATCCCCACCCGGCCTGCGACCTGCACGACCGGATTCTCGTTGACCTCACGTGCAGCGGTCTGCGCTTTGCCCACGGCGGAACTCCCATCACTCGGACGAGTGATACCCACCCAACACGTCCTTCACACGCGAAAACCCGTCCAGCAGTGCGCTGGACGGGCTTCGCGGGTGGAACGGGGATCAACCGGCGGGCTTCGGCCCGCAGACGATCTTCGGCGACGGGTCGTACTTGACCGTGCGGTTCTCCCTGCGGATCTCCGCGCCGCCCATGTCCTTGATGATCTTGGTGTCGGTGACCGTGAAGCCCTGCGCGCCGTTGCCCGCGGCGCACGGCTGGGTCTCCTTGTAGACGGTCTGCGGCTCGGTGAAGTTCGACTTCTCGCTGGTCGTGCCCTCGATCTGGTAGCGCTTGGTGCCCCAGAGGACGACCTTCAGCGTCGACGGCGTCCAGATCGTCTGGATCGCCACGCCGGTCTCGGAGTCGTTGGTGAACCGCAGGTCGATGACGCTGGAGCCGTCCGGGTTCTCGAACACGGTGGCCTCGCGGCCCGCCGGGTACCGGGTGATCCAGTAGCTGTGCTCCTGGTGGCCCGCGTCCTTCATGCCCGCGTAGTACGACGCGTTGTACAGCGTGGTGGCGAACTGCGAGATGCCGCCGCCGACCGCGCGGCTGGGGGCGCCGTTGTCGATGATGCCCGCCTCGACGTACCCCTGCTGGGCCGCGCGCTGGCCGGTGTAGCCGTTGAGGCTGAACGTGTCGCCGGGCTTGACGATGGCGCCGTCCACCTTGGCCGCGACGACCTTGATGTTCGTGCCCGAGTCCGCCGCGAAGCCACCGGTCTCGAAGGAGCCGATGACCTCCTTGATGCCCAGCTTGTTCGCCGCCTCGGTGGTCACCTTGGCGGGCGTCTTCTTGTACTCGGCCTTGATCTCGCGCTGGTCGGTGGCCTTGAGGACGTCGAGGCCCTTCTCCAGGCTCTTGTCCCAGTCGATGCCGACGCCGTCGACGGACTCCTTGACGACCGGGGCGCCGCTGTCGAACACGACCTCGGCGTCCTTGCCCTCCTTCTCGGTCTCCTTGAGCTGGGGACCGGCCACCTCGGCGAACTTGGCGTTGTCGATCCTCGCGTTGAGCGCGCCGCCGTCGGCGGGCTCGAAGACCAGCACCCCGGCGATCTGCTCGGGAGCGAGGCTCGCGTCCTTGCCCTCGCCCTTGACGACGACCGGCGACGCGACGGCGGGCTTCGCCACCTCGTTGAGCGCCTTCTCGACGCCCTCCTTGGTGGTCTTCACCGGCGTCGTGGCCACGGGGAGCGTGAGCTCGCCCTTCGCCCAGTCCGCCAGGACGACGCCGGTCGCCTTGTCGAGTTCGAGCTTCTGGCCCTGCTTCGGGTTGACCGCGCTGGGCGTCGCGCCGTCGAACTTGATCGTGCCCTCGGATGGGTCGTGGTCCGTGGTGGCGCGCATGCCCTCCAGCAGGGCGGTGAGCTTCGCCTGGTCGTTCTGGGTGGCGAAGCCGACCTCGCGGGAAGTGAAGAACGACGTGAGGCGGGTGAACGGCGACAGCGGCTGGTCGCCCGCGCGGTTGACCGTGGCGGCCCAGTCGAGCGTCAGACCGGCGGCCTTCGGGTCGATCGTGGTGTCGACGTCACCGGCCTGCACGGCGATCGGCAGGGTCAGCCGCGGCTCGATCTGCTGGCGCAGCTTGGCTTCCGCCTCGCCGTGGCTCATGCCGCCGACATCGACGCCCGCGACCGTGACGCCGCGCGGCACGTTGCCGCTGGAGACCAGGATGTCCAGGCCGTACAGCGCGACCAGCACGCCGGCGGCCGCGCCGGCGATGATGCCGATCTTGCGCAGCCGCTTCCTGCGGGCATCGGGGTTGGCCTCGACGTCGCCGTTCTCGTTCTGCTCGACCATGACCAGGTTGTGGGCCGCGGTCGGCTCGTCGGAGGCGGGCGGGTTCTGGGCGCCGAAGAACGCGGTCGCCTGCGCCGCGGGCTGCTGCGGGGTGGGCTGCTGCGGCGTGGGCGGGACGAACGGCGGCGGGGGCGGCTGCATGGTGCGCACCGTTGGCGCGGCGGCGAACTCGGCCTCCCCGTCGGGCTCGTGCTCGGGCCAGCCGCCGTTCTGCGGTGCCTGGAGCGAGGCAACGGAGAACTTCGTCGTCTGCTCCGACGCGTTCCCCTGCGGGCGGACCGGCTCCATCGCCATGGTCCGCTCGGCCTCGTACTCGGGTCGCTGCTTGTCCGGCACCGCGCCCCCTCCTGGCTCGTCAAAGGTGGTCTTGCGAGTAGTTACCGGAACGCCATCACGCGGTGATCACGTTCGGGGGTGTCACAGGTAAAGACCGGTCCCCTGATCGGTTTGCTCGGTCGCGGTCGCGTGCACGTCCCGCTCCCGCATGACCAGGTAGGTCTGCCCGTTGATCTCGACTTCGAGCTGGTCGTCCGGGTTGAAGAGCACCCGGTCCCCGACCTTCACGTGGCGCACGTGCGTACCGGTGCCGTGGACGTCCCCCCAGGAGAGGCGCTTCGCCATCTGGGCCGTGGACGGGATCACGATGCCACCGCTGCTGCGGCGCTCCCCGTCCTCGGGCGAGATCCGCACCAGGACGCGGTCGTGCAGCATCTGGATCTCGAGCTTGACATCAGCCACTCGGGGAGTCTACGTGCCAGGAGACGTGGTCCGGACCAGGTGTCCACCACTAGATGTCGTCCATACCGCCCATCAGCAGCGGCAGCCTGTTGGAACCGCCCTTTGTCACACGAACGGGTACACCCCAGTCCTGCCGGGTCAGGCGGCAGACCGGATGGTCGACCGCGGGGTCGTCCGTGCAGCTAGCGGCCTGTGCGACGACGTGCAGCACCCCCTCGGTGAACCCCTCCGCGATCCGCAGCTTCCGGGTGAGGTCGGTGCCGACGCCGTCACCGTCCAGCAACAGCTCTGGTGGCGAACTCGTGACCTCCAGGCGTGTCGAGGGGCCGTACCGGTCGTCCAGCTTGGTCCCGGTGGGCGGGGTGAAGACGATCGTCAGCTCCAGGTCGCCCGCGCCGATCTCCGACGGCGGCCTGCGCACCCGGTGCGCCTCCCCGGAGACCAGTTCCGCGGCCACGCCGGGCGCCACGGGGCGGTCCAGCCGGTGCGCGGCCGACGCCACGACCACCAGCTCGCCGTCGACCAGCACCGCGTCCGACGGCTCCGCGATGCCGACGGCCAGCGTGGACACCTCGTCGGTGCTCGGGTCGTAGCGGCGCAGGGCCCCGTTGTAGGTGTCGGAGATCGCGACGCTGCCGTCCGGCAGCGCGGTCACGCCGAGCGGGTGCTGGAGCAGCGCTTGGTCGGCCTTGCCGTCGCGGTGGCCGAAGTCGAACAGGCCCTTGCCGATCGCGGTATGGACGACGCGGTCCGCGTCGAGCCAGCGCAGCGCCGAGGTCTCCGAGTCGACCAGCCACAGCCGGTCTCCGTCCGCCGCGAGCCCCGAGGGCTGGGCGAAGAACGCCTCCAGCGCGGGCCCGTCGCTCAGGCCTTCGACGGTCGTGCCCGCGAGGCGGCTGAGCCGGTTGGCGACCGGGTCGAACAGGCCGAGGGTGTGGTTGCCCGCCAACGCGATGGCCACGCCCCGCGCGGGCTCCCACCACGCCACGTCCCACGGGCTGGTCAGGTCGATCCCGTCCGCGGGCCCGTCGGTCGGACCGTTGCGCCACTGCTCGCCGGTGCCCGCGACCGTGGTCACCTCGCCGGTGTCCAGGTTCAGGCCGCGCAGCAGGTGGTTGACCGTGTCCGCGACGACCGCGTGGTACCCGACCAGCCCGGCGACGTCGTCAGGTAGCAGGGCGATGCCCGCGGGCTCGGAGAACGTCGGGCGCGGTCCGTCCTCGCGCCCCCGTTCACCGGTACCGATCCGCCTGACCACCGTCTCGCCGTCGGCCTCCAGCTCGACCAGGCCGTGGTGCGCCGAGTCCGCCACCAGCAGCGTGCCCCGCTTCGTGAGCACCGCCTTCGCCGGGAACCGCAGCTCCGTCGCGGCGGGCGGCGGCGGCACGTACAGCCCGCCCCCGCGGTGCAGCGTCCCCTTCGCCCCGTGCTCCGCGACCAGCTCGGTGATCACCTGCCGCAACGCGTCGACGTGGCCCTCACCTGCCGCGACGTGCACCACGTACCCCTCGGGGTCGACCAGCACCAGCGTCGGCCACGCCTTCACCGCGTACGCCTGCCACGTGGTCAGCTCCGGGTCGTCCAGCACCGGGTGGTGCACCTCGTACCGCTCCACCGCCGCCACCAGCGCGTCCGGGTCGGCCTCGTGCACGAACTTCGGCGAGTGCACCCCGATGGTCACCAGCACGTCCGCGAACTCGGCCTCCAGCGGCCGGAGCTCGTCGAGCACGTGCAGGCAGTTGATGCAGCAGAACGTCCAGAAGTCGAACAGCACGACCTTGCCGCGCAGGTCGGCCAGCCTGACGTCCTCACCACCCGTGTTGAGCCAGCCGCGGCCGACCGGTTCGGGGGCGCGGACACGGGCACGGCGGCGTGGGGCGGTGGTCACGACCGAAGTCAACAACAAGCCACCGGGCGGGTGTTCCGGTGTCCGGAATGTGGGACGTGGGGTGTGGGGTGTGGGGTGTGGGGTGTGGGGTCAGTACGTCTGGAGTTCGACCAGGTTGCCCTCGGGGTCGCGCAGGTGGGCGGTGCGCAGGCCGGGGCTCCAGAACGGGCGGTCCTGGGGTTCGGCGACGAGGGTGGCGCCGTGGCGGGTGAAGCAGGCGGTGGCGTGGTCGAGGTCGTCGACGTGCATGACCAGCATCGACGTGTCCTGGGCGGTGGGGGTGTCAGGCAGGTCGGTGGTGCCGGCGGCGGCGGCCATGGTGGCACGGCCGAACAGGACCAGACCGGTTCCGCCGTCGATGTCCCAGTTCGCGTAGGAGCCCTGGGGGATCACCTTCACCGGTTCCACGCCGACCAGGTCGCGCAGGACGGCGGTGTAGAAGGTGACGGCGGTGTCGAAGTCGCGGACCAGCAGTCGCGGGTAGAGGGCGTCCATGCCCCGATCATGCGCTAGCTCCGGACGGTTCGCGGCCCGACCACCTCGGCACCCAACTCGGTGACCCGGCGGCGCAGCTCGCGGTCGGCCGTGACGACCACGCAGCGCCGATCCGCGCCCTCGTCGCGGACGACCCCGACGATCGTGTCGTCGCCCTCACCTGGTGAGCGGACCACGCGGACGCCGTCGACCGACTCGACGCGGTTGGCCTTGCCCTCGACGACGAGCACGACCTCCATCGCGCCGTCGGCGTCGATGCCGTTCGCGGCCACCGCGACCAGGGAGTCGCGCAGGCGCCCGGCGGCACCGGCGCGGTCGCGCCACCAGCCGTCGGGCACGGAGCCGACGACGTTGGCGGAGTCGACGACCAGGAGGGGCAGTGCGTCCATGCGCGCCAGTTTGTCAGCTTTGGTTGACAACCGCACTTTTGTCACCCTAGGTTGACAAGCATGGAATCGGCGACCGAGTTGGCGGCCACCGCGAACAGCCAGGACCCGCGGCAGGGACTCGCGGCCGTGGCGGCGCTGCGCAGGCTGCTCGAAGAACTGGAAACGGCGCACGTCCGCAACGCCCGCGCACAGGGCTGGTCGTGGGAGGCCATCGCGGCGTCCCTCGGCGTGACCAGGCAGTCCGCGCACAAGAAGCACGCCAGGAGGTAGTGGTGTTCGACCGTTTCGATCCAGCCTGCCGGCGTAGGCGGTCGACGGCGGGAGCGCCGAGGCGGTGCGGGCGCGGATCCATCGGTCACGGGTAGCTTGAAAGCCGCCTGGAATGAGGTCCATCGGACCGCCAGGTGAGCAGGTGGGGGTGCACGGAATCCCACCCCTCCCGCACATTCACTCGAACGAGTCCTTCTTCGACGTTTTACCAGGTCACAGGAGCTGCCAAGATCGTGGATACTCACCTTTGGAAGCTTTTGAGCACCCGCGACCGACGATGGGAGCAATCCGTGGAAGCGCTCTCAACGTTGTGGAAAATAGAAGGTCCCCACACACCACCGCCGCCCAACCGACCGACACCCTGACCCGCCCATCCGACAACACGGCCTGCCGGCCCGCAGACACCCATCGGACCCGGTGCCCGGCCTGCCCGCCGACGGCCGGGTGAGTCCACGCACATCCCGCAGACGGCCAGACGGGTTCACGCACATCCCGCGGATAGCCGGGTGCATCCGCGCACATCCCACGCCGCCTGAGCGCGGACGCGTGCGCGGTGACTCGCGCGGTGACTGCGGCAGCCATGGACCTGCGCCCGTTGTGGCTGCGGCACCTACAGCGGACGGCGGCGTAGCTCCGCGAGGTCGTCCGGGCCGGGGCCGTCGAACGTGGCGGCCTGGACGGACGCGGGCACGTCGGCCCAGCGCAGCACCGTCGCTTTCGCCTGCGCGCGTTGGGCTTCCGGCAGCTTGGCGATGTCCGCGCCGTGGTTGCCGCCGGGCACCGTGAAGCTGAACGAGTCGCGCGTGCCCGGTCCGAGCCGGAACGGTTCGGCGCCCCACGGGTCGTCGCCGCCGTAGACGAACAGCAGGCCACGGCCCGCGAGGCGCACCCAGGCGTCGACGTCGCGCATCGCGCCGGGTTGGAAGCGCATCGGGATGTCGGCGGGCACGAATGACCGCGGCACGCTGGAACCGGGGTAGCGCAACAGGTCCGCCACCGCGCGCTCGTCGGCTTTCGGGGAGCCGAGCTGGGTGCCTGCCTGGTAGTAGTACGGCGTGTAGGGGGCGACGCCTGCGTCGGTGTAGAAGTCGAAGCCGACGGTGTCGTCCATGAACCGCACCAGCTGCTCGACGGTCGAGTCCGGGCCGGGGACGATAACGCACCGGGCCTGCGACTCGTACTGCCAGAAGGTGAACGGCGTGTCCAGGACCAGGATCTCCAGGGCCTTCTGCGGCGACCCGAACAGCCCGTCGTACCGGTAGCCCCTGGCCAGCATGATGGCCACGACCTCGTCGCGGTGCTGGAGCACCTGCCGCTGCACGCCTTCCAACCGCCGGTTGCACGCGTCGTCGTCACCGGCGTGCGCGATGAAGTCGGCGTAGACGTCCCGCCCGTCGACCACGTCGTTCGGTGCCACGTAAGCGATCGTGCCGTCGACGTCGTGCGGGAAGAACCGGCGGTGGTAGACCGACGCCATGCCGCCCTTGCTCGCCCCGGTCGACAGCCAGGCCGCGCGGTAGATCCCCTTGAACGCCCGCACGATCCGGTGGTGGTCGGACGCGGCCTGCCGGATGTCCAGGTCGTGCCAGTCCGCGGGTTCCGGCCGCGACGGCGTGAAGAACCGCTGCTCGACGCTCAGCTGGTTGCCGTCCACGAGCTTGGCGGGCTCCGACAGCCCTGGGCCGCCCGGCAGGTCGTAGCCGGTGGTGTGCAGCACCATCGGGCGGCTTTCGTCCTTGTGCAGCAACGAGATCCGCTGCTCGAAGTCACCGCGCCACGGGCGCTGGTGGTCGATCGGCTGGCGGAAGCCGAGCACGAAGTACCGGTACTCGCCGACGGTCGCCTTGCTGATGATCCGCAGGCCTTGGATCGCCGTCAGCCGGGTCTCCAGGTCGGGTGCCGCGGACGCGACGCCCGCCGCCAGTGGGGAAAGGACGAGGACCAGGGCCACGAACAACCGCGTCAGCCGGTGCACGGGGTCGAACGTATCGACCGGCCGGGTGGGCGGGCACCGGCCGATCGGAGGGAGCCGGAAATCGTCGGTGTCGGCTGGAATGATGCGAGCCGGAGTCGAGGTCGGGTTTTCGGGCCCTGGCTTCAGGTCAGCGGAAGGATGGCGGCGCCGGAGCGCGTGTTCGGGCAAGCTGTGGGGACGGGGAAAAGCCGTCGGTGTCCGCACCGGCGGTTGGGAGCGGGGCCTGCCGTTCTGGATGCGGCTCGCCCGGCGGTCGGCGGAGTGCGGCGAACACGCCGTCGGCCGTGGTGGAGTCGTGTTCCCGGCACAGCGGATGCGGGAGCGCGGCGGCTTGTGGTTGATCGGAGTCGAGAGGCTCGCGGTCAGCGAATGAGGTGCGGAGTGCGTGGACGCGCCCGGATGGTCGGCGGTTGCGGCGAATCAGCCGCCGGCCATCCGGGCGGCGACTCGCGGTAGAACCCGGAACCGCCCCACGTGGCTCTCGACCGGACCGGATCCGGGAGGTGCCGTCGTGCTCGAACGGGCGGGAATCGCGGGCAAAAGGAAACCCCGCGGTGCTGCCAGGTCGGGGGTCCGACAGCATCGCGGGGTCATCTGGAACATCGACTCGTGCTCGGGAACCGTTACACACCCCTGCAGTTGTGACTCGGATCACGATCACACGGGACGTTCCACGTGCATGAACGTCATCCCTGGCATGCGGGAGGCCTGCCAGGGACGACGTCCCATCTCCTCTGCACTTCGCGCTCTACGACGCGGGGCTCGACCGGTGTCGATCGGTGTCGATCGGGCGACGCCGTGGCGGCAAAGGGTCAGCGGAGGGTGTTGACCTGGTTCTGGGCGATCGCCATGAGCTCGTGGCGCATGGCCTGCGACGGCGCGGTGTCGATGGCGCGCGCGATGGCCTTGCGGTTGCGAGCTTCGACACGACGGGCGCGGAGCTTCGCGGTGATGTTCATCGGTATTACTTCCCTCTCAGAGGTTCTCTCGGTTGCGTAGCTCAAGTATGCACCCTGCCGCCCGGTTGTGCACGCGATTATCCGGTGAGCTGGGGCACAGGCCGGCGAATCATCGGCAATAACCTCTAGACCACCTACGATTCCCCTGCCAAACACCTGTCTACACCGGACAGGTCATCTCAGAGGTCCGACACTCTCTAGCTCTAGCGCTAGACAGTCGAATACAGCCGGATCGACCACGTTCACGCAGGTGGGAGGCCTAATCCTCGCGGCCGAGCAGGAACCGGCCGAAGTGCGGCACGGTGAACGCGATCTGCCCGCGCTCCGCCGAGTACACGAGGCCCTTCTTGATGAGACTGTCGCGCGCTGGGGACAGCGACGACGGCTTGCGGGCGAGGTGTTCGGCGACCTGGGCGGTGTTGACGCCCGCGTCCTTGCCGTCGGTCATCTCGGCCATGGCGCGCAGGTACTCGCGCTCGGCGGGCGTGGCGCGCTCGTAGCGCGAGCCGAAGAAGCCGACGGCCAGTTCGGCGTCGGCCTCCGGCGCGGCGACGGAGACGTCCAGCGCGGTGATCGGGTCGTCCGGCGCCGCGTCCCAGGCCGCTTTGCCATAGGCCTGGATGAAGTACGGGTAGCCGCCGGAGGCGTCGAACAGCGCGTCGAGGGCTTCGACGTGGATGCCCGCGCCCTCGCGTTCGATCGGGGCGAGCACCGCGCGGTCGGCGTCCTCACGGCTGAGCCGGTCGATCCGCACGTACCGGAACAGCCGTTCGGAGTACGACTTGCTCGCGGACAGCACGGCGGGCAGATGCGGCAGACCCGCGCCGACGACGACCAGCGGCGCACCGGACTGGGACAGCTCGTGGCACGCGGCGCACAGCGCGGAGATGTCGTCCGCCCGCAGGTCCTGCATCTCGTCGATGAGCAGCGCGACACCGGTTCCGACGTCCTGCGCCAGTTCGGCCACGTCGGTGAACAGCTCGACCAGGTCGATCTCGATGTCGCCCGAGTCGGCCCTGCCCTGCGTCGCGGGCACGTCGATGCCGGGCTGCCAGCGGTCGCGGAGCTTCGCGTCGGCCGGGTTCGACCGCAGCGCGAACGCCTTCAGCACGCCCAGCGCGGCCTCGACCCGGTCCGGCGCCCGGTGCCGGACGGCGAGGTCGCGGATCGCGCGGTGCAGCGCGGCGGCCAGCGGACGGCGCAACCCGGCGTCGGGGCGGGCCTCGATCTTGCCCGTGCCCCAGCCGCGGCGCAGCGCCATCGAGCGCAGTTCGCCGAGCAGCACGGTTTTCCCGACACCCCGCAACCCCGTGAGCACCAGGCTGCGTTCGGGACGGCCGCGCGCCACCCGTTCCAGCACGACCTCGAAGGCTTTGACCTCCTTGTCGCGCCCAGCCAGCTCGGGCGGACGTTGGCCCGCGCCGGGGGCGAACGGGTTGCGCACCGGATCCACCGTCGAACGCTATCGCCGCATCTAGTGCACGAGCGATATTCCCGCAGACTTGTCGAGTGTGTTCCGCTCTCTAGCGTTCTCTAGTGCCATGACTAGAGACCTCGATCGTTGCGGATGATCGGCCGCCGGGGTTGGCTGGTGATCGTGGCCGAGGTAGTGACGAGGGGAACCGGCACGGTCGAGCGAACAGCGGACCGTGCACAGGTGGACGTGAGCTTCGAGACGGAGGGTGATCAGCGTTCGGACGCGGTCGAGGCGCTGACCAGCCGTGTTTCCGCCGTGGAGCCGCTGCTGGAGCAGCCTGGTGTCGAGGTGCGGTCGCGGCAGCTGTCCGTGCACGACAACTGGGACGGCAACCAGAAGGCGGGCAGCCGGGCGAGCCAGCGGTACACGCTGCGGGTGACCGACCTCGACGGATTGGACTCGTTGCTGTCCGCGCTGGTGATGGCCGAGCCGACCTGGCTGAACGGTCCGACGTGGGACCTGACCGACACCAGGGAGGCCGTGCACGAGGCCCAGCAGGCCGCCGTCACCGATGCCCGCCTCCGCGCTCAGGGCTACGCCGACGCGCTGGGCCGCAGGCTCGGTCCGCTGCAACGGCTGTCCGACGGCGACGGGGACATGTGGCAGGCCGAGTCCGCGATGGCCGCCAAGTCGTTCGCCGGTTACGGCGGCAGCCCCGGCGCGCCCGTGCAGGTCGACCAGTTGAGCCTGGAGGCGCAGCAGATCACCGTCACCGTCCGCTGCACCGCCGCGTGGTCGCTGCTCGACTAGGACCGCCCGTCCACAACCCTGTCCACACCTGTGGACAACTCGAACACCTGTTCGATTCACGGTCGGTGACCACTCACCGGACACTCGCGCGGCCCCACACGGCCCGAACGCACTCCCCTTCACGCGCGCGAACCTCAACCATCCCCCACCACTCCCTGGGGGACGGCCCCGAGGCCAGTCTACCGCCACCTGGGGTTTTGAAGATCGACTTCGACTGGCCTGTGGACAACGCGGGCACCTGTGGACAACCGCGAGCGAAGCGTCCGAAAACTTGCGGACGTGTGCTACCGCTCGACGATCGCCGTCACGCCCTGTCCACCTGCCGCGCAGATCGAAATCAGTCCGCGCCCCGAACCGCGCTCGGCGAGCAGCTTCGCCAACGTGGCGACGATGCGCCCACCGGTGGCCGCGAACGGGTGCCCGGCCGCCAGCGACGAGCCGTTGACGTTCAGCTTGGCGCGGTCGATCGACCCCAGCGGGGCTTCGAGGCCGAGCTTGGCCTTGCTGAAGTCCGGGTCCTCCCACGCCTTGAGGGTGGCGAGGACCTGGGAGGCGAAGGCCTCGTGGATCTCGTAGAAGTCGAAGTCCTGCAACGCGAGCCCGGCGCGGGCGAGCATTCGCGGCACGGCGTACGCGGGTGCCATCAGCAGTCCCTCGGCGCCGTGCACGTAGCCGACGGCGGCGGTCTCGGTGAACGTGAGGTACGCCAACACCGGCAGGTTGCGCGCGGCCGCCCACTCCTCGCCGGCCAGCAGCACCGCGGAGGCGCCGTCGGTCAGCGGGGTGGAGTTGCCCGCGGTCATGGTGGCGCCGTCGCCGCGGCCGAACGCGGGCTTGAGCTTGGCGAGCTTCTCGACGCTGGAGTCGGGGCGCAGGTTCTGGTCGCGGGTGAGGCCGAGGTACGGGGTGACGAGGTCGTCGAAGAAGCCGCGGTCGTAGGCGGCGGCGAGGTTGCGGTGGCTGGCCGCGGCGAGCACGTCCTGGTCCTCGCGGGCGATGCCCCACAGCTTGGCGGAGATCGCCGCGTGCTCGCCCATGGACAGGCCGGTGCGCGGTTCGCCGTTGCGCGGCAAGTCGGGCACGAGGTGGCCGGGGCGGAGCTTGGCGAGCAGCTTCAGCCTGCCCGCGGTGGTGCGGGTGCGGTTGAACTCCAGCAGCACGGCGCGCAGGCCTTCGTTGACGCCGATCGGCGCGTCGCTGGTCGTGTCGACGCCGCCCGCGATGCCGGAGTCGATCTGGCCGAGCGCGATCTTGTTGGCCACCGAGATCACGGCTTGCAGGCCCGTGCCGCACGCCTGCTGGAGGTCGTAGGCGGGGGTGTCGGCCGCGAGGCGGCTGCCCAGCACGGACTCGCGGACGAGGTTGAAGTCGCGGCTGTGCTTGAGGACCGCTCCGGCGACGACCTCGCCGAGCCGTTCGCGCTGGAGGCCGAAGCGGCTGACCAGGCCGTCCAGGGTGGCGGTGAGCATGTCCTGGTTGGACGCCGCGGCGTAGGGGCCGTTCGACCGCGCGAAGGGGATCCGGTTGCCGCCGAGGATCGCGACCCGCTTGATGTTGGCCATCTGGCCATTCTACCTACTCATCAGTAGACTTACCACTGAGTAAGGAGTGTGGGATGGACAGGTACCAGCGGTTCGCCAAGTCGGGTGTCGGGCGGTTCGTGGTCGGCAGGCTCGGCCTGCCCGACCCGCACCCCCTGCGCAGGTTTTCCCCCGGACAGCCCCTACTGGACGGGCCAGTGCTGCTCGGCGGGACCGGACGCCTGGTCGAGCCGGTCACCGCGGTCCTCAAGTCGGTCGACGTGCACCGCGAGGCCGTGCCGGACCAGCGGTACGCCGCGCTGGTGTTCGACGCGACCGGCATCGACGACACCGCCCGGCTGGACGGGCTCCACGCGTTCTTCCACCCGGTGATCCGGTCGCTCGGCCCGTCCGGCCGCGTCCTGGTGCTGGGCACCCCGCCGGAGGAAGCGGGGTCGCGGGTCGCCCAGCGCGCGCTCGAGGGTTTCACCCGATCAGTGGGCAAGGAACTCAAGCGCGGCGGCACCGCCCAACTCGTGTACGTCAGCGAGGGCGCCGAAGGCGGCATCGAGTCGACGCTGCGGTTCCTGCTGTCCGGCAAGTCCGCGTACGTCTCCGGCCAGGTGGTCCGGATCGGCGCGGCCACCGTGGAGGAACCGGCCGACCGGGACCGTCCGCTGGCGGGCAAGGTCGCGCTGGTGACCGGCGCGTCACGCGGCATCGGCGCGTCGATCGCCGAGGTGCTCGGCCGCGACGGGGCGCACGTGGTGTGCCTGGACGTGCCCTCGCAGGGCGGTGAGCTGTCCGAAGTGGCCAATCGGGTCGGCGGGTCCTCGCTGCAGCTGGACATCACGGCCGCCGACGCCCCCGCGCGGCTGGTCGACCACCTCACCCAGCGGCACGGCGGGGTCGACGTCGTGGTGCACAACGCCGGGGTGCTGCGGGACAAGACGTTGGGGCGCATGGACTCCGGCCAGTGGAGCACCGTGATCGCGGTGAACCTGTCGGCCCAGGAGCAGATCAACGAGGCGTTGTTGGCCGCGAACACCTTGCGCCGCAACGGGAGGATCATCGGCGTCTCGTCCATCGCGGGCATCGCGGGCAACGTCGGCCAGACGAACTACGCCACGTCCAAGGCGGGTGTGATCGGCATGGTCGACTCCCTCGCCGCCGAACTCGCGGACCGCGGCAGCACGATCAACGCCGTCGCGCCGGGGTTCATCGAGACCAGGATGACCGCCGGGGTGCCGCTGATGACCCGCGAAGTCGGCAGGCGGATGAACAGCCTGTCGCAGGGTGGCTTGCCGGTGGACGTCGCGGAGACCGTCGCCTGGTACGCGCACCCGGCGTCGACCGGGGTCAACGGCAACGTTGTCCGCGTCTGCGGGCAGATGCTGCTGGGCGCGTGATGACGAACCTCGCGCTGCTCTACGCGAAGGCCGGGCTGACCGGGTTCGCCCGTCGCGGGAACGAGCTGCCGCCGACGGAACCGACCGCCCACGTCGTGGTCGACCGCGCGCACCTGGCCGCGTACAACGAGGTCTGCGGCTTCCGGATTGGCGAGAACCTGCCAGTCACCTACCCGCACGTGCTCGGTTTCCCGTTGCAGCTCCGGCTGATGACCGACCGCGCGTTCCCGTTCGCGCTGGCCGGTCTGGTGCACGTCGCCAACCGCGTCACCCAGTCCCGCGCGCTGACCGCGACCGACCCGTTGGCGCTGACCGTGCACGCCGAGAACCTCCGCCCGCACGACCGCGGCACGCAGTTCGACGTGGTCACGACCGCCGCGGTCGCCGACGAGGTCGTGTGGACCGGGACCTCCACGTACCTGAAGCGCGGCGGCGGACCGGGTCCCGGCACCGGTGACCGCACCGCTGCGCCGCCGCCGACCGGCGTGTGGCGGGTGCCCGCCGACATCGGCAGGCGCTACGCGGCGGTGTCCGGCGACCGGAACCCGATCCACCTGCACCCGTTGGCCGCTAAAGCTTTCGGCTTCCCGCGGGCGATCGCGCACGGGATGTGGACCAAGGCCAGGTGCCTGGCCGCGTTCGAGGGACGACTGCCCGACGCCTGCACCGTCGAGATCCGGTTCAAGGCGCCCGTCCTGCTGCCCGCGACCGTCGACTTCTCCACCGACGGCAGGCACTTCGCCTTGCACCACCCGAAAAGCGGAAAACCGCACCTCACGGGCACGGTCCTGCTCTAGGGGCGGCGCGTCGGCGGGTGCCAGATGCGACCCTGGACGAGGTCGCCGAAACCCATCCAGACCAGGTTCATCAGGCGCGACGCGACCACTCCCGCGGGCTCGTCGGGGTGGTCGAGCCACCAGTCGGCCAGCGACTCGCCCGCGCCGACCAGCGCGGCGGCCAGGCTCTCGGCCTCCCGCTCGGACGCGCTCGGCACGTCCTGCGTCCTGGTCGCGTGGACGAGCAGCGCGGCGACCAGGTTGACCGCGCGTCCACGCATCTCGGCGAGTTCGGCGGCGAACGGCCCGCCCTGCGAACTGGCCTGGCGGTGCAGGACCTGCCAGCTGGAGCGGTTCTCCCCGACGAAGTCGAAGAACGCCCGCAGGCCGCTCCACAGCTGGACGTCCGGCGGCTGGTCGGGCTCGATGCCGTTGGCGATGGCCTCCATCATGACGGTCGACTCGCGGCGGATGCAGGTGGCGAAGAGCTCTTCCTTGGAGCCGAGGTAGGCGTAGAGCATGGGCTTGGAAATGCCCGCGACCTCGGAGATCTCGTCCATGGACGCGGCGTGGAACCCGAGGCGCGAGAAGACGTCCACGGCGGCGTCCATGATCTGGCGTTCACGCACCGCGCGCGGCAAACGTTTGGCTCTACCGGTACGGACCGGTTGGTCTGGCTGCATCGCACCCCCTGAAGGCTGGGGCAAGATTACTCGGCCGTCTTGCAGGTGAACCTACTCACCAGTAGATTACTTTCAAGTAGGCACAGGAGGTGCTCATGACCACCGACCTCACCACCGAGGCGATCGCCAGGCTCAGCCCCGCCGAGTTGATCTCCACGCTCAAGCGGCTCGACCCGGCGGACCCGGCCCTGAAGGGCCTCGACATCGACGTCATCGCCAGGGGCATCGACCCCCGGAAGCTCGGCGAGGACGAGTTCGCCGATCTCCTGTCGACCCTCGGCGACCTCGCCGACGGCGGCGCGGACCTCGACCTGGCGCAGATGGACCCGCAGAACTTCGCCCGCATCATCTCGCGCGCGTCGAAGGACCAGATCGAAGCGGTCACCACGCGGCCGGGCCTGCGCGAGCGCGTGCTCGACGAGGTGTTCCGCCGCATGGAGGTCCACTTCCGCTCCGAACGCGCGGGCGCCACCAGGGCCGTGGTGCACTTCCGGCTCACCGGCGGCTTCGGCGAGGACGGCCACGACACCTACGAGGTCGTGATCGAGGACGCGAAGTGCGCGATCAACAAGGGCGAGACCCGTGAAGGCCGCGCGAGCGTGACGCTGAGCCCGGTCGAGTTCCTGAAGCTGGCCACCGGCAACGCGTCGGCTCCCGTGCTGTTCATGACGGGCAAGCTGAAGGTCAAGGGGGACCTGGGTTTCGCCGCCGGATTCATGAGCCTGTTCAACATTCCGAAGGCCTGAGGGGATTTCTTCGATGGGTGGCTTCTCGCTGGAGCTGAACGAGGACCAGACCGACCTGCGCGACTGGGTGCACGGCTTCGCCAAGGACGTCATCCGCCCCGCCGCGTCCGAGTGGGACGAACGGGAGGAGACGCCGTGGCCGGTCATCCGGGAAGCGGCCAAGATCGGCCTGTACGGTTTCGAGGCGTTGGCGACCTGGTTCGCCGACCCGATCGGGCTGTCGTTGCCGATCGCCACCGAGGAGCTGTTCTGGGGTGACGCGGGCATCGCCCTGTCCCTCATGGGCACCGGCCTCGCCGCCGCGGGCATCTTCGCCTCCGGCTCCCCCGAACAGCTGGCCGAGTGGGTGCCCGAGTGCTTCGGCACCGAGGACGACCCGAAACTCGCCGCGTTCTGCGCCTCCGAACCGCAGGCGGGCTCGGACGTCGCCGGCTACCGCACCCGCGCCCGTTACGACGAGGCCACCGACGAGTGGGTCGTCAACGGCCAGAAGGCCTGGGCCACCAACGGCGGCATCGCCAACGTCCACGTCGTCACCGCCGTCGTGGATTCTTCTTTGGGCTCCCGCGGCCAGGCGGCGTTCATCATCCCGCCCGGCACAAAGGGCCTGTCGAGTCCCGGCAAGATCAGGAAGCACGGGATGCGCGCCTCCCACACCGCCGACGTGTTCCTCGACGACGTCCGCGTCCCCGGCCGCTGCCTCCTCGGCGGCAAGGACAAACTCGACGCCCGCCTGGCCCGCGCCCGTGAAGGTCAGAAGTCCGGCGGCCAAGCCGCGATGGCCACCTTCGAAACCACCCGGCCCACCGTCGGCGCCATGGCCATCGGGGTGGCGCGGGCGGCGTACGAGTACTCGCTGGGGTACGCGAAGGAGCGCGAGGCGTTCGGTCGGAAGATCATCGAGAACCAGTCGATCGCCTTCGACCTGGCGAACATGAAGATGGAGATCGACGCCGCGCGGTTGCTGGTGTGGCGGGCGGCCTGGATGGGGCGGAACAACGTGCCGTTCACCGCGGGTGAGGGGTCGATGTCGAAGCTGAAGGCCGGTGAGGTGTCGGTGTGGGCTACCGAGCGGGCCATCCACATCCTGGGTGGGGCTGGGTACACGCGGGATCATCCGGTCGAGCGGATGCATCGGGACGCGAAGATCTTCACCATCTTCGAGGGGACGTCGGAGATTCAGCGGTTGGTGGTGGCCAGGGCGATTTCGGGGATGTACATCCGGTGAGTTGATCGTCCGAGGTCGTCTGGTGGACGGGGTTCGCGCAGTTCGCGGGCCCCGTTCACTGTCGTTCTGTGCTTGGTCGACCGCGGTGGGGTCTCCCGGTTCGGCCATGAAAGCCCTTGACCCTCCATCGACTGGACAGTTCACGATGGGTCCCGTGGCGCACTACTCGATCGGCGAACTCGCCAGGCTGACCGGCCTGTCGGTGCGGACGGTTCGCTTCTACTCCGACGCGGGGCTCGTTCCCGTTGTCGGGCGGACCGGTGGTGGGTATCGCACCTACGACGTGGCCGGGCTGAATCGGCTGAGGCTGGTTCGCACGCTGCGTGATCTCGGTGTCGGCCTGCCGACCGTGCGGCGGGTGCTGGAGGAGACGGTGGGGGTTGCCGAGGTGGCGGGTGCGCATGCGGATGCGATCGATGCGCAGATCAGGACGTTGCGGCTTCGTCGTGCCGTGCTGCGGGCGGTTGCCAAGGGAGGGGAGATGGAGCTTGTGAACGAGTTGGCGAGGTTGTCGGATGAGGAGCGCCAGCGCATTCTGGACGACTTCTTCGAGGACGTGTTCGGTGGCCACGACCTGGATCCGGGGTTCGACGCGATGATGCGGTCGGTGCGCGTCCGGCTGCCGGACGACCCGAGCACCGAGCAGCTCGAGGCGTGGGTGGAGTTGGCGGAACTGGTGCGGGACGAGGACTTCCGGGCGAGCGTTCGGCGGATGTCGGGGAGGCATGCCGAATTGCGCGGAGCCGGTGAGGACATGGGGGCGCCCGGTCCTGAGCTGATGGCGGCGTTCGCGTACTCGGTCGAGCGGGCCCGTGCCGCGCTTGACGCGGGGGTGGCCCCGGATTCGGTTCAGGCCAAGGGGATCGTGGCGGAGGTGAACGCCAGGTGGGCCGAAGCGTTGGGGGTGCCGGATGACGAGCACCTGGTGGCACGGTTGCGGGAGCAGGAGTCGTTCGCCGACCCGCGTGCGGAACGGTACTGGCAGCTGATCGGCGTGATCAACGGTCTGCCCGAAGTGCCCGACACGACGCGGGAACGCGTCTGGCTGCGTGAGGCCGGGCAGTCGCTGAGCGGTTGACGGTTACTCCCGCACCAGGCAGAACGGGTGGCCTGCGGGATCGGCGAGGATCCGCCAGATCCGGTCCGGCTCGCCGGCGTCCAGCAGCGTGGCACCCAGTGCGAGCGCGGCGTCCTGCGAGGAGTCCAGGTCGTCCACTCCGACGTCGAGGTGGACCTGCTGCGGCCTGGACGCGTCGGACCACACCGGTGGTCGGTGGTCGTCGACGCGTTGGAAGCACAGCACCAGGCCGGTCCCGGTGTGCAGTGTCGACCAGTCGGCGTCCAGCGACCACCGCCGGTCGGGCTGGTCGACCTCGCCGCCGAGCAGTTCCCGGTAGAACTCGGCGAGCGCGGCCGGGTCGGGGCAGTCCAGCACCACGCATTGCAGTTTCCCGATCACCCGGACGACATTAGGTCTACCGGGCACACTGCGGGAACCAGGCGCCCACCGTCGGCGTTGTGCATCCGGGGGTGAGTCGATGTCGGCGTTCATGGAGTCGATCCGCGCGTTCTTCGGCCGTCTCACGGCTCGTGGTGGTGGCGACGCCGCGGCCCGCCTCGCGGAGTTCGAGGCAGGCGGTGAACCCGTCTTCGACGCCGCCATGCTCACCGGCGGCGCCTGGTCGGAGGGAAAGCTGAAGGCGGGTCGGTACCGGCTGGTCTGGTGGGTGCCGGGCAAGCAGGGCGTGCTCGACTTCAGCAGGCGCGACGGTGTGGTGGAGAGCCTCGGCGGTGTCGACGGCGGCAACGGCTGGACCATCGACCCGAACATGGTCGTCCTGCACTACCGCCGCGGCGCCGAGGTGGTCCAACTGGCCGTTCCACCGACCGAATTGGAGCTGGTGAGCCGCATCCTCCCGCTGCCCCAACGCCGCTGACCCGGTGGGGGGCCACCGCATCGTGGGCTGCCACCCACATTTGAGAGCATGTGCGAGTGGACATCGTGGCGCAATGGGTGCGGACCGTGTGGACCGAGGACGCGACCGGCGGATCGGCCGCACTCCTCCTCCCGGTCGCATTCGAACTACCGGAACTCGCCCCGCTCCTGACCCACGAGGTGACGCAGCAGGAGTGGCACAACTTCGCGCCCCGCTCCACCGTCCACCACGACCGTCCCGACCAGAACCAGGTCACCCTCCACGAGGAGGAGGACAGGGTCAGGGTCGGCCTCCAGGTCTCCCCGATCGGCCGTCCCTACCGCCCCCGCAGGCCTCCGGCCATCTGGGTCAAGTCGGGCGAGTCCGTCCGCTGGCAGATCAACTACCGCTACTCGGGCGTGACCACCGACGCCTGGATCTACGCCCTCGACACCCTGAACTTCACCTGCGGTCCGACCACCCAGGACGTGTTCCTGAACGACCCGACCCACACCGTGAACGAGTTGGTGGACCTGTTCTAGTCCTCGCCGGTCACGGCGTGCTCCGGTACGCCCGCGCGGTCTCGTCGCAGGCGGTCTTCCCCTGACGAACGGACGCCGGGAGCCCGTGGGCTCCCGGCGTCCGGGGTGGTGCTGGTGCTGGTCGCTAGTAGGTCATCGCCAGGCCGGGGTCGGCCAGGAGGGCGCCTACGTCGGCGAGGAACTGCGAGCCCTGTTGGCCGTCGACGACGCGGTGGTCGAAGCTGAGCGCGAGCTGGCAGACCTTGCGGGGGACGACCTGGCCGTCGACGACCCACGGCATGTCGCGGATGGCGCCGAGGGCGAGGATGGCGGACTCGCCGGGGTTGATGATGGGGGTGCCGGTGTCGACGCCGAAGACGCCGACGTTGGTGATGGTGAACGTGCCGCCCATCATCTCGGCCGGTGAGGTCTTGCCGTCTCGGGCGGTGGTGGCGAGCCGGTCGAGTGCCATCGCGAGGTCGCGCAAGGACATCCGGTCCGCGTCGCGGACCTTCGGCACGACGAGGCCGCGGGGGGTGGCCGCGGCGATGCCGAGGTGGACGTAGTCCTTGTAGACGATCTCGCCCGCGGCCGCGTCCCAGGTGGCGTTGACGTCGGGGGTCCGCCTGGCCGCGAGGATCACGGCCTTGGCCGCGAACACCAGCGGTGTGACCTTGACGTCGCGGAACGCGGGCGAGGTCTTCAGCCTGGCCCGGAGTTCCATCATCGGCGTGACGTCGATGGTGAGGAACTCCGTGACGTGCGGCGCGGTGAACGCGCTGTCGACCATCGCCTGCGCGGTCGCCTTGCGGACGCCCTTGATGACCACCCGGCGTTCCCGCGAGCCGTTGTCCGCGGTGGACACCGTGGACGCCGGCGTGGAAGCCGGGGCCGCCACGGCCTGTTCGACGTCCTCGCGGGTGATGACGCCGTTGGCGCCGGACCCGGCCAGCGCGCGCAGGTCGACGCCCAGGTCCTTGGCCAGCTTGCGGACCGGCGGCTTCGCCTGCGGCACGTAGCCGCCGGGCTGGGCCACCGGGGCCGCGGGAGCGGCGACCGGAGCAGGGGGCGGCGGCGCCACGGGAGCGGCGGGGGCGGCGACCGCGACGGGGGCGGGGTCCTTGCGGGCACGGCGTTTGGCCGCTCCCGCGCGGGGTCCGTACCCGACCAGGGTCGCGATGCGGCCGCCCGGCATCTCCTCGCCGATCTTGCCGGAGGAGGTGCCGTTGGTGGCGGGCTCGGCCGCCACCGGAGCGGGAGCGGCGGGCGCCGCCGCGCCCGAGGGGTCCGTGTCGATCGTGATGATCGGGACGCCGACCTCCACCGTCTGGCCGATCTCGGCCAGCAGCTCGGTGACGACGCCGTCCCACGGGCACGGCAGCTCGACGGCGGCCTTGGCCGTCTCGATCTCGACGATGATCTGGTTGACCTTGACCGCGTCGCCCGGCTTCACGTGCCAGGTCAGGATCTCGGCCTCGGTCAGCCCCTCCGCCGTGTCGGGCATGGGGAACTGCTGGAACTGCGGCATGGCGTACTTCCCCTTACCAGGCGAGTGATCGGTCGACGGCGTGCAGCACCCGGTCGAGGTCGGGGAGGAAGTCCTCCTCCAGCTTCGACGGCGGGTACGGGGTGTCGAATCCGGTCACCCGCAGCACCGGCGCCTGCAGGGAGTAGAAGCACTCCTGCTGGACCTTCGCCGCGATCTCGCTGGTGATGGAGCTCTCGCTGGGGGCCTCGCTGACCACGACGAGCCGTCCGGTGCGCCGCACCGACTCGTACACCGGGCCGAGGTCGAGCGGGGACAGCGTGCGCAGGTCGATGACCTCGAGTTCGGTGCCGTCCTCGGCGGCGGCGTTGGCCGCGTCGAGGCAGACCCGGATCATCGGGCCGTAGCCGACGAGGGTGGCCGCCGTCCCCGTGCGCAGGACGCGCGAGGCGAACAGCGGGCCGGGCGCCTTGGTCGTGTCGACCGGCGCCTTCTCGTAGTAACGACGTTTCGGTTCGAAGAACAGCACCGGGTCGTCGCAGTCGATGGCCTGCTGGATCATCCAGTAGGCGTCGGTCGGGTTCGAGCACGACACGACCTTGAGCCCCGCGGTGTGCGCGAAGTACGACTCCGGCGACTCCGAGTGGTGCTCGACCGCGCCGATGCCGCCGCCGAAGGGCACCCGGATGACCATGGGCAGCTTGTTGCGGCCCTGGGTGCGGTAGTGCAGCTTCGCGACCTGGCTGACGATCTGGTCGAAGCCGGGGAAGATGAAGCCGTCGAACTGGATCTCGCACACCGGCCGGTAGCCGCGGATCGCGAGGCCGACTGCGGTGCCGATGATGCCGGACTCGGCCAGCGGCGTGTCCAGCACGCGCTGCTCGCCGAAGTCCTTCTGCAGGCCGTCGGTGATGCGGAAGACGCCGCCGAGCTTGCCGATGTCCTCGCCCATCATCAGGACCTTCGGGTTCGCCTCCATCGAGGCGCGCAGCCCCATGTTGAGGGCCTTGGAGATCGTCAGCGTCTGGACTTCGGACTCACCCGAGCCGGAGTCCGCGCGGTTCAACGTGGGCGCGGCCATCAGTGCTCACCTCCCGCGAAACCCGAGACGTAGCCGAGGAACTCGTCGCGCTGCGCTTCCAGCACGGGGTTGCCCTCCGCGTAGACGTTGGCGAAGATCCGCTCCGGCGGCGGGTCGGGCATGTTGACGCAGAACTCGCGCAGCTCCACGGCGAGCGCCTCCGACTCGGCCTCGATCTCCTCGAAGAACGAGCTGTCGGCCCACTGCTGCTTGACCAGGTGGACCTTGACCCGCTCGATGGGGTCCTTGAGCTTCCACAGCTCCAGCTCGTCGGAGAGCCGGTAGCGGGACGGGTCGTCCGAGGTGGTGTGCGCGTCCATCCGGTAGGTGAACGCCTCGATCAGGATCGGGCCGTTGCCCTGCCTGCACTCCTCCAGCGCCCAGCGGGTGACCGCGAGGGTGGCGAGGACGTCGTTGCCGTCGACCCGGATGCCGGGGAAGCCGTAGCCGCGGGCCCGCTGGTAGAGCGGGAGCCGGGACTGGCGCTCGGTGGGCTCGGAGATGGCCCACTGGTTGTTCTGGCAGAAGAACACCAGCGGCGCGTCGTAGACGGCGGCCCACACGAAGCCCTCGTGCACGTCGCCCTGGCTGGTCGCGCCGTCGCCGAAGAAGCAGATGGTCGCTTCGCCGTCGGAGTCGCCGACCTTGCCGTCGAACTTCTGGCCCATCGCGTACCCGGCCGCGTTGAGGACCTGGTTGCCGATGACGATCGTGTACGGGTGGAACTTGTGCTTGACCGGGTCCCAGGTGCCCATGTCCGTGCCGCGGAAGATGCCCAGCAGCTCGGTCGGGTGCACACCGCGGGTCCAGGCGATGCCGTGTTCGCGGTAGCTGGGGAACGCCATGTCGTCGGGGCGCATCGCGCGGCCCGAGCCGATCTGCGCGGCCTCCTGCCCCAGCAGCGGCACCCAGATGCCGAGCTGGCCCTTGCGCTGGAGTGCGTTGGCCTCCCGGTCGACGCGGCGGATCAGGACCATGTCGCGGTACAGACCGCGCAGCTCGTCCGCCGTGATGTCGATGTCGAAGTCCGGGTGCTGGACGCGCTCCCCCTCGGGGGTCAGCAGTTGCACCAGGTTGACGTCACCTTGGTCGGTGGCTCGCAAACCCGCGATCACCTGTTCCGCTGTCGGTTTCGCCGCCGTGGCGGCCGGCGCCGACGCCGGTTCGGGGTGCGTCCATTGCTCGGGGGACGACATTGCGCCTTCTCCTCGTCTACGAGGCCGCCCGGTCGCTCGTGGCGACGTGTGTGCGGCTGTGCACCGCCAGTCGCCTCCGCCCCTGTGGGGGCTTCGGTCAACCGTCGGCGCTGACGGTGGTTCTCATCCACATCCTGACACGGCCTCGGCTCGCTTGGTGAGTGCCATCCCACTTCGTAACACAGAGATCAACGTCCTGAACTGCGAGAACAGTCGGAGGGTCGACCTTCCGACCTCCGACTAGCGAGTTCGGTCACCGAACACGCCTGTCCCGGTTACCGTTCGTTAACCTCTGGGGCCATTCCGGAACGGTCCCACCGGCGAGCGCCGGGCGCACTGTCGCACTCGACCAACTTCCCGTCCAGACATCGGATGAAAGCGGGTTGACACAGGGCCTCGCAGCCATCCCATGTGCCGATAATTAGTTCACCGACCGGTATCAACACCCTTCCGATGTGAGCAGCACTACACAAACATCTGATGTCTTGTTAACGTCGAGGTCACCTGCAACCGCCGCCGCAGTGGTCGCGCGCTGTTGGCGCGCGCCTAGCCGGTGGAGGACACATGAACACCCTGCGCACAGCCGCTCCGGTGCTGGTCGCCATCCTTTTATCCGCCCTCGCGCCCGCCGTCGGCAGTACCCGCGCGGCTCCCGACGTCGGCACGACGGCGGCCGGGCCCCTCTCGCTCTGGTACGACGAACCCGCCACGGACTGGGAAACCCAGTCGCTGCCGATCGGCAGCGGGGCGCTCGGCGGCGGGGTCTTCGGCACCGTCGCCAAGGAGCGGATCCAGCTCAACGAGAAGACCCTGTGGACCGGCGGTCCCGGTTCGACTTCGGGTTACGACTTCGGGAACTGGACGAGCCCCCGGCCCGGCGCCATCCGCGACGTGCAGGACCGGATCGACCGGGAGCACCGCGTCGCGCCCGCCGACGTGGCGGCCGCGCTCGGTCAACCGAAACACGGTTTCGGCGCCTACCAGACGTTCGGCGAACTGGGACTCACCCTCACCAGCCCGCCCGGCGGGGTCACGAACTACCGGCGCGACCTGGACATCGGCCGCGCGGTCGCGACGGTCGCCTACGACGCGGGCGGCGTGCGCTACACCAGGGAGTACTTCGCCAGCGCCGCCGACAAGGTGCTGGTCGCGCGGCTGTCGGCCAGCCAGCCGGGCCGGATCGGCTTCACGACCACGCTCACCGCGCCGGACAACCGGTCCAAGCGGACGACCGCGAGCGGCGGGCGCAGCACGTTCGCCGGGGCGCTGACCGACAACGGGATGAAGTTCGAGTCCCAGCTCCAGGTCGTCGGCCAGGGCGGTTCGCGGACCGACAACGGCGACGGCTCGGTGAGCGTGTCGAACGCCGACAGCGCCGTGGTCGTGCTCGCCATGGGCACGAACTACGCCGCCGACTACCCGACCTACCGCGGCGCCGACCCGCACCAGCGCGTGCAGTCGACCGTCGACGCGGCCGTGGCGAAGGGGTGGAACGGGCTGCTCAACGCCCACGAGCAGGACTACCGGGGCCTGTTCGACCGGGTCCGGCTCGACCTCGGCCAGCAGGTGCCCGCCATCCCCACCGACGAGCTGCTCAGCGGGTACGCGAACGCCGCGCCCGCGGCCAAGCGGGCGCTGGAGGTCCTGTACTTCCAGTACGGCCGCTACCTGCTGATCTCCTCCTCGCGCGCCGGGTCGCTGCCCGCGAACCTCCAGGGCGTGTGGAACAACTCCACGTCACCGCCGTGGGACGACGACTACCACGTGAACATCAACCTCCAGATGAACTACTGGCCCGCCGAGACGACGAACCTGTCGGAGACCGCGGCGCCGCTGTTCGACTACGTCGACGAGATGCGCGAGCCCGGCGCCGTGACCGCCCGCGACATGTTCGGCAACCGCGGCTGGGTGGTCAACAACGAGACCAACCCGTTCGGCTTCACCGGCGTGCACCAGTACCCGGAGGCGTTCTGGTTCCCCGAGGCCGGTTCCTGGCTCGCGCAGCACTACTACGAGCACTACCTGTTCACCGGCGACCAGGCGTTCCTGCGCGACCGCGCGTACCCGGTGCTGAAGTCGCTGGCGCAGTTCTGGCTGGACGAGCTGCGGGTCGACCCGCGCGACGGCAAGCTCGTCGTGACGCCGAGCTACTCGCCGGAGCACGGCGACTTCTCCGCGGGCGCCGCGATGTCGCAGCAGATCGTCTGGAACCTGTTCACCAACGTCGTCAGCTCGGCGGCAGTCCTGGGTGACACGGCGTTCGGCGACGAGGTGCGGACGGCTCTCGGACGGTTGGACCCCGGTACCCGGATCGGGTCGTGGGGCCAGTTGCAGGAGTGGAAGGAGGACTGGGACAGCGCCACCGACACGCACCGGCACGTGTCGCAGCTGTTCGGGCTGTTCCCCGGCAACCAGCTGACCACGCCCGCGCTGACGGCCGCCGCCAAGGTGTCGCTGGCCGCGCGCGGTGACGGCGGGACCGGGTGGAGCAAGGCGTGGAAAATCAACTTTTGGGCGCGGCTGCTCGACGGCGACCACGCGCAGAAGATGCTGTCCGAGCAGCTCACCGGCAGCACGCTGGCGAACCTGTGGGACACGCACCCGCCGTTCCAGATCGACGGCAACTTCGGCGCCACGTCCGGGGTCGCGGAGATGCTGCTGCAGAGCCAGAACGGCGTCGTGCACGTGCTGCCCGCGTTGCCCAGTTCGTGGCCGACCGGGTCGTACGCCGGGCTGAAGGCGCGCGGCGGCACGTCGGTCGACGTCCGCTGGTCGGGCGGCTCGGCGGTGGAGATCGGGGTGACGCCGACCAGGAACGGGCCGCTGACCGTGCGCAACGGGCTGTTCCGGCAGTCCTACCGGCTGGTCGACGCGGGCACCGGGCAGGTCGTGCCGGTGACGGCGAACGGCGACTCGGTCACGTTCACCGCGCGGGCCGGACACCGGTACGCGGCCACGGGCGGGTGCGGCGAACCGGCGGCGGACACCCCCGTGGTCGCCTGGGACCCGCAGTCCGGCGACACCGTCACCGACCGGTCGCGCAACGCGCGGCACGCCACCGTGCAGGCAGGTGGCGCCTACGCCGCCGAGGGCTCCACCGGCAGCGCCCTGGTGCTCGACGGCACCCGGTACCTGCGCACCCAGCCGACCTCGCTCGGACGGCTGCCGCGGGCGACGTTCGCCGCGGAGGTGAAGGTGACCACGTCCGGGGGCTACCGGCGGCTGTTCGACTTCCAGCCCTCCGGCGACCCCGGCGCCGACGGGGTGCTGATCGACCTCACCCCGACCAACCAGGTGCGGTTCATCGGCGCGGGCCAGGGCGTGACGACGGCGGCCGTGGTGCCGACCGGCCGCTACGTCGACGTGGTGGTGACGCTGGCGGACGGCCTCCTCACCGTCTACCTCGACGGACGGCAGGCGGCGACCGCGCAGGTCGGCGCGGGCGGCGTCAACGGGTGCGCGACCAGGCAGCTGCGGTTCGGCGCCGACCAGGACGGCGGGCAGCGGCTGACGGGGGCGGTGGACCGGATGGCGGTCCTGCCCAGGGCGCTCGGGTCGAACGAGGTGCCGAACTGGAGGTCGATCGCTTTCGGCTGACCTGCGCCGTTCGTGACAGGATCGGGAGCGTGGACCGTTCAGCGCTGACCCGTACCGTCCGTGGGCTGTGGGATGACGACATCCTCCCGAGCCTGTCCGAACTGGTGGCCATACCCGCCATCTCCCCCGGCTTCGACTCGCAGTGGGCCGAACACGGCCACCTCGTGGCCGCCGTGGCGCACGTCCAGGCCTGGATCGCCGCCCGCGACCTGCCGGGGCTGACCACCGAGGTGTTCGAGCTGCCCGGCCACGCGCCGCTGCTGCTCGTCGACGTGCCCGCCACCCGGGGCTCGACCGCGCAGGGCACCACCGTGCTCTACGGCCACCTCGACAAGCAGCCGCCGGTGGCCGACTGGTCGCCGGGCCTCGGCCCGTGGACGCCGGTCGTCAAGGACGGCAGGCTCTACGGGCGGGGCGCGGCCGACGACGGCTACGCCGGGTACGCCGCCGTCGCGGCCCTCGAAGCGCTGCACGCGGCCGGTGGCGCGCACGGCCGGTGCCTGGTGCTGCTGGAGACCAGCGAGGAGTCCGGCAGCCCCGACCTGCCCGCCTACCTCGCGCACCTCGGCGACCGGCTCGGCGACGTGTCGCTGGTCGTGTGCCTGGACTCGGGCGGCAACGACTACGAGCGCATGTGGCTGACCACGTCGCTGCGCGGCCTCGTGCAGGTCGGCCTGACCGTGCGCGTGCTGGACAGCGGCCTGCACTCCGGCATGGCCAGCGGCATCGTGCCCAGCTCGTTCCGGGTCGCCCGGCAGCTGCTCGACCGCATCGAGGACGCCTCGACCGGCGAGGTGCTGGTGCGCGAGATGCACGTCGACATCCCGGCGAACCGGATCGCCGAGGTGCGCGAAGCCGTCGGCGCGGTGCCCGGCGCGCTGACCGCGACCGTCCCGTTCGCGGGCGGCACCACCGCTGTGGAGAAGGACGAGGTCGAACTCGCCCTCAACGGCGGCTGGCGGCCCACGCTGTCGATCACCGGCGCCGAGGGCCTGCCGCCGCTGGACGACGCGGGCAACGTGCTGCGCCCGTTCACCACGCTGCTGCTCAGCTTCCGCCTCCCTCCGACCGCCGACGCCGCCGTGGCGTTCGAGGCCGTGGAGGAGCTGCTGACCACGGACGTGCCCTACGGCGCGAGCGTGGAGCTGAGCCGGGTCGAGCACGCGGGCGGCTGGAACGCCCCCGACCTCGCGCCGTGGCTGCGCGAGACCCTCGACCAGGCGGGCGAGGACATCTTCGGCAGCCCGTGGCGGACGGTCGCGCTCGGCGGGTCCATCCCGTTCATGGGCCTGCTGCACGAGACGTACCCGGACGCCCAGTTCCTGGTCACGGGCGCGGTCGGCCCCGACTCGAACTGCCACGTGCCGGACGAGTCGCTGCACCTCGACCAGGCCGCGAAGGTCACCGAGGCGGTCGCGCTGGTGCTGGACGCGCACGCCCGCCAGGTGTGACGACGTGGGGGCTTCCGCGGTGCGGAAGCCCCACCCCGCCCGGCAACACTTCACAACTTCGCGGTAACCGGGCTATCTGGATCGATGCCGCACACTGTTCCGGTGAACGAGCAACGGCAGAGGACCGAGCGGCTGAGGCTCGCCGCGTCGGACTCACCCGATGCGCCCTGGCGCCTGTGGGGGCCCTACCTGGCCGGGCGCCAGTGGGGCACGGTCCGCGAGGACTACTCCGCCTCGGGTGACGCCTGGACGTCATTCCCGTTCGACCACGCGCGCGCCCGCGCCTACCGCTGGGGTGAGGACGGCATCGCGGGGATCTGCGATGTCCACGGGTTCCTCAACCTCGGGCTGGCGCTGTGGAACGGCCGCGACCCGATCCTGAAGGAGCGCTACTTCGGGCTGACCAACAACGAGGGGAACCACGGGGAGGACGCCAAGGAGTACTGGTGGGTCACCGACGGCACCCCGACGCACTCCTGGATGAAGGTGCTCTACCGGTACCCGCAGGCCGAGTTCCCCTACGCCGAGCTGCGCGAGCTCGCCGCGAGCGCGGGGCGCGAGTCGCGGGAGCCGGAGCTGTCCGACACCGGCGCGCTGGACGAGAACCGGTTCTTCGACGTGGAGATCGCCTACGCCAAGGCGGGCCCGTCCGACGTGTGCGTCGAGATCACCGCCACCAACCACGGGCCGGACCCGGCCCCGCTGCACCTGCTGCCCCAGCTGTGGTTCCGCAACACGTGGGCGTGGGGGCGCGACGAGCGCAAGCCGTCGCTGACCGCGTCCACCGCGGACGGCTGGCACCGGATCGTCACCGAGCACGGGAAGCTCGGCCGCTACACGCTGCACGTCGGGGGTTCGCCGACGCTGCTGGTGACCGACAACGAGACGAACGAGGTGGCGCTGTTCGGCGCCGCGGCGAACCCGACGGAGTACACGAAGGACGGCATCGACCGGCACGTCGTCGGCGGCGACGCGACGTCGTGCCAGGCGGTGCCGGGCGCCACCACATCGGGCACCCGCACCACGGGCACCCGCACCCCGGCCACCGGCACGAAGGCCGCGGCCTGGTACTCGTTCGACGCGGTCGCGCCCGGCGAGTCCGTGTCGATCCGGCTGCGGCTGGTGGAGGGCGACGGGCACGTCGACGCGTTCGGGCCGTCGTTCCAGTCCACTGTGGACGCGCGGCGGGCCGAGGCCGACGAGTTCCACCACGACCTGGCGCCCGACGCCGACCCGGTGCGGGCGGCCGTGTCGCGGCGCGCACTGGCGGGCCTGATGTGGACCAAGCAGCACTACCGCTTCCGCACCAGGGAATGGCTGGACGGCGACCCGGCGCAACCGGCGGCGCCCGGTTCGCGCAGGTCGCCCGCCGCGCGCAACAGCCACTGGCGGCACTTCGACTGCGCCGACGTCATCTCCATGCCCGACGAGTGGGAGTACCCGTGGTTCGCGGCGTGGGACCTCGCGTTCCACACCGTGCCGTTCGCGATGGTCGACCCGGCGTTCGCGAAGGAGCAGCTCCTGCTGCTGTGCCGCGAGTGGCTGATGCACCCGAACGGCCAGATCCCGGCCTACGAGTGGGAGTTCGGCGACGTCAACCCGCCCGTGCACGCGTGGGCGGCGCTCCAGGTGTACCGGGCGGAGGAGAACCCCGACCGGAAGTTCCTGGCGAAGATCTTCCACAAGCTGCTGCTGAACTTCTCCTGGTGGGTCAACCGCAAGGACGCCGACGGCAGCTACCTGTTCGAGGGCGGGTTCCTCGGCATGGACAACATCGGGCCGGTCAACCGGTCCGAGCCGATGCTGGGGCAGTGGCGGCTGGAGCAGTCCGACGCGACGTCGTGGATGGCCGCCTACAGCCTGCACCTGATGCAGATCGCGCTGGAGCTGGCGCGGCACGACGAGGCCTACGAGGACGTGGCGACGAAGTTCGTCGAGCACTTCCTGGGCATCGCCGAGGCGTTCACCCAGTTCGGTTCGGACGGCGGCGGGATCTGGGACGAGGCCGACGGGTTCTGCTACGACATGGTGTCGCGCAGGCTCCCCGACGGCACGGTCCAGTCGCACCCGGTGCGGGTGCGGTCGATGGTGGGGCTCATCCCGCTGCTGGCGTCGGCCGTGCTGGAGCCGTGGGTGTTCGAGGAGCTGCCGAGCTTCACCCGGCGCCTTGACCACCTGATGGCCCGCAGACCGGAACTGGTGCAGTTCCTGACCTGGCAGGACCGGCCGGACGGCCGCCGCAACCTGCTGTCGCTGCTGGACGACCGCAAGCTGCGGCTCGTGCTGGCCAGGATGTTGGACGAGGGCGAGTTCCTGTCGCCGCACGGCATCCGCTCGATGTCGGTGGCGCACCGCGAGGGCATGGAGGTGCACGTCGCCGACCAGCAGCACCGGATCGGCTACGAGCCCGGCGAGTCCCGCACGCCGATGTTCGGCGGCAACTCGAACTGGCGCGGCCCGGTGTGGTTCCCCACCAACGCCCTGCTGGTCGAGGCGCTGCGCACGGTCGACTCGTTCCACGACGGGCAGTTCCGCGTCGAGCTGCCGACCAGGTCCGAGCGCGAGGTCACGGCGGGTCAGGCGGCGGACGAACTGGCCCGCAGGCTGGTGTCGCTGTTCCTGCCCGACCACGACGGCCGCAGGCCCGCCGACGGCAAGAGGGTCGAGTCCACGGATTCACCCCTCTGGCGTGAGCACATCACGTTCAGCGAGTACTTCGACGGTGATACGGGAGAGGGTTTGGGCGCTACTCATCAAACCGGGTGGACCGCTTTGGTGGCAGGACTACTGCATCCTTGACCTGCACGGATAGCGTCGGGGCATGTGCACTGCGTATTGGTGTGAGTGTGATGCGACACGATAGTGTCTGCGTCATTCGGCCGAATGGGACTGTGACAATCAATTCGGTAACGCGAACGGGATGTAACACGGACGTGCTGTCCAGCCTGTCACCCAAGTGGCAGTATCCCGAACACTCGACCAACTCAGTTACGAGGAGTGACCTCAGTGGCCCGTCGAACAAGTCACCAGGTGTTCGCCCTGCTCCCCGCACTGGGGCTAGCCGTCGTCGCGGCAGCGGGCTGTGCCACGAGCACCGACACCGCGGGCACCGCGGGTGACAGCGGTATCGCCGTCGTCAGCGCCGGCAAGCTCACCACCTGCACACACCTTCCGTACGAGCCCTTCCAGTTCCGCGAGGGCGACAAGACCGTCGGCTTCGACGTCGACCTGGTCGACCTCGTCGCGAAGGACCTCGGCCTCACCCAGACGATCGTGGACACCCCCTTCGAGGGGATCCAGTCCGGTGAGGACATGAACACGAACAAGTGCGACGTCGCCGCGGCGGGCATGACGATCACCGACACGCGGAAGGAGAACTTCGACTTCTCCGACCCGTACTTCGACGCCGAGCAGGCCCTGCTGGTGAAGAAGGGCGCGGCCATCAAGGACCTCGCCGGTCTGAAGGGCAAGAAGGTCGGCGCGCAGGCGTCGACCACCGGCAAGGACTACCTGGACGCGAACGCGGCGGCCAACGGCTACACGGTCATCGAGTTCGAGGACCTCGCCCTCGAGCTCACCGCCGTGCAGACCGGCCAGGTCGACGCCGCGGTCAACGACAACGGCGTGCTCTACGACTACGCGAAGAAGAACGCGGACACCGAGGTCACGACCGAGTTCTCCACCGGTGAGAAGTACGGCATCGGCGCCAAGAAGGGCAGCCCGCTGATCGCCAAGATCAACGAGACGCTCAAGAAGGCGAAGGACAGCGGGGACTACGACAAGATCTACGAGAAGTGGTTCGGCAAGAAGCCGGCTTCCAAGTAGCCGGTTGAACGCGGGGCCGGTGCGCGCGCACCGGCCCCGCTGCTTTGCTCCCACTTCCACTCTCGCGAGGAACTCCACATGGCACTCTCCAAGCGGCAACGGGCGAAGGCCTTCCGCGGTGTCCAGTACGGCCTCCTGGTGGTCGCGATCATCGTCATCGCGCTCGTCGCCGACTGGGGCAAGGTCAGACGCGCCTTCTTCGACTTCGAGGTCGCGGGCAAGCTCTTCCCCGACATCATCATCACCTCGCTGCGGAACACGGTCGTCTACTCCGCGCTCGGGTTCGCGTTCGGCCTCGCCCTCGGTCTGCTGCTGGCGCTGATGAAGCTGTCGTCGGTGGCGCCCTACCGGTGGATCGCGACCGTCTACATCGAGTTCTTCCGCGGTGTCCCGGCCCTGCTGGTGTTCATCGCGTTCGGCTACGGCGTGCCCATCGCGTTCCAGGTCCGCTTCGACAACCTGACGACGGTGATGCTCGCGCTGGGCATCGTCGCGGCCGCCTACATGGCCGAGACCATCCGCGCGGGCATCCAGGCCGTGCCGAAGGGCCAGATCGAGGCCGCGCGCTCGCTCGGCATGTCCGCCTCGCGCGCGATGATCACCGTGGTGATCCCGCAGGCGTTCCGGATCATCCTGCCCCCGTTGACGAACGAGCTGATCATGCTGACGAAGGACTCGTCGCTGATCTACGTCATCGGCCTGGCGATCGACGAGCGCGAGCTCACCCAGTTCGGCAGGCAGGCGATGAACGAGTACCGGGGCATGACGCCGATCATGATCGCCGGCCTGTGCTACCTGATCATCACGCTGCCGCTCGGCCACCTGTCCAGGCGGCTGGAGAAGCGCACGGGTGGTCGCAAGGTCAGCAGTACTCCTGAAGCGAGTGGGGTGGCGTCCGCATGAGCGACGTGGCTGTGGAGAAATCAGGGCCCGCGGTCGAGATCACCGGGCTGAAGAAGTCGTTCGGCTCGCTGGAGGTGCTGCGCGGCATCGACGTGCGGGTGGACTCCGGCGAGGTCATCTGCATCATCGGCCCGTCGGGTTCCGGCAAGTCGACGCTGCTGCGCTGCGTGAACGTGCTGGAGGAGCCGACGGCGGGCAAGATCGTCGTGAACGGCATCGAGCTGACCCACCCGGACGTCGACATCGACGCCGCGCGGACCCGCATCGGCATGGTGTTCCAGTCGTTCAACCTGTTCGCGCACCTCACCGTGCTGAACAACCTCACCGTGGCGCAGCGCAAGGTCCTCAAGCGCAGCCAGGCCGAGGCGGAGGAGGTGGCGCTGCGCAACCTGGAGCGCGTCGGCCTGCTGGAGAAGGCGCAGGCGATGCCCGCGCAGCTCTCCGGTGGCCAGCAGCAGCGGGTCGCGATCGCGCGGGCGCTGTCGATGGACCCCGAGGTGATGCTGTTCGACGAGCCGACCTCGGCGCTGGACCCGGAGCTCGTCGGCGACGTGCTGAGCGTCATGCGCCAGCTCGCCGAGGAGGGCATGACCATGCTCGTCGTCACGCACGAGATGCAGTTCGCGCGCGAGGTGGCGGACAAGGTGCTGTTCATGGACGGCGGCTACGTCGTCGAGGAGGGTCCGGCGGCGCAGGTCATCGGCGACCCGCAGCACGAGCGCACGAAGTCGTTCCTGGCCCGCGTGCTCAACCCGACGCACCAGGACAAAGCCGACTAGTGGGCGAGAGCGGCGCGCGTGGGCTGGACGTCTTCGACCCCAGCCCCGCGCAGTCCTTCCGCATGGCCGCGGGCGACGTGCTGCGCGGTGCGGTCGACACCGACGTCGGCGGCAACTGGAGGTTGCCCCGGCGCCGGTCGAGCGCTCCCCCGGTGATCCGGATCGTCGACCGCTTCCTCACCGGCGTGCTGGACCTGCGCGCCGTGGAGCTGAACTACCTGCTGGAGTTCGAGCGCTGCCGGTTCGAGCGGCCGCCGGACCTGCGGCAGAGCAAGCTGCCGGGCGTCGAGTTCCGGCAGTGCTGGCTGCCCGGCCTGGCGGGCCGGAACCTGACCAGCGCCAACGACTTCTCGCTCGACGGGTGCACGGTCGACGGGGTGGTCGACCTGACCGACTCCGACATCGGCGGCTCGGTCGCCTTGCGGGACAGCAGGCTGAACGCGCCCGGCGGGCTGGCGCTGCACGCCGACCGGACGAAGGTCGCCGGAGCCCTGCTGGCGTACGGGATCCGCGTCGAGGGCGAGGTGCGGATGGCGGGCGCGCAGATCAGCGGCAACTGCAACTTCAGCGGCGCCGCGCTGCACAACCCGACCGGGTTCTCGTTGAACGGCAACGGGATGCTCGTCGGCGGCAACCTGCTGTGCGGGGTGTGGGCCGAGACCGACCAGCACTTCACCGCGCACGGCACCGTGATGCTGCCCAACGCCCGGATCAGCTCCGCGTTCACGATGCGCCGCGCGGCCCTGCACGCCGGTGACGACCGCAGCGAACCCGACATCGTCGACCCGCACGCCGACCCGTACGCGGCGCTGGTGCTCGACCGGATCACCGTGAGCGGCGACGTGGAGCTGGACCGTGGGTTCACCAGCGCGGGCACGCTGCGGATGCTGAACGCGGCCATCGGCGGCACGCTGTCGCTGTCCGGCGCGCGGCTGGACGCCGTGAGACCGCAGGAGGGCAACACCGAGCCGGTCGGCCGCGGCCGGGCCGTGCACCTGGACGGCGCCGAGATCGGCGGCGACGTGGCCGCGCGGCAGCTGGTGATGAAGGGCCAGTTCCGGATGGTCGACGCGACCGTGCGCGGCAGCCTCGTGCTGGACGGCTCCGTGCTCGACAACCCGTTCGCCGACACCGTGCTGGCCAACCGCTGCCGCGTCGGCAGCAACTTCAGCGCCCGCGAGGCGAACGTGGCGGGCGTGCTGGAGCTGCGGGCCGTCCACATCGGAGCGAACCTCGACCTGCGCGGCAGCAGACTCATCCAGCCCGGCCAGTACCGCCACCAGCCCGGCGAGAAGTCGTCGGTCGACATCGGCGGCGCCACCGTCGGCCGCGACCTCATCTGCGCCAAGGGGGACAAGGAGTTCGTCGCGCACGGCGGCGTCCGCACCCGGCGCGCCCAGATCGGCCGGATGGCGAACTTCGCGGGCGCGGTGCTCGGCGACAAGCTCGACAGCCACGCCCTCAACGCGCTCGGCATGCAGGTGCCGGAACTCGTGCTCACCCCGGTCAGCCCGCCGAAGGGCAAGGTCACGCTGCGCGGCGCCAGCTGCACCTCGTTGGACGACAACGAGACGTTCTGGAGCGCCACCGGCCGCATCGACCTGGAGGACTTCCGCTACGACTCGCTGCGGCACTCCATCGACCCCCAGGACGACCAGGCCGTGCTGCGGCGGCTGCGCTGGCTCCGCCAGGCCATGCGCCACCGCTACCGCCCCGGCCCGTACGACCAGCTCGCCGCCCTGCTCCGGGCGAGCGGCAACGAGGAGCACGCGTCGACCGTGCTGATGGAGAAGCAGCGGCTGCGCTACACCGCCGTCGCCGGGGGCACCCGCGTGGTGGGACCGCTGGTGCTGCTGTGGAGCTGGTTGCAGCGGTCCATGGTCGGCTACGGCTACCGACCGGGCCGCGCACTCGGCTGGCTCGTCGTCTCGTGGGTGCTCGGCAGCGCGTACTTCGCCGCGGGCGCCGACCTGGTCGTGATCAACGCCGACGACACCCTCGAGTGGAACCCGTGGCTGTTCACCATCGACCTGATCGTGCCGATCGTCGACTTCGGCAACAAGAACCGCTGGCAGACCCACGGCGCCTCGCAGTGGATCGCGTCCGGCCTGATCGTCAGCGGCTGGGTGCTGGCGACCACCGTCGCCGCCGGTCTGACGCGGATGCTGAAGAGGTAGCCGGTGCGCGCCGACCCGTTGCGCGGTCGGCCTAAGGTGACCCAACACCGGCCTTCGTGAGGAGCTACGACCGTGACGGATGTCGTTCTGGCGCTGGACGTGGGCGGTACGAAGATCGCCGCCGGGCTCGTCGACCGGGACGGGGTGGTGTCGCGGGCGGTGCGGGTGGCCACGCCGGTGGGTGAGGCGGAGGAGACCTGGGCCGCGGTGGCGTCGGCGGTGGACGAGGTGCTGCGGGGCGACACCGTGGCGGGTGTCGGGATCGCGTGCGCCGGGCCGGTGGACGTGGTGGCGGGGACGGCCAGTCCGATCAACGTGCCGTCGTGGCAGCGGTTCCCGTTGCGCGACCGGGTCGCCGACAAGCTGCCGGGGGTTCGGGTCGAACTCGCGGGGGACGGCGTGTGCATGGCGCTGGGCGAGCACTGGCGCGGGGCCGGGCAGGGCAGCCGGTTCATGGTGGGGCTGGTCGTGTCGACCGGTGTCGGCGGTGGGCTGGTGTTCGACGGGCAGCCGTTCGGCGGGCGGACGGGGAACGCCGGGCACATCGGGCACGTGGTGGTCGAGCCGGACGGGATCGCCTGCCCGTGCGGCGGGCGGGGCTGCGTGGAGACGGTGGCCGGTGGGCCGCGGCTGGTGGAGTGGGCGCGGCGGCAGGGGTGGCAGGCGCCGAAGCACGCCGACGCGGCGCACCTCGCGGCGGCCGCGCAGCACGGCGAGGAGGTGCCGCTCGCGGCGTTCGAACGCGCCGGGTACGCGGTCGGGCTGGCCATCGCGGCGACCGCGGCCGTGTGCGACCTGGACCTCGCCGTCGTCGGCGGTGGCGTGGCACAGGCCGGTGACCTGCTGTTCGACCCGATCCGCCGGTCGCTCGCGGCGCACGCGGGCCTGTCCTACCTCGACGGCCTGCGGGTCGAGCAGGCGCAGCTCGGCGGCGAGGCGGGCCTGGTCGGGGCGGCGGCGCTGGTGGCTAATCGCTGAACCGGCGGGCCGGATCACCACCCGGCGGTGGTGATCCGGCCCGACGACCGTGCTCAGTGGTAGGACCGTTGCGCCCCATCCGAGTTGTTACCCGGCATCCCGGTTGTGCCAGCGCTCGTGCTGTTCCAAGTCGATGATCAGGGCACCGCAGGTTGGACATCCACCCGCGGGTTCGGGTTGGACGGCTGTGGGCAACGGGGCCAAGGGGTCGACCGCGCTGTCCTTCAAGCGGCGCACGGCGGCCCATTGGCCGCGCCACCGAGGGATCTCCTCCTCCCGAACTCCGCAGGCGATCAGGATGCCCTGGACGACCTGCCACTTGGGGAACTTCTTGCCCTGCAGGGCGCGGTGGATCGTCGCCGTCGACAACCCGGTGCGGGCAGCCAGCACGCGCAGGGACGGTTCCCCGTTGTCCTGCCGCACCTGCGCCCAGTGACCCGCGATGTTGGCAAGGGCTCGCTCGAACTCCATCGTGGACGATTCCCCGGTGGGGACGTGCATGATCGATGCCTCCTCGGAGGTGTGGTGCTGGGCCGGCCACCGGCCGACCCAGCACCGGGACGGGACACGCCCAGCCGCGATCAGCCGGGCAGGGGGCCACGTCCAAGAGCACCGGGCCCGTCGGTCGGGTCCCCCGCTCCGAGGATGCGGTGAACGATCTCCGCTGCCGCCATGCTTGCGCCCGCAGCGGCGGGCATGGCCACCTCGAGCCCGTAGCCCATGCGAAGCAGCACCGTCGTCATGGCCAGGTCGAAGACCATGACGACGGCGACACCCATCTCACGCCCAATCATTTTTTTCACGCGTCCTTGCCACTTGTTTTCGTTGGTCCAGGCGGGTCTGGTCGCAGGGGGACGAGGTCCGTCTGCACAACTCCAGGAGAGGAGCCGCGATCACCCCAGGCCTTGCAGGGCCAATGGCGATAAGCCGAAAATACACGGATACGCCCCATGCGCGACCCCCTCGACAGAGGACTCGTGGCGATGAAACGAGGTCGCTACAGAATCAACCACAGGAAAACGGCACCCATCAGTACTCAATGAGGTGATCTCACCAACGGCGATCCCAGCGATGAGAACCCAGCGGAGTTCGTAAAACGCTCAGCAGAGCCACGGAAGCCCGGAAGACGAAGGACGGGGAACCCCTGGTAGGACTGGATTTGCGAAGATCAAATCCTGACCAGAAGGCTCCCCGTGATCACCTATCGTGCCACACTCGACGTGCCCCGCGAACTCGCCCAGTACCTGGGCCGCCTGCTCCAAGCCGAACGTCGCGAACGCGGCACTCGTAAGGGTGTCAGAGCGCTGACCTGCTACGGACAGGCGGTACTGGGGCTGCGCTGGTTCCGCCAGAACACCGACATCACCGCACTGGCCCGCGACCACGGCATCTCCCGCGCCACCGGCTACCGCTACCTCGACGAGGTCATCACCGTGCTCGCCGAGCAGGCCCCGGAATTGCACGAAGCCCTGCAACAAGCCAAGAACGAGGGACTCGCCCATGTCATCCTCGACGGCAAGATCTTCTCCGCCGACCGCCTCGCCGAGAAGACCACCAGCGTGAAAGGCGAACAGATCGACCGCTGGTACTCCGGCAAAGCACGCGAACACGGCGGCAACATCCAAGCTCTGATGGCACCCAACGGTGTCCCGCTATGGATCAGCGACGTCGAACCCGGCTCCGCACACGACCTGACCGCGGCCCGCGAGCACGTGCTCGGCGCCCTGTACTGGGCCGCCTCCCAACTCGACCTGCCCACCCTGGCCGACAACGGCTACGACGGGGCGGGCATCGGCGTGTTCACGCCGGTCAAACAGCCTGCGGATGGCCAGGTACTCGACATCGACACTCGCACCTACAACGCCCTGCTACGCGGCCTGCGCTGCCTCGGTGAACGCGGATTCGCGATGCTGACCGGACGATGGCGCGCACTGCGACACTTCACCACCAGCCCCCGCAAGATCGGCTGCATCGTCAAAGCCGCACTCGTGCTCACCCATTTCGAGCATGGACGGCTCATCTGAAAGTCGCTGAGATCACCTCAATGGATTCCATCCAACGGTGAATCCCGCACATGTGCGGAAACCACGAAGACATCGGATTCCACGATGTTTGACGGAGGATGGAGATGGGAAACTGATCGATGTAATCTGAGAATTGGGCCAACAGAGCAGAGCGAGTGACGCACAAAGGCCCCCTGCTGCAACAGGGGGCCTTTGTGGAGCATCCTCGACAACGGCAGGACGCCTTCGAACAACCCGATGCCCGCCTGGACCAACAGAACGAGAGCGACCGGGACCCGCACGTCGCACGTGCGGGAGCATCAACTCGGACAGCGCCGCCGCGAGGAACTTCGCAAGCCGGCGCCGAGGATCCGCAACCTGAAGAAAGTACCTCGACCTGTGCGCAACGCATGGAAGAGCCCCGTCGCGATGAACGGACCGACGGGGCTCGGGGGTGCTCTCCGGAGGTGGACGGGGAACAATCGCAGCGATGACACGGTCGCGACCACCGCTGATGAACAACCGCGAGGGAACGAGAACCGGTCATCAGTCAGCCGCAGTGTGGACTTCGCTTCGGACAAGGACACGGGCCCGTTCGACCCGTGCCAGCCAACTAAGCGGGTCACCAGTGCGGAGCATGCCTGCGCATTGCCCCGACCCTGATCCGTGGCATTGACGATTAGCCCCACCGCGACAGCCAGCCTCGGATGCGCCGCATCGAGGTCCACGCGAATCTCCTCGCCGAACCCGCAGCGGACAGGTCTTGCCGACCCGTTTCCGACGCGATGAACGGCAAGTATCATGATCCGCTCATCTCCTTGCTGCCCGAGGGGGCCTTGTGCTAGGGAAGTTCCCCGGCATCGCTCTATCTTGGGCAATTTCTTCAGCACACGCAACCCACGGGGCGACCTGAAACGAACTGACCCGCGAATGCAACAAAATTTCGCTCCCGTGACTTCCGAAAAGAACACGACGTGCGGGAAGATGCCACCGGCTGCCGACCGCCTCGATCCACGAGGACGAATGATCGCCGACGGCGTCCGCCACGGCTAGTGTCGAGGTAGTGGACAAGACCTCGGAAGAGCACTGGGAAGAGCAGTCCGGCAACTGGATCGCCTGGGTCCGCCGTCCCGGCCTCGACTCCTACTGGACCTACCGCGAGGCGTTCTTCGCGCTCGTCCCGGCACCCGGCTTCGCGACGCTGGACTTCGGCTGCGGTGAGGGCCGGGTGTCGCGGGACCTGGTCGGGCGCGGGCACCGGGTGACCGGGTTCGACGCCTCAGCAGGCATGGTGGCCGCCGCCCGCGAAGCCCACCCCGAGGGCGAGTACCTGGTGGCGGACGCGGTCTCGCTGCCGTTCGAGGACGACAGCTTCGACCTGGTGGTCGCCTACGACGTGCTGATGGACGTGTCCGATGTGGACGGTGCGGTGCGGGAAGCCGCGCGGGTGTTGATGCCGGGTGGGCGGCTGTGCCTGTCGATCACGCACCCGATCACCGACCCCGGCGACCGGGAAAGCCCTTACCTCACGTCGTCGCCGGTGCGCGAGGCCGTCGAGCGGGACGGGTTGCCGATGGTGTTCAACGGGTGGAGCCATCCGCTGTCGCACTACGCGGGAGCGCTGGAGAAGGCCGGTCTGCTGATCGAGGCGCTGCGGGAACCGGCGTGGCAGGACCGTCCTGTTCCGCACCACCTGTGGCTGCGGGCGCGGCCCGCCTGATCGTCGCGAGCAGCACGCCGACGCCGCCGAGCGCCAGGCCGACGACGGCGCGGCCGCTCAGGGTCTGGCCGAGCGCCAGCCACGCGAGCAGGGCGGTGACGGCGGGTGTGAGGAAGAACAGGGCGCCGACCCTGCTGGCCGCTTCCTCGCGCAGCATGGTGTTGAGCAGCAGGTACGCGCCGACGGAGTTGACCAGGACGAGCCACGCCAGCACGCCGCCGAACGCGGCCCAGTCGGTGACGCGGGGCGTTTCCAGCACAAGCGAGGCGAGCCCCACGACGGGTGCGGCGACCAGGATGTGGACGGCGGTGCTGCTGCGCACGTCGGCCAGGGGCGTGAACGCCTTCTGGTAGACGGTGCCCAGGCTCAGGCCGAGCAGCCCGACCACGCAGAGCAGCACCGCGCCGAGTGACGACCCGAACTGGTCGGACACGGCCAGCAGCACGCCGACCCCGCCGATGCCGAAGCCGATCCACTGGTGACGGGTGATCCGCTCGTGCAGCACGCCCGCCGCGAACAGGGCGATGACGATCGGGTTGAGGCCCTGGACGAGGGCCACCACGCCGCCGGGCAAGCCGAGGCCGATGGCCGAGTAGAACGCGCCGAACTGCACCGCCTGCATGAGCAGGCCGACGACGGCGACGTGCGCCAACTCCTTGCCGCGCGGCCACTTCGCCTTCGTGACCACGGCGATCACCGCGAGCAGCAGACCGGCCAGCGCGAACCGGCAGGCCGTGAGCAGCAGCGGTGGCGCGACATCCGTGCCGATGACCCCGGCGATGAACGCGCTGCTCCACAGCACGACGAACACCGGTGGACCGATCCGACCCATCACGCCTCCTGAGTAACCCGTTAGTGCGGTTACCCGAGACCGTAACCTATCTGAGGGGTTATGCTCCACCCGTGGACTTCACCTTCGTCAGCGGCAACGTCGCCCTCGACTTCGCGGGTACGGTCGGATCCCGGCGCACCGAACGGATCCAGCTGCTCACCGACCCCGCGGACCTGACGGCGTGGATCACCGCGGCCGGGCTGGTCGACGTGGCGCCGGACGTGGACGAGCGGGTGTTCGAGGACGCGCTGGTGCTGCGCGAGGAGATCTACCGGCTGGCCTGCGCGGCGCGCGACGGGGAGGACTACACCGGCTTGGCGCTGCTGAACGACCGCGCCGCACGGCCGCCGATCGCGGTCGGGCTCGGCGCGGACGGCGGGATCACGCGGACCGGCGACGTGGACGCGGTGCTCACGACCGTGAGCCGGGCGGCGGTGGGCCTGCTCGCGCGGCCGCTCGCGGCGGAGGTGCGGGAGTGCGGCGCGGACACGTGCACGCGGCTGTACGTCGACAACTCGCGGCGCGGGTCGCGGCGGTGGTGCGACATGAAGTCGTGCGGCAACCGGGTCAAGGCGTCGCAGTTCCGGGCCAGGCACGCGTGAGGCCACCGGGGGCGGACCCCGGTGGCCTCAGCACGAACCCGTGGAACTAGTGCGCCGCGATCGCCTTGACCCGCGGGCTGTCCTCGTCGACGTGGTAGTCGGCGGCGTTGGTCTGGTCGGTGCCGTTGGGCACCTTCCGCTGGTGCGCGATCAGCGTGACGACCACGGCGACCAGGAGGTTGGCCACCACGGCGACGATGCCGACGTAGATCTGCACGGTGGACGCGCCGAAGGGGTGCCAGCCCAGCAGCGACAGCTTGCCCAGCGGCAGCGCCGAACCACCGAAGTGCGCCTTGTTCGCCGCGGCGTTGGGGATCGTGTAGAGCAGGTACATGCCCCAGCCCATGCCGATGACCCAGCCCGCGATCATGCCCCACACGTGGAACCAGCGGGTGTAGAGCGCGATGGCCACCGCGGGGAGCGTCTGGAGGATCATGACGCCGCCGATGAGCTGGAGGTCGATGGAGAACTGCGGGTCGATGAACAGGATGAACGCGACCGCGCCGAACTTCACCACCAGAGAGGCGAGCTTGGCCTGCTTCGCCTCCTCCTTCGGAGTGGCGTCCTTCTTGATGTACTCCTTGTAGATGTTGCGGGTCCACAGGTTCGCGGCCGCGATCGACATGATCGCCGCCGGGACCAGCGCGCCGATGCCGATGGCGGCGAACGCGATGCCCGCGAACCACGGCGGGAACTCCTGGCCGAACAGCACCGGCACGATGGTGTTCGTGTCCGGCCTGCCGGTCGCCTGGTTCGTGATCGGCTTGACGCCCGCGCTGATGGCGACGTAGCCCAGCAGCGCCAGCAGGCCCAGCAGCAGCGAGTACGCGGGCAGCGCCACCATGTTCCGCTTGATCACCTTGCGGCCGCGCGAGGCGAGGATGCCGGTGAGCGAGTGCGGGTACAGGAACAGCGCCAGCGCCGAGCCCAGTGCCAGGGTCATGTACTGGAGCTGGTTGTTGGCGGTGAGCAGAGTGCCATCGCTCAGCACATCGGTCTTGTCGAACTTGGCCTGCGCGTCGGAGAAGACGCCTCCCCAGCCGCCGAACTTGCTCGGCAGGTAGATCACCGCGACGATGATCACCAGGTAGATCAGGCCGTCCTTGACGAACGCGATCAGCGCGGGCGCGCGCAGGCCGGACTGGTAGGTGTACAGCGCCAGCACGACGAACGCGATGAATAGCGGCAGGTGGCCGAGGACACCGCCGCCGTTGAGGCCCATCGTGCGCAGCACGGCCTCCAGGCCGACGAGCTGGAGCGCGATGTACGGCATGGTCGCGAGGATGCCGGTGATCGCGACGATCAGCGCCAGCCAGTGCGAGCCGTAGCGGCCGCGCACGAAGTCGGCGGGCGTCACGTAGCCGTGCACCCGCGACACCGACCACATCCTGACCAGGGGCAGGAAGACGATCGGGTACAGGATGATCGTGTAGGGCAGGGCGTAGAAGCCCATCGCGCCCGCGCCGAACATCAGGGCGGGGACGGCGACGAACGTGTACGCCGTGTAGAGGTCACCGCCCACCAGGAACCAGGTGATCCACGAGCCGAACTTGCGGCCGCCGAGCCCCCACTCGTCCAGGTGTTCGAGCGTGCCGCCCTGCTTCCACTTCGCCGCGAAGAACCCCAGCACGGTGACCAGCAGGAACAGGACCGTGAACACCACCAACTCGGTCCACCGCATCAGCGCTTCCCCTTCTTCTTCGCCGAGCCCGCGCCCTTGGCCCTACCGGCGGTCCTCGCGGTGCCGGCGGACTTCGCGCCGGTGGACTTCGCGGCGCCGGTGGGCGTGGCGGTGCTGGCGGTCTTCGTCGTGCCGGTGTCCAGGTCGTCGACAGCGAGGTGGTCGGCACCGTGCACCACCGGCTCGTCCCTCGTCCTGAGGAACACCAGTCCGACGCAGACGACCCCGACGGGGACGAACGCGAACTGGTACCAGTAGAAGAACGGCAGCCCGAACGCCTCGGGTTTGGCGAAGTTGAAGAACGGCGTGATCAACATCAGCAGTGGAACCAGCAGGAGCAGGTTCCAGTTGCTCCAGCGCAAGCTGGACTTTGGGTCAGAAGGCATGTTGCCCCTCCGTACGGCCCTGGTTACTCAGGTGTTTCGAGATGTTAGGCCGGGAGGGTCTTGGACGTCACCGTGTCGTGTGGATCGACTGCGGATTGGACTGCCAAATCGTGACCGTCTAACGACCGGTCAGCCTAGTGACCAAATGAGACTCGGCCGTGTCGAAGTAGCGGAGCAGCTCCTGTTCGGCCTCGACCACGGAGTCCGCGTCCAGCAGCGCCACGATGGCGAGGTTCATCGGCAGGTAGTCCTGGTAGAACTCGCGCGGGTTGCCCATCACGTGGAACGCCAGCCGCAGTTCGGCCAGCAGCCGCTGGACCTCCTCGTCGAGCCGGAGGCTGCCCGCGAGCGCCGTGACCGCCCGGTGGAAGCGGATGTTGGCCGTGCCGACGTCGATCCAGTTCTCCGTCTCGGCACCGCGCACGCCGAACCGGACCGCGTCGCGCACGCCCTCGCGGGCCTCGTCGGTCGCGTCGGTCCACCGGCGGATCGCGCCGCACTCGATCACCCGGCGGGCGGCGTAGATGTCCGCGACCTCCGCGACGCCCGGCTCGCACACGAAGACGCCGCGGCTGTGCTCGTGCACCAGCAGGCGTTCGTGGGTGAGCAGCCGGAACGCCTCGCGCAGGGTGTTGCGGGAGATGCCGAGCGCCTCGGAGATGGCCTTCTCGTTGAGCTGGAGGCCGGGGGTCAGCTCGCCGTCGAGCATCCGGTCGCGCAGCTTGTCCGCGACCCGTTCCGCACGGGCGCGGTCCTGGCTGAGGCGGTCGTCGGCGAGGGTGCCCAGCCAGTCGTGCGACGGCGCGGTGCTCATGGGGCCAGCTTACCGGTTTGGAGTATTGTCGGATTGTTCAACAATCTTTACTCTGGCGGTAGGGAGGTTGGCCATGGATCTCAACGCGGACCTGGGGGAAGGCTTCGGCCGGTGGGCGCTCGGCGACGACGAGGGGCTGCTGGACGTCGTGACGAGTGCGAACGTGGCCTGCGGCTTCCACGCGGGCGACCCGGACACCATGCGGCGGACCTGCGAACTCGCCGCCGAGCGCGGTGTCGCGGTCGGGGCGCACGTCGGCTACCGCGACCTGGCCGGGTTCGGCCGCAGGTTCCTGGACGTCGAGCCCGCCACGCTGACCGCCGAGATCCTCTACCAGCTCGGCGGGCTGGACGCGTGCGCGCGGGCGGCCGGGGTGCGGGTCAGCTACGTGAAGCCGCACGGCGCCCTCTACAACGCGCTGGTCAGGCACGAGGCGCAGGCCGATGCCGTGGTCGACGCGGTGCGCGCCTACGACCCGACGCTCACCGTCCTCGGCCTGCCGGGCGCGGTGTGGCTCAAGCGCGCGGAGGTCGCCGGGCTGCCGGTGCGGTTCGAGGCGTTCGCCGACCGCGCGTACACGACGTCGGGCGGGCTCGTGCCCCGCGGCCGGGCTGGCGCGGTGCTGACCGACCCGGTGGAGATCGCCCGGCGCTGCGTCCAGCTCGCCGTGGAGAGCACCGTCACCAGCGTCGACGGCTTCCCCGTCCGGGCGAGGGTCGACTCGATCCGCGTGCACGGCGACAACCCGAACGCGGTGGCCATCGCGGGTGCCGTGCGCCGGGCGTTGACGGCCTCCGGTGTGAAGTTAAAACCTCTCAACCGGGAAAACCGCAGGCTGACGGCGTGAGCTGAACGATCGGGGTACCGCCACTGGGAGTGACCGGCCACTATCGCACGGTGACACACATCTTCCGGCTGCGCGCCGCCGTGCCCGCGGCGGTCGCCCTGTCCCTGCTCATGACCCCCGCGGTCGCGTTCGCCCAGGACGCCGCTCCGGCTCCCTGCTTCGACACCACCGCTCCCCTGACCGTCGAGGAGCAGCGCCTCGACGACACCCTGGTCGCGGGCGGCCCCGCCGTCGGACCGGAACTGGTCCGGCTCGCGGGGTTCACCCCGGCGGTCGAGAAGTTCGCCGACCGGCTGTGCCGCACGACCTCCGCCCGGTCCGCCGCCCAGCTAGTCAGCACCGCGGGCGGCGACCTGTGGCGTTCGGCGGTCAAGCGCGCGCAGAGCACCCAGACCACCTGGGACGCCTACGACGACCGGCCGCTGTACTGGGCCCGGCTGCACCTGACCAGGGCGCTGCGGCAGTGGTCGCCGCGGTTCGGGCTGGACGCGGCCGCGCGCGCCGGGCTCGTCGAGTCGGTCGACCGGGCCTCGCGCGGGGTGTCGGACGTGAAGTTCCCGCAGCAGGACGGCGTGCGGCGGATCGTCGTGACCGGCTTCGACCCGTTCCAGCTCCAGGGCTCGTCCGTGCGCCGCGGCAACCCGGCGGGCGCGACCGCGCTGCAACTCGACGGCAAGGTGTTCGACACCCCGCAGGGCAAGGTCGTGGTGCAGGCCGCGGTGCTGCCGGTGCTGTGGGGGGCGTTCGACGAGGGCGTCGTCGAGTCCGTCTACGGCGCGGCGTTGCAGGCCAAGGTCAAGCCGGACGCGTTCGTGACGGTCAGCCAGGGCAGGCCGGGCCGGTTCGACGTCGAGCGCTGGGCGTCGCGCTGGCGCGGCGGGTTCCCCGACAACGACGACGCCTCCGCGGTCGGCCCCGTCCCGGACGCGGCGGGCTGGCCGCAGCCCGCGACGGAGTTCATCGAGACCACGCTGCCCTACCAGAAGATGATCGACGCGGGCACCGGCCCGTTCCCGGTGCAGCTCAACAGGTCGTTCTGCGAGTGGCCGGTCGGCACGCCCGGCACCGGCCCGATGTCGTGCCGCAGCGACGAGCCGACGCCCGGCGCGGCCGCGGCGTCCGGTGGCGGCGGTGACTACCTGTCCAACGAGAGCATGTACCGCGCCAACCGCGTACGGACCGGCCTCGGCGCGACCGACGTGCTCGGCGGGCACCTGCACACCCCCGTGCTCACCCAGCCGATCGACCCGGCGGCGCTGACCGACGCCGCGTTCGAGGCGCAGCGACGGGAGATCACCGACCAGGCCGTGGCGCTCGTGGGCACCGTCTGATTCTCTCCACAGCCTGTGCACAATTCCGTGCACAGGCTGTGGACAACTCGGCTTCATCGCAGTTCAGGCACTGTGCACAGTTGTGCACAACAGCGGAAGACCCGGTGGACAACGCTGGCCACCGGGTCTTCTCCACGCCTCACACCATCAGCCGAGGCGTTGCTTGAGGGACTCGAACTCGTCGCGCAGCGAGCTCGGGAGCTTGTCGCCGATCTTGGTGAACCACTCCTCGATGAGCGGGATCTCGGCCTTCCACTCGTCCACGTCGACCACCAGCGAGGTCTCGATGTCGGCGGTCGACGCCTCCAGGCCCGACAGGTCGAGGGCGTCGGCGGTCGGCACGTGGCCGATCGGGGTCTCCACGGCGGCGGCCTTGCCCTCGATGCGCTCGATCGCCCACTTCAGGACGCGCGAGTTCTCACCGAAACCGGGCCACAGGAAGCTCTTGTCCTCGCCGCGGCGGAACCAGTTGACGTAGAAGATCTTCGGCAGCTTCGCGGCGTCGGCGTTCTTGCCGACCTCGATCCAGTGCTTGAAGTAGTCGCCGGCGTTGTAGCCGATGAACGGCAGCATCGCCATCGGGTCGCGGCGCACGACACCGACCTTGCCGGTGGCGGCGGCGGTCGTCTCGCTGGACAGCGTGGCGCCCATGAACACGCCGTGCTGCCAGTCGCGCGACTCGGTGACCAACGGGATCGTCGTGGCGCGGCGGCCGCCGAAGAAGATCGCCGAGATCGGCACGCCCTTCGGGTCGTCCCACTCCGGCGCCTTGATGTCGCACTGCTCGATCGGCGTGCAGTAGCGGGAGTTCGGGTGCGAGGACAGCTCGCCGCTGTCCGGCGTCCAGTCCTGCTTCTTCCACGAGGTCAGGTGGGCCGGGGGCTCGCCCATGCCCTCCCACCAGACGTCGCCGTCGTCGGTCAGCGCGACGTTGGTGAACAGCGAGTTGCCCTTCGCGATGGTGCGCATCGCGTTCGGGTTCGTGTGGTAGTCCGTGCCGGGCGCCACGCCGAAGAAGCCGTTCTCCGGGTTCACCGCGTACAGGCGGCCGTCCTCGCCGAAGCGCATCCAGGCGATGTCGTCGCCGAGCGTCTCGACCTTCCAGCCGGGGATGGTGGGCTCCAGCATCGCCAGGTTCGTCTTGCCGCACGCCGACGGGAACGCCGCGGCGACGTAGTAGACCTTGTTCTCCGGCGAGGTCAGCTTGAGGATCAGCATGTGCTCGGCCAGCCAGCCCTCGTCGCGCGCCATCACCGAGGCGATGCGCAGCGAGTAGCACTTCTTGCCCAGCAGGGCGTTGCCGCCGTAGCCCGAGCCGAACGACCAGATCATCCGCTCTTCGGGGAACTGGGTGATGTACTTCGTGTCGTTGCACGGCCACGGCACGTCGGCCTGGCCGTCCTCGAGCGGCGCGCCGATCGAGTGCAGCGCCTTCACGTACTTGGCGTCCTCGCCGAACTTCGCGAGCGCCTTGTCGCCCATGCGGGTCATGATGTGCATGGAGACGACGACGTATTCGGAGTCGGTGATCTCCACGCCCAGCATGGGTTCATCGGCTTCGAGCGGGCCCATGCAGAACGGGATGACGTACATCGTGCGGCCGCGCATCGAGCCCCGGTAGAGCTCGGTCATGATGGCCTTCATCTCCGAAGGGTCCATCCAGTTGTTCGTGGGGCCGGAGTCGGCCTCGTCCAGCGAACAGATGAAGGTGCGCTCCTCGACCCGCGCGACATCGGTCGGGTCGGACGCCGCCCAGAACGAGTTCTGCTTCTTCTTGAGGGGCACGAAAGTCCCGGCGTCCACTAGCTTTCCGGTGAGCCGTGTCCATTCCGCGTCGGTTCCGTCGGCCCACACGACCTCGTCCGGACAGGTCAGTTCGGCGACTTCGCGGACCCAGGACAGCAGGCCAGCATGGTTGGTAGGTGCCTTGTCGAGACCGGGAATGGTCACTGCCGTCATCTCGTCTCGTCTCCTGACTAGCGCCACAGGCCCACACGGACGTCGTCGCCCGGCATGGGACGACAACGTCCTCGGAAATAGCTCCACAACGTCCGGGAGAACCGGACGTTCTGCGAAGGGGATGGCCCGAGGCTAGCCGGGTCAATCCCCGGTTACCGGCACCTGACCTGTCGGCTCCCTCACAAGACCGATTCTGGAATCGATTCAGCACCCGTTTACCAAGCCGCCGACTGTGACCTGCGCTTTGATCGGGGAAAAGCAAGGGCCCCGTGTGCGTTGATCGCCACACGGGGCCCGCTTTTCCCTGCGAAGTATGGAAGCGCTCTCAATGGTCTAGGCCAATGAGCATTTCCGTTGGATTCAGTTCGGACTGATCCACTGACCCGTCGTGGAATCGATTCGCACGACCCCGGACACCGAGCCGAACGGCTCGTCGTGCTCCACCCACACGTCGTCGGACTCCGACAGCACCCCGCTCTTGCTGTCCGCCACGTACTTGCCGTTCGAGTCGATGTGCCCGCGCTCCACCTCGGTCCAGGTGTCCTCGCCGGTGTGCTCGGTCATCGTCACCTGACCCGACCGGGTGATCTCGGTGGCCAGGTCCGCCTTGCCGTCGCCGTCGGAGTCGGTGAACAGCCAGGTGTCGCCGTCCTCGTCCTTCACCACGGCCGTGTCGGCCCGGCCGTCGCCGTCGGTGTCCTCGGTCGGCACACCGACGTTCTGGTCGCCGGTGTCCGTGTCCACGACCATCGTGCGACCCGCGTTGGTGTTCGTCTGCTCGTGCGCGTCGGTCGGGTCCACCGCGATCCACTCACCGGAGTGGTCGTCGAACCGGGCCTGCGCGACCAGCTTGCCGTCGTGGTCGAACGTGCTCATCAGGTCAGCGTCGCCGTCGTGGTCGGTGTCGGTGAACGCCAGGTGCCCACCGTCGTCGGTCTCCACGACCGCGCTGTCCTCGATGCCGTCGCTGTCCAGGTCGAAGGTCGTCTCGGCGGTGTACTCCTCGCCCTCGACGGTGACCTTGAGCTCGCCGTTGGCTCCGCCGTTCTCGTCGATGTACACCGGGTCACCCTCCAACGTGTTGCGTACCGGTAGGACCCACGGTAGGCCTGTTCGGTTCCGAGGGGGTGGTCACACGCGGTCCCGAACCGTGCGGATCCGTCCCAGGAGCTGGTCGGCCAGCGCGCGACCGGACCTGATCTCGGACTGGCGGCGGGTGACGGTCTGGAGTTCGCGGCCGCGTTCGCCCGCCTCCATGCGGAGGGCCTTGTCGACGTCGCGGAGTTCGACCTCGATGGCTTCGACGCGCTTGCTGAGGGCGTCGTCGAGGGCGAGGGACAGGTGTTGTTCGGCGACGATCAGCTGTTCGGCGACGATCTGGTCGACGGTGGAGCGGGCGTCGGCGATGGCGTCGGAGAGCCACTGCTTGAGGTGCTGCTTGTCGGCCGTGTGCTTGCGGGTCCTGGCCATCCACCAGCCCGCGCCGAGGCCGAGGACGACGGTGACCGGCAGGACGATCGGGTTCAGGGCGGCGACGCCGAAACCCGCCAGCGGCAGCACGGCGAGGCGGCCCGCGCCGAGGCCGCCGGAGACGCCCATGAACACCAGCAGCTTGTCCTCGGCGGTCGGGGGGCGCTTGTCCGGCGGGCGCAGCACGACCGGCTGGTGCGGGCCGCGGGCGAACTGGGAGCGGATGACGGCCAGTTCGTCGGGGGAGAACAGTTCGGCCAGCGAGGTGTCGGTGACCTGGGACAACCGGCTGGCCAACAACGCGCTCAACCTGCCGGACACCACCTGGAGCGCGGCGTCGACCTGTTCGGGCAGCTTCGCCAGCGCCTCGCGGTCGGCGACGTCGATGGCCTGGCGGAACCAGCTCTGCACGTCGCGCATCTGCCTGCTGACCTCGTGCGCGCACTCGACGCGGGCCCGCTGGACCTCGCCGCGCAGCTTGAGCTGCCAGCCCCTGGTGGACGACCGGCGCTGGGAGTTCAGCTCCTCGCGCCGCGCGCGCAGCACCTCGGCCTCCTCCTCGCCGGTGCTCAGCGCCCGCTGCTCGCCCGCGAGCCGGACGTCGAACTCGGCCAGCACGGTGGTCAGCGCGCGCAGCGCGTTCGCCTCGGCGAGCATCGAGGCGCGGCCGACGACCAGTTCCTGCAACGCGGCCTGGAGGGCGGCGATGCCGGACCGCTCCCGCAGCATGGCGGCGGCGTCGGGGTTCGGGGCCTTGCCCGCCATCTCGAACATCCGCGCGGACACGGGGTGGAAGACGGCGTCGGCGAACCTCGGCGCGTGCTCGGACAGCAGCGCCTTGTTGGCGTCGAGCAGCTCGCGCCACCCCCGGTACTGGTCCGTCTTGGTCAGCGCGAACACGACGGTCTCCACGCGTTCGCCGACGCTGTGCAGGAACGCCAGCTCGCCCTTGGTGAACGGGGCCGACGAGTCGACCACGAACAGCAGCGCGGTGGCGGACGCGGCGGCCTCGACGGCCAATTCGCCGTGCACGGTGTCCAGGCCGCCGACGCCGGGGGTGTCCACGACGGACATCCGCTCCAGCAGCGGCACCGGCCCGTCGACCTCGACGTACCGGGGCGGCAGCTCGCCCTCGGGCAGGTCGTGCGCGGCGGACACCCAGTTGACCAGCTCGGACGGCTCGAACGGCACGGGTTCGAGCACGCCGGGGTAGCAGGCGCGGCTGGCCCACCGCTCGCCGTGCTGGAAGACGAGGTAGGTGCTGGTGGCGACCTCGGCGTCGACCGGCGACAGGCCCGGTGTGGCCAGCAGGGCGTTGACCAGCGAACTCTTGCCGCGGTTCGTCTCGCCGACGACGACCACGCTGGGCGTGCGGTCGCGGACGGCGCGGACCTGGTCGACCCAGTCCGCCGCCTTCGGATCGATCTCGCGGACCAGCGCGGTCAGCTTCTCCCTCGCCTGCTTGACGGTCTGCGGCAGCGTCAAGGTCATGTCCTCGCCGTGTAGACCGTGACGATCGGCGGTCGCAGGGTGCGCTCGCGGTCGGTGAACCCGACCACCTCGGTCTCGGCGACCACGCCGTCCAGCGCCGGGTCGTCGGTGGGCACGGTGCCGCCCGCCTCGTGCCGCGACGGGTCGAAGCGATCGCCGTCGGGGCGCACGGCCCGCACGCCGACGGAGGCGAGCGCCTCCTCGATGCGCTCCACGACACCGGCGCTGCGGGCGCGGTCCAGGGCGTAGAGGCAGAGCTTCACCAGCGCGCGCCGTTCGGCCAGCGCCTGGTCCAGGAGTTCGTCACCGATCGTGTCCATCGTTGGTGCCGCCACATCGGCTTGCGACGCGGTCGCCACCGCGTCGGTTCCGTCCACGCTCATCGCTGCCCCCCGCCGCGGAGTTGCTGCCAGATCAGGAAGTACGCCCGGTGCACCACGTGCGCCACCCTGCTCTGGGCCGGTGTGGCCCCGAACGAGGCGAAAGAACGCCACCAGGCCGCCCGTTCCAGCGCGTACGCGGCCAGGTCGGGCAGCGGTCGGCCGCGCAGGCCGAGCTGGTCGGGGATGTGCGGGCTGCCACCCACCCGCAGCACCTCCTCGGCCAGTTCGGCGGGCATCGCGACCGCGCCGGAGGTGACCAGCGTCAACGCCTCCAGCAGCCGCAGCTGGTGCGCTTCGGGCTTGGCCAGCAGCACCTCGATCGCGTTGTGCACCCGCTGCCGCTCGCCCGCGTCGCCGGACGCCTGGGCCAGCGCCGTAACCGACGCGAGCGCGGCGGCGGCCTTGATGCCGTCGGCGCGGACGCGGAACACCGCGTTCAGCTTGGCGCGCACGCCGTCCAGGCCGGAGGAGTCGAGGAGCTTGCGCCGCAGCGCGCCCGCGGTGATCGCGGGTTCGGCGGCCAGCGCGGTCAGCGCGCACCGCACGCCGTAGAGGTCGAGCCGCTCCATCAGCCGCACCCGCACGCCCGTCGGGACCTCGCAGTCCCAGCTGGTGAAGAGGTCGGTCGACATCAGCATCATCTCGAGCGTCGCGGCGTCCAGCTCGGCGATCTTGCGCAGCGCGTCCGCGTCGGTCGAGGTGAACCCGCCGGTCTCGGCGGACTCGGCGACCAGGCCGATCACCGGCAGCACGTCGGCGACCCTCGGCTTGAGGATCTGCGCCTGCTTCTCCGCGATCAGCAGCGCGGCCTTCCAGGTGTCGCCGTCGGAGCCCTCGACCGACTCGGGCGCGATGGTGTCGGCCTTGTTCAGCACGGCGATCGCGTTGACCGGCCCGGCCTCCCGGCTCGCGGTGGCCGCCGTGAACGCCGCCAGCGCCTGGTGGTCGTCCGCCCGCACGCCCTGCGTCACGACGTAGAGCACGGCCTCCGCGCCCGCGACCGCGTTGCGGGACACCGGGTCCAGGTCGCCCGCCGCGCCGAGCAGCGCCTCCGTGCGGGCGACCGACGCGGCGTCCAGCGAGCCGAGACCGGGGGTGTCGATCACGGTCAGGTCCCGCAGCACCGCGTTGGTGAGGTACGCCTCGATGTGCGACACCTGCTCCACGTCGACGCCGAGCGAGGCGGGGATCATCCCGTCCGCGTCGAACGGCAGCACCTGCTTGCGGCCGTCGGTGAAGATCACTTCGATCCGGTCGACCGTGCCGTACTGGAACCGGGTGACCAGCCGGGTGCACTCGCCGACCGCGGTCGGCGCGACCCGGCGGCCGATCAGGGCGTTGACCAGCGTCGACTTACCGGACTTTATCCGGCCCGCGATCGCGACCTGGAGCGGCGCGGACAGCCTGCGCAGCACCTCGCGGAACCCCGCGGCGGTCTCCGGGGACACCTGCGGCTGCAACGAGACGCACAGGTTCGCGACCGCGGCCGAGAGCGGTCCGGCCAGTTGTCGCCCCGTAGCCGTGGTCACGCGGCAAATCGTGCCACGACGGTGTGAACCGCGGTGCCCGTTCGTTTCCAGACCACTCGGCGTGGGTAGTCGGTGACCGGACGTTCGTTCGCGGAGGGAGCCAGTCCGATGGACCAGAGCTACGCCGTCTTCCTGCTGCTGGGGGTCGTGCTCGTCGTGATCGACGGGCAGCTGATCTACTTCAGCGGTCGGGGCTACTTGACCAAGGCCTACGGGAACGCGGAGTCCGCGCGATCCATGAACCGGCTCGTCGCGGTGCTGTTCCACCTCGTCGTCCTGGGTGTCCTCCTGCTGATCTCGACCATGGACATCGACACCGGCGACCCCGTCAAGGACGTGGTGTGGCGCCTGGGCATCGTGCTGCTGCTGCTCGCGGTGGCGCACGGCGCGACCATGGCGATCCTGGCCCGCATCCGCGACCGGCAGATCCAGCAGGCGATGGTCGACGAGATGGCCGAGGAGCACCGCCAGTTCGACGAACGGCACCAGGGCATCCCCGAGGCGCGCGTCGAGACCCGCACCCCCCGGTCCTTCCGCAAGCCCGTCGACACCACTCCCGAGGTCGACGTCGAGCCTCCGGTGAAGCCCTACTCGGGCAGGTAGGCGGCCCGGACCGCCGCGACCGCGTCGTCCACCCCGATCCCTCAAGGCCGCCCCGGCGAACTCCGCCGCGGCGGCCTTGAGCGCGTTCGGGCCCGGCGGCCCGGTCCTGCGCCGGGGCCGGCAATCAGCCTGGAGGCGTACGCACGTTCAACCCGTGGCGCGACGCGCGTGGTTCGCCGGGTACCTAATCTTGCTGTCGTGCAGCGGTTGAGCCTGTGGATGCGAGCGCACCCGGTGTTCGGGGACTCCCTGATCGCCGGGCTGCTGTTCCTGGCCGACCTGACCTCGTTCGCGAGCAACGACCGGGTGTCCAACGGGGCGATCTTCCTGGTCGGGCTGCTGCTCACCGCGCCGGTGGCGTTCCGCCGCAAGTACCCGCTGGGCAGCAGCTACCTCATCCTGCTCGGCGGGTTCCTCCAGCTGATGACGCACGGCGGCCTCGAGGACGGCCTGCCGGTGCGGGCGGGTGATCTCGCGCTGGCCATCGCCCTGTACACGGTCGTGGCCTACGTGGGGAGGCAGCCCGCGCTGCTCTACACGATGGGTCTGTTCGTCGGGACGCTCATCTGGGCGGTGTGGCGGATCGCCGATCCCACGCCCGCGGTGTTCCTCACGATCCTGGTCGCCGCGATCTTCGGGTTCAGCTGGGCGCTCGGCTCGTTCGTCGGGGCGCGGCGGGCCTACCACTCGGAGTTGGAGCAGCGGCTCAAGCTGCTGGAGACCGAGCGCGACCAGCAGGCCAGGATCGCGGTCGGCGAGGAGCGGTCGCGGATCGCCCGCGAGCTGCACGACGTGGTCGCGCACGCGGTGAGCGTGATGGTCGTGCAGGCCGACGGCGCCGGGTACGCGATCCGCACGAAGCCGGAACTGGCGGAGGCCGCCGTGAAGACGATCTCGGACACGGGCAGGCAGGCGTTGACGGAGCTGCGCAGGCTGCTCGGCGTGCTGCGCAGCGAGGACCAGTCGGGCACCCAGTGGGCGCCGCAGCCGGACGCCCGCGAGCTGGCGAACCTGGCCGAGAACTGCCGGGCAGCGGGGCTGCCGGTCCGGTTGGAGATCACCGGTGACGTCGACCAGCTGCCGGTCGGCCTCGGCCTGAGCATCTACCGGATCGTCCAGGAGGCGCTGACCAACACGCTCAAGCACGCGGGCAGCGGCGCTAGCGCGGTGGTGAAGGTGCTGCGCACCGGCGAGAAGGTGGTGATCGAGGTGACCGACGACGGGTACGGCACACCGCACGACCTGGTCGCGGTGTCCGGCGGCAACGGTCTCATCGGCATGCGCGAACGGGCCGGTGTGCTCGGCGGCACGCTCGACGCGGGCCCCAATCCCGGCGGTGGCTGGCGGGTTCGCGCCGTGCTCCCGCTGATCGCGTCCTAGGGCCTGTTTCGCCAGTCTCGTTCGATTGGAGTCGCGCCTGAGGTGGTTCCTGGCGGTGCGGCCGAACGGGCCGCGTACCGCTGTTGTACGTGGCCCGTTCGGCCGTGCCCCCAGGGGCCGCCTCAGGCCCGGCTGTCGCGAACACGGACTGGCAAAACAGGCCCTAGGGTGAGCGCTGTGATCCGAGTACTGCTCGTCGACGACCAAGAGCTCATGCGCATGGGTTTCCGCATGGTGCTGGGCGCCCAACCCGACATCGACGTCGTCGGCGAGGCCGCGGACGGGCTCGACGCGGTGCAGCTCGCCGACCAGCTCAGGCCCGACGTCGTGCTGATGGACGTCCGGATGCCCGTGCTGGACGGCGTCGAGGCCACCAAGAGGATCGCCGAGGCGGGCACGTCCAAGGTGCTGGTGATGACCACGTTCGACATGGACGAGTACGCGCTGTCCGCGCTGCGCAACGGGGCCAGCGGGTTCCTGCTGAAGGACACCCCGCCCGGTGACCTGGTGTCGGCGCTGCGCGCGGTCGCCAGCGGCGACGCCGTGGTCTCCCCGAGCGTGACGAAGCGGCTGCTGAGCCGGTTCCTCGGGGAGAGCGGTGGCGAGCTGCGCGACGCGGCGGTGCTGGACGTGCTCACCGAGCGGGAGCGCGAGGTGCTGGTGCTGATCGCGAAGGGCCTGTCCAACACGGAGATCGCCCGGAAGCTGTTCCTGTCCGAGGCGACGGTGAAGACGCACGTCGGTCGGATCCTGGCGAAGCTGGAGATCAGGGACCGGGTCCAGGCGGTGGTGCTCGCCTACGAGACCGGTCTGGTTCGTCCGGGGGACGTGTAGTCCCCCCGAACCCGGTCGGTGGCGTTACGCGTCACGCCACCGACCGGACCTGGCGGTCTAGCCGACCTTCTCGATGCGGGCGTTGCGGATCAGGAACTTGCCCGGCTCGCGGACCTGCTCGAACGCCGCGTTGTTCAGCAGGGCGCAGCTGCCCGAGACACCGGTGACGCTGACCGTCGTGGACTTGTTGTTGTCCAGGTTCGTGATCTTCAGCTGGGTGCCGACCGGGAACTGGCTGCTGCTGGCGCCGGGCGCGCCGCCCTCACCGGAGAGCGTGACCGTCGAACCCGCGCAGACGACCTGGCCGGTCGCGGGCTGCGCGGCGGGCGGGTTGGCGGCGGGCGGGTTGGCCGCCGCGGGCCGGCCTGCGGTGGGCTGGGCCGCCGCACCGCCGACGACCTGGACGGTGTTGTTGCGGATCACGTTCTTGCCGGCTTCGCGGACCTGGTCCATCGCCGCGGTGTTCAGCAGCGCGCAGCTGGCCGCCGGGCCGATGACCGGAACCGTCGTGGACTTGCCGTTGTCCAGGTTCGTGATCTTCAGCTGGGTGCCGACCGCGAACTGGTTGCTCGTGACGCCGGGCGCGGCGCTGTCCGAGAAGAACGTCAGGTTGCCGGGGCACACCGTCCCGCCCGCGGCGGGCGCGGGCTGGGCGACGGGCTGACCCGCGGCGGGCTGCGCCGCGCCGCCACCGCTGACGACCTCGACCTTGTTGTTCCGGATCACGTTCTTGCCCGCCTCGCGGACCTGGTCCATCGCCGCGGTGTTCAACAGCGCGCAGCTGCCGGAGACACCGGTGACCGGCACCGTCGTGGACTTGCCGTTGTCCAGGTTCGTGATCTTGAGCTGGGTGCCCACCGCGAACTGGTTGCTGGTCACCCCCGGCGCCGCGCTGTCGGAGAAGAACGTCAGGTTCTGGCCCTGGCAGGCGGCCGTGGTAGCGGCGCCACCGCCCATGGCGAACGCCGACCCGGCACCCGCTCCCACCACCACCAGGAGTCCGGCAGCGATCGTCCAGCGCCGCTTTCGCGCTACCTCGGGCATCCGTCGGCTCATGCCGTCACTTCCTTTCGTCGCGTAATCCGGCCTACGGACGACCACGACGCCTGGTTCAGACCAGTGGCGGAAACCTGTGGAGGTCAACTACCGGTAGACCGAGGCATCCACGCTGGTGGGAGCGGTCCCAGTCGACACCACGTCGACGTTCCAGCGACCCCAGTCCGGCTTGCTGCCGTCGAGGTCGGTGACCCCGTAGGTGTGCATGAGCGACCAGGACGACAGGCACTGGCCGGTGAAGCGGGCCCGGTCCGGGTCCGCCGCCAGCGCGGCCACCCCGCGTCCGAGGTAGTGCGGCGTCTCCGCCATCACGTAGTGCGGCTCGTTGGCGATGGCGTCCCGCCAGTTCTCCTCGGTGACGCCGAAGGTCTCCAGCATCTGCTCGGACCGCAGGAATCCCGGCGTCACCGCGACCGCCGTGCCGCCGTGCGGTTCCAGGTCCTTCGCGAGCGCGTACGCGAGCCGCCGGACGCCCGCCTTCACCGAGTCGTACGCGAGCATGCCGGAGTACTGGGTGTCGGCGTCGCCGTCGGTCACCTCGACCACCAGCCCGCCCGGCCGCCGGATCACCAGCGGCAGGAGCCTGTGCAGCGCCACGAGGTGCGCCTCCATGCTGTTGCGCCACATCCCGAGCTGCCGCTCCAGGTCGGCCTCCCAGAACGGCTTGAACTCGACGCCCTGCTCACCGCCCCAGACGTCGTCGACGAGGACGTCGAGCCGCCCGTCCACTTCGGACTCGATCCGGGCTCGGAACGCGTCCACGTCCGCGGGGACCGTGAAGTCGCAGCGGATCGCGATGCCCCGGCCCCCGGCGGCGGTCACCAGCTCCGCCGTCTCCTCGATCGTCTCGGGCCTGCCGATCGGCGACCTGCTCCCCCGCGTCGTCCGGCCGCCGACGAACACCGTCGCGCCCGCCGCGCCCAGCTCCACCGCGATCGCCCTGCCCGCTCCCCTCGTCGCACCGGTGACCGCGGCCACCCTGTCCTTCAACGGCTTGTCCATCAGGCCTTCCTCCACATCCCCAGCACCGAGTCCACGTCTTCGGCGATCCGGTCGGCGAACGCGCCGCGCGGCCGGATCGACCAGTCCATCGAAATGCCGTTGACCAACCCGGCGAGCACCCGCGCGGCGAGCGCCGGATCCGGCGCGCCGGGCAGCGCGGCGGCGCGCACCAGGTCGCGCAGCTCGTCCTCGACGGCCGTGAAGTGCTCGACCAGCAGCGCGCGCAGGCTCGGGTCGACCAGGTCCACCCCGAGCTGGGCGAGGCTGTTCGCCGCCACCTCCGGGTCGGCCAGCTCGCCGAACAGCGTGAGCAGCGCGGCCCGCAGGCCGTCCGCCGGATCGACGGCCGCCGTCGCCGCGGCCCGCATCCTGGCCACCGCGATCCGGGTCGCCGTCCTGCTGACCTCCTGGAGCAGTCCGCTCTTGGAGCCGAACCGCTGCGCGATCGTGCCGACCGAGACACCCGCCTCCGCCGCGACCTCCGCGAGCGTGAACCCCGGCCCCTTCCTGCCGACCAGGACCGCGGTCGCGTCGAGGAGCCGTTCGTCGGTGATCGTCTTCGGTCTGGCCACGGCGGTTATTGAACCATGGTTCATTAATGGGGGCCAGTACTAGTCTTGACGCAGTGACCACACCGAACTGGCGCCCGCGGCTCATCGCACTCGACATCGACGGAACCATCGCCCGGATGGGGGAGAACGAACTGGCCCCCGCCGTGCGCGCGGCCATCGACCGGGCGGTGGGCCACGGGACGCACGTGGTGCTGTCGACCGGGCGGTCCCTCATGGGGACGAGGAGGGTCATCGACAGCCTCGGGCTGGAGAACACCACGGTGCTGTGCTCCAACGGCGCGGTCTGGTGGGACACGGCGACGGCGACGGTGGTGAAGTGCACGGCGTTCGACGTCGGCGTGGTCGTGGACAGGCTGCTCGACCTGCTGCCGGGCGCGGTCTACGGCGCCGAGGTGACCGGCGTCGGCAACCTCGTGTACGGCCGCTTCCCCGACGGCAACCTGTGGGGGCAGCTGCGCGAGGTGGACCTGGCCGAGTTCGTCGCCGAGCCGACGCCCCGGCTGGTCGTCCGGTGGCTGGACCACACGCCGGAGGAGATGGCGCTGCGGCTGCTGGACGTCGAGCTGCCGGGGGCGGACTGGACCGTGGACCACTCGATCGCGTGGTTGACGGCGGGCCCCCTCGGCGTGACCAAGGGGGCCGAACTGGAGGAGCTGCGGATCCGGCTCGGGGTGTCCGCCGAGGACACGCTGGCGATCGGCGACGGGCACAACGACGTGGAGATGCTGCGCTGGGCCGCGCACGGCGTCGCGATGGGACAGGCGCCCGCGACCGTCCAGGAGGCCGCGGACGCCGTCACCGGCACGATCTTCGACGACGGCGCCGCGCAGGTGCTCGACCGGTTCTTCCCGGCCTAGGACCCACTCCGCCCAGGGCCTACTCCGCCACGTCGAGCTTGGCCACGACCTCGACGTCCCGCAGCCGCACGACGACCTCGTCGGGCACGCCGTTGCGCTCGGCGTACTCGTCGGCGCGGTGGTCGCCCATGTACCGGGCGCCGATGCGGCCGGTCCAGTACTCGACCTGCTCGCGGTCGTCGTCGATCTCGGCCCTGCCGCTGATCGTGGCGAACGCGAACGGCGGCAGCTCGTCGTCGAAGCAGATCGACACGCGGCCGTCGCGGGCGATGGACTTGCCCTTGATCGACCCGGTGTTGGTGGTGAAGACCAGCGTGCCGCCGTCGAGGTCGACCCACACCGGGGAGACGTGCGGTGAACCGTCCTTGCGGACGACCGCGAGCTTGCCGGTCTTCGCGGGCGTCGCCGAGACGAACTCGCGCCACCAGCCTTCAGGAGCGTCGGTGTAACCCATGACCGCACACCGTAGAGCCCTCCGTCCCTGAGAGAAATCGGGAAACACCTAGGGGACGACTCAGGGTGACCACCGATTGCTACGACCGAGGTATCGGACACAGTAAGACTGAAGTCGCACCGAACAACCAACTACAGACCGATGCGGTCGTCCCCTGCGGAGCGGCAGGCTGTGATCCATCAACCAGGGGAAGCGGCAGGCGCCGCCAGGGGAGAGAACATGATCGAGGCGATCGGCCTCACCAAGCGGTACGGGAACACGGTGGCGGTGGACGACCTGTCCTTCACCATCGCTCCCGGCAGGGTGACGGGATTCCTCGGGCCCAACGGCGCGGGCAAGTCCACCACCATGCGGATGATCCTCGGGCTCGACCGCCCGACGAGCGGCAAGGCGCTCATCGACGGCAAGCCGTACGCGCAGCTCGACCGTCCACTGCGAACCGTCGGCGCGCTGCTCGACGCCAAGTGGGTGCACCCCAACCGCTCCGCGCGGGCGCACCTGCAGTGGCTGGCGAAGTCGAACGGGCTTCCCGCCCGTCGGGTCGACGAGGTGCTGGAGATGGTCGGCCTCACGGCGGTCGCGAAGCGGCGGGCCGGCGGCTACTCGTTGGGCATGGCGCAGCGGTTGGGCATCGCGGGGGCGCTGCTCGGGGACCCGCGGGTGCTGCTGTTCGACGAGCCGGTGAACGGCCTCGACCCGGAGGGCATCCTCTGGATCCGGCAGTTCATGCAGGGCCTGGCCGCGGAGGGCCGCACCGTGCTGGTGTCGAGCCACCTGCTGTCGGAGATGGCGCTGACCGCGCAGGACCTGGTGGTCATCGGCAAGGGCAAGATCATTTCGCAGAGCAGCACGACGGAGTTCATCGAGCGCGCCACGGAGAACAGCGTCCTGGTGCGCAGCCCGCAGGCGAGCAAGCTCGGGCCGCTGCTGGTCGACAAGGGGTACACGGTCCGCACGGACGACGACGGCTCGCTGTCGGTCACCGGCGCGACCAGCGACCAGGTCGGCGACATCGCGGGCGCCAACGCCGTGGTGCTGCACGAGCTGAGCCCGCAGCGCGGTTCGCTGGAGCAGGCGTTCATGCAGCTGACCGGCGATTCCGTCGAGTACCACGCCGAGATGGGGAAGTGAATCGATGACTCTGCTCGCAGTCGAACGGATCAAGCTCTTCAGCACCCGCTCGCCGTGGTGGTGCATGGCGCTCGCCACCGCGCTCACCATCGGCTTCGCGTCGCTGATCGCGGCCAACACCGGTGACCAGTTCCCGCTCAACGTGGGGGTCACCCAGAGCTTCACCGACTTCGGCATGATCGTGATCATGGTGATGGCCGCGCTGGCCGCCACGACCGAATACCGGTTCGGCACGATCCGCGCCACCTTCCTCGCGGCGCCCGGCCGGACCGGGGCCCTGGTCGCCAAGGCCGCCGTCGTGGCGCTGCTCGCGGGCGTCGTCGGCGAGGTCGTCGCGTTCGGCTCCTGGGGGATCAGCAAGCTGATCAAGCCCGGCGCCGACCTGGCGATCGACTCCACCGCGGAGTGGCGCAACGTCGCGGGCACCGGCCTGGTGTTCCTGATCGCCGCGATCCTCGCGGTGGCGGTCGGCATCCTGGTCCGGCAGACCGCGGGCGCCGTGGCGATCCTGCTGGTCTACACGATGCTGGTGGAGAACCTGATCGGGCTGATCCCGACGCTCGGCGTGAAGATCCAGCGCTGGCTGCCCTTCATGCACGCGAACAACTTCCGGACCGCCGACGGCGCGCCGGTCACCGACGGGCCGGGGGGCCCGCCGCAACTGGACTTCCCGTTCGGCCCATGGGGATCGCTGGCCTACTTCGCGGCCATCGGTGTCGGTCTGCTGGTCGTGGCGCTCGTCGTCGCGAAGCGGCGGGACGCGTAGCAGGGGACGCGTCGGGATGAACGGATCCGGCCGGGCGGGCGCATCGGGGTCGCTCGCGGTCGGAACGGGGGAGAAGGAGCTCGGATCGCCTCTCGGGGTGGTGGTCCGAGCTCCTTCCTCGTCTCGGATCGCGAAGATCACCGGAATGCGCGACGGTGGTCCGGCACACCGCGGCAGCCGCACCAGGACCGGGAAGTGAACCAGTGACCCTGCTCGCAGTCGAACGGATCAAGCTCTTCAGCACCCGCTCGCCGTGGTGGTGCATGGCGCTCGCCACCGCGCTCACCATCGGCCTGGCCGCCGTGATCGCGGCCAACACCGACGACCGGTTCCCGCTGACGGTGTCGGTGTCGCAGGGCTTCAGCAACTTCGGCATGGTCGTGATCATGGTGATGGCCGCGCTGGCCGTCACGACCGAATACCGGTTCGGCACGATCCGCGCCACCTTCCTCGCCGTGCCCGGCCGCGTGCAGGCGCTGCTGGCCAAGACCGTCGTCGTGGCGCTGCTCGCGGCCCTCGTCGGCGAGGTCGTCGCGTTCGGCGCCTGGGGCGTCGGCAAGCTGATCAAGCCCGACGCCGACATGGCGATCGACTCGGCCGCGGAGTGGCGCGGCGTCGCGGGCACCGGCCTCGTGTTCGCGCTCGCCGCCGTGCTGGCCGTCGCCGTGGGGATCCTGGTGCGCCAGACCGCGGGCGCCGTCGCGATCCTGCTGGTCTACACGATGCTGGCGGAGAGCCTGGTCGGGCTCATCCCCACGCTCGGCTCGAAGATCCAGCGCTGGCTGCCGTTCCAGAACGCGACCAACTTCCAGAACGCGGGCAACGAGTCGTTCCTCACCGAGGGCGACGGCGCCGACTACCCCTTCGGGCCCTGGGGCTCGCTGGCCTACTTCGCGGCCATCTGCGTCGGCCTGCTGGTCGTGGCCCTCGTGGTGGCCAAGAAGCGGGACGCCTGAACCGTTCGCGCACCACCGACCTGATCGGAGTGGTCATGATCGAAGCCGCGGGACTCACCAAGCACTACGGCACGACGGTCGCCGTCGACGACCTGTCGTTCACCGTCGAATCCGGCCGCGTGACGGGTTTCCTCGGGCCGAACGGCGCGGGCAAGTCCACCACCATGCGGATGATCCTGGGCCTGGACACCCCGAACAAGGGCCGCGCGCTCATCGACGGCAAGCGGTACGTCGAGCTCAAGCGCCCGCTGGGGACCGTCGGCGCGCTGCTCGACGCGAAGTGGGTGCACCCCAACCGCTCCGCCCGGTCGCACCTGCGCTGGCTCGCCAAGTCCAACCACATCTCCTACCAGCGCGTCGACGAGGTGCTGGAGATGGTCGGGCTCACCGCCGTCGCCCAGCGCAACGCGGGCGGCTTCTCGCTGGGCATGGCGCAGCGGCTCGGCATCGCGGGCGCGCTGCTCGGCGACCCGAAGGTGCTGCTGTTCGACGAGCCGGTGAACGGCCTCGACCCCGAGGGCATCGTCTGGATCCGCCAGTTCATGCACCGGCTCGCGGGCGAGGGCCGGACCGTGCTGGTGTCGAGCCACCTGCTGTCGGAGATGGCGCAGACCGCGCAGGACCTGATCGTGATCGGCAAGGGCAGGCTGATCGCCCAGACGAGCACGGCGCAGTTCATCAAGGACGCCACCGAGGACAGCGTCCGGGTGCGGTCGCCGCACGCGGAGAAGCTGCGCGAGCTGCTGGGCGGCTCGGCGACGGTCACCGACGACGCGGTCGACGGCGCTCTGGTCGTGCACGGCATGGACCCCGCCTCGATCGGCGAACTGGCCGCCGCGAACGGCGTCGTGCTGCACGAGCTGAGCCCGACCCGCGGTTCGCTGGAGGAGGCCTTCATGCAGCTGACGAAGGAGTCGGTGGAATACCACGGCGCCTAGCCCGGACGCGTGCTCGGAAAAGCCCCCGCATTTGCCGCGCGAGACCGCGGGATTACGTGGCGCGGTCTCCGCTCGGACTGCTCCGCGCGCACTCGCGGAACCACGTCTCCGCACTTCAAACCTTAAAGTGGCGCCTTTCACACAGTGGGTTTCACCACGAATATTCCGTGTCGGTCATGTTTCAAGAAGGGTGCGGAGGACGACAGCGGCGAGACATCCGTTAACAGCACGTGAACTCCAGCACAGCTCCATGACAAGCGCTCCCGCACAGGCTCAGATGGGAGGTACGAATCGCGCGCAGGTCCAGGCACAACGCAGTGCTCACCAGGTGTGGCCGCGTCCGCGATCGGATATCCCCCGTCTAGGAACTCCGCGGAGGTGAACCCGTGACGGTGCTGGACCCCAACCCGGCCGCCGGATCCCCGGCCACCAGAACTGCCCGGCCTCGTGCACACGGTGTGCGAGTCGAGCCCATGGTGGGCCTCGAATGGTCACACGCCATCGAAGCCATGAACACCCTCAACCTCGCGCTGAGTCCTGCCGACCACCGGCGCTCGTGGATCCACCGCGCCGACGAGGAACAGGTGCTGTCGCTGTTCCGCGCCGTGCACACCGTCACCCAGAACCCGCCCTCCCCGTGGTGGCTCCGAGCGCTGCACCGGGGCAAGCTGCCCTCCCGCGCCGCCGGCTTCGCCGTCGAGGACGAGGTGACCGAACTGCTGATCTCCCGTCCCGGCTGGGTCTACGTGCCCTGGGCGTCGGAGGGCGAAGTCGGCTACTGGGAGTTCGTGCCGTCCGAGAGCGGCGTGTACGGACCCTCCGAACCGACGACCGTGCAGTTCACCGATCTGCACCCCGGTTGGGTCGATCTGCTCCCGGTGCACCGCGGACTGGGTCTCCAGCAGCCGATCGCGTTCACCGCGGCCGACCTGCGCGAGCAGATCGAGGACCTGGAGAACATCGCCTGACGTGTGCTTCGGCGGGGCTTTGTAGGCTGTGCGGTCGTGACCCCCAGCCAGCAGACCCCGCCGAACCACCGGTCCATCGTCAGCTTCGTCCAACGCGGCGAGCGGATGACGGTCGGCCAGCAGAAGGCGTGGGACGCGCACTGGGAGCGCCTCGGCCGGGACGTGAAGGACCTGCCCGACGGCCCGCTGGACTTCGCCGGCTGGTTCGGCCGGGACGCGCCCGTGCTGCTGGAGATCGGTTCGGGCATGGGCGAGACCACGTCGCAGCTGGTCGCCGACGCCCCGGACGTCAACTACGTGGCCGCCGAGGTCTACAAGCCCGGCCTGGCGATGCTGATCCTGCGCGCCGAACTCCTCGAGGTCGACAACCTGCGCCTGCTGCGCGGTGACGCGGTCGACCTGATCACCGAGCACGTCCCCGAGGCCTCGCTGTCCGGGGTGCGGATCTTCTTCCCGGACCCGTGGCCCAAGAAGAAGCACCACAAGCGCCGCCTCGTGCAGCCGGAGTTCATCTCGCTGCTGTCCTCGCGCCTGGTGCCCGGCGGGATGCTGCACCTCGCGACCGACTGGGAGAACTACGCCGACCAGATGATGGCGGTCTGCTCGGCCGAGCCGAAGCTCGACAACCCGCACGCGGACGAGCCCGGCGGGTGGGCGCCGCGCCCCGAGTGGCGGCCGATCACGAAGTTCGAACAGCGCGCTGTCGAAGAAGGCCGGATCAGCCACGATCTGATGTTCTTGCGCAACACGCTCACCTGACCGTGTACTCAAGGCACGACTCCCAGTGGTCGATGTGCCACCACTGAGGGTTTCAGCATCGCTGAACCGGGTGATGCTTGTTGATCACCCGGAGTGCCCCGTCTGGCAGTGACGTGTGAAGACGCTCCGCAACTACGGTTACCGACCGTGACCGCAGTCCACAACGGAGTCAGAGCGCTCCCCGAGGCAGTAGACCTCGATGCCGCGGAGGGATTCCTCCGCATGTTCCACATCGCACACCCCGAGGCGGGCGCCATCGGCACCCGGCTGGCGGCCGTGCGTGCGGAAGCGGCGGAGACCGGTACCTACCGGCACACCGCACAGGAGCTGTCCTACGGCGCGCGGATCGCGATGCGCGACAGCGGCTGGTGCACCAGCGGGCTGCCGTGGCGCAGGTTGAAGGTGCGCGACCTGCGCGGCTTCCGCAACGCCGCCGCCGTGGCGGGCGAGTGCGTCGAACACCTCCGGGTGGCCACCAACGGCGGGGAGATCCGCCCGCTGGTCACGGTGTTCGCGCCGGACTCGCCGTCCGGGCCCGGTCCGTGCGTCTGGAACGAGCAGCTCATCCGCTACGCCGGGTACTCCGACGGCATCGGCGACCCGCGCTACGCGGCGTTCACCGAGGCGGTGCTGGGCATGGGCTGGAAGGCCCCGACCATGCGCAGCCGGTTCGACGTGCTGCCGCTGGTCGTGGAGACCGCGCACGAGGGGCCGCGGCTGTTCGAGCTGCCTCCCGAGGTGGTGCACGAGGTGCCGATCGAGCACCCCGACCTGCCCTGGTTCGGCGGTCTCGGGCTGCGCTGGCACGCCGTCCCGGTGATCGGCAACATGCGGCTGTCCATCGGCGGCGTCAGCTACCCCGCGGCGCCGTTCAACTCGTGGTTCGTCGGGTCCGAGATCGGCACCCGCAGCCTCGGCGACGAGAACGGCTACGCCGCCGCCAAGCCGGTCGCGCGGGCGCTCGGCCTGGACACGACCTCGGAGCGCACGCTGTGGCGCGACCGCGCCGTGGTCGAGCTGAACCGCGCGGTGCTGCACTCGTTCGACCGCGCCGAGGTCACCATCACCGACCACCACACCGAATCGCAGCACCGGCTGTCGTGGTTGCGCGCCAGGCAGCGGCACAGCGGCAACCGCCCGACGTTCCGCCTCGACCCCGGTTCGGCGCAACGGGCGCGCACCGGTGGCCCAGCGCGGTTTTCCCCATCGGAAAGCGAAACCACCCGGCCGCAGTCCCCAGGCCGTTTGGCGGAACTCCTCAAGCACCACAACGACCGGTCGAGCGGCCTGCACTCCGACGATTCCCGATAATCACACGCCGGTGATTCCCAGCGGATTCCTCAGCGCTGCGAGTCGACCATCACGCCTGATAGGGCCATCAGGACCAGAACCAGCAAACCGACGATCGCGCCGAACCAAGTAACGACAACCGTGAACATGACGTCCTCCTCTTCCCCGAACCCCCGCCTCTCCAGAGTCACCCCTCGAAGGGTGATCCGACATCGGCCAGCGGGGTATTTCCCAGGCGGTCGAAGTCAGCCTTATGGCTGATGCCCCGCCCGACCGGGGGCGGACGCGCTCTCAGCCCCGAGGACCTACGGTGGCTCCTTGTGAAGCCCCCTCACCTTGGCTGGCGCGCGTTGGCAAGACGCCAGTGGCCGCTGGTGTTGGCCCTGCTCTTCCTCGGTTTCCTGGAGGTGATCTCCGCCTCCGGCGGGGAGCCCGCCCAGTGGTGGCAGTTCCCCGGAGCGGTGGCGGTGTGCGCGCTCGCGGTGCTGACCCCGCTCAGGCCCTTCGACACCGCGCTGGCCGCGGCGGCCGCGGTGCTGGCCGGTTCGGTGCTGCTCAGGATCGTCGACGTGCCCCCGTCCGTCCCGATCGCGGGTGGCCTGGTCATCTCCGAGACGGCCGCGCTGATGGCGCTGATCGCGATCCTGGTCCGGCAGGAGTCCAGGTGGCGTGCGCTGGTCGCGGTGCTGGCGCTCATCGCCGTGACCGCCGCGTCCCGGTGGATCCGGCCGGACTACTACGAGGGGCTCGACTACAGCGGTCCGAGCCTGTGGTCGAGCCTGATCACCGGCAGCGTGATGCTGGTCCTCTCGCTGGGCACGGGGCTGTACTTCCGGTCCCGCGACCGGGAACGCACCCGCGGGGTCGAGGCGGAGATCCTGGAGGCGCAGCACGCCGAACGGATGGCGCTGGCGCGCGAGCTGCACGACGTGGTCGCGCACTACGTGACCAGCATCGTCGTGCACTCGCAGGCCGCCGAGGCCGTGCTGGAGCTGAACCCGGACGCGGCGCGCGAGGTGCTGCCGGTGATCACCAACAGCGGCACCGAGGCGCTGGCCGCGATGCGCAGGCTCGTCGGCACGCTGCGCGGCTCGGAGGTCGCGGGGCACGGTGAGGTCGACTCGACCAGCGACCTCGCCGAGGACGTGCGGGCCGTGGCCGACCAGTCGAACCTGCCGGTGCACCTGGAGTTCGACCTGACCGACCAGGTGCCGCCGGAGTTCGAGCGGTCGGTGCTGCGGCTGGTGCAGGAGTCGCTGACCAACTCGCGCAAGCACGCATCCGACGTGAGCCGGGTGGACGTGTCGGTGACGACCGGGAGCGGCTCGGTGCACGTGCGGATCGCCGACGACGGCCGCGGCACCCGGCAGGTGCCGATCGGCGGCTCGGGCGGTTACGGGCTGGTCGGGATGCGCGAGCGCGTGGAACTGCTGGGTGGCGCGTTCACGGCGGGCAAGCGGCCGGGTGACGGCTGGGAAGTGCGGGCGAGCATCCCGATCGCGCGCTGAGAGTTCGAAGGGCCCGACGCTTCATCGCGCCGGGCCCTTCGGTGGAGACAGGTCTGGTGACAAGCGGATACCCGGTCCTCGCGGAACCAAACCCGATCGGGCAGGATTCGTCCCATGTCCTTGCGCCTGCACGCCCCGGTGGTCCTGCCCTGCGATCCGACCTGCGGCGTTCTGCGGGACGCCGTGGTCGACGTGTCCGACGACGGCCGCATCACCCACGTGGGCCCGGCCGCCACCGCTCCCGCCTTCGACGGCGAACGGCGCGACCTGACCGGCATCCTCATGCCCGGCCTCGTCAACACGCACGCCCACAGCCCCATGACCGTGCTCCGCGGCCTGGGCGGCGACCTGCCGCTGCTGCGCTGGCTCCAGGAGGCGATCTGGCCCAACGAGGCCAAGATGACGCCCCAGGACAGCGGCGCGGGCATGCTCCTCGGCGCCGTCGAGATGCTGCGCAACGGCGTCACCACCAGCGCCGAGATGTACTTCCACGCCGAACAGCTGGTCGAGGCCGCGTTGACCGCGGGCTCGCGCACCGTCGTCGGCATCGCCGTCCTCGACCTCCCCGGCATGCCGTGGCGCCCGATGGCCGACGCCATCGACAAGTGGATCGACGCCGACGGCCTCCGCTTCGGCCCCGGCGACCGCGTCGAACTCGGCTACGGCCCCCACTCCGCGTACATGCTCGCCCCCGAGGTGCTCGGCGAACTCGCCGCCTCCGCGAGGCAGCGCGGCGCGCTCACCCAGATCCACGTGGCCGAAGCCCTCAACGAGGACACCGCCCAACGCGCCTCCCACGGCTCGGTGCCCAAACTGCTGGAACAGGCGGGCGTCCTGGAGGGCCGGGTCCTCTCGGCGCATTCGGTGCACCTGTCCGCGGAGGACATCGCCATCTACGCCAAGCACCGCGTGGGCGTCGCCCACTGCCCCGGCTCCAACACCAAACTCGCCTCCGGCATCGCCCCGCTCCGCGCCTACCTCGACGCCGGCGTCCCGGTCGGCCTCGGCACCGACGGCCCAGCCAGCAACGACGACCTCGACCTCTTCGAGGAAGCCCGCCTGGCCGCCCTCCTCGCCAGGGTCACCGCCCTGGACGCCTCCGCCATCAAAGCCGCCGACGCCCTCCTCCTGGCCACCCGCGGCGGCGCGGCAGCCCTCGGCCGCACCGACATCGGCGCCCTCGAACCGGGCAACTGGGCCGACCTCGTGCACATCAACACCGACGACCCCGCCTTCGCCACCGGCCTCGACGCCCCCGACGACCAACTACTGGCGAACCTCGTGTGGGCCACGGGGTCGCGTCGGGTACTGGACGTGTGGGTGGCCGGGGAGCAGGTCGTGGCCAACGGCGAAAGCACACGAGTCGACCGCTCAGAAGCACAAGCCGCAGTAGGCGCAGTCGCAGCCCGACTGCGCGGCTGAGTTCTCCAAAGCCGGGCAACCGGACTGCCGCAGAACCTCAACACCCGACATCAAAGATCAACGCCACCCACCCCGACACATACCCCGCCCGTCCCGGGGGGACAGCCCTGGGCCAGTTTATCGAGGTGGAAAGCCTGATGGGGTGGGTGGACGCAGAACTGTGGACAGCTTCGGGAGCTGTGGACAACTCGGGAAGGCGGCTCACCTGCGACGGAAGAACCAGGTGCCTCGCGGGCCGGGGTGAAGGCTGGAAGGTTCCACTGGTCGAGTGAACGCTCCGATCGGGAATCGGCCCAGCGAAGTGGTCGAGCTGCTCGCCGGAACCCGCATCGACCGGTCTAATGCGCCCGCGGCCGGATCACGATGTCCGTGAGGTGCGCGTCCGGCCCAGCAAGAACAGCCGCGGCAACCGCTCGCCCGACCGACTCCGCCTCCAGGTAGTACTGCGGCTCGTACTCCCCACCCTCCTGCTCACGAACACCACGCTGCATGTCCGTATCCACCCGACCCGGATGCACGGACGTCACCCGCAAACCACCACGCTCCTCCTCCGCACGCAACGAGTCCCCAAAGGCGTGCAGAGCGAACTTGCTGGCCGCGTAAACCCCCCAATTCGGATTCGCACGCAAACCAGCACCCGAGTTGATCAGCACCACGTTCCCCTTCGCCGAACGCAAAGCTGGAAGCAGGAGCCGGGTCAACTCGGCCACGGCGAACACGTTCAGGTCGAACGTCCGACGCCACACATCAGCGGTCGCGTCCCCGATGTTCCCCAACTCCGTCATCCCCGCGCTGTGCACCAGCACGTCGAGACGGTCGACACCGGACGCGGCCCGCGCGAGCGCGGCGTGATCGGTCAGGTCAACCGGCCAGGCACGAGCGTTCGGCAGCGAACCGGCGAACGCCGTCAAGGCATCCGATTCACGACCACCCAGCAACAACTCATGGGTATCCGCAAGAGAACGGGCGATGGCGGCACCGATGCCGCGCGAAGCCCCGGTGATCAAAGCGACAGGTGACATACCCGAAACCCTAAGCGGTCGCCCCGCGGCTCGGCAGAACCGCAGGACGACCAGCCCTCACGCAGCCGCGTAGAAGGTGTACAGCGCCGTGTACGGAACCGAGAGCTGCACATCCGACTGGCACGAACCACCGGGCGCCACGCCACCCTCGGTGTTCAGCCGCTGCACGTAGGTCACGTCGCCGAGCAGGCCGTCACCGCGGGCGGTCTTGGTCTTGAGCAGCAGTTCCGGGATGGCGTTCGGCCGGTCGGCCTTGCCGCCCTCGACCGGGGTCGCGTCGACCGCGCTGCCGTCCACGGTGGACACCCACACCGGGCCGCGGGAGTGCAGGATGATCGGCTTGCCGTCCTTGTCGACCAGCGAGGCGGCGGGTTCGAGGAGCTTCCACGCCCCGGCGGTGCAGGTGTAGGCCTGCACGCCGCTGGCCTGGTACTTCCCGACGAGCCTGTTGCCGTCGGGGACCTTCAGGACGGTGGCCACGGGGGTGTCGGCCACCTTGGTGTCCGACGACGGCAGGGCGGTGCCCGCGGTGGCGTCGCCGCCGCAGGCCGTCGTCACGCCCGCCAGCACGATGGCGCCGAGGGTCAGACCGATGAGCTTCACTGTGCACTCCTGGATGGGATGGCCGTTGGGGGAACCGGCTGTCCGCGGTGCAGCCACCCACAACACGTGCGCTCGTCCGGAGTGGTTCAAGGCGGAAAAGTGCCCTGGGACACAGGAAGCGTCCCAGGGCACCGTCCCGAGTGGACTCAGCCGCAGATGCGGCCGTTGTCCTCCTTCCACGCCACGACGACCGCGGGACGGGGCTGGCTGGTGCCGCCGTCGGGCCAGTGCGACAGCGGGTTGTCCGCGTTGGCGCCGGTGATCTCACCGGGGTGCTGCACCGACACGAGCACGAACCGGTCGGTGATCACCGGACCGCAGGTCTCGGCGCCCTTGGGCACGGTGAGGAACTGCTTGACCCGGCCGCGGTACCTGCCCTCGACGGGCAGGGCGAACAGGCCGTCGTTGGAGCCCAGCGCGTTGCCGTCGGTGGAGATCCACAGGTTGCCGCTGCTGTCGAACGCCACGTTGTCCGGGCACGAGATGGGGCTGACCTGCGACTTGTCGTAGCCGCCGAAGTAGGTGTCGGCGGTGGCCGGGTCGCCGCAGACCAGCAGCAGCGTCCAGCGGAACGTCGTCGCGGTCGGGTCGCCGCGGTTCTCCTCCCACTCCAGGACGTGGCCGTTCTTGTTGCCGACGCGCGGGTTGATCTCGGTGCCCGCTTCCTTGCCGGGCTTGCCGCGGTCGGTGTTGTTGGTCAGCGCGGCGTACACCTTGCCGGTGCGCGGGCTGGCCTCGATGTCCTCGGGCCGGTCCATCTTCGTGGCGCCCGCCTTGTCGGCGGCCAGTCGGGTGAAGACGTACACCTCCTCGGCGGTGAAGCCGTCCACGAAGGACTTGTCGCCGCTGGCGAGCCTGGTCCACTCGCCGGTGCCGTCGAAGTGGCCGTCGGCGGGCAGCTCGCCGGTGCCGTCGATCTCGGCGACCGGGCTGTTGCCGCTGAACTTCGCCACGTACAGCGTGCCGTCGGAGAGCAGCCTCTTGTTCTGCTCGCGGGCGCGCTTGCTGTCGCCCTTCACCATCCTGTTCTTCGACACGTACTTGTAGATGTAGTCGAAGCGCTCGTCGTCGCCCATGTACGCGACGACCCGGCCGTCCGCCGCCACGCGGATGGTGCAGCCCTCGTGCTTGAACCGGCCGAGCGCGGTGTGCTTCACCGGCGCCGCGGTCTTGTCGTGCGGGTCGATCTCGACGACCCAGCCGAACCGGTTGAACTCGTTGGGCTCCTGGGCGAGGTCGAAGCGCTTGTCGAACCGCTCCCACTTGCGCTCGGTCGTCGCGGCAGGCAGGCCGTAGCGGGTGGCGCGGGCCAGCGCGACCGGGTCGGTGATCGCGGCGCCACCGGCGAAGTAGCCGTTGAAGTTCTCCTCGCCGGACAGGATCGTGCCCCACGGGGTCACGCCGCCGGCGCAGTTGCCGAACGTGCCGAGCACCTTCTTGCCGGTCGGGTCGACCGAGGTCCTGAGGAACTTGCTGCCGGCGGCCGGGCCGTCGACGGCGAACGGCGTGGTGGCGGTGATGCGGCGGTTGTACTGGCGGTCCATCTTCGGCACGAGCTTGCCGCTGCGGCGGTCCTGCTCGACCACGACGACGGAGAACCCGTGCGCGGCCCAGCCGATCCTGACCTGCGCTTCGGTGGGGTTGTTGGCGTCGTAGCCCTTGTGCAGGAACGGTTCCGTCGTGTACTCGTGGTTGCTTCCCATGAGCCAGCGGTTCCAGCCGTCGAGCGGGACCAGGCCGCAGAAGTCGTTGTTGTAGCCGAACTGCATGGCCTGCGCTTCGGGCGTCTGGTGGTCGAAGTCGAACGCGGGCGCGCCCGGCACGACGGGGTCGCCCCAGCGGATCACCACGGCGGAGGTGTAGCCGTCGGCCGTGACGATGCGGTCCTCGGTGTTGGGCGCGACGGCGGTGAAGTTGAGGCCGTCGCGGCGACGGCCCCCGCCGAGGTCGGCGTCGGCGTTCAGGTCGGCGGCCGCCGACGGCGTCGAGGGGGCCGCGGCCGCGCTGCCGGTGCCGAGCGCGGCGGCGCCCAGGCCCGCCACCGTGAGGACGGCCCCCGCCTTCAGCGCGCCGCGGCGGCTGACGACATCGCGGACGACATCGCCGAAGTACGCGTTGTCCGACGTGTTGGGCGCGTCGTGCGCGCAGGCGTTGGCGCAGCGGTAGAGGCAGGTCGTCTCCGACCGCCCCAGGGGGTGGTTGGGCAGCAGCAGGGGCAGCAGGCGACGGCCCCGATCGGCGGGTGCGGGCACGCGGACCTCCGTGGTGGATCGGTGGGAACCGGCCGACCGTAGGAGGACAAGCGGTTGTCCAGCGGACATCGAGGTGAACGCCGGACGAACACCCGCCGATCAGGACACCTCAGGACCCGATCCCGCCGGGCTGCCGCCCACCCGGCTTCCACACCGCGACCACCGACGGGCGGGGCTGGCTGGTGCCGCCGTCCGGCCAGTGCGACACGACGTTGTCCGCGGTCGCGCCGTCGATCTCACCGGGGTGCTGCACGCACACGACCACCACTCGCTCGTCGATGATCGGACCGCACGTCTCCGCGCCGCGCGGCACCGTGAGGAACTGCTTGAGGTGCCCGCGGTGCGGCCCCGACACCGGGACGCCGAACAGCCCGTCGTTGTTGCCGTTCAGCGCGGCCCCCGAGTCGCTGGAGATCCACAGGTTGCCGTGCGGGTCGAACGCCACGTTGTCCGGACTGGAGATCGGCGACACCTGGTCCTTCGGGAAGCCCGCGAAGTAGGTGTCCGGCGCGGCCGGGTCGCCGCAGACCAGGAACAGGTTCCACGCGAACGCGAGTGCGAGCGGGTCGCCGCGGCGTTCGGTCAACTCCAGGACCTGGCCGTGCTTGTTGAGCAGCCTCGGGTTCGGCTCGGTCGCGCCTTCCTTGCCCGGCTTGCCGCGGTCGACGTTGTTGCTCAGCGCGCAGTAGACGACGCCGGTCGTCGGGTGCGCCTGGATGTCCTCCGGCCGGTCCATCTTGGTGGCGCCGACCTTGTCGCCCGCGAGCCGGGTGAAGACGTAGACCTCCTCGGCGGTCATGCCCTCCACGAACGACCGGTCGCCGGACGCGAGTGGGATCCACTGGCCGGAGCCGTCGAAGTTCCCGTCCGACGGCAGCTTCCCGGTCCCGTCGATCTCCGCGGGCGGGCTGTCGCCGGTGAAGCGGCCGACGTAGAGCGTGCCGTCGTCGAGCAGCGTCATGTTGTGCCTGCGCGCGGCCTTGCTGTCGCCCTTGCGCACCTTGCCGGTGGAGATGAACTTGTAGATGTACTCGAACCGCTCGTCGTCACCGGAGTACGCGACGACCCTGCCGTCGGCGGCGACGCGGATGTTCGCGGTCTCGTGCTTGAAGCGGCCGAGTGCGGTGTGCTTGACCGGCGTCGACGTCGGGTCGGTCGGGTCGAGTTCGACGACCCAGCCGAACCTGTTGACCTCGTTGGGTTCCCGCGCGAGGTCGAACCGCTTGTCGAAGCGCTCCCACTTGCGCGAGGTGGAGGTGCCGGTGACGCCGTAGCGGGTCAGCCGCGGGTCGGAGCGCGAGTCGGCGTTGCCGAAGTACTGGTTGAAGTTCTCCTCGCCGGACAGGATCGTGCCCCACGGCGTCACGCCGCCCGAGCAGTTGTTCATCGTGCCGAGCACGCGCGTGCCGGTCGGGTCGACCGACGTCTTGAGCAGGTCGCTGCCCGCGGCCGGTCCGCGCACCTCGAACGGCGTGAGCAGGGTGAACCGCCGGTTGAAGCGGCTGAACGACGGCGTGAGCCTGCCCGAGGACAGCGACCGCCGGACCATCACCACGCTGAGGCCGTGCGCCGCCCAGGCGATGCGCACCTGCTCCTCGGTGGGGTTGTTCGCGTCGTAGCCGTGGAACATCATCGGCTCGGTCGTGTACTCGTGGTTGGTCACCAGCAGGTTGACCAACCCCAAGGCGTCCTGGGGCAGCAGGGCGGCGAAGTCGCAGTTGAAGCCGAACTGCTTCGCCTGCTTCTCGGCGGTCTGGTCGTCGAAGTCGAACTCCGGCACACCGGGGAACAGCGGATCGCCCCAGCGGATCACGACGTGCTGCTGGTACCCCTCGGGCACCACCACCGCGTCCAGTTGGTTGGGGGCCACGGCCTTGAAGTCGAGCCCGCGCGGCGCCCCGCCGGGGACCTGCCGCTCCGAGTCCGCGGCGGTCGCCGTGCCGCTCGCGGCGAACCCGGTGCTCGCGGCGAACGCGACCACCGCTCCGGCCTTGAACGCGGTCCGCCTGTCGATCAGCTGCCGGACCACGTCGCCGAGGTAGTTGTTGTCGGACGTGTTGGGCACGTCGTGGAAGCACGCGTTGCCGCACCGGTATTCGCACGTCATCGCGGCGCGGCCGGGGGAGTGGTTGGCCAGCAGGGGTAGTTGTCGCACTCGAACGCCTCCTACGGTCAGTCCGGGGAACACACTGACCGTAAGGGGTTGTTCACCTTTTGTTAACCGACGACTTCGTCCCCGACGAGGACGGCTTCGGCAGGCACCTCGTGGGCGTCGGTCCGCTTGTCGCCGATGGAGAGCAGGCCCGCGGCGATCAGGCACAGCACCGTCGCGGCGACGAACGGGGCGTGGTCCGAGCCGAACCACTCGGCGACGTGGCCGACCAGCGTCGCGGCGGCGGCGCCACCGAGCCAGCGGAGGAAGTTGTAGCCGGCGCTCGCGACCGGGCGCGGCGACGGGCTGATGCTCATCGCGGTCCCGGTGAACAGGGTGTTGAGCAGGCCGGACACCACACCGCTGAGGATCACGCCGACGACCAGCACGGCCTTGTCGTCCACGCTCATCACCAGCATCAGGACGGCGAAGCCGAGCACCGCGAACACCGTCGCGCGCCGCTCGCCGAACCGCGCGGCCAGCCTGGGTGCGAGCAGGACGCCGGCGACGGCGACGCACAGGCCCCAGCCGAAGAAGATCAGGCCGATCTGGACTGCACCCCAGCGCAGCACGAACGGCGACCAGGCCAGGACGGTGAAGAACGCCGCAGTGTACAGGGCGGCGCCGGCGGACGTGCGGAACAGACCGCCGTGCCTGAGCGCGCGCAACGGGTCGAGCAGGCTCACCTTCGCGCGCTTCTCGTTCGCGTCGGACGGCAGCATCGTGGCGCAGAGGACCAGCGCGACGGCCATCAGCGCGGCCGTGCCGAAGAACGGTCCGCGCCACGAGATGCTGCCCAGCAGGGCGCCGAGCAGCGGGCCGACCGACAGGCCGATGCCGAGCGCCGCCTCGTAGAGCAGGATCGCGCCCTTCTGGCCGCCGGACGCGGCGCCGACGATCACCGACAGCGCCGTGGCGATGAAGAAGGCGTTGCCGAGGCCCCACACCGCGCGCAGGCCGACCAACTGGCCGATCGAGCCCGCCATCGCGCAGGCCAGCGTCGCCACGACGATCAGCACCAGGCCGGTGAGGACGGTGCGCTTGGCGCCGAACCGCGCGGCCATCGCGCCGGTGAACAGCATCGCGAGGACCTGGACGCCCAGGTAGGAGGAGAACAGGAGGGTGACCTGCGACGGTGTCGCGTTCAGGCCTTCTGCGATGGACAGGAGGATCGGGTCGACCAGGCCGATGCCCATGAACGCGATCACCGCGGCGAACGCGGTGATCCACACCGGGCGGGGCTGGCCCTTGATCGCATCGAGGAGTTTCGGGTGTTCGCTCACAGTTAGCTATGCTAACCTATTTTGCTTCGCCATCCTAAGTATTTTGTCCCACAGGTACCGTCTGCGCTGTGGAAGCAGTGGTTTTCGACCTCGACGGCGTACTCGTGGACTCCGAGCGCATGTGGGACGAGGTGCGGCAGGCGTTCGCCGCCGCCCACGGCGGGCGGTGGCTGCCCGACTCGACGCGGGCCATGCAGGGCATGAGCACCCCCGAATGGGCCTCCTACCTGGTCACGGAGGTCGGCGTCCAGCTCACCCCGGAGGTCACGGCCACCGGCGTGGTCGACGAGATGGCCGCCCGCTACGCCCGGCGCGCCCCCGTGATCGACGGCGCCGTCGACGCCGTCCGCGCCATCGCGTCCCGCTACCCGGTCGCCATCGCCAGCTCGTCCCCACCGGTCCTGATCAGCGCGTTCCTCGCCGCGACCGGGCTGGCGGACCTGGTCGGCGTCGCGCTGTCCAGCGAACAGACCGGCGCGGGCAAACCCGCCCCCGACGTCTACCTGGCCGCCGCCCGCGCACTCGGCGTGGACCCGACCGCGTGCGCCGCTGTCGAGGACTCCACCAACGGCCTCCGCGCCGCCATCGCCGCGGGCATGGCCGTCTACGCCGTCCCCAACCCGCACTTCCCCCCGGACCCCGCCGTGCTGGCCGACGTCACCGTCGTCGCCTCCATCACCGATCTGCCCGCCGCACTGGGCTGACGAAGCTCAACGCCGCCAACCCCACCGCGAAGCAGGCCATCGCCAACACCCCCTTCGGCCAGTAGATGTGGCTGTCCAGGAACAGGTACGCCCCGAACAGCAGCACCACCCCACCGGGAACCGCTTTCCACCGAACCCGCCACGCGATCCCGCCGAACAGCAGCGCCGACGCCACCAGGAAGCACCACGCACCCGGTGTACCCAGCGCGTTGCCGATGTCGAACAGCGGATCGATCACCGGCGTCCGCCCGTTCTGCGCGACGGCCATCGCCCCACCACCGACCCCGGCGATCGTGTCCAACGCCCCGTAGAGCACCGCGTACCCGAACGCCGCCACCCGCCCCAGCCACCTCACCACCGGCGGACTGGTGTCCAGCAGCACCCACACCGCCGCCGCCAGCAACGGGAACACGAACGCCAACACGATGTGCATGTCCCGCCAGTGGTGGGCGGTCGAGGCATCCAGGTACTGCGGATGCGTCAACCCCACGGCGGCGAGGATCAAGCCCGGTAGCGCGACCAGGAGGGTGCGGATGTGCATCGGGCCAAGCTAGTTGCCGAAACCCCCGAACACCGCCCAGGTCATGGAGCCGTAAGAACTGGTGAACGGCTCGCGGGTGCACGTTCGCGATCTCGATCGAGTCGTACCCGGCGAGCGCCAGGCTGGATTTCGAACCCTTGTTCGATACGATGCCGCGGTGGCGGACACACGCGAACAGGCAGCTCTGCTGCTTGCCCTGCGCGAAAGCGGCAGGGGCTGGGCGGACGTCACGCGGCTCGTCGAGGAGACCGGGTCGGCGCTCTCCGCCCTGGAGCGGCTGCTGGCGCCGGAACAGCCCGCGCTGGACGACATCGGCTTCGACCCGACCTCGGCGCTCGACGCGGTCGAGCAGGAGATCGACGGCTGGCGCGCGGAGGGCATCGGGCTGACCACCGTGCTGGACGACGACTACCCGGTGCAACTGCTGATGGTGCACCAGCGCCCCCCGTTCCTCACGTACCGGGGCCACCTCGACCCCGCCGACCGGCACGCGGTCGCGGTCGTGGGCAGTCGCGCGGCGAGTCCGCGGGGACTCTCCGTCACCAGGGAGATCTCCACCCTGTTGACCAAGCAGGACATCACCGTCCTCAGCGGCATGGCGGCGGGGGTCGACACGGCCGCGCACCGTGCCGCCCTCGACGCGGGCGGGCGCACGGTGGCGGTGGTCGGAACCGGGCTGCGGCACTGCTACCCGGTCGCGAACGCCGGTCTGCAAGCCGAACTGGTCCGCACCGGTGCGGTGTTGTCGCAGTTCCTGCCCGACACGGGGCCGTCCAAACGCAACTTCCCGATGCGCAACGCGGTGATGAGCGGCTGCGGCATCGCCACGGTCGTCGTGGAGGCGGGGGAGCACAGCGGAACGCGGATCCAGGCCCGGCTCGCGCTGGAGCACGGCAGGCACGTGTTCCTGATGCCCGAAGTGGCAGGCGGGACGACATGGGGGCGCGACATGGCCCGCCTGCCGAGCACCACGGTGCTGACCGGCCCCGACCACCTGCTCGAGGCCGTGGCGGCGCTGACGGTCGAATCGCCCGAGTTGGCGCAGTTCTGACGCGGTGGACAACACGGTCACGCGGCTGTCCGAGCCGTACGAGAACTTCCTGCTGCGACCGCCCACCGCAGGACCTGGTGTGTGCGCGACGTGCTGGCGCGAGGTCGGGTCCACGACCCGCTGCGACCGCTGCCGGGAGCACCTGGACCTCGCCGGGTCGGTGCTCGCCCAGGTCGTGGTGCCCATCTCCCTCGCGATCCGGGGAAAGCAGTTCGCCCACGAACTGTGGCACTACAAGGATTCCAGGCTGCTCGCCGTGCGGAACAGGATCCGCCTGGGCCTGACCGCTGTCACCGAGCGGTTCGTCGCCACGCACGAGCCATGCCTGGCGACGGCCGCGGGCGTCGAGAACTTCGACCTGGTCACGACGGTGCCGAGCACGGGAGGCCGGGTCGACCACCCCTTGGCGCTCATGGTCGGCAAGACCATGAGCACCACCAGGAGCCGCTACCGACCTGTGCTGAGGACCGGGCAGGACGCGGCGGAGGGGCGGAAGTTCAGCCTGGACAGGTTCTCCGCCACGGGGCGGGTGGACGGCAGCCGGATCCTGCTCGTCGACGACACCTGGACCACGGGTGCGAACGCGCAGTCGGCGGCGGCGGCGTTGCGGACGGCGGGAGCGAAGACCGTCGCGGTGCTGGTGCTCGGCAGGTGGTTCGACGCCGACTTCCGCCCCGGTGCCACAGCGGAGTACCTCGGTCGAGCAGCCACGCGCCGGTTCGACTGGGACCTCTGCTGCCTCTGCCAGCCCCAGCCGCCCTTGAACTCACCCCCAGACACCCGCTGACCACCTACCCACCCCGCCGGAACCACCCCTAACCTCCCCCCATGACTGAGCGAGTTGCGGTGGTGACCGGTGCGGCGCAGGGCATGGGGAAGCAGATCGTCGCGGTGCTCCGCGCCGAGGGGTGCGCGGTGGTCGGGTTCGACCTCCAGGACACCCCCGACGGCGTGACGGGGAACGTGGCGTCGGCCGCTGACGTGACCCGCCTGGCGGATCACGTGCTGAGCGAGCACGGCCGAGTCGACGTCCTCGTCAACAACGCCGGTATCGCGGGCATCGCCCCGTTCGAGGACACGTCGCCGGAACTGTGGCAGCGGATCATGGAGGTCAACCTCACCGGTCCGTTCCTGCTCAGCCAGGTGTTCGGCCGCACGATGCTCGCCCAGGCTTCCGGCTCGATCGTGAACATCGCGTCGGTCGCGGGCTTGAGCGGTGTGGCCGACCGGGCCGCGTACAACACCAGCAAGCACGGGCTGATCGGCATGACGCGGACCCTCGCCGTCGAGTGGGGCGGGCGCGGGGTGCGGGTGAACGCGGTGTGCCCCGGCTGGGTCAAGACGGAGATGGACGTGGAGTCGCAGGCGGGCGGGTACTACGTCGACGAGGACATCACGGAGCACGTGCCGATGGGGCGGTTCGCGGTGCCGGACGACATCGCGCAGGCCGTGTCGTTCCTGGCCGATCCGGCGCGCAGCGGTTACGTCAACGGCGTCGCCCTGCCCGTCGACGGCGGGTGGACCGCCGACGGGTCGTGGCGTTCGCTGCGGTTGTCGAAGCGCTAGACCGGCTGCCAGGGCGTGCAGACGTCGTAGGCGCGCGAGCCGGTCAGGACGAACCCGGTGGCGCACGCCCGGACGGCGGTGGCGTCGGCGCTGATGGCACCGGCGTCGGTGACGGCGCTGATCTCGCCGTTGCCGGTGACGGTCTTCTTGGCGATCGTGAGCGGTTCGGGCCACATCGTGCGGCTCTGCTGCACCACGACGTCCAACTGGTCCGGCGCGTCCTTGGCCGTCGGGACGAACCGGCCGTACCCCGCGAACTCCTTGCCGCTGTAGGGCAACAGGTCCACGCACAGTTCGTTCTTGTCCGAGACCGGCGGTTCGAGGCACGTCGACGGCGGCGCGGTCGCGCCGACGGCGACGGGCGTGCAGAGACCGGTCAACAACACGGCGACCAACAATGGCTTCAGCATGAGAAATACCCCCTGTTCCGGAGGCTATCGGCCTGCGGAACAGGGGGTATCCCCCAAACGGGCGGCTTAGCGCTCGGCGTCGCCGCGGATGAAGCCCTCGACCGCGAGGTGCGCCTCGGAGTCGGAGTACTGCACCGGCGGGGACTTCATGAAGTACGAGGACGCCGACAGGATCGGGCCGCCGATGCCGCGGTCGAGCGCGATCTTCGCGGCGCGGACGGCGTCGATGATGATGCCCGCCGAGTTCGGCGAGTCCCACACCTCGAGCTTGTACTCGAGGCTCAGCGGCACGTCGCCGAAGGCGCGGCCCTCCAGGCGCACGAACGCCCACTTGCGGTCGTCGAGCCACGCCACGTAGTCCGACGGACCGATGTGGACGTTGCGCTTGCCGAGGTCGCGGTCGATCTGGGAGGTGACGGCCTGGGTCTTGGAGACCTTCTTGGACTCCAGGCGCTCCAGTTCCTTCATGTTGAGGAAGTCCATGTTGCCGCCCACGTTCAGCTGCATGGTGCGGTCGAGCTGGACGCCGCGGTCCTCGAACAGCTTCGCCAGCACGCGGTGCGTGATGGTGGCGCCGACCTGGGACTTGATGTCGTCGCCGACGATCGGCACGCCCGCGGCGCGGAACTTCTCCGCCCACACCGGGTCGGAGGCGATGAACACCGGCAGCGCGTTGACGAACGCGACCTTGGCGTCGATCGCGGCCTGGGCGTAGAAGCGGTCCGCGTCCTCGGAACCGACCGGGAGGTACGCGACCAGCACGTCGGCCTTGGTGTCGCGCAGCACCTGCACGACGTCGACCGGCTCCTCCTCGGACTCCTCGATGGTCTCCCGGTAGAACTTCCCGAGGCCGTCGAAGGTGTGGCCGCGTTGCACCGGCACGCCCAGCGGCGGCACGTCGGCGATCTTGATCGTGTTGTTCTCGCTGGCGCCGATCGCCTCGGACAGGTCGTAGCCGACCTTCTTGGCGTCGACGTCGAACGCGGCCACGAACTCGATGTCGCGGACGTGGTACTCGCCGAACTCGACGTGCATCAGTCCGGGCACCCTGGCGGACGCGTCGGCGTCGCGGTAGTACTCGACCCCCTGCACCAGCGACGCGGCGCAGTTGCCGACCCCGACGATGGCCACCCGAACAGTCCGGCGTTGTTCGCCCATGCCCAGTCCTCCTTGTGCTTCTGCTGTGGTTTTGCCGCGAAAGCGGCGGTCATTCCTCGGACTTCCGCTGTTCGGCCTGCTCGTGGGCGATCAGCTCGTTGAGCCACCGCACCTCGCGCTCGGTCGTGTCCAGCCCCATGCGGTGCAGCTCACGGGTGTAGCGGTCGATCCGATCGCTCGCGCTCCCCAACGTGGTGCGCAAGCCTTCCCTGCGTTCCTCGACCCGCCGCCGCCTGCCTTCCAGGATTCGCATCCTGATCTCGGCGGGCGTGCGGGAGAAGAACGCCATGTGGACGCCGAACGAGTCGTCGTCCCACGTCTGCGGTCCCGCGTCGACCAGGAGCTCGGCGAAGCGCTCCTTGCCCTCGGCGGTGATCTTGTAGACCTTGCGCGCCCTGCGCCCCCAGGCGCGCAGGTCGTCGTCGGGCGCCTCCTCGGCGATGAGGTGGGCGCGCTGGAGCTTGCCGAGCGTCGGGTAGAGCGTCCCGTAGGAGAACGCCCGGAAGGCGCCCAGCAGCTCGTGCAGCCGCTTGCGCAGCTCGTAGCCGTGCATGGGTGCCTCGTGCAGCAGGCCGAGGATGGCGAATTCCAGCACGATTCACCCCCCTGCCCGAGCCCCGATGTATGCGGTCAGTATATCGGTCCGATACATCTGCGCCTCCTGGTGAGTGTGTGCTGTGGCACACCGTGATATCTGATTCATCGACGCTGCCCTGAACGGACCATCGGAGGCGGGCGGTCGCCACGTACTCTTGTCGCGTGGTGACCCAACGACAGGTCGTGGACTACGCGTTGCAGCGCCGTGCGCTGCTTGCTGACGTGCACTCGGGTCGTGTGGGTACCATGGAGGTCTGCGATGCGAGTCCATACCTCCTCCGAGCTGCGAAGTTCCACGGCCAGCCGAGCGACGTCACGTGCCCGGTGTGCCGCAAGGAGCCGTTGACCCTGGTGTCCTGGGTGTACGGCGAAGAGCTCAAGCACGCGGCCGGTTCTGCTCGGACCGCCGACGAACTCGCACGGATGTCGAACCTCTACGAGGAATTCACCGTGTACGTCGTGGAAGTCTGCCGCACATGTAGTTGGAACCACCTGGTGCAGTCGTACGTCCTGGGAACGCGTGGCCTGAAAACTCAGAAGCCACGCCGGAGGACCGCGGCGGAGTGAAACCCGCTCCACCCGCGACCGCCGTACCCCGAACGCAGGCGGCGTACGACCACCGAACCGCGCACGCCCGTGCGCCGGTCTGGGAGGCCTTTTCGTGAACGACCAGCATGACGACAGGCAACGTGGCGGGGAACCGCAATGGCCGACGGGCGATGACCCGGACGCAGGCGCCACCAGGCGCCACGGTGCCCCGGATCAGCCGGAGGATCGAGGCGGCGCCCGGAACCCGTCCCAGGACGTGAACCGGCCCCCACGACCGGGCACTCCGCCGGGCGGCTTCCCGCGCCCCCAGCAGGGCGCGGTCCCCCCGCGACCGGGCACTCCGCCCGGCGGTTTCGCGCGCCCGCAGGGTGGACCGCCCGGTCCGCCGCCCGGCGCGATGAACCAGGGCCCCCCGCCCCGCCAGCCCGGTGTCCCCGGTGTCCCCGGCGGTCGTCCACTCGGCCCGCCTCCCGGTCCGGGCGGCCCCGGCCAGCGACCCCCGGTCCCGCCCGGCGGCGTGCGCAGGCCCCTGCCCCCGCCCGGCGGTCAGCCGCCCCAGGGCGGTCGTCCCCCCATGCCCCCCGGCGGCGCGCGTCCCGGCGCCCGCGGTGGACCGGCCGGTCCGCCCGCGCACAACAAGGCCGACGAGCTGACGGATCTGCTCCAGCCGGTGCAGCCGCCGATGAAGCGCGAGCCCGACCTGCTCACCCACCGGGAACCCGACGAACCGTCGATGTTCCTGGAAGAGGACGCGTACGACGAGTTCGACTCCGAGGAGCTGTCCGAGGAGGAGGAACGCGCCGTGCGCAAGAAGAAGATCTGGCGGCGCGTCCGCCGCATCTCCTACATCGCGGCCGGTCTGATGGTCCTCACGCCGTTGGTCGCCTTCGCGATCGCCTACCAGCTCGTCGACGTGCCCGATCCCGCCGTCGTCGCGGAGGACCAGCAGAAGGCCGTCACGATCCTGTACTCCGACGGCTCCGAGATGGCGAAGATCTCGCCGCAGGGCTCGAACCGGGAACTCCTCGCCGTCGACGACCCCGACCTCACCGACGACGTGAAGCACGCGGTCTTCGCGGCCGAGGACGCCACCTTCGAGACCAACCCCGGCTTCGACTTCGTCGGCATCGCGCGCGCCGCCTGGTTCCAGGTGAGCGGCGGCGAAGGCGGTGGTTCCGGCCTGACGCAGCAGTACGTCAAGAAGGCCACGGAGAAGGAAGACCCGACGCTCTCGCGGAAGTTCACCGAGGTCGTCAAGGCCTACAAGATGAGCAACCAGAAGAGCAAGGGCGAGATCCTCGCCGCGTACCTGAACACGATCTACCAGGGCCGCTCCGCGTTCGGCATCAAAGCCGCGGCGCAGATGTACTACGGCAAGGAGGTCCAGGACCTCACCGCGTCCGAGGCCGCCCTGATCGCGGGCATGATCCAGAACCCCAGCCGGTCGGAGGAGGAGAAGTACCCGGTCGACCGGTGGAAGTTCGTGATGGGTCAGATGCTCGACAAGGGGTGGATCACCCAGGAGTACTACGACACCCAGACGTACCCGACCCTCAAGCCGTTGGCCGAGGTCCAGCAGAACGCGCTGGAAGGGGTGCGCGCGCACATCCAGGTCCAGGTCGAGGCCGAGATGGCCGGCGAAGAGATCGACATGGACGAGGAGGAGGCGCTCAAGAAGGGCGTCACCATCCACACGAGCATCGACCCCAGGATGCAGACCGCCGCCGAAGAAGCCGTCAGCGAGGTCATGGAGGGCCAGCCGGAGGTCCTGCGGCAGTCGCTGACCGCAATCGAACCCAGCACGGGCGCCGTGCGCGCCTACTGGGCGGGCAACGACGGTGTCGGCATCGACTACAACAAGGGCACGCTCCAGGAACCGGGTTCGTCGTTCAAGCCCTTCGACCTGGTCGCCGCCCTTCAGCAGGGTGAAGGGGTCGGCGAGGTCTACGACGGCAGTTCGCCGCGGACGTTCCCCGGTCGTGAGACGAACCCGGTGAAGAACGCGCAGGGCGTCGCGTGCGCCGTCCCCAAGCAGTGCAGCGTCCGCGAGGCGATGGTCAAGTCGGTGAACACGGTGTTCTACGACATGGCCGTGAACAACGTGGGCACCAGCAAGGTCGCCAAGGCCGCCTACGAGGCGGGCATCCCCGAAGAGGTCACCATCGGGGACGAGGTGCACAAGCTGCTCAAGGGCGAGGACGGCGGTGACACCCCCGACGGCAACATCGCCATCGGCGGTGGCCAAACGCTCGTGCGTCCGTTCGACATGACGTCGGCGTACGCGACTTTCGCGGCCAGGGGCGTCTACCACGAGCCGTTCTTCATCGAGAAGATCGAGGGCCCGGACGGCAAGCTGCTCTACCAGCACGCCGACAAGTCCCGCTCCGCGTTCGACGAGAACCCCGAGAAGAGCGGGCAGATCGCGGACAACGTCACCGACGTGCTCAAGGACATCCCGAAGGCGTCCACGAAGACCATCTGCGCCGAGGGCCGCGAGTGCGCGGGCAAGACCGGCACGCACGAGCTCGACGGCGTGGACAACTCGAAGGCGTGGATGGTGGGTTACACCCCGTCCCTCGCCGCGGGCGTCTACATGGGCACCGAGGCGGGCAACGTCCCCCTCCGCAACGCGGGCGACACCCCGATCTTCGGTTCCGGCCTTCCCGGCCAGATCTGGAAGGCGTTCATGGACAAGGCGTTGGCGGGAACTCCGAAGGACACCTTCCCCAAGGCCGACATGATCGGCCAGGCGGTCCCGCCCGCGCCGAGCACGCCGAAGACCACGACGCCGCCACCGAAGACGTCGGAGAAGACGGAGACGTCGGAGCCCGAAGACGACAAGTCGGAGACGCCCGAGCCGCCCACGGGCACCAGCACGTCCACCAAGAACCCGCCCGGCGGCAACCCCGGCTGCCTCCCGCTCCAGCCGAACTGCCCGCCCACGGGAACGAGCACCAGCACCAAGACCAACGGACAGGGCAACGGTGGCGGCGGCGGAGCCGGCACCGAAGCACGGGATCCCAACGATCCCTGAGTCGATCCGACGAGCACGAGGGGCCCGGCGCACCAGCGCCGGGCCCCTCGTGCGTCCGGGACCGAATCGAAGTCGGCCGACTAGCCGGGAGTTGACTCCGGCCCGATCCGGTTGCCCGTAGCATCCGGCGGGTGTCCAGCCCACCGGATGTACAGCACGCGAACCCCGAAGACACGGACTCGCTCGGCCCGGACGAGCGGGTTCTCCCGACGTGGACGGAGTCGTTGGCGAGACGGGCCAGCCGACCGTTCGGCGGGCCGGTCGGCAGGCACGCGTCGATCGGGCGGCACTGGTTCTGGACGCCGCTGCGGGTGGTGCTGCTGCTGGCGGTCGTGGTGCTGTCGCTGGCGTGGCTGCAGAAGTCGCCGTGCGTGCAGCAGTACGTGGACGAGAAGGGGCAGGTGCAGCTGGACTGGCGGGGTTCCCGGCAGTTCGTGGCGCTCTGCTACTCCGACATCGTGCCGCTCTACACGGCCGAGCGGATGGACCAGCCGGGGACGTTCCCGTACCGGACGTCGTGGGTCGACGACGAGGGCAAGCCCACCGCGCACATCCGGTACATGGAGTACCCGGTGCTGACCGGCGTGTTCCAGTGGGTCAACGCGCGGATGGCGCAGGGGTGGATCACGCTGGCCCAGTCGGGGTGGCTGCCCGCGCCGATGACGGTGATCGTCTACTTCGACATGACCGCCTTCTGGCTCGCGCTGGCGTGGCTCGCGACGGCCTGGGCGGTGGCGCGGCTGGCCAGGCGAAGGGTCTGGGACGCGGCCATCGTGGCGCTGTCGCCACTGGTGATCGTGCACGCGTTCACGAACTTCGACACGATCGCGACGGCGTTCGCCACGACCGGGATGTTGGCGTGGGCGCGCAAGAAGCCCGTGCTGGCGGGTGTGCTGCTCGGGCTCGGCGGTGCGGCGAAGCTGTACCCGCTGTTCCTGCTGGGGCCGTTGCTGCTGCTGTGCTGGCGGTCCGACCGGGTGCGCGACGGCCTGACGACGGTCGCGTCGGCGCTCGCCACGTGGATGGTGGTGAACCTGCCGATCGCGCTGCTGTACCGGCCGGGGTGGCAGGAGTTCTTCCGGCTCAACACCGAGCGCGGGGCGGACCCGGACTCGCTGTACAACGTGGTCGCGCAGTGGACCGGCTGGCAGGGCTTCGACCCCGGTCTGGTGCAGGGACAGGTGCCGGAGGGGCTGAACACCGTGAGCGCGGTGCTGTTCGTGCTGTGCTGCGCCGGTGTCGGGTACGTGGCGCTGTCCGCGCCGACGAGACCGCGGCTGGCGCAGCTGGCGTTCCTGGTGGTGGCCGCGTTCCTGCTGACGAACAAGGTGTGGAGCCCGCAGTACTCGCTGTGGCTGGTCCCGCTGGCGGTGCTGGCGATCCCGCGCTGGAAGCTGCTGATGGCGTGGATGGCGCTGGACGCGCTGGTGTGGGTGCCGCGGATGTTCTTCTACCTCGGCACCGACCACAAGGGCCTGCCGATCGACTGGTTCCTCGGCACCGTGCTGCTGCGCGACGCCGCGGTCGTCCTGCTCTGCGTCATGGTGGTCCGCGAGATCTACCGGCCGTCGCTCGACCTGGTCCGCAGGTCCGGCGAGGACGACCCGTGCGGCGGCGTGCTGGAGGGCGCGCCGGACCGCCGGGTGCTGCGGCTCCCGTGGCAGCGACCGGCCCACGAGCCCGCGCACCAGCTCCAGTCCTGATCACGGCTTGGTCGACGGCTGTTCGCCGTCGACCAGGCCGTGGGGTCACGCCAGTTTGGCGACGGCCAGGAAGGCCGCCCAGGTCTGCGGGCTGAGCACGAGGCTGCCGCTGGCCGGGTTCTTGGAGTCCCGCAGGCCGATCACCTGCTCGTTGACCGCGACCTCGACGCACTCCTGCCCAGCCGTGCTGTAGCTGCTGGTGCGCCAGCCGGTGAGCGCCACCTCGACGCAGCTCTGCCCGGAGGTGCTGCGGCTGCTCTTGCGCCACCCGGTGAAGTACGGCTCGGTAGAGGTCATGGCTGGTGCTCCTCCAGGTCAGTACGGAACGGGTTCCCCCGGCAGCTCGTCGATGACCCGTCCGATCAGTTTGGCCGAACGACCGGAGTCGTACGCGTGGCCGATCAACGAGTCGAACGCGAGGTTATACCGCGTGCTGTCAGCGGCTTCCTCCATGAAAAGACCCCCGGTCTGGTTCTCCAGGTACACCACATCCGGGTCCAACCTTCGCTCTGCGAACTGAGCGATCTCGAACGGCCCGGTCATCGCTGGATGCGCACCTGAGGAAAACGGCAGCACCTGGAGCGTGATGTGCTGCTGGTGACCAAGTTCCAGCAGGTGCTGCAACTGCTCGCGCATCGCTTGCTCACCACCGACGACCCTGCGGATCGCCGCCTCGTTCAGGATCACCCATAGCTTCAGCTCACCGGTGAGTACTCGTCCTTGGCGTGCCATCCGCACTTCGGTGTCACGATCAAGATCAATACCGTCCCGCCAGCGCGTCGCTTGGTTGACCGTGCGGGCGTAGTTCTCGGTCTGCAACAGACCTGGCACCACCTCGGCCTGGTAGATGCGGAGGTTGACGGCCTCCGCCTCCAGCGCGACGTACGTGGCGAACTTGGTGGTCAGCACGTCGTCGTTCTTGCGCCACAGACCGCGCTGGTTCGACTCCTTGGCCAGGACGAGCAGCGGTTCCCACTCCTCGGCGGGCACGCCCAGGTACTCCAGCACCGCCCGCAGCTCGACGGCCCGCATGCCGACCAACCCGGACTCGATCTTGGACACCTTGGCCTGCGAGCAGTCGAGCAGCGTGGCCACGTCGACGTGGGTGCGCTTGGCGGTCTCCCGCAGTCTGCGCAGCTCGTGCCCCAGTCGCCTGCGACGCAAAGTGCTACCCCGTGGCGCGGTCATGGTGGTGCCTCCAGTTCGGAACAGTGGTGGGACCCACTGTCCAGATTGGACAGGAACATGACCAGCTGAGGGTTACTTTTTCACTCTAACGAGATAGATATTCCTGAGGAATATTACTTTCGGCTGGCAGGAAGTCCTCGCGCTCGTCCTCGGTCACCGTGTCGCGGGCTCTCAGGAAGACGTAGAACAGCGCCACGAGCAGCGCGGCCCGGCCCCAGACGCCGATCACCACGGCCTGCGCGGAGAACCCGTCGTAGATGCCCGCGGGCTGGCCGAACTCGATGGCGTAGTACCAGCGGAAGATGCCGATGCCCATCGCGAGGTCGGCGGCGAAGTACGCGAACGCCCAGCCGAGCGGGATGCGCAGCAGCACGAACATCGGCACCAGCCACAGCGTGTACTGCGGCGAGTGGACCTTGTGCAGCAGCAGGAACCCGCACAGCATCGCGGCGGACACCGGGATCCACGGGTAGGTGCCCTCGCGCTTGAACCGGAGCCAGCCGATCCAGCACGCCAGCAGGAACGACAGGGCCATGCACACCGGCGACAGCACGCTGACCAGCGACTGCATGGTGTCTTCCGGCATGAACGGCCGCATGCCCCAGTACCAGATGGAGTTCGTGGTGATGTCGACCCTGCGCTGCCCCTGGAACTCGAACGACGCCTTCCAGCCCTCGTAGCCGAAGATCGCGAACGGCAGGTTGGCCAGCACCACGGTGATGATCGGCGCCAGCGCGACGCGCGCCATGCCCGACCAGTCGTACCGCTTGCCCGCGGGCAGTTCACGGCCGCCGGGACCGCCGGTGAGGACGTAGAGCATCAGCGGCAGCACGAAGAGCGCCGGGTAGATCTTGAACGCGAACCCGATGCCGAGCAGGACCGACGAGGCGACGGCCCGGTCGATCAGCGGCCGGTCCGCCCCCGCCTTGCCCCAGCCGCGGTGCACCACGTAGACGGCGGCGACCGCGCACAGCACGACCGGCAGGTCCCAGTTGTGGAACGCGTAGAGCACCAGCGGAGGTCCGATGGCCCACAGCAGGGCGCGCCACCTCGACAGCTTGCCGAGCAGCCACGCCGTGAGCAGGCCGAACGGGGCCATCAGCAGCGCGGAGAACAGCAGGAAGCCCGCGTCGGTGTCGGTGAAGATCGCACCGGCCCAGATCATCAGGCCGGTGAGCACCGGGTACTCGACGCTGCCGCCGACCAGCGTGCCCTTGGCGTTGATGCCGCCGTGGACGTACGGGAAGACGTGCCGGTCGACGTCGCGGCCGATCCAGAGGTGCTGGATGTCCGAGTAGCAGACGTCCCTCTTGTTCCGCTCCTCGTAGTCGGGCTGGCTGCGGCCCCACTGGTCGAAGGACGGACCGGTGCAGCGGTCCTTGTTGACGAACCCGACGAGCAGGGTGAGGCCGCAGAGCAGCACCAGCACCGCCATCGCGACCCTCGTGAAGTGGTTGGACCGAGGCCCGTCGACGTGCTCGGGCACAACGGCCACCACTTCCTGAGCCATGCTCACGGGCCGACGTGCTCGCGCAGGAACGCGATGTCGGCGGCTTGACCTTCGTCCGGTGTCTCCACCACGACGGGGGCGCCCGCGGCCGCCACGACGGCGACCAGCTGGTCGGCGGGGATGGTGCCGGACGCGATGTTCGCGTGCCGGTCGCGGGCCGAGGCGAACTCGTCGCGCGAGCTGTTGAGGTGCACCAGGTCGATGCGGCCGGTGATCGCCTTGACCCGGTCGACGATGTCCACCAGGTCCTCGCCCGCCGCGAACGCGTGGCAGGTGTCCAGGCAGAACCCGGCGCCGAAGTCGCCGACCTCGTCCCACAGCCGCTTGAGCGAGTCGAAGCGGCGGGCCATGGCGTAGTCGCCGCCCGCGGTGTTCTCGATCAGGATCGGCACGGCGAAACCGCCCGCCTCCTCCTGCCGCTCGAACAGCTTCCGCCAGTTCGCGAAGCCGTCCGCCGGGTCCTCGCCCTTGGTGACGTGGCCACCGTGCACGACCAGGCCCTCGGCGCCGACGGCCTTGGCGGCCTCGGCGTGCTGGGTGACGGTCTTGCGGGACGGGATGCGGATGCGGTTGTTGAGGGAGGCGACGTTGAGGACGTACGGCGAGTGGACGAACACGGTGATGTCCGACGCGAGCAGCTCGGCGGCGTGCGGGTGCGGTTTGGGGGCTTTCCAGCCCTGCGGGTCGGCCAGGAAGAACTGGACGACTTCCGCGCCGCGGTCCGCCGCGGCGCCGAGCGGGTCGTCGTCGCGGACATGAGCCCCGATGCGCATGACCATGCAGGGTAGTCGGCTTCGACATCGCCCCGCCGCCCCACCGTCGATATGCGGCTGGGTGGATGAAAGTCAAGCGAAGACGGTGACTGCGTCACCACCAGGACCTACGCTCGTTACTTGAAAGTAGGAAACGATGGGGAGGCGAGACATGCGGACCCGACTCACCCGGTTGTTCGGGGCGGCCGTCGTGGCACTCGCGGTGGGTGTGATCGGCGCCGCCGCAGGTCAGGGCACTGCCGCCGCGGCTGAACCGGTGGTCGTGGGCAGCTGTTCCGCGTCCGTCGAGGGCACTCCGGGCACTCCCGTCTCCCTGAGCCCCGGCGCCGTGGTCGACCCCGTCGTCAACGTGGTCCGCGCCGTCCCGCTGCTCGGTCCGCCCATCGCGGACCAGCTCCGACCGGTGTTCAACTCCCTGCCGCCCATCCCGATCGGCGCGATCCCGGACGGCAAGGGCTTCATCACCGGCGGGCAGATCGCGAACAAGGTGGTCGCCGAGCTGAACAAGATCCCGCTGCTCGGTCCGGTCATCACCACCGTCACCGGCTCGGTCCAGCAGACCCTGTCCGGCCTCTGCGGCGTGACCGTGAACGGCGTCAACGCCGTCGTGGCGCCCGTGCAGGACGGGACCAGCGCGATCGCGGACGCCTCCGGCCAGATCGCCGGGCAACTCGTGCCCGGCGCGGGCCAGCCGCAGACCCCTCCGCCCGGCGGGCAGCCCTCCACGGGCCAGCCGGGCACCGGCACGACCCCCGGCACCGGCACGGGCACCGTTCCCGGCCAGCCCGGCCCCGGCAGCATCTTCAGCCCCGTCGGCGGCGTCGGCGCGGGCGACCTCCAGCTCTACGGCCCGCAGGGGCTCGGCGCGAACTTCGGCCGCGTCCCGCTGTTCGGCTACGGCTCGCTGCCGTTCGCGACGCCCGGCCTGTTCTCGCCGTCGCCCGGCGTCCGCTACGGCGGCCAGGTGCCCGGCTACACCCCCGGCTACGGGCTGCCCACGACGGATTCCAGCGCCGTGCAGACCGCGGGGCGCGCCCAGGCGCTGCCCGGCACCGGGAGGATGGGCGGCGTCGCGGCTCCCGTGCTGCTCGCCGTGCTCGCGCTGTCCTGCGTGACCGGCGCTCTCGTGCGCACGTGGGTCCTGCGCCGTTCGGCGGCTTGACCCTGGTAATCGCCCCCTGTACTCGCTGTTACTCTGGACGGGTTGCTGACGCGACGACCCTCCTGCCACGGATAGTCCGTGGCCGCGAGTCCACAGGAGGTGAGTGGTCCTCATGCGTCATTACGAAGTGATGGTCATCCTTGACCCCAGTCTCGACGAGCGCACTGTCGCACCGTCGCTCGACACCTTTCTCAACGTGATCCGCACGACTGGCGGAAACGTGGAGAAGGTCGAGGTGTGGGGCAAGCGCCGGCTGAGTTTCGAGATCAACAAGAGCAGCGAGGGCATCTACGCGGTGCTCGACCTGACCTCGACTCCCGACGCGGTGAAGGAACTGGACCGCCAGCTGGGTCTGCAGGAGACGATCCTGCGCACCAAGGTCATGCGGCGCCACCCCCCGAAGCCCACCAAGGCTTCGACGAAGGCGGCCAAGAACGCCGCCAAGGCCAAGGTCTGAGGCAGGGGCTCCCGATATGGCTGGCGAGACGACGATCACGGTGGTCGGAAACCTGACCGCCGATCCCGAACTCCGCTTCACCCAGTCCGGCGCCGCGGTGGCGAGCTTCACCGTGGCGTCCACTCCCCGCACGTTCGACAAGGCGTCGGGCGAGTGGAAGGACGGGGACGCGCTGTTCCTGCGGTGCAACGTGTGGCGCCAGGTCGCGGAGAACGTGGCCGAGTCGCTCACGCGTGGTTCGCGTGTGGTCGTGACCGGGCGGCTGCGCCAACGCTCCTTCGAGACGAAGGAAAACGAGAAGCGCACCGTCATGGAGCTTGAGGTCGACGAGATCGGCCCCTCGCTGCGCTACGCGACCGCGAAGGTCAACAAGGTCAGCCGTGGCGGGGGTGAGGGCGGCGGCTTCGGCGGCGGTTCCTCCGCACCCCGCGGCGGCGGTGGCGCTCCCGCTGACGACCCCTGGGGCTCCGCCCCCGCGGCGAGCAACAGCGGCGGCGGTTTCGCCGACGAGCCCCCCTTCTAGACCGCGCACCGGTCACCAGACAACCCACACCGCGTTCATTCCGGTTTACCCAGGAGCTAACACATGGCCAAGCCGCCTGTGCGCAAGCCCAAGAAGAAGGTCTGCGCCTTCTGCAAGGACAAGAGCGCCACTCAGATCGACTACAAAGACACCACCATGCTGCGGAAGTTCATCTCCGACCGCGGCAAGATCCGCGCGCGTCGCGTGACGGGCAACTGCTCGCAGCACCAGCGCGACGTCGCCATCGCCGTGAAGAACTCGCGTGAGATGGCACTGCTGCCCTACACCTCGACCGCCCGCTGAGCTGAGAGAGAGCCCAGAAAATGAAGCTCATCCTCACCGCTGACGTGAGCGGCCTCGGCGACCCCGGCGACATCGTCGAGGTCAAGGACGGCTACGGCCGCAACTACCTGCTGCCCCGCGGTCTGGCCATCCTGGCCACCAAGGGCGCGACCAAGCAGGTCGAGGTCATCCGCCGTGCCCAGGAGACGCGCCGCGTGCGCGACCTGGACCACGCCAAGGAGATCAGGACCAAGCTGGAGGGTCTCGGCGCCGTCGCGCTGAAGGCCAAGTCCGCCAAGGGTTCCGGCAAGCTGTTCGGCTCGGTCACCACGTCCGACGTGGTGTCCGCCGTCCGTTCCGCCGGTGGTCCGACGCTGGACAAGCGCGCCATCGAGCTGGCCGGTCACATCAAGACGACCGGGCACCACGCGGTGACCGTCCGGCTGCACCCGGAGGTCACGGTCTCGCTCTCGGTGGACGTCTCCTCCGCCAACTGAGCACCGCTGACAGCTGCACCGACAGCGCCGTTCGCCCGGTTCGCCGGGCGGGCGGCGCTGTCGCTCTTTTGTAGTAGTGCTCGGGTAATCGGCCACCTGTGGACAGCCGCTGTGACGGGTCCCGCGCGACACGCCGAAAGCGCGGTTACACGCGACACGCCGCGCCCAAGACCAACAACTTTTTCCACAAGTTGTACACAGCCTCTGAGCTGGGACTATTTCTGTCACACACCAAGTTGTCCACAGGTTGTCCCCACCTTGTCCTCCGTCTGTGGCCGGATGACGCGGATCATCCACAACCTGTCCACCGACTTGTCCACAGGCAGGTTTGCTTGCTCCAGTCGGGTGGCTCTAGCGTCCGGTCATAACCCCGGTGCTCGCTGTGCGTCGCGAGCACGCGCCGGCGAAAATTGTCGGTGGCTCGGGGTAGAACGACTTCAACAGCTCGATGCGTGGAGGTGAGGGCGCGGTGGCGCTGGTGGACGACCGAGGAATGGCCGAACCCAGCTTCGAACGGCAGCCCCCCCAGGACTTGGCCGCGGAGCAGTCGGTGCTGGGCGGCATGCTGCTGAGCAAGGACGCCATCGCCGACGTGATCGAGGCGCTCGCGCCGACGGACTTCTACCGGCCCGCGCACCAGGCCGTGTACGACTGCATCCTCGACCTGTACGGGCGCGGTGAGCCCGCGGACCCGATCACGGTGTCGGCCGAACTGGAGCGCCGCGGCGAGCTGCTGCGCGTCGGCGGCGCCCCGTACCTGCACACGCTGATCGCGACCGTGCCGACGGCGGCCAACGCCGGGTACTACGCGGAGATCGTGGCGGAGAAGGCCGTCCTGCGCAGGCTCGTGGAGGCCGGGACGCGGATCGTGCAGCTCGGTTACAACGGGGCCGAGGGCGCGGACGTGGACGAGGTCGTCGACCGGGCCCAGGCCGCCATCTACGAGGTGACCGACCGGCGCACGACCGAGGACTACGTGCTGCTGGAGGACCTGCTCCAGCCGACCATGGACGAGATCGACGCCATCGCCTCGCGCGGCGGCAGCGCACGGGGCATCCCGACCGGGTTCGCCGACCTCGACGAGCTGACCAACGGCATGCACCCCGGCCAGATGATCATCGTCGCGGCGCGTCCCGGTGTCGGCAAGGCGCTGGCGCTCGACACCCCGCTGCCCACGCCGACCGGCTGGACGACCATGGGTTCGGTCGAGGTCGGCCACCGCCTGATGGGCGCCGACGGCAGGCCGACGCGGGTCGTCGCGGCGACCGAGGTCATGGTCGACCGCCCCTGCTTCGACGTGGAGTTCAGCGACGGCACCGTGATCACGGCCGACGCGCGGCACCAGTGGCTGACCGAGTCGTGCAGCGCCACCGGCGGGTTCTGGGCGATCCGCACCACCGAGCAGATCCACCGCAGCACCGCGCGGCACTCCGTGCGGCTGGCGTGCGGGTGGAGCCTGCCGAACGCCGAACTGCCGCTCACGCCGCGCGCGCTGGGCGTGTTCCTCGCGGGCGTCGGCGAACTGGCGTTCGTCGAGGGCGAGCTGACCGACGACGAGGTCCGCACGGCCAAGGAACTCGGTCTCGCCGACGAGCCGCACATCCCCTCCGAGTACCTGCGCGCGGGCCGCGCGCAGCGGCAGGAACTGCTCGACGCGCTGCTGGTCGGCGACTCACCCGGCACCCGCTTCGTCCGGCTCGCGCGGGACATCGCGGAGTTGCTCCGCACGTTCGGCGGCGACCGCGTCGACATCGTGGCCGTGCGGCCGGTCGAGAGCGTTCCCGTGCGGTGCGTCGAAGTCGACAACCACGACCACATGTACCTCGCCGGGAAGACCATGATCCCGACGCACAACTCCACGCTGGGCCTCGACTTCGTCAGGTCGGCCTCGATCAAGCATGGCCTGACCAGCGCCATCTTCTCGCTGGAGATGAGCCGCACCGAGATCGTCATGCGCATGCTCTCCGCCGAGGCCAAGATCCGCCTCGGCGACATGCGCGGCGGCAAGATGAGCGACGACGACTGGACCAGGCTGGCCCGCCGGATGAGCGAGATCAGCGAGGCGCCGATCTTCGTCGACGACTCGCCCAACCTGACCATGATGGAGATCCGAGCGAAAGCTCGCCGTCTCAAGCAGCGCCACGACCTCAAGCTGGTGGTCGTGGACTACCTCCAGCTGATGTCGTCGGGCAAGAAGACGGAGTCGCGGCAGCAGGAGGTCTCGGAGTTCTCCCGAAACCTGAAGCTGATCGCGAAGGAGCTGGAGGTTCCGGTGATCGCGATCAGCCAGCTGAACCGTGGTCCGGAGCAGCGGACCGACAAGAAGCCGATGCTGTCGGACCTTCGTGAGTCGGGGTCGTTGGAGCAGGACGCGGACATGGTGATCATGATCAACCGGCCGGATGCTTGGGAGAGGGATGATCCGCGGGCTGGGGAAGCCGACTTGATCATTGCCAAGCATCGTGCGGGGCCTACTGCGACGATCGTTGTGGCGCACCAGTTGCACTACAGCCGGTTTACGGATTTGGCGCATAGTTAGGGCTTGATCTTAGGTCCTCATATTTGACTTCATTTTCTCAGTATCGAATTCATTTGCACTTCATAAATGAACTGGAAATGAGAATTCATCGCGTTCCTAATACCTGCTCAACCCCGAAGGAGCACCCCGTGCCTGTTCCAACCCCGTCTGGCTTCGTTTTCGACCGCTACGACGGCTCCCACAACACCGACAAGACCAACACCACAGGTGATGCCGCCGCTCATCGCGAGCAGTGGGTGAAGGGTGCTGACGTGGCAGGCCAGGAGGCAACAGCCTGGACGACATTCGGTAATGAACTCGCCGAGTTGATCATCATGCTCCAGTCCAAGCCAGCGCTCGGCCCTCTGAGCGGCCTGACCAATCTGCCCGAAGTCGAGCCTGGCGTCTTCGGCTATGGCACTGAAGTACCGCATCATGGCGTCAACGGCGAGGAAATGATCAGTCATCTCACAGCGCTGATGCGTGACTCCCGGGCTATCGGCGCGGCCTACGAGGCCGCTGGCCATCGACTCGCGGCAGCCGTTATAGAACCCGCCGCGTAGGCGCGACGCCCATGATCCCAGCCATACTCAAACCCGAGTGCAGCGAACGTCCAGTGATCGTTGCTCTTCCGCGGCATCTACGGCCTGGGAGGAACCCACCTGGGGTGCACCTCTTGGTCGAGTACGCAGCGGGGGAGAAGTGGCGATAGAACCCGCAGTTAAGGCGGAGCGAGAAGAGTACCTGCTCGCGCAGGTCCGCGAGGTGTTCGGTCGGGTGGTCTACAGCCACAAGACCCACGAGAAGCAAGCGGACATCTGCTTCGGGCGATACCGCTGGCAACAGGGTGTGCTGGTCGCCTTCACGGCTGTCAGCACCGGCACGTTCCTCGCGTCCGTGCTCGGCATGCTGGGCAACCAGGTCCTGACTAGCCTCGCGACCTCGTTCATCGCCCTCGTCGTCAGCGCGCTGAGCCTCGCCTCCAAGAGCTTCAAGTTCAGCGAGGAGTCTGATGCCCACCGCAAAATCGCCTCGCGGCTATGGGACGTACGCGAGTCGTACCTGTCGCTGATCGCCGACCTGATGTCCGGCGCGACGGTGGCTGCGGATGCTCGTGCGCGCCGCGACGAACTCCAGGAGGCCACGCGTGCGGCTTATGCCGATGCGCCCCGGACCACATCCAAGGCTTACGGCCGGGCGCAGGATGGGCTCAAGATCAACGAGGAGCTGAGCTTCACCTCCCGCGAGATCGACCTGTTCCTCCCAGAGGCGCTCCGTCTCAATGAAGGTGAGGCGGGACGATGAAGGTGGACGAGATCTTTGACGCCCTGCTCGAGAATCTGAAGGTCGGCGACGCCAGCACCACCATCGCCGCACGCCGCGACGAGATCACGAAGGCGTTGAACAAGGACTTCAGGTCGGTCGAGGGCTCCACGGCGAATCGGCTCATGGTCGGCTCCTACGGTCGGCACACTGCGATCCGCGGCGTCTCAGACCTGGACATGATCTACATCCTCGCGGCAAGCCTCCGCTCGAGCTACAGCAGCGAGACGGGACCGCGGAGGATGCTCAACCGTGTTCGGGATGATCTGACCGCGCGGTACCCGAACACCGACATACGCGTCGACCAGTGAGATGATCTCAGCGAGTTTCAGGTGAGTCGTCCATGTTCGAAATGAGTGAGGACGAGGGCGGCTTTGACGATGGCGCCGATCTTGCGAGGGCTGGTGGTGAAGTGCCGTAAGGCGCGCCAGCGGCCGGTCAGCGTCGCGAATCCGCGTTCACCCAGACAGCGCAGGCCACGCAGCAGGGCATTGTAGGTGCGCGTGTCGACATCAAGTACCTGCCCGCCTGCGGGCTGCTTGACCGGTGTGAACACTCCGATGCCCGCCCCGTCGTAGCCGTTGTCGGCCAGGGTGGGCAGGTCGAGTCGGGAGGCGGCCCAGTACAGGGCGCCCAGCACGTGTTCGCGGGCCGCGGTCAGGTCGTGCACCGAGCCGGGTTCGACATCGCTGATCCACAGCGGGAAACCGTTCGGCGCCATCAGGGCCTGGATGTTGCCGCCGTGCTCGTGTGCTTTGCCGGAGTACCACCGGTCGATCTGCTCGCCTTTCGCGCTGGTGGTCTTCTCGGCGAGGCGGTCGGTGGGAAAGATCTTGCCGTCGAGAACGACGTGGGCCAGTCCCTCGTTCTTGGCGTGTCGCAATGCTGCGTGCAGGTCCGGGGCTTGCTCGGCGAGCACGGTGATGATCTCGTCGAGGTAGCGGTAGCCGGTGGCGCGGGAGATGCCGTGATCTCGGGCCAGCGCGGTGATGTCGGTGTTCTGGCGGAACCAGCGCAGGCCCATGACGGCCTGCCCGTAGCAGGTCAGCGCTCTGGCGCCCTTCCGAGTGCCACGGTCGCGGCGTTGGGTGTGGAGCAGGCGGCCCAGGTACTGGGCGAGTTCGCGGGGCACGTCGAGTGTGGCACGATAGCTGATCACGGGGAGCTTTCTGACTGGGATTTGATCTTCGCAAATCCAGTCCTATCAGAAGCTCCCCGTCCTTCTGCTCTCAGGCTCTGTTGTGCCTCGGGTCGCATGGCCAAGCGTTCGGCTGACTCCGTCAGGCCTTCAACGTTGGTGAGATCACCTCAGTGCGTCGTGCGTATGCAGTTCACAAGCAACAAATTCAAGTTCGAGGTGCAGCCAGCATTCGGGAACAGCGATGGCAGCTTCGACTACCCCGACACCAAGGCCGAGGGCTGGAAGGTCACTAAGCCGCGCGAGGAGATCGCTGCGACGAAGGACTGCAACGGCCGTACATCGACGAACATGCGCCACCTCGCTCGGATGACCCGGGCGTGGAAGGATACGAACGGCGTGGTCATGGGTGGCCTGCTCATCGACACGCTCGTCTACCGGTTCTTCTCGGCCACGTCCGAGTATGACGACAAGGGCAGCCTCTGGTTCGACTTCATGGTCAGGGACTTCTTCGAGTTCCTCATGAACGAGCCGAACAAGGACTACTACCTCGCGCTGGGCAGCAACCAGCGGGTGAACGTGAAGAAGCGGTTCCAACCGAAGGCAAAGAAGGCGTACAACCGCTGCCTCGAAGCCATCGCCAACGGGGACAAGGCTTCCGTGAACAAGAAATGGCGAGAAGTGTTCGGGTCGGCGGTTCCGCTGGAGGTCACCGAGTCCGCCCGCTCGTTCAAGGACACCGACGAGTTCATCGAGAGCCGGTACCCCGTCGACATCAGCGAGTCGCTCGCGATCGACTGCAAGGTCACGCAGAACGGGTGGCGAACGGCGTCACTCCGGGAGATGCTCAAGAACAAGACCTTGCTGCTCCCGAGCAAGGAACTCGACTTCACCATCACCGAGTGCAGCGTCTCGTACCCGTATGACGTGAAGTGGAAGGTGCTGAACCGCGGAGATGAGGCCGAGCGTCGGAATAACATCCGTGGGGAGATCATCTCGCCCAACCGTGCCGGCAACGCCCGACACGAGCGGACCAGCTTCCGTGGCGAGCACGTCGTCGAGTGCTACATCATCAAGGAAGGGATCGTGGTCGCACGGAACGTCATCGACGTGCCGATCAGCACCAACGCCGCTTAGGGCGGCCTTGGTAGCCCCCGCCTCCAACGCCAACCCACGCTAGCCACTACCGACGCTGCGGCCACCGACCGCCATGACCTGAACTGCCCACCTCATCCATCCCCGCCGAGCAAGCCCAGGACTTGTCGTTCGGCCGTATGGGTGGATTCAATGTGGGCTATATGGGTGTTCGTCCTCGACACACCGGCACGATTTGGCTCCGACACGTGGGCAGGTGGGAGGGTGCCTCCGCCTACGGCTGCGTGTGGTCGTGTCGATGGGACGGAGGAGCATGGCTGTCGCCACAGGCATCCCGACTTCGATGACGGTCAGCTACCGCTGCGCGAACTCGTTGTCTGGCAAGGCATCAGAGGGCACGTCGGAGAGGACCGAGCCGTGAGCATTGGTCGGCCTGGACTCGGTGATGTCGGCATCGCCGTGGCGGACCTTCCGCTGGGGGCAGGGGTGAAAAGCCTGCCCGCTGAGCGAGTGCAGGGCCAAAAACCCCAAGTCAAATCGGCCGCACGGGGTGCGGGCGCGCTCGGTTCCGTGGTGCTTGGGCGGTGTGCTCGGTTCCGTGCTCCAGGTAGGTCAGCTTCAGCGCTGCTCTGCATCCGGGGCTTTTTCCGGGGCTTTGAGGACGGTGTCCTTGAGCTTGTTGAACGGTTTGAGCACTACGGTCCAGCCCAGGTCCAGGTATGCGGGTTGTTGCCACTGCTGTGCGGGTTCCAGCACCAGGTAGTCGGCGTGGTAGCGCTGGGCGATGGCGGTGAGTTGTAGTGCGGTTAGGGAGTTGTACAAGCCGGGGTCTTGTTTGATGCACTGCTTGATGCCGCCGAGGGCGATGAGTCTGGCCTCGTAGTCGACGGTGGCGTCGCCGCCGTAGGCGCCGTTCTTGCAGTCGACGACCACGCCGCGGGCCATGGTGAGTCTGAGGTCGATGGCCAGGGGTGGGACCAGGACCTGGCTGTTGGGTGGGACGACTGCCTGGACGGCTTTGCCCCAGGCGTGCAGGTCGTCGTTGGGGATGAAGGTGATGTCGAGTGGGCGCCAGACGAATGAGTGCGCGGTGATCACGGACATGGTGAGGCCCGCGATGATGCCTGCGATCACGATGACGCGGGGGATGAACTTGAAGCCGCCGAGGACGAGGGCGCCCAGGGAGAGGTAGAGCCAGGGGCCGCCGTTGGTACTGGCGAACGGGAACACGGGTTCCGTCATCTTGGTGCCGAGGACGAAGTACGCGAGCGGGGGCACCAGTGCGATCAGCGGCCAGCGCACCCAGGCAGGCCGGGGGGCGAAGACCGGGGTGAGGGCGCCCCAGACGGCCAGTGGCATCAGGACGATGTCGAGGCGGTAGATGTTGAGGCCCTGCGCGAGGATGCCCCAGGTCGGGACGTTGAAGCGGTCCAGCAGGACGCCCGCGGTGAGGCCGATGGCGGGCAGCAGGACCAGCACGGCCCAGAGCGAGCGGCGGCCGGGGCGGAAGTGGGCGATGCTCAGCAGGGCCAGGCCGACCAGTGCGAAGCCGCCCCACATCATCTGCGGCGACCAGTTCGTGGCCTCGCAGTGGTACGGGATGAGGTCGCGGCACACCTTGGCGAACTCGGCGGTGTCGCCCGCGACGGGCCGGGCGATCAGGTTGGCCGCGACGATGCCGAACGTGACCGCGGCCGTGCCGAGCAGCGGCCAGTGGATCCGGCGGTCGCGCGCCGCGATGACCAGGACGACGGCGAGCAGCAGCACGCCGACCACGGCGCCCTGCTGGACGTGCACCAGCGCGGTCGCGATCGAGGCGACGGCGGCGAGCACGTGGCGTTCGGTGATGAGCGCGGCGACGGCCAGGTAGATGAGGAAACCGGCGAGTACGCCGGGGAGCGCGATGGCGAGCATGGGGGAGCCGGTGCCGAGCAGCCACCACGGGGTGACGGCGCCGATGCCCGAGACGGCGATGGTGGCCCACAGGCTGTGCTTCGGGGCCCACGCCCGCGCCAGCAGGGCGGTGGCGAACCCGAACACGAGCAGGCCGAGCACCCAGTAGCCGAAGTAGACCGCGTCCAACGTGCCGGTGGACGTGCCCGCCCAGGTGACCACGTCGAACAGCCAGTGCGGCTGGGGCGCGTTCGCGATGACCCAGTCGTTCCCGAACAGGGCCGGGTCGGCCCAGTGCATGCCGAGCGCGGACAGGACCAGGTGGTCGCCGGTGCCCGCGGTGTAGCCGTAGCGCATGTGCAGCAGGAAGCCGACGATCCCGGCGCTCAGCACCGCCTGCGCCGCGGTCGCGGCCACGCGCCACCGCGATCTTCCCGGAGGCTCGGGATCATCGAGTTCGGGATGTTCGATCGCCTGTGCGGGCGCGGTTGTGAGCGCTGTGGACAACGTTCCCCCAGAAGTCGGCACTGAGATGAGCATCCCTCGGCTACACCTGGAAGACGTCTGGGTAACCACTTCCGTTGCAGGATCTGCGACACATTGCGAACTCGAGGAGGGCCATCGCGCGCCTGGGACGGGCGCGCGGCATCGTCCCCGGTACATTTCGATGATCGTTCGTCGACATCGGAGTGGTCGCAGGTGAGTGCGGGTTACGCGGTCGTCGACACGGAGACGACCGGCTTCGCGGCACGGGGACGGGACCGGATCGTCGAGGTCGCGGTGGTGCACCTCGACGAGGACGGCGTCGTGACCGACGAGTGGTGCACGCTGGTCAACCCCGCCCGCGACCTCGGGCCGCAGCACGTCCACCGGATCAGCGCCGCCGAGGTGTGGCACGCGCCGTCGTTCGCCGACATCGCGGGCGCGCTGGCCGCGCAGCTCGCCAACCGGGTGCTGGTCGCGCACAACCTCGGCTTCGACGCCCGCTTCCTGGCCGCCGAGTTCGGCAGGCTCGGCGTCGAGTGGCCGACCGCGGGCCTGTGCACGATGCGGCTGTCCGACGACTACCTGCCCGCGAGCGCCGGAAGGTCGCTGCGCGCGTGCTGCGCCGCGGCCGGGGTGTCCCTGCTCGACGCCCACTCCGCGCTGCACGACGCGCACGCCGCCGCCGGCCTGTTCACCGACTACCTGGGCAAAGCCGGACGCCCGGAGCCGTGGCGCGACCTGCTCGACGAAGCCGAGCACGCGCCGTGGCCGGGGTTCGCGTCGGCCAAGGCGCACCTGGTGCGGCGCGGCCAGGTCGTGGCGCAGCGGACGACCGGCACCGAGCTGGTGACGCTGGTGCGCGGCGACACCGTCGTCTTCACCGGCCAGATGCTCGACCCGCGCGACGTGTGGATCGACCGCGCGGCCGCCGCCGGTCTGCGCGTCATCCAGGGCTACGTCACGAAGGCCACCCGCGTCCTCGTCGCGGCCGATCCGTTCACCTTGTCCAGCAAGGCGCGCCGTGCCCGCGCATATGAGGTTCCGATCGTGTCCGAACGGGACTTCGGGTCCATGCTCGCCCGGTTGGCCTAGCAGGTCACGGCGTTACAACCAGGGCGAAAGATCACCGGACTGGGTGTCATTGGGCCTATTGAAAACGTCGCTACCTGCGGGGAAGCTCGTCACGAACAGGCCAGGCAGCCAGCGGAGGGTACGAGCGACATGCGTACCGTGCAGACGGCCCCCACCCGCCCGGTGTGGGAAGAACTCGTCGCGGAACTACCGGTCGGCGTGCTGCTGATGGACGCCTCGGGCAACGTGCTCGCGGGGAACCGGCTGGCCGCGGACCTGCTCGGACTGGCGCCGGAAGACCTGCTCTCCGGCACCTGCCCACCGGGGTGGTCCACCCACGACGACTCCGGCGCACCGCTGCCCACCCGAGCGGAACTGGCGGACCAGGTCCTCCGCACGGGCGCGCTGACCATCCCCCTCGTCGTCACCCGCCACGGCCGCAGGCAGGCCCAGCTCTGGGCCGAGCACCACCCGCTCCTCGTTCACGGCGAACAGCGGCTGCTCGTCCTCCTGCAACCGGTCACCACCGACCTCCCGCACAGCCGCGGACTGCTCGACGCCCTCACCGGGCTGCCCGGCCGGGCGCTCCTGCACGACCGGCTCGACCAGGCGTTGGCCCGCGCTCGGACGCACGGGACCGTGGTGACGCTGGTGCTGGTGGACGTCCACCGGATGGCCGCGATCAACGCGGAGCACGGGTTCCAGCGGGGGGACGAGCTGCTGACCGCCGTCGGTGGGCGGTTGAGGGAAGGGCTGCGGGAGGACTACACCGTGGCCCGGTACGGCGGGGACGAGTTCGCGGTGGTGGCCGAGCACAGCCGCGGGTCGGGGGAAGCGGTGGCGGAGCGGGTGCGGGAGTTGGCCGGGCGGGCAGTGCGGATCGGGGGTGGGCGGGTGCGGCCGGGGATGAGGGTTTGTTGGGTGACGAGTGATGGGGCTGCGCCGACTCATGCGGTGATCGCGCATGTGGAGGAGAGGTTGAGGGGGTAGGGGGTTTGGGTTTTTGGGGGTCGGTTGGGCTGGGTCCGTTGGAGAGGGCATTTGTCGTGCTGGGTCGCCGGTGTCGGATCCACGGTCTCCGGGTGCGGCCAGCTTGACTTGGGGCCCCTTTTTGGGCCTAGTCGGGCTAAAAGGGCAGGTGGTAGGGATGCCCGCCGACAAATTGTAGGCCCAAAAACCCCAAGTCAAGCCGGCCGCACGGCGGTCGAGGGCTGCTCGGTAGGTGGTCAGGCGGCGGGTCGGCTCGGTGGGTGATCAAACGGCGGGTCCGCTCGGTGGGTGGGCTGGTGGGTGATCAAGCGGCGGTCGGCTCGGTGGGTGGGCTGGTGGTCTGGCTGGTGGGTTGGTGTTGTTGTAGTTCCTCGTTTTGTTCTTCCCAAAGGTCGAGCCCCCGACGCGGTTGCGTTGGGGGCTCGACCTTTGCTGTCAGGTGGTGCTCGTTGTCAGTCCTCCACCGTCAGATGCGCGGGATCTGGATGGTGTCCTCGAGGTTGCCGAAGATCGACTTGGTGTCGAGGCCGGCGAGGGCCGGGGCGGCGGGGAGGGAGCGTTCGCCGTTGGTGGCGTGGGGGGCGTCGAGCTGGAGGCCGGTCAGGGAGGTGGTGGGCAGGGTGGGGAGGGCGCGGGGGTGGGCGATCGGAGCGATCGGGGAGATCGGGAGGCGCGGGGTGGTGATGGGGGCGACGGGCAGGGCCGGGAGGCTGCGGCCGGTGGTGGCGGGGGCCAGGGGGCGCAGGTTCTGGATGTTGGGGGTGACGCCGAAGTTGCCGCCGGTGAGGGGGAGGGTGCCGCCGAAGGAGCGCTCCTCCGGGAGGCCCAGTTCGTCGGTCGGGAGGGACAGGTCGCTGATCGGCAAGTGGAGGCCTTGGGTCGGGAGGTCGAGGGCACCGAGCTGGTCGGCGGCGGGGAGCTGGTTCACCGGGAGGGTGCTCAGCGCCTCCGGGGCGACGGGCAGGCGGGTGAGGTTGGTCAGGTTGGGGATCTCGGTCGCGCCGAGCAGCTTGTCGATGCTGGCGGGGAGGTCGATGCCGCGGTGCGCCTCGGTGGCGCGCGCGGCGTCGGCGTCCTCGCCGGTGGTCTGGGTGCTGGGGTGGAGGACGGCGGTGGCTTCGCTGAGCACCGCGACCGGGATGTCGTAGGCCAGGCCCAGTGCGCCGACCGGCGCCAGGGCGTTGGTCGTGGTGAAGGGGCTGCTGCCGGGGGTGGTGTCGACCGCGGTCGGGGCGGCGGCGGGGTTCGCGAGGTCCTGCACCGGTGCGGTGGCCTGGGCTGCGCCCGACAGCGGGATGCCGGTGCTGGTGACGTCGCCCGCACCGACCGCGTTGCCGAAGGCGTCGAGGATCGCGTCCTCGCCGGCGGCGTCCAGCGTGGAGTCGACGTCCGAGGAACCGTTGTCGACGGCGGCGAGGGTGCGGCCGAACGCCTGCTCCGGGCTCCCCGTCGGGACCTGCACGGCGGTGTCCGGCGTGAAGCTGTGGTTGCCGATCGTGTTGGACGGGCCGCCCGCGACCAGCGTGGGGTCGGTGTTCGGGTCGCTGGCGAGGGTGGCGGCGTCGCTGACGGCATGCCCGGCGACGATCACGGGCGCGGTGACGATGTTGCTGGGCAGCGTCACGTTGCTGTCCTGGCCCACCTGCTTGCCCACCGCTCCCGTGACCAGGCCGAAGGCCTGTCCGGGGAGGTTCGCGGGGACACGGGCGACGTCGCCCGAGATGGCGCCGTCGGCGGGGATGGCCTTGCCGAGCAGCGGGCTGCCGTCGCCGTCTGCGGCGTCGACGACGGCCTCGCTGCCGTGCTCCACGGCCGCGTTGCCGACCGTCGAGATGACGTCGCCGCTGTCGAGGGGCAGTGCCAGGGGCGCGCCGACCAGGTTGTCCGAGAGGGCGGAGTCGCCACCGGGCGTGCCGGAACCGTCCGCGTCAGCGGCGTTCGCCGTGCTGTTCGTGGCGGCCGAGCTGGCGACGGCGGCGATCGCGTCGCTGTCGACCGGAGCCGGGTTCGCGAACTGCGGCTGGGTGGGGGCCGTGTCGGCCCAGGCACCGGGATCGCGGACCAGCGGGTTCGCCCTGCCGGTCTGGTCGGCGCCTGCCTCGCGCTGGCCACCGGCCTGCTGGCCGATCGCGCTCTTCTCCATGTCGAGCGGGACGGTGACGCCGCCGTCGATGGCCGAGGGAGCTGCGTCGGGGTTGACGTTCTCCTGGGCAGAAGCGATGCCCGTACCGAGCATCAGCAAACCACCAGTTACAAGCGCGGACTGGATTCCGCGCTTTGCCCAGGTCTGCATTGAGACTCCTTCTTCCTTTGTCCCTTGCGGGGGTATTTGGCGGGTGGCCGGACGCGGGGCGTCGGAGGCGGACCACCGGGATCGAGGCTGGGAGCGCGGCATCTCGACCAACAAAGGAGCGCATGGAGAACGAGCGCGCCGGTCGATTACCCGGAACAGCGTTGGAAGCTGTTCAGGACCGCGCGCTCAGATCAGTCAGGGGTGCTGCCGGGCTGCTTTCCCGGAAGCACGGAGATCCGCTCGGTGGTGGGCTTGAGCGCCCGAGCCACAGCGGAGTCGTGGGAGTTCGCGAACACGGCCTGGGAGGCCGAGTTCTGGTTGCCCGCCGAACCGGAACCGTCGCCACCGCAGGAGCAGTGCACCGGTGCGTTGGCGGGCGGGGCGAACGGGGTGAACGGCACCGGAGAGCGGTCTCCGGAGAAATTCGGGCGAGCGTCGTCGCCCTGCGCGGTGCGCGGGGGGACGGGCTGCTGCGCCCACTCGTCGCCGGAGCCCGAGGAGGGTGCGGCCGGTGCTGCCACGACAGGCGTGCCGACCACTACCGGTGCGGCTGCGTCTTCAGTCGTGGAGAGCACCGCGGGCACGGCGTCCGAGGAGTCGCCGACCATGGCCGGGGCGCTGGGGGCGAGGACTTCCGCCCAGTGCGGTTCGAGCAGGGAACCCGCCTCGCCGAAGCCGCCGCGAAGCCGGTCCACGACCCCTTCGAGCTGCGGGGCGGTGACGGCGTGCAGCCTCTCCTGCTCTGCGCGCAGTGCCTGGTCGATCCCGGCGACGGCCTGGGTGGCGGGCGTGACGACCGGAGCGATCGCGGTGTTCACGTCGGCGGGCAGCACCTCGTCGAGCGGGTGCTGCGACGCCACGGCGGACACCACCGCCACCACGTCGGACGCGGGCGCTTCGGCGGCAGCCGTACCCGTGGACAGCACCCAGGCGGCGGCAGTGCCCGCCGCGGCCCCGCCGAAGACGAGCAGAGCACGGCCGAGCGCACGTCGGATTCGACGCGCCCCCGTCCCCGCTCGTTCGTCCGCGGCAGACAACCTGGGTACCTCCACCTAGACCTGGTCGCCGACCGAGGTGGTCAAGTCGACCTCGTGAGCCTGCCAGGAGGACCGCGTCGAGCGCACGCCGGAGAGCGACGGTTCGTCACATCGAGTGACGGGATTCGCGGGCCGCACGCCTGGAACCGTCAGATCCTCTTCAGCACCCGAGCCGCGCCCGCGGCCGCCGTCGACGCGAGGATCCAGCCGACCGCGATCTGCACGCTGGAGATCCACTGGGACGCCCCGGTGAACCGCCACTTGCCGTCCTGGCCGAGGTCGACGATCGGGATCAGCAGGTCCATCGACAGCAGCCACGCGTTCCACACCGGCTCCTCGTCGGAGTTGAGCCGCTCCATGACGTGCCAGTTGAACCACAGCGCGCCGGTCAGCCAGAACACCATCAGCCAGGTGATCGCGAGCCACGGCCGGTAGCCGTAGCCGACCGTCCAGCGCTGGAGGAACCCCCAGACCCGGCCCGCCCGGCCCAGCTCGCTGTAGCGCCGGTGCTGCTTCTCCAGCTGCACGTGCTGCGCGAGCTCCTCCTCGCCGCCGTCCCGGTAGACCGCCGCGAGCTGCTCGTACGGGCCGGGCGCGAAGTCCGGCTGGACCTCGCGCAGCCAGCGCAGCCGGGTGTGCACGTCGACGTCCGGGAACGCGGAGATCGAGTCGAAGGTGAAGTCCTCCAGGCCCACGCCGCCGGTCGCCGCCCACAGCCCCGGCCCGTCCGACACCGACGTGGCCTTGACCCTGGTCAGCACGACCCGGCCGATCGGCGCCCGCTCGGCGTCGAGCCGCAGCACCAGCTGGTGCACCTGGAGGCCGTACGCGTTGAGCGCGATCTCGCTGCCCGGCCCGCCGAGGCGCGCGCCCGCGAACGTCGCCATCTTGCTGACCTCGGCCAGCCGGATCCGCACGCCGCCGACCGCCTCGAAGCCGAAGCTGCACAGGAGGTCCTTGCCGATGGTGGCGACCCGCGCGTCCAGCGACGGCTTCACGGTGCCGTCGCCGCGGCGGCGGGGGTGGGTGAGGTGGGCTCCGGAGCAGTCGAGGGTGGAGCCGATGTTCGCGTTCTGGAGGCGGATAGAGCCCTTGGCGCGGAGGTCGCGCAGGAACAGGGTGCCGCCGACGTGCAGCCGGTCGGCGAACAGCACGTCGATGCCGGGACCGTTGAGCTGCACACCGGACAGGCTCACGCTGCCGCGCACGTGCGCGTCGACCAGGCGCACCTGGCCGTAGGCGCGCAGGGCGGTCTCGTGCGCGCCGTCGCCGGTGAACCCGCCGTTGACCGCGCCGCGCGCCTCCACGTCGCCGCGGACCTGGATGCCGTCGGCGTGCAGCGCGACCGGGATGCGGTTGACGACCAGGCCGGTCAGGTCCTCCAGTTCCTCGACGACGTCCTGCCTGCCGATTACCGCGCCGGACAGCCGGAGGTAGCCGCCGATGTTGGCGTTCGGCAGCCGGACCGTGCCGGAGGAGGTGAACCCGTCGTCCAGCTCGACGTTGCCCTCGACCTTGATCCGGTCCGCGACCAGCGCGGCGGACTCGTCGGCCGTGCCGCGGGGGATGACCAGCACGGGCCGGTCCACCGTGCTGGCGGACCGCAGCCGCGCGCCGGAGAAGACGACGTCACCGCCGACGCGGGCGCCGTCGAGCAGGACCCGTCCCTCCGCGGTGAAGCGGCCGCCTTCGGCGTCGCAGAACAGGTTGCCGGCGATGACGATGCCCGACGCCTCCAGCGCGTCCTGCGACGGGTTGACCAGCCGGGCGCCGCCGAGGTGGACGCTGCCGCCGACGTTCGCGCCGCGCAGCCGCACCTCACCGTTGGCGCGCAGGGCGATGGCCTGGATGGAGCCGGACACCCGGATGCGGGCGGCCAGCAGCGCGTGGTCGCCCTTGCTGCGCAGCACCGCGCCCGCCAGCCGGAACGTGCCGTCGACCGTCGCGTCGGTCAGGTCGACCACGCCGTCGCTGGTGAACCCGGCCTCCAGCACCAGGTCGCTGGCCACCCGGAGGTTGCGGCCCCACAGGCCCGGCACCCGGCAGCCGCGCATCCGCAGGCCCACCAGGTGCGCCATCCGCAGGTCCGGCGGCTGCTCGAACGTGCAGTCCAGCAGGTCGATCACGGTCCGCAGCCGGGCGCCCTCCAGGTCGAACCGGCCGACCACGTTCGCCCCGCGCAGCCGCAGCGCGGGCACGCCGGGCGCGCGAACCCGGTACACGCCGTTGAGCAGGCCGGTCAGCACGGTGCCGCGGACCGTGCGCTCGGCGCGGTCCCTGGTGTCGGTCCTGAGGTCGATCGGGACGCCCGACGCGTACGCCGCGCACACCCGGCGCTCGACCCCGGTCAGCTCGTCGTCCATCACCCTCCCCGCGACGACACGATCTGATCACCTCAACCACGGTGCTGACCAGGGATTCGCGGGATACGGTGACCAGCGTGACTGCACCCGAGCCCGAGATCAGCAACCGCGTGCCGAGGCTGCTCCGGGTGAGCGCCGCACTGAGCTGGCGCTTCGTCGCCGTGGTCGCCGCGCTCTACGTGGTGGCCAACGTCGTGTCCTTCCTGGCCACCATCGTCATCCCGGTCGCGATCGCGCTGCTGCTCGCGGCACTGCTGTCACCGCTGGTCTCGCAGCTCGTGGCGCTGAAGGTGCCGCGCGGCGTGGCGTCCGGGCTCGTGCTGATCGGCGGCATCGCCGTGGTCGGCGGCGTCCTCACGTTCGTCATCACCGAGTTCTCCAAGGGCCTGCCGGAGTTGCAGACGCAGGTGTCCGCGAGCCTCGACACCATCCGCGGGTGGCTGAAGGACGGACCGCTGCACCTGAGCGACGTCCAGCTCCAGGCGTACCTGGACCGGATGCTGAACACCATCAAGGAGAACCAGTCCGAGATCACCTCGGGCGCGCTGACCACCGCGGCGACCGTCGGCGAGCTGCTGACCGGTGTGCTGCTGGCGCTGTTCACCCTCATCTTCTTCCTGCACGACGGCGACGGCATCTGGCGGTTCGTGATGCGCGGCGTGCCCGGCGACGTCCGCCCGCGCGCCGACGTCGCGGGCAGGCGCGGCTTCGCCTCGCTGGTCAGCTACGTGCGCGCGACCGCGGCCGTGGCCGTCGTGGACGCGGTCGGCGTCGGCATCGGCCTGTGGGCCGTCGGCGTGCCGCTGATCGTGCCGCTGTCCGCGCTGGTGTTCCTCGGCGCGTTCATCCCGATCATCGGCGCGGTGATCACCGGCGCGGTCGCCGTGCTGATCGCCCTGGTCGCGAACGGCCCGGTCGCCGCGCTCGTGGTGCTCGCGGTCCTGATCGGCGTGATGCAGCTGGAGAGCCACGTCCTCCAGCCCCTGCTCCTCGGCCGCGCGGTCAAGCTGCACCCGCTGGCCGTGGTGCTCGCCATCACGGCCGGACTGGTCGTCGGCGGCATCGCGGGCGCACTGCTCGCCGTGCCGCTGCTGGCCGTGCTGAACTCCGGAATCCGTTCGCTGCTCTCGGATTCCGACGCCGGGGTGAGCCCGTCGGAGGTGGACGTGCGATCGCCGCAGGACAGCGGGCCGGAGGACGGGTCGGGGGACCGGGTCGAGGACTTCGACGACGACGGCGGGAAGCCGAAGGGCTAGGCCATCTCCACCAGGTTGCGGCCGTAGCCCTTGGCGGTGAGCAGGGCGGCGTCGGCGGCGACCAGCAGGTCGGGTAGCTCGTAGCCGAAGCGGTCGGTGGTGGCCACGCCGATGCTGACGGTGATGCCGGTGAGCGTGTGCTGGTTGCCGTCGGTGGCCACGGTCGGGACGGCGAGGTTGGCCACGGCGTGGCGCATGCGCTGGGCGACGGCTTCGGCGACGGCGGGGTCGGCTTCGGGGAGCAGGACGACGAACTCCTCGCCGCCGAAGCGGCCGACGAGGTCGCCGCGGCGGGTGGTGGTGCTGAGCAGGAGGGCGACGGCGGACAGGGCGGCGTCGCCCGCGAGGTGGCCGAGCCGGTCGTTGACGCGCTTGAAGTGGTCGAGGTCCATCAGCATGACCGCCATGGCCCTGGTCGCGGTGCGGCCCTTCGCGAGTTCGGCGCGGGCCTGGCTGTCCCAGTGGACGGCGTTGGAGAGGCCGGTCTTGGCGTCGCGCTGGGCGGAGCGGCGCCACTGGGGGAGTTGGGCGGCGCGCTCCAGCAGTGCCATCGGCGGGCCCGCGATGAGGGTGTGGATGGCCATGGCGGTGGCGACGCAGCCCATCAGGCCGCCGATGCTGACGGCGACGACGCCGAGGACGGCGTCGATCGGTTCGCCGACGGATTCCCCGATCGGCGCGTCCGGTTTGCGCAGGCGCAGGCCGACGGCGATCAGGCCCGCGCGCAGCACCAGCAGCACCGCGGCGCCGACGACCATCATGTAGACGCTCTCGGAGGGGTCGCTCCAGCCGTAGACGAAGCGGGTGGCGAACACGGCGAGCGCGGTCGCGCAGAGGGTGAAGATCCAGCGGTGGGAGTCGGGGCGCTGGGAGAGGACGCCGTGCAGGGCGGGGCCGAAGAGGAGCAGGACCAGCAGGTTCGGCGGGAGCGCGATGATGCCCGCGGTCAGGTAGCAGAGGTGCGCGGCCCACGGGTTGCGCTCGGTCTCGCCGAGGTGGTGGCTGTAGATGGAGCTGCCGATGATGACCGCGCCCGCGGTGCCCGCGATGGCGGCGAACCGGCCGATGTCGGCGGGCAGCGGGGTCGGGGTGGCCGCGATGACGAACGCGACGACGCCGAGGGCGGCGAAGTCGATCACGAGCCAGTAGACGAGTGCGGGCCAGCGCAACGTCCACAGAGGCCAGTCGCGCACGGCTTCCCTCCCCGCCGTGGGAGTGCCGATGTGGCGACCCACCACCGGGCCACCAGGGCTCGGCGCCAGCCTTGCACATCCCGGTGGCGGGGAGTAGTCGTCCACCTGGGGGTTAGCTGGGCCACTCCGACACGGCAGGATGGGGTGCGAAAGGAGCGCACCGTGCACATCAAGTCCGACGCCGAGGGGCCATCTGTGCTCGAAGACCCCGTCGCGCACCTGTGGCGGGGCACCGTCGCACTACGCTTGGTGACCTTCCTCTTCGCGCTGGGCAACGCGGCGGTGCACGCGAGCGGCTACGAGCGGCCGTGGCTGGCGTGGACGGTGATCGGCGTGATGGCCGCGTGGACCGTCTTCACCACCAGGGCGTACAGCCGGGAGTCCGGCAGGCAGCCGTGGATCGTGCTCGCCGACCTGGTCGTGTCGTGCGCCCTGATGTCGACGTCGCCGCTGGCCATGACGGACCTGCAACTGCTCGCGAACGTCCCGCTGCTCACGACCATCTGGGCGTGCGGCCCCGCGGTGGCGGCCGGTGCGCTGGCGGGCCGGTACGCGGGCGCGATCGCGGGCGGGGTCGTCGGGCTGTGCACGTACCTCAACCGCGGGGCGATGAGCGTCGACCTGGTGCGGGACGTCGTGCTGCTCTCGGGCGCCGGGTTCGTGGTCGGCATGGCGTCGTCCACGGCACGGCGGTCGGCGGTGCGGCTGGCGCAGGCGTTGCGGACCGAGGCGGCCACGGCGGAGCGCGAGCGGCTGGCCCGCTCGATCCACGACGGCGTGCTCCAGGTGCTCGCACGGGTGCGCAAGCGCGGGATGGAACTGGGTGGCGAGGCCGCCGAGCTGGCGGAGCTGGCCGGTGAGCAGGAGGTGGCGCTGCGGTCGCTGGTCGCCGCATCGCCGGTCGAGTCCACAGTGGACGGTGAGTCCGACCTGAACCCGGCCCTGCAGATCCTGGCCACCCGGAAGGTGCAGGTGTCCACGCCCGCCACGCAGGTGATGCTGCCCGCCGTGGTCGCGCTGGAGCTGACCGCGGTGGTGCGGGAGATGCTGTCCAACGTGGACAAGCACGCGGGGCCGGGCGCCGGGGCGTGGGTGCTGCTGGAGGATCTGGGCGGTGAGGTCGTCGTGAGCGTCCGCGACGACGGCCCCGGCATCCCCGAGGGCCGCGTCGACGACGCCGAGGCCGAGGGCCGGATGGGGATCGCGAAGTCGATCAGGGGACGGGTCGCGCTGCTCGGCGGCACGTTGGAGTTGCAGACCGGGCCCGGTGAGGGCACCGAGTGGGAAGTGCGCGTGTTCCGAGTAGGGGGAGTGCGGTGACGGTTTCGGTGATGGTGGTCGACGACCACCCGCTGTGGCGCGACGGCGTGGCGAGGGACTTGGCCGAACGCGGGTTCAAGGTGGTCGCGACCGCGAGCGACGCGGCGTCGGCGATGCGGATCGCCCGCGCGGTGCGGCCCGACGTGGTGCTGATGGACCTCAACCTCGGCGAGCTGTCCGGGGTCGACGCCACCGCGATGATCACCGGTGAGCTGCCGGGGACGCGGGTGCTCGTGCTGTCCGCCAGCGGCGAGCACGACGACGTGCTCCAGGCCGTGAAGGCGGGGGCGTCCGGGTACCTGGTGAAGTCCGCGTCCGCCGAGGAGCTGGTGGACGCGGTCAACCGGACGGCGGTCGGCGACGCGGTGTTCACCGCGGGTCTGGCCGGGCTGGTGCTCGGCGAGTACCGGCGGATGGCGGCGAACCCCGACGAGGCCGACGAGCCGCAGCTGACCGAGCGCGAGACCGAGGTGCTGCGACTTGTGGCGAAGGGCCTGACAGCGCGGCAGATCGCGACCAGACTGGTGATCTCGCACCGGACTGTGGAGAACCACGTGCAGTCCACGTTGCGGAAGCTCCAGCTGCACAACCGGGTCGAACTGGCCCGCTACGCGATCGAACACGGCCTCGACGCCGAACCGGAGGCTCGACCATGACCGATCCCAAGGACTACCGGGTGTCGGACGCCGAACGGGAGCACGTGATCGGCCTGCTCCAGAAGGCCATCGGCCAGGGCCTGATCACGTTGGACGAGTTCTCCTCGCGCACCGACGTCGCCCTGGTCGCGAAGACCAGGGGCGAGCTGAACGCGGTCCTCCTCGACCTGCCGGGGATGACGCACAACGAGCAGGCGCCGAAGGCCGTCGCGCACGGGGACCGCGTCGAGATCAAGAGCACCATGTCCACGGTCAACCGCAAGGGCCGGTGGGCCGTGCCGCGGGAACTGGTGGTGCGCAACCGGATGGGCTCGACCGAGCTCGACTTCAGCGAGGCCGAGATCCCGCACGCGGTGGTGACCGTCGAGCTGGACGTGACGGCCGGGTCGGTGTCGATCCTGCTGCCGGAGGGCGCCACCGTGAACACCGACGACATCCAGATGTCGGCGGGCAGCATCACCGACAAGGCGGGCACCGGCGAGGGCAGGCCGCACTTCGTGCTGACCGGTGTGGTGCGCGCGGGCTCGGTGCAGATCAAGAGGGTCCGGATGATCAGGATGGGCGCCTACCTGGTGCGCATGCCGGGGTTCAGGGTCACGAAGGCCTGACACCCGTTCGGTCGCCGCGCCCAGCGCCGGTCCGGGCGTCCCCGGTGGCATGGTTTCCGCGAACATCGCGAGCAGCCCTTGTGAAGGAGGGCTAACAAGCGATTGCAGAAAGTCCTGATGGACTGAACAGCGGAGACGGGTGAGACTGCGCGGATGAAGGCACTGGTCAAGGTGGCCGCAGGGCCGGGACTCGAACTGGTCGACGTCCCCGACCCCCTCGCGGGACCCGGCGACGTCGTCGTGCGGGTGCTCCGCACCGGCATCTGCGGCACCGATCTGCACATCGACTCGTGGGACGACTGGGCCGCGCGCAACGTCAAGGCGCCGCTCGTGCTCGGCCACGAGTTCGTCGGCGAGGTCGTGGAGATCGGCGTCGCCGTGAACGGGGTGCGGGTCGGCGACCTGGTCTCCGGCGAGGGGCACCTGGTCTGCGGCACGTGCCGCAACTGCAAGGCGGGCCGCAGGCACCTGTGCGCGAACACCCGCGGCCTCGGCGTGCACGTCGACGGCGCGTTCGCCCAGTACGCGGTGCTGCCGCAGGAGAACGCCTGGGTGCACCGCGACAAGGTGGACCTGGACGTGGCCGCGATCTTCGACCCGTTCGGCAACGCCGTGCACACCGCGCTGTCGTTCCCGGTCATCGGCGAGGACGTGCTGATCACCGGTGCGGGCCCGATCGGCATCATGGCCGCCGCCGTCGCCAAGCACGCGGGCGCGCGCAACGTCGTGATCACCGACGTCAGCGAGCACCGCCTGGACATCGCCCGCAAGGTCGGCGTGGACCTCGCGCTGAACGTCGCCACGGCCACGATCGCCGACGCGCAGGTCGAACTGGGCATGTCCGAGGGCTTCGACGTCGGCATGGAGATGTCCGGCAAGCCCGTCGCGATGCGGGACATGATCGCGAACATGTCCCACGGCGGCCGCATCGCGATGCTCGGCCTGCCCACGGAGGAGTTCGCGGTCGACTGGAGCAGCGTGGTGCTGAAGATGCTGCACATCAAGGGCATCTACGGTCGCGAGATGTTCGAGACCTGGTACTCGATGTCCGTGCTGCTCCAGCGCGGCCTCGACCTGACCCCGGTGATCACCCACAAGTTCGGCTACCGCGACCACGCCGAGGCGTTCGCGACAGCTCGTGAAGGCAAGTGCGGCAAGGTCGTGCTCGACTGGACGGAGGCCTGATGTTCGGCGCGATGAAGGAAGACCTGCTCGTCGGGATCGAGGACATCAGGGCGGCGGGCCTGTACAAGGCCGAGCGGGTCATCGGCAGCCCGCAGAGCGCCGAGGTGCGGGTCGGCGACGGCGACGAGGTGCTCAACTTCTGCGCCAACAACTACCTCGGGTTGGCCGACCACCCGGTGCTGGTCGACGCCGCCAAGGACGCGCTCGACCGCTGGGGCTTCGGCATGGCGTCGGTGCGGTTCATCTGCGGCACGCAGGAACCGCACAAGCAGCTCGAAGCGCGGCTGTCGCGGTTCCTCGGCACCGAGGACACGATCCTCTACAGCTCCTGCTTCGACGCCAACGGCGGCCTGTTCGAGACGCTGCTGGGCGACCAGGACGCGGTGATCTCCGACGAGCTGAACCACGCGTCGATCATCGACGGCGTCCGGCTGTGCAAGGCGAAGCGGTACCGCTACAAGAACAGGGACATGGACGACCTGGAGCGCCAGCTCAAGGATTCCGCCGACGCCCGCTACCGGCTGATCGCGACCGACGGCGTGTTCTCGATGGACGGCTACTTCGCCCCGCTCGGCGAGATCTGCGACCTGGCCGACCGGTACGACGCGCTGGTCATGGTCGACGACTCGCACGCGGTCGGCTTCATCGGCCCGAACGGCGGCGGCACGCCCGAGCTGTTCGGCGTCCAGGACCGGGTCGACGTCGTGACGGGCACGCTGGGCAAGGCGCTCGGCGGGGCCAGCGGCGGTTACACCTCCGGCCGCCGCGAGATCGTCGAGATGCTCCGCCAGCGCTCCCGCCCGTACCTGTTCTCGAACTCGCTGGCCCCGTCGATCACCGCCGCGTCGATCGCCGCGCTGGACCTGATCGGCTCCTCCGGCGACCTGCACGCCAGGCTGCGGGAGAACGCGGCGCTGTTCCGGGCGCGGATGGCCGACGAGGGCTTCGACCTGCTGCCCGGCGAGCACGCGATCATCCCGGTGATGATCGGCGACGCCGCGGAGGCGAGCCGGATGGCCGACCTGCTGCTGGAGCAGGGCGTCTACGTGATCGGCTTCTCCTACCCGGTGGTGCCGCACGGCAAGGCCCGCATCCGCACCCAGATGTCGGCGGCCCACTCGACCGCCGACGTGAACCGGGCCGTGGACGCGTTCGTGACGGCCCGCTCCCGGATGTGACCGCCCCGCTGGGGGGTGGCCGTCTCCGGTCGCCCCTCAGCGGATGAGCCGGGTCGCCGTGTCCCAGAGCCGGTCGGCGTTGTCGGCGTCGACCGCCCACGCCGCCACCCCGCCGCCGAACAGCTCCGACGACCCGGCCAGCACGGGCGCTTCCGCGCAGTCCTCGAAGTAGCGCCCGCCAATCCCCTCGACCAGCGGCGACGCCGCCAGCAGCACCGACGTGGCCGCGCCCTGGGGGATGGTCTTGCGCTTCTCCACGGGCGTGCGCAGCCCGCCGGTGTGCTTCTGCAGGCCGGTCGCGATGGCACCGGGGTTCACCGCGTTGGCCAGGATCCCGTCGTCGGCCCAGTGCCGGGTCACGCCCACCGCGAGCAGCACGTCGGCGGTCTTCGACTGGCCGTAGGCGAGCCACGGGTCGTAGGCGCGGTGCTGGAAGGCCAGGTCGTCGAGGACCACGTCGGAGAAGTGGTGCGCGTTCGAGCTGAGCGAGACGACCCTGGCGCCACCGGCTTCCGCGAGCGCGGCGCGCAGGCCCGTGGTCAGGGCGAAGTGGCCGAGGAAGTTCGTGGCGAACTGCACCTCGTGGCCCTCCGCGGTCAGCCGGAGCTCCGGGACCGCCATGATCCCGGCGTTGTTGACGAGCACGTGCAGCGGTCCGGTCCAGTCGCGGACGAACGCCGCCACCGACGAGGGGACGGCGAGGTCCAGCGGCCGGGAGCCGACCAGCGGGTTGCCGGTCTGCTCGGTGATCAGCGCGGCGGTCTCCGGCCCGTCGCGCCGGACCGCGAGGACGACCTCCGCGCCGGCGGCGGCCAGCGCCCGCGCGGTCTCGACGCCGATGCCCGACGACCCGCCGGTCACCACCACCCGCCGCCCGGTCAGGTCGACGCCCGCCAGCACGTCGTCGGTGGTCGAGGAGAAGCCGAAGGAAGTGGTCATGGGGCCAGCGTGCGCCGGGCCGGACGGCGCAGCCAGTGCCCCGCCGATCCTGGTGCCCGCAGGGACAGGACCGGCGCGCGGAGCCGGGTTACTGTCGATCCATGGCCCTTGGCGACTACCTCCGGGCGCGGCGGGAGCTGGTCCGCCCCGATGACGTCGGACTGCCCGCGGGGGAGCGGCGCAGGGTTCCGGGTCTGCGGCGCGAGGAGGTCGCGCTGCTGGCGGGCATCAGCGCCGAGTACTACCTGCGGCTGGAGCAGGGCCGCGACCAGCACCCGTCCGACCAGGTGCTGGACAGCATCGCGACCGCGCTGCGGCTGGATGCGGAGGCGTCGGCCTACCTGCACGACCTGGCCCACCCCGTGCCGCCGAAGCGGCGGCGGCCGAAGCCGGAGAGGGTCGGCGCGGGCGTGCGGAACCTGATCGACAACTGGACGACCACGCCCGCGTACGTGCAGGGCAGGAGCATGACCGTGCTCGCGGCGAACCCGCTCGCCATCGCCCTGTCCCCGTTCTTCGCGCCCGGCGTGAACACCCTGCGCGCGGCCTTCCTCGAACCGGGCATGCGGACCTTCTACCGCGACTGGGACGGGATGACCGCCAAGGTCGTGCCCTACCTGCGGTCCCTGCTCGGCACCGACGTCGACGACCCGCGCCTGGTCACCCTCATCGGCGAGCTGAGCCTGCGCAGCGACCGCTTCCGCACCCTCTGGGCGCGCCACGACGTCCGCCGGAAGGCCAGCGGCCTGACCCTCCTGCTGCACCCGCAGGTCGGCCCGCTCGACCTGCGCTACGAGAAGTTCGCCCTGCCCGAGGCGGACCAGGTGCTGATCACCTACCACGCGGACCCCGGTTCGGAGTCCGAGGAGCGCCTGCACCTGCTCGGCACACTGGCCAAGGGCACTATGGGCGCGTGATCGATCCTCGACGGCTGCCGGTGCTGCGCGCACTGGCCGACCACGGCACCGTGACCGCGGCCGGGAAAGCGCTGCACCTGACCCCGTCGGCGGTGTCCCAGCAGCTCACGGCGCTGGAAGCCGAGACGGGGCAGGAACTGCTGCGCAGACGGGGCCGCCGGGTGTCGCTGACGGCCGCCGGCGAACTGCTCGTCGGCCACGCCAACGCGGTCGCCGCCGAACTCGAACGGGCCCAGGCGACCCTGGCGTCGTTCGCCGAGGGGACCGCGGGCCAGATCAAGGTGGCGGGCTTCGCGTCCGCGATCAGCCAGGTCGTGGCCCCCGCCATCGCCGCGCTCCGCCGCACCGCACCCGGACTGAAGGTCGTGGTGCGCGACGTCGAGGGCCACGCCAGCCTGCCGCTGCTGCTCGACGGCGAGATCGACCTCGCGATCACCGAGGAGTACCGCCCCGACGACCTGCGCGTCACCAGGTTCCCCCTCTACGCGGAACCCTTCGACGTCGTCGTCCCCGCCGACCACCGGCTGGCCGAGCGCGTCACCATCGACGTGCGCGACCTGGCCGACGACGACTGGGTCGCCCCGCTGCCCGGCAACCCGTGCCGCGACGTCGTGACGCTCGCCGTGCCGCACGCGCGGATCGTGCACACCTCGGACGACTTCCGCGCCGTGGTGGCACTGGTCGCGGCGGGCGCGGGCGTCGCGCTGGTACCGCGCAACGCGCTCACCGACGTGCCCGGCGCGATCGTCGTGCCCGTGAGGGGCACGCCGCCGTTGCGCCGGGTGTACGCCGCGATCCGCCAGGGCAGCGAGGACCACCCGCTGGTCAAGGCCGTCGTGGACGCCCTAGTGCGGAGCCCGGGCGGCGATCTTCGCTGACGCCGGGTCGTGGGCGCCGACCGCGCCGCGGGCCGCGAGCTGGCAGACGTCGAGGCTGGTGGAGGCGAGCTTGGCGCCGACGGTGGCCAGTGCGGTGTGGTTCATCGACAGGCTGGTCACGCCCATCCCCGTGAGCACGCAGGCGAGCAGCGGGTCGGCCGCCGCCTCGCCGCACACGCCCACCGGCGTGCCGGTGGCGACGCCGACCTCGCCGACCAGGTTGATCAGCCGGAGCAGCGCGGGCTGCCACGGGTCGTTCAACGCGGCCACGGCGCCGAGCTGGCGGTCGGCCGCGAACAGGTACTGGGCCAGGTCGTTCGTGCCGAGCGACACGAAGTCGACGACGGCGGCGATCTCGCGCGCGGTCATCGCCGCGGCCGGGATCTCGATCATCACGCCCGCCCGTGCGATGCCCGCGGCGCGGGCGCGCTTCACGAACCACGCGGCCTCGGCGGCGGTGGCGACCATGGGGGCCATGACCGACACGTCGGCGCCGGAGTCCTTCGCCGCCAGGGCGATGGCTTCGAGTTGCCGGTCGATGATCTCCGGCCGGTCGAACGCCACCCGCACCCCGCGCACGCCGAGCGCCGGGTTCGGTTCGGGCTCCGGGGCGAGGAACGCCAGCGGCTTGTCGGCGCCCGCGTCGAGCGTCCGCACGACCACGGGCTTCCCGGCGAACGGGGTGAGCACGGCCGCGTAGGCCTTGCGCTGCTCCTCGACCGTCGGTTCCTCGGTGGCGGACAGGAAGCAGAACTCGGTGCGGAACAGCCCGACACCTTCGGCACCCGCGGCGGCGGCGGCGGCAGCGTCGGCCGGGGAGCCGACGTTGCCGAGCACCTTCACCCGGTGGCCGTCGCGCAGGATGCCGACGCCGTTCCAGGCGGACTTGCCCGTGCCGGCCGCGGCGCGCACGACGCCGTCGGACTCGCGCACGACGCCGGTGTCGCCGTCGACGGCGAGCGAGGTCGGGTCGAGCGCGAGGATCCCGCGGCACGCGACCACGGCGGGGATGCCGAGCGAGCGGGCCAGGATCGCGGTGTGCGAGGTGGGGCCGCCCTCCTCGGTGACCAGCGCGAGCACCTTGGCCGGGTCGAGGCCCGCGGTGTCGGCGGGGGCGAGGTCGCGGGCGACGAGCACGCTGGGGGAGTCGAGGTCCGGCACGCCGGGGGCGGACAGGCCGAGGAGTTCGGCGACCAGCCGGTCGCGGACGTCCTGCACGTCGCGGGCACGTTCGGCCATGTAGCCGCCCGCGTTCCGCAGCATCGTGATGAAGCCGCCCGCGGCCTGGTGCACCGCTCGCGCGGCGGGCAGGCCCTCGTCGGTGACGAGCTTCTCGGCCTGCGCCAGCAGGGACGGGTCCAGGGCCATCGCCGCGGTCGTCTCCAGCACGGCCTTGGCGTCGCCCTCGACCGTCGCGGCGCGCGCGTTCAGCCGCTGCGCCACCACGTCCGCCGCGGGCCGGATGCGCGCGGCCTCGGCCGCCGCGTCCGCGGGCGGCGGTGTGGCCGGGGGCTCGCCCAGGGGTTCGGCGACTCGGACAACGGGGCCGGAAGCCCGACCGGAACTGACACCGACACCGCTCAGACGCGCGCTCGACATGGTCTAGACCATACCCTTCGGATCGGTGGCGATTCCGCACAGTGTGACGTGGACACCAGGTGTCCGACAGCCAACACGGCGGTGCGGCGCGGCACCAGACACCCGCTGTTAACGATCCGCCCGCGACGGCAGCACGTCGGCCGCGAGCGGGTACGACGGCTGGGCGCCCGAGCTGGTGACGGAGGTGGCCGCGACGCGGGCCGCGTACCCGGCGGCCGCCACGAGCCCGTCGCCCGTCGCGAGCCGCGCGGCGAGCGCGCCCGCGAAGGCGTCGCCCGCGCCGGTGGTGTCGACGGGCGTCACCGCGGGCGCGGGCACCTCGACCACGCCGTCCGGCGTGACGACGGCGGCTCCGCGCGCGCCGAGGGTGACGACGGCGGAACGCGGACCGAGGTCGAGCAGCGCCTCGAACGTCGGCGCCAGCTGCGCGGCCTCGTGCTCGTTGACGATCAGCGGGTCCAGCAGCGCCAGGGTGCCGGGTGACAGCTCGGCGACCGGCGAGAGGTTGAGCACCGGGCGGATCCCGTGGCGCGCGGCCCAGGCCACGGCGTGCTCGACGGTCGGCACGGGCACCTCCAGCGAGCACACCAGCACCGCGAACCCGGCCGCCGGGACGGCGTCCACATCGGACGGCGCCACGTCGCCGTTCGCGCCGGGCGCCACGACGATCGCGTTCTCGCCGTCCGGGGTGACCGTGATGTAGGCGATCCCGGTCGGGCGGTCGGACGTGCGCACGAACCCCGTGCCGACGCCGGAGGACGTGAGCGAGTCGCGCAGCAGCGCGCCGTACTGGTCGGAGCCGACGGCGCCGAGCAGGTCGACCGACCCGCCGACCCGCGCCGCGGCGACGGCGGTGTTCGCGCCCTTGCCGCCGGGCATGACCGCGGTGTCGCCGCCGAGCACGGTCTCACCGCCCGCGGGCCGCCGGGCGACCTCGACGACGAGGTCCGCGTTGGCCGACCCGAGTACCAGTACGGAGCTCATCCACCCGAGGATGCCAGGCGCGGGATCGGGCCGGTGACCACATCGTCACGCGTGTTGAGTAGACGTACGGATCCGAACGGGACGTCCGGGGCCCACGCTGGTCGCATGACTGGAGCAGACCCGCTGTTGAGGCTCGCCGACGAACTGGGCGAGCTCGGTCGCAAGCTGGGCGACGTCGGCATGGAACTGCGCAGGCTCCAGGTCGCGCCCGTGCGTCCGGCGCCGACCGCCGCGCAGGACCCCGCGCCCGCCCAGCCGACGACGCCACCGCAGCCCGTCGTGCCGGTCCAGCAGGCCGCACCGGTCCAGCCGGTCCAGCCGGTTCCGGCCCAGGCTCCGGTCTACGGACCCGCGACGCCGCCGCGGCCGATGCCCGTTCCCGTCGCCACGGCCTGGCGCCCGCCGGTCGCGCCGCCGCCCCAGCAGCACTGGCCGGTCCAGCCGATGCCGCCGCCGGTGCCGCGCCGCACGCTGCTCGACCGGCTCGGCGAGGACGGCGCGGGCAGCAGGCTGCTCGCCTGGGTCGGCGGCGTGGTCACGCTGCTCGGCGTCGTGCTCCTGCTGGTCCTGGCCGTGCAGCGCGACTACCTCGGCCCGCTGCCCCGCGTGCTCGGCGGCGGCGCGCTGGCGCTCGTCCTGATCGGCATCGGGCTGCGCCTGCACCGCAGCGAGACCTCGCGGACCGGCGCGTTCGCGCTGGCCGCGACCGGTGTCGCCGCCCTGTACCTGGACGTGGTCGCGGCCACCAGGATCTACGACTACCTGCCGGAGTGGGCCGGTCTCGGCGTCGGCCTGGTGGTCGCGCTCGGCGGTCTGCTGCTGGCCATGCGCTGGGACTCCCCGACGTTCGCCATCGGTGTCGTGCTGGCCTGCGCGGTCCTCGCGCCGATCCTCACCGGTGGCTTCACGCCGCTGCTGGTCGGCTTCCTGCTCGTCCTCAAGACCGCCGCGAGCCCGGTGCAGTGGCGCCGGAACTGGCCGTGGCTGGCCATCGCCGCCGGTGCTCCCGCGGTGCTCGGCTCGCTGCTGGCGATCGGGTTCGCCGTGGAGGCGGAGAACCAGGCCCCGACGGCGGCGATCATCCTGCTGACCGCGGTGGTCGGCGTGCTGAGCGCGCTGATCTCGGTGCGCCGCCGCCCCGACGACGTCGTGTCGGTGATCATGGTCGCCGCGTCGCCGGTGCCCGCGCTGCTCGCGACCGCGCTGCTCGACAAGACCTGGGCGACCGCGATGACCGGTGCCGTCGCGGTGCTGATGATCGCGCTGTGGGCGGTGGGCAGGACGTCGCTGCCCAAGCGGTTCGTGCTGGCCGCCGGGGTGGTCGGCGTGTTCGCGCTGCTCCAGACCACGGCCATCGCCCTGGACGGCAGCGCGCGGGCCGCGACCGTGCTCGTCGAGGCGCTGCTGCTGCTGTTGCTGGCCGACCGGACCGCTTCGCGCGGCCCGCTGCTGGGCGGCGCGGTGTTCGCCGGTCTCGGCCTGCTGCTGGCCGTGGAGGCGATCCCGCCGCGGCTGCTCGCGTACGCGCCGGACCTGGAGATCCGCACGGCGGGCACGCTGGTGGGCGCCATGCTGACCGCGCTGGTCCTCGCGCTGGTCGCCGTCGCGCTGCCGTGGGCCGCCGCCCGGCGCGGTGTCCTCGCCGAACCGGGCAAGAGCCCGGTCGCGCTGGTGGTCGCCGGGCTGGTGCTGCTCTACGCCGCCGCCGCGTTCGTGCTCTGCGCCGCGCTGCTGGTGTCGCAGACGCCGTCCGGGTTCCTGTTCGGGCACACGGTCGTCACCGTGTCGTGGACGGTGGCCGCGCTCGTCCTGCTCGTCCGGGGGATCGACGTGCTGCCGCTGCGGATCGCCGGGCTGGTGCTGGTCGGGGCTGCCGTGGCGAAACTGGTGCTGTTCGACCTCTCGGCGCTCGACGGGATCGCCAGGGTGGCCGCTTTCATCGGTGCCGGATTGGTTCTGCTGACGGCGGGCACGCGCTACGCCAAACTGGTGGCGATCCGCAGGAATCCGGCGAATTCGTAGTGGACCGGGCGCGAAATGCCCACCTTTCCGGACGTGTGGTGGTATGTCTCGTGCAGTCGGGGTTCGACCAACCGGTGCAACGCACCGGGAGGGGTCCGGCGTCGGTCGTTTCGCCCCCCGAGCGACCGGCGCCGGGCACACCGCGGGTCGCGGTGAACACCTTCACCCGACCGGGTTGTGAAACCACCCGGTCGACGGACGGGAGTGGATAGCCCCGAGCCGCGGGTGGTCCCATTCGCGCATGTGGGCGCAGAGCACGGTCGGACCCCGCCGACTCGGTACGGCCTTCTTCTCCTTCGCCGCGCTGTTCGCGCTGTCCGCGGGTCCGGTGGTGCTGGCGGGCGGCCCGCCTCCCGCGGTCGACCCGGCGGCCAGCGGCCCCTCGCCCCAGGCGTACGTCGTCGGCCGCTCGGGCCAGGTGCAGGTCGTGGACACGGTGCGGGGCGAGGTGCTGGCGACCGCCAGGACCGGTGGCCGCACGACCGGCATCGCGGTGGCGCCGGACGGCGGGCGCGTCTACGTGGTCAACGGCTGGACGGGCGTGATCACCGCGATCGACCCGGTGAGCGGCGCCGTCGTCGGCAGGCTCGAAACGGGCGCGCAGCTCGCGCAGGCCGTGATGCGCCCGGACGGGCAGCGGCTCTACGTCACCGGCAACTCCAGCGACGGCGGCACGGTCGTCGTGGTCGACCCGACGACGTTCACGCTCGCCGCCGTGGTCCCGATCGGCGGCCAGGTCCAGGGCATCGCGATCAGCCCGGACGGCCGGATGCTCTACGTGGCCGGAGCCCAGGACGGCACGGTCGCGCTCGTGGACGCGCTGACCCTGACCCGGCGGGCGACCGTCGAGGTGGGCGGGATGCCGCAGCACGTGGCGGTGAGCCCGGACGGGTCGACGCTGTACGCCAGCGTGCTGCACATCGGCGCGCGGAGGGCGAGCGCCGGGCTGGTGGTCGTGGACGCGAAGCGGCGCACCCGGCTCGCGGAGATCCCGGTCGGCAGGGGCGCGGGCGGCGTCGCGGTCACCCCGGACGGGTCGCGGGTGTACGTGGCGCTGACCGGGCAGCGGGCCGTCGCCGTCGTGGACACGACGACGCGGGCGCTGCTGCGGACGCTGCCCTACGACGCGCGCGGGCTGTCGAACGCGCCCGGCGACCGGCGGATCTTCCTGGCCACCGGGTCGACGACGACGGTGCTGGACGGGTCGGACGACACCGAGCTGGCGAGGTTCGACCTCGACGAGGCGGAGCTGCCGGGGATCACCGGCAGGCCCACCGCGTTCGAGGCGACGATGGTCGCGTTCGCCCCGACCCCGCCCCACCCCGGCTGACGTCAGCCCAGCGCGGGCACCGACACCCCGATGCCGCCGCGCAGGTCGGCGCCGTAGGAGTCGACCTCGGCGTCCAGGTCGAGCGGCCTGGCGGCCTTGTCGGCGCGCAGCTGGTCGGTCAACCGGTCGGCGGGCACCAGCCAGCAGACCTCGAACTCGATGCCGTCGACGTCGCGGGCGTAGAGCGCCTTGGTGGTGCCGTGGTCGGACTCGCCGACGAGGGCGCCGTGCTGCACGAGCCTGGCGCGGATGGCGCGCAGCTCGCCGAGCGTGTCGACCTCCCACGCGAGGTGGTAGAGGCCGACCGCGGAGCTGCCCGCGGGGGAGTCGGCCGCCTGGGCGCCCATGGCGAAGAGGCCGAGGTCGTGGTCGTTGGTCGATCCGGCGGCCTGGAGGAACGCGGCCTGGCCGGGCATCTCCATGACGATCTTGAAGCCGAGCACGTCGCCGTAGAACGCCACCGCCTTCGTGACGTCCCGGACGTACAGCACGGCGTGGTTCAGGCGCTGGATCGGCATGACGGGCTCCCTATAGTTGAATCCTCAACCATCAAGGTACTTCCTGGTGGTTGAGGATTCAACGGGGTGAGACCTAGTGCACCGACTCCGGGGTGCGCTCCCGAGCCGCGGGTTCGTCCTCGTCGCCCACGTCGCCGCCCTCGTGGATGGCCATCCGCTCCTGGATCCGGCGCAACGGGCCGGGAGCCCACCACGCCGCGTTGCCGAGGAGCTTGAGCACGGCGGGCACGAGCAGCATCCGGACGACCGTCGCGTCCAGCACCAGCGCCAGGATCATGCCGACGCCGACGAACCGCATGATCGTGATCTGTGAGAACGCGAACGCGCCGATCACGACGCTCAGCAGCAGCGCGGCGGCGGTGATCACGCGCCCGGTCTTGGCCAGCCCGGTCGCGACGGCGTCCTCGCTGCTCGCGCCCCTGTTGCGGGCCTCGACCATGCGGGACAGCAGGAAGATCTCGTAGTCCGTCGACAGGCCGAACACGATGGCCGCCATCAGCACGACGATGCCCGACTCCAGCGGCGACGGCGTTACGCCGAGCAGCGAGGCGCCATGGCCGTCCTGGAAGATCCAGACCAGCACGCCGAAGGTCGCCGACAGGCTCAGCGCGCTCATCACGATCGCCTTGAGCGGCAGCACGACCGAGCCGAACGCCAGGAACATCAGCACGAACGTCGCGCCGACCAGCAGCAGGACCATCCACGGCAGGTTGGCCGCGATGGCGTCCAGGCTGTCGGACACCAGCGCGGTCGGACCGCCGACCAGCACCTCCGAGCCGCTCGGCACGTCCAGCGCGCGCACGTCCTTGAGCGCCTGCTTGGCCTGGTCGGAGTGCGCGTCACCGCCGTCGAGGCCCGCGGCGGCGACCCACACGCCGTTCTTCGGCTCCGAGGTGGCCTGCGCGGTGTCGACGCCGGACACGTCGGAGACCTTCGCGAGGTAGGACTGGACGGCGGCGGGGTCGGGGTCGCCGGAAATCACGATCTTGAGGCCGTTGGCCGACAGCGCCGAGAAGTCGGAGTTGATCGTCTCGGCGGCGACCCGCGAGGAGTTGCCCTCCGGCAGGACCTTCTCGGTGACCGCGCCGAACTTCACGCCGAGGAACGGCGCGCCGAGTGCGAGCAGGACACCGATGATCGGCACCGCGAACAGCACCGGGCGCTTCATGACCCGCCTGCCGAGCCGAGCCCAGCCGAGCCCCTCCTCGCCCTTCGCGGCGCGCTTGCGCCACGGCATCGCGAACTTGTCGACGCGGTGGCCGAGGACGCCGAGCAGCGCGGGCAGCAGGGTGAGCGAGACGACCGCGGCGATGGCCACGGCCGACATGCCGCCGTAGCTCAGCGACTTGAGGAAGCCCTGCGGGAACAGCAGCAGACCGGCGAGGGCGATGACCAGGATCGTCGAGGAGAACGCCACGGTCCGGCCCGCCGAGGTGACCGTGCGGCGCACGGCGTCCTCCACGCTGCGGCCCGCGGCGAGCTCCTCGCGGAACCGGCCGACCATGAAGAGGCCGTAGTCGATGGCCATGCCGAGGCCGAGCAGGCTGGCGACGTTGACGGCGAACGAGTTCACGTCGGCGCCGAGCGACACGGCGTGCAGCACGCCGAGCGAGCCCATGATCGAGAGGCCGCCGACGAGCACCGGCAGCGAGGCCGCGATGAGACCGCCGAAGATGACGATCAGCAGGAGCAGCACGATGGGCAGCGACACGGCTTCGGCCTTGGTGAGGTCCGACGCGGTGATGTCGTTGATCGCCTTCTGGGTGGGCGTGAGGCCGCCGACCAGCGACTCGACGCCGTCCACGGCGAGCTTGTCGGAGATCTGCTGGAACTGCTTGATCTGCGCGTTCGAGTCGCCGGCCTGGAGGGTGATCGCGGCCAGCGCCTTGCTCTTGTCGGCGTTGGCGAACGTCGGCAGCCGCGTGTTCCAGTAGGAGGCGACCTGCTTGACCGCGTCGCCGGGCAGCCCGTCGAGCTGCGCGGTGATCTTCGCGGCGAACTCGGGGGAGTCGACGGTGGTGCCCTGCGGGGCCGTGTAGATGACGATGACGTCACCGCCCTGGCGGCCGAACGCGTCCTGCGCGACCTGGTTGGCCCGCGCCGCCTCGCTGCCCGGCGCGTCGTAGCCGCCCTGGCTCAGCTTGTCGAAGACGCCCAGCCCCCAGATGCCGCCACCGACGGACAGCAGCACGATCGCGATCAACACCACCCAACGGCGGTGATAGGCCAGCGAGCCCCACTTCGCGAACAAGGTCGTCCTCCTAGGCTGAATGGCGTTACGGTTCCGCGAACGGCGTCGGCTTGGTAAACACCGTTCACCGAACTTGCCTGACGGTATGCCGGCAACACAGGCGTGAACAACCCGATGGGGTGAACATATGTCCCAGACCACGCACCGTGAACGGCTCCGTGCGGAAACCGAGCGTGATATCCGGCGGCAGGCTCGTGCCCTGCTCGTGGACCACGGACGTGAGGCCGTGACGCTGCGTGCCATCGCTCGGGAGGTCGGCATCACCGCCCCGGCGCTGTACCGCTACTACGACTCGCGCGAGGACCTGCTGCGCCGCCTGTGCGACGACATCTGCCAGGACTTGGAGGCGGAGCTGTACGCGGCGCTCGCCCCGTTCGGCGAGGGCGGCGGGCACGAGGAGGTCTACGCGGTCTGCCGGGGCTTCCGGCGCTGGGCGCTGGCCCACCCGCAGGAGTTCTCGCTGGTCTTCGCGTCACCCGAGAACGTCATCGGGACGGTCGGGCCCGACCGGCTGAAGGTCGGCGACCAGTTCGGGAAGGTGTTCCTGGAGGTCGCGGGCAGGCTGATCGTCAAGCACGAGCACCCGCGCGGCGAGGAGTTGCCCGAACCGCCGGAGGTGCTGCACGCCGACCTGCGGGCGTTCCGGCAGGGGATGATCGGCACGGTGACCGCGCGCGGCGTGGAGGTGGACGAGGAATCGCTGCGCCTGGGCACGCTCTTCCAGATCCTCCAGTCGTGGGTGCGGCTCTACGGGCACGTGGCGCTGGAGGTGTTCGGGCACTTCCCGGTGGCCGTGTCCGACCCGGAGCCGATGTTCGACGCGATGCTCGCGAGCCTCCTCGTCTCCATGGGCATCGAGGAGTGACGGCGCGGGGTGCCCGTGGACACCCCGCGCCCCCGGCTCTACAGCACGATGTTCACCAGTCGGCCGGGCACGACGATCACCTTGCGCGGCGTCCCGCCCGCGACCAGCTCGGCGATCTTCTCCTCGGCCAGCGCCGCGGCCTTGACCTCGTCCTGACCGGCCGTCGCGGACACCGTGATCCGCGCCTTGACCTTGCCGTTGACCTGGATCGGGTACTCCACCGAGTCCTCGACCAGGTACTTCTCGTCGGCCTTCGGGAACGGCCCGTGCGCCAGCGACCCCTCGTGGCCCAGCTTGGCCCACAGCTCCTCGGAGATGTGCGGGCTCAGCGGCGCCAGCATCTGCACCATCGCCTCGGCCAGCACCCTCGGCGTGCCGGTCGCGCTGTACGCCTTGGTGACGTGGTTGTTCAGCTCGATCAGCTTCGCGCCCGCCGTGTTGTAGCGCAGGTTCACGAAGTCGTCGTGCACGCCCGCGATCGTCTTGTGCAGCGCCCGCAGGGATTCCTCGGGCGCGGCGTCCTCGACGACCCGCAGCTCACCGGTGTTCTCGTCGACCAGGTTGCGCCACAGCCTCTGCAGGAACCGCTGCGCGCCGACGACGTCCTTGGTCGCCCACGGGCGGGACACGTCCATCGGGCCCATCGACATCTCGTACATCCGGAACGTGTCCGCGCCGTAGTTCTCGCACATCTCGTCCGGCGTGACGACGTTCTTCAGGCTCTTGCCCATCTTGCCGTACTCGCGCTTGACCTCTTCGCCGTTGAAGAAGAACTTCCCGTTCTCCTCCACGACCTCGTCGGCGGGCACGTACGTCTCGCGCTTGTCCTGGAACGCGTACGCCTGGATGTAGCCCTGGTTGAACAGCTTGCGGTACGGCTCGTCGCCGGACACCTGGCCCAGGTCGAACAGCACCTTCTGCCAGAAGCGGGAGTACAGCAGGTGCAGCACCGCGTGCTCGACGCCGCCGATGTACAGGTCGACGCCGCCGGGGTCGTTCGCGCCGTGCTCCGCGGTGCGCGGGCCCAGCCAGTACTGCTCGTTCTCGGCGTTGACGAACCGCTCGGACTCGGTCGGGTCGACGTAGCGCAGCTGGTACCAGCACGACCCCGCCCAGTTGGGCATGGTGTTGAAGTCGCGGCGGTACTTCTTCAGGCCCTCGCCCAGGTCCAGCTCGACCTCGGTCCAGTCGGTCGCGCGGGACAGCGGCGGCGACGGCTCGCTGTTCGCGTCGTCCGGCTCGAAGGTGCGCGGCGAGTAGTCGTCCACCTCGGGCAACTCGACCGGCAGCATGGAGTCGGGCAGCGGGATCGGCGTGCCGTCCTCGTCGTAGACGATGGGGAACGGCTCGCCCCAGTACCGCTGGCGGGAGAACAGCCAGTCGCGCAGCTTGTACTGGACGGTGCCGCGGCCGTGGTCGTTCTCCTCCAGCCAGGTGATCATCGTGGACTTGGCCTCCTGGATGGCCATGCCGTCCAGGAAGCTGCTGTTGATCGCGGGCCCGTCGCCGGTGAACGCCTCGCCCTCGAAGCCCTCGGACGGCTGAACGGTCCGGATCACCGGCAGGTCGTACGCGGTCGCGAAGTCCCAGTCGCGCTGGTCCTGGCCGGGCACCGCCATGATCGCGCCGGTGCCGTAGCCCATCAGCACGTAGTCGGCGATGTAGACCGGGATCTCGGTGCCGTTGACCGGGTTCTTGGCGTACGCGCCGGTGAAGACGCCGGTCTTCTCCTTGTTCTCCTGGCGGTCCAGTTCGGACTTCAGGGACGCGGCCCGCCGGTACGCGGCGATGTCCGCGGCCCGCTCGGGAGCCGCGATCACGTCCACCAGCGCGTGTTCCGGCGCCAGCACCATGTACGTCGCGCCGAACAGCGTGTCGGGACGGGTCGTGAAGACCTCGATCTCGTTGGCGCCGACCGGGAAGCGCACGCGGGCGCCGTTGCTGCGCCCGATCCAGTTGCGCTGCATGGCCTTGACCTTCTCCGGCCAGTCCAGCCGGTCCAGGTCGTCGATCAGCCGGTCGGAGTACGCGGTGATCCGCATCATCCACTGGCGCAGGTTGCGGCGGAACACGGGGAAGTTGCCGCGCTCGCTGCGACCGTCGGCGGTGACCTCCTCGTTGGCCAGCACCGTTCCCAGGCCGGGGCACCAGTTCACCGGCGCCTCGGACAGGTACGCCAGGCGGTGCTCGTTCAGCACCTTGCGCTGCTCGGCGCTCGTCTGGCTCGCCCACGGACGACCGTCCGGCGTGGGCCGGGTCCCGTCGGCGAACTGGGCTTCCAGCTCGGCGATCGGCCGCGCCTTGCCCGCGTCGGCGTCGTACCAGGAGTTGAAGATCTGCAGGAAGATCCACTGCGTCCACTTGTAGTACTCGACGTCGATCGTGGAGATCCGGCGCCGCTCGTCGTGCCCCAGCCCCAGCCTGCGGATCTGCCGCAGGTAGGTGGCCATGTTGTCCTCGGTGGTCTTGCGCGGGTGCTGGCCGGTCTGCACCGCGTACTGCTCCGCGGGCAGGCCGAACGCGTCGAAGCCCATCGTGTGCAGCACGTTGCGGCCGTTCATCCGGTGGTACCGGGCGAAGACGTCCGTGCCGATGAAGCCCAGCGGGTGGCCGACGTGCAGCCCCGCGCCCGACGGGTACGGGAACATGTCCTGCACGAACAGCTTGTCCGCGGGCACCGGCTCACCGGTGGACAGCGGGCCGACCGGGTTCGGCGCGTGGAACGTGCCGTTGTCCTCCCAGTACTGCTGCCAGCGCTTCTCGATCCGGCCTGCCAGTTCGGCCGTGTAGCGGAAGGCCGGGGTTTCCGCGGCCGCGTCCGTGCTCATCGAACGTCCCTCTCCATCGATTTCCTGCCCCTGACACGACGAAACCCCTCAGCCTTCAGTGGCATGAGGGGTGGCCGCGCCGACCGGCAAGTCGGTCAGCGCGGCTGGACAAGGAGCAGGCAGGCCTTGCTCATGGCCTTACGGTACCCGGTTGACCACGGCGGGCGAAAAGGACATCGACGTCGACCTTCACCGAGATGTCCCGCGTGACGGCCAGTTCGGCGGGATTCCCGCTGCTCGCCACCCCTGCCTCGGCGTAGGTGTCGCCGCTGAGGACGTAGCAGCGCACGACCGGGGTACCGCCTTTCGGAGCCTCCACGATCCAGTACACCGGAATTCCAGCGGCGGCGTAGGCGGCGGGCTTCTCCAGCCGGTCGCTGTTCGCGGTGGAGGGTGACAACACCTCGACGACCATCTCGACGTCATCGGACGACGTGCTGGTTCCTTCCGAGGGAACGCAGATCGTGAGGTCCGGGATGTAGCCGCTCTGCCCGACGCGAACGCCGATCGCCGAGTACGCCTCCAGACCCGCCGGGGCGACCGCGTCGTCGAGCAAGGTCTGCAAGCGATCTGCGATGCGCTGATGGGGGACCGCCGGTGCGGCGTTCACGCGGAACCGCCCGTTGACGAGCTCAATTCGACGTCCTTCATGCGGTTCGAGGCTTTCCCAGTCGGCCAGGGTGTAGCCCTCGAGACGACGCGCTGTGCTGCTCATGACCATCACCACCTCACCGGTATCGACCCCTGATCCCGCTCCTTGAGTGTGACATGGGCCCGCACCACCCGAATGGTTTGCGCCACACCTGATCGGGGGGATTGCAACTCGGGTGGACCGCCCACCTACCCTCGAAGGCGTGAACATCGTGCTGCCTGTGGTGCTCGGTTCGATCGGCGTCTTCCTCGGGTTGATCGGCTACCTCGGGTTGAGCGGGAAGTTGCCGCGCAACCGCTACGTCGGCGTCCGCACCGCTCCGGCGATGCGCGACGACGAGGCGTTCCAGCTCGCCAACCGGGTCGCCGGTCTGCCGAACGTCGTCGCCGCGATCGTCGCGGTCGGCGCGGGCACCGCCGCCGCCGTCAACCCGGACGCCGCCCTGACCGTCGGCCTGGTCGGTGTCGTCGGGGCCGTCGCGATCACCATCGCGGGCACCGCCGTCGGGCACCGCGCCGCCGAGGCGATGCCCGAGCCGGAGGCCCCGAAGGGCTGCGGTGGGTGCGCGTGCGCCGGTGGAGGGTGCAGCACGTTCTCGCGGGCCTGATGTTTCACGTGAAACATCAGTTCTGGTGGACGTCGGCGGGATAGGTCGCCAGCAGTGCCGTCGGCATGCCCTGACGGCGCAGCACCCGCCCCCACAGGTCGACATCGGACGGCGTCAGGACGTCGTCCGGCAGACCGGGGACCACGATCCAGTCGCCGCGGTCGATCTCACCGGCCAGCTGCCGCGACCCCCAGCCCGCGTAGCCCGCGAACACCCGCATGCCCCGGACCTTCGCGACGAGCACCTCCGGATCGGCGTCCAGGTCGAGCAGCGCCACCGGCCCGCGCACGCCGACCACACCCTCCAAAGTGGACAGGTCCTCGCCGGTCCGCAGCGCTGCCAGGCACAACGCGGTCTTCTGCTCCACCGGTCCACCGATGTAGACGGCCTGCGGGCGCGTCACGTGCGGACCCCAAGCGGGCAGCACGTCGTGCACCGCCACCTCGCTGGGCCGGTTCAACACCACCCCCAGCGTCCCCTCGCCGCGGTGGTCGATCAGGTAGACGACGGTCCGCTGGAAGTTCGAGTCCGTGAGCGTCGGCGCCGCCACGAGCAGGGAACCAGGTTCGACTTCTGCATCAGGGCGCACCAGCACATGATTTCACCCGAACCCCCGCGATGTGTGTCACACCTTTCGCGGAACATTCGCGCCCCTTCGGTCGTTGGAGGACTCGTTGGATGCCTTCGAGTCCCCCGGGCCCACTCCACTGCCTTCTCGGAATACCGGTTCGGCCGGAGCCGGGTTGTGCACCACGCCGAGAGGCGACCTGGGCATCCGATCGACTAGGCCGGACCTCCGGGTTCGGCCTTTGTCGTGTCCGGGGGTCCCGGCCGGGCCGCCGAACGTTCGACTCGGGGTGTCCCGAGGTTCGACTCGGAGTGTCTGAGTGTTCGACACGGGGTGTCTGGGGGTTCGACACGGGGTGTCTGGGGGTTCGACTCGCGCGGGGTCGGTGGGGTGGTCCGGACGTAGGGTGGCGGCGTGACGACGGTCGGCAGTGCCGCGGCGAGGCACCACCTGGGCGTTCGCCGCCTGCTCGCCGTTCCCGGTTTCCGCAGGCTGCTGATCAGCAGGCTGGCCTCGCAGTGGGGTGACGGCCTGTTCCAGGCCGGTCTCGCGGGTGCGGTCCTGTTCAACCCCGAGCGCCACGCCGATCCGGCCGCGGTCGCCGCCGGGTTCGCGGTCCTGCTGCTGCCGTACTCGATCGTCGGCCCGTTCGCGGGCGCTCTCCTGGACCGGTGGGACCGCCGTCGGGTGCTGGTGATCGCGAACCTGACCCGCTGCGTGTTCATCGTCCTGACCGCCGTCGCCGTCGGCGCGGGCATGTCCGACGTGCCCCTCTACGCCGCCGCCCTGATGGTCACCGGCATCAGCCGGTTCGTCGGGTCGGGGCTCTCCGCGTCCCTGCCGCACGTCGTCGAGGAAGACCACCTCGTCGAGGCCAACGCCTTCGCCACCACCCTCGGCGCCCTCACCGCCGTGCTGGGCGCCGGGTCCGCCGTGGCCTTCCGCACGATCCTCGGCGAGGGCGACGGCGGATCGGCGCGAACGACCTGCGTGGCGATCGTCGGCTCGCTGCTGGCCGCGTTCATGGCCAGCCGCTTCAAACCGGGCGTCCTCGGCCCGGACGAGGTCGTCGAGCCCAACCGCACGATCACCGCCGTCGCGATGGGCCTGCTGGACGGCGCGAAGGCGGCGTGGCGGACGCCCAGCGTCACCGGCGTGCTGGTCGCTCTGCTGGCGCACCGGGCGGCGTTCGGCATCTCGTTGCTGCTCACGCTCCTGCTGATGCGCTACAGCGTCGACACCGGCATCGCCGGGCTCGGGCAGATCGCGGTCGCGGGCGGGGCGGGCATCCTGGTCGCCGGGATCATCACGGACCGGGTCGTGGACGTGCTGGGGCGCAAGCTCGCCGTGTCGGCGGCGCTGGTGCTGGCCGCCGCCGCGCAGCTGGGCCTCGGGCTGCCGATGCTGCTGCCGACGATCCTGGCCGGGTCGTTCGTGCTGACGTTCGCGGGCCAGGTCGTGAAGCTGTGCGTGGACGCGGCGGTGCAGGGCGAGATCGGCGACGAGGTGCGCGGCCGGGTGTTCGCGCTCTACGACACGCTGTTCAACGTGACGCAGGTGGCCGCCGTGTCGGTGGCGGCCGCCGTCGTGCCGATCGACGGCCGCTCACCCGCCCTGATCGTCGCCGCTACCGCGCTCTACCTCGTGGGACTCGGCGGGTACCTGCTGATGCTGAGGCGGTCACCGCGGTAGCGGCAGCCGGATGATGCCGGTCTCGTGGGCGAACACCACGGCGGCCATCCGGTCGCGCAGGTCGAGCGCCCGGAGGATGGCGACCACCTCCGCCGCGACCTGCTGCTGGGTGATCGCGAGCACCCTCGCTATCTCGTGGTCGGCCAGCCCCCGCGCCAGGCAGCGCAGCACGGAGCGCTGCTGCTCGTTCAGCGCCGAGGCCTCCTCGGTCGGGACACCGCTGTCCGCGGACAGCCCCCATGTGTTCATCGGACTCCACCCCCAGTGCGCGACGGATGCGCACTGGGTCATGGTCCCGCAACTCGCTGTCATATCGCTAACGCGGTGGACCCGTCTCAACACGCAGGGTCACGAACCGGTCATTCGACGGGCGGTTCCACGCCCTCGGAACGCGCCCAGGCGTACAGCTCGGCGATGGCCTCGTCGTGGTCGAGGGGCCCGCGGTCGAGCCTCAGCTCCTTGAGGAACTTCCACGCCTTGCCGACGAACGGGCCGGGGGGCAGGCCGAGCAGGCGCATGATCTCGTTGCCGTCGAGGTCGGGCCGGACGCGCTTGAGGTCCTCCTCGGCGCCGATCCGGGCGATGCGCTCCTCCAGCTCGTCGTAGGTCCGCTGCAACGAGCTCGCCTTGCGCTTGTTGCGGGTCGTGCAGTCGGCGCGCACGAGCTTGTGCAGCCGGGTCAGCAGGTGCTCGGCGTCGGTCACGTACCGGCGCACCGCCGAATCGGTCCACTCGCCCTTGCCGTAGCCGTGGAACCGCAGGTGGAGGTACACGAGCTGGGCGACGTCCTCGGTGATCTCCTTCGAGTACCGCAACGCCCGCAAACGCTTGCGCACCATCTTCGCGCCGACCACCTCGTGGTGGTGGAACGACACCCCGCCGCCGTCCTCGAACCGGCGCGTGTCCGGCTTGCCGATGTCGTGCAGCAGCGCCGCCAGCCGCAGCACGAGGTCGGGGGACAGCTCCGGGTCCTCCAGGTCGATGGCCTGCTCCAGCACCACGAGCGAGTGCTCGTAGACGTCCTTGTGCTGGTGGTGCTCGTCGATCTCGAGCTTCATCGCGGTCAGCTCGGGCAGCACGAGGTCGGCCAGCCCGGTCCTCACCACCAGCTCCAGGCCCAGTCGCGGGTACGCGCCGCACAGCAGCTTCGACAGCTCGGCCTGCACGCGTTCGGGCGTTATCCGGGCGAGCTGGGCGGCCATCGCGGTCATGGCCTCGACCACGCGCGGTGCCGGGGTGAAGCCCAGCTGGGACACGAACCGGGCCGCGCGCAGCATCCGCAGCGGGTCGTCGGCGAAGGACTCCTCGGGCGTGGCGGGCGTGTCGAGCACCTTCGCCGCCACCGCCGCCATGCCGCCGGTCGGGTCCACGAACGTGCGCGACTTCACCTCGAACGCCATCGCGTTGACGGTGAAGTCGCGGCGCACGAGGTCGCCCTCGATCGAGTCGCCGAAGGTGACCTCGGGGTTGCGGGTGACGCCGTCGTAGCTGTCGGCCCGGAAGGTGGTGATCTCCACGGTGTCGCCGTGCTTGGTCGCGCCGAGGGTGCCGAACGCGATGCCGGTGTCCCAGATCGCGTCCGCCCACCCCTTGAGCAGCGCCTGCACCCGCGGGGGCCGCGCGTCCGTGGTGAAGTCGAAATCGGTGGTCCGCCGGTCGAGCACGGCGTCCCGGACAGTGCCCCCGACCAGGTACAGCCGGTGTCCGGCCGCGGCGAACCGCTCGGCCAGTTCGTCCACTGCCTTGGGCACCTTGAGCAGTTCCACCACCGCATTGTCCTGGGTGGTGGGCGCGTTGTCGTTCACGAGCGGTCGGGGCACGGGGAGCCAGGGTATAGGCACTCGGAGTTGATCACTCAGCGCATTTGCCGGGCAACGTCCTGTCATGTCACCTCGCCACTACCATCGGCACCATGCCCCCGTCGTCCGGTCGTTCCGGCGGTACCAAGCCGGGGCGCCGGAACAGACGCCGGGGCCGCAGGCTCAAAACTGTCGATGAAACCTCGGCTGGTGGTCTGGTGCTGGACGCCGGCCACCGGAATGCTGCGGTGATCGGTCGTCTTGATCGGCGTGGTCGCCTGCTCTGGTCGCTGCCCAAGGGGCACATCGAGCCTGGTGAGACCGCCGAGCAGACCGCGGTGCGGGAAGTCGCCGAGGAGACCGGTATCCATAGCAGGGTGTTGCGGCCGCTCGGAGCGATCGATTACTGGTTCGTCGCCGAGGACCGCCGAGTTCACAAGACCGTTCACCACTTCCTTCTCGAGGCGTTGGGCGGAGAGCTTTCCGATGAGGACGTGGAGGTCACCGAGGTGGCGTGGGTGCCCCTTGGCGAATTGGACGGCAGGCTCGCCTACGCGGATGAGCGCCGTCTGGTCCGCCGAGCCGCAGAACTGCTCGCCGAAACCCCCGGTCCGACGGGCGTGCTGAACACGGACGGGGCGGAGTCGGCGTGAAGAGGCTGCTGTCCGCTCTCGCGGCGGCCGGTTTGCTGGTCATCTCGGGTGCCGCCGCGGCACCCGCGCTGGCCGCGCCGGCCGACGGTGGCCGACTGCCCGTCAAGCCCGCGCCCGCGACCCAGGTGTGGGCGACCCGCCAGTTGTCGCAGCCCGGCAGCCAGTCGCCGGTGTGGCTGCGCATGGAGGTGGACCAGCTGGTCCCCCGCGCGGTCACCGGGGGGATGCCGAACTCGGTGAAGGTCACCGGGAAGATCTTCAACGTCGGCGACCGCAAGATCACCGAGATCGACCTCCGACTCGAACGCGGGGATCCGCTGACCAACGAGGAGGCCGTGAAGGGCGCGCTGCGCGAACCCGTCCAGTCCGAGCTGGTGCAGCCGGCGTTCACGCCGATCAGCGAGTCGCTGGAGGCCGGGCAGAGCGCGCCGTTCAGCCTCGACGTCCCGCTGAGCGGCGACGGCCCCACGTCGTTGCAGATCACCGAACCGGGCATCTACCCGATCCTGGCCAACGTGAACGGCAAGCCGGACTTCGGCGGCCGCGCACGGCTGGCCGCGCTGAGCACGCTGCTGCCGGTGCTCTCGGTGCCCGGTGGCGGCACCGTGCCCCCGCCGCCGAACCCGGCGAAGGTGACCGTGCTGTGGCCGCTGGTCGACCGCCCCCGGCTGGTCACCTCCGGTCCGCCCGGCGAGGCCGTGCTGACCGACGACGACCTGGCGCAGTCCCTGTCGCTCGGCGGCAGGCTGCACAGCCTCCTCAAGGCGTACGACTTCGCCGTGGCCAACGGTCTCGCGTCGTCGGTGTGCGTGGCGGTCGATCCCGACCTGCTGCGGACCGTGGAGGCGATGAGCAAGGGCTACCGGGTCCGCGACGTCGGGCCCGGCCGCGGCCAGAACGAGGCGAAGCTCTGGCTCGACCAGATCAGCAGGCTGACCGCGGGCCGGTGCGTCATGGCCGTGCCGTACGCGGACGCCGACCTGGTCGCGCTGTCGCGGGCGAAGCTCGTCGACCTGGGCAAGCTCGCCGTCGTGGGCGCCGAGGTCGTCCAGGACGTGCTCGGCCAGGTCCAGGCGCTGCCCGGTGTCGTGTGGCCCGAGGACGGCCTGCTGGACAAGCAGACGATGGCCGACCTCACGGCCCAGGGCGTGCGGTCGGTCGTGCTCGACCAGTCCGGTGTCGCCGACGCGCCCGGCACGCAGCCGGTGCGCTTGCAGGAGGCGGACGCCGCCCCGGTCACCGCGGTGCGGATCGACTCGCTGGTCTCCGACGCGCTGCGCGGCGGGACGGACGGCTCCGGCGGGTTCTCCGGCGTGAGCACGCCGACCGAGACCAAGCCGGTGTCGGTGCAGAACGCCCTCGCCGCGCTCACGTTCCGCGCGGGTTTCCAGGGCAACGGCCAGAACGTCGTCGTCTCCCCGCCGCGCAGGTGGAACGCCCCGGTCGGCGAGATGCAGGTGTTCCTGGAGACGGTGAAGACGCTGGTCGGCGGCGGCTACCTGGCGCCGGTCGGGCTGGACACCCTGGTGTCGGGCGCGACCGTGCCGGACCAGGTGGGCACGCTCGCGTACCCCGTCGAGGCGGGGGCGAAGGAAGTCCCGCCCGCGGTCACGGCCGGTGTCGGCGCGTCCTGGGCGACGCTCCAGGCGATGTTCGAGTCGATGAGCCAGGAGGACAGCGGCGCCTCGCAGCCCGCGGACCTGGTCGACCCGCTGCGGCTGGAGCTGCTGCGCGGTGTGTCCGGCGCGTGGCGCGGCAACGACGCCGCCGCGCTCGGGTCGATCGCGATCGGCCAGGAGGAGATCGGGAAGCTCCAGGGCCAGGTCATGGTGATCGAGCCGAACAGCCCGATCCTGCTCGGCTCCGGCGACAGCCCCGTGCCGGTGACCATCAAGAACAAGCTCGACGTGCGGATCAACGTCCGGATCGTCATCGAGGACAAACCGGGCATCAAGGCCAAGCAGTTGGGCGACCTGGTGCTGCCCGCGCGGGGCGACCGCCTCGTGCGCGTCCCCGTGGAGGTCTTGCGCTCCGGCCGGTTCAGCGTGAACGTTCTCCTCACGACCCCGAACGGGGTCGAACTGGGGGAGACCGTCCGCCTGGAGGTCTCCTCCTCCGCCTACGGCACGATCACGATCGTCATCACCGCCACGGCCGCGGCCGCGCTGGTGCTCCTGTCCGCCAGGAGGATCTACCGGCGCGTCAGGGCGTCACGCCGGCCCGCTGTCGAGGTACCCGAAGACGCCAGCAGCGTCACACCAGAGAAGTCGAGTACGAGTTGAGCGACACTGCAACAGTGGTAATCGAACCGGTGTCCACCGGCCCGTCGGTCGCGAAGGCCAGCGGGTCGATGGCGATCGCCACGATCGTCAGCCGGGTCTCGGGGCTGCTGTCCAAGCTGATGCTGATCGCGATCATCGGTTCGGACGTCCTCAACGACTCCTACCAGGCGGCCACCACGCTGCCCACGATGATCAACGAGCTGCTGCTCGGCGGTGTGCTGACGAGCGTCGCGATCCCGCTGCTGGTCCGGGCCGAGAAGGAGGACCCGGACGGCGGCGAGTCGTACGCGCAGTGGCTCGTCACGATGTCGGCGGTCCTGCTCGGCGTCGGCACGGTCGTCGCAATCGCCTGCGCCCCGCTGCTGACCTCGGCGCTGACCAGCGGTTCCGAGGACGCCAACCCGGCGCTGGTCACGGCGTTCGCCTACCTGGTGCTGCCGGGCATCGTCTTCTACGGCATGTCGGCGCTGATCGGCGCGATCCTGAACACCAAGGGCGTGTTCGGCCTGCCGACGTGGGCGCCCGTGCTGAACAACGTGGTCGTCATCATCACGCTGGGGATCTACTGGATGCTGCCCGGCAGGATCTCGCTGAACCCGGTCGAGATGGGCAGCCCGAAGCTCCTCGTCCTCGGTCTGGGGACGATGGCCGGTGTCGCGCTCCAGGCGCTGGTCATGGTGCCCGCGATGAAGCGCACCGGCTTCAAGTTCAAGTGGCGCTGGGGCTGGGACCGGCGGCTCGCCGACTTCGGCGCGCTCGGCTTCTGGGTGCTGCTCTACGTCGGCCTCGGCCTGGTGAGCATGTTCGTGCTGACCAGGGTCGCGCTCAACGGCGAGGGCGCGCTGGTCGCCTACAACTACCAGTGGCTGGTCTCGCAGATGCCCTACGGCGTCCTCGGCGTCTCGCTGCTGACCGCGCTGATGCCGAAGATGAGCCGGGCCGCGGCCGCGAAGGACACCGACGGGCTCGTCGGCGACCTGTCGTTCGGCAACCGGATGTCGGCGATCATGCTCATGCCGTTCAGCGCGATGCTGACCGTCGCGGGCCTGGCGATCGGCATCGGCGTGTTCTCGCTCGGCGCGTCCGGCATCCCCGGCGGCACCCGGATCGGCATGGCGCTCGCGCTGTCGGCGTTCGGCCTCGTGCCCTACGCGGTCACGCTGCTCCAGCTGCGGGTCTTCTACGCCATGAAGGACGCCCGCACGCCGACGCTGATCCAGGCGATCATCGTGGTGTTCCGGATCGGGCTGCTGTACGCGTTCCTGGCGATCTCGCCGCCGGAGAAGCTGGCCGTCGGCGTGTCGATCGCGATGTCGCTGAGCTTCGTCGTCGGCGCGATCGTCGGCCAGATCTGGCTGCGCATCCGGCTCGGCAGGCTGCGCACCGGTTTCACACTGTGGACGGTGTGCCTGACCGTGGTCGCCTCGGCGATCGGCGTCACCGTCGCCGTCGGTGTCTCGATGCTGGTGAACAAGGCGTTCGGCGTCGAATCCGAGCGGATCGGCGCTTGGGTGGAGATCATCTCGCAGACCGTCGTCGGATTGCCCCTCAGTTTTGGTTTGCTCGCGGCGTTCCGGGTACCCGAGATGAAGCCGGCAGTCGACAAGATCATCCGTCTGGTGCGGCGCCGATGACCACGGAGTGCTAGTTCGGTCCCGTACCCTCGGTCACGACACTTGAGGGACACGCCTTGGGGGGATCGCGGACAGGGGAAGGTCGCGTGAGTAGCGGGCCGAAACTGGGGAACAACCCCGGTGCGAACAACGCCTCGCTGGTACCCGGCGGGGTGCTCGGTGACGGCCGCTACCGGCTGCTCACGCAGTCGGGAGCCGACGACCGCGGCGCCGCGCAGCTGTGGCGCGCCAGGGACGGGCAGCTCAACCGCGACGTGGCGCTGACCATCCTGGTCGGCGACCTCTCCGACATCCAGGCCGTCGCCAGGGCGCGGCGGACCACCGAACGCGCGATGCACGCGTCGAGCTTCACCCACCCCGGTGTCTCCAGGGTGATCGACGTGCTGACGCCCGGCTCCGGCCTCCGCATGGAGGAGGGGGTGCTCGGCGTCGTCGTCGCGGAGTGGACCCAGGGCACCGACCTGATGGACCTGATCACCGAGGGCCCGCTGCCCGCGGGTGCGGCGACCAGGCTGCTCGAACCGCTGGGCGCCGCCATCGAGGGCGCGCACCACGCCGGTCTCGTGCTGGGCGCGGACCACCCGCAGCGCATCCGGGTCACCCCGGACGGCCGGTTGCGGCTCGCGTTCCCCGGCGCCCGGCCGGAGGCCATCGCCCGCGACGACGTCAAGGGCCTCGGCGCGATCCTCTACCTGCTGCTCACCGGCAAGTGGGCGTTGCCCGGCGGCCCCTCGGGCGTCCCGGTGGCGCCGACCGGTCCGGACGGCGCGGTCCTGGCTCCCAGCACGTTGCAGCCGTACGTGCCGCACGAGCTGTCGTCGGTCGCGGTCCGCAGCCTCGAGGACACCAGCGTGGGCGGAATCCGCACCAGCGCGGCGATCCTCCAGGTGCTGGACCAGATCGCGCAGGAGGAGGCGCAGACCGCGCTGATCCCCCCGATCACGGATGGAGACGACAGCGACCGCGTGGTGTGGACCACGCAGAAGCCGCTGAGCGGCCGGGGCCACAAGCGCAAGCTGATGGTCAGCGTCGCGCTGCTGGCCGTCGCGACGATCGCGGTGATCGCGTGGCTCGGGTTCCAGATCGTCGGCTTCTTCAGCGACGAGCCCGTCCACAACACCGGCCCGACCGTGGTGGTCGGCCAGTCCGCGTCACCGGGCCAGACCGAGACGCCCGCGGCCCCCGTGCCCGCCGGGCCGATCGCGCCGGGCGGGGTCGGCGTCTACGACGTGACGAACAACCCGGACAACGCCAACCGCGCCAACCAGGCCGTCGACAACAACGCCGACACCGCGTGGAACACCGACAGCTACTTCCAGCCGTTCCCGGCGCTCAAGCCGGGCATCGGCCTGATGGCGTCGTTCGCCGAGCCGCTGAAGCTGGCCTCGGTGACCATCACGTCCAAGAGCGCGGGCACGGTCGTGGAGATCCGGATCGCCGCGGCCGAGGACTCGCCCATCGAGGAGACCAAGGTCATCGCGACCGCCACGCTCTCCGCGGGGCAGACGCAGATCCAACTCAACGACCACGACGCGACCCAGCACGTGCTGGTGTGGATCACCAAGCTGGCGGGCACCGGCAAGGACAACAAGAGCGAGATCGGGGAACTGGTCTACACCCGCGCGCAGTAGGCAGCCGAGCAGTAGCAGCGATGCCCTCTGCCGACCAGCCCGCGAAGCCGCGTCGGTAGGTCGGCCCCGATTTTTCGGCGTCGGAGACGGAGTCCCCGGCGTCGAAAAATCGGGGCCGAACTGCCGACTCCCTGGCGGCTTCGCCGCCGTCTGCGGAGCAGCGGCCATGACACAGATACCCTCATCGGGTGACGGCCGCAGCCAGTACGGACGCAGATCTCATCACGGCGCATGCCGCGGGTGACCCGGACGCATTCCCGGAACTCGTGAGACGCCACCGGGACCGGCTGTGGGCGGTGGCGCTGCGCACGCTGCGCGACCCGGAAGAAGCAGCGGACGCCCTCCAGGAGGCGTTCATCTCGGCGTTCCGCGCGGCGGGCTCGTTCCGGGCCGAGTCGCAGGTGACGACGTGGCTGCACCGGATCGTGGTCAACGCGTGCCTCGACCGGATGAGACGCAGACAGACCCGGCCCACCGTGCCGTTACCGGAAGCGGGCCCCGGCGAACCCGTGGCGCCGCGCGACCAGATGGCCGAGCGGGAGACGAAGCTCGTGGTGGCGGCGGCCCTCGCGGAGTTGCCCGAAGAGCAGCGCGCGCCGATCGTCCTGGTCGACGTCGAGGGCTACTCGGTGGCGGAAACCGCCCGGATGCTGGGCATCGCCGAAGGCACGGTGAAGAGCAGGTGTGCTCGCGGACGGGCCAAGCTGGCCAAAAGTCTGGGGCACCTCCGGAACCGAAGTGCAGATGCGAACGTCCCAGATGACGGTGTGAACGTGAAGCAGCAACGTCAGCGGGAGGCACGATGAGCGGCAGTGATGGGCGTCAGGGGACGCCGATCGATCCGCCGTGGTCCGTGGATCTGCTGGCCGATTTGCACGCCGGTGTGCTGGACGCCGAGACCGAGGCCGCGCTGCGGCCGCGGGTCGAGTCCGACCCCGACGCGCTGGCGGTGCTGGAGGCGCTCGACGCCACCCTGGCCGACCTGTCGTCGTTGCCGCCGATCCCGATGCCGCGCGACGTGGCGGAGCGGATCGACGCGGCCATCGCCGCCGAGGCGCGGGGGGCGCGGCCACCGGTCGTCAGCCTGAACGACGCCCGGCAGCGCAAGAACAAGAGGCTCGGCTGGGGCGCCAGCGTGCTCGTGGCGGCCGCCGCGGCGGTCGGGGTGGCCCTGGTGGTCATTCCGGGCGGTGGCGGCGAGACGACGAACGACGCGGCTCCGCCGCCCGCTCGGAGCACACCCGCCCCCGGCCAGGCCGCACCGACCGCGGTGCCGCCGCTGGCGGTGACGGGCCAGAACTTCGGCCCGATCGTCGGCGACGTGCTGAAGGCCCAGAACTACGGGCCGCTGGAGAACCAGGAGACGCTCGTCGGGTGCCTCAAGGGCGGCAACATCCCCGCCTCGAAGCCGCTCGGCGTGAGCCCGATCCAGCTGGACGACCGGGCGGCCGTGATGGCGATCCTGCCCGGCGGCGGTCCGAAGCCCGGCGCGTTCCGCATCGTGGTGCTCGACCCGAAGACCTGTGGTCCCGACAACCCCAACGGCGTGCTGGCCGACTCGCCGGTGGTGCCGTAGAACCGCGCGGTTCCCTGGTAGCGAACCTCACCTCGGGGGCGCGGAATTCCGGACCCCTACGATCGCGTTGAAGCAGAGTGCGCGGCCGGGATGTCTTCCCGGCCCCACGCGACGACTTAATCGGAGGTCGAGGGTGTCGGACGTTCGGAACCTGATCATCGTGGGATCCGGGCCCGCCGGGTACACCGCGGCGGTGTACGCGGCACGGGCCCAGCTCGAACCACTGGTGTTCGAGGGCGGCCAGTACGGCGGCGCCCTGATGACGACGACCGAGGTCGAGAACTACCCCGGTTTCCGCGACGGCATCATGGGCCCCGAGCTCATGGACCAGATGCGGGAGCAGGCGAAGCGCTTCGGCGCCGAGCTGCGCTCCGAGGACGTCGACTCCGTCGAGCTGTCCGGTGACGTCAAGCACGTGACCGCGAACGGCGTCCGGTACGCGGCGAAGGCCGTCGTGCTGGCGATGGGCGCGGCTGCCCGCTACCTCCACGTGCCGGGCGAGCAGGAGCTGCTCGGCCGCGGTGTGTCGGCGTGCGCGACCTGCGACGGCTTCTTCTTCCGCGACCAGGACATCGCCGTCGTCGGCGGCGGTGACTCGGCCATGGAGGAGGCGACGTTCCTGACCAAGTTCGCGAGGTCGGTGACGATCATCCACCGCCGTGAGGAGTTCCGCTCCTCGCGGATCATGCTGGACCGCGCCCGCGCGAACGACAAGATCAAGTGGCTGCTGAACACCGAGGTCCTCGAAGTGCTGGGCGAGGGCACCGTCAGCGGCGTCAAGGTGGCCGACACGGTCACCGGTGAGACCTCGGAGAAGCCCTTCACGGGTGTCTTCATGGCGATCGGCCACGACCCGCGCAGCGAACTGGTGCGCGGTCAGGTCGACGTCGACGACGACGGGTACGTGCGGACCAGTGCTCCGACCACGTACACGAACGTCGACGGCGTGTTCGCCGCGGGCGACCTGGTCGACCGCACCTACCGCCAGGCCATCACCGCGTCCGGCTCCGGCTGCGCCGCGGCGATCGACGCCGAGCGCTGGCTCGCCGAGCACGGCGAGGAGCACGCGGCACTGGCGTCCGAACAGGTCGGTGGCGTTTACGCCGCCGCCGCCGAGGCCGTCACCACCAGCTGACAGTCCTTCCCCACGTACTGAGTTCGACCCGAGTTAGGGAGTAGTCACATGGCTGGCGCCACAGTGGTCGTGACCGACACGAGCTTTGCCGACGACGTCCTGTCCAGCGAGAAGCCGGTACTGGTCGACTTCTGGGCGACCTGGTGCGGCCCGTGCAAGATGGTCGCCCCGGTCCTCGAGGAGATCGCGGCCGAGCACGCCGAGAAGATCACCGTCGCGAAGCTCGACATCGATGCCAACCCCGGCATCGCCCGCGACTACCAGATCATGTCGGTGCCGACGCTGATCCTCTTCCAGGGCGGCAAGCCCGTGAAGCAGATCGTCGGCGCGAAGCCCAAGTCGGCGCTGCTGAACGACCTCTCCGGAGTTCTTGGCTGAAATCGGCCTGCAACGCATAACGTGGCCCGTCCGTCATCCGACAAGAAGGACGGGCCACGTCCGTTCGGTGGAACGACCGTCCGTCAACGTGGTCGATCGGCCACTGCGAGTAGCCCTGCGTGGAGCTACTGGCGGAGCAGGGCACAATGGGGCTTCAAGTCAGCGTCGACCTCGGTCGGCGCCCTAGTCGAGCGAGGGGTGCATGCTGCTACTCCGCCGCGGGGATGTCGGTCCGGACGTTGCCGACATCAGGTCCACACTGACCAAGATCGGTCTGCTGTCGGATCCGCAGGCATCACCGGTGTTCGACCTTTCCGTCGAGCACGCCGTGCGTGCCTTCCAGCAGCAGCGGGGCCTCATCACCGATGGCATCGTCGGCCCGGCCACCTACCGCGCGCTGCGCGATGCCACCTTCCGCCTCGGCGACCGGCCGTTGGCGTACCTGATCGCCCAGCCGGTGACGGGTGACGACGTCTTCGCGTTGCAGGAGCGCCTGCTGGAGATGGGCTACGACGCTGGTCGGGCCAACGGCGAGTTCGGTCAGCAGACCGAACAGGCGTTGCGCAGCTTCCAGCGCGACTACGGCCTCACGATCGACGGCATGTGCGGCCCGAACACGGTCCGCGCGCTGCGCCAGTTGCAGCCGAAGGTCCGCGGCGGCCGCCCGGTGTTCCTGCGCGAGCAGGAACGGGTCCGCAAGGCCGGTCCGAGGCTGTCCGGGAAGCGGATCATCATCGATCCGGGTCACGGCGGTGACGACCTCGGTGTCGTCGTCGAGCACCTGAACGAGGCCAGGCTCATGCTCGACCTGGCCCGCAGGCTCGAGGGCAAGATGGCCGCCACCGGCATGGAGGCCCTGCTCACCAGGGGTCCCGGCAACTGCCCGGACGAGGCCGAGCGGGCCAAGTTCGCCAACGAGGCGGGGGCGGACCTGATCCTCTCCCTGCACACCGACGGCAACTCCTCGCCGAAGGCGTCCGGCGTGGCGAGCTTCCACTACGGCACCGGCAACGGCACCAGTTCCACGGTCGGCGAGGCGCTCGCCGGCTTCATCCAGCGCGAGATCACGGCCAGGACGGGCATGCCGGACTGCGGCACCCACCCGAAGTCGTGGGACGTGCTGAGGATGACCAGGTGCACGGCGGTCCGCGTCGAGGTCGGCTACCTGACCAACGAGCAGGACCGACGACGGCTGGCCGACCCCGCCTTCCGCGACGTCGTCGCCGAGGGCATCCTGGTCGCAGTGAAGCGCCTGTACCTGTTGGGCAAGGACGACCAGCCCACCGGCACGTTCACCATGGACGACCTCATGAAGCGCGAACTCTCCAAGTTTTGACCCCTGGGCACATCTTGTGACGCGGTGATCCCTTGGAGTGGAAAACAGCTCTGACCAGTGTTTTCCGCTCCGAGGGGCACTAGCTTCTGGCGTCATGGGAGACCTGGGCGATGAGCACCTGGCACGGATGACGACCGCGCGCACCAGGGAGCTGGGGCACGAGCTGCACCTGGCGCGGAAGCGCGCGAACCTCAAGGCGACGGCGGTCGCCGAGGAGTTGGGGTGGTCGCCGGGGAAGCTCAGCAAGTTGGAGCGCGGGTGGCGGCAGACCAGCGAGTGGGACTACGGGACCCTGCTGGGGAAGCTGGGAGTGGATCCGCAGACCCGAGCCCGCATCCACCGGATAGCCGCCGAGCAGGACATCGGCCACTTCATCCGGGCGCACAACGGTCGTCTCTCGGACAACCTGCTATGCCTGATGATCCACGAGAAGGCCGCGCTGACGATGGCGGTCTACGAGCCCATGGTCATCCCCGGGCTGCTCCAGACATCTGCCTACGCCAAGGCGATGATCAGCATGTCGGGCGAGGATCCGCTTGAGGACATCGACTTCTGCACCGCCGCTCGGATGGACCGCCAATCGATCTTGACCGGGTCGAGCGCGCCTGAAGCGGTGTTCTACATCCACGAGGCGGCACTGCAAGCAGTGGTCGGCAGTGCCGAGATCATGCATGACCAGTTGATGCGCTTGACCTTCATGTGCGAGTGGTCGCACCTGAGCCCGCGGGTGATTCCCAGGTCCGCACCAGGCCACCCCTCCCTTCGCGGCCCGTTCAACCTGATGACCTTCGGCAGACCGGTGAAGCCGGTCAGCTACACCGAGACGGACACCGCGACCCTGTTCATCGAAGAGGAGCAGGCCATCACTACCTACCAGCGCAAGAAGAACGCGCTCGCGAGGCTTGCCCTGGATGCGGAACAATCACGGTCAGTGTTCGCCCAGTGGGCGGATGTCTACGACCGTCGAGGGGACCGCGATGACCAAGGATCTGACCTGGCGTAAGAGCACCTACAGCACCAGCGGGCAGCAAAGCTGCGTCGAGGTCGCCTACCCGGCCGTGGGCGTGGCTGTGCGGGACTCCAAGAACGCTACTGGACCAGCGCTTGCTTTCCCACTGGTCCAGTGGCGGGCGTTCTTGGGTCGCGTCTAGATGTTCGCGGACGCGCGGCGGAAGCTGGGTTCGGCGGTGGACACCGTGACGGTGTTCAGCAGCCGTTCCAGCGCCGCCTCGACGTCTTCCTTCCACCCCAGCGCGGTCCGCAACTCCAACCGGAGCCTGGGCCAGCGGTGGTGCGGGCGGACCGTCTTGAAGCCCACCTGGAGGAGGAAGTCGGCCGGGGTGACGCAGCCGGGGGCGTCGGGATCCGGCTGGTTGTCGCCGAACGCCTCGATGGCCTTCACGCCGCGCTTGGTGAGGTCCTTGGCGACCGACTGCACGAGGACCCGGCCGAGGCCGCCGCCGCGGAACTCGGGCAGCACCTCCAGCGAGGTCATCAGCACGGCGTCGGCGCTGACCGGTGAGGTGGGGAAGGCCATGGCGCGCGGCACGGCGGCGGGCGGGGCGTAGAACGCCGAACCGGCCGGGATGCCGTCGCAGTAGATGATGCGACCGCACGAACCCCATTCGAGCAGGACGCTGGAGACCCAGGCTTCCTTCTCGAACTCGGTGTCGCCGTACTCCTCGGCCTGCTCCTTCAGATGGGGGGCCAGCTCCCAGAAGACGCACGTTCTGCTGTGCTTCGAGAGGTGCTCCAGGTTGTCAAGCGTGACGCCCACGACGCGTCGCGACACCCCGACCTCCAAACCCAGTTTTCAGGAACCTCCACGAGGATAGGCGGAGTAGACCGATGCCGGAAGGCGGATGCCACTAACGGGACGACGGTTACACTCGCCCGGTACCAACCCGCCGGTAATAATCACTCCCAGCGCGAGTGCAGGAGTCCACCGTGACCAGTCCCGGACAGCCCGCCAAGCAGGGCCCCAGAAGTCTCGATCCCCACGTGCGCCGGTACGCGGCACGCACGGCGGGGATGACGGCGTCGGAGATCCGGGCACTCTTCGCAGTGGCCAGCCGGCCGGAGGTGGTGTCCCTCGCGGGTGGGATGCCGCACCTGGCGGCGCTCCCGCTCGACGGGCTGGCGCGCGAGGTCGGTGAACTGATCGCGACCGACGGCCTGGTCGCCCTCCAGTACGGCTCCGCGCACGGCGTCCCCGAGCTGCGCGAGCAGATCTGCGACGTGATGGCGCTGGAGGGCATCCACGCGCACCCGGACGACGTGGTGGTGACGGTCGGGTCCCAGATGGGGCTGGACATGGTCACCCGGATCTTCGTCGACCCCGGTGACGTCGTGCTGGCCGAGGGCCCGTCGTACGTGGGCGCGCTCGGGTCGTTCGCCGCGTACCAGGCGCAGGTCGTGCATGTGGCCATGGACGCGGACGGGCTGATCCCGGCGGCGCTGCGCGAGGCGCTGGCCGCGGTCGAGCGGTCCGGTCGCCGGGTCAAGTTCCTGTACACGATCCCGAACTTCCACAACCCCGCCGGCGTGACGCTGGCGGTCAGCCGCCGCGCCGAGGTCCTGGAGATCTGCCGCCAGGCGGGCGTGCTGGTCGTCGAGGACAACCCGTACGGCCTGCTGGGCTTCGACGGCCAGACGTACCCGGCGCTGCGGTCGAGCGACCCGGACAACGTCGTGTACCTCGGGTCGTTCTCGAAGACGTTCGCCCCCGGCCTGCGGGTCGGCTGGGTGCTCGCGCCGCACGCCGTGCGCGAGAAGCTGGTCCTGGCCGCCGAGTCGGCCACGCTGTGCCCGCCCACGCTGAACCAGATGATCGTGTCCCGCTACCTGTCGACGCACGACTGGAAGGGCCAGATCAAGATCTACCGCGAGGCCTACCGGGAACGCCGGGACGCGGCGATCTCGGCGCTGGAGCAGCACATGCCGGAGGGGTGCTCGTGGAACCGGCCGGACGGCGGGTTCTACGTGTGGCTGACGGTGCCGGAGGGCATCAACACCAAGGCGATGCTGCCCCGCGCGGTGACCCAGCGGGTCGCGTACGCGTCGGGCACCGGTTTCTACGCGGACAAGCTCGGCAGCAGGCAGCTGCGGATCTCGTACTGCTACCCGACGCCGGAGCGGATCCGCGAGGGCATCCGGCGGCTGGCGAACGTCCTGGAGGACGAGGCGCAGCTGCACGCCACGTTCGGACCGACCACCAGCCGCGAGGTCGGCGGTCCGCAGAGCCCGTCGCCGGACACCGCCTAGACCGCGTCCGGCGAGCTTCCCAACGGGGCCATCCACGTATCGTCCGACCGGACGGCACCTGGATGGCCCCGTTGGTTTTTCCGGTCTTCGTTCATTGTCATCGAGTTGGGGAGATGAGTCGTGTCGGAGCGTTGGGTAGCGGTACTCGCCGGTGGGCTGTCGCACGAGCGCGAGGTGTCGCTGCGGTCCGGCCGCAGGCTGTCGGCCGCGTTGCGCTCGGTCGGCGTGACGGTGGAGGAGTGGGACACCGACCGCGGTCTGCTGAGCCGGTTGCGGGAGCACCGGCCGGACGCGGTCGTCGTCGCGCTGCACGGCGGTGAGGGCGAGAACGGGTCGGTGCAGGCGGTCCTGGAGGTGTTCGGCGTCCCGTACGTCGGCACCGACTCGCGCGCCTGCCGCCGGGCGTGGGACAAGCCGATCGCGAAGGCCGAGCTGGCCCGTGCCGGGCTGACGACGCCGGAGTGGGTCGTGCTGCCGCACGCGACGTTCCGCGAACTCGGCGCGCAGCCGGTGCTCGACTCGATGGTGCGCAGCCTCGGGTTGCCGCTGATGCTCAAGCCGGACCAGGGCGGGTCCGCGCTGGGCGCCCAGGTCGTCCGGGACGCGTCCGAACTGCCGACCGCGATGGTGGGCTGCCTGGCGTACGGCGAGACCGTGTTGGCCGAGCAGTACATCGACGGGACGGAGGTGGCGGTCGTCGTCATCGACGGACCCGACGGTCCGTACGCGCTGCCGCCGGTGGAGATCGTTCCGGAGAACGGCGAGATCTACGACTACACCTCGCGGTACACCGCCGGGCTGACGGACTTCCACGCTCCCGCGCGGTTGGACGCCGCCGCGGCCAAGTCGGTGGGGGAGCTGGCGGTCGCCGCGCACCGGCTGCTCGGTCTGCGGGACGTGTCGCGCACCGACGCGATCGTGATGGCGGACGGCACCGTGCAGTTCCTCGAAGTGAACGTGTCGCCGGGGCTGACCGAGACCTCGCTGCTGCCGATGGCGGTCGAAGCGGCGGGCGAATCGCTCGGGGAGATCTACGCCGGGCTGATCGAACGCGCCGTTTCCCGCTGACTTGCACGCTGTTTCACGTGGAACATGACATTGCCCTCCGTGGTTTTTCAACCACGGAGGGCAATCGTCACCGTGACAAAGCGACCTGGGGGGATACCCTAGGCCTCCAACGATGTCCGATTTGTCGCTTCTGGGGCCATCAGCTGGATGATGCGTTCAAGATCATCAACTGACCCGAATTCGACGACGATCCGGCCTTTTCGCTGCCCGAGTTCGACCTTCACGCGGGTGTCGAAGTTGTCCGAGAGCCTCTCCGCGAGATCTTGGAGACCCGGCGCGTGGATCGCCTTCCGGCGGACCACCTTCGCCTTCGCGGGCTCCGCGCTCTTCGCGAGCGTCACCGCTTCCTCGGTCGCGCGGACCGACATCCCCTCCGCGACGATCTTCGTCGCCAAGTCCTCCTGCGCGCCGGGGTTGTCCAACCCGAGCAACGCGCGCGCGTGCCCGGCCGACAGGACGCCCGCCGCCACCCGCCGCTGCACGGGGAGGGGGAGCTTCAGCAAGCGGATCGTGTTCGTCACGACCGGGCGGCTGCGGCCGATCTTGTCCGCCAGCTCCTCGTGCGTGACGCCGAACTCCTGGAGCAGCTGCTGGTACGCCGCCGCCTCTTCGAGCGGGTTCAACTGCACCCGGTGGATGTTCTCCAACAGGGCGTCGCGGAGCATCACGTCGTCGTGCGTCTGCCGCACGATCGCCGGGATCGTCTTCAACCCGGCCTGCTGGGTGGCGCGCCAACGGCGCTCACCCATGACCAGTTCGTAGTCGCCCTCGCCCAACTCGCGCACGACGATCGGCTGCATGAGGCCGAACTCGCGGATCGAGTGCTCCAGCTCCCGGAGCGCCTCTTCGTCGAAGACGTGCCGCGGCTGCTTCGGGTTCGTCTTGATCGAGTTGACCGGCAGCTCCCGGTACACCGCACCCGCGACCGAGCCGCTGTGGTCCGCCGCGTCCACACCCGTGTCGGAACGCGCAGGGGCGGAGCCGTTGCCGTTGGTGGCGTGCGGCCGCACCGGGCCGGACCCCGGCGGCGGCCCGCTCGGAATCAAGGCGGCGAGCCCTCGTCCGAGTCCACCCTTGCGCTGCTCCGTCATGCCAACCCCATCCTCGCGCCGAACTCGGCGATCTCCCGTGCTGCGTCCAGGTAGCTCATCGCACCCCGTGAGCCGGGATCGTAGGTGAGCACCGTCTGCGCGAATCCCGGAGCCTCGGAGACCTTCACGCTGCGGGGGATGACCGTCCGCAGAACCGTGTCGCCGAAGTGCCCGCGCACCTCGCTGGTCACCTGGTCGGCCAGCTTGGTCCGGCCGTCGTACATCGTGAGCAGGATGGTCGAGACGTTCAGCATCGGGTTCAGGTGCGCCTGCACCAGCTCGATGTTGCGGAGCAGCTGCCCGAGCCCCTCCAGCGCGTAGTACTCGCACTGGATCGGGATCAGCACCTCCTGCGCGGCGACCATCGCGTTGACGGTCAGCAGACCGAGCGACGGCGGGCAATCGATGAAGATGTAGTCCGGGTCGATCCCCTCCAGCGCCTCCGGGCTCAGCGCCTCCTTGAGCCGCGACTCGCGCGCCACCATCGAGACGAGCTCGATCTCGGCGCCCGCGAGGTCGATCGTCGCGGGCACGCAGTAGAGGTTGGGGGACTGGTTGCTGACCTGAGCCGCCTCGGACACCGAGATCTCACCGATCAGCACCTCGTACACCGAGGGGGTGCCGGAGCGGTGCTCGATGGCCAGCGCGGTGCTCGCGTTGCCCTGCGGGTCGAGGTCGATGACGAGCACCTTGAGCCCGGCGATCGCCAGCCCGGCGGCGATGTTCACCGTGCTGGTGGTCTTGCCGACGCCGCCCTTCTGGTTCGCGACCACGAGGGTGCGGCGGCGTGTGGGGCGGGGGAGTTTGAGGTTGTCGGGGTGCAGCACACGGGTTGCGCGGGCGGCTTCTTCGGCGATCGGTGTCCACACGGCGCTGTCTCCTGCCGTTCCAGTCTGCGGGGCGGTGGTGATCGGGGGGAGCGCTTGGTCGAGTCCGACAGCGCCGTCGGGAGCGGCTGAGCGCTCTGTTTCACGTGGAACATCAGCCGCCCGGAACAGCGGCTGCAGAGCTTCGTTGCCGGGTCGTGCTACCGGATCCGGATACACGCTCACCGATCCTTCCTTCGTCGACGTGCTCCGTCACGACGACCACTCAGCTCGGAACGTTCCACGAGCACGACCGTGGTCGGCACTTCGAGTACATCGGCGCCGCAGGACACCACGCGTTGCCGGGAACCCCCGGCTCGGCGCACCGCCTCGGCGTCGCGCTCCATCTCCTCCAGCGCGCTCTCACCCTTGAGCGCCACCAGCTGGCCACCCGGCTTCAGCAGCGGCATGCACCACCGCGCCAACCGTTCCAGCGGAGCCACCGCGCGCGCTGTCACGACGTCGATGTCGAACAGCTGCTCCCGCACGGACGCCTCCTCAGCTCGACCCCGGATCACCGTCACCGACAGATCCAGCGTCTCCACGACCTCGTCCAGCCAGGCCACCCGACGGGCCATCGGCTCCAGGAGGGTGAGCTTCAGGTCAGGTCGGGCGATCGCCAGGGGGATGCCCGGCAGACCCGCGCCCGAGCCTACGTCCACCACCCGACAATTTTGAGGAAGCAACTCCGCGATGACCGCCGAGTTGAGCAGATGACGTTCCCACAGGCGCTCGACCTCACGCGGCCCGATCAGTCCGCGCTCGACCCCGTGGTCGGTGAGCAGCTGAGCGAACACGACCGCTTGGTCGAGGTGGTCGCCGAAGACTCGCTTCGCGCGGTCTTCCATATCTCCGACCATGTCTCCATCCGTGACGTTTCACGTGAAACCACGCGAGCCGCGCTCAGGCGGCCAAGTGGTGGGTAGGTGGGCGTCCGCAGAATCCGCGAAAACTGCCGCTGTACATGATGGCGGATGAATCGTCCGACACGCCAATGCCGCGACGAAGATCGATGGTGTTTCACGTGAAACGAGGGCCAAATCATGCGCCCACCCGAGACCTACCCGGTGCAGCGCGCCTTTCCGGGCCGACTCAGCACGATGGCACATCCGCCGGGTGGAGCCGACCTGGTCGCGTCGATGGCGGCACTTCGGACGTCCGGTGTGGACGTCCTCGTCTCCGCGCTGACATCGGGGGAGGAGGCGGCGCTGGATCTGCGCGACGAGCGCTCCGCCGCCGAGGCGGCCGGGCTCGAGTTCCACCCACTGCCGATCGGCGACTTCGGCGTACCCGACCGCGACGCGATCACACCGACGCTGACCGCTCTCGTGGCGGAGCTGCGCGGGGGAGCGAACGTCGTCGTCCACTGCTGGGCCGGCATCGGCCGCTCCTCGCTGATCGCCGCCAGCCTCCTCGTCCTGGACGGCGCCGACCCCGACGAGGCGTGGCGCCTCATCTCGGCCGCCCGCGGTTGCCCGGTGCCGGAGACCGACACCCAACGCGAGTGGATCCGTTTCACGTGAAACACGCCTATCGACGCTGACGCATGGGGGCACCTGTTTCACGTGAAACGTGCAGCGGCTCTCAGTTCCTATATCCGACTTGCCGCGTCCCGGTCGGCACCTCGCTCGACTCGGCACGCAAGAACCCTCGGCCTGGCGGTGGAGATCGTCGAACCACTTGATCTGCCCCACTTCACCGTGCTGCCGCGTCGTGGAGTGGCGGAGCGAACCCTGGCGTGGATCACCGGTCACCGCCGCTGCATCCGTGACTGCGAACGACTGCGCCACCATCACGGAGCATGTGCGGTAGTCGATGATCCGCATCACCAGCCGATGACTGGCGCAGGCGCAGCAGCTCGGAAACCTTCGATCAGCCCGTCCGGCGGGAACGCCGGTATCCCACCGAACTCTCCGACGCCCAGTGGGCGGAACTCGACCCGTTGCCTGATCCAGTGTGTCTGGCGGGTCGCGGCGAGCGTTGCCCGCGGATTTCCCGCCCTGGGTCAGGGTCTACAAACGCTTCAACCTCCAGGAGAAGGCGGGTGCGTCGCGGCGGGTGCTCGACGCATTGCGCGACCGGGCCCGGCTGGCCGCGGGTCGGGTGGCGGCGCCGTCGGCGGCGATCATCGACTCGCAGTCGGTGCGGGCCGCGGAGACCGTGGGCAAGGCGACCCGCGGTTTCGACGCGGGGAAGAAGGTTCAGGGCCATGAGCGCCATATCGCTGTGGACACCCTGGGATTGCCGGTCGCGGTGTTGATGACTCTGAGCGTGGACTACCGGTCACCGCCGCTGTGTCCGTGACTATGAACGACTACGCCACCATCACGAAGCCACAGGTGCGGTGGTCGATGATCCGCATCACCAGTCACCGACTGACACAGTCGCAGCAGCTCGGAAACAGGTACCAGGAGACATCCCGGAGTCGCCCGATCAGGCCGCCCGGCAGCCGACGTGCAGCGTCATGTTTCACGTGGAACGTGACTGCGGCGATGACGCGGGGGCAGCAGCGCGGCAGCAGATCGCGGCACCGCTCGAAGACGTTCCCGCCAACCCGCATCGCGGGCAACAAAAAAGCGCGGCCCGCTCCACGGGGGAGCGGGCCGCGCTTCGGGTCCGGCTGGGTCAGGCCTGCGGCAGGATCACAACTCGGCGCTGGGGCTCCTCGCCCTCGCTCTCGCTGTGCACACCGGCGACGGCCGCCACGGCGTCGTGGACGACCTTGCGCTCGAACGGGGTCATCGGGTGCAGGCGGATGCGCTCACCCGACGACAGCACCTTCTCGGCCGTGGTCCGGCCGAGGTCGGCCAGTTCGGCGCGACGGCCCGCACGCCAGCCCGCCACGTCCAGCATCAGCCTGCTGCGCACGCCGGTCTCCTGCTGCACCGCGAGCCGGGTCAACTCCTGGAGCGACTCGAGCACGGTGCCGCGGGTGCCGACGAGCTTCTCCAGGTCCTCGCCGCCGTCGATGCTGACGATCGCCCGACCCGCCTCGACGTCCAGGTCGATGTCGCCGTCGTAGTCGAGCAGGTCGAGCAGGCGCTCCAGGTAATCGCCCGCGATGTCGCCTTCCTGGACGAGCAGGTCTTCCGAACTGCCACGCGTCTTCGGCTCAGCCTCGACGGTGTCCTCCGCCGCCTCCGCGTCAGCGGCCTCCACCTCGGTCGCGTCCACTTCGGCCGCCTGCAACGTCTCCGACACGATGTCTCCTCTCCAGGGCAAGCGCCCGGTCAACGACGCTTCTTGTTGCCCTGCTTCTTGCCAGGGGATCGACCTGTGATCAGGCCGGGGATCTCGGTGTTGGCCGCGGGGTCGTCGCCGTTGGTCCCGGACGTCTTCGGCGTCGACTCGACGATCGCCGGAGGCGTGCCCTGGGCGGGGGAGACGGGCCGCTTGGCGTTGGCGCTACCGGCTGGCTTGGCGGTGCCCGCGGCCTTGGCGCTCGTGGTGGTCCGCACGCCGGGTGTCGGCTTCTGGCCGGGCCGCGGGGTGGTGGGCTTGACGCCGGGCTTCGGAGCGAGAGCGGAGCGGGCGCTGACCGCCTCGACCTTCTTCGTCTCTTCCTCGCGGTCGATCGAGCGGTACACGAAGTGCTGCTGCGCCAGCGTCCAGCCGTTGTTGCTCAGCCAGTAGAGCAGGATCGCGATGGGGAAGAAGAGCCCACCGACGAGGACGCCGATCGGGAAGATGTAGAGCGTCAGCTTGTTCATGATGGCGGTCTGCGGGTTGTCCGTCGCCGCCTGCTTCTGCCGGGCGACCGAGTGCCGCGCGGTGAAGTGGGTCGCGATGCTCGCCACGATCATCATCGGGATGGCGACGATGATGACCGAGGAGCGCTCGGTCGTGAACGTCGCCAACTGGTCGGCGGGCATCGTGATGAAGGTCGACAGGTTCGCACCGAACAGCTTCGCGTTGACGAACGACTCGACGCCCTTGGCGTCGAAGAAGTAGACCTCGCCCCAGCCGGGCTTGAACGAGCGCAGCACGTGGAACAGACCGATGAACACCGGGATCTGGACCAGCATCGGCAGGCAGCCGCCGAGCGGGTTCACGCCGTGCTCGGACTGCAGCTTCTGCATCTCCGCGGCCTGGCGCTGCTTGTCGTTCGCGTACTTCTTCTTGATCTTCTGCAGTTCTGGCGCGAACTCCTGCATCTTCCGCATGGAGCGCACCTGGCCGACGAACGGCTTGAACAGCAGCGCGCGGAGGGTGAAGACCAGGAAGACCACCGACAGCGCCCACGCGATACCGCTGGACTCACCGAAGACGTGGCCGAAAACCCAGTGCCAACACCAGAGGATGAATGACACCGGGTAGTAGATGAAGTTGAGCACGGAGCTACTCCTCGGCGGGAATGTCGGGGACCGGTTCCTGGCTCGGTCGCCTCGGTGGAACGGGGTCCAGGCCTCCAGGGTGCCAGGGTCCGCAGCGGGCCAGCCGGCGAAGCGTCAGCCAGGAGCCGCGCAGCGCACCGTGGACGGTCAACGCCTCTACCGCGTAGGCACTGCAACTCGGGTAGAAGCGACAGCTCGGTGGCAGGTACGGGGAGATGAACCTCTGGTACAGCCGCACCGGCAGGATCAGCACCCTTGCCAGTGGACTCGACTGCGTGGCGGTCATCTCAACAGCCTGCGCAAGGCGGCGTCGAAGTCGCCCGCCAGCTCCGCGCTGGACGCCTCGGCTGAGGCGGGCAGCGCGCGCACGACGAGCGAGGTGCCTTCGGGCAACAGCGCCAGCCGGTCGCGGACGACGTGGCGCAACTTGCGGCTGACCCGGTGGCGGACCACCGAGTTGCCCACTGCTTTGCTCACGACGAAGCCCACCTTGGACATGTCCAAGGTGGGCCGCGCCGACGATTCGGTGGATGTCTGCCGTCCCGCTGACGGCATCAGGGCATGCACGACCAGCCGGGGCCGTCCTGCACGGCGGCCTCGGCGAACCACCAGGCCGAAGTCCTGGCTGCGGGTCAGCCGGGCGGCCGCGGGGAGCACGGCGCTGCTGTCGTCAGGCGGACAGGCGGTCGCGGCCCTTGGTGCGCCGCGCGGCGAGGATGGCCCGGCCGGCACGGGTGCGCATGCGCAGCCGGAACCCGTGCGTCTTGGCGCGGCGGCGGTTGTTGGGCTGGAAGGTGCGCTTACCCTTGCTCACGGCTGGATCTCCCGGTGCTGACTACCAAGCAGGTCTGTGGGTGTCCCCAGCCGATACATCCGGCGCCGTCCGGCACCTGGGCAGGACGGTCGCGGCAAGAGCGCGCCAAACGCACCCGTCGCTCGCGGGAGACTTAACCTACGGTACGCAGGCGGGTGCCCTGTTCTCAAATCGGGGTGGCCACCACCACGTCGGGTCACCGGTCGCGCACCGCCTTGTGAGAGGCGGCACGACTTGTTAACGTGCACGCTCCGCGGATTCCGAGGCGCACCTGGATGCAGCCGAAACGGCCCGCACGGTGCGCTGATCCCACCGTCGGCACCCGCCGCGCTCCGCCGCACCTTCGTGCACAGTTGTGGATAACTCTGTGGATGCCTCTATTCTCCGAGTCCACACCGCGAAGCGGGTAGCTCCGCGGGGGAGCATGTCGAGGGGAGGGGAGCGCGGAGGTGTCCAACCACCAGACCGATCTCGGTCTTGTGTGGGAGCAGGTGGTCGCGGAACTGGCCGCCAGCACCTTGTCCCCGCAGCAACGAGCTTGGATGCGGGTGACCAGGCCCATCGGTCTGCTCGACGGGACCGCGCTGCTGGCCGCGCCGAGCGACTTCGCGAAGGAGGCGATCGAGCGCGCGTTGCGCGAACCGATCACCGCCGCGCTGTCCCGCAGGCTCGGCCGGGCGGTGTCCCTCGCCGTGAAGGTCGACTCACCGGAGCCGGTGAACACCCCGACGACCCCCATCCAGGTCGCGCACGGCGTCCCCGGCGGCAACGGGATCAGCCAGCCGATGCCGGTCCAGCACCAGCCGATGCCTGCGCCGATGCCCGGCCAGGGCATGCCGGGTCACCAGATGTCGATGCCGGGCATGCCCGTCCTCGGCGAGGACGGCGACGGCGAGTCGGACAGCGATGAGGTGGACGAGGAGCGCGAGGCCCGCGAGGCGCTCGCGACCGTCCACGAGATCTGGCCGACGTTCAGCGGCAGCGCACCGGTCAGCGGCACGCCGTTCACCCGGCCCGCGAACCCGCCGACGTCGCAGACCCGGCTGAACGAGAAGTACAACTTCGACACCTTCGTCATCGGCGCCTCGAACCGGTTCGCGCACGCCGCCGCCGTCGCGGTGGCCGAAGCGCCCGCCCGTGCGTACAACCCGCTCTTCATCTGGGGCGAGTCCGGGCTCGGCAAGACGCACCTGCTGCACGCGGTCGGGCACTACGCCCAGCGGCTGTTCCCCGGTATGCGGGTGCGGTACGTGTCGACCGAGGAGTTCACGAACGACTTCATCAACTCGCTCCGGGACGACCGCAAGGTCGCCTTCCAGCGCCGGTACCGGGACATCGACGTGCTGCTCGTCGACGACATCCAGTTCCTGGAGGGCAAGGAAGGCACCCAGGAGGAGTTCTTCCACACCTTCAACACGCTCCACAACTCGAACAAGCAGATCGTCGTGTCCTCCGACCGGCCGCCCAAGCGGCTGGAAACGCTGGAGGACCGGCTGCGGACGCGGTTCGAGTGGGGTCTGATCACCGACATCCAGCCGCCTGAGCTGGAGACCCGGATCGCGATCCTCCGCAAGAAGGCGGCGCAGGACCGGCTGGCGGCGCCCGCCGAGGTGCTGGAGTTCATCGCGGCCAGGATCGAGCGGAACATCCGCGAGCTCGAGGGCGCGCTGATCCGGGTGACGGCGTTCGCGTCGCTCAACCGGCAGCCGGTCGACGTGCAGCTGGCGGAGATCGTGCTGCGCGACCTCATCCCGGACTCGCACGCGCCGGAGGTGACCGCGCCGACGATCATGGCCGTCACGGCGGAGTACTTCGGCGTGACGATCGACGACCTGTGCGGCAAGGGCAAGACGAAAGCGCTTGCGAACGCCCGGCAGATCTCCATGTACCTGTGCCGCGAGCTGACCGATCTGTCGCTGCCGAAGATCGGCCAGACGTTCGGCGGCCGCGACCACACCACGGTGATGCACGCGGACAAGAAGATCCGCAAGGAGATGGCCGAGCGCCGCCGGATCTACGACCAGGTCCAGGAGCTCACGTCCCGGATCAAGCAGAGGTCCCGGCACACCATCTAGTAGTGGGCGGATTCCCGATCTCGGGAGTCCGCCCGTTCCGTTCCACCGCACACCCCTCGGCAAGCCGGTCACGTCCGGCGGTCGAGTCTCGCGGAGGAGGCAGGGTCGCCCCCTCCGTTCCACCGCACACTCCGTCAGGAAGCCGGTCACGTCCGGCGGTCGAAAATCGCGCGGAGAGGGCCGGGTCGCCCCCTCCGTTGCAACCGGCCACACAGGCGGCCGGGTCGCGTGGCGGGGAGCGTTTCGACGGTCGCCCTCGCGCTACGACGGGGGCCCGGCCCCGCCCCCGTTCGTCGCCGAAGCAGGCGCGGCGGCGAACGGCGAGCACCGGGCGGCACCGACTCGACAGCGGGCGGGATCACCTCACGCGGGTGGTCCCGCCCGACCCCTTCCATGGGACCCTTACCGCGCCCCTCCCGTCGGACGCGGCCCTCTTTCTGAAGACGCCCCCGACTCGTGGCGCGCGTCCGACCAGAAACCCCAGCGCCCTCGAACCGCCCCCGCGGACCCCTCGGCAACTCCTCCGAGCGCCACCGGATCACGCCTCCGGATCCCCGTCACGGGGTCCGTCGAGCACCACCGGGGGGTCGGAACGCAGGCCGGCTGCGACATCTTTTCTGGTTGACCGCCGGTCATAGCCTGTGCACAACCTCAGAAAAGTTGTCCGAACGGGGGAGTTTCGGGTCCCGAACCCTGTGCAGCACCCGGGGACAACCCCACCCACACCCGGGGACGCACCCGGGGACAACTCGGCCTTCCTGTGGACCAAACGGAGCAGTCCACGAGTTGTCCCCGGGTGCCCCGAGTTGTCCCCGGGTGGGACCCCCCGGTTACCCACAGGGTCGGAGGGGTTCCCACCTGCGAGGACAGGTGTTGTCCACACAATCCACAGCCCTTACTACTACTGCTGTTGTTTTCCCTTGAAGAGAAGAACAAAAGAAAAACAGGGGGTGGCGAAACCCGGGGACAAGCGCTCGGACGGCGCTCCCGCACTCGCCGCCCCGAGGTGACGTGGAGGCTCCGGACGCTCTACGGTGGAGCAACTGCGCCAGGAGGTTGGAGCCGAGCTCGACCCCCTAAGGCGAACGCGGTCCGCTTCCCAGCGGCTCCCACCCCCACAGCTCCCAACGCTCCGCCACGTTGGACCGACCGTCCCCCCGGTCGGTCATGCCGACTTAGGAAGGACGCTCATGAAGATCCGCGTCGAGCGAGATGGCTTGGCCGACGCCGTCGCCTGGGTCGCGCGCAGCCTGCCGTCGAGGCCGCCCGTTCCGGTGCTCGGTGGAGTCATGCTCGACGCCGGGTCGTCGGAGGGTGAGACGGGCGATTCGCTGACGGTCTCCGGGTTCGACTACGAGGTCTCGGCGACGGTCGGCGTTCCCGCCACGGTGGCCGACGGCGGCAAGGCGCTCGTCTCCGGCCGCCTCCTGGCCGACATCACCAAAGCGTTGCCGAACCACCCGGTCGAGATCGCGGTCGACGGCTCCCGGATGACGATCACCTGCGGCAGCGCCAAGTTCAGCCTCCCGACGATGCCGGTCGAGGACTACCCCGCGCTGCCGAACATGCCGCAGCTCGCCGGCGAACTGGCGGGCGAGATCTTCGGCGAGGCCGTCGCCCAGGTCGCCGTCGCGGCGGGCAAGGACGACACGCTCCCGATGCTGACCGGTGTCCGGCTGGAGATCGGCGAGGGCAAGCTGACCCTCGTCGCGACCGACCGCTTCCGGCTGGCGATGCGCGAGTTCGCCTGGGAGCCCAACGAGACGCTGAGCGAGACCGCGGTGCTGGTTCCCGCGAAGACGCTCGCCGACGCGGCCAAGACCCTCGGGGGAGCGGGCAACAAGGTGGAGCTGTCGCTTGCCGCGAACGACGGGCTGCTCGGCCTGTCCGGCAACGGCAGGCGCACCACGACCCGGCTCCTCGACGCCGACTTCCCCAAGTACCGCCAGCTCCTCCCGAGCGAGCACTCGGCCGCGGCGATCATCGAGGTCGACTCGCTCGTCCAGGCCATCAAGCGCGTGTCGCTGGTCGCCGAGCGCGGCACCCAGGTGCGGCTCGAGTTCGTCGACGGCGGCCTGCGCCTGTCCGCCGGTGGCGACGACGAGGGCAGCGCCGAGGAAGAGCTCCCGGTCGAGTACACCGGCGAGCCGGTCACGATCGCGTTCAACCCCACTTACCTCCTGGAGGGCGTGCACGCCGTGCGCACTCCCAAGGCCCACCTGTCCTTCACGACCCCCAGCAGGCCGGCGCTCCTGAAGCCGGTCGATGATGATGGCGGAGTGGCGCCGGGCTACCTGTACCTGCTTATGCCCGTACGCCTGCCCGGCTAAACGTCAACTCGAAACAGGGGAGCTAGAACCGTGCAGCTCGGACTTGTGGGCCTCGGCAAGATGGGCTTCAACATGCGCGAGCGGATTCGCCGCGCGGGCCACGAGGTTGTCGGTTACGACCGCAACCCCGAGGTCACCGACGCGAGTTCGCTCGCGGACCTGGTCGACAAGCTGGAAGCGCCTCGCGTGGTGTGGGTGATGGTGCCGTCCGGTGACATCACCCGGAACACGATCGCCGAGCTGGGTGGACTGCTGTCCCCCGGCGACCTCGTGATCGACGGCGGCAACTCCCGCTACACCGACGACAAGGTGAACGCGGACGCGTTGGCGGACAAGGAGATCGGCTACCTCGACGCCGGCGTGTCCGGTGGCGTGTGGGGGCTCGAGAACGGCTACGGCCTGATGGTCGGCGGCGCCGCGGAGCACGTCGAGCTGGCGATGCCGATCTTCGACGCCCTGCGTCCCGAGGGGCCGCGCGAGGAGGGCTTCGCGCACGCGGGCACCGTCGGCGCGGGCCACTTCGCGAAGATGATCCACAACGGCATCGAGTACGGCCTGATGCAGGCGTACGCCGAGGGCTTCGAGCTGCTGGAGGCCTCCAAGCTCGTGGAGAACGTGCCCGCGACCATCAAGGCGTGGCAGCGCGGCACCGTCGTCCGGTCCTGGCTGCTCGACCTGCTGGTCCGCGCGCTGGACTCCGACCCCGAGCTGGACGACCTGCGCGGCCACGTCGAGGACTCCGGCGAGGGCCGGTGGACCGTCGAGGAGGCGATCAACCTCGCGGTGCCCGCGCCGGTGATCTCCGCCGCGCTGTTCGCCCGGTTCGCCTCCCGCCAGGACGACTCGCCCGCCATGCGCGCGGTGGCCGCCCTGCGCAACCAGTTCGGTGGCCACGCCGTCACCGCCGCCGGGCCGTCGTCCGGCAGCGGCAGCACGCAGGGCTGACACCCCCGTTGTACGTCAGGCACCTCCAGGTCAGCGACTTCCGCTCGTGGGAGCGCGCCGACCTGGCGTTCGAACCGGGGATCAGCGTGCTGGTCGGGCCGAACGGCCAGGGCAAGACGAACCTGGTCGAGGCGCTCGGCTACGTGGCCACGCTCGGGTCGCACCGGGTGGCCACCGACCTGCCGCTGATCCGGCACGGCAGCCCGCGCGCGGTCGTGCGCACCGCGGTCGTCAACGACGGCCGCGAGCTGCTGGTCGAACTGGAGATCACGGCGGGCAAGGCCAACCGGGCGCGGATCAACCGCGGCCCGGTGCCCCGCCCCCGTGACGTGCTGGGCATTCTGCGCACCGTGCTGTTCGCGCCGGAGGACCTGGCGCTGGTGCGCGGCGACCCCGGCGAACGCCGCAGGTTCCTCGACGACATGCTCGTGGCGCGCGCACCCCGGTACGCCGGGGTGCGCGGCGACTACGAACGGGTGCTCAAGCAGCGCGGCGCGCTGCTGAAGACCGCGGGTGCCGCCCGCCGGGCCGGTCGGTCCGGGGACATCAGCACCCTCGACGTGTGGGACGGGCACCTCGCGAAGCACGGCGCCGAACTGCTCGCGGCCCGGCTCGACCTGGTCGCGGACATCGCGCCGCACGTCGCCTCCTCCTACGCGGAGGTGGCGCCGGAGTCGCGCCCCGCGCGGATCGTCTACCGGTCGAGCCTCGGCGAGTCGCAGCCGGACGGCTTCGGCAGACCGGACGGTCCGCGGGCCGACCGCGCCGTGCTGGAGGCCGCGATGCTCGAAGAGCTGCAACGGGTCCGCCCGCAGGAGGTCGACCGGGGTGTCTGCCTGGTCGGCCCGCACCGCGACGAGCTCGAACTGGCCCTCGGCGAACTGCCTGCGAAGGGTTACGCCAGTCACGGAGAGTCGTGGTCCTTCGCCTTGGCCCTGCGGCTCGGCGGCTACGAACTGCTGCGCCTCGACGGTGCCGAACCGGTGCTCGTGCTGGACGACGTGTTCGCCGAACTCGACCGCGACCGGCGGCGCCAACTGGCCAAGGTCGCGGCCGCCGCCGAGCAGGTGCTGATCACCGCGGCCGTGGCCGAGGACGTCCCCGAGGAACTCGACGGTGCTCGGTTCGAGGTCCGCCACGGGGAGGTGCGAAATGTCTGAGGACGTCCCTCGAACGGGTGTGACACGACCCACAGCTGGGGACAACCCTGTGGATGGTGTGGATAACTCGCCACAAATTGCGGACATATCCACAGCCGGAGTCACTCCAGAGGGTGTTCTGTCCCCAGCCGGCGGTGAAACCCTCCGCGGGTCGGACCTCGCGCGTGCGGCGCTGGAGGCCGCGCGGGCCTCGGCGAAGGCCCGTGGCAAGCAGGCCGGACGCCGTTCCACGGCGGGTGCGCACCGGTCGAAGCGACGCCGGTGGTCGGGTGCGGGCCCGGACGACCGGGACCCCCAGCCGCTGGGCAGGCTGGCCTCGCGGGTCGCCGCCGACAACGGCTGGGCCGAACGGCTGGCGGGCGGCAACGTGTTCGGCAAGTGGGCCAAGCTGGTGGGCGAGGACGTGGCCGAACACGCCAAACCGATCACGCTGAGCGACGGCGAGCTGACGGTGCAGGCGGACTCCACGGCGTGGGCCACGCAGCTGCGGCTGCTGCAGCGCGAGCTCATCAAGCGCATCGCCGCGGGGGTGGGCGACGGCGTGGTGAAGAAGCTGAAGGTGCAGGGCCCCCAGGCCCCCAACTGGCGATTCGGCCCCAGGCACGCGCCAGGGCGCGGCCCACGTGATACCTACGGTTGAGCCGCGATAATCGTTCAGCGGCGATCCTGTGGCGCACTGAGCGCTCACCAGCCGATTTGACCACTGGGGTCAGCCGATCGAACCCGTCCGGGTCGAGTTGAGTGCCTCTGAGAGCAAACCAGGGGTGTCCTTGGCGCATCCTGGGGCGATCCGACCGGTAGAATAACGGGTAAGCATGACCATCAGCGTCGCCGCTCGGCGACGTCCTGTCGCTTCATGTCGAGGAGACACCAGGCCCGTGGCAGACAAGAATGAGTACGGCGCGTCCTCAATCAGCGTCCTCGAGGGCCTGGAGGCCGTCCGCAAGCGCCCCGGTATGTACATCGGGTCCACCGGCGAGCGGGGTCTGCACCACCTCATCCAGGAGGTGGTCGACAACTCGGTCGACGAGGCCATGGCGGGGTACGCCACGTTCGTCGACGTGACGCTGCTGGCCAACGGCGGCGTCCGGGTGATCGACGACGGTCGCGGCATCCCGATCGACATGCACCCGGTGGAGAAGGTCCCGACCCTCGAGGTCGTCATGACCAAGCTCCACGCGGGCGGCAAGTTCGACAGCGACTCGTACGCGGTCTCCGGTGGTCTGCACGGCGTCGGCATCTCGGTCGTGAACGCGCTGTCGACCGTCGTCGACGTCGAGATCAAGCGCCAAGGTTTCACGTGGAACCAGCGCTACGAGAACACCAAGCCCGCGCACCCGCTGACCAAGGGCGCGGCCGTCGCGGAAGAGGACACCGGAACGGTCATCACGTTCTGGGCCGACCCGACGATCTTCGAGACCACCACCTACAACCTGGAGACGATCTCCCGTCGCCTCCAGGAGATGGCGTTCCTGAACAAGGGGCTCACCATCACCTTGCGCGACGAGCGGGTCGTGGAGGCGGACGCCGAAGCCGACGCCGAGGGTCACGTGGCGCGCGTCAAGGAGCGCACTTTCCACTACCCGAACGGGCTCGAGGACTTCGTCAAGCACATCAACCACACGCGCGAAGAGGTCCACAAGAAGGTCATCGCGTTCGAGGCCAAGGGCGACGGCATCGACGTCGAGGTCGCGATGCAGTGGAACACCGGCTACACCGCGTCGGTGTACACGTTCGCCAACACGATCAACACCCACGAGGGTGGCACGCACGAGGAGGGCTTCCGCGCCGCCTTGACCCGAGTGGTCAACGAGTACGCGCGCGACAAGAAGCTGCTCAAGGAGAAGGACACCAACCTCACCGGCGACGACATCCGCGAGGGTCTCGCCGCGATCATCTCGGTGAAGTTGAAGGAGCCCCAGTTCGAGGGGCAGACGAAGACCAAACTGGGCAACAGCGAGGCCAAGTCGTTCGTGCAGAAGTCGACCAACGAGCACCTGGCCGACTGGTTCGAGCGCCACCCCAACGAGGCGCGCACGATCGTCACGAAGGCGGTCTCGTCGGCGCAGGCCCGGATGGCGGCCCGCAAGGCGCGCGAACTGGTCCGCCGCAAGGGCGCGCTCGACATCGGCGGCCTGCCCGGCAAGCTGAAGGACTGCCGCTCCACCAACCCGGAGGAGTGCGAGCTCTACATCGTGGAGGGCGACTCCGCGGGCGGCTCGGCCAAGGAGGGCCGGGACTCCATGTTCCAGGCGATCCTGCCGATCCGCGGCAAGATCATCAACGTGGAGAAGGCCCGCATCGACCGGGTCCTCAAGAACAACGAGGTGCAGAGCCTCATCACCGCGCTCGGCACCGGCATCCACGACGAGTTCGACCTGTCGAAGCTGCGCTACCACAAGGTCGTCCTGATGGCGGACGCCGACGTGGACGGCCAGCACATCCGCACGCTGCTGCTCACCCTGCTGTTCCGCTTCATGCGGCCGCTGATCGAGCACGGCCACGTCTACTTCGCGCAGCCGCCGCTGTACAAGATCAAGTGGCAGCGCATCGAGCCGGAGTTCGCCTACTCCGACCGCGAGCGCGACGTGGTGATCGAGGAAGGCCTGAAGACGGGCAAGAAGCTCGGCAAGGACGACAACATCCAGCGGTACAAGGGTCTTGGCGAGATGAACGCCTCCGAGCTGTGGGAAACCACGATGGACCCGGCTCACCGCCTGCTCATGCAGGTGACCCTGGACGACGCCGCGACGGCGGACGAGCTGTTCAGCGTGCTGATGGGCGAGGACGTGGAAGCGCGCCGCTCCTTCATCACCCGCAACGCCAAGGACGTCCGGTTCCTGGACGTGTGACGCCGCCCGTCCACCTGTAGACCCACTCGCCTGGCGAAGAGGAAAGAAGAACCTTGACCGAGACGACTCTGCCTCCGGGGCCCGACCACGACCGCACCGAGATGGTCGACATCCAGCAGGAGATGCAGCGCTCCTACATCGACTACGCGATGAGCGTCATCGTCGGTCGGGCGCTGCCGGATGTCCGCGACGGCCTCAAGCCCGTGCACGTCCGCGTGCTGTACTCGATGTTCGACTCCGGTTTCCGGCCGGACCGCAGCTACAACAAGTGCGCGCGCGTCGTCGGCGACGTGATGGGCAACTACCACCCGCACGGCGACTCGTCGATCTACGACGCGCTCGTGCGGCTGGCCCAGCCGTGGTCGCAGCGGTACCCGCTGATCGACGGCCAGGGCAACTTCGGCTCGCAGGGCAACGACCCCGCGGCCGCGATGCGCTACACCGAGTGCAGGCTCACCCCGTTGGCCATGCACATGCTGGCGGACATCGAGGAAGACACCGTCGACTTCAGGTCGAACTACGACGGTCGAATCCAGGAGCCGACGGTCCTGCCCGCGCGCATCCCCAACCTGCTGATCAACGGCAGCTCGGGCATCGCGGTCGGCATGGCCACCAACATCCCGCCGCACAACCTGCGCGAGGTCGCGGCGGGCGTGGTGTGGGCGCTGGACAACTGGGAGGCCTCCGACGAGGAGACCCTCGAGGCGATGATCGAGCGGATCAAGGGGCCGGACTTCCCGACCTACGGTCTGATCCTCGGCAACTCGGGCATCGAGGACGCGTACCGCACGGGCCGCGGCTCGGTGAAGATGCGCTCCGTCATCGAGATCGACGAGGACGCCAAGGGCCGGACGATCCTGATCGTCACCGAGCTGCCCTACCAGGTGAACCCGGACAACCTGGTCGAGAACATCGCCGCGCTGGTGCGCGACCAGAAGCTGACCGGCATCGCGAACATCGCGGACGAGTCGAACAGCCGCCGCGGCATGCGCATCGTGATCACGATCAAGCGCGACGCCGTGGCGAAGGTCGTGCTGAACAACCTCTACAAGCACACCCAGCTGCAGTACTCGTTCGGCGTGAACATGCTGGCGCTGGTCGACGGCGTGCCGCGCACGCTGCGGATCGACCAGATGATCCGGCACTACGTGCGGCACCAGGTCGAGGTCATCGTCCGGCGGACCAGGTTCCGCCTGCGCAAGGCCCAGGAGCGCGCCCACATCCTGCGCGGCCTGGTCAAGGCGCTGGACATGCTCGACGAGGTCATCGCCCTGATCCGCCGGTCGTCGACCCCGGACATCGCGCGCACCGGCCTCATCGAGCTGCTCGCGGTCGACGACGCCCAGGCGAACGCGATCCTGGAGATGCAGCTCCGCCGCCTGGCCGCCCTGGAGCGCCAGAAGATCATCGACCAGCTGGCCGAGATCGAGCTGGAGATCGCCGACCTCGAGGACATCCTGGCCAAGCCGGAGCGCCAGCGGCAGATCGTGCGCGACGAGCTGATGGCGATCGTCGACAAGTACGGCGACGACCGGCGCACCAAGATCATCCCGTTCGACGGCGACGTGTCGATGGAAGACCTGATCGCGGTCGAGGACGTGGTCGTCACGATCACCCGCACCGGCTACGCGAAGCGCACCAAGACCGACCTGTACCGGGCGCAGAAGCGCGGCGGCAAGGGCGTCCAGGGCGCGCAGCTCAAGCAGGACGACATCGTGGCGCACTTCTTCGTGTGCTCGACGCACGACTGGATCCTGTTCTTCACGAACAAGGGGCGCGTGTACCGGGCGAAGGCGTACGAGCTGCCCGAGGCCAACCGCAACGCGCGCGGCCAGCACGTGGCGAACCTCCTGGCGTTCCAGCCGGAGGAGGAGATCGCCCAGGTCATCCAGATCAAGAACTACGAGGTCGCTCCCTACCTGGTGCTCGCCACCAAGACCGGTTTGGTCAAGAAGTCCAAGTTGTCGGACTTCGATTCCAACCGATCGGGTGGTCTCATCGGCATCAACCTCCGCGACGACGACGAGCTCGTCGGAGCTGTGCTGTGCTCGGCGGAGGACGACCTGCTGCTGGTTTCCACCGACGGCCAGTCCATCCGGTTCCACGCGACCGACGAAGCGCTCCGCCCCATGGGCCGCGCGACGTCGGGCGTCCTCGGCATGCGCTTCAACGGCGGCGACGAGCTGCTGTCGATGGGTGTTGTCGAAGAGGGCAAGTTCGTTTTGGTCGCCACGAACGGCGGGTACTCCAAGCGGACGCCCCTCGAGGACTACCCGGTCCAGGGTCGTGGTGGAAAGGGTGTGCTGACCATCCAGCACGACCGCAGGCGTGGGAGGCTTGTCGGGGCGCTCATCGTCGACGTCGACGACGAGTTGTACGCGATCACTTCCACCGGCGGGGTCATCAGGACCAGCGCCAAGGAGGTTCGCAAGGCGGGACGGCAGACCAAGGGGGTGCGGCTGATGAACCTCGGTGAAGGCACCACCCTGATCGCCGTCGCAGGCAACGCCGATGAGCCTTCCGACGTCCCCATTGATGACGTCCCCGTTGACGGGGACGCGGCCGAACCCGCCATTTAACGCGGACGAGAGGTTGAGGACAGCTCGTGACTTCATCCGAGAACCCGGACGGTCGGGACGCGGACAAGACGGCGGTGATCACCAAACCCGTGCTCCAGGGTGGTGATCAGGGATCGAAGACCAAGGACGCCGACAAGGCCGCGAAGCCGAGTGGTGCGGACAAGGCCTCGGCCCCGCCGGTACCCGATGGAGCGACCGTCTCCCTCGCGAAGCCGAACCTGCCCTCGACACCGGCGGCGGGGCAGCCCGCTGCCAAGCAGTCGGACGCCGTGAAGCAGGCCCCGACCGACAAGCAGAACGCGTCGACACCGACGGCCAAGCCGGACGCCAAGGCGACCGAGCAGCCGGAGACCAAGGTCGCGCCGAAGGCGGAGGCGCCCACCGCGGTGACTCCGCCCGAGGGCCTCGACCTGGTCTCCGCCGCCCCGCCGCCCTGGCAGCGGGTGACCAGCGACCAGAAGTACGCCGACGCGCAAACGGTTGGCTACCCGACGAGCGACGACGTGACCCCGGTCGAGTCGACGCCCGCCGAGCCCCAGCCCGCGTACCCGGCGCAGGACCCGGATACGGTCGCGGTCGCGCGCCCGGTCGTCACGGGGTCGGCGGCGCAGCAGGCGGGCGGCAACCGCACCTCGGTGAACCTCGGTTCGTCGAGCGCGCGCCAGACCGCCGCGGCGCCCAGCGCCAGGCGGCCCGGCCGCGGACCGCGTCGGGCGAGCTTGCAGGTCAAGCGCGTCGACCCGTGGTCGGTGCTGAAGCTCGCGCTCGTGCTGAGCGTGGCGCTGTTCTTCGTGTGGCTGGTGGCGATCGGCGTGCTCTACGGCGTGCTGAACGGCATGGGCGTCTGGGACAAGATCAACACCACCGCCGACGACCTGCTGTCCGGCAGCGACCAGGCGGGCGACCCGCTCATCAGCGCGGGCCGCGTGTTCGGCGTCGCGGCGATCGTCGGCGCGGTGAACATCGTGTTGTTCACGGCGCTGGCCACGGTCAGCGCGTTCGTCTACAACGTTTCCGCGGACCTCGCGGGTGGCCTGGAGGTCACGCTCTCCGAGCGCGAATGATCCTGGTACCCCCCCGATTTGGGGCAGCGACAGGCAGTGCGGTAATCTTCCTGTCGTTGCACCAAGGGCCTATAGCTCAGACGGTTAGAGCACTTCGCTGATAACGAAGGGGTCGGAGGTTCGAGTCCTCCTAGGCCCACGATCGATTAGGTGAACTGTGCGGATGTAAAGCATCCGCCTTCATCGATTCGTAATTACATTGGGGGTTGAACCCCCAAACCCCCACCAGGGGGCGAGCCCCCTGGACCCCCGGTGGTTGGCTGAGTGGGCATCTGCCGGTTGGTTCGGTGGTGGTTCGCCGCTCTCCCGCCCGCCCTTCGGGTTAGAGTCTTTGCTGTAGTGCTGGACCTCGGCGGATGTGTCGGGGAACCTGGACAGGAGCTTTCGAAGATGAAGAAGATCATTGCTCTGGTTGCGGTCGCAGGCGCGGTGCTGCTGTTCGTGAAGCGCAGCAAGGCCGCCAAGGCTGACGCTGACCTCTGGCGCGAGGCCACCGCCCCCACGGACTGAACCCTGCGAGGGCGGGCGAACTGCCGGCCCCCGAAAGGGGACGTAGCTCAATTGGCAGAGCACCGCCTTTGCAAGGCGGGGGTTAGGGGTTCGATTCCCCTCGTCTCCACCGAAGTACTCACGAACAAGCCCCTCCTCGCCACGCTGCGGGGAGGGGCTTGTTCGCGCGTGCGGTCTTGCAGATCAAGCGGTCTGCAACTCAGGCGCACCCTGACGCCGGGACGCCAGCACCTTGTCCAGCGCCCAGGCGCCGGAGCCGGTGAAGACCAGCAGCAGGAACACCCACGAGTACACGGCGGCCAGTTCGCCGGAGTTCTCGATGGGCAGCAGACCCTTCGGCTGGTGCACGGTGAAGTACGCGTACGCCATGGAACCCGAAGTGATCAGCGCGGCGACCCTGGTCCACAGTCCCAGCAGGACCAAGGACCCGCCGACGAGTTCGATCAGACCAGCCGGCCCGGTGGGCCAGGTCGTGAGCGGGACGGCGGGCTTCGTCGTGAACAACCCGAACACGTGCTGGAGTCCGTGGCACGTGAACAGCAGGCCGACGACGATCCTGAACAAAGCCAGTGCGTGGTCTCGACCTCGGTCGATAAGGCTCATGTCTTGTCCTCACTAGCAGGGCGACCGGCAGGGTAGGGATCAAGCTAACGCCGCTGACATTGCGTGACCAGGTCGTCCACCTGTCGATCATCGACAGCAAACTGATTGGATTCAGCTAACTTGAACCGCCTGTTGACATCCGCAGTACCGGCCCTGCTGCTGTTCGGCGTATTGGCTGGTTGCAGCACGGAGCAAGTGGCTGGATCGCCGACTACGGTCAGCGAAAACAGCGTTGTGACCACGACGAGCGCTGCTCCATCCGAGATTCCAGGGGTACCCCAGCCGACTGCGGACGGTGATTGCCCCTATCTTTCGTCGCCCGACGTCGCCGCGGCCAACGGCCAGCTCGTCCGCAAGGTCCGGCTGTCCGCGGACAAGCCGAACCCGGCCTGCTTCTTCTACGCGAACGCCACCGAGATCCAGCTCAGCGTCTGGGTCTACGCGGGCGACGCGAAGGTCGCGAAGTCGATCGTCGACCGAGCCGCCCCCATCGCCCAATCCAGCCCCGCCTCGGCACCCGAGGGCTGGACCGGCGGATCGCTCGTGTCCCCGGAAGGAGCGGTGTACGCCGTGGCCAAGGGCGTGGACGCGGTGATCGTGACCAGCAACCAGGAGCAGACGATCAAGGCCCGCCGCATCGCCGAGTCCGTCATCGAGAAGCTCGGGCTCTGATTCCGGGCTGAGGGCTTGCGCCTCCCACCGGGGGAGGTACGAGAGTGGCGGCGTGCTCCTAGCCATCGGTGAAGTGGCCCGTCGAACCGGTCTCACGGTCAAGGCCGTGCGCTTCTACGCGGACCGCGGTCTGGTCCCGCCGGTCGGTCGCGACCGCAACGGCCACCGTCTCTTTTCGGACGACGCGATCGTCCGATCGGGGCTGGTGCGGACGTTGCGGGATCTTGGCGTTGCCCTGCCGGAAATCCGGGAAATATTGGACCGCGGGCTTCGGCTCTCCGACGTGGCATCAACCCATGCCGATGCGCTAGGGGTGCGGATCCGGGTACTGCGGCGACAGCAGGCGGTGCTCCGGCTCGCAGCCGAACGCGACCTCGCACCTCTGGAGTTGAAGCTCGTGCACGAATTGGTGGGGATGTCCGAAGTTGAGCGGCGGGATCTGGTGGGGGGCTTTCTCGAGGTAGCGCTTGAGGGGGTGGATCCGGGGGTTCGGCGGAGTATGACGCCGGAGTTGTGTCGGGATCCGAGTGATGTGCAGGTTGCGGCTTGGGTGGAGCTTGTTGGGCTTGTTCGGGATTTGGAGTTTGGTGGGGTGTTGAGGCGGGTGGTCGAGAACTACCTGGCTGATGGGGTGGGGTTGGGGAGGGATTTGGTGGCTGTGGTGAGGGATGAGTGCGGGGTGGCGTTGGGTGGGGGAGTGGAGGTGGATTCTGGAGAGGCCGGGGTGGTTGTCGGGAGGGTGGTTGGTTGGTATGCGGGGGTTGTGGGGTCGGAGGGGGTTGGGGGGAGGTTGGTTGAGCGGGTGGAGGCTGCTGGGGATCCGCGTCGGGAGAGGTACGGGGAGTTGGTGGCGGTGATCAACGGGTGGGAGGCGCCGGAGGGGGTGGGGGAGGTTTTGAGGTGGTTCGGGGAGGCTTTGCGGGTACATGGGGTGGCGGCTTGAGGGGGTTGGTTTGGGTTGGGTTGGGGAGTCCGTGGTGCTGGGGTGTGTTGGGCACGCGGGTTTCGGGCGGCTTTACCCGGTCGCCGAGTGTTCTAGACGTGCCGTAGCTTGTCAAGGCGGGAAAGATGCCTTGACAAGCTACGGCACGTCTAGAGATGGCTTTTGATCGGGTGCAGGGGTAGGTCTGGCTGCGCCAGCATTCGGCTTCGCCGAACTCGGGCACCTCGCTGCGCGTCGGTAAGGCGGCGGGCGCTCCGCGCCGGGTGCGAGGGGGCGGCTGCGCCGATATTGGTAAGGCGTGGCTTTCTTTGGTTTTGTTTGTGGGTGTTCGGCGTTCTGCGGTGGATGTCGAGGGGCGATCGAACTCGCGGTGCCCGCGCTGAGGATGTTTGGTTGCGCCTGTTGGGTTGGCCCTGATTTTTAGCCATGTTTTGGACATGCCTAAGCCCCGATCCCGGCGGGCCGGGTTCGGGGCTTGCGGCGTGGATCAGGAAGTGGTGGCTATGGGGTGGGTGTGCTGAAGGTGGTGCCTTCAGCACCTTTCCCCAATCGCTGTGCTTCCGTGGCGGAGTCGGAAGGTCGTTAGACCTTCCGGTCGGCCACCTGGCCGTTGCGGGCGTGTTCGGCGTCGGCCGAGCGGTTGGTGAAGTCGGTCGGCTTCGGCGTGGGGGACGGCGTCGGGGTGGTGGGGGACGGCGTCGGCGTCGAGGTCGAGGTCGGCTTCGGGGTTGGGGTCGGGCCGGTGGGGGTGGTGCCGGGGGTGGTGTTGCCCGCGTGCTTGGAGACCGGTTCCGGAACGGCGACCGGTTCCTCGTGCAGGTGCACTTCCTCCGGGCGGCGGGTGAGCGCCACGTAGCCGGCGACCGCGGCAGCGGTCAGCACGCCGAGCACCCAGGGCCAGCGCCTGCTCTTGGGGGTTTCGCGGGCGAAGTCCTTGCGGGCCTGCTTGGCGGCCTTGCGCACGTCCTTCGCGCGGACCTTGGCGTCCTTGCGGGCGCGTTCGGCGGCCTTCGAGACCTCCTTGCGGACGCCGTCGGCCTTCACCATCAGGTCGGCACGGGCCTTGCCGCTGCGCTTGGCCAGCTGCTTGCGCTGCTTGGCCAGCTTCTTCCGGGTGCGCCGCGTCGACTTCTCGACTCCCTCGGCCTTCACCGCGAGAGCGTCGGCGGTCTCCGCGAACACGCCGCGGAGCTGATCGGCGGTGACGCCGCGCTCGGCGAGCTTGGTCTGCGCGTTGCCCGCGAGCTGCACAGCCGCGTCCGCACCGGCTTGGCCTGCGCGGACCGCGCCGAGGCGCGCCGCTCGCAAACCTGTTCCGACGGCCTTGCCGACCGACTCACCGGCTCGGGTCATGGCCTGCACCTCGTCCATATCGCGCTCCAGAAGCTGTCGGTCAGTCATGCACTAGGCATACCCATCCTGCCCGTTCCTGAACATCCGCGCCCGGGATGGCACGATGGTGTGGTGGCTGACAGCAACGAATCCTTCGTCGGGACCAAGGTGACCGCGACTCTGCACACCTCGCAGGGCGACATCCGGATCAACCTCTTCCCCGACCACGCCCCCAAGACGGTGGCCAACTTCGTCGGTTTGGCCGAGGGTACTAAGACGTACACCGACGCGAACGCGACCGGAGGCAAGTCCGGGCCCTTCTACGACGGCTCGATCTTCCACCGCGTGATCTCCGGCTTCATGCTCCAGGGCGGTGACCCCACCGGTACCGGCCGCGGTGGTCCCGGTTACAAGTTCGCGGACGAGTTCCACCCGGACCTCCAGTTCACGAAGCCGTACATCCTGGCGATGGCGAACTCGGGCGCGAACACCAACGGCTCCCAGTTCTTCATCACCGTGGGGCCGACCACCTGGCTGAACTTCAAGCACACCATCTTCGGCGAGGTGGCCGACACCGCGTCGCAGCAGGTGGTGGACAAGATCGGCGCCACGCCGACCGTCGCGGGCGACAAGCCCGCCACCGACGTGGTGATCGAAAAGGTCTCCATCGAGCGGGCCTGATCCGACTCCGGTGACGAACTCCCCAGTGCCACCGCCACCCGGTGGGCCGATCGGTGCGCAGCCGGAAGTCCCGGTCTGCGCGAGGCACCACGATCGGCCGACCAGGTTGCGCTGCGTCCGGTGCGACCGACCGGCGTGTCCGGAGTGCCTCCGCGACGCGTCGGTCGGTCAGCAGTGCGTCGACTGCGTCCGGGAGTCGCAGGGGACGGTCCGCAGGCCTCGCACCCTCGTGGGTGCCGAGATCGGCGGCCGTCCGCTGGTGACGCCGATCCTGATCGTGCTGAACGTGCTGGTGTTCGTCTTCACCGCGGTGCAGGCGAGCAGTGTCGCGAACAACCAGAACTCCGAGTTCTTCGCCGACTTCGTGCTCTGGCCGGTCGCCGTGTACCTGGGCGACTGGTGGAGGTTGCTCAGCTCGGGCTTCCTGCACATCGGCCCGGCGCACCTGGCGCTGAACATGCTCGCGCTCTACGTGCTCGGCCGTGACCTCGAACCGGTCTTCGGCCGGGTGCGGTTCCTCGCGCTCTACCTGGTCTCCATGTTCGGCGGTGGCGTCGCCGTCTACCTGTTCGGCGACGTCCGCACGCCGGTCGCGGGAGCGTCCGGGGCGGTGTACGGCCTGATGGGCGCCATGCTCATCGCCGTGCTGAAGCTCAAGCTGAACCCCGGCTCGGCGCTGGCCGTCATCGGTCTGAACGTGGTCATCAGCTTCACCCTGCCCGGCATCTCGCTGCTCGGGCACCTGGGCGGTCTGGCGGTCGGTGCGGCGATCGCCGCGGGCATGATCTTCGCCCCGCGGGAGCGCCGCGACCTGTGGCAGACGGCGCTGGTCGTCGCCACGGTGGTCGTCCTGATCGGACTGGTGATCATGCGCACCGCCCAGCTCGGTGTCTGATCAGGCCTTCAGGGCCGCAACGCGTGCAGGACCTCGGCGACGTCCCTCGGGTCGACGCCGAGGTCCAGCCACGTCAGCACCACCAGGTGCTCGTCCTCGCCGCGTTCCCAGTCGAGTTCCAGGCTGTGGGAATCCCTCCCCATCCTGCGCGTCTGGACGGGCCGGATCTTGACCTCGTGCCAGGGGAAGTCGTGCACACCCGTGAGCGTCCGCACGTGCAGACCGCTGTCGTCGGCGCTCAGCCGCGGCCGCACGATCGTGCCGTACGCGCCGAGCACGACGCCCAGGACGACCGCCACGCCCATCAGCAGCCGTGCGGTGTTCTCGTTGCTCCACAGCGCCGCCAGCAGCGCGACGGCGGCCAATCCCCAGGCCAGCGCGACGACGCCGGGTAGCGGAGCCCAGCTCCTGGTGGTCGGCTCAGCCGACGGAAGTGGTGTCACACCGTCGAGTGTCCCGTACGGGTGGTACATCCGGCGTGGGGAACCTGTGGACAACTGGAGCCCGCTACCGGCGCTTGTGCAAAATGGCGCAAAGTTGTCCACAGGAGTTGTCCCCACTGGGGATTACTTTCGGCTGCGGGCCAGCAGCGCCAGTCGAGATCGGTCGTCGTCGCGCGGTAACGCCCGGTGAACGACCGGCGGACACGCGCCAGCCCGGACCGATCGGGTCCGGGCTGGGCGGGAACGCGGTGCGGGGTGTGGTCAGCGCCACTTCATGGTCATCAGCAGGCCCACGATCATCAGCGCGAAGCCGATGCCGAAGTTCCAGGACCCCAGGTCCATCATCACCGGGATCTTCTCACCGGCGATGTAGTTGACCACCAGCCAAGCCAGGCCGAGCAGCATCACACCCAGCATGACGGCGATGTAGACGGGGTGCGAAGGCCCGGCTGCCTTGACCTTCACCGGCGTGCGGCGATCGGCAGGCGCGGTGTAAACGGCCTTCTTGCGGACCTTGGACTTCGGCATGCTGTCCTCGCCTGGTGTATTGCCCTCCAGTGGCGCGAGTTTACGTCCACTGCTGGGGGAACACGTTAACGTAACCGAGCAGGTCCGCGAAGTGCTGGCGGATCCGCTCTTTTCGCATTCACACCCGGCTCGGGAGGTTTCTCGGTGAGCTACGACCCGCCACCGCCGCAAGGCGGCCGTCCGGGCCAGCCGCCACACGCGCCCCGCCCCAGGCCCTACCCGGCCTCCCCGGAGCCATCTCGCGGTAGGCCCGCCCCTGGTCAGCGGCCGTCCTCGGCTGAAGCCACGCAGATCATCGGCCGCGTTCCGGCCGGTGCGGGCCCCCGCAGGCCCCCGCCCCGACCGCTGCCCGCGGAGGGCGCGACGGAGATCATCCCCAGGGTGGTCGTCCCGGTCGACGACGAGCCGGAGACGGTCCGGGTCCAGCGGCCGACGCCCGAACCGGCCGACGGTCCGCTCCGCAAGGCCGTGCGCGGCTTCGGCGAGCTGATGATCACGGCCGGTCTGGTGATCCTGCTGTTCGTCGTCTACGAGGTCTACGTCACCGACATCCTCTCGGCGGAGAAGCAGGACGAGGCCACCACGGCGCTGGACGACAAGTGGAACTCGAACACCGTCGAGCCGGTCGACCCGCAGCGGCAGGTCCAGTACGACCTGATCGACGGCCAGGCGTTCGCGAAGATGTACATCCCGGTCTTCGGCCCGGACTACCACTTCTCGATCGTCGAGGGCACGACCGACAAGAACCTGGAGGTCGGTCCCGGCCACTACATCGGCACCGCGCTGCCGGGCAACCCCGGCAACTTCTCCGTGGCGGGCCACCGGGTCGGCAAGGGTGCCCCGTTCAACGACCTCGACCTGCTCAGCTCGTGCGACGCGATCGTGGTGGAGACGCAGACCAACTGGGTCGTCTACCGGATGCTGCCGACCACCGCCGAGGAGGCGGGCTGGGCCGAGGGCAAGGCGAAGAACCCGAAGTGCGCGAAGGTCGCCCCGCTCAAGGACCTGGGCAACGCCGCCGCCAGTCCGTACGCGAAGACCGTCGGCCAGGAGATCGTCACCCCGGCGCAGGGCGAGGTGATCAGCCCCGTGCCGCACTTCGCCGGTGAGCTGCCCGCCGCGCAGCAGGCGTCGCTGATGACCCTGACGACCTGCCACCCGCGGTTCTCCGACAAGCAGCGGCTGATCGTGCACGCCGTGCTGACCATGAGCTACCCCAAGGCGAACGGCTTCGTGCCGCCCGAGCTGAAGGAGCAGTGATGTACGGCTGGATCTGGCACCACCTGCCGGGACCGACGCCGGTCCGCGTGGCCGAGGCGCTCGTGCTGGCACTCGCGATCATCGCGCTGCTGATGTTCGTCGTGTTCCCCTGGGCCGAGCCGCTGCTGCCGTTCAACAACGTGACGACGCCCTCGTAGGACCCGGACGCGCGCGAACACCCCCGGACGGGAATCGCACGGGGGTGTTCGCCGGTCGTCGTCCTCAGCCGCGGGAGACGGCCACCATCGCGTGCCGGTCGACGACCTTGATCCGGTCGCGGCCCGCGTCGGCGCCGAGGCCGATCTCGTGCTCGTCGAGCCGCCGCCAGCCGTCGAACGTGGTGTAGTCGACCTTCCGCTGCTCCAGGAACCGGACGATCGCGTCGGGGGCCCGCCGGGGCGCGGTGGCCAGCAGCGGGGCGTCGGCGAGCAGGCTCGTCACGGTCTCCAGCGCGTCGCCCTTGGTGTGGCCGATGAGGCCGACCGGGCCGCGCTTGATCCAGCCGGTGACGTACACGCCGGGGATGGCCTGGTCGTCGAGGTCGAGCACGCGGCCCGCCTGGTGCGGCACGGTGCCGGAGGTGTGGTCGAACGGCAGGTCGGCGAGGTGCGTGCTGAGGTAGCCGACCGCGCGGTAGACCGCCTGCACGGGCCAGTCGGTGAACTCGCCGGTGCCGCGGACGCCGCCGTCGCCGGTCAGCTCCGTCGTCTCGGTGCGCAGCCCGGTGACCTCACCGTCGCCGAGCACCTCGACCGGCGACTGGAGGAAGTGGAGGTGCAGCCTGCGGGGACGGTCGCCCGCGTCCCGAACGGCCCACTCCTGGAGTGTTTTCACGACCATTTCGACCTGCTTGTTCGACCGGATCAGCGCCATGCTGGCCGCGCAGAACTCGATCCCCTCCGGGTGCACGACCACCTCGACGTTCGGCGAGTGGTCCAGCTCGCGCAGCTCCAAAGGGGTGAACTTGGCCTGCGCCGGGCCGCGGCGGCCGAACACGTGGACGTCGGTCACGGGACTGGCCGCGAGACCCCGGTGGACGTTGTCGGGGATGTCGGTGGTGAGCAGTTCGTCGGCGGTCTTCGCGAGGATGCGCGCGACGTCGATCGCGACGTTGCCGACCCCCAGGACGGCGACGCTCGTCGCGGTCAGCGGCCAGGTGCGCGGGACGTCCGGGTGGCCGTCGTACCAGGACACGAAGTCAGCCGCGCCGAAGCTCCCGCGCTGGTCGATGCCGGGGATGTCGAGGTCCCGGTCCTTCTCGGCGCCGGTCGAGAAGATCACCGCGTCGTACATCTCGCGGAGGTCGTCGAGCTTGAGGTCGACGCCGTACTCGACGTTGCCGAACAGCCGGACGCCCGGCCGTTCCAGCACCCGCCGCAGCGCGGTGACGATGCCCTTGATGCGCGGGTGGTCGGGCGCCACGCCGTACCGGATGAGGCCGAACGGAGCGGGCAGCCGCTCGAACAGGTCGATGCTCACGTCGGCGTCGGACTTGGCCAGGACGTCGGCGGCGTAGATGCCCGCCGGACCCGCGCCGACGATCGCAACTCGAAGAGAACGGCTCATATCCTGAAGTTTAGGAGAGCCTAACCTCACTTCTAACGAGAGGTTTGTCACCGCTACGCTGCTGGCATGCGCGTGCTCGTGGTCGACAACTACGACAGCTTCGTCTACAACCTGGTCCAGTACCTGGCCCAGCTCGACGTGGAATGCGTGGTCCGGCGCAACGACGAGGTGGACTTCGACGAGATCGCGACCGTCGGCGGAGTCCTCGTCAGCCCCGGTCCGAGCACTCCCGATCGAGCCGGTTCCAGCATGGACGTGATCCGGCACTGCGCCGCCAACGGCGTCCCGGTGCTCGGGGTCTGCCTGGGTCACCAGGCCATCGGAGCGGTCTGGGGAGGCACCGTGGACCTGGCCCCCGAACTGCTGCACGGCAAGACCAGCGTGGTCCACCACACCGGGAAAGGCGTGCTCAAGGGCGTGTCGAACCCGTTCATCGCCACCCGCTACCACTCGCTGACGATCCTCCCGGAGACGATCCCCGCCGAGTTCGAGGTGACGGCCACGACCGACACCGGGGTCGTCATGGGCATCCGCCACCGCGAGCTCCCGGTCGAGGGCGTCCAGTTCCACCCGGAGTCCGTGCTCACCGAGTGCGGCCACCGGATGCTGGCCAACTGGCTCGCCGTGTGCGGCCACGAGGTGCCCGAGTCCACGATCGCCTCCCTGGAGAACGGGATGCGCACGCTGGCCGCGGCCGCCAACAACGCCTGACCCGACTGACGGACGAGGCCCTCACCGCGGACGCGGTGGGGGCCTCCTCATGCGGTTGTCCGAACCCGGATCAGGACCCGTCCGGCCCGCCCCGGATGTGCGAAAGGGCCCCCGCGGCTTCCTGCGAGGGCCCTGCCGTGCGGTTGTCCGAAGCCAGTGCGGTGACGACGATCCGCACCGGGTCGGTGGTCATCCCGCTAGTTGGAGGACGGTGCACCCGAACTGCCGATCTTGAACTCGCCGACGGTCACGTTCACCCGCTGGTTCTTCGTGATCAACGCGTTCAGCTTGGGGTCCTGGGTCTGCACCTTGTTGTTCTTGCCGATGTCCGACACGGGGGTCTTCTCCGTGACGGTCAGCTCGCCGTTCCAGCCGAGGCCGTTCAGCTTGGAGCGCGCCTGGCTCTCGGTCATGCCGGTGATGTCGGGCATCGTGATCTGGTTGCCCTTGGACACCGTGAGCGTGATCGTCGACCCCTTCGCGACGCGGCCCGCGCCGGGGGTCTGCCCGATGACCTGGCCCTGGTCCTCGTTGCTGTCGGCTTCCTTGGTCGTGACCCTGAACCCGGCGCCCTCCAGGCTCGAGGTCGCGTCCCCGATCGTCTGGCCGGTCACGTCGGCCAGCTGCACGGTGTCCGGGCCCTTGCCCAGCTTCACCGTCACCACCGCGCCCTTGGCCTGCTTCACGCCCGCCTGCGGGTTCTGCTCGGCGACCTTGCCGATCTTCGCGTCGTCCTCGACCTCGACGGTGTCCGGGCTCTGCGCGAAGCCCCAGCCGTCGGCGCTCAGCTTCGCCTGCGCGTCCTGCACCGACAGGCCGCTCACGTCCGGGACGGCGACCTGCTCCGGGTTGGTGCCGTAGGTCAGCGTGATCTCGGTGAACTTCGGCACGGACGTCCCCGCGCTCGGCGCGATCGCGAACACCTTGTCGATGTCGTCGGCCGAGCAGCGCGCGGTCGCGCCGTTCTCACCCGGCTGGCACGGCACCGGCTCCAACGCGTACTTCAGGCCGACCTCTTCGAGGCTCGCCTTCGCGGCCGTGATGGTCTTCCCGGTCACGGCGGGGACGGCGACCCGGTCGGCGCTCGCGTTGTCGCCGCCGCCGATCAGGCTGGTGGTTATCCACGCCGCGAGCGCGATCACCGCGATGCACAGCAGGACGACCAGGACGATCATGGTCGTCTTCTTCCGCCTGACCCGGCGCTCGGCGTCCTCCTCGGCCAGCGGGTCGTACTCGTTCTGCTCGTCGCGCAGCGCCGACGGGCGATGCCTGCCGGACGACGACACGACCTCGGTGCGCGGCGTCTGGTTGAGCACCGCGGTGCGGTCCTCGGGCGTCATCACGGCCGGAGCCGACGGGCGCTGGCCGGACAGCACGCGCACCAGGTCCGCGCGCATCTCCGCGGCCGACTGGTAGCGGTTCGCAGGTCCCTTGGCCATGGCCTTGAGCACGATGGCGTCCAGCGCGGGCGTCACCTTCGGGTTCAGCGACGACGGCGACTTCGGGTCCTCCCGCACGTGCTGGTAGGCGACCGCCACGGGGGAGTCGCCGGTGAACGGCGGCTCGCCGGTCAGCAGCTCGAACAGCACGCAGCCGGAGGCGTACACGTCGCTGCGGCCGTCGACCGCCTCGCCGCGCGCCTGCTCGGGCGAGAGGTACTGCGCCGTGCCGATGACGGCGGCGGTCTGCGTCACCGCGGCCTGGCCGTCGTGGACGGCGCGCGCGATGCCGAAGTCCATCACCTTCACGGCGCCGGACCTGGTGATCATCACGTTGGCGGGCTTGACGTCGCGGTGCACGATGCCGTGCCGGTGGCTGAAGTCCAGCGCCGCCGACACGTCCGCCATGACCTCCATGGCGCGCTTGCCGGACAGCGGACCCTGGGTCTTCACCATGTCGCGCAGCGTCCGGCCGTCGACGTACTCCATGACGATGTAGGGCAGCGGGCCGTACTCGGTCTGCGTCTCGCCGGTGTCGTAGACCGCGACGATCGCCGGGTGGTTCAGGGCGGCGGAGTTCTGGGCCTCGCGGCGGAAGCGTTCCTGGAAGGTCTTGTCCCTGGCGAGGTCGGCTCGAAGCACCTTGATCGCCACGTCACGGCCGAGGCGGACGTCGCGGCCCTTGTGGACCTCCGACATACCGCCATAGCCCAGGGTCTCACCCAGTTCGTAGCGATTGGAGAGCAGTCGCGGAGTGCTCATCAGTGCGTCGTCCCGCTCCTCGTCAACGGTCTAACCATCGTGTCTAGCAGTTCGATTCCGTACCTGCACAGCCTGGCCTGTCCCGGTCATGTAGGCACACAGGTCACCTTCACCCGTGAGCCGATCGCAACATCACCCGACGGTGCCACATCGGAGACCAGGCACCGCGGCTGCTCCCGCGGCTGCTCACCGGTGTTCGTCTGCGACTCGGGGAGCAGGCCGTCCTTCGCCAGCTTCTCGGTCACCTCGTTCACCGGCAGGTCCAGGAAGTCCGACTTCTCGATCCGGACCACCCGCTTGTTCGGTCCCAACTGCCCGGACGCGCTCGGCTGCGCGACCTCACCGGGGTTCTGCGCGGGCCGGGCGCCCGTGGTGCCCGGTTGCCCGTCCGACCCGGCTGACCCGGTGTTGTCCAGAACCGCGCGCAGCACGAAAACCCCTAGCACGATCAGCGCGACCACCAGGAGACCGACCATAACCCACAGCGCGGCCTTCCCCTTCCCCTGCGGTCGGGGCGGAGCGGGCAACGGACGGAAGTTACCCGTGTGCGGACTGTTGATCGGCAGGGGGTGCTGACCGCTCTGCATCCCCTGCCGGACGGGGGGGAATCCGGGCTGGGACGCGGGGTGCGACATCTGGAGTCCGGGGTGCGTCATCACCGGGCCGGTGGCCATGCTCGGGCCGTTCGCCATGCTCAGACCCGAAGGCGCGGGCAGCGGCTGCCCGGCGCGGATGGCGGCGACCGCGGCCGCGAACTCGCCGCCGTTGCGGTAGCGCTGCCTGGGGTCCTTGACCAGCGTCGCCTCGATCAGCGCGCGCGGACCCGCGGGCACGTCCGGCGGCAGCGGCGGCGCGATGTCGCGGATGTGCATCATCGCGACCGTGACCGCGTTCTCCGACCGGAACGGCCGGTGCCCGGTGAGGCACTCGTAACCGCACACGGCCAGCGCGTACACGTCGCTCGCGGGCTCGGCGTCGTGGCCGAGCGCCTGCTCGGGGGCGATGTAGTGGGCGGTGCCCATCACCATGCCGTTGCGGGTGACCGGAGCCGCGTCCGCGGCCTTCGCGATCCCGAAGTCGGTGATCTTCACCTTGCCGGTGGGGGTGACCAGGATGTTGCCCGGCTTCACGTCGCGGTGCACCAGCCCGCGCTCGTGCGCCGCCTGCAACGCCGTCCCGGCCTGTTGCAGCACGTCCAGCGTGCGGTCGACGGTCAGCCTGCCGCGCGCGATGACCGCGGCCAGCGGCTCGCCCTCGACCAGCTCCATCACCAGGTAGGCCGTGTCCTCCGGCCCGTCCGGCATGGACGCCGTCTCGCCGTAGTCGTGCACCGCGGCGATGCCGGGGTGGTTGAGCGACGCGGTCGTCCGCGCCTCGATGCGGAACCGCGTGAGGAACTCCGCGTCACCGCTGAGGTCGGCCTTGAGCACCTTGACCGCGACGTTGCGGTCGAGCCTGGTGTCCTCGGCCTCCCAGACCTCGCCCATGCCGCCGACGGCGATCCGCCTGGTGAGGCGGTACCGCTCGGCGAGGAGCTGGCCGGTGATCAGCATCAGCGGCCAGCCAGGTAGGCGCCGATGACCGCCCTGCCAACGGGGGCGGCGACCTTGCCGCCGGTCGCGCCCAAGCCGCGGTCGCCGCCGTTCTCGACGATCACCGCGACGGCGATGGTGGGCTTCTCGGCGGGCGCGAACGCGATGTACCAGGCGTGCGGCGGCACCGCCGCCGGGTCGACGCCGTGCTCGGCGGTACCGGTCTTCGACGCGATGTTCACGCCGCTGAGCCTGCCCTCGCCGCCGGTGTTCGTCTCCGACTTCAGCATCATATCGCGCAGCGTGTTCGCGGTCGCGGGGCTGATCGCGTCCTCGACCTCGTCCGGCTTGGTCTCGTCGATCTCCGACAGGTCCGGCGCGATCAGCTTCTGCACGAGGTACGGCTTCATCCGCACGCCGCCGTTGGCGATGGTCGCGGCGATGACCGCGTTCTCCATCGGCGTCATGTCGACGACCCGCTGGCCGATGCCGGACTGGAACAGCGCGGCCTTGTCCGGCACCGGGCCGTAGGTCGACGCGGCCACGGTCTGCGGGACGGCCAGTTCCTTGTCGTTCATGCCGAACTTGTCGGCCTGCTTGGTCAGCTTCTGCTCGCCGAGTTCGCCCGCCAGCTCAGCGAACGCGGTGTTGCACGACCTGGCCAGCGCCTCCTCCAGGGTGGCCGTCTGACCGCTGCCGCAGTTCGTCTCGTTGAAGTTCGGCAGCTGGGTGTTCGTGTCCGGCAGCGTGATCGTCGGCGCCGCGGTCAGCTGGGTGTCCTTGGTCTTGCCGTCCTCCAGCGCCGCCGCCGCCACGACGACCTTCCAGGTCGAGCCGGGCGGGTAGGTCGCCTGCACCGCGCGGTTCAGCGTCGGCTGGTCGCCGCCGTCGGCGGTGTACTCGAGCCACGCCGACTCCTGCTCCGCGCCGTCGTGGCTGGCGAGCCGGTTCGGGTCGTAGGACGGCGTGCTCGCCATGCCGAGGATGGCCCCGGTCTGCGGGTTGAGCGCGACCACCGAACCGGTAAAACCGCGGTTCGTCATCTCGTCGTAGGCGGCCTGCTGCACCTTCGGGTCGACGGTCAGCTGGAGGCTGGCGCCCTTCGGGTCCCGGCCGGTGATGACGTCCGACAGCCTGCGCGCGAACAGCCGGTCGTCCGAGCCGTTGAGCAGGTCGTCCTCGATGCGCTCGACGCCGCCGCTGCCGTAGGTCAGCGAGTAGTACCCGGTGACCGGCGCGTACGCCGGGCCGTTCGCGTACACCCGCTGGTAGCGGTACGAGTCCTCGGTGGCCTTGACGTTCGCGATCGGCGTGCCGTCGCTGGCGATGATCTGCCCGCGTTCGCGCGAGTACTCGTTGAGCAGCACGCGCTGCCGGTTGTGGTCGTCCTTGCGGTAGTCGTCGGCCTTGATCACCTGCACGTACGTCGCGTTGCCCATGAGCAGCAGGACCATCACCATCATGGCGACGCCGACGCGGCGGAGCGGTGTGTTCATTTGGGACGCTCCACCATGACTGTGAACTGGTCCGCGATCGCGGGCTGCTGCGGCTTCGGCTTCGGCGTGACCTTCGGGCCGCGAGCGGCGTCCGAGATGCGCAGCAGCAGCGCGACGAGGATGTAGTTGGCCAGCAGCGACGAGCCGCCCTTGGACAGGAACGGCGCCGTGATGCCGGTCATCGGGATCAGCTTGGTGACACCGCCGACGACGATGAAGACCTGGAAGCACAGCGCGAAGCTGAGGCCGCCGCCGAGCAGCTTGCCGAAGCTGTCCCGGACGGCGATCGAGCTGCGCAGGCCGCGCAGCGAGAACACCGCGTAGATCAGCAGCATCGCGGACAGGCCGACGAAGCCGAGCTCCTCGCCGATCGCGGACGTGATGAAGTCCGTGTTCGCCTCGGGGATCAGGTCCGGCCTCCCCGCGCCGAGCCCGGCGCCGAAGATGCCACCGGTGCCGAGGCCGAACAGCGACTGGGCGATCTGGTATCCGCCGCCCGCGTCGTTGTAGGTCGCCAGCGGGTCGACCCAGTTCGCCACGCGCTGCTGCACGTGGGTGAACAGCTTCCACGCCACGATCGCGCCGCCGGAGAACAGGACGAGGCCGATCACCACCCACGCCGCGCGTTCGGTGGCCACGTAGAGCAGCACCAGCACGATGCCGAAGAACAGCAGCGAGCTGCCGAGGTCCTTCTGCAGCACCATGATGCTCACGCCGACGCCCCACGCGGCGACCAGCGGACCGAGGTCGCGGGCGCGCGGCAGGTCGAGGCCGAGGAACCGCCTGCCCGCCGCCGTGAACAGGTCGCGCTTGGACACCAGGAAGGCCGCGAAGAACACCATCAGCAGGATCTTCGCGAACTCACCGGGTTGGATCGAGAACGCGCCGAACCTCAGCCAGATCTTCGCGCCGTTGATCTCCGGTGCGATGAAGCTCGGCAGGATGCCGGGCAGGATCAGGGCCACCAGGCCGACCAGGCCAGCGGTGTAGCCGTACTTGGCCAGCGTCCGGTGGTCCTTCACGAACTTCAGCACCAGGCAGAACAGGACCAGCGCGATCGCCGTCCACAGCACCTGCTTCGGGGCGTTCGCGGTGTACAGCTCACCCTGGATGACCTTGCCCTCGAACGGCAGGTCGATCCGGTGGATCATCACCAGGCCAAGGCCGTTGAGCAGCGCGACGCACGGCAGGATGACCGGGTCCGCGTACGGAGCCCATTTCCGAACCGCAACGTGCGCCACCGCGAACAACGCCATGTAGGCGACGCCGTAGTAGACGATCTGCATCGTCAGTTCCTGCTCCTGGTTGGCCTCGACCAGGATCAGGGCGGCAGTCACCAGCGCCGAGGCGAATCCGAGCATGATCAGCTCGGTGGACCGCCTCGTGGGCGGCCTCAACCCCGGCGACGTGCTGCTCGCCGCGGCGAGCGGCGCCTCCCCGGTGGGGACCGGCGAACCCATCGACTTACTGGCCCTTCCGTCGGCAGTCCGTGCCCGGCGTCTGCGTCGGCGTCGGCAGGTTGGTCACGTCCGGGTTGGAGGTGGTCGTGGTGGGCGTCGGGCTCGACTCGGTGGTCGTGCCGCCGATCACCGTGGAGGGCGACGTGCTGGACGTCGTCGTGGGTGGTGGCGTCGACGAGGTCGTGGCCTTCTGCCCGTCACCGCACGGGGGCAGCACCTGCTCCGTGCGGAGCTTGCGGATGCCCTCCCTGGCTTCCTCCAGGTCGCCCTTCGTGATGCCGTTGCGCACGACCTCGCGACTCGACACCCGGAGGTCGTCGATCGTGATCTCCTCGCACGCGGATTCGGACCCCGGAGGGCACGAGCCCTCGGCGACGGTGTGCAGCGGAACCCCCAGGAAGCTGCCGCTGACGCCGCGGAAGATCGACACCTGGCCCTGGTCCGTGGCCCCGATGTAGTACTGGCGCAGCACCCACCACCGCGTGCCGAGGCCCGCGGCGGCGAGGATGAGCAGCAGGAAGAACACCAGCAGCACGGCCTTGACCTTGCGCCGCCGCTTGGCCTTCGGGTCCGGCGGGGGAGGAGGTGGTTCCACCCTCGGCGGGACCGGTCGGGGACCGGTGATCGAACTCGCCCGCGAGGCGGGGGAGTCCGGTGGCGGCGGATCCGCGCTGCCGTCGCCGGCGGCGCCACCGATTATCGGAGCGTCGTCGCCGAAGTCGATGTCGGCGACGTCCGCGACGATGACCGTCACGTTGTCCGGCCCGCCGCCCTTGAGCGCCAACTCGATCATCCGGTCGGCGCAGGCCTGCGGGTCGGGGATGCGGATCGCCTCGTCCAGCGTCTCCAGGCTGACCACACCGGAGAGGCCGTCCGAGCAGAGCAGGTAGCGGTCGCCGGGACGTGCTTCGCGGACCATGAGGCGGGGTTCCACCTCGTGGCCGGTCAGCGCGCGCAGCAGCAGCGAGCGCTGCGGGTGCGTGGCCGCTTCCTCCTCGGTGATCCGCCCCTCGTCGATCAGCGACTGGACGAACGTGTCGTCGTGCGTGATCTGCGAGAACGAACCGTTGCGCATCATGTAGGCACGGGAGTCGCCGATGTGGGCCATGCCCAACCTGCTCCCCGCGAACAGGACGGCGGTGAGCGTCGTGCCCATGCCGTCCAGGTCGGGGTCGCTCGCGACGAGCTCGGAGATGGCGCCGTTGCCCGCTATGACCGCTTCGCGCAACTGGCCGAGCAGGTCATCGCTCGGTTCGTCGTCGTCGAGCGGTGCGAGGGCGGCGATGACGACTTTGCTCGCGACCTCGCCCGCGGCATGGCCACCCATGCCGTCGGCGAGCGCGAGCAGGCGCGGGCCCGCGTACACGGAGTCCTGGTTGTTGTTGCGCACCAGGCCCCGGTCGCTTCGGGCCGCGTATCGGAGGACGAGGGTCATGATCGCAGCTCGATCACCGTTTTGCCGATTCGGATCGGAGAGCCGAGCGGGACCCGGAGGGGTGCCGTGACCTTGGCCCGGTCTAGGTAGGTGCCGTTCGTGGAACCGAGATCTTCCACGTACCAGTCAGTGCCGCGCAGCGAGATCCGCGCGTGCCGGGTCGACGCGAAGTCGTCGTCCAGCACGAGCGTGGAGTCGTCTGCGCGGCCGATCAGGATCGGCCTGCCGTCAAGGGAGATCCGGGTACCCGTCAGCGCCCCGTGGGTGACCACGAGTTGCCGGGGGGCCTTGTTCCCCTTGGCGGCCTTGTCCGCGTTGTTTTTTCGGAAGCCGGGTACTGAAACCCGAAGTCCCGAGGCAGCGTAGAGATCGGAGCGGACCACTCGAAGTGCGGCCAGCACGAACAACCACAGCAGGACGAGGAAACCTGCTCTGGTCAGCTGCATCACCAGCTCTGGCACCGGTTGTAACCGCTCCTGCCTTGAGTGCTGTCACCGACGCCCGTATCGACCTCAGCCTTGCGTGCGGAACACCAGTGAGGAGTGGCCGATGCGGACGACATCGCCTTCCGCGAGCTGCCAAGTCTGCACTGGAGTGCCGTTCACCGTGGTGCCATTGGTCGAACCGAGATCCGCGAGCATTGCACTCTGCCCATCCCACGTGATCTCCAGGTGCCTCCTGGAGACTCCGGTGTCCGGCAGGCGGAAGTCCGCCTCCTGTCCGCGACCGACCACATTTCCACCCTGCTTGAGGGGATAAGTGCGGTTGGAGCCGTCGTCGAGGTGCAGCGTCGCGTTCAGCGTGCGCGGTCCGGACTGCACGGCGGGCGGTGCGTAACCCGCTGCCGGGTCCTGGTAGCCGCCCTGGCCGTACCCGCCCTGGCCGTAACCCTGGTCGTAGCCGGGCTGCTGCCCGTAACCCTGGTCGTAGCCCGCGGGAGCGGCGGGCTGCTGGCCGCCGTAGCCCTGGTCGTAGCCCTGCGCGGGCTGCTGGCCGTAGCCCTGGTCGTAACCGGGCTGCTGGCCGCCGTAGCCCTGGTCGTAGCCGCCGGGAGCCGCGGGCTGCTGCCCGTAACCCTGGTCGTAACCGCCAGGAGCCGCGGGCTGCTGCCCGTAACCCTGGTCGTAGCCCTGCGCGGGCGGCTGGCCGTAGCCCTGGTCGTAACCCGGCTGCTGCGGCGCCTGGCCGTAGCCCTGGTCGTAACCGGGCTGCTGTGGCGGTTGGCCGTACCCGCCCTGCCCATAGGGGTCGTGGCCGGGCTGGCCCTGTCCTTGTCCGTAGCCGGGAGGCTGGCTCATGGATCGGTCTCCTGCGGTGCGAGGTGGTGCTGACCGTCGGCTGGCAACTTTCACATCGGGGTCGACGGACGAGCTGGTTCGGAACTGTCCGGTGTGCAGCGCGTCGGAGCGCTCCAGGGAGACTACGACGTCACCATAGGTATCCCACCCAAACTCGGCCAGGTGCTCTCCGAGGGAGTCCCCGAGGAGTTGCGTGATGCGTAGTTCATCCTGCCCGTCACCGGCAAGCCGATCGTGGTCCTGCGGGCCGAGCAGGACCACGTAGTGGTTGGGCGCGAGGAGTCTGCCACCCGCGAGCTCGCGGATGTTGCTCTCGGCTTCACGCTGAAGTGCCTGCGCGACTTCCTGCGGGACGACGCTGCCGCCGAACACGCGCGCAAAGGTATTTCCGACCATGCCTTCGAGACGGCGCTCGAAGCGCTGTACGAGGCCCACGGCAACACCCTCCGACTCGGTTGACTCCGACCCTGATCGTATCCGGGCTGACGTGGTGGGACACGGCCCAATTGGTAACCCGTCCAGAGTGCGTGCTAGTGTTTGCCACGTCGCTCCGGGCGAGTGGCGGAATGGCAGACGCGCACGGTTCAGGTCCGTGTGTCCGAAAGGACGTGGGGGTTCAACTCCCCCCTCGCCCATTGAAAGTCCCAGAAGGCCCTTGACCGCAGAGTACGCGGTCAGGGGCCTTTCGGCATTACACCGGCGGTCGACCCCCGGACCCCCGGCCGGAGGGCTGCGCCCCCGGACCCCGCAGGTGGTGACGGTGATCAGTCGTCCCGCCCGTGTGGTCGTGGTGATCCGAATCGCACTTGTTCCGGGGTGCCCGGAACGTTGATCCCTTCGGACCCTTTTGGCGGGCATTGGTCCGGGGCCGGTTGGCGCTTCGGGATGCCGGGTGGGACCTTCGGGAGAGCTTGATCGTTTAGCCTTACCCTGATTCAGTTCCGGCATGGGTGATCTCGGTCACCCGTTCGAGTGACGGAGGGCATATGCGGGCCATCGCGGTGCACGAGTTCGGCGGGGCGCCGGTCCTCGTGGACGTCCCCAAGCCCGTACCGGGTCCCGGAGAAGTACTCGTCCGGCTCGCGGCCGCTGGGGTGAACCCCTTCGACCGGAAGGTCGCCGACGGGATGATGCGGGGCTCCATGCGGCACGTCTTCCCCCTGGTGCTCGGCATCGACGGCGCGGGCGTCGTCGAGGAGGTCGGCGAAGGCACGACCCGGTTCGCGCCGGGCGACGCGCTGTTCGGCACGTTCTTCCAGGAGCCCGCGGGCGTGGGCACCTACGCGGAGTACGCCACCGCGCCCGAGACGAACCCCCTGGCGCTCCTGCCCGCCGGGTTCGACCTCGTGGTCGCGGCCGCCCTCCCCACGGCGGGACTCACGGCCGTGCAGCTGGTGGACGCGCTGGAGCCCCGCGAGGGCATCACCCTGCTGCTCGTGGGAGCCACCGGCGGCGTCGGGCAGTTCGTCGTCCAGCTCACTGCCGCGGCCGGGGCGCGGGTGGTCGCCACGGGCAGGCCGCACGACGTCGAGCGGCTGCTGGCCCTGGGCGCCGCGGAGGTCGTCGACCACACCGCCGGACCGCTCACCGGCAGGGTGCACGGCGTCGACGCGATCATCGACCTGGTGGGCGACGGCGCCGGGTTCGCCGCCAACCTCCCCGCCGTCCGACTCGGCGGGCAGGCGCTCAGCACGACCTCCTCCGCCGACGCCGACGTACTGGCCTCCCGCGGCGTGCGCGGCGGGAACTTCGAGACGCGCGGAACGGCGGAAGCGCTGAGCCGGTTGGCGGAGTCCGTGTCCGACGGCGGGCTGATCGTGCCCGTCGAGCACCGTTTGCCGCTCGCCGAGGCGGCCGCCGAACTGGCCCGACCCAGGTCAACCGGTGCGCGGGGCAAGACCGTCGTGGTCATCTGACCAGCGGTTCTCAGGACGTCCGGTCGATTTGGCGCGCTGAACGGTCGACAAGCGGTCCGGCGGTCGAACGGCCGCCGACCGTCGAGCAGGCGACGGGAGGCGATCCACGCCTACTGTCAGCAGTGGTTTCGAGCCGGCAGACGGCCCAGGTGTCACCCGGACGGCAGCATCGTCGGGCCGAACTCCCCAAGACCGCTATCTACCGGTCACCGACCGGTCAGCGCCGTCGATCGCAGGGCCCTCGTCGACCTGGAGGCGCGGCCCAATCCTCCTGGTACCCATTATCCAGAGCACGAGTCGAAACACGGCGGATCTCCCGCCGTGATTCCCGAGGGAGGCCCTGGCGTGAGCAGCACACCAGCACGGATCGCGGTACCCGGTGACACACGGGCGCTGTCGGCCACTGCTGTTCCGGTTCCCGAACTCCCCGGCACCCCCGAGGAGCTCGCCGCGGCCGCAGCCGCCCGCCTCGGTTGGCACGGGGTCGTCCTCCCGGAAATGGTCCTCATGGGCCGCCGGGTGGTCGTCGTCGCCGAGCTGATGGCCGACGCGCACGCCGAGCGCGTCTGCGTCGGAGCAGGCCCGGAAGCGGACCGCACCACCGTCTCCACCTGGGTGTGGCCCGAGATGGAAGGCCGCGTCCCGCCGTCCGCCGTCAAGATCGTCGGAGTTCTCGCCGTGGCCCGCCACTGGCGCACCGCCCTCGCGTCCGCCGTCCCGTTCGCCCGCTACGGCAACGCCGCGGTCGTCCTCCCCACGTCGGTCGCCTTCACCCACGACTACCTGTCCAACTGCCTGCCGCGAGTCCGCCGCTACGGCGTCTCGGTGCTGATGGCCGACGCTGAGTCGACCGTGACCGTGGACGTGGCGGGCCGCAACGAGTACGTGCCGGTCGAGGACACCGCGACCACGCGCTGGGTCAACGAGCTGGTCTACGAGCAGGTGCTGGCCACCGCTTCCTGACATACCGTCGTGGCATGCGAATCGTGATTGCCGGCGGCCACGGGAAGATCGCGTTGGAGTTGGAGCGGCTCATCTCCGCAAGAGGGGACGCAGCCACCGCGTTGGTGCGGAACCCCGCCCACTTCACCGATGTGTGGACAGCCGGTGCGGTACCCGTTCACTGTGATCTGGAAGCGGCGGACGTCGCAGCCGTGGCCGAATACCTGACCGGCGCAGACGCCGCGGTGTTCGCCGCAGGCGCGGGAGCCGGAAGTGGACCGGAACGCAAGGAAACCGTCGACAAAGCAGCGGCCGCGTTGTTCGCGGCGGCCGCGCAGCGGGCGGGCGTTCGGCGGTTCGTGCAGATCAGCTCGATGGGTGTCGACCAGGCCGATGACCCGTCGGTGGCACCGGAATTCGCCGTGTACCTGAGGGCGAAGGGCGCTGCTGAGGAGGATTTGAGGGCGCGGGATCTGGATTGGACGATCCTGCGTCCTGGGGCGCTCACGGATGAACCCGCCAGAGGGACAGTGGCGTTGGGTGAGACGGTGGACCGGGGGTCGATCCCGCGGGCGGATGTGGCAGCGGTGATCCTGGCTTTGATCGATCGGCCGGAGACGGTCGGGCGGACGTTGGAAGTGGTTGGTGGGGACGACCCGATTTAGGGGGGTCTTGGGGGTTGGGGAGTGAAGCCCGGTCCCCGGTGGGTTGGGGGTGTCTGGTGTAGCCCGGCCCCCGTAGCGCAATTGTCTCAATGCCCCACCCCTGTTTGTCAAGGCGGGAAAGATGCCTTGACAAACAGGGGTGGGGCAGGAGGGCGCTGTGTATCGGGGGCAGGGGTAGGTCTGGCTTCGCCAGCATCGGCTGTGCCGATTCAAGCATCAGCTGCGCTGACTGGGCATCCTCGCTGCGCGTTGGACAGAGGGCGGGCGCTCCGCGCCGGATGCGAGGGGCGGCTGCGCCGATCAGGTGCCCAGTACGCGGTCGAGGTACGGGTTGGTGAAGAGGTGGTCTGGGTCTACCTGGTTGCGGATTCGGGTGAAGTCGTCGAATCGGGGGTAGCGGTTCCGGAGGGCTTCGGCGTTGAGCGTGTGCATTTTGCCCCAGTGGGGTCTACCGCCTGCTGAGGCTGCGATGTGTTCGAAGGCGTCGAAGTATTTGCGGTAGGGCATGCCTAGGAACTGGTGGACTGCGATGTAGGCGGTGTCGCGGCCGGACGCGGTGGAGAGCCAGATGTCGTCGCCCTGGGCGGTGCGGACTTCTACGGGGACGATGACGCCGTGGTCGAGTTTCTTCACGGCGGCGCGCAGTTCTTTGATGACATCGTGCAGGGCTTCTCTGGGGACCGCGTATTCGGACTCGACGAAGCGGACTCGGCGTGGGGAGACGAAGACGCGGTGCGAGTGGTCGCTGTAGACGCGTTCGGAGAGGGCCGCGGCGCAGAGCTTGTTGAGCGGGCGGGCGGTTTTGGGGATGCCGCGGGCCAGGCGGGCCACTAGGCCGAAGACGGTGTTCTCCATGACTTCGTACTCGTAGAAGCGGCGCAGTTTCGAGAGCGGTTCGGGTTCTGTTCCCGTTGGTACGCGGTTGTTGCGCTTCACGAGTACGCCGTCGCCGTGCAGGAACCAGTGGAACTCCACGTGGTCCTCGACCGCGGTCAGGTCGTCGAACTCCTCGAGGATGCCGTCGAGGTGGCCGGTGGTCTCGCGGGCGTGCAGGACGAACGAGGGAACGCAGCGCAGGGTGAGTGTGCTGATCACGCCGAGTGCGCCGAGGCCGAGGCGGGCGGCGTTGAAGAGGTCGGGGTTCTCCGTGGGGGAGCACGACGCGATCGAGCCGTCGGCCAGGACGAGTTCCAGTGCCTCGATCTGGGTTGAGAGGCCGCCCAGCTTGGCGCCGGTGCCGTGGGTGCCGGTCGACACGGCACCGGAGATCGTCTGGGCGTCGATGTCGCCGAGGTTCGCCATTGCCAGGCCGAGGCGGTCGAGGCTCGCGTTCAGCTGGTGGAGCGGGGTACCCGATCGGACTTTGACCAGGCCGGATTCGGTGTCGGCTGAGATGATTCCGGTCCAGGCGTCGAGGTCGAGGGCGACGCCCGGTGCCACCGCGATCTCGGAGAAGGAGTGCCCGCTCCCGCGTGGCCGCACCGTCCGCCCGTCCGCGCGCGCGGACGTGATCGCGTGGGCGATCGCATCGGTGCTGGCCGGGTGCTCGACCCGGAGGGGGGAGGCGGACGCGGTGCCCGCCCAGTTGGTCCACTGGGCCTTCATGGGGCGACTCCTCGGACTGTGACGAACAATACGAACCGTAGGTGAAAGCTATTCACATTTCAAGGCTTGAGGCCGTACGGTGAAGCTCATGCAGCGCCGAACCCGCCTGGACACGGCGACGAAGGACTTCGATCCTCCGTTCGCGATCGTCGACCTGGACGCGTTCGACCACAACGCGGCGGACCTCGTCCGCCGTGCCGGTGGTCGGCCGATCAGGGTCGCCAGCAAGTCGGTCCGGGTGCGCGATCTGCTGGAAAGAGTGCTGGACAAGCCCGGTTACGAGGGCGTCATGTGCTACTCGCTGCCCGAGGCGCTGTGGCTGTCGGGCCACAACACCAGTGAAGACCTGCTGGTCGCGTACCCGACTGTCGACCACGGCGCCCTGCGCAAGCTGGCCGCGGACGAGGTCGCGCTCGGCCGGGTGACGTTGATGATCGATTCGCTCGACCACCTCGACCTCGTCGACGCGGCACTCGGCGCGCACCACCCGACCATCCGGGTCTGCCTCGAACTCGACGTCTCCTGGCGCCCGCTGCCCGGCCTGCACGTCGGTACCCGCAGGTCGCCGGTCCACAGCGCTCGCGACGCCGGCCTGCTCGCCCGTCGGATCACCGACCGCGCGGGCTTCACGCTCGTCGGCGTCATGGCGTACGAAGGTCAGATCGCGGGCCTCGGCGACAACCCGCCCGGTCAGCCGGTGCGCGGTGCGATCGTCCACTGGATGCAGAAGCGCTCGGCCGCCGAACTGATCGAGCGCCGCAGCGCGGCCGTCGCCGCCATCCGCCAGGCCGCGCCGCTCGAGTTCGTCAACGGCGGCGGCACCGGCAGCCTCGAGGTCACCGGCTCCGACCCCAGCGTCACGGAACTCGCCGCGGGCTCCGGTCTCGCGGGCCCGACGCTGTTCGACGCCTACCGCAGCTTCCACCCCGAACCCGCGGTCCTCTTCGCCCTCCCGGTGGTCCGCCGCCCGGCCCGCAACACCGCGACCCTGTTCGTCGGCGGCTACATCGCCTCGGGCACGGCCACGCCCGACCGCCAGCCGAGCCCGTACCTCCCGGAGGGCCTCACCACCCTGGCGATGGAGGGCGCGGGCGAGGTCCAGACGCCGGTTGTGGGCAAAGCCGCCGACAGTCTCCGACTGGGGGACAGGGTGTGGATGCGTCACGCCAAAGCGGGTGAACTGGCGGAGCGTTTCAACCATGTCCACCTGCTCGCCGGCAACGATGTCGAGCGCACGGTTCCCACCTACCGCGGTGAGGCCCAGAACTTCGGCTGACCGGGTCTGACCAGGGCGGGAATGGTGGTTCGGGTCACGTCTCGGACTCGTCCCTTGTGGTCGGTCGAGGGGTGACCCACTACCGGTAGAGGACCTCTCCACAGCTGTGAATTTGACCTGTGGACAACTTTGCCAAAGCTGTGGACAACTCACGCGGCGGAGTTGGCGAGAAGTCGCCCGCGACACCCCTTCCGCGCACCGTCGGAGGTCGCATCCGAGCGGCGGACACTCCGTTGTCGGTGAAGACGGGACTTTCGACATCCGGGAGGGCACCGGCCGCTCGCGGGGCCGACCGGTGCCGAGCCGGGTTACTTCGGCAAGCGGGTGGACAGGTAGCCCCTGATCAGGGACTTCGCCTCGTCCAGCACGCGCTGCTCGCCGTTGGGGTCGATGCGGAACGCCAGGTCGAGCACGCCGTCCGCGGCCTGCACGGCCACGGCGATCGGCAGTTGCAACTCGTCGAGCGGGATGCCGAACTTCGCGGCGATCAGCTCGACCATCCGGTCGGAGATGACCGCGTTGTTGTCGCGCTTGTCGTCCAGCAGCCGCATGTCGACGGCGTCGCCGAAGCGGACCTTGCTGAACGCGGGCACGTCGCGGTGCATGCCGACGTAGGCGTCGAAGATCGTGTCGACGGCGTCCCACCAGTGCTCGAGCGGTGTCTTGGCGAACCGCGCGGTGATGGTGTCCATGAACTTGTCGAGGTTGCGCATGGTCAGGGCTTGCACCACCGCGCGCTTGTCGGGGAAGAACTGGTAGAGAGAGCCGACGGCAACGCCCGCGCGCTCGGCGATGAGCGTTGTCGTCACCCCGTCGTAGCCGACTTCCTCGATCAGCGAGGCGCACGCCTCGAGCATCCGCTCGACGCGTTTGGCGCTCCGTTGCTGCACCGGTTGGCGGCGCAGCGGGGTGGAACTGGTCACGGCGACTCCAGGCGACGACGTTGGGACCCCCATAGTGCCTGCTCGACGCGGTTCGCACTTCCCTGTGAACCGCAACACGCTTACGATCCGAATCGGTTTCACGTTCTGGACCAGGAAAAACCACCCGGAGGCGTTGCATGCCGTTGCCCGACGAGTTCCTGTGGGGTGTGTCCACCTCCGCCTTCCAGATCGAGGGCGCGTTCACCGAAGGTGGCCGCGGCCGGTCGGTGTGGGACCGGTTCTCCCCGATCCACGACGGCGACACCGGTGAAGTGGCGTGCGACCACTACCACCGCTACGCCGACGACATCGCCCTGATGAAGGACCTCGGGGTGGGCGCTTACCGGTTCTCCATCGCCTGGCCACGCGTGCAGCCGACCGGAAAGGGCCCCGCGAACGCCGAAGGCCTCGACTTCTACGACCGGCTCGTCGACGGTCTCGTCGAAGCGGGGATCAACCCGGTCGCGACCCTGTACCACTGGGACACACCGCAGGAACTCGAGGACGAGGGCGGCTGGCTGGGCCGCGACATCACCGAGCGGTTCGCCGAGTACGCCGCGCTCGTGGCCGACCGGCTCGCCGATCGGGTGAAACTTTGGATTCCGATCAACGAACCGGTCGTCGTCACGCTTTCGGGTTACGCGATCGGCGAGCACGCGCCGGGCAAGTCGCTGCTGTTCGGCGCGCTGCCCGCCGCCCACCACCTGAACCTCGCGCACGGCCTGGCCGTCCAGGCGCTCCGGGCGAACGGCGCGGGCGCGGTCGGCACGGCGAACAACCACTCGCCCGCCTGGCCGGAATCGGACTCCCCGGAGGACCGGTTCGCGGCGGGTTTCTACGACACCATCCACAACTGGCTGTTCGCCGATCCGCAGCTTACCGGCGAGTACCCGGAGGAGGCGGTGCCGTTCCTGCCGATCGTGGACGGCGACCTGGAGAAGATCGCCGCCCCGCTCGACTTCTACGGCGTGAACTACTACAACCCGACCCGGCTGCGGGCGACCGGCGAGGGCGAGCCGCTGCCGTTCGAGCGGATCGACATCGACGAGTACCCCAAGACCGGGTTCGGCTGGCCGGTCGTGCCCGCCGGGCTCACCGAAATGCTGACCACGTTGCGGGACCGCTACGGCGACCGACTGCCGCCGGTGTACATCACCGAAAGCGGGTGCAGCTATCCGGGCGAGGGCTCGACACCGGAGGACCTGGCCGACCAGGACCGGATCGACTACCTCGACGGTCACCTGAAGGCGGCTCGCGAGGCGGGCGTCCGCGGCTACTTCGTCTGGTCGATCATGGACAACTTCGAGTGGGACGCGGGCTACTCCCAGCGCTTCGGCCTGGTGCACGTGGACTACAAGACGCAGGAACGGACCCCGCGCGACTCCTACCGCTGGTACCGCGATGTCATCGCCCACGAGAACTGAGGCGCTCGGCGAACCGGACGTCCCGGTCCGCCGGAGCTGGATGGCGTGGCTCTTCTTCGCCAACCTGGGCCTGTGGCTCGGGGTGTACGCACCCATCCAGGTGCTGCTCCCGCAGCAGGCGGAACTGTTCGACCACGCCAACAAGGAACTGGTGTTCGGCCTGGTCACGGGTGCCGGAGCCATCGCGGCGCTGCTCGCGAACCCGGTGATCGGCCTGCTGTCGGACCGCACCACGTCGCGGTTCGGCCGCCGCCACCCGTGGACGCTGACCGGCGCGGTGATCGGCGCGGCCGGTCTGGTCGTCCTGGCGAACGCGCCGAGCATCACCGTGATGACGATCGGCTGGTGCCTGGTCCAGGCCGGGTTGAACGGCATGCTGGCCAGCCTCACGTCCGTGGTCCCGGACCAGGTGCCGGTCGGCCAGCGGGCGACGGTCGGCGGACTGGTCGGGATCAGCCAGATGATGGGCACGGTGCTCGGCGCCGTCGTGGTGACCCTGCTCGTGACCGGTCTGACCAACGGCTACCTGGCGTGCGCGGTGATCGTCGTGGTCGGCGCGCTGCTGTTCGTCGTGATCACCCCGGACGTCCGGCTGCCGAAAGCGCTGCGCCCGTCGTTCGTGCTGCGCGAGATGTGGATCTCACCGAAGGCGCACCCCGACTTCAGCTGGGCGTGGGGCTGCCACTTCATGATCAACCTCGGCAACGCTTTCGGTACGCTCTACCTGCTGTTCTTCCTCGCCGACGTGGTCCACTACCCGTCGCCCGAGGACGGGCTGCTGATCCTGATGGCGCTCTACGGCGTCGCGCTCGTGATCGGCGCGGTGGTGTTCGGCTCGATGTCCGACCGCTCGGGCAGGCGCAAGCCGTTCGTCTACCTGGCCGTCGTCGTGATGGCCGTCGCGGCGCTGCTGCTCGTCGTCTGGCAGACGTGGACCGCCGCGCTGATCGCCGCACCGCTGCTGGGTGTCGGGTTCGGCGTGTACATGGCCGTGGCGCTGGCACTGCTCACCCAGGTGCTGCCCGCCGCGGCCGACCGGGCGAAGGACCTGGGCGTGGTCAACATCGCGAACGCGCTGCCGCAGGTGGTGGCCCCGCTGCTGACGACGATCGTGCTCGCCAACCTCGGTGGTTACCGGGGGCTGTTCGCGGTGTCGGCCATCGCGACCGCCATCGCGGGCCTCCTGGTCACGAGGGTGAAGTCCGTTTCCTAGTAGGTGGAGGTCGTGCGTGCGGTTGGCAGGCAAGACGGTGTTGATCACCGGGGCGTCGCAGGGGATCGGAGCCGCGACCGCTGAACTGATGGCGGGCAAGGGGGCCCGGACGATACTTGTGGCCCGCAGCGCCGAACTGCTGTCCGAGCACGCCGAACGGATCACGGCAACCGGCGGGCGTGCCGTGGTCCACCCGGCCGATCTCGCGGACGGCGACCAGATCGCGGCACTGGTCGAGCGCGTGCTGGGCGAGTTCGGACCGCCGGACGTCGTGGTGAACAACGCGGGTGTCGGCAGGTGGCTGTTCCTCGACGACACCGAACCCGACGAACTGCGGAACATGATCGCGTTGCCCTTCACGGCCGCGCTGCTGCTGACGCGGGGTTTCCTCCCGGCGATGCGGGCCCGTGGCAGCGGCTGGTTGGTCAACGTGAACTCGCCGGTGTCGCGACTGCCGATCCCCGGTGCGACCGGGTACGTGACGTCGCGGTTCGCGTTGCGCGGACTCACCGAATCGCTCCGGATGGACCTGCGCGGCAGCGGGATCGGGGTCAGCGAGGTGGTTCCCGGCAAGGTGAGCAGCCAGTACTTCGCCAACAACGCCGGTGCGGAGGAGCGGATTCCGGCACTGGCGCGGCTGGCGATTCCGACCACCACACCGGAAAAGGTGGCTGCCGTCATCGCGTCGGCCGTCGAACGGGAGCGCGCGGAAATCGTGTTCCCCTGGCAGCTCAAGGCTTTCGAGCTGAGCGGCAGGCTCTTCCCGGCACTCACCCGCTACCTCAGCTGGCGCACCGGCACCCATCGCTGATGAATGAAATCGACCCCGATGTCCGCGCGGGAGGTGCGGACATCGGGGCCGAGGTTGGAGTCCGCGGACCAGTATTGGTCGGGGAGGGGAAGGTGGCACAACACCGGCCCGCGGAAGACTTTTGAGTTGTGGTGGTACCTGGCCGGCGATCCGGTACGTCGCGGTCGGGGGGTCGCCCGTCCCGAATCGCCGGCCAGTAGGCGGCGCCGAGGCCGTGTCGTGTCGGGGGAACGACACGGCCCCGGCCGCCCGTTAGTGGGCTCGAACCACCGCGCGGCGAGACCTGGTGACAGGAGGTGTCACCGGGGCTTCGCGCAGGTGGCGAGCCGGGCGCGGGGCCAAACCGCCCGCGACCAGGTGTTCGTACGCGGCGCGCCACACCGAGCAAGGAGACTTCTGCTGCCGCCAACGACCGGAGCACTCGGGGCAGTTGCCCTTCTCGTCCGGTTCGTGCGCGGCGAGCAGCGCTCGCCATCCCTCGGTCAGCCGAGGGAGCTCGGATCGAGCCACCGAGAGGAGGGACGGGGCGTCGGCTTGACTGGCCAGCTCGGTGAGCAGGTCCAATCGTTCCCACACCGCGTTGCGGAGGACTTGTCCAAGGATCTCGTCCATCGAAACGTCACCGTCACCTTTCCGCCTGCTCGGCGGCTTCGCGTAGCGCAGCCCTGAGCTGTACGAGTTGATCGGCCGAGAGCACCGCGGTCTCACCGGGAGGACCGACCAGGACCACGCGGTCCTGGTCCACCACAACGGTGAGGCAGCGCTCACGGTCGACCACGTCGCTGCAGCGGATCCGCCACCAACGACGTTGCCCAGTCGAACCACGCCATCCGGAGCCAAGGTCGTTCGACTCCTGGAAGGACAAGGTCGACGAGGAAGACGCAGTGGAACCCGTGGTGACGGCAGGCTCTGCCGAACCACCACGTGTGGTGGTCACCGCCCGCTCGATCAGATCCACTTGGTGTTCCTCTCCGTGCTCACTCGCTTACCGGAACTTAGATTGCGATGATTCATATCGGATCGGGACGTCATAGCGCTGGCCGGTGGGACTTCCACGATGAGCGGTCAGCGGAGTTCGGCAGAGCCGATCAGCTCTGCTGATCGGCACTTCTCGCAGTTGGGGGAGTGCCCCTACTCTGCCGTTGACGCCCAATGGACTGTGAGGCGGCGAAATTGAACACCATCGGTTCGCAAGGTTCTCCTGTGACGCCCGAGGTATGGGACCAGCAGGAGATGCGGGACGCGCTGGCGCGGCGTGAGATCAGTTCGGTGTACCGGCTGCTCCGCCGACACGGCGTGTCGCAGCGCCAGATCGCGGCGCTGACCGGCCAGTCGCAGTCCGAGGTCTCGGAGATCCTCAAGGGTCGTCAGGTCATGGCCTACGACGTCCTGACGCGGATCGCCATGGGCTTGGGCGTCCCAAGGGGATACATGGGCCTCGCTTACGACGAGGCAACGGCAGTACGGGTGGCCGCGACCGCGGACTCACCCAATTCTGAGGAGGACGAGTCGGTGAAGCGTCGGAAGTTCCTCGCGCACGCCGCCGCCGTGACAGTCGGCGCGGCCGTGCTCGGCACGGACTCCGGGTCGTGGGTCTCGAACCCCACACAGACTCCGGCCCCCGGACGTATCGGCATGACCGACGTCCGACAGGTGGAAGCCGCCACCCGCGCCCTGCGAGCGCTGGACTACCAGTACGGCGGCGGCTCCTGTCGCGACGCGGTGGTGGCCCAGCTGTCGTGGGGCCAGCAGATGCTGGGCGCGAACGCGACCGACCTGGTGCGGGAGCGCCTCTTCGTGGCCCTCGCCGACCTGCACAACCTCGCGGGCTGGACGTCGTTCGACACCGGTCTGATGGACTCCGCCCGCAACCACTTCGGCCAGGCGCTCGACCTCGCGAAGCAGGGCCGCAACGAGGCGCTGGTCGCCAACATCCTCTACCGGATGGGTCGGGTGTACTTGCACCAGGACGCGCCGGACGACGCGCTCAAGGTGTTCCAGCTGGGACAGCTGGCCGCGCAGAACTCCGGCTCCGAACTCGCCGTGGGCATCCTCTGCGCGAACGAGGCGTGGGCCTACGCGAAGATGGGGTCGGACGACCAGGCCATCAAGCTGCTGGGCCGCGCCCGCGACGAGTTCGCCAGGGCGAACGTCGGCGAAGCGCCCGCGTGGGCCAAGTTCTTCACCGAGATCGACCTCTCGTCGATGATCGGCACGGTGCACACGGAGCTGGCGCAGACGGTGGACGTGAAGTACACGCGGACCGCGATCCCCGCGCTGTCCAAGGCCATCAACAGCTTCGGCGAGGACATGAGCCGCAGCCGGTCGTTCAACCTCACCTCGCTGTCGATCAACCACCTCATCGAGGGCGACGTCGACCACGGCGCGAAGATCGGCCGCCAGGCCGTCGACCTGTCCGAGGGCCTGAAGTCGGTCCGGACCAAGGACCGCATGAAGCCGCTGCTGCGCGAGGCCGACAAGCGCCGCAACAACCCCGATGCCCGTGAGCTGGCGGACCGCCTTGCCAAGTTCACCGGCAGCGATACCGCGGCTTGAGATCGGGCACCTGATGTCCTCGACGGTCGTCCTCGACGGTCGGTTCACCAGGGAGAAGTTGGCAGGCGCGCTGCGGAGGCTGTGCGCCGAGCTGGGGCTCGACCACCGCGGTGCGAGACTCCTGAAGTTCACCAGCAACGCTGTTTTCGAACTGCCCGCCGAGCGGTTGGTGGTGCGGATCGTCGGCTCGATGGGCCTGCGGCACCGCGCCGCCAAGGTCGTGCGGGTGGCCACCTGGTTGGCCGAGCACGACGTCCCGGCTGTCCGGTTGGTGACCGGAATCCAGCAGCCGATCGCCGTCGGCGAGCACCTGGCGACGCTCTGGCACATGGTGCCCGGCCACCCCGAGCAGGCTCGCGCGCTCGACGGGCGGGACCTCGCGAGCGTGCTGCGGCGGTGGCACGAGCTGCCCGCGCCGACGTTCGAACTGCCCGCATGGGCGCCGCTCGACGACGTCCGGCGTCGACTCGCCGATGCGGAGGAGCTGTCGGATGTGGACCGGGCGTTCCTCGAAGGAAGTTGCACGGCTCTCGACGAACGGCTCGCGAATCTGCGACCGGTCCTCCCGCAGGGCGTCCTGCACGGCGACGCGCACCTCGGCAACCTGATCGCGAGCCCCGCCGGGCCGGTCATCTGCGACTTCGACTCCACGTCGGTCGGGCCGCGCGAGTGGGACCTCAGTTCGCTGCCCGTCGGCGTTGCCCGGTTCGGGCACTCGGCGCGCTTGCAGCGCCAGCTCGTCCGCGGCTACCGGTTCGACGTCACCCGGTGGGAAGGCTTCGCCGTCCTGCGCGACGTGCGTGAGCTGAAACTCACCACGAGCGCGCTGCCGATACTGCGCAGTCACCCCGGAGTCCGCGTTGAGCTGCGGAAACGCCTCGACTCGCTGCGCAGGGGTGACCCCGCCGCACGCTGGTCCCCGTACCGCTGAGAACCTGTCGGTTGGGCCACGAACCGGTAACGCCGGTGCTCCGGATTCCGACGTTGGCTTCGAAGGGCGCATTTTTGCGGCGTCCTGGTTCTTCCGACGGGGACTTCGAGCGGGCGAGGTGGGTAGCCACGATGCAGGGAATCGTGACTCGGATCGGAGTGGGGCGGTGGCGCGCGCGGCGTGCCCTGCGATCGGCCCGTCTGCTCGACGAGGTCGTCGACACCCAACTGCCCCTGCTGGCCGCGTTCGGCGAGGAGCGGCGTCGCCGATCGGCCGACTACCTGGCCGAACTGGTGAAGCTCGCCCAGGACTACCGGTACTTCGCGCACGGCTGGATCGACGCCAAGGAGCTCGACCGCCGAGGTCAGGAGGCCATCGTGCAGCTCAGCAGGCTGCGCGAGGACCCGACCGCGCGGCTGATCAACGACTGAGACCGGTTCCGCAGCTCAGCGCGCCAAAGGCACCGCTTGTCGTTTGAGATCATCCGGCCACCTGGAGTTCCCCCGGCGTTGCGCTTCCGGACACGGGACGGCCCAGGTCAGGTGACCGGAGCGCTCGCGAGGACCACCGCGAGGCCGAACGCCACACCCATGATGGTCAGCTCCACGGCCGCCCACGCGAACACGGCGGTCCGCTCGTGCTTGGCGATCCGCGGCAGCAGCCGCCAGCGGATGTTGGCCCCCAGTAGCGCCAACGCGCCCGCGCAGACGGCTTTGCCGAGCAGCAGCAGACCGTAGGACGTGGTGAACAGCGAGCCGGGCAGCGTGACGATCGGGTTGAGGCCCAGCTCCAGCAGGCCGTTGAACAGGCCCGTCACCGAGACCAGCACCAGGCTGATCGTGGCGAGCTTGGAGAACTTCGGCAGCGCCTCGGCCAGCAGGCCCTTCCGATGGGCCACCAGCGCGATCAACGCGCCGAGACCACCGGTCCACGCCGCCGCGCCGAGGACGTGCAGCTCCATCGAGATCATCGAGTAGTCGTGGTACTTCCAGTTCGACGCGTGCCCGGTGACCGGCAGCGGCAGCAGGCCGAACATGGCGATCAGGATGCGCAGCTCAGCGGGAACGGTCTCGCCCTTGCGGGCGGCCATCGAGCCCACCCACAGGTAGGCGAGCGCGCAGGCGGCGCTGAACAGCAGGCCCTGGCCCGCGCCGACCCGTTGGACGTAGTCGACGACGTTCGCCATGGTGACCGGCTCGTCGGGGCGGACCTGGTAGGCCCTGATCACGATGGACAGCAGCGCGGTGAGCACCCAGACCGCGGCGGCGACGACCGCGGCGGGCCTGGCGATCCGCAGCACCGGTTCGGTGATGGCCGGTCGGCCGAAGCCGAGCAGCTTCGGCAGCAGGCTCAGGCCCACCACCACGGTCGCCGAGAGGTCGAGCAGCACCCGCACCAGCGGGTGGAGGAACTGGACCACCGGTCCCGCCTCGGCGATCCCGACCACGGTCTGGGTGGTCGAGAGCGCCAAGCCGAGCAGCACACCGGCCACTCCGCCCGCGATGAGGCCGCCGAGCACGTAGTACCTGGTGGGAGCGGTGGTCCAGTTCGTCGTCACTACTTCGAGTCCTCTTTGACGCCGCCGCGCAGTGCCAGGAAGACACCACCGCCGAGCAGCACCACGGCGCCCAGGATCCACACCCAGATGGGCACACCGCCGCTGTTCTCGCCAGTGCTGCCCGCCGCGGTGCCCGCGGGGTCGGCCTTGGCGATCTCACTGGCGGGCGCGGGCGTGCCCGAACCCGCCTTGGTGAGGGTGAACTTCAGCGACTCCGTCACCGGGTGCCCGTCGGCCGACAGGATCCGGTAGCTGATGGTGTACTCGCCGGCGGGGCCGAGGGGCCGCAACTGCGCGGTGACCGTGTTGTCCCTGACGGTCGGCTCGCCGACGCCCTCCCAGTGGCCGCCGTCCGGGCTGACCACGGAGATCGCGTTGAGGCCCGGTCCGCCGTTCACCGGCTGGTCGAACGTCAGCGTGACCGACGACGGCCCGGTCTCGACGGACGAACCCGCCAGCGGGTCGCTGCTGACCAGCACGTTGTGCGCGAGCGCCGGACCGGCCACGCCGAGCATGATGCCCGCGGCGACCAGGACGGGCAGGAACAGGCGCGACAGGATCCGGGGCGGCGTCACGGAGAACTCGCGCCTCATGCCGCGGGCTTCCCCGTGCTGCGGCGGGAGCGGAGCACCGCACCGGCGCCGAAGCCGAGTCCGAGCGCGCCGACCGCGAGGCCCGCGCCACCGAGGTAGCGGGCGGTGTTGTCCTTGCCCGCGACGGCGGCTTCCGCGTGCTCGTCGCTCGCGGTCGCCGTGGCGGCCGAGGCGTCGTGGTGGTCGCCGTCGGCGGCCTTCGCGACCAGGTTCAGCACCGGAGCGGGCTTCGCGGGCTCGTCGGCGCCCTCCGCGGCGGGCGGCGCGTCCCACGCGACGACCTCGCCGCTGCTGTAGGTCTGCTTGGTCACCAGCAGCAGGCGGTCGGTGTCCTCCGGCAGCGGGCCGACGGACAGGTCGAACTCGTTGAACTGGCCTGGCTCGATCTGCACACCGGCGTCGGCGGTCCAGGTCACGGTGCTGGGAGCCTCGGTGATCTCCTTGCCGTGGCTGGTGATCGGTTTCGGCAGCTTGGCCTTGACGACCTCGGCCTTCCAGCCGGGCACGGGCTTGCTGCTGACGGAGGCCAGCGGGTACTCGGGCGGGAGGGTCAGTTCGAGCTTCACCGTGCCCGCGTCGGGCCGCTCGTTCGGTACCCGGATGGTGACCTTGGTGTAGCCGCCCTTGGCCGCGGGGCTGGGCGTGGACGCGGTGACGTGCGCCGAGGCGAGGCCCGTGGTGCAGAGCGCGATGGCGCCCGCTGCTCCGAGAACGGCGGCGCCACGGGCGAACGTGCGCGCATCAAATCGATTTGTCGACATGGAGATAATGCTCCTGGATCGTCCGGAGGTGTCAGAGGACTCGGATAACCAGGAGTACGGGTGGCCCTCGGCGGCCGTTCACGCTGCGCAGCAGTAGTTCGATCAGTACCCGCCCGGCCACCGCGCTCAGGGCGGCGACGCGGAGAGCGAGCCGGACCGGTGCCGGCGTCAGCGAGCGGGGGAGCAGGCGGGACACGGCGGAGACCAGTGCGAACAAGGCATCGTCCGCCTTGACCAGCAGCAGGCCGGTCCCCAGCACGGCGAGCGCGTGCGCGGTCGTCATCTGCACCACGTCGAACCCGAAGCCGTCCGCCGAGGTGTGGTGGTGGTGCATCAGGCCGAGCAGCTCGTGCTGCGCGAACTGCGCCGCCCCGAGCGCGGCCAGGATCGCGAACGGGCTCCGGCGGCGATCGGCCAGCGCGGTCGCCGCACCCGCGATGAGCAGCGTCAACGGCAGCGCGGGCGTGAACTCCGCCAGGCTGCCGCCCGCGGCCCCGTGGGCGGCGATCCCGAGCGCGGCGGACGTGACGGCCAGCAGCAGACCGCGTGCCACGCGGGTCGGTGCAGGCCTCGGGGTCACACCATGAGAGTAGGAGAACAACCCGCACGGGCGTAAGCCGCCGTGTTTGGGCGTTCGGAGCAGGGGGTACCGGCTAACCGGATGCAGTCCCGCGATGGTTGCCAAGCAACAAGCTCAGGAGGCCAAGTGTGACAACGCCGCTAGAACAACCCCTGCCCGGCGAACCGCCGACCGACAGCGCCAGCCAGCCGAGCACCGACAAGGTCGTCTTCGGTGTCGCGGCCGTCATCACCCTCGGCTTCGTCGCCTGGGGCGTCCTCGGTACGGATTCCCTCGCGTCGGCTTCCAAAACCTCCCTTTCCTGGATCATCGGCAACCTCGGCTGGGCGTTCGTGCTCGCGGCCTCCGGGTTCGTGGTCTTCGCGCTGTGGCTGGCGTTCAGCCGCTACGGCCGGATCCCGCTCGGCAGGGACGACGAGAAGCCCGAGTTCAGGACCGTGTCCTGGGTCGCGATGATGTTCAGCGCGGGCATGGGCATCGGCCTGATGTTCTACGGCGTGAACGAGCCGCTGACGCACTTCGTCAAGCCGCCGCCGGGCACCGTCGAAGGCGGTTCCGAGCAGGCCGTGCAGACCGCGATGGCGACCACGATGTTCCACTGGACGCTGCACCCGTGGGCGATCTACGCGGTGGTCGGCCTCGCCATCGCCTACGGCAGCTTCCGGCGCGGCCGCAGCCAGTTGATCAGCGCCGCGTTCGCCCCGCTGCTCGGGTCGAAGCGCGCGAACGGCCCGGCGGGCAGGGCGATCGACGTGCTGGCGATCTTCGCCACCCTGTTCGGCTCGGCGGCCTCCTTGGGGCTCGGCGCGTTGCAGATCGGCAGCGGTCTGAAGGTCGCGGGCTGGGCCGGTGACGTCGGCAACGGCGTCCTGGTCGGCATCATCGCCGTGCTGACCGCGGCGTTCGTCGCGTCGGCTGTCTCCGGTGTGGCCAAGGGCATCCAATGGCTGTCCAACATCAACATGGTGCTGGCCATCGTGCTCGCCGCGTTCATCTTCGTGGTCGGCCCCACGGTGTTCATCCTCAACCTCGTGCCCACCGCGATCGGCGACTAACTGCGGGAACTCGCCGACATGGCGGGCCGCACGGCCGCGTCCGGCGGTGACGCCACGGAGACCTGGCTGTCCGGCTGGACGATCTTCTACTGGGCCTGGTGGATCTCGTGGACGCCGTTCGTCGGCATGTTCATCGCCCGCATCAGCCGCGGCCGCACCATCCGCCAGTTCGTCGCGGGCGTCATCCTCGTCCCCAGCGCCGTCAGCCTGGTCTGGTTCGCCATCCTCGGCGGCACCGCCATCTTCACCCAGCGCTCCGGCGTCGACATCGCGGGCCAGTCCACCCCCGAGGGCCAGCTCTTCACCCTGCTCGACAACTTCCCGCTCGCCGCCGTCGCCGGTGTGGTCGTGATGCTGCTGGTCGCGATCTTCTTCGTCTCCGGCGCCGACGCCGCGTCCATCGTCATGGGCACGCTCTCCCAGAAGGGCTCGATCCAGCCCAGCAAGCGCGTCGTCGTGTTCTGGGGCGTGCTGACCGGCGCCGTCGCGGCGGTCATGCTGCTCGTCGGCGGCTCCGACGCCCTCACCGGCCTCCAGAACCTCACCATCATCGCCGCCCTGCCGTTCCTGGTGATCATGATCGGCCTGTGCGCCTCGCTCGCGAAGGACCTGCGCAGCGACCCGATGATCAGGCGCGAGGAACGAGTGGCCGAAGCCATGGAACAGGCCACCGCCCACCTCGGCCCGGAGGAGGCCGCGCTCCGCGCCGTGGAACAGGTCACCGCGAAGCGCTGAACACGCGAGTGCCCCCTCCGGATCGTCGGAGGGGGCACTCGCGTGTTCGGATCAGGAAACCCCGAGCCTGCGGAGCAGGTCGTTCTCGAGCACGTCCAGGTCGCCTCTCACGGCGCGGTGGGCGGCTTTGCGTCGGGGTGTGGGCATGCGTTCGGAGGCGCGGACGGCGGCGGCGAGCTTGGCGAGGTGGGACTCGGTCGCGGTGACGTAGTCGGGGTCCTTGGCGCGCAGCTCGTCCAGCGCCTGGGCGAAGCCCGCGATGCGGGCGTGCAGCCGGGCGCCCTTGCCGGTGTACTTGGTGATGTCCTCGATGCCGACGCCCAGCCTGCGGGCGCGGTAGTGGTCGTACCGGTCGCTGACCAGGCCCGCGGCCTTGGCGGCGAACGGCGCGAGCACCGGGATGAGGACCGGGCCGACGACCTTGGCCACGCCCAGCAGGTTCTTCGCCTTCGAGGGCGTGAGCCGGGGACCGAGTGCTTTGCGTGCCATGGTGGCGCCACCTCCTAGGGGGAACAGTAGAGCCGACGCCGACCCGCCGCACAAAAGATCGACACAGGAGTACCCAGGTTGCGCGCACGCCCGTCCAGGTCGCGGCATACCCTTCACCAGTGACTTCCCAGGTGCAGCTAGACGCCGGTGTGGTCACTCGTTGCCGGCGGCGGGTGCACCTAGAACACGATCCGGAGATGCGCGACGTCGACAAGGCGCCGCCGGATCCGGCTGGTGAGCAGCGCAAAGCCGACGCGAACGAGCACCGCCGACAGGTGTCGCACGCCCTGGCGAGGCTGTTCGGCTCCCAGCTCATGGAGATCCCGTTCGGCCCGGACATCCGCACCGCGGACCGCGAGCGCGTGACGCTGGCCGCGATGCAGGCGGGCACCCCGTACATCTGGGGCCCGGCGCTGCCCCGCGACCTGACCGGTGGCCGTCGCGGCGGGATCGACCTGCTGGTCAAGGACACCACCGGCTACGTGCCGGTGCTGGTGGTCCGGCACAAGACGAGCGACCCCGGCCACGGCGCGCGCACCTCGCCGCTGTCGCACCCGCTGCCCAACGGCGCGCGGGTGGACCCGACGCGCAAGGTCCGCCCCCAGCCGCGCGACCAGCTCCGGCTCGCGCACGCCCAGCGGCAGCTCCAGGCCGCCGGGTTCGCCAAGCACGGCCGCGCGATGGCGGGCGTGATCGGCATGGACGCCGACGTGGTGGTGTGGCACGACCTGGAGGCGCCGACCTGGCCGGGCGGCCGGACCGCGCTGGCCGAGTACGACGCCAGGTTCTCCGACCGGCTCGCCGTCGCCGGTGCCGCCGACCGCGGTGACGAGCCGCTCGCCCGGCCGTCGCGGATCGTGGAGTGCAAGTCCTGCCCGTGGTGGCCGACGTGCGAGGTGGAGCTCAAGCGCACCCGCGACGTCAGCCTGGTCGCCCGCGGCGAGGACGCCACCGCGCTGCGCAGGGTCGGGGTGTCCACTGTGGACCAGCTGGCCGCGCAGACCGTGGGCGAACCGCTGGTCCCGTTGGTGGGCATGCCGTTCGACGACGCGGTCGTCCTGGCCCGCGCGTGGCTGCGCGACCTCACCGTCGTCCGCCGGTCCGAGCGGATGGTGGTGCCGCGCGCCGACGTCGAGGTGGACGTCGACATGGAGAGCTTCGCGGACCTCGGCGCGTACATGTGGGGCTGCTGGCTGTCCGGCGAGAACGTCGACGAGGAGCCGGGCTACCGGGCGTTCGCGACCTGGGACCCGGTGCCCAGCGACGACGAGGCGCGCTCGTTCGCCGAGTTCTGGACGTGGCTGACCGCCGTCCGGCTGCGCGCCCTCGCGCGCGGGCTGAGCTTCCGCGCCTACTGCTACAACGAGCTGGCCGAGAACCGCTGGCTGCTGGGCTCCGCCGAGCGGTTCAAGGGCATGCCGGGCATCCCGCCGATCGCGCAGGTCCGCGAGTTCATCAAGTCCGACGCGTGGGTCGACCTGTTCGGCATCGTGCGCGAGGAGTTCCTCTGCGCGCACGGCAAGGGCCTGAAGACCATCGCCCCGGTCGCCGGGTTCACCTGGCGCGACCCGGAGGCGGGCGGCGAGAACTCCATGCGCTGGTACCGCGACGCGGTCGGCATGGACGGCAACCCGCCCGACGCCGACCAGCGCCGCAGGCTGCTCGAGTACAACGAGGACGACGTCCGGGCCACGCACGCGCTGCGCAACTGGATGTCGTCCGAGGAGATCAAGCTGCTGCCGTTCGCGGGCGACCTCGAAGGGCCGCCCGCGTCGGCGGAGTAGCTAGCGGGGCGCCATCCGGAGCGCGCCGTCCATGCGGATGACCTCGCCGTTGAGGTAGTCGTGCTCGACGATGGTCAGCGCGAGCTGCGCGTACTCGGCGGGCAGGGCGAGGCGCTTCGGGAACGGGACGCCCGCGGCCAGGCCCGCGCGGAAGTCGTCGGACACGGTGGCGAGCATCGGGGTGTCGACGATGCCGGGCGCGATGGTCATCACGCGGACGCCGACGGACGACAGGTCGCGCGCGGCGGGCAGGGTCATGCCGACGACGGCGGCCTTGGACGAGGCGTAGGCGACCTGGCCGATCTGGCCGTCGAACGCGGCGATGGAGGCGGTGTTGATGACGACGCCGCGCTGCCCGTCCTCCAGCGGCTCGGTCCTGCCGATCGCCTCCGCGGCCAGGCGCAGCACGTTGAACGTGCCGACGAGGTTGATCTCGATGACCTTGCGGTACAGGTCGAGGTCGTGCGGACCGCTCTTGCCGACGGTCCTGGTCGACGGGCCGATGCCCGCGCAGTTGACGACGATCCGGAGCGGGGCGCCGGAGCCCGCCGCGGTGTCGACGGCCGCCTGGACCTGCTCGGGGGAGGTCACGTCGGCGGCCAGGTAGGTCACGCCCTCGACGGCCTCGGCCTTCTCGATGGCCGCAGGCAGGTCGAGCGCGAACACCTTCGCCCCCTTGACCGCCAAGGCGCGAGCCGTCGCTCCACCGAGGCCGGACGCACCACCCGTCACGATCGCCGCGGTACTCGTGATCTGCATGCGGCCAGGTTAACGCTCGTTCAGCGCAGGCTCTTGCCCCGGTGGTCGGAGAAGTGCAGCAGTGCGACCAACGGCACAGCCGCCAGCGCCGCGAGTCCCACGAACAGCAGCAGAATCAGCAGTAGCTCCATGCGGTGAACAGTGCTCCCATCGTGGTCCTCCGCGCGCCGTCCGCCAGAGGGGTTGTCTTCGTGCACTCAGGGGATGACCCGTGTCACGCTGAGCTACACCTCGATGATCGACTTTTCTCCGGGGCCGTTCGTTAGCAGGGGTAACCAAAAGTGCCGGCACCGCGTAAGTTGGCCCTGTGTTCACCACCCGGCCGGAACTCGTCGGCACCCACGGCATGGTCGCCTCCACCCACTGGCTCGCCTCCTCGGCGGGCATGGCGGTGCTGGAAGCAGGGGGGAACGCCTTCGACGCCGCGGTCGCCGCGGGCTTCGTCCTCCAGGTCGTCGAACCGCACCTCAACGGTCCCGGTGGCGAGGTGCCGGTGGTCTTCTCGGCCGTCGGCGAGTCCTCGCCGCGCGTGCTGTGCGGCCAGGGCGTGGCACCGGCGGGCGCGACCATCGAGCACTACACCGGCCTCGGCCTGGACCTGGTGCCCGGCAGCGGCCTGCTCGCCGCCACCGTGCCCGGCGCGTGGGACGGCTGGCTGACGCTGCTCCGCGACTACGGCACCAAGTCGCTGCGCGAGGTGCTGGACTTCGCCATCGGGTACGCCCGCGACGGGTTCCCGCTGCTGGAACGGGTCTCGAACACCATCTCGACCGTCTCGACCCTGTTCCGGGACCACTGGACCACTTCCGCGGCCCAGTGGATGCCGGACGGCCGCGTGCCCGAGGCGGGCTCGCGGTTCCGCAACCCCGAGCTGGCCGACACGTGGGAATGGCTGCTGGCCGCCGGTGAGGCCGCGGGCGGCGACCGCGAGGCCCAGATCGAGGCCGCTCGCCGCGCCTGGTCGCAGGGCTTCGTGGCCGCCCAGATCGAGGAGTTCGGCCGCGGCCGGTTCCGCGACGACTCCGGCCGCGACCACGCGGGCGTGCTGACCGGCGCGGACATGGCCGGGTGGGAGGCGACCTACGAGGACGCCGTCACGGCGGACTTCGGCGACTGGACGGTCGCCAAGTGCGGCGCCTGGTCGCAGGGACCCGTTCTGCTGCAACAGCTCCGGCTGCTGGAGGGCTTCGCCGATCGACTGTCCTACGTGGACGGCAAGCCCACCGCGGAGACGATCCACCTCGCCGTGGAGTGCGCGAAGCTCGCGTTCGCCGACCGCGAGGCCTGGTACGGCGACACCGGCGACGTGCCGCTCGACGTGCTGCTGTCCCGCGAGTACGCCGACCTGCGCCGCGGGCTCGTCGACGAGACCGCGTCGCTGGAACTGCGCCCCGGCACGCCCGGCGCGGCGGAGGTGGTGCTGGCCGAGCACATCCGCCGCGGCCCGAGCGCGATGGCCGACCTCGGCGGCGCGATCGGCGAACCGACCGTCGGCCCGACCGGCACCACCAAGGGCGACACCGTGCACGTCGACGTCGTGGACCGCTGGGGCAACCTGGTCTCCGCGACCCCGTCCGGCGGCTGGCTCCAGTCGTCGCCGACCATCCCGTCGCTCGGGTTCTGCCTCGGCAGCCGCGCGCAGATGTTCTGGCTGGACAAGGGCCTGCCGAACTCGCTGGCGCCCGGCAAGCGCCCGCGCACCACGCTGTCGCCGTCGCTCGCGCTGCGCGAAGGCGTGCCCGCGATGGCGTTCGGCACGCCCGGCGGCGACCAGCAGGACCAGTGGCAGCTCGGGTTCTGGCTCGCGCACACCGTCGGCGGTCTGAACCTCCAGCGGTCGATCGACGCGCCGCTGTGGCACACCAACGCGTTCCCCAGTTCGTTCTTCCCGCGCGCCTGGACGCCGGGTGAGGTGGTCGTGGAGTCCCGCGTCGGCGCCGACGTGCTCGCGAACCTGCGCGAGCGCGGGCACTCCGTGGTCGACGCCGGCGAGTGGACGCTCGGTCGGATGTCCGCGGTGGCGAGGGATTCCAGCGGCGGCCTGCTCCGCGCCGCCGCCAACCCCCGCGGTGCCCAGGGCTACGCCGTCGGCCGCTAGGTCACCACCAGTAGTTGTCCTGGGGTGCGTAGTGCTCCTCCAGTTCGGCGATCTCGCCGGTGGTGAGCCGGAGGTCCAAGGCCGCGACGGCGTCGGACAGGTGGTGCGGTTTCGTGGCACCCACGATCGGGCACGACACGACGGGCTTGGACAGCAGCCAGGCCAGCGCGACCCCGGCCATCGGGACACCACGGGCCTCGGCGACCTCCTGCAGCGCGTCCACGACGGGCTTGTCGACGTCCCGGTCGAACGCCTCGGCGACGGTGTCGGAGGTCGAGCGCGTGGTCGCCCCACCCCACGGGCGGGCCGCCCTGCCCTTGGCCAGCGGCGAGTACGGGGTGAGTCCGACGCCCTGGTCGAGGCACATCGGGATCATGTCCCGCTCCTCCTCCCGCTTGAGCACGTTGTACTGGTCCTGCATCGCCGAGAACGCCGTCCACCCGTTCACCACGGCCACGTGCTGCATCTTGGCGAACTGCCACGCCCACATCGACGACGCGCCGAGGTAGCGGACCTTGCCCGCCCTGACCAGGCCGTCCAGCGTGGCCATGATTTCCGCGACGGGCGTCTCGGGGTCGAAGCGGTGGACGTAGTAGACGTCGATGTGGTCGGTGCCCAGCCGCCGCAGCGAGGCGTCGACCTGTTCGAGGATCGCCTTGCGGGACAGGCCGCTGCCACCGGGGCCGTCGTGCATCCGCCCGCTGACCTTGGTGGCGAGCACGACGTCCTCGCGGCGGGAGAACCTGTCGACCGCCCGTCCGACCAGCTCCTCAGAGGTACCGCCCTGGTAGACGTTCGCGGTGTCCCAGAACGTGACGCCCAGCTCGACGGCCTGCCGGAAGAACGGCGCCGCGTCGTCCTCGTCCAGAGTCCACCGGTGCATGCCCGCGGCCGGGTCGCCGTAGCTCATGCAGCCCAGCCCGATCCTGCTCACCGTCAAACCGGTGCCACCCAGCCGTGCGTACTCCACCTCGAAGCCTCCAACCAGTGGTGCGGCTACCGGGCGGGCTCGGTGGCCAGTTCGCCGATGGCCGCCGCGGACGGCGAACCGGGCTCGGCGGAGTAGGTGATGATCATCTGTTCCGGCGCGCCCGGCACCGGCAGCGCCTCGTAGGCCAGCTCCAGCGGGCCGACGCGCGGGTGGTCCAGCCGCATCGTCCCGTACGGCACGGTCCACACCTCGTGCGCCGCCCACAGCTCCCGGAACTCGCGACTCGCGGACAGCTCGTCCACCAGGGCCGCCATCCGCGGGTCGTCCGGGTACAGGGCGGCCTGCATCCGCAGCCCGCCGACGGTGTTGTTCGCCTTGTCCTCCCACGGCGTCCACAGCTCGCGCGACGACGGGTGCAGGAAGATCAGCCGCGCCATGTTGTCGTGCACGTCCAGGTCCACGCCGTACACGGCCCGCGCCAACGGGTTCCACGCCACGATGTCCATGTGCCTGCCCAGCACGTACGCGGGCGACCCGGTGATGCTCGCCAGCAACCACCGCAACCCCGGCCGCACCTGCCCGGCGGGCACGGGCCGCTTCGGCGGTCGGGCCAGGTTGTGCAGGTGCGTCCGCTCGCCCTCGTCCAACCGCAGCGCCCGCGCCACCGCGTTCAGCACCTCGTCCGACACGTTGGCCAGCCGCCCCTGTTCGAGGCGGCCGTAGTAGTCCGCGCTCACGCCCGCGAGCTGCGCCAGTTCCTCGCGCCGCAGCCCCGGCACGCGCCTCCGCCCGCCGAACGTCGGCAGGCCGGTCTCCTCGGGCGTCAGCCGCGCCCGGCGGGACTGCAGGAAGTCCCCCAACTCCGTCATGCCGCACAGCGAACCACGGTTTGCCAGACCTAGGTTGAACGGGCATCTGGGTAAGCCGTTCCGCAGGCCGCAACCTTGGCGCATGACGAACATCGAAGAGCAGCGCTTCATCCGCGTCGGCGGCATCGACCAGTGGATCCAGATCCGCGGCGGGAACCGCGACAACCCCGTCCTGCTGGTCCTGCACGGCGGCCCCGGTTCCCCGTACGCGCTGTTCACGCCGTTGCTGCGGGAGTGGGAGGAGCACTTCACCGTCGTGCAGTGGGACCGCCGAGGTGCGGGGAAGACCTTGGGCCGCAACGGCCGCGAGGGCTGCGGCGAGATGTCGTTCGAGCGGTGCGCGCAGGACGCGGTCGAGGTGGTCGAGTTCCTGCGCGGCCACCTGGACAAGGACAAGGTGGTCCTGCTCGCGGGCTCGATGGGCACCATGATCGGCACCCCGCTCGTGCAGCGCAGGCCCGACCTGTTCGAGGCCTACGTGGCGACCGACCTCTACGTCGACATGGTCGACAACGAGGCCGAGTCCTACCGGCTGGCGCTGCTGAAGAACCCCAAGGCCGCCAAGGCGCTGGCCGCGATCGGCCCCGACCCGACCGCGTGGGACCACAAGGCGTGGGAGGTGAAGATGCGCTGGAGCATGGACAACGCCGTGCTGGGCAAGCTGTTCATGCCGCTGGTGCTCAAGCGCGAGGTCTACGGCTGGCGCGACCTCCGGCACGTGCTGGCCGGGTTCGGGTACTCGAAGAAGGCGCTGTTCGACGACTTCATGGGCTTCAGCGCCGAGCCGGACTTCGAGGTGCCGGTGGTCTTCCTCCAGGGCGCGGACGACGAGGTGACCGTCCGCTCGCTGGCCGAGGCCTACTTCGCCCGCGTGACCGCGCCGAGCAAGCGGATGGCGCTGATCCCGGACGCGGGCCACTTCGCCGCGTTCACCAGGCCCGACCGCTTCCTCGCCGAACTGCTGGGCGCAGTGGAACGGCCCTGACCCGAGGGGGGAGGGGGCCAGGGCCGTTCCGGCCTCGGGGGAAGTCGACCGGCCGCCCGCGCCGGCACGTGGACCGGCGGCGCCGTGATCGCTTCCCGTTGTGCAGGGGGAGAAAATCGCACCGGGGACCTCCTGGGCAAGGCGGGCAATCCCCCTGGGGGACTTCATTCACCCGCGGGGGTGCGGCTGCTTCAGTTCCGCGGGGCCGGATCCCGCGTACCGCGTTCGACGTACGCCGATCTGCCGCCTCAGCACCGACGCCACCGGCGATCACCTCCCGTACGGTCGAGCCGTGCCCCTGGTGCAGTACCTGCCCTACGCCTGGTTCGCGGTCACGTTCGGCCCGCTGTTCCTGCGCAAGCGGTACCCGGTCGCGGTGATCGCGCTGACCGGCGCCTCCACCTGGCTCTACTACGTGACCGGTCACATGGGGCCGCTGGTCGCGGCGCCCGCGCTGGCGGTGTTCAGCCTGGCGCGGACCTCGGCGGTCGAACGGCGGCGGCGGACCGCGGAGCACGAGCGGCTGAGGATCGCGCGCGAGGTGCACGACGTGGTGGCGCACAGCCTGGCGATGATCAACGTGCAGGCCGGGGTCGCGGCGCACGTGGCGGACCGGAAGCCGGAGGAGGCCGTGAAGGCCCTGCTGGCGATCAAGGAGGCGAGCCGGGCGGCGCTGGAGGACCTCCGGGCGACGCTCGGGGTGCTTCGGAGTGGCGAAGGGACGACGCCGGTTCCGAGCCTGCGGCGGCTGGGCGAGCTGATCGATCCGGTGGGCAAGCCGATCCTCGTCGAGGGCGATCCGGGCGATCTGTCCGCTCCGGTCGACACGGCGGCGTACCGGATCGTGCAGGAATCGGTGACGAACGCCCTCCGCTACGCGCCGGACGCCACCCTGATCACGATCCGGTTCGAGCGGACCGCGGAGCACCTGGAGCTTCGGGTAACCGATGACGGACAGGGCGGGATGCCGGGCATCGGGGCCGGATCGGGGCTCGTCGGGATGCGGGAACGGGCCGAGGCGCTCGGCGGGGAGCTGCACGCGGGAGGATTGCCGGGCGGTGGGTTCGAGGTTCGGGCGATCCTGCCCCTCAGAGGGGAGAGCAGTGATCAGAGTGGTGCTGGCCGACGACCAAGCCCTGGTCAGGGCGGGTTTTCGGTTGCTGCTGGAGACCGAGGACGGTTTCGAGGTCGTGGCGGAGGCCGCGGACGGGGCCGAGGCGGTCGCCGCTGCTGAACGGCACAAGCCGGACATCGTGGTCATGGACATCCGGATGCCGGGCACCGACGGGCTGGAGGGGACGCGGCTGATCTCGGAGCACCCCGACCTGCGGGACACGAAGGTGCTGGTGCTGACCACATTCGACGTGGACGAGTACGTGTTCGAGGCCCTGCGCGGCGGTGCCAGCGGGTTCCTGCTCAAGGACGTCGAGCCGGTGGAGCTGCTGCACGCGCTGCGCGTCATCGCCGCAGGTGATGCCCTGCTTGCACCGAGCGTGACGCGCAGGCTGATCGCGGAGTACGCCTCGCGGCCGGAGAACCGGCGCCTGCACCCCACCGCCCTGCGGGAACTGACCGGTCGGGAGCGGGAGGTCCTCGCCCTGGTGGCGGGCGGCCTGTCGAACGACGAGATCGCGGAACACCTGGTCATCAGCCCCGCGACGGCCCGGACGCACGTCAGCCGGACCATGACGAAAATCGGGGCGAGGGACCGCGCGCAGCTGGTGGTTCTCGCTTATGAATCGGGACTCGTAAGCCCGAAAAGATTATGAGTGAATCCCGAACCGGTCACCCGCTGTATTGGTCGTATTGGTCACGCCTATTAACGGAGCGCGACCGAATGCGCACTAAGCGATAGCGCCGGGCGGCAGGTTCAACCTGAACGGCAACGTTGTCACCACGGCGAGATCCGATGCCGTGCTCTTCATCAGCGACGGCGCGTTGCGGGCTCCGGGCTCGGGGAGGTTGAGCAGCCGCTCGACGGCCTCGACCAGTTGGCCCTCGTAGATCCACACCGCCTGCGGAGGCCTGCTGCTGTCCCTAACCGCAGGTAGACGGCCTGCGCGCGCCTCGGTCTCCGACCAGAACAGGATGGAGTCGACGAAGCCTCTTCGCTGCTTGAACGCCATGATCCGGTCGAGTTCGCCGTCGCCGTCCCGCAGGTGCAGGAACTGGAAGCCGCTTTCGCGCAACTCGATGACCTTGCTCAGTGCGAGATCCATGACGCACCTACCTCTGTGAGGTCCCCGGTCAGGCGTAGACCGTTCCTACATCAACTGGAATGGATCGTACGGCAACCGCGGGAATAAGACATAGACCTGTGGATGCCGAACTACGTCTCAATCGGGGTTGTTGGCACCAGCGTGCCCTTTTCTTCAGTTGTCGTTCTCCTGGGTACGGCCCGGAGCACCCGAATGGTGCGTGTCAGGAATGCGACACTTGCCAAGGTGACCAGAGTCACATGCAACCACATGGCGGCCTCCGTCTAATCCTGGGGGCCCTGGTTGGGCGTGACCCATCCACATAGACGTCCATCCGCCATGCGGGGTTGCAGATCTCACCGACCCGCTACGGCGTGCCTGGATACCCTGGTCCGGTGACCGCCAACCGGCTCGATTCGCCCACGCCACCGGGGAGCGGTCCCGGCCTACCCCCGCTGCCCGAGTCGTGGCTGCCCAAGGAGCACCCGCTGCACCGGCCGCGGCACGGCGTCCGCCAGACCTCGTCCCGCGTGGCCGCCCTCATCTTCTTCTGCGTCCCGATGTTCTTGCTGGTCGTCGGCGTGCGCGCGCCCGAGTTCGAGAACCGGAAGCTGGCAGGCTTCCCGTCGGTCACCGACGGCTTCGGCCTGTTCACCGGCCTGGACCGGTGGGCGACCGACCACCTGCCGCTGCGCGACAAGGCCGTGGCGGCCGAGGACGCGATCAGCCGCGGTGTGTTCGGCGAGCCGCCGCAGTTCAAGAAGGAGCAGAAGAGCGAGGTCGGCCCGGTCATCGCGCCCGAGCAGGACAGCCCGGCCCCGACGCCGCCCTCGGAGTACCAGGACGTCGTCGAGGGCAGCGACGGCTGGCTGTACTTCGGGTTCGACGTGAAGGGCGCGTGCGAGCCGGAGCTGCCGCTCGACGACGTGTTCCAGCGCGTCAACCAACTGCGCCAGGCCGTCGAGTCCTCCGGCCGCAAGTTCGTGTTCCTGGTCGCGCCGAACAAGACGACGATGGTGCCCGAGCACCTGCCGCCGGGGTACTTCGGCGCGGACTGCGCGGCCAAGGCCCGCGACGAGTTCTGGAAGCGCGTGGTCCCCGAGACCGGCGCCGTCGACCTGCGGCCCGGCCTCCAGTCGGCGGCGGACCGCATCAAGGGCCCGGTCTACTCCAAGCTCGACACGCACTGGACGTTCGACGGCGGCCTCGTCTACTCCCGCGCCATCGCCGAGCAGGTCGAACCGGGCGTCTCGGTCACCTGGCGCAGCACGCAGGGCAAGGTCGTCCAGGTCCCCGGCGACCTGGCCTCGCTCCTCGGCCAGCGCAAGAACGTCGTCCTCCAGTCCTACCGGCTGGCGCCCGACGGCGTCGACGTCCGCAGCCGCGAGGTCGAGGGCAGCTTCGCCGAACCCCGCCACGTCACCCAGGACCCGTCCAAGGGCGTCGTCGACGCCAAGGTCGGCCTGCTCGGCGACTCGTTCACCTTCTACGTGCACCAGTACGTCGTCGCCGGGTTCTCCGACATCACGCTCCAGAACAGCGACTTCGTCCCGCCGGACCCGCACCGCACCGGGGCGATGCTCGCCGACCAGGACGTCGTGGTCGTCGAGGCGGCCGAGAGGTCGCTGGTCGGGGGCGTGAACCCGCTGCTGGAACCCGAGGTCATCGCCGCGATCGGCGAAGAACTGGCCAAGAAGCCGCGCTAGGCCGAAACCGCGAGTGCCGTTCACCCGTCCGGATACAGTTGTCCGGTGATGAGCAGTCGTGACACCTCTCGGCCGGTCGGCACGGTCGCGGTGTGGGGGACCTTCGATCTCGACAACTTCGGGGACCACCTCTTCCCGCGGGTCACCGAGCAGGAGATCACCCGCCGCCTCGACGGCTGGCGAGTGCGCCCCTTTTCCCCCTTCGGCGCCGAACACCCCTGTCGGATGGACGGGGGGTTCATCGCCGAGGCGCTCGGCGACTGGTCCCCGGTCCGCGTGGAGCAGTTGGCCGAGTCGGCCGACCTGACGCTCATCGGCGGCGGCGAGATCGTCCACTTCCAGGACGAGCTGCTGGCCGGGGCGTACCACACGACCCCGCAGGTGCTGGCGGGCCGCGCGCCCAGCCGGTTCTTCGTGGACGGGCTCGGCGACTACGAGAAGGACCACCCGGTGGTCTGGAACGCGGTCGGCGTCCCGTTCGTGCCGGACGCCGAGAAGGCCGGGATGATCAAGGACGCGGTGTCGCGCCGCGAGTACACCGCCGTGCGCGACGAGCTGTCCCTGGAACGCCTGCGCGCGTGCGGCGTCGAGGGCGAGGTCGCCCTGGTGCCGGACCTCGGGTTCCTGCTGGACCGGCTGGTCACCCCCGAGGTGCTCGACGAGCGCCTGCGGTACCTCAAGTTCATGGGCTGGTTCCCCAACGACCGGCCCGCGATGATCGTGCAGGCCAACCGGTCCGCGGTGCACCAGGTCGCCGGGATCGCGAAGGTGCTCGACTGGGCGCTGGACGAGGGCATCGTCGGCGACATCGTGCTGATGGAGACCGGCCCGTGCCACGGCGACGACCTGTTCGCCGACGCGCTCCAGCAGAAGCTGCCCACCCGCACCGTGTACCGGCTGCCCGGCGGTCAGCCGCCGGAGGACATCCTCGCGGCGATCCGGGGTTCGGCGGGTGTGGTCGCGATGAGCTTCCACGCCAACATCGCCGCGTTCGTCTACGGCAAGCCGTGGGTGGTCCTGGACCTGTCCGACCAGAGCAAGCTCCGCGCCCTCGCCGAGACGATGGGCCACCCCGACCAGCGCGGCACCGACGAGGACACCCTCGCCAACGCCATCAGGGCGGCTTTCGGCCGCGAGCCCGACCCGGAACGCCTGCGCGGCCTCCAGGCCAGGGTGGACGCGCACTTCGACCGGATCGCCGAGCTGGCCATGCGGTCGTGGCAGGAGCGCGGCGGTGACGCGGCGGCCAGGATCGCGGACCTCACGCGGCAGAACACCCTGCTGCGCCAGGCGAACCAGCAGCTGCGCAAGCGGCAGATCGCGGAACGCCGGGTGCTCGTCGACCGGGTCGAGGAGACGCGCGACGAGCTGGACCAGCTGAGCGCGCGGTGGAACGCCGCCGTCGACGAGATCAACAACCGGTACCAGCACGACAGCAAGGAGCTGCAAGCCCTGCAGAACACGAAGCTGATCCGGTGGAGCCAGCCGCTGCGCTCGGTCTACGGCCGGATCCGGAGGTCCGGCTCGTGACCGACACGGCTTACGACGCCGAGGTCCCCCCGAGAGTCTCGATCGTGCTGGTGTCCTACGGCGGTCGTTCCATGCTGAACGCCTGCCTCTACCTGGTTTCCGAGCACACGCCGGTGCCGCACGAGGTCATCGTGGTGGACAGCGGTTCGGAGGACGGCACGGACCGGTGGGTCGCCGAGCACATGCGCGGCGCCCGCGGCCACGTCGTCGGCCGCAACATCGGCTTCGGCTCGGGCTGCAACCTCGGGGTGGTCGACGCCCGCGCGCCGTACGTGCTGTTCCTCAACGCGGACGTCGAGGTTGGCCCCGGCTGGCTCGAACCGCTGCTGGACGTGCTCGACACCCAGGAGAACGTGGCCGCGGTCGCGCCGGTCATGCGCGACCAGACCGGCGCGATCCAGGAGTACGGGTCCGTCGTCGGCGCGGACGGCTGGTGCCGCGCGTGGGGCGACGGGGCTCCGCTGGTGAACCAGGACGCGCTGTTCCCGCACGCCGTGGACTACGCGTCGGCCGCGTGCCTGCTGGTGCGGCGGCGGGCGTTCAACGCCGTCGGCGGGTTCTCCACCGAGTACGACACCGCCTACTTCGAGGACGTCGACCTGGCGTTCCTGCTGCGGCGGGCGGGCTGGGACACGGTGGTCGACCCGCGCAGCACCGTGGTGCACCAGCGGCACGGCTCGTCGGACGGCTCGACGGCCAAGAGCCTGATGGAGCTCAACCGCAGCACGTTCCTGCGCCGCTGGGGTGCCGCGCTGGCCGGACGGCCCTCGCTGCCCGCCCCGGACAAGGGCTCGCACACGTTCTACTACGCCCGCGACATCCTGGCCGACGCCAGGATCCTGGTCGTGGACGACCGGGTGCCGAACGCGGACCGCGGCAGCGGCGACCCGCGCACGCAGCGGCTCCTGGAGACGCTGGCCGCGCCCGACCGCAGGATCACGTTCCTCGCCAGGGACATCCTGCGGGCCGAGGCGTACGCGCCCGCGCTGCTGGAACTGGGCGTGGAGGTCGTGTGGCAGCACGCGAACCCGTTCCAGGTGATGCGCGAACGCGCCGGGCTGTACGACGTCGTGATCGTCATGCGGCCGCACAACTACTCGTGGATCGCCGAGGCGCTGGCCGAGAGCCAGCCGCAGGCGGTCAAGGTCTACGACTCGGAGTCGCTGTTCTTCCGCCGTGCCGAGCAGTACGTCGAGGCGGCGAAGACCCCGGCGGAGCGGGCCAGGCTGCGCCGCGAGGCCGACGAGCAGCGCGAGGTCGAGGAGGCCGCGTTCCGCTGGGCCGACGTCGGCGTGTGCGTGACGGAGTTGGAAGCCGAGTGGGCGGCCGAGATCGCGCCCGAGGCGTCGATCAGGGTCGCGGGCTACCCGGTGGACATCGCCGACCAGGTGCCCGGACTCGGCGAGCGCGACGGGATCGCGTTCTTCGGCGGGTTCATGGCGGGCGCGGGCAGCCCGAACGAGGTCGCCGTGCTGGAACTGGCCGACGACGTGCTGCCCGCGTTGTGGCGCAAGCACCCCGGCCTCAGGCTGGCCGTCGTCGGCGCCGACCCGACGCCCTCGGTGCGGGCGCTGGGGTCCGACCTGATCGACGTCGTCGGCCGCGTGCCGAACCCGGCGTGGTGGCTCGGGCGGCTGCGGGTGCAGGTCGTGCCGATGCGCCTCGGCGCGGGGATCAAGCTGAAGTTCCTCGACTCGATGGCCGCCGGGCTGCCGTTCGTGACGACCCCGGTCGGCGCGGAGGGCCTGCGCCTGGGCGGGTTGGTGAAGCACCTCGTCGGCGAGTCGAACGCGGAGATGGTCGAGCTGACCAGCGCGCTGCTGTCCGACGACGCGCTGTGGACCGACGTGCAGCAGGAACTGCTGGAGATCGCGCGGAACTGGTTCTCCCGCGCGGCGTTCCGCAACGAGATCGACGAGGTCCTCGCCGACTGCGGCATCGTCCCCAGCCCGTGAACGCGGAAGCGGCGCTCCTCCCGGACCGGGTGGGGCGCCGCTTCGACGGACGGGTCAGCTCGTGGCCGGGAACTTGTCCAGCTGGCGCTTGAGCAGGGCGTCGAACGCGGTCTTCACCGCGGCCTCGTCCGCCCCGTACGCCTCGACGCGCACCACGAACTCCTTGCTGATGTAGTGCGCGCGGTAGGTCGCGGTCGTGTTGAACGCGGAGAGCCCCAGGTGCCGGACGGGCACGTTCTTCGCGCTCGTCGGCAGCAGCTCGAACTGCGCGGACTGGTACAGGTTCTCGACCGCGGTCAGCGTCGCGGCCGGGTTGTTGGTCTTGAACGCCCAGATCCCCTGCGACAGCTTGACCGCGTCGTCCTGGCCGACCGCGAACCGCACGTCGGTCACGCCGGACTGCTGGAGCAGCTGCGCCTCCTCGAACGTCGGCACCTTCGCCACCAGCGCGTCGGCGATGTCCAGCGTCTTGAACTGGTTCGTCTTGCCCTGCACCTCGACGAACGGCCCGTCCGGCGTCTTGCGCACCGGAGGCGGGGACGGCGGGGTGCTCGACGTCGGCGGCGCGGAGGACGAGCTGGTGGGCGCGGCGGTGTTCTCGCCCTTGCCGGGACCCCAGATGAAGTACGCGCCGACACCGCCGCCCACGAGCAGCAGCACCACGACGACGATGGCGATGATCTTGCCCTTGCCACCACCGCTGTCGCTGTCGCTGAACACCTCGGGGCCCTGGACGTTCGACCAGACGTTGCCGTCCGACCCGTCCGACGACCCCCACGGCGGGGCCGACGCGTCCTGCCACGCGGGAGCGGGCGGCTGCTGCGGGAAGATCTGCGCCGGGAAGCCGCCGCTGGGCGTCCCGGTGGGCACGACCTGGGTGCGCTCGCTGTCGTTGGACTGGACCGGGCGCACGAACTGGGTCTTCTCGGAGTCCGGGTTCGCCGACTGCGGCTGCGCGGGCTGCGCCGGGGTGCCGCCCGGCCGCACGACCTGGGTCTTCTCGGCGTCACCCGGCTGCACGACCTGGGTCGCCTCCGACGGCTCCGCCTGCCCCCACCGGAACGGGGGCGGGAACGGGCCGGGAGGCGGCTGCGGCGGTTGCTGCTGCTGAGGGGCCCCGCCGGGTAGTGCTTGCGCGGCGGTGGCAAGGACTTCGTCGCGGCGAAGACGGTAGTCGTCCGCGGAGATCTGCCCTGCTGCCAGCGCTCGATCGAGCTGTTGCAGGTCCTCTTGCCAGGACATCTGGCCCCTTCCACGTAGCGATAGCAGAGGCCATTGTTACCGAGCCCGTCCTGCTACTCACATCGAATGCCCTACATCGCAATCATGTTGGTGTCGGCAGCCGGTCTCAATTGGCCGCGAAGCCGTCAACCGGCCTTGATCACCAAACCGACCCGGTAGAGCTGATCTTCTGATCCCACGAGTACCACTCCATCTTCGACTCCCGGTCGCGCGACGGCGTTCCAGCCCCCGCGTCCGGTGCCGCGAGTGTTGCTCGCCACATCCGCGCGGGGCACGTCCACCGCGCCGCCGCCGACCACCGTGCTGTTGCCGTCGACCACCAGGACGCAGTCCGCGGCCTCCCCGTCGAGGACGGCCCAGCCCGCGATCCTGCTGTCGCCCACGACCGGCCCGGTCTCCACCGCGCCCGCCGTCCTGGAGACGCCCGAGGGACCCGGCAGCTCCTCGACGCGGCTCATGTCCACCACCGAACCCAGTTCGTACCGCCCGCACCCCAGCGTGAAGTCGTCGGAGAACGGGTAGGCCTTCATCGAGCGCAGCACCGGCAGGACCTTCGTGCTCCAGTTGACCGAGTCGATCACCCCGCGCGCGTCGACCCGCATGGCCACCGCGAGCATCGGCTGCCGGGGGTAGTTCTCCCGGACCGCCGTCGCCTGCGCGCTGCCCACCGCGAACGTCAGCACGGCCGCGGTCAGCGCGAGCGGCACGACGTGCAGCCGCGCGAGCCGGGGCCCGCGCAGCACCAGCAGCACCAGCAAAGCACAGGCGCCGAGCAGGGCCACCATCGCGTAGCGCGGACCAAGGCCCTCGGCGGTGCCCAACCGCGCCCGGCTCGCCCCGACCATGGCCGCCACCAGCACGACGTGGAACGCGAGCGCGAACCAGCCCGCGTCGTCCACAGTGGACCGCGCGGGCGGGGCGCCCTTCCCCGGCGCGGCGCGGACCAAGAGGAACGCGAACACCGCCACGGTCAGCGCCCCGGCCGCGAACGCCACGTCGGTGCTGCGCGCCGCCCACACCTGGCCGAGCATCGCCAGCGCCGTGCCGAGCACCGTGTCCACGCCGACCAGCGTCGAGGACGGGTAGCCCGGCTGGCGCGACGGCAGCAGCCACAGCGCCAGCGTGAGCACGCCGAAGGCGACCGGGAGCGCGAAGCGCCACAGCTCGTCGCGGCGCAGCCAGGCGATCAGCGCCAGCGAGGCCCAGATCGGGAACGCGACGCCGTGGCCGAAGCAGCCGACCACGCCGAGCAGCACGGCCACCGCGGTGTTGCCGCGCTGCGCGAACCGCAGCGCCAGCACCGCGGGCACGATGCCGAGCAGCCAGTGCACGCCGCTCATGCCCATGCCGAAGAACTCGAGGGCGCTCGACGAGAACAGCAGGGCGGACAGGCCGACGGCGACGGCCGCCCGCCCGCCGCCCGCCAGCCGGGCGGGCAGCATGGTCACCAGCGTCGCGAACAGCACCAGCACCAGCACGACGCTGAACAGCCCGAGCACCTGGTTGGCCGCGTCGAAGTACTCGGCGTCCAACCAGAAGACCGGTCCCACCAGCGTCAGCGGGTGCCCGTTGTACAGCGTCAGCAACCCCGACGGGCGCAGGGTGCCGTCGTTCTCGGTGACCCTGGCCAGGATCGCCCAGTAGTCGTTGAAGTTCATCTTCGGCGAGCGGATCGCCTCGGCCGCGGCCAGCAGGACCGGGATGGGGACGAGCAGCCAGAGCAGCGCGAGCGGCCCCCGCGGCACCCGGCCCACCGGACGGAGGACTTCCGTCCGCTGGTCGTCGACCGCGGTCATCAACCGACCTTGACCGTTCCGAGCACCTTCTGCACGAACTCGTTGAACTTCTTCGCGATGTCCTGGTCCGGGATCGTGCTCGGGCCCGCGGTGGCGACGCGGACCGTGACCGTGCCGGACGTGTAGACGCCGCGGTACATGAACTGGTCGGACACCGCGAGCTTCATCAGCGACACCGACTCCGGCACGTCGATCTGCTCCACAGTGGACATACCGGCCGCGACCTGGTTGTCCACCAGCGTCGAGGCCAGCTTCTTCGCCGAGTCCACGTCCTTGGCGACGTACACCGCCACCGCGTAGGAGAGACCGCTGTCGGTGCTCGACTTGTCGTAGACCTTGTCGACCCCGGCGGCCTCGAGCGCCTTGACGTCCTTGTCCGACAGGATCTTCGCTTCCTTGGCCTTCACCAGCGTGTACTCGCCGTTCTTCGCGTTCGCCTTGCCGGGCGGCTCCGGCACCGCGGCGATGTCCGCCGGAGGACCGGCCGCCGCCGACGCCGACGACGAGGTGGCCGCGGAGCTGGAAGTGGCCGCGGTGTCGGTGCCCATGCCGCCGTTGAGGCCGAACCAGAACACACCGCCGCCGATCACGACGAACGCGAGCACGCCGATCAGCACGTACACAGCGACCTTGGGACTCTTCCCCGCACCCGAGTCGAACACCTCGGGCCCGTGCATCCCCGGCATCCCGCGGGGCTGGCTCTGCTCGCCCCACGGCGGGGGGAATTGTTGTTGTTGCTGGGACGGGGGAAACCCGACCGGCCGCACCTTCTGCGTCTGCTCGGGGTCGGAGAACTGGTTGGTCCGAATGATCCCGGTCTGCTCCGGGTCGGACGGCTGGCTGGCCTGCCACCGCATGGGGGCAGGTCCTCCGCCGGACGCCGCGGCAAGTAGCTCGTCGCGACGTGACCGATGCTGGTCCGGGGTGATCCGCCCGGCGGCCAGCGACTCGTCCAGAGCGCTCAGCTCTTCCTGCCAGCCCATCTGAAATCCCTCTCGGCGATCTTTCCGCGACACCGCGGACGGGCCCGTGTTGCGGCCGTTGGGAACGAAGTCCACCAAGTGGCCAAGCCGCGTGAGCGTATCTTGGTCCGCCCTCCGCACACAGGTCAGCAGGTCGAGCAAATCCGCAGGTGAGATGGGCCGGCACCGGATGACTTCGGCTAGTCACCACGGGTGCGTGCTCCGTGTTGGGCGGCGATGGCTCCGCGACCGCTCAGATCTCGGGCAGATCAACACCGAGATGGCCCGCGCAGTGGCTTCCACCTGCGCGAAGGGTTGCTACCAGCGGTACCAGCCCGACCAGAAGACGCGGGCTTCGCCGGTATCGGCGCCAATCGTTTAACTTGCCGTGGAGCCGTACAGGGCCGATGTCGGGCTCAACGCCGACTCGCGGTCGCCGCGAGTCGGCGTTGAGCATCAGATGTCACATGCGGATCGCAGGAAGTTCCTCCACGTGATCGGGTGGAAACTCAGGAACTCGCCATGCTTGTTCCGCGAATTCCTGACCAGGGCGGAACAGCTGTACGCGGCAACTTCCAAACAGTTGTCTATAGAGCTGAAAGAGCTTTTTCGCCAAGAACCGTCCGGAACCCCGGTCAAGTCGGGTACGACGTCCTGTTCTCCCACCGCTGCCCCCTCCATGTGGTCATCCGCCGTTCCGGAGAAATTCCCGATACGGCGCAACCAGCATTGCAACGGTAGGCAGGCGCAACTTCTGCCCGTGCGTCCGTCGCGCTCCTCTGCTCCCCGTGGCCTCGGATCGCTCCAAAGACAATTTAAGACGCCAAAGTTGGGCCTTTCTACCGCCGGGCGGGGGAGCGACCTCCTACATGAGGCGATGTTCGGTTACTTCTTGTGAGCACACCTAGTGGTAGTGCTGCCGATTGGTAGAGCAGCTTAGGCCTTTCGCTCACCTGTCAGTTGGGTGACCGCACAACTGCGGCTTCTTAGCTGTCCGGCAGTTTCGCCAACAAGCGATCGATGGTCGCATTGAGTCCCTCGTCGGTGAGGGACAATGACTCCAGTGTCATGAAGTGTTCGACGTATTCGCTGGCCGTTGTCGGATCATTCTCGATGAGGATGTCGCGCACTACCTGCTCCAGCTGTACCACCTGATCGATGTAGTCGTGGTCGTCGGGGTGGAAGTCGAGTACGACGAAGGAGCTCTGCATTCCTTTCGTCACTCCTGCGTCGAACGGCAGGACGCGAATGTCCACATGGGGGAGTTTGCTGACCTCTTTGAGGTGTAGGAGTTGTTCCCGCATCACCGCTGAATCGCCGATTCGACGATGCAATGTCGACTCGTCCAGTACGAAGTGGAACTGCGGGCCGTTTTTCTGGGTGAGCAGTTTCTGGCGTTCCATGCGTACTTCGATACGAGATTGGGAAATTCTTGGATCAGTTTCGTACGAAGCGAAGACGGCCTGGGCGTACTTCGCTGTCTGAAGTAGGCCAGGAATAACCTGGATTTGAAACTGGCGAACTTCCGATGCGGAGGCTTCAAGGCCGAGGAATTGGCTGAAATCTGGATTCAAGTGCTGTTTGTATTTGTCCCACCAGGATCGCTGCTTGCTTGCTCGCGACATCGCGAGTAGTCGTTCGACTTTGTCCTTGTCGGATACTTTGTAATGATCCAACAAAGCCTTTAGGTCGGTGACCGAGATGCTGACGGCTCCCGCTTCTATTCTAATAATTTTACTCGGCGACCATTCCAGTGCGTCAGCCACGTCCCTTTGGGTGAGGCCCGCTTGGTCGCGTGCACGGCGGAGTTCGGCGCGCAGTCGTCGCTGCTGGACCACCGGGTTGAGTGCGTGTGTCATGCTGCCCTCCTGTCGGCAGCCAGCTGCCTGAGTGCCACATAGCTATCTGGTGGCTGGCAGCTATGGACGTGGCAGGCAGCGAGCATCTATCTTGCTTACTGGCACACCGTAACTGGTCGGCAGCCGGATTGCTCTCCCTCCCCTCTCGAACGGAGTCGCGATGCGTCGACGGCGCCAGGGCTTCGGCGGGCCGGAGATGAAGGAAGTCCTACTGGTCGTGCGAACCAGCACGTGCTGCGATCGCATGCGAGACCGACTGCCCCTGTTCGACTCGGACACCCGGATCAACATCACCTGGGTGATCGAACCGGGATCAGTGTTCGTCGACGGACTCGATGTGTACCTCAAAGGCCTGGACGTCCGTTTGATCACCTGGACAGAGGCCAACAGCAGGAGGTGGGACCTCGTCCTCGCCGCCCACATCGACCGTGGGCTGGGATGCCTCAGGGGGGTGGTTTTCGTCTTCTCCCACGGGGCGGGCTTCAACCGCGTCCTGCCCAGCCGGACCAGGAGCGAGGACGAGCCGGTCGGACTGTCCCGGCACGAGCACCGCACCCGGTGGGGCAGGCTCATCGCCTCTGTCATCGGGTTGTCGCACGAAGACCAGCGTGCGTCCTTGATGAGATTGGGGCGCGGTGCCGTCGAGCGCGGCTACGTCATCGGCGACCCGACTTTCGACCGGATCAAGGCGAACCTGCCGATGCGGGAGGAATTCCGCCGCGGCCTCGGTCTGCTGCCCTGGCAGGAACTCGTCACGATCACCTCGACCTGGGGTGTGCACGCGCTGGTGCGGAGACCCGAACTGGTCAACAGGCTGCTCGCGCAACTGCCGCAGGACGAGTTCAGGGTCGCCCTAGTGCTGCACCCCAACGAATGGCGCCTCTATGGGGCAATGCCACGTAGCTTAAGTTGATCATGGTGTTGTGTGGGGTTCTTGTTGTCGGTTCGGCGTGGTGACCTGGTGGTCGTGTCGGGGGCCGGCACGGTCTGCGGTGTGGACGCGGGTGTGGTGTCGCCGGATCAGGTGTCGTTGGGTGTGCTGGTGGCCGCGGTGTCACGGGACGCGGTGGATGACGCGGTCGCGGTGTGCGGTGTCGGCGCGAAACGATCGGACGGGAAACTGCCGCCGCATGTGGTGGCGTATCTGACGATGGCGCTGTGCCTGTTTCCCGAGGACGACTACACCGAGGTCGCGACCAGGGTCACCGGGTCGTTGGACCGGTGGGGATGCTGGAACGCGGACTGGGCCGTGCCGACCGCGAGTGCGATCACCCAGGCGAGGAAACGGTTGGGGCGCGGGGTGTTCCCGGAGATCTTCGAGCGGACCTGTGGTCCGGTGGCCGGTGACGCGTCGCCGGTGGCCGGGGCGATCGCGACGGGCCGGGGCCGGGGGTCGTGGTTGCGGGGATGGCGGGTGTTGGCGATCGACGGGTTCGACGTGGATGTGCCTGACACGCCGGGCAACGCGGCGGAGTTCGGATACGGCGGACCTACCGGGAAACGGTCGGCGTTCCCGAAGGCGCGGGTGGTGGCGGTGGCCGAGTGCGGCACGCACGCGTTCGTGGCCGCGGAGGTCGGTGCCTACGCGGTCGGGGAGAAGACCCTGGCCGGGCGGCTCTATCCGCGGTTGCGGCGGGAGGAGTTGCTGACCGCGGACCGGAACTTCTACGGGTTCCGCGCGTGGGGGCTGGCCGCGGGGACGGGTGCGGCGTTGTTGTGGCGGGCCCCGACCCAACTGCGGTTGCCGGTCGTGCGGGTCCTGCCCGATGGGACCTACCTGTCGGTCGTGGTCGATCCGGCGCTGCGTGGAGGGCGTCGGGAGAGGGTGATCGCCGCGGCCGTGGCCGGTGAGGAGCTCGATCCGCGGGAGGGGCACCTGGTCAGGGTGGTTGAGTACGACGTGCCCGACCGTCTCGGGAACGGGGAGGGCGAGTTGATCGTGTTGTTGACCACGATCACCGACCCGGCCCACGCGCGTGCCGACGAGTTGGCGGCGGCCTATCACCAGAGGTGGGAGCAGGAGACGGCGAACGACCAGCTCAAGACCCATCTACGTGGGCCGGGCCGGGTGCTGAGGTCGCGGCTTCCGGATCTGGTGCACCAGGAGATCTGGGCCTGGTTGATCGTGCATCACGCGATCACCGCGTTGATGGCCAGGGCGGCCGAGGCTGCCGATCTGGATCCGGACCGGCTGTCCTATACCGGGGTCCTGCGTCTGGTCCGTCGTTCCGCCACCGGGACGGCGGACATTTCCCCCTGAGTGCTGGGCGCGGGCTCTGCCCGGTGTGCTGGCCCGGATCGCGGGGCTGCGGATTCCGCCGCGCCGTGAACGGACATGTCCTCGTGCGGTCAAACGGTTCCGGCACAACAGTTACCGGATGAAAGAGCCCGACGAGCCCGCCAGTATCCGTCACGGCGGTCCTGCGACCGTCCGGCTGTATACCCTCAATCCCCAACAAGCATGATCAACTTAAGCTACGTGGCATTGCTCTATGGGGCGGACAGGTTGATGGCGATCTTCCGCGACGCCCTGGCCAGCGGTCTGCTGCTGCTCAGGCACGACGACGGGTGGCAGGTCGGCCTGATCGCTGCCGACTTCTGCATCGGAGACCACGGTTCGGTCGCGTTCTATGCCGCCGCGCTGGGGATTCCGTTCCTTAAGGCCGTCGACGTCCCCGGCGACCTGCTCAGCGGGTCGCCGACGGAGCAGTTCATCAGGGAAGCCGAACCGGTCAACCTCGACCGCGATCTGCACGTCCAAGTGCTCGACATGGAATCCCGGCACGATCCGGCCAGGCTGGCGGACATCACATCGCGGTCGCTCGGTCTACCCGGTGATCACGGGAAGGCGTTCCGGAGGAAGGTCTACGAGATCCTGGGACTCCAGCCGGAAACGCCATTGAGGGTGCTGTCGTTCAAACCCCCGGATCCCATCACCAGCGAGAGGTCCGCCTCGACGCTGGTGACCTTGATGACCACGGTGATGACCGAGCAGTCAGGCCAGGTGCGCGTCCGGCGGTACCCGGCGGTCCTGGAGCACAACCACTCCCCTGACGACTGCCGCGAGTACGTGCAGATCAGTCGCGACACCGAGGTCGATCCGAGATTGCGGGAGAGCGCCGAGATCGTGGTGGCACCCGCACCGCTCGGTGAACACGAAGCCATGGAGTGGCTCAAACGGCGGCTGGAGTCGACCGGGGTGAAGCTGGTAGCGGTCGTGTCGGGAACGCGATGCCTGCTCCGCCTCCGCGACGGTCCGGTGCTGGAAGCTCGGACCACGTCCCTGACATCGAGCGGAACCTCGCCGCCTGACGTAGAGGTCACCGCCGCCGCGGTCTACGCATGGCTCGCCGAAGGCAAGAGCTTCGACCAACCCGTGGACATCACGATCAGGCTGACCGACTTGCTGGCATGCGACACCCGAATCTCCGTGGTGGTGAGCGATGGAAGCGCTTTCCCGCTTTAATGCCCGTCCCGGTGAATCCATCCGCTCACTTCGTCGACCCTGGGGTTCCCGGATTCCCGGTACAGCTCGACCAAGCGCAACGCGGAATCCCTGAACAGGGCGAGATCTTCTTCGCGCTTCGCCACCACGGCCAGAACCTCCAGCGCTTGCGCTTCCTTGACTGGCTGACGCCGCTCCCTGGTGGTGGCGACGGCCGAGCGCAGGACGACCAGCGCGTCGGCGTTCCGGTCGAGCGCCTTGTACGCCGTACCGAGGACGATGCAGGTACGCGCCACGGCCATCTCGTCGTTCAACTCCTGTGACGCGTCCAGGGCGGCGTCGAGCACCGCGATGGCGGCCGCGGATTCCCCGCTGCGCACCAAGACCTCGCCCAAGTGGTAGTTCTGCATCGCGATGCCCCGCTGGTCGTTCAGCACCTCGTTGATCTCGCGTGCTTGCCGGAAACTCTTCGCGGCCTCGTCGAACCGCCGCTGGTCCCGGCGAAGAAGACCGACGGATTCCAGTACGACCGCCAACGCCCGTGAATTCCCGGATTCGGTCGCCGCGGACCAAGCGGCGTTCAGATCATCATTAGCCTTGGAGAGCTGACCGAGTTCCATGTGTGCACGCGCGAGGTGGTTGTGCATACGAGCCAAAGCGGCAGTATTGCATTCATTCGCAGCAGCCAGAACGCCCAATTCGTGGGCTTCGATCCAATCGTTGAACAGCTTTCGTCCGTGGTAGAACGCCCAGAGTGCTTCACACAACTGCCAAGTCGCGGAGTTCCAGCCCCGTTGGACCGCGGTGCGCACCGCGGCGAGCAGATTCGCCCGTTCTGCTTCGAACCATGACATTCCAGTGGCAGCGGTGAAAGGCGTACCCCACTCCGAAAGATCATGGTCGGCCAAACGCCAGCGTGCGGCACCGAGCACCGCATGATCCGCAGCGGCGGCACCTAGTAAGTACCAGTTCACGATCGCGCGCAGCGCCGCGTCTTGTTCGGCCGTTGTTTCGTCGGCCACCGCTCGGCGTTGAGCGTGTAGTCGAATCAGGTCGTGCAGGCGATAGCGTTCGCCCCCCAGTTCTTCGACGAGATTGGCCTCGCGGAGTTCGACAAGTGCGTCGTCGACCTCGTCAAGGGTCATCCCCGCGGCCGCCGCGGCGACCTGAGGACCGAAATCAGGGCCTGGATGGACTCCGAGGATCCGGTACACCCGCTGCGCCGGTACGGGGAGGTCTTGGAACACGATGTCGAACACGCGCTGACCGCCTTCCGGTGAAAGTCTGTCGAGTCGCGAGTCGTCGTCCGACAGGTAGCGCACCAGTCGGGACACCGACCAGTGTCGTCGCTGCATCAGGCGAGCACCCGCCACGCGCAGCGCGATCGGGAGGCCCGCACACAGGCGGACCAGTTCACGGACGGCCTGGGGGTCCGAGCCGAGTTGGCCCGCGGGCAGCATCCTGGCCATCAACGACGAGCTGTCGAGCGGGCTGAGCGGGTGGAAATCCACCATCTCCGCGCCGTCCATCGCCAGTCCGCTGAGCCGGCTGCGGCTGGTGACGATCACGACGCTGTCGGACGAGCCGGGTATCAGGGGCCGGACCTCCGCTGCCTGGCCGACGTCGTCGAGCATGATCAACACTCGGGATTCGGCAGTCCTCGTGCGGAACAGCGCTGACCGTTCCGGCAGCTCGATCGGGATGTACTCCTCATGGACGCCCAGCGCCCGCAGGAATGCTGCCAGCACATCACTCACGCCCAGGCCGCCCCGATGCCGGTACGCGGACAGGTCCGCGTAGAGCTGGCCGCCGTCGAACCTGTCCCGGTTCTCGTGAGCCCAATGAATGCCCGCCGCAGTTTTGCCGACCCCGCTCATCCCGCTGAGCACGAAGACGACAGGGCGCGCTTCGGCCGTTCGGTTGTTGACCGACCACGTCAGCCTGCGCAGCTCCTGCGTGCGGTTGACGAACTCATGCGGTGTGGGTGGCAGCTGCTTCGGAACAGGAGTTGCGGCGGTTGCAGGCGTTGTCACGGTGACCTCTCCGATGACTTGAGCCTGAATTACGCTACTCCCAACACTGCTCGATACGCCATTGTGGACAGCGCCCACCCATGCGGACCTGGCACGACGGCGGGCGTCGCTTTCCGGTTTACCCGTGTTCATCGGTCCACCCCCCTGGCAAAGCCACCACCCCGCTACACCTCGGCTTCCCCTTTGGGGTCGCCGAGTTCGTAGCGAAAGACACTGCAATCTGTAGCGCACACGTCTGTGGTGCGTCGATGGCTTGGCTCGTCCACTCCATCGGCGGGGTATTGATGACGCAGAGTGATGCTGCTCCAGATCGCCGTATCGATCTCCGACAGTGACCGATTCAATTACAGTACGTAAATATATCGGTTAAGTCCCGATAGTGTTACACATAGTGAATTTTGCCAGAAGTTCACCCGAACAGTGGTTCATAAGTCGAAGATCGACGTAATTTTGACCAGTGGCCAAACTGCGGAAAAACTTGAATCACCTTCCATGATCCGCTAGCTTCGCCCTCTGTCGTCCGGAGCCGGGGTCCCTCCCGGTCGGTCGCGCGGTGTCGGGGGACGGGCGCGCGGCTGGGGTCGGGCTTGGGCTGGGGAGAGCATGTTCACGTTTTCGACGCGCGGGTCCGTTGTGCTGGCGCTGGTCGTGGTGCTCGGTGGTGCGGCGTCCGCGACAGCGGTGGCGCAGGAGCCCGGTGGGCGGGCGGATCTGTCGGTCAGCGCGTTCGTCGAGGACAAGCAGTACGACGTCGGGGCCGAGGTGCCGGTGACGGTGACCATCAAGAACGTCGGCACCGCTGACGCGACGGCGGTCAAGGCGTCCATCGGGTCGAAGTCGGGCTCGGGGTTCGTGGTGGACGCGGCGCAGTGGGGTGATCTGGGCGCGGGCGGGACGATCGCGTCGGGGACGAGTCGGACGGTCAAGGTGACCGGTGTGACGCAGAAGTGGCAGAACGACAACCCGGTGGTGCGGGTCGCGGTGCAGTCCGCCGACGACGCCGAGCCGGGCAACGACTTCGCGGACTTCACGGTCCGCTACCTGCCGGGTGACACCAGGAGCGAGGTCGGCGGGTACGTGTTCGGCGACCGCGACGGCGACGGCGCCCCCGACTCCGGGGAGGGTTTCGCCGGGGTCCGGGTGCGGCTGGGGTCCAAGGAGCTGAACAGCGACGCGTTCACCGACGAGAAGGGGCACTTCACGTTCGGCCCGCGGCCCGCGCAGGAGTACTCGCTGACGGTGACCGGTGTGCCGGAGGGCTGGCTGTTCACGGCGTCGCGCGACATCGTGGTCGACGGCTCCGCAGGGAGCGCGGACGTGCGGTTCGCGGCGGTGCGGCCGTTGCGCGAGTCGCTCACGGCGAAGGCGGAGTTCACCAGCGCCGAGTACGCGCCGGGAGCCGGGGCGACCGCGCGGATCACGCTGGCCAACACCGGCTCGAACGCGCTGGCCGGGATCACCGCGGCGTGCGCGGGTGACGGGCCGCAGCTGGCGGTCTCGTCGTGGGGCGAGCTGGGCACCGGTGCCGCGATCGGCGCGGGCGAGACGCGGACGTTCGAGGTGGAGGGCACCGTGCCCACCCAGCTCGGCGCGGTCGGCCTGTCGTGCGACTTCGGCGCCGACCGGACGTTCCCCGGCAGCCTGCCGACGGCTTCGGCCACCGCGAAGGTCGCGAACCCGACGTCGGGCACGCCGCCGACCACGACCACCTCGCCGACCACGAGCACCACCGCGCCGACCTCCACGACGGACTCCGACGAGGCGCCGCCGGTGGCGGACACGCCCGACGGTCCGCTCGCGAGCACCGGCGCGAGCGTCCTGGGCATCTCGCTGCTCGGCCTGCTGGTGCTGATCGCGGGCGCCGTCGCGGTGCTGGTCGCCCGCAGGCGCAAGTCCGCCTGACCTGCCTCCGGGTGGTCCGTCGACCGACGGACCACCCGCGCGGTTTGAGTAGCGGTACTCAAGACAAAGCCCCTGGTGGCGGGCGAGGATCAGCCATGGCCAACACCAAGAAGGGCACGCCGACCTCGACGGCGTTCTACGCGCAAGCCGTGATCTCGTTCGCCGCCTCGCTCGGAGCCGTGGGCCTGGGTGTGGCCTACCTGCCGGTCGACAGCTGGGTGCGCGCGTTCCTCGCGCTCGGCCTGCTGTTCACGGTCACGTCGGCGTTCACGCTGGCCAAGTGCATCCGCGACCGCCAGGAGGAGGGGTACCTCGTCAGCCGGGTCGACCAGGCCCGGTTGGAGAAGCTCCTGGCCCAGCACGATCCGTTCAAGGTGGACGCGGTCTGACGCGTCAGCCCCTCTTCGTCATCAGCGTCGGGCCGAGGATGCGGCGCGCGATGCGCCGGGCCGCACTGCGCGGCTGGGCGGGCTGCGCGGCCGCCTGCGCGGGCTTCGGGGCCTGGGCGGTGGGCGCTTCCGGGGCACTGGGCGCCTGGACCTGCGGGGCCTGGACCGGGGGCGCTTGAACCGGCGGGGCCACCTTGATCGGGGGCGCCAGCTGCAACTGGGGCGCTACCTGGGCCTGGGGTGCCGCGGGGGCTTGGGGTGCTGCCGGGGATGCCCCCTGGACCTGCAACGACGGTGGCAGCGGTGGCGCGGGGATCGGCTGGTAGGTGGCCGGTGCCGGGATGTGCGGCTCGAACAGCGAACCCGGTGCCGGCGGCGGGTACGCGGCCGGTGGAGGCGTGACCGGTTGGAACTTCACCGTCGCGTCGCTGTGGAACTTGACCGTCGGCTCGTTCCTGGGCGTGAACTGCTGGTGCTCCTGGCTCAACGTCACGCCTCGGATTCTGCCGGCTCCACCGCGTCGACTTCCAGGGGGAAGAGACCTGGACGACATCGGACCGACATCGATGGGTACGGCTCGACCGGGTCGGCCGAGCCGGTCCACATCGTTGCTTCAGGTCAGATGAGCGTCGCGGTGAGCGTGATCGTCGTGCCCGCCAGCGCCTGGCTGACCGGGCAGTTCTTCTTCGCGTTCTCAGCGGCCTCGGCGAAGGCGGCGGCGTCCAGACCGGGCACGGCGGCGTTCACCGTCAGGTGGATGCCGGTGATGCCGGTGCCGGGCTGGAAGGTCACCTCGGCCGAGGTGTCGACCGTGGTCGGCGGGGTGCCCGCCTGCGCGAGACCGTGCGACAGCGCCATCGAGTAGCACGACGAGTGCGCCGCGGCGATCAGCTCTTCCGGGCTGGTCTTGCCGTTGGCGGCCTCGGCGCGGGAGGGCCAGCTGACGTCGAAGGTGCCGACGCCGGACGACTCGAGCGCGACAGCGCCCTTGCCCTCCATCAGGTTGCCTTCCCAGTGCGTGGTCGCCTTGCGCGTGGTGGCCATCTGAAAGCTCCGTCTCGAAGAGGGTTCCTCAGTACGACGCAAACCTAACCGCGATGGCTTCCGCGCGGGGGTTGAGGGGGCTTGCCCCTCACCAGGGTCCGGGGGTTGGACCCCCGGTGTTACCCGAAAAGCAAGAAAGGCGAGTGCTCGCTATGAGCACTCGCCTTTCTTGCTGCAGAGCGGACGACGAGATTCGAACTCGCGACCCTCACCTTGGCAAGGTGATGCGCTACCAGCTGCGCCACGTCCGCACCGGTCTTGCTTGGTGCGAGGTAACTATAACCCAGGTTCAAACGGCATTTCGACCGGGGGTCCCACCGCCGCTGAACAGGGCGTCCACCTCGGCCAACCGCTCCGTGGACCACCGCCACTCCCACAGCGGGCGCACCTTCGCGACGATCTCCGGGGTCAACCGGTGCGCCACGTCGTCGCGCAGCTTCCAGTCGTCGAACACGTGCTCGTAGAAGCTGACCACGATCGCGTTGGAGAGGAACTGCTCGGGCTGCTGGAAGCACCACGACGCGAAGCCGTAAACGCGGCGCAGGGTTTCCTCGTCACCCGCGCGGTGCGCTTCGAGCGCCAGGTGCCACAACTCGCCGAAGTACACGTGGCACGACCACGACTCGCGGTCGACGACGCCGCTCAGCTCGGGAAGCAGAGCTGCAGCTTTCGATCGCCAGTCGGCCACACGGCGGAAGATTACCGGTTCCCCGGCCCGCCGCCGACGCCCGCGAGGCGAGACGACGCCGACCCGTGACCGCGCCGTCATCGGTGGCAGGGCGAACCGGTACCCCCGAACGGCTCACGCCGAACGGCTGGTATTGAGTACCGGCTGGGTTGCCGCGCCGGGCTGCGGGACCGGTTTGTGGCATGTTGACCTGGGAGCACGTGGGCGCTGGGAGGTGTCGGGTCGGATGGCCGAGGACGCTGACGGCACCGGGATCGACCGCGAACTCCTCGCCAGGGTCCGCGCGGGCGAGGACTCCGCCTACGGCGAGCTGTTCTCGCGCCACGCCGACGCCGTGCGGCGGTTCTCGTTGCGGCACGTCCGCGAGCCCGCCGAGGCCGACGACCTGACCGCGGAGGCGTTCTTCCGGGTGCTCCAGGCGATCCGCCGGGGCACCGGTCCCACCGACCACGTCCGCACGTACCTGCTGACCGTCGCGCGCCGGGTGGCGTGGGAGTGGAGCGGGCGGCGGCGCGACGTGCCGGTGGACGACGAGGAGCTGAACAGGCGGGTCGAGCCGTACGCGGACGCCACCGCGCAGCGCGCCGAGTACTCGCTGATCGGCCGCGCGTTCACCAGCCTCCCCGAACGCTGGCGCACGGTCCTGTGGCAGGTCGAGGTCGAGGGCGAACGGCCGTCCGCGGTCGCGCCCGCGTACGGCCTGAGCGCCAACGCGATGTCCGCGCTCGCCCGCCGGGCCCGCGAAGGCCTGCGCGCCGCGTACCTGCAAGCCCACCTGGCCGAGGACCACGGCGCCCGGTCGTGCTCGTCGGTGCTGTCGAAGCTCGGGTCGTACACGGCCGGTGGTGTGCAGGGCGCCGAGCAGCACCGGATCCGCAAGCACCTCCAGACCTGCGCGCGCTGCAACGCCCTGCACTCCGAGCTGACCGAGGTCTGCTCCACGTTGCGCGCGCACGCCGCGGTGATCGGCGTGCCGGTGGCCGCGACCGCGCTGGTCGGCGCCCAGTTCGCGGGGGTCGCCGTCGTGGGCAAGGCCGCACTGCTCGGCGGCCGGATCAAGTTCGTGCTCGCGGGTGTCGCGTCGGCGGCGGCGGTCGGGCTGTTCAGCCTGCTCGCGGGCCTGTTCACCAACGCGCCGGGGCCCGGTCTGATCCGGGCCGACCAGGACGCGCCGCACGACATCCAGCTGATCATCACGACCAGCGCCACCACGACGTCCAGCATGCTCAGCGGCGCCCTGGTCGCGGTGCCGCCGAGCACGGAGCAGTCCCGCGAGCAGGACGTCGCCGCGCCGCCGCCACCGCCGAACCGGATGGGCGGCCAGAACTCGACGACCACGACGGACCAGAGGTCCGGCGCGGGCACCGAGGAGTCGGTCACCGGGTCCGAGGACGTCGTCGTCGAGGAGACCGGGACGTCCGAGGAGACGTGGACGAGCGAGGAGGACAACCGCATCCGGTTCACCTCGGACGCGACCACCGCCGACCCCACCAAGTCGATCAACAGCTCGTCGAGCGCCTCGTCCGCCAGCGGTTCGCCGACGCCCACCACGGTGATCATCCGGCCGACCCCGGTCCCGCCGTACCCCGGCGGCTCCACCTACCCGAGCTCCTACCGCGCGAAGTGACTCACCGCCACTACGGGCCGCCCCGCGGTTCACCCGCCGGGCGCAACGATCACCGGGTACCGTTGTCCCACGCTGAGTGATCGCTCGTGAGGCCTAGGAGACGGTGATGACGCGGCTGGTGCGCGGTGCGGACGGCCGGATGTGGACGGTGCGCAGCCGGATCGAATGGCGCAACCCGTCCCCGGACGGCGATTTCGAGCACGACGTGAGCGGTGGCCAGGGCCCCGGCGTGATGATGATGCTCATCGTCATCGTCATGGGCGTCATCCTCGTGTCGTGGACACCCGCGCAGGTCGTCGTGCCCGCGTGGCTGATCCTGGCGCTGATCATCCTGTTCCTGTTCTTCCCGGTCCGCTGGTCGCTGCGCAGGCCGTGGACGCTGGTCGCGGAGTCGAAGGCGACGCCGGACGACCAGCCGCCGGAGCTGTGGATGGGCCAGGTCCGCGGGGTGATGACGGTGCGCCAAGAGGCCTCCAAGGTGTCCCGGAACATCGAGATGTACTCGCTCCCCGACGTCGAGGGTCCGCTGCAACCGGTCGACTGATCGGCGTTCGCGGGTGACACTGGGCGGATGCCGGAATTACCAGAGGTCGAGGCGCTGGCCCACCACCTGCGCGAACACGCCGTCGGCCGGACGGTGCACCGGGTGGACGTCGCGTCCCTCCAGGTCCTGAAGACGTTCGACCCGCCGTGGACGGTGCTGGTCGGCCGCCCCGTCACGGGCGCGGGCAGGCACGGCAAGCACCTGGACCTGGACTGCGACGGGATCCACCTGATCGTCCACCTGGCCCGCGCCGGTTGGCTGCGCTGGTCGGACACCCTGGCGGCGCCCCCGCCGAAACCCGGCCGCGGCCCGCTCGCGCTGCGCGTCCACCTCGGCCCACCCGGCGAGGGCCCCGGTTTCGACCTGACCGAGGCGGGCACGAAGAAGGGCCTCGCCGCCTGGATCGTCCGCGACCCGGCCGAGGTCCCGAGCATCGCCCGTCTGGGCCCGGACGCCCTGAGCCTGTCCCGCGACGACCTCGCCGCGCTGTTCGCGGGCCGCGGTGAACGCCTGAAGACCGCCCTCACCGACCAGACCCTGCTGGCGGGCATCGGCAACGCCTACTCCGACGAGGTCATGCACACCGCCCGGCTTTCCCCGTACGCCACCGCGGGCAAGCTCCCCGACGACGCCGTGGACCGCCTGCACGAGGCGCTCACCACCGTCCTGACCGACGCCGTCACCCGCTCCGTGGGCCAGTCCGCCGCCAGGCTCAAGGGCGAGAAGCGCTCCGGCCTCCGCGTCCACGCCAGAACCGGCCTCCCGTGCCCGGTCTGCGCCGACACCGTCCGCGAGGTCTCCTTCGCCGACCGCAACTTCCAGTACTGCCCGACCTGCCAGACCGGCGGCAAACCCCTGGCCGACCGCCGGATGTCGAAGCTGCTGAAGTAGCGGCCCCGGCTCAGGACTTCAGCGGGTCGTGGCCCCAGTTCATCAGCGAGTACCGCCACCGGCTGTCCTCGACGTCACCGGAAGGGCGTTGGGCGAGGTGGCGGTGCACGTAGCCGACGACCTTGCGCATGTGCTGCTCGTCCGCGTCGGTCAGGTCGGCCTGCTTCTTCCCCAGGATCGACACGATGCGCCGCCCCGAGCGGTGGCCGACCGCCTCGCCGCCGTCCGACTGGCCGACGGACTTCGACTCGTCGGTGTCCAGCCAGCGCTCCAGCTCCGAGGCGGTCATGTTGACGGCGTCGGTGAACTCGCTCATCGCTTCTCCCGCAGCGCGTCGGGCTTGTGCACGGCGTCCTTGCCGGTCTTGTCGCTGCGCACCCGGTACTGGGGGTCGTCCTCGGACGCGCGCACGGTGCGGCCCGCGGCCTCGGTGTCCTCGGTGATCTCCTCGACCACCTCGCCCTGCACCCGCTGCCCGTGGCTGGACCAGGAAACCTTGTCTCCCTTGTTCATCCTCCGATTGTGGGCCGAACGGCCTAGTCCCGCACGACGACCACTTCCAGCGTCCGCGGCCCGTGCACGCCCTCCACCCGGTTCAGCTCGATGTCGCTGGTCGCCGACGGTCCGCTGATGAACGTCAGCGGTCGCACCGGATCCAGCCGCGCCAGCGCCTCGGGCACGCTGGCCGCCACCTGGGACGCGAACACGACGCACAGGTGGTAGTCCGGCAGCAGGGTCAGCACGCGGCGGCCCTGGGCGACGCCGGCGTCGAGCACGATGGTGCCGGTGTCGGCGATGGCCACGGCGCAGCCGGTGAGCACGCCGTCCGCCCCGTCCAGCGCCTCGATGTCCAGCACCGGCGAGTCAGGCAGCCAGGACACCGAGGGCACCAGCCACGACGGCGGGAGGTCGACCGGCGCGACGATCCGGCGGGTCCCGAGCAGCGAGGCCAGGAGCGGGACCAGGTCGTCGGGGACCACCTGGTGCACGGTGGCCCGGTAGTCGGCGACGCGTTCGGCGAACAGGTCCGACGAGCCCGTGCCGGTGCGGTGGTAGGCGCGCGGGACGACGACCGGTGCGGGCCGGTCGCCGAGCGCGGCCCGGATGCGGGCCAGTACCTCGGTGCGCGCGTCAGCCACGGTTCTCCTTCCACCACGCTCGGAACGACTGCTTCGGCGGCACGGGCAGGTCGCGGGACGACGTCCACGCGGCACCGGGCCCCGGCAGGCGGGTGATGCGGCCGTTGCGGCCGAGGAGCCTGGCGAACGAGGCCAGCCTCTGGGCGCGCTCGTAGCGGCTGGGGGAGGAGAAGACCCAGGCGGCGGCGGCCATGGCGATGGACTCGGGGGTGCGGCCGCGGGCGGACACCGAGGTGGCGCGGAGGTGGGTGAGGACCTCGGGGATGTTGATGCGCACGGGGCAGACCTCGTAGCAGGCGCCGCAGAGCGAGGAGGCGAACGGCAGCGACGCGGCCTGCTGGTCGTGCGGGTCGTTCACCAGCTGCGGCGTGAGGATCGCGCCGATCGGACCGGGGTACACCGAGCCGTAGGACTCGCCGCCGGTGCGCTCGTACACCGGGCACACGTTGAGGCAGGCCGAACACCTGATGCAGCGCAGCGCCTGCCTGCCGACGGTGTCGGCGAGCGTGGACGTGCGGCCGTTGTCGAGCAGCACCAGGTGGAACGCCTGCGGCCCGTCGCCGGGGGTCACACCGGTCCACACCGAGGTGTACGGGTTCATCCGCTCGGCCGTGGACGACCGGGGGAGCAGTTGGAGGAACACCTCCAGGTCGGCCCACGTCGGCACGAGCTTCTCGATGCCCATCACCGTGATCAGGGTTTCCGGCAGCGTCAGGCACATGCGGCCGTTGCCCTCGGACTCCAGCACGACGATGGACCCGGTGTCGGCGACCGCGAAGTTCGCCCCGGAGATCGCGACGCGGGCGGAGAGGAACTTGCGCCGCAGGTGCGCCCGCGCGGCCTCGGCCAGCACACGGGGTTCGTCGGTCAGGCCCTCGGGCACGTCCGGCATCTCGCGCTGGAAGATCTCGCGGATCTCCGAGCGGTTGCGGTGGATCGCGGGCACGAGGATGTGCGACGGCCGGTCGTGCCCGAGCTGCACGATCAGCTCGGCCAGGTCGGTCTCGATCGCGGTGACGCCACCGGCCTCCAGCGCCTCGTTCAACCCGATCTCGGCGGTGGCCATGGACTTGACCTTGACCACCTCGTCGGCACCGGTCTCGCGGACCAGCCGCAGCACGATCTCGTTCGCCTCGGCCGCGTCACGGGCCCAGTGCACGACGCCGCCGCGCTCGGTGACCGACTTCTCCAGCCGTTCCAGGTACACGTCGAGGTTGGTCAGCACCTCGTCCTTGAGCGCCTCGCCCGCCAGCCGCAGCTCCTCCCAGTCGGTCATCTCGGCGACGGCGGACGCGCGACGGCCGCGGATCGTGCCGGTGGCCTTGCGGAGGTTGCTGCGCAGCTGGGTGTTGGCGAGCGCGGTGCGGGCGGCGTCCGGGAACTTCGGACTGCCCAGCCACGTCACCGGGTTTCGGGTGACCACGGGTCCTCCTCGGTGCTCGCCAGGATTTCGGCCAGGTGCACGGTGCGCACGCCGGTGCGGAGTCGGGACAGGCCGCCGCCGATGTGCATGAGGCACGAGTTGTCGCCCGCGGTCAGCACCTCGGACCCGGTGTCCAGCACGTGCCGCATCTTGTCGGACAGCATCGCGGTCGACGTGTCGGCGTTCTTCAGCGCGAACGTCCCCCCGAACCCGCAGCACGACTCGGCGTCGGGCAGCGCCACGAGGTCGAGGCCGCGCACGGCCCTGAGCAGCGACAGCGGTTTGTCGCCGACGCCGAGCATCCGCAGCGAGTGGCACGTCGGGTGGTAGGTGACGCGGTGCGGGAAGTACGCCCCGACGTCGGTCACGCCGAGCACGTCCACCAGGTACTCCGACAGCTCGTAGGTCGGAGCGGGCGACGTGCCCAGTTGCGGGTGGATGTCGCGGACCATCCCGGTGCACGACCCGGACGGGACGATCACGGCGTCGTAGCCCGCGAAGGTCCGCTGGTAGGAGCCCGCGAGGCCGCGGGCGTGGTCGGGGTAGCCGGTGTTGAAGTGCATCTGCCCGCAGCACGTCTGCTCCAGCGGGAAGTCCACCGAGCACCCGAGCCGTTCGAGGAGGGTGACGACGGCTCGCGCGGTGGCCGGGTACAGCGTGTCGGTGACGCAGGTGGCGAACAACGCGACTTTGGGCGACTCAGCGACGGCCTTCTGCACCCCGCCACTTTTGCCGCTAAATCATCGGATGTCTACCCGAACCGGTCGACCGTCCGGGCGTTGGGGACCTGAGGCCCTTGCCGAGAGGGCACTCGACGGAACAGCATGGTCCCCGTGGGTGACCTGTTGGCCGAACGGACTGTGCTCGGCGTCATCGCGACCTTGGCCGTCCTCGGCCTTTTCGTGATGCTGTGCCGAGCCCGCCGGGTCAGTACTTCCGTCGAAGACGCCGTGATGGACATGCTGCACCGCATGTCCAAGGCGTCCGCCGACCTGCGCGAAGGACTGACGGAAGAGGCCGCGAACAAGGCCACGCCGCACTTGAGGGAGATGCTGAGGTGCGTCGCGGTCGGGATCACCGACAACGAGGGCACCCTCCTGTCGTGGGACGGCGGGGCGAACGACCACTACGTGTTCCTGCGCGAGTACATCGAGCGCGCGATCACCGAGGGCCACAAGGAGCACGTCGAGCACCGCAAGCTGGGGTGCGAACTGGCAGGCCCGTGCTCGCTGCACAGCGCCGTCGTGGTGCCGCTGGTCGTCGAGAACGACGTCGCGGGCACCCTGATCGTGATCAGCGGGGTGGCGAACAAGCGCCAGATCCGGATGGCCGAGGAGACCGCGCGGTTCGTCTCGACGCAGCTCGAACTCGAGGTGCTGCAGAAGTCCCGGCAGGCCTTGGCGCAGGCCGAGGTGAAGGCGCTGCGCGCGCAGATCTCGCCGCACTTCGTCTACAACGCCCTCAACACCATCTCGTCGCTGATCCGCACCGACCCGGCGCACGCCCGTGAACTGCTCCAGGAGTTCGCCGAGTTCACCCGCTACTCGTTCCGCACCGACGGCTTCTTCACCACGCTGGCCGACGAGCTGACCAACATCCACCGCTACCTGACCATCGAGCAGGCCCGCTACGGCCCCCGGCTGAACGTGCGGCTGCGCATCGCGCCCGAGGTCCTCCAGGTCGTGCTGCCGTTCCTGGTGCTGCAACCGCTGGTGGAGAACGCGGTCCGGCACGGCATCGCGAAGAAGCCGGGCGGCGGCCTGCTGACGATCATCGCCGAGGACAACGGCGCCGAGGCGCTGATCAGCGTCGAGGACGACGGCGTCGGCATGGACCCGGACCGCCTGTTCGACGACCTGAAGGACGCCCACCAGACCGGCGCCCACGTGGGCCTGGGCAACATCAACGACCGCATGCGCGCGGTGTTCGGCGACGAGTACGCGCTGGTCGTCGAGACCGCTCCGGACGCGGGCATGAAGATCATCCTCAAGATCCCGAAGTACAGCCGCGGCGTCCGCACCAACCTCACGCTGGTGCAGCCCTCCATGGAGGACACCAGCGAGCAGCCGGTCATCCGCGCCTGATCGGCCCTACCAGGTCGCCACGGCGAGCGTCATCACGACCATGACCGCGCACACGCACCACGCGATCCACATCCAGTACAGGCTCATCGGCTTCGGGCCGCCGGCGTTCTGCCGACCCCTGTCATCCCACCACTCGACGTAGCGCTCCAACCAGCGGAGCGGGTTGAACGTCATGGTGACCTCGCGGTAGGTAGCCGGATCCCGATGCTAACCCGCGCGAACCCCCCGGCACCGCACGTAGGGTCGGACCCATGAGCAGCGTGACGGACAAGATCGCGGCGCGTCTTCCGAAGATCGTCGGCGACCGGGGCGAACGCCCGCCGGTCGTCGCCGCCGTGCGGTTGCACGGCGTGATCACCCCGACGCCGACGCCGATGGCCCGCAACTCGATCAGCCTCCAGAACCTGGAGACCGCGCTGACCCGCGCGTTCGACCACGACCGGCTGGTCGCGGTGGCGCTGCTGATCAACTCGCCCGGTGGCGCGCCCACCCAGTCGGCGCTGGTGGCGGAGCGGATCCGCGAGCTGGCGGCGAAGAAGAACGTGCCGGTGCTCGCGTTCTGCGAGGACCTGGCGGCGTCCGGTGGCTACTGGCTGGCCTGCGCCGGTGACGAGATCTACGCGCACGGCACGTCGATGGTCGGCTCGATCGGCGTGGTCAGCGCCGGTTTCGGGCTCAACGGCCTGATCGCGAAGTACGGCGTCGAGCGCCGGGTGTACACGGCGGGCGCGAACAAGGTGCGGCTCGACCCGTTCCAGCCGGAGAAGCCGGAGGACGTCGAGTGGTTGAAGGGCCTGCACCTGCAACTGCACGGCCAGTTCATCGAATGGGTGAGAGAGCGTCGCGGCGGGAAGCTCACCGCGTCGGACGACGACCTGTTCACCGGTGAGGTCTGGACCGGCGTGAAGGCGCTCGAACTGGGGCTGGTCGACGGCATCGGCACCCTCCGCAGCGTGGTCTCGAAGCGGTTCCCGGACGCCGAGATCGCCATCGCCGAACCCAAGAAGAACCTGTTCGCCAGGCTCGGCCTGGCCGGCGCGACCACCCGATCGGGGGACTTCGTGCTCGACGGTCTGGCCGCGCTGGAAGAACGTGCTCGCTGGTCGCGATTCGGATTGTGAGATCAAGGTTCTCCAACGGCCGGGCGGCGGCGTAGACACGACCCCTCGCGGATGGGCAAGATGCGCACACAGTGAGTACCCATGACAACACCGGCCTCCTCGTCCTGGCGGTGGACGACGAGGCGCCCGGTCTCAGCGAGATCAAGTTCCTGCTGGAGAGCAGCCCGCACATCCGCCGTGTGCTGACGGCCTTCGACGCCGCCGAGGCGCTGCGCATACTGCGCGGCGACTACGACGAGGAAGTGATGCAGCGGTCGAAGGAGGGGCGCCCTCCGGTGGACGCGGTCTTCGCGGACATCAACATGCCCGGACTCAGCGGCACGGACCTCGCCAGGGTGCTGAACGCCTTCCGCGCGCCCCCCGCGCTGGTCTTCGTGACCGGTGTGGAGCACTCGGAGGCCGTGGTGGCGTTCGAGGTCGGCGCGCTGGACTTCGTCACGAAGCCGATCAACGACGACCGGGTGAACAAGGCGATCGCGCGCGTGGTCGACCGCGTCAACCAGACGCCCGCGATCACCCCGGAGAACCAGCCCGCCTACGTCGAGCCGACCGACGAGGAGGTCATCCCGGTCGAACTCGGCGGGACGATCAAGCTCGTGCCGCGGGCCACGGTCCGGTTCGTGGAGGCGCAGGGCGACTACGCCCGCCTGCACACCGCCGAGGGCAGCCACTTGGTCCGCATCCCGTTGGCGCAGCTCGAGGAGCGCTGGGCCAACGCGGGCTTCGTCCGCATCCACCGCTCGTACCTGGTGGCGCTGCCCCTGGTCAGCGAACTGCGCATGACGTCGAACGGCTACGCGGTCGTCATCGGCAGCGGTGCCGACGCGAAGGAGCTGCCGGTGAGCCGTCGGCACACGCGGGAGCTGAAGGAGCGCATCGTGCGTCCGCCCAAGAGCAGCTGGGGATGACCAGGAACGACACGGGGTCGGGGCCTCCCGGTCAGCCCGACCAGCCGCAGCCGGGTGAGCGCGACGCCTGGTTGGAGGTGTCCGGGCGCAAGCAGCGGCGGCGGCGGGTGGTGCTGGCCGACGCCAAGGGCCGCGGTCGGGCGATGCGCACGATCATCGAGCTCGAGGAGCAGACCAGCGTCGGGGAGAAGCTGGTCCGCGACCTGATCACCACCCAGCTGCGGACGGCGTTCCTGCTGGGCGCGGGGACGCTGCTGGTGCTGTGCGCGCTGCCCGCGCTGTTCCTGTGGGTCCCGGCGATCTCCGACGTGCAGCTGGCGGGTGTGCGGCTGCCCTGGATCATCCTGGCGCTGCTGCCGTTCCCGGCCCTGTACGGCGTCGGGTACTGGTTCCGCCACACCGCCGAGCGCCACGAGCGCGACTTCGTGAGCATGGTCGACCGCTGACATGACCAAGGACCTGTGGAGCCTGACCGGCGTGGTGGTGGTCGCCGTGGTCACGTTCCTGCTCGGCTTCGTGGGGTCCCGGCGCGCGAACACCACACCGGACTTCCTGGTCGCCCGCCGCGCGGTGCCGTCGACCCGCAACGCCGCCGCGATCTCCGGCGAGTACCTGTCCGCCGCGTCGTTCCTCGGCGTCGCGGGCCTGGTGCTCAAGGACGGCATCGACGCGCTCTGGTACCCGATCGGCTTCACGGCGGGGTACCTGGCGCTGATGCTGTTCGTCGCCGCGCCGCTGCGCCGGTCCGGCGCGTACACGCTGCCGGACTTCGCCGAGGCCCGCCTCGGGTCGGCGGGTCTGCGGCACGTGTGCACGTTCTTCGTGGTCTGCATCGGCGTGCTGTACCTGGTGCCGCAGCTGCAAAGCGCGGGCCTGACGCTGAACACGATCACCGGACTGCCCGCGTGGCTGGGCGGCGCCGTCGTGACGGCGATCGTGGTGATCAACGTGCTCGGCGGCGGGATGCGCGCGATCACGCTGGTGCAGGCCTTCCAGTACTGGGGCAAGCTGTTCGCGATCGCGGCGCCGACGTTCATCCTGTTCACGGTGTTCCTGACGGGCCCGAACACCGGTGCGCAGCGGATCGACGACACCGGGCTGCTGCGGTTCACCGAGGACATCACCTTCACCACCGGCGAACCCGTGCGGGTGCTGGCCCCGGAGGCGATGAACCTCCAGGTCGACGGCGTCGTGAACGGCACGCCGGTCGACGGGATGGTGCTGTGGAACAAGGGTTCCTACGCGCTCGGCCGCGAGACGACGTTGAGCGTCAAGGCGGGCATGGCGGTCCCGGTCGTCGACGGTGCGCCGAACACGAACGAGAGCTGGCTGAAACCCCAGCAGGACGGGCTTCCCGGCCTGTTCGAGACGTACTCGCTGATCTTCGCGACGTTCCTCGGCACCATGGGGCTCCCGCACGTGCTGGTGCGCTTCTACACGAACCCCGACGGCACGGCGGCCCGCCGGACGGCGCTGCACGTGCTGTACCTGCTGGGCCTGTTCTACATCTTCCCCACGGTGCTGGGCGTGGTGTCGCGCCAGTTCCTGCCGCAACTGCTGGTGACCGGCAAGACGGACGCCGCCGTGCTGATGCTGCCGAACACGATGATGCCCAACCTGGGCGGCCAGATCCTCGGCGCGGTCGTGGCGGCGGGCGCGTTCGCCGCGTTCCTGTCGACGTCGTCTGGCCTGGTCGTGAGCGTCGCCGGGGTGGTGTCGACCGACATCCTGCCGGGCAAGGTGCGGGACTTCCGGTGGGCGACGGTGCTGACCGGCGCGGTCGCGATCGGCCTCGCGCTGGTCCTGCCGCGCGGCGACGCGTCCCTCACGGTGGCGATGTCGTTCGCGCTGGCCGCGTCGACGTTCTGCCCGATGCTGGTGCTCGGCATCTGGTGGCGCGGCCTCACCTGGGTCGGCGCGGTCTGCGGGCTGGTCGCGGGCGGCGGGCTGGTGATCCTGGCCCAGATCACGACCGTCATCAGCAGCTACACCGGCCACTGGGCCCCGTCGGTCGCGTCGCAGCCCGCGCTGCTGACGGTGCCGATCGCGTTCGCCACGATGATCGTGGTCAGCAAGGGCACGAGTCGGCGCCGCCCGGACGACGTGAACCAGATCCTGCTGCGCCTGCACGCCCCGGACCCGTTGGGCTTCATCCGGGACCGGGACGTGGCCCGTTTCGGGTCGGCCGAGGAGCGGGCGCGGCTCGAGGCGAAGCACCGCGGCACGAGCCCGCCCCGCCCCGTCGCGTAGAACCTGACGGTGGCGAAAGTCTCGAACGGATGAGCCGTCGTGTATCGATCTGGTTAACGGCGAGGTTTGTCCGCTGAAGGGCGCTTCACCTCGGCATATGTACCGCTCATCGCATCACTCGACTGCTGGGCGCAATGCCCCCATCGGGGTCTTACTCCCAGTAGCCGCGCGTCTCTACGGTGCACCGCGTACCTGAAAGCACTCAGGAGGCTTACGTGCCCGTCACGTTGCTGACACCTACGACACGCATGCGAGGAGGGGACTGTGAGCACTGCTGAGCACCCCCCGGCAGAGACGAATCCCGTTGATGAACACAACTGGGTCGAGGTCCAGAACAGCCCTGAATTCGTCGAGCTGCGTCGCAGGTTGCGCAGCTTCGTCTTCCCGATGGCGGGCCTCTTCCTGGTCTGGTACCTGCTCTACGTCCTGCTGGCTGACTACGCGCACGGCTTCATGTCGACCAAGGTCCTCGGCAACATCAACATCGGCCTGATCTTCGGTCTTCTCCAGTTCGTGTCGACGTTCGTGATCACGACGCTGTACGTGCGCCACGCCAACAAGAACCTCGACCCGGCGGCCGAGCAGATCCGCAACAAGCTCGAAGGTGGCCACGCGTGAACAACAACAACGCGGTGCTGAACATCAGCATCTTCGCCGTCTTCGTCGCGATCACCCTGGTCGTCGTCATCCGGGCGAGCCGCAACCAGAAGACCGCGGCGGACTACCTCGCCGCGGGCCGCGCGTTCACCGGCCCGCAGAACGGCATCGCCATCGCGGGCGACTACCTGTCCGCCGCGTCGTTCCTGGGCATCGCGGGCGCCATCGCGGTCAACGGCTACGACGGCTTCCTCTACTCCATCGGCTTCCTGGTCGCGTGGCTCATCGCGCTGCTGCTGGTCGCCGAACTGCTGCGCAACACCGGCAAGTACACGATGGGCGACGTGCTCGCGTTCCGGATGCGGCAGCGCCCGGTGCGCGCCGCGGCCGCGACGTCGACCATGGCCGTGTCGTTCTTCTACCTGCTGGCCCAGATGGCGGGCGCCGGTGGCCTCGTTGCCCTGTTGCTCGGCATCACCGGCAAGGGCGGCCAGGCGCTGGTCATCGCCATCGTCGGCGCGCTGATGATCGCGTACGTGCTCATCGGCGGCATGAAGGGCACCACCTGGGTGCAGATCATCAAGGCCGTGCTGCTGATCATCGGCGCCGGCGTGATGACCCTCTGGGTGCTCGGCAAGTACGGCTTCAACCTGTCGGCGCTGCTCGGCGCGGCCGTGGACAACGCCCCGAAGGCGGGCGAGAAGATCCTCGGCCCCGGCCTCCAGTACGGCGCGACCGGCACGTCGAAGCTCGACTTCCTGTCGCTGGGCCTCGCGCTGGTGCTCGGCACCGCGGGCCTGCCGCACATCCTGATGCGCTTCTACACGGTCCCGACCGCGAAGGAAGCCCGCCGTTCCGTGGTGTGGGCGATCTGGCTGATCGGCATCTTCTACCTGTTCACGCTGGTCCTCGGCTACGGCGCCGGTGCGCTGGTGGGTCCGGACAAGATCAACGCGGCACCCGGCAAGGCGAACTCGGCGGCTCCGCTGCTCGCCGAGGCACTGGGAGGCCCGATCCTGCTGGGTCTGATCGCGGCGGTCGCGTTCGCCACGATCCTCGCGGTGGTGGCCGGTCTGACGATCACCGCGTCGGCGTCGTTCGCCCACGACATCTACGCGAACATCCTCAAGAAGGGCAAGCTGGAGGACAAGAACGCCGAGGTGAGGGTCGCCCGGATCACCGCCGTGGTGATCGGCGTCGTGGCCATCGGCGGCGGCATCGCGGCCAACGGCCAGAACATCGCGTTCCTGGTGGCGCTCGCGTTCGCGGTCGCCGCGTCCGCGAACCTGCCGACGATCCTGTACTCCCTGTTCTGGAAGCGCTTCAACACGGCGGGCGCGATCTGGAGCATCTACGGCGGCCTGTCGCTGACGATCCTGCTGATCATCCTGTCGCCCGCGGTGTCCGGCAAGGCGACGTCGATGTTCCCGACCGCCGACTTCGACGTCTTCCCGCTGTCGAACCCCGGCATCGTCTCCATCCCGGTCTCGTTCCTCCTCGGCTACCTCGGCACGGTGCTGTCGAAGGAGAAGAACCCCGAGAAGTACGCCGAGATGGAGGTGCGCGCCCTCACCGGCGTCGGCGCCGAGAAGGCGACCGCCCACTAGGCGCGCCGTTCCACCAGGCACGCGTCGAGCAGTCGCGAGAACCCCCACCGAGACCCTTCGGTGGGGGTTCTCGCGATTGTGGGCTTCCGGCGCACCCCTCCCGACACCGGAACCCGCCCCCGCGACAAGGATCGCCCGGAAACCTTCAAGAAAACTCAAAGCCGGTGCAACCGCCTCCCGGACAAGTGCGTAGAGGGGCTGTGCGCCGCGACGACGAGTTCTCCCAGTTCTTCACCAGCCGGTTCGACCAGGCTCGACGCTCCGCGTACGCGTTGTGCGGCAACTGGTCCGAGGCGGAGGAGATCGCGCAGCACGCCTTCGTGAAGGTCTACGCGAAGTGGCCGCGGGTCCGCCGGGACAGTGCCGAGGCGTACCTGCAAACGGTCATGACGCGGATCTTCCTGGACGCGCGCCGCCGGGTCCGAGGCCGGGAGCGGTCGGTGGCCGAGCCGCCGGACGTGGTGTCCCACGACGCCTCCTGGCCCGAGCAGCACGGGCTGCTGCGGGCGTTGCAGGAAGTCCCGCCACGGCAACGGGCCGCGCTGGTGCTGCGGTTCGTGCTGGACCTGTCGGTCGAGCAGGCCGCGGCGGCGATGGGCTGCTCGACCGGGACCGTGAAGAGCCAGACCGCCCGCGGGCTGGAGACGTTGCGCGCCGCCTACCTGACCAACGACACCTCGGAGCGTGCCTGATGCCGGACATCGAACAGGAACTGCGGGCGGTCGCCGACTTCACCGCCCCCCCGTCCACCACCGCGCTCGACGACGTGCTGCGCAGGGGGAGGCGCCGGGTGTACGCGCTGCGCGCCGGTGCCGTCGCGGGAGTGGTCGCCATGGTCGCCGGGGCGGGTTTCGCCACGTCGGCGCTGCGCTCGGTGCCGGCGCAGACGCAGTCCGCCGACGGCAGCTCCACCACGGGGGCTCCGCTGCGGGGGGCGCCGGAACGGTGGCGCGTGGCCGACCTGCCCGCCCAGACCCCCTTGCCCGCGACACCGAACGACCTGGCCTACCCGGTCCCGAAGTGCAGTGCGCACTGGGAGGACCAGGTGGCCGAGCTCAGGACCGCCCTCCCGCGGCAGGCCGTGGCGGACGGGGTCGGCATGGTGGTCGACAAGGTCGCCGGCGGGATCGGGGTGGTGAGCGAGCCGAAGACCGCCGTCCTGCGGCCAGGCACACCGGAAGCCGACTACCACTGGTGGGTGGACCTGACCGATGTCGGGGGCACCGGCAGCGTGGACGTCGGCGAGGGGCGGTACCCGGGTACGCCGCAGGAGGCGGCCGACCGGGAGGCGTTCCTCTACGGCAACTGCGAACCGCCGAACCGGATGGCCACCGACGACGGCACGATCCTCCAGTACACCCCGTTCATCGTGTCGGAGCCGTTCCAGACGGTTGCGCAGGCGATGCGGATCTACCGCCCCGACGGGGTCGTGGTGGAGATCGTGCAGCGCAACTTCGGCAGCCGCGACTTCCGGGTGAACGACGCGGGCACGGACTTCGACCGCCTCAGCGCGGGGCGGGGGACGCTCCCGCTGGACGTCGAGGCGTTCAGGTCGATCGGAGCGTTCGTCGCGGACGTGAACTGATCATCCCACTCGACCGGTCGGCCGAATCGGCGCCGAAGGGCCCGCTTCGCGCCGGCCGGTCCGGGAGCATTCGCGGCATGGCGCAGCCGGTGGGACCGTGGCGGATCGTCCTGCTCGTCGGCGTGATCGGCGCTTTGATCGGTGGCGGGCTGCACCTGTCGCGCACACCGGGGCCTCCGCCGCTGGGCGACCCGCCCGCTGGGTAAGGGGCAGTTCCGGGTGCTGCGCGGGGCGTTCGAGGGCACACCGGTCGCGAGTGCCGACTTCGAGGCCAACGCCACGGGCGACTGCGCACCGGCTCGGCGGCTGGTCCGGCCGGACGGGTTCGTGCTCCAGTTCCAACCGGTGCACGCCGGCGAGCCCTTCGCCGAGTTGACGCAGACGATCCGGGTCTGCACACCGGGCGGTAACCGCTACGAGGTCGAGATGCGCAACTTCGACGAGGACGCCTACCGGGGCACCCCGACCCGCGCGTAAACCCGCACCGGACCCGGTCGTGCGACGCTGCCGCTGGACGAGCGGCGGTTCGCCGAGGTGGGGCTCGTGTTCGCGGAGGCGCTTCCTCACGCTCGCCCGACGCGGTGACGTGGCACCATCTACACCGTGACCGTGCCAAACGTTGAAGTGTCGGACGTCCCGGTTGAGCTGCCCGAGGGCAAGGTGCTGCTCGACGTGCGCGAGGCCGACGAGTGGGCCGCCGGGCATGCGCCCGACGCGCTGCACATCCCGATGAGCGAGCTGGCCGGCAGGCTGGAGGAGCTGCCCGCCGACAGCGAGTTCTACGTGGTCTGCCGCATGGGCGGCCGGTCGGCGAAGGTCACCCAGTACCTGAACCAGAACGGCTGGGACGCGGTGAACGTCGACGGCGGCATGCAGCACTGGGCGGCGCAGGGGCGTCCGCTGGTGGGCGGCGTCGGTGGCGCGGAGCCCGAGGTCATCTGATCATGCAACCGCTGCGGCCGCTGCGCGTGGACTGGGTGGCGACTCCGCCACCCGGCGCCTACCAGCGTCGGCAGCCGCGGTACCTGCCCCGCTACCTCGGCCCGCCGTCGTACCCGGTACCGCCGAGGTGGGGTTTCCCGCTGCTCGCGTGGCGGTGGCCGACGTCGGTCATGGGCGACGCGAAGGCCCCGGTCTCGGTCGACCAGGTGCGCGGACGAGCCCGTGCGGCGGCCAACGCGCTCGGGCTCGCGGCCGTGACGTCCATCTGGGCGGCGGGCAGCGAGATCTGGCGGTACGTCCTGCTGATGCTCAGCCGGTTCGGCGCGCTGTCGCCGACCACGGTCGGGCTGTCCGACGCGATGGTCGTGTCCTCGTCGGTCGTGTCGTGGGTCGCGTCGGCGCTGGCGATCGTGCTGGCGCTGCTGTGGCTGCGCCGCGCCCGTGACGCGGCGGCCGACGCCGCCGGGTACGCCCCGTCCCGCTCGGACCTCCAGGTCGTGGTCGGCCTGGTCGTGCCCGGCGTGAACCTGGTCGTCCCCGGCTCGGTCGCCGCCGAGCTGGAGCACGCCGCCCTCCGCGAACCCGTGGACAAGCGCCCGAACCCCTCCCGGTTGATCCGGATCTGGTGGGGCCTGTGGGTCGCGAACGCCCTGTTCGCCACGATCACGCTGGCCTGGTCGTTCCGCTCCAGCGTTCAGGCGCTCGCCGACGGCGTGCTGCTGCACGCGTTCTCGGACCTGCTCGCCGCCTCGGTGACGATCACGACGGCCGTGCTGGTCCGCCGGATCACCACCCTGCTGCTGCCGGTCGACCCGTCAGCCGTGCGGTTCATGCGCGTGGTCGGCGTCAGGGACGCCCCGAAGCCGCCCCTGCGCGCCCACCGCTACGCCGGTTCCGCGCGCTGATCCAGCTCGTCCTCCAGCCACAGCACCTTCACCTGCGCGTGCCGCGAGCAGAACCGCACCGCCCGCGCGACCGACTCGTGCAACCCGAACATCGTCTTCCGCGACTCCGGATCACGCCGGTAGATGACCACGTCGGTCTTGTCCCCGTCGGCGATCTCCATGCCGTAGGCGAACACGGCCAACTCGTCGTCGACCGACACCAGTGCGAAAAGGCTTGCCTCCATGGGAAGTACTGTCCACACGGGACATCCACACGATCCGGTGAAGCGGTGTGGAAATCCCGCCGGTGGATTTCCCGTCGCCATAATCGGCTGATGCCACGACGCCCGCCGTTTCGCCGCCGCCGCCTGGGGCACCGGTTCCAGGCGATGCGGCTGAAGGCCAAGATGACCCTCGACGACGCCTGCGCCGCCCTGGACAAGACCCGCAGCACCCTGCACCGGCTCGAGCAGGGCGAGACCAAGGCCGACATCCACCTGGTCAGATCGATGATGGACCTCTACGACCAGTACGACCCCGACCTGGTCGACCAGACCCGCCGCGCCAACAAACCCGGCTGGTGGCTGGCTTACGGGATCGAAGACCTCGGGTACATCGATGTCGAAACCGAGGCTTCGCTGGTCCGGGAGTTGTCGTTGCTCAGCATTCCTGGCCTGCTCCAGACAGAGGAGTACATGCGCGCGTTCTTCAACGCGCGCCGGAGCCAGCGGTCCTCTTCCCAGTTCGAGAACCAGGTCGCCGTGCGGCTGATCCGGCAGTTGCGGCTCACCGACTCAGAGGATCCGCTGGACCTGGTGGCCTTGGTCGACGAGTCGGTCCTGCACAAGTGCGTCGGAGGTGTGGATGTGATGCGCAGGCAGCTGCGCCACCTGCTGCTCGCCAACAACCTGCCCACGGTGACCATTCGGATCCTGCTGAACGACTTCGGTGCCCATGACGGCATGAACGGTCCGTTCATTCTGCTGAGCTTTCCCGACCCGAAAGACCCCGAGGTGCTGTACATCGAGTACGCCACCGGGTCTCTGCATATCGAGGCCGGTCATGAGCTGTCGGAGGCTAAACTGACCTTCGAGCACTTGGCCTCAAGGGCGTTGGAACCCGACGAGTCGGTTGCGCTGATCGAACGGGTGCTTGCCGAGAAGTACGGCCCCGAGTGAAAGAGGCGATCGCGGTGTCCACTGTGGACTTCACCGGTGCGTTGTGGCGCAAGAGCAGTCGAAGTGGCAACGGCAACAACGGTGCGTGCGTCGAAGTAGCCCACACCGGTCCGGTGGTGGGTGTGCGGGACTCCAAGAACGCCGAAGCCGGGACCCTCGCGTTCCCCGAGTCGGCGTGGGCGGCGTTCCTGGTGTTCAGCTCGTAGTCAGCGGCAGCTCGTGCAGCCCGCGGATGACGAACTCCGCGCGCCTGCGCGGTTCCGCGGCCAGCTCCGCCCCCGGCAGCTTGCGCACCAGCGCGCCCAGCGCCGCCTCCACCTCGATCCGCGCCAACGGCGCCCCGAGGCAGTAGTGGATCCCGGCCCCGAAACCGAGGTGCTGGTTGGGGAAGCGCGAGATGTCCAGCGCGTCCGGCGAGTTGAACACCAGCGGGTCGCGCGCCGCCGCGCCCAGCAGTGCCGCGATCTTGTCGCCGGGCTTCAGCTGGTACCCGGCGATCTCCACCTCGGCGGTCGCCGTGCGCTCGAACAGCTGCAACGGCGAGTCGTAGCGGATCAGTTCCTCGGCGGCCGTCGGCATCAGCGAGGGATCGGCGATCAGCCGTCGCCACTGGTCGGGGTGGCGCATGAGGGCGAGGACGCCGTTGCCGATGACGTTGACGGTGGCCTCGTGGCCCGCCATGAGCAGCAGCACGGCGGTGGCGACCAGCTCGTCCTCGGTGAGCCGTCCGCCGTCGGTGTCGGTGACGGCGACCAGGTCGCTCACCAGGTCGTTGCCCGGCTGCTTGCGGCGCAGCGCGATCAGTTCGCGCAGGTAGGCGACGAACTCGGTGGCGGCGCGTTCGGCGGCGTCCTTCTTCTCGCGCGGCAGGCCGAACTCGTACATCTTCACGATCGCGTTCGACCACGGCTGGAGCAGCGCGCGTTCCGAGCCGGGCACGCCCAGCAGTTCGGCGATCACCTCGACCGGCAGCGGCGCGGCGACGTGGGCCAGCAGGTCGGCCGAACCGTGCTCGGCGATCTTCGCGCACAGCTCGTCGACCAGCCGGTCGGAGAGGTCCGCGATCCAGGGTCTGAGCCGTTCGACGTGACCGCGGCCGAACGCCGCCGCGACCAGCCGCCGCAACCTGCCGTGCGTGGGGGGCTCGTTCTCCAGCAGCGAGTTGCGGTGCAGGAGGTTGAACGACGCGAACGCCTCGACCGGTTTCACGTCCGACCAGATCCGGCCGAGCGATCGATGCCGCAGCACCGCTGAACCGGCCGCGTGCGAAAGGGTGACAGCTACGCCCAGATCCTCGTGCCAGTGCACCTCGCCGCGTTCGCGCAGCGCGGCGAAAGCGGGGTAGGGGTCGGCGATGAACGCCGGGTCCTGCTGGTCGAATGGGGCACTGGTCACGGGGTGAACGGTATGTCGCCGATCGTCCGTTAGTCCACGCGGTGTCGTTGTCGGCTCAAATAGTTATCGAGTGGTTCACGCACCATGAGTTGCACTTGAGCCGCAGGTCACGGACAGTTCTTGCTCGTGCCACCTCTCGTCGTCGCGCACCGCGGCGCTTCAGCCCACCGAGCCGAACTCACGTTCGCGGCCTACGAACTAGCCATCGACCAGGGGGCGGACGGGATCGAGTGCGACGTCCGGCTGACCGCCGACGGCCACCTGGTCTGCATCCACGACGACGTCGTCGACCGCACCTCGTCGGGCACCGGCCGGGTCAGCGAGATGACCCTGGCCCAACTGTCCGAACTGGACTTCGGCAGCTGGCGCGACGGCGAGCCGCAGCGCGTGCTGACGTTCGACGCGCTGCTGGAACTGGTCGTCGCGTCGAGGCCGGACCTGAAGGTGTTCGTGGAGTCCAAGCACCCCGCGCGCTTCCCCGGCCGGATCGAGTCGAAGGTCGCCGCGACGCTCGGCCGGTTCGGGCTGTCGAAGCCCGACAGCAAGGACGACGCGCGCGTGGTGCTGATGTCGTTCTCCACGCTCGCCGTGCGCAAGCTGCGCGAGTACGCGCCGCGCCTGCCGACCGTGCAGCTCATCGAGAAGATGGGCGTGCAGGGCAAGGACGGGTGGCTGCCGCCGTGGGCCGACTACACCGGCCCTGACGTGGAACTGCTGCGCCTGGACCCCGGTTACGTCGAGCGCAGCCGCGCGCAGGGGCACGACGCGTACGTCTGGACCGTCGACACGGCCGAGGACGTCGAGCTGTGCCGCGATCTCGGCGTGCGGTTCCTCGCCACGAACTCGCCCATCATGACCCGCGGGTACCTGTCCACGATCCGCGAAACCGCTGCCCAACTGGGATGACCAGGTCGCGGTCGGATAACTTTGGCCACTGACTGCGAACGCGAGGAGGGCCAACGGTGGCCAAGCGGACGGCCGTGAAGAACGCTGCTAAGCCGACTGACGGGGTCAACCCCCGTCAGCCGTGCCCGTGCGGCTCCGGCAAGAGGTACAAGGCCTGCCACGGCTCCGAAGGCGGACCCGGCGACGTGATGGTGTCGCGCCCGTTCGAGGGACTGGCCGCGGAGTGCGAGCTGATCGCGCTGCGCGAGTTCGTGCCGTCCGCGACGGTGAAGCTGCCGCTCGCCAAGGGCGACCGCGAGGTCACGCTGGCCACGGTGCTGCCGATGGCGGCGGCCGGACTGGTCCGCGGCGACGGCACCGCGTTCGTCGGCCTCCAGGTGCAGATCAGGTCCGGCGACATCAGCCGCGACCTGGCCCGCGCCATCCGGTGGGCCGAGGAGGCCGAGACCGGTGAGGCGCTGTCGGTCGTCGGCCCCGACAACGGCGAGAACCCCGGCAGGCTCCAGGACATCCTGGACGTCGACGCCGAGCTGAGCCCGGACCTGCACGACGACTTCGCGTGGTGGATGCCGCCGGACAACCAGCCCACCGGCGAGGTGGCGCTGTCGCTGGAGCGGGCGAACTCGGCGATCCTGCCGACCGCGCGCGTCGACGCACCCGGCGTGAAGGCGGCCTACTGGGTCGACGCGGGCGACAAGGCGCACCTGCGCTGGGTCCGCCCGGAGGCCGAGGAGAAGCTGCTCAACGCCATGGCGCGACTGCACGTGCGCGGCGAGCTGGACCTGGGCGAGGGCTCCCGCTACGCGGGCTCGTTCCGCGCGCACGGCCTGGTCGTGCCGGTGTGGGACCTCGACCGCGAGATGCACGCGACCGAGTGGGCCGGTCCGGCCGAGGCACTGGGCAAGCGCCTGCTCGAAGCGCTGGCCAGCGTCGAGGACGAGCCGATCACCGACCCGGAGCGCCGGGCCCGCGAGGGTCTGCGCGGCCGTCAGATCACGCTCCGCTAGGACGCGTCTCGGGGAGCGGAACTCTCCGCTCCCCGAGTTGTCCACAACGTTGTCCACAGGAGATGTGGATAGATGATCCTGCACATCAGTTCGCCCGCCGAGTGGGCCGCCGACCGCGAACGCGGGGAGATCCGGCCGGACTCGCTCGACGACGTCGGCTTCGTGCACTGCTCGGACCCCGGCAGCGTCCACCTGCCCGCGAACCTGTTCTACGCGGGTCGCACCGACCTGTTGTTGCTGGTCATCGACCCGGACGGGCTGCCGGTCCGGTGGGAGCCGGGCAAGCCCGAGCACCCCACGGGTGTGTGGTTCCCGCACGTGTACGGCCCCGTCCCGGTGGATTCGGTCGTCCGCGTCCTCGACTTCCCACCCGACGCCGACGGTGTGCTGAGGCTCCCGAAGTCCTTTTGAGCGACCAGGCAACCCAAGACGTTCCACAGGCGTGGGGGTTGCGTGGCATCAGCGGGAACAAGCGTGATTTCCGACCCACCACGACACTGGCAACCGTTCCCCCGACTCGGGCGTGTGCGTGCTGTCGACAGTCGTGGGGGTTGTCGGGAACAGGGGCGTGCCGTGGTCGCACCAACGCATTTCGGGGTCGCGGGGGACGGCACCGGGTGGATGGCGGGCTTCGGCGGGGAGCGAGCCGTCGTGGAGGACTTCGCCGAGTTCGTCCGCGTGTCGTTGCCGGGACTGCTCCGGTACGGCCACGCGCTGACCGGCAACCCGCACGACGCCGCGGACCTCGTGCAGGGCGTGCTGGAGAAGGTCGGATCGCGCTGGCAGTCGGTGCTGGGCAAGGGCCCGGACCCGCTGGCCTACGTGCGGCGGTCCATGGCGAACGGCCACGTCAGCCGGTGGCGGCGATTCCGCCGGGAGAACCTGGTCGCGGAGTTCCCGGACTCGGCCGCACAGCCCCACGTGGACCGGCTGGAGCACGAGCCGCTGTGGCAGGCGATGCGCGAACTGCCGCCGCGCCAGCGCGCGGTCGTCGTGCTGAGGTTCTACGAGGGTCTGTCCGAAGCCGAGATCGCGGACTCGCTGGGTGTCACGAAGGGCACGGTCAAGAGCCAGAACAGCAAGGCCATGGCGACGTTGCGGACGAAGCTGGGCGGTTTCGCGGACGGGAGGGAGTGACGGTGGACCTCGACGACGAGCTGCGCAGGTTGTTCCGGGACGAACGGCTCGACATCCAGGTCAAACCGGGTGCCGACCAGGCCGTCGTGACCGGTGCGCGGAAGGCGCGGCGCAAGCGGGTGGTGCTGGCCGGCGCGGGCGGCACGTTCGCCGTGGCGGCGCTGGTGGCGGGCAGCATCGCGCTGGCGGGCATCGGTGGCGGCGTCTCGATGGAACCCGCGGGACCCGTGCTCACCACGACCACCGGCAGTTCCCCGACCGAGCCCGAATCCCAGCCGAAGCTCCCACCGGTGTCCGCAGGGGGACAGGTCGGCTACGGCAAGCTCCAGCTCGGCATGAGCGAGGCGGACGCCCTCGCCACCGGCCTGCTGACTCCCGGCCCGGACGACTCGACCGGGTGCCACACCTACTCCACCGGCACGCAGCCGCAGACTCCCGGCGCGGTGATCATCTCGCCTGCCAAGGGAATTCTGCGGATCACGCTGCCGGACTACGCGAAGACCACGATGGGCATCAGCGTGGGATCGACCGCGGCCGAGGTGAAGATGCGGTACCCGGCGGCGGATGAATACGACGAGGGATTCAGCTACCTGAACACGAGTCCATTCCCGTGGTACTACCAGTTCATCATCGCGAACGGCCGGAATCCCCACGCGGATGGCGATCAGGTGACTTTGGTGCGCATGCAGTTGACGTCCATCGACTGCTCGTCGGCCTGATGCCCGAACGGCGCCCGACCCGTTGTGGGGGTGGACGCCGTCCGTTGGCGCTCAGGTGACCGGTCGGCGCGTCAGAGAACCCCGCCCGCCGCGCGGGGAGCGCCCGAGTCGACGTCCTCGCCGACGGACTCGCGCACCAGGAAGTTCTCGACGTGGAACAGGTTGCCCTCGGCGCGGTCGATCACGGTGAGCAGCGTGCTCATCGACGCGACCTCCTCCACCTGCTCCTTCAGGAACCACTGGAGGAACTGCTCGCCGATGTAGTCGCCCTCGTCGCGGGCCGTCTTCGCGAGCACGACGATCTGCTCGGTGACGTCCTTCTCCTGCTGGAGCGCGAGCGCGACCGGCTCGCGGGCGGCGGCGAAATCGGTGCGCACGTCGTCGATGCCGGGGATGGACACCGGGAGGCCGTTGTCCATGAGGTACTGCACGATCATCATGGCGTGGTTGCGCTCTTCGAGCGACTGCTTGTAGAAGTGCGACGCCAGCCTGGGCAGGTCCGCGGCGTCGTACCAGACGGCCACGGCGATGTACTGCTGCGAGGCGGTGAACTCGTTGCGCACCTGCGCTTGGAGCAGCTGGTGGAACTTGTTGGCCTTGGTGCCGATTTTCTTCACGTTGAGTGCCATGTCGCGACAATATCCCAAATAGCGCTACAATGCATTTGAGGTTAGGCTAATGTGTGTTCGGTGAGGTTTACCGAACAAAGCTTAGGCAAACCTACGGAACTCGTCGTTCAAACGTTTGCGAACGGTGTGGGCCGGATGTCGTAAAACGATCCACACCGTTCGCCGTGACAATGATCTCAGGTCAGCGCGGCCCGGTCGATCGGGCAGGACATGCACCGCGGGCCGCCGCGGCCGGAACCGAGTTCCGAACCGCTGATCCGCAGCACCTCGACCCCCGCGTCCTCCAGTCGGGCGTTGGTCTCCACGTTCCGCTCGTAGGCCACGACCAGACCGGGCCCGACGGCGAGCGTGTTGTTGCCGTCGTCCCACTGCTCGCGCTCGGCGGTCACCGGGTCCAGGCCCGTGTCGATCACCCGCAGCCGCTCGATGCCCATCGCCTCGGCCGCGGCCTCCAGGAACGGCACCGGGCCGTCCACGACCACGCCGCCGCTGCCGTCGGCGCGGACCGGGTAGGCGGACAGGGTGTTGCGCACCGCCGGGTACATGACCACGGCGTCGCGGTCGACCATCGTGCACACGGTGTCCAGGTGCATCGTGGCGCGCTCCTGGACGATCGGGACCGCCAGCACGGTGTGCGCCAGGCCGTCGGCCAGCGCGGACCGGGCGAACGACTCCGCGCCGGCGGGCGTGGTGCGCTCACCGACGCCGATGGCCAGCACGCCGGGCGCCAGCAGCAGCACGTCGCCGCCCTCGACGGGCGCCGAGTGCGCGCCGTACGCGCGGCCGGTCTTGCGGAAGCGCGAGTGGTAGGCGTAGATCAGGTCCGTCAGCGCCGTCTCGCGGTCGCGCGCGGGCAGCGCCAGCGACGTGATCGCGACCCGGTCGCCCACCCACACCGACGAGTCGCGGGTGAACAGCAGGTTCGGCAGCGGGTCGACGGCGAAGTCGATCGGGTGGTGCATCCTGCGCACCAGCGACGCGCCCTCCGCCGCGGGCAGCTCCTCGAACGTCATGCCCGTCATCAGCGCCTGCGCCAGCGGCTCCGCGGCCAGCGTCGACAGGTGCGAGCGCAGCGCGTCGGCCAGGTCGATGCCAAGGCGCCGCTCGTTGACCGCGCTGTGGATGCCCGCGATGCGCGCCCGCTGGTCGGACAGCGCCTCGACCAGCAGGTCCGACAGCAGCAGCACCTCGGCGCCGCGCGAGGTCAGCACCTCGGCGAACGCGTCGTGCTCCTCCTGCGCCCTGGCCAGCCACGGCACGCCGTCGAACAGCAGCTGGTCGTTGTTGCGCGGCGTGAGCCTCTTGAGCTCGTTGCCCGGCCGGTGCAGGAGCACCGTCCGCAGTGGCCCGACCTCGCTCTCCACCCTGGGGGCGGGGCGGGGCGAGCCGATGATGGCTTCGGTCTGTGCGATGTGCGCAGTCACATTTCGGAGGGTAACCACTTTGCGGAGAAATAGTCTGCTGGAGTGGCCTAAATTGCGTGAAGTCGATCGTAAGAATGCCTCTGGGCAGCGAATCGTTCAGCAATTAGTACATGTGACCGTTGAATCGTTGCGCACCACTACGGCAACCACGACACGTGGCCGCGGAGCACCGTGTAGCCGACGAAAGCGGCCACGTCGAGCAGTGTGTGCGCCAGCACCAAGACCCACAACCGGTTGGTCCGCTGCCACACCCGGCCGAACACCAGGCCCATGACGACGTTGCCGATGAAACCGCCGAACCCCTGGTAGAGGTGGTAGGAGCCGCGCAGGACCGACGACGCGAGCAGCGCCTTGTTCTCCGACCAGCCGAACTGGCGGAACCGGGTCAGCAGGTAGCCGACGACCAGCGCCTCCTCGGCCCACGCGTTGCCCGCCGCGGCCAGGATCAGCACGATCGTGCGCCACCACGTCTCGTCGAGCACCGACGGCTGCACCTGGAGGTTGAGCCCCAGGTTGTAGGCGATCAGGTAGAACACCAGGCCGGGGATGCCGATCACAGCGGCCAGCCCGAGGCTGCCCAGCGCGTCCGGGCCGATCCGGGTGCGGTCGAGGCCGATCATGCGCAGCTTGATGCCGCCGCGCCACAGCAGGTAGAGGCCGATCCCGCCCCACGCCGCCAGTTGCAGCACGCTCAGCAGCTGCGCGACGAGGTCCAGCAGGTCGAACCGGGCCTGCGGGACGTTGAGCGCGACCGACTGCTGGTTCAGCGGAACCGGTTGCAGCAGGCTGTCCAGCAGTCGGACCAGGCTGCGCAGGCCGGAAAGACCGAGGGTCACGCTGAAGACGATCAGCAACTCGACCTGGTAGCCGCGGTGCTGCTCCTCCGGGAGCCGCTCGGGGAACTCAGGGCGTTGGGGTGCCAGCCAGTTCACCAGTGCAAGCTAGCCCGATCGGTGTGGTGGCGCTGTCACGCGGTGCCGCTCTGCGCCTGCCCGCTCTGGGCCTGTCCGCTTTGGGCCAGGAACGGGCAGCCGACGAGCCTGCGCAGCTCCACCGACAGCTCCTTCGCCGACTCCACCGGACGGGAGAACGCGATCCGCACGTCGTGATCGGTGTCGGGTGCCTCGACCCGCAGCCGCAACCCGAACCGGTCGAGGCCGAGCGGGCGGACGTGACCGCCGCGCAGCTCCTCCGGCAGGTGCTTGGCGAGCATCGACACGACGTCCCGGTGCGACAGTTCGAGGTGTCGCAGCCAGTGGTCCTCATGCGTGCAGAACGGGTCCGGCGTCGCGGCGGCGAACTGCTCGGGGCGCAGCGAACTCGTGCCCTCGGCGTCGGCGATCACCATCGACGCGGGGGAGAGCAGCAGCACCGTGGCGCCGTGGCCCGCGTCCAGCAGTCGAGGGTCGGCGCGCTGGTCCACAACGGACAGCACCTCGTCCCGCGCCTCCTGGCCGTCGAGCGCGCGCATCCACCCGGTGATCCACAGCAGCCCGCGGACGGGCTCGCGCAGCTGGACGGGGGCGTGGTCGGCGACCTCCAGCATCGCCGTCACCTCGGCCCTCGGCGCCTGCCACGCCGACGCCACCAACGGGTGGTCGTCCGGCATCAGCAGCATCGCGCTCCCGTTCGGGTGCACGTGGTGCAGCAGCGGGGTGATCCGCGCGCCGTCGGAGGTGTCACCCGCGGAGGGCAGGACAGCGGCACGGCCACCACGGGCGGCGATCGTGCGTGCGCGCTCGGCCGCATGGGGGGCCGGCGGTCGTCGGTGCTCGGTCACCGCTTCACCTCCTTAGGTTAGGTGAGCCTAACTTGAAATTGCCTGGAGACGGAAGCCCTTCACCCGCCGTAACCTCTTCCCAGTCAGGCGGAGGTGGCCTGTGGCCGTGCCCAACAAGCCGTCCACCGAAGGGGCGGCGCGCTACGACAAGTGGACCCAGCACTGTCTCGACCGCGCAAGTCGGAGAGCGCTGACCTGGGTTTACCTCGGCGTGCTCGCGTTCATCGGCCAACTCGTGCTCGTGTTCGAAGTAGGCACGTCATCGGTCCTGCCGGTGGTCCTGCTGCTCGCCTCGGCCGTCGTCTTCGGATTCGCCCTCCGTCGACGTCCACCCATTGGGATGATCCTGGCCGACGAGCCGTGGAACCAGGTCCAGATCCGCTGGGACGGCAGGCTGGTCGTCGTCAGCGGCACCCGCCCGATCGTCCTGGCGGTCCAGGGCCTCGGCCCCGTGCTCCGCGGCAGGATCCGCCGCCACCGCCGCGCCTGGCTCGTCGACCCCGACAACGCGGGGAACACGGTCATCGCGTTCCGCGGAGTCCCCAGGCTGTTCCACGCCAAGGTGCTGACGCGGGTGTTTGGTTGATCAACGCCATGGGGTATTCGTAGAGGTGATGAGCACCGCGGAGATGATCAGCGACGAGTGGACGACCCGTTGCATGGCGCGTGCGGACCACCGCGCGATCGGCTACCTGTCCATGGCGGTCGGCGCCGTGCTCCTGGTCGTCACCCTGTGGATCGCGCTGGACTCCAAGTGGGCCTTCATCCTCCTGCCGCTCTGCGTCGAACTGGCCGTCCCCGGCCTGCGCCACTTCTTCGGCCGCTCCAAGGTCCGACGCCTCATCCGCGACCACACCTGGCACGCCGTCGAAGCCGACTTCGTCCCCGGCCGCCGCATCGGCCGTCAGGCCTACCTGGAGATGCCCGGCTCCGACCGCAGCTACCTCCGCGTCTCGGAGATGCCGGAACGGGTCCGCGACCACGTCCGCGCGACCGGCCGCCTGTGGATGGCGGGCCCCGACGCCACCGGCCGCACCGCCGTCATCACCGAGGAGTGCCCCTACCTCATCCTCGGCCGCATCGTGATCCGCTGAGGACTGGGCGAAACGCTGTTCCGGTAAGTCCGGGTTCGGCTTGGTCGGCCCGCTACCGCCCCACGGGGATGCCCGACTGCTCAGCCCAGGTCGCCACGTCCTCCCTGCGCAAAGCGGTCGCGAGCAGGTCGGGGAAGCGGTCGGGGGTGCAGGCGAAGGCGGGGGCGCCGAGGTCGGTGAGCTTGGCGGCCAGTTCGTGGTCGTAGGCGGGGGTGCCGCTGTCGGAGAGGGCCAGCAGCACCACGACGGTGACGCCGCCCGCGACCAGTTCGCGGACCCGACGTTGGAGTTCGTGGGCGACGCCGCCCTCGTAGAGGTCGCTGATGAGGACCATGACGGTGTCGGTCGGCCTGGTGACGAGGGACTGGCCGTAGGCGACCGCCCGGTTGATGTCGGTGCCGCCGCCCAGCTGGGTGGAGAAGAGCAGGTCGACCGGGTCGTCGAGGGTCTCGGTGAGGTCGACGACCTCGGTGTCGAAGACGACGAGCTTGGTGTCGATGGACTTCAGGGTCGCCAGCGAGGCGCCCATGACGGCCGAGTAGACGACCGATTCGGCCATGGAGCCGGACTGGTCGACGAGGAGGATGACGTCGCGGAGCGCGGCCGAGCGGCTGCGGCGCTTGCGGCCCAGCAGGTTCTCGACGACGAGCGTGCGCTGCTCCGGTTGGTAGTGGCGGAGGTTGGCCTTGATGGTCGTCGGCCAGTCCACATCGGACGGCCGGGGCCTGCGGGTGCGCTGGGAGTGGTCGACGGCGCCGTGGACGGCGGCCATGAGGCGGTCGGCGAGCCGGCGTTCGATGTCCTCGACGACCTTGCGCACCACCGCCCGCGCGGTCTCGCGGGTGCGGGCGGGGATCGCGGAGGACAGCGACACCAGGGTGCCGACGAGGCTGACGTCCGGTTCGACGCTGGACAGCAGTTCGGGCTCCAGCAGGAGTTGGCGCAGACCGAGCTTCTCGACGGCGTCCTTCTGCATGACCTGCACGACGGACGTCGGGAAGTACTTGCGCACGTCGCCCAGCCAGCGGTGCAGCACCGGAGCGCTGGACCCGAGCCCGCCGCTGCGCTTGCCACCCTCCTCCGGCGCCTCGCCGACCGTCCGCGACCCGCCGCCACCCCCGTACAGGCCGGTCAGCGCGGCGTCGCGCCGCTGGTCGTCCCCGTCCAGCTCGCACACGCCCTCGGCGGCCGAGCCGAGCAGCAACCGCCACCGCCGCAACCGCTCCGCGTCCTGCTCCACGACCCCGGTCATCCGGCCACCCCCGCTGCCCCGGCGCACATGTGCACCGGCTGTTCCGACTTGTGTTCCGCGATTCCGGTCATCCGCCGACTTCTGCTCGCAGGGCGAATGCGCACCCTGACGGCTGTTTCGCCCTGCGCACTCCGCGCCTGGCCCGCCAGCGGGCCGCGTGGCCCTGACGGCGGCTCCGCCACCCCGGTCCTCGGCCGAGTCCTACGAGCAGGGCACGTACGCGCCCTGACGGCTGTTTCGCCCTGCGCTCCCCGCGCCCGGCCCGCCAGTGGGCCGCGTGGCCCTGACGGCGGCTCCGCGCCCCCGGTTCTCGGCCGACTCCTGCTCGCAGGGCACGCACGCGCCCTGACTTCTGTTTCGCCCTGTGCACTCCGCGTCCGGCCCGCCAGTGGGCCGCGTGGCCCTGACGGCGGCTCCGCCACCCCGGCCCTCGGCCAAGTCCCGCGAGCAGGGCACGTACGCGCCCTGACAGCTGTTTCGCCCTGTGCTCTCTGCGCCCGGCGCACCAGCGGGGCGCGTGGCTCCGCGACCCCGGTCATCCGGCCACCCCCGCCAGCAGGGCGCGCACGTGTCCCGACAACCGCTCCGCCATCGCCTCGTCCCACTCGCCCGCGACCGCCGCGCTGCCCGACGACCCCAGCACGCGCTCGCCGAGCAGCCGGCGCTCCGGCGGGCTGAAGTCGCCGATCGCCTTGCGCAGCAGCGGCAGCGCGTCGTCGAAGTCCGTCGGCGCCAACCCGGACAGCCACTCGTCGACGAGGTCGAACAGCCGCGCGTCGGCCGCCAGCAGTGCCGCCGAACCGCGCAGGAAGCCCGCCACGAACGCCGTCGCCCCGCTCGCCGTGCCGCCGTTCCACGACGTCGCCCGGTGCAGCCGGTCGGCGACCGCCGCGGTGTCCAGCTCGCCCGACTCCCACAGCAGCCGGGTCGCCCGCCCGGTCGGCAGGCCGTGCGCGTCCGGCATCCCCACCAGCGACAGCAGCGCTCTCCGCCACATCGCCTGGTGCTCCTCGTCCGCGGCCAGCCGCGCGGCGTCGTCCGCCCCGTTCACCGCGACCAGCGCGCGCTCGGCCGTGTCGTCGTCCACACCCCGGCACGCCAGCGGCAGCCCGACCGCGCCACGGGCCAGCAGCCCGTGCAGCGCCACCCGCAGCAGTTCCGGGTCCGTGCCGCGGACCGAGCCGTACCGGACCGTCGTGGCCAGGTCGGGCAGCGCGCCCAGCAGTTCCACCGCGTCCGTCGCGGCCGCCGCGCACCGGTCCAGCGCACCGCGCCCCGCGAGCACGGCGATCGGCAGCTCGCAGCCGACCGCCTCGGACAGCACCTCCGCCGCCTCCGCCACCCGGTGCGCGTCCGCGGCCCGCTGGCGCAGCACCCGTTCCGCCGCGGCCTCGACCGTCGTGCCGTGCCGGGCCGCGCCCGCGAGCGACACGGCGAAACCCGGATCCCAGCGGAGCTGCCACGCCTCGGCGAACGTGCCCAGCGTCCGCGTCGTGTCCGGCCTGCCCCACGGCACGCCCAGCACCGCCAGCCTGCGCAGCAGCTTCGACCGCTCGCGGTCGTTGTCCTTGCGCAGGTCCAGCCGGATCGGCTTGCCCTCCAGGCTCGGCTGGAACCGCAGCCTGCGCTGCGACCGGGCCAGGTCGGCGGCCAGCGGCGAGCGCGGCACGCCCTCGCCGACCTCGCCCAGCCGCTCGCCGATCACCAGCTTCTCGTGCACCAGCTTCAGCGGGACCTCGTCGCCACCGCACAGCACGGCCAGCGCCGCCTCGCTGATCTCCGACAGCCCCGGCGTCGGCCTGCCGCGCAGCGCCGCCAGCGTCTCCGCCAGCCGGACGGCCTCGACCGCGCTCGCCGTCGACGCGGGCAGGTCCTCCGCCCGCAGCACCGAGCACGCGCGGGCGAACCAGCGCGGCACGGCGTCCCCGCGTTCCGCGCATTCCCATAGGTGGGCGTACCAGCCGGGGGAGTCGACGCCCGCGCCGTACCCCGACGACGACGCCAGCCTCCCGTGGCTCCACGGCACCCAGGTGCCCGACACCTTCCGCTTCGGCAGGCCCTTGAGCAGCGCCGCGTCCGCCGTCGCGGGCGGCAGCACCCGCAGCGCGGGCACATGCCACGCCCCGCAGACCACCGCCACCGGACCCGCGGTCTCCTTCAGAGCCTTGCGCAACGACTGCCGCATGAACGCCTCGCGCCGCAGCGTCCGGGCGTCCACCTGGTCGGCGAACTCCTCGCGCAGCGCCCCCATCGCCTCCGCGACCGCGACGGCCAGATCGCGGGGATCGGCGCTGCCGTGGTGCTCGACCACGTCCTCCCACCACCGCTCCGGGTCGTCGAACCCGGCGGCCTCGGCGAGCACGCCCAACGGGTCCACGACGGCCCGCGGCTCGGACGGCTCGTCGCCGGGCTCCTCGCCCAGCGACGCGGCGGCGGGCAGGTCGAAGAACCGCACCGGCACGCCGTTGCCGTGCGCCCACGTCATCGCCCGCCACTCCGGGGAGAACTCGGCGAACGGCCAGAACGCGGCCGACGACGGCTCCGCCTCGTCGTGCAGCAGCAACGCCACCGGCGGTGTCAGCGACGGCAGGTGCTCCAGCAGCGCGTCGCCCTCCGGCGGACCCTCGATCAGCACGACCTCGGGCCGCACGGCCGCCAGCGCGGCCTCGACCATCCGGGCCGAGCCGGGACCGTGGTGCCGGATGCCGAGCAGCACCACCCGCTCGGGCAGGTCCGGGTCGCGAGGGGCCATCAGGCGCCGCTCACCGAGTAGCCGGACGTGTCCAGGTCCTGGCACGCCCGGTACAGGTCGCGCCACTCGACGCGCTCCTTGATCACGGCCTCCAGGTACTCCCGCCACACCGCGCTGTCGGACACCCGGTCCTTGATCACCGCGCCGAGCAGCCCGGAGGCCAGCTCGTCCGCGCCCAGCGACCCGTCGCCGAAGTGCCCGGCCTGCGCCATGCCGCCCGCGATCACCGAGATCGCCTCCGCCGTCGACAGGCTGCCGCTCGGCTTCTTCAGCTGGGTCCGACCGTCCGAGGTGGACCCGTTGCGCAGCTCGCGGAAGATCCGCACCACCCTGCGCACCTCGTCCAGCGCGGGCGGCTCGGCGGGCAGCTGCAACGCGCGGCCGAGCTGACCGGCCCGCGACAGCACGATCCGCACCTCGTCGTCCTCGGTCGCGGGCGGCGGCAGCACGACGGTGTTGAACCGCCTGGCCAGCGCCGATGACATCTGGTTCACGCCCCGGTCGCGGTCGTTCGCCGTCGCGATCACGGTGAACCCCGGCACGGCCTGGATGTGCAGGTTCAGCTCCGGCACCGGCAGCGCCTTCTCGGACAGGATCGTGATGAACGAGTCCTGCACCTCGGCGGGCATCCGGCTCAGCTCCTCGACCCGCGCCACCGCCCCGGTCCGCATCGCGCGCAGCACCGGGCTCGGCACCAGCGCCGCCTCGCTCGGGCCCTCGGAGATCAGCCGCGCGTAGTTCCAGCCGTACCGCACGGACTCCTCGCTGGTGCCCGCCGTGCCCTGCACGACGAGCGTCGAGTCGCCGCTCACCGCCGCCGCGAGGTGCTCGGACAGCCACGACTTCGCGGTGCCCGGCACACCCACCAGCAGCAGCGCCCGGTCGGTCACCAGCGTGCCGACGGCGACCTCCACCAGCCGCCTGCTGCCCACGTACTTCGGCGTGATCACGGTGCCGTCGGGCAGCGTGCCGCCCAGCACGTAGGTGACCACCGCCTGCGGCGACATGCGCCACCGCGGAGGGCGGGGGCGGTCGTCCGCGGCGGCCAGCGCCGCCAGCTCGGCGGCGTACTGCTGTTCCGCGGCGGGCCGCAGCACGGTCTCGGTCGTCACAGGACGGGTTCCTTCCGGTCGAAAGCCTGGGTGAGTCGCATGCGGAGCCGCAGCACGTCGAGTTCGACCGAGTGCTCGGGCCACCGCTCGGTGATCCGCGCCCAGCTCGCGCCGAGCACCTCCGCGTCGCCCCTCGCCAGCAGCACGGCTGGCGGGCGCCCGGCCCGCCACCGCGGGTCGCGCATCTCGGCGTAGCGGTCGAGCAGCGCCGCGGTCGACCACGCCGACCACGGCGCGGGCAGCTGCGAGCAGGCGTGGTCGAGCAGGTCGTAGTTCCACTGGTGCGACACCGCGATCACGGTGCGCGCGGACAGCTCGGCGGGCAGCGACGCGAGCATCTCCAGCTGCTCCATGCCGGTCAGCGTCCGTGTCGCCGCCACCGCCCACGGGCTCGCGTCGACAGCCCGCAGCAGCCGCTGCACCACCCCGCGCAGCAGCGCCGTCGCCCACGGGCCGCGGGACAGCACGGCGGCCGCGCCCTCGTCGTCGGTCGACAGCCGGTTCGTCCAGTGCGTCGGCGCGACGCTCGCGGCGGCGGCCCGCAACCGGCCCGCCACCCCGGACTCCGAGCCGTCCTTCAGCAGGTCGCGGAACTCCTCCGGACTGGTCAGCGCCTCGGCCCACAGCTCGTCGGACTGCACGTCGAACCCGTCGGCGGTCAGCCACAGCCCGCGGTGCAGCCGTTCGGCCGCCCGCTCGGCCAGCGCCGACTCCGGCAGCGCCCGCAGCAGCCGCAGGGCCTCGTCGTGCACGCCGACCGCCCGGTCGTCCAGCGCCGTCTCGAGCAGCGGCTCGTCGTCGGCGCACAGACCGGTCTCCAGCGCGCTCACCAGCACCTGCCGGTCCGCGGCCCGGCGCTGCACCGCGAACTGCCCGGCCAGGAACGCCCGCGTCCCCGCCGGATCCGACCGCCGGGACCGCCGCAGCGCCGACAGCCGCCGGGAGCTCGGCAGGTCCAGCACCTCGTCCAGGTCGACCAGGTCCGCCGACACCCCGACACCCGTCGCCCACGCCCAGCCGGGCCGCGTCCCCGCCAGCCACCGCCCGCGCGACCCGAGCACCGCCGCCACCGCCGACCGCAGCCCAGGATGCGTCGTCCCCAGCGCCAGCAGCTCCGGCAGCGACCGGTGCCCGGCCACCTGACCCGCGGCACGGGCCTTGCCGCACCACTCGGTCAGCAGCACCTGGTCGTCGACCGCCACGATCTGGGCGAACACGTCCCGCGCGGCCTCGCCCACGGTCCGCTCGTCCGTCCGCGGCGCCACGGCCAGCTCGGCCGCGTCCACCGCCACCGGCAACGCCGCCCCGAACGCGGCCACGCCCAGCGCCGCGCAGTCGTCCAGCAGCGCCGCGGGCGCCACCCCGCCGCGATGGGCCCCGACCAGCAGCCGCCGCACCGCCTCGTCCCACTCCGCCCGCACGCTCACGCCGCTCCCTCCCACGTGGCCAGGGCACCCGTCGGCCGAGCGATCGCGGGGACGAGATGGCTGACCAGGATTTGCGCACCCGCCGGGCGGGTGCCGACCAGCAGTCGCCGGGCGGACAGACCGCGCCAAGCCATTGCGCCGCTTGCGTTCCGGCCGGAACCGCCGGCCGTCGCTCGCGGCCGGCTGAAGCCCGCACGGGGACTGGGCGGCCGTCCCCACTGCGCTCGCCCGCTCACGCTGCTCCCTCCTGCGCGGCCAGGGCACCCATCGGTCGCCCGATCGCGGGCACGGCCCGCCCCGTGCGGCCGACCAGGACCCGCGCACCCGCGGGGCTGGTGCCGACCAGCAGCCGCCAGGCCGTCTGGTTGCGGCGGACCGCCGCGCTCACGCCGACACCTCGGGCTGGGAAGCGGCGGACACGGTCGCGGGCACGGTCAGGGCGACCGGCACGGCCCGGCGGCCGTCGCGGGGGAGCAGGGAGCGGGTGGTGGTCCGCTTCGTCGTGCATCCGGGCCGCTGCCCGCCCGCCAGCAGCCGCTGCACGATCTCGTCCCACTCGGTCCTGGCGTTCACGCGATGTCCTCCGATGACTTGCTCGACAGCGACGAGTGGGGAGTTCGGGGTGTCCGAGTGGACGACACGGGGTGCCTGGGGGTTCGACTCGCGGTCATCCGACGACCTCCGGGGCCTTGCCGGGTTCGGCGACGGCGCCGACGCGGAGGCCGTGGCCGTCCCAGAGGCCCCAGGCGTCGAACGGTTCGCCGCCGGTCAGCGCGAGCGCGCGGTCGAGGGCGGCATCGCCGCGGACCGGCAGCGCCCGCCGCGCCACGTCGACCAGGAACCGGACGTCGGCGGTCGGGCGCACGGCGGCGCAGCCCAGCGGGTGCACGCGCTGCCACGGGTCAGCGCGCAACGCCGGTTCGAGGCCCGCCAAGGCTTCCCGCCACGTCGTGGGCACCGGGATCGCCTCGGCCGACCGGTCGCCGACCAGCTCACCCACCGCGATCCGGCGCGGCGGCACTCCGGGGTACGGGTGCAACGTGCCCGTGACCTCCCGGCCGTGCGGCAGCGACGGCGCGGGGCTCGCGACGCCCGCCGCGTACCGGACGCCGACCACCCACTCGCCCAAGTCCCGACCCCAGCTCCACTGCCGGACCGTCCGCACGACGCCGTCGTCGGTCTCCAGCCGCAGCAGGGCCACCCACCGGTCCGACCAGCCCGCCGACGCCCGCACCTGCTCCTCCGGCACCGGGAAGCCCAGCCGGGCGCGCACAACGTCGCCCAGCGGCCCCTCAGCGCCCTCGGAGAGCCCGGCCAGCAGGTGGAGGCCGCCAAGGCGATCCGCGGCGTCCACGGCCCACTGCGGGCCTCCTGCGGCCACCACCTCGCGCAGCCCGGCGACCGCCGACACCAGACCGGGCGCCTGCGCGTCGACCATCCGCGCGGTGATCGAGTGCCACCAGGCCGCGTCGCGCCCCGGCAGCCCGGCCACGCCGGACCCCGCGAGGTCGCTCAGCCAGTCGCGCAGCGCGGCCACGCCGCCGCGCACCGCCTCGGCCCGGCCGCGAGCCGTCTTCTCCTTCGCACGGGCGCGCCGCTCGACCGCCTCGGGCGAGGAGTCCACGGGAACGGCGGCCGCCGTGCGCTTCGAATGCCAGTCCTCGGCCCAGTCCGGCGGCGCGTCGGCGACCGGCACGTCGCCCCGGACGTGCACCAGTTGCAGCGCCACCGCGTGCTTGCACGGGAACTTCCGCGACGGGCAGGAGCACTTCGTCGACCGGTCACCGAGATCGACGCAGACCCGGTACGGGTTCTTGCCGCTGCCCGCGCACAGCCCCCACAGCAGAGCCGCCGTCCGACCGGTGCCGCTCCACCCCGCGGTGGCGGCCAGCCTGGTGGCGCTGCTCGCCACCTGACCGTCCGGCGCCTGCTCCAGCACTGCCTGTGCGTCCATGGTCAAAACGCTAGGGCAGGGCACCGACAAAAACGCGTCGGCGCAGGTCAGATGTCCAAGAGGTCCTTCGGGTCGAACGAGATCGGGAACGGCAGCGACGTCTCAAAGAGGTGCCCGGCGATCGCGGACGCGAGTTCCTCGTAGTCGGCCACGCCCAGCTTGAGCAGGCGGACGGTCGCCGTCTTGCGCTGCGCCGAGACCTCGACCTCCATGAAGTAGGGGATGCCCGCTTCGGCGCACAGCAGCGGCTTGTCGATCCGGTCCCGTTTGCGGCTCGACGGGGAGACGAACTCGACCACCATGGTCACGTAGTGCGGAGGCACCCACACCAAGCCGGCCGCGGGCTGGTTCAGGACGGTCACGTCCGGCTGGATCCAGCGAGTGCTCTGGAAAGCGACGTTGACCGTTCCGTAGACCCGGTGCTTGGTCGCGACCGCGGGAGCGTCCAAGCGCTTCTGGAGCTGGTAAGCCGCGTACGAGTTGGTGCTGGACTCGTACGGGCTCATGATCAGGTTTCCGTCCAGACACTCGTACTTGCCGACGTTGAAGCCGGGGATGGGGAGGTAGTGCTCGGCGACCTCGGTCGACCACATGCCTGCGAGTTCGACCAGTGGGTCGAACGGCTCGTACTCGGGCGCGGCCATCGGATTCGCCTCCCTCTGACGTTCCCGCGTAGGCGGGTTGATCGTCTTCACCGCCCGATTCTAGTGCACGGCCCAGTCCCGCCCCTGGCCTGCATCACTCCAGGTCAGGACCCCTACGAGCCCACGACCACGCGTACTTCGGGTCCTCCGTCGCCAGCGCCGCCTCGCCCAGTTCCAGCGGGCGGAACGTGTCGACCATGACGGCCGTCTCGTCGAAGTACTCGACGCCCAGCGACGCCTCCACGGCGCCGGGCTGCGGGCCGTGGGTGCAGCCCGACGGGTGCAGCGAGAGCGACCCGATGCCGATGCCGGAACCCTTGCGCGCCTCGTAGTTCCCGCCGACGTAGAACATCAGCTCGTCGGAGTCCACGTTCGCGTGGTTGTAGGGCACCGGCACCGCGAGCGGGTGGTAGTCGACCTTGCGCGGGCAGAACGAGCAGACCACGAAGTTCGGCCCCTCGAACGTCTGGTGCACCGGCGGCGGCTGGTGCACGCGCCCGGTGATCGGCTCGAAGTCGCGGATGTTGAACGCCCACGGGTACAGGCACCCGTCCCAGCCGACCACGTCGAACGGGTGGTTGGCGTAGGTGAACCTGGTCAGCCCGGCGCGGTGCCGCACGAGCACGTCGACGTCCTCGCCGTCGACCAGCAGCGGCGCCGTCGGGCCGCGCAGGTCGCGCTCGCAGAACGGCGAGTGCTCCAGGAACTGCCCCTTCGCGGACAGGTACCGCTTCGGCGGCCCGATGTGGCCGGTGGCCTCCAGGACGAGGATGTCCATCGCCTGATCGGGTACTACCCGGTAGGTGCACGAAGTGGGGATCACGACGTAGTCGCCGTCGCCCACGGTGATCGCGCCGTAGATCGTCTCGACGGTCCCGCTGCCCTGGCGGACGTAGAGCAGCTCGTCGCCCGCGGCGTTGCGGTAGAGCGGGCTCGGCGCGTCGGCGACCACGAACCCGATCGTCACGTCGGCGTTGCCGAACAGCGTGCGGCGGCCGGTGACCGCGTCCACGCCGCCGTCCGGCCAGCTCAGCGCGGGCGTCTTGAAGTGGCGCGGCTTGAGCGGCAGGTTCGGCGTGGTGGTCCCGCGGGTGTCCTCGACGGTCTGCGCGTCCACGATCGCGGTGGGCAGGAACCGGTGGTAGAGGAGCGCGGAGTCGGCCGAGAAGCCCTCCACTCCCATGAGCTCCTCGGCGTACAGCCCACCGTCCGGATCGCGGAACTGGGTGTGGCGCTTTCGGGGGATCTCACCGACTTGGCGGTAGTACGCCATGATCACTCCGGGCGTTCGATAGTCGGACATCTTTGTTCATTGGCCGATACGCCACTAGCGTGTCAGCCGTGTCAAGCGCCTTCGAACTCCGTGCGCCAGGTCCACGCGGTACTCCGCCCCTGCTGGCAAGGCTTGTCGACGATGCCGCCCTGTTCCCGCCGGGCAGCGCGTCCATGCCCGACGCGGTGCGCGGGCACCTCGACGCGCGTGTCAGCGAATGGGCCGGCGCCATGGGTCTGTTCCTGTGTCCAGCGTCACGCCTGGCTGAGCTGATCACCGAGTTGATCAAGGTCAAGCCGGTCAAACCCATCGCCCTCTCCCTGGTCATCGACACCGGCCTCGGCGGTGTTCCCAAGGCCGTGTCGATCGTCGAGTCCCGCAGTGAGCTCCTCGCGCTGCGGATGGTCGAGATGCCCGCCCCGTCCGACGTGGACGAGCAGTGGCTCGAACGCGTCTCGGAGTTCGTGCCCGAGGACGTGATCCGCGTGGTCGAGCCGAGGCGCGGCGGCGCCGAGTGGCTCGACGGCGTGCGCCGCGTCATCGAGCACGGGAGCTGGCCCAAGCTGCGCTGCGGCGGCGTCAGCAAGGAGAACTTCCCGAGCGTCGACGAGGTCGCGGACTTCCTCGCGGTGGTCAGCCACAGCGGGGTCGCGTTCAAGGCCACCGCGGGACTGCACCACGCCGTCCGGCAGACCGACGAGGCCACCGGCTTCACCCACCACGGGTTCCTGAACCTGCTGGTCGCCACCGCGCGCTCGCTGTCGGGCGGGGACGTCCGGGAAGCGCTGGGCAGCACCGACGGCCAGGCGCTCTCGGCCGAGGCCAACGAGCTGACCGACCCGGCGGCGCACGCCGTCCGCGGCGTCTTCGCCTCCTACGGGTCGTGCTCGCTGGCCGACCCGATCAAGGACCTCGACGACCTGGGTCTGCTGTGAGCTGGGTCGACGCCCCCGGTTTCGACCGCGATGAGCCGTTCGGGCCGCAGACGCTGCCCTACGGCGTGGTCGACGCGGGCGTCGCCGTGCGCGTCGGCGATCGGGCTCTGCCGCTGCGGCCGCTCGCCGGGTACCTCGGCGAGCGGCTGGCGGGCCTGGTCTCCGCGGACACGCTCGACCCGCTATTGGCGGCCGGGCGGCCCGCGTGGAGCGAGCTGCGGGCCCGCGTCGTCGAGCTGGTCGCGGCCACGGCCGCCCCGCGCGGCGCCGGACTGGTGCCGCTGACCGGCGCGGTCCTGCCGTTCACGGTCGCGGACTACGTGGACTTCTACTCCTCGCGCCACCACGCGGAGAACGTCGGCAGGATCTTCCGGCCGGACTCCCCGGCGCTGCCGCCGAACTGGACGCACCTGCCGATCGGCTACCACGGCCGCGCGGGCACGGTCGTCGTGTCCGGCACCGACGTGGTCCGCCCGCACGGCCAGCGCCGCGGCCACCCGAACCCGGAGTTCGGGCCCTCCCGGCGGCTCGACATCGAGGCCGAGGTCGGCTTCGTGTGCGGGGGACCGGTCGCCTCCCGGCTGTCCACCTCTCGCGCCGCCGAGCACGTGTTCGGCGTCGTGCTGCTCAACGACTGGTCCGCCCGCGACATCCAGGCGTGGGAGTACCAGCCGCTCGGCCCGTTCCTCGGCAAGTCGTTCGCCACCTCGATCTCCGCGTGGGTCACCCCGCTGGAGGCGTTCGCGGTGGCTCGGGTGACCCCGCCGCCGCTGCCGAACCCGCTGCACGACTACCTCGTCGAGGACCAGCCGTGGGGGCTCGACCTGAGCATCGAGGTCGAGTGGAACGGCACGGTCGTCTCGCGGCCGCCGTTCCGCGAGCAGTCGTGGACGTTCGCGCAGCAGCTCGCGCACCTTTCGGTCAACGGCGCTACGGTGCGACCGGGAGACCTCATCGCGTCCGGCACGGTCTCCGGGGCGGAACGCGACGAACGCGGCTCGTTCCTCGAACTGAGCTGGGGCGGCGAGCAGCCGGTCGCCCTGTCCGACGGCACGGAGCGGACCTTCCTCGAGGACGGCGACACGGTGCGCATCACCGCCACCGCCCCCGGCGAGGAGGGCTCGCTGGTCGGCCTCGCCGAGGTCGTCGGCACGATCGAGCCCGCCGACGGGAAGTAGAAGACCTTGGTCAGACCGCAGTCGGACCCGCGCGGACGCGCCCCCGTGCCCGTGACGCCCTCCAAGGAGAGCTCGCTGACCCTGGAACGGGGTCTCGCCCTGCTCCAGGCCGTCGCGGACGCGGAGACCGACGCGCCGAGCATCAGCGAGCTGGCGGCCGCCATCGGCGCCAGCCGGGCGGCGGTCTACCGGCTGCTGGTGCCGTTGCAGTCCAGGGGGCTGGTGCGGCGCGAGGGTTCCAAGGTGCGGCTCGGGCTGGGCGTGCTGCGGCTGGCGGCGAACGTGCTGCCGCAGCTGCGGCAGGCCGCCCAGCCCGCGCTGCGGGAACTGGCCGACCAGGTCGGCGCCACCGCCCACCTGACCGTGGCGGACGGCAGCGAGGCCCAGGCGGTCGCCGTCGTGGAACCGTCCTGGACGGCCTTCCACGTGGCTTACCGGGTCGGGAGCAGGCACCCGGTGCACCGCGGCGCTGCGGGCAAGGCCATCGGGCTGCCCGCGGACGTCCGGCAGTGGGTGCAGTCGACCGGTGAACTCCAGCCGGGCGCCTACGGCGTGGCGTCACCGGTGCGCGGCGTGCCCGGCCTGCGGGCCAGCGTGGGCGTGGTGGCGCTGGAAAGGCTCGACGGCGAGTCCATCGGGCCCCAGGTCGTGCGGGCCGCGCAGGACGTCGCAGCCGCCCTCAAGTAGCCGGCCCCACCTCGACGGCTCAGCCGAACACCGCCTGCCACAGCGCGATCAGCGCGAACGCGGAGAACACGAACCCCGCGCCGCGGTTGATCAGGTGCGCGGGCACTCGGCGGCTGAGCTTGCCGCCGATGAACACGGCCAGCGCCGAGACGGCCATCAGCGCGAGGAACGCGCCGAGCACGACCGCGGTCGGCTGGGCGAAGCGCGCGGCCACACCCACGGCGGCGAGCTGCGAGGCGTCGCCGAACTCGGCGGCGAACAGCGTGCCGAACGACGTCAGCGCGGCCCGGCGGAACGTGGCGGGCTGCTTGCCCGCGCCCGACCCGTCGGCCTCGTCGGTGTCGTCGTTGGCGAAGCCCTCCCGGAACAGCAGGAACGCGCCGATCCCGAAGATCAGGAACACCGCGCCCGCGACCAGCCGGTTCGGCAGCAGGGCGATGGCGCTGCCCAGCGCCACGGCGATGACGGCCTGGAAGGCGAACGCGACAGCGGCGCCCGCCAGCACCGGCATGGGGCGGAACCTGGTGGTCAGCACCAGGGTCAACGCCGTCGTCTTGTCGGGGAGTTCGAGCAGGAACACCAGCCCGAAAGCGGTGACCAGTGCCAGGAACCACGATGCCATTGGTGGCGAGCCTCCACGTCCGATGAAGCCCGGACGGAGGCGCAACAGACCCCGACCGGGCATGTTGCACTACCCGGCCGGAGGTCTCGTTCGCCCACACAAGGTGGGTGAGGGACCGGATCCCACGACTGGCGGATCAGTATGTCGATCACCTCGCCGCGCCACAGCCGTTGACTGGCGCTGGTGGCAGCGGGAACTACTCCCCTCTGGCACCACGGATGCTACAGGGCGCCCGTCCCCGGCGCGCTGCCGACCGGCATGGTCCCGGTCGCACCGGGACCTAGGTCCTACCCGTACGGGGGACCGTCGCACCTGATCAGGACCAGTGTCCCGGACCTACCGTCGAACCGTGGACGTACTGGATCTCGCGCGGTGGCAGTTCGGCATCACCACCGTCTACCACTTCCTCATGGTGCCCCTGACGATCGGCCTGTCCCTGCTCGTCGCCTGCATGCAGACCGCGTGGGTGCGCACCGGGGACCGGCGGTACTACGCCATGACCAAGTTCTGGGGCAAGCTGCTGCTGATCAACTTCGCCATGGGCGTGGTGACCGGCATCGTCCAGGAGTTCCAGTTCGGCATGACCTGGAGCGCCTACTCCCGCTTCGTCGGCGACGTCTTCGGCGCGCCGCTCGCGATGGAGGGCCTGGTCGCGTTCTTCGTCGAGTCGACCTTCCTCGGCCTGTGGATCTTCGGGTGGGACCGGCTGTCCAAGAAGGTCCACCTCGCCTGCGCGTGGGCGTTCTCGCTCGCCACCATCGCGTCGGCCTACTTCATCCTGGCCGCCAACTCGTGGATGCAGCACCCGGTCGGCATCGAACTCGTCGACGGCCGCGCCCGGCTCACCTCGATCTGGGCCGTCCTGGGCAACAACACCGTCCTCGCCGCCTTCCCGCACACGGTCTTCGGCGCGTTCGCCGTCGCCGCGACGTTCCTCGTCGGCATCGGCGCCTGGCACCTGTGGAAGCGCACGGACGAGGAACCCGTGTGGCGCTCGTCGCTGAAGCTCGGCACCTGGGTCGGCGTGGTGGCGTTCGCGGGCGTCGCGATCACCGGCGACTTCCAGGGCAAGCTGATGTTCGAGCAGCAGCCGATGAAGATGGCGGCCGCCGAAGCGCTGTGCCACACCGAGGAACCCGCCAGCTTCTCGGTGTTCGCGATCGGCGACGTCACCCGCGCGGACTGCGAGAGCGTCAAGAGCGTCACCGTGCCCGCGCTGCTGTCCTTCCTGGCGCACAACGACTTCACCAGCGAGGTGAAGGGCCTCGACGAGCTGGTGCCGATGTACCAGGAGAAGTACGGCACCAACTACCCGGTCGACGACCGGCTCGGCGAGCTGTCCGGCAAGCCGATCGACTACGTGCCCGTGCTGCCGGTGACCTACTGGGGCTTCCGCCTGATGATCGGGTTCGGCGCGATCGCCGCGGCCGTCGGGCTGGCCGCGCTCTGGCTCACCCGGCGCGGCCGGGTCCCGCGCGGCCGGTGGTTCCCGCTCGCGGCGCTGGCGAGCATCGCGACCCCGTTCCTGGCCAACAGCTTCGGCTGGATCTTCACCGAGATGGGCCGCCAGCCCTTCGTCGTCGTGCCCAACCCGTCCGGAGTGGACGGTGTGTGGATGTTCACCGCGCAAGCGGTCTCGTCGTCCACGGTCGGGGAGGTCCTCACGTCGCTGATCGTGCTCACCGCTGTCTACGGCCTGCTGGCCTGCGTCGAGGTCTTCCTGCTCCGCCGCTACATCCGGGCGGGGGTGGCGGGCGTGGTACCGCCGCCGAAACCCGCCGAATCCGACGACGCGCTCACCTTCGCGTACTGAGAGGAGAACGGCCGTGGACCTCGCAACCGTCTGGTTCTGCGTGATCGCCCTGCTGTGGCTGGGCTACCTCTTCCTGGAGGGCTTCGACTTCGGCGTCGGCATGCTGCTGCCGGTGCTCGGCCGCGACGAGACCGAACGCCGCGTCCTGATCAACACCATCGGCCCGGTCTGGGACGGCAACGAGGTGTGGCTGATCGTCGCGGGCGCGGCTACGTTCGCCGCCTTCCCCGGCTGGTACGCCTCCCTGTTCAGCACGGTCTACCTGCCGCTGCTGGTCTTCCTGGTCGGGCTGATCGGCCGCGGCGTCGCGTTCGAGTACCGCGGCAAGGTCGACTCGGCCCGGTGGCGGTCGCGCTGGGACAAGGTGATCATCGTCGGCTCGTGGATCGCCCCGCTGTCGGTCGGCCTGCTGCTCACGTCCAGCGTGCTCGGCCTGCCGATCGACGCCAACGGGGACCGCGTCGGCTCGCCGTTCGCCTCGATCCGCTGGGACACGGTGCTGGGCGCGCTCGCCGTCGCGGGGTACGCGCTCGTGCACGGCGCGGTGTTCATCGCGCTCAAGACCGAGGGCGACATCCGGCTCCGGGCCCGCGCGCTCGCGTTGCGCGTCGCCCCCATCGCACTGCTGCCGCTGGTCGTGCTGCTGCTCGTCGTGCAACTCCACTCGGGCTCGGTGTGGACGTGGGCGGCGTCGATCGTGGTGGCCTTGGCGGCGCTCGGCGCGATGGCCAGGCTGTACCTCGGCCGCGAGGGCCAGGCGTTCGCGCTGATGGCCGTCGCCGTCGTCGGGGTCGTGGTCGCGCTGTTCGGCGCCCTCTACCCCAACGTGCTGCCGTCGACCCTGGACCCGGCGAACTCGCTGACCATCGCAGACACCGCGTCCAGCCCGTACACGCTCACGGTGATGACCTGGGTCGCCGCGTTCGGCACCCCGGCGGTGCTCGTCTACCAGGCGTGGACCTACTGGGTGTTCCGCAAGCGCATCGGCACCCGGCACATCCCGCCGGTCCACGTCCCGTCGTCGTGAAGGGCCCGCTCGGCGCGCTGCCCGCGCTGTCCCGCTCGGCCCGCTGGGCACTCGCCTGGTGCGCCTGCCTCGCCGCGCTGACCGCCGCCGCGACCGTCGTGCAGGCGGTCGCGCTCGCCACAGCGCTGACCGGCGGCTCGTCGTGGGCGGTGCTGGCCGGGGCCGTCGTCGCACGGGCCGGGCTGGCCTGGGCGACGGAATCCGTCGCCGCCCGCGCCGCCGCCGGCGCGAAGGAGGAACTGCGGGCCGCGCTGCTGGACCGCTCACTCGCACTGGGCCCCGCGTGGATCGCGGGCCGCGGCCCGGCGGAACTGGCCGTCCTCGCCACCAAGGGCCTGGACGCGCTCGACGCCTACTTCACCCGCTACCTGCCCGCGCTGGTCACGACCGCCGTCGTCCCACCGCTGGTCGGCGCCTGGATCCTGGTCACCGACCCCACGTCGGCCGTGCTGATCGCGCTGACCATCCCACTGATCCCGGTGTTCGCCATCCTCATCGGCCTGTTCACCCAGCGGCAGGTCACCGCCGCCGCCGACACCACCGAACGCCTCTCCGGCCACCTGCTCGAACTCGTCCGCGCCCTGCCGGTGCTCACCGCGTTCCGCCGCGCCGAGGCGCAGGCGACCGCCGTCCGGCAGATCGGCGACCGGCACCGCAGAGCCACCATGGGCACGTTGCGCGTCGCGTTCCTGTCCGCGCTTGTGCTGGAGATCGCCGCCTCGCTGTCGGTCGCCCTGATCGCGGTCGGCATCGGCCTGCGCCTCGTCTCCGGCGACCTGACCCTCGTCACGGCACTCGTGGTCCTGATCCTCGCCCCCGAGTGCTACCTGCCGCTGCGCGCCGCCGGCGCCGCCCACCACGCCAGCGAAGACGGCCTCGAAGCCGTCCGCCGCGTCAACGACGTGCTGACGGGTGCGGGGGGCGTGCCGGATGTCGCTTCGGCTGGTGCGGACACAACTCTGACCAGTGCAGGCGCGGCTTCCGCCGAAACGACCACCGCTCCAACCAGCGCAAACACCGCACCGACCCCAACGCAGCCCCCACCCGACCCTGGGGGGCGTCCCTGCTCCAGCGTACCGCCTTCACCCGGTCGGGAAGGGGTTGTCGATCTTGCCTGTGGACAACTACAGAACCTGTGGACAACTCACGTCCGAACGGGTGACACCCTGCTTGACGTGCGCGATCTGCACGTGCATCGGCGTGAGCAGGACGCTCCGGACGGTGTGAGCTTCACGGTGCGCGCGGGGGAGGTCCACCGGCTCGACGCACCGAGCGGGGCGGGCAAGTCGACGACGATCGCGGTGCTGCTCGGCTTCGTGCGACCGGACGCGGGGGAGGTGCTGGTCTGCGGGAACGACCTGTCCACTGTGGATTTGTCGACTTGGCGCCGAATCGTCTCCTGGGTGCCGCAGCGGCCCGCGTTCGCGGGGGCGACGGTCGTCGAGGAGCTGGAACTCGTCCTCGGTCGCAGGCCGGAACGGGGGGAACTCGCGGAGGTCGCGGCCGAACACCTTTATGACCGGCGCGTTAACGACCTGTCCACAGGCGAGCGCCAGCGCGTGGCCGTGGCGCGGGCGCTGCTGAAGGTCCGGGCGGGTGCGCGGGTGCTGCTGCTCGACGAGCCGACCGCGCACCTCGACCCGCCGACCGCGGCGCTGGTCATGGCCGCCGTCCACCGGGCAGCCGCGACCGGCGTCGCCGTCGTCCTCGCCACGCACCGGCTGGCGGAAGCCGTCGACGAACCGGCACCCGTCAACCGGATCCGCACCGACCACCGGGACAGCGCCACCACGAGGAAGCCCGGACGGCTGCTCACCGGTCGGGCCCTGGCCGGAGCCGCGCTCGGCATCGCGGCGCTCGGCAGCGGTGTGGCGCTCAGCGCGCTGGCGGCTTACCTCATCGCCCGCGCCGCCGAACAGCCGCCGATCCTGACGCTGTCCGTGCTCGTGGTCGGCGTGCGGACGTTCGCCCTGGCCAAGGGCGTGCTGCGCTACCTGGAACGGCTCGTGTCGCACGAAGCCGCGTTCCGGCTCGCGGGCGACCTGCGGGTCCGCCTGTGGGAAGCGCTGGTGCGCCTCGGCCCCGCCAGGCTGCGCCGCGACACCCTCCAACGGCTGGTCGACGACACCGACACCGTCCGCGACCTGGTGCCCCGCGTGCTGCTGCCCCCGATCGTCGCGGCGGGCGTCGGCGCGGGCGCGGTGCTGCTGTTCACCCTCATCCTCCCGGCGGCCGGGCTGGCGTTGGCGGTCGCGCTGCTGGTCGGCGGCCTGGCCGCCCCCGCCGTGGCGGTCGCGGTCGAACGCCGGGCCAGCACCGTCCTCGCCCGCGGCCGTCGTGAACTCGGCGCCGAGGTGTTCACGCTGCTCGACGCGGCCCCGGACCTCATCTCGTTCGGCGCGCACGAGCGCAAGCGCGCCGACGTGGCCGAACGCGACGCCGAACTCGTCCGGCAGGCCCGCAGGCAGGCGCTCGGCGCCGGTGCGGCCACGGCCGTGCTCCAGTTGACCACCGGTCTCGCCTCACTTGTCTGCACGGCGCTCGCGCTCGGCCACGTCGACCCGCTGCTGGTCCCGGTCCTCGGACTGGTGCCGCTCGCGCTGGCCGAGGCGCTCGGCGGGCTGCCGCAGGCCGCGCAGCAACGCGCCGCCCTGCGCGAAGCGCACCAGCGGCTGACCGAGGTGATCGACAGCGACGACCAGGCGGAACGCGGCCCCGACGCGCCGGTGCGACTGCGCGCCGCCGACCTCGGCTGGCCCGGTGCGGAACCCGTGCTCAAGGACGTCGACCTGGACCTGCCGGTCGGCTGGACCGCCGTCGTCGGACCGTCCGGCGCGGGCAAGTCGACGTTGTTCGCGGCGCTGCTCGGGTTCCTGACGCCGGTCCAGGCGCCGCACCGCGTGGCGTGGTGCCCGCAGGAACCGCAGCTCGTGGCCACGACCGTCCGCGAGAACCTGCGGATGGCCGACCCGCACGCCGACGACGACCGGCTGCGCGACGCGCTGCGGCTGGCCGGACTGCCGGAGTGGGCCGACCGGCTCGACACGGCGATCGGCAACGGCCTGCTGTCCGGTGGCGAGGCGCAACGGGTCGCACTGGCCAGGGCCCTGCTCCACGACGCCGACCTGGTGCTGCTCGACGAACCGACCGCGCACCTCGACCCGCCGACCGCGCGGGCGCTGCTCGACCGGCTCGCCGTCGCGCTGCGCGGCCGCACCGTCGTCCACATCACCCACCGGCCGGAGGAGACCGAGGGCGCGGACCTGGTGCTCGACGTCGCCGACGGCCACGTGCGGGAACGGGCCTACCGTTGAGCGTCGTGGACCCCAGCCAGGTGCTCGCCGCGTCGACCGAGATCACGTCGGCCGCGCTCGCGGGCGACGACCCCGACGCCGTGCTCCCGCTCGTCGTCCGGTCCGCCGCGGCCCTCGCCGAAGCCGACCTCGGACTCGCGATGCTCACCGCCGAAGACGGACGGCTGGTCGTCGAGGCCTCCTACGGCTTCGGCTTCGACGGCGACCCGGTCGGCTCCGTCCTGTCCGCTCGCTCCGCCGCGGCCAGAGCCGCCCGCGGCGGCGTGCCCGTGGTCACCGCCGACGTCACGACCGACCCCCGCACAGCCCCGTTCGTCCCCAAGGCCCTGCGCGGCTACGGCCCGTTCGCCGTCGCCCCCTTCGGCACCCGCGAACGCAAGATCGGCGCCCTCGCCGTCTACCGCCGCCGCGGCGAACCACCGTTCGAACCGGAAACCGTCGACCTGCTGGCCGCCTTCGCCGCCCAGGCCGGCCTGGCGGTCGTCCTAGCCGAGGGCGCGACCGCCCGCAGGCGGGTCGCCGTCTACCAGGAACGCGAACGCATCGCCCGCGACCTGCACGACGTCATCATCCAGCGCCTGTACGCCACCGGCGTCCAACTCGACCTGCTCGGCAGAAGACTCGGAAAGCAGCTGGACGCCCGCGAAACCACCCGCCTCACCGAAGCCGTCGACCAGTTGGACGAAACGATCGCCGAGGTCAGAGCCACCGTCCGCGCCCTCCGCAGCGCCGACCCCGGCAAATCCGCCCACCGCGACCTCGTCGACTCGGTCCGCGCCGAAACCCGCATCGCAGGCGAACTCCTCGGCTTCGCCCCGGTCCTGGACGTCGAAGGCGACCCCACCGATGTCCCCGCGAACCTCGCCGACCACCTCCGCGCCGCCCTCCGCGAAGCCCTCTCCAACGTCGTCCGCCACTCCGGCGCCCATTCGGTGCGGGTGGACCTGCACCGCGAACCCCACCGCCTGCTCCTCCGCGTCACCGACGACGGCTGCGGCATCCCCCGCGACGTCGCCCGACGCGGGCTGCGGCACCTGGAGGAACGCGCCATCGCGGCGGGCGGGAGCAGCGAGGTCACGTCGTCACCGAGGACGGGTACGACGATCACCTGGCAGGTACCGCTGTGACCGGCGGTCAACGGCGGTCGTGAGCGCACTCGGCTGAGTGGTATTTCGGCCTGTTCACCCTGCGGTTATAAGAGTAGGGTTATGGTCCGGATGTGGATTGGGAAGTCGAACTGCACAACGACGTGGCCCAGTGGTTCGAAGCTTTGTGCATCGCGGACCGCGGCTGTGCGGACCTGGTGGAGGCAGCTATCGACCACTTGGCTCAAGAAGGACCTCGACTTGGTCGGCCACTTGTGGATCGGATCCACGGTTCGCGCTTCCACAACATGAAGGAGTTGCGGCCAGGGTCCGCCGGGTCCAGCGAGGTGCGGATCCTCTTCGCCTTCGATCCGGCTCGCAAGGCGATCCTGCTGGTCGCGGGCGACAAGTCAGGGCAGTGGCGGGACTGGTACCCGACCAATGTCCCGATCGCCGACCACCGCTACGCGGAACACCTGATCGCGACCGTGAAGGAGAGCTGAGGGATGGCACGTTCATGGCGTGAGGTCAAGGCGGAGAAGGAGCGGCTGGACGTCGAGGCCGGGCGTGACGTGGAAGCGGTCCGGTCTGATGCCCGTGCGCGGACCGAGGCCTACATCGTGGGCTTCCGCTTGGCGCTGCTCCGGGAACAGGCAGGTTTGACGCAGACCGAACTGGCGGTGCGCATGGGGGTGAGCCAACCACGGGTGAGCCAACTGGAGAAGGGGGACGTAGGGCAGATGGAGGTCGACACGGTGAGCCGCTACGTCGCCGCTCTGGGCGGCAAGCTCAAGATCGTCGCCGATTTCGACGACCACGAGGTCACCGTGTCGACCAGCGAGGTCGACCGGGATGATGTCCGCGTCTAACGCGACCGCCGCGCCACCCAAGCCGCCGCCTGCGTCCGCCGCTCCATCCCCAACTTCGCCAACACAGCCGTCACGTAGTTCTTCACCGTCTTCTCCGCCACGAACAACCGCTCGGCGATCTGCCGGTTCGTCATCCCCTCCCCGATCAACTCCAACACCCGCCGCTCCTGATCCGTCATCCCGGCCAGCTCGTCCACCTCGACCGGCCGCCGCATCCGCTCCAGCACCCGAGCCGTGGTCACCGGATCCAGCAACGACCTCCCAGCCGCCACCTCCCGCACAGCCGTGACCAGGTCCTGCCCCCGGACCTGCTTCAACAAGTACCCCGAAGCACCGGCCATGATCGCCCCCACCAGCGCTTCCTCGTCGTCGAAAGCCGTCAGCACCAGACACCGGGGCCCGCCGGGCAGCGCCCGCAACCGCTTGCACAGCTCCACCCCGCTCCCATCGGGCAGCTGCACGTCCACCACAGCCACGTCCGGCCGGGAGGCAGCGGCGCGGACGACGGCCTCGGCCACCCCGCCGGCCTCGGCGACGACCTGGATGTCGTCCTCGTCGTCGAGCATCTCGCGCAGTCCCCTGCGCACCACCTCGTGGTCGTCGACCAGCAACACGCTCACGGACACGTGGCAACCGTACGGCGAATGCCGGTTCACGAGCGGCCCTCGTGTTGACACAGTTCAAGGATGGTCGTTCGCCCCATCGAGGAAGCCGATCGGATCGTTGTCGGACGTCTGGTTCTCGAACTCCAGCACGCGCACACCGCGGTGGCGCACGGGGAGGTGTTCTTCCCCGCCAGCCTGCCCGGATTCCTCGTGGAGCAGCAGGACCGCGTGCTGGGTCTGCTGACCTACGCGACGTCCGGGCCGGTGCTGGAGATCGTCACGATCGACGCACTCCGTCGAGGCCGGGGGGTCGGCAGTTCCCTGGTCGACGCGGTGGTGCTGCGCGCGCGAGAGCTCGGCTGCACGCGCGTCCGCCTGACCACGACGAACGACAACCTGGACGCGATGCGCTTCTACCAGCGCCGCGGGTTCAAGCTGGCGGCGTTGCGGCCGGACGCGGTGCGCGAGTCGCGCAGGCTGAAACCCGAGATCCCGGTCGTCGGGGATTACGGCATCCCCATCACGGACGAGCTGGACCTGGAGAGACGGGTGTCGATCCGCTAGTTGTGCACAGTTGTCCACATGGTTGTCCACAGGGCTGTGCACAACCTGTGGCTAACGCCTCGGCAGCGGGCTGAACACCTCGTCCCACGCCGCGGCGACCTGGCGCGCGCACGTTTCCGGCGCGACGCCGCCCACACCCGTGCCGAGACCGGGCATGGCCAGGGTGCGCACGACCTCGCGCACCGGCCTGCCGTCCTCCAGCCGCCCCTCCTGCCAGAGCCGCAGGACGGCCCGTGCCGCGAGGTACGGGTGCACCGTGTCCTCCGGCAGGCGTTCGCCGGGGTGGCGCACGGTCGGGGCGCTGATCAGCCACTGCGGCTCGGGTTCGCCGGTGGACACCAGCATCGCCTCGCCGACGGGCAGTTCGCCGCCGTGCAGGGCGAGCACCGCGCTGCGCACGGCGGCCTCGACGTCGGGGAAGGCCCGCGCGTAGACGGCGTCCATGCCACCCCGCATCCAGCCCGAGGAGTTGGCCGGGCTGACGACAGCCTCGGCGATGATGTCGAGCACGGAGCCCCGGTGGACCCGGATCCCCGCCCGACCTTCCGCCACCGAGAGCCAGGCCGTGGCCAAGGGCTCGTCGACGGCGCACAACACGATTTGGGGAGCTGCCGGAGTGTTGATCTCACCCTCCGCATCGGGGGACACGGGACAAGCATTCCAGTTGCGACACCCACTTCGGAACCGGGTTGGGCACCGGCCGGTAGGGTGATCCTCGACTCAACGGCGCCCACCCCGCGCGGCCCTCGTATGGTTGCCCCGTGTCGCGCATCGCCTATTTCGGGCCACAAGGGACTTTCACCGAGCAGGCCGCCCTCGGCTTCGTCCACGGCGGACGCGACGAACTCGTTCCATTCGCGACGGTTCCGCAGGCGCTGGCCGCGGTCCGCGAGGGCGCCACCGAGGCCGCGTGCGTCCCCGTGGAGAACTCAGTCGAGGGCGCCGTCCCGGCGACGATGGACGCGCTCGCCGAAGGCGACCCGCTGGTCGCCGTCGCCGAGACCGTGCTGGCCGTCCGGTTCAGCGTCCTGGTCCGACCGGACACCGACGTCGTCCGCACGGTCGCCAGCCACCCGCACGCCCTCGCCCAGGTCCGGCACTGGCTCGCCGAGCACCTGCCGGAGGCCTCCGTCGTGTCGACGACGTCGACCGCCGCCGCGGCCCTCGCGGTGCAGCGCGGCGAGTTCGACGCGGCCGTGAGCGCCCCGGTCGCGATCAACCACTACCCGCTGCGCGAACTGGCCACCGGGGTCGCCGACGTGGCGGGCGCGAAGACCAGGTTCCTGCTGCTGCGCCGCCCCGGCCCGCTGCCCGAGCCCACCGGCGCGGACCGCACCTCCCTGCTCGTGACGACGGCCGACCGGGTCGGCGCGCTGTCCGAGCTGCTCGTCGAGCTGGCGCTGCGCGGGATCAGCCTGACCCGGATCGAGTCCCGCCCGACCAAGGGGCGGCTGGGCGAGTACCGGTTCTACATCGACCTCCTCGGCCACGTGGCCGAACCCAGGGTGGGTGACGCGCTGGCCGCGCTGCACCGGCACTGCAGGCAGGTCCGGTTCCTCGGGTCCTACCCGCAGGCCGAGCCCGCCGTGAGCGGCGTCCCGGTCGCCGCCAGCAACGAGGACTTCATCGCGGCGGCCGACTGGGTGGCCGCGGTACGAGAAGGAGCAGGCGCGTGAAGTTGATGCTGGTGCGGCACGGCGAGACCGCGTCCAACCTGAGGATGGCCCTCGACTCCCTGCCGCCGGGCCCGCCCCTGACCGACCTCGGCCAGGAGCAGGCGAACCTGCTCGCCGACGCCCTGGCCGACGAGCCCGTGGTGGCCGTCTACGCCAGCACGGCCGTGCGCGCGCAGCAGACCGCCGCGCCGATCGCCGCGCGGCACGGGATGGCCGTGCAGGTCGTGGAAGGCGTGCAGGAGATCTTCTGCGGCGACCTCGAAGGCCGCTCCGACCGCGAGGCCTACGGCGTGTTCGTGAAGACCGCCACGGCGTGGGCGGCGGGCGACCTCGACCTCATGCTGCCCGGCGGCGAGAACGGCCGCCAGGTCGTCGACCGCTGCACCGGCGCCATCGCCGCGATCACCGAGGGCGTGACGGAGGGGACGGTCGTGCTGGTCAGCCACGGTGGTGCGATCCGGCTGACCGGTCAGGCGCTCGCGCCGAACGTGACGTCGGACCTGGCCGCGGGCGGCCTGCTGCCGAACACCGGACGGGTCGTGCTGGAGTCCGACGGCGACGGCTGGCGCTGCGTCGCGTGGTCCGGCGTCGACATCCCGAACGCCTGACCCCTCAGGTAGTTCCACTCGCTATTTTCGCATCCGAACCGGCAATTCGACGTGCCCGTTGTAGATGAACGTCGGCAACGGCTGGAGTTCCGCGGCCGGCACGGCCAGTTCGATGTCCGGAAAATGCGAGAACAGCGCGGGCAGTGCGATTGATGCCTCCATTCGGGCTAGTGGCGCGCCGATGCAGTGGTGCACGCCGTGCCCGAATGCGAGGTGTTCCCTGTCGGGTCGGGTCAGGTCGAACTCGTTCGCGGTGCGGCTGTGCGCGACCGGATCCCGGCCCGTGGCGCCGAACGACAGCAGGATCGGCTCACCCGCCTTGATCACCACCTCGTAGCCGAGGTCGATGTCCTCCACGGCGAAGCGCAGCGGCAGGTGCTGCACCGGGCCCTCGACGCGCAGCGTCTCCTCGATCACGTCGGCCCAGGTCGCGTCGCCCGCCTTGACCAGCTTGAGCTGGTCGGGGTGGGTGAGCAGGGCCACGACGGCCTTGCTCAGCAGGTTGGCCGTGGTCCCGCTGCCCGCGCCGATCATCAGCACCAGCGCGGCGTTGACCTCGTTCTCGGAGAGCTGCTCCTCGCCGTAGCGGGCGGCGATGAGGTCGCTGGCCATGTCGTCACCCTGCACCATGTACCGCGTCGCCACGAGCGCGCCCAGGCACATCGTGAGGTCCATGAAATCGCGGTCGTCCGAGGTGGGGCGGTTGATCGCCTGGATCGCGTGCGACGCCCTCGCCCGGAACGAGTCCGGGATGCCGATCAGGTCGCACAGCGCTTCGGCGGGCACGACGTCGGTGAACGCCCGCCGCAGGTCGAGCACCTCCCCCGGTCGGGCCCGGCCCAGTTCCCCCATGATCCGGTCCACCGTGCCGTGCACCTTCGCCCGCACGGACTCCACGCGGCGCGGCGTGAACGCGCTCGCCATCAGCATCCGCAGGCGCTGGTGGTCGGAGCCGTGGGTGGTGAAGGCGTTCGTGGTCGAGACGAACCCCCGCAGGGGCCAGTCCTGCGGCAGGCCCGCGTAGGCGGGCCAGTGCCGCTGGGGGTCCTTGGACACGCGCGGGTCCTCGCAGAGCCGCTTGACGACCTGATGTCTTGTCACGGACCAGGCCGAGACGCCGCCGGGGAGCATTACCCGCGTCGCGGGACCCTTGACGCGGAGGCGGTCGTTCTCGGCGTGCAGGAATCGCCCGGAGGGGTCGATCGTCGTCTGGCGAAACTGCGGCTCCATGGTCACGGTCTCCGGGTGTGATCGGTACGTGATCTGACGGAGCAGTATTATCGTGCATTGTGGAAAATCACGGTCAAGTGATCCCGCGAGTCGCGTTCCAACGGCATTGATGCGCCGAGCGGCGCCCGTCGAGCGAATAGCGGTCGACGAACGGTCGGCGAGCGGAGTTCGCCAACCGACAAGTGCCCTAGCCCCAGCCGAGTTCGTGCAGGCGGTCGTCGTCCACGCCGAAGTGGTGGGCGATCTCGTGGACCACGGTGATCGCCACTTCGTTCACCACGTCGTCCTCGTCGTGGCAGATGTCGAGGATGGCCTCGCGGTAGATGAAGATCCGGTCCGGCAGCACCCCGCCGTAGTCGGACGTCCGCTCGGTGAGCGCCACGCCGTGGTAGAGCCCGAGCAGCGTCGGCTCGTCCGGATTGCGGTCCTCGATCAGCACCACGACGTTGTCCATCGCCGCCGCGAAGTCGGGCGGGATGAGGTCGAGCGACTCGCCGACCAGTTCCTCGAACCGGTCGCGCGTCATCTCGACGCTCACGGCGCGTTCGACGTCGAACTGGGCGCGGCCGAGGACGACTCGCTCGACTTCTGGCTCGACGACGACGACGACGGCTTGTTCGACGCGGACCCCTCTTCGGAGTGCAGCGGCGCGCCGGTGGCCTCCGCCTGGCTCACGGCGGTGGTCTGCGGCGGGTTGGACGTGGTCAGCGGCGGCGCGTCGGGGTTGCGCACGGACCCGCTGAACGCGGTCAGCCCGGAGGCGTCCGCGGGGATGGCGCCGATCTTGCAGTTCACCCGCTTCGACCCGGCCGCCCAGCTCTCCGGCGCCCGGTTGTCCCAGGTCACGACCAGGCCCTTGCCCTTGAGGTCGACACCGCCCGCGTACTCGGCCGCCATCGCGTCGCAGGTCGCGGGCAGCACCTCGTCCTGCTTCTCCGGCGGCGGGAAGTCAGCGCCCTGGATCGCGGCGGCGAGGTCGACCACGCCGATGATCTCGAACGTGTGCGGCTGCGCGCAGTCCACCGGGTCGCCGACGGACTTGCCGTTCAGGCCGAGGCAGACACCGGGGTCGTAGACGTCGGACTGGTCCTGCTTCGTCGCCGACCCGAACGACGGCAGCAGCCCACCGGCCGGGCCGACCACCTGGAGACCGCAGCGCAACGTGCGGAAACCGGCGCCCCACTCCTGCGTGCCGGGGTTCAGCGGGCCGACGGTGTACTTGCCGAACGGGTCGTACTCGCCGCTCAGGAAGTCCAGCGACGGCTTCGTGCACTGGTCGAGGCTGATCTTCTGCCACTCGTCGTCCGTCGGGTACTTCGCGTCCTTCGGGTAAGTGGTGGCCAGGTCCACCTTCCCGGTCACCTCGAACAGGTGCTGGTTGCCGCAGTCGACCTTCTGGACGTCCGACAGGTCGGATTTCGTCCAGTTGAGGCAGTCCGCGGCCTCGGACTCGTAGGCTGGGTTCACGGTCGGACGTGCGGGGGTACTCAGTGCGCCACCGCCGCTGACCGGCCAAGACGTGAACGCGCTCAGCCCGAGGAGGAGGAACCCCCCCACGGACGCGCCGACCATGACCAACCGCGTACCGCGGATGTGGCCACCACGACGAAACCACTGAGCGTTCATAGACATCTACTCCATGATGCCTGTGCCGTCCGAGCCGCCGACGAGGTGGGGGAGGAGTGTTGCTATTAGGACACTCACCACCCGCTTCTCGACTGATCTCTGTACCGTCCCCGCCGGGAGTGGCTGATGACTGAGAACGACAGGTCCGGGACCTCTGGAACACCCTGGACCGGATCCGATGGACCGACGCCGCCGAGCGGCGTGCCGAGCAGCGGCGTGCCCGCGGAGGGCTCCGCGCCGCCGCCGTACGTGCCCGCGAGCGAGCAACCGCCCGAGCAGCCCGCGAATCCGCGAGGGCGGATCAGGCAGCAGGACGGCTCGTCGAAGCCGCGTCCGCCGACACTGGCCGAGCAGCGCGCCCGCGCCGCCGCCCAGCAGGAGCTGATCGCGGCCGACCAGGCCCGCGAGGCCGAGTACCTGCGGAAGAAGAAGGTCCGCAAGCGGCTGCTCATCGGCGGCGGCGTCACGGTCGGCGTGGTCGCGCTGGTCGCGATCGGGTACGCGGCGCTGAGCCCGGACAACGTGACCGCGACCTGCACGACCAGCGACGACGTCGTGGTCGCCGACGACAACAACTGCGATCCCACCTACGCCAGCTCGCACGGCGGGTACTCCAGCGGCGGCTTCATCTACATGCCGATCGTCGGCGGTGGCTACAGCCAGTACCGCTACAACTACGGCGGCACCGGTGTGGTCGGGCAGAAGGTCTCGGGCGGCACCACGGTCAAGCCCCCGAAGGCGAACATCTCGACCCGGTCGGGCACCTCGGTGCAGCGCGGCGGGTTCGGCGTGTCCAGCGGCGGCAGCAAGAGCGGCACGAGCGGGGGCAGCTGAGTTGCGCCGTGCTACCTCCCCGCCGCGGCCGAACTGGCAGCGGACCGTCTCGGAGCAGGGTCTGGTGTTCGGCGCGCCCGCCAGGGGCGTCGCGGGCGTCGAGCGCCCGTACTGGGACGAGTCGGCGCACTACGTCTTCGAGATGAGCGACATCCTCTCCCTCGAAGCCGACGTCGAACTGCTGCACAGCATGTGCCTGGAAGCCGTGGACAACGTCGTGCTGACCGAGCGGTACCGCGACTTCGGCATCCAGGAGTGGATCTGGCCGAAGATCGCGGAGTCGTGGAAGCGGCGCGACCCGCACGTCTACGGGCGGTTCGACCTGCGCTACGACGGGTCGGGCCCGGCGAAGATGCTCGAGTACAACGCGGACACCCCGACCTCGCTGCTCGAGGCCGCGGTGCTCCAGTGGTACTGGAAGACCGAGGTGTTCCCGGACGACGACCAGTGGAACTCGATCCACGAGAAGCTGGTCGAGCGCTGGGGTGAGATCGGGGCGCTGCTGCCGTCCAACGAACTGCACTTCACCTGGTCGTCGGCCGACACGTCGGGTGAGGACCACATCACGCTCGCCTACCTCCAGGAGACCGCGGCCGAGGCGGGCATGAACACCGTCGGCCTGTCGATCGAGGACATCGGGTGGGACGGCCTGCTCAAGCGGTTCGTCGACCTCGAAGAGGCGCCGATGAACACCGTGGTGAAGCTCTACCCGTGGGAGTGGGTGGTCGACGAGCGGTTCGGCCGCTTCGCGGTGGAGAGCCTGCCCGGCACGCTGTGGGTCGAGCCGCTGTGGAAGATGCTGCTGTCGAACAAGGCGCTGCTCGCGGTGCTGTGGGAGATGTACCCCGGCCACCCGAACCTGCTGCCCGCGTTCCTCGACGATCCGGGGCTGCTCACGGAGTACGTGCGCAAGCCCCGACTGGGCCGTGAGGGCTCGAACATCCAGATCGTCGCTCCCGGCTACGAGACCCAGACCGGTGGGGTCTACGGCAAGGAGGGCTTCGTCTACCAGCTGTTCGACCCGCTGCCCGAGTTCGACGGCTACCGCCCCGCACTGGGCGCGTGGGTCGTCGGCGACCAGGCCGCAGGCCTGGGCATCCGCGAGACAGTCGGTCTGGTGACCGACGACGGCGCGGCTTTCGTTCCCCACCGGATCGTCGAATGACGCACCAGCACCACATGGAGGACCAGTGATCACCCAACTCGCGTTGGACCCCGGATTCGGTTCCACGATCGGCCGGGGCATCGGCGCGATCGCGCTGTACGCCGTGGTCGGCCTGCTGCTGATGGTCGTGGGCTTCTACGCCATCGACTTCACCACTCCCGGCCAGCTCAGCAGCCTGGTCCGCACGGGCAAGCCGAACGCGGTCATCGTGACCGCCGCCGGTCTGTTCAGCATGGCGCTGATCATCGTGGTCGCGATCTACAGCTCCGAGGGCAAGCTCCTCGAGGGCCTGCTCTACTCGCTGATCTTCGGCGCCGTCGGGATCATCGTCCAGGTCGTGGCCGTGCGCCTGCTCGAGTGGGTCACGCGCCTGGACATCGGCAGGCTCATCGAGTCCGAGGAGTTCGCGCCGTCGAGCGTCGTCGTGGCCAGCGCGCACGTCGCGCTCGGCCTCGTGGTGGCGGTCGCCATCAGCTAGTGATATCCGAAGGCGGTCGCGAGGGGTGACGGACTACCCTTACCCCTCGTGATCGACCTGAAGGCAGTGCGCGAGAACCCCGAAGCCGTCCGTGCGTCGCAGCGAGCGCGCGGTGAGGACGAGTCGGTGGTCGACGCGCTGCTCTCCGCGGACGAACGCCGACGTGCCGCCATCTCCAGGGCGGACGGGTTGCGGGCCGAGCAGAAGCTGTTCGGCAAGCAGGTCGGCAGGGCCAAGGGCGAGGAGCGCGAGGCGCTGCTGGCCAAGGGCAAGGAGATGGCCGCCGAGGTCAAGGCCGCTGAGACCGAGCAGCACACCGCCGAGGCGGAGCTGACCGAGCTGCACCGCGCCATCCCGAACATCGTGCACCCCGACGCCCCCGAGGGCGGCGAGGACGACTACGTCGTGCTCAAGCACGTCGGCGAGCCCCGCGAGTTCGACTTCGAGCCGCAGGACCACCTCGACCTGGGCGTGAAGCTCGGCGCGATCGACATGGAGCGCGGCGCCAAGGTCGCGGGCTCGCGGTTCTACTTCCTCACCGGCATCGGCGCCCAGCTGGAGCTCGCCCTGCTGAACATGGCCGCGAGCCTGGCCACCGACAACGGCTTCACGCTGATGATCACGCCCACGCTGGTGCGGCCGGAGATCATGGCGGGCACCGGCTTCCTCGGCCAGCACGCCAGCGAGGTGTACCGGCTGCGCGACGACGACCTGTACCTGGTCGGCACGTCGGAGGTGCCGCTCGCCGGCTACCACGCCGACGAGATCCTCGACGGCGAGCGCCGGTACGCGGGCTGGTCGTCGTGCTACCGCCGCGAAGCGGGCAGCTACGGCAAGGACACCCGCGGCATCATCCGCGTGCACCAGTTCAACAAGGTCGAGATGTTCTCCTACGTTCGCCCCGAGGACGCCGAGGCGGAGCACGCGCGCCTGCTGGGCTGGGAAGAGGAGATGCTCGGCCGCGTCGAGGTCCCGTACCGGGTCATCGACACGGCGGCCGGCGACCTCGGCACGAGCGCGGCCCGCAAGTTCGACTGCGAGGCCTGGGTCCCGTCGCAGAAGGCCTACCGCGAGCTGACCTCGACGTCGAACTGCACCACGTTCCAGGCGCGCAGGCTGAACATCCGCTACCGCGACGAGAACGGCAAACCGCAGACCGTCGCGACGCTCAACGGAACCCTTGCGACCACCCGGTGGATCGTTGCCATCCTGGAGAACCACCAAATGGGTGATGGTTCAGTGCGCGTTCCCGTCGCGCTCCGCCCATACTTGGGCGGCCGCGAGGTTCTGGAGCCGATCTCCCGGTAGCACATTGGTCGGGCAAGTATGTGACTCTTCGTCATATTTCCCGGCGTTACATCGCTCTGACCGGCCATGTCTCAGATGGGTAACGAATACGTTCCGTAATGCTCCGGCGTGCACCCTTTGTGTAGCTCCTGGGTCCTTTCTGACGACACGTATCGGTCAGGGGATACAACAGGGGAGTCCAAATGGTGTTTCAGATCGCCGTAGGTTCCACGGAGCTCACGCCGAAGGTCCCGGCGTTCCCGAGCCTGTGGATGGGGGGCTACGGGTGGAGCCCGCGAGGAAGCTCGCCGGGCAACGTGGCGCGCGAGCTCAAGGCGCACTGCATGGTCATCTGGGACGACGGGTACCCGAACGTCCTGCTCCGCGCCGACCTCATCAGCATTCCGCGTGACATGAACCAGTGGATCCGCGGCACCCTCATCGACGAGGGCCTGCTCTCGGACACCGACTTCATGATGGTCAGCAGCCACACCCACTCCGGACCGCTGGTCGGTGACATCAGGCCCAACCCCTACATCCTCATGGGGCTGAACCAGGCGGACATCGACGCGGTCAACGGCACGACCAACGTGCTGATCGACCGCCTGCTCGACCTCGTGCGCGCGACGCTCAACAAGACCCGCACGACCGTGACGTTCCGGTACGCCGAGGCGTCGGTCAACATCGGCTACAACCGCGTCGAGCACCAGACCTACGTCATGAACACGGTGCCCATCCTGGTCGCCCGCAAGGCCAACAACAACCGCGTCGCCATCCTGTTCGGCGCCGGCTCCCACCCGGTCTCGCGCGGCAACGACACCACGTTCGACTGCGACTACCCCGGCCGCGCGGCCGCCCAGATCGAGGCTTCCCTCGGCGTCCCCGCGATGTTCTTCCAGGGCACCTGCGGCGACCAGAACGCCAACGAGCCCCGCGGCAACGCCCAGGTCATCAACCTCGGCGACAAGCTCGCGAACGCGGTGATCACCAAGATCAACGCGAACACCGGCTTCACCAACGTCACCGGTCCGATAATGACCAGGATCGAGGAGGTGCAGCTGCCGTTCGCGGTCGACACCTCCAACCCGACCGTGGTCGCCAACCTGCGCAGCCGCTACGCGGCCCGCCTCACCCAGTTCCCGACCGACGACGTCAACTACCGCCACGCCAAGGTCATGGTCGACATGATCGACGGCCCCGGCCTGCCGACCCACATCGCCATGCCCATCCAGCGCTGGCAGTTCAACGGCCTCACCATCCTCGCGCTCGCCCACGAGGTCCTCAGCGGCTTCCACGTCAGGCTCAAGGCCGCCTACCCCGGCAAGCTCTGGATCATGGGCTACGCCAACGAGGTCGAGGCCTACATCGCCCCGGACGACGTCCTCTGGAACGGCGGCTACGAGGCCGGCTTCGAATGGCCGGACAACACCATCGCAGGCGGCGGCAGCTTCGCCGAGGTCTACGCCTGGCCCGCCCCCCTGAAGGCCTCACCCGTCGGCGTCACCCCCGCAGTCGCGGGCAGCGCCGAGAAGATCATCATGGACTGCTGCCTAGACCTCCTGAACAACCCGTAACAACAGCCAGAACCACACCACTCGGCCCCGCATCCTCCAAGGACGCGGGGCCGAGTGCTGTCCGATGCAGGAGCGCCCACTACCCCCCCATCGGCGCAGCCGCCCCCTCGCATCCGGCGCGGAGCGCCCGCCGCCCTGCCGACGCGCAGCGAGGTGCCCTGCCGACGCGCAGCGAGGTGCCTTGCCAACGCGCAGCGAGGTGCCCTAAACCGGCACAGCCGACACAAGCGGAGCCAGACCTCCCCCTGCCCCCGATACACAGCGCCCTCCTGCCACACCCCAGTTTGTCAAGGCATCTTTCCCGCCTTGACAAACTGGGGTGTGGCATTGAGACAATCGCGCACCGGGGGCCGGGCTACGCCGCCCAACCCCACCCACCCCCGCACCGGACGCCGCCCTACGCGTGATCAGCCGAAACCAACCCCGCCACATACCGCCCGATCTCCAACGCACAAGTAGCCGCAGGCGAGGGCGCGTTCAGCACATGCACCTGCCCCTCCCCCTCCTCCACCAGAAAATCATCCACCAACGACCCGTCCCCCAACATCGCCTGCGCCCTCACCCCGGCCCCCGCGGGCACCAAATCCTCCGCCGTCACCGCGGGCACCAACCGCGCCAAACTCCCCGCGAACCTCTCCCGCGACAACGACCGCAGCACTTCTTCCACCCCGGTCCGCGCAAACTTCCGCGCCAACCTCCACGTCCCCGGGAACCGCACCACATCGGCCACGTCGACCAACGACACGTCCCGCCACCGATACCCCTCCCGCCGCAACGCCAACACCGCGTTGGGCCCCGCGTGCACACTCCCGTCCAACATCCGGGTCAGGTGCACCCCCAGGAACGGCAACGACGGATCCGGCACCGGGTAGATCAACCCCCGCACCAACCCCCGGCTCTCCGGCCTCAACTCGAAGTACTCCCCCCGGAATGGCACGATCGTCGCCTTCGGCCGGAACCCGGCCATCCGAGCCACCCGATCGCTGTGCAACCCCGCGCAGTTCACCAACGCGTCCGCAGTAATCACCCCCTGCGGCGTGGCCACCTGCACCCGCCCCCCACCGGCCCGGATCCCCAACGCCGGACTGAACAGCCGCAGATCCGCCCCGTACCCGATCAACAACCGCACCAGCGCCTCGCACACCGCGGGGTAGTCGATCACCCCCGTGCTCTCCACCCGCAACGCCGCGACCGCCGACACCTCGGGCTCGTACTCCAACGCCTCGGCGGCCGAGATCAACTTGGCGGGCACCCCGTTCGCCTCCGCCCGCTCGGCCAACGACCGCAACCGCGGCAACTCCTCCTCGGAGGTCGCGACCACGAGCTTCCCGCACACCTCCACCGGCACCCCGTGCTCACGGGCGAACGCGATCATGGACGCGTTCCCGGCGACCGACATCCGAGCCTTCATCGACCCCGGTTTGTAGTACAGCCCGGCGTGCACGACGTTGCTGTTGTGGCCGGTCTGGTGAGCCGCCCAGCGCCCTTCCTTCTCCAGCACCGTCACCCGATCGCCGCGCGAGGCCAACTCCGCCGCGACGGCCAGTCCGACGATGCCGCCGCCGATCACCACCACACGCCGCACCGGTGCTCCCATCACTCGCCCGACAGTCCCTTGAGGATATCGAGGTGGACGACCGGATCCGGGAGATGTCGGGGGTTGTCGCGACAAGTGCTCGGGCAGTCCAACCGCCGCGGAAAAGCACTTCGGGCTATACGCCCGGACGCCCGAGCGGACAGCATCGGGATCGCACGGGCAAGGCGGTCCAGCCACTCGTGGCCGGACCCGGAAAACGCGCTCGCGGTTACTCCGGCGCAACGCGGGTGTGATGAGTCGGGCCGACGGGGAATCGCGACTCGGATGTGTTCACGAGGGCGACCGCACGAACCGAATACCGCGCCGTACCCCTGCGACAGGCACTTCGCGGCGATCCACCACCGTCGACGGCCCATCAGGCCCGTGCTCGGCGTAACACCTGCTCAACAGGTCCGCAACACACGTGTCGCCGCGTGCGGGCAGAGGCCCCTCAGGGTCCCTCTGTGATGACATGTCCGAAAGATTATCGGCAGCAGAAGACAATTCCTGAAGCACACGATCCGGCGAACGCGTCGTTCGCCGGATCGTGTCACGTCGTCCTAGCGGGAACGGCGCTTGCGGTGCTTCGAGCGCACTTTGAAAAGGCCGATACCCATCTTGTAGGCGTCGTTCACCACGTTGATGGTGCTACCGCCACGCGTTTGCTGACCACGCAGCCGAACCGGGACCTCGAGCGGACGAATTCCGTCCTGCTCGGCGAGGTACGCCAATTCGGTGGTGAGCAGGAAACCCGGCTCGGTCAATTTTCCGACCACGCCGCGAGCCCATTCACCGTTGAGCACGAAAGTGCCCTGCGGGTCACGCGTGCGCATACCCAGAACGGCGAGCCGGAGCACCAGGAATCCGGTGCTGAGCACCGCGCGCACCAGGCTGCGGTCGATTGCCGAGTCCGGGTGCGCCTTCGAGCCGATGAACACCTTGTGCTTGTCCAGGCCCGCTTTCCTGGCCTGGTCGATGTCGTCGAACCCGAACGGGAGGTCGTCGGCGGTGAGCACGACGTGGTTGCCCCGGCTCGCCGCGATGCCCATCCGCAGCGCGTTGCCCAGGCCCTTCTCCGAGCTCAGGACCCGCAGTTCGACCTGCGTGAACTGCCACGACTTCTCGATCGACCTGGCGAGTTCGAGCGTGTTGTCCGTCGACCCGTTCTCGACCACGACGATCTCGTTGCGCTCCCCGTCGAGGTGCTCGCCGAGTTCCTTCAACGTGGCTTCGAGGCCGTCCGCGCCGTTGTACGCCGGCACGATGTAGCTGAGTGCGACTGGACTGCTAGCCCCTGGCGTTCCCACGTCAACTCCCTGGCAGACTGTGCCGATGCTGGCCAGTTCGTTTCCGGCCTGCGACGGCACGCACCCTATCGCGGGTGCGCGTCGGTGCCGGTAGCGCCTCTCGTTCTCGGCCGCCAGTGATCGGATCCCATGCGAAAGGGCGATGCAGTGACTCTGACCGAGAGTCGAGCCGTTGATCTTCCCGATTCCGCCGGACCTGGCGACAACGCCACCGGTGAACGGGGTGGTCGGTGGATCGGTTTCCTCACCGTCGTGGGCGTTGCGGCCTTCGTCGGGATTGTCGCGCAACTGCCGCTGATCCGTAATCGGATCTTCTATTACTGGGACGATTCGGCGGCCGCGTTTCTACCGCACTGGTTCAGAATCGGGACCGAGCTGCGCAACGGCAACTGGCCCATGCTGGCGCCGGACGTCTGGATGGGCGGCAACTTCCTCAGCGAGGTCCAGCTGTCGCTGTGGAACCCGGTGTCGCTGGCCAACTACGTGCTGGTCTCGGTCCTGCCGGACCTCGCGGTGGCCGCCACCCTGGTGAAGACCGAGTTCCTCGTCCTGCTCGCGGTCGGCACGTACCTGCTGGCCCGCGACTACGGCGCGAACCGCGGTGCGGCGGCCGCCGTCGCGACCGCGCTCCCGTTCTCCGGCTACACCCTCTACTTCGACGCCTCCGCGTGGGTCGCGGGCCTGATCGGCTTCGCCTGGCTGCCGTGGGTCTGGTGGGCCGCCCGCCGCGTCGGCACCGGCCGGTCCAACCCGCTGCTGCTGCTCGTCCTCGGCTACCTCGGCATGAGCGTCGGCAGCCCGTACGGCGCGCTCGGCATCGTCGTCATCCTGCTCGGCGTCGCGATCGAACTGCTGGTCCGCAAGAACTGGCCCGGTCTGATCAGGGTCGTCGTGACCGGCGCGCTCGTCGGCATGAGCACCCTCGTGGTCTACCTGCCGCTGCTGGGCAGCTCCTCGGTCACCTGGCGCACCGACAGCAAGCTCGACAACGACGGCTTCCTGGTGCCCGCCCTCTCCGACCTGTTCGGCCTGAGCGCCCCGACGTTCCAGGCGCAGCTCGAGTCGTGGCAGGGCGCCCACGCGTTCACGTTCCCGATCACCTACCTGGCGTGGTTCGTCGCCCCGCTCATCCCGTGGCTGAAGTGGTCCGAGCTGCGCGCCCGCGCCAGCAGCTACCTGGGCCTGTTCATCTTCGGCACGGTCTACCTGCTGTTCACGATCGGCCCGTCGAACATGGGCATGTTCCGCTGGCCCGCGCGGCTCGTCGAGTACGTGTACCTGCCGGTCGTGGTCCTGTTCGCGATCGTGCTCACCAAGGGGCTGCACAAGTCCGCGGTGCGGAACCGGTCGATCCTCAGCGGCGTGATCGTGCTGGGCGGCTTCTACCTGTCCTGGGCCTCGCAGCCGCACAGCTTCCAGTACCACCTCGGTGCCGCGGTCGGCGTCGGGATCCTGCTGGCGGCCTTCCTCGTGGTGACCCGTCGAGCGCCCAAGTACGCCGCGCTCGTCCTGGTGGTCGGAACCGTGGGGGTGCTCGGCTTCCAGCTGATCCACTACACGGGCAACAACAACGTCAACCCGTGGAACTTCCCCCACGACGTGTCCGCGATGCAGGACCGGTTCGACCACCGCTACGAGGGCAGCACCCTGCTCATCGCCGACACCGGCGCGCTGGCGAAGAACACCGGCGGCATGTCGCCCGACCAGAGCTGGCGCGACGGGCTGCTGGGCGCGCAGTGGGAGGTCGCGGGCGTCGAGGCGCTGAACTCCTACACCGGGTTGGGCTACAGCGCGTTCTCCGAGGCCCTGTGCATGAACTTCTACGGCGGCGTGTGCCCTGGGGCGTTCGACCGGATCTGGAAGGCGACGTCCTCGAAGGTGGACGTGCCGTTGGCGGACACGCTGCGGTTGGAGACCGTGGTGGTGGCCAACGGGTACCTGGACGGGCCGACGACCGTGCCGGACGGGTGGTCGGAGCAGGAGCGGACCGAGGCGGTGACGGTTCTGCACCGCGACGCGCCGCTGCCGTGGACCGACGGCAGGCTGTCGTACGCGGCGTCCGGTGTGGACGTGACCGAGGACAGGTCCACTGGGGCCGAGGGTGAGACGTCGAAGTACACCGGGGACGGTGGGACGGTGCTGTACGCGGCGCTGGCCTGGCCAGGGTGGACGGCCACTGTGGACGGCAAGAGCGTTGAGGTGAAGCAGGGGCCGGCAGGGGTGATCCAGGTGGATCTGCCCGCGGCGAAGGACGGTGGGAGCACTGTGGTGCTGGACTTCCAGCCGCCGGGGTTGAGCCTGGGGTGGAAGGTGACCGTGGTGGCGCTCGTGTTGGGCCTCGGCTTCGCCGTGTTCGTGTTCGTGAGTGGGCGTCGGCGGAAGACGGTGCCCGCGGTGTAGGTGGGTTGAGCGGAGGCGCCCCGGAGCTTTGGCTTCGGGGCGCTTTTTGTTGAGGTGGGGTTTTGGCACGGGGTGGCTGTCGTGGTGGACACCGGGTGTCGGTGGACTGGTCCCTCGACACCGGGCATCGGTGCCCGCCGTTCTCCGGGTGCGGGCGCGCTCGCTGCCGTCTGGGTTGGTGGCTTGTTGGTCTTGAACAAGCGAAAGGGCCCGTGCACCTGGGTGCGCGGGCCCTTTCGCTTGCTTGCCGGAGGTCAGCCGAGGGCTGACACGGTGGCGTGGTGGACTGCCAGGTGGGCCGGGAGGATGGCCGCGCGTTCCGCGGTCACCTCGGTGGAGCCGGCGCCCTTTTCCAGCAGGTTGAGGAAGTGGTTGAGCTGGGCCGCGAGCGGTTCCGCGCTTTGCATGATCGTCGGCAGCTCGATGACCGTCTGCTGCTTGTACCCGACGCCGTCGGCGGCGGGTGAGTCGGCGACGTGGCGGTAGATCGTGATGTCCCTGCGGAGCAGGTCGATCTCGATCAGCCGGTCCAGTTCCAGCACGGAGATCTGGCGGACCTTGCGCTGGGAGATGCGGCTCGCGGAGATGGTCGCGAGGGCGCCGTGCGCGAACGACATGGTGGCGTCCGCGCTGTCCTCGGACTTGTTCTCCTGGGACTGCGGCTGGAAGAAGCCGAAGGAGCCCTTGACCGCGGACGGGGCCTCGCCGATGAAGCCGATCGCCAGGTCGATGTCGTGGATCAGGAGGTCGGTGGCGACACCGGTCTTGATCCGCGGCACGAACGGGGAGTGGCGCATGGCGTTGATCTGGACGACGTCGCCGATGAACTGCTTGGCCGTCAGGATCGCCGGGTTGAAGCGCTCGAGGAAGCCGCAGACCAGCGGGAGGCCGAGGCGTTCCGAGGTGGCGACGAGTTCGGCCGACTGCTCGTAGGTGGCCGCGAGCGGCTTCTCCACGAGCAGGGGCTTGCCCATCTCCAGGACCTGCCTGGCGATGTCGTAGTGCGCCTCGGTGGCCGCCGCGATGACGACGGCGTCGACCTTGGCCAGCTCGTCGATCGAGTCGGTGTAGGTGGCGCCGTACTTCTCGGCGATCTCCTTGCCGATCTCCGCGCGCTGCTCGACGAGCAGCGTGAAGTCCGCGCGGTCGGACTGGGAGAGCACGCGGGCGTGCAGCGAGCCCATCATGCCCGCGCCGACGAGGGCGATCTTGGGCTTGGCCGTGGTCACGCGCCGAACACCTCCCGGACGGAAGAGACGATGGTCTCGAGTTCGGCGTCGGTGAGCTTCGGGTGCACGGGCAGCGACAGCGCCTGCTCCGCGACCTTCTTGGCCACCGGCACGTCGGAGGCGATCACGTCCGCGCGGTCGCGGTAGCAGTCGTAGTCGAACACCAGCTTCGGGTAGTAGATCCCGTTGCCGATGCCCTTCTCGGTCAGCTTCTCGGACAGCTCGTCGCGGGTCACCGCGGCGTCGTCGCCCACGAGCAGCGTGTACTGGTGCCACACGTGCTCGCGGCCCGGCAGCACGCCGGGAACGGTGACGCCGGGGATGTCGGCGAGGCCCTTGGACAGCGCCTCGGCGTTGCGCTGGCGCGCGGCCGTGAGCGTCGAGAGCTTCTCCAGTTGCGGGATGCCCAGCGCGGCGTGCAGGTCGGTCAGGCGGTAGTTGTGGCCCGCCATCTCGTACTGGTAGCGGGCGCGCATGCCCTGGTTCCGCATGACGCGCAGCTTGTCGGCCAGCGCGTCGTCGGAGGTGGTGATCATGCCGCCTTCGGCGGTCGTGATGTTCTTCGTGGCGTAGAGCGAGAAGCAGCCGATGCCGAAGCTGCCAGCGGCCTTGCCCTCGAACGTCGCGCCGACGGCCTGCGCGCTGTCCTCGACGATGGTCAGGCCGTGCTGCTCGGCGAGCGGCACCAGCTTGCCCATGTCCGCGGTCTGGCCGTACAGGTGCACCGGCATGAGGACCTTGGTCCGGTCGGTGACCTGCGCGGACACCGCGTCGGCGTCGATGCAGAAGTCGTCGGTGCGGATGTCCGCGAACCGGGCTGTGGCGCCCGCCTCGAGGATCGCGTTCAGCGTCGCGACGAAGGTGAAGGGCGAGGTGATGACCTCGTTGCCCGGCTGGAGGTCCAAGGCCTGGATGGAGGCCACCAGCGCGGTGGTGCCGTTGTTCACGGCGATCGCGTGGGGAACCCCGGCGACGACGGCGAACGCTTCCTCGAAGCGCTTGACCATCGGGCCCTGGGCGATGACACCGGACCGGAGCACCTCAAGAACCAGCGGCTCCGCGTCTTGGACGTCGACAACGGTGATGGGAATCATGCAGCAGTCTTTCGCTCCGGAGACGGTGGACCGCGTCCGGTACAGTGACTGGTCGTCCCGCCCCTGACGCGTTGCCACACGTTACCCGCCGATTGCGGCCGTGTTGCCGTGGGTCCACAGCAGGGGGCAGGGCAGTGACCTGGGTCATTCGACGACTTCTGAGCAGGAACGGACCTCGTGGCCAACCGCATTCACCCCACCGCCGTCATCGGCGCGGGCGTCGAACTGGGCGATGACAACGTCATCGGCCCCTACGCCGTGATCGTCGGGCAGACCAGGATCGGCAGCGGGAACTGGATCGGCCCGCACGTCTCCATCGGCACCCCGGCGGAGGACCGCACCGGTCCGCACCCGGCCGGATGGGACGGTGAACTGGAGGGCGCCGGCGTCGAGATCGGCGACGGCAACCGGATCCGCGAGTACTTCACGATGCACCAGGGCACCTGGCGCACGACCCGCGTCGGCGACGGCAACTACCTGCTGTCGCGCACCCACCTGGGCCACGACTGCCTGGTGGACGACTTCGTCACACTGGCGTCGGTGCAGCTCGGCGGGCACTGCCACATCTGGTCGCACGCGAACATCGGCATGGGCACCGTCGTGCACCAGAAGGCCGAGGTCGGGCCCGGTGCGATGGTCGGCATGGGCGGCGCGGTCCGCAAGGACATCGGCCCGTTCACGATCTCGGTCGGCAACCCGGCGAGGGTCTCGGGCATCAACGTGGTGGGCCTGAGCCGCCGCGGCTGCGACGAGGCGACGATCACGGCGCTGGAGCCGTTCCTCAAGGGGACCGGCGACCTGCCCGCCTCCGGCGTGCCGGAGGACCTGGCGACCCTGCTGAAGGCGTGGGCCGACCGCGCCCCCGCCGACCACTGACCCATCCCCCGAGCACGGAGATCGAGAACACCATGGCGCTGAACGACAAGCTTCGCGACGTCTTCGTCGAGGCACTGGGCATCGACGCATCCGTCGACGTGGAGAACCTCAAGTACCGCGACATCGAGGAGTGGGACTCCGTCGGCCACATGGCGCTGGTCGCGGCCATCGAGGACGAGTTCGACGTCGAGTTCGCGACCGACCAGGTCATCGACATGAGCAGCTTCAAGGTCGCCGTCGACATGCTCGAAGGTCTCGGCGCCAAGGCCTGAGCGGCGTCGAATGGCCGGGGCCCGGAACGCGCGTTAGCGTGTTTCGGGCCTGCTTCATGCCGGTAACGAGCCGTCTCGGTGGACAAGTACCCTCGACCGGGATCCAAGACGCGCGCCTAACAGGACTGGTTGAACTGTGACTGACCTCACCGGCAAGGTAGCCATCGTCACCGGCGGTACCAGGGGGATCGGCCTGGCCACCGTCACGGCGCTGGCCGAGGCGGGTGCGACCGTGGTGCTGACCGGTCGCGACGAGGCCGTGGCCAAGGAGGCCGCGGCGGGCGTCCCCGGCGGCCGGGCGACCGGCGTGGCACTGGACGTCACCGACTCCGCGGCCGTGAGCAGCGCGATCCGCGCCGTCGCCAAGGAGCACGGCAGGCTGGACATCGTCGTCGCGAACGCGGGCGTCCTCGAGGGCGCGCTGGTCGGGATGATGAAGGACGACCTGATCGAGCGGATGCTGTCGACGAACGTCGCGGGCACGCTCTACACGGTCCAGGCCGCCGCCCGGTCGATGATGCGCAAGAAGTCCGGCTCCATCGTGCTGCTCGCCTCCATCGCCGGTGAGCAGGGCAGCGCGGGCCAGAGCGCGTACGCGGCGTCGAAGGCGGGCGTGACCGCCATCGCGAAGTCCACCGCCAAGGAGCTCGGCAGGCACGGGATCAGGGTCAACGCGGTCGCGCCCGGCGTGATCGACACGGCGATGACCGCCGCGATGGGCGAAGAGGCCATCGCCGCGAACGTCAAGGAGACCCCGCTCGGCAGGCTCGGCGCCCCGGAGGACGTGGCCAAGGCCATCCGCTTCCTGGCCGGCGACGAGGCCGCGTTCATCACGGGCCAAGTGCTCGGCGTCGACGGGGGCCTCGTCCTGTGACGGCGCGCGGCCTGCTCGACGCCGGTGGCCGGCTGGTCGACGCGGCCGGCGGCGAGGTGCTCGAAGCCGAGGAGCTGCGCACGCGGGTCGGCGCGGTGGCCGCCGAACTGGCCGACGTGCCGCCCGGCGTGCTGTTCGCCCGCACGGACGTCGACCTGGCCAGCGTGCTCCGGTACCTGGCGGCGTTCGAGGCGCACCGCGCCGTGGCCCTGCTCGACGCCGGTCAGGACCGCGAGGTGCTGCTGGAGCTGGTCACCCGCTTCCGCCCGGCCGCCGTCCTCGGCGCCGACGGCGACGCTCCCGACGGCTACCGCGACGGTGTTGCCGGTGGTCCGGCGTGGATCCGCGAGTCCGCCGACGGCGTGACCCCGCACCCCGACCTGGCCGTCCTGCTGCCCACCAGCGGCTCGACCGGCAACCCCAAGTTCGTCCGGCTCTCCCGCGCCGCCGTGCTGGCGAACGCCGAGGCCATCGCGGACGTGCTGGGCATCGACGCGGCCGAGGTCGCGCCGACCACCCTGCCGCTGCACTACAGCTACGGCATGTCCGTGCTGAACAGCCACCTCGTGCGCGGCGCGACCGTCGTGGTCGAGGGCTCCGGCGTGATGGGCAGGCCGTTCTGGTCGGCCGTCGAGGAGTACAGGATCACCTCGCTGGCCGGGGTGCCGTACCACTACGAGATGTTGAAGCGGCTCAAGTTCGACCCGGCCAAGTACCCCAGCCTGCGCACGATCACGCAGGCGGGCGGCAAGCTGCGGGACGACCTGGTCGTGCTGTTCAACGACAGGATGCTGGCCGTCGGCGGCCGGATGTTCGTCATGTACGGGCAGACCGAGGCGGGTCCGCGGATGTCCACCATCCCGGCGGAGAAGCTGGCGGACAAGATCGGCTCGGCCGGTCCCGCGCTGCCCGGCGGCGCGTTCGTGATCCGCGCCGAGGACGGCACCGAGACCACCGAGCCCGACGTCGTCGGCGAGGTCCTCTACCGCGGCCCGAACGTGATGATGGGCTACGCGGAGAGCGAGGCGGAGCTGGCCGAGGGCGACACGCGTCACGGCGAGCTGGAGACCGGCGACCTCGGCAGGCTCGACGCGGACGGGTACCTGCACCTCACGGGCAGGCTCAAGCGGATCGGCAAGGTCTTCGGGAACCGGGTCAACCTCGACGACCTGGAACAACTGCTGCGCGGTTCGGGGTTGGACCTGGGTGCGGCGGCCGCGGTGCCCGCGGGCGACAAGGTGGTCGTCTGGGTGGAGGACTGCGCCGCCGACACGCGCAAGGCTGCTGCCCGCACGCTCGCGGAGAAGCTGCACCTGCACGTGTCCGGATTCGACGTGCGGGACATCGACGCCCTGCCGCTGCTCCCCAGCGGCAAGATCGACTACCGCTCCCTGGAGGGACGGGCATGACTGCCACAGCAGAAGGCGTCTTCGGACTGGCCCAGGCCGAGCGCGAGGCGGCGCTGCTGCCCGCGCTGACCGAGCTGACCGAGCACCACCGGGCCACCTGCGAGCCGTACGACCGCATTCTGGGCTCGCTCGGGTACGCGCGCGGCGCGGAGTTCGGCACGGTCGAGGAAGTGCCGTGGCTGCCGGTCCGGATGTTCAAGCACCACGTGCTCAAGTCCGTGCCGGACGACGAGGTGTTCAAGGTCCTCACGTCGTCGGGCACGACCGGCGCCGAGGTCTCCCGCATCTACCTGGACAAGCAGGCCGCCGGCGACCAGCCGCGCTACCTCGGCCGCACGCTCCAGGCCGTGCTCGGCGAGAAGCGCCTGCCGATGCTGATGGTCGACACCATCGGCATCATCAAGAACCGCCGCTCGTTCTCGGCCCGCGGCGCGGGCGTGCTCGGCATGGCGAACTTCGGCCGCCAGCACGTGTACGCGCTCGACGAGAACGACCAGCCGGACGTGGAGGCCATCAAGGGCTTCCTGGCGAAGCACGGCTCCGAGCCGTTCCTGATCTTCGGCTTCACGTTCATGGTGTGGCAGTACCTCTACGAGGTCGCCCGCGAGCACAAGCTCGACCTGTCCAACGGCATCCTCATCCACTCCGGTGGCTGGAAGAAGCTCATCGACAAGGCCGTGGACAACGCGGAGTTCCGGCGCGCGTTCGCCGCGGACACCGGGCTGACCCGGATCCACAACTACTACGGCATGGTCGAGCAGCTCGGCACCGTGTTCCTCGAGGGCCCGACGGGCAATTCGCTGTACTGCCCGGACTTCGCCGACATCGTGATCCGCGATCCCGAGACGTGGGCCGAGCAACCTGTCGGCGTGCCGGGCGTCATTGAAGTGGTCAGCACCGTGCCGCGCTCGTACCCCGGTCACGTGCTGCTCACCGAGGACCTCGGCGTCGTGCACGGCGTCGACGACGGCGACTGGCCGGGCAAGCGGTTCTCGGTACTGGGTCGTCTGCCGCGCGCGGAAGCCCGTGGATGCTCGGACACCTTCAGCGGAGGGCCCGTCGACGTGCGTACCTCAGCGGAGACGGCATCAGGAGGAGCGGCGTGAGCCCCATCCAGCAGCGGTTCCCGGCCGGGCCGGACGTCGAGGTCACCGACCTCCTCGCCTCGTTGACCGCCGAACCGGAAGGCGGACGGCTCAAGGTCGGCGACCCGCGGATCGTGGACTTCATCGTGAAGTTCGCCCGCAAGCTGCTCGCCCCCGCGACCGCCCGCCGGTTCCCGGAACTGGCGTCGCTCGGCTTCTTCCTGCGCCGCGGTGAGATCAACAAGGCGCTGGCGGGCCTGGAGACGGCGGGCGACGAGCTGCGCTTCCCGCGCGGACTGGTCTTCCACGTGCCGCCCGCCAACGTGGACACGATCTTCGTGTACTCGTGGGCGCTGTCGGCGCTGGCGGGGAACCCCAACGTGGTCAGGATCTCCGCGCGCTCCGCCGGTGCCGCCGAGACCGTGATCGCCTGCCTGAACGAGGCGCTCGCCGAAGCGGACCCGATCGTCGCGCAGACCCAGCGCATGGTCACCTACGGCCGCGACGAGGCCGTGACGTCGGCGCTGTCGGCCGCGTGCGACCTGCGCGTCATCTGGGGCGGTGACCGGTCGGTCACCGAGATCCGCAAGAGCCCGATCGCGCCGCACGCCCGCGACCTCACGTTCCCGGACCGGGCGTCGTTCGCCGCGATCTCCGTGGACGGCTGGGCCAACGCCACCCCCGAGCAGCGCCGCGACGCCGCGACCGGGTTCTACAACGACTCCTACTGGTTCGACCAGGCCGCCTGCTCCTCGCCCCGGACCCTGTTCTGGGTCGGCGACGAGGCCGCCGCGCAGATCGGCCGCACCGAGTTCCTGGCCCTGCTGGGCGAGGTCGTGGCCGCCAAGCACTTCGTGGTCGAGCCCGCGATGGCCGTGCAGAAGCGGGTGTCCGCCTACGGCGTCGCCGCCGAGGGCCACGCGACCGCGATCCACTTCAACGGCAACGCGGTCGCCACGATCGAACTCGCCAACCCCGCCGACGTGCCGCGCGAGTGGCTCGGCGTCGGCACGTTCCCGCAGGCGACGCTGACCGGGCTGGACGAGTTCGTGCGCATCGCCGAGCGCAAGGACCAGACGTTCAGCCACTTCGGCTTCCAGCGCGAGGAACTCGTCGAGTTCGCCCACGCCCTCGCGGGCAGGGGCATTGACAGGATCGTCCCGTTCGGGTCTGCTCTCAGCTTCGCCGCGGTCTGGGACGGCTACGACCTGCTGTCCGAGTTCAGCCGCCTCACCACGGTGACCGGCTGAGCCATGGCCGAGCACACTTCGCCCCCCGACATCACCGGAGAACCGATGAAGGTCCAGGACGACCTGGCCACCACGGACGGCACCGCGGCCGAAGTAGCCGCGCCGCCGTCCAGCCGCAAGGCGACCATCATCGCGTGGGCGAAGCGCCTGCTCGTCGTGCTGGTGCTGGCGGCAGCCACGTACCAGGTCGTCGACCAGTGGAACGCGGTGTCGAAGACACTGCTGTCGCTGTCGTGGCAGTCGATCGTGCTGTCGATGCTCGCGGTCTACGCGGGCGTCTGGCTCGGCCCGGTCGTCTGGAAGGTCGTGCTGTCCGACCTCGGCGCCCCGGTGCGGGTGTCGGAGGCGTCGAAGTTCTACCTCGTCGGCCAGCTCGGCAAGTACGTCCCCGGCGCGGTCTGGGCCGTGCTGCTGTCCATGGAGCTGGCCAAGGAAGCGGGCGTCAGCCGCGCCCGCAGCTTCACCGCGGGCCTGATCGCCACCGGTCTCGGCGTGGTGGCCTCGATGATCACCGGGCTGCTCGCGCTGCCGATCATCCTCGACGGCGACCACCCCGAGCTGCTGTGGCTGTTCGCGCTCCTGGTCGTGGGCCTGGTGTTCCTGCACCCGGTGCCGCTGACGTGGCTGGTGTCGACCGTGCTGAAGCTGCTCCGCAAGGCACCGCTGCCGCACCGGCTCAACGGGTTCGCCATCTTCAAGGGCGTCGTGCTGGCCGTGGCGATCTACGTGATGTTCGGCGTGCACCTGTGGCTGCTGGCCACCTCGGTCGGCGCGCCCGGCCTGAACACGCTGATCCTGTGCGCGGGCGCGATGGGCGTGTCGATGACCGCCGGCCTGATGGCGTTCTTCCTGCCGTCCGGCCTCGGCGCCCGCGAGGCCGTCATCGTGGCCGCGCTGGCCACCGTCATGCCCGCCTCGCAGGCCCTCGCGCTCGCCGTGGTGTCCCGCCTGATCTTCACCATCGCCGACCTCAGCTCCGCCGGTGTCGCGGCGGGCTTCGTCTGGTTGCAGGGCAAGCGCGGCGTCGCACCGACCGCGCCCGCCGCCGACTAGAGCACCTCAACGAGGAACGGCCCCCGCCATGGCGGGGGCCGTTCTCGTAGGAGCGACTAGCTCCCGGCCTGCTGCCAGTTCCCGAAAGCGCTGTCGGGGCCCGCGGTGGTCTGGATCGCCTCGTACAGCTTCGCGTCGCCGCCGACGACGAGCACGCGCACCTTGCCCATGGCGTCGCGGACCGCGGCGGGTCCGACCTCGCAGTAACCGCCCAGGTCCGTCCAGGCGCCGAACGCGCCGTTGGACGCCTGCCGCGAGACGCTGACGCCGTAACCGTTGTTCCGGCTGAACGCCAGGATCCGCGGCGTGGCACCCCCCGAGGTCACCGCCGACACGGGCCCGACGCCGCCCTGGCCGCCGATGTGGGTCAGGGCCGTGGCCCACGCGCCGTTCGCGGTCTTCTCCGCCAGCGTGCCGATCGCCCCGTCGACCTGCTCGCGGCTGACGATCCGGACCTTGCCGGTCGACTCGACCGCGACACCCGGTGCGAACGTGGACTCGGCGGTGGCGGTGAGCGCCTGGTACACCGTGCCCGCGCCCGGATTCTGGTACCAGTGCAGGGTTTTGCCGTTGCCGTCGGCGAAGACGTGCAGCTTGCCGCTGGGGGCGGTGACCGCGACCGGCGGAGTCATGGCCTTGCCGCCGCCACCCGCGACCTCGTACCAGGTGCTGAAACCGGTGCCCTCCTCGAAGGCGTTGCTGATCTTGCCGGCGGCGTTGACGACGTACATCTCGATACCGCCGTCGGAGTTCACGCCGAGCGCGGGCGTGCCGTAGGCGGGGGAGGCGCCGTCGGGGTTGCCGACGTCGGTCCAGGTGGTCTCGAAACCGGCGCCCGGCGCGGACTGCTTGGTGGTGAGGACCGAACCGGTGTCCAGGTCGAGCACGGCGACGCGCAGCTTGCCGTCGCCGCGCAGCGCCACCGCGACACCCGGCGCGAACGAGCCCGCCTTCAGCTTCGTCGGCCCGACCCAGGCGCCGCCGTTGGGCTGCTTCCACATCATCAGCGAGTCGCCCGCGACGACGAACGCGTGCAGCACGCCCGTGCTGTCGATCGCGGCCCACGGTGCCACCACCGGCCAGCGCTGGTAGTTGCGGGCGAGGTTGGTGTCGAACGCGCCGCCGGTGAGCGGGTCGTGCGCCGCGTACGCCTGGTAGCCGGCGGTCTTCGGGTTGAGCAGCGCGTCCGGCACGTTCGCGGGCGCGTTCTTCGTGTTGTAGCAGCGGTAGCGGGTCAGCAGGACGAACGCCCTGCCCGTGGGGCCCTGGTAGGCCTTCACGGCCCTCTGGGCGAACTTCGCGGCGGCGACGTGGTCCCAGTGGTCGGGGTTGTCGACGAAGCGGAGGTCGTCGGGGTGCGGGTCCTGCACGCGGATGGTGGTCGGCTGGAACTGCGCGAGCAGCGCGAGCAGCACCGCGTCCAACGCCGCCTGGTCGTACGTCTGGACGGGCACGGCGCTGCCCGTCGGCCGGATCGTGGTGGTGGTGTAGCCCGTGCTGTCCCAGAGGTTCGTGAGCGCGTCGATGTGCAGGTCGTCGCCCGCGTCCGGCAGGCTCAGGTAGACCATCTGGATCTGCGGGGCGCCGTTCAGCGTGTCGATCTCGACGGTCTTGCCCGCGACGGCCATGGTGGCGCGGGTCCAGCTGTTCGGCTTGCCCGCGAGCACCGCCCACGCGCTCCGGGACCCCTCCTGGAGGCTCGCGGCCAGCTGCTCGCGGGTCTGCGCGCCGTCGACGCCGTTGAACTCGTCGGCGCCGAGGACGATCGTCCTCACCGGACGCCCCGACTGGATCGAGGGCTGGATGTCCGGGTTCAGGAACAGCAGGTCGTCGTCGGTGTGCGCGACGACCTGCAGGTAGCTTCCCCCGGTGGGCAGAGCGCGCGCCCCCGCTGCGCCCGCCGTGCCGGTGTTGACGCCGATCGCGGCCGTGGTGGCGGCTGTGAGACCGGCCACCATCACCGTTCTACGGCTGATGTGAGCCATGTAGTTCCCCCCAACGAATGAACCTGCCCATGCGAACAGGCAAGGAGACGCCCGATGTGTTACATCGGTTGCCTCTGAATTCGATTCGGGGGAATTTCTCGTTACGCAGGGCTCGAACGGTGGCTAAGCAACCCTGATGTGTGTCACCCTCGCGGGCTAGCTAGTGCTGCACAGTGATGAGGAGTCACCCGGATGAGGATCACGAAGACCACCCGGTTGGTCGCGGTCGCGCTCGGGCTCGTGGCGGTCGCCCTGCTCGGCGCGGCACCGGGCTCCGCGGTGCTCGCGAACCAGCCCGGTTCCGTGCGGATCACGCGCTAGAACCAGCGCTCCAGCACCAGCGCCACACCGTCGTCGGTGTGCTGGGCGGTCACCTCGTCCGCCGCCCCGAGCGCCTCCGCGTGCGCGTTCGCCATCGCGACCCCGTGCCCCGCCCACTCCAGCATCGGCACGTCGTTCGGCATGTCCCCGAACGCCACCACGGCCTCCCGCGGCACACCCGCGCGCTCGGCCACGTCCGCCAGCCCGGTCGCCTTCGTGACACCGGGCGCGGACAGCTCCAGCAGACCGCTGTTGGTGGAGAAGGTCACCACGACCTCCTTGCCCAGCACGGCTTCCGCGGCCACCGCCATCTCCGCGCTCGTCATCGTGTCGTGCTGCGCGAGCAGCTTCACGGCGGTGTGGCCGAGCACCTCGGCGAGCGGCACCTCGACGTCGTCGCTGTCCAGCCACGGGTGCCGGTAGGACCGCTCCGCCACGAACGGCCGGACGTCCTCGTCGAACGCCGACTCCCCGACCCGCTCGGAGGCCAGCGCGACGTCCGGGATCGCCTCGCGCAGCGCCTCGGCCAGGTCCGCCAGCAGCACCGGCTCCAGCCCGCGCCGCCACACCACCCGGTCCTCGCCCACGTCGTAGAGCGCCGCGCCGTTGGCGCACACCACGAACCCGGTCGTCCCGACCTGCTCGGCGATCATCGGCACCCAGCGCGGCGGACGACCCGTGACCAACACGAACGGGGTACCCGACCCGATCACCCGGCGCACCACCGCCGCGGTCCGTTCGCTCACCCGGTTGTTCAGGCCGATCAGCGTTCCGTCGATGTCCGAGGCAACCAAGCGGGGTCTCTCCACGCCCCCATACTGCCTTGCCCGTTCGTGGCCGTGGGGTGGTCATCGTTACTGTTCCCCTGTGCGTACCGGCATCGTCATCCTGCCCGAACACCGCTGGTGGGTGGCCGAACCCAAGTGGCGCGCCGCGGAGGAGTTCGGCTTCCACCACGCGTGGACCTACGACCACCTCGGCTGGCGCACCCTCGTGGACGGCCCCTGGTTCGGCGCGGTGCCGACCCTCACCGCGGCCGCCATGGTCACGTCGAGGATCAGGCTGGGCACGCTCGTGGCCACCCCGAACTTCCGCCACCCGGTGCCGTTCGCCCGCGAGCTGATGACCCTGGACGACGTGTCCGACGGGCGCATGGTGCTCGGGGTCGGCGCGGGGGCCCAGGGCGGGTACGACACGCAGGTCAGCGGCGGTGGCGACGTGCGGGGGCGGGCCGCCCGGTTCGCCGAGTTCGTGGAGCTGCTGGACCTGCTGCTGACGCGTGAGCGCACCACGTGGGAGGGCGCTTTCTACTCCGCCGTCGAAGCCCGCAGCGCCCCCGGCTGCGTGCAGCGCCCGAGGCTGCCGTTCGTGGTGGCGGCCAACGGGCCGAAGGCCCTGGACGTGGCGGTCCGCTACGGCACCGGCTGGATCACCACCGGCGCGGGCGGGGAGACCGTGGAGGAGTGGTGGCGCGGGGTCGAGTCGCTGTCCGACCTCTTCGACGAGAAGCTCGCCTCCATCGAACGCGCTCGGGAGACGGCCGACCGGTACCTGCTGCTGGACGCCGCGCCGCTCTACTCGCTGACGAGCGTCGAGGTCTTCCGGGACGTGGTCGGGCGGGCCCAGGAGCTGGGGTTCACCGACGTCATCACCCACTGGCCGCGGGAGTCCGGGGTGTACGCGGGCAGCGAGTCGGTGCTGGAGCAGGTCGCGGCCGAGGTGCTGCCGGAGCTGACCGCGGTGCCGATGCCCTGGCCCGCCCCGCCCCGGCAGGAGTGATCAGGTGAGCGGGTCGGTGGCCAACCGCCCGTCCGGTCCGACGGCCAGCGCGAGGACACCATCCCCGTCCGGGACGACCACCGGGTAGTCGACCGTCAACGCCCCCCTGGACGTCCACGGCGCGAAGCCGCCGCCGGGGAGTTCACGGGTCGTGGTGACGGCCCCGGCGGCATCGCGCCCGACCAGCACCAGGCCGTCCCGGACGACCGCCGCCACCTGACCCGGCCCGCCGGGGCCCGGAACGAGCACCGGAGCCCCCCAGCCGGTGGGCGTCCGCCTGCTGACGGCGACCTCGCCCGTCAGCGCCACCCGGTACAGCAGCGCGTCCCGCAGCACGACGGGTGCGGCCGCCGGGGTCACCGAGGGGAACACCGGGTCCCAGCCGTCGTGCCAGCGGCGGATCCCGGTGGTGGTCATGCCGAACACCTCGACGCCGTCCGGGCCGTCCACGGCCGCGAGGCCGTCGAGGACGCCGGACCCGCCGAGGTCGGTCCACCCGCCCCAGGAGCCGTCCGCGCCCTGCGATGCCCTGGCCACCCCACCGCCGCCGGTCCGGACGAACACGCTGACCGGGCCGTCCGGCGCGGCCAGCGCGAACGGCGTGCCGACGTCGGTGCCGGGGGACGGGCTGCCCAGGTCGGTCCACTCGCCGCCGTGCCAGCAGGTGATCCCGTCCTCGTCCGTCCGCCGGCCGCACACGTGCAGCCCGTCGCGGCCGGTGGCCACGCTCAGCGCCGGGGCCAGGACGCCGCCGGGGGGCGCGAGGTCGGCGCTCGTCCAGGTGCCGTCGCGGCGGGTCCAGCCGGTGACCAGACCCCCGCGGACGGCGAACGCGCGCAGGTCGCCGTGCTCGTCGCGGCCGACCCACGAGACACCTCGCGGCCAGCGGTGGTACATGCGCCTGGGCCAGTCCTGGTAGCTCTGCTGGGTGCCGACCATGGGGTCGTGGACGCGGTACCTGGCGAAGTCGTCGAGCTTGTCCTGCTGCTGGGCCCGATCGAGGTTCACCGGTACCTGCTCGACGTTGTAGTCGCGGTAGCCGACCTGCACGAACACCGGCTGCTTCGCGGACCTGCGGTAGAGCAGGGCGGCTTCCTCGGTGAACCTCGCGGTCATCAGGTGGTCGGGGTGGTCGTAGAACGGTTGCCAGTGCGGGTACGAGGTGTCCGGGTGGGTGTCCTGGGTGCGCACGACGGTCGGCTGGAAGCGGGTCATCAGCGTTTGCAGCAGGTCGAGCAGCGCGTACCTGGTGTACCGGTAGGACCGCGGCACCAGGGAGCCCGCGGGCACGAGGGTCGCGGCGCGGAAGGACTCGCTGCGGTCGGCCCACAGCTTGCGCAGGGCGTGCGCGCCGCCGTGGTCCTCCGGCAGGTTGACGAAGATCAGCTTGATCCGCGGCTGGGCGGTCAACTCGTACTGCTCCACGGAGTGGTCGGCGTCGATCCGCAGCGCGGAGCCGCGCCACTCGTCGGTCGCGCCCGCCATGGCCGCGTAGGCGGCGCGGACGCCCGCCTGCCGCTGGGCGATGTAGCCGGGGACGTCGTGGGCGTCGGACTCGCCGCTGGTCAGGTACACCGTGACGACCTGGCGGCCCGCGCGGACGTCGTCGCCGAGGTCGGGGTTCATGAACAGCAGGTCGTCGTCCTGGTGGGCGACCACCTGCAACGACAGCGGGCCGGACGACGCGCTGTCGGCGGGCACGCGGGCCGAACAGGCGATGACCAGCCCGGTGAGGGCCAGCGCGACGAGCAGGCGCAGGTGCTTCACGGTGCCGCGTTCTCCGGTTCGACGGGTCGGGGCACGACCGCGTCCTCGTCCTGGTGGGTCCCGGCCGGGATTCGGCCTCACGGGGGTCACGCGACCCGCCTGCCCGGTGGTTGCACCCGGCGATCGTCGTCGCGGTCGGCGACACGCCAGGGTGACCGGGCACGCGACGACCTGGGAGTTCGGCGCGAGACCCGCCCCGCGGTGGGGCCGTCGGGTCATCGACCCCTCTGATCACTGCGTACAGTAACGGCCGCAGGACGCCGGGCAGGGTAGTGGTGCAACCTGAAGACCACCTGAAGCGTCTTTAACTGCGTAGGAGTCGTGCGTACCGGGGAGGAACCGCATGCGCCTGTCAGTCGTCATTCCGTGCTTCAACGAGGAGCGCGGGCTGGCGGAGCTGCACGAGGTGCTCTGCCGAGTGCTGCCGGACGTGTCCGATGACTTCGAGGTCATCCTGGTCGACGACGGCAGCAAGGACGGCACGCTCGGCGAGCTGCGCCTGCTGGCCGACCGCGACCCCCGGTTCAGGTTCCTCGCACTGAGCCGGAACTTCGGCAAGGAAGCCGCGATGTTGGCGGGTTTGAGCCAGGCGGGCGGCGACCTCGTGGCCATCATGGACGCCGACCTCCAGCACCCGCCCGAGCTGCTCGGCCGGATGGTCGACATGCTCTCCGGCGGCTACGACCAGGTCGTGGCCCGGCGGACCAGGACCGGCGAGAAGCCGACCCGCAAGATGCTGTCGCACCTGTACTACCGGCTGATCAACAAGGTCGTGGACGTCGAGCTGGAGGACGGGGTCGGCGACTTCCGCGTGCTGACCCGCCGCGCCGTGCAGGCCCTGCTGTCGCTCGGCGAGTACAACCGGTTCTCCAAGGGCCTGTTCGCCTGGATCGGCTTCGACACCGCGGTCGTCGACTACGAGAACGTGCAGCGGCACGCGGGCAACAGCACGTGGACGTTCCGCAAGCTGCTGAACTACGGCATCGACGGCGTGGTGTCGTTCAACAACCGCCCGCTGCGCCTGGCGATCTACCTCGGCGGGCTCGTGACGGCACTGGCGTTCTGCTACTCGGTCTTCATCGTCGTGCACGCCGTCCGCGACGGGATCTTCGTCCCCGGCTACGTGACGATCATGTGCGGCGTGCTCGGACTGGGCGGTCTGCAACTGCTGTTCCTCGGCGTGATCGGCGAGTACCTCGGCCGCATCTACTACGAGACCAAGCGCAGACCGCACTTCCTCGTCAAGGAGTCCAGCGGGCGCCCCATCCCCGTGACCGTGCCGCTCGGCCCCGAGGTGGCCGACCACTCCGACCTCGCGGGCACCCCGGTGGTCCTGCCGTTCGCGGAGCGCACCCCGTCGTGAACCCGCGGTTCGCCAGGATCCTCCGGTTCGGGCTGGTCGGAGTGGTCAACACCGGGGTCTACTACGGCTGCTACCTGCTGCTGTGCCGCTGGCTGCCCGTCATGGCGGCGCACGTGCTCGCGTTCCTGATCGCGATGGTCGGCTCGTACTTCCTGAGCTGCTACTTCACCTTCCGGATCAAGCCGACGTGGCGGAAGTTCCTGCTCTTCCCGCTCTCCAACGCGACGAACTTCGTGATCAGCACCGCGGGCCTGTACCTGCTGGTGCACTGGCTCGACGTGGACAGCCGGCTCGCGCCGCTGGCGGCCGCCGCGGCCGCGATCCCGTTCACCTACCTCGTCGCGCAGTTCGTGCTGGTCACCCGCACCGCCGAAAGTGAGCTCCAGCCTTGACCCAGCTCGCCCGCAGGGCGCTGCCGCCGTCGGTGGTCGTCCTGGTCGTCGCGCTGCTCGCCCAACTCCCGTTCCTGCGCAACAGGTTCTTCTACGTGTGGGACGACAGCGCCGCGCAGTTCCTGCCCTCGTGGCACTTCCTGGGCGACCGGCTCGCCGCGGGGCGGTGGCCGGTGTTCCTGTCGGTCGACAACTGGATGGGCGGCAACTTCTCCGCCGAGGCCCTGTTCGGCCTGTGGAACCCGGTCAACCTGGCGAACTACCTGCTGGTGTCCCGGTTCGACGACCTCGCGCTCGCCGGGCTGGTGGTGAAGACCGAGTTCCTGGCGCTGCTCGCGCTCGGCGCGTACCTGCTGTGCCGCGAGTACGGGGCGAAGCCCGCCGCGGCCGCGGTCCTCGCGATCGCCCTGCCGTTCGGCGGGTTCACGCTCTACTACGACACCGCGTCGTGGGTCGCGGGCCTGATGGCGTTCACCTGGATCCCGTACACGTGGTGGTCCGCGCGCCGGGTGGCCCGCGGCGCCGGGAGTCCACTGTGGCCGTTCCTCTTCGGCGCGCTCGCCGTCACGACCGGGAATCCGTACGGGCTGCTGGGCGTGTGCGCGGTGCTCTTCGCGCTGCTGATCGAGTCCTGGCTCGCCCGCGACCGCGCGGCGCTGCTGCGCCTGCTGCTCGTCGGCGTGCTCGTCGCGCTGGTCGTGCCGCTGGTGTACCTGCCGCTGCTGGGGAACTCGGCGGTGACCGAGCGCGCGGGCCAGGGCTTCGCCAGCAACGGGATGCTGATGCCGAGGCTGTCGGACTTCCTCAACCCGTCCATGCCCAGCCACCGGCCGATGATCACCACGTTCGCCGACCCGACCCGGCTCAGCGTGCCCGGCATGTACTTCGCCTGGTTCATCGTCCCCCTGCTGCCCTGGCTGGACTGGGGCATCGTGCGGGAGCGGTGGCGGGAGCTGACGGCGGTGTTCGTCGTGTTCGGCGGGTACCTGCTGTTCGCGATCGGGCCGTCGAACATGTGGATGTTCCGGTTCCCGCTGCGCCACGTCGAGGTCGTCTACCTGGCGTTCGGCGTCGTGTTCGCGGTGCTGCTCAGCGCGGGCCTGCGCACCGACCGGACGCGCGCTCGGGTGCTGGTCACGGCGGGCGCGCTGCTGTTCACCGCGTACCTGACGTTCGCGGCCGGCCCGTGGGAGTTCCGGCGGCACCTGGTGTCGCTGGTGCTGCTCGTGGTCGGCACCGCGCTCGCCGTGCGGCTGGCGAACACCCGCGCGCTGCACGTCGTGCTGGTGGCCGGTGTGGCGCTCGCCCTGCTGCTGCAGACCGCCTGGTTCCCCAAGAACGCCGACGTGGCCGAGTACGGCTTCCCGCGCACGGTCTCGGAACTGCGCGCCGACGACTACCAGGGCACGACCTACCAGGTCGGCTCGGTCGTCGTGGGCAACAACGGGCTGCTGCTGAACGCGGCCGCGGTGGCCTCCTACACCGGCATGGGCTACCGGAAGTTCAAGCAGGCGACCTGCATGAACTACATCGGCACGACCTGCGCCCAGGGGCTCGCCAAGCTGCTGGAGCCCACGGACGTCGGTCCGCCGCTGATCGACCTCATGCGCGTCGAGACCGTCGTTGTGCAGAAAGCGGTCGACCCGAACCCGGTCGCGCCGCCGGGCTGGCGGGTCGAACGGGACAACGATCTTGTCACGGTGCTGCGCCGCGACGGCCCGATCCAGTGGCCCGGCGGCCGGGTGTCCTGGACCGATGCAGGGATCTCGGCCGACACGTCGACGGACACCCGCGAGACGCTGCGGATCGACCGCCCCGGCAAGGTCGTCCTCGCCAGGCTGAACTGGCCCGGCTACCGCGCCGAACTCGACGGAAAACCCGTGGACGTGCGCGAAGGCCCCGCCGGACTGGTCGTTCTGGACGTGCCGAAGGCGGGTGCGCTGACCCTCACCTGGCGGCCGCCGGGACTGGTGCCCGGACTGGTCGCGGCGGTGCTGGCCGTGCTCGGCGCTCTTGCGTTCAGCGCGGTGACCGTCGTGCGCCGCCGCCGTTTTGGCTGATCAGTGGACTTGTCCGCAAAACGGGGGCGATTGGGGTCCGCGACGGGGACCCCGCTATCCTCGGGCGCCGTGAGCTTCGCTGGTTATGACCTGATCGTTGTCGGTTCCGGATTCTTCGGTCTCACGGTTGCCGAGCGCACCGCGACCCAGCTGAACAAGCGGGTCCTGGTCCTCGACCGCCGTGAGCACATTGGTGGCAACGCCTACTCGGAGGCGGAGCCGGAGACGGGCATCGAGGTGCACCGCTACGGCGCGCACCTCTTCCACACCTCCAACAAGCGGGTGTGGGAGTACGTCAACCAGTTCACCGAGTTCACCGGCTACCAGCACCGCGTGTTCGCCAAGTACCAGGAACAGGTCTACTCGTTCCCGATGAACCTGGCGCTCATCAACCAGTTCTTCGGCAAGTCCCACACGCCGGACGAGGCCCGCGAGCTGATCGCGGAGCTGTCCAGCGAGATCGAGACCGCCGACGCGCAGAACCTCGAGGAGAAGGCGATCTCGCTGATCGGCCGTCCCCTCTACGAGGCGTTCATCCGCGGTTACACCGCCAAGCAGTGGCAGACCGACCCGAAGAACCTGCCCGCGGCCAACATCACCCGGCTGCCGGTGCGCTACAACTTCGAGAACCGCTACTTCAACGACGACTTCGAGGGCCTGCCGGTCGACGGCTACACCGCGTGGCTCGAGAAGATGGCGGAGCACGAGAACATCGAGGTCCGGTTGAACACGGACTACTTCGACGTCAAGGACGAGATCCCGGCGGGCACGCCGGTCGTCTACACCGGGCCGCTGGACCACTACTTCGACTACTCCGAGGGCCGTCTGGGCTGGCGCACCCTGGACTTCGAGCGCGAGGTCGTGAACACGGGCGACTTCCAGGGCACCTCCGTCATGAACTACAACGACGAAGAGGTCCCCTACACCCGCATCCACGAGTTCCGGCACTTCCACCCGGAGCGGGACTACCCGAAGGACAAGACGGTCATCGTCCGCGAGTTCTCCCGTTTCGCCAAGGAGGACGACGAGCCGTACTACCCGATCAACACGGCCGAGGACCGCACCATGCTGGAGCGGTACCGCGAGCTGGCCAAGGCCGAGGCCGCCGAGCGCAACGTGCTGTTCGGCGGGCGGCTGGGCACCTACCAGTACCTCGACATGCACATGGCGATCGGCGCCGCGCTGAGCGCCTTCGACAACAAGATCGCGCCGCACCTCACGGACGGCAAGCCGATCGACGGCAGCATCTGATCTCGAACGCTCGGTGATCGCCCGGTGGGACGTCGGATCCCACCGGGCGATCACCTTTTGTGAACACGGTGGAACGGCGAACGCCCGGACGGGCGGCTGCCGCCTCCGTGGGTACTATGTCGGATAACGCCGCCGCACTTGATCCACGACTTCGTGGCGTTCGCGGGTGCGGCGCAGCACGCCATGACCACACGTCGAACGTTCGAATCTGAACCCGAATCCGCGTTGATGGCGGTTCGCCGGAGGAAGCACGTGACCGAGCAGGCCAAGGCCCCTAGCGCCGCCGCCCCGAAGATCGAGACGACCGCTCCGGACAACAAGGTCAGCGACGTGGCTTCGGTCCGCGTCGCGGCCAGGGGAGCGGGAATCAACCCGAACCAGGTGCTGCAGCGGGTGATCCTGCCCCGCGACGAGGACCCGCTCGACGTCCGTCCGCTGTACCTGGACGAGCCCGCGAACGTGCACAGCCACGTCGTGTCCCGCCGGTCGGTGACCGTGCCGTCGTCCGCCAAGGTCTCGTTCGCGTCGTACTTCAACGCGTTCCCGGCCAGCTACTGGAAGCGCTGGACCGTCGTCGAGGAGGTCGTGCTGCGCCTCTCCGTGCGCGGCGCTGGCCGCGTCGACGTCTACCGCTCCAAGCCCAGCGGCGACCACATCCACCTCGAGGGCCACGCCGTGCGCAGCCCGAAGGCGTGGACGAACCTCGAACTCCGGGTCAGCCTCAAGCCGTTCGAGGACGGCGGCTGGATCTGGTTCGACGTGTTCACCGACGACACGCCGCTGGAGATCAAGGAAGCCGCGTGGACGACGGACACGCCGCTGCCGGAGCAGAAGGTCGCCATCGGCATGACGACCATGCGCCCCATCGACGCGGTCATCGCGCTGCGGGCGCTCGGCGAGGACCCCGCGGTCCTCGACGTCGTGCAGAAGGTGTTCGTCGCCGACCAGGGCGCGATCAAGGTCAAGGACACCCAGGGCTACGCCGAGGCGCGCAAGCTCCTCGGTGACAAGCTGGAGATCATCGAGCAGGAGAACCTCGGCGGTTCCGGCGGCTTCACCCGCGGCCTGTACGAGGCGATCGAGCACACCGACGTCGCCCAGATCATGCTCATGGACGACGACATCCGGCTGGAGCCGGACGCCGTGCTCCGCTCGAACGCCTTCGCCCGCGCGTGCGCCCAGCCGGTCATCGTCGGCAGCCACATGCTCAACCTCCAGGCCCGCTCGCGGCTGCACAGCATGGGCGAGGTCGTCGACCTGGCCACCTGCAACTGGCGCGCGGCCCCCGGCGCCCTGACCGACCACGACTTCGCGACGGACACCCTCCGCGAGACCGAAGAGCTGCACCTGCGCATCAACTCCACCTACAACGGCTGGTGGATGTGCCTGTTCCCGCGTGAGGTCGTGCAGCGCACCGGCTACCCGCTGCCGCTGTTCATCAAGTGGGACGACGCCGAGTACTCCCTCCGCGCGCTGGAGAAGGGCTACCCGACCGTGTCGCTGCCCGGCTCCGCCGTGTGGCACATGCCGTGGACCGACAAGAACGACGCCACGGACTGGCAGGCGTACTTCCACACCCGCAACCGCCTGGTGATGGCGGCTCTGCACAGCCCGTACGACATCCGCTCGACGCTGCTGAAGCAGGGCCTCAAGCTCACCCTGCGCCACCTGCTGTCGATGGAGTACTCCACGGTCGCCGTGCAGCAGAAGGCCATCGAGGACTTCCTCGCGGGCCCCAGCAAGCTGTTCGACTCGCTGCGGACGGCGCTGCCGGAGATCCAGGAGCTGCGCAAGCAGTACACCGACGCCCAGATCCTCACGTCGGCCCGCGAATTCCCGCCGCCCACCTACGACATGGTGCGCGCCGAGCAGATGCTCAAGCCCCCGGTGAACCCGGCGGTCATCGCGGCCAAGGCCTCCAAGGCCCTCCTGCACAACCTGCGCGACCCGGAAAGCTCCACCGCCGACCGCCCGCAGATCAACGTCCCCGCCACCAACGCCCGCTGGTTCCTCCTCGGCAACCTGGACAGCGCCACCGTCTCCAACGCCGACGGCAGCGGCGTTGCCTTCCGCAAGCGCGACCCGAAGGAATTCCGCCAGCTGGCCGCCAGGTCCGCCCGGAACTACCGACGTCTCGCCCAGGAATGGCCCCGCCTCAAGAAGGTCTACCGCGACGCCATGCCAGAACTCACCTCGGTGGAATCCTGGCGCAAAATCTTCGAAAACTGACCTACCCCCGAAAAGGCCCGGACCTCACAGTCCGGGCCTTTTCGCGAGTCGAACCTCCAGACACCCCGTGTCGAACCTCCAGACACCACGAGTTCCACACTCGGGCATTCCTGGTCAGCTCCTGCGCGAGGTGATCACCCCAGTGTTGAACCCCGCCAGGTGCAGCCCGCCGTGGAATCGAGCATGCTCGATCTTCACGCACCGGTTCATCACCACGCTCAACCCCGCCACCTCGGCTTTCGCCGCCGCCCCCTCGTGGAACAGCCCCAGCTGCAACCACAACGTCCGCGCCCCAACCGCGACCACCTCATCCGCCACACCGGGCAGGTCGTCGTGCTTGCGGAACACCGACACCAGGTCCGGAACCTCGGGCAGGTCGGCCAACGACGGGTAAACCTGGTGCCCCAACAACGCGTCCAACCGCGGATTCACGAAATAAACCCGATACCCCGTGGACGACAACAAATAAGTCGCCACGAAAAAACTGGGCCGGGCGGTGTTCGAGGACGCGCCCACCAATGCCACGGATTTCGTCTCCCGCAGCAACGCCTGCCTGCCAACCGCCGACTCGATCATTTCACCGCCCTGGTCAAGGCCTGGTCCAAGTCCCACAGGATGTCGTCCACGTCTTCCAACCCCACCGAAATCCGAATCAAATCCGGTGTAACCCCCGCCGCCACCAGTTGCTCATCCGTCAACTGCTGATGCGTAGTAGATCCAGGATGGATCACCAACGTCCGAACATCCCCCACGTTCGCCAGGTGGCTGCACAACTCCACCGCCTCCACGAACCGCTGCCCCGCCTCACGCCCCCCGACGACCCCGAACGCGAACACCGCCCCTGGCCCCGCAGGCAGGTACCGAGCAGCCCGCGCATGATGCCGATGCGAGGGCAACCCCGCGTACGACACCCACGAAACCCGCTCGTCCCCCTCCAACCACTCCGCCACAGCCCTGGCGTTCCGCACGTGCTCATCCATTCGCTGCGGCAGCGTCTCCACCCCCTGGAGCAGCAGGAACGCCGACTGCGGCGACAGCGTCGCCCCGATGTCCCGCAACTGCTCCGCCCTCAGCCGCGTGCAGAACGCGTACTCCCCGAAGTTCTCCCAGTACCGCAGCCCGCCGTAGCTGGGGACGACCTCGGTCATCCGCGGGAAGTTGCCGTTCCCCCAGTCGAACTTCCCGGAGTCCACGACCACCCCGCCGAGCGTCGTCCCGTGCCCGCCGAGGAACTTCGTCGCCGAGTGCAGCACGATGTCCACCCCGTGCTCCAGCGGCCGCACCAGGTACGGCGTCGCGAGGGTGGCGTCCACGACCAGCGGAATCCCGTGCGAGTGCGCCAGGTCGGCCAGCCCGGCCAGGTCCGCGATCACCCCGGACGGGTTGCCGATGACCTCGGTGAAGATCAGCTTCGTGCGGTCGGTGATGGCCGCCGCGTAGTCCGCGACCTCCTCGCCCGCCACGAACGTCGTGGACACCCCGAACCGGGCCAGCGTGCCCGTGAGCTGGGTGACCGTGCCGCCGTAGAGGCCCGAGGCCGACACGACGTGGTCACCCGCCTCGGTCAGCGCGGCGAACGTCAGGAACTCGGCGGCCTGCCCGCTGGACGTGGCGACGGCGCCGATCCCGCCCTCCAGGCTGGCGATCCGCTCCTCGAACGCGGCGACCGTGGGGTTGCCGATCCGGCTGTAGACGTTGCCGTACTTCTGCAGCGCGAACAGGTTCGCGGCGTCCGCGGTGTCCTGGAAGACGAAGCTCGTGGTCTGGTAGATCGGCACGGCGCGGGCGCCGGTCGTCGGGTCCGGCGCGCCACCCGCGTGCAGCGCCCTGGTGCGGAAGCCCCAGGCGCGGTCTTCTCGGCTCATCCTGCCGATCCTCACCCATCCGGACCCCCGGCGGAAGGCGGTCCACGCGATGGGACAACCCAACCACCGGGTCGGGCGTGCTCATCCCATGGGGAGCAAGAGGAGAGCTGACTACTACGACGGTCCGGCCCACGACTACGTGAGCTACTGGGACGGGCGCGACTACGAGCACGCGGCTGAGGAGGTGGCGATCCGCAAGTTGTTGGGGGACAACATGTTCGAGCGCGCCGCCGACATCGGTGGCGGCTACGGCAGGCTGAGCCTGCTGCTCCGCCGGTACGCCGAGCACGTCACGCTGGCCGAGCCGAGCAAGCGGCAGCTCGACGTGGCCGCCGACTTCCTGGCCGAGCACCCGGAGATCGAGCGCGTGCGGACGCAGGCCGACGACCTGGTGTTCGCCGACGGGTCGCTCGACCTGGTCACCATGATCCGGGTGTCGCACCACCTGCCCACGCCCGGCGTCGAGTTCGCCGAGATCAGCCGGGTCCTGGCGGTCGGCGGCACCGCGATCGTGGAGGTCGCCAACGTGGCGCACGCCCGCAACCGGCTCCGCTACCTGCTGCGGCGCGAACCGCTGCCGACCGCGCCCGTCGACATCCGGTCGCCGGAGAACCGGCACGACGGTGAGATCCCGTTCGTGAACCACAACCCGCACGTGGTGATCGAGCAGTTGGCCGCGGTCGGGTTGCGGACCGAGAAGGTGCTGTCGGTGTCGAACCTGAGGAATCGGACGCTGAAGAGGCTGCTGCCGCACCGGACGCTGGTCGGGGTGGAGAGGTTCCTGCAACCGGTGCTGGCGCCGGTGTTCTTCGGGCCGAGCATCTTCCTCCTGCTGCGCAAGGAGTGACGTCTCATTCTTTGATGCCGCTCTCCACCACGCCGCGGACCAGGAACCGCTGGAGCGCAAGGAACACGACGACCAGCGGCGTGATGGAGATGGCGGCGGCCAGGAACAGCTCGTGCACGTTGATGCTCTGCGCGGTGAGGAACACCGACAGGGCGACCTGCACGGTCCACGAGTCCTGGTCCTGCGCGACGACCAGCGGCCAGAGGAACTGGTTCCAGCTGGTCATGAACGCGATCACGCCCAGTGCGGCGAAGAAGCCGCGCGAGTTCGGCACGACGATCCGCCAGTAGGTGCCCCAGTGGCCGAGGCCGTCGATCCGGGCGGCTTCCTCCAGTTCGGGTGGGAAGTTGCGGAAGTACTGCCGGAACAGGAAGGCGGTGAACCCGCTGAACAGGCCGGGGATCACGAGGCCGCGCAGGTCGCTGATCCAGCCCAGCGTCGAGACCACGACGAACGTGGGCACGAACGTGACCGCGGCCGGGATCATCAGGGTGGCCACGACGGCGTAGAGCACCTTGTCCGCGTGCCGGTAGGGGATGCGGGCGAGGCCGTAGCCCGCGAGCGAGCAGAACAGGAGCTGGCCCGCGGTCTGGAGGACCGCGACCACGGTCGAGTTCAGGACGCTGCGCAGGATCGGGACGGCGGGATCGTCGAACAGCTCGCCGAAGTTCTCCCAGTGCGGCCGTTCCGGGAACAGCCGCCAGTCCCGCCCGGTGATCTCGGCCTCGGTCGCGAGCCCGTTGCGGACGATCAGGTAGAACGGCAGCAGGAACAGCACCGCCAGCACCGCCAGCGCCAGGTAGCGCAGGGCCTTCATCGGGTGATCACCCTGCCCTGGAGGAGGGTCACGGCGGCGATCACGAGCGCGAGCAGCACCGCGCCCGCGCCGCCGTGCCCGAAGTCCTGCTCCCCGCTGCCCAACGACGTGTAGTACAGGTACACCAGCGGCGGCCGGGCGAACGGCGGGTAGCCCTGCGCGGAGCCGAGCACGTTGTAGAACTCGTCGAACGCCTGGTAGGCGGCGATCAGGTTCAGCAGCAGCACCGCGATCGACGTCGTGCGCAGCTGCGGCAGCGTGATGTGCCGCAGCGTCTGCCACCCCGGCTTGGCGCCGTCGATCCACGCCGCCTCGTACAGGTGCTTCGGAATCCGCTGGAGCCCGGCGATGAACAGGATCAGGTAGAAACCCAGCTGGAGCCACAGCCGCAGCGTCACCAGCACCACCCAGTACCACGGCGGGTCGGTGGAGCCGATCCACGCGATCGGGTCCACGCCGAACCAGCCGAGCACGGTGTTCGCCAGCCCGTAGCGGACCCCGTTGAAGATGGACAGCTTCCACACCAGCGACGCCACCACGTAGGAGCACGCGGCGGGGAGGAAGAAGACGGACCGGAAGAACGCCCGCATGAAGGTGATCCGGTCGACCAGCAGTGCCAACCCCAACGACAGCACGAACGTCGTCGGCACGATGAACAGGGCGAAAGCGCTGAACGTGCCGAGGCTGCGGAGGAACGGCCCGTCGGTCAGCATGTCGGCGTAGTTGGCCAGCCCCACGAAGTCCGTCGGCGTGACCGTGTTGCGCGCGTCGAAGAACGACAGCGCCACGCTCCAGCCGATCGGGACGTAGACGAAGGCCAGCAGGCCGATGGCGAACGGGCCGACGAACAGCCAGAACGCGCGGGTGTCCGCCCGCCTCATCCGTACAGGCGCTTGAGCTCGTCGCGCGCCTTCTGCGCCGCTGCCTTGAGTTCCGTGCCCGCGTCGGCGCCCTCGCGGACGACGCGGGACACGGCGTCGTCGAGCGCCCTGCTCATCGACGGCACCCAGTCCGGCGGGTTGGAGGACTTCGCGTTCTCCCGCACGAACCTCACCGCGTCGGCGGCCACGCCGGTGGTCAGCTTGCCCGCCTTCGCGGCCAGGCTCTCGCGCGGCGGGATGTGGAAGCCGTAGGAGAGGTTGAAGTCCTCCTGGTAGTCGGTGCGGTCGACCCACAGCCACTTGATGAACGCCTTGGCCTCGTCGATGTGCTTGCTCTTGGCGTTCACCATCGCGCCGTACGCGCCGACCGGCACGCTCGCCCGCCCGTTGGCGTCGAGCTTCGGCCACGGCAGCACGCCGAAGTCGTCGCCGAGCGCCTTCTGCACGGCGGGCACGGTCCACAGGCCGGTCCACTGCATCGCGACGAGCCCCTGGGTGAACGCGTCGGGCTCGGCCCAGTCCTTCACGGCCCCCTGGAGCATCGCCCCGCTGGCGTACAGCTCCCGCAGCTTGCCGATCGCCACCGCGGCCGACGGCTCGTCGAACCCGACGTCGTGCCCGGTCGTGACGTAGTCCAGCCCGACCGACCACAGCGCGGGGCCGCCCAGCACGGCGACACCGCCGTCGTTGCCCGCGAAGATGCCCTTCACGTCGCCCTTGGTCAACCGCCGCGCCGCGTCGACCAGCTCGTCCACAGTGGACGGTGGCGCGATCCCGGCTTCGTCGAACATGCTCTTGCGGTAGAACAGCATCTGCATGTCCACGGCCTGCGGGATGCCGTACACCTGCCCGTCGACGGTGTGCCCGGCGAGGATGGTCGTGGTGAAGTCATCCTTCGCGGACGCGATCACGTCGTCCAGCGGCAGGATCTGCCCGGACCGGACCGCGCTGATCTGGGTGACGGACTCGAAGACGTCCGGTTCACCGCCCGCCGCCAGCAGCGCGGCGGCGAGCTTCGAGTCGTAGTCGCCCGGATTCCACTGCACGTCCACGGTCGCCATGTCGTAGGACTTGGCGTACCGCTCGACCGCCTGCTGCACGCCCGGTTCGCCGTAGGCGTGGTACCACTGGCGGAGCGTTCCGCCGCTCCCGTCGCCGCGGCCGGTGTTCGAGCCGCAGGCGCCCAGCAGGCCCGCCAGCGCGGCGGCTCCGGTCGCGGACAGGACTGCGCGTCGGCTGATCTCCCCAGAGTTCACACGGTCCGTACTACTACGACCGCGCTGCGTGCACAAACGGTCCCAGCCGCCGGTACCCGTTCGACGGCTTCGGACTGCCGTAGCGGGCGGAGTCGGAGGGCGGCGGCCCTCCGACTTCCACTCACTTGCGGAAGAACCGCTCCTGCTGGCCGAGGCGGACGAGCTTCAGCCACTCGACGAACGCCTTGGGGTCCTTGCGGACGGCGAGGAAGTACAGGCCGAACCGGAAGACCTCCAGCGCGCCGAGCTTGCGCATTCCCGGCTGCGACAGCAGGTAGCCGCGGTTGCGGTAGGTGTAGTACCGCTTGATCGGGTTCTCGGGGTCCTGCGCGTGGAACCGGCCGCCGAGCATCGGCTTGAACTCGTCCGAGCCGTCCGGGTGCAGGTAGGCCACCTTGAGCGACGTGCCGAAGCGCAGCCCCGTGCGGACGAGCCTGCGGTGGATCTCGACCTCGTCGCCGCGGAAGAACAGCCGGTAGTCCGGCACGCCGATCACGTCCACCGTGGAAGCGCGGAAGAGCGCCCCGTTGAACAGCGACGCGATGCCGGGCAGGAAGTCCGTGCCGAGGTCGCCGGTGTTGCGCTTCCACGTCAGGCCGCGGCGCAGCGGGAACGCGAGCTTGTCCGGCGACTCGATGTTCGACACCACCGGGGAGATCGCGGCGAGCTTGCGCTTCTCCGCCTCCTCCAGCAGCACGGCCAGCACGGTCTCGTCGGCGGGCCTGCCGTCGTCGTCGGCCAGCCACAGCCACTCGGCGCCCAGCGACAGCGCGTGCAGCATGCCGAGCGCGAACCCGCCCGCGCCACCGAGGTTCCGGTGCGAGGCGAGGTACGTGGACGGGATGGGGCACTGGTCGACCAGGTCCTCGACGGGCTGGTCCGGACCGTTGTCCACGACCACCAGGTGGTCGGGGACCCTGGTCTGCGAAGCCAGCACCTTGAGCGACTCGGAGAGCAGCTCACGGCGGTGCCGCGTCACGACGACGGCCACGACGGAGCCCTTGGGCAGTGCCTCGATCACGGTCTACTCGCCACCATTCGTGCTGAGCACGGGATCGCCGCCGATGCGGGCAAGGGTCTCCGGGCTGAGGTACTTGAACGGGTCCGTGCCCTTGTACGCGGTCAGGACCTCGCGCAGGGAGCCCTGCTGCTTGACCATGCCCTCGTCCATCCAGATCGCCGTGTCGCAGAACTCGATCAGCGTCTCGTCGGAGTGGTTCGCGAACACCAGCAGGCCGGAGCGCCGCACCAGGTCCTTGAGGCGGTCCCGCGCCTTCGCCATGAACGCCGCGTCGACCGCGCCGATGCCCTCGTCCAGCAGGAGGATCTCGGGGTCGATGGACGTCACGACGCCCAGCGCCAGGCGGACGCGCATACCCGTGGAGTAGGTGCGCAGCGGCATCGACAGGTAGTCGCCGAGTTCGGTGAACTCGGTGATGTCGTCGACCCGCTTCTCCATCTGCTTGCGGGTCATGCCGAGGAACAGGCCGCGGATCATGATGTTCTCGTACCCGGAGATCTCCGGGTCCATGCCGACGCCGAGGTCGAACACCGGCGCGACCTTGCCCGTGATGCGGGAGCTGCCCCTGGTGGGCTCGTAGATGCCCGCCAGCAGCCGCAGGAGCGTCGACTTGCCCGCGCCGTTGTGCCCGACGAGACCGACGCGGTCACCCTCCTTGATGGAGAGGGTGATGTCGTGCAGCGCCTCGATTATGGGGACCCGGCCCTCGGACCCGATCTTGCCGCCGACCTTGCCGAGGGCGAGCTTCTTCAGCGACCTCGACTTGGCGTCGAAGATCGGGAAGTCGACCGATGCGTTCCAGACTTCGATGCTGACCATGTTTTGCGGCCTCACTCAGACCCAGTAGGAGACGCGGGCACGGTAGTTGCGCAGCGCCACGAATGCCAATGCCCAGCCGCCGATCGTGAACGCGCCGACCACCACCCAATGGTGCCAGTACTGCGCGTGCCCGATCAGCGGTGCCCGGACGATCTCCACGAAGTGGTAGAGCGGGTTGAGCTCCGCGATCAGGATGCGCCAGTTGCCTTCGCCGTTCGTGACCTTGTTGAGCACACCCGTGTGCCACACGATCGGCGTCATGAAGAAGATCAGGTTGATGAAGCTGTTGATCACCGGCGGGATGTCCCGGAACCGGGTGCTGATGATGCCGAACAGCAGCGCGACCCAAACCGCGTTGATGACGACGAGGGCCATCGCGGGGATCACCAGGAGGATCGTCCAGGTGATGCCCGGATGCATGAAGTCGTCGCCCTCCATGTGGTAGGGCTTCGTCAGCGCGGGGAAGAAGACGATCAGCACGATCACGTAGACGGCCAGGTTGTGCGCGAAGAAGAGCAGCTGGCGCCACACCATCCGCAGCACGTGCACGGTCATCGGCGCAGGTAGGTGCTTGATCAGCCCCTCGTTGGCGATGAAGACGTCGGTGCCCTCGGTGATCACGCCGAGGATGAAGTTCCAGATCACGAAGCCGACCGTGACGTACGGCAGGAACGTCGCGATGTCCTGGTTGAACAGCGTCGAGTAGAGCAGGCCCAGCGCGAGCGCGGTCGATCCCATGGAGATGGTGATCCACAGTGGACCGATCACCGACCGCCGGTACCGCTGCTTGATGTCCTGCCAGCCAAGGTGCCCCCACAGCTCCCTGTGCTGCCACGCGTCTCGCACATCGGCGAACGCGCGCGCGAAGGTGCGCGAGTTGGACGCAGGGGGTGCTTCAGGTCGGTCGACCGTACTCGTGGGTTGCACGAGAGCTGAGACTACCGGCGGCAGGTGGGTGCACTTGCCGCCGGTCGGTCACGGAGCGGTTACCGATCTTCGGAACCGGCCAACACGCTGGTCACCTTCACGATCACCTGTTCGTGGTCGTAGGTGTACCCCTCGTAGCTGAATTCGATCCCGGACTTCTCCACGTACTCCATCCACGCCCGGTGCTCGTGCTGCTCCCAGCCGGGGAAGTTGAAGTACTCGTCGAACGCCACGACGCTGCCGGGCACCAAACGGGGGCCCACGAGGTCCAGGACGGTCTTCGTGGACGAGTACAGGTCGCAGTCCACGTGCAGGAAGGTCACGGGCCCCTCGTGCTCCTCGAGGAAGCCGGGCAGGGTGTCGTCGAACCAGCCGACGACCAGCTCGGCGCCCGGCACGTCCGGCAGCCCCTCGACGTTGAACATCCCGGCGGGGAAGCCGTTGCGCCAGTCCTCGGGCAGGCCCTCGAACGAGTCGAAGCCGAAGACGTCCTTCTCGCCGCGGGAAGCGGCGATGATCTTCAGCGTGCTGCCGGTGTAGACGCCGAACTCCAGCGCCAGGCCGTCCTGCGCGACCATCCCCAGCGCGAACTCCAGGGTCTGGTGGGGGTGGCCGAACTGCGGCACCCTCGGCATGTGGTCGCGCACGAACTGCGCGCTCTGCAACGCGGCTTCGCGCTCACCGGCGAACACCAGGTCGCGGCGCGCCCTGATCTCGAACTGCCTGCTGGTCTCGACGATCCGGTCGGACTGGTGCCGCACGTCCTCGCGCAGGCCGTCCACCTCGCGCTGGAGAGCGTCGATGCGCTCGGTCTGCGCGCGGTGGTACGGGCCGACCACCTCGTCGATCGCCCTGGTCACCTTGTCGCGGAGGGATCGGCGCACCTGCTCGGCTCGCAGCGTGCGGCGGACTCGGTCGAGCACGTCGGGTTCTCCTCTCGGCGCACCAAAAGTCGCCGCTTCGTCCATCGGTGTGCGGGTGGTACCCGTCACCGTCGTGCGCAAGAGGCGCAGTCTGCACCGAACTCAGAGGTACTGACCAGACCCGGAGATGTGCGGGCCTTCGGGAGCTTCCAATCCACCGCTGCCCGCGGGCAGCGCGCGGCCGCGCATCTGCTCCAACTGGACGCGCGCCGCCATCTGCTGGGCGAACAGCGCGGTCTGGATGCCGTGGAACAAGCCCTCCAGCCACCCCACCAGCTGCGCCTGCGCGATCCGCAGTTCCGCGTCGGAGGGGATCCCGTCCTCGGTGAACGGCAGTGAAAGCCGTTCCAGCTCGTCGCGCAGCTCCGGCGCGAGACCGTCCTCGAGCTCCTCGATGGACCGCTTGTGGATCTCCTTGAGCCGGGCGCGGCTGGCCTCGTCCAGCGGTGCCGCGCGCACCTCCTCCAGGAGCTGCTTGATCATCGTGCCGATCCGCATGACCTTCGCCGGTTGCTCCACGAGCTCCGACACGTCCTGCCCGCCGTTGGTGTCGGCGGCGGCGGGGATCCGGGCGGTGCCCACGGGGGTCCCGTCCGGCCCGACCACCACGACGTGCCTCTCGTTCTCGCCTGCCTCGCTCATGTGCCCATCCTGGCCCGATCGGCGGAACGCGCACCAACCGGGTCCTGCCCCTGCTGCGGGCTGACTCGTCCACCTCCGTACGGTGTGCGGCATGGCGTTCGACGTCGCTCGGGTCCGGGGTCTCTTCCCCGCGCTCGGCGACGGCTGGGTGCACCTGGACGCTCCGGCGGGCATGCAGGTGCCCGAACAGGTGGCCACGGCCGTCTCCACCGCACTTCGCGCCCCGGTTTCCGGGCCGGGTGGCATCTTCCCCGCCTCGCAGCGCGCCGAGGCCATCGTGGACGCGGCCCGCCGGGCCATCGCGGACCTCGTGGGCGCCGACCCCGCCGGTGTCGTGCTCGGCCCGAACTCCGCCGTGCTGCTCCAGCGCCTCGCCGACGCCATGTCCGACGGCTGGTTCCTCGGCGACGAGGTCGTGGTGTCGCGGCTGGACCACCCGTGGAACATCGCGCCGTGGCAGCGCGCCGCGCAGCGGACCGGCAGCGTCGTGCGGTGGGCCGAGGTCGACATCGAGACGTGCGAACTCCCCGCGTGGCAGTACGACGAGCTGGTGACCGACCGCTGCAAGCTCGTGACGGTGACCGCGGCCTCCGGCGCCGTCGGCACCCGCCCGGACCTCCGCAAGATCGCCGAAGCCGCCCGCCGCAGGGACGCGCTGGTCGTCGTGGACGCCTCGTCCGCGGCGCCGTTCGTGCCGCTGGACATCAGGTCGATGAACGCCGATGTCGTCGCCGTCTCGGCGAACACCTGGGGCGGCCCGCCCGTCGGCGCGCTGGTGTTCCGCGACGCGTCGATGCTCGACCACCTGCCGTCGTGCTCGGTCGAACCCGGTGCGCGCGGCCCGGAACGGCTGGAGCTGGGACCGCACGCCTACCCGCTGCTGGCCGGTCTGGTCGCGTCGGTGGACTACCTCGCGGGACTGGACGACGCGGCCATCGGCCCGCGCCGCGAACGCGTGCTCACGTCGCTGGGCTCGGTGAAGGCCTACCAGGCCGGGCTGCTGGCCAACCTGATCAACGAACTGCGCTCGCTGCGCCACGTGATGGTGATCGGCGACGCCATGCGCCGGGTCCCCGCGCTGGCGTTCACGATCGCGGGCGTCAAGGCCGCCGAGGGCGTCGAACACCTGGCCGAGCGCGGCGTCTGCGCGTTCGCGGATCCCGGCCAGCACGGGGTTTTCTCGGTGCTCGGTGTGGGCGAAGTGGGTGGTGCTATCCGAGTCGGCCTCGCGCACTACACGAACGCGGTAGAAGTGGACCAACTCGTGCGGGCGGTCGCCGAGCTGGGATAGGGCGAGGGGGCCTGGTGGACGACTCGCTGGCAAGGGAGATCGCCGACCTGGCGGCGTTGCAGCGGCTGGCGCCGATCATGTCCGACTACCTGCCCGTCACGGCGCAGGAGCTGCGGCCCGCGGCGCTCGCGGCGGTGGTCGACGAGATCCTGCTCGGGTCGCGCACGGTCCTCGTGGAGTGCGGGTGCGGCTCGTCGTCGGTGATCCTGGCCCGTTTCCTGGCCAGGCGCGGGTTCGGGCACCTGCTGTCCATCGAGCACGACGAGCGCACGGCCGCGTTCGTGGCGAGCCAGTTGCGCCGCGAGGGCCTCGGGCGGGTGGCACGGGTCGTGCACGCCCCGCTGGAGGTCCACCCGGCCGCGCTGGGCACGGCGACCTGGTACGCCCCGCAGCTGGTGCACGACGAGGTGTCCGACTTCGTCGGCCGCTTCGGGCTGGTGGACCTGCTGCTGGTGGACGGGCCGTCGCTCGGCGACGCCCGGTACCCCGCGCTGCCGGTGCTGCGGGCGGTGCTCGCGCCCGGCGCCGCGGTGCTCGTGGACGACGCCGACCGGCCGGGTGAGCAGGCCGTGCTGGTGCGCTGGGCGGAGGAGTTCTCGTTGCGCTTCCGCACCACTCCGCGCACGTCGCTGGCCACCGCCACCGCGATCGACTGATGATCACCCAGAGTGCGCGCCCGTCGGGTTACCCATTCGTAGAGTAATTGCGGAATGCGGGTTTGAAAAAAGTTTAGGTCGGCTGAGCTGGGACGAAGCATTTCTTTCCACTTCCGGGTGAACCTACCCGGAGGAGTGCCCGAACGTTCTTGCGTACAGGTGCTGATTCGTGGAGGGAGGTGAATTCCATGAAGACAACCAGTTCCACCGTTATCCGACGAATGCTCATTTCCGTCGGATTCGTGATCGGCTTCGGTGTCCTCGCCGTGGGAACGGCGAACGCCGATGAGGACAGTTCTCCAGGTTTGCTCGGCGGCCTCTCCCAGGTCGTCGCACCGGTGACCGATCAGGTCATCGCCCCGGTGGCGAACCGGGTCGTAGTTCCGGTGACCGACCGGCTGGCGCCCGTGGTGAGCGGGGTGACCGCGGTGGCCGAGCCGGTGCTCACCCCCGTCACCGCAGCGGTTCATCCTCTGACCGAACCGCTGCGACCGTTGGTCGACCAGCTCGCGCCCGCTGTCAGCGGCGTGACGGGCCTGGTCGAGCCGGTGCTGACCCCGGTGCTCGAACCGCTTCGACCCGTGACGGAGCCCTTGCTGGCCCCGGTGGTCGGGGTGGTGGACAGGACGCTCCCGGTGGCGACACCGATCGTCCGGCCCGTCACCGCGCCGCTCGTGCGCCAGGCGGACACCCCCGTGGTGCCCGCGGTGCCCGTCACCCCGGTCGTGCCGGAAGTGCCCGACGTGTCACCGCCGGTGCCGGCGGAGGCGGCCGCTCCCGCGAGGGACGCACGGCTTTCCCCGGAAACCCCCGCGTGGGGTCCTTCGGCGCAGGCCGCGACCACACCGCCCCCGTCGACCTCGACGGCCGCTCCCGCGCCTGTCCTGCGGCACCGGGGTGATTCGCCCGAGGTGCCGCACGACGTCCCGTTCGTCGTCTCGGGGATGACGACGTCCGCCTCGGCGGGCGGCTCGAACGGTTCCGCGTCGGCAGACCTCCCCGGAACACCGAGGACCAAGCCGGACGAAACCGGCCTGACCGCCATCACCGGTGGCCCGGCGCGTTGGTCGTGGTTCTACGACTACGGCCTCAGTCATCCCAGTTGACCCCACCTGATCGACCAAGCCGACAGATCACCGAGCTTGATCATCAGGAAGGTTCGACATGCACAAGTACGTCCAACGCGGCCTGCTCGCCGCGGTCCTCTCCGGCGGGTTCGTCCTGCTGGGTCAGACGATGGCGAGCGCCGACACGTCCCACAACGGACCGCTCGGCCTCGGAGGCGTCGTCAACACCGTGACGTCCTCCATCGCGGGCAACGGCGGTGACTCGGGCAACGGCGGCAACGCTTCCAGCTCGAACAACGCCACCTCGGGCGGTTCCGGCAACTCGGGGAACTCCGGTTCCACCGGCGGCAACTCGGCCTACGGGCTGTGCGTGCTGGCGGACTGCACCACCACCGTCGGTTCCGGCGACTCGGGCAACACCGGGTCGACGGGTGACACGGGCAACGCCTCCAACAACAGCAACACCGCAGGCGGCAACTCGGGTCCGGCCGGTGACGGCGGTTCCGCGACGGCTGGTGGCGGCTCCTCCCGTGGAGGCGACTCCTCCGCTGTCGCCGAAGGCGGCAACGGCGGTGACTCGGGCAACGGCGGCGACGCCTCCAGCTCGAACAACGCCACCTCGGGTGACTCCGGCAACTCCGGTGACTCGGGTTCGACCGGTGGCAACTCGGCCTACGGGCTGTGCGTGCTCGCCGAGTGCAGCACGAGCGTGAGCTCGGGCGACTCGGGCAACACGGGTGCGACCGGGGGCACGGGCGACGCCTCCAACAACAGCACGACGGTTGGCGGCAACTCCGGCCCCGCGGGCGATGGCGGCAACGCCACGGCCGAGGGCACGCAGGGCCACGGCGGGTGGAACAACGGCAGCGACTCCGACGTGACCGCGATCGCGGGGGACGGCGGCAACTCGGGCGATGGCGGTTACGCCTCCAGCTCGAACTCCGCCACGACCGGCGACTCCGGCAACTCGGGCGACTCGGGTTCGACCGGCGGCAACAGCGCCGTCGTGTTCGACCAGGGCGGCAGCCGTTGGAACCACGACGAGTCCAGCACCGCGGTGACGTCCGGCGACTCGGGCAACACCGGTGCGACCGGTAACACGGGCAACGCCTCCAACAACAGCAACACCGTTGGCGGCAACTCGGGTTCGGCGGGCGATGGCGGCAACGCCATGGCGTGGGTCTCGCAGAGCCACGACAGCAAGTGGGGCCACGGGGACAAGTGGGGCCACGGCAGCAAGTGGGGCCACCAGGACAACTGGAGCCACGACAACACCGACGTGAGCGCGATCGCGGGCAACGGCGGCAACTCGGGCGATGGCGGCAACGCCACCAGCTCGAACAACGCCACGACCGGCGGCTCGGGCAACTCGGGTGACTCCGGCTCCACCGGCGGCAACACGGCCACCACCGAGACCCGCGGCAGCGACCACGGCTGGAACGACTCGGGTTGGGGCAACAGCTGGAACAACTCCGGCTGGAACAACAACGGCTGGAAGCACTCCGGTTGGAAGAACGACAGCTGGAAGAACGACGGTTGGAAGCACCACGAGGGCACGAAGTCGTCCACCGCGGTGACTTCGGGCGACTCGGGTGACACCGGTCCGACCGGTGACACCGGCGACGCGACCAACCACAGCAACACGGTCGGTGGCCACTCCGGCTCGGCGGGCGACGGCGGCAACGCCAAGGCGCACGCCAGGGTCTAGGTAGCCACGAGGTGATCAAAGGCGGGGCCGGCATCTGCCGGCCCCGCTTTCTCGTGCGTTCAGGAGGTCGAGCCCGCTACCGCGCGGCGGTCGGACTCCCGTGGACGGCCTGGTGGTCGAGCGTGCTGAGGAAGTGGGTGAACGCCCGGTCCGTGCGGTCGCTGTCGCCGGTGGCGTCGAGGTCCATGAGCAGACCGTGGAAGACCGCGAGGACGAACGTGGCGAGTTCCGGCCGGTCGATGCCGCGCAGGCCCTCTTCGAGCGGTCCGAGCCAGTCGGTCGTCGTCACCCGGTCGTAGTCGGGCAGCAGCCGCTGCGCCGCGCTGTCCCGCCACTGGCTGAACATCCGCACGTAGGGCTGCCCCTCCGGGCCGGTGACGAAGGTCCAGGCGTTCATCAGCGTGACGGTGTACGGCTGGTCGGGGCGTACGCGCAGCAGGTCGCCGAAGGTGCTGAGCTGCCGCCGCCGCGCGTGCTGGAGGACCGCGCGCAGCAGGGCGTCGCGGGTGCCGAAGTGGTAGATCAACATGCGCGTCGAGGTGCCCGCGGCGCGGGCCAGCGGTTCGAGCCGGTCGGGCAGCCCGTGCGTGAGCGCGTGGTCGGCGCAGGCGTCGAGCAGCCTCGCCTTGATCTCCGGTTGCGGTCGTCGTCCCACCGGCGCACTTTTTCACGTAATTCGCGGTACGTCTACCGTCGGTTGAAGGGTGATCCCGCCGAACGAGGCGTTGTGATCACGGTCGACGATTCGGGAGCACAAGGATGACCAGAACAACCACGCGCGCCCTGGTCGGCGTGATCGCGGGCGCGATGCTGCTGGGCGGCACGCCTGCGATGGCGCACACCGACGCGCCCCGCCCGCCGTCGCTGACGTGGACGGACTGCGGTGGCGGCTTCCAGTGCGCCACCGCCGAAGTGCCGCTGGACTACCGCGACCCCAGGGGCGAGAAGATCGGGCTCGGCGTCACCCGCAAGCAGGCCAACGACCCGGCACGGCGAATCGGGTCCCTGTTCCTCAACCCCGGCGGGCCCGGCGGCGGCACCGACGAGCTGGTGCGCTCCTTCAGCGCGGCGGGCCCGGCCGAACTGGGGGAGCGGTTCGACATCATCGGGTTCGACCCCCGAGGCGTGGAACGCAGTTCGCCGCTCGCGTGCCAGTCGCAGGCCGAGTACACCGAGGCGTGGTCGCAGGCGACGAGCAGGCCGACGACGGGTGGCTTCGACTGCGCCCTGGCGCAGGGCAAGCAGTTCGCCGACGCGTGCAAGCGGGAAAGCGCGCGGCTGCTGCCGTTCGTCGGCACCGAGTACGTCGCACGGAACATGGACCTGATGCGCCAGGCGGTCGGTGATGAGGAGCTGACCTACTTCGGCATCTCCTACGGCACTTACATCGGCACCGTTTACGCGAACCTGTTCCCGAATCGGGTTCGGGCGTTGGCGTTGGACGGTGCTTACAACCCGGAGACGTATGCGAACAGGCCGTACGAGTACGACCTCGGGCAGTACGTCGCCGTGGAGTCGGCGCTCGGTCGCCTCTTCGACTGGTGCCGTGCGACGCCTGCCGAGTGCGGGTTCGGCGACGGCGACCCGCGTGCCGCGTTCGTGGAGTTGCAGAACAGCCTGGACGCGGACTCGGCGCGCGCCGCGAACGGCGCGTTCGTCGGCAACGGCGCCCTGCTCACGTTCAACGTCGTGCGTGCCCTGGGCGGCGGGCTGGCCGCCTGGCCCGAGATCGCCAAGGGACTCCGCGCGGCCCAGCAGGACCGCTCCGGTGACCTGCTGGGCGCACCGCCCGCGCAGTCGCTCGCCGCGAACACCTCGGTCGAGTGCGCCGACCGCCTTTTCCCGATGGGCGAAGCGCGGTTGCGCGCTCAGCTGGCCAGGGCCTCGGCCGTCGCCCCGCTGACCGGACCGGCCCTCGCCTACGCGGTGCCCAGCTACGACCACGCGCACGCCACCGCCTGCACGCGGTGGCCGGTGCGCTCGAAGTCCCGGTTCGCCGGGCCGTTCGACGCCCGCACCGCGCCGCCGATCCTCGTGGTGGGCTCCACCGGCGACCCGGACACCCCGTTCCCGGACGCGGTCGCGCTGGCCTCGACCCTGCGCGGCGGCAGGCTGCTCACCTACCGGGGCGAGGGCCACACCGGGTTCCTGAACAGCAGGCAGTGCGTCGGCGACCACATCGTCGCCTACCTCGTGGCCGGCACGCTGCCTGCCAAGGGTGCTGTTTGCGGGGATTGAGCGACGCCTGTCGGAACGGTGTCACGGCACTGGTCGTGGTGGCGCCCGCCATCACGACCAGTGCCCGTCACGAGCCCGAAGCGGCCGCGCTCAGGTTCGGCCGACGGCGTCGAGCAGGAGGTCCGGACGCGTTCGCCTAGTCCGTCTTCAGCAGCAACTTGCCGAACACGTCGCCGTCGCTCTCCAGCGCCCGGTGCGCCGCCGCCGCCTCGCGCATCGGAACCACGTCGTGCACGATCGGCTTCACCTGGCCGGACGCGATCAGCGGCCACAGCCCCTTGCGCACGGCGGCGACGATCTCGCCCTTGCTGCCCGGCCCCTCGACCGGCCTGCTGCGCAGGCGGGTACCCGAGACGCTGCCGAGCTTCGCCATCAGCTTGCCCAGGTTCAGCTCCGCGGACACCCCGCCCTGGAGGCCGATGACGACGAGTCTGCCGTTCAGGTTGAGGACGTCGATGTTGCGGTCGAGGTACTTCGCGCCCATGTTGTCGAGGACGACGTCGGCGGACTTGACCTCGGTGACGAAGTCCTGTTCGCGGTAGTTGACGGTGATGTCCGCGCCGAGTTCGGCGCAGCGGGCGAGGCGTTCGTCGGAGCCCGCGGTTACCGCGACGCGGGCGCCGAGTGCTTTGCCGACCTGGATGGCGTGGGTGCCGATGCCGCCGACGCCGCCGTGGACGAGCAGCAGTTCGCCCGCCTTGAGCCCGGCGTGCATGACGACGTTGGACCACACCGTGCACGCGACCTCGGGTAGTGAGGCCGCGGTGATCAGGTCGACGCCGTCGGGCAGGGGCAGTAGTTGCGGGGCGGGGACCGCGACCTTTTCGGCGTAGCCGCCGCCGGAGAGCAGTGCGCAGACCTGGTCGCCGACGTTCCAGTCGGTGACGCCCTCGCCGAGTGCGGAGATGGTGCCGGAGCACTCCATGCCGAGGATGTCCGACGCGCCGGGCGGTGGCGGGTAGTGGCCCTGGCGCTGCAACAGGTCCGCGCGGTTGAGCGCGCCGGCGGCGACGTCGAGGAGAACCTCGCCCGGTCCCGGCGTCGGGTCCGGGACCTCGGTCCACTCGAGGACGTCGGGCCCGCCTGGTTCACGAATCGTGATCGCGTACATGGGTTCGACGGTAATCCGGTCGCGCCCGGACGCCGGGTCCGGGAACATCACCGGGCATGGACGCCTGGCCCTTCCGACACCTCGTGCTCCGCACACCCCGGCTCGAACTGCGCCCGGATGACGACGAAGGCCTGCTCGAACTCGTCGAGGAGGCGCGCCTCGGCGTCCACCCGCCGGATCGGATGCCGTTCGCCGTCGCGTGGACCGACGTTCCCGCGGAGGACCTCGGGCGCAACGCGCTCCAGCACTTCTGGCGGGCACGGGCGGCGCTCGCCCCGGCGGGGTGGACCCTCAACTTCCTGGTCCGGTTCGACGGCCGGGTGATCGGCACCCAGGAGGTCACGGCGCGGGACTTCGCGGTGACCGGGGAAGTGGACACCGGTTCGTGGATCGGACTCCGGCACCAGGGCAAGGGCATCGGCACCGAGATGCGCGCGGCCGTGCTGATGTTCGCGTTCGACCACCTCGGGGCGACGCGGGGCAGGTCGGCGGCGTGGAGCGAGAACGCGCAGTCGTTGGGCGTCAGCCGCAAGCTCGGCTACGTCGAGGATGGAACGCGGAGAGTCACCAGGCGCGGGCAAGCGAGTGATGACGTTCGCTTGCTCGTCACCCGCGATCGGTTCATCAGGCCAGCTTGGACGCTCGAAGTGGCCGGTTTGTCCGGGTGCCTGGGTCTGCTCACGCAGGGCGAACCCGCCGAGTGACGGATTGATTTCGGACAGTCGGCGCTTGCATGGTTCTCCATCCGAACGATTGGGGAATTTCGATCATGTCCGGAAGAACACGACGCGCGGGTCTGAGCGCGATCGCGGCCGCCGCCGCACTGGCGCTCATCGTCGCGCCGACCGCCTACGCGGGACCCAAGGCGGAGCCCGTCGGGCCCGCCCTGGCCACCAAGCTCACCAAGGCCGTCACCGCTGACGGCGTCAACCGCCACCTGATCGCCCTCCAGCGGCTGGCGGACCGCAACAACGGCACCCGCGCGGTCGGCACGCCCGGCTACGACGCGAGCGTCGAGTACGTCGCGACCAAGCTGCGCGGCGCGGGCTTCGACGTGACCACGCCGGAATTCACCTACCCGGTCCAGGTCACCGACGCGGCCACCACCAAGGTCGGCGCCGCGACCTACGAGACCATCCCGATGGAGGAGTCGCCGCAGACGCCCGCGGGCGGGATCACCGGCACGCTGCGCGCCGTCCCCGAGGACGCCACGCCCGGCTGCGAGGCCGAGGACTTCGCGGGGCAGGACTTCACCGGCGCCATCGCCGTGATCCGCCGCGGCGCCTGCACGTTCGACATCAAGCACCGCAACGCCGCCGCCGCGGGCGCCATCGCCGTGGTCGTCGCGAACAACGTCGACGGCAAGCTCTCCGGCGTCACCCTCGGCCAGCCCGGCGTCATCCCCACCGGCGGCGTCAGCAAGGCCGACGGCACCACGCTGTTCGGCCTCGCGGGCCAGTCCGCCACGGTCGACATGCGCTTCCACGAGGACATCAAGACCGCGCGCAACGTCATCGCGCAGACCAAGACGGGCCGCAAGGACAACGTCGTGATGGCCGGTTCGCACCTCGACAGCGTCGAGGCGGGCCCCGGCATCAACGACAACGGCTCCGGCTCCGCGTCACTGCTGGAAACCGCTCTCCAGCTGGGCTCCAAGCCCAAGGTGGGCAACGCCGTCCGCTTCGCCTGGTGGGGCGCCGAGGAACTCGGCCTCATCGGCTCCACGGAGTACGTCAAGGCGCTCACGTTCGAGCAGCAGCTCGACATCGCGCTGTACCTGAACTTCGACATGGTCGCCTCGCCGAACGCCGCCTACTTCGTCTACGACGGCGACGACTCCGACGCCACCGGCGCCGGTGCGGGCCCCTACGGCTCCGCCCAGATCGAGAAGGCGTTCGTCGACTACCTGACCGTCGGCAAGAACGTGCAGACCGAGGGCACCGACTTCACCGGCCGTTCGGACTACGGCGAGTTCATCAACGTCGGCATCCCCGCGGGCGGCCTGTTCACCGGCGCCGAGGGCATCAAGACCCCGGCGCAGGCGGCGAAGTGGGGCGGCACCGCCGGTGTCGCCTACGACAAGTGCTACCACCAGGCCTGCGACAACCTCGGCAACCTGGACCGCGTGGCGCTCGACCGCAACAGCGACGCCATCGCCTGGGTGATCGCGTCCTACGCGATCAGCACCGAGGACGTCAACGGCGTCCCGCCGCGCGTCCAGCGCGCCGCGGTCCGCGCCGCGGCCGCCAAGGGCTTCAAGGTCGCCGAGCACCACTCGCACGGCCTCACCTCGTAGTAGCAGGTAGGCGAAAGGCGCGTCCGGACTCCACGTCCGGACGCGCCTTTTCGCTTGTCACCAGCGGGAAGCAAGCCGGCATCGTTGTGCCCGACGAGCTGATCGACTGCGCGTGAGCAGCCTTCGGTCTTGGACCAACCGAGAACGATCTTGGGCGAGCCGGTTCTGCCGGTGCCCGCCGGTGAAGTGGAAATCGGGGGGTCCCAAGTAACGTGAGGTTTTCCCGCGTCCCAACCCGCCCGGACAAGCAGGCGGGCACCCCGTGACCGGAGTGCCCGCCGGAGCCGTCAGCCCAGGTCGTTCGTGTCGAACGTCCCGCACCGCGTGGGGTCGCCGCTCTCGTAGCCGGTGCGGTACCACTTCTGCCGCTGGGCGGAGGAGCCGTGGCTGAACTGGCTGGAGTCGACGTTGCCGCCGCCCAGGTTCTTCTGGATGAAGTCGTCACCGATGCGGCTGGCGGCGTCCAGCGCGGCGTTCACGTCGTCGTCGGTCACACCGGTGATCAGCGGCTTGCCAGAAGCCGTCGGCGTGTTCGTGGCGTGGTTGGCCCATGCGCCCGCGTAGCAGTCGGCCTGGAGTTCCAGCCGCACCGAGTCGGACGTGGGGCCGGTGCCCTCCTTGACGCGGTCGGAGGTGCCGTTCAGGTCCTGCACGTGGTGGCCGTACTCGTGGGCGAGGACGTAGGCCTCGACGAACGGGCCGCCGGTCGCGCCGAACGTGGTCTTCAGCTCCTGGAAGAACGCCAGGTCGATGTAGACCTCGGCGTCGGCCGGGCAGTAGAACGGCCCCGCGTCCGAGGAGGCGCTGCCGCAACCGGTGCTCACGCCGCCCTGGAAGAAGTTGGTCTTCACGGGTTGGTAGGTTTTGCCGGAGCGGGCGAACTGGTCGCTCCAGTACGCCTGGATCGAGTTGATGAACGCGACCGCCCGGCAGTCGTCCTCGCGGTTCGCGTCGGCGCCCGTCTTGCACTTGTCCCGCAGCGCCGACGAGTCGACCTGCTGGTTCTGCCCCACGTCACCGAAACCGCTGGGGATCTGGACACCTCCGCCGCCACCGGTGAACTGGGACAGCAGGAAGTAGATGATCAGCCCGACCACGCCGAGCCCGCCGCCACCGGCCGCGACCCGACCACCGATACCCCCGCCGCCACCGCCACCGCGCTGGTCGTCGATCTGGGAAGTGTCGAGTTCGGCGTCCTCGTTGAACTGCACCGTATGTCCTCCCGCCAGGGCCCGTAGCGGCACACGATAGCCCCGCGCGCACGCCTGGGCGCGGCGCCCGACTTCGGGCACCGCGCCCAGGTGTTCAAACGTGATTTCGACGATCGCCGTCGTCGCGAGGTTGGCGTGGAAGTCGACCGGTCCGCCTCTGAGAGGGAACCGACGTCGAGCTCAACAGCGTCGATGTGCGCGGATGACACCAATGGTGCCTGCGCACCCGATACCCGGCTGCCGCTGCTCACTTTCGCGACCGGATCGAGAGATCAGGTCCGGTCGCGGGGATGCAGCCGACGACGAACGCCAGTGCGAAGAGTTCGCTGCACGGCACCACCTGATCCCTTCCGGGGGCGCCATCGGAAATGGTTTTCCGGTTTGTCCGGTGGCCTGTCCCTGCTTCGACTATGCGCTTGATCGGCCCGAATCACAACCGTTCACCAAGGCCCTGAAGTGGTGAAATGTTCCATCCACCGGAAGTGTGCACGGAGCGCTGACAATGGTTGCGCAGAGCGAACGAAGTGGAATGATCAGATTCGGGGAAAAAGTCCAGGCGATCTTTTCCCGGATCTGCTCCCCGTACTCGAAAAGTGAATCGGAATGCTTTTCCGCGTTGGTCGGGCAGAAGGTCGACCTACCTGGCTACGCGAGGCGTGGGGGCACCCCCGGACATGCCCGTGGGGCGGCAGGCCGAAGCCCACCGCCCCACGGGGTCGTTCCGACTACGGGGTGTTCGTGATCCGCCCCAGGGCCGGGGGCGCCTGGTTCGGGTGCGAGCCCAGGTACGCGGCGAACGCGTCCAGGTCGATGCCGCCGCCGGTGATGGCGGTGCCGGCGGTGAAGCCGGGGAACCCGTCACCGCCGCCCTGGAGGAAGCTGTTGATCGTGATCCGGTAGCTCGCCGCCGGGTCGACGGGAGCGCCCGCGATCGACAGGTTGGTGATCTTCGAGCCGATGGGCGCGGAGGTCGACCAGCTGTAGGTCAGGCTCGACGACGGCTGGAGCACGATCTGCCGGGCCGCCGACCACTGCTGCTCGAGCACGGTCTTGAGCTGCGCGCCGGTCAGCGTGACGGTCTGCAGGATGTTGCCGAACGGCTGGACGGTGAACGCCTCGCCGTAGGTGACCACGCCGTTGCCCTCGCCCGAGGGGGAGCTGGGGAACGTCAGGTCGGCGCGCACGCCACCGGGGTTCATCAGCGCGGCGACCGCGCCGTTGCCGGTGGTGGCGGCGAGCTGCGAGTCGGCGATCAGGTTGCCCAGCGGCGACTCGCCGGTGGTGGCCTGGGCGCGGAGGATGTCGGCGCTGATGGTGCCGATCTGCTTGTTCGCGATCGGACCCGACTTCGTCTTCGCCTTGTCGATGATCGCCTGGACGCCCGCGTCCGGCGTGACGTCCTGGGTGACGACCTTGTTCTCGGCCTTGGTCTCCGAGCGGATGACGTCGCGGGTCTTGCGGTCGATCTTCAGGTCGACCACGGACAGCTCACGGCCGAAGGCGAGGCCCTCGATGAACGGGCGGGGATTGCCCGCCGGGTCCTTGACCGTGCAGTTGTAGTTCGCGTGGCTGTGCCCGCTGAACACCGCGTCGATCTTCGGGCTGACCTTCTCCGCGATCAGCTGACCGGGGCCGGGCGTGTTCGTGCAGCCGTTGGGGCCGGTGTTGCCGAGGGGGTTGTCGCCCTGGTGCACCAGCAGCACGATCGACTTGATGCCGATCAGGTTCAGCAGGTCCGCGTACTTGTCGGCGGCCTTGATCTCGTCGCCGAACTGCAGCTCCTTGATCCCGTTCGGGTCGACCAGGATCGGCACGTCCTTCAGCGGCATGCCGATGAAGCCGATCGGGACGCCGTCGCGGATCTCCACCCAGAACGGCGGCAGCGCGGGCAGACCCGACTTCACCTTGGTCACGTTCGCCCCCAGGATCGGGAACTTCGCGCCCTTGTAGGTGTCGTTGAACTGGCAGCCGTCCACCGGGTGGCAGCCGCCCTGCTGGATGCGCAGGAGTTCCTTGTAGCCCTCGTCGAACTCGTGGTTGCCCGCGGCGGTCGCGTTCAGGCCCACGGTGTTCAGGAAGTCGATCGTCGGCTCGTCGTGGAACAGCGCCGATACGATCGGCGAAGCGCCGATCAGGTCGCCCTGCCCGACGATCACCGAGTTCTTCACCTCGGACTGCAGCTTCCTGATGTGCGTCGCGTTGTACGCGGCGCCACCGGCGTTCACCGTCGTGCCGTCGGCCAACGTCACCCGGCCCGACGAGCCGGTGGGCGGCTCGATGTTGCCGTGCAGGTCGTTGATGCCGATCAGGCGGACGTCGACCGGGCGCTGGGCGCGCTGGGCGTCGACATCTGCCTGGGCCGGGCTGCCGGCGAACGTGATCGCCAGTCCAACCCCGGCGGTCGCCACGAACGCGGCGGTCCGTCTGAACGAACTCATTTTTCCTCCTGCGGGGCGCCTGAGTAGGCAGGCGCGCTACGGCGCAGGAGTTTGCCCTTCCGGGCAGTGAGAAACCAGACATCCGCGTCGATCGTCGGCGAATGGAGATGTCGTGGCCCCTCGGCATTAACCTGGGAGGTGTGACGGATGCCGGGCAGGAGCCGCGTTGGCTCGATCAGGACGAGATGCGCGCGTGGCGCAACTACGTGACCGGAGCGGCGATGCTGGAAGACCGCCTGCACCGCGAGCTGCAGACCGGTCACGGACTGTCGCTGGCCGACTACGAGCTGATGGTTCGGCTTTCCGAACAGCCGGGCCACCGGATGCGCATGTCCCAACTGGCCGAGGACGTCGCCTCCTCCAAGAGCCGCGTCTCCCACCAGGTCGCCAGGATGGAACGCGAAGGCCTCGTCGTCCGGCGCGAATGCCAGGACGACGGCCGCGGCGTCCTCGCCGAACTCACCGCCCGCGGCCTCGAAGCCCTCAAGACCGCCGCCCCCACCCACGTCAACGGCGTGCGCGAACACATCATCGACCTGCTGACGCCGCAGGAGCAGGAAGTGCTGGCGAAGGTGTTCGACCGGGTCATGACCCACCTGCGCGCGCTGGACGGGTAACCTCCCAGTACACCGGGAAGCGTGGCAGAGCGGCCGAATGCATCCGCCTTGAAAGCGGAAGATGGGAAACCATCCGGGGGTTCAAATCCCTCCGCTTCCGCCAATCCGGAAAGGCGTGCCCCAGGGCGGGGCGCGCCTTTCCGGCGTTCGAGGTCCACCACACTGCACGGATGTCCGACTGGCTGATCGTGATCGACGTCCACCTCCTCCTCGTCCGCGGTACCGAGGTCCTGCTGTCGAAACGGCGCGGGGCGTTCGCGGACGGGGTGTGGCACCTGCCCGCGGGGAAGCTCGAACCCGGTGAGTCGGTGCTGGCGGCGGCCGCGCGGGAGGCCGAGGAGGAGACCGGGGTGCTGATCGGGCTCGATGATCTGCGGCTGGTGCACACCACGCACGTCCACGTGGGTGGCGGCGGGTCGCGGATGGGGTTGTTCTTCGAGGTGCGCGAGTGGGGCGGTGAGCCGGTCAACCGCGAGCCGGACAAGTGCTACGCGCTGGAGTGGTTCGACCGCGACCGGCTGCCGACCGACCTGCTCCCGTACTCGTTGACGGGCATCCGCGGGTACCTCGACGGCACGCCGCTGACCGTTCTCGGCTGGGCGGATCCCGCGTAGTGCGGTCACGAAACGGGAAAGATCGCTGGTCGGGGGGTCGCCGGGGGTAACGGGCGGGTGGTCGGGGGCGATTGGGCAACTGAGCGGGCGAAGCCCGGTCCGGTCTGCCAGCGCTTGGTGCGCGGTCCGCAACGCAGTGCTTCGACGGCGGCCTTGGGGGAGGTCGGTCATCCGCCGCGGCACCACTCATCGGGGGAAGGTCCACCTCTTGTCCAGTCGGATCACGAGCGGGCTCGCCGCCGTCGCGGCGGTGTTCGCCCTGGCGTTGCCGGGTACTGCCGCCGCCGCGCAGCCCACGGGCGCTGAGCTGGAGGTGACGGGGGCGTTCGACAAGCCCGCCTTCGACTCCGGTGAGGCGATCACCGCGACCATCACGATCAAGAACACCGGTTCCGCCGCCGCGGAGAAGGTGCGGGTCGGCACGAGTGGCGGCACGTCGGGTTTCCGGCCGGAGACGAGTTCGTGGGGGCCGGTGGCGCAGACGTCGACCGGCATCCGGCTCGCGCCCGGCGCGTCGCAGGTGGTGCACCTGACCGGCAAGGTCAGCCAGGTCGTGGACGGGCAGCTGGTGCTCCAGGTCCAGATCGTCACGAACTCCGCCGAGGCGGACAAGTCGAACAACTCGGTCAACGCGAAGGCCTCCGTCACGTTCGGCGCGGGCACGGCGGCGTTCACCGTCTACACCGACGCGAACGGCGACAACAAGGTGGACGCGGGTGAGGGCGTGGCCGGGGTGGCCGTGCACCTGATCGGTCCGTCGAACGCGGCCCGCGAGCAGGAGCTGACCACCGGCGCGGACGGCAAGGCCGTCTTCCCCGGTCTGGCCACGGGCTCCTACCGCGCCACGTACGTCGGCGCGGCCGGGTACCAGGTGACGCCGGACCTCGGCGTGGTCGTGCAGACCGGCAAGCAGGTCGACGTCATCCGCAAGGCCGACAAGGGCGTGTCCGACCGGCTCGACGCGAAGCTCGAGTTCGACAAGGACTCCTACGCCGCGGGCGACACCCTCGGGTTGAAGGTCACGCTGACCAGCAAGGACACCGCGTTCCCCGCCGTGCACGCGTTCTGCACCGGCGCTGGCGAGCCGTTCGAGCTGGTCAACACCGACGACAGCTGGGGTGACCTCGAGTACGAGGGCGACGGCGTCGCGCTCGCCGCGGGCCAGACCAAGGTCGTCGAGGTCAAGACCGCGATCCCGCAGGGCTCCTCCGCCTACGGCTACGTGTCCGCGACCTGCCAGTTCGGCCCCGAGACCGACGGCGGCGAGGGCTACCCGCAGTCCGTCGACACCGCCAAGGTCCCCGGCGACCCGGCCGACGCCTCCGGCAGGCTCACGCAGGAGGGCGACCAGCCCGTCGCCACCACCAAGATCGTCCTCGTCGACACCGGCACCACCCACCCGGTCGCCAGCGCCACCACCGACGCCGACGGCAAGTTCGAGTTCAAGGGCGTCCCCGCGGGCCGCTACGACCCCGTCGTCGTCGGCCCGTGGCAACTCGTCACCGGCAAGGACAACCTGTTCAGCCTGGTCAAGGACGTCCCCCACGTCCACGACCTGTCCGTGGTCGCGGGCCCGGAGGTCGCCGACCCGGAAACCGCCACCCCCACGACGCCGGAAACCTCCACCATGGAGCCCACCTCCGAGGCGCCAGTCGCCGCGGACGGCGCGGACGACGACTCCTCAGGCTTCCTCGCCTCCACCGGCGCCAGCGTCCTCGGCCTTTCGCTACTCGGCCTGCTCGTGCTGGGCGGCGGAGCGGGGATCGTGGTCGCGCTGCGACGCCGCAAGGGCAAGGAGCAGCCCGAGCAGGCCTGACCCGAAGCGCGCGCAGGGGTGGTGTCGCGCCGCGGCGCCACCCCTGCCATGTTTGACGCATGACCGCTCGCTTCAAAGACCTGTGCCTGGACGCCGGTGACCACCAAGCGCTCGCGGACTGGTGGTGCGCGGCCATCGGCTACGTCCGCCGGACCGTCGAGGGCGAGGCCGAACGGCCCACGGCCTGGCCCGTGCCGATCGAGGACCCGACCGGGGCGGGCCCGTTGATCTGGGTCGTGCCGGTGGAGGAGGCCAAGGTCGTCAAGAACCGGATGCACATCGACGTCACCGGCAGCACCGACGAACTGCTGGCGGCGGGGGCGACGCTGGTGCGGCGCAAGGACGACGACATCGAGTGGGACATCCTCGCGGACCCCGAAGGCAACGAGTTCTGCGTCTTCGCGCCCTGAGCCCCTGAGTCCCCGAACCGGGACGCCTGAGCCGCGCCGAGGGACTGTCGCACTTGCCACACATCCCACGTCTCACCCGCCAGGGCGGGCATAGTTCTCGCATCGCGAACCAACCGGGGGAGACAGCGTGACGCCGCTCGAGATGGTCGCCGTGGTGGTGGCGGGGGTGTTCGCGGGCGGCATCAACACCGTCGTCGGGTCGGGCACGCTCGTGACGTTCCCGGTGCTGCTCGCGGTCGGCTACCCGCCGGTGGTGGCGAACGTGTCGAACAGCCTCGGCCTGGTTCCGGGGTCGTTGAGCGGCGCGTTCGGCTACCGCAACGAGCTCAAGGGCCAGGCGGGCCGGGTCAAGCGGCTGCTGCCCGCGTCGATCCTCGGCGGCATCGTCGGCGCGATCCTGCTGGTGACGCTGCCGGAGAAGGCGTTCTCGGCGATCGTGCCGGTGCTGATCGTCATCGCGCTGGTGCTGGTCGTCCTGCAACCGTGGCTCAACCGCAAGCTGTCCGAGCGCACCGCGGAGCGCCCGGCCGACGGCGGCCTGCTGCTGTGGTTCGGCGTGTTCGCCGCGGGCATCTACGGCGGCTACTTCGGTGCGGCGCAAGGCGTTCTGGTGATGGGCATGATGGGCGTGCTGGTCACCGAGCACCTCCAGCGGCTCAACGCGCTGAAGAACGTGCTGACCGCGTTCGTGAACCTGGTCGCGGGGATCCTGTTCATCTTCATCGCCCACGTGGCGTGGCTGCCGGTGCTGCTGCTGGCCGTCGGCTCGGTGGTGGGCGGCCAGATCGGCGCGAAGGTCGGCCGGAAACTGCCCCCGGTCGCCCTCCGCGCCGTCATCGTGGTCGTCGGCCTCGCCGCGATCGCGAAGCTGCTACTCGGCTGAGGCCGACCAGGCCTTCGCGGCCGCGAGGAACGCGTCGTTCTCGTCCGGCTCGCCGATGGTGACGCGCGCGCCGTCCCCGGCGAACGCGCGCACCACGACCTTGTGCGCCAGGCAGTGCTCGTTGAACGCCGCCGTCCGCTCGCCCAGCGGCAGCCACACGAAGTTCGCCTGCGACAGCGGCACCTCGAACCCGGCCGCGAGCAGCTCGTCGCGCACCCGGCCGCGTTCGGCCACGATCGCGCGGCACCGCTCCATCAGCTCGTCCTCGGCGTCCAGCGACGCGATCGCGGCGACCTGGGCCAGCACGTTGACCGCGAACGGCACGTACACCTTGCGCAGCGCCTCGACGACGCGTTCGGACGCCACCGCGTAGCCGACCCGCAGCCCGGCCAGGCCGTAGGCCTTGGAGAACGTCCGCAGCACGGCCACGTTGTCGCGGCCCCGCTCCCACTGGGTCTTCGCGAACTCGACGCCGTCGGGCACGTGCGGGTCGTCGACGAACTCCTTGTAGGCCTCGTCGACCACGACCAGCACGTCGCTCGGCACCCTGGCGACGAACGCCTCCAGGTCGGCCGTGCGCACGGCGGTGCCGGTCGGGTTGTTGGGGTTGCACACGAACAGCAGCCGCGTCCTCGGCGTGATCGCGGCGAGCATCGCGTCCAGGTCCAGCTCGTGCCCCGGCGTCAGCGGCACGCGCGTCTGCGCGGCGCCCACGACGTGGGTGAGCAGCGGGTACGCCTCGAACGATCGCCACGGGAACAGCACCTCGTCGCCGTCGGCGCAGGTGGCCTGGATGAGCTGCTGGCACAGGGTCACCGAGCCGCTGCCGGTGGCGATCCGGTCGGCGGGCACCCCGAGCTTGTCGGCGAGCCGGGCGACCAGCTCGACGCACCCGGTGTCGGGGTAGCGGTTCATCGCGGTCGCCGCCTCGGCCACCGCGCGCACCACGCTGGGCAGCGGGCCTGCCGACACCTCGTTGCTGGCGAGCTTGATCGCACCCGGAACGGTCTTGCCGGGCACGTAGGACGGCAGCGCGTCCAGGTCGGCACGGGTTCGCACGGACATCCCAGAACTCCTTCCGGCCTGCGACGACGCGGGCCTGAGCTGGACGTTATCCCGTCGAGGGCCCGGATCGGGACACTGGTCCGTCTGGTTGGTCACGTTGACCGTTGTTCACCCCGGCGTGGAAGGGTGGACCCATGACTCAGACCCGGACCGAGACGTTTCCGCTCACCGACGGCCGTGAACTGCGGTTGACCGTCGCCGAGCCGGAGAACGCCGTCCGCGGCGGCCTTGTCGTGCTGCACGAGGCCCGCGGCGTCACGGACACGGTGCGCGGTCTCGTCGGCACCCTCGCCGACGAGGGGTGGCTCGTGGTCGCCCCGCACCTCTACCGCGACGTGGACGAACTGGCCGACGGCGATGTGCCGGACCGGGTCAGCAAGCTGTCCGGCGAAGCGGTGCTGGAGGACACCGACGTGGCGTTCGTGTGGCTGGGCCAGCAGGGCGTTCCCGCCGACCGGATGGGCGTGCTGGGCTTCGACCTCGGCGGCTCGGTCGCGCTGGTCGTCGCGGGGAGCCGGACCATCGGCGCGGCGGTCACGATCGGCGGCGGCGGCATCCTCACGCCGCTCGCGGAAGGCCTGCCGCCGCTGGTGGAGGTGGCCGCCGAGCTGACCTGCCCGTGGCTGGGCCTCTACGGCGACGACGACAGCCAGATCGCGCAGGCGGACGTGGAGAAGCTGCGCGACGCGGCGGCGTCCTCGGAGATCGCGACGGACGTCGTGCGGTTCACCGACTCCAGCCACCGGTTCGACACCTCGCCCGCCGCGAGCGCGGAGGCGTGGCAGCGCGTCCTGAACTGGTTCGATTCACACCTCCGATAGGACGATCTTTTCGGGTGATTGGAACCGAACGTCCTTGCGGGTACATCTAAGGAGGTATCCGCGACGGACTCGCGGGTACTTGCTGTGCAAGGGAGTAGTCGATGTCCGAGGACGCAAGCACCGCGCCACCGGTGGTCGGTGCGGTCGCCGCACAACCGAACTTCACCACCGACGCGCAGGCGGACCTGGCCACGGCGCACAGCGCGGTCGCCGCCGTCGACCAGGCCGTGGACAAGGGAAAAGTCCAGCTGGACAAGGGTTCCGCCGCTGATCTGATCAAGGCGATCGGTGACGCGCGGGACCGGGTGTCGGACCTGTACACCGCCGTCCGCGACCAGCTGGACATCCCGCTGCAGTTCGGCGACAACTGGGTCGGCAGGTCGATCAGCCGCCGGTTGCGCGAAGTCGCCGTCGGGGACCACGAATCCGCGGTCTTCGTGATCCGCGAGTTCCTGGACGTGCTGGAGGACGTGGAGGCGACCGTCCGGCAGGCCTCCGAGAGCACCGCGAACACCGACGAGGACCTGGCCCACACGATGGGGGGCAAGCGCTGATGGTGGACCGCAAGAAGGACAGCCCGCCGAACCCCTACCCGGAGCACAAGTCCGGCAAGGAGCCCTCGGAGCTGGGCGAGAAGGTCGACTGGATGACCTACACGCACCAGGAGCTCTACGACATGGTGCACACGGGCGTCGACCTCACCAGCGCGGCGTCGGTCAAGGACAACTGGACCACGCTCGGCACCACCCTGGCCGAGGTCAAGGACCAGCTCATCGGCGCGATCTTCGCCTCGTCGAGCGGCTGGGAGGGCGAGTCGGCCGAGAAGGCGCGCGACGGCCTGCTGACCGTCGTGAAGTGGGCGGAGAACACCAGCGACCACGCCAACAACGTCGCCGAGTGCATCACGGTGGAGATCCAGCACGTGCAGACCGCGCGCGAGCAGATGCCCCCGCCCGCACCGGCCCCCGCGGTCGTGACACCGGTCCCGTCGGCGATCGCGCCGATCGCCCCGGCCGTGCCCGCGACCGTCGACCCGCTGCCGGTCGACCCGCTGTCGCCGGTCGCCGCGCCGACGCCCACCCCGGTCACCGGGGCGCAGTCGCCGTTCACCGGCATCGACCAGGTCGGCGCGCCGGTGGTCGGCGCGACCGCGGCCGCCGACGCGGGCCACCGCACGGCCGCGAACGTGATGGCCGCGTTCCAGCAGGGCTCGTTCGCGGTCGACCAGACCGTGCCCGCGTTCAGCCCGCCGGTGAACCCGGTGGCGCCCCCGGAGACCAAGCAGCCCGCGCTCGGCGTCGACCGCGTCGCGGCGCCCACGACCGGTGCCGCCGCGCCCGTGGTCGGCCCGGCGATCGTGCCGCCGGTCGCGGGTCGCACGCAGGCGACGACCAGCGGCTCCAGCGGCGGCGGTGGTGGCGGTTACGCCCCGGCCGCGCGCGGCGGCGGCTACTCCTCCGGTGGCGGTTACCAGCCCTCCCCGTCGTTCGGTGGCGGCGGCGGTGGCGCGGGCGGTCCGGCCGCCCCGTCCGGTCCCGGCGGCTCCAGCGGCGTGATCGGCGGCCCGGACTCGCGTGCCGCGTCCGCGCAGCCCGCGTCCGCGCAGGCCCCCAAGGCCGGTGGCGGCTCGACGGGCGGCGGCATGATGGGCGGCGCGCCGATGGCCCCGGCCCCGATGGGCTCGCAGTCCGACGGAGCCGACCACCGCCGCGCCCGGTACCTCGAAGAGGACGACGACCTGTTCGGACTGGACAACAAGGCCGCGCCGCCGGTGATCGGCACATGATCGACGACGAACCGCGGGTCTTCCGGCTCGCCGCGCAGGAGTTCTTCGTGCTGTGGACCTCCGTGCACGGCGACCGGCACCCGGTGCCGGTGGGCGCCGGGCACTACGGGCGCACCGAGGCCGACCGCGCGGAGCTGCTGGCGACCTGCTCCCGAACGCTCGCCGCGCGCGGCCTCGGCACGGTGGAACGCCCGGACGGCGAGCTGCACGCGCTGCTGCGCGGCCTGGTCGAGTTCGACGTCGGCCTGGAGCTGGTGTTCTCCCGCCGGGGCGAGACGGCCCGCGGCCTGGCCACAGCGGGCACGCACGGTGCCTTCGCGGCGCGCGTGGGGGACCAGATCCAGCTCGCCGGGTTCCGACCCACCGCGCTGGCGTCGACGACCGTGTCGACCCTGCCCGCGGCCAGGCCGGGCGCCGGGCGTTCGGTCAACCTCCGCTGGGACGACTACCTCGCCGCGGGCGCCGCGGGCGAACGCGACGGCGTGCCGGGCTTCCTCGGCTCGCTGCGGTACGCCGGGGTGCGCGAACCGGAGGCGGCCACGCTCATGCGGGCCCTCACGACCCGCAGCGGCGGCGGCCAGGTCGGCGTGATCGGCCGCAACCGGGCGGGGTACCTGCACCCGACGGGGCGGACGCTGTCGTGGCTGGACAGCGGCGACGGCCGGTACCTCGTGCGCAACGAGGCGGGCTGGTTCGTGATGGCCCCGACCGACCCGGCGCGGCTCACCACCGAACTGGAGGACCTGGTGGAAGACGCCAGTCGCGGCTAGCCCGTTGTGTGGGTTCCTCCTGTGGTTCTCGGCCGTCGGATCGGCTAGGAACTGGGTATGACCGACACGCACGCCGAGGCCGAACTCCTGTGGCAGCCCGACCCCGACCGGGTCGCGGACAGCCGGATGGCCGCGTTCCGCGACTGGCTACGAGCCGCGCGCGGGCTCGACTTCGCCGACTACGCCGAACTCTGGACGTGGTCGACGACCGACATCGAGGCCTTCTGGGGCGCGATCGCCGAGTTCTTCGACATCGCCTTCCACACACCTCCCGAGCGCGTCCTGGGCGCGGCGACCATGCCGGGAGCCCGGTGGTTCCCCGGCTCGACGCTCAACTACGCCGAGCACGCCCTGCGCCCCGGTCCCGGCCGCGCGGACGACGACCTCGCGGTGATCTTCCACCGCGAGGACGGCCTGGCCGAGAACCTCACCTACGGCGTGCTGCGCCGCCGGGTCGCCGCCGTGCGGGCCGGTCTGGTCGCCCTGGGCGTGAGCAGGGGCGACCGGGTGGTCGCACTGGTGCCCAACACACCGGAGGCGCTGATCGCGTTCCTGGCCGCCGCGAGCCTCGGCGCCACCTGGTCGTCGTGCTCACCGGACTTCGGCGCGCGCGCCATCTCCGACCGGTTCGCCCAGATCGAGCCCACGGTGCTGATCGCCGTCGACGGCTACCGGTACAACGGCCGCGCGTTCGACGTGCGCCCGACCGTGGAGGAGCTGCGGTCGGAGATCGGCTCCCTGAAGGCCACCGTGCTCGTCGACTACACCGGCGGCGCGCTGCCGGGCGCGGTCGGCTGGGCGGAGCTGCTGGCCGAGCACGACGGCGCGCCCATGGCGTACGAGGCCGTGCCGTTCGACCACCCGCTGTGGGTCCTGTACTCGTCCGGCACCACCGGGCTGCCCAAGGGGATCGTGCAGGGCCACGGCGGCATCGTGCTGGAGCACCTGAAGATGCTCGGCCTGCACGCCGACCTCGGCCCCGGCGACCGCTTCTTCTGGTTCACCACCACCGGCTGGATGATGTGGAACTTCGTCATCGCCGGCCTGCTCGTCGGCTCCACGGTCGTCCTGTTCGACGGCAGTCCCGCGCACCCGGACCTGAACGCGCTGTGGCACCTGGCCGAGCAGCACCGCGTCACCTACTTCGGCACGTCCGCGCCCTACATCCAGTCGTGCCTCAAGGAGGGGCTGCGCCCCGGCGAGCAGTACGACCTCACCGGCCTGCGCGTGGTCGGCTCCACCGGCGCCCCCCTCACCCCCGAGGGCTTCCGCTGGATCGCCGACGCCGTCGGCGCGGACGTCCAGATCGCCAGCGTCTCCGGCGGCACCGACCTGTGCACGGCGTTCGTCTGCGCCGCCCCCGACCTCCCGGTCTGGCTGGGCGAGCTGTCCTGCCGCGCCCTCGGCGCCGCCGTCACGGCCTACGACGAGGCGGGCCACGAGGTCGTCGACGAGGTCGGCGAACTGGTCGTCACCAAGCCCATGCCGTCCATGCCGGTGTACTTCTGGGGCGACGAGGACGGCTCCAAGCTCCGCGAGGCCTACTTCGAGGACTTCCCCGGCGTCTGGCGCCACGGCGACTGGATCCGCATCACCCCGCGCGGCTCGTCGGTCATCTACGGCCGCAGCGACTCCACCCTCAACCGCGGCGGCGTCCGCATGGGCACCAGCGAGTTCTACCGCGTCGTCGAAGCCATCCCCGGCGTAGCGGATTCACTCGTCATCGACACCTCCGGCGCCGGCCAGACCGACGGCAGGCTCTTGTGCTTCCTGGTCCTCGACGACGGGGTCGCACTCGCCGACCTCGAACCCGCGCTCCGCAAGGACCTCCGCACCAACCTCTCACCCCGCCACGTCCCCGACAGCTTCATCACCGTCGCGGAGATCCCCCGCACCCTCAACGGCAAGAAGTGCGAGGTCCCGGTCAAGAAGATCCTGGCAGGAACCCCGCCCGCCCAAGCCGTCAGCCTCGACGCCCTCCGCAATCCCGACTCCCTCACCCCTTTCCTCGACCTCGTCGGAAAGTAGTTGGGGAGACGAAGATCACGATCATGCGCGTCACGTGCCGTTAACCCGGTCCCTGGCGTGACCGCATGATCGGTCTTCAGGTCTTTGACCAGGCGTTTCGAGGTCTGAGGGCCCCTCCTGAGGTGTTAGAGGGGGGCCGTTTTGCTTGTCAGGTGGGGGCATGTGTAATCTATGCGTCGTAGCCGAGGGCTCCGGGAGGCTTCGCCTAGTCTGGTCTATGGCGCCGCACTGCTAATGCGGTTTGGGTTTATCGCCCATCCCGGGTTCAAATCCCGGAGCCTCCGCAACACCCGGCCTCGGCCAGGTGACAACTGAATACACGCGCCCGTAGCTCAACGGATAGAGCATCTGACTACGGATCAGAAGGTTAGGGGTTCGAATCCCTTCGGGCGCATCGAGCGAGAAGCCCGGCACCAATTGGTGCCGGGCTTCTCGCTTTTCCCATGCCCTGTTCACCTCCCGATGGCGCACCCCGGCGGGTCGAGGTGCGCCATCGGCATCACTCGGTGTCCGGCTTCGTGGCGTTCCTGGGCTTGTCCGGTACGGCCACGAGGCTGATGACGTGGCGGGTGCGGGGGGCCTCGCGGGGGTTGTCGGTGCGGGAGAGGACCGCGGTTTCGATCTCTTCGATCATGGCGGCGAACTCCTCCTCGGTGGCCCAGACCGCTGCCTGGCGGTAGACGACGCCGTCCTCGGGCGGGGTGGCGCCCGGTTGGGAGAGGTAGCGGTCGAAGTCGCCCAGCAGTGAGGTGGCGAAGGTGGTGAAGGCCCTGCGGTGGTCGTCGTGGGTCATGGCGGCGCGGGCCGCGGGGTCGACGACGGCCTCTTCCTCGCGGATGCGGTAGCTGCGTTCGACGGTGCCGCGGATGCGCTTCTCGCCGACGACCTCGAGCACGCCCGCGTCGGTGAGGACGGCGATGTGGCGGTACATCGTCGCAGGTGGGATGTCGGGCAGTCGCTCGCGGAGTTGGGCGGTGGTGAGCGGGTCGGTGTCGAACAGGACCTGGAGCACGCGCATCCGGACTGGGTGGAGGAGGAGGTCCGCGGTTGCCATGGGTTCATGTTCTCACGTACGGTAATGTTCTCAAAGATGATAAAGTTCCCATCAGCGAGAACAATGAGGGTCCTGCCCCTCCCGCATCCCCTGGAAGAGGACGAAGTGAGCATCACCACCCCTGCACGCGATCGAGGCGGCCTGACCCTGTTCTGGGTCGTCACGTTCGCGACCACCTGGACGTTCTGGCTCATCGCGATCGGGCTCGGCGGGACGCCGACCAGTTCCCCGACCGCGATCCCCTACGTGCTCGGTGGCTTCGGACCGGTGTTCGGGGCCATCGCGGTCCGGATCCGGCGACGCCGTCGCGGCGAGGCCGTTCCCGTGCACGCGGTGAAGGCGCGGCCGTTCTGGGTGCTGCCCCTGCTGGTGCTGGCGTCGGCGACGGTGGTGGTGGCCGCGGTGGTCGCGGACGTCCTGGGTGGTCCGGCGGTGAGCCTGGACGGAGGGCTGGAGCTGGTCGCGAAGGTGGGTGGGCCGGTGGGGTTCTTCGTCAGCATGCTGATCGGGGGCCCGCTGGCGGAGGAGCCGGGCTGGCGGGGGACGGCCTACCCGCGACTGCGGGCGTCGATGGGGCGTCTGCAAGCGGGTCTGCTGCTGGGTGTGGTGTGGGCGGTGTGGCACCTGCCGCTGTTCTTCATCGCCGGCACCGTCCAGTCGCGGTTCGGGTTGTTCGGCTGGAGCGGTCTGCTGTTCTCGTTGACCGTGATCCCGATGGCGCTGCTGACGGGGTGCGCCTACGAGCGCGAGGGCGTGCCCGCGGCGGTCGCGGTGCACCTCGGTGTCAACGCGACGATGGCGCTGCTGAGCGTCGACTCCCCGATCACGCAGGTGGCGATCCTGGTCGTGCAGGTCGTTGTCGTCGGCCTGCTGCTCGCCGGGTGGCGTGATCGCGCGGTCCGCGTGGACCGGTTGTCCGAACCCGCCCGCCGCTGAGCCGACTCCGTTGTGGACTCGTGCCTGCCGGGGGTGGTGGTGGGCGTGAGAACGTTGTGGTCGTTGGTGACCACGGTGGGCGGGAGGTGCGGGGTGGCTCTGGCCGTGACCGTGATCGGCGCGCGGGCCGTGGAGCACCTCTCCGCCGAGGAGCTGGTCGAGGTGTTCGAGGCCTACGTGCTGCCGTTCGCCGTGTCGGGCGCGCACTTCTACCTGGGCGGGGCGGTCGGGGTGGACACCGCGGCGCTCGACTGGCTGGCCGCGGCGAGCAAGGCCGACGTGTCGGTGGTGGTGCCGCGGACGGTGCGCGACCAGCCCGACGAGGCCGCTGACGTGATCGTGAAGTGGCGCGAGGCGGGCCGCTTGGCCGAGGTGGTGGAGCTGGACACCGACGAGGTCGGGACGGACGGGTACCTGGAGCGGAACCGGTGGATGGTGGACCGGTCGGAACTCGTCATCGGCTTCCCGCGCAGCGGGGACCAGGGGAGCGGGACCGGCTACACGCTGGGGTACGCGGCGTCCAAGGGCAAAGCGCTGCTGGTCGTGCCGATCTGAGCGGCGCCCTCGGCTGGGCGGGTGTTATTCCGCCGCAAGTCGGGCGCGGGGTGGGATCGTTCGGTCATGCGCAACGAGGAGATCATGCAGCGGGCCATCGGCGTGCTGACGCTGATGCACGGCGGCGACGGGGAGGCGGATGATCTGCGCCTTGCGCTGAAGCTCTTGCAGGAGGACGTGTTCAGCTACTCCGTCGCGGTCCCGGACGGCAGCACGGAGGACATGGCCGAGTTCGTGCGGGTGGCGCTGGAGCAGGTCATGGCGCGGGTGGCGGCGTTCACGGCGGGGCTGACGCTGGGGTTCCAGGCGGTCGCGCACGCGTACGAGGAGCAGTGCGAGGACGCGAACGTGCCGGGCGTCCTCCAGCAGCTGGCGTTGCGGCTGGAAGCGCAGGAGAGCTGAGGAACGGCTCGCCGGAGCAGGCCGTTCCCCGTGCGATCAGCGCAGCTCGCACTCCACGAGCGCGGCGAACGCGGTCTGGCCCGCCCTGCTGGGGTGCAGGATCGCCACGGCGCCTTCCTGGCCGGGCGTGAAGACGGCCTCGAGACCGCGGTAGAACGGGGTGCCCGCCTGGCACATCGAGTGGCCCTCGAACTCGGGCCGCAGCACCCCACCGGTGAACGTGCCGGCATACCGGGCGTTCACGCCCTGCTGCCGGGCCGCGCCGGTCGCGGTGCGCAGCGCCTGGTCGACGCTCGACGCGACGGTCGCGCCGTCGGCGCGCTCCTGCGGGGTGAGGATGCCCTCGCCGCAGATCGGGTCGAGCGCCACGCCCTCGGCGTTCGCGCCGGGGGTGAACTGGCGGCCGTAGCCGCTGAGCACGATCTTCGCCCGCGGGCTGCGGGACTTGATCTCGCCGAGCAGCGCGGTGAGGTCCGACGTCATCTTCGGCAGCCGGTCGAGAAGGGCCCGCGTGCCCGCTCCCGAACAATCCGACTGGATGCACTGGCCCGCGTAGGCGGCGAATTCGACGTCGTTGCCGCCCATCGTCATCAGGACCAGGCCGGTGTCCGCCTTGAGGGCGTCCAACTGCGGCGGTTCTTCCTTGAACGAGGTGCTCAGGTCGGCGATGGCCGCACCGCTGCACGTGACGTTGGTGAAGTCGACCTGCTTGCCGCTCGCGCGCAGATCCGCCACCACGACGGCCGACGCCGAATTGGCGCTCCGGTAGCAGTTCCCGTCGGTTCCCGGCTCGTAGTCACCCGCCCCGACACCCGAAGCGTAGGAGTCGCCCAGCGCCACGACCTGCAACGGGCCGCGTGCTCCTGCCTGGGCCACCGGTACCACGACCAGCGAGAGGACGCCCGCGAGCACCGCTGTGCAGAGCCTTTTCATCTTGCCCCCATCGATTCACCTTGATCTGTCGGACGACAGCACGAGGAGAATCGACGACCGGTTGCCCCAATCGCCAATTGAGATGGGAAATCGTCAAGCCGTCAGTTCGGCGAGAACCGAGTCGGTGAACGCGGGCCACGTCTCGACGGCCCATTTCCCGAAAGCGCGGTCCGTCAGTGCGACGCACGCCACACCCGCGCCGGGATCGACCCACAGGAAAGTGCCGCTCTGGCCGAAATGGCCGAAGGTCGACGGTGAACTCGACTCCCCCGTCCAATGCGGCGACTTGTCGCCACGGATCTCGAACCCGAGTCCCCAGTCGTTCTCGCGCTGGTTGCCGTAACCGGGCAGGACACCCGCCAGACCGGGGAACACCACCGCTGTCGCCTCGGCCACCAAGCCCTTCGAAACCAGCTTCGGCGCCTGCAACTCGGCGGCGAACAGGCCGAGGTCGGTCACCGTCGACACGGCGCCCGCCGCGGGGCTGCCGTCCAGCGCGGTGGCCGTCATCCCGAGCGGCCCGAACACGCCCTCCGCCAGGTAGTCGGCGAACGCGATCCCGGTCGCCTCGGCGACGGTCTCGGCCAGCACCTCGAAGCCGGTGTTGGAGTAGATCCGCCTGCTGCCCGGCGTGGCCTGGACGGCGCGGCTGTCGAACGCGAGCCCGGAGGCGTGCGCGATCAGGTGCCGCACGGTCGACCCCTCGGGCCCGGCGGGCTGGTCCCACTCGACCGCGCCCTCCTCGACGGCGACCAGCACGGCGTACGCCACCAGCGGTTTCGTCACCGAGGCGAGCGCGAACGGCCGGTCGACCTCGCCGTGGGCGCCCACCACCCGCCCGTCGGAGGAGACGACCGCGGCCGCCGCGTTGTCGACCGGCCACTCGGACACCGCGCGCAGGCTCTCCATGCCCCCAACGTTAACGTCGTGCGGTGTCGATCCGTGAGTTGATCGTGCTGGGCACCGCCAGCCAGGTCCCGACCCGTGCGCGCAACCACAACGGCTACCTGCTGCGCTGGGACGCCGAGGGCCTGCTGTTCGACCCCGGCGAGGGTTCGCAGCGGCAGATGCTGATGGCGGGCGCGGCGGCGAGCGACATCACCCGGATCTGCCTCACGCACTTCCACGGCGACCACTGCCTCGGGCTGCCCGGCATCGTGCAGCGGCTGTCGCTGGACAAGGTGACCCGCCCGGTGCACGCGCACTACCCGGCGTCGGGGCAGCACTTCTTCGAACGGCTGCGGCACGCCAGCTCGTTCTACGACGTGACCGACATCCGCCAGGAGCCGGTGCACGACGAGGGCGTGCTCGCGACCGGCCCGTTCGGCACGGTCGAGGCGCGCAGGCTGGACCACTCGCTGGACACCTTCGGCTACCGGCTCGTCGAACCGGACGGGCGGCGGATCCTGCCGGACCTGCTGGAGCGGCACGGCATCGCGGGTCCGCGGGTGCGCGAACTCCAGGAGCGCGGCGCGCTCGGCGACGTGACCCTGGAGCAGGTGAGCACGCCGAGGCCGGGCCAGCGGTTCGCGTTCGTCATGGACACCCGGCTGTGCGACGGGGTCTACGCGCTGGCCGAGAACGCCGACATGCTCGTCATCGAGTCGACCTACCTGCACGAGGACGAGCGCCACGCCGTCGCGCACGGCCACCTGACCGCCCGGCAGGCCGCGACGGTCGCCGCCGAGTCCGGGGTGCGCAAGCTCGTGCTCACGCACTTCTCCCAGCGCTACCCGGACCCCTCGCGGTTCCACGCCGAGGCCGCCGAGGTGTTCGACGGCGAGATCGTGGTCGCCAAGGACCTCCAGCGGATCCCCGTGCCTAAGCGCGGCTGAGCCACTGGTCGCGGACCAGGTCGTCGAGCGCCGAGTGCTCCGGCTGCCAGCCCAGCAGCTCCCGCGCCAGGCTCGTGTCCGCCCGCAGCACGGGCACCTCGCCCACGTGCGCGGGCGCGTGCGCGAGGCGGACGGGTCGGCCGGTGACCCGCTCGACGGAGTCGACCACATCCCGCACGGAGGCCGCCGTCGCGCCGACGTTGACCACGTCGTGGCGCCCGACCGCGCTGCGCCCCAACGCGAGCACGACGGCCGCGGCGACGTCCCGGACGTGCACGAAGTCGCGGACCGCCGAGCCGTCGCCGAACACCACCAGCGACTCCACCCGTCCGGCCGCGACCTCCACCGCGCGGGTGATCACGCGGGTGGTGTCCCGGTCGCCGCCGCCCGCCGCGTTGAACAGCCGCAGGGTCACCGCGCCGACCAGGCCCGCCCGCGCTGCCCACGCCACGGCGTCCTCGGCGGCCGCCTTCGTGGCCGAGTAGGGGTTGGCGGGGGCGCGCGGGTGGTCCTCGGTGAGCGGGTCGGCGGAGGGCGCGTAGACGGTGCCGGTGGAGGCGAACACCAGGCGCTCGGGCCTCGCGGCGAGCACGTTGAGCGTGCCGCCGACGTTGACGTCGTAGTACCGCAGCGGCTGCTCGAACGACTCCCGCACCCGGCCGAGCCCCGCCAGGTGCACCACCGCGTCCACGCCCGAGACGGCCCGCGCGACGGCGGCGCGGTCCAGCAGGTCGCCGTGGACGGCGTCGACCCCCTCCGGGCCCGGCGCGGTGTGCGTCAGGACACGCGGCTGGTGACCGCTGGCCAACAGGTGTGCGACGACCGCGCGGCCGACGAAACCGCTCGCGCCCGTGACCAGGACTCTCATGTCGCCCATCCCAGCAGAACGACCCTCGATCGGCTTAAGTACAACTGGCCAAAAATATCCCTAAAGGTATCGATCGAGTGGACCGATACAACCCATGTGAGTTACCCGCATCCAGCTGTGCACATGAGCATCGATGGCGCCTTGGCCGGGCACGCCGACCTGATGGCCAAGCGCCAGCAGTTCCTCGCGGACGCCGCGGCCATCGTCGCCGCCGCTCCCGCTTCGGAGGACGAGCTGTCCTCGCTCCACATCGCGTTCCCGAAGCCCAAGGGCGCACGGGCCTTCCTCAACCGCGTTGACCAGGTGCTTCGCGACGCCGCTCGCTGATCCGGCGGTCCGGGACAACCCCCGCCGGGGAGACTTCCCCCGACTTTCACGCGGTTGTTGCCGGACCGTGCTTCGCCGATCCACCCGGGTGCATCTACAGTGCGGATCACCCGGCGCTCGCCGGTGCTCTCCTCTGCTTCTCTTCAAAGCGAGTCTCGGCGATGAATACTGTCTTCTCCGCGCTCCAAGAGCGCCTTCGCACGTTGTTCGGCGACCGCAAGGTCGTGCTCGCCGGGGGTACGCGACTGAGCAGTCGCGTGGCCGAGCTGAACCAGCTCGGTGCTCGCCACACGCTCGTGCTCTCCACCGAGGACCACGCACCGCTGCACGACTCCGAGGTCTCCCGCTGGGTGCCCCTCGGGATCGCGGGCGGGTTCGTCGCGGTCGACCAGCGCAGGCTGACCGACCTGCTGGAGAACCCTCCCGCCGAGATCAGGAGCGTCCTGGACGACTTCGACCCGGACGGCGAGGCGCTGGTCGTCAGCACCCCCTACATCTCCACGGCCGAGTTCGCGGGCCGCCCGGTGCTCAACCACCGCCGCCAGGCGTGGGTCGAGCTGGAGAACAAGACCACGATCGACGCGCTGTGGGACGAGCTGTCCGCGCCGCGCGCGCCCGCCGTGGTGCTCGACCTCGACCTCGAGGCGCTCTGGGAAGCCACCCAGCAGCTCGATCGCGGCGCGGGTGTCGTGTGGAGCGGCGACGGGCCCGAGATCAACGGCGGCGCGAACTTCGTCCGCCGCGTCCGGTCCCGCGAGGAGGCCGCGACCGCCTTCAAGGTGCTCGCGCGCAAGTGCGACTTCGTCCGCGTGATGCCGTTCCTGGAAGGGATCCCGGTCAGCGTGCACGGGATCGTGTTCCCGGACGGCACGGCGGTGCTCCGTCCGATCGAGATGGTCGTGCCGCGCCGCGCGGGATCGGCCCGGTTCCTCTACGCGGGCTGCGCGTCGTACTACGACCCGCCCGCCTGGATCCGCGACGAGATGCGCAACCTGGCCCGCCGGGTCGGCGAGCAGCTGCGCTCCACGGTGGACTACCGCGGCACGTTCACCCTCGACGGCATCGCCACCGAGGACGGCTTCCTGCCGACGGAGATCAACACCCGCTACGGCGGCGCGATGGTCTGCTTCGAGGACGCCCTCCCGCAGCTGCCGCTGTCGCTGGTCCAGGTCGCCCTGGTGGCGGGCCACGACCTCGGCGTCTCGTCGATGGAGTTCGAGGAGCTGCTGGTCGACGCGGCGGACGGCTTCCGGGCGGGTTCCGTCGGCGCGAACGTCCGCGCGGTCAACCCGACGGAGATCGTGGAACGGCCGGTCGTCTTCACCGACTGGTCGTGCCGCTTCGCGCACCCCGAGGAGGCGCCGCAGGCCACGTTGCGGCTGCGCCCGTCCCCGCTCGGCGCCCGGCTGGAGGTCGACTTCCACGCCGAGCAGCTGCCCGGCGGCCGTCCGGTCGCAGCGCTCACGGTGGCCGCGTTCGCGCTGGCCGACCAGGAGTGGGGCACCAACCTCGGCCCGCTGGAGCCCGCGATCCCGATGGGCGAGGACGTCCTGACCACCGTCGAACTCGGCGAAGCCGTCACCGCGTAGGCCCTCGCGAGTCGAACCCCCAGACACCCCGTGTCGAACTCCCAGACACCCTGAGTCGAACCTCCGGACTACCCCGGTTGGCCTTCCGCGCTCTCCTCGCCGTAGGCGGCGCGGAAGGCCAACCGGTAGCCCATCAGCGCCATCGTCAGCGCGCCCGGCTGGTGCGGCGGGAACCCGTCGTCCTCGTAGTCCCGCAACAGGTCCGGGTGGTCCTGGGCGGTGTTCAGCAGCGCCCAGTGGTCGGACTCCAGCCCCTGCACGAGGTGGTGGGCGACCGCGGCCGCGTCGACCAGCGCCGCGGAGGCGTGGTGGCTCGTGCCGTGTGCGATGCCCCACACCACGTGCGCGGTCTGGGTGGGCACGACCTCCGGCACGGCGGTCGCCAGCGCGACCACGCACGCCACCTCGGCGTTGCTCAGCGACTCGAACACCTTCGGCGCCGCTTTCGCGACGGCGCAACGGGTCCGGGTGATCCAGTCCGGCGGCAGCCGGGGGAGTTCGCGGCCGACCGCGTTCCACCGGCGCCACGTGCGCTTGCCGTCCTCGGTGAACCCGCACCCCGCCAGGGCCATCGAGGCCAGCAGGAAGATCACCCGGTCGCGGGCGTCCGGCGCGACCTTGTAGTTCGCGCCCAGCTCGGCCAGGAACGGCACGGCGAACGCGCTGGCCTCGGACACGGTGTCCTCGGGCAGCAGCCGGGCCACGAGCCCGTCGAGTGCGGTGCTCCGGACGTCCGCGTCCTCGTCGGTCACCCGGCGCAGCAGTTCGCCGACCCCGCGCGCGGTCCCGCGCCCGTCGGACAAGTCGTTCCAGGGCACGGCTTCCAGACCACGCAACGGATCCGGCCGTTGCCAGGCGGGCGGCAGCTCCATAGTCGGGAACCTACGGGATGGCGTGTGCGCTGCGGTGTTGCCGGGCGGACGGGTCGTCTGCGACAACGGGTGACACCCGCCCGTACGATCACGCTCGTGCCGGCGCCCGTACCCCTCCGCGGTGCCACCTATCGGGTGGCGGACCTGTTCTCCGGAGCCGGTGGGATGAGCCTCGGCTTCCACGCCCACCCCGACTTCGCCGTCGTCGGCGCCGCCGACGCCCAGATCGGGAAGCCCTCGTCGAAGTTGGGGTCGTTGCGGTGCAACGGCACCTACCGGGCCAACATCGGCATCGACCCGCTGGAGCTGGACCTGGCCGCGGTCGACCCGGTCGTGGTGCGCGAGGCGTGGGGCCTGAAGCGCGGTGAGCTGGACGTCCTGGTGGCGTGCCCGCCGTGCTCGGGGTTCAGCCGCACGACCGCGGCGAACCACCTCCGCGACGACCCGCGCAACTCGCTGGTGGGCAAGGTGGCGGCGTTCGCGGCCGAGCTGCGGCCCCGCGTGGTGCTGATGGAGAACGCCCGCGAACTGGTCAAGGGCAGGCAGCGGCACCACCTCCAGGGGCTGGCGGACGAGCTGGAGGGGCTGGGCTACCGGGTCGCGGCCGGGTCGCACCTGCTGTCCCGCTTCGGCCTGCCGCAACTGCGCGAGCGGGCGCTGGTCGTGGCGGTCGACGCCGGGCTGCCGCTGCGGACGCTGGAGGACATGTGGGACGGCTGGGAGGTGCGGCCGTCGGCGATCACCGTGCGCCGGGCCATCTCGCGGCTGCCCGCGGTGCCCGCCGGGTTCGCGCACCCGAAGGACCCGACGCACGTGTCGCCGTCGTTCCGCCAGGACCGGACGCTGCACCGGATGCGCGCGATCCCGGTGGACGGCGGCTCGTGGGCCGACCTGGTGGGCTCCGAGGTGACCGCCGCGCTGCTGAACCCGGCCCAGCTGAAGATCATCGAGACCGGCCGCTGGGGGTCGCACCCGGACGTCTACGGGCGCATGTGGTGGGACGAGCCCGCGCGCACGATCAAGCGCGAGTGCGCGCACGTCGGCAACGGCCGGTACGCGCACCCGCAGCAGCACCGGCTGTGCACGGTGCGCGAGATGGCGCTGCTCCAGGGGTTCCCGCGCAAGTTCCGGTTCGACGTGTCCATCCTGGGCAACGCCTACCGGCACATCGGCGACGCGGTGCCGCCGATGATCGCCTACCAGCTGGCGGGTCTGGTGCGGTGGATCCTGAGTGGACAGGCGCCCGACGCGAGCTCGTTCTGCCTGCCGGGCACGTCGCTGCGCGCGGGGGACGTCCGCCGGACCGAACCGGTCGACCTGGTCGCGTGACCACGGACGGGTGGGGCGCGCGGACTCCCGACCCGGCGGACGGCCGATCCCGTGCGGCCGGATGATCCAGTTCGAGGCGGCACCGCCCCGTGCGTCGACGCAGCGCGCCGCACCGGATGATCACCTTTCGGTAACAGTGTGACCACGGATCGGTCAGTCCTTGACCGTTGAATCCTCAATAACAGCGTTCGACCTGGGGAAATGTCGGAATGGACTACGCGGTCTACTCGAAATCATGTATCGGTTCAGCTCCGTGAACGTGATCAACGCTCGGCACTTGATCGTCCACTGTGGACGTTTGACCTGCGTTGTCGCTGTTCGTAGCCACAACGGCACGACGGGTCACCCGAACTCGATCGAAGGTAACCCAATCGGATAGTGTTCCGCCGATTCCTGTCGGATCCGCGTGAATAAGGGGTCCTGCGCCCCTGGTGGACGACAGATCCCACTTCTTTTCTCATCCCGATTCGGGCTAGTTAGAGAGCTTGAAGGAGATCCATGGCATCCCGGTTGAGCGCGTCGCGCGTTGGTGCGGCAGTCCTCGGCGCCTCCATCGCCCTGCTGGCTTCGGCCATCCCGGCTTCGGCTGAGGTCCACGTCAAGCCCAAGGGCGAATGGGACCAGGAGGGCATCGGCGTTTACCTGGAGGGCAACGGGGACTCGCTGACCACGAGCCTCATCGGCCTCCAGATCGACAACACCGACACCAAGGTCCAGTCCTACTGCGTCGAGCTCCCGACCCCCCTCAAGGGCGGCCACGGGCTCAAGGAAGTCGCTTGGGACAAGCACCCCAACCCCAAGACGAAGTTCAAGGAGAACGCGGCCAAGGTCAGCTGGATCCTGCAGAACAGCTTCCCGCTGGTCGCGGCCGACGACATCTCGAAGGTCGAGGCCCTGAAGGGCCACAAGATCAGCGAGAAGGAGGCCATCGCGGCCACCCAGGCGGCGATCTGGCACTTCAGCGACGACGCCAAGCTCGACAAGGCGAAGGTCGTCAAGTCCGACGACAAGGAGACCAGGGGCGACGTCCTCGCGGTCTACGAGTACCTGACCGGCGACGCCAACCAGGGCAACGTCGAGCAGCCGACCCCGACGCTGGCGCTCGACCCGGCCGACAAGGCCGGTGCCCCCGGCGACCTGATCGGGCCGTTCACCATCACGACCACCGCCGGTGAGGTCGTCCTCAAGGCGGACCTGCCGCAGGGCGTCACGCTGGCGGACAAGGACGGCAACACGCTGTCCGACCCGCAGGGCGGCACGTTCGCGGTCAAGGACGCGGGCACCAAGACCAAGGAGTTCTGGGTCAAGGTCCCGGCGGACGCCGCCGACGGCAAGGCCTCGTTCTCCGTCGAGGCGAACGCCACCCTCACCCAGGGCCGCCTGTTCGTCAGCAGCAACGACCAGCTGCAGACCCAGTCCCTGATCGTGGCCTCCCCGTCGAAGGTCAGCCTCAAGGCTCCGGGCACCGCTTCCTGGACGGCGGGCGAGGCGACCAGCACGCCGCCGTCCACCACGACCACCGAGTCCGCCCCGCCGACCTCCACCACGGAGTCGACGCCCGCCTCGGAGACGCCCACCACGACCACCGAGCCCGTCCCTGCCGGTGGCAGCAGCGGTGAGACCGGCGGTCTCGCCAGCACCGGTGCGTCGATCTTCGTGCCGCTGATCATCGGCATCGTGCTCGTCGGCGGTGGCGCAGGCGCGCTGCTGGTGATGCGCCGTCGGAAGTCGACCCCGCAGAACCCCGCGCAGTAGTCCCACCCCGCACGTCGCGACGCCCCCGTGAGCACCTGCTCACGGGGGCGTCGTCGTACGGGTCAGCGGCGCGCGACGCCCGCCACGGTGATGTCGCCGTCGGCGACGGCCACCTCGCGGGCCGAGGACGCGCCGGACAGCAGCACCCGGACCGGGTCGCGGAAGTCCTTGACCAGCTCGATCCGCTGCACCGGCTTCGCGGTCGGGATGACCGCCTCCGCCGCCCACGTGCGACCCAGCCGGACCAGGTAGGTGTTGACGTTGGGCTTGCCGTCCTCGGTCGCGTAGACCCGCCAGGTGGCCGGGCCCAGCGGCTCCATCTCCCGCACCCGCAGCCCGCGCGCGACCTCCTTGGTCTGCCAGCGCGAGCCGTTCCACCACGACAAGTAGTTGTGCAGGGGGCCGCCCGCCTCGTCACCGCTGAACCACAGCAGGAACGGCAGGCCGAGCGTCGTGCCGACGAGCTGGATGTAGTCCGGGGACTTCACCGCGCCCGGCAGCGCCAACGGCGTCTCGGCCACCTTGAGGTACCGCTCCTGGTCCGCGTCGTCGATCTGCGTGCCCAGGTCGCGGCCGCTCGCCGAGTAGAAATGAAGGTTCTTCGGGTTGAACCAGGTGTAGTAGATGTTGCGGTGGTACCGGTCGTGCAGGTGCCCCTCGGGGCCGCCGCCCGCCAGCGTGTAGACGATCCGCACCCGGCCGTCGGGCTCCTGCCGGAGTTGGCCGATGTAGATCTCGTTCATGTTGTCCGCGCGGCCGGTCGAGCCGATCGCGAACGGGGTGCCGGTCAGCTCCGTGGAGGTCTTCCAGGTCCGGCCGTTGTCCTTGGAGACCACGTAGAGCATGGGACGGGTGTCGGTCGGGATCGTCGGGTCGAGGTCGTGCGAGGTCTCGCGGAAGAACACGTAGATCGTGCCGTCGGCCAGCACGAACGGCATCGGGTAGGTCGCCGCGTTCGTCGAGATCACCCGCTCGGACCAGACGCCCTCCGACGAGTGCGCCTCCGGGGAGCGGTTCAGGACCAGCTCGACGTTGTGCCTGCCGCGGAACGAGAGCAGGTGCCCGTCCCCGGCCTGCACGAGCGTCGGGTAGTTGTGCGAGTCGGAGTCGCCGTCGGCGTACTTGACGGGAGCCGACCACACGCCGGTGCGGTGGTCGAACGACTGGGCGTAGTTGTCCTCGTACTGGCCCGCCCAGGACACGAAGGTCCTCTTCGCGACGGCGTCGTACAGACCGCCCGCGACCGGGCGGCGGTCGCTGCGGGCGGCGACCGAGGTGGCCGTGGTCGTCGTGGTGAAGTTCGCGGCCCTCTCCGGGGTGGCGTGCGCCGGAGCGGTCAGGACCGAGAGCATCAGCAGCGGCGGCGCCATCAGGCGCATGAGCCGAAACATTTGTGCGTTCCTCCTGGTGATGGCCGTGTGATACGGCCGACCAGGCGGCGGCGCGGACATCTTCGCACGCGACACGGGGGCGTCGTCCAGTGTTGACCCGGCCGACCCCCGGCATCGGGCGTAGCGTGGCCGCCGTCCGTTTGGCAGTGGGGTTTCGGAGGTCTGCTCCGGTACCCTTCCCCAGGAGTGCGAAGGAGCACCATGAACTTCGATGAGATCAAGAACAAGGCCGGCGAGCTTCTGGAGCAGAACCACGAGAAGGTCGACCAGGGCATCGACAAGGCCGCCGAGTTCGCGGCGGGCAAGTTCGGGCACGACGACCAGATCAAGTCTGTTGCCGAGAAGGCCAAGGACTTCCTCCCGGGTGGGCAGTGAACTCCTTCAACACGGATGAGCGGGTAGCCCCCCAGGGGGAGACCCGCACTCCCTCAGCGTCCGCACGCCGTCCCGAGATGGTGACCTGGCAGGGCTACCGGGAGCCCCGGCTGGAGCAGGTGCGCCTGCTCCTGTCCGACCAGCGGCGCCTCCGCGCGTCCGGACGACTCGTCACCGCGGGGCCCGACGAGGCGTTCAGCGCCTCGTTCGAGGTCGGAGTGGGTGAAGAGGGCACGGTGAAGCGGCTGCTGCTGCGCAGCGCCACCGTGGAGGAGGAGAAGCAGATCTCGCTGAGCCGGACCGCTGACGGCGCGTGGCTGGTGGACAGCGGCAAGGGGTCCGAGCGCGCCGAGTTCGACGGCGCGATGGACGTGGACGTGCAGTTCGTGGTGCTGTTCAACTCGATCCCTATCCGGAGGTTGGGGCTGCACCGGGAGGCTGGGGAGCATGTGCTTCCGGTTGTCCGGGTGTCGTTGCCGGATCTGTCGGTGAAGGTCGTGGAGCAGACCTACCGGACGGTGTCGGTGGGGGATGGGACTTCGGTGGTGAACTTCAGTTCGGGGGATTTCTCGGCTGATGTCGTGGTGGACGCGCAGGGGATCGTGGCGGATTATCCGTCGGTGTCGCGTCGGATTTGAGGGTTGGGTTTTTAGGGGCCTGGGTTCCTGTGTGTTGTGGGGTGTCTGGCGTAGCCCGGCCCCCGGCGCGCGATTGTCTCAATGCTTTGCCGCACCTTGTCAAGACGGGAAAGATGTCTTGACAAGCCACGACAAAGCAGGAGGGCGCTGTGTATCGGGGGCAGGGGTAGGTCTGGCTCCGCCAGCATCAGGCTGCGCCTGACAAGGCACCTCGCTGCGCGTCGGTAGGGCATCAGGCTGCGCCTGACTCGGGCATCCGAGCTGCGCCGGACTAAGCGGCGGGCGCTCCGCGCCGGGTGCGGGGGAGCGGCTGCGCCGGGTGAAGTGTGGTGTGGTGTGTTGTGGTGCTGGTCAGGTGCGGATTGCGATGGCCATGCCCTGGCCTACGCCGACACATGCGGCGGCGATGCCGAGGCCGCCGCCGCGAGCCCGTAGGTGGCGGCAGAGGTCGAAGATGACGCGGGGCATGGAGGCGCCCAGGGGGTGGCCGTAGGCGATGGCGCCGCCGTGGACGTTGACCTTTTCGGGGTCGATTTCCGGTAGGTGGTGGAGCACGGTGAGGGTCATGGCGGCGAATGCCTCGTTGATTTCCCACAGTGCTACTTCCGAGGCGTTGAAGTGGCGTCGGGCCATCAGTTTGCGGATGGCGTCGACGGGGGCCAGTGTGAATTGGCGTGGGTCGGTTGCGGTGGTGGTGCTGCCGATGATCTCGCCCAGTGGTTCGAGGCCCAGTTCGGTGGCGATTTGGTCGGTGCCGATGAGGGCGGCGGCGGCTCCGTCGTTGAGCGGTGAGGAATTGCCCGCGGTGACCGGGCCGTTTTCCGAGAACGCCGACTTCAGGTTCTTCAGCCTTTCGGCGCTGGTTTCCGGGCGGACGGATTCGTCGCGGCGGATGGTGGTGCCGTCGGGGAGTTGTACCGGGAAGGCGAAGCCGTCGTGCAGGCCCGCGTCCCAGGCGGCGGCGGCGCGGCGGTGGGAGCGCAGGGCGAAGGCGTCCATGCGGTCGCGGGTGATGCCCAGTTCCACTGCGACGTCCTCGGCCGCGCGGCCGAGCGGAGAAGTCCACCTGATCGGCATGCGGGGGTTGACCAAGCGCCAGCCGAGGGTGGTGGAGACGCCTTCCATGCGGTCCGGGAAGGGTTTTTCCGACTTCGGGACCACGAAGGGGGCGCGGGTCATGCCTTCGACGCCGCCCGCGACCAGGAGGTCGGCGTCGCCCAGTGAAATGGCGCGTGCGGCCTGCACGACGGCTTCGCCGCCGGAGGCGCACAGGCGGTTGACGGTGGCGCCGGGGACGCTGGTGGGCAGGCCCGCGAGGAGGCCGGCCATTCGGGCGACGTTGCGGTTCTCCTCGCCCGCGCCGTTGGTGTTGCCGTAGAGGACGTCGTCGATCCTGGCCGGGTCGAGGTCGGTGTGGTGCCTGCGCAGCAGTTCGACGATGGGCAGCGCCGCCAGGTCGTCGACCCTGACGCCCGCGAGACCGCCCCGGTAGCGGCCGAACGGGGTGCGGGCGACGTCGAGGACAAGTGCTCGCGACATGCGTCCATCCTGCCCCCGAACGTCCGGGTCCGCGCTTCGCGAGCCCGGCTACCCGGCGACGAAGAACGACACGAAAGCCGAGGACGGGCGGGTGGTCGACTCGGTGCTGAACGCCTTGATCTCGATCATGTGGGGGCCCGCCGACAGACCGCTGGTGTTGAGCGCGAGACGCCACTGACCTGCGACGGCGGGACCGTCGGTGGTGGTCGGCACGCCCGCGACCTCCTCGCCGTCCAAGCGGATGGTGAACCCGGCGAGCCCCGGCAGCCGGGCGGTCGTGCGCCTGCCCTCCAGGCCGTCCAGCACGACGTCGAGCACCAGTCGTCCGGGTTGCAGCGGTTTGCCGTCGGGCACCGGTTGCCCACTGGCGTCGAGCACCTTGCCGTTCACCCGCGCCAGGTCGAGTTCCACGCCGTTCAGCGCGTCGGTCGCGGTGCTCGGCGGCGCGACGGTCCGGGCGCCGGGCTTGGGGGTCAGTTCCAGGTCGACGTGGGTCAGCTGGATCCGCATCGGGGACGGGGTCAGCACGCTCACGGTGAGGTGGTCGTCCGATCCGACCAGCGCCAACGCCTCCGGCGGCAGGTCGGCGACCACGGGGTAGCCGCTCTCCGACCGCCACGCCGTGTCCGGCACGGCGGGCCGCAGCGGCACCGTGACCGAGCCGCCGACCAGGGCGTTGAACTGGGGTGCGATCCCGGAGCCGTCGGTGTGCACGATGCTCATCCGCAGCCTGCCGCCGAGCACGTCCGGCACCAGCTTCGGGTTCGGGGTCGTGGGGGACGGGGAGCCGCCGACGTCGACCCGGACGGGCGGCGACGGCACCAGCGGCGGTGTGGTGGAGGCCTTGCCCGCGAAGCCGATCAGGTCCACGTGCACCCGCTCGCCGGACGGGCCGACGATGCCGATCAGGGCGGTCGCCTCGGTCCACTGCGGCGCGACCTCGCCCTTCGCGACGAGCGCGCCGTCCCGCAGCACGCGGACGCCGTCGCGGCGCAGCACCACCTCCCAGCGCTGGCTGATGCCCAGCCGCGCGGCGGGCACCGGGTGCGGCTGCTCGCCGGTGGGGGCGATCCGCGGCGTGCCCGGCGCCACCAGCACCTGCGCGGTCGTGTTGCCGGCGCTGGACGCGATCCGGGCGCGGACGGTGCCCGGTGGCAGGCCCGCGGCGTCGACGGCCCGGTCGGCGGCCTGCTCGACGGGTGCGGTGGACACCACGCTGACGGGGCCGGGCACGAGGTCGAGGAACAGCTCGCCGTCCACGCCCGGCGCGTCGGTCTCCACCACGAACCGGGCCAGCTCGTCGGAGTCGGCCAGCGCGAACGGGGTCCGCGACCGCAGCGTCACGGGCGCGGCCGCGCAGTTGCTGCTGATCACGAGCCGGCGGGCGTCGTCGCCCTGGCCGGGGGTGGCGCGCGCGCAGTTCTCCCGCGTCGCGAGCCGCCAGCGGGTCGGGTCGGGGGCGTCGGGCTGGTCGAACCGGTCCAGCAGCGCGTACTTCGCGTCCGACGACGTGTCGGTGGCCGGCGTGCCGGACCCGGTCGCGGCCGCGGAGCGCCTGCCGAACGAGTCGACCGAGCGCACCTCGACCCGGTACTCCACGCCGTCGTCCAGACCGTCGAGCTGGGCGACGGGCTGCGCCACCAGCACCGTGTGCCCCAGGTCGTCGCCCTTGCCCCAGCGCACCTCGAACCCGGCGGACTCGCCGGTCCAGCGCAGCTGGAGCCGTTGCGGACCGGCCTGCACGACGAGGCGTTCCGGCGCCTGCGGCTTCTCCGTGGACGAGGGCAGCACGACGCCCTGCCCGGCGAACTGCGTCAACGACGTCGGCGGCGGCGGGACCGGGGTCGTGGTCACCGCGGGGCCGGTCAGCCCCGAGCCGCGCAGGACCACGATCGTCCCGCCGATCAGCACGAGACCGGCGGCCACCACGGCGATCCGACGACGGTCCATGGCGTCAAGCTAGGCGGACTCCCGAGCGCGGTCACTAGTCGTTGTCGAGCCGAGATCAACCGGTCCTGATCTCGAAGACCTGCTTGGTGTCCCTCACGGGCACCGCCGGGTCCACCGGCTGCACCCGCGCGGACATCGTGTGCCCGCCCGCGCCGAGCCCGGCGGCGTCCAGCCAGAATTCGTAGCGGCCACCGGCGGACGGTCCGTCGGCCGTCGTCGGCAGCGTGACCAGGCGTTCCCCGTCGAGGTCGATGATGACCCCGGCCGTCGGCGCGATGACGTGGTCGCGTTCGCCGACCACCAGTTCGATCCGGATCCGACCGCCCGCGGGGAACTGCGTGGGCGGGCTGGCGTTCGTCTCGTGCGCGACGCTCAGCCGCGGCCTCCCGACCTTCGGCGTGGTCGGGCCGAGGTCGGCGAGCTTCGGCGGTTTGCGCGCCGGTGCGTCCGCCTTGTCGTGCAGGACGACGGCCGCGGCCGCCGAGTCGATGTCCGTGGTCGACGTCAGCCGCAGCTTCGGGCTGTCGCCGATGGCCGGGTCGGGCAGCGGGAAGTCCGCGTACAGCGTCGTCGCCACGGTCGGGCCGACGGCGCCCCAGGGGAACATCGGCTTCGCGAGCACCTCGCGGTCGCCCAGGTGCACGGTCACCGCCGCGTCGTTGTTGCCGTACACGCCCGCCACGACCCGCAGCGACTCGGCGTTGCGGAACTGCACGGACGACAGGGTGCCCAACGTCGTCGCGGACGGCTCCCGCGACGACGGGCCCAACGTGATGACCGACGTGGACCGCGGGTTCTCCGCGACGCCGCCGACCCCGAACGAGTCGATCGTCGTGCCCTTCGCGTCCCGGAACGCCAGCCGGGCGCGCGCCGCCTTCCACGGCACGACCGCCGGCGCCGCCGCCATCACCTCGCCGTCGCGCAGCGCCACCAGCGCGTCCGGCAGGACCCGCAGCTCCCAGCGGTGCCGCACCCCGGTGGACGGCACGATCGACCGCCCGCTCACCTCCACGACCCGTGACGAACTGGGCACGTCGACGCCCTGGCTGAAGCTCGCGCCGAACGGGTTGACGTGCAGGATCACCGCGCCGGGCGGGATCTTGTTCGGTGCCGACACGCTGTCGTACATCCCCAGCCACGGCAGGTCGTCGAACGGCTCCGGCAGCAGCGTGATCGCCACCTCCTGGTTGAAGCCGTTCGGATCCGTGCCGGGACCGTCCATGGTGAGCACGACCCTGCCGATCGCGCCGTCGTCCTGCGGTTCGGAGAGCACGAGCTGCATGTTCGACTGGAGTTCGGCGTTGTCGCAGGTGACCTCGACCCGCTTCGCGCCGGGCAGCGACCGCAGCCCGAGGCAGTCGTCCGCGCCGAGCACGCGCCACCGGTGCGACGACAGCGCCGCGGGCCCGTCGAAGTGGTCGACCGGCGCGACCAGCCGGTCCGCCCACGCCTCGTTGTACTGCAACCGCGGCACCGCCTCCATGCTCGCCGGCGCCGACCGGTGGCCCTCCGCGTCGACCGCGCGGACCTCGACGGTGATCTCGTCGTTGGCGATCAGACCGGTGATCTCGGTCTCCGGCACGAGCACCAGCCGCACCTGGTCGTGCCAGCGCACCTCGTAGCCGTAGCCGACCGTCGGCGTCCAGGTCGCCCGCAGGCTCGTGATGTCCAGCGAGGTGAGCTTCAGGTCCGACGGCGCCGCCAGCGCCTGCCGCTCCTCGCGGTACTCGACCCGGTCGTCGACGAACCGCGACAGGCTGACCGGATCGGAAGACCCCTGCACCGGGGGCGCCGCCCCGTCGCGCAGCACGAACACCGCGCCCACGAGCACTGCGAGCCCTGCGAGGACCGCGATCAGCCTGCGACGTTGCACCCGACCGACATTACGAGGTCCGGGCGCGCGCGGTGGCTCCGTCCAGCGAAACGATTCGGCCGCCCCGCGCGCCCACGGCCCGCAGCGCGTCCCGTGCGCCGGGGGAGCCGAGGTCGATCGTCACCTCGGTCCGGTCGGCGGACTTCTGGGCGTCGAGCGCCTTCCTGGCGGTGTGCCCGGCCTCGATCGTCTTGGCCAGGCCGCCGGTCGAGGCCAGCGATCCCCGTGCCGCGCCGAGCCTGCCCAGGGCGTCGTCCACGGCGTCCAGCAGAGCGGTCCGGTTGCCCTCGCACATGGCCTGCGTGAGTTCGGGGCGGGTGCCCGCGACCCTGGTGCCGTCGGTGAACGAACCGGCGGCCAGCGCCAGGGCGAGGGGACCGCCGTCGGCGCCCACGGTCGCCAGCACGGCGGCGAGGATGTGGGGCAGGTGGGAGATCCGGCCCACCGCGGCGTCGTGCTCGGCCGCGCTCGCGGGCACCACGTGGGCGCCGACCGCCAGCGCGAACGACATGACCTCGGTCAGCACGGCGACGTCGGTGTCGTCCTCCACGGCCACCACCCAGGCGGCGTCGCGGAACAGGTCCGCCCGCCCGGCGCCCCAGCCGGACGTGGACGTGCCCGCCATCGGGTGCCCGCCCGCGTACCTGGTCCCCGGCGCCAACCGCCGCACCGAGTCGTGCACCGGCCCCTTCACGCTCACCACGTCGGTCAGCCTCGCGGCGGGGGCGACCGCCGCGACCCGCCTCAGCACCTCGTCGACCGCGGGCAGCGGCACCGCCACGACCACCAGCGCGTCAGCCGCCGCGGCCCGCCGCAGCGCGGCGTCCAGGTCCGCGTCCGCGTCGAACCCCTCGGCTCTCGCCGCCACCACGTCGTCCGACGACTTCGTGGCCCCCCACGCCGTCCAGCCCACCGCCGTGGCGGCGCGCAGCACCGAGCCACCGATCAACCCCAGTCCGAGCACGCACAGGTCAGGCACGGGGCCCATCCTGCCGGCGCGGGGCGGCGAAGCGGAGCAAGAGCCGATCTTGGCGATCGCGGGTGTATTCTCGAGCCACCTGGAAGTAAAAACGCGTGTTCCCCGCCGGGTGTCGACATCGGTTCGACGGAGCAGGGGCCACGCGCGCACACGCGGCATCGGACGATCCGCCACTTCTTCACCTCGAAGGAGTGCGCAGTGGCCATCCGCCGTGCGGGAGCTGTCGAGAACGCCGACGCCCCGACCGAAATCCCCCGTCCGCCCCGATCCCTCAGGGAAGCGGGAGCAGCCCTCGCCGGGCTGTCGGCGGTCTTCCTGTTCGAGATGCTCGACAACTCGATCCTCAACGTCGCCCTGCCGACCATCGGCCGCGAGCTGTCGGCGTCGACGACCGAACTGCAGTGGGTCACGGGCGCGTACGCCGTCGTGTTCGGCGGCCTGATGCTGGCCCTCGGCGCGCTGGCCGACCGGGTCGGCCGCCGCCGGGTCATGCTGGTCGGGCTGGTGCTGCTGGGGGTGGCGAGCCTGGCCACCGCGCTGGTCACCACGGCGGAGCAGCTCATCGCGGTCCGCGCGGCGATGGGCGTCGCGGCCGCGATGACGACGCCGGGCTCCCTCGCCCTGGCGTTCCGCCTGTTCGACGACGACGGGCTCCGCGTCCGGGCGACGACGCTGATCTCGACGGTGGGCCTGGTCGGACTGGGGATCGGGCCCACGGCAGGTGGCTTCGTGCTCGCGTTCGCCCCGTGGCAGGTGCTGCTCCTGGCGAACGCGCCGATCGCCGCGCTCGCGTACATCGGCGTCCGGCGCGGCATCCCCGTCGACCGGGCGGATGAGCTGCACCGCGACCCGGTCGACAGCGCGGGAGCCCTGCTCGGCACGGCCACGATCGTGCTCGCGCTGGTCACACCGACGCTGTTCGTCGACGCTGGCGCCGCGTCGCCCCTCCCGTGGCTGACCACGGCGGCGGCCGTCGTGACGGCGGTGCTGTTCGTCGTCCGCGAGCGCTCCGCCCGCCACCCGCTGCTCGACCTCGCGCTCGTCGCCCGCCCGCTCGTGGCGAGCGGCCTGGCGTTCAAGGCCGCCGCGGGCCTGGCGACCGCGGGCCTCGCCTACCTCGCGACCCTGCAACTCCAGCTCGACTGGCGCTGGACGCCCGCCCAAGCGGCGTTGGGGATGCTGCCGCAGGTCGTCGTGCTCATCGCGGGCGGTGCCCTCATCGGTCCGCTGGTCAAGCGCGTCGGTCTCGACAAGGCCGCCCGGCTCAGCGCCGGGGCCGTCGTGTGCGGGCTCGCCGTCTACGGGCTGCTGGGCCGCTTCGGGTACGCGTGGGTCGCCGTCGCGCTCGTGCTGGTCGCCGCGGGCATCCGCGTCGTGGGTGTCGTGGCCGGGACCAACGTGATGCGCGGCCTCCCGGCCGACCGCACCACCATCGGCGCGGCGCTGGTGGACACCGCGAGCGAGGTCACCACCGGAATCGGCATCGCGGTCAGCGGCACCGTCCTCGCGGTCGTCTTCACCGGCGACATCGCGACCTCGCACTGGAGCACCGACCAGACCGCGGAATTCCACGCCGCGATCACCTGGGCGGGCCTCGCGCTCACGGTCCTGGCCGCGGCACTGGTCGGATGGGGCATCAGCCGCGCACGGCGCGCCACCGCCGACGAGTAGGCGGTGGGTGTCGGGCACTCCTGGGTTTTCGAGCGCAGGAGTGCCCGACCTCCGTTCCGAGCACCCCCGCCGTGCGCTCGGATTCGGGGCGCCTCTGCCCGGCTACCGCAGGGCGTCCAGCGCGAAAGCGGCGTACAGGACGACGCCGTGCTCCATCGCGGCGTCGTCGAACAGCACGCGGTTCGAGTGGTTGGCCTCGGCGGTGGCCAGGTCCACGTCCGGCGGGCAGGCGCCGAGGAAGGCCATGGCGCCGGGGACCTCGTTGAGGACGTAGGAGAAGTCCTCGGCGCCCATGAGCGGGTCGAGCATGGGTTCGGAGTAGGACTCGCCGATGGCCGCGGCCGCCAGGTCGAGGACGTGGGTGCCGACGGCGCCGTCGTTCACGGTCACCGGGTAGCCGGGGACGACCGCGACCTCGGCGGTGCAGCCGTGCGCGGCCGCCACGTGCTCGCAGACCTGGCGGATCTCCTTGTGCACCAACGTCCTGGTGGCCTCGGACAGGGTGCGGATGGTCCCTTCCATGAGCGCCGTCTCGGGGATGATGTTGGTGGTGGTGCCCGCCTTGAGGTTGGCGACCGTGACCACCGCGGGCTCGTGGACGCTGATCTTCCTGGCCACCATGGTCTGCAGGGCGCCGACCATCGCCGCGGTGGGCGGGATCGGGTCGATCGCGTCGTGCGGCATCCCGCCGTGACCGCCCCGGCCGGTGACGGTGACGTGGAAGGTGTCGGCCGACGCCATGATCGGGCCGGGGCGGCAGGTGATCACCCCGGAGCGCAGCGTCGACGTGATGTGGATGGCGAGCGCCTTCTCCACGCGGGCGCCGGCGACGTCGAGCAGGCCCTCCTCGATCATCAGCTTCGCGCCGCCCTGGCCCTCCTCGCCCGGCTGGAACATGAACACGACCCGGCCCGCCAGCTCGTCGCGGCGGGAGCTGAGCAGCCTGGCGGCCGAGGCGAGCATCGCCACGTGCGTGTCGTGGCCGCAGGCGTGCATCGTGCCGTCGACCTCGGAGGCGTAGTCGAGACCGGTGTCCTCCTGGAGCGGCAACGCGTCCATGTCACCGCGCAGCAGCACGGTCGGACCCGGCCGCGCCCCTTCGAGGACGGCGACGACCGAGCTGAGCCCCTGCCCGGTGGTGACCGCGAGCGGCAGGTCGGCCAGCGCGTCCAGCACGGCGGCCTGGGTGGCGGGCAGGTCGAGGCCCTGCTCCGGGCGGCTGTGGATCCGCCTGCGCAGCGCCGTCGTCCGCGGCTGCAACGCCCTGGCCTCCTCGAGCAGTCCGGCGAAGCGCGGTTGCGACGTCTGCGGCAGAGTTGTGCTCATGGGTCGATACTGACATCGGACGGGCCCTCGGCGCTGCTCCCGGAGGCCCCGTGGTACCGGGCAGGTCGACTGCCCCCTACGGTGTGACCATGGCAGAGCAGGAGCCGGTCAACGGCTTCGCTGTCGCGGTCGTCCGGGAGGACGGCCGTTGGCGGTGCAGCACGATGGACAGCTCCGCGCTGTCCGAACTGGACGCGGCGATCACCGAGCTGCGCCAACTCCGATCGACGGGCGCGGCCTTCGGCCTGCTCGCCGTCGACGACGAGTTCTTCATCATCCTGCGACCGGTGCCGGGCGGGGTGTCGCTGCTGCTGTCCGACGCCGCCGCGGCCCTCGACTACGACATCGCGGCGGACGTCCTCGACCTCCTGCGGGTCGACCCGCCGGACGAGGAGGACGAGGAGCTGTGGCCCGAGGGCGACCTCGGGGTGCTCAGCGACCTCGGGATGCCGAAGCACGAGATGCAGATCGTCGTGGACGAGGCGGACCTCTACCCGGACGAGCAGCTGCAGATGATCGCGCAGCGCTGCGGGTTCGACCAGGAGTTCACCAAGCTGCTCGACAAGATCCAGGCGTGACGGTTTCGACCGAGGACATGGTCCGGGCCGCGCTGGCCGTCGCCCGCCGCGCCGCGGCGACCGGGGACATCCCCATCGGCGCCGTGGTGTTCGGGCCGGACGGCACCGAGCTGTCGGCGGCCTGCAACGCCCGCGAGGCCACCGGCGACCCGACCGCGCACGCCGAGGTGCTCGCCCTCCGCGCCGCCGCGGCCGTCCACGGCGACGGCTGGCGGCTGTCCGGCTGCACCCTGGCCGTCACCGTCGAGCCGTGCACGATGTGCGCGGGCGCCCTCGTGCTCGCCAGGGTCGACAGGGTCGTCTTCGGCGCCTGGGAACCCCGCACCGGCGCCGTGGGCTCCCTGTGGGACGTGGTCCGCGACCGCCGCCTCAACCACCGCCCCGAAGTCGTCGGCGGCGTGCTGGAGGCCGACTGCGCCGCCCTGCTCGCCGACTTCTTCACCGATCACCGCGTCGTGTGAACCGCCGCACGGTTCAAGCAGGTCCGTCCGGGGTAACCGGTGGGCATGAGCATCGTTGACAAGGCGAAGGACAAGGCGCAGCAGCTGATCGGTGAGGTCAAGGAGAAGCTGGGCGACCACACCGACAACCAGAGCCTCAAGGTGGAGGGCCAGGCCGACCAGGTCGCGGGCCACACCAAGGAAGCCGGTCACGACGCGCGCGACAAGGCGGTCGACGGCGTCGACAACCTCAAGGACAAGTTCAACCGCTAGCCCCAGTTCCTCCGCACCGCCCCCGAGGCCCCGCACAGGGGCGCGGGGGCGGTGCGCGTGAGGGGTTTGATCACCCCGATTTCGGTCTCGGACTCCTGTCTTGTATTGTTCTCGGCGGTGGCGTGTCCGAGCGGCCGAAGGAGCACGCCTCGAAAGCGTGTGAAGTGAAAGCTTCCGTGGGTTCAAATCCCACCGCCACCGCTCAGTCGAAGAGCCCCGCACCTCACGAGGTGCGGGGCTCTTCGCGTTGTCGGCGAAAAGGCCTGGTCAGGTAGTGCGGCGGAGCAGTGCGGTGCACTCGGCGATGGGGGGACAGCCCCCAGCCGTAGGGGTGGGTTGGCCCCAGGAATGCTTGGGCGGCTGGCCGGATCGATTGCGCGGCATGGTTTTCCTAGGTTTTCCCCATGGTCAAAAACCCGGTTCCCCTGCGCCGCAAGGCGATCGCGCTCGCCTCCGCGCTGCTCCTGGCCGCCTCGCTCACGGCCTGCGCCACGCCGACCGCCGCGAGCAGCCCGTCGTCCGGCCCGTCGTCCAGCAGCACGTCCGCGCCGACGAGCGCGGCCGCGCCCGTCGAGTTCCAGACGCGCAAGGTGGTGAACGCCGAGCACGAGCTGGTCTTCCACGTCGTGGACGGCAAGCTGCCCGCGCTGGTCCTGGACGCGGGCGGTGGCCTGAGTTCGTCGTACTGGAAGGACCTGGCGCCGCGGTTGGCGAAGGCCACCGGGTCGAAGGTGATCACCTACGACCGGGCGGGCGAGGGGGAGAGCGACGAGGTGTCGGGGCCGTTCAAGGTGGAGAACGCGGTGTCGGACCTGGAGGCCGGGCTCAAGGAGCTGGGGGTGACCAAGGACGTCGTGCTGGTGTCGCACTCGATCGCGGGTGAGGTCGCCACCACCTTCGTGAACAAGAACCCCGGCTGGGTGTCCGGTGCGGTCCTCGTCGACGCGAACGTGCCCGACTTCTTCTCCGACGGGATGCTGGCGGCGTTCGAACCGCTCATCGAGGAGCAGCGGAAGGCCCTGATGGCGCAGGCGTCGACCAAGAACAACCGCCAGCTGCTCGCCGTGCTGGTCGACTACGCCCCCGTCCACCGCGCCTTCCACCAGGCGACTTGGCCGAAGGACGTGCCGGTGACCGTGATCGTCTCGGGCGAGACCCCGTTCGTCGACAGCCCCGAAGCGGCGGGGCTGTGGAGGGACGCGCAGGCCGCGTTCGCGCAGGCGGGGCCGAACCGGAAGCACGTGGTCGCCGAGGGGACCTCGCACGAGAACATCGTCACCGAACGCCCGGAGGTCATCACCACGGCGATCGACGACGTCCTGAAGGCCGTCCGCTAGCCCAACCGCACTGGTAACGAGCGCAGGCCGCGGAACAGCGGCGAGTGCTGGTAGCGCAGCACGTCCGCGGCGAGTTCCCACGTGGGGAAGCGGTCCAGCAGCTTGCCGAACGCGATCTCGCCCTCCAGCCTGGCCAGCGGGGCGCCGAGGCAGAAGTGGGCGCCGTGGCCGAACGCCAGGTGGCCGCCCGGCCTGGTCGGGTCGAACGCGTCGGGGCGGTCGAAGCGGGCGGGGTCGCGGTCGGCGGCGGCCAGTGAGACGAGCACCACCTGGCGTTCGGGGATCGGCACGCCGCCGATCTCCACGGGTTCGGCGGTGAACCGCGGGGTGGCGGTGACGAGCGGGCCGTCGAAGCGCAGGAACTCCTCCACGGCGCCGGGCAGCCGGGAGCGGTCCGCCCGCAGTGCCGCCAGTTCCTCCGGATGGCGCAGCAGCACCAGCACCCCGGTGGAGATGAGGTTCACCGTCGTCTCGTACCCGGCGGTCAGCACCAGCAGCGCGGTGGACACCAGTTCGGCGTCGTCGAGCCCGGAGTGGACCAGGGCGCCCAGCAGGTCGTCGGCGGGCGTGGTCCGCTTGGCCTCGACCAGCCTGCCGAAGTACGCGGTCATCTCGCGGGACGCGGCCTCGAACTCGTCGTCGTGGCTGTCGGTCGACAGCACCGCGCCCCACGCCCTGAGTTCCGCGCGGTCGGCCTCGGGAACGCCGAGCAGGTCGCAGATCACCAGGAACGGCAGCGGCAGCGCGAGGTCGGCGACCACGTCTACCTCGCCGGTCATCGAGTCCAGCAGCCGGTCGGTGACCGCCTCGATCCCCGCCCGCAGCTCCTCGACCCGTCGAGCGGTGAACGTGCTGCTCAACGGCTTGCGCAGGCGTGCGTGGTCGGCGCCGTCGCTGTTGAGCATGTGGAACAGCGGCGGCTGGTCGGACGGTGTGAAGCGCTTGCGCAGGCGCTGGTCGGCCAGCGCGGCGCGCGCCTCGGCGTACCCGGTGACGATCCAGATCTCCCGGCCGCCGGGATCGGTGATCCGCTCCACCGGCGCCTTCGCCCGCGAGCGGGCGAGCACCGGGTGCGGGTCGGCGTAGTACCGCTCGCTGAAGAACATCCGCATCCCCCCGGCACCCGATGGTCCTGCGATCGGGAGGCGGGCGATAGGTCCATTACGGGTGCACACAGCACGAGGCGCCTGCGACCTCGTCAGGTCGCAGGCGCCTCGTGCTTGATCCGCTGTGTGGTGCCGGCGCTGGGAGGGCCACCGGCTCGCACCCTCGAGATCAGCCTAGCGCATCTTCGAACACACGTTCGAGTGATCCTGTCACCTTTTGGTTGCGACACGGACCGCGAAGCGTGAGGTGACCATACCTATCCACGCGTGTGGGCTGTTCGTTACCGAAGATGTCAACCTCCCGATCGGCGGGTTAACCGTTAGTTACTGCACCTTCCGTCGTTCACTCGATACGGGGAGGATCTGCGGACCCGCCAACATCCGGAGGACGTTTTGAGACCACCCCTGCCCCGCGTCGGACTGGCGGTCACCGCCGCCACCGCCGTGACGCTGGCCATGGCGCTGCCGGTGACCGCGAACGCCGCGCCGAGCCCGGACGCGCTCATCGCCGAGGTGTACGGCGGTGGGGGCAACTCCGGCGCGACGCTCACCCAGGACTTCGTCGAACTCGCCAACAAGGGCGCCGCGCCGGTCTCCGTCGACGGCTGGAGCGTGCAGTACCTGCCCGCGAGCGCCAGCGCGGCCAGCACGTGGCAGCTCACCCCGCTGGCGGGCTCGATCGCTGCGGGCGCGCGCTTCCTGGTCGCCGAGGCGAAGGGGACCGGCGGCACGATCGAGCTGCCGACGTCCGACGCCACCGGCACGATCGCGATGGCCGCGGGCGGTGGCACGGTCGCGCTCGTGTCCGGTACCGCAGCGCTGACCTGCAAGACCGCCGCCGACTGCGCCGCGGACACCCGCGTGAAGGACCTGGTCGGCTACGGCTCCGCCACCGTCGTCCGCGAGGGCACGGCCACCGCCACGCCTGCCAACACGACGTCGGCCGCCCGCGGCGCGGCGCTGGCCGACACCGACGACAACGCCGCCGACTTCACCGTCGGAGCCCCGACGCCGGTCAACAGCAAGGGCCAAGCGCCCGGCGGCGGCACCCCCGATCCCGACCCGGACCCCGATCCCGTGCCCGGTGACAAGCGCGTCCACGACATCCAGGGCTCCGGCCGGGTGTCGCCGCTGCTCGGCCAGCAGGTCGCGGGCGTGCCCGGCATCGTCACCGGCACCCGCACCTCCGGCGACCGCGGCTTCTGGATCCAGGACACCCAGGTCGACGCCGACGCGCGCACCAGCGAAGGCGTCTTCGTCTACACCAACGCCGTCCCGTTCACCGTCGTGCCGGGCGACTCCGTGCTGGTCAGCGGCACCGTGGCCGAGTACCGGCCCGGCGGCGACACCGGCACCAACCAGACCCTGACCGAGATCGCCACGCCCACGAGGATCTCCGTGGTGTCGCAGGGCAACCCGGTCCCCGCGGCCGAGGTGGTCACCGCGACGTCCATCCCCGAGGCCTACGCCCCGGACGCGGGCGGCGCGACCATCGAGACCATCCCGCTCGACCCCGCCAAGTACGCGCTCGACTTCCTGGAGGCCCGTGAAGGCCAGCTGATCCAGGTCAGCGACGTCCGCTTCACCGGTCCGACCAACGAGTTCGGCGAGGGCTGGATCACCACCAAGCCCCAGCAGAACCCGGCGGTCCGCGGCGGCACCGTGTACACCGGCTACGACCAGCCCAACAGCGGTCGGCTGAAGATCAAGGCGGGCAGCGCGGCGCTGCCCACGGCGAACACCGGCGACGTCCTCAAGGGCGCGACGGTGGGCGCGCTGGAGTACACCAACTTCGGCGGCTACACGCTGGCGGTCAACTCGCTCGGCACCTACGCGTCCGGCGGCATCAAGCCGGAGGTGACCGGCGGCCAGCGGCAGAGCGAGCTGTCCGTGGCCACCTACAACGTGGAGAACCTGGCGCCGACCAACCCGCAGGCCAAGTTCGACCGGCTCGCGGGCGCGGTCGTGACCAACCTCAAGAGCCCGGACGTCGTGGTGCTGGAGGAGATCCAGGACAACAACGGCGCCACGGACGACGGCACGGTCGCGGCCGACGTGACGCTGGCGAAGTTCGTCGACGCCATCGCCGCCGCGGGCGGTCCGCGCTACCAGTCGCGGTCCATCGACCCCGGCAACAAGACCGACGGCGGTGAGCCGGGCGGCAACATCCGGGTCGCGTTCCTGTTCAACCCCGCGCGGGTGTCCTTCGTGGACAAGCCCGGCGGCGACGCGACCACCCCGGTCGCCGTCGTGAAGGACAAGGGCCGGGCCGCGCTGTCGGTCTCGCCCGGTCGCGTCGACCCGGCGAACCCGGCGTGGGCGAGCAGCCGCAAGCCGCTCGCGGGCCAGTTCACCTTCCGCGGCCGCACCGTGTTCGTGGTCGCCAACCACTTCAACTCCAAGGGCGGCGACCAGGCGATGCACGGCCGCTTCCAGCCGCCCGCCCGCAGCTCCGAGGTGCAGCGGCTGGCGCAGGCCACGTCGCTGCGCACGTTCGTGGACCAGGTGCAGGCCGTCGACAAGGGCGCGAACGTCGTGCTCGCCGGCGACATCAACGACTACCAGTTCTCCCCCGCGGTGCAGAAGCTGACCGCCGGCGGAGCCGTCGTCGACCTCATCGGCACCCTGCCGCCCGCCGAGCGCTACAGCTACGTGTTCGAGGGCAACGCGCAGGTCCTGGACCACATCTTCCTGAGCAAGAACGTCAAGCGGTTCAACTACGACGTGGTGCACATCAACGCCGAGTTCGCCGACCAGGCCAGCGACCACGACCCTCAGGTCGTGAAGGTGCGGCCCAGCACGGGCAGCGCCATCGTCGACGAGGTCGTGTTCCTCGTCGAGGACCTGCTGGAGCACTTCCACCAGGTCTGACCGGACGCGCCACCGGACGGGGCCCGCTTCGGCGGGCCCCGTTCCGCGTTCTCAGGAGCCGCTGTAGGTCGCGGTGGTGGCCACCACGACGGCGGTCGTGACGGCGGCCTGGATGGCCTGCACGGCCTTCTTCACGGCCGTGCCCGCCCAGTCGCCCTCGCTGATCTCCTTGGCCCGCTCCTTGAGCGCCTTCTTGTCGCCCTCCACGACCTTCGGCACGACGCCGATGGCGTGCAGCAGCGCGATCAGCGTTCCGGCGCGTTCACCCGGCTGCCTGCCGCCCACGAGCGCCGCCGTCAGCTCCGCCCGCACCGAGTCCTCGTGCGCCGAGTCGACGGCGGGCCACGTCTTGCGCGGGAACAGCCCCAGCACCTTGTCCTTCTCCTGCTTGATGAGCCCGCGCCCGGCGAGCGCCTCCAGAACGGTCTCGCGCACGTTCTTCGTCAGCACCTCGACGGCCCGCTGCGGCTTGGCGGGCGCCTTCTCCGCCAACCGCGCCAAGCCCGCCTCCAGCACCGGCTCGTCGAGCGCGGCGGTGTCCATCACGTGCAGCTTCCCGCCCTCCTCCGCGACGCGTCCGGCGGTGACCAGGTCGACCAGCACCGCGCCGGCGAGCGCGTGGTCGGCGGAGGTGCCGTCGGTGATCAACTTGCCGGAGTCGTCGTCCAGCAGGAGCAGCAGCAGGTCCTCGGCGAGAGTAGGCATGGTTTCGACGCTAGCGCAGACCACGGCTCCCCGAACCTCGAACCGGGATGCGTCGAACCCGCCCCCGCGACCGGCGTTCTCGGCCAGAATCCGCTGATGACCGTGGAATTCACCGCCGTGTGGGCCGCGTCCGCGCTGGGCGAGCACCGCCCGTGCGAGGACACCTACGGGCGCTTCCCGTACGACAGCGTCCCGTCGTTGGACGACCTGCCGTTCACCGGCTCGTACGAGTGGTTCGGCGACCTCGGCGAGGTCGTGGACGACCAGCGCACCGCCGCGCTCCGGGACCTCGAACGGGCCGCCGCGGCCGCGGGGGTCGTGCTCCCGGCGGATTTCGTGACCTTCGAGACCCACTCGAAGACCCGCGGCGCGCTGGTCGAGGCGTCCTGCTGCTGGAGCAACCTCTCCGGTCTCATGCCGAGCCCCTTCGAGGAGGGCGCGTACCTCGTGCGCTTCCTGCGCGACCAGCAGGACTGCGTCATCTGGTACCTCTACCTCCGTCCGGGCCAGGACGCCTTCGTCGTGCACTCCCACGAGCTGGCCTGGTACCTGGACCACCCGCTCGAGGACGACGACTGGGAGCCGCAGCCCGAGCTGACCGCGGCGGAACTGGCCGCCGAGGTGTCCTGGTGCGCGCCGTCCTTCGAGCAGTTCGCCTACCGGTTCCGGGTCGAGAACCGGCTCTGGGACGTGCTGGTCGAGGGCAGCCGCGAACCGGAGCCCGCCGAGCGCGACTACCTGGAGCGGTACGCGTTGTGCCGCAAGGGATAGCGAGCCCGGACGCGGTGGCGCCCGGTGGTCCTTCCCCGAACCTCCCACCTTGACCGGTACGACGCCTTGATGGTCGGGAAGAACTGGAAACCGTTGCCGCGCAAGGAGACCCGAACGCAGCAGCGCCCCGGACGTCGAGCTTGTCCGGGGCGCTGACCTGCGGAGGATACGGGATTTGAACCCGTGAGGGGGTTAACCCAACACGATTTCCAGTCGTGCGCACTAGGCCACTATGCGAATCCTCCGTGGTCCAGCCTAGCGGACCCCCGCGGCCCGAACCAAAACGGGGTCGGCGCGGCGGGGGTGAACGGGTTCCGGTTACACTTGAGCCGGACCTCGTGCGGTACTCATCTCGCGAATCTCCCCAGGGCCGGAAGGCAGCAAGGATAAGCGGGCTCTGGTAGGTGCACGGGGTCCCCTTTTTTTGCCCTGGTGGAGCGGGTTCGCTCCCAGTGCGTCCAGGACTGTCGTACCTCACCGGTAGGGTCTCGAACCGTGGCGCTCGCCCTATACCGCAAGTACCGACCGGCCACCTTCGCCGAGGTGGTCGGGCAGGAGCACGTCACCGATCCGCTGCGCATCGCGCTCGGAACGGGCCGGATCAACCACGCGTACCTGTTCTCCGGGCCGCGCGGTTGCGGCAAGACGTCCAGTGCTCGGATCCTGGCCCGCTCGCTGAACTGCGCGAAGGGTCCGACGCCCGATCCGTGCGGCGAGTGCAACTCGTGCGTCGGGTTGGCGCCGAACGGGTCCGGCACGGTCGACGTGGTGGAGCTCGACGCGGCCAGCCACGGTGGTGTGGACGATGCCCGCGAGCTGCGGGACAAGGCGTTCTACGCCCCGGCCGAGGCCAAGTACCGGGTGTTCATCGTCGACGAGGCGCACATGGTCACGACGCAGGGCTTCAACGCCCTGCTGAAGATCGTGGAGGAGCCGCCGGAGCACCTGATCTTCATCTTCGCGACCACCGAACCGGACAAGGTGCTGCCGACGATCCGGTCGCGCACGCACCACTACCCGTTCCGGCTGATCCCGCCCGGCTCGATGCGCGCGCTGCTGGAGCGCAACTGCGCGGCCGAGGGCGTGACCGTGGCCCCGGCGGTGTTCCCGCTGGTCATCCGCGCGGGCGGTGGTTCGGCGCGCGACACGCAGTCGGTGCTCGACCAGCTGCTGTCCGGCGCCGGTCCGGAGGGCGTGACGTACGAGGGCGCCACGGCGCTGCTCGGGGTCACCGACGTGGCGCTGATCGACGACGCGGTCGACGGCCTCGGCGACGGCGACGGCGCCGCGGTGTTCGGCACGATCGACCGGCTCGTCGAGGCGGGCCACGACCCGCGCCGGTTCGCCTCCGACCTGCTGGAGCGGCTGCGCGACCTGGTGCTGCTGTGCGCGGTGCCGGACGCGGCCGACCGGGGGCTGGTGTCGGCGCCCGAGGACGAGCTGGTCCGGATGGTGGCGCAGGCCAGGAGGATCGGCCCGGCGACGCTGACCAGGTTCGCCGAGATCGTGCACACCGGACTGGTCGACATGCGCGGCGCCACCGCGGCCCGGCTCGTGCTGGAGCTGGTCTGCGCGCGGATGCTGCTGCCCGCCGCGAGTTCCACCGAAGCCGCTGTGCTGCAACGCGTCGAGCAGCTGGAGAAGCGCGGTCCGGCCCCGGCGGCCGCGGTCGCCCCGGCAGCCCAGGCCGCCGCCCCGGTCGTGCAGGCCGTCGCGGCGGCAGCCCCGGCGCAGGCCCCCGTCGCCGCGCCCCCGGCGCCCGTGAACGGGAAGCCCGCCTTCCAACGCCCGTCCCAGCGCGCCGCCGAGCCGGAACCCGCCCCCGAGGAGCCGGTGGCCGCGCGTCCCGCGGTCGTGCCGCCGAGCCGTCCGGCCGTCGAGGCCCCGAGTCCCGAACCCGTCGAGCCAGAACCCGAGCCGGAACCGGTGGCAGCGGGCGGCGGCCTCGACGTCGCCGCGGTCCGCCGCCGGTGGGCCGAGCTGGTCACGGCGGTGCGGGCGGTCAACACCGTCACGGCGGCGATGCTCGCCAACGCGATGGTGACGGACGTCGACGGCACCTCGGTCGTCATCTCGCACCCGTCGGCCCCGGTCGCGGGCAGGCTGACCGACGCCCGCGCTGTCGGTGCGCTCACGCAGGCGTTCGGCACGGTCCTGAGCGGTTCGTGGCAGGTCACCGTCGTGCACGGCGACCCGGCGGCCGGTGGTCCCGTGCGCCCGGAGAAGACGAAGGCCGCCAAGCCCGCGCCGACCCGGCCGAGCCAGGCGGGCAAGGCCGCGGCCGTCCAGCCGCCGCAGCGCCAGTCGTCGGGCCGCCCGCCCGCCGACGACGTCCCGCCGCCTCCGGAGCCCCCGGACCTCGACGAACCCCCCCTCCCACCGGAGCCGGTGGACGAGGAGGAGATGCTCGCCGAGGCGTCGCTGCCGACCGACCCCGACGCCCCGCGCCAGGACCCCGAGGCCGCTGTGCTGCAACTGCTGGCGGACGAGCTGGGAGCCCGTCCCCTGAAGACGGAGCGCGCGAAGCGCTGAGTAGTCCCACGGGTTGAGGGGTGTACCGCGGTCGCGGTACGCCGAGGTGTCTGCGGCAGTACGACGATCTTGGGCCGTCATCGGACCACTCTTGGGGAACCACCGGCGATCCCCCAGGAGCAGCGATGATCGAGGTAGCGAACCTCACCAAGCGGTACGGGGCCAAGACCGCGGTCGACGGGCTCACCTTCACCGTCGAGCCCGGCACGGTGACCGGTTTCCTCGGTCCGAACGGGGCGGGCAAGTCGACCACCATGCGGATGCTCGTCGGCCTGGACACGCCGACCTCCGGCACCGCCAAGGTCAACGGCAAGGTCTACGCCCAGCACAAGGCGCCGCTGCGGGAGATCGGGGTCCTGCTGGAGGCCCGCGCGGTGCACCCCGGCCGCTCCGCCCGCGACCACCTGCTGGCGATCGGCGCCACGCACGGCATCACCGCCAGGCGGGTGGACGACGTGCTGGAGCTGGTCGGTCTCACCGAGGTCGCGCGGCGTCGGGCGGGCAACTTCTCGCTCGGCATGGGCCAGCGGCTCGGGATCGCCGTCGCGCTGCTGGGCGACCCGCACACCGTCATGCTGGACGAGCCGGTCAACGGCCTCGACCCGGACGGCATCAAGTGGATCCGCACCCTCCTCAAGGGACTGGCCGCCGAGGGCCGCACCGTCTTCATCTCGTCGCACCTGATGAGCGAGATGGCGCTGACCGCCGAGCACCTGATCGTGGTCGGCCGCGGGAAGCTCATCGCCGACGTGTCGGTCGCCGACCTCATCGCCTCCGCGACCCGCGGCGTGCACGTCCGGAGCCCGCGGGCGAACGACCTGGTCCGCCTGCTCAACGGCGACGGCGTGAAGATCAGCTCGGTCGGCGGCGGCGTGCTCGACGTCATCGGCCTGACCACGGAGGACATCGCGCTGCGCGCCATGGCCGCCGGGATCCCGCTGTACGAGCTGACTCCCCAGCGCGCGTCGCTGGAGGAGGCCTACATGGAGTTGACCGAGGAGTCCGTCGAGTACCACGGCGGCACCACCACGTCGTTCGGGAAGGCAGCCTGATGAGCACCACGACCATGGAACGACCGGTGGCGCGCATGAGCGCCGAACCCGAACCGCGCCTGCGCTTCACCGGCGTGCTGCGCAGCGAGTGGGTGAAACTGCGGAGCGTCCGGTCCAGCTCGATGACGCTGCTGGGGGCCGCGTTCGCGATGCTCAGCGCGGGCCTGATCTTCGCCTCCACGAGGACCGGCGGCGGCAACGGGCCCGGACCGCGCGACCTCGTCGACCCCACGGCGATCTCGCTGGCAGGCGTCAACATCGCGCAGCTGATCATCGGCGTGCTGGGCGTGATGGTCGTGTCGAGCGAGTACTCCACCGGCATGATCCGGTCCACGCTGACCGGTGTGCCCACCCGGCTGCCGGTGCTCGCGGCCAAGGTCGCCGTCGTCATCGGCACGGTCTTCCCGACCATGCTGGTGATCGCGCTCTCCGCCTTCCTCGGCGGCCAGGCGATCATGGGCGGCGCCGACCTGCCGACCGCCGCGCTCGGCGACCCCGGCGTGCTCATGGCGATCGTCGGCTCCGCCGCCGCCCTGACCGGCATCGCGGTGATCGGCGTCGCGCTCGGCTCGATCACGCGCAGCACCGCGGGCGCCCTCTCCACGCTCTTCGGCCTCGTGTTCCTCGCACCCGGACTCGGCCAGCTGCTGCTGCCGACCTCGTGGCGCGACGACGTGCTGAAGTTCCTGCCCTCCAACGCGAGCGGTTCGTTCACCAGCGTCGTGCCCCCGGCCGACGGGCTGGGCACCACCGCAGGCGTGCTCGTGTTCGCCGCCTGGGTGGTCGTGCCGCTGATCGTCGCCGCGGTGCTGCTGCGCCGCCGCGACGCGTAACACGACCTAGGCTTCGGGGGTGTCCACGATGTTGTCGAGGTCCCGCGCACTGGCGCGACGGCACCCGGTCGTCGTGGACGCCCTCTTCGCCGTCGTCCTGTACCTGCCCAGCGCCTCGTCGCACGGGCCTCCCTGGATGGTGGCGCAGCCCAAGCCGCCCATGTCGCTCGTCCTGCTGGCGCTGGTGTTCGCGGTGTTGGCGGTGCGCCGCAGGTGGCCGTTGGGGACGCTGGTCGTGACCGCGGTCGGCGTGGTCCCGGCGGTGGTGTTCGGCTTCGAACTGGAGCCGTTCCTGCTCCCGGTGGTGATCGCGACGTACACGCTGGCCGTCCGCACCGACCGGTGGACCGCGCTCAGCTCGGCGGTGCCCATGGTGGTGTTCCTCGTGCTCGTGGTGCTGCTGCTGACCCCCGCGCCCGGTTTCACCAAGGAGAGCTTCGCCCGGTTCGCCTGGATCGGCATGGCGGCGGCGATCGGCGACGCGGTCCGCAGCCGCCGGGCGTTCATCGCGGCCATCGAGGAACGCGCCGTGCGAGCCGAGCGGACCCGCGAGGAGGAGGCCCGCCGCCGGGTCGCCGAGGAGCGGCTGCACATCGCCCGCGAGCTGCACGACGTGGTCGCGCACCACATCGCGGTGATCAACGTGCAGGCCGGGGTGGCGGGCCACCTGATCACCTCGCAGCCCGAGGCCGCCGCCGAGGCGCTCGGCCACGTCCGCCGGTCCAGCCGGGCCGTCCTGGACGAGCTGGGCGGCCTGCTCGGCGTGCTGCGCAGGCCGGAGGAGTCGAACACCCCAACCGAACCCGCGCCCGGCATGGCGCAGCTGGACTCGTTGGTGGACGCGTTCCGCGCGTCCGGCCTCGACCTGCGCTCGACGTTGACCGGCGAGGTCCGCGACCTGCCCGCCACCGTCGACCTGGTCGCCTACCGGGTGGTGCAGGAGGCGCTGACCAACGCGCACCGGTACGGCACCGGCACGGCGCGCCTCTCGGTGGTCTACACGGCGTCCGAGATCATCCTGGAGATCACCAACGCGCTCGGCGGCCAACCGCGCGACGGCGGCACCGGCCTCGGCCTCGTCGGCATGCGGGAACGGGCGGGCGCGGTCGGCGGCACCATCCGGACCGGGATCGACGGGGACGACCGGTTCCGCGTCCTCGCCACCCTGCCCCTCCAGCTCGGGAAGAAGCCATGACGATCCGCGTCCTGCTAGCCGACGACCAGGCGCTCATCCGCGCCGGGTTCCGCGTCCTCATCGACTCCGCGCCCGACCTGGAGGTGGTGGGGGAGGCGACCAACGGCCTGCAAGCGCTGGAACTGGTCCGCAGCACCCGCGCCGACGTGGTCCTGATGGACATCCGGATGCCCGAACTCGACGGCCTGGAGGCGACCCGGCGGATCAGCGCCGACGAGGACCTCGTCGGCGTGAAGGTGCTCATCCTGACCACGTTCGAGATCGACGACTACGTCGCCAAGGCGATCCGGGCCGGTGCCAGCGGCTTCCTCGGCAAGGGCGTCGAACCGGCCGAGCTGCTGGCCGCGATCCGCACCGTCGCCGAGGGCGACGCGCTGCTGTCCCCGAAGGCCACGCAGTCGCTGATCAGCCAGTTCCTGTCCCAGCCCACGACGAACGCCGCCACCCCGGAACGCCTGACCGTGCTGACCCAGCGCGAACGCGAGGTGGTCGCCCTGGTCGCGAACGGCCTGTCGAACGACGACATCGCCTCCCGCCTGTTCGTCTCGCCGCTCACCGCGAAGACCCACGTCAACCGGGCGATGATGAAGCTCCAGGCCCGCGACCGCGCCCAGCTCGTGGTGATCGCGTACCAAACGGGCTTGGTCCAGCTCTAGCGCGCGACGTAGGCCAGGATCGAGGCCGCGATGGCGTCGGCGTACCGCTGCTTGCCGTTCTCGCTGCTGAGCACGGCGGCTTCGGTGGCGTCGCGCATGTTGCCGCACTCGACGAACACCGCGGGCCGCTCGGACAGGCTCAGTCCGGCCAGGTCGTCACGCCCGTCCAGGCCGTCGCTGCCGATGTAGTTGGCGGGGGAGAACCCCGCCCGCGCCATGCCGTCGCGCAGCACCGTCGCGAGCTTGAGCGAAGGTTCGCCCTGCGCCTCGTTGAGCGCGGGATCCGGGTAGGCGACGTGGAAGCCGTTGGCCCCGGCCGCCTCCGAGCCGTCGGCGTGGATCGACACGACCGCCGCCGCGTTCGCGCGGTTGCCGATGTCCGTCCGCACGTCCACGCACGGCCCGACGCCGGTGTCGTTGTCGCGGGTCAGCACGACGGTGACGTCCTTGGCCGTCAGGGCGGCCCGCACCCGTTGCGCCACGTCCCAGTTGAACGCGTGCTCGGGGTAGCCCGCGTTGGTCTCGGTGCCGGTGGTGTCGCACGCCTTCACCTGCCCGCCACCCGCCGGGACCTGCGCGCCGATCTCCTCGGGAGCGGCCGCGTTGCCGCCGTTGTGGCCGGGGTTCAGCACGACCACGACCTCTTCCCGCGATGGTGCGGGGGAGGGGGTCGTGGTGGTCGGCGCGGGGGAGCTGACGGGGAAGGCGACCGAGGGGATCGGGTCCAGCAGCGGGGTGCGCGTGGCGACGGGGGCCCCGGTGCCGCAGCCCGCCAGCACGAGTCCGATCACCGCCACAGCCGTCCACCCGCGCACGCCGCACACGGTGCCAGACCGGACGCGACTACGCTCGGGGGCGGTGGCAAATCCGACGAGAGGAACCGCGGTGCAACCCGGTCAGCCCAACATGCAGCAGATCCTCCAGCAGGCGCAGCAGATGCAGCAGCAGCTCGTCACCGCGCAGGAGGAACTCGCCGAAGCCGAGGTCACGGGCACGGCGGGCGGCGGCCTCGTGACCGCCGTCGTCTCCGGCGCAGGCGAGCTGAAGAGCCTCGACATCGACCCGAAGGCGGTCGACCCCGAGGACACCGAGACCCTGGCCGACCTCGTGGTCGCAGCGGTCCGCGACGCCAACCGCGCCGCACAGGAACTCGCCGCCCAGAAGATGGGCCCACTCGCCGGTGGCATGGGCGGCATGGGTGACCTCGGCGGTCTTGGCGGGTTGCTCGGCTGATGTACGAAGGTCCCGTTCAGGACTTGATCGACGAACTCGGCCGGTTGCCGGGCGTCGGGCCCAAGAGCGCGCAGCGCATCGCCTTCCACCTGCTGGCGGCCGAACCGGTCGACATCGGGCGGTTGCAGGACGCCCTCCAGAAGGTCAAGGAGGGCGTCGTGTTCTGCGACGTCTGCGGCAACGTCTCGGCCGAGACGACCTGCCGGATCTGCCGTGACACCAGGCGCGACGTGACGCTGATCTGCGTGGTCGAGGAACCGAAGGACGTGCTCGCGGTCGAGCGCACCCGCGAGTTCAAGGGCCGGTACCACGTACTGGGCGGAGCCCTGGATCCGCTGTCCGGCGTCGGCCCCGACCAGTTGCGGATCCGCCAGCTGTTGCAGCGGATCGGCAACCAGACCGACGGCAAGGACGTGGCGGAGATCATCATCGCCACCGACCCGAACACCGAGGGCGAAGCGACCGCGACCTACCTCATCCGCATGCTCCGCGACTTCCCCGGCCTGACCGTCACGCGCCTCGCGTCCGGCCTGCCGATGGGCGGCGACCTCGAGTTCGCGGACGAACTCACCCTGGGTCGCGCGATGTCCGGCAGGCGGGTTGTTTAGGGATCAGGTGCTCGCCGCGCCGGCCCGGCTGGGGAAGACCAGAGTGGTCGCCGTAGACGGGCCGGCCGGATCCGGCAAGTCCACTTTGGCCCGCGCGCTGGCCTTGGAACTGAACGCGCCGATGATCAAGACGGACCACTTCGCCACCTGGGACGACCCGGTGGCGTGGTGGCCGCGCTTGGTCGACGGCGTGCTGGACCCGTTGGCACGCGGCGAAACCGGCCGCTACCAACGTCTGGACTGGACGGACGGCCTGCCCAAACCCGGTAGGTGGATCACGATCGAGCCGACCGATGTGCTGATCCTCGAAGGGGTGTCATCCGCACGCCGATCGATCGCACCCCGGCTCAGCTACGCGTTCTGGCTGGACGGACCAACCGAGGCAGAGCGCCTGGAACGCGCCGTCGCGCGCGACGGCCAACAACACCGCCAGGAATTCGTCAACTGGCAGCAGTGGGAACGCGGCTGGTTCGCAGTGGACAACACCCGCTCAAGAGCCGACCGCATCATTTAGATCCACCCAGGACCACGGCTGCCAAATCCAGAGCCAGGCCTTGTCGGCGCAGCCGATGCTGGCGTAGCCAGACCTACCCCCCGACCCGATCCGAAGCCATCTCTGGGCTTGACGGAGCTTGTCAAGACAGCCTCATCGTCTTGACAAGCTCCGTCAAGTCTAGAACACTCGGCGAGCGGGTTGGAGGCACCCCAACCACAACCCAAGCCAAAGCCACCCCCCACCTACCCCAACAAACTCCGCAACGAAAGCGCCTCCGGAGCCCCGATCTCCGCGAACAACTCCAACGCCTCCCTCCACCGCCCGGAAGCCCCCTCAGCGTCCCCCTCCGCATCCCCCACCAGCTGCAACGCCCGCGCGTGCGCCAACCGCTGCCCTGTCACCCCGCTCAACTCCACCGCCCTCCGCGCCAACTCCAACGCCTCCCCCCGCTCCCCGGCGTCCAGGTGCAGCCTCCCCAGCAGCACCACCACATCGACCTCCGCGATCCGCAGCCCATAAGCGCAGGTGCTGTCGAACGCCAACGACGCCGACACCATCGCCTCCTCCGACCGGTGCGCCAACCGGTGCGCCTGCGCCATCCCCTTCCGGGCCGCGCAGATCCCCCACGGGTAACTCGTCTCCTCCGCGATCCTCAACGCCTCCGTGTGCTGCCGCAGCGCCTCGACGTGCGACTCCAACCCGCTCAACGCCTCCCCGAGCACGTTCCGCGCGTCGCACACCCCTTTGAGGTTCCCCGACTCCTCAGCCGTCGCCAACGCCTGCCGAGCCTCGGCCACCGCCTCCGCGCACCACCCGCGCATCGTGTGCGCCTGCGCCAACCCCTCGTGCGGCAGGTTCGCGAACCCCCGCGCGGCAGCCTGCCCGTACAACACCCCAGCGCGTTCGAACAGCTCAGCCGCCCGATCCGGGTACCCCTGGAGCAGGTGGACCTCCCCGAGCGCCCGGTAGCTGTTCGCCTGCGTCATCCACGCGTCCAGCCGGGTGCCCACCTCCAACGACCCCTCGAACGAGTCCACCGCCCGATCGAGCTGCCCCAGCAGCAGGTACACCCCGCCCAGGTTGAGCTGCGCGATCCCCTCCTGCTGCGGAGCCCCGATCTCGCGGGTGATCGCGAGCGCGCGTTCCAGGTGGTGAGCGGCCTGCTCCAGCTCCCCGAGGTCTATGTAGACGCTGCCCAGGTTGGACAGCACGGCGGCCTCGGCGGCCGGCGCGGTGACGCCGCGCTGCTGGATCGGGAACGTGCGCCGGTAGTAGTCGACGGCGACCCGGTGCTGGCCGATGCCCCAGTAGAGGGTGCCGAGCGAGGAGAGCATGGCGACCTCGCCGATCTCGTCGCGGATGTCCTGCGCCACCGCCAGCCCCGCCTTGGCGGTCGCCAGCCACTCCACCGGCAGGCCCTGCACGTAGAAGTAGCGCCGCAGGGCGTCGGCGAGCTGCCAGCAGTCGGCGTTCGGGTCGCGGTCGGCGGCGTCCACGACCAGCGCGACGAGGTTGGCGCGTTCGGCGTCGAGCCAGGCCAGGGCGTCGTCCGGGGCGATGAACGTCTGCGGGGTGACGCCGGGCTGGGAGGCGGTGCGCGGCAACCGCATCAGCGTGTTCTTCAACGCGTCTGTGGCGTTGTCGACCGAGCGGATCGCCCAGTCGATCAGCCGCCGGAACGCCTGCGCGCTCGCGGCGGCGCCGTCCTCGAACGCGAGCCGCTCGGCGGCGTAGTCGCGCAGCAGGTCGTGGAACTGGTAGCGGCCGGGCGCGTGGTTGTCGACGAGGTTCGCGGTGGCGAGCCTGTCCAGCCGTCTTCGGGCGTCCTGCGTGGTCAGGCCGCCGAGCGCGGCCGCCACGTCGGCCGTCATGTCGGTGCCGGGCGCGATGCTGAGCAGCCGGAACAGCTGCGCCAGCTCCGGCTTGAGCGCCGCGTAGGAGAGGTCGAACGCGGCGTGCACGGCCGCGCGCTCGTCGCCCTCGACGGTCAGCGCGGCCAGCCGGTTGCCGGCCCGCAGCTCCTCCACGTACGAGGCGATCGTGACCTCGGGGCGGCTGAGCAGGTTCGCCGAGGCGATCCGCAGCGCGAGCGGCAGGTGCGCGCACAGCGCGGCGAGCTCCTCGGCGGCGGCGTCCTGGCTGTCGACGACGTCCTCGCCGAGCATTCCCGCCAGCAGCGACCTGGCCTCGTGGTCGTCGAGCACGTCGAGCCGCACGTTGCTGGCGGCGTGGCTGACCGCCAGGCCGCGCAGGGTGTCGCGGCTGGTCACGAGCACCGCGCAGCCGGGCGAGCCGGGCAGCAGCGGGCGGATCTGCTCGGCGTTGGCCGCGTTGTCCAGCAGCACGAGGATCCGCTGGTCGGTCATCCGCGACCGGAACATCGCCTCCTGCTCGTCCTGGTCGAGCGGCACGGCCTCCGGCGCGACGCCCAAGGCCCGCAGGAACCGGGGGAGCACGTCCATCGCGCTCAGCGGCGCGCCCGCGGCGTACCCGCGCAGGTTCACGTACAGCTGCCCGTCGGGGAAGTTCGCGCGCATCTTGTGCGCCGCGTGCACGGCCAGCGCCGTCTTGCCGACCCCCGGCGGGCCCGCCAGCGTCACCACGGGCACCCCCTGCGCGGTCCGCAGCAGCGCCTCCACCAGCACCACGGCCTGCGCGCGGCCGACGAAGTCGCCGATGTCGGCGGGCAGCTGGGCTGGCACGACCCGGTCCCGCTTGGCCAGCGGCGACGCCGACTTCGCCAGTTCCAGCTCGGGCGCGCCCACCAGCACCTGCTGGTGCACGCGGCGCAGCTCGTCACCGGGGTCGATGCCGAGTTCCTCGGCCAGCTGGTCGCGGACGCGGTGGTAGGCGGCGAGCGCGTCGGCCTGCCTGCCCGAGCGGTAGAGCGCCAGCATGAGCTGCGCCCACAGCCGTTCGCGCAGCGAGTGCTCGGCGGTCAGCCGGTACAGCTCCGGCACCAGGTCGGCGTGCCTGCCGAGGTCGAGGTCGACCTCGACGCGGCGTTCGACCACGTGCAGCCTGCGCTCGCCCAGCCGCGGCACCTCGTCGCGGTGCAGTGCCTCCGACGGCACGTCGAGCAGCGCCGCGCCGCGCCACAGCGCCAGCGCGGTGGTGAACAGGCCCGACGCCGCGTTCAGGTTGCCGAGCGCCCGCTCCTGCTCGCCCTGCTCGACCAGGCCGCCGAACCGGACGACGTCGAGGGTCTTCTCGTCCACGTCGATCAGGTAGCCGTCGGGCACCGTCCGGATCGGCACCTGCGGGCCGAGGACCTGCCGCAACCGCATCACGTAGGTCTGGAGCGTGCCGCGCGCGCGGGCGGGCGGATCGGTGCCCCAGACGTGTTCGACCAGCTCGTCCACCGAGACGGCGGAGCCCGCTTTCAGCAGCAGCGACACCAGCAGCGACCGCTGCCGCCCGGCGCGCACCGGGATCGGTTCACCGTCGATCACCACCTGCAGCGGCCCGAGGAGGCGGAACTCGAGCTGCGAGCCCATCCGCGACCTCCTCCGCGCCAGTGATCGAACGAACATCTCCTGTTGTACAGCCTAGGAGAGCGCTCACCCGATCGTCCGTGGTCACGTTGGGTCAGCGGACATGCGCCGGACGTACCACAATGGCCCCTCGCGTGGCCGTATCGTGACCTCTGCGGTTCCGGAAGGGCAACTTGCACCGGTTAGGGTCGGCGACCACACCGTGAGATTGTCGGATTCACCAAGGGGTGTTTGATGCTTCGATCCCGAACGGCTCGGAGGCGCTGGCTGGCCGCGATCGGCCTGGTCAGCGTCTCTGCGCTCGCCTTGTCCGCCTGCGCGCAGTCTGACCGCGAGACCGACAGCACCGGAGCCGGCAAAGTAGGTGGCACCTTCACGTTCGGGGCCGCCGGCGCGCCCAAGCTGTTCGACCCGTTCTACGCGACGGACGGCGAGACGTTCCGCGTCGCCCGCCAGATGTTCAACGGGCTGACCACGTTCAAGCCGGGTACCGCCGAGCCCGCTCCCGAACTCGCGGAGAGCTGGTCGCCGAGCGCGGACGGTCTGACGTGGACCTTCAAGCTGCGCCAGAACGTCAAGTTCCACGACGGCACGCCGTTCAACGCCGAGGCCGTGTGCGCGAACTTCGACCGCTGGTACAACCAGAAGGGCGCGGGCACCTCCGACGCCGTGTCCCAGTACTACGTGGACAACTTCGGCGGGTTCGCCGACGGTGCGAAGCCCTCCCTGTACAAGTCGTGCAGCGCGAAGGACGCCAACACCGCCGACGTCGTGCTGACCAGCTCGACGTCGAAGTTCCCGGACATCCTGGGCCTGCCCTCGTTCTCCATGCAGAGCCCGACGGCGCTGAAGCAGTACGACGCCGACAACGTGCAGGCGCAGGGTGACTCGTTCACCTTCCCCGCCTACGCCACGGACCACCCCACCGGTACGGGCCCGTTCAAGTTCGGCTCGTACGACAAGGCGAACAACACGATCGAGCTCGTCCGCAACGACGACTACTGGGGCGAGAAGGCGAAGCTCGACAAGGTCGTCTTCCGCATCATCCCCGACGAGACCGCCCGCAAGCAGGCGCTCAAGTCCGGTGACATCGACGGGTACGACTTCCCCGCCGCGGCCGACTGGGAAGGCCTGAAGAAGGACGGCTTCAACGTCCAGATCCGGCCCGCGTTCAACGTCATGTACTTCGGCATCAACCAGGCCGGGAACCCGAAGCTCCAGGACCTCAAGGTCCGCCAGGCGCTGGCCTACGCGATCAACCGCGAGCAGCTGGTCAAGTCGCAGCTCCCCGAGGGCGCGAAGGTCGCGGACGAGTTCATCCCGGAGACCGTCGGCGGCTACGCCAAGGACGTCACGAAGTACGAGTACAACGTCGACAAGGCCAAGTCGCTGCTCGCCGAGGCGGGCGCGTCCGACCTGACGCTGAAGTTCTACTGGCCCAGCGAGGTCACCCGCCCGTACATGCCCAGCCCGAAGGACATCTTCGGCGCCATCTCCGGTGACCTGGAGAAGGCCGGCATCAAGGTCGAGGCCATCACCAAGCCGTGGAACGGCGGTTACCTCACCGACGTCGACCAGCACGTGCCGGACGTCTTCCTGCTCGGCTGGACCGGCGACACCGGTAGCGCCGACAACTGGATCGGCACGTTCTTCGGCAACCCGGAGAACCGCTTCAGCACCGGCAAGTCCCCGTGGGGCGCCACCCTCGCGGCCGACCTGAAGAAGGCCGACGCCACCCCGGACCGCGACGCGCGCCTCAAGCTGTACGAGGGGCTCAACAAGCAGATCATGTCCGAGTACCTGCCCGCGATCCCGATCTCGCACTCCCCGCCCGCACTGGTCGTCAAGTCGGACGTCAAGGGCATCACGCCCAGTCCGCTCACCGACGAGAAGTTCGGTCCGGCCAGCAAGGGCTGATCCAGCCCACTAAAGAGAACAACGGGGTAGGTACGTGCTCCGCTACACCGTAAGGCGGCTTATCCAGCTGCTCGGCGTGGTGCTGGTGCTCTCGTTGCTCGTCTTCGCGTGGTTGCGCGCACTCCCAGGAGGGCCGGCTTCGGCCCTCCTGGGGGACCGCGGGACCGACGAGTCGCGGGCGGCGCTGAACAAGCAACTCGGTCTCGACCAGCCGATCTTCGTCCAGTACTTCAAGTTCCTCGGCCGAGCCCTCACCGGTAACTTCGGCAACTCGACCGGCGTCCAGCCCGGCGACTCGGTGGTCGACATCTTCGTCCAGCGATTCCCGGCCACCCTCGAGCTCAGCATCTTCGCGATCATCCTCGCGGTGATCGTCGGCATCCCGCTCGGCTACGTGGCGGCCAAGCGCCGCGGCACGTGGTTCGACAACCTCAGCGTCGGCGGGTCCCTGATCGGTGTCGCCGTCCCGGTCTTCTTCCTCGCCTTCGTGCTCAAGGAAGTCCTCGCCTCCAAGCTCGGCCTCCCGTCGGTCGGCAGGCAGGACGCCATCGGCGCGACCAGGGTCACCGGCTTCTTTGTGCTCGACGGCATCCTCACGCAGGAGTGGGACGCGGCGTGGAACGCGCTCAAGCACCTGTTCCTGCCCGCCATCGCGCTCGCCACGATCCCGTTCGCGGTCATCTTCCGCATCACCAGGGCCGCGGTGCTCGACGTGATGGACGAGGACTACGTCCGCACGGCCGAGGCCAAGGGCCTCACCGCTCAGGTCATCCGCAGCAGGCACGTGCTGCGCAACGCGATGCTGCCGGTGGTGACCACCATCGGTCTGCAGATCGGCGCGCTGCTCGCGGGCGCCGTGCTGACCGAGAAGGTGTTCGCCTTCTCCGGTGTCGGGGAAGCGCTGGCGCTCGGCTTCGAGCGGCGCGACTACCCGGTCCTGCAAATGCTCATCATGGTCGCCGCGATCGTGTACGTGGTCGTCAACCTGCTGGTCGACCTGTCCTACGCGCTGATCGATCCGCGGATCAGGACGAGGTAGCGACGTGGCCATCGGAAGTGCGAAGAAAGAGCGCATCGACTCGCTCGCCGAGTCGACCGCCGACGACTCCGGGGTGAGCCTCGCGGCCAGCGCGTGGAAGCGCCTGCGCCGCAGCCCCGTGTTCCTGTTCGGCTCCTTCATCATCGTGGCGTTCGTGGTCATCGCGATCATCGCGCCGTGGATCGCCCCCCACGACCCGTCGGCCCGCGACCTCGCGGACCAGGTCATCAAGGCGCGCAACGAGATCCCCAAGCCGCAGCCGGGCTACCCGCTCGGCGGCGACCTCCAGGGCCGCGACTTCCTGTCGCGCCTGCTCGTCGGCGCCCAGCAGACCCTGCTGGTCGGCGTGTTCGCGACGCTGATCGGCCTCATCGGCGGTCTCGCGCTCGGCACGCTCGCGGGCGCGTTCGGCGGCTGGGTCGACTCGCTGGTCATGCGGTTCGTCGACGTGATGCTGTCGATCCCGCAGCTGCTGCTGGCGTTCGGCATCGGCGCGCTGTTCGCGAAGCCGAACCTGTTCACCGTCATCCTCGCGGTGTCGATCGTGCAGATCCCGGTGTTCGCCAGGCTCCTGCGCGGATCGATGCTCGCGCAGCGGGAGAGCGACCACGTCCTCGCGGCGACGTCGCTGGGCGTGAAGCACGGCTCGATCGTGTTCCGGCACATGCTGCCGAACTCGCTCGGCCCGGTCATCGTCCAGTCGACGCTGGTGCTCGCCACGTCGATCATCGACGCGGCCGCGCTGTCGTTCCTCGGCCTCGGCAACCCGGACGACCGGATCCCGGAGTGGGGCCAGATGCTCGGCGGCGCCCAGACCGTGATCGACACCCACCCGCAGCTGGCCTTCTGGCCCGCGGGCTGCATCATCGCCATCGCGCTCGGCTTCACGCTCGTCGGCGAGTCGCTGCGTGACGCCCTCGACCCGAAGAACCGGCGGTGACGTTCGATGGCACTACTGGAAGTCCGTGACCTCACCGTGCAGTTCCAGCGCAAGGGCGAACCGTCCTTCACCGCTGTGGACCAGGTCAGTTTCGACGTCGAACCCGGCCAGACCGTCGGCCTGGTCGGCGAGTCCGGCTGCGGCAAGTCCGTCACCTCGCTCGCGATCATGGGCCTGCTGCCCAAGCGCGGCGCGAAGGTCAGCGGAACGGTGAACTTCGAGGGCACCGACCTGCTGCGCCTGTCCGACAAGCAGCTGCGCGACAAGCGCGGCCGCGACCTCGGCATGGTGTTCCAGGACCCGCTGTCCTCCCTGAACCCGGTCATCCCGATCGGCCTCCAGGTCACCGAGGTGCTGGAACGGCACCGCGGCCTGAGCCGAAAGGCGGCCATGGTCGAGGCGGCAGGGCTGCTGGAGCAGGTCGGCATCCCCGACCCGACGCGGCGGCTCACCGAGTACCCGCACCAGCTGTCCGGCGGTATGCGCCAGCGCGCGCTGATCGCCATCGCGCTGGCGTGCAGGCCCCGTCTGCTCATCGCGGACGAGCCGACCACCGCGCTCGACGTGACCATCCAGGCGCAGATCCTCACGCTGCTCAAGGGCCTCGTGAAGGACCTCGGCACCGCGCTGGTCATGATCACGCACGACCTGGGTGTCGTGGCGGGCCTGTGCGACGAGGTCAACGTGCTCTACGGCGGCCGCGTCGTGGAGAAGGCGCAGCGGCACGAGTTGTTCGCGCAGCCGCGCCACCCGTACACGCACGGGCTGCTGGCCTCGATCCCGCGCCTGGACGCCCCCCGCGGCGAGCGGCTGAACCCGATCCAGGGCTCGGTCGCGGACAACATCCCGTGGGACAACGGGTGCGCGTTCGCGCCCCGCTGCCCCAACGCGCTCGACATCTGCCGTGAGCAGACGCCGGTCCAGGAAGACCTGGGCGGCGGCAGGCTGTTGCGCTGCCACAACCCCGTGCAGCCCGAGGTGCCGCAGGAGGTGTCGGCATGACCGCTCCGCTGGTGTCCATCGAGGGCATCAAGGTGCACTTCCCGATCAAGCGGGGCGTGATCCTCGACCGCACGGTCGGCCACGTCTACGCCGTCGACGGTGTCGACCTGGAGATCCAACGCGGTGAGACCTACGGTCTCGTCGGCGAGTCCGGCTGCGGCAAGTCCACGCTGGGCCGCGGCGTCCTGCGCCTCACCGAGCCGACGGCGGGCAGGGTCGTCTTCGACGGCACCGACCTCACGTCGCTCAAGGGCGAGGAACTCCGCACCATGCGCCGCCGGATGCAGATGGTGTTCCAGGACCCCATGTCCTCGTTGGACCCCCGCCAGTCGGTGGAGTCCATCCTGGTCGAGGGCCTGCACGCGCACGGCATGGACAAGGACAAGGCGGCGACGGCCAAGCGCCTGCGCTCGCTGCTGTCCTCGGTCGGCCTCCCGTCGACCTCGCTGCGCAAGTACCCGCACGAGTTCTCGGGCGGCCAGCGCCAGCGCATCGGCATCGCGCGGGCGCTCGCGGTCGAACCGGACCTCATCATCGCCGACGAGCCGGTCTCGGCACTGGACGTCTCGGTGCAGGCCCAGGTCGTCAACCTCCTGGAGGACCTCCAGGAGGAGTTCGGCCTGACCTACCTGGTGATCGCCCACGACCTCGCCGTCGTGCGGCACATCTCCGACCGCGTGGGCGTCATGTACCTCGGCGGCCTGGTGGAGGAGGCGACCTCGGACGACCTCTACGCCGAGCCGCTGCACCCGTACACCAGGGCGCTGCTGTCGGCGATCCCCGTCCCCGATCCCGAGATCGAGGACAGGCGCGAGCGGATCCTGCTCCAGGGCGACCTCCCGTCGCCCGCGAACCCGCCGACCGGGTGCCGCTTCCACACCAGGTGCCCGTGGAAGCAGAACACGAAGTGCGACACCGAACGCCCGGTGCTGCGCGAGGTCGTACCCGGCCACAAGGTCGCCTGCCACTGGGCGGAGGACATCCGCAGCGGGCAGATCCGCCCGCACGAGGTCAAGGCCGTCCTCATCGAGGAGGACGGCATCTCACCGGACATCCCCCTAGTCGGCCCCGTCTCCGTAACCGAAGCCCTCAACCCGTAGCGAAACGGCCCGCGGACCCCCTCCGCGGGCCGTTCCCTCGCGAGTCGAACCCCCAGACACCCCGTGTCGAACCTTCAGACACCCCGTGTCGAACCCCCGGACACCGCGAGCCCCCCGCTCGGCCTCAGGCAGGCCAGCGCGGCGACCGTCCCAGCTGCCCCACGAGCCGGTCGGTCACCGACGCGTCGGACCCGACCTCCACCGGCGGCGCGAACGCCGCGATCCCCGTCGGGTACTTCTCCGCGATCCTCAACGCAGCCTCAGCCAAGTTCGCCTCCACCTCGTACTCCCTGCCCAGCGCCCGAGCCAGGTCCCACGCGTGCACCAGGTTGTCCACGAAGTGCGCCGCCACCAGCACCCGCCCCTTCTGGGGGCCGTATCCGGGGAACTCGACTTCCCGGTCGAGCAGACCGGGCGAGTCGAACGTCGACCACGCCTCTTCCACCGTCGACCTGTAGACCCCCAGCGGATCGCCTCCCAGCGGTCGCACCTCCCCGGCCGCCATCCCTCGCGCCCCGGCCGTGAACGACAGCGTCGAGTCCACCTGGTGCTGAATCAGTTCCCGCACCGTCCACTCGACGCACGGCGTGGCCATGTTCAACTCCTCCTCCGTCAGCCCCTCGATCAGCTCGACGTTCAGCTCGCAGGCCCGACGGTCCATCCCCAGCAGATCCAGCATCCCAACCCCCATGACCAAGAAAACTGCACGAACGGTCGTACTATTACTTGGTGACCAGAGCCTGTCAACAGGAGAGCTACGGTGAACCGGTGACACGCGTGGACGGCCGGATCGAACGCGGCGAGCAGACCAAGCGCCTCATCCTGCGCCGAGCGGCCGACATCTCCTCCGTGGAAGGTCTCGAAGGCCTGTCCATCGGCAGGCTGGCGACCGAACTGGAGATCAGCAAGAGCGGCGTCTTCGCGCACTTCGGCTCGAAGGAGGAACTCCAGCTCGCGACCGTCAAGCTCGCCGCCGAGATCTTCGTCGACCAGGTCGTCCGCCCCGCGTTCAAGGGCCCGACCGGACTGCCCAGGCTGCGCGCCCTGTGCGAGGGCTGGCTCGACTACTCCGAGCGCCGCACGTTCCCCGGCGGCTGCTTCTTCGCCGCCGTCCAGCCGGAGTTCAGCTCACGCCCCGGCCGCGTCCGCGACGCCGTCGCCGACGCGGGCGTCAAGTGGACCGCCCTGATCCGCGACGCCGTGGTCAAGTCCGACCTCGACGACGACCCCGACCTGCTCGCGTTCGAGCTGATCGCGTTCCTGGAAGCCGCCAACGTCCAGGCCGTCCTGCACGACGCCCCCGGCGCCTACGACCTGGCCCGCAAGGCCGTGCACGCCAGGCTCACGCGGTCACCGGCGTCCCGGTAGCGGCGGCGGCCTCGACGACCCGCCGCTGGGTCGCCTTGATCACCATCCCGGCGGGCACGCTGATCAGCAGCGCGACCCCCAACGAGATCAGCATCGCCAGCACGGGCTCGGCCACGACCTGCCCGCCGACGTACCCCAGCAGTGCCGCGTAGGTGCTCCACAGCGCCGCCCCGACGACCGCCACGGGCACGAACCGGCGCCGCGGCCAGCGCAGCGACCCGGCGAGGAGCGCGCCGATGATGCCGCCGCCGGGCACGAAGCGGATCGCGACCAGGATCGACTCACCCCGATCGGCCAGTTGACCCGCGGTCCACGCGACCACCGCCCGCGACCCCGCACTCCGGTTGAACCGCCGCAACGCCCGCATCCCCAGCCCGCGCCCGATCCCGAAGTTGACGAAGTCCGCCAGCGTGCAGCCCACCGCCGCCACGACGATCACCCACACCAGGGGGAGTTCACCCGAAGCCGCCAGCACGCCGTACCCGATCAGAACCGCCTCGGTGGGCGCCAACGGCACCACCGCGACCAGGAAGAGCACGAGCAAGCTGGCTGTTGCGGCGTTCATACCCGGTGCAACGCCCACGCCCCGGATTCGGCGCCCGAGCGCGGGGAACTTCAGCATTCCCACAGGTAGTGCCGCTGATCACCGCCCACAGAGGACACCTCGGGGCAAGAAAAACATGGTGGAACTTCAGCATTCCCCCAGCTACTGGCAGGATCCGGAGGTGCACATCAACGAGTGGCTCCAGACGATCCCACCGCTGGCGATCATCCTCCTGGTCGGGTTCGTGATCGGCCTGGAGAGCCTCGGCATCCCACTCCCCGGTGAGATCGTGCTGGTCAGCGCCGCCCTGCTGGCCGCCCAACACGTCGTCAGCCCGGTCTCGGTGGCCGTGGCCGCGATGACCGGCGCGATCGTCGGCGACTCGATCGGCTACGCCATCGGCCGCAGGGGTGGCAAACCCCTCTTCGTCTGGGCGGGCAAGAAGTTCCCGAAGCACTTCGGCCCCGCACACCTCGCCATGGCCGAGAAGGCGTTCGAACGCTGGGGCATGTGGGCCGTCTTCTTCGGCCGCTTCATCGCCCTGCTGCGCATCTTCGCCGGCCCCCTCGCTGGCGCCCTCCACATGCGCTACTGGAAGTTCCTCACCGCCAACGCCCTCGGCGGCATCGTCTGGGCAGGCGGCACCACCGCCGTCATCTACTACCTAGGCATCGTCGCCGAGAAGTGGCTCAGCCGCTTCTCCTGGATCGGCCTCGTCGCCGCCGTCCTCTTCGGCATCGGCACCGCTTGGTTCATGAAGCGCCGCGCAGCCAAGGCCACCGCCGAAATGGAAACAGAACTGAAGGCGGAGCCCGCCGAAGCGGACCCCGTCTCCAAGCTCGCCTAACACCCACCAGCGAGGCCCGCCGCCTTGTCCGGCGCAGCTCGGATGCCCACCGATGCGCAGCGAGGTGCCTTGTCGGCGCAGCCGATGCCCTGTCGGGCGGAGCCTGATGCCTGAGTTCGGCGGAGCCGAATGCTGGCGCAGCCAGACCTACCCCTGCACCCCGATCCGAAGCCCGCTCTAGGCTTGACGAACCTTGTCAAGACATCTTTCCCGTCTTGACAAGGTTCGCCAAGCCTGGAGACACTCGGCGACCGGGGTAAAGGCACCTCACCCACAACGACCAGCGAGCCGCCTACCCAAAACAGGGCAAACCAGCCCCCACCTACCGATTCGCCCGATTCACCGCCGACACCACACCCGTCAACGCCGCCGCGGTCGTCGAGTGGTCGATCCCCACACCCCACAGCACCCGATCACCCACCGCGCACTCCAGATAAGCCGCCGCCCGTGCGTCATCCCCGGCCGTCAGCGCGTGCTCCACGTAATCCAGCACCCGCACGTCGTACCCCACGGACGCCAGCGCGTCGACGAACGCCGCGATCGGCCCGTTGCCGTTCCCGGTGATCTCCACCCGCTCCCCGTCCACCCAGATCGTCACGGTGATCTCCGCGTGCCCGTTGTCGTCGCTGGAGATCCGGTGTCCCACCAGCTTCAGCGGCACGGCCGGGTTCAGGTACTCGTCGGCGAACGCGTCCCACATGTCCTTCGGGCCGATCTCGCCGCCGTGGGTGTCGGTGACCTCCTGGATGACCCGCGAGAACTCGACCTGGAGCCTGCGCGGCAGGTCCAGGTGGTGCTCGGTCTTCATCAGGTACGCCACGCCGCCCTTGCCGGACTGCGAGTTGACCCGGATGACGGCCTCGTAGTTGCGGCCGACGTCCTTCGGGTCGATGGGCAGGTACGGGACGTCCCACGGGTAGGCGTCGACGTGCTGGCCCGCGGCCTTCGCCTCGTCCTCCAGCGCTTCCAGGCCCTTCTTGATGGCGTCCTGGTGGCTGCCGGAGAACGCGGTGAACACCAGGTCGCCGCCGTAGGGGTGCCGCTCGGCCACGGGCAGCTGGTTGCAGTACTCGACGGTGCGGCGGATCTCGTCGATGTCGGAGAAGTCGATCTGCGGGTCGATGCCCTGGCTGAAGATGTTCATGCCCAGCGTCACCAGGCACACGTTGCCGGTGCGCTCGCCGTTGCCGAACAGGCAGCCCTCGATGCGGTCGGCACCGGCCAGGTAGCCCAGCTCGGCGGCGGCGACACCGGTGCCGCGGTCGTTGTGCGGGTGCAGCGACAGCACGATCGAGTCGCGGCGGGCCAGGTTGCGCGACATCCACTCGATGGAGTCGGCGTAGACGTTCGGCGTGGCCATCTCGACGGTGGCGGGCAGGTTGATGATCATCGGCACCTCGGGCGTGGGCTTGACGACCTCGGTCACCGCGTCGCAGACCTCGAGCGCGTAGTCCAGTTCGGTGCCGGTGTAGGACTCGGGGGAGTACTCGTAGCGGAACTCGGTCTCCGGGTAGTCCGCGGCGACCTCCAGCGCGTACTTGGCGGCGTCCACGGCGATCTTCTTGATGCCGTCGCGGTCGGACCGGAACACCACCCGGCGCTGCGTGATCGACGTCGAGTTGTAGAAGTGCACGATCGCGCGGGGCACGCCGTCCAGCGACTCGAACGTCCGCTTGATCAGCTCGGGGCGGCACTGGGTCAGCACCTGGATGGTCACGTCGTCCGGGATCGCGCCGTCCTCGATGATCTCGCGGACGAAGTCGAAGTCGGTCTGCGAGGCGGCCGGGAAGCCGACCTCGATCTCCTTGAAGCCCATCCGCACCAGCAGGTCGAACATCTTGCGCTTGCGGGCCGGCGACATCGGGTCGATCAGGGCCTGGTTGCCGTCGCGCAGGTCGACCGCGCACCACTGCGGCGCCTTGGTGATCGTCTTCGACGGCCACGTGCGGTCCGGTACCGCCACGGGCTCGACCTCGTCGGCGAAGGAGCGGTAGCGGTGGAAGGGCATCGAGCTGCCGCGCTGGGTGTTCCACTTCGGCTGCTCGGCGGGCGCGGGCCTGGACGGCGGGCGCAGGCGGCTGGTGCCGGAGGTGTACGCGTCGGGGCTGGTGGTCATGATCTGGTGGCTCCTGCGGTCGCTGGAATGCAGACGACCGGCGGCAACGCTCGACTCCGCGACGGGGGGCCGGTCTGGTCAGACCCCGTCACGGCAGCGAAGCAGGAGGGCACGCGCCACGTCGCACACACTACCCAGGATTCCCGATGAGCCGGAACCGTTCGTCCACATGGTGGAACTTCACCCGAACGTGTCGAGAACGTGTTTGGCGGAGCACCTCGACGGGAATCTCTTTCACATGTCCAGATGGCGTACAGGAACTCGCAGCGGCAGCTACACGGCTGCCAGGGTGATCAGCGGTGTTGGCGCGCTGTTCGCGATCATCGAGATCGTCTACATCCTGATGATCGTGCTCGGCGCTAACCAGGCCAACGCGTTCTTCTCGTTCGTGAAGTCGCTCGCCGAGCCGTTGGCGCTCTTCTTCCCGGGCCTGTTCAGCTTCGAGAGCTACAACCTGAGCATCATCATCAACTACGGTCTCGCTGCCGTCTTCTGGCTCGTCATCACGGGCCTCATCGCCCGTCTCCTCGCTCGTTAGTTCTTAGCTACTGGCCGGTAAGTCTTGTGCCACACTGGGTGGCATGGCCGAAAACCAGACAACCGCCGGTCACGGCGTCCGCGTCAAGGTCGTGGGCGCCGTGGCCGGCGTCGTCGGTTGGGCGGGACTGGCCGTAGCGCTGGTCCTCGTCGCCCACGTCGTGCTGACGGTGGGCCACGCCAACCCCGACAACGGCATCACGTCCACCGTCGCCGACTGGGCCCGCCCGCTCGCGCTGGGCTTCCACGACCTCTTCGCACCGCAGGACCCGACGCTCGCCGTGATCGTCAACTACGGCGTCGCGGCCCTCTTCTGGCTGGTCGTCAGGTCACTCGTGCTCAAGCTCGTCCACCGGTTCGCCTAGCTCGACCGGCCCGCCCCAGGTGCCGCCGAAGACCAGCTCGGTCAACGGCCGCCGCGTGCGCGGACGCGTCTCCCTGGCCCGGAGGTCCTCGGGCAGGTCCGCCACGTCGCCGAGGTACCCCACGGCGATGGCCACCACCGGTTCCACGTCGTCCGGCAGCCCGAACTCCGCGCGCGCCGCGTCCTTGTCGAACCCGCCGATCTGGTGGGTGACCAGACCGAGGTCCACGGCTTGCAGCACCAGGTTCTGCACCGCCAGCCCCAGCCCGTACACGGTGTTCGGCAGCTCGCCGCGCTCGTCGGCGGTGACCACGGCCCCGATAAGCAGCACGGACGCGCCGCCCGCCCACGTCCTGTTGCGCGGCCGCAGCGTCCCGAGGATCCGCCGGTGGGTGTCGTCCCCGCGGTAGCCCAGCAGGAACCGGGCGGGCTGGGTGTTGCCGTGCGAGGCGGCCCACCGCGCGGCCTCCAGCACCACCCGCATCCGCGCGGGCGCCACCTCGGCCACCGGGTCGAACGCCCGCGGGCTCCACCTCTGCTCGATGGCGGGGATCATCAGATCGCGTACTGCCAGGCCGTGATGGCGTAGGCGCCGAACCACGCGCTGAACACCGCGAGCCCGCACAGCAGCGCCACCGCCGTCGACGTCCGCCGCTTCGCGATCGCCAGCGCGGCCGGGACGAGCAGCGTGAACGCGGGCAGCAGCAGCCGCGCCTTCGAGTTCATCAGGCCGTTCGAGCCCAGGTCCATCAGCAGCACTCCGATCCCGTACACCAGCAGCGGCCACTCCAGCCTCCGGCGCACGCCCAGCACCACCAGCGCGACGGCGATCAGCAGGATCCACACCGTGGTCAGCTCCAGCACCGACCGGGGGTCGCCCAGGTTGGCCAGCGCGAACTTCCACGTCGCCGCGCCGCCGTCGAACCGGGAGTCCCAGCCGCGCTGCTGCACGGCGAACCAGCCGTCGAGCTGCCCGGTCCGCGCGGCCACGTACCCGAGGTAGCCCAGCAGGCCCAGCGGCGCGATCACGCCGCCCAGCCACGGCCGCCAGCCGTCCTTGCGGGTGATCACCGAGACCAGCGCGGCCAGCCCCACGGCCAGCAGCAGCGCCGCGGCTGTCGGCCGGACCAGGCCCGCCGCCGCCGTGCACAGGCCCGCCAGCACCCAGTTCCTCTCCACCACGCCGACCAGCGCCCACGCGGCCAGCGCGCAGAACGTGGCCTCGGAGTAGGTCATCGACAGCACGATCGCCATCGGCGACGCGGCGAACAGCGCCACCAGGACCAGGCCGGCCCGCGGCGACCCCTCCCTGATCTTCGAGCCGAGCCGGAACAGCCCGTACGCGCAGAACAGGCCGCTCACCAGGCTCACCGTGAACGCGGCGCCGCGCAGCTCGACCCCCGGCAGCCCGTCGACCCAGCGGACCAGCGCCGGGTAGCCGGGGAAGAACGCGAGCGGCGTCTCCGCGCTGCGCCTGCCGAACGCGTCGACCAGGGACCCCGGCACGCCCGCGTAGCCGTTCCCGGCGATGCCGAGGAACCACTGGCCGTCCCACGAGGTGAGGACCGTCGTCACGTTCTTGTGCCAGCGGTCCGCCATCAGCTGGAGGACGAACAGACCCAGCTCGCGGATGACCAGGAACACGACGCCGGGAGCCAGTCGCAGGACCGCCGGGTGTCTCAGGAGGTGCTCCAGCCGCTCGCGCAGCGCAGGTGCGCCGCTGGGCACGTCCGGGGGAGCTGACACCGCCTCGACTGTCGACACCCGCACGAGAGTAGTGCCCGTCACGGGCCCCGATGTCCACCCCTTGACACAGGTAGGCTGCCCGCGACGTGGGAATTTGATCCGCAAGGAGGTCAGTCGGTGGCGCTCGTCGTCCAGAAGTACGGCGGTTCCTCGGTCGGAAGCGCCGAGCGGATCAAACGGGTGGCCGAGCGCATAGTCGCGACCCGCAAAGCGGGGAACGACGTCGTCGTCGCGGTCTCCGCGATGGGCGACTCGACCGACGAGCTGCTCGAGCTGGCCCGCCAGGTGTCCCCGGTGCCGCCCGCCCGCGAACTCGACATGCTGCTCACCTCCGGTGAGCGCATCTCGATGTCGCTGCTGGCGATGGCGATCCACGCGCTGGGCGCCGAGGCGCGGTCCTACACCGGCTCGCAGGCGGGCGTGATCACCACGTCCGTGCACGGCAAGGCGCGCATCATCGACGTGACGCCGAGCCGGATCTCCGACGCGCTGGCCGACGGGGCGATCGCGATCGTCGCGGGCTTCCAGGGCGTGAGCCAGGACAGCAAGGAGATCACCACCCTCGGCCGCGGCGGCACGGACACCACCGCGGTGGCGCTGGCGGCCGCGCTCAAGGCCGACGTCTGCGAGATCTACACCGATGTGGACGGCGTGTTCACCGCCGACCCCCGCATCGTGCCCAACGCCAAGCGGCTCGAGACCATCACCTACGAGGAGATGCTCGAGATGGCGGCCTGCGGGGCCAAGGTGCTGATGCTGCGCTGCGTCGAGTACGCCCGCCGCTACAACGTCCCAGTGCACGTCCGCTCTTCGTTCAGCAACAAGCCAGGGACCATCGTGTCCGGGTCAGTGGAGGACAAGCCCGTGGAACAGGCGATGATCACCGGAGTCGCGCACGACCGGTCGGAGGCCAAGGTCACCGTGACCGCGGTGCCCGACCACCCCGGCGTGGCGGCCAAGATCTTCCGCGTCGTCGCGCAGGCCGAGATCGACATCGACATGGTCGTGCAGAACATCTCGCGCGCCGCCGACGGCCGCACCGACATCACGTTCACCCTGCCGAAGGACGACGGCCCGCGCGCCGTCGCGGCGCTGAACAAGGCGCGCGAGGACGTCGGCTTCGACGCGGTCCTCTACGACGACCACGTCGGCAAGGTGTCGCTGATCGGCGCGGGCATGCGCTCGCACCCCGGCGTGACCGCGACGTTCTGCGAGGCGCTGGCCACCGCGGGCGTCAACATCGAGATCATCTCCACGTCGGAGATCCGCATCTCGGTGATCTGCCGCGACACGCAGCTCGACGACGCCGTGCGCGCGCTGCACGACGCGTTCGAGCTGGGCGGCGACGAAGAGGCCGTGGTGTACGCGGGGAGTGGACGATGACGGGCCCGATTTTGGCGTTGGTCGGCGCGACGGGTGCCGTCGGCACCGTCATGATCGACATCATGAACGGCCGGGAATCCGTGCCGTGGAGCGAGATCCGGCTGATCGCCTCCGCCCGTTCGGCGGGCAGGAAGATCACCGTCCGCGGCTCCGAGCTGACCGTGGTCGCGCTGTCGCCCGAGGCGTTCGACGGCGTCGACATCGCGATGTTCGACGTGCCGGACGAGGTCTCCGCCGAGTGGGCGCCGATCGCGGCGTCGCGCGGCGCTGTGGCCGTGGACAACTCCGGCGCGTTCCGCATGGACGACGAGGTTCCGCTGGTGGTCCCCGAGGTCAACTCGGACCAGATCTCCAACCGCCCCAAGGGCATCATCGCGAACCCGAACTGCACGACGCTGTCGATGATGGCGTCCCTCGGTGCCCTGCACCGGGAGTTCGAGCTGCGCGAGCTGGTGGTGTCGTCCTACCAGGCGGCCTCCGGCGGCGGCCAGGCGGCGATCGACCGGCTGCGCGCCGAGCTGGAAGCGGTAGCGGGCAAGGACGTCGGCGTCCGCGCCGGTGACGTCCGCGAGGTGCTCGACGCCGCGGGCCTGCCCGTGTCGGACTCCCCGTTCCCGGCGCCGCTCGCGCTGAACGTGATCCCGTGGGCCGGTTCGCTCAAGGACGAGGGCTGGACGAGCGAGGAGCTCAAGGTCCGCAACGAGTCCCGCAAGATCCTCGGCATCCCGGACCTCAAGGTCTCCGCGACCTGCGTCCGCGTGCCCGTGGTGACGACGCACTCGCTCGCGGTCCACGCGGTGTTCGCCCGCGAGGTCACCGTCGAGGCGGCGCACAAGATCTTCGAGGCGCAGCCGTCGATCGTGCTGGTCGACGACCCGACCGCGAAGTCGTTCCCGACGCCGGTCGACGTCGTCGGTGGCGACCCGACCTACGTCGGCCGGGTGCGCCAGGCGCTGGACTTCCCGAACGCGCTGGACTTCTTCGTGTGCGGCGACAACCTGCGCAAGGGCGCCGCGCTGAACACCTACGAGATCGCCGAAGGCCTGGCCGACCGGCTCTAGTCCTTCCTGCTCCGTCGGCGGGGCGCTGCTCGCTCACATCTGGAGCGCCCCGCCCTAGTAGCGTCTCCCGCATGGCTGAGGCAGTGCTCGGAGTCGACCTGGGAACAACCGCGACCAAGGTCATCGCGGTCGACCGGACCGCCCAGGCGCTGTTCAGCGCCGAACACGGCTACCCGCTGCACACGACACCCGCGGGCGAGGCCACGCACGACCCGCTCCAGGTGCTCGACGCGGCTCTCCAGGCGCTGCGCGAAGTCGCCGCCTGGTGCGCCTCCTCCGACGTCCAGGTCGTGGCCCTGTCGTTGACCGGCGCCATGCACACGCTGCTGGCCGTGGACGCCGCCGGGAAGCCGCTCACCGGTTCGCTGAGCTGGGCCGACAACCGCGCCACCGAGCAGACCGCGCTGCTGCGCGGCACCCCCGAGGGCGCGGAGCTGCACCGGATCACCGGCACCCCGATCCACCCGTTCGCCCCGCTGTCGAAACTCGCCTGGTTCACCCGGCACGAGCCGGAGCTGGCCCGCACCGCCCGCTGGTGCGGCCTCAAGGACTTCATCGCCCTCCGCCTCACCGGCCGCCTCGCCACCGAGCACTCCTCGGCCAGCGGCACCGGCCTCATGGACATCCACCGCCTGGCCTGGCACCCCGGCTCGCTGGCGTTCGCGGGCGTCACCGCCGCCCAGCTGCCGGACCTGCTGGCCCCCACCGACGCCCTGCCGCTGACCGCCGACGTCCCCGGCCTGCCCGCGGGCCTCCCGGTCGTCATGGGCGGCGGCGACGGCCCGTTGGCCAACCTGGGTGTGGGCGCCGTGACCCCCGGCGTGGCCGCGCTGTCCCTGGGCACGAGCGGCGCGCTGCGCGTGGTCCGCGACCGCCCCGGCGTCGACGACCGCGGTCGCGTCTTCTGCTACGCCATCGCCGAGGGCCTGTGGGTGCTGGGCGGCGCCGTCAGCAACGGCGGCGTGGTCGCGCAGTGGGCCGCGGACACCTTCACCACCGACGTGGGCACCCTGCTCGCCGAGGCCGCCGAGGTCCCCACCGGCGCCAACGGCCTGCTGGCCCTGCCCTACCTGCTCGCCGAACGCGCCCCCTGGTGGGACCCGGACCCGCGCGCCACCCTGCTCGGCCTGCGCCGCGAGCACACCAGGGCCGACATCACCAGGGCCCTGGTCGAAGGCGTCGGCCAGCAGCTGGCACTGGTCCTCGACGCCGTCCGCTCCACCGGCGCCCGGGTCGACTCCATCCGCGTCACCGGCGGCGCCTTCCGCAGCACCCTCTGGGCCACCGTCCTGGCCTCCGCGCTGGGCATGGAGCTGGAACTGGCCGACGACAGCGAGGGCTCCGGCGTGGGCGCCGCCCTGCTGGCCTGGCGCTCCCTGGGCGTCCTGCCGTCGCTGACCGCCGCCGCGGACCTCGTCGTCCCCACCGCCACCATCAAGCCGGACCCCGACGCGGTCACCCACTACGCCAGGTCCCGCCCACTCGTGGAACGCGCTTACCTGGCCCTGCGCGAGCTGTCGGGGGCGTTGTCGGCACCGTGATCGCCGCACCCCGCTCGTAGCCCGCGACCGGTCACACCCCCACCGGGCTCGCCGACCGCCGGTCCAGCAGCACGCCGACGCCCGCGATGCCCACCCCCACCGCGCCCACGACGACGAACCCCCACCCCGCCGACGAGTGGTCGATCACGAACCCGGCCAGCGGCGCCCCGACGGCGGCGCCGAGGGTGAACGCCGACCCCTGCAACCCCATCGCCTCGCCCCGCACGGACGCCGGGGTCAGCCGGGTGATCACCTCGCCGGTGCTGGCGACCACCGACGCGGGGAGGAGGTTGGCCGGGATCAGCGCCAGTGCCAGCACCCACGGCGACCCGGTGGCCAACCCCGCCGGGATGGTCAGCGCGCCGAGCACCGCCATCAGCGTCCGCGGCGTGGGCGGCCTGCTCGTCGCGCCGTACACGAACCCGCCCACGAGCGACGCCGCGCACATCACGATCACCAGCGCGCCGGTCAGCTCCACGCGCCCCTGCTCCTGCAACGCCGCGACGATCGCGACCTCCATGCCCGCCAGCACGATGATCGCGCCCGCCGACGTGAGCAGCACGCCGAGCACGGGCGGCGTGAGCCATTCCCGGCGGGGCGGGCGTTCCCCGGCCACGTCCTCCTCCTCGTTGCGGATCGGGGGGTTCACGAGGTACAGCGCGATCCCCGACGCGACCATCGCGGCGCCGATGCTCCACAGCGCGACCTGGCTGGTGGCCCGCGTCGTCAGCAGCACGCCCAGCGCGGGACCCGCCATGTACGCGACCTCGACGGCCATCGAGTCGACGGCCAGTGCCGTCCGGCGCTGCTCGACCGGGACCAGCGCGGTCAGCACCTGGCGGCCGATGGACATCGTCGGGATCGTCACGAGGCCGCTGAGCAGCGAAGTCACCAGCAGCACCGAGTACGGCAGCACCGGGGCGCTGAACCAGAACAGCCCCTCGGCGACGGTGCTGAGCACGAGCATCGCGCGCAGGCCGCGGCGGTCGGTGAGCCTGCCCATGAGCGGCGCGCCGAGCGCGATGCCGAGGGTGCCCGCGGTGCCGACCAGGCCCGCGGCGCCGTAGCCCTTGTCGAGGGCCAGGACCACGTGGAGCGTCAGGGTCATGCCCGCGGCGGTGGTCGGGATCCTCGCCAGCAGCATCAGCACCATCACCGGACGCACCCTGGGCAGGCGGAGGACGCTGAGGTACCGGGCGATGTTCACCGCCCCATGTTGCCCTGGCGAGGCAACGCCTTTAAGCCCGCGCTTTCTTGACTCATTCCAGAAAACATGGTTACGTGGCCGGACCCGGTGCGACGGAGCCACCCCGCGGGACACCCGGTCGGGGGCTGTGCGGCGATCGCCGGGAACCACCACACGACGAGGAGCCCACCGCGTGACCGAACCGCGTCACACCACGAACAACGTCGGCATCCCGGTCGCGAGCGACGACCACTCGCTCACCCTGGGCGCCAACGGGCCGATCCTGCTCCAGGACCACTACCTCATCGAGAAGAACGCCCAGTTCAACCGTGAGCGCGTCCCCGAGCGCGTGGTGCACGCCAAGGGCGGTGGCGCCTTCGGGCACTTCGAGACGACCGAGGACGTCAGCCGGTTCACGAAGGCCGCCCTGTTCCAGCCCGGCGTGAAGACCGACGCGCTGCTGCGCTTCTCCACCGTCGCGGGCGAACTGGGCTCCCCGGACACGTGGCGCGACCCGCGCGGGTTCGCGCTGAAGTTCTACACCTCCGAGGGCAACTACGACCTCGTGGGCAACAACACCCCGGTGTTCTTCCTGCGCGACCCGATCAAGTTCCCGGACTTCATCCGCTCGCAGAAGCGCCGCGCCGACACCGGCCGCCGCGACCACGACATGCAGTGGGACTTCTGGACCCTCCAGCCGCAGACCGCGCACCAGGTCACCTGGCTGATGGGCGACCGGGGCATCCCGAAGACGTGGCGCCACCAGAACGGCTACGGCTCGCACACCTACCTGTGGGAGAACGCCGCCGGCGAGAAGTTCTGGGTGAAGTACCACTTCAAGACCGACCAGGGCATCGAGACGCTCACGTCGGAGGAGGCCGCGCGGATCGCCGGTGAGGACGCCGACGCGCACCGCGCCGACCTGTGGCACGCCATCGAGGGCGGCGACTTCCCGACGTGGACGCTCAAGGTCCAGGTCATGCCGTACGCGGAGGCCGAGAACTACCGGTTCAACCCGTTCGACCTGACCAAGGTGTGGCCGCACGCCGACTACCCGCTGATCACGGTCGGCAGGCTGGCGCTGGACCGCAACCCGGCCGACTACTTCGCCGAGATCGAGCAGGCCGCGTTCGAGCCCACCAACCTGGTGCCCGGCATCGGCACGTCCCCGGACAAGATGCTGATCGGCCGCATCTTCGCCTACCCGGACGCGCACCGGTACCGCATCGGCGCGAACTACGCGCAGCTCCCGGTGAACCGGCCCAAGTCGCCGGTGAACTCCTACTCCAAGGACGGGGCGATGCGGTACACCAACTCCGCCGACCCGGTGTACGCGCCGAACTCCTACGGCGGCCCGCACGCCAACCCGGCGCTGGCGGGCGAGGTGACGACCGGCTACGGCGTCGAGGACGCCCCCGTGCGCGCGGCGTACAAGCTGCACGTCGAGGACGACGACTTCGGCCAGGCGGGCACCATGGTCCGCGAGGTGTTCACCCAGGAGCAGCGCGACCGGCTCGTCGACACCGTCGTGGGCCACGCGGGCAACGGCGTCTCGGAGCGCGTGCTGGAGCGCGTGTTCGAGTACTGGCGCAACATCGACAAGGAGACCGGCGACCGCATCGCCGCCGCCTTCGGCAAGTGAGCAAGTGAGCTAGACCCGAACTCCCACCATGGCGGAACGGCCCCGGCAGCGCTTTCCCGAGCGCCACCGGGGCCGTTCCACGTCCGGGATCAGGCCGTCTCGGGCAGGTCCTGGCGGGCGTTCGCCAGCGCCAGGCCGGTGCGCAGCGAGCCGACGGCCTCGGACACCGCCTCGCGGTAGATGCCGCCGAGGCCCAGCACGTTCGCGAAGCCGTGGAACAGGCCCTCGTGGCGGCGCAGCACGACCGGCACGCCCGCGGCGGCCAGCTTGTCCGCGAACGCCTCGCCCTCGTCGCGCAGCGGGTCGAAGCCCGCGACCGCGATGTAGGTGGGCGGCAGGACACCCAGGTCCTCGGCGAGCAGCACGGAGAGCCGCTCGTCGACCCACGACGCCTCCTCGGGCGCGTAGTGGTCGCGGAACCAGTCCATCTTGGCGTCGGTGAGGAAGAACCCGTTGCCGAACAGCTCGCGCGACCGGCGCTTGGACGAGGCGTCCACGGCGGGGTAGAGCAGCAGCAGGAACACCGGCGACGGGCCACCCGAGCGGGCGGCGCGCAGCGCGGTCACGGCGGCCAGGTTGCCGCCCGCGCTGTCGCCGCCGAGAGCGATGCGCGCCGGGTCGATCCGCAGGTCGGCGGCGTGCTCGACGGCCCATTCGAACGCGACCATGACGTCGTCCACGGCGGCCGGGAACGGGTGCTCGGGGGCGAGCCGGTAGTCCACGGCGAGCACCCGGACGCCCGCCTCGAGCGCGAGGAACCGGCACAGGTTGTCGTGGCTGTCCAGGTCGCCGCTGACCCAGCCGCCACCGTGGTAGAAGACCAGCAGCGCCGAGTCCGGCGCCAGGCCGACCGGCTCGTACACGCGGCCCGCGATCTCGCCGCCGTCACGGGGGACGCGCACCGGGCGCACGCCGACGCCCTCGACGACCGGCCCGCACACCAGCGCGTTGCTCTGTGCGAGCGCGGCCCGGTTCTGCGCGGGCGAGGTGGTGTCCCAGTCCTGGCCGCTGAGCTGCTGGAGCCTGAGCAGCAGCTGCGCGTCGGGGTGCAGGCGCTGGCCGTCCAGCACCACGGGCTTGCCGGTGATCAGCCGCCGCACTGGCGTGGGGAGGCCAAACGCGAAGCGCAGCGCGCCCGCGAGGACACCGACGGGGAGTGAATCGGCGAGCTTCGACATGCCTTGGAGGTTACTCGCCGGTAGCCGATGTGACGAGCGTCCCGACCGGGTGGACCTCCAGTGCGCTGGAGGTCGTACGGTTCAGTTCCGCGTTGTGGAAGGGGTTCGACGAATGACGGTCACCGTGGTGGGCATCGGCGGCTCGATCCGCCCGAACTCGCAGTCCGAGCGGGCGATGCGGATCGCGTTGGCGGGAGCACGGGAAGCGGGTGCGCGCACCGTCGAGGTGACCGGCCCGGACCTCGTGCTGCCGTTCTACGACCCGCACGTGCCGGAACGCCCCGAGGCGGCCGCCCGCCTGGTCGAGGCGCTGCGCACCGCCGACGGCGTGCTGCTGGTGTCGCCCGGCTACCACGGCACGGTGTCCGGCCTGGTCAAGAACGCCCTCGACTACGTCGAGGACCTGCGCACCGACGAGCGGCCCTACCTCACCGGCCGCGCGGTCGGCTGCGTCGCCGCCGCGCAGGGCTGGCAGGCCTCCGTCACGACGCTGACCGCCCTGCGGTCCATCGTGCACGCGCTGCGCGGCTGGCCGACGCCCCTGGGCGCGGCGGTGAACTCCGGCGACGTCTCGTTCGACCCGGACGGCGGCTGCTCGGACCCCGCGGTGGCCGAGACCCTGCGGCTCATCGGCCGGCAGGTAGCCGAGTTCGCCCTCTCGAAGTCGGGCTGAGCCCCGCGCTCGCGGGCACGGGTCGAGCGGGTGAGTTGCCCCACGACCGGGTGTGGAACGGTGTCGCGGAGTGGTCGCACGGAGTACACAAAGCTCTGGACACCCACCTCCAGCTCAAGGGAGAGCGTCACATGAACGTGCTCTACACGGCCGAAGCGGTCGCCGTCGGTGAAGGTCGCAACGGCGAGATCCGCTCCTCGGACGGCGTCCTCGACGAGCTCGTCGCCATCCCCAAGGAGATGGGCGGTCCCGGTGGCGGCACGAACCCGGAGCAGCTGTTCGCCGCGGGCTACGCCGCGTGCTTCAACAGCGCACTGCGGGCCTCCGCGCGCATCGCCAAGATTGAGATCGGCGTGACCGAGGTGACCGCCCAGGTCGGCATCGGCCGCGTCGACGACGTCCCCGGCATGCACCTCACCGTGGCACTCGTCGCCCGCGTCGAGGGCGTGGAGCAGTCCGTGGCCGACAAGCTCGTCCACGAGGCGCACCAGCTCTGCCCGTACTCCAACGCGACGCGCGGCAACATCGAGGTCTCGGTGACCGCCACCGTCTGACGTCCAACGGCCGCCGCGGGGATCACCCCACGGCGGCCGTTCCGGTCTACGACCTCACCCCTCCAGGTGCCGCAGCGCGAACGACACCTCGGCCGCCGTCTGCCGGATCGACTCCTCGATCACCAGCGACCCGTGCCCCGCGTCGTACCGGTACGTCTCGTAGGCCGCCCCGCGCCCGGCCAGCCGGTCCAGGTAGTTGTCGATCTGCCGGATCGGGCACCGCGGGTCGTTCTCCCCGGCCAGCACCATCACCGGCGCCCGCACGTCGTCCACGTACGTCAGCGGCGAGCACTCCCGGTACAGCTCCGGCAGCTCCTCGGGCGAGCCGCCGAACAGCGCCCGGTCGAACGCCCGCAGCGGCTCCATCTCGTCCTCGTAGGCGGCCAGGTAGTCCGCCACCGGCACCCCGGCGACACCGACCGCCCACCGCTCGGGCTGCGTCCCCAGCGCCAGCAGCGCCAGGTACCCGCCCCACGAAGCCCCGTTGACCACGCACTTGGCCGGGTCCGCGAAGCCCTCGCGCACCGCCCAGTCGTGCACCGCGGCCACGTCGGCCAGCTCGGTGATCCCCGGCTTCCCCTCGATCGCGTCCCGCCACGCCGACCCGTACCCCGTGGACCCGCGGTAGTTCACGTGCACCACGGCGAACCCGGCGTCCAGCCACACCGCCCGGTACCCGGAGAACCGGTCCTCGTCCGACGAGTGCGGGCCGCCGTGCAGGCTGAACACCGTCGGCAGCGGCCCGTCCGGCGCTCCCGCCGGCCTGGCGACCAGCGCGTGCACCCGCCCGCCAGGCCCGTCCACGAACACGTCGGCCACGTCGTCCGACCCCGGCGCCTTCGGCCCGTCGGACTCCAGCAGCACCCGTTCGACGCCGTCCGGGGACAGCGCCCGCACGACGGGCGGGTGCGCCGCCGAGGACCACGAGTACTCGACCGTGCTGTCCGGGCGGACGTTCGCCGCCCCGACCGTCCCGTGCGGAGTGTCCAACTCGGACAGTTCGCCGGTCGTCAGGTGGTAGCGGTACAACGTGTTCCGCGCCTCGAAGGTGTGCACCACGAGCAGCGCCGTCGCGTCCGGGTACCAGTCGGCGACGATCTCGCCGGGCAGGTCGATCACGACCTCGGACTCGGTGTCCGCGGCGACGTCCCAGATCAGCAGCTCCTCGCGGCCGCGGCGCTCGTGCAGTACCAGCAGCCGGTTGTCGCCCAGCACCGGGCTGAACGAGATCGCGTCCAGGCCCTTGCCGACGCCGTCCCACTTCTCGGCCACCGCCGCGCCGGACTCGACCGACAGCACGCGCAGCGCCGCGTGCCGGTTGTCGCCGTGCTCGGAGTGCGCGAGGACCAGCAGCGCCTCGTCCTTGGACAGCGCGGCCACGCCGCCGTCGTGCTCGTTGGCGTAGACGACCTCGGCCACGCCGCCCTTGCGGGACAACCAGACCGTCGTGCCGTCGTCGGTGGAGGCGCCCACCGCGACGACGTCCTCACCGATCTCCAGTCCCGCCGGGTACCCGGCGCCCACGCCCTCGACCGCGGTCCACGCGTCGGAGCCGTCCGGCTCGAACGGCTCGCTGACCCACAGCCCGAACTCGTCGCCGTCGTTGTCCGCGAACCACCAGATGCGCTCGCCGTCCGGGCTCAGCGTGCCGTGCGACGTGCCGTTGGGCCGGTCGGTCACCTTGCGGTGGGTGTCCGTCGACCGGTCCCAGGCGTAGATCTCCCAGGTGCCGTCCGCGTTGGACAGGTACAGGTTGCGGTCCGGCGCGTTCTCCGCCCACGACGGCAGCGACATCCGCGGCGCCGTGAAGCGGGCGCGCCACTTGGCCTCGGTCTCGGGATCGGTGAACAGGGGGTTCGGCACCACGGCAGCGGGATGAGTCGTCACGCTCCCGATCCTGCCTCAACGGGCCGACGCGCGGTCACCAGGTAGTAGTCGGCCAGTCCGCGCGACACCACCTTGATCCAGTTCCGGTCCCAGTCGTTCCGCGCCCCGCCCTGCTCGATCCACCGGTCGAGCCCCGGCCACACGTGCTCCCCGATGTTCTCGGCGGCCACGTCGACGAACCCGGCGGTCCGCAGGTCGGCCAGCACGGCGCCGATCGGGTGCGCCAGGTCCAAGCCGTTCTCGAACGTCGCCAGCAGCCGGGCGATCTGCGGTCCGGCACCGGGGCGGTTGGCGAAGAACGAGGTCACGGCCAGCCTGCCTCCCGGCACCAGCACCCGGTGCGCCTCGCGGGCGAACCCCGCTACGTCCTCGAAGTGCTGCGCGGCCTCCACCGACAGCAGCCGGTCGAACGCCCCGTCGTCGAAGGGCAGCGCGGACGCGGAACCCTCCACGAAGGCCAGCCGCTCGTCGTGGTGCGCCGCCGCGGCCCGCGCCACCTGCTCCGGCATCAGGTCGACGCCCCTGACCAGTTCCGGGCCGCGCCGCAACGCCGAGGCGGCGCCGTGCCCGCGTCCGCAGCCGACCTCCACGACCCGTGCGCCCGCCACGTCGAGCAGGTCCAGCAGCAGGTCGTAGAGCGCCTGCTGGCTGGCGATCCGCTGGGGCAGCGTGAGGTCGCCGTCGAGCCGCACGCCCCGCCAGTAGCCGAAGTTGATGAAACCGCCGCCGAAGATGGGGAGTTCGCTGAGATCACCGGTCCCGTAGATCCGCTTCCGCAGTTCGACGCGCGCCCGCTGATCAGTCATCACCCGATCGTGTCACCGGATCGCCTTGCCAGGGCGGCCAGCTCGTGCTGAGCGCGGCGATCACGCCGTCACCACCGCGGAGCTAACCTGGCGCCGCCGGGGGAACTCCCCGTCGTGGCGGGGGAGGTGGCGGCGATGATCACGTCGGCCGACGGGACGGACGTCCGCGTGCACGACGAGGGCAGCGGCCCGGTGGTGGTCCTGCTCGGCCCCGGCCTCGACGACGGCACCCGCGACCGCAAGCTGGCCGCCCTCCTGGCCAGGCGGTTCCGCGTGATCCGCCCGCACCGCAGGCAGTACCGGACGGACCTCAAGGCGGACCTGGTCAACGGGTCGCCGTGCGCGGTCGCGGACGAGGTGGAGGACGTGCTCGCGATCGTCCGCTCGGTCGGCGGCGGCCCGGTCGTCCTCTACGGGCACTCCGACGGCGGCGTCGTCGCCCTGGAGGCGCTGGCCGCCTCGCCGTCGTCGTTCGCGGGCGCGGTCGTCTTCGAACCCGCCGCCGCCACCGACGAGCCGGTGGGCGGTGAGGTGCTGGCCCGTGCGCGCGAGGCGCTGGCCGCGGGCAGGCCGGGCAGGGCCATGGCGATCTTCTTCGAGGGCGGCGTCGGGCTGCCTGCGTGGCAGGCGCGGGCCGCGGGCGCGGCCGTGGCGCTGATGCCGAAGTACCGCGGGCTCGTCCCCGGCCAGCTCGACTCGTTGGAGGCGCTCGACCGGCTCGGCGTGCGGACCGACGTCTACGCCCGGATCGAGGTGCCGACCGTCCTGCTCGGCGGCGACCGCAGCCCCGCCCGGCTGGCGGCCTGGGTCGACGCCATCGCCCGCGTGATGCCCGCCGCCGAACGGATCGTGCTGCCGGGCGCGGACCACGGCGCCGACCTCAAGCACCCCGACGTGGTGGCGCGGATCGTGGAGGACTTGGCGGACCGGGTACTCGGCTAGGCGCGCGGCTTCGTCGACACCGACACGTAGTCGACGACCATCGGCCTGTCCGGCTCGGTGGCCGGAGTCGGTGTGTCCACCTTGGCCACGCCGTTGGGGAAGCCGCCGCCGATGGCGACGTTGAGCAGCAGGAAGTACCCGGCGTGCGAGGTCATCCTCGCCCAGTTCGCGGCGTCGACCCGGTCCTGGCCGACGGTCGTGTACTGCCGCCCGTCGACGTACCAGCGCAGCTGTTCGGGCGCGGCGCTCCGGTCCCACTCGAACCGGTAGGTGTGGAACGCCGCCTGGCACGGCTGGTCGGGGCACGCCGTCGACCCGCCGATGCCGTTGGACTCGTCGCACGGACCGCCCTGCGCCGTGCCGCAGTGCAGCAGGCCCCACACCCGGTCCAGGCCGTTGACGTTCTCCATGAACTCGACCTCGCCGATGCCCGGCCAGTTCCAGAGGTCGCCCCGGTAGGGCGAACCCAGCGCCCAGAACGCCGACCAGTAGCCGAGGCCCGCGGGACCGGTCGCGTCCGGCATCCGCACACGGCCCTCGACCCGCAGGACACCGCCGTCGGGGGCCTTGAAGTCGGCGCGCTTGGTCTCGATGCGGGCGGACGTCCACCGGCCCGCGCTGTCGCGCCTGGGGGTGATCCGCAGGTTGCCCTCGCCGTCGAGCGCGAGGTTGGCGGGGTCCGCGGTGTAGGTCTGGATCTCGCCGGTTCCCCAGTTCGACGCGCCGCCGGGGTAACCGGTGCCGGTGTCGACGATCCAGTCGTCCGGGTTCGGCTGCCCGCCCTCACCGCCGGTGAAGTCGTCGCGCCAGGCGACCTGCCAGCCGTCGTCCCCGTGCTGCTGCCCGGCGGGTTGGGACTGCTCCGCGCAGGCGGCCGAGGTCAACAGCAGCAGGCTCGCCGCGACCGCCTTGGCCAGTCGGTCGCGTCTCATGGGTGACCTCTCCGCCGCGGGCTGTGCGCCGGACTCCGCGCCACGAGGTCAACGGGCGACCGCGCGGTGCGCGACCGGTGCGCCGCGCCGGTGCTACCGGTCGGCGCTCTTGACCGGGACGGCCCTGTGCCGTCCGGGCCGGTCGTCCAGCTCCTCGCTGAAGATCGTATCCATGGTGCGCGAGGCCCGTGCCAACGCGAACGCCGCAGCGGTGACGAGCGTGCAGGCGACGGCCGTGAAGAAGGCGAAGAGGGGCGTGGTCATCACGCCGACCACGCAGGACAGCGTGATGATCGTCAGGGTCGTGGTCGCGGTGGCCAGCCAGGTTTTTCGGGCATGGCCGACCGAGGAGATGATGCTCATGGATTGCTCTCCCGACTGGACGAGGCGCCTGGTGCGAAGGCCTTGTCTTGTTGTCGCGAAGGGCCCCATTCTCGTTACGCTTAGTCAGTCAAATACATGTCGTTCACCCGATTGTGTGAACGCTGATGATTTTCGGACCTATGAATCTGTGTGCTGAGTCATGACTGAGGATTACTCGTCTTTCTATCTTCGCAGGTCAGGGGCGTGCAACATGCAGATGTCCACTATATAGGTGAATCTCATTCCAGTTCGTTGCCTTGTGGCTTGGAATTTTCTTGTTCAACTATTATTCGCGCTGCTGGGAGTAGTCGTGGAAGGCGGGCTCCGATGTGCCGCGATCGGGGGCCGCGTCGCTCAATGGTGTGGACCAGTATGCGAACGAGTGGACAACTCGGTGAAACAACTTCGTCCGGTAGGAACGATCGACCAGATGGAAACCGGCCGTAACCCGACCGGGAAATCCCGTGAGTCGAAGGCGTCGCGGCTCATCCCGCGCGGCACGGACACCGGCTCACCGGTCCGCGCGACTCCCGCGCGGACCGGTGAGGAGGACTCAGGCCTTCCGGCAGCCCGTGATCCGGATCCCGTCCGACTCGACCAGGTGGCACACCACGTGGTCCCCCTGCCGAACCTCCTCCGCGAACTCCGCCTTCCCGACCTTCGACCGGTACCAGTTGTCCGCCACCAGGTCGTGCGGCCTGCCGGAGGTCACGTTCAGGTCGTAGGTGGTCTCCCCGACCTCGATGACCAGGAACGTCGGATCCGCCTCGATCGTGCCGCAGGCGGCCAGTGCGAGACAGGAGAACAGCACCGCGACAGTCGTCTTGCGCATTTCCAGCACCCCCGTTGTCTTCCCTCGCCCTGAGGACGCCCGGACCGGGGGTCGGTTGGCGTGCCAACGGCGCAATCGCGGCGCCCCGGTCTCAGCGAACCCGGCGCGGCTCCACCGCGGCCAGCACCTCGTCGGCCAGTTCGGCCGGGGTGAGCCTGTCCGAGCGCAGCACGAGCGTCCCGGCAGGCTGGCGGGCAGCGGCGCCCGCGTCCATCCGGGACAGCGCCCACTCACCTGCCGACTGGCCCGTCTCGGGGTTGTCGGGGACGGGCGCACGGGCGGCGACGCGCGCCTCCAGCACGGCGGCGTCCGCCTCCAGGAAGACGTGCAGCACCTCTTCACCCGCCTCGGCCAGACCACCCAGGATCTCGGCCCGGTAGGCGTCGCGGACGAGCGACATCGGCACGACCAGCGTGTCCGCGTGGTGCCTGCGCAACGACAGCGCCGTCGCGACGACCAGCTCCCGCCAACTCGGCAGGTCCTGGAAGTCCTCGTTGGGCGGCACCCACTTCCACAGCATGAGACCGACGTCCTCCGGGTCGTACACGACCGCTTCCGGCAGCCGCAGGCGCAACTCCTCCGCCAACGTCGTCTTCCCCGCCCCGAACCCGCCGTTGAGCCAGATGATCACGGTCACAAAGTATCGGGAACACCCCGTGGAACGGGAAGAGCCGGTCTCCCGTACCGCGGAGACCGGCTCTTCCTTGCGCTGCTCGCGGCTTTCGCCCCGACCGAGGCGTGCCGCCGTCGGTGCGGCGGTTCCCGCCACCCGGCAGCGCCCCTGCTCACCCGGCCAGTTTCGCCTTCACGGCTCCGGCCACCCGGCCGCCTTCGGCCCGGCCCGCGACCTTCGCGTTGACGGCCTTCATGACCTGGCCCATCTGCCGCTGCCCCGGCTGCTCGCCGAGCTGCTCGGTCACCTCGGCCACGGCCGCGTCGACCAGCGCCACCAGCTCGTCGTCGCCGAGCTGCGCGGGCAGGTAGCCCTCGAGGATCGTCTCCTCGTTCTTCTCCAGCTCCGCCTGCTCGGTGCGCCCGGCTCCCGCGAACGCCTCGGCCGCTTCCCTGCGCTTCTTGACCTCGCGCGTCAGCACCTTGAGGACGTCTTCGTCGGAGAGCACGCGGGCGGTCTTGCCCGCGACCTCCTCGTTGGTGATCGCGCTCAACGCCATCCGCAGGGCTCCGACCCTGACCGTCTCCCGGCCCTTGATCGCGGCAGTGAGGTCGTTCTGCAACCGTGTCTTCAGCTCCGCCATGAGGCCGAACGGTACCGGGATCAGCGGATTACGCCTCATCCGTCATCCGCCGTAGGCTCGTTGGTGTGAACAAGTTCGGCCGCGCACTGCTCGCCACGACCGCCGTTGGGACCGCCACGCTCGCCTACTCGGTGGGCTTCGAGAGACGCCATTGGACGTTGCGGCAGGCCACCGTGCCGGTGCTCGCGCCGGGGTCGCGGCCCTTGCGGGTGCTGCACATCTCGGACCTGCACATGACGCCGGACCAGAAGTCGAAGCAGCGCTGGGTGGCCGCGCTGGACGAGCTGGAACCCGACCTCGTGGTGAACACCGGCGACAACCTCGCGCACAAGCAGGCCGTGCCCGGCGTGGTGCGCGCGCTCGGCCCGCTGCTGGACCGGCCGGGGGTGTTCGTGTTCGGCAGCAACGACTACTACGCGCCGCGGCCGAAGAACCCCGTGCGGTACCTGCTGCCGTCGGCGAAGACGAAGCGCGTCCACGGCATCAACCTGCCCTGGCGCGACCTCAGGGCCGCGATGGTGGAGCGCGGGTGGATCGACCTCACCCACGTGCGCCGGACGTTCGAGGTGGCAGGCCAGACGGTGTTCGCGGCCGGTTTGGACGACCCGCACCTCAAGCGCGACCGGTACGAGGACATCGCGGGCGCCCCGGACCCCGCCGCGGCACTGCGACTGGGCGTCACCCACTCCCCGGAACCCCGCGTCCTGGACCCGTTCGCGGCCGACGGCTACGACTTCGTCATGGCGGGCCACACGCACGGCGGCCAACTCCGCATCCCCGGCTACGGCGCCCTCGTCACCAACTGCGACCTAGACCGCTCCCGCGCCCGCGGCGTCTCCCGCTGGGGCTCGCACATGTGGCTGAACGTCTCCGCCGGCCTCGGCACCTCCCCCTACGCCCCCGTCCGCTTCGCCTGCCCACCGGAGGCCAGCCTGCTGACCCTCGTGGCCCGCAGCGTCGATGCAGGTCAGAGTCAGTCTGGTGCCGTTAGGGATACCCGATTCGGAGTCAGCGGCAACGTCCGGTAGAGTTCCAATCGTTCCAACCGGGGTGTGGCGCAGTTTGGTAGCGTGCTTCGTTCGGGACGAAGAGGTCGCAGGTTCAAATCCTGTCACCCCGACGGTTAGAGCAGGTCAGAGCCGGTCTCCGCAGTGCGGAGACCGGCTTTTTCCGTTTCCGGGGGTGCGTGGGGAGAGGTCTGTCATGTCGTACGCGTCGGCCCAGCGTCGGAAGACGGTCCGCGACTGCTCGGCGTCGAGCGCCAACCGGTCCAGCACCGCGAGCTTCCGCCGTACGGTGTCGACGGCGGTGACATCGTCGAAGAACACCGTGGCCGTGTCGGTTTCGCTGTAGCCCAACGGTTTCAGCGGCTCGGTGAAGGTCAGCAGGGTCGCCGCGTGCCGAAGTGCGGCATGTCCTGCTGACAGCGGCACCACGCGGATGCTCGTGTGGTCGGCCATGGACCCGAGCCGCATGCACTGGTCGTGCATGACCTCGGCGTCGCCCACCACCAAGCGCAGCGCGGCCTCGTGGACGAAGAAGACCGACTCGGGTGCGGGTTCCTGGTGCAGCACCGCCTGGCGGGCGGTGCGGGAGTCGAGCCAGGCGTGCAACTGGTCCCTGCTCGTGCTGGTGTGCCGGAGCAGGGTTTCGGCGTACGCCGCGCTGTGGAGCAGCGACGGCAGCAGCAACGGCTGGTAGCAGGTGAGCGTCCGGGCGACCGCCTCGTGCATCCGCGCGCACAGCGCCTCGTCCGGCGAAGCGCGGTGGTGCGGGCGGGCGAAGATGCCGTGGTCGGGTTCGTCGACCAGCCCGAGGATGTGGATGCGGGCCGTCTTGTCGGCGCGGTAGAAGCCCAGCAGCATGGCCGCGTCCGCTTCGCTCAGCCCTCGGGTGCCGCCCTCCAGCTTGCTGAGCTTGCCCGGCGACCACCCCACCTCCCCGTAGATGGCCGACGCCTTCAGTCCGAGCCGAAGGCGGATCCGGCGCAGTTCCTCGCCGATCTCCCGGCTGCGTGCGCTGGCGAGCCGGGTGGAGGGGTGCTTGTTGTCGGCGGACATGGTGCTGTACCTGCTTTCCGAAGAGGTGCCGATCACGACGCCCTCGCGTGGCGACCGGTGGAAGTGGTGTGCCCGGACCTGCCGGAAGTCGGGGGAACCGCCAGGTCCGGGCACACCACGCGCCGCCGCTGTGCGGGCATGAGGAGGGGCATCCGCACAACGCCGGCAGCCTGGGGGCGAGCGCGCTGGAGGGCGTGCCGGCCGCCGTTGATCACGGCCACCCGCTCGGCGATCGGTCGGAACCGCGCACGTCTCGCTCGCTGCTCGCGGCGGACCAGGACGCCGGTCCACAACACGACGACAAGCGTCAAAGCGCCGATCACAGCCGACACAGCGGTCACAGCCACCTCCAGTGCGAAATGGCCCGCCCTGGGCCGCAACTGTGACGAGGTGGCCCAGGGCGGGTACCCGCGGACAGCCTAGGCAGCCGCACGGCAACTAGACTTTAAACCTGCATGTGCAGCTTGCGCAGTTCCCTGATCGGGCGAACGGCATGTCGGGAGCGGTCGGGCAAACTGGTCCCGATCAGGAGGAGAGCACCGATGACGCAAGGCCCCGCTGACTACAAGCGGCACCTGGGCACGCGCTTGGCCCAGCTCATGAAGGACGCGGGTGTCAGCAAGCTCGCCGTGGCCACCGAGCTGGAATGCAGCGAGTCGAAGATCGCTCGCATCCTGCGCGGGGGTGCCGGGGTGAATCCGTCCGACCTGGACAAGCTGTTGACCTTCCTCAAGGTGAGTACGGCCATGCGCGAGGAACTCACCCGGCTCGGTAAGGAAGCGAGCCGTCGGCAGCCGCCCACTCCCTGGGGCAGCGCCGTGCCGGACAGCTTGCGCAAGTACTTCCCGACCGAGGCGACCGCGACGCTGATCCGCGCCTACAACCCCGAGTTGGTGCACGGGTTGGCCCAGACCGAGGACTACGCACGGGCGATGATCACCGCGAGCCCGCTGCACCGTCCCGCCGACGTGCCTCGGCTCATCCAGGCGAGGATGGCTCGGCAGGTCCGCCTCTCGGGTCCGAATCCGCCGCGGCTCCACCTGGTGCTCAGCGAAGCCTGCGTCCGTGGTCTGCCCGGTGGTACCGAGGTGATGCGCGAGCAGCTTCGGCACCTGGTCGAACTGGGCGACCTCGACCACGTCGCCATCCAGGTCATCGCCCGTGAAGCCGGTGCCCACTCGGCCAGCGGCTTCTCGTTCACGTTGTTCAGCCCGCCGGAGGACAAGGTCGTGGCCTACGTCGAGAACCCGACCGACGGCATCTTCATCTCCGAAGCCGGACGACTGGAGTCCTACGAGCTGATCTGGGCGTCGTTGGTGGACAGCGCGTTGTCACCGGAGGAGTCGAGCAAGCTCCTGGTTACAGTCGAAGGGCAACTGTGACGGCAAGACGAGGAGGTGCGGGACATGCACCCGGACCTGGATGGAGCGGTTTGGCGCAAGTCGAGCCACTCCGGCGGCAACGGCGGTGAGTGCGTCGAACTGGCCGATCTCGCGCACTCGACCGGCGTGCGCGACAGCAAGAACCCGACCGGCGCCGTGCTGATCTTCACGGGGCGTTCGGCCGGGCGGTTCCTGGCGGCGGTCAAGGGCGGTCGGTTCGGCTGACCCCGCGCAGCAGGCGGCCCCCGACACGAACCGCGTGTCGGGGGCCGGTTGCCGTGGTCAGCCGCCCGGTTCCGTCGGGAGGGTGATGCCGCCGGGAGGTGGGTCTCCCTGGCCGGGTGGGGGTTGGCCCTGGGTTGGTTGTTCCGTGGCGGGTGGGGCTTCGCTGGTCTGCGGTGGTGGTACGTAGCCGGAGCTGACGAAAAGGGTGATGACGGTGCCGTGCAGGGCGTTGCCGCGCGGGGTCTGGCTGACGACGGTGCCCTTGGACTCGGAGGAGTTGCGGTCCTGGGTGCTGACCTTGTAGCCGGCTTCCTCGAGGGTCTTGGTGGCGCTGTTGACGTTCCTGCCGACCACGTCGGGGATGCGGATCTCGTCACCGCCCTTGACGTACCGCTGGTCGGTCGGCGGCAGCGGCTTGGGGGGTGAGTCGCCGAGGACGCGGGTCATGGTGTCGAAGAACGTGCGGGCGGGGACGGTGCCGCCGAAGATGTTGCCTTCCGAGCACAACCGCGGTTTGCCGCCGATGCAGATGCCGCGCGGTTCGATGCCGTCGTTGAACGTCTGCACCGAGGCCGCGTAGTCGGGGGTGGCGCCGACGAAGGCAGCCGACTTGAAGTCCTCGGTGGTGCCGGTCTTGGCGAGCATCGGGCGGGTCCACTTGAACTGGTTGGCGGCTGCCGCAGCCGTGCCGCCGCCCTGGTCGTCCTTGCTCATGCCGGTCGCGAGGGTGTTGGCGAGGGGTTCGGCGACGACCTGTTCGCACGGCTGCTCGTTGACCGGGACGGGTTTGCCGTTGCGGTCGAGGACCTCCTGCAACGGGGTGGGCGGGCACCACTTGCCGCCGCTGATGATGGTCGCGGCGACGTTCGCCAACTCCAGCGTGCTCACCGGTGCCGGGCCGAGCGTGAACGAGGCGTTGCCGCCGTTGCCCTTGTAGAACTCGGTCTGCGAGATCCGCAGCTCGTCCTGCTGCTCCTTGGAGTCCGGGCGGACGCCCGCGATGTTCGTCGCCATCGTCTCGCGCATGCCCAGCCGCGACGCCATGTCGACGACCGGGTCCATGCCGAGCTGCTCCTCCAGGATGACGAAACCGGTGTTCGGCGACGTCTGCAACGCGGTCTGCAACGTCATCGAGGCCGGGTAGGTCGTCGACGAGTTCTTCAGGCAGTACCAGCGGGTGTCCGGCTCGCCGGTGGGCGGGCACTTGTCGCCGCCGCCCTTGAAGACCTTCGACGTGTGCGACGCGGGGGTGGCCATCGTGTTCTCGATGCCCATGCCCTTCTCCAGCGCCGCCGCGGCCGTGAAGATCTTGTAGATCGAGCCCGCGCCGAACTTGTTCTCCACACCGCTGGGCAGGTCGAACTGGGTCTGGTTCTCCTCGGCCTTGAGGCCGTAGTCGCGGTTCGCGACGAGCGCGACCACCTCGTGCCGGTCCGAGCCCGGCCGGACGATCGCCATGGCGTTGGCGATGCCGTCGGTGTCCTTGGAGACCTGCGCCTCGGCGGCCTGCTTGGCCTGGTCGGTGATACCGCGGTCCAAAGTGGTCTTGATGGTGTAGCCGCCGGTCTTCAGCTGCTCCTCGCTGAAGCCGTTCTTCTCCAGGTAGTTGATCACGTACGAGCAGAAGAACCCGTTCTCCGGGCCTGCGCCGACGCAGCCGTTCGGCGGGGTGCGCACCGGGATCGCCAGACCGAGCGGTTCCTTCTTGGCGGCCTCGGCGGCGTCGCGGGACAGCTTTTCGTTCTCGACCATCTTGTCGATGACCTTGTTGCGCCGCTCCATCGCCTTGTCCGGGAAGACCTCCGGGTCCAGGGCGGACGGGCTGTTAACCATGCCGGCGAGCACGGCGGCCTGCGGCACGGTCAGCTGGTCCGGCGTCGTGTTGAAGTACGCCTGCGACGCGGCGGCGATGCCGTAGATGGTCGAGCCGAACGGCACCACGTTGAGGTAGCGGGCCAGGATCTCGTCCTTGCTCAGCCTGCGCTCCAACTGGATCGAGATCCGGGCCTCGCGGGCCTTGCGGGCGATCGTCTGCTCCTGCGCCTTCTGCTGCTCCACCTTGTTGTTGCGGGCGACGACGTGCACCAGGTAGTTCTTCACGTACTGCTGGGTCAGCGTGGAGGCGCCCTGCGACACGCTGCCGCCGACCTGGTTGGTCACCGCCGCGCGCAGCGTGCCCTGCCAGTCGACGCCCTGGTGCTCGTAGAACCGGCGGTCCTCGACCGAGACCAGGGCGGCCTTCATGGTCGGCGATATCTTGTCCGCAGGCGTGAGCACCCGGTACTGGTCGTAGAGGTACGCGATGGGCGCACCGTCCTTGTCCGTCACCGTGGTGATCAGCGGTGGGTCGGTGGTGACCAGGTCCGCGGAGATGCTGTCGACCGTGTCGCTGGCTCGGTTGGACACGACACCGAGCGAGCCGACGGCCGGGAACAGCGTGCCGGCGAGGAGCACACCGGCAAGCAGACACAGGCCGAGCAGCTTCAGCAGGCCGTTCCTGACTCGCACGCGAGCCAGCCTACGCGGCACCTGAACGGGTGAGAGTGACCCGCAACACTGATTACCGAGGATGAGTAGACGTACTCAAGACAGATAACAGGTGGGCAACCCAGGGTTGGACGTGGAACCGGAAGCACCTAGAGTTCGTCAACGTCCAAGTAAGGCGCCAACGGCCCGGCCACTCCAGTGGCGAGCCTACGGCATCCGCGGCAGGGGTGTGGCGGATTTCGGAGTTTGGACAGCTCAAACGAGGTGGGGGATCATGGATCAGGGGGATTGGCGAATCAATGCGTCGTGCCGGGAGGAAGAGCCCGACCAGCTCTTCGTTCGTGGTGCGGAGCAGCGGAAAGCGAAATTGGTGTGCCTCGGCTGCCCGGTCAGGACCGAATGCCTGGCCGAAGCCCTGGACAACCGGATCGAGTTCGGCGTCTGGGGTGGCATGACGGAGCGTGAGCGGCGGGCGTTGTTGCGGCGGAGGCCGGACGTCACGTCGTGGCTCGAACTGCTCGACACCGCGCGCCAGGAGCACCACGTGGACGTGAGGGTGGGCTGAGGCCCACCGGGGTCACTCGCCGGCGAGCCTGCGCCCGATCTCGTGCAGACCGTCCAGGTCGTGCACGTCGGTCGGCAGCGCGGGCACGCCGACCACCGCCACACCGGGGTGGGCCCGCGTGAACCGCGCGATCAGCCGCTTCTCCCGATCGGCGACGGCCACGCGGTCGGCGTGCAGGCGGAGGACGGCCGCCGCGAGGGGCGCGTCACCGGCGCGTTCCAGGCCGTCCGCCGCCGCGTGCGCCTTGGTGGCGGACAGCGCGGCCAGCACGGGGTGCGTCCGGTTGGCGACGAGGCCGATCAGGGGCATCTTCTCCGCGTTGAGCCGCTCCACGAAGTAGCTGGCCTCGCGCAGCGCGTCCGGTTCGGCCGCCGCGATGACGAGGAAACCCGTGCCCGGTGACCGCAGCAGCTCGTAGGTCTTCTGCGCGCGCTGCCGGAAACCGCCGAACATGCTGTCGAACGCCTGCACGAACGTCGAGGCGTCCTGGAGCAGCTGCCCGCCGACGATCGTCGACACGGCCTTGGTGAACAGCCCGAAACCGGCGCCGACGATCTTCCGGATGCCCCGGCCACCCGCGCGGGCGGGGGCGGACAGCATCCGGATCAGCCTGCCGTCCAGCACGGTCGACAGGCGCTGCGGCGCGTCCAGGAAGTCCAGGGCGGACCGGCTCGGCGGGGTGTCCACGACGATCAGGTCCCACCCGCCTTCGGCGACGAGCTGGCCCAGCTTCTCCATCGCCATGTACTCCTGCGTGCCGGAGAACGACGTGGAGATCGTTTGGTAGAACGGGTTCGCCAGGATCTGCTCGGCCCGTTCGCGCCCCGCGTGCGCCAGCACCATGTCGTCGAACGTGCGGCTCATGTCCAGCATCATCGCGTGCAGCTCGCCCTTGGGCTCGAAGCCCTCGGTCTTCACCTCGCGCGGGCTGTTGTCCAGTTCCCGCAGGCCCAGCGACTGCGCGAGCCGCCGCGCCGGGTCGATGGTCAGCACCACGGTGCGCCTGCCGCGCTCGGCGGCCCGCACAGCGATCGCGGCGGCCGTCGTCGTCTTGCCCACGCCGCCGGACCCGCAGCACACGAGGACCCGCGTCTCCGGGTCGTCGATCAGCGCGTCCACGTCGAGCAGAGGTGGCCTGGTCCCGGTCATCGCACGCCCCGCTCCACCAGCAGTTCGGCCAGTTCGTACAGCGCGGCGACGTCCACGCCGTCGGTGAGCTCGGGCAGCTCCACCGTCGGCAGGTCCGACTCCGCGAGCTTGTCCTTGGCGCCCTGTTCCATCGTGACCCTGATCGCGTGCTCCACGGTCTCCTCGACCAGGCCGTCGATCGTCTCGGCGTCCAGGTCCAGCCCGGCGGTCTCCAACCCGGCCCGCACGCGCGAGGCGTCCACCCGGCCACCGGCCGCGGCGACCACCGACCGGGCGGGCAGCCGCAGCGGCCGCACCCGGTTGACCAGCACCGCGCCGGGCCGCAGGTCGGCGCCGTCCAGGTCGGCGACCGCGTCCAGCGTCTCCCGGACCGGCATCTCCTCCAGCAGCGTGACCAGGTGCACTGCGGTGTCCCCGGAGTGCAGCAGCTTCACCACGCCGTCGCTCTGCCCCTTGATCGGACCGACCTTCGCCAGGTCCGCCATCGCCTTCGTGACGTCGAGGAACTGCACCACGCGGCCGGTGGGCGGGGCGTCCAGCACCACGGCGTCGTACTCGTGCCTCCCGGACGGCCCGGTGCGCCGCACGCACTCCTTGACCTTGCCGGTCAGCAGCACGTCCCGCAGCCCCGGCGCGAGCGTGGTCGCGAACTCGATCGCGCCCATCTTGCGCAGCGTGCGACCCGCGAAACCCAGGTTGTAGAACATGTCCAGGTACTCCAGCAGCGCCGCCTCGGGGTCGACCGCGAGCGCGCGCACCTCACCGCCGCCGGGAGCCGACGCGATCCGCTCCTCGGAGTAGGGCAGCGGGGCCCGGTCGAAGAGCTGGGCGATGCCCTGGCGGCCCTCGACCTCCACCAGCAGCACCCGCCGACCACCGGTCGCCAGGGCCAGGGCCAGGGCCGCGGCCGCCGTCGTCTTGCCGGTGCCGCCCTTGCCGGTGACCACGTGCAGCCGTGCACGGGTCAGTTCCTGGGTCCATCCAGTCGCGGGGGAAGCCACCTGGTCAGCCTAAGCGCGCTCGCCCCAACGCGTTGGTCAGTCCATCATCGTGATGAAGAACACCGCCATCGCCGTGGCCGCCACGACACCCCACGTCACCGTGGACGGGAGCCAGTAGGCGATCGCGGTCGCGACCACGGCCACGACGGCCAGTCCGATCACCCCGGCGCGGACCACCTCGGCGTGCGCCGCACCCCTCCGGTCGCGCACCTGGGCCATGGCCACCAGGATCATCACCAGGCCGCCGAGGACGAACAGACCGGTGGCCACCGCGCGCCACGTCTCCATGTGATCAAGGTAGCGACGGGTGGCCGTCGCGGGCAGGGTCTTCACCCGCACGCCGGACGGCTAGGCTCCCCGCCATGACTAAGTGGGAGTACTCCACGGTCCCGCTGCTGATCCACGCCACCAAGGCGATCCTGGACCAGTGGGGCGCCGACGGCTGGGAACTGGTCAGCGTGATCCCGAACCCGACCGGTGAGCAGCACGTCGCGTACCTGAAGAGGCCGAAGGCATGACGACCTGGTCCGAGAAGCTCGCCGAGCTGGGCATCGAACTGCCCGGCGTCGCCGCGCCGCTGGCGGCCTACGTGCCCGCCGTCCGCACCGGGTCCTACGTCTACACGTCCGGCCAGCTGCCGTTCGTCGACGGCGTGCTCGCCGCGACCGGCAAGGTCGGCGCGGACGTGAGCCCGGAAGAGGCCAAGCAGCACGCCAGGACGAGCGGCCTCAACGCCCTCGCCGCCGTGCACGCGCTGGTCGGCATCGACTCGGTCGTGCGCATCGTCAAGGTCGTCGGCTTCGTGGCGTCCGCCGAGGGCTTCACCGGCCAGCCCGCGGTGGTCAACGGCGCGTCGGAGCTGTTCGGCGAGGTGTTCGGGGACGCGGGCGTGCACGCCCGGTCCGCGGTGGGTGTCGCGGAGCTGCCGCTGGGCGCCCCCGTCGAGGTAGAGCTGATCGTCGAAGTCGGCTGAAGGGCGTGATGTGAGATGTCGGACACCGAGTGGGCGTGCCACGAACTCCTGCTGAGGCTGGCGGGCAGGCTGCCCGACGACCTCCTCTGGCGGTTCCGCGACTGGGCCGCGACCGACGGGGTCGTGGTGCTCGCACGCGCTTTGCCGCGTGCGCTGCTGCACGACCGCATCGGTCTGACCGACCTCGAACACGGCCTTCTCGCTGACGCCGTGCTGTCAAACGGGGCCGATCGGGCGATGCTCAGTTCGGTCGAAGGGGTGGACGAACTCCCGGAATCCGACTACACCTTCACAGCAGAATCACCCGATCGTGTGTCGATGGGGGATTCTGCGACCGCGGTGCTCGGTGCCACGCTGCGCGGTCGCCAGGGAGTCGGCGAAGTCCGGTCCTCCTGGCGGCAGGGCGGTGCGGACCAGGCGGCCAGGCGAATCATGCTGATCGCCGCCACGACCGGCCACGCCCGCCTGACGGGCGAGGTGCAGCGAGTGCTCCGCGCACTGGGCGAACACGACCCGTGCGTCGAGGTCGTACCGCTCGGAATGGAATTGCCGCCCTACCACCGGGCGGCGTTGGCGGCATCGGAGCCGATCTGCACCGGCGCCGAAGTCGATGGGCACCTGGTGCCCGTGTAGCGCTCGTCGATCGGCGGGCCGGAAGGAGAACAGGCGTGGCGAACGACGTGGAACTGCCCGTCCGTCTACACGATCTCCTGTTGGCACTGGCCGGTCGCGTCGATGACGACGCGCTGTCCCAGGCACGGGAGCTGCTCGCGGTCGCGGAATCGGATCGCGCGCTCGAACTGGTCGTGGGCTGCCTGCTCGCGGGCCGCATACCCGTGACGAACGGCGAACAGGAGCGGATCGCGGACCTGCTGGGCGAGGTCAACTCGTCCCGCGCGCTCGCGGACCTCCTGGTCGTGCTCGACACCCTCCCGGTGCCCAGGCACCGGTTCTCGGCCGAGTCGGACCCCGTGGACGGCATCTCCAACGCCCTGTCCAAAGTGGTCGCGAGCTTGCCGGACATCCGCTCGGTGATGTGCGTGTGGCGCTCCACCCCGTCGGGCGCCTCACCGGGCCCGCTGCCCCAGCGCGTCGTCCTGATCGACATCGGCCCGCAGGGCCACGCGCCCGCCACCGCGTACCGGGTCGACCGCGCGCTGCGACGCGCGGGCCTGCACTCGGCCGTGGAGGTGCTGCGCCCCGCTACGCAGCTCAGCGATTACCACGCGGCCGCTGTCACGACCGCCCGCGAGGTGAAGTTCAGCGACACGTCGCCCGGAGGTTCGTCGGGCGGCGGGCACCGGGACGAGACCGGGGCGTGGTTCGACGGACCGGAAGACGTTCGGGATCAGGCACCGGCGGTTGAGCCGACACCGGTGCCGGAGATCGCAGAGACCGGCTCACAGGCCTCCAGGCGCAGCAACCGCGCCGAGTCCTTCGAAGGCGCGCAGCCGTTCCCCCCGAAGCCGGTGAAGCGGGTCGTCCGCGAAGCCGTCGAGGTGGAAGAGGAACCGCCGCTGCCGCCCGCGCTTGCTTCAGCGGCGCAGCTTGCGCCGCTTCCGGTGCTCGCGCCAGGGCTGAACAACGCCGAGGTGACGATGGAGTTGGGGCCGGATGACCTGAAGGCGCTCCAGGCGGCTTTGGCGGATCCGAACGGGTTGCCGCCGGGGCAGGTCGCGGTGGAGGCCACTCCGGCCGCTGACGCGAAGTTGAGCGACCGGGAGCGGGCCTTGTTGCAGCAGTTGCACGAGGAGTTGGCGCAGCGGGAAGACGTGCCGCCGGGGCAGGCCGAGGCGAACTGGACGACGGATCGGTCGAGTGGGTCGTTCCAGCCGCCGGCTTGGATGGGGGCGCAGGCGGATCTGGTGAACGGGGCGCCTCAGCAGAACGGGCATCCGCCTTATCAGGGTTGATCTTGTGTGGTTCGGGGCCCCTCGCTGGTGTGCGGGGGGTTTCGTTTTGGGGTGGGTTCTTGTGGTGTGTGTCTGGGTGGGGTGCGTCTGGGTGGGGGTGGCTTTACCCGGTCGCCGAGTGTTCTAGACGCACCTCCGCTTGTCAAGACGGTGAAGATGTCTTGACAAGCGGAGGTGCGTCTAGAGATGGCTTTGGATCGGGTGCAGGGGTAGGTCTGGCTGCGCCAGCATCAGGCTGCGCCTGACAGGGCACCTCGCTGCGCGTCGGTAGGGCGGTGGGCGCTCCGCGCCGGGTGCGAGGGGGCGGCTTCGCCGATGTGGCCGCTAGCTTTGGGCTTGGGTGGTGGGGCTGGACATCCGGCGCTTCGTGATGGATGGGTGCTTGCTGTCGTTTGGGTAGGCATCCAGGTTTTGGGCTGGGGCGGTCCTGGTTTTGGGGTAGTGCTTGGGTTTTGCGTCGTGTGTGGCGCAGTGGAGGCTTGACTTCGAAGTCTTGTGGTTCGGGGGTCGCTCGGTTACTCACCGTGACGGATGGCTCGGGTTGCTTGGTGGCGAGGAACGCGAGTAATGCTCAATTGCGTTGTCCTGCGAAATGTTGACTGGTGATCCCGCGTCGCGACCGATGATCATTGGTCGTCGGGCCGCCGAAATTGTCGGACCTTCCAGCTAGCGTGGAATTTGGGGGTCCATCCCTCGCGCGCGTGGGTGGGGTCCCCCCGAATTCAAGTTTACCGGAGGGGACCGACAAGATCGTTTGGTTGGCGGGCAAGATCGTTATCCGAGGTAAGGGTTTTGTATTGCTGGTCAGGTGGGTTCCGTTGATTTGTCGGCGAGGGTTCGCAGGGCGGTGATCAAGTTTGTGCGGGATTCCCTGGTGAGGGGGCGGTAGGGCCTGGAGGCGAGGCGGTTGGTGGTGGCTTCGATGCGGATGCGGGTCGGGGTGTCCGCCGGTAAGTCCTGCATCTCTTGAGCGGTCAGGCCTTCTGCGGACCAGGCGTGGGCGTGGGCGTCTGCGCGGTGGTGGCGCAGGGCGCGCAGTTGGTCGAAGAGGTGGGCGGCTGGTGAGGGGCCGGTTGTGGCCTTGGCCATGGGGTGGTCGACCTGGATCGGGATGGGGATCGGGGTTGGCCAGAAGGTGGTGGCGACTTCGGCGTGGACCTCGTTGACCAGGTGCAGGACGGGGAGGCAGCGGGGGGTGGCGGTGACCTCGTCGGGGGTGGAGGTGAGCCAGCCTGCTTCCGCCAGTTGGGTGTGGTGGGTGTCGATGTCGGCGGTGTAGCGGTGGAGATTGCGCGCGGTTTCCCGTGGGACGGGGCCGGTCACCAGCAGGCTTGCGAGGTCGGCCAGCAGGCCCAGGTGGGGTGGGCGGTCGGTGATGCGGGCGACGACCCGTGGGCCGGAGGCGCGGTGGACGGCTGGGACGAGGCGGTGGAGTTCGGTGGCGGTGGTGGCCGCTGTCAGGCAGGCGTCGGCGGCGTCGATGGCCAGTTCGGTCGAGGCCACGAGGTCGGGGGTGGTGCGGAGGCGGAGCGCCTTGTGGAAGTGCTCCAGGGCCAAGTCCCACCTGCCCTGGTCGTAGTGGCACTTGCCCGCGTGCTGGTGGGCGTAGTCGAGGAGGTCGCCCGCGTCGGCCAAGCAGGCTTCGAACTCGGCGTTCGCTTCGGGGAACCTGCCCTGCCACTGGAGCACGTGGGCGCGGCGCAGGCGTGCGGCGGTGGTCGGGCGGAGGGCGAGTGCCCGGTTAGCGGCGTCCTCGGCCTGGTCGAGCCTGCGCAGCAGGCGTGCGGCGAGGCCGACCGCGCTCCACGAGTGGTGGTCGTCGGGCCGCTGCTCGTCGAGCCAGGTGGCCAGTTCGGCGGGGTGGTCGGGGGTCTCGTGGAGGGTTTCGGGGTCGATGTGGAAGTCGTGGACGTTCACCGGCCCGCCTTGCTCGCCGCCAATTCGATGACCCGCTGGAGGTGCAGGCCGCGGCGGACGTCCAGGGGGTGTTCGGTGGTGCGGCTATGGATCATGGCGACGAAGTCGTCCAGCAGCAGCGTGTAGCAGTCGCGCGCGGACGTGGAGCCCCTGGAGAGCCTGCGGTACCCGTGCTCGCCGTAGACCGTCAACTCGGCGACCGGGGGTTGCAGCGGCATGCTCATCGACATGGCCGCGGAACTGGTCGCGCCGCCGTCATGCGCGAAGACCAGGCGCCACAGGCCGGTGTCGGACACGGTCGCGGACACCACGTCGGTGATCGTGCCCAGCGCGATGTCGAGCAGGTCGAACACGTGCGGGCCGAGGTCGTGCAGGGCGCCGCGCTCATGTCGCCACGGCGAGTGGGAGTAGGGGCCGTCGAGCAGTGCGCCGTTGAGCCACTGCGCGTCGCCGCCCGCCCAGCCGCCCGTGCGGCGCAGCTGGGTCAGCAGCTCCTTCGTCTCCGGCGCGTACCGGCGGGTCAGCAGCACCAGCGAGGCGACACCGGCCTGTTCGACAGCGGCGACGAGGAGTTCGGCCTCGTCGACGGTGGCGGCGATCGGCTTCTCCAGGATGACGTGCTTGCCCTGCTGCGCGGCCTTGACCGCGATCACGGACTGCACCTCCGGGGGCACGGCGAACGCCACGGCGTCCACAGAGGACAGCAGTTCGTCCGGTGTGGACGCCACCTCCGCGCCGTGCGCGTGCGCGATCTCCGCGGCCGCCTCCGGCCTGCGGGCCCACACCGAGGTGAGCCGGGTACCGGGGTGGTCGGCGATGCCGGGCGCGTGCACCGCGGTCGCCCACGGGCCCGCCCCGACCAGTCCTACGCGCAGCTGTTCTTCCACGCCGACCATCCTGCCCCTCAGCGGCCGCCCTCGTAGGCGGACTCGGGAACGAAGATCTCGCCGCCGTTGTCGAAGCGCAACCGGGTGCCGCCGTCGCCGAACACGGCCTCGGGGTCGTCCTCCCAGCCGTGGGGGATGGGCACGATGTGGCCGCGCGACTCGTCCGGGCCGAGCCAGACCTCGTAGCTGGTCGCGCCGACGAGGCTTTCGACCTTCTTGACGAACACCCCCGGACCCCCGGTGGACTGGGGTTTCGCGTGCACGGTCGTGCGGTCGGGGAGGAACAGCACCACGCCTGCCACGACGGTGAGCCCGGTGCCCAGGATCGCGCCGAGCAGGAACACCAGGATCTTGACCAGGCAACCGGTGACCAGTGGACGGGAGTCGGAGACCATCGGCCCATCCTGCCCGGTGCCCGGAAGTAGGCTCGACCGCATGCGCGAACTCCCCGCGGACATGGTGCTGCCCGAAGGAATGGTGCCCGCCGAACCACCGGCGGTGCCGGTCGTGCCGAAGGACGCCGCGACAGTCGTCCTGATCAGGGACACGGACGCCAAGCCCGAGGTGTTCCTCCAGCGGCGGGTCGTCGGAATGGCCTTCGCGGGCGGCATGACCGTGTTCCCCGGCGGTGGTGTCGACCGCCGGGACGCCGACACCACCGTCGCCTGGGCAGGACCCGAACCGGCCTGGTGGGGCCGCTGCTTCGACTGCGACCCCGCGCTGGCCACGGCGCTGGTCTGCGCGGCCGTGCGGGAGACGTTCGAGGAGTCCGGCGTCCTGCTGGCGGGCCCGGACGCCACCAGCGTCGTCGCGGACACCCGCCCGTTCGCCGATGCCCGGAAGGCGTTGGAGAAGCGCGAGGTCTCACTCGCCCAGTTCCTGTCCGAGGCGGGACTGGTGCTGCGCGCCGACCTGCTGCGGCCGTGGGCGCACTGGGTCACCCCGACCGAGGAGCCGCGCCGCTACGACACCCGGTTCTTCGTCGCGGTCCTGCCCAAGGGGCAGCGTGCCGACGACGTGACCAGCGAGGCGTCCGACGCCTCATGGCAGACGCCCGCCGAAGCGATCGACGACTGGAAGCAGGGCAGGCGCGGCCTCATGCCGCCCACCTGGACGACGTTGGCGGACCTCGACGAGTTCGACAGCGCCGCCGCCGTCATGGCCGCCGAGCGCACCGTCGAGAAGATCATCCCGAAGGTCGTGCGCCGCGGCGGGAAGTTGCATGTCATCCTGCCAGGGGACCCCGAGTACACGACCGCCGCGGCCCACTTGGACGCCCGGCCGGATGACGAGGTGGGACGACGATGAGCCGCTTTCCCTCTATCAGCGCACACGCGCAGCACCCGGCCTACGGCGTGCTGCGCAAGGTCACCGACACCGCTTCGGTGATGCTCGCCGACAACCCGTCGATCATGACCCTCGACGGCACCAACACCTGGATCCTCCGCGCCCCGGACTCCGTCTCCTGCGTGGTCGTCGACCCCGGCCCCCTGGACGAGGCCCACCTCACCAGGGTCGCCGCCTGCGGCCCGGTCGCCACCGTCCTCATCACCCACGGCCACGCCGACCACGAGGCGGGCGCCCAGCGCTTCGCCCAGATGGTCAACGCCCCCATCCGCGCCAACGACCCGGCCCTCTGCCGCAACGGCGCCCCGCTCACCGCAGACACCCTCATTTCCGCCGCGGGCCTACGCCTCGAAGTGCTGGCCACCCCCGGCCACACCGCCGACTCGATCTGCCTGCTCCTGGACCACGAGGACACCACCACCGTCCTCACCGGCGACACCATCCTCGGCCGCGGCACCACCGTCGTCGCCCACCCGGACGGCAAACTAGCCGACTACCTTACCTCACTACGCCTGCTCGCAGACCTCCCACCAGGCACCCAAGCCCTACCCGGCCACGGCCCCGAACTCCCCGACGTCACCCACATCGCCAAGGCCTACCTCACCCACCGCGAACAACGCCTGTCCCAGGTCCGCGCAGCCGTAGAGCAACTGGGCGGCTCCCCAACCGCCCGCCAGGTGGTGGAGGTCGTCTACGCAGACGTCGACCACGTCCTTTGGGAAGCCGCAGAGTGGTCAGTAGGCGCCCAACTGGAATACCTCCGCACCGAAGGCTAAGCACAAGACAAGGCAAAAAACCCAGGCCAGGCCAGGGCAGGGCAGCAACAGAACCCCCGGACAAGGCAGCGCCACAGGCCAAACCACGGTGCCAACCCAAGCCGGGCCTTATCGGCGCAGCCGCTCCCCCCATCCGGCGCGGAGCGCCCGCCGCCTTGTCCGGCGCAGCTCGGATGCCTTGTCGGCGCAGCCGATGCCCGAGTTCGGCGAAGCCGAATGCTGGCGCAGCCAGACCTACCCCTGCACCCGATACGAAGCCGCTCTGGGCTTGACGCAGCTTGTCAAGGCATCTTTTCAGCCTTGACAAGCTGCGGCAAGTCTAGAACACTCGGCGACCGGGTGAAGGCCATGTCCACCACGACGGCGACCGGGTGACGGCACCCCCACCCCGACCCAACCGAGCCAGCCCCCCAACCCCCTAAACCACCGTCCTCAACGGCACCACCAGGTAAGTCAACTCCACCCCGTCCGCCTCCGCCTGCGACGTCAACACCGTCGACCTCAACCCGTCCTGGATCCTCAACTCCACCCTCCTCCCGCTGAACGCCTTCAACGCATCCGCCAGATACCGAGCCTGGAACGACTTCGTCAACCGATTCCCGTCCACGGTCGCCTTCACCGACTCCTCCGACTCCCCGTTCTGCGGATCGCTCCCCCGAACCCGCACCTCGCTGTCGTCCACCTGGATCGTCACCGACCCGTGGGGCCCCGCGTACGGCGTAGCCCGCCGCACAGCCCCCGCCAATGCGTCCGCGTCCACGAGAACCGTGCTGTCGATGACCGCCTCCAGGAGTTTCCGCACTCGATCATCGGGAAATGGCGCCGCCAGCAGCGCCGTGCTCACCGAGCCGCCCGGCCAGGACAGCCCCAACCGGTCGTCGTCCGCGTGCAGCGCCACCTGTTCCAGGGCGGACGGCTGCCGGACCACATCGGCCAGCAACCCGGCGGGCACCAGCACGTCCAGCGGCCCCATCGGGTCCCATGGCAGGGTCGCGAAGGCCATCCGGTATCTGTCCGTGGCGATCAATTCCAACCGCCCGCCGACCGCGTGGATCCGCATCCCGGTGAACACCGGCAGCGCGTCGTCGCGGGACGCCGCTCCCGCCACCGGCACGATCGCGGACGCCAGCACGCCCGCCGGAACCCGCCCCGCCAACGCGGGCAGCGCGGGGACTCCGGGGTGCGACGCGAGGTCCAGCAGCGGCAGCGCGAACCGGGCGTTCGACGTCCGCACGGCCAGCCGCGATCCCTCGACGACCAGCCTGACCTGCGGGTCGTCCAGGGTTCGGAGGGTGTCCGCCAACGGTTTGGCGGGCACCAGGACGGCGCCTTCGGTGTGCACGGTCGCGCTACGGGTGAGCCGGACGGCACGCTCGCGGTCGCTCCCGGACAGCTCCACACCCGCCGGTCCGGCCCGCAGGACCAGGCCCGCGAGGACCGGGTTGAGCACCCTCGTGGGGAGCAGTCGGGCGACTTCGGCCGCGGCGGCGGCGAGGTCTCCGGTGGTGGCGGTGAGGTCCATGCGCCGACGGTAGCGACGGGGTCCGACAATTTCTGGTCGTGCGAGGTCAGCGGGGGTGCGATTAGCGTAGGGGCGTGATGAGCGAACCGGTGCCGATGCCCACCCTGCGAGGCAGGGTGCTGGGTGGCAAGCTCCGCGACCTGCGGGAGGCGACCGGCATGTCGGTCGAAGCCGTGGCGACGCGGCTGGGCATCGTGGGCGTGCGCGTCCAGCGGCTGGAGGACGGCGTCACCCCGGTGTGGATGCCGGACCTGCACGCGTACTTCCACGCCCTGCGCATCGAGCGCAGGCTGCGCGACGTGCTGATCGGCGAGGCCGTGCGGGCACGGGACCTCTACCTGGAGTGCGACTGGGGCCCGGAGGCCGAGTCGGTGCTCACGCTGCTGGGCCGGACCGCCGAGCGGGTGGACGTGCTGAGCCCCCACGCCGTGCCGACCCTGCACGTCGACGACCTGACTCGGTGCACGGTCTTCACCAGCGAGGGCGCGATGCCGAGCCCGCCGCCCGGCATCACCGTCCGGTGGATCCCGTTCGCCAAGGGCGCCTACCCCGGCATCGGGCACCCGTGCACGCTGTTCCACATGGCCGAGGGGCCGTCGGTGGTCTACCTCGAACACGTGCACGCGGCCACGTTCATCGAGGAACCCGACGAGGTCATGGCCGCGCGCAGCGTGTTCGAACGCCTGGACGTCTTCCTGGACTAGGGCCTAGCGCGAGGCGAGGTCCATCTCCTCGCGCCGCGCGGCGGGAGCTTCGGCGGGCACGCCCGCGGCGACGGTGCTGCGGAACAGCCACACCAGCCCGGCGACGAACAGGCCGGACGCGCCGGCGGCGAGGAACGCCACCTGGGTGCCGATGTGCTCGACGAGGTAGCCGCTGATCGACTGGCCGATGGCCAGGCCGACGGTCACCGCGGTGACGATCCAGCCGAACGCCTCGGTGGCCGTGCCCCTGGGCGCGACCTGCTCGATCGCCGCCGAGTGCGTGGTGGCCTGCGGGGTCACCATGGTGCCGACCAGCAGCATCGCCGCACCCAGCCAGAACAGCGTCGTCGGGATGGCCAGCAGCAGCGACAGCGCGCCGAACCCGCCGAGCAGCGCGGGCAGCCGCAGGTGCATCGACCTGGGGAACGGCTTCATCGCGTACAGCACGCCGAACACGACGGAGCTGATCGACCACGCGCTCAGCAGCAGCCCGCCGAGGCTGACGTGACCGGCGTTCGCCGCGGCCGCGGGCACCGCGACCTCGATGAACCCGATCGTCACGCCGAAGCCGAGCGCGGCCAGCGCGACGGTCCGCATGCCGGGGCTGGCCAGCGCGCCGAGCAGCTTGCGGCCGGTGACGGCGGCGGGCCGGACACCGCGCACGGTGGAGTTGAGGGCGAACCACGTGCCGCCGATCACCATGCAGACCGCGCCGACGACCACACCGGTGCCCGCCCACGGCGCGGCGACCAGGATCCCGGACAGGCCGGGACCGAGGATGAAGAAGACCTCCATGCTGATCGCCTCGTAGGCGTAGCCCGCGAGCCTGGTCGAGCCCGGCGGCACCATCCGGCTCCACAGCGCCCGCGACGCCGAGCCGACCATGGGCTCGGTGAACCCGACGCCGAACGCCAGCGGCAGCAGCACGGCGACCGCCGCGCGCGCCTCGACGGCCATGATCGACACCGTCACGAACACGGCGAACAGCCCGATCACGGCCAACAGCGGACGGGTGGGGCCGAAGCGGTCCATCAGCCTGCCCTGCACGACCGCGCCCACCGCGACACCGACCAGCGACCCCGCCGACACCAGTCCCGCGATCGCGAACGACCCGGTCGTGCGCTGCACGTAGAGCAGCAGCGACAGCCCGACCATGGCGATCGGGAGGCGGGCGAGCACGGCCGCGGTGACGGGGCCGCGCATTCCGGGAGTGGTCAGGGCGGCGCGGTAGTCGGCGAGCCGGGCGGAGTGGGACATGCGTACCAGTGTGCAGCACAGTGGTACGCCCGTGCCAGTTATTTCCGGTGCGGTTCGTCACCGGTTGAGACGCCGGTTGCGATCCGGTCACGAGAACGGGCTGTCCGGATGAAAGTTGCCGGTGGAACGGCTGAACACGATGTCTTCCAGGTGAAAGTGCTTGGAAGAACGGGGTGTCGCCGTGCGATCGTTGACCAACGAGTCACGAGGACCGGAACCCGCTGGTCGCGCGAGGACCCACCCAGGTGGTTTCGCCGCTGATCGGACTGGGTAACCACACCCACCGGGTCATCAAGACCTCTTGCCGGCGATGAGGGTCGGGGCCTGCACGTCGGGCAGGAGAAGCGCGGTTCGTCGGGGGATGGATCGCGCAGCAGAAAGGGACCGGTGCGCCGCGTCGGGGGCGGCGCCCGGTCCCTTTGTGTTGTCCTGCGCTAGCGGGCCCGGCGAGCCAGTCGCTCGGGGTCCAGGATCAGCACGCTCTTGCCTTCGAGCCGCAGCCAGCCGCGGTGGGCGAAGTCGGCCAGCGCCTTGTTCACGGTCTCCCGCGAAGCTCCGACGAACTGGGCGATCTCCTCCTGCGTCAGGTCGTGCGTGACCCTGAGCAGGCCCGCCTCCTGGCTGCCGAAGCGCTGCGCGAGCTGGAGCAGTGCCTTCGCGACTCGACCGGGCACGTCGGTGAAGATCAGGTCGGCCAGCATGGAGTTCGTCCGGCGCAGTCTGCGGGCAAGTGCCCTGAGCAGCTGCTCCGCGATCTCCGGCCGGTTCGTGATCCACGTCCGCAGCGCGGGCCTGTCCATGCTCACCGCGCGGACCTCGGTCACCGTGGTGGCCGTTGACGTGCGCGGGCCGGGGTCGAAGATCGACAGCTCGCCGAACATGTCCGACGGCCCGAAGATCCCCAGCAGGTTCTCGCGACCGTCCGGGGACTTCCGGCCGATCTTCACCTTGCCCGACTGGATGATGTACAGCCGGTCGCCCGGTTCACCTTCCGCGAAGATCACGTGGCCACGCGGGAATTCAACGGACTCCAGCGTCTGCGCCAGTGCCTCCGCTGCAGCCGGTTCAACCCCCTGGAAAATGCCCGCGCGGGCAAGGGTCTCGTCCACCTCGTCCCCTCCTGTCGAGAAACGACGGCATGGTCGAGCGCCCTCCACCTCTTGGCGGAACAAGCGCCGTGCCGTCGATCACTGGGTGCAGTCTAAGGCTTGTGCCGTGGATCGCCTTTCGGCTCGCCGTCCCATGTGGAGACAGCTCGTCCTCGGTCGAACCCCAGACAGCCCGGAAAGGCCCACGAAGGGTTTCTCCGTGGACCTGGTCGGTAACGGGCCTGCTAGCGGCGGGGTCGCCGCTGACGCAGGTTCCTGGCACGACCGCCGAGCCGCCGCAGCCGGAACAGCTCCAGCGCGCGGCCGATGCCGTGCCCGTAGAGCGCGCGGACCTCGTCCGGACGCGCCTGCTCCAAGAACTCCTCGACCTCGTCCTCCTGCACAGCCACGTGCCGCAGACGAGCTTCAACGCGCTCCATGAAGAGCGCGAAGAACATGATGACGATCGGAACGGCGATGACGAACCAGGCAGTCATGATGGCTCCGATCCTTGCGCATCGTGATTTCGTTCGCTCAAGAGGGGGTCCCTCCAGCGTGTCGAGCCTCTGACGTACCAGGACGCGCACGCCCGTACATTGGTTCCGTGCCCCCCGCGACGTTTCGTCAAACTCCCGCGGACAAGACGGAGACCGCACTGGGTCTCGTCCGCCGGGCCCGCCGGATGGTCCGAGTGCTCGCCGAAGGCTATCCGGACGCCCACTGCGAGCTGGACTTCGACACACCGCTGGAACTGCTGGTCGCCGTCGTCCTGTCCGCGCAGAGCACGGACAAGGGCGTCAACAAGGTCACACCGGCCCTGTTCAAGCGCTACCCGACGGCCGAGGACTACGCGTCCGCCGACCGCGCCGAACTGGAGGAGCTGATCCGACCGACCGGTTTCTACCGGAGCAAGGCGACCTCCCTGCTGGGGCTGGGCGCCGCGCTGGTCGAGCGCTACGACGGCGAGGTGCCCGCCAAGCTGGTCGACCTGGTCACGCTGCCCGGTGTCGGCCGCAAGACCGCGAACGTGGTGCTCGGCGACGCCTTCGGCGTGCCGGGGATCACCGTGGACACCCACTTCGGACGGCTGGTCCGCCGCTGGGGCTGGACGACCGAGGAGGACCCGGTCAAGGTCGAGCACGCGATCGGCGCGCTGATCGAGCGCAAGGACTGGACGATCCTCAACCACCGGGTGATCTTCCACGGCCGCCGCGTCTGCCACGCCCGCAAGCCCGCCTGCGGCGCCTGCCTGCTCGCGCCGCAGTGCCCGTCCTACGGCATCGGCGAGACCGATCCCGTGGCGGCCGCGAAGCTGGTCAAGGGCGACGAGGCCCCGCACCTGCTGGAGCTGGCCGAACGCGTCCGGGCGGGGGAGAAGCTCGGGTGAGGGTGGCGACGAGGTGGGCGCTGGTCGCCCTGGTGCTGGTGGTGGCGGGCGTGGTCGCGATCTGGCCGCGCTCCGACGACCGGCCGCCCCAGCGGGTCGGGGACTCCCGGCCGGGCAAGGACCTCGGCGCGTCCCGCGATCTCGCCGCGCTGCGCCCGTGTCCGCGGGCGAGCACGCCGGGCCCGCAACCCCTTCGGGGGATACTGGCAACCTGCCTCGGGGATGGTGCGTCCACAGACGCCGCCACCACCGTCGGAGGCGGTCCGGCGCTCATCAACTTCTGGGCGACCTGGTGTCAACCGTGCCAGGAGGAGCTCAAGGTGCTCGACGGCTACTCCCAGCAGCCCGGCGCGGTCCCCGTGGTGGCCGTGCAGGTGCAGAGCGGCGAGTCCGACGGGCTGGAGCTGCTGGCCAGGCTCGGCGTCCACCTGCCGTCGCTGCACGACGAGCCGGACGCCCTCCGCCGGGTGCTCAAGGCGCCCCAGACCCTGCCCGCGAGCTTCGTGGTCAAAGCGGATGGTTCAGTGATCCAAGTCACATCGCCCCTCGTCTTCTCCTCCCCCGAACAGGTCCGGGAGGCGGTCGCGTGACCCCGCTGACCCCGCTGATCGAACTCGCCGACGTGCCGGAGTGGATGGCCACCCTCGTGGACTCGGCGTCCAAGATCGACGCCTCGGCGTTCTCGCGGCTGACCACGCCCGCGACCGGGCCGACCCGCGCGGCGGCCGTGCTCATCCTGCTCGGCGACGGCCCCAACGGCCCTGACGTGCTGCTGCTGCGCCGTTCGGCCACCCTCGGCTCGCACCCCGACCAGGTCGCCTTCCCCGGCGGCGCGGCCGACCCGACCGACGACGGACCGGTCGGCACGGCCCTGCGCGAAGCCCGCGAGGAGACCGGCGTGCTGCCCGAAGGGGTGCGCCCCGTCCTGGTGCTCCCGGAGCTGCACGTGCCCGTGTCGAGGTTCCTCGTCACACCGGTGCTGGCACATTGGCATGAACCATGTCCGGTGGAGCCCGTAGACCTTGCTGAGACCGCGGCGGTGGCCAGGGTGCCGATCGCGCACCTCGCGGACCCGGCCAACCGGTTCCTCGTGAGCCACCCCTCGGGCTACGTCGGACCCGCGTTCTCCGCACCTGGCATGTTGGTGTGGGGCTTCACCGCGGGACTGCTCAACGGCCTCATCGCCCTCGGCGGGTGGGAACGGCCGTGGGACGGGACCGACGTCCGGGACCTTGATCTAGCGCTGCGCGCTACGTAGAAGCTTGTCGGAGGTTGTGGGCGTGAACTGGGTCGACCTGCTGGTGCTGGCGCTCGCCGTGTTCGCGGCCGTGTCCGGGGCCCGGCAGGGCATGGTCATCGCCCTGCCGGCGTTCATCGGAGTGCTCGTCGGACTGGTGCTCGGCACCCAGCTCGCGCCGCTGGTGGTGGCGCAGTTCGACAACGTGGTGACCAAGGTCGTCTTCGCGGTCGGCATCGTGATCCTGCTGGTCGCGCTGGGCGAGACGCTGGGCGTCTACATCGGCCGGATGATCAAGCCCAAGATCAACGCCACTCCGCTTCGGGGCATCGACAACATGCTCGGCGCGCTCGTCCAGGGTGCCGTGGTGTTCGTCGTGGCCTGGATGATCGCGCTGCCGCTGACCTCGGTCGCGGGCCTGCCGTCGCTGGCCAAGGCGCTCAACCAGTCGCTGCTGCTCAAGACGGTCGACGGCGCCATGCCGCCCGCCGCCCGCCAGCTGTCGGACGACCTGCAGAAGCTGTTCGACGTGTCCGGCTTCCCGGCCGCGATGGACCCGTTCAACCGCACGCCCCTCAAGGACGTCGGCCCGCCCGACCCGGAGCTGGCGGCCAACCCGATCGTGCAGAAGCTGCGACCCAGCGTGCTGAAGGTCCGCGGCCGGGCGCCGTCGTGCTCGCGGGCGCTGGAGGGGACGGGGTTCGTGGTCGCGCCCGAGCGGGTGATGACGAACGCGCACGTCGTCGCGGGGACGAGCGAGGTGACGGTGGAGGTCGGGCGCGGGCAGTTCGACGCCACCGTGGTGCTGTACGACGCGCAGACGGACATCGCGATCCTGGCGGTGCCGGACCTGGAGGCGACGCCGCTGCAGTTCCACACGGACGAGATCCCGCAGGGGCAGGACGGGATCGTGCTCGGGTACCCGCTGGACGGGCCGTACACGGCTTCGGAGGCGCGGGTGCGGGAGAGGATCCCGATGCTGCGGGGGCCGGATATCTACGACGCGCAGACGGTGACGCGGGATGTGTACACGGTGAGGGCGAAGGTGCGGAGTGGAAACTCCGGGGGGCCGTTGGTCGATCCGCAGGGGCGGGTGATGGGCGTGGTGTTCGGGGCGGCGGTGGACGACCAGGAGACCGGGTTCGTGCTGACGGCGCAGGAGGTGCAGGCGGAGGTGGAGAAGGCGCCGACCCTGGTGCGGAAGGAGTCGACGCAGAGTTGTGCTAGTTAGTTGGGCTGGGGGCGGCTGGCTCGGTTTGTGTCGGGGGTTAGGTGGCTTTACCCCGGTCGCCGAGTGTTCTAGGCTTGGCGGACCTTGTCAAGGCGGGAAAGATGTCTTGACAAGGTCCGTCAAGCCTAGAGATGGCTTCGGATCGGGGTGCACGGGTAGGTCTGGCTGCGCCAGCATCGGCTGCGCCGACAGGGCATCCTTGCTGCGCGTCGGACAAGGCATCCGAGCTGCGCCGGACAAGGCGGCGGGCGCTCCGCGCCGGATGCGGGGGAGCGGCTGCGCCGATGAAGAAGGTGGCTGGCCTGGCTTGGTTGGGCTGTGGTTAGACGCTGCCGAGGAATTCGGCCAGGACTCGGCTGGTGGTGTGGGGGGCTTCCTGGTGGGGGAAGTGGCCGATTTCCGGTAGGCAGCGGAATTTGGAGTTCGGGCCCAGCCAGTAGGAGGAGTGGCGGGCGGTGGTTTCCAGCATGATCGGGTCCATGGCGCCGTGGAGTTGCAGTACCGGTACTTCGAGTCTGCGGTCGATGGTTTCGATGAAGCGGCGGCCGTCGCTGCGGACCTGGGAGCGGACGGCCCAGCGGTAGTACTCGAGTGCGCTGTGGGCGACGCCGGGGACCATCATCGCTTCGCGGTTGCGGCGGACGACCTCGTCGAATTCCGGGGCCGCGGTCCACTTCGGACCGGACCATTCGCGCAGCAGGTTGCCGACGTTGGCGGCGCGGTCTGCGGTGAGGTGGCGTTCGGGGTAGATCGGGGCCTGGAACTTGAGCACGTAGCCGGCGGCGCGGCCCTGGGTGCGGGGGTGCTTGCGGAACGCGCGGCGCAGGGCGAGCGGGTGTGGTGCGGAGATGGCGGTCACCGAGCGGACGAGTCGGGGGTGCATGGCGCCGACGGTCCATGCCAGCAGGCCGCCCCAGGCGTGGCCGACCAGGTGGGCGCGGCGTTCGCCGAGGGCCTTCACCAGGCCCGCGACGTCGCCGGCGAGGGTCCAGCCGTCGTAGCCGCGGGGTGGCTTGTCCGAGTCTCCGTAGCCGCGCAGGTCGACCGCGACGGCGCGGTAGCCCGCTTCGGCCAGTGACGTGAGCTGGTGGCGCCACGACCACCAGAACTCGGGGAACCCGTGCAGCAGCAGGACCAGCGGGCCCTCGCCCATTTCGGCGACGTGCAGCCGGATGCCGTTGGCGGAGACGTCGCGATGGGTCCACGGACCGCTGATCCGCACCGTGGACGGATCAGGAGGCAGGCGCACGGCCCGGCCCTAGTGGGCTTCGCCGCGGTGTCGCAACGTGTCGACGATGTCCCTGGCGGATTCGATCGTGCGCTCCGGCTTCTTGAGCTTGCGCACCTTGCGGTAGCCGAGGAACCCGAACAGGGCCGTCACGAGCAGCATGGCCACGAACACCGTCAGGAACGACAGCGACAGCGGCCAGCCGAAGATGTCGTAGAGCGCGTAGCCGATGGTCAGGAACAGGAAGAAGAGGCTGAACAGCAGCACCGTCAGGGCGACGATGAAGTAGACGCTGCCCGTGATCCCCTTCTTCACCTCCTTGACCACTTCGGACTTGGCCAGCTCGACCTCGGCCCTGACCAGCGTCGACAGGTGGCTCGTCGCATCGCGGACCAAACCGCCGAGCGAGGTCTCCTCCGCGATCCTGGCCGCGTTCTCCGCCCTCAGCGGAATCGACGGGACTGGCGGCAGGCCGTCGGTCGCCCGGCTGCCATTGGTGTTCTCCCTCGCGCTGGTCACCGGCTCATCGTGCCATGCACGAGGACGCGCAGCCGTTCGGCTGGCGGATCACGTCGATTCGTTGTCGCGTTGGTGCACGCGGCTGCGCCGAACGAGCAGGACAGCGGCGAGCAACGAGGCCGTCATCGACGCCAGGAGCACGGCGGCCTTGGCCTGCTCGGCGGCCTGGCCGTCCAGCGCGAGATCCGCGATGAGCAGGCTGACGGTGAACCCGACACCGCCCAGCATCGCGACGGCCACGATGTCGCGCGGGCCCGCGCCGCTGGGCCACACCGCGGCCTTGAGCCACACCGCCAACGCGGACGCGCCGACGATCCCGACCACCTTGCCGACCACGAGGCCGACCATCACGCCGAGTGCGACCTTGTCGGAGAACAGCGCGCCGAGCGCGTCGCCGCCGACCGGCACGCCCGCCGCGAACAGCGCGAACACCGGCACCGCGAACCCGGCCGAGTACGGCTGGAGCCGGTGCTCCAGCCGGATCGCCGGCGCGGACTTCTCGTACGGGTCCTTGCGCACCCTGGTGAGCAGGGCGAGCGCCACGCCCGCGACCGTGGCGTGGACACCCGCCGCGTGGACGAACGCCCACGTCGCCACCGCGATCGGCGCGTAGAGCCAGGCGCTGCGGATCCGCTTGTGCTGGAGGAACGCGTACAGCCCGAGCAGGGCGACGGCGGCCAGCGCGGCGAGGACGTTGAACTTCGCGGTGAACAGGATCGCGATCAGCAGGATCGCGCCGAGGTCGTCGACCACGGCCAGGCTGAGCAGGAACACCCGCAGACCGCTGGGAAGCCCGGACGCGGTGATCGCCAGCACGCCGAGCGCGAACGCGATGTCGGTCGCCACCGGGATCGCCCACGCCCGCTCGATGCCCGGCTCGCCCCAGCCGACACCCAGCGCGACCAGCGCGGGAACGATCATGCCGCCGGTCGCGGCGATCACCGGCAGGATCGCGTTCTTGAACTTCGACAGCTCGCCGACGACCAGTTCGCGCTTGAGTTCGAGGCCCGCGACGAAGAAGAACACCGCGAGCAGCCCGTCCTTGGCCCAGTCGCCGACGCTGAGGTCCAGGTGCAGGGCGGCAGGGCCGACGTGGAAGTCGCGCAGCGCGGTGTACGCGCCGCTCGCGGGGGAGTTGGCCCAGATCAGCGCGACGGCGGTGGCGGCGAGCAGAATCATGCCGCCGACGGTTTCCGTTCGCAGGTAGCGGGCGAACTCGGTGACGACGGCAGCGGCGGGGCGGGGCTTCAAGTGATCAACTCCGAGGTGGTGGACAGCCTTATGTTGCTGCCGACCAGACTTCCCGGCTCACCGAAACCCACTCTAACGGGCGGAGGGGCTCGCCGCCTCAGCGGCCCAGCACCCTGATCTGCTTGTTCTCCACGATTCCCGGAGTGTCCGACGGCCGGCCGACGGCGGTCCGGACCATGGCCCCGGCCAGCGCGTCCACGCCTGCCGGCAGCGGGCCGTACACGGCCCGGACCAGGGCGTTCGTCCCGACCGGGAGGACCTTGGCCGGCCGGAAGCAGAAGACCTCGAACCCGCTCTTCCGGGCGGCGAGATCGCGCAGCCCGGCCTCCGCGCGGACCTTGGGGGCCTCCGGGTCAGGCACGTCACCAGGGTGACTGTCCGGCCGGTCGACCAGCTGCCGGAGCACCTCCGACCCGATGAACCCGGTCGCCCCGGTCAGCACGACCTCCATGTGCCCTGATCCCTCGCGAACGAGGTGCGGCCCGTGGGGCTGTCGACGTCGACAGCCCCACGGGCCGGGCGGAAGATCAGTCCTCGGTGGTGGTCTTCAGCCCGCTGGAGATCAAGTCCATCACGGACGAGTCGGCCAGGGTCGTCACATCGCCGACCTGGCGGTTTTCCGCCACGTCCTTGAGCAGCCGCCGCATGATCTTGCCCGAGCGGGTCTTCGGCAGCTCCGGCACGACCATGATCTGCCGCGGCTTCGCGATCGGCCCGATCTCCTTGGCCACGTGCTCGCGCAGCGCCTTGATCGCCTCGGCGCCGGACGCGCTGTCCGCCACGCCGCCGCGCAGGATCACGAACGCGACGATGCCCTGGCCGGTGGTCGGGTCGGACGCGCCGACGACCGCGGCCTCGGCCACCGTCGGGTGCGAGACCAGCGCGGACTCGACCTCGGTGGTGGAGATCCGGTGGCCGGACACGTTCATCACGTCGTCCACCCGGCCGAGCAGCCAGATGTCGCCGTCGGCGTCGTACTTGGCGCCGTCACCGGCGAAGTAGAAGCCCTCCTTCTCGAACCGCGACCAGTAGGTGTCGCGGAACCGGGCCTCGTCGCCCCAGATGCCGCGCAGCATCGCGGGCCACGGCTGGTCGAGGACCAGGTAGCCACCGCCGCCGTGCGGGACCTCGACGCCCTGCTCGTCGACCACCTTCGCGCCGATGCCGGGCAGCGGGCGCTGCGCCGAACCGGGCTTGGCCGAGATGACGCCGGGCAGCGGCGAGATCATGATCGCGCCGGTCTCGGTCTGCCACCAGGTGTCGACGATCGGGGCCTTGCCCGCGCCGATGTGCTCGCGGTACCAGATCCACGCCTCGGGGTTGATCGGCTCGCCGACGCTGCCCAGCACGCGCAGCGAGGACAGGTCGTACTTCGCGGGGATGTCGTCGCCCCACTTCATGAACGTGCGGATCAGCGTGGGCGCCGTGTAGTAGATCGAGACGCCGTACTCCTGCACGATCTCCCAGTGCCGCCCCTCGTGCGGGGTGTTGGGCGTGCCCTCGTAGACGACCTGGGTGACGCGGTTCGCCAGCGGGCCGTAGACGATGTAGCTGTGCCCGGTGACCCAGCCGATGTCGGCGGTGCACCAGTACACGTCGGTGTCCGGCTTGAGGTCGAACACGTTGTGGTGCGTGTACGCGGTCTGCGTCAGGTAGCCGCCGGTCGTGTGCAGGATGCCCTTCGGCTTCCCGGTCGTGCCGGACGTGTAGAGGATGAACAGCGGGTGCTCGCTGTCGAACGCCTCGGGCGCGTGCTCCTCGGACTGGCTGTCCACGACGTCGTGCCACCACACGTCGCGGCCCTCGACCCAGTCCACTTCGGACTCGGTGCGCTTCACGACGAGCACGTTGGTGACGCTGGGGGTCTGCGCGACGGCCTCGTCCACGGCGGCCTTGAGCGACACGGGCTTGCCGCGCCGGTACTGGCCGTCGGTGGTGATCACGATCTTGGCCCGGGCGTCGTCGATGCGGGTGCGCAGCGCCTCGGCGGAGAAGCCCGCGAAGACCACGCTGTGCGTCGCGCCGAGCCTGGCGATCGCGAGGATGGAGAAGATCGCCTCGGGCACCATCGGCATGTAGACCGCGACCCGGTCGCCGGTCTCCAGGCCGAGCGAGATCAACGCGTTCGCGGCCTTGGAGACCTCGCGCTTGAGGTCGCTGTAGGTGATGGTGCGCTTGTCGCCGGGCTCGCCGACCCAGTGGATCGCGACCTGGTCGCCGTGGCCGGACTCGACGTGCCGGTCGACGCAGTTGTAGGCGACGTTGAGCTTGCCGCCGACGAACCACTTCGCGAACGGCGCGTCCGACCAGTCGAGGACCTGGCCCCACTTGGTGTCCCAGTCGAGCCGGTCGGCCTGCGCGGCCCAGAACGCGTCCCGGTCGGCACTCGCATCGTCGTACAGCGCGGACGTGGCGTTCGCCTGCGCGGCGAACTCCGCGCTGGGCGGGAACGTCCGGCTCTCCGTGTGCAGGTTGTCCAGGGCTGGGCCCTGGTCCGACGGCTGGGTCATGGTGCGGGACCTCCTACGTTCCTGACCTACGTGCGAAGTGGCTGTGCTGACCGTAGTGCCGGTCGGCCCCGATCGACAGGCCACCGCGCCCAAAAGGTTCAGACCAATCCGCAATGACGGCGTTACACGCTGCTCACTGTGTAACGACCGCATCGGTCAAGGCCACCGCCGGTCCGGCGAACGACCCGTCCGTTGCGCCCAACGGCCCGCTGCGTGATGCGAGTCACCCCTGATCGGAGTAGTTTCGGCTGGTCAGCCCCGCGCGCACCGAAGGCCATTCCGGCGCGGTCACCGAGTACACGGCCGTGTCGCGCAGGGTGCCGTCCGGGCGGACGCGGTGGGCCCGCAACGCGCCCTCGAAGGTCGCGCCGAGCCGTTCGATCGCCGCCCGCGACCGGGTGTTGAGCATGTCGGTGTGCCAGCCGACGCGGTGCGCGCCCAGGTCGTCGAACGCCCGCGCGATCAGCAGCAGCTTCGCGTTCGTGTTCATCCCGGTGCGCTGCCAGCGCGTGCCGATCCACGTGTGTCCGATGTGGACGGCGCGGTGGACGGGATCGACGTCGTGGTACGACGTGACGCCCGCGACCTCGCCGGTGGTCGGGTCGAGTTGCGCCCAGGGTCGCCGGTTCGGGTCGTTCAGCGACTTGTCCACGAAGGCCCGCGCCTCGGCGAGTGTCGTCGGCCTGCGGTCGGCCAGCCACTTCCAGACGTCGGGGTCCTCGCCCGCTTCGAGCAGGCCTTCCGCGTGTTGCGCCGTCAGCGGCTCCAGTCGGACGTGCGGGCCGGTGAGCACGGGGCGGTCGAACCAGTCGGTGGTCACGGACCTGACGGTATGTCGGGAGTGGCCATCCGGGAACAGCCATTCCAGGCCGTTTTGGAATAGCCACTTTACCCACGGGTAATGTCCGAACCGTGACCGATCCGCTGGCTCCGCTGCTGGACCTGCCCGGTGTGGCCGACGCCGTCGCCAACGCCAAGAACGCCGTCTTCCAGGTGCACCGCCACCGGGTGAACCTGCGCGGCTGGGCGACGACGGCCGCCGAGGCGTCCGTGCGCGCGGCCCGCGCCTCCGCCGCGCTGGAGGGCGGGTCGACCGCGATCCCCGACGACGGCTCCGTGACCGACCCCGTGCTGGCCGGGTCGCTGCGGGTCGCCGAGGCGCTCGGCACGCTGCTGCCCACGTGGGAACGCGCGCCCTCGCAGGCGTTGGCGCGGCTGCACCTGCTCGCCGCGGCGGACTTCGCCGGTGAGCTCGGCAGGCCCCGGCTCGACCCCGGCGTGGCCGACCGGCTGGACCAGCTCGCCGGCCTGCTGACCGGCGGCACCAAGGTGCCCGGCCCGCTGCTGGTCGCCATCGTGCACGGCGAACTGCTGGCGCTGGCCCCGTTCGAGAGCGCGAACGGCGTGGTGGCGCGGGCGGCGGCCCGGCTCACGTCGATCGCCACCGGCCTGGACCCGAAGGGCCTCGGCGTCCCCGAGGTGCACTGCCTGCGCAGGCAGAACGAGTACGACGCCGCGCTGGTCGCCTTCACCACCGGCGAGCCCGAGGGTGTCGGCCGGTGGATCCTGTTCTGCTGCGCGGCGCTGGAGGCGGGCGCCCGCGAGGCGTCGAGCATCGCGGACGCCGCCTCGGCGTGATCAGCCGAAGAACTCGCCCACGTACCCGAGGCGCGCCGGACCGCCGGTCAGGGCGACGTCGGGCCACCGCACCACCACGGTGCGGTCGGTCGCGGCGGTCGACGGCAGGGTGAAGGTCGCGGCCGCGGGCGTGTAGCCCTCGCCGGTCCCCTTCTTGGAGGCGAGGTACACCACCTTCGGGCTGCCGGGCACCAGCACGGCGGGCGTGGCGTTCGCCGGGTCGGGGGCGACGACGGCGATGGGTAGCGGGCTGTTCGACAGGTCCACGAAGACCAGGTCGCCGAGCGAGCCGCTCATGGTGCACGCGGTACCCGGCTTCGCCTCGAACACGATGCCGAACAACTGGTCGCCGGCATTCGGCGACGTGAACTTCCGCACGTCGGAGAAGAGGGTGGACGCGGTGCACTGCGGGGTCGGGATGGACGCGTCCGCGACGCCCGCCGCACTGAGGGCGAGTGCTGCGGCGCCGGCGAGTAACGAGGTCATCTTGGTGATGTTCATACCCATCACACGCGGGCTTCGGAGTCCCGGTGGCCTCGCCGCGAGATGCGCCACTCGCGGACAACCGGGACCCCGGCCCGAGCGTGATCTAGAGGATCTCGGCCAGGGCCTCGGCGGCCCGGCGGGCGTCGGAGTACCGGTTGTACAGCGGCGCGAACCCGAAGCGCAGCACGTCGGGGGGCCGGTGGTCGCCGATCACGTCCCGCGCGATCAGCTTCCCCATCACGACCTCGGCGTCGGCGTGCCGCAACGAGACCTGGTGACCGCGCCACTCGTCGGCCGGCGTGATCACCCCGATGCCGGGCAGGTCCTCCACGAGCGACCGGAAGTAGTCGGTGAGCTTGAGCCCCTTGGCCCGCACGTCGGCCAGCGACACGTGGTCCCACACGTCGAGCGCGGCGTCCAGCGCCAGCATCGACAGGATGTCCGGGGTGCCGCAGCGGGCCCGCGCGACACCGGGGGCGGGCGTGTAGTCGTCCTCCATCGCGAACGGCGCGCGGTGCCCGGTCCAGCCGGTCAGCGGCTGCTCGAACGTCGCCTGCGCGGCCGTGGGCACGTAGAGGAACGCGGGCGCGCCGGGGCCGCCGTTGAGGAACTTGTACGAGCACCCGACGGCCAGGTCGACGCCGAGCGCGTCCAGTTCGATCGGCAGCACGCCAGCGCTGTGGCAGAGGTCCCAGACAACCTTCGCACCGACGGCGTGCGCCTGTGCGGTCACGGCGGCCATGTCGAGCATCCGACCGGTCCGGTAGTCGACGTGGTTGAGCAGCACCACGGCGGTGCGCTCGGTCAGCGCCAGCGCGTCCGGGGTGGCGGGGCGCAGTTCCAGGCCGGTCAGCTCGGCGACCGACCGCGCGATGTAGCCGTCGGTCGGGAACGTGCCCCCGTCCACCACGATCTCGGTCCGGTCGGTGCCCCGCACCGCCGCCATCAGCGCCTTGAAGATGTTCACGCTGGTCGAGTCGCCGACCACGACCTGCCCCGGCGCCGCGCCGACCAGCCGCCCGATCCGGTCGCCGACCCGCTGCGGGGCCTCCCACCAGCCCTCGGACCAGCCGCGGATCAGCCTGCGGCCCCACTGCTGCCGCACGACCTCCTGCATCCGTTCGGCGACGGCCTTCGGCGGCGCGCCGAGGGAGTTGCCGTCCAGGTAGACCACATCGTCGTCCAGGTCGAACAGCTCGCGCACGGGCGCCAGCGGGTCGACGGCGTCAAGGTCGATCACACGAAGCTCCTCGCGGTCCACAGTTCGGGGAACACCGATCGTTGCGTGCGCTTCTCCAGCCAGGCGACACCCGCGGAGCCGCCCGTCCCCACCTTGGCGCCCATCGAGCGCCGCGTGGCGAGGAGGTGGTCGTAGCGCCAGCGGGCGAACTCCTCGGCGATGTCGGTCAGCGCCTCGCCCAGCTCCAGCAGGTCGCGGGAATCGCCGCGGTAGACCTCGGCCCACACCTTCTCCACGTCGGCGTTGACCTCGTAGGCCCGGCTCACGTCGCGCGCCAGCACCTCGGCCGGGATCGGCAGGCCCTGCCGGTGCAGCGCGGCGAGCACGTCGTCGTACAGGCTCGGCGCGTGCAGCTGGGCTTCGAGGGAGTCGTGCAGCTTCGGCACGGCGCGGTGCGGCACGAGCATCGACCGGGACTTCTCGCCGAGCAGGAACTCCATCTCGCGGTACACACCGGACTGGAAGCCCGAACCCTCGCCGAGCGCGTCGCGGAACGAGTTGAACTCGCCCGGCGTCATCCGCGCGATCGGCCGCCACGCCGCGTTGAGGCCCTGCATGTGCAGCTCGCTGCGGCGCAGGGTGCGCACGGCCGCGCGCAGGTCGTCGGCGCGCAGTTCGAGCTGGGCCTGCCGCCACTCGAAGACGAGCAGCCCGAAGTACAGCTCCATGATCTGGGTGATCACCAGGAACGACATCTCGCGCGGGTCGTCGGAGGCCTGCTTCTGCAGCGTGTGCAGCACGGAGGCGTGCACGTAGTCCTCGTACGGCGTGGTGCCGCCGAAGTCGAGCTTGGGGGCCTCTTCGCCGCTGTGGATGACCGGGCAGGTGCTCATGACTTCATCATGCGTGGCCGAGCGGCATTTCTGAATGCGTGGTGCCACCCGGCGGAACCGGAACTTCTCATGGTCGCAAGGCATTTCGGCGGATAGCTTTGCGTTCATGAGCATCGACCTGGACGCGGTGGACTGGGCCCTGCTGGAGGCGCTCCAGGAGGACGCGCGGCTGTCCTACAACGAGCTCGCGCGGCGGGTGCACGTCTCGCCGCCGACGGTCGCCCAGCGGGTGCGCAGGCTGGAGAACGCGGGCGTGATCACCGGCTACCGGGCCTCGGTCGACGCCACGGCGGTGGGCCGCCCGGTCATCGCCCTGGTGCGGATGAAGTGCTACGGCCCCCGGTGCATCACCGTGCACCCCGAACTGCTCGACGACTGCCCGGAGGTGGTCGAGGTGGTCCGGCTGACCGGGGACATCTGCTCGGTGGTCAAGGTCGTCACGACGTCGGTCCAGGAGCTCGAACGGCTGCTCGTGCGGCTGGGCGGCCACGGCGAGACGTCCAGCGCCATGGTGCTGTCGACGCCGATCCCGTGGCGGCCGGTCCTACCGGTCGTCCAGTGACACCAGCGCCTGCCGGACGTGCCCGTCGGAGCCCACCAGCGCCTCGGCGGCCCGCGCGAACGGCACGCCGGACAGCAGGTGCACCAGCGCCACCTTCAGGTCGCCGCCCGAGCCGGCCAGCGCGTCCGTGCACTCCTGCTCGGCCAGCCCGGTCGCCTCGCGCAGGATGCGCACGGTCCGGCCGCGCAGCTTCGCGTTCGTCGCCCGCATGCTGACCATCAGGTTCGAGTAGGTGCGGCCGAGCCGGACCATCACGGCGGTGGAGAACGACGTCAGCACCAGCTTCTGCGACGAGCCCGCCTTCATCCGGGTGGAGCCCGCGATGGCCTCCGGGCCGGTGTCGAGCGCGATCAGCACGTCGACCTCGCACGGCGCGGGCGCGACCGGGTTGTTCGACACGAGCACGGTGCGCGCGCCCATCGCGCGGGCCTCGCGCAGCGCGCCCACCACGAACGGCGTGCGGCCGGACGCCGTGACGCCCAGGACGAGGTCGCCCGCCGTGACGTGCGTGCGGATCTGCGCGGCGCCGCCGAGGTCGTCGTCCTCGACGTTCTCCAGCGCGCGCACCAAGGCCTCCTGGCCCCCCGCGTGGTGCGCGAGGAACCAGTCGGGCGGGGTGTTGAACGTGGGCGGCAGCTCCGCCGCGTCGAGCGTGGCGAGCCTGCCGGACGTGCCCGCGCCGACGTAGTGCACCCGGCCGCCCGCGCGCAGGGCGAGGACGGCGAGGTCGGCGGCGCGCGCCACGTCCGGCAGCACCGCCGCCACCGCGTCGGGCACCACGTGGTCTTCGACGTTGATCGCTCGCAGCACGTCCAACGTGGACATCCGGTCGATGTCGAGGGTGCGCGGGTTCCGCAGCTCGGTCGGAGAGTCCACGCGCACCACCACACCGTTCCGGTACGAGGTCATTTAGCGGTCTCCCGTCGTCGTCTGCCGTCCGGCCGTTCGCCCAGCCGGTGGCCGGACACCGCGTCGTAGGTCGCTTCCAGCGCCGCCGTGGCGCTGTCGACGTGCAGCTGCGCCACGCCGATGAACAGGCAGTCGACCACCGTGAGCTGCGCGATCCGGCTGGACATCGCGCCCGAGCGGAACGTGGTCTCGCGCGCCGCCGTGGTCAGGACGTGGTCGGCGACCTCGCTGATGGGCGAGCGCGGGAAGTTGGTGAGCGCCACCGTGGTCGCGCCGTGCTCCTTGGCGACCCGCAGCGCCTCGACGGTCTCCGAGGTGGAACCGGTGTGCGAGATGCCGACCGCGACGTCGGCGCCGGTCAGCACCGCCGCGCTGGTCAGCGCGATGTGCGCGTCGTTCCAGGCGAAGCAGACCCGGCCGATCCGGTGCAGCTTCTGCTGGAGGTCGAACGCGACGAACGCGCTCGCGCCGAACCCGTAGACGTCCACCCGGCCCGCGCCCGCGACGGCCGTCACGACCGCGCGCAGCGCGTCGACGTCGAGCTGCTCGGCGGTCTCCTCGACGGCCCGCGCGTCGGCGAACGCCACCTTGCCGACGACCTGGCGCAGGTCGTCGGTCAGGGTGATGTCGCTGCCGAGGTCGCGGTCCACACGGGACGCCGTCCGCGCGGTGTCGGCGGCGAGGGCGATCCGCAGCTCCGGGTAGCCGCCGACGCCGATCGCCTTGCAGAAGCGGGTCACCGTCGTCTCACTGGTGCCCGCCGCCTCGGCGACCTCGGTGATGCTGCGGTGCGCGACCGTGGCTGGGCTCTCGAGCACGACCTTGGCGACCCGCTGCTCCGCGCGGGCGAGGCCCGGCAGGAGTGAGCGGATCTTGACCAGTGGGCTGGCGTCGAGGTAATCGGGAACTTTGCTGGACACGTGGGAAACTTACTAACCGTCACCGTCGTGGTCAACGGATCCCAGGGGTGACCAGCCCGTGTTGTGAGGGTTTCTCACTCATATGCCACCCTTTCCTCACCGGCTGTCCATCCCGTTGCGACACACCGTGCTCACCGGTCGGCCGCCCGCCAGCCGACGGCGGTGAGCGCCTCCGGGTGGCGTTCGGCGTCGAGCACCGTGCCGCGGTCGCCGGAGATCCGGATCCCGTCGAGGTACACGCCCCGGCCGCCGTACCCGTTGCCCCGCAGGTACACCCAGCGAACCCGGCTGCCGTCGATCGCGGCCTCCACCCGCGTCCACTTCCGGGTGCCCGTGCCGGTCAACGACTTCACGTCGCGCCACGTCGTGCCGTCACCGGTTTGCAGCACGACGCTGTCGCCCTCGTCGAGGTCGACGAACGCGTCGAACGAGACCTTCCGCGCGCCGGGCAGGTCGCCGGTCGTCAGCGTCGCCCCCGTGGCCCCGGTCGGCGTCCACGCGTCCCGCCCCTGCTGCGGCCGGACGGCCAGCGCGCGCGCCAGCCCGTCGGCGACCGCCCGCCGCGCGGGGTTGATCGTCCCCCAGTCGCGCGACGGGTGGACGCGGTTGGTCAGCAGGATCGCGATCGACCGCGACATCGGGTCCACCACCAGCGTCGTGCCCGTGAACCCGGTGTGCCCGGCGGTGGCGGGCGAGCTGAGCGCGCCCATGTACCAGCGCTGGTCCAGTTCGAAGCCGAGCCCGTGCGAGTCCTCGGGGAACTCGGTGTTGAAGTTGGTCGTCATCAGCTTGACGGTCTGCGGCCGCAGGATCCGGTGGCCGTCGTAGGTGCCGCCGTTGAGGATCGCCTGGGCGAGCACCGCGAGGTCCCGCGCCGTGGAGAACACGCCCGCGTGCCCGGCGACACCGCCGAGCGACCAGGCGTTCTCGTCGTGCACCTGGCCGCGGACCATGCCGCGCGGCGGGTTCGACTCGAACTCCGTGGCGGCGATCCGGTCCAGCTTGCTCGCGGGCGGGTTGTAGCCGGTGTCGGGCAGGCCGAGCGGGTCGGTGATGCCCTTGCGCACCAGCTCGTCCAGCGGCGACCCGCTGACCCGGCGCACCAGTTCGCCCAGCGTGATCAGGTTCAGGTCCGAGTACGTGTACGCGCTGCCGGGAGCGGTCTTCGGCGTCGCGTCCATCACGGCCTTGATCCGCGACGGGACGTCCGGCCACTGCTGCCACAGCGGCAGCCACGGCTCCAGCCCCGAGGTGTGGGTCAGCAGCTGCTCGACGGTGATGTCGGCCTTGCCGTTGACGCCGAACTCCGGCAGGTACTTGGACACCGGCTGGTCGACCCGCACCCGGCCCCGTTCGACCTGCTGCATCACCACGATCGAGGTGAACAGCTTGGAGATCGACGCCAGGTCGAAGATCGTGTTCTCCGCCATCGGAACCTGCTGCTCCACGGGCAGCTCGGTGCCCTTGGCGTCGGAGTAGCGCACCGCCCAGCCGGTCGGCCGCTGCGCGACGACGGAACCGTCGTGCGCCAGCAGCGTCACCGCGCCCGCGAACATCGGGTGCCCGGTGGCGTCCGGCTCGGTGTAGCGGCTGACCTGGTCGAGTGCGGCGTCGATCGGCGCCGGGTCGAGACCGGGGTTGCCGCGGTGCAGCTGCGTCCACGGCGGGGCGAACCCGGTGTGCGGCCGGTCGAACCGGCCGGTGGACGCGTCGGCTTGCGCCGCGGCGGGCAGCGTCGTCATGGTCAGCATGGTCGCGACGAGCAGGGCTGGCAGTCGCATCGGAGTCCTCACCGGTAGTGCAGGTACTGGCGTCTGGTGCGGCGGAACGAGGTCAGCTCGGAGTCCCACGCGCCGACGACCTCGTCGACGCCCGCGCCCGCGTCGACCATGCGCCGCAGGCGATCCGAGCCGCTGAGGTTGTCGATGAAGTGGTCCGGCCGCCACGCGAACAGGGCGGGGTAGAGCGCGCGGGCGGTCACGAGCATCGCCACGGCCGAGCGGATCGCGTCGAAGCCCGCGGGGTCGGTGAGGTGCAGGGCCACCCCGCCGCAGGACTTGCCGACGAACTTGTTGAACGTGGGCGCGAAGTACGTCTCCCGGAACCGCACACCGGGCAGGTTCAGCTCGTTGAGCTTCTCCGCCCAGCGCCAGTCGACGTCCGGGGCGCCGATGGTCTCGAACGGCCGCGTCGTGCCGCGGCCCTCGGAGAACACGGTGCCCTCGAACAGGCACGTGCCGGGGTAGACCAGGGCGGTGTCCCTCGTCGGCATGTTCGGGCTCGGCGGGATCCACGGCAGTCCGGTGTCCAGTTCCGCGCGCCGCCACCCGCGGGCCCACACGACGTCCAGGTTGGACACCCGGCCGCCGTCGGAGGGCAGGAACTCCCCGTCGAAGAACCGGGCCAGCTCGCCGACGCTCATCCCGTGCTGCTGCACGATCGGCTTGCGGCCGACCCCGGTCGCGTACGCCGGGTCGAGCTGCGGGCCGCGGGCCGTGCCGCCGACCGGGTTCGGCCGGTCCAGCACGAGGAACGCCGCGCCGGTCGCCGCGGCGGCCTGCATCGCCGTGTACATGGACCAGACGTAGGTGTAGAACCGCGCGCCGACGTCCGCGATGTCGAACACCACGGTGTCCACCTGGGCCTTGCGGAACATCCCGGCGAGCTTCTCCGCGTTCGCGCCGTAGGCGTCGTACACGGGGACGCCCGTGCGCGGATCGGGGTAGTCGCCCTCGGAACCGCCTGCCTGGGCCGTGCCGCGGAAGCCGTGCTCCGGGCCGAAAGCGGCCTGCGGACGTTGGCCTGCGGCCACCATCGAGTCGACGACGTGGGTCTGGTCGGGCAGCACGCCGGTCGGGTTCGTGAGGATGCCGACCCGCCTGCCGCCCAGCCGCCGCCAATCGTCCTGGGCGAGGACCTCCGCGCCCGTGACGACCCTCGTGGCCGCTGCCGCCTCCCCGCTCGTGAGCGCCAGCGCGGGCACGGCCAGTGCGCCCGCCTGGAGGAGCTGCCTGCGCCTCACCAGGTGACGCCGTGGCCGAGCGGGTACGCCGTCGGACCCGGCACGTCGACCGGCAGCCTGCCCTTGGGGCCCGCCTCGCCGTAGACGACCTTCGCCAGCGACTCCATCGCCCCGGCGCCGTAGGAGTAGGTGGCCAGCCAGGTCGGGTTGTCGTGGGCGACGTCGTACGGGTTCTGCACGGCCACCGCGACCACCGGCTTCCCGGTCGCCCGCAACCTCGCCAGCAGCGCCTGCTGCGCGGGCTGCTTGGACAGCGAGTTCGTGAGCAGGACGACGACCTCGGCCCCTGCCGCCGCCTGCACGGCCGCGGCGGTCTGGGCCTCGGTCGGGGCGCTGCCGGTGGGCAGGGCCGTGGTGGTCGTGCCGCGGGCGGTGAGCCGGTCGGCGAGCGTGCGCGTCGTGGTGTCGCCCCAGCCCGTGACCAGGGCGGACGCCGGCTTCTTCGCCAGCGGCAGCACCTTGGCGTCGTTGCGGACGACGGTCGTGGTGCGGTCGGTGATCTGCTGGGCCACCGCCAGGTTGGCGGGGGAGCCGACCGTGCGGGCGATCGCGCCCACGTCCACCAGCGGGCTGGTCAACATGCCCCGCAGGAGCTTCATCCGCAGGATCCGCAGCACGCTCTGGTCGATCCGCCGCTCGCTCAGTTCACCGCTGCGCACGGCCGCCAGCACGCCGTTGATCGCGACCTCGAGGTTCACCGGCATCAGCAGTTGATCGACACCGGCCTTGAGCGCCAGCACCGGGATCTCCGCGTCCGGGTGCAGCTGGCGGACGCCCTCCATCTCGAGGGAGTCGGTGATGACGACGCCGTCGTAGTGCAGCTCGTTGCGCAGCAGACCGGTGACGATCGGCGCGGACAGCGTGGCGGGCTCGCCGGACGGGTCGATCCTCGGCGTCTGGATGTGCGCGGTCATGATCGAGTCGATGCCCGCGGCGATGGCCGCCCGGAACGGCGGCGCGTCCAGCTGCCGCCACTGCTCGACGGTCCGGTCGACGACCGGCAGGCTCGTGTGGCTGTCCTCGGACGTGTCGCCGTGACCGGGGAAGTGCTTCGCCGTCGCCGACACCGCGCCCTTGGCCAGGTACCGCTGCTGGTACCCGCGGACCTGCGCGGCGACCATCTCGGAGGCCAGCGCGGGATCGCTGGAGTAGGAGCGGACCCCGATGACCGGGTTCGCCGGGTTCGAGTTCACGTCCGCGTCCGGCGCGAAGTCCTGGTTGATCCCCATCGCGCGCAGCTCGTTCGCGGTGATGGTGGCGGCCTTCTCGGCGTCGGCCCTCGACCGGCCCGCGCCGAGCGCCATGTTGCCGGGGAACTGCGTCGCGGGCGCGCCGATCCGGGTGACGATCCCCATCTCCTGGTCGGTGGAGATCGCCAGCGGGATGCGCAGGCCCGACGACATCGCGGCGCGCTGCAACCCGTTCGACAGGGTCGCGATCTGCTGCGGGGTGTCGACGTTGTCGCGCGACGAGTTGTTGAAGTAGATGACGCCGCCGGGGTGGAACTTCGCCACCACCTGCGCCGGGGTGTCCACGCCGAAGTTCGTCCGGTTCAGCGGATTCACCTCGTCGGGTGACTGGCCGTTGAGGTAGGTGACGAACAGCTGACCGACCTTGTCCTCCAACGACATCCGCCGGACCATCGTGGTGATGCCCTGCGCCGACGCGGGATCGGGTTCGGCGGACGCGGTCAACGGGGCACCCACCAGTGCCGTGACCAGCGCGACTACCGCTAACGGACGAACGACCTGGTACACAGGGCCTCCCCAGGCGAGTTTTTCACCGCTGTGCGGGCATCTTCGCAAGTTACCCACGTCTCGGGGGGCGGTCAACGGCCGGAAAACATGACACGTCAGGGGGAATAACGCGCCCGGCGGGAAAAGGGCGGAGCCCCCGCACTCTCGTGAGGGGGCTCCGCCATCAGCACGGGCCTTCGAGTTACCAAGCGTGCAACTCGTGCCGTATCAACCTGGCCTCGGCGTCCAGCGTCCCGGTACGCAGGCCCTTGACGGCAAGCCTCCCGCGGCGTGCTGCGCGTGGGTGCTCGAAGTCCGTGCACGGAGATCCGCCGGGGTGGACGTCGCTTACCCTCTGCTCCGTCCCTGGCCGACCCGAAGTCCGCACCTCCATTTGTAGACCGTGTGCCGCGTCACAGCAAGGTCTCGGACGAGTGCACCGGTCAAGCAACGTTCAGTAGCGGAAGTTGGCCGCCCGCAGGGGTTTCAGGGTCGGGTACCGCCGATCGGGCGGCGCGCGTCACCCACCCGTCCACCGCGGTTCAGCTGCGTCGCCTGCGGCGCATCCCGTACCAGGCGACGCCCGCCGCGGCGGCCGCGCCGAGCCCGATCGCGGTGACCGCGACGGCCGTGCCGGAGGGGGTGGGGATGCGGGCGCGCAGCGACACCGGGTCGGAGAACGTGAGCACCGGCCAACCCCGTTGCGCGGCGACCTTGCGCAGCGCGCGGTCGGGGTTGACGACCGTGGGGTGGCCGACGACCTCCAGGAGGGGCAGGTCCGACACCGAGTCCGAGTACGCGAAGCAGTCCTCGAGGTCGTAGCCGTGCTTCTGCGCCAACTGCTTGACCGCGATGGCCTTGTTCTCGCCCGCGCAGTAGAAGTCGACCTCGCCGGAGTAGCGGCCGCCCGTGACGAACATCCGCGTCCCCACGCTGTGCGAGGCGCCGACCATGCTGGCGATGGGCGCCACCAGCTCCTCGCCGGAGGCCGACACCACGACGACGTCGTGGCCCTCCGACTTGTGGTCGGTGATCAGCTGGGTGGCTTCCTTGTAGACCAGCGGATCCACGATGTCGTGCAGGGTCTCGTCGACGATGGAGCGGACCTGCTCGACGTCCCACCCCTCGCAGAGCGCGGTGATGTGGGACCGCATGCGGTCCATCTGGTCGGCGTCCGCGCCCGCGAGCATGAACACGAACTGCGCGTAGGCGCTCTTGAGCACCGCGCGCCGGTTGATCAGACCCTCTTGGAAGAAGGGGCGGCTGAACGCCAGCGTGCTCGACTTGGCGATGACCGTCTTGTCCAGGTCGAAGAACGCGGCGACTCGGGTGCCTTGTGCGGGGGCTTCGCCGCTGCCGGGATCGGTCACGCGGTCAGTTTAGGCGCAGCCGCCGCGGACGCGTTTCGGTTGTTTACGAAGAGGATGTGCGGCCACCGCGGAAATTCCTCGTGTCCCTCTAACGGAAGACACGCACCACCCCCGCTTGTGGGGATACAGTGGGGGAGTCCGGCTCTGCCGGACAGGTTCAGTCCGACCCCCCGGGACTGAACCGATGACGACCCCCGTCCCTCCCCCCTGGCGGGGGTCGTCCCATGTCCGGGGTCGGGTGGAACGCGTTCTGCTCCCGCCGTTCGACGCCCAACCCCCCAGCTTCCCGCACACCACCGACAGTTCCGGCGTTCCGCCGTCGAGTTGTCCACAGGCCGGGTGGTTGTCCACATGTCGATCTTGCCGCCTTGTGGCATCCCCCACGACAGCCGACCGTTGGACCAGGGCCCGCACCGGGTCCGGGAGTCGACGGAGGTGGGTCGGGGTGGACACGGGACGACCGGTGGCGCTGGTGCGCGACGAGGTGCTGCTGGACGAGTTGCTGCGCCTGGCGGCCGCCGCGGGGTGCGAACTCGACCGCGTGCCGGACGCCGCGGCGCTGCGCGCCAGGTGGAAGGACGCGCCGCTGGTCCTGCTCGACGAGTGGGCGGCCTTCGAGTGCGGGCAGGCCGACCTGCCCCGCCGTGCGGGCGCCTACCTGGTCAGCACCGGGCCGCCCTCGGAGCAGGTGTGGCCGCAGACGTTGGTGCTGGGACTGGAACGCGTGGTCGTGCTGCCCGCCGGCGGCGAGTGGCTCATCGGCACGCTGGCCGACCTCGCGGAAGGCCCGCCGAGCGGTGAGGGCCGGGTGGTCGCCGTGCTCGGCGGCCGGGGTGGCGCGGGAGCCTCCGTCCTCGCCGCCGCTTTGGGCCAAGCCGTTCTCAGCTCCGGCCGCCAAGGCCTGCTCGTCGACTGCGACCCGTTGGGCGGCGGCCTCGACCTGACGTTGGGCGACGAGTCCCACGAGGGCCCGCGCTGGCCCGAACTCCACCTCTCGGGAGGCCGGGTGGCCGCCTCCGCCCTGCACTCCGCGCTCCCCGGCCGCAGCGGCAAGCACGGCCGCCTGACCGTCCTGTCCTGCGACCGCGACGGCCCCGGCCCGGAACCCGACGCCGTGGCCGCCGTCGTCGAAGCCGGCCGCAGAGCAGGGGAAACCGTCATCTGCGACCTACCCCGCCACCTCACCGTCCCGGCACTGGCCGCCCTCAGCCGCACCGACCTGGCCGTGCTCGTCGTCCCGGCCGAGGTCCGCGCCTGCGCCTCCGCCAAACGCATGGCCCACCAGCTCACCTCCCACGGCGTCACCCTCGGCCTCGTCGTCCGCGCCCCCGGCCCGACAGGCCTGCGCGGCAAGGAGATCGCCGAATCCGTCGGCGTCCCGCTCCTCGCCTCCATGCGCCCCGAACCCCGCCTCGCCACCGCCCTCGACAACGGCCGCTTCCCCACCACCACCCGCGGCCCCCTGGCCCGCGCCGCCAACTCGGTCCTGACAGCCCTCCACAACCGCTGACCCACTGCCGTCGCGCTGCTACGTCAGTTGTCGCCTGTTTCCCTTCCGCCCCAGCGCTTCTCGCCTTGCCACGTCAGGTTCCGTTCCGCGGAGAGCCCGCCCCGGCACTTCTCAAGGCTGACCGAAGCCCGCCTGTCCAACTCCGAACAGGATCGCGAGCGCTTCCCGCGAGCGCCCACGATCCGCCCACCCTCTGCCAACTGCCCTTTGTCCTCATCCGGCTTCCCCGGCATCGCGCGAACACTGCTTTCCGGTCAACCGAACCGGCACCTCCGCTGACCCCATCGAGGGTCCGCCTATCCAGCACTGCCTTCCCAGTTGCCAGCCGTTTCCCCTTCAGCCCAACGCTTTCAGCGTTGCCCAGGCCGAAGCGCCACTCCACCCTGGCACCACCTCCGCCCTGACCGCCGAGACCACACCTGGCGGTCCCGTTCGCCTATCCCCAACAGCCGAGGTCGCGACATCCGCCGCTTCGATCCGCCCACCCCTCTGCCAACCGTCATTTGTCCTCATCCGGCTTCCCTCCATCGCGCGAGCACCGCTTTCCGGTCAACCGAACCGGCACCTTCGCTGGCCCCATCGAGGGCCCGCCTGCCCAACCCCGCTTTCCTCATTTGCCGGCCGTTTCCCTTCCAGCCCAACGCTTTCAGCGTTGCCCAGGCCGAAGCGCCACTCCGCCCGACACTTTCTTTTCGCTCTGGCACCACCTCCGCCCCCTGGCCGCCGAGACCACACCCGGCGGCCCCTTCGCTTCTCCCCAACAGCCGAGGTCGCGACATCCGCCGCTTCGGTCCGAACAGGATCGCGGGCGCTTCCCCGAGAGCGCCCGCGATCCGACCATCCCTTCAGGAGTCCGTCATGAGTGCTGATCTGGTCGAGCGCGTCCGCCGCCGTCTCGCGACCAGCCGGGCCGAGCTGACCTCGGCCGCGGTGGCCGAAGCGGTCCGGGACGAGGCGGGCGGTGTGCTGGGCGACGCCGAAGTGCTGTCCGCCCTGACGCTGCTGCGCCAGGAGTTCACCGGCGCGGGTCCGCTCGATCCGCTGCTGGCCGACCCGGACACCACCGACGTGCTCGTGACGAGCCCCGAAGACGTGTGGGTGGACGGCGCGCAAGGCTTGCGCCGCACGGGGATCACCTTCCCCGACGAGGCGGCCGTGCGCAGGCTGGCCCAACGGCTGGCCGTGGCCGCCGGTCGCAGGCTCGACGAGGCGGTGCCCTGCGTCGACGGCTGGCTCTCCGGCTCCGGTCCGGCGGGCCGGGTGCGGTTGCACGCCGTCCTGCCACCCATCGCCGCCTCCGGGACGTGCTTATCGCTGCGCGTGCTCCGCCCAGCCGTCCACGACCTGGCCGAACTGCGTTCCCGCGGCACCTTCGACCAGCCAACCGCGGACCTGCTCCGCGAGATCGTCGAAGCCCGCTTGGCGTTCCTCGTCACGGGCGGGACGGGTTCCGGGAAGACCACGCTGCTGGCCGCCTTGCTGGGCTGCGTCCCGCATACCGAACGCGTCCTGTGCGTGGAGGACGCGGGCGAACTCCAGCCGCAGCACCCGCAGGTGGTCCGCCTGCTGGCCCGACCGGCCAACATCGAGGGCGCGGGCGAGGTGGCGGTTCGCGAACTGGTCCGCCAGGCCCTGCGGATGCGGCCGGACCGCATCGTCGTCGGCGAGGTGCGCGGGGCCGAGGTCTGCGACCTGCTGGCCGCGCTCAACACCGGCCACGACGGCGGGGCGGGGACGTTGCACGCCAACTCCCCGGCGGAGGTCCCGGCCCGCCTCGAAGCGCTGGCGGCGCTGGGCGGCCTGGACCGCCCGGCCCTGCACAGCCAGTTGGCCGCGGCCGTGCAGGTGGTCCTGCACATGCGTCGGAATCCCGACGGCACCCGACACTTGGCGGAGATCGGCGTGTTCGAACGCCGGATGGACTCGCTCCTGGTCCGCACCGCCTGGCATCACGACCGCCACCGGCAACCGGCGTGGCCCGTCCTGCAGACCCTGCTGGGACGGCCCCGATGACCGCGCTGAGCCTCGCCGCACTGGCCACCGCGCTGCTGGTCCTGCCCGCGGCGGCGGCGACCCGCAGGCTGCGCGCCCTCCGACCGCCCGACCGCGGCCGAACCCGCGGGCCGCACCGATCGGTCGCCGTGCTCGCGTGCTGCGTCCTCGTTGGACTGGTAGGCGGTCCAGCGAGCCTGATCGCCGCCGCCATGATCGCCGCGGTCCTGTGGCGCGCGCGCCGTTCCCGAGCGGTCCGGCGATCCCGGCTGGCGGGCTCCGCCACGATCGCGGCGGGCCTGGCCGCGTTCGTGGCGGAACTCAAGGCCGGGGCACATCCGGCCGCAGCGGCGGCGGGCGCCGCGCAGGACACCGGGGAACCGGCCGCCACGGTCCTGACCACCATCGCGTCGACCGCGCGCCTGGGCGGCGACGTCGACACCGCTCTGACGACCCTCGCCTGCGCGAGGCCGGAACTGGCCGCGGCGCTGGGCCCGCTCGCACGGGCCTGGCGGCTGGCGGACAGCCACGGGGTCCCGCTGGCCGACGTGCTCGACGCGGTCCGCCGCGACCTGGAACGCCGGGTCTGCTTCGCCGAGCAGGTCAAAGCCCGCATGGCGGGTCCGGAGGCCAGCGCCGCGATCCTCGCCGCGCTCCCGGCCTTCGGCGTGCTGCTCGGCGAGTTGAGCGGCGCCCACCCGTTGCACGTCCTGACCTCGACCACCCCCGGCCAAGTCCTTTTGGTCCTGGGCGCGCTGCTCATCTCCGGGGGTCTGCTGTGGAGCGCGAAGCTCACCGACCAGGCGGTCCGCTCATGATCCTCCTGCTGCTCGCCCTCGCCCTCCTCGTGCTGCCGTCCCGCGCTCCGGTGCTGGCCCGGCTGCGCCCGCCGGTACCGAAGCCGGAACGGGCGGTCCGCCCGAAGGCCGACGACCCGTTCGCCACCGCGGCGAGCTGGGACCTCCTGGCGGCCTGCCTGCGGGCCGGTCTGCCGGTCGCCAACGCGGTCCGCGCCGTCGTCGACGGCCTCCCACCACCGGCCGCTGCCTGCCTGCGGCAGGTCGGCGACCTGCTGGCACTGGGTGCCGACCCGGTGACGGCGTGGGCTCCGGCCCTGGCGAACCAGGACACCGCCGCACTCGCACAGGGCGCCCGCCGAACCGCGCGTTCGGGCGCCGCCTTGGCCGCACTGGCCGCCGACCTGGCCGCCCGAGTACGCGAAAAGATCGCCGACCAAGCCGAAGCCCGCGCTCAACGCGCGTCCGTCCTCGTGGCCGGACCGCTCGCCGCCTGCTTCCTACCCGCCTTCCTCTGCCTCGGCGTTCTCCCGGTCGTGATCGGACTGGCGAACCGCCTCGCCACCACCTGGTGACCAAAACCCTTTGTGGGACAACCGAAAGCGAGCCCCCGTGTACCGAACGATCCACTCCGCCCTGCGGGACGACAGCGGCATGATCTCGGCCGAATACGCGCTGGGAACACTGGCCGCGGCAGCCCTGGCGACCACGCTCTACCTGCTGGCGAGCAGCGACGCCGTCTCCGCCCTGCTCAAATCCCTGCTGGACCGCGCACTCGCCGGTCCCACATGACCCCTGCCGACGACCGGGGCGCCGCGACGGTGGAAGCGGCCATCGCCATCTTCAGCCTGGCCCTGGTCCTCACCCTGGGGTCCGCGGCCGTGGTGGCGGTCGCCGACCAGCTCCGCTGCACCGACGCGGCGCGTGAAGCCGCGCGCCTCGTGGCCCGCGGCGAACCGGAACGAGCGGAGTCCGTCGTGACCGCCATCGCCCCGGCGGGCGCACGACTGGAGGTCAGCACCGACGACGACGCGGTCCGGGTGGTCGTCGTCGCCACACCCGCGAACGGCCTGCTGCCCGGTGTCCACCTCGAAGCCACCGCCTACGCCGTCCTGGAACCGACCACCGACAACTGAGCCGGCGCGAGAACGCTCCCGGATGAAGGACAGCGCACAAAGAACAAGGAGGGAGTTCCGGCCACCGGCTTCGGTGGGGAGGCACCGCGCGGCTTCCCACCGTGCCACCGGCGGTTCGCCGAACGGCGACAGCAGACAACAAGGAGGTGCCGTCCATGGCGGATGACCGCGTGGACGACCGGTTGGACGACCGCTTGACGGATGACCGAACGACGAATGACCGCACGGCGAACGGCCGCGTGGACGACCGGGCGGACGGCCGCACGACGAATGACCGGGCGGCTGACCGCGTGGATCGCAGGGTGGGCGACAGGGCGGACGGAGGCGTGGATGGAGGCGGCGTGATGGCGGACGACCGCGGGGTGGCGACCGTGGTCGGTGTGGCCTGCATCGCGGTGTTCGCGCTGCTGATCGTGTTCGGCGTCCGCCTTGGCGGCGTGGTGGTCGAACGGCACGAGGTGGCCGGAGCGGCTGATCTGGCGGCGTTGGCCGCCGCCGCCCACCTCACCGACGGGCCGGTGGGGGCGTGCGATCGGGCGCGGTGGGTCGCCGAGCGGATGGGCAAGCGGCTGGGCGAGTGCGCGGTGAGCGGTTGGGAGGTCGTCGTCCGGGTGGACGGCGCCGTGTCGGTGTTCGGTACGCCGAGCGTTCGGGCGAGGGCGGGGCCGGCTGAAGGGTGAGGAGGGGGCGCCGCGATGAACGGTCATCCATCCACGGTGAGCGGACTCACACACGGGCTGTTGCCGAGGTGAAGGTGGAACGAACGTTCGGCGGACAGTTCTGCCGGCCGCTGTTCGGGGATCGCTCGCCGTGCCATTCCGACCAGTTGTCGACGGGGAGTTACATCCGAGGCCGCTCATGCCGTTAATTGGAGTAGCGGCACCGACGCGGTGTCCGGCAGTACCGACACAGTGTCAGTGTTCACGTAGTTGGAGGCGACAGAGCATGGAGTGGTCGGATAGCTGGCGCGGGGCCTTCCGCATCGAGCTGCGGGCAGAGGCAGTGGGCCTCGCGTGGCACGGGTGGCCTGTGCTGCCGGGTACCTACCCAGCCGGCTCGGAGAACGGCGCGGTCCAGTGGACCGGGCGCGGTGGTGTGGAAACCGACGGTCCGGTGCCGGTCCACAACGACTGGCAGGAGCGCATCGGCACCAAGCCGCAGCAGGTCGCGGCGTGGTGGAGCGGCGCGTCCTACAGCGTGCTCGCCGCCACCGGCCACGTGCTGGACGCCATCGAGGTGAGCGCCGACCTCGGTCGTCGTGCCGCCATGGCACTGCGCACCATCGGCCTCCCGGTGCCGATCGTCGCCACCCCCGCGGGTCAGTGGATGTTCCTGGTCGAGTCCGGCCAGTCGCTGCGGGCCGATCTGGCCGCGCACGACGACATCCGCCACTACGGCGAGGGCGAGTACATCGCGCTGCCGCCGTCCCCCGTGCAGCACGGTGTCGTGCACTGGCGCGTCAAGCCGCAGATCTGCGGCTGGAAGCTGCCGGTCTCGCGCATCGTGCAGGACGCGCTCGTCGAGGCCGTCCAGATGCCCTCGCTGTTCATGTCCAGCGCTCAGCGGCTGGTGGCCGCGGAGCTGGCCTGACCCCTGATCTGGCCGTGCTGGGTGTTGTTGGTTCTCTCCCCGACAACCCCGAGAACAGTGCCCAGCACGGCCATTCCACCTGCTTTGTCCAGCGGTTCGTTGCCATTCCCGCACTTCGGCGACTGAACGCAGGACGGGCACCCTGCCGGACACGCGCACGAAGCGATCGCTTCCCGAGTAGCGACCAACCAGGGGATCACCGCGGCGAAGCCGCGGTCGGCGAAGCCAGCCCCTCCTGGGTGACCGTCATGCACGAACACCGTCGCCTCCCCGGTGTCAGCGTGCAGAGCGGTCGACACACCGCCGATGTCCCAGCGGTCACAGGTCGCGAACAGCGGTAGCAGGCCGATCGCCGCGTGTTCGGCGGCGTGCAGTGCACCGGGGACGCGCGCGGGATCCAGACCCGCGCCCCCCGGTGCACTGCCCACCAACAGCTTCTCGGACACCGTGTACCAGACGGCCCTGGTGAGCAGCACCTGCTCGGGCATGTCCAGCGGCACCTGGTCGATCACCTGACCGGACGGCAGCCTCCGCAGGTAGCCCACCACCTGCGACGTCACCTCGACCTCGCCCAGGCACACCGAAACGCCGTCGTAGCGCCGCTCCTCGACCGTCCGCACCACCGTGATGTCGACGGACTCGCGCGCCATCGTCGACCAGTCCGGCCGGGCGGCGTGCACGAGCGCCAGCCCCTGGTCCAGGTCCAGGTCGTCGACCAGGTAAGACTCGCCCTGGTGCAGGTACACCGCGCCCTGGTGGACCGACCGGTGCGCCGCGCCCGGATCGACGGTGCCGAGCATCCGCCCGGAATCCGCCTCCACCACGACGACCTGGTCGCCACCGGAGCCGCGGATGTCCACGTCGGCGTGCGGGCGGTCGTGCGAAGCCCAGTACCAGCCGTTCGACCTGCGTCGCAGCAGCTTGCGCGCCACCAGGTCGGCCAGCACCGGCAGGACCGCGTCACCGCCGAACTCCGCCAAGCCCTCCTCGGTCAGCGGCAGCTCCGACGCGGCGCACGCCAGGTGCGGGGCCAGCACGTACGGGTTGGTCGGGTCCAGGACCGTCGCCTCGATCGGCCGGTCGAACACGGCGGGCGGGTTGTGCACGAGGTAGGTGTCCAACGGGTCGTCGCGGGCCACGAACACGACCAGCGCGCTGTCGCCCGACCGCCCGGCGCGGCCCGCCTGCTGCCAGAACGACGCCAGCGTGCCGGGGAAGCCCGCCACCACGACGGCGTCGAGCCCGGCGATGTCGACACCCAGTTCCAGAGCGTTCGTCGTCGCGACGCCGAGCAGCTCGCCGCTGGACAGCGCGCGCTCCAGCGCCCGGCGCTCCTCGGGCAGGTACCCGGCGCGGTAGGCGGCGACCCGCGGCGGCAGCGAGTCGTCGACCTCGGCCAGGATCCGCTTGGCGCCCATCGCCGTCAGCTCCGCGCCGACGCGGGACCGCACGAACGCCAGCGACCGGGCGCCCTCGACCACGAGGTCGGCCAGGATCCGGGACGTCTCGGCGCCCGCCGAACGCCGCACCGGGGCGCCGTTCTCGCCCGCGAAGTCCTCCAGCAGCGGCGGCTCCCACAGCGCGACCGTGCGCGACGCGCGGGGCGAGCCGTCCACCGTCACGGCCGCGCACTCGGCGCCCAGCAACCGGCCCGCGGACGCCGCGGGGTCCGTCACCGTCGCCGAGGCCAGCACGAACACCGGGTCCGCGCCGTACTTCCTGGCGACCCGGCGCAGCCTGCGCAGCAGCAGCGCGACGTGCGAGCCGAACACACCCCGGTAGGCGTGGCACTCGTCGACCACGACGTACTTCAGCCTGCGGAACAGCCGGATCCACCGCGTGTGGTTCGGCAGCATCCCGCGGTGCAGCATGTCCGGGTTCGTGAACACCCAGTTCGCGTACGCCCGCACCCAGTCGCGCTCGGCCATCGGGGTGTCGCCGTCGAACGACGACGCGTGCACCCCCGGCACGGCCAGCCCCTCGACGGCGCGCAGCTGGTCCGCGCCCAGCGCCTTGGTCGGCGCGAGGTACAGGGCGGTCGCGCGCGGGTCGGTGGCGAGGGCGGTCAGCACCGGCAGCTGGTAGGCCAGCGACTTGCCGGACGCGGTGCCGGTCGACAGCACGACGTTGCGGCCCGCCCAGGCCAGCTCGGCGGCTTCCACCTGGTGGGACCACGGTTGGGAGACCCCGCCCGCGCGCACCGAGTGGATCACCGGATCGGCCGCCCACGAGGGCCACTGGGCCAACCGGGCGGCGCGACGTGGCATATCGGTGACGTGCGTCAGAGGCGATTCCCCGGCGGGTACTCCGGCGATCACCCGCTCCAGCAGTCGGCGTCCCTGGTCGGCCACGGTCGGCAGCTTGGCACACCCCACCGACAGTTCCGACGACCCGTCGGGACGCGTAGGACCGCACCCAGCGCGGATAACGGTGTGTGCACGGAACGGGACGGATCGTTGCAGGCTTGCGGGCTATGAATAGACTCCGCCGAATCGCATCCAATGAGGGGTGCATCACGTGGTGTCGGGGCTGACGCACGAGTTGGCCGGTTGGATGGCGCGACGAGGTGCGGTCCCCTGTTGGGCAAATACTCACCAGGAGGACGGATGTCCCGGCAATTCCTCGCGGAGGGCCTTGAACTCTCCGGAGGTGATCGCGGCGTAGTCGCCGTGATCGCCGTGGTCGCCCTGGCAGCCCTTGCCGTCGGCTACGTACTGCTCAGGGAGGTGCTGGCCGCAGGCCAAGGCACCGAAAAGATGCAGGAAATCGCGACGGCGGTCCAAGAGGGCGCAGCGGCTTACCTCAACAGGCAGTTCCGCACGCTCGCACCCTTCGTGGTGATCGTTTTCGTCCTGCTGTTCGCCCTACCGGCCGATGACCTGAACGAGCGGATCGGCAGGTCGCTGTTCTTCATCTTCGGCGCTGTCTTCTCGGCCAGCATCGGCTACCTCGGCATGTGGCTGTCTACCCGCGCGAACGTGCGCGTCGCGGCCGCGTCGAAGGAGGAGGGCGGACGGGAGAAGGCGACCCGGATCGCGTTCCGCACCGGTGGCGTCGTCGGCATGATGACCGTCGGCCTCGGCCTGTTCGGTGCCGCGGTCGTGGTGCTCGTGTACTCCGGCCAGGCCCCGAAGGTCCTGGAGGGCTTCGGCTTCGGCGCCGCGCTGCTCGCGATGTTCATGCGGGTGGGCGGCGGCATCTTCACGAAGGCCGCGGACGTCGGCGCCGACCTGGTCGGCAAGGTCGAGCAGGGCATCCCCGAGGACGACCCCCGCAACGCCGCGACGATCGCCGACAACGTCGGTGACAACGTGGGCGACTGCGCGGGCATGGCGGCGGACCTCTTCGAGTCCTACGCCGTGATGCTCGTGGCGTCGCTGATCCTCGGCACCGCCGCGTTCGGCGCGCAGGGCCTGCTGTTCCCGCTCATCGTCCCCGCCATCGGCATCCTCACCGCCGTCATCGGCGTGTACACCACCAAGGCGCGGGTCGGCGAGAACGGCCTCGCGGCGATCAACCGCTCGTTCTACATCTCCGCGGTCATCTCCGCGGTGCTGTGCACCGTGGCGGCGTTCCTGTACCTGCCCAGCTCGTTCGCGAACCTGGACGGCGTGTCGGACGAGATCAAGGGCACCAGCGGCAACCCGGCGCTGATCGCCACCTTCGCGGTGATCATCGGCATCGTGCTCGCGGGCGTCATCCTCTGGCTGACCGGCTACTACACCGGCACCGAGCACAAGCCCGTCAAGGAGGTCGGCCGCACCTCGCTGACCGGCGCCGCGACGGTCATCCTGTCCGGCATCTCGGTCGGCTTCGAGTCGGCGGTCTACACCGCGCTGGTGATCGGCGCGGCCGTGTACGGCGCGTTCCTGCTGTCTGGTTCGGTCGTCGTGGCGCTGTTCGCCGTGGCGCTGGCCGGTTGCGGTCTGCTCACCACGGTCGGCGTCATCGTCGCCATGGACACGTTCGGCCCGGTCAGCGACAACGCCCAGGGCATCGCCGAGATGTCGGGCGACGTCGACGGCGAGGCCGCGCAGATCCTGACCGAGCTGGACGCGGTGGGCAACACCACCAAGGCCATCACCAAGGGCATCGCGATCGCGACTGCCGTGCTGGCGGCGACCGCGCTGTTCGGGTCGTACAAGGACGCCATCACGCAGTCGCTCGCGAAGGTCGGGGCGACCTTCGACAACGCCGACTTCGTCGCGTTCACGCCGAACGTCCTGGTCGGCCTGATCATCGGCTCGGCCGTGGTGTTCATGTTCTCCGGTCTCGCGGTCAACGCCGTGACCAGGGCCGCGGGCGCCATCGTGTTCGAGGTGCGCCGCCAGTTCCGCGAGAACCCCGGCATCATGGACTACTCGGTGAAGCCCGAGTACGGCCGCGTCGTGGACATCTGCACGAGGGACTCGCTGCGCGAGCTGGCCACCCCCGGCCTGCTGGCCGTGCTGGCCCCGATCGCCGTGGGCTTCGGCCTGGGTGTCGGGCCGTTGGCGGGCTTCCTCGCGGGCGCGATCGCGACCGGCACGCTGATGGCGGTGTTCCTGGCCAACTCCGGTGGCGCGTGGGACAACGCGAAGAAGCTGGTCGAGGACGGCAACCACGGTGGCAAGGGCTCCGACGCCCACGCCGCGACGGTCATCGGCGACACGGTCGGCGACCCGTTCAAGGACACCGCGGGCCCGGCCATCAACCCGCTGATCAAGGTGATGAACCTGGTGTCGGTGCTGATCGCGCCCGCCATCGTCACGTTCTCCATCGGCGCGGACGCCTCCACGGCCATCCGCGTGACGATCGCCGTCGTCGCGGTGGCGATCATCGTGGCGGCCGTCGTGATCTCGAAGCGCCGCGGTACCGCGATCGCGGACACCCCGGCGGAGTCGGTCGCCAACGGCGCTTCCTAGCGCCGGTGTAGCAACCGACCGGCAAGCACCACCCGAAAGGCGCGTCCGGGTCCTCAGGGACCGGGACGCGCCTTTTCGGTTCACACTGGACGGGTCCCACCGCCGACCCGATCCAGGAGTCCGACATGAGGTCCAGCCTCGCCGCGCTGGTCACCGCCGCGGTGCTGCTCGCCGGGTGCACCTCGGGCGGCGGCACGACCGCCGTCCAGTCGACCCGGCCGACCGCGTCTACCGCGCCGTCCGCCGATCCGGCCATCGCGTACATGGACCGGGTCTGCGCCGCGACCTCGGAGTTCGCGGGCGCGGCCAAGTCGCCCCCGGCGCTCGACACGACCGACCCGGCCAAGCTGAAGTCCGACATGGCCGCGCACATGGGCCAGCTCGCGGGCGCGTTCGGCAAGTCCGCCGCCGACCTGCGCGCCATCGGCCCCGCGCCGGTGGCCGGGGGTGACGAGCAGGTCGCGAAGATGGCGACCACGTTCGACGAGGTCGCGCAGGTCTTCACCGACGCGAAGGCCAAGGTGGAGGCCGCCGACGCGGCCGACCCGAACGGCGGCTTGCAGGCCGCGAGCGAGGCCATCGGTAAGCTGGCCGAGTTCAGCGTGCCGCTCAAGGACCTCGAGACCAGTCCTGAGCTGCTGGCGGCCGCGGAGAAGGCACCGCGGTGCCAGTCGATCCGCGAGCCCGCCACGCCGACCACGACCTCGTGACGCTGCGGATCTCGATTGGGGTACGAGACCCCGAATGGTCCAGCAAACAGGGCCAAGCGGGTCACGTCGAGGAGTAAGTTCCCCCCTCTGCTCCACCTGACCGACTACTGGGAGTTCTCATGAGGCACCGCCTCGTCGCGGTCGGCGTCTTCGCCACCGCCGTTCTCGCCCTGACCGCGTGCGGTTCGCAGACCGCGGGCTCGGCCTCCGGCACCGGCACCGGCACCGGTTCGACGAGCAGCGGTTCCTCCGCCGCCGCCGCGGACAGCGACGAGAACGTCGCGTGGATCGACAAGGTCTGCGGCGCCAGCCTGGACGTCATCAAGACGCTGTCCACCGAGCCCGCGCTCGACACGACCGACCCGGCCAAGATGCAGCAGCAGTTCGCGGCCTGGCTGGGCGACGGCTCCACCGCCGTCGACGGCGCCGTGAAGAAGCTGAACGACCTGAAGGACGGGCCGCACCCGGACTCGGAGAAGCTGGCCACGAGCGCCGCCGACATCTTCAGCCAGCTCAAGACCGCACTCGACAAGGCCAAGACGGGCGTCGAGGCCGCCAACCCGAGCGACCCGGCGTCCATCGCCGCCGCGTTCGGCCAGGTCGCGACCGACATGCAGGCCGTGGCGAAGGTCGGCGAGGACTTCGACGGCGTGCTCGTGCGCTCGAACCTGGCCGAGGCCGAGAAGAAGGCCCCGAACTGCAAGGCCATCGACTCGGGCAGCGGCTCGTCCACCAGCGACTCCACGCCCCCCACCACCTGACGGCGGTGGTAGCCCCGCGGTTTGGTGGCTGACACGGGTCGAACAGGTGTTCTACGCTCCGTGCGTGGGGCAACTGTCCTTCTACTCCGCCGAGGCGCGCCAACCCGGTATAGGGGATCTGGCGGGTCTGCTTTGCGGACCCGGTCAGGCGGTGGGTTTCGGTCGCGGCACGGCGGCCCGCGTGTCGGTCGTGATGGCCGACCGCGGGCGGGCCACCGCGCTGGCCGCGGAGTGCGGTCGGCGCGGCGTCGTGGCCGAAGTGGCGACCATCGAGGAGCGCGGCGCGCTGGTCCGCACGGCGTTTCGCGCGGATCTCACCCGTTTGGCCGCCGAGTGGTTGCGGGGAGGAGCCGCCAAGGCGGTTCCCCACGAGTTCGAACTGGACGGCGCGGTGCTCAGGTTCTGGGCGCTGGTGTCCGGTGGGTGGGTCGACTCGGCGTACGCGCTGGGGCTCGACCCGGACGCCCCGGAAACGCACGAACCCCTGCGTAGAGCCCTGATCGGCTCCGGTCTGCCCGCGACGCTCGTGGACGGGCCGGACGGCGGGCCGGTGCTCAGGGTGATCGGCAGGCGCCGGCTGGGCAGGCTCGCGGAGCTCGTCGGCGACCCCCCGGCAGGTGTGGCGGAATGCACCTGGCCGGCCGTGTCGCCGGGTCCTCCCAACGGGCGTTGAAGGGCACTTGTGTCACCCTGTCCGCACCAGGCCTGCCCAGCAGGGCTGGTCGACAGTGCACACTGGCGGGTCGAAGCACAGGGTTTGGAAGAGAGCGGGACAGCGTGGCTGGATCGACACGGACGAAAAACGGCTCCGGGGCTACGGGTGACGGCAATCGCCGATTGGTGATCGTCGAGTCGCCCGCCAAGGCGCGCAAGATCGCGTCGTACCTCGGCAGCAACTTCGTCGTGGAGTCGTCCAAGGGGCACATCCGGGACCTGCCTCGGGGTGCTGCGGACGTGCCCGCCAAGTACAAGGGGCAGCCGTGGGCGCGCCTCGGCGTCGACGTCGACCACGACTTCGAGCCGCTGTACGTGGTGACGCCGGACAAGAGGTCGACCGTCGCCGAGCTGAAGGAACTGCTCAAGGGCGTCGACGAACTCTACCTCGCGACGGACGGCGACCGCGAGGGCGAAGCCATCGCGTGGCACCTGCTGGACACGCTCAAGCCGAAGATCCCGGTCCGCCGGATGGTCTTCCACGAGATCACCGAGCCCGCGATCCTCGCCGCCGCGGCGAACCCGCGCGACCTCGACCAGGACCTGGTCGACGCGCAGGAGACCCGGCGCATCCTCGACCGCCTCTACGGCTACGAGGTCAGCCCCGTGCTGTGGAAGAAGGTCATGCCGAAGCTCTCGGCGGGCCGCGTGCAGTCGGTGGCGACCCGGATCGTGGTGGAGCGCGAGCGGGAACGGATGAAGTTCGTCTCCTCCTCGTACTGGGACATCTCGGCCACGATGGACGCGGGCGCCGAGGCGACGCCGCGCAACTTCGGCGCGCGCATGGTCGCCGTCGACGGCGCCCGGCTGGCGCTGGGCCGCGACTTCGGGTCCGACGGCAAGCTCAAGGCCGGGTCCGAGGTGCGGCTGCTCAACGAGGCCGAGGCGCGGGCGCTGGCCGCGGGCCTGGTCGACGTGCCGCTGACCGTGGCGAGCGTCGAGGAGAAGCCCTACACCCGCAAGCCGTACGCGCCGTTCATGACGTCGACGATCCAGCAGGAGGCGGGCCGCAAGCTCCGCTTCACCGCGGACCGCACGATGCGCACGGCCCAGAAGCTGTACGAGAACGGCTACATCACCTACATGCGAACCGACAGCACGACGCTGTCGGAGACCGCGATCACGGCGGCCCGCACGCAGGCGACCCAGCTCTACGGCGCGGAGTACGTCGCGGCCCAGCCGCGGCAGTACACGCGGAAGGTCAAGAACGCGCAGGAGGCCCACGAGGCGATCCGCCCCGCGGGCGAGGTCTTCCGGACCCCCGGCGAGGTCGCCCGCGAGCTGGACTCCGACGAGTTCAAGCTCTACGAGATGGTCTGGCAGCGCACGATCGCGTCCCAGATGAACGACGCCCGCGGCAACACCACGTCGGTGCGGATCGTCGGCAACGCGGCGAGCGGCGAGGAGTGCACGTTCGCCGCCTCGGGCCGCACGATCACGTTCGCCGGGTTCCTCAAGGCGTACGTGGAGACGGTCGACGCCGAAGCGGGCGGCGAGTCGGACGACGCCGAGTCGCGGCTGCCGCAGCTGGTCAAGGGCCAGGCCGTCACGGCCGCGGACCTGACCGCCGACGGCCACTCGACCAGCCCGCCCTCGCGCTTCACCGAGGCCAGCCTGATCAAGACGATGGAAGAGCTGGGGATCGGTCGCCCGTCGACGTACGCGTCGATCATCAGCACCGTGCAGGACCGCGGCTACGTGTGGAAGAAGGGCTCCGCCCTGGTGCCCTCGTGGGTCGCCTTCGCGGTGGTCGGGCTGCTGGAGCAGCACTTCGGCAGGCTGGTGGACTACGACTTCACCGCCGCGCTGGAGGACGAGCTCGACGGCATCGCCGCTGGTCGCCAGCAGCGCACGACGTGGCTGTCCGGCTTCTACTTCGGCGGCACCATCGGCCCGGAGAGCTCCATCGGCCGTTCCGGCGGCCTGAAGAAGCTCGTCGGGTCGAGCGTCGAGGAGATCGACGCCCGCCTGGTGAACTCGATCGGGCTATTCGACGACGACGAGGGCCGTCCCGTCGTGGTCCGGGTCGGCCGCTACGGCCCGTACCTGGAGCGCGAGGTCATCGGCGAGAACGGCGAGCCGACCGCGCAGCGCGCCAACCTGCCCGACGACATGCCGCCGGACGAGCTGACCCTGGAACTGGCCGAGAAGCTGTTCTCGACCCCCCAGGAAGGGCGCTCGCTCGGCATCGACCCGGTCAGCGGCAACGAGATCCTGGCGAAGGAAGGCCGCTTCGGTCCGTACGTGACCGAGGTCCTGCCCGAGCCCGCGGACGAGAAGGCGGCCAAGAAGGCGCCCAAGCCGCGCACGGGCTCGCTGTTCAAGGACATGGCGCTCGACTCGGTGACCCTGGACGACGCGCTCAAGCTGCTGTCGCTCCCGAGGGTCGTCGGCAAGGACCCGGAGACCGGGGCCGAGATCACCGCGCAGAACGGGCGCTACGGGCCGTACCTCAAGAAGGGCACGGACTCGCGCTCGCTCGTCACGGAGGACCAGCTGTTCACGGTCACCCTCGACGAGGCGCTGAAGATCTACGCCGAGCCGAAGAAGCGCGGCCGTTCGGCCACCAGCGCCCCGCCGCTCAAGGAACTGGGCAACGACCCGGTGTCCGGCAAGCCGATGGTGGTCAAGGACGGCCGGTTCGGCCCGTACGTGACCGACGGCGAGACCAACGGGTCGCTGCGCAAGAGCGACAGCGTCGAGGGCCTCACCGACGAGCGCGCGTCCGAGCTGCTGGCGGAGAAGCGCGCCAAGGGCCCGGTCGCCAAGAAGAAGCCGGTCGCGAAGAAGCCCGCGGCCCCGCGCAAGAAGGCACCCGCGAAGACCAAGAGCTGATGTAGGGAAGTGGTGGCGGTGCCTGGACCCAAGGAGTTCGGACCCGACGGGACTCAAGCCCCGCCACCACCGCGCCTGTTCCCGGACGCCCTCGCGGGTCTGGTCACGGGCGAGGCCTACCACCGGCCGAAACCGGTCGTCCCCCTGCTGCCCGTCTACCGGACCCCGGTCCAGGACCCGGAGATCGCGCGGGCGGCCATCCGGGAGGCGATGCTGCACGAGCACCGGTCCCGGCCGGTGCGGACCCGCCAGCCGCTGCCGCCCCAGGGGATCGTGAGCAACCAGCGGGTGCAGTACCACGCGCCGGTCGCCCCGACGCCCCAGGCGCACGCCCCCGCCGTGGCCGTGCCGCGGCAGGCGAAGTCGCGCGGGTCGGCGTTCGGCGGCTTCCTGGTGGCGCTGCTGATCCTCGGGTCGGTCTTCTTCAACGTCATCCGCCAGGTCGTCGAGTCCCTGCTGGACGCGATCCGCTGACTCCGCCGACCCCAGCCCGCCCGTCGCGGTTAGGCTGATCGCCGGGTGGCCAACAGGGGGTGGACAACATCCAGGACAGCGACACCGCAGGTCAGCCCAATCCGGGCGGGACGGGCGCGGCTTCAGCGACCCATCGATTGCGCAGCGTGCTGGCGATCCGGCCGTTCCGCAGGCTGTGGGGGGTCACGTACCTGTGCAGCGTCGGCGACTGGCTGTCGCTGCTCGCGCTGACGGGTCTGGTCACGAAGCTCGCCGAGGGCTACCGGTGGGAGGGCTTCGCGCTCAGCGCGGTCGTGCTCACCCAGCTGCTGCCCGGCATCCTGTTCGCGCCGCTCGGCGGTGTGCTGGCCGACCGGTTCGACCGCCGCAAGGTCATGGTCCTGTGCGACCTGGCGCGCGGCGGCCTGTTCCTGTCGATCGCGTTCGTCGGCACGGCGTGGTGGCTGTTCATCGCCAACTTCCTCGTCGGCTGCTGCGCGATGCTGTGGATCCCGGCCAAGGACTCCGCCGTGCCGAACCTGCTGCGCAGGCCGGACCAGGTCGAGTCGGCCAACCAGCTCGGGCTGGTGATGACCTACGGCATCTCCACCATCAGCGGCTTCGGCCTCTACGCGCTCATCTCCGGCATCCCCGGCTACCTGCACCTGACCGACCGCGACGACGTCGTGTTCACGGTCGCGACCATCGCCGTGGTCATCAACGGCCTGCTCTACATCACGTCGGCGCTCCTGGTCGCGACCCGCATCCCCGAGCTGTCCGGCCGGGCGGTCTCGTCGACGAGGAAGCAGGCGGCCGAGGACAAGGTCGGCTTCATCGCGATGATGCGGGACGGCCTGCGCTACGCGTGGCGGACCCCGCTGGTGCGCGGCCTGGTGACGGGCATGATCGGCGCGTTCGCCGCAGCGGGCGCGGTCATCGGCTGCGCCAAGCTGTACGCGCTGAGCCTGCTCGGCGGCGACAGCGCGTTCGGCCTGCTGTTCATCGCGGTCTTCGTGGGCCTGGCGAGCGGCATGGCGCTGGCGCCGAGGTTCGCCCGGCGGCTCACCTACAACCGGCTGTTCGGCCTGACGATCGTGTGCGCGGGCCTGAGCCTGGCGATCGTGGCGCTGGCCCCGCACCTGTGGGTGGCGCTGGTCGCCGTCGCCCTCGTCGGCGGCACCGCGGGCATCGCGTTCCTGACCGGTCTGACGATCATCGGCTCGCAGGTCGAGGACGAGATGCGCGGCCGGATGGTCGCCCTCGTCCAGTCCCTGATGAAGATCATCCTCGGTCTCTCGACCGTCGTGACGCCGCTGCTGGTCACGGTCGTCCAGCCGCGCACCATCACCGTGTTCAACCACCCGCTGCACGTGGACGGCACCCGCCCGGTCATGTTCGGCGCCGGCGTCCTGGCCGCGGTCGTCGGCCTGATCGCCTACCGCCAGATGGACAACCGGCGGACGGAGCCGATCTTCTCGGAGCTGTTCAACGCCATCCGCGGCAAGTCGAAGTCCTCCGCGGGCCTGCTGATCACCGTCGAGGGCGACACCCGCCGCGACACCGGCGTCCAGGCCCGCAGGCTGTCCGACGCGCTGCGCGCCGCGGGCCACGACGTGCTGCTGGCCAGCGACCCGGAACTCGACGAGCGGCGACTGCGCAGCATGTTGTCCACCGTCGACCTGGCCGGGGTGCGGGCGCACGCGCTGGTGGCCGCGGCCGTGCGCGCCGACGTGGTCGAGCGCGAGGTGCGGCCCGCGCTGGACAGCGGCGCGCTGGTCGTCATGGAGCGCTACGTCGACAGCCCGCTGGCCCACTTCAGCGCCGTCGGCAGCGTCGAGCGGTCCGAGGTGGAGGGCCTGGTCGACTGGGCCACCGGCAGGCTCCGCCCGGACGTCACGATCCTGCTGGACCGCTCACCGGTGACGATGCCCGAGGACCTGCTGAACGAGACCGTCTTCGGCAAGCCCGCCACGCGGGCCATCGACAACATCGAGCACCATTGGCGCGTGCAGCGCCTGCTGACCGAGATGGCCTCGGCCGACCCGGACCGCTACGTCGTGGTCGACGCGGACGGCACCGAGGACGAGGTCGCGGAGCGGGTGCGCGTCGCGGTGCTCCCGCTGTTCGCGGAACGCCGCGTCCAGGCCGAGCCCGTCGCGGAAATTGTGGAGACCACGTGAACACGAGCGTGTGGGCCGAGGTCGTCGGCCAACCCGCCGCCGTAGAGGTGCTGAGCGCCGCCGCCGAGGCGGCCGCCACGATCGTCGCGGGCGGCACGCCGCCTCCGGGCAGCATGACGCACGCCTGGCTGTTCACCGGCCCGCCCGGCTCGGGCCGCTCGGTCACCGCCAAGGCCTTCGCCGCCGCGCTGGAGTGCACCGCGACCGACGACCGCCCCGGCTGCGGCGCGTGCTCCGGTTGCCACACCACGATGGCCGCCACCCACGCCGACGTCCGCTTCGTCGCCCCCGAGGGCCTCTCCATCTCCGTCGCCGAGATGCGCGCCCTCGTCCAGTCCGCCGCCCGCAGGCCCACCGGCGGCCGGTGGCAGGTGGTCATCATCGAGGACGCCGACCGCCTCACCGAAGGCGCCGCCAACGCCCTGCTGAAAGCGGTCGAGGAGCCCCCGGCCCGCACGGTGTTCCTGCTCTGCGCCCCGTCGGACCACCCGGAGGACGTCTCCGTCACGATCCGCTCGCGCTGCCGCATCGTCCCGCTCGGCACACCCCCGCCGTCCGCCATCGCCGACGTGCTCCGGTCCCACGACGGCGTGTCCGCCGAGATGGCGGACTGGGCCGCGTCCGTGTGCGCGGGCCACGTCGGCCGCGCCCGCCGCCTGGCCGTCGACGAGCAGGTCCGCGTCCGCCGCGAGTCCGTGCTGCGCATCCCGCTGGCCGTCCGCCGCCCCCAGGACGTCTTCACCTGCGCCGACCAGCTCGTCGCCGCCGCCGAGGGCGACGCCACCACCGCCAACGAGTCCCGCAACGAGGACGAGCGCAGCGCACTGGAGACCGCCATGGGCGCGGGCGGCACCGGCAAGGGCACCGCGGCCGCCACCCGCGGCGCGAAGGGCGCGATGAAGGACCTGGAGAAGCGCCAGAAGTCCAGGGCCACCCGGACCCAGCGCGACTCCTACGACATCGCGCTGGTCGACCTCGCGGGCTTCTACCGCGACGTCCTGGTCACCGCCACCGGCTCCCCGGCCCGCCTCAACCACCCCGACCGCGCCGCCGACTCCCGCACCGCCGCCGAAGCCTGGACCCCCGAGTCGACCCTGCGCCGCCTCGAAGCGGTGCTGGCCTGCCGCGAGTCGCTGGAGATGAACGTGAAGCCCAGGATCGCCATCGACGCCCTGGTCACAGCCCTGCACCACGGCTGAGGTCTACAGCGCTGAGGTCTACAGGGCTGAGATCCATGGGGCTGAGGTCCACGCGGGACCAGAGGTCCCCCGAAATTGCGGTCCCCCCGAACAGAACGGTACCGGCGGCCACCGACAAAACGAGGACTTCCGTTTTTGTCGGTACCCGACGCTACTGTTCTGTTCGGGGGATCCGAAAAATCGGGCGACCTCTGCGCCAGCGTGAACTCCGCTACTCCACGTACCCCAGAGCCGTGGACACCGCCTCGGCCGCACCCAGCACCCGCGGTCCAAGTGCCGCCAGCTGCTCCATCGTGTGCTCCATGGCCAGGGTCGACGCCGACACACCCCCGACCACCGCCCCGGTGTGGTCCCGCACCGCCGCTCCCACGCACCGGATCCCGACCTCGTTCTCCTCGTCGTCGAACCCGTACCCGGTCCGCCGCACCTCGGCCAGCTCCGCCCGCAACCGGTCGACGCTGGTGATCGTGTTCGGCGTGCGCCCGGTCAGGGTGATCCGCGCGATCAGCGCGTCCAGCTCACCGGCGGCCATCGACCCCAGCACGGCCTTGCCGATCGCGGAGCTGTGCACCGACAGGCCCATGCCCAGCCGGGACGGCATCCGGTAGGGCTTGTCCGCCTCGACCTTGTCCACGTAGACGAGTTCGTCGCCGATCACCATCGCCATGTGCACGGTGCACGACGACTCCTCGCGCAACGCTCGCAGCGCGGGCCGAGCCCGTTCCACGGTGTCGACCGGCCGGAGCACCTTCCCGGCCATGACCAGCACCTTCGGGCCCGCGAGGTAGCCGCCGTCGGAGCGGACGGCGGCGAAACCGCGGTCGACCATGGCCTGGAGCAGCCGGTGCACCGTCGACTTCGGCAGCCCCGTCACCCGCGCGATGTCGGTGATCCGGGAGTGGTCGGCCAGCGCCTCCAGCACGGCCAGCGTCTTCTCGACGGCGGTGTCCGTCACCTGCTCAGCCATCCGCCGTCGACGACCAGCACGTGCCCGTTCACGTAGTCCGACGCCGCGCAGCTCAGGAACACCGCGGCGCCGACGACGTCCTCGGGCGTCCCCCACCGCCCGGCGGGTATCCGCGCCCGGATCGCGGGCTCGCGGTCCGGGTCGGCTCGGAGGTCGGCGGTGTTGTCGGTGGCGATGTAGCCGGGCGCGATCGCGTTCACCTGCACATTGTGCGGTGCCCACTCGTTGGCCAGCGCCTTGGTCAGCCCGGCGACCGCGTGCTTGCCCGCCGTGTACGCCGGAACCGTCACCCCGCCCTGGAAGCTCAGCAGCGAGGCGATGTTCACGATCTTCCCACCGCCGCCGTCGAGCATCCGCGTGCCGACGATCCGGCTCAGCTCGAACACCGAGTCCAGGTTCACCGACAGGACGCGCCGCCAGTCCGCCAACGACACGTCGGCGGCGGGCTCGCGGTGGATGGTCCCGGCGTTGTTGACCAGCACGTCGATCCGGTGCTCGGCGAGCACCGGCTCCAGCGCGGGCCCGATCGCGGTCGGGTCGGCCAGGTCCACGGCGACGCGGGCGACCACGGCGTCGGAGTCCCAGCCGAAGTCGGGTGTCCGCCCGAGCAGCACCAAGCGGGCGCCCGCCTCGGCCAGCCCGAGCGCGATCGCCTTCCCGATGCCGGTCCGGGCGCCGGTGACCAACGCGGTGCGTCCGCGCAGGGAGAAGAGTTCCACGGGGCTCCCTACCGGAGGTCGGACACCGCGACGGGCTCGACGTCGTCGTAGGCCTGGTTCTCCCCGGCCATGGCCCACACGAACGAGTACGCGTGCGTCCCGGCTCCACTGTGGACGGACCAGCTGGGGGAGATGACGACTTCCTCGTTGCGCACCAGCAGGTTCCGGGTCGCGTGCGGCTCGCCCATCAGGTGCACCACGCGGTGGTCGGACGGCAGGTCGAAGTACAGGTAGGCCTCGGTGCGCCGGTCGTGCGTGTGCGGGGGCATCGTGTTCCACACGCTGCCGGGCGCCAGCGTCGTCATGCCCAGCACGAGCTGGCTGGACCTGATCCCGTCGGCGTGCACGAACTTCCGGATCTCCCGCACGTTCGCCGTCGCCTGCTCGCCGAGCGCCAGCGCGTCCACGTCCGCGAACCGGGCGACGGCCGTGGGGAAGCTCGCGTGCGACGGCGTGGAGAACAGGTAGAAGCGCGTGTCCTCCTCGTCGGCCTGGAACCGCACGTGCAGCGCGCCCTGTCCGACGTAGAGGCAGTCGCGGGCGTCGAGCCGGTGCTCGGTGCCGTCGACCGCGACGCTCCCGGACCCGCGCACGACGACCACCGCCAGTTCGCGCCGGGCGAGGAACGTCGACGCGCGCAACGCGTCGGCCGTCTCCAGTTCGAGCGGTCGGCCGGGCAGCGGGACGGCGCCGCCGACGATGACCCGGTCCTCGTGGGTGTAGACGGTCCGCACCTCGCCGGGCGCGAACAGGTCCTCCACCAGGAAGTGGGCGCGCAGCTGGTCGGTGTCCAGCGCGGGGAGCTGCGCCGGATGGGTCGCGTGCCGGATTTCCATGGCTGTGATGCCTTCCGATTGCGGCTGTCCAGTGACACGATGTGGTCGGTCCGTTCATGGAACTACGTTCTACTGGGCGGAACAAGTGTGGTCTCGTCACTTCGCCGCCGCCGGTGACGAGTCGGTTTCGCAGTGCGCCCGAAAGGCGGCGGTCGACGATGTACCAGCAGAACCCCGACCCGACGGGGTCCCTACTCCTGTCCGCGCTCCTGGCCCTGGTACCGCTGGTGGCGGTGCTGGTCCTGCTCGGCGGGTTCAAGTGGAAGGCGCACTGGGCGGGGCTGACCGCGCTCGTGCTCTCCATCGGCGTCGCGGTGGCCGTGTACTCGATGCCGGTCGGCACGGCGCTCAACGCCGCGTCGTTCGGCGCCGCGACCAGCGTCCTGGTGGTCCTGTGGATCACCTTCAACGCCATCTGGATCTACAACCTGACCGTCGAGAGCGGGCACTTCACCGTGCTGCGCCGCGCGTTCAGCTCCATCAGCGACGACCCGAGGGTGCAGGCGATCGTGATCGCCTTCTCGTTCGGCGCGCTGCTGGAAGCGCTCGCGGGCGGTGGGGGACCGGTCGCGATCTGCTCGGTCATGCTCATCGCCCTCGGCGTGGCGCCGATGAAGGCGGCCGCGCTCGCGCTGGTCGCGGACACCGCCCCGGTCGCGTTCGGCGGCATGGGCAACCCGATGACCGTGCTCGGCACCGTCACGGGCCTGCCCGCCGAGCAGTTCGGCGCGATGGCGGGCAGGCAGGTGTCGCTGCTCGCGGTGCTGGTGCCGTTCGTGCTGGTGCTGATCGTCGACGGCAGGCGCGGCCTGCGCGACGTGTGGCCGATCGCCCTCGCGGCCGGGCTGTCGTTCGGCGTCACGCAGTACCTGGTGTCGAACTTCGTGTCCTACAAGCTGTGCGACATCATCGCGGCGATCGTCTCCGTCGGCGCGGTCGTCCTGGCCGTGCGGCTCCGCAAACCCGCGCCCGTCCCCGTCCCCGCAGCGGCTGGCGGTGGTGGCCCGGTCGACGAGGACCAGCTGCGGGGCAACGACTCCCGCCGCGACGTCGCCACCGCGTTCGCGCCGTACGCGATCATCGTGGTCATCTTCGCGCTGGCCCAGATCACCGCCGTGAAGGACCTCCTGGAGAAGGCGACCACGAAGTTCGCCTGGCCCGGCCTGCACATCACCGCGCCGAACGGCAAACCGGTCGCGACGGTGTTCACGCTCAACCCGTTGTCCGCCACGGGAACCCTGCTGCTGGTGTCGGGCCTGCTCTCGCTGCTGGTGCTGCGGATCGGCATCGGCGGGGCGCTCCGGATCTACGGCCGCACGATCAGGCAGTTCAGCTGGGCCATCCTCGCGATCCTGGCCGTGTTCGCCCTGTCCTACGTCATGAACTTCTCCGGCCAGATCACCACCCTCGGCGTCTGGCTCGCGGGCACCGGCGCGTTCTTCGCGTTCCTGTCACCCGTGGTCGGCTGGTTCGGCGTCACGATCACCGGCACCGACGCCGGCTCCAACGCCCTCTTCGGCACCCTGCAAACCACCGCCGCACAACAACTCGACGCCTCCCCGTTCCTGTTCGGCGCCTCGAACAGCTCCGGCGGCGTCATGGCCAAGATGATCTCGCCCCAGAACCTGGCCATCGGCACCGCCGCCGCGGGCCTCGTCGGCAGGGAGGGCGACCTCTTCCGCAAGGTCTTCGGCTGGAGCGTGCTGCTGCTCCTGCTCATGTGCGTTCTGGCCTACCTGCAATCGACCCCGATCCTCGGATGGATGGTGCCATGACAGTCACCCGCCGTACCTTGCTCACCTCGGCCGCGGTGGCGGCCGGAGCGACCACCGTGACAGGAGGAACCGCGTTGGCGCAAGAGCCGGTGCCCGGCCCGGAGGCGTTGCGCGGCGCGTTGGACTACGCGGTGTCGAAGGTGCGCGTCACCGGGCCCGCGATCAGCACGTTCCCGGAGATCACCAGGGCCGAGAAGTGGACCTACGTCGCCGACGGCGGCTGGGTCGGCGGGTTCTGGCCGGGCACGTTGTGGATGGCGTACCTGGACACCAAGGACGAGCAGTTCAAGCAGTTGGCGTTGGCGGCGTCGGAACGGCTGTCGCCGCGCAAGGACGTCGCGCGCGACCACGACATGGGCTTCCTGTTCTACCCGTCGTGGGTCACCGCGTGGCGGCTGACCGGGGACGTGAAGTGGCGCGACGGCGCGATCAAGGCCGCTGACGGGCTCATCGGCCGGTTCAACACCGCGGGCCGGTTCATCCGGGCGTGGGGTGCGCTCGGGACGCCGAACGACGCGGGCCGGTCGATCATCGACACGATGATGAACCTCGACCTGCTCGCGTTCGCCACCACCGAGACGGGCGACCGCAAGTACCTCGACATCGCGGTCGCGCACGCGAAGTCGACGCAGCAGAACTTCGTCCGCCCGGACGGGTCGACGCCGCACGTCTTCGACTACAACCCGATGACCGGCGCGCCGATCGGGCAGAACACGGTGCAGGGCTACAGCCCGACGTCGGCGTGGTCGCGCGGGCAGTCGTGGGCGATCTACGGGTTCACCACGATCCACCGCCGCACCGGTGACGCGTCCTTCCTCGCCACGGCGCGGAAGCTCGCGGACTTCGCGCTGAGCCAGCTGACGCCGGACAACGTGCCGGTGTGGGACTACCGGGCCCCGCAGGCGCCCAACGACATCAAGGACTCGTCGGCGGGCGCGATCATGGCGGCGGGTCTGCTCGACCTGGCCAAGGTGACCGGCCGCGCCCAGTACCGGGACGCGGCGCTGCGGATCCTGCACGGCCTGACCAGGGACTGCCTCACGAAGAAGTCGACGCGCGCGGAGGCGGTGCTGGCGCGGGGCACCCGCAACCGGCCGTCGGAGGACGGCGTGGAGGTGTCGCTGCCCTACGGCGACTACTACTTCATGGAGGCCCTGCTCCGGGTCCTCAAGCCCACCGAGATCTCGCGCGCCATCGGCCTGTGAGGACGTGAACCGGTTGGGAGGAGTCCAAGCCTCCCAACCGGTTCGGCCCTAGCCGTCGGACTCGCGCTCGGCCTTGGGGTTGGCTTCGGCCTCGGATTCAGGCTCGGTTCCGGACGGGCTTTCGGCCTCGGTCGTGCTTCCGGTTTCCACCACCGCCTCCGGCTCGGTCGCGTCCTCCGGTTCGACAGCCGATACCGTTCCGCCCGCCATCGCGAACTCGTCCTCACGCCGACGCGCCCCCGGCATCGCGGACACGATGACCACCCCGGCCAGCAGCAGCGCCGTGCCCAGCCAGAAGATCGGGATCGTCCGGTACGCGGCGGTCGTGTACGCCAGCGGGATGGTCGGCTTCTGCGGCTGCCCCGGCGAGGGCTGACCGCCAGCGGGCGGCGTCGTCGTGCTGCCGCACTGCACCCCGCCCTCCGGCGCTGCCGCCCGCACGATCTGCTCGCCCAGCGACACCTGCGCCAACGCGGACGGCAGGTCCGGCAGGCCGAGCGCGTCCGTCGGCAGCAGTTGCAGGTCCAGCAGCCGCGCGGTGGCGCCGAGCGTGAACCCCTTGAACACCGGGCCGCCCTGCGTCAGCGGCCCGTCGATCGCCGCCTTCTTCTCGTTGAACTGCGCGATCTGCAACCGGATCACGCCGATGTCGAGCTTCTTCAACTCCGCGGGCACGTCACCGCCGGACGGCAGGACCCCGCCGATGACGGGCAGCTTCGGCAGTTCCGGCAGCCCGCCGACCGGGATGCCCACCGGGATCTCCAGCTGCGGGTGGGCGGCGTCCAGCGTGCCCAGTTCCTTCCCGCCCTGCGACACCTTCAGCACCGGTGCCGTGTACGTGATCGACGAGGTCGCCTCGGCGCCGGTCGCGAGCGCCACCAGCGTCGGCTGGCTCACCACGTCGATCCGGACCTCCATCGCCGTGCCCGCGAGCAGCCGCACGCTGGTGGCCTGGAGGGTCGACGTGGTCTTCACGGCCTTGTTCGCCGAGTCCGGCAGGTCGACCAGTTCCACGGTCGAGTGCGCGGTCAGCGTCTCCGGCAGGCTCAGCAGCGAGCCCTTCTCGCCGGTGTCCGGTGTGCCCGACAGCAGGCCGCCGAGCTGGCTGAGCGGCCCCGTCAGCTGCTTCAGGCCGTCGATCAGCGACTGCTTCGCCGCCGCGTCGAGCTTCGGCGTGTCCTTCGTCAGCATCCCGGTCAGGTCGGGGGAGGAGGGCAGCGTCGGGATCGCGTTGAGCACCGACAGGCTCCCCAACGACGTCGTCGCGTCGCTCAACGGCTGCACGCACGGCCCGACCTTGTCGTCCCACCGCGCGTGCACGCTGCCGTTGAGCGCGCTCACTTTCAGCAGCGCGTCCAACGGCGTCTTCGGCAACGCCAACCCGCTGCTCAGCCCCTCGGCGTTGTCCGGCCCCGCCGTCTGCGCCAGCGAACCCGGCGTCTGCGGCGCCCGCCCCTGCACCGCGAACCCGAGCGGCGAGGCCTGCGCCACCGACCGCTCGAACGCCAGGAACGCCTCGGTGTTCACCTGCGCGCTCGCCAACCCGACACCGAGCTCGGCCGCCGCCTGCTTCGGCAGCTCCTCCCCGAACCCCGGCAGGATCGTGTTCGTCTGCGTCGAGTCCGGCGCCAACCGCACCACCGCCAACCCCGTACCCGCGTCCCCGATCGCGTGCGCAAGCGGTTGCGGCCCGTTCGGCGCCGAGATCGGCGGCTGCGACGGGTCCACCGGACCGGGGATCGGCGTGGTCGCGGGCGGTTGTGCGAAGGCGGGTGACGCGCAGAGTGCCAACAGCGCTGCGGCGGTGGGCATGGCCAACGCGAGCCGGCGTCTGCGCATGTGGAAGGTCCTCCTCGGCGGTGCAGAACGTGCGACCGGGGTGAGCGGCGTCACGAGAAGACTAACGAGCGCCCCCCTGTTCGGTGACGCTCTCCGCTTCCGCTATAGTTATCGCGTCTCGCCGCCTTAGCTCAGTCGGCTAGAGCGGTTCACTCGTAATGAACAGGTCATCGGTTCGATTCCGATAGGCGGCTCTGGTGAGATGCAGGTCAGGCCCGGCGCATTCGTGCGCCGGGCCTGACTGGTTCCCGGGGTTTTCCGCGTGCCGGTGTCAGTCGGCGGCGCGCCAAAACTGGCGTGGTGCGTAGCCCTCGCGGCGTAGCCAGTGCTCGGTGTAGACGATCCGCTTGGCCGCCACCACGACGAGTGGCCCGGTCGGGGGTTCGTCGAGGGGCAGGGAGCGTTCGACGTGGTCGGACTGCCAGCGGAACGCGGACCAGTGGTCGTCGTGGTCCGGGGACTCCGGGGTGAGGACGCGGGCTTCGCCGAAGAGCTGGGCGCCGCGGCTGCTGGCCTGGCCGACCAGCGGGGCGAACACGCCGATGGAGATCCTGGGGTCCGCGGCGATGTTGCGCATCTTGGGGGAGCGGGGCGCCGCGGTGAACATGACGGTGAAGTCGAGGTGGTAGTAGCGGACCGGGGTGGCCAGCGGGCCGTTCGGGCCGGTTGTCGCCAGGACGCACATGTTCTGGGATGACAGGAGGTTCAGGATCCGCTCGGAGAGGCGGGAGCGGTCGAGTCGGTTCTCAGGGGCCGGACCGGCGAGCCAGGGGTTCGTCACGGGCATGGTCGACCTTATCGGTGGAACTCGGCCGGGCCCGCCTGCGTTGAACGGGTTTCCGGGGGAGAGGGCGTGGGGGACATGCCGTTGAGCGCTGTGGTTCGCGAACGGTGTCGGGCGCTGCTGCCGCCGGGCACGGAGATCCGCTACCTGTTCCCGGCCACGGCCGGTTCGGTGGTCTCGTTCGCGCGGAAGCCGTTCATCGTCGTGGTGACCGCCGAGAACGTGATCATGCTCGAGTGCAGCTGGCTCAGCCACGACCGGCCGAAGGCGGTGCAGTGGACCTACAACCGCGGCATCCGCCTCGGCCCCGTGGACACCGCGTTGGATCCCACCTTCACCATCGACGGCACGCCGTTCCAGACCTGGGACGAGTACGTACCGGTCATCGTGGCGGCGGACGCCGAGGTCCGCGACGCCGACTTCGGACCACCGGACCCGCTGCCGGACCTCTAGCTGCCAGCAAACTGGCTGCCGGGTGTCCTTGCTCATCGCCTCGCTGGGCATCACCTGCGGTGAGCCGTGGGCGGGGATGGCGAATACCGGCAGGTCGGACTGACCTTTTCCAAGGTAAATCGGTCATAGACCGCTATTCTGTGGCATTGGGAATAGTGTGGCACCGCTTCCGTTGGACGGAAGATTTTTGTACAGCATTTAACGAGCGACCCGCTGATTTGCGGATTTCCCGTTGAGTACCGATCGCGCTTCCGCTGGACGGAAGCGAACTCTTTTGGGACTCGTTCCCTTGATGGATCCTCGGTGTCGGCGTGTTGACTCACCAAGCGCTTGGTGTCCGCATCGACAACAGAGCAGTGATGGCGAGAAATTACCAGGGCCGTTCGGTGACTTCACGTGCGCTCGATCTGATCGGAGCGTTCGACGTGAAGCATCCAACACTGACGCTGACGGAACTCGCCGCCCGCTGCAACATGCCGCTCGCCACGGCACATCGCCTCGCCGGTGAGCTGGAAGCGTGGCACGCACTCGACCGGGACAAGAACAACCGCTACCAGATCGGCACGAGGCTGTGGGAGATCGGTCTGCTTGCGCCGGTTCCGAGTCGACTTCGGGAGATCGCGCTTCCATTCATGCAGGACCTCTACGAGAAGTGCAAGGAGAACATCCACTTCGCGGTTTCCCATGGGCGGGACGCGCTCTACATCGCGAAGCTCACCGGTCACAGTGCGGTGGACATAATTTCCCGGGAAGGGTCCCGGCTGCCCTTGCACTCGACCGGTGTGGGGAAAGTGCTACTCGCTTTTTCGGCGAAGGAAGCTGTTGACACCTACTGCGCCCACCCGCTGACGCGGTGCACCAAGCACACCATCGTCGAGCCGGGCAGGCTGCGCAGGGAACTCGCGCTGACCCGTCATCGGGGTTACGCGCTGACCAATGAGGAGATGACCCTGGGGTCCTGTTCCATTGCTGTTCCCGTCTTCGACGCCAATGAAGTGGCCGTCGCCAGCCTCGGGATCGTCGTGCACAGCGTGATGAAGAATCTTGACAAGTTCCTCCCGCAGCTCAAGGTCGAGGCCGCCAAGATCGCCGCCAAGATGATCAAAGCCAGGTGCGATCCCTATCCGGGTTTCCTGCACGACGTGCCCATGTCGCTCGAAAAGGAGGGTTGACCAGTGCAGTGGGACCAATGGGTGGTATCGGTCACCAGCGGTGTCTCGGTGGCTTCGATACTCGCTGCGGCGAGGGCCACGTGGGTGCGCAGGCAGGTTCCGAAGGCGCTGTCCCGTTCGGTCGGTCGGCGCAACTATGTGGCGGAAGTGCTGCAAATCTCCAGGCAGAGCGGGGTGGAGAAGCTTGAGGCGTTCGTGCCGAACCTGGAGCCCGCCAACGGCAAGCACGCCCTCGAAGAGGTGCAAGTGGCCTGGGAGGAGATCAACGGAAGGCGCGGTGCGCTGATCATCACGCGGGACAGCGATGACTGCATCAAGGGCGGTGTGGAATTGCTGGGTAAAGGTATCGAGACGCGCATAATCCGATCGCACAACGCGGACGACCTTTCGTACCACGTATTCTCCGGCAAAACGCACCACACCGTGCTCAACCATAAGAGCGATGGGCGCGACCACCCCAACATCATGACCGGAATATCGCCGGCCAAGGTTTTCCAGGCGCACTTCCAGGACGCCTGGGCGGTCTCGTCGCCGATTGAATCCGTGCTGGCCGAGCAAATACTGGGCGAACTCCGCACCAATGGTCGAGGGGAGATCGTGGACCACTTCCGCGACCTCAGCGCCAGGTACTCGCTCGGTCCGGTGGCAGAGCAGGCCGTGCTGCGCCACGTCGCTTTCCGGCATTCGGTGCCCGTCGTGTTCGTGACCGGGCTGCCCGGCGCGGGGAAATCGCTGGTCCGACGCAGGCTCGCGGCGAAACTGGGGTCACTCAGGTTTCAGGTCGAGCAGCTCAGCGACTACGTGTATGCCTTCCACGATTTCGTCCACGCCGTGATGATGCTCGACGAACAACGTGGGCAGGGGTTCTCGGCCGAGCTCGGTGGAGCGTTCAAGGTCGACCACGAGGAGAACCTGCACCCGGCGCTGCACGCGTTGGCGCACCAGGTGTCCAAGAACCGCGGGGAAGCCTCGATCACGCTCGTCGAGTTCGCGCGCACGGATGTCGTCTCGGCACTTAAGGTCTTCGACGCGGAACTGTTGTCGAACGCCCACCTGATCTACGTGCGCGCGTCCGCCACGACCCGTTCCGGCAGGCTGGACTCCCGTGCGCAGCCGCCCAGGATCCGCATCGCCCCGTCCGGGCTCAGCATCGTCGTGCCGGACGACCACCGACTGCCGAGTTCTGCCAAGTCGATGTACCTGACTGACGATTTCGACCAGGTGCGGGTGCACGAAGGCATAGCGGACCGCGTTCACATCATCGACAACGAGATCCATGACCCGACGTTCGCCAGGCTCGACGAGAAGCTGGACAGGTTCGTCGAGGACGTCGTGAGGCCCTATCAATCATTGGGGGTTGCCGTGTAGCCGTCGACCGGTCGTGCGAGCACCCCTTATGCGTTCACCAAATGGGAAGCGCGGCGACCAGTGACAAGCTTGTGACCTGGTGTTCTTCCGCTGGCTGCCGTACTCGGTAACACTTCCGGGTGAGCGGTCGAAGGTGATCTCGAGTGGGTGATCCGGTCGTGGCTGTCCTCCGGTGCGCTTCGGCTGCTCCATCGGGGTGGCCTTCGGCTGATCGCCGTAAGCGGGGTCCGACTCGGTCGTCGCCCTGCCGGAGGAGGCGATGACCATGATTCCGACGCTCTTGATGACGATCCTGCTGCTGCCGTTGGCCCTGGTGGCGGCACGGGTGGGCAGGCGCAGGTGGATAAGGCGGTGCGGGGTGGCTCGGGTGCGGGCGGAGTTGGCGCTGTTCCACCACGGGCTGGGGGACGTGCCGACGGGGCGGCACCGGCTCACCCGGTTCTGAGGGCGTTGAACACGCGGTTCCACCTGGCCGGGTCGTCGCGGTGGGGGACGTGGCAGGAGGCCCTGGTGGTGATGTCGCCGTAGCGGGCCAGCAGTTCCGCGCCGACGTGTTCGGGGTCGCCGACGACGGCGAAGGCGTTGAGCACGTCGTCGTCGACGGCGGCGGTCATCTCGTCCCACCTGCCCCGTCGCGACAGGGCGTGCAGGTCGTCGTGCAGGGCGCCCCAGCCGTGCAGGTCCAGCACCTTGCGGTAGGACGGGGTCGAGCCGTAGAAGGCGATCTGGCGCCTGGTCTCCGCGACGGACCGGTCGAACGCCTCCTGCGTGGTGCCGGTGGCGATGAACGACGGGCCGCTGATCTCCAGGCCCGCCAACGGTTTCCCGGCTTTGGCACGGCCGCGCTCCAGCGCCGGGATGGTGATCTCGCGCAGGTACCGCTCGGTGGTGAAGCTGTGGCACAGGAAGCCGTCGGCGACCTCGCCCGCGACCTCCGTCATCAGCTCGCCGACACCGGCCAGGTACACCTTCGGCGGTCCGTGCGGGTTGGGGCCGGGGTCGAAGAACGGCGTCATCACGGTGTGGGTGGAGAACTCGCCGCGGAACCGCAGCCGGTCGCCGGTCTCCCAGGTGTGCCAGATCTCCCGCATCGCCAGCACGAACTCGCGCATCCGCGCGGCGGGCCTGGACCACGGCATGCCGAACCGCTTGGTCACGTGCGTCTCGACCTGCGAGCCGAGCCCGAGGTTGAACCGGCCACCGGTGAGCAGTTGCAGGTCGTTCGCGAGGACGGCGGTGCTCATCGGGTTGCGGGCGAACGCGACCGCGATCGACGTGCCCAGTTCGATCCCGGACGTCCGGCCCGCCGCGGCGGCGACCGCGACGAACGGGTCGTGCTTGGCCTCGGCCACCCAGAATCCGTCGTAGCCCGCGGCCTCCGCCTGCTCGGCGGTGTTCCCGATCTCCCGCGGGTCGAACTCGACCTCGACGCTGTCCACCTTCATGGGGTGGTTGTACCAGCGGCTACCGCTCGCAGGCGACGCCGTCCCCGTCGGGGTCCAGGCGCTTGTCGTACCCCGGCTGCCCGGTGCGGAGCGGGGTGACGCCCGCGGCCTTGGCCTCCGCGCAGTTCTTGTAGGTCGAGTCCGATTGCGACTCGAGGGAGTCCTCACCGCCGCACGGGTCGCCCCACAGGCCCGCGCCGGACTGCTCGGCGGCGGACTGCGCCGACCGGAGCGCCGTCGTCGACCCCGGCTCCGCGCGGCCCATGCCGCGGCGCACCGCCTCGACCGCGAAGTCCGACCCGTCCGGCAGCAGCACGGTGACCGCGAGCCCGACGGTCTTGCTGTACCGCACGGTCTTGCCGCCCAGCGAGGTCCTGGTGAAGTCGGCCGCCGCTTGGGCCCAGCACTCGCCCGGTTGCGCGAGCCCGGCGATCTGCACCTGCCCGCCGTCCGCGTCGACCACCGTGCGGCCGTCGACGACGTTGTTCACCTGCAACGACAACAGCGCGGGCGGGTCCGTGGTCGTGGTGGTGGCGGACGTGGTCGCGGCGTAGCTGTAGGGGACTCCGGTCGCGCTGACCTCGGCGGCCGCGGGGAGCGTTCCAGCCGTCCTGGCACCGCACCCGCCCGTCAGGCAGGCGATCACGAGCAGGACCGGCAGGGCACCGCGCCGTCCGGAAGCCGACGCGGAGGTGGGACTGCGCACGCCATCCTCCAAGGGCGCGCCCGTCGCGCCTGTGTTCGGGTCATCGCGTTTGGACATGCGCAGTGTTACGCGGATCACAGGAAGTTGCACGTACAACTTCCATCCGGCCCGATCCGCCGTCCGGGCGGATCGGGCCGGGTACCCCGGAAGTCGTTCACTCGCAAGCGATGCCGTCACCGTCGCGGTCCAAGTGGGACCCGTATCCCGGTTCGCCGCGGTGCAGCGGGGTCACGCCCGCGGCACGCGCCGCGGTGCAGTTCTTGTAGTACGCGCTCGACGCGGGCGGAGCCGGTGCCGGTGCAGGCGGTGCGACGGGGGCGGGCACGGGCGGTGCGACGGGAGCTGGCGGTGGCGCGACGGGCGCGGGCGGTACGACGGTGTCGGCTCCCTTGCAGGTCCCGCCCCACAGTCCGAGTCCGGCCTTCTCGGCGACGGCCTGCGCCGAGGTCAGCGCGGAGCCCGCGGTGGACTCGGCGCGCGCCATGCCCTTGCTCAGCGCGGAAACGGCGAAGTCCGTGCCGTCCGGCAGCAGCACGCCCGCGTGGTCGCCGACCGCGGTGACGAGCGTGATCTGCTTGCCGCCCAACGAGGTCGTGGCGAAGTCGGCCGCGGCCTTCGCCCAGCACTCGCCGGGGGCGGCGAGTCCGGACACCAGGACGCGCGCGCCGCTCGCGTCGACGATCGTCCTCCCGTCCACGACCTCCCGGACGCGCACCGGAGGCGGTGCGACCGAGGAGGACGTGGGGGAGGTGCTGGTGGTGGAGCCGGAAGTGGAGGAAGCCCGGCCGGAAGCCGCGACGGCGGTCGACGGGTCCTCGGCCGATCCGCATCCGGTGGCGCAGGCGGCGACGAGCAGGAACGGGATGGCGCCGCGCCGCCAGCGGGCTAACGCGGGGGATGAGCTGGACACGCGACTCCTCAAGCGGCGCGGTGGTCGCGCCTGTTGCTGGAGGATCGCGTGCACGTGCATCCGACGTTACGGGTGTCACCCGTACGGTGGCTTCAGCGGTTGATGCGCAGCGTCCAGGTGACGACCATCTCGGCCGTCGTCACGCCTTCGGCGTCGGTGAGCGCGACGTTCACCGGGAACTCGGGACGGGTGCCGGAGTCCAGTTCGGCGATCACCTCGGCGGCGGGCCTGCCGAGCACGGCCTCCGCGCGCAGCACGCCCGCGGCCACCTTCTTGTAGGTGATCTCGGCGCGCGCGACCAGCGGCGTCGCCTTGGCCATGTGCTGGGAGAACGCCGCGAGCACGACGGCCCCGGACGCGGTCTCGCCGAGGCCGAACGTCATCGCCGCGTGCGGCCCGCCGACGTGGTTGCGGAACTCCGCGCGGTCGGGCAGTTCGACGACGACCCGGTCGCCGCCGACCTCGATGAACTCGATGCCCGTGGTCGCCGCCCACGGCACGCCCTGCTTCATCGCGTCGGCGACGTACGAGTAGTCCTGGCTCATGCCCAGGATGCTACCGGTCGGTAACCCCGTTGCCCACCCGTTGGCGATCACCCCCTGAGACGTGGCTCACCCGTAATTCATTTGCTTCTCTAGGCCATCCGAGTTCATGCTTGTATCCAGCAACTAGTTGGGTGATGCAAGCAACGGAGTGTCCGATGGTGAACCCGGTGAGTGACACGGTGGGTTCGTTCGACGCGGAACCCGAGCTGGAGATGGCCGATCGGGTCGGCATGGCGATGGTCCGGTTGAACAGGATGACGGCGTGCGTCAACGCCCAGGCGGCGAAGACGGGCATGGAGAAATCCGCCTTCATCCTCCTCGCGACACTCGTCCACCAGGGACCGATGCGGTCGAGCGCGCTGGCCGAGGTGGTCTTCTCCGACCCCTCGACGATCAGCCGCCAGGTCGCCGCCCTGGTCAAGGACGGGCTTGTGGAACGCCGTGCCGATCCGGAGGACGGCCGGGCCAGTGTGCTCGCCGCGACGGGGACCGGCGAGCAGCTGCTGCAGGAACGCAGGCGCATGCGCAACGTGGCCATCGCGCGGATGTTCGAAGGTTGGTCGGATCCGGACTGGGTGCGGTTCGCCGAGTTGTTCGAGCGCTTCGTGGGCGACTACGAGAGCGCACTACCGAGTTTTTTGTCTGAGAGCGGGCTGGGGCCGCGCTCAGGAGGGGAGAAGTGATGTCGAAAACGGTAGCCAGAACGGAGGCTCAGCCCGCGGGCGAGTCGCTGCTCACACACCGTCAGATCCTGACGATCCTGTCCGGTCTGCTGCTGGGGATGTTCCTGGCGGCGCTGGACCAGACGATCGTCTCCTCGGCGATGAAGACCATCGCCGACGAACTGCAGGGCCAGACCCTGCAAGCCTGGGCCACCACCGCGTACCTGATCACCGCCACGATCACGACGCCGCTCTACGGCAAGCTGTCGGACATCTACGGCCGCAAGCCCATGTACCTCGCCGCGATCGGCCTGTTCCTGGCCGGTTCGCTGCTGTCCGGCATCGCCACCTCGATGTACGAGCTGGCCGCGTTCCGCGCGGTGCAGGGCCTCGGCGCCGGTGGCCTGATGTCGCTCGGCATGGCGATCCTGGCGGACATCACGTCGCCGCGCGAGCGCAGCAAGTACTCCGCCTACTTCATGGCCGTGTTCGGCGTGTCCAGCGTCGCGGGCCCGGTCGTCGGCGGCCTGTTCGCGGGCATGGACTCGTTCGCTGGCATCGCCGGCTGGCGCTGGGTGTTCCTCGTCAACGTGCCGATCGCGCTGATCGCGCTCGTGGTCGTGGCCAAGGTCCTCAACGTCCCGCACAAGCGGGTCGACCACCGCGTCGACTACTGGGGCGCGGCGCTGCTCACCGTCGGCCTGGTGCCGCTGCTGATCGTCGCCGAGCAGGGTCGCGAGTGGGGCTGGGGCTCCGCCGCGTCGCTCGCGATGTACGCGGTCGGCGTGCTCGGCCTCATCGGCTTCGTCTTCAACGAGAAGCGCATGGGCGACGAGGCTTTGCTGCCCCTGCGGCTGTTCCGCAAGGCGACGTTCTCGCTCGGCAACACGATCAACTTCATGATGGGCATCGGCATGTTCGGCGGCATGATCTCGCTGCCGCTGTACCTGCAGATCGTCAAGGGCGAGTCCGCGAGGGACGCGGGCCTGATGCTGCTGCCGCTGACCTTCGGCATCATGTCGGCGGCCGGGATCAGCGGTCAGGTGACCGCGAAGACGGGCCGCTACAAGATCTTCCCCATCGCCGGGTTCGCGTTGATGGCGGCCGCCCTGTTCGCGTTCAGCACGATCGGCACGGACACGCCGACCGCGTTCACGCTGACCGTGATGTTCTTCATGGGCGCCGGTCTGGGGCTGTGCATGCAGACCCTGCTGCTGGCGATCCAGAACGACGCCGAGCCGAGGGACATGGGCGTCGCGACGTCGTCGGCCACGTTCTTCCGCCAGATCGGCGGCACCGTCGGTACCGCGGTGTTCCTGTCGATCCTGTTCAGCAGCGTCGGCGACAAGATCGGCAACGCGCTCACCTCGGCGTTCGGCAACCCGGACTTCCAGGCCGCGCTCGCCAAGCCGGAGAACGCGCAGTTCGCCGAGGGCCTCAAGGGCGGCGGCGGTTCCGGTGTCGACCTGAACAACACCGAGTTCCTCAAGACGCTCGACCCGGTGCTGGCGCGGCCGTTCCTGGACGGTTTCTCCGGCGCGATCGACACCGTGTTCCTGGTCGGCGGTGTCGTGGTGCTGATCGGCTTCGTGCTCGTGTGGTTCCTCAAGGAGGTCCCGCTGTCCATGCGTTCCGGTCTGGAGCGGATGAACGACGAGAACGCGGCGAAGGAAGCGGCCGCACCGCCGCTGCCGATTCACTAGATCGTGTGAAACGGAAGAGCCCCGCACCTCAAGAGGTGCGGGGCTCTTCCGTCTGCCGACAAGCCATCCACGGCTTTTGCGAGGCCGCGTCGGTAGGTCGGTCACCATTTTTCCGGCGCCGGAGACGAAGTCCCCGGCACCGAAAAAATCGAGGCCGACCTACCGACTTCCCGGCGGCCGAGCCCCCGATCCGCGGAGCGGTCGGAGAAGGCTCAGTGGTCCTCGCCGCGGGCGACGGCGTCCTTGAGGCGCTGGTATGAGCGGACGACCTCGGCCTCGGCCTCGACGCGCCCGACCCAGCTGGCGCCCTCGACGCTCTTGCCGGGCTCGAGGTCCTTGTAGACCTCGAAGAAGTGCTGGATCTCCAGCCGGTAGAACTCGTTCAGGTGGTGGATGTCGCGCAGGTGCTCCGACCGCGGGTCGTCGGCGGGGACGCAGAGCAGCTTGTCGTCGCCGCCCTTCTCGTCGGTCATGCGGAACATGCCGATGGCGCGCGACTTGATGAGGCAGCCGGGGAACGTCGGTTCCTGGACGATCACCAGCGCGTCGAGCGGGTCGCCGTCCTCGCCAAGGGTGTTGTCCACGAACCCGTAGTCGGCCGGGTACTGGGTGGCCGTGAACAGGGTGCGGTCCAAGCGGATGCGACCTGTCTTGTGGTCCATCTCGTACTTGTTGCGCAACCCCTTGGGGATCTCGATGGTGACGTCGAACTCCACTGCGCGTCCTCGCTCGTCTCGCCTCGTCGTCCTGAGGTGACGCCGCGTATGCGACACCCTCTGCTGTTGCGCCACTAGTGTGGACTACGACGTCCGCGCGAACCGCATCGTGGTGGTTGCCGACGGGTGTGAGATTGCCCTTACAAGATCTACGGAGGATCGCGTGCCCGGACCTGGCGACCCCGATTCCGGTGTGCCGGACGAGCTCTCGTGGCCCACCGAGGACGACGACTCGGGGGTGTTCGAGGTCGCTCCGCAGGCGCCCGCGGACCCGCCGAAACCGCCCTCCGATCCGCCGACGGTGATATCGAAGGTGCCGCCCAAGCCGCAGGCCGATCCGCCGACGGTGCAGGTCCAGCGGCCGAAGCCGGTCAAGCCCGCGCCGCCCGCGCGCCCCGCGGACCCGCCGACCATGCGGATCCAGGTGCCCAGACCGCAGCCGAAGCTGCCGCGGCTCTCCCCGCCGCTGCGCCCGGTGGTCCAGCCGGGTCCCGCGGAGCCGAGGGCGCTGCCCGAGCGGATTCCCGCGCAGTTCGAGCAGGTTCCGGCCGCCGAGCCCGCGCAGGAGACCGCCGAGCTCTCGAAGCCCGCACCGCCCGCGACGGCGGATACGCCCGGTGACGCCCCGAAGCGCCGCAAGCCGCTGCTGCTCGCCGGCGCGCTGGTGCTCGTGGTCGCCCTCGTCGGCGGAGTGGTGTTCGCCGCCAACCAGCTCGACTGGTTCGGCGGCACGGTCGCCTCCACCACGCAGCCGCCCGCCCCGCCCGCGGCGGTGTCGCTGTCGGTGAAGGGCGTCGCCAAGGACGCCCCCACGCCGAGCGCCTCCGGCATCAGCGCCGCGTTGGCGGGCCCCGCCGCCGCCGGGGTGCTCAGCCCGTTGACCGGGGTCGTGATCGACCCGGCCACCGGCACGACGCTGTGGCAGCAGGGCGACACCACGCCGCTGGTGCCCGCGTCCACGATCAAGATCCTGGCCGCCGCCGCGGCGCTGCTGTCGGTCGACCACACCGCGCAGCTGTCCACGAAGGTCGTCCAGGGCGATTTGCCCGGCACCGTCGTGGTCGTCGGCGGAGGTGACCCGACGCTGTCGTCGCAGCCCGACGACGTCACCACCGTCTACCCCGGCGCCGCCACGCTCGACGACCTCGCCACCCAGGTCAAGGCCAACACGACCGGTCCCGTCACGGCGGTCCAGTTCGACCTCGGCCGGTACGCGGGCGAGGGTCTGGCCCCCGGCTGGGACCCCGCCGACATCCCCGGCGGCTCCATCACGCCGATGGTGCCGTTCATGGTGGACGGCGGCAGGCAGGACCCGATGAACCCGAACAGCCCGCGCACCTCCACGCCCGCCGTCGACGCCGCCACCGGACTGGCGCAGCGGCTCGGCGTGGCCACCGCGACCCCCGGCACGGCGCCGTCCGGCACCGGCGCGAAGGTGCTGGGCGAGGTGAAGTCCGCGCCGATCGACCGGCTCGTCGAGAACGCCATGCAGATCTCGGACAACATCCTGGCCGAGGCGCTCGCCCGCGAGGTCGCCGCGGTCAACGGCCAGCCCGCGTCGTTCGAGGGCGCGGCCAAGGCCGTCAAGGACGTGCTGACCAAGAACCAGTTCGACGTCGGCGGGACCACGGTCGTCGACGCCAGCGGCATGTCGCCACAGAACAAGATCCCGGCGAAGCTGCTCGGCCAGATCATCGAGGTCGCGGCGAAGCCGGACGCGAGCGACCCGCGCACCGCGAAGCTGCGCCCGCTGCTGACCGCCCTGCCCGTCGCGGGCGGCAGCGGCACCCTGGCGAGCCGGTACCAGACGGTCGCGTCGAGCGGGAAGGGCTGGGTGCGCGCCAAGACCGGCACCCTGACCGGCGTGAACTCGCTCGCGGGCGCCGTCGTGGACACCGACGGCAGGCTCCTGGTGTTCGCGTTCATGTCGAACAGCCCCGGCAGCGCCGACGAGGTCCGCCAGGCGCTGGACGTCCTCGCGGCCACCCTGCGTGGCTGTGGTTGTCCTTGATGGGGCATCCGGTCGACGGCCGTCGCGCCCGCTCCGGCGCGCAGGTAGCGTCGGAAGCGTGAACGCGGCACCGCAAGCCCGTGTGGCACGACCGGGCGAGACGACCACCCCTGTGGACTGGGAGCTGGCCGCGAACACGGCCGCGCGCCTGGTGCGGCCGGGGCCGGTGATCCCGAGAGCGGAGGCCGACGTCGCGGTGCACCGGCTGCGGGAGCTGGCTCCCGAGGCCGAGGTGCACGTGCGCGAGCTGACCGGGCTCGGGCACGGCCTCCCGCTGCTGCCCGGCGAGGTCGTGGACCGGCCCGCGTGGGCGCGCGCCGCGGTGCAGGGCCTCGCCGCCCTGACCGACTCCGCGATGCCCCGGACCAGCGGCCCGCTCGGCGGGGTCATGGCGAGCACGGCCGGGGTGCAGGCGGGGATCGTGCTGTCGTTCCTCAGCTCCCGCGTGCTCGGCCAGTACGACCCGTTCGGCGGCGACGGCGGTGGGCGGCTGCTGCTGGTGGCGCCCAACATCGTCGGCGCGCAGCGGGCGCTGGACGTGCCAGCCGAGGACTTCAGCCTGTGGGTCTGCCTGCACGAGTGCACGCACCGGCTCCAGTTCACCGCGGTGCCGTGGCTGCGCGAGTACTTCGCCACCCAGGTCGCGGAACTGCTGCTCGCCATGGACTCGTCGTCCGGGTCGATCACCAAGCTGCCCGAGGTCGTGCGCGAGTTCCGCAAGCGGATCCGCGAGACCGACGGCCCGATCGGGCTGATCGAGCTGTTCCAGTCGGCCGACCAGAAGGCCGCGATCGATCGACTGGTCGCGCTGTCCACGCTGCTGGAGGGCCACGCCGACCACGTCATGGACGCCGTCGGCCCGTCCGTGGTCCCGTCGGTGCACACCATCCGCGACCGGTTCACCGAGCGCCGCAAGGGCGGTGGCGTGCTGGACCGGGCGCTGCGCACCCTGCTCGGCGTCGAGGCGAAGGTCCGCCAGTACGCCGAGGGCGCCGCGTTCACCGGGCACGTCGTGGACGCGGTGGGCATGGAGCGCTTCAACGCGGTCTGGACGTCGCCGGAGACGCTGCCGACCCGCGCCGAGATCACCGATCCGGCGGAGTGGCTGCGCCGCGTCGCACCGTGAACGGGCCCGACCCGGCCGTCTCGGCGGTGCGGACGGCCGTGCGGCGGTTCCTCGCCGACGCCGGCGAGCACCTGACGTGCGGTGGGGTCGCGGTCGCGGTGTCGGGCGGAGCGGACTCGCTGGCGTTGGCCGCGGCGACCGCGCACGTCGCCGGGCGACTGGGCCTGGCGGTGCGCGGCCTGGTCGTGGACCACGGTCTCCAGGCCGGGTCCGCCGAGGTCGCCGAGCGGGCCGCGGGCCAGTGCCGGGAACTCGGCCTGGACGCTGAGGTGCTGCCGGTCGTGGTGCAGGGCCCCGGTGGGCCCGAAGCGGCCGCGAGACGTGCCAGGTACGCGGCGCTGCGGCCGGCCAAGGGGCTCGTGCTGCTCGGCCACACCATGGACGACCAGGCCGAAACGGTGCTGCTGGGACTGGGCCGCGGCTCCGGCCCCCGGTCGATCGCGGGTATGCGTCCGCTCGACCCGCCGTGGGGCAGGCCGCTGCTCGGGACCTCCCGCGCCACCACGACCGCCGCCTGCGCCGCGCTGGGCCTGGACCCGTGGCTCGACCCGCACAACACCGACCCGGCCTTCACCAGGGTCCGGCTGCGCGCCGACGTGCTGCCGCTGCTGGAGGACGTGCTGCACGGCGGGGTCGCCGCCGCTCTGGCCCGCACCGCGGCCCAGTTGCGCGAGGACAACGACGCCCTGGACGGGATCGCCGAAGCCTTCGGGGGTGATCCCGCCGACATCGCCGCGCTGGAGCCGTTGCCCGCCGCCGTGCGCCGCCGGGTGATCAGGCGCTGGCTGCTCGCCTCAGGCACGCCCGAGTTGTCCGATTCGCACGTTCGGGCGGTGGACGCGCTGGTAGCCGGGTGGAAGGGGCAGGGCGGAGTGTGGCTGTCCGGCGGGTTGGTGGCGCGGCGCGCGCATGGCAGGCTCAGGCTTGACCCAAGGCAGTCATGACAGAGGGGACACCGTGTACGACGGCGACATCGCCTCAACGCTGATCACCGAGCAGGAGATCGGCGACAAGGTCACCGAACTCGCGAAGAAAGTCGCGGCCGACTACCCCCACGACGGTGAAACCGATCTCGTGCTGATCACGGTGCTCAAGGGCGCGGTGATGTTCATGACGGACCTGGCGAGGGCGCTTCCCGTGCCCGTCCAGCTGGAGTTCATGGCGGTCAGCTCGTACGGCTCCTCCACGTCCTCCTCGGGCGTCGTCCGCATCCTCAAGGACCTCGACCGGGACATCGCGGACCGCGACGTCCTGATCGTCGAGGACATCATCGACTCCGGACTCACGCTGTCGTGGCTGCTGAAGAACCTGGCGTCGCGCAAGCCGCGCTCGCTCGAGGTCTGCACGTTGCTGCGCAAGCCCGACGCCATCAAGGTCGAGGTGCCGGTGAAGTACGTCGGCTTCGACATCCCGAACGAGTTCGTCGTGGGCTACGGCTTGGACTACGCCGAGCGCTACCGCGACCTCCCCTACATCGGCACGCTGGACCCCAAGGTCTACTCGGTGTAGTGCGGCTGACAAGCGGAAGGGCTCGCACACACCGTGTGCGAGCCCTTCCGCTTGTCGGTGGCCACGACGTGGCCCCGCCGGAGTCGACCTAGCAGTTCGGGCGGCAGCGCCGCTGGCTGATCGCGTCGAGCAGCACGCCCTGGATGTCGGCGGGCTGCAACGCCTGGTAGGCCTTGCCGCCGGTGGCGTCGGAGATCTGCCGCAAGGCGTCCATGTCGGCCTCCTGGCCGAGCCCCACCATGATCATCGGCACCGGCCGGGCCGGATCGGCCTCCTTCTTGAAGGTCGCGACCAGGTCCGCCATGTCGATGCTGGAGATGTCGTCGTTCTTGCCGTCGGTGATGAGCGTGACCGAGTTGATCTTCAGCGGGTCGTAGGTCGACTGCATGAAGCGCCACGCGGCCAGCGCCGTGTCGTTGAGCGCGGTGCCGCCGCCGACGATCGCCGCCAGGTTCTGCGCGCCCGCGACCAGCACGTCGCGCCGGGGCTTGCCGCTCAGCGGCTCGCCGAGCGGGCCGATCGGGACGAGCGAGATCCAGTCGTTCGGCGGCTTCTTGTCCGTCGAGAACGCCCACAGGCCGATGTCCGAGGTGTCCGGCATCAGGCTCAGCGCGGTCAGCGCCGCCTGGGTGGCGGCCTCGATCCTGGTCTGGCCGTTGCTCATCTTCTCGGCCATCGACCCGGACACGTCCAGCACCGCCAGCATCCGCGAGTCGAGCGCGATGGCGCCCCACGTGCGCAGCAGCTCGGACACCTGGTCGGTCGACGGCGCCTTCAGCAGCGTCACCTGGTCGCCGTTGACGCCGTCCTCCTCGGTCGTCCAGCCCTCGGGCGCACGGCCCTGCGGGGTGCGGAACCCGGCGTCGGCGAACCGCTTCGCGGCCTCCGGGGAGCGCAGCGCCTTCTCGAACCCGGCCGCCGCGGACTCCGTGCCGGAGTGCTCGCCCGGCCTGCTCACCCGCACCAGCGGGAAGTCGAAGCCGAGCGTGCCCTCCTTGGGGTAGGAGGCCACGACCCGGCGTTCACCGACCGAGCGGTTGTTCGCGATCACGTTCTGCTCGCTCGCGGTGAACACCGGCGCGTTCTCGGCGCCCTGGGTGACCTTGTTGAACGCGTCCCGGACCGACGGCAGCGCCTCGCGGCCGACCCGCAGCAGCGCGCTGACCAGCTCGGACTTGGGCGACCCGTCGGGGTTGCCGAGCAGGCCGCGGATGACGGCCAGCGTGGCGAGGCCCTCGGTGGACTGCGTCGGGTCGCTCAGCGTCACGCGGACGGCGGGGTCGACCACGCGCGTCCAGCTGACCGGCGTGACCGGCCAGCCGAGCTTCGTCATCGCCTGCTCGGAGCCCGCGATGACCAGCGGCGAGCTGGCCAGCGAGCTCTTCACCTCGAGGCGCGGCGCGTCGGTGCCGATCTCGCCGGCCTCCTTCTGCGTCTCGGCGGCCCACATCGACGAGTCCGGGATCCACAGCGCGGGCGGGTTGATCTGCGCGGTGGGCAGCTCGGTCGCCACGTCGGCGGCGCCCCGCGACTCGACCTGGACCTGGACGCACCGGCCGTCGACGATCGGCTGGCCCGCCTGGTACTCGGCGGCGGTCTGTCGCACGACCTCCTCGGCGGCGGGCGCCACCGCGACCTTCAACGGGAGCGCGCCTTGGCACTCGGCGCCCGCGGTGGCCTTGAGGGCGACCACGGTGACGCCGACCGCCGCGACCACGCCGATCAGCGCTCCCACTGGGAGGAGTGCGCGGCGGAGGAGGCTGGGGGGCTGGTTGCGCGATGACATACCGTCGGTACCTTCGGTTAGGTATTCACCCTTTGAGGGTGACGGGAAACTCTCCGTGTTCTGAGGGTGGCACGTGCTGGGCTGTCGGGGGCTGGGCTCGGTTTCCCATAACCCTTGTGGATCGATGCAGGTCGCTACGTGTTAAACGAAGCGACTCCATCGAGTGTTACGGGTGTCGGGGGCCGGAAGTTCACGCCCAGTCTCGACCATCCGGCGACATCGGCCGCGAGATTGGGCCGTTCGGCCCAGTCGACTGCTGCGTCAGTCGCCTGAGCAATGCTCATGTATTGGAATTCCTGAACCTTTCCGGCCCGCCGTTCGTGTTCGGGGTCACGGCGGGGAACCGCCTGCCGGGTTCGTCCGTTGTCCGCTCAGTACTGTCCGAGTGCACGTTCCTGCCGCATCCCCGCGTGGATCGGCAGGGGCGGGCCGACGGGCGGTAGGCTGGCCGGACGGGTGGACCCGTCAGTGCCCGTCGACGGGAGAGGTGGGGCCCCCATCACCCGACATGCAAGTCAGGGAGGGTCGAGGCCGCCCGACGGCCGTAAGTGAATGGACCGCAAGCGCCTGCTTCGCAACCCGCTGCTGTGGATCGCGGCGGTGTTGATGTTCTACTTCATCTTCACCATGCTCTTCGACGACACCAGGGGGTACACCCCGGTCAAGACGTCCGAAGCGCTGCAACAAGTGCGTGCCGGCAACGTCAAGGAAGTCACGCTCGAGGACAAGGAACAGCGGCTCAAGCTGACCTTGAACCCCGGCGCGAACTTCAACGGCCACGACCGGCTGATCACGCAGTTCCCGGCGTCGTCCACGGACGACATCTTCAAGATCCTGGACGAGGCGTCGAACAAGCCCGTCCTGGAGACGAAGGTCAGCCAGGAGTCGTTCCTGATGCAGGTGCTGATCTACCTGGTGCCTCTCGGGCTCTTGTTGCTGCTGCTGATGTGGATGATGAACAACGCCCAGGGTGGCGGCAACCGCGTCATGAACTTCGGCAAGTCCAAGGCCAAGCAGTTGTCCAAGGACATGCCCAAGACGACGTTCGGTGACGTCGCCGGAGCCGAAGAGGCCGTCGAGGAACTCGAGGAGATCAAGGACTTCCTCCAGAACCCCGGCCGCTACCAGGCTCTGGGCGCGAAGATCCCGAAGGGCGTCCTGCTCTACGGCCCTCCCGGAACCGGCAAGACCCTGCTCGCCCGCGCTGTCGCGGGTGAGGCGGGTGTGCCGTTCTACTCCATCTCGGGTTCGGACTTCGTCGAGATGTTCGTCGGCGTGGGCGCCTCGCGCGTCCGCGACCTGTTCGAACAGGCCAAGGCCAACGCGCCCTGCATCATCTTCGTCGACGAGATCGACGCCGTCGGCCGCCACCGCGGCGCCGGCATGGGCGGTGGCCACGACGAGCGCGAGCAGACGCTCAACCAGCTGCTGGTGGAGATGGACGGCTTCGACTCGCGCGGCGGGATCATCCTGATCGCGGCGACGAACCGGCCGGACATCCTCGACCCCGCACTGCTGCGCCCCGGTCGCTTCGACCGGCAGATCCCGGTGTCCCCGCCGGACCTGAAGGGTCGCAAGCAGATCCTGCGCGTGCACTCGAAGGGCAAGCCCCTTGCCGACGAGACGGACCTCGACGGCCTGGCCAAGCGCACCGTCGGGTTCTCCGGCGCCGACCTGGCCAACGTCGTCAACGAGGCCGCGCTGCTGACCGCGCGCAAGAACGGCACGGTCATCACGGGCGTCGAGCTGGAGGAGTCCGTCGACCGCGTGATCGGCGGGCCCGCTCGCAAGAGCAGGCTCATCTCCGAGAAGGAGAAGAAGATCACCGCGTACCACGAGGCCGGGCACGCCCTGGCCGCGTGGGCCATGCCGGACATCGACCCGGTCTACAAGGTCACGATCCTCGCCCGCGGCCGGACGGGTGGTCACACCCTCTCCGTGCCCGAGGAGGACAAGGACCTGATGACCAGGTCCGAGATGATCGCCCGGCTGGTGTTCGCGCTCGGCGGCAGGTCCGCAGAGGAGCTGGTCTTCCACGAGCCGACCACGGGCGCCTCGAACGACATCGAGCAGGCGACCAAGATCGCCCGCGCGATGGTCACCGAGTACGGCATGAGCGCCAAGCTGGGCGCCGTGAAGTACGGCCAGGAGCAGGGCGAGCCCTTCCTGGGCCGCACGGCCGGTCGCCAGGCCGACTACTCGCTCGAGGTCGCGCACGAGATCGACGAGGAAGTCCGCAAGCTCATCGAGGCCGCGCACACCGAGGCGTACGAGGTGCTCAACACCTACCGCGACGTCCTGGACGACCTCACGCTCGAACTGATCGAGAAGGAGACCCTGCACCAGAAGGACCTGGAGCGGATCTTCGCGCGGGTCGAGAAGCGACCGCGGATCACCCAGTTCAACGACTTCGGTGACCGCACGCCCTCGGACATCCCGCCGGTCAAGACGCCGGGTGAGCTCGCCAAGGAACGCGGCGAGCCGTGGCCCCCGATCGTGGAGGACACCCTCCCGCCGGAGCCCCCGCCGCTGAGCGACCGCCCGCAGGACCCGCCGCCGCCCGCCAACGGGGCGCCGAACGGGTACCAGCCGCAGCCGGTCAACCAGTCGGGACCGCCGAACTACGGCGCGCCCCCCGGCTGGACCCCGGCCACGGTGCCCGGCGGGCAGCCGTCCGGTTCCTGGGCCCCGACCCCGACGGAGCCGACCGAGGCCGAGGCGGGCAAGAGGTCGTTCGACAACGACCCGGACAACCGCAAGTGACCGAGTTCGACCACGACGACGACGCCGGCCTCCCCAGCTCTGGGGAGGCCGGCGTCGCGCGGCGCGTCTTCGACCACGCCCGCGCCGAGCGGGCCGTCCGCGAACTGCTGATCGCCTGCGGTGAGGACCCCGAACGCGAAGGCCTCCGCGACACCCCCGCACGGGTCGCGCGGGCGTACCGCGAGCTGTTCGCCGGGCTCTACACCGACCCGGACAGCGTGCTCGCGAAGACCTTCGACGAGAGCCACGAGGAACTCGTCCTGGTGACCGATATCCCGATGTATTCCTTCTGTGAGCACCACCTCCTCCCCTTCCACGGCGTGGCGCACGTCGGGTACATCCCGAACGAGCAGGGCCGGGTGACGGGGCTGTCGAAGCTGGCGCGGCTGGTCGACCTGTACGCCAAGCGCCCGCAGGTGCAGGAGCGGCTGACCTCGCAGGTCGCCGAGGCGCTGGTGCGCAGGCTGGAACCGCGCGGCGTGATCGTCGTGATCGAGGCGGAGCACCTGTGCATGGGCATGCGCGGCGTCCGCAAGCCGGGGTCGCGCACCACGACGTCGGCGGTGCGGGGGGTCCTGCGCAGCTCGGCGTCGTCGCGCTCCGAGGCGATCAACCTGATCAGAGGACGTCTGAGGTGAGCGTGCCCGAGCCTGGGCACTGCGTCGTGATGGGTGTCCTCAACGTCACGCCGGACTCGTTCTCCGACGGCGGCCGGTACCTCGACCACGACCACGCCGTGGCGCACGGTGTCGCCATGCACCGCAGCGGCGCCGACGTGGTGGACGTCGGCGGCGAGTCGACCAGGCCCGGTGCCGAGCGGGTCGCGGCGGACGTGGAGTCGGCCCGGATCACATCGGTGATCGGATCGCTGGTCGCCGAGGGCGTGCCGGTGAGCGTGGACACCTCCCGCGCCGAGGTCGCGTACGCCGCCCTGGAGGCCGGTGCGGCGATCATCAACGACGTGTCCGGCGGTCTGGCGGACCCCAGCATGGCCAAGGTCGCCGCCGAGGCCGGGGTGCCGTGGATCCTGATGCACTGGCGCGGGCTGAGCCGGGAGATGAACTCGCTGGCCAACTACACCGACGTGGTGCACGAGGTGCGCGACGAGCTGCTGGCCCGCGTGGACGCGGCGCTGGCGGCGGGGGTCCGGGCGGACAACATCGTCCTCGACCCCGGCCTGGGGTTCGCGAAGCGCGCGGAGCACAACTGGCAGCTCCTGCACCGGCTGGACGAGTTGCTGGCGCTGGGTTTCCCGGTGCTGGTCGGCGCGTCCCGCAAGCGCTTCCTGGGGAGCCTGCTCGACGACCGCGAGCCCGACGGCCGCGAGGACGCCACCGCCGCCGTGTCGGCGCTGTCGGCGTTCGCGGGCGCCTGGGGCGTGCGGGTGCACGATGTGGAGAAGTCGCTCGACGCCGTGGCCGTGGCGCAGGCTTGGAGGCGGGGATGCCAGCCGACGTGATCTTCTCAGCGGAGGCTGCGAGATGCCAGCCGACGTGATCTTCTCAGCGGAGGCTGCGAGATGCCAGCCGACGTGATCTTCTCAGCGGAGGCTGCGAGATGCCAGCCGACGTGATCTTCTCAGCGGAGGCTGCGAGATGACCGCCGACGTGAGTGCCCCAGTGGAGGCGGCGACATGCCGGCCGATGTGATCTTCCCCGCGGAGGCTGCGAGATGACCGCCGACCGGATCACGTTGACCGGCCTGCGGGTGCGCGGTCACCACGGCGTCTTCGAGCACGAGAAGCGCGATGGCCAGGACTTCCTGGTCGACGTCACCGCCTGGCTGGACTTGAGCCGTGCGGCCGCGTCCGACGACCTGGCGGACACGCTGCACTACGGCGAGCTGGCCGAGGGCGTGGCCGCGATCGTCGCGGGCAAGCCGTACGACCTGATCGAGGCGCTCGCGGGCCGGATCGCCGACGAGGTGATGGTCGACGACCGGCTGCACGCCGTGGAGGTGACCGTGCACAAGCCGTCCGCGCCGATCCCGCTGTCGTTCGCCGACGTGTCGGTCACCATCCGCCGGACCCGGCCGTGACCAGGGCCGTCCTGTCGATCGGCTCGAACATGGGCGACCGGTTCGGCTACCTCCAGTTGGCCGTGCGGGGGTTCGCCGACGTGCTGGTCGCGGTGTCCCCGGTGTACGAGACGGCGCCATGGGGCGTGCTGGACCAGGCCGACTTCCTCAACGCCGTGCTGGTGGTCGAGTCGCCCGACGTGGACGAGTGGGGCTGGCTGCGCCGGGGCCAGGCGCTGGAGCGTGCCGCCGAACGGGTGCGGGACCAGCGCTGGGGGCCCCGCACACTGGACGTGGACGTCGTGGCGGTGGACGGCGTCCTTTCGAGTGATCCCGAGTTGCTTTTGCCGCATCCGGGCGCTCATGAACGTGCCACTGTGTTGATTCCGTGGCTCGACGTATCACCCGATGCGGTATTGCCGGGATTCGGGCGTATCGCCGAGCTGGACTTCAACGATGAAGATGTGCACTTGCGCGCGGACCTTTCGCTGGGTATTCGTGAAACAAAAATTGGCGAATAACGCAATTCGTCCCTACAATTTCCGGCATGAGCTCGTACAAGCCGAATGTGCGCGAAAGACTCGTGGCCCGCAGTCTTGCGGCTTGGCGCTGGGAAACAGGCCGCAGTGGCGCTGATGTGTGCAAGGTCGCGGGCTTCTCGCAGGCGAAGCTGAGCAAGATCGAGAATGCGCACCACCCGATCAAGCCCGCCGACGTGATGGCGCTGGGTTTGATCTACCAGGTTCCGGACAAGGAGCGGACGCTCGTCTACGAGGCAGCTGAACGGGCCCTCGTGCCTGGCTGGTGGGAGGAGCTGCCATCGGACGTGGTGGCGGACGCCGTGCGCGACTACCTGGCCCTGGAGTCCGGTGCCGCGCTGGCCAGGGTCTTCCGGACCGACCTGGTGCCCGGTCTGCTGCAGACCAGGCCGTACGCGCTGGCGTTGGCGAAGGCATTTGTCCCACGGCCAACTGAACAGGTCGCGTTGAGCCAGGTGGAAGCGCGAATCAAGCGCCAGGAAAGACTCCGCGACGGTGGGAAACCATTGACCGTACATGCGATTCTCGGCGAAGCGGTGCTTCGTCATCCGGTTGGCGGATCGGAGGTCATGAAGGAGCAGTTGCGGCATCTGCTGAAGATGGGTGAGTCCGATCGGGTGGTTCTCCGGGTGGTCCCCGCTTCGACGGGAGCCCATCCCGCTCTGGGATACCAGTTCACCATCCTGTCGTTCGCCGAGGAGCACTTCGACGACGTCGTCTACCTGGAGCAGTTGGCCGGTGGTCGATATGTCGAGTCCCCCAAGGGGCGGGAGCCCTATACGCTGAACTTCGCCGCCCTCGAAGAGGTGGCGTTGAGCCCGGATGATTCGGCGGAGCTGATCGCGGAAGTCGCGGACGGCGGGTAGCTGTGGGGGCGCGGATGTCCGAACTCGAATGGCGCAGGTCGAGCCACAGCGGTGGCGGTGGCAACGAGTGCGTCGAACTGGCCTTCCCGCCCGCGGTGGTGGCCGTCCGGGACTCCAAGAACCCCGACGGCCCGCGGCTGGTCTTCCCCAGGGTCGCGCTGGCCGCCCTCCTCGACTCGCTCGCCTAGCCCCTGGCCGCCGGGTTGGGCGAGGATGGAGCCGTGAGGTTCACCAAGGCACGTGATCTGCTCGCGGCCGGTCTCGTCGCCGGACTGCTCGCGCACCTACTACTGCGGTTGGCGTACGGCTCGTTCGCGGCGCTGCCGAAACTCGCGGGGCTGACCCTGCTGATGATCGCCGCCGTCGACGTCGCGCTCGGCTTCTCGTTGCGCGCCCGGATCCTCCGCAAGCCCGGCGCGAAGCCCGTGGAGCCCCTCACGGCGGCCCGCGCGGTGGCTTTGGCGAAAGCTTCCTCACTTTTGGGAGCGATCATGCTGGGGGGCTGGGCGGGGGTGCTCGTCTACGTCCTGCCGGTGCGCGGCGAGTTCGAAGCGGTGGCTAACGACATGGTCAGTGCCATCGTGGGCATCGTCAGCGCCGGGTTGCTGATCGCCTCGGCGCTGTGGCTGGAGCACTGCTGCAAGACCCCTCGGTCCACGCACCAGGACAGTTAGATGCGACAAGATTGGTCTCAGTCGCATAACTCCCAGGTACCGTATCGCCCATGACCGGCCGAGGCGCGTCGCCGAGCGACGAGCAACAAGATCGCGGTCGTGGCACCGGGCGACTACTTCTCGTAGCGGCAATGGCGCTCGCCCTCGTGGCCGCGGCCTTGCTGGTGCTGAGCGACAACGCCCGCTGGCTGCGACTGGCAGTGGTTTCCGCGCTGTGGGCCGCTCTCGTGGGCGCTTTCCTGGCCGCGCGGTACCGGCGGCAGGTCGCCGACCGCGAGGACGAGGTGGCGGACCTCCAGTCGGTCTACGAGTTGGAGCTGGAGCGGGAGGTCGCCGCCCGCCGCGAGTACGAGCTGGAGATCGAGGCGGAGTCGCGCAAGCGGGTCCAGGAGGAGTCGCGGGACGACCTCGACGCGCTGCGGGACGAGTTGCGCTCGCTGCGGGAGAACCTCCAGGCGCTGCTGGGTGGTGAGGTCCTGGTCGAGCGGGTCGCGCTGCGCGCGGAGTCGACGCGCATGCGGTCGCTGTCCGACCAGTCGAGGCTCATGGCGATCGGCGACCGGCAGATCATCGACACCGAGGGCGACCGCGTCCGCGGCATCACGGCGGGTCCCGTGAAGCCGATGGTCCAGAAGGTCGTCCCGGAGCAGCCGCCCGCCGTGGAGCGCACCGAGCTGATCGAGCGGGTCGTGTCCGAGACGCGCAAACCCGCGCGCCCGGAGCAGGTCCGACCGTCCACCAACTACACCGAGCCGGTGCGCCGCGAGCCCTCGCGGCCCCAGCAGCGGCCCGCGCAGCCGCCCATCGTGGTGCGCCGCGACCCGCCGAAGCCGGAACGCCCGGCCGAGCCGCCGAAGCCGCCGGTGCGCCGCGACCAGCCGACGGCGCGGACCAACCGCCCCGACGTGTTCGACTCGATGGAGATGCGCCTCGGCCAGCTGGGGCAGCCGTTCCAGGAGCAGCGCAGGCCCGAGGCCCCGCGCATGCCCGAGCCGCCGAAGCCCGCCCAGCCCCCGGCGCCGAAGCAGCCCGCACGTGCGCCGCGTCCGCCCGCGGAGCTGTTCCAGCCCGAGGCCCAGCGCCCGGTGGAGGAGCAGCCGCAGGCGAGTGGCCGCAGGCGTGCCGAGGAACGTCCCAAGTGGGAGGGCACCGGTGTGTACAGCACCGGTCGGGGCGAGCCCGCGAAGGAACGCCCGTCGTGGGAGGGCAGCGGCACCTTCGGCACCGGTCGCGGCGAGCCGGTCGACGATCGGCGTGGTGGTGCCAACGGCACCGGTTACGGCGAGCCGGTGAAGGATCGTCATGGTGGTCCCAACAGCACTGGTTACGGCGAGCCGGTGAAGGACCGTCGTGGTGGTCCCAACAGCACCGGTTACGGCGAGCCGGTCAAGGACAAGCGCCCCGGCTGGGAGGGTGGCGGCGCCTTCGCCACCGGCCGCGGCGAGCCCGTGAAGCCCGGTCGCCGCAGCGCGCCGGACCCGGACGACCCCGCGGGCGCGCACGCCGACGGCAAGTCGGTCAGCGAACTCCTGGCCTCGCTGGGGAACGCCGACTCACCCCGCCGTCGCCGCCGCCGCGAAGAGGACTGAGCGCCGGAGCCGATCGGCCCTACTTGTCGATGTCGCCGACCACGACCGCGAACGACCCCAGCACCGCGGCGAGGTCGGCGACGCGCGTTCCGGGCAGCAACGCGGACAGCGCCTGCACGTTGTTGAACGAGGGCGTGCGCAGCTTCAACCGCCACGGCGTCTTCTCGCCGCGCGAGGCCAGGTGCACGCCCGAGGTGCCCAGCGGCGCCTCGACCCGCGTGTAGACGGACCCCTCGGGAGCCTTGACCGCCTTGGGCAGCCTCAGGTTCACCGGCCCGCCGGGCAGCCGTTCCAGGCACTTCGCGATCAGCCCGACGGACTGCCGGGCCTCTTCGACGAGGCAGCGGACCCGTGCCAGCGCGTCCCCCTCGGTCCGGACGACCGGGCGCACGTCGAGGTCGCGGTAGGCGGGCAGCGGGTCGTCGCGGCGCAGGTCGAGGTCCACGCCGGACGCGCGGCCGATCGGCCCGGTCACCCCGAGCGCGAGGGCCGCTTCCCGTTCCAGCACACCGATTCCTGCCAGCCGGTCGGTCACGGCGTGCGCCTCGATCAGGTCGATGTCCACAGTGGACACCGCGGTGGCGACCCGCTCGGTCCACCCCGCGGGCACGTCCTCGCGCAGGCCGCCGATCCGGTTGAACATGAAGTGGATCCGCCCGCCGGACGCCTCCTCCAGCACCGCCTGCACGGCTTCCCGCCCGCGCAGCGCCGCCGCCGTTCCCGCGGTGTCGGAAGGGGCGCGGGTCAGCGGGGCCAGGAACACCAGGTGCGCCATCAGCCGGTTCAGCTCGCACAGCAGCGCGCGCAGCCACTGCGCGCGCGCCGGCACGTCCATCCCGGTCATCCGCTCCACGGCCAGCGCGACCGCGAGCTCGTTGCAGAACGCGGCCAACCAGTCGTGCCGGTTGGCCAGCGTCAGCACCTGCCGGTAGTCCCTGACCTCGAACAGCTTCTCCGCGCCCCGGTGCAGGTGTCCGACCAGCGGCTCCGCGTCGACGATCACCGGGTCGTCCGCGTCGCCCCGGACGGTCAGCCGCAGGCGGTACGCGCCGTGCGCGGACGGGTGCAGTGGGCCGAGGTCGACCACGCGGTCCACGCCGAGGTGGCGCGCCCCGGCTCCGACGCCGACGGTGAGCTGTTCTGGCACGCGGTCATGCTCGCACGTCAGTCCCGCGTGACCGCGAACAGGAAGCACCCGTGCGACAGGCTGCGCACCTGGACCTGCTCGACCGCCGGGTCGGCCAGCAGCCTGCCGGTCATGGCCTCCACGTCGGCGGCGGGGGCGAGCTCCCCGCCGCGGATCCGGCCCTTCGAGTCGTAGGCCCGCAGCACCCTCGGCGCGGCGACCATCGCGGCGGGGAGGACGTCGGTGCGCTCGGGCCCGTCGCAGGCCTCGGCGTGCACGAACACCGGCCCCACCTCCTCGTACGGCCCCGCGCCCGCCTCGGGGGAGTAGCCGAACAGCACGAGCGGCTGACCGCCCTCGGACCTCGTCAGGCAGCAGCGGAGGGGCTCGCCGGGAGCCCCGGCGTGCAGTTCGTGGTGTTCGTCGGTGCCCGCCAGAGCGCGGGCGCGGTCGACGACTTCGGTCGGGAGAGCGTGGATCCTCATGTGGATCAGCCTGGCCGCGGACCCGCCGGATCGCCGGCGGGTATCCGACGTCAGGTTCAGGCGGTGGCGATCCGCAGCGCCAGCGCGACGGCGGCCAGCAGCGCCAGCACCACCGACGGCGCGGTCGCCGCGGCCTTCTCCTTGAACCGGACGTGCACGACCACGGCGCCCGCCATCAGCAGGACCAGCCCGACGCCCGCCGCGATCCCCAGCGGCGCGAACCAGAGCCCGATCAGGAGCCCCGCGGCGCCCGCGTACTCCAGCAGCCCGATCACCCGGTACGAGTCCTTGCCGAAGCCGTGCGCCTCGGCCGCCTCGACCATCACCGGGCGCTGGAGGACCTTCGCCGTGCCCGCGCCGACGAACACGACGGCCAGCAGTGCGCTGAGCACAAGAGTTGCGATGAACATAGCGTCGAACATAGCAGATCGTTGAACTGCTTCAATGATTTGGATCCGGGTATGGTTCATGAGGTGGACGACGAGCACATCGCGCTGAAGCTGACGCACCTCGGCAAGGGTGTGGACGCGACGATGCGCCGCGAACTGGGCGCGTTCGGCCTCTCGCCGAGGCACGGTTTCGCTCTCCGCCACCTCTCCCACCACGGCCCGACCAGCCAGCAGGCGCTCATCGAAGCCCTCGAAGTCGACCCCAGCGTCCTCGTCGCGATCCTCAACGACCTGGAGAACGCGGGCCTCGCGGAACGCAAGCGCGACCCCGAGGACCGCCGCAGGCACATCGTCGAGATGTCCGACCGCGGCCACCGGGCCCTGGAGGGCATGAGCCGGATCGTGAACCACATCGACCGCGACCTGCTGGCCGACCTCAGCCCGTCCGACGTCGAGCGGCTGCACTCCCTCCTCGACCGCCTCCGCATGCCCAGCAGCGGCAACGCCTGCATCGAGGAACCCCCGAAGGACGCCTGCTAGGGCTGCCAGGCGGGCAGCGGCGGCAGCAGGTCGGCCGTCCGCACACCCGCTGTCGCGTGCAGCAGCCAGCCGAAGTCCCCCAGACCTCCGCGCGCCCGCAGTTCCGCGATCCGCCCGTTCCGCGCGCTCGTCTCCAGCCAGGCCATCGGGTCGCCGCCGGGCGGCTCCGCCACGACCCCCAGCGCCCCCAGCGCGTCCCTCTGCGACACCAGCACCCAGTCACCCCCCGCCGCCACCGCGCAGGCGTCCAACGCCACGTGCGCCGTCACGTCGCAGCTCCCGTCGAAGACCGCCTCCACCCGCCGCCCCTCCCGGTACCCGGCCACCGTCCCCTCGCGGTACCTCCCCGCCGCCCGGTCGCCCAGCACATGCCCGTAGTCCACGGCCAGCGCCGCGCCCCGCACCCGCCCCACGGCGTCCGCCCACGCGGCGTCCCGAGGCGCGCCCACCTCTCCCCGCTCCCCGTCCCCCAACGGCCACCACACGGCCATCCAGGGGTCGTCCGCGGGCCCCACGACGACCGGGCACGGCACCGCGTCCAACCACTCGTGCCCGACCAGCAACCCGGTGACCACCGAAGGCGGTTCCCGCACCCACGTCACTCCCGGCACCACCCGCGCGGGCCCCACGTCCACCGCCGTCACCCGCAGCCGTCGCGCGAGGTCCCCGACGGCCAGCGCCCGCACGTCGGCGGCCAGCTCGCCGCCGCCGGCGCCCATGTCCACGAAGTCCAGCCGCTCCGGCCGCCCGAGCGCGGCGTCCACCCGCTCCAGCAGCACCAGCAGCGCCCCGGCCAGCTCCGGCCCGACCATCGGCGACGTCCGGAAGTGCCGCGCGGGCAGCTCCCCGCGCGCGAAGAACCCGCCCTCCGCGTATAGCGCCTCGCGCCACCGCGCTTCCCAGTCGACCACCACCACAGTGTCGCCGCCGACCCCGCCGGGAGCCGCCGTCACCCGCGCGGAGTCGTCCGGGCGCGCGCGTCCGGGCCCCGTCCGCGATTCCGCGTCAACCGCCGGTCGGGTGTGCACCTACAGTTTCCCCGTGACCGACGCCGACGCACTGCCGACGCCGCCTACCGCCCGCAAGCGCCGCGAACAGCGCCGCTGGACCGTGCTGCTGCCGGTCGTGGGCCTCATCGCGCTGGCCTGCTCCGGGCTGGTGATGTTCGCGCTCGGCACCAGCACGACGGGCCTGCTGCCGATCCTGGTCGGCATGCTGGCCGCGCTGGTGCCGGTCGGACCGGTGCTCATGGCCTACCTGTGGGTGGACCGCTGGGAGCCGGAACCCGCGAAGATCCTGCTGCTGGCGTTCGCCTGGGGCGCGCTGGGGGCGACGATCTGCTCGCTGGCGTTCAACTCGCGGGCGCAGGCGATCGGCGACCTGATCCAGCAGGGCTTCGGCGCCGACTTCGCCGCCGTCATCGGCGCGCCGATCGCCGAGGAGGCCGCGAAGGCGGCGTTCCTGGTGGTGCTGTTCGTCAGGCGCCGCAACGAGTTCGACGGCGTGGTGGACGGCATCGTCTACGCCGGTGTCACGGCGGCGGGCTTCGCGTTCACCGAGAACATCTGGTACTTCGCCAGGGTCTTCAACGAGGGCGGCTTCGGCTCCGCGAGCAGCGGCATCGTCGGGCTGTTCATCCTGCGCGGGGTGCTGGCGCCGTTCGCGCACCCGCTGTTCACGTCGCTGACCGGCATCGGGATCGGCATCGCCGCGCTGAGCGGCAACAGGGTCGTGCGGGTCGTCGCGCCGGTCGTCGGCTACCTGTGCGCGGCCGGTCTGCACTCGCTGTGGAACTTCTCCACGACCGTCGGCGACGGCACGACGTTCATCAACCTGTACTTCCTGATCATGGTGCCGATCTTCGCGGGCATGGTCGTGCTGGTGGTCTGGCAGCGCCGCCGCGAGCAGCGCATCGTCGCAGCCCAGCTGCCCGACATGGAGGCGCACCGGTGGATCGCGGCCAGCGAGGTCTCGCTGCTGGCGAGCATGCCCGGCCGGAAGAACTGGCGGCGGATCGTGCGCCGCAAGGTCGGCGAGCGGGCGTCCCGCGCGGTCGCCGCCTACCAGCACGCGGTCACGGAACTGGCGTTCCTGCGGCACCGGATGTCCCAGGGCACCGCGGGAGCGGACGCGGAGCAGCGGCACCGGGTGCTGCTGTCGGCGCTGCTGGCCGCCCGCCAGACCGCCGTCGACGCGCCCGGCGCGGCCAAGGCCGAAGGCGGACAGCACGGGTGAAGCTGGTCACCCGGACCACACATTCGGATTTCCCCCCGATTACGCTCGCGGCCGTCGTCCGGTACCCGCGGAAAGGTCGGGACTGGAACGCCAGAAGGAGCCAGTCGCAATGAGCGCGACCACCCGAGCGGACACGACGCCGTGAACCGCCCGGCCAGACTCGCCGTCGGGGTCATCTCCGCGGGCCGCGTCGGTTCGGTGCTGGGCGCGGCACTGGCGCGCGCGGGCCACCTCACGGTCGGCGTGAGCGCCGTCTCCCAGGCCTCCCTGCGCCGCGCCGAGGACCTGCTGCCCGATGTCCCGGTCCTCGCCCCGCCCGACGTCGCGGCCGCCGCGGACCTGCTGCTGCTCGCCGTCCCCGACGACGCGCTGCCCGGTCTCGTCCGCGGTCTCGTCGCCACCGGGTCGCTGCGCGCGGGCCAGATCGTCGTGCACACCAGCGGCGCCCACGGCGTCGGCGTGCTCACCCCGGCCGCGGAGATCGGCGCGCTGTGCGTGGCGCTGCACCCCGTGATGACGTTCACCGGCCGCGCCGAGGACCTCCAGCGCATGACGGCCGCCAGCGTCGGCGTGACGGCGGCGGACGGCGACGAGGCCGCGTGGAGCGTCGGCGAGGCGCTCGTGGTGGAGATGGAGGCGGACCCGGTGCGCATCCCGGAGCACGTCCGCCCGCTCTACCACGCCGCGCTCGCGCACGGCGCGAACCACCTGGTCACCCTGGTCACCGAGTGCGCGGACCTGCTGCGCTCGGCCGGGATCGCGGGCCCGGAGCGGCTGCTCGGCCCGCTGCTGTCCGCGGCGCTGGACAACGCGCTGCGGCACGGCGACCGCGCCCTCACCGGCCCGGTGTCCCGCGGCGACGTCGGCACGGTCCGCAAGCACCTGGCCGTCCTCGCCGAGCGGGCACCGGAAACCCTGCCGTCGTACCGGGTGCTGGCCCACCGCACCGCCGACCGCGCCCAGGCCGCGGGCCTGCTCAAGCCCGAAGCCGCGACCGAAGTCCGAACCACCCTTGAGGACGACGAATGACGAAGCCCCTGTCCAAGGCCGACTACAGCCCCGCGGGGGTGACCGTCCACCACGACCCGGCGCGGGTGACGCGGGTCGTCCGCGCGCTGCGCGCGGCGGGCCGCAACATCGCGCTCGTGCCCACGATGGGCGCGCTGCACGCGGGGCACCGCAAGCTGATCCGCGAAGCGCACGTCATGCAGAACACGGTCGTCGTGGTGTCGATCTTCGTGAACCCGTTGCAGTTCGGGCCGAACGAGGACCTCGACCGCTACCCGCGCAACCTGGAGTCCGATGTGGACATCTGCCGCGAGGAGCGCGTCGGCATCGTCTTCGCGCCGAGCGCCGAGGACATGTACCCCTCCGGCGCCACCGCGTCCGTGTCGCCGGGCGTCCTCGGCACCGAGCTGGAGGGCGCGACCCGCCCCGGCCACTTCGACGGCGTGCTCACGGTCGTGGCGAAGCTGTTCAACATCGTCGGCCCCACCTACGCGGTGTTCGGCGAGAAGGACTACCAGCAGCTCACCCTGATCCACCGGATGGCGCGGGAGCTGAACTTCCCGCTCGACGTCGTCGGCGTGCCGACCGTCCGCGAGTACGACGGCCTCGCGCTGTCCTCGCGCAACCGGTTCCTCGACGCCGAGCAGCGGCAGACCGCCGTGGCCCTGTCCGCCGCGCTGGTCGCGGGCGCGCACGTCAGCGCGCAGGGGCCGGAAGCCGTGCTGAGGACCGCGCGGGACACGCTGGCCGCCGTTCCCGGAATCGACCTCGACTACCTGGAGCTCCGCGCGCCCGACCTCGGTCCGGCACCGGAGAAGGGCGACGCCAGGCTGCTGGTGGCCGCCCGCGTCGGCACGACACGTCTGATCGACAACGCCGCCGTGCTGCTCGGCGACGGCGACGACTGAGGGGGAAGGCCGTCATGTTCCGCACCATGCTCAAGTCCAAGATCCACCGGGCCACCGTGACCCGTGCCGACCTGCACTACGTCGGCTCGGTGACGGTGGACCTCGACCTGATGGAGGCCGCCGACCTGCTGGCGGGCGAGCAGGTCGCGATCGTCGACGTCACCAACGGCGCCCGGCTGGAGACCTACGTCATCGCGGGCGAGCGCGGCAGCGGCGTGATCGGTATCAACGGCGCCGCGGCGCACCTCGTCCAGCCCGGAGACCTGGTCATCCTGATCGCCTATGGCTCCATGGACGACGCCGAGGCGCGCAAGTACGAGCCGAAGGTCGTCTTCGTCGACGCCGACAACAAGGTCGTCGAACTGGGCGCGGACCTGGCGCACGCCCCCGAGGGCTCGGGTCTGAGCAGCGGGGCCATCACCGCGGCCGAGACGGCGGACGCCGCCGCGCTCGACGCCCTGATCCAAGCCGAGAACTGAGGAAAGTCCTGTGCTGCTCGCGATCGACGTCGGCAACACCAACATCGTGCTCGGCCTGTACGACGGGCTGGGCGACCAGGCGACGCTCGTGCGCGACTGGCGGATGCGCACCGACGCCAGGATGACCGCCGACGAGCTGGCGCTCACCATGCGCGGCCTGCTCGGCGAGTACGCCGACCGGATCACCGGCATCTCCGCGCTGTCCACCGTGCCCGCGGTGCTGCGCGAGCTGCGCGTGATGCTCGGCCGGTACTACCCGAAGGTGCCGAAGGTCGTGGTGGAGCCCGGCATCCGCACCGGTGTGCCGCTGCTCGTGGACAACCCGAAGGAGGTGGGCTCGGACCGGGTGATCAACACCCTGGCCGCGCACCACCTGCACAGCACCGCCTGCGTGGTGGTCGACTTCGGCACGTCCACCAACCTCGACGTGATCTCCGCGAAGGGCGAGTTCCTCGGCGGCGCGCTGGCGCCGGGCATCGAGATCTCGCTCGACGCGCTGGCCGCCCGCGCCGCCCAGCTCAGCAAGGTGGAGCTGGTCCGGCCGCGCGCGGTGATCGGCAAGAACACCGTGGAGTGCCTGCAGTCCGGCATCGTCTACGGGTTCGTCGGCCAGGTCGACGGGCTGGTCACCCGGATCATCGAGGAGCTGGGGGCCACCGAACCGGGCGAGGTCACCGTGATCGCCACCGGCGGCTTGGCGCCACTGGTGGTGTCGGAGTCCGCGACGATCCAGCACCACGTGCCCGACCTGACCCTGCTGGGCCTGCGGCTGGTCTTCGAGCGCAACATGCGCTGACCGCCGCGGGGGCGCGCTGGACGGCGCCCCCGCGGCGTTCCACCGCGCCCGGTGGGTCAGACGCGGACCTGGCGCTTCACCAGGGTGCGCATGGGCAGGTCGAACTCGCCGGTCGCGGTCTCCGGGCGGGACTTCAGGTAGGCCAGCATCTTCCCGACCAGCTCGTCGCGCTCGTCGTCCGGCGCCACCAGCATGTAGGAGTGCGTGCTGATGGTGTCCACCAGCGACTCGGCCGTGCGGCGCTGGGAATGCGGGAACGCCATCTGCTCGGAACCGGTGTAGAGCGGGTGCGCGGGCATCGGGTGGGCGAGGTCGAAGTCCTTGGCGCTCAAGGGCGACAGGCTCACCTCGCCGAACCCGGCGACCCACTCCACGTCCACGTCGTCGGCGTTCCACAGCGCGGCGACCACACCGCCGGGCTTGAGCACCCGCGCGATCTCGGTCAGCGCCCGTTCCTGGTCGAACCAGTGGAACGCCTGCCCGACGACGACGGCGTCCATCGTGCCGTCCGGCAGCGGAACGCGCTCCGCGGTGCCGGGCAGCGCCCGCACACCGCCGTGCAGCCGGACCAGCTCGGAGAGCATGGCCTCGTCGGGCTCCACCGCGGTGACCCGGTGGCCCTCGGAGCACAGCACGCCGGTCAGCTTCCCGGTGCCCGCCCCGAGATCCAGCACGCGCAGCCGGTCCGCCGCTTGGACGGGTTCGAGCGCCCAGCGCACGGCGGCCACCGGGTAGTCCGGGCGGTGGGCCGCGTAATCGGATGCCCGAGCTCCGAACGAACTCGCCCGGCGGGCATGGTCGGGGACAGCGTGGTGAGGTCGATCATCGGCACTCGTCACGCGTTCAACTTACCGAGACCGGTCGTCACCCGGTTCGAATAACCGATCGGTTGCGCCGTTCGCGAGTGGGTCGACCGGCGGAGTTCGTGACCAGCCACGACGTTCTCCGTAACCGTGCGCACGGGTGAAAAACAGTCTCGATTGGGTGTGCGAGCCCGGTTCCCCATCAGTCTGAAGTGGCAAAACGCGCACTGCGGGGAACTGGGAGACGTACACCACTTTCTGTCCGCCCGTCCCGTGTGATCCTGTCCGACAGCAAGCACTTTCCGTTTCCACCCGCCGGAACTCGGCGTGAAACCCGAATTAGGCGCTCTTGCGGGGGACGGGACCCTTCACCGTCGGGCGCCGGAGACCGAGCGTTATACGACGGAGAGTGTGCTCTCACCATGTGGTCGTTGTCCGAACCGCTCGTGGAGCAGATCACCCGGACGGGTTCGGCGAAGTTCCTGCACAAGCGTTCTGACAAGCGCGGGGCCGTGGGCCGGTGGCGGGCCGCCACCCATACACGGGTGGCGGCGTCGAGGGGTTGCAGGACCGTCAGGACTTTCCGCGATCGGGGCGGTGCGGAATGCCACCGCATGACGGCGGTGGGAATGGCGGAAGGGGTCGCGGTGGCCCTCACCGGCCGCGATCGTGTTTGCGGCTCGCCCGTACCTGAATGAAGTAACGTCTGAGACGCTGGCAGGTGCATATCCGCAGTTATGCGCTAACCTGCACAACGACATTGTTTTCGGTCGCGGTCGGGGTAGCAGTACCGCGCATTCGAGTCCAGGAGGATACGCATGGCGCAGAAGGTCACCGTGACCCTGGTCGATGACCTGGACGGTTCCAGGGCAGAGGAGACCGTCGGCTTCGGCTTGGACGGCGTCGCCTATGAGATCGACCTTTCTCCGGACAATGCGGGCAAGCTCCGCGATGTTCTCGCGGACTTCGTCACCAGTGCTCGTCGCGCCGGTGGCCGCAAGAGGGGGCCCGGTCGTCCCGCCGGGGTTAAGACCGCCGCTCGTCCGGCATCGGCGGATAGGGAGCAGAACCAGGCCATTCGCGAGTGGGCCCGCAAGCAGGGCATGAAGGTGTCCGATCGCGGCCGTATCCCGGCCGAGGTCCTGGACGCTTACCACCAGCAGGGCTGACCGGCGGTTTAAGGGGGTGCCACCCCAATTACGTAGATCAACGAAGGGGCGTCGGATTCGGTTCCGGCGCCTCTCGTTCGTCAATTGGGTGATTGGCCGGCTTCGGTCGGTAGTCGGATCAATGATCAACTCGAGGAAATGTGCCGCGGAAAAGGCGGCCCGACACCGCGCGCCCGTGCCGTGCGCGACACCTCGCTCCGGACCCTGCGGGAACCCGTACTACTTCGGTTAGGCTGCCCTCACCGAAGTGGAATCGCGGGCGAGGAGCGGTACTTGGCATCCGAACAGCGCCGTCGACGGCTCGTCGGGCTGGTCCTGCTGGTGCTCGCACTGGCCCTGGCCGCCGTCGCGAGCATCGCGATCGGCTCCAAGGAGATAGCGCTGGACGGGGTGTGGCACGCCCTCACCGCGCCCACCGGCCTCGAGGACGACGTCGTCATCCGCGAGCTGCGCGTCCCCCGCACCCTGCTCGGCATCGCGGTCGGCATCGCCCTCGGCATCGGCGGCGCCCTCATGCAGGGCCACACCCGCAACCCGCTCGCCGACCCCGGCATCCTCGGCGTCACGCAGGGCGCCGCGTTCGCCGTCGTCCTCGCGATCTTCACCCTCGGCGTCACCAGCCTCACCTCCTACGTCTGGTTCGCCTTCCTCGGCGCGTTCGTCGCCAGCGCCGTCGTGTTCCTCCTCGGCTCGTCCGGCCGCGCGGGCGCGACCCCGGTCACGCTCGCCCTCGCGGGCGCCGCCGTGAGCGCGCTGATGCACGGCCTGGTGTCCGCCCTCGTGCTGCTGGACCGGCAGAGCCTCGACGCGTTCCGGTTCTGGCAGGTCGGCGCCGTCTCCGGCCGCGACCTCGGCGTGCTCCAGCAGGTCCTGCCGTTCCTGGTCGTCGGCCTGGTGCTGGCGCTGGCCAACGCGCCGGGCGTGAACGCGCTGGCGCTCGGCGAGGACGTCGCCCGCGCGCTGGGCCAGCGGATCGCCCGCACCAGGGTCGTCGGCATCGCCGCCATCACGCTGCTGGTCGGCGGCGCCGTCGCGGCGTGCGGCCCGATCGGCTTCCTCGGCCTGGTCGTCCCGCACGCGGCCCGCGCGATCACCGGCCCCGACCACCGCTGGCTGCTGCCGTACTCCGGCCTGCTCGGCGCGGCGGTGCTCCTGGTGGCCGACGTCCTGGGCCGGATCGTGGCCCGCCCCGCCGAACTGGAGGTCGGGATCATGATGGCGGTGCTCGGCGCCCCGTTCTTCATCGCGCTCGTGCGGCGCAAGAAGCTGGTGAAGCTGTGAGCGCCGCCGTGGACCTCCCCGAGGTCGCCGTCGTGGAAGCTCGCAAGGGCCTGCGGGTCGGCCCGTTCTCCTGGCCGCTGCGCTGGCGGCCGCTGGTGCTGGTCGTGGTCGGCCTGGCGCTGCTGGCGCTGGTCATGGCGGTGAACATCGGCCGGGGCGACTTCCCGCTGACGATCGGCCAGGTGTTCGACGTCCTGCTCGGCGGCGGTCAGACCAGCCACCGGTTCATCGTGCTGGACCTGCGGCTGCCCAGGTCGCTGACGGCCGTGTTCGTCGGCGCCGCGCTGGCGCTGGCGGGCGCGATCTTCCAGTCCATCGCCCGCAACCCGCTGGCCAGCCCGGACATCCTCGGCGTCACCTGGGGCGCCAGCGTCGGCGCGGTCTCCGTGATCACGTTCGCGGGCGCGCTGACCGGTCCCGTCGCCGACATCGGCATCCCGGTCGCCGCGCTGGGCGGCGGCCTCTTCTTCGGCCTCCTCGTCTACGCGCTGGCGTGGCGCAAGGGAATCGAGGGCTTCCGCATGGTGCTGGTCGGCGTCGGCGTCGCCGCCATCGCGGGCAACATCACCCAGTACCTGCTGACCGCGGGCGACGTGAACGACGCCGCTCGCGCCATGGTGTGGATCACCGGCAGCCTCAACGGCCGCGGCTGGGAGCACGTCGTCCCGGTCGGCGTCGCCCTCGCGGTCCTGATGCCCGTCGCCTTCGTCTGCGCCCACGTGCTCGGAGCGCTCCAGTTCGGCGACGACACCGCCCGCGGCCTGGGGGTCCGGTTGAACCCGGCCCGCAGCGCGCTGCTGCTCGTCGGCATCGGCCTGGCCTCCGTCGCCACCGCCGCCGCGGGGCCGATCGCCTTCGTCGCCCTCGCGGCTCCGCAGATCGCCTCGCGCGTGGCGGCCACGGCCACGCCGCCGCTGCTCGGGTCCTCGGTGGTGGGCGCGCTGCTGGTGGTCGCGTCGGACCTGATCTCCCGCACCGCCTTCGGTGGGTTCGAGATGCCGGTCGGCGTGATCACCGCCGTGCTGGGCGCGCCCTACCTCATGTACTTGCTCATTCGAGGTCGCCGGGAGGCACGGGTATGACGGTTCGGCTCCAGGCAGCGGATCTCACGGTCGGTTACGGCGATCGCACGATCGTCGACGGGTTGGACCTGGACGTCGTCGGCGGGACGGTCACCGCGGTCATCGGGCCCAACGGGTGCGGGAAGTCCACGTTGCTGCGCGCGCTGGGGCGGTTGCTGCCCGCGCGGGGCGGCAGCGTGCTGCTGGACGGGAAGAGGATCGATCGGATCCCCACCCGCGAGGTGGCGAAGGTGCTGGGGATGCTGCCGCAGGCTCCCCAGGCCCCGGAGGGCCTGACCGTGGCGGACCTGGTCGCGCGGGGACGGCAGCCGCACCAGGCCTGGTACCGGCAGTGGTCGTCCGACGACGAGGCGGCGGTGGCCGAGGCGTTGCGGATGACGGGGATGGACGAGCTGGCCGGGCGGACCGTCGAGGAGCTGTCGGGCGGGCAGCGGCAGCGGGCGTGGATCTCGATGGCGCTGGCCCAGGGGACCGACCTGCTGCTGCTGGACGAGCCGACCACGTACCTGGACCTCGCGCACCAGATCGACGTGCTGGACCTGGTGCAGCGGCTGCACGCGGAGATGGGCCGAACGGTGATCATGGTCCTGCACGACCTGAACCTGGCCGCCCGCTACGCGGAGCACCTGATCGCCATGAAGAGCGGCCGGATCGTCGTGCAGGGCCCACCCGCCGAGGTGCTGACCGAGGAGGTGCTCCTCGAGGTGTTCGGCCTGGAAGCACGCGTGGTCACCGACCCCGTCTCCGGAACCCCCCTGGTGATCCCCATCGGCAACCGCCACCGCACCTAACCCGCGAGTCGAACTCCCGGACACCCCGTGTCGAACGCTCAGGCACCCCGTGTCGAACGTTCAGGCACCCCGTGTCGAACGTTCAGACACCCCGAGTCGTGCGCTCGGGCACCAGGCACCGCCTCAGCGGCACACCCGCGGGCAGGTGTCGCACTCCTCGGCGCCGGGCAGCACGTAGGTGAAGCAGCAGCTCTGCCTGCTCCGGGTCCACTCGCCGTCGGTGAAGCGCATGGTCGAGCCGGACGTGAGCGGGGCGATGCGCTCCGGCAGGAGCATGGCGGCGTCGGAGACGCCGGTGGACTCGTCGCCGCACATCCGGCCCGCCAGCCAGGTGCCCTTGTCCAGGGCGTCGGTGGCGGCGGCCCAGAGCATCCGGCGGCCAAGGCGGACCGTGGGGCCGAAGGCCTTGACGAAGTCGGCGGCGTGGGCGACGTACTTGGCGCGCAGCAGCGCGGCCAGCGCGGCCTCGTCGGCGACGACGGTGGCGGCCGGGTGGTTGCCCGCCGGGTCGTCGGGGAGGCAGGCGAACTCGTCGGAGAGCAGGGCGATGCCCGCCACCTGGGGACGGTCGCCCGCCAGGCGGAACGCGAGGTCGGCGGGCCTCAGGGAGGGCACGCGGCGGGCGCTGTGGAACAGCAGGCCCGCGAGCTGGCCGGGGACGCCGAGGTACCAGCCCATGACGTAGCCGGCGGTGGCGCGGTCCGAGGATCCGCCGTACTGGACCTCCAGCCACTCGGCGAGGGCCTTGCGCCAGCGGTCGAACAGCGCCGGGTCGGCGAGGGCGTCCGAGCAGAGCACCCAGTCGCCGCGCTGTGCCGGAAGGCCGAACCGGACCTCGACGTCGTCGCTCCGGGTGGACACCCTGGTGATGGACTCGGCGACGGGCGTGGACGCGCGTCGCGTCCGCACTTCGGCCGGTATCGTCATTGGCAGGGCCTCGCTGGTGAGTACGGCTGAGGATTGCCTAACCTTACCTAGACCGTCCCCGGTTGCGCTGGATGAGTGACGCCAGTCACCGATGACTCCACCGAACGGGTGGCTGTTCGCGCTGAGCGGACAGAGCCCCCAAGGCGGAATCTGCCTGGCACAACGTGCGTTGACGAGGGTGTAAGAGTTCCCCGAGGGCGGCCAGCTGCGCACGGGAACTGAGAGCGATGGCCCCGCCGACTACAGTGGTCGGCACGGTGCCGCGCTCTCCACGGTCTGCCAGTGGTGAGCCCGAGGACCGCCGGCGCAGCAGTCAGGGAGTGCGAATGTTCGAAAGGTTCACCGACCGCGCGAGGCGGGTGGTTGTCCTGGCCCAAGAAGAGGCCCGGATGCTCAACCACAACTACATCGGCACCGAGCACATCCTCCTGGGGTTGATCCACGAGGGTGAAGGTGTCGCCGCCAAGGCGCTGGAGTCGTTGGGGATCGCCCTCGAAGGTGTCCGCCAGCAGGTCGAGGAAATCATCGGCCAGGGCCAGCAGGCCCCGAGCGGTCACATCCCCTTCACCCCACGAGCGAAAAAAGTCCTCGAGCTGTCCCTGCGCGAAGCGCTGCAGCTCGGCCACAACTACATCGGCACCGAGCACATCCTGCTCGGCCTGATCCGCGAGGGCGAAGGCGTCGCGGCGCAGGTCCTGGTCAAGCTGGGAGCCGACCTCAACCGGGTGCGCCAGCAGGTGCTCCAGCTCCTGTCCGGCTACTCCAACAAGGAGCCGACCGAGTCCACCGGCCGCGGCGAGGGCACTCCCTCGTCGTCCCTGGTGCTCGACCAGTTCGGGCGCAACCTCACCGCCAGCGCGCGCGAGGGCAAGCTCGACCCGGTCATCGGGCGCTCCAAGGAGATCGAGCGGGTCATGCAGGTGCTGTCCCGCCGCACCAAGAACAACCCGGTGCTCATCGGCGAGCCCGGCGTCGGCAAGACCGCCGTCGTCGAGGGCCTGGCGCAGATGGTCGTCAAGGGCGAGGTGCCCGAGACGCTCAAGGACAAGCAGCTCTACACGCTTGACCTGGGCTCCCTGGTCGCCGGTTCCCGCTACCGCGGTGACTTCGAAGAGCGCCTGAAGAAGGTCCTCAAGGAGATCCGCACCCGCGGCGACATCATCCTGTTCATCGACGAGATCCACACCCTCGTGGGTGCGGGTGCCGCCGAGGGCGCGATCGACGCCGCCAGCATCCTCAAGCCGATGCTGGCCCGCGGTGAGCTCCAGACCATCGGCGCGACCACGCTCGACGAGTACCGCAAGTACGTCGAGAAGGACCCCGCCCTGGAGCGCCGGTTCCAGCCGATCCAGGTCGGCGAGCCGTCGCTGGAGCACACGATCGAGATCCTCAAGGGTCTGCGCGACCGCTACGAGTCGCACCACCGCGTGTCGATCACCGACTCCGCGCTGGTCGCGGCCGCCACCCTGGCCGACCGGTACATCAACGACCGGTTCCTCCCGGACAAGGCGATCGACCTCATCGACGAGGCGGGCGCGCGCATGCGCATCCGCCGGATGACCGCCCCGCCGGACCTGCGCGAGTTCGACGAGAAGATCGCCGACGTCCGCAGGGACAAGGAGTCGGCCATCGACGCGCAGGACTTCGAGCGCGCCGCGAAGCTGCGGGACGCCGAGAAGACCCTGCTCGGGCAGAAGGCCGAGCGCGAGAAGCAGTGGAAGGACGGTGACCTCGACGTCGTCGCCGAGGTCGATGACGAGCAGATCGCCGAAGTGCTGGCGAACTGGACCGGCATCCCCGTCTTCAAGCTCACCGAGGAGGAGACGACCCGTCTGCTCCGCATGGAAGACGAGCTGCACAAGCGGATCATCGGCCAGGTCGACGCGGTCAAGGCCGTGTCCAAGGCGATCCGCCGCACACGTGCGGGTCTGAAGGACCCGAAGCGCCCGTCGGGCTCGTTCATCTTCGCCGGCCCCTCCGGTGTCGGCAAGACGGAGCTGTCCAAGGCGCTCGCGCAGTTCCTGTTCGGTGAAGAGGACGCGCTCATCCAGATCGACATGGGTGAGTTCCACGACCGCTACACCGCGTCGCGGCTGTTCGGTGCCCCTCCCGGCTACGTCGGCTACGAAGAGGGCGGCCAGCTCACCGAGAAGGTGCGCCGCAAGCCATTCTCCGTGGTGCTGTTCGACGAGATCGAGAAGGCGCACCAGGAGATCTACAACACGCTGCTCCAGGTGCTGGAGGACGGCCGCCTGACCGACGGTCAGGGCCGGACGGTGGACTTTAAGAACACCGTCATCATCTTCACGTCCAACCTGGGCACGTCGGACATCTCCAAGGCCGTGGGGCTGGGCTTCACCACGGGCCAGGACGGCGCGTCGAACTACGAGCGCATGAAGAACAAGGTCAACGACGAGCTGAAGAAGCACTTCAGGCCGGAGTTCCTCAACCGCATCGACGACATCATCGTCTTCCACCAGCTCACGCAGGAACAGATCATCGAGATGGTGGACTTGATGATCAACCGCGTCGAGGCGCAGTTGAAGAGCAAGGACATGGCGATCGAGCTCACGGACAGGGCCAAGATGCTCCTGGCCACCCGTGGCTTCGACCCCGTGCTCGGCGCCCGCCCGCTGCGTCGCACGATCCAGCGGGAGATCGAGGACGCCCTGTCGGAGAAGATCCTGTTCGGCGAGATCCAGCCGGGCCAGATCATCCTCACCGACGTCGAGGGCTGGGACGGCGAAGGCACGCCCGACGACAAGGCGCACTTCACCTTCCGCGGCGAAGCCAAGCCGGGCCGCGTCCCGGACTCCCCGCCGGTCGAGCTGTCGGCCTCCGGTGGCGGCGAGTCCGCCGGTGAAGCCGAGGCAGTCGGCGAGTAACCGCCGGCAGTACCGCGAAGCGCCCCTGGTCCCCGGACCAGGGGCGCTTTGTGTCGCGGGGGCGGTGGGTCGCGTCGAACCGCCTGCTGGTGGAGCGTTTTCGTCGGTGGCGTTCTTCTCGGGGCCTCGATTTCCGGGGGACCCCCGTCCACCGATCCCGCCGCGAACGGCCGCGGGCCCTGACCTGCGCGTCTCCCCAACTCGGCCGTGCGCCGCCCCACTTCGGGCAGACTGGCCCCGTGGCCGACACCGAAGTGGCGAGACGACGGCGGGTGGGCGGTGGGCCGCTGTCGGCCTTCCTGGTCCTGCTGGCCGCGGCCTTCCTGGTGGCCGCGGGCCTGCGCCTGCTGGGCATCGACGGCAACCGCTACATGGTCGCGGTGACCGCCCTGACGCCCTACACGGCCGCGGCGGGGGTGCTGCTGGGCTGCGTCGCCCTGCTGCTGCGCCGGTGGGCCGCGGGCACGCTGGTGCTGCTGGTGGCGATCGTCCTGGTCGCCGCGGTGGCCCCCAGGGCCTTCCCGGACTCGCGACCCAACGGCGTGGGCACCGAGGTGCGGGTGATGTCGGTGAACATGCTGCTGGGCCAAGCGGACGCCGCGGACGTGGTCGCCGCCGTCCGGGCGAACCAGGTCGACGTCCTCACCCTCCAGGAGCTGACCCCGGAGGCCGTGGCCGAACTGGACCGGGCGGGCCTGCGGAACATGCTGCCCAGCCAGGTCTTCGAGCCGCGGCCGGGGCCCGCGGGGTCCGGCATCGCCTCCCGGTACGGGCTGACCGCCAAGACGCTGACGTCACCCGGCAGCATGCGGCAGCCGGGCGCGCTGGTCGACCTGCCCGGCGACCGCGACATCGAGGTCGTCGCCGTGCACACGATGCCGCCGGTCCTGACGGCCGGACCGGAGGCGTGGCAGCGGGAACTCGCCGGGCTGCCCAACCGGGACCTCGGGGGAGCGCCGCGGGTGCTGGCGGGGGACTTCAACGCGACCCTGGACCACGTGGGCCTGCGCAGGCTGCTGGGCAACGGGTACGTGGACGCGGCGGACGAGGTGGGGGCGGGCCTGGAGCCGACGTGGCCGTCCGGGAAGCTCTGGCCGCCGCCGGTGACCATCGACCACGTGCTGGTGGACAACCGCTGCCCGGTGGACACCTACGGCGTGATCGCCATCGGCGGGACGGACCACCGGGCCGTGGTCACCCAGTTCGTCGTGCCAACTCGGTGAGGGCCTCCTCGGCCCCCATGGCCAGCGCGATCCCCCGTCCATGCCGGACGTCGGACTCGCGCGGGTTGATCCGGATCAGCGCGCCGCTGGCCGCGCTGGCCAGTTCCGCCTGCCGCCGGACGGTCGGGACGGCGTTGCCCGCGCCGATCTCGACGACCACCAGCGAACGGTCGCGCAGACCGCGCCGCCACGCGGTCAGCTCGTCCAACGCGGTCTGGCTGCGCGTGCCGATCCAGTCGTAGTCGCCGAACATCAGGATGTTCGGCCGTGCCAGCCCACCGCAGTTCCGGCAGCGGGGCAACGGGTCCTCGGCGCGCATCGTCGACGGGTCGACGGTGACGACGAGGTCGTCCGCGGCCCAGACGTCGTCCGTGCACGGCTCCACGCACTGGAGGTGGTGGATCGAACCGTGCACCTCGGCGACGTGCGGGAACCCGGCCACCTGGAACTGACCGTCCACATTGGACGTGAACACCCGCTGCTCGGCGCCCCACGTGCGCAGCAGCGGGAAACCGGCGTGCGGCGCGGTGTCGCGGTACAGGTGCAGCCGGTGCCCGTAGAAACCCCACGCCAGCGCGGGGTCGTCGGCGAAGTGCACCGGGTCGGCCAGCTCCGCGAAGCTCAGGCCGAGCCGTTCGTACGGCGGGTAGGCCTGCCAGAAACCGCGGTCACCGCGGAAGTCCGGCAGGCCGGAGTCCACGCCCATGCCCGCGCCGGCGCAGATGAGGACCGCGTCGGCGCGGGCGAGCAGCTCGGCTGCCCGGTCAAGCATCCTTTTTGGGCGTGGAGCTGAGCACGACCTCGAACTCGAGCAGGTCGGCACCGCTCGCGACCGGCTTGGCGCGCTCACCGGCGTGGGCCTCGCGGGCACCGCCGTTCTTCCAGTTCTCGAAGTCCTCGTCGGTCTCCCAGCGGGTGTAGACGAAGTACCGGTCGTCACCCTGGACGGGGCGGAGCAGCTCGAAGCCCAGGAAACCGGGGGACTGGTCCACCGTTCCCAGTCGGGCGGCGAACCGCTTCTCCAGCTCGGGGCCCGCGCCCTCGGGGACCTTGATCGCGTTGATCTTCACGACTGCCATGGTTTCCAGCTTATCGGCGCAACGTGCCCGGCATCAGGTACTCGTCCGAGGGGCGTCGGTCACCCCGGAACCACGCCGCGAAGAACCCCTCGAGGTTCTGCCCGGACACCTTCTCCACGTGCTGCTCGAACTCCGGCCACGTCGCGTTGCCGCCCTTGTGCGCCGAGGCCCACCCCTTGAGCACCTGGTCGAACGCCTGGTCGCCGATCTGCCTGCGCAGCGCGTGCAGCGCCAGGATGCCCTTGTCGTACACGCCGCGGAACTCGTTGCCGCGCCCCATGTCGTAGAGCTTGCGCTCCCAGTACTGCGTGCTCTCCTTGCGCCTCTCGACCTCCGCGCGGTAGCGGTCGTCGAGGTTCACGCCCTCCTTGGCCTCGGCCCACAGCCACTGCGAGTAGCTCGCGAAGCACTCGTTCAGGCAGATGTCGGCCCAGCTCTCCAGCGACACCGAGTCGCCGAACCACTGGTGCGCGTTCTCGTGCACCACGGTCTCCAGGTCGGCCCACTGCGCGTAGATCGGCCTGGTCTGGGTCTCCAGCGAGAACCCGATGTCGTCGGACAGGTAGATGCCGCCCGCCTCGTCGAACGGGTAGGGGCCGAACTTCTCCGACAGGAACGCGAGGATCTCCGGCAGCCGCTTCTGCTCGTTCTTCTTGCCCTCGGCGCCGGGCGCGTACGCGTCCACGACCTTCGTCCCGTCGGGCAGCTGCGACCGCTCGAACTTCCACTTGTCGATGGCCACGGTCGCCAGGTACGTCGCCAGCGGGGTGTCCTCGGTCCACGTGAACGTGGTCCACCCGTCCGCGGTCGACGAGCCGTCCTCGCGGCCGTTGGAGATCACCGACCAGCCGTTCGGCACCCGCGCGGCGACCTTGAACCTGGCCTTGTCGCGGGGGGTGTCGTTGGCCGGGAACCAGGCCGTCGCGGAGTGCGGCTCGCCCGCTGCGAACGCCCCGCCGGACGCGGAGATCTGCCAGCCGCTCGTGCCGAGCGCCTTGTCCTCGAACGCCTGCGGCTCGCCACCGTAGGTCACCACCACCGTGAACGGCCGGTCCTTCGGCAGGTGCGCGGCGGGCGTGACGACCAGCTCGTGGTCGCCCTCCTGCGCGAACGTCGCGGCCTGGTCGCCGACCAGCACCCCGCTGACGGTCAGCTTGTGCAGGTCGAGGTTGAACCGGCTGAGCTCCTCGGTCGCCTTCGCGCTGATCGTGGCCTTGCCGTCCAGCACTTTCGTCACCGGGTCGTAGGTGATCGCCACGTCGTACTGCTCCACGTCGTACCCGGTGTTGCCGTCCTCCGGGTAGTACGCGTCACCGGCCCCGGCGCCGCCCACCCCCGGCGCGGACGCCGCGCTCGCCTCCGGCGCCGCCGACCCCGTGGTCCGGGCCGTTCCTCCTGGCAGCCGCGCCACCACCACGCCCGCGATCACGAGCGCGACGATGACGATCAGCAGGTACGGGCGTGCCTTGGGGCTGATTGGCATGCCGCAATGATGCACGCATGGGCACCATCGAGTTCGGGGGATCCGGTCAGGGCATCCTCCTCATGCACGGGTTGATGAGCCGCGCCACGACGTGGTGGACGGTCGCGCAGTGGCTCACCGGGTACGGCAGGGTGGTCGCGGTCGACGCCCGCGGCCACGGCCGCGAGGCCCGCGGCGGGCCGTGGCGGACCGAGGACTTCATCGCCGACGCCGCACGGACCGTCGCGGAACTGGACCTCGGCCCGGCCGTCCTGATCGGCCACTCCATGGGCGGCCTGCACGCCATGGGCCTGGCCGCCACCCACCCCGACCTGGTCCGCGCCGTCGTGGTCGAGGACGTCGTCCCGGACAACACCGGCAAGTCGGTCGACGACTGGAAGTGGTACTTCGACGCCTGGCCCGTGCCGTTCCGCTCGCTCGCGCACGTCCGCTCGGTGGTGGACGTGCCGCGGGTCGAGGAGTTCTTCGAGGAACGCGCCGACGGCTACCACCTCCTGGCCCGCATGGAGGACCTCTACGAGATCGCGGGCGAATGGGGCGTGCGCGACTACTGGCACCTCGTCGACGCCATCCGCTGCCCGCTGCTCGCGCTCGAAGCAGGCCGCGGCGGCATGCGCCCCGGCCAGATGGCCGAGATCGCCCACCGCACCGGAGGCACGCACCTGCTCGTCCCCGAGTCCGGCCACGTGATCCACGACGAGGCACCGCGGGTGTTCCGCGGCGCCGTAGAGGCTTTCCTGTCCGGTGTGCTGGTCAGGTGAGGTCCTCCACCTCACCGGTCACCGAGTCCACCACGCACACCCGCCCCGCCTTCGCCCGGATCGGGCCCACCGGGTGCAGCGCGCCGAACCCGGTGACCATCTGCTCGTCGGTCAGCCCGACCGCCAGCGTGCAGTGCGGTACCCAGTGGCCGGGCAGGAAGTAGGCGTTGGGGTTCTTCACCTTGCGCGCCAGCACGTCGTGGATCGCGGAGTGCACGGCGAGCAGTTCGCTGTCCACGACGGCGGACAGCATCAGCACGTTCTCGCTCGTCACGAACGACGACAGGTTCTCCAACGCCATGCCGGGCAGCCAGAGCTGCCCCAGCTCCTCCCGCAGCGCCGCCCGCGCCGTGCGCGGGATCGACCCGGCGGAGGCGTAGGAGAGGTGCGGCGGGTACTGGTCCGCGGGTGGCACGCCTGCGTCGCGCAGGCGCTTCCACAGCCCGCGCACCGCGGCGTCGGCCTCGTCGTCGAAGAACACGACGACCGCCTGCGACATCAGTGCTCGCCCGGCAGCGCGAACAGCCCACCGGTGGTCTGCTCGACCAGCCCGTCGACCAGCAGCGAGTGCAGGCAGCGGTCGCGCTGACCGGCGTCCGCCCACACCACGTCGAGCTTCGCCTTCGGCACCGCGTCGCTGGTGCCGCGCAACACGTCCAGCAGCAGCCCGCGCACCTGCCGGTCGGTGCCCGCGAACTTCTGCGCCACCTTCACCGGCCCCGCGTACGCGGGCCGTCCGGCGAGCTGCCACGCGCACTCGCCGTACACCGGGCAGTCGGCGCACCGCGGCGCCCGCGCCGTGCAGACCAGCGCCCCGAGCTCCATCAGTGCCGCCGAGTAGACGGCCGCGTCCTCCTCGGGCAGCAGCGCGGCCACGTCGGCCATGTCCCGTGTCGTCGACGGCGCCCCGGCGTCCGCGGCCCCGTGCACCGCGCGCGCGACCACCCGCCGCACGTTCGTGTCGACCACCGGAACGCTTTGCCCGTAGGCGAAAGCCGCCACCGCCCGCGCCGTGTACGCCCCGATCCCCGGCAGCCCGAGCAGGGTGTCCACATCGGACGGAACCACGTCGTCGTGCTCGGCCGCGATCACCGCGGCCGCCGCGTGCAGCCGCAGCGCCCGCCGCGGGTACCCGAGCTTCCCCCACGCCCGCACCACCTCGCCCTGCGTGGCGGCGGCCATGTCGGACGGCAGCGGCCAGCGCGCCAGCCACTCCCGCCAGATCGGCTCCACCCGCGCCACCGGCGTCTGTTGCAGCATGATCTCGCTGACCAGCACGCCCCACGCCGTGCAGTCCGCGTGCCGCCAAGGCAGGTCGCGGGCTTCTTCGGCGAACCACTCGAGGACCAGTTCGGTATCAAGGCTCATAACGGGTCGGATTCTCCCAGGCGCCCAACCGGTCCACACAACGGCCGCCGCGCCACAGCAGCAGCGCGCCGAACACGACCTCCCACACCGTGATCGAGTACACGCTTCCCCGCTCCCACAACCCGTCCAGCGCGCCCGCGCCGACCCGACCGATCAGCAGGGCGCTCACCAGTCCGAGCACCGGCAGGACGACGAGCCACCTCCTGGTGCTCGCCGCGAGGGTGAGGAGGTTGCCGCCCACGATCGCCAGCACCGCGCCGACCACGTGGTACCCGCCGGGGGAGGTGCTGTGGAAGACGGCGACCAGCACGTTGCCGACGGCGTGGCAGACCGCGAACGCCGTGAGCAGGTACCGGCGCACACCGTGCAGGTGCGCCGCGACCACCAGCGCCACCAGCAGCAGCCCGACGCCCTGAACCACGAACGCCGTGTTCATCACCGCCGCCAACGGCGAGTTCAGCACCCTTGCGCCCGTGTCCGACCGCGGTCCGGGCACACCGAGGTCGCTGATGTAGTTGAACGCGTAGCGGTACGGCGGATCCACCCACGCCGACGCCGCGACCGCTTCCAGCACCACGTACTGGACCCCGGTCAGCACCGCGACGAGTCCCGCCCACCAGAGGTGCCCGCGACCGGGCCTGACCACGTCGTCCATGCGTCCAGGATGGACCCCGAGCCCACCAGCGCAGGACCGGTCAGGGGTCCCCGATCGGGCGGCCCCCCGATCCACAGCCTACGAGCGGGGTACGACAGTTCCGCCGAACAACCGTCCGACCTGCGGCGACAGCCCCGACAACCGGTCGAGGCCGTCCCCGGCCACCCTCACACGACCTCGGTCAGGATCCCCGATCGAACGTCGTAGACGAACCCCCGCACCTGGTCCTTGTGCGGAAGGAAGGCACTGTGCCGAAGCCGGTTCATCGACCCGCGCACGCTGTCCTTCACCTCGCGGAAGGCCTCCACGGCCCACGTCGGCCGCATCCCCGAGTCCGTCTCCAGTTCGTCCTTGAAGCCGTCCTCGGTCACCAGTTCCAGCCCGCAGTTGGTGTGGTGGACCAGCAGGACCTCCCGCGTCCCCAGCTTCCGCTGGGACAGCGCCAGCGAACGGATCATGTCGTCGGTGACGACACCGCCCGCGTTGCGCAGCACGTGGGCCTCACCCTGCTTCAAACCGAAGATCTCGAACACCCTGATGCGCGAGTCCATGCAGGTGAGGATCGCCACCTGCATGGAAGGCCTGGGTGTGGAGCGGTCGCCCGGCACCACGTTGCCGAGTTCGTCGTTGCGGCGCAGCAGCTCGTCGATAGCGGTCACGGCACACCTCCAGTCCTGGACTGTCCACGCATATGACAACCGGTACAGACCCTGGTGCCAAGGGGTTTCGGCTGAACGTCACCTTTCACCGCATCGGGTTACTCCAGCGTCCCATCGCCGCGCCCTCCACCCGGTTACCGTCGGTGTCGTGATCGAGCCCACAGGGCCGCGACCGGCCTCGGTGTACTGGCGTCGTCGAGCGGTGGCGCTCGGCGTGTCGCTGGTCGCCCTGCTCCTCGCGATCTGGCTGATCGGCAGCCTGATCGGCCACACGGATCCGCAGCCGCAGCTCCAGGCCGTCACGTCCGCCCCGCCCTCGACGCCGCCGTCCACCGCGCCGTCCGGTTCCAGCACCTCGCCGACACCCCCGCCGCCCGCGCCGCCGAGCCCGACGGCGCCGCCCGGTCCGCCTGCCGCCTGCGAGGACGCGCAGGTCAACGTCGTCGCCGAGGTGTCGAAGCCGAGCTACGAGATCGGCCAGCAGCCCGAGTTCCGGATCCACGTGTCGAACGCCGGGCCGCTGCCGTGCACGAAGGACATCGGCCGCGCGGTCCGCGAACTGGTCGTGACCAGCGCGGACGGCGCGACGCAGCTGTGGTCGAGCAACCACTGCTTCGCCACCGAGGGCACCGAGGTGCGGGTGATGCAGCCGCGCGAGATCTTCACCTACGGCCTGAGCTGGGCGGGCAGCACCTCGGACGAGGGCTGCCGCACCCACACCGGGGTCGGCCCCGGCGACTACCTGCTGACGGCCAAGGTCGCGGGCAAGGCCAGCAACCCCGTGGTTTTCAGGCTCACGTGACCTTGGCTCACGCGACTACGGGCCGAACCAGCGCTCCTCGGTGATCGTGCGGGGAGCCGAAGCGGTCCGACCGGTGATGAGCTCGGTGCTGAGGTTGACCGAACGGGGCCGGGTGCGCTCGCCGACGTCGAGCAGCAGTTTCCCCGCCGCGCGCCCCTTCTCCAGCACCGGCTGCCGCACCGTGGTGAGGCCCGCGCGCTCGGCCTCGTGGATGCCGTCGAAACCGGTGACCGTCAGGTCCTCCGGGACCCGCAGGCCGCGCCGCTTGGCCTCGTTCATCGCGCCGAGGGCCAGTATGTCCGACGTGCAGATCAGGGCGGTGATCGTCGGGTCGCGGTCGAGGACCTGCGCGGCCGCGGACTCGCCGGAGGCGGTGTTGTGGTCGAACCGCTCGACCACGGGCACCCGCGACCAGTCGACACCGGCCTCGCTGAACGCCATCGCCAGCCCGGCGAGCCGCGAGCGCTGCACGTGGAAGTGCGCGGCGTGCTGCCGGTCGACGGACACGTACCCGTCGTTGCGGTCACGCGCCAGGCGCATGCAGACGACGCCCACGCGCCGGTGGCCCATCGCGATCAGGTGTCGGGCCAGCTCGTTCATCGCGGACCGGTCGTCGATGCCGACGCGGTCGACGTTGGTGAGGTCCGGCTGGTCGCACACGACCGTCGGCACCGGCCGTTCGAGGACCGCGGCGAGGTGCGGGTCGTCGTCCGGCACGGAGTAGACGACGAAGCCGTCGACCCCCGCGCGGTGCACCGCGGCCACGTCCTCGCGCTCCGGGCTCGCCGGGATCAGCATCAGCCCGGTGCCCGCGTCCTCGCACGCCAGCGCGAGGCCTTCCAGGAACCCGAGCGCCGCCGGGTCGCGGAACGCGTACGAGAGGTTCTCGGTCAGCAGCAGCCCGACCGCGCCCGCTTTGCGGGTCCGCAGTGACCGGGCCACCGGGTCAGGGCCCGGATATCCGAGCCGCCTTGCCGTCTCCAACACCCGTCGACGCAGCTCTGGCGAGAGCTGGTCGGGCCGGTTGTACGCGTTGGACACCGTTGTCCGGGAAACGCCCAGCTCAGCGGCCAAGGAGGCCAGCGTCGCAGGACGTCGCACATGCATAGACCGCGCCATGGAGTGACCGTAACGGTTCAGAACCAATTACAGAAGCAAGTCGGGACGCGCGTCACCAGGTTGCTGCGTTTGCGCAGGTCGTACCGTCTTGCATGACGAGAATTTGGTCCAGACCAATTTAGCGACGCCGAGGGGGTGCCGTGGACTCGCGGACCACCAGCTTCGGGCGGAACACCCTGGTGTAGTTGCCCGATCCGCGCCTCTTCCTGTCCGGATCGAGTCTGTTCACGAGCTCGTCGACGGCCGCGGCCGCCATCTCCTCGATCGGCTGCGCCAGCGTCGTCAGCGCGGGGGAGCAGTACGACGCCAGCGGGATGTCGTCGAACCCCACGATCGACAGGTCCCCCGGCACCGAAAGCCCCCGCTGACGGGCCTCCCGCAGCACCCCGAACGCCATGTGGTCCGACGAGCAGATCACCGCCGTCGGCCGCGCGGTGTCCAGCAGCACGCCCACCGCGGCCGCCCCGCCCTGCAGCCCGAACGGGCCGTGCGCGACGAACTCGGACTCCGCGGGCAGCGACGCCTCCTCCAGTGCGGCCGCCCACCCCGCCCGCTTGAGCCGCGACGGCAACGACCGCGACGGCCCCGACACGAACCCGATCCGCCGGTGCCCCAGCTCGACGAGGTGCCTGGTCGCGGTGTACCCCGCCAACTGCTCGTCCACGGTCACGTCCGGCACGTCCAGCGCGGGCGTGGCCCCGTTGAGGAACACCATGTGCACGCCGTCGGCGAGCAGCTTCGCGTAGTAGCTCGGCCGCGGCGCCTGGCCGAGCGGCACCTCGACGTTGGTGATCTCCGGCGACACGAACACCATGCCCTCGACACCCCTGGCGAGCAGCATCCGCACGTACTCCTCCTCGCCCATCGCGGCCGTGCCGATGGCGCGGGTGTTGCACAGCAGCGACGAGTACCCGAGCCGCGCGGCCCTCGTCTCCAGGGCCTCGGCGAACGCCGGGAACACCGGGTTCGACAGCTCCGGCACGAGCAGCCCGATCACGCCGGTGCGTTGCAGCGCACCGAGTCCGCGCGGGGTGTAGGGCATCTCGGTGAGCACCGCCAGCACGCGCTGCCGGGTCTCCTCGTTGACGCCCGCCCGGCGGTTCAGCACCCTGCTGACCGTCGAGATGCTCACCCCCGCGGCCCTGGCGATCTCGGACAGTCCTGACAACGTTCTCCTCCTCGCACCGGCACGCCGCCACGAAGCGTGCGCTTCGCCGGCAAGTTTTTGCAACGGCAACACCCCATCGTGGTCGGCTTAACACTCATGGGGGCGTCCGTTAAGGCGTGACTACGGGATAAGTCTTGACCTCGCACCGTTCACGGGTATGAAATCCGCGTCAACCTTGATGCAAAAACTTGCAACAACCTCCGCCGGAACACGTCGGCCGAGGCAAGCAGGAGGGAACGACAGCAACGATGCGACGTACAACCCTCGTGACCGCCGCGGCGGCCTGTCTATCCGGCGCGCTGGTGCTCACCGCGTGCGGTGGCGGCGGTTCGACCGGTGCGGACTCGGACTCCGGCGAAGTCACCTTCTGGGACACCAGCGGTCCCAACGAGAGCCCGGTCTTCACCAAGATCGCCCAGGACTGCGCCACCAAGGGCGGGTACAAGGTCAAGACCGAGACGGTCGCGTTCGACGCGGCGCTCAACAACTACAAGACCGCCGCCCAGGGCGGACAGGGCCCGGACGTGTTCCGCGCCGAAGTCGCCTGGGTCCCGCAGCTGGCGAAGAACGGCCTGGTCGTCGACCTCAGCGACACCGACCTCGCCAAGGACACCGGCGACTTCCTGGAGACCCCGCTCGGGTCGACGAAGTTCGAGGGCAAGTCCTACGGCGTCCCCCAGGTCACCGACTCCCTCGCCCTGTTCTACAACAAGAAGCTGCTCTCCGAGGCGGGCGTCCAGCCCCCGAAGACCTGGGCGGAGCTGAAGGACGCGGCCGCCAAGCTCGGCGGCGAGAAGTCGTTCTTCCTCAACAACGACGCCTACTACGCGCTGCCCTTCATCTACGGCGCGGGCGGCGACCTGGTCGACGCCGACGCCAAGAAGATCGTGGTCAACTCCGCGGCCAACGTGAAGGCCCTGGAAACCGCGAAGGGCCTGCTGGACGCCAAGGTGGCCTCGACGGCACTGGACCCGACCAACTCCTACAGCAACATGCAGGCCGCCTTCTCCTCCGGCGAGGTCGCCATGGTCGTCAACGGGCCGTGGTCCGTCGCCGACTACCTCAAGGGCGCCGCGTTCACCGACCAGGCCAACCTCGGCATCGCGCCCGTCCCCGGCGACACCGCGGGCAAGGGCAGCGCCCCGGTCGGCGGCCACGACTACACGATCCGCCAGGGCACCAAGGCCAAGGCGTCGTCGATCAAGTTCATCCAGTGCATGAGCGGCACGGACGCGCAGGTGCAGGTGGCCAAGGAACTGGGGCTGCTGCCGACCCGCAAGACCGCCTACGACAACGCCGACGTGAAGGCGCAGCCCGTCGTGGCCGCGTTCGAACCCGTCGCCAAGGCCGCCCACGCGCGGCCGTGGATCCCCGAGGGCGGACAGCTGTTCGACCCGCTGAAGATCGCCTACGCGGACTTCCTGGCGGGCAAGAAGGACGCCAAGACCGCGCTCGACGAGGTCGCCAAGGCCTACAAGGACCAGGTCGTACCGGAGTACTCGATCGGCTGACGGGACGGCCGCGGGCGAGGACGCCCGCGGCCTCCCCTCGCAGGAAGGGGTTTTCGGTGCGCAAGTTCCTCGACCGCTACTGGTACGCCTACGCCATGGTGCTGCCGGTCGTGGTGGTCATCGCCGTGCTGGTGCTCTACCCGTTGGCGCAGGGCGTCTTCTTCACCTTCACCGACATCAACGAGGCGAACATCGCCAACCCGGTCCTGGACCGGGCGGCCACCTACGTCGGCGTCGGCCTGCGCAACTACCTCAACGTGCTCTCCGGCGACAGCAGCTACGGCTCCTTCTGGTCCACGCTGGTCCGCACGCTCATCTGGACGTTCTCCTGCGTGTTCTTCCACTACACGATCGGCCTCGGCCTGGCGCTGCTGCTCAACCGCGAGGTCCGCGGCCGCGCCGTCTACCGGGTGCTGCTGATCCTGCCGTGGGCGGTGCCCGCGTTCATCAGCGCGTTCACCTGGAAGTACATGTTCAACGCGCAGTACGGGATCATCAACCAGGGCCTGCGCGCCATCGGCTTCGACGACCCGCCGGTCTGGTTGGGCCAGAACGACTGGGCCCTCGTCGCCGTCATCGTCGTCAACGTCTGGCTGGGCGTCCCGTTCATGATGGTGGCGCTCCTGGGCGGCCTCCAGGCCATTCCCGGCGACCTCTACGAGGCGGCCGAGGTCGACGGCGCCACCCCATGGCAGCGCTTCCGCCACATCACCCTGCCGGGGTTGCAGTCGGTGTCCAGCACGGTGGTGCTGCTCGGCATCATCTGGACGTTCAACATGTTCGCGATCATCTACCTGATCACCGGCCCGAACCCGAACACCAGGATCCTGGTGACCTACGCGTTCGAGCGCTTCTTCTCCGGCGCCTCCCGCGACTACGCGATCGCGTCCACCTACGGCGTCCTGATCCTGTCGGTGCTGCTGGTGTTCGCGAGCGTCTACCGGCGCGCGCTGCGCAAGCAAGGCGAGGTGTGGTGATGACGCTAGACGCCAGTTCCCTCAAAGTCGTCCAGGCCGACCGCAAACCCCAGAAGCGCAAAGCCCGTTCGCTCGGCGCCAGCATCGGCCTGCACGGCGCGTTGGCGATCGCCTCGCTGATCGCCGTGTTCCCGGTGTTCTGGGTGCTCGTCACGTCCTTCAAGCCGGACGCCCGCGCGGTCGAGACGACGCCGAAGCTGTTCAACGAGTCCTCTGTGGACAACTACATCGACGTGCTCTCCGGCGACAAGGGCAGCTTCCTGTCGTGGTTCGGCAACTCGGTGCTGATCGCCCTGATGACCACGGTCATCGCGGTCTTCCTGTCGGCCACGACGGGGTACGCGGCGAGCCGCTTCCGCTTCCCCGGCAAGCGCCCGCTCATGCTCTCGTTCCTCGTCGTGCAGATGTTCCCGTTCGCGGTGCTGATCGTGCCGCTCTACAACATCCTGCTGACGTTGGGATTGCAAGGCCAGCAGTTCGGCCTGGTGCTCGTCTACTGCACCACCGCCGTCCCCTTCTGCACGTACATGCTGAAGGGCTACTTCGACACCATCCCCAACGACATCGACGAGGCGGGCCGCATGGACGGCCTCTCCCCGTTCGGCGTCTTCTGGCGCCTGATCCTCCCGCTCGCCAGGCCGGGCCTCGCGGTCACAGCCTTTTACGCCTTCCTCACGGCTTGGGGCGAAGTCGCCTTCGCCTCCGCGTTCCTGTCCGCCGCCGACGAGTCGAAGACGCTCGCGGTCGGGTTGCAGGTGTTCGTGCAGCAGAACCGCACCGAGTGGGGCCACTTGGCCGCCGCGTCGATCCTGGTGGCGATCCCGGCCATCGTGGTGTTCTACCTGGTGCAGCGGTTCCTGGTGACCGGGCTGGCTTCGGGCGCGGTGAAGGGCTGACGCCCGTGGGGGCGCCTCGGCGTCTCCACGGGGTGGCTGGTGGGGGTGGGTCGCTTGCGGGCCGAGGGGCCGGTCCGGTCGTTTGCGGGCCGGGGTTTGGGCCTGGCGGTTTGTCCGCCGAAGGCTGGGTGCGGCCGCTTGCCCGCTGGCGGTTGGGCCTGGTGGTTGGGCTTGGCGGTTGCCCGCCGGGGGTTGGGTGCGGCCGCTTGCCCGCCGAGTTGCCGGCGACGATCGTGCAAGCGCCACCTGCGAGTTCGGCTCGCCGCCGATCTCGTCCGGCTGCTGTGCCGTCCGGCTGACGGCTTCGCTCGCCTGCCGATCTGCTCGCTTGGCGGTCTGCTCGCTTGGCGGTCTCGCTCGGCAAGCCGGTGCGCTCGGCAGGCTCGCTCGGCAAGCCCCGCACTTCTACCGCGGCCTCGCTGACACCCGGCCAGGCAGGCCTCGCTGGCACCCGGTCCTAGCCGGACGCAGGCCTCGTTGGGCGCTGAGCCGGACAAGGCCGCGCCAGTACCGGCTGGTCCGGCAGACAGGGCCGGTGTCCGCGGAGCCTGGCGGGCAGGCGGATCACGTGCGGGCCGGAGCCGGATTCCGCGAGGCGGGTTCGGTGTGTCCGCGGAGGGACTGGGTGGGTGGATCCGGCTCCCAGCGCATAGGCGGGTTCAGTGCATCGGCTTGTCCGGAGCCAGCCTCGGTGCCGGCACCGAGGCTGGCATTGGGCCTGCGCCGATGCCGACGCCGATGCGGGACCGGCACCTCCCTGCACCGTGCACCGCACCTACCGATGCCGACGCGTGACTGGCACCGCACCGCGCCGATACCGACGCGAGACGGGCACCGCACCGCGCCGATGCCGATGCGTGACTGGCACCGTGCCGATGCCGGCACGGCACCGTCGCATCGGCGTCGCGTAACGACAGTCGGCGGTGTGTGGCGACCGATCTATTTTCCACAACGCTGAGAGCGCTTCCACGCGCCACCTCCCCAGCCCCTCGCAGCCGCCCAAACCCCACCGAGACCAAGTATCCCCACCCCCGCCCACCCCCGCGACCTGCCATAACACCCCCACCGTCACCCAATCGAATGAACTTCCCCCGCCCCTCGCCCAAACCCGAAATCCCCCACAACTAGACCAATCCACCCGTTCCCGTAAGCGCTTGCAATCAATACCTTGACGCCAACGCTCGAACCCGAAAGGTGCGTCACATGGCTGAGGTCGCCTACGTCAAGGCTTCGCGGATCTTCACCGGCAACCCGCCGGTCCGCGCGGTGGACGAGTTGTCGTTGGACGTCGCGAACGGCGAGTTCCTGGTGCTGGTCGGGCCTTCGGGTTCTGGCAAGTCGACCGCGCTGCGGATGCTGGCGGGTCTGGAGGACATCGACGAGGGGGCCATCGAGATCGGTGGCAAGGACGTCACGAACGTTCCGCCGAAGGGGCGGGACATCGCGATGGTGTTCCAGTCCTACGCGCTGTACCCGCACATGACGGTCGCCGAGAACATGGGTTTCGCGCTCAAGCTGCGCGGCGTGAACAAGACCGAGATCAAGGAGAAGGTGGGGGAGGCGGCGAAGCTGCTGGACCTCACCAAGTACCTGGACCGCAAGCCGAAGGCGCTTTCCGGTGGTCAGCGCCAGCGCGTCGCGATGGGGCGCGCGATCGTGCGCGAGCCCGCCGTGTTCCTCATGGACGAGCCGCTGTCCAACCTGGACGCGAAGCTGCGCGTGGAGACCCGCGCGAACATCGCGGCCCTCCAGCAGCGCCTCGGCACCACGACGATCTACGTGACGCACGACCAGGTCGAGGCCATGACCATGGGTCACCGCGTGGCGGTCCTCAAGGACGGCCTGCTCCAGCAGTGCGACACCCCGCGCGCGCTGTACGACAAGCCCGCCAACGCGTTCGTTGCCGGGTTCATCGGGTCGCCCGCGATGAACCTCAAGACCGTTCCGCTCACGGCCGAGGGCGCGAAGCTCGACGGCATCGTGGTGCCGCTGCCGCGCGCCGCCCTGGACGCGGCGTCCGGGTCGAGCCTGTCGGAGATCACGTTCGGCATCCGTCCGGAGGCGCTGGGCATCATCCCGTCCACGTCCACCGAGGACGGCCTGGACATGACCGTGGAGCTGGTCGAGGAGTTGGGCGCCGACGCGCTCGTGCACGGCGCGGTCCGCATCGGCGAGTCGTCCGAGCGCTTCGTGGTCCGGGTCGACGGCCGCACGCCGCCCACGCTGGGCCAGCACGTCAAGGTCGCTGTGCGTGACGCCAGCGAGATCCACCTGTTCCACCCGGAGAGCGGCGACCGGCTCACCAACTGACCCACCGCAGCACCGACGAGGGCCACCCGTTCGAGGACGGGTGGCCCTCGTCGCATGTGGGCGACTGGACAGAACGGTGGCAGTGCGTTCTAAGATGAACTCGACAACGGTTTCCATCACCAAAGTTTCACCCTGTCGAGGAGTGCACTGATGACGCTGCGTCACCTCCGAGCGGGCGCGGCCGTCGCTGCCGCGCTGCTGGCCCTGACCGCCTGCGGCGGCGGCAGCACGGAGACGGCCGCCGACGGCAAGATCGCGGTCGTCGCCTCCACCAACGTCTGGGGCAGCGTCGTGGAGGCCATCGGCGGCGACGCGGTGACCGTCCACTCGATCATCGACGACCCGTCGGCCGACCCGCACTCCTACGAGAGCAAGCCCGCCGACGTGGCCGCGCTGGGCAAGGCGAAGCTGGTCGTCTTCAACGGCGGCGGCTACGACGACTTCTTCACCAAGCTCATCGGCGACTCGGGCGCCGACGGCGCCAAGCAGGTCGACGCGTTCGCCCTGTCCGGCAAGGAGGACGGCGTCAACGAGCACGTCTGGTACGACCTGCCGACGGTGCGCGGGGTCGCGGGCAAGGTCGCCGAGGAGCTCTCCGCCGCGGCCCCCGACAAGAAGGACGCCTTCACCGCCAACGTCGACGCGTTCAACGTGGAGCTCGACGGGCTGTCCGCCTCGATCGCCAAGATCGGCACCGACCACCCCGGCGCCAAGGTCGTCGTCACCGAGCCGGTGCCGCACTACCTGCTGGAGGCCGCCGGTGTCACCGACGCCACCCCGGTGGAGTTCACCGAGGCGATCGAGAACGAGACCGACGTGCCCGTGGCGGCCCTGACCGCGACGAACGACCTGGTCACCGGCAAGCAGGTCACCGCGCTGGTGAACAACACCCAGACCGAGAACAGCGTCACCCAGCAGCTCGTCTCCAAGGCGGAGGCGGCGGGCGTCCCCGTCGTGGGGGTGACCGAGACGCTGCCCGAGGGCGTCGCCGGATACCTTGACTGGATGACGAAGCAGGTTGACGCGCTGTCCGGCGCGCTCGGCGAGAAGTGACGACGCTGAAGACATGACCACCGCACCGTCGACCACCACCGACGTGACCCCGGCGGACCACCCCGCGCAGCCGCGCGGGGCGGTCTCGCTGCGTGGTGCCGCCCTCGCCTACGGCAGGCGCGTCCTCTGGGACGGCCTCGACCTCGAGGTCCAGCCCGGCGAGTTCCTGGCCGTCCTCGGCCCGAACGGCTCCGGCAAGACCAGCCTGATGCGGGTGCTGCTGGGCCTCCAGCCGCTCTCGGGCGGCGTCGTGGAGGTCGCGGGCAGCCCACCCGGCCGGGGCAACCGCCGGATCGGCTACATCCCGCAGCAGCGCTCGCTCGACCCGACGCTGACCCTGCGCGGTCGCGACCTCGTCGGCCTCGGCCTCGACGGGCACATCTGGGGCCTCGGCCTGCGCGGCCGCCGGGAGCGCAAGGCCCGCGTGGACGAGGTCCTCGCCGCGGTCGGCGCGACGGACTACGCGGACGCGCCCATCGGCCTGCTCTCCGGCGGCGAGCAGCAGCGGCTGCGCGTCGCGCAGGCGCTCGTCGGCGACCCGCGCGTGCTGCTGTGCGACGAACCGCTGCTGTCGCTGGACCTCGCGCACCAGCGCGTGGTGAGCGACCTGATCGACACCCGCCGCAAGGCCGCCGACACCGCGGTCCTGTTCGTCACGCACGAGATCAACCCGGTGCTGCCGCTGGTGGACCGCGTCCTGTACCTGGTGGACGGTCGCTTCCGGATCGGCCCGCCGAGCGAGGTCATGACGTCGGAGACGCTGTCGGAGCTGTACGGGACCACGGTCGACGTCGTGCGGGTGCGCGACCAGATCCTGGTCGTCGGCGCCACCGGCAAGCTCTGCGAGGACCAGCCGCACCACGTCGTGGATGAGAGCTGATGGACAACTTCTTCGACCTCGGCCAGACGTTCGAGCTGCTGTCGCTCGGCATCGTGCACCGCGCGCTGATCGCGGGGGCCGTGCTCGGCCTGCTCGCGGGCGTGCTGGGGCCGCTCGTCGTGACGCGCAAGATGTCGTTCGCCGTCCACGGCACCAGCGAACTGGCCTTCACCGGCGGCGCCGCCGCGCTGCTGCTCGGCGTCAGCGTCGGCTACGGCGCGGTCGGTGGCGCCGTGCTGGCCGCGCTGCTGCTGGGCCTGCTGAGCCAGAAGGACTCCGAACGGGACTCGGTGATCGGCGCGGTGCTCGCGTTCGGGCTCGGGCTCGGCGTGCTGTTCCTCGCCCTCTACGACGGCCGCGCCACGACCAAGTTCGGCCTGCTCGTCGGCCAGCCGTTCGGCGTGGCGGCGGACAACGTGTGGCAGCTGGTCGGCACGGCGGCCCTGGTGCTGGTCGTGCTGGCGTTCCTCTACCGGCCGCTGCTGTTCGCCAGCGTCGACCCCGACGTGGCGGCCGCCCGCGGCGTGCCGGTGCGCGTGCTGACGCCGGTGTTCGCCGTGCTCGTCGGCATCGCCACGGCGCTGAGCGTGCAGATCGTCGGCGCGCTGCTGGTGCTGGCCCTGATGATCACGCCCGCCGCGGCCGCGTGCCGCGTCACGTCCAGCCCCGGCCGGGCGACGCTGCTGTCGGTCCTGTTCGCCGAGGTGGCCGTGCTGGGCGGCATCGTGCTGTCCCTGGCGCCCGGTCTGCCCGTCAGCGCGTTCGTCACCGCGATCTCGTTCACGATCTACGTGGTCTGCCGGGTCGTCGGCCGCGTCCGCGTCCGGCGCATCGGGAACCGCAGGGTCGCCGTCGCCGCGTGAGCGCGGGTACCGGGCGTCAGGCGGAGCGGCTGACCTCGGCCCCGTTGTTCGACGGGTGGTCGACGCGCGGGCTGGGCAGCGGGATCGCCGTCGCCGGGACCGCGGGCAGGCGGGTGGCGCCGATGTCCACGCCTGCCACCTGCACCTGGTTGCGGCCGTTCTCCTTGGCCACGTAGAGCGCCGCGTCCGCGCTGTGCTGGGCGAGCGCGAGGCTGTCGCCGTCCTCCGACATGACCGCCACGCCGATGGACGCGGAGATCGCCCGCACGTCCGGGCCGTCCTCGTCGCCGGGCGGCAGGGCGCGACCGCGCAACGTCACCGTGTTGCGGTGCTTGTCCGTCGTGGAGACCGCGACCTCGGCGATGGCCTCGCGGATGCGCTCCGCGATGGAGACCCCCTGCGCGAGCCCCGTGTCGGCCAGCACGACGAGGAACTCCTCGCCGCCGTCCCGACCGGCCACGTCGCCCGGTCGGAGCTTCTCGCGCAGGATGCGGCCCACTTCCGCGAGCACGGCGTTGCCCGCCGGGTGGCCCCACGTGTCGTTGATCCGCTTGAAGAAGTCGAGGTCGATCGCCAGCACGGTCACCGGCTGGCCGTCGTGCCGCGACCGCTCGGCCAGCCGGGTGGCGTACTCGGCCAGCCCGTTGGTGTTGAGCAGGCCCGTCCGGTAGTCGGTGTGCGCGTCCTCGGCGAGCTGCTGGTGCAACTGCTCCTGCTCGCTGAGCAACCGCTCGAGGTGGGCCCGCCGTTCCGCCGCGTTGTTCAGCAGGGCGTTGACCAGGACGACCGGCGCGACGAGCAACAAAGGGCCGACCCAGTGCGATGTGATCAACATGCCCAGCATCGCGCCGGCGCCCAGCGTCGTCACCTCGAGCATGTTGTCGACCTTGGAACCGAGGAACTCGACGAGCCGCGTGTGCGGCGTGACGATCTTCAGCGCGACGGCGATCGTGGCGACCTGGGCGAACCAGTTGAGCGCCGCGGCGACGGCCAGGACCAGGACCAGACCGAGGTCGGTGACGATGACGCCGGTGGCGGCGAGCGAGAAACCGGAGAGGTGCACCACGGCCCACGCCAGCATGGTGCTGCCGAGGATGCTGGAGGAGCTGAACACGAACCGGTACGGCTGGCGGCGCGCGATGGGTTGGATGAGAATTCTCATCCAAAGGGTGACGATGACGGCCAGCCCACCGGGAAGCGCGATGGCCGCGGCGAAAGTCCACACCGACGTGAGGTCGATGTGCGGACCCGCGGATTCGTTGCGGCGCGATTCCTCGGCGCGACGGACCATCATCAGGTGAATCGTGATCGCCACGGTGATCGCGCCGAACCGGAGCCAATCCGTAGCCGACACGGAACCGAGGGTGGTGAGCAGCCAGATGGCGGCCCCCGCTACCGCCGATTCGACCAGGATGAAGAACGCCAGTGCCGCCGGACGCAGGTTCCAGAGGTCCCAGTTCCGGATTGGGACCCAACGGGTTGCCCTGGGGGGCTGGTCTTCAGTCAAACTGTCTGTCACCACGTCCCCCCAACCTCACGACGGTCGTCGCGCGCGGTAGTGCCGCTGCCGCGGTGTCCGCCGCGCGCACCTGCCGCTGCCCGAGAACTCGGTGAAGGAGGGTTTGCCATGCGCAACCGCGACATGTGAGACCGCCCTCCCTTCAGTTTGGGACCGAATTCTCACCGTACGTATCCGGAGCCTCGCTGGAAGCGCACGAAGGGACTGTCATGAGTGACAATCGCGATATGTGATGCGTCCGTTTCAGCTGACCACCACTTTCTGGTCGCCGCGCGCCCTGGCCCGGTGCCAGGCAACAGTGGCCTGTGCTGCGAGAAGCAGGCCGATGCCTCCCGCACCGGCGATGGTCGCCGTGATGGAGCCCACAGCGTGGGCGACCACTCCGGCCAGCGCCATGCCACCTCCCTGGCTCGATCGCAGGGCGGCCCGGCCGATCCCGTACGCCCGGCCGCGGTACGCGTCGGGCAGCATCCGCATCCAGGCCGACCGCGCGGGCGTGTGGTACGCGCCCGCCATGCCTGCGATGACCAGCAGGACGATGGTCCAGGTGAGGTTCGGGTTCAGCGCGAACAGCACCAGTGGTGCCAACGACAGGATAGCCAGCGGTCCGATGAGGCGCTCGCGTTTGGCGGGTTCCCGAACCCAGCGGAACAGCACCGCGACGCCCAGCACGTTCGCCGCGGGCTCGATGGCCAGGATGAGGCCGACGGCCCACACCGCATCCAGGCTGGCGGCCAGCGGCACGGCCAGGCCCTCCGGCACCATCGCGAGCCCGGCCAGCAGGCGCATCCCCATGAGGCTGCGCAGTCGCGGTTCCGTGACGAGCAGAGCGAGCACGCCCTGGCGGGGCGGTTCGTCCGACGTGTCGACCTTGCGGCGTCCGCGCGGGTCGGCGGCGGGGCGGAACTTGACCGACGTGTGGACCAGGATGGCGACCAGGACGAACGTGACGGCGTCGACGGCCAGCGCGACGCTGGGACTGGCGGCGGTGACGATGAACCCCGCGGCGGCCAGTCCGGCCATCTGCGCCACGTCCACCGAGGTGCCGAACAGCGCGACCCCGTCGTCGTAGCGCTTGTCGGGCAGCACCGACGGCAGGCTGGCCTCCTGGGCCGCGAGGAACGGCGATGCGGCGAACTGCACCGCGACCAGCAGCGCGATCATCAGCCACAGCGGCATCGACGGCAGCGCCATCAGGCCGACGATCCCGGCCTGGAGCCAGGCGCAGATGATCATGACGGTGCGTCGCGGGTAGCGGTCGGCGAGCCAGCCGAGCATCGGGCCCGCGATCAGCGGCGGGAAGAGCGTCAGCGACCAGGTTAGAGCGGTCCAGAGCGGGGAACCCGTGCGTTCGAACACCAGGAGTGACAGGGCGACCGCGGCCAGTTGGTCACCCGCTGTCGACACCGTCGAGCCGATCCACAGTCCGCGGAACTCGCGGTCGCCTACGAGCGCGCGCAACGTTCCCCTGGAGGTCACAACCCCTCCAGGTCGTTCGGCCCCGAAGAGCGAGTCACGTTACCCCCACCCGAAGTAACCTATTTCTCCGTTAGCACGGTAGAAGCTGTCGGTTGTACAAACTCTGTCCTACCACAGTGTGTACCTGAACGGAGTAGGTCGGTTACATAAGGTAGTTATGATTCAAAATCGTCCCTGGTTAATATTGACAGTTGACGTTGCCTACCGGTGAGTAGGCCTTCTGTGCTCACGCTCGGTGAAAGTTTGCACGGCGAGCGCTCAGCGGGTTGCGCCGAGTGGGTCAGCAGGGTTCCTGCTTATCGCCCAATGTACTGCTGTGTGTCGTTATTCGCTCGATCAGAACTGGTAGTAGAGGAACGGGCTGAACGTGCCCCCGGCGACCAGGATTGCCGCGTACGCCAGGCCGACGGTCATCAGCGAGATCCGGGCGACGTTGGCGATCTTGTCCCTTGAGGACTCCAGATACGGGCCGCTCACGGGGGATGTGGGCAATACGACAATCACCAGGGCGACGACCAGGATCGCCAAGCGCTGATTCGTTGTGGCGGCGCTCACAGCATCGGATACGCCGGAGAAATCGGGCAGCAGCAGATGCCCGAGCATCACCAGCGCCTTGCCGAGGTCGGCCGAGCGGAAGAACACCCAGCCGATCACGACGAGCAGCATCGTCAATGCCCGTCGGGCGAGCCGCGCGTTTTTCCGCTCAGGTGCGGAATCCCATCCGAAACCGCGTTCCACAACGAGCAGCGCGCCGTGGAACAAACCCCACACGAGGAACGTCCAGTTGGCCCCGTGCCAAAAACCGGTGAGCACGAACACGATGCCGAGGTTCCGGTACGTCTTGCCCACGCCATGCCGATTGCCGCCCAGCGGGATGTACACGTAGTCGCGGAACCAGCGCGACAACGACATGTGCCAGCGCCGCCAGAACTCCGTGATCGTGACCGACGAATACGGGCGGGCGAAGTTCTCCGGGAGTCGGAAGCCGAGCATCCGGCCCAACCCGATCGCCATGTCGGAGTAGCCGGAGAAGTCGAAGTACAGCTGGAGCGAGTAGCCGATCGCGCCGAGCCAGGCGATGGAGAAGGTCATCTCGTGCGACGGGGTGGCGAAGCACGCGTCGACCAGCGGCGCCAGCGAGTCCGCGATGATGACCTTCTTGCACAGCCCCAGCGCGAACCGCGGGAAGCCCGCCGCGATGTCGTCCAGGCGGTGCGTGCGCTGCTGGGGGAGCTGGTCGGAGATCTCGCGGTAGCGGACGATCGGGCCCGCCACCAGCTGCGGGAACATCGCGATGTAGGTGATGAACGAGACCGGGTCGCGCAGCGCCGTGCGCTCGCCCCGGTAGATGTCCACCACGTAGGAGATGTGGTGGAACGTGTAGAACGAGATGCCGATCGGCAGGGCCAGGTGGACGACCGGGAGGTCCGCGCCCACGACGCCCGCGATCGCGGCCAGCTGCTCGGTGGCGAAGCCGAGGTACTTCCAGACGACCAGCACGGCCAGGTCGAAACCGATCACGCCGAGCAGGATCTTCTTCCGCAGCGCGGGATCCGCGTCCTCGCGGCCCACCTCCAACCGCGGCCCCGCCAGGTAGTTGACCACCATGCAGGCCAGCAGCAGCAGCGTCGTACCGCCCGCGCCGCTGGCGTAGAAGATCAGGCTGGCGACCGCCACCACGCCGTTGCGCCAGGTCCGGGGGGTGGTCAGCAGGGCCGCTAGGAGGAGCGGCATGAAGAACCACAGGAAGAGGGGGCTGGCGAATGACATCGCCGCGAACCATAGCGGGCGCTCTCCGAGCTTCGCTCACAGTCCTGGTGTTTAGGGGGTGGCCGGGGTCGGGCAGGGGCAGGCACGGGATTGGTCACCACCCACCCTCCCGCGAGTCGAACCCCCAGACACCCCGTGTCGAACCCCCAGGCACCCCTGGACGAGTGGCTCGAGTGTCTGAACGAGGAGGTCTCGATGTCCGGGTGAGGGACACGGGGTGTCTGAGTGTTCGACACGGGGTGTCTGGAGGTTCGACTCGCGAGGTGTTTGGGCGGCTGTGTGTGGTGGGGGAGGGCCGTGGACAGGCCACTGGCCGGTCGTGCGGGTGCACGGACCGGCCAGTGGAGGTGTTGTTCGGTCAGGCCTTGACGGCCGCGCGGCGGCGGCGGGCCACCTCGGCGAGCACCACGCCCGCGGCGACGGAGGCGTTGAGGGACTCGACGCCCGCGGCCATGGGGATGGACACGGTCTGGTCGCAGGTCTCGCGCACGAGGCGGGAGAGGCCGCGGCCCTCGGAGCCGACCACGACCACGAGCGGGCCGGTGGCGAGTTCGAGGCCGTCGACGTCGACGTCGCCGTCGGCGTCGAGGCCGACGACCATGAGGCCCTCGTCGGCCCAGTCGCGCAGCGTGCGGGTCAGGTTGGTCGCCATGGCGATCGGGACCTTCGCCGCCGTGCCCGCGCTGGAACGCCAGGCGACCGCGGTGATGCTGGCCGAACGGCGCTGCGGCAGCAGCACGCCCTGCGCGCCGAAGGCGGCCGCGGAGCGGACCACGGCACCGAGGTTGCGGGGGTCGGTGACGCCGTCCAGTGCGACCAGCAGCGGCTGGTGGCGGGTCTGGCGGGTCATCTCCAGCAGCTCGTCCGGGTGCGCGTAGTTGAACGGCGGCACCTGGAGGCCGAGGCCCTGGTGCAGCGCGCCGCCGGTGATGCGGTCCAGCTCGCCGCGGGTCACCTCGAGCACGGTGATGCCTCGGTCCGCCGCGAGGCGCACCGACTCGGCCACGCGGTCGTCCGCGTCGATGCCGAGCGCCACGTACAGCGCCGTCGCCGGGATGCCCGCGCGCAGGCACTCGACGACCGGGTTGCGGCCCGCGACCGTCTCGGCCTGGCCCTCGTTCTTGCGGCGGGCGCGGGCCTTGTCGCTGTTGGCCGTCTTGGCCGCGTTCGTCGCCCGGCGGTAAGCCGGGTGGTTGGGGCGTTCTACCGCCTTCGGGGTCGGGCCACGACCTTGCAGGCCCTTGGACTTCTGCCCGCCGGAACCGGCGACCGCCCCCTTCTTCGTACCGGGGTTGCGCATCGCGCCCTTGCGCTTGGAGTTACCAGCCACGAGCTCAGTCGTCCCTCAATGTCCACTGCGAACCGTCGGGGTTGTCCTCGACGGCGATGCCTGCGGCCTTCAGGCGGTCGCGCAACGCGTCCGCCTTGGCGAAGTCCCGGTCCTTGCGGGCCCGCAGGCGTTCTTCCAAGACGTGCTCCACCAGTGCGACGAGCGCCTGGCGGGCACCTGTGTCCGTGCTCGTGGACTCGTTCCACTTCGGCGACAGCGGATCAAGGCCGAGCAGGTCGGCCATGCCGCGCACGCAGGCCGCGGCTTCGCGCGCGGCCAGGTCGTCGCCCGCGTCGAGCGCGGTGTTGCCCTCGCGGACCTTGTTGTGCAGCGCGCCGGTCGCCTGCGGGGTGCTCAGGTCGTCGTCCATCGCGGTGACGAACTCGGGGCACAGCTCGGTGCCCAACGGCACGACACCGGTCCGCTGCACCACGCGGCGCAGGAACGACTCGACGCGGCGGTACGCCGACACCGACTCCTCCAGCGCGCCCTCGGAGTACTCGATGGTCGACCGGTAGTGCGGGGTCACGAGGTAGTAGCGCAGCTCGGGGGCGCGCACCCGGTTCAGCATCTCCGGGATCGACACCACGTTGCCGAGCGACTTCGACATCTTTTCACCGCTCATGGTGACCCAGGCGTTGTGCATCCAGTACCGCGAGAAGCCGTCGCCGACCGCACGGGACTGCGCCTGCTCGTTCTCGTGGTGCGGGAAGATCAGGTCGATGCCGCCGCCGTGGATGTCGAACTCCCGGCCGAGGTACTCAGTCGCCATCGCCGAGCACTCCAGGTGCCAGCCGGGACGGCCCGCGCCCCACGGCGTCGGCCACGACGGCTCACCGGGCTTCGCACCCTTCCACAGCGTGAAGTCGCGCGGGTCCCGCTTGCCCGTCGCCGCCGACTCGCCCTGGAACACCTCGTCCAGCTTCTGACCCGACAGCGCCCCGTACCCGTCGAACGAGCGCACCGCGAAGTAGACGTCGCCGTCCGCCGCGTAGGCGTGCCCCTTGTCGATGAGCCTGCGCATCAGGTCGACCATCTGCGTCACGTGGCCGGTCGCCCTCGGCGCGTACGACGCGGGCAGGCAGCCCAGCGAGTCGTACGCGTCCTCGAACGCCCGCTCGTGCGTGTACGCCCACTCCCACCACGGCCTGCCGTGCTCGGCGGCCTTGGTGAGGATCTTGTCGTCGATGTCCGTGACGTTGCGCACCAACCGCACGTCAGCGCCGTCGCGGCCCAGCCAGCGGCGGAGGACGTCGAAGTTCAGCCCGCTGCGCACGTGGCCGATGTGGGGTACGCCCTGCACGGTCGCCCCACACACGTAGATCGACGCCGTCCCGTTGACCAGCGGGTGGAACTCCCGCATGCTCCGGGTCGCGGTGTCGTACAGGTGGAGGCTCACATCACGAATGGTACGGCCGCGGGCCCTACCGGGGTGAATCGACCGCTCAAACGGGGATAATGCCGTGCTTCTGGAGCACTGCCAGCAGCGCACCCGGCCGAGCGGAGGTCTCCAGCGGCTCGACGATCGCGACCTTGCTCCCGACCGCCTCCGCGCCCCCGTCGGCCTCCTCGCTGTCCCCCACCATCAGCACCTCGGCCGGGTCGACCCGCAGCCGCTCGCACGTCAGCAGGAAGATCTTCGGGTCGGGCTTGATCATCCCCACCTCGTAGGACAGGACGACCTCGTCCACCAGGTGGTCGACGCCGTACCGCCGCAGCACCGCCCGGATGTCCCAGCCGGTGTTGCTCAGCACCGCCACCCGCAGGCCGGCCTCGGACACCTTGCGCAGGGCTTGGAACGTGTCCGGGTACGCCCGCCAGTAGGCCGCGCTCACCAGCCGCTCGTAGAACGTCAGCGCCGCGCCCGGCTCGGTGAGCCCCGCCGCCTGCAACGCCACCACGTGGACGTCCCGGTGCAGATCGGCGTCCAGGTCGCGCCTGCGCCAGGCGTCCTCCATCTCCGGCGTCAGGCCGTCCGCCACCCCGACCGGGGCCGTGAGCGCGCGCATGAGGTCCCCGTGCGCGTCCAGCGCCTCGTGTTCGAGGCGGAAGAGGGTTCCGGAGAAGTCGAAGAGCACCGCGCGGATGGCCATGGGGTCAACCTATGTTGGTCTGGACCATCTAGGGGAGTGTTTGTGACCGCTCCCGCCCACCCGGCGGCTTCTTCGCCGACGCGGGTCAGGCCGCGTAGCCGGTGATCTTGTCCGGGGTGAGGCGGATGACGACGCGGACGGCGTCGGGGCCGTCGGCGGTGTAGTCCTCGCCCCGGTACTTGCGGGACAGCTCGTCGATGAGTTCGCGGCCGCCCTCGGTCGACAGGGTGGCGGTGCCGCGGACCTCGATGTAGCTGTAGGGCTGCTGGAGGTCGAAGACGCTGACGCTGACGCGGGGGTCGCGCCTCAGGTTCTTGTCCTTCTTGCGGCCCTCGACGGTGGACATGAGGAGGTCGTCGCCGTCGCGCTTGATCCACACGACGGAGGTCTGCGGGCTGCCGTCGGGGTTGATGGTGGCGATGGTGGCGAAGTTCTTGTCGTCGAGCAGTGCCCGGCCGGTGTCGCTGAGTGAGGTAGCCATCCGCCCAGGCTAGGGAAGATCAGCGCCGCGCACCGGTTGGGTCAGGCGACGTGGCCGGTGACCTTGGTCGGGGTGACGCGCAGGACGACGCGCACCTGGCCTTCGGCGGGCGGTTCGTGGTCCTGGCCGGTGTACTTCAGGGACAGCTGGTGGCCGACGACGAGTCCGACGTCCTCGGTGATGGTGGTGGTGCCGCGGATCTCGGCGTACGCCTCCGGGTCGGCCAGGTCGAAGACGGTGACGCTGGCGCGCGGGTCGCGGCGGAGGTTGAGCTCCTTGCGGCGGTCGCGCAGGGTCGAGAACAGCAGGTCGTCGCCGTCGCGGGCGACCCAGAGGACCGACGACTGCGGGCTGCCGTCCGGGTTCGTGGTGCAGAGGACGGCGTAGTTCCGGGCGTCCAGCAGGGCGCGCACTGTGTCGTTGAGGATCATGCGACCACGAGCAGCGCGGTGGCCATGGCGGCGATGCCCTCGCCGCGGCCGGTGAGACCGAGGCCGTCCGTGGTGGTGCCGGACACCGACACCGGGCCGCCCACGGCCTCGGACAGCGCCAGTTCGGCCTCGGCGCGGCGCTTGCCGATCTTCGGGGCGTTGCCGATGACCTGCACGGCGGCGTTGCCGACCTGGTAGCCCGCCTCCTCGATCAACCGGCGGACCTCCTTGAGCAGCACCACGCCGCGCGCACCGGACCAGCGGGGGTCGCTGGTGCCGAACACGGCGCCCAGGTCGCCCAGGCCCGCGGCGGACAGCAGGGCGTCGCACAGGGCGTGCGCGGCCACGTCGCCGTCGGAGTGGCCGTCGCAGCCGTCGACGCCCTCCCACAGCAGGCCCGCCACCCAGCAGTCGCGGCCCGCCGCGATCGGGTGGACGTCCGTGCCGATGCCGACCCTCAAGCTGATCCTCCTGCGAGCAGTGCCTCGGCTACCGCGAGGTCGAACGGAGTCGTGATCTTCATCGCGTTCGCGTGCCCTGCGACAGTCGTCACAGGAAGACCGAGGAGTTCCACGAGACCCGCGTCGTCGGTCGCCTGCACACCGGACGCGTGAGCGCGCAGCAGCACGTCCGCGGCGAAGCCCTGCGGGGTCTGCACGACCCGCAGCGCGGCGCGGTCCGGCGTCGCGACGACCCTGCCGTCGGCGTCGACCTGCTTCACGGTGTCCGCCATCGGCAACACCGGGATGACGGCGGGCCGACCCGACTCGACGGCCTCGACCACGCGGCGGATGACCTCGGCGGGCGTGAAGGCGCGCGCGGCGTCGTGCACGAGCACGATGCGCGTGTCGGGGATCTCGCGGAGTGCGTACTCCAACGCGAGACGAACGGAGTCGGTGCGCTCGGCACCGCCCGCAAGCACGTGCACCGCCCCGCCGGCCGAAGCCAGCGAGGCGGTCACGGTGCACATTGTGTCCACATCGGACGGTGGGGCAGCGACTACGACGTGTTGCACGCATCCCGCGTCGAGCAGGCCGCGCACGGCACGAACCAGAAGCGGAACCCCGTTGACCGGTACGAGCGCCTTGGCCATGCCGTAGCCGAGACGCTCACCCCGACCCGCCGCGGGCACCAGCGCGACAACGCTCATGTCCGTGGTCCGAGTGGAGGCCGTGCGGTCAGGACGCGGTAGCGAGGACTTCGTCGAGGAGCACTTCTGCTTTGTCCTCGTCGGTGCCCTCGGCCAGCGCCAGTTCGCTAACCAGTATCTGCCGAGCCTTCGCCAGCATCCGCTTCTCGCCCGCGGACAGCCCGCGGTCCTTCTCGCGCCGCCAGAGATCGCGCACCACTTCGGCTACCTTGTTCACGTCGCCAGACGCGAGCTTCTCAAGATTGGCCTTGTACCGCCGCGACCAGTTGGTCGGCTCCTCGGTGTGGGGAGCACGCAAGACCTCGAAGACTTTGTCGAGACCCTCTTGGCCGACAACGTCGCGCACGCCTACGATCTCGGCGTTGTCAGCGGGCACGCGGACCGTGAGATCGCCTTGTGCGACCTTCAGGACGAGGTACTTCTTCTCCTCGCCCTTGATCAGCCGGGTCTCGATTGCTTCGATGAGAGCGGCACCGTGGTGCGGGTAGACGACGGTCTCTCCGACCTTGAAAACCATGTGTCCTCTGCCCCTTTCGCTACCCCCATCCTAACACGTCGAGCAATCCCCACACCGGTCTCCGGAGTTGGGTAATGGCTGGTCAGGGCCATGCGGGGGGTTGACAAACCGGGTGTCCACGTGCAACACCTATGGTCGGACGCGCTCCGTTCGCATCCCAGATGAGGCCGAACGCGCCCTCCGGGGCACCGCGTTCCGCCCCCTCCGGGCTCGCCGGTTAGGCTCCTGCACTGGTGGTCGGCCCTGTTCCGGGCGGGCCCTATCGCCGGTACACCAGGAAGGATCCTGCAACCGTGGGTCGCGCAGAGCAGAAGTCCCGCCTCGCCGTCGTGGTCGCGCTCGCTACGGGCCTCGGGCTCGCCGCGGCCGGGTGCAGCGCCGGTCAGATCACGCAGACCGACACCCAGGTCGCCGCGGTCAACGGCTCCTCGGGCCAGGTCGGTTCCATCGCGGTGCGCGACGCGCAGTTCGCCTTCCCGACCTCCGGCAAGTGGTACGAGTCGGGTGACGACGCCGGGGTCGTGGTGGTGGTCGTGAACAACGGCACCACCGCCGACAAGCTCCTCTCGGTCACCAGCGAGATCGCCACCGCGCCCGCCGAGCTGAGCGGCGACGTGGACCTGGAGCCCCAGACCTCGATCGCCTCGCTGTTCGCCGACCTCGACCGGTCGAGCACGTCCGCGAGCCCGTCGGTCACGAAGACCTCGACGCCGTCCGGCAGCTCGTCGGTCGCGCCGTCCGGCTCCTCCTCCTCGGCCGCCGCGTCGTCCGCCGCCTCGTCGTCCACGGTGGAGTCCTCGGGGTCCTCGTCGTCGAGCAGCGCCGCGGTGACCGGCACCAGCACGGCGGGTTCCAGCGCGGCCTCGTCGGCCGCCGGCGCGTCGTCGTCGGCCCCGTCGTCGTCGAGCGCGGCCGCCGAGCCGGGCAAGGTGACGATCACGCTGAAGAAGCTGGCCAAGGAACTCCGCCCCGGTAACACGGTCAAGGTCACGTTCCTGTTCGAGAAGGCGGGCCCGCTCACGCTGGAGCTGCCGATCGGCGCCGACCCCGAGCCGCGCGCCGAGGGCAAGTCCGAGCACTGACGCGAGGTTTTCCGAGAAGGGCCCCGCCGATCCGGCGGGGCCCTTCCGCGTTCGGGACTGTCGGTGGGGTCAACTAGCGTTGCGGTGTGCCAAACAAGGTTCGCGCGCCCCGTCCCCAGTACCGCTGCGCGGAGTGCGGGACCGAGTTCGCCAAGTGGGTCGGCCGGTGCTCGGAGTGCCAGGCCTGGGGCAGTGTCGAGGAGCGCGGCGCGGCGACCCCGCTGGCGCGGATCGTGGCCGGTGCGCCGACGTCGCGGGCGCGGCCGATCGGCGAGGTCGACATCGAGTCGGCGCGGGCGACGAAGACGGGTGTGGACGAGCTGGACCGGGTGCTCGGCGGCGGGCTGGTGCCGGGTGCGGTGGTGCTGCTGGCGGGCGAGCCGGGTGTCGGCAAGTCGACGCTGCTGCTGGAGGTCGCCTACCAGTGGTCGTCCACGGTGGGCCGCAGCCTCTACCTGACCGGTGAGGAGTCCGCGGGGCAGGTGCGGTTGCGGGCCGAGCGCACCGGGAACCTGCACGGCGAGATGTACCTGGCGGCCGAAAGCGACCTTTCGGCCGTGCTGGGGCAGGTGGACGAGGTGAAGCCCAGCCTGCTGATCATCGACTCGGTGCAGACCATGTCCTCGATGAACGTCGACGGCGTGTCGGGCGGTGTGAGCCAGGTGCGGGCGGTGGCCGCGGGGCTGATCGCGCTGGCCAAGGAGCGCAACCTGCCGGTCGTGCTGGTCGGCCACGTGACGAAAGACGGCTCCATCGCCGGTCCGCGGGTGCTGGAGCACCTGGTGGACGTGGTGCTCCAGTTCGAGGGCGACCGGCACTCCACGCTGCGGCTGCTGCGCGGCATCAAGAACCGCTACGGCGCGGCCGACGAGGTCGGCTGCTTCGAGCTGCGCGACGACGGCATCGTCGGCGTCCCCGACCCGTCGGGCCTGTTCCTGAGCAGGCGCGACCAGGCCGTCGAGGGCACGGCGGTCACGGTGATCGTCGAGGGCAAGCGCCCCATGCTCGGCGAGGTCCAGGCGCTCGTCACCAAGACGAACCTGCCCGCGCCCCGCCGCGCGGTGAGCGGCCTGGACTCCGCCCGGATCGCCATGGCGCTGGCCGTGCTGGAGAAGCGCGGCAAGGTCAACCTGTTCCAGAAGGACGTGTTCACCGCCACCGTCGGCGGCATGAAGCTCACCGAACCCGCCGCCGACCTCGCCGTCGTGCTCGCGGTGGCTTCCGCCGAACGCGAGATCGCCCTGCCCGCGGACCTCGTGGTGCTCGGCGAAGTCGGCCTGGCGGGCGAGATCCGCCGCGTCAACGGCGTCGGCAAGCGGCTCGCGGAGGCACTGCGCCTCGGCTTCACCAAGGCCCTCGTGCCACCGGACGCCGGGCCGCTGCCGGAGGGCGTGCGGGTGCTGGTGGCGCACGACCTGCTGACGGCGCTGGACGTGCTGGGGCTGAACAAGGGGAAGTGACTCCCGCTTTCGTTTTGCGGTGGCGTGGTGGCGACGGTGAGCGGGCGCACGGTGATGCCCCCGGCTCACTCCAGGCCCGAGGACGTACGACCACACGGGATCGAAGCCGTGCACCAGGACGAGTTCCTGCTCGATCAACTGGACCTGTCGCCCGCGACCGTGCTCGCCTGCTTGGACAGGCAGGTCTCGCGCTACCGCCGCGAACCCACCTGCCGTGGACGACCCCTACCGGCTCCGGGTCGCGTCCGCGCGGCCCTTGGGGGAGGTGTTCCGCCCGGTCGAGCGGCCGGTGGCCGAGCGCGACGAACGGCGGACGTGGATGACACCGAACTGGTGGCGGCTGTCGTCGTTCATGGCGGGTCCTCGCTGACGTCCGGCGCGACTGGGCACCCCCAACACGGCGTGGGACGCGAAAAGGTTCACCGACCACCCCGGAACACGCCTGAGGCCCCCGCGGTGGCGCTGCGGGGGCCTCAGGTGCGAGCGGTTGCTACGTGGTCGCCGACAGCAGCTGGGCGCAGCGGATCAGACCCAGGTGGCTGTACGCCTGCGGGTGGTTGCCCAGCGAGCGTTCGGCGATCGGGTCGTACTCCTCGGGCAGCAGGCCGGTCGGGCCCGCGGCGTCGACCATCTGCGCGAACAGCTCCTCGGCCTCGGTGCGCCTGCCGGTGAGCAGGTAGGCCTCGATCATCCAGGCCGCGCAGAGGTGGAAGCCGCCCTCGTCGCCGGGCAGGCCGTCGTCGCGCCGGTACCGGTACACGGTCGAGCCGCTGCGCAGCTCGGCCTCGATCGCGGTGACGGTGGACTGGAACCGCTCGTCGGCCGGGTCGATCAGCCCGGACAAGCCGACGTGCAGCGAGGCCGCGTCGAGGTCGTAGTCGTCGTAGGCCGTGGTGAAGGACTGGGCTTCGTCCTTCCAGCCGTTCTTCAGCACGTCGGTGGAGATCGTGTCGCGCAGGATCGGCCACGACGGGTCGATGGCGCGGCCGTAGGCCTCACCCAGCTTCACCGCGCGGTCGATGGTGACCCAGCACATGACCTTGGAGTACACGTGGTGGCGCGGCGCGTGCCGCTCCTCCCAGATGCCGTGGTCGGGCTCGTGCCAGCGCCGCGCGACGGCCTCGGCCATGGCCTGCACCATCAGCCAGTCCTGGTCGGTCACCGCGCCGCGAGCTTCGGCCAGCTTCACGACGAGGTCGACCACGGGGCCGAAGACGTCGAGCTGGACCTGCTGGTTCGCGAGGTTGCCCACGCGGACCGGACGGGAACCCGCGTAGCCGGGCAGCGTGTCGATCACGGCCTCGGCGCCGAGCATGGTGCCCTGCAACGTGTACAGCGGGTGCAGCCGCTCCGGGCCGGGCAGCGTGGCCAGCACGCCGTGCACCCAACCGAGGAACGCCTCGGCCTCCGAGGTGGAGCCCACCGACACCAGCGCCTGCGCGGTCAGCGCCGCGTCGCGCAGCCAGCAGTAGCGGTAGTCCCAGTTGCGGATGCCGCCCAGTTCCTCGGGCAGCGACGTGGTCGCCGCGGCCATGATCGCGCCGGTCTCGGCGTGCACCAGGCCCTTGAGCGTCAACGCCGACCGCATGACGAGGTCGGTCTCCAGCGGCGGCAGGTCCAGCGTCTTCGCCCAGTCCGACCAGTACGCGCCCGCCCGCTCGCGGCGGTCGGACTCGCTGATCGTGGCGTCGGACAGGTCGTCCGTGCCGCAGCGCAGCTCCAGCAGGATCGGCGCCCCCTCGCGCGGCCGGACGACCGCGCGGGCGGTCTCCTGGAGGCCGTCGGAGGTGATCTCCCAGTCGACGCCGGGGGAGCGCAGCACCATCGGGTCGGACGTGCCGACCACGCGCAGGCCCTCGCGCTCGCGCAGCAGCCGCACGGGCACCTGGCCGAACTCCGGTCGCGGCGCGAACGTGATCACCGCGTTGGTGGAGCCGCTGATCCGCCGGATCACGTCCGTGCGGTGCGAGGCGCTGTAGTGGTCCAGGTAGTCCGACACGAGCAGTCGGGACCACCGGGTCTCCACGATCATGGTGCCGGGCAGGTAGCGCTGCCCCAGCGGCAGCGAGCCGTGCTCGGGCTTGATCGAGAAGTGGCCCGCCTCCGGGCCGCCGAGCAGGTCCGCGAACACCGCGGCCGAGTCCGGCTCCGGGTGGCACAGCCAGTTGATCCGCGCGTCCGGGGTGACCAGGGCGACGGACCGCTCGTTGGCCAGCATGGTCAGCCGCTCGATCGGCACCGCCTGGTCGCCGTGCAGCCAGTTCCGGCGCTCCTCCAGGAGGAACGCCAGCACCGTCGCGACGTCGGTGGTGTCCTGGATCGTGTACTCGGCCAGGGACTCGCCCTCGCCGACCTTGATGCCGACGTCCGGCCCGGACAGCCGGGCGAACGCCTTCTCGTCGGTCACGTCGTCGCCGACGAAGACCGCGGCGGTCGCGCTGACCCGGTGCCGCAGCACGTCGAGCGCGTGGCCCTTGTCGGTCTGCACGACGGCGAGCTCGACGACGGCCTTGCCCTCGGTGACGTGGACGCCTTCCCAGGTGCACGGGCCGGAGCGGACCGCGTCGAGCACGGCCTGCCCGACGCTCGCCTCGGCGCGGCGGACGTGCACCGCGATGCTGGCGGGCTTGACCTCGAGCCCGACGCCCTCGCTGCCGTCGACCAGCTGCTCCAGCTCGGCCTCGAGCCTGCGGTGCAGCGCCTTGGCGTCGGCGTCGAGCGCGTGCACGAAGCCGACGTCGAACTCGGAGCCGTGCGAACCGACCAGGTGCACCTCGGAGGGGAGCCGCGACAGTGTCGCGAGGTCCCGCAGGGCGCGGCCGGAGATGACTGTGGTGGTGGTCTCGTGGAGTCCGGCCAGCGAACGCAACGCGCCCACCGACTCGGTCATCGGTCGGGCCTGTTCGGGGTCGGCGACGATCGGTGCAAGTGTCCCGTCGTAGTCGCACGCCACCAGCAGGCGTGGGGTACGAGCCAGCTGCACGATCGCTCGGCGCAGGTCCGCGGGGAGGGCCTCGGCGGTCAACGCCCCTCCTCTTTTTTAGATGGGACAGGTCAGGTGATCTGAAATGATTCAGACCGAGGTCTGCGTGCCTAGCGCTTCAAGGAACGACCGCGCCCAGCGGTCGACGTCGTGCGTGAGGACTTGGCGTCGCAGGGCGCGCATCCTACGGCGGCCCTCGGCGGGGTCGATGGTGAGGGCGGACTCCAAAGCGTTCTTGACGCCGTCCAGGTCGTGGGGGTTCACCAGGTACGCGCTGGTCAGCTCGGAAGCCGCCCCGGCGAACTCGCTGAGCACCAGCGCGCCGCCGAGGTCGTACCTGGTGGCCACGTACTCCTTGCACACGAGGTTCATGCCGTCGCGGACCGGCGTCACCACCATGACGTCCGCCGCGCTCATGAACGCGGCCAGCTCCTCGCGGTTCACCGACTGGTGCAGGTAGTGCACGACCGGCCGCCCGACCCGCGCGAACTCGCCGTTGATCCGGCCGACGATCTGCTCGATGTCGCCGCGCATCGTCTTGTAGTGCTCGACCCGCTCCCGGCTCGGCGTGGCCAACTGCACCATCGCCACGTCCTCGGGATCGATCCGGCCGTCCTCCAGCAGCTCGTGCAGCGCCTTCAGCCGGACGTCGATGCCCTTGGTGTAGTCGAGCCGGTCGACGCCGAGCAGGATCTTCTTCGGGTTCCCGAGGTCTTCGCGGAGCTGCTTGGCGCGCGCCTGCACGTCCTTGCGGCGCGCCAGCGCGTCCAGGCCCGCCGAGTCGATCGAGATCGGGAACGCGCCCACGCGCACCGTGCGGTCGCCGACCTGCACGACACCGGGCTTGGTGCGCACGCCGACCGCGCCGCGGCTGGGCTCGAGGCCGACCAGGCGGCGGGCCAGCCAGAGGAAGTTCTGCGCGCCGCCGGGGCGGTGGAAGCCCACCAGGTCCGCGCCCAGCAGGCCGCGGATGATCTCCGTGCGCCACGGGAGCTGCATGAACAGCTCGACGGGCGGGAACGGGATGTGCAGGAAGAAGCCGATCTTCAGGTCGGGCCGCTGCTCGCGCAGCATCGCCGGGACCAGTTGCAGCTGGTAGTCCTGCACCCACACCGTCGCGCCCTGCGCGGCCACCTTCGCGGTCGCGTCGGCGAAGCGCTGGTTGACCCGCGTGTAGGCGTTCCACCAGTGCCGGTGGAACGCGGGTGGCGCGACCACGTCGTGGTAGAGCGGCCAGAGGGTGCCGTTGGAGAAGCCCTCGTAGTAGTCCTGGACCTCGTCGGCGCTCAGGCGCACCGGGTGCAACTGGAGGCCGCCCTCCTCGAACGCGTCCACCTCCGCGTCGGCGACACCGGGCCAGCCGATCCACGCGCCGCTGTGCGTCCGCAGGAACGGTTCGAGCGCGCTGACCAGGCCACCGGGGCTGTGCTTCCAGCGTTCGGTACCGTCGGGCAACCGTTCCAGGTCTACCGGCAGGCGGTTCGCGACGACCAGGAAGTCCGCACCGTTCTCGCCAATGCTGCTCACCGGAAAAGCGCCTCCTGTATTCGATTCGCCCAGCTTGAGGGTAGAGGGCGGGTACCTCGGGGAATGCCCCCGCGTAGCACCCGTCACACCGGGTTCACCCGAGTCGACGCAGTGCGGGGCGTCACGAACCGCCGTTCGAGGCGGCCGAGACCGCTGCGGACGGGGCGGGCGAGGTGCTCGCCCAGCACCACGCCGCCCGCCAGCGCGAGCGCGATGCCGGTCGCCAGCACGAGCGTCGACAGGCCAGCGGAGTCGCCTTCGGCGGTGAGCTGGTAGAGCCCGCGGTAGATCGTCCAGCCGGGCAGCAGCGGCCCTATGCCCGCCACGGACACGACCAGCGTGGGGATGCGCAGCCGCCGGGACAGGACCGCGCCGCCGAAGCCCACCAGCGCGGCCGCGACCCCGGAGCTGGTGATCGCGTTCGTCCCGGTGACCGCCAGCAGCCCGTACGACGTCGTGCCGACCGCGCCCGCGACCGCCGCGACCAGCAGCGCCCTCGGCTGCGCGTAGCTCGCCATGGCGAAGCAGAACGAGGTCGCGGCGCCCGCGGCGAACTGCACCGGGACGTCGGTGATCAGCGCGGGCAGCGGCTCCGCGATCGAGGTCTGGATCCCGAACTGCACACCCGCCCGCAGCGCCAGCGCGATGCCGGAGATCAGTCCCGCCGTGAGCAGCGCGATCTCCACCGTCCTGCCCGCCGCGGTGACGTTGTAGCCGCTGATCGCGTCCTGCACGGTGCTCACCAGCGACAGCCCGGACAGCAGCACCACGATCCCGACCGCGACCAGCATCGACGGCCGCACGCTCGGCAGCAGGTCCGTGGCGTACATGACCAGCGCGGCCCCCGTGGCCAGCGCCCCGCCGACCACCTGCTGGAAGAAGAACGGCAGGTTCCGCCGGTTCAGCACCCGGCCGACCCGGTCCAGCACGGCGGTCACGAACGCCGCCGTCAACGCCAGCAGCGGCCCGCCGCCGACCAGGACCGCCACCCCCGCCGCCATGCCCGCCCACGCCGCCGTGGCGACCCAGCGCGGGTACGGGTGCGGCGCCGTGGTGATCCGGTCCAGCTCCGCGTGGGCGTCGCGCGGCGTGATCGCGCCGGACTTCATCCGGCCGATCAGCAGCTCCAGTTCGGCCAGCCGCGTGAAGTCCAGGCTGCGCGACCGCACCACCCGCAACGTGGTGATCGGCGCGGCCTCGGTGCCGCGGTGGCAGCACACCGTGATCGCGGTGAACGTCACGTCCACCTCGGTGTGGGGAAGGCCATACGCGGCCGTCACGTCGATGATCGTGGCCGTCACGTCCGCCGCCCCGACCCCGCTCGCCAGCTCCGCCTCGCCCACCCGCAGCGCCAGGTCCAGCACCAGGTTGACGGTCGACTCGTCCAGCGGCACCGGACCGAACACCGCGGCCTGCGGTTTCGGCTGGTCAACGCTGGTCCGCGTGCTCCGACGCAGCCAACTGGGACGTGCGCGACCCAGGCTCACCCCGAGCCACCTCCTCCGGTTCGTACTCCGACTCAACAGGTCGCCACGCCGACCGTCGCACACTTCCGCTTGTGTTGTCCGCCACCCCTGAACGGGTTACCCAGGCAGGGGGAACCGGTCACGCAGAGTTGATCATGTACTGGTCCTGGTCAAGGGCTCTGTGCAGCGGTTTCACGCTCGTCGGCCACTGCTCCGGATGGGACGAGGGGTCCATTCGGACGAGCCGAGTCGCACTTGGCTCACACCGTTCGCCGCAGGTGGCACCCACTGCTGGCGCTTAGGATGTCCCAGGTCTTCTGGCCAAGCCGGTGTAGCTCAATTGGCAGAGCACTCGCCTTGTAAGCGAAAGGTTAGGGGTTCAAGTCCCCTCACCGGCTCCACCCCTGACCAGCGGGTTCGCTGGCCAGGGGACGGATCGGTGATCCGGAGGGGTCCCAGCTCGCCGTTGGGCGGGGTGGACACCCGCCCGCGCCCCCGCAGCCGGATCGCCTCCTGGCCGAGAACGACCGATGGCCGGCCACCGAGGTGACCGGCCATCCACCACGAACCTCGTCACCACTTGTCGGAGGTGACGATCGCCTTCAGCTGGTCGAGGGTCAGCGGGGCCTGCGGCGCGTAGAGATCACTGCCCGGCGAGCCGATCTCAGCGCCCGAGGGATCCCCCTGGTTGCCGATCTGCATCAAGACCATCGTCCCGTCGGGCCGCTTGAGGCACGCCAGGTGCGACACCGCGCCGGGAGCCCGATGCCCGGTCCCGATCGCCAGCCGGGAGCCGTCGGGCAGCGTGCTGACGTCGCAGTCGATGCGGCTGTAGCCGCACCACGAGTCGGGCTCGGAACCGTTGGGACCCATCACCAGGCTGAAGCTCCCGGTGACGCCCGCGGAGGTCAGGGTCCCGCCGACCATCGCGTGGGTGGAGGCGTCCGGAACCTCCGGCGACAGCGGCGACAGCGTCACGATCGACCCTGGCTCCGGCGGCGGCTCCGAGGGCCTGTTCGAGGGCGCGGGAGTGTTCGACATGATGTGTTCCTGGGTCACCTCGAACGTCGCGGTGTCGCCGAGCACCACCCTGAACCGGGCGATCAGCTCATCCGGCGAGTGGGGGACCGGGCCGCGCGGCGTCGGCGGTGCGGCCGTCGACGAGGCGCTCGGCCAGCCTGCGGTCTGGGTGCCGGAGTCGCTCGGTACCAGCAACACCACACCCGCGACCAGACCCGCCACCGCGACGACGGTGGCCGCGACGGGTACCAGCCGCATGGCCCGCCGCGGCCGCGGGGCCGGTGCCATGCCCATGGCAGCGGCGTCGGCGCGCCGCTCCAGCTCGGTGAAGGCGTCGTGGAGGGTGCGCAGGTCGTTCATGAGGTCTCCTGGAAGTCGGGGGCGCTGGCGGTGAGGTCGACGCGCAGAACTTTGAGGGCCCGGTGGATCTGGCTGCGCACGGTCGGTTCCCGGCACCCCAGCTGCGCGGCGATCTCCCTGTCGGACAGGCCCGCGTAGTAGCGCAGGACCACGGCCGCGCGCTGCTTCCTGGGCAGACCGGCGAGGCGGCGGATCATCGCGTCCCGCTCGGCGCGCTCGTCCGCGCCGTCGGAGATCGCGATCGGCCCGACCTCGGCGCGCGGTGACATCCGGGTCAGCCTCCTGCGCCAGGACAGGTACTCGTTGACGACCATCCGCCGCACGTAGGCGTTCGGCTCGGCCATCACCGAGATCCGCTCCCAGCGCTCGAACGCCCGGCCCAGCACGTCGCTCACCAGATCCTCGGCCAGCCATGTCCGGCACGTCAGGACCGTGGCGAACCGCATCAGCGCGGGACGCTGCCTTGCCACGTATTCAGCGAACTCCATCGGCCACTCCCGATCGTCGACGACCTCGATTTCGCACCCCTAATGCGGAAGTGACCCCATTCGTTGCATCCGTTCCCCCGACGGTCGCCGAGAGCCTTCCCTCCCGCTCCGGCCGCTTTCGCACCCGCCCTAGTGCCTCGGTGGTGCCGCGACAACCCGTTGGACGCCATGGGATTGGCTCCGAGCTGGGAAAACGCCCCCGTCCTGCTGTCGGTGGCACCGGAGCGCCCGCTGCCCCCAGCGCGGGCGCGAGTGCGCTGGGACGGTGTGGGACGGGGGCGTTGGACGGTCGGTCGGGCCGTAGGACGACGCCTCGACCAGCGGCGATCGTCCACCACCGTGGAACCGGCGGGGGAACGGTGGTAAGGACGAGTCCCGCGTGAGCAGGGCCGACTGCGAGCGCACAGGCGCCGCTGGTCGGTGGCCGGAACGCGGCGACACCCCGACCGGAGACGTGCCGAGGGGGTTCGCCGCACGGGGATCCCGACCCACCGCACTCAGGGGGTGTGACAGCCATGACGTCACCGCGTCCGGTCGATGGCGAACGGCGGTCGCCCGCCGAGGTCTTCCTGGGGGCCGTGCGCTCCCGGATCAGGCAGTCCGGCCTCGTCGTCCCGGAGGTGGCGAGGGACTGCCGGCAGCCCGTGCAGGTCGTGCGCGACGCGGTGCAGGGGCAGGTGGGCGAGTGGCCGCTCTACCGGCGGATCCTCGAGGTGTGCGGCGCGGACAAGGCGGCGGTCGCCCAGTTCCACGGCGCGTGGAAGCGCGCGAGGCCGGGGAGTCCGCCGTCGAACGTCGTGTCGATCTCGTCCAGGGCCCACCAGGCGGTGGACGGGGGACAGCCCGCCGTGCCGGTGGAGGACGGCGAACTGCGCGCGGCCACCCCGCGTGAATTCATCGCGGTGCTCCGGCTCGTCCAGATCCGATCGGGTTTCACGCCCGCGCAGATCGCCATCCGGTCGAACATCCCGCGCAGCACCGCGTACCGGTTCGTCGACAACAAGAAGAACACCGCGCTGCCGACGAAGGCCGATCAGGTGAAGGCGTTCCTCGTCGGTTGTCGATTACCCGAGAACCAGGTGCGGCGGGTCGTCCTGCTGTGGACGGATCTGCGCGAGGCCGAATCGGAGAAGCGGTCGTCGATCGGTGCCGAGGCCCTGGATCCGCTGGTCGGGGAAGGAGTCGACGCGACACCGGATCGATCCGGGAGCGCGGCGGATTCGCTCCAGTGGCTCGCCGATGAAATCGTCGGGAGGTCGAACGGCCGGGCGAGTTCGCCCGCCGAATTCCTGCGCTGGGGACTGGCCGTGGTCTACGTGCTCGTGACCACCGCGCTCGCCGCCGCACTGGTGATCTCCACGAGCGGCTGGGCGGCCGGGACCCAGGTGCTGGCGATCATGCTCGTCTGCGTCCTCTCCGCCGGGCTCGCCGCGTCGTGGTGCACGAACGTCGGGCGCTGGACCGCGAGGGGGTCCCGAAGGGGGAGTGCGACGGAGGACGCAGGCCTGGTCATCGAGAGTCCGGGAGCCGCGCCCGCCGTGATCGGGCTGGAGGAGCGGCAGGGGTAGCGCGACCCGTGCGATCAATTCGGTGGTGGTGTCGGTCGACGCCGCCCGTGGAGGGGTGCCGTGAAACTTTTCGAATCACTCAGCAAACGCGAGCACGAGGTTCTCGCGGTCGTCGCCGAGGACAAGACCGATAGGGAGATAGCCACTGCGCTCGGTATTCGCGAGCGCACCGTGCGGGCACACGTGAGTCGGATAATCCTCAAACTCGGCGTCGCCTCCAGAGTGGGTGCCGCGGTGGCGCTCGTGGAGTGGAAGTTGCGGGCCGAGTTCGATTCCCGCGGAGGTGGGGCCGCCGGTTGGTCGGCGGTAGTGGCGGGAACGCCAATGGATTCCGACCGGTGACGGTGCCACGATGTTCACAGGGGAGGGAGAGCACCGGCCCGGTGAACGGAAAAGGGGGATTCGGTTCACGGGCCGGTGCTGGAACAGGGGGACGGCAGGGCTCGGACGCGGGGGTGTCCGGGCCCTGCCGCTGTTCTCGGCTCGTGGAACGGCGGTTCCGGTCGGGCGCCGGGCTGCTCGCGGTGGGTGGACGTGACATCGTGGACGCATGGCCTACCTCCCGGATGAGTCGCGCTATGACCGGATGAGCTACCGCAGGTCGGGGCGCAGTGGATTGAAGCTGCCCGCGATCTCCCTGGGGCTGTGGCACAACTTCGGCGACGACCGGCCGTACGAGGCGGGGCGGGCGATCGTGCGGCGGGCGTTCGACCTGGGCATCACCCACTTCGACCTGGCCAACAACTACGGCCCGCCTTACGGCTCCGCCGAAACGAACTTCGGCCGCCTGCTGACCGACGACCTGCGCCCCTTCCGCGACGAACTCGTCATCTCCACCAAGGCCGGCTACGACATGTGGCCCGGCCCGTACGGGGACCACGGGTCGCGCAAGTACCTGCTGGCGTCACTGGACCAGTCGCTGGGCCGGATGGGCCTGGACCACGTCGACATCTTCTACTCGCACCGCTTCGACCCGGAGACGCCGCTGGAAGAGACGGTCGGCGCCCTCGTGAGCGCGGTCCAGCAGGGCAAGGCGCTCTACGTCGGCATCTCGTCCTACTCCGCGACGAAGACCCGCGAGGCAGCCGAACTGCTGCGCCAGGCGGGCGTGCCGCTGCTGATCCACCAGCCGTCCTACTCGATGCTGAACCGCTGGATCGAACCGGACCTGCTGGACGCCCTGGAAGAGGTCGGCGCGGGCTGCATCGCGTTCTCACCGCTCGGCCAGGGAATGCTCACCGACAAGTACCTCGACGGCGTACCGGAGGGCTCACGCGCCACCCAGGGCAAATCGCTTTCGACGGACCTGCTCTCCGACGAGAACCTGTCCCGCGTCCGCGCCCTCAACGACATCGCGTCCTCGCGCGGCCAGTCCCTCGCCCAGCTCGCGCTCACCTGGACCCTCCGCGACCCGCGGGTCACCTCGGCGCTCATCGGCGCCAGCTCGGTGCGGCAGCTGGAGGACAACGTGGCCGCGCTGGACGCGCCGCCGCTGACCGAGGACGAGATCGCCGGGATCGACGAGCACGCCGTCGAATCCGGCATCGACCTCTGGGCGCCCTCGCACGCCATCTAGCGCGGTGACCGCCGACCTCCGCCGGGTTCCGCGCCGAGACGCGCGAAACCCGGCGGGGATCAGGCGGGCAGCCGGATCGTGAACGCGGTGCGGCCGGGGCCGCTGTCGACCTCCACGGTGCCGCCGTGCGCGGTGACCAGGGACTGGACGACGGCGAGCCCGAGGCCGCTGCCGCCGCGGTGGCGGGCGCGGGAGTTGTCGACGCGGTAGAAGCGGTCGAAGATCCGCGCCTGGTCGGCGGCGGGGATGCCGGGGCCGGAGTCGACGACGGTGACACCGGTGGGGAACGCGCTCAGCGCGACCCCCGTCCCCGCGGGCGTGTGCACGGCCGCGTTGGTGAGCAGGTTGTCGAGCACCTGCCGCAGCCGCATCGGGTCGGCGCGCAGCCGGACGGGCGCGGTGCCGAAGTCGGTCGTCAGCGGGTGGTCGGGGTAGGCGGCGGCGAACGCGCTCGCGGCGTCCTCGGCCAGTTCCACGAGGTCGACCTCGCGCACCCGCAGCGGCGCTTCGACCTCGCCGGAGTCCAGTCGGGCGAGCAGCAGCAGGTCGTCGAGCAGCACGCTCATCCGCGCCGCCTCGTCCCGCATCCGCTCCAGGTGCGCCTCCCGCTCCGCGGGCTCGTTGGCCGCCGCGTACCGGAACAGGTCCGCGTACCCCCGCAACGACGTCAGCGGGGTCCGCAGCTCGTGCGAGGCGTCCGCCACGAACCGCCGCAACCTCTGCTCGGCGGCCGTCCTAGCGGCCAGCGACGAGTCGATGTGGTCGAGCATCGTGTTGAACGCCGTCCGCAGCTCCTCGACCTCGACACCCCCGCCTTGCCCGGACGCCCGCACCGGCAACCGCCCGGTGTCGGTCAGATCGCGGGTCGAGATCGTGTGCGCCGTGTCGGCCATGTCGCTCAACGGCCGCAGCCCGCGCCGCAGCACGCCCCGCCCGATCAGCACGAACGCCACCAGCGCGGCCAGGAAGACCACGACCTCCAGGCTGATCAGCTGGCGCAGGATGCTGTCGCGGTCGCCCGTGGGGGCGGCGCTGACCAGGACCAGGTCGTCGACGACGGCGCAGGCGCGGACCCGGTAGGTGCCCTCGCCGTCGAGGTGGACGGTCCGGTACAGCTCGCCGCCGTTGACGTCCCGCGCGACCTCGCTGACGTCGGAGAGGTCCTTGGGCCGGTCGCCGTTCTTCACGTCGACGGCCTCGCCGTGCACGGTGAAGACCATCGAGTACCAGCCCTGCGGCACCTTCTTCACGTTGCCGTAGGCCTTGACCGTCTCGGTCTCGGCGATCTGGGTGGCGCGCATCTGCTCGTCGAGCTTGCCGTCCAGGTAGCTCCGCATGCTGGTCGCCATGACCGTGCCGACCGCGGCGAACACGACCAGCGCCAGCGCCCCGAGGCCGAGCACCAGCCGGGTGCCCAGCCGGAGCCTGCCCAGCCGGAACCGGTCGGTCACGAAGAGGCCTGCCGGAGGACGTAGCCGACGCCGCGGATGGTGTGGATCAGGGGCTCCTCGCCGTCGTCGAGCTTGCGCCGCAGGTGCGACACGACCAGTTCGACCACGTTCGAGCGGCCGCCGAAGTCGTACTCCCACACGTGGTCGAGGATCTGCGCCTTGGTCAGCACCGCGGGGGAGCGGCGCATCAGGTAGCGCAGCAGCTCGTACTCGGTGGGCGTGAGCGTGATCAGCCTCGTGCCGCGCCGCACCTCGCGGGTGTCCTCGTCGAGCGCGAGGTCGCCCACCTTCAGCACCGAGCGCTGCCACGCGGGCCCGGTGCTGCGGCGCAGGACGGCGCGGAGCCTGGCCATCAGCTCTTCGACCGAGAACGGTTTCACCAGGTAGTCGTCGCCGCCCCTGGTGAGGCCCGCGACCCGGTCGGCGGTGCCGTCGCGCGCGGTGAGGAAGACCACGGGAACCATGGTGCCGGCTTCGCGGAGCCGGTCGAGGACGGAGAACCCGTCGAGGTCCGGGAGCATCAGGTCGAGCACCACGATGTCCGGGTGGAAGTCGACCGCTTCCTTGAGCGCGGCCTCGCCGCTGCCCGCGGTGACCGCGTTCCACCCCTCGTACCGGGCGACCGTCGCGACCAGGTCTGCGATGTGCGGCTCGTCGTCGACGACGAGCAATCGAACCGAATCGGCCTTGTCCACGTGCTCATGGTGGTGCACCGCCCCTCGGGGAGCGAGGCGATCGGAGAACCTCCGCGCCGATCAACAGCTGGTCGACAGCGTTCACCCAGTCGGCTCTCAGCTGGACATGGAAGCTTCAACCGGACAACGGCCAAGAGGAGATCGCCCCGTGACCACCGTCCAGACCCCCGTCGAACGGGCTCCCGCCCAGGTCGGCGGCACGAGTCCGAAGGTCGTCGCCCGAACCGGCCTGTACGTGCTGATGGCCGCCAACGTGGCCGTGGTCACCTACTTCTTCAGCCAGAGCGGCTTCGGCACGAACGCGCTGATCCTCATGGGCAGGGTCACCGGCCTGTACGGCACGCTGGTGATGGCGTTCCAGTTCCTGCTGATCGCCCGGCTGCCGTGGTTCGACCGCAGGCTCGGCATGGACCGGCTGACCACGTGGCACCGCTGGACCGGCTTCACCCTGCTCTGGCTGCTGCTCTCGCACGCGGTGCTCATCACCCTGGGCCACGCCCAGCTCGCCGACCTGCCCCCGGTGACCGAGGTGGTGGACCTGGCGACCACGGTCGAGGGCGTGCTGCGGGCGATCGTGGCGCTGTTCCTGATCATCGTGATCGGCGCCGCGTCCGCCCGCTACGCCCGGCGCCGGATGGCTTACGAGACCTGGCACTTCATCCACTTCTACGCCTACGTCGCCGTCGTGCTGGCGTTCACCCACCAGATCGCCGCGGGCTCGACGTTCAACTCCTCGGAGCCCGCCACCGCGTACTGGTGGGGCCTCTGGACGTTCGCGCTCGGCTCGGTGGTGGTCGGCCGGTTCGGGCTGCCGCTCTACCGCAACCTGCGCCACCAGTTGCGGGTCGCCGCCGTCGTGCCGGAGGCCGACAACGTGGTGTCGATCTACATCACCGGCCGCGACCTGCACCTGATGCCCGCGCGGGCCGGCCAGTTCTTCCTGTGGCGCTTCCTGACCCGCGACCGCTGGTACAAGGCCAACCCGTTCTCGCTGTCCGCCGCCCCGGACGGCCGGTCGCTGCGGCTGACCGCGAAGGCCGCCGGTGAGGGCAGCGCGAGCCTGCGGCACGTCAGGGTCGGCACCCGCGTGTTCGCCGAGGGGCCGTACGGCGCGTTCACCGCGATGCACCGCACGAGGCCGAACACGGTGCTGGTCGCGGGCGGTGTCGGCGTCACCCCGATCCGGGCGCTGCTGGAGGAGTTGCGCGGCCACGTGGTCGTGCTCTACCGGGTCAGCGACCCGCGCGACGCCGTGCTGCTCAACGAGCTGCGCGACCTCGCCCACGCCCGCGGCGCCGTCCTGCACCTGCTCACCGGCCCGTCCAGCGCCCCCACGCCCCGAGGTCCGCTGCTCGGCCCGCACAACCTGATCGCGCTGGCACCCGACATCCGCGACCGCGACGTGTTCGTCTGCGGCCCGCCCGCCATGACCGGCGCGGTGATGACCAGCCTTCGCGAGTTGAAGGTCCCCAAGCAGCAGGTGCACGCCGAACGCTTCAGCATGGCCGGTTGAGGAAGGACGACATGAAGATCCACAGGGCCATTCCGCTCGTCGCGCTGTCCATCGCGGGCCTGGTCCCGCTCTGGCTCTACGACCCGTCGGCCGCCGAGACCACGGAGGTCGCCGCCGACGTCGGCATCGTCCCGGAGGCGCAGACCGAGGCCACGACGGAACCCCCGACCACCACCACGTCCGCGCCCGCGGCCTCCGGCTACGGGACCGCGGCACCGCCCACCACCACCAAGCCCACCACGGCACAGGCCGTGAAAACGGTCAACGGCCCCGTGGTCAAGACCGTCCACGGCGACGTCCAGGTGCAGGTCACCTTCACCGGCGACAAGATCACCGCGGTCAAGTTCCTCAAGCAGCCCAACACCGGCCCGACCAAGATGGCCGCCCCGCTGCTGATCCAGGAAACCCTCCAGGCGGGCAGCGCCGACGTCGACAGCGTGTCCGGCGCGACCCAGACCAGCGAGGGCTACGTCACATCGCTCCAGGCAGCCATCGACGCCAAGGGGGAGTAGCCGTGCCCACCGGTCTGCGCAGGGTCGAACAGGTCATGGGACTCCCCGTCTCGGTCGACCTGCGCGACGACGACGAGCGGGCCCACCACGCCGTCGACCACGCCTTCGCCTGGCTGCACGAGGTCGACCTGCGCTTCAGCCCCTTCCGCCCCGACAGCGAGGTCTCCCGCCACGGCAGGTCGGAACTCGCACCGCAGGACCTGAGCGCCGACCTGACCCACGTCATCGACCTCTGCGACCACTACGAACGAAGCACCGGCGGCGCCTTCACCACCAGACTCCCCGACCACCCCTTCGACCCCTGCGCAGTCGTCAAAGGATGGGCCGTCCAAGGCGCCGCCGAAATGCTCCACGACGCCGGCGCCCGCCGCTTCTGCGTCAACGCGGGCGGCGACGTCGTCACCGCCGGCGAACCAGAACCCGACACCCCCTGGCGAGTAGGCATCCGCCACCCCGAACAGCCAGACCGGCTCTGCGCCGTACTAGCCCTCAACAACGGCGCCGTAGCCACCTCAGCCGCCTACGAACGCGGCGCCCACATCATCGACGGCCGCACCGGCAAACCAGCCAGAGGCCTACTCAGCATCACCATCACCGCCCCCGACCTGACCACCGCCGACACCGTAGCCACCGCCGCCTACGCCATGGGCCAAGAAGGCATCAGCTGGGCCGCCGCCCAACCGAACTGCGAAGTCTTCGCCGTCGACTCAGCCCACCGCGTCTTCCGCTCCCCAGGCCTACCAATCGCCACCTAGGTCCGAAGCGAAGCCAGGATGCCGTTCGGCGAGTCCGGCTGCTAAACCCGGAGCCAGGCCTTGTCGGCGCAGCCGATGCCGGCGAAGCCAGACTCCCCTCCTGCCCCCGATCCACAGCGCCCTCCTGCTCGCTCTTGATTGTCAAGGCATCTTTCCCACCTTGATAATCAAGAGCGAGCATTGAGACAATCGCGCGCCGGGGGCTGGGCTTCGCACGGTGGGCACAACGCGCACGAAGGCCGGGCTTCCCTCTTTCCCTGCACCCCAAGGCCCCCACCTCAAAGCCCCGCAACCTCCAAACCGGACACCCCGCTCTCACAGCGTCCACCGGGGGTGACGGTACGCACATGCCTCTGCTATCTTGCTGTGCAAGGGAGTTCTGCTCCCCATCCACGGAGTTGATCAAGAGCAAGTCGGGTTTCGCGCTCGGGGTGAGACCCGAACTGCTGTGGACCAACCCGTGGACGGAAGGCCCCGCGCACTCGTCTTCGGGAACCTGCGCGCGGGGCCTCCCCCCACTCCCGGCGGGGCTTACTCCGATCCGAGACACACTCCCAGCCGTACGCTCAGACGTACCGCGACTCGTCGAACTCCTCGCCGGAAGCCGATCTCCCAAGATCCCGCCCGAGTTCCGTCAACTCGTCCACCAGCTCCAGCCCGACCAGCCAATCCCGTGGCAGCACAGCCGTCCCGTGCAGCGCCCCCAGGATGTTCCCCGTCAACGCCGCCGTCGCGTCACTACCACCGGAGTGGTTCGCCGCGGCCCGCAGCGCGTCCACGAACTCGGACTTGCGCGGGTACACCAGGACTGTGTGGACGGCTATCGCCAGCGCTTCCGGCCCGGTCCACCCGCTGCCCAGCCGGTCGACCCGCACCGAGTCCAGCCCCAGTTCGCGGTGCTCCTCGGCGAAGACGACGGCCCGGTTCAACGCGTTCGCGGTGTACGGGTCGTCGCGCAGCACCCGGCCGATCACCTGGTCCACCGCTTCGCGCACGGGCCTGCCGCGCACCGCGAGCAGGTGGATCAGCAGCGCCATCGCCCCGCCGGACACCCATCCGCCCGTGCCGCCGTGGGTCAGCGCGGCGAACCGGCAGCCCAGGTCGTAGGCGATGGCCGCGCTCGGCGCGAACCCGGCGGGCGCGGTGCGGGTGACCCCGTTGCAGCCCGACGACTCGTTGTGCGGTTCCTCCGGGGTCGGCGGCACGTCCGCGGCCAGCGCCCGCAGGCACGTCAGCCCCGGCGACCGGCTCGAGTACAACCGCTCGTTCGCCAGCAGCCCGATCGCGCCGGGTTCGGGCGCGGCGATCTGCTGGGTCACCAGCCACCGCCGGTAGCTGTGCCACACGGTCTCGATGGGCTCCCACGCGCCGGTCTTGCGACCGTGCACGTACGCCCGCAGGTACCCGTCCGCGGTGAACAGGGTCAACTGCGTGTCATCGGTGACCAGGGCAGGCCGAGGAGGAGCGACGACCCCTTCGGGGCCGTGCTCGCGCTGGATGTCTGCCCAGCCCAGGTACTGCACCGGTGCGCCCAACGCGTCGCCGAGCGCACCTCCGAGCAGGCACGCGGCTCCACGGTCGACCACCGCCAAAGGGTCGCGCGGCACATGCCCTCCTGCTCTGCCGGTCGTGAGTCCAGAACCCTAGTCGCCCCGTCCCCGATCGCCGATCGCGACGGGCGTTCCCGAACGAAGTTCGTCCGGCAGGTATCTGAGCCAGGCGTGGAGCCACCTGAACCAGTGACCGGTCGAACACGGAACGCGGGGGTGGGCATGGCTGAGGGCGACCACGGCGCACCCGGTGCCGGCGGCCGGACCGGCCTGGAGTTCGGGGTGCTCGGACCGCTCCAGGTGCTCGCCGACGGCCGTCCCCTGGTGCTCGGGCGCAAGGGCATGCGCGGCCTGCTGGCCATGCTGGTGCTGGACGCGAACCGGGTCGTGCCGATCGACGAGATCGTCGACCGCACCTGGGCCGACGACCCGCCCGCCACCGCCCGCACGATCGTGCACGGGTACGTGTCGAAGCTCCGCAAGATGCTGGAGGAGGCCGACCCGAGCGGTTCGGCGTCGATCCTCACCAGCCCGCCCGGCTACCAGCTGGAGATCGACCCGTGGCGGCTCGACCTGCACCGGGCCCGCCAGCTGATCTCCTCGGCGCGCGGCAAGCCCGCCGCGATGCGGGCCGGTCTGCTGCGCGAGGCGCTCGGCCTGTGGCGCGGGCAGGTGCTCGCCGACGTGCCGGGCAACCCGATCACCACGGACCTCGACGAGCTGCGCATGTCCGCACTCGAGGAGCGGATCGACGCCGAGCTGGAGCTGGGCCGCCACCTCGAACTGGTCGGGGAGCTGCGCCAGCTGGTCACCGAGTACCCGTTCCGCGAACGGCTCGTCGCCCACTCCATGCGCGCCCTCTACCGCTCCGGGCAGCGCGCCGACGCCCTGGACGCCTACCAGCGGTTCCACCGGCGCGCCGTGGAGGAGCTGGGCATGGACCCCGGCCCCGACCTGCGGCTGCTGCACGAACGGGTGCTGCGCGACGACCCGGTGCTCAGCGATCCCGGCGCGGCCGACCGGGGTTCCCGCGAACCGCGCCCCGGCGTGGTCGTGCCGCAGCAGCTGCCCGCCGCCGCCAGCGGGTTCATCGGCCGCGGCGCCGACCTGGCCTGGCTGGACCGGCTGTGCGAGCAGCGCGACCTGACGGCGACCACCATCGCCCTGATCGACGGCGCGCCCGGCATCGGCAAGACCGAGCTGGCCGTGACGTGGGGGCACCGGCGGGCCGAGCTGTTCCCCGGCGGCCTGCTGTTCGCGCCGCTGCACGGGTTCGAGGGCGACCGCAGGCCCGTCGAGCCCACCGAGGTGCTGGCCCGGTTCCTGCACGCGCTCGGCGTGCCGCCCGACGCCGTGCCCGACGACCTGCCCGACCGGATCGGCCTCTACCGCTCGCTGCTGGCCCGGCGCCGGGTGCTGGTCGTGCTCGACGACGCGTGGGACCCCGACCACGTCCGGCTGCTGCTGCCGCCCGGAGCGGGCTCGGTGGTGCTGATCACCAGCAGGCGCAAGCTCGAAGGCCTGGTCGTGAGCAACAGCGCGCGGCTGCTCACGCTGGGCAGGCTCAGCGAGGCCGAGTCGATCGACCTGGTCGACGAGGTCGTCGGCGAACCCGTCTCGAAGTACGACCCGGTGTCCGCCGGGATGCTCGTGGAGCTGTGCGGGTACCTGCCGCTGGCGCTGCGCATCGCCGCGGCCCGGCTCGCCATGAGTCCGGAGTGGACGCTCGACGAGCTGGTCGCCGAGCTGTCCGACGACAGCAACCGGCTGCGGACGCTGGAACTGCCCGAGGTCGGCGTCCGGCGCGCCCTGGAGGTCTCCTACCGCTCGCTGGCGCCGGAGCTGGCGGGCGCGCTGCGCGCGGCGGGACTCGTGCCGGGGCGCTGGGTCAGCCCGCACGCCGTCGCCGCGATCTGCGACACCGACGTCCCCACGGCGGGCTCGCGGCTGTCCGACCTGGCCGACGCGCACCTGCTGGAACAGCCGTGGACCGGCGGTTTCGTGCTGCACGACCTGGTCCGGCTGTTCGTCCGCGAGGTCACCGGCGACCCGGCCGCCCGCGCCGCGGCGCTCGAGGCGCTGATGGGCCACTACCTCTCCGCCTGCGACCACGCCCGACGCCTGATCCGCCCCAGCAAGGACGGCCTCTCCTTCCCCGCGCCGCACTCGCGCGACAGTCCCGTCACATCTGCGGAAGCGCTTTCCTGGTTCGACCGCGAGTGGCCGAACATCGTCGCCCTCGTGCACGCGGGCTCCGAAACGGGACTGCACAAGCAGGTCTGGCAACTCGTGCGGCTGGTGCACACCTACTGCCTCGCGCGGACCGTCGTGCGGGAATGGGTCGCGCTCGTCGGGTTCGGCCTGGCCTCCGCGCGCGTCAGCGGCGACGAACTGGGCGAACTGCTGCTCCTGCACGCCGTCAACGCCTCCAGCGCCCGCCTCGGCGTGCACGGATCCTCCTTGCCGGAGGCCCGTCGCGCGCACCGGATCGCGGTGGACCTCGGCGACCCCCGGTACCAGGTGCTGACGCTGGGCCAGCTCGCCAACGCCCTCGCCGCCGCGGGCGACCACGAGGAAGCGCTGCTGCGGCACTGGGCGTCCATCGACCTCGCCAAGCGCGAAGGCGACGTCCTCGGGCAGGCCACCGGCCTCAACAACATCGCCCAGGTCGAGCAGGTGCTCGGCAGGCGGGAAATCGCTGCGGCGCACCAGTTCCAGGCGATGGAGATCTACCACCGCAGCGGCGACGAGCGCGCCTACGTGCTCGCGGTGAACAACCTCGCGGAGCTGTACGTCGAGCTGGGGCGGTTGAGCGAGGCCGAGGACTACGCGCGCCAAGGGGTCGACCTCGCGAACTCCGGGGCCATGCCGTTCGAGGAGGCCTTCGGGCGGCAGGTGTTGGGGTCGGTGTTGGCGCGGAGGGCGGAAATGGTAGCCGCGCAAGCGGAACTCACCGAATCGTTGAGGTTGTTCGAGCAGGTGGGGTCGCCGAGGGCGGTGCTGGTCAGGACGGCGCTGGAGGTCTTGACCTCCGAGGTTTAGCGGGTGTTTAGCGGTCGGGGGGCGGGTTCTGGCAACTTGGTCGTGGGCGCTGATCACATGAGCTGGTCGGCGTCCGGGGTGGCACTTGAGGGGGGAACTCAAGGGGGGAGCCACCCGGTGGTGGCCGGCCGGCATTCGGGGGAGAGTGCCGGCCGGTCATCGTTTTGGTTGGGGGTGTGTGGGGTGGGTTTACCGCTTGGGGTGGCTGGGCCCTGGTGTGGTGGGTTTACCGCCTGGTGTAGCCCGGCCCCCGGTGCGCGATTGTCTCAATGCCCCACCCCTGTTTGTCAAGGCGGGAAAGATGCCTTGACAAACAGGGGTGGGGCAGGAGGGCGCTGTGTATCGGGGGCAGGGGTAGGTCTGGCTTCGCCAGCATCGGCTTTGCCGACAAGGCATCCTCGCTGCGCGTCAGACAAGGCGCCTCGCTGCGCGTCGGTAAGCGGCGGGCGCTCCGCGCCGGATGCGGGTGGCCGGCTGCGCCGATGGGGGGCGGGCTGTGTCCCTCGCGTCGGTGTCTGGTCGGGTACCCCTATAAATCGTTAGTCGCTGTTGATGGGTAGCAATTCTGGGCGCTTTGGGGCTAGGCCGTCGCCGGCGGATTCGCCTCGTACCAGGCGGCCGACCCAGGGCATGACGTGTTCGCGGGCCCATTTGAGGTCGCGGCGGCGTTGGGTCATCCAGTCGAACTCCTGGGCGGGGGGCCAGGGGGTGTTCCAGGGTTCTGTGGTCTTGTAGCCGAGGACTTCGGCTACTCGCAGGGCTACGCGGTGGTGGCCTTCCGGGGAGAGGTGGAGGCGGTCTTCGCTCCAGGCCCGCTTGTCCTGGAGGATGGACATGGCCCAGAGGTCGATCATGTGGCAGTGGTAGCGGTCGGCGACTGACCACAGGTGGGTGTTGTAAATGGCGATCTTGCCGCGCAGCGAGCGCAGGAGCGGGGTGTTCTTGGTGTCGAAGCCGGTGAAGACGATCACTTCGCTGCCTGCGGCGCGGAGTTCGGCGACGCCGATCTCGTAGACCTCGGCGAGTGCGTCGGGGTCGGTGCCGGGGGTGAGGATGTCGTTGCCGCCGCCGCAGAAGGCGACCAGTTCGGGTTTCAGGGCGACGGCCAGGGGTAGTTGCTCGTCGACGATCTCGTGCAGCGTTTTGCCGCGGATCGCGAGGTTCGCGTAGCGGAAGCCGTCGCTCTGCGTGGAGATCATCGAGGCCAGGCGGTCGGCCCAGCCCATGAAGTGGCCGTCCGGGCCGGGGTCGTCCATGCCCTCGGTGAAGCTGTCCCCGATCGCCACGAAGCTGTTCAAGTCCTGCACCTGCGGTCCCTCCCTCTGCGCGGCCCGTGCCATCCCCTCAGGAGCCGCGCGAACAGCATGCCTCCGCGTCGTTCGCCATCGCCACCGAAGGTGGTGGAGCCGTGGCGTCGGGGCGACTTGGAAGTAAACCCAATTGGTGACGAATGGATTCCCGACACGCCCGGTTTTGTTATCCGCCCGTGTCTTTCCGTCACTCTTTCGAGGGATGGGATGTGCGCATTGGGCGGTTTATCGCAATTCGGCCCCTAACCTTTGCGCTTCCGCAGCCAGCCGAACTCGTCTGGAGAGGCCGTGCGCTTTCGTACACCCCTGCCCGTGATCTCCGTCGGGGCCGTCGCCGTGGTGATGGGTCTCGCACTCGGCATCGGGCTGAGCGGGTCGTCCGAGGAGCCGCGGGACGGGAGTGGGAACGCCGACCCGCGTGGTGGCGGCGACCAGGAGCCGGGGCAGAGCGGTGGTGACCTGCCGCCGATGGACTTCGAGGGCAAGGTGGTGGCGACGGCGTCCTCGCGCGTGTCGAAGACGGTCACGACGATCGGGTCGCCGACATCGTCAGCGGGTCGGGAGTCCTCGGTGGAGTCGGAGCCGCGGCGCACCGAGGAGTCGGTCAGCGCGGTGCGGCTCACGTCCACACCGGAACTGCCCGCGCTGCCGTCGGTGCCGTCCTTCGAGGCCAGTTCGATTGTGGACCTGCCGCCGTCGCTGGAGGTGTCTGCCAGCCCGTGAAGACGGGAAGCCCCCGCGGCCGTCCCGGTCGGGGGCCGGGACGGGCCACGAGGGCCGGTCGTGGCCCGGTGCGGAGGAGCGCCGCCGCCGATCAACTCCTCCGCACCGGGGTCTTCTACCGGTACCCGATCACCGGTGGTCCTAACCCGGCACCGCGGTGCCGGAAGCTCCGACCTGGGGCTGCGCAACGGTATTCCACGAATCCCGAAGCGGCGGGATTCCGGTTCCGGGCGACTCGTCGTCATGAGGACCGGTCCCCGACAAGGCTCGGTGCGAGGTGGTGCCGCCGCCGATCGACCACCCCGCACCGGGGTTCCGGGACCGGCGCGGGGGAGCGCCGCCGCCGATAACTCCCCCGCACCGGTGTTCGTGGGGCCGCTCAGCCTCCCGAGGCGAGGTCGAGGGCGGGTTCGGCGGGCTGTTCGGCGTAGGCGGAGCGCAGCCGCAGTTCGGCGCCGGGGCCCGCGCCGACGGCGTCCAGGCCGAGCAGCGCCGCGCCGACCACCGGGGGCAGGTCGACGACGCGGATCCGGGCCAATGGGGCCGTCGCGACCAGGCGGTCGCGCACGGCGCCGACGACGCTGTCACCGGTTCCGGTCAGCACACCGCCGCCGAGGACGACGTCCACCGGCTCCTCCAGCAGGTCAAGGCGTCGCAGCGACACCTCGGCCAGCACGGTGATCTCCTCGACCAGCCGGTCCACGACGTCGAGCGCCACCTGGTCACCGGTCGCGGCCACCTCGAACAGCACCCGGCACAGCGCGTGGTCGTCCGCGTCGGCCTCGCCGAAGTGGATGCGCTCCACGGCCTCCGCCGCGGTCGCGGTGCCGAAGTGCGCGACCACGGCGGGCAGCAGGCCGGTGGGCGTGCCGCGGCCGTCCTCGGCGCGCATGGCCAGCCACAGCGCCTCGCTGCCGAGGTGCGAGCCGCCGCCCCAGTCGCCGGAGATCCGGCCGAGGGCGGGGAAGCGGTGGGTGCGGCCGTCCTTCGCGACGGCGACGCAGTTGATGCCCGCGCCGCACACCACCGCGACACCGATGCCGTCCGCCGTGCCCGCGCGGAGCAGCGCGAACGTGTCGTTGCCGACGACCGAGGTCTCCGACCAGCCGTGCCGCTCGATTTCCGCCTGGAGCTCCAGCTCCTCGCGGGGCAGGTCGGCGCCCGCGAGGTAGGCGGCCGTGTGCCCCGCGATCCGCTCGTCCGGCGACAGCCCGGCCCGCCTGGCCGCCTCGCGGACGAGCCCGTCGAACACCTCCAGGCTGCGCGCCAGGCCGACGTTCTGCGGAGACGCGCCGGGCCCGCGCACCTGTGCGAGCACCTGGCCCTCCGCGTCGACCAGCAACACGGCTGTCTTGCTGTTCCCGCCGTCGATGGCGAGCACCCGGTCGGTCATTCTTCCAAGCTCCTCGTGGGCCTGTGGCTGATCAAGGACGAGCGGACCCCGGTCAGGAGTCCTTCGCCCACGGCAGGAAATCCTTGTTCCGCGCGACCAGTTCGTCGGCGAGCCGCTCCGCGGTGGCGTACTGCCCGATCAGCGGGTGGGCGAGCAGCGCGGTCGCCACCCGGTCCCGACCGCCGTGCAAGGCGGCCTCCAGCGCGAGGTGCTCGTACCCCGTGACGTTCGCGATCAGCCCGGAGAACAGCGGCTCCACCGGCTTCACCGGCAGCGGCACCGCGCCGTCGGAGGTGACCGTGGCGGGCACCTCGATCACGGCGTCGTCCGGCAGGAACGGCAGCGTGCCGTCGTTGCGCACGTTCACCACGTGCTGCTCGGCCCCCGTGCCGCCGGTGAGCGAGTGCACCAGCTGCACCGCCGCCTCCGAGTAGAAGGCGCCGCCGCGCTGGGCGAGCTGCTCGGGCTTGGTCACCACGCTGGGATCGGCGTAGATGTCCATCAGCTCCTTCTCCACCGCCGCAACGGTTTCCGCCCGCGGCACCTCCACCTTCTGCTTCGCCACGACCTCGTCGTGGTGGTAGAAGTAGTTGAGGTAGTACGACGGCACCGCGCCGATCCGGCGCATCAGCGGCAGCGGCAGCCGCATGTGCTCGGCCAGCGCGTCGCCGTGCTCGCCGAGCAGCTCGGGCAGCCGGTCGACGCCGTCGACGAACACCCCGCGCTCCCACGTCAGGTGGTTGAGCCCCACGTGCTCCAGCCGGACGTCGTCCGCCCCGACCCCGAGCTGCGCCGCGGCCCAGCGCTGGAAGCCGATGGCCACGTTGCACAGCCCCACCGCGCGGTGCCCGGCCTCCAGCAGCGCACGGGTCACGATGCCGACGGGGTTGGTGAAGTTCACGATCCACGTGTCCGGCCCGGCGATCTCCCGGACCCGGTCGGCGATGTCGAGCACCACCGGCACCGTCCGCAACGCCTTCGCCAACCCGCCCGCGCCGGTCGTCTCCTGGCCGACGCACCCGCAGTCCAGCGGGAACGTCTCGTCCGTCCGCCGGGCCGCCTGGCCGCCGACGCGCAGTTGCAGCAGCACCGCCGAAGCGCCCTCGACACCCTCCTCCAGGCTCGCGGTCGTCGTGATCCTCGCCGGGTGGTCGGCGTGCGCGAGCAACCGCCGCGCGAACGGCCCGATGACCGACAGGCGGTGCGCGTCCGGGTCGACCAGGACGATCTCGTCCACGTCGAGACTGGTCCGGCGGCCCGCGATGCCGTCGATCAGCTCCGGCGTGTAGGTCGACCCGCCTCCGACAACGGTGAGCTTCATCCCTTGACTCCTGTGAAGGTGATTCCCCGGACGAAGGACTTCTGCGCGAAGAGGAACAGGACCAGGACCGGGATCAGGACCAGGGTGGTCGCGGCCATGGTGAGGTTCCACTGCGTGGCCCGGTGCATGCCGCGGAACGAGGCGAGCGCGATGGACAGCGGCCAGCTGTCCTGGCGCTCGCCGACGTAGAGCAACGGGCCGAAGTAGTCGTTCCAGGTGTAGAGGAAGGTGAACAGCGAGGCGGCCGCGATGCCGGGCTTGGTCATCGGCAGCAGGACGCGGTAGAGGATCTGGAACTCGTTGCAGCCGTCGATCCTGGCCGCGTCGAGGTAGTCCTCGGGGATGGTCAGGAAGAACTGGCGCAGCAGGAAGATGCTGAACGCGTCGCCGAGCAGGTAGGGCACGATCAGCGGCCACAGCGTGCCGGTGAGGCCCGCGCTGGCCCACATGCTGTACAGCGGGACGGCGACCACCTGCGGCGGCAGCATCATGGCGGCGATCAGGAGCATGAACGCGGCGTTGCTGCCGCGGAACCTGAAGCGCGCCAACGCGTACGCGGCGGGCACGCTGGACAGCAGCATGCCGACCGTCGCCACCACCGAGTACAGCAGCGAGTTGCCGAGGTAGGTCAGCATCGGCGCCTTCTCGAACACCGACGCGAAGTTCTCGAAGTGCCACTCGGTCGGCCACATGTTCGACGTCAGCGCCTGGCGGTCCGACATCACCGAGGTGAGGAACACGAACACCAGCGGCACGGTGAAGACCACGCCCATGACGAGCGCGATGCTGTGCACCGCGATCCAGTTGAGCAGCTGCCGCTTGTTCCTGGGGCGCTTGGGAACCGCGGGCGCGACCTTCGGCGGTTCGCTGAGCAGAGCGGTCATCAGCTCCTCGCCTCCTCGGAGTTGCCCGCCCGCAGCTGCCGGATCAGGATCGCGGTGAAGGCGAACGACACGATGAACAGGACCACGGCCATCGCCGACGCGTAGCCCATGTGGTAGGCCCGGAAGCCCTGCTGGTAGAGCCAGACAGGGAAGGTGAGCGTGGAGTTGTTGGGGTAGCCCATGATCTGGCTGTTGCCGACCATGTCGGCCGACCCGGACGCCACCGATCCGGCCACGATCGCCTGGGTGAAGTACTGGAGGGCGAAGATGACCGAGTTGACGACGCCGAACAGCAGCACCGGCGCGATCGTCGGCAGCGTGATCTTCCGGAACTGCATGACGGCGCCCGCGCCGTCGAGCTGCGCGGCCTCGTACAGGTCCTTGGGCACGTCCAGGATCGCGGCCAGAATGATGATCATGATTTCGCCGGAGCCCCACAGCGTGAGCAGGGTCAGCGCGGGCTTGGACAGGCTGGGGTCGTTGAACCACAGCGGTCCGTCGATGCCGAACCAGCCGAGCACCGAGTTCACCGGGCCCGTGCCGGGGTTGAACACGAACACGAACGTCAGGGTCGCGGCGACCGGCGGGACCAGCGACGGCAGGTAGCACAGGGTGCGGAGCAGGCTGTTGCCCGTCGTCACGCGCGCCAGCACCGACGCGACGCCGAGGCCGAACGCCACCCGCAGCACCGTGAGCACCACGACGAGCCACAGCGTGTTGTACGCCGCGGTCTTGACGACCGGGTCACCGGTGAACAGGTAGACGAAGTTGCGCAGGCCGACGAAGTCCGCGGTGTCGAGCCCGTTGTAGTTGGTGAACGAGAAGTACACCGTCGCGAGCAGCGGGTAGACGAAGAACACCGTCATCCCGATCGCCCACGGCGCCAGGAACAGGATCACCCACTTGCGGTTGCGGCCGCGCACCCCGCCCCGCCCCTTGGCGGGGGCGGGACGGGTCGCGGGCTCCGCTGTCCGGCTCGGGAGAGTCGTGGTCACGGGGCCGACCTCACTTGCCGAGTGCCTTGGCGTCGTCGATCTGCTTGTCCAGGTCGGTCAGGCCGGTGGCGAGGTCGGAGACCGTGCCGGTCTGCCAGGAGACGCCGAAGTCGGACACGATCTTCAGGTACTGGTCGCCGATCGTGCTGGCCGGGTTCGACGTCAGGTTCTTGTTGGCGAACGCGTCGAGAAACGGCTTGAAGTTGTCGCCCAGCTTCAGGTCCGGGCTGCTCAGCGAGGTCTTGGTGCTGGGCACGTTGTGCAGGCCGTTGGCGAGGCCGACCAGGGCGTCGGTGTCCGACGTCAGGTACTTGACCAGGTCCCAGGCGGCACCGGGGTTCTTGGCGCCCTTGGGGATGCCGATGATCGTGCCGGTCGTGTAGCCGCCGCCGTAGTTCTCCGGCTTCGACGTGGGCAGCGTCGTGGTGCCGTAGTTCAGGCCGGGCGTCTGGTCGGCGAGGAACGCCGTGCGGTACTCGCCGTCGATAGCCATGGCGACCTTGCCGACGTGGAAGCCGTTGTCGGCGGAGTACTCCTGGCCGAGGCCCGCGGTGAACTTCTGCAGGTTGTCCCAGCCGTAGAAGTCGATGAGCTCCTTCTGCCACCCGAACATGTCCTTCCAGCCCTGGTCCTTGCCCAGGGTGGACTTGCCGTCCTTGTCGACCCACTGCGCGTTGAACATCGTGCCGACGATCTGCGGCTTGAACGCGTAGAAACCCGTCTGCGGCAGGAAACCCGCGACCTGGATCGAGCCGTCGGGGTTCTTCACGGTGAGCTTCTTGGCGTAGTCCAGCAGTTCGGCCGTGGTCTTCGGCGGGGCGCTCAGACCGGCCGCGGTGAGCAGGTCCTTGTTGTAGTACAGGCCGTAGACGTCCGCCAGCATCGGCAGGGCGACCCGGTTGCCGTTGAACTCGGTGTAGTCGAGCACGGCCTTCGGGATGTCGTCGAGGTTGTACTTGTCGCGCTCGATGTAGGGCTTGAGGTCCTGCCACGCGCCGGAGGACGCGAACTGGCCGATGTTGTCCGTGGTGAACGAGATCGCGACGTCCGGCGGGTTGCCGCTGCGGATCGACTGGGTGATCTTGTCGTCGTCCTGGCTGCCCTGGTTGTCGATGGTGATGTTGGCGTGCTTGCCGTGGTACTTGTCCAGCGCTTCCTTGACGATCCCCAGCTCGCGGTCGGAGAAGTTGCTCCAGACCTGGACGGTCACCGCCTGGTCGGCGCCGGGCGCGGCCGCGGGACCCGACGCGGCGCCGCCACCGGCTGTGCACGCGGCGGCCAGCACACCTGCCGTGGTGACGATCAGAGCTGACCGGAAGCGGAGCCGCGAACGGCCTGGCCTGGTGCGCATTGGCCCTCCTGGGAGATTCAACGTCGGGTGGTGGGGACGGGAACGGCCGCGTTGCCGTGGTGCGGGCCTCGGAAGGGTTCGGTCGTGGCGGCTGGAAGGCCGAACACCTGTTCCCTGGCGACGGAAAGCGCCGTGTGCAGTGCGCCGGAGCGCACCGGCTTCCCGGTGACCAGGGCGAGCTGTACGGGGGTGCGGGGCACCACCAGGCGGCGGATCTCCGCCGAGACGAGGTCGACGAGCGTCGTGCCGCCCGCTTGCGCGACGTCGCCGGAGAGCAGGACGAGTTCGGGGTCGAGCACGCTGATCACGCCCGCGACGCCGGTGGCGATGCGGCGGGCCAGGTCCACCAGGAACTCCCGACCGGCCGGGCCGGAGCTGAGCGCCTTGCGCACGGCCGCTTCCCCGGTGCGGGCCGCGACGCCGTGCGCGCGGGCCAGCCGGACGAGGGCGCCGTTGTCGAGCAGTTCGCCGAACGTGCCGCCCGCGCGGTCGGTGCCGGTCTCGGCGACCGCGCGGTCCGGGACCTGGAGGCCGTCGATCTCGCCCGCGCCACCGGTGGCGCCGCGCAGCAGCACGCCGTTGACGACCACGGCCGCGCCGACCGCGTCGGCGGGCCAGATGAGGACGAAGTCGCGGACCTCGGTCGCGCGGCCGGCGATCATCTCCTCGACGGCGACCAGGTTGACGTCGTTCTCGACGGTGACGTTGGTGCCCAGGAGGCCGTGCAGTTCGTCGAGCAGGTCGAAACCGCCCCAGCCGGGCATGTGCGGGGCGTAGGCGAGCCTGCCGGTGGCCGGGTCGACCGCGCCGGGGCTGCCCACGACCACGTGGAGCAGGGCGTCCGGGGTGAGACCCGCCTGTCCGGCGGCCTTGCTGACGGCGCTGTGGAAGGACTCCAGCACCTCGGCCCTGCCCGCCTTGGGCATGGGGGCGCTGTGCTCGGTGAGCAGCGCGCCGGAGATGTCGGCGATCGCCACGTCCACGTGGTCCGGCGTGAGGTCCACCGCCGCGACGTGCGCCAGTGCCCCGTTCACCGACCAGAGCTGCGCCCTCGGACCGCGTCCGCCGCCACGCAAACCGTTGCGCAGCACCGTGTCCGACTCTTCGAGGCGGGTCAGCAGCTGCGCCGTCGCCGGCTTGGAGAGGCCGATGATGCCCTCCAGTTCGGCCCTCGTGAGAGGACCGTTGCGGAGCAGCGCCTCGATGGCCGCGCGGTCGTTGATCTCGCGCAGCAGTCGTGGGCTTCCGGCTCGCATCGGTGCTCCTGTCTGTTAACTTTCCAGACGATTTCGGGCAACCGTAGTTACGGGGGTCACAATCGTCAACACTCTTGCCGAACGCTGATGCGGGTCCGTTACCTGGGTAAGGATCCCCTAAGGCAGGCTGGAGGCATGACCGAGAGCCGTCAGGAGTCGTTGGCCGAGCTGCTGGGTGGCCGGGGCGGGGCGCTGGACGCCTCACTGCCCCCGGTGGCCTTCGTGCTCGGGTGGCTGGTGGCCGGGCAGTCCGTGGTCGTGGGGGCCTGGGCCGCGGTCCTGTGCGGAGTCCTGATCGGTGCCGTGCGCATGGTCCGCGGCGAACGCCCGCGCGCCGCCGTGGTGAGCGTCGCGATGGTCGTGATCGCCGCCCTGGTGGCCCTGCACACCGGCCGCGCCGAGGACTTCTTCCTCGTGCAGCTGCTGTCCAACGTGGCCAGCGCGCTCATGTGGGCGGCCAGCATCGTGATCCGGTGGCCGCTGCTGGGCGTGGTGGTCGGCGTCGTCATCGGCCAGAAGACCCGCTGGCGCAAGGACCCGGACCTGCTGCGGGCCTACGGCGTCGCCAGCTGGGCGTGGGTCGGCCAGTACGTGGTGCGGGTGCTGGTGTTCGGCGCGCTGTACCTGGCGGGCCAGGTGGTGGCGCTCGGCGTGGCGCGCGCGGTGCTGACGTGGCCGTTGCAGGCGCTGTGCCTGGCGGTCAGCTGGTGGCTGCTGCGCCGGTCCCTGCCGGAGGACCATCCGGGGCTGCGGCACCCGCGGGTGCCGGGGGAGGTCTCGGAGGCCACGAGCCGGGTGCCGGAGTGAGGGATTCGGGGTGCCTGAGCGTTCGACACGGGGTGTCTGGGGGTTCGACTCGCGGTTAGGTGGGGCGGGGGGCGGTGGGGCCGAGGACCTCGAGGGCGGCCAGCCAGGCGGCGCCGGCGGCGGCTTCGGCGGCCACGCGGACGACGGCGCCGGTTCGGGCCCGCAGGAGGCTGCGCAGACGGTCGCCGACGGGGCTCGACGGGCCGACGAGGCTGCCGACCAGCACGATCGGGGTCCGTTCCCGAGGCTCGCGAGCCGCCATGGTCATGTCGGCGAGCAGGCGGGCCGCCGCGTCCACGATGTCGAGCGCGTGCGGGTCCTGGTCGGCGGCCATCGCGCTCACCAGCGGCGCGTACCGGGCCAGTCCGATCGGTGGCACGCTGTTGACCACGGTGATCAGCCGCGACCACATCCGCCGCCGCGGCGCGGTCTCCACCAGCGACATCCCCAGCACCGCCTCCGCCAACGCGGACAGCGGCTCGTCGGTCTCCAACTGCCCGAGCGTGTCCCGGACGGCCGAGCGGCCCATCCAGAACGCCGAGCCCTCGTCTCCCAGCAGCCAGCCGTAGCCGCCGGTGGTGTCGCGCAGCCCGTGGTCGACGATCCGGGCGGCGACGGACCCGGTCCCCGCCACCACGACCGTGCCGTCGGGTGAGGCCGAGCCCGCGGCGAACGCGGCCTCGCAGTCCGTGACCACCCGCATGGGGCAGCGCAGACCCGCCCCCGCCCACGCCTTCTGGAACAGCGCGGCCACGTCCGGGTCGGTGAGCTTGCTGGAACCCGCCATGCCGAGGACGCCCGACTGGACCTTCCGGACGTCCAGGCCCTCCAGGGCGGCGCGGAGCGCGTCGCCGATCTGGGAGGCCGCGCGGGAGGGCGGGTGGGAGTTGGGGTTGGCGCCGCCGGCCACGCCCGCTCCCAGTCTGGTGCCGTCCAGGTCCAGCACCACTGCCCTGGTAGCGGTCCCGCCGGCGTCCAGTCCCACCACGAAGCCCATTCGAGCGAGTATGCCGAGAACACGACGGGCCCGGCACGCCCAAGTGGGTACGCCGGGCCCGGTCGGGTGAACGCTCAGTCGCCGGCGAGCGGGACGAGCTGGGCGCGCTTGCCGGTGCCGTTGTGGTGGTGCAGCACCAGCAGGTCGGTGGCCTTGTCGGTCGCCAGCGCCGCGGGGTCGCAGTCGACGACGAGGACGGTGCCCGGCTTCGCCTCGTAGGACAGGGTCGTTCCGCCGTCGCCCCTGAGCCGGAGGCCGGGGGCGAGCGGGTCGAACGACATGCTCCCGGTGATCTCGTCGATGAGGCCGTCCTCGCGCTCCGGCGCGGAGTACGTGCCGCCGAAGCCGATCTTGTAGCTGATCCGGTGGGAGGCCGCCGTCGCGTCGATGCCCAGCGCGGCCAGCGAGACCGGGAGGACGACGACGTTGGTGTCCATCACGTTGGTGTCGACGTCGCCGTACTGGCCGTTGATCGGCTGTTCCCCCACGACGGTGCCGTCGATCGACCTGGTGCGGGCGAGCCAGAGGTCGGCGGTGACGCTGCCGTTGGCGTCCTTGGGCTTCGCGACCACGACGGTGAAGTCGGTCTCCCCGTCGCCCGTGGTGTCGATGTCGACCACGGGCGTGTTGTTGCTGCCGAGCGTCGTCCAGTCGCCCCAGGTGACGATGCCGAACGCCATGAGCGCGTCCGCGGGCTTCCCCTCCTCCCCGGCCGTCGGCGCGGTGGAGGCGGCGCCCGCGTAGCGGAGGTCGCCGCCCTTGGCCGTGGCGTTCAGGGCGCAGTCCACCTTCCGCACGTCGTCGCAGTCGGGCAGTTCGGGGCTGGTGGCCTGGAGTTCGAACGCGCTGAGCAGCGAGCGGTAGGTGGCTTCGCCCTCGCCCTGCCGCAGGCCGCGGCCGCCGACGGCGAGCAGGCCCTCGTCACCGGTGAACTCCAGCGACTCCACCGCGGTGTCGCCGATGGGCTTCGGGGCGGCGTAGACGGGGACGCGCAGCTCGGGGGTGCCGTCCACGGGCTTGACCACGAGGCGGCCGGACGCCTCGGTCAGGTACTGCCTCGCCTGCTCGGCCTGGGTCTTCACGAGGGTCGGGTCCGCGGACTTGCGCAGCTCGCCGGGCTTGGCGATCCGCATGGTCACCTGCACCTCGGCGACGCCGTGCGGGGCGACGCGGACGGCGGGCGTGGACGCGGTGATCGTCACGCCGGGCGGGGCGGTCGCCGCCTCGTAGGAGACTGTCGCGGTCCGGGTCCGGTCGCCCTTGTTGACGACCTCCACGGTCTTGGTGAGCGACACCGCGTCGGTGACCTCGACCGGTCCGAACGAGACGCCCACCGAGCCGCGGTCGTCCTTCACCATGGCCAGCAGCTCGGTGTCGAGGGCCGCGATGGCGTCGACCCGGCCCGCGCCGACGCGCATCGGGGCCTCCTCGACGCCCGTCGTGTTGTCGTCGCCGGACGTCACGTCCGCGCCCGCCGTGTTCACCACGGCGGCCTTGACCTCCTCCGGCGACCAGTCCGGGCGCGCCTCGCGGACCAGGGCGCTGATGCCCGCCACGTGCGGCGACGCCATGGACGTGCCGCCCATGCTGACCGCGCCGCCGCCGGTGCCGAAGTGGGCGGACAGGATGGTGTCGCCGGGTGCGGCCACGTCCGGTTTGGCCGCGATCGGTCCGCGCGAGCCGCGGGCCGACGTCGGGGTGATCGTGTCGGCGAGCTTCGGGGTGGTGGTCGGCACGGAGTTGCGCAGGCCGCCGAGCATCCGCAGCTGGAGGGTGCCGTCGGCGAGGGCCGGGCGCAGCTCGTCGGTGGCCGTGGCGGTGAGCTGGAAGACCGGGATGCCCGCGTTGCCCGCGATGCCCGCCAGGAAGCTGTCCCGCGTGGAGGACAGCACGACGCCCGCCGCGCCCGCCGCCAGCGCGTTGTCGGTGCGGACGCCCGAGCCGCACTCGCGGGTCGACTCGTCGTCGTCCCAGTCCAGCCAGGCGAACCTGCCCGCGACCACGGCGGCGTCGGCCTCGGAGAACGGGTCGCAGCCGTCCAGGTTCTCCGGGGCGCCCGGCGGGACGACCGGCTTGGTGAGGTCGAGCCCCTCGTAGCCGGTGAAGCTCTGGCTGTACTGGCCTGGCTTCTGCGCGCCCGCGACCTCGACGCCGTCCAGGACCGCGAACGCGTCCCTGGTGTTGGCGACGGCCAGCGCCTCCGGCGTGTTGGCGGGCGAGCCGCCCACGTCGTAGAAGTCGCCGCCGTTGCCCGCCGCCGCCACCACGAGCACACCGGCTTCGGTGATCTTGCGGACGAACAGCGAGTCCGGGTCGTCCTGGCCCCCGAAGTCGCTGCCCAGCGACAGGTTGACCACGTCGAGGTGGTCGGTGAGGTCGCCGTCGCCGTTCGGGTCGAGCGTCCAGTCCAGGGCGGGCGCGGTCAGGTTGGTGCTGCCCGTGCAGCCGAAGACCTTCAACGCGTACAGCGACGCCTTCGGGGCGGTGCCGGGACCGATCCTCATCTTCGCCAGCGCGTCGGCGTCCAGCGCGGCGTAGTCGCCGGTGAACGTGGACCCGTCGGCGTTCTCGCCGCGGCCCGCGGCCGTGCCCGCGACGTGCGTGCCGTGGCCCGCGCAGTCCAGCGGGTTGTCGTCCGGCGCCGGCGTGGACTTCTCCGGGTACCTCGCGTCGTAGTCGTCGCCCGCGAAGTCCCTGCCGCCCACCACCTTCGCGGTGGGGAAGGTCGACGGGTCGACGGTGGCGCGGTCGACCGCCTCGTACGCCGCGACCGTGCCGGGGCCGCCGAAGTCGGCGTGGGTGTAGTCGACACCGGTGTCGACGATCCCGATCCGCACCCCCTCCCCGAGGCGGCCGGTGTCCCGCCAGACCTCCAACGCCCTGGTCAGCTGCACCGAGCTGGCGTTCTGCACGACCTTCGGCACGCTCAGCCGCACGGCCCTGACCTCGGGCATCGAGGCCAGCTCGCGGAGCCCGGCCGCGTCGGCGGTGACCACGACGCCGGACACGGCGTTGCTGGTCTTGCCGACCTCCTTCGCCGCGGAGTCCTTGGCGCGCAGCGCGCCGACGACCTTGTCGGCCGCGGCGTCGCTGAGCTCCCTCGTCAGCTTCACGGCCCCCTTGGCCAGGTCGGGGGTCTCGCCCCTGGCCCGCGCGGCGGTGTAGGTGTCGAGGGCGGGCGTCCCGGTCAGCTCGACGAACGCGGTCACCGTGCCGGTGGCCTTCGCGAGCGACCGGCCGACCTGCTCGGACGGGGCCTGGGCGGCGGGCTTGCCGGTGGCGGCGCGGACCGCTTCGGCGAGCGGCGCCGCGGTGGGGGCCGCTGTCGCGACCTCCGCGGGGTGCAGGAGGGCGGCGACCAGCAGTGCTGAGGTCGCGAGCACCCCCGCGGACCGGGTGGTCCGGTGGTTGTTCATTGACTTCCCTCGTCGGACGGCGGCGGCGTGGAATCCGGCGGACAGTGACTGGTTGTGCGCGGACCGTTAAGAGTGGACGATCGGGCGCCGCCGCGGCCGTCAGTCGCACGGCGTTCATCCCAACGGGGGGTCGTCAGCTCGTCCGGCCTGGTGGGGCGAGGTCGGGAAAGATCGATTCATCGGACGACTCATCGCTCAGCCTCTAGACGGGACCGGGATCGACGCGTTATACATCCGATGTATTGCGCCATCATGAGGAGGAACAGCCGTGCAGTTCTTGCGTCTCGGAGCACCGGGGTCCGAACGTCCAGCCGTCCGCCACGACGGCGGCACGTACGACCTCGCCCCGCTCACCGGGGACGTCGACGGCACGTTCCTCGCGGCCGACGGGATCGCCGCCACGCGCGAGGCGCTGGCGGCCGGTGAGCTGCCCGCCCTGGACGAGGGCGACCTGCGCGTCGGGCCGCCGATCGCGCCTCCCGGCAAGATCGTCTGCATCGGCCTCAACTACCGCGACCACGCGGAGGAGACCGGTGCCGCCCTGCCCGCCGAGCCCGTGGTGTTCCTCAAGACCGCCGACACGATCGTCGGCCCCTACGACGAGGTGCTGATCCCGCGCAAGTCGGTCAAGACCGACTGGGAGGTCGAACTCGGCATCGTGATCGGGAGGACCGGCCGGTACCTGGAGTCCGATGAGGACGCCCTCGCCTGCGTGGCGGGGTACGTGCTGTCGCACGACGTGTCCGAGCGCGAGTTCCAGATCGAGCGCGGCGGCACGTGGGACAAGGGCAAGAACTGCGAGACCTTCAACCCGCTCGGCCCCTTCCTCGTGCCCGCCGACGAGATCGCCGACCCGCAGGATCTCGCGCTGAAGCTCTGGGTGAACGGCGAGCTGAAGCAGGACTCCTCCACCAGGAACATGATCTTCCCGGTGGCGGAGGTGGTTCGCTACGCGAGCCAGTTCATGGTCCTCCGACCGGGCGACCTCATCAACACGGGCACGCCCGCCGGTGTCGCGCTCGGCCAGCCGGAGCCGAAGCCGTACCTGCGCGCGGGCGACGTGGTCGAGCTGGAGATCGAGGGCCTCGGGAAGCAGCAGCAGACCTTCGGGCAGGCCTGAGGATGGCCGCCATCGTCGGGATGGACGTGCTCGACATCCGGTTCCCCACGTCGCGCGAGCTGGACGGCTCCGACGCGATGAACCCCGACCCGGACTACTCGGCGGCCTACGTGGTGCTGCGCACCGACGACGGCCCGGACGGCTACGGCCTGGCGTTCACCATCGGCCGGGGCAACGACGTGCAGGCCGCCGCCATCCGCGCGCTCGCCCCGCACGTCGTCGGCCGGGCCGTGCCGGAGGACGCCGCGGCGCTGGGCGCGCTGTCCTCCGAGCTGGTCGGCGACTCGCAGCTGCGCTGGCTCGGCCCGGAGAAGGGCGTCGTGCACATGGCCATCGGCGCGGTGGTCAACGCCGCGTGGGACCTGGCGGCCCGGCGCGCCGACCTGCCGCTGTGGCGGTTCCTCTCGCTCATGACCCCCGAGGAGGTCGTCGGCCTCGTCGACTTCCGCTACCTGTCCGACGCGCTCACCCCGGCCGAGGCGCTGGACCTGCTGCGCGACGGCCAAGCGGGCCGCGACGAGCGGATGGCCCAGCTCGAACGCGACGGCTACCCGGCTTACACGACCTCGCCCGGCTGGCTCGGCTACTCCGACGAGAAGCTGACCGCGCTCGCCCGCCAGGCCGTGGCCGACGGCTTCGGGATGATCAAGCTCAAGGTCGGCGGCGACCTGGCCGACGACGTGCGGCGGATGAAGCTGGCCCGCGAGGTCGTCGGCGACGGCATCAGGATCGCGGTCGACGCCAACCAGCGCTGGGACGTCGGCACGGCCGTGGACTGGATGCGCGAGCTGGCGCCGTACGACCCGTACTGGATCGAGGAGCCGACCTCGCCGGACGACGTCCTCGCCCACCAGGCGATCGCGCGGGCGGTGGCGCCGATCAAGGTCGCCACCGGCGAGCACGTGCAGAACCGGGTGGTGTTCAAGCAGCTGCTCCAGGCGGGCGCGGTCGACGTCGTGCAGATCGACGCCTGCCGGGTCGCCGGGGTCAACGAGAACATCGCGATCCTGCTGCTGGCCAAGAAGTTCGGCGTCCCGGTGTGCCCGCACGCCGGTGGGGTCGGGCTGTGCGAACTGGTGCGGCACCTGTCGATGTTCGACTTCGCCGCGGTGTCCGGCTCGATGGACGACCGCGTGATCGAGTGGGTCGACCACCTGCACGACCACTTCCTCGACCCGGCGGTGGTGCGCGACGGCCGTTACCTCGTGCCCGACCGGCCGGGGTTCTCCGCACGGCTCAAGGACGAGACGCTGGCGGACTTCCGCTTCCCGGACGGTCCGGTGTGGACAGCGCTGGACGAGGAGGGCTCATGACCGACTTCGAAGGCCTGGTCGCCGTGGTGACCGGAGGCGCGTCCGGCATCGGCCTGGCCACGGCCCGGCTGCTCGCGAGCCGGGGCGCGCGGGTCGCCTGCCTGGACCTCGCGCCGGAAGGGCTGGAGGAACCGCTGCTCGGCATCCGCGCGGACGTGTCGGACGACGAGAGCGTGCGCGCGGCGATCGCGGCGGTCGTCGAGCGCTTCGGCGGGCTCGACGTCGTCGTGAACAACGCGGGCATCGGCGCGCAGGGCGACGTCACCGCCAACGCCGACGACGAGTGGCACAGGGTGCTCGACGTGAACGTGCTCGGCATGGTCCGGGTGTCGCGGGCGGCGCTGCCGCACCTGCGCGAGTCGCCGTCCGCGGCGATCGTGAACACCTGCTCCATCGCCGCGTGGGCGGGGCTGCCGCAGCGCGCGCTGTACTCGGCGAGCAAGGGCGCGGTCCACGGGCTGACGCTGGCCATGGCCGCCGACCACCTGCGCGAGGGCATCCGGGTCAACGCGGTCGCCCCAGGCACCGCGGACACCCCGTGGGTCGGCAGGCTGCTCGACTCGGCGCCGGACCCGGCGGCCGAACGCGCCGCGCTGGAGGCCCGCCAGCCGCACGGGCGGCTGGTGTCGGCCGACGAGGTCGCCGGGGCCATCGCGTACCTGGCTTCCCCGCTGTCCGGTTCCACCGCGGGCACGGTCCTGGCCGTCGACGGCGGCATGCACGGGCTGCGCCTGCGCCCCAAGGCGTGACCGACCGAGGAGCGTGGCTGTGCGGGTGTCGTTGACGCGGCTGGGATTCGGCGCCGCCCCGATCGGGAACCTCTACCAGGAGGTCTCCGACGAACAGGCGCACACGGCGGTGGACGTCGCGTGGGACAACGGGGTCCGGTACTTCGACACCGCCCCGCACTACGGCCTCGGGCTGTCGGAGCAGCGGCTCGGCGAGGCGCTGGCGGCGCGGCCGCGGTCGGAGTTCGTGCTGTCCACCAAGGTCGGCAGGCTGCTGGAGCCGTCCGACGCCGGGGGTGACGACCTGGCCAACGGGTTCGCCGTGCCCGCGAGCCACCGCCGGGTGTGGGACTTCAGCGCGGACGGCGTGAAGCGGTCGCTGGAGTCCTCTTTGGACCGGTTGGGGACCGACCACGTCGACGTCGTGTACCTGCACGACCCGGACGGGCACTGGGAGCAGGCGTCCCGCGAGGGGATTCCGGCGCTCGTCGGGTTGCGCGAGCAGGGCGTGGTCGGGGCGATCGGGGTCGGGATGAACCAGTGGGAGATGCCCGCCCGGTTCGTCCGGGAGACCGACGTCGACGTGGTGATGCTGGCCGGGCGGTACACGTTGCTGGAGCAGGACTCGGTGGAGGAGTTCCTGCCGCTGTGCCTGGAGCGCGGTGTGGCGGTGGTGGCGGCGGGGGTGTTCAACTCCGGGCTGCTGGCGCAGGCCGCTGTGCCCGACGGGGCGATGTACGACTACGCGGCGGCTCCGCCCGAGGTGGTCGACCGGGCTCGCCGGATCGCCGCGGTGTGCGAGGGGGTCGGGGTCGCGTTGCCGCAGGCGGCGATCCAGTTCCCGCTGGGGCATCCGGCGGTGGTGGGCGTTGTCGTCGGCTCGCGGACGGCGGGGCAGATGGAGGCGAACGCCGGGCACTTCGCGGCGCCGGTGCCGGTGGGGTTGTGGGGAGCGTTGCGGGCCGAGGGGTTGCTGAGGTCGGAGGTTCCGGGTCTGTGATCGTGGATGCGCATCATCATTTGTGGGACTTGGGTGTTCGTGATCAGGGGTGGATCACCGATCCGCCGATGGGGGTGATTCGGCGGAGTTTCTCGGTGGGGGATCTGGAGCCGTTGGCTGCGGCGGCGGGTGTCTCGAAGACGGTGGTGGTGCAGACCGTGACCGAGGCGGGTGAGACGCCGGAACTCCTTGCTGTGGCGGAGGGTTCGGAGTTGGTGGGCGCGGTGGTCGGGTGGGTGGACCTGACGGCGCCGGATGTCGCTGATGTGCTGGCTGGGTTGAGTGGGGGGCACGGAGGCGGGTGGCTGCGGGGGATTCGGCATCAGGTGCAGGGTGAGCCGGATCCGGAGTGGTTGTGCCGGGGGGATGTGCGGCGTGGGTTGGTGGAGGTCGGGCGGGCGGGGTTGGTGTACGAGCTGCTGACGGTGCCTGGTCAGTTGCCTGCCGCTTGTCGGACTGTTGCGGCGCTGCCGGATGTGCGGTTCGTGGTGGACCACTGTTCGAAGCCGCCGGTTGCGTCGGGTGAGTTGGGGGAGTGGGCTGAGCTGATCCGGTCGTTGGCTGAGTACGAGAACGTGTTCTGCAAGGTGTCCGGGTTGGTTACCGAGGCCGACTGGGCGAACTGGACGGTGGCGGACCTGCGGCCGTACTTCGAGGTGGTGTTGGACGCATTCGGGCCCGAGCGGTTGATGTTCGGGTCGGATTGGCCGGTGTGTTTGTTGGCGGCTGGGTATGCGGATGTGTTCGGTGCGGTGGGGGAGTTGACCGGTGGGTTGTCGGAGGTGGAGCGGGACGCTGTGTTCGGGGGGACGGCGGTTGGGGTTTATGGGTTGTAGGGGGTGAGGCTTGGGCTTTGTGCGTTGTAGTTTGCTTGCAGCCTGCGGGGCTTGGTCTTTGGTGTTGTTGCAGTTTGCGTGCCTTCTGTGAAGCCCGGCCTTTGGGTTGTTCCAGCCTGTTTACCGCTATGCGAAGCCCGGCCCCCGGTGCGCGATTGTCTCAATGCCACACCCCTGTTTGTCAAGGCGGGAAAGATGCCTTGACAAACGGGAGTGTGGCAGGAGGGCGCTGTGTATCGGGGGCAGGGGGAGGTCTGGCTCCGCTTGTGTTGGCTGTGCCGGGTTAGGGCACCTCGCTGCGCGTCGGTAAGGCCACTGGCGCTCCGCGCCGGATGCGGGTGGGCGGCTGCGCCGGTGGTGGGGTGTTGGGCTTTGTTTGTCTGTTGTCCGGTGGTGCTTCTCGTTGGGGGGAGCGGGTGTGGTTTTTGTTGTCAGGCCAGGTCCGACAGCCACTGCTCGACGCCTGCGACGTGCACCGTGGTCCAGGAGCGGGCCAGTTCGGTTTCGTGCAGTGCCAGTGCGTCGACGATGGCGCGGTGTTCGGCGATGGTGCGTTCCGCTGCGCCCGCTTGTGCTATTCCGCGCCAGATCCGCACTCGTACTGTTGGGCCTGCCAGTGTGTCGAGCAGTTGTGCGAGGTAGGCGTTGCCTGAGCTGCGGGCGATCGCGCGGTGGAATTCCAGGTCGTGTTCGACCAGTTCCTCGACGGATTTCGCTTCTTCGCCGGAGTCGCACATGGTGCGCAGTGCGGCGATCTCCTCGGGGGTGATGCGCTGGGCGGCCAGGGCGGAGGCGGCTGGTTCGAGGATTCGGCGGACCTGGAGGACTTCGAGTACCGAGTCTTCGCCGCGGTGGAGGTCCAGTACGAAGGACAGTGCTCCGAGCAGGTCGTCGGCGCGGAGGCTGGAGACGTAGGTGCCGTCGCCCTGGCGGACGTCGAGCACTCGGACGAGTGACAGCGCCTTGACGGCCTCGCGGAGTGAGTTCCGGGACAGGCCAAGGCGTTCTGCCAGGTCAGCCTCGCGCGGCAGGCGGTCGCCGGGCTTGAGCTCCCCGCTGACGATCATCTCTTTGACGCGCAGGATCGCGTCGTCCGTGACTGCCACGGCACCCTCGACTCAGTAGTAGACCTCGGATGTCTGGTGTCCAGTATGGGCCACTCGTGTGGGTTTCGTGTGCGTTCGCGCTGGCGCTGTCCCACCTCATGGGGGCACAATCAGTTATCTTTTAACGAAAGGTGACTAAATCGGTGTTGTCCGGCCATAATGGTCTGGACCATTTGAGGAGGGACCTTGGACACGGTTGTCGCAGCCCCGCGAGCACTGCTCGGTCGCACCATCACCGGTCCCGCGTACGTGCGCATCCGGGCCGGTCGCATCGCCGAGGTCGTCGCGGGTGAACCGCCCGCGGGCGCGGAAGTGCTCACCCACGGACTGCTCACCCCCGGTCTGGTGGACATCCAGATCAACGGGGCGGTAGGCGTCGACTTCGCCGAGGTGGATTCCGCGAGCATGCGGGTCGTCGCCGAGGCGCTGCCGCAGACCGGGGTGACCCGGTTCCTGCCGACGTTGATCACCGCGCCGGTACCCGTCGCGATCAGGCAGGCACGCGCGGTCCTGGCCGCGTCGGCCGCGCTGCCCGAAGGCGTCGGAGCCCGGCCGCTGGGTGTGCACTTCGAGGGCCCGTTCCTGTCGCCGAAGCGGCCGGGCGTGCACGATCCGGCGCTGATGGTGGACCCCGGTGCCGCCCAGATCGACGAGCTGCTCGCCGACGACACCCTGCGGCGCGCGCTGCGCATGGTGACGCTCGCCCCCGAGCAGCCCGGCGGCATGGAGGCGGTCCGCAGGCTCGCCGAGGCGGGTGTCCTGGTGGCCGTCGGTCACAGCGACGCCACCGGTGAGCAGACCAGGGCGGCCGCCGACGCGGGCGCCCGGATGGTCACGCACCTCTTCAACGCCCAGCGCCCGCTCGGCCACCGCGAACCCGGCGTGCCCGGTGTCGCACTGGTGGACGACCGGTTCACGCTCGGCCTGATCGCCGACCTGGCCCACGTCGGCCCCGACGTGTGCAGGCTCGTGTTCAACGCCGCGGGCCACCGCGTGGCGCTGGTGACCGACGCCGTCGCCGCCGCCGGGATGCCTCCCGGCCGGTACCAGCTGGGTGGCGCGGACGTCCTGCTCACCGAGGACGGCATCCCGCGCTCGCCCGAGGGCACCATCGCGGGCAGCGCGCTGACCTTGGACCGGGCGGTGCGCAACATCGTGTCGGTCGGCGTCAACGAGGCCGACGCGCTGGCCTCCGCGACGATCGTGCCCGCCGAGGCGATCGGCGAGTCCGGGCTGGGCAGGCTGGCGCCCGGCGCCGTCGCCGACCTCGTGTGGTGGGACGACGACCTCAACCCGCTCAAGGTGTGGGTGGACGGGCACGTCGTGTTCGACGCGGCCGTCGGCGGACCCCTCGCGCAGGCCGTGGGGTACGCGACCGCCGGGCAGTAGACACACGGGAAAGGGCCCCCGATCCGAGGATCGGGGGCCCTTCTCCGTTCGAACGCCTAGCGCGTGCGGGTGACCTTCTTCAGCCCGCGCGGGCTGTCCGGGTCGCCGCCGCGCGCCAGCGCCAGGCCGAGCGCGAGCCGCTGGACCGGCAGGATCTCCAGGATCGGCGCCACTTCCTCCGCGGTCTCCGCGACGGGGATCCGCAGGGCGGCCGACACCTTGTCCGCGGCGGACCCCACGGCGAGCACGTCCGCGCCGCGACCGTGCACCACGTCCAGCACCTCGTGCAGCGCGTCCCCGCCCTTGCCAGCACTGGTCACGGCCAGCACGGCCGTCTCGCCGTCCACGGCCGCCACGGGCCCGTGCAGCAGATCGGCCCCGGAGTACGCCCGCGCGGCCAGGTAGCTGGTCTCGGCCAGCTTCAGCGCCGCTTCCAACGCCGTGGGCAACGAGAACCCGCGCCCGGTGGTGAGCACCCGGTCCACGAACCGGTACCGGCGGACGGCCTCGACCACGGCTTCCTCCGCGCCGTCCAAAGTGGACTGCGCCAGCTCGCCGAGCCGGGCCGCGTGCTCGCCGTCGCCGCCGCGGATGCCGTCGAACAGCAGGTACAGGGCCAGCAGCGTGGCCGAGTAGGTCTTGGTGGCCGCCACCGCGTGCTCGACCCCGGCGCCGACGTCCACCGACAGTTCGGCGGCGGCGTTCAGCGGCGAGTCGGACGTGTTGGTCACGGCCACGGTCAGCGCGCCCTGCGCCCGCGCGGCCTGGGTGACCTCCAGCAGGTCGGGGGACCCGCCGCTCTGGCTCACCGACACCACGAGCACGTCGCGCAGGTCGGGCTTGCCGCCGTACAGCGTGGTGGTGGAGGGCGAGACCAGGCCCGCCGGGAGTTCCAGCAGCACCTCGGTCAGGTACTTCGCGTAGAGGGCGGCGTGGTCGCTGGACCCGCGGGCCGCGAAGAGGACGAAGCGCGGCTTGCGCTCGCGCACGACCTCGGCGACCCGCGCGATCTCGGAACGCCGCTCGATCAGGCCGGAGAAGATCGCCGGTTGCTGGGCGATCTCCGCCGCCATGTGCCGGCCGGGCTGCTGCTCGGTCATCGATACCCCTGTCAGGTGGTCGAGAGGCGGCTTGAGGCGATGCGCTCCGCCGCGGCGCGCAGGCACACCCTCGAACCGCCATGGGTGTTCACGCGGGCGGCTGCGCCCAGGTCAGGGCCCGGCACGCCGGTTTCGACATGCACGAGGTCCAGACCAATGTTAACCAATCCGATGACCAGATCGCGAGCCCAGGCGTGGCGGTGGGCCTCCCGTGTCACCACGATCACGGTCCGCCCGGCGGCCTTGCCCGCGACCTCCTCGGGCGTCACCGAGTCAGTGGCCAGCACGGACGTGCCCTCGACCAACTCCGACAGGTACGGGCCGAGGCCCCACGGCACGGCGCCCACGGCCTCCGAGGGCGCGACGACCAGGTCCAGCACGAGCAGTGGACCGGTGATGACCAGTTCGCCGGTCACCTCCAAGGCCCTGCGCGCGGCCACCAGACCGATCTCGGCGTCGTGACCGGAGACCGCGGCGGGAGGGGTGCCCAGGGCGGCCGTGCGCTCCGCCGCCTCCTCCAAGCGCTCCCGCGACAGCTCACCGGATTCGACGGCCGCCACGATGCTGTCGATCAGCCTCTGCAGGCCGTCGTCGTCCAGCGGCTCGCCGCCGAGGCACAGCGCGTCGACGCCCGCGGCCAGCGCGCGCACCGACCCCTGCGCCAAGTCGCCGCCGACGGCCTTCATGTCCAGCCCGTCGGTGATGATCGCGCCGGTGAAGCCCAGCTCGTCGCGCAGCACGGCGACGGCCTTGGGGTTGAGCGTCGCGGGCGCGTCGCCCCACTCCGGGACCACCAGGTGGCCGGTCATGATCGACCGGACGCCCGCCGCGACGGCCGCGCGGAACGGCACCAGCTCCACGGCGTTCAGCTCGGACACGGTCCGCGGCAGCACCGGCAGCTCGCGGTGCGAGTCGGCCGTGGACGCGCCGTGGCCGGGGAAGTGCTTCGCGCACGCCGCGACGCCGTCGGCCTGCTGGCCCTCGACGAACGCGGCCACGTGCTCGCCCGACACGACCGGGTCCGAGCCGAACGCCCGCACGCCGATGATCGGGTCGTCGAGCGTGAGCACCAGGTCCGCCGACGGCGCCAGGTTGAGCGACACCCCGCAGGCCGCCAGCCGGGCGCCGATCGACGCCGCCACGGCCCGCGTCAGCTCCACGTCGCCGGTGGCACCCAGCGCGTGGTTGCCGGGGACCTCGGACCCGCGCCCGGCGTCGAGCCGGGTGACGTCCCCGCCCTCCTCGTCGATGCCGATCACCACGTCGCCGCGCGCGCCGCGCAGCTGCGCGTTCAGCGCGGTGACCTGGTCGTCGTCCACGACGTTGCGGCCGAACAGCACGACGCCGCCCAGCCCGCCGGTCACGCGTTCGAGCAACCAGTCGGGAGCGGTGGTCCCGTGGAAACCCGGTAGCAGTACGGCGGCCGCGAGCCGGTGCAGCGACATGAGCGCTCTATCCCTTCACGGCACCGGCTGTGACACCGGTGACCATCTTCCGCTGGACGATGAGGAAGAACACGAGCACGGGCACGGTGAACAGGGCGGACGCGGCCATCGCGCCACCCCAGTCGGTGCCGAACGCGGACTGGAAGCCGCTCAGCCACACGGGCAGGGTCTCCTTGTCCTCGGCGCGCACCATGACCTTGGCGAACAGGAACTCGTTCCACGCCGTGATGAACGCGAACACCGAGGTGGCGACGAGGCCGGGGCCGAGCAGCGGCAGGGTGACCCGCCGGAACGCGCCCCACCGGCCGCAGCCGTCGACCATCGCGGCCTCTTCGAGCTCGATCGGGATGCCGTTGACGAACCCGCGCAGGGTCCACGCGCAGAACGGCAGCGTCACCGCGAAGTAGATGAGGATCAGCGACGACAGGTCCTGGTAGAGGCCGAGGTCGCGCATCATCAGGAACATCGGGATCAGCAGCGCCTCGAACGGCGCCATCTGCGCGACCAGCATCAGCATCACGAAGCCCTTGCGGCCCCGGAAGCGCATGCGGGACAGCGCGAGAGCGGCCAGCAGGCCGATCACCAGCGCCGCCACCACGGCGGACAGCGAGACGAACAGGCTGTTGCCCAGCGACTGGAGGAAGCCCGGCTTGGTCCACGCGGTGACGAAGTTGCTGCTGGTCACCGACGACGGGATCAGGTCGAACGAGCTGGACAGCAGGTCCTTCTTCGGCTTGAGCGCCGTGGTGACCATCCAGTACGTGGGGAAGGCGAAGAACGCCGCGATCAGCACCGCGGCGACGTTCGCCGACACCTTCTTCGCGTTCACAGCTTGCCCTCCTGGGTCTGCAGCAGCTTGCGCAGGTAGGACACCGTGAGCAGGGTCAGGATCACGACCATGAGCACGCTGACCGCCGCGGCCACGCCGAAGTGGCTCTGCGAGATGCCCTCCAGGTACTGCAGGACCGGCAGCGTCGTGGAACCGCCGCTCGGCCCGCCCTCCTTGAACACCCAGATCTGGGTGAAGACCTTGAAGTCCCACAGCAGCGACAGGAACGTCACCATCATCAGCAGGGGCTTGAGCTCGGGCCAGGTGACCGCCCGGAACGTCTGCCACGCCGTCGCGCCGTCGATGCCCGCGGCCTCGTAGAGGTCGGCGGGGACGCCGATCACGCCCGCGTAGAGCGAGAAGGCGAGGAAGGGGATCGCCTGCCAGACGATGAGCAGCCCGATCACCGAGAGCGTCGCGGTGCCCGTGGAGAACCACGAGTGCCCGGCGTAGTCGAAGCCGAGCTCCACCAGGATCTTGTTCAGGATCCCGTACTGCTGGTCGAAGATCCACTGGTAGACCGTGGTCGACGCGATGATCGGCATCGCCCACGCCAGCAGCATGCACACCTGGAGCAGGATCCGGATCGGCGTGCTGAGCTGGCGCATCAGCAGCGCGATGGCCAGGCCCACGACCACGGAGGTCGCGACCACGACGGCGGTGAAGACGACCGTGCGGACGGTGATCTCCCAGAAGCGCGGGTCGGACAGGACCTTGGCGTAGTTGTCCAGGCCGACCCAGACGACCTGGCCCCGGACGAGCTCGCCGAGGTCGAGCTTGCGGAAACTGGTCACCACCACCGAGACGACCGGGAAACCGATCAGCCACAGGATGCCGATCACGGCGGGGGCCAGCAGCAGGTACGGCAGCAACCGGTCGAAGGTGCTGCCCCGGCGGCGCCTCGCGCCGCCCGCAACGGCACGCCGCGGTGCCGGCGAGGAAGTCCTCACCGGCACCGCGGCGTCGGTCGTTTCAACGGCCGTCATGGCTGATCGTCAGCCGCCGAGCAACGCGGTGAGCGCGGTGTTGGCGTCGGTCGTAGCCGCGTCCAGGCTCTTCGCGCCGGTGAGGTACGCGGTGAGCATGTCCTTCAGCGGGTTCTGACCGGCCTCGACAGCGGCCCACTTCGGCGTCGCCGGGGTGACCTTGCCGTTGGCCGAGGAGGCGGCGAGCGCCTTGCCGACCGGGTTGGACGCCAGGGAGGCGGTGTCCTTCGAGGTGCCGGGCACGGTGCCCGCGGCGCCGAGCTGGTCCTGGTACTTCTTGCCGCTGAGCAGCTTCAGGTAGCCCTTGGCCAGGTCGACGTTCTTGCTGCCGGCCGGGATGGCCAGGTTCGAGCCGCCGAGGAACACGGGAGCGGCCTTGCCCGCCGTCTTGGACGGGATCGGGAACGCGGAGGTCTTCTTCTCCAGGTCCGGGTTGGCCTTGACAGCGCCACCCAGCTCCCACGGCAGACCGATCATCATCGCCACGTTGCCCGTGCCGAAGACCTCCATCTGCTGCGGCTTGGCCTCGTCGGTGTCCTTCGGGGCCTTGGTGGCCGAGGCGTCGACGAGCTTCTTGTAGAAGTCCACGCCCGCCTTGGCCGGGGCGGAGTCGAGCGCGCCGACGAACTTGTCGCCGTCCTTCTTGGCGACGTCGCCGCCCTGGTCCCAGATGAAGGAGAGCAGGGTGTACCAGGACTGGCCAGGCAGGTAGAGCGCCTGGAAGTCCGGGTTGGCCGCGTTGGCGGTCTTCAGCTTCTCGATCGCGGCCAGCCACTCGTCGTTCGAGGTGGGCGGCGTGGTGATGCCCGCGGCCTCGAACAGGTCCGTGCGGTAGATGACGGTGCGGTTCGACGCGTAGAACGGCAGGCCGTACTGCTTGTCCTCCCAGGTCAGGGAGTCCTTGAGGCCGCCGAGCCACTCGCCGCCGTTGAGGTCGGAGGCGTCACCGGTCAGGTCGAGCAGCGTGCCCTCGGACGCGAACTTCGGCGTCTGGGTGTTGCCGAGTTCGATGACGTCGGGCGGGGTGTCGCTGGTCAGCGCGGTGGTCAGCTTCTCCTGGATGCCGCCCCACTTCTGGACCTCGTACTTGACCGTGACGTCCTTGTTCGAGTCCTGGAACTCCTTGTTCAAGGCGTCGGTCAGGGTCGTCGGCGCGGAGCCGTCCATCAACCACACGGTCAGCGTCTTCGGACCGCTTGAGTCCGCGGTCCCGGTGTTGCTCGCGCTCGTGCCACAGCCGGCCACGGCTACCGCCAGTGCGGCGGCACCAACGGCAAGTCCTCTCAAGCCCTTCACGTATGCGCCCTTTCACAAAGCCCGGTCAAAAGCGGCCGGGGTCAGCCAAGTGGTGTAGACCAATGCGGCCTAGAGTGTGCCGCGCCACAGGCTCTGTCAAGGACGTTGCCGAGACGTTGCAAAGTCATCCGACGAATTTCCTATGGGTTGTCGGGGGTTCGAACGCACGATCCGCCGCGGACAAGGCATCCTGTGGGTGGAGCCGCGATGCAGTACGAGGAGGAAGGCCATGCTGGAGACGACGCCTGGAACGGGCGTGGACACCAGGTCTCGTGCGCAACGCGAGCCGAAGTACTGGGGACTCAAGCGGCACCTGCTGGACCTGTTGCGCGCGCTGCCGCCCGGATCCCCCATCCCGACCGAGCGCTCGCTGGCCGCCGACTTCGACGTGTCGAGGACCACGGTCAGGCAAGCGCTCGCCGAGCTCACCGTCGAAGGACGGCTGCTCAGGGTGCAGGGCAAGGGCACGTTCGCGGCCGAGCCGAAGGTCGCGCAGCGGTTGCAGCTGTCTTCGTACACAGAGGACATGCGGGCCCAGGGCCGCAAGCCGTCGTCACGCCTCATCGAGGCGTCCGAGCTGCCCGCCGAGGCCGAGCTGGCCAGGTTCCTCGGCGTCCGCGCGGGCGCCAAGGTGCTCAGGCTGCACCGCCTGCGGCTGGCCGACGACGAGCCCATGGCCATCGAGACGACCCACCTCGCGCTGGGCCGCTTCCGCGGCCTTCGCCGCTACCTGGCGCCCGGCACCTCGCTCTACCAGGTGCTCCGGGAGCGGTTCGGCGTCGAGATGGGTCATGCCGAGGAGACGATCGAGACCGCGCTCGCCAGCCCCGAGGAGGCCGAACTCCTCGGAGCGGACATCGGTCTGCCGATGCTGCTGCTGTCGAGGCACTCGTTCGACACCGAGGGCAACCCCGTCGAGTGGGTGCGAAGCGTGTACCGGGGGGACCGGTACAAGTTCGTGGCCACGCTCAACCGCCCTGCGGGCTGATCGTCGAAACCGCTGGTCCTGTCGCTCTCCACCGGTCGGGACCAGCGGTTTTGTCAACGTTGTCGTACCCGTCCGGTAGCGTCGATTTCGGGGGCACCACTCTACCGGGGGACCCCCGTCCCGCCGTGCCGGACGATCTCGGCGTCTTCTCGCCAGTCGGCCCGTGAGGCAGTCACAACGTGCCCAGGCGGCAAATTCGAGCCTCACGGAATCGTCACGAAGTCATCGGATGCGTCCCATCAGGTGGATCGTGCGGTCTGGCTCATAGGTTTTTCCTATACCTCCTTCGCGCATCCGAACTCATCCGATCAAGCCGGGGGTGCGGGCGGGGCCGTCGGCCGGGGTGACAATGGCGCGGGTGAGCACCGAAGTGATCGCCTGGGGCACGCCCAGGGCCAAGGCAGTGCTGGCGACGACGATCGTCGGCTCCGGCATGGCGATGCTGGACAGCACGATCGTGAACGTGGCCCTGCCCAAGATCGGCGAGGAGCTCCAGGCCTCGGTCGCGGGGCTCCAGTGGATTCTCGACGGGTACCTGCTGTCGCTGGCGGCGCTGATCCTGGTCGCCGGGTCGCTCGGCGACCGCTACGGCCGCAGGCGCATGTTCACCTTCGGCGTTCTGTGGTTCGGCGCCGCCTCGCTGCTCTGCGGCTTGGCGCCCACCACGGAACTGCTGGTCGCGGCCCGGATCCTCCAGGGTGTCGGCGGCGCGCTGCTCACCCCCGGCTCCCTGGCGATCCTGCAGTCGACGTTCGCGCGGGAGGACCGGTCGCGGGCGATCGGGGCCTGGTCGGGCCTCGGCGGCATCGCGTCGGCGATCGGGCCGCTGGCAGGCGGGCTGCTGGTGCAGGCCGGGTCGTGGCGGCTGGCGTTCCTGATCAACGTGCCGATCGCGGTGGTGTGCGTGTGGATGGCGCGGCGGTTCGTGCCGGAGTCGCGGGACGAGGCGCTGACGGGGCACCCGAACATCCTGGGGTCCGTCGTGGGCGCTCTTGGCCTGGCGGGCCTGACCGGTGCGCTGGTGGAGGCGCCTTCGCGGGGGGCCGACCCGCTCGTGGTCGGGGCCGGGATCGTCGGGGTCGTGGGCCTGGTGGCGTTCGGGGTGCTCCAGGTCCGCGGCCACAAGCCGCTGGTGCCGCCCTCGCTCTTCGCCAACCGGACGTTCGTGCTGGCCAACGCGCTGACGTTCCTGATGTACGGGGCGCTGGGCGGGGTGCTGGTGCTGATGATCCTGCAGTTGCAGACCTCGCTGCACTACTCGCCGACGGCGGCCGGGCTGGCCGGGCTGCCGATCACGGTGATCATGCTGGTGCTGTCGGCGCGGTCCGGGCGGCTGGCGCAGCGGATCGGGCCGAGGGCGCAGTTGGTCATCGGGCCGTTGCTGGTGGGGGCGGGGATGTTGCTGCTGCGCAACGCCGAGCCGGGCGCGACCTACTTCACCGGGGTGCTGCCGGGGATCACGGTGTTCGGGCTGGGGCTGGCGACGGTGGTCGCACCGGTGACGGCGACGGTGCTCGCGGCGGCGCCCGATCGGTACGCGGGGGTGGCGTCGGGGGTGAACAACGCTGTCGCGCGTACGGGGAGTCTGGTGGCTGTGGCTGCGCTGCCGGCGGTGGCTGGGTTGAGCGGCAAGGGGTACGCGGATCCGGTCGTGATGACGGAGGGGTGGCAGAGGGCGCTGTTGGTGTGCGCGGCGGCGGCTGCGGTTGGGGGGTTGTTGGCTTTGGGGACGGATAACGGGGCGTTGGGTCAGGGTGCGTCGGGGGATGGGGTGCCGGGATCTGGGCCTGCTGACTGCCATGCGTGTGGGGTTGAGGGGCCGCCTACGCATGTTCGGTTGGCGCGGTAGGGCTGCGGTCGCCGTTGTGGGTTAGGTGGCTTTACCCCGGTCGCCGAGTGTTCCAGGCTTGGCGAATCTTGTCAAGGCGGGAAAGATGCCTTGACAAGCTCCGTCAAGCCTAGAGATGGCTTCGGATCGGGGTGCAGGGGTAGGTCTGGCTGCGCCAGCATCGGGCTCCGCCCGACAGGGCATCCTCGCTGCGCGTCGGACGAGGCATCCTCGCTGCGCGTCGGACAAGGCACCTGGCTTCGCTTCGGTTGGGCATCCGAGCTGCGCCGGACAGGGCATCCTCGCTGCGCGTCGGACGAGGCATCCTCGCTGTGCGTCGGACAGGCGGCTGGGTGGTGTTAGGGCTGGTCGGTCAGTAGTTCGTTGAGCAGTGCTGGGTCCAGGTTGCCGCCGGAGATGATCGCGACCGTCTTTCCCGGTGGTAGTTCGTCCTGGTGGTTGAGGTAGGCGGCGACTGTGACGGCGCCGCTGGGTTCGGCGATCAGGCGGGAGTTGTGGGCCAGCCAGGGGACGGCGGCGCGGATGTCGGATTCGGAGACGGTGACGATGCCGTCGACGAGTTCGCGCATGTGGGCGAAGGTGAGTTCCGAGGGTTCTGCGCGCAGGCCGTCGGCGATGGTGCGGGCGCGCAGTGCTGGGGACCAGGAGGAGGAGCGGCGGCCTGCGCGGAGGCTTTCGGCGGCGTCTGCGGCCAGTGCCGGTTCTACGCCGATGACCCTGGCGTCGGGGCAGAGGGCCTTGATGGCGACGGCTACGCCGGAGATGAGGCCGCCGCCGCTGACCGGGACGAGCACGGTGTGGACGTCGGGCAGGTCTTCGGCGATCTCCAGGCCGACGGTGCCCTGGCCTGCGATGACGTCGACGTGGTCGAACGGCGGGATCAGGGTCGAGCCGCGTTGGTGGGAGAGGTAGCGGGCGCGGGACTCGCGTTCGGTCATGGGGACGGTGTGGACCTCGGCGCCGTGGCCGAGGGTGGCGTCGATCTTGACCTGGGGGGTGTTGTCGGGGACGACGATGACCGCGGGGACGCCGAAGAGCTTGGCGGCGTAGGCGACGGCCTGGGCGTGGTTGCCGCTGGAGTAGGCGACGACGCCGAGCGCGCGGACGTCCTCGGGGAGTTTCGCGATGGCGTGGAAGGCGCCGCGGATCTTGAACGCGCCGACCGGCTGGAGGTTCTCCGGTTTGAGCCAGAGGGGGCGGTCCGCGTCGGCCCACGCGCAGGGGAGCAGCGGGGTTCGCAGGACGGCGGGGGCCAGGAGGTCGGCCGCCGCGCGGATGTCGGAAATCGTGACCAGGCGCACCAGGAGATGATGCGTGGTCGCGCTCACCTTCGACCAACCGACACGGCGGCCGACCCGTCCACCTCTTGGACGAGCAGGAAACCGGCTACCAGTTGAGGATCATGAGCGAGGAGAACGAGAAGAAGACCGGACTGGACCTCAAGCCCGCGCAGATCGCCGCGGGAGCGTTGGCCGCGGTGACCGCGGCCTTCCTCGGATCGAAGTTGAACGTCGCGGGAACGATCTCCGGCGCCGCCGTCGCGAGCGTCGTGAGCACGATCGGCGGAACGCTGTACCAGCGCTCGATCGAGCGCACCCGCGAATCGGTGCGCAAGGTCGGCGACAGGGCCTGGGTGGTCCGCCCCGTCGAGGGGGCGAAGACCCCTGGTACCAGCTCCGCGGAAGTGGCGGAGAACACGGTCAAGACCGAAATGGACGAACGGGGCAAAACGGCGGAAACCCGGCGCTGGCCACGGATCGCGGCGGGCGCGGTGCTGATTTTCGTGCTCGGGATGCTGGCCGTCACGGGTGTCGAGTGGGTGCGCGGCGAGCCGCTCTCGGGCGGTTCCGAGGGTACGACGCTGGGGGCGGTCGTGGGCAAGCCGACCGAACGCCGGGAGCAGGCTCCGGCGCCGTCCACTTCGGACGCGCCCGCCACGTCGACCGCGCCGACGGGAACCTCCTCGGCCCCGCCGTCGGGCACATCGGCGAGCGCGCCGACCACGACAACCGAACCGACCGCGCCGAGCACGTCCGCGGCGCCATCGACCGGGACGTCGTCGACGCCCGCGCAGCCGGGTTCGCAAACGCCCGCGCCGACCGCCGCGGAGCCCTCGTCGGGTCTGTGAAAGATCGGATCACGCCGGACGGGCCAATTGGCAATTTGCTCGATCCGGTGATCGTTTAACTACTCCGAGTGAGAGTTAACAGTCAACGGCTACACACCGGAGTCGTTTGGTCGTGAGCTGTGACACACTTCGCCCTCAGATGGCTTCGACTGTCACAGGTCACAGGCCTATAACGTCGCTCGATCGGGTGAATACCGGTCAGTAGAAGACCCGGAAGGAGGGCTGTGCGAACCGTGAAGACCCCAGGCGAACGCACGACTCCGAGGCTTACGAGGGTCGAAACTCGACTTCCACCCGGCTCGGGATCGGCACCAACAGCGGGACGGACAAGTAGGAGGAGGGTGGGGCGACCCCTGCCGCCGCCCCACCACCCGTCCCCCTAGAGCCCCCAAGAGCGGTCCCTGCAACCACTCCTGGGTTCCCTGCACCCGAAGATGAGGGAGACGTCAATGATCCGCACGAGTGCGGCCCGCCTTACCGGAGCTGCCCTGCTGGCGGCCGGCGCGGCGATTGCTCTCAGCGTACCGGCGATTGCCGGCCCCGCTGCGGTGAACGTGCCAACTCAGGCCGATACGGAGAGCTACTCGCCCGAGTTGCTCCAAGCGGCCCAACGCGACCTCGGCCTGAACGCCGACCAGGCGCGCATCCGACTGGCCAACGACGAGAAGTCCGAACAGGTCGAGAGCAAGGTCAAGGCGGCACTGGGCGACAAGTTCGCGGGCGCCTGGATCGACTCGGCCTCCGGCAAGCTCACCGTCGGCACCACCGACGCCGCCAAGTCCGACACGGCCCGCGCCCTCGGCGCGGACGTCCGGGTGGTCCGGTTCTCGCAGCAGCAGCTCGCGGGCACCAAGGCGACGCTCGACTCCATGTCGGCACCGGCGTCGGTCACCAGCTGGCGCGTCGACGAGACGGCCAACACCGTCGTCGTCGAGGTCAACAGCAACAAGCGCGACGCGGCCACCGAGGCCTTCATCGCGTCCGCCAGGAGCCTCAGCCCCGCCGTCACCGTCGCGGTGACGACCGAGACGCCCACGACGCTCTACGACACCCGCGGCGGCGACGCGTACTACATCGGCGGTTCACGCTGCTCGATCGGCTTCGCGGTCACCGGCGGCTTCGTGTCCGCGGGCCACTGCGGCTCCGTGGGCAACGCCACCACCGGCTTCAACCGGGTCGCCCAGGGCACGTTCCGCGGTTCGTCCTTCCCCGGCAACGACTACTCCTGGGTCGCGACGAACGCCAACTGGACCTCGCGTCCGTGGGTGAACCGCTACAACGGCACCAACGTCACCATCACCGGTTCCACCTCGGCGGCGGTCGGCGCGGCGATCTGCCGTTCCGGTTCGACCACCGGCTGGCACTGCGGCACGGTGCAGCAGAAGAACGCGACCGTGAACTACTCGCAGGGCTCGGTTTCCGGTCTGACCAGGACCAACGTCTGCGCGGAGCCGGGTGACTCGGGCGGCTCGTGGGTCGCGGGCACCAACTACAGCCAGGCACAGGGCGTGACCTCGGGTGGTTCGGGCAACTGCACCTCCGGCGGCACGACCTACTTCCAGCCGGTCGGCGAGATCCTGTCGGCCTACGGCCTGACCCTCACCAGGGGTTAGTCCCGACGTCCGGTGTCGAGCAGTCTCCCTGCCCGTTCGACACCGACATGTGGAACGCCCCCTCTCCGGCACCCTGCGCCGGGGAGGGGGCGTTTTCGCGTTTGGGCTTTCAGCCGAACTGCACTGATCGTTTGGACAGGCCGTACCAGAAGCCGTCCACTGCTGTTCTTGGTGCGCTTTGGTCGAGGCTGGCGCCCAGTGACACGAACAGCGGGGCGAAGTGCTCCGTGCGTGGGTGGGCGATGCCTGCTGCGGGTGCTTTGCGTTGGAAGTCGAGCATGGAGTCCACGTCGCCCGCTGCCAGCGTCCGGGAGGCCCAGTCGTCGAATTCCGAGGACCAGGTGGGTGGTGTGGCGGTGGTGCCCAGGGACATGTTGATGCCGCGCAGGTTGTGGGTCATGAAGCCGCTGCCGACGATGAGCATGTCCTGGTCGCGCAGTGGTGCGAGTCGGCGGCCGAGGTCGAACAGCTGCCTTGGGTCGAGGCTTGGCATGGACATCTGGAGGACCGGGATGTCGGCGGCGGGGAACATCTCCTTCAGCGGCACGTAGGCGCCGTGGTCGAGGCCGCGGTCCTCCTGTTCGACGCGGTCGGTGTCGCTGATGAGTTTGCGGACGTCGTCGGCGAGTTCGGGTGCGCCCGGTGCCCTGTACTCGACCTCGTAGTAGCGCTGGGGGAAGCCGCCGAAGTCGTAGGTGAGCGGCACGGTGCGGGTGGCGCCGAGGGTGAGCGGCGACTCCTCCCAGTGCGCGGAGATCATCAGGATCGACTTCGGGCGGGGCAGGTTCGCGGACCAGGAGGCCAGCTCCTCGGTCCACCGCTTGTCGTCGGCCAGCGGGGGAGCGCCGTGGCTGAGGTACAGGACAGGCATCACGTGGTTCAGCGTACGCGGTTTAGTTCAACTTTCAACTAAGCTGGGAGCGCAGCGCTTGGGCGGCAGCTTTCGGGTCTTCGGCGGCTGTGATGGCGCGCACGACGACGATCCGGGTCGCTCCGGCGCCGAGCACGACGTCGAGGTTGGACAGGTCGATGCCGCCGATGGCGAACCAGGGGATCCCGGCGCTCTTGCGGATCTGGGTGCCCGCGAGCGGTTCGGGGCGGCCTGCGGCGGCGCGGACGAGGGAGAGGCCGGGGGCGGGGCGGCCGGGTTTGGTGGGGGTGGGCCAGCACGGGCCGGTGCAGAAGTAGTCGACGCCGGGTTCCTCGGCGGCGGCGCGCATCTGCGGGACGTCGTGCGTGGAGCGGCCGATGGCCACGTCGTCGCCGAGCAGGCGTCGGGCGAGGGGGACCGGCAGGTCGTCCTGGCCGAGGTGCAGCACGTCCGCGTCGACGGCGGCGGCCACGTCCGCGCGGTCGTTCACCGCCAGCAGGGCGCCGTGCCGCGCGCACGCCTCGGCGAGCACCTCCAGCGCGGCGATCTCCTGCTTGGCCTCCAGCCCCTTGTCGCGCAGCTGCACGACGTCCACGCCCCCGGCGAGCGCCGCGTCGGCGAAGGCGGCGAGATCACCGCGTTCGGCGCGCGCGTCCGTGCAGAGGTAGAGCCGAGCGGTCGCGAGCCGCTGCCTGATCCGGGTTCCGTCGAGTCCTGGCACGCCCAGGACGTTAACCGCGGCAACGATTCTTGCGCTACGGTGGAGGTGGTCCGCACGGGAGCCCGGAGAACACCGGGCTGAGAGGGAGCGTGGTTCGCTCCGACCGTCGAACCTGATCCGGGTCATGCCGGCGCAGGGAGCGTGAGTGCCTTGGTCCAACGCGTAACCGTCCTCGGCGGCGGTGTCATCGGGCTGTCCGTCGCCTGGCGGGTCGCCGCGAGTGGTTGTGCCGTCACGGTTTTCGACGACGGCGCCCGCACCGCGGGGTCGTGGGTGGCTGGCGGGATGCTCGCCCCGGTCACCGAGTCGTGGCCCGGCGAGGAGGAGCTGCTCGACCTGGGTTCCCGCTCGTTGGCGCTGTGGCCCGCGTTCGCCGGTGAACTGGGCGACGTGGGGCTGCGCACCGAGGGGACCCTCGCCGTGGCACTGGATTCCGCCGACATGGGTGTGCTCGACCAGCTCGCCGGGCACCTGCGCGGGCTCGGCCGCGAGGCCGACCGGCTGACCGGCCGCGAGCTGCGCGCACTGGAACCCGGCCTCGGACCGCGGGTGCGCGGCGGCCTGTCCGTGCCGGGTGACCTGGCCGTGGACAACCGCAGGCTGCTGTCGGCCCTGCGCGGGGCGTGCGCGGCCAACGACGTCCGGTTCGAGCCACGTCGGGCGACACCGTCCACTGTGGACGCCGATGTGGTCGTCATCGCGGCGGGCGCGTGGAGCGGCGGGCTGCACCCCGCTCTGGAGCCGGTGATCCGCCCGGTGAAGGGCGAGATCCTGCGGCTGGCCGCTCGGCGCGGGGCCCTGCCGCCGCCGACGCGGACGATCCGCGCGCACGTGGAGGGCCGCCCGGTCTACCTGGTGCCCACGGACGACGGGCTGGTGGTGGGCGCCACCCAGTACGAGAGCGGGTTCGACGAGGCCGTGACCGTGGGCGGTGTGCGCGACCTGCTGCGCGACGCGGAGGTCGTGCTGCCCGGCATCGCCGAGTGCGGACTGGTCGAGTCGGCCGCGGGCTTCCGCTCGGGCAGCCCGGACAACATGCCCGTCATCGACTGGCTGGAACCCGGTGTGCTGGCCGCGACCGGCCACCACCGCAACGGCCTGCTGCTGGCCCCGATCACCGCCGAGAAGGTGCTCGCCCTGCTGCGTGGAGGAGGAACCAGGTGAAGGCACGGGTCAACGGCGAACTGCGCGACCTGCCCGACGGCACGACCGTCGCGGCGGTGCTCGCCCTGCTCGGCGCTCCCGATTCCGGTGTCGCGGTCGCCGTCGACGGCGAGGTCGTGCCGCGCGCCGAGTGGCAGCGGACGACCGTGCCCGACGGCGGCACCGTCGAAGTGCTCACCGCGGTGCAGGGAGGCTGACGTGGACGATCCGCTGATCATCGCGGGCCGCGAGTTCGGCTCCCGGCTCGTCATGGGGACCGGCGGCGCGGCGAACCTCTCGGTGCTGGAACGCGCCCTGGTCGCCTCCGGCACCGAGTTGACCACCGTGGCCATGCGCCGGATGGACGTCGGCGGCGGCACCGGCGTGCTGGACCTGTTGCGGCGCCTGGGGATCGAGACGCTGCCCAACACCGCGGGCTGCCGCGGCGCCGCCGAGGCCGTGCTGACGGCCAGACTGGCACGGGAAGCCCTCGGCACGAACTGGGTCAAGCTGGAGGTCGTCGCCGACGAGAAGACCCTCCTGCCCGACCCGTTCGAACTGCTCGCCGCCGCCGAAACCCTGGTGGACGACGGCTTCGTCGTCCTGCCCTACACCAACGACGACCCCGTGCTCGCCCAACGCCTCGAAGACGTTGGCTGCGCCACCGTGATGCCGCTGGGCTCACCGATCGGCACCGGCTTGGGCATCCGCAACCCGCACAACATCGAACTCATCGTGTCCCGCGCCGCCGTGCCGGTGATCCTCGACGCGGGCGTCGGCACCGCTTCCGACGCCGCCCTGGCCATGGAACTGGGCTGCTCCGCAGTGCTCCTCGCCACCGCCGTCACCCGCGCTCAAGATCCCGAACGCATGGCCGCGGCGATGCGCGCAGGCGTCGAGGGCGGCAGACTGGCCAGGCTCGCGGGCCGCATCCCCCAGCGCTTCTGGGCCCAAGCTTCGAGCCCCGCTCCGGACACCGACCTCTGAGCACGTCCTCGGAGACGGCATGATGGAGGGCGAACACCCCACCAACGCCGCTCCGAGGAGGACATGCCGTGACGGCCCCGATGGCCGACGAGGTCGAAGACGCCACCGCACGCCTCTTCCTCGCCATGGGCAGGTTCTCCAGACTGCTCCGCCGCACCGGCTCCCCTGGCCTCGGTCCAGGCGCCGTATCCGCCCTGGCCACCCTCACCCGCTGCGGCCCCATGCGCCTGGGCGACCTGGCGCAGAAGGAGGGTGTCGCCCCACCCACCCTCTCCCGCATCGTCGCCGCCCTGGTCGAGGCCGGCTACGTCCGCCGCGAACCAGACCCGCAAGACGGCCGCGCCTGGCTGGCCACCCCCACCCCGGAGGGCGAGGAAATGGTCTCCGGCGTCCGCTCCGCCAGAATGCAGGAACTACGCCGCCGCATGGACCTGCTCTCCCCGGAACACCAGTCCGCCCTCATCGCAGCCCTAGCCGCCCTAGAGGAAATCATCGCCGACTAGCAAGCAGACCAAGCCCGCCCAGCACGTTCGGACGCCTCGTCCGAAGGCGCAGCCCAGGATGCCCTGCCGACGCGCAGCGAGGTGCTCGGTCCGTCGCGGAGCGAGGAACAAGTCAGGCACAGCCCGACGCCCCCTCGGCGCAGCCGCCCACCCGCATCCGGCGCGGAGCGCCCACCTGCCCTGTCCGACGCGCAGCGAGGATGCCCCGTCAGGCGCAGCCTGATTGCCCTACCGACGCGCAGCGAGGTGCCCTGAACCGGCACAACCAACACAAGCGGAGCCAGACCTCCCCCTGCCCCCCGATACACAGCGCCCTCCTGCCACACCACTGTTTGTCAAGGCATCTTTCCTGCCTTGACAAACAGTGGTGTGGCATTGAGACAATCGCGCACCGGGGGCCGGGTTACGCGTGGTGGGCCCCACCAAACCGCGGGCCGAGCCACGCCACGGTGACCCCCATCAAACCCGCCCCAACCCCAACCTCCACAACGGCGAAACCGGCCCAACCCCCGCCCCCAACGGATACCCCGCCCTCACCGACCTCACCACGAACTCCTTCCCGAACTCCACCGCCTCAACCATTCCCTCCCCCCTCGCCAACCTCGAACTGATAGCCGAAGCCAACGTGTCCCCACTCCCGTGCGTGTGCTTCGTGTCGTACCTGGGCCCCGGCAGCTCCACGAACTCCACCCCGTCGAACAACAGGTCCAGGCACTCCGGATCCGCCCACATGTGCCCACCCTTGACCAGCACCCACTCCGGCCCCATGTCGAACAGGACCCGAGCCGCCTCCCGCTGCTGCTTCCGATCCACCACCGAAATCCCCGTCAACAACCGCACTTCGTCCAGATTCGGCGTCACCAGCGAAGCCCGCGGGAACAACAACCCCTTCACGGCCTCCAACGCCTGATCGGTCAACAACTGATCCCCGTGCATCGAAGCCGCCACCGGATCCACCACGAACGGCGTGACCCCCGACCGCCCGATCCCCACCTCATCGCAAGCCGAAGCCACCGCCTCGATGATCCCGGCACTCGCCAACATCCCGGTCTTCGCGGCCCCCACCCCGATGTCCGTGGCCACGGAAACGATCTGCGCCGCCACCACCTCCGGCGCCATCTCCACGAACCCCGTCACACCCAACGAGTTCTGCACCGTCACAGCCGTAACAGCCGTCATCCCGTGCACCCCGCACGCGAACAACGTGCGCAGATCAGCCTGGAGCCCCGCACCACCACCGGAATCCGACCCGGCGATGGTGAGCACCCGCGGAGGAGTTGTGTTCACCTCAGGAATTCTCCACCACCGGCAGGTAAACCCTGTTCCCGCTGTCCCCGAACTCCGCCGACTTCTCGTCCATCCCCGCCTCGATCGCCTCCACAGTGGACAGACCGTGCTCCTCGGCGTACCGGCGCACGTCCTGGGTGATCTTCATCGAGCAGAACTTCGGCCCGCACATCGAGCAGAAGTGCGCCGTCTTCGCCGGCGCCGCAGGCAGCGTCTCGTCGTGGAACGAGCGCGCCGTGTCCGGGTCCAGCGACAGGTTGAACTGGTCCTCCCACCGGAACTCGAACCGCGCTTTCGACAGCGCGTCGTCCCAGTCCTGCACGCCGGGATGCCCCTTGGCCAGGTCGGCGGAGTGCGCCGCGATCTTGTAGGTGATCACGCCGGTCTTCACGTCGTCCCGGTTCGGCAGGCCCAGGTGCTCCTTCGGCGTGACGTAGCAGAGCATCGCCGTGCCCAGCCAGCCGATCTGCGCCGCGCCGATCGCGGACGTGATGTGGTCGTACGCGGGCGCGATGTCGGTGGCCAGCGGGCCGAGGGTGTAGAACGGCGCCTCGCCGCACCACTCCTCCTCCAGCCGGACGTTCTCCGCGATCTTGTGCATCGGCACGTGGCCGGGGCCCTCGATCATCACCTGCACGTCGTGCGCGCGGGCGACGTGCGTCAGCTCGCCGAGCGTGCGCAGTTCGGCGAACTGGGCCTCGTCGTTGGCGTCGGCGATGGAGCCGGGCCGCAGGCCGTCACCCAGCGAGAACGTGACGTCGTAGGTGCGCAGGATCTCGCACAGCTCCTCGAAGTGCGTGTAGAGGAAGCTCTCCTTGTGGTGCGCGAGGCACCACGCCGCCATGATCGACCCGCCGCGCGACACGATGCCCGTCACGCGCTTGGCCGTCATCGGCACGTACCGCAGCAGCACGCCCGCGTGCACCGTCATGTAGTCGACGCCCTGCTCGGCCTGCTCGACCACCGTGTCGCGGTACAGCTCCCACGACAGCTTCGCCGGATCGCTGTCGACCTTCTCCAGCGCCTGGTAGATGGGCACGGTGCCGACCGGCACCGGTGAGTTGCGCAGGATCCACTCGCGCGTCTCGTGGATCCGCCTGCCGGTGGACAGGTCCATGATCGTGTCGCCGCCCCAGCGGGTGGCCCACACCATCTTGTCGACCTCGTCCTCGATCGACGACGACACGGCGGAGTTGCCGATGTTCGCGTTGATCTTGACCAGGAACTTCTTGCCGATGATCATCGGCTCGGCCTCGGGGTGGTTCCGGTTGAGCGGGATGACCGCACGCCCGATGGCCACCTCGGAGCGGACGAACTCGGGGTTCATGCCCTCCCGGACCGCGACGTACCGCATCTCCGGCGTGATCACCCCGGCCTTCGCGTAGGCCAGTTGGGTCACCGCGCCGTCCACGGGTTCGCGGGCGGCGAGCCAGTCGGCGCGCAGCTCGCCAAGTCCACTGTGGACGTCGATGGTCGCGTTCGAGTCCGTGTACGGACCGGATGTGTCGTACAGGTCGACGTGCTCGCCGTTGGTCAGTTCCACCCTGCGGAAGGGCACCCGCACGCCTTCACCGGCGTCGCGGTAGACCTTGCGGGAGCCCGAGATCGGGCCGGTGGTGACTGACGGTCGGACAGAGCGGTCGTCAAGTGCCGTCATGACATTTCCTCCCTACGCCGGCATTACCCGGTCAGGTTCGAGCGGTCGGCGGCACCGTGCCCTTCGGCACAACCACCCTCTCAGCCCGCTTCAGGCGCGAGCTCCCGCGTTTTCAGTTGTCCTGGCCGACCATAACCATGCTTCGGTGCGGCCGGCTAGAACTGATCGGCTCCAGACCGGCGCGCCGAGCGCGTTTTCGGCGTACCTTTCTCGCGTGGCTGATCACCAGCCGTTCCCAGCCGGTGCTCGGCGTGGTGAACGACCCGCGGCTGTTTCGGCGTGCCCTTCTTGCGGCGACCTGGCCGGACGCGGCTACCCGGAGTGCCGGTTCTGCGCCGAGCTGGTCGACCAGGCGTGGTTGCGGGACTGGCAGGCGCTGCTCGCCGCCGAGCAGCTCAGCGAGGGCGGTTCCGGCGAACGCGAGCTGGCCGAGCTGGTCCTGGACGACGACGAGATCGGCCGCTTCTCGTGGACGTGCACCGACTGGGCCATGACCCTGGTCCGCTGCTCGCACTGCGCGTCCGAACCGGCGACCGGCCCGCTCGACTGCGTCCGCTGCTCCATGGCCGAGGCCACCCGGTGGTCCTGGGACCACTCGGGCACCCCCCACGTCATCACGCCCGAGGACCACGCCCTGCGCGTGGCCCGCGCGGTCCTGCGCGCCCCGCACCGCCACCGCTCCGTCGTCGCCTCGACGTGGCGCCTGCTGATCCCGTTCCTGCTGGTCGGCGAGCTGGCCACCACCGGGCAGGTGCAGCGCGTCCGCGCCCACGTGCTCGCGGGGCACTACGAGGAACTCGCCGCGTGCGCGACCCACGTCCAGCTCACGGGGCTCCCGGAGCTGTACTGGCGGCGCGACGAGTCCCACCGCGGCGATCACCAGGTCCGCCTCGACCACCCGCCGCCGCCCCGCAGGGCCGAGGACGACCAGGTGCCGACCGAGGCGTGATCAGCCGCCGCGGTCAGGCCTGGGGCTTGTTCTCGCGGATCTGGTAGATCCGGGCGCGGGTCAGGCCGGTGATCTTGCACAGCTCGACGACGCGGACGTTGCGGTCCAGCTCGGCGTGGATCAGGGCGTCGCGCTGGGCGTGCGCGGTGAGACGGGCGGCCCTGGCCTCGTTCAGCGCCTCGAGCCGTTCGGCCATGTCCCGTTCCGCGTCGGCCAGCGCGGTGACCGCGGTGAGCAGCTCGGGGTTCACGGTCTCGGTGTTCTCTTCGGGCATCGTTCCTCCGTGGGCCTGCGTGTCTGTCTAGCATTTCGTACATCGCTAGACATGTCTAGTCGTGTCGAATGCCTAGGCTCCGACACGACAGCGGCCCCCGACCTGGGAGGCCGGGGACCGCTGGGGGAGTGCGATCAGGAAGCGCTGTCGCGTTCGTAGCTGAGCAGGACGACGCCGTTGCCGAACGTCCTGGTTCCGACGTGGCGGAGGCCCGCGCGGTCGTCGGTCGGGCTGAAGAGGGGCTTGCCCGCGCCGATCAGGATCGGGTGGACGTAGACGTGGTAGCCGTCGACGAGGTCGTGCCTGCGGAACTCGGCGATCAGGTCGGCGCCGCTCAGCGCCAGGTCGCCGCCGGGCTTCGCCTTGAGGGCCAGGACGTCCTCGACGACGACGTCGCGGACGATGGTGGTGTTCCAGTCGGCGTGCTGGAGGGTCTTGGAGTAGACGATCTTCGGCATGTCGCGCCAGATGCGGGCGAACTCCGCGACCGGCTTGCTGATGGCCGGGCCGCGGCTGACGGCGCCGCCCTCCGGCCAGAACTCCTGGACGGGCTCGGCACTGGCGGCCGGCTTGTCCAGGTTCTCGGGCCAGAACTCGGACCCGCGGCGGTCGGACGAGGACGCCGCGTCGGCGGTCGGCCAGTAGGAGGCCATCAGCTCGTGCGTGACGCGTCCGCTCAGGAAGCCGCTCATGCCGCCGAGCTGCTCGTTGAGGTGGTTGTGCAGCTCGTCGTCGACCAGGTGCCAGTCGATCTCCCGGTTCGGTCCCTCGACGTACCCGTCGAGGGATACCGACACCGACACGATGATCTTCCTCAATGCGTCCTCGCTTCGATATGTGGAGAGCGGGTCAGTCCTCGTCCTCGTCGGCGAACGGGTCCTCGGAGGTGGCCGGGTCCCAGGACAGGCCGGGGACGCCCCATTCGTTGGCGCGGATCATGCGCTTCGCCTCGCGCTTGTACCTGCCGACCAGGCGGTCCAGGTACAGGTAGCCGTCGAGGTGGTCGGTCTCGTGCTGGAGGCAGCGGGCGAAGAAACCGGTGCCCTCGACCGCGAGCGGCTCGCCGTCGCCGTCCTGGCCGGTGACCTTCGCCCACTGGGCGCGCCCCGTCGGGAACGTCTCGCCGGGCGCGGAGAGGCAGCCCTCGTAGTCGTCGTCGGGATCGGGCATGCCCTGCGGGACGTCGGAGGTCTCCAGGACCGGGTTCACGACGACGCCGCGGTGCCGGACGCCCTGGTCGTCGGGGCAGTCGTAGACGAACAACCGCTGGGCCACACCGATCTGGTTGGCCGCCAGACCCACGCCGTGCGCGGCCGCCATCGTCTCGTACATGTCCGCGATGAGGGTCCGCAAGTCGTCGTCGAAGACCTCCACCGGCTTCGTCGGGTTGTGCAGCACCGGGTCACCGGCGATCCGGATGAGGTGAACAGCCATGGTCGGAGAGCTTATCGGCGTGTCCACGCGGACGCGCCGACTGATGAAGCGACCCCGATCACGATCACGTGATGTAATTGGCCATTGGGAATCACACGGGATGGGCAGCTTGCGTCCGCAGGTGCTCCGGACCGTGAGGCGAGGAGCCAGATGGACGCCGCAGGGGCACTGGCGCCGGCAGAGGAGCCGGACGACGGTTTGAACGGCAGGGAACGCGAGATCCTCGCCTTCGAACGCCAGTGGTGGAAGTACGCGGGTGCCAAGGAACAAGCGGTGAAAGAGCTGTTCGACATGTCGGCCACCCGGTACTACCAGCTGCTCAACGGTCTGATCGACAAGGAGGAGGCCATCGCGGCCGACCCGATGCTCGTGAAACGCCTCCGCAAACTCCGAACGGTCCGGCTGCGCGCACGTTCGGCGCGCCGCTTCGGTTTCGAGCCGAATGGTGTCGAGCAGCGATGAGTTCTCCGGAATCCCCCAGTTCTTCGCACCCCGCCCGCGCGGCCGGTTTCGCGCTGATCGGCGTCGCGCTGGTCGCGCTGGTGATCGGTGTCGCGACGCTGTTCACGGGTGGTGGTGATGACGTGGCGGCAGGTCCGTCGGAGCAGCCTTCTAGCAGTGCGCCTTCTGCGGGTGAGTCCTCGGTTCCGTCGTCGGTGTCGTCGTCGGTGTCGGAGTCGGTGCCGGTTTCGACGTCGGCGGCTGCTGGTTCGTCGACCGCGGTGACCACTACTTCGGCTGCGCCGGGTGGGACGTCTACCGGGGTGCAGCCTCCTGCTGGGGAGGCGACGCCGCCCGGGACGCCTGCTGGGCAGCCGGTGGGTGAGAAGCCGCCGGTGCGGGTTTACAACAACAGCACGATCTCCGGGTTGGCCGCGACGGCCACTGAGGACGTGAAGCGGTCCGGGTGGAACGTTGCCGAGACCGGGAACTACTCGCAGGGGCAGATCCCGACGACGACCGTGTACTACCGGCCGGGGACGGCTGAAGAGGAGTCGGCGAAGGCGCTGGCGAGTGTGATCCAGGCCAGGGTCGAGGCGCGGTTCGAGGGGATCCAGGGCGCGCACGACGGGATCATCGTGATCGTGACGAACGATTACAAGGGGATGCAGAACGTGAAGTAGGGGTGGGCTGGGGGTGGCCTGCTTGGGGGGTCTGGTTCCTGGGTGCGTTGGGTGGGGCTGGAGTCGGTTCCGGTTTGTTGTGGTCGCCCTGGCGTAGCCCGGCCCCCGGTGCGCGATTGTCTCAATGCCACACCCCTGTTTGTCAAGGCGGGAAAGATGCCTTGACAAACAGGGGTGTGGCAGGAGGGCGCTGTGTATCGGGGGCAGGGGGAGGTCTGGCTTCGCTTGTGTCGGCTGTGCCGATTTAGGGCACCTCGCTGCGCGTCGGTAGGGCAATCAGGCTGCGCCTGAGGGGCATCCTCGCTGCGCGTCGGACAGGGCAGGTGGGCGCTCCGCGCCGGGTGCGGGTGGGCGGCTGCGCCGATGGGTGTGGGGTGTGAGGTGGTCCTTGTTCCGCGTGGACAGTGGGGTTGGGCTGTTATTTGCGGGAGTCGGCGTAGGCGGCCAGGGTGGCCAGTTGTGCTGGGTCCAGTGAGGGGCGTACTGCTTTGCGGGCGCTGGTCAGGTGGGCTGCGGTGACCACGGCTGCTTCCAGGGACTCGCGCATTGCGGTCAGGGCGGCTTCGCGGATGAGGGCCGCGCAGTCGGCTGCTGAGTAGCCGTCGAGTGTTTCCGCCAGTTCGTCCAGGTCCACGTCGGTGGCCAGGGGGGTGTTGCGGGAGGAGGCGCGGAGGATTGCGCCGCGGGCCTCGCTGTCCGGTGGTGGGACGTAGACGAGGCGTTCCAGGCGGCCGGGGCGGAGCAGGGCTGGGTCGACCAGTTCCGGGCGGTTGGTGGCGCCGAGGACGATGACATCGCGGAGGGGTTCGACGCCGTCGAGTTCGGTCAGCAGGGCGGCGACCACGCGGTCCGCCACGCCGGAGTCCGAAGACTGGCCGCGGCGGGGGGCGAGGGCGTCGACCTCGTCGAGGAAGATCATGGCTGGTGCGGCTTCGGCGGCGCGGCGGAAGAGTTCGCGGACGGCTCGTTCCGATTCGCCGACGAACTTGTCCATCAGTTCCGCGCCCTTGACCGACAGCACGTTGAGCTGGCCCGTGCCCGCGAGTGCCCTGATCAGGAACGTCTTGCCGCAGCCGGGTGGGCCGTAGAGCAGGAGGCCGCGGGGTGGGGCGACGCCCAATCGGGCGAAGGAGTCGGGGTAGCGCAGCGGCCAGAGCGCGGCTTCGGTGAGGGCCTGCTTGACCTCGGTCATGTCGCCGACGTCGTCCAGGGTGAGGCCGCCGGTCTGCAACGTGTCCGAAGTGGACATGGAAACCGGGCGGACGGTGTCCAGGGCGCCGAGCAGGTCCTGTTGCGCGACACGCGGTTCGTCCTGGTCGCGTTGGCGCAACGCGGAGCGGACGGCGGCGTCGCGGCGGAGTGCGACCAGGTCGGCGACGACGAAACCGGGGGTGCGGTCGGCGATCGCGCCCAGGTCCACATCGGACTCCACGGGCACGTCGCGGAGCAGCATGCGCAGCAGTTCGGTGCGGGCGCGGCCGTCGGGCAGGGCGAGGGTCAGTTCGCGGTCGACCAACTCCGGTACGCGCAGCCGGGGGTCGATGGACTCGGGGTGCGCGCTGGTCACGACGAGCGCGAGGCCCTTGGTGCGGACGGCGGAGCGTAGGATGTCGAGCACGACGGTGGCGACCGGGGGCGGTGAGGTGGCGGGCAGCAGCACGTCCACGTCGGTCAGCAGCAGCACGGACGGGCGTTCGCCCGAGGACGCCGCGGCCACGGCGTCCGACAGCCGCTGAGCGGTCGCGTTCGCCTCCAGCACGGCGATGCTCGGCGCGGCCAGTTCCACGACGTCGGCGTTCACGCTCTGCGCCACGGACCGCACGAGGGTCGCCTTCCCGACGCCCTCGGGTCCGGCGACCAGCGCCGCGAGCCTGGCGGAGGCGCCGAGCTTCGCCAGCAGGTCGGGGCGCAGGAACGTCAGGTCGAGCCACTCGGTGAGCCGCTTCGCGCAGTCGCGCTGGCCGACGAGGTCCGCGACCGGCGGCACGACCGCGTGCTCGACGGCGGGCACGAACGAGGGGGAGACGTCGCGGGTGGCGACGGCGGCGGTGTGGACCAGGGCCCCCGCGGGAACCGGGCGGGCGTCACCGGTGCGGGCGCCGTCGCGCCAGCCGACCACACTGGACGGCTGCACGGCCACGGGGCCGGTCGGGTCGGTGGCGGTGATGGTGAGCAGCTCGTTCGTCCACGTCATGCCGATCGCGTTCGACAGCTTCCGGCGGGTGGCGCTGACGTCCGCGCCGGGCGGCGGCGCGAGGTCCTGCGGCAGCAGCGACACGGCGTCGCCGACGGTGAGCACCTTGCCGGTCAGCGCGAGCCGCAGCGTCTCGGGCGTGAGCGAGGTCGTGGCCAGCCGTGAACCGGACACGGTCACCGACCGCGCGCCCGCCACGTCGACGGGTGCCACGACGATCTCGGAGCCCTCCACGACGCCGAGGTTCGACAGCGTCACGTCGTCGACCAGCACCACGCCGGGAGGTGCGGCGCTGTCGCCCGCGGCGGCCAGCGCCGCGCTCACCCGCGCGCCGGTCAGCTTCACCGCGTCCCACGCGCGCAGCCCGAGCGCGTCGAGCACCTCCGGGTGCAGGCGCACGACACCGCGACGGGTGTCCAACGCGGACGGGGTCAGCCGAGCGGTCAGCGTGATCACGGCACGAGCCTAGTGCGGTGACCACCGACCTCGCCGGGAGTTCCGCCGTCCACGGGGAGCGGGCCTGCCTGGAAACGCCCGGTGGGGATGGCGGCCGCCGGTGCCCGGAGACGCCGAAAGGGGCCCTCCCGGATCGGAGGGCCCCTTTCGGCGTCTCCGTGCTAGTCCTTCGGCGGTTGGCCGCGGCGCAGGCCCAAGCGGCGCCAGTTGCGCCGCCGCACGCCGGCGGCCGCACCGAACTCGGCCGGGTTGACGCCGTTGCGCCGGGGCAGCCTGGCCACCCGGAGCGCGGCGCCCGCGACCCGGCCTCGCAACGGCTGGCGCAGGCCGAGGCGACGGGTCGCCACGCCGTGGGCGCGCCGTATCGCCCTGCGGTCCGCGGCGGGGACCTCCCACGCCTCGGGGTGCTTGGCGAGCCAGCGGTAGCGCCGCACCGAGTACGGCAGGTGACCGATGTAGACGACCATCGCGATGATCAGCGCGATCAGCGGGTACGTGATGATCGCGGCCCCGAGCAGGGCCACCAGCACCAGCAGCGGCGCCACCGCGCGCGGCGGCACCTTGATCGTCTTCACCGACAGCGTCGGGATCCTGCTGACCAGCAGCAGGGCGATCGCGACCGTCCACACCGCCACCAGGTAGACGTTCGACCACCAGCCGTCGTGGCCGATCTGCTCCTGCACGATGAGCGGCAGCAGGAGCAGCAGGCCGCCCGCGGGAGCGGGAACGCCGACGAAGAACTCCTTGGCGTACGGGGGTTGCTCGACGTCCAGCAGGGTGTTGAACCTGGCCAGCCGCAGCACCATGCACACCGCGAACACCAGCGCGACGACCCAGCCGCCGCGGTTGGGTTCGAAGCGCCACACGTAGATCACCAGCGCGGGCGCGACGCCGAACGAGATGGCGTCGGCCAGCGAGTCCAGCTCCGCCCCCATCTTGCTGGTGGCGTCCAGCATCCGCGCGATCCGGCCGTCCAAGCCGTCGAGCAGGGCGGCCGCGGCGATCGCGCCGATCGCCGCCGCCCACATGTCGACTATCGCGAACTGCACCGCCGACAGTCCCGCGCTCATGGCGAGGACCGTGATGGCGTTGGGTAGCAGCCGGATGCCCGGCGTGCTGGGTGCCAAGGATCAGCCCTCCGGTAGCTCGGCGAGCACGGTCTCGCCGCCGATGGTGCGCATGCCCGCCTCGACGAGCGGTCGGCTGCCGCGCGGCACGTAGAGGTCCACGCGCGACCCGAACCTGATCAGGCCGTACGTCTGGCCCGCGTCGACCTTCTCGCCCTCGACGACCTGGCACACGATGCGGCGGGCCACCAGGCCCGCGATCTGCACCACGACGAGGTCGTGGCCCGAGGTGGTGCGCAGCTGCACGGTGTTGCGCTCGTTGACCTCGCTGGCCTTGTCCAGGTCCGCGGAGAGGAACTTGCCCGCGTGGTAGGAGACCTTGCGGACCTCACCGGCGGCCGGGACGCGCTGGACGTGCACGTCGAAGACGGACAGGAACACGCTGATCCGGATCATCGGGTCGGTGCCGAGGCCCAGCTCCGCGGGCGGGGCGACCTCGACGACGTGCGACACCGTGCCGTCGGCGGGCGCGACCGCGACGTTCGGCCGGGTCGGCAGCACCCGCTTGGGCTCGCGGAAGAACCAGGCCACCCAGGCGGTGACGAGGAAACCGAGCACGCCCGCGCGCTTGGAGAACCGCCTCAACAGGAAACTTGCCACCGCCGCTCCCGCGACGAACGGGCGGCCTGCGGGGTGCATGGGGGGCACGATGCCCCGTGCGAGTTCGATGAAGTGGGAAACGCCACCACTGTGCTGATCGCGGTCGGAGTTCATTTCGTTGGGAATCCGTTGCTCTTCCGTGGTCGGGCGGTGCTAGGGCCGGCCACACGCTACGCCAAGCGCCCGAAGCGGTCGTCCGGCCGGCCCGCGCGTCCCCCGACTGAACGCGCGGACCGACCAGACGGCCTGCTGGAGGGTGACGGCCGCGGTTTTGGCGAGCCCAAGGGGCCGCGCGTCACGTACGTGCACTGTAATCCGGGTCACATGCGTGATCAATGTCAGTCGATGAGCGTTCGGTCACAAAGGGAGGAAACGCGCAGGCGCACCCCTTCGGCCCGGCGGGAGTCGGCGACGGCGGGCCGGACCAGCTCGTCCGGGTCCAGTTCGGTGCCGTCGGCGAGCACGACCTTCGGGGCGCCGGTCCAGTCGAGGGCGAACGACGCCCGGCCCGCGCGCAGGAGCTCGGCCACGACCGCGCCGCCCAGCAGCTGGGTGACGGCGTCGACGAGCTGCTTGGCGGGCGCGCCCGCGGCGATCAGCGGCTCGCCGATCCGCAGCAGCTCACCCCGGCCCAGCGCCCGCAGCACCTCGTCGGGGGTGCCGTGCTCGGCGGAGCCGCCGGCGCGCGCGGCGTCCGCCAGCATCCTGGCCATCCGCTCGACGCGCACCGCGTGCCCGCGGGCGACGACCTCGGACCAGTCGGCGGCGGGCCCGAAGTCGCGGACCAGCCCCCGCTCCAGCTCGGGCACCCCGGCCAGCAGCACCCACGACGGCCGGTCGTCGGCGGCCGCCCCGGCGGCGTCCATCGCCTCCATCGCGGCGACCCGCTCGCGGATCGGCGGGTGGCTGTCGAACACCGACTTCGGCTCCTCGTCGAGCAGCCGGAAGCCGATCTCGCCCAGCTGCTCGCCGACCCGGACGTCACCGAGGAACGTGCGGAAGCCCGCGAGGACGGGCGGGGTGCGCTCGGCGTCGGGCACCAGCGCGAGGAACTCCCGCTCGAAGTGCGACCACGCCACGGACAGCGGGCCGAGCTTGCGCAGCGCGGACTGCGCGGTGGCGCGGCCCGCGGCGGCGACGGACGCCTCGTCGGCGTGCAGCTCCTGCTCGCGGTTGGCCGACGCGGCGACGGCGGCGTACAGGCGCGCGTAGTGGCCGAAGAGCCAGCCGAGGACGCCGCTGAGGTTGGCGACGGTCAGCTGGAGCGCGTTCTTGGCCCGGTAGGTGAGCGCGGACAGCTTCGTGTGGCCGCCGCCGTAGTGGCCGAGCTCGTGCGCGAGCACCGACCGCAGCTCACCGACGGACAGGCCCGCCAGCAGCGGCATGCCGATCATCAGGTGGCGCTCGCCCGCGCGCAGGCCGAGCAGCGAGGTCCGCTCCCACACGGCGGCGTTCACCTCGGGGACCAGCCGGATGTCGTCCGGCGCGCGGGTGCCCGCGACGGCCGCCAGCTCGTCCACGACCCGCCACAGCTCCGGCTGCGCCTCGCGGGTCAGCGGCACCCCGGTGGGCTCCTGCTTGATCCGGACGGCCACGAGCACGGCCCTGCCGATCGCCAGCGCCAGCACCGCGGCCACGAAACCGAGCTTCACCGCCGCCGCGCCGCCGTGACCGCTGGCGAAGGCGTGGACCACCAGCCAGACCAGACCCCCGATGAGGCCGAGCAGGACGATGAAGAACCCGAACAGCACGGACAAGGCCAGCGCGACACGCATGGGAGTCCCCCCGAGGACGTGGATCCGGCTCCCCCCACGGTCGCCGGGCGCAGGGAGCGTAGCTACTCCAGGTACCGGATGGTCACCAGGTCCCCGGCGGCGAGTTCGGTGACGTCCTCGGGGACCTCGATGAGGCAGTTCGCGATCGCCAGCGCGGACAGCAGGTGCGATCCGGGCCCGCCGACCGGCGTGACGACCTCGCCGGACTCGGCGTCGTAGGCGCCCCGCCGGTACTGGGTGCGGCCCGCCGGGGAAGTGGTGGAGGTGCTGATCCTGGCCCGCGCGGTGCGCCGTCCGACCACGGCGAACCCCATCGACGCGAGCAGCGCGGGCCGCACGAACACCTCGAACGACACCTGCGCGCTCACCGGGTTGCCGGGCAGCGCCACGACGGCCACGCCCTGGTACCGGCCCGCGCCCTGCGGTCCGCCGGGCTGCATGGCGACCTTCAGGAACTCCACGCCCCGACCGGTGAAGGCGTCCTTGACCACCTCGTACGCCCCGGCGCTCACACCACCGGAGGTCAGCACCAGGTCGACGTCGGCGAGGTGCGGCTCGATGGCGGCGTGGAACGCGGCCACGTCGTCGGGCACGAACCGCAGCAGCTCGGCCTCGCCGCCCGCCTCGCGCACGCCGGTGGCGAGCATCAGGCCGTTCGACTCGTAGATCTGCCCCGGCAGCAGCGGCTCGCCCGGCCCGACCAGTTCGGAGCCGGTGGACAGCACCAGCACCTTCGGCCGCCTGCGCACGGGCAGCCCGCCGAAGCCCAGCGCGCCCGCCAGCGCGAGCTGCGCCGGCCCGAGCACGCGACCCGCCCTGAGCACCAGCGCGCCGACGGCCACGTCGTCCGCGGCCCGGCGGACGTGCGTGCCCGCCGGGACCGCCGTGCGCAGCAGCACCCGCTCGGTGCCGCCGTCGGTGTGCTCGACCTGGATCACCGCGTCCGCGCCCGCGGGCATCGGTGCGCCGGTCATGATCCGGTGCGCGGTCCCCGCCTCCAGCGGCGCGACCTCGGTCATCCCCGCCGGGATGTCCTGCGCGACCGGCAGTGTGACGGGCGCCTCCGCGACGTCGCGGGCCCGCACCGCGTATCCATCCATGGCGGAGTTGTCGAACGGCGGCAGCGGGATGGGCGCGATCAGGTCCTCGGCGAGCACCAGGCCGAGGCAGTCGGCGATGGGCAGGACCAGGACCGGCATGATCCCGACGAGCCCGGCCACGCGGGCCTGGTGCTCGGCGACGCCCGCGAGTGGTTTCGGCACGGCACCATCCTGCCGGTCGCGTGCCAGACTGCTGCGACCGACACCGTTTGCGAACAGGGGGAAGAACGTTGCAGGTCCGCACGCGTCACACGCCCACGTTCGGCGTCGCCCGGCTGGTGCTGGCCCCCGGCGAGCCCGCGCTGGTCGACCGCGCGGCGTTCGTCGCCAGCAGCTACGGCGTCTCGTTCGAGCCGAAGCCCGGCGCGCCGTTCAAGTCCCAGGGCAAGGGCGCGCCCGCGGGCGTGTGCACGGCCAACCAGGACGGCGGCTGGGTCGACGTGGCGCCGTCGCTGCCGGGCGACCTGCACGTGCTGGAGCTGGACGGCTCGGCGGGCTGGTGCGTCGCGAAGACCAGCTGGCTCGCGTCCGCGGGCACCGTGAGCATGGACCCGGTCGCGCCGCCGCTGCGCGCCCTCCAGGGCGGTGACGTCGGCTTCCTCAACTACGTGTTCGGGCTCGGCCAGGTCGTGCTCACCTGCTACGGCACCCTCGACATCGTGCTGCTCAAGCCCGGTGAGCTGGTCAGCATCGCGGGAGGCCACGTGGTCGGCTTCCCCGAGTCCGTGCAGTGCAGGCTGCGGGCGCTGACACCGGACGCGGCGCAGTCCATGCGCACCGGCGAGGGCCTGGCCTTCGACTTCGCGGGCCCCGGACTGGTGCTCACCCAGACGCGGAGCCCCCAGCACCTCGGCAGTTGGCTCAGGGGCAACCCGATCGGCTCCCGTTCATGACTCCGTAAGGAGGTACACGCCGGCTGTTCGTTCTTCTAGCGTTGCGGTTTGCCTCGCGTTTTTGCGCTTAGGAGGACGTCTTGGCGATCGGCACGGTCAAGTGGTTCAACTCGGAAAAGGGCTACGGCTTCATCGCCACCGACGGAGGGCCCGACGTCTTCGTGCACTACTCCGCCATCCAGATGGAGGGGTTCCGCACCCTCGCCGAGGGCGACCGGGTCGAGTTCGCGATCGAGGCGGGCCGCGACGGCCGCAGCCAGGCCTCGGAAGTGCGGCCCGCGTCGTGATCCGCCGCAGGTGAACGCACTGCTTCGGCGGAACCGCCCGCAGCGCCGATCAAGCGGGCGTTAGGCTGCCCCGCGTGTCGGAGGACCTGAGCGGGCGGCGGCTTGGCCATTACCGGATCGATGGCGTCCTCGGCCGGGGCGGCATGTCCGTGACCTACCGGGCCACGGACGTCAGACTCGGCCGCAAGGTCGCGCTGAAGGTCATCGGTGAACACCTCACCGCTGACGCCGAGTTCCGCGAGCGCTTCGTCGACGAGGCCCGCAACACCTCGGCGATCGACCACGCGAACATCGTGCCGCTCTACGACTTCGACGAGGTCGACGGGCTGCTCTACATCGCCATGCGGCTGGTCGACGGGTCGGACCTGGCCAGCCACATCAAGGACGGGCCGCTCTCGCCCGCGCGCACGCTGACGCTGCTCGGCCAGGTCGCCGAGGCGCTCGACATGCTGCACGGCAAGGGGCTCGTGCACCTGGACGTGAAGCCGGCGAACGTGCTGGTCACGACCAAGGAGGCGGTGCGCGAGCACGTCTACCTCGCGGACTTCGGCCTGACCAGGCGGGGGGCCACCGGCCACCGCACCCGCACCGGCGACTTCCTCGGCTCGCCGACCTACGCGGCGCCGGAGCACCTGCGCGGCGAACCGGTCGACGGCCGCACCGACGCCTACGCGCTGGCCTGCATGCTCTACGCGTGCCTGAGCGGCAGGCCGCCGTTCCAGGGCGGCGTGCAGGACGTCATCCAGGGCCACCTCGCCCAGGAGATCCCGCCGCTGACCTCGCTGGTGGTGCTGCCGCCCGCGATCGACGACGTGCTGCGCAAGGGCACCGCGAAGGACCCGAACCAGCGGTTCGCGAACTGCCAGGAGCTGATCAACGCGGCCCGCGGCGCGCTCGCCCAGGTGCAGCGGCCGGGCAATCCGGCGGAGCGCAGGCAGACCGCGCAGTCCTCCGGGCCCCAGTCGTCCGGGCCGCAGTCCGGCGGCTCGCAGCCGCCGTCCGGGTCGATCCCGGTGCAGCAGCCCGCCGCGCCCCAGCAGCAGCCGGCGGGGCCGCCCAGCGGCAGCGTGCCCGCCCAGCAGTACCAGCCCCAGCAGCAGGTCCGCCCGCCCGCGTACCCGCAGCAGCCCCAGTCGCAGTACCAGCAGCCGCACCCCGGCTCGCAGGACCCGGTCCGGCTGCGGCCGCCTGCCCCCATCGGCACCAGCGCGTTCGGCAGCACGTCGAACAGCAGGCCGGTGTGGTTCCTGCCGGTCGTGGTCGGCGTGATCGCCATCGCGCTCGTGGTGATCCTGGTCATCCTGCTGTCGCCCAGCGACGAGCCGCCGAGCGACGCGCCCGGCGCGCCGTCGACCAAGCAGTCCATCCAGGTAGGCGAGCCGTCCGGCAGCGGCAAACCGCTACCCACCAGCGTGCCCGTGAAGACCAGCCGCTGACCTGCGCTTCTTGCACTCGACCCTGTCGAGTGCTAAACACGAACTGGCACTCGGACCACCCGAGTGCCAGCACGCGGGCTAGGACGGTGAGGCTCGCCCCGGTTCTCCGGGGCAGGTCGTCCGTCGCGGGCACCATCCTGGCCAAGCACCGTGTTCCGCTGTGGACGCACGTCCGCAGTGGCCCCAATATCCTTTAAAAGGCGGAGGAACACACCGCAATGGCCAAGATGATCGCGTTCGACGAGGAAGCCCGACGCGGCCTCGAGCGGGGCATGAACATCCTCGCGGATGCCGTCAAGGTGACGCTCGGCCCGAAGGGCCGCAACGTCGTTCTGGAGAAGAAGTGGGGCGCCCCCACGATCACGAACGACGGCGTCTCGATCGCCAAGGAAATCGAGCTCGAGGACCCCTGGGAGAAGATCGGGGCCGAGCTCGTCAAGGAAGTTGCGAAGAAGACCGACGACGTCGCGGGCGACGGCACCACCACCGCCACCGTGCTCGCCCAGGCGCTCGTGCGCGAGGGCCTGCGCAACGTGGCCGCCGGTGCGAACCCGCTCGGCCTGAAGCGCGGCATCGAGAAGGCCGTCGCGGCCATCACCGAGCAGCTGCTGAAGACCGCCACGACCATCGAGACCAAGGAGCAGATCGCCGCGACGGCGTCCATCTCCGCGGGCGACTCCACCATCGGCGAGCTCATCGCCGAGGCGATGGACAAGGTCGGCAAGGAAGGCGTCATCACGGTCGAGGAGAGCAACGCTCTCGGCCTTGAGCTCGAGCTGACCGAGGGCATGCGCTTCGACAAGGGCTACTCCTCGGCCTACTTCGTCACCGACCCCGAGCGCCAGGAAGCCGTCCTCGAGGACGCGTACATCCTGCTCTACGGCTCGAAGATCTCGTCGGTGAAGGACCTCCTCCCGCTGCTCGAGAAGGTCATGCAGGGCGGCAAGCCGCTCCTCATCATCTCCGAGGACGTCGAGGGCGAGGCGCTGGCGACCCTGGTCGTCAACAAGATCCGCGGCACCTTCAAGTCCGTCGCCGTCAAGGCGCCCGGCTTCGGCGACCGCCGCAAGGCGATCCTCCAGGACATCGCGACCCTCACGGGTGGCCAGGTCATCACCGAGGACGTCGGCCTCAAGCTCGACACGGCCGACATCTCGCTGCTGGGCCGCGCCCGCAAGGTCGTCGTGACCAAGGACGAGACGACCATCGTCGAGGGTTCGGGTGACGCCGAGCAGATCCAGGGCCGCGTCAACCAGATCCGCGCCGAGATCGAGAAGTCCGACTCGGACTACGACCGCGAGAAGCTCCAGGAGCGCCTCGCGAAGCTGGCCGGTGGCGTCGCCGTCATCAAGGCCGGTGCCGCGACCGAGGTCGAGCTCAAGGAGCGCAAGCACCGCATCGAGGACGCGGTGCGCAACGCCAAGGCCGCCGTCGAAGAGGGCATCGTCGCCGGTGGCGGCGTGGCCCTCCTCCAGGCAGCGGAGGCCGTCTTCAAGAACCTCCAGCTCGAGGGTGACGAGGCCACTGGCGCGAACATCGTCAAGGTCGCCGTCGAGGCGCCCCTGAAGCAGATCGCGATCAACGCCGGCCTCGAAGGCGGCGTCGTGGTGGAGAAGGTCAAGGGCCTGCCGATCGGCCACGGCCTGAACGCCGCCACCGGCGTGTACGAGGACCTGCTCGCCGCAGGCGTGCCGGACCCGACCAAGGTGACCCGTTCTGCCCTGCAGAACGCCGCCTCGATCGCGGCCCTGTTCCTCACCACCGAGGCCGTCGTGGCCGACAAGCCGGAGAAGAACGCGGCCCCGTCCGCGCCCGACGCCGGCGGCATGGACTTCTGATCCACTGAGGTCCAGCGCTTGAACAGCTAGTCAGCAGCACTTCGAAGGCCCCGAACCGGATTCCGGTTCGGGGCCTTCGTGTTCGCGGGCCTTCGTGTTCGCGGGCCTTCGTGTTCGTGGGCCTTCATGCTCCTCAGCCGCCGGAAAGCGCAACACCGCCCAGCAAGCCACCCGAACCCGCTGGTACGCAACGGAAGCACGCAACCGTGGTCGATTTTACTTGGGTTTTTTGGGCCTACAATTGGTCGGCGGGCAATCATCACCTCTGCCCTTTCGCCCGACTAGGCCCAAAAGAGGGGCCCAAGTCAAATCGACCACACCCGCGCACGCAACCACCGAACCCCCGCGCACCAGCAGCCTGCCTAGTCGTCCGAGCCGAAGCAGACGAATGGGCGTCTTAGTGGGTCTGGGGCTGTTGCTTCGGCTAGTGCCTGGGCGGGTGGTTGCGGGGGACCGGTGCCGTCGTGGGGTGGCCGATTTGACTTGGGGCCCCTCCTTTTGGGCCTCGGCGGTCTAAAAGGGCAGGTGGTGGTGACCTGCCCGCCGCCGCGAGGGTAGGCCCAAAAACCCCAAGTAAAATCGACCGCGCTTGGGTGCTTACCTTGCGTGCCAGCGTGTTCGGGCTGCTTAGTGGTCGGAGCCGAAGCAGACGAATGGTCGTCGGAGCGGGTCTGGGGCTGTTGCTTCGGCTAGTGCCTGGGCGGTTGTTCTTCCTGTTGCCAGGCCTTGGTAGAAGAGGGTCATGGTGTCGGCTGCTGCTTTGTCGCCGACTTTGCTGACTGCCGAGATCACCGTTCGTGAGCCGCTGGCGAGCATTGCGCCTGCGAAACCCAGAGCCTCGTCGCCCGGCCGGATGTGGCTCAGCGCCAACTCGCACGAAGCGAGTACGACCTGTTCCGGTGGTCGGGTGAGTTGCGCCGTCTCGTGGGCGAACAGGGGGCCGTCGAAGAGTTCCAGCTTGGAGAACAGGGCGTTGTCGGGGGCGTGGGTGCCGTGGGCGGCGATGTGGGCCAGGCGGGTGCCGTTGAGCGCTTCCAGCACCGCGCCCGCGGTGGCGTACTTGCCCTCCAGCACGACGGCGTCGGGATAGGCCCTGTGCAGTGCGGCGACCTCCGCCGAGCCCTCCGGCAGTTCCGGGCCGCCGACCAGGACGACCCGGTCGGCCGACGTGGCCGTTGACGAGGCGGTCGTCCAGGCGGTGGCGGAGGGGGCGACGACGACCGGGCGGCCGTGCAGGGAGGGCAGCGCGGACCAGGGGACGGCGTAGAGGTCGCCGGTGGGGATGACGACGAGGTCCCTGCCGTCGAGCACCGGGAGCAGGGGCTTGACGAGGGCGTTGTCCAGGGCCTTGGCGCGGGCGGAGGCCGAGGCGGTGACGGACTTGGCGAGCACGTCGGGCAGGTGGTCGGGGGCCAGGACGTCGAGGTCGGCGTGCAGTTGCCTGGTCAGTTCCACGACGTGCTCGGCGGGGCCGAGGGTGTGGAGGGTGGCCTTGCCGTCGGCGAGGACGACGGCGTGGACGGTGCCGTCGTTGCAGGCGTAGCTGATCATGGCCTTGTCGCCGAGCGGCGGGGTGACGTCGCCGGACCTGGCCACCGGCCTGGGTCTGCCCCAGGGGCTGGTGTGCCAGCCGAGTCGGGACACCTCCTGGCGCAGGGCCTCCAGGCGCTGCTCCAGTTCGGCCACCGGGCGGCGGTCCAGCCTGGCCTGCTGGAGGCTCCTGCTGACCGAGCGGGCCTCGGCGACCCGCCTGGCGAGCACCGGGTCGCCGATGGCGGGCAGCGGTTCGTAGCGGTAGACCTGCGCCCTGGTGCGCTCCAGCCAGTCGAACGTCTCCGTCGGCGACGGGGGAGTGGTGGACAGGACCAGGCTCACGGCCAGTTCGCCCAGCTCACGACCGTGCACGGCCGTGCCGCACAGCAGGTCGAGGCCGCCCATGCGGTCGCGGACGCGGCCCAGCCGGTCGAGGCCCGACTGGGCTTGGACCAGGGCGGTGCCGGGATCGCCCGCGGCGACGGCCCGCTCGGCCAGGCACAGGTGGTGGAGCATGACGTGGTCGATCGGGGCCGTCGGCCGCGGTGTGGGGATCCCGGCGGCCGGGGCGGGTGAGCCGCGGCGCAGGGCCAGCCTGGCGGCGAGCATCGTGGCCACGGCGGCCTCGTCGGGCAGGCCCACGTCGTGCAGGCGGCCCGCCAGCCGTTCGAACCGGCGCGGGGTGACCGACGCCGAGTACCCGGCCTCGGCCCGGAGCTTGGTCAGCGCGGCGACCTCGGCCCACGGCTTGCTGCCGCGCCGGGCGAAGCGGCGTTGCGCCTGCGCGGCGAACTCGCGGGCGCCGGGGTGGTCGCCGAGCAGGAGGGCGGCGGCCGCGCGGGCCAGTTCGGCCTCGGCCAGGTCCTGGCCCACCCGGTGCCTGCGCAGCAAGGGCAGGGCGTCGTCGAGGTGTTCGGCGGCCTCGGCGGCCAGTCCGGCGGCGAGCATCGCCCGTGCCTGGTCGATCCGCAGGCGCGGAACGAGGTCGGGGGCCAGCAGGCGCAGGGCCCGGTCGGCGTCCTCGTAGTGGCCGAGCGCGGTCGGGACGTCCCCGGTCAGCTACGCGATGTCCCCGAGGTTGTTGCGGGCCTTGGCCTTCATCAGCGGCAGGTCCTCGGCGTCGGCCAGCTCGATCGTCCGCCGCATGTCCTGCTCGGCCTGCACGGGCCTGCCGTAGGCGATCGAGGTGAGGCCGCGGTTCACCAGCGCGGTGGAGAGCGTGGAGGCGTCTACCCCGGCGGCTTCCATCCGGGCGACGGACTCGTCGTAGAGCGCGATGGCCTCTTCGGTGCGGCCCGCGCGGTGCAGGATCAGGGCCTGCTGGTCCTTCACGATGGCGCGCAGGCCACCGCCCTCGGGCAGCGCGGCGACCAGGTCGTGGGCCGTGCCCAGGTGGGACAGGCCGTCGGCGACCGAACCGGTCTCGGCCTCGGCGTAGGACAGCGTGATCAGGATCCGGATGCGCAGCGTGACGGCCTCGGGGTCGTCGGAGCCCATCGGCAGCTCGCGGAGCGCCTGCTTGAGCAGTTTCGCCGCGTCGGCGGGCCTGCCCGCCGACGCCGCGCGGTAACCCCGCTTGCGCAGGGCCGTGGCGGCCTCGACACCGGCACGCGACGTCGCGGCGGTGACGTCCGTGTCGTGGAGGAGGGGCACCCACCAATCGCAGCACACCCACCGTGATCGGGGCGTCTGCCGTTGGCTGGTGATGCTGGTCCGAACGGGTCACGTTCGGGCGGTCCGGAATCGTGCGCGTTCCGCGACGGTGGTTACAACATGATCGTGGGTGTGACGACCGTGCGGCCCCGTTCACCTCGGGCGTTCACCAGGTGCACCACGATCTGGGTGGTCCCGGTCGGTACGTCGGGCAACACGAAGCGGCCGCCGTCGTCGGCTGTCGTCGTGGTCGACTCGTGCTCGGCCACCCGGACCTCCACCATGTGCTCGCCCGCGGGCACCAACCAGCCGTCGATGCGGTGGCGTGCTCCGGTCGAGGTGAAGTTGACCATCAGCGTCAGGTTGTCCACCGTGAACGTGATGGTTCCGGGCTGGCCGCCGCGGACGCCCGTGAGCGATCCGGCGCGCTCCCACCTGGCGACCTCGACGTCGAGGTCCTCCAGGGCGATCGCGAACTGGATGCGTTCCACGAGATCCGCGGGCGGCGGGTCGAGTTCGTAGACCAGACGGGTCAGCTCCGAGAGGACGGCGGTGTCCTCGAAGCCCCTTGGGTCATCGCGCGGGTCGATGTCGTTCACCGCGATCCTCCTTCCGCATCGAGATGTGTGCGCAGCGTCGTCAGGCACCGGCCCCTGGTGGGACCGATGCTGCCGCGCGGGATGGACAGCGCCTCGGCGACCGTGCGGTACTCCGCCCGGCCCGCGAGGACGGTGAGCCGGAGCAGCTCCTGGCACCTTTGCGACAACCGCCCGAAAGCCCGCCACAACCGGATGTCCCGGTCGTCGACGAGCGCGGCGTCCTCGGGCAGGCCGTGCGTGCTCTCCAGGTGGTCGGCGAGCTCGTCGGAGAGCCCGGTCTCCCGCTTGGCGGGCGTCCACGTGCGCCGTGCCTCCCGGCGGGTGGTCACCACGAGCCAGCCGACCAGCGCCCGCGGTTGTTCCAGCCGGTCGATGTGGCGCAGGAACGCCAGCCACACCGTCTGCACCACGTCCTCGGCCGTCGAGCGGTCGAGTCCGTGCCCCCTGGCCACGTGCCAGACCAGTGGTGAGAGATCGGCGACGAGCACGTCCAAAGCGGACCGGTCGCCCTTGCGGGCGGCGATCACGCAGGCGGCGTGCCGGTCCGTTCCCGCCAGGCCCTCCCACGGCGGGTACTCGCCGGTCGTGCGCAATTCGCCCACTTCATCACCTCCTCCTCCACTGTGCGGCTGACCGCGCAACGCGGCTGACCGAACTGTGCCGCCGACCGCCGAAACGGTCCGCGGCGCCTCCCCCGAAGCGCCGCGGACCGCCTTTTCACGGTGGTCTCCCCGATCGACACCCCTCGAAGCCGACCGACTGCCAACCGCCCCCCAGCGGTTCGTCAGTCGGTCTTCACCGGCTCGTCGTGGGTCTGGTGCTGACCGTTCGTCTCCACCGGTGGGGTCACCGGAGAAGACGGGGCGTCGGGCTTGCTCGGCTTGTCGACACCAGGCGGAGTGGCGGTCATCTAGCCTCCTCGATCGGGGTCATGAGGTCTGTCACCAGCACAAGAGGCCACCCGGCATGAGTAGATACACCCATCCGGAAAACTTTTCGGCCGCTGTTGTCGGCCGTGACCGCCTTGCGCGTGTGCGGGCCCGCCGACGTGGGGCCGGGCGGGTGACGCCGACGGCACACGGGTGACGCCACCCCGGCGCCCGAGTGGTCCCGCGAGGCCCTCCCCGCCCGCCCTGTGACGCCGTATGGTCTAGACCATGCTGGAAGTCATCGCACTGAACGCGGCCGACGCCGAAGCCGCCCAAGCCGGTGGGGCGCACCGGTTGGAACTCGTCTCCGACATGGCCTCCGACGGCCTCACGCCGCCGCCGGACGTCCTCAGGAGCGTCCTCGCCGCCACGGACCTCCCGGTCAGGGTCATGCTCCGCGACGCCAAGGGCTTCGCTCCCGGCAGCGTCGACGGCCTGCGCCGCGACGCGGCCGCGCTCCGCGAACTGGGCGCGACGGAGTTCGTGCTCGGCTTCCTCACCGGGGAGGGCGAGGTCGACGAGGCCGCGTGCGCGGCGGTCGTGGCCGAACTGGACGGCTGCCGGTGGACGTTCCACCGCGCGCTGGACAACTCGGCGGACCCGCTCGCCTCGTGGTCGGTCGTGGCGGGGCTCGGCTGCGACACCGTCCTGGCGAGCGGCAGCCCCAAGGGCGTCGCGGACGGCCTCCCGGTGCTGCGCGAGCTGGCCGCCCGCCAAGCCGAGGACGGCGTGCTCCTGCTGGTCGGCGGTGGGCTCAAGGCCGACCAGGTCGCGCCCCTGCGCGCGGCGGGCGCCACCGGCTTCCACGTCGGCAGCGCGGTCCGCCCGTCCGGCTGGGACGGTCCCGTCGACGCCGAGGCCGTGCGCACCTGGGCGAATTTGGTCTGAACCTTGCCGAACGGACACACCGCTCCTATCCTCGCCGAATCGCTCGTTGCTCATCGCGAAATGAACGTTGCGCATGGTGCAATAAATCCGGCTGAGGGGATCTTGAGATGCGGTTCGCGGTCATGGCTGCGGTGTGTTCCGTGGCGCTGGCGGGTTGTGCGCCGGTCACGTCGTCGGGCCCGGCGACGCAGACCGGCGACGAGAAGACCGGCCAGCTGCGGGTGTGGCTGTTCGACGAGGTCAACCGCGCGCCCAAGGAGGAGGTCGTCGAGCAGGCGGTCGCCGAGTTCCAGTCCGCGCACTCCGGCGTCACCGTGGACGTCCAGTACATCCAGGTCGCCACCCGCGCCGAGCGCTTCAAGGCCGCCTTCAGCGACCCCAAGAGCGCGCCGGACGTCGCCGAGTTCGGCAACACCGACCTCGCGGGCTACGTCGCCTCCGGTGGGTTCGCCGACATCGGCGAGGAGGTGTCGGAGTGGTCGGACAGCAAGGACTTCGTGCCCGCCGTGCTCGACACCGCCAAGGTCGAGGGCAAGGTCTACGGCCTGCCCTGGTACGTCGGCGTGCGCGCCCTCTACTACCGCACCGACGTGTTCACCGAACTCGGCGTCCAGCCGCCCGCGACGCTCGACGAGATCGCGCCGCTCGCCAGGAAGATCCGCGCCGCGAAGCCGGACATGCTCGGCATCTCCGCGGGCGGCAAGTACACCTTCGGCATGCTGCCCTTCGTGTGGGCCAACGGCGGCGACCTCGCCGCGGTCGAGGGCGCCAAGTACGCCTCGAAGATCGACAGCGCCGAGTCGCGCAAGGGCGTCGCCAAGTACACCGAGCTGCTCGCCGACGACATCTGCCCGCCCTCGCAGTGCGCCGCCAACGGCGGTGACGCGAGCGTCGAGGCGTTCCGCGCCGGCAAGGCCGCGATGGTCATCGGCGGCGACTTCAACCGCAAGTCCGTCGACGCCAGCGCGGCCGCGGGCAAGTACGCGGTCGTGCCGCTGCCCGGCAACACCGCGGGCTCCATCGCCCCGGCGTTCGCGGGCGGCAACCTGCTCGGCGTCATGAAGGGCACCGGGCGCAGGACGCTGGCGAACCAGTTCCTCCAGCTCCTGGGCGGCAAGCAGTACCAGCGGAAGATGTTCCAGGCCATGGGGAACCTGCCGACGTTCGCCGACGTGCAGTCCGAGGTGGCCGCGAACGACGCGTTCGAGCAGCCGTTCATCAAGACCCTCGAAGCGGGCACGAAGTTCGTGCCCGTCACGCCGACGTGGGCCAAGATCGACGCCCAGGCCGTGATCCCGACGATGCTCCAGCAGATCGCGGCGGAGGGCAAGGACGTCGAGGCGGCGACCGGGGCGGCGGCCGAGTCGATGAACGCGGCCTTCAACTCGTGACGCAGCGCATGGCCAGGGGTGACGGGCGGACCGCGTTCGCGTACCTCACCCCGGCACTGCTGGTGCTCGGCGGCCTGATGGCCTACCCGATCTACCAGCTGGTGCTCATCTCGCTGTTCGACTACGGCCAGGAACAGGTCAGCGGCGGCGCGCCACTGGTCTTCCTGGGCCTCGGCAACTACGCGGAGCTGTTGGGGGACAAGCAGTTCTGGACCGTCCTCTGGCAGACCGCCGGGTTCGCCGGAACGTGCGTGGTCGGCACCCTGGTGGTCGGGGCGGCGCTCGCCGTCCTGTCCACCAGGGTCCGCCCGTGGGCCAGGACGCTGCTGTTCCTGGCGGCGCTGGGCGCGTGGGCCACCCCGGCCGTCGCGGGCTCGACGATCTGGCTGTTCCTGTTCGACGCCAACTTCGGCCTGGTCAACGAGATCCTCGGCAGCACCGGGTTCTCGTGGACGTTCGACCGCTGGACCGCCTTCGGCCTCGTCGCGGCCCAGGTGGTCTGGTGCTCGTTCCCGTTCGTCATGGTCACCCTCTACGCGGGCATCAGGGCCATCCCGCAGGAGGTGATCGAGGCCGCCGCGCTGGACGGCGCCTCGACGGTCCGCACCGCGCGCAGCGTCATGCTCCCGCTGCTGCGCCCGCTGATCCTCGTCGTCACCATCCAGTCGATCATCTGGGACTTCAAGGTGTTCACCCAGATCTACGTGATGACCAGCGGCGGCGGCATCGCGGGCCGCAACCTCGTGCTCAACGTCTACGCCTACCAGCAGGCCTTCGCCGCGTCCGAGTACGGCCTCGGCGCGACCATCGGCGTGGTGATGACCGCCCTGCTGCTGCTGATCACCATCGGCTACCTGCGGGCGCTGCGGAAGTCGGGAGAAGAACTGTGAAGCGCCCCGGTCGCCTGATCGCGGAACTGGTCACCGTGGTGATCGCCGCGGTGGTCGCGTTCCCGCTGTACTGGATGGTGCTGACCGCGCTGAAGCCCGCCGACGAGGTGATCTCGGCGGACCCGCGGCCGTGGACCCTGGCGCCGACGCTGGACAGCTTCACCCGCGCGCTCACGGTGCAGAGCTTCGGGCGGTACTTCGTGAACAGCCTGGTGGTGGCGCTGATCGTGGTGGTGCTGAGCCTGCTGATGTCGTTCCTGGCCGCGACCGCGCTGACCCGCTTCCGGTTCCGCGGCCGCACCACGATGCTGATCATGCTGCTGGTGGTGCAGATGGTGCCGGTCGAGGCGCTGACGGTGCCGCTGTTCTTCATGATGCGGTCGGTCGGCGACACGCTGCCGCTGTTCGGCCTGAACCACCTGGGCTCGCTGGTGCTGGTGCACCTCGCGTTCAGCATGCCGTTCGCCATCTGGATGCTGCGCGGGTTCGTCGCGGCGGTGCCGGTGGAGCTGGAGGAGGCCGCGACGCTGGACGGCGCGAGCCGGTTCCGGTTCCTGTGGCAGGTGCTGTTCCCGTTGGTGGCGCCGGGTCTGGTGGCCACGAGCGTGCTGGCGTTCATCCACGCGTGGAACGACTTCCTGTTCGCCAAGACGTTCATCATCTCGGCCGCGGAGAACCAGACGCTGCCGCTGGCGCTCCAGGTGTTCATCAAGCCCGACCAGAACGACTGGGGAGCGATCATGGCCGGTTCCACCCTGATGACCATCCCGGTGCTGGTGTTCTTCGTGCTGGTGCAGCGCAGGCTCGTGTCCGGTCTCGCCGGGGCGGTGAAGGGGTGACGCTGCTGCCGAAGCCGGTCGCCTTCACGCCCGGCGTGGGACGCACCGAACGGATCGAGCCGCTGGTGTCGTTCGTGGACGGGCCCGCGGAGTCCTACCGGCTCGTGATCACCACCGGGGGCCTGTCGGTGGAGGCGGCGGACGCGGCGGGCGCGTTCTACGCGACGCAGACCGTCCGCCAGCTCCTCGGGCCGGACGCCTTCCGGGCCGCGCGGATCAGCGACGAGCCGCCGACGCTGCCGGTGTGCGTGGTCGAGGACCGGCCGAGGTTCGGCTGGCGCGGCTGCATGATCGACGTGGCGCGGCACTTCCTGCCCAAGCACGACCTGCTGCGGTACGTGGACCTGCTGGCGGCGCACAAGCTCAACGTGCTGCACCTGCACCTCACCGACGACCAGGGCTGGCGCTTCGAGGTGAAGAGGTACCCGCGGCTGACGGAGGTCGGGGCGTGGCGGCCCGAGTCGCGCTACGGCGACCGGCGCGCGAAGCGGTCGACCGGCAGGCCGCACGGCGGGTTCTACACGCAGGACGACCTGCGCGAGCTGGTCGCGTACGCGGCGGACCGGCACATCACCGTCGTGCCGGAGATCGACGTGCCCGGCCACAGCCAGGCGGCCATCGCGGCCTACCCGGAGCTGGGGAGCGGCCCCGAGGTCGGCGTGTGGACCGACTGGGGCGTGAACGAGAACGTGCTGAACCTCCGGGAGTCCACTGTGGACTTCTACCGGAACGTGTTCGACGAGCTCGTGGACGTGTTCCCCGGCGAGGTGATCGGCCTCGGCGGCGACGAGGTGCCGGGTGCCACGGAAGCGCACGGCGGGTTCATCCGCGCCATCGCCGAGCACCTGGCGACCCACGGGCGGCGGGCGTTCGGCTGGGACGAGATCGCCGAGGTCGGACCGCTGCCCGACGGCGCGGTGCTGGCGTCGTGGCGCGGGGAGGAGGCGGGGGTGGCGGCCGTGCGCGCGGGCCACGACGTGGTGATGTGCCCGGAGCGGCACGTGTACCTGGACTACCGGCAGTCCGACTCGCCCGACGAGCCGATCCCGGTCGGCACGGTGCTGACCCTGGAGGACGTCCACCGGTACGAGCCGGTGCCCGACGGGCTCACCGGCGACGAGCCCGGCCGTGTGCTGGGCGCCCAGGCGAACCTGTGGACCGAGCACCTGGACTCGGCCCGACGGCTGGACTACGCGGCGTTCCCGCGGCTGGCGGCGTTCGCCGAGGTCGTGTGGAGCGGGGGCGAGCGGGACGGGGCGGAGTTCCTCGACCGGCTCGCCACCCACCACCTCCCACGACTCGACGCGCTGGGCGTGGAGTACCGGCCCTTGGCCGGTCCCCACCCGTGGCAGCGGATGCCGGGCGTGCCCGGCTTCCCGCGATGACCACGGTGATCAGAACGTCGGCGTGGTGTCCCGCGGCTGGTACAGGTCGGGCGTGCCGGTCTCCTCCTCCGGCATGAGGATCCAGCAGGCGACGTAGAGGACGGCGCCCGTGCCGAACCCGAGGATGGTCGCGGCGACGAGGCCGATGCGCAGCAGCGCCGCGTCGACGCCCAGCATCTTGGCCGCGCCACCGCACACGCCGGCGAGCATCTTGTCCTCGCGGCTGCGGCGGAGCTTCTTGACCTTGTCGGTGGTCCCGTTGAGCACGTTGTTCGTCATGGGTACAACGATGCCGCCCAGGAGCTGCGAAAACATCGGGGACGGACCCTGACGTCCCCCGGATCCCGACCCCTGGGCTTACCCTCAGGCGATGACGCCCGAGGAGCTGGCGGTCGAGCTCGACCGCGTGGGTTACCTGCCCGACGCGGGCGTGACGACGGCCGCGTTCCTGGCGCTGGAGATGCGCCGCCCGCTGTTCTGCGAGGGCGAACCGGGCACCGGGAAGACATCGCTGGCGCTCGCGCTGGCCCAGGCGCTGTCGCTGCCGCTGATCAGGTTGCAGTGCCACGAGGGCATCGACGCCTCCCAGGCCCTCTACGACTGGGACTTCCCCCGCCAGCTGCTGCACCTGCGCGCGCTGGAGGCGTCTTCGAGCGGCGCTTTGGATCCCGATGCAGCCGAGGCGTCGCTGTACACGCGGCGGTTCCTGCTGGCCAGGCCGTTGCTGCGGGCGCTGGAGGAGGCTCCGTGCGTGCTGCTGGTCGACGAGGTCGACCGCGCCGACGACGAGTTCGAGGCGTTCCTGCTCGAAGTGCTGGACAGCAACACCGTGAGCATCCCCGAACTGGGTGAGATCCGGGCTTCGGTGCCGCCGGTCGTCGTGCTGACGTCCAACCGCACCCGCGAGGTCCACGACGCGCTCAAGCGCCGGTGCCTGTACCACTGGGTCGAACACCCGGACCTGGCCCGCGAGGTGGCGATCATCCGCCGGCGGTTGCCGGGGGTGTCCGAGAGGTTGGCGTCGCAGGTCGCGGAGGCGGTCGGCAGGCTGCGGGAACTGGATCTGCTGAAGCCTCCGGGGGTCGCGGAATCGTTGGACTGGGCGCGGGCGTTGCAGGCTTTGGGGAAGTCCGAACTGGACGCGGAGACCGCCGCCGTGACGCTCGGAGCCGTGCTCAAGTACCGCGAGGACGCCACCCGCGCACTCGCCTCGGGTGTGCTCGGCTGACCCTTTGGGCGATCCTCCAAACGCGGAAGGCGCACAATCGAGGGATGACGGTGCTCACCGGCTACGTCGGGTTCGCCCGCGCGCTGCGCCAAGCGGGCGTGGGGTGCGGGCCGGACCGCGTGCAGGCCTACGCGGCGGCGGTCGGGCACCTGGATCCGGGCAGTCGTGACGACCTGTACTGGGCGGGCAGGCTGACGCTGTGCGGGGAGCCGGACGACCTGCCGCGCTACGACGCCGCGTTCGACGCCTGGTTCGGCGGTGAGGCGCCGCGCGGGCCCCGGCACCGCAAGCTGCGCCCCACTCGACTCGCCGCGCTCAACGGGGGTGGCGGCGAGCAGGCCTCGTCCGGGCGGTTGGCGACGGCGGCCAGTGACGCGGAAGTGCTGCGGGACAAGGACATCGCCGGCCTCACGCCTGCCGAGAAGGCGCACCTGCGCGAGTTGATCGCCGCGCTCAAGCCCGTTCCGCCGCGGCGGAGGGCGTTGCGGGCGCGCAAGGCGTCCAGGGGGCGGCTCGACCCCGGTCGCACGCTGCGGGCGATGCTCGCGAGCGGCGGGGAGCCGGTGGAGCCGAGGTACCGGCGGAAGGGCACCCGGCCGCGCAAGGTCGTGCTGCTGATCGACGTGTCCGGGTCGATGGCGCCGTACGCCGACGCGCTGCTGAGGTTCGCGCACGTGGTGGCGCGGGCCATGCCGACGGAGGTGTGCACCCTCGGCACCCGGCTGACCAGGGTCAGTCGTCAGCTCGGGCACCGCGACGCCGAGTTCGCGCTCATGTCGGCCACCCGCGCCGTGCCGGACTACGAGGGCGGCACCCGGCTCGGTGGGACGATCAAGGTGTTCCTGGACCGGTGGGGGCAGCGCGGTGTCGCGAGGCGCGCCGTCGTCGTGCTGTTCTCCGACGGCTGGGAACGCGGTGACCCCGCGCTGCTGGGCGACCAGATGGCCAGGCTGCGCAGGCTCGCGCACGCGGTCATCTGGGTCAACCCGCACGCGGGCAAGGACGGGTACGCCCCGACGCAGTCGGGGATCGTCGCCGCCCTGCCCCACGTGGACCGCCTGCTGGCGGGCCACAGCCTCGACACCCTGCGCCACCTGCTCAAGGAGATCAACCGTGCGTGATGTGCTCGACGAACTCGCACGCCGCGTGGCGAACGGGGAGACCGTCGGTGTCGGCACCGTCGTCGCCACCTTCAGCTCGGCGCCCCGCTCGCCCGGCGCGGCCATGCTGGTCGGCCCGGACGGCGAGGTGACCGGCAGCGTGTCCGGCGGCTGCGTCGAGGGCGCCGTCTACGACCTCGCGCAGCAGGTCGTCGCGGAGGACCAGCCGGTGCTCCAGCGCTACGGCGTGAGCGACGACGACGCGTTCGCGGTGGGTCTGACCTGCGGTGGGATCATCGACGTGTACGTGGAGTCGATCAACGAGAAGACGTTCCCCGAGCTGTCGGACATCCACGAGGCCGTGCGCGCGGAGGTGCCGGTGGCCATCGCGACGATCATCGAGCACCCCGAGGCCGACCGGCTGGGCCGCCGGGTGGTGATCTGGCCGGACCGGATCGCGGGGGAGTTGGGGTCGGCGCGCGCGACGGACGCCGTGGTGGACGACGCGCGCGGGATGCTGGCCACCGGCCGCAGCGGGTCGCTGCACTACGGCCCGGACGGCCAACGCCGCGGCGAGGGCATGACGGTGTTCGTGAACTCGTTCGAGCCGCCGCCCAGGATGCTGGTGTTCGGCGCGATCGACTTCGCCTCCGCCATGGCCAGGCTGGGCACGTTCCTGGGCTACCGGGTCACGGTGTGCGACGCGCGGCCGGTGTTCGCGACCGCGAGCCGGTTCCCGGAGGCCGACGAGGTCGTCGTGGACTGGCCGCACCGGTACCTGGCGGCGCAGGCCGAGGCCGGGCGGGTCGACGAGCGGACCGTGGTCGCGGTGCTGACCCACGACCCGAAGTTCGACGTGCCGCTGCTGGAGGTCGCGCTGCGGCTCAAGCTCGCCTACGTCGGCGCGATGGGGTCCCGGCGCACGCACGAGGACCGGCTGCGGCGGCTGCGCGAGGCGGGCGTGACGGAGGGCGAACTGGACGGCATGGCGTCGCCGATCGGGCTCGACCTGGGCGCGCGCACGCCCGAGGAGACCGCGGTGTCGATCGCGGCCGAGATCATCGCTCTGCGATGGGGTGGTCGCGGTGAGCGTCTGACCAGTCTTGATGGAGCAATCCACCGCTAGCGGAGTTAGGGTGACGTGACATCGGTCACCCACCACTGGCCTGGAGGGTTCATGCGCATCACCGTCAACGTGGACGGCGTGAGTTACACCGACGAGGTGGAACCGCGAATGCTGCTGGTCCACTACCTCCGTGAACGACTAGGCAAGACCGGAACCGTCGTCGGCTGCGACACGAGCAACTGCGGCGCCTGCACGGTCCACCTCGACGGTCACAGCGTGAAGTCCTGCTCCGTGTTCGCGGTGCAGACCGATCGCCACGAGGTCACCACGATCGAAGGCCTCGCCCGCGACGGGCAGCTGCACCCCGTGCAGAAGGCCTTCCACGAGAACCACGCCCTCCAGTGCGGGTTCTGCACCCCCGGAATGATCATGCAGTCGATCGACCTGCTCGCCGACGACCCCGATCCGAGCGAGGAGACCGTCCGGCACGGGCTGGAGGGCAACCTCTGCCGGTGCACGGGCTACCAGAACATCGTGAAGGCCGTCCGCGACGCGGCGCACCGGATGCGTCCCGGCGCGGGTCCGGAAGCCGAGCAGGTCAGCCCTTCGCACGTCGGAGGCGGGGAATGACCGCCACCGCGGAACCGGGGGTCGGCCGGGAGATCGGCAGGGCCCGGCTGCGCAAGGAGGACGCGCGGCTGATCACCGGGGACACCCGGTGGACCGACAACATCCAGATGGCCGGGATGCTGCACATGGCCGTGCTGCGCAGCCCCATGGCGCACGCGAAGATCACCAGCGTCGACGTCACCGCCGCCGCGTCCATGCCCGGCGTGCTGCTGGTGCTGACCGGCGAGGACGTGGCCGACGAGCAGGGCAGCCTGCCGTGCGCGTGGCCGATCACCGAGGACATGCTCGCCCCGCCCGCCCCGTCGCTGGCCGTGGACGAGGTCAACTTCGCCGGTGAGGGCGTCGCCGTCGTCATCGCCCGCACCGCCTACGAGGCGCACGACGCGCTGGCCGCGATCGACGTCGAGTACGACGAGCTGCCGGTGGTGCTGGACATGAACGCCGCGGTCGACGACGGCGCCGACCTCGTGCACCCCGACCTCGGCACGAACAAGAGCGCGACCTGGATCTTCGACTCCGCGGAGGCGGGCACCGGGTCCGATGTCGAGCAGGCCATCGCCGAGGCGGAGGTGACGGTCACCAGGACGTTCCGCCAGCAGCGGCTCATCCCGGCGTTCATGGAACCCCGGTCCGTCGTGGTCGACCCCGGCGGCGGTTCGATCACCATGTGGTCGGCCACCCAGGTCCCGCACATCCTGCGCTGGATGCTGGCCGCGGTGCTCGGCATCCCGGAGCAGAAGGTGCGGGTGATCGCGCCGGACGTCGGCGGCGGGTTCGGCGGCAAGCTCCAGGTCACGCCCGAGGAGGTGCTGACCCTGCTGGTCGCGCGCAGACTGGGCAAGCCGGTCAAGTGGACCGAGTCGCGCACCGAGTCGATGCTGTCCGCGCACCACGGGCGGGACCAGATCCAGCACCTGACGATCACCGCGCGCCGCGACGGCACGGTCACCGGCCTCAAGGTCGACCTGCTCGCCGACATGGGCGCCTACCTGCGGCTGGTCACGCCCGGCGTGCCGATCCTCGGCGCGTTCATGTTCAACTCCATCTACAAGTTCCCGGCGTACAAGTTCACCTGCGTCAACGTGTTCACGAACAAGGTCCCGACCGACGCCTACCGCGGCGCCGGACGGCCGGAGGCCACGTTCGCGATCGAGCGGATCATGGACGAACTCGCCGTCGAGCTCGACATGGAGCCGATGGAGCTGCGCCGCAAGAACTGGATCACGCACGAGGAGTTCCCGTTCACCACGGTCTGCGGGCTCACCTACGACTCCGGCAACTACGAGGCCGCCACCGACCGGGCCGTGGAGCTGTTCAAGTACGACGAGCTGCGGCAGGAGCAGGCGCGTCGGCGGGAAAGCGGTGATCCGGTCCAACTGGGCATCGGCATCTCCACGTTCACCGAGATGTGCGGCCTCGCGCCGTCGCGGGTGCTCGGCTCGCTGCGCTACGGCGCGGGCGGCTGGGAGCACGCGGCGATCCGGATGCTGCCCACCGGCAAGGTCGAGCTGATCACCGGCACCTCGCCGCACGGGCAGGGGCACGAGACGGCGTGGAGCCAGATCGTGGCCGACCGGCTCGGCGTGCCGTTCGAGGACGTCGAGGTGCTGCACGGCGACACGCAGTCCTCGCACAAGGGCATGGACAGCTACGGCTCGCGGTCGCTGGCCGTCGGCGGTACGGCGATCGTGCTGGCCGCGGACAAGGTGCTGGCCAAGGCCCGCACGCTGGCCGCGCACCTGATGGAGTGCTCCGAGTCCGACGTGGAGTTCGCGTCCGGCCAGTTCTCCGTGCGCGGCACGGGGACCAGCACCGCGCTCGGCGACGTCGTGCTCGCCGCGCACGTGGCGCACAACCTGCCCGACGGCATGGAGCCGGGCATGGACGCCGAGTGCACGTTCGACCCGACGAACTTCTCGTTCCCGCACGGCACCCACCTGTGCGCCACCGAGGTCGACACGGAGACCGGCGCGGTGAAGATCCGCTCGTACGTGTGCGTCGACGACATCGGCGAGGTGGTGAACCCGCTGATCGTCGAGGGCCAGGTGCACGGCGGCCTGGCGCAGGGCATCGCGCAGGCGCTGTTCGAGGAGGCGGTGCACGACGAGTCGGGCACCCTCACCACGGCGACGCTGGCGGACTACCTGCTCCCGTCGGCGGTCGACCTGCCGCACTTCACCACCGACCGCACGGTCACCCCGGCGGACTCGAACCCGTTGGGGGTCAAGGGTGTCGGCGAGGCGGGCACGATCGCCTCGACCCCGGCCGTGGTCAACTCGGTGATCGACGCCGTGCGCCACCTCGGCGTCAACGAGGTCGAGATGCCGTGCACGCCGATGCGGGTGTGGAAGGCGATCCACCAGGGCAGGGAGCACGGGGTGCCCACCACGCCGGTCGCGGCGGGCGGCCTCGGCTCCATCGACGCGCAGGGAGGTGCGGAGTGATCCCCGCGGAGTTCGACTACGTGGCGCCGGCCACGGTGGAGGAAGCCGTCCGGGCGCTCAGCGAGGCGGGTGAGGACGCCAAGGTCATGGCGGGCGGCCAGAGCCTGATCCCGGTGCTGCGCATGAGGTTGGCCGCGCCGAACGTGGTCGTGGACCTGTCGAACCTGAGCGAGCTGACCGGCGTCCGCGACGACGGCGACTCGCTGCTCATCGGGGCGATGACCACGCACTACGAGGTCCAGCGCGACCACCTGGTGCGCGACCACGCCCGGCTGCTGGCGATCGCCACCGACACCGTCGCGGACCCGCAGGTGCGGCACCGCGGCACGTTCGGCGGCGCGCTGGCGCACGCGGACCCGGCGGGCGACCTGCCCGCGCCCGCGCTGGCGATGGACGCGACGATGATCATCGTCGGGCCGGGCGGACGCCGGGAGGTGCCAGCGGCCGAGTTCTTCGTCGACTACTTCACCACCGCGCTGGAGCCGGACGAGCTGCTCGTGGACGTCCGGGTGCCGAAGCTGACCGGCTGGAGCGCCCACTACGAGAAGTTCAACCGGGTCGCGCAGGCGTGGTCGATCGTCGCCGTCGCGGCGGCCGTCCGGGTCTCCGACGGGACCATCGCCGAGGCCAGGGTGGCGCTCACCAACATGGGGCCGACCCCGGTGCGCGCGACCGGCGTGGAGGAGGCCCTCGTCGGGCAGCCCGCCACGGCCGAGTCGATCAACGCCGCGGCCGCGCGCGCCGCCGAGGGCACGAACCCGACGACGGACGGCAACGCCGACGCCGAGTTCCGCTCGCACCTCGCGCGGGTGCTGACCGGGCGGGCGCTGACCGCGGCGGTCGGCGCGTGAGGCTGGAGCACGAGTTCACGGTCCCGGCTCCGGTCGGGACCGTGTGGACCGCGCTCCTCGACCCGGAAAGGGTGGCGCCGTGCATGCCCGGCGCCACCCTCACCGAGGTCGACGGCGCGCGCTTCACCGGCACCGTGAAGGTGAAGCTCGGCCCGATCACCTTGATGTACAAGGGATCGGGCGAGTTCCTGGAGACCGACGAGACCGCGCGCCGGATGGTGATGAAGGCGTCGGGCAAGGACGTGCGCGGCAACGGCACCGCGGCGGCCACCGTCACCGCCACGCTGGTCGAGGTCGACGGCGGCACGCGCGCGGTGGTCGTGACGGACCTGAGCATCACCGGCAGGCCCGCGCAGTTCGGCCGGGGGCTGATCGCCGAGGTCGGCGGCCGGATCATCGACCAGTTCGCCGATTGCCTGGCGGGCAGCCTCGGAACGGAGGACGCTGGTGGCCCGAGCGCAGCCGACCCGTCCGACGAGGGAACCGAAGTGACGCAGCAACACCTCAAGGCCGTTCCCGACCGGCCGGGGGAAGTCGAAGCCATCGACCTGCTCGGCACCGCCGGTGTGCCCGTGCTCAAGCGGGCCCTGCCGCTGGTGGCCGGGCTCGCGGTCGCCGCGCTGGTGGTCTCCAGGCTTCGGCGGCACCGCTGATCCCGAGGGGCGGGCGGTCGGCGGCGACGCTGGCCGCCTGCCTGGTGCTGTCCGCCTGCACGGCCGTCGCGGGCACGCCGCTCGCCGCGTCGACGTCCGCCGACGCCGGGCCCGCCGCTCCACCGCCACCGCCCGCGCGGTCGTTCACGCTGGCCGCGGGCGGCGACATCCTGATCCACCCCGCCCTGGAGGAGCAGGCCAGGGCGGACGGCGGCGGCACCCCGGACTTCCACCCGCTGCTGGAGGGCCTGCGCCCGGCGGTCGAGGCGGACCTGTCCATCTGCCACCTGGAGACGCCGCTGTCCGCGCCCGGTGAGGCGACGTTCGGATATCCGGCCTTCAGCGCGCCGCCCGAGGTGGTGAAGGCGTTGCTGGACTTGGGTTACGACAGCTGCTCGACGGCGTCGAACCACACGATGGACCGCGACGTGCGGGGCGTGCGGACCACGTTGAACGTGCTGGACGCGGCGGGGATGAAGCACACCGGGTCGGCGCGCACGCCCGAGGAGGCCGCGACCCCGCTGGTCCTGGACGCGAACGGCGTGAAGGTCGGCCAGGTCGCGTTCACCTTCGGCTTCAACGGGATCCCGCTGCCCGAGCCGTGGATCTCGAACCAGCTCGACCCCCAGCGCGTGATCGACGCGGCCCGCGCCGCGAAGGCCGCCGGCGCCGAGGTCGTGGTGGCGAGCCTGCACTGGGGCACGGAGTACGAGGCGAATCCGAACGACGAGCAGCGCTCGATGGCGGCGAAGATCCTCGCCGACCCCGCCGTGGACCTGATCATCGGCACGCACGTGCACACCGTGCAGCCGATGGAGCAGATCAACGGCAAGTGGGTCGTCTACGGCATGGGCAACGAGGTCGCGAAGCACGAGGAGCCCCGCGGCACCACCGAGGAGGGCCTGATCGCCCGCTTCAAGTTCGTGCAGGGGCCGCAGGGCTGGCACGTCGAGGAGGCGAAGTACCTGCCGACGCTGGTGGAGCTGGGCCCGCCGATCCGGGCCGTCGACCTGACCTCGGTCCCGCCGACACCCCGCCGCACCGAGGCGCTGGCCAGGACCGACGAGATCGTCGGCCGCCTCGGAGCGGCCGCGCGGGGGCTTGGTCGTTAAGGCCCCCTATAAGTCTTCGGAAATCGGTGTGGAAATGTTTGAACCGATCCGGCGCGGGAGCCGTGACTGGGGTGTACATCGAACATCCCCCTCCAGGAGCACCGGAAGGTCGGCCAGCCATGCCCGGGAAAGACGCGCCTTTCCACGCCGCGGAACCGAAGACGAAGCTGCTCCGGATGCCGCACCGCAGCAGCATCGCCGGTCAGCTCCCCGGCATCCCCGCGGTCGGCCCCGTCCCCGAATTGCCGGTGGCCGACGTCGTCAAGATGCCGCCCCGCCCCGCCGGTCGTGAGCCGCTGCGCGTCGACATCGTCGGCGGTGGCCCGGTCGGGCTGTCGTTCGCCTGCACGCTGAAGGCGATGATGGGCGACCAGGTGGCCGTGCGGATCTTCGACCGCCGCTGGGTCCAGGCGGGCGGACGGGTGCGCTGGCGCGACCGCGGCGAGGGCAACGTGCGCCGCGAGCAGGTAGTGACGTTGCAGAGCAACGTGTGGTCCGGGCTGCCGAACAAGGTGCAGCGCGCGCTGTTCGTGCCCGGCCGCTACGGCGAGATGTGGCCGCTGGGCCCCGACTCCCCGGCGGACAAGGGCAGGCCGCGCAACGTCAAGATCCGCTGGATCGAGGACTGCCTGATCGACATGGCGCAGGACGTGTACGGGATCGAGATGGTCCCGGAGGCGTACACGGCGCCCGCGTCGTGGGACGGCACGCAGGTGCTCGCGATCGCCGACGGCGCCCGGTCGACCACGCGGGAGGGCCTGAAGGAGCACTTCGGCACGCCCGACCGCGAGTTCTACTCGATCAAGGGCAAGCCGCTGGAGGAGATCGTCCTCGGCATCAGGGTCAAGTCCTACATCCCCGACGAGCACACGGTTCCGCTGACCGTGAGCCAGAACCGGTACCTGTTCAACTCGCTCGGCGGCGGCTTCATCAACATGCGGCTCTCGGCCGAGGAGGCCTCCGAGATCGTGTCGATCGGCGAGAACGGGCCGGTCGAGTGCATCCAGCGCTACGCGTGCACCATGCGCCCGGACAACGGCCGGTTCGTCTGCGACCGGCACAAGGCCGTGTTCAAGCCCTCCATCGACAAGCTGTCCTTCCTGTGGCCGAGGATCCAGGAGGGCGTCCGCTTCTTCGGCGCCTCGCCCCAGGACCTGCTCGGCCTCACCTCGTTCAAGCTGGGCATGCAGCAGCACTCCAGGTTCACCGCCCAGCTCGCGCCCAACACGTTCGGCTTCCTCATCGGCGACGCCGCCAACTCCCTGCACTTCTGGCCCGGCCGCGGCCTCAACACCGGCGTGAAGAGCGCGCAGTCGTTGGCGGGCGCGTTGAGGGAACGCTGGCAGGGCAGGCAGTTCCGCTCCTCCGACTTCGCCGCCCACGAGGGCCTCATGCAGCAGCTCCAGTACCGCGAGAAGTCCCGCGCCTGGACCGTCATGGTCATGCCGGACGACAACGGCCTGCCCCACGGCATCGAACAACGCGTCCGCGACGGCCTCGAGGGCCCGTTCGACCGGCCCGCGCTGACCAACGAGCTGTGGACCCGCATGCGCGGCATCAAGGAACGCCTGTCCAGCCGCATGGGCAACCTGCCGGACGACGAGTGGTACCTCAGCAAGATCAACGGGCTGCACATCAAGACGCTCAAGATCATGGTCGAGACCGGCCCGTGGATCACCCGCGAGATCGGCGGCGACGAGGTCTCCGTCAACGTCGAGTTCCCCCAGTCCGCCCTCATCCCGCGCTCGATGCTGCCGGGCGCTTCCCTGGTGGGCTGAGCTGGGCCTTTGGTCAATTCGACACCCGTGGTCGCCCGTTCGTGAAGAGGTGATCGCGGGTACGATCGGGCACCTCGCCGGACGGAGGAGGTGCCCGTGGTCGACAAGTTCCTGGATCCGCTGCTCAGCCGCAAGGACACCGCCCGGCACCTCGTCATCCCGGAGTCGACGCTCAACCGCTGGCTGGCGGAGCAGGCCGCGGGATCGCCCTTGGTGCACGGCGTGGAACCCGAACACGTGGGGTGGCCCTCGGTGCCCTTCGTCGCCGTGGTCGAGGCGTACGTGCTGCGGTCGCTGCGCGATCTCGGCCTGGGAATGGCCAAGATCAGGGACGCCGCGGCCGAGATCCGCCACGCCTTCGACACCCCGTTCGGGCTGGCCACCAGGAAGATCGCCACCGACGGCATCGACATCTTCCTCGACTACGCGCCGGACGACATCGCGCGTGTGGGAGACCGGCAGCGACCGATCCGGGAAGTGCTCGACGGCTACCTGCACTACATCGAGTGGGACGCCGAGGACGAGTTCGCCGCTCGACTGCGCCTCCGGCAGTACCCCGACATCGCCCCGGTGGTCATCGACCCGAGGTTCGGCCGGGGAGCGCCCGTGGTCGAGGAGAACAACGTCCCGGTCGAGGCCATCGTGACGATGTGGCTCGCGGGGGAGTCGATCGACGAGGTCGCCTACGAGTACTCGCTGGAGCCGGTCCAGGTCGAGTCGATCTGCCGGGTCTGGCGTGCCGCCTGAGTTCTTCCTCGACCGCAGCCTGGGACGCGGTGTCGCGGACGCCCTCGTCGAGCACGGATGGGTGATCCACCGGATCACGGCCCACTTCCCGGACGACGCGCAGCACACCCCGGACGAGGAGTGGCTCGCCCACGGCCTCGGCAGGGGATGGACGCCGCTGTGCAAGGACGGTCGGATCAAGGGGCGGGCGACCGAGCGGCAGCCCCTCGTCGAGCACAAGGCGGTGCTGTTCTACCTGGACAACCAGCAACTCCGGCGGGACGCCATGGTCGAGAGGTTCCACGGCGCCCGCGACACCATCCACCGCGCGATCGCCCGCGGCGGCCCCGCCACCTACGCCGTGACGGCCACCGGAATCCGGCGCACCTGGCCCTGACCCGAAAAGCCCTTGGTGCCCGCCCCCGTCCTTCCTACGGTGGCGGCATGACACCACCCCTGCCGGCCGTCGAGGCCATCCGGACCGAGCGGCTCGTCCTCGAGCCGTTGCGGATCCGCCACGCCGACGAGATGGCGCCGCTGCTGGACGACGAGCGCCTGCACGAGTTCATCGGCGGCCGCCCCCTGACGGCCGACCAGCTCCGCGCCCGCTACGCGCGGCTGGCGGCCGGGGGGCACAACGGCTGGTTCAACTGGGTCGTCCGGTGTGACGGGGGCGCGGTGGGGACGGTGCAGGCGACGGTCAAGGGGGACGCGGCGGACGTGGCGTGGGTGATCGAGACCGCCCACCAGCGGCAGGGGTACGCGACCGAGGCCGCCAAGGGGGTGGTCGGGTGGTTGGGGGAGCACGGGATCCGGGCCTTGGGGGCGGCGATCCACCCGGAGAACCACGCGTCGGGTGCGGTGGCGCGGAAGGTGGGGCTGGTGCCGACGGACGTGGTGGACGACGACGGTGAGGTGCGCTGGGTCAGCGCAGCGCCCTGACGCGCTCCAGGCGGGCCAGCCAGCGGGCGGTGGTGGGTTCGTCGGCGGCGAAGCGGTCGAACACGTCGGGGGTCGGGGCCCTGCCCGGAACCTGGAGGAAGCCGTCGACCGCGCGCAGGGAGTCCGTCGCGACGTCGCCGGTGAGCAGCGACAGGGTCGCCAGGCCGCAGGCGTGGTCCAGCGCGGGCAGGGCGGCGGCCAGTGCGAGGCCCGCGGCCAGGCCGATCGACGTCTCGACGGCCGAGGAGATCACGCACGGCAGGCCGGAGGCCTCGGCCACCTCCAGCGCGCGTCGCACGCCGCCCAGCGGCGCCACCTTGATGACGGCGATGTCGGCGGCGCCCGCGACGGCGACCTTCAAGGGGTCCTCGGCCCGGCGGATCGACTCGTCGGCGGCGATCGGCACGTCCACCCGCCGCCGCACGGCCGCCAGCTCGTCGATGGTCCGGCACGGCTGCTCCACGTACTCCAGACCGCCCGCCGCGCGGTCGAGCGAGCGGATGGCGGCGACCGCGGTGTCCACGTCCCAGGCCGTGTTGGCGTCCACCCGCACCTTGCCGCCGGGGCCGAGGGCGTCGCGGACGGCGGCGACCCGGTCCAGGTCGGAGGACAGCGGGGCGCCCGGATCGGCGACCTTCACCTTCGCCGTCGAACACCCGGAAGCGGCCACGATGGCGTGCGCGCGCTCGGGGTCGACGACGGGGACGGTGCAGTTGACCGGGATCGAGGTGCGCAGCGGCGCGGGCCACGACAGGCCCGCGGACTCCTCCGCGCACGCCAGCCACGGCACGCACTCGGCGTCGGAGTAGTCCAGGAACGGCGAGAACTCGCCCCATCCGGCCGGGCCTTCGAACAGCACGCCCTCGCGCACGGTGATGCCGCGGAACCTGTTGCGCATCGGGATCGAGTACACCCGGACCGAGGAGACGTCCACGCGCTGATCGTGCCAAACGGCGCGCCACCCGGCTCACCGGACCGGGCGGCGCCACCCGTTCAGTCGACCTCGGGCAGCTTCGGGCTCAGCAGGTCGTCGGCGTCGACGATCTTGTACGCGTAGCCCTGCTCGGCGAGGAACCGCTGCCGGTGCGCGGCGTAGTCGGTGTCCAGGGTGTCCCGCGACACCACCGAGTAGAAGTGCGCCTGACGGCCGTCGCCCTTGGGGCGCAACAACCTGCCGAGCCGCTGCGCCTCCTCCTGCCGGGACCCGAAGGTGCCCGACACCTGCACGGCGACCGAGGCCTCCGGCAGGTCGATGGAGAAGTTCGCGACCTTCGACACGACCAGCGTGCGGATCTCGCCCTTGCGGAACGCGTCGAACAGCTGCTCGCGCTCCTTGTTCTTCGTGGAACCCTGGATGATCGGCGCGTTCAACGCCGCCCCCAGCTCGTCGAGCTGGTCCAGGTACGCGCCGATCACCAGGGTCGGCTCACCGGGGTGCTTGTCCAGGATCGCCTGCACCACCGGCATCTTCGTGTGCGCGGTGGAGCAGAGCTTGTACCGCTCCTCGGGTTCCGCCGTGGCGTACTGGAGCCGCTCGTTGTCGGTCAGCGTGACCCGCACCTCGGTGCACTCCGCGGGCGCGATCCAGCCCTGCGCCTCGATGTCGCGCCACGGCACGTCGTAGCGCTTCGGCCCGATCAACGAGAACACGTCGCCCTCCTGACCGTCCTCGCGCACCAGCGTCGCCGTCAGACCGAGCCTGCGCCGGGACTGGAGGTCCGCCGTCATCCGGAAGACGGGCGCGGGCAGCAGGTGCACCTCGTCGTAGACGATCAGCCCCCAGTCGCGCGAGTCGAACAGCTCCAGGTGCCGGTACTCGCCCTTGGACTTGCGGGTGATCACCTGGTAGGTCGCGATGGTGACCGGCCGGATCTCCTTGCGCTCGCCCGAGTACTCGCCGATCTCCTCCTCGGTCAGCGACGTCCGCGCGATCAGCTCGCGCTTCCACTGCCTGCCCGCGACGGTGTTCGTCACCAGGATCAGCGTGGTCGCCTGGGCCTCCGCCATCGCCGCCGCGCCGACCAGGGTCTTGCCCGCACCGCAGGGGAGCACCACGACGCCGGAGCCGCCCGCCCAGAACGCCTGCGCGGCCAGCCGCTGGTAGTCCCGCAGCTTCCACCCGTCCTCGGCCAACGAGATCGGGTGCGCCTCGCCGTCGACGTACCCCGCGAGGTCCTCGGCGGGCCAGCCGATCTTCAGCAGCATCTGCTTGAGCCTGCCGCGCTCGCTCGCGTGGATCACCACCGTGTCCGGATCGATGCGCTCGCCGATCATCGGCGCGATCTTCTTGTGCCGCAGCACCTCTTCCAGGACCGCTCGGTCCACAGTGCTCAGCACGAGCCCGTGGACCGGGTGGTTGGCCAGCTGGAGCCTGCCGAAGCGGCTCATCGTGTCCACCACGTCGACGAGCAGCGGCTGCGGCACGGGGTAGCGGGAGAACCGCACCAGCGCGTCCACGACCTGTTCGGCGTCGTGACCCGCGGCGCGGGCGTTCCACAAGGCGAGAGGGGTGACCCGGTAGGTGTGCACGTGCTCGGGAGCGCGTTCCAGTTCGGCGAACGGCGCGATGGAGACGCGCGCCTCGTCGGCGAGCGGGTGGTCGACCTCCAGCAGCAAGGTCTTGTCTGACTGGACGATCAGCGGGCCGTCGGTCACGGGTGCCGGCTCCTGTCGGTTGGTGTTCTTCCATTGTCACAACAACGCGCAAGTCGCCGGCAGTCCCGATGACGGACCGCGGCACTGAGGCGACGCTGTGCATCCGAGGACGGTTTGGTAAAACTCTCGAAAACCGGCAAGAGGGTGCCTACGTTCGGCTTGTCCGGACACCCCACGGGACCTCCAGCAAAGGTGATCATGAGCAACGAGTCGACCCCCGACCCCAAGGCCGCGGACGCCACGGAGACCACTCCCGAGGCGACGGAGGCCGCCCAGACGCCACCGGTGAAGAAGACACCGGTCCGGAGGTCACGGGCGAAGGCCGCTCCCGCGGCAGAACCCGCAGCCGAATCCGCGGCAGGATCCGCGGTCGAACCCGCGGCCGGAGCCGTGCCCGAGTCCGAGGGCGCCGCCACTCCGGAGCCCGCCAAGACCGCTCCGGTCAGGAAGACCCCGGTGCGCAAGCCGAGGGCCAAGGCCGTACCCCCGGCGGACGCCGCGGCAGCCCCTGTCGTCCCGGCCCCCGTCGTCCCCGCAGTCCCCGTCGAGGCCGCGGTCCCCGTCGAGACCGAGGCCGCCGCGACGCCGGAGGCCAAGACGCCCCCGGTGCGGAAGACGCCCGTCCGCAAGTCCAGGGCCAAGGTCGTCCCCTCCGCGCCGGGCGAGCCCGCCCTGCCCGGAGTGCCCGCCACCCCCGCGGTCCCCGCGTCGGCCGCTGTCTCGGCGGCCGTCGAGAGCCCGGTGGACAAGTCCGCGGACTCCATCCCGGTGGACAAGGCCGCCGAGCCGGAGCCCGTCGCGGCGGAGCCCGTCGAGCCGGTGGCCCCCGAGGTCACCACCGCCCCGGTCGCGACCGGGGAGCCCGCCGAGCCCGTCGCGGCGGAGCCCGTGACCGAGCCGGTCGAGCCCGTGACCGAACCCGAGCCGGTCGTGGCCGCCGAGGAACCGGCCGCCGCGGAAACCGTCGCGACGCCCGCCGTCGAGGAGCCGGCGGCCGAGACCACCGAGCTGCCGGTCCAGTCCGTCGAGCCGGTCGCCAAGGCGGACGAGCCCGAAGCGGAACCGGTGACCGAGGCCATCGAGCCCGTCGAGCCCGCCACGCCCGCCGCGGCGACGCCCGTCGAGCCGGTGGAGGAGCCCGCGCGCGTCGAGGAGCCGAAGACGGACGCCCTCCCGATCCAGAAGGCACCGCCGGTGGCCTCCCAGGCCGCCGCTGAGCCGCCCGCCGCGCCCATCGCGCCCGCCGCCGCGGTGGCGGACGCCGAACCGCCCACGTCGGCGGAGGAGCCCAAGACGGACGCCCTGCCGATCCAGAAGGCGCCCGCCGAAACCGCTACTGAAACCGCCGCCGAAACCGCGCCGGTCGTGCCCGCGCAGGCCGCCGCCGAGCCCGCCCCGGCCGCCCCCGCGACGTCCACGCCCGGTGTCCTCTACAAGCCGACCAAGCCCAGCGACGACGAGGACGAGGAGGAGACCTCCTCCAGCGGCCGGGGTCGCTGGATCGCGATCGGCGTGGTCGCCGTCCTGGTGGTCGTGGCGATCGTCGTGGCGTTCACCATGTTCGGCGGCAGCGACCCGAAGAACGCCTCGGCGGGTGACTGCGTGAGCCTGTCCGGGAAGTCGCTCAAGGACTCCACGATCGGGACCGTGGGCTGCGGTGACGACAAGGCCCTGCTCAAGGTGGGCAAGGTGATCGGCAACGACACCGACGCCTGCCCCGAGGAGGGCTTCTACCAGCAGTACCCGGTGGAGGGGAAGCCCGCCGAGGGCTACCGGCTGTGCCTGCTGCCGAACCTCTCCGAGGGGTCCTGCTACACCCTCGACGAGGAGGGCCTGAACTACATCAAGGGCGAGTGCAAGGGGCAGGAGGCGCTGAAGGTCGTGAAGATCGTCAACGGCTCGACCGACACCACCGCGTGCCCGGACGGCGTGGGCGAGTCCTACCCGGAGCCTGCCACCACGTTCTGCTTCGCACCCGCCGAGAGCTAGGACGGTGACCACGATCCCCACCGGGCGCTTCCGGGTGCAGCACCTCCCGCGTCGCGGTGGGAACCCCCGGACGGCGGAACTCCCCGGCAGGGATCGGTGGCGGCTGCACTAGTCGGCGTACCACCGTGTGGACTTGATCGTCCACACGGTGGTATTTCGGAACCGTATTTTTGCCACTTTTCGGTGAATACCGTCAACTCGGCGGGCGCACGGGCCGATGTAGCGCCACATGCGCAAAATCCTGGTGGGTCTCGGCGTGGTCGTTCTGGCCCTCGTCGGGGCGTACGCCTTCGGCTTCTTCGACAGCGAGCCCGCTCCGCCCACCGTGAACGCGACCGTGGGCGAGTGCGCCGCGGTCACCCGCGCCGTCGACACGCCGCGCTTCAGGGCCGTCGACTGCGGTTCCGACGAGGCGAACGTCAAGGTCGCGAAGATCGTCCAGCAGGTCGGCGGTCCCTGTCCGGCGGGTGGCGCGGCTTACTCGACGTTCACGCTCGGCGTGAAGCTCTGCCTGATCCCCAACCTCGTCGAGGGCTCCTGCTACGGCGCCGACAAGGAGACCAGCCTGGTGAAGGTGCCCTGCGGCACGGCCAAGTCGGTGAAGGTCGTGAAGGTCCTCGGGGGCGGAGCGGCCTGCGGGGAACAACGCGCGGTGGTCTACCCGGAACCCGCTGTCACCTTCTGCCTCGACGAGGGCGGCGCCTGACAACGATGTGGTCACTTCGCTGCGGGGAAATGGCCGGCCGAATACGTTTCTGCCTCCCGTGAAACCGAGAGGACCATCCGTGAGCACGCCCAACTACCCGCCACCCGCCGGGCCCGCGGGCCCTCCGCAGGGGCAGGGGCAAGGGCCGTACGGCCCGCCGGCGCCCTACGGCCAGCAGGCGCCGCAGCAGCCGGGATGGGGCCAGCAGCAGCCGACCCCGCAGGGCTGGGCGGCGCCGCAGCAGCCCGGCCAGGGGCAGCCGCAGCCAGGCCAGCAGCCGCCGTACGGCCAGCCGCCCTACGGCCAGCCGGGGTTCCAGCAGGCCATGCCCCCGACGCCGCCCCCGGCGAAGAAGGGCGGCGGCAAGGTCAAGCTCGTCATCACGCTGGTGGTCGTCGTCGGCGCCATCATCGGCGGCTACTTCCTGAACAAGGACGCCCCGTCCAGCGCGAACGTCGGCGACTGCATCAACATCAAGTCGGCGAGCATCACCAACCCCGAGCTGGAGAAGGTCGACTGCGGCACCCAGGCCGCCGCCTTCAAGGTGGCCAAGGAGCTCGACAGCGCGTCGGACAAGTGCCCCGAGGGCGACTACGCGTCCTACACCGAGTCCGGCCGCCGGAGCAGCGGTTTCACCCTCTGCCTGATGCTGAACGCGGCCGAGGGCGACTGCTTCAAGGAGGAGGGCTCGATCGTGGCGGGCAAGACCACCAAGGTCACCTGCGACGCGTCGGCCAGCTACAAGATCGAGAAGGCCGTCACCGGGAGTGCGGACAAGGAGGTCTGCGGACCGGACGGGACCGCGATGGTCTACCCGGAGCCCGCGACCACGTTCTGCCTGGTCCAGCCCTGATCGACGAGGTCTGAGCCGCCACCGCGCGGCGCACGGGAAAGGGGCGGTGGGCCGCGCGTCGCGGCCCACCGCCCCTTCCTCGTGAACGGGATCTAGTTCGTCGTGCCCGGTGGCAGCAGCTGCTGCACGTCGAGCCTGTTCTGCAGCACGCCCTCGGTGTCCATCATGTCCGCGACCCGCTGGAGGCGGATCGGGTTGAGCGACAGCGGGAAGGTGCCGACCGAGACCAGCGCCGCGGTCTGCTGGTCGACGTCGATGTAGCTGCTCAGCACGTCCTGCACGCTGAGCTTGTTGTTCGTCGCGTTCTGCTGCGCCTCGCGCAGCACCGAGCGGAACAGCGCCAGCGCCTTGGGGTTGCCGTCGGCGAACTTCTTGCTCGACGCGTACCCGGACATCGGGAAGTCCTTCGTCGGGCCGATCGCCGTGTCCGTGACGATCCGGGCGCCGGTTTCGCGCTGCACCTTCGTGATGAAGGGCTCCATCATCCACGCGGCGTCGACCGCCTGGGACTGCATCGCCTGCTGCATCTTCTCGAACGGCATCTCGACGAAGGTGATCTTCTGCTTCTCGATGCCCGCGGTCTCGAGCACCGCCTTCGTGGTCAGCGCGCCGATGTCGGACACGCTGTTCACGGCGATGCGCGGGTTGGGCTTCTTCGCGGGCGCGTCGTAGGCCGATCCGATCGAGACCAGCGCCATCGAGTTGGCGCCCGCCTGGTAGGCCTCGCCCTGCAGCTGCAGCTGGGTGTTGTCGGCGGCCTTGCGGAACAGGGTCACGTGGCTCGCCCAGGTGATGTCCAGCGTGGTGTCGAGCTGCTTGAGGCTCTCCTCCTCGCTGGTCTGGGGCACGAGCTGGACCTGCAGCCCGGCCTTTTCGAAGAGCTTGTCGTTGATCGCGATGCGGAGCGGTGCCACGTCCACGACCGGCATGACGCCGATCCGGAGGGTGTTGCGCTCGATGTCGGTCGCACCGCTGTCGCCGCCGCCGGACAGCAGACTGCATCCGGCAGTGGTCGAGACGACGGTCAGGGCACACGCGACCAGCGCTGCCGCACGTCGCAGAACATGCGCTCGGGTAGGCATGGCACCTCTCGCCTGTTGACTCGGGGAGTCGAGTTGATCAGTGTTCGTCGTCACGCGCCATACTGACGTCGCGTCACCAGGTAGGTGGCGCAGAGGCAGCTAAGTGTCGACGTTCAGGGATGTTAACCACCCGAACGCATGAAGCGACAGCCCAACTCGATACGGTGCGTGCTGCTAGAGGCTTCCATGAAGTAGGGCTGGACCATTACGCTGCCGGCCGGGTGGTACAGGTTCTAGCGGACCGTCGGGTTCCTGGAGCAGAATGGAGCGCTTGGTCGGCGCTAGGCTCCTGTGCTGCATTTTGGCCCGATTTTGCGAGTCCATACTTCGGTCCTGGGGAGAGACCGGGGACACTGCTGCCGGAAGAGGAAGCCCAGGGTGGCCCGACGAGAGAGAGGTCCCAGCCAGTCCGGCGCGGGGACCGCACCGCGCTCCGATAGGCCCGAAACGGGTGACGGACTGGCTGCGCTACGAGATGCAACTGTGACCGAGTCGACGGGATCTGGAAAAACCGACGTGCCGCAGAACAGCGCAACAGATGCGCAGAGCGCCCGTACGTCGAACTTGAGGCTGCGCAACTGGCGCCTTCGGACGAAGCTCTTCGCCGTCCTGCTCATCCCGACCGTCGCCGCGCTCGCGCTCGGCGGACTCCGGGTGCAGACGGACCTGCAGAGCGCCACCGAGTTCAACCAGCTGGCGAACGAGGTCCAGCTGGAGAGCTCGGTCGCCGACCTGGTCCAGCAGCTCCAGCGCGAGCGCGACCTGAGCGCGAGCCACGTGGCCTCGGGCAAGCAGGTCGACCGCGTGGTGCTCGACCGCCAGCTGCGCCGGGTGAACGACACCTCGGACGCTCTGCAGACCAAGATCACCGAACTCAGCGGCGACCTCGACCCGGCGGTGGCCGACCGCTTCCGCCGCGCGGCCGAGCAGCTCAAGCGCCTCAACAGCCTCCGCAACGCCGTGCGCGACACCGCGTACCCCTCGGACGCCGTCCTGCGCACCTACTCCGAGTCCGTGGAGAACCTCCTCGACCTCGGTGAACAGGCCATCGCGGGCATCAACGACCCCGCGCTGGTGAGGTTGCACCTCGCGACCAACGCGATCGCGCGCATCAAGGAACAGGAGTCCCGCAAGCGGGGCATCCTGCTCGACGCCTTCCAGCGCCAGGACTTCCCCGCGAGCCAGCAGCGCCTGCTGCTGGCGGCGAACGCCGAGCTCGACGCCGCCCGGAACGACTTCCGCAAGTCGGCGACCCCGGACCAGGCGAAGATCTACGACGACACGGTCACCGGCCTGATCGTCGACACGGCGAACGACATGCAGGAGTCGGCGCTGAACCTGGCGGCGGCCAACCAGGACCTCGGCAGCCTGCGCGCGGAGAAGTGGGACATCGCCTCCACTCTGACGGTGAACCTGACCCGCGACGTGGAGAACCTGCTGCTGGAGCAGCTGCAGAACCGCACCGACGAGCAGACCGGCACGGCCCGCGCCGCCGCGTTCCGCGACTCGGGCATCGTGCTCGCCGCGCTGCTGCTGGCGCTGGCGATGGCGCTGTTCGTCGCGCGGTCGATCCTCAACCCGCTGCGCATCCTGCGCCGCACCGCCCTCGCGGTGGCCGACCACGGTCTGCCCGAGGCGGTCGAGAAGATCCTCGCCGACCCGAACCCTCAGCTCGCGGCCCAGAACGCCATCGCGCCGGTGCCCATCACGACCAACGAAGAGGTCGGGCAGGTGGCGCGGGCGTTCGACGCGGTGCACGGCGAGGCGGTCCGCCTGGCGGCCGAGCAGGCCCTGCTGCGCGACAACGTCAACGCGATGTTCGTCAACCTGTCCCGCCGCTCGCAGGCGCTGGTCGAACGCCAGCTCAACCTGATCGACCGGCTCGAGCAGGACGAGCAGGACCCGGACCAGCTCGCCAGCCTGTTCGAGCTCGACCACCTCGCGACCCGCATGCGCCGCAACTCGGAGAACCTGCTGGTCCTCTCGGGCACCGACCTCTCGCGCAGGCTCACCCGGCCCGTTCCCGCGGCCGAGGTGCTGGGCGCGGCGGTGTCCGAGGTCGAGCAGTACGCCCGCGTGCAGGTCGGCCAGACCCCGGAGCTCACGGTCCAGGGCCGCGCGGTCAACGACCTCGTGCACCTGATCGCCGAGCTGCTGGACAACGCGACCGCGTTCTCCGACCCGGTGACGAAGGTCACGGTCCGGACGGCCCGCACCCGCAAGGGTGAACTGGCCATCGAGATCCAGGACCGCGGCGTCGGCATGGCCGAGCAGGACATCGTCGACGCGAACGAGCGGCTGGCGGACCCGCCCGAGGTCGACGTCGCCGTGTCCCGCCGGATGGGCCTGTACGTGGTCGCCCGGCTGGCCAAGCGGCACGACATCAAGGTCCGGCTGCGCGTCAACGAGGACATCGAGGGCGGCACCACCGCGCTCGTCGTCGTCCCCGGCACGCTCGTCCAGGCGCCCGGTGCCGTCGGTGTCCCCATGGGGTCGCCGTCGGAGTCCCTCACGGACTTCCACCCGGCCCAGCGGGCCAGTGGCATCGCCGGTGCCTTCACCAGCAGCACGCCGCGGTTCGACGAGGACAGCTCGCCGGGCTTCCCGCCCCAGGGCCCGGCCGACACCGGTGACTTCCCCGCCGCCCGGAACGGGGCCCGCAACGGCTTCGGCTCCGAGGGCGTCGAGCACACCGGCGGCTTCCCGTCGCAGGAGTTCAGCCCGACGGGCAGCTACCCGAAGCCGGACCTGAACATGCCGGTCAGCTTCGTGCAGCGCGAATCGGTCCCCGACGCGAACGCGGTGCCGTCCTTCGGCGTCACCCGTCCCGAGGAGGACTCGGGCGTCTGGCTGCCGATGTCGGGCGAGCAGGACGTGCCCGAGCAGTCCTGGCCGGAGCGCAACGGCACCCCGGCCGCGGCCACGACCGGTGAGCAGACCCTGTTCACCGCCTACGAGGACCGCGGTGAGGACGCCTCGGCGCCGATCGCCGCGGGCTACGAGACGACCCGGTTCGAGCCCGTGGTGCCGCGTGCGGCCGTCGCGGAGCCCGAGCCGGAGCGGCGCAACGGCCACACGCCCGCGCGCAAGGAGGTCGACCACGACCTCGACGCCCCGACCGAGCGGCTGCCGATATACGAAGCGGTCCTGTCGCAGTGGTTCCAGGCCGTCGGGAGCGAGACCTCCGCGGCCAAGGCGCAGGCCGTTCCGCCCGCCGCGAAGACCGCGGAGAAGCCCGCCGAGAAGCCGGCTGGCCTCCCGGTGGCCGAAGCCGGGATCCCCCTCTCGGAGCAGGAGGAAGCGCCCTTGCCGACCCGACGGCCGAAACCCGTTCCGGCTGTCGCTCCCACCACCACCGAGGTTTCCGTACCCTCAAGGCTCGACGGTCTGTCGGCTTCCGGCCTGCCGAAGCGCGGGCCGAGGCCGGAGGCCGCACCCGTCCGGGAACCGGAGCCGGTTGCCGAGGCCGAGGTGGAGCAGGTCGAGGAGCAGGAGGCCCCACAGATGCAGGCGGACCCGACCGCCGAAAGCGCTTGGCAGTCCCCGGCCGATGAAGGCTGGTCGGCTGCCCAAGCACTGCTCAGCAAGACGCCAGACGCCAAGACACAAGCGGGGTTGCCCAAGCGGGTGCCCAAGGCTCAGCTTGTGCCAGGGTCAGCCGCGCCGAAGATTCCTTCGGCGGGGCAATCGCAGCGGCCCCCGCTGCCACCACGATCGCCTGACGCGATTCGTGGACGGATGTCGAGTCTTCAGCAGGGCGTCCGACGAGGGCGACACGCGTTGATCGACGCTTACGCTGGTGACCAGTCGAGCCGGCAAGACGAGGAGCAGGAGTGACGACCGCAGCTCAGCCAGGCAGCTTTGGTTGGCTAATCACCGACTTCGTGCGCCGGGTACCCGGTGTTGCGCACGCCGTAGTCGTGTCGGCGGACGGGCTTCTGCTCGCCGGCTCGCAGGGCTTGCCACGTGACCGAGCCGAACAGCTTTCCGCGGTGGCGTCCGGTCTGGTGAGTCTCACCGCAGGAGCTGCTCGTTGCTTCGAGGCCGGTGGCGTGAACCAGACCGTGGTCGAGATGGAACGGGGTTACCTGTTCCTGATGTCCATCAGCGACGGTTCGTGCCTCGCCGTACTCGCCGCGCCCAACTGCGACATCGGACTCGTCGCGTACGAGATGACCTTGTTGGTCGAACGAGTCGGACAGCAACTCACCCCGGAGCTGCGCGCTCAGCTCCAGGGCGTGGTAAGGCGGTAGACCTCATGAGAGCGTGGGGGTGAGCGGAGATGGCTGAGAGATCGGGCGCCCACGGACGTCGCTTCGGTAGCGGTTTCAACTACCAGGAGTGGGCGGTCGGGGGTTTCCAGTTCTCGGATCCGGACGCCGCTGACCCCGCGCCGGATGAGGAACCGGACGAGGAAGCAGTGCCCAGCGTCAAACCGGTTGTCCGGCGGAAACGCGGGCGACCGAAACGCGAGAGCGCGGAGATCGATGGCACAGGGCAGGGGCTAGACGACATGTCTCAGCGTGAGGTTGACGATTCGTCGTACGACTACGACGACGTGCCGAACCGTTTCGACATCGACGGGTACGGAAGTGGTCTGTTCGGCGGGCCGGGTGCGGATCTCTTCGGTGCCCACAACCTGCCCGACAGCGTTCCGGAACAACTGCCGTACACGACCGGCCAGCAGCCGATCGTGCGGCGCGAGGAGAACCCGGCGGCCGAATCGGGTTCGCTGGTTCGTCCGTACACCCGGACCGGTGGTCGCACACGACCGGACTACGATCTGGCCATCGAGGCACTGGTGTCCACCAGTGAGCGCGGGCTGGAACGTGACGCGGCGGTGCTCCCAGAACACCGGTCGATTTGCGGGATTTGCACGGACACCCGTTCGGTGGCCGAAGTGGCCGCCCACCTCCGACTGCCGCTAGGCGTCGTCAGGGTGTTGATCGGGGACATGGCCAGCATGGGTTTGGTTTTGATTCACCAGGGTGGTCTGGTCGTGGGAGACCGACCTTCCATTGACTTCCTTGAGAGGGTGCTCAGTGGGCTTCGCAGGCTCTAGTCCCCAGGGCGCCGAGGGCGCACGGAAGCCGACGACCTCCGCGAAGATCGTGGTCGCGGGCGGCTTCGGCGTGGGCAAGACGACCTTCGTCGGCTCGGTGTCCGAGATCGTGCCGTTGACCACCGAGGCGGTGATGACCGAAGCCAGCGCGGGTGTGGACGACCTGTCGGCAACGCCGAACAAGGTCACCACCACCGTCGCGATGGACTTCGGACGCGTCTCCCTGGACAGCGACCTGATCCTGTACCTGTTCGGTACGCCGGGTCAGCACCGGTTCTGGTTCATGTGGGACGACCTGGTGCGGGGCGCGATCGGCGCCATCGTGCTGGTCGACACCAGGAGGTTGGCCGACGCGTTCGCGTCGATCGACTTCTTCGACGACCGGCAGCTGCCGTACGTCGTCGGCGTGAACTGCTTCGACGGGTTGCTGCACCACCGCATCGAAGATGTGCGGGAGGCGCTGACGATCGACCAGTCCGTGCCGATAGTGACTTGCGACGCGCGCAACCGGCAGTCGACCAAGCAGACGTTGATCACGCTTGTCGAGCACGCCATGCGCCAATGGATGTCCGTCCGCGCGGGCTAGTCCCGTTCACGTCGACGCCTGGTGCGCCCCCTCTTCCGCAGGGGACCGCACCAGGCTTTCGGCGTACCCGCGAGTCGAACCCCCAGACACCCCGTGTCGAACCCCCGGACACCCCGAGTCGAACTCCCGGACATCCTGACCCCCTAGACCGGGTCAGTCCTCCACGAGTGCCGCCGACGTGATGCGGTGCAGGGGGAACCGGCGCACCTCGCCGTAGCTCAGGTCGTACCCCTCCAGCACGCCGCCGCCGACGATCTGCGGCTTGATCACGCGGGTCGCCGCCGTGCCGTGCGAGTCGACCAGGTCGACCAGCACGCTCCGCCCGTCGCGCGCCGCCTGCTGGAGCAGGCCCAGGGTGGCCGACGGCCCGTTGCCGTGGTTCGCGGGCACGGAGATCCGCTCGCCGCGCTGCGTCGACCGCGCCCGGTCGCCCGCCCGGACCAGGCGGACCAGCTCGCCCAGCTGCTCCTCGCTCGGCGTCGGCACGTGCGCGGGCCTGCGGGTGGCGCGGGCCTTGCCGGGGATGCGCCTCGCCCTCGCCCTCAGGTCCAGCACCCGGCCGTCCGCGCCCTCCGCCGCGGGGGCGAAACCCGCCGCGCGCAGGCCGTCCAGCACGTCGGCCAGCACCAGCGGGCTGACCAGGACGGTGGGGGCGATCTTGCGCAGCTCCAGGGTGTCCGCCGCCGGGTGCGCCATGACCTCGGTGAGCAGCACCGGGTCGTCGCAGCGCAGGAACGACCCGGCGGAACCGCCGCGCAGCCGTCCGTGCTTGCGGGCGGCGTCGTCGATCAGGTAGGTCAACGACTGCGGGATCGGCGTCCTCGACCCCTTGCGGAACAGTTCGTGCAGGTCGGAGGCAGTGCGCCCGGCGTCGAACGCGCGGCGCACCGAGTTGTCGCCGACCCGGTAGACCGTGGCGCCACCCGCGGACTCGACGTCGGCCACCAGCGCCAGCTCGTCGGCCAGCTCGGGCTCCAGCCTGCCGGGGGCGACCACGGTCAGGTCCGCCTGCACCAGGAAGTGGTCGACCGGAGCGGGCAGCGAGTCCGCCAGCTGCTTCGACGCCAGCGCCGGGCCCTCACCGATCAGCACCCGGCCCGCCGTGGTCATCGCGCCCCTGGACAGCACGGCCAGCGCGGTGCCCTCCGCCATCGTCCAGCGGACCAGCTCGTCGCGCAGCCGTCCGCCACGACGTGGCGCGCGCCATGCCAGCACGGCGGCCAGCTCGCTCGCGTCCGCCACGGTGGTGCCCGGCTCGCGGCCCGCGAGGGCCTCCAGCACCCAACGCCGGTCGCGCGGCGCGTTCGCCCGGTTCAGCTCGGCCGACAACGGGTTCAGCAGCCGCTCGCGCTCGTCGCGCTGCCCGATCAGACCGGGCAGCCTCGGCACGTCCAGCCACGCCTGCGCCAACGTGGACCAGCGCACCTCGGGGGTGGCGGTCAGCCAGCTGTCGGCCAGCGCGGTCGGCACCCACTCCGGCTCGGCGCCCTCGCTGTCGCCCACCAGCCCGGCGGCCACGACCACCTCGATCAGCAGCGACGCCCGCTGCTCGTCGATCTCCAGGTCCTTGGCGATCTTCCGCATCTCGCGCACGCCCAGCCCGCCCGTGCGCAGCACCGCGGGCGGGTCGTCCGACCACGCCGCGATCAGCGACTCGGCGTGGCGCAGCAGCTCCAGGGCCTCGCCCGCACCCGTCTCGTCCACGACGGACACGTCGAGCGCGGTGCTCTTCATCGGCGGCTCGGTGACCTGGATCCGCCCCAGCGGACGGTCGCCGCGCACCAGCAGCCCGACCTCGCGCGGCAGTTCCACGGTCTGGCCGTCGCGGCGGATCAGCAGCCCGCGCGCCAGCAGCTTCTGGATCGGTGTCTTGGCCTGCTCCAGCGCTACGACCAGCGCGGCGTCCCTGGTCTGGCCGATCGGCGGGCCGTCGGCCAGCGTCTTGAGCACCCGAAGCTCGTCCTCGCCCAGCGGCTCCAGGTCCACGTCCGCGAGCGCGGGCACCGAGCGCCCGAGACCGGCGGGGAACGCGGCCACCGCGTCGCGGGAGGCGGGCGGGGTCGACAGGGCGTCGTCCGGGCCCCACAGCAGGGCGCGGCCGCGCAACGTGGCCAGCGCCTGCTTGAGAGGCCTCGGCTTGACCTCCTTGCCCAGCAGTCGGGCCAGGTCGGGCTGCGGCACGGGGTTCAGGTCGGCGTCCAGCACCAGCAGCGCCTCGAGCACCGTCAGGGTGAACGTGTCGAGGTCTTCGCAGGCGCGCGAGACCGACGCGCGGGTGCTGATCCGGGCCGCCAGCACCGCCGTGTCGGCCGGGACGGGCGTGGCCAGGTCCGGGCGGGCGCGCAGGAGCGCTACGAGCACCGTGTCGTCCTGTGCGCGCAGCCAGTCGGCCAGAGTGGTGCCGGACATCTGCACCACGGTATATGTGCGGGCCTCCATCGGGCACACTTGTCCCGACGCAAGCCCCACCGAGGAGGAATCGTGGCGAAGGCCGCACGCCCTGAGCGCATTGACCCGCACTGGCCCGTCGTGCCCGAGGGCGAGCACGTCGTCAGCGAACTCGCCAGCGACAGCCAGGGGGCCCAGTCGCCCTTCGGCGTCGTCACGTTCCCGCTGGCGGCCGAGGACCTCCCCTACCGCCACCCGGTGACCGAGATCAACAGGTAGTCCGCCGCGTGGCCGCCGCCCCCTCGCGGGCGGCGGCCCCGGCGCGACTCCGTTCGCCGAGCCGCGCGCGTTCCGCAATGGCTCGGAGACTAGGCTCGACCCCCGCGTGGGCAGTACTTGACGTGGGAGGTTCGATGCCGGTCCCCGGCCCTGGTTACTCGATCACCGTTCGACTGGAGGCACCGCCCTCGGCGAGCGCCGCCGGTGACCTGACCGGTGCGGTCGGGCGGGCGGGTGGCGTGATCACGGCGTTCGACGTCGTGGAGTCGCACGGCGACCGCGTCGTCATCGACCTCACGTGCAACGCCCTGTCCGCGAACCACGCCAAGGACATCACCGACACGCTGGAGACGTTGCCCGGCGTCGTCGTCCGCAAGGTGTCCGACCGCACGTTCCTGGTCCACCTCGGCGGCAAGATCGAGGTCACGTCGAAGGTGCCGCTGCGCAACCGCGACGACCTCTCCCGCGCCTACACCCCCGGTGTGGCCCGCATCTGCCAGGCGATCGCGGAGAACCCCGAGGACGCGCGCCGCCTCACGATCAAGCGCAACACCGTCGCCGTCGTCACCGACGGGTCGGCCGTGCTGGGCCTGGGCAACATCGGCCCCGCCGCCGCGCTGCCCGTGATGGAGGGCAAGGCGGCGCTGTTCAAGAAGTTCGCGGGCGTCGACGCGTGGCCGATCTGCCTCGACACGCAGGACACCGAGGAGATCATCCGCACGGTGCAGATCCTCGCGCCGGTCTACGGCGGCATCAACCTCGAGGACATCGCCGCGCCGCGCTGCTTCGAGATCGAGGCCCGGCTGCGCGAGCTGCTCGACATCCCCGTCTTCCACGACGACCAGCACGGCACCGCCATCGTGGTCGTCGCCGCCCTGCGCAACGCGCTCCGCGTGGTCGGCAAGGACATCCGCGACTGCAAGCTCGTGGTCTGCGGCGCGGGTGCCGCGGGTTCGGCGATCATCCGCCTGCTGCTCCAGCAGACGCCGGGCGACGTGATCGCCGTGGACGTCGACGGGATCGTGCACCGCGACCGCGAGAACATGGACAGCAACCTCAAGTCCATCGCGGAGCGCACGAACAAGAAGAACGCCAAGGGCCGCCTGCACGACGCGCTCGTGGAGGCGGACGTGTTCATCGGCGTGTCCGCGCCCAACCTGTTCGGCGCCGCCCAGGTCGCGACGATGAACTCCGACGCCATCGTGTTCGCGTTGGCCAACCCGGACCCCGAGATCGACCCGATGGAGGCCCAGCAGCACGCCGCCGTCGTGGCCACCGGGCGCAGCGACTTCCCGAACCAGATCAACAACGTGCTCGCGTTCCCCGGCGTGTTCCGCGGTCTGCTCGACGCGCACGCCAGGACCATCACCGACGCGATGCTGCTGGCCGCCGCCAACGCCATCGCCGACGTCGTGACGCCCGACCAGCTCAACGCGTCGTTCATCGTGCCCAGCGTCTTCGACGCCACGGTGGCGGGCGCGGTGGCGGAAGCAGTGCGCAAACAGGCAGCCGCCGCCAAGGGCTAGTACTCGGCGACCGCACTAAAGTCGGGTGCATGACCAAGCAGTTCACCCACCTGGACTCCAGCGGCGCGGCGCGCATGGTCGACGTCTCCGGCAAGGAACCCACCACCAGAACGGCGGTGGCGACCGGGGTGGTGCACACGACGCCCGAGGTCGTGGCACTGCTCGCCGGGGACGACCTGCCCAAGGGCGACGCGCTCGCGACCGCCCGGATCGCGGGGATCATGGCCGCGAAGCGCACGTCCGAACTGGTGCCGCTGTGCCACCCGCTGTCGTTGTCGAGCGTGGAGGTCGGCCTCGTGCTGGGCGAGGCGGAGATCCGCATCTCCGCCACCGTCCGCACGACCGACCGGACCGGCGTCGAGATGGAGGCGCTGACCGCCGTCTCCATCGCCGGTCTGACCCTGCACGACATGGTGAAGGCCGTCGACCCGTGCGCGTCCATCGACGCGGTGCGCGTGGAGCGCAAGGACGGCGGCAAGTCCGGCACCTGGATCCGCCCGGAGGGCAGATGAACACGGCACGAGTCATCACCGCTTCCAACCGCGCCGCCTCCGGCGTCTACGAGGACCGCGGCGGCCCGCTGATCGTCGAGTGGCTGCGCGGCAAGGGCTTCGAGGTCCCCGACGCAGTCGTCGTCCCCGACGGCGAACCGGTCGCGGAAGCCCTCCGCCAGGCCGTCGCGGCCGAGGCGAACGTCGTCGTCACGACCGGCGGCACCGGCATCAACCCCACCGACCGCACCCCGGAAGCCACCCGCGCGGTCCTCGACTACGAGGTTCCGGGTCTCGCCGACGCCATCCGCCGCTCCGGCTGGCCCACCGTCCCGACCGCCGTGCTCTCCCGCGGCCTCGCAGGCGTGGCAGGCCGCACCCTCGTCGTCAACCTCCCCGGCTCCACCGGCGGCGTCCGCGACGGCCTGGAGATCCTCGGCCTGGTCATCGACCACGCGGTCGACCAACTCCGCGGCGGCGACCACGTCCACGCCAACGCCGCCCTCCACACCGGCCCGGCCGCAGTGCTCCGCGCCACCGTCAGCGAATCACCGCTCTCGATCGAAGAACACGCCGCCCTCGTCGAAGACGCGGGCGCAGGCGCCGTCGTCACCTTCTCCGGCGTAGTCCGAGACCACGACGGCGGCCGCTCCGTCCGCGAACTCGAATACGTAGGCCACCCCAGCGCCGCAGACATCGTCGCCGAAGTAGCAGCCGACATCGCCACCCGCTACTCAGGCGTCCGAGCCCTAGCCGTCTCCCACCGCGTAGGCCCCCTCGCCATCGGCGACGTCGCCCTCGTAGTCGCAGTCGCCGCCGAACACCGCAAAGAAGCCTTCGCCGTCTGCTCAGAACTGGTCGACGAGGTCAAACGCCGCCTACCCGTCTGGAAACGCCAGGTCTTCACCGACGGCACCGACGAATGGGTCAACTGCCCCTAACCACAACAACAACAACACCCCACACCGGCGCAGCCGCCCCCTCGCATCCGGCGCGGAGCGCCCGCCGCCTTGCCGACGCGTAGCGAGGTGCCCTTGCCGACGCGTAGCGAGGTGCCTTGGCCGACGCGCAGCGAGGTGCCCTGAACCGGCACAGCCGACACAAGCAGAGCCAGACCTCCCCCTGCCCCCGATACACAGCGCCCTCCTGCCACACCCCTGTTTGTCAAGGCATCTTTCCTGCCTTGACAAACAGGGGTGTGGCATTGAGACAATCGCGCGCACGGGGGCCGGGCTCCGCCAAACACCCTCACGGAGCCCATCCAACGGAAAGAACCCCAACCGCCAAAACCGGCGGTTGGGGCCTCACATCCATCACCCGACACACCGGGCACATCCAAACCAGATCCCTGCTCCGCAGCGATCCAAATCCCTACTGCACAGCCGACCAAATCCCTACTTCGTAGCGATCTTCTGGCCGGGCAGGATCAGGTCGTGGTTCGGGATGAAGTCCTTGTTGAGCTCAGCCAGCTTGGCCCAGCCCCCCTCGACCTTCTGCTCATCGGCGATCTTCGACAGGGTGTCGCCCGCCTTGATCTCGTAGTCGCCGTCCGGGTTCGACGACGGCAGCGCGACCACGACCGGGGCCGCGTGCTGCTGCACGGGCGCTTGGGCGACCCGCTGCTGCGACGGGGCCGGGGCGGCCTGCTGCTGCTGCTGCACGGGCGCCTGCTGGACGGGGGCGGCCTGCACCACTGCGGGCGTGCCACCACCGCCGAGCCCGCGCGGACCGCAGACCGGCCACGCGCCGATGCCCTGCGACTGCAGGACGTTCTCGGCCACGCGGATCTGCTCCTCGCGGGACGCGCCCGCTGCCGAGCCGGAGCCGCCGTTGGCGGCCCACGTGCTGGGGGAGAACTGCAGACCGCCGTAGTAGCCGTTGCCGGTGTTGATGCTCCAGTTGCCACCGCTCTCGCACTGCGCGACGGCGTCCCAGTCGACTCCACCCTGGGCCTGGGCTGTACCGGCGGCCATGCTGAGCGGTGCACCGACGATGATGCCGGCCACCGCGACCTTGGCGATGCTGCGAGCGGCACTGGACAGCTGGCGGTGCTTGCCTCGGTAAGAAATCATTTTCCTCACGGTCCACCAGCACCTGCGTCGGAACTCGGGTTCGGGCCCGGTGGTGTTCGTCAGCCCCTGTCCGGCGGGATTTCTCGCTCGGGGTGTGTTCCGGGGGACCGCTGGACAGGGCTCGGTGCTCGGTCTCCCGGTAGTGCTCGTGACTGGTCGGGGCCAGTCGATTAGCGACCGTACGTAACCATCGGCGGGAACCCAAACGATTCGGGCCGTGACGCACGCCACAGTGACGAATGGCGTTCTGCGGTGGAGGGGTAATAAGTGCAGGTAGGAGGGCCGTTACCGTGCCGTATCCTTACCGAGATCGGTCGAGATGAATCACCCTAAGTGAGGCGTGCCTCACGTGATTGCTCCACTTGAGCAACCTCGGCGACCCCTCCGAGAACGCACTCGCGGTCGAGACATGCGCTTCGGGACGAGGCTTCCCGTCGAGTCACCGCTCAAGATCGACAGCTCCCGCTCCGAACCTGTTCTCGGCGAACGGTCGTCACGCCACTGGGCCACTTGCCGCCACTTCGCCCGCACCCGCCTCCGCAGGCGTGCCGAGCCGAGGCGGATCGCCCACCGGTTGCGCCCTCGACTCCTCGACGGCAATCTCTGCCCCAACGGGCAAACCGATGGCACCCGAGCGGACCCACCGCGCACCATCGCCGACCACTCCCGCCCCTACGGGCAGACCGGAAAGCACTGGCGCCATTGGACATCACCACCACGCCCCGCCCTCGCGGCGAGCGACGAACAGTCCGCTGTGGACTCCCGAACAACCACCCGCCCGAGGCCGGAAACCATCGCCCAAGATCACCCACCGAGAACTGTCGTACCCCTTCGGTACGTTTGGATCGGGGGGCCCACCCAGGCGGGGGACTCCTGCTTCGACCACGAGCCACAGAGGTGCCCTCTATATAGAGGACAGCGCATCACGCATTCGCGCGGAAATCCTGGCCGAACGGCACCCCCGCGAACGGCCTCCACATGTGCCCGGAAGGCCCTACGCCTGCCGATGCCGCCGACCTTGCCGCGATTTTCGACGGTGAGCCCGCACACCTGGCCGAGGCCGGTTCGTCGGCCGACTTGAATCTCCGATGGCCGGCGTCTGCGATCGGTGAACATGACCGCCGGGGATCTGCGGGTTGGCGGCGGCTGCTTCGGGCAGCGCTGGGTCGGTTAGCGCCGGATTGAGCGCGGCCGGTTGAGCAGGGCCGGCTTGAGCAGGACGGGCCTCTGCCTGGGTGGGCCCCCGATTTCGAGGTTGCGGCAGGGCTCGACAATTCTGGCTGGCAGAGAGCGCTGGTGACCAGGCTGCGACCGCTGCGTCCAGGCAGCCGCGAGGGCTGGCGCACGGCGAGTCGGAGGTCCCCCGGTTGGGAAAGCCCCCGGATTCGAACCTACGGCAGGGGTACGACAATTCTCGGCGCGGCCGGAGGTTCCGCAGGCCCGGCGGCGAGGTCTGGTCCGCTCATGGGCGGGGTTCCGCGGAACGGATCACTGCGAGGTCTGTGGACCCGCGGCTAGAAGATGCCGGCGAGGTCTGGCCGGCTCATCGGCGGGGTTCTGCGGAATGGATCAGCGCACGGGCGGGGTTCCGCGAAACGGATCACTGCGTGGCCTGCGGCCCCCTGGCCAGAAGATGCCGCCGAGGTCTGGTCGGGGTTCCCCGGAACAGATCACTACGAGGCCTCCGGACCCCCGGCCAGCAGACGCCGGCGAGAGTCGTGAGCCGACCCCTCATCCCCCGGCGAACGGCGGCAGCACGTCCAGCAGTGCCCCGGACCGCACCGGGATCCCGCGATCCCGCACCGCCACCCCGTCCAGCAGGAAGCTCGCCGAGGCGAGCACCCGTGCCAGCGGTTCCCCGTGCCGCTCGTGCACCAGCGTCAGCACGTCGGCCACCGTGGCGCCGCCGGTGAGCGGGATGTTCTCGTCCGGCACGCCCGCGGCCGCGCGGGCCCCCGCGAAGTACCGCACCGTCAGCTCGGGCAACTCATCCTCCGATTGCGCTCATGGGCCGGTCGGGCTGGTGGAAGCCCGCGTCGTTGATGCCGTGCCCGGCGGCTTTGGCCCACATGGTGGCGCGCCACATGTCGGCGATCTCGTCGTCGGACCCGCCCGATCGCAGCGGGGCGCGCAGGTCGGTCTCGGACTGGCTGAACAGGCAGTTGCGGAGCTGGCCGTCGGCGGTGAGCCGGGTGCGGTCGCAGGCTGCGCAGAACGGCCTGGTGACCGAGGCGATGACGCCGACGACGGCGGGACCGCCGTCGACCAGCCAGCGTTCGGCGGGGGCGCCGCCGCGGGCGACCGGTTCGGGGGTCAGGGTGAACCCGGTGCCGAGGGAGGCGAGGATCTCGGCGGCGGTGACCATGCTGGAGCGGTCCCAGCCGTGCTGCGGGTCGAGCGGCATCTGCTCGATGAACCGCAGCTGGTAGCCGTTCTCGACGGCGAACCGGAGCAGCGGGACGGCCTCGTCCTCGTTCACGCCGCGCAGCAGCACCGAGTTGATCTTCACGGGGTCCAGTCCCGCCGCGCGGGCGGCAGCCATGCCCTCGAACACGTCGTGCAGCCGGTCGCGCCTGGTCAGCTCGTGGAACCTGGCGCGGTCCAGGGTGTCCAGGGAGACGTTCACCCTGTTCAGCCCGGCCGCGACCAGGGAGGCGGCGCGCTTGGCGAGCGACAGGCCGTTGGTGGTCATGGAGATCTTCGGACGCGGTCGCAACGCGGCGGTGGCCGTGATCACGTCCTCCAGGCCGCGTCGCAGCAGCGGTTCGCCGCCGGTGAACCGGACGTCGGTGACGCCGAGCCGGGTGACGGCGATGGCGAGCAGGCGGGCGAGCTCCTCGTCACTGAGCACCTCGGGCTGCGGCAGCCAGTCGAGGCCCTCGGCGGGCATGCAGTAGGTGCAGCGCAGGTTGCACCGGTCGGTCAGCGAGACCCTGAGGTCGGTCGCGACCCGACCGAAGCGGTCGACCAGCCCCGGTTGGTCCGGACGCGCCGTCGTGTCCGGTGTGCCCCGCACGACCGGCAACCCGAGTTCGACTGCTGTCACCTCCGCCATGGTAATCCGGAAAGGGTTGTGGATGGCTGCACAAGGCCCGCCTGTGACGCACGCGTTAGTGGTCGTCACCCACAAGGCAGAGGTCGGAGCCCCTTTCTCAGTCGCTAAGATGTTGAACAAGCCAAGAGGAGTGTGGTCATGGCCGAGGTGCCGACGGACGTGCTGGAACGCTTCGCCTGGTACGCGCGCGAGATGAGCGCGCTCACGGTCATGTTCCACAGCAGGGTCGCCGAGCAGATGGGCTTGTCGGCCACCGACGAGAAGTGCCTCGACCTGGCCATGCGCGCCGACGGGCCGCTCACCGCGGGCCGCATCGCCGAGCTGTCCGGCCTGTCCACGGGGGCGGTCACCGGCGTGATCGACCGGCTGGAGCGCGCCGGGTACGTCCGCCGCGTCCGCGACCCGCACGACCGCCGCAAGGTGCTCGTGGAGGTCACGCCGCAGAACTCCGACAAGTTCGCGCACCTCTTCGAGGGGGCGATGGAGACCGTCGAGACGGTCCTCGCCCAGTTCACGCCGGACGAGCGCGAACTGCTGGAGCGGTACAACAAGCTCACCATCGAGGTCTTCCGCGAACGCATGTTCTGACCTGACTAGCCGCTCCCCGCGCTCGGGTGAATCATGTGCCGCATGCCGGAGCGTTGGAACTACCTGATGGACATGGACGGCGTCTTGGTGCACGAGGAGCACCCGATTCCGGGCGCCGGTGAGTTCGTCGCCGAGCTGACCGGCAACGAGATCCCGTTCCTCGTCCTCACCAACAACTCGATCTACACCCCGCGCGACCTGCGGGCCAGGCTGGCGCGCACCGGGCTGGACATGCCCGAGACGGCGATCTGGACGTCGGCGCTGGCCACCGCGAAGTTCCTCGACTCGCAGCGGCCCAACGGGTCCGCGTTCGTGATCGGCGAGGCGGGCCTGACGACCGCGCTGCACGAGATCGGGTACGTGCTGACCGACCGCGACCCGGACTACGTGGTCCTGGGCGAGACCAGGACGTACAGCTTCACCGCGATCACCAAGGCCATCCGGCTGGTCGAGGAGGGGGCGAAGTTCATCGCCACCAACCCCGACGCCACCGGTCCCAGCCGCGAGGGCTCGCTGCCCGCGACCGGAGCCGTGGCCGCGCTGATCGCCCGCGCGACCGGCCGCGAGCCGTACTTCGTGGGCAAGCCCAACCCGTTGATGATGAGGTCCGCGCTGCGCGCGCTGGGCACCCACTCGGCGAACACGCTGATGATCGGCGACCGGATGGACACCGACATCCGGGCGGGCCTGGAGGCGGGCCTCCAGACCATCCTCGTGCTGTCCGGCATCTCCGCGGACTCGACCGCCGAGATGTACCCGTTCCGCCCGACCAGGGTCATCAACTCGATCGCCGAACTCGTCGGCAACTCCGCCGACCCGTTCGCGGACCCGTCCGGGAAGGTGGCGAGCGGGTGATGCCCGCGAGGCCGCGTCGGTAGGTCGGTCACCACTTTCCCGGTATCGGCGACGCGGTCCCCGACACCGGAGGAATCGGGGCCGAACTGCCGACCTCCCGGCGGCCGAGCCGCCGTCTCCGGAGGAGCGGCCGTGAAATTGTCGGTGCCCGTCGCTAGCGTCCTCGGGCATGACGATCGACCACCACGAAGTGCTCGCAAGCTACAGCCGCCGGTTCACCGAGGCGGTGAGCGGGCCGGGCGCGCTGGACGCGGAGGTGCCCAGCTGTCCGGGGTGGACGGTCGGCGACCTCGTCGAGCACCTCGCCGACGTGCAGTCCTGGTGGGAGCTGGTGCTGCGCGCGGGCGGTCCGATGCCGGACGAGGACCTGGCGCGGGTCGCCGCCAAGACCGGGCCCGACCGGGTCGGGGGTTGGCGGGGGATCAACGCCCGGTACCTCGAAGCCCAGCGGACCACGCCTGACGACACGCCGACGTGGACGTGGTGGAACGCAGAGCGGCTGACGACGGCGGGGGTCGTCGCGTGGCGGCAGGCGCACGAGGCCGTCGTGCACGGCTGGGACGCGGAGAACGCGGTCGGCGTCCCCGGCCCGATCGAGCCGGAGGTGGCGGCCGACGGTGTGGAGGAGTTCCTCACCCACTTCCTGCACGGCCCGGAGTGGACGCGCCCGCCGCTCGCCCTCGAACTGCGCGCCACCGACGTGGACCGGGTGTGGGCGGTCGCGACCGAGGGGCGCCAACCCCACGTCGTGCACGCTGGAGCGGTCGGGAACGTGATCAACGGCACTGCCGAGGAGCTGTACCTGGCGCTGTGGCGCAGGGGTGAGCCGACGGTCGCGGTGGGGGACGCGCAGGCGAGCGCGTTCCTCTCGTGGACCGATTTGTCGTAGCCGCGGATCGGACTACCTGATGACGGTCTGATCGACTTTTCGGCGACGACACCGCGCGTCGCCTATCGTCGCCGGTGTGGACACCGACCGGCGAAAGCTCTTCGTGGTCGGCGACGTGCACGGGCACCTCGCTGAGCTCGCCCGTTCCCTGCACATCGCCGACCTTCTCGACTCCGACGGCGACTGGTGCGGTGGGGAGTCGGAGCTCTGGTTCCTCGGTGACTTCGTCGACCGCGGCCCGGACGGCATCGGCGTCATCGAACTGGTGATGCGGCTCTCCGGCGAGGCCGCCGAGGTGGGCGGCAGCGTGAACGCGCTGCTGGGCAACCACGAGGTGCTGCTGCTCGGGATGCACCGCTTCGGCGACCGCACCGTGCCCGGCGCGCCCAGTTCGCGCAGCTTCGAGCGCAGCTGGCTGATGAACGGCGGCCTGCGCAGCGACCAGGACCGGCTGACCGACAAGCACATCGACTGGCTCACCAGCAGGCCCGTCATGACCCTCGTCGACGACCACCTCCTCATGCACTCCGACACGATGGCCTACCTCGAGTACGGCGACACCCTCGACGAGATCAACGACGCCGTCCGCGAGGTCGTGTCCGACAACGACCTGAGCGAGTGGTGGGAGTGCTGGCGCCGGATGACCACCCGCTACGCGTTCCGCGGCACCCACGGCGTGCAGACCGCGGACCAGATGCTCGAACAGCTGGGCGGCAAGGCCGTCGTGCACGGCCACAGCGTCATCGCCGACCAGTTGGGCGTCCTGCCCGAGCAGATCGACGGGCCGCTCCAGTACGCGGACAACCGCGTGCTCGCCATCGACGCGGGCCTGTACAGCGGCGGGCCGTGCCTGGTGGTCGAACTCCCGTACGGCTGACCGGTCACGCCGCCGCCCTGGCCCCGACCGGGGTGTCGCGCACCAGCGCCCAGGTGAGCAGCAGGCCGAGCGCCCAGCACCCCGCGCACAGGGCCACGGCGAGCGGGAGCGAGTCGAACACGGGGAAGGGGATGTCGCGGAGCAGCGGCAGCCTCCCCGAGCCGCCGATCGCGGTGATGGTGGGCGCGACGAGGCCGAGGCCGAGCAGCAGGGAGGCCGCGCCCGCCACCGGAGTGCGGTCGAAGCCGATGCCGACGAGCATCCCGACCGCGGTCCACACGGCGAACACGGCCCAGTAGGCGAGGAAGATCCGCGAGAACTCGGCGCCGGAGTCGAAGTGCGGCTGCGTCGACATCGTCTGCCGCCACCCCATCGCCGTGTACAGCAGGTGCTCCAGCAGGTAGCCGGCGGCGGCCAGCAGGGCGGAGGCGCCGCTGAGCAGGACGGTGAACGCCGCCGCCTGCGCCATGAACTCGGAGCGGGTCCTCCCGTGGGCGATCACGACCACCAGGAGCCGGTGGGTCATGTGCATGCCCAGCACGAACAGCAGCCAGCGCGCGAGCTGCGCCACGGCCAGGTCCCAGCCGCTGACGTCGATGTCCCTGGTGGTCGAGACGCCGAACACGAGCAGGAGGACGAGCACCGCGGCCGCGGCGAAGACGAGGACGGCGAACGGCAGGAGGGTGCGGTTCAGGTACTTCATGACGGGCAGGTTCATCGGCGTGCGCTTCCCGCGGGCTCGGTGAGGTGGACGAACAGGTCGTGCAGGGCGATCGGGCCGAGGTCGAGGCCCGCGCGGGCGGCTTCGGCACGGCGGCCGTCGTCGAGGGTGCCGTGGACCATCGCGGACTTGGTGGGGCCGAGTTCCTTCTGGTCGAGCACGGTCAGGTCCGCCACGAACCGGTCGACGGCCCCGACGGGACCGGTGACGGACGTGCCGCGTGCGCGCACGGCGTCGGTCTCCTCGTGCAGCACGAGCCTGCCGGAATCGATGATCAGGACCTCCTCCAGCAGCGGGGCCAGCTCCTCGATGAGGTGCGTCGAGAGGAGGAAGGTGCGCGGGTGTGCCATGAAGTCGGCCAGCAGCTCGTCGTAGAACGCGAAGCGGGTCGGGGTGTCCATGCCGAGGTGGGCTTCGTCGAACATGGTCAGCGGGGCACGGCCGGCGAGACCGACGACGACGCCGAACGCGGACCGCTGGCCGAGGGACAGCCCGCTGAGCTTCTTGCCCGTCGGCAACCGGAACAGCTCGACCAGCCGCTCCGCGTACCCGGCGTCCCAGGTTTCCCGCAGGTCGCCCGCGTAGCTCAGGGCGTCCTGCACCCGGTCGCCCTTGTCGGCCGGGTCGACGCCGTGCTGGACCAGGCAGACGCGGCTGGTGACGCGGCGGTTCTCGAACACCGGCTGCCCGTCGACCAGCACGGTGCCGCCGGTGGGCTTGCGGAACGAGGCGAGGACCGACATCAGGCTCGACTTGCCCGCGCCGTTGCGGCCGAGCAGCCCGTGCACCTTGTTCTCCGCCAGCGTGAACGACAGGTCGTCGACGGCGGGGACGTCGCCGTAGCGGACGGTGAGGCCCCGGACCTCGACCCTCATCGGTCGCCCTCCAGCTGCTCGATCCGCTTGATCACGTCGGCCAGCGGGATCCCGATGGCCCTCGCCTCCGCCACCATCGGGTCGACGACCTGGCCGAAGAACGCCTCCCGCCCCCGCGTCCGGAGCGCGTCGCGCGCCGTTGGGCTCACGAACATCCCGATCCCCCTCTTCTTGTAGAGCACGTCCTCGTCGACGAGCTGCTGGAAGGCCTTCGCCGCGGTCGCCGGGTTGATCCGGTAGAAGGCCGCGTACTGGTTGGTGGACATGACCTGCTGGTCCGCCTCCAACGTCCCGGCCAGCACGTCGGCCTTGATCCGGTCGGCGATCTGCCGGTAGATCGGGCTCCGGTCGTCGAACATCGGCACTTCCTTGGTTCGTTACTTGAGTAACGAACCGTAGCACCGATGAGGCTGCTTTCGTCAAGTCCACGTGCGAAGGTGTGCACGCGCCACAACGTCCGTCGCGGGAGGTCAGCGTGTCCACGGTCAGCTACTCGTCCGGTACTTCCACCGTCCCCCTGCTCGGCGACACCATCGGCGCGAACTTCGACCGCGCCGTCGAGCGCTTCGGCGACCGCGAGGCGCTGGTCGAGTGCGAGACCGGCCGCCGCTGGACGTACCGCGAGCTGGGCGTCGAGGTCGACGCGCTCGCCGCGGGGCTGCTCGCGTCCGGGGTGCGGGTGGGCGACCGGGTCGGGATCTGGGCGCCGAACCGCGCCGAGTGGGTGCTCGTCCAGTACGCCACGGCCAAGATCGGCGCGATCATGGTCAACGTCAACCCGGCCTACCGCGTGCACGAGCTGGAGTACGTGCTCAACCAGTCCGGGGTGCGCACGCTGATCGCCGCGCGCGACTTCAAGACCTCCGACTACGCGGGCATGATCGAGCAGGTCCGGCCGAAGTGCTCCGGCCTCCAGCAGGTCGTGCTGCTCGGGAGTCCGGAGTGGACGGACCTGCTGGCCACCACCGAACGGCCGGAGCTGCCGGGGCTCTCGGCGGACGACCCGATCAACGTGCAGTACACGTCGGGCACGACCGGGTTCCCGAAGGGCGCGACCCTGTCGCACCACAACATCCTCAACAACGGCTTCTTCGTCGGCGAGCTGGTCGGCTACTCCGAGCAGGACCGGATCTGCATCCCGGTGCCCTTCTACCACTGCTTCGGCATGGTCATGGGCAACCTCGCGGCCACCTCGCACGGCGCGTGCATGGTCATCCCCGCGCAGGGCTTCGCGCCCGCCGCGACGTTGCGCGCGGTCGCCGAGGAGCGCTGCACCTCGCTCTACGGCGTGCCGACGATGTTCATCGCGGAGCTGGCCGAACCGGACTTCGACTCCTACGACCTGTCGTCGCTGCGCACCGGGATCATGGCCGGGTCACCGTGCCCGGTGGAGGTGATGAAGCAGGTCATCGACCGGATGGGCATGAGCGAGGTGTCCATCTGCTACGGCATGACCGAGACGTCGCCGGTCTCCACGCAGACCCGCGTCGACGACTCCCTGGACCGCCGCGTGTCCACCGTCGGCAGGGTCGGGCCGCACCTGGAGGTCAAGGTCGTCGACCCCGTGGACGGCCGGACCGTGCCGCGCGGCACACCCGGCGAGCTGTGCACCCGCGGCTACTCGGTGATGCTCGGGTACTGGGAGCAGCCGGACAAGACCGCCGAGGCGATCGACTCCGCGCGCTGGATGCACACCGGCGACCTCGCGGTCATGGACGACGACGACTACGTCAACATCACCGGCCGCATCAAGGACATGGTGATCCGCGGCGGCGAGAACGTGTACCCGCGCGAGATCGAGGAGTTCCTCTACACGCACCCGGACGTCCTGGACGCGCAGGTGATCGGCGTTCCCGACGCCCGCTACGGCGAGGAGCTGATGGCGTGGATCCGGCTGCGGCCCGATGCCGCGCCCATCACCGCGGAGGCGTTGCGCGAGTTCTGCGCCGGGAAGCTCGCCCACTACAAGATCCCGCGGTACGTGCACGTGGTCGACGAGTTCCCCATGACCGTCACCGGCAAGGTCCGCAAGATCCAGATGCGCGAGGAGGCGGTGACGATCCTGGGGCTCTAGAGGCTGGTGTCGATCGCGAAGTCGACGCTCGCCCCACCGGTCCCCGAACCGCTCGTGGTGACGTCCAGGGTGCCCGCGACCGAGGTGTCCTCGACGAACCCGACCAGCAACTCCGGCCACGACTCCTCGGGTACGACGACGTCGGGGATCGTGCACCGCATGCCCTCGTCGTCCGCTTCGCAGTCCCACGCGTCGTCCTCGCGGTTGACCAGGTGCAGGCTTTCCGTGGGCACCCGCAGGACGACCTCCAGCGGCTCCACCGTGGTCGACTCGCCGGTGTTGGTCACGGTCACGACGACCGACAGGTCGCCATGCACCCGGAAGGCCCCGATGTCCGACACCCCGACGTACTGGCCGGGGCTCAGGTCCACGTCCAGCGGCTGGTCGCCCGGATCGGGGCTGCCGGAGTCGGGAGCAGCCGACGTGCCCGGTTCCCGCGCGGTCGTCGGGGAGGTGCACGCCGTGATCCCCGCGCCGACCAGCAAGACCGCGACCGCCAACGCGATTCCCCTGTCGATGAACGGGGTAAGCGCTTTCTCATGCCCGATGTCCGTCATGTCCTGAAGGACGCCCGGAGGTCGGTTCTGTTGCCCGGATCACGGATCTAGGTGTAGGTCGCCACGGTGATGATCGCTTCCGCGGCGCCGTCGCCCGGCCCGCTCGCCGTCACCGCGATGGTGCCCCGCCGGACCTCGCCCATCGGCGAGAACTCGACCGCCAGCGGCGGCCACGCCTCCTTCGGCTCCACCACGTCGGAACTGGTGCAGGTCAAGCCCGCATCGCTCGGTTCGCACACCCAGCGGGGGCCGTCGGTGCCGTGGACCGCCAGTTCGGCGCGGTCGAAGGCCACGGAGACCCGCAGCGGGACCGTGGTCGTCGACTCGGCCCAGGAGGTCACCGACACGAAGGCCTCGAAGGGCATGGCGTGGTCCCACCACGACCCGTCCTGGTCGATCTGGACGTACTGGGACGGAGTCAGGTCCACCCTCAGCGATCCGCTCTCGGGCGGCTGGGGTTCCTCGTGCCGCGGTCGCACGTCCGGGATGGCGGTGGGTGGAGCGGGAGAGGGCGTCGAGGGCACCGAGGGCACTGCGGCGGGCGGGCCTTCCGCCGTCGGCCCGGTCGGGCGCAGCACGACGACGCCCACGGCCAAGCCCAGCACCGCGGCCGCGGCGGCCAGCCGGACGATCCGCTTGCGCCGCTTGAGGACGAGCTCGTTCTCAGCCATGGACGCGGGACCTCCGGCGGGTCGGATCCGCTGCCCTGGAACGGATCGGGCTCATCCGGCATACCGGATGGGCAGTTCGGCGAACGCCGTGCCGGGCCAGAGCGTGCGGACGTGGACGACTTCGGTCCGGTCCCCGGCGTCGGGGAGCTTGCGGAAGGTGATCACCAGTTCCGGCCACGGTTCGTCCGGGCCGAAGGAGCCGAGGAGGCCGCAGGCCACCGACGACAGGTTGTCCGCGCAGGACCACTCGTCGCCCCGGCAACCGCCCAGCGCCAGGTGTTCCGGCAGATCCACGATCAGCGTGCCCCGTCCCACCCCGGTCCGCTCGTCCGGACCGCTCACCGCGACGGTCACCTCGAAGTCCTCGCCCGGCACTCCCCGCGGACCGCCGACGACCTCGCCCAGGCCGCGACCGGGGACCAGGTCGACGCGCATCCCCGACTTCGTGGGCGGCACGGTCGTCGTGGGCAGCACGAATGGCGTCGTGGACGGTGGCAGCTCGAGCGAGGTGGTCCAGGATGGCGGTGGCACGTATTCCAATCGAGGCAAACCGGCCATCACCAAGAGCACCGCGACCGATCCCAGCAGTGCCGCCAAGAACCTCTTCCGCCACATGCTTCCCCCTGGAGGGGAGACGCGTGGAGGCCCGATCGGTTGCTACGGCAGCGGGACGATGACCTTGCCCAGCGGCACGAGCGACACCGGGATCAGCTTGAAGTTCGCGATGCCGAGCGGGATGCCGATGATCGTCACGCACAGGGCGATGCCGGTGACGACGTGGCCGATGGCGAGCCAGATGCCGGCGACGACGATCCAGATGACGTTGCCGATCAACGAGGCCGTGCCCGCGGTCGGTCGGTCGACGACGGTGCGGCCGAACGGCCACAGGGCGTAGTTGGCGATCCGGAACGACGCGAGGCCCCACGGGATGGTGATGATCAGAATGCAGCAGATCACACCGGCGATCGCGTACCCCACGGCCATCCAGAATCCGCAGAGCACGAGCCAGATCACGTTCAGGATGAGGCGCATGCTCCGATCTTGCCTGATTAGGCTGCGGTGTTGTGAGCAACCTGGTGCGTTGGGGCGTAGTCGCCCCCGGTGGTATCGCCGACGTCGTCACGTCGGACCTGGTGCGGGTGCGGGGCGCCGAGGTGGTGGCCGTGTCGTCGCGGGCGCTGCCCCGCGCGCAGGCGTTCGCCGCGAAGCACGGCATCCCGCGCGCGTACGGCGCGACGGCCGACCTGCTGGCCGATCCCGAGGTGGACGTGGTCTACGTGGCCACGCCGCACGCGCAGCACCACGAGGTCGTGCGGGAGGCGCTGCTGGCGGGCAAGCACGTGCTGTGCGAGAAGCCGTTCACGCTGACCGTGGCGGACGCGCGGGAGCTGGCCGACCTGGCGAAGGAGCGCGGCCTGTTCCTCATGGAGGCGATGTGGACGCGGTTCAACCCGCTGGTCCGCCGCATCCGGGAGCTGATCGCCGAGGGCGCGATCGGTGACGTGCGGGCGGTGCACGCCGACTTCGGCTTCACCGCCGACTACGACCCGGAGCACCGGCTGTGGGATCCGGCGCTGGGCGGCGGCGCGCTGATGGACCTCGGCGTGTACCCGGTGTCGTTCGCGCACATGGTGCTCGGCGAGCCGGAGTCGGTCACCGTGCACGGGTCGCTCGCGCCGACGGGTGTGGACGCCGACGCGGCCCTGCTGCTCGCCTACCCCGGCGGCGCGCACGCGCTGCTCACCTGTTCGCTGATCAGCACACCGGAGGTGCGCGCGACGATCGTCGGCAGCGGCGGCCGGATCGAGGTGCCCGAGCCGTTCTTCAACCCGGCGGCGATCGTGGTGAACGGCGTGGAGGAACGCGCCGAGCTGGACGGCAACGGGTACACCCCGCAGCTCGCGGAGGTGACCCAGCGGATCGCCAACGGGTACACCGAGAGCCCGGAGATGCCGCTCGACGACACCGTCGCCGTGCTGCGCACGCTGACCACCGCGCTGGCGGCGCTGGGCGTGGACTACGCGAAGGTCAGGTAGACCAGCGCGAGGTCGAGGACGATCACGGCCGCCGACACGGCACCGGCCGCGACGGTGGTGCCGACCCGGTTGGCGGCCGTGCCCATGACCGACCGGCTGGCGGTCAGCGGCACGAGCGCGAACGGGATGCCGAGTGGCAGCGACATCCCGGTGACCAGGCCGAGTTTGGCCGACAGGTACCGCACCAGGCCCGCCAGCACGTTCGCGACGACCAGGACCCGCACCGGCAGGTACCCGTACCGGGCGGCCCATCGCGGTGCTCGTGGCGACGTTGCCGGGATGGCCGCCACGAACGCGGGCCCCAAGAGCGCTGTGCCGCCCGACGCGGGCGACCTCCGTGCGGATGGCGACCACGGGCCGACCTCCTCGACGCGTTGTCGCCACATCATGGCGACAAGACCGGTCGGGGTGTCGGTCAGCCCTCCTCGGGCAGGACCGCCCGCGCGACCGCCAGCATGGCCTCGACGGCCTGCTCCGGCGGCGCGCTCGGCATCAGCAGGTGGCTCAGCACCAGCCGCACGATCGTCTCGGCGGCCAGGCGGAGCCGCTCGGCGGGCAGGTCGGGCCACCGCCGCCGCAGGTGCTCCGCGACGATCGCGACCGCCGGGAGCAGCACCGGCAGGCCCCTGGTCGTCAGGAACGGCAGCAGGTCCTCGGCGTCCGCACCGGTCACCACGGAGGTGATCAGCCGGTCCTTCGAGGCCTGCTCCAGCATGAACGCGAGCGCGTCCCGCATCCCGTCGAACGGCCGGTCGGCCCCGCCCAGCCGCTGCTCGACCCCCACCAGGTACTCCGCGGTCCGGTGCACGGCGACCGCCTGGACGAGCCCGGCCTTGTTGCCGAACTCGTTGTAGACGGTCTGCCTGCTCACCCCGGTGCGGCTCGCCACGTCCGCCATCCGCAGCCCCGCGAAACCGCGCGCGGCCAGCAGGTCCGCCGCGACGACCAGCAGGCCGTCGCGCAGGGGCGTGCCCAGGCGTTCGCAGGCGGGGGTGACTCGACTCACGACTTGACCTTCGCACATCGGGGAGCGCTGCCCATCACCTGGACGGGGGACCCCGTTCCGGCGGGCCGTCGTACAGTGGCCAGGTGCCGCTGACCGTGGGATTCGACCTGGACATGACCCTCATCGACCCCCGACCCGGCATGGCCGCCGTGATGGACGCGGTCGCCGCGGAGACCGGCTACCCGCTCGACGGCGCGGCCTTCGCCGCCCACCTCGGCCCGCCGCTGGACATGGTCTACCGCGAGTCCGGGGTGCCCGAGGAGGAGATCCCGGACCTGATCGCCCGGTTCCGCGCCCTCTACCCCGACGTCGTCATCCCCTCCACGGTCGAGCTGCCCGGCGCGGCGCAATCGCTTGCCGCGGTCCGCGAACTGGGCGGCGACGTCGTGGTCGTCACCGGCAAGTACCGCCAGAACGCGGCGCTGCACCTGGCCGCGTTCGGCTGGGAGGTCGACCACCTCGTCGGCGGCGTCTGGTCCACCGGGAAGGCCGAAGCTCTCCTGCTGCACGGCGCCTCGGTCTACGTGGGCGACCACGTCGGCGACGTCCGCGGCGCCAAGGCCGCCGGAGCCGAGGCGGTCGGCGTCGTCACCGGACCGTGCAGCGCGCGTGAGCTGGAGGACGAGGGCGCGGACCTCGTGCTGCCCGACCTGACCGGGTTCCCGGACTGGCTGCGGGCCAACGCCGACCGGCTCAGCGCTTCCGCGTCCGGGAGTTCCGCACCGCGCTGACCACGCCGAGCCCCAGCCCGACCGGGGTCAGCAGCCACGCGGCGAGGTTGAGCCAGATCGGCAGGTTCGACGCGCCCGTCGCGAACAGCGCGAACACCACGACGATCGCCACGAGGCCAAGCGCGAACAAGCCCAGAGCCAGCGGCATCAGCTTCGGAGCGGTCATGGCGACGAGGGTAGTCGCGCAATCGGAGGTGCCCGCGCCCTGGTCTTCTGGCTACTCTGGGGGAACGCGTCCTGGGTACGCCCGGGGCGCTTCGTCGTGTCAAAGCAAGGGAATGGTGAGGGCAGTGCCGACCGGCAAGGTCAAGTGGTACGACACGGAGAAGGGCTTCGGCTTCGTCACCCAGGACGGCGGCGAGGACGTTTACGTGCGGAAGTCCGCGCTACCTCCGGGCGTCGAGGGCTTGAAGGCCGGCCAGCGCATCGAGTTCGGGATGGCGGAGGGGCGGCGCGGGCCGCAGGCGCTGTCGGTGCGGCTCGTCGACCCGGCGCCCTCGGTGGCGGAGGCGCGGCGGAGGCCCGCGGAGGAGCTGCACGGGCTGGTCGAGGACATGATCAAGCTGCTGGAGACGAAGATCCAGCCGGACCTGCGGCGGGACCGGTACCCGGACCGGAAGACGACGAAGCTGGTGGCCGAGGTGGTCCGGGCGGTGGCTCGGGAGCTGGATCCGTAGGGGTTCGGCGGCGGCCGCGCCCGATCAGCTCTTCGCGCGGTCGTCCACCGACAGCACCCAGGTGCCCCTCGCGACGAACTGGATCTGACCGGTCTCGTCGATCTGCACGCGCTTGCCGAACTGCTGGACCTCGACGCTCTCCAGCTGGTCGTCGGGGCCCGGCAGTCGGAGGGTGTAGGCGTACTGGGGTTCGGCGTTGGTGAAGAGCTTGCTGCGCAAGGGTTCCTGCTGTTCCCCGCGCGCGTTGCGGTAGGTGAACTTCACCGACCACGCCGAGTCGGCGATGTCGCCGCCCACGGAGATCTGCACCGGCTTGCCCGGCGGCACGCGCAGCACGCCCGCTGCCCTCGTGTCGATGGCGCAGTCCTCCGACTCCAGGTCGCAGTACTGGGTGGGCGGGACGTTGACGGTCCTGCCCGACGAGTAGAACGTGACCTCGGGTGGCGGGGGTGCGGAGCACCCGGCCGCCAGGAGCAGGGCGGTACTGGCCAGCACGGTCTTGACTCGGCGCACGTCGGGCGACTTTACGCAGCTACCCGATGGGCTTGGTGGGGTGCACCGCGTTCGGGTGCTCGGGGCGGTCGCCGCCGAGGCCGGGGATCAGGGAGGTGCCGCGCAGGCACATGACCGTCTGGGCGAGGCCCGCGGCCAGCAGGACCGACAGGACGGTGAAGCCGATCCAGTAGGTGGCGGGCAGCAGGACGCCCAGCGCGCCGCCGAAGACCCAGGTGAGCTGGAGGATGGTCTCCGAGCGGCCGAAGGCGGAGGCGCGGGACTCCTCGGGGAGGTCGGCCTGGATGACGGCGTCGAGGCTGATCTTCGCCAGACCGCTGGCGGTGGCGCCGACGAGGCCGACGACGGCCGCGGTCGCGAGGCCGGGCAGCACGGCGGCGAGGACGGCGACGGCGAGGCCCGCGCCGAGGCAGAGGACGACGACCTGGTCGGGGTTGCCGAAGTGCAGGCGGGCGCCGACGGCGTTGCCGAGGAAGCTGCCGATGCCCGCCGCGGCGGCGATCACGCCGAGGAGCAGGAGCTGCTTGCCCGCGTCGCCCTCGGTCTGGGCGCGCACGACGAACGCGGCGAACAGGGTGAGGAAACCGGTGAGCATGCGGATGCTGCCGTTGCCCCACAGCGACACCACGACGTGGCGGCCCAACGGCTGGCGCTTCGGCTTGGACGGGTTGGCGCCCAACGAGGTGGGCACCTCGCCCTCGGTGACCTCGACCCGCGCGGGGATGCGCAGGCACAGCCAGCCGTTGGCCAGGCTCAGCGCGGCGGTGAACCAGAGCGCGCCCGGTGAGTCGAAGAGCTGGGCGAACCCGGCCGCGACCGCGCCGAACACACCACCCGCGGCCAGGCCGAAGACGGTCATGCGGGCGTTGGTCTTGGACAGCGTGATCTCCGGCGGCAGCACCCTGGGGGTGATCGCGGACTTGAGCACGGTGAACGACTTGGACAGCACCATGCTGCCCAGCGCCGCCGGGTACAGGCCCCAGTCGTCGAAGTGCAGCGCCATGACGATCGACAGGAACACCCGCAGCACGCACGCGGCCGCCAGCGCGATCCGCCTGCCGCGCTGGATGCGGTCCAGCGCCGGGCCGATCACCGGGGCGATCAGCGCGAACGGGGCGACGGTGATCAGCAGGTAGAGGGCGACCTTGCCCTGGCTCTCGCCGGTGGCGGCGGAGAAGAACAGGGTGTTCGCCAGCGCCACGGCCATGGCGGCGTCGGCCGCGTAGTTGAGCATCACCGCGTAGGTGAGCGCGGTCAGACCGGACTTCTGGGCGCCGTCGGCGTGCGCGGCCCTCCGGAACGCGGACACGGCCCGCTGCCCGATCTGCCTGCCGCGGAACACCGCGACCCTGGTCACGGTCAGCTTCTTCGGCAGCGTCGGCGTGGTCGCCTGCTCGGACGCCGGCACGTCGTCGCCGCGCTGCCCCGTCCGGTCCGGCCTCGGCCGGTCGCGCTCCGGCGGCTCACCGGTCGGGTACGGGCGGGTCGGGCGCACGCGGGAGGGGCGTTCGAAGTCGAAGCGCGCCTCGGGAGCCTGCCGGGGGCGGTAGTCGTCGTCCTCCCACGGGTACCGCTTCGGCGGTTCCTGCGGTGGCTGCTGCTGCTGGGGTGGCGTCCGGCGCGGGGGCTCCTGGCGCGGGGGTTCCCGGCGCGGCGGAGGGGCCTGCTGGGGCGGTGGGCCCGGAGGCCACTGGGAGATGCCCTGGGTCTGCTCCGGCTCCCGGCGGGACTTGCGGCCGCCGCTCCAGCCGCGCCGGGCACGCGGGGTGCCGTGCGGGTCGTCCGAACCGGGGCGCGTCACTCCCCAATCCTGCCTCACGAGAGCGCGCGCCGTGCGCGAACGAGCCCAGGTCGGGGTGTGAATCACCCGCTCCGGGTCACCCCGTGAACCGCACCCGGAACACGCTGGGCCAGTTCTTGCCCGTCACCAGGAACTCGTCGGTGCCCGGCACGGCCGCGATCCCGTTCAGCACGTCGCTCTTCGGCACGCCCTCCGGCCGCAGCGCGCTCGCGTCGAAGGTCGCGGTGACCTTCCCGCTGGCGGGGTCGATCCGGACGATCTTGTCGGTCTGCCACACGTTGGCCCACACGGCGTCGCCGACGCACTCCAGCTCGTTGATCATCTCCAGCGGCCTGCCGTCCTCGGTGACGGAGACCTCGCCGGTCTTGGCGAAGCTCGCCGGGTCGCGGAACGCCAGCTTCGCGCTGCCGTCGCTCATGACCAGGCGCTCGCCGTCGTGGCAGAGGCCCCAGCCCTCGCCGTTGTACGTGGTGCGCTTCACCTCGGCGAACGACGCGCGGTCCCGCAGGATCGCCAGGCCGTTGCGGTAGGTGATCTGCCAGATCCGGTCCCCGACGACCGTGATGCCCTCGCCGAACAGGTCGGGGGCGAGGTCGATCTCCTGCTCGACGGCACCGGTGGCGGGGTCGACCCGGCGCAGCTGGGACTCGCCCTCCAGGCCGGTTCCCTCGTAGAGGTCGCCGTCGACCAGTTCCAGGCCCTCGGTGAACGCGCCGGTGTCGTGCGGCGTCGTGGCCAGCACCTCGACCTTCGGGGGTGTGCCCGACGGGCTTCCGGAGGTCCCTCCGGAGGGGGTCGGCGGGGCCGTGCACGCGCCGACAAGGACCAATCCGGCCAACACCACGAGCCTCCGCACGTCCAGAAGGGTGACACGTGTGCACGCGGCTGTGTAGTCGTGCGGCACAATTCACCCGTGACCCCAACGCCCACTCAGCAGCCGCAGCCGGTGCTCGCCGATTCCGAAGCCGTCGAACTCGCCCGCGCCGCCGCGCAGGAGGAAGCCGGGTCGGAACGCATCGGTGCGCACGTCGGTGTGCTCGGTGAGGACGAGGTCTCGGTCACCCACCTCTTCGAGGCCAACCACGCCGGCTACCACGGCTGGAACTGGGCCGTCACGGTCGCGTTCGCCGGGCAGGGCACGCCGCTCTCGGTGAGCGAGGTCGTGCTGCTGCCCGGCAACGAGGCGCTGGTCGCGCCGGACTGGGTGCCGTGGGACCAGCGGGTCCGCGCGGGCGACCTCGGTGTGGGCGACCTCATGCCGACCAGGCAGGACGACCCGAGGCTCGTGCCGGGGTACCTGGAGTCCGAGGACCCGGCGATCGAGGAGATCTCGCGGGAGATCGGCCTCGGCCGGGTGCGCGTGCTGGGCCGCAACGGCAGGCTCGACGCCGCCGACCGCTGGCACGGTGGCGACTTCGGCCCGCTGAGCGACATGGCCCGCAGCGCGCCCGCCACGTGCGGCTCCTGCGGCTTCTACCTCCAGGTCAAGGGCTCGCTCGGCGCCGCGTTCGGCGTGTGCGCGAACGAGCTGACGCCTGCCGACGGCCGCGTGGTGCACGTGGAGTACGGCTGCGGCGCGCACTCCGAGGTCGAGATCGACATGAGCGTGGGCATCCCGGTGTCGGACGTCGTCTACGACGACGCCCAGCTCGACGTGGAGCCCAACGAGACCAACGAGCAGTGAGCCAGGACCCCTTCGGTACCGAGGCGCTGCGCGACTCGGTGCTCGCCGCGTGGCGCGGTTCGCCGACCAGGTTCCGCGAGGACGCCAACGCCGAGGAGGACCTGCGCCTCGGCGGCTACCGCGACCGGCTGCTCGTCGAGCTGGCGCAGAACGCCTCCGACGCCGCCGGTGTGGAACTCGGCACGCTGCGACTGTCCGTTGTGGACGGTGAGCTGCGCGCGGCGAACACCGGCGTGCCGCTGGACGCCGCCGGTGTGACGGCGCTCGCGTCGCTGCGCGCGTCGACCAAGAACAGCGGCACCATCGGCCAGTTCGGCGTCGGCTTCGCGGCCGTGCTGGCGGTGTCCGACGAGCCGAGGGTGGTGTCGACGACCGGCGCGGTCGCGTTCTCCGCCGAGCGCACCCGCGCCGCGACGCCCGAGCTGGCCGAGCAGCGCGGTGGCGACGTGCCCGTGCTGCGGCTGGTGTGGCCGAGCGACGAGACCGACGTGCCCGAGGGGTTCGCCACCGAGGTCCGGCTGCCGCTGAAGGTGGACGGCGCCGCGCTGCTGGCGGAGTTCGCCGACCAGGCGGGCGACCTGCTGCTGGCGCTGCCCGGCCTGCGCCGCATCGAGGTCGCGGACCGGGTGTGGACGCGCGAGGACGTCAGCGACGACGTCGTCGTCCTGCACGGCCCGGACTCCGCGACCCGCTGGATCCTGCACCGCGTCTCCGGAGAACTGCCCGCGGAGCTGGTGGCCGGTGTCGAGACCCGGCCGCAGTGGGCGATCTGCTGGGCGTGGCCGTCCGACGGCGTGCTGACCGACGAGGTGCTGCACGCGCCCACCCCCACCGACGAACGCCTGTCGCTGCCCGCGCGGCTGCTGGCCACGCTGCCGGTCGAGCCGTCGCGCAGGCGCGTGCAGCCCGGCGCGGCCGTGGACACCGTGCTGGCCGAGGCCGCCGCGCACTACCCGGCGCTGGTCGCGAAGTTGCCCGCCGTGCAGCGCACCGCGCTGGTCCCGCTGCCCGGCTTCCCGCTGTCCGAAGTGGACGGTGTGCTGCGCGACGGTGTGCTGAAGGCGTTGCGCACGGCCGAATGGCTGCCGCTGGCCAGCGGCGAGTGGGCCTCGCCCGCGAAGGCGAAGGTGCTCGACGCGGGCTCCGAGGAACTGGTCGAGCTGCTGGAGGACGTGATCCCCGGCCTGCTCGACGCGGAGCTGACGCTGCCGGAGCACGCGAAGGCGCTGGCGGCGCTGGAGGTCCGCAGGCTGGGCATGCGCGAAGTGGTCGACGCGCTGGCGGGCCTGGGCGGCGACCCGGACTGGTGGCGGCGCCTCTACGCCGAACTGGACCCGATCGCGGAGGTCGACTCGACGGCCCGCGAGGAGCTGGGCGGCCTGCCGGTCCCGCTGGCCGACGGCCGGATCGTCACGAGCCCGCGCGGCGTGCTGCTGCTGGAGACCGACCAGGAAACCCTCGACCTGCTGGCCGGGGTCGACGTGTCCGGGCTGCGGATCGCGCACCCCGAGGCCGTGCACCCGCTGCTGGTCCGCCTCGGCGCGGTCGAGGCCGGGCCGGTCGAGCTGCTCGACTCCGACGCCATCCGCGAGGCCGTGCACCGCAGCGCCGACGAGATCGACGCGGGCATGGACGGGCACGACCTCGTGCGCGCCGTGCTGCGGCTGGTGGACCGGTCGGGGATGCGTGCCGGGGATCGGCCGTGGCTGGCGGAGCTGGTGCTGCCGGACGCCTCCGGGGAGTGGCGGCGGGCCGACGAGCTGGTGCTGCCGGACTCGGCGCTGCTGGACGTGCTGGAGTCGGACGCGCCGATCGGGGTGCTGGACAAGAAGACGGCCGAGGCGTGGCCGCGGTCGGTGCTGACGGCGATCGGTGTGATCGACGGGTTCACGGTCGTGGTGGACGACGATCCGACCGAGCCCGACCACGACCTGGCCGACGAGGGGTACTGGTGGGCGGCGGCCGCGGAGCCGCCTCGGCGGGTGGTCGGGATCCGGGACCTGGACCTGGTGTCGCGTGACGCCTGGCCCGCGGCGTTGAGGATGTTGGCGGCCGACCCGGTGGCGTGGCGGGCGGTGCAGGAGCCGGACGGGTACACCGGGTGGTGGCTGTCGCAGTACGCGACGCTGGAGGGCGTGCCGCTGTGCGACTGGCGGCTGGCTTCGGCGGAGTCGCTGGCGGGGTTGTACGACGTGGTGCCCGAGGTGGGGCTGCCGGAGCACGTGCTGGTCGCGGTCGGGGTGCGGACCGAACTGGACGTGCGCGGGGATGACGACGTGCGGGACCTGCTCCGGCGGCTGGGGGATCCGGAGCGGACGCCTGCCGACGCGCTGGTGTTCAAGGCGCACGCGGCGTTGGCCGAGGTGGCGCACCTGCTGGATTCCGGGGGGATCAGTCCGCCGGATCGGGTGCGGGTGCTGACGGGGGCCGCTGCGGCCGCTGATGACGTGGTGGTGCTGGACCTGCCCTGGTTGCTCGGGGTGCTGCCGCCGGAGGGGGTGCTGGCGGCGGACGGCGGGGCCGAGGCGTTGGCCGAGCTGCTGGCGCTGCCGTTGGCGTCGGAGGAGGTCGCGGGGGTGGTGACCGGCGAGGGCGATGAGGTGGCGTGGCACGAGCTGGGCGCGGTGCGGCTGGCGTGCGACCTGCTCGGCGTGGACCTGCCCGACGGCTCCGTCGTGGTGCACGACGAGCTGCGGGTGGCCGTGGACGGTGCTGAGCACGAGGTCGCCTGGTGGGTCGTCGACGGCGTCGCGCACGCCGTGGACACCCCGGAGGGACTTGCCCGCGCCTTGGCGTGGACCAGCGGCCGATGGGTGGACCGGCACACCTTCGCCGCCCTGATCACCGACCCGACCCCGATCACCCTGCTGGGGTAGCTACTGCGTGCCGGTTTGTGCGCCTCGGGAGCCGCGGCGGGCGGCTCGGCGTTGCCAGGTGAACACGCCGTAGCCCATGACGCCCAGGACCGCGCCGGTGAAGCTGGCCCAGGTCCAGACGGCGTCGTCGGGGTCGATGATGAGGAAGACCACGAAGGCGATCGTCCACAGCGCGGTGCCGCCCACGATCGCCGGCACCGGGTCGGACAGGCGGCGGGGTAGTGGGGGAGGACTCGGCAGCGAGTCGTGTTCGGACTGTTCGGCCACGTCAGGCAGGCTACCTCCCGGAAACAAGGATCGGGCACGCTGATCGCGCACCGGTCCGGGTACCGATTGGGGTAGAGATGGCCATTGAGCAGACGACGCCGGCCTCGGCGACGCCGCCTTCGAAGCTGGACGGGTTCTTCAAGATCTCCGAACGGGGGTCCACGGTCGCGCGGGAGTTGCGGGGTGGGCTGGTCACGTTCGTGACGATGGCGTACATCGTGGTGCTGAACCCGTTGATCCTGGGCAGTTTCGCGCCCGACGACGCGGGGGCGAAGAAGGACGTGCTCGGGGCGATCCTGCCGGTGTCGCAGGTGGCGGCGGTGACGGCGCTGGTCGCGGGTGTGATGACGATCCTGTTCGGGCTGGTCGCGAACCTGCCGTTCGCGATGGCGACGGGGCTGGGGATCAACACGTTCGTGGCGGTGACGATCGTGCCGCAGATGACCTGGCCGGAAGCCATGGGGCTGGTGCTGGTGAACGGGCTCGTCGTGCTGCTGCTGGTGGTGACCGGGGTGCGGCAGGCGGTGTTCAACGCGGTGCCGAACGAGCTGAAGGCCGCCATCGCGGTGGGCATCGGCCTGTTCATCTGCTTCATCGGCCTGGTCGACGCGGGGTTCGTGCGCAGGCTGCCGGACGCGGCGGGGACCACGGTGCCGGTCGGGCTCGGGATCAACGGGTCGATCGCGTCGTGGCCGACGCTGGTGTTCGTGGTCGGGCTGCTCGTCACCGGCATCCTGTTCGCCCGCAAGGTGAAGGGCGCGATCCTGATCGGCGTCCTGTCGGCGACCGTGCTGTCCATCGTGATCGAGGCGATCGTGCACGCGGGACCGTCCAAGGGCGTGAACCCGCTGGGCTGGAACCTCGGCTACCCAGCGCTGCCCAGCGAGGTCTTCAGCCTGCCGGACCTGTCGCTCGTCGGCGACGTGTCGTTCGGCGCGTGGACCAGGATCCCGGCGATCACCGCCGCACTGCTGGTGTTCACGTTGGTGCTGACCGACTTCTTCGACACCGTCGGCACGATGACCGGGCTGGGCAAGGAAGCGAACCTGATCGACGCGGAGGGGCAGCTGCCGAGCGTCAACAAGGCGCTGTTCGTCGACGGTCTCGGCGCGGTGGCGGGCGGTGCGGCGTCGTCCTCGTCGAACACCGTCTACATCGAGTCCGCGTCCGGCATCGCCGAGGGCGCCCGGACCGGGCTGGCGAACGTGGTGACGGGGCTGCTGTTCATCGCCGCGATGTTCCTGACGCCGCTCTACGAGGTCGTGCCGGTCGAGGCCGCCGCGCCCGCGCTGGTGGTGGTCGGGGCCCTGATGATGATGCAGGTCAAGGAGATCGACTTCGGCGACTTCTCGATCGCGCTGCCCGCGTTCCTCACCATCGTGGTGATGCCGTTCACGTACTCCATCGCCAACGGCATCGGCGCGGGCTTCGTCAGCTACGTCCTCCTGAGGGCGCTGACCGGGCGTGCGCGCAGCGTGCACCCGCTGATGTGGGTGGTCGCCGCGGCGTTCACCGTCTACTTCGCCATCAGACCGATCCGCGCCGCGTTCGGGGCCTGATGTCCGATTCGGTCACACGGGCGGAACGGGGAGCGAGATCGTGAGGTATGCTAACTACGTGGCGGACACCGCGGGTGAGCAGGGACTGGCGAGCAGGCTTCGGCTCGCCGTGGTCCGGCTGAACCGCAGGCTCCGCGCCCAGCGCACCAACTCGTCGATCTCGCTGACCCAGGTGTCCGCGCTGTCCACGCTGCACAAGTGCGGACCGCTGACCCCCGGTGAGCTGGCCGCCAAGGAAGGCGTCCAGCCGCCGTCGATGACCAGGGTGATCGCGGCGCTGGAGGAGTTCGGCTACGCGACGCGCAGGCCCCACCCGACCGACGGCCGCCAGGCCATCGTGCAGCTCAGCGAGTCGGGTCTCGCGTTCGTGAACGAAGAGGTCGGCGCCAGGGAAGCCTGGCTCGACAAGCGGTTGGCCGAGCTGACGTCGGAAGAGCGGGAAATCCTCTCCCGCTCGGCGGAGATCATCGACAGGATGGCGGGGCAGTAACGGGTGCCGGCTTACGCGGGTGGTGGCGAATCGGATCGGGTCGATCGGGACGTCGCGCTACCCCCGCCCAAGCGCAGCACCATGTTCGGCTCCCTGAAGGTCCGCAACTACCGCTACTACGCCTCCGGCCAGGTCGTTTCCCTGATCGGCGTGTGGATGCAGCGCGTCGCGCAGGACTGGCTGGTGCTCGAACTGTCCCACGGCAGCGCCGTCGCGCTCGGCATCGCGGCGGCCCTGCAGTTCGCCCCCACGCTGGTGTTCTCCCTCTACGCGGGTGTGCTCGCCGACCGGATGGACAAGCGCAGGCTCCTGCTGGTGCTGGAAAGCGGCCTCGCGCTGTGCGCGCTGACGTTGGGACTGCTGGACGTCACGGGGCTCGCGCAGCTCTGGCACGTGTACCTGCTGTGCCTGCTGCTCGGCTGCGTGTCCGCGGTGGAGACCCCCGTGCGGCAGTCGTTCGTGATCGAGATGGTCGGCCGCGACCAGCTGCCGAACGCGGTCGCGCTCAACTCGATGACGTTCAACCTGGCCCGCATGGTCGGCCCCGCGGTGGCGGGCGTCGGCATCACGATCATCGGCACCGGCTGGATGTTCCTGATCAACGCGGCGTCGTTCGTCGCGGTGATCGGCGGCCTGCTGCTGATGGACGTCGCCCAGCTGCGCCGCTCCGACCCGGTGCCCCGCGAGCGCGGCCAGCTGGTCGAGGGGCTGCGGTACGTGAAGGGCCGCCCGGACCTGGTGATCCTGCTGTCGCTGGTCTTCTTCATCTCCACGTTCGGCCTGAACTTCTTCCTCACGCTCGCCGTCATGGCGCGCAACGTGTTCGGCGGCAACGCGGACGCCTACGGCCTGCTGACGACGATGCTGGCCGTCGGCACGCTCGCGGGCGCCACGCTGGCGGCCAAGCGCAGCACGCGCGGGAAGCCCCGGCTGGGGCTGCTGATCGGCGGCGCGCTGGCGTTCGGCTTCCTGGAGGTCGCGGCGGGTCTGATGCCGAACCTGATCACCGTCGGCCTGGTGCTGATCCCCGTCGGCATCGCGATGATGACCTTCACGACCACGGCCAACGCCACCGTGCAGATGTCCGTCGCGCCCGCCATGCGCGGCCGCGTGATGGGCCTCTACATGCTTGTGTTCCTCGGCGGCACCCCGCTGGGCGGCCCGGTGATGGGCTGGCTGGCCGAGCAGTACACCGGTCGCGCCCCGCTCGTGGCCGGCGGCGTCATCTCCGTCGTCACGGCGCTGGTCGGCTACGTCGTGCTGATCCGCCGCGGTGGCCTGGTGCTGCCGAGGTTCCCGGTCCGCGCCCGCCGGGCGTAACCCCTCGAGCAAGGCTCCGACGTGCGGGAACGAACTTTTTTCCGCACACTTTCGTGTTGCCCACTTCCCAAGCAATGGAGCTTAGGCTAACCTAAGTCTTGTCACTTCGTGGTGGGAGTGGCAGTCAGTTCGGGAACAGACGAGGCCCCGCTCGCCGGTCGTACCACCGGTGGGCGGGGCCTCGTCGTGCGTCCGGGATCGCCGGCCCGGTACGGCAGAACGCCGAGGCGCCGCACGGGTGGCGGCGCCTCGGCGCTGTCCGGCAGCTCGGCTTGTCGGAGCATCCACTGCCGGGATCAGGGGGTCACGCGGTGGGCAGCAGCAGCCCGTTCCGCCCGGCGCGCGCCGCTTCGAAGCGGGCGTTGACGTCGGTCCAGTTCACGATGTTCCACAGCGCGCTGATGTAGTCGGTCTTCAGGTTGCGGTACTGGAGGTAGTACGCGTGCTCCCAGATGTCGAACGCGAGCAGCGGCGTCGTCGCGATCGACAGGTTCGAGTGGTGGTCCTTCAGCTGGAGGGTGACCAGCCGCCGTCCGACCGGTTCCCAGGCGAGAACGCCCCAGCCGGAGCCCTGGATGGAGCCGGCGGCGGCGTTGAGCTGGAGGCGGAGCCCGTCGAACGAGCCGAAGAACTCGTCGACCGCGGCGGCCAGTTCGCCGACCGGCTTGTCGCCGCCGTCCGGGCTGAGGTTCTTCCACCACACCTGGTGCAGCGCGTGTCCGGCGAGGTGGAACGCGAGGGTCGTCTCCAGGCCGACGATCGAGCCGAGGTCCTCCTGGTCGCGGGCCTCGTCGATCCGCTCGATCGTGTCGTTCGCGCCCTTCACGTAGGCGGCGTGGTGCTTGCCGTGGTGCAGCTCGTTGATCTCGCCGATGATCGCGGGCTCCAGATCGGCGTAGTCGTAATCCAGATCCGGCAGCACGTACGGGGCCATCGACGCTCTCCTCAACCTCTTGCAACATCTTCTTAGTTGCAACCTACTGGCATTAAGCCGTCAGGGCGAGGGTGGGGCGGGTGAAATCCGGTTGCCCGCGAGCGGGCGGCCTGCGACGGTCAGCGGTGTGTCCGTCCTGGCAGCTCGCGGAGTCACGCTGTCCTTCGGTCCCCGGACCGTGCTCTCGGAGGTTGATCTCGATGTCGCCGCAGGCGAACGCGCAGGGCTGATCGCGCCGAACGGGGTGGGCAAGTCGACCCTGCTGCGGGTGCTCGCGGGCGAGCTGGCACCGGATGAGGGCGTGGTCGTCCGGCATCCGGCGTCGGCCGTCGTGGCGCACCTCACGCAGGAGACCCGGCCGCGGCCCGGCGAGTCGTTGAGGGAGCACCTGGCGCGGCGGACGGGGGTCGCGGAGGCGAACGCGCTGTTCGAACGCGCGGGCGTCGAGCTGTCCGAGGGCGTCGCCGGGGCGGAGGACCGCTACTCGGCGGCGTTCGACCGCTGGACGACCATCGGCGCGGGCGACTTCGAGGAGCGCGCGGACGCGGTGTGCGACCGGCTCGGCCTCGACGCGGACCTGCTCGACCGGCGCACCGCGCACGAGCTGTCCGGCGGCCAGTCCGCCCGGCTGCGGCTGGCGGCCGTGCTGCTCACGCGGGCGGACGCGCTGCTGCTCGACGAGCCGACCAACGACCTGGACACCGACGGGCTGGCGCTGCTGGAGGCGCACGTCTCGGCGAGCCGGGCGGCGATCGTGCTGGTCAGCCACGACCGGGAGTTCCTCGCCCGCACGGCGACGGCGATCGTCGAACTAGACGAGTTCACCCGCACCGCGTCGCTGTTCCGCGGCGGCTGGGACGCCTACCTGGAGGAGAAGTCCGCCGCCGAGCGCCGGGCCCGCGAGGAGTACGAGGCGTACGCGGCGAAGCGCGAGTCGCTGACCGAGCGGTCGCGGCTGACCCGCGAGTGGTCCCGCGCGGGCGTGCGGAACGTGGCGAAGTCGAACGAGAACGACAAGAACATCAAGCACCGGGAGAAGCAGCGGTCGCAGGCCACCGCGGCCAAGGCGTCCATTGTGGACCGCGCGCTGGAACGGCTGGAGGAGGTCGAGGAACCGCGCGAGGCGTGGGAACTGCGGCTCACCCTGCCCAGCGCGGGCCGGGGGAGCCGGATCGCCTTCACGTTGCGGCAGGCCGTGGTGAGCCGCGGCGACGTGACGCTGGGGCCGATCGACCTGGCCATCGGCGCGGGGGAGCGCTGGCGGATCACCGGGCCGAACGGATCGGGCAAGTCGACCCTGCTGGCAGCGCTGCTCGGCCGGATCCCGCTGCTGTCCGGCGAGCGCGGCGAGGGCTCGACGGTCGTGGTGGGCGAGGTCGACCAGCTGCGCGAGGAGTTCGACACCGACCGGTCCGCGCTGGACGTCGTCGTGTCGGCGACCGGCCTGGAACGGGTGGAGGCGCGGACGCTGCTGGCGAAGTTCCGGGTCGGCGCGGACACCGTGCTGCGGGCCGCCAGGACCCTGTCGCCGGGCGAGCGCACCCGTGCCGGGCTGGCGTTGTTGCAGGCCAGGGGCACGACGTGCCTGGTGCTCGACGAGCCGACCAACCACCTCGACCTCGCGGCCATCCACCAGCTGGAACAGGCGCTCGCCACGTACGAGGGCACGTTGTTGCTGGTGACGCACGATCGGCGGCTCGCGGAAGCGGTCGCGGTCGACCGCGAGCTCGACGTCCGCGGGCTGTTGGCCACCCCGCCCGCCAAGGGTGCAAGATAAGGGGATGAGCACCGAGGAGGACTGGCCTGTCGAACAGACCTGGTCCATGCGCAACACGCACTGGCACGCCTACGTCGAGCACACGTCCCTCGACCACGCCTCCCCTCGGCAGGAAAGACTGGAGCGCACCCCGGAAGAGGTGCTGAGCACCCCCGCCGAGGTCGCGGCCTGGCTGGAGGTGAACCTCCGCAGCGCCACCAAGCCGGAGGAGGCGGGCAAGAAGCGCGTCAAGGACGAGCGCGACTTCTCCGACTCCAACCGCGTGCACACGTCGCTGGCCTCCTGCGGGGAGTCCATCTACACCGGCGTGAAGGGGATGCTGACCCTCGCGGTCGAGGCCGTGACGCCGGACGACTGCCGCAGTTCGCACGACGGCGCGGACGTCGCCCCCCTGAAGTCGGGTCGCCGCCGCTGACCGGCGGGGGCGACCCTCCTACCGGGCCAGGGGCCTTTTTCCTGCACGGCAGCCGGGCCTGACGCGGCCCCCGTGGCACGGCCGGACGGCCCGCGAGCCATTCGCCCGCGCCGCCTCAGGCGCGACTCCCGTCGAACGGGACGCCCTAGTCGACCGGCCAGGTGTGCACGGGCTCGCCCTCGTGCATCAGGTCGACGTACCGCCTGAGCATGCCGGTCAGCGCGGTGCCGCGGTCGGCTCCGCGCTCCTCCAGCCGCACCACGGTGTCGCGCTGCCAAGACGAGCCCGTGCGGCGGGTCAGGCAGCGCTGCTCGATCACGCCCAGGTACCGCTCGCGGGCCTCGTCGGAGACGCCGCACGCGCGCAACCCGTCGTGCGCCATCGGCAGCAGCCTGCGCAGCACCAGTTCGTCCGGCGGCACCCAGCCGATGCCCGGCCAGTACAGCTGGGCGCCCATCCCGTGCCGCGCGCCGGTGTACAGGTTCTCCTCGGCCGCGTGGAACGACATCCGCGTCCACAGTGGACGATCCTGGTCGACCAGCGCCCGCTGGGTGCCGTAGAAGAACGCCGCGTTGGCGATGGTGTCCAGCACCGTCGGACCAGCGGGCAGCACCCGGTTCTCGATCCGCAGGTGCGGCACGCCGTCGACCACGTCGTACACCGGCCGGTTCCACCGCCAGATCGTGCCGTTGTGCAGGCGCAGCTCGGTCAGCTCGGGGGTGATACCGGCTTCGAGGAGTTCGACGGGGTTCTCGTCGTCGGTCTCCGGCAGCAGCGCGGGGAAGTAGCGGGCGTTCTCCTCGAACAGGTCGAAGATCGACGTGATCCACCGCTCGCCGAACCACACCCTCGGCCGCACGCCCTGGTTCTTCAGCTCCTCGGACCGGGTGTCGGTCGCCTGGAGGAACAGCGGGATGCGCGTCTCGTGCCACAGGGCTCTGCCCAGCAGGAACGGGGAGTTCGCGGCGATAGCCACCTGCACGCCCGCGATGCACTGGGCCGCGTTCCAGTGCGCGGCGAAGTCGGCAGGCGCCACCTGGAGGTGCAGCTGCACCGACGTGCAGGCCGCCTCCGGCAGGATCGACTCCTGGTAGCTCAGCAGCCGTTCCGGGCCGTGGCCCGCCAGCGGCGAGCCCTCCATGTGCAGCACGGTCTCCTCGCCGCGCGCCGCGAAGATCCGGTCGTTCAGCACCTTGTAGCGCGAGCTGTTCGACAGCCACCGCAGGTCGAAGTGCTCGTGCCGCAACGTCGGCAGCACCCCGATCATGACCAGGTTCGCGCCCGCGTCCCGCGCCTTGGCGTCCGCCGCGCTCAACGACGCGCGCAGATCCTGTTCCAGGCCAAGGGTCTCGTCACCGGCCAGCTCGCGCGGCGGGACGTTGATCTCCAGGTTCTGCTGGCCGAGTTCGAGGGTGAAGGAGGGGTCGTCGATCTTCTCCAGCACTTCGGCGTTCGCCATGGCCGGTCTCAACGCGTCGTCGACGAGGGCCAGTTCGATCTCCAGGCCCATCTGCCTGCGGGGGAACGAGAAGCTGTCCTCCGCCAACATCGTCGCCAATGCCTCGAGGCACCGCTGGAGCTTCTCCCGGTACCGCTGGCGATCCTCTCTGGTGTACGCGCGGCCGGTCACATCCCTGCCCATGCCGCCTCCCCTCGATCGTGCTGCTCCGGCGGCGGAGCGGAGCGCCAACCGTGACACAGCGCTGAGGGGCCCGCCAGCGTCCAAATCGGTGCTCTCTGTCACGTGGCCGTAACAATCAGCGAGGAAGTGCTGGTTGGAGGCTTGCGCATTGAGCCCTCTGGACTACGAGCAACGCTCACATGGCGGGAGTGCGAGACTTTCCGGGTGGCCGAAGTGATCGAGATCGCAGACCCGGACGACCCGCGGCTGGACGACTTCCGGGACCTGTCCACGGCCGATCGCCGACCGGACCGGCCCGGTGGTCGGGGGTTGGTGATCGCGGAGGGCGTGGTCGTGGTCGAACGGCTGCTCGCGTCGCCGTTCCCGGTGCGCGGGTTCCTCGGTGTGCGCAGGCGCGTCGAGGCGCTGGGGGACCTCCCGGCCCCCGCCTACGTGGCGTCGGCCGAGGTGATGGCGGAGGTCGTCGGATTCCACCTCAACCGGGGTGTGCTCGCCGCCGCCGACCGGGCCGTGCAGCCGTCCGCCGCCGACATCGCCGACGGCGCGAAGCGGCTCGCGGTGCTGGAAGGCGTGGGGGACCACGAGAACCTGGGGTCGATCTTCCGCAACGCCGCCGCGCTGGGCGTCGACGGCGTGCTCCTCGGGCCCGGTTGCAGCGACCCGCTGTACCGGCGCAGCGTCCGGGTGTCGATGGGGCACGTGTTGCGAGTCCCGTTCGCGTCCCTCGACTCGTGGCCCGGTGGGCTGGACATGCTGCGCGCCAAGGGTTTCCGGATCGTCGCGCTCACCCCGCGGGCCGGATCGGTCGGGTTGGCGGACGCCGGGCTGCGGGGTTCGCGGGTCGCCGTGCTGCTCGGTTCGGAGGGGCCGGGACTGACCGAGGAGGCCATCTCGTCGGCCGACGTGGCCGTGCGCATCCCCATGGCGGACGGCGTCGACTCCCTCAACGTGGCGACCGCGGCGGCCGTGGTGTTCTACGCGATCGCCTGAAACATCGTTGGGCACGCTACGTTCATCCCCGGAAACGGTGATTTCGGAGGGGGCGTTCGTGGAGTTGCGTGTCCAGGCAGGCCGCGCCGTGCTGGCGGGTGAGAGCGAAGCGGGTGAGCTGGAAGTGGATCCGCACACCCTTCCGCTCGGCGCCGGCCTCGCCGAAGCGCTGCACGAGTGGGCCAAGGTCGCCGAAGCCGTGCTGCGCACCGACGCCCCCGCCGACGGCGCCGCGGGCGCCCTCGTCACCAGGCGGGGCCGCCAGCTCGCGGGCCGCCTGGCCGCCGACATGGGCGTCCAGGTCGCCTTCGCCGACCCCGTCACCGGTGAACGCCACCTCGTCGACGCCTCCCAGTCCGGCGTCCGCCCGCGCCCCCGCATTCCCGTCGAGACCCCGACCCCGGAACCCGAGCCCGCACCGGAGGAGCCCGCCGAGCCCACCCCGTGGGGCACCGGCCTGACCGTCAGCGTGTTCAGCGGCGCGGTCGTGGGCTTCATGGTCGTCACGCTCTCCCTCGGCCTCGGCGAGACCAACCGCTGGCTCGCGCTGATCGCCAACGTCCTCGTCGTCGGCGGCATCGCCCCGTCCGTGTGGCTGGCCCGCAAGACCCCCGTCTGGCGCTGGGTCGCCTACGGCGTCACCACCGGCGTCGTCCTCGCCTGGATCGCCCTGATCCTCACCCTGCTGGAACCATGACCTCCTCCGGCCAGTCGTCCTCCAGCCACCGCCGCACCAGCGCGGCGTGCGACAACGGCGACGACAGATCGGCCACGTCCCCGTTGGTCGTGTAGTCCAGCAGCACCACGTCCTGCCGCCCGTCCAGCGCCCGCAGCTCGTCGAGCTCGGCGCCGACCCGGTTCTCCAGCACCCACCGGTACGCGGGCAGGTAGATCCGCCGCCGCGCGACCTCGTAGGCCAACAGCTCCCCGCCCTCCACCCCGGCCCGGTGCCCCCGCACGGCCCCGAACCGCCGCACCGTCCGCTTCAGCCCGCCCATGGACGTCACCCGCAGCTTGCCCAGGTCGACATCGGCGGCGTCGAACACCTTCAACGCCTGCCAGATCCCCTCCACCGACTCACCGGTCATCCCCGGGCTCAACGGCAACGGGATGCCCCCGTGCGGGAAGAACGGACTCAACCGCACCCACGGCAGCGGCCCCTTCGACGTCACGTCCACCACCACCGCCCCCGGATGCGCCTTCGCGATCCCGACCGCCCCGCGCCGCCTGCTCACCACGTGCACCGCCACGCACGCCCCCTCTCGTAGTGGGTTCAGGGTGCCGGCGGGGTACGACATTTTTCGCGGCCGGAACCACCACCGGCCGCCGGACGTCCCACGGACATGGAGAACGGCACCTGGTGGGTCGCCATCGAGGAGAACCGCGGCATGGGCGACGGTCGCGAGTGGACGATGTCCCAAGCCACCCCCGCGGGCGACCTGCCCACCGCCCAGGCCGAAGCCATGCGCCTGGCCCGCAACTACGCCCCCGCGTACCCGTGGTCGGAGAAGTCCAGGAAGGTGCTGCGCACCGACGAGAACTCCTACCTCGTCATCGTCGACGGCCGCACGTCGACCTTCCACTTCCGCGTCACCGTGGGCGAACTCATCCCGGACGAGTGACGGGCACGAATCGGGTGCTCCTGGTGTGGCGTTCGGCGGGGCCGTTCTACTGCGCTTTCACGGGACCGGTCGTCGCAGTGGTGTCCGAACGTTCGACTCGGGGTGTCTGAGTGTTCGACACGGGGTGTCTGGGGGTTCGACTCGCGGGGGGTTAGCGGAGGTGGGTGCGTTCGTCGATGTGGTGGGCGGGTGTCACCAACGGGTCCGAAGTGGTTGTGGTGGAAGCCTTGGCGTACCAAGGCTTCCACCACGACCGGGGCGCTACGCCAGTGAGTCGGTCCAGGCGTTGTGCAGGCTGGCGAAGTGGCCGTCCTCGCCGATCAGGTCGGCCGGTGTGCCGTCCTCGACGATCCGGCCGCCGTCGACCACCAGGACGCGGTCGGCGATCATCACGGTCGACAGCCGGTGGGCGATGATGAACGCGGTCCGGTCGGCCAGCACGGTTTCCAGCGCCGCCTGCACCGCCCGTTCGGTCGGGACGTCCAGGCTCGACGTCGCCTCGTCCAGCACCAGCACCGCCGGATCGGCCAGGAACGCGCGTGCGAACGCGATCATCTGCCGCTGCCCGGCCGACAACCGGCCACCGCGCTTGCGCACGTCCGTGTCGTACCCCTGCGGCAACGCGGCGATGAACTCGTGCGCCCCCACCCCCGCCGCGGCGGCTTCCACCTCCGCGCGGGAGGCACCAGGCTTCGCCAGGGCGATGTTGTCCGCCACCGAACCCGCGAACAGGAAGTTCTCCTGCGTCACCATCACCACGGCTCGACGCAGGTCGACGTCCGCCAGCTCCCGCAGGTCGACGTCGTCCAGGCGGACGGCCCCGCGGGTCGGGTCGTAGAACCGGGCCACCAGCTTCGCCAGCGTCGTCTTCCCGGCCCCGGTGGCCCCCACCAGCGCCACCGTCTGCCCGGCGGGCACGTGCAGGTCGAACGTCGGCAGCACCAGCGCCGTCTCCGCCGAGTACCGGAAGTCCACGGCGGCGAACCGGACGTCCCCGCGCGCGTGCGCCAGCGGGGTGGGCCGTTCCGGCTCCGGCACCGAAGGCTTCTCCTCCAGCACGCCGGAGATCTTCTCCAGCGCCGCCTGCGCCGCCGAGTACGCGTTGGTGAACATCGCGATCTCGTCGAACGGGTCGTAGAACCGCCGCAGGTACAGGGTGAACGCCGCTAGGGCGCCCACCTCCAGGTGGCCGTCGGCGACCCGCCACGCGCCGAACGCGATGACGACCGCGAGCGACACGTTGCCGATCAGCCGCACCAGGGCGGTGAACGCGGCCATCACCCGGAACGCGTCGGTGTTCGCGTCGCGGAACCGGCCGTTCAGCTCGCCGATGATCTTCTCGTTGCGGTCCTCGCGGCGGAACGCCTGGACCGCGCGGATGCCGTTCATCGTCTCGACGAACTGCACGATGATCTTCGCGATGGCGCCGCGGGTGCCCCGGTACGCGGTCGTCGACCGCCGCCGGAACCACCGCACGAGCAGCAGCAGCGGCACGAACCCGAACAGCACGACCAGCGCCAGCGGCACGTCGAGGTACAGCAGCACGACGGAGATGCCGATGACCGACAGCAACGACGTGAACAGCCCGTCCAGGCCCTCTTCGAGCAGGTCCTGCAACGCGTCCACGTCGCTGGTCAGCCGCGCGATCACCTTGCCGGAGGTGTACTTCTCGTGGAAGCCGAGCGATAGCGCCTGCACGTGCCGGAACACCCGGACGCGCAGGTCGAGCAGCAGGTCCTGGCCGACCCGGCCGGTGAGCCGGACGAACGAGTACCGCATGACCGTCGCCAGCAGGCCGGTGCCCGCGTACGCGCCGACGCACCAGGCCAGCACCGCCGGGTCGCCGCCGACGGCCGCGGGCACACCGCGGTCGATCGCCGCGGCGATGATCAGCGGCCCGGCGAGGTTCGCCAGGTTCTCCAGCACCACGATCGCCAGCGCCAGCGCCGCGGGCAGGGCGTGCGGGCGCAGCAGCGACCCGAGCAGCCTCCGCGACCGGGCCTGGAGCTTCAGGCCCGTGCTGTAGTCGAGTTCGTCGATGTCCTCGGAGGCGACGCCGCGCCACTCCTCCTCGGAGTCGGCAACCGCCGTGTTGCCCGTGCTCATCGCGCCACCACCTCCTCTTCCTCCTCCATCGTGGACAGCAGCCTGCGGTACTCCGCGTTGTCCGCCAGCAGTTCCCGGTGCGTGCCGGTCGCCGCGATCCGGCCGTCGACCAGCATCGCGACCCGGTCCGCCAGCTGCACCGTGCTCGGCCGGTGCGCGACGACCAGCGCCGTCACGCCGTGCAGCACGCGCCGCAGCGCGCCCTCCACCTCGGCCTCGGTGTGCACGTCCAGCGCGGACAGCGGGTCGTCCAGCACCAGCACCGCCGGGTGGCCGACGACCGCGCGCGCCAGCGCGAGCCGCTGCCGCTGACCGCCGGACAGGGACATGCCCTGCTCGCCGATCCGCGTCTCCAGACCCCACGGCAGCGCCTCGACGAACTCCTCCGCCTTGGCCACCCGCAGCGCCTGGCGGACCCTGGAGTCGTCCACGTCCGCGCTGCCGAGCGCCACGTTCTCCCGCACGCTCGCGGAGAACAGCACCGGCTCCTCGAACGCGGCGCCGATCGCTCCCCGCAACGCGTCCAGGCTCAGGTCGCGCACGTCGACCCCGTCGATCGTCACCCGCCCCGACGTCACGTCGTACAGCCGCGGCACGAGCGCCGTCAGCGTCGTCTTGCCCGACCCGGTGGCCCCGACCAGCGCCACCGTCTCGCCCGGCCGCAGGTCGAGGTCGATGCCGCGCAGCACCTCGCGGTCCGCGCCCGGATAGGCGAAGCGCACGTCCTCGAACCGCACGTGCCCGACCACCGGGGTGGCCAGCGGCACCGGCGACTCGGGGTCGGTGATCGTGATCGGCGCGTCGAGCACCTCGAAGATGCGCTCGGTCGCCGCCGAAGTCTGGTTCGTCTCGGCCAGCAGCCAGCCGATCGAGTCGACCGGCCAGCGCAGGTACGCGCTCACCGCGATGGCGGCGACCAGCGTGCCGATCGTGGTCGTGCCGTCGGCGATGCCGATCGAGCCGATCGCCAGCTGCCCCGCGATGCCCAGTTCGGGCAGCACGATCAGCACCGCCCAGAGCAGCGCGAAGATCTTGAACTTGGCCAGCTCGGTGTTCCGCAGCTCACGCGCCTCGGCGGCGAACCGCCTGGTCAGCTCCGGACCGCGGCCGAACGCCTTGAGCACCCGGATGCCGAGCACCGACTCCTCGACCCTGGTGGTCAGGTCGCCCGCCTGGTCCTGCGCCCGCCTGGCCACGACCTTGAACTTCGACTCGAACAGGTACGACATCAGGACCAGCGGCAACGTGTAGCAGAGCGCCACGACCCCCAGCGCGGGCGCCAGCCAGAACAGCACCCCGATGCCGACGACGACGATCGAGGTGTTGACCACCAGGAAGATCACCGCGAACGCGACCCAGCGCCGCACCGTGCCGACGTCCGTGGACGCGCGCGACAGCAGCTGACCGGACTGGTAGCGGTCGTGGAAGGACACCGGGAGCCGCTGGAGCTTCCGGTAGATGTCCGCGCGCAGATGCGCCTCGACCTGCGCCGCGGGACGGGCGATCAGCCTGCGCCGCGTGTAGAAGAGAGCCGCCTCGGTGCAACCGAGCACACCGACGAGCAGCACGAGCCAGGGAAGGGCCGACAGATCGCGATGGGCGATCGGGCCGTCCACGATCCGTTGGGTGATCAGCGGAATGCCGAGACCGCACAGCATCGCCCCGAAAGTGGCGGACATGCTGAGCAGCAGAGGTTTGCGGACAGGTCTGATGTACGGCCACAGCCTGCGCAGGGCGGCGGCCGTAGAAGTACTTTGGTCCTTCACGAGGTAGGTCCCCCTCCGATCCACCCCTGACAGTACGAAGGTGGACCGACACTCGGCATCCGGTTTTTCCCCGACCCGAGTGTGCGAGTTCGACCAAGCTGGAGGTCAAGCGGTGATGAGCGGTGTTGAAGTTCGGTATTTGAGGACTGAGGCGAGCATGGCGTTCCCGAGGGGGAGGTTGTTGGCGCTGCGGGGTGGGGAGCTGCACGTGCTGGCGCCGGATGGGTGGGATCGGGTGGGGAGGACCGCGGCGGGGGCGCGGTCGATCAGTCGGGGGGAGGCGGAGGAGCTGTGTTCGGGGGAGGGGTGGGATGTGGGGTTGTTGGATTTGGTGCCGGTTTGAGGGGTGGGGTGGGGGTGGGGGGTCGGGGGTCGGGGAAAGAGCGGAGCCCGGCCCCCGGCGCGCGATTGTCTCAATGCACAACCACCGTTTGTCAAGGCGGGAAAGATGTCTTGACAAACGGTGGTTGTGCAGGAGGGCGCTGTGTATCGGGGGCAGGGGGAGGTTTGGCTCCGCTTGTGTCGGCTGTGCCGGTTCAGGGCACCTCGCTGCGCGTCGGTAGGGCATCAGGCTGCGCCTGACCAGGGCACCTTGCTGCGCGTCGGCGAGGCGGTGGGCGCTCCGCGCCGGGTGCGAGGGGGCGGCTGCGCCGTCGGGGTATCAGGCTGCGCCTGACTAGGGCACCTTGCTGCGCGTCGGTAGGGCGGCGGGCGCTCCGCGCCGGATGCTGGTGGCCGGCTGCGCCGATGTGGGGCGTGGTTTTTACTAGGGGGTTTTCTTCGCCCGGTACTTGATCATGGCGGGGGCGGAGATGAGGCCGGCCAGGCCGTAGCTGGCTGCTGCTAGTAGTGCTTGGACGGTCCACTTGCCTGCGAGCCAGGAGAGGTCGTCGGGCAGTTTGAGGACTTGGGCGACGCCCATGAGGACGGGGCCAAGGAGGATGATCGGCCAGACCGGGCGGACCTTCAGGACCCAGAGCACGGGGCCGGCGAGCATGACGCTGGTCAGCAGTGCCACGGGTAGGCCGACTACCAGGAGCAGCAGGAATTGGCCGAGGTTGGTGCTGTCGATCATGGTGCGGAGCTTTTCGGACTGGAATGCGGCTACCCAGGCGAGGAGGAGGGCGGCGCCGACGGCTGCGGACACCACGACTCGGAGGAGCACCTTGAGGGCGAGGCCGTTCGAGGTGGAACGAGGGGTGTCAGTCACGGGCAGCAGTCTCGCTGACGGAACGGGTGCCTGTCACCGCTGCGCCGATGGCGAATCCGAGCGCGGCGGTAACGATCGTGCCGGCGGGAATGGCGATCCAGACCGTGAGGACCAGGAAGACGGCGGCGAGGAGCACGCCGATGATGGCGGCGGCCGCTGGGCGGGTGAGGCCGAGGGCGCGCATGGCGAGCCAAGCCAGGAGGCCGCCGACGATGACGGCGACCGGCATGGAGATGACGCCGACGCCTAGGCAGTCGAAGTCGTCGGTGGAGCACACGGCGCCGGAGGCGATCAGTTCCCGAACGCCCCACCAGAGGGCGCCGAGCACCGCCCCGATGCCTGCGCCTATCAAGATCCGTCGCCCGTCCATGATCATCGGGTCCCCGTTGGGGGCGATCGGTAAACCCCTGGGCTTCGGGAACGCGCAAACGGCTGCGGCCCACCACGGGGAATCCGTGGTGGGCCGCAGCCGTCAATCCGCTTGCCTACCCCCTGTGGGACCGGACGCCCAGCAGGACGTCCTCCCACGAGGGCACGATGGGATGCGTCTTCTTCCCGCGCTTCGGCGGCTCCTTGCGAGCGGGAGCCTCCGCGACGACGACGGCGGCCGGTTCGGCCACCGGCGCCTCCGGCTCAGCTTTGGGCTGTTCCGGGACCTGGGGTGCGGGCACCGGGAGCGGGATCTCCTCCTTGGCGAGGATCTCCGTCTCGGTCTCGACCTCGGGCGCGCGGGTCGTGGTCTGGGCTTCGAGGGCCTGGCGGGCCAGCTGCGTGACCGGGCGAACGGTGCGCAGCGTCCGGTTGGGGTTGGGGTCCATGAGGTCCACGGCCGCCTCGTCGAGCGCGGTCACGGTCCCACCGTGCGCTCCGGGGTGGAACGCCCAGTGCGCGGTGTTGTCCGAACGGCCCGCGGTCCAGTGCATCTGCACGACCCACTTGCCGTCCTCACCGCGCCACGAGTCCCAGCCGACGTCGGTGTAGTCCTGGCCGCGCAGCCCGAAGGAGTGCGCCACGACCTCGCCGAGCGTCTGCACGTCCGGCCCGTCCTCGCGCACGGGGTGCGCTCGTTGGGCCAGGTCAGCGGTGCGCGAACGCTCCAGCAGGACCGGGTAGGCGTACCGCTCGACGCGGTGGCTCGGCAGCCCGGAGGCCGCCGCGACCTGCTCGACCGATTCACCGGCGCGGATGCGGGCCTGGATCTCCCGCGGCCGCATCTGGCTCTCGACCTCGATCTGGATCTGGCCGAGACGGGTCAGGTCGCCGCGCGCGGCGGCGCGGAGGCGCTCATCGGCCGGAAGCAGAAAGCGCTCGCCGCCGGACGGGTCCTCGCAGATGACGGACTTGCCGTCCTCGTCGAGCCCGATGACTCGCAGCGCTCGCATCCTGGCCTCCCCTATTCAGCTCCACCTCGCCAAGCAAAGACGTTAAACCGGCGTGCCTCCTTGACGGGGGAGACTCGCCGTGCACATGTGACTACTTCACCCGATCTTGCCGTACATCGGGCCTGGGCGCACGTCCGTTACCGGAAGGTTCACCTGGAGCACGAGCCCGCCCCCTTCGTGTGGTCTTGCGCTGACGGACCCGTGGTGGGCAGCGGCTATGGACCGGACGAGCGAGAGGCCCAGACCCGTGCCGTTGCCCGCGAGCCGTTCGGTGCGCAGCCTGCGGAACGGCTCGAAGAGCCCCGGCACCACGTCGACGGGGATCGGCTCACCGGTGTTGACGACCTCCAGCGCGGGTTCGCCGCCCACGTCCACCCGGACCGACCCGCCCGGCTTGTTGTAGAGCACGGCGTTGCGGACCAGGTTCGAGACCAGGTGCGACAGCAGCACGGGGTCGCCCAGGACGATCCGCGACCGGGACGAACGGGTGATCTCCACGCCGCGTTCGGCCGCCAGTTCCGAGCACGACTCCACGACGTCCTCGACGACCTCGTGCAGCCGCACCGGCACCCGGCTGCTCAGGCCCCGGTCGCTGCGGGCGAGCAGCAGCAGGCCGTCGATCAGCTTCTCGCTGCGCTCGTTGGTGTCGAGCAGGTGCTTGCCGAGCCTGGCCAGGTCGGGGCTCGCGCCCGGCGCGCCCATCGCGACCTCGATCAGCGTCCGCTGCACGGCCAGGGGCGTGCGCAGCTCGTGCGAGGCGTTCGCGACGAACCGCTTCTGGCTGTCGAACGCCCCCGCGAGCCGGTCCAGCATCCCGTCGAAGGTGTCGGCGAGGTCCTTCAGCTCGTCGTCGGGGCCGTCGTGCTTGATCCGCTGGTCCAGGTTGTCGGCCTCCAGCCGGTGGGCGGCCCCGGTGATCGAGTGCAGCGGTTCGAGCACCCGGCTCGCCATCAGCCAGCCCACGCCGACCGCCAGGACGACCGTGATCACCAGCGCGACGATCGACTGGAGCAGCAGCGTGCCCAGCACCGAGTCGCGGTAGTCCTGCACGGTCAGCTCGATGGTCTGGGCCACCTCGGTCCGCCCGGACTGGGCGGGGATGTCCGCGTAGGCGGGCAGGGCCCTCGCCGCCGCGACGGCTGTGCCCGCCTGCGGGAGCGTGGCGGCCACCAGGATGTAGTTGGTGACCAGCAGCGCGGTCCCCGCGAGCAGGAACAGGCCCCCGTACCAGGCGGTGAGCCGGGTCCGCACGGACAGCCGCAGCTCGTTCACGACGTGAACCGGTAGCCCGCGCCGGGCACGGTCTCGATCACCTGCGGCGCGCCGAGCTTGCGGCGCAGCGTCACCATCGCCACCCGGACCGCGTTGGTGAACGGGTCGGCGTGCTCGTCCCACGCCTTCTCCAGCAGCACCTCCGGGCTGACCACGGTTCCCCCGGCGCGCATCAGGACCTCCAGCACGGCGAACTCCTTCGGGGACAGCGCCACGAACCGGCCGTCGCGCGAGACCTGGTGGCGCGGCAGGTCGAGCACGACGCCGGCGCGCTCCAGCACCGGCGGCAGCGCGGGCCGGGACCGGCGGGCCAGCGCCTGCACGCGGGCCACCAGTTCGGCGAACGCGAACGGCTTGGTCAGGTAGTCGTCGGCGCCCGCGCCGAGGCCCGCGACCCGGTCGTCCACCTCGGCGGCCGCGGTGAGCATGAGCACGCGCGCCTCGCCGCCCGCGGCCAGCACGGCCGCGCACACCTCGTCGCCGTGCACCACCGGCAGATCGCGGTCCAGCACCACCACGTCGTAGTCGTGCACGCCGACGCGCTCCAGCGCGGCCCCTCCGTCGTAGCAGACGTCGACGGCCATGGAGAGCCTGCGCAGCCCCTCGGCGATCGAGTCCGCGAGCAGACGTTCGTCCTCGACCACCAGCACGCGCATGCGGCCCAGTGTCGCGGAAGGAGGCATAAGCGCCGGATAAGGCACTTCGCTTAACGGCCCGAGATCACCGGATCCGTAGAACTTCAACGGCGGCGGGGTCGACGTCGGGGACGGCCCCGCCGACCACAACCACTCTGGAGGAGCGCATGAAGGCGAAGTTGGCCACAGGCCTGCTGGTACCGGTGTTGTTCGCGCTGGTCACCGGATGCGGTGCGAAGGACGACGGCGGGAACGGGGTGGCGTCGGTGAAGTCCGGCTCGCCCACGTCGAGCAGCGGCACGCCCAAGGGCGCGAGCCTCGACCCGGCGGACATGGACAAGATCCGCGAGTTCGCGAAGTGCATGCGCGACAACGGGGTGGACATGCCGGACCCGCAGGAGGGCGGAGGCGTCATCGCGCTCGGCTCGGCCTCGTCCGAGGACGAGGTCGGCATGGAGAAGATGAACAAGGCCAACGAGGCCTGCAAGCAGTTCCTCCCCGACGGCGGCGAGTTCAAGGAGCCGAGCCAGGAGGAGAAGGACAAGATGCGCGAGCAGGCCAAGTGCATGCGCGAGCACGGCATCGACATGCCCGATCCCGACGCCGAGAAGTCCGGCCGGGGCACCACGCTGGGCTCCGACGACACCGAGAAGTTCACGGAGGCCATGAAGGCCTGCGGCATGGGCGACGGCGGGATGCTCGCGGTGCCGGCGGTGCCCGGCAATGGTTGACCAGGACGGGCCGACCTCACCGCGGCGGCGCGGACGAGGTCGTTGGCTGGTCGTCGCACTGGTGGTCGTGGCCGTGCTGGGCACGGGCTCGGTGGTCGTGCTGACCAGGATCGCCTCGAACACCGCCAACGCGGCGCCGCCGAAGGCCGAGCCGCCGGACACCACCGAGGTCCGCAAGGGCGACCTCGTCGACCAGCAGACCGTCACCGGGGCGCTCGCCTACGGGACCGAGTGGTCGTTGCAGGGGCGCAAGCAGGGCACGGTCACCGGGCTGTCGGCGTCCGGGGCGGTCGTCGAGCGCGGCCAGAACGTGTACTCGGTGGACGCGAAGCAGATCCCGCTGTTCTACGGGTACCTGCCGCTCTACCGCGATCTCCAGACCGACATGACCAACGGTCCGGACGTGAAGATCGTCGAGGAGAACCTGAACGCGCTGGGCTTCGACGACTTCGGCGAGCCGGACGAGAAGTTCACCTTCTGGACCGCGACCGCGATCAAGAAGTGGCAGAAGGCGCTCGGCGTCGAGCAGACCGGTGTCCTGGGTGTCGGCGACGTCGTCGTGCAGGCGGGTCCGATCCGGATCTCGTCGGTGAGCGCGCAGCTCGGCGCCCCCGGTGCGGGCGACCTGATGAAGGTCACCGGCACCCAGCGGGTGGTCACCGTCGACCTCGAGTCGTCGAAGCTGCGCCTGGCCAAGATCGGCGAGAAGGTCGAGCTGACGATCACCGGCGGTGGCACCACCACCGGCACGATCGCCTCGGTCGGCAAGGCGGTCGAGGGCCAGGACGGCAAGGCCAAGTCCCCGGTCACGATCACCCTGGACGACCCGGCGGCAGCGGGGACGCTGGACTCGGTGTCGGTGTCGGTCGTGTTCACCGCGGGCAGGAAGGACGGCGTGCTGATCGTGCCGGTCGGCGCACTGCTGGCGCTGGCCGAGGGCGGTTACGCCGTCGAGTCCGCGACCGGCGGCGAGCTGGTCGCCGTCACGACCGGGCTGTTCTCCAAGGGCGAGGTCGAGGTCAGCGGGGACGGCCTCACCGAGGGCCTGAGGGTGGTGACCACGTCGTGACGCCGGTCCTGGACATGCACCGGGTCAGCCGCACGTACCCCGGCGGCGTCCAGGCGCTGCGCGAGGTGTCGCTGAGCGTCCGCGACGGCGAGATGCTGGCCATCGTCGGGCCGTCCGGGTCGGGCAAGTCCACGTTGTTGCAGCTCATGGGCACGCTGGACCGGCCCACCACCGGGCACGTCCTGGTGCGCGGCCACGACGTCGCGATGCTGCCGGACCGCAAGCTGTCCGCGCTGCGGTCGCGCTGGATCGGGTTCGTGTTCCAGCAGTTCTTCCTCACCGAGGGCCTGCCCGCCGTCGACAACGTGGCCTCCGGCCTGCTCTACGCCGGGGTGCCGCACCGCGAGCGGCGGCCGATGGCGCTGGCGGCGCTGGACCGGGTGGGGCTGTCGCACCGGGCTTGGCACCTGCCGAGCGAGATGTCCGGCGGTGAGCGCCAGCGCGTCGCCATCGCGCGGGCCGTGGTCAACCGGCCGTCGATCGTGCTCGCCGACGAGCCGACCGGGAACCTGGACAGCCGCAACGGCGTCGGGGTGCTCGACCTGCTCGGCGAGCTGAACGCGGACGGCACCACGATCGTGATCATCACGCACGACCGCGAGATCGCCGCGCACGCCCCGCGCCGGATCGAGGTGCTGGACGGCCTGGTCCAGCTCGACACGGGGGTGGTGGTGTGACGTCCACCCTGCCGCAGCCGACCCGGCTCGGCCCGCGCGACGTCGGACGCCTTGGCGCGCACGGGATGCGCACCAAACCGATGCGTGCCGTGCTGTCCGCGCTGGGCATCGCGATCGGCATCGCCGCGGTCGTCGCGGTGATCGGCATCCCGGCGTCGAGCGCCAAGGCGCTGAGCGACCAGCTCGCCACCCTCGGCACGAACCTGCTGCGCTCCGAACCCGGCCAGACCTTCGGCGGCCAGGACGCGAAACTGCCGAAGACCGCGGTGGGGATGGCCAGGCGGATCGGGCCCGTGCAGTCCGCCAGCGGCATCGGGAAGACCGGGAAGTCGGTGCGCCGCAACGACCACGTGGACGAGGACGAGACCTCCGGCCTCGGCGTGTCCGCCGCGACGCCGGACCTGCTGGACGTGCTCGGCGGGCACGTTCGCGACGGCCGCTTCCTCGACTCCTCGCCGTTCCCGTCGGTCGTCCTCGGCTCGGTCGGGGCCACCCGCCTCGGGATCACCGGCGTCGGCGGCCAGGTGTGGATCGACGGGCAGTGGTTCACCGTCGTCGGCATCCTCGACCCGATGCCGCTGGCGCCGGAGATCGAGCGGTCGGTGCTGGTCGGCTGGGAGGCCGCCATCGAGCGGCTGGCGTTCGACGGCCACCCCGGCACGGTCTACGTGCGCGCCGAGGACAACGCCGTCGAAGACGTGCGCGGCGTGCTCGGCGCCACCCTGAACCCCCAGCAGCCCAACGAGGTCAGGGTCGCCCGCCCGTCCGACGCGCTGGCGGCCAAGCAGCTCACCGAGACCGCGTACAGCGGCCTGTTCCTCGGGCTGGGCGGCGTCGCGCTGCTGGTCGGCGGCGTCGGCGTCGCCAACACGATGGTGATCTCGGTGCTGGAACGGCGACGGGAGATCGGCCTGCGCCGCGCGCTCGGCGCCACCCGCCGGCAGGTGCGCGGCCAGTTCCTGGCCGAATCCGTACTGCTCTCCGGCCTGGGCGGAGTCGCGGGCGTGCTGATCGGCGTGGCAGTCACGGCGGGCTACTCGGTCAGCCAGGGCTGGCCCGCCGAGATCCCGCTCCCCGCCGTGGTCGGCGGCGTCGCGGTGTCCATGCTGGTCGGCGCCATCGCCGGCGCCTACCCCGCCATGCGCGCCGCCCGCCTCTCCCCCACCGAAGCCCTCGCCTAACCCGCGAGTCGAACGCCCAGACACCCCGTGTCGAACGCTCAGGCACCCCGAGTTCCTCACTCGGGCACGGAAGAGGCCCCCGGCACACGTGCCGGGGGCCTCTTCCGAACCCGGGATCAGCCGAGCCGGCCGACCACCCAGTCGATCGCCTTGGTCAGCGTGGTCACGTCGTCGGGCTCGATCGCCGAGAACATGGCCACCCGCAGCTGGTTCTTGCCGAGCTTCCGGTACGGCTCGACGTCCACGATCCCGTTGGCGCGCAACACCTTCGCCACGACGGCCGCGTCCACCTCGTCGGTGAAGTTGATCGTGCCGACCACGTTCGAGCGGTGGTCCGGGTTCTCCACGTACGGCGTCGTGTACGCGGTCTTCTCGGCCCACGAGTACAGCCGGTTCGCCGAGTCGGCGGTCCGCTCGGCGGCCCACGACAGCCCGCCGTTGCCGTTGATCCAGTCGATCTGGTTCGCCAGCAGGAACAGCGTCGTCAGCGACGGCGTGTTGTAGGTCTGCTCCTTGGTGGAGTTGTCCAGCGCCGTCGGCAGCGACAGGAACTCCGGCACCCAGCGGCCGGAGGCGCCGATCTCGGCGACCCGCTCCAGCGCGGCCGGGCTCATCAGGGCGATCCACAGGCCGCCGTCGGAGGCGAAGTTCTTCTGCGGCGCGAAGTAGTAGACGTCCGTCTCGGACACGTCGACCGCGAGGCCGCCCGCGGCGGAGGTGGCGTCGATGGCGATCAGCGCGCCGTCGGAGCCCTCGGGGCGCTTGACCGGGGTGACGACACCGGTCGAGGTCTCGTTCTGCGCCCAGCCGACGAGGTCCGAGCCCTCTTCGTAGAAGATCTCCGGCGCGGAACCCGGCTCGGCCTTGGTGATGTGCGACGGGCCGATGAAGGGGGCCTCGTCGGTGACCTTGGCGAACTTCGAGGAGAACTCGCCGTTCGTGAAGTGCTGCGCCTTCTCGCGGACCAGGCCGAACGCGGCCGCGTCCCAGAACGCCGTGGTGCCGCCGTTGCCGAGCACGACCTCGTAGCCCTCGGGCAGCGAGAACAGCTCGCGCAGGCCGGAGCGGACCTGGCCGACCAGTGACTTCACCGGCTTCTGGCGGTGCGAGGTGCCGAGCAGCGCGGCGCCTTCGGTCACCAGGGCCTGCAGGGCCTCGGGACGCACCTTGGACGGGCCGCAGCCGAACCGGCCGTCGGACGGCTTCAGGTCGGCGGGCACGATCAAGGTGGTCGGATCGGCGGTCTGGGTCATGTCGACGCCTCCGGGGGCGGGTTCAGGGAACTGCCTGACCGGCGCCGTTGCCGGGGGCACAAGTGTTGCAGCCGGGTGGCCGGGACGTGACATCCGGGTGTCCCGGCTCACTCATCCGAGAACGCCCCGCTCCATCGCCGTGGTGACCGCGGCCGTGCGGTCGGACACACCGAGCTTCCCGAACACGCGCAGCAGGTGCGTCTTGACCGTGGCCTCGCCGATGAACAGCTCCCGGCCGATCTCCGCGTTCGACAAACCGCGCCCCACCAGCCGCAACACCTCGATCTCACGGGCCGACAGCGCGGGCCGGGCCGGTGCGCGGACCCGGCCGACGAGCTTCCCGACCACGGAGGGTGCCAGCACGGTCTCACCGCGTGCCGCGCCGCGGATGGCGGTGACCAGTTCGTCCCTTGTGGAGTCCTTCAGGAGGTACCCGGCGGCGCCCGCCTCAACCGCCCGCAGGATGTCGGTGTCCGTTTCGTACGTGGTCAGCACGACCACGCGACTCCGGGAACCCGAAGCGACGATCCGCGCGGTCGCCGACGCCCCGTCCATGCCCGGCATCCGCAGGTCCATCAGCACCACGTCCGGCGGGTCGTTCGCGACGAACTCGACCGCCTCCGCCCCCGAGGACACCTCGCCGACCACGATCAGGTCGTCCTCGGCCTCCAGCATCCCGCGCAGTCCCTGGCGGACGACCGGGTGGTCGTCGGCCAGCAGCACCCGGATCACCGCGGCACCCGCAGGGTCAACGTGGTGCCGTCGGCGCCGGACACGTCGAGCGTGCCGCCGACCTGCTCGGCCCGCGCCCTCATGCCCCGCAGCCCGAACCCCTCCGCGCTGTCACCGAGACCGCGCCCGTCGTCGTGCACGGACAGCCGCACCGCTTCCTCCTCGAACGCCAACTCGACCTCCACCGCGCTCGCACCGGCGTGCTTGCGCACGTTGTGGAACGCCTCCTGCGCCGCTCTCAGCAGCACCACCTCGACCGACGTCGGCAACGGGCCCGCCTCGCCGGTGGTCCGGTGCCGCACCTCGACCCCGGCCTCCTCGCCCAGCCGGTCAGCCTGCCTGCCGATCGCCTCGACCAGTGTCGACCCGCTCAACGCCGTGGGCGCCAGCGCGGCCACCAGGGCGCGCGCCTCCACCAGGTTCTCCCGCGCCGTCCGCAGCGCCAGGTCCAGCAGCTTCGGCGCCCCGGCCGGGTTGCCCTGCGCGGCCTGCACGAGCGTGACGATGCTGGTGAACCCCTGCGCCAGGGTGTCGTGGATCTCGCCGGACAGCCGCACCCGCTCGGCCGCGACCCCGGCCTCGTGCGACAGCCGCTCGTTGAGCGCCTGCGTGCGGCGCAGCTCCTCGACGAGCTGCACCTGTTCACGGGTCTTGTCCAGGATCGTGGTGATCGCCCAGGCGAACATCTGCGACAGCAGGGCGATCAGCGCGACGATCGGCAGGAAGTCCTGCACCCAGTCGGCCTCGCGGAACGACCGGACCCACGGCACCAGCGAGAACACCACCGCCGGGACGAGGGCCAACCACAGCGGCAGCGCCATGTAGATCTGCACCATCACCGCGAACAGCAGGTAAGCCGAGGCGTTCGTCAGCCACACCGCCGCCGCGAACAGGACGAACATCACCGACAGGTAGACGGCGCCGCGGCCGGGCCGGTGCTCGTGCCGCCAGGACACGGCGTCCGGCCCGAACCAGTGCTGCCAGGCGGCGCACGCCGCCGCCAGGCCGATCGCCCCGAGGCGGTGGGCGATCGGGGCGGTGTCGATCAGGATCATGACCGCGGCGACCACGTAGGCCATCGCGGCCATCCGCCGCCACGGGTTGATCACTTGTTGGTCCACCGGAAGGTCGCCAGGCACAGGGCCAAGCCGACCACGCACCACGCCCCGAGCACCAGTGCCGTGAGGCCGTGCTCCCACGTGCCCGCCATCTCCAGCGCCGTGGCGCTGTCCGGGAGGAACACCGAGCGCATGCCCTGGCAGATCCACTTGAGCGGGAAGAACGACGCCACGCCCACCATCGCCGCGGGCAGCGCGATGATCGGGCTGATGAACACGCCGGAGATGAACTGGAGCCCGATGTAGGGCAGGTTCATCACGGCGGGCGCGCTGCGCGCCGACTTCGCCAGGGCGCTGGCCGCGATGCCGAGCAGCGAGCACGACACGACGCCGAGCGCGAACACCCAGGCGAACGTCAGCCAGCGCGCCGGGTCCGTCGGCAGCTCCACGTCGAACAGCAGGACGCCCACCGCCAGCAGCAGCACGACCTCGGCCAGGCTCGCCACCGCGACCAGCACCAGCTTGCCGATGAAGTACGCCGCCGCGGGCATCGGCGTGCCGCGCAGCCGCTTCAGCGTGCCGTCCTCCCGGTCGTTCGCGACACCGACGCCGAGGGTGATGAACGACGTCGAGAGGATGCCCGCGCCGATCATGCTGGCGGTGAACAGCTGGCTCATGGACACGCCGGTGCCCACCATGTCCTCGTTGAACACGCTCCCCAGCAGCAGCAGGATGAACGCGGGCAGCGAGAACGTGAACACGACGGCTTCCTTGCGGCGGAAGAACTCCCGCAGCTCCAGCCGTCCGCGGGACGCCCCGATGGCCAGGGTTCCCGTGTTCCGCGTGGGCCGCGGCCCGCGGGTCGTTCCGGTCGTGGTGCTCACGCGCGTTCTCCGATCAGGTCCAGGTAGACGTCCTCGAGGGTCGGCCGCGCCACGGTCAGCTCGGCCAGCTCCTCGTGGTGGGACAGCTCGACGATCAACTTCTGCGGGTCGGACGTCCGCCGCACCTGCGGCCCGTCCACGCCGTTCCAGCGCACCGTCGCCTCGGCGGTGGCCCGCCCGCCCAGCGTCTTCGGCGACCCCTCGGCCACGATCCGGCCCGCCGCGATCACCGCGACCCGGTCCGCCAGCGCCTCCGCCTCGTCCAGGTAGTGCGTGGTCAGCAGGATGGTCGTGCCCTCGCCCGCCAGCAGTCGGATCAGGCTCCAGAACTGCCGCCGCGCCTCCGGGTCGAACCCGGTCGTCGGCTCGTCGAGGAACAGCAGCTCGGGCCGCCCGATGATCCCGAGCGCCACGTCCAGCCGCCGCCGCTGCCCGCCGGACAGCTTCCCGGCCCGCGCCCCGGCCTTCCCGGTGAGCCCGACGAGCTCGATCACGTCGTCGGGGTCGCGCGAGTCCGGGTAGTAGCTCGCGAAGTGCCGCACGGCCTCGCGGACGGTCAGCTCCGCCACGTCCGTCGCCGACTGGAGCACGATCCCGATCCGCCCCCGCCACCCCGCGGTGGCCTTGCCCGGATCCCCGCCCAGCACCTCCACCTCACCCCCGTCCCGCTTCCGGTGCCCTTCGAGGATCTCCACGGTCGTGCTCTTGCCCGCCCCGTTGGGCCCCAGCAACGCGAACACCTCGCCCGCCGCGATGTCGAGGTCCACCCCGTCCACCGCGGTCACTCCGCTGTAGGCCTTCCGCAGGCCCCGAACCCTTATCGCGCTCATGGGAGAAGTCTGTCGAGTTCCGCTCTGACCAGGGACGACCCGACGACGGACGCCCGGTGTCCACCGATCGGTGGACACGGGGACCGGGTGTGCGCCGCGGGCGCGGATCCGAGCCCCGGTGGACGAGCGGCCTCGTCGCCGTCACCACGTTCCCGCGCACCTGGTCGACGATCTCCGCGCCGCCGGTCCGCGGGTGCCCACGGGGGAGCGGCCCGCGGGCCGAACCGGTCGTCCGTGACTCGCTGTCAGAGGCGGGCTCGGGTGGTCCGGAGCGACCTCCACGTTCGGAGCACCACCGGTGGTTCCGCGCCCGTGCGTGTCCGCCGGCCCCGGCAAATTAGCCCACCTGTGCACCCCCTCCTGCGGGACGATGGACGTTTCGACAGGTCAGGGGGCTGGCCGTGCACTACGTCTTCTTCATCGTCAGCGCGCTGGCGGGAGCCGCGGGCTTCGGCCTGCTGAGGTGGAGCGCGTCCCGCGGACCCCGCCCCGCGCCACCGCCACTGCCACCGCCACCGCCGCTCGCCGCCGAACCCGCGGAGCAGTCGCCGTCCCCGCCTCCGGAACGCACCCTGTTCGCCAGACCGCTGCGGATCACCATCGCCGTCGACCGGCCGGGACAGGACCCGGAGTCGGGCGGGGGCGACACGATCACCCTCCCCGCCGACAACCCGGCGGCGATGACCACCTACCTGGTCGCGTCCGTGGACGTCGAGGTGAACGACTTCTTCACCGGCTTCACGGCGGTGGCCCAGCGGGCCTCGGGCGACCTGCACGACTGCGACGTCGTGGTGCGCGGCGACGGCAGCCACGTCAGCAACAGCTCCAGGCGCGTGCTCACCAGGGCGTCGATGCCGCTCGGCGTCCTGATGGAGGACGACACCGCCCTCACCGAGGAGTGCGCCCGCGCCCTCGTCGACCCGACCCGCCGCCGCGCCTTCGAGGTCCGGGTCGCCGAAGCGGTCCGGCGGGGCGGCGTCCTGCGCTGGCTGGAACAGCACGAACTCGCCCTCGCCCACCCGTCACCGGACGACGACCCGGCACCCCCGAAGCCCCCGTGGCAGCCCCGCCACCCACCGGGCCCACCGGACCAGCGCAAGTGGCCGTTCGTGTTCGAGCAGCAGCAGCAGCAGCAGACCGACGAGGAGGCCCGACGGCCGTCCTGACACGGGAACGGCGGGGGTCCGGCGGAAACCGCCGGACCCCCGCCGCACCTGGGTCGTCCAGGGCCTCCCGGACGGAAAACCCCTTGTCCCGCAACGCCTACGCGATCGACGCCCAGCCCTCGACGTCCTCCGGCCCGCGCGGCGCGGGTCCGATGTACTTCGCGGACGGGCGCACCAGCCTGCCGGTGCGCTTCTGCTCCAGGATGTGCGCGGCCCACCCGGCGGTGCGGGCGCAGGTGAACATGGCGGGCATCATGTGCGGCGGGACCTGGGCGAAGTCGAGGATGACGGCGGCCCAGAACTCGACGTTGGTCTCGATCGCGCGGTCCTTGCGGCGTTCGCGCAGCTCCGCCAGGGCGGCCTGCTCCAGCGCCGCCGCGGCCTCGTAGCGCTCGGCCCCGAGTTCCAGGCACGTCCGGCGCAGAACGCGGGCGCGCGGGTCCTCGGCGCGGTAGACGCGGTGGCCGAAGCCCATGAGGCGGTCGCCGCGGTCGAGGATGGCGGAGACGACGGCCTTCGGGTCGCCGGTCTTCTCGACCTCGTCGATCATCGGCAGCACGCGCGCGGGGGCGCCGCCGTGCAGCGGGCCGGACATGGCGCCGATGGCACCGGACATGGCGGCCGCGACGTCGGCGCCGGTGGAGGCGATGACGCGGGCGGTGAAGGTGGAGGCGTTCAGCCCGTGCTCGGCGGCGGACACCCAGTAGGCGTCCAGCGCGCGCACGTGGGCCGGGTCGGGGTCGCCGCGCCAGCGGGTGAGGAAGCGCTCGGTGACGGTCCTGCACTCGTCGATGCGCGACTGCGGCACGGCGGGGCGGCCGATGCCGCGGGCCGACTGGGCCGCGTACGACAGGGCCATGACGGAGGCGCGGGCGAGCTGTTCGCGGGCGACCTCCTCGGTGATGTCGAGCAGCGGCTGGTAGCCCCAGATGGGGGCGACCATGGCCAGCGCGGCCTGCACGTCGACCCGCACGTCACCGGTGTGCACCGGGATGGGGAACGACTCCGCAGGCGGCAGGCCGGGGCCGAAGCGGCCGTCGACCAGCAGCGCCCAGACGTTGCCGAAGCTGACCTTGCCGACCAGGTCCTCGATGTCGACCCCGCGGTAGCGCAGGGCGCCGCCGTCGCGGTCGGGTTCGGCGATCTCGGTCCGGAAGGCGACGACGCCTTCGAGTCCAGGACGGAATCCGTCCTCGGCTTCCTGCACCACTTCGTGCACGCCTCCGCTCGTCCGTGCGCGCCCGACGTCCGTGCGCGGTTGGGCCACACTGCTCCCCAGGTCACCGCCCTGGCAATCGCCCCGAGCGGTGTGTTGGGTCACGATCCAGTTCACGATTCAGAACGGCGTCGCCCGTTCGGGTCTGTTAACGCCCTGTTTCGCGCGAGCACGCGCGGCGGGTCAGGTGATAGACCATGAGCCATGCACCTCACGCCCCACGAGCGGGACAAGCTCCTCGTCCACGTGGCGGCCGACGTGGCTCGTCGGCGGCTGGAACGCGGTGTGCTGCTGAACTACCCGGAGTCGGTCGCGCTGATCACCGCGTTCGTCCTGGAGGGCGCCCGCGACGGCCGGACGGTCAGCGAGCTGATGACCAGCGGCCGCACCGTGCTGACCCGCGCCCAGGTGCAGACCGGCATCCCGGAGATGATCGAGTCCGTGCAGGTCGAGGCGACCTTCCCGGACGGCACCAAGCTCGTGACCGTGCACGACCCGATCAGCTGAGGGGGGCCGCGTTGCGTCCAGGCGAGATCATTCCCGGCGACGGGCCGGTGGAGCTGAACCCCGGCAGGCCGCGCACGACGCTGGTCGTGGTGAACCGCGCCGACCGGCCGGTGCAGGTCGGCTCGCACTACCACTTCGCGGCGGTGAACCCCGGCCTCGAGTTCGACCGCGAGGCCGCGTGGGGGCAGCGCCTCGACGTGCCCGCGGGCACCGCCGTCCGCTTCGAACCGGGCGTCGAGCGCGAGGTCGTGCTCGTGCCCATCACCGGCCGCCGCGTCGTGCCGGGTCTGCGACCCGAGTGGGCAGGAGAACTGTGAGCAGCATCGACCGCACGCGCTACGCCGAGCTGTTCGGGCCGACGACCGGCGACCGGATCCGGCTGGCGGACACCGATCTGCTGATCGAGGTGACCGAGGACCGCAGCCGCGGCGCCGGTTCCGGCGACGAGGTGCTGTTCGGCGGCGGCAAGGTGATCCGCGAGTCGATGGGCCAGGGCACCGCGACCCGCGCCGAGGGCGCGCCGGACCTGGTGATCACCGGTGCTGTGGTGCTCGACCACTGGGGTGTCGTCAAGGCGGACATCGGCGTGCGCGACGGCCGGATCGTCGGCATCGGCAAGGCGGGCAACCCGGACGTCATGGACGGTGTGGACCCCGCGCTGGTGATCGGTCCGTCGACCGAGATCATCTCCGGCAACGGCAGGATCCTCACCGCGGGCGGCATCGACTGCCACGTGCACTTCATCTGCCCGCAGATCGTGGACGAGGCACTGGCCTCCGGTCTGACCACCCTGGTCGGCGGCGGCACGGGGCCGGCGGAGGGCACGAAGGCCACGACGGTCACGCCCGGCGCGTGGAACCTGGGCCGGATGCTGACCGCGATGGACGGCATGCCGGTCAACGTCCTGCTGCTGGGCAAGGGGAACACGACCAGCGAGGAGGGCTGCGCGAGCAGCTCGTCGGCGGCGCGGGCGGGTTCAAGCTGCACGAGGACTGGGGCACCACGCCCGCCGTGATCGACACGAGCCTGCGGATCGCCGACGAGTCCGGCGTCCAGGTCGCGATCCACACGGACACGCTGAACGAGGCCGGTTTCGTCGAGTCCACGTTGGACGCGATCGGCGGTCGGTCGATCAACGCCTACCACTCGGAGGGCGCGGGCGGCGGGCACGCGCCGGACATCATCCAGGTGGTGTCCGAGCCGAACGTCCTGCCGTCGTCGACCAACCCCACTCGGCCGCACACCGTCAACACGCTCGACGAGCACCTCGACATGCTGATGGTGTGCCACCACCTCAACCCGTCGGTGGCCGAGGACCTGGCGTTCGCGGAGAGCCGCATCCGGCCGACCACGATCGCGGCCGAGGACGTCCTGCACGACATGGGCGCCATCTCGATGATCAGCTCGGACTCGCAGGCCATGGGGCGGGTCGGCGAGGTGATCATCCGGACGTGGCAGACCGCGCACGTGATGCAGGGCCGCCGCGGCGAGCTGGAGACGAACCTGCGCGCCCGCCGGTACGTCGCCAAGTACACGATCAACCCCGCCATCGCGCACGGCATCGACCGCGAGGTGGGGTCCGTCGAGGTCGGCAAGCTCGCGGACCTCGTGCTGTGGGAGCCGAAGTTCTTCGGCGTGCGGCCGTCGGTCGTGCTCAAGGGCGGCTTCATCGCGTGGGCCGCGATGGGTGACGCGAACGCCTCGATCCCGACGCCGCAACCGATCCTGGCGCGGCCGATGTTCGGCGCCTACCCGAGCGCGGCCGCGTCGAACAGCTTCCACTTCGTGTCGCAGGAGGCCATCGACTCGGACCTGGCCGGGCGGCTGAACCTGATGCGCCGGATGCTGCCGGTGTCGAACACCCGCCGCGTCGGCAAGGCCGACATGGTGCTCAACGACGCCATGCCGCACGTCCGCGTCGACCCGGACAGCTTCGCCGTGCGCATCGACGGCGACCTCGTGGAACCGGACCCGGTGAGCGAACTCCCCATGGCCCAGCGCTACTTCCTGTTCTGATGGACGTCTCGGGGCTGCTGCTGGCCGACTCGCGGTTCCCCGGCGGCGGGCACGTGCACTCGGGCGGCCTGGAGGAGGCCGTCGCGCGCAAGCTCGTCACGGGCGAGGCCGACCTGGCCGCGTTCCTGGTGGGCAGGCTGCACACGGCAGGTGAGCTGGCCGCGGTGTTCGCCGCCGCCGCGACCTCGGCCGTGCACAAGGGGAAGGCGCACTGGCTGGAGCTGGACGCCGAACTGGACGCTCGCACCCCGTCGCCCGCGCAGCGGAAGTCGTCGCGGGCGCAGGGGAGGGGCACCGCGCGGGCGGGGCGACGGGCGTGGCCGTCACCCGTGCTCGACCGGCTGCTGGCGGACACGCCCCGACCGCACCACCCGATCGTCCTCGGCGTGCTCACCGCTCTCGCGGGCGGCGAGCCGCGGGACGCCGCGCTGTCCGTCTGCTACCTCGCCGTCAGCGGTCCGGCCAGTGCGGCGATCCGGCTCCTCGGCCTCGATCCCTTCGGGGTCAACGCCGTCCTCGCCCGGCTGTCCGGCGCGATGCGCGACGTCGCCGCCGCGGCTGCGAAGACCGCCGACCTCGACCCGTCCGAACTCCCCGCGCCCGGCGCGCCCGGCCTCGACCTCCTGGCCGAGGCGCACGACCGGCATCACCAGGAAGAGGTGCGTCTCTTTGTCAGCTGACCACGAGCACCCGGTCAACTTCGACCCCACCGACGCGGGCCACGACCCGCACCACCACCACGCGCCGATGGGCCGCGCGGTGCGGCTCGGCATCGGCGGGCCGGTGGGCAGCGGCAAGACCGCGCTCACCGCCGCGCTGTGCCGGGCGCTGGGCGACACCGTGAACCTCGCGGTGGTGACGAACGACATCTACACCACCGAGGACGCGGACTTCCTGCGCAAGGCGGGCGTGCTGGCCGTCGACCGGATCGAGGCCGTGCAGACGGGCTGCTGCCCGCACACCGCGATCCGCGACGACATCACGGCGAACCTGGACGCGGTGGAGCTGCTGGAGGAGCGCATCCCGAACCTGGAGCTGGTGATCATCGAGAGCGGCGGCGACAACCTCACCGCCGTGTTCAGCCGGGGCCTGGTCGACCGGCAGATCTTCGTGGTCGACGTGGCGGGCGGCGACAAGGTGCCGCGCAAGGGCGGCCCCGGCGTCACGACGGCGGACCTGCTGGTGATCAACAAGATCGACCTCGCCCCGCTGGTGGGCGCCGACCTGACCGTCATGACCGGCGACGCCCACCGGATGCGCGGCGAGCTGCCGGTGATCAGCCAGTCGCTGGTCACCACGCCGAACGCGCCGGACGTCGCCGAGTGGGTCCTGAAGCAGCTCCACGACTGCACCGCGGCGCCGGTCGGGTGACCGGCACCGTCCACACGGGAACCGGGTGAAGGCGCGGGCCCGGCTGGTCGTCGAGCGGGACGCGGACGGCCGCAACGCCGTCCGCGACCTGCGGTCCATGGCGCCGATCACGCTGGTGCCGCACCGCAGCCGGGTGCGGTCCGCCGGCGCGCCCGCGCTCGTGCACCTGGTCAGCTCCGTCACGGCGCCGCTGGGCGGCGACGACCTGGAGCTGGTCGTCGAGGTCGGGCCGGGCGCGCACCTGGTGCTGCGCGGCGTCGCGGCCACGCTGGCGCTGCCCGGCCACCTGCCGGGCGGCAGCCGCGCGCGGGTCCGGATCACGGCGGGCGAGGGCGCGAGCGTGCAGTACGTGCCGGAGCCGACGGTCGTCACGGGGCGTGCGCGGCACGAGGCGGAACTGGCCGTGGAACTGGCCGCCGGAGCGCGGCTGCGGACCCGCGAGGTGTTGGTGCTGGGACGCGCGGATGAACGGCCGGGGTCGCTCGTGAGCACGGTCCGGGTGCGCCGCGAAGGCGGCCCGCTGCTGAACCAATCCCTGCGGATCGGGGTGCCCGAACTCGACGCGAGCGCCGCGCACCTCGCCGGTCGACGGGTACTCGGCACGGAAGTCCTGAACTGGGGCGAAGATCCGACTTCGGCGGTTTCACACGATTGGTGGTCACTCGTTCCACTGGTTCGCGGCGGAAGCCTCGTGACCGCGCTCGCGGGCGACGCCGTGACGGCCCAGAGGTGGCTCGACGTGGCACTGGATGTTCACCCTGGGTGGCGTTCTCGTGACATCTGATCTTCTGACTCGATCACGTTCTCGATTCCGAAGAAATGCTCGCACTGACAGTGATCGACCAGGTGGGCCGGATCACCGCCCAGGCGGTTCCGCACGGGCCCCGGAACCCGTACGGTCGCCACCCACGGGGTGCCACGAGTGCCTGCTCTCCCAGGGAGGTTTCGCCGATGTCGGAGACGAATATCGCACTGCCGTCGATGCGCGTGTCGTACGAACAGGGCTCGCTGACGGAAGACGATCTCGCCGCCACGTGGCACGAGCAGTTGCAGCTGTGGCTGGACCAGGCGACCAATGCCGGTCTGCCGGAGCCCAACGCCATGGTGCTGGCCACCGCGGACACGGAGGGGCGCCCGTCGTCCCGGACCGTGCTCGCCAAGGGGCTCGATGAACGCGGTCTCGTCTTCTTCACCAACTACACCTCCGCCAAGAGCCACGACCTGATGGCCACCCGCTACGCCTCCGCGACGTTCCCGTGGTTCGCCATGCAGCGCCAGGCGCACGTGCGCGGCACCGTGGAGAAGGTCGGTCCGGTCGAGACGGCGAAGTACTGGGAGAGCCGTCCGCGCGGATCGCAGATGGGCGCGTGGGCGTCCCCGCAGTCCCGCGTCGTGACGGGTCGCTCCACTTTGGAGAGCGCGCTGCACAAGATCGAGCGGCAGTTCGCCGACTCCGAGCGCGTACCGGTGCCGCCGCACTGGGGCGGCTGGCGCATCCGGCCCGAAGAGGTCGAGTTCTGGCAGGGCCGCCGCGACCGCATGCACGACCGGCTCCGCTTCCGCCTCGGCCGCGACGGATGGGACCTGCAACGCGTCGCCCCGTGACCTGCGCGACCCACTCCGCTCACAACTCGTTAGTTGCCTTAAGCTAACGAGTTGTGAGCGGACTGCTGCGCAAGGTCGCCATCGACACCAGACCCCTGAGGATCCCCGCGTACCGGCGGTTGTGGCTCTCGACGATCGTCACGGCGGTCGGCAGCCAGCTCACCGCGGTGGCCGTCCCCAAGCAGGTCTACGACCTCACCGGGTCCTCGGGCTGGGTGGGCATCGCGGCCGCCGTCGCCCTGGTCCCGCTGCTCGTGTTCGGCCTCTACGGCGGCGCGGTCGCCGACGCGGTGGACCGCCGCAAGCTCCTCATCGTCACCAACGCGGGCATCGCGGCCACGTCGGTCCTGCTCTGGCTCCAGGCCGCGTTCCACGTCGAGTCCGTGTGGCTCATCATCGTCCTGCTCGGTCTCCAGCAGGTCTTCTTCGCGCTCAACGCGCCCGCCCGCAGCGCCGTCATCGGCAGGCTCGTCCCCGGTGAGCTGATGGCGTCCGCCGCCGCGCTCGGCAGCACCGTGATGACGTTCGGCGCCGTCCTCGGCCCGATGCTCGCGGGCGCGCTGATGCCCGTGATCGGTCTGTCCACCCTGTACCTGGTCGACGCCATCGCGCTGACCGTCACGATCTACGCGGTCTGGAAGCTGCCGTCGATGCCGCCGCTGAGCGGCCTGTCCCGCCGGGCGAGCGTGCGCGACGTGCTGGAGGGCTTCCGCTACCTCGGCCTCCAGAAGCTGCTGCTGGCGTCGTTCCTGCTGGACATCATCGCCATGGTGTTCGGCATGCCGCGCGCGCTCTTCCCGGAGATGGCCGAGAACACCTTCGGCGACCCGCCCGGCGGCGGCCTGGCGCTCGGCTGGCTGTTCGCCGCCGTGCCGCTGGGCGCGATGGTGTGCGGGCTGATGTCCGGCTGGCTGACCAGGATGGACCGGCACGGCGCGGGCGTCGCGATCTCGGTGGTCGTGTGGGGCGTGGCCATCGCCGGGTTCGGGCTGTCGCACTCGCTGTGGATGGCCGTGCTGTTCCTGGCGCTGGCCGGGGCCGCCGACATGGTGAGCATGGTGTTCCGCAGCGCGATCATGCAGAACGCCGCCACCGACGAGATGCGCGGCCGCATGCAGGGCGTGTTCATCGTGGTGGTGGCGGGCGGACCGCGCCTGGCCGACCTGCTGCACGGCACCACCGGCGCCGTCGCCGGGACCGGAGCCGCCGTGACGGGCGGCGGCGTCCTGGTCGTGGTGTTCACGGTCGTCGCCGTGCTCGCGCTGCCCGCGGTGTGGCGCTACCGCTTCAGCCCCACCCCGGCCGGGTCGGAGGCGGAGGCTGAGCCCGCTGCTCGTGGCCGGACGGCACCCGAAACAGGTTGACGCACACGACGGCCGTCGCCAACGCCAGCGGCGACGGGCCGACGATCACCAGCGCCTGACCGGCCAGCGCCCACCCGCCGCTGCTCGACAGGCCGAGGAACGCCAGGCCCAGGAAGCTGAACGGGACCGTCAGCAGCCACATCGCCCACGGCAGCCTGCGCATCGACCGCGCGCCCACCAGGTCGAGGTGGTCGCCCGGCACGGTCGACCTCGACCCGGTGAGGCTGATCGCGGCGAGGGAGAAGGCGAACGCCGAGAACCCGCCGAAGAGCCAGGCGGGGAGGGCGTCGCCGTCGTGCACGGCGAACACCACGAGCAGCGCGCCGATCGCGAGGCAGGCGAGCACCATGGGGACCCCGACGCCCAGGCACAGGGCGCGGATGCGGTCCGCCCTCGGCCGCGGGATCGGGACGAACCTCGGGGCCACGGCGGGCATCACGAGTCCGGCCGCCAGTCCGGATCGTCGCCGTCCCTGACGCCGGCGTCGGCCATGTCCGCGGTCAACGGCTTCTCCCAGGTCTTCCCCAGGTCGTGGATCTTCTGCTGGAGGGTGGTCTGCTCGGACTTCACGGTGTTCACGTGCGCCCGCATGGCGGGGATCGCGGCGCCCAGCACGGCGAGCGCGACACCGATCGCCGTGGCGACGGCGGCGGTCGCCGGAGCCGCGCCCACCACCGTGACGGCGCCCGCCACGGCCGCTGTCGCGGCGACCGCGAACCCGGCGAGCGCGAAGGCCATCACCATCTTGAAGGCCTCGACGGCGCTCGCCAGCGTGTTCAGCGACGAGCGCATCTGGTTCGCGATGTCGGTGACCGCGTTCAGCCCCTCCACCTGCGGCGGCACCGACAGCTGGTAGGCCCGCGAGGCGCGCCCCGTCCACTCGACCGGGGTCCGGAACTTCGCGGGCGAGAGGTCGTCCGCGATCTCCTTGGTGGCGTCGCCGACCCGCGCGACCCACTCCAGGCCGACCTCGCGCAGCCGGTCCTCGTCACCGCAGTCGCGGTAGAGCTGTCCGCAGAACCCGAAGAGGTCGTCGATGCCCAACGCGACCGCCTGGAGGCCCTGCGTGATGGGCTCGACCAGGGGTACCAGCGGTTCCGGCACCCACGACAGGATGCCGCGCACCTGGTCGACGAACTCCCTGGCGGTCGCGCTCGCCTCGCGCGACTTCCGCTCGATCTCCTCGTCCAGCGCGCTCACGCCCCACCGCCGATCCCGTTCATGGTGTGCATGCCGAGTTCGTCCTCGCGCTGATAGGTGTCGGCCGCGGCGATCAGGCTCGCGCCGAGTTCGCGGAACCGCCGCGCGGCCTGGCCGAGCATGTCCTCCACCGCCGCGCGCGCCTTGTCGTAAGTCAGGTCGAGCCCCAGCTCGTCGGCCGTCCTGGACATCTCGACGCCGCTGAGGCGGAGCCCGGCGACCGCGGTCCGCGGCCGGTCGACCGCCTCCGCCGCCTCCACCCACGTGCCCGCGTCCGCGCGAAGCGCCTCCAGCGCGACGGAGATCCCGGTCATGGCACCAGCCCCACCCTGCGCAGCAGCGCGTTCGGATCGCCGAGCAGCGCGGTCAGCTCCGCGATCGCACCGGACTCGGGCCGGTCGACCGCGCCGCGCTCGCGCAGGGCTCGGAGCACGTCCAGCAGTTCCGACTCCACTTCGGACGCCCGGACGGCGTTCGCCCAGCCCGGATCGATCGACACCTCGGCGACCCTCCCGGCCCGCGCCACCGCACCGACGTGCCCGCCGGCGCTCCGCGCGGTCATCGGGCCCGCGGCCTCGGCCGTCCGGCGCGCGAACTCCGCCAGGTCGGCCGACACCGCCTCCACCAGCCGGAGGGCGTCCGCCGCGGTGATGGGCGCCTCGTCACCGCCTGCCATCGGCGCGGTCACCGGGGCCGGGTTCCCGGCCTGCCACGCCAACGCCCGCGCCGTGGCCTCGTTGGCGGCCGACACCACCGCGGCCGCCAATCCCCGCGACTCCCGCCAGCCCAGGGCGAGCCGCACGCCCACCACGGCGCCGCCGGTCTCCACCGCCACCGCCACCACGCCGTCGCGGCCCACGAGCGCCTCGACGGCCGCTCGCGGTCGGGGCGCCTCGGCCTCCCAGTCGTCGGCTTCCTCGAAGCCCCACCTGTCGGACATGCGTCCCCGTCCCTTGAGTTCGACCTCGGAATCCGTGGTCACGCGAGCCCCTCCCGCAGCTCGTCGATCTGCCTGGCGAGCAAGTGCCCGTCCGTGCCGACCAACGTCACCCACTGGTGGGTCCCCTTCCGGCCGCGGGTGAAGGAGAACCGACCCGCCGGGCTGTCGTAGAAGCTGACGACGTGGCCCGCCCTGGTCCGCCGCCCGCCGGGTGGGGTGCGGCCGACGCCGAACTGGCCGAACCGCAGGACGGCGCCGAGCACGTCCGCGATGTCCTGCGCTTGACCGTTGGCCAAGCCTTGCCGCTGGAGTTCGCGCACCAGGGCGCCCGCGTCCCGCCCCGCTCGCCCCGCCGCCTCGTCCAGGTCGGCGGCCGGGACGGTGGTCGACCGCCGAGGGCCGGGCGGGTGCTCCGGGAGCAGGGCGGCCGCGGTCCGCGCCATGGCGCCCACCTCGGTCGTGCGCAGGACGAGCGACTCCGCGTCCAACGTGGACACCACGGCGTACCCGCCGCGGGAGGCGACCAGCGCGGACGTGCGCGGGCCGTCGGCGGACAGGTGGAGCCGCGCGTCGACCTCCCACTCCGGCCGGGCCAGTACGCGCAGGCACCAGTCCAGGGCGGGATCGAGGTCGTCCGGGCGTCCGTACTCCTTGTCCCACAGGCTTTTCCACGCCTCGACGGCGAGCGCGTCACGCTCACCGCGCGTGCGGCCGTGCCCGTCGACGCGCAGCACGGTCGGGAAGGGGCCCAGTCCCAGGTGGCTCCAGAGGACGTCGTACTCCAGCCGGGACAGGGTGAACGGGATCATTCCCCGATGACCGGGGGAGCGATCCGGCCGTCCGGTCCGGGGTCCCAGAACTCGTCGTGGTCGCCGTTCAGGTAGTCGGGGGTGACGTGCTCGCGGTCCTCGGCGGAGGACCCGCTCCCCGGCCCGGCCACGGGCCCGGCGGCCACGGCTCCCGCGCCCGGCTGGAGCCTCGCGCTGGTCGGCGGAACCGGTTGGCCGGTGGTCTTCGGGCTGGTGAGGAGTGCGGCGGCACCGCCACCGCGCGGCACCGGGCGGTCGCCCGAGGTGTCCGGCCTGCCTGCGGTCGTGCCCGCGGCCATCCGACTTCCGGTGCCGGGCCCGGCGGTGTTCGGGAGGGCGGCGTTCGGCTTGGCGGTGTTCGGACTGGCGGCGTTCGGGATGGTGGCGTTCGGGATGATGGTGGTCGCGGACGCGGTGGTGGTGCGTCCCGTGAACGGCTTCGAGCCGGTGGCGACCGCGACCGGGCTGCCTGCCGGGTGGTCGGGGGTTCGCGGGGTGGCCGACGCCGTCGGCGGGGGTGGCGGTGGTGCCTCGGGTCTTGTCGGGACGGCGCTCGCCTGCGCTGTCGCCGTGCCGTCGACGGCGGTCGCGTCGACCGGGGACGAAGGGGGCGGCACGAGCGCGAGCCGCGGGGTGCCCGGCGTGGTCCCGTCCCGCCGCGGGTCGTCGTACGGCGTTCCGGTGGGTTGCCCGACCGGTGTCCGGGCGGGGTTCGTAACGCCGATCTCGGTGACGACGTTCGGCGGCGGGATGAACAGCCCGAGGTCCGCGGCCGTGGCGGCGGAGTGCTCGCGGTAGTCCCGCAGGATCCGCACGGCTTCGAGCTTCGCCGCCTGCGCGACCCGTTCCCGCTGGTCCTGGTCGGTCTGGCCGCCGAGGAGGTGGGTGAAGCCCGCCGGGATGCCGAGGAGGTCGGAGTTCGTCGAGCCCGCGGCGACCGGTTCCGGCATCGAGTCGCGCGCCGCGCTGTAGCTGTCGACCAGCGCGGTCGTGCCGCCGTGGGTGGCCGTGCCCGCGGTGTGCGCGTCGCCCGCCCACTGCGCGAGCGGGGTGATCCCGCCTCCCGCCGCGTCGGCCGCCCGCCCGACCCAGGAGACGCCCGCACGGGCCAGCGCGTCGGTCGTGCGGTCCTGGAGGCCCCTCATCAACGCGGTGAACCTCGACCACGCCTCCGCGGCCTCCGCGCCGCCCGCGACCCCGCGGCCGGTGTAGCCCTTCACCGCGCCTGCCAGTCCGGGGTCGCGCCCGTGGATCATCGCGTGCAGGTCCTCGTGCGACCACGCGTCCCAGTTGTACTCACCGATCACGGTCGTCCCCCCTCAGCGGCTCAGCGCGGTGATGGCCAGCTCGGCGAGCTTCCGGGCGGTCTCGCACTTGGGCGGCAGCTTCGCCGTCGAGGCGGCGTCGATGCTGGCGTACACGTCGAGCGCCTGGCCCTCCGCCACGTCCAGGATCAGGTCGCACCGCCCCTTGTCGGGCCCGTTCGCGCGTTCGAACGCCGGGTAGCCCCGCACGGGCGCCACCGGGGCGACCGCCTCGGCGCTGGGCGACCTGGTCCAGTACCCGACCCCGTCCGTGGTGTTGAACAGGAAGCCGAAGTAGCCGAGCGCGGTGAAGTAGCCGCAGTCGACGCCCTTGGGGTCCTTGTCGCGGTGGGTGACCTCGCCGTCCTCCTCGATCGCGAACGCGGCCCAGTCGGCCCGGTCGAGGAGGCAGCGCTGCTTGCCCGCCAGGTCGATCGCCTGGGGCCGGACGGAGTCCGGCGAGACCGAGGTGACGGCCGCGCGCCTCGGGGTGCCGCCGGTGCCGCTGCTGCACCCCGTCGCGGCGACCAGCACCGCGACCAGCAGGAGGACGCGCCTCGCGGTCATCGCTCCACTCCCCGGAACGCGGCCGCCGCGCCCTCGTCGGCCAGCCCGTACTGCCGGACCGTCCGCGCCAGCGCCTCGATGACCGCGTTGAGCTGCTCGATGAAGCCGTTCATGCAGGCGATGGCCGTCTCCGCCGTCCGCCCGACCGCGGCGGCGACGTCCGCGCTCACCGGATCGGCGCCCATGGGCGCGGGCGTCATGGCCGCCGCCTCGTACCGCACGAAGTGCTGGGCGTCGCCGCGGATGTCCTCCAGCTCCCGCATGAGCCGCAGGACCTGGTCGGGTTCGACCCGCATGACCGCCGCGCCCGCCGGACTGCTCGGGCCGTCGACCGCTGACTGGAATGGCACCGGTCGGCCCCTCCTCGCCCGAGAGATTTCCGTCACAGTTACGGTAACGGTGTTTGTTACTCTGGGTGTACGCATGTTTGCGGTCGAAGCTCATGTACCGCCCCGGAGCCGCAAGGACAGGGAAGCCCCGTCGCGGTCGGACCGCGCGTTCAGCAGCAACCTGCCCGACTGCTTATGCCGGACGGGCACCGCGCACGAGTCGCCGGACAGCAGTGCTCCGGCGAGCACACCCGCTGATTCGTGGTCGAGTTCGAGGACGAGGTCATCCGGCGACGTCATCCCTCGACCGTAAGCGAAGACCGCAGGTCAAGAGGGGTGCTGAGGTCACTCGTCCCGGTACTTCCCGACGTCCACGGCCGTGGTGGAGGTGTGCAAAAGGACCAATCAACCTCAAGCCTTGCCCAATCGGTGTTCCGGCGACTACCGGCGGTTGGTGTGACCGGGCACACTTCCTGGGCATGGCGGACGCGACGAGCGCACCGGCGCAACCGGAACTGACCAGGGCCATCGGCCCCAAGCTCCTGCTCTTCTTCGTGATCGGCGACATCCTCGGCACGGGCGTCTACGCTCTAACCGGCAACGTGGCTGGCAAGATCGGCGGCGCGCTCTGGCTGCCCTTCCTGCTGGCCTTCGTCGTCGCGTTCCTGACGGCGTTCAGCTACCTCGAACTCGTCGGGAAGTACCCCAGGGCGGCTGGCGCGGCGCTCTACACGAACCGCGCCTTCAAGATCCAGTTCCTCACGTTCATGGTCGCGTTCGCGGTGATGAGCTCCGGCATCACCTCGGCGGCCTCGGCCGCGCTCGCGTTCGGCAAGACCTACCTCCAGGCGGTGCTGCGGGAGTTCTTCTCGGACTCGATCGCCGTGCCCGCGACGCTGGTGGCGATCCTGTTCGTCGCCGGGCTCGCGGTGGTCAACTTCCGCGGCGTCTCCGAGTCGGTCAAGGCGAACGTGGTCCTGACCTGCATCGAGCTGTCCGGCCTGCTGATCATCATCGGGATCGGCATCTGGGCGGTGCTCCAGGGCGACGGCGACGCGAGCAGGCTGACGCAGATCGACCCGGCGCCCGGCCAGAGCGCGATGCTCGCGATCACCTCGGCGACGGCGCTGGCGTTCTTCGCGATGGTCGGCTTCGAGGACTCGGTCAACATGGCCGAGGAGTGCCGCGAACCGGTGCGGATCTTCCCGCGCGCGATGCTGCTCGGCATGGGGGTGGCGGCGGTGATCTACGTGCTGGTGGCGATCACGTCGTCGCTGCTGATCCCGGCCGACGAGCTGGCGAAGTCCGGCAGCGGCGCGTTGCTCAAGGTGGTGACCGTCGGGGCGCCCGGCTTCCCGCTGTGGCTGTTCTCGCTGATCGGGCTGTTCGCGGTCATCAACTCCGCGCTGATCAACATGCTGATGGCGAGCCGACTGCTCTACGGCATGTCGAACGAGAAGATCATCCCGAAGTTCTTCGGCACGGTGCACCCCGCGCGCAGGACGCCGTGGATCTCGATCGTGTTCACCAGCGGCATCGCGGTGATCCTGGTGTCCTTCGTCGACATCGCCGCGCTCGGCGGCACGACCTCGCTGCTGCTGCTGATCGTGTTCGCCGTCGTCAACGTCGCGGTGCTGGTGCTGCGCAAGGAGAAGGCCGACCACAAGCACTTCAGGGCGCCGACGGTCGTGCCGGTGCTCGGCGCGATCACGTGCGCGTTCCTCGCCAGCCCGCTGTCGGGGCGACCGTGGGCCGACTACCGGATCGCGCTATACCTGCTCGCCGCGGGCGTCGTGCTGTGGCTCGTCAACTACTTCGTGCACGGCAAGGTGGACGAGTTCGACCCGGAGAAGCTGGCGAAGTAGTCCCCAGCCGACCCGTGCTCGGGGCCGTTCCGCGAACGTGGAGCGGCCCCGAGCGCCCCGGCTCGACGGTCGTCCGCGCCTGCCTGACGCGGAACCCGGTCGATCGGAGGACGTCGAACCGCCCGACCACGACCGCGGCGGCCTCGTCGGTGGTAATGGCGCGCGGCGAGATGGTCATCTGCTCAGCGCGTTCATTCACTAGGCTTGGCCACATGCTGGAGATCTCCTACGGGGCGGCGCGAGCCGTGATCGCGCGTACCGGTGCCGGGCTTCGATCCTTCGAGGTCGACGGGGTGCCGTACGTCGAGACCTACGACGACGAACCGCCGATGGGCACCGGGGCGGTGCTCGTCCCGTGGCCGAACCGGACCGCGGGCGGCACCTGGGTGCTGGACGGCGAGAAGCAGGTGCTGGAGATCACGGAGCCCGCTCGGGGCAACGCGATCCACGGGCTCGTGAGGCACGTGGACTGGGACGTCGTCGAGCACACCGGGTCGCTGGTGTCGCTGGGGACGACCATCGCCGCGCAGCCCGGCTGGCCGGTGCCGCTGAACGTGACGATCTCCTACGCCCTCGACGAGAACGGGCTGACGGTCGCGCACGGGGTGAGCAACGTCGGGGAGCGGTCGGTGCCGTTCGGCGTCGGCACGCACCCGTACCCGCGCGCCGGTCTCTCGGAGAACGACGACTGCACGCTGAGGCTGGCCGCCTCGACCGTGCTGCCGGTCGACGCGGAGAAGATGATCCCGACCGGCCCGCCGGAGGACGTCGAGGGCACGGAGTACGACTTCTGCGCGCCCCGGTCGCTCAAGGGGGTGAAGCTGGACACCGCGTTCGGCGGCTGCGAGCCGGGTCCGGACGGCCTGGTGCACCACGAGGTGCGCGGGCCCGAGCAGGCCGTCGAACTGTGGGCGGACCCCGACTTCAAGTGGGTTCAGGTGTACACCCCGGACGCCTTCCCCGGCCGCGGCCGCGCGGTGGCCGTGGAGCCCATGACGTGCCCGCCGGACGCCCTGAACTCCGGTGTCGACCTGATCGTGCTGGCGCCCGGCGAGTCGTGGGCCGGTAGGTGGGGCGTCCGCCCGTTGGCGTAGACCGCCGTGGGCCGTTAGCGTCGCTAAACATGGACGTCGCTATCACGGGTGGATATGTCGTGCCGATCGATGGGGATCCCATCGAGGGCGGAACTGTGCTGGTCCAGGACGGGAAGATCGTCGCCGTCGGGACCGACGTGGAGATCCCCGAGGGGGTCGAGGTCGTCGACGCGGCCGGGTCGTGGGTGCTTCCCGGCTTCGTCGAGGCCCACGGGCACATGGGCGTGCACGAGGAGGGCGAGGGCTGGGCGGGGCAGGACACCAACGAGATGACCGACCCCAACGGCGCCCGCATGCGCGCGTTGGACGCGATCAACCCGGACGACATGGGCTTCCGGGACGCGTTGTCGGGCGGTGTCACCACGGCCGTCGTCAAGCCCGGTTCCGGCAACCCCATCGGCGGCCGGACGGTCGCGGTGAAGATGTGGGGCCGGACCGTCGACGAGATGCTGATCCGCGAGCCGGTCAGCGTGAAGAGCGCCCTCGGCGAGAACCCCAAGCGCGTCTACGGCGACCAGAAGAAGATCCCGTCGACCCGCCAGGGCGTGGCCGCGGTCATCCGGGACGCGTTCACCAAGGCGCAGGACTACAAGGCGAAGCGCGAGAACGCGGCCGCCGAGAACAAGCCGTTCGACCGCGACAACACCCTCGAGGTGCTCGTGCGGGTGCTCGACCGGGAGATCCCGTGGAGCCAGCACTGCCACCGCGCCGACGACATCGCCACGGCGCTGCGGCTCGCCGACGAGTTCGGCTACCGGCTCGTCGTCCACCACGGCACCGAGGGCCACAAGATCGCGGACCTGCTGGCCGAGCGCGGCGTCCCGGTCGTCATCGGGCCGCTGTTCACCACCCGCTCCAAGGTCGAGTTGCGTGAGCGGTCGCTGCGCAACCCCGGCATCCTGGAGCGCGCGGGCGTGGAACTGGCGATCACCACCGACCACCCGGTGATCCCGATCCACTTCCTGGTGCACCAGGTGACCCTGGCCGTGAAGGAGGGGCTGGAGCGGTCGACCGCCCTGCGCACGATCACCACGAACCCGGCGAGGATCTCGGGCCTGGACGACCGGGTCGGCTCCCTCAAGCCCGGTCTCGACGGCGACGTGGTGATCTGGTCCGGCGACCCGCTCGACGTGCTGAGCCGCGCGCTGCGCGTGTTCGTGCAGGGCCGCGAGGTTTACACGTTCAACCACGCCACCGGCGTCGGCGACGTGGTCGACCCGTACTACCAGGACACCATCTAGTGCGGTGACCGCTGACCCTTGCCGGGTTTCGCGCCGCTCGGGGTGATCCATCGTGGTGCCGCCCCCACGCCCTCGTACTGGTGGTACGGGGGCGTGGGGGCGGTGCCGCGAGGGGTCTACCCGAGACGCGCGAAACCCGGTGAGGATCGAGGTCACCGCACTAGAGCTTGCGCAGCGCCCGGCCGATCACCAATCGCTGGATCTGGTTCGTGCCCTCGAAGATCTGCAGCACCTTGGCCTCCCGCATGTACCGCTCCACCGGGAAGTCGCGGGTGTAGCCGGCACCGCCCAGCACCTGCACGGCGTCGGTCGTCACCTTCATCGCCATGTCCGTGGCGACGAGCTTGGCGATCGACGCCTGCCGCTGGAACGGCACCCCGCGGTCACGACGCCGCGCCGCCTCCAGGTACGTGGCCCGCGCCGACTCGACGCCCGCGGCCATGTCTGCCAGCAGGAACTCCAGCCCCTGGAACTCGATGATCGGCTTGCCGAACTGCGTGCGCTGCTTGGCGTAGGCCACGGCCTCGTCCAACGCCGCCTGCGCCAGCCCGACGGCGCACGCCGCGATCCCCAGCCGCCCGGAGTTCAGCGCGTCCAAGGCGATCTTCAGCCCGTCGCCCTCGGCCCCGATCAGCCGGTCCGCGGGCACCCGCGCGTCCTCGAACCGCAGCTGCGCGGTGATGGATCCGGTCAACCCCATCTTCCGCTCCGGCGCGGCCGCCGTGATCCCGGAACCGTTCGGCGCCAGGAAGCAGCTGATGTCCTTTTCGGACGTCCGCGCCATCAGCGTGTAGAAGTCGGCCACGCCCGCGTGCGTGATCCACGCCTTGGTGCCGTTGACGACGTAGTCGTCGCCGTCGAGCACCGCGCGGGTCGACAGCGCCCCGGCGTCCGACCCCGCGTGGGTCTCGGACAACGCGTACCCGCCCAGCAGGTCGCCCTCCAGCAGTTCGGGCAGCCACCGCTCCCGCTGCCCGTCCGTCCCGAACGTCGCCAGCGGGTACGCCGACATCACGTGCACCGACGTGCCGACGGCCACCGACATCCACGCCGACGCGATCTCCTCCAGCGCCTGGAGGTACACCTCGTAGGGCTGCGCGCCCCCGCCGAACTCCTCCGGGTACGGCAGGGCCAGCAGCCCGGACTTGCCGAGCAGCCGGAAGACGTCCCGCGGGAACCGCTCCTGCTCCTCGGCCTCCGCGGCGCGCGGCTTCAGCTCGTCCCTGGCGATCTCGCGGACGAGCGCGATCAGGTCCTCGGCCTCGGTGGTGGGCAACAGGCGTTCGGCGGGCATCGACGACCTCCGGTCAGTACTGGTACCAGTACTCTAGGACGTACTCCAGTACTGCCGCCAACCATGTGGGACAGTTCGCACATGACCTCGATGGTCCGCAGGCCGCTCACGGGGCGGCAGACCGAGCTGCTCACGCGCCTGGAGGCGCTCGTGCTCGCGGAGGGGTTCGCGCACTTCACGCTGGACGACCTCGCCGCCCGGCTGCACTGCTCGAAGTCCACGCTGTACGCGCTCGCCGCGAGCAAGGAGCAGCTCGCCGTCCGCGTCGTCGGCCGGTACTTCAAGGGCGCCGCCGAACGCATCGAGGAGCGCGTGGCGGCCGTCGACGACGTGCGCGGCCGGGTCGGCACCTACCTCGCGGGCGCCGCCGACGAGCTGCGCCGCGCCTCCGCCCAGTTCATCGCCGACGTGTCCGCGTTCGCGCCGACCCGCTCCACCTACGAGCGCAACGCCCGCGCGGCGGCCGAGCGCATCCGGACGTTCATCCAGGACGGAGTCCGCGAGGGCGTGTTCCGGGACGTCCATGCGACGCTGTTCGCCGAGATGGCGGGGCTGCTGATCGAAGGCATCCAGACGGGCGTGCTGACCGAACGGGCGGGCGTCACGGACTCGGAGGCGTTCACGGCCCTCGCCGAGTTGCTCCTCGACGGGTTGCGGAAAGAACGGAGACGCGCGTGATCGTGGTTGCAGGTGAGGCGCTGGTCGACCTCGTCCCCTCGCCCTCGGCGGCAGTCGGACGGCTGGCCGACCTGATGCCGCGCCTCGGCGGGGGCCCGTACAACGTGGCCATCGCCGCGGGCAGGCTCGACGCCCCCACGGCCTTCCTCTCGCGGGTGTCGACCGACCTCTACGGCGAGGCGATGATCGACCGGCTGCGCGACTCGAAGGTCGCCACGGACCTCGTGCAGCGCGGCCCCGAGCCGACCACGCTGGCCGTCGTCGGCATCGGGCCGGACGGGTCGGCGCGGTACTCGTTCTACGTCGAGGGCACCGCCGACCGGCTGGTCGCCGACCCCGGCCCGCTGGCCGACGACGTGACGGCGGTGTCGTTCGGCACGCTCTCGCTGGTGCTGGAGCCGGGGGCGAGCGCGTACGAGGAGGTGCTGCGCCGCGAGTCCGCGCGCGGCGCGCTGACCGTGCTGGACCCGAACATCCGCGCCGTCCTGATCCCCGACGCGGCGGCCTACCGGGCGCGGTTCGCGGCCTGGCTGCCGCACGTCGGGCTGCTCAAGGTGTCCGTCGAGGACGCCCGCTGGCTCGCTGACCTGCCGGAGGACGCCTCCGAGGACACCGTGCTGGAGGTCGCCCGCGCGTGGCAGGCCGCCGGGCCCGCCGCGGTCGTGCTCACCAGGGGCGGCGACGGGCTGGCCGTGCTGACCGGCGCCGGTGAAGTGCTGCGGGTGCCGCCGCGCGAGGTGTCCGTCGTGGACACGATCGGGGCGGGCGACACCGTGCAGGGCGCGCTGATCGCGTGGCTGCACCAGCACGACGCGCTCGGCACGACGGCCGTGGCGGGGCTGACGTCGGAGAAGTGGGTGGAGGCGCTGACCTACGCGGGCACCGCCGCCGCGTTCACGTGCACGCGGGCAGGGGCCGAGCCGCCGACCACCGACGAGCTGGAGGAGTTCACGGGCTGACGGCGAGCTGTGTCATTCATCAAGAAGAGGCCGAGGCTCGCCGTCAGGTCCCGAGGGCTCCGCCGTCGAAACCCGACGGCGGGCCCCGGCGCCCCGGCGTGGTCAGCCAGGGCGCCTGCGGTTCCTCGCGACCCCCACTGGTGAGCGGGTGGCCCGAGTCCCGAACCTATCGCCCACCGATGTGCTTTGTCGTCGCGGAACGGTGTGACGTGTCGTCACTCACAGTGGGCGCCATCTGCGGCGGGTGATCGGACGGCCACGGGAATGGCCTAGCTCTCACCCTCAACGAGGTGGCGAAAGGTGCCGGACGGTCTACCGTGGAGCGCAACGCTCTCGCGGGTCGCCGCCCATCGGTCGCCCGCGGAACGTGCACGCTGGCCACCGTGCAGAGGACGCCTCAACCGCGTGTGATGCCGGTCCCACCTCACGGAATCGGTTCACACCAATGCTGCGAGGCGGTCAGGCCGCCGACTAGCGTGGGAGAACTGACAGGACCCCAACGGGGTGGTGCTGCGGTGCGGAGACCCAGATCCGCGTGCCGTCGGGCGAGGCCTTCCATGAAAGGTCGAGCCGATGCCGCCACCCCGCCTAGCGTGAGAGGGACTCTGCATGCCCGACGCGACGACTGCGCCGAACGACACCCGTACCGTCGCGCTGCGCCATGAGGGCGGAGAGCTCGAGATGAATCTGGTGCAGGCCACCGAAGGTGCGCCTGGCATCGAACTCGGGAAACTGCTGTCGAAAACCGGTCTGGTAACACTGGACAGCGGATTCGTGAACACAGCCTCCTGCTCCTCTGAGATCACCTACATCGACGGTGACGCGGGAATCCTGCGTTATCGCGGTTACCCGATCGAGCAGCTCGCCGAGAAGTCGAACTTCAACGAGGTCAGCTACCTGCTGATCTACGGTGAGCTTCCGACGCAGGCGCAACTGGACGACTTCACGTCCAAGATCAGCAGGCACACCCTGCTGCACGAGGACCTCAAGAGGTTCTTCGACGGCTTCCCGCGCGACGCCCACCCCATGCCGGTGCTGTCCTCCGCGGTCTCCGCGCTGTCCACCTTCTACCAGGACAGCCTGAGCCCGTTCGACGCGACGCAGGTGGAGATCTCCACGATCCGCCTGCTCGCGAAGGTGCCGACCATAGCGGCGTACGCGTACAAGAAGTCCGTGGGCCAGCCGTTCCTCTACCCGGACAACTCGCTGGGTCTGGTGGAGAACTTCCTCCGCATGACCTTCGGGTTCCCCGCTGAGCCGTACGACGTCGACCCCGACCTGGTGAAGGCGCTCGACCTGCTCTTCATCCTGCACGCCGACCACGAGCAGAACTGCTCCACGTCGACCGTGCGCCTGGTCGGCTCCTCCGAGGCGAACCTGTTCGCCTCGATCTCCGCGGGCATCAACGCCCTGTTCGGCCCGCTGCACGGCGGCGCGAACAGCGCGGTGCTGGAGATGCTGGAGAAGATCCGCAACGACGGGGGTGACGTCACCGCCTTCGTGAACAAGGTCAAGAACAAGGAGGAGGGCGTCCGCCTGATGGGCTTCGGCCACCGGGTCTACAAGAACTACGACCCGCGTGCCGCGATCATCAAGAAGACGGCGGACGAGATCCTCGCCAAGCTCGGCGGCGACGACGAACTGCTGGAGATCGCCAAGAAGCTCGAAGAGGTCGCGCTCGCGGACGACTACTTCGTCTCCCGCAAGCTCTACCCGAACGTCGACTTCTACACCGGCCTGATCTACCGGGCCATGGGCTTCCCCACGAAGTTCTTCACGGTGCTGTTCGCCCTCGGCCGCCTCCCCGGCTGGATCGCGCACTGGCGCGAGATGATCCAGGACCCGGCCACCAAGATCGGCCGCCCGCGGCAGATCTACGTCGGCCCCGCGGAGCGCGACTTCCTCACGATGGACAAGAGGTAGTTCGAACGCGCACAAGGCCCGTACCTCCCGGAGGTGCGGGCCTTCGTCGTTCGGGGGTAATCCACCCGTGTGACCGTCATGCGGAGCCGCCGCCACCGGCTTAGCGTTGGACCGGTGTCCTCACCGACTGTCATCTGGTTCCGCCGCGACCTGCGCACCGCCGACCACCCGGCCCTGCTCAACGCGGCGGAGCGCTCGCCGTCCGCGCTTGGTCTGTTCGTGCTGGACGACCACCTGCTCGCCTCGGCGGGTCCGGCCCGCACCGACTTCCTGCACCGCTGCCTGACGGCGTTGGACCGGCAACTGGGCGGCAGGCTGCACGTGGTCCGCGGCAACCCGGTCGACGTGCTGCCGAAGGTGGTCGCCGACGTGGGGGCGGACAGCGTGCACATCTCCGCGGACTACGGCCCGTACGGCCGCAGGCGGGACGCGGCGGTGGAGGAAGCGTTGGGGGACACCGAACTCGTCCGTTCGGGCTCGCCGTACGCCGTGGCCCCCGGTCGGGTCCGCAAGGGCGACGGCGACCCGTTCAAGGTGTTCACGCCGTTCCGCAGGGCCTGGGTCGAGCACGGGTGGCGCAAGCCGGCGGACACCGACGAGTCCACTGTGGACTGGGTGAAGGGCAAGGGCGGCGAGAAGCTCCCGAAGGTGGAACCCGCCCCGGATCCCCTGCCGTTGTGGGAGAAGTTCCGCGACGAACGGCTGCCCGACTACAAGTCCGCCCGCGACCGACCGGACCTCGACGCCACCAGCAGGCTGTCCCCGTACCTGCGCTGGGGCCTGCTGCACCCGCGCACCCTGCTGGCGGAACTCGACGACAGCGAGGGCGCCGCCACGTTCCGCTCCGAGCTGGCGTGGCGCGAGTTCTACGCCGACGTCCTGTGGCACCGCCCGGAAACCGCCACGAAGAACTACGACGCCAAGTTCGACCGCATCGAGCACGACGACGACGACGGCCGCTTCGCCGCGTGGCAGGAGGGCAGGACCGGCTTCCCGATCGTCGACGCGGGCATGCGCCAGCTCCTCGCCGAGGGCTGGATGCACAACCGCGTGCGGATGATCGTCGCCAGCTTCCTGGTCAAGGACCTGCACCTGCCGTGGTGGCTGGGCGCCAGGCACTTCATGGACCACCTGATCGACGGCGACCTCGCCTCCAACCAGCACGGCTGGCAGTGGGTGGCCGGTTCGGGCACCGACGCGGCCCCGTACTTCCGCGTCTTCAACCCGATCACCCAGGGCGAGAAGTTCGACCCGTCCGGCGACTACGTCCGCCGGTACGTGCCGGAACTGCGCGGCGTCGAGGGCAAGGCCGTCCACCAGCCGCACGACCCGATCGTCGACCACGCCCACGAGCGCCAGGTCGCCCTCGCCCGCTACGGCGCCATCAAGTCCTGACCGCCGGACGTGCCCGAATGTGGAACTCGGGGTGTCCGAGCGTTCGACACGGGGTGTCCGGGGGTTCGACTCGCGGGTTAGCGGAGGGCGTCGCGGAGTTTTACGCGGGAGCCGCTGCGGAGGACGGCGTTGGAGTAGACCTTGCCGCCGAGCCAGGTCATCGCGCCGACGGCGCCGATGGCCAGGACGATCGACAGCAGCACCTGCCAGAGCGGTGCGACGCCGATCGCCATGCGTCCGGGCATCAGGATCGGCGCGAACGGCGGCAGCATCGACAGCACCGTGACGGTCGTCCCGGACGGGTCCGCGATCAGCAGGTTGATGCCCACCACGAACGCCACGATGATCACCGTGCTGATCGGGGTGATCACCGACTGGAGCTCCTCCTGGCGCGACACCAGCGACGCCGCCGCGGCGAACACCGTGGCGTACAGGAAGAAGCCGAGCAGGTACCAGAGCACGCCGGTGGCCAGCGCGCCGCCCGCGACGCCGGGCACGTCGACCGCGCCCGTCACCGAGCCGACGCCGAGGCCGACACCGCCGATCACCAGGAGCTGCACCAGGCCGACCGCGCCGAGGCCCATCACCTTGCCCAGCAGCAGTTGCCACGGCCGCAGCGTGGCCAGCAGGATCTCGACGACCCGGCTGGACTTCTCCTCCACCACGCCCTGCGCGACCATCATCCCGTAGACCAGCAGCGAGTAGTACAGCAGCGCGGCGATCACCAGGCCGATGACCAGCCGCTGGCCCTGCTGGGAGTCCTCGGGGGCGAGTTCGACCACGGTCACCCTGGCGGCCGCGATGTTCCTGGCGACCACGTTGGGGTCCAGGCCCGCCTCGGCGAGCTGGGCGTTGAGCACCTGCTGCTTCACGATCGCGTCCAGGGCGTTCTGCAGCTCGTTGTTCAGGTTCTCCTTCACCACGACCCGCAGCGCGTCCGGGGCGCCGGTGATCAGCACGTCGAGGTCGCCGTTGCGGACGTCCTCCTCGGCCTTGGCCGGATCGGTGACGTCCACGGTGGAGATGTCGCGGCCGAAGGCCTTCGCGGTGTCCCGCAACGGCTCCGCGAGCACGGTCGACTGGCCGCTCAACCCCACGGTGCTGCTGCTGGCCTGGTCGAACAGCACGGTCTGGAGCAGTGCGAACCCGGCGATCACCGCGACGATCACGACGGTGCCGATGACGAACGAGCGGGTGCGGACCTTGCCGAGGAACTCCCGCCTGGCGACCAGCAGCACGGCCCTGCTCGGGCTGAGTCGCCTCATGCCACACCTTCCTCGGTCACGACGTTGCGGAACAGCTCGGTCAGCGACGGCCGCTGCCTGCTGAACTCCCGGACCGGCCCGGTGGCCAGCGCGGCGCTCAGCACGGCCTGGTCGTCGGCCTCCGGGGTCAGCTCCAGCGTGGTCCGCGGCCCCCGGACCTCGACCACGCGCACACCGGGCACCCCGTCGGCCCAGCCCTCGACCGCGTCCGGCGCCTCCACGACGAGCCGGGTCTCCCCGCCCGCGCGCAGCTCGTCCACGGTCCCGCAGGCCACCATCGCTCCACTTCGGACGATGCCGATGCGGTCGCACAGCCGTTCCACCAGGTCCAGCTGGTGGCTGGAGAACACGACCGGCACACCGGCCGACGCCTTCTCCCGCAGCACCTGGCTCATCACGTCCACCGCGACCGGGTCGAGGCCTGAGAACGGCTCGTCGAGCACCAGCACGTCCGGCTCGTGCACCAGCGCCGCGGCCAGCTGCACGCGCTGCTGGTTGCCGAGGCTGAGCTTCTGCACCTCGTCGTTGCGGCGGTCGCGCACGCCGAGCCGCGCGATCCAGTTCTCCGCCGACCGGTGCGCGTCGTTCGTGGTGAGGCCGTGCAGCTCGGCCAGGTACACGAGCTGCTCCAGCACCTTCATCTTCGGGTAGAGCCCGCGCTCCTCCGGCATGTAGCCGATCCGGCGGCGGGTCTCGAAGGTGATGGGGGAGCCATTCCACCTGACCTCGCCCGAGTCCGCGGCGAGCACGCCCAGCGCGATCCGCATCGCGGTCGTCTTGCCCGCGCCGTTGCTGCCGACGAATCCGAACAGCTCACCCGCCCGGACCTCGAAGGTCATGTCCCGCAGGGCCACGACCTCGCCGTAGCGCTTGGAGATCCGGTCGATCTCCAGCACCCCCTCAGCCACGGTGCTCTCCTCCTGGTTGGTCACGCGCGTGCGATCCGCCGGACGGGTGGCATCGAGTGCGGCCGAACGGCTGTATCCCACCACATGTTCCCTGATCCAGAGGATTCCGATGACACGATACGGTCCGCGGAACCGAATCGGGTCGCCCGCGGTCCAACGTGTGTCGTGGGCGGTTGGCCCCGTTGTCGTCGAGGGGTGATCATGGAGCCTGACCAGTGGCTCGCGCAGTACGGTCGGAAGATCGAGCAGGCCAAGCAGAACGCGGCCCAGGCCGAGACGCAGCTCGGCGGGGTCGGCGGCAGCGCCACCTCGCCCGACGGGCTGATCACGGTCACGGTCAACGCCGCCGGCGCGCTGGAGAACCTCGTCCTGCGCCCCGGTGTCCGCGAGATGGACCCCGAGCGGATCGCCGGTGCGGTGCTCGCGGCTTCCGGTCAGGCGCAGCGCGCGGCGGCAGGCCGGGTGGTCGAGATCATGACCGAGTTCGTGGGCGACAGCCCCGCCCTCGACTTCGTGAAAGCGCAGATGCCACGCGGCTATTCGGGTGACGGCACGGATGTCGCGGAACCGGAACCGCAGCCGCAGCGTCGGGACACCAGGCCGGATGACGACTACTTCACGAATCCGCCGGAAGTCATGGGCTGAGCAGAGGGGTGCTGAGGATGTTCGACTCCTTCAACGTGAGTCCGGCCGACGTGAGGGCGCACGCCTCCGCGGTCGACCAGCTGAGCCAGCGGATGGTCGCGGCCACCAACACCGCCGATCCGTCGCTGTCCACCGAGGCGTTCGGGATCTTCGGCAGCTTCCTGGCCGAGTTCATCCTCAAGGCCGCGGGCAACTCCCAGGACATCCTGGGCAAGGCCACCACGACCGTCAACGACATGGCGGTCGGGCTCAAGGAGGTCGCGGACCTCTACGAGGCCATCGACCGCGACAACGCACTCGGGTTCCTCGGGAAGGCCAACTCATGACCGCGCCCGCATCGTCGTCCTCGTCGTCGACCACGCAGGGCCGCGACCCGGCGAACCTGTTCAAGGACGTCAAGGGCACCGTCGCCGCCGTCGAGAGCGGCGACTGGGTCACCGCGGGCCTGGGCATCGCGAACACGGCGATGGACATTGTGGGACTGGCGAGCAACCCGCTGAGCGGGTTCCTGTCGGCCGGGTTCAGCTGGGCGATCGAGCACGTGGACTTCCTGCGCGAGCCGTTCGACGCGCTGCTCGGGGACCCGCAGGCGATCTCGAAGATGGCCGAGAACTGGAAGTCCGCCGGTACGCAGGTCACGTCCGTGGCGGCGGACTACCGGCAGCAGTCGGTGCAGCAGACCTCGGGGTGGACGGGCAAGACCGCGGACGCCTACCGGACCGCGAGCGCGAACCAGTCGACCGGCCTCGAGACGCTGGCGAAGGCCGCCTCGGGGATCTCGGGCGCCGTCCAGGGCGCCGGGCAGCTGGTGGCCGCCGTCCGCAAGATGATCATGGACCTGATCTCGGACGCCGTGGCGAAGATGGTCATGAAGATCATCCAGTGGCTGGCGGCGTCGTTCTGCACCTTCGGCGCGGCGATCGGCGCGGCCATCGCGGACATCGTGACCATGGCGTGCAACTACGCCAAGAAGCTGTCGGACTTCCTGAGCAAGCTGGCGTCGTCGCTGACCAAGCTGATGAACCTGGTCAAGCAGGTCACCCAGATCGCCCAGGTCGCGAAGCAGGTCGTCGAGGCCATCACCGCCATGAGCCACAAGGGCGCCGCCGGTGGTGGCGCGGGAGCCGGGCCCTCCAGCACGCGGCCGTCCGCGGGCGGGCTGGGGCTGACCGGTGAGCAGCTCGACCAGATGAACCGGAACGCGAACCAGCAGTACACCAACCCCGGCTCGACGACCGGCGGGACCACCGGCACCAGCGGCGCTTCCGGTGGCGCCGGGAGCGGCGGTGGCGGCACGGTGTCCGCGCCGCCGTCCGTCGGCGGTGGCACGAGCGGTGGCGGGCACTGGGAGCCCGGCCGGTGGGTGCCGGACGCGCCCGCCGCCGGAACCGGTGGCCCGGTGGCACTGCCGCCGTCCGTCGGTGGCGGCAGCGGTGGCGGGGTCGGCACGGGCGGCGGCGCGGTCTACCGGCCCTTGCCCTCGATCCCCGGCACCGACCCGGTGCGGCCCGTCCACACCCCGGCCGCTTCCCTTGGCACGTCGGGGGATCTGCACACGACTTCCACGAACGTGCCCGGTTCCGGCTCCTTCGCGGGCCTGTCCGGCAGCCTCTCCGGCGGTGGCTCGGGTGGTGGCGCGGGCTTCTCGGGTGGCGGTGCGGCCTTCTCCGGTGGTGGCACCGGGTCCGCGGGCGCGAGCGGGGGCGGCGGTGCCGGGCCGACGCAGCACGGTGGTGCCACGGGGATCCTGCCGTCCAGCGCGCCTGGGCACCCGACGCTCGCCGGTGGTGGCGGTGGCGGAGCGCCCGGTGGCGGTGGCGCCGGTGGTGGCGCGGGCGGCGGCGGCATGATGGGCGGTGCCCCGATGGGCGGCGGCGGTCAGGGCGGCGGTGGCAAGGACCACCAGCGCAAGGTCCGCCTCGAGGGCGACGAGCTGATGGAGCCGCCGAAGGCCGCGAAGCCGGTCATCGGCGAGTAGGCCGAGCGGCCCCGGTCCACCGCGCGGTGGACCGGGGCCCGCGCTCACGCGTGCGCGGCCAGCAGTGCGGCCACGGCCGGTTCCGCGGCGGCGCGTTCCGCCGGTACCAGGCCGATCCGGGTCCGCCGGTCCAGCACGTCGTCGGCGTCCAGCGCCCCTTCGTGCCGCACGGCCCAGACGACCTCGGCCGCGGTGATGTCGCCGGACACGCGTTCCGGCAGGTCCAGCGCGGCTACGGCGGCCGCTTCGGTGCCGTACCGGGTGATCAGCCGGTACGGCGCGGCGGTCGTGGCTCCCGCGCCGACGAGCGGCAGGTTCGCCGTCCGGCAGGGACCAGCGGTGAGGCCGCGGAGCGCGATGGCCGCGTCCACCGCGTCGGCGGCCATGCGCCGGTAGGTCGTGAGCTTCCCGCCCACGACGGTCAGGACCCCGTCCGCGGACGTCAGCACGGCGTGCCTGCGGGACAGGTCCGCGCCACGGGTGCCTGCGCCCGCCAGCAGTGGACGCAGGCCGGCGAAGGAGCCGAGCACGTCGGAGGGCTCCAGTTCCCGTTCCAGCACGGAGGAAGCCACCGCGAGCAGGAAGTCCACATCGGACTGCGGCACCTCCGGGACGTCGGGTACGGGGCCGTCCACGAGCTCGTCGGTCAGGCCCACGTAGACGCGGCCGTCCTGCTGCGGCAGCACCAGCGCGTAGCGGTTGCGCTCACCGGGCACGGGCATGGTCAGCGACGTGCCGTGCACGCCCATGGCCCTGCCGTCCAGGACGAGGTGCGAGCCGCGGGACGGGCGCAGGCGCACCGAGTCGACCAGCTGCCCCGACCAGACGCCCGCCGCGTTCACGACCGACCGCGCGTGCACCTCGAAGTGGTTGCCGGACAGGGTGTCCACGACCTCGGCGCCCCGACCGGTCAGCGCGGTGACCTTCGCCCTGGTGATCACCCGCGCGCCCAGGCCCGCCGCGGTGCGGGCCAGCGCCAGCACGAGCCGGGCGTCGTCGACCAGCTGCCCGTCGAAGCCGAGGAGACCGCCGCGCAGACCCGCGCGGCGCAGGCCGGGAGCGAGCGCGAGGGCTTCGGCGGCGGGCACCCGGCGCGGTGGGGGCAGCAGGCCGCGGGGGGTGCGGGCCGCGCGGCGGAGCAGGTCGCCCGCGCGGAAGCCCGCCATGATCCTGGTGCCGCGGTCGCCGTACAGCGGGACCAGCTGGGGGAGCGCCCGGACGAGGTGCGGGGCGGTGCGGGTCATCAGGATGCCGCGTTCCACCGCGCTCTCGCGGGCCAGGCCCAGTTCGCCCTGCGCGAGGTAGCGCAGGCCGCCGTGGACCAGCTTGCTCGACCACCGCGAGGTGCCGAACGCGAGGTCGTGGGCTTCCAGCAGGCACACGGACAGGCCGCGCGAGGCCGCGTCCAGCGCCACGCCCGCGCCGGTCACGCCGCCGCCGACGACGAGGAGGTCGACCACCTCGCCCGCGGCCATCCCGGCGATCTCCCCGGTGCGCCGGGCGGCGTTCAGCGACGTGCTCACGTGAGCGCCGCGTCGAGGAAGCGCGCCAGCTCGTCCAGCAGGTCCTCGAAGTCGAGGCCCGTGGTGGCGGGGCGGACGGACAGGACCATGGTCTGCGTGGTGAGCAGGACCAAGCGGGCCTGGGTCTTCGGGTCGCCCGCCCGCACCGAGCCGTCCTCGTGGCCGGCGGCCAGCGCGTCGACGAGGAACGCCTCGACCAGCACCTGCGTGCTGCCGAGCCGTTCGACCAGGTACGGGAGCATCAGCTCGGCGTCCAGGTCCAGCACGCGGCGCATCAGCGGGTTCCCGGCCAGCAGGCGGACCGACTCGACAGCGTGGTGCACGAGCCGGGCGCGCGCGGTGCCGGTGGTCGGCCCTGAGGCCTCCACGCCGTGCAGCAGCGCGGCGAACTCCCTGGTCATCAGGGTCCTGACCAGGCTGCGCACGTCCGGGTAGCGGCGGTAGAGGGTCATCCGGCTGACCCCGGCCCGCTTGGCCACGTCGGTCAGGGTCGTGCGTCGGACGCCGACCTCCACGACGCAGTCGCGGGCGGCGTCCAGCAGGGCGTCATCTGTGTGACGTTGGGACGTCATGTGTAACACTGTACCCATGGTGGAGCGCATCGACCAAGACCTGCGCGGCGGCTGGAGCCCTTCCGGGGCGGAGCTGCCGCCCCACGCGCTGCGGTGGCTCGGCGAGCGGATCGGACTGCGGCCCGGCCGCACGCCCGCCGCGCCCGCGACCGCGCTGGAGGTCGGCCCGTCGGCCTTGACCGACGCCGCCCGCGACGCGCTCGCGGAGGTCGTGGGGCAGGGGCACGTCCGGGTCGACCGGACCTCCCGGCTCGGCCACGCGGGCGGACTGTCCTACGTGGACCTGCTGCGCTACCGCGCAGGCGGGGAACTGGCCGTGCCGGACGGCGTGGTGCTGCCCGCCAATCCGGAGCAGGTCGTGGCGGTGCTGGAGGCGTGCGTCGAGCACGACCTGGCCGTGGTGCCGTTCGGCGGCGGCACGTCCGTGGTCGGCGGCGTGGCCGCGCTGCGCGGGGACAAGGCCGCCGTCGTGGCGCTGGACCTGGGCGGGCTCGACCGGCTGGTGTCGGTCGACCCGGTGTCGCGGATCGCGGTGCTCCAGGCCGGGGTGACGGCGCCGGACGCGGAACGGCTGCTGGCGCCGCACGGGCTGACCGTCGGGCACGTGCCGCAGTCGTTCGAGCGGGCCACGATCGGCGGTTTCGCGGCCACCAGGTCGGCGGGGCAGGCGTCGTCGGGGTACGGCCGGTTCGAGGACATGGTCGAGGGCGTCCGGGTGGCCACGCCGCTGGGCGAGTGGCGGCTGGGCGCGGCGCCCGCGTCGGCGGCGGGCCCGGACCTGCGCGAACTGGTCGTGGGCAGCGAGGGCGCGTTCGGCGTGATCACCGAGGTGTCGCTGCGGGTGCGCCCGAAGCCCGTCCTGGAGCGGTACGAGGGGTTCTTCGTCGACGGCTGGGAAGCGGGCTCGGCGATCGTGCGGGCGTTGGCGCAGCACCGCGTGCTGGCCGACGTGACACGACTGTCCGATGAGGACGAGACCGACGTGTCCCTTGCGCTGTCGGGAGGAGCGAAGTCCGCGGCCCTGCGGGCCTACCTCAGGGCGCGCGGGGTGCGGCGGCCGTGCATGCTGGTCCTCGGCTGGCACGCGGGGTCGAAGCGCGAGCTGAAGGCGCGCCGGGCGGCGACGTCGGCGCTGGTCCGCGGCGCGGTCCGGCTGGGAACGCCGCTGGGCGAGACGTGGCGGCACGGCCGGTTCAACGGCCCGAGGCAGCGCGACGTGCTGCTGGACGTCGGCGTGTGCGTGGAGACGCTGGAGACCGCCACCCACTGGTCGCGGCTGACCGGGCTGCGCGACGCGGTGCGCGAGGCCGTGCGGGACGCGCTCGGGCGGACGGTGGTCATGTGCCACATCTCGCACGCCTACGAGACCGGCGCGTCGCTGTACTTCACCGTCCTGGCGCCCCGCGACGCCGACGACCCCGTTGGGCAGTGGCAGGTCGCCAAGGCGGCCGCCAGCGAGGCCATCGCGGGCGTCGGCACCATCAGCCACCACCACGCGGTGGGCGTCGACCACGCGCCGTACCTGGAGGCGGAGATCGGGGCGCTGGGCGTGGACGTGCTGGCGGCCGTCAAGCACGCCCTCGACCCGACCGGCGTGCTCAACCCCGGCAAGCTCATCGCGCACGGGCGATTCCGGGGTTAGCCTCTGGCGATGACCGGTGACCTGCTGATCCGTTCTGTCCGCCCCTGGCCGGACGGTCGCGAGGCGGCCGAGGTGGACGTGCTCTGCCTGGCCGGGCACGTGTCGGCCGTCGGGGTCGGCCTCGAGGCGCCGAGGGGCGTTCCGGAGGTCGACGGCGCGGGCGGTGTGCTGCTGCCGTCGTTCACCGACGCGCACGCGCACCTCGACTCGACCCGGCTCGGGCTGCCGTTCCGCCCGCACAGCGCGGGGGTCGGGCTGGCGGAGCTGATCGACAACGACCGGCGGAACTGGCGGTCGGCCGAGCAGGACGTCGCGACCAGGGCCACGTACGCGCTGGGGCGGACCATCGCGGCGGGGGCGACGTTCGTCCGCAGCCACGCGCAGGTGGATGTGGACTCGGGGTTGGAGCGCCTGGAGGGTGTGCTGGCGGCGCGGGAGGCGCACGCCTCGCGGGCGTCGGTGCAGGTGGTGGCGTTCCCGCAGTGCGGGATCCTGCGCGAGAAGGGGACCGCCGAGCTGCTGGAGGCCGCGCTGCTGGCGGGGGCCGACCTGATCGGCGGGCTCGACCCGGCGGGTTACGACCGGGATCCGGTGAAGCACCTGGACGTGGTGTTCGGGTTGGCGGACAAGCACCAGCGCGGGGTGGACGTCCACCTGCACGACGCGGGGTCGTTGGGGGCGTTCCAGGTCGAGCTGATCTGCGAACGGGTGGCGGCGCTGGACATGCGGGGCGATGTGACGATCAGCCATTGCTTCGCGTTGTCCACTGTGGAGGAAGACCGGCGGCGGCGGTTGGTGGACATGTTGGTGGAGAACGACGTCGCGGTCACGACGGTGGCGCCGGGGGTGAGGGAGCCGTTGCCGTTGAGGCAGTTGCGCTGGGAGGGGGTGCGTCTTGGGCTTGGGCAGGACGGGATGAGGGACTACTGGTCGCCGTACGGGAACGGGGACATGTTGGAGCGGACCTGGCAGTTGGCTTATCGGAGCGGGTTCCGGGATGACTCGTTGGTGGAGATGTGTGTGGATATTGCTACTCGGGGTGGGGCTTCGGTGATGGGGGAGACCGGACACGGGGTGACTGAGGGGGCGCAGGCGGATTTGGTGGTGGTCCCCGGCGACTCGGTGACGGCCGCGGTGATGGACCGCGCGCCCCGGACCCTTGTGGTGCATCGGGGGAATGTGGTGGCGGTGGGTGGGGAGTTGGTGGGGTGAGGGTGGGTTTTGCTTTGCGGGAGGCGAAGCCCGGCCCCCGCAGCGCGATTGTCTCAATGCACCACCACCGTTTGTCAAGGCGGGAAAGATGCCTTGACAAACGGTGGTGGTGCAGGAGGGCGCTGTGTATCGGGGGCAGGGGGAGGTCTGGCTTCGCTGGTGTCGGCTCGGTTGGTTAGGTGGCTGGCGTTCCGCATCGGACGGATTGGGCGTCCGGTGGTCCGCATCGGACGGATTGGGCGTCCGGTGGTCCGCGTCGGACGGATAGGGCATCCGGTGTCGGGCAGGGCGTCCGGTGGTTCGCGTCGGACGGTTAGGTGGTTGCTAGGCCAGTTTTACGAGCATTTTGCCGGTGTTCTCGCCGCGGAGCATGCCCAGGAAGGCGGACGGGGCCTTGGCGACGCCGCCTTCGACGAGGGTTTCGTCGTACTTGAGCTTGTCGTCGGCGATCCAGTTGCCGACCTCCTTGACGAACTGCTCGCGGAGGTCGCCGTGGTCGTTGGCGAGCATGCCGCGCAGCGTGAGCCGCTTGCCGATGGCCAGTGCCAGGTTGTTGGGGCCTGCGGTCGCGCTGGTGGAGTTGTACTGGGAGATGGCTCCGCACAGCACCACGCGGCCGCGTAGGCGGAGCAGGGTGATGGCGGCTTCCAGGTGTTCGCCGCCGACGTTGTCGAAGTAGAGGTCGATGCCGTCGGGGGCGAGTTCGGCCAGGTGCTTGATGACCGGGCCCTCGTCCTTGTAGTTGAAGGCGGCGTCGAAGCCGAGGTCGTCGACGAGGTGGCGGACCTTTTCGGCGGAGCCCGCGCTGCCGATGACCTTGGAGGCGCCGCGCAGCTTCGCGACCTGGCCGACGATGGCGCCGACCGCGCCCGCCGCGCCGGACACGAAGACGACGTCGCCCTCCTTGAACTCGCCGACCCGCAGCAGGCCCGCGTAGGCGGTGAGGCCCGGCATGCCGAGAACGCCGAGGTAGGCGCTGAGGGGGGCGACGGAGGAGTCCACCTTGACGGCGTGGTCGGCTCCGACGATCGCGTACTCGCGCCAGCCCTTGCCGTGCAGCACGTTGTCGCCGACGGCGAACTCGGGGGAGTTGGAGGCCACGACCTCGCCGACGGCGCCGCCGTCGAGCGGTTCGCCGATCTGGAACGGGGGCACGTAGGACTTGGTGTCGTTCATCCGGCCGCGCATGTAGGGGTCGACGCTCATGACCAGGTTGCGGACCAGGATCTCGCCGTCGCCCGGTTCGGGTACCGCGACCTCGGCCACCTCGAAGTTCAGCTCGGTCGGCCACCCCTGCGGGCGTGACGCGAGGTGGATCTCCAGGGCGGTGTTCGGCACGGACATGTGGCGACCTCTCTACTTGCGGAACTGATTTGTCTCGAAGCTGGCCTGCACTTCAACGTCCCCAGCGTCCCCCGGTGTTCCCGGTTCCGCAGATCCTGAGTGTGAACCGGCACCAGGCGGCCGAACACCCCTGATCAGCCCCTATCGCCGTCGTGGCGGGCGCGCGGCCGCGACCTCGGCGGGGAGCAGGATCGTCACGCCCCGGTACCGGAAGCCCAGCCCGCGGTAGACGGTGATGGCCGCGTCGTTCTCCCGGTCGACCATCAGGGCGCACGCCGGGTGCTCGGCCAGCAGCGCGTGCACCACGAAGGAGCACAACGCCTTCGAGAGCCCGCGCCTGCGGAAGTCCGGGTGCGTCACCACGCCTGCGACGAACCCGACGTGCGGCGCGCTCCACGCGTCCGCGCCCACCGCGACCAGTTCGCCGTCGACGTGCGCGCCTGCCCAGCGGCGGGCGCCGGGTTCGCGCGGTACGACGTAGGCGTTCGGGTTCACCTTGCGCAGCAGTGCTTCCGCCTGGTCCAGCTCGCCGTCGCGCAGCCAGCGCACCCCCGGCGCCGAGGGCAGCGGGCCGGTGCTCTCCATCCAGCCGAAGCCCGCCCACGCCACCACGTCCGGCACCAGTGCCGTGACGGGGGCGGCGAGCTCGTCGGGTACCAGCGGGTTCAGGTCGGGGCCGTGGGCGCGCGCCTGGTCGTGCAGGATCGCGGCGATCCCCTCGGGCGGACCGGCGAGCACGAGTCGTTCCCGGCGGTTCAGGCCCGGCGCCAGCACGCCCACCGCGCCGCCGTGCTCCCACGCGGCCCCTCCGGGCGCCGGATGGGCCGCCAACAGCGCCTGGGAGGCCCAACGGGGCAACAGGTCGGGGGTCGCGTCGGCTACGGCGTCAGGGGAGTGTAGGGCGCGCATACCGGCATCAGATCAGGAGAGCGCGCCGGTGCGCCAAGCCCAAGCCGCGATCTCCACGCGGTTGCGGGCGCCGAGCTTGCCCTGCACCGACGCGAGGTGCGTCTTCACCGTGGACAGCGACAGGAACAGGGCCGCGCCGATCTCCGCGTTGGTGGAGCCCTTCGCGACCTCGCGCACCACGTCCAGCTCGCGCTCGGTCAGCTGCTCGGCCGGGCGGTCCGGCGCGGGGCCGGTGGACCGGGTGAAGTGCGACAGCATCCGCACGGTGATCTGCGGGCTGATCAGCGCGTCCCCGCGCACCGCCGCGCGCACGGCCTCGACCAGCAGCGCCGGGCCCGCGTCCTTCAGCAGGAACCCGCTCGCCCCGGACCCCAGCGCGCTGTGCACGTACTCGTCCAGGTCGAACGTGGTCACCACGACGACCTTGACCGGGTCCGGCACGCCGGGACCGGTGAGCTGCCGGGTGACCTCCAGGCCGTCGATGCCGGGCATCCGGATGTCCACCAGGCACACGTCCGGCCGCAGCTCGCGGGCCTTCGCCACGGCGGAGACGCCGTCCGGCACGTCCGCGACGACCTCGATGTCCGGCTGGTGCTCCAGGATCATCCGGAACCCGATCCGCACCATCTCCTGGTCGTCAGCGATCAGGACCCGAATCGTCATCGCGCGCCCCCCTCGACCGGCAGTTCGGCCAGCACCCGCCAGCCGCGGACCCCGGTGGGCCCGGCCGAGAACGCGCCGCCGAGCATCTCCACCCGTTCCCGCATGCCGATCAGACCGTAGCCGCCCGAACCCCCGACCGGCTCGACGGGCGCACCGGGACCGTCGTCGCGGACCAGCAGCCGGACCCGACCGTCCTCCTCGGACAGCTCGACGGCCACCTCGGTGGCGCTGGCCGCGTGCTTCTGCACGTTCGTCAGCGATTCCTGCACCAGCCGCAGGATCGACCGCGCCACCTCGGGCGGCACCGGCCCCGGCAGGTCCATCCGCAGCTCCACCGGTGTGCCGACGTCCCGCGCCTGCGCCACCGCGGCCCGCAGGTCCGCGTCGAGGTCCGTCGTCGCGACCTCCGCCGCACCGACCCGCGAACCCTCGTCGCGCAGCGTCCCGACCAGCCGCCGCATCGCCGTCAGCGCGTCGCTGCCGCTGCGCGCGATGCCGGGCAGCAGGCGGTGCGCGGCGAGCGGGTCGGCGTCCGCGACGGTCAGCGCGGCCTGCGCCTGGACGACGATGCCGGTCACGTGGTGGGCGACCACGTCGTGCAGCTCGCGGGCGAGCGCGATCCGCTCCTGCTGCTGGGCGGCCGAGACGGCGACGTGGAGCGACCGCTCGCGGTCGGCGTCGCGAGCCCGGAAGTACAGGCCCGCTCCGATGGCCAGCGCCAGCAGCATGGCGGTGGAGAAGACGTCGGACGGGGTGAACACGTCGTAGGTCGGCGTGGTGTCGCGGGCGATCGAGGCGTGGACGGCGGCGGCGACCATGAGGGCCACCGCGACCGCGGACTGCTCGCCGGGGGACTGGCGGACCACCACGGCGGTGATGACCATGCAAGCGAGCGTCTCGGCGGGGGACAGGGGGCTGAAGTACGCGAGCGTGGAGGCGCCGAGCAGGCCGGACCAGAAGGTGGTGAGGAGGACGGACGCGGCGGCTGCGCAGGCGGCGGCGACCGGTTTGCGGACGGAGAGGACGGCGAAGAGGCAGGTGAGGACGGTGGGAGCCCAGGCGGTGAGCGCCCGGTAGCCCTGGTAGCGGAAGAGGGCCAGTTCGAAGGCCAGCACGACGGTGAACAGCCCGGCCGCGGGCCAGAGCCCGTGGGTCCAGGTCCTTGTGCGAGTCAGCAGTCCGTCCACCCCGGACACGCTACGGCCGGGCGGGGGTCGGAACGGTCGGCCGAACGGCCAAGACCTACCTCAGCCATCCGGCCGACCCCCGCGAGTCGAACCCCCAGACACCCCGAGTCGAACCCCCGGACATGTCGTCCGACCCGAAGTGCCTACTCCTTCTTGCGCCGCAGGAGCGTCCGCTTCTGGAGCGACTCCTCCAGCGCGTGGAAGGCGAGTTCCATCGCCGCGTCGTAGTCGTTCTGGTCACGGGGTGGTACTCGCTCGTCGGGGCGCGGCATGGGGCGCATCTGCAGCCAGCGTTCTTCCCACAGGGCTTCGACGGCTGCTTCCCAGTGCAGTGCGACGCCCAGCTTGACGACCTTCTCGCGTTCGATCGCGTCGACCATCCGGTCCTGCGAGACGGCGAGTCGGGCCACCAGTTCCGCGACGCGCCGCTCGTCGTGGGCGCGCATGGTCGAGACCGCCTCGCTGATCGAGCCGATGATCTCCTTGTACCGCTCGGCCGCCGACCGCGTTTCCGGCTCGGCCGCGTGGGCGTGGCCGTCGCCGGTGCGCTGGAGGGGTACCACCGAGAAGTCGCACGTTCCGTTGGGCTGCGTGTTCATGAGATGTCCTCCCCCGTGTCGAACGGAATGACCACCTGTGGGCGTGAGTGCTCGAAGCGGTCGAAGTACAGGCCGCGTCGTGGTCGTGGGGACCAGGCCATGACCTGTTCGGGGCCGAACGAGATCAGTTCCTTGCCCTGGACGTCGAAGGCGACCCAGGCGCCGATGTCGTCGTACACGCCGGGGGGCAGGGTGCTCTTGAGGCGTTGCACGCCGCGCCACCAGCCGAGGACGTGGGTGCGGTTCTCGGGGCCGTGCTTCAGGACGGTGCGCAGGCTGTCCAGGGCGGACGCCCGTGTGCCCGGATCCTTCTGCTCCAGCAGGGTGTGGGCGGCGTCGACGGCGTACAGCACGAGGTAGTGGGGTTGCGGGGGTGCGCTCGCGGTGCCGGTGATGGTGGCGGTCAACCGCTTCGCGGTGTCGTTCAGCAGGTCGCGGATGCCGTCCATCCGGACCACGTCCACGGTGTGCCCGTTGGTGTTGAGCTGCTTGGCGAGCTTCTGCGCGGCCGACTCCGCCTCGTCGACCAGGCAGCAGAGGGTGAACGTCGCCTCGGCGGGGTGGTGCTGCCTGCCCAGCGAGATCGCCGCCGCGCCGAGCACGGCGGACGCGTCCTGGACCAGGGAGCCGATGACGGCGATGTTGCGGCCGGGGGTGCGGGCGAGGCGGACCTTGGCGGCGCTGCCCGCGACGTCGATGACCTGGCCCAGGAGCACGGTCGGCGTGACGTCGCCGGGGCGCAGCATGTGGAAGTCGTGGACGCCGTGCAGGGCGGGGACCCGGCTGCCGTCGAACAGGATCGGCTCGGCGAGTTCGGGGCCGCGCCGTCGGAACAGGTCGCGTTGCAGGTAGTCGAAGGTGCCCTTGCTGGTCGAGTCGGGGATGCGCGCGATCTCGTTGCCGTGCCGCACACCGGACTCGTGGTTGACCACGGCGTGCCACCGGGGCAGTTCGACGGCGGCGTCGTTGTTCGGCTCGGCCAGCACCCGGCGCGCCTTGGGCAGCGCGACGCGGACGGTGAACTGCTCGAAGATGGCGGACTTGCCCCAAAAACCCTCGATGCCGGCCACGTCCTGGCTGCACAGCACCAGGTGGATGCCCTGCGAGCGGCCGCGCCGCGCCACGTCCTCCAGCAGCTGCGTCGCCTGCTGGGTGACCTGGTCGCGTTCGCCGAACAGGTACTGGAACTCGTCGATCACCGCGACGATCCGCGGCCACCGGCCGTGCGGGTCCTCGGAGCGCAGCTGCTCCAGCTTGGTGACCTCGTGCTGCTTCGCCGCGTCCGCGCGCCTGCGCATCTCGTCGGCCAGGAACTTCAGCAGCGCCACGCCGAACTCGCGGTCGGTGTTCACGTTCACGCCGACCAGGCGGGCGTGCGGCAGCCAGCTGGGGTCCTTGCGGCCCGGCGCGAACTGCGCGAACGACACGCCCTCCTTGAAGTCCAGCACGTACAGCTCCAGCTCGTCCGGCGAGTACCGGGCGGCCAGGCTGCCGATCAGGGCGTAGAGGAAGTTCGTCTTGCCCGAGCCGCTCGGCCCGCCGATGAGGGCGTGCGGCGACGTGTCGCCCAGCCCGAGCGACACCGGCTCGCCGTCCTGGTACCCCACGGGCGCCACGACGCCCGCTGACGAGCTCTCCATCCACAGGTGCTCGGGCAGCAGGTCGTTGAACGTGCCGAAGCGCTTGCGGCGCTCCTCGCGCTTCTCCGCGATGATCGCGCACGCCCTGGGCACCAGCGTGCGGGGGAACGGCGGGTCGAGGGTCACGGTCACGTGCTTGCCGGTCATCGTGCACGCGGCGGTCTGGTCCGCCTTCAGCGACACGGTCTCGATCGGCGAGTTCACGGTCACCGGGATGTCCACGATGACGAGCACGATGCCGCAGGCCAAACCGTTGCGCGCCACGCGTTGCAGCTGTTGCTGCTGCTCCTCCTTGAGCGCGTTGCGGTTGCCGAACAGCACCGCGATCCGCCACGGCTCGGTGCGCCGCCCGGCGCCGCTGACCGACCGCACCGACAGGTGCCCGTCGACCAGCACGCTGGTGTGCACCCGGCGGATGTGGTCGGACAGCTCGTCGAGCAGCTCGTGCAGCCGTGACGGGTCGTGCACGGTCAGCAGGCCCGCGCGGGTCAACGGGTAGAGCCCCGGCAGGGAGCCGGTGAGCTGGTTGACGTCCCACACGTGGACGTGGACGAGGCCGGGCTGGAAGTAGCTCAGCACCCGCAGCAGCAGGTTCTCCACCAGCCCGTCGGCCTGGTGTCGGCTGTCCGGGGTGGAGGAGATGTGCAGGTGCGACTGGTCGAGCAGCGGGACCGCGACCGGGAACGGCCGCTGCTCGGGGGCGCTGCGCACCACGCCGCTGCCGATCCGCCACAGCTCCGGCACGCTGCTGCCGTCCGCGGTGCCCGCGTCACCGAGCCACGACTCGTGCGGCCACGACGCCGCGGTGGGCGACGCGCTGCGCACCAACGAGGACAGCTCCTCCGGGCCGCGCTCGGACCACGTGCGGAAGGCGTTGACGTGGTCCAGCATCGCCTGCGCGACGGTGGAGGAGAACTCCTCCTTGGCAAGCGCTTTCTTCAGCAGCGGGTCGTCGAGGGCGCGGTCGATCCCGCCGCCGCGCACCATCACCTCGAACATGTCTCGGGCGCGTTCCTCCGCCAGCTCGCGGTGCTGGCGCGACGCGTTGCCCAGTGCGGCGGCCACGGCGAGCCGGAACTCCTCGAAGGAGTCCTCGACCTTCCTGCGGCGTTCGTCGCGTCTGCTCACGTCACAGCTCCACCGCTAGCCGTTGCACCAGTTCGAGGCTGGTCACCATCAGCTCCAACTGGCCGGGGAACCCGTCCTTGGCCGCCGCGAACCCCGCGGGCAGCAAGGAGTCCGGGTGGTTCGCGCCCGCCTCGAGCAGCAGTTCGACGGCGGCCTCCAGTTCCTCCTGCGCCTCGCGGACGCTGCGGTAGGCATCCCTCAAGTGCTCGCAGCTCAGCTCGAGCGCGACCTTGACCTCCGCTACCGACGTCACGTCATAGCCTGGAGTTGATGCCCTCGGCCTGGGAAATCCCAGCGCCGAGGTGCTTCTGCAGGTCGCTCACGCCGTTGATGACCTCGGCGAACTGGGCGTTGGCCTGCTCGGCGTCGGACTGCGCGCTGCCCTGCACCGCGCTGCTCAGCAGCGCTTGCGCGTCCTCGGCCAGGTCGGCTGCCTGCTGCAGAGCGGCGGCGCTTTGGCCTGCCTTCTCGATCGCCTGGGCAATCGCGGCACGGACCTCTTCGATGCTGGCCATGTCGGCTCCGACCCTTCCAAAGTGCAACGGGTGGCCGTAGACCGACCAACCTATTAGTACCGAAAGTTTGAACATTCACAAGCAAGATCGGCCACCCGGGTGGACCCTCATGTTCACCCGCGCGGCCCTTGTACTTGATCTTACTTGGGCTCTTTCCACATCGCAGTGGAAGTGGCCACGGCGCTCATCTCCAGCCCCACGATCCCCGTGACCGGTCCTGGGGTCGCTGACCAGCGGATCACCGCCGAGTCGCCGATGAGCTCCAGATCCGACCAGTCCGACAGGCCCATCGACTCCACGGCCGTGTGTAGCGCGGTAGTGGGCGAATCGACACTCGATCCGAGGTCGATGTGCACGCTGAGTAGATGACCACGCGGGACCACATGGGTGATGCTGGAGCTGTTGGCGACCCGACTGGCTACTGCGCGCGCCTGCCATTCCGCCCCGGCTTGCCTTTCCGCCGCGACGTCCACCCTCAGCAGCAGCCGCACCCCCGTCGGGCTGGGCGTTTCCGTCTCGGCAGGCGCGGGTTCGACCTCTTCGGACGGCCGCCGATCGGGGTCCCCACCGGCCCAGGACTCCACGAGCAGGCGTTCACCACCTGGAATCAGCGGTTCGAGCACATCCGGGTCGTCCAGCACCGTCCACGCCGTCGGCGGCTCGCAGGCCACCCTCGGCATCGGGAAGTCGTCCCCGAGGAGCCGCACGAAGGCCCGAACGGACCGCGCCAGCGCGCCCGCCACCCCGTGCGTCACCTGTTCGCCGCTCATCGCGCTGATCGTCACCGACCAGCACCCCGGCTCCTCGTCGGAGCAGTCGCCGACCTGGAGGACCCGCCCCTCGACCTGCCGCAGCAGGCCCGCGCAGGCAGCCCGCGCCTGCTGCTCGTCGTCGGCCCCGACCACCACGGTGATCAGGAGCTCCAAGTCTTCCTCAGCCATCAGGGCGGATTGTCCACGAGTGGGGCGGCGGTGTGCACGGCGGTGGTTCGGCATCCGCCGCGCGACGGCTTCGGGGTCAACGGCGCGACGCGGCCTTGAAAGCGGCCTTCCTGGCCGCCTTGGCGGTCTTCTTGTCCGGGTGGCGTTCGCCGATGAGCGACAGGGCTTCGGCGGCGTCGGGGTGGGGGAGGCGCCAGATCAGCTCGAACAGGTCCGGTTCCTGGCCCGCGGGGGCGGCCTTGGCGAGTTCGGCGGCTACGGCGGTCGGGTCGTCGGGGTCCGTGGTGACCGCCAGCGCGTCCACCAGGAGCCAGGCGGCGTCGTCGGGGGCGGATGACTCGGAGAGCGCGAGCTTGGCGTAGGGGCGCAGTCCGGGGGTGTCCAGGGCTTCCCGCCACTGCGCGGTGACGTCGGTGTCGAGGCGGGCGATGGTGGTGGCGGCGAAGACGCGCGCGTTGGCGTCGACGGCGGCGGTGAGGAGTTCGCGGGCGGCGTCGACGGGGGTGCGCAGGGCGAGCCACGCGGTGGTGTCGGCCTCCAGCTCGTCGGCCGTCAGGGCGTGGACGGCGGCGACCAGGTCGTCGGCCGTCATGTCCTCGACCGCGGGCATCACCGGGATGTCGAAGCCGCCGTCGACCATCTGCTCGCGCATGATCGCGGCGCCCAGCGGGGTCATCCGGGCGGCCCCGGTGTCGAACTCGACGGCGCCCAAGCCCTTCAGTCGACTGAGCAGCACGAGCGCGGGATCGCCGTTGGCCGCGGAGTAGGCCGACCACTTGTCGGGCATGTTCTGCTCCAGCCCGGCGGCGCGGGCCATGCCGCTGAACTCCTCCAGCGTCAACCCGGCGCCCCTGGACATGAACAGCGCGGTCATCGTCGCCCCGCCGACGCCCTCCAGGTCCAGCTCCTCGCCCGCGTCGATCGGCAGCGACTCGATGACGAGGTGCGTGTAGGCCTCGTCGAACAGCTCCAGCACGGCCTCGTCGTCACCGGTGCTCCACGGCTCGGCGCTCGGCCCGAGGGACGCCAGGTTCGAGTCCTCGTCGACCTCCACGAACCCGACGGCGTGCGCCAGGTACCAGACCTGGTCCAGCGAGTCGGTCAGCTCGCCGTCGAACCCCTCGAAGTCGGTGTCCTCGTACACGGTGCGGCCGTCGGCCCACCGGGACAGCGCGAGGGCTTGCGCCAGCAGCGCGCTGCCGCGAGCCGAGGCCGCCAGCTCGGCGGGTTCGGGCACGCGCAGCGGCGGCAGGGTCGTGGGCAGGCCGAGGGCCGAGGGGAGGTCGAAGTCGTCCGACATGGGCGGGACCTTAGAGCTTCAGGGTGCCCCGGACGAAAGCGACCACGTCGGCGAGCACCTCGTCGCGGTTGGTCTCGTTGAACACCTCGTGCCGCGCGCCGGGGTACGAGCGCTCGGTGAACCCCGTGCCGCGGATGCGGTCGGTGCCCTCCCTGGTGCCCGCGATCGGCACGAGCCGGTCGTCGTCGCCGTGCAGCCACAGCGTCGGCAGGTCGCCCAGCGGCTCGCCCGCGTCCACCGCGTCCAGGGCCCGGCGCAACGACTCCAGGGTCTCCCGGTGCCAGTTCCCGTGGTACACCAACGGGTCCGCGGCGTACGCGTTCGCCACGTCCTCGTCGCGCGACAGCCACGACGGGTCGATCGGGGTGTCCGGGACCTCCTCCTCCTCCTCCTCCTCCGCCAACAGGTCCAGGCCCGGCCAGGCGCCGAGGACCGGTGCGGACAGCACCAGCGCGGCCAGCTCGTCGCCGTGCGCCTGGGCGTAGCGGGCCGCGACCAGCCCGCCGACGGAGTGTCCGATGAGGACGGTGGGCAGCGGGGTGGCGATGGAGCGGGTCACCGCGTGCACGTCGGCGACGAGCGCGTCGACGTCGGTGATCAGCGCCCGTTCGCCTTCGGACCCGCCGTGGCCCACGAGGTCGCCGCCGACCACGAGGGCGCCCGCGTCGCGCAGGGCCGCCGCCACGTGCTTGTAGCGGCCGAGGTGCTCGCCGTACCCGTGGACGAGCACGGCGAGCCAGGTGGCCTCGAGGTTCGGCCAGGTGTGGACCGCGAGTTCGCCCGCGTGGCCGGTGACGTTCGATTCGATCACCTAGGCAGGGTAGAACGCGCTCATCTCGATCGTGCCGGCGCCGCACACCGGACCGAAGGTCCAGGGGAACTGGACCGGTGCGGTCTCGTCCGGCGGGATGGCCGAGGCGCTGGCCGCCTCCGGCTCGCACGGCCCCTCGACCGACTCGTCGTCCTGCGCGACGACCGACCAGTGCATGTTGGCCATCGCGGACGCGCCGGGGGCCAGCGTGACCAGCGACGGGCCGGGGTCGGTGGTGCGGTCGGTCCTGGTCGCGACCTCCCCGCCGGACCCGGCGACGAGCTGGAACCCGCTGTACCCGTTGAGCGTGCACGGCTGGTTCCCGGTGTTGGTGAACACCAGCTTCGCGTACCGGTTGCCCGCGCCCGCGTCACCCTGGTCGACCTTGCCGGACAGCGTCGCCGCGGTGCAGCGCGCGGCGGACGCCGTCGAGCCCTCGACCGCCGAGGAGGCGGCGGGCGGCGGCGGTGCGGGTGCGGACGAGGACGCCGGCGCGGCCGAGAGGTCCGCCTGCTTGGTCACGGGGACGCTCGCGGCGCCGGTCGAGGTCTTCTCCTCGGAACCGCAGGCGGCCACCAGCAGCGCCATGCCGAGGAACCCGCAGGCGATCAGACGTCGGCTCATGTCAGTCCTCCTGATTCGCCGTCCAAAGAGGACGGCTCGCTCGGTGGTCTTATCAAGAGGACGCGCGTCCCCGCCGTCGGGTTCGCCCCGATTGGCGAAAAATAACCGGATCGTGTGCCACAACTGGTGATTTACCGACTAACGGGTCCAGCCTTCGGACAGAACGGACATTCCGGTCACGCTCAAGCCCCACAGGTACGTCCACGTCACGGTGCCGTCGGGCAGCACCACGCGGGCGCGCCGGTACTCGTCGCCCTCGTACTCGTCGAGCAGCGGGAACGCGATCTCCGGCGACTTGAGCCGCACGAGGTGGCCGGGCACGTCGCCGCCGTCGCCCGGCCGCAGCGCCGGGTAGCCGCGGCCGGTGTCGTGCAGCGTGCCGGACAGCGTCACGGCCACCGGGTCGCCCGCGACGTGCTCGGCCAGCAGGTGCCAGTGCGACGCGCCGGGCCGCAGAGTGCCGTAGACGAACAGCCGGTCCGGCCAGTCGTCGGGCGACGGGTCGCCGAGCACCGGCGTGAGGTCGAGGCCGTCGGACTCCGCGGGGTGCCCGCCGAGCCTGCGGGCGCGCCGCTGGTCGACGTCGGCGCAGCGCACCGGGGCGCCGCCCACCAGCAGCGGCATCCGGCGCGTCCCGGCGCCGGTGTAGGCCAGCACGGAGTCCACCCGGCCGCCGTTGAACAGGGTGATCCGGCCGGAGTGCACCCGTGCGAGCTGGTAGCGCAGCCCGCGCCCCTCGCAACGGTCCAGCACCCGCAGCTGGTCGGCCGTGGCCATCCACACGGCGTGCTCCTCCTCGACGCCCGGCGCGGCGGCCAGCGTGGCGGGCCGTTCGCCGTCACGGGCGCGCAGCCCCGCAGCCCACACCGCCGAGACGCCCTCGCAGCGGGCTCGCAGCACCACCGCGGGACCGGTCAGGCCCATCTCCTCGCGCAGCCACGTCACCTTCGCCGGGTTCGCGTTCGACCCGTAGGCCAGCACCGGCATCCGGGCCGCCAGCGGCGGTTCGCCGTGGTCGGCGAGCCAGTCGTCCAGGTCCCGCCCGTCCGGCGCGACCCGCCAGCCGGAGTCGGTCGCGGGGTCCGGGGTGACCGGCCAGCCCTCGCCGTCCAGGTGCACGAAGCAGTGCTCCGGCCGGGTGCCCGGATACGGCAGTGCCGGATGCAGGTCGTCCGTGAAGGGCTGCGTCATACCCCCATTCTGGCAACCCCCATCCGGAATTCACGTCGTGTTCGCTTTGCGATGGGGTCATTCATCGGGTCTCTGAAGCATCAAACGGGCGTTTTTGAGACTGTGGCGGGCACTTGATCGATTCGAGGTAGGAGGTCTGACGTGAGCCGTCGCACTTTCCCAATTGGGTGCCCGGTGCTACGCGCGGGCCTCGTCGTAGGCCTGCTGGGCCGCCGAGATGTCGCCCATGCTGTCCTGGATCCAGCCGAACAGGCCACGCACCCTGACGGACGCCTCGACGCCCAGCGCGGTGAGCGTGTAGTCGACGTGCGGCGGGATCACCGGGTGCACCTCGCGGTGCACCAACCCGTTGCGCTCCAACGCCTGGAGCGTCTGCGCGAGCATCTTCTCGCTGATGCCGCCGACCGCGCGGCGCAGCTCGCCGAACCGGAGCGTGCCGTCCAGCAGGGCGCCGAGCACCAGCGATCCCCAGTGGCTCGCGACCACGCCGACCACGGTCCGGGTGGGGCAGTTGCGGTCGTAGACGTTCGTGACGAGGGTCATGAGCTGGATGCTAACCGAATGGGCAGTATCGGTGGGAAAGGTGGGTACTTACGAAACCGCAGTCCCGTCCCTAGCGTTGCCGCCATGACGACGTTGATCACCGGCGCCACCGGCCACCTCGGTTCCCTGACCCTCCAGCACCTCCTCCAGCGCGTTCCCGCGAGCGGGATCGCCGTGTCCGTGCGCGACCCCGCCAAGGCGGCGCACCTGGGGGTGGAGGTCCGCCACGGCGACTTCGACCGGCCGGAGACGCTGGACTTCGTCGGTGTCGACCGGCTGATGCTGATCTCCACCGACGGCCCGGACGAGGCGCGGATCGCGAAGCAGACCGCCGCCGTGCGCGTGGCCCACGAGGCGGGCGTCGGGCACATCGTCTACAGCAGCGTCACCGAGGCGACGACGTCCCCGCTCTCCCTCGCCGTCGTGCACCGGGCGACGGAGGAGCTGATCCGGACGACCGGCATCCCGTTCACGTTCCTCCGCAACGCGATGTACCACGAGAACTACACGGCGCAGCTCCCCGGCGCGTACGAGCGCGGCGCGCTGGTGACCGCGACCGGCGACGGCCGGATCGCGTCCGCGTCGCGCGACGACCTGGCGCTCGCCGCCGCGGTCGTGCTGAGCACCGACGGGCACGAGGGCGCGGTCTACGAGCTGACCGGGCCGCGGGCGTGGGGCTTCGACGAGCTGGCGGCGATCGCGGCCGAGGTCACCGGGAAGCCGTTGGCGCACCGGAGCGTCCCGGACGCCGACCTGCTCGCCGGCCTGAGCGCCGCCGGACTCCCGGCCTTCGTCTGCGAGCTGCTGGTCGACATCCAGGCCAACATCCGCGCGGGCGCGCTGGCGGAGGTGCGGCCCGACCTGGAGAAGCTGATCGGCCGTCCGGCCACCCCCGTCGAGGACGCCGTGCGCGTCAGCGTCGGCTGAGCACCAGCGCCGCGTCCAGCTCGGCGTGAGCCTCGGGGTGCTCGTCCCACCAGCGCTCGTAGCCGGGGTTGCGCGGGATGATCGACCGGTAGGCGCGGGCCGCGCACGCGAACACCTCGTGCGCCCGCCCCGCCGCCGGTCCCTCCCGCCGCGTCGCGACCAGCAGGTCGGTCCTGATGGGCGTACCGCGCAGCGGCCGGATCACGATGCCGTCGCCGCTGCGCGACGGGGCGGCCGCGAACGAGACCGCGCCACCCGCCACCAGCCCGCGCGCGGTGCCGGCCTCGTTCACGTGGTGCCGCAGCCGCGGTGTGAAACCGGCCTCGGCGCACGCCTGGAAGATCTGCACCCGCTGCCCGATCTGCTCCGACGGCGGAGCCACCCAGTCCCGGTCGGCCAGCTGACCGAGGTCGACCTCCTCCTGGCGCCCCAGCGGATCCCACTCCGGCAGCGCCACGAACTGCGGCTCGGTCACCAGCGTCCGCACCTCGATCCCGCGCAGCTCCCGCTGGTCCATGCCCTCGAACCGGTCGAACACCCCCAGCTGGACGTGGCCCGCGGCGAGCAGTTCGAGCAGCTCCGACGAGCCCGCCGCGATCTCGGAGCGGATCTCGGAGCACGGGATGACCTTGCGCAGCTCCTCGACGAACTGGCCGAAGAACAGCAGCGGCACCCCGCCCACCACCAGCGTCCCCTGCGACCCGCCGGTCCGCTCCCGCGCCGACCGGAGCAGCTGCCCCACCTCGTCCAGCACCAACCGCGCCGTCCCGACCACCTGCCTGCCCAGATCCGTGGGAACGCTCCCGTTCGGCGTCCGCTCGAACAGCCGCCCGCCGATGATCCGCTCCACGGTCCGGAGCTGGGCGGACATGGCGGGCTGCGTCAGGCCCAGTCGGGTCGCGGCTTTGGTGACGCTGCCTTCTTCGGCGATCGCGCAGACCGCGCGCAGGTGGCGTAACTCCAAGTCGGGCATAAAACCCTTGTATCCCCCTTTCATATGAGCCGCTACCCCTCCAACGGGTCATAGTTCTGGGGCGACGGAAACGGATCACCGGATCTGCCTCCCCTGCAAGGCGGGTTCGGGGCTGGAGGGACGTGGCCGGCGCGGGGGTGGATGGCGCATCCCCGAGTGGTCGGAGCCGCCCCGGCCCCCGTGCGGACCGGGGTCGGGGGGCTTCGGCCGGGTGGTTCGCGGTTTTTGTCGGTGGGGGTTGGTAGCGTTCTTGTTTGGGGGGTCTTGATTTTTGGGGGACCCCTTGGGGTGGTGCCGGTTTGCGCCTGTTGGTTCCGGTTTGCGGCAGGCTGGTTCCTGGGGCGTGCGGGGTTCTGGTTGCGTGGGTGGTGTGGCCGATTTGACTTGGGGCCCCTCTTCTTGGGCCTCGGCGGTCGGAAAAGGGCAGGTGGTGGTGATCTGCCCGCCGCCGCGAGGGTAGGCCCGAAAACCCCAGGTAAAATCGACCGCGGTTGCGTGCTTCTGTTGCGTGCCAGCGGGTTGGGCTGCGTGGTGCGTCGTGTTTCGGGTTGTCAGTTGATGCTTACTGCTGTGCCTGTCACGACTACGCGTGGGTCCGTCGGGTCGATGTCGACCAGTAGTCGGCTCGGGCGGCCCATGTCCTCGCCCTGGTGGATGACCAGGCTGCGTGGGGTCGGGACCTTTCCCAGGGTGCGCAGGTAGCCGCCGAACGCTGCTGCCGCGGCGCCGGTGGCGGCGTCCTCGACCACGCCGCCGACCGGGAAGGGTTCGCGCACGTCGAACACGTCGGTCGATCGTTCGTGGAACAGGTGGGCGGTGATCAGGCCTTCCGAGCGGAGCAGGTCCGCCAGGGCGTCGAAGTCGTAGTCGAGTTTCGCGAGTCGGTCCCGGCTGTGCACGCCGATGATCAGGTGGCCCGCGCCGCCGTGGGCGATGTGCACCGGCCAGGCGAGGTCCGAGTGGTTCCAGTGCAGGGCTTGGAGGGCGCGGTCGACCACGTGGTCGGGTGCGGGGGCCGAGCTGGTGGGGACGCTGGTGAGGCTGGCGGTTCCGGCGCCGGTGGCGAGGTCGATCCGGCCCGCGGCCGTGTCGAAGACGAGGGGGCCGCCGCCGATCCGTTCGGACAGCGCCACGGCCGTGGCGATGGTGGCGTGGCCGCAGAACGGGACCTCGACCAGTGGGCTGAAGTAGCGGACGTGGAACTCGCGTTCGGCGGAGCCGGGGAGGACGAAGGCCGACTCCGAGTAGCCGAGGTCGGCGGCGATGGCGAGCATCGCGGAGTCGTCGAGGTCGCGGGCGTCGAGGACGACCCCCGCAGGGTTGCCGCCTTCGGGGTCGGTGCTGAAGGCCGTGTACCGCAGGATCTCCGTCATGGGTACCAGCCTGCCGACCAGCGACCATGGAGTCCAACGATGACAAGCGATGCCGCCCATCGATAATGTCGATGGGTGGACACGAGGCTGTTGGGGACGTTCCGGGTGTTGGCGCGCACGGGCAGCTTCACCGCGACCGCGACCGAGCTGCACCTGGTCCAGTCGACGGTGACGACCCGGATCAGGGCGTTGGAGCACGAACTGGGCGCGAAGCTGGTCGACCGCCTTCCCTCGGGCGCGCGGCTCACGGAGGCGGGTGCGCGGGTGCTGGAGGGCGCGCACGAGCTGCTGGCGGCCGAGCAGCGGCTCCGGGACGCGGCCCGTGCGGACCCGGAGGTGACCGGGGACGTCCGGTTGGGGGCGCCGGAGTCGATGTGCGCCTACCGGCTGCCCCGGATCATCGCCGGGCTGGCCGAGCGGTGGCCGGGTGTCGCGGTGCACCTGACGCCGGTGGGCACGAGGGCCGCGTTGGACGGGGTGCGCGACGGGGTGCTGGACGTCGCGCTGGTGCTGGAGGACGAGGCGCCGGTGGGCGCGTTGCGCAGCGTCGTGGTGGGTGTGGAGCGGATCGCCCTCGTGGCGGCGCCGGGACACCCGGACGAGGGGCGGTACTTCCTGCTGGAGGAGGGCTGCTCGTACACGGACCGGTTCGTGCGGGGCCTGTCCGGCGCGCATCCGACGCGGTTCGGCAGCATCGAGGCGGCGCGGTCGTGCGTCGTGGCGGGGCTGGGGCTGTCGGTGCTGCCCAGGGTGGCCGTGGCGGACCAGCTCGCGGCGGGCGCGCTGCGGAGCGTGGCGGAGCTGCCGGACTCGACGCTGTTCCTGGTCACCGACCCGCGGCGGACCGCGAGCGCGGCGGTCCGGACCGCCTGCGAGGCCCTGGTTCACGCTGCGGAGTCGGGGCCTCCGACGTAGACGTGCAGGAGCCTGCCGCCCTGGGCGTCGTCCAGCACGCTGCGGTCGTGGACCAGGCCGATCTTCGCCATCACCCGCCCGGACGCGTCGTTGCCGTCCTGGTGCTGGGCCACCACCAGGCGCGCGCCGTGCTGCTTGAACGCGTCGTCGCGCAGCGCGCCCGCCACCTCGGTGGCCAGCCCGCGCCCCCACGCGGCGGGCGCGATCCACCAGCCCAGCTCGATCTCCCCGACGCCGTGGCGCACCATCGACCCCACCCCGGAGAAGATCCCGGTCTTCCGGTCGAGCACCGCGCGCCACCCGTACCCGTGGCGCCGCCAGTGCGCGAGCACCGCGCGGTGCCGGTCGGTCGCGTAGTCGCGGTTCCACGGCTTCCCGTCGCCGATCAGGCGCACGACCCGCTCGTCGCTCGCGAGCACCATCAGGTCGACCAGGTGCTCGTCCCGCCACGGGACCAACGACAGCCGCGCCGTCGTGATTGTGCTCATGCGTCCCATGATCCCCCGAACCGTCATCCCAGGCCGGACAGCATCCCCTCGCAGGAGCGGACGACCACGGTCGCGGCCCGGCGCTGGTCCTGGTCGAGCACGGGGTTCGCGGCCTGCTCGCGCCACCGGGCCAGCAGGTCCGCGATGAGGTAGCGCTGCTCGGTCTCGTCGGCCTCGTACTCCAGCCCGAGCCTGGCCTGGATGGCCGTGCCGAGCCCGCCGACCAGTCGGGACGCCTCCGGTTCCAGCGCTGAGGGCAGCCTCGTGCGCCCGCCCTGCAACGCGGCGAGCAACCGCAGCTCGCGCACGTCGTGGGCGCCGGCGACGATCCGCTCCAGGTCCATCACGATCTTCCGCGCGGCGGGCTTGGGCTCCGCGCGCAGCACGACCTCCAGCGCCAGCAGCGCCGACCGCGCCTTGAGCACCTCGCGGCGGTCGGTGAAGTACTGGGCGATCGAGTCGCGCAGCTCGCCCAGCCCGCTGCGCTGCACCAGCTGCGTCACCAGCTTCACCTGCGTGTCGAAGCCCTGGCGGATCAGCGTCGCGGTCAGCCGCACCCCGAAGATCCCGTACCGCTCCAGCAGCCCCTGCCGCACCGAGGGCGTCAGCGCGACCGGGAAGTCGTTGCCCACGAACCGGTCCGCCGACAGCAGGTGGTCCTCCAGCTCGGTGCGCGGCAGCGCGGCCAGCGCGGTGAGCGCGGTGAACTCGTCCGGCTTCATCGTGCGCGCCGCCACCGCGATGAGCCCGGCGACCGCGATCACGTTCTGGCACAGCGGTTCCACCCGCGCCTCGCGCCGGTAGCGGCGGGCGATCTGCTTGGTCGACGACAGCGCGTCGATGCGGCCCGCGCCGATCTCGTCCGCCTTCGCCAGCAGCACCACGGTGTTGATCGGGGACGCCCGCGCGATCGGGTTCTCGTGCGCCGCCTGGAGGTAGCGCAGGTCCACGTCCTGGAGGTGCCGCATCAGGTACAGCACCGCGTCCGCCTCGCGGTAGACCTGGTCGCTCGTCGCGGTGGCGGGCGTGTCGATGATCGTCGCGTCGCGCAGCGACCGGGTCGGCCAGTCCACGATCAGCCGGTCGACCTGGTCCCACATGCCGATCTCGACGTGCGGACGGCCGTCGCGGCGCACCACCGGCACCTCCTGCGGGCCGCTCGGCGTGAACGCGGTCGCCCGCGCCCGGACGCCGTCGCGGTACCAGGTGAACCCGCCGCCCGCGGTGAACTCCTCGCCGATCAGCGCGTTCACCACGGTCGACTTGCCGATCCGCTGCGACCCGGCGACCGCGATCCGCACCGGCTCGCCGAACCGCGCCAGCTGGTTGCGCAGCCACCCGGTCGCCCGCGGGCTGTCCCGGTAGACGATGAGCGCCTCGTTGAGCAGCGCCCACACCTTGTCCTCGAGCGTCACGCGGAGATCCCGAGGGCGACCTGCGATCCCCCGAGCACCTGGACCTTCTTGTACAGGTCCACCAGCTTGTCCAGCTCCTGCCGGACCTCCAGCGTGCGCCGCTCGCGCTTGGTCGCGTCGTCCTGGACGGCCCGCCGCGCGCTGCGGGCGGACTCCAGCAGCGTCTCCTGCAACTCCTCGGCCAGCGTGCTGAAGTGGTTGCGCAGACTGACCTGCACGTGCCGCGCGGCGTCCCGGCAGTCCTTGCTGAACTTGATGAAGAAGTCGTCCACGTGCCGCTGCGCGGCGTTCTTCGCGGCGGCCTGGCGGCGCTTGAGCCGGGCGTCGCCCTCGTCCTTGATGCTCTTGCCGCCGAACAGCGCGCCCGCGCCGAGCGACACCACGTTGATCAGCGGCATGCCCGCGAGGCTGGTGACGAGGCCGAACATCAGCACGCCGCCGTAGGAGCCGCGCAGACCCGTGAACAGCTTCTGGCCGATGGTGAACTTCTCGATGTTGGGGCGTTCGATCGTGGAGATCCGCTCCAGCACGTCCTCGGGGAAGATCGAGCCGGGCAGCAGGTCCTCGCGGTAGACCGGGAAGCTCTTCGCGACCTTCTCGGCGACCCACTCGGAGCGGTCCAGCAGCCAGGCGAAGTTCTTCGCGCCCGCCTCGGTGAGGTTGTCCTCCAGCCACCGCTCGAACTCGTCCCAGCCCTTCGACGGGTCGGCGTCGTCGAACGTCTTGTCCACCTCGCGCAGGATCTTGCGGGTCCGGTCGCGCAGGTCGAACTCGATGTCGGACACCAGGTCCGCCATCTCGTCGGCCAGCACGGTCTGCCAGCGCGCCGACCGGCGGCGCAGCTCGTCGACCCGGCGCTGCGCCTCGTGCAGCGCGCCGATCGTGTCCTCGGTGCGCTTGGTGTTTTGCACCGTCAGCTCCTGCCGCAGCGGCGCGACGAGCTGCTGGATGGCCGACGCGGCGGACACCGCCACGACGCGGCGGGCCAGCTGGTCGGCCGCCGCCACGATGTCGCGCTGCACGCACGCCAGCAGGTCCGGGAAGCCGGACTCGACGTTGAGCGACTTGTCGCCGGTCTGCGCGGCCCGCAGCCGCAGCGCGGACGACACCGCGAACACCTTCGCGCTCACGCCCGCGCGGGCCAGCTGGGCCTGGTTGGTCTCCAGCACCCGGCGCCACTGCGGGCAGATGTCGGTCTTGGTGAGCACCACTGTCACGTTGGGGCAGGACGTCATGACCTGCTTGAGCAGCTCCAGCTCGGTGGCGGTCAGCTCGTTGGTCGCGTCCGACACCAGCAGCACCGCGTCGGCCTGGAGCAGGGCGGTGAACGTGCTCGTGGTGTGCGCCGAGCGCAGGTCGCCGACACCGGGGGTGTCGATCAGCACGAGGCCGGAGGTGAGCAGCGCGCGCGGGATGCCGACCTCGGCGCGGACCACTTCACCCGAATGCCCGGCGCTGACCTCGTTGGCGACCTGGTCGATGGCCACGGGGACGCGTTCGGTGGGGCTGTCCGTGACCGCGCGTCGGGCCGCCGAGCTGCGCACGAGCGCGGCGGACGGGGTCTCGGCGTGCTGCACGAAGGTGGGGACGGTGGTCGTGATGTCGTCACCCACCGCGCAGACCGGGGCGTTGACGAGGGCGTTGACCAGTTGGCTCTTGCCCTGCTTCGCCTCGCCGATCACCAGCACTCTGAGCTTGGGGTCCAGTTGTCGAGCCCGCTTCTCGCGCAACCGTTCTGCCAGGTCAGGCCGGTTGAGCGTGGTGCAAGCCCCGATCGTCTCGTCGAGCACGTCGAGCCAGGGGACGGCCATCACCCGAGTGAGTGTGCCGTGTTCACCCTCACGGGTGAAAGTGGAGAGGGGTGGTCCCGTCATCGGACGGAACCACCCTCGGTAGAGCGATGAGATCGGAAAGAGATCAGAACAGCAGGTCGGTGACGCCCAGCAGGTCGGAGCCGGGCAGGTGGGCGTGGTCCAGCGAGTCGGTGACGTTGCTCACTACGCCGCCCACCGCGCTGTGCGAGAGGACGTCGCCGCCGACGGTGCCCAGGGTGTCCGCGCCGAGCGGCGCGGACGTGCTGAGGCCGATGTTGTCGAGGCTGCCGACGTCCAGCGTGCGGCCGAGGTCGAGCCCGTCGGTGAGGCCACCGGTCACGCCGTCGACCACGCCGTGCAGCGTGTCGACCGAGCCGAACACGTGGCTGGTCAGGCCTTCCGTGCCGGGGAGCGTGCCGGTGACCCCACTCGCGGTGGCGGTGACGCCGTGGAGGGCGCCCGTCGCCGAGTCGGCGAGGTCGTCGACCTGGCCGGTGGTGGTGTCCAACGTCGCGTCCAGGGAGCCGGTGACGTCGTTCACCGCGGAGAAGTCACCAGGGATCTTGATGTCGGCCGCGCCCGCGGCATCCGCCAGTCCCCAGGCGGAGAGGCCGGTGAAGGCCTCCAGCCCGGTCTCGTCGGCCGCGATGGCACCCGTGGCCGCGAGGTTGACGTCGGTGGTGCTGGGCACACCCACGAGCTGCGTGACGACCTGCAGCTGCGTGATGGCGCCCGCGGGGCCCGCCAGGTCGAGGTCCACCGGCATCCCGTTGAGCACGGACCCGTCGAGAGCGGGCAGGCTCCCGGCGGGCACGTAGTCGAGGACCAGGGGGAGGACCTCCTGCACGTCCACCGCACTGATGTCGCCCAGTCCGGCCGCGCCGAGGGCACCCTCGGCGTCGTTCTGGAAGTCGGCCAGCGCGGTGGGATCGCTGAGCAGACCGAGGACGAATTCGTGCAGCGTGTGCGAGCTCACTGGTGATCTCCAAAATGGTCATGCGGGGTGTCGGGGAGCCGGGGAAACCGCTTGCCCGGCACTGGCGCAAACCTACGAGCAGGGGGACCCGGTGCCATCGGGGATCACTCCCAGTAGATGCCGTATCCACGTTGGGGTGGATTTCGTTCACCCCCTAGGGGGTTAGGGGCCCTGCTTGTAAGCCGATAATCACCGGTGTACGTACGTAGGACTGGTACGAACAGGTGAGTGAGGAGTCCCGGAGTTGCCCTATGTCCTCGGGGTCGATGTGGGCACCACCCGCACCGCCGCCGCGATCTGCCGCCTGGCGCGCGTCGGCAGGCCGGACGTCGAGGTGGTCGGGCTCGGCGGACCCGGCGGCGGCGTCTCGTCGACGCTGCGGATCACCCCGGAAGGCGACTACGTCGTCGGTGATCCCGGCGACCCGCTGCTCACCGCGTCCGGATTCGCCCGGCGCGTCGGCGACGACGTGCCGATCCTGCTCGGCCAGATGTGGGTCGCGCCGGAGGACCTGACCGCGCTGATGGTCATGTACGTCGCCGCCCAGGTCGCCGAACGCGAGGGGGAGCAGGCCGCGCACGTGGCCGTGACCCACCCCGCGGACTGGGGGCAGCACCGCAAGGACCTGCTCGCGCAGGCGCTGCGCCAGGTGGGGATCGAGCGCCCGACCCTGGTCGCCGAACCGATCGCGGCCGTGGAGAACCACTTGGCGGCCGGCGGCGGGGGCGAGGTGCAGGCGGTGTTCAGCATGGGCAGCCACGCGTTCGAGGCCTCCCTGGTGCGCCGGTCGCTGGGCTCGGCCGCCGAGCTGCTCGGGGCGAACGAGGGCCACGACCACCCGGCCGGGGTCGACTTCGACGACCTCGTGCTCGGCCACGTGCGGTCCGAGCTCGGCCGCGACCTGACGGGCCTCGACCCCGCGGACCCGTGGGTCACCCAGCTCCTCGCGCGGCTGCGCTTCGACTGCGAGGCCGCCAAGCGCGCCCTGTCCGGGATGCCCGAGGTCACCATCCCCGTGCACCTGGAGGAGGGCACGCGCGAGGTGCGCCTCACCCGTCCCCGCTTCGAGGACCTGATCCGCCCCGCCGTCGACCTCGCCGTCGACACGCTGGTGCGCACCACCACCGCGCTCGAAGCCCCCGACGTGGTGCTGCTCGTCGGCGGCAGCGCCCGGATCCCGCTGGTCGCGGACCTGGTGTCCGGCGCCGTGCGCGCCCGCCTCGCCATCGAGGCCGCACCGGAGACCTCGGTCGTGAAGGGCGCGGCGCTGGTCGCCCGCCAGGCGGTCGAGGGGCCCGACGCCGAACCCGAACCCCGCGAGACCTCCGTGCTGCGCCGCTTCGACGACCCGTCGCTGCGGTTCCCGGTCGGCGAACTCGGCCTGTCCGACGAAGACTTCGCCGCCCCGCCGCCGCGGCCCTCGGTCGACATCACCCCGCTCGACCTGCCGGAGCGGCGCTCGGTCAAGCGCGTCGTCCGCGGCCTGAAACCGGCGGGCGCGGGCGGGTCCCGCCGGAGCGCTCCGGCTCACGACGAGGACGACCGGTGAGACCCGCGTAGGTCGACCACCCAGACGACCCCGACGACGATGAGGACGGCTGTTGAGCCACCGATCGACCACGCACCCCGTGCTGTTGCCGGACGAGCCGACCCGTCAGCTGCTGGACGACATCGCGGCCGCCCCGGAAGCCCCGCTGCGCCTGGGCGTGATGGCGCCCGGCGGGTACGGCAAGTCGGTCATCCTGCGCGAGATCCAGCGCGTCTACCGGGACGCGGGCTCGTCGGTCCGCGTCGTCGACGACGCCCACCTGCTCGACGAGCCGCGGCTGCGCGAGGTGCTGGCCGCCGACGAGCCGCGGCTGGTCGTGGCCTACCGCCCGTGGCCCCGGCACCGGGTGCTGGCGGAGTCGCTGCGCGGACGGCCGCTGCTCATGCCGGGCGCGTTCGGCGCGGACCAGGTGAAGGAGTTCCTGCCCGCCTCCGCCAGCCGCGCGCTGGTCGACTTCGTGCACCAGCAGAGCGGCGGCGTGCCCCGGTTCGTGGAACGGCTGGCGGGCGTGACCGGCGCCGAGGTGCCCGCCGAGGCCGTGGACGCGTTCCGACCCGAACTGGACTGGCTCGACGCCGACCTGCAGAAGTTCCTGCTCGCCGCCGAAGCCGGGGCCGGTCTCCGGCTCGACCTCCTGGGTGCGCTGCTGGGCGTGGACTTCGACGGGGTCGGCGAGATCATCGAGGCGGGCCGCGCCACCGGCATGGTCGCCCAGGACGGCACGCTCGTCCCGCTCGCCCGGCGGGCCGTCGCCCTGCTGAGCCGCGCCGAACGCCGGATCGCGGTCCGCCAGCGCCTGGCGGAGCTGCAACTGGAGGCGGGCGGCCCGGTGCTCGACCTGGTGCGCCCGCTGATCGGCACCGGCGTCGGCGGACCCGGCGTGGCCGCCGCCTTCCAGGCCGCCGCGGCGGAAGCGCTCGACGCCGACCCCGCCCTGGCCGCCCGGCTGTTCGCCGCTGGCGCGTCGGCGGGCACGCCCGGCGCCGAGGTCGCCGCCCGGTGGGCGACCGCGTCCGCGATGGCCGGTGACCTGGACGCGGCGCTCCGGCTGGCCGACCAGGTCATCACCGGTCCGGAGTCCGCGCACCGCGGCGAGGCCGCCGAGGTGGCCGCCGTCGCGCTGGCCCACCGCGGTCAGCTGGCGAGGAGCACCGAGCTGTACCAGTGGTCGGGCACCCCGTCGGCCGCCGCGTTCGCCGTCGTCGGCAGCATCGGCACCGGCCGGATCTCCGGTGAACCCGACCTGCCCACCGCGCCGCCCACGTCGCTGGACGGCGCCGCCGCCCTGATGGCGCAGGGGATCCGCGAGTCCGTCGTGGGCGAACCGATGACCGCGCTGTCCACCCTGGTCAGGGCGTCCGGCCTGCTGGAACCCGTCGGCAGGGCCGCCCTGCTCCCGGACAGCCCGGCGGCGCTGGCCGCGCTGGTGGCGCTGCACTGCGGTGAGTCCGGGGTGGCCGAGTCGGTGCTGGACCGCGCGGCCAGGGCCCAGGTCGGGGGCACGCTGTTCACCGTGCGCCACCTGGTGCTGCGGGCGTGGATCGCGATGGTGCGCGGCAACCTCGTGCAGGCCAAGGACTGCCTGGTGGCGTTGAAGAAGGCGGGCAAGCGCCTCGAACCGCGCGACTGGCTGTTCGCCGTCGCGCTGGAGATCGGTGTCGCCCGGCGCAACAGCGACCTCGCGACGATGAAGCGGACCTGGGAACAGGCCTGCGAAGCGGTCCTCCGCCACCCGGTGGACCTGTTCACCTTCCTGCCGCTGGGCGAGTTCGCGGCCGCGGCCGCCCGGCTGCGCGACGAGCACCGCCTCGCGCCGCACCTCACCGAGGCCAGGAACCTGTTGCGGGAGCTGGGGAACCCGCCGCTGTGGGCCGTTCCGCTGCACTGGAGCGGACTGCACGCGGCGATCATCGCGGAGCAGACGGGAGTGGCCGAGGAGCACGCCGCCGCGCTGGCCGAGCACCGCACCCTGAACCGCTACAACGCCATCGTGTCCGGGGCGGCCGAGAGCTGGCTCGACGTGCTGGCGGGCAAGGTCGACGCCGACCAGGTCGAGGACGCCGCCCGCGGGCTGCACGCCGCGGGGCAGTGGTGGGACGGCGCCCGGCTGGCGGGGCAGGCGGCGATCCGGACCACGGACCGGCAGGCGATGGTTCGGCTGCTGGACTGCGCCCGGCTGTTGCAGGGGAGGCCGGTGGGGGTGAAGAAGGCCGGTGCGGAGCCGGTCCCGGTTTCGGAGAGCGGGGACGCGGACAAGTTGAGCGACCGGGAGCGGGAGGTGGCCGATCTCGTGGTGGCGGGGATGACTTACAAGCAGGTGGGGGATCGGTTGTTCATCTCGGCCAAGACGGTGGAGCACCACATGGCGCGGATGAGGCAGAGGTTGGGGTGCACCAGTCGGGGGGAGTTGTTGGGGAGGCTTCGGGAGATCGTGGGGTAGATCGTGGGGGGTTTCGAGGCTGGGGGTGTTGTGCGTTGGAACCGGGTAGTGGTGGTCTGGTCCTTTGACACCTGGTGGGCTTGTCCTTCGAAGGCGGGTGGCGATGGGCTTGTCCCTCGGAACAGGGCATCGGTGCCCGCCGTTCTCCGGGTTCGGCCGACTTGACTTGGGCCCCTCTTTTTCGGCCCTCGGCGGTCTGGAAGGGCAGGTGGTGAAGCCCAGCCCGACGCCGCAAGGGCAGGGCCGAAAACCCCGAGTGAAGTCGGCCGAACAGATGCGTGCGCGCTCGGTTTGCTGTGCTCTGTGTGAGTACTGGGGGCCTGAGTGAATCGGCTGAACGAGTGAATGTTTGTTGATGTAGATCGACTCAAAGTAGTTTATTTCTGCTGGTTGCCACGTAAGAGGGACACTCATAGGCGGGGCGTCGAATCCGAAGGTACGGTTCGCGACGGTGTGGGATTGGTTAGAGACCTACGCCGTGTCCGTCCCTGCATCTGGATCCGCCCCCCAGCAGGCAAGGTGGCATGAGTTCAGCCCCTCCCGAAGAAGTCAGGACCGTTCCCGGTGCAGGAAGACGGGAGCGGCGCAAGCTTGCCCGCAAGTGGATGAACGCTGTCGGGTCCACCACCTACATCCCTTTGGCCGCCGAAGAACTAGAGCACCAGTTGCGCCAGCTCGTGCATCGGCTGCACGACGCTGTGACCGCCGAGCCGTTCGCGCCGGAGCAGGCGGCGGTCGTCGGTGCGCGGCTGGTGGATCTGCACTGCACCGGGCCGTCGAGTTTGAGGACGTCGTTGGCGCTGCTCGGTGGGGCGCTGTTGTCGTCGTCGGAGTTGCAGCGCGTCGAAGGTCTTACGACGCGGGTCATGGCGGTGCTCGGCGCGGTCGCGTCCGGTTACGTGGACGCGGCGCAGCTCCTGGTGCTCCAGCAGCAGGAGAGCGTCAGCCAGGCGCTGCTGATAGCGACGAAGGCCGCCCAGTGGGACCTGAAGGTGAGCGAGGCGCTGGCCGACGAGGTGTTCGCGTCCTCGATCAGCGGGATCGCGGTCATCGATCTGGAAGGGCGGTTCGTCCGGGTCAACTCCGCGTTGGAGGAGATCATCGGCAGCACCACCAGGGAGTTGGCGGGTCTTCCGCTCACCGATGTCGTGCACCCGGAGGACGGCGCCGAGCTGCTTGCCGCGTTCCGGGATCTGCTCGACGGTGTGCACCAGCGGGTTCCGCTGCGGCCACGGCTCGTGCGCAAGGACGGTGAGGTGCTCGGTGGCACGCTTGCCGTGGCGCTGCTGCGCGACTCGGATGGTGATCCGGGGCAGTTCGTGGTGGTCGTGGAGGACGTCAGCGAGCTGACCCTGCTCGGTACCCAGCTCAGCCACCAGGCGCTGCACGATCCGTTGACCGGTCTGCCGAACCGGCAGTTCTTCACCACGAGGATGGAGACCATCCTGGGGCAGGCCGACCCGGTCGCGGGGGTGACGCTCTACCACCTCGATCTGGACGCGTTCTCGGTCGTCACGGATGGTCTGGGTCGTCGGGTCGGTGATTAGCTGCTGAAGGTCGTCGCTGATCGGTTGGGTGTGGTGTTCACCGCTGAGAAGGCGATGGTCGCGCGGCTCGACGGCGCCGAGTTCGCGGTGCTGGTGGAGAACGGTGCGTCCACTCCTGGCGTTGTTGCCACGGTCGACCGGATCAACGGGGAGTTGGCCGAGCCGGTTTACCTGGAGGGGCACGGGATCGCCGTGTCCGCGAGCATCGGTGTGGTCGATCGGCCGTCGTCGGTCGATCCCGTGGAGCTGTTGCGCGCTTCGCACCTGACGTTGCGGCGGGCCAAGAGGAGTGGGCGCAGGCAGTGGGGGATGTTCGACGCCGGCCGTGACGCGGCGGATCGCGCGAGGTTCGCGTTGGCGGCGGTGATGCCGGGTGCTTGGGAGTCCGGGGAGATCGACATCGTGTTCCGGCCCGAGCACCGGTTGGTGGACAACGAGATCACGGGGCTCACCGCTCTGCTGCGCTGGACGCATCCTGAGCAAGGGGTCATCGAGCACGAGCGGTGCGTGGAGCTGGCGGAGACGACGGGGCTGATGCTGCCGTTGGGGACGTGGTTGCTGCGCGGAGCCGCTGAGCGGATTCGGTGGTGGCAGGAGGCCGGTGGTGGTGACCTGCCGTTGTCGGTGGGGCTGACCGCTAGTCAGGCAACGGATCAGGATCTGGTCGGCAACGTGTTGAGGGTGCTTGGTGATACGGGGTTGTCCGCGGGGTCGTTGAGGCTGGGGCTGCCGTCGGGGTTGTTGGTGGCTGATCATGACGATGCTGTGGACAACTTGACGGTGTTGGCGGACGCGGGGGTGCGGACGGCGATGGATGGGTTCACGGGGTCGGTGGGGGAGTTCGCTTGTTTGGAGGTGCTGCCGGTGCGGGAGGTGTGGATTCCGCGCTGGGAGGTGTGCGGGGAGAGGAACCCGATCACTACGCGGGTGTTGGGGGATTTGGTGGCGGTGGCGCACTTGGCCGGTGCTGTGGTGGTTGTTGATGGGGTGGACACGGGGGAGTTGGCGGAGTGGTGGCGGGGGGCGGGGGCGGATGTTGGGGTGGGGGCGTATTTCGGGGAGCCTGCTGGGTTGGGGGAGTGAGGGGGCGCCGGTTGTTCGGTGTGGCTTGGGTTTTGTGCGGGGAGCGCTGGCTGAGCCCGGCCCCCGCAGCGCGATTGTCTCAATGCACCACCACCGTTTGTCAAGGCGGGAAAGATGCCTTGACAAACGGTGGTGGTGCAGGAGGGCGCTGTGTATCGGGGGCAGGGGGAGGTCTGGCTCCGCTTGTGTCGGCTGTGCCGGTTTAGGGCACCTCGCTGCGCGTCGGTAGGGCGGCGGGCGCTCCGCGCCGGATGCTGGTGGCCGGCTGCGCCGATGAGGTGTCCTCGCTGGCGTCTGGTGTGGGTGGTCGGCTTGGCCGGTTAAGCCTTTTCGCGGCCGGTTAGGTAGACGAGTGCGAGGCTGATGCCGGCGATGGTGAAGTTCTGCAAGGCTGGTTGGAGGCCGTTCCAGGTCTTGGACTGCCACATCTGGAACCATTCGCCGCCGATGACGATGAAGCCGCCGCCGAACAGCAGCAGTTGCATGACGAGGCCGGTTGAGGACAGCCGGCGGGCGGTGGTCGCGTCGCGTCCGCTGAACATGACCCGTAGCCAGGAGACGAAGGCTGCCGTGAGGATGATCGCCGTGACGGCCTCCCAGGCGATGATCAGCACGTAGGCGATGGTGACCAGGGCGGGGGTGGTGATCGCGCGCCACATCACGTTGGGCGAGTTGAACGTGGTGTCCATCGCGAACACGTGCTCGACGAACGCGCGGTTCGTCCCGTAGTCGGTGATGTTCCCGAACACGACGAGGAGCAGGTAGAGCGCGGTGATCGCGGTGACGACGGCGGCCACGGTGTGCGGGCCGCCGACCCTGGCAAGAAGACGCATGGCCGGGACCCTACGCAGACGGCTTGAGCCCGACCCCTATTCGCACTGAAGTGGCTTCGGCGTCCGTTCGGCCCAACTGGGCTCTCACGCTGGGTGTTCGGGTGCTCGCAGTCGGTCAGAACACCTCGGGTTTGATCTTCGAAGGATTCGCGGGCTCTACGCGCAGGGCGGGTCGTAGCTGAGCTGGGGCAGGTGTCGTTGCCACAGGTCCTCGTTGAGCACTCCCTTGGTGATGGCGCAGACCCGCGTGATCGCGTGGTCCTCGTCCAGGTCCCACAGGCGGACCGTGGCGTCGAGGCTGGTGGACGTCAGGTTGCGCCCGTCCGGGCTGAACGCGACGCCGGTGACGGTGGCGTCGTGTCCGGAAAGGGCCTGGCCGATGGCGGTGGGGTGGTTCACGTCGTGCACGTCCCACAGCCGGATCGTCCTGTCGTCGCTGGTGGTCGCCAGCCGGGTCCCGTCCGGGCTGAACGCCGCCGAGGTCGTGGACTCCCCGTGCCCGGTGAGCGTCGGGCCGACCTGCTTGATCCTGTCGCGGTCCCCGATGTCCCACAGCCGCACCGTTTTGTCGTCGCTCGTCGTGGCGAGCGTGCGGCCGTCGGGGCTCATCGCGGCGCCGCTGATGGGCGCGCTGTGGCCGATCACGGCCTGGCCGATCTGGTGCGCGGAGTTCGGGTCGCGCACGTCGTAGAGCCGGATCGTCTTGTCGGCGCTCGTGACGACGAGGGTTTCGCCGTCGGGGGTGAACTCGGCGTACTCGATGTACCCGTCGGGTCCGAGGAGCGCCTCCCCCAGCGGTTTCGGCTTGGCGGAATCGGTGATGTCCCACAGCCGCAACGACTTGTCGGTCTGGCCGGTCAGCAGCTTGGTCCCGTCCGGGCTGAACGCGACGCGCGCCATGTACCTGGTCTGGAGCTCCAGCGGCACGCCGACCAGCCTGGGCCTGGTCGGGTCGCTGATGTCCCACAGCCGCACGGTCTTGTCCTCGCCGCTGGAGGCGAGCAGCCGCCCGTCCGGGCTGAGCGCGAGGGTCCACACCCCCGCGTCGTGGGCGACGACGGGCGGGCCCAGCGGTTGCGGGTCGGCGGGGTCGGACAGGTCCCACAGCCGGATCGTGTGGTCGTCGCCCGCGGTGATCAGCAGCTTGCCGTCCTCGCTGTAGAGCGGCGCGGCCGTCTGCCCGCTGTGGCCGACCAGCACCGACGACGGCAGCGACCACAGCCGGACGATCTGGTCGGCGCTGCCGGTGGCGAGGCTGCGCCCGTCCGGGCTGAACCCGACGGCGAACACGGTGCTGTTGCGGCCGGACAGCGGGCTGCTCAGCGACTGCGGCTTGGCGGGGTCGGTGACGTTCCACAGCCGGGTGGTGCTGTCGGCGCTGCCGGTCGCGAGCATGCGCCCGTCCGGGCTGAACGCGACCGACCAGACGCTGCCCTTGTGGTCGGTGAGCGGGCGGCCCAGCGGCAGGGGCTTCGCCGGGTCGGTCACGTTCCACAGGTGCACGGTCTTGTCGTCGCTGCCGGTGGCCAGCGTGCGGCCGTCGGGGCTGAACGCGACCGAGTGGATCGTGCCGTCGTAACCGGTCAGCGGAACCCCGAGGGTTTTCGGGGCCAGCGGGTCGTCGAGGTTCCAGAGCACGATGGTGCGGTCGTCGCCGCCGACCGCGAGCACCTTCCCCGTGTGGTCGAAGGCGATGGACCGGACCGCGGCGGTGTGCTCGCCCAGCGGCGCGCCGAGCGGTTTCGCGGCCGCCGGGTCGCTCACGTCCCACAGCCGCGAGGTGTGGTCCTCGTTCGCGGTGGCGAGCAGCTTGCCGTCCGGGCTGAACGCGAGCAGGTAGATCGTGCCGTTGTCGCCGTCCAGCGGCGCGCCGATCCGCCGGGGGCGCCCGATGTCGGTGACGTCCCACAGGATCACCGTCTTGTCGTCGCCCGCGGTGGCGAGCGTCCTGCCGTCCGGGCTGAACACCGCCGAGCTGACCCAGCTCTTGTGCCCCAGCAGCGGTTCGCCCAGCGGCCGGGGGTTCTCGCGGTCGCTCACGTCCCACAGCCGCACGGTGTTGTCGTAGCTCGCGGTGGCAAGCGTTTTCCCGTCGGGGCTGAACGTCGTCAGGTACACCGCGCCGGTGTGCCCGGCCAGCGGCATGGCCAGCGGTGACGTCTCCGTCGACACCAGCCGGGTGTAGACGTCCTGGTCGTCGGGCCGCATCCGGTGCGCGACCAGGTCGAGCTGCGCGGACAGCGACGGATCGCTTTCCTGGAGCCGGTTCGCCTCCGCCACGACCCCGCGGAACACGGCCTCGTCGCGTTCGCGCACGGCCAGCACGGCGGCCGTGCCCGCGATGAGGGCGAGCACCACCACCGAGGCGACGGCGGCCCGCCGGATCCACGTCGACCGGGTGCGCTGCTGGCTGGACACGGCGAGGAAGTCGTCCGCCACGGCGGTCAGCGAACCGGGCTCCGCGCCGTCGGCCCACTGCCTCGCGGTCTCCAGCCGGGCGCCGCGGTAGAGCAGCGACGAGTCGCGCTCCTGCACCGCCCAGGTGGCCGCGTCCTCCTCCAGCCGCTGCCGCAGCAGGGTGCCCTCGCGGTCCTGGTCGACCCAGGTCCGCAACCGGGGCCACGCCTGGAGCAGCGCCTCGTGGGTGATCTCGACCGAGCCCGCGTCGAGCGTCACGAGCCGGGCCCTGGCCAGCACCTCCAGCGCCTCCTCGGCGGCCGACGGGTTGGCCGCCTGCTCCACCAGTTCGTGCCGGGTGGACCGCCTGCGGGTGTCCTGGGTGTCGTCGCCGACCCTGACCAGGCGCAGCAGCAACGACCGCGCGGCCTGCTGGGCGGCGGGGTCGAGGTCGGCCCACGCGCGTTCGGCCGTCGCCGCGACGGCGCCCTGGATGCCGCCCGCGCCGCGGTACCCGGTGATCGTGAGCTTCCCGGCCTGCCTGCGCTGCCAGGTCGCGAGCAGCGCGTGCGACAGCAGCGGCAGCGCGCCCGCGTCGTAGGCGCCCTGCCTGCCCTGCGGCCTGCCGCTGCGCACGCCGAGGTCGCGCAGCATCAGCTCGATCAGGCCGGGTTCGAGTTGCAGGCCCGCGGCCTTCGCGGGCCGGGACACCGCCTCGCGCAGCTCGGCCGACGTCATCGGGCCGAGCACCATCTGCCGGTCCTGCAACGCGTCGGCCAGTTCCGGGTAGGCGAGGCAGCGGCCGTAGAAGTCGGCGCGCACGCCCAGCACGACCAGCGCCGGTGGTGTGCCGCCGGGCAGCGACGGGGTGCACGCGGCGTGCAGGGCCTGCACGAACACCTGGAGCCGGGCCTCGTCGCCGCCGAGGGTGAAGGCCTCCTCGAACTGGTCGACGACCAGCACCAGCCGATCCGCGCCGTGCCGGGTCGCGAACGCCGAGAACGAGGCCCGGATCTGGGTGGCGAACCGCATGACGCCCATCAGCGTCTGGCCGATGGACGTCTCCGCGCTCTGGCCGCCGGCGAGCAGGTCCTGGTCCATCCCGTCCAGGCCCAGCGCCAGGTCGAGCGCGTCCGCGAGCTCGGGCACCTGGTGCGACAGCTCCTTGAGCGGGTCCGCGCCCGGCGTCATCAGCACGACCGGCCACTGCGTCGAACCGTCGACGCCGAGGCCGCCGCGGGCGATGGACGGAATCATCCCGGCGCGCACGAGAGACGATTTACCGGCACCGGAAGCGCCGACCAGCATCACTATTCCACTGGTGTCGACCGCGTTCCCGAGCCTGTTCACCAATGCGGTCGTGCTGCGTTCCCGACCGAAGAACCACCCGGAATCCTCGGGGCGGAAAGCGGCCAATCCGCGATAAGGGCAAAGGCCGGATTCACCATTGGGCAATTCCTCTTCCGCGGATTCCCCGCCCGCCACCGGACTCGCCTGCGCCTCCTCCCACAAAGCGCGCCACGCGGCCACGTCGTAGAGGTCCGGGACGGCGGGCCGCGGGTGCGCCTTGCGGGCCTCGCCGATGAGGACCTCGAGCACCACCGACAGCGCCGCGAAGCGCGCGGGCACGTTGCGACCACGGCGCCAATCGCTGACCCGCTGCGCTGTCGCGCGCACCGGGCGGTCGCGCTCGTCGGTGCGCCGAGCACGGGTCACCGACTCGGTGACCTTCTTCAGCGGGGGGTCGCCCGCCTCCGCGTAGAGCAGGGCGAACCTCTCGGCGAACACCCCGCGCGGTCCCATACCCGGACCGGAACTGCTCATCCGCTGGCCTGCCATCCGTTGTGGATCCGGACCGGAAAACCCGATTGGAGCGTGTGATCAGGTCTTTTGTCGGCCTCCATAAGTCTGCGCGGTCCACCTTAACGACTTCCCCTGCCAAGCTGCTCCACGACGTTCCGCCCACCTAGTCGGTAGTGCGAAGGAGACCTGATTCCAGTGGTTTCACAGTCGACTGACGAATACCGCGGGGCGTTCGCCGCTGAGAGGTCCTGGGGGTCTTCTCAGTGGTTGCGACCCGGTCGCTGGACCGGTGCGGCAACCTGACCGCAGGCCACCCGGCCCGGCGGCGGTCCTACCAACCGCCGTCGGGACCGGGGTGTGCCCGGTGCTCCGGCTGGTCCTCGATCTGCAGACGCTGGGTCGGGTCGAGATCCCGTTGGGGAGCCTCGTCCGACTGGTCGCCGCGGAGTGACGCCGGAGCTGTACCGCCGAAGCCGCCTCGGATTCCCGTGGCGGCTTCGGCATGTCACCATCCGTTCGCGATAACCGTCCACCCCCTCGTGGGCGGGGTCGTCGCCCGCCGCTTTCGGGCCATCCGGATATCGGTCGACCAACGCGCCGTCGCGTGGCATGACGACCGCCCGCGCGGTCCGTTCCGGACTCGGATGTCCAATGCCCGCAACGAGTTCAGTAACAGCGTTTATGAACCCCCTTCGGGTTCTTCGGCGACTTCGCGGACCGGGTGCGCGTCGTCCGGGCGCCGGGACGCGGGTGACAATGGCGGTGTGGCTACGGGAGAAGACCTGCGGTGGCTGGCGCGGACGCTGCCGCGCGCCTCGGAACACCTGGTCCGCGACCGGCCCAAGTTCCGGGTCGGCGCGATCGTCTACGCGGCGCTGTCGCCCGACGAGCGGACCCTGGGCTTCGCGTTCCCCAAGGAGGAGCGCGCGGCCCTGGTCGCGGGCGAGCCTGCCAAGTTCTCGATGCCCCGCGAGTCGGACCTGCGGTTCAACTGGGTCCACGGCCGGATGGAAGCCCTGTCCGCGGAGGAGCTGACCGAACTCGTCGTCGACGCGTGGCTCATGGTGGTCCCGAAGAAGGTCGGCAAGGCCTACCTGGAGTCGCGCCTGCCGGACGTCGTGCCCTGAGCGTGATGTCGTTTTCCCGCGAGCCCCCGGCCTTCCGGTCGCGCAGACTGGTCGCATGCACACCGATGTGGAGCGTTGCGTCCGCGCCGTCCAGTCCAAGGACGAGCGCTTCGACGGCTGGTTCTTCACGGCCGTGCTCACCACCGGCATCTACTGCAGGCCGAGCTGCCCCGTCGTGCCGCCCAAGGTCGAGAACATGGTGTTCCACCCCAGCGCGGCCTCGGCGCAGCAGGCGGGTTTCCGCGCCTGCAAGCGGTGCAGGCCCGACGCGTCGCCGGGTTCGCCGCTGTGGAACGAGCGCGCCGACCTCGTCGCCCGCGCCATGCGCCTGATCGCCGACGGCCTGGTCGACCGCGAAGGCGTGCCGGGCCTCGCGGCCAGGCTCGGCTACAGCGTGCGCCAGATCGAACGCCAGCTGTCCGCCGAACTCGGCGCGGGTCCGCTGGCACTGGCCAAGGCCCAGCGCGCGCAGACCGCGCGGCTGCTCATCGAGACCACCGCGCTGCCGATGGGCGACCTGGCGCACGCCTCCGGGTTCGCCAGCGTGCGGACGTTCAACGAGACCGTCCGCGAGGTCTTCGCCCTGACCCCCAGCGAACTCCGCGCCCGCGCCAAGGGCCCCGGCACGCAGACACCGGGCGTCATCTCGCTGCGCCTCCCGTTCCGCCGTCCCCTGTTCCCCGACAACCTCTTCGGCCACCTCGTCGCGACCGGTGTGCCCGGCGTCGAGGAGTGGCGCGACGGCGCCTACCGCCGCACCCTGCGCCTGCCGCACGGCCACGGCATCGCCTCCCTGCGCCCGACCCCGGACCACATCGACTGCAAGCTCGCCCTCACCGACCTGCGCGACCTCACCACGGCCATCAACCGCTGCCGCTGGCTCCTCGACCTCGACGCCGACCCGGTGGCCGTGGACGACCAGCTGTCCTCGGACCCGGTGCTGGCGCCGCTGGTGCTCAAGACCCCAGGCCGCCGCGTCCCGCGCACCACCGACCCGGAGGAACTGTCCATCCGCGCCGTCCTCGGCCAACAGGTCTCCACCGCGGCCGCCCGCACCCACGCCGCCCGCCTGGTCGTGGCGCACGGCGACCCCGTCACCGACCGCGACGGCGGCCTCACGCACCTCTTCCCCACCACGGAAGCCCTGGCGGAGCTGGACCCCGAGGCCCTGGCCATGCCCCGCACCCGCCGCGCCACCCTCATCGGCCTGGTCGAAGCCCTGCCCGACCTGGGCCTGAGCATCGGCGGCGACTGGCAGCGCGCGAGGGCCGAACTGCTGGCACTGCCCGGCATCGGCCCGTGGACGGTCGAAACCATCGCCATGCGCGCCCTCGGCGACCCCGACGCCTTCGTCGCCACCGACCTGGGCGTCCGCCTGGCCGCCGAATCCCTCGGCCTCCCCACCAAGCCCGCGGACCTCGTCCGCCGCTCGACCCAGTGGTCCCCCTGGCGCGCCTACGCCGTCCAGCACCTCTGGGCCACCGGCGACCACCCCGTCAACCGCATGCCCGTCTGACCAAGGAACCCGATGCCCTTCCACACCACGATCGACAGCCCCATCGGCCTCCTCACCCTGGTGGCCGTCGACGAAGGACTGACCGGTCTGTACATGGTGGAGCAGCGCCACCGCCCTCCGCAGGAGACGTTCGGCCACCCCGACGCCACCCCGTTCCCCGCCGTGGTCGAGCAGCTCGCCGAGTACTTCTCCGGCGACCGCACCGACTTCGACCTGCCGCTGGCGATGAAGGGCACGCCCTTCCAGCGGTCCGTCTGGGACGAACTGACCAGGATCCCCTACGGCGAGACCATCTCCTACGGCGAACTCGCCGGACGCCTGGGCAACATCTCCGCCTCCCGCGCCGTGGGCCTGGCCAACGGCAAGAACCCGATCAGCGTCATCGTCCCCTGCCACCGGGTCGTGGGGTCGACCGGCGACCTCACGGGTTACGGTGGCGGCATCGAGCGCAAACGGCACCTGCTCGCGTTCGAGAAGAAGGTCGGCGGAGCGACCCTGTTCTGACCCGCACGGACCTCCGGGCACCTCGTGGAAAAGCCGGCGGAGATTTTTCCGTTATCCCCGGCCACCAGGGACATCTCCTGGTCAGAGGACCTGGAACCCGGCGAGTGAGGTGGGCATGGCGGTACCCGTGGAACCCGGTGTCGTGACGGTGGTGGCCGCACGCGACGGTGACCAGCGCGCGCTCGACGAGCTGGTCGCCGGGTACCTGCCCCTGGTCTACAACATCGTGGGCCACGCCCTGGGCGGTCACGCCGACACCGACGACGTCGTCCAGGAGACGATGCTGCGCGCGGTGAACGGGCTGTCGTCGCTGCGCGACCCGGCGGGCTTCCGGTCGTGGCTCGTGGTGATCGCGATGAACCAGATCCGCGAACGCCACCGCGCCCACCAGCGCGTGCCGGTGTCCGGTGAGATCCCCGAGGACCTGGCCGACCCCGGCGCCGACTTCGTGGACCTGACGATCATGCGCCTCCAGCTGTCCGGGCAGCGCCGCGAGGTCGTCGCGGCGACCCGGTGGCTCAGCGAGGACGAGCGCGAGCTGCTGTCGCTGTGGTGGCTGGAGGCGGCCGGGAGGCTGACCCGCACCGAGGTGGCCGAGGCGCTCAACCTGACCCCGCAGCACACCGCCGTGCGGGTGCAGCGGGTGAAGGGCCAGCTCGACGCGGCCCGGATCGTGGTGCGGTCGCTGGAGAGGAAGCCGCGCTGCCCGGAGCTGGCCGAGGTCGTCGTCGACTGGGACGGCGACCCGAGCGCCCTGTGGCGCAAGCGGATCGCCCGGCACACCCGGAGCTGCGCGCGGTGCGAGCGCGTCACCACCGACCTCGCGGCCGTCGAGGGCCTGATCGCCCGGCTGCCGCTCGTGCCGCTGCCCGCTGCCCTCGGCCTCTGGCAGCCGCTGGGCGCCGTCGGGTCGCACGCCGTGCTGTCGCAGACCGCCATGGCCCCGGTCACCGCGGGCAAGTTCGCCGTGTTCATGCAGGGCGCGCTGGTCAAGCCGATCGCGGCCGCCGCCGCTGCCGTGCTCGCCGCCGGGGTGGCCGTCACCGTCGTGCTGCCGTCGTCGGAGGAGCCGGTGGCGCAGGCGGTCTCGATCACCTCCAGCGCCGCGCCGACGAGCATCCTGCCCGCGGAGGTCGCGCCCTCACCGGTGTCGAGCCCGTCGTCGGTCCCGCCGACCACGACCACCACCGTCGCGCCCGCCCCGCCGCCGCCCGCCGCCCCCGTGACGGCGTCGGTGAAGAAGGGCGTCAGCACGTGGAACTTCGACGGCGTCACCAAAGCGCTCGGCGACGTGCGCGCGGGCTGGTACTACAACTGGGCGTCGACCCCCGAGGGGATCGCGGCGCCGCCGAACGTCGAGTTCGTCCCGATGATCTGGGGCGAGAAGTCCATGGACCAGGCCAACCTGGACCGGGCGAAGGCGAACGGCAAGGTGCTGCTCGGGTTCAACGAGCCCGACTTCCCCGAGCAGGCCAACATGACCCCGGAGCGGGCGCTCGACCTGTGGCCCCAGCTCCAGGCCACCGGGCTGCGGCTCGGCGCGCCCAGCGTCGGGCACAGCGGTGACAAGGAAGGCGCGTGGCTCGACCGGTTCATGACCGGTGCGGCCCAGCGCGGCCTGCGCGTCGACTTCATCCCGATCCACTGGTACGGCTCCGACTTCGGCGCCGCGGCCGTGGGCCAGCTCAAGAACTACGTCGAGGCCGTCCACGCCCGGTACGGCAAACCGGTGTGGCTGACCGAGTACTCGCTCATCGACTTCGCGGGCGGCACCCCGCGCTACCCGAACCAGACCGAGCTGGCCGCGTTCGCCCGCGGTTCCGCCTCGATGCTGGAAGGCCTCCCGTACGTCGAGCGGTACGCCTGGTTCGCGCTCCCCGCGGAGAAGCCCGGCACCGGTCTCTACGCGCCCGGCGGCACCCCGAACCAGGCGGGCGAGGCGTACCGCGACGCGGGCTGAGCCTCCCCGTCCCGCCCTTCCGCTCTCTTCCCCCTGCCCGAAAACGTCCCGCGGCACGTTCCCGGTGCCCTCGAAAGGACAACGATGACCCACGTACTGCCCCCGTCGGCCTTCAAGCGGTGGCGCGGCCGCATCGCCGTGCTCTCCGCCGTCGTGGTCGCGGGCTCCGCGGTGACCGTGAACGCGATCTTCGCCGCGACCGCCCCGCCCCCGCCCGACCTGCTGTCCCAGGGCAAGGCCGTCACCGCGTCCTCCCTGGAGGGCGACCAGTTCACCGCCGACCGCGCGGTCGACGGCGACACCGGCAGCCGCTGGTCCAGCGCCTTCCAGGACCCGCAGTGGATCCAGGTCGACCTCGGCTCCGACGCCGCGATCTCCAAGGTCGTGCTGAACTGGGAACGCGCGTCCGCGAAGGACTTCACCGTCCAGACGTCCGGTGACGCGACCACGTGGACCACGATCTCCACGGTCGTGGACGGCGACGGCGGTGTCGAGACCCTCGACGTCACCGGGTCCGGCCGGTACGTGCGGCTCAACGCCACCAAGCGCTCCACCCAGTACGGCGTGTCGCTGTGGGAGTTCCAGGTGTTCGGCAAGGCGGGCGCGGTGACCGGCCCGACCACGTCGTCGGGCGCCACCGGGTCGCCGACCTCGGAGACCTCGTCCGACGCGCCGACGACCACCACGACGACGACGGCCGCGAGCCCGACGCAGGGCACGCCGACCGCCCAGCCGACGAGCACCACCCGCAAGCCGATCCCGCCGGGCGCCGTGCGCGTCGCGGAGTTCGTGGCGGAGTGCGGGTTCAGCCACCGGCTGCCCGACGACCCGATCGTCTTCCCGAAGCTCGCGGGCGCCTCGCACCTGCACACGTTCTTCGGCAACACCTCGACCAACGCGCACTCGGACACCGACACGCTGATGGCGGCCGACACCAAGTGCGACCCGGTGGAGGACAAGACCGCCTACTGGACGCCCACGCTGCTGGTCGACGGCCAGCCGGTCGACCCACCCACCTCCACGTTCTACTACCTCGGCGAGGGCGTGCGCGACGACGTGACCGCGCGCATCCAGCCCATCCCGGTCGGCCTGCGGATGATCGCGGGCAACGCGAAGGCGACCGGCCCCGAGGACACGAAGACCCGCTGGGACTGCAACGGCGCGAACGTGGCCCCGTCGCACGACTTCCCGAGCTGCCCTGCCGGGTCGAAGCTCCAGTCCTACCTGGACTTCCCGCAGTGCTGGGACGGCAAGAACCTCGACTCCGCGGACCACAAGTCGCACGTGGCCTACCCGGTCGGCGGCGACTGCCCGGCCACGCACCCGGTGCCGATCCCCAAGATCCGCCAGGTCGTGAACTTCCCGGTGTCCGGTGTGGACGCTTCGCGGATCAAGCTGTCCTCGGGTCCCGGCTACACCTACCACATGGACTTCATGAACGGCTGGCCCGCGGCGGAGATGGAGCGCAGGGTGCACGACTGCATCAACCAGATCGTCAAGTGCGGCCACGACGGAAACCCGTGATGAAGTCCTTGTCGCGCAACACCTTCGCGGCACTCGCGGTGTGCGGGCTGCTGGCGGGCTGCGGCGCCGGGGACGGGAGTCCCGCGGCGGCGTCCAGCGCCGTCAGCACCCCGCCCTCCGGGGAGCTGACGCCGACCGACCTGGCGTACGTGGAACTCGCCATCCCGCAGAACGAGTCCGCGCTGGCCGCCGCCGAGCTGACGCTCAAGCGGCCGGGTTCGGCCCCGGCGCTGCTCGCCCTCGCGCAGCGGATCGACTCCCGCTACCGCGACGAGCTGACCAGGCTGAACGGCGTGCTCAGCGCGGCGGGCGTGGTGAACGACGACCAGCACGAGGGCCACGACATGCCCGGCATGATCACCGAACTCGAGCTGCGGGCGCTCGACCAGGCCCAGGGCGGGGCGTTCGACGAGGGCATGACCGCCGCGTTGCGCACCCAGGTCCAGGAGGCGCTGACCGTGGCGCGCTCCGAACTGTCCGCGGGCACCGCCAAGCCCGTGCTCGAACTCGGCGCTGACATCGAGCGCAACCGAACGGAACTCCTGTCCCTGCTGGGAGCTCCGTAGCAGAGGACCGCGGGTGGTCCGCTTTCGCCGAGCGGGCCACCCGCGGTCCCCGCCCCTCGCGTCAGGACGGCCGGGTGTACCGGTGCTTCACGCCGACCGGGAAGTGCGTCGGATCCCCGGCGGCCTTGAGGACGACCTCCGGCAGCCGCCGTTCGGCGGGCACGTAGTTCGCGAACTCGCTGTTGAGCCGGAGCAGCTGGTCGCGGATGGCGATGGCGATGACACCCGCGTCCCCGGTCCGGCCCGGCGCCAGCTCGACCGTGACCCGCAGCCGGGTGTCCTCGTCGGCGTCGGACGCGGTCTCCAGCACGAACTTCCCCGTCACCCAGTCGCTGATCCCCGGCTGCTCAAGGCCGACCGTCACGTTCTCCGGGTAGACGTTCGCGCCGAAGAACGACACGGTGAACAGCGACCGGCCGAACACGTAGACGAACGGCAGGTCGTTGTCGACCTCCGGGTGGAAGTCGTGGCGGGCGCAGAACTCCAGCAGCTCCGCGGACGTGAGCACGCCGCCGTCGTCCGCGATGTGGTAGCGGATGAGCGGGACGCCGTTGTCGCCGGAGAACAGCAGGGTCCCCTCCCGCGCCTCGAAGAACCGGCTGGCGGGGTCGTACTGGACCAGCGTCGGCAGCCGCGAGTCGCCGAACAGCTCCTTCGCCAGGATCGGCCGGGCGGCCAGGAAGCGCCGGATCGACACCGACAACGGCGTCTCGTTGCCGAGCACCCCCGCGTCCGCCGTGCCGTAGAGCGACGCGGAATCCCTGACCGGGTCGGACATCCCGGCCCGCCTACCGACCAGGTCGCGCCACGACTCGCTGAACACCTCGCCGGCCAGCACCAGCTTCACCGCGTGCCGCGACCAGTCGAACCCGTTCGCCACCCCGGTGTCGACCACGTCCTTCACGAACGGCGGGTAGCCCAGCAGCACCACCTGGTCGAAGTGGTGCGCCAACTCCGGCAGCACCCGCAGGATCTCGGCCTTGTTGTTGCCCGGCGCGACCACCGTGATCGGGTAGCCCTTCGCGGCCAGGTGTCGCACGCACGCCGTGGTGAACAGGCCGCCGACCCACGTGCCGAGCGGGAAGCAGACCACCGCGAGGGTGCTGCGCTCGTGGGCGCGGAAGCCGTCGCGGAACACCTGCTCGAACCGGCGGGCGATCTCCAGCTCGTCGGTGAGCGACCGCGGCCACGCGGTCGGACTGCCGCTCGACCCGGACGACACCGCGATCATGTCGCACCCGTCCAACCGCCCGTCGCGGCACAGCTCCGGCAGCGGGTAGCGCTGGTGGTAGGTGGTCTTGTCGGTGAGCGGCAGCGCCCGGAAGTCGTCCATCGTCACGACGAGGGCCGGGTCGACCCCGTGCTCATCGAGGAACTTCCGGTAGGCGGGCACGGTCGCGGCCACCCGGTGGAACAGCTCCAGCACGGACTCCTCGGCTCTGGTGCCCGCGAAGAACGACCCGAACCCCTCGACCACCCGCGCCCCGCGATCGGTATCCATCCGGTCACCCTAGGCTCGCGGCCATGTGGCGGCGGATCCCGATCAGCGACGAAGTCCTGGGCAGACCCCGCAGGGTGCGCGGGATCAAGAGCAGTCCGCGGTCGCGGGTGTGGTCCGCGGAGTTCGACGGCACGCCCGCCGTGGTCAAGCAGTCGATCGGCGGCCCGAACGCGGGGGAGCGGTACGAGCGCGAGGTGACGGGCCTGCGGCTCGCCGCGCGCGCCGACCCCCGGCTGGCGCCGCGCCTGCTCGGCGTGCAGCCGGACGAGCGGATCATGGTGCTGGAACGCGTGCCCGTCCGGCGCCGGGTGTCGCCGAGCTGGGTGGCCTACGCCGAGGGGCTGGCGCGGTTGCACGGGGTCACCACGGCCGAGGACGCCGGGGCGCTGCCCGCGGCCGACGTGCCGACGGCCGACGACCTGGCCGCGTTCCGGCGGGTCTGCGCGGAGTTCGGGCTGACCGCGCCCGACGACGAGCTGGAACCGCTGCCGGAACGGCTGTCCGGCGGCCACCAGCTGATCCACGGCGACCCGTGCGTCGGCAACGCGCTGCCCATCGAGGGGCGGACGTGGTTCCTCGACTTCGAGCACGCCGCGCTGGGCAACGGGCTGACCGAGCTGGCCTACCTGCGGATCGGCTTCCCGACGTGCTGGAACACCGCCGTGGTGCCGGAAGCCGCGCTGGCGGAGGCGGAGGCCGCCTACCGCGCGCTGCGCCCGGACCAGGAGGGCACCGTCGCGGAGCACTGCGTCGGCTGGCTGCTGCGCGGGGACGCACTGGTCGAGCGCGCCCACCGCGACGGCCGCGACCACCTGGGGCGCCTGCTCGTCGAGGACTGGAAGTGGGGGTGGGTCGGCGCGCGTCAGCGGTTCGCGCACCGGCTCGGCGTCGTCGCCCGGTTCACCGAACCGGAGTTCGCGGCGACCAGCGCGCTGGCGTCCGCGCTGCGGGACCGGGTGGTCGCGCGGTGGCCGGAGGCGGCCCGGCCACCGCGCGAGGTGGTTCAGATCTTGGAGTGATTCAGGATCGCGGGCACCACGTCGTCCCAGGACGAGCGGGGCAGCTCGTGACCGACGCCCGGCAGCGTGACCAACGTGGCCCTGGGGATCTCGTTGAGCAGCGCGTGCGCGTGCTCGAGCCCGAACAGCGGGTCCTCGGTGCCGTGCAGCACCAGCGTGGGGGCGCGCACCTCGTCCAGCCGCTCCCGCCACGGCTCGCCGCCGCCGATCACCTGGTGGTTGTTCGACGAGCGGAAGTTCGACGTGCGGTCGAAGTCCCGCTCCACACCGGCCCGCGCGGCCTGCTCGTCGAACTCGCCGACGGTGAACCAGCGCACCACCCCGACCACCTGGTCGACGACCGACGCGCGGTCCGACCAGTCGGGCTCGGTCAGGCCGGTGAAGAAGGCGACGGCCTCCTCCGAGACCGGCGGGAGGTCGTCGGAACCGGGGCCCGCGGGGCTGGTCGAGATCAGCGTGAGCGTCGTGACCCGCTCCGGGTACTCCAGCGCCACGAGTTGCGCGATCCCGCCGCCCATCGAGATGCCGACGACGTGGGCCGACTCGACGCCCAGCGCGTCGAGCACGCCCACGGCGTCGTCGACGAGGTCGTTGAACTCGTACCCCGGCTCACCGGGCGGGTAGATGACCGAGCGGCCGGTGTCGCGCGCGTCGTAGCGGATGACGAACCGGCCGGTCAGCCGTTCGCAGAAGTCCTCGTCCCACGACGTCATGGAACTCGCCGAGCCCGCGATGAGCAGGACCGCGGGATCGGTCGGCTCGCCGAAGGTCTGCACGCACAGTTCGACGCCGTTGACGGGGAGCAGTTTTTCGCCGGTCATGGTGGTGAGCGTACGTACCGGCGCCCGTTTTCGAGGGCGTTCGGGCCGGTGGCACCGGTGGCGCCACCGGCCGGGGCGCGTCAGCGGCTGGAGAACCGGATGTGGTTCCCGGACGGGTCGCGGAACGCGCAGTCCCGCACGCCGTAGGGCTGGTCGATCGGCTCCTGCGTCACCTCGGCGCCCGACGCGCGGACCTTCTCGAAGTCCCCGTCCAGGTCGGGGGTGGTGAAGATGAGTCCGGGCAGCGACCCCTTCGCGAGCAGCTCCTTGAGCACCTCGACGTCCTGCGGCGCCCGCGCCATGCCGACCTGCTCCAGCATGATCTCCACGTTCGGCTGGTCGGGCGGACCGACGGAGAGCCAGCGGAAGGTGTCGAACATCGTGTCGGCCCGGACTTCGAGACCGAGCACGTCGCGGTAGAAGACGAGCGCCTCGTCCTGGTCGCGGACTTGCAGGAACGTGTGCGAAACCTTGAGGTCCATGCGGAAAACGCTACGTCGGGAACCCGTGATGGCGCTTCTCAGATCCTGATCGGTCGGGTGACGGCCTTCGCCCAGCAGGCGGGCACCCGCGCCGTGGCCCCGTGGTCACGAGCCCGGTACGCGCTCGGCGACTCGCCCACCAGATCGCTGAACCGCGAGCTGAACGACCCGAGCGACGTGCACCCCACCGCCACGCACACCTCGGTCACGCTCAGGTCCCCCCGCCGCAGCAACGCCTTCGCCCGCTCGATCCGCCGGGTCATCAGGTAGTTGTACGGTGTCTCCCCGTAGGCCGCCCGGAACTGCCGCGAGAAGTGCCCGGTCGACATCAACGCCGCCCGCGCCATCGCGGGCACGTCCAACGGCCGCGCGTACTCCCGATCCATCAGGTCCCGCGCACGCCGCAGGTGGGCAAGGTCTTCGAACGCCACACCCCAGCATCCCACCGCCCACCGACAACGAACACCGGCCTTCCGCCCCCACCCGGCCGCAGTCGCCCTTGACCCGACTCGACCCGGCCCCGGCTCCGGCCTGACCTGATCTGGCTCCGGCCCGGCCCCGACCGCCCTCAACCCGACCTCCACCAGGCCCCGACCGCCCTCGCCCCGGCCCCAGCCTCCCTCGCCCCGGCCCCAGCCTCCCTCGCCCCGGCCCCGGCCGCCCCCGACCCGCCGAAAACTGTCGTACCCCACCCGTAGCCTCGGATTCGGGGGGTGCTCACGACAGGAGTACCCCTGCGGAGCATCCCCGCAGGCGGCCGACGCCCCCCGAACCACGGACCGCTGGTCCCGTGGCAAGAGACCGCCGGGCTGATTAGGTTGCACCCCGTGACGCCACCAGACGACGACTTCCAGCGCGCCCGGCGCCCCGAGCAGGTGCGGGCGCGACGGGCCGCGATCCTGGAGACCGCGTCGGCGATGCTGCGCGAACGCCCGGTCGCCGAGATCAGCCTGCGCGAGCTGAGCCACCGGGTCGGCCTGGCGAAGTCGAACGTGCTGCGGTACTTCGACAGCCGCGAGGCGATCTTCCTGGAGTTGCTGGACCGGAACTGGCGGGAGTGGCTCGACGAGCTCGACCCCGAGCTGCGCGACCTACCGGAACCGGAGCCGACCCCCTTCGCCCGCGAGATCGCCGTGGCCACCGCCGTCGCGACCTCGCTCATCGCGAAACCGCTCCTGTGCGAACTGGTGAGCGCCACCCTGGCGGTCCTGGAGCGCAACATCCCCGTCGAGTTCGCCCGCGTTTTCAAGCGCCGGGTCGTGGACAACAGCAACCGGTTCGCCACCTTGGTCGCCCGCGAGGTCCCCGGCCTGTCCGACGCCAAGGTCACCCACTACGCGGGCGCGGTGTTCGTCCTGGTCGCGGGCCTGTGGCCGTGCGCGAACCCGACGGAGGCCGTCGCGACCGCCATGGCGGAGATGGGCCTGCCGCCCGCGGGCCGGATGTTCGTCGACGGCCTCACCGACGGGCTGGTGCACCAGCTCATCGGGCTGAGCGCAGCACCAGGACGCTGATCTCGCTCGGCGCGAACACCCGGAACGGCGGACCCCAGAAGCCGGAGCCGCGGCTCGTGTAGAGCTGCGTGCGCTCGCCGTGCGAGCTGAGCCCGTGCAGCACGGGCTGGTCGACCCGCACGAGGTAGTGGAACGGCCAGATCTGGCCGCCGTGGGTGTGCCCGGAGAGCTGTAGATCCACTCCGGCCCGCACGGCCACCGGCACCTGCTTGGGCTGGTGCGCCAGCAGCACGACCGGGTCGTCGGGGTCGGTGCCCGCCAGCGCGGCCTCGATGTCGGGGCCGTGTCCGGTCAGCGTGGAGCCGGTCCCGGTGGGGTCGTCGATCCCGGCGAACACCAGCCGGTCGCCGCCGCGCTCCACGACCCGGTGCCGGTTGTGCATCGGCTCCCAGCCGAGGGTCTCCATGTGGTCGAGCCAGCCCTGCGCCTCGTTGTAGTACTCGTGGTTGCCGGTGATGTAGAGCTTCGCCTCGGTGGCGCGCACGGTGCCGAGCGGGTCGACCTGCCCGCGCCGCTGCACGACCATGCCGTCGGCCAGGTCGCCGGTGTGGCACACGACGTCGGCGTCCAGCTCGTTGATCGCCGCGGCGAGCCCGATGGACCACTTGGTGCGCTCCAGCGGCCCGTAGTGGGTGTCGGTGATGACGACGACCCGCAGCCCGTCGAGCCCGCGGCCCAGTCGGGGCACCACGATCTCGGTGGTCCTGATCCTCGGTACCCGCATCGCCTCGACGTAGCCGTGGACCAGCAGCGCGACCGTCACCACCAGGACGAACACGACCACGATCCGCGCCCGGTCGGGGTTCTCCACACCCGCCAGCGCCAGCACGAGCCGCAGCACGTGGCCGATCAGCGTCCAGACGAACAGCACCCAGACCGCGCCCAGCGTGATGTCCGAGATCCTGGACGCCCAGTCCACGTGGTGCCGCCCGTGCCCCCGCACCATCAGGAACGGGAAGCCGACCAGCGCCACCGCGAACAGCGCCGTGCCCACGACGACCACCGCGGTCGGCCAGTCCGGCCCGACCGCCACCAGCGCCGCCCACGGCACCCCGAACAGCAGTGCCAACACCAGGACGAGCAAGAGCCCTCGGCGCATCAGCTTCCTCCGCCTGTCGCGGTGGGACGTCCACCTGCCCTCACGGTACGGAAGCGCTCCCACGGCCGCTCACGGCGTCGTGGGGGCCGTTGCCGGGCATTCCAGGACGCGCGTCGGGCGTCCTGGTTGCCGACCACTTCCGGCGGGCGGCCGAGGGGGTGGTCCGGCGGGTTGTGAACCGGAGCGGCCGGCGCCCCGTAGTACCCGTCGTGGAACCGGAGAACACGCAGGTAACGGCGATCTTGCGCCATTCGGGGCCGTTGACACCCTGTGTGAGCGCCCTTGAGGTAAACGTGATGCGCGTCACCTATAGGTGGTCCACTGGTTGCCTTCGGCGGTGACATCACGTTACGTTCCCGGCCGCAGGTCACGGTTCGGTCACTGAATGGACTCGGAGTTCGCCCCCCGGCTGCTCCCCCTGGATCCCCCGCCAGGCGTCCTCGACCGAACTCCCCGACGCAGGAGGATCACCCTTGGCTCGGCATGGAAAGGCCACTGGCGGCACCGTGTACACGGTCGCTGTCCAGCAGGCGGCGGCAGAGGCGAAGCAGAAGCCCCGGAGTGCCTCGCACCGCGTGGAAAGCAACTGGGCCCCGTTGGGCACCAAGGTCTCCGCGTTCGTCGTCGCCGCGGGCGTGCTCGCCGGAGCCGCCGCCGCCGCGAACGCGATGGGCAAGGCCGCTTCGGTGAACCCCGAGAACGGCGCCCTGGACTTCTCGTCCGGCTCCTCCGGGATCCACGCGCAGACGGCCTCCTCCAAGACCGTGCACATCGCCAACCCGGCCGCCGAGGTCGGCAGGCTCCTCCAGTTGGAGAAGCGCCCCGCCATCCAGGTCTTCCAGCAGGCGGGCAAGCACGCCGCGGACACCGTGGAGAACAACCGCAAGGCCGAAGAGGCCCGCCTCGCCCGCGAGAAGGCCGACGCCGGGAAGTCCCCGCACCAGCGCGAGGTCGAGGGCTGGATCCGCGAGGCCATCGGCATCCTGGCCGCCAACGGCACCGCGATCGACGAGAGCAGCGTCGACGAGATCTACACGATCATCCAGAAGGAGTCGAACGGCAATCCCAACGCCGTCAACAACTGGGACTCCAACGCGGCCAAGGGCACGCCGTCGAAGGGCCTCATGCAGACCATCGACTCCACCTTCATGGCCCACGCGCTGCCCGGCCACTACGACATCTTCAACCCGGTGGACAACATCATCGCCGGCGTCCGCTACACCTACGACCGCTACGGCGGCTTCGAGAACCACCCCGGTCTCGCGTCCCTCGGCGTCGGCGGCGGGTACCAGGGGTACTGAGGTTTCGGGTGCGGGGCGAGTGGCGGACTTCCGGGTCCACTGCTCGCCCTTCTCCATGCCGCCGTCGTCGGTAGGTTGCCCCCCATGACGCCGAAGCTGACCCTGGCCGGAATCGTCCTGGACACCCCCGACGTCCCCGCTCTGACGGCCTTCTACCGCCGCCTCCTCGGCTGGGAACAGGGCGCCGACGAACCCGAGTGGACGACGCTGCGCTCCCCGGACGGCGGCGCGGGCCTGTCGTTCCAGCACGAGAGCGCCTACGTCCGCCCCACGTGGCCCGCCGGACCGGGCGACCAGCGGATGATGGCCCACCTCGACATCCGCGTGGACGACCTGACCGAAGCCGGCGCCCACGCCGTCGAATCGGGCGCCGTGCTCGCCGACTGCCAACCGCAGGACGACGTCCGCGTCTACCTCGACCCCGACGGCCACCCGTTCTGCCTCTTCACGGCGTGAATCAGGCTGGCCCGGTGAAAACCGCTTTGTCCGAACAGCGACCGCGGTGCCCTTCGCGACGCAAAAACTCCTACGAACTCAACTGATACCCGCCCTGCGCGGAGAAGTCCGCCGTCAGCGCGAACCGGTCCCCCCGCACCAGCGTGTGCCGCCACTCCACCGCCCGCCCGCGCCCGTGGCTCAGCCGGTTGATCGAGAACGCCGCCGCCGTCGCCGGACAGCGCAGCCGGGCCTGCTCGGCCGCCGTCGGCACCACCGCGTGGATGTCCTCGTGCCCGTGGTCCAGCCGCAACCCCGTGCGGGCCTGGAGTTCCGCGTACAGGCTGGTGTTCGTGAAGTCCGCGTCCAGCAGCGGAGCGGCCACGTCGGCGGGCAGCCACACCCGGTCCACCGCCAGCGGCTCCCCACCCGCGAGCCGCAGCCGCTCCAGGTACACCAGCGGCGTCGACGCCTCCAGGTCCAGCCGGGCCGCCACGACGCCGTCCGCCCGCACGTCCAGCGCCCGCACCACGCTGCGCTGCTCGAGCCCGGCGGCCGACACGGCGGCGAACAGGCTGTACAGGGCGCCCATCGGCTGGTGGATCTCCGGCGGCGGCGCGACGCGGGGCTGGCGGCCGCGTTCGGCGACGACCACGCCGTCCTCGCGCAGCCTGCTCAACGCCTGCCGCACCGTGTGCCTGCTGACGCCGTAGTCCTCGACCAGCGCCATCTCGCCGGGGAACTGGTCGGCGAACTCGCCGGAACCCATGCGCGCCAACAACTCCCGCTGCAACTGCCGCCACAGCGGGGTCGGTGCGGCGCGGTCGAGCGCTCGTGCGGCCACGTCCACCTCCTGACCCGGACGCTACCGGGTCAGACCTCGCAGGCCACGCCCGCGCCGCCCGCGGACGGGGCGAGCTTGGCGCCGAGTTCGTCGGCGTCGGCGAGCCGGAGTTCGCGGTAGAGGCGGGCCGCGGAGTGCCAGTGCGGGGTGGCCAGGTGGGGGCCGCCCAGTTCCTCCAGCGCGTCGCCGATCGCCCGGTGGCACAGGGCTTCCCGGTACTGGTCGCCGAGCTGCTCGGCCAGTTCCAGGCTGTCCAGGTGGAACTGGAGCGCCTCGGCGTGCCGGTCGAGCCGCCACAGCGCGGTGCCCGCGGTGTACAGGGCGGTCGCGTGCGACGTGGACAGCGCGACCGACGCGAGCAGCCACAGCGCCTGCTTGATGCAGTCCAGCGCCTCGTCGGCCTCGTCCTGCCCCAGCAGGACGTTCGCGAGGTTGTTGAGCACGGTGGCCTGCGCGCGGACGTCGCCGATCCCGCGCGCGATCTCCAACGCCTCCCGCGTCCGCGCCCTGGCCTCGTCGAACCGGCCCGCGGCGAGCAGGCAGTAGCCGAGGTGGTCCAGCGCGGCGCACTCCAGGTGCGGGTCGCCCGCGGCGAGGTGCACGGCGCGGGCGCACTCGCGCACGGCGTCGTCGTGCCGCCCGAGGTCGGCGAGCGTGGAACCCATGCGCAGCAGCAAAGCGGCCTCGGCGTGCTCGTCGTCGAGCGCCCGCGCGGCGTGCAGGCCGATGCGGACGGTGTTCAGCCGGTCCACCCGGTCGCCGCGCCGGAAGTAGAAGGCGTCCAGGCACAGCGCGAGCTTCCACGTGCGCTCGTGCTGGCGGCCGTGCGCGGTGATGTCCAGCAGCAGCCTCAGGTTCGCCTCCTCCAGCGCGAACCAGTCGGCGGCGGCGTTGTGCGAGGAGAGCACCGGGAAGCTCGCGGGCGGGTGCGCGGGCAGGCCGAAGGGGCGGACGTGGTCGGCGAGGTGGGCGCGCGCGGTGTCGGCGACGTGCAGGTAGTAGTCCAGCAGTCGTTCGGTGCTGATCGTGTTGTCCTCGCCCGCGTCCTCCGCCTCGCTCACCACGAGGTGCCGGGTGAACAGCCGCACCAGGTCGTGCCGCGAGTACCGGTCGGGCGTGGTCTCGTGCAGCAGGTTCGCGTACGCCGCCGTGCGCAGGTGCGTCCTGGCGGTGACGACGTTGATGTCGAGCAGCGCGGCGGCCGCGTAGCAGTCCAGGTCGGGGCCGGGGTGCAGGCCGAGGCGGCGGAACATCCGCGCGGCGCCCTCGGGCAGCGCCCGGTAGCTCACGGCCAGCGCGGCGCGCACGCCCCGCCCGACCTCGGGCAGCGACAGCGCGGCCAGCCTGCTCTGCTCGTCGCGCAGCTCGTCGACCATCGACTGGACGGTCCACCGCGGCCGCGACGTCAGCCGGGCGCCCGCGATGCGCAGCGCGAGCGGCAGCCGGTCGCACAGCTCGACGAGTTCGGCGGTCGCCTCGGGCTCCTGGTCGGTGCGCCGCCTGCCGAGCATGCCCACGAGCAGGTCGGCGGCGGCGGTCTGCTCCAGCGTCGCGACGGGGAGCACCGACGCGCCCTCGGTGGCCACCAGGTCGTGCAGCCCGTGCCTGCTGGTCACCAGCACCAGGCAGTGCGCGGAACCGGGCAGCAGCGGCCGCACCTGCTCGGCCGTCCTGGCGTTGTCCAGCACGACCAGCACCCGCTTGCCCGCCAGCAGCGAGCGGAACTGGGCGGCCTGCTCGTCCAACTCGGTCGCGATCTGCGCGTCGGTGAGCCCCAGCACGCGCAGGAACCCGATCAGCGCCGTCCGGGAGTCGACCGGCTCGGTCTCGTCGAACCCGCGCAGGTCCACGAACAGCTGGCCGTCCGGGAACTCGTCGGCCATCCGGTGCGCCCAGTGCAGCGCGAGCGCCGTCTTGCCGACGCCCGCCGGGCCGACCAGCAGCCCGATGGCGGAGTCCTGGCCGGTCAGGGAGTCGTCCATGTCGACGAGCTCCTCGTCGCGCCCGACGAACCCGCGGTGCTCCCTCGGCAGCTGCGCGGGCACCGGGGGACGGGAGCCCTCCGCCGTGGGAGGGCTCTCACCGGTGAGGACGGCCTGGTAGGCGGCCCGCAGTTCGGGGCCGGGGTCCACGCCCAGCTCGTCCACCAGCCGCTTGCGGGTGTCGTGGAACAGGTCCAGCGCCTCGGCCTGCCGCCCGTCGCGGTGCAGGGCCAGCACCAGTTGGGCCACCAGCGGCTCCCGCAGCGGGGACTCCTCCCTGGCCTGCCGCAACGTCGACACGGCCTCGGCGGCGCGGTCAAGCCGCAGCAGCCGCCCGGCCATGTCCTGCACGGCCACCAGCCGCAGCTCCTCCAAGCGTGGCGAATTCGCGTCACGCAGCCGCGTGCACGGCACGTCGGCCAGGAAGGGCCCGCGCCACAGCCGGAGCGCGCCGGTCAGCTGCTCCACGGCCTGCTCGTCCGGGGCGTCGCGCGCCGAGCGGACCAGGTCCTCGAACAGGAACACGTCGACCGCCCCGCGGTCGCCCTCCAGCAGGTACCCGGGCGCGCGCGTGATGAGTTCCAGTCCGGGGCCGAGCACCTTGCGCAGCTGGGCGACGTGGCCCTGCAGCGCGGCTTTCGCCTGCGGAGGGGGTGACCCGTCCCATACGAGTGACATCAGCCGGTCGCCGGAGACGACCCGGTTCAGCTCGAGCGCCAACGCCGCGAGCACCGTGCGGCGCTTGGCCGCACCGACCGGCACGCGGTCACCACCAGGGGAAACCAGCTCAACCGCACCGAGCAGGTTGACCGGCATGTGGAAGTCCTATCGGTGGTGGAAGGAGGTGCTCTCCGGATATTGGCACAGACGGGACCCTCCGCGCGTTGGGGACACGTTGGGCGGGCGTTGGCGCCTGCCCCGATGCTGTAGGGCGAGTCCGAGTCACCCGCGTCTGCGCGTCATAGGGGAATTTCCGATGCAGTCCGCTGAGCCCAAGAAACTGGCCCCACCGCCGACCATCAACGGTCAGCCGATCGAGCTGCGCGACAACATCAGCTCCGGGAGGGTGACGCTCGACCCCGCCACCGGCGAGGAGCTGCGCAGGTCCCTGCGAGAGCAGATCGACCAGGTCGACTCGTGGCTCGAGCGCGCCGGCAGGCTGGCCCGTCCCGCGCCGCTGGGCACGAACCCGGTCGGCGACAAGATGGCGGTCAAGTTCGAGGAGCGCGCCGACGGCGACCCGCTGTCATTCATGAACGTGATGACGGCCTACCGGCTGGTGCTGCAGCAGACCCACGACTCGGTCAGCGCGGCGATCACCAAGTTCCAGCAGGTCGACGAGGACCACCGTGCCGAGCTGACCAGGCTCCAGGGCATCTGAGGCGAGAGGCGTAGTACCGATCATGGCTCCCGAAGCAGATCCCGTCCTCACCGACACCCAGAACTGGGCGTCGGTCTCGCACCGCGCCCTGTACGAGTCGGTGCACGTCAACAACGACCCCGGCCAGTCCGGCGAACTCGGCTCGGAGTGGGGCCAGTTCGGCACCGAGCTGGCCGAGTCCGCGCAGGTCATCACCGAGCGCATCACCGCGACCGAGAGCGGCTGGACCGGTGAGTCCGCCGACGGCGCCCGCACCGCCATCAAGAAGCTCTCCGACTGGATCGCCGGCACCGCGCAGACCGCGGGCCAGGTGGGCGACAAGGTCGCCGACCAGGGCCGCGTCATGCAGGACGCGCGCGCGTCGATGCCCGAACCGGTCGAGTTCGACATGGCGGCCGCGACCGCCCAGATGGTCGGCGGCGGGCTGCCGGGGCTGATCGCGGCCACCGCGAGCATCCAGGCGGCCAACACCAAGGCGAACGCGGCGCACGACCTCGCGGTCATGGTGATGACCAACATGGAGGCCAGCTCCCGCGCGATCGACCAGACCACACCGACGTTCACGGCCCCGTACAACCCGGTCACCGGCCGCACCGAGGACCCGCAGCAGGTCGTGGCGCGTTCCGCGTCGCCCGCGAGCGGCGGTGGCGCGGTCCAAGGCCTGATGATGACCAGCCAGGCCCAGACGAACGGCACCCTCCAGTCGCGCACGCTCGCCGACGGCACGATGGCGGGCATGACCGCGACCGCGGGCGCGGTCGCGGCCCCGCCCAGCATCGCGGGCGGCTCGTTCGACGGCGGCGGCTCGGCTGCCTCCGGCGGCGGCGGCTCCACCAGCACTTACGGCGGCCCCAACGGTGGCGGCGCGGCAGCGGCGGCGGCTTACGGCGGCGGCGGTGCCGGCTACACGGGCGCCAGCTACGCGGCCCCCACCGGTGGCGCGGGCGTTCCCACCGGCGGCAGCTACCCCACGGGCGGCAGCTACACCGGCGCGACCGGCGGCGGCTACACGGGCGGCGGCGGCACCTACACCGGCGGCAGCATCGCGGGCGGCGGTTTCGACGACGAGGAGAGCGAGAGCGCCGGTTACCGCGCGCCCGGCACGACCTCGGCGGCGGCCGTCGCGGGCTCGATCCCGGTCGCGAACCCGTACTCGCCCGGTCAGTTCAACCCCGGCGGCACCGCGGGCGGCGGCGGCTACTCCCTGCCCGATTACACCGGCGGTGGAGGAACGGGCATGCCCGGCGGTGGCTATTCGGGCACCGGCGGCAGCGGTTCTGCCCCTTCGCGCACCGGTGGCCCCGGTTCGGTGGGCGGCCCCGGCAGCTACCCGGTGGGCAGCTACCCGGTGGGCAGCATGCCCTCGGGCAGCATGCCCGGCATGCCGGTGGGCAGCATCCCCGCGGGCGGCATGCCCAAGATCCCCGGTCTCCCCGTCGAAGGCGGCGGAACGGGCATCCCCGGTCGCGGCCTCGGCAGCTTCGGCGGCGGTGGCGGCGCGGGCGGCTTCGGTGGCGGTGGCGGCGCGGGCGGCTTCGGTGGCGGTGGCGCGGGTGCCGCCGGTGGCTTCGGCGGTGGCGCGGGCGGTGTCGGCGGTGGCGGTGCCGGTGGCTTTGGCGGCGGTTCCGGTGGAGGCGTCGGTGGCGCGGCCGCGGGTGCCGGTGCCGGCGGTTCGACCGGTGTGGTCCAGTCGGGTCGGGCAGGCATGCCCGGCGGGTTCGGCGCGGCCGCTCCGGGCGCGGCCGGTGCCGCGGGCGCGATGGGCGGCGGCATGCCCATGGGTGGCGGCGGCGGTCGCTCCGAGGAGGACAAGGAGCACAAGTCCGCCTCGTACATCATGGGCGGCGACCTCTTCGAGGTTCCCGGCGAAGACCTGCCGCCGTCGGTGATCGGCGGCGTCAAGCCGACGAAGAAGAAGAACGGTGACCAGTAGTGATCACCCCTGATTTCCTGCTCGACCCCGCCGAGTTCGACATCCTCTGGCACGAGCTCGAGCTCGGCGGGCGGCCCCCGTTCCCCCTGGACGTGCCGAGCGTCGGCGCGACCATGGAGGAACGGGCCCGGCTGCGGCTGGAGATCCTGGAGGCGCTGGGACGTCGCGGCCTCGGCAACGACGCCCGGCTCCAGGACATGCTGCGGCTGCTGGCCGAGCACGAGATCGCGGTCGACGCCGTGGCCTACATGGAACGCCCGGTCCGCGCGGTGGTCGCGTCCGACGGCAACAACGCCGTCCTCGCGGTCGTCGACGAGGAGCGGATCGGGCTCGTGGAGGTCCGGCCGACCTCGCTGGCGAAGTCCATCGTCGGCGTGCTGAACGACGGCCAGGCCGGTCCGGGCAGCGCGCTGTCGCTGCGGCTGGAGACGCTGACGAACGCGGTCGCGCTCCAGGAGGACCCCCCGGAGAGCGACGACCTGTGGGGCGACCAGGACCTGGACGAGAAGCAGGCCCTCATGCGGGCGGGCGTCTCGGGTCCCGACGCGGCCGTGATCGGCGAGCTGGCCGAGAACCGGGTGGCGGGCGGCCAGTTCGGCGTCTCCCGCCGTGGCGGTTCGCGGTACAACGTGCAGCGCGCCGAGGTGACGATCAACTGGTTCGACACCCCGCAGGGCCGCTACCTGATGGTCCGCGAGAACGGGTGGCTGAGCCTGTCCCCGACCGACAACGAACGGATCGCGAGCCGGATCGACTCGGTCCTCGCGGCGGTCTGACCGGCGTTCGACCGGTGTTCGACCGGCCGATGCCAGACGCTTGACCGCTCGATGCTTGACAGGAGAGGGACGTACCCGTGGACCCGCTGGGCCCGATCGACGCCAACCGGATGAAGAACGTGGATCCGGAGCAGTGGCTGGCCGACATGCACGTGCGCATGGCGGACCTGCAGCAGAAGTCGGCCGAGCTCACGGAGAACCTCGCGGCGTCCAGCGCGACGGTGAGCTCCAAGGACGGCGCGGTGACCGTGACCATCGCGCCGACCGGTGCCCTGCAGCACCTGGAGCTCACCCCTCGGGCCGCCGGGATGAGTCCCGGCAGGCTCACCGCGTCCATCATGGAAGCGGTCCACAAAGGACAGCGAGCGTCCTCGGAGAAGATGGTCGAGGCGTTCGCACCCCTCGGCGAGGGCACCGAGTCGATGAACCTGGTGCTGAGCTTCATCCCGGCGGACGAGGACGACGAGGGTGAGGACATTGACGAGCGCGACCTCCGTGCGGTCGACGACCTGGACGACGGCTCCCAAGCGCGTCGCCAGGAACCGCAGCAGGCTGCCCAGCCCCCTGTGCAGCAGCCCTACGTGCCGCAAGCGCCGCAGCAAGCCGCACCACCACCGCCGCCCCCTCAACCGGCTCGTGCCCAGCCCGACTTCGAAGAGCACGAGAACCACCCCTGGTGAGCGCGTTTCCCCCCTGTTGACCGGAAGGACACCACGTGGCGGCCGGTTTCGAAGTCGCGCCGGACGACCTGGACGCGTTCACGAAGAACATCCGGGCGGTGGTCGACGGGTTGGCGGAGTCGAGAAGCCTGCTCGAAGGCGTTCACCTCGACCCGCTGGCGTTCGGAGCGGTCGGCCGCTCGTTCAGCCTGGCGGCGAGCGACCGGGTGGCCGAGGCGGCGGAGTGCGTCGGCCGGTACCAGGGATCAATCGCCAACGCCGGAACCGGCACCAGGGCGACGGCGGACAGCTACCGCTCGGTGGACCAGGAGATCGCGGAGTCTTTCAAGGCCTGCTGATCGCCGGCGTCCCCTACGACGGCAGCGACCCCGCTTTCAACACCGGCCCGGTTTCCTGGGACGGCCTCTCCGGCGTCGGACTGACCGACGCCGTGGGAGACGTCGTGAAGTCCGTCGGAGACGACAACACCACCTACATCTCAGCCTTCGGCGCAAGCCGCGCACCGGACGCCGTGAACGCCGCCCTCAACCCCCTCGGCGGCCTGCGCAGTGCCGGCGTCGGCTGGCTCGTGGACCACGTGGACTTCCTGCGGGAGCCGTTGGACCTGCTGATGGGCGACGACAAAGCGGTCCGGAGCGAGACCGAGAAGATCGCGGGCGACGCCGAGAAGTACGAGGACATCGCCAGTGCCCACCTGGGCGCACTGCGCAAGCTGGACGCGTGGACCGGCACCACCGCCGACGCGTTCAAGACGAGCATGACCCAGGTCGGCCACGAGTTGCAGGCCATCGGCCTGGCCATGAGGGGCTCCGCCGACATCATGGCCACCATGGGCACCACCGTCACCGCGTTCCGCGCACTGGTCCGCGAAACCGTGGTCAACGCGATCAGCGACCTCATCAGCGGCGCCCACGTAGCAGCAGGCCTCGCCCCGTCCACCTACGGCGCCTCGATCGTCGCATTCGTCGGCACCGCGGTCGCCGCCGCCCGAGAAGCCCTGGTCAGGATCCTGCGCCACATCACGGACCTGAGGTCATTGCTGCTGGCCAACAGGTCCGCCGCAGATGAACTGGGAAAGGCGCTGGCCAAGATCGGCGCCGACGGGAGCAGGTTCGACAAGGCGGCCCCCAGGCCGGTCGCCGGCGTCCCCCCGCTGGACATCCTGCACGGCCTGCGCAAGGCCATCTGACCGCCGACTCCGCCACCAGCCAAAACGGTCCTCCCCACCTAGCATCGGTCCTCAACACCGATCAGGGGAGCCACCATGGCGTTCCGCCGCAGGCTGGAACCACGCGAAGTCGAGATCGCCCACCAGGTCTTCGGCAACGCCCTGAACACCAGCACCCTCCGCCTAGCCGAAGGCGGCCTACTGGGCAGCTTCGGCGTCGCCCGCACCCTCCCAAGCCTCGTCACCTTCCCCAGGGGAATCCTCACCACCCCACAACCCCAAGCGAGCTACGAACGCTGGCTCGTCCACGAACTCACCCACGCCTACCAGTACCAACACGGCCACGGCGTACTCAGCCTGCTGCCAACAGCCTTCGCCGGGTTCTTCGCCAAGGGCCTTTACGAGTACGGCGGCACGGAGGGCCTGAACCGGAGGACGTTCACCGACTTCAACACCGAACAACAGGCCAACATCATCGCCGACTACTACTACTTCACCACCTACGAACCCCACCGCGACCTATCGGCATACGAACCACACATCAACCACGTCCGGTCACAGCTGACCTGAACCACGAACACCCCGGACCATCCACGCCAACAGCCACTCGGACCGCGTAGACGTTCACCAGTCCCTCCGGAAAAGATCAAGCCCCGAGCGCGTTGCCGCTGCTCAGGGCCTGATTCACCCGGCGAAAGGTGAGTGCCCCCGGCAGGATTCGAACCTGCGACACACGGTTTAGGAAGGCTCATCGCGCAAGCGGTCCTCCGTACCCCGTGACCTGCGGTCGAGCGGCTCCCAGACCCTCCCGCCCACGGTGCCAGTCCGTCAGGAGTCCGCAGTCCGCGCGCCCACACTCCTGACGTCATCCCAACCCGAAGCCGATCACGCGGCCGGTAGCGCTGGGTCAAGGTAAGCCCTCCAGCCATGACGCGGCACTGCTGGCCGTCGCCATGCTCACGAGTCGGGCTGACGCCGGTCCCTCATCCCCGTCGCCCTGGCCCTCGATGCCATCCACCTGATCCAGTGGCAAGGCGGCGCAGCCGTCGCGGCAGCCGAGCGCCCTGCCCCATTCCGCGGTGACCCCTCGGCGCTCGTAGTGAGCCTGGATGAACGGCCTCATGGGGTCACCAGCTCCTAGGCGATACTCGGCCCTGAGTACGGCGCTCCGCGCCGCCCGGTCGCCCGGCGCAGCGAAGCGGAGGCCGGGCGTGCCGGGATGGATGTAGCCAAGCTGCCAGCGCAAGGACCCGCACGCGCCGCCGCAGGCGGCGCCTTGATCCTGTAGAGCTGGATTCGGCAACTGGCCAAGGACGATCCTCGACGCTGCTGGCTTCGGCACGGTGTTGTAACACTCTGCATCTGGAATACGACGCAGCGGATGACGTGGTTGGAGTGAGGAAGAAGGCGGGTCAGGGCTGAGGCAAAGTCGTGTTTCAGCTGGCTGAGATCAACTTGATGGCTCGTTCGGGCCTTCTTCCCATATGACGTACGGCTTTGGCGATGTTGGTGTGGCCGGTCAGGCGTAGCAGGCTGATGGCGAGATTGCGCAGGCTGGCCATCATCCTGGGCCCGCCGCCGGTGCGTGCCCGAGAGGCATCTTCGCCCATCGTCACGTCGCGGACCCAGTGCAGCTTGTTCTCCACGTGCCAGTGCCCGCGGATGTAGCGGGCCAACTCGGCGGGCTGGGCCTGCGCGGCGGTCAGGGATGTCACCGCGTACACCGTCTCGCGGCTCGCGCGCCTGGTGCTGCCCTTGCGTTTACGGGTCCGCACTATCCGGACGGCCTGGGCGGCGTGCGGGAACAGGATCCCGGCGGCGACGGTGACGACCTTGTAGGTGCGGGTGACTACCCGGCCGTGGCCGGTGTCGGTCTCGCGGTACCCGATCGGCACGTCCTTCCACGGCAGGCCCGCCAACTGATCGCGCAACGCCTTCTGGTTGCCCTTCACGGTGATCACGTAGTGCGCGCCACGGCCGTGCAGGTACTCGGCATGCCCGCGTTGCGCGTGCAACGCGTCGGCGGTGACGACGAGACCGGTCACATCGACGATCGTGTCCAGAAGTGCTGCGAACATGGGGATCTCGTTGCTTTTCTCCGCGATCTCGACCTGGCCCACCGTGACCCCGCTGTCGTGGTCCAGGCACGCCATCACCATTCGCGCGCGCTGCTCGCCGTGACGGGAACCCCGCAGCGCCTTACCGTCGACCGCGATCGCGCGGCGCCGCCGCCTGCCCGGCGCCCCCATCCACGCTGCCTTGACACGCCCGGACAGCCAGACGCCGATCGCGGTGTCGAACCCGTCACCGGTCAATGCCGAGAGCGCCCGCCGGATCGTGGACGCGTTCGGTGCGCCGATCCCCATTCCGCTCAGCGTGTCCTCGGCCGCGTCCGCGGCCCATTCGGCGATCGCGGCGAACGACCGCGCACCGGAGACCACCGCGCACACCGACACGAACAGGATCGCCGCGAACCGATACCGCACACCCCGTTTCCTGCGTGGATCCGGCACCGACTCCAACACCTCGAGCAACCCGGTCCGCGCCTGCGGCGCCACCTCGCCCAGCGGGGCCAACTGGCGTGACAGGACAGTGATGGGAGACGATGACACGGCAGGCACGGCGGAGCTCCGAAGATCACGATGGCGTAGGAACCTTCATGATCGACGGTCCTGTCGTGCCTGCTCCGGACTACCCGATCTTCGGTGTGTCGCAACCCGAATCAGCAGGTCAAGCCACTGGTAGTCGACTTTGCCTCAGCCCTGGAAGGCGGGTAGCCCGATCCGGGCAACCTTTACAGGAGAAAATTTCAGCACGAAATTTTGTGTAGTATGCACTTTGCTCGGCGTATCGGTTCCAGTGGAGAGAAGGAGGCTAGATGTCTGAATCGCTCCCGGAGAAGCCGATCTTCGTTGAGATGACGCCACCTGAAATTGAATCGATAGTCGTTACATTACCGCCGTCTACATCTGGCCCTAGAGTAAGTCCTAGGCAGCAGGTCTATTTATATGACGACGTTATGTGGGAAGAGTTTGCACGCGAGTGGGTAACTGCCACCAAGGGTGATGAGTATATCAAAGTTGGCAGGTATGGCGGTGCTGGCGATCTTGGAATTGATATAGCTGCGTTACTGACTTCTCAAGGCTTGTTCGGGCCATGGGACTGTTTTCAGTGTAAACACTACGGCCAATCGCTCATGCCGTCTGATGCGATGCCCGAGATCTTTAAGCTTCTGCGATTCGCAACTGCTGGGAAGTATCTGCTTCCGCGTACGTATTACTTCGTTGCGCCGCGCAACTGTGGTCCGACTCTTCAGCGTTTGCTCGACAGTCCTCCGGAGCTTCGCAGTCACTTCATCGAAGAAATGACCAAAGATAAGTCGACTCTTCGTAAGAATGCAGAAGCCGCAGATTTTGAACGCGTACTTTCGTACGCTCAAGATAAGTGTGACTTCAGTATATTTTCATCGGTTTCTATCGATGACATGATGGAATCCCATAGTAAGACAAAATATCACATCGTTAGATTTGGCGAAGTGCTTCCGACTCGCCCCGCGGTAGACAAGCCAACTGATGAGCTTGGTGCACATGAAGCGCGCTATGTTGAGCAGTTAATGGAAGTGTACGAGGAAAAGTATCCAGGAAGTGGATTCGATCCGGATAGTGTACTTACGCACCCTAAACTGGGGGAGCATTTCCGTCGTCAGCGGGAGGATTTTTTCAGTGCTGAGTCTCTGATGAACTTCGCGAGGGACAGTGTGCCTGATGAGACATTTAAGTCTCTTCAAGATGAGGTCTTCTCCGGCGTGATTGATGTTGCGGAGCTCCATCATGCAAGTGGAATGGAGCGACTGTCGCGAGTTCTAAATGCGGCTGTATCCGTGGAGCTCACCTCAAACGTTCTGCTATCGCGCGCTCGCGTGCATGATCGTAAAGGAATGTGTCACCAACTCGCCAATGTCGACCGGCTCACCTGGTGTCAGGGTGACGAATCATGAAAGCATTGAACAGCCCGGTTGAGTTGGGCATGAGGACCCTTGTTCTTCTGAATGAAATATTTCCCGAGTCGCTTGATATAGGGCATCTTATCTTCTGTGACCATGCACTCTTGCATAGTGCGGAACTCGGTGGACCAGCAAGTATTCATCCAAAACTTCCTGCTGCTCCGGGAGAGCTTGGGATCAAAAGAAGGCTTGTAGAGTCCGGGTTGCGAGTTATGATTCGTGCAGGCTTGGTCGAGATGGTTGTCAGTGGTGAAGGTATTGAGTATAAGGCGACTGATCAAGCTGCATCTTTCGTTGATGTGCTAGAGGCCGAGTATCTGCTAAAGCTGAAGGAGCGAGCGCAGTGGGTAGCTATGGAATTCGCCCCTCTGTCCGCGGCTCAACTTCGTGACCGTATGAGCAGCTTTTTCACGCGCTGGTCTGAGGAGTTCTTCGATGTCGATATGCCGACAGGGTTCGATGAGGGGATGCTATGAGTAGGATTCTACTTAAGCATCTTACGTTTGTCGGTGCGTCAGTGGAGGCGGCATCGATTGAGTTCAGTGAGGGCCTTACTGTCGTCTACGGTGCGTCTGATACAGGCAAGTCATACATAGTCGAGGCAATCGACTTCATGTTTGGCGCGTCTAAGCTTCGAGAGATTCCTGAAATCGAAGGTTATTCGCACGTTTTGCTATGTGTTCAGAGTGGAGATGGAGAGGTTTTTACCCTTGTTCGGCCCTCCCGAGGCGGGCGTTTTTCGCTTTATGAGGGTGATCTTCGAGACGTGCCAAAGCGTCCTGCTGAACAAGATCTAGCTGCTTCTCATGGGAAAAATGGCGCCAATAATATCTCATCCTTCTTGCTGCGCCACCTGGAGATGTCGGGCCTGAGAGTACAGAAGAATCAAAATAACGAGACACGTGACCTAAGTATACGAGATATTGCTCACCTTTGTTTTATTGATGAGACTAGGATGCAGTCGCAGCAGTCACCAGTTCTTGTATCAGGTCAGTGGGTTTCAGCTACAGCCGAGAAGTCTGTTTTTCGAGTATTTCTGACTGGAAGCGATGACTCCGCACTAACCGGCTTGGCGACTTCATCTGATAAGAAAAGGGTCAGTAAAGGTAAGATCGAGCTTTTGGACTCGGTGATTGCGGATTTGGCTAGTCAAGTGACGCAGCTTAGTGAACCTCGTGAACTAAGTGAGCAGCTTGGGCGAATTAATGCAGCCATTTCCGAGCAGTCTTCATCCGTAGTAGAAGCCACAATGGCTCGGGATAGACTGGTTGAGCAGCGAGCTGAGCTTTCATCTAGATATAGTACAGCTTTGGATCGAGTTAACGAGGTCGCAGACCTTCTTGCTCGGTTCGGGCTTCTAGAGGAGCAGTACAAATCTGACCTGGCGCGTCTTGAAATGGTCAGAGAAGCAGGAACCTTGCTAGGTTATTTCAATGTTGGCGTCTGTGTATTTTGTGGAGCAAATCCTGAGCATCAGAGCCACAATGAGCATTCAGCTGAGGAAGTAACCGTTCTGTATCAGGCTGTAAGTGCTGAGCATGAGAAAACCTCGCACTTGCTTTCTGATTTGTTGGAAACGATTGATGATTTGCGCGAGCAGCAGCGTGAGCTTGAAAAGTCTCGTAGTTCAGTTTCACTTCGCCTTGAGTTGCTTGCTATGGATATTGGGCGACTAGACGAATTGTTGATGCCGATGGCGGAGACGGTTGAAAGTCTTGCTGATTCAAGGTCGGTAGTGGAGCATGGCATTGCAATTTTTGACCAAATTTCAAGGCTGGAGGCTCGTCGCCTTGAACTCGGTGCAGAAGTGGAGGGTGGGGATAAAGTCGCTCCCGCCTCCTTGGATTTGCATGCGGTTCGCGAGTTTACAGTTGCCGTGAAGAAGATCCTCAACTCATGGGGAGTTTCAGAGTCTGAGCATGTCGCTTATGATGTCGTTCAGAGCGACCTAGTTGTCGGAGATCAATCTAGGTCTTCGCGTGGAAAAGGTATGCGTGCAATACTTCATGCTGCCTTTACTGTTTCATTGGCGAAGTATTGTATTGAGCGCAATATTGCTCATCCTGGTATCGTTGCTCTGGATTCACCTGTGGTCACATTTCGCGACCCTGTCACTGATCGCGACGTGGATCCGCTTAACGACGAGCCGATGAGCGAGTCTGTCGCTAATCATCTGTATCGCCAACTCGGTAATGATTTTGACGGCCAGGCTATCGTTGTAGAAAACGTTACCCCTCCTCTTTATCTCGGTGAATCTTCAAAGAGTATTCATTTCACTGGCTCAAAAGAAGTTGGGCGATTTGGGTTGTTCCCTGTCTAGTTTATATGAGTGGGCGGTGGCTCGTGCGTCCTCATACATGGTCTGAGAATGGCTGTTATGAGCTGTCTAAAGAGCTTCTAAAAAAATCTTTGCCTCGGCGCTGGAGGCATGTCCAAGGTGTAGCGAAGCGTGCTGGGTCTATTGGTGGTCTCTTTAAAGATTCGGATGCCGAGCTGCTCGTATGTGCTGCGCTTCTTCATGACATCGGATATTCTCCCGCGTTGGCTCAGACGGGATTTCATGCGCTGGACGGCGCGCGCTTTTTGACGGAGGCGGGTGCTCCTTTGCGTTTGTGTGCATTGGTAGCTCATCACTCTTGCGCATATCAGGAGGCCGAACTGCGCGGACTATCGATGGAGTTGGCGGGTTGGGAAGACGAGCAGACGTTGCTTAGAGATGCTTTGTGGTGGGCTGACATGACAACGACGCCAGATGGACAAGCTACAACTGTGAATGAACGGATAGATGAGATCGAGAAGCGGTATGGTCCAGAAGACCTGGTTACCTTCTTTATTCGGCAAGCCAAGAATACGCTAACCGGGACTGTCGAACGAATTGAAGAACACCTCCGCATGGCGGAGATCGACTATACTGCGAAATAGGGTGGATTGCCCCCTTCGAAACCGTGCCTAATTCGAAGTCGGATCGACGGATGAATGTTCAACGAGTCTAGTTCCTTTTGACTTACCCAATGCACCTCGCTTGACTCGCTGCTTGTACGTAGCGAGCCGGAGATAGATTTAGCTCTGAAGCAAATGGAGAATTGCTGTCGCACTTCGCCATCGCTATAAGATATTACATGAGCTGGATCGGAGTATACGCCGATGATTTCGACGGGTTCTACGTCGACTCCGGTCTCCTCCTTGACCTCGCGGATGACGGTGTGCCCGATGGTTTCGCCAACGTCCTGTGCACCGCCGGGGATCGAGTAGAGGTCATTGTCGGTGCGCCTGATCATGAGCAGGCGGCCCTGTGCATCCTGTACGAAGGCGGTCACCGCCACCACGATGTTGGTCGCCTTGGGGGCGTTGGGGTCGTGGTAGTGATCGGTGCGCGCCATGTCTACCTGCCTACCACTTCGGCGGCTTGGCGGCGTCCCAGACGCCCTGGAAGCTCTCCGCGTACGTCTCGAACAAGTCCCCTCCGGACAGGCGTCGCAGGTGCAGTACAGGGGCGTGACCTGCCATGAAGCCGAGTACGTGGGTGTTGATGAGCATCTCGTCGTCGAAGCGGTAGATCGAGTTGTAGAGCGTGGTCTTGTGGCACCTGACCTCGGCATGTCCGCTATCGGCCAGTGGCTTGAAGAACGCGAGGGCGTTGCGGACCTTGGCGGCGAGAGTGCCCTTGCCGATGCCTTCCTCCTCGCTGCGGCGGGCTACCTCGCGGCTGGCCGGGTCGCCTAGGAGGATGCGGATCTTGACGCCCTCCTCTGCCTTCTGGCGCAGGGTGCGGATCAGGGCTGGGTTGTCAACCAGGAACATTCCTGAGTAGACCAGGATCGAGACGTTGAGCTTGGCTCCGTCGAGCATGTGCCGCCACACGTCCGCGGAGATCGAGTGCCGGTGTGCGTAGACCTGCACCACCTCGGACTCGTTGATCTCCTTCTTGGCGTCCTTGGCCAGCGCGTTCGGCCACAGGTACGTCTCGGACTCCTTGACCATGGACGCGATGACGTGCCGGTGACGTGGGTACGGAGTGCGGTCGCGGGTGATCCAACGTTCAACCGTTTTGGGGTCCACGGTGGTGGCTCGGGCAACGTGCTCGAAGCTCAAACCGTTGCGTAGCAAGGCATCCCGTAGGCGCTGGTTGGGCATGGTCGCTCCCTTGAGACTGGTTGGGACGTCTTCAAAGTAGCAAGGACGTCTTAAGTTGTCCCGCCATGCGGTACTGACGTCCCTCTTTCGGGTCGAAAGTCGTAAGGGGCAAGAAAGCCGGACACCAGGTCCAGCCGACCCGGACGACAGGAGACAGCAGATGGCGATCACAGGTGGGAGCAGGCTCCCGGCGGGTCATGACTTCGTGTTCCCGCGCGGTGCGCTGGTGATGGGTGTGGAGCCGGTGCTCAAGTTCCAGTCCGCTGACGAGCGGGCCAAGGGGCTCCCGGTGGAGCAGGAGGCGGACAAGGGGAATGGGCTGCCGGTGTGGTCGGTGCTGGTCATCGATCAGGCGGCGGAGCGCAAGACGGACGCGGTGGTGACGGTGAAGATCGCGGCGGCTCACCAGCCGGTGCCGCCGGAGGCGATTCCCGGTACGGATGTGCGGCCGGTGCTGTTCGAGGGGCTAACGGTCACGCCGTGGATCGATGACAAGGGGTGCCGGTCGGGTGCGGCGGGCGAGCGTCACCGGTGCCGGGCGAAGCTCGGGTACAGCCTGCGGGCTACCGGGATGAAGCCCGCCGTTGCCAAGAGCGTCCCAAAGGCCGCGTGATCCGTGGCTGACATGGTGCGGGTGCACGTGACCGCAGATCTCCCCATACGCGTCGAACCGGTCGTGTTCGCGGAACGAGTGGAGATTCGGCTCGGCAACGCGTTCCCCGCCGTCCTGGTCGTCGACCGCGACGCCTTGCCACGCCTTTCTCAGGCCATCTCTGAAGGCAAGGCAGCTCTCGACGCCGCTCGTAGGAAGAAGGGGCAGAGCTGATGGGATTCAACGTGACGTGCTCGCCGGGGCGGGATGCGGCGGCTGGGATGGTGCACATCACCGATGAGTTGCCCGCGCTGGTGATCTACCTGGACCCGGTGAATGTGGCGATCCAGTTGCCGCCGTTTCCAGGTGGGGTGGAGGTGCTGGCGAAGTTCTGCCGGGAGTTGTCTCGGGAGGCGGGGAAGCTCGCGGATCACCTCGACAGCCGGGAGGGGCGGCACGTGCTGTCGGAGAAACCGGCGGTGCAGGGGTGAGCGGGCGGCCGTTGACGCGGCGGGCGCATTACAACCGGCTCATGGGTGCACGTCTGCGGGATCTGCGGCAGGACGCGGGGATCAAGCCTGCCCCGATGGCTCGGGCGTTCGGGATGTCGGAGGCGGCGATTTCCAAGGTCGAGTGTGGTCATCGTGGGCTGTCGCCGCATGTCCTCGGCGTGTACTGCGACCTGTTCGACGTGAGTCCGTTGGACCTGTTCCGGGATGTGGCGGAGCAGTACCGCGAGCAGTGCGACCCGTTCCGGCCCGGCGTCTACCGGGCAGTCCGCGGTGAGGTTCGGGCGCTCGACGGCCTGGCGCTCTACGCCGATCTGCCGGAGCGGTACTTGCCTGCGGGTGCCTTGCACGTCGGTGTGGAGGCGTTGAACGAGGCCTGAGGTGTGGTCCGGGGTGGGTGACTGCCCCGGATCTCCCATCTGAGGGGAGGTGAGTGATGAGCTTCCTGGAGCGCTTCATGTCGTGTGACCCGGTTGAGCGCCGGATGGCTGAGTTGCGGCCGTTGCGGGTGCGGGTCGAGAACAAGCGGTGTGCTGGCAAGTGCGGTCGGTGTACCTGGATTCGGGCGACCGTGGACTACTGCGGGGACTGTGCGGCCTGGATGGCTGAGCGGGGCATTGTGCCTCGGCGTTGTCGCTGGAGGCGCCGCTAGAAAATCCTTTTAGGACAGAGCGTGTGATCCTGTGGGGTCACGCGGTGATGCCGCGCGTCTTGTTGCGGCGCAACGGAAGCGTAAGACGCAGGAGCGGAAAACGGCTACCAACCTCGCCGCTCCTGCGCTGTCCACCACGCGTAACGGAGTGAACGAGATGAGCGTAGAGCCTGGGCGCATTCCCGCGCCAGACAGGGCAGCCAAACGGCGGCAGTGGGATCAGATGATCTCCGCCAAGCAGACCGTCTCCACCTATGCCGTGCTGCTCGACGGCGGCCGGTTGGAGACCTTGGAGCTGACTGCCGCGCAAGTTGAGGGATTCGAGTGCCTGACGTGCAAAGTCCAGTGCGGTAGCGGATCCGAGGCGTTCCAGCCGGTGGGTCGCATTCCGAGTGTGGGCAGCGTCTTCCAGTGCGTCGCGTGCTCGGGCGGTGCGCGATGAGGGGCAACAGGTGGGTTGATCCGGCTCCGTTCGAGGGGTATCGGCCTCGGGTTCCGTGGTGGGCGTACCTGCCAGGGTGGACCAAGGTCGTGGCGGCTCCGTTCGCGTTGGTCGGGGTCGCGGTGTGGCTGCTCGTGCGCCTGGTGCTCGTTGCCGTTCGGTACCCGGTGACGGTGCTGGCGTCGGTGTCGGGCTACTGGATGTACGCCACCTGGGGTCTGTCGCCGCTGGTGTTGGCGTTGCTGTCGTTGGTTGCGGGCGGCTTCGTCTGGGCGCGTCTGGATCTGCCGTCGTTCCTGCGGCACGGCTGGTACCGGGTGCTGACTGAGTGGCGGCGGGCGACGGTGTACGTGCCGCAGTGGCGGACCGTGATGCGGCTGTCCGATCTCGCGAAAGCCCAGCGGGGCAAGGAATACCGGCCTCGGCTGCGTCGTGTGCGGTCCGAGGGGTGGCGGGACCGGGTTCGGGTGCGGATGATCCCGGCGCAGTCCCCGGAGCAGTGGGAAGCGCGACGGGAGAACCTGGCGCACTCGTTCAACGCGCGGTCGTGCCGGGTGCGGGTGTTGCGGCCTCGGCTGCTGGAACTGGACTTCATCCACTCCGATCCGCTGTCGCGTCCGGTGCCTGTACCTGCGCTTTCGGTGGATGAGTCCGCAGTGAATCTCAAGAAGATCGTGGTCGGGCTTACCGAGACCGGACGGGCCTGGACGCTGCGGCTGTTGGGGTCTCAGCTCCTCGTCGTGGGCGTGCCTGGCGCGGGCAAGGGCTCGGTCCTGTGGTCGATCGTGTGGCAGCTCGCGCCCGCCGTTCGTGCTGGGCTGGTGCGCCTGGTGGGCATCGATCCCAAGGGTGGGATGGAGCTGGGGCAGTGCCCGGAGGCGTTCGATCGGGTCGTCTACGACAACGGGCCTGACGCGGTGGCGTTGTTGGAGGAGATCGCTGCTGAGGTGAAGGAACGGGCCTCGCGCTACCGAGGTGTTCGGAGGTTGTGGGCGCGGTCGACGGGGGAGCCGTTCACGGTCCTGATCGTGGATGAGCTGGCGGACCTGATCGCCTACCAGCCGGACAAGCAGCTGCGGGAGCGTGCCTCGCGGGCTATCCAGACGATCACCTCTCAGGGGCGTGCACCCGGCTACGCCCTCGTGGGCCTGGTCCAGGACCCGCGCAAGGAAGTCGTGTCGTTCCGGCACCTGTTCACCACCCGTGTGGCGTTGCGGCTCGATGAGCCACAGCAGGTGGACATGGTGCTTGGTGATGGCGTTCGGCAACGGGGCGCGGCTGCTCACGAGATCAGCGAGAACACCCCTGGTGTGGCCTGGCTCAAGACGGACGGGCAGCGGGAACCGGAGCGGGCTCGGGCCTTTCACGTCACCGATGCGGACTTGGTCGAGTTGGGTGCCTACTTCGCTCGCGCCACGGTCCACGACTTCCCCGGTTTGCCTGCTGGCGAAGGGAGCGCGGCGGCATGAGCGAGTACTTGAACCGCGCTGACCGGATGAAGCAGCCTGCGGCGTTCGATGTGGCTCGTGCGGTGGCGGAGCAGCACGGCGTCTGTGTCCGGCCGTTGGCCAAGGAGCGGATTGACCTGGACACGGGGCGGGTGGAGATCGTCCCCATCCCATGCGGCTCGACGGTCGCGAGTGTGTGCCCGACCTGCGCTGAGAAGAACCGGCGGTTGCGGATGGCGCAGTGCCGTGAGGGCTGGCACCTGACCGAAGAACCTGACTTCACGCCGAACGAGCCGACGCCTGATCAGCGCGGACTGACCGAGTACCGGGCTGACCTGGTCAAGGCCTATCAACAGGCGATGGAGGAGGACGACGAGACAGGGGCCGATGAGCTGCGGGATGAGGTCGCGTCCGTCGACGCGGAACTTCGGCAACTGGGAGTCCGCGGGAACCTTCCGTCTCTGGAACCGCGTCCTCGGGCTGCTCGGAAGCGGTCGACCAAGCGGCGGCAGGATGCGGCGAACCTGCCTCGGCGGCCGGTGCAGAAACGCACCGTGGGCGCGGTGTTCGGCGAGAAGTACCGGCCGTCCACGTTCCTCACCCTGACCCTCGACAGCTACGGCAAGGTGCGCTCGGACGGCACCCCGGTTGACCCGGATCGGTACGACTACCGGCGGGCGGCTCGGGACGCGGTGCACTTTGCCGCGCTGTTGGACCGGTTCGTACAGAACTTGCGGCGCTGTGTGGGCTGGGATGTTCAGTACTTCTCGACGGTGGAGCCGCAGCGGAGGTTGGCGCCGCATTGGCATGCGGCCATCCGGGGCAGCATCTCGCGGGCTGAGCTGCGGGCGGTCGCTGAGGCGACGTATCACCAGGTCTGGTGGCCATCGCACGATGAGATCAAGTACTCGGGTGACCGGCTGCCGGTGTGGGACGTGCGGGCGAAGGGCTTCGTTGACCCGCAGACGCGGGCGGCTCTGCCTACCTGGGAGGAAGCGCTAGACCAGGTGGAGAAGCCTGCTCACGTCGCGCGCTTCGGGGTCCAGGTGCATTCCAAGGGCATCCTCGGCGGCACTCCGGAGGCCGGGCGGCACATCGGGTACTTGACCAAGTACCTGACCAAGAGCATCGCGGAGTGCCACCAGGCGGGAACGGCTCGGCAGGAACGCCACGCCGAACGGCTCTGTGACGAGCTGGCTGTGACGCCGTGTTCGCCGCAGTGTGCGGTGTGGCTGCTCTACGGCATTCAGCCTCGGAGTGCTCGGCTGTCGATGAATCCGGGGCTGTGCAAAGGAAAGGCGCACAAGCGCACCACTCTCGGCGTAGCTGGACGGCGGGTCCTGGTGTCGAGGAAGTGGTCCGGGAAGTCGCTCGCTGACCACAAGCACGACCGGAAGGCGTTCGTTCGGCAACTGCTCGCGGACGTCGGCATCACCCAGGACGACCAGCCCGCGCGGCTCGCGTGGAACAACGTTCAGCCCGGTGACCCGAACGTTCCGCCGCGCCAACACCTGTTGCTGCGGGCCGTCGCTGAGCGGCAGCGGTGGAAGGCGGAATACACGGCGGCGTTACTCGCGTCGGCTGGTCCGCCAGAGGGTTCGGCAACTTCGCACGCTGCGTAAACGAGGGGGGGAACCATGTCAGGCAAGGTTCGTGAGATCGCGGAACTGATGACCGTTCCGGAGATCCTGGAAGCCCTCGGTGGGGTTTCGCGGGACACGTTCTACAAGTGGCGGCAGACCGGTAAGGGGCCGCGTTGCTTCTCGCTGCCCAATGGGGAGTTGCGGTGCAAGCGGGCGGACTTCGTCGCCTGGCTTGACGGTCTCTACGGGGCGGCGGCATGACTACCACGTTCAAGGTCAAGTTCTGGGAGATCAAGCGGCGTGAGGGGCGGAAGCGGCCGTATCCGGTGCGGTGGCTGACGGATGGTGTCGAGCACTCGGAGTGGTACGCGACGAAGGCGCTGGCGACCAGCAGGCTGTCTGAGCTGAGTCAGGCGGCGCGTCATGGTGAGCCGTTCGACGTTGAGAGCGGGTTGCCACTTGGTGAGCATCGGCGGCGGAACTCGTTGTCGTTCCTGGACTTCGCACAGTCCTATATGGACTTGAAGTGGGGCGATGCTGCTGCGACCACGCGGGGGAGCACGGTGGAGGCTCTGGCTACTGCGGGGGCGGTGTTCGTCCGGGATGGAGTCGGTCGGCCGGAGGTCACGGAGCTTCGCGGAGTGCTGTCGCGGACCCTGTTGCCTCCGACTACTCGGGATGGCGAGGTGTCCGATGTTGATCGGGACGTCATCGACTGGCTCAGGCGGAACTCGCGGCCGTTGTACGAGCTGACAGACGCGGTGGCGGCGCGGGCGGTGTTGGATGCCTTGGCAGCGAAGCTGGATGGGAAGTCCGCGGCTGCTTCGGTGTACCAGCGCAAGCGGGCGGTGCTGTTCAACCTGCTGTCCTACGCCGTCGAGTTGGAGCTGATCCCGGACAACCCGCTGAGCCGGATCAAGCGGAAGGTGTCCAAGGTCGTGGACCAGGTGGACCCGCGTGTGGTCGCCAATCCCAAGCAGGTCGGAGAGCTGCTGACGGCCGTGACGTATGTCGGGAAGCGGAACAAGGATCGGGGTGCGCACCTCGCCGCGTTCTTCGCGGTCGGCTACTACGCGGCGGCTCGTCCGGCTGAGGGGTTGGGGCTGCGTGAGGATGACTGCACGCTGCCTGAGAGCGGGTGGGGTGCGTTGGCGCTGGGGGAGTCGCGACCGGCGGCGGGGAAGCGGTGGACGGATTCGGGGGAGGTGCACGACCGGCGCGGATTGAAGCATCGGGCTCGGAAGGAGGTGCGGATCGTGCCGATTCCGCCGGTGCTTGTCCGCATCCTGCGTGATCACCTCGACCGGTACGGGGTCGGGCCGGACGGGCGGCTGTTCCGGTCACCCAACGGCGGGGTGGTGTCGTCCTCGACGTACTACCGGGTTTGGGATGACGCACGTCAGTACGCACTCATGCCTGCTCAGGCTGCCTCGCCGTTGGCTGGTCGGCCGTACGATTTGCGGCACGCCGCAGTCTCGTTGTGGTTGAACGGTGGGGTACCGGCTACCGAGGTGGCGGAGCGGGCGGGGCACTCGGTGGACGTCCTGTTGAAGGTCTACGCGAAGTGCATCGACGGGCAGCGGGAGACGGTCAACAACACGATTGAAGGACTCTTCGACCAGTGATCGACAGTCGGAACGTAGCCCCTGGGAGCGTCCTGGGGGCCTTTCGCTTGGGCACGTATTGGCCAAAGCCAGTCCGTGAGGAGTCCGTGAACGGTGGCAAAGAGGGGCATATTCCGGCCGACAGTGGCATACGGCGCACCCGCTAAAAGATCAAGCCCCGAGCGCGTTTCCGCTGCTCAGGGCCTGATTCACCCGGCGAAAGGTGAGTGCCCCCGGCAGGATTCGAACCTGCGACACACGGTTTAGGAAACCGATGCTCTATCCCCTGAGCTACGAGGGCGGGGCTGGTGCTGGTGGGTAGCTTACCGGCGTCGTCGGGGGGAAATGTGGTGGGGGCCCTCATGGGTGGGTGGGGGTGCCTAGTCTTGGGTGGGTGACGCAGAACTTGGTTGACGTGCGCGGGGCCGCTGTTGCTGCTGGGTTGAGGGTGTTGGCGCGGGTGACGCCGTTCGTGGAGCCCGAGTTGGTGGGGTTGCGGGGGGTGGTTCGCGCCGGGGACGTGTGTGTGGACATCGGGGCCGCGCTCGGGTTGTACACGGTGACGTTGGCGCAGCTCGTGGGTCCACAAGGGACTGTCCACAGCGTTGAGCCGCTGGTGTTCGCGCATCCGGCGTTGTCGTACATCCTCCGCCCGCGCGAGGGGCGGAACGTGGTGCGGCATTCCGTAGCGCTGGGAACCGCTGAGGGGCGGGAGGTGATGAGCGTGCCGGTGCGGCACGGGTCGCCGGTGACCGGGCGGTCGTTCCTCACGGCGGGGGCGAAGGGGCTTGGGTCGAACGTGGAGTTCGAGGAGCACCTGGAGGTGGTGGTGCGGACGCAGACGTTGGACTCGTTCGTCGCCGACCACGGGATCACGCGGCTGGACTTCGTGAAGGCGGACGTCGAGGGGGCGGAGCTGCGGGTGCTCGAAGGGGGCGCCGGGGTGATCGAGCGGCTTCGGCCGAAGTTGCTGCTGGAGATCGAGGAGCGGCACGTCGCGCGGTTCGGGTACCGGGCGGAGGACGTGGTGGCGTGGCTCGGTGAGCGCGGCTACGGCATGAGGGTCTGGAAGCAGGGCGGGTGGCGGGAGGTCACGCGGATCGACCCCGACGTGCGCAACTACCTGTTCGTGCCGCGCTGACCTGGAAAAAACCTGGAAAAGGCGGAAGACCCCGGTCCCTGGGGGTGGACCGGGGTCTTCCTCGGAAGTGGTCTACTGCGGGTAGACCTCGAGTTCGTAGAGAGAGTATCCGTAAGTCGTACCGCGTTGGGTACCCGTCATTCGTATGAAACGCGCGTCGGTCGGCGCGAAGGCCACGTTGTCCGTGACGCCGTTGCCTTCAGTCGTAACGAAAACCTGCCGCCACTGGGCACCGTCGGTGGAGACCTCGATCCGGTAGCCCTTCCCGAACGACGCCTCCCACCTCAGCACCGCGCGGCCGACCCGCTGGACGGCCCCCAGGTCGACGCTGAGCCACTGGCTGTCGCTCCAGTCGCTGGCCCACCTGGTGGAGGGGTTGCCGTCGACCGCGTTGGCGGGCGGCGAGTTGTACACCCCGCGCTCGTAGCTGCTGGCCGTGGCGGTGCGCCCCTGCGCGATGTTCGCGACGGTGTTGCCGCGACGGGCGGGGAACTGCACGACCTGCTGGTAGGTGGGCCGGTTCTGCCACTGGATCTTGTCCTGGGTGATGCCGCCCATCGCGCGGTGGATCACCGAGTCGGCGCACCACTGGTCGCCCGCGGCGCAGTCCGCGTCACCGGGGTAGACCTGGTTGGCGGGCACGGCCGCCGCCGCCTTGAGGCTGTCCAGCAGCACGGTCCGGCACGCCGTCACGTCGCCGCCACCGCAGTACGTGCCGGTCAACGGCCCCGCGACCTGGTCGCCCAGCACGCGCCGGATGTCCTTGTCGACGTAGCTCCACCAGCCGTACTGGAACGACGAGCCCTTGTGCGGGGCCGCGCCGTGGGTGTCCGAGGGCGCCTCGTCGACCTGGACGGCCTTCACGAGCTCGCCGTAGAGGTCCGGGCCCAGACCGGGCTGGAACTCGGCCTGGACCAGCCTGGGCCACCACGCGTCGAGCACGCGGATCGCCTCGGCGTGGTTGTAGACCTTGCTGCCCTTGGTCGTCTCGCGTCGCAGCGAGCCGGACTGCTGCCACGCCTTGAGCTTCTGCACGGTGGCTGCCAGCGCGGGGTCGGTGACCGCGGACTTCTCGATCACCCGCAGCAGGTCGGGGAGCACCTGCTCGGCGCGCAGGTCGGCGCCCGCGGCCTCGGACATCGCCTTGGTGACCGACGCCCGCGAGGCCTTGCCGCCGTTGGCGATCAGCGCCTTGACGCGGTCGTCGAGCAGGTCGCCGCGGTGCACGGAGCCGTTGCCGAAGCCGGACGAGGTGAAGTCCAGCGCCTGCTTGTTGTTCCAGCTGATGTAGTAGTCCTGGTTCAGCGACTGGGGGTGCTGCGCCGCGGGCGTGTACCGCGCGGTGTTGGTGTTCGGGTCCCAGTCCTGCCACTCGTACTGCTGGGCCGCCTTGATCGGCAGGTTCGGGTCGACCCCGGCCTTGCGCACCGGGTTGGTGCCGGAGTTGAAGTACGCGGTGTCCTTGGAGTCGACGTAGAACCAGTTGAACGCGTACCCGATGTGCTCGGCCGCTCGCTGGAAGTCCTGCGCCGAACGGATGGCGCCGGGGTCGTTGAACTCCTGGAACCCGACGATCGGGTCCACCTCGTGCAGGTAGGTCGACCGCAGCGCGGAGAACGCGACCGGTTTGCCGCCGACCGTGGCGCGGCTCTGCACCAGCCCGTACTTCGTCCGGTACACGACCAGCGTGTACGACCCGGCCGCCGTGCCGTCCGCGACGGTCGGCTTCCAGGCGTTCTTGCGCTCCAACCGCTCCATGGCCACGCACTGGCCGCGCAGCAGGTAGTGGTTGGACGCCTTGGTGGCGGGCTTGCCGTCGGGCTCGCACAGGTCGACGGCGTAGGTGTCGACGATGTCCTGCGACGCCGAGGTCGCGCTCCAGGAGTAGTCCTGGCCGCGGCCGAGCTGCACGTACATGCCGACACCGGCGAAGGACACGCCGCGCGCGCTGATGCCGGGGCCGTTGAGCTCCTGGAGCATCAGCAGCTGCGGCGCGAAGTAGCCGGTCTGCGGGCCGAACACGGCGATCGGGTTGCCGGTGTCGGTGTGCGCGCCGGACACGACGAGCGCGTTGGACATGCCGTGCTTGCGGTTGAGCAGGTCCGCGGGCAGCACGCCGTCGGCGAAGATGCCCTGCGCGGGCTCCAGCTCACCGGCGGCGATGGTCGTGGCGGCCGGGGCGGAGGCGTTGCCGACCTGGTCGTAGACCATCGGCTCGGGGGTGACCGAACCCGCGTCCGGCATCACGACGCCCTGCGGGTTCGCCGGGCTCGCGGAGTACGGGTAGCGGCTGCCGTCGTGCACGGTCAGCACGGCCTCCGGGTCGTTCTGCTCCCGGAACGACTTCCACACCTGCTCGCCGACGGTGGCGCCGTACTTGTTCTGCGCCGCCAACCGGACCAGCGCGGACTGCACCTCGCCGCCGCCGCCGGAGCCGAACAGCCCGCCGACGACGGACGCGATCGCGACCATGTCGGTGGCCTTGAACGGCTGGATGTCGTTCCAGTTGGTGATCGAGTCCGCGTGCCCGCTGAGCACGTACTCGCCGGGGAAGTTCCGCGCCGAGACGGACTGGGTGATGTAGGCGTTGATGCCGGAGATGTAGTCGTTGACGTCCTGGTTCGCCTGCGCGCCACGGGGTCCGCTGGCCGCGACCCGGTCGATCTGGGTCTGCAGGTCCGCCTCGGTGTAGCCGATCTGCGAGTAGAAGCTCTGCTCCAGCACGCGGTTGCCCTCGGCGCCGCCCGCGAAGCCGGTGAGCTGGCTGCGGCCGAGGTGGCGGAACACGTCCATCAGCCACAGCCGGTCCTGCGCGGCGGCGTAGCCCGCACCGAACTCGGTGCCGGACCGGGTGGTGCCGTAGACGTGCGGCATCCCGATGGCCTTGTCCCGGATGATGGTCACGTCCGAGCGCGGCTTGGTCGTGCTCTCGACCTGGTCGGCGGCCACGCCGAACGAGGCGTCGTTGAAGAACGTGCTCAGCTGCTCGTTGGTCAGCCCCTGGTAGCCGGAGGACAGGGCGTCGTACTTCGGGAGCTGGTCGGCCGCGTGCGCGGGGCGGGTCCCGAAGACCTTGTGCGCCAGGATGTCGGCCAGCGTGGCGTTGCCGTTGTTGCCGGGAGGCAGGATGTCGTTGCACTGGCCGAGGCAGTAGTCGTCCGCGGCGAACGCGGTGGTGGTCGGTGTCGCGGGTGCGGCCTGTGCCGGCGCGGTGGAGATGGAGGCGGTGGCCAGCAGGGCGGCCACGACCAGGGGTAGGGCGGCTCTCCGCATGACGCGAAGCTCCTTCCATGCAGGACTGGTGTGGCGCACGTTACGTTTTCCCGAACTTTTCTGAAAGGGTTTCACGTTTATTTGCCCCGATCGGCTGGTAAAGGAAGTTGCCAGTTGACCGAGTGGTCCCGCATAGGGAAAAAAGTGAACATGGTGCGACGACGAACGCTGCTGGGCGGGGTGGCCGCGTCCGGGCTGCTCCTGGGACTGGGCGCGACCCCCGCGAGCGCGGCGAACGCGCCGGACCTGCCGATCCGGACCTGCGACGACTGGGGCGCCCGTCCGCCGTCCGCGCCGACGACGCTGGTGTACGGCAAGCCCGAGCGGATCCTGGTCCACCACACGGCCACCGACAACGTCACCGACTACTCCGAGGCGCACGCCTTCGAGCACGCCAGGTGGATCCAGGACCGGCACATGGACGTCAACGGCTGGCTCGACTCGGGGCAGCACTTCACCAACAGCCGCGGCGGCTTCCTGATGGAGGGCAGGCACGGCAGCCTCGACGCGCTGCGCGCGGGCGACCGGCTCGTCGAGGGCGCGCACTGCCCCGGCCAGAACCGGATCGCCATCGGCATCGAGAACGAGGGCCTCTACACGGCGGAGGAACCGCCGCGGGAGCAGTGGGACTCGTTGGTGTCGTTCTGCGTCTACACCTGCGAGCGCTACGGGATCGCGCCCGCGGCCATCGACGGCCACCGCGACCACTACGACGACACCGTGTGCCCGGGGGACAAGCTTTACTCCCTGCTGCCGCGCCTGCGGCAGGAAGTCGCGCGCGTGCTCGGCTGACCGCGTTTCCTCCTGGCAACTGTGAACGGTCTGATGGGAGCCCTCCCATCAGCCGCAACGCTGGGCAAACGTCCTACCACATGGTGAGATAACGTCGAATTAACGCCAGCTTGCGCATTCGTGCGCGATGCTGACCCTGTATGAACACGAAACGCCAACTCGGGGAGGCGTCGTGATCAAGGTGATGCTGGCCGACGACGAGGACCTCGTCCGGTCCGGCCTTCGCATGATCCTGAGCAGCGCCGGTGACATCGAAGTAGTGGCCGAGTGCGACGACGGGCATCTGGTGGCCGACCTGGCACGTCAGCACCGTCCGCACGTGGTCCTGCTGGACATCCGCATGCGGTCCAACGACGGGCTGGTGGCGTTGCGCAGGCTGCGCACGCTGCCCGATCCGCCGAAGATCGCCATGCTCACCACGTTCGACGTGGACGAGTACGTCAGCGAGGCCCTACGCCTGGGCGCCAGCGGTTTCCTGCTGAAGGACACCGAGCCGGAGCAGCTGGTGAAGGCGGTGCGCGACCTCGCAAGGGGTGGCGCGGTGCTGGATCCCGGTGTGGCGGCACGGGTTCTCGCGGCGGTGGCCGACGGTGAACGGGCGGCGGAGCCCGCGCGTCGTCTGCTGGCGATGCTGTCCGAACGCGAGCGCGAGGTGCTCGTGCTCATCGGGCAGGGGATGTCCAACGCGGAGATCGGTGGCACGTTGCACTTGTCCGAGGCCACGGTCAAGGGCTACGTCTCGTCGGTGCTCGGGAAGATCGGTGCGGTCAACCGCGTCCAGGCCGCCCTGGTGGCCTTCCGCGGCGGGTTGATCGCCTAGCACCAAGGGGAAAGCCGTTTCCCGGATCTCGTCGGAGATCCGGGAGACAGCTCCTAGTTCCCGCTCATCGTCTCGGTGATCTCGTGCACCGAGGGCTCGACCTCCACGCGGTTGCGGCCGTGCCGCTTCGCCCGGTACAGGGCCATGTCCGCCGCCGCGAACAGCTGGTCCAGCTTCGCCGGTCCCGCCGCCACGCCGATGCTGACCGTCGGGCGCCGGGCCGTGCCCAGCACCATCGACCAGTCGTGCCCGTCCACGGCCGCGCGGATCCGCTCGGCCACGGTCGGTCCCACCTCGTGCTCGGTGTTGCCGTTGTCGCCGAGCAGGACGACGAACTCGTCACCGGCCCAGCGGGCCACCAGGTCGTCCGTGCGGCACTCGCGGCGCAGCAGTTGGGCGATCTCGCGCAGCGCGGCGTCACCGGCGGCGTGCCCGGCGTCGTCGTTCACGCCCTTGAACCAGTCCACGTCCACCAGCACCAGCCACGGCACCCGGCCGCGGGAGGCCGTGCTCTCCAGCAGCAGGGCCGCCGCCCGTTCCAGTCCGAGCCTGTTCGCCAGTCCCGTCAACGGATCGCGGGCCGCGGCCTCCTCCGCCGCGACCTTCGCCTGCTGCGCCTGGATGGCCAGCAGGCGCTGCTCCAGTGCCTGTCCCAGGCCTTCCTGGAGCGACTCGTTCGCCTTCGTGCCCGCGAGGACGCTGCACCGCAGCGCGGCGGCCTCGCCGACGGAGTCGTCCATCTCGGCGCAGATGCCCGCCAGGTCGAGGGAGAAGCGCAGCATCAGCGAGTTGTCGTTGATGATCTGGGCCGCCGCGACGGAACGGCTGGCCAGCGTCCGGGCGCTCACCAGCTCACCGCGTTCGCGGCGCACCGCCGCCAGCACCCAGTTCCCGACCGCGTTGCCCCACTGGTCCTTGGCTTCCAGCGCCAGTGCCAGCACCTGCCTGGCGACCTCCTCGGCGTGGTCCAGTTCGCCGACCCCGGCCAGCGAACGGCTGTACGCGCCGAGCAGCGCGCGGTGGATGTGGTCGTCCACGGTGTTGAGGGTGAGGCCCTCGGCGAGGTGGCCCCTCGCCTCCTCGAAGATCGCGGGCGCGGCGGCGGGAAGGCCGGAGGCCGCGCGGAAGTTCAGCGTGCCGCCCAGGCGTTGCAGGCACTGCGCCAACGCGTCCGGGCCGTTGGAGCGGCGGGCGATCGTCACGGCCTTGCGCATGATGTCCAGCGCGCCGTGCCGATGGCCCATTCCTTCGAGCAGATAGCCCAGTGTTCCCAGGGTCTGCGCCGCGGCGGGGTGGTCCGTCGTCTCCTCGTCGAAGTCCAGCCAGCCCTCGGCGGCGAGTTCCAGCGCGAGCGGGATCCGGCCGAGCCGCCACGCCATGGCGGCCCTGTGCAGCAGGATGGCCGAGTGGACCCATCGGTCTGCGCCGGGCGGCGCCTTGGTGAGCACCTCGTCGAACAGGGCGTTGGCCTCGGGTAAACGCCCAGCGTTGATCAACACTCGGACCCTGAGGTCCATGTGCGTCACGTATCCCGCTGTCAGCGGATCGCGCTGCTCCACTCGTGCTCGACACTCCATTCCGACTTGCCGAGCGGGAACGCGGGTCCCGCCGCTGCCGGCACGGCCACAACAGGCTACCGGGAGGAACGCTCCCCGTACCGCTCGTGGTGCATGACGTCTTCGACGGGTATCCGGTTGCGCCATCCGACTCGCTCCAGATCGGGCTTGCCCGGCAACCCTGCCACGGGTCCGACGCAGAGCCACGCGACCGGCCGCAATCTGGCCGGAATGTGCAGCAATCGACGCAGAGCGTCTTCCCGGTAGAAGCTCACCCACCCCACGCCGAGGCCTTCGGCGGTCGCCGCGAGCCACAGGTTCTGGATGGCGAGGCAAACGGAGTAGAGCCCCGCGTCCGCGATGGCGTGCCGTCCGAGCACGGCGGGGGAGCCGCGTTCCGGGTCGTAGGTGACCGCGATCCCGAGCGTGGACTCGAGGATCCCCTCGACCTTGATGCGGTCGAACAGCTCCGCGCGCTCGCCGTCGAGCTGCGCGGCGAACATGCTGCGCTCGGCGTTCACGTGGTCGCGGAAGGCGCGCCGGGTGGTCTCGTCGCGGACCAGGATGAAGTCCCACGGCTGGGAAAGGCCGACGCTGGGCGCGGCGTGGGCGGCCGTCAGGACGCGGTGCAGCGCCTCGGGAGGGATCGGGGCGCCGGTGAACTCGCCCCTGGTGTCACGGCGGCGGTGCAGCACCTCGTAGAGGCCCGCCACCTTCTCGCTGATGCTCATCGGCCGATGGTGCCGCACCCGGACGCGGCCGCCACCGTCCGCGGGGTGCGGACCCGGTCACACCCGCGCGGTCGGAGACGCCCTCGACTCGGTTCCGGAGACCATTGTGGACAGTCGCCCGTCAGCGGCGGGGCGCCGCCTGCGCCTGCGTCTCGCCGTCCGGCGAGTCGCGCCACTGCGTGAACGGCCGGTCCAGCCGCCACCCCGTCCCGTCGTGGTCGAGCACGCGGGCCTCGCAGGTGTCCAGGTTCGACAGCGACTCGAACAGCTCCACGCTCCACGAGAACAGCCGTCGGCACAGCAGCCGGATGGTGAGCCCGTGCGAGACCACCAGCACGGTCTGCGGGTGGTCGGACTCCGCGCGCATCCGCAGTTCCAGCTCCCCGAGGAACGCGGCCAGCCGGTCGTCCACGTCGGCGCCGGACTCCCCGTTGGGCAGTCGGAAGAAGAAGTGCCCGAACGCGTGCCGCTGGTGCTTGAGCACCTCCTGCTGCACCGGGTCCTGGAGGTTCCCCCAGTCCTGCTCGCGCAGCCGGGGTTCGGCGATCACCCGGTCCACCACGCCGCCGAGCCCGAGCCCGGCCAGCGTCCTGCGCGTCCGCAGGTAGGGGCTGACGTAGACCGCCACCGGCCCGTCGCCGATCAGCCGCTTCACCTTGGGACCGGCGGCGTGCGCCTGCCGCTCGCCGAGGGGGGTGAGGGGCAGCGAGTGGTCGGGGACCCGGCAGTACGCCGACTCGTCCACGTTGCCGAGGCTCTGGCCGTGTCGCAGGAGGATGATCCGCACCCCACCATCTTGGGGGTAGGTCCGGGTGGAGCACCCGGCGGACCGGATTCCGCTGTTACAGTCCGGTGCGAAAATCGACAGGGAGTGTCACATGATCAAGTGCATCGCCCTCTACAAGACGCCCGCCGACGTGGCCGACTTCGACGAGAAGTACTTCGCGACGCACCTCCCGATCGTGGAGAAGACCCCCGGTCTGCTGCGCGCCGAGGTGGCCAAGGTCGACCGCGTGCTGGTGCCCGGCTTCCTCGGCGACACCGGCCTGCACGTCATCGCGGAGATGTACTTCGAGTCCGCCGCCGTCATGAAGGCGGCGTTCCAGTCGCCGGAGTGGCACGCCGCGGGCGCGAACCTGTCCGAGATCGGCGGCCTGGAGCTGGTCGCGATGTTCACCGCCGAGGTGGTCGCGCAGTGATCGCGGCGGTGGTCGGCGGCGGCACCATGGGCGCGGGCATCGCGCACCTGCTGCTGGCGGGCGGGCACGACGTGACCGTGGCCGAGGCGGGCGCCGAACGGGCCGAGGCCGCCCGCGGCGCCGTGCGGAGGTCGCTGGCCAAGGCGGCCGAGCGCGGCAAGCTGGCCGCGACGCCCGAGGAGCTGCTGACCAGGCTCGTCGTGGTCGACGACCTGGCCGCGCTGCCGCCGACCGCCGAGCTGGTGGTCGAGGCCGTCCCGGAGCGGATCGACCTCAAGCGGACCGTCCTCGGCCGGGTCGCAAGCGTTTGCCCCACGGCGGTGCTGGCCTCGAACACGTCCTCGCTGTCGATCACCGCGCTGGCCGACGGCCTGCCCGGCGACCGCCTGGTCGGGATGCACTTCTTCAACCCCGTCCCCGTCCAGGAGCTCGTCGAGCTGGTCCACCACGCTGGCGTGGCGCCCGAGGTCGTGGCGAAGGTCCGCGGCTGGGCCGAGGCGCTCGGCAAGACCGTGATCGAGGTCCGCGACTCACCGGGCTTCGCCACCTCGCGGCTCGGCGTCGCGGTCGGCATGGAGGCCATCCGGATGCTGGAGGAGGGCGTGGCCGCGGCCGAGGACGTCGACACCGGCATGCGGCTGGGCTACGGCTGGCCGATGGGCCCGCTCAGGCTGACCGACCTGGTGGGCCTGGACGTCCGGCTGGCCATCGCCGAACACCTCGCCGCCGAGCTGGGACCGCGCTTCGAACCGCCCGCGCTGCTGCGCGACAAGGTCGCGAGGGGGGAACTGGGGCGCAAGTCCGGCCAGGGGTTCTTCACCTGGTAGGCAGGTGCGCGTGGAGATCAGGGAGTACACCGAGGCCGACCGCGGGACAGTTTTCCGGATGCGCAAGCTCGCGTTCGCGAGTTCCGCGCCGCCGCCGGAGCGCCTCGTCACGCCCGGCAGGCTCGGCCTGCTCGCCGAGCGGGACGGGCAGCCGGTCGGCTCGCTGCTGATCAACGACTTCGCCCAGTACTTCGGCGGCCGCGCGGTGCCCATGGGCGGCATCGGCGGCGTAGTGGTCGACCCGCACGCCCGCGGCCGCGGCGTCGCCTCCGCGCTGCTGGACACGGCCCTGCGCACGATGCGCGAGCAGGGCCAGGCGATCTCGGTGCTCTACCCGACCGTGCCCGCCCTCTACCGGGGGCGCGGTTGGGAGCGCGCGGGCGTCCACGAACGGGTCGACTTCCCGATGGACCGGCTGCTGATGTCGCCGAAGGCGCCGCGCAGGCTCACCACCCGCCGGGCCACCGCGGACGACCTGGACGACGTGCACGCCCTCTACAACGCCTTCGCGGCCACCGCGGACGGCCTGCTGGACAGGCACGCCCCGACGTTCGCGCCGGAGCAGCTGCTCGACCTGGACGTGGCCACCGTCGCGCACGACGACGAGGGCGTCCTGCGCGGCTACCTGACCGCCGACCGGGAGCGCGAGCGGCTCAAGGCGCACGACCTGATCGGCCTCGACCTGGACACCCAGCTCACCCTGCTGGCCGAGCTGACCTCGTGGGCGGGCGTGCTGGGCGTGGTATCGCTGCGGCTGGCCGACCCCGCGTTCACCGACCTGCTCACCTCGCAGGCCATCCACAACGACGTGAAGACCTCCCAGTGGATGCTCCGCGTCGTCGACCTGCCCGCCGCCGTCGCCGCCCGCGGCTGGCCGAACGCCGAGGGGCTGCGGCCGGCCGCCGTGGACCTCGACGTCGTCGACCCGCACGCCCCGTGGCACGCGGGCCCGCGGCGGCTGGTCGTGGAGGACGACGGCGTGCGGGTCGAGCCGGGCGGGACGGGCGCGGTGCGCGTGCACGCCCGCGCGCTCGGGCCGTGGTTCTCCGGGATGCAGAGCACCCACGCGCTGCGCCGCGCCGGACTGCTGGAGGGCGGGGCGCCGCTGCTGGACCGGCTGGTGGCCGCACCCGGAACCCCGCGCCTCGCCGACTTCTTCTAGCCCACCTACGCTGGCCGGTCGTGCTCCTCGTCATCCTGGAACTGGTCGGCATCGCCGTGTTCGCGGCCTCCGGCGCCCTCGCGGCGGTCCGCGCGCGGCTCGACGTGTTCGGGGTGACCGTGGTGGCGCTGGCGACCGCGCTCGGCGGCGGCGTGATCCGGGACGTGCTGCTCGGCGTGCACCCGCCGACCAGCCTGACCAAGTGGCCGTACCTGCTGGTCCCGGCGCTGACGGGGCTGCTGGTGTTCACGTTCCACCCGCAGGTCGCGAAGCTGCGCCGGGCCGTGCAGCTGCTGGACGCGATCGGCCTCGGGCTGTTCGTCACCGGCGGCACGTCGACCGCGCTCGCGCTGGGCGCCCCGCCGTACACGGCGTGCCTGATCGGCATGACCACGGGCATCGGCGGGGGAGCGATGCGGGACGTGCTGCTGCGCGAGATCCCGCTGGTCCTGCGCCGCGAGATCTACGCGGTGGCGGCGCTGCTCGGCTGCCTGGTGGTCGCGGGCGGCAGCGTGCTGGGCCTGCCGGAGGGCCCGGTGGCGCTGGCCGGGTCGGCGCTGGTGGTGGCCGTGCGGCTGCTGGCGCTGTGGCGGAAGTGGAACGCCCCCGTCGCCCACGGTTTGGACGCCTAACTCACGGGTAGTTCACATCGTTTGTTGGGTCCCTTCTCAGGCGCCTCTCAGGCCGAGGGACAAGACTGGGGCCCATGCGCATCCTTGTTGTCGACGACGACCGGGCCGTGCGTGAGTCGCTACGCCGCTCACTGCAATTCAACGGCTACCAGGTGGACACTGCCGGCGACGGCCAGCAGGCGCTCGAGTCGGTGACGTCGGCCCGACCGGACGCGATGGTCCTGGACGTGATGATGCCCAGGCTCGACGGGCTCGAGGTGTGCCGCAGGCTGCGGAGCACCGGCGACGACCTGCCGATCCTGGTGCTGACCGCCCGCGACGCGGTGTCGGACCGGGTGTCCGGCCTGGACGCCGGCGCCGACGATTACCTGCCCAAGCCGTTCGCGCTGGAGGAGCTGCTGGCCCGGCTGCGGGCGCTGCTGCGCCGCGCCTCGAACGAGCAGGACGAGTCCGAACGCGCCCGCGCGACGCTGAAGTTCGCCGACCTGGAACTCGACCCCGGCACCCGCGACGTGCGCCGCGGCGACCGTCCCATCAGCCTCACCCGCACCGAGTTCGCCCTGCTGGAGCTGTTCCTGGCCCACCCCAAGCAGGTGCTGACCCGCGGCCGCATCCTCGAGGACGTCTGGGGCTACGACTTCCCGACCTCCGGCAACGCGCTGGAGGTCTACGTCGGGTACCTGCGGCGCAAGACCGAGTTGGAGGGCGAGTCCCGGCTGCTGCACACGGTGCGCGGCGTCGGCTACGTGCTGCGGGAGACGCCTCCGTGATCAGCGCCCCACCGTCGCACGACGTCCTCGCCACGGGGAGGTTCCAGCGGGTCTCGCTGCGGGCCAGGGTGACGCTGCTGGCGGCGTTCTGCGTCGCGGGCGTCGTGGCGATGGTCTCGCTCGGCGCCTACATGACGGTGAGCCAGAACCTGTACACCCAGCTGGACGAGACGCTCCGGCAGCGGGTCAGCGACGCGATCGCCACGCCGTTGGTGCAGGGCGGCCAGGACGTCCAGTCGTTCCCCGGCGCGTTCCTGGTGGCGGGCGACATCCGCATCGGGCTGCTCGACGACTCCGGGCGGATCCTGTACGCGAAGGGCGCCACGCCGCCGCCCACCAACAGCCTCGACATCGAGGTCGCCAAGGGCGAGCGGGACGAGAACATCTGGACCGACGACCGCACCGAGTTCCGCGTCATCTCGAAGAAGTACGGGATCGGCCAGGCCATGGTCATCGCGCAGTCCATGAAACCGCTGCGCGGCACCCTCGGCAAGCTCAACGTCGTGCTGTTCGTGATCAGCGGCCTCGGCGTGCTCATCGCCGCGGGCGCCGGGACGGCCGTCGCGCGCACCGGACTCCGTCCCGTGCAACGGCTCACCGAGGCCACCGAACGGGTCGCCATGACCGGCGACCTCAGACCCATCCCCGTGACGGGGGACGACGAGCTCGCGAGGCTGACGCAGAGGTTCAACGCCATGTTGGGGGCCGTGGCGGAGTCGCAGGAGAGGCAGCGGCGGCTGGTCGCCGACGCCGGGCACGAACTGCGCACCCCGCTGACGTCGATGCGGACCAACCTGGAACTGCTGCTCGCCTCCGAGCGCCCCAACGCCCCCACGCTGTCCGATGTGGACAAGGCCGAGATCAACGACGACGTGCGCGCCCAACTGGACGAGCTCACGACCCTGATCGGCGACCTGGTGGAACTGGCCCGCGAGGACGCCCCGCAGGTCGTGCAGGAGCCGGTCGACCTGATCGAGGTCGTCGAACGCGCACTGGACCGCGCCCGGCGGAGGGCGGTCACCCACGTGAAGTTCGACGTCCGCCTGCAACCGTGGTCACTGCTCGGCGACTCGAACTCACTGGAACGCGCCGTCCTCAACCTGCTCGACAACGCCGTGAAGTTCAGCCCCGACGACGGCGTCGTGCGCCTGGAGATCAAGCAGTTGGGCGACGGCAGCGCGGTCGTCGAGGTGGCCGATTCCGGTCCGGGGATCGCCGACACCGACGTGCCGCACGTCTTCGAGCGCTTCTACCGCTCCTCCGAGGCCAGGACCCTGCCGGGTTCGGGGCTGGGACTGGCGATCGTGAAGCAGGCGGCGGAACGGCACGGCGGCATGGCCTACACGGGCCGCGCGCCCGAGGGCGGCGCGCTGTTCGCGATGCGCCTGCCGGGCAGGCCGTAGGGCGGGACTCGGAACCCGAGTCCCGCCGGGCCCGGACTACCCCTTCGTGGACCCCAGGGTCAGACCGCCCACGAACTGCCGCTGCAACGTGAAGAACACCACCAGCGTCGGCAGCGCCACCAGCAACGACCCCGCCGCCACCAGGTTGTTGTCCGTGAAGAACGTCCCCTTCAGGTTCTGCAACGCAGAGGTGATCGGCATCTTGTCCCCGGTCTGGATCAGCACCAGCGCCCACAGGAAGTCGTTGTAGATCCAGGTGAACTCCAGCGTCGCCAGCGCCGCCAGCGCGGGCCTGCACAGCGGTAGGATCACCTGCCAGTACTGCCGGAACACGCTGGCGCCGTCCACCCGCGCCGCCTCGGTCAGCTCGTGCGGGATCGTCTTCATGTAGTTGCTGAGGACGAACGTGCAGAACCCGATCTGGAACGCGATGTGGATCATGATCACGCCGATCTGGGTGTCGATCAGCGAACCGCTGTCGCTCATCCACTCCGGCAGTTCGATCAGCCGGTACAGCCGCCACAGCGGGGTGACGATGACCTGCTGCGGCAGCAGGTTGCCCGCGGTGAACAGCATCAGCAGCGCGAGGTTGAACCTGAAGCTGAACCGGGACACGCCGAACGCGACCATCGAGCTGAGCAGCAGCGTGACCACGACCGCGGGCAGCGTGATGAACAGCGTGTTGAGGTAGTAGTGCGGCAGGTCGCCGGTCGTCCACGCGTTGCTGAAGTTGTCCAGCGTCAGGCTTTCCGGGAACGAGAAGTACCCGTTGCGGGAGGTGTCGTCGTAGGTGCGCAGCGACGCGTAGACCGCCCACAGCAGCGGGGCCAGCGTCGTCAGGCAGGTGAGCACGAGGAAGACGTGCAGCACCACCCGACCGGGTCGCAGCGGAGCCTTGCGTGCGGGGAGTGCGGTGGTCACGCGCGGTTCTCCTTGCTGAACACCTGGTACAGGTAGGTGATGATGAAGCCGAGCGAGATGAGCAGCAGGATCACCGCGAGCGCGGAGCCCCAGCCGATCCGGCTCGACTCGCCGATGATGTTGTCGGTCACCAGCACCGACAGCAGCTCCAACCCGTTGCGCCCCTTGTTGATGACGTAGACGATGTCGAACGCGCGCAGCGACTCGATCACGGTCACCACCAGCACGACGATGTTCACCGGCTTGAGCACCGGGAAGGTGACCTTGGTGAACGTCTGGAAGGAGTTCGCGCCGTCGAGCGCCGCGGCTTCCTTCAGCGCCGGGTCGACGGACTTCAGGCCCGCCAAGTACAGCAGCATGATGTAGCCGGTGTGCCGCCAGGCCGCGGCGACCAGCACCGCGTAGATGTTGATCTTCGGGTCGCCGAGCCAGTTGGTCGGGTCGGTGTCCGCGGTGCCCAGCAGGTTGTTCAGCAGGCCCTGCTCCGGCTGGTAGATCAGCTGCCAGATGAAGCCGACCAGCGCGAGCGACAGCACCATCGGCAGGTACAGCGCGCTCTGGTAGATCGAGCCGAACCGGAGCTTGCGGTCCAGCAGCACCGCGAGGAACAGCCCGGCCGTCGTCGGCACGACGAGCAGGAACACCAGCCAGATCAGGTTGTGCTGCAACGCGGGCCAGAACCGCGGGTAGTGGGTGAAGATGTCCACGTAGTTCTGGACGCCCACCCACTTGATGTCCTCGAACCCGCCGATGCCGTCCCACGAGCTGAACGACAGCGCGACCGACCCCAGCGACGGCAGCCACACCAGCAGGACGTGGAACAGGGTCGGGATGCCCAGCATCAGGCCGAGCACCAGCTTGTCACCGCCGGCCAGCGCGGTCGCCCGCTTGCGGCGGGCCCGCCCGCGGGGAGCCGGGGACTTCGGCTCCTCGCGGGCGGTCTTGTCGGTCAACGCGGTCAACTCGTCACCCCGTGAAGATCGTCTTGGCCTGGTCGGCCATGCCCTTGAGCACGGTGTCGATGTCGTCCGGGTTCTGGATGAACGCGTTCAGGCCGTTGGTCGCCGCGTCGCTGGCGAACCGCGGGTCGGTGTCGCGGTCGAGGAACTGGGTGATGTGCTTGGCGTTCTTGATGACCTCGACGGCCTTCTTCTGGAGCGCCGTGTAGCCGGAGGTGTCGGCCTTGGTGCTGGTGGCGATCGACGACGGGTCGGACTTGAGGTACTCGAGCTGCGTCTCGGGCTTCGCCAGGTACTCCAGGAGCTTCTTCGCGCCCTCGGGGTTCTTCGGGTTCTTGGCCATCATGTAGCCGTCGATGGGCGCCTCGACCGTGTCCTGGCCGAACTCGGAGTTGATCTCCGGGAACGCGAAGAAGTCGAGGTCGTCCTCCTGGCCCTTGAACTGCTGGCCGATGAACGTGCCGAGCACGTACATGCCGGACTTGCCCTGCTGGACGCTCTGCGCGGCCTCCTGCCACTCGCGGCCGAGCGCGTTCTCCTGGTGGAACGGCAGCAGGCGCTTCCAGGTGTCGAACACCGCGCGCACCTTCGCGCCCTGCCAGTCCTCCTTGCCGGCCATGAGGTCGACGTGGAACTGGTAGCCGTTGGTGCGGAAGTTCAACTGGTCGAACGTGCCCATGCCCGGCCAGCCCTGCTTCTGGGCGAAGGCGATCGGGTTCAGGCCGTCGGCCTTCATCTTCGTGGACAGCGCGACGAACTCGTCGAGCGTCTTCGGGACCGCGTAGCCGCGCTGGGTCCACACGCTCTTGAGGTAGAACACGCCCCACGGGTACTGGGTGAACGGCACGAAGTACTGCTTGCCGTCCTTGGCGGTCGACGCCTCCTTGAGCGCGGGGGCGTAGTTGTCGCCGAGCCCGCCCCACAGGTCGGTGAGGTCGCCGGTGAGGCCCTTCTCCGCGAAGAAGCGCATCCGGTAGCCGGCGAACCAGGCGAGCACGTCGTCCGGCTTGCCCTGGAGGTAGTTGTTGATCTGCTCCTGGTACTGCTCGTGCTGCTTGGTGTTGATCGTGATCTTCAGGGCGTCGGTGTCGAAGCCCTTCAGCGCCGCGGTGATCGCGTCCTTCGGCACCTGGTCGGACAGGTTGTTGCCGAAGGTGACCGTGCCGTTGGAGGAGCCCGAGTCGGAACCGCCGCAGGCGGCCAGCCCCGGCACCGCCGCGATGCCCGCGGACAGGAGCAGTCCTCGGAGCACGGCCCTGCGGCCGAGGAGGGGATGCATGGACTGCGAACTGGGCGTGTACCGGACCATCGTTGCTCCTGAGGACACTCGACCAAACCAACCGAACACGGAGTCAAACAAAGTTGCGCATAATGTTGCGTCCACCACACCCGCTGTCAAGGCCTGTTACAAAGCCGTTAACCCGGTACAACGTTGTAAAAATGGGGCGCCTACCTGGTACAACGTTGTAAAAACGCGACAAATGGATCTTTGGGGCTGCTCACGAGGTCCAACAGACCCAAACGGGCGATCTTGTTGGAGTGTGTTGACGTTGCGGGTGGGTTTCAGACACCCTTGCGGCCATGACCAGTTGGCCCTCAGGTATGCGCGGCCTTGCTTGGGGCGCGGACTACAACCCCGAACAGTGGCCTGAGCACGTGTGGGCCGAGGACGTCGAGTTGATGCGCCGCGCCGGGGTGAACCTGGTCAGCGTCGGCATCTTCTCGTGGGCGCTGATCGAGAGGGCCGACGGCGAGTACGACTTCGGCTGGCTCGACCGGGTGCTCGACCTGCTGCACGAGGGCGGTGTGCGGGTCGACCTGGCGACCGCGACCGCGTCGCCGCCGCCGTGGCTCACCACGGCCCACCCGGAGATGCTGCCGCAGCGGGCCGACGGCACCCGGTACTCCCACGGTTCGCGGCAGGAGTACTGCCCGAGTTCACCGGTCTACCGCGCCAAGGCCGTCGCGCTGGCGACCGCGCTGGCCCAGCGGTACCGCGACCACCCCGCGCTGGCCGCGTGGCACGTCGGCAACGAGTACGGCTGCCACGTCGCCCGCTGCTACTGCGACGTGTGCGCGGAGGCGTTCCGCGAGTGGCTGCGCCACCGCCACGGCGACCTCGACGCGCTGAACGAGGCCTGGGCGACGGCGTTCTGGAGCCAGCACTACACGGCGTGGGACCAGATCCTGCCGCCGAGGGTGACGCCGACCTTCGGGAATCCGGGGCACCTGCTGGACTTCGACCGGTTCTGCTCGGACGCGCTGCTGGAGCTGTACAAGGCCGAGCGCGACGTCCTGCGCGCGACCACTCCCGGCGTCCCGGTCACCACGAACTTCATGGTGGGCTGGACGTTCGACGCCCTCGACTACTGGGCGTGGGCCGCCGAGGTCGACTTCGTCTCCAACGACCACTACACCCGCTCGGAGAGCGCGGAGCGGCACGTCGAGCTGGCCATGGCCGCCGACCTGACCCGCGGTCTCGCGGGCGGGCGGCCGTGGCTGCTGATGGAGCACTCCACGTCCGCGGTGAACTGGCAGCCGCGCAACATCGCCAAGCTGCCCGGCGAGATGCGCCGCCACTCCTTCGCGCACACCGCCCGCGGCGCCGACGGCACGCTGTTCTTCCAGTGGCGCCAGTCCAGGGCGGGCGCCGAGCGCTACCACTCCGCGATGGTCCCGCACGCTGGCACCGACACCAAGGTGTACCGCGAGGTGTGCGAGGTGGGCGCCGAGTACGCGAAGCTGGACGAGCTGCTCGGGTCCACTGTGGACGCCTCCGTCGCGATCGTCTACGACTGGCAGTCCCGCTGGCTCTCCGGTCAGCAGGCCCACCCCACGCAGGACTTCTCCTACCAGGACACCGTGTTCTCGCTGTACCGGCAGCTGTGGGCCGCGGGCGTCACGGTCGACTTCGTGCCGCCGTCGGCGGACCTCTCGTCCTACCGGCTGGTCGTCGTGCCCGCCCTGTACGCGGTGACCGACGCCGACGCCGCGGGGATCGCCGACTACGTCGAGGGCGGCGGGCACGTGCTCGTCACCTACATGTCCGGCCTCACCGACGAACGCGGCCACGTGCGGCTCGGCGGCCACCCCGGCGCGTTCCGCGACCTGCTCGGCGTCCGCACCGAGGAGTTCTTCCCGCTGCGGGAGGACGAGGAGGTCCGGCTCGACGACGGCGGTGTCGCCACGGTCTGGACCGAGCTGCTGCGCACCGCGGGCGCGGAGGTCGTGTCCGCCTACGCCGACGGCCCGCTGCCCGGCGTCCCCGCGGTGACCCGCAACCGGCACGGCGCGGGCACCGCCTGGTACCTCGCCTGCGGCCTCGGCGACGACGGGCTGCGACGACTGGTCGACGCCGTGCTGGAACGCGCGGGCGTACCGGCGGCCCCCGGCCTGGAGATCGTTCGTCGAAGGGGTGCGGGGGGCGCTGAAGCCGTATCGTGGCTGGTCGCGGTCAACCACGAGGAGCACGACGTCACCCTGCCCGCGACCGGGGTCGAACTGCTGTCCGGCAGCCGGGTCGACTCCTCGCTGGTGGTCCCCGCCGGGGCGGTCGTCGTGCTGAGGGAAGAGGTGTGAGGTGCTGGCTCGGCAACGACAAGCGGTGATCCTCGAGGAGATCCGCCGGACCGGCGCTGTGCGGGTGAGCGACCTGGTCGTGCGCCTCGGCGTCTCGGACATGACCATCCGCCGCGACCTGGACGTGCTGGCCGCGCGGGGCGTGATCGAGAAGGTGTACGGCGGGGCGACCTCCGTGGTCGGGCGCAGCACCGACGAGCCGGGGTTCGAGGCCAAGTCGGTGCGGCAGCTCCCGGAGAAGGAGGCCATCGCCCGGCAGGCCGCCGCCCTGGTGCGGCCGGGCACCGCGATCGGGCTGTCCGCGGGCACCACGACGTGGACGCTGGCCAGGTTCCTGGAGGACATCCCCGACCTCACCGTCGTCACGAACTCCATCCGCGTCGCCGACGTGCTCCAGCAGGGCGGGCGCACCGACCGCACGGTCGTGCTCACCGGCGGCGTGCGCACGCCGTCGGACGCGCTGGTGGGGCCGGTCGCCGTGCAGGCGCTGCGGTCGCTGCACCTGGACGTGGTGTTCCTCGGCGTGCACGGCATGGCCGAGCGCTCGGGCTTCACCACCCCCAACCTGAACGAGAGCGAGACCGACCGCGCCCTGGTGGACGCGGCGGGCCGGGTCGTGGTGGTCGCCGACCACACCAAGTGGGGCACGGTCGGCATCTCCACCATCGCGGATCTCGACGAAGCGGATGTGCTGGTCACCGACGAGGGCCTGGCGGACGACGCCAAGGCGATCCTGGTCGAGCAGGTCGGGGAACTCGTGCTCTCGCACGTGCCCGGAAGGGGAGAGGAACTCGCGTGAAGGAAGCGTCGGAGTTGCGGCGGACCGCGGCGAAGCTGGCGGACGGTCGGGAGATCGTCTACTTCGACGACAGCCCGGACGCGCCACCGCGCACGGCGGTCGACACCAGGGACCTGCCGCCGTCGCAGCCGCATTCGGAGGTCCGGCGCGACCCGCTGACCGGTGAGTGGGTGGCGATGGCCGCGCACCGCCAGACCCGCACCTACAAGCCGCCCGCGGATCTGTGCCCGCTGTGCCCCACGTCGCCGGGCAAGCCGACCGAGATCCCCGAGTCGAGCTACGACGTCGCCGTGTTCGAGAACCGCTTCCCCTCCTTCGCCGAGGACGTGCCGGAGGTGCCGTCCACTGTGGACGGCATGGGCATGGTCGCGCGCGCCGCCGGCCGCGGCCGCTGCGAGGTCGTCTGCTTCACCTCCGACCACAACACGTCGTTCGGGCAGCTCACCCCGCACCGGGTGCGCACCGTCATGGACGTGTGGGCCGACCGCACGGAGGCGTTCGGCCGGATTCCCGGTGTGGCGCAGGTGTTCCCGTTCGAGAACCGCGGCGAGGAGATCGGTGTCACGCTGCACCACCCGCACGGCCAGATCTACGGGTACCCGTTCGTCACGCCCAAGACCGAGCGGATGCTGTCCGTCGCGGGCGAGTACTTCGCCGAGCACGGCACGCACGTGATGGGTGACGTGCTGGCGGCCGAACGCGCGGTGGGCACCCGGATCGTCGCCGAGGGCGAGCACTGGACGGCGTTCGTGCCCGCCGCGGCGCGCTGGCCCGTCGAGGTGCACGTGGTGCCGCACCGCCAGGTGCCGGACCTGCCCGCGCTGACCGACGCCGAGCGCGACGACTTCGCCGACCTCTACCTGCGCGTGCTGCGCCTCATGGACGCCCTGTACGACCGCCAGCTGCCCTACATCGCCGCGTGGCACCAGGCGCCCGTGCGCACGGGGCGCGACCTCGCGTGGCTGCACCTGGAGGTGTTCTCCGTGCTGCGCACCAAGGACAAGCTGAAGTACCTGGCGGGGTCCGAGTCGGGCATGGGCGTGTGGATCAACGACGTGACGCCGGAGCAGATCGCCGAACGCCTGCGCGGGTGAACGCCTGCGGGGGTGAACGCCTGCGCGGGTGAACGGGTTTTCGCATTCGACGCAGTGGGGCGAAAAGGGTGTCGCCCGATGGCCTGAAATTACTCACACGTGATGCCCAGGTCCGTTTAAGGGTTCTCTCAGGCGGGCACCGCACAGTATGGGCATGACCGAGAACAACCACGGTGCCGCCGAGGACAAGCCTCAGCCCGAGGCGCCGCAGCCGCCGCAGCAGACCCCCACTGCCGTGCCGAGCTCGCCGCCGAGTCCGTGGGCCGCCAACGCTCCTGCGACCCCCCAGCAGGACGCCTGGCAGGCGTCCTCAGGTCATGCCATCCCCGGTTTCCAGCAGCAGGGTGCTGGACAGCCGGACCCCGGCCAGCCAGGCGCTTTGCAGGGGGCGCCTGGCCAGCCGGGGACACCTACCCCGGAGCACGGGAATTCGGAGCACGGGAACCCGCTGCTCGGGAATCCGCAGACCGCCCAGATGGGGACGCCCCAGCACGGCGTTCCCGCGCAAGCCGGGCCGTACTACGCCCCGCCCGGCACGTCCTACCCGTACGCGCCGCAGCCGCCGAAGAAGGCGGGCCGCGGCAAGGTGGTCGCGGGTGTCGCCGCCCTGGTCCTCGCCGTGGGCGCGCTGTCCGGTGGCATCGGCGGTTACATCGGCTACCAGGCCGCGGCCGACCACCAGCCGGTGGCGAACGCGCTCAACGCGCCGAAGCCCGCCCAGCAGAGCAGCAACGCCCCCGCGGGGTCCATCGAGAGCGTCGCGCAGAGCGTGCTGCCGTCGGTGGTCCAGCTCCAACTGGCCGAGGGCGAGGGTTCGGGCATCGTGATCAGCTCGGACGGCTCGATCCTCACCAACAACCACGTGGTCGAGGGCGCCGCCGCGTCCGGCCAGATCAAGGTCGTGTTCCAGGACGGCAAGACCACGACGGCGACGATCGTCGGCCGCGACCCGAACTCCGACCTGGCCGTGGTGAAGGCGGCGGACGTGAGCGGCCTGCCGACCGCGGAACTCGGCAACTCCGGTGACCTCAAGGTGGGCCAGCAGGTCGTGGCCATCGGGTCGCCGTTCGACCTCCAGGGCACCGTGACCTCCGGCATCGTCAGCTCCCTCAACCGCCCGGTGCGGGCCGGTGGCGAGACGGGCACCCAGGCGTCCGTGCTGGATGCCATCCAGACCGACGCGGCGATCAACCCCGGCAACTCCGGTGGCCCGCTGGTGAACATGCAGGGCCAGGTCATCGGCATCAACTCCGCGATCTACAGCCCGAACTCCACCCAGCAGACGCAGGGCGGCTCGGTCGGCATCGGCTTCGCCATCCCGATCGACCAGGCCAGGCGCACGGCCAAGGAGATCACCGACAACGGCAAGGCCACCCAGACCGTCCTCGGCGTCTCGGTGAAGGACAACGAGAGCGGCGGCGCGGTCGTCAGCGAGGTCACGGCGGGCGGCGCGGCCGAGAAGGCGGGCATCAAGTCCGGTGACGTGATCACCAAGTTCGACGACCGCAAGATCGACACCTCCGACGCGCTGGTCGCGGCGGTCCGGTCCAAGGCCCCCAACGACAAGGTCACGCTCACCGTCGGCGACAGCCAGAAGGTGGACGTCACCCTCGGCAGCCAGGTCGTGGAACCGAAGTAGCACCGAAGACTCCCGGCGCGATCGCCCCTCGCGCCGGGTCGGGTTCCCGGCGCGGGAACAGGAACGCAGGGAGAGCGGAGCGTCCCGGCGACAGGAACCCGAACACCCCGGCCGCGTCATGACAGGCACCCCTCACCTGTCATGACGCGGCCGGGGTGTTTTCACGTCTCCGACCTGACACGAGCCCCACGACCACGACCACCGCCCACACCACGGCCAGCGCGATCAGCAGACCCGCGAGGTACGGGCGGTCGTGCAGCCCCGGCGTGACGGGGCCGGAGTGGGCCCGCCACAGGTACGGGACGGCCAGCGCGACGAGGATCCCGCTCACCACCAGCCCGGCGCCGACCGGCGCGCGCCACGGCTTCGGCAGCACACGGGCGATCAGCACCCCGCCGACGCCGACGGCGGGCGCCAGGACGGCGTCGTGCAGGACCGGGCCGCCGACCAGCCAGCCGCCGAGCGTCAACGGGCTGTCGAACGCCACCGGCACCAGCAGCACCGCGCCCCAGCCGAGCAGCCCGATCCCGAGCGCGCCGATCACCCACCGCATCACAGCACCTCCAGCCGGGAGACCCACTTGGTCTGGAGCACACCGGGCCTGCTCGGCGCGATGAGCCTGCACGGGTACCCGTGGTCGAGCGTCAGCGTCCCGCCGTTCATCCGCAGCGCCAGCAGCGTCAGCGGGTCCGCGGTGTGCGTGCCGGGCAGCGTGGTCGACCGGTAGAGCCCGTCCTTCTCCAGCGACTCGACCCTGACCGCGCTCCCGGCGGGTGCCCCGACCCGTTCCAGCAGGTCCGCGACCGGAACCCCGGTCCACGTGGCGGTCGCGCTCCAGCCCTCGACGCAGGCGATCGGCAGCTCGGCGGTGGTCTGCGGCATGGCGCGCAGCTCGTCGAGCGTGAACTCCGCGTCACCGACCCGCAGCCGCCACGACGAGTCCGCGGTGGACACGCCGGCGGCCTTGGCCAGTCGGTTGACCGGCACCCCGGACGCCGAGCGCGACCCGAGCACCGAGACGCCCCGGAACCACGGCACCGTGCCGCCGATCGTCGCGAGCACGGCGACACCCGCGGCCCCGCCCGTGGTGAGCAGGAAACCGCGCCTGCTCAGGGCTCCGGTGGCGGGCTTCGGCTCTTCGGTCGTCCTGGTCAGCGCCTCCCGGATCACCGGCAGCTTCACCGCGATGTGCACCAGCAGCGCGCCGGTCACGACGTAGGCGACCGCGTAGTGGGCCGTGGGGAAGAAGAACGCCCACGGGTAGTTCTGGGCGACGTTGAACACGCCGGTCAGCAGCTCGAAGAACGAGGCGCCGATCAGCACGAAGATGGACGCGCGCTCCAGCGCGTGCGGCACCGAGCGCACCACGGGCTTCCCGAACAGCTTCGGGTACACGCTCCACAGCTTGGCCAGCAGCAACGGGATCGCGGCGACCCCGGACGTGACGTGGACGCCCTGGGTGATCCGGTACAGGTTGACCGGCCTGGACGGCCAGGTGAACCACGCGGCGGGGTGCTGGATGCCGTGGCTGATCAGCCCGGTGGCGAAGCACAGCCCGAACGCGATCCCCAGCCACAGCCCGATCCGCGCCGAGACGCGCGGGCCGTGGGTGGGACTGGTGAAGTCGGCTTCCTCCGGTGGTCTCACGGGCAGCTTCACGACTGCTCCAGTTCGGCGAACCAGCGGCCGGACCGCTCCGCCAGCCAGCGGATCCGGAACCCGGCGGACCCCGCCGCCGCTTCCAGCGCGTCGGGGTCGAGCCAGGCCCAGTCGAACCACGTGCCCCACGAGTCCTCGCCGCCGACGCGGGCGCGTTCCCGCCGCAGCCCGCAGCCGGGCGGGTCGACCTCGACCAGGACGGTTCCCCTGCCGTGCAACAACATCCGCGCCCGGCGCAGCAGGGCGGCCGGGTCGCCGCCGATGCCGATGTTCCCGTCGGCCAGCAGCACGTGCGACCACCGCCCCTCACCGGGCAGCGGCTTGAACAGGTCGCGGTGCAGCGCCGGGCCGCCGCGCGACTGCGTGAGCGAGATGGCGACCTCGGAGTTGTCCACGCCCAGCGCGACGATCCCGCGTTCCACCAGCGCCGCGACCAGCCTGCCGGGGCCGCAGCCGAGGTCGATGGTCGGCCCGGCGCACGCGTCCACCAGCACCCTGTCCGCGTCGTCGGCGTCGTCGTGCCACCGGGTGATCGGCATGTCGATCCGCGTCCCTCCGCCGAGGTCGAGCCAGCACCGGTCGCCGCGCAGTCCCACGTCGAACGCGGTCATCGCAGCGCCCCCACGAGCAGCGCCTCGGCGAACCGGCTGCCCGGCAGCGCCGCCGCCACCTCCAGCGCGGTGCCCATGTCGTCCACATCGGACAGTTCGGGGAGCCGCCCGAGCCTCAGGCCGCGACCGCGCAGCGCGGCGGCTGTGAGCGCGCCGGTGTCGTCGCGGGACATGGGGACCGTGCGCAGCGCGCCCGCCTGGTGGCCGTCGCGCAGGCCGAGCGCCCACCAGCCGCCGTCGGTCGCCGGGCCCAGCACGCCGTCGACGTGCCGCATGGACCCGACGCACCGGTCCAGCAGCTCGGCGGTCACCTGCGGGGTGTCCATGCCGATCTGGAACACCGGCAGGCCCGCGTTCAGGTGCGCCACGTCGGCGTGCGCGTTGGCCAGCCGGGTGGCGAAGTCGACACCCCGTTGCGGCACCACGATCGCGCGCCGCAGCAGGGCCCGCAGCTCGTCGGACCGCTTGGCCGCGGCCAGGTCGCCCGTCATGGCGACCACGGGGATCGCGCCGGGCGTGGCGAGCACGGCGTCGAGGGTGTCCAGCAGCGACGCGGCGGCGATGTCCGCGGCCTGCTCCGGTGGCACGGCGGGGCTCAGCCTGGTCTTGGCCAGGCCGGGCACCGGGGCCTTGGCCACCACGAGGATCGAGACGCGGGCGGTCATCGCAGCACCCCCGCCATGTCGCGGACGGCCCGCATCGTGCCGCGCACCGAACCGGAGACCTTCGACTTCGTGCCCGCCGCGCGCGGGCCGTAGGTGACGTCGACCTCCTCGATGCGCCAGCCCGCCGCACCGGCGCGCAGCAGCAGTTCGAGCGGGTAGCCGAACGCGCGGTCCTCGATGCCGAGGTCGAGCAGGTCCTGGCGGCGGAACGCGCGCATGGGCGCGATGTCGCGCACCGGCAGGCCCTTGCCGCGCAGCAGGGCCGCGAGCACCATGTTCCCGGCCCTGGCGTGCCACGGCCAGCTGCCCATCGTCGTCGGCACGCGTCTCCCGACGGCCATCCGCGCGCCACCGCGCACCAGCGCTACCAGTTCGGGCAGCTGCCGGGGGTCGAGCGAGCCGTCCGCGTCGAGCACGCAGACGATCTCCGACCGCGCCTGCTCGACACCGGTGTGCGCGGCCGCGCCGTAACCCTTGCGCGACTCGTGCACCACTCTCGCGCCGAGCGACTCGGCCACCTCCGGGGAGCCGTCGCGGGAGCCGTTGTCGACCACCAGAGCGCGGAAGCCCGGAGGCAGCGCGCGCAGCACGCCGGGCAGCGCCGCGGCTTCGTCCAGGCAGGGGAGCACCACATCGATTTCGTCCACACCGGACAGAGTCGACCGTTCGGCGGGCGGGCAAAACCCCTTGACCGCTTACCGAATCCTGACGGGTGACGACTTCTTACGGGTGTCTGACGGATGCCCGTCCCAGCCGGTGACCGGTGCCGACCTGCTCTACGGTCCAACCCGTGTCGCGTGTCCGGTGGACGGTCCTGGGGACCGCGGTTCTGGTGCTCCTCGCCGTCGTCGTCGGGGCGCTGCTCGGCGGGCAGCGCACGTTCGCGGGCTTCCCGCCGCTGTTCGCCTACTGGCTCCCGCACGTCGGTGTCGGCACGCCGCTCGCGCTGCTGGTCGCCGTGCTCGTCGTGGCCAAGGGGCCGGAACTGGCGGACCGGCTGCCGTGGCGGGGCGCGCTCGCCGCCGGTTACGGGACCGCGGTGGCGTGGACGGTCTCGCTCGCGCTGGTCGACGGCTGGGACCGCGGGTTCGCGGGCAGGCTCACCACGTCCGACGAGTACCTGCACGAGGTGCCCGGCGTGACCGACGTCGGTGCCATGCTGCGCGGCTTCTCCGCGCGGATCCTCGACTACCAGCCCGACTCGTGGACCACGCACGTGTCCGGCCACCCGCCGGGCGCGCTGCTCGCGTTCGTCGGGCTCGACCGGATCGGGCTGTCCGGTGGGGCGTGGGCGGCGCTGCTGTGCGTGCTGGTCGGCGGGCTGACGGCGGTCGCCGTGCCGGTCGCGCTGCGCGCCTGGGGCAACGACGAGGCCGCCGCCCGCGCGGTGCTGCCGTTCGCCGCGCTGTTCCCCGGCGCGGTGTGGATCGGGGTGTCCGCCGACGGCATGTTCGCGGGCGTCACCGCGTGCGGCATCGCCCTGCTGGCGCTGGGCCGTCCGCTGCTCGCGGGCCTGCTGCTCGGGCTCGGGATCTTCCTGTCCTACGGGCTGGTGCTGGTCGGCGTGATCGCGCTGGTCGTGGCCTGGCGCGACTGGAAGGCGCTGGGGCTGGCCGTGCTCGGGGCCGTGGTCGTCGTGGTGGCGTTCGCGGCCGCCGGGTTCTGGTGGCTCGACGGCTACCACCTGGTGGTCGAGCGCTACTACCAGGGCATCGCGTCCTCGCGGGTGTACTACTACTGGGTGTGGGCGAATCTGGCCGCGGCCGTGCTGGCCGCCGGGCTCGCGCCGATCGCGGGACTCGCGCGGATCCGCCGCTCCCCGGCGGCGTGGCTGGCGGGCGCGGCCGTCGCGGCGATGCTGTTCGCGGACCTGTCCGGCCTCAGCAAGGCCGAAGTCGAGCGGATCTGGCTACCGTTCACCGCGTGGCTGACCGCCGCGACCGCGTTCCTGCCCGCCGCCTCGCGCAAACCGTGGCTCGCCGCGCAGGCGGGCACGGCCCTGGTGGTCAACCACCTCCTGCTGACGAACTGGTGAGGCGATGACGAACGAAGCTGTGGCGGTGGGGCGGGTGCTCGTCGTGGACGACGACGTGACCGTCCGCGACGTGGTGCGCCGCTACCTGGAGCTGGGCGGCCACGAGGTCCAGCTCGCGGGCGACGGCGAGACGGCGCTGCGGATGTTCGCCGACCGCGCCCCCGACCTCGTCGTCCTCGACCTGATGCTGCCCGGCATCGACGGGCTGGAGGTGTGCAGGCGGCTGCGCAGGCGCAGCGCCGTCCCGGTCGTGATGCTCACCGCGCTCGGCGAGGAGGAGGACCGCATCGCGGGCCTCCAGCTCGGCGCCGACGACTACGTGACCAAGCCGTTCAGCCCGCGCGAGCTGGCCTTGCGCGTCACCTCCGTGCTCCGCCGCTCCCGCGCGGTCCAGGCCCCGCCGCCCGTCCGGACCCTGGTCGACGGCGGCCTGACCGTCGACCTCGGCGCCCGCAGCGCGCGGCTCGACGGCGCCGACCTGTCGTTGACCACCAGGGAGTTCGACCTGCTCACGTTCCTCATGTCCAACCCCGGCCGGGCGTTCGACCGCGCCGAGCTGCTGGAACGGGTGTGGGGCTGGGAGTTCGGCGACCAGTCCACGGTCACCGTCCACGTGCGGCGGCTGCGCGAGAAGATCGAGCGGGACTCCGCCCGCCCGACCCGCATCACCACCGTCTGGGGCGTCGGCTACCGGTACGACGGGGGTGTCCGCTGATGCTCGTGGAGATGTCCCACATCGCCCCGTTCGCGGTCCTCTTCTCCCTGCCGCTGGTCCTGCTGGGCGCCTGGCTGCTGCTGCGCAAACTGGTCCACCGCTCGCTGACCACGGCGTTGTCCGTGCTGGCGATCGTGCCGGTGATCGCCACCATCGGCGGCGTCCTCGCGATCAGCCAGTTCATGTTCAACCCGATCCTCACCACCACGCTGCTCGTCTGCTCCCTGGTGGCGCTGGTGACCGTGCCGACCGCGATCATGCTGGGCCGCAGCATCGCCCGCCGCAGCGTCTGGGAGCACGAAGCGCGCGCCCGTGAACGCGCCGCCGAGGCGTCCCGCCGTGAACTGGTGGCCTGGATCAGCCACGACCTCCGCACGCCGTTGGCGGGCATCCGCGCCATGGCCGAGGCGCTGGCCGACGGGGTCGTCCACCAGCCCCACGAGGTCTCCGACTACGCGGGCCGCATCAGCACCGAGGCCGACCAGCTCTCCGCCATGGTCGACGACCTGTTCGAGCTCTCCCGCATCACCGCGGGCGCCCTCCGCCTGACCCTGTCCGACGTCCCGCTGGCCGACATCGTCAGCGAGGTCGTCGCGGCCGAAGGGCCGGTCGCCCAGCGCAAGGGCGTTCACCTCCGGGCGAGCGCCGCCACCTGGCCGGTGGTCCTGGGCAGCGACCCCGAGCTGGCCCGCGTGGTCCGCAACCTGCTGTCCAACGCCATCCGCCACACCCCGCCCGACGGGACGGTGGCGGTGCGGGTGGACGTCGACGGCCAAGAGGCCCGGCTGCGGGTCGACGACTCCTGCGGAGGCATCCCGGAGCCGGACCTGCCCAGGGTGTTCGAGGTGGCCTTCCGCGGGACGCCGAGCCGCCAGCCCGTCGGCGGCGGACTGGGGCTGGCGATCGCGCGGGGGCTCGTGGAAGCGCACAAGGGGACCATCGACGCGCAGAACCACGGGCCGGGCTGCCGGTTCGAGGTCCGGCTGCCGCTCGCCGCGGCGATGGCGGGCTGACCCGCTACCGCAGCGGGTCCGTGGCGAACGCCTTGACGCCCGTGGCGAAGTCGGTGAGCGCGCGGAAGCCCAGCCTGCGGGTGGCCTCGGCCGGATCCGCCACCACGTGCCGCACGTCGGCCGACCGCGCCCCGCCGACGATCTCGGGGGCCGGACCGCCGCAGGCCCTGGCCAGTTCGACGGCGAGGTCGCCGACGGTGTGCGGCTCGCCCGAGCAGATGTTCAACGGGGTCGACTCGCCTGTCGGGGCTTCCGCCGCCAAAGCCAGGACGTTGGCGCGGGCGACGTCGCTGACGTGCACGAAGTCGCGCCGCTGGTTCCCGTCCTCGAGCACGGTCGGCGCCTTGCCGTTCTCCAACGAGGACCGGAAGAGCGACGCGACACCCGCGTAGGGGGTGTCCTTCGGCATCCTGGGCCCGTAGACGTTGTGGTAGCGCAGCGCCCAGACCCCGCCCCCGGTCTGACGCGCCCAGGCGGCCGCGTAGTGCTCTTGGGCGAGCTTGCTGGCCGCGTACGTGCTGCGCGGGTCCAACGGCGCGTCCTCCGGCACCAGCAGCGACGCCAACGAGGCCCCGCACACCGGGCACGGCGGCTCGAAGTCACCCGCGTCGATCGACTCGTGCCGCCGAGGGGCGGCCCGCACGACCCCGTGGGACGGGCACCAGTAGCGCCCCTCCCCGTACACGACCATCGACGACGCGAGGACGAGCTTGCGGACCTTCGCCGCGTGCATCCCCGCCAGCAGCACGGCCGTGCCGAAGTCGTTGTTGAACGCGTACAGCGGGGCGTCGGACGGATCGAGACCATGGCCGACCACGGCCGCCTGGTGGCAGACGGCGTCCACCCCGCGCAGCAGGCCCGCTACCACGGCCGGGTCGGTCACGTCGCCGACGACGACCTCGTACCGCCCCGCCCACTCCGGCACGGGCCCGCTGTGGGCCTGGGGGAGCAGCGCGTCGAGCAGTACGGGTTCGTCACCGCCCTCCGCGAGCGCGTCGGCGATGTGGGACCCGATGAAACCGGCTCCGCCGGTGAGGAGAACTCGCACGCGGACGACGTTAAGGGGCGCGCGGCCGCGGCACCCGGTGGCGCTGCGACACGTCATGGAACCGTCAGATCCGGGCATTGGCTACGGTTGTCCGCATGGAACGCAGCGCGCAGCGCCTCGGCCGCGCCCTCGTCGTGATCGTGGACGACCGGGTGGCGCACGGTGAGCACGACAACAGCACGGGACCACTGGTCACCGAACTGCTCGAAGAGGCAGGTTTCATCGTCGACGCGACGGTCGCCGTCGAGGGCGAGGTGGTCGACATCCGGGCCGCGCTCAACACCGCGGTCATCGGTGGCGTCGACCTCGTCGTCACGGTCGGGGGCACCGGCGTGTCCCCGCGGGACGTCACCCCCGACGCCACGCAGGGCGTGCTCGACCGCCCGATCCCCGGCATCGCCGAGGCGCTGCGCGGCTCCGGCCTCGCGGCGGGCGCGGTCGACGCGGGCATCTCGCGCGGCCTCGTCGGCGTGTCCGGCAGCACCCTGGTCGTGAACCTCGCCGGTTCGCGCGCCGCGGTGCGCGACGGCATGGCCACCCTCTCGACGCTGGTGCCCTACGTCATCGACCAGCTCTCGGGCCTCGACGAGGCATGACGACCGACCCGAAGGACGACGCCGTCGCCGCGGAAGCGGCACGGCGGCGTCGTCTCGCCGAGGTCTTCGGCGAGGTGCTCCCGGACACCACGAGCGACGAGCGCGATCCCGACGGGGGATCCGCCGACCGCGAGTCGTGGTACCGGGAGAACCGGCCGCCCCACCACGGCGGCTAGTCCTTAGCAGTCCGCCTCGCGGGCGTCAATGGCGCCTGCTGAACCACGTGTTGGCCAGTGCGGGGGATCGTTCGCGGCACGGCGTTCCCCGAGTCTTGTGAGGTCCGAACAACGGCCCCTCACAAGGAGTTCCCATGACCGCCGTGTCCCACCGCGAACACCGCCCCGCCCGCCGATCCGCCCGCCGCCGTGCCCTGTCGATCGCCTCGGCGGTCGTGGTGGGCGGCCTTGCCGCCGCGGTCGTGGCCCTTCCGTCGTCGGCTGATCCGGCGTCCGCCCGTGATGCCACGCAGCGGAGCTTGAACGCGCTGGTGCGGGACAACGGGTTTCCCGGTGCGTTGGCGACGGTGCGGGAGCGCGACGGGCGCGTTCGTGACTACACGGCCGGTGTGGGGGATCTGAAGACGAAGTCACCGGTTCCGGTGAACGGGCAGGTGCGGATCGCCAGCAACACCAAGGCGTTCGTCGCGACGGTGGTGTTGCAGCTCGTCGGTGAGGGCAAGGTGCGGCTGGACGTGCCCGTCGAGACCTACCTGCCGAACATCGTGCGGGGTGAGGGCATCGACGGGCGGGTGATCACCGTCCGGCAGTTGTTGCAGCACACCAGCGGGTTGGCCGATTACGACGAGATCGTGTCGGACGGGTACGCGGCGATCCAGCACCGGTACTTCGAGCCGCGGGAGATGGTGGACCTGGGCTTGGCGAAGCCCGCGGTGTTCGCGCCCGGTGGCGGGTGGTCGTACAGCAACACGAACTACGTGCTGGCGGGGTTGTTGGTGCAGAAGGTGACCGGGCGGCCGATCGGCGAGGAGATCACGCGTCGGGTGATCGACCGTGTCGGCCTGCGGCACACGTACTGGCCTGCGCAGGGGGATCAGTCGATCCGGGAGGCGCATCCGCGGGGGTACTTCGGGTTGCCGGGGGAGCCGTTGGCCGATGTGACGGAGATGGATCCGTCGTTGGGGTGGGCGGCCGGGCAGTTGATCTCGACGCCGCGGGATCTGGAGGAGTTCTTCCGGGCGTTGGTCGGGGGCGGGTTGTTGGGTCCGGCGGAGCTGGAGGAGATGCGGAAGACGGTGGACGCGCCTGGGGCCAGTGTTCGGGGTGGGGAGCGGTATGGGCTGGGGTTGCAGACGTTCACGTTGAGCTGCGGGGGCGTTGCGTGGACCCATGGGGGTGATTCGCCGGGGTATGAGACGCGTAGTGCGCTGGTGGCTGGTGGGCGGTCGGTTGTTGTGGCGGTGACGTCGTTGCCGACGACTTTGGAGGCGGCTACGCGGGTGGAGGGGTTCGTGGATGGGGTTATGTGCGGGTAGGTGGGGGTGGCCAGGGGTGCGCCTTGTGAGGCGTGGCGGGTTGGCTGTGCGTGGCCTGGGGTGCTGTCTCGAGGTGTGTTGGGGCGTGGGTTTCGGGCGGCTGCACCCGGTCGCCGAGTGTTCTAGCCTTGCCGCAGCTTGTCAAGGCAGGAAAGATGCCTTGACAAGCTGCGGCAAGCCCAGAGCGGCTTCGTATCGGGTGCAGGGGTAGGCCTGGCTACGCCAGCATCCGACTTCGTCGGACTCGGGCATCAGGCTTCGCCTGACAGGGCATCGGGCTGCGCCCGACAGGGCACAGGCTGCGCCTGGCAAAGCCTGGCTCTGGGCTTGGTCCTTGGGTATCCGATGCCCGCATCGGACAAGGCATCCGAGCTGCGCCGGACCGGGCATTGGCTTCGCCGATGGGGCATCCGAGCTGCGCCGGACCGATTATCGGCTGCGCCGACAAGGCGTCCGGAGGGTGTGGTTACTCGCGGCGCATCGGGGCCATGGGGTCCTGGGGGCCGCGGGGGCGTTGCTGGGACTGGGAGGCGAGGAGGTCGCGGATCTCCTTGAGGAGTTCGGTGTCGGTGGGCTCCGAGGGGCCGACTTCCTTGCCGCGTTCGCGGCGTTCCTTGATCTTGTTCATCGGGAGCACGAGGATGAAGTAGACGACGGCGGCGACGATGGCGAAGTTGATGACCGCGGTGATGATGGCGCCGAAGTCGATGACGGTCTTCTCGTTGGTGGAGTTCAGCTGGACCGCCAGGCCGTCGACGTTGCTGCCGCCGAACAGGGCGATGATCGGGTTGATGAAGTTCGACGTGAACGCGGTGACGATGGCGGTGAAGGCCGCGCCGATGACCACGGCGACAGCCAGGTCGATGACGTTGCCGCGCATCAGGAAGTCCTTGAAGCCCTTGATCACACCAAGCTCCTCGAAAAAAGTGGGGACGGGCAGGGTTAGCGGAGGGTGACCGCGAGAGGGTGGTCGAGTGATACCGCCGCTGTTCGGGTGGCATTCTTCCTGCTCAACCCCAACACCACGAGTCGGTCGGGTTTTGCCTGGTGCACGGCCAGCACGGCGGCGTTCTCGGCCAGCAGTTCGGCGTCGGGACCGATCACGTCGACCCGGTCGCCGGTCCGCAGCAGTTCGGCGACGCCCGCGTCGGCCAGCCGCACGGCGACCGATGTCGCGTCCGGGTCGGGGGGCGTCAGCCGCACGTCGGTGATCGGTTCGCCCGCTCTGGCCGCGCCGGTCAGGGCCTGCCCGACGACGGCGTCCGCGGACTCCAGCACGCCCGACGGCCGGTCGGTCAGCGGTGCGACCCGGAGGTCGGCCGCCGTGAGGGCGACGCCGGGTGGGAGGTCGTGCGCGGCGACGACCGCGGTGGCGGGCACGGGAGTGGGCCAGAGCGCCAGGCCGGCGGCGAGCAGCGCGAGCAGGCAGGCGGCCGCTTGGCGCGGTCTGGGTGAGCGGAGCGGGAGGTGGAAGGGCACACCTCGACGTTAAAGCTGATCAGCGCCGGTCAACAGCACGAACCCCCGAGCTGTGGACAACTCGGGGGCCTGTGGACAACTCGGCTCAGGAAGCAGCCTTCGCGGGCGTGCTCGCCGGGGTGCTGGAACTGGTCGAGGACGACTTGGTGTCCCCGCCGCTCTTCGACTCCCCGCTGCTCTTGGACTCGCCGCCGCTCTTCGAGTCCCCGCCGTTCTTGGACTCGCCGCCGTTCTTCGACTCGCCACCGCTCTTCGACTCGGCGGCGGCAGGAGTCTTCGCGCTGGAGCCGGAACGGCTGTCGGTGCGGTAGAAGCCGCTGCCCTTGAACACGACGCCCACGTTGCCGTAGAGCTTGCGGAGCCTGCCATGGCACTCCGGGCACTCGGTCAGCGCGGAGTCGGTGAACGTCTGCACCGCGTCGAACCGGTGGTCGCACTCGGTGCAGGCGTACTGGTAGGTCGGCACTTGCCCTCCACGAGCTGTTAGTTGGCACTCGAGCATGACGAGTGCCAATACTTCATGATGCGCCGCAAGGTGGCCGAGGCGCAAACAAGTCGGGCGCACATCACATCAAGCGCAGGCCCGCGGGCGTCAACACGGCCGTCATCCGCACGTCGTGCGGCTCCACGGGGAGGTCGTCGACCACTTCGGCCTCCCTGACGACGGCGACCAGCGGTGCGTTCGCCATGAGCAGCGACCGGTCGTAGTGCCCGCCGCCCTTGCCGATCCGCGCGCCGCGACCGTCCACCGCCAGCGCCGGGACCAGCACCAACGCCGCCTCGGAGATGGCCCGCGACCCCAGCGGGGCGCCCGCCGGTTCGCGCAGTCCGTGCGGGCCCGGTCGCAGAGCGTGGTCACCCGTGTACTCAGCCCAGTCGAGTGGCGCCGCGCCGACCACGATCGGCAGCAGCACCCGGAACCCGGCCGCCCGCAGCACGTCGATCAGCTCGATCGACCCCGGTTCCGACGCCACGGCGAGGTACGCGCACACCGTGCCACCTGCGGGTACGCCGAACGCGGCGACCACGTCGAGCACCCCCGCCGCGAGCGCGGCCGCGTCGAGGGCCCGCTGAGCCGCCGGCACGGCCCGGCGGGCCGCCAGCAACCGCCCGCGCTCGTCGTTCTTCCGTTCGGGTTGATCGGACGTCATGCGAGGTAACCCTAGGTGCGCCACTACGCTCGTGACCCATGAGCTCGAAGAGCGCCTTCCGCACCGCAATCGTGCCCGCAGCCGGTCTCGGGACCCGCTTCCTGCCGACGACGAAGGCGGTGCCCAAGGAGTTGCTGCCGGTCGTGGACACCCCCGGCATCGAGTACGTCGCCGCCGAGGCGGCCGAGGCCGGTGCGACGAAGCTGATCATCGTCACGTCGCCGGGCAAGGACGCCGTCGCCGAGTACTTCCGCCCCCAGCCCGAGCTGGAGGCGACCCTCGAAAGCCGGGGCAAGCACGAGCTGGCCGCCAAGGTGCGCCGCGCGGAGAACCTCTTCGAGACCGTCGAGACCGCGATCCAGGAGCAGGCGCTCGGCCTCGGCCACGCCGTCGGCTGCGCCGAGGGCAACCTGACCGGCGAGGACGAGGCCGTCGCCGTCCTGCTGCCCGACGACCTCGTGCTGCCCAACGGCGCCCTCACCGAGATGGCCGCCGTCCGCGAGAAGCACGGCGGCACGGTCCTCTGCGCGTTCGACATCCCCCGCGAGCAGATCTCCGCCTACGGCGTGTTCGACGTCCGCGACACTGACCAGGACGACGTGAAGCAGGTCGTCGGCATGGTCGAGAAGCCGAAGGCCGAGGACGCGCCGTCGACGTTCGCCGCGGCGGGCCGGTACCTGCTCGATCGGGCGATCTTCGACGCGTTGAAGCGCATCACGCCGGGCGCCGGCGGCGAGCTGCAGCTCACGGATGCCATTGCCCTGCTCATCTCCGAGGGGCATCCGGTCCACATCGTCGTCCACCGCGGCGAGCGACACGACTTGGGCAATCCGGGGGGATTCCTCCGAGCTGCGGTTGACTTCGCGCTGAAGCACCCCGACTACGGGCCCGAGCTCGGGGAGTGGTTGCGGGGACGCCTCGACAACTCTTGAGCGGGGTCTAACGATGAGGTCAGTGGACGAGCAGCTCGCCAGGGTGATCGCGGCCGCGGTGCGGCCCGCCCCGGTGCGGGTTGCGATCTCCGAGTCGCAGGGCTTGCTCTGCGCGGAGGAAGTCGTCGCGGAACGCGCGTTGCCCGGTTTCGACCAGGCCGCCGTCGACGGCTACGCGGTGCGCAGCGTGGACGTGCAGAGCGCGGGAGAGCACCCCGTGCAGCTGCCCGTGGTCGGTGAGATCCCGGCCGGGTCGCGGCAGCCGCGACGGCTGCAACCGGGCCAGGCGGTCCGGGTCGCGACGGGCGCGCCGCTGCCGACGCTGGCCGACGCCGTCGTGCCGCTCGGGTACACCGACGGCCACCAGGCCAAGGTGACCGTGCAGCGCTCGGTGCCGTCCGCCGCGTTCGTCCGCCGGACCGGCGAGGACGTGCAGACCGGCGACATCGCGGTCCGCCGCGGCGCGTCCATCGGCTCGGCCCAGGTCGGCCTGCTGGCCGCGGTGGGGCGCAACAAGGTCCTCGTCCACCCGCGCCCGCGGGTCTCGGTGGTGTCGGTCGGCGAGGAGCTGGTCGACGTCGACCGCACCCCCGGCCAGGGCCAGGTCTACGACGTGAACTCCTACGCGCTCGCCGCCGCCGCCCGCGACGCAGGCGCGGAGGTCAGCCGGGTCGGCATCCAGTCCGCCGACCCGCGACGGCTGCGCGAGGTCGTCGAAGGGCGGCTGCTGCTGTCGGAGATCGTCGTCGTGGCGGGCGGCGTCGGCGGCGTGGTCGGCGACGAGGTGCGGGCCGCCCTGGCCGACCTCGGCGACCTCGACGTCACCCGCGTCGCCATGCACCCCGGCTCCGCGCAGGGCTTCGGACGGCTCGGACCGGACGCCGTGCCCACGTTCCTGCTGCCCGCCAACCCGATGAGCGCGCTGGTCGTGTTCGAAGTGCTGGTCCGCCCCCTCATCAGGGCGGCGCTCGGCAAGCGCAACCCGTACCGCCGCGCGGTCGCGGCCCGGCTGCTGTCGCCGCTCACGTCGACCAAGGGCCGCCGCGGCTTCCTGCGCGGCCAGCTGCTGCGCGACGCGGAGAACGGCGAGTACCTGGTGCAGCCGCTCGGCACGTCCGGCTCGCACCTGCTGGCGTCGTTGGCCGAGGCCAACTGCCTGATCATGCTCGACGAGGACGTCACCGACGTCGCCGTCGGCGAGGAAGTGCTGGTCAGCTTCCTCGCCCAGCGCGGATGAGCGCCGCGTTCCACCTGGAGTCGAGCAGGCACCCCGGCTGGCCCACCAGGCTCGGCCCGCTGCGGGTGCCCGCGGGCGTGGTCGCGCTGCGCCCGCCGAAGCTGCTGGACGGGAGCGCGTGGAGCCGCATCCGGCTGCGCGACCGGGCGTACCTGGAGAACTGGGAACCCACCGCGACCGACGGCTGGCACGACCGCAACTCCGTCCTCTCCTGGCCCGCCCAGTGGTCGTCCCTGCGGTCGCTGGCCCGCCGCGGCCAGGCGCTGCCGTTCGTGATCACCGTGGACGGCGAGCTGGCGGGCCAGATCACCGTCGGCAACATCGTCCGCGGCTCGCTGCGCTCCGCGTGGGTCGGCTACTGGGTCGCCGCCGACCGCGCCCGCGGCGGTGTCGCCACGGCCGCGGTCGCGCTGGTCGTCGACCACTGCTTCGGCGAGGCGGGCCTGCACCGCCTGGAAGCCACCGTGCGACCCGAGAACGCCGCCAGCCTGCGGGTTCTCGGCAAGGCGGGCTTTCGCGAAGAGGGGTTGTTCCAGCGCTACCTCGATGTCGCGCACGCCTGGCGCGACCACTACTGCTACGCGATGACGAGCGAAGAGGCGTCCCCCGAAGGCCTGGTCCGCCGTTTGGTCGCGGGCGGCCACGCCCAAACCCCGTGAGCACAGCGTCCGACTGCCGTAAAGGGCTCGCCCGAAAGTGGGTGATAAAGCACACCTTCGTACGTACGGCACCCGGCGAGCCTCCGACACAGGTGTGACTGTTGTGACTAGCGTTGCGAACGCACGACGCGTTCCGCTTGCTGGCAGGGGGAGGTGACGGGGATGCCCAGTTCGTTGATCATCGTCGGGCTCGTAGTTGCCTGGCTGGTCGTCCTCGTACCGATGGTGGCCCGCCGACGCCAGGAAGTCGCTCGAACCGCGGATTCGGACGCCCGGATCGGACGAGCGGGGAGCACGCGCACCAGCATGGAAGAGGAGTACCCCATGCCTGATGCCGACGACGAACTCGTCGACGAGTTCGAGGCCGAGTTCGACGACGACTACGACGACTACGTCGAAGAGGACGTCGTCCACCGCCCGTACCGGCCGGGACGTGGCGGTTTCGACGCGGAGACCGCGAGCATCGTGGCCCAGGCCAAGTACGCGTTCCGCCGCCGCGTCGTCGCGGCCATGCTCGTCGCGGCCCTCCTGACCGGCCTCGTCGCGGGCATCCTCTACCCGCTCGTCTGGTGGGCGCACGGCGCCGTCGACCTCACCCTGGTCGGCTACCTCGTCTACCTGCGGCGCCAGGTCCGCATCGAAGAGGACATCCGCGCCCGCCGCCAGTCCCGTCTCGCCCAGGCCCGCCGCCGCCCGACCCCCCGCCCCCAGCCCCAGGTCGAACAGCAGCCCCGCACCACCGAGACGACCCCCGAACCCGAGGCCACCCAGCACCACGACGAGGAAACCCCCCTCGCCCCCCGCCCCCGCCTCCAGCACCACCACACCCGACCCGGCACCGTCGTCGTCGAAGCGGACGACGAGGACCCCATGTTCGTCGAACTCGACGGCCCCGCCTACCAGCGCTACCGACGCGCCGCCGGCGAGTAGAGGGGGGTGGCGAAACCACCCCCGCGCTACTGATATGCTTCTCTCGCACGACAACGAGGGGCTGTAGCGCAGTTGGTAGCGCGTCTCGTTCGCATCGAGAAGGTCCGGGGTTCGATTCCCCGCAGCTCCACCAGATAGCTCATTGCACGAACACCTTCAGGGGCGGATGCCGGTAAGCCGGTCTCCGCCCCTTCGGTGTTCGTGACCTCGGCGGCCTGGGGCACCCGGAACACGGGCACGATCCGTCCTGGTCCGGTGATCTTGATCTTGACCACGAAGTTCTCCACGAGCGCCTTGCGTTGGTTGTGGTTGCCTGCGCGGAAGATTTCGGTGATGTGCTGGTTGACCTCGTCCAGTGTGGCCGCGTCGGGCATGGTGGGTTCGTTCTCCAGGTCTTCTTGGAGTTCGGCTTCCCGGTCGCGGAGTTGGCGTTGCGTGGTGCGGTGGCGGACCAGTCGTGCCTTGGCTGCCTCGTCGCCGGGGTCGAAGGTATCGGATTCGAACGCGTCGAGGTACTTGTCGATTTTCGCGGTCGCCTTGACGATCTCGGATCGGACGACCTTGAGTTCGGCGGTGACCCCTTGGTGGCTGGAGTCGTAGACCTGCCTGGCGGCGTCCACCGCGTCCTGGATCAGGCTGTGCTGGTTGCCGTAGAAGGACGCGACTGCGGTGAGCAGGGCTTGGTCGAGGGCGTCTGCGTTGATGCGGTCCATGTCGCAGGAGTCCTTGCCGTACTTGATGCGCTTCAGGCACGTGTAGTAGCGGTAGGTCTTGGTCTTGCCGGTGGCCCTGGTGCCGATCATGGCGTGTCCGCAGCGGGGACAGGGCAGGCGGCCGGTGGCCATGTAGTCCGAGCCACTGGCCGCACGGTGGGCATGGCTGTCGGCGCGCTGGTCGAGCAGCCGTAGTGCTTCTTCGTACTGTGCTGTGCTGACGATCGAGGGGTGCGCGTCCTTGGTGACGATCTCCCGGAAGTGCATCTCTCCGATGTAGACGGGGTTCTCCAGGATGGTCAGGATGCGCTTGAACGCCCACAGCCCGCCCGCGCGGGTGCGGTGTCCGCGTTCGTTGATCTCGTTGGCGATGGAGCGCGAGCCGAGTCGGTCTTTGGTGTAGAGGTCGAAGATCAGGCGGACGGTGACGGCCTCGGCCTCGTTGACGTAGAGCTTCTGGGTCTCCTTGTCCACGTTGTAGCCAGGAGGCCGTGTGCCGCCCTTCCAGCGGCCTGCCTTGGCCTTGCTTTCCATGCCTGCGGTGATGCGGTCCACGATCACGTCACGCTCGAACTGGGCGAACATCGCCAGGAGTTGGACGAACATCCGGCCCATCGGGTCGGAGGTGTCGAACGGCTCGGTGGCCGACCGGAACGCGACCCCGGCCTTGTCCAGTTCGCCGAGCAGGTTGACCGTGTCGCGGAGGTTGCGGGAGAACCTGTCCACTCGGTACACCAACAGGACGTCGATCAGGCCCGACTTGGCCCAGTGCATGGCCTTCTGCAAACCGGGGCGGTTGGTGTTCGCACCGGACGCGTCATCGCTGAACGTCTTGACGATCTTCCAACCCGGCTGGGATCCCTCGTAGGCCTTGAGCCGGGCCGTCTGCGCCTCCATCGTGTAGGGCTGGTTGTCCTCGTCGGTGCTGCGCCGCACGTAGATGCCCACACGCACGGTGTCCATGCCGTCGAGCGACGCCGCCTTGCGGACCTGGACGGTCCTGGATCGCCTAGCCACGGACACCTGCCCACGCTCGGGTGCGCACGTAGTAGACGGTCTGGACCGGTTCGCAGCCCTGTTCGGGCACGGTGCTTTCCACTGGGAATGTTCCCCCGAAATCGCTGGAATCGACTATTTCGCACGAGGAATTCAGCAAGGCTATGCCTTGTCTTGAAATAGGTTCTTGCATGACTTCAATATATCATTTCCGGCCCATTTTGAATGGGTAATCTTATGTTTCCCGGTGCGATTCATTCCAAGTGTTGATTAGTGTGGCGATAGTGTTCACGCTGGATTCACGGCCAGCGTCGGACAGTGGTTCGGTCTCGACGCGTTCGACCGTCCAGTCGACGGTGTGTGGTTCGACGGTGCTCACGATCGTTCCCCCGAGGTCGGGTCGGGAGCCCTTGCCTTGTCGGGCGAAGGCTCCCGACTAGGTGTTTCCGGTCTTGATTGGTGAGGGCATGGCCGTCGAGGACGGTGGCCCACCGCGGCCTACGGTGGCGGCCAACTGCTGGCTGCGAGCTCTCGCTCAATGGGGCTCGGCCTCAAAGGCCTTGGAGGAACTACGCGTAGGCTCTGGGCCGCTGGCTGGATTTCCTGGGCAGGAACGGTGTCTATCCCGATACGGCAACTACGAGTCCGTCAAGGTCTCCAATTGGCAAAGTTTCTATGCACGGACAACAACCGTCGCGCGAGCGGCGTCTAGGGGGTAACCATGGGCTTGTTAGGCAAGTTGTTGAGCAGCATCGGAGGCGGCTCGGGGCGGTCTTGTCCCGACTGTGGGCAAGCCTTGTGGGCCGACTCCGGAGAGCTTTCGCGCCGGTACGAATGCCATAACGACAGTTGCAATGGTGAGTGTGTCTACTTCGATGAAGGCGGCATGCTCATCGACCCGTCGACCCGTAGCAAGAGCAGTGGCGGTCGCACCTGTCAGTGGTGTGAGTCGGCGCTCTCGGGTGGAACGAGCTACCTCCCCTATGAAGATGGCGGCAACTCAGACGCCTATATCGTTTGCCCGTCTTGCAAGCAGAAGAACATCCAGTACGGCTTCGGCGAGGACGACTAGGAGACGCTAAAGATCCCGCACAGGCGCAGGCCGCTGTTCTGGGTAATCAGCCGTTCGGGCCGATGACGTGATGGGGCGGTGTTGCCCAGGGCGGTCACCTCCTACTTGAGCCGAAGGGCGTCGGCTCGGGTGCGGGGACCAGCGGGGTGCCGTCGTTGTCGCGCGGGTCGGCCACGGGGGTGACCTTGCGTTCGGTGGCGATGACGACGCCGAAGGTGCCGAGCAGGACCAGGACCGCGTTGATCACGGCCGCGGTCGCGGAGCCCTGGGTATCGGTGAGCACGCCCGCGCCGACGAGGCCGGAGACCAGGGCGAGGACGCCACCGATCCAGGACGCGGCGGTGCGAAGCGGGCGGGGACGGGGTTCGGACATGCGGAGTTCCTCCGTGGTGGTGGGGCGGTGGAGTCGCGCGAGAAGTGCGCGGATGCCCAGGCCTGCCAGTAGCAGGACCGGGGACAGGAGCAGTGCGAGCGGGAGGGCCAGGACGGCGGCCGGGTGGGCTTCGTACATCAGGGCGCCAGCAGGACGGCCCAGTCGTCCCACCAGACCTCGCCGAAGCGGGTGGTGCCCGGCATGGCCTCGCGCTGCCACGCGGCGACGGCGTCGGCGGTCGCCTGCTCGTAGACGCCGTCGGCCCAGCCGTCGTAGAGCGGGGCGAAGCCCTTGGCCTGCAAAGCCCGCTGGATCTGCGCGACCCAGCCCCGCTCGGTGGCGTAGTAGCCGCCGTGGCTGCTGTCGGGCCCGGTGATCAACCCGAAGTAGTGGCCGTTCGGCAACGGCCACGGCGGAGCGGTCGGCGAAGGAACCGACCCGTTGCCGATCACGAACGCTTCGCGGGACCAGCCGTCCATGGTGGCGTTGCGGTCGACCAGGCCACTGAACCCGTTCACGTGGCCGGAGTTGGTGTGCTGGTGGATGGCCAGGCGGGGGTGGGCGTAGTCGGGGTTGCCGGGGTCGCCGTTGTACTGCGCGGCCCACACCAACACCGCGTCGTCGGCCCACTGGTTCGGGTCGATGAGCGCGGTCAGCCAGTAGACGTTGGCATAGACCAGCAGTGGTGCCCCGGTGCGCTCGCGGAACGCGGCGATGAACTCCCGGATCCAGCCGTTCGGGTCGGGGAAGCCGGGTTCCTCCATGTCGAGCATCGGCCACAGCGACCCGGAGGCGAGCAGTCCGCGGGCGTCGAGCTGGTCGGCGAAGTAGTGGGCCTGGCCGCGCGGGTCGCCGGGGTGGGCGTAGTGGTAGCCGCCGGTGCTGATGCCGACCGAGCGGGCGCCGTCGACCTGGGAGCGGGCGGCGGGGTTGATGTAGGTGGTGCCTTCGGTGAGCTTCACCGAGCAGAAGCTGATGTTGTGTCCGGCGACGTCGGTCCAGCCGATGTCCTCGCCCTGGTGGCTGGAGATGTCGATGCCGTAGTCGGTCAAGCTGGTGATCCTCCTGTTATGCGGGCATGGCGAAACGGCCGAACACCGGGGGTGGTGTCGGCTCGTGGGTGAAGCGGTCGAGGGGTTAGGCGGGGTGGCCGCGTAGTGCTTCGGCGGCGGCGTCCTCGGCGGCGCGTCGTCGGTCGCGCTCGGCGTCGAGTTCGCCTTCCAGTTCGCCCAGTCGGCGTTCGAGTTCGGCCAGGCGGGCGCGCAGTGCGGCGAGTTCGGCGGCGTGCGCGGTGCGTTGGGCGGACAGTTCGGCGGTGTGGGCTGTTTCGCGGGCGGCCAGCGCGGTCAGGTACTCGGCGCGGTCGGACCGGTTGGCGGTCATCAGCCGGTGGTTGGCAGTGAGCAGGTAGCCCACGACCACGACCAGCGCGCCCGCGACGCCGACGTTGGGCAGGGCGGAGAGGTCCACGGGGTTCACCTCCCCGGTGTGGTGGTCAGGGCACGAGGACCCCTTGCGCGGCCAGCAGGGCGCGCGCGTCGGGGTCCAGGAGCGGATCGGGTTGCAGCCCGGTGGGGACGGGTGGGCCTGGGCTTGTGGTGGCGCGCAGGGTGAGGACTTGGCGGATGCGGCCGGTGTCGTCGCCGCTCGTGCGGATGCCGACGACCCACGCCGGGGTGGACAGGGCCGCGCCCACGGTGTCGATGACCTGGACGAGGTCGCCGAGTTGGACGCGCGGGTCGGGCAGGATCTCGACGTCACCGAGGACCGGCAACGGGGTGGCGGCGGCCAGCAGGTAGTCGGCCACGACCGAGGCGGCGAACCGGGTCTGAATCCACGGGGAGGCGGTGGCTTGGTAGACCTGCGGGCCGTAGAGGGCGCGCGAGGTCTGGTCGTAGGCGCGTAGCGACAGCCGGGTCGGGCTGCTGGTGGCGAGCTGGATGGAGCTGATGGCCAGCGAGGGTGTGCCGGTCGTGGTGGCCAGGTACAGGACGAGGCTGGTGCGGTTGGTGAAGGTGATGCGCAAGCTGGAGCTGTCGCGTTCGGTAGTGCTCTCGATGGCTCCGTGCACCCCGGTCCCACCGGCACTGGTGGTGGCGAACCGCACCCGCGACCCGGAGGGCACGGGCGAGGCGTAGACGACCGGGGGCGGGCTGTCGAACTCCGACACGTCGTACTCGAACGTCAGCACCAGCGTCCCAAACGCGCCGATCTGCCGAACCGTGGTGTCGGTGAACCGCGTCGAGGACACCCCGGAGGTGTAGAGCGAGTACGGGACGTCGATGGTGTTGCGGACGCTGTCGATCGCCTCCGACACCCGCAGGGAAGCGATCTCGTGAGCGCTGGTCACCGTGAGCACCGACTCGCCGGGATCGGTGAACCGACCGTTGTTGAGGTAGCGGAACACGCCCAGCTCGTCGAACGCGGCCGTGGCCTGCTCGGCGCGCGCAATCTGGGTGATCACCTCCCACGCGCTGCCCTGCACCGGAGGCAACGCGATCACCTGGGACACGATCCGGTCGAGCACCGCGCCGCGTGTCCACACCGGAGTGAACTCGGCCTGGGTCGGTCGTGAGGATCGGATGCTGACCTGTACCGCCTCGCAGCTCAACCCGGCGTTGAGCTGCACGTAGTTGAGCTGGGAGCCGGTGGGCATCGTGGCGAACGTGGAGAGGTTGATCTCTTTGTAGCCGCCGGGAAGACCGGGACCGGCGAGATAGAGCCAGCACGAGGGCACGGAGCCGGAAAACGACCAGTACGCGCCGATGTGCCAGCGGCCCTTGGTGGTGACGCCGAGGTTGAACAGGAACCGCAAGTTCGAATCGGTGCCGACGGTGGCCTGATCCGCGCTGAAGTCGATCGCGAACCGGACCTGGTTGGTCGAGGTGTCGGCTTGGAAGAACAGCACCAGTTCGACCCGTGTGCCCGCCGAGGGCTGGTAGGTGCTGTCCAACCAGGTTTCGGCGAACAGGCTGCGACCGGGGACGGTGGTGCGGGTGCGGGGGTCCCACCGGATGCTGTACTCCAGGCCGCCCGCATACGGGGCGATCTCCCACGGCACGTCACGCCGGTCGTACCCGGCGATGTTGGCGTGGGTCCGGTAGAACCCGATGTCGGGAGTGACGCCACCGTGCAGGCTGGCGTACAGGATGCAGTCCGGGCGCGGGGGCGGCGCGGTGTGGATTCCCGCGTCCCGCAACAGCTTGTCCACCGCCCAGATGCCCGAGCTGATCGGGGTGGAGTCGACCGACACCGCGACCGGCAGGCGGGCGGCGTCGCGCAGCCGCTCGGCACCGTCGAGGGCGGACAACTCCACGGTGCCGGTGGCGGAGTCTGCAACCCGGTCCCGAACGGTGCCGCGAAACGTCGGGAGCGCGTCACCGTCGAGGCCCCAGCCGTGCACCGCGGATTGGCCGGGCCGCACGAGTTCGGCGGTGGTGTGGGGCGCGTAGGGGCTGTAGAGCTGGGCGGCGGTGCTGGTGCCGTCACCGGTCAGGGTCAGGCGGAGTTCGGCGGCGGCACTGCCGTTGATCGCCCGCAACGGGGCGGGCAGGTCGCTGTCGTAGGCCCGGTCCACCGACCACGACGTCACCTGTCCGGTGACGTCGCGTCCGCCCAACCGGGTCAGCGTGCTGTTCTGCCGTTCGCCTTGGGCGAGCGCTGTGACGAGGTCGGGGTCAGCTTCTTGCACGGCGCACCTCCACCAGGGTCAGCGACAGGTCACGGGCGGTCGCGGTGGGGCGGTCGGTGTAGCCGGTGACAGTCATCGCGGGGCAGCCGTCGCCGAGCGTCCCCAGCGGGCCCGGTGGGGTGTCGGCCGCGATGCGCAGCAGAGCGGGACCGATCGGGGTCGGGGTGGTCGTGGGGCTGAGTAGAACGGCCGGGCGCACGTACACCGCCCCGGCGGGTGGGGTGGCGGTGATGGTGTTTCCGGTGCCGCCGAGGGTGAGGAGGATGACTCCGGCGGCGTCGACCCAGTAGAGCGCGCAGGTCCCCGCTGTCGGGGCCATCGAGGTGGTGAACGTGACGGGCTTGCCCGCCACGATCGGCCACCCCGCCCAGTACGGGTGCAGCCACCGCAGCACCGCGCCCGATCCCGCTGCGGTCACCACGACGGTGCGGTCACTCTGCTGGGCCAGCGCGCCGGGTCCGACCAGCTCCCAGACGGAGGCGACCGGTCCGAGACCCTGGGACTGCGCACCCTCCAAGAGGTTGCGCGCGGTGGGGTCGAGCACCGCGAGCGGGATCGGTCCGAACACCCTGCGAGCCAGTGCATCCAGCCATTCCGCGTCAGCCGGGAGCAGTCCGGTCCAGGACAGGGCGAGGCGGCGGGGTGGTATCGGCAGACTGGTCACCGTCACCGCCCCGCCCAACGATTGAAACTCGGTCACGCCCAACGAGACCGACCGGTCAAACTCCCGTGCGGCGTCGTTGACGGCCCGCAACTTGCCGGGTGGCCCGATCCACAAGGACGGCATCGGGTCACCTCCGGGACAGCACGCGGTTTCCCTCGGCGGTCGCCCGCGCGATCTCGGTCGTGCCGACCTGCACCACGACCGGCCGGGCCGCCAGCTCCCGCACGGCGTCGGTGAACGCCGCCAGGTCCGCCGCCGTCACGGGCTGCTCCGTTGAGGTCGACTCGGTCGCGCCGAATGTTCGTGCTCCGCTTCTGGTGATGTCCACTGTGGAGCGTTCGAGAGTGAGCGGCAATCGGCGGGTGAGGTCGGACAGGTAGTTGCGGACGGCGGGTTCGCCGTCCTCCAGTCCGGTCACCAGTCCGCGCATGAGCAGGACGCCGTTGGCGCGCAACAGGGTTCGGTCGCGTGCGGGTGGCCCCTTCCACGAGGGCAGCAGGTTGGTCAACTGGGCGAGTCTGTTCTTGACCGTCTGGAACATGGACTCGATCCCGCGTAGCAGGCCGTTGATGATGTCTTTGCCGACCTGGAGTAGCAGCGATCCGACGTTGCCCAGCGCTCCGATGATGCGGCCCGGCAGTCCGGCGACGTAGCTGAGCAGTCCGCCGGTGGCGAGGTCGATCCCGGAGGCGATCGAGCGGAACGCGCCGATCACGAGGTCCTTCGCGCCGGTCCAGGCTCGGTCCCAGTCGCCGGTGAAGATCCCGATGAACAGGTCGAGCCCGCCTTGCAGGGCCTGTAGCGCGCCGGAGACGACCGAGACGATCTTGTCGAACACGGGCACGACGACGTTGTCGATCAAGAACAGCAGGACAGGGATCAGGCCTTCGGTGAACGCCGCCGCGACCTTCGCGATGGCGGCCGTCCACGTCGCGAGCAGACCGGCCGCTTGAAGCACGAGCGGCAGTAGCTTCGTGATCAGCTCCACGGCCGGTGGCAGCAGCGCGGACACGAGTTCCAGCAGCACGGGCAGAAGCGGCACCAGGCCCTCGGACCAGATCCGCATCCACGCTTCCGCCAGCGGCGGCAGCAGCGGCAGCAGCCCGACCAGTGCGGTGGTGAGGACCTCGCCGAGCAGTCGTCCGGTCTCGATGAGACTGGGTGTCGCGGCGGCCAGCCCGACGCTGAGCACGTCGGCGAGCTGCTCGACCACGTCCACGACGACCGGGAGCACCGGCATGACCGCCTGGAGCGCGGCCAGCAGCACAGCCGAGAACACCCCGGCCAACTGGCCGACCAGGGGCAGCACGGCAGCCAACGCGGTGAGCAGCGACCCCGCCAGCTCGGACGCGATCGGCGTCAAGACCGTGAGCAGCGCCGACAGAGCCGGAGCCGCCACCCGGAGCGCGTCGACGAGCAACTGTCCTAGTTGGACGATGATCGGTGCGGCGGCGCGAGCCAGAGCGAGCAGCGCGGGCGACAGTTCGCGCACGCCGTCGGCGAGCGCTCCGCCGACCAGTTCGTGCACGACCAGCGACACGGCCGGAGCCAGCTCCGCGACCACGCCCGACAGCAGCGTCAGCACCGGGACCAGCACCGACGCCAACGCCTGCGCGGCGGTGCCGACCAGCGGAGCCAACGCCCCGAGGATCGTGCCCAGAGGCGCGGCAGCACCGGTCAGCACGCCCAACGCAGCCGCGACCATCGGCCCCAACAGGGCGATGGCGGGAGCGACGTCGGAGGCAAGCACGGACGCGATCGACATCACCAGCGGCAGCAACGCCCCCGCGACCGCACCCAGACCACCGAAGATCTGTTGCAGGGCAACGGTTCCCTCCGCGCTGCGGAGAAAGGCGAGCAGTCCGCCGGTGACGGCGTTGAGGGTGCCCAGCAGGCCCGCGCCGCCCTGGTCAGCCGCCGCGAACACCGTTGCGACGATCTTGACCAGGTTGGACAGCAACGTGAACAGATCACCGAGCGCGGACAGCCCGGCGGACATCCACTGCCGGAGTTGACCGGTCTCGCGCGCGGTGGCGATGAACTGGGAGAAGGTGTCCGCACCGTCCGCGAGCCCGGAGGCGAACCCTGGAAGGAAGTCCGAGCCCACGGCGGCGATGTCGCGCAGGGCCCGCAGCAGCGGGGCGAACCCGCCGGAGAGGTAGCGCACCGATTGGCCGGTGTTGTCCAGGATCAGCCGGACGTCATCGACCGTCTGCCCTTCGCGGCCGAACTCGCCGACCCCGCGGGCACCGACGTTGAAGCCCGCGGCGACCTCGGACAGCCCACCGCGCAGGACCGGTAGATAGGTGCCGCCCAGCTTGGTGACCTCGCCGCTGAGATCGGCGAACAGCGCGGTCTGGACGTCGAGCTTGAGGCCGTCGAACTCGGGTTTCAGTGCGCGCACGGCGTCGCTGGTAGCCCGCATGGCGGGCGGGAAATCCTTGACCGCCTTGGCGTACTTCTCCGGGGTGTCGGCTTTGAGCGCGTCGGACAGGCCGTCGACGCCGAGCTTGAGCGTCTGCACCGCGACCGCTGCGGCGATGCCCACGGCGGGCAGCACCAGCAGCGACCCCGAAGCGGTGGCCGCTGCCGAGGCGAGTCCGCCCACGAGGCTGATGGCCTGGGCCAAGGCCCCGGCCAGCGCGGCGTACTTCAGCGTCGACGCGCCGACGGTGGCGGTGTGCCGGGTGATGCTGCCGGTCAGCCCGGTGACGCCCCGGTCCAGCTCCGCCATCCCACGCAGGGCGGTCCCGAGGGACTTGTCGAGTACGACCTTGAGCGAGACGTTCTTGTCCGACATGCGGTGGCGTACTTGCTCGAACTGCGCTTCGGCGGTCGCGGAGTCGAGTTCGGCCAACAGCCGGATCGCGGTCCGGTCGCCTTCACGCGCGGCGGCCAGCAGTTGCGCGCGGAGCAGATGGGTCTGGATCTGCGCCGTGAGGGAGATCGACGGGGCACCGCGCTCGGCCTGGTTGATCTCGCCGCGCAGGTGCTGACCGAGCCCTTGCAGACTGGGCAGGATCTTGAGGTAGGCGTGTCCGACTGTGGCCAGAGGGGATCACGCCCCTCGCATCCACAGCGCGATCTCACGCAGGGACTTGGTCTCGGGTTCACCCCCAGACGCAGCCGGGGCAGAAGTGTCCGAAGTGGATGGAGAGTCGAGGGGGCTGGTCAGGTCCTCGTCGGAGACGGTCTGTCCGAGGGCCTGGGCGACGGTGGCCCACAGCAACGTGACGCGGCGTTCCAGTACGGCCAGCAGCAATTCTTGGCGGGTCCAGCCCGCGTCCGGTCCGGCGGTGCGCCACACGGCGGCGTCGTCGGGCAGGTTGGCCACAAAGGCGCAGACGCGGCGCAGGGTCAGGGTTCCCCGGTAGAGGTCGAGCAGGTCGACCCCGTAGCGCAGCAAGTCGGTTTCGAGGGCGTCGGCGGTGGTGTCGTCGGCCAGCAGGCCGACGACACTCAGGGGTTTCCCCGCCCCAACTCCCGCATCACCGAGCGGGAGAAGTCCTCGGCGTCGGCGGCGGTGGACGCCATCGACCGCCACGTCCGGTACTGGGCGTCGCCGAGGATGAGCCGCAGCGCGGCCAGGTGGCGGCCCTCTTCCTCGGCTTCCATCGCGGCGAGGGGGAAGGTGTCGGCGGTGGGCAGGGTGAAGCGGGTGCCGCGCCACATCACCGCCCGATCGGATCGGGTGGGGGGCTGCTGGGTGGCCTCACGGCGTTGGCGGTTGCTCATCGTGGTTCCTTCTGAATCCTTCGGTTGACAGGGACCGTGCGGTACGCAAACTGGGGTAATGACCGAGTCGCACCTGAGCCACGCATCGGACTGCACGTGCCTGGCACATCGCGTCGACTACGAGTGCAGGCGAAGTGCCGCATTGCGCGTTGACGCGGTGGCAGTGCAGGGAGGCGCGGTTCAGGCCCGCGAGACGGCGGCGGACCTGGTGGACCTGGCACGGCGGCGTCGCGCGTCCTAACCCGCCTCTTTTTCCTGCAAGGAACCGGAGGCGGGTGCTGCGAGCAGGACGGCCGGGTCGTCGGTGAGCCACACGGCCAGCGCGGTGGACCCGCCGATCGGAGCCAGCGCGGCGAAGGTCAACCCCCAGCGGGCCTCTTGGGTGCGGGACCACTGGGCGTCCTGGGTCTCGGAGACCTCGGCGCGCGGGACGTAGAGCCGGTGGTGGTAGGCCTGGGTGGCCGACACGTAGTCGATCCAGTCCACGCACAGCGCCCGTTCGTCGCCCTTGGGAACGGAGCTGATCTCGGCCCGGTACTTCTTGGACCCGGCCGCCGTCTCGGCGAACACCAGCCCGCCGAAGTACGCGGACAGCACGATGCCCTTGGTCTCCTGAAACACCGAGGAGACGGTGAGTTCCTGCTTGGTGTAGATGTAGCGGGCCGGGGTGAGCTGCTGCCAGTGCTCCGTACCGGTCTTCTCCACCGCCCGTTTCATCGTCACACCGTCGTTGGTGGACAACCCCAACCCGGTCCACGCCGCCGGTAGCGCGGTGGTGGCGTCGGGCGGTTCGGGTGTGCCCGGTGGACCTAGGGAGAGTTCCCCGGTACCGGGGACACGGACGAGGGAACTGTTCAACGCCAAGGAGTTACCTACTTCCTGGTCGGGGTGCGCGCGTAGACCGTCACGGCTGCGGTGGCAAGAGGTTGGTCGGTGTAGGGGTCGAGTCCGGCGATCGGAGCGGTCACGGGTTCGGCGACGATCAGCGCGCTACCGCCGTGCGGGGCGCACAGCAGCGCCATCGCCAGGGCGGTGACGGCTTTGGCGGTGTGGTCGGTGCGGTGCCAGCAGGTCAGCCGGATCACCGCGCGCTGCACGGCGGGCCAGGACCAGGTGTGTCCGTCCTCGGCGACCAGCAGCCACGGCAGCGACGGCGGACCACCCTGCGGACCGTTGCCGACCTGGGTGGAGACCTTGATGCCCGCGACCTCGGGTTCGGGACGGGCGGTCAGCAGGGGGCGCAGCGTGCGGACGACCAGTTCGGCGACGTCGACGGGAACCGGCAGGCTCACGCCTGGTCCGCCTCCAGCCCCGAGACCGTCAGCCCGGCCGCTTCCGCCGCGCGTTTCAAGACCCCGTGTCGGGCCTCCATGCCGATTCCGGCGGGGTGGCGGACGGCGACGGTGAACCCGACCCGGTCGTGATTGGGGTCGTCGAACACCTCCACCGGCAGCGGGTCGCCGTTGGTGACGCGGTGTCCGGCGCCGCGCGCGGTCGCGCCGATCTCCTCGGCTGCGACCTGCACCGCGTCGCGGAACTCGTCGGAGTGCAGCAGCTCGGCGACCCCGGCCCGGTCGACACGGAAGTCCTCGAACGCCTTCATGGCTCAGCCCTCCACGTGGACGAGTCGGGTTTCGTAATGGGTGTGGCCGAAGCGCGGCGCGAACTCGTCCGGTTCGCCGACGACCTCGAACACGCGGTTTTGGCGGGTGACGCGCTCGCGGGCGGTGAGGCGTTCGAGGGTGAACAACCGCCACCGGGTGATCACCGCGTGGCGGGCGGGTCCGGCCGATTCGGTGGAGCCCTCGGGTTGGAACAGCCCCCACAGGACGCGTTGCGGCGCGTCGGGGCCGTAGTCCAGGTGCGGGGTGGGGTTGTCGTAGGCGTCGGTGACGGGGGTCGGGGTGGTCACGACCAGACGGTGGGGAAGCTGGATGGATGCTCCGATCAGGTGAAACGAGCCGGAATCGGTCAAGTCGGCAGTTCTGGGTGCCGACAACAGGAGTAGCGCCGGAACCCTCCCCACAGGGACCGGCGCTTTGTCGTGCCACGACCTGGTGCTCTCGCTGCGTGTAACCGGTTCGCCCGCCCATCCGATACAGGCGGTGACGAAGCTGGAGGACGTCATGGAGGGACACGACACGACGAGCGACGGCGCGGACGCGGTGTTCAGGTGCTCCCTACTCGCGCTGGGGCTGGCCGCGGCGACCAACACCGTGGTTGCCGTGATCAACGCGGTGACGTGGGCCTGGTGGACGGCCGGTGCCTTCGCACTGGTGGCTCTGCTGCTGGCCGGGGCATGGTCAGATCCAGATGGAAAACGCGCCGCGTGGAGCGGGAACAGGCGGGCGCAACAGATCCAACTCGTCGTCGGTGAGGTAGAGCCCGCCGCCCTCGTGCGCCGCCACTCGTGAGTGCGACCCCACCGTCTCGGACTTGTTGCCATCGGCCGGGGAAGCCAGCGCCCGCAGCACGGCCGTGACGATCACACCGGGCGCGGTCTCCGGTGGTGGGTCGGACAGATCCGGCACGCGGGTGCGGATGATCGCCGTGGCGTCGCCGATGAACACCGCCGCGCGGGCCTGCTGCGCCGGGGTGAGCTGTACTTCGGTGCGGGCCTGGACGTCGGCGACGGTGGCCAGTGAGAGGGGAGCGGACACGGGCATCCCGTCCCCGTCATCGGGCGTGAGCGGCCCAGGGTTCACCCCGGCGAGGCGAGTCCTGCGTCACGCGTGGTGTCGAGAGGGGCGGACCAGTCCGTGCGGTGGATGCGGTTGGCGTGGGCGACGTTGCCCACCGTCACCTCGGTGACGACGTCCACGACGATGCCGCGTTCGGCAGCAGGGGCTTTCCACCAGCCCGAACATCCACGGACACACGGGTGACTCATCTGGACGAGTACCAGGACGCCATCGGGATCCGTTACGGGTTGTTGCCAGGTCATCGACCCGGTGTCCTCGCATAACTCGCACTCTACGTCCGCCACCGACAGAGCCTTACACTCTCAGGTCCGACCCGTGGATAAAACCACCTTTTCGGGTGACGGCTGACTGTGTTGCCGGCCGGCGTCAGTCGGCGTTTCCGGGCTTTCCTGCTCCACTACCGGGTGAACTTGGCGGCCGTCCACCGGCGGCGCGTACCCCGATGTCGGTGGGCATCGCGCGCAGTGCGTCGATGGTGGTCTTGTCGGTCACCTCGGCCTCGCCGTCCACGAACCTCACGCCCAGGTCGTGGACGACGAGTTGCGGGTACTGGGGGCTGACGAACTTCACGCCCCACCCCCGACCGGGGCCGTGGTCAAGCCGGTGATCTTCCCGTGGGCGATCTCCGGCCCGTACTCCAAACCGATCTCGCCGTAGATCTGCGCCCGGTCCGTGCTGCCGGTCTTCGCGAGCGGTTCGGAGAACAAAAACCCCTTACCCGGCGACTCCAACAGGACGGGGGCGCACTGGTCGAGGCTGACCACCTGCACGACGTCGGTGGGCATGTACCGGTTGAGCATGATGTTGACCCGGCCGAAGTCCGTCTCGATCGTGGTCACCGCGACCCCACCGACATTGCGGGTCGACTCCTGGTAGTTCTTCTTGGTCACGAACTCGGTGGTGAGTTGCCGCTTCTGCCACGCGTTGCACATCAACGTGGCCGTCTCGGACACCTGGATGCCGCCGTTCTCCCAGACCTTCTGCAACAGGTCGATGACCATGCCCTCGGTCAACGCCTTGGCGGTGGCGTTGGTGATGACGTTGGTCCGGGTCGCGTCCAGGATGCCCCTGGTCTTGCGCGCGGTGCTGTTGGTGGTGGGTTCCTGGTAGGTGCCGGTCAGGAACGTCAGCTCCACGTCACGGGCGATCTGCACGAGGGCCTGGCGGGTCTGCCAGTCCATCTCCACCGCGACCGCGTTGCTGCCACCGATCGCGGCGGCGTTGGGGTTGGCCGCCCCGGTCCCGGCGAACATGTTCTGCGTGGCCTGCCGGGTGTAGGTGACACCGATCGTCTCCTGGTGGATTTCCAGGACGTTACGGTCCTGGCCTCGGATGCGGGTCTCGGCCGGTGGCGCGTCCGCGCCTTCCAGACGTTGGCGGGCGGGGTCCGGTGGGCGCAGGTCGTAGACGGTCCAGGTGTGGATGACCGCGTTCGCGCGGCGCCCGCCGGTCAGACCGCCGATCGCGGACAGGAACGGCGTGTCGGTCGGGGTCAGGGCGAAAAGCTCGCCGACGTAGTTGGGGCTGTTGTAGGTGTTGGCGATTGCTGCGATTCCGGGCAAGGAACCTCCTTACGTGTCAAAGGGAAGCGGTGGTTACCGTTGGGCGCGGGCCTGCTCGGCGAGGCGCTGGTTCTTCAGCGAGATCGCGGTGGCCCAGTCGCCGCGGGCTTCGGCCTCGCGGATCTGCTCGGCGACCCCGGACGGCCCGCCCGACCGCTGCCCCTGGGAGGGGTCCGGCGCGGGACGGCGGGGGCCGTCGACGCGCGCGAGGTGTGGACGCGCGGTGAGCACGGCCGCGAGGTCGGCGGAGATGGCAGTGGTGTCCACCGCGCCGTCCGCGCCGAGGTAGCGGTCCCGGTCGTCGAGGTAGCGGGGCGCGTCGCTGGGGTCGGCCCACCCGGACGCGGCGGCGCGGATCTCCGCGTCCACCGCCGTGCGCCGCAGCGCGACGAGCTGCGCTTCAGCGGCCGTGGCGCGCTCGACGGCCTTCTCCGCATCGGTCTTGGTCGCGGCCTCGATCTCGTCCAGCTTCGTGGCCTTGGCCTTGTGGTCCCGCGCGGTCTGCTCGGCGCGGGTCAGCTTCGTGCGGGCCTCCTCGTACAGCGCCCGATAGTCCGGCTCGGTGGTCTTCCCGGTGTCCTCGGCCGGTGCGGTGGGGGCAGGTGGTTCGGTGGCCGGTGGGGCGGTTGAGAGCGGCTGTGCGGGCAGTTCCGGGGTGGGTGGGGTGGTGATTTCAGACAGGGTGAAAACCCCCTTTTCGTGTGACGTGAACGGGACTGGGGAACTAGCGGATGTAGCCGAAGCGCTTGAGCTGGTGGACCAGCTCCGCGCGGTCATCGGTGGCGTTCACGAGCTGCGCCGGGGTCGGCCGGTTAGCCCGCGAGCGGCTATAGCGGGAACCAGGTCGCTTGGACAGGTCGCCGAGTTGGCGGCCCACGCCGCGCTTGGTGGTGGCCTCGTGGGTGAACTCGTACCCACCGGCGGTGTAGACCGCACCCTTGCGGCGGGCATTGACCACACGGGACATGTCCGCCCCGGCCCGGATCGCCTCGGCGGCATCAACCCCGAACGCCTTGGCCTGCTGGGCGCGGGTCATCCGCTCGAACAAGGTGCCCGGTGCCGCACTGTCAGGGCCGGTGCCCCATTGGTCGTGGGTGACCGGTCTCATCCCGCAGTCGCATCGTGGGTGCCGCAGGAAGCCTTGGCTGTAGCGGTAGAGCCGACCGGACAGGATGACGCACCGCCCGCACGCGGGCAGGACCACGGTCCGCTCGTACCCGGCGATCTCGGGCTCGACGATCGCGGCGACCTGCACGGCCAGGCGGCCGGTGTCGGCGACCTCGGTACTGACGTAGGTCAGCAACCGGTGCAACCCGATCGTCCGCGCCTCCGAGGGCGGGGCCCCGAGATCCAGCGCGCGCCGCAGGTACCCGACCGCGAAGTCGAGCAGCGGCGCGAGAAGCAGCCCGTTCGCGGCCATGCCCGCGAACGCACCCGCGACCAGCAGGCCGAGTGGGGCGGACACGGCCGCTGCGGCGGCCAGCGTGCCGAGCACATAGGCCTGCGCCAACCCTGCCGTCTGGGCTTGAGCCTGTTCCACGGCGGTGACGACCTGTGGCCGGACGTCGGCTTCCCAGGACTGTTCCAGGTCCGTGACGTCGAGTCGGGCCCACGCGGTCTGGGCTTGATCGACGGCTTGGCGGACGGTGACCTGTTGGGAGGTGTACTGCTGGACATCCAGTGGCGTCACGGGTGATCACCACCGGCCGCACAAATAGGGGTAACGGAAATCGGTGGATGCGCGACAATCGGCTGTGGCGGCCATCCCCCCGGCCGCCGTATCCCCGGTCGGGGTTCTCGACCCCCCTGAGCACCCCGACCGGGCGCAACTCCGGTCAGCGGCCGGTCAGTGCCGCTTCACGGAACAACACCGCTGCGTTCCCTTGCCGAGGAGCGGGAACTTGCGGCGCACCCTGCGCGCCGTCGACGGGCGGCACCGGGGGTGCCTGGTCGGCGTCGGGTTTCGGGCCGAACTCGGCGGCTTGGTCCTCGCCCGTGATCCGCTGGTAGGCCTGCTGGTCTTCGGCCTCCATGTCCAGGATCTGGGTATCGGAGTATCCGAGCGCCCGTCGTGCGGAGCGGCGCGGCAGGAGCTTGTCCGCCGAGTACAGCTTGACCACACCGTCCGCCTGCGCGGCGAACGTGGGCGTGGACGGGTCGACCCACTGGGTTTCGACCCTCAGCGCTTCCTCGGGAACGCGGCCGTCCCGCACGTGAAGGACTCGGCGGACGACCTCTTCCCAGCCGTCACCGAAGCTGCGTTGGCGGCGTTCGGCGCGTTTGATGTGGCGGGACTCCGACGACCGGATGCCGTCCGCCGACGCGGGGTTTTCCGTGGTGTAGCCGAGGAAGTGCGGCGGCAACCCCGACAGTGACGCCACCAGCCGCGACAACGTGTTGAGGGTGTTGTGGAAGTTGGACAGGTCGGCCTCGGGGAACTGCCCGACCGCGACCCCGTCCTCCTTCGGGGACTTGGACGAGGCCCACAGGACCCCGGCGACCGCTTCCCACGGGGTCAGCGGCTTCCCTTGCGCGTCAACGAAGTCCTCTTTGTCGAACCCCAGCGCGTACCGGCGGGGCATCGCGTGGAACTCGGCGCTGATCATCATGTCGGTGGCGATCTTGCACGCGGCATCCGAGATCGGCAGCACGCTCGCCAGCTCGGAACGCCCCAGCCGCGGGGGCGCGGTGCGGCGCCTGCGAGTCCGGGGGCGATTCACCAACGGGACGACGGGGACCGCGCCCATGCCGTGCTCGTCGCGGTCGCTCTCCTCCCAGACCCCGCCGCCGTCGTCGGAGGAGTACCAGATCGTCTCGTTGGGCAGGTACAGCGTGGCGTAGGCCTCGGTGAGCCCGTCGCCGCCCTCGTCGTCGTACTGCCGCTTGAGCGCGGCGCGAACCTTGCGGGTACGCGGGTCCAGGTCGACGTGGACGTCCAACGGGGATTCGACGGTGACCAGCGGCGTGGACGGCCGGTCCTCGTTGGTGCCGACGATCGCGAACGACCGACCCAACGCAAGAGCGTCGATGTGGGCCTGCTCGGAGTGCAGGTCCAGGCGGTTGGCCTGCCAGATCGCCCACAGTTCCCGGTCGGCCGCCTGCTCCCCGCCGAGCCGGAACCCGGTCACGTCCAGGCGCTCGTCCAACGCGTCCACGACGAGCTGCGGCCAGTTGATGACGACTTGGCGGACCCGGTTGTCCAACCGGCGGATCAGCTCCGGGTGCATGTACGACAGCGACTGTTCGCCCTCGTAGTAGGAGTCGAGCACTTCCAGCTCTGGGATCTGCGCGTTGTGCAGGCGAGACAGCCGTGTTACCCACTGCTCAGGCGACAACTCAAACTTCGTGCTGACCAGGCCGACCACCACCAGTTGCGCAATTTGGCGAGTTTGAGTCGATACGGTGAACCCATGTCGTCCAGTCAGATACCGCTGTGGATCACGTACTCGCTCGCCGTGATTGCGATCCTCGGGCCCATCGGTGGTGCCCTTATCGGTGGAACCATTACGGCGAAGCGCGATGATCGGCGTTGGGAGCGCGAACGCGAGCGTGAGGAACTTCGCTGGCAACGAGAGCGCGAACAACAGTTCGATGAACGTCGCCACCAACTACGCCTCGACTGGCGCGAGCGGCGACTGGATGTCTACAGCGAGTACCTGTCTGCCGCAGAAGCACTGCAAGAGCCGCTTACCGCACTCTTCAGCCTTTCCCTGACGCACGAGCAGATCGAGACGATAGAGAACGACTTTGAGCCGCACAGCAGGCGTGCAGCAGCAGCTCTCAAGGTCATCCAGGTCATCGGCAGTCCTGATCTCACCGCCATCTGCGTGAAACTACTTGGCGATGCGCGGTTCCACTTCCTTGAATTCAAAGGGCCGATGCCGGTTGAAGCCAAGTCTTTACGGCTGTCCAACTGGATTGACACCCGAGAGCAAGCAGTTCAAGCCGTTCGCATCGAACTCGATGTGGAGATATCAAAGAATCTGTCGGGCGAACCGCTCAACCCATCACCACCATCCGCCCTGACTTCTTGATCTTCTGTCCGCGCAGCCGCCAACCGCCCACGGCCATGGCCGCCGTGGGCACAGCATCGATCCTCTTGCCGGTTTTGCCACGTTCAGGCTTGTCCGGGCGGATGAGGTCGGGTTCGCCGGGTGGGTGGCGGACTTCCACGGAGTCGAAGCAGAACGCCGCGACGGGGTTGCCGTGGTGTGACCACGAGCGGGAGCGGGTCAACGTCATCAGCTCGGTCATGCCGTGGGTCATGCCCTTGTAGGTCTGCGGCACCGGGTACATCGGCACACCGGTCCGACGCTCCAGGCGTTGCCGCACCGGCTCACCCGACCACTCGTCGTAGGAGATGTCCGCGACGCGCAACAGGCCGGTATCGGCAGTGACGTCGTCCTCGATCACGTCGTAGTCGATGACCTCCCCATCGGTGACCGTGATCCAACCCTGCTCGACCCAGCGGGACACGCGGCCCTCGGTGAAGTCGTCCAGGAAGCTCACCCCGGTCTCCGGAAGCCAGAACCGCCACAGCACCGACGGGTGACCATCGATGCCCTCCGGCACGACCAGGCACCACGCGGTCAGGTCCAGCTTGGAGGCGAGGTCGAGCCCTCCCCACGCGGGTCGACGGGCCAGCGCTTCGCGCAGCCGCGCCGGGTGGTCGGTCTCGGTGCCGGTGCACGCGGTGTAGAGGTGCATCGGCATCCACCGCGTGGTCTGGGACACCCACTGGTTGAGCCGGTACTGCCGAAACGAGTTCTCCCGTGCAGGATCGTTGCGGGCCTCCAGGGCTTCCTCGCGCAGCGCGGACAGCGACAGGAAGTCCCCGAGCGCGGGGTTGGAGTGAAACCAGTTCTTCTCGTCCCACGGGTCGGAGTCCTCGGGCAGGTTGCGCAGGTAGACGAACCGGTGCGGCGCCCGTGACGGGTCGTCGGCGATCTTCACGCACTCGTCGTGCTCCGTCTTTGCGAACGAACTGGGGTCATCGCCCGCGGTAGTCGCCGCGAGCAGCAACGGCTCCAGCCGGGTGCCCATGCCGGTCCGCATCGCGGTCCAGAACCGGCCGTCCGGTTGAGTCAGAACCTCGTCGAAGATCACGCACGACGGGTTGGAACCGAGGTTGCCCAACGCGTCGGAAGGCACTACGACGTAGACGCTGTTGGTCTTCTCGTCCACGATCCGGGCGGAGTGCTCGATGACCCGCAGGCGCTTGGAGAGCACCGGGGACAGAGCGACCATGCGGGCGGCGACGTTGAACACCAAGCGGGCCTGGTCGGTGTCGCGGGCGCAGCCATAGACCTCGGCGGATTCCACGCCGTCGCCGACGAGCATGTAGAGCGCGACGAACGCCAACAGCTCGGACTTGCCGTTTTTCCGCGCGAGTTCGATCCAGCCGATACGGAACCGGCGCACGTAGCAGGCGGCTTCGTCATCCCACCGGACCTCACCGAACAGCGGACGAATGATGCCGTCTCGCTGCCACGGGGAGAGGATGAACGGCTTGCGTGCCCACCTATCTTTGGTGTGGACACAGATTTCGTGGCAGAACGCGACCGCGTGATCGGCGCGCTGTACACAGAGGTGGTCGCCTCGTTTGCGGCACGTCCTGCCATCGAATCTGCGTCCGCACACCGGCAGACGCGCCCCGCTTGTGGTGGTTGTCCGGGGCTTGGCGTTGCCGGTGCGCGCACCAGCCTTGGTTCTGTTCGGGTTAGCTGAGGAGGCGGCCCGCGCCTTGGCCCTGGTCGCCACGGCCCACCTCGACCTTGATCGCCTGCCGGTCCGACGGCGTGAGCCCGAACCGGGCGGCGAACTGAAGGAACGTGCGTTCGGCGTCGGACTGCACCATCAACGCGGGGTTCTTCATCAGCCCCGAGCCGCCTTGCACCAGCAGTGCGGAGCCGTTTACCAGGGCGGTGGCGTTGCGGTAGCGGGCCAGCGCCTCGCACAGCACGAGGAACGCGTCCACATCCCAGTTCGTCAGGACTCCGCGCTCCTCCAGGCTGGGAGCGAGCCGGTTCCAGATGTCGCGGGCACCCTCGGATGCCCAGTACGGGCAGGCGATTTCCTGCGTGGGCGGGACGGGTTCGTTGTCGTTGATCCGGTCGGGGCGGTCGCCGTGCAGGATGCGCAGGATGGTGGGCTTGGCCGCAGGTCCGCGTTTTCCCATGCAGTCACCACCCCCTCAGCACCGAATCCGGGGAACCGGGCGGTGTCGGAGTTGGAATGCCGGGCGAGTGCCGCAGCGGTGGCGTTGGTCATCGACCAACGCCACCGCGTGCCGGTCAGCTACCGCCGCTGCGGCCCCGCGTGGGGCTGGAGGCACGGCGGGTGAGAACGCGTCGTGCACCCGCGAGCATTCGGCCGAGACGTCCACGCATGATGATCACTCCTTTCCGGTGTCGGTGTCGGGCAGTTCGACGCCCAGCGCCATAGCGGCGGCGCGGCCGTCGAGGTACTTGTCTCCGATGTGCACCAGGCGGGCGGCCTGGAGGAACGCGTCCTTCTCCTCACGGGACTTGAAGCACAGGGCGAACCAGTACTCCGAGTCGGTGGCGAGCCGGAACCGTTCGTCCTCCCGCTTGGTGCGCTCGCGGAAGCCGATGGCCAGCGCGTCCAGTTCGGCGGCTGAGTCGGCGGCGAGGTCGCCGGTGTAGTCGACGTCGGCCAAGGGGTCGGGTTCGGGTTCGGCGTTGAGCTGGGCGAGCAGATCGGCCTGCGAGGTCGGTCCGCCGATCGCGGCCGTGGCCTGAAGTTGGGCGAGTAGATCGGCGTTGGGGTCAGCGGGCGAGGCCACGGCGGAACACCTCCAGATCGGCGAGCGGGAACCAGTCCAAGATCCGCCGGTAGTCCTCCGGAGCGTGCTGCCGGATCGGGTCGAGGAACCGGAAGTCCATGCCGTCGAAGCTGCGGCCGAACCACTCGTACTCCTCGGGCAGCGGACAGTGGTGGCGGGCGAGTGCGGCGCGGACGTCGGCGATGCGCCAGTCCCACACGATCGACACCTTGCGCAGGTGTTCGCGCTTGGGCCCGTGGGTGACCATCGCCATCCGCCGGTTCGGGGAGTCCGCGGCCCGCACGCCGTCGGCATTCCACGCCGCGGGCAGGTCGAAGTCCGTGCGGATCAGCTCGGCCAGTTCCTCATACGTGGGCTCGGGGAGTTGGGCGGCCTCGATGACCGCCGCGCGTTCCGGGGGCTGGAATAGCAGGCTGTTGAGCCACCGATACAAGGTCGGGTGCGGCAGGTTCAGGATCGGCACCCCGAAGAAGTCCTCGTAGAACTTCAACGAGTCCTCCACGAACCGCAGGTCCGGCACCAGGTACAGGTGGTACGGGACGACCGTGATCCCGGCGTCGCGCATCGCCAGCCACGCCGCCAGTGAATCCTTGCCTCGGCTGAAGCCGAGCAAAACCGGTTTCCCCTCGGCGGCGAGTTCGGCGCGGATCTGCTCGGACGGGGTGATCCCGTCGATGATGATCGGTACGGCGCACCTCCGGTGGTCGTGATGCGTGGCGCATCGGTGATGCACCGTGCATCACCGGGCGGGGTGGTTCAGGCCGTGGTGTCGCGGGCGAGGATTCGGCTGACCGTGGACTGCGCGACCTGCGCGCGTGGCGCGATGTCGTGTTGGGTCGCGCCCAGCTCGTATGCTTGGCGTACAAGGGATTCGTGCTCGTCCACCCAGGCGTGGACCTGGTCGGCGGCCAGGGCCAGGCGGTCGAGCACGGCGGCCAGTTCCCGCCCGGCTTCGCTGCCCTCGGGATTGGGTCGGCGGACGTGGGATCGGCGTTGCCGGAAACCTGGCAAGACAGGATCGGGCCTCAGTGGCTTGTGCCCTTGCGGACCGGTCAGGGGTCACCCCCCTGGGGTGGAGCGTGCCTGGTCCAGGGTGTCGCCTGGTCGGGGCTGAGAGCTGGTCTCACGGGCTGTTCCACCCTCCTCGGGTCCGGGGGTCCAGTGCGGTGACACGGGCATGGCAGGGACCACACAGCCCTCGGCCTCTACTCGGGTCATCGGGGTCCAGCCCAGCGGCCACCAGCTCACGGCGGGTCAGTGGCCAGTGATCGGCCACCGTGGGTGGTTGTCCACACGGGTTGTCCACATGCTGTGGACACCCATTGAGGTCACATCGGCACACCCGGTCACGGGCCAGCACTGCCGGACGGAAGCGGGACCGGTGAGCACCGGTATAGCCACGCTGCGCACTTGTGCCGTGGGCACGGCGGGAACGGCTCCGGCACGCGGGGCACGCACCCCCGGTGCCGGTGCGGTTCGGGCAACCGGGACGGGTACAGGAGCGGGAGGCACGGGCAGGCACGGGGAGCGTCCACCCCCGAGCACGGGACTGCCCCCGGCAACAGGTTGCCGGGGGCAGTCGGTAGAGGGCTAGAGCCCTTCGGACAACAGGGTCAGAGCGGCCTGTGCGGTGTTGCTGCTCTCCCTGGCAGGGAACAGGACGGCCATGTCACGGGCCCTACGGGCATCCTCGGTATCGGGCTTGACGGGCTTGACGGTCTGGGACCAGCACAGGACGGCCAGCAGGGCTGCCCATCGGGTGCCCTTGATCTTTTCGGTGAGGTCCACCTCACCCCGGAACAGCTTGCCCACCACCCCGGAACGAAGGTCGTAGAGGTCGAACGGGGCCTTGCCGGCACCGGGCTGCGGCTTGTCCTTCAACACCGTGTCGGCGAACGTCTCGAACTGCTGAACGGTCATTTTCTTGCGGCTCAGCTTGGTCGCGACCTCGCCGAACCCCTGCGCGAACCGGGTGAACAGATCCAGGGCTTCACTGGCCTCGGAGAGCCGGGTGTCGGAGTTGTTGTCCGGGGTCAACTCCACCCGGTCCGGCAGGTCCGGCAGGGTCACCGGGATCACGGTGTGGGTGCCGGTGTGCACCGGCATCACCCGGACCACGGAACCACGGTTGGGCACCAGGGAGTTGACCAGAACGGCCCTCATCTCCACGGTGTCCACCTTGCCCACCGGCACCATGTCCGGCACCCGGACGGTGGCAAAGGCACCGGTGGAGTCCCACAGCGGACCTGCGGCACCGGTCTTGGCACCGGGGGTCTTCAGGATGTCGGTCAGGATGCTGCTCCGGACCTCAACAGGCACCGGGTTGGCCTCACGGGTGGTGTGCCCGATGTGGCGGAACCCGAATTCCTCGGCCTTGTCCACCATGACCAGGGACCACACACCAGGTGCCAGCACCGGCACGGTGGTGTGGTCCGGCTCCACCAGGCCCTTGTCACTGGGGTAATCGGCCAGCATGAGGCACCCGGAGGTGTGCTTACGGCCTGACACCTGGTCACAGTCGGTGCACTTCCCGGAGGGGACCAGGGCGGCCATCGGCTGACGGGTGACACTCCACCCGGACACCCCTGCCTTTTTCAGCAGCTCGTTCACGGTCCGGCTGCTGTTGTTCGCCGTCGCGAGCCGCGTCCATACGTCCTTGTCCGGCCGGACCTGCGGCTCCTCCACCTTGGCCGGTGCCTTGGCAGGCTTAGCCTCTGCCTTGGCGGCTACGGGCTTGGCCGGTGCCTTGCTCCCGGTGCTCTTGGCCGGTGCCTTGCCCTCCACCTTGGCCGGTACGGCCTTGACGGGTGCGGCTTTGGCTTCCACCTCGGCCGGTGCCTGCTGGGGTACCTGGACAGGGGCAGGGGTCTTCGGTTCAGTCATGGGATTTCCCTAGAAACGGCCAGCACTCTTCTCGGGTGCTTGGCGGTTGGTTTAGGTGACACCCAAGACATTACCGGTCACACAACCCCTTTCAAGCCTTTTAGAGAATCTCCGGACAAAGTGACTACGAACGGCCTAACGTATATCCGGGTGATCTTCGACGTGGTGGCGCGGTAATGGAAAAGGGGCCGCGAACGGTGTCCGCGACCCCTTACCGTTCTCGTCGAATCAGTGTCACCTAAACCCGAGGGAACGCCTGACATCATGCCGCATCGCCGTGACCGATGTCGAGTCAACGCCTCCCACCAGCGAAGACGGTAGAGGCGGCATGGAAGCGCGCATATTGTCGAGGTGATCACCGGAAAAGAAATCGCAATCGCCAACCATTTCGGAATCACGGGGAGCGGATTTCTGCTCCATCTGGGTGATCTTTTGTGGATTCATTGTCCGGACATAGAGGAAATGGCAATGTGCGGAATTGGCCAGTCCGGGGTGTGGCAACACCCTGGACGGGAAACGAGAAGTGGAGTGAACAATGGCAGTGGAAATCGACGACCGTGGACCCCGGACGGAAATAGTCCGAGGGCGACGTGTGTACGGCGCTCGGTGGGCGCGCACCGCGGAGTTGGGCACGAAGGCTTTGGCGCGGCGGATCGTGCTGGATGTGGAGCACAAGTACGGCATGACCCACGCCCCGCTCGACCCGGACCGGCCGTTCGGGATCGCCGCGTGGGTCTACCGCAGCCGACTCGGCCGCGAGTGCATCGACTTCGAGGTCTACGGCATGACCGACCGCCTCTTGCGCGACCCGCAGTGGAGCGGACAATTGCGCGCCGACCTGGGGCACTTGGTCGCCCAGTACAACTGGGCCAACCGCGCGCGTCCGCAGGACGAGCGGTTCGGCGGTGGCGCGGTCTACCTGTGCACCGAGGCCGAGGAACGCGCCCGCGACGGACGCTCCGGGCACGTGCGGGTCTACCGGCGCTGGCTGGGTTGGCTGGGGCGGCGGTTCCGGCCGTACCTGCCCGTCGCCTGCGACTGATCACACCGGATACAGCGACGCCCCCGGTCAAACGGTGTGGCAACACCATCCCAGGGGCGCGCTGTCGGAACCCGAGAAATGGCGAACATGAATTCCGACGGACCGCAGACTAGCAACCCCGACGAGCACGCGGTGTTCCTCACCCACGACGTGCTGGAGATCGCCCGAGGAGAGTTCGTTCGCGCGGTGACCAGGCTCGCCACCCGACCGAGCCCGGAGGCGACCGCGCTGCGCACCGTGCTGACCGAGCAGGCCTCCGAGGTGCGCGCGTTGCACGCGCTGTCGGTGGGCTACGGGTGGAGCGACGCGATCCACCGTGTCACCACTGCCGAAGCGCTCGACCGTGCCCGCGAGCACGGCCACGTCGGCACCGACCTGGCGACCGGGTGCCCGGTGCTCACCGGAACCGGGCAGCGCGCTTTGTCCCGGTGGCGGGACTTCGTCTCGCCACTGCGGGACCTGCCCGAGTACGCGCCCATGTGGCTGTTCGTGCACGGGCTGGACGGCTGACTCATTCACCGCTGCTCCCGGTGTGGCAACGCCGGGGACGGCACTTCGAGAAAGGCACGATGATGACCGAACCTGTTACCCCCGCCCGCGACGGGCAGGAGTTGCACGGGGAGTTCCTGCTCCTCAAGATGCACGGCTGCCGTTCCCTGCGCCTGCGTGGCGGGGTCGGTGAATACATCACCACCGATCACGGCGACACGGTCGACTACGACGACCTGCGCACGACACAGTGGACGGCGGACCTGGTGGAACTGCCCGTGCGCTACTCCGACACAGCGGGCAGTGAACTCGACGTGGTCAACCAGCAGCACCTCATCGAGGAGTTCGGCGCGCAGGTGTTCGTCCACCTGCACAACGACCGCGACGGGGCGCACGGCCTGGCTCTGCCGGTGTGCCAGCCGTTGCCCGGCGACGACGCCGAGCACAGCGCGCTGTGCCGGTTGGTCGAGATGGTGGGCCGACTGCGGGACTACCCGCTGCTCGACGAGGACCGGCACAGCCGCTACATCGACGACAGGGCCGAAGAAGCATGGCGGTCGCACCTACGCCGCGACGTCATCAAGGCACTGCGCGACCTCTCGCCCGACGCCGAGGCGGACCGGGCGGTCACCACGGCCGGTCTCGACGCGGCAGACCCGATCGGAGCCGCGTACTTCGGGTTCGAGGGCAACGAGTGGACGGCGGTCACCTTGTCCCAGGTACGCAACGGGCGGCACGACCAAGCGGTCCTGCATGTGGCCGTGATCCTGTTCGGTTGGGAGGTCTGATCATGGCGAAGCTCGACGTGGACGCGGTGGTCCTGCCGCCGTTGCCGGTGCAGTACGAGGACTTCTACGACGGCCACGAGTGGCGCGGGGAGATGCAGGAACGCGGCTGGAGCGTGCCGGGACTGTGGGGTCGGTACGGCTGGGACCTCGGCAGGTGGCCGCTCACTGCGGTCGCGCTGTTCGCCGCACCGAAGGCGAAAGTCTGGGCCTACGTGACCTATGTGGAGGGTGACGTGGACGTGCACGCGTTCGACAGCGAGGACGAACGCGACCGTGCCGTCACCAAGGAAGTGGTGTTCTGGTGGCGCAACGGGGACGCCCCCGGTCCCGAGGACCTGCCGGAGTCCGGCTACTTGGAGCACCACCACGGCCCGTTTCCGGGGTTCTGATCGCAACGCGCTGAACATGTGAACTGAGGGGGACCGGTGACCACCGGTCCCCCTCTTGCATGTCCGGCCCCGGACAGAGGCTCACAGGACCGGACAGCGGCTCTACCGGGTTGCTCGGGTAGCGGGTCGGCACCGGCTGAACAGGCCTGTACCGGCCTCACCGGCACCGGACGGGTTGTCCCTACCGGTCACCCGGAGGCACTATCGAACCCATGTTCGACCAAGCAGCCCAGGAGCACCCCGATTTGGCGCGCGCGTTCGACCCCGCCCGGTTGGTGTGGGTGGACCTGGGCAAGGCTCACCAGGACGAGACCCCGCCGGACAAGCCGCCCTCGGCACGGGTGCGCAACCGGGGATTGCCGCTGTCGGACACCGTGACCGGCGAGCTGCACGCCTGGGTGCGCAGTGCGCGCGGCGGCTGGCTCGGGTTGGTCTCCTACGCCGTGCCGTGGTTCGGGTTCGGCACCATCCCGGTGAGGCAGCTCGTCGCGCGCGCCGCGCTGGCCGAGCGTCGACCCGGCGAGACCGAGCCGCCCTTCTGATGTGAGGGCGGAGCCCTCGCGGCCGAGGGGGGATGGTGACCGCGAGGGCTCGACGCCCGGTCCAAGGTGGGCGCTGTCGACACGCCTGGAGATGCCGAAAGCCCCGCCGCGCAAGGAGGATGCGAGACGGGGCTTCGGCGAACGTTTTTTGGGCACACGTGTACCCAGTCCTGTCATCATGCTCGCTGAAGCGACTGAAGGTCAACTCGAATCGGCCTCATTCGCACGTGACGCCGATCACGTCATCGTCTCGTGGCGGAGTTGGTCGTCCAGGGTCTGGGCGAGCTGCGCCCAGACGTCCAACGGCCAACGCTGCCCGCATCCGGCGCACACCGCCTCCACCTGCTCGGGGTCGATGCTCAATGCCGGACGTCGCACGAAGTCCGCTTCGTCGTCGGACCACACCTGCACCGTGGCAACCCCACACACCGGGCACGCCCGCCCCCGCAACGGGTAGCGGGGCACCGGGTCCAACAGCAGCCGCGCGGCACGCACCCACTCGGCCGCGCGGTCGGCGGCCCACAGCACGTAGTCGGCGGCGGCGTGCTGCCAGTCCTCGGCGTGCTCCCCCCAGACCTGTACGAGTTCACGAAGACTGCCGGGGTTGCGGTAGGGGTGCCGGTGGCCGATACAGGCCCGGCGGACCTCGTGGCGGATCTCAGCCAGCAGCTCCAGCGCGCCGAGGCTGGCCGGCGGACGGCTGCCGAGCTTGCCGGTCGTCCCTTCGCGCTTGCTGCCCGGTGTCACGGCCTCCTGGACCTGGGCGAGCAGCGGCAGCACCTCGGCCACCTCGTGCCCGTCGTCTTGGCGGTGCACGACGTAGAGGCCGGGCTGGACAAGTTGGTCGACGGCGACCTCCCACGACAGACGCGCAGCGGCGGCCTGATCGCGTGTCGGGGCGGGCGGAACCTGGTCGAGGTCAGGGTTGTCCTCGTCGTGGACGACCCTGGGAATGCCCCAGTGCGCGATGCTGTCGGCGTCGTGGTCGTGGTGGGCGGCGGTCATGCGGTGGCTCCTGGTGTGGTGGTCACGTCGGCGAGTCGGCTCGGGTGCACGCGGCTGAGCAGCTCACGGGTTTCCCTGCCGCCGTTGCGAAGTCGGGCGGTGCGACGGCACGTGATGCCGGGCAGCGCCCCGCAGGCCGGGCAGGCGTGGCCCAAGGCCTCCGTGGCGCGGGAGGAGTCGGCGCGCGTCCATCCGGCGGCGGCGTAAACGGCCGCGATGCCCCGCCGCCCGGCAGCGGCGAACAGCGCCCGGTCGTTGTCGGTGATGCGACGGCGCGGCGTGCGCGCCTCGGTCAACCGGCGCGCGGCCTTGACGCGCCCGATGATCTCGGCCGGGGTGATCCGGTCGGTGAGCTTGCCCGCCGCGAGCACGGCGGCGTGGCACTCCCCGACGCCGTACCCCGCCAACGCCAAACGCCACGCCCGGACGTCGGCCTCACCGGGGGCTTGGCCCCGGAAGTGCGCGACCATCGCCAACACCGAGGCGACCTCGGCGCGGCTCATCATCTGCTGGTCGAACCGGGTCGTCACCGAGCTCATCACGCCACCCCCGCCAACGCGGGCACGCCAACGAAGGACCCCGAGCCACCCGCGAAAATGTCCCTGCGGCCTGGGGCGAGGCCGAGCACGGCGGCCAGGTGCTCCGGGGCGGGGTCGTGCTCGCCGATCTCGCCGTCCTCGATCGCCATCCGCCGCACCAGCTCCATCGCCGCAGCCACCGCGTCATCGCTGCGGGAACGCCCCGCGGCCTGCGCGATCACCGGTGCCCGCATCGCCTCGGCTACCAGCTCCGGGAGCAACCCCACCCCGAGCCGCTTGCCCGCCCAGGTCCGCAGACCGGTGGTCACGTGCTCGGCCGCGATGCCCTCGCCCAGCAGCTCCGCGACCTCACCGGCCAGCCGGGTGGCGACCTTGCGCGTCAGCGTCGGCACGTGCTCGGCGACCAGCCGGGTGGCGTCCTCGCGTGTGCGCACACCCTCGCGTGCGGGCGCGACGCCCTGAACTGGAGTTTCACTCAACGCAAGAGGGACAACCACACCCTTCCCCCTATCCCCTTCCCCCTGACCCAACGCGGAAGGGATCTCCGAAGGGTTCTCCGAGGGGATCGGCGAAGGGTTCCCCGACCCCTTCCCGGAGGCCTCGACCACTGCGACCGGTTCCGGCTCGGACTGGCCGGTCGTCTCGGGCATGGTGAGAGCGGTCGGGGCAGACGCGGGCGCGCCTCGACGGCGTCCGGTCCCGCACGCGGCCTGGACCGCCGGGGGGATCTCGTGGGCGCCTGCGACGAGCGCGGTGGCGGCCATCTGTGGAGCGGCCCCGCAGCGGGCGGGCAGGCGGCGCAGCTCCTCGGCGAGGGCGGCACGCAGGATCGGGCTGGAGATGTCGAACGCGAGCCTCAGCGCCCCGGCGAGGGTGTTGGGCTGCTTCCAGATGCCGTCATTGCGCACCAGCGACCGGACGAGCACCTCTTCGGTGTCGTGGTCGGCCAGCACGAAGCGGGTGTTGTGCAGCTCGGCCAGCGCGGCGGTGATGTTGTCCACGGTGGTGTTGCGGCACTTCGACGCCCAGCGGCGCAGCCTCATCGGCAGCAGACCGCAGTAGGACAAGTCCTTTTGCGACAATAGGAGCAGGTAGAGTCGCTGGGCTTCACAGGACAGGTCGAGCCAGTCCGGGTCATCCCAGATGATGATGTCGATGCGGGCATGGTCACGCGCCACGGATGGTCCCCCCAATGAATACGTGGTGTGCGGGCAGTCGAAGGCGCGCCCGGATACGGGCGGCGGTGTAGGTGCTCATGGCGGTGCGTGCGGCAACCTGCGCGTCGGTGCGGCCCTGGGCGTGCAGCCAGGCCACGACCAGCTCACGCGCTCCAGTGCTCAGTTCCTCGGCCACCCGCTCGCCGCGCAGGCAACGTCGAGCCGACTCGGCGTCGCCGTGCACGGCGGCCGGGATCACTGGCCTAGGGATGCAGGGGCGTCCGCGTCGACCTGCTGGAGGACACGGCGGATCAACTCGACCCCGGTGGGGCGGACCAGCGTGGTGTGCACCACCCGAATCGGGTAAGCGGCCGGGGTGCCGTGCACCGTCACCACGAAGTGATGGGCGTAGCGCTGGTAAGGCCGGTTGTCGTCCTGGAGGACCCCGTGCCCGCGCAGCAACGCGAACAACGTGTTGCGACCGATCCGCAACGAGTTCGCCACCGCGCCCATCGACAGAGCCCCGCGGGCGTCCATGAACGCGTCATGCGCGACCACCTTCGGCTCCGCCACCGCCAGCCGATCGCGCTGGGCCTCCAGTTCGCGCTGCTGGGCGGCGGCCAACTCCAGCGCACCGGACAGGGTGGTCGGGACGGCGTGTCCGAACCCGCCCGTGTGGCGGATCGAGGGCAGCACCTCGTGGGTAACCCATCGCTTGAACGTCCGGGCCTCCGGACGGGAGCTGCGCAGGATCAACTCGTACAAGCCTGGCTCGTTGACCAACGACATCGTCTGTCGCAGGTTTCCCCCCGAGGTACGAAAAAGCGCGCCCTCGGGCTGACCAGGGGAAACACGGTCGCTGGTGATCACCTCGACGTCGTCGGGATCGACGTGGCGCAGCGCGTCGGAGGCCTTGCGATAGCCGAGCACGGTGCAGACGTCGTTGGCGACGAACCACGGGTCACCGTCGCGCAGCACGGTGCGGACGGGCAGGGTGCCGAAGCGGAACGTGTCGGCGGGCAGCACGGTCGAGACGGGAACAGGCAGGTCGGTACGCATGGCGAAGTGACGCTCCTTGTGGGATGCGTGAAGACGGGAAGAGACGGCGACGAGGGCGGGTGAGCCCTGGGCTATCCGGTGGGCTCGGCGCGGCGGTCGCGTAACGACGGCGCGGCGAGGTTCAGCGTGTACACGGGGATGAGCTTGTTTCCGTTGCCGCCCTTGGCATCGGTGCTGCGCACGTACCGGCCGGTCCCGACCAGCACCCCGGAAGCGAGCAGCCGCCGCACCGTTGCGCCGACCATCGGCGGACGCAGCCACGAGGGCAGGGCAGGCCGCCACCGGTTGGCGTGGGTCTCCCGGAACGGGTCGGCCAGCGCGTCGTGGACGATCACCTGCACCACGGCGGCCATGTGCGTGGTGTTGCGCGGGTCGGCGGCCAGCAGGGCGGCAATGTGGTCGACGGTGACCCCGTAGTCCAGCGGCAACCCGATCAGGTGTCGGGTGACCTCGGCGGACAACTCGGCCAACGCAGCGGGGGTGCGGGTCCGACCGGCCCCCCGAGACCGGTCGGACCGTGTTCCCGTGCTCACGTGGCCTCGGTGAGCAGGAACGTCCGGACTTCCGTGATCTCCTCGCAGTCCGCGAGGACTTCCGGGTGCAACGCCTTGATCAGCTTCTGCGACAGGGCCACCCGAAGGGTGCGCCGCCAGGTGACGGCGGGCCGTCCGGCCACCAACCCGACCTCGGCCAGGCCCAGACGGCTTTTGATCTTGCGCTGGAGAACGGTCTTCACGGACTTGAGTGCGTCGAGTTGGGCGTCGACCAGGTGCAGGAGTTCCACGCTGTCGGACAGGTCATCCAGCGCTACGGCAGTGGTGGGCGTCGCGGTGGTGGCGGGCTGGGATGCGGACATGGTGGAGGCCGCCTCCCTGGCGGCTGATGATGCTGTGGAGCAGTGGGCAACGTCGCTACGTCGCCGGACACCACATCCGATGTCCGGCCGTGGATAACGCGGCTAACCACATCGCCAGGAGCGCGGCCACGCCACTGAAGCCCTGAACTGCGAACACCCTCATCACCGACCCCCGTCGCCGACGTCTCGCCACCCGAACGGCCTAGTGGACGTGACGTTCTGTCATGTTTGCGGCCAGCCTACGCGCAACTTGCCAAACTTTCACCCACAAAACCTTGTTTCCACGGGCCGGAAAATCCCGCAGGACGGAAATTTCTGTAACCTCAGACTCCGGTAGGTAGCCCTGGGAACTGGAGATACGACAGGATCAGAGCGATTTGGGGGGCAGTTGATCATCACTGCGACAGAAAACCGGGTCACGGCCGATGGGGACCGGCGTGACCGAGGAGGGGTAGACATGGCGCGATCCGCCCATGAAGCCATCGACGGCGAGCCACGCGAGTACGCCTTGGACACCCTGATAGCAAGAAAAAAACCTGGCGTGAGCATCCGCCAGATCGAGCGCGACGCCGGACTGCCCGCGGGTTCGCTCGCCCACCACCTCAAGACCGCGCAACGAGGTGCCATACCCCGCATCACGACCATGCAACGGTTCGCCGATGCGATCGGCGCGGACTTCACCGAGGTCAGCAAAGCCTTCGCCGCCGACTCCTTCGTGGCCCCCGACAGCTCGTCGGTGATCACCAAGGACGAACGCGAGATCCTGGACCTCTACCGTCAGCTTTCCGAGGTGCACAAGGGTTTGGTGCGGGTCCAGTTGGAAGCGGCCGTCGAGTACGCGGCGCAACTACGCCCTGTCCCGATCGGGGTCAAGCGCTCGTAGCCCTCCGCAGTGCGACATATCTCACCGCAAAATTCGGGTTAGCGGTGGCGCGCGAAGGGGCCGCACCGGTTAAGTGGTCATCTTCACCCACTTGAGACCGCAACGGAGAGGTCACCTGTCGAGCCGCCGCCGGGGAGGGCCGTGCGCGAGGCAGAAACGACGCACGCCCCTGCGCTACCGCGCACCTGGGCCGTGCACGGGAGGAAAGACGTGGACGTGTACGTGTCGGCACAGGGCTACCCACTCGTGGCGATCAGGCTGACCCTCGAAACCCCCTGGGACTACGCGATCAACCCCGACGGGACCAAGACGCTCCTACTACGCGACGATCTTGGCCTCGAACAGACCCTGGTCATGATTGACGACCTCTTGCACGACCGCCACAACGGATGCCAAATCTGGGCCGATCACGTCCGGAAGTCCCTGTGCCTCGATCTGGGCATCAGCCCCGGACAGATCACCGCGCGCATGATCTACGAGCTGGCGCAGCACAACGTCGTGTGGGCCACCAGTGACGTAGGCGGCCCTCGTGTACCGGAAAGCCGGCAGTCCTCGGACAGCACTATCTGCTGACGTCTTCCTGTGGACACAAGCCAGTTTCGATGATGCGGGGACGCTTGAGCGCAGCGTCCTCGCATCATCTGTGCGGCAGCCCGGTCAGGCCGAGGTCAAGGAACTTTCCCGATGATCGAGCCAGGTCCGTGCGGCAGCGGCCATGCTCGACTTCCAATCGACGGGGTCGTGTCCAGCGATCTCGTCCCACATGCGGGCCGTCCCGCGCGAGAAGACGTCAAGTGCGTTGGGCTCGGCCTCGGCCCAGGCGGGAATCTGGTCGACCCATTTCTCTGCCTCTGCTGCCGTGTTCCCGGCTGCGATCAGTCGCACGACCAGGCACGCGGGGTCGATCCACGCCGCGCCGCGGGTTGGCCAAGCCCAGTCGATCAGGAAGGCGTCGGCATCGGTCACCAGCACGTTGTGCGGGTTGTAGTCGGTGTGCAAGAGCGCGTCGCCTCGCAGCAACGCCCGATCGGACTCGTCATCGATGTAACTGGACCAGCGCTGCTCGGCAAACTTGAGCGCGAGACCCTCGGGAAGCGTGATCTGGCCAAGATCGCGGACGAGGTCGACGGCGCGCTGGATGTCCGCCGAGCCGGGCGAGTAGTCGGCATGACGCGCGTCGATGTGCTGGAACAACAGGATGTTCCACTGCCCACTCACCACCTGGCCGATGAGCGGGGGAGCCACCTCGCCGAGATACGGCGCGATCAGGGCTTCACGGTCCTGCGTGACGACCCCACGCTGATCTGTGCGCAGTCCCTTGGCGAACACCTTCGACCCGCTGTGCAGGCGCAGCGTCGCGGCCAGAGCCGAGTTCAACCCGGCGGAGACGGTCATCGTGTCGACTACCGGCCCGACCACCTCCTCTACCGCGTCGCGAGTGCCGGGCGGAAGTTCGTGCCAGTCGGACCGGTGCATCGGGGCGGCTCCTGGAGGTCTTCGGACGAGTCCGACGGGAACGCTACCCGGCTCCAGACGCGATCCGGCGACTCGGCGCACGACACGCCAAGCCGCCGGTCCGACGATCAGTAGGGGTTGTCGTCGCTGGCGTTGCAGTTGCAGCGGTTGTCCTCGGACAGGACTTCGAGGTCTCCGATGAACAGGAGGGCCGGCTCGGCGAGTGGTGCCGGAACCGCCCCGGCCGCCGGGCTGGTGCCGATCGGCGCGATCTGAAGGTCCACGATCATGCTGTTCTCCCTCATCCGTGCTGGCAGTAGCTTGCCAACGGGGCTTCGGCCTGGCGGTAGATGTTGGCCAGGGGCATACAGGTGCCGCAGGTGCCGCTTTTGGTGCATCCCGAACATCCGCCCTGCCGGGTCAGCAGCGCGTCGCCGATCGCGTTGAGGCGGCGCAAGCCCTGTGCTCCCTCGGTCATGAGGTCGACGTTGGGGTCGCGGCCGATCTTGCAGATGCTCGCTTTGCCGAGCGGGTCGACGTGGTAGTGGGTGTGCCCGGCGTTGCAGCCGGTGAACACCGAGCGGGGCTTCAGGTGCGCGGCCGATTGGGACGGCAGGCTCTCGGCGCCCCCGTGGATGGTCGGCGACATGTTCGAGTAGATGTGGAACGGGAAGCCGTACTTGTCGGCCAGCGCGATCATCTGGTCGACTTCGTCTTCGCTGTCCTTGGTCACGATGAGGCTGAGCTTGACCGGCAGGTCCGCTTCCTTGGCAGCGTCGAGCCCTTGGATGAACTTCGCGTGAGAGCCGCGCCGCTGTGTCTGGGCGTCGTAGCTTTCCTTGCTGGCTCCGTAGACCGAGAGCGTCATCCGGTAGGGCCTGCGGGTGGTGAGCAGGTCGAGAATGCTAGGGTCCGCGAGCCGGGAGCCGTTGGAGCTGACGGTGATCATCATCCCCAGGTCGAAGGCCAGTTCGTAGACCTGCGGGAAGAACCGGTCGATCAGCGGTTCGCCTCCGGTGAGCTGGAGCCACAGAACGCCCGACTCGGCCATCATGCGCAGCAGCCGCTCCCGTTGATCCCAGGGCAAGCCTGCCGAGACCTTCTCTCCCAGATAGCAGATCTGGCAGTCGTAGTTGCAGAACAGGTTCAGCTCGTAGCTGCACCGCGCGAACCCGAGATCCGATTCCGCGCGGACCAGAACCGTGCTGCCGATGTCCCGGCTGCTGACGTCGAGGCTCCAGCACTCGCGCGCAGCATCCACCAGCCAGCCCGGCAGAACCGAGCTATTCGGCGCGTCGGCCAGCTCGCGGTAGCGAGGCGTAGAGATCTGCATCCCCTGCGAGCTACCAGGGCGCATGACGTATTTGTTTCCTAAGAACGGTGTTGCTATCAGAGTGTGCAATCCAATCTCCTTCGCCTGACGTCGATCTGCCCGTTTCTTGGACTTTGCTCCGGTGGGTGCGAGGGGTCAACCGCCGATCGAGTGTCTGCCGATGTCTCCGGATTGGATAGTCGCAATATGCGACGAGATCGCCGGTTGAATGGCGGAAACTTTGTTAGGCCAAGTGCCCCGACAGTCGCCAAACTGCCGAGGCTTCCAGGTCTCTCGGTCAGTCGCAGGAATCCTGGTAGGCCTCCCTTCGTCGCGGCTCGTAAAGGGTCTATGGGAAAGGGGTCGGGTGATTGATCACTTGCGGCGGGGCAGGAACATCAGATCGTGTCGCCATCGGGCGGGGGGAGGTTGGCAAGTAGTCCCTGCACGTCGCAGGCTGCAACGAACGTCGTGGGTCCGATGCCCGCCTCTGCACGGTAGGCCATACCCCTTTCCAGCCAGGCGCTAGCGAGTTGCAGTGGAACTTCCGCAACCTGCCCGGTCGATATTCCTCGAACCTCTTTTCCCATGACGACGCGGACAGTCGGTCCGGGATTTCCGACAGCGCCGTTCCTGTAGCTCGAACTCGGAACCGTCCCATGTGCAGAGATTCTCTTGATCCCGAGATTCCATGCCGTCTCCAGGAAGTCCGGCGTCGCACCTGCCCGGAGCCAAGCGGGTCCACGTTCGAGGCCGACCGGAGTCAGAACAAAGGGATCCGCTCCCGTTACCCAGCCCGCGTGGACCAACTGAGCCATGAACATCGACAGGATGTCCTCGTCATACATCAGTCGTCGTGACAGCTCGGCGATGCTGACGACTCCGTCTGGGTTTTCGAGAAACAGTGCAACGACAAGGCGCATAACCACGGACTGGACGTCGGCGTCACTGTCATCGAAGGGGTCACATGCGTCCATCGCCTGACAACACCTGCCCGATTCGTTTGTCTGGACTTTCTAACTGGCGTGAACCGGGTGGGCTCGACGACCAGGCCGCCGAACCCACCCGTGATCCACGAGTGGCTACTGACCAGCCACCTGATCGTTCGTCACGCCGTCGGTTGCGACGCCATCCGGCGCGATGAACGCCTTCGGCGTCACGGGCCCGTGCTCGTAGCCGCCGCGGCTGTCGACACCGAGCCGCTGCATCGGGTTGTTGGCCGTCACGACCTCGACGGCGGCGGGCTCGGTGAACCCGAGCGTCTGCATCGGGTTCGCCGATGCACTGCCCTGGGACAGCATCACCATCGCCAGGGACAGCGCGCCCACGATGAGCGCTCCGGTGGGTCGAATCTTCACGTGCTTCTCTTTCTGTTCTGTTCCGCTGGACCGTGCGTCCGGCGGTCTTGCGGTGTGGTGGTGGCGTTGCCTATGCGGCGTTGCTGAGCTGCTCGACTTCGTTGGCCGCGACCGGGTCGTGTTCGCGCAAGGTCCGCACGATCCAGTCGTGCTGGGCCGGGACGTCCTCCCAGATACCCGCGCCGTTGCGTCCGTTCGGTGCGGTCGTGCAGACGTGGGGCCGCAGGTCCCAGTCGTCACCGTCACCCGAGGTCGCACCGATCAGAACCTCGCGGCCGTGTCGGTCCTCGACCTGCGGACCGCCGGAATCACCGAAGCAGCCCATCTTGTTCTTGCCGTCACGCGACACCGTGCACAGCTCGGTCCTCGGGTCGAACCACCGCTTGCCGGTCGCCGGGTCGGCGACGTAGCAACGGCTGTCCGGCGCGATCTTGGTGTCGAGCTGCTGCAACACCCTGGACGCCACGCCACCACACGAGGGATCGGTGACGTCCGTGTCACACGTGATCCCGAAACCGAGAATCCGCGTGAACGTGCCGGGCCCGCCTGCCCGGCGGGCGATCGGGATCGGCTTGTTCGGCACGGCCCGGTCCAGCAGGACCAGGGCGACGTCGTTGCCTCCCGCGTCCGGGGAGCCCAGCGGATGCGAGACCACCAGCCGGACCCCGGCCAGCGTGCCGCCCGTGGTCCGGTCCGCCGACCCGATCCGGACATGGGATGCGCCCGGCTCGATGTACGGGGCACAGTGCTTGGCCGTGATCACCCACTGCGGGGTGATCAGAGAGCCGCCGCACTCGTGATCACCGTCGGGGTACTGGATGCTCGCCATGTACGAACGTGCCGCCGCGTCCTTGCCGCCCACGATGTAGGGCGACACGGTGCCCTGCGGGTCGTCGGAAGAGGAAGCCGACGGCGCGGCCGAGCTGAGGGGCGCGAGCAAGCCCAGCAACGCCGCCACCGCACCGGCCACAATGCCGGTACGCCGCGAAGTCGTCATTATCAAGGCAGACCCCTGTTCCGTCTCTCAATCGAACAATGAAACCGGGCTATCGAATCACCCGGTACTATGCAAGGTTCCTTCGAAATGCATCATCTGTGCCTCCATGTCATCTGTCATGGCGCGAACGTCATGGAAGACGACGGTGGACACCCTCGAACGCTGGGCAGTCACCGGGCTGGGAATTACGGTTACGGCCATCGAGGAATCAGTATGGGCATCAAAGTGTTCCGGCATGTATTGCGGTTCGCGTGGCAGGTACTTCAGTGGCGAATGTTGAGGTTCTGCTTGTGACTCCGCATCGGTCCGATGAATCAAACGGATGCGCCAGGCGTAGGCCAATCCGACCACTGCCAGCATGGCCGTGAGCGACACCGCCGTCTGTAGGACGGCCAACGCCTGCCAGCTCATAGCCGTACCCGAGACGTAGACCCCACTGCTGGTTGCTGGCCATTCGTGTTAGCTGCATGGGATACAGATATGGGTTGACACTTGGGGCATCCAGCACAGCGAGCCGCGACCATGGACCAACCGCCGCTGCCGGAATTGCGCGGTGTCAAACACAACCTCATGCGAGCCTCAGCCCGGCCAGCAACTCCTGCTGTACGGATTCGATGATCTCCGCATCGACCGGGATGTCATCCGACACAAATTCCGCCAGTCCTGCCGGTACCCAGACTTCAGCAATCCCGTCCAGAACATCAATAACCAGTCCTGTCGGTAGACTGATGATATCTTGGTTGAGTCTGATTTTCATAGCACGCTCCAGCGGCTGACGCCGCTATGGTTTCACGCAGTCCGGTCACGACCCGTGGTGTTGACCTGGGCGTGGATTGACAATGTCCGTTTGTGTCTTGCTGCATCCGCAGGTGCATCCGCAGTGGAAGCGAGCGAGCGTGGCCGCGCCGAGTTCTTCGAGACGTGCCGATCCCCAGCGGTGTCGGTCGTTCGTGCACCGGTCGCACCCCGTTGCGCCTCGCGCAGCCGGAATCTCAACTTCGACACGGGGAAACTCGACGGTGGAGGCATCGTCCGCAGCGATCCCGGTCGATCCGCCCAGATGTCGCTGAACGCTCCAACGAGGCTCACCAAGTCGATGAGAAGCAGTCCCCAACCCCATGACGTCACCTCGTCTCCTCCGGATGCTCCGTGGATGTTGGGTACGGCGAGACTGACCGCTCTCGATGTCAGCCAGTCCCGCCGTGGTCTAGGGGCGGACGGCACGAAGTGTCGGGGAAGAACTCCCTGCCGCCCGCCTGTCCCGCGGCGGCTGTTGAGCAGCCGTTCCGGGGACCCTGGCTGACGGCAACCCGGCGACGGTCCCTCCCGTCGCGGTCGGCGGCTCGATCGCGTCGGCGCTCGCCATCAGCAGGTACGAAAGTTCTCTGGCCAGTGCGGGCGTGAACGCCACGCCCTCGCCGGGCGGCAGGGTCAAGCTCACCCGGCCATCAGTGAAATCCGTTTGTGCCCGGATCACCCGTTGCCTGCCAAAGGCGTCAAAGCACTGCACTTGGGTGGCGCCGATGGCTTTCGTGAGTTCGGGGACGGACATGGATCGCTCCTCCGCGATGGACACAGCAACGAATCCGACTGATCCGTTGAGGACGAAACCGTCGGCAGATTCCTTGTTGAGGTGGTGCCTGACGATCGTTCTTGCACTGCGTTGGACCAGCGGAGCCACGACGCTTCGCTGGCGTCGTGGCGGGCTCCTGGCCTGCTCATCGCTCCGCTGGCTGCCGGGTTGGTCGAGCTGTGGGATCACTGACCGTCCAACCTTGCAAACAGACTGTAAGACAGCAAAGCAAACTTCGATGCGTCCAAACGAGTGAAAGATTGCAAAGCAAACAAGACCCCTCGATCGGGTGCCGCTGCTGGCTTCAGTCGGTGCGGCACACTTCCCGCATGGCAGAAGAGGAGTTCGATCCGGTCATCGCGCGTCTCCAGTTCGGCGAGCTGGCGCGAGGGCTGCGAGAGGCTGCCCGGATCGACTTCGGCGAAGCTGACAAGGTGCTGGGCGACTACCTCGGCAAGCTCTCGAAGATCGAGAACGGTGTCATTGCGCCTCGACCACAAGACGTAGAAGCGATGATCGAGTTGTACGAGGCTTCCAGCAGTGTCGCCGATCAACTTCGTGAGCTCGGAACTGCGGCCCGGCGACGAGCTGCGCCAGCGAAGACGGTTAGCGGTTCAAGGCAGTACGTGTCGCTTGAACGTCTCGCATCCAAGATCCACATGGTCTACAACGAGGTTCCAGGCCTCCTCCAGACAGAAGAGTTCGCCACGGCGGCCCTGTCGAGGTCGCTCACCGTGGCTGCTGCGGATGTCCCAGGGATGGCGAGGGAGCGAGCCGAGCGTGGTAAACGAATCATCAGGCCTGGTGGGCCTGACGTTTGGATCGCGCTCGGCGAGGATGCGCTGGGCCGCAAGTTCGGAAACCGAGATGTTCTACGGCGGCAACTTGAGCACCTGCGCGACGTCTCGCGCATGTCCAACGTGCATCTGCGAGTGCTGACGCTGGACGTCGGTGGCGTTCCAGGACTGAGCTGCCCGTTCACGCTGCTCTACGTCCCGCCGAAGCGAACCCTCGCCTACGTGGCATCGCTGACGCGAACCGACTACATCAAGGCGACCGGGCCGTACAACGCGGCGTTCGACCAAGCCTGGGAACTGGCTTCGTCCGAGGAGGAGTCAGGGGCAATACTGGACGACAGGATCGCTGACCTCACCTAACACCCAGGAGCACAACGACGATGGCTAACCCCGCCCCGGCCCAGCTTGACGGTGCACGGTGGCGCAAGAGTTCACGGACCAACGGGGGCAACGACGCGCAGTGCGTCGAGCTTGCTTGTCTTGCGGAAGGCGCAGCCGTAAGAGACAGCAAGCATCCTGGTCCAGCGCTGCTGTTCCCAGCGAACGCGTTCGCGGCATTTCTCGTGGACGTCAAGCGAGGAAATCTCGACCCAGGATGAGCTTGCTGACGGTTCCGGTCTCGGTCCGGGGCATCGTCGCATAAGCCACCTCGGCTCGCCAGGGGGAGGTCAACCGGCCTCCCCCTGGCTCTTGCTGGCCTAGTGCTTGATAGAGCGGGAACCTACGGTCCTGATGACCAGTTCAGGGCCCTGAGCAGCCACAACAGAGTTCTCATGCTGTGTACTCAGCTCCACGCAATGGGAGGCGAGTGCTCGCGAAGAGCGCTCGCCTTCTTGCGTTCCGCGTGTTTTCTGGGGGCCGAGCCCCCAGACCCCAGCCGGGGCTCTGCCCCGGACCCCGTTGGTGGTTGCGGTGGTTCGCGGGTGGTGGGTTTTTGTTCGCTTAGGTCTAAGGCTCGGACACCCTGTGGTGTTCGGGCCTTTGTGTTGTGTGGATGTGGTGTGGCGCTTGGGCTTGGTCGGGAACCGGTGCGCATCTGGGCTTGGGGGCGGTTCGTGGGGGCTTTGTGCGCTGAAACCTGACGTTGACGTTAGAGGCAGGTAGCGTGGGTGGGGCATTGGGGAGGTGTCATGCGGATTGGTGAGCTTGCGGCGAAGGCGGGCGTGAGCGTTCGGGCGTTGCGGTACTACGAGGAGCAGGGACTGCTTGCCGCGGAGCGCAGTGCCAGTGGTCAGCGGCACTACCCGGACAGCGGGGTGGATCAGGTCATGCTGATCCAGCAGCTGTACGCGGCGGGGTTGCCCAGCAAGTCGATTCGCGCGGTGCTGCCGTGTGTCGAGACCGGGGAGGCGACGCCGGAGTTGCTCGAGTGGTTCGCGGCCGAGCGGGATCGCATCGATCGGCAGATGAGGGACCTGGCGAGTGCGAGGGACCGGCTTGATTCGCTCATCGTCGGTGCCACCGCAGTTTGGCGGTCCGGGCGTTCCTGTCGGGCGCGGTGAAGTCGGCTCGTGGGAGGCGGGGGTGGTTCGGCTCCCGGTTCGGAGGTGTGTCCGAAGTGGACTCGGGTGGTGCTGAGGTCAGCGGGTTCGTGGCGACCGCTTTCCGCGGCGGGTGTGGTGTCGGGGAATCCGGCGGTCGACGCGGAGGGAATTCGGGTCGGCCGGATTCGGTGGTGGGCGGAAATCGGAGAAGGGGTCGAAAGTCCTGTTTTCCGGCGGTGGGGCCGCGTGGATTTTGGTACGTCCGTGCTGGTTGCACGAGTGCGGTGCTTCTCACGCGGGGGAAAAGGGGTGGTGGGGCCGGGGGTGGGTGGCGCGCTGAGTGGCCGTACCCGGTCTGATCAGCCGCGCAGCGTCCATTGAGGACCTGGGGCGTATCGGAAGTGGCGTTGCGACCCACCGGTGAATTTGTGCCCGACCGGTCACCGGTGAACCGCCACCCGCATAGGGTGGGGGCTGTCGAGAGGGGTGGTGGAGGTAGTGGGGCTGGCCGAGTCCTTGCTCGTATGGCTGCACGGCTGGGCACTGCCGCTCTGCCCCGGCGACTGGGCCTGGTCCGTCACCGCGCTCGGCGCGGCGGCTGGGCTGCTGCCGACCGTCGCGGCGCTGTTGGCGATCACGGTCCGCCGGGTCGTCGGCAACTCCTACGGGCCGGTCGCCGGTGCGATCTTCGCCGCGCTCGGCGTGAGCAGCACCCTGGTGCTGCCGTGGCTGCTGTTCTCCGGCGCCGACGAGGTGCTGCGCAGGCGGACGATCGCCGGCACCGAATCGTTGGACGACTCGCCCTGCGGGGTGTTCACCCAGTACGACTACCTGGTCGGCGCGCGGTCGATCGGGACGGTGATCAGCGACCCCGGTGGCACGGACGTGGTGTTCCTGGTCGCGGCGGGCGTCACCGCGGTGCTCGCGCTGCTGTGCCTGCTGTTCGTGATGATGCAGGCGGGCTCGGCGTTCCGGTTGGGGCCGAACTGGCCGCGCCGGGTGTTCTGGCCGCCGTTCCTGGTGCTGTTGGTCGCCACCTCGTTGCTGCCCGTGACCCTGGTCGGCCATTTGCTGCTCGGATTCTTCCCGATTGCGCTGATCGGCTCATTCGTCGTGCGCATCTTCGGGTTGACTACGGCCATGCTGAACCGCCCCGGACGTGATCGAGGCAACGAGCCCCCGAAGCCCGCGGTCTCCCGCCAGCCACCGCCACCGCAGCAGCAGCCGTCCAACCACGGCCCGCAGAAGCCCCCGCCGTACCAGCCCGCGCAGATCCCGCCGTACCGGCCGCCCGGCGCGCCGCCGCCCTACCAGCCGCACCAGTCCCCGCAGCAGTCCCCGCAGTCGCAGCCGCAGCCCGTGCAGAAGCCGCAGCAGCCCCGGCAGTACCCGCCGACGCGGATCGCCGAAGTGCCGCAGGGTCCCGCGCCGACGAGGGTCGAGCCGCCGAAGGGACCCGGGCAGCCGCAGGGCCCCGCGCCGACGAGGGTGGAATCGCCGCAAGGGCCGCCGCCCACGCGTGTCGAGCACCAGCAGGGGCCGCCGTCCGGTGGGCAGCCGCTGTCGAAGCTCGCCGATACGCCCGGTCCGTTGCCGTTCGGGCCCGGTGCGGCGTCCGCGACGCCGAACCCGACTGCCCACACCGGTGAGGACAAGGTGTGGAACCCGGCGAGCGGTCGGTTCCGCCGTGTCCGCCAGCTGGGGCGTGGGGGCTTCGGCACGGTGTGGCTGGCCGTCGACACCCAGCTCGATCGCACGGTGGCGGTGAAGCTGGCGCACGCGCCGGATGCCGATACCGAGCAGCGGATGCTGCGCGAGGCGCGTGCGTTGGCCGCTGTGCGCCATCCGAACTGCGTGCGGGTCTTCGACATCATCCAGGACCCGGACGGCCTGGCCATCGTCATGGAGTACATCGACGGTGACCCGTTGTCGGACGTGGTCCTGAACAGCGGGTTGCTGGCGGATGCGTTGGCGGCGCGGTTGTGGGTGAACATGGCGGACGCGTTGGCGGCCGCGCACGACCGCGGGGTGCTGCACCGTGATGTGAAGCCGTCGAACGTGATCGTGGATACGAGCGGGACGGCGCACCTGATCGACTTCGGTATCGCGAGGTCGAAGGGGGACAGCACGCTGACCGCCGCGGGGATGATGGTGGGGACGCCGGACTTCCTCGCTCCGGAGACGGCTCGTGGGGATGCTGCCAGTCCTGCGTCGGATGCTTGGCAGTTGGCTGCGACGGTGAGTTACGCGCTTACCGGGCATCCGCCTCGGGGGACTCGGGACAGCCCTATTTCGTCGCTGATGGCGGCGGCGCAGGGGGAGCCGAACGTGAAGCTGCCTACTCGGAGTGTGCATCACCGGTTGTTGTTGTCGGCGTTGGACGCGGATCCGGCTCGGAGGCCGTCTTTGGCGGCGATCCGGGGGGAGTTGAGCGGGTGGTTGTCGAATGCGGGGGTCAGCAAGGAGGGGCCGGTTACCCGGATGATCTCGAAGCCGGATCCGCCTACTCGGCCGGTTCGGTGAGGGGTTTGTTCCGGCTGGTGGGTTGAGGGCTGGCTTCGGCTTTCGTCGTGGGTGAGGTGGTTTTACCCGGTTGCCGTCGTGGGTGAGGTGGCTTTACCCCGGTCGCCGAGTGTTCCAGGCTTGGCGAACCTTGTCAAGGCGGGAAAGATGCCTTGACAAGCTCCGTCAAGCCTGGATATGGCTTCGGATCGGGGTGCAGGGGTAGGTCTGGCTGCGCCAGCATCGGGCTCCGCCCGACAGGGCATCCTCGCTCCGCGTCGGACAGGGCATCCTGGGCTGCGCCGTCGGACAGGGCATCCTCGCTCCGCGTCGGACAGGGCATCCTTGCTCCGCGTCGGACAAGGCATCGGCTTTGCCGACTAGGCATCAGGCTGCGCCTGACAAGGCATCCGAGCTGCGCCGGACCCAAGCACCCGACGCTCCGCGACGGGCAGGGCATCGGGCTGTGCCCGACAAGGCATCCCTCCTTTGGTGGGCAGGTGCGGTAACGAACTTCTGATCGTTCTCGACCAAAGCGGTGATTCCCGGAACCGCTAGTGGTGAACGAGGTGGACGGTGTCGTCTGAGGAGAGTTGGCATGCCGCTCGGCTGATTCCCACCTCGGGCATCAACGGGGCGGATGAGCAGGAGCGGCGGGCCACGTCGGCGTTGTTGGCGGTGATGTCGGCGGTGCGGGAGTTCGGGCGGGTGTTGACGCAGCCGTTGGGGGCGCCCGCGGCGGCGGTGCGGACGTTCATCGAGGTGCCGTTCGACCTGGAGGGGCGCAAGGTCATTCCGGACGGGCTGGTCAGGGTTGTGCGGGGGCAGCGGTCGTGGACGGCGTTGGTCGAGGTGAAGACCGGGACCAACGACTTGCAGAAGGAGCAGTTGGAGAACTACCTCGACGTCGCGAGGGAGAACGGGTTCGACGCGGTGGTGACTATCTCCAACGAGATTCCGGCGATGCCGGGGCAGCACCCGACGGCGGTCGACAAGCGGAAGTTGCGGAAGGTCGCGTTGCACCACCTGTCGTGGACGGAGGTGCTCGGCGAGGCGGTCATGCAGAAGGAGCACCGCGGGGTCGCGGACCCGGATCAGGCGTGGGTCCTGGGGGAGCTGATCCGGTACCTGGAGCACCCGCGGTCCGGGGCGATGGCGTTCGAGGACATGGGGGCCTCCTGGGTGCCGTTGCGGGAGGCGATCGCCGCGGGCACGTTGCGGCCGATGGACAAGAGCGCGCCGGAGATCGCGTTGCGGTTCGACGCGCTGCTGCGGTTCGCCTCGCTGCAACTGGGCCGCAGGCTCGGCACCGAGGTGACGCCCGCGTTGACGCGCAAGGAACTGGCGGACCCGCAGAGCCGCATGGCGAAGCAGGTCGCGCAGCTGGTGGACGAGGGGCGGCTCAGCGGGGGGATCCAGATCCCCGGCACGGTGGGCACGCTGCACGTCGTCGCCGACCTGCGAGCGGGCCGGGTGCTGTGCCACGTCGACCTGGACGCACCCAAGGAGGGGCGGCCCACCACCCGGATCAACTGGCTCGTCCGGCAGCTCAAGGACGCTCCCGGCTCGTTGCGCCTGGAGGCCTTCGCGCTGCACGGGCGCGGCGCGGGAGCCTCCGAGCTGCTGGCGTTCGTGCGCGACAACCCCGGTGTGCTGCTCGTCGACCCGCAGAAGGAGATCCGCGGCTTCCGGATCGAGCAGTCCGGCCCGATGGGCGCCAAGCGCGGCACCGGGCGGGGCTCCTTCATCGACTCGGTGCTCGGGTCCGTGACGGGCTTCTACGAGGAGGTCGTGCAGACCCTCAAGCCCTGGTCCGCCACGCCGCCGAGGATCCGGCCCGAAGAGGACTTCGCGCCACCGGCGGACGTGCCGGTCGCGCTGGTCTCGACCGCGCCCTCCTCGCAGGACGGGGTGGACACGATCCGGATGAGCGGCAGTCTGCTGTAGTCGGTTCACGGGATTCAGTGAACCGACGACCACCGACGAAAACCGGCCCTGAAGCCGTCACTCGATCGGGTAGACCCGAAAGGGGTCAGCTCCAGGACGGCAGCCAGCGCTGCGCTTCCCACATCTCCGGCGTGATCGGGTCGCCGTTCAGGATCGGCCACAGCCACACGAAGTTCGCCACCACCAGCCCCACGTACAGGGCCACGGCGAGCATCCCGGTGCCCCGCCTCTCCTTGCCCGCCACCACGGGCCCGAGCACGTGCCCGAGCGCCAGGGTGATCAGCAGGACCAGGAACGGTGCCATCGGCGTCACGTAGAAGAAGTACATCTGCCGGTCCAGGTTCAGGAACCACGGCAGCAGCCCGGCCATGTACGCCACCAGGACGCCCGCGTACCGCCAGTCCAGGCGCGCGATGGACCGCCACAGCGCCCACCCGATCGCCGGGAACGCCAGCCACCACATCGCGGGCGTGCCGATCAGCATGATCGCGCCGACGCAACTGGCCTGCCCGCAGCCCTGCACCGAGCCCTCGAAGTAGTAGAGCATCGGCCGCAGCCCCATCGGCCACGTCCACGGCTTGGACTCCCACGGGTGCCGGTTCTTGTCCGAGGTCACCAGGTGGCTGTGGAAGTCGAGCACGTTGCCGCTGTAGTACCAGAGCGCCCGCAGCGCCTCCGGCACGAACGACTCCTTGCCGATCTTCACGCCCGCCACGTGCCGGTCGATGCCGGTCTCGCTGGCGAACCACGCCCACCACGTGCCGAGGTAGACCAGGATCGGGATGATCAGCAGCGCCACCAGCGACGGCAGCAGGTCCCGCACGATCGTGCCGAGCCACGGGCTGCGCACCCCCGCCTGCCGCCGGGCCAGCGCGCTCCACACCACCGACAGCACGCCGAACGCGGCCACGTACCAGAGGCCGGACCACTTCACGCCGCACGCGAGCCCGGTCGCGACGCCCGCGCCGAACCGCCACCAGCGGAACCCGAGCCACGGCCCGTAGGGCGAGTTGTCGATCCACCCCTCGCGCACGGCCTCCGCGAGCCTGGTCCGCATCTGGTCGCGGTCCACCAGCAGGCAGCCGAACGCGATCACCACGAACACGGCCAGGAAGATGTCGAGCATCCCCATCCGCGACTGGACGTGCGAGACGCCGTCGCAGATCAGCAGCACACCGGCGATCGCGCCGAGCAGGTCGGACCCCGTCAGCCGCCGGGCGATCCGGATGATCAGCAGGATGCTGACCGTGCCCGCGACCGCCGAGGCGAACCGCCAGCCGAACCCGTCGTAGCCGAACATCCACTCGCCCAGCCCGATGAGCTGCTTGGCCAGCGGCGGGTGCACGACGAGTTCGTAGCCGGGGTTGTCCTCGTAACCGCCGTTGCGCACCACCTGCGCCGCCTGCGGCACGTAGTGCTTCTCGTCGAAGATCGGCGTGCCCTTGTCGGTCGGGAACCCGAGGTTCCAGAACCGGACGAGGCCGCCGACGAGCGCGACGGACAGGGTCATCACCCAGCCGCGCCACCGGTTCGACGGCACGCGCGGCATCAGCGCCGCGGCCCGCTCCTCGCGGTCGGCGCCTTCCGGACGCGACGTCGGCGGGACGTCTCCGACGTCGACCACGTCGTCTGGTGACTGCGGGGCGAGGAGGCTCACGGGTGCGATCGTAGGGTGAAGGCTGTGAGTCCCGTATCTGGATCAGGCCGTTTGGTTCTGGCAGCCACCCCGCTCGGTGATGTCCGCGACGCTTCCCCGAGGCTCGTGGAGGCGTTGGGGACCGCGGACGTCGTGGCGGCCGAGGACACCCGCAGGCTGCACTGGCTGACGTCCGCGCTGAACGTGAAGCCCACCGGCCGGGTGGTCAGCTTCTACGACCAGGTCGAGGTGAGCAGGCTCCCCGGCCTGGTGGAGGCGATGCGCGCGGGGTCGACGGTGCTGCTGGTGACCGACGCGGGCATGCCCAGCGTGTCCGATCCCGGCTACTCGCTGGTGGCCGCGTGCGTGGCCGAGGACCTGCCCGTCACGTGCCTGCCCGGCCCGTCGGCGGTGACGACGGCGCTGGCGGTGTCGGGGCTGCCGTGCGACCGGTTCTGCTTCGACGGGTTCCCGCCGCGCAAGCAGGGGGAGCGGCGCAAGTGGTTCGCGGCGCTCAAGACCGAGCAGCGGACCGTCGTGTTCTTCGAGTCGCCGCACCGGATCGCGGACACGCTGGCCGACGCCGCGTTCGTGCTGGGCGCCGACCGGGCGGCCGCGGTGTGCCGCGAGCTGACCAAGACCTACGAGGAGGTCAAGCGCGGCGGCCTCGGGGAACTCGCCGAATGGGCCGTCGACGGCGTGCGCGGCGAGATCACCGTCGTGCTGGCCGGCGCCGAACCCCCCGAGGCGCCGACGGACCTGGCGTCGCTGGTCGCCGAGGTGCGCCAGCGGGTCGCCGACGGGGAACGGATGAAGTCCGCCGCCGCCGAGGTCGCCGAGGCCGCGGGCGTGAGCAAGAAGGCCTTGTACGACGCGGCGGTCAGCGCCCGCTGAGCACGTTCTCCACGATCCGGGTCACCCTGGCCCTCGCCTCCGGCACGGGGGTCTCCACCGGCTGCCCGGTCAGGACGACGACCACGTACCGGTGGTCCGACCCGACCAGGCCGGTGGAGTGCAGGGTGCGGTGGCCCGCGCAGCACGACCAGCCCTGCTTGACGGCCCACCGCCGGGCGCCCGCCGCGACCGGGATGCCGAAGCGCTGGTCGAAGCCGTCCGCGCCGAAGTCGGCCATCCGGTCGAGCCCGTCGAGCACCACGGGACCGCCGGGGGCCTTGAGCAGGTACCGGTAGACCGCCGCCACGTCCGTTGCGGTGGTCGGCGTGTCGCCCCAGTGGTCCGGGTCCTCCGGCGGCGAGGTGCCCGCCAGCCCGACCAGCTTGGCCCACCTGGACACGATCCGCCCGCCCCCGCCGTCCGACCACATCCGGCTGGCCTCGTCGTCGTCGCTGGTCGAGAGCATGTGGACGATCGTCGCGTCCGGTTCCCGCCCGTTCTCCAGCGCGTCGAGCGCGATGAGGATCTTGACCAGCGACGCGGAGTCGAACTCCTGGTCCGGGTTGAACGAGGCTAAGTCGTCGCCGCTGTCCAGGTCCCGCACGACCACGCCGACGTCGATGCCCTCGGCCAGTGCGGCGAGATCACCGGGCTCGTTCGGCACGGGTGTCGCGGCGGGTTCCGGCACGGGTTCGGGCGGGGGTTCCGCGCTCGTCGGCGGGATCGACGCGGCCGTGACCGCCGGGGTCGCGGCGACCGTCGGGGCCTCGCGCGGCCGTTCGGCGCCGAGGAGCCCGATCGTCATCGCCGCCGCCGCGACCGCGCCGAACACCACGGCGCCGAGCCACCACCGTTTTCCGTCCATGACCGCATCAATGGATCGGCCGGTCCGGAAGGTTGACGGTATTCCGCTGCAACTTTTCGCGAGGTCAGCGCGTAGCGACCGGCGTTATGTGATGCAGATCACTTGGTCGACGATCCTGTCGGACCACCGGCGCGCAGGGCCGTCGGTGGTCATCCGTAGGCTTACCCGCATGAGTGCCCCCGTGTTGACGGCGGTGGCCTGGCCATACGCCAACGGCCCCCGCCACATCGGTCACGTATCCGGTTTCGGTGTCCCCTCCGACGTGTTCTCCCGCTACATGCGAATGTCGGGCAACCGGGTGCTCATGGTCAGCGGCACCGACGAGCACGGCACCCCGATCTCGGTGCAGGCCGACCAGGAGGGCCTGACGACCCGCGAACTGGCCGACAAGTACAACCGCGTGATCGCCGAGGACCTCCAGGGGCTCGGGCTGTCCTACGACCTGTTCACCCGCACCACCACCGGCAACCACTACAAGGTGGTGCAGGAGCTGTTCCTCGGCCTGTGGCGCAACGGCTACATCGTGCCGAAGACCCAGATGGGCGCCATCAGCCCGTCCACCGGCCGCACGCTGCCCGACCGCTACATCGAGGGCACCTGCCCGATCTGCGGCTACGACGGCGCGCGCGGCGACCAGTGCGACAACTGCGGCAACCAGCTCGACCCGGCCGACCTGAAGAACCCCCGGTCGCGGATCAACGGCGAGGTCCCGAAGTTCATCGAGACCGAACACCTCTTCCTCGACCTGCCCGCGTTCTCCGAGTCGCTCGGCACCTACCTGTCCGGCCGCACGGACTGGCGGCCGAACGTGCTCAAGTTCAGCCAGAACCTGCTCGGCGACCTGCGCCCGCGCGCGATCACCCGCGACCTCGACTGGGGCATCCCGGTGCCGCTGGACGGCTGGCGCGACCAGCCGATGAAGCGGTTCTACGTGTGGTTCGACGCGGTGATCGGCTACCTGTCGGCCAGCGTCGAGTGGGCCAGGCGCAGCGGGAACGACGACGCCTGGAAGGAGTTCTGGACCGACCCGTCGGCCCAGGGCTACTACTTCATGGGCAAGGACAACATCGTCTTCCACTCGCTGATCTGGCCGTCGCTGCTGATGGGGCAGAACGGCACGGGCGACAAGGGTGGCCAGGAAGGCTCCTTCGGGAAGCTGAACCTGCCGACCGAGGTCGTCTCCAGCGAGTTCCTCACGATGAGCGGCTCCAAGTTCTCCACCTCCCGCGGCACCGTGATCTACGTGCGCGACTTCCTCCGCGACTTCGGGCCGGACGCGCTGCGCTACTTCATCTCGGTGGCGGGCCCGGAGAACCAGGACACCGACTTCACCTGGGACGAGTTCGTCCGGCGCACCAACTTCGAGCTGGCCAACGAGTGGGGCAACCTGGTCAACCGGTCGGTGTCGATGGCCCACAAGAACGTCGGCTCGGTGCCCCGTCCGACCGCCCCCACGGCGGCCGACGAGGAGCTGAAGGCGCTCTCGCGCGCGGCGTTCGAGACGGTCGGCGCGAACCTGCGCCGCTCCCGGTTCAAGCTGGCGTCGTCGGAGGCCATGCGGGTCGTCACGGCCGCGAACCGGTACCTGTCCGAGCAGGAGCCGTGGAAGGTCAAGGACGACCCGGACCGCCGGGACACGATCCTGCACACCGCGCTCCAGGTCGTGCAGGACGCGAACACGCTGCTGACGCCGTTCCTGCCGCACTCGGCGCAGAAGGTGCACGAGGCGCTGGGCGGCACGGGCGTGTGGGCCGCCCAGCCGCAGATGGTCGAGGTCACCGACCTCGACGAGACGGACCGCAAGTACCCGATCCTGACCGGCGACTACGCGGGTGAGCAGGCGGCCTGGAAGTCGACGCCCATCGAGGTCGGCAGGCCCCTGGAGAAGCCGACCCCGCTGTTCACCAAGCTCGACCCGGAACTGGGCGAGACCGGGCCGGAGTGGGCTCCGATCGTCAAGTGATGTCGAAACTGACCCGATGAGGAACAAGCACAGCGAGCCACCACCGGTACCGGACAAACTTCCAGCGCCGGTGGTCGACTCGCACACGCACCTGGACGCCTGCGGCGCCCGCACCCGCGACGACGTGGTCCAGATCCTGGACCGCGCCACCGCCGCGGGCGTCGACCGGGTCGTCACGGTCGCCGACGACCTGCCGTCGGCGCGCTGGGTCGCGGAAGCGTCCACGTGGGACCCGAGGGTGTTCGGCGCGGTCGCGCTGCACCCGACCCGGACGGCGTCGTTCGGCGACGCCGAGCGCGACGAACTCGCGAAGCTGGCCGAGCACCCGCGCGTGGTCGCGATCGGCGAGACCGGTCTGGACTACTACTGGGACTACTCGCCGCCCGCCGCCCAGCAGGACGCCTTCCGTTGGCACATCGACCTTTCCAAGCGCACCGGCAAGGCGCTGATGATCCACGACCGCGACGCCCACGCCGACATCCTGAGCGTTCTGGACGCCGAGGGCGCACCGTCCACTGTGGTCTTCCACTGCTTCTCCGGCGACCTCGACTTCGCCCGCGCGTGCGTGGAGCGCGGGTTCGTCCTGTCGTTCGCTGGCCCGGTGACGTTCAAGAACTCGGCGGCGCTGCGCGAGGCCGCGGCGTGGGTTCCCGAAGATCGGATCCTGGTCGAGACCGACGCCCCCTTCCTGACCCCGCACCCGTTCCGGGGACGCCCGAACGAGCCGTACGGCGCGAATTACACCCTTCGAGCGCTCGCTACGCTCCGTAGTGCCGATCTTGGGGGTTTGGCCGCCGCCATCACCCGTAATGCCGAGCGCGTGTTCGGTCTTCGTGACGCGGTGTCGTCGTAATGGGCTTTACGACGAATGGACGAGCCCTTTACTCCGCCATTCGCGTGTCTCACGTCACACCTGTCAACTAGGTGTTTGCGGAACTCCCCGACCTCCGTTACGGTCCCGTGACCGTGCCCCCGAACGGCGAAAGCTGCCGAGGGGGAGCGCACCCGTTGTCGGGGCGGGTACCAATGCCAGAAGCGAGCAGTCGAGCGAACGCACGGGAGTTGCCGAGGAGCAGTCGAGTTTCTCCACTGCACGTCAGGTGACACCCACGGTGCGCGGAGCATGGCTCCCGCCTTCAGGAGGTATCGACCCAGTGACAGGACGCGGAAGATCGCGCGAGGACGGCCCGGCGTACTCGTTCAACGACGACACCGACTGGTTCACACCGGTGGGCGGCCCGGCGACCTCGACCGGTGTGATGGAGCGGCCGTCGGTGTTCACCGACCACCCCAGCTCACCGGCCCTCGACGTCAACGGCCTGGGCGTCACGCCCGCCGAGGTGTTCGAGGCGCTCGGCCCTGACGCCGACGAACTCCTCGCCACGGCCAACGTCGACGTCGACGAGCTCATCCGGCTCATCAACGCCGAGACCACGCTCCTCCCGGTCATCGTCATCCCCGACGAGGTGCCCGAGGACCGCGTCGCGACGGCGCACGCGCAGGAACTGCCCGACGGGCGTCCCGCGGGCCTCGTGGAGGCCGTCAGCACCTGGAAGCGCAAGTTCCTCAAGGCGACCGTGCTGGCGCTGCTGGTGACCATCACCGGCGGCGGCGCGACGGCCATCGCGATGGACAAGTCGATCACGGTCGACGTGGACGGCCAGGAGCACTCCGTCCGCACGTTCGACTCCACCGTCGGCGACATCCTCGCCGACGAGGGCATCGCGGTCGGCGAGCACGACGCGCTGAGCCCGTCGCCCAGCGCCAAGGTCGGCGACGGCGGCAAGATCACCCTCGACCGCGGCCGACTGGTGAAGGCGACCGTCGACGGCGAGCAGAAGGAGGGCTGGGTCCGCTCCGTCAGCGTCGGCGAAGCCCTCGACCAGCTCGGCATCGACGACGAAGGCGCCTGGGTCTCCGACGACCGCGGCAAGGACGTGCCCCTCAGCGGCATGGCGCTGCAGGTCAAGAGCCGCAAGAACGTCACGGTGTTCGACGGCGGCAACGCCCCCCGGCAGCTGCAGACCACCGCGCTGACCGTCGGTGAGCTCATGGAGGCCGAGAAGCTGGCCCTGGGCGCCGAGGACACCGTCGAGGGCGGCGCCGACCTCAGGATCACCAACGGCGCCGAGATCCACATCAGCCGCACCGGCGTCTCCGTGATCAACGCGACCGAGACGATCGACGCGCCCGTCGAGGAGATCCTCGACGAGGAGATGGCCAAGGGCGAGACCAAGGTCGAGCAGGAGGGCGTCGCGGGCGAACAGGTCGCCACCTACCGCGTCACCCTGAAGAACGGCCAGGAGACCGGCCGCGAGAAGCTCGGCGTCAAGGTCACCAAGGAACCGGTCACCAAGAAGGTCCGCAAGGGCACCAAGGTCGCGGTCTCCGCGGTCAACCCCCCCATCTCCGACGGCAGCGCGTGGGACAGCCTCGCGCAGTGCGAGGCTGGCGGGAACTGGGCCATCAACACCGGCAACGGCTACTACGGCGGCGTGCAGTTCAGCGCCTCCACCTGGGCGGCCTACGGCGGCACCCAGTACGCCCCGCTGCCCCACCAGGCGACCCGCGAGCAGCAGATCGCCACGGCCACCAAGGTCCGCGACGCCGCGGGCGGCGCCTACTCCGCGTGGCCCGGCTGCCGCGCCAAGCTCGGCTTGCCGTAACAATTGCCACGTGACTGAACAAGCGTCGTCGACCGGGCCGGGGAGCATGCTCCTCGGCCCGGCCGATGTTCGGCGCCTCGCGGCCGAACTGGACATCCGCCCCACCAAGAAGCTCGGCCAGAACTTCGTGCACGACCCGAACACGGTTCGACGCATCGTGACGGTCGCCGAGTTGACCCAGGACGACGTCGTCCTCGAGGTCGGCCCCGGCCTGGGTTCCCTGACCCTCGCCCTCCTGCCCGCCTGCAAAACCCTCGTCGCCGTCGAGATCGACCCCGTCCTGGCCGCCAGGCTGCCCCACACGGCCGCCACCCGCGCCCCCGACCTGGCCGACCGCCTCCACGTCCTCCTCGCCGACGCCATGCGCGTCCAGGCCGCGGACCTGCCCGCCGCCCCCACCGCGCTCGTGGCGAACCTGCCGTACAACATCGCCGTCCCGGTCGTCCTGCACCTCATGGCCGAATTGCCCTCGCTGACCAAGGGCCTCGTCATGGTCCAGGCCGAGGTGGCCGACCGCATGGCCGCCGGCCCCGGCAGCAAGGTCTACGGCGTCCCCAGCGTCAAGCTCGCCTGGTACGCCGACGCCCGCCGCGCGGGCCCCGTACCCCGCTCCGTGTTCTGGCCCGTCCCCAACGTGGACTCGGCCCTTGTGGCGTTCAAACGCCGCCCGGACCTGCTGTCCACTGTGGACAGGAAGGCGCTGTTCACGTTGGTGGACGCGGCTTTCGCCCAACGACGCAAAACCATGCGCGCCGCCCTGTCCGGCTGGGCGGGATCGGCGGCGGAGGCCGAGCGACGATTGGTGCTGGCAGGCGTGGACCCCGGCATCCGGGGCGAGCAGTTGAGCGTGGGGGACTTCGCGCGAATCGCCGCGACGGTCTGAGGGCCGGGCGCGTCCGGAACGGGGTCCTCCGTCGAGTGGGACCCCCGATTCACAAAGGGGATACGACATCCCCCGGTTCCGCTGGCCTCGGCGCGCTCCGTCTTTCCGGCGCAGCCCCGGTTCCCGGTCCGGCGGCACGGCCCGCCCTGGGACCGTCAAGCCTCGACCATGCTCACCCTGGCGACGCGTCCACCACGTGGGCACACCAACCCCAACCCCCTGCCTCCCCATCGCCAACGCCCCGACCCGCCTCCGCATTCCCCAAGCCCGCCGCCTCACCCGAATGCCCGCCCGGTGACCATCCCCTCACCCCAACAGCCCCGACATTGGACTGTTCGGCCGCACCCGAACCGCCCAATCCCCGGCCGCTCGAACGATCCACCGCCGATCAGCCCGTCCGGTACCGCATCCGGGCGTCGATGCTGGTCCGTAAGTGTGACTTCTCGGACGATCCCAGATTGTGGGCCGTTCAGGCTTGCGTTTGCGGTGTCGCGTCGGGTGTACTCGTGGGGCCATCCCGAGCGGCCGAGAGACCTGGCTCTTTGACGCCGCAGCAACCACCCGCTGGACGCGGGCAGGTGCTTCCGCCAGGCTCGATGGAGGATTACGTGCCCACGCAGCGAAGGCTCACGCGGCGGCGAACAGTCGACCAGTGCCGTCGAACCAACACGGGCTGTCGACGCTACTTCGTTTAGGCGATTCTTCTCACCCCCCTAGCCTCTACCCGAATTCCTCGCCGTCCTCATCGGACGGTCCATTGAGGACGGCCGTCGCATGCCACAAGCGGGCGACGCCGCGCGTAGCCGTGGAGCGAAAACGTGATCACAGTCGAAAACCTCAGCAAATCCTTCGCCGGACGCAACGGCCCCGTCGTCGCGCTCGACGCGGTCAACCTGGAAGTCCAAGCGGGCACCGTGCTCGGCGTGGTGGGTCCCAGCGGGGCGGGGAAGTCCACGCTGGCCCGTTGCGTCGCACTGCTGGAGCGCCCGGACAGCGGGGCGATCCGCGTGGACGGCACCGACCTCGTGTCGTTGGACGGCACCGCGCTGCGCGCCGCCCGCAGGCAGATCGGCGTTGTGCCGCAAGGGGATTCGCTGCTGCGGCAGCGCACCGCCGCGGGCAACGTGGCGCTGCCGCTGGAGTCCGCGGGTGTGCCCGGACCGCAGCGCCGCAACCGCGTGGCCGAACTGCTCGACCTGGTGGGCCTGACCGACAAGGCGGGCAGCTACCCCGACCAGCTGTCCGGCGGACAGCGCCAGCGCATCGCCGTGGCCCGCGCCCTCGCGGCAGGCCCGTCGGTGCTGCTGGCCGACGAACCGACCTCCACCCTGGACCCCGACACCGCGGGCTCCGTGCTGACCGTGCTCGACCGGGCCCGCGCGGAACTCGGCATCACCGTGCTCGTCGTCACGCACGACATGGCCGTGGTGCGCCGGATCTGCGACGACGTCGCCGTCCTGGAAGGCGGCCGGGTCGTGGAACACGGCCGGGTGCTGGACCTCGTGTCGGACGGCACGAGCCGCACCGCCGCGTCACTGCTGCCCTCGGTCGACCGGAACCCGTTGGCGGAAAGCAGGTTCGACCGCGTGGCCGACATCGTGCTGGTCGGCTTCGCGGCCGTCGGCGCACTGCTGCCCGAGGCCACCAGCCGGTTCGGCGTCGAACTGAACCTGCTCGGCGGCGGCCTGACCCGACTCGCCGAGACCCCCGTCGCGCGCTTCCGCGTCGGCCTGACCGGTGAGCGCTCCGACTCCGCACTCGAATGGATCTCCGACGCGGGCGCCTCCGTGCAGCGCACCCTCAAGGGCCCGCAGGGCGTGGCCGCCTGAGGCCTGCGCCACCCGTCACTGCACTGTTCGGGCCGCGGCTCACCACTCCGGGTGGGCCCGCGGCCCGAAGCGCCGCCACGCGCACGACCTGCGGGCCCAGCCCGTTCGCGGCAGGTCGAGGCGCACGTCAACACCGGGTTCAGCGGGTCGGCACACCCGATCCAGGCGGTGCGCGAAGGCCGGCAGTGAGCACCGCGCGGGTCGGGGAGGAGCGCGGACCTCCTCGACGCCCGTAGGCTGCAAGGCGTGCTTGCCGTAGTTCCACCCCCGGTCACCGTCCGCGTTCCGGCCAAGGTCAACCTCCACTTGGCCGTAGGGAACCTGCGCGCGGACGGCTATCACGACATGGTCACCGTGTTCCAGGCGTTGTCGCTCCACGACGACGTCACGGTGGCGATCGCCGACGACCCCGGTATCGAGGTGCTCGGCGAAGGGGCGGACTCCGTGCCGACCGGCCCGTCGAACCTCGCGTGGATGGCCGTGCGGGCGCTGGCCGAGCACGTCGGCCGCGACCCGGAGGAACCGAAGGTCCGAGTCGTGATCCGCAAGAACATCCCGGTCGCGGGCGGCATGGCGGGCGGCAGCGCCGACGCCGCCGCCGCGCTGGTCGGCCTGGCCTCGTTGTGGCGGCTGGAGATCGGCCGCGACGAACTGGCCCTGCTGGCCCGCAAGATCGGCGCGGACGTCCCCTTCGCCCTCTACGGCGGCACCGCGCTGGGCACCGACCGCGGCGACCAGATCGTCCCCGTCCTCGCCCGCCACCCGTTCCACTGGGTCATCGCGTTCGACAAGGGCGGCCTGTCCACCCCCGAGGTCTTCACCGAACTCGACCGGCTGCGCGCGGACGGCAACCCGCCGCGCGTCGGCGCCGCGGAAGCCGTGCTCGAAGGCCTCTCCTCGGGCGACCCCCGCCAACTCGCCCTCCTGCTGGGCAACGACCTCCAAGCCGCCGCGGTGTCCCTGCGACCGAACCTGCGCCGCACCCTGCGCGCGGGTGTCAACGCGGGCGCGCTGGCGGGCATGGTCTCCGGCTCCGGACCGACCTGCGCGTTCCTGTGCTCCGACGCCGACTCCGCCGTCCGCGTGGCGGCCGAACTGGCCGGCGCGGGCGTCTGCCGCACCGTCCGCGTCGCACAGGGCCCCATGCCCGGCGCGCGGGTCATCGCCACCGAGGAAGCACCCCGACCGGTGCCCCCCGAAGTCCACGCCTGAACACCGCAACCCCCTCTCCCGTCCACAACCCTGAAGGTGCGCTTCCACCATGGCCAACCTGGTCAACCTTGAATCCGTGTCGAAGTCGTTCGGCATCCGCCCGCTCCTGGACGGGGTGTCGTTGGGCGTCGGTGACGGCGACCGGATCGGGGTGGTCGGTCTCAACGGCGGCGGCAAGACCACGCTGCTGGAAGTCCTCGCGGGCCTGGAAGAACCGGACGAAGGCCGGGTCAGCCAGAACCGCGGCCTGTCGATGGCCGTCGTCACCCAGCGCACCGAACTGCCCGAGGGCTCGACCGTCCGGCACTCGGTGATCGACCCCCTCGGCTTCGACGCCGAACACGAGTGGGCGGCCGACGTCCGCGTCCGGTCCATCCTGGACGGACTGGGCATCACGGCCCTGGGACTGGACTCCCCGGTCGGCACGATGTCCGGTGGCGAACGCCGCCGCGTCGCACTCGCCGCCGCCCTGGTGCAGGACCTGGACCTGCTGGTCCTCGACGAACCCACCAACCACCTCGACGTCGAGGGCGTCCGCTGGCTCGCCCAGCACCTGCTGGCCCGCAAGTCCGCGCTCATCGTCGTCACACACGACCGGTGGTTCCTCGACACCGTCTGCACCCGCACGTGGGAAGTCGTCAACGGCCAGGTCGAGCAGTACGAAGGCGGCTACGCCGACTGGATCTTCGCCCGCGCCGAACGCGGCAGGCTCGCCGACACCCTCGAGGAGAAGCGCCGCAACCTCGCCCGCAAGGAACTCGCCTGGCTGCGCCGCGGCGCCCCCGCCCGCACGTCCAAGCCCCGCTACCGCATCGACGCCGCCGAAGCCCTCATCTCGGACGTCCCCGCCCCCCGCGACAAGGTCGAACTCCTCGCCTTCGCGAAGCGCAGGCTGGGCCGCACGGTCATCGAGATCGAGGACGCCACCCTCACCGTCGGCAACCGCACCCTCGTCAAGGACCTGACCTGGCGCATCGGCCCCGGCGACCGCATCGGCCTCGTCGGCGTCAACGGCTCCGGCAAGACCACGCTGCTCCGCCTGCTCGCGGGTGAACGCGAAACCGAGACCGGCAGGCGCGTCCAGGGCCAGACCGTGAAACTCGCCCACCTCACCCAGGAACTCCACGACCTGCGCGGCTCCATGCGCGTCCTCGAAGCCATCGAAGAAGTGGCCCGCCGCGTCGTCCTGGGCAAGCAGGAGATGTCCGCCTCCCAACTCGGCGAACGCTTCGGCTTCTCCTCCCAGAAGCAGTGGACCCCGGTCTCCGACCTCTCCGGCGGCGAACGCCGACGCCTGCAGCTGTGCAGGCTCCTGATGGCCGAGCCGAACGTCCTGCTCCTCGACGAACCGACGAACGACCTGGACATCGACACCCTCCAGCAGTTGGAAGACCTCCTCGACTCCTGGCCCGGCACCCTCGTCGTCATCTCCCACGACCGGTACCTCGTCGAACGCGTCTGCGACCAGGTCGTCGCCCTCTTCGGCGACGGCGGCCTCACCGACCTGCCCGGCGGCATCGAGGAATACCTCCTCCGCCGCGACACCCAACGCGAACTGGCCGAATCCCGCGACTCCACCCCCGTCCCGGTCGCCGTGTCCAGCGCCGCCGACCAACGCGCGGCCCGCAAGGAACTGTCGAAACTCGAACGCCGGATGACCACCCTGCAGAAGAAGGAATCCGACCTCCACGCCGCCCTCGCCGCGGCCGCCACCGAACCCGACCGCCTGCTCGCCCTGGACGCCGAACTGCGCACGGTGCTGGCCGAAGTGGCTACTGTGGAGGAGCAGTGGATGGCCGCCGCGGAACTGGTGGACGGCTGACCGATCCCGGTCGGGGTGGCCCCGGCTGACTAGGGGCGATCCGTGGAAGCGCTCCCAGCGTTGTGGAAAATAGATCGGTCGCCACACACCACCGCCCCAGGTCCCCGGAACCAGGGGAGCCGGCTCCGGACCGGCTCTGGACCGGCTCTAGGGGCTGGCACCGGCTACGGCTCCGGATGCAGGCCAGCACCGGTATCGCACGGGACCGGCACCGCGGGACCAGCACTGGTCCCGCAGGAACGGCACTGGTCGAGGCCCGCACCGACATCGCACGGGACGGGCACTGGGCGAGGCCCGCACTGGCCAGGATCGGCACCGGCCAGGGTCAGCACCGGATGAGCCCGGCACTGGCACCGCACGAGACCAGCACCGCACGAGACCAGCACCGCACGAGACCGGCACTGGGCGGGTATCGGCACCGCACGAGGTCGCGTCCTGACTCCCGCGCCCGTCGCAGGCGCCAGCGAGATCGTCGGAAGGAGCCTTCACCCCAGCGGTGAGGGCCTCCGCCGAACGGCCGCCGGGCGGTGAGCCTCGTCGAGCGGCCGTCCTGGCGAGCGAGCTTCGATCAGGGCGGCCATCGCGGCGGCGAGAGGCCCGTCGAGCGGTCATCGCGGCTGGCGGTTGAGGGCCCCGTTTGCCGGGCGGCGGCCACGGCGATGAGGCCCCGGCCTGGACAGCCGCCGCGACGGCGCAGGCCTGCTCAGGGCGGTGAAGATCCGCCACACATGGCTGCGACCCGCCACCTACGGCGGCGATCCGACACAGCAGCGATCCGCTACCCACGGCGGCGAAAGCCCATCCGGGGCCGTCCCCCGGCGGTGGTCCCGCTCACGGCGGGAAAGCCCACTACGGCGGTTGAAAGCCCACGACGGCGGCAAAGCCCCCGCGAGACGGCCGTCAACGCCCCCGGCGCTGCAACTCGGCGGCCAGTCGAGGCATCAACTCGTCCACGAACCCGCAGTCGTACCCCTGCCCGTTCATCAGGGCGTGCGCGAACCGCACCTTCAGGATGTCCCCGGACGTCGCCCCGAGCATCCCGTCCAACGCGATCCCGATCTCCTCCAGCATCCGGTCCACCTGCGCCGACCGGTACCCGCGCTGGTTCGCCGGCGCCGGAGGCAACCGCACCTGCCGCAACTGCTTCCAACTGGTGATCGGCGGAATCCGCCCCGGCGACTCCGGCGCGTCGGCCAACTGCCGTTCCACCCGCGCCAGGAACGCGTCCACCTCGTCCTCGTTGTACCCCCGCCGACCGATCAGCGGCCTGCTGAACTTCATCTCGCGCACGTCCTGCGCGCTCAACGTGTCCTGCCCGAGCAGCGTGTCCTCGATCCGGTCGAGGTACTTGTCCACCTGCGACTCCTGGTACCCGCGCCTACCGCGCGGCGGCTTCCCGAACGACGCGGTCCGCACGTCCCGAGCCGTCAACGGGGCCTCGACGACCCGCGCCTTCACCGGCTGCGGCGGAGACGCTTCCAACGTCACCACGACGAGGTCGAGGAACGTGTCCACGTCGTCCTCGTCGTACCCGAACTGGTCCGCCGTCGCCTCGCCGAACTCGATCTCCTGGACCTCCAACGCGGACAGGTCGTCCTCACCGCGCAAGGTCGCCTCGATCCGCCCGAGGAACGCGTCGATCTCACCCTCGTGGTAACCGGGGGTGTTGCCGCGCGGCTTGTGGAACCGGACACCGCGCACGTCCTCCGGCTTCAACCGGGGCGGCGGCTGCATCTTGGTCGACGTCGCGTGCGCACCGAGGGCGGGCGCGGCGGCCTGCTGCCGCTGGGGCGTCGACTCCAGGGTCTCCGCGATGAGCTCGAGGAACATGTCCACCTCGGCCGCGTAGTAGCCGAGCCTGCCCGGCGCGGCCAAGCGGAACTCCATCGCGCGGATGTCGCCCGCGACCAACTGGTCCGTGCTGCGCAACGTGTCCTCGACCCGGTCGATGAACGCGTCGACCTGGTCCTCGTCATAACCGATCTCGCCCGCGGGCGGGCGGTGGAACACCACCTGGCTGACGTCGTCCGCGCTCAACAGCGGCGCGGGATGCGCAGGCTGGTGGTGTTTCGTGTCGTGGCCAGCCCGATCCACCCGTGCCTCCCTCGAATCCTGTTCTGGGAGTATCGCCGGATCGCAACCGAATACGTTCGTCCGAACGGCCTAATGCGAACGGTCTACGGGCTCGCCCGCGACTTCCAGGGACCCCAAGCGCCCCAACGGGGATCGGCGGAGCACGCGCGCGGGCCGACCGATCTACGCTGACCACCATGAGCGCGTTCGTGGACACCATGCTGAACACCGCCACCGGTGCCGGTGGTCAGGTCAAGGGGATGACGACCGGGGAGCCGAACAACCCCCGGCGCAGGACGTGGGCGGAAGTCCACGACCAGGCGAGCCGGATGGCGGGCGCCCTCGTCGAAGGCGGCGCCGAGCCGGGCGCGGCCATCGCCGTGCTGGCCGCCGACCCCGCGGAGATCGCGCCCGCCGTGCAGGCCGTGTGGATGGCGGGCGGCAGCACGACCATGCTGCACCAGCCCACCGCGCGCACCGACCTCGCCGAATGGGCAGAGGACACCATCAAGGTCCTGTCCATGATCGGGTCGAAGCTCGTGCTGCTCGGCAGCCCGTTCGACGCGCTGTCCGGCGTCCTGGACCAGCACGGCATCGGCTACCGCAAGATGGACGAACTGACACACGGGGAACCTCTGCCCGCGCCGGTGCCGGTCGACGAGGAGTCGACCGCGCTGCTCCAGCTCACCAGCGGTTCGACAGCCGACCCGAAAGCCGTCCGGATCACCCACGGCAACCTCATGTCCAACGCCGAGGCGATGCGCATCGCCGCCGCGCTCGACACGAAGACCGACACGATGATCTCGTGGCTGCCGCTGTTCCACGACATGGGCATGGTCGGCTTCCTGACCATCCCGATGCTCTTCGGCATCGAACTCGTCAAGGTCACCCCGGTCGACTTCCTCGCCCGCCCGACGCTGTGGCCGGACCTGATGAGCCGCTACAACGGCACCATCACGGCAGCCCCGAACTTCGCCTACTCCATCGCCGCGCGCCGCATGTCGACCGTCGAGGACGACAACGCGTTCGACCTCTCCAAGATGCGACTGGCGCTCAACGGCGCCGAACCCATCGACCCCGCCGCCGTCCACGCCTTCACCGAAGCGGGCGCCCGCTTCGGCCTCCGCCCCGAGTCGATCATGTGCGCCTACGGCATGGCCGAAGCCACCCTCGCCGTGGCCTTCGCCCCCGTCTTCACCGGCCTCGCCGTCGACATCATCGACCCGGAGCAACTGGAGGCCTCACACCGAGCCGTACCGGTCCCCGAGGGCACCCCGAACGCCCGCACCTTCCCCCTCCTCGGCCCACCCGTGCCGGGACTGGAGGTGCAGGTGATCGACGAGGAGCGGACCGTGCTCGGCGAACGCCAGGTCGGCCAACTCCGGGTCCGCGGCGAAGCCGTCACACCCGGCTACCTGACCGTCGACGGCCCGCTCGACACCCAGGACGCCGAAGGCTGGCTGGACACCGGTGACGAGGGGTACGTCGTCGACGGCCAGGTCGTCGTCTGCGGGCGCCGGAAGGACGTGATCATCATGGGCGGGCGCAACATCTACCCGACCGACATCGAACGCGCGGCGTGCTCCGTCGACGGCGTCCGCCCCGGCAACGCCGTCGCCGTCCGGCTCGACGCCGGGACGCGCCGCGAACGGTTCGCCGTCGTGGTCGAGTCCAAGTCCGCGGGCGACGACGACGTCGAGAAGGGCATGCGCAAGGAGATCACCGCCCGAGTCGTCGACGCGGTCGGCCTCCGCCCGTTCGCGGTCGTGGTCCTCAAGCCGGGCAGCCTCCCGAAGACCCCGTCCGGCAAGCTCCGCCGCTCGGCGGCGACGTCACTGGTGCCTGTGGGCTGAGTGGGCGGGCAGGTGTGAAGGGCCGGCCGGTGCTTGTGGGGTGAAGTGCCTGCGGGTTGGCGGCGTTCTGCGGCGTGGGCGGCCTTGGTGGGTGTCCGCAGGGTGAGTGGCTTGGTGGGCGCTGGCGGAGTGGGCGGCTTGGTGCGTGTCTGCCCACGAGTCACCCCTCGGCCGCGCCCTCGCGGGTGCCCGCCAGACCCGCTGACGCCCGCACGTCCGGCGGCCTGACAGGAGCCTGCGGTCCGGCACGAGAGCCTCCCGGTCCCGGTCGCTGCTTGGTGGCGACGTCGCAGGCTGGTGCCTGGATGGCCCTGGGCGGCGTCAGTGCGGGCTTGGCGGGCGCCTACGGGTCCGTCCCACTGCTCGGCAGCCACGTCCGGACGAGCCCGGTGCTGGCTGGGCTGCGGAGCCTGGTGCCGCGCCACCCTCCGGGCGACTGGGTATACATCCGGGCGGCGGGCATCGCCAGCGGCGGGTCCGAGTGACCGCGCTAGCGGGCTGGGTGACCACGCGAATACCTGCGGGGCAGCCGCCGCCCGCCGCGCTAGCTCTTGCGCCCGCTCGTACCCGCCGGACCCGCTCGGCTGGCGGGGAGTGTGGCCCCGCTGATGAACCTGGGTCCAGACGCAGCCAGCCCTGCTGCGGTGCCGCCGGGTGCACACGGCTGGCCTAGCGACCTAACCCAGCGACCTGGCGGGTGCGCGTGCGGGCATCCGCTGCGCGGCCGGGCACCTCGCGTGCGGGCATCCGCTGCGCGGCCGGGCACCTCGCGTGCGGACATCCGCTGCGCGACCGCCACCTCGCGAGGTGCCGGCCGGGCCCCACCTCGCGAGGTGCCCGGCCGGGGCCGCTGGTGACCGCTGGTGTCCGCTGGCTGGTCACTGCTCAGCGTCAGTGTCGCCGATGCCCATTGGCCGAGGCACTTGCGGCGTCTTCGTCAAGGCGGTCAGGGCGTTGAACTGACGAGTGTCGGTGGTGTGTGACGACCTTCTATTTTCCACAACGCTGAGAGCGCTTCCACACATCGCCCCATCCCGGCTCACAAACCCCTCAACACCCCGCCAAGAGCCATTACCCCCGCCCCCAACACCCACCGCCACCTGGCAAAACACCCAACCATCCGCCCAAACGGGTGGACATCCAGCAGCAGCTCAATGAAACCTGTTCTGAGCAGCTTCCAAGCCCTCCACGAGCAAAGCCTCCACAGCATCAGCAGCGCGGTCCAGTTCGAACGCCAACTCCTTGCGCTCGACAGCCGAGAAGTCGCGCAGCACGTAATCCGCGGGATCCATGCGGCCTGGTGGGCGGTCGACGCCGAAGCGGACGCGGTGGTAGTCCTTGGTCCCCAGGGACTTGGTGATGGAGCGCAGGCCGTTGTGGCCGTTGTCGCCGCCGCCCAGCTTCAGCCGCACGGTGCCGTAGGGCAGGTCGAGTTCGTCGTGGACGACGATGACGTCGGCCGGGGCGATCTTGAAGAAGTTCGCGGCGCCCGCGACCGGGCCGCCGGAGAGGTTCATGAAGCTGCGGGGCTTGGCCAGGACGACGCGACGACCCGCCAGTCTGCCTTCGACGATCTCGGCGCCGCCCTTGTGGGCCTTGAACCTGCCGCGCACGCGGGCGGCGAGTTCGTCGAGCACGAGGAAGCCGACGTTGTGGCGGTTGCCCTCGTACTTCGGGCCGGGGTTGCCAAGGCCGACCACCAGTGCCAACTCATCGGCCACGGAAGCGCAACTCCTGCTCAAGGGTGTCCAACAGGGCGTCCACCGCCTGCACCCGGTAGCCGCGCCGGAGCCCCGACGTCGTGCTGAACCTGGTGTTGCGGACCTCGCCGGCGGTCATCCTGGTGCGACCGTCCAACGCGGCGGCGGCGCGCCCGAGGAAGGCGTCCACCTCGATCCGATCGTAGCCGTTCGAGGCTTTCGGCAGCTTCAGCGACAGGAGGTCCTCACCGCTGCGCAGACCGGTCGGCGGCACGTAGCCGGCGCGCAGCTGGCGTTCCGCGCGGGCCAGGAAGTCGTCGACGGGGCGGGGGTCGTAGCCGCGTTGGCCGGTGGCGGCTCGGCGGAACACGACGGCGCGCACTTCGTCGGGGTGGACTCGGATGCGGCCGGAGAGGGCGTCGGCGATGCGGCGGAGGAACCCGTTGACCTGCTCGACGTCGTAGCCGTGGCCGGTGCGGGCGTGCCGGGGGAACTTCATGTTCCGCACGTCGGCGGGGCTGAGAGCTTGTTGATCTTGATAAGCGAACGGCACGCCACCCTCGCGATCAGGCGGGGGTGGCGTGCCGTGAGATCTGCCCGACGTGATGGGGCTCAGCTTTCCTCGGTGGCCTCAGCGGCCTCGTCGGGAGCGTCTGCCTCCTGCGCGGCGTTGATCGCCACGACGAGGGCGTCGGGGTCCGTGACGAGCGTGACACCTTCGGGGAGGTTCAGGTCGGAGGCGTGGATCTGGGTGCCCGCCTGGATTCCGGTGATGGTGAACTCCACCTGCTCCGGGATGTTCAGCGCGTCCGCCTCGATCGAGACCGAGGTGATGTCCTGCGTGAGCAGGGTGCCGGGCGCGCTGTCACCGAGCAGCACGATGGGGAGGTCGACCGTGACCTTCTCACCGCGGCGGACCAGGAGCAGGTCCACGTGCTCGATGTAGTTCTTGAGGGGGTGCGTGGTGACGGTCTTGGTCAGCGCCAGTTCGGTTTCGCTGTCGATGGCCAGCGTCAGAACTGCGTTGCTGCCGTTTTCACGGATCACACGGGCGAACTCGAGCGCCGGCAGAGCCAGGTGCTTGGGGTCGGAGCCGTGGCCGTAGAGGACTGCGGGGATCTTGCCTGCGCGGCGGGTGCGGCGGGCAGCGCCCTTGCCGAACTCGGTGCGCTGCTCGGCAGCGAGACGGACCTCGGACACGGTGGGGCTCTCCTTGTACGTCGGGCGGGCTAGGCGGGGGCGGCAGCCTGCGGCGGCGAGCAGCGCGGAAGAAGACAACACGCGCGGCATCAAAGCCGCCGCGTCGATCACGCCGAACGTGATGCTCGCCCTCGCCGAGGCAACCTGAGCAGTGTAAGCCCGTTGTGCGGCATGCCCTAATCCGGGTCGGGCAGGTGCCACGAACGGGGGACGCGGAGGCGCCCAGAGCGAGGGGCTCGGGGTGCCTGGATGTAGGACTCGGGGTGCCTGGATGTAGGACTCGGGGTGTCTGGAGGTTCGACACGGGGTGTCTGGGGGTTCGACTCGCGAGAGGGGGGAGGGGCGCTGGGGCGCCCCTCCGGGGGTCAGGCGTTGCCGTCGAAGAGGCTGGTGACGGAGCCGTCCTCGAAGACCTCCTGGATGACGCGTGCGAGCAGGGGGGCGATGGACAGGACGGTCATGCTCGGGAAGCGCTTCTCCAGCGGGATGGGCAGGGTGTCGGTGAAGATGACCTCCCGCGCCCCGCAGTTCGACAGCCGTTCGAAGGCCGGACCCGACAGCACGCCGTGGGTGGCGGCGATGACGACGTCGGCCGCGCCTTCCTTGAGCAGCTGCTCGACGGCCTTCACGATCGTGCCGCCGGTGTCGATCATGTCGTCGATCACCACGCACGTGCGGCCCTGGACCTGGCCGACGACGCGGTTGGCGACGACCTCGTTCGGGCGCAGCGGGTCGCGGGTCTTGTGGATGAAGGCGATCGGGCAGCCGCCGAGGGTGTCGGCCCACTTCTCGGCCAGCTTGGTGCGGCCGGCGTCCGGCGAGACCACGGTGAGGTCGTTGTCGGCGTACTTCTCGCGGACGTGGTCGGCCAGCAGGGGCATGGCCCACAGGTGGTCGACGGGGCCGTCGAAGAAGCCCTGGATCTGGGAGGTGTGCAGGTCGACGGAGACGAGGCGGTCGGCGCCCGCGACCTTGAACATGTCGGCCACGAGCCTGGCCGAGATGGGCTCACGGCCGCGGTGCTTCTTGTCCTGCCGCGCGTACGGGTAGAACGGCATGATCACCGTGATGCGCTTGGAGCTGGCGCGCTTGAGCGCGTCCACCATGATCAGCTGCTCCATGAGCCACTGGTTGATGGGGGCGCAGTGGCTCTGGATGACGAACGCGTCGCACCCGCGCACGGACTCCTCGAAGCGGACGAAGATCTCGCCGTTGGCGAAGTCGTACGCCGACTGCGGGGTGACCGACACGTTGAGGTGCTTGGCCACCTCCTCGGTCAGCTCTGGGTACGCGCGGCCACCGAAGAGCATGAGGTTCTTCTTCGGCGTACCGGACACGGACTTCGAATAGCTCACGGTCGCGGCCCTTCATCGGTGGTGTCCCCATTTTCGGCCGCGAGCGCGCGTTCCGCCGCGTCGGCGGCCGCCGTGCCCGCCCTGCGGCTGGTCACCCAGCCTTCGAGATTGCGCTGCGGGCCCCCGGAGACGGCGAGCGCGCCGGGGGGCACGTTCCGCCTGACCACGGTGCCCGCACCGGTGTAAGCGCCGTCGCCGACCGTCACGGGGGCGACGAACATGTTGTCCGAACCGGTGCGGCAGTGGGAGCCGATGACGGTCCGGTGCTTCTTCACGCCGTCGTAGTTGACGGTGACGCTGGCCGCGCCCACGTTGCTGTGCTCGCCGACGGTGGTGTCGCCGATGTAGCTCAGGTGCGGGACCTTGCTGCCGACGCCGATGTCGGAGTTCTTCACCTCGACGAACGTGCCGATCTTGCCGGTGGCGCCGAGCTTCGTGCCGGGCCGCAGGTAGGCGAACGGGCCGACGTCCGCGTTCTCGCCGATCTCGGCCTGGCTGCCGTGCGTGCGCACGACGGAGGCGCCCGCGCCGATCACGCACGCCGACAGGGTGGTGTCCGGGCCGATGGTGGCGCCCTCGCCGACGGTCGTGCCCGCGCGCAGCTGCACGCCGGGTTCGACCAGCGCGTCGCGGCCGAGCGAGACGTCGGCGTCGAGCCACGTGGTGGTGGGGTCGACGATGATGGCGCCCTCGCGCATCGCCCGCTCGACCAGGCGGCGGTTGAGCTCCGCGCCCAGCTTCGCGAGCTGCACCTTGTCGTTGACGCCCTCGACCAGCCACGGGTCGTCCGTGACGAGGGCTCCCACGCGCCTGCCGTCGCCGCGGGCGATGCCCAGCACGTCGGTCAGGTACAGCTCGCCCTGCACGTTGTCCGTGGACAGCCGCGAGAGCCCGTCGCGCAGCACCTCAGCGGCGAACGCGTAGACCCCCGAGTTGACCTCGGTGATCGCGCGCTGCTCCTCGGTGGCGTCCTTCTGCTCGACGATGGCGTGCACGGCGCCGTCCTCGGAGCGCACGATCCGGCCGTAGCCGGTCGGGTCCGCGAGCACGGACGTCAGCACGGTGATCGCGTTGCCGGACTCCACGTGCTCGGCCAGCAGGCCGCGCAGGGTGTCGCTGTCCAGCAGCGGCACGTCGCCGTAGCTGACCAGGACGGTGCCGGTGAGGTCCGCGGGCAGTTCGGCCAGCCCGCAGCCGACGGCGTGCCCGGTGCCGTTCTGCTCCTCCTGCACGGCGACGGTGACCTTGCGGTCCAGCGCCGTGCCGAGGGCGTCCAGGTGTTCGGTGACGGCCGCGCGGCCGTGGCCGACCACGACGGCCAAGTGGTCCGGATCCGTTCCGGCCGCCGCGCGCACGGCGTGCTCCACCAATGAGCGACCCGCGATCCGGTGCAGCACCTTGGGGGTCGTCGATCGCATGCGGGTTCCCCCACCCGCGGCGAGGACGATGGTGCTGACGGGGCCTGCGGAGCCGGGGGTGCTACCACCCTGGAGCATCAGCGCTCTCCCTTAGAAGCAGTTCTTCTCAGACATGCCTGCGACGGGAGGGACCTGGCTCCCGCCAGGAGTCGATACTAGGCCTCCGGGTCGGGTTCCCCCGCTACACCGGCCACCTGCGAGCCACCTTGGCGTTTCGCCACGTACATCGCCGAGTCGGCTCGGGAGAGGGCCTGGTTCGCGGTCTCGCGGGGGCGCAGCGAGATCACGCCCACGGACAGCGTCACCCCACGTGAGAGGTCCAATGGCAGGCCCGCCACGGCTTCCACGGCACGGCCCAGGGCAGCCTGCGCCGCGCTGAGCGGGGCGCCGGGCAGGAGCACGACGAACTCGTCCCCTCCGTACCGGGCGACCATGTCGTCCCCGCGCAGCGCCTGGCGCAGTGTGCTTGCAATCACCCGCAGGACGTCGTCGCCCTCGGCGTGGGAGTACCGGTCGTTGACCACCTTGAAGCCGTCCAGGTCGACCAGGGCGATCGACAGCGGGTTGGTCTGCCCGGTGATGAGGGTGGCCATCTTCTCGTCGAGCGCGCGCCGGTTGGGCAGTCCGGTCAGCGGGTCCTGGAGGGCCTGCTGCGCGATGGCGCCGTGCGCCCTGGTGAGCCGCTCGTGGTCGCGCCGGGTGATCAGCGTCGAGGTGCGGGCCTCCTGCATCTGCCACAGCTCGACCTCCAGCGCGGTCGCGTAGCTCTGGAGCGCGGACACCGTCTCCTCGCCCGCGGTGTCGGAGAGCCGGGCGAACTCGCGGACCATGCACAGCATCAGCGTCGGCTCGGAGGTGTCGTGCTCCAGCCGCTTGCGGGCGTCGCCGAGCACCTGGAGCGCCTCGTCGGTGCGGTTCTCGGTCTGGAGGCAGCGGGCGAGCGCGATGGCCACGATGATCAGCTCGCGGGCGTACATCGACAGCTCGCGCAGCGTCCACAGGTTCTCGAGGTGTTCGCTGGACGGGGTGGCCAGCGCGTGCGCGGCGCCGATCACCGGCACCTGCTCGGCGGCCGAGCGGTCCCGGCGGCCGGGGTGCAGCGACTCGCGGAACGGGCCCTCGACCGCCTTCGCGATGGCCGAGGCCATGTCGAAGTGGGCCTTGGCCTCCTCGAAGTTGTCGACCCGTTCGATGCGCAGGCCCCAGCCGATCTTCAGCCGGGTGCGGTTGAGCAGGTGCACGTAGATCTGGTGCGGTCCCGCGCTCTCCCGGATGGCCTCGTTCGCGCGGGCCAGCACCTCGTCGGCCAGCGCGAACACGCCGAGCTGGGTGAGCACGAGCCCGGTGCTCTGCAACGCGGAGGCGAGCAGCCGGTTCCAGGTGCGCTTGTCCAGCACCGGGTCCGGGGTGAGGCCCTCCTCCAGCATGGCCAGCCCGCGGGCGACCTCGGTGAGGGCCTTGTCCTCGACGTTGCTGAGCAGGAAGCGGCGGCCGCGCAGCGCGTGCGCCTCGGCCTCCAGCACGACCAGGCCGTGCCGCTGGGTGTGCGCGAGCATCTCGTCGAGCACGGGGTCGGACAGGTCGACGAGTCCGGGGGTCACCAGCCGGACGACGGCGGCGGCGCGCAGCAGCTGCGCCACGATGCGGGGTTCACCCCGGCCCTGGGCCTCGGCGAGGATCTCGTCGACCTCGCCCGCGGCGTCGAGCTGGTCGGCCAGGTGGCTGCTCTGGGCGATCGCCATGAGTTCTTGCGCGCGACCGACCAGCCAGGCGTCGGACATCTCGTGCAGCCCTGGCGACACGTTGTCCTGCTCGTCGACCGCTTCGTCGTGCAGCGACCCACACCCCCATGCAACCGCAGGGTGACCACCGGGCGTGCCGGTGACCAGATGACCACCGGGCGTGCCGGCGGTCCGGTAGCCGCGCCGGAAGTCCCGGCTCGACCGATCCGCTCCGCCACCAGGATTCGAACCTGGACCATCTGAACCAAAATCAGAGGTGCTGCCTTTACACCATGGCGGATCGGACGGGGCGGGCCCCGTCCACGCGAACACATGTTGTCATGCCGGCGGCCGGCTTGGTCGCACGACCACTCAACTGGCCGCTACCGTTGAGTGATTCGATCATGACGTACCGTGTTGTGCCAGGTCAAGAGGTGCCGATAACGGTCGTCAGGAAGTCGTCCAGATTCCGGGTGTAGGCGCCCGGGTCGACATTCCACTCCGCGGTGTGGTCGGCGCCCCGCACCTCGACGTACCGCAGCGGCCACCGGAGGCGCTCGGCGGCGGCCGCGAGGTCCCTCGACGCCTGCACCGGGACGGTCCCGTCGGCGTCACCGTGGAAGATCAACGTGCTCGGCTTGACCCGCGGCGGGTTGGCGATCAGGTCGAACTGGTCGAAGCCGATGTCCGCCCGCCAGTCCGACACGACCTCGGCGACCGGCACGATCGCCGTGGGCACGCCCCGGTTGGCGGCCTGGAGCTCCAGCGTCTTCGTCCAGCTGGTCACCGGCGCGTCCAGCACGACCCCGGCGACGATCGCGGCCAGCGGCGACAGGGCGAGCACCTGGCCGACGATCGCGCCGCCCATGGACCAGCCGTAGAGCAGCACGCGGGTGGCGCCGTGCCCCTGCGCGTACCCGATCGCGGCCTCGACGTCGCGCCACTCGGTGCCGCCCAGGTGGTAGAGGCCGTCCGGGGACGCGGGCGCGCCCTCGGCCCCGTCGTTGCGGTAGGTCACCGCGAGCACCGGCAGGCCGCGCTCGTGCAGCCGCGGCATGACCCGCAGCGCCTCGGTGCGCGCCCCCGCGCGGCCGTGGACGGTGATGGCCCACGTGGTCGACGTGCCGGGCACGAACCACGCCGGGGCGTCGCCCAGCTCGGTGGGGATCTGCACGTCGGTGTAGTCGAGGCGGTGCGCGGTGCGCGGGTCGGTGGTCCACACCGACGCCTGCATGCGCACCTTCGTGCCCGCGGGCGGTGCCGCGCCGTCGATCAGCGGGCGCTGGACCTTGCCGCAGGGACGGCCCTTCACCGGGCCGACGCGGGCCGTGCCGCCCTGCCACACCAGACCCCAGGTGCCGGGCAGCACGGTGTCCTCGGACTCCTCCAGCAGCACGGCGGGCTTCGCCGCGTCGCCCGCCGGGCCCGCGGACGTGTCGCCGAAACCGGGCTGCGCGTTGGCGGGCTCCAGCAGCTGGCCGCTGTAGTACCAGCCGCCGCCCAGGACCCCGCCCGCCGCCAGCAGTAAGACCACGACAGCGGTCGTGGTCAGGATGACGGCGCGGCGACGGCGACGAGGGGACGGCTGGCTCGGTTCCACCGGCACATGATGCAGGCGCGGGACCATGGTGGGCCCTAGGGTGCCGGGATGACTGGTAGACGGCGCGACGGCGACCCGGAGGCGGCGCCGGTCGCCAGGGTCCGCATGACGGGCAAGGAACGGCGTGAGCAGCTGCTCGCCGTGGCCCGCGCCCTGTTCGCGGAGAAGGGGTACGAGGTCACCTCCGTGGAGGAGATCGCCCACCGCGCCGGGGTGAGCAAACCCGTGGTGTACGAGCACTTCGGCGGCAAGGAGGGCATCTACGCGGTGGTGGTCGACCGCGAGATGGAAGCGCTGATGGCCCAGATCGTGAACGCGCTGTCGGGCGGGCACCCCCGCGAGTTGCTGGAGCAGGCGGCCTGCGCGCTGCTGGACTACATCGAGGGGTCGTCGGACGGGTTCCGCATCCTGGTCCGGGACTCGCCGGTGGCGTCGTCCACGGGGACGTTCTCGTCGTTGCTGAACGACATCGCCTCCCAGGTGGAGAGCATCCTGGGGACGCACTTCACCCAGCAGGGGTACGACCGGAAGCTGGCCGCGCTGTACAGCCAGGCGCTGGTGGGGATGGTCGCGCTGACCGGGCAGTGGTGGCTGGAGGTGCGCAAGCCGGGGAAGGACGAGGTCGCCGCGCACCTGGTGAACCTGGCGTGGAACGGCCTGTCGCACATGGACCACAGGCCGGGGCTGACGATCCGCTAACCCCTGGTGACCTTCAGCAGCTTGTCGTCGGTGCCGTTGGAGGACGTCACGTAGAGCGCCCCGTCCGGACCCAGCCGGGCGGCCCGCAGCCTGCCGTGGGTGCCGTCGAGTTCGGCGGGGACGGCCACCGAGTGCACGCCGCCCTCCGGGGTGAGCGTGAACAGCATCAGCTTCGACCCCTTCAGCGCCGCCACGGCCAGCACGCCCTCCAGGTCGCCCCACTGCGAGCTCGCGAGGAACGCCGCGCCGGAGATCGCCTCGGTCGGGTCGCCGGACACCCACACCGCGGGGACGGCGTCGGGGAAGCGTTGCAGGTCGGTCATCGGCACGCCCTCGTCGTAGCCGGGCTTCGTGCCGCCCTGGCCGGGGTCCCAGCCGTAGTTGGCGCCGGGCTTGAGGAGGTTCAGCTCGTCGTCGATGTCGGGGCCGTGCTCGGCGGTGAAGACCTGGCCGGTCTTCGGGTTGACGGCGACGCCCTGCACGTTGCGGTGGCCGTAGGTGTAGACCCGGCTGCCCGCGATGGGGTTGTCCGATTGCGCGGCGCCCGTTTCCAGGCTGATGCGGAGCACCTTGCCGCCCAGGCTGTCGAGGTTCTGGGCCGCGGTGCCGTTGGCGGTGTCGCCGGTGCCGACGAGCAGCGAGCCGTCCTGGGCGATGGTCGGGCGGCAGCCGGAGTGCCTGCCGCTGGGGTTCACCGGGAGCCCGCCCAGGAGCGGGTTCTTGATCCGCTGGGCGCTCGTGCCGTCGTCGGAGAGCTGCCAGGTGACCAGGCGGACGTCGTCCCGCGAGGTCTGGCAGGTGGTGAAGCGGTGCGAGGTGAGGAAGTCCGGGTGGACGACCAGACCCATCAGTCCGCCCTCACCGCGTGGCTCCACGTCGGCTAGGTCGGCCTTCACGTCGGTGGCCTTGCCGTCCTTGACGAGCGTCAGCTTGCCGTCGCGCTGGGTGACGAGCATCTGCCCGCCGGGCAGGAAACCGACGTCCCAGGCGTGGCTCAGACCGCCCACGACCTCCTCCACCTTGAGACCGGTGGGGGCCTGCGCCTGCGACGGGGGTGGTGGCGCGCCGCTACCCGTCGTGGTGGTGGAACACCCGGCGACGAGGGCGACGGCCAGCACTCCGACGAGTCGGTTCATGTGTCCACGATGACGGATTCGCGGTGTGGTGGCTGTTGGCGGGGGGTCAAGGTGCGCCGGAACGATCGCGGGTCCCGCCTGGTCGACCCGGTCGAGCGCTCGCACCTCGTCGGTGCGACGGTGCGGTCCGGTCGGGACCGGCGTGAGGTCGGCGCCGCCTGTCGGGAACTCGTGAAGGCCGGGATCCCTGTCGTGTGTCCGGTCGGGGTCGTTCGCCGTTCCGGAGGAAGCGGACGACCGCTGAGGCTCAGGCCGTCGCGCCCAGGTGTTCCGCGACGTCCTCCGGCAGCGGGTACGGGCGTTCCGGCGGCAGCAGCGCCGTGGCCTCGGCCAGGGAGCCGGCGCGGACCAGGGCGTGGATCTGGTGCGCCAGCGGGGTCACGTCGGTCAGGCCGGTGATCCACTCATCGACGTACCTGGTGCTGGTCGCGCCCGCCAGGCCCAGTTGCAGGGAGCGGTGGTCCAGCGGGTTGTGGTGGAGGTCGCGTTCCGGGTCCCACTGGACGCGGACCTCGGGTTTCGCCGTGGTGGTGTCGTGGCTCAGGACGGCGGCGCGGAGGGCGGATTCGAAGCCCGACCGGGTGATCCGGACGGCCAGCACGTGCTCCTGGCCCTCCTTCAGGCCCCAGCCGCAGCGGTACATCATCCACAGGAACGACGGTTTGACCCAGGTCATCCGGCCCGGTTTGAACGGGGGGACGAAGGTGCCCGCGGCCAGTGCCGGGAGGGCGATGGCGGGGGAGTAGGCCTGGTAGACGGTGATGTGCCGATCGTCGTGGTCGGCTCTGACCTCTTTGTCCTTCACCACTCCAGCGTGCCGGGGACGTCAACCGGGTTGGCCGGGACGCGGCAGCGCCGCGTCCCGGCCGAAGGGGGCTACTCCTGCTCCACCGCGACGTCGGTGTACTCCGACGAGTCGGCCGTGGAGATCGTGGACTCGTACAGCCGGAGGTTCTCGTCGGCGTCCCGGAAGGCGAACACGACGGGACCGCCGATGCCCGTCTGGTCACCCGAGGGATCGGTGCGCGACACGACCGGGGTGCTGGTCCCCTTGTCGAACAGCGGAGTCCATTCGCGGTAGGCGTCGCTGTTCGGCGACATCTGCCTGGTGACGTTGATGGAGCCACCGGCGCCGCGTGCGGCGATCCGCACGATCCCCTGGCCGTCGACGACGGCGGCCGGCGCGCCCTCGGCGTGGGTGGTGCCGATCGGCTGCCACACGCCGGGGAAGCCGGTCGCGGTCCCCCGCTGCGTCGCGATCGTGCCGTCGGAGCGCAACGCGAAGACCTGCAGGTACCCGTTGCCGCCGCTGACCATCGACGGGAGACCCCGCACGGTGCCCCCGCCCAGCGTGCGCCACGGCCCCAGCGACGTGACGAACGTGGCGACCTTCACCTCGCCGTCGACCGGCCGGGTGCGGCCGACGATCTCGAAGGCCAGATCCCAGGGCACCACCTGGAAGTCCGGGCCGATGTCGGTGACGCCCAGGTCCCGCCAGCCCGTGAAGGGGCCGCCGTCCTCGGACTGCGCTGTGGTCCACAGCCTGTTGTCGCGGTCCAACGCGAACCCGCGCACGGCGCCGCTGGGCCCGCGCGCGAACTTCACCGGCCCGGACATCCACCCGCCGAGGGCCGCGGGGTCGGACCAGGTGTCGCCGGAGCCGCCCGTCCACCTGACCGCGCTGTCCAGGCCGAGGGTGAACACCTGGAACGAACTCCCGGTCGGGACCGCCGACGGCGGGCCGGTGAGGTCGGCGCCGACCGGTGCGGAGAACCGGACCGACGCGAGGTCGTCGCGGTCGGTCTGGAACGCGTGGACCTGCCTGCCGGAACCGTCGACGTAGAAGTAGTCCATCAGCCCGTCCACACCCACGGCCGCGACGGGGGCCCACGTGTCCTGCCGCACGGCGGCGCGCCGGGGCTGGGGGACGCCGTCGAGCCTGCACGCGTCGGGGGCGGCGACCGTGTCGACGTCGTCGCCCCAGCCCGTGCCGACGACCCGGCCCGCGCCGGAGTCCGCCCAGGTGCCCGACTCCTCGAGGTAGCGGTTCCAGACGAGGTCGCCCTCGCCGTCCACGCCGTACAGCACGTCACCGCCGGGGGAGGACACGCGGTCGAAGACCTCCCACCCCCGGTCCACCGGCACCCGGTAGCTGATCCAGCGCCGGGAGTCCGCGTGGTAGCGGAAGCGGAACAGGTCCCCGTTCGGCGTGCGCGCGAAGAGGACCCCGTCGCCCGCGGCGACGATCAGGTCGTACTGGCTCCACTCCACGTCGAGCACGGTCCCGTCGGCGTCGTCCCAGTCCTCGCCGTCCCACCGGTAGGTCCTGAGCTGCCCGCTGCCGTCGACGGCGAAGATCCGGCCCTGCTCGTCGACGGTGATGAGGTCGCGGCGGGCGGGGGTGGTGAAGCCCTCCCACCCGGAGCCGATCTGCCGGACGGCGCCCCCGTTCTCCCAGCCGCCCGCCCAGTCCCAGCGGAAGAGGTTCAGCGCGCCCTCGGGCGTGATGTTGTAGACCGCCCCGTCCGCGCCCGCGAGCGTCCGGCCGTGCCAGTCGGTGCCCTCGACGTCCCCGCCCGACCAGGCGGGAGCCCCGGTCTCGGGCTCGTCGTGGCCGTAGACCGCCAGGTCGCCGTTGGTCCTCGTGGTGAAGATCGGCGCTCGGGACGAGCACTCCAGCGCCTGCGCCGCCGAAGCGGTCGACGGCGACACCACCAGCAGCGCCGCCGAGACGGCCGCCACCGCCAACGGCGCGACCCACTTCCGGAAGTCCCCCACTTGCCACCCCAATTCCTCCGGGCACGCCGAAATGGGGATTTCCCCCCAGGTGGACGTGCCGAACACCGGCTTTGCCCGCGCGTCGAATCGTGCCGGCCACGCCGATCCGCCACAACGGGAAGCGCCCCCTACCCCGAAGTCGAATGTGCAGGCGGAATCACCTCCATGCCTGGTGGGACGGCCTGCGGTCGGGTTCCGGGCAATCCGCCGGGAGCATTCGGCCTCCGTTATTCGACGGCCGGTCGAATTGAGCTCTTTCGTCGAGAGCGACCGTTGTCGGTCGAAATGGCGGTTGCCCCCATCCTGCCGCGCCCGGTGGTCGCGGGATCCGGTCGCGGAGCGGTCGGTGTCGCGGCGGGGTTACCCTGGAAAGCAGAGAACCCCTCCCGGGGAGCGATCAGTCCGGGGCAGGGGTCTGTCCGCGTTTCACGCACAGGAGTTCCGAAATGCCCCAGCCCGGCCCGCTGTCCGGCCTGCTGACCACCGTCCTGTCCGACAAGGCGCTGCGCGCACTGGTCGACGCGGCCGGTGAACCGTCGCTGGAACTCGAAGGCCCGCCCGCCGCCAGGCCCCTGGTCACTGCGGCACTGGCGTCGGCGGAGGGCGCCGACCGCACGGTGCTGGTGGTGACCGCGACCGGGCGGGAGGCCGACGACCTGACGGCGGAGTTGTGCGACCTGATCGGGCCGGACGCGGTCGTGCACTTCCCGTCGTGGGAGACGCTGCCGCACGAGCGGCTGTCGCCGCGGGCGGACACGGTGGGCGCCCGGTTGCAGATCCTGCGCAGGCTGGCGCACCCGGAGGAGCACCCGGCGGGCGCGCTGAAGGTCGTGGTGACGACCGTGCGGTCGCTGATCCAGCCGATGGCGCCCGGCCTGGGCGAGCTGAAGCCGGTGCACCTGGAGACGGGTGTGGAGATCGACTTCGCGGAGCTGGTCGAGCGGCTGGTGGACGTGGCCTACGCGCGGGTCGACATGGTCGAGAAGCGCGGGGAGTTCGCGGTGCGCGGCGGGATCCTCGACGTGTTCCCGCCGACCGCCGAGCACCCGCTGCGGGTGGAGTTCTGGGGCGACGAGGTCAGCGAGATCCGGCCGTTCTCGGTGGCCGACCAGCGGTCGCTGCCGACCGAGGTGCGGGAGTTCACCGCGCCGCCGTGCCGCGAGATGCTGCTGACCGACGACGTGAAGGTCCGCGCGGCGGCGCTGGCGGAGGAGCACCAGGGGGACGCGCACCTGGTGGAGATGCTGGACAAGATCGTCAACGGCATCCCGTCGGAGGGCATGGAGGCGCTGATCCCGGCGCTGTGCGAGGGCGAGCTGCAGATGCTCACCGACATCGTCCCGGACGGCACGCAGGTGCTGCTGGCCGATCCGGAGAAGATCCGCGCCCGCGCCCAGGACCTGGTGCGGACCGGCCAGGAGTTCCTGGAGGCCTCGTGGATGGCGGCCGCGGGCGGCGGCAAGGCGCCGATCGACCTCGGCGCGTCGGCCTACCGCAGCCTGGCCGAGGCGGCGGACGCGGCGCGCGCCAAGGGCCGCTCGTGGTGGACGCTGAGCCAGCTGACCAGCGAGGGCGAGGACGTGCTGCGCCTGGACCTCAAGCACGTCGAGGCCTACCAGGGCGACGTCGAACGGGCCTTCGCCGACCTGCGCGCGCACGTCACGACCGGCGGCACGGCGGTGCTCGTCGTGCCCGGTTCCGGCACCGCGCAGCGGGCCGCCGAGCAGCTCCGCGACGCCGACGTGGCGTCCACGCTGGCGGAGAACGGGCTGGTGGGCCCCCCGAAGGCCGGGCTCGTCACGGTCGTGCGGGGCACGCTCGAAGGCGGCTTCTCCATCCCCGAACTGGCGCTGGTGGTGCTCACCGAGACCGACCTCACCGGCGGTCGCGGCGGCACGTCCACTAAGGACATGCGCCGGATGCCGTCGAAGCGGCGCAACAGCGTGGACCCGCTGGCGCTGCGCCCCGGCGACTACGTCGTGCACGAGCAGCACGGAATCGGCAAGTACGTGGAGATGGTGCAGCGCACCGTGGCGGGCGCGACCCGCGAGTACCTGGTGCTCGAGTACGGCTCCAGCAAACGGGGTCAGCCGGGCGACCGGCTGTTCGTGCCCACCGACCAGCTCGACGACATCTCCCGCTACGTCGGCGGCGAGCTGCCCACGCTGAACAAGCTCGGCGGGTCGGACTGGAAGAACACGAAGACCAAGGCGCGCAAGGCGGTCAAGCAGATCGCGGCCGAGTTGGTGCAGCTCTACGCGGCCCGCCAGTCCGCGCCCGGCCACGCGTTCGCCCCGGACACCCCGTGGCAGCGCGAGCTGGAGGACGCGTTCCCGTTCACCGAGACGGTCGACCAGATGGCGGCGATCGACGAGGTCAAGGCGGACATGGAGCGCTCGGTCCCGATGGACCGGGTGATCTGCGGCGACGTCGGCTACGGCAAGACCGAGATCGCGGTGCGCGCGGCGTTCAAGGCGGTGCAGGACGGCAAGCAGGTCGTGGTGCTGGTGCCGACGACCCTGTTGGCGCAGCAGCACCTGAACACCTTCGCCGAACGGATGCGCGCGTTCCCCGTGACGGTGAAGGGGTTGTCCCGGTTCACCGACGCGCTGGACTCGGAGCAGACCGTCGCCGGGCTGGAGGACGGCTCGGTCGACGTCGTCATCGGCACGCACCGGCTGTTGCAGAAGGGCTTGCGCTACAAGGACCTCGGCCTGGTGATCGTGGACGAGGAGCAGCGCTTCGGCGTCGAGCACAAGGAGCACATCAAGGCGCTCCGGACGCACGTCGACGTGCTGACGATGTCCGCCACGCCGATCCCGCGCACGCTGGAGATGAGCCTCGCGGGCATCCGCGAGATGTCCACGATCCTGACCCCGCCGGAGGAGCGCCACCCGATCCTCACCTACGTCGGCGGCTACGACGACAAGCAGGTGGGCGCGGCGATCCGGCGCGAGCTGCTGCGCGACGGCCAGGTCTTCTACGTGCACAACCGGGTGTCCTCCATCGAGCGGGCCGCGCGCAAGATCCGCGAGCTGGTGCCGGAGGCGCGGGTCGTCACGGCGCACGGCCAGATGAACGAGGACAAGCTCGAGAAGATCATCGAGGGCTTCTGGGAGAACGAGTACGACGTCCTCGTCTGCACGACGATCGTCGAGACCGGCCTGGACATCTCCAACGCCAACACGCTGATCGTCGAGCGCGGCGACATGCTCGGCCTCTCCCAGCTGCACCAGCTGCGCGGCCGCGTCGGCCGTGGCCGCGACCGCGGGTACGCCTACTTCCTGTACCCGCCGGAGTCGCCGCTCACCGAGACCGCGCACGACCGGCTGGCCACGATCGCGCAGAACACCGAGCTGGGCGCGGGCATGGCGGTCGCGATGAAGGACCTGGAGATCCGCGGCGCGGGCAACATCCTCGGCGCGGAGCAGTCCGGCCACATCGCGGGCGTCGGCTTCGACCTGTACATCCGGCTGGTCGGCGAGGCCGTCGAGGCGTTCCGCAAGCACGCGGGCGCCGAGTCGGAGCTGGACGAGGAGCTGGCGGACGTCCGGATCGACCTGCCGGTCGACGCGCACATCCCGCACGACTACGTGCCGGGCGAGCGGCTGCGGCTGGAGGCCTACCGCAAGATCGCCGCCGCGGGTGACGCCGCCGCGCTCCAGGCCGTGCTGGACGAGCTGAAGGACCGCTACGGCACGCCGCCGCTGCCGGTCGACCGGCTGCTCGCGGTGGCCGTGCTGCGGCAGGTCTGCCGGGCGCACGGCGTGACCGAGGTGTCCGCGCAGGGCAGCACGATCCGGTTCGCGCCGCTGGAGCTGATGGACTCGCAGCTCGTCCGGCTGCGCAGGCTGCACCCGAAGGCGATCTACAAGGAGACCGCGCGCACGGTGTCCCTGCCGAGGCCCACCGAGGGCGCCGCGGGCGGCCGGATGGGGGCGCCGCAGCTGCGTGACCAGGAACTTCTGGACTGGTGCGCGCACTTCCTCCAGACGTTGTCGGGTAGCGCTGTGAGGGCGGCCACTGGCGCGTGAGAAGGTAGCCTCGTGAGCACTGTGCTGAGGCCCCGGTACCGGCGATTCACCCTGCTCGGCGTTGCCGCCGCCCTGCTCCTGGCGGGTTGCGGTTCCGGCCCGTCGCAGGCGGGGGCGGCCGCGATCGTGGGCGACACCGTGATCCCGCTGAACCTCGTCCAGGACCGGCTGGCCGACTACCTGGACCGCCGGCCCGAGGGCGGGCAGGTCGCGGGTGAGGGCGGCGCCGCGCCGCAGGCGAAGCTGGACAAGACCGCGCGCGACATCCTGACCTTCAAGATCCAGCACGAGCTGACGCTGCGCGCCGCCGAGCGCGAGGACGTCAGCGTCTCCGAGGACACGCTGAGCCAGCTGCTGGAGCAGGCCGGTGGCGCCCAGCAGCTCAGCGAGGGCACGTTCTTCGACGCGGACACCTTCCGCAACGAGCGCGCCCGCGACCAGCTGCTCCAGGTCGAGATCGGCCGCAAGTACGCGGACAAGCTCGCGGTGACGTTCGACTACTTCTACGCGAACGACACCCAGGACGCGATCGACAAGGCGAAGCAGATCGCCCGCGACCCCGCGAAGATGGACCAGTTCGTCCGCGAGGCCAAGCAGAAGGACTCCCAGGCCGGCGAGACGGACGCCAAGGTGTCCTCCGCCGAGTCCCCGCAGCTCGCCACCACGCTGCTGTTCGGCGTGCCCGCGAACACGGTGATCGCGTTCCCGCCGTCGCCGGAGCAGGGCAACTGGATCGTCGCGCACGTCAAGGAGCGCTCCACCACGGCGAAGCCGTCCGCCGACGGGGGCTCGCAGGAGCTGACCCCGGACGTCCTCGCGGGCATCGGGCTGCGGATGCTCCAGCCGCTGTCGGACGAGCTGAAGATCCGGGTCAACCCGCGCTACGGCGTGTGGGACAACTCGGCGATGGGCCTCGCCCCGAGCGAAGGCGAGAAGGCGGGCTTCCAGATCGCCGTCCAGCAGCCGAAGTCGTGACGCTGGTCGACGGCTGCGCGGTCGTCCTGCGCGGTGCCGCCGACGTGCTGCCGGTCGCCGCGCTGCCGCACCTGCGCGGCGCGGCGCACGTGTTCGGCGTGGACGAGCAGCCGCCCGCCCCCGAACTGCTGGTGAAGCTGGCGCGGGCCGAGTCCGTCGTGCTCGTCGCGGCGTCGGCCGCCGAGCCCGCGGCCGCGGCCCTGGTCGCGGCCGGTGCGCCGGTCGTCGGCCTCCCGGTCGGCGCGGGCCTGCTGGACGCGGTCGCGGTGATGGACCGGCTGCGCTCGCCCGGCGGCTGCCCGTGGGACGCCGAGCAGGACCACGACACGCTGCGGCAGTACCTCGTCGAGGAGACCTTCGAACTGCTGGAGGCCATCGAGGACGGCGACCGCGCGGCCATGCGCGAGGAACTCGGCGACGTGCTCCTCCAGGTCCTGTTCCACGCCCGCGTGGCCGCCGAGCACGCCTCGGACGCGTTCACCGTGGACGACGTGGCCGCGGAACTCGTGGCGAAGCTGGTCGGCAGGCACCCGCACGTGTTCGCGGGCGGCGATTCGAAGGTGGAGGACTCCTCGACGCAGCAGTTGCGCTGGGAGGAGCTGAAGCAGGCGGAGAAGCAGCGCGAGTCCAGTGTGGACGGCGTCGCGCTCGGCCAGCCCGCGGTGGCGCTGGCGGCGAAGCTCGCGCAGCGCACCAAGCGCGCCGGGTTCCCCGTGGACCTGCTCCCCGGGTGGAATGCCGCCTCCGCTGAGGGGATCACGTCGGCGAGGGGGGATGACGCGGGCACGACGCTGTTCGCGGTGGCGGCGTTGGCGAAGCTCGCGGGCGAGGACCCGGAAACCGAGTTGCGCGCGGTTTCCCGCGGGTTCGCGGCGAACGTCCGGGCGGCCGAGACGGCCGCACGTCTCGAAGGAATCACCACTCTCACGTCCGACGACTGGCGGCGGTTCTGGCCCGCTAACGTCGAGGTGTGATCGAACCCGCGTACCTCCGCTTCCCGCACCCGCACGGCGACCTCGTGACGTTCGTGGCCGAGGACGACGTGTGGCTGGCCCCGCTGGACGGCGGCCGCGCGTGGCGGGTGTCCGCCGACCAGGTCCCGGTCAGCGGCCCGCGCTTCTCCCCGGACGGCACCGCGCTGGCCTGGGCGAGCACCCGCGACGGGGCGCCGGAGGCGCACGCGGCCCCGGTCGACGGCGGCCCGTCGGAACGGCTGACCCACTGGGGCCACAGCACGACCCGCGTCCGCGACTGGACACCGGACGGCGCCGTGGTGGCCGTGACGGCCGCCCGCGAGGCCACGTCCGACCGCACCTGGGCGCACGCCGTGCCGCTGGACGGCGGACCCGCCCGGCGCCTGCCGTTCGGCTGGGTCGGCGACGTCGCGTTCGGCCCGGACGGCGTCGTGGCGGTCACCAGCTCCTACGGCCGCGACCCCGCCTGGTGGAAGCGCTACCGGGGCGGCGCGGCGGCGAAGCTGTGGCTGGACCTCGACGGCGACGGCGAGTTCCACCGGATCCTGCCCGAGCTGACGTCCTCGCTCACCTCGCCGATGTGGGTCGGCGGCAGGCTCGCGTTCCTGTCCGACCACGACGGCGTCGGCAGCCTCTACTCCGTCCTCCCGGACGGCACGGACCTGCGCCGCCACACCGAGCAGGAGTTCTACGCGCGCGCCGCGAGCACCGACGGCACCCGCGTCGTCTACCAGAACGCGGGCGAGCTGTGGCTGCTCGACAGCCTGGAGGCCGACCCGCGGCGGCTGGAGATCCGCCTCGGCGGCCCGCGCAACGCCCGCCGCCCCAATCACGTCCTCGCCTCCCGCAACGTCGAGGACGTGTGCCCGGACGAGACCGGCCGCGCCAGCGCCGTCGAGGTCCGCGGCACGGTCCACTGGGTCACGCACAAGGACGGCCCCGTCCGCGCGCTCGCCGAGGAGCCCGGTGTGCGCGCCCGGCTGCCGCGGGTCGTCGGGGAGAGCGGCCAGGTCGTGTGGGTGACCGACGCCGAGGGCGAGGACGGCCTGGAGTTCGCGCCGGTCGGCGGCGTGGAACCGGGCAACGCGCCCCGCCGCGTCGCCGTCGGGCAGCTCGGCCGGGTGCACGAGCTGCTGGTGTCGCCGGACGGCCGCCGGGTCGCGGTCGCCTCGCACGACGGCAGGCTGCTGCTGGTCGACGCCGAGTCCGGCGAGGTCCGCGAGGTGGTGCACGGGGCGAACCCGCTGGTCAGCGACCTGGCATTCTCGCCGGACTCGAACTGGATCGCCTGGTCGCACCCCGGCCCCCGGCCGTTGCAGAACATCAGGATGGCCAACACCACGGACCTGTCCACCGTGGACGTGACGCCGCTGCGGTTCACCGACTTCTCGCCCGCGTTCACCGAGGACGGCCGCTACCTGGCGTTCCTGTCGGTGCGCAGCTTCGACCCGGTGTACGACGCGTACGTGTTCGACATGTCCTTCCCGACCGGCTGCCGCCCGTACCTGCTGCCGCTGGCCGCGACCACGCCGTCGCCGTTCGACCCCTACCGGCTCGGCCGCCCGGTCGGCGACGACGACGCCGCGGACAAGGCGAAGGACGCCGAGGACGAGAACCCGATCACCGTCGTGGACCTGGAGGGCCTGGCGGACCGGGTCGTCTCGATCCCGGTCGCGGCCGCCCGGTACGCGGGCCTCACCGCGGCCAAGGGGAACCTGCTGTGGCTGCGCAGCCCGCTCGTCGGCGTGCTCGGCGACAACATGGCCAGCCCCGACGCCCGCCCGCCGCGCTCGGTGCTGGAGCGGTTCGACCTGGCCAAGCTCAAGGCCGAGGTGCTCGTCGAAGGCGTGGACGCCTACGCCGTGACCGGCGACGGGCAGCGGATGGTCGTCACCGACGGCCCGTCGCTGCGGCTCGTGCCGACCGACCGCAAGGTCGACCCGGACGACGAGTCGACCGACGCCGTCGACATCGACCTGTCCCGCGTCCGGGTCGTCGTGGACCGCGCCGCCGAGTGGCGGCAGTCCTACGACGAGGCCGGTCGGCTGATGCGCGACAACTTCTGGCGCACCGACATGGGCGGCGTCGACTGGCAGGGCGTGCTGGACCGCTACCGCCCGCTGGTCGACCGGCTCGGCAGCCACTCGGACCTCGTGGACCTGCTGTGGGAGGTCCAGGGCGAGATGGGCACCTCGCACGCCTACGTCTTCCCGTCCGGCGGTGGCGGCGGCGGCCGTTCGCAGGGCCTGCTCGGCGCCGACCTGGAACGCGACGACAGCGGCGCGTGGCGGGTCGTCCGGATCATCCCCGGCGAGACCTCCGACCCGGCCGCCCGTTCCCCGCTGGCCGCCCCCGGCGTGGCGATCCGCCCCGGCGACGCCCTGGTCGGCGTCGACGGCCGCCAGGTCGACCCGCTGCGCGGCCCCGCGCCGCTGCTGGTCGGCACGGCGGGCAAGCCGGTCGAGCTGACCGTCCGCCCCGGCGGCGGCGGTGAGCCGCGGCGGGTCGTGGTCGTGCCGCTGGACGACGACTCCGCGCTGCGCTACCACGCCTGGGTCGCCGACCGCCGCGCCCACGTGCACGAGCTGTCCGGCGGCCGCGTCGGCTACCTGCACGTCCCCGACATGATGGCCGGCGGCTGGGCCCAGCTGCACCGGGACCTGCGGGTCGAGCTGCACCGGGAGGGCGTGGTCCTGGACGTCCGCGAGAACGGCGGCGGCCACACCTCCGAACTGGTGGTCGAGAAGCTCGGCCGCAAGGTCATCGGCTGGTTCGTCGCCCGCGGCTACACCACCGCCGACAGCTACCCGTCCGAGGCCCCGCGCGGCCCGGTGGTGGCCGTCACCGACGAGTTCGCGGGCTCCGACGGCGACATCGTCAACGTGGCCATCAAGGAGCTGGGCATCGGCCCGGTCGTGGGCACGCGCACCTGGGGCGGCGTGATCGGCATCGACATGCAGTACTCGCTGATCGACGGCACCATGGTCACCCAGCCGCGCTACGCCTCCTGGTTCGCGGGTCCCGGCTGGGGCGTCGAGAACCACGGCGTCGACCCGGACGTCGAGGTCGTGATGACGCCGCAGGACCGGGTGGCGGGTCGCGATCCGCAGCTCGACACGGCCGTGCGGCTGGCGTTGGAGGCGCTGGTCGAGCACCCGGCGGCGACCCCGCCGGAACTGCCGCCGCTGGCCTGAGCGCCTTCCGCCACACGATCGGGTCCTCATGCCCGTCCGGGAGGGCGGGTCCATCGCCGCGCCCCGACAATCGAGCCGACCCGATCATCGACAGAAGGCTCCTGATGACGACCGCTCTGCGCGTGCGCAAGTTCGACCGCTTCTTCGACCTGCTCGACACCGACGGCAGCGGTTTCGTGGAGGCGGAGGACTGGGCGCGGACGGCCAAGGCCCTCATCGAGGGCTTCGGCCACCCGGCGGACTCCCCGCGGGCGTCCGCGCTCCGGGACACCTACGCCAGGATCCACGAGACCGTGCGCTCCGCGATGGACACCGACGGCGACGGGCGCGTCAGCCGGGAGGAGTTCCACGTCGGGATCCGGGCGCACGTCGCCGACCCCGCCCTGTTCGACCGCACGTTCCGCCCCGCCGTCGACGCGGAGTTCGACACCGCCGACCTGGACGGCGACGGGATCCTCGACGAGACGGAGATCCGCGGGGTCTGGCGGGTCTGGGGCATGTCGGAGGCGGACGCCACGTCCGCGATGAAGCACATGGACCAGGACGGGGACGGCCAGGTCACCCGCGACGAGTACTACGCCGCGTGGCGGGAGTACCTCATGAGCGAGGACCCCGACGCCCCCGGCAGCTGGATCCTCGGCGAGCTCTGACGGTGACCGGACCCCGGCAGTCCCCACGGGCGGCCGGGGTCGTCAGCGCGCCCTGCTGCCCCATGCCGTGACGAGCGTGTAGCCCAGTTCACGGGTGTGCGGAGCGGTGAGGTGCCTCATGGCCTCGGCGAAACCCGCGGCGTCGACGAAGCCGGTGGCGATGACCTCCTCGCGCATGGCGGCGAAGGTCAGCTCCCAGAACCTGATCGTCGGGCTGCCCGCCCACACCAGCGGGGTGTCGGCGGCCAGCCCGACGTCGGTCAACCCGACGTCGAGCAGCGGGGTCGGGTAGACGCGCGCGTAGTTCAGGTCGCTGCCGAGGGTGTCGGCGAGGGCCTGGTCGTAGCCCTGGGTCATCGCGCGCACCGCGAAGCTCGGCGAGGCCGCGGACATGGTGTTGACGACGTCGCTCAGCACGAGCCTGCCGCCGGGGTTGAGCCAGGAGGCCAGCCGGGGCAGGACCCGCCGCCTGCCGGGGAGGTGGCTCATCGTCAGCCGGGCGTGGACGAGGTCGAAGCCGGGTGGCGGGAGCAGGTCGGGACCGGCGGTGTCGACGTCGGCCTCCCAGACGCGCACGCCGGGGTGATTCGCCTCGCGCAGCAGGCTCGCGTCGCGGTCCAGGGCGATCACCTCGCCGTCGGGGCCCGCCTGTCCGGCGAGCCAGGCCGCCACGGTTCCGGGGCCCGCGCCCACGTCGAGGCAGCGCAGGCCGGCGAGCGGGCCCAGGTCCGCGAGGCGGCGTCGGGAGAAGGCGTCGAACACGTCCCCGATCAGCCCGATCCGCTCCTGTTCCAGGGGTTGGTCGAAGCCGTACAGCCGCGTTCCGTAATCCTCCGTAGTCGACATGCGCGATACTGTAACCGACAGTAGTCGTCCGACCCGCTGGGAGCGCTCTGTGCGGAACCTCCGCGACCACCCGGAACGGGCGGCGCCACCGCCGCACCCCGACCTGGTGCGCGGCCTGTCGGACACCCCGCGCCGGCTGCCGTACCGGCTGCTGTGGGACGACCACAACACCGCTTTGTACGACCGCATCCGCGCGCGGCCGGAGTACTACGTCGACCGCCTGGAGACCGGGCTCCTGCACGCCCACGCGCCCGACATCGTCGCCGCGGCCGGCGCCGGGGGACTGCTCGACCTCGGGTCCGGCACCGGTTCGAAAGCCCTGATCCTGCTGGGGCAGGCGCACGCGCCCTCGTGGTTCGCCCCCGTCGACGTCAGCGCCCCGGCGCTGGCCCGCCTGGCGGAGCGCTTCGCCCGGCATGCGCCGGACATCGCCGTCCACCCGCTGGAAGCCGACTTCACGCGGCCCTGGCCCGATTCCCTCGACCGGGCCCCGAGGCCGTTGCTCGTGGCGCTCCTCGGCGGCACCCTCGGCAACTTCACCGGCGAGGAGCGCCGGGACCTGCTGACCCACCTCGGCCGGATGCTGCGCCCCGGCGACACGCTCCTGCTGGGCGTTCCGCTGCGGCACGACGTCGAGGCCATGCGGTCGGCCTACGACGACCGCGCCGGTCTCATGGTCGAGTTCTACCGCCACTGCCTGCGCATCCTCAACCGCGACCACGGCACCGACTTCGACCTGGACGCCTACGGCCACCACGTCGGCTGGTCGGCCCGGCACCACCGCGTCGAGATCGGCCTCCAGGCCCGCGCCGACCAGCGCGTCCACGTCCCCGGCGTGCCCGCTGCGCACCTCATCCGCCGCGGCGAGGTCCTGCGCGCCGTGGTGGCCGCCCGCTTCACCAGGTCCTCGTTCACCGCGGAACTCGCCCGCCACGGCTTCCGGCCCCTGCGGTGGCACGCCGAGGAGACCGGTCGCTACGCGCTCGCGCTGGTCGGCGCCACCACTCGTCCGATCGGGTAGTACCCGACCGTGTGGGCGCGTTCGCGTGCGCTCGGCGGGCGGAAGGCGGCCAATAGGAGGAGCGGGTTTCCGCGGACGGCGTCAGGGGGTCGTGGTGGGTCATCGGGAGTTGCCGCGCGGGCGGGGGATCTTCGGGATCGGACTGGCGCTGCCGCTGGCCGCGGCGGGCCTCGGCGCGGCGCTGGCCCTGGTGGTCCTGCCCAGCGACCAAGCGCCGGACCAGGGGATCGGACGGCCGTTGCGGGCGACGTCGGGGCCGATCCCGATGAGCGCGCACCGGCCCGAGGTGCTGGTCACGGAGTCGGCGGTGACGCCGCTCGCGGAACGGACCGCCGTGGAACCGCCGGACGTCCCCGAGGGCGTCCGCATGGGCCCGGCACCCGCCGTGCGGGCCCTGCCGGAGGCACCGTCGTCGGAGCGGCCGTCCACCGCGGAGCGCCGGGAGCACCCGGAACCGCGCTCGCACCGGACCAAGCCGACCCGGAGCACGACGACGCTCCCCAGCGCCACCACCACTTCCCCGTCGAGCACGTCGGCCCAGCCGAGCGGCCAGCCCTCCGACGGTTCAGAGACCCCTTCGACGTCGGCCGACCCGGAGCCGTCCGCGTCCCCGAGGGAATCCTCCCCGTCGTCGAGCGAGCCCTCAGCCTCGCCGAGCGAGTCGTCCTCGACGCCGTCGGACGGCTGATCACCCGAACAGGGTGTCGCCCCAGAACCCGCCCTCGCGGACGCCCGGCGGGACGGCGAAGTGGCCGGACCCGGTGTGCTCCACGTACTCCATCATCCTGTCCTTGGTGGACAGCGCCGTCTGCATGGGCACGAACTGCTTGCGCGAGTCGCGGTTGAAGCCGATGAAGAACAGCCCGGCGTCGAGGTGGCCGAGGCCGTCGGAGCCGTCGGTGAAGTTGTAGCCGCGGCGCAGGATCTTCGCCCCGGCAAGGGATTCGTGCGAGGCCAGCCGGATGTGCGCGTCCACGCCGATGGTCGGCAGCCCGCCCGCGCCGTTGACGTGCAGGTCGGGCTCGTCGAACTCCTCGACCTGCCCCAGCGGCGCCCCGGTGCCCTTCCTGCGCCCGACGATCTCCTCCTGCTCCCGCAGCGACGTGCGGTCCCAGATCTCGATGTGCATCCGGATCCGCCGCGCCACCAGGTAGGTGCCGCCGACCAGCCACTCCGGGCCGTCCTCCTTCGACACCCACACCTGGTCCCGGAGGGTGTCGGGCTCCTCGGCCTTGATGTTGCGGGTGCCGTCCTTGAAGCCGAACAGGTTGCGCGGCGTGGCCTGCGCCTGCGTGGTGGACGACGTGCGCCCGAACCCGAGCTGCGACCAGCGCACGGCGACCCGGCCGAAGCCGATGCGGGCGAGGTTGCGGATGGCGTGCACGGCGACCTGCGGGTCGTTCGCGCACGCCTGCACGCACAGGTCGCCGCCGCTGCGGTTCGGGTCCAGGTCGTCGGCGGGGAAGTGCGGCAGGTCGATCAGCGCCTCGGGCCGCCGGTCGGCGAGCCCGAACCGGCCGTCGAACAGCGACGGCCCGAACCCGATCGTGATCGTCAGCGCCGACGCCGGCAGGTCGAGGGCTTCGCCGGTGTCCTTCGGGGGCGCCTCAGCGGATCCGCCGACAGCACCGTCCTGGGCAGCCTCCTGCCCCGCGGTCATCCGCGCGGCGGCCTCGGTCCACTCCTTGAGCAGCGCCACCAGTTCCGCGCGCTTGGCGGTCTTCACGTCGAAGGCCACGAAGTGCATCCGGTCCTGCGCGGCGGTGGTGATCCCGGCCTGCCGCTCACCGTGGAACGGCACGGCGGACGCGAGCCCGGAGGTGTTCTCCACCTCCTGGCGCCCGCCGCCACCCGCGACGACCCCGACGACGGCGCCCGCCCCCGCCAGTGCCGCACCGGCGCCGGCGAGGCCGAGGAACCTCCGCCGGGGAAGTCCGCCGGTCACTTGGCGACGGCCTCGGCGACCTTGCTGATCGGCTCGCCGAGGGCGTCGACAGCGGCGGCCAGGTCCTTGATCTCCGTCTCGGTCAGGTCGGTGTAGAGCTTGAAGCCGTCGTCCTTGCGCTGCTTCTCCAGCAGGTCGTCCAGCGCCTTGAACTTCTCGTCCAGCGTGGTCAGCAGCGCGGCGTCCTTCTCCTGGATCACCGGGCGCAGCGCGGCCACGGCGGCCTGCGAGCCGTCGACGTTGGCGCGGAAGTCCCACAGGTCGGTGTGCGAGTAGCGGTCCTCCTCGCCGGTGATCTTGCCGGTGGCGACCTCGTCGAGCAGGTCCTTGGCGCCGTTGGCCAGTTCCAGCGGGGTGAGTTCGACCGACTTCGCCTTGTCGACGACGTCCTTCACGTTGGTCAGCAGCCCGTCGGCGATCGCGGGCGAGTCGGTGACCAGGCCGGTGGTCCAGAGGTCCTTCTCCAGCCGGTGGAACCCGGTGAACTCCTGCCCCTCCTCGATGACCTCCTCGCGGCCGTCGATCTTCGGGTCGAGGTCGCCGAAGCTCTCCGCGACGGGCTCGATGCGCTCCCAGTACAGCCGGGCGACCGGGAACAGCGCCTTCGCGTCCTCGACCTTGTTCGCCTTGACCGCGTCGACGAACTCGGTCGTCTTCGCGAGCAGGCTGTCGGCCTGGGAGTTGACGTACCGCTGGTACTCCTTGGTCGCGTCGGCCAGCTTCGTGTCGGTGTCGACGGACTTGCGGCCCTCGCCGGTCACGGTGAAGTCGGCGCGGATGCCGTCGCCGACCATGCCGGGCTTGCACGCGGTCTGGAGCTTGCCCGCGTCGGTCAGCTCCACGATCAGCCGCCGGGTCAGGCCGGGACCGATGTTCTCGACCTCGCCCAGGATCCGGTCGCCCTCGGCGTAGAGGTAGAACTCGGTGACCTTGCTGCCCTTGTTGCTGACCTCGAAGGTCACGTTGCCGGTGTTCGAGCTGGTGCGCGCCACCTTGCAGGCGGTGTCACCGGCTTCGACGGCGATCGGGCCGTCGGCGCCCGCCGCGGGCGTGGACCCGCCGCCGCAGGCCGCGAGCACCGACAGCGAGGCGGCGGCCACCAGAGCCGTGCGCAAGGGGGTCGCGCGCAAGGGGGTTGTGAACACGGGCTTCTCCTGTGCTTCAGCGTGCGGTGAGCGCACGGTCGCGCGGGCGGATCAGGAACAGGGGCAGGACGATCGCGACGTAGGCGACCCAGGCGACGGCCTGGAGGACGGTCGTCCGCTGGGAGTAGTTGAAGATCCCCTTGAGCAGTGCCCCGTACCAGGACGCCTCGGGAACGGTCTCGCTCAGGTCGAACGCCAGGGTGTCGAGGCCGGGCAGGATCGCGGCCTCCTGGAGGTCGTGCAGCCCGTAGGCCAGGACGCCCGCGGCGACGAACACCAGCAGCGCCCCGGTCCAGGTGAAGAACTTGCCGAGGTCGAACCGGATCGCGCCCGCGTAGAGCAGCCACGCCAGCGCGACGGCGATCGAGATCCCGACCAGGAACCCGATCAGCGGCTCGGCCGTCCCCACTCCCGCGCTCTGCACGCTGGAGTAGAAGAAGACGGCGGTTTCCAGGCCTTCGCGGCCGACCGAGACGAACGCGACCACGGCGACGGCCCACGGTCCGATGTCGAGCGCCTTCTGCATCTTCCCGCGCAGCTCGGCGGCGATGGTCCGCGCCGCCTTGCGCATCCAGAAGATCATGCCGGTGACGAACACGACCGCGAGGAGCGACATCCCGCCGCCGAACGCCTCCTGCTGCTGGAAGGTCATCGTGGAGGTGGTGAACGTGATCAGCGCGCCGAACCCCACCGACAGCAGCACGGCCACGCCGACCCCGAGCCAGACGAACGGGAGCGAGGAGCGCCGGTCCGTCTTCACGAGGAACGCGACCAGGACGCTGACGACCAGCGCCGCTTCCAGGCCTTCGCGCAACCCGATCAACCCGTTGTTGACCAGCACGTTCCCACCTCCCGACCGCCGTTCGAAGTAAACTTAGGCTGTCCGAATGTAGGTAAGCCTGACCTCTACGTCTAGGTAGAAGCAGGCAAGTTGCATCACAATCCACGATCCGAAACCGGGCAAAACGGTCAGAAGCGTCGAGGTTGCCCCGATTCGACACTTGTCACATCCGGGTTTCGGCTCTCCCAGGCACGTAGCCTGGGGCGTGTGGTTGTGACTCCGCCGTCCAAGCTCGACACCGAGCCGCGCCCGCGCGGCCGTGTCGGCGACCTCCTCGGACGGCTGGCGCTCGCCCTGCTCCTGATCGTTTTCGTCGCCGCGGGCGCCTGGGGCCTGGCCGCCCTCGACCGCAAACCCGTCGTCCAACCCCAAGCCGAGTTCCCCGTCCCGTTCCAGTCGATCGAGCCCGGCAGCGACGTGCCGGACGCCGCGGGCCAGGTGCCCCAGGCAGGCCCCGCCGGCCCGGACGCCTCGGGACCCGACCCGATGGACGAGTGGACCCGGAAGGTCTCCGAGAAGACCGACATCCCCCGCCGCGCGTTGCGCGCGTACGCGTTGGCCGACCTGGTCATGCGCGCGCAGGCGCCCTCGTGCCGGATCTCCTGGTCGACCCTCGCGGGCGTCGGGCGGATCGAGTCGCACCACGGCTTCATCAACGGCGCCAAACTCGGCGAGGACGGCATGCCGTCCATCCCGATCGTCGGCATCCCCCTGGACGGCCGACCGGGTGTCAAGGCCATCGGCGACACCGACGGCGGCAGGCTCGACGGCGACCCCACGTGGGACCGGGCCGTCGGGCCGATGCAGTTCATCCCCACCACGTGGGTGAAGTACGCGTTGCGCGCCAACGGCGACGGCCGGGCACCGGACCCGCAGAACATCGACGACGCGGCCCTGGCGACGGCCCGGTACCTGTGTTCGGGGTCGAGGGACATGGGCAGCAGCGAGGGGTGGTGGGCGGCGGTGTACGAGTACAACAACTCGGTGGAGTACGGGCAGAACGTGTTCAGCGGGGCCGACGCCTACGCGCGGGCGAGCGTGACGATCTAGCGGTGTGCCGCTTTGGCCATCTGGTCGCCGACTTGATCCGCATCTCGGTGGCGCACCGCCCTGACGGGTGATCCTTTGGCCGGGTGCGACCGCTGCGAGCGAAGCCGCGCCACGATCCCGGAAGGGGTTGGCGGTAGGGGGCGGGTGTGGCGAGCATCGGCGATGTGGTGGCCGCGCTGCGCCAAGTGGCCGATGACCTTCCGTTCCCGGCGCTGGCTGAAGCGCTCGACCTGGCCGAGGACGCGCAGGCGCTCGTCCGGCAAGTCGCCACCGGCAGCGGGTGCGACGAGTTCCCACAAGTGGTGGAGTCGTTCCAGAAGGCCGCCGAGGGCATCGGTGAACTCCAGCGACTTCTCACCGCCATCCAGCAGAGCGTGGACGGCGGCAGCCGGTCGACTTGAGGGACAGGGCATCACGCGAACCGGCGTGGCAGGAGCGACGCCGGTCGGTCCACGACGATCCGACATCGCCGAGTCGACCGGGCCGACCCCGATGCCCGAGCGCATGGGCGAGCTGCTCGAAGCCCTCCCCGCGCGCGACGACCCCGGTGGCAAGACCTCGGGGTACTGGGTCGACCGGACGGGCCGGGTGCGCGGACCTGTCCAGAGCGGCCGTGGTGAGTTGCGGGAGCGGGCGACGGAGGAGTTGCGCCGGCTTGGCCTGGCTCCCGCACGGGGAACCCTCACCGTCGCCGACCACGTGGAGGTGCAGGTGGCCGTGCAGGTGCGACAGGCAGACGGGGCCGACGCTACGTTGGCCGTGAACAACCGCCCGTGCGATTTCGGTCCTCTGTCCTGCGACCGCGTCGTGCCGAGGGTGCTCCGGCCTGGGCAGAGCCTGACGGTCTACTGGCCCGAGGGCGTGAAGACCTACACCGGAAGGGAGCGCTAGCCGTGGAGTACGTGCTCGACCTGGCTTATCAGCACGACCAGGAACCCAGGAACCTCCGCACGCGCGAAGAGGTCGAGGCGTTCGTCGACGAACTGGCCACGCTCGGCCCCGCCTACGCCGCAGCCACGGCCTACGCCGTCGAAGAAGGCAGTGAGCTGCTGCCCGACCACGAGCTGCTGATCGGTGTCAGCGGGCGGACCGGCCTTGGCGCTGTTCGGTACAGCGGCGCGGACGGCACCTGGTACCTCCGGGGCGAGCGGGTGAACCCCGGGGGCGTCTCGTTCGCCTACTTCGGTACGGCCCAGGAGTTCCCGTCGGACGCCGAGGTGCCGCTGGCGGTTGTCCGTGAAGCTCTGTGGGGCCTGCTGGTGAGTCGTGGCGGGAAGCCGGGCGGAATGGCCTGGAGCGAGACCGACTGACCTAGTCGGTGAGCCGCGCCAGGAACGACTGCCACTGGACCACCGGGAAAGCAAGCTCCGGTCCGGTGGTGTTCTTGGAATCCCGCACGGCCACACCGTCGGTGGGGAAGGCGACCTCAACGCAGCTGGTCGCCCCTTGGTTGCTGTAGCTGCTCTTGCGCCAGGTCAGAGCCTTGGGCATCGCAATCCTCTCGACGGTCGTAAACGTCTGCCCACTGGGCGAACATCAACCGCGATTGTTCCGCATCCAGGGCGAGTTCTGCGAGCGCCTTCTGCTTGCGCCGGTACAACTCGATCGACTTGTCGTCCTCGGTGAAGACGGACGCGACATCCGTGTCGCTGTGCGCAACCGGCTTGATCGGCTTCGTGAAGGTCATCAGCGAGAATCCGACCGCCAGGTATCCGCTGCCCCGGCCTTTCCGCGGGATCACCCTCGGGCTCAGCCGCGCCCACTCGCACATGAACGCCAGCCGCATCATCTGGTCGTGCATGATCCGGTCGCTGCCGATCTTGTTGCCCAAAGCGGCCTCATGGATGTAGAAGACCGCCTCTGGTGAGTGCGGGCCGCCCAGCATCTCCTGGCGCTGCATCCGCGCGGCCACCAACTGGTCGTGCCTATCGGTTGGGTAGATGCCTTCGGGGTTGATGACGGTTCTCGCGTAGGCCTCGGTCTGGAGCAGTCCGTGGATGACGATCGGCTCGTAGGTGCACATGGTGAGTGCCGACCGCTCGTGGATGCTCAGGCACAGCAGGCTGTCCGGAAGACCTCCGTCGAAGGTCCGGATGAAGTGGCCGATGTCCGACTCGGCCGTGATCTGTTGGATGCGGGCCCTGGTCGCCTGGTCTGCGCCGAGTTTCCCCAGCAGCACCCCGTAGTCCCAGTCGCTGGTCTGCCGCCATCCCCGCTCCAGCTTGCTCAGCTTCCCCGGCGACCACCCCAACTCCTCCGCGACCGCCGTCGCCTTCAGGTTCGCGCGCTTCCGCGCCAGGTGCAGCTCGTGCCCCAGCTCCCTGGTCCGCGCGGTCGTCATCCGTGCCAGGTGCTCTTCGCCCAGGTCTCCCATGACGCTGGAAACTAGCGGCCGAAGCCCCCGAAAACACTGGTCAAAGCCGGTTTCCACCCCAAGGGATCACCACCGCCGGACATGTGGCCCAAGGTCAAAAAGGGCTAGTTCTCGCGTCGACGATCCCGGTCGACGGCGATGCGCGCCGCGACCTCGCCCATGGCCTCCTGGTACTCGGGCGACGGGTTCATCGCCACGGCCATGCGGAGCTGCGCCAGCGCCTCGGGCATCCGGCTCTGGCGTTGCAGCGTCTTGCCGAGGGCGAACCGGGCGTAGTGGTCGCTGGGGTCCATGTCCAGGACCTTGCGGAACGCCTCCTCGGCGCGCTGCAACTGCGCCGAGCCCAGGTAGGCCCGCCCGGCGAGCAGTTGCACGCTGGGTACGTCCGGCGCGGCGTCGAGCACCGTGCGCAGCTCCCGCAACGCCTCCAGTGGACGGCGTTCGGACAGCAGCGCCTCGGCTCGGCGGAACGCCTCGAAGGTGCTGTCGGTCATCGTTCGATCAACGCTACCCACAGATCGCGACTTCCACGACTGCCGTCCGGATGACAGGACACCGTGTCTTGTGGACTGTCAGTGATCCGCAGGGGGATCCAGCGAAGCGCGCAGCCTGGCCAGGAGCGGGGCGAGGGCGTCGGGTTTCTCGACGTGGGCGTTGTGCCCGAGTCCCGGCAGGACGACGGTGTCGGCGCCGGTGCCGACGGCCGTGGCGAACAGGTGTTCCGGCGGGCACATCGGGTCGCGGGCGCCTGCGGCGAGCACGACCCGCGCCCGGCAGGCGGCGATGAGGGCGGGCATGTCGGGGGCGCCGACCCGGTAGGCCCCGTGGTCGAGGGCGAGGCGCCAGCCGTCGTCGGACTCGACCAGGGCGTCGTCGACCAGCGGCGAGTCGGTCGCGACGAGCTGCCACAGGCCCGCGACCTTGAGCGCGCGTTCGGCGGCCTCGTCGCGGGTGGCGAACACCCTGACGGGCCGGTCGGCCAGTTCGGCGGCCTTGGCCAGCTCCTGCTCGGACCAGCGCGTCTTCACGCCCAGTCCGCACACGGCGCCGGCGGACGGGCCGAAGTTCCCGCTTCCCAGGGCCAGGGCGACGACGCCGCCGAGGGAGTGCCCGAGCACGACCACCGGGTGGTCGGTCGGCACGACGGGCGCCAGCGCGGTGGCCAGCGAGTCGTAGGTGTACTCCGGCAGCGGAGCCGAGCGGCCGTGCCCCGGCAGGTCCGGCACCACCCAGCGGCCCTGCCACGCGTCGGTCACGGCGCGCCACACGTCGCCGGTCGCGCCCAGGCCGTGCAGCAGCACCAGCGCCGGGCCGTCGGGCCCACCTCTCCGCACATGAACCGTCACCCCCCGATCCTGCCTCCCGTGCCTGGCGGGCGGCGCGGGGGTACTCCATTCGGCCGTGCGGCCGTGTCTAGCCACGTGCCTCCGACAGGCCACGGAACCGCACAAGTAGGCTCGGACCCGAGACGACATGCAGCTGAATAGGGGAGCGCAAGTGGCGGTCATCGAGCAGGTCGGCGCACGGGAGATCCTGGATTCCCGAGGCAACCCCACCGTCGAGGTGGAGGTGGCGCTGGACGACGGGACGTTGGAGCGCGCCGCGGTTCCCTCCGGGGCGTCGACCGGTGAGCACGAGGCGGTCGAGCTGCGCGACGGCGACTCCAAGCGGTACAACGGCAAGGGTGTCCTGCGCGCGGTCACGGCGGTCCTGGACGAGATCGGTCCCGAGCTGGTCGGCATCGAGGCCGTCGAGCAGCGGGTGGTCGACCAGAAGCTCGTCGACCTGGACGGCACGCCGGACAAGTCCCGGCTCGGCGCGAACGCCATCCTCGGCGTCTCGCTCGCCGTGGCGAAGGCGGCGGCGACGTCCAGCGGCCTCGAGCTGTTCCGCTACATCGGCGGCCCGAACGCGCACGTGCTGCCGGTCCCGATGCTGAACATCCTCAACGGCGGCTCGCACGCCGACACGGACGTCGACATCCAGGAGTTCATGATCGCGCCGATCGGCGCCGAGTCGTTCCGCGAGGCCCTGCGCTGGGGCGTCGAGGTCTACCACTCGCTGAAGTCCGTGCTCAAGGGCAAGGGCCTGGCGACCGGTCTGGGCGACGAGGGCGGCTTCGCGCCGAGCCTGTCGAGCAACCGCGACGCGCTGGACCTGATCCTGGTCGCGATCGAGAAGGCGGGCTTCACGCCGGGCCGCGACATCGCGCTCGCGCTGGACGTGGCGGCGACCGAGTTCTACGCCGACGGCGCGTACAAGTTCGAGAAGTCCAAGCGCAGCGCGGAGCAGATGACCGGCTACTACACCGAGCTGGTCGACTCCTACCCGATGGTCTCCATCGAGGACCCGCTGTCCGAGGACGACTGGGACGGCTGGGTGCAGATGACCGCCGAGCTTGGCGAGCGCGTCCAGATCGTCGGCGACGACCTGTTCGTCACCAACCCGGAGCGGCTCGAGGAGGGCATCTCCCGCCGCGCGGCCAACGCGCTGCTGGTGAAGGTCAACCAGATCGGCACGCTGTCGGAGACGCTGGACGCGGTCGAGCTGGCCAAGTCCTACGGCTACAAGTCGATGATGAGCCACCGCTCGGGCGAGACCGAGGACACCACCATCGCCGACCTCGCGGTCGCGACCGGTGTCGGCCAGATCAAGACCGGCGCCCCCGCCCGCGGCGAGCGCACCGCGAAGTACAACCAGCTCCTCCGCATCGAGGAGACCCTGGGCGACGCCGCTCGCTACGCGGGCGACCTGGCCTTCCCGCGGTACACGCCGGAAGCCTGAGCCCGATGCCCGAAGCCGATCGGGACCGGCGCCGCAGGCGGACACCCAGTCCGCCCGCGGCCCGGCCTGACCGCGCCCGACGTCCCGCGTCGCCGAGCCGCGCCCGCACCCGTGCGGGCGCCGGCACCGGCGGCGCGTTCGGCATGTCCGGCACCCGCCGGGCGGCGCTGCTCGCGATGGTGCTGTGCGCGCTCGCGCTGAGCATCGCCGTCCCGCTGCGGACGTACCTGGCGCAGCGCGACGAGCTGAGCCAGGTCACCGCGCAGCAGGGCCAGCTCGCGATCGAGGTCGCGAAGCTGGAGCAGCGGCAGGCCGAGCTCAACGACCCGGCGCAGGTCGAGGCCGAGGCCCGCAAGCGGCTGCACTACGTGCGGCCCGGCGAGACGCCCTACATCGTCCAGCTCCCCGGCGACGCGGAGCGCACACCCGAAGAGGAGAGGCCGGCCAAGGCGCCGGCCGAGGACACGTCTTGGTACGAGCAGTTGTGGCAGTCGGTGGCGAAGAAATGACCATCTCCCAGGAGGACCGCGACTTCGTCGCCTCGCAGCTCGGCCGGGCGCCGCGCGGGATGCGGACCATCGCGGCCCGCTGCCCCAGTGGGCACGCCTCCGTCGTGCAGACGAACCCGCGGCTGGAGGACGGCACGCCGTTCCCGACGCTGTACTACCTCACCTGCTCGCGGCTGAACTCGTTGGTGAGCACGCTGGAGGGCTCCGGCCTGATGCGCGAGATGACCGAGCGGCTGGCCGAGGAGCCCGAGCTGGCGGCGGCGTACCTGCGGGCGCACGAGGCGTACCTGGCCGAGCGCGACGCGATCGAGTCGCTCGGCACGAAGGTGACCGCGGGCGGGATGCCGGAGCGGGTCAAGTGCCTGCACGTCCACGTCGCCCACTCGCTGGCCGTGGGCCGCGGCGTGAACCCGTTCGGCGACGAGTCGCTGGACCGGCTCGCGGAGCTGTGGCCGAGCGGGGACTGCGCCGCTCCCGACAGCGCCGCCACGGACACCACCGCCCCGGACGGCACCGCCTCCGAGTAGTGCCGTCCCGAGCGGCACCGGGCACCGTCGTGCCGAGTGGCGCGGCCGCTCCTGCGAACGGCCGGATCGTTGGCCCGAACGGGTGTCCGCCGGACATCCCATCCCCGCCGACACCGTCAACCGTGAAAAACCGACCCCGCACCCCTTCCACCGCCGGTTCGTTGCACAAAGTTGTGCCACTTGGGTAACTGCTTTCCGTGACACCGCGATGTCAATGAGGCAGGCTGGATGTCGGGGCAGAGCGTGATGCGCCTCACCGGACCGGTTCCGGTGGATCGCGATGAGGGCTCAGGGAGTGAGTGTTCGTGGCAGTGCGGAAAAAACGGGGCCGCAAGCGCAAGGCGAGAAGGGTCGTCGTCGGATCGGCGACGCTGACGCCGCGCCAGTGGGGGATCGCGGCCACGGTCACCTGCGCGATGCTCACCCCGGCGCTGCTGTTCGGCAACGGCGGCTTCAACTGGGTCGACGTGGCGGGCCGCTCGGACATCTCCGCCGCGGCCCCCGGTCCCGGTGACGTGCTGAGCGCCATGCGCACGCGCGGTGGTTCCGACGACGAACTCGGCGCGGGCGGCAAGCTCCCCGAGGCCGACGAGCTGAACGCGCTGTTCCTGTCCGACCCGGACGACCTCGGGACCCTCACCGGCGGCCTGAACCCGTTCGACGACCTGCCCGAGGGGCAGCTGGGCATCCCCGGCGTGATGCTGGACGCGTACATGAAGGCCGAGGACCGGCTGGCCGAGACCAAGCCCGGCTGCCACATGGAGTGGTCGCTGCTGGCGAGCATCGGCCGGATCGAGTCCAACCACGCCCGCGGCGGCAAGGTCGACGCGAACGGCAACGCCACCCCGTCCATCCTCGGTCCGGTGCTCGACGGCCGGAACTTCGCCTCGATCCCCGACACCGACGGCGGCAGGTACGACGGCGACACGACGTGGGACCGCGCGGTCGGCCCGATGCAGTTCATCCCCGGCACGTGGGCGGCGTACGCGGCGGACGGCAACGGCGACGGCCAGAGCAACCCGAACAACATCTACGACGCCACGATCGGCGCGGGCAACTACCTGTGCGCCTCGGGCGGCGACATGGGCAACACGGCGCAGCGGGCGCAGGCGATCTTCCGCTACAACCAGTCGAACGAGTACGTGGCGACCGTGATGGCGTGGGCGATCCAGTACGCCCAGGGCGTCGACGCCCTGCCGGACATCACCGGTTCGGACGACGACTACACGCTGCCGGTCTACGACGACACGACGCCGGGCACTCCCGGATCGTCGGACCCGCCGTCGTCGTCGAACCCGTCGTCCTCATCGAGCCCCACCACGACGACGACGACCACCACCACCACCAAGGGTTCCACGACGACGACGACCACCACGACCACCACGACGACGACGACCACGACCACGACGAAGCCGTGCGTGACGCCGACGACGACCACCACGACGTCGGCCACCGGTTCGACCACGACCACGACGACCACCACCACGGCCACGACGACCCCGTCATCGTCGAGCAGCACGACGACCTCGACCACGCCTGCGTGCCAGACGACCGTGACCATCAAGAGCAGCACCGAGAGCACCACGGTGACGCCGACGACCTGACGGCCGCCGAAGTACCACGACGGAGGGGAATCCAGCGCCGCTGGGTTCCCCTCCGTCGTGTCCGGGCCCGCGCGGTCGCTACCGTGCCCGTCGGGGATCCGCGACGAGGAGGACTGACGATGGCACGGGTGGCCGCGATCGACTGCGGGACGAACTCGATCCGCCTGCTGGTCGCCGACGTGACCAACCGCGACGACGGCGGCGGCTGGCTGCGCGACGTCCACCGCGAGATGCGCGTCGTCCGGCTCGGCCAGGGAGTGGACGCCACCGGCGTGCTGGCGCCGGAGGCCATCGCCCGCACGCGGGCCGCGCTGGTCGACTACAGCGCGGTGCTGCGGCGCAAGGGGACCGAACGGGTCCGCATGGTCGCCACGTCCGCGACGCGCGACGCGGCCAACCGCGACGAGTTCTTCGCGATGACCCGCGAGGTGCTCGGCGTGCAGGCCGAGGTGATCACCGGTGACGAGGAGGCCCGCCTGTCGTTCACCGGCGCGGTGGCCGACCTCGATCCGGACGAGGGCCCGTTCCTGGTGTCCGACGTCGGCGGCGGCTCGACGGAACTGGTCCTGGGCGGCTGGGACGGCGTGCGCGGCGCGGTGGAGGCGGCGCGGTCGGTCGACATCGGCTGCGTGCGGCTGACCGAGCGCTGCCTGCGCTCCGACCCGCCCACGGCGGCCGAGGTCGAGGAGGCGGTACGGGTGGCGGGCGAGGTGCTCGGGGAGGCGTTCGACGCCGTGCCCGTGGCCAAGGCCCGCACGTGGATCGGCGTCGCGGGCACCGTGACGACGCTGGCCGCCATCGCGAAGGACCTCCGGGTGTACGACCCGGAGGAGATCCACCTGGCCAGGCTGCCGCTCGATCAGGTGCGGGAGATCACCGGGCGGCTGCTCGCGGCGACCCGCGACGAGCGCGCGGCCATGGGGGCGATGCACCCAGGCCGGGTCGACGTGATCATCGGCGGGGCGCTGGTGGTGCGCACGATCGCCGACCACCTCGCGGCGCACACCGACGTCACCGAGCTGGTGGCGAGCGAGCACGACATCCTCGACGGGATCGCCTTCGCGCTCGCCCGGTGACGAGTTCTCGCCACGTTCGCCCGCAGGACGGCGGAAGTCCCCGAGATGGAGCAGTGGGAAGCGCTATCCCGCAACTCTGGCAACTGGTATTAGTCGTGACGCGTTCGTGACGATCGATTTCGGCGGTCCGCAACAAGCCGCCATTACCGTCCCCCTCACGTTCTGGGAACCCACCCTCAGGGGGGTGCGGCGCTTCCGCCTACCTCGGGAGCGTCGATGAAGGCGGGAGGATCGATGTCAGGATCACGCTCGGTTCCATGGCTCGCGCTGCCGGTGGCGCTCGTCATGGCACTCACGGCCTGCGGTGGCGGCGGCGCGAAGGACAGCGCCGCGGGGGAGAACCCGGACGGCAAGGTGTCGATCTACGGCACCGAGCCGAAGGCGGCCCTGCTGCCCGGCAACACGACGGAGGCGGGCGGTTCCAAGGCCGTCGACGGCCTGTACTCGCGGCTGGTCGCCTTCAAGCCCGAGGACGGCAGCACGTCGAACCTGATGGCGGAGTCGATCACGTCGGCCGACGCCAAGGTCTACGACATCAAGATCAAGAGCGGCTGGAAGTTCCACGACGGCACCGAGGTGAAGGCGAAGAACTTCGTCGACGCCTGGAACTACGCGGCCTACTCGCCGAACGCCCAGCAGGCGGGCAGCTTCTTCGCCCAGATCCAGGGCTACGACGACGTGCACCCGGCCGACGAGGCCGCGAAGCCCGCCACGGACAAGATGTCCGGCCTGGAAGTGGTCGGCGACCACGAGTTCAAGGTGACGCTGAAGGGCGCGTTCTCGGTCTTCACCAGCCAGCTCGGCTACCACCCGTTCTCCCCGTTGCCCGACGTGTTCTTCACCGACCCCAAGGCGTTCGAGGCCAAGCCGATCGGCAACGGCCCGCTGAAGTTCGTGTCCCGCACGCCCAACGCGTCGATCGAGCTGGAGCGCTTCGACGACTACCAGGGCGAGGACAAGGTCCACTTCAAGACGCTGGACATCAAGATCTACTCCAGCCAGGAGACGGCCTACCAAGACTTGGTCGCGGGCAAGCTCGACTTCATGGAGGCGCTGCCGCCGTCGGCCAAGATCGGTGACAAGCACCTGACCGACCTCGGCGACCGCGTCCTCAACGCGAACCTGCTCGGCATCAGCACGATCGGCCTGCCGTACTACGTGCCCGAGTTCAACAACGTCGACCTGCGCAAGGCGATCTCGCTCGCGATCAACCGCGAGCAGATCACCAAGACCGTGCTGGCGAACTCCTACGCCCCGGTCGACGGCTGGGTGCCCGCGGGCATCGAGGGCTACGAGCCGGGCGTCTGCGGCGAGTTCTGCAAGTACGACCCGGCGAAGGCCAAGGAGTACTTCACGAAGTCCGGGTTCACCGGCAAGCTCACCCTCCAGTCCAACGCCGACGGCGGCCGCAAGGAGCCGCTGGAGGCGGCCTGCAACAGCATCAAGCAGGCGCTGGGCGTGGAGTGCGAGTTCGTGGGGGCGACCAACTTCGGCGCGTTCCGGCAGATCGTGGACGGCCACCAGCTCACCGGCATGGCCCGGTCCGACTGGAGCGCCGACTACCCGTCGATCGAGAACTTCCTGACCCCGCAGTACCGGACCGGCTCCTCGTCCAACGACACGGCGTACTCCAACCCGGCCTTCGACGCGCTGCTGACGAAGGCCGACTCCACCGCCGACAAGAACGCGGCGATCAAGGAGTACCAGGAGGCGCACAAGCTGATGGCGAAGGACATCCCGTCCATCCCGGTGTGGTCCGAGAAGGGCATCGGCGGTTACTCGAAGAACCTCGCCGCGGCCAAGCTGACGTTCTCCCGCGACGCCGACCTGGCGTCGTTCCGCGTCAAGGGCTGACACCGCACGGCGACGGCGGACGGCTCCGCGCGGCCCCTACCGGCCGCGCGGAGCCCCGTCGCTCCGCCATTCCCCTCCCACCACCGCAAAGGGAGCTCCACGCATGGGTCGCTACGTGCTGCGACGCCTCCTGCAGCTGATACCTGTGTTCCTCGGCACCACGTTCATCATCTACGCGCTCGTCTGGGCCATCCCGCAGGACCCGTTCGCGGGCAAGTGCGGGCAGCGGCCCTGCCCGGAGGGCTACATCGCGGAGATGAGCGACAAGTTCAACTTCGACGACCCGCTGGTGTTCCAGTACCTGAAGTACATGGGCAACGTGCTCACCGGCGACTTCGGCGACACGTTCTCCGGCATCTCGGTCGGCGAGCAGATCTCGACCGCGTACCCGACGACGGTGAAGCTCGCGGTCATCGCGCTGCTGATCGAGGCGATCATCGGCATCACCGCCGGTGTGCTGACGGGCCTGCGCAAGCAGGGTTTCCTGGACAACCTCGTGCTGATCTCGACGCTGTTCCTGATCTCGCTCCCGGTGTTCGTCACCGGTTTCGTGCTGCGCCTCTACCTCGGCCCGCAGGGCCTGGACCTGATGGACACCGGCGTGGACACCGCCGACCCGTCGATCGGCCAGCTGATCCTGCCCGGCTTCGTCCTCGGCAGCCTGTCGATGGCCTACGTGGCCCGACTGACCAGGGGCGGCATCGCCGAGAACCGCCGCGCCGACTACGTCCGCACGGCCATCGCCAAGGGCCAGCCCAACCGCCGCGTCGTCGGCGTGCACCTGCTGCGCAACTCGCTGATCCCGGTGATCACGTTCCTCGGCACCGACCTCGGCAGCCTGATGGGCGGCGCGATCGTCACCGAGGGCGTGTTCAACATCAACGGCATCGGCGGCCTGATCTTCCGCGGCATCCAGGAGAAGGAGGGCGTGATGGTCACCGGCATCGTCACGCTCCTGGTGCTGGTGTACCTGCTGATGAGCCTCATCGTCGACCTCCTCTACGCCGTACTCGACCCGAGGATCCGCTATGAGTGACCCAGGCGCCGCGTCCAGCGGCTCGGGACTGGAACAGGCCGCGGCGGCGGGCGTCGGCGACCTCAGCCACGTCGACGACTCCAGCCAGAAGCAGGGCAGGCCTCGCAGCCTGTGGAGCGACGCGTGGCGCGAGCTGCGCCGCAAGCCGACGTTCGTCATCTCGCTGGTCATCATCTTCGTCGTGGTGCTGATGGCCGCGTTCCCCTCGCTGTTCACCTCGGTCGACCCGAGGTACGGCAACCTGGACAACTACCTCAAGAAGCCGTCCGCCGACGCGTGGTTCGGCTACGACGTGCAGGGCTACGACGTGTACGCGCGGGCCATCCACGGCGCCAGGGGATCGCTGCTCGTCGGGCTGTTCTCGACGGTCCTGACGGTGCTGATCGGCTCGGTCGTCGGCATCTTCGCCGGGTACGCGAAGAGCTGGATCGACAGCCTGCTCTCGCGGTTCGGCGACATCTTCGCGGGCGTCCCGTTCGTGCTGGGCGCGATCGTCATCCTGACCACGTTCAACACGCCCACCGAGAACCCCAGCGCGGTGCGGATCATCACCCAGGTCGTGTTCTCCATCGCCGTGCTGTCCTGGCCGGTCGCGATGCGGATCATGCGGTCCGCGACGCTCGTGGCGAAGCAGCAGGACTACGTGAAGGCCGCCCGCGGCCTCGGCGCGAGCCCGTTGCGGATCGTCTTCCGCCACCTGCTGCCGAACACGGTCGCGCCGGTCATGGTCTACGCGACGATCGCGCTCGGCGCGTTCATCGGCGCCGAGGCCACGCTCGCGTTCCTCGGCATCGGCCTGCGCCCGCCGGTGGTGTCGTGGGGCGTGATGATCAGCGAGTCCCGCGACTACTTCCAGGCCGCGCCGCACATGCTGCTGTTCCCGGCCGCGTTCGTGACGATCACCGTGCTGGCCTTCGTCATGCTGGGCGACGCCGTGCGCGACGCCCTCGACCCCAAGTCGCGATAGGAGCCCCGACCGTGACCGCACTGCTGGAGGTCGAGGACCTCCACGTGGAGTTCCGCACCCGCGACGGCGTCGCCAAGGTGCTCAACGGGGTCGGCTACCACGTCGACGCCGGGGAAACCGTCGCCGTGCTGGGCGAGTCCGGCTCGGGCAAGAGCGTGACCGCCCAGACGATCATGGGCATCCTGGACACCCCGCCCGCGTTCGTCACCAGGGGCGCGATCCGCTTCCACGGCGAGGACCTGCTGACCGCGTCCGAGGAACGCCGCCGCGAGGTGCGCGGCGACGGCATCGCGATGATCTTCCAGGACGCCCTGTCCGCGCTGAACCCCGTGTTCACCGTGGGGTTCCAGATCGAGGAGCAGCTTCGGGTCCGGCGCGGCATGAGCCGCAAGGACGCCCGCGTCCGCGCCGTCGAGCTGCTGGACCTGGTGAAGATCCCCAACGCCGCCAACCGGGTGCGCGAGTACCCGCACCAGTTCTCCGGCGGCATGAGGCAGCGCGCCATGATCGCGATGTCGCTCGCCCTCGACCCCGAGATGCTGATCGCCGACGAGCCCACCACCGCGCTGGACGTCACCGTGCAGGCCCAGATCATGGACCTGCTGCGGGAGATCCAGGAGGAACGCGACATGGGGCTCATCCTGATCACCCACGACCTCGGTGTCGTCGCGGACGTGGCCGACCGCATCGCCGTCATGTACGCGGGCCGGATCGTCGAGCACGCCGACGTGTTCGAACTCTTCCGCGCCCCCGGCCACCCCTACACCGAGTCGCTGCTGGAGTCGTTGCCGCGCCTGGACCTCAAGGGCCAGGAGCTCAAGACCATCAAGGGCCTGCCGCCGAGCCTCACCGACATCCCGTCCGGCTGCCCCTTCCACCCCCGTTGCCCGCGGGCGGTGGACCGGTGCTCCGCCGAGGTCCCCGCCGACCACCGGCTGGGTCTCGACCGCACCAGCGCGTGCCACTTCGCCGAGGAGGTCGTCAGCCGTGGCTGAGCCGATCCTCGAGGTCGTCGACCTCGTCAAGCACTTCCCGGTCCGCGTCGGCGTGCTGTTCAAGCGCACCGTCGGCCAGGTCAAGGCCGTCGACGGCGTGTCGTTCTCGTTGGCCAAGGGCGAAACCCTCGGCGTCGTCGGCGAGTCCGGCTGCGGCAAGTCCACCCTGGCGCAGGTCCTCATGCGACTGGAACCGCCCACCGCGGGCACCGCCAGGTTCGAGGGCCGGGACATCTTCGCCATGCGCGGCGCCGAGTTGCGGCGGTTGCGGCGCGACATCCAGATCGTCCTCCAGGACCCGTACACGTCCCTGAACCCGAGGATGACCGTCGGCGACATCGTCGGCGAGCCGTTCGAGATCCACACCGACGTCGCCCCGAAGGGCTCGCGGCGCAAGAAGGTCCAGGAGTTGCTGGACACGGTCGGGTTGAACCCCGAGCACATCAACCGCTACCCGCACCAGTTCTCGGGTGGACAGCGCCAGCGCATCGGCATCGCCCGAGCGCTCGCCCTGCGCCCCAAGGTGATCGTCTGCGACGAACCCGTGTCCGCCCTGGACGTCTCCATCCAGGCCCAGGTCATGAACCTGCTCGGCGAACTCCAGTCCGACCTCGGCCTGTCCTACGTCTTCATCGCCCACGACCTGTCCGTGGTCAGGCACCTGTCCGACCGCGTCGCCGTCATGTACCTCGGCAAGATCGTGGAACTGGGCACCGAGGACCAGATCTACGAACGCCCCACCCACCCCTACACCCAGGCCCTCCTCTCCGCCGTCCCCGTCCCGGACCCGACGCAACGCGGTCGCCGCGACGTCATCCGCCTCACCGGCGACGTCCCGTCCCCCGTCAACCCGCCGTCGGGCTGCCACTTCCGCACCCGGTGCTGGAAGGCGCAGGACATCTGCGCGACGGAGGAGCCCGAGCTGGTGGTCCGGGTGGGCGAGCATCCAAGCGCGTGCCACTTCGCGGAGGAGCGGACGGTGGTGTGAGGGGTGGGGGCGCGCTTGGGCCTCCCCTTCAGCAGGAGGCCTAGGCGCCACCGGCGAGGAAGTACGCGAACACCAGCACGGCCACCGTGAGCGCCGTGCCGCTCAACGCCATCGCACCCTGCTGCCCGGCCTTCCGCCCGGACACGACCCCGGCCAGCCCGAACAACGCGCCGACGCCCAGGGCTGTCGTGTTGAAGGTCATGAGGCCGATCGCGACAAGAGCGACCGCCACCCCGCCCTGGACGAGGGCGATCGTGCCGGTGTGCTGCCCGGCCCGCTGCTCCGCCATCAGCCGGTCACCCCGGCCTCGCCTGGGCGGTGGACATCAGGTCTGCTCACGGTTCCTCCTGGTGCTGGTCGTCGCAGGAGGTGTCGCGTCGCCGGGTGCCGCGTTACGGCTTCGGCAGGTGTTCCAACCCGATGTGTGAACGGCCCTGGCGTCCGCTGGGGATCGCCGGGGCCGTTCGCTGCACGTGGGGTGGGCGTCAGCGGTTCGAAGCGGACTTCACGAAGTCGGCCAGGTCCTTCGACTGCTGCACCCGCGAAGGCTCGTGGACGTACATCATGTGCCCCGCCGGGTAGTACGCCGATTCGATGTTGGCGCGCAGCTCCTCCGGGATGGCGAGGTGGGCGAGCACGTGTTCGGCGGCGTAGTAGGCGGTCGCGCCGTCGTGGTAGCCGAAGGCGACGTGCACCTTCAGGTGCGGGTTGGCGCGCATGGCGGACGCGAGCTTCCGCGTGACGGTGACGTGCCTGCCCTCGAACTCCTTGTAGGACCACGGGTTCACGGAGCGGGCGATGATCTCGTACGGCAGGTCGTTGGCGTACTCCAGCTCGGCGCGCACGTAGTGGTTGAGCGCGGCCGTGTACGGGCCGAGGATGGCGGCGTAGGAGGCGTCCTCGGACATGTGCTCCTGGCCGTAGTCGGCGTCCCAGCCGGAGAAGCGGCCGTCGAGCCTGCCGACGATCCTGCGCTGGGAGCGCAGCAGTTCGGTGAAGAACCGGATGTGCTCGACGCGCAGGTCGACGCGGTCGACGAAGTCCTCGGACAGGCCGGTCAGGGCGGCGAGCCTGGTCGCGGTGGCCGCGCGCTCGTCGGGGGTGAGGCGGTGGCCGCGGGCGAGGGCCCACGGGTAGTCGCGCGAGGCGAACTCCTCGGCTTCGGCGAGCACGTCGGCGAGCGGGCGGTCGCCGTGCAGGCCGTGGTGGTGGGCGATGGCCGCGTAGGTCGGGAGGAACAGCGCGTACGCGACGTCGTTGTTCTCGTTGAAGTCGAGCGTGGTGAAGTCCAGCACCGACGAGATGAGCATGAGGCCGTTGAGGTACATGCCGTACCGGGACTGGAGGTGCTCGGCCAGGCCCGCCGCGCGGAGCGTGCCGTAGGACTCGCCCGCGAGGAACTTCGGCGACATCCACCGGCCGTTGCGCGAGGTCCACAGCCGGATCACCTCGCCGACGGAGTCGATGTCGCCCTGGTAGCCGTGGTGCTGGCTCGGGTTCTCGCCCTTGACCGCGCGGGAGTAGCCGGTGGACACCGGGTCGATGAACACCAGGTCGCTGTGCGCCAGCAGGGTCTCGGCGTTGTCGACCAGCTCGTAGGGCGGCGGCGCCATCTCGCCGACGTCGCCGGTCACCACGCGCCGGGGGCCGAGCAGGCCGAGGTGCAGCCACACGCTCGACGAGCCGGGGCCGCCGTTGAACGCGAACGTCACCGGCCGGGTCTTCGGGTCGGCGCCGTCCAGGGTGTAGGTGGTGACGAACACCTCGGCCTTGGGCTGGTGCCCGTCGAACTTGCCGTCGGTGGACACCTCCTGGCGCAGCACGACGCGGCCGGTCGTGGTGGTGTAGTTCAGCTTGCGGCGTTTGACGGTGATGCTGTGCTGGGCGCTGACGAGGTCGTCGGAAGGGGTGTCCTTCTCGTCCTTCGGCTCGTCGGTGCTCTCGCCGGTGTCCTTGTCGGTCATGGTCGAACCCTACGTTCGGGGAGGAGCGCGGTGCGCGAACTGGCGGAACTCGACGCGGAGGTCACGTCGTGCCGGGCGTGCCCGCGCCTGGTGGCGTGGCGCGAGGAGGTCGCGCGGGTGAAGCGCGCCTCGTTCCGCGACCAGCACTACTGGGGCCGCCCGGTCCCCGGCTTCGGCCCCGCCGACGCCCGCCTCGCCATCGTCGGCCTCGCCCCGGCGGCGCACGGCGCCAACCGGACCGGCCGCATGTTCACCGGCGACCGCTCCGGCGACTTCCTCTACGCCGCCATGCACGCCGTCGGCCTCGCCTCGCAGCCCACGGCGGAGCACATCGGCGACGGCCTGGAGCTGTACGGGACCCGCATCACCGCCCCGGTCAAGTGCGCGCCACCGGAGAACAAGCCCACCCCGGAGGAACGCGACACCTGCCGCCCGTGGCTGGTCCGCGAGCTGGACCTGCTCCGCCCGACCCTGCGCGCGGTCGTGGTCCTCGGCGGTTTCGGCTGGCAGGCGCTCCTGCCGGTGCTCGCGGCGTCGTGGAAGGTGCCGACCCCGCGGCCGAAGTTCGGGCACGGCGTGGAGGTGGTCCTGCCCGCCCTGGACGGCGGGACGCCGCTGCACGTGTTCGGGTGCTTCCACGTGAGCCAGCAGAACACCTTCACCGGGCGGTTGACGCAGGAGATGGCGCGGGACGTGCTGCGGAGGGCCGCGGCGGTGGGGTGACCTGACCGGGTGACGGGGCGTAACGAACGTCGGGGCGGCACGACATACGCCTCGACCGACGACCCCAGGAGGTAACCGACCGTGTTCCCCGCCGCCCGACCTGTCCGGGTTGCCGCCCTGCTCGCGGCCGCCGGGCTCGTGCTCGTCACCGCGGCGTGCGCCGTGGACGCCACCGCGGGCGGTGCCGCGCCCGTGCCCACGCCGAGCGCCGGGACGGCCGTGAGCACCGCGCAGACCACCGCGGCGGCGGTGGCCACGCAGAAGGCGGGGCTGACGCCGCAGGGGTTCCTGCCGAAGGTGATCGGGCAGCAGGCGGGCTGGGACTGCCCCGGTTCCACGATCGACTCGTGCGGCGTCAAGTTCCAGGTGACGGCGCTGGAGACCAACCCGCAGTGCGCCCAGTACGGCCGGGCGCCCGCGGAGGGGCGGAAGACCCTGCTGCTGCGCGTCTTGATGACCACCGGAACCCTGACCACGGACGGCGCGGGCGCCGCGCCTGCCATTTTCGCCCCGTTCTCGCTGAAGGGGATCGGCGCGGACGGGTTCGTGCACGACGCGCAGCCGGGGAACTGCACCGGCCAGGAGGGCGCGCTGTCCGCCACGATCCTGCCGAACTCGAAGTACGAGGGCACGGTGGAGATCGAGGTGCCCGAGTCGGTGACATCGGTCGCCTCCGCCCACCAGCCCGCGCGGGACGGCAGCCGCGGCTGGGTGTGGCCGGTCGGCTGACGCGGGAAGGTCCACAGCCGAAACGTGGTGCCGGACCGCCGCGGGAAGGCATGCTGCTCGCATGAGACCGCGGTGGGTGGTGCCGGTGCTGGTGGGTGCGGCGCTGGTGCTCGTCGCGCTCGCGGCCCGCGGGAACTCGCCGGTGGTCTACGGGGCGAGGTTGGCGCCGCCGGTGGTGCCCACGCGGAGCGCCGCGCCCGCCGAGGACGACCTGCTGGCCTCCGACGGGGTCGCGGGGGTGGTCGGCGGGTCGGTCGTGGTGGTGTTGATCGTCCTGTTCGTGCTGCTGTCGATCGCGTCGCTGGGCGTCGTGCTGTTCATGGTCGGCCCGCGGCGCAGGCGCGTCCGGCGCGGCCACGACGCCGTGGCGGACACGGCGGAGGAGGCCGCGGACAGCGCGCCTGGTGCGGCGCTGATGCTCACCGGAGCGCGCAAGGCCCTGGCGGAGCTGCGGGAACGGCACTCGGGCCCGCCGTCGGACGCGGTGATCGCGGCCTGGCTGAACCTGGAGGACGCGGCGGCGCGCAGTGGTGCGCCGAAGCAGGAGCACGAGACGTCGACGGAGTTCACCGGGGCGCTGCTCGTCCGCTACGAGGTGGACACGGCGGCCGCGGCGACGCTGCGGGGGCTCTACCATCGGGCGCGGTTCGGGCCCGCGGCACGGGTGTCCACACAGGACGCCGAGGACGCCGCGGAGGCGCTGGAACGGGTCGTGGTCTCGTTGGACCGCGGATGACGCCGCTGCTGGGCCTGGTCAGGGCCGGTCTGCTGGCGCTCGCGGTGGGGGCCGTGGCGGGGTTCGTGCTCTACAAGCTCGGCTCCCCGCCGGGGTGGGCGGCCGTTGTCGCGCTGCCGATCGCGGGCCTGGTGCTGCTCGTCGCCCGGCTGCCGCGCGGGGCGGACATCGCGTGGTCGCCGCTGCCCGCGCACGCGTCCGGCGCCACGTCCGTCGTGGCCTCCACCCTGGTGAGCCGCCTCGACGAGGCCTCGCGCGACCGGGACCGCTTCACCACCAGGATCAGGCCGCGGCTGCGCGCGCTGGCCGAGTCCCGGCTGCGGCTGCGCGGTGTGACGACCCTGGCCGAAGGCCGCGCCCTGCTGGGCGAGGACGCCTTCCGGCTGCTGACCGACCCGGACGCGGCGATGCCCGACCCGAGGGTGCTGGCCGCCCTGCTGGACCGGCTGGAAGCGCTGTGACGGACGAAGAAGAGCGAACAGGAGATCACGTGACGTCGAGTCGGACCACGGGCGTCGCGGACGTCGCGACCGAGTGCGCGGCCGTGCTGGACGCGGTCGGCACGGTGCTCGTCGGCAGGCAGCGGTCGCTGCGGCTGGCGCTCGCCGCGGTGCTCGCGGGCGGCCACGTGCTGCTGGAGGACGTCCCCGGCCTGGGCAAGACGCTGATGGCCCGCAGCCTCGCCCAGGCGCTGCACCTGAACTTCCGCCGCCTCCAGTGCACGCCGGACCTGCTGCCCGCGGACGTCACCGGCTCGTTCCTCTACGACCCGACCGAGCGCGAGTTCAGCTTCCGGGCGGGGCCGATCTTCACCGGGCTGCTGCTCGCCGACGAGATCAACCGCACGCCGCCGAAGACCCAATCGGCGCTGCTGGAGGCCATGCAGGAGCGGCAGGTCACCGTCGAGGGGCGGACGTTCCCGCTGCCCAGGCCGTTCCACGTGCTGGCGACCGCGAACCCGGTCGAGTACGAGGGCACCTACCCGCTGCCGGAGGCGCAGCTCGACCGGTTCCTGGTGCGGCTGGACATCGGCTACCCGCCGGCCGACGAGGAGGTCGAGGTGCTGCGCCGCAGGCTCGTCCGGCAGCGCGAGGACACCGAGGTGCCGCCGGTGTTCGAGCCGACCAGGCTGGCCGAGTTGCAGGCGGGTGTCGAACGGGTGGCGGTCGACGAGGACGTGCTGCGCTACTGCGTCGACCTGGCCGCCTCCACGAGGGCGCACCCGGCCGTCGAGGTGGGCGCCTCCCCGCGCGGCGCGCTGGCGCTGGTGCTGGTGGCCAGGGCGCTGGCGGTGCTGGACCGGCGCGAGTTCGTGCTGCCCGAGGACGTGAAGGAGTGCGCGGTCGCGGCGCTGGCGCACCGGCTGACCCTGCGGCCGGAGACGTGGACGTCCGGCACGACCGGCGTGGAGGTCGTCACCGAGCTGCTCGGCAAGGTCCCCGGCCCGGCGAGCAGCCGCTCGTGAGCAGGGCGGACCGGATCCGCGAGGCGTTCACCGGCGGGCGCGGACCCCGCTGGCGGGCCACCGACGCCTACGCCCGCGCGGTGCTGCTGGGCGTGGGCCTGGTCGTGCTCGGCGCCCTGCTGCACAAGGTGGAGCTGGTCCTGTTCGGGGCGCCGTTCCTGATCTCCGCCCTGTTCGCGCTGAGCACGCGGGTCGGCGGCGACCCGTCGGTGTCGGTCCGCCCGCTGCCGCGCACGGCCGAGCCGGGGGAGGCGACCACCGGCGTCGAGGTGGACCCGGCGGAGGGCACCGAGCTGCTCGCCGTGCGGCTGCCCGCGCCGGGCACGCCGGGGGAGCTGGGCCCGATCCACCTGCTGCCGTCGGACAGCGGCCCGATCGTGGTGAAGCTGCGCCGCGAGGCCTGGGGCGACGGCGTGGACCTGCGGGCCGACCACCTGTTCGCGGGCCCCGACGCCCTGCTGGTTTACGGCCCGGTGGTCGGCGTCGAACGCGGCCGCGTCGTCCTGCCGCCCGTCGACGCGCTCCCCGCGGGCCTGCTGCCCGCGCGCGCCGCCGGGTTGGTCGGCGTGCACCGCACCCGCCGCCCCGGCGACTCCACGGAGCTGCGCGACATCCGCGCGTTCCAGCCCGGCGACCGGCTGCGCCGCATCGACTGGCGGGTGTCCCTGCGCAGCCCGACCCTGCACGTGCGCGAGCACCACGCCGAGGCCGACGCCGACGTGGTGCTGGCCCTGGACACCCGGCTCGACCTCGGCCGCTCGGTGGCCGACTGGTCCACCGGCCACCCCGGCCGCACGTCGCGTCCGGGCGGCAGCCTGGACACCGCCGTGCGCGCCGCCGCGTCGCTGGCCGCCGGCTACCTGCACCAGGGTGACCGGGTGGCGCTGGCCGACCTCGGCCGCCCGCGGCTGGGCGTCCGCCCCGGAGCGGGCAGGCGGCAGCTGCTGCGGCTGCGCAACCAGCTCGTCGTGTGCGCCCGGTCGGCGGGTTGGGCGCCGCGCCCCGTGCTCAACGCCCACCAGGTGCCCCACGGCTCCCTCGTGGTGGTGCTGTCCCCGTTCCTCGACGACCACGTCGTCCAGGTCGCCGTCCAGGCGGCCCGCCGCGGCGGCCTCGTGCTCGCCGTCGACGTCCTGCCCGCCGACCTCAGCCCCGACACCGAGACCGCGTGGGGCGCGGGCGCGCTGCGGATCATCCGGCTCGAACAGCGCACCCGGCTCGCGGCGCTGGAGCAGCACGGCATCGCCGTCGTCCCCTGGGACGACCACGGCGTCGGCGTGGCCGCGACCCTGCGCCGCGCGAGCCGCCCCGGACGGCCGGTGGTCCGATGAGCGCGACGGCCCCCAGCAACTCGCGGGCAGCGCTCCCGCCTGTGCCCACCCTCGTCTACCTGGATGGGCCGCAGTGGCCCTCAGGGTCGTCGTGGGGCCGTGGGGAGGGCGGCTTGATGAGCATGGCGGCTCTCAACAGCTCGCGGACAGCGCTCCTTCCCGTGCCCACCCCTGTCCGTCCGGATGGACCGCAGCGGCTCTCAGGGTCGTCGTGGGGCCGCGGGAAGGGCGGTCCGATGAGCGCGGCGCCCTCCAACAGCTCGCGGACAGCTTTCCCTCCCGTGCCCACCCCGTCCGTCCGGATGGACCGCACCGGCTCTCAGGGTCGCCGTGAGGCCGTCGGGAGGGCGGTCCGGTGAGCGCCCCCGTGCACCTCCCCGCGGGTCTCCCGGCCTGGACCCTGCGCGCCGCCACCGTCCTCGCCTGCGCCGCCATCGCGCTGGTGCTGGCGGGCAACGGCGTCCACGGCGTCGCGCTCGGCCTGTTCGCGCTGGTCACCCTGGCCGCGGTCGCGGTGCCCGCCTCGGCGGCCCCGGCGCTGGTGATCGGGTTCGCCGCGATCGCCCTCGTCTTCACCGACGGCGACCCGCTGCGGCCGAGCGTGCTGCTGGTGGTCGTGCTGCTGCACCTCGTGCACATCACGTGCGCGCTGGCCGCCGTGACCCCGGCGCGCGCCCGGCTGCACCCGAGGGCGCTCAGGGGTCCGGCCCGCCGGTTCGCCGCGACCCAGCTGCTCGTGTTCGCCCTCGCCGGTGTCGTGGCCCTCCTGCCCTCCGGCGGGACCGAGCCGGTCGTGGAGGTCGCGGGTCTCGCGAGCGCCGTCGGACTGGTCGTCGCGGCGGTCCTGCTCATGCGCGCGCGAAGCTGAGGAAAGGCGTCCGGAAGCTCAGCCCAAGCTGAGCTACTGGATCGATCCTCTCAGGCGTTATGCCCATGCGAGACGCTTCCCGCAGGTCAGCGGGCGAAGTGTCCGCGATCACCCGGCGACCGTGGTCACAACGGGCCCTCGGAACGCGCGAATCCGGGGGGTCCGGTGCGACCATGTGCGTATGGCTGCTGTGAAGTCGCAACCCACGAGGATCGTCATCGTCGGCGGTGGGTACGTCGGTATGTACACCGCACTGGGGTTGCAGAAGAAACTGCGTTCCGGTGAGGCGTCGGTGACGGTTGTCGACCCCCAGCCCCACATGACCTACCAGCCGTTCCTCCCCGAGGCGGCCGCGGGCTCCATCGAGCCGCGCCACGTCGTGGTGCCGCTGCGCAAGGTCCTCGACCGGTGCCACGTCGTGACCGGGCGCGTCACGCGGATCGAGCACGCGGACAAGTCCGTCACGCTGGAGACCGCCGACGGCCACGTTGAGACGCTCGAGTACGACGTGCTGGTCAACGCGCTGGGCTCGATCGCCCGCACGCTGCCCATCCCCGGTCTGGCCGAGCAGGGCATCGGCGTGAAGACCATCGGCGAGGCCATCTACATCCGCAACCACGTGCTGTCGCGCCTCGACCAGGCCGCGAGCACCCGCGACCCGGAGCTGCGGCGCAGGCTGCTCAGCTTCGTCGTCATCGGCGGCGGGTTCGCGGGCATCGAGACGCTGGCCGAGCTGGAGGACATGGCGCGCTACGCGCTGCGCTACTACACCCAGCTCAAGGCCGAGGACATGAACTGGGTGCTCGTCGAGGCCACCAAGCGGGTCATGCCCGAGGTGAGCGAGAAGATGGGCGTCTACACCGTCCAGCAGCTCGAGAAGCGCGGCATGAAGGTCTTCCTCGACACGAGGGTCAAGACCATGGAGAACGGCCACGTCGTCCTGGACGACGGCACCGAGTTCGACAGCGACACGATCATCTGGACCGCCGGCGTCAAGGCGAACCCCGTCCTGCGCAACACCGACCTGCCGCTCGACGAGCGCGGCCGGGTGCGCTGCACGGCGAAGCTCCAGGTCGAAGGCCTGGCGGGCGTCTGGTCGGCCGGTGACTGCTCGGCCGTGCCGGACCTGTCGCGCACCGAGGAAGACCCGATGGCGACGTGCAGCCCCTCGGCCCAGCACGCCGTGCGGCAGAGCAAGGTGCTCGTCGGCAACATCGTGGCCAGCCTGCGCGGCAAGGACCAGAAGGACTACTTCCACAAGTACATCGGCTCGGTCGCCGGTCTCGGCCTCTACAAGGGCGTGGCGGACGTGTACGGCATCAAGATGAAGGGCTTCCTGGCCTGGTTGGCCCACCGCGGCTACCACGTGGCCAAAATGCCCACCTTCAACCGCAAGTTCCGTGTTCTGATGGACTGGCTGCTCGCGTTCGTCAACGGGCGCGAGGTCGTCGCCCTCGGTCAGATCAACGACCCGAAGGCGGAGTTCGACCGCGCTTCGAGGAGCTGAGTCATTCGGCGGGTGTTGCCGGCACTGCGCCGTTCGGTTGCAGTGCGGTGACACCCGTCTGGGTTAGTGCCGTAACTTAAGCCCCCAAATAGAGCAACATTGGGGCCCTCGCCTTGACATTGCGTTACGTGAACCCGAGAATACTGCTTGTGCATCACCTGAAAGCGTGATGCGCGCGTTGGGGAAAGAGGTGACCGCGATGTCCCTTGAGGAGCTGGCCGCACAGCTTCGCCGCGGTGAGATCGAGGACCGCGCTTTGGCCGAGTACGCCGCCGAGTACGTCACGGCCGGGAAGTGTTTCCGAAGCAAGAAGGACGACTGAGCGTGACCGCTTCCGAGCGGGGGGTCTCCGGACCCCCGCTCGAAGCCGCAAGAGCACTGGCCGAACCGGGGCACACCCCCGTGAAGCCCACTCCGCTCCTCCTCCAAGGCCAGAACTACCTCTTCCGCTCGCCACCGAAGACCCTGGACTTCCAGGAGCAGGTGCACCGGATGGGCATGGTCGACGAAGGCGACGGCAGTCCTGTGCCCTGCGTGCTGGTGCTCGCCCGCAGCGCGGACATGGAGATGAACGAACTCTCCATCGCGCTCGCCGAACGCGGCATCCGGATGGCCCGCATCGACGCCGACCGCTGCGTCGACCTCCCGCTGACCGTCTACACCGACGCGCCCCTGGTCGAGCTGGACCGGTGGCTGCTGCGTCCGCTGCTGGTGTGGCGCAGGCACTTCGAACTCTCCGCCCTCCCCGTCGAACCCGGCACGCTGGCGGGCGCGTACGCCGTCGACCAGTGGGGCGCGGTGTCCAACTGGCTGGCCTCGCGCGGTGACTGGGCGCACGTGAACCCGACCCGCTCCACGGCCCACCTCGACCGGCTCACCCAGCTGTCGGACGCGGCCTCGTTCGGCCTCACCATCCCGCGCACGGCGGTGACGACGCGTCCCGGCCGCACCCGGCCCGGCGGCGGCCACTGCATCGTGAAGACCGCCGGGCGGCACCTGCTCGAACCGCGCCCCGGCGTGCAGCACGGCCTGTTCCCCCGCCCGCTGGAGACCAGCAGGTCCAGCGACGTGCCCGAGTCCGCGCCGGTGATCGTGCAGCAGTACCTGCCGTCGGAGACCGAGCTGCGGGTGTTCGTCGTCGGCGAGCGGTGCATCGCCTACCAGGTCGACAAGCTCGACCCGGCCCAGCTGTGGGTCGATCCCGACGCCGTTCGGGTGACGCCGACGACCGCGCCCCCCGCGGTGGCGGACAAGCTGCTTGCCTTAGCGCGCTACTGGAAGGTGCAGGTCGCCGCCTTCGACCTCCTGGTCACGGGCAAGGACCACGTCTTCCTGGAAGTGAACGTCAACTGCGACTGGCGATGGTTCGAACACCGCGCCGAGGACACCCTGGTGTCGGACGCCGTGCACGACTGGGTGGCGTCGCGCTTCAAGGAGCTGATAGGTGCGGGCAAAGGTCGCTGAACACTCGACGCTGTTCTACGAGAACGGCGCCGTGGTCTGGGACGACTACCTGCACCACCGGCAGTTCGCCATCAGCGAGACCGCTGAGCTGCTCTGCCGCAAGTTCACCGCCTTCACCGAGGTCGACGACCTCCTCGCGCCGCTGGCCGAGGAGGATCGGGCCGTGCTGCGCCGGGTGCTGGACGAGCTCGTGGCCGCGGGCGTGCTCATCGTCGAGGGCTCGCCCGAGCACGAGGCCGAGCTGGCCATGCTCGGGGCGTGGACCAGCTGGGGCGCCTCGGCCCGGCACTTCCACTTCGCCAGCCGCACCCTCGCCGACGCCGAGTACCTGGCGGCCGACGAGCACGACGCGGCGCTGGACGCCAAGATCGGGGAGACGCCGCCGCCCGCCCCGTTCCGGAGCCTGGGTGGCGACGCCGTCGCCCTGCCGGAGCTGCCCGCCCGGCCGAGCTGGGGCGACGCCGGTGTCCTCGACGTCCTGCTGGCCCGCCGGACCACCCGCGAGTTCGGCGCGGGCGGCCTCGCGCTGGAGCAGGTCGGTGAACTGCTGGCCGTGCTCGCCGGGCCGTCGCCCGCGCGTCCGCGCATCGGCCGCTCCGGCACCGTGTTCAAGACCAGTCCCTCCGGTGGCGGCAGGCACCCGGTGGAGGTCTACGCCCACGTCCGCGACGTCGAGGGCCTGACCTCGGGCTGGTACCACTACGACGGCCTCCGGCACGCCCTCGAACCCCTCGGCCCGGAGTGGTCGGCCGAGCGGATCGCCGAGGCGGCCGGGGACCAGGACTGGGTCGGCGAAGCACCACTCGTGCTGGCCTACACCGCCGTGCTCGAACGCACCCGCTGGCGCTACGACACCTCGCGCGCCTACCGGGTCGTGCAGATGGATGTCGGCCACCTGTCGCAGACCGCGTACCTTGTGGCGACGGCAATGGGGTTGGGAGTGGGCTACACGGCCGCTCTCCGCGACGAACTGGTGGAACGGGCAATCGGCTGTGACGCCTATCACGAAGTGGTATTGGGGATGACGGTCGTCGGCCCATTACGCAAATGACCGGAATAGCGGAACGCGTTGAGCCGTGCGGGTGTCTTGAGTCGATCTCCCCACTCGAACCCGTGCACTCCCTTTAAGCTGCCCGCTGCCCCCGTAGCCCAACCGGCAGAGGCAGGCCCCTTAAAAGGGTCACAGGTACGGGTTCGACTCCCGTCGGGGGCACTACCAGCGATTAGCATAGACAACGTCCTGGCCTGTGCAAACCCGGCCTTGGAATCATCCTACGACTCCGCGCGCTCTCGATCCGGCGGTTGGCCGGTGTTCTCGCTCCCGTTTAGCGATTACTCCTTTGGAGTGAATTCGACGTGACGGGGAGTAGTGACGAATGCGATGTGGGATCGACCCGCCCAACGGCGGTGATGCCGTGGTGGGGACGGGTGGCCGTGGTCGCCGAGCGAGTCCGCACTCTTGCGGACAACGGGCTTGCGGGGCTGGTTCGGAACCGCGAATGGAGGTGCCCGGTGGTTCCGCGACCACGATTCGCGGAAATGACCGCTGGTAACGGGCATGGTGCGAAACCGAACTCGTGGCGAGTCCGCGGAGTTGCCCGGACTCCGAGTTCTGGCACACCTTCGCCACCGCCGCGTCCCACGGCATTCAGCGCCGATCGACGAGTGCCGCGGTGCTTGTGCGCGGGAGTGCGGACGTGTTTGCGCGAGTGGATCGGGAATCGACCGCGGGTCAACTCGCGCCACCTGACGAGACGCACTCGACCAGGCCGATCGGCGCGAAGTGCGCGTCCGCCGAACGGGTGAATGTGGACGATGGTGGAGTTCACCATCCGCATTCACCCGCGGCGGGCGTCCGAGCGGTCACACGGCGGCGATGGAGGCGCTCCAAGCCGCGACGACCTCGGCCAGCACGGCCAGCGGCAGCGGCCCGCCCCGCAGCACCAGGTCGTGGAACGCGCGGATGTCGAAGCCCTCGCCCATGGCGAGTTCGGCCCCGGCGCGGATCCGCTGGATCTCCAGCCTGCCGACCATGTACGCCAGCGCCTGGCCGGGAGCGGCGATGTAGCGGTCCACCTCGGACTCGATCTCCACGAGCGGCAGCGGCGTGTTCTCCCGCAGGTAGTCGACGGCCTGGGCGCGGCTCCAGCCGAGGGCGTGCAGACCGGTGTCCACGACGAGCCTGCCCGCGCGCATGGAGTCCAGCGACAGCATCCCCAGGCGCGAGGTGTCGTCGGAGTACAGGCCCATCTCGTCGGCGAGCCGCTCGCAGTACAGGCCCCAGCCCTCCAGGTAGGCGGTGATCCCCGCCAGCCTGCGCAGCATGGGCAGTTCGGTCAGGCCCTGGGCGAGGCTGATCTGGAAGTGGTGCCCCGGAACGGCCTCGTGGAACGCGATGGCCTCGGACTGGTAGCGGTGGCGCTCCTGCGCCCGCGAGGTGTTCGCGTAGTAGGTGCCGGGGCGCGAGCCGTCCATCGCGCCGGGCGAGTAGTAGGCGGTCGGCGCGCCGGGCGCCTCCGTCTCGGGCACCGCCGCGACGACGCACCGGGCCTCGGGCAGGGTGCCGAACCACCGCGGCGCCTCGGCCTCGGCCCGCTCCACGCTGTCGCGCGCGGCGGTGAGCATCTCCTCGGCGTCCCGCCAGCGCAGCGCCGGGTCGGTGCGCATCCGGTCGAAGATCGCGGCGAGGTCGGACGTGCCGAACACCCGCTGCCCCAGCACGGAGTAGTCCTCGGCGAGCGAGGCCATCAGCGACAGCCCGGTCTCGTGCAGCTCCTCGGGCGTGCGCGGGGTCGTGGTGTGCACCCGCGCCAGCGCAGTGTAGATCGCGGCGCCGTCGGGCAGCCAGCACAGCCCCGGACGCCCCTCGGGGCGGCCCGCGGGCAGGACCTCCTGCTCCAGCACGTCCCGGTAGCGCCGGTACGCGGGCCGCACGGCCTCGGCGAGCAGCCGGTCGCGCTCGGCGGCGAACCCCGGCTCGGCGTCCTCCTGGCGGGCCAGCGGGTCCTCGTCCGCCGACGTGGCCAGGTAGCGGTCGACGAACGCGACGGCGTCGCGGACCAGGTGGGCGACCGGCAGCCGCCCGGCCAGCAGACCGGCGCGGTGCCGTTCCGCCAGCACGTCCAGGTGCTCGGGGACGGCGGCGAGCCGGAGCAGGTAGTCGCGCCCCTGCTCGGGGGTGGTCACGGCGACCATCGGCAGGATGGTCAGCAGCGCGCCCGCGGGGGAGAAGAACGACGGGCTGATCGTGTACTCGGCGGAGTGCGCGTCCAGCCGGTCGACGAGCGCCTCGGCCTGCTGCACGACGACCGCGCGGGTGACCCGGTCGCCCGCCGTGAGCGCCTTCGCGCGGGCGGCGACATCGACGGCCGCGACCCTCAGCGCGGCCTCGCCCGCCTCGCTGAGGTCGGGCAGCCGGTCGTCGTGCCCGGCGATGCCGTACAGGCTCGCGTCCAGTGGGTCCGCCGCCATCATCAGCGCGAACAGCTCGTCCGCGAGCTCGGTCGTCTCCGTCATGGCGACGATGCTACTGACCGGTCGCGGACGGTCAGCCGCTGTTCAGATAGGCGAGGACGGCCAGTACCCGCCGGTTGTCGTCGTCGCACTGCGGCAGCCCGAGCTTGGCGAAGATGTTCGCCGTGTGCTTGCCGACGGCCTTCTCCCCGACGAACAACCGGGTGGCGATGGCCGCGTTCGACCGGCCCTCGGCCATCAGTCCGAGCACCTCCCGCTCGCGCGGCGTCAACGACCCCAGCGGCTTGTCGCGCACGTGGCTGTCGAGCAGCTGCGTGATCACCTCGGGGTCCATCGCGGTGCCGCCCGCGGCGACCCGGCGGATGGCCTCGACGAACTGGGTCACGTCCGACACCCGGTCCTTCAGCAGGTAGCCGACCCCGCCCGCCCGGTCGGACAGCAGTTCGCGGGCGTAGAGCTGCTCCACGTACTGCGAGAGCACGAGGATCGGCAGGCCCGGCACCTGCTTGCGGGCCGCGATGGCCGCGCGCAGGCCCTCGTCGGTGAACGTCGGCGGCAGCCGGACGTCCACCACCGCGACGTCCGGCTTGTGCCGCACCAGCGCCGCCAGCAGCGACGGCCCGTTGTCCACGGCCTCCACCACCTCGAAGCCGTACGCCCCCAGCAGTCGGATCAGGCCGTCCCGGAGGAGGACGAGGTCTTCACCGAGGACAACTCGCACGGCAGCTCCAAGGTCACGATGGTCGGTCCGCCGACGGGACTGGCCAGGCCCAGCGTGCCGTCGAAGGCGGCCAGTCTGCGCTCGGTCCCGCGCAATCCTCCACCCGTCACGATCTCCGCCCCGCCGCGGCCGTCGTCGCCGACCATCACCGAGAGCCTGCCGTCGGCGTGCCGGACCCGGATCCACGCCGAGGACGCGCCGCTGTGCTTGGCGACGTTCGCCAGCGTCTCGGCGACGGCGAAGTAGACGGCCGACTCGACCGGCGCCTGCGGCCTGCCCCCCAGTTCGATGTCGACGTCGACCGGGAGGGGCAGCGCCAGACCCAGAGCGCGCACCGCGCCGTCCAGGCCGCGATCGGACAGGACCGGTGGGTGGATGCCGCGAACCAGGTCGCGCAGTTCGGACAGGGCGAGGGTGGAGGACTCGCGCGCCTCGGTGAGCAGCGCCCGCGCGGCCTCCGGGTCGCGGGACAGCAGGTCCTCGGCCATGCCGAGGCTCATGCCCAGCGCCACCAGGCGGGCCTGGGCGCCGTCGTGGAGGTCGCGCTCGATCCGGCGCAGCTCGGCGGCCTGCGCGTCGACGGTGTCCGCGCGGGACTCGGCGAGTTCCTGGACGCGGGTGGACAGGGTGGTGCGGGCGGTGGGGGCCAGCAGCCAGCGGGCGACCCTGGCGTGGGTCCGGGTGGCCCACGGGGTGAGGCGCCACGCCAGTGCCAGGTAGAGGCCGCCGATGACGGGCGCCAGGGCGAAACCGAACGGGACGTCGGGGGTGAGGCCCGAGTAGTCGAACCCCTCCTCGCCGAGCATCCACACCACCGGCGTCACCAGCCCCAGGACGCCGCCGATCCAGAGGGACAGGGGGACCACGGCGGTGACGAGGGTGAGGACGGCGTTGAGCGGCAGCCAGGCGAGTTCGCGCCAGGTTGCGGGGTCGGTGACGGTGGTCCGCACCCTGCTGACGAGACCGCGGGTGGGAGGTCGGCGGTAGGGGCGGGGGATGGGCTCGCCGAGGGCGCGGCCCGCCCAGGCGCGGTGGACGTCGGAGTACTTGCGGTTCAGGGCGTTGGTGGCGACGAGGAGGGGGAAGCCGATGGTGATGAGGAGGAAGGGGTAGGGGATGAGCTGGAGGGGGATGAGCGGGATGCCGATCAGGGCTAGGGGAACCCGTGCCAGCGCCCAGAGTTGGAGGCGCAGCCGTTCGCGGAGACCGCGCACCAGGTCCTTGTCCGTCATGGGAGGAGTGTGGCGGGTGGAGGGGGGTTGGCGCGGTGGGGTTAGGCCCCCGGTTTTTTGGGGGGTGGGTGTCCATAGTGGACTTGGGGTGGTTGGGGAGTCTGGCTCCCGGCGGGGTGTGGGGGTGTCTGGTGTAGCCCGGCCCCCGGCGCGCGATTGTCTCAATGCCACACCCCTGTTTGTCAAGGCAGAAAAGATGCCTTGACAAACAGGGGTGTGGCAGGAGGGCGCTGTGTATCGGGGGCAGGGGGAGGTCTGGCTTCGCTTGTGCGGGCTGCGGTCAGGGGGCATCGGGCTGCGCCCGACAGGGCACCTCGCTGCGCGTCGGCAGGGCGGGTGGGCGCTCCGCGCCGGATGCGGGGGGCGGCTGCGCCGATGGGGGTCGGGGGCGGGTTGTGCCTGTGCTTGCCTGGGTGGCGGGTTGTGCGTGCCTTTTGCCTTTTGTCTTTTGGCTTAGTTGCGGGCGGCGGGGAAGCTGCGGAGTTGGGCGAGGATGGTGGGGTCCTGGAGTTGCATCCACTGGATGACTTCGGTGTACGTGGCGCAGACGGTGTCCTTCTGGACGCAGACCTCGCCCATGAACTTCTCTACTGCGTCGGCGAAAGCGCCGCCTGCCCATTCGTTGAAGTGGTTGCCGATGGTGAGCGGGGCGCGGTTGCCGTTGAAGACGGTGCGGTAGACGTCGCGGTAGGTGTCGACGACCACGGAGCTGAACTCGGCGGCGCGTTCCGGTTGTTCTTTGGCGCCGTTGAGCACGGACCAGAGGTTGAAGTCCATCATGACGGCCTGCTTGTTGAGGGCGGGGACCTTGACCTCGGGTAGTGGGAATTCGTAGACGCCGTCGATGACGGTGGGCCAGGTGACGCCGAGGCTGACGTGGCTGGTGTCGTAGACGAGGCCGTGGGCCTTCATGGCGGGGAAGGCGGCTTTCCAGTCGGCTTCGAGGCAGGGGGTGCGGCCGCCGCGGATGTTGGTCGGGTCGAGGGTGAAGCCGCGGCTCTTCGCCTTCTCGATGATGGCGAAGAACTGGTCCAGCTCGTTGTTCCACTGGTCGGTGTTCCAGGTGCCGACGCTGGGTTCCTCGCCCTTGCAGAAGTGGCCGTTGTAGTGGGTGCCGATCTCGTGGCCGGCGGCGATGGCGTCGTTGAGGTAGCCGATGCGCAGGTTGACGTCCTGCTTGGTGCCGCCGAAGTCGATGGCGGAGTCGCCGCGGTCGTGGCCGGGTCCCTGGTAGGTCATGCCCTCGTTGTCGGTGAGCATGTAGACGCCGGACAGCATGCCGGTCACGTGGGCCTTGGTGTCGCGGGCGATGGGCAGGACGCGGTCCCAGTGCTGCTTCGAGGCGGCGCCGTCGAAGGAGAACATGACGAACTGCGGGGGCTTCTCGTTCGGACCTAGCTTGTGCATCCAGTCGGCGCGCGGTTCGGCGGGCGGGGGCACGACGGGTACGTCGCCGGTGATGACGGGGGCGCGGGGTGGGGCGGGTAGGCCTGCGGCGACGTTCTCCGGTGCGGGTCCGCCCGAGTCGGGGGTGCGACCGATGGTGACCAGAACCGCCACCGTGATCCCGAGTGCCACACCGGTGGTCACCCAGCGCAACCGCTTCTCATTCCTTGCCACGAAAGGTAATGACGGCCGGTGTGCGTTGGAGGTTGCGTGGAGATCACGATCGGGTTCACCCGGTTGTGTCGATCGTTACGTACCGCGATCGGGGTAACCGGGGTTCGGGTCGGACCGTCCAGGTAAAGTCACTTTTACCCGACGGGAACCGATCGACTCGTGTGGTCGTTGAACCCCGTGACGGCGTCAGCACGCCACAGGAGGACGAGTTGCGTACCACCAGCAACCCCGCTTTCCGCAACCTGCCGACCGGCGGTTACGGGAACAACTACGCAGGTTTCGGCCAGCCGCCGCAGCAAGCGGGCCCCGGCTACGCGCCTGCTCCGCCATCGGCGGCCAACCGCCCGATGACCATCGACGACGTGGTGACCAAGACCGGCGTCACGCTGGCCGTTCTCCTCGTCACGGGCACCATCACCTTCGTGATGGAGCTCTACGCCCTCGCGATCCCGGCGATGATCATCGGTTTCGTGTTGGCCCTGGTCAACATCTTCAAGAAGAAGCCGAGCCCGGCGCTTGTGCTCGCCTACGCCGCCGCTGAGGGTGTCTTCCTCGGTGCGGTGAGCGGTGTGGTCGGCCGCATGTTCGACAACGGCAACGCCATCGTCGTCCAGGCGATCATCGGCACCATCGGCGTGTTCATCGGCATGCTGGTCGTCTACAAGACCGGTGCCGTGAAGGTCACGCCCAAGCTGACCAAGTGGATCACCGGTGCCGTCATCGGCGTCGCGGTGCTCATGCTGGCCAACCTGGTCGCGAGCTTCATCACGCCCGGTGGTCTCGGCCTGCGCGACGGCGGCACCATCGCGATCATCTTCAGCCTGGTCTGCATCGGCATCGCGGCGTTCAGCTTCCTGCTGGACTTCGACGCCGCCGACGAGGCCATCCGCGCGGGCGTGCCGTCCGTGTTCGCCTGGCGGATCGCGTTCGGCCTGACCGTGACGCTGGTCTGGCTGTACCTGGAGATCCTGCGACTGCTGTCCTACTTCAACTCGGACTGATCGCGGGAATCCCGAACGACGTCGAAAGGCGCCCAGCCACCCGGCCGGGCGCCTTTCGCCTTTCCGGTGCCCCCCAGGTGCCGTTCGCCCTCACCCCCGCCAGCCGCCCGGCCCGTCGTCCGGCAGTGCCGTGCCCACCTTGATCAGGCACAACACGCACAGGTGGCCGTGCTGCTCGCGTTCCAGCCTCTCCACCGGGACGCTGTGCTCGCACACGGCCTCGTAGAAGATCCGTTCCGCTGTCGTGGTCTGCGCTGACTCGAACGCGTGGCACCGCTGGTCGTAGCCGCTGTGCCACCAGACGTACGGCATGTGGGGCCTCCCTGCTCCGTTAACGGGGACGGGTTCGCGGGGCTCCGATGACGCATGAAAAAGACGATCACCGCATCGGAGCAGTGATCGTCCCTCTCGGTACCGCCGGTCACGCAGAGCTAGCTCAGGCGCTCCAGCACCATCGCCATGCCCTGGCCACCGCCGACGCACATGGTCTCCAGGCCGAACTGCTTGTCGTGGAACTGCAGCGAGTTGATCAGGGTCGTGGTGATCCGCGCCCCGGTCATGCCGAACGGGTGGCCGACCGCGATCGCGCCGCCGTTGACGTTCAGCCGGTCGATGTCGATGCCCAGGTCCTGGTAGGACGGGATGACCTGCGCGGCGAACGCCTCGTTGATCTCCACCAGGTCGATGTCGCCGATGCTCATCCCGGCCAGCTTCAGCGCGCGGCGCGACGCCTCGACCGGGCCGAGGCCCATGATCTCCGGCGACAGGCCGGACACGCCGGTCGACACGATCCGCGCCAGCGGCGTGATGCCCAGCTCGCGGGCCTTCACGTCGCTCATGATCACCAGCGCCGCCGCGCCGTCGTTGAGCGGGCAGCAGTTGCCCGCGGTGACCTTGCCGTTCGGCCGGAACACCGGCTTCAGCCCGGACACGCCCTCCAGCGTCACACCGGGCCGCGGGCCGTCGTCGGCCGACACCACGGTGCCGTCCGGCAGCGTCACCGGCGTGATCTCCCGCGCCCAGAACCCGTTCGCGATGGCCTTCTCGGCCAGGTTCTGCGACCGCACCCCGAACTGGTCCATCTCTTCACGCGAGATGCCCTTGGCCCACGCCAGGTTCTCCGCCGTCTGCCCCATCGAGATGTAGACGTCCGGCACCAGCCCGGACTCGCGCGGGTCGGTCCACGTGTCGGCACCCGCCTCGGCGGTCGCCACCGTCCGCGCCTCCGCCTCGGCGAACAGCGCGTTGTGGGTGTCCGGCCAGCCGTCGGAGTTGCCGCGCGCGAAGCTCGACACCGTCTCGACCCCAGCGCTGATGAACACATCGCCCTCACCGGCCTTGATGGCGTGCAGCGCCATCCGGGTCGTCTGCACGCTGGACGCGCAGTACCGCGTCACGGTCGTACCGGGAACCTGGTCGTAGCCCGCCAGCACGGACACCACCCGCCCCATGTTGAAGCCCTGCTCGCCACCGGGCAGACCGCAGCCGAGCATCAGGTCGTCGATGGTGGACGGGTCCAGCTCGGGCACCTTGGCAAGCGCGGCCTTGACCATCTGCACGGCCAGGTCGTCGCCGCGGATGTCCTTCAGGGAGCCCTTGCCCGCACGACCGATGGGGGACCGGGCGGCGGAAACGATGACGGCCTCAGGCATTGCGGAACTCCTTTGTTCACCGCGGCGTGTCGACCCACACTAGTTAACGCCTGTTCAGCCAGGCCACCACTCGTGACGCACGCCGCCTGCTTTCACGATGCCGAAACCCCACCCCGTAGACCATCCGTGTCATCACCGGTCTGGTGTGACGGTCGACTCGATCCGGTCCGGCAACAGGGGAGCGGCGCCCCTCGGACCGGCCTCACCGTCTCCGATTCACCCAAGCCACCACCCGCGACGTAGGCCTCCGCGCCTCCGCCAACACCGACCTCCGCGGCCACTCCGGCAACGGCCCCCCGTGCCACACCCCGGCCGCACTGCACAACGGCGCCAACAACACCGCCGCCGCGGCGTCGTACCCCGCCGCGTTCGGATGGAACCGGTCCGCGCTGAACAACTCCCCCGGCCGCGCCAGGAACTCCGGCGACAACAGGTCCCCCAACGCCACGGCGATGCCACCGGCCCGTTCCACCGCGCCGCGCTGCTCCTTCGCCAACCGCAGGCTCCACGACCGCGCCACCGACCTCAACGGCTGCGCGATGGGCCGGATCGCGCCCAGGTCGGGGCACGTGCCGACGACGACCCCGATCCCCGCCAGCCGCATCCGCAGCACCTCGTCGCCGAGCATCGAGACCGCCACGCCGATGGACACCCGAGTGGTCACGTCGTTCGCCCCGACGATCACCAGCGCCACGTCCGGCTGGTCGTGCAGCACCCGGTCGACCTGGGCCCGCAGGTCCCGCGTGGCCGAGCCGCTGATCGCGTACGTGGTCAGCCGGACGGGCCGTTCCGACTCCTCGGCCAGTCCCCTCGCCATCAGCACGCCGGGCAGCTCGTCGGCGCGGTCGACGCCGAGGCCCGCCGCCATCGAGTCGCCGACCACCGCGAACCGCAGCGAGGGCCGGATGCCGCGCAGGTCGGCGGGGCTGTAGACGCCGTCCGCCCGCAGCGGTGGCGCCTCGGGGACGCCGATCGCCAGCCGCGCCCGTCGACCCTGTTCACCGAGCAGCGCGCAGAGGGCGCTGAACCCGCCGCCGACGGCCCCCAGTGCCACCGCGGCCGCCCGTAATCGTCGTCGACCCACCATCCTGACCACCCCTTTCGCCCCGGTGAATCGTCCACCAACAGCGGCACCGGGTGGGGGCACCCCGCCGTCGGAGTTAGGCTGCCCGCGTCATCTCGCAAAGTGGGAAGGGACTCTCCCGGTGGAGTACGTCGAGCACGTCGTCGACCTGGTTGGCAACACGCCGCTGGTGAAGCTGAACTCGGTGACCGAGGGCGCGGCGCCGCTGGTGCTCGCCAAGATCGAGTACCTGAACCCCGGCGGGAGCGTGAAGGACCGCATCGCGCTGCGCATGGTGGAGGCGGCCGAGGCCTCCGGTGAGCTGAAGCCGGGCGGCACGATCGTGGAGCCGACGTCCGGCAACACCGGTGTCGGGCTGGCGCTGGTCGCGCAGCGGCGGGGCTACAAGTGCGTGTTCGTCTGCCCGGACAAGGTCAGCGAGGACAAGCGCAACGTGCTGAAGGCGTACGGCGCCGAGGTCGTGGTGTGCCCGACGGCGGTCGCCCCCGAGCACCCGGACTCCTACTACAACGTGTCGGACCGGCTGGTGCGCGAGATCCCCGACGCGTGGAAGCCGGACCAGTACTCGAACCCGCAGAACCCGTTGAGCCACTACCACTCCACGGGCCCGGAGATCTGGCGCCAGACGGACGGGCGGATCACGCACTTCGTCGCGGGCGTCGGCACCGGCGGCACGATCTCGGGCACCGGCCGGTACCTCAAGGAGGTGTCGGGCGGCAAGGTGAAGATCATCGGCGCGGACCCCGAGGGTTCCGTGTACTCCGGTGGCACCGGCCGTCCGTACCTCGTCGAGGGCGTCGGCGAGGACTTCTGGCCGGACGCCTACGACCGGGACATCTGCGACGAGATCGTCGCGGTGTCGGACGCGGACTCGTTCACCGTCACCCGCCGCCTCGCCCGCGAGGAGGGCCTGCTCGTCGGCGGCTCCTGCGGCATGGCCGCCGCGGCCGCGATGAGGATCGCCAAGACCTGCGGTCCGGACGACGTCGTGGTCGTGCTGCTGCCCGACGGCGGCCGCGGCTACCTGTCGAAGGTCTTCAACGACCAGTGGATGTCGTCCTACGGCTTCCTGCCGCCCGACTCCTCCGGCGCCACCGTCGGCGACGTGCTGCGGCGCAAGGACGGCCGCATCCCGGACCTGGTCCACGGCCACCCCAAGGAGACCGTCGCCGTGGCCGTCGCGATCCTGCGCGAGTTCGGCGTGTCCCAGATGCCCGTCGTCAACGCCGAGCCGCCGATCATGGCCGCCGAGGTCGCGGGCGCGGTCAACGAGCGCGACCTGCTGGAGGCGCTGTTCACCGGGAAGGCGCAGTTGGCCGACACCCTGGAGAAGCACATGTCGCCCCCGCTGCCGACGATCGGCGCGGGCGAGTCGGTCGGTGTCGCGATGAAGGCGCTGTCGCACGCGGACGGCGCGCTGGTGCTGGACGACGGCAAGCCGGCGGGTGTCGTCACGCGGCAGGACATCCTGGGTTTCCTCGCAGGCAGGTGAACGGAACGATCGAGGGCACGTTCTGCGGTTGCCGGTGGCGCGACCCGCGCCATCCGCTAGCGTGGCCAGCACTTACCGGCAATCGCGACCCACGCCAAGGGGATGGGAAACTCCGATGAACGCTCCGCAGCCGCCAGGAAACCACTACGGCGGTCAACCACAGGAGGGCCAGGGCGACGACGCCCCGTCCCCCAGCGCCGAAGCGACGCAGGTGGTGCCGAGCGGCGGACAGCCCCCGGCGTTCCCGCCCGCCGAGGCCACCCAGGTCGTCCAGTCCGGTCAGGGCCAGCCGCAGCCGAGTTCGGACGCGACCCAGGTCGTCTCCAGCCAGCAGCAGCAACAGCCCTACGGCCAGCAGCCCGGCGTGCCCTCCGGTGGGTTCCCCTCGCAGCCGCCCTCGGGTGGGTTCCCCTCGCAGCAGCCGCCGCCCGCGCAGCAGCCCTACGGCCAGCAGCCGCAGCCCGGCCAGTACGGCCAGCCGCCGCAGCAGCCGTACGGCCAGCAGCCCCAGCAGGGTTACGGCCAGCCGCCGCAGCAGCCCTACGGCCAGCAGCAGCCGTACGGCCAGCCGCAGCAGCCCCAGCAACCGTGGGGGGCGCAGGCCCCGGCCTACGGCCAGCCGCAGCAGCAGGCGTGGGGCGGCGCGCAGCCCGGTTACCCGGCGCAGGCCGGTTACGGCGCACCGGCGGGCAACTACGCCGAGTGGGGCCAGCGGCTCATCGGCGGTCTGATCGACTTCGCGGCCCCCGCCGTGGTGTTCTACGTCCTGGTGTTCGCCATCGCCGGTGCGACGCAGAGCTACTCGGCCTCGATCGCCATCAGCGGTGTCGGCTACCTCGCGCTGATCGGCTACATGGGCTACAACTCCTGGTACCTCCAGGGCACGACCGGCCAGTCGTTCGGCAAGAAGGTCGCCAAGATCAGGCTGATCAAGGAGGAGACCGGGCAGCCGGTCGGCTTCGCGAACGCGTTCGTCCGGCACCTGTGCCACGTCGTGGACGCGCTGCCCTGCTACGTCGGTTTCTTCGCCCCCCTGTGGGAGGTCAAGAAGCAGACGTGGGCCGACAAGATCATGGGCACCGTCGTGGTGAACGAGGGCGCTCCCGGCTCGATCGGCGGCAACTTCCCCGGCACGGGCGCCCAGGCCGCGCAGCCCTACGGCCAGCAGCCGCAGCCCGGCCAGTACGGCCAGCCGCAGCAGCCCTACGGCCAGCAGCCCCAGCAGGGCTACGGCCAGCAGCAGCCGCCCGCGCAGTGGTGAACGGCTGACCCAGCGCTTCCGCCCCGGCCCCCGACCCCCACCCGGTCGGGGGCCGGTCGGCGTCCGGGGGCACCCCGTTCCAGGACGTACGCTCGGGTGATGACCGACAGCTCCGTTCACCACGGCTTCGAGACCAGGGCCATCCACGCGGGCCAGGCCCCGGACCCGACCACGGGGTCGGTGATCCCGCCCATCCACGCGACCTCCACCTACGCCCAGGACGGTGTGGGTGGTCTGCGCGGCGGCTACGAGTACTCCCGCACCGGCAACCCGACGAGGACCGCCCTCCAGGAGTGCCTGGCCTCGCTGGAGGGCGGCAGGCACGCCCGCGCGTTCGCCTCGGGCATGGGCGCGACCGACGCGGCGCTCCGGTCGATGCTCCGCCCCGGCGACCACGTCCTCATCCCGAACGACGCCTACGGCGGCACGTTCCGGCTCATCGACAAGGTGCTGGGCCACTGGGGCGTCGAGCACAGCCCGGTCGAACTGTCCGATGTGGACGCCGTGCGCGCGGCGATGCGCCCCAACACCAAGGTCGTCTGGATCGAGACGCCCACCAACCCGCTGCTCAACATCGCGGACATCGCGGGCCTGTCCCAGATCGCGCACTCGGCGGGCGCGCTGCTCGTGGTGGACAACACCTTCGCCTCGCCGTACCTGCAAAGTCCGCTCGGCCTGGGCGCGGACGTGGTCATGCACTCCACGACCAAGTACATCGGCGGCCACTCCGACGTCGTCGGCGGCGCGCTCATCACCTCCGACGACGAGCTGGACGCCCAGTTCGGCTTCCTGCAGAACGGCGCGGGCGCGGTCGCCAGCCCATTCGACGCGTGGCTCACGCTGCGCGGCATCAAGACCCTCGCGCTGCGCATGGAGAAGCACTCCGACAACGCGGAGCTGGTCGTGGCGGCGCTGCTGGAGCACCCGAAGGTCAAGACCGTGTACTACCCCGGCCTGCCCGACCACCCCGGCCACGAGCTGGCGGCCAAGCAGATGCGCCGGTTCGGCGGGATGATCTCGTTCACCGTCCACGGCGGCGAGCAGGCCGCGTTCGACGTGTGCGGGCGCACCGAGCTGTTCACGCTGGCCGAGTCCCTCGGCGGCGTGGAGTCGCTGATCGAGCACCCCGGCAGGATGACGCACGCCAGCACCGAGGGTTCGCTGCTGGAGGTGCCGTCGGACCTGGTCCGCGTCTCCGTCGGCATCGAGTCCGGTGACGACCTGGTCGCCGACCTGCTCACCGCGCTCGGCTGAGCCCTCTCGACAACGCCGAAGGGGCCTCGCGGACGTCCGCGAGGCCCCTTCGGCGTTGTCGTAGCTAGGGCTTGAGCAGGTTGTCGCCCTGCTGCTGGTACCGGGTGTTCTCGACCTTGGGCGCCGCGGGCAGCTCCTGCCCGTTGACGCACCCGCCGACGAACTGGAGCGCACTGCCGTGCTGCTCGAAGTGCCCGGACTCGTGACAGCCCGCCTGGGCGACGGTGAAGAAGGCCGCGCCGGTCAGTGCCACGGCCGTGGCCACCGCTCCGACGAGTGGAAGCGCGGCGGCCGTGCGTCCGACGTGTGCCATGCCGCCTCCCTGATGTGAATGCCCTGTGAGGTCCCCAAGACAAAGCGTACCCGTCTCCGGGCGGTGGGTTCCAAGCTCGTCATCCGGAGTCGACTGCGATCCGCCGCGAGCGCATCACGGATGGTAGTGGTTCGCCATCCCGGTGATCTCCCCGGCGTCGTCGAAGAAGATCGCGGGCGCGCGGTGGATCCACGAGGGCGGCGTCGCCGAGCACGACGCCCGATCGCCCGGTCCCAGCTGGTCGGGGGAGGGCGGGAGCGGGTCCGCGGTGTCGCACCCCGTCGTGGACGGGAACCGCGCGTCCGGCGTCGGGCGCGGCGGTGACACCGCCGCGCCCGAATGCGCTGAGCGGCGGAACCGCCGCGCCGACGCCCGCCAGGACCGTGCTTGTGACGATCTTCGAACACCTCCTGGACGCGCGGTTCCCCCTACCGCGAACCAGTACGCCGGTCGGGCGTCAGAGGTTGCCCCGGCGCTCCTGCTCGCGCTCGATGGCCTCGAACAGCGCCTTGAAGTTGCCCTTGCCGAAGCCGAGCGAGCCGTGCCGCTCGATCAGCTCGTAGAACACCGTGGGCCGGTCGCCCGTCGGCGCGGTGAAGATCTGGAGCAGGTAGCCGTCCTCGTCGCGGTCGACCAGGATGCGGTGCTCCTTGAGCACCTCGATCGGCACCCGCACCTCGCCGATGCGGGCCCGCAGCTCGGGGTCGTCGTAGTAGGAGTCCGGGGTCTCCAGGAACTCCACGCCCGCCGCGCGCATCGCGGTCACGGTGCCGATGATGTCGTTGGTGGCCAGCGCGATGTGCTGCACGCCGGCGCCCGCGTAGAACTCCAGGTACTCGTCGATCTGCGACTTGCGCTGCGCGATCGCCGGCTCGTTGAGCGGGAACTTGACCCGGTGGTTGCCGTTGGAGACGACCTTGCTCATCAGCGCCGAGTAGTCCGTGGCGATGTCGTCGCCGATGAACTCCGCCATGTTCACGAAGCCCATGACGCGGTTGTACCACTCGACCCAGTAGTCCATCTTGCCGAGCTCGACGTTGCCGACGCAGTGGTCGATCGCCTGGAACAGCCGCTTCGGGGCGCCCGCGGGGCGGACGACGGTGCTCTCCTTGGCGACGTAACCGGGCAGGTAGGGGCCGGTGTAGCGGGAGCGGTCGACCAGCGTGTGGCGGGTCTCGCCGTAGGTCGCGATCGCCGCGGTGCGGACGGTGCCGTTGTCGTCGCTCACGTCGTGCGGCTCGACCAGCACGGTCGCGCCCTGGCCGCGGGCGTGCTCGACGCAGCGGTCGACGTCGTCGACCTCCAGCGCCAGGTCGACGACACCGTCGCCGTGCCTGCGGTGGTGCTCCAGCAGATCGCTGTCGGGCAGCACGCCGCCCTTGATCACGAAGCGCGCCGACCCGGACTTGAGCACGAACGCCTTGTGGTCGCGCTGCCCCGTCTCCGGACCCGCGTACGCGACGAGCCGCATGCCGAAGGCGACCTGGTAGAACCACGCGGTCTGGGTGGCGTTGCCGACGACGAACACCACGGCGTCCATCGACCGCACCGGGAACGGGTCCTTGGTGGCGTCGTAGTCCACCAGGCCGACGAGCTGCCTGAGCTGGTCGTAGCTCACGTCGTCGATCGGCTGGTCGGTGCGACCCAGAGTCCCGGTCATGGCGTTCCCTCCGTTGTCCAGTTCGGTACCCAGAGGATGTGCTCTACCAGGCATCCTGAGCAACACTCAGTGATATTCCTGGTCATTTTGTACAGTGCACCATGACTTCGGGCGAGCAACTAGAACACTCTGACCAGACACTGGACGTACTCGACGCCAGACTCCTCCTGCTGCTCACCGACGAACCCCGCCTCGGCGTGCTGGAGTGCTCCCGCAGGCTGGGGGTCGCCCGCGGCACCGTCCAGGCCCGCCTGGACCGCCTCGTCGGGAAGGGCGTGCTCACCGGCTTCCCACCCGCGCTGGACCTCGCCGCCATGGGCTACAGCCTCACCGCGTTCGCCGTGCTGGAGATCGCGCAGGGGCGCAGGCAGGAGGTGTCCGACGGGCTGGCGGCGATCAACGAGGTGTGCGAGGTGCACGCGACCACCGGGCAGGGGGATCTGTTCGTGCGGATGGTGGCGCGGTCGAACGCGGATCTGCAAAGGGTGATCGACGAGATGGTGGACGTGCCGGGAGTGGAGAGGCTGTCGACTTCGATCGCTTTGTCGACCCCGGTACCGCCACGGGTTCGACCGCTTTTGGAACGGATCACGTGAAAGGGGGGAAACCCGCATTCCCCAACCCGGCTGGAAGGCAAGACGAGAAAAGGCCGACCTGCTCAAGCCGCTGGCAGGTGGGATGAACACGGGCCGTGGTCGATTTCACTCGGGGTTTTCGGCCCTGCACTTCAGCGGCGGGCAGGTCTTCACCACCTGCCCTTTTCGGCCCGCCAGAGCCGAAAAGAAGGGCCCCAAGTCAAATCGACCACACCACCGATGGTTTTGACCCCGGTAATGCCCATCACCGCCGCAAACCACGCCTCAACGCACACCGGAACGCAGAAGAGGCGACCACCGGCTGGTGATCGCCTCCGTGCGTTGGTGCTGTGCTGATCAGGTGGAGTACGGAATCGCCTTGATCAGGGTGACCTTCTGGCTCTTGCCGTTCGGCAGCTCGTACTCGACGGTCTCGCCGTCCTTCGCGCCGAGCAGCGCCTTGCCGAGCGGCGAAGCGGGGGAGTAGACCTCCATCGCGCCGTGGGCGCCCTCCTCGCGGGTGGCGAGCAGGAACTCCTCGGTCTCGTCGTCGCCGTCGTAGCGGATGGTCAGCACGGTGCCGGGTGCGGCGACACCCTTCGTGGTCGGGGCCTCGCCGACCTTGGCCGCCTGGAGGAGCTCCTGCAGCTGCCGGATCCGGGCTTCCTGCTTGCCCTGCTCCTCGCGGGCCGCGTGGTAACCGCCGTTCTCACGGAGGTCGCCCTCCTCGCGACGTGCGTTGATCTCAGTGGCAATGACCGGGCGATTCTGGATCAGCTCGTCCAGCTCGGCCTTGAGCCGGTCGTAGGCCTCCTGGGTAAGCCAGGTCACCTGGGTGTCGCTCACGGTCACCAACTCCTCGTCTTGCTCCAGGCCCACCTTGTGGACTGGCAGTTTCCGGGCAGCACCGCGCCCGGAACGGAAAAACACGGCCCACACCGGGGCCGTGCTGAGCTGCAAGAGTAACACGTTTACAACGTTCGACTACGGTGTTTCGTTCCCGACACCACCGCTAAACCCGCAGATCACCCGCTTGGCCGCTAGTTCGTGGACAGGTAGGCGGGTACCTGGTAGGAGCAGCCGAACACCTCACCGGTGACCGGTGGTTTCGACGTGCGCAAGGTCGTCTTCTCGATGACGGTGGTCCTACCTGGTGGGACGAGCACTTCACGCCGTCCGGCCTCGTCGCCGTCGTCGGAACGGGCTCGGACGATGCACACGGCCGCACGGGCCGGATCGTCCCTGACCACCTCGAACGAGACTTCCACGGTGCTGTCGCCGAGCACTTCGAAGCCGCTCTGCTTCGCTTCGATGGGCTGGTTGCCGAGGTTCTGGTACGCGACGAGGGCGACCACGACGCCGACGAGCACGCCCACCACGGGCAGTGACCAGCGGGGCCACTTCGGCAGCGGACCCCTGGCGCTCTTGCCGTAGCGGCCTTCGGGCAGCGTGCGCTGCGCCACTCCCGTCACCCCTCCCGACCCCGCCCGTTCGCCTGCTGCGGACCAGCGGGAACAATGGGCGTCGACGTCCGCGTTGAGTGTCGCAGGGTCCTACGTGGCCCTGTCCGGTGGGGCGGTACGGAAACTACAAGGAGGACCGGGTCGGTCATGGTCGAGAAGCTGCGCCTGATGGCGGTCCACGCGCACCCCGACGACGAGTCGAGCAAGGGCGCGGCCACGATGGCCCGCTACGTCGCCGAGGGCCACGAGGTGATGGTCGTGACCTGCACCGGTGGTGAGGCGGGCAGCATCCTCAACCCGGCGATGGACCGGCCCGAGGTGCTGGAGAACATGGCGGAGATCCGCCGCGAGGAGATGGCGAAGGCCGCCGAGATCCTCGGCGTGAGCCACCGCTGGCTCGGGTTCGTCGACTCGGGCCTGCCCGAGGGCGACCCGCTGCCGCCGCTGCCCGAGGGCTGCTTCGCGCTGGTCCCGGTGGAGGAGTCGGCGGAGAAGCTGGTCGAGGCCATCCGCGAGTTCCGTCCGCACGTCGTCGTCACCTACGACGAGAACGGCGGCTACCCGCACCCCGACCACATCCGCACCCACGAGGTGTCCATCGTCGCCTTCGACGCGGCGGGCGACCCGGAGCGGTTCCCCGACGCGGGCGAGCCGTGGCAGCCGTTGAAGCTGTACTACTCGCACGGCTTCTCCCGCGCGAAGATGACGGCCTTCCACAACGCGATCATCGAGTCCGGCCAGGAGTCGCCGTACACCGAGTGGATCGCGAAGTGGGACCTCAACACCCCCGACGTGCTGGAGCGGGTGACCACCAGGGTCGAGTGCGCCGAGTACTTCCCGCAGCGCGACGCGGCCCTGAAGGCGCACGCCACCCAGATCGACCCGGAGAGCCGCTGGTTCTTCATGCCCCTCGACGTCCAGCAGAAGCTCTGGCCGACCGAGGAGTACGAACTCGCCCGCTCGCTCGTCGACAGCACCGTCCCCGAGGACGACCTGTTCGCCGGCCTGCACGAGCGGGTGTCCGCGTGATGCTGACCCGCATCCCGCTGGAGGACACGGTCGCACTCGTCGCGGCACAACCACCCACGTCCAACGACCCCGGCGGCCAGAAGGAGGACTTCGGCAAGTCCTCCCCCCTCGGCCTCCTGCTGCTGGTCCTCTTCTTCATCGCGGTCTTCTTCCTGGTCCGCTCGATGAACAAGCACCTGCGCAACCTCCCCGCAAGCTTCGACGAGCCGACTCCCGACAAGAAAACCGACTCTCCCCAAACCTGACCCACTCCACCCCCACGGGGCGCCTTGGTCTTGAACAGCAAAGGCGCCCCGTGGCGGGCCCACGGCAGCACCCAGGAAACAGACACCCCGCCACTCCCCATCGGCGCAGCCGCCCCCTCGCATCCGGCGCGGAGCGCCCGCCGCCTTGCCGACGCGCAGCGAGGTGCTCTACCGACGCGCAGCGAGGTGCCCTGTCGGCAAAGCCGATGCCTTGTCAGGCACAGCCGACACAAGCGGAGCCAGACCTCCCCCTGCCCCCGATACACAGCGCCCTCCTGCCACACACCCGTTTGTCAAGGCATCTTTCCCGCCTTGACAAACGGGTGTGTGGCATTGAGACAATCGCGCGACCGGGGGCCGGGCTACGCGCGGTGCAAGACCCACAACACGCACACAGAGACCGGGCTAAACCAACCGCCCCGCCCTCTCGAACCACACCCTGCGCGCAGGCACCGAAACAACCTCCCCCTCCGGATACCTCAACGCCGTCAACTTCCCCCCGAACACACACCCCGTATCCAGGCACATGGTCCCGTTCACCCACCGCGCCTCAGCCACCGGCGTATGTCCGTACAGAACAACAGCCTCCCCCGCGTACTCCTGAGCCCACGGATACCGAACGGGATTCCCATCCCCGTCCACCTCCCCCGTGTTCTCCCCCCAGATCGCCAGGCTCCGCATCCGCGACGACTCCCGCCCGTGATACCTCTCCGGCAACCCGGCGTGCGCCACCACCAACGCCCCACCATCCAGCACGTAATGCGGCACCAACCCAGCGCAGAACTCCAGCACCCGCGCCCGGAACCCCTCCGACTCCCGCCCCAACTGCGCCACGGACTCCGCCAGCCCGTGGTTCAACCGCACATCGTTCCCCCGCAACGCCTTCACGAGCTTGTCCTCATGATTCCCCCGAACCACGAACGCCCGCCCACCCGCCACCATCCCCATGGCCAACCGCAACACCCCGGGCGTATCCGGCCCCCGATCCACCAGATCCCCCACGAACACCACCCGACGCCCACCCGGATGCACCGCGTCCACCGCCCGCAACCGATCGTCGTGCACGACCTCGTACCCCAGCTCCCGAAGCAGCTCCTCCAACTCCACCCGGCACCCGTGCACATCCCCGATCACGTCGAACGGCCCCCGACCTCCCTCAGGTCGTTCGGCAACCGCTCCACCTCGAACCGCACCCCGTCCACCGCGCCCTGATCCGCCAGCACGTGCACCCGCCGGAACCCCTGCTCCCGCAACGACCACTCCGCCATCCCCACCGCGACCGCCACCGGCGTGGCGCCGCGCCGCTTGGCCAGCACGACCAACTCCGCCCGCGCCCGGCGGTCCAGGTCGGTGGCGTCGACGACGGTGATGCCGCCTTCGCGCAACCGCCGGTCGATCTCGTCGTGCCGGTCGGCGGGCAGCGCGTCCTCCATCCGCGCGCCGAGCAGCACGACGAGGGACAGGTCGGGGATCGACAGGTTCACAGGCGAGGGTCCACCGGTTCCGATTCGAGGGCCAGTACGGCGAACACGCACTCGTGGACGCGCCACAGCGGTTCTCCCGCCGCGACGCGCCGCAGCCCTTCCAGGCCGAGCGCGTACTCGCGGAGCGCCAGCGAACGCTTCCCGCCCAGCGAGCGCTTGCGCAGCCGGTCGAGGTTCGCGGTCTCCGTGTAGTCCGGACCGTAGATGATCCGCAGGTATTCCCGGCCGCGGACCTTCACGCCGGGCTGCACGAGCCCGCGCCGCCCGCGCACGAGGTTCGCCAGCGGCTTCACCACCATGCCCTCGCCGCCCGCCGCGGTCAGTTCCTCCCACCAGGCCGTGCCCGCCGCGAGGGACCGCTCGTCGGTGGTGTCGACGACCAGGTTCCTGGTCTCGGTGAACAGCTCTGGGTCAGCCGCGCGCAGCCGTGCGGCGACCGCCAGGTGCCACGGGTGCGGGTCGCCCTCGTAGGTGCGCCCCTCGCTCGCGAGCACCTGGAACGGCGCTAGCCGGATGCCGTCCAGGCCGTCGGTGTCCCACACGTACCGGCGGTAGGCCGCGCGGTAGGCGACGCCGTTGGCGGCCCGCGACGTGGTGCGCGCCAACAGGTCCCCGACGTCGATCCCGCGTTCCCGCGCCGCGGCCAGCGCGTCGACGGCCTTCGGCAGGACGGCGTTGGCCGCCGCGCCGACGGCGGCGTACTGCTCGCGGATCAGCCCGCCCGCCTTGGCGCTCCACGGCAGCAGTTCGGCGTCCAGCAGCAGCCAGTCCGTCCCGAACTCCTCCCACAGCCCGGCCGACGTCACGGCCGCGCGCACCCGTTCCAGGAAAGCCTCGCCCAACTCCGCGGGGAAGAACGCCCGCCCGGTGCGGGTGTGCACGGCGCCGGTGCCCTCGACGCCGAACCGCCTCAGCGCGGTCTCGGCGTCGAGGCAGACCAGCACGACGGCCCGCGACCCCATGTGCTTCTCCTCGCACAGCACCTCCGCGACCCCGACGCCGCGGAACCCCGCGAACGCCTCGGCCGGGTGCTCCAGCACGTCCTCGCGGGCGGAGGTCGCCGTCGGCGCCATCGTCGGCGGCAGGTAGGCCAGCCGGCGCGGGTCGATCGCGAACCGGCTCATCACCTCCAGCGCCGCCGCCGAGTGCTCCGCGCTGATGCCGACGCGGCCGTGGTGCCCGGTCTCGACCGCGCGGTTGCCGGTGACGTCGCCCAGGTTCAACACCCGCGGCTCGTGCTCCGGAGCGCTGCCGAGCGGGCGCACCGGCTCGTACCAGACCCGGTGCGCCGCGACGGACACGACTTCCTTCTCCGGGTAGCGCAACGCGGTCAGCCTGCCGCCGAACACCGCGCCGGTGTCCAGGCACAGGGTTCCGTTGACCCACTCGACGTCCGGCACGGGCGTGTGCCCGTAGAGGACCACCGCCTTGCCGCGGTAGTCCTCCGCCCACGGGTAGCGCACCGGCAGCCCGAACTCGTCGGTCTCCCCGGTCGTGTCGCCGTACAGCGCGAAACCGCGCACCCGGCCCGACGCACGGCCGTGGAAGCGCTCCGGCAGACCGGCGTGCGCCAGCACCAGCGCACCGCCGTCGAGCACGTAGTGCGACACCAGGTCGTAGCAGAACGCCTCGACTTCCTTGCGGAACTCCTCCGGCTCCTCGGCCAGCTGCGCCAGCGACTCGCCCAGTCCGTGCGCCACCTTCACGGCGCGGCCGCGCAGCGCCTGCACCAGCTTGTGCTCGTGGTTGCCGCTGACCGCCAACGCGTGGCCGGCCCGCACCATGCCCATCACCAGCCGCAGCACGCCCGGTGTGTCCGGACCGCGGTCCACCAGGTCGCCGACGAACGCCGCCCGCCTGCCCTCCGGGTGCACGGCGTCGACCGCGCGCCCCTCGGCGTCGCGGCTCAGCGCGTACCCCAGCTCACCCAGCAGTTCCTCCAGCTCGGCGCGGCAGCCGTGCACGTCGCCGATCACGTCGAACGGCCCGGTCTCGTGCCGCAGGTCGTTCAGCATCCGCTCGTAGGTGAAGGTCGCGGCGTCCACTTCGGACTGGCCGCGCAGCACGTGCACCTTGCGGAAGCCCTCCTTCTTCAGGTGCCGCAACGACTTCCGCAGGTCGTTCTGGTGCCTGCGGACGACGTGCGCGCCGAAGTCCCGGTCCGGTCGCGCGGCGTTGCGCGCGACGCAGACGTCCTCGGGCAGGTCGAGCACGACCGCGACCGGCAGCACGTTGTGCTCGCGCGCCAGCGCCACCAGCGAGGCGCGGGCCCGCTGCTGCACGTTCGTCGCGTCGATCACCGTGACCCGGCCCGCGGCAAGCCGCTTGCCCGCCAGGTAGTGCAGGACGTCGAACGCGTCGTTCGTCGCGGACTGGTCGTTCTCGTCGTCGGAGACCAGGCCGCGGAAGTGGTCGCTCGACAGCACCTGCGTGGGCGCGAAGTGCCGGGCGGCGAACGTGGACTTGCCCGATCCGGACGCGCCGATCAGCACGACCAGCGACAGGTCGGGGATGGTCAGCTCCATCGGGCTTCCTGCTTCCTCGTGAACACGGCCAGCTGGGTGGGGGAGCCGAGCGCGGGGTCCTCGGGTCCGACGGGGAGGTGGGCCGCGGTGTAGCCGTAGCGCTCCCCGACGCCGTCGGCCCACGCCCGGAACCGCGCCCTCGTCCACTCGAACCGGTGGTCGGTGTGCCGGAAGGTGTTGGGGCGCAACGACTCGAACAGCGCGTTGTACTCGACGTTCGGCGTCGTCACGACCACCGTGCCCGGCCGCGCCACGCCGAAGACGTTGTGCTCCACCACGGGCAGCCGGTCCTCCTCGACGTGCTCGACGACCTCCATCAGCACCGCCGCGTCGTACCCGGCCAGCCCGGCGTCGGCGTAGGTGAGCGAGGACTGCCGCACCGAGATCCGCTCCCGCGCCCGGTCCGACAGCCGGTCCAGGTGCAGCCGCCGCTCGGCCGTGCTCAGCGCCTTCGACGACACGTCCACGCCCAGGACCTCGGTGAACGACGGGTCCTCCACCAGCTCGCGCAGCAGCGCGCCTTCACCGCACCCCAGGTCCACGACCCGCCGCGCCCCGGCCGACCGCAGCACCGCCAGCACGGTCTCCCGGCGCTGCACGGCCAGCGGCAGCGGCACGTCCACGGGCTCGTCGAGCGCGTTGTCCAGCTCCTCCTCGGGCACGTCGTCGGCCTCGGCCAGCCGTTCCAGCGCCGACGGCGCGAACCGGCCGCCGCGCCCCAGGTACCTCCGGGTGATCAGCTCCCGCTCCGGGTGCCCGGCCAGCCAGCCCTCGCCCGCCCGCAGCAGCTTGTCGACCTCCTGCTGGTCGATCCAGTAGTGCTTCGAGCCGTCGAGCACCGGCAGCAGCACGTAGAGCTGCTTCAGCGCGTCCGCCAGCCGCAGCTCGGCCGTCAGCACCAGGTCGACGTACCGCGAGTCGCCCCACGCCGGGACCTCCGGGTCGAGCGGCACCGGCGTCACGTCGACGGCCCACCCCAGCGGCCCGAACAGCGCGGCGGCCGCCCCGACGTCGGGAGTTCCCAGCGCGGGCACCTCGATCCGCAACGGGATCGCCCGCGCGGCCAACTCGGGCCGCGCGTCGCACCGCCCGTTCATCGCCGTCCGGAACACCGCCCCCATCGCCACCGCCAGCAACGACCCCGCCGCGTACGGCCGGTCGTTCACGTACTGCGTCAGGCTGCCCGCCCGCCCGCGCACCAGCGCGATCGGATCGACCTCCAGCAGCAGCGCCACCGTGCACCCGTCCTCGTCGGCGCGCGGGTAGAACACGTGCGCCACACCGGAGGCGACCGCGAACGATTGCGCCTTCCCCGGATGCTTGTGCAGCAGGAAGCCGAGGTCGGACGCGGGCCGGCGGGTCGTCGTGATCGTGAGCAGCACCAGGTGAGTCTGACCGACGGGGTGCGCGTCCCGCGTCCGATTTACAACGGCACGCAGGTCCAAGTGGCGGCAGGCGGTGCGGAGAAGCTGCCCCAGCCACCGAACACGACGCCGTCCTCGGTGATGCCGTTGACGGACCGGGCTGCCGAGGCGCCGGGGAATCCGAGGCGTTCGCCTCCGCGCCACACCTCGGCGTACCGCATCCGGGACGGTGGCGCGAAGGCGAGGAGCCGGTCGTCCGAATTGATGCCGATGGCCTGCGACACCCCTGGGTACCGGCGGACCACCCGCCATTCCGCGTCCCACTGCACGAGCTGGTCCGGGGAGTCCGTCGCGGTGCCGACGATCCGTCCAGCCTGGAAGATCTCCGGCGTGACCCCGGCGGGCGCGGCCCTGGACGTGCCGTCCGGGAAGTGGATGACGCCCTCCGAGGTGACCACGGCACCGGTTTCGTCGATCCCGACGGCCTTGCCGTCGCCCACGACGCGGTAGGTGCCCGCCGCGTTCGCGGGCCACACCACGGTCTGCTCCGGGGACACGAGGTCGTTGACCGTGCCGACCACGTCGCCAGCCTCGTTGATGCCGACGGGCAGCACGTACCTGCCGTCGACGTCGGGGAGGAAGTCGAAGTGGCCGTCGCGGTACACGTACGCGTGGCTCACCAGGGCCCCGTCCTCCTCCGGGACCCACCTGTGCCCGACCGCCGCACCACTGTCGTTGATGTCGCCGATGCCGCCCTCGATCGTGCCCGCGGACTTGGGCAACTCGGTCGGCACCCCGTCCGCGTGGAGGATGTTGGTCTCCGCCCTGTCCACCCACATGGCGAAGTAGCGGCCGTTCGGGGAGGCCGCGATGAACGTGCCGCCGTTCGGTGGCGGCGCCCTCGTCACCTGGCGTTGCCACGAGGCGCATCCCTCGGCGGGCTGTCCGGCGGCGACGGCGGGGATCGGGAGTGCGGCGGCCAGGACCACGGCGGCGGCGATGATCTTCATGTGGCTTGACGCTACGACACCCGCGCCCCGCTGTCCGGCGGCCGCGGAAACGGGTACCGCGACCTCGGGGTGCCCGCCCACGTCGCCGACGAGCCGGGCCCCGCCGTCGAGAATTACTGTGGACGGCATGACGAACCGGCTCGCGTCCTCGACCAGCCCGTACCTCCTCCAGCACGCCGACAACCCGGTGCACTGGTGGCCGTGGTCGGCGGAGGCGTTCGAGGAGGCGCGGCGGCGGGACGTGCCGGTGCTGCTGTCGATCGGCTACGCGGCGTGCCACTGGTGCCACGTGATGGCGCACGAGTCGTTCGAGGACGACGCGACGGCCGCGTACATGAACGAGCACTTCGTGAACGTCAAGGTGGACCGCGAGGAGCGGCCGGACGTGGACGCGGTCTACATGGAGGTCACGCAGGCCATGACGGGGCACGGCGGGTGGCCGATGACGTGCTTCCTGACGCCCGCGGCGGAGCCGTTCTACGCGGGCACCTACTACCCGCCGCAGCCGCGGCCCGGTATGCCGTCGTTCGGGCAGGTGCTGGAGTCGATCGCGGCGGCGTGGGCGAACCAGGGCGACGAGCTGCGGGAGTCGGCGGCGGGTGTGGTCGCCGAGCTGTCCCAGCGCGGCGGGCCGCTGCAACCGTCCACAGTGGACGAGGACGCGCTGTCCGGCGCGGTGGTGTCGCTGCTGGGCGAGTACGACCGCAAGCGCGGCGGGTTCGGGAACGCGCCGAAGTTCCCGCCGTCCATGGTGGTCGAGTTCCTGCTGCGGCACAGCGAGCGCACGGGGTCGGTGCAGGCGTTGTCGATGGCCCGCGCGACGTGCGACACGATGGTCGCGGGCGGCCTCTACGACCAGCTCGCGGGAGGGTTCGCGCGGTACTCGGTGGACGCGTCCTGGGTGGTGCCGCACTTCGAGAAGATGCTGTACGACAACGGTCTGCTGCTCCGCGCGTACACCCACCTGAGCCGCCGCGACGACAACCCGCGCTACCGCGAGGTGGTGCGCGACACCGCCGAGTTCCTGCTGCGCGACCTCGGCACCCCGCAGGGCGCGTTCGCCGCGTCGCTGGACGCCGACACCGACGGCGAGGAGGGCCTCACCTACGTGTGGACGCCCGCGCAGCTGGTCGAGGTGCTCGGTCGCGAGGACGGCGAGTGGGCGGCGGAGCTGTTCGCGGTCACCGCCGACGGCAGCTTCGAGAACGGCACCTCCACGCTGCGGCTGCTCTCGCCGGTGACCGACCGCGACCGCTGGGACCGCGTGCGCGCGGCGCTGCTCAAGGCCCGCGACCTGCGACCGCAGCCCGGCCGCGACGACAAGGTCGTCACGGCGTGGAACGGCCTGGCCATCTCGGCGCTGGCCGAGGCGGGCGCCCTGTTCGGCGAACCCCGCTGGGTCGACGCGGCCGTGCGCGCCGCCGTCCTGCTGCTGGACGTGCACCTGGTCGACGGCAGGCTGCTGCGCACCTCGCGCGACGGCGTGGCGGGCACCGCCGCGGGCGTGCTGGAGGACTACGGCTGCCTCGCCGACGGCCTGCTGGTACTGCACCAGGTCACCGGCGACGTGCGCTGGCTCGACACCGCCTGCGGCCTCCTCGACACCGCACTGGCCCGCTTCCCCGTCCTCGGTGCCGAAGGCGCCTTCTTCGACACCGCCGACGACGCCGAAACCCTGGTCCGCCGCCCCTCCGACCCCACCGACAACGCCAGCCCGTCCGGCGCCTCCTCGCTGGCGTCCGCACTCCTCACCGCCTCCGCCCTCGGCCCGGACCGCGCCGCCCTCTACCGCACGGTCGCCGAACACGCCGTCGCACGGGTCGGCCTCCTCGCCGCCAGGGCACCCCGCTTCGCGGGCCACTGGCTCTCCGTCGCCGAAGCCCTCCACAGCGGCCCCGTCCAGGTCGCCCTCGTCGGCACCTCCCCGGAACTGACGGCCGCGGCCCGCACCGCCATCCACGGCGGCGGCGTCGTGGTCGCAGGCACCCCCGACTCCGCCCCGCTCCTCGCCGAACGCCCCCTGGTCAACGGTGCCCCCGCCGCCTACGTGTGCCGCGGCTACGTCTGCGACCGCCCGGTCACCTCGGTGGACGACCTGGTCGCAGCCCTCCGCCCACAGCGAACGTAAGTGCCATTCCCCTGTTGCAGACGTAGCGTTGTAATCAAGTAATCAACGCAACAAGATGGAGCCGACATGGGACGCGGATGGGGCCCCGGACGGGGCAAGGGCGGCTGGCAGCAGGCAGACCTCCCGCCGGCGGACGACGCGGCCGCGTGGTTCAGCGGCCGCCTGCCCGACGACTGGTTCACCGGCGCACCGGAGGTCGTCGTCGACCGCGAGGAGATCCTCGTCGTCGGCACACTGCCGGACCTCGAGGGCGACTTCACCGACGACGCCGAGAAGTCGGCCGCCGAATCGGGCCGGATCAGCAGGCACCGCGAACAGACCAGGGACGACCGCATCGAGATCGCCCGCCAGGCCGAACACCGCTACGGCCGCAAGGTCGCCTGGGGCGCACGCCTGGGCAACACCGAAGAACTCTTCACCACGCTGTCCGTCCCGGTCATGACCAGGCTCAGGCAACCGGAACGCAAGGTCCTCGACACCCTCGTAGCCGCAGGCGTAGCCCGCTCCCGCTCAGAGGCCCTGGCATGGGCGGTCAAGCTGGTCGGCGAACACGCCGACACCTGGCTGGCCGAACTGCGCGAGGCCATGTCGAAGGTCGACGACCTCCGAGCCCAAGGCCCAGACCTGGGCTGACTGTCATACGAAGGACAAATCGCCCGCACGGGTGAACCCCACTCCCCACACCTCAAGACCTGCTTAAGTGCAGGTCCGGATCCAAGTGGCGTGAGCCACACTCGATCCGTGGCCAGGGGGTATCACAGGTGGGGAAGCCGCTGATCGGTCTGGGGGCCGGTCAGCGGCTAACACCAAAGCAAAGCAAAACCAAGGTGCCCTGTCCGAAGGCGCAGCCCAGGATCTCCAACCGAAGCGAAGCCAGGTGTCTTGTCCCTCGCGGAGCGTGGGATGCCGGTGCGAAGCACCGGATGCAGTCCGAAGGCGAAGCCCAGGATGCCCCTCGGCGCAGCCGCCCCCTCGCACCCGGCGCGGAGCGCCCACCGCCCTACCGACGCGCAGCGAGGTGCCTTGTCAGGCGAAGCCTGATGCTGGCGCAGCCAGACCTACCCCTGCACCCGATCCAAAGCCATCTCTAGACGTGCCGTAGCTTGTCAAGGCATCTTTCCCGCCTTGACAAGCTACGGCACGTCTAGAACACTCGGCGACCGGGTAAAGCCACCTCCACCCACCACAAAAGGCGCACGGCGGCCCACCTTCACCCCGAATAAACCGCCAAAAAAATCGCGATGTAATGACAAGCAGCCGCCACCACGGTCGTCGCGTGGAACACCTCGTGAAACCCGAAAACCCCAGGCCAGGGATTCGGCCACCGCACCGCGTAGAAGATCGCCCCCACCGTGTAAAGCAACCCGCCCACGATCACCAGCACCAACGCCGCCACCCCAGCCTGGTGCAGGATGTCCGGCAGCACGAACACCGCCACCCACCCCAGCGCGATGTACATCGGCACACCGACCCACTTCGGCGCGTGCGGCCAGGCAAGCTTGAGGATCACCCCGGCGACAGCCCCGGCCCACACCACCGCCAGCACCACGTTCCCGGTCCCGGGTGGCATCGCCAACAACGCGAACGGCGTGTAAGTCCCGGCGATGAACACGAAGATCATCGAATGGTCCAGCCGCTTCATCCACGTGCGGGCGCTGATGCTCACCCAGTTCACCCGGTGGTACAGCGCGCTGATCCCGAACAGCCCCAGCACCGTCGCGCCGTACACGGAAGTGGCCAGCGCCGCCTTCCCCGACACGGTCGCGGCGGCCAGTGAGATGAGCACCGCCCCGGTCGCCAGGGATGTGAAGAACGACCACACGTGCAGCCACCCGCGCATCCGGGGCCGCAGTGCGGGCTCGGGTTTCCGCGGGTAGGTCCCTGAGGTCGTCACTCGTCCGAGGTTACGGCACCGTAGGTTCCGGCGCAGTGCTCCTGCGGTGAACTTCACGCGGTCGCGGCAGCGGCTCGTGACGCCGCTCACCCGGCGTAGGCTCTTCGGACGTGGGGCTTCGCAAGCGCGTCAGGGACGTCTTTTTCCGGGTTTACGAGTACCGGTTGAACCGGTGGCTCGACGGCAAGCAGCGTCCACGCCACGTGGGCGTCGTGCTGGACGGCAATCGGCGGTGGGCGAAGGAAGCGGGCTTCGCCGACGTCGCGGACGGCCACCGCGAGGGCGCCCGCAAGATCCTGGACCTGCTGCGGTGGTGCCGGGACGCCGACGTCGAGGTCGTGACGCTCTGGCTGTTGTCGACGGACAACCTGGACCGCCCCGCCGAGGAACTCGCGCCGCTGCTGGACATCATCGCGGACATCGTGGACGAACTGGCCGGTCCGGAGAACCCGTGGCGGGTCAGGCACGTGGGCGCGCTGGACATGCTGCCCACGGAGACCGCGGCCCGGCTGTCCGCCGCGGCGCTGCGCACGACCGGCCGAACCGGACTCGAGGTCAACGTCGCCGTCGGTTACGGCGGCAGGCAGGAGATCGCGGACGCGGTCCGCAAGCTGCTCCAGCAGCACGCGGAGAGCGGCGGCACGATCGAGGAGCTGGCGGAGGTCCTCGACGTGGACCACATCGCCGAGCACCTCTACACCTCCGGCCAGCCCGATCCGGACCTGCTGATCAGGACGTCGGGGGAGCAGCGGCTGTCCGGGTTCATGCTGTGGCAGTCGGCGCACTCGGAGTTCTGGTTCTGCGAGGCGTACTGGCCCGCGTTCCGCCGCACGGACTTCCTGCGCGCCCTGCGCGACTACGCGATCCGGCACCGCCGCTTCGGCTCCTGACGGACGTTCCCGGACGGGCCTCCGCGAACCTGTGGGCCCACGGCGCGGGCACCCTCGGGCGGACGGCACCCGATCCGGTCGACTTTTGTCCGATTCGTTGCAGTCCGGCTCCCCTGCCAGCGCACTTGCGCCTCGTATGCTGCCTTGCTCATGGACGTCAACCAGCTGGTGCGCGAGTACCAGGTGCTCGGGCTGAGACTCGGCCGCCTGGTGCCCGGCCTCGTGGACTCCTTCACCGGTGACCACGACGTCCGCCGCCAGGTGGACAACGAGCCGGTGCCGCACCCCACGGCGCTGGCCGCGCTGGCCGGGCTGCTGCGCCGCGAACTGGTCGGCTGCGAGCTGTCCGAGCAGCGCCGCCGCTTCCTCGAAGCGCACCTGGTCGCGCTGGAGTGCACGGCCCGCAAGCTCGCGGGCGTGCGCGTCGGCTACGTCGACGAGGTGCGCGCGTACTTCCAGGTGTCGATCCGGCCCGGCAACGTCGAGGCCTACCGGCACGCGCACGCGCGGCTGGACGACCTGCTGCCGGGGCCGGGGTCGCTGGCCTACCGGCTGGCCGAGTTCCGCGCGCTGGACGAGGTCCCCGCCAAGAAGCTGGAGCGCTGCGTGCTCGCCCTGTCGAGCGCCCTGCGGGATCTGGCGCGCGAGCGGTTCGGGCTGCCCGAGGGCGAGACCGTCGAGTACCGGATAGTGCGGGACAAGCCGTGGAGCGGCTTCAACTACTACCTGGGCGACTTCCGCTCGCTCGTGGCGGTCAACGCCGACCTCGGGCACCGGATGTCGAACCTGCCGCACCTGGTCGCGCACGAGTCCTACCCCGGCCACCACACCGAGCACTGCCGCAAGGACGCCGGGCTGGTCGCGGGCCGCGGGTTCGCCGAGCAGTCCATCTTCCTGATCAACACCCCGCAGTGCCTGATGGCCGAGGGCCTGGCCGACCTGGGCCTGCACGCGCTCGTCGGGCGCGGCTGGGGGAGGTGGACCGAGGACATCCTGCGCGACCTCGGCCTGCGGATGGAGGGCGACCTGGCCGAACGGGTCGAGCTGGCCACCTCGGGGCTCGCGGGCGTGCGCCAGGACGCCGCCCTGATGCTGCACGACCGCGGCGCGGACGAGGCCGACGTCGTCGCCTACCTGTGCCGCTGGCTGCTCGTCCCGGAGCGCCGGGCCCGGCAGATGGTCCGGTTCCTGGCCGACCCGCTGTGGCGCGCGTACACGACGACGTACGTCGAAGGGGTGCGCCTGGTGCGCGCCTGGCTGGACTCGAGACCACCGGGAGTGTCCCTTGCGGACAGATACCTGACTGTCCTCGATGAACCTCTCGTTCCGGCCACGTTGCGGGAAGAAGTCCGGACCGGGGTGTCCTGGTTGCCGCGCGACTCTGCGTGATCATCGGCATTCGGGTGACGCCACATGTCGTGAGCTGCGCGAACGCTCACCCGATTGCTCCATCCAGACGCCCTTTTGGCCCCCGAAGCACCCAATGCGCCCGACTTGGGGTACCAGGAAGCCGCAAGAGGAATTTGCGAATCACCTGTGTGGCTCCCTGCACACGGGGCACTTTCGCAGGTAACTTTCGAACTGGCGGGACGCGACCACTGCGGACCGCGCAGGGAGGCCCTGATCGTGGCGGTTGACGCGAGGGGGCCGGCACCCGGCCCTCGTGGTCGGTTCGCCTGAGCGCAGGCGGTCCGGTCAATCAGGGTTGGTGCCTGGCCCAGCGAGGAACGGACGCGGGTGCCGCGTTCGTGAGGGAGTTGCCGTGAACGCACGACGACCCGCGAGCCGTTCCTCAGGCTCACCGCGCAGTACTTCCCAGGACAGCGACGCGCCCGCCATCCACACCTACGTGGTGGACACGTCCGTCCTCCTCTCCGACCCCATGGCGACCACGAGGTTCGCGGAGCACGAGGTCGTGCTGCCGCTCGTGGTGATCAGCGAGCTGGAGGGCAAGCGGAACCACCCCGAGCTGGGCTGGTTCGCCAGGGAGGCGCTGCGACTGCTCGACGACCTGCGTCTGCGGCATGGTCGCCTGGACTCCCCGATTCCGATCGGCGATGTCGGCGGGACCCTGCACGTCGAGCTCAACCACACCGATCCGGAGGTGTTGCCCGCCGGTTTCCGCACCGACTCCAACGACGCCCGCATCCTCGCGTGCGCGCTGAACCTGGCCGCCGAGGGCCGATCCGTCACCCTCGTCACCAAGGACATGCCGCTGCGCGTGAAGGCGGGTGCCTGCGGCCTCGCCGCGGATGAGTACCGAGCACACGACGTCACCCTGTCCGGGTACAACGGCATGTCGGACGTGGACGTCGACCAGGAAGTGGTGGACGCGCTCTTCCGGGACAGCACCATCGACCCGGCGGTGCACGACTTGGCGGACGTGGCCGAACTGCCCTGCCACAGCGGGCTGCGCCTGCTCGCGGGGTCGTCGAGCGCCCTGGCGCGGGTCACACCGGACAAGCAGATCAGGCTGGTCAGGGGCGACCGCGAGGCGTTCGGCCTGCACGGCCGGTCCGCCGAGCAGCGCATCGCGCTCGACCTGCTGCTCGACCCCGACATCGGCATCGTCTCGCTGGGCGGACGAGCCGGGACGGGGAAGTCGGCGCTCGCGCTGTGCGCGGGTCTCGAGGCGGTCATGGAACGCCAGCACCACCGCAAGGTCGTGGTCTTCCGCCCGCTCTACGCGGTCGGCGGCCAGGAGCTGGGCTACCTGCCCGGTTCCGAGAGCGAGAAGATGCAGCCCTGGGCGCAGGCGGTGTTCGACACCCTCGGCGCCCTGGTCAGCCAGGACGTGGTCGAGGAGATCATGGACCGCGGCATGCTCGAGGTCCTGCCGCTGACCCACATCCGCGGCCGGTCGCTGCACGACTCGTACGTGATCGTGGACGAGGCGCAGTCGTTGGAGCGCAACGTCCTGCTCACCGTCCTGTCGCGCCTGGGCACCAACTCGCGGGTGGTCCTCACCCACGACGTGGCGCAGCGCGACAACCTGCGCGTCGGCAGGCATGACGGCGTCGCCGCGGTCATCGAGAAGCTGAAGGGCCATCCGCTGTTCGCCCACGTCACGCTGACCCGGTCCGAGCGGTCGCCGATCGCCGCCCTGGTCACCGAGATGCTGGAGGACTACTCGAGCTAGCCGCCCGACGAGGAAGGGGGCGTCCACCCGGCGGTGGACGCCCCCTTCTCGCCGTCGTCGGCCCTGGTCACCAGCCGCCGGGCAGCGGCCGTCCCTCGGCGAAGCCCGCGGCGGACTGGACGCCCAGCACCGCGCGCTCGTGGAACGCCTCCAGGTCCTCGGCGCCCGCGTACGTGCAGGACGACCGGACACCGGCCGTGATGGCGTCCAGCAGGTCCTCGACACTGGGGCGGACGGGGTCCAGCCACATCCGCGAGCTCGAGATCCCCTCCTCGAACAGCCCCTTGCGCGCCCGGTCGAACGCGCTGTCGGTCCGCGTCCGCGCACTCACCGCGCGCTTGGACGCCATCCCGAACGACTCCTTGTACAGCCGCCCCGACTCGTCGCTGCGCAGGTCACCGGGCGACTCGTAGGTCCCCGCGAACCAGGACCCGACCATCACGCTCGACGCGCCCGCCGCCAGCGCCAGCGCCACGTCCCTCGGGTGCCGCACCCCGCCGTCCGCCCACACGTGCTTCCCGAGCCGCCGCGCCTCCGCCGCGCACTCGGCGACGGCCGAGAACTGCGGCCGCCCCACACCGGTCATCATCCGCGTCGTGCACATCGCGCCGGGCCCGACACCGACCTTGACGATGTCCGCGCCCGCCTCGACGAGGTCCCGCACGCCCTCGGCGGTCACGACGTTGCCCGCCACCACCGGCACCGAGGGCGCCAACCCCCGGATCGCCCGCAGCGCCGTCAGCATCTTCTCCTGGTGCCCGTGCGCGGTGTCGACCACCAGCGTGTCCACCCCGGCCTTGAGCAGCTCGGCGGCCTTGTCGGCCACGTCCCCGTTCACCCCGACCGCGGCGGCCACCCGCAACCGCCCGTCGCCGTCCACCGCGGGCACGTACACCTCCGCCCGCAGCGCACCCAGCGCCGTCAGCACCCCGACCAGCCGCCCGTCGCCGTCGACCCCGAGCGCCACCTTCTGCGTCCGCCGCTGCAACTGGTCGAACACCTCGCGCGGCGCCGTGTCGAGGGGCATCGTCACCACGTCCGGATCGGCCACGTCCGACAACCGGGTGAACCGGTCCACCCCGGAACACGCCGCCTCGTCCACCACCCCGACCGGCCGCCCGTCCCCGTCGACCACCACCACGGCCCCGTGCGCCCGCTTCGGCAGCAGGTTCACCGCGTCGGCCACGGAGTCGCCGGGCCCCAGCACCAGCGGCGTGTCCCACACCACGTGCCGCGCCTTCACCCAGGACACGATCTCCGCCACCACGTCCGGCGCCACGTCCTGCGGCAACACCACCAGCCCACCCCGGCGGGCCATCGTCTCGGCCATCCGGCGCCCCGCGACAGCCGTCATGTTCGCGACCACCACGGGAATGGTCGCGCCCGTGCCGTCGGAAGTGGAGAGGTCGACACCGAACCGGGACTCCACGGCCGACCGGCCGGGGACCAGGAACACGTCGTCGTAGGTCAGGTCGTAACTGGGGCGATGCCCTTCGATGAAATGCACGAGACTCGAAAGTACGCGGTTTCGCTGCTGGTCGCCGGGGTTTGGGCGGGCGTGGTGGGGGTTGGTGACCGTCGTGGTGGGGCGTTGGGTGTTGTGGTGGGTCGCCGGTATCGCATCCACGGTCTCCGGGTGCGGCCAGCTTGACTTGGGGCCCCTTTTTTGGGCCTTGTCGGGCTAAAAGGGCAGGTGTAGAGATGCCCGCCGACAAATTGTAGGCCCAAAAACCCCAAGTCAAGCCAGCCGCACAGGCGGACGAGCGCTGCTCAGCGGGTGTGTGGTCAGGTCGATCTGCCCGGTGGGGGTCACTCGGTGGGTTCGTGTTCTGCCTTCGTGGTTTGCGTTGGCAGCAGCGCCCGCACCGCGTCGATGGTGTCGGCGTCGGCGGCGTCCTTGTCCGGGCGGTACCGCAGCACCCGTGCGAACCGCAGCGCCACCCCGCCGGGATACCGCGAACTCACCTGCGCCCCGTCCAGCTCGATCTCGATCACCATCTCCGGTCGCACGAAGATCCCCCAGGGGTGTTCCTCGGTCGCCAGGGCGCCCAGCTCCCGCGTCTGCCACTCCAGCAGCTCGTCCGTCATCCCCTTGAACGTCTTCCCCACCATGATCGGCGGCCCGCCGTCCGGATCGCGCGCCCCCAGGTGCAGGTTCGACAGCTTCCCCGAGCGCCGTCCGCTGCCCCACTCGACGCCGAGCACCACCAGGTCCAGCGTGTGGACCGGCTTGACCTTCTGCCAGCCGCGGCCGCGGCGACCGGCCGCGTAGAGCGAGTCGAGCGCCTTCACCATGACGCCCTCGTGCCCGGCGGCCAGTGCCTGGTCGACGACGGTGGCGGCCTGCTCCTCGGTCGCCTCCGCGACGCCGGGGATCACGTGCGGCCCGGCGACGGAGCGCAGGGCGGCCAGTCGGTCCCGCAGGGGCGAGTCCAGCAGGTCCCGGCCGTCCAGGTGCAGGCAGTCGAAGAAGAACGGGGACAGCAGCAGTTCGCGCACGTCCTGGGCGCCGAACCGGCTCATCGTCTCCTGGAACGGCCGGGGTTTGCCGTCGTCGTTGAGCGCCAGGGTCTCGCCGTCGAGGACGACGCTGGCGCACGGCATGGCGCGGACGAGGTCGACGAGTTCCGGCACGGTCGCGGTGATCTCGCGCAGCGTGCGGGTGAAGACGTGGACCTCGTCGTCCCGGCGGTGCACCTGGATGCGGGCGCCGTCCAGCTTGTGCTCGACGACGACGCTCCCCAGCTCCGCCAGCGCCTCCGGCAGCGACTCCGCGGGGGAGGCGAGCATCGGGCGCACGGGGCGGCCGACCTCCAGGCGGAACGCGGCCAGCTCCTCCTCGCCGCCGCGCAGGGCAGCGGCGGCCGTCTCCGCGAGGCCGCCGGACAGCATGAACGCGCGGCGCACCGAGGCCGCGGGCACGTCGGCGGCCGAGGCGATGGCGTCGAGCATCACGCCCTCCAGCGCGCCCTGCCGCAGCTCACCGGTCAGCAACCGCCGCAGGAACTCCTGCTCGGCGAGGGTCGCGCGGCCGAACAGGGCGGCGAGCAGGTCCGCCCTCCGCCCCGCGGAACCCTTCCCGCTGAACTCCCCGTACGCGCCCAGCGCCTCGTCCACCTCGACGACGGTCAGCGACTCGCCCGCGGCGGGCGGGATGTCCACGTCGTCCACGGTCCGCCAGCCCGCGCCGATGCGCCCCTGACTGGGCACGCCGACGAGGAAGGACACCACCGCGGGCGTGTCCAGCCTCTTCAGCAGCTCCGCCAGCGCGGCGACCTTGGCCAGCCTCGACCGCGTCGCGGCCACGGCTCCGGACGTCTCGACCACCTCGGTGAACAGCACGCCGTCCATGGTGCACCCGAGCACCGACAAGGGCAGATCAGCGCATCTCCCGGACCGCTTCCCGCAACCGGTCGGGTGACAGCGACGCGTACCCGAGCACGAGCCCCGGCCACAGCGGCGTGCGCACGTAGTGGGCGAGCGCGACCGCGTTCACGCCGCGCGCGGCGCACCTCCGCTGCAACGCGAGGTCGTCGGTGCCCTCGGGCAGCCGCACGACCACATGCAGCCCGGCCGCGACCCCGATCGGCTCCCACGACGGCTGCTCGCGGGCCAGCGCGTCGATGAGCGCGTCCCGCCGCTTGCGGTACAGCGCCCTGGTCCGCCGCAGGTGCCGGTCGTACCCGCCGCCGCGCAGCAGCTGCGTGAAAGCGGCCTGCCGCAACGTCTCCGTGCCCAGGTCGTCGTGCCGCTTGCGCTCGATCACCAAGTGCCGCAACGATTCCGGCAGCACCAGCCAGCCCAGCCGCAGCGCGGGCGCGAGCACCTTGCTCGCGCTGCCCTGGTGGACCACGCGGCTCGGGTCGAGCGCCTGCACGGCGCCGAAGGCGGGCCGGTCGTAGCGGTGTTCGGCGTCGTAGTCGTCCTCGATGACGATCCCGTCGCACGCCCGCGCCCACGCGATCAGCGCGTGCCGCCGTTCCGGGTGCAGCACCACGCCCAGCGGGAACTGGTGCGCCGCCGTGACGAGCACGACCCGGCAGTCCGTTGTGGACAGGGCGTCGACCCGGATGCCGCGGTCGTCGACCGGCACGCCGACGACCCGGAGTCCGTGCGAGGCCAGCATCTCCGCCGCGCCGAAGTGGCTGGGCTCCTCGACGGCGATGCTGCGGTGCCCCTGCGCGCGCAACACCCGGCACAGCAGCGAAAGGCCTTCGGCCGAGCCGTTGGTGATCACCAGGGCCTCGGGTTCGGTGACCGCGGCGCGCACCCGGCCGAGGTAGTCGGCGAGTTCCGCGCGCAGCGGCGGGAACCCGGCGGCGTGCGGGTAGCCAAGCTCCTCGTCGGACAGCCCGGCGAGTCCGGCGCGGTAGGCGGCGATCCACTCGGCGCGCGGGAACGCGTTGAGCGCGGGCAGTCCGGGCCGCAGGTCGTACTTCCAGCGCGGCACCGGATCCGGCTCGGTGCGGCTGTCCGCGGGCCACGTGCCCGCCGCCGTCACGGTGGTGCCCGAGCCGCGCTTCGCCGTCAGGTAGCCCTCGCCCACGAGCTGCGCGTACGCGGCCGTCACGGTGCCCCTGGCGACGCCCAGCTGCTCGGCCAGGTCGCGGCTGGAGGGCAGCCGGGTGCCCGTGGTGAGCCTGCCGTCGCGCACGGCCCGGCGCAGCTCGGTCTCCACCGCGCGGCGGCGGCCGCTCACCGCCGGGAGCAGCAGCTCGCGATAAGTGGACCAGTCGGCGGTCATGGAATTGGAGCTTAATCATGGGCCACTCACCGGGCACGCTGTCCGCATGACCAGTCGACCCGCCATCGCCGCAGGGGCGGCGGCCGCCGTGATCGTCGGAGCGTCCGTGCCGGTCACCGGCCTGCTCCAGGACTACCCGCTGCTCACCGGGCAGGCCATGCGCTACGGGCTCAGCGCCGTCGTGCTGCTCGGGTGGACGTTCGCCCGCGGCCAGCGGCTGCCGCTGCCGAAGCTGTCCGACGTGCCGTCGCTGCTGGCGCTCGTGGCGTTCGGGATGCTCGGCTTCACCGGCGCGCTGCTCCACGCCCAGCGCTACGCGGAACCCGGCTTCGTGGCGGCGATGCTCGGTGGGACGCCCGTCGTGCTCGCGCTGGCGAGCAGGCGGCGGTCGGCGGTGGCGGTGGCGGGCGCGGGGATCGTGGCGCTCGGCGTGGTCCTGCTGTCCGGCGGCGGCGCGTGGCACGGGCCCGGCCTGCTGCTCGCCGCGCTCGCGGTGGCGGGGGAGGCGTCGTTCACGCTGTTCGCGATCGGCGTGGTGCGGCGGCTGGGCGGGGTGGCCGTGGCGACGTGGTGCTGCGCGATCGCCGCGGTGTCCGGGGCGGTGCTGGGCACGTTCCTCGGCGGCTGGCGGATGCCGGACCCGAGGCAGGGCCTCGCCCTGGTCGCGCTGGCGATCGTGGTCACCGCGCTCGCGTTCGGGCTCTGGTACTTCGCCGTCGGACGGCTGGGCGCCGACCGCGCGGGAGTCCTCATCGGACTGATGCCGGTTTCCGGACTGCTGGTGTCGGTCCTGCTGGGCGCGCAGGAGTTCAGCGCGCTCGACCTGGTCGGCGCGACCGTGGTCGCGGCGGGCTGCGCGGTCGGGCTGTCGTCGGCGCGGGCGCGACCCCGCGCGGGCACGGTGGAAACCGTGCCCGCGCCGTGAGTCAGCGGCCGCCGCGCGCCATGCGCAGCACGTCCAGCGCCTCGTCGAGCTGCTCCTCGCTGAGCTTGCCGGGCACGTGGCCGCGCTCCAGCACGACCTCGCGGATCGTCTTGCGCTCCTTGAGGGACTGCTTCGCGATGGCCGCCGCCTCCTCGTAGCCGAGGTAGCGGTTGAGCGGCGTCACGATCGACGGCGACGACTCGGCCAGCTCGCGCAGCCGGTCCACCTGCGGCTCGGTGCCCGCGAGCACCTTGTCCGCCAGCAGCCGGGCCACCGCGGCGATCAGCCGGGCGGACTCCAGCACGTTGCGCGCGATCACCGGCAGCATCACGTTGAGCTGGAAGTTGCCCTGGCTGCCCGCGAAGGCGACGGTGGCGTCGTTCCCGATCACCTGCGCGACGACCATCATGGTCGCCTCGGAGATCACCGGGTTGACCTTGCCGGGCATGATGGAAGAGCCGGGCTGGAGGTCCGGAAGGGCCAACTCGCCGAGGCCGGTGCGCGGGCCGGAGCCGAGCCAGCGCAGGTCGTTCGCGATCTTGTAGAGGCCCACCGCCGTCGCCCTGAGCTGACCGGAGATCTCGACCACGCCGTCCTGGGTGGCCTGCGCCTCGAAGTGGTCGCGCGCCTCCGTCAGCGGCAGCCCGGTGGCCTCCGCCAGCTCCGCGGACACCGCGGCCCCGAAGCCTTCGGGCGCGTTCAGCCCGCTGCCCACGGCCGTTCCGCCGATCGGCAGCTCGGCCAGCCGCGGCACCGACGACGTGAGCCGCTCGACGCCGTAGCGGACCTGCGCCGCCCACGCCCCGACCTCCTGGCCGAGCGTGATCGGCACCGCGTCCATCAGGTGCGTCCGCCCGGACTTCACCAGGTCGGCCCACTCGGCCGCGCGGCCCTCTAGGGTCGTCGCCAGGTGCTCCAGCGCCGGGATCACGTCCGTGACCACGGCTTCGGTCGCCGCGACCCGCAGCGTCGTCGGGAACGTGTCGTTCGACGACTGCGACGCGTTGACGTGGTCGTTCGGGTGCACGTCCTGGCCGAGGGCCTTCGTCGCCAGGGTCGCGATCACCTCGTTGGCGTTCATGTTCGACGACGTGCCGGACCCGGTCTGGAACACGTCCACCGGGAAGTGCGCGTCGTGCGCGCCCCCCGCGACCTCGTCCGCCGCGTCCGCGATGGCCCCCGCTACCTCGGGCGACAGCACCCCGAGCCGCTCGTTCACCCGTGCCGCGGCCCCTTTGAGCAGGCCCAACGCCCGGATCTGCGACCGTTCCAGCCCGCGCCCCGAGATCGGGAAGTTCTCGACCGCCCGCTGGGTCTGCGCCCGCCACAACGCGTCGACCGGCACCCGGACCTCGCCCATGGTGTCGTGCTCGACGCGGTACCCCTGTTCACCCATGCTCCCCAGTTTGTCCCCGTAGGGGGATCTGGGCACGGTGGCGTTCAGCACCTAAGGTCGGGTTCCTGCACTGCCACCCACCACTGGCAGAGGGGTACCACCATGGATGTCGACCTCTTGATCGTGGGCGCTGGGCCCACGGGGCTGTTCGCGGCCTACTACGCGGGATTCCGCGACCTGTCCGTGGCCATGGTCGACGCGCTGCCCGAGGCGGGCGGCCAGATCACGGCGATGTACCCGGAAAAGATGATCTTCGACGTGGCCGGCTTCCCCGCCGTCCGCGGCCGCGACCTGGTCAACGCGCTGGTCGAGCAGACAGCGCAGTGGAAACCGCAGTACCTGCTGGGCTGCCAGGCCCGCACCCTGTCCACAGTGGACTCGAGACTGCGCGTCGGCCTCGCCGACGGCACGGTCGTCACCGCGGGCGCGGTCCTGATCACCGCGGGCATGGGCGAGTTCACGCCCCGCCCCCTGCCCGCGGGCGACGGCTGGCTCGACCGCGGCATGGTGCACTTCGTGCCCTCGCTGGCCGTGCACACGGCCCAGCACGTCGTGATCGTCGGCGGCGGCGACTCGGCGTTCGACTGGGCGCTCGCCCTGCACCCGATCGCCGCGAGCGTCACCCTCGTGCACCGCCGGGCGAACTTCCGCGCCCACCCGCCCACGGTCCGCGCGGTCCGCGAACTGGGCGTGGAGATCATCACCGACGCCGAGGTCACCGCCCTGCGCGGCGACCCGGAGCTGGCGGAGGTGGAGGTCAAGGTCAAGTCCGGCGACGTCAAGACACTGCCCGCGCACTCGGTGGTCGCCGCGCTCGGCTTCACCGCGGACCTCGGGCCGATCGAGTCGTGGGGGCTGGAACTGGACCACCGGGCCGTGATGGTGGACACGACGATGCGGACGCGGCGGGAGATGGTCTACGCGGCGGGGGACGTGGCGGCGTATCCGGGGAAGGTGAAGCTGATCGCCACCGGGTTCGGGGAGGCGGCCACGGCGGTGAACAACATCGCGGTGGCGTTGAACCCGGCGGCGCACCTGTTCCCAGGGCATTCGAGCAACGAGGGGTAGGACCCGGGTGCGCCCATGAGCGCACATGGATCCGCTACCGGTCGCTCCCGACGGACGTCGACCACGTCGGTCGACGTCCGCCGTGGCGCGGGAATGATCTCGCGACTGTGCTGGACGCCGTCGAGGCGGGCAGGACGTTCCGCGTCTCCCGCGGCGGTGTCGAGATCGCGGAGTTGTGCGCGCCGGACCGACGACGTCGTTTCACGGCGGAGGAACTGGTGGCACGCCATCGTCGGCTGCCGACGGTCGACCACCGCCTGGTGCGCCGGGAAGCCGACGAGTTCTTCGGCGCCGAGATCTAGCTCCCCCAGGCCCGCGGCACCTCCGCCAGGTGCTTGAGCGTCCGATCCAACTGTCCCTGCCAGGTGGTGCGGAACAGCGGCTCGTGACGTTGGGTGACCGCCCACATCGTCAGTTGCAGGCGGCGCAGCAGGAGCAGGGCGAGAAGCGCTTCCCCGGTGTCCAGCGGTGTGACGGTGCGGTAGCCGGTGAGCAGGGCGGTGTGCAGGTCGGGGCGGTCTGGGCCGAGTTCGCTGATGGTGGTGGCGAGGTCGTAGAGGTGGGGGCCGTAGCCGCAGTCGTCGAAGTCGATGGCGCGCACCCGCCCCTGGTGGAACAGGAAGTTGTCCTGGTGCAGGTCGGCGTGGATGAGGCCGTGGGCGGTGAGGCCCGCCAGGGCGGTGTCGATCCGGGCCAGGGTCGAAGCCACGAGGGTGCCCGCCGACGGGGAGCGCAGGTCCGAGACGAGCTGTGCGGTGTTGTCGGGTAGGGCGTCCACGCGGTTCCGGGCGAGCGCGGGCATGGTGGTGCCGTGCTGTTGCAGGAGCGCGGTGAAGACGCCGACCTCGTGCAGGTGCGCGGGGGTGAGGGACCTGTCTTGGAACGTGCCGTCGACCCAGCGGTAGAGGACGCAGGTGCGCGGGCCGGGGACGGCTGGGCCGGTGGCGGTGACGACGGTGGCGCCGGACCTGGTGCGGACCGGTCGGGGGACCGCGAGGTCGGTGTCGTTCGCGAGCGCGGTCAGCCAGGTGGTCTCGGCTTCGGCGAAGGCCGCGTCGGTGGTGCGGATCCCGAGCACGTACCGGTCGTCGACGCGGAAGTTGGTGTTCCAGCCCTTCGACAACGGGACCAGCGTCTCGGCTGGGACGTCGTACTCGGCCAAGGCGGTGCGCGCCAGATCGCGGAGGCGGCGGGTCTGACCCGCTTTGGTCAAGCTGGTGAAGTCGGGTGGCACCTGGTCACTGTGCCGGATGCCCCGGACAGCCGACAACGGACCGCCTGTTCCGGCGATCCGCTGACGGGTCGGTTGGTTACGCGACCACCTGGACCTGTTCGCCGATCAGCAGGTTGTCGTAGAACGTGACCGCGGCCTCGTTCGACAGGTGCACGCAGCCGTGCGACGGTTCGCCCAGACTGCCCTGGTGGAACGCGATGCCGTCCGACGTGAAGTACGTCGAGTACGGCATGGGGCCGTTGTAGGGAACGCTCCACTCGTCCTGCACCTTGCGCAGGACGGTGAACGTGCCGGTCGGAGTCTCGTAACCCGGCCTGCCCGTGGTGACCGGGACCGGGCCGTAGCTGGCGGATCCGCCGTGGACGAGCCAGGCCTCGTTCGTGGACAGCCGCAGACAAGCGCCTTCGGTGATGGAGCAGGGCGTGTCCGCCGCCGCCGAAGCGGGTGCCGCGAAACCGAGAGCCAGAGCCGTTGCCGTGAACACTGTTCCGAGTGTCCTAGTGCCGAGAGTCGTCATCTCGAATCACCCCTCACCCGGTCGGGTACCCCGGATTCGGATCAGCCAACCACTTGGACCTGCTGGCCGGACTGGAGGAAGTCGAAGTACGTCGCGGCGGCTTCCTGGGACAGGTGGACGCAACCGTGCGAGGCCACGTCGAGACTGCCCTCGTGGAACGCGACGCCGTAGTTGGTGAAGTACACCGAATACGGCATCGGCGCGTTGTTGTACGGACGGCTGATCTCGTGCCGAACCTTGTTCAGCACGGGGAAGTACCCCGTAGGCGTCTCGTAACCGGGCCTGCCGGACGTGATCGGCACCGGGCCGTAGGTCACCGCGCCGTTGCTGATGAGCCAGGTCTGCTGGCTCGACAGTTCGACGCACGCGCCGTAGGTGATGTCGCACGGCGTCCCCGCGACGGTGACCGGCGGGGGCGGCGGCGCGGGCTGCGGAGGCGGCGGAGCGTCCGAAGTGGACGGAGCCGGTGCGGGCTCCGGGGCAGGCGCGGGCGCCAGTGTCTCGGAGGACGAGGGCGTCGGGGCGACCGGGGAAGCCGACGAGACCGGTGTCGAGGACGACGGGCTCGCGGACGTGGTCGTCGCCGGCGGTGCCGCCACGTCCGTCGTCCCGCCCTGCGCACACGCCGTAGCGAGCAATGCCGTTGCCACCAGAACGAGAACGCGCATCTCCCCGACCCCCTGATCGTCGTCTGTGGAAGGAGAGACGTGACGGGCACCACCGTGGTTGCCCGCCGCGCGTAACGAATGGCTACGCCAGGATCTGCACCTCGGCGCCGGGCTGGAGGGTGTCGAAGAACCTGGCCGCCGCGTCCTCGGCGAGGTGCACGCAGCCGTGCGACGACGCGGGCGCGACATCACCCTGGTGGAACGCGATCCCGTAGTCGGTGAAGTAGACCGCGTACGGAATCGGCGTGTTGTCGAAGTCGTAGCTGATCTCGTCCCGCACCTTGCGCAACACCTGGAACCGACCGGTCGGCGTCTCGTAACCCGCCATCCCGAACGCCGACGTCACCGGCCCGTAGCTCACCGCGCCGTTGCTGATCAGCCAGCTCTCCGACGTCGACAACCGCACGCACGCCCCGTTGGCGATCTCGCACGGGTTGACCGGCGCACGCGGCGGCGCGGGCTGCGGCAACAACGCCTCCGGCGACGGCGACACCGACGGCGCCCCGCTCACCGACGGCGACGCCGCCTGGGTCTGGCCACACGCCGAAGCGGCCAACACCGCGGCCAGCACCAGCAGAACCCGCATCCCCGCTCCTCCGCCGTCCCTGTCCGTCATGAGCCAAGACGAATGACCCCCGCAAAAGGTTGATCGCCCTCCCAGGTACCCGAAGAACGATCACCCATGCACCCCGCACCAAGCTGTGACGAACCGGACACGCGCGAGTCGAACACTCAGACACCCCGTGTCGAACCTCCAGACACCCCGAGTCGAACGTTCGGACACCCCGAGTCGAACGTTCGGACACCCCGAGCCGGAGTTCACCTATCCCGGCTGGTGGGGCGGGGGTATCCGAATGTGACTTTCGGGGTGCCCGAGTGTTCGACACTGGGTGCCTGGAGGTTCGACTCGCGGGTTAGGGGAGGGGCGGCAGCATCTGCGAGGCCTCAGCTTCGGCCAGCCGGTCGAAGTCCACCGACGAGTACTCCCGCAGCTTGGTCAGCCGGTGGAACCCGTCGATCATCCGCACGGTGCCCGACTTCGACCGCATCACGATCGACTGCGTCGTGCACCCGCCCGTCCGGTAGTGCACCCCGCGCAGCAGGTCCCCGTCCGTCACGCCGGTGGCGCAGAAGAACACGTTGTCGCCCCGCACCAGTTCCCGCGTCGTCAGCACCCGGTCCAGGTCGTGCCCCGCGTCGATCGCCTTCTGCCGCTCCTCGTCGTCCTTCGGCCACAGCTTCGCCTGGATCTCCCCGCCGATGCACTTCAGCGCCGCGGCCGCGATGATCCCCTCGGGCGTGCCGCCGATCCCCACCAGCAGGTCCACCCCCGTGTCCGGGCGCGCCGCCGAGATCGCCCCGGCGACGTCACCGTCGGAGATGAAGTGGATCCGCGCCCCGGCTTCCCGCACCTCGTGCACCAGGCCCTCGTGCCGCGGCCGGTCCAGGATGCACACCGTCACGTCGGAGATCTCGATGTGCTTGGCCTTCGCCACCCGCCGGATGTTCTCCGCGATCGGGGCGGTGATGTCGATGACGTCCGCGGCTTCCGGTCCGACCGCGAGCTTCTCCATGTAGAACACGGCGGACGGGTCGAACATCGCGCCGCGTTCGGCGACGGCGAGCACGGCGAGGGCGTTGGGCATGCCCTTGGCCATCAGGGTGGTGCCGTCGATCGGGTCCACGGCGACGTCGCAGTCGGGGCCGTTGCCGTCGCCGACCTCCTCGCCGTTGTAGAGCATGGGCGCCTCGTCCTTCTCGCCCTCGCCGATCACGACGACACCGCGCATGGAGACGGTGTGGATGAGCTTGCGCATGGCGTCCACGGCCGCGCCGTCGCCGCCGTTCTTGTCGCCCCGGCCGACCCAGCGGCCCGCGGCCATGGCGGCGGCTTCGGTGACCCGGACCAATTCCAGCGCCAGGTTGCGGTCAGGTGCCTCTTGGCGGCGTTCGGAAGGGTTCGAGCTCACCATTGTGCTCCTCCTGGGATGATCGGCCGGTAGACCAATCCTCGCATGGAGTACCCCGTGACCAGGGTCCCAATGTCAGCCGTCGACGTCTTCCTCGACGACCGCGAGCGCCGCGTCGATGCGCTCCTTGGCGCCGTCTAGATGCCGTTCGCACGTCTTCGCGAGCGCCTCCCCGCGTTCCCACAGCGCGATCGAGTCCTCCAGCGGCAGTCCGCCCGCCTCGAGCTTGCGGACCACCTCCACCAGTTCGTCGCGCGCCGCCTCGTACCCGAGTTCGGTCTCGGTCCCGGTAGGACTCACTGGGTCAAGCTCCCCATTCTGCTGCGGACGTGCACCACGACGGTGGCGACGGCCTGGTCGTACCCGACGAACGCCTCCGCGAACTCGGCGCCGTCACCATCCCGCACGGCCTCGTCGATGCGGCCCTCGGCCTCCACGACACGCCTGCGGTGCACCGAACCGTGGCTCAGCCACCAGCGGGTGCCCGCGTACTGCGAGGTCGCCATCGACAGGTGGTGCAGTTCGTCGACCAGGGTCTGGCGACCGGACGTGCAGCCCGCGACCAGCGCGGTCCAGCAGTCGGCGGCCGCGGAGTTGGCGGTCTCCGCCCGGTGCCGGACGGCCTGCGCGCTGTCGCGGGCCAGCGGGTCGGCCGAGCCGTCCGCCGCCGATCCGGCGGCGGCCATCGTCAACGGGAGGAACGTCGGTTCACGAGCCGGTTTGGGCACCACTGCCTCCGTCCTCGGTCACGACCGCGTGCACGGCCCCGTCGGCGACGCGCACGCGCAACCGCGTCCCGGCCGGGGCCTCCGTGGTCGACCTCAGCACGCCGTCGACACCTTCGGGTGTGACGCGTTGCACCACCGCGTATCCGCGGGCAAGCGTGGCCGCCGGTCCGAGGGTCGTCAAGCGGGCCGCCGTCGAGGCGAGGCCGTTCTGCTCGGTGGCCAGCCGGGCGAGCACCGCGCGGCGGCCCCGTTCCCGGAGCCGGTCGACGTCCTCGGCACGGCGGTCGAGCGGACCGTGGGGGTCGGAAAGCGCTGGTCGGGTGCGCAGGGAGTGCAGCAGCTTCCGCTCGCGGTCGACCCAGCCGTGCAGCGCGCGCCGGGCGCGGTCGCGCATTTGGAGTACCCGCTGGCCTTCTTCCGCCACATCGGGAACCACCCGTTTGCCCGCATCGGTCGGCGTGGAGCAGCGGACGTCGGCGACGTGGTCGAGCAGCGGGCTGTCCGGCTCGTGGCCGATCGCGGACATGACCGGCGTGCGGCACGACGCCACCGCGCGGCACAGCGCCTCGTCCGAGAACGGCAGCAGGTCCTCGACGCTGCCGCCGCCGCGAGCCAGCACGATGACGTCCACCTCGACGTCGCGCTCCAAAGTGGACAGTGCGGTGAGGATCTGCGGCACGGCCGTGGGGCCTTGCACCGCAACGTTCACGACCCGGAAGCGGGCGCCGGGCCAGCGGTTGCGCGCGTTCGTCAGCACGTCCCGCTCGGCCGCCGACGCCCGACCGGTGATCAGGCCGATCTTGTTGGGCAGGAACGGCGGCTTGCGCTTGCGGCGCGGGTCGAACAGACCCTCGGCGTTCAGCAGCTTGCGCAGCCGCTCGATCCTGGCCAGCAGCTCGCCGATGCCCACCGCGCGGATCTCGTCCACCCGCAGGCTCAGCGTGCCGCGGCCCGCGAAGAACGCCGGTTTCCCGTGCACGACCACGCGGCTGCCGTCGACCAGCGGCGGCTCCATGTTCCGCACCAGGGCGATCGGGCTGGTCAGCGACATGGACATGTCCACCGACGGGTCGCGCAGCGTCAGGAACGCGGTCGACGTGCCGGGGCGCGCGGACACCTGGGTGATCTGCCCCTCGACCCACACCGCGCCGAGCCGGTTGATCCACTCGTTGACCTTGCGCGCCACCGTGCGGACCGGCCACGGCTGCTCGGCGCTCGACGGGGCGTCCGGCGCGGTCACGGCTGCGCGCGAACGGTGGCGATGCGCCGGTTCAGCATCCCGGTGAACTGCGGGCGGTCGTCGTGGGCGCGCTCGTAGGCGAGCAGCTCCTCCAGGTCCTCGACCGACAGCACGCGCAGCCGGGCGCGCAGCTTGGGCAGCGACAGCTCGTCGTAGACGGGCAGCGCGGCCGGGGGCTCGGCGGCGATCGCCCGCTCCTCCTCGGTCCACGGGTCGTCGTCCACCGGCGTTTCTTCCGGCGTTTCGACCGGTGCCACGCGGACCGGGACGGGTGTCACCAGGGTGCTCTCGTCCTCGTCGAAGGTCGCCCATTCGGGTTCTTCTTCGGGCGGTCGCATCCCGGACAGCACGTCGTCGCCCTTGATGGCGAGCTCGGTCACCTGTTGCTGGAGGCGCATGGACAGCTGCAGGGCCTCGCTGACCACGGTCACGGGCAGGCCCGCGAGCTGCTGCGGAAGAAGGCGGGCCCGCTCCACGGCGGTGACCGCGAGGCCTGCCGCGATGCGGACCGGCAGCGGCAGTTGCTTCATGGGTCCAGCCTGCCCCAAACCCACCCCCCGTGCCTACCTCCCCGACCGTGACGCTGCGCATTTCGGCCTCTCAGCGGTACCCCCGTACCCTGGGCGCATGACCGCACACACTGAATCCGCCGCCCCCAAGCGCGTGCTGCTGGCCAAGCCGCGCGGCTACTGCGCGGGTGTCGACCGTGCGGTCGTCGCGGTGGAGAAGGCCCTCGAGAAGTACGGCGCGCCCGTGTACGTGCGCAAGGAGATCGTGCACAACAAGCACGTCGTCGAGACCCTCGGCGACCGGGGCGCGATCTTCGTCGACCAGACCGACGAGGTGCCAGAGGGCGCGCTCGTCGTGTTCTCGGCCCACGGCGTGTCGCCTGCTGTGCACGAGGAGGCGGCCGCGCGGTCGCTGCGGACCATCGACGCCACGTGCCCGCTGGTCACGAAGGTGCACATGGAGGCGAAGCGCTTCGCCCGCGACGACTACGACATCCTCCTGATCGGCCACGAGGGCCACGAGGAGGTCGAGGGCACCGCGGGCGAGGCACCCGAGCACATCCAGCTCGTGGACACCGCCGAGGACGTCGACAAGGTCGTCGTGCGGGACCCGTCGAAGGTCATCTGGCTGTCCCAGACCACCTTGTCCGTGGACGAGACGATGGTCAGGGTCAACCAGCTCAAGGACAAGTACCCGGACTTGCAGGACCCGCCCAGCGACGACATCTGCTACGCCACGTCGAACCGGCAGACCGCTGTGAAGACGATGGCTCCTTCTTGCGAGCTGGTGATCGTGGTGGGGTCGAAGAACTCGTCGAACTCGGTGCGGTTGGTTGAGGTGGCGTTGCAGGCCGGGGCTCGCGCGTCGTACTTGGTGGATTACGCCAAGGAGGTGGACGAGGCCTGGTTGGAAGGGGTCACGACCGTCGGGGTGACGAGTGGGGCTTCGGTGCCGGACATCCTGGTGATGGACGTGTTGAAGTGGCTGGGGGAGCGGGGGTACGGGGACGTGGAGGAGATCACCACGGCGAACGAGACCATTGCTTTCGCGTTGCCGAAGGAAGTGCGGCAGAGCCGGGTGCGTTGAGTTTGGTTGGTGCGGGCCCCTGCTGATCAGGGGTAAGGTCGGTGGTGGTGTGGCCGATTTGACTTGGGCCCCTCTTTTTGGGCCTTGGCGGTCGGAAAAGGGCAGGTGGTGGTGATCTGCCCGCCGCCGCGAGGGTAGGCCCGAAAACCTCAAGTAAAATCGGCCACGGTTCGTGTTCGGCCCACTTGCCAGCGGCTTTAGGTGTGGGGCGTTCTTGGTTTTGTTTTCAGCAGTGCTTGATGAGGTCGTTCAGTGCTGTCATGACGGTGTTCGGTTGTTCGATGGTCAGGTATTGGTGCGAGGCGTTTTCGACGGTTCGGTGTTCGCCTTTCGGTGTTGATGCCGCGATGGCGGCGTGCATGGTGTGCAGGCCGTTCTGGGCTTGGCACATGAGGTCTTCGGATGCGAATTGGGCCCAGTAGGCGTTGCGGCCGGCGGCGGTGAGGACTGTCAGGGGGACGTCCGGTAGTGGGCCGCCGTGGCGGAGTTCGTCGTAGACGGTGGTTTCCAGATTGGCGCTTTCGCGGAGGCCGGTTCGCCATGCCGTGAGGTGGTGGTCGACCAGGTGCGGCAGGACTTCCGCGGGCCAGTTCGCGTAGAGGTCGGTGAGTGCTGTGCGGGAGGCGACGACGACGCAGCTGTGCGCGCGGATGCCCGACGTGTCCAAGGCGACCGTGTACCGGCACGTCGGGCTGCTCGCCGACGGCGGTCTGCTGGAGGTGGAGGGTGAGCAGCGGGTGCACGGGGCCGTGGAGCGGACCTACCGGCTGCGGCGGGAGCGGGCGGTGATCGACGCGGGTACGGCGGCGTCGGCGACGGTGGAGGACCACCGGCGGGTGTTCGCGGTGGCGATGGCGACGTTGATCGCCGAGTTCAACGGGTACCTGGACCTGGACGGCGTCGATCCGACGGCCGACGCGGTGGGGTACCGGCAGCACGCGGTGTGGCTCAGTCCGGAGGAGGTCGGCGAGATGATCGGGGAGTTGCGGGCGGTGATCGCGCCGAGGATGCGGCACGAGCCCGCGCCGGGGCGCAGGCAGCACCTGCTCAGTCCGATCCTGTTCCCGATCGAGGGGCGGGCTGAGCGGTCGGACTGAGATCGGGGCCGGTCCGTGAACTGGTGAAGGGCCCCGGATCGGGGCCCCTCGTGGTGGTTCTAGTCGTCGTCGCGCGGGCGTGGCCTGCGTGGCGGGGCTGGGCGGTCGCGGGGTTCCGGGCGTTGCCGGGGGGCCGCCGCGCGGTCGGCGGGTGGGGTGGACCTGCGGCGTTCGCCCTGCTGGGCGGGGCGCGGGCGGGACCGGCGGTCCTCATCGGTGGCGGGGGCCGGGCGTTTGGCCTCGGCGGGTGCGGGTTTGCGGCGGGAGGCGGAGTCGGCGTCGCGGTCGCGTTCGCGCGGCCGTTCGGCGCGGGCCTTCTCGACCGGTGGCTTGGGCTTCGCGACCGGCCGCGACGGTCGGTCGGCGCGGTCGTCGCGATCCGCCCTGCGGTCGGCCTTGACCTCGCGGGCCTCTTCTCGGGTCACCCGGTTCGGGTCGCGCTGCCTGGTCACCCGCAGGACGCCGACGACCACGGTGAAGATCGTGGTGATCGCCATCGTCGGAAACCCGTTGATCAGCGGTTTGCCCAGCGTCAGGGCCATGCCGCTGAGTCCGCCCGAGGGCATCCCCTCGGAGACCACGACCACCAGCGGCACCACGATCGCGAGGATCAGCGGTGGTTGGACGATCGGCCCGAACATCGACCGCCGCTCCACGAACACGATCGCGCCGCCGCACCCCAGGAAGAACAGGATCGCGAACACCGTGCCGACCGTCTTCGACGAGCTGACGTCGATGTACGTGCCGATGATGGCCAGCACGAACGCGATCAGCACGGCCGCCCACCAGGGCAGCCCCTTGAAATTGCCGAACAGGGCGCGATCGTTCCAGGCGACTTCGTCCGAGTAGTCCTCGTCGTCGTCCAGCTCGTCAAGCCGCTCGCGCGTCACCGTCACGCACACTCCTTGCTCGGCATCGTCACGGAAGGGGCACACGGTAGCCGGTGCGGTGTTGGCGCACGCTACGGCCGTGGAACGTTCCCCACCCCTACACGCTCCACGGGCCCCTGAGGATGCACCGATCCGGCTCCTATGTCGACGAGGGCCGCCGCGGGCCCGTTAGCACCCGACCGGGCGACACGCGGACCCGGTGGTGCACGGCGCTGCCGGTGCTTGGTCCTAGCGTTGCCCCATGCGTCTGCTGCACACCTCGGACTGGCACGTGGGCCGCACGTTCCACGGTCGGGACCTGTTGGCCGAGCAGGAGGCGGTGCTCGGCGGGCTGGCCGACCTGGTCACGACCGAGCGGGTGGACGTGGTGGTCGTCGCGGGCGACCTGTACGACCGGGCGGTGCCGACCGCGGAGGCCGTGCAGACCTGCGCGCGGGTGCTGACCAGGATCCGCGCGGCGGGCGCGGAGATCGTGATCACGCCGGGCAACCACGACTCGGCGGCGCGGATCGGGATGTTCGGGGCGTTCTCGGCGGCGGGCGGGCTGCACCTGCGCACCCGGATCGGCGAACTGCACGAGCCGGTGCTGCTGGCGGACGCGCACGGGCCGGTGGCGCTGTACGGGATCCCGTTCCTGGAGCCCGAACCCGCACGGCAGGCGCTGGGCCTCCCGGAGGCGCGGGGGCACGCCGGGGTGCTGGCCGAGGCGATGCGGCGGGTCCGCGTCGATCTGGACGGGCGCGCGGGCACCCGGTCCGTGGTGCTGGCGCACGCGTTCGTGTCCGGCGGGGCGAGCAGCGACTCCGAGCGCACCATCGCGGTCGGGGGTGTGCAGGACGTGGCGACGGACGTGTTCGACGGCGTGGACTACGTGGCGCTGGGGCACCTGCACGGGCCGCAGGTGCTGTCCGAGCGGCTGCGGTACTCGGGCAGCCCGATGGCGTACTCGTTCTCCGAGGCGGGCCAGGAGAAGTCGGTCTGGCTGGTGGAACTGGACGAGGGTGGGCTGGTGGGCGTGGAGAGGCGCGAGCTGCCGGTGCCGCGCACGTTGGCGACGGTGCGCGGCGAACTGGAGGACCTGCTGCTCGACCCGGCGCACGACGGGGTGCTCGACAGCTTCCTGTCCGTCGTGCTCACCGACCGGGTCCGGCCGTTGGACGCCTTGCGGCGCCTGCAACGCAGGTTCCCGCACGCGGTGCACGTCGAGTGGCAGCCCACGGGCGGTCGGGACGCCGAGGTGCGGTTTGCGGTGCGCGGCAAGGCGGACGACGAGATCGCGTGCTGCTTCGTGGACGACTGCCGCGGCGAGGAGCCGAACCCCCGTGAACAAGCCCTGCTGCGCGAGGCGTTCGCCGCCTCGGCGAGGGAGGCGCTGTGAGGCTGCACAGCCTCGGGCTGGTCGCGTTCGGCCCGTACCCGAAGCGCGAGACCGTCGACTTCGACCTGCTCGGCGCGGATGGGCTCTTCCTGTTGCACGGCGACACCGGCGCGGGCAAGACGACGCTGCTCGACGCCGTGGCGTTCGCGTTGTTCGGCAAGGTCCCCGGCGCGCGCGGGGACGTGAAGCGGCTGCGCTGCGACTACGCGGACCCGGACGAGCGGACCGTGGTGACGTTGGAGCTTTCCGTGCGGGGCAGGCGGTTCCGGATCGAGCGCAGCCCGGAGTACCTGCGGCCGAAGAAGCGCGGCGGCGGGTTCACCAAGGAGCAGGCCAAGGCGTCGCTGACCTGGATCAGCGGGTGGCACGGCGACGGGCACACCCGCATCGACGAGGTGGCGCTGGAGGTCGAGAACCTGCTCGGGATGAACGCCGAGCAGTTCTTCCAGGTCGTGCTGCTGCCGCAGGGCGAGTTCGCGAAGTTCCTGCGGGCGGACACCGGTGAACGCGAGAAGCTGCTGGAGAAGCTGTTCGGCACCCAGCGGTTCCTGGACGTGGAGAACTGGTTCCGCGAACGCCGGACCGTCGCGGGCCGGGAGCTGGAAGCGCACCGGCAGGACACCCGCGGGCTGGTCGAGCGGATCTCCGAGGCCGCGGGCGAGGACGTGCCGGAGATCGGCGACGACGAGTGGCTCAGCTCCGTGCTGAAGCTGCTCGGCGAGTCGGCGGACGAGGCGGAGTCGGTGGCGCGGGAGGCCGCGACGGCCCGTGACGCAGCCGATTCGGTGTTGGCGGCGGCGCGCGCGGAATCCGAGCGGGTCCGGCGGGTGCGCGAGGCGCGGAGGACCGCGGCGGCGTGCGACGAGGCCGAGCCGCGGCGGCTGGCGTGGGTGGCGGAGCGGGACGCGGCGCGGCGGGCCTCGGTGGTCGTGCCCGCGCACGAGACGTCGGCCCGGCTCGCGCGGGCGCTGGCCGCGGCGGAGTCCGCCGAGGCGGCGGCGTTCACGACGCTGGGGTCCTACCGGGGCACCGATCTGCGCGGCGACTCCGAGCGGCTGCGGGAGGAGGCGGGCGGGCTCACCCGGCTCGCCGAGGAGGCCGAGCGGCAGAAGCAGGACGTGGCGGCGGCGTTCGCGCTGGCCGAGCGGCACGCGGTGCTCGAACGGCAGGTGGCGGCGGTCGACCCGACCCTGCCTGCGTGGGTCGCGACGGCTCGAACCGCGCTGGAACAGGCCACGGTCGCGGCGGCCAGGCTCGCCGAGGTCGAGGCGTCGGCCGACGCGGCCCGACGGCTGCCCGCCGCCCGGTCGGAGCTGACCAGGGCGTCCGACGGGCTGCGCGCGGCGATCGACGCCCACCAGAACGCCCAGGGGACGCTGCTCGACGTGCGCAAGCGGCGGCTCGACGGGATGGCCGTCGAGCTGGCGGGCGCGCTGACGACGGGCGAGCCGTGCCTGGTGTGCGGGTCGGAGGCCCACCCGGCCCCGGCGCGGCCGGTGCTCGACGCGATCGGCGCGGCGGACGAGGACGCGGCGACGGCCCGCGAGCACATCGCGGCCAAGCGCCGGGCGGCCGCCGAGCAGACCAGGTCCGCGGCCGAGCACCGGCTGGAGGCGCTGACCGGCGTCGTCGACGGGCGGGACCCGGCGGAACTGCTGCGCGAACACGAGGAGACGGCGCTGCTGGCCCGTTCCCGGTCCGAGCGCGCGGCCGCGCTCGGCACCCTCGAACGGCGGCTGGAGGAGACCACCGCAGCCCACGCCGCCGCGAAGGAGGAGCTGGTCGGCGTGGCCACCCGGCGCGCGGCGCTGGAGGAGACCGTCCGCGAGCGGACCCGGCGGCTGGACGACGCCCGCGGCGACTTCCCGGACGTGCGGGCCCGCCGGGCGCACCTGCTCGACCTGGCCGACGCGCTGGTGCTCGCCGCCGACCGGAGGGCCGCGGTCGCGGACCACGTGACCAGGCTGGAGGAGCAGCGGGTCGAGACGTCCGGGCTGGCCGCGAAGGCCGGGTTCGCCGACGTGGAGGAAGCCCTGTCGGCGGCGCGGACGGACGCCGCGCTCGCGCTGCTGGACCAGCGGATCTCGTCGCTGGCCGACCGCCGTGCGGCCGCCTCCGCCGTGCTGGACGAGCTGGCCGACGTGGACCCGGCCGCGGAGGTGGACGTGCCCGCCGCCGCGGCGGTGTCGCAGGCCCGGCGCCAGGAGGCGGAGCGGACCGCGTCGGCGCTGTCCACGGCGCGCACACGGGTCCGGCGGGTCGGTGAGCTGGCGGGCGTCCTGCGGTCGAAGTGGGTCGAGTTCGAGCCCGTCGAGGCGGCGTTCGCGGAACTGGACGCGCTGACGGACGTGATCAACGGGCGCGGGCAGAACCACCGGCGGATGACGCTGCGCACCTACGTGCTGGCGTCGCGGCTGGAGGAGGTCGCGCTGGCGGCCAGCACGCGGCTGGAGCGGATGAGCCAGGGGCGGTACCGGTTCGTGCACTCCCTGGAGGCGGGCGCGCGGGGGACGCGCGGCGGGCTCGGGCTGGACGTGCTGGACGATTACTCGGGGCAGCAGCGGCCCGCGAAGACCCTGTCCGGCGGCGAGTCGTTCCTGGCGTCGCTGTCGCTCGCGCTGGGGCTGGCGGACGTCGTGGCGGCGGAGACCGGCGGGGCGCTGCTGGACACGCTGTTCGTCGACGAGGGCTTCGGCACGCTCGACGCCGACACCCTCGACCTCGTCATGAACACCCTCGACGAGCTGCGCGCGGGCGGCCGCGTGGTCGGGCTGGTGTCGCACGTCGAGGAACTGCGGACCCGGATCCCCACCCGGTTGCGGGTCCGCAAGGCCCGGACCGGCTCGACGCTGCAGGTCACCGCGTAGACTCACCGCTCGTGAGTTTGACCCTCGGCATCGTCGGCCTGCCCAACGTCGGCAAGTCCACCCTTTTCAACGCGCTGACCCGCAACGACGTGCTCGCCGCGAACTACCCGTTCGCGACCATCGAGCCCAACGTCGGTGTCGTTCCGCTGCCCGACGCACGCCTGGCGAAGCTCGCCGAGATCTTCGGCTCCGAGAAGCTGGTGCCCGCCGTGGTGTCGTTCGTCGACATCGCGGGGATCGTGAAGGGCGCGTCGGAGGGTGAGGGGCTGGGGAACAAGTTCCTGGCCAACATCCGCGAGGCCAACGCGATCTGCCAGGTCGTCCGGGTCTTCGACGACGCCGACGTCGTGCACGTCGACGGTCGGATCGACGCGGCCAGCGACATGGAGACGATCAACACCGAGCTGATCCTCGCCGACCTCCAGACGTTGGAGAAGGCCGTACCCAGGCTCGAGAAGGAGGCGCGGACCCAGAAGGACCGCCGCCCCGCCCTCGAAGCCGCCCAGCAGGCCAAGGCCATCCTCGACAGCGGCCGCACCATGTTCAGCGCGAAGTCCGAAGTGGACAACGACCTGCTGCGCGAACTCAGCCTGCTCACGACCAAGCCGTTCCTGTACGTCTTCAACGCCGACGAGGGCGTCCTCACCGACGAGGCGAAGATGAAGGAACTGCGCGAGCTGGTCGCCCCGGCCGACGCGGTGTTCCTGGACGCCAAGGTCGAGTCGGAACTGCTGGAGCTGGACGAGGAGTCGGCTCGCGAGCTGCTGGAGTCCATCGGCCAGCACGAGCCCGGCATGTACTCGTTGGCGCGCGCGGGTTTCCACACCCTCGGGTTGCAGACGTACCTGACGGCGGGGCCGAAGGAGGCCCGGGCGTGGACGATCTCCCAGGGGGCGACCGCTCCGCAGGCCGCCGGGGTGATCCACACGGACTTCGAGCGCGGGTTCATCAAGGCCGAGGTCGTGTCCTACAACGACTTGGTGGAGTCCGGGTCCAAGGCCGCGGCGAAGGCGGCGGGCAAGGTGCGCATGGAGGGCAAGGACTACGTGATGGTCGACGGCGACGTGGTGGAGTTCCGGTTCAACGTGTGAGTTCCCGTCCTGGTTCGGACGACCTCGCAGGTTCGGTTGAGCGGGTCGGTGCCGCTTTTCGAAGGGGGCCCTTCATGCCCATCACGGCGAGCGAGGCCCGCAGGGATCTCTTCGCGCTCATCAAGAGGGTCAACGACGACCGCGAGGCCGTCGAGATCGTCTCCGAGCACGGGAACGCCGTACTCGTCTGCGCTGAGGACTACGCCGCCCTGTGTGAGGGCTCGTACCTCCTGCACTCGCCCGCGAACGCCCGCCGCCTGCTGAAGGCGTACGGGAACGCCCTCGATCGTGTCGGCCTCGCCGAGCGCGACTTGATCTGACGAACGCTGGATGCCTGCCGGGATCAACAGGCTCATGGCGGATGCCTGCCACGAGCCTTTCGCCGGCATCGGCAAGCCGGAGCCGTTGAAGTACCACTTGGCCGGAGCCTGGTCACGGCGGATCGATGACGAGCACCGCCTCGTCTACCTGGTCGCGGACGAGGAGATCATCATCCTCGCCGCCCGCTACCACTACTGATCATCCTCTGTTGACGTCGTCCTGCCGCGCTGACCTGCTCGCCCGTGCCTCATCCGCAAAGGCGCCTCAGGAAGTCCACCTCCCCGATCACCTCGATCCGGTGCCCCCTGTCGAGCAGGTCCCGCGCCACCCGCTGCTCCCCGCTCTCCACCCTCCCCGGCACGAACAGGTCCGGCTCCGGCGTCCCCACGACCAGCACGTCGGTCTTCGACGTCACTCCCGGCACGGCCTGAGCGCCCGCTTCGGCCAACCGGTACTGGGCCTCGATGCGGGGCATGGTGGTCAACTGGCCGGTGAGGCAGACGTTGAGGCCGTAGAACAGGCCCCGGCGGGTGGACGGCGGGACGCGTTGGGCGCCGGTCCACGTGTGCGCGGTCTGGTGGCCGAGGCGGATGCGGAGGGTGTCGAGGAGGTCGTCGACCTCGTCGACGCCGTGCAGGCGCATGGCGGCCAGGAGGATCTCCGCGGCGGTGTCGGCGTGGCCCTGGGTGTCGCTGCCCAGGGCGACACCGGCGGCTTCGGCGACGTGGGGGAGGCGGTAGGCGAGCAGTTGCCAGGTGCGGCGGGCGATCATGAGGGTGCAGGCGTAGCGGAGTTCGGGCCACGGGACGCGGGTCGCTGTGCAGGCGTTGCGGATGACGCTCATGTCGAATCCGGCGTTGTGGGCGACCAGGGGCCTACCGTCGGCGAATTCGAGCATTCGTGCCAATGCTTGCGGCCATTCGGGCGCATTCGCGACCGTATTCGCCGTTATTCCGTGGATCGACGTGTTGAACGGGTGGAACCCGCCGACGCCCGGCGGCTTGACGTACGTGCTGAACCTGTCCGCGATCCGACCGTCCCGCACCAGGCTCATGCCCACTGAGCAGGCACTCTCCCGTGACCAGTTGGCGTTCTCGAAGTCGATCGCCACCCATTCAGCGCTCACTGTTCCCCCATCCAGGGTGCGTGGTCATTCGCCCCATCGGAATCGGGTGCCTTCCGCGTTACAGCATCGACGTACTGCGAAATGGCGGTTCTACAAGGAAAGTGACCGCCGGGTTCAGCCGATCCGCTTGGGGAAGAGGGCGTTCAGATCGAGGTCGATCTCGAACGGCAGCGTTCGCCGCAGCGTTTCGCGGAAGATCCCGGCTGGGGCGTACGCCCCAGTCGGCTGGTCCAGTTCGTAGACGTGGACCACCGGCATCGTGCCCTCGCCCTCGATGCACCAGTGGTGCCGGATCCCGGCTTCGGCGTACTTGCGGAGCTTGACCGTCCGGTCGCGGTGCGCGGACTCGGGCGAAACGACCTCGACGACCAGCAGCACGTCGTCCGGTGCGTACCAGGTCCGGTCGGGGTCGTAAGCGGCGGTGGTCGCCAGGATGTCGGGTTCGGGGCGGTTGCGCGCGTCCAGGCGGATCGTCATCTCCCGTTCCACCTCGACGCCATCCGGTGCCTGTGCCATCAGGTTCGTCGTCAGGGCGGTGACCAGGCGGCCGTGCCAGGACCGTTGTGGCGACGTCATGAAGACAAGGGCTCCGTCGATCAGTTCGGTGTGGCGTGGTGCTTCCGGAAGGCGGTCCAAGTCCTCCGCGAACCAGCCTTCCTCGCGCGGTGGGCGCATCCACTTGGGCAAGGCGGTCATGGTTTGACGGTAGCGGCTCGGTGGGGTTCGGGCCACGAGAGCCGCGGCCCTCCCGCGCGGTGAAACGAATCGATCACCAGCGCGATGGACAGGCATGGTCACCGACACCTCACCCGCCCTCCTGTCCGCCCGCGCCGCCGACGGCCGTCCGATGAGCGGGCACGTGGTCGTCCACCGGAGCGGGGAGGTGGTCGTGGTGCGGGTGGTCGACGTGCTGGGGGAGGAGACCGCGGCGTGGGACGCGATGGTGACGCCGGAGACGGCGCGCAGGGTGTTGGACGAGTGCGCGGGGCGGGCGCTGCTGGCGTGGGAGGCGGACAAGGCGCTGGAAGTGGTGCGGGAGTTGGAGGACGTGGCGGGGGTCACGTCGGTGGAGCGGGTCGTGGTGGGGATTCCCGAGGCGCTGGCGGAGATCGCGGAGGCGCGGGAGGCGTACGCGGGGGCTGTGGCGGAGCACCAGGCGGAGCACCGCGAGTCGCGGGACCTGCGGTGGCTGGTGGCGTTGCCGGAGCCGTTGCCCGAGACGGCCGAGCAGTTGCGGAGGCGGGCGCGGATCGTGGTGGCCGGTGAGCACCCCGAGGCCGACCTGATCAGCAGGCTGGGCACGTGGCTGGTGCTGCGGTGGCAGGAGAACGTCGAGGTGCTGGAACGCCGCGAGTACATGCGCGAGCGGTTCGGTGCTCCGTCGGTGCTGCCGGAGCGCTGGGAGAAGCTGGTGGCGGACGCCAACGTCTGACGCCAGGGTCGGAAATGGCAGAAGGGCCGCCCCGGTCCGGGACGACCCTTCGGTGTTGTCGCTGTCAGTGGAGCTGGTGACGGCCTCGGGCGGCGAGCGCCAGCACGCCTCCGGCGGTGAAGAGCATCCCTACTGCGGCGACGACTGCCACCACGATGTCCGCGGTCATGGTTCTCCTCGTGGTTGTTGACTCCCGGTAGTAGTGACGTTCGGGTACCCCGTTTTTGCTCCCGCAGTCACCTACTTCACACTGGAACTACCGTCGACCGAGGAGGCCCCGCGTGAACCCGCGTGCCGTGGAAGCCCGCGTGCTCGCGATCGCGCCGTGGCTGCTGGGGCTGTCCCTGTTGGGGCAGTTGACGATGGTGGCGTTCCAGACGCAGATGACCATGATCGACCTGATGGTCTACCGGAACGGCTCGCCGGAGCTCTTCACGGGTTTCCTGTACGACTGGCGGCTCAGCGAGTTCTCGGACAAGTTCGCGCTGCCGTTCACCTACCCGCCGTTCTCGGCGCTGGTGTTCGTGCCGCTGTCGTGGATCCCGTGGGGCGCGGCGCGCTGGTTCTGGCAGATCCTCTGCCTGGCCTGCCTGTACTGGCTGATCCGCACGGCGCTGAGGATGATCGACGCCGAGCACCTGTCCCGGCGCGCGATGCTGTGGACGGCGCTGGCGATCTGGGTCGAGCCGGTGCGCACCACGCTGAACTACGGCCAGATCAACCTGCTGCTTTCCGCTGTGCTCCTCGCCACCATGGCAAGTTCCCGCCCGTGGGTGGCGGGGTTCGGCGTCGGGGTGACCGCGGGGATCAAGCTGACGCCGGCGGTGTCCGGCGTGTACTTCCTCGGCACCAAGCGGTTCGCGGCGGCGATCTGGTCGGTCGTGGCGTTCGGGCTGACGGTCGGGCTGGGGTTCCTGATCGCGCCGCAGCTGTCGGCCGAGTACTGGTTCCACCTGCTCGGCGACGCTACCCGCATCGGCCCGGTCGGCTCGTCGATCAACCAGTCGCTGCGCGGGGCGCTGTCGCGGACCGTCGGCTACGACGTGCAGAGCGGGCCGATCTACCTGGTGGCCGTCGCCGTCGCGGTGGGGCTGGTGGTGTGGGCGCTGCGCGAGGCGCTGCGGGCCCGGCAGACGCTGGCCGCGATCGTCGTGGTGCAGGTGTTCGGGCTGCTGGTGTCGCCGATCTCGTGGAGCCACCACTGGGTGTGGGCGATGCCCGCCCTGATGTGGCTGCTCTACGGCCCGGCGAACCGGCACCGGCTGGTCAACGCGACCGCGATCGTCTGGGTGCTGTCGATCGGCAGCTTCCTGATCTCGTTCCTGCTCATCTGGCAGGACTCCATCTGGACCATCCCGCGCCCGTGGTGGGAGTCGTTGCTCGGCTGGGTCTACCCGGCCTCCGGCCTGCTCACGCTGGTGGCGATCGCGGTGGGCCTGCGGGCCCTGGAACCGGGCCCGCAGACCGAACCCGTCAGCAGCCCGGTGTCAGAGCCGCAACCTGCTGACCAGCGCTGAGGAACGCACCCACGCCGAACGCCGCGCTGTCGTCCGCGCCGGCCCGCCGGTGCGACCCGCGGGCCTGCACGTAGCCGAACAGGCCGCTGTCCCGCAACGCCGACGTGGTCAGCGCGGTCCAGCCCCGCCGCACGACGGGCAGGTACGCGTCCCGGTCGAGCACGCCCGCGTTGATCCCGGCCGCCAGGGCGTGGGTGATCAGCGCGGTGCTGCTCGACTCCTGGCCGCCGAACAGCAGCTCGGCGTTCCAGAAGCCGTCCGGCCTTTGCAGCCACCGCAGCGACTCCGCCGACCTCTTCAGCGTCCGCGCGTACTCGGCGCGGTCCGGGCTGTCGGCGGGCAGCGCGAGCACGGCCTTGGCCAGCCCGGACACCGCGAAGCCGTTCGCCTGCGCGTTGCCGAGCCACAGCCCGGTGAAGTCGTCGAACAGCCGCCGCTCCGCGTCCCGGAACAGCGTCCGCGCCGCGTCCAGCAGCGCCTGGTCCGAATCCATCACGCCGATCCGGACGAACGACGGCAGCGACATGGCCAGCGCGTCCGGCGTCGACCAGTACCGGGTGCGGCCCTGCGCGACGCTCGCCGCCTCGGCGGCCAGGTTCGCGCGCAGCGGGTCGAGGACCCGGTCCTCCTGGTGGAAGAACCACACGTCCAGGTAGGCCTCGCCGGAGGCCTGCGGGTCGGCGGCGAACGGGTGCGCCGGATCGAGCGGCAGCTGCCACCGGTTGGCCTCGGTCCACGGCCACGTCTTGTGGTTGCTGATCCCGGTCGTGCGGACCTGGGCGAGGTTGCCGACGTGGAACAGCGCGTTGGACCAGTTGTTCGCGGCCTGGTCCGTGTCGTGCTCGACCCAGTAGGTGGACGACTTGACCATCAGGTCGGTGACCCCGCAGCCCGCGGCGGGTGCGGGGTCGGCGACCGCCGGAGGGGCGACGGCCAGGCCGGTGGCGAGCAGGCCCACCGCGACGAGCGCGGTCCTCCGAATTGACATCAGCACTGGTGCCTCCTGGAGCGGAGGCGGCGGTGATCCCATCGAACCGGGCGCGAGCTGATCACGCAAGGGACGAAACGGCCACCGTGAGCTGCGGTTTCGTTCCGGTCGTGGAGGCCGCGGAACACCGCGGACCGGTTACCCGAGCGCCTCGACCACGCCGTCGATCTCGGTGGCGAGGCCGATGTCGAGCGCGGTCACGCCGCCCTTCGAGTGCGTGCTCACCCGGAACGTCAGCGTGCGCCAGCGGATGTCGATGTCCGGGTGGTGGTCGTTGTTCTCGGCGATCTCGGCCACCCGGTTCACCACCTGGATCGCCTCCGCGAAGCTCTTCAGCTCCACGATGCGCATCAGCGCGTTCTCCTGCGCGCTCCAGCTCGGCAGCGCGCGGAGGGCTTCGGTCACCTGGTCGTCGGTCATCAGTTCGGCCATGGCCCTGATGGTCCCACCGAGTCGCGTACGCTGCCGCTTACCACGGGAGTCCGGTGCTGCGCCGGGCTGAGAGGAAGGCGCGCGAGCCTTCGACCGTCCACACCTGATCCGGGTCATGCCGGTGTAGGGAGAGATGATGCTTCGCCGAGTTCTGTTCGCGTCCGCATGCCTTTCGCTCGTCGCGGGGTGTTCCCTGAGCGGCGGCGGCGGCGGTTCCGCGCCCGCCGCGGGCGACCACGTCGTCACGCTGGTGACGCACGACTCGTTCGTCGCCAAGCAGGAGACCCTGGACGCCTTCAAGTCCGCCACCGGGATCACGGTCAAGCCGCTCGCCGGCGGTGACGCCGGGGCGCTGACGAACAAGCTGGTGCTGACCAAGTCCAACCCGATCGGCGACATCGCCTTCGGCGTCGACTCGACGTTCGCGTCGCGGGCGCTGGCCGAGGACGTGTTCGCCGAGTACCGGAGCCCCGAGGCGGACAAGGGCTCGCAGCGCTACGAGGCCGACTCCAGCGGCAGGCTGCACGCCGTCGACGTCGGGGACGTGTGCCTCAACGTCGACGTCGCCGGGCTGGCCGCGAAGGGCGTGCCGGAGCCGAAGACCTACGACGACCTGGTCGACCCGAAGTACAAGGACATGCTGGTGGTCGAGGACCCGGCCACCTCCTCGCCGGGGCTGGCGTTCCTGCTCGGCACCATCGGCAAGTACGGCCCCACCAGCTGGTCCGAGTACTGGACCAAGCTCAAGGCCAACGGCGTCAAGGTCGTCAGCGGCTGGGAGGAGGCCTACAACCAGGACTTCTCCGGGTCCGCGGGCAAGGGTCCGCGGCCGATCGTGGTGTCGTACGCGTCCTCGCCGTCGGCCGAGATCGGCGACGACGGCACGCCGCGCACCAAGGCGCTGCTCGACACCTGCTACCGGCAGGTCGAGTACGCGGGTGTGCTGGCGGGCGCGAAGAACCCCGAGGACGCCAGGAAGGTGCTGGACTTCCTGCTGTCGGAGCAGTTCCAGGCCGACGTGCCCGAGCAGATGTACGTGTACCCGTCGCGTGAAGGCGTGCGGCTGCCCGAGTCGTGGACCAAGGCGGCGCCGCTGCCCAAGACGTCGCAGACGTTGCCCGCGGACCAGGTCAGCGCCAACCGCGAGCAGTGGGTGCAGCAGTGGCGCACGCTAGTAGTGGGCTGATCCCCCAAGGCACCGGCTGGGCGTTCGCGGCATTGGTGCCGCTGGTGTTCCTGGGCGTCTTCTTCGCCTGGCCGGTGCTCGCGATCGTGCGCCTCGGGCTGCGCGACGGCGGCGTCGGCGCGGTGCTGGCCTCCGCCGGGACGTGGGAGCTGGTCGGGTTCACCCTCGGTCAGGCCGCCGCGTCCACGGTGCTCGCCCTGGTCACGGGGCTGCCGGTGGCGTTCCTGCTGGCGCGCTGCAAGGTCGCGGGCACCGGGTTCGTGCGCGCGGCGGTGATGGTGCCGTTCGTGCTGCCGACCGTGGTGGTGGGCCTGGCGTTCCGGGCGCTCTGGCCCGACGGAGGGGTGCTGCCGATCGTGCTGGCCAACGCGTTCTTCAACGTCGCGGTGGTCGCGCGGACCGTCGGCGGGCTGTGGGCGCACACCGACCGCCGGGCCGAGGACGCCGCCCGCGCGCTGGGCGCGTCCAGGCCGCGGGCGTTCCTGTCGGTGGTGCTGCCCGCGCTGCTGCCCGCGATCGGGTCGGCGGCGTCGGTGGTGTTCCTGTTCTGCGCCACCAGTTTCGGCGTGGTGCTGGTGCTCGGCGGGGCGCGCCACCGGACGTTGGAGACCGAGATCTACCTGCGCACGGTGGAGCTGTTCGACCTGTCCGGCGCGGCCGCGCTGTCGCTGCTCCAGTTCGCCGCGGTGCTCGCGGTGCTGCTGCTGGGCGGGCTGGCCCGGCGCAGGCGCGAGACCGCGCTGTCGTTGCGCGGCAACGCCGAGGTGGTGCGCAGGCCGACCGGCGGCGAGTGGGGGGTGGTCGGCGTCGCGTTCGCCGTGGTGCTCACGCTGCTCGTCCCGGTGGTCGGCCTGGTCCTGCGCTCGCTGTCCACTGTGGACGGTTGGAGCCTCGCGGGCTACCGGGCGCTGTCCGGCACGGGGGAGCGCGGAACGCTCGCCGTGTCCGGGGTCGACGCGGCGGTGAACTCGCTGCGCGCGGCGACCGACGCGACGCTGTTGGCGCTGTTCATCGGCGTGTTCTCCGCGGTCGTGCTGATCGGGCTGCGCCGCGGCCGGGCGCCCCGCGGTGTCGGCGAGGTGCTGGACACCGCGCTGATGCTGCCGCTCGGCGTGTCCGCGGTGACGGTCGGCTTCGGCTACCTGATCACCATGGACGCCCTGCCCGGCGACCTGCGCACCTCACCCGCGCTGGTGCCGCTGGCGCAGGCGCTCGTGGTCACGCCGCTGATCGTGCGGATGGTGCTGCCGGTGCTGCGCGCGGTCGACGAACGGCTGCGGCAGGCCGCCGCGACGCTCGGCGCGAGCCCGTGGCGGGTGTGGCGCGAGGTCGACCTGCCGCTCGCGGGCCGGTCCCTGCTCGCCGCCGCCGGGTTCGGGTTCGTGGTGGCGCTGGGCGAGTTCGGCGCCACCAGCTTCCTGGCCCGTCCCGACTCGCCGACGCTGCCGATCGTGATCGCCCGGCTGATGTCGCGGCCGGGACAGCTCAACAGCCAGATGGCCTATGCGGCGTGCGCGCTGCTGATGGTCGTGACGGTCGCCGCGGTGCTGCTGATCGAACGGCTGCGCGTGCCCAGTGGTGGGGAGTTCTGATGTCGTTGCTGATCGACGGGGTCGACGTCCGCTACGGCGCCGTCACAGCCGTGTCCGGGGTCGACCTGACCGTCGACGACGGGGAGGTCGTCGCGCTGCTCGGCCCGTCCGGCTGCGGCAAGTCGACTCTGCTGCGCGCGGTCGCGGGCCTGGAACGGCCCAGCGCGGGCACCGTCCGGTGGGACGACGAGGACCTGGCGGGCGTCCCGGTGCACCGCAGGGGGTTCGGGCTGGTGTTCCAGGACGGGCAGCTGTTCCCGCACCGCGACGTAGCGGGCAACGTGGCGTTCGGCATGAGGATGCACGGCGTGGAGGCCGAGGCGCGGCACAAGCGCGTCGCCGAACTGCTGGAACTGGTCGGCCTGGGCGGCTACCAGAAGCGCAAGGTCACCGAGCTGTCCGGCGGCGAGCAGCAGCGGGTCGCGCTGGCGAGGGCGCTGGCGCCCCGGCCCCGGTTGCTGCTGCTCGACGAGCCGCTGTCCGCGCTGGACCGGGCGCTGCGCGAGCAGCTCGCGGTCGACCTGGCCCGGCTGCTGCGGGAGGCAGGCGCCACCGCGCTGGTCGTCACGCACGACCACGACGAGGCGTTCACCCTCGCCGACCGGGTCGCCGTGATGCGCACGGGACGAATCCGGCAGGTCGGCCCGCCCACCGAGGTGTGGCGGTCGCCGGTCGACGTGGAGACCGCGAAGTTCCTGGGGTGCAACCGCGTCCTGCCCGCCGACGTCGCCCTCGACCTGCTCGGCATCACCGTGCCGGGCCGGGTCGGCCTGCGCTCGACGGCGCTGCGCGTGGACGCTTCGGGGCCGTTGGAGGGAGTGGTCGCGGAGCGGGTGCACCGCCGCGACCACGTGCGGCTGCTCGTGGTCGTGCGGGGCGAGGAGTTCGAGGCCGTCGCCCCGATCGCCGAACCACCCGCGCTCGGTGACCGGGTGCGGCTGTCGGTGGACTCCGACGGGCTGGCCGTGTTGCCCGGTTAGGTCGGGAACGCGGCCGGCGGGTGGTAGGCACCTGGTCCAGAAGCCGCTGGCGGTGTCCTTGGTCTTCTCGTGACGGATCTCGGTGTAGGCCAGGTGGAGTCGTCCGAGTTCGGTCAGGGCGCGTTGGTGGGGCCTCCGGTGGCCGGCCCAGGACGTTCACATTGCCCGCGTGAAGACCTGGAAGACCTCCCGCGACCCGGACTACACGGCTACGAAGGCGCGGGTGGAACACCTGTAAGCGATCGCCGACCGCTAAATCGCGCCCGAGCCGGACGATCCGGAGGTGGTGTTCTGCCTGGACGAGTTCGGGCCGCTCAACCTCCAACCGCACCCCGGCCGACAATGGGCCGATCGCGGGCCCAGACCCCGGCGGCGGGCGACCTGCACCCGCCCGCACGGGGTCCCGCACCTGTTCGCCGCCTACGACCTGGCCTGCGACAAGCTCTACGGCCACGTCAAGAAGACCGAGAACCGGACGAGGCTCCTGGAATTCAGGACGAGCACCTACGTGCAGTCGTCGACAGGGCGAACGTTGTCCGATGCGGCTAGCCGTCCTTGGTGACCAGTCGGATGGCGGCGAGTGACAGGCCGATCACCAGGTAGCAGGCGGCCAGGCCGGTGCTGTTCCACAGTTCCGCGGTGGGCATCGGGTCGCGCATGACGTCCGCCAGTCCGTCCCACGCCGAGGTGATCAGGTAGGGCTGGAGCCAGTCCAGGGAGCTGAACGCGCCGAGCACGGCGAACACGATGAGTCCGGCCATGGTCGCGGCCATGACGACCAGGGGGTGTTCGGTGCACGCCGAGATGGACAGCGCCACGGCGGCCACGGCCCACATCTGGAACGTCACCAGCAGGATGGTCAGCACGATTCGGCCGAGGGCCGCGCCGACGGACAGCGTGGTGCCGGAGATCGTGAGCATCCCGTTCATGCCGAACAGCGCGATGCCGGTGATCGTGCCGACGAACGCCATCAGCGTCACCGCGAACAGCGACATCGCGGCGATGCCGAACGCCTTGACGCCGAGCAGCCGGACCCGGCCGACCGGCGCGACCATCAGGCCGCGCAGCGTGCCGCTGTTGGCCTCGCCCGCCAGGCCGTCGGCCGCCCAGATCGCGCCGACCAGCGGCAGCAGCAGCGGCAGCGACAGGAACAGCGTGAAGATCGGCAGCACCAGACCGTTGCCGGAGATGATCGCGGCGAGACCGGGACCGGCGGGGCCGTCGGTGTTGTCGACCGCGAACCAGAGCCCGATCCCGGCCAGGACGGGTACGACGCACAGCAACCCGAGGCCGATCACGGTGCGCGGGCGGCGCAGGATCCAGCGCAACTCCGATCGCAACTGCCTGGTCAACGGAGCGCGCGTGGCGACCGCGGCGGTCATCGTGCCCTCTCGATGGTGTCCACAGTGGACAGGTGGTCGGACTCCCCGGCCTCGGTGAGCCGGGCGAACAGGTCTTCCAGCCCGGTGCGGGTGCGGGTCGCCTCCTGGATCTCGACGCCCGCCTCCACCAGCGTCCGGAACACGACGGGCGCGGTCGTGCCGATCAGCTCGACCCGCACGCCCTCGTCGGAGGGACGGGCCGAGATGCGGGCGGCGCGCAGCGCGTTCAGCGCGCTGTCCACATCGGACGTCGTCACCTGGAGCGCGGAGCTGTCGGCCCGCAGCAGCTCGGCCAGTTCCCCCTGCGCCACCACGGTTCCCCGGTGCAGCACGGCGACGTGCGTGCAGATCGCCTCGATCTCGCTGAGCAGGTGCGACGACACCAGCACCGTGCTGCCCGCGGTGTGCAGGTCGTGCACGACCTTGCGCACCTCGCGGGTGCCCGCCGGGTCGAGGCCGTTGGTCGGCTCGTCGAGCACGATCAGCTTGCGCGGCACCAGCAGGGCCGCGGCCAGCCCCAACCGCTGCTTCATGCCCAGCGAGTACCCCCGGTACCGCCGGTGCGCGGCCTGCGCGAGGCCGACGCGCTCCAGCGCGTCCTCCACCGCCTGCTTGATCGACCCGGTCGCCAGCAGCGGCTCGAACGCCGCGTTGCGCCGGAGGTTCTCCCGCCCCGACAGGAACGGGTGGAACCCCGGCCCCTCGACCAGTGCACCGACGTGCGGCAACGACTCCGCTGCCCCGTCCGGCAACGGCCTGCCGAGCAGCTCGACCTCGCCCTCCGTCGGCCGCACCAGCCCCAGCAGCATCCGGATGGTCGTCGTCTTCCCGGACCCGTTCGGCCCGAGCATGCCCATCACGGCGCCCTCGGGCAGGTCGAGGTCGACCCGGTCGACCGCGACCGTGCTCCCGTACGTCTTGCGCAGTCCCCGCGTGCGGGCGGCGAGGACCGGGGTGGAGCCCGCCGAGGCCGACTCCACCCGCGCGCTGGTCGAAGTGGTCACTTCAGCACCTCCCTGCGGGGACGCGGCTTCCGTTCCTGTCGGTGCATCTCGTTGTGGTCCGTTCCCTGTGTGCCCGCTACCGCCATCGCGTCGAGCCGACCACGGCTCGGCGTGAAGCGTTGGCGAGGCGGTGCGGATGCCGTCGCGTGGTGTTCACCGACGCGATCAGCGTGAGGTGGTCTCTTCGGGGTGGTGGTGGACGGGTGCTCGACGTGGCGGTCCAGGCCAAGGTGATCGTCCTGGCCGGGAGGACTGTTCCACGCGAGTGGTCGGCCGAGGTCGGCGCTGATGCCTTGATCCAGGCGGTTCGCGACCGCCACCGGGCGTACCGCGACTTCTTCGACGAGGTGGGTGGGCGCAAGGGCGTACGCGCGGGGAAACCGGGGTTCTAGTCCAAGAAGGACACCCGCTGGTCGTCCAGGCCCACGCGCAACAGGTGTGGACTCCGTGCCGACGGGTCGTTGTCCTCGGCGAAGTTCGGCGACGTGCGCGTGCGCCGGTCCCGTGCCCTTCCATCCGAACCCGGCTCGGTGCCGATCACCAGAGGTCCTGGTGGTGGGTTCCGCGTGTCGTTCGTGGTCGAGCGCGAGGCCGAGCCGTTGCCCCGCGTCGCGCAGGAGACCGGGATCGACCTCGGTTCGACCGCGTTCGCCACTGTGGCCGTGGATGGTGGCACCCGGCCTCGCACCACCTCGATCGGCGACCCGTGTTCCCTGAAGCCCTGGTTGCGCAGGCCGCGGCGGCCGGAGCGGGAGAAGGCGCGGCATTCGCCGGGGAGCCGCCCTCGCGCGAAGACTCGCGGAAAGGTCGCCCTCCGGCACGGGAAGATCGTGCGCTCGCGCTTCGACCACCCGCACATGACGGCTCTTGACCCGAACGTCACCGGGCTGCGGCGCGACCGCGAGGTCGCCCGAGCCGTCGGCGATGCCGGTTGGGCGCGGTTGGCCCGAACACGGGCCCGGAAGGCCGAGTTCCACGGTCGGACCCTGCACCGGATTGACCGCTGGTACCGGAGCAGCAGGCTCCGCACCGACCGCGGGCACCCGGCTGGACGACGGCCGCCGCACATCCGGACCCGCGAAGGGTGCGGCGCGGTCCACGACCGGGAGGAAGGCGCCGCGCAGAGCATCATCGCCGCCGGGTGGGTGGAGAGGCGAAACGCCTGTGGACACCATGTCGGACCTCCCTTCGGGTGAGCAGTGGTGGACGGAGCAGGAACCTCCCCGGGCTCGGCGCGCGCCGAGCCCAGGGAGTCCCGAGCGACTAGCGCGCGCTGGTCGCGGTGGTCACTTGACCTGGCCGATCGCCTCGGTGAGCACCTGCTCCGGCACGGCGCCCAACGCGACACGGCCGTCGTCGGCCAGCAGCACGTTGCCGATCTTGCTGCTGATCAGCGTCCCACTGCCCCACGAGCCGCTGACCTGCTTGCCCAGTTGCTTGAGCAGGGCCTGCGGGTCGAGCTGGTCGGCACCGCCGCGACGGGGCCGGTCGGACTTGCCGGGCTCGTCGGCGGGAGCCTGGAGGCCGCCGAACTGGTCGGACGGGATCTTCGCGACGATCACGCTGTCCCAGCCGTCGCCGACGACCTGCGGCGCCACCTGGCCGAGCACCTTCTCCGCCTCGGCCTTGTCCTGGTCGGACGGCTCCTCGAGCTTCTTGTCCTCGACCTTGGCACTGGCGGACGGGGTGAACTGGAACAGACCCGCGTCCTGGGCGCCGACGGTGATCTCGGAGAACCCGACCTGCACGGCCGCCTCGTCGGTGCCGTTGGTCAGCACGGCCACCCGCAGCGGCATCCGCAGCTCCGAGTCGACCGCGATGCGCACCTCGCGCAGCACCGTCCGCTCGGTGGGCTTGGGCGTGAACACCAGCTCGTAGGCCGACCGGTTGGCCACGCGGGCCGTGCCGTCGACGCTCACGGTGCTGGTCTTCTCGATCTCGCCCACGACGTCGCGCGCCAGCGACAGCGGGTCGAGCGGCTTGCCGTCCTGGCCGAGCCCCAGCCCCAGTTCGGGCTTCGCGTCCGGCTCGACGGCGCCGTGCGGGGACTTGGTGACGGTCTGCGTCTCCGAGTTCCACGTCCAGAGCGTCTCGCCGTCGTCCACGATGGTGCGCTCCGAGTTGCCGCTCGGCATCGACACCCGCGCCCGGCCTTGACCATCGGTCCACATGCGGATCTGGCTGGCGCCGTCGGTGAGCTGCGGGATGCCCGCGATGGTGGGGATGCCGAGGCTGTTGTTCACGTCGACCGTGCCGCCGAACGCCGCGGGCTTGGCCGTCAGGACGGACTCGACCAGGGACTGCGCGTCGACCTGCGGCAGCTCGGGGGCGGGCCCGGCGCCGGCGGGCATCGCCAGCACCCCCAGACCCGCTACCCCGGCGACGACTCCGGCCGCCGCCACGGCCACGGCCACGGTCACCTTTCTCCTGTTCATGTCCCCTCCTCCACATGCCGGTCGGCCCTGTGCCGTCCGACACCTCAGACAGTGCCCGGATGGAACTGAGATCGCGCTGAGAGCCTGAGAGACCGCTGAGATCCGGAACCGAGTGTCCCCCCGAACCGTCATGCTGGGCCACGTGAGACCACGGGTGCTGGTTGTCGACGACGAGATCGGTGTGCGGCGTGCGTTGGAGCGGGGGCTGTCGGCGGAGGGCATGGAGGTCGTGACGGCCGCGGACGGCCCGAACGCCCTGCGCGTGGCGCTGACCGGCGCGTTCGACGTCGTGCTGCTCGACATCATGCTGCCCGGCCTGTCCGGCTACCGCGTTCTCCAGCGCATGCGCGCCGAGGGCGTGCGCACCCCCGTGCTGATGGTGTCGGCCAAGGACGGCGAGGTCGACCAGGCGGACGGGCTCGACCTCGGCGCCGACGGCTACCTGGTCAAGCCGTTCTCGTTCGTGGTGCTGGTCGCCCAGGTCCGCGCGCTGCTGCGGCGCAACTCCGGCGGCAACTCCCGCCGCAGGCTCAAGCTGGGCGAACTCGTCGTCGACCGGGGGCTGCGCGAGGTCACCTGGGCTGGCGCGCCGGTGTCGCTGAGCCCCCGCGAGTACGCGGTGCTCGACGTGCTGGCCGGCCGCGCGGGCTCGGTGGTCACGAAGGACGAACTGCTGCGCGCCGTGTGGGGCGACGAGCAGGCCGCCACCCGCAACGCCGTCGAGGTCTACGTCGGCTACCTGCGGCGCAAGCTCGACGCGATGGGGGCGGGCGAGGTCGTCCGCACCGTCCGCGGCCACGGCTACCTCGCCTCCACCGCCGACCTCGACGCGGCGCTCGGCGCGACCGTGCAGCGGGCGGCCCGTAGGTGAACCCGAGGCGGTGGTGGTTCCGGCGCACGCTGCGGTTCCGGATCACCGTGGTGGCCACCGGCGTCGCGTGGCTGTGCCTGATGGCGCTGACCAGCCTGGCGCCGAGCCTCATCGCGCGCGTGCAGATCAGCGCCGTCGACGCGCAGCTCACCAGGGCAGTCGCGGTCGGCAGCGGTCCGGGGGTGCGGCTGCTGGACGCCGCCGGGTCCCCGCTCGACGGGCTGCCCGCGCCCGACCTGACCCCGGCCGAGGTGCGGACCCTGAAGGCCGGGCGGGCGGTGCTGCGCGAGGACGGCGTGAGCGCCACGCGCTGGATCGGCCGCGTCGACACCGCCCCCGACGGCACGCCCCGGCTCATCGCCGCCGGTGACACGCTCATCGGCTACAACGGCGCGAACGACCTGGGCACCCGCTGGCTCGCCGTGGCCACCGCGCTGGTCGCGCTGCTGGTCGGCATCGCGACCTGGCTGTCCGTCCGGTCCTCGCTGCGCCCCGTCGAGCGGATGCGCGTGGCCGCCGCCGAGTTGCCCCGTGGTCAACGACTGCCGGTGCCCGAGTCGCAGGACGAGTTGCAGGCGCTCGCGGAGGCGTTGAACGGCCTGCTCGCCCGGCGCGACGAGGCCACCGAACGGCTGCGCCGGTTCACCGGCGACGCCGCGCACGAACTCCGCTCGCCCATCACGTCGGTGCGCGCGCAAGCCGAGGTCGCCGTCGCCCACCCGGACCCGGAGTTCTCGCTGGAGGTGCTGGAATCGGTCGTCGAGGAGTCCGAACGCCTCTCCTCGCTGGTCGACGCCCTGCTCATCCTGGCCCGCGCGGACAGCGGCGAACTGCCCCGCGCCGAACCCGTCGACCTGGTGCTCCAGGTGCACGCGATCGTCGACCGGATGCCGTCGGCCGACCTGCTGGTGCAGGTCGCCGCCCCGTCGAGCGCGTGCATGGTGTCCGCGACCCGCGCCGAGGTCGAACTGGTCGTCGACAACCTCGTCCGCAACGCCGTCCGCTACGCCACCGGACTCCTCCGCATCTCGGTGCTGCCCGCCCCCGGCGAGATCCGGCTGATCGTGGAGGACGACGGCCACGGCATCCCGCCCGAGCACTGGTCGCGGATCTTCGACCGCTTCTACCGCGTCGAGGAGCACCGCGGCCGGGCCTCCGGCGGCTTCGGCCTCGGCCTCGCGCTGGTGGCCCAGCTGGTCCGGCAGCGCAAGGGCACCGTGCAGGTCGCCCAGTCGCGCCTCGGCGGCGCGCGCTTCGAGGCCCGCTGGCCCGCTTACCGGTGATTCCACAGGTCAATGGCAGTATGCGGCCGTGCCCGATCTCCGCGCGACCACCCTCGTAGAAGCGCCCGTCCGAACCGTCGCGGGCGCGCTCCTGGACACGCGCCTGCTCGCCGCGTCGGTGCGCGGACTCGGCGTGCGCCTCTCCGGCGGCTCGGGCGTCCTGCACGTCGGCGCCGAACTCCAGGGCTTCGTCGGCCCGGTCCGCGGCAGGCTCCTGGTCACCCGCGCGGACGCGACCGGCGTGGCGGCGTCCCTCGTGGACGGCCCGCTGCCCTCGTTCGAACTGTCCACCGACCTCGTCGAGACCGGCGGCGGCACCCTGGTCGTCGACTGCGTCGAGTGGAACAGCCCCGGCGGCCCGTTCGGACGGCTCGCCGACATCGTGGTCGGCCGCGGTCTCGCCCTCAAGATCCTCGAAGCCCGCGCAGGCGCCGTGTCCCGGCGGGCGTTGCAGATGGCGGAGGCCGCCGTCGTGGTCGGCGCCGCCATCACCCGCGACGGGTTGCTGCTGGTCCAGCAGCGCGCGTTCCCCGTGGAGGCGGAGGGGAAGTGGGAGCTGCCGGGTGGGCGGGTCGATCCCGGCGAGACCGAGGCGGTCGCGCTGGCGCGGGAGTGCGTCGAGGAGTTGGGCGTGGAGGTCGGGGTGGGGGAGCAGATCGGGCCGGACGTGCCGCTGAGGGCTTCGCTGCTGCTGCGGGTGTTCTCGGCTGAGCTGGCGCCGGGCTCGGGGGAGCCGGAGGCGCGCGAGCACCGGGCGGTGCGGTGGATTCCGGTCTCGGAGTTGGACGGCCTGGACTGGCTGCCCGCGGACCGGGTGCTGGTGCCGGGGCTGAAGGAGCTGTTGTCCTCCGTTTAGGAAGCGTGGTGGGCGCGGCTGACCGCGCCCACCGGCGCCTCAACCCAACCCGGCCATCCGCAGCGCCGCGTCCAACCGGTGCTGGGCCCGTCCGCGAGCGCGTTCGGCGCCCGCCTGGCGGATCCGGTCCAGCTCAGGGGCGTCGTCGAGCAGGGCGAGGGTGCGTTCGCGCACACCCCGCAGTTCCTCCACGACCGCGTCGGCCGCCATGTCCTTCAGCTCCGAGTAGCTCCCCAGCGACGCCGCGATCTCGTTCGGGTCCTTGCTGGTGCACGCGGAGATGATCTCCAGCAGGTTCGCGACACCGGGCTGTTCGACGGGTGCGTAGCGGACCTCGTTCAGGTTGTCCGTCACGGCGCGCTTGATCTTGCGCTGGATCAGGTCGGGCGGGTCCAGGACGAAGACGGTGCCCGCGGCGTCGGTGGCGGACTTGGCCATCTTCTTGGTCGGGTCCGCCAGGTCGCGGACCCGCGAGGCGGTCGGGGGCACGACGCCGCGGGGCATGGCGAAGACCTCGCCGTAGGTGCTGTTGAAGCGCTTGGCCAACGCCCTGGCCAGCTCGACGTGCTGGGCCTGGTCGTCGCCGACGGGCACCTCGTGGGCGCCCTGCAGCAGGATGTCGGCGGCCATCAGCACCGGGTAGGTGAGCAGGCTCAGCCGCACCGAGTCGCGGCCCGCGGACTTCTCCTTGAACTGGATCATCCGGGCGGCCTCGCCGTAGGTGCAGGTGCACTCCAGGATCCAGGTGAGCGCGCCCAGCTCCCTGACCAGGTCGGACTGCACGGAGACGCTGTGCGGGTCGACACCGGCGGCGATGAGCAGCGCGAGCTGCTCCCTGGTCAGGGACCGGAGTTTGGAGGGGTTGTGGGAGGACGTCATCGCGTGCAGGTCGCTGATGAAGTAGACGTCCTGCTCGGTGCCCTCGGCGGCCCAGCGGCGGATGGCGCCGAGGTAGTTGCCCAGCTGGACGTGGCCGGACGGGGTGATGGCGGAGAGCCTGATCATGGTGGGTCCCTTCGACAGGTGTGCCACCCGTCGGCGCGGGACCCCGAACACAGCGAAGGCCGCCCGAGCGGGCGGCCTGTGGTTCGTCTAGCGCACAGTTCTAGGGCCGCCGCGAGGCGGGCCACCAGGACGTGTGAAGACTGCGCATGGCCGCGATCCTATCGTGTCGGGGCGCTGTCCGGAACGTCTACATTTGTTCTATGCGGCGGGACACCACCTGGTCAGGCCGCTTTTCCGTCCTTCTTCTTCCCGGACTTCTTCCGCTCCTGCTTGGCCAGCTTCTTGAGCGCCTTCGCGCGGGCCTCGTCCCTGGCCTTGAACAGCGCGACCACCGGGCACTTCTTGCACCTGGGCTTCGACCGGCAGCACTTCTTCTTCACCTTGCCCACGCTCAGTACACTCCCTGGTTAGAGGTGCTTCCCAGACTAGGTGAGGCTGACCTCACCCCCGACGATGTGTGGTATTGGCAACGGAGCCGGTACTCTTGTGAAGGCTGTGCGCGATCTCCGTCCCGGCGCTGGCCCCCTTCCTCGACTTCCAGCTCTAGGAGTTCCGCGTGCCCACGGCCACCGCGTCGATCAACGAATCGCCCGCTCAGGTGCGTGCTGACCTGCGCAACGTCGCGATCGTCGCGCACGTTGACCACGGCAAGACCACCCTCGTCGACGCCATGCTCCGGCAGTCCGGAGCGTTCTCGGCTCGCGCCGAACTCGTCGACCGAGTCATGGACTCCGGTGACCTCGAGCGCGAGAAGGGCATCACCATCCTCGCGAAGAACACCGCGGTCCGCAGGGAGACCCCCGACGGTCCGGTGACGATCAACGTCGTCGACACCCCCGGCCACGCCGACTTCGGCGGTGAGGTCGAGCGCGGCCTCTCCATGGTCGACGGCGTCGTGCTGCTCATCGACGCCAGCGAGGGCCCGCTCCCGCAGACCCGCTTCGTGCTGCGCAAGACCCTGTCCGCGGGCCTGCCCGTGATCCTGGTCGTGAACAAGGTCGACCGTCCCGACGCCCGCATCAGCGAGGTCGTCGAGGAAGCCCACGACCTGCTGCTCGAACTGGCCGCCGAGGTCGGCGCCGACGACTCCGTGCTCGACCTCCCGGTCGTGTACGCGTCGGCCCGCGCCGGTCGCGCGAGCATGACCCAGCCCGCCGACGGCGGCATGCCGGACGAGGAGAACCTCGACACCCTGTTCGAGGTGCTGCTCAACCACATCCCCGCCCCGCGCGGCGATGTCAACGCGCCCCTCCAGGCGCTGGTCACGAACCTCGACGCGTCGTCGTTCCTCGGCCGCATCGCGCTGTGCCGCATCCACTCGGGCCACATGCGCAAGGGCGACTGGGTCGCCTGGTGCCGCGAGGACGGCACGACCCAGCGCGTCCGCATCACCGAGCTGCTGATCACCGAGGCGCTCGACCGCGTGCCGACCGAGGAGGCCCACGCGGGCGACCTGGTCGCCATCGCGGGCATCCCGGAGATCACGATCGGCGACACGCTCGCCGACCCCGAGAACCCGGTGCCGCTCGAGCGCATCACCGTCGACCTGCCCGCCATCTCGATGACCATCGGCGTGAACACCTCGCCGCTGGCCGGTCGCGGCGGCGGCAACAAGCTGACGGCCCGCGTCCTCAAGGCCCGCCTCGACTCGGAGCTGGTCGGCAACGTGTCGATCCGCGTCCTCCCGACCGAGCGCCCCGACACCTGGGAGGTGCAGGGCCGCGGTGAGCTGGCCCTCGCCATCCTGGTCGAGCAGATCCGCCGCGAGGGCTTCGAGCTGACCGTCGGCAAGCCGCAGGTCGTCACCCGCCAGGTCGACGGCAAGCTCCACGAGCCCTTCGAGCGCGTCACCATCGACGCCCCCGAGGAGCACCTGGGCGCCGTGACGCAGCTCCTCGCGAACCGCAAGGGCCGCATGGAGAACATGTCCGGCCACGGCACCGGCCGCGTGAAGCTCGACTACGTCATCCCGTCGCGCGGCCTCATCGGCTTCCGCACGGAGTTCCTCACCGAGACCCGCGGCACCGGCATCGCCAACGCCGTCTCCGAGGGCTACTTCCCGTGGGCAGGCGAGATCCGCACCCGCCACAACGGCTCCCTGGTCGCCGACCGCTCCGGCATGATCACCGCCTACGCGATGATCCAGCTGGCCGACCGCGGCACCTTCTTCGTCGAGCCCGGCGCGGACGCCTACGAGGGCATGGTCGTCGGCGAGAACCCGCGCGCCGAGGACCTCGACATCAACGTGTGCCGTGAGAAGAAGCTCACGAACATGCGCCAGTCCTCCGCCGACGTCATGGAAACCCTCGCCCGCCCGCGCAAGCTGTCGCTCGAAGAGGCACTGGAGTTCTGCGCCTCCGACGAGTGCGTCGAGGTCGCCCCGGAGGTCGTCCGGGTGCGCAAGCTCATCCTCGACGCCAACCTCCGCGGCCGCGAGCGCTCCCGCAACAAGCTCCGCGGCTAAGTCCCACAGCACGCACCGAACAGGGCCACCCCCAGCAGGGGGTGGCCCTGTTCGCGTTGGAGGCACGCGGTCCACCGCCGCCGTGCGGGACACAAGCGTTGCCTCGCGGGGTTGCCCCACCCGCACAAGCGGACAAGCCGCCAGACGCAAGACCGAGACGCCAGGGCAGGGCAGGGGCCAGACGCCAGGGGCAGGGGCCAGACGCTAGGAGCCAGAGGCCAGACGCCAAGGGGCAAACGCCAGGAGCCAGACGCCAGGGGCAGGGGCCAGGAGCCAGACGTAGCCCAAAGCACCCAACCCGCTGCCACACAAAGGAAAGCACGCAACCGCGGCCGATTTTACTTGGGGTTTTTGGGCCTACCCTCGCGGCGGCGGGCAGATCACCACCACCTGCCCTTTCCGACCGCCGAGGCCCAAAAAGAGGGGCCCAAGTCAAATCGGCCACCCCCGTGCGCAACCGCTCTGGCCCCACACAGGCACCCGACTACACCCACCCCAACCCCACCCCGCATAACCCACCAACCCCACCCCGCACAACCCACCAACCCCACCCCCAACCAGCGACCCACCGGAACCCCACCGGAACCCCACAGCACCCCCGAACGTCCTCACAACATGAACCCCAGGCCTCTCGGGCAACTGTCAACGCGCTCTGGCAGGCTGCGGGGCATGACTCGGTCTGGGGGGACCCGAATCCCACGCTTGGCGGCGCTCGCACTGGCGGCTTGCACCCTCACCGCCTGCACCAACTCCGGCCCGCTGCCCATCGTCTCCTCGACCCCCGGCATGTCGGTCGTGCCGGAGCAGGCCCTCAACGAGGTCGTGGTCGGTGTCGACGACGTGAAGGGCAGCTACAACCCGCACACGATCGCGGGCCAGTCGACCATCACGACCGCCCTCACGAGCCTGCTGCTGCCGAGCGTGTTCCGGACCGCGCCGGACGGGACGCCGCGGCTGGACACGAACCTGATGGTGTCGGCGCAGGTCACGAAGACCGAGCCGTACACGGTCAGCTACACCCTCCGCAAGGACGCGTCGTGGACGGACACGGCGCCGATGGCGGCGGAGGACTTCGTCTACCTGTGGCAGCGCATGCGCAGCGAGCCCGGTGTGGTGGACCCGGCCGGGTACCGGCTGATCTCCGACATCGCCTCCCGCGAGGGCGGCAAGGCGGTCGAGGTCACGTTCAGCAAGCCCTACCCCGGTTGGCGCTCGCTGTTCTCGAACCTGCTGCCCGCCCACCTGCTGAAGGACCAGCCGGGCGGTTGGGCCACGGCGCTGAGCGACAGCTTCCCCGCGACCGGCGGGCCGTTCGCGGTCAAGACGCTCGACGTGCCGCGCGGCGAGATCGTGCTGGAGCGCAACGACCGGTACTGGGAGCAGCCCACGGCGCTGGACCGGGTGGTCCTGCGGAGGGCCAGCCACGACGGGATCGTGTCGGCGCTGCGGGACGAGGACGACCAGGCCGCGCTGATCCGGGCCGACGCGATCGCGTTGAACGCGGTGACCGACCTGTCGAAGGGCACGCCGCTGGTCAGCACGGTCGTTCCGAGGCCCGAGGTGGTCCAGGTGCTCCTGCGACCCGCGTCGGAGCAGTTGGCCGACCTGAAGGTCCGCCAGGCCGTCCTGGCCGCGCTGGACCGCGAGGCGCTGATCGCGATCGGGACGGGCAGCGGGCCGTCCGCGCAGTTCAGGGCCGACTCGATGGTGGTGCCGCCGTCGAAGGCCGGGTACGCGCCGACGATCCCGGCGGGCGTGGTGCAGGACGTGGCGGCGACGACGCGGCTGCTGGGCGAGGCCGGGTACGTCCGGCCGGAGGGCGGCGTGTGGTCGCGGGACGGGAAACCCCTGAGCCTCACGATCGCGGCGGTCGAGGGGGCCGAGCCGTACAACACGGTCGCCAACCAGGTGCAACGCCAACTCGTTCTGGCCGGAATCCAGGCGAAGGTGATCTCGCCGCCCGCGAATCAGTTGTTCGGGCAAGATCTTCCCGGTTCACCCAATGGTGAGCAGAGCGCTCAGGTCGACATAACCGTCGTTCCCCAGGTGGACACCGGTGATTCGGCCGCGTCCCTGGCTTCGGCATTCGGTTGTCGTCCTTCCATCGGGGATGGATCGACACCCATTCCGGCGAATCTCCCCGGATTCTGCGATCAAACGCTGCAACCCGTGATCGACGACGCGCTGAGCGGTCGGACCTTGCTGTCCGAGGCGCTGACCAAGATCGAACCGGTGCTCTGGCAGCAGGCGATCGCGCTGCCGTTGTTCCAGGTGGCCGACTTCCTCGTAGTCCTTCCGGAGGCGCGCGGGGCGGCGGCGGGAGCCCCGTTCGCGGGTCCGCTCAGCGACGCGGCGACGTGGCGGCGCGAGCAGGGCTGAAAAACGCCTTTTCGACGGGGTCTTCCCCGAGTGGCGACCCGATGTTAATTTTGACAGTATTCCCTCCGTCCGGTTAACGAACGCTCCCGCCCGGTAACCAGGGAGTAGCGTGCTGCTACCAGCGTGTCACCCTTTGGTCACGATCGGCCCATGGGCAGTGACCGTGCTGCCGGCCGGTTCTTAACCTGCTGCCACGGTGTGTCGGTTCGGGGCGCGTTTGGCACATCACGGTTATGGGTGGAGGTCGGCTCAAACGGCCGCTCCAACCCGGTGCTAGGAGGGCACGTGTCGATGAGGAAATCAAAGGCTGTCACGGCGCTCGCGCTGCTGACCGGCGCAGCACTCGTGCTGAGTGCGTGCGGTTCGGGTGGTTCGGGTGGTTCGGGCGATGCCGGGCAGCAGGATTCCAACCCTGGTGACATCGGTGGCGCCGACCAGGTGTTCAAGCGTCCGAAGGTGGACGACATCGGCGAGATCGCCGTGGCCACCGAGGAGGGCTTCCACAACTACAACAACTACACCGGCGCGACGAACAACTTCTCCAGCACCATCACGCTGTCGAACGTCCTGCCCTCGCCGTTCTTCTCCGACCTGGTCGACGGCAAGCTCGTCATCAAGGTCGACGGCGACCTCATGGACTCCATCGAGGTCACCAAGAACGACCCGCAGACCATCGTGTGGAAGGTCCGCAAGGAAGCCGTCTGGTCCGACGGCAAGCCGATCGACTGCAAGGACTTCCACCTGAAGTGGCTGGCGGGCGCGAGCAAGGCCACCGTCAAGGGTGAGGACGGCGCCGAGGCCTCGATCTTCGACTCGACCCCCACGGGTTACGAGGACATCGAGAAGCTCGACTGCTCCGACGACAACAAGACCATCACCACCACGTTCTTCTCGGGCAAGCAGTACGCGGACTACCGCGGCCTCTTCTCCTCGCCGGGCAGCGACGGGCTCCTCCCCGCGCACATCCTGGAGGAGAAGACCAGCATCCCGGACATCACCAAGGTCCTGCCGACGCAGAACGACGAGACCGTCAAGAAGGCCGCCGAGTTCTACACCAAGGGCTGGGTCGGGTTCGACGCCTCCGTCGCGCTCTCCGGTGGGCCGTACACCATCACCTCCACGGACCTCAAGGACCAGACGGTCCTCGAGCGCAACCCGAAGTGGTGGGGCGAGAAGGCCGCCGCCTCGAAGGTGATCCTCAAGACCAACACCGACTCCCAGTCCGCGGCGCAGCAGCTGCAGAACAAGGAAGTCGCGGTCATCGCACCGCAGGCCGACCCGGCCGTGGCGCAGCAGCTGCGCGGCGACAGCGCGTTCAACGTGTTCGCCGCCGGTGGTCAGACCTTCGAGCACGTCGACCTCAACATGGCGCGCCCGCTGTTCAAGGAGAACGCCGACCTGCGCCTGGCGATCGCCCAGTGCTTCGACCGCCAGTCCCTGGTCGACAAGCTGGTCAAGGACGTCGACCCGAACGCGAAGCCGCTGAACAGCCTCACGTTCATGCCCAACGAGGTCGGCTACGAGGAGCACTTCAGCGACATCGGCAAGGGTGACGTCGACGCCGCCAAGAAGACCCTCGAGGGCGGCGGCTGGAAGCAGGGCGCCGACGGCATCTACACCAAGGGCGAGTACCGCGCGTCCTTCAAGCTCGGCCACAAGGTCGTCCAGCGTCGTGCGGACACCGTCCGCATCCTCCAGGACAAGTGCAAGCAGGCCGGCATCGAGATCGTGGACGACCAGGACGTCGACTTCAACGACAAGCGACTCCCGGCCAGCGAGTTCGACGCGGCCCTGTTCGCTTGGGTCGGCCAGCCCCTGAAGGCCGGCGCGTACGGCAACTACGCCAGCAAGGACAAGGGCGGCTCGGGCAACTACAACAACTACTCCTCCTCCGTCGTGGACGAGAAGTGGAAGGCCGCCAACGCCGAGCTGGACTACCAGAAGCGCGTGGCGCTGATGAACGAGGTCGACAAGCAGATGCGGACCGACCTCCACAGCATCCCGCTCTTCCAGCTGCCCGACTTCGCGGCTTCGAGCGCCGACATCGGCCCGATCAGCTACGTGGGCGTCGGCGGCGGTGTCACCTGGAACATGTTCGCGTGGCAGAAGAAGTAGTCACCGAGCAGTTCTGAAACAACCAAACCAGGCCGGGGGGTTGGTGCCACGAGCACCAGCCCCCTGGCCGGTGTCACCGTCCGGTAGGCTTCCCCGCGCCTGCGGGGGTGTCTAGGGAGAACCTCTCATGTTGCGATACATAATCCGGCGGTTGATGATCTCCATCCCGCTGTTGATCCTCGCGTCGTTCCTCTGCTTCGGACTCACCACGGCCATGGGCGATCCCCTCGGCGAGTGGAAGCTCCAGAAGCCGCGCACCCCGGCCGAGGTCGCCGCCGCGTACGAGCGCACGGGCTACAACGACCCGTTCCTGGAGCGCTACACGAACTGGGCGGGCGACTTCGTCACCGGCGACTGGGGCGAGTCCGTGGTCCCCGGCAACGCGGGCCGGTCCGTGAAGGAAGACATCAGCAAGGCCTTCGTCGTCACCTTCCGGCTCGTGATCATCGCCGAGATCATCGCCCTGCTGCTGGGCATGGTCGTCGGGGTGATCGGCGCGGTGAGACAGTATTCGCTCTTCGACTACACGGCCACCGGAATATCGTTCGCGATGTTCTCGATGCCGCTGTTCTGCGTCGCCCTCATCCTGAAGACCGGCGGCATCTCGCTCAACAACTGGCTCGAGTCCATCGGCGCGGACAGGTGGATCATCACGGCCGGACCACCGGGTGACGGCTTCAAGGGCGGCTTCGGGGAGCAGTTCTTCCAGTACACCGGCGCCTACATCCTGCCGACCATCTCGCTCGTGGTCATCCAGTTCGCGCTCTACAGCCGGTTCCAGCGGGCGTCCATGCTGGACACCCTGAACGCCGACTACGTGCGGACCGCCCAGGCCAAGGGCATCTCCGAGGCCCGCTCGATCTTCCGCCACGCCTTCCGCAACGCCCTCATCCCCATCGTCACCGTGTCGTCGCTGAACTTCGGCGCCACCGTAGGCGGCGCCGTGATCACCGAGACGGTGTTCGGCTGGTCGGGAATGGGCAAGTTCCTGGTCGACGCCATCACCAAGCTCGAGCCGTTCCAGGTGTTGGGCTTCATGATGGTGACCGCCGTGTTCATCATCGCGTTCAACCTGATCGCGGACATCCTTTACGCGTTCATGGACCCGAGGATCCGCCTTGACTGACCTGACTACGCCCGCGGTGCCACCCGCGGCTCCCACCACGGCCGACAAGAGCCAGTTCGACTCGTCGTCGGCGCGCAAGCAGTGGCAGGTCATCGCACGACGCTTCCTGCGGCACCGCGCCGCGGTCGTCGGCGTCGTGATCTTCATCCTGCTGGTGCTGTTCGCCTTCCTGGGCAGCGCCTTCTGGCAGTACCCGTTCACCGACCTCGGCTTCCCGAGGTACCAGAACCCGACCGCCGACCACCCGTTCGGCACGGACCGGCTGGGCGCCGACATGGTGGCCCAGACGATCCGCGGTACCCAGTTCTCGTTGCAGATCGCCCTCGTCGTGGCCTTCCTGTCCACGTTCATCGGCGTCATGCTGGGCGCGCTCGCCGGGTACAAGGGCGGCTGGGTCGACACGCTCATCAGCCGGTTCATCGACCTGCTGCTGGTGATCCCGTCGTTCATCATCGCGGCCGTGCTGGTGCGCAACAGCTTCGTCGCCACGGCGACCGGTGGCGGCGGCAGCAACTGGCTCGTCGTGGCCCTCTACCTCGGCCTGATCGGCTGGCTCTCCATCGCCCGCGTCATCCGCGGCATGGTGCTGTCGCTGCGCGAGAAGGAGTTCGTGGAGGCCGCCCGCGCGCTGGGCGCGTCGACGTCGCGGATCATCTTCCGGCACATCCTGCCGAACACGGTGGACGTCATCATCGTGAACGCGACGCTCGCCGTCGCGCAGGCGGTGCTGCTGGAAGCCGCGCTGTCGTTCATCGGACTCGGCGTGCACAGCCCGGACACCTCGCTCGGGCTGATGATCTCGCTGAACAAGAACGAGTTGAACCTGCACCCGTGGTTGTTCCTGATCCCCTTCGTGTTCATCGTGCTGATCTCGTTGTCGGTGAACTTCATCGGTGACGGTCTTCGGGATGCTTTCGACCCGAGGCAGAAGAGGGTGAAGGCATGAGTGAGCTGGATGTGATGGACGCGCCGGAGTCCGCGGGCGGCACCCCGTCGAGCGGGAAGCTGCTCACGGTCAAGGACCTGTCGGTCGACTTCCCGACCGACGACGGCGTCGTGCACGCCGTGCGCAACGTGACGTTCACCCTCGCCCCCGGCGAGGTGCTGGGCGTCGTCGGCGAGTCGGGTTCCGGCAAGTCGGTGTCGTCCATGGCGATCATGGGTCTGCTGCCCAAGACGGCCAACGTGACGGGGTCCATCAAGTTCAAGGACCACGAGCTCGTCGGCCGGAACTACAAGCAGATGATGCCGGTGCGCGGCAACAACATCTCGATGATCTTCCAGGACCCGATGACGTCGCTGAACCCCGTCTACACCGTGGGGTGGCAGCTCGCCGAGGCCTACAGGGCGCACCACGACGTGTCCAAGAAGGCCGCGTGGGCCAAGGCCGTCGAGTCGCTGGAACTCGTCGACATCCCGCAGCCCGACCGGCGCGCCTCGCAGTACCCGCACGAGTTCTCCGGCGGCATGCGGCAGCGCGTGATGATCGCGATGGCGATCATCAACGACCCCGACGTGATCGTGGCCGACGAGCCGACGACCGCGCTGGACGTCACCGTGCAGGCGCAGATCCTCGACACGCTGCTGCGGATCAGGGACGAGACGAACGCGGGCATCATCGTGATCACCCACGACCTCGGCGTCGTGGCGGGCATGGTGGACCGCGTCCAGGTGATGTACGGCGGCACGGTCGTCGAGCAGGGCGGCGTGGACGAGGTCTTCGAAGCCCAGCGGATGCCCTACACCGTCGGCCTGCTGGGGTCGATCCCGAACCCCAGCCTGCTGGGCAAGCGGCTCACGCCCATCAAGGGCGCGCCGCCCTCGCTGATGAACCTGCCCTCCGGCTGCGCGTTCTCGCCCCGGTGCCCGCTGGTGATCGACGAGTGCCGCGTGGTCGAGCCCGAACTGCTGGAGACCGACCGCGCCGGGCACTTCTCCCGCTGCCACCGCTCCGCCCACCTGGCGACCCTGGTGGATCCGCAGAAGCTGTTCGCGACGGACGAGATCGGCGTGGTCGAGAACCCCGCCTCGCTCCTCGTCGCCGACCCGGACATGCCCATGGTCGAGGACGTCGAGGTCGTGGAAGCCCGGATGCAGGAAGAAGAGGAGAACCCGACCTCATGACGACCCCGACTGACGGGCCCGGCGTCCTGACCGCGGTGAAGCCCTCCTCCGCCGTCAAGAACCAGGGCAAGACGCCCCTGCTCGAGGTCAACGACCTGGTCAAGTCGTTCCCGGTCCGCGGCGGCGGGATCATCCCGCGCACCGTGGGCCAGGTGCAGGCCGTGTCCGGCATCTCGTTCGACCTCTACCCCGGCGAGACGCTGGGCCTGGTCGGCGAGTCCGGCTGCGGCAAGTCCACGTCCGGCCGGGCGATCCTCCAGCTGCACAAGCCGACCTCCGGCTCGGTGAAGTTCGAGGGCAAGGAGCTGACCAAGCTCAAGGGCAAGGCGCTCCAGGGCGTCCGCCGGGACATGCAGATCGTGTTCCAGGACCCCTACGCGTCGCTGAACCCGCGCTGGCAGATCAACAACATCATCTCGGAGCCGTTCAAGATCCACGGCGCCGACGGGCAGGACGTCCAGCACCGGGTCAACGAGCTGATGGAGCTCGTCGGCCTCAACCCGGAGCACCGCAACCGCTACGCCCACGAGTTCTCGGGCGGCCAGCGGCAGCGCATCGGCATCGCGCGGGCGCTCGCGCTCAACCCGAAGCTGGTCGTGCTGGACGAGCCGGTGTCCGCGCTCGACGTGTCGGTGCAGGCCGGTGTCGTCAACCTGCTGGAGGAGCTCCAGGACCGGCTGGGCCTGGCCTACCTGTTCGTGGCGCACGACCTGTCGGTGGTCCGGCACATCTCCGACCGGGTGGCCGTGATGTACCTCGGCAAGATCATCGAACTCGGTGACCGCGAGGACATCTACGCCCGGCCGATGCACCCGTACACCCAGGCGCTGCTGTCCGCGGTGCCGGTGCCCGACCCCAAGCTGGAGCGCAGCCGCCAGCGGATCGTGCTCACCGGCGACGTGCCCAGCCCCGTCAACCCGCCGTCGGGCTGCCGGTTCCGCACCCGCTGCTGGAAGGCGCAGGACATCTGCGCCGTCGAGGAGCCGAAGCTCGAACGCCGCGGCGCGGGCGACGGCACGCTGTCCGCGTGCCACTTCGCCGAGGAGCGCTCGCTGCTCGGGTGATCTTGCACCCCGTCGGCCGTCAAGGCCGCCATGGCACAGCTATGGTGGCCTTGACGGCATCTCGGGTGAGGCCGTCATGTGACGCTGCGGTACGGCCTCTACGCTGATCCGGTGACGCTCACCTCTCCACCCCGGTTGCTGCTGGTGCACGCGCATCCGGACGACGAAAGCCTGTGGACCGGCGGCACGATCGCCCGCTACGCCGCGCACGGCGTCCACGTCACGGTGGTCACCTGCACCCTCGGCGAGGAGGGCGAGATCATCCCGGCGGGACTGCGCGAACTCGCCGCCGACGCGGCCGACCAGCTCGGCGGGTACCGGGTCGGCGAGCTGCGCTCCGCGTGCGCCGCGCTCGGCCTGACGGCGCACCGCTTCCTCGGCGGCATCGGCCGCTGGCGCGACTCCGGGATGGTGGGCGTCGAGGCCAACGAGCACCCCAGGGCGTTCGTCCGCGGCTCGGTCGAGACGCAGACCGCGATGCTGGCCGACGTGCTCCGCGAGGTGCGGCCCCAGGTCGTCGTCACCTACGACGCCTTCGGCGGCTACGGCCACCCCGACCACATCCGGGCGCACGAGATCACCATGGCGGCCACCGCCGAGGTCCCGGACATCGACCGCGTCTTCTACGCGGTGACCTCCCGCACGGCGACCGAGCGGGGCGCCGCCGCGCTGGCGGAGCTGGCCGACCTGCCGTTCCGGCTGCCGGAGCCCGGCGAGCTGCCGGTCACCGACGACGTCGACATCACCACCACCGTCGACATCGGCGAGCACCTGTCGGCCAAGCTGCGCGCGTTGCGGGCGCACTCGACCCAGGTGAGCGTGTGGCAGGACGGCGCGGGCGGGGCCAGCTACGCCCTGTCCAACGGCATCGCCCAGCCGGTGGTGCGCGAGGAGTTCTACGTGCTGGCCAAGGGGGCCGGCGCGGGTGCGGAGACCGACCTGTTCGGGGGACTGGGGTGACCGGTGAGCGGTGACGGCAAGCCTGGACCGTGGGTGCTGCCCATGCTCCTGGTCGAGGCGCTGGTGCTGGCCGTGCTGGAGCTGTTCTTCCTCCCGCTCCGGTTCGACGGCACGCTGCTGCCGCAGGTGGGCGCAGACTGGCCGTTCCCGATCGCGGTGGTGGTCGCCATCCTGACCACGCCGCTGCTCGTGGTGTGGGCCTCGGACCTCCAGCGCGGCCTGCTCGTCTCCAGCTCACCGCTGCTCGTGTGGCTCACGGCCCTCGTCGCCCTCGGCCTGTTCGGGCCCGGCGGCGACGTCATGCTCCCCAACGACTGGCGCAGCCTCGCCCTGCTGGCGGGCGGCGCCCTGCCCGGCGCGATCGCCGTGGGGGCGTCGATGGGCCGCAACTACGTGCCCAAGGGGACCCAGTAGCGGTACCGGTGGTGCTCCGCGCACCCCAGTGACGTGTACAGCCGCCACGCGGGCGTGTTGTGCTCGGCCACCTGGAGGGCGCAGCGGGTGGCGCCGTTCTTCGCGCCCCACTCGGCCAGTCCGGCCAGCAACCCGCGCGCCAGCCCGCCCCGGCGGTGGTCCGGGCGCACGGCGAGCCGGGCGATGTGCAGCAGATCACCCACCACGGCGCCCCGGACGGCGGCGACGACCTCCCCGTCGCGCGTGACGGAGCCGAATCCCGAACCACTCCCCGAAGCGAGGACGTGCCGCTGGGCCGCGGTGGGCACGGCCTGCGCCGCGAGTTCCCACCATCCGGGAGTGGGCACGTCGGAGACCTCCACACCGTCCACGGGTGGCGAGTGGAAGCCGGTCAGCGGGCCGGTGAGCACCCCGGACTCGGCACCGCCCGGATGATCTTCGTTCACCACCCACCCCGCGGCCGCGACAGCGTTTTCGTGCTTTGCGTCACGTACCACGTGCGCGGCGGGTGAGATGCCGTTGCGACGCGCGAAGGTCTCCACCCTGAGCAGTGCCTCCGACACGGGCATACCGGGATCGCCGCAGGTCAGGGCGCTGTTGGCGCGCCCGGTGAAGCCACCGGCGGCGCGCAGGCGCCACTCGCCGAGCCGCTCGTCGACCTGTGCGGGCCACGCGTCCGCACAACGCTGTTCCACCTCGTAGACCGGATCCACGACATCATCGTGCACGGTGCGGGAAACTGGTTTTCCGCGTGTGTCGATAAGGCAAGCCTCACCAGTGGATGTCCAAGTTCGCCGCGTACTCTGCGGCTTGCGCGGTGTACCAGGAAGAGCAGGAGAACCGCAGTGACCTATGTGATCGCCCAGCCGTGCGTGGACGTGTTCGACAAGGCGTGCATCGAGGAATGCCCCGTCGACTGCATCTACGAAGGCGACCGGATGCTCTACATCCACCCGGATGAGTGCGTCGACTGCGGCGCTTGCGAGCCGGTGTGCCCGGTGGAGGCCATCTACTACGAGGACGACGTCCCCGATGAGTGGAAGGACTACACCAAGGCCAACGTGGACTTCTTCAACGACCTCGGCTCGCCCGGTGGTGCCTCCAAGGTCGGCGTGACCAGTGCCGACCCGGATTGGATCAAGGCACTGCCCCCGCAAGCCTCCGAGTGACGAGCAGGCGCAGGGGACCGGCGTTGCCGGACTTCCCCTGGGACTCGCTGGCCGACCACGCCGCCAAGGCGCGCACGCACCCCGGCGGTGTGGTCGACCTCTCCATCGGCACTCCGGTGGACCCCGTGTCGTCGTTGATCCAGACCGCGCTCACCTCGGTGGCCGACCAACCCGGCTACCCGACGACCCACGGAACACCGGAACTCCGCGAAGCGACCGTCGCCTCACTGGCGCGCCGCTACGGCCTCGACGGCCTGGACCCGACCGCGGTCCTGCCGACGATGGGCTCCAAGGAGCTGGTGGGGTGGCTGCCCACGCTGCTCGGCCTCGGCGCGGGCGACGTGGTGGCGATTCCGGCGCTGGCCTACCCGACCTACGAGGTCGGCGCGCTGCTGGCCGGTGCCTCGGTGGTCCGCCTGCGGGACGGCGAACCGCCGCCTCCGGGCACGGCCCTGGTGTGGCTGAACTCGCCGTCGAACCCGACCGGCCGGGTGCTGTCCGCCGCGGCGATGGCCGCGGCCGTGGGCGCCGCGCGGGACGTCGGCGCGGTGGTCGCGTCCGACGAGTGCTACCTGGCGTTGTCCTGGGACGCGGCACCGGTCTCCGTGCTGGATCCCGCGGTGCACGGCGGCTCGCTGGACGGGCTGCTGGCCGTGCACTCGCTGTCCAAGTCCTCCAGCCTCGCCGGGTACCGCGCCGGGTTCGTCGCGGGCGATCCGTCGCTGGTCTCCGGGCTGCTGGAGTTGCGCAAGCACGCGGGCATGATCGTCCCCCGGCCGGTGCAGGCCGCGATGACGGCCGCGCTGTCGGACGACGACCACGTGGTCGCGCAACGCCACCGGTACGCCTCCCGCCGCGCCGTCCTGCTGCCCGCGCTGCTCGCGGCGGGCTTCGCGGTGGACCACTCCGAGGCCGGGCTGTACCTGTGGTCGACCCGCGGCGAGGACGCGTGGGAGACCGTGGGCTGGCTGGCGCAACGCGGCATCCTGGCCGCGCCGGGCACGTTCTACGGGCCCAGTGGGAACGAGCACGTGCGGATCGCGTTGACGGCGACGGACGAGCGGATCGCGGCGGCGGTCGAACGGCTGGGGTGAACGCTTCCACGACGGAGGGGCTGTCCCATCACCGGGACAGCCCCTCCGTCGTGCGCGGGAGGATCAGTCGTTCGCGTGCAGGGCGGCGTTCAGCTCGACGCCGGTCCCCTTGCGGGGCTTGACCTTCACCGCGCCGCTGACCGAGTCGCGGAAGAAGAGCAGGCCGGGGACGCCGGACAGCAGGCCCGCCTTGACGACCTCGCCGTCGTCGGTGGTGACCTTGGTGCCCGCGGTGATGTACAGCCCGGCCTCGACGACGCAGTCGTCGCCGAGGGAGATGCCGATGCCGCCGTTGGCGCCGATCAGGCAGCGCTCGCCGATGGAGATGACCTCCTTGCCGCCACCGGAGAGCGTGCCCATGATCGACGCGCCGCCGCCCACGTCCGAGCCGTCGCCGACGACGACGCCGGCGGAGATGCGGCCCTCGACCATGGACGCGCCGAGCGTGCCCGCGTTGAAGTTGACGAAGCCCTCGTGCATCACGGTGGTGCCGGAGGCGAGGTGGGCGCCGAGGCGGACGCGGTCGGCGTCGGCGATGCGGACGCCGCTCGGCACGACGTAGTCGACGAGCCGGGGGAACTTGTCGACGCCGTAGACCGTGACGGCGCCGCGGGTGCGCAGGCGGAGGCGGGTCAGTTCGAAGCCGTCCACCGCGCATGGGCCGAAGTTGGTCCACACGACGTTGTTCAGCAGGCCGAACTGGCCCTCCAGGCTGAGGCCGTGGGGCTGGACGAGCCTGGTGGACAGCAGGTGCAGGCGCAGGTAGACGTCGTAGGTGTCGGTGGGCGCGTCGGCGAGCGAGGCGATGGAGACCTGGACGCCGATGACCTCGACGCCGCGCTCCTTGTCCTCACCGAGCAGGTGCGCGGCCTCCTCGCCCAAGGCGCCCGCGACGTCGACGGACGACACGAGCTGCGTGCCGACCGACGGCGGCTCCCCCAGCTGGGGCGCCGGGAACCAGGTGTCCAGGACGGTGCCCTCGGGCGTGACGGTTGCCAGTCCGACGCCGTACGCGCCGGTCACGTTTGCGGTGCTCACGGCTGGCAACGGTAACCTGTGCGCCGTGGCCGACACCCTGCACCTCTCCGCTGATCCCGTTGACCTGACCGCGGCGCTGGTGGACGTGCCCAGCGTGTCGGGGGACGAGGCCGAGCTGGCGGACCTGGTCGAACGCTCGCTGCGGGAGCAGGCGCCGCACCTGGAGGTCGTCCGGTCGGGCAACTCGGTGCTGGCCCGCACGAACCTCGGGCGCGCCGAACGGGTCGTGTTCGCGGGCCACCTGGACACGGTGCCCATCAACGACAACATGCCCAGCCGCCGCGAGGGCGACGTCCTGCACGGCTGCGGGACCGTGGACATGAAGGGCGGCGACGCGGTGATGCTGCACCTCGCCGCGACGCTGACCGAACCCCGGCACGACCTGACGTTCGTGTTCTACGACTGCGAGGAGATCGAGGCGAGCCGCAACGGCCTCGGCCGCGTCGAGCGCGACCTGCCCGAGTGGCTGCGGGGCGGGCTGGCGATCGTGTGCGAGCCGTCCAACGGGGTGGTCGAGGCGGGTTGCCAGGGCACGATCCGGGTCGAGGTGCGGACCACCGGGACGCGCGCGCACACCGCGCGCGGCTGGATGGGCGTCAACGCCGTGCACGCCATGGGCGAGGTGCTGCGCAGGTTGGAGGCGCACGTGACGCGGGTCGTCGAGATCGACGGCTGCACCTACCGCGAGGGCCTCCAGGCCGTGAAGATCACCGGTGGCGTGGCGGGCAACGTGGTGCCGGACGAGTGCGTCCTCACCGTCAACCACCGCTTCGCGCCGGACCGTTCGCCCGCCGAGGCGGAGGCCCACCTGCGCGAGGTGTTCGAGGGCTTCGACCTCGTGGTGACGGACTTCGCCGCGGGCGCACTGCCCGGTCTGTCCGCGCCGGTCGCGAAGGAGCTGGTCGCCGCCACGGGTGGCACGCCGGTCGGGAAGCTCGGCTGGACCGACGTCGCCCGGTTCGCCGCCCTCGGCATCCCCGCGGTCAACTTCGGGCCGGGCGACCCGACCCTGGCGCACACCCAGCAGGAGAACGTCCCCGTCGGGCAGATCACGAACTGCGCCGACGTCCTCCGCAGATTCCTCGCGTGAGACCGTCACCCGATGAGGGAATCCGGTTTCCTGACCTAGAATCCCGCCGATGACTGACAACAACTCCGTCGACGAGAACCCGCCGGAACGGCAGCGCGGCCCCGTGACGCTGCGCCGGTCCCAGCGCGTCGAGCTGACCACGACCGATCAGCGGCTGCTCGACTCGCGCGGGCCGTCGGACTGGGTGCACACCGACCCGTGGCGGGTCCTGCGCATCCAGGCCGAGTTCGTCGAGGGCTTCGGCGCGCTCGCCGCGGTGCCCAGCGCCGTGACGGTGTTCGGGTCCGCGCGCACCCCGCGCGACCACCCCGAGTACCAGATCGGCCGCGACCTCGGCGGCGCGCTGGCGAAGGCCGGGTTCGCGGCGATCACCGGCGGCGGCCCCGGTGTGATGGAGGCGGTCAACCGCGGGTGCTCCGAGGCGGGCGGGTTCTCCGTCGGGCTCGGCATCGAGCTGCCGTTCGAGCAGGGCCTCAACCCGTTCGTCGACCTCGGCGTGAACTTCCGGTACTTCTTCGTCCGCAAGACGATGTTCATCAAGTACTCGCAGGCGTTCATCTGCCTGCCCGGCGGTTTCGGCACGCTCGACGAGCTGTTCGAGGCGCTGACCCTGGTGCAGACCAAGAAGGTCACCAAGTTCCCGGTGGTCCTCTTCGGACGGTCCTACTGGCAGGGCCTGTACGACTGGATCCAGAACTCGGTGCTGCCCGGCGGGAAGGTCGGCGAGAAGGACCTGGCGCTGCTGCACCTCACCGACGACATCGACGACGCGGTGCGGGTCGTGCAGGACGCCCACAAGGCGTGGGACGAGGCGCACTCGTGACGACCAGGGTCACCGTCTACTGCGGATCGCGGAAGGACGTCCCGGCGGGCTACCTGGAACTGGCGGCCGAGGTCGGCACGGCCATCGCCGCGCGCGGCTGGTCGCTGACCTGGGGCGGCAGCAGCGTGTCGATGATGGGCGAGGTGGCCCGCGCCGCCCGCGAGGGCGGGGCCAGGACCCTGGGGGTCATCCCGCGGGGGCTCGTCGGCACCGAACTCGCCGACGACCACGCGGACGAGCTGGTCGTGGTCGACACCATGCGCGAGCGCAAGGCGCTCATGGAGGCGCACGGGGACGCGTTCCTCGCACTGCCGGGCGGTATCGGCACGTGCGAGGAGCTTTTCGAGATGTGGACTTCACGGGTGTTGTCCATGCACACCAAACCGGTCGTGGTGCTGGACGTCGACGACCACTACCGGGGGCTGTTCGACTGGGTCCGCGAACTGGGCGGTCGCGGTTTCGTCTCGCGGCACGCGCTGGACTCGCTGACCATCACCGGAGACGTGGCGACGGCGTTGGACGCCTGCGCGAGCTGAGGGGATTCAACAGATGGGCAAGTGGGCGTCCTACGTCGTGCGACGCGGCGATGACGAGGAACTCGACGACGGCTACCGGCTCGACGCCGTCGAGGGTTGGCAGTGGTGGGAGTTCCCGGTGCTGGACGAGGAACCGCTGGTGCAGCTCGTCGGCACCGGCGCGGCCGTCTCCGCCACCGTGGCCGACAGCGACATGTGCGTCGTGACCGGCTGGGACGGCGGCCAGGAGCAGTGGGAGTGGGTGTTCGGCGAGGTCGCGTACGCGGAGGCGGCCGCGGCCGAGGGCCTGCCCGCGCCCGACCCGGAGGAGCTGGCCGAGACCCTGCCGGAACGCGCCGCGGCGCTCGCCATCGCCGTGGTCGAGTGGGCGAAGGCGGCCGGGCTGTCGGCCGACATCCCCACCGTGACCGCCGTGCTGGAGACCGACCACGACATCGCGGAGGACGGCCTCCAGGCCGTGCTCGGCGCCGTGGGGATCGTGGACAACTGAGGTCGAAGGGTGCCGGTCGACGTCGACCGGCACCATGGGTGCCATGGGACTTCGCTGCGCGGTGCTGGACGACTACCAGGGTGTGGCGCTGGACATGGCGGACTGGTCGGTCCTGGCCGACCGGGTGGACGTGACCGTCCACCGCGAGCACTTCGAGTCCCGCGACCGGCTCGTGGAAGCGCTGCGGCACCACGAGGTCGTTGTGGTCATGCGGGAGCGCACCCCGTTCGACGCCGATCTGATCGCCCGCCTGCCCTCGTTGCGGCTGCTGGTGACCAGCGGGATGCGCAACGCCTCGATCGACCTGGCGGCCGCCGCCGACGCCGGTGTCGTCGTGTGCGGGACGGGCAGCACGTCCGGTCCGCCGGTCGAGCTGACCTGGGCGCTGATCCTCGGACTCGCCCGGCACCTGGTGGCGGAGAACGCCTCCCTGCGCTCGGACGGCCCGTGGCAGAGCACCGTGGGCGTCGGGCTCGCGGGGAAGACGTTGGGGCTGCTGGGTTTCGGCAAGATCGGCGTCCAGGTCGGGCGGGTCGGGCGGGCGTTCGGGATGGACGTCGTGGCGTGGAGCGCGAACCTGGGCGCGGAGCGGACCGAACCCGAGGGCGTGCGGCTGGCCGCGTCGCTGGAGGACCTGCTCGCGGCGAGCGACGTGCTGTCGGTCCACCTGGTGCTGGGCGACCGGACCAGGGGACTGGTCGACGCCGGGGCGCTGAAGTCGTTGCGGCCCGGCGCTTTGCTCGTCAACACGTCGCGGGCCGCGATCGTGGACCAGGACGCGCTGGTCGACGCGCTGCGGGAAGGACGTCTCGCGGGCGCGGGGCTCGACGTGTTCGAGCAGGAACCGCTGCCGCGCGGGCACGTGCTGCGACGGCTGCCGAACGTCCTGGCGACCCCGCACGTGGGGTACGTGACCGACGGGAACTACGCGGTCTACTTCCGCGAGGCGGTGGAGGACATCCTGGCGTTCCTCGACGGCGCCCCGATCCGCACGCTGCGCTAACCCGCCCGCAGCCCCGCCATCGCCAGGTCGAGCATCCGCGACGCCCGTGCCGACTGGTCGGGGCCGGGGTCGATCCGCCACAGGAAACCCATCAGCAGCACCACGTCGTCGGGCACCAAACCGGTCCGGATCGTGCCGTCCTCCTCGCCCGCGCGCAGCAGGAGCGCGACCGCCCCCATGATCGGCCCGTAGCTCCGGCCGACCAGGTCCTCGCTGGTGGCGGCGTGCAGCACGTCCGCGAGACCGTGCTTGATCCGCACGTAGTGGGCGAGCCGTTCGAACCAGAGGCGCAGCGCGTCCAACGGCGGACGGGTCTCCAGCAGGGCGGGCGCGTAGTCCAGGAGCTGCTGGACGTCGTGCCGGTAGACCGCGAGCACCAGCGCCTCGCGATTCGGGAAGTGCCGGTACAGCGTCCCCGGCCCGACGCCCGCCTTCTTCGCGATGGAGTTCAGCGAGGCGTCGGCGGACTCGAGCAGCGCGTCGCGCGCGACCTCCAGGATGCGGTCCCGGTTCTGCCGCGCGTCGGCCCGCAGGGGCTCGTGCTGGGTCATCGCGTCCCTCCTCGGTGAGCGGAGAGGTCTCCGGCGAGTAGAGCACAGGGGATCGCCGCGCGCTACGCGACGCAGGTCCCGCCGTGAACGCCCCCCAAGGCGCAATCCCCCCGTGGCACGATCCGGGCGTGACCGCGCAACCGCCGTCCTGGCCGTCGAAGCCCCCGGCACACGGGTCGGTCGTCCTCCGGGCGTTCACGGAGGACGACGTGCACCTGGCGCTGGAGATGGGGGAGGACCCCTACATCCCGCTGATCGGCAGCCTTCCCGCCCACCCCAACCCGCACCAGGCCCTGGAGTGGATCGAACGCCAGCAGGGGCGCCTCGCCGAGGGCAAGGGGTTCTCGTTCGCGATCGCGGACGCGGGGACCGGCACGGCGTTGGGCGGGATCGGGCTGTGGCTGTCGAGCCTTCCGGCGGGGCGGGCGACGGCGGGGTACTCGGTGTCGCCGAAGCACCGGGGGCGGGGTGTGGCGAGCAGCGCGCTGCGGGCGTTGACGGCGTTCGCCTGGACGATTCCGGCGCTGCACCGGGTGGAGCTGCACATCGAGCCGTGGAACACCGGTTCGCGGAAGGTCGCGGAGGCGGCCGGGTACCAGCGGGAGGGGCTGCTGCGCAGCCACCAGGAGATCGGGGGCACCCGGCGGGACATGCTGCTGTACGCCGCGATCAGGCCGTGACCACCCGCGCCGACGCCAGTCCCCGCACCCTGGCCAACCGCTGGGCCTCGTCGGAAACGGCGGCGGGCGGCGCTTCCCCGAACGGCCGGAGCGTCACGTCCAGGCGCTTGCCCGCGGCCTTGGCCTGCCACGTCCCGGTGACCTCCCCGTCCACCACGATCGCCCCGCGCCGCCCGAGGATCCGCCACACCTCCTTCTGCGCCGCCTTGTCCGGCACCAGCAGGTCCCGGTCGCGGGCCTGGAGGTACGGGTCGAGCGGGGGCAGCAGCCGGACCACGTCGGGATCGGGGGCGTCGAGGAGCGCGGGGACCTGATCGGCGGGCAGCCAGGCCTTCCTGCCGTCGACGCGGACCTCCGCGAGGTCCGACGGCCACACCTCCTTGATCACCGCGGCCGTGGTCCCGAAGTACCCGGCGACCTCCGACGGACCGGCCGGGCCGTGCAGGCGCAGGTAGGCGAGCAGCAGGTCCTCGAAGCCGACGGTGGAGGACGGCACGCCGGGCCACGGGGACGTGGGGACGAAGGTGACGGTCTTGGGCGCGGTGTCGAACACGAGGCCGGCGGGCAGCGCGGCCAACCGGAAGACCGGGTCCTGCACGTGGGTCGCGTCGCAGCCGCGGCACCAGGCCGTCACCTCGGGCGGCACCAGCGGTGTGACCAGCCTGCTCGCCTCGCCCTTGGTCATCGGCGCGGTGACGACCTCGCGCAGCGCCGACGCGACGGCGGTCAACGCCGCCAACCCGGACGCGACACCGCGTGGCCGCGACATCCGGGCGATGGCGTCGGCGTCGCCGAGCGGCCACACCCGCGCGGCCAGCGCCGGGAAGTCCGCGGGCCGGTGCAGGTGCGGAGCGCCGCGCACGGTCCACGTGGCCGTGTAGTCGTCCAGGTCGGGGTCGACGGCCAGCCGGGCGGCGAGCGCGGCGGCGGCGGAGCGCTCGGAGTCCGACACGCCGAGGTCGAACACGCGCAGGTCGGTGGAGGCCCGGTCGAACTGGTGGGCGGCGACCCGGTAGGCGATCACCTGGGCGCGGTCGACCGACTCAGCCACGGTCGTGCTCCGCCCGTGCGGTGCCCCGCGGGCCCGTCAGGACGATCGTGGAAGTGGTCTTCACCCTGGTGCTCATGCCCGGATCCTGGCACCCGCGGCTGCCATCTGCTGTCAGGATGGTGTCCGTGGAGATCACCAAGCAGCTCAGGGTCGCGGCCTACGCGCTGTGCGTGAGGGACGGGCGGATCCTGCTGTCCCGCTGGGTCGGGCCGGGGACGAACAACAAGCGCTGGACGCTGCCGGGCGGTGGCATCGACCACGGCGAGGACCCGTACGAGGCGGTGATCCGCGAGGTCGACGAGGAGACCGGGTACGCCATCGAGGTGCGGCGGCTGCTCGGCGTCCACACGATCCGGCGGATCTTCGACCGCGGGGCCGACGGGGAGGTCGACTTCCACGGGCTGCGGATCATCTACGAGGCCGAGGTCGTCGGCGGTGAGCTGCGGTTCGAGGTCGACGGGTCGTCCGACCGGGCCGAGTGGTTCGACCTGGCCGACGTCGCCGGGCTGCGGCACTCCGACCAGGTCGACGTGGCGCTGGAGCTGGCGCGGACGAGCCCGCCGGACGGCAGGGGCGAGGCCGCCCTGCCGTCCGACGAGAGGCTCACCCGCGAGGGACCCGCAGCCAGGACGGGTCCGCCGCCGGGGAGCTGAACGCGACGCTCTGGCCCAGCGTGCTCTCGCTCAGGTAGCGCGGGTCGACGGTGTCGACGACGAGCACGAGCCGGTGACCGGCGGGAACGTCCCACAGGACCGGTTCGAGCTCGAAGTCCAGCGTCTTCGCCACGCCGGGGGCGACGTTCCGCAGGGTGAACGGCTTGTGGGTCACCAGCGACCCCAGGCCGACCGACCCCACGTCGTAGAGGTACGCGTACAGCGTCGTGGTCGGCGCGCTCGGCGTGACCGTGACGTGCAGCTTCGGCGCCCCGCTGACGGCGGTGGTGCGGGAGTACGTCGGCCCCCACCACACGGCGGCGGCGTTGCGGTCCACCAGCGGCATCGACACCCCGGTGGGGATGCCGAAGAAGCCCTGGAGGGCCCCGCTGAGCAGCACCGTTCCGCTGTCGGCCACGGTCGGCCAGCCCGCGGCGATCCGGTTCTGCCAGCCCGTGGCCGCCGTCGACCCCATCGCGCCGGTGCCCCAGGACGGGCCCGCGAGGTAGAGCGTGTCCTGAGCGGCCGACGCCGCGGCCCAGCTGGGGTAGGTCCGCCAGCCGCCCCCGCTGTTGGGCTTGAGGTTGACCGGGTTCTCCCGGTCGATCCCGTTGTCCACGCCGCGCACGTGCTTGTCGAACCAGCGGCCGACGGAGTCCCAGATCTCGTTGGGCAGGCCCGCCGCGCCGAACAGCTCGGCGGTCGCGTGGTCGCCGGGCGACAGCATCAACCGCTTCGGGCCGGTGAGCTTCGCGAACAGGTCGGTCACCTGGCCTGGGGCGAAGATCCCGTCGTTCCAGGCGTTGCCGATCATCACGGCGGTGTGGTTGGCGTTGATCGCGGCGATCCGGTTGGCGGCCGACCGGGACTCCGAGATCGGCACGACCTCGTGGAACCGGCCGTTGCGGTAAGCGTCCTCGGCCTGCCTCAGCACCGGTCCCGGCCGGCCGACGAGGTTGCCCGCGGCCAGCAGGACCTCGACGGCCTGGCTGTTCACCGTCTCGTTCGGGTAGAGCGAGCGGGCCAGATCGGTCCACGTGCTCAGCGCCGCGGCGGCCTTGATGCGCGGGTCCGCGGCCGCGGCCAGCAGCGCCTGCCCGGCGCCGTAGGAGATGCCCGCGACGCCGATCCTGGCCGCGTCGCCCCCGGCGTTGCCGATCGCCCAGTCGATGACCCGGCTGACGTCGGCGACCGTGTCCGGTCCGGCGATGTCGATCTCGCCGCCGGAGTCGTAGAAGCCCCGGCTGGTGTAGCTGACCACCACGTACCCGGACTCGTAGGCGAACTTCGCGGCCGCGCCGACGTACTCGATGTTGTTGATGCCCCAACTCGACGGCAGCACCAGCAGGGGGAACGGACCGCTGCCGCGGCCGGTCGGCTCGATGACGAAGGCGCGGATGGGCGTGCCGCCCTGGCCGGGGATGGTCCGGTAGGCGGTCGTGAAGCCCGCGGCCTGCGCGACAGGGGTGAGCAGGCCTATGGCGAGGAGGGTGGTGAGGAACAGGACGAGTGATCGGCGCACGAGATCCTCCCGGTGAACCGTGACCTGGATCACGTGTGGGTTACTCGTGAGTAAACAGAACCTACCGCCAAGTAGCAATGGTGGTGATCCAGTTCACAGTTAACGCGTCGTGGCACCATCGGACCTTGTGAAACGTGTGCGATTCGGTGAGCGCGGGGTGGCGGACGACCGCGCGCTGGTGATGGGGATCGTCAACCGGACCAGGGACTCGTTCTACGACGGCGGCGCCGCGTTCGCCGACGACGCGGCGCTGGCGGCCGTCGACCGGGCCGTGGCCGAGGGGGCGGACATCGTCGACATCGGCGGCGTGCGCGCCGGGGCCAAGGGCGAGGTGGTGGACGCAACCGAGGAGGCCCGCCGGGTCGTGCCGTTCGTCGCGCTGGTCCGCGAGCGGCACCCGGACCTGGTGATCAGCGTCGACACCTGGCGGCACGAGGTCGGCCGCGAGGTGTGCCGGGCGGGCGCGGACCTGCTCAACGACACGTGGGCGGGCGCGGACCCGAAGCTCGCCGAGGTCGCCGCGGAGTTCGGCGTCGGCATCGTCTGCTCGCACACCGGCGGCCTCGCGCCGCGCACCGACCCGCACCGACCCCGCTACACCGACGTCGTCGCCTCCGTGGTCGCCGAGCTGGTCGAGCGCGCCGAACGCGTGGTGGCGCTGGGCGTGCCCGCGGCGGGCGTGCTGATCGACCCGACGCACGACTTCGGCAAGAACACCTGGCACGGCCTGGAGCTGCTGCGGCGGTTGGACGAACTGGTCGGCACGGGCTGGCCGGTGCTGATGGCGCTGTCCAACAAGGACTTCATCGGCGAGACGCTCGGCGCGGACGTCGGCGACCGGGTCGACGGCACGCTGGCCGCGACCGCGGTGGCCGCGTGGACCGGCGCGCGGGTGTTCCGCGCCCACGAGGTCCGGCAGACCAGGCGGGCGCTGGAGATGGTGGCCTCGATCGCGGGGACGCGGACGCCTACGCGGGTGCTGCGAGCGCTCGCGTGAGGCTCTCGTCGTCCCAGCGGTCGCGGTAGTAGCCGGGGGTCGCGACCAGTTCGTCGTGGGTGCCGCGCTGGGTGATCGCGCCTGCCTCCAGCACCAGGATCTCGTCGAAGTGCTCGTGCGCCAACGGGGCCAGCCGGTGGGTGACCAGCACGACCGCGCCGGGGGCGGTGGCCAGGACGGCGCCGAGCACCCGGTCGGCGTGGTCGGGGTCGAGGCCCTCGACCGGCTCGTCCAGCAGCAGCACCGGCGCTTCGGCGAGCACGGCCCGTGCCAGCACGAGGCGTTGGCGCTGGCCGCCGGAGATCGCGGTGCCGTGCTCGCCGACCACGGTGTCCCAGTCCAGGTCCAGGTCGGCGACGCGCGCGGCGTGGTCGAGTTCCCCTTGCGCGGCATCGGGTTTGGCGAACAGGACGTTGGCGCGGACGGTGGTGTGGAAGACGTGCGCGTCGGCGAGCGCGCCGCGCGCCTCGGGCGTGACGAACCGGGCCAGCAGCGTGGTCTTGCCCGCGCCGCTGGGGCCGACCAGCGCGATCCGCCGTCCCGGTGGGAGTTCCTCGCCCGCGAACGGGACCGGGCGCGCGGTGAGCAGTTCCCGGACGCGGGCCAGGGATCCGCGCACTTCCGCCCAGCGCTGCGCCGCCGTGGTCAACGGCAGGAACACCTCCAGCGCCGCGACGGTGCCCAGCACGACCGGTGCCGACGCGCCCGACACCAGCAGCGCCAGCGCCGCGCCGAACTGGGTCAGCACGCCCGCCGCCGACAGCGCCCCGGTGAGCAGGGCGACCCGGCGTTCGCGGGTCGCGATGTCGGTGACCACCTTGTCGGTGCGCGCGAGTTCGTCGTCCAGCGCGCCGAACGCGGTCAGCTCCGCGGCGCCGTGCACCAGGCCGACGGTGCGCTCGGCGAGCTGGGACCGCAGTGGTGCCAACGCCCGCAGGTGCCGGTCGGCCACCGCGAACGCCGCCAACGGCAGCGCGACTCCAAGCACCAGCACGGGGATCGCCAGCACCGGCACGACCGCGATCGCCACCGCGCCGACCAGTCCCGCGACGCACGCGGGCAGCAGGCACCGCAGCGCCGCGTCCTGCACGGCGTCCACATCGGACACCAGCCGCGTGACCAGGTCACCGCTGTGCCGCCGGACCGGTTGCCGCAGCAGGGATTCGTACACCCGGCCGCGCAGGTCCGCCAGGTACCGCAGCACGGCGTCGTGCCCGGCCAGCCGCTCCGCGTACCGCAGCACGCCGCGCGACAGCGCCAACGCCCGCACGGCCACGATCGCCACCGTCAACGCCGCCATCGGCGGCTGCTCACCCGCCCGCACGATGAGCCACACCGCCGTCACCATCAACGCGACCCCGGACACTTCGGCCAACACAGCGGCCAACGCCGCCAGAAGCAGTCGCTTCATCGGATACCGCCATCAGGTTGGTGGGTTGGAATCGGGAACACAGCCACGCCCACCACCCGCGAGTCGAACACTCAGACACCCCGTGTCGAACCTCTGGACACCCCGAGTCGAACACCCGGACATCTCCGGAGGTGTCCGGGTGAGGAGTTCGAGGTGCCTGAACGTTCGACTCGGGGTGTCTGAGTGTTCGACACGGGGTGTCTGGGGGTTCGACTCGCGGGGGTTTAGGGGAGTTCGATGATGCGGTTGGCTTCGGCTAGCAGTGCTGGGCGGTGGGCGACGAGGACGGTGGTGCGGCCGCGGGACAGTTCGCGGGTCACGCGCAGCACCATCGCCTCGGTGCCGGTGTCGAGGCGGGCGGTGGGTTCGTCGAGCAGCAGGAGGTTCGCGTCGGGGCGGACGAGGGCGCGGGCGACGGCGACCCGTTGGCGTTCGCCGGAGGACAGGGTGTGCCGGGCCTCCAGGAGGTCGCCGAGGTCGACGGCGTGAGCGGCGGCGGTGGCATCGGGGCCATCGGGGCCGCCGAGGCGGATGTTGTCGGCGACGGTGCCCTCGAACGCGGTCGGCGCCTGCGGCACCCAGGCGAGCTGCCGCAGCCACGCGGTGCGGTCGATCTCGCGCAGGTCGACGCCGTCCACCAGCACCCGGCCGGTGTCGGGGGTGATCTCGCCCAGCAGCAGGGCGAGCAGGGTGCTCTTGCCCGCGCCGCTCGGCCCGACCAGCGCGATCCGCTCTCCCGGCGCGATCCGCAGGTGGAAGCCCCGCAACGACCGCACGCCCACGTCCTCCAGCACGATCTCCGCCCGGCTCAGGTCCGGCGGCCGCCGGGTCGCGACCACCGGCGGCGCGGGGACGACGGCGGCCTGCTCCAGCACGGCCAGGCCTTCGGCACTGGCGTGGAACTGGGCGCCCGCGGCCCGCAGCGGCAGGTACGCCTCCGGGGCCAGCAGCAGCACCAGCAGCGCGATCCGCAGGTCGACCCCGCCGCCGAGCAGCCGCAGCCCGACCGGCACCGCGACCAGCGCCACGGACAGCGTGGCGACCAGTTCCAGCACCAGCGCGGAGAGGAACGCCACGCGCAGCGCGCGCATCGTCGTGTCGGCGTGCGCGGTCGCCATCCGGCGCACGGTCGCGGCCTGCGCGGCGGCCCGGCCGAACAGCTTCAACGTGCTCAGCCCCGCCACCACGTCGAGGAAGTGCCCGCCCACGGCGGACAGCTCCGCCCACTGCCGCCGGGTGCTGTCCCTGGTGTGCGCGCCGACCAGCGCCGCGAACACCGGGATCAGCGGCAGCGTCACCAGGATCGTCACCGCCGCGGTGAGGTCCGCGAACGCCAGCCGCAGCAGCACGGCCAGCGGCACGACGGCGGCGACGGCGAGCTGCGGCAGGTACCCGGCCAGGTACGGCTCGACCGCGTCCACGCCCCTGGTCACCAGGGTGCTGACCTCGCCCGCCCGGTCGCCGCGCCGGGCCACCGCGACGCGCAGCACCCGGTCCCGCAGCCGCGCCTTCACGGTCGCCGCGGTGCGCTGGGTGAGCACCCGCTGCCCCCACAGCACGGCCGCGCGGGCGCCCACCACACCGGCGAGCAGCGCGATCCCCGTGCCGCCGCTCAGCAGCCGGGCCAGCAGTTCGGCCTGCGCCAGCACGAGCCCGGCGGTCGCGACGGCGATCACCGCGAGCAGGACGCCGTAGGAACGGGGCACCGCCGGGTCACGCATGGCGCACCCGGAACATCCACCAGGTCGCCCACTGGAACAGCAGCACCAGCGGCAGCACCACGACCGCGGCCGGGGCCAGCACCTCCAGGGTGCCGGTGTGCGCCATGGTCTCCGCGGTCACGACGTCCTGCGCCGCGAAGACGGCCGGAACGGGCAGCGCGCAGGCGATCGCCGTGCAGCAGAAGGCGAACCGGCCGGAGGTGACCCACGCGCCGAGCAGCAGCACGACCACCGCGACCGCGGCGCCGACGCCGATCTCCGGGTGCTCGACCGGTCCGGCGAGCAGCACGGCGGCGGGCACGAACACCAGGCACGGCAGCACCAGCGACCGGGCCAGCGCACGGGCCCTGGCGCCGGTCCGGCCGGGCAGCCGCCAGGCCAGGAACGTGCCGCCGTGCAACGCGAACAGCCCCACCACGCCGACGATCCACAGCGGCGCGGGCGCCCCGGTGAGGTCGGCGGCCAGCACGCCCCAGCCGACCGCGACCGCCAGCGCGCCGCCGACCAGCGGCACGTCCCAGACGGGGTTGGTGCCGCGCAGCTGCACCGCCGCGGTGAACGCCACCAGGCCCGTGACTATTGTGACGAACGCGCCGTAGTTGCCGGACAGCAGTTCCCCCTCCAGTCGGGGGAACGCGCCGAACAGCACGCCGACGGCGGCGACCAGCCACACCTCGTTGCCGAGCACGAACGGCGTCATGGCGCCGAGCGCGTGGCTGCGCTCCCGCTCGTCGCGGCCGACGAACCGGAACAGCAGCGCGGTGCCGTAGTCCAGGCCCGCCAACGCGAAGTAGCCCGCGGTCAGAAGGCCGAGCAGAGCGATCCAGAGCGATTCCACGGTCGTTCCCCCTTCACAGAGCCATGGCGAGCGCGGACACGGGTTGCGGCATCGACTCGACCTCCGGGCCGCGCCGGGCGATCCGCGTGATCAGCACCCAGTCGGCGACGCCGAGCACGGCGAAGACGCCGGTGAACGCCAGGAACGACACGAGCATGCTGGTGGCGCTCACCGCCGACATGGCGTCCTCGGTGGTCATCAGCCCGTAGACGAGCCAGGGCTGCCTGCCGACCTCGCGGACCACCCAGCCGCCGATGGAGGCGATGAACGGCAGCGGGATGCCGAGCACCATCAGGTAGAGCGGGAAGCGCATCCGGACCACCGCGTCGCGGGCCAGCAGCGGCAGCGTGATCCAGCTCGCCAGCATCAGCACGACGCCGATCAGCATCATGAACGACAGCGGCATCCCGAGGCCGGGCATCGACTTCACCTTGCCGGGCTGCAACTGGTTGATCACCGGGAACTGGGCGATGCCCGCGCCGACCAGGAACGGCGTGGCGATCGCCGTGGTCACGACGCCGATCCGCAGCGACCGGCGGAAGAACTCGATCTCCTGGGTGCGCCGGATGAAGTGGTAGGCGCTGACGCCGACCACGAACACCCCGCCGACGGTCATCGCGGCCCCCACCACGTGCAGGAAGGCGGCGGTGACCGTCGGGTTCTCCACCAGCGCGGCGATGTCGGTCAGCCGCAGGACCCCGCCCTCCTCCCGGTAGCCGACCGGGTGCTGGAGGAAGCCGTTGGCGACCATGATCCAGAACGCCGACGCGTACGCGGTGATCGTGACGGCCCAGATCAGTGCCAGGTGCGCCCACCGGTTGAGCCGTCCCCAGCCGAAGATCCACAGGCCGAGGAACGTCGACTCCAGGAAGAACGCCACCAGCGTCTCGATCGCCAGCGGCGCGCCGAAGACGTCGCCCGCGTAGGTCGACAGGCCGGACCAGTTCAGCCCGAACTGGAACTCCATGACGATGCCGGTCGCGATGCCGAGCGCGTAGTTCACCACGTAGATCCGGCCCCAGAACCGGGCCATCCGCTGGAGGACCGGGGTCCCGGTCAGCGTGAACCGGGTCTGCATGACGGCCACCAGGGTGACGAGCCCGAGGGTCAGCAGCACGAAGAGGAAGTGGAACGAGGTGGTCGTGGCGAACTGCGCCCGCGCCAGGTCGAGGGGGTCCATAGGTGGCTACGCTATACGTAGGCTCGCTACCTAACATCGGGGACTTCCCGGAGGTGTCCCCCGAAGCTGACCCATAGACTCGCTACCCATGAAGTCCGACGCGCTGCGCGGCCATCTGGACGCCCTGCTGCTGGCCACCCTGGACGGGGGTCAGCTGCACGGCTACGCGATCATCGAGGCACTCCAGAACCGCAGCGGCGGCGCGCTCGACCTGCCGACCGGCACCGTCTACCCGGCGCTGCGCAGACTGGAGCGCGCCGGGCACGTGGCGAGCGAGTGGAGCACCGTGGGCGGGCGGCAGCGCCGCACCTACCGGCTCACCGCCGCGGGCAAGCGGGTGCTGTCGGACGAGCGGACCGCGTGGCGCGAGTTCACCGTGGCCATCGAAGGCGTACTCGGAGGTGGCCCGTGGCCGAAGCAGGCGTGATCGACGGGTACGTCGGCGAACTGGACGGACGGCTGCGCGGGCCCGCGGCCGCGAAGGCCGACCTGCTGGCCGAGGCCCGCGACAGCCTCGCCGACGCGGCGGAGCACTACCGCGACGGCGGCCTGCCCGCCGAGGAGGCCGAGCGCCGGGCGGTCGAGGAGTTCGGGCCGCTCGCCGTCGTGGCCCCCGGCTACCAGGCGGAACTGGCCGTGGCGCACGCCGCGGGCATGCTGCGGACGCTCATGGTGCTGATCCCGCTGACCAACGTCGTGTGGGAGCTCAACCGGATGTTCTGGATCGGCCCGTGGCCGAGCTTCCACGGCGCGCCCACCCCCGACTGGTACCTGTTCGTCTCGCACGCCAACGGCTACGTCCCGTGGATCATCACCGCGGGCGCGGCGGCCTCGCTGCTCGTCGGGCGGCTGCTGTCCCGGCGCGGCGTGAGCGGGACGGCGCTCGGCAGGCTCGCGGCCGCGGTGGCGGTGGCGTGCGTCGGGTCCGCGATCGCCTTCAACCTCGCCGTGATCACGGGCACCGCCGTCCTGGACGCGCCGAGGCTGCTGATGCCCGCACCGGTCATGGCGGCGACCCTCCTGTTCTACGTCGTCTTCTTCCGCGTCGGCCTGCTCGCGAGGCGCTGTCTGGCGCTGTCGGCAGTCTGACGGCGCCGGATGTGCCACGATCGTCATCGTGACCACCGCGCTCATCTACCTCGTCGTCATGGTTCTCGTGGCCGCCGTGGTGTTCCTGTTGTCCGCGCTCGTGTTCGGCCGCGGCGAGGAGCTGGCCCCCCTGCCGCCCGGCGCGTCGCCGACCAGGCTCCCTCCCGCCGACGTGACCTCGAACGACGTGCGCAGCCTGCGCTTCCAGCAGGTGCTGCGCGGCTACAAGATGGCCGAGGTCGACTGGGTGCTCGACCGGCTCGCCACCGAGGTCGACGAGCTGAAGGCCAGGATCGCCGTCCTGGAGGGCGACCCCGGACCGGACCTCGACCCCGAACCCGTGGCCGAGCACGTCCCCGAGCACGCGGCGGAGAACGGCAGCACCACGTGACCGCGGTGGAGCTGCGGGTCCCCGTGGCCGCTCCCGCCGACCGGACGTGGGCCGCGCTGACGGACTGGACCCGGCAGGGCGAGTGGATGCTCGGCACCGACGTGAGGCTGACCTCCGGTGACGGCAAGGGGGTCGGCTCCGAGCTGGCCGCGTTCACCGGCGCCGGGCGGCTCGGCTTCACCGACACCATGCGCATCACCACGTGGGACCCGCCGCGGCGCTGCGTCGTGCTGCACACCGGCGCCGTCGTGAAGGGCACCGGCGAGTTCGTCGTCGAGGCCGTGAACGACACCACGTCGGTGTTCATCTGGATCGAACGCCTCGACCTGCCGCTGGGGATCGTCGGCAGGCTGGGCTGGCCGGTCGTCCGGCCCGCGTTCACCTGGGGCGTGCGGCGGTCCCTGGCGAAGTTCGCCCGGTTCGCCGAGGGCCACGGCCGGTGAAGCGCTGCGCGTGGGGCGACAGCACCCCCGACTACCGGGAGTACCACGACACCGAGTGGGGCGTGGAGCTGCGCGGCGAGGCCGAGATGTTCGAGCGGCTGTGCCTGGAGTCCTTCCAGTCGGGGCTGTCGTGGATCACGATCCTGCGCAAGCGCGAGTCGTTCCGCCGGGCCTTCGACGGGTTCGTGCCCGCGAAGGTGGCGGCCTTCGACGCCGTGGACGTCGAACGGCTGATGGCCGACGCGTCGATCGTGCGCAACCGGGCCAAGATCAACGCCGTGATCCGCAACGCGGGCGCCGTCGCCGACCTCGACGTGCCGCTGGACGACCTGCTGTGGTCGTTCGCGCCCGCCGAGGAGGGCCGGGTGCGCCCCGCGACGACGGCGGACGTGCCCGCCGTGACACCGGAGTCCACGGCGATGGCCAAGGAGCTCAAGCGCCGCGGCTTCTCGTTCTTCGGCCCGACCACCGCCTACGCGCTGATGCAGGCCACCGGCATGGTCGACGACCACGTGGCGACCTGCTTCCGCGCGACCGCCGCTACCGCCCCGTGAACCTCGGCTTCCGCTTCGCCACGAACGCCGCCACGGCCTCGCGGTGGTCGTCGGTGGCGCCCGCCTCGGCCTGGGTGCGCGCCTCGGCGTCCAGCGCGTCGTCGAGGGTGCCGCCCGAGGCGACCGCCAGCGCTTCCTTGATCTTCGCGTAGGCCGTCGTCGGCCCGGCGGCGAGCTTGCGCGCCAACGCCTGCGCGGTGCTGAGCGCCTCGCCGTCCGGCACGACCTGGCCGACCATCCCGACCCGCAGCGCGTCCTGGGCGTCGATCGGCTGGGCCAGCAGCATCATCTCCATGGCCCGGCCGTGGCCGATCAGCCTGGGCAGCGTCCACGACGCGCCCGAGTCGGCGGTGAGGCCGACGTTCGCGAAGGCCATCAGGAACTTCGCCGACTCCGCGGCGACCCGCAGGTCGCTGGCGTACGCGATCGAGGCGCCCGCGCCCGCCGCCATCCCGTTGACCGCGGCGATCACCGGTTTCGGCATCCCGATGAGGGCCTTGACCAGCGGGTTGTAGTGCAGTTCGACGGTGTTCAGCGGAGCCGGGTCACCGGCCTCCAGCAGCGCGACGTGCTCCTTGAGGTCCTGGCCCGCGCAGAACGCCCTGCCCGCGCCGGTGATGACCACGGCGCGCACCGACTCGTCCTTGGCGGTCTCCAGGACGGCGTCGAGGAACGCCTCCTTGAGCGCCACGGTGAACGAGTTGAACGCCTCCGGGCGGTTCAGCGTGAACGTCCGCACACCGTCGGCGTCGTCGATGAGGAGCTCGGGCACGGTGGAGACCTCCTGCTTGTTCCGGTGGAGCTGCCTAAGCAGTGGACTCGTTCCGCGCCGACTTGTCCAGGCAGTCGTCCACGAAGCGCCGCACGGCGGGGGCGAGCCTGCCGGTGTGCCGGTCGAAGAACGCCGCCGCCGCGGTGCCCGGCCAGTCGACGGGCAGCAGTTCCACCGGCAGTCCGGGGTCGCGGAACAGGAACTTCCGCCACGCGTGCAGCAGCCGCTGCGACGCCGCGAACGACTCGGGCGCGGCCGTACCGTCCACTCCGGACATCACCGGCGACCACTCCGCGACGAACCCCGCGTAGTCGCGGCCGAGCGCGGCGAGGTCCCAGGCGCGCGCGGCCAGCCCGCCGTCGTCGCCCTCGTGTCCGCCGTGGAACGTGCTCGCCGCCACACCTTCGGCCGCCAGCACGTCGGCCAGTTCGGGGGAGGGACGGGGTGCGATCCACGTCACCGGTCCCAACGCCCCGTAGCCGAGCAGTTGCAGCGAGGAGGCCAACCGCTCCCGCGACTCGCGGCCGGGCAGCTCCTCCAGCACCAGCACGTGCCAGCGACCGTCCCACGTGGACGGCCGGGTGCGGTAGATCCTCGCCGCCGCTTCGTCAAGCCGCCGTTCGGCCCTGGGGGTCATGGCGTAACCAGGACCATCTGCCAGCCGCACCGGGTGCAGCCATCCCTGCCGGACGGTTCGGGACACGGCCGTTCGCACAGCGGGTGCGGCGAAGTCCAGCGGTTCCAGCAACCGCACCAGGGCGGCGATGGTCGCGGCACCACCGCGTTCCCGCAGATGGCCGCCGTACACGTCGAACAACGCGGATCGGGCTCGCACGACGGTCGAGTCTGGCAGGCCCGACCGGTGCCGACCAGGGCGGGCCTTCGGACGTGACGCGCCGGGCGGGGCGTGCCGGGCGCGGGTGGCGGATCACGAACCGGTGACGGTGGCCCGCGGCCCTGAATCCCTTTGCAGGACGGCGATGCGGCTTCTGATCAGGGACGAGTCAAGATCGACAAACGACCGCCCGTGCCGCCGAAAGATCGGTTCGGTTTCGCGGCTGAGTCAGGATAGGGGAGAATGGCTGCGGATCCGGCCGTGGTTTTCACCGACCACGTCCGGACGGGGAAGGGTTTTGACGGAGGGAGCACGCTATGGCGGCCATGAAGCCCCGGACCGGCGACGGTCCCCTCGAGGTCACCAAGGAGGGGCGCGGCATCGTGATGCGCGTTCCGCTCGAGGGTGGTGGGCGCCTCGTCGTCGAGATGTCGGCGGAGGAGGCCAGCGCCCTGGGCGATGCCTTGAAGGCGGCCGTTGGCTGATCCAGCCTCGAGAAGCCTCGAAGCCCCGGTTTCCACTGTGGAACCGGGGCCTCACTTCGTGTGCGGTAGACCGTGTGATCCAGCTGACAACCGAGGAGGACCGCCGTGCGCACCCCCGTGCCCACCGCGCTGGTGGAGGTAGAGGTCGCGGAGGCGCCTCGTAGTGGTGTGCCCGTGGTGGTCCTGACCACCGACGGGCTCGGCGAGACCACCCGCGACGGCGACGGCTGGTCGCTCGGCGTCGGCACCGGCGCCCCCACGACCTGGCGCACCGCGGGCGCCTGCCTCGTCCGCGCGCTGGACGCCGCGGCCGACTCCGGCGGCCCCCGCTCCTACGACGTCCTGCTGCCCGCGACCGCCGACGCCGAACGCGTCCGCGCCCTCGTCCTCGGCGCCGCGCTCGGCGGCTACCGCTTCAAGCTCACCGCCGAGGCCCCGCCCACCCGCGTCGAGTCGCTCCGCCTGGTCGTCCCGGACCTCGGCTACGTCGACGTCCTGGCCGCCGAAGCGCACCGCGCGCACGAACTCGCGACCGCCACCGCCTTCAGCCGCGACCTCGCCAACACCCCGTCCAACATCAAGGACCCGCAGTGGCTCGCGAGCACCGCCGCGAAGCACGCGGCGAAGGTGCCCGGCCTCCACGCCGTCGTCCACGACGAGAAGTGGCTGGCCGAACACGGCTTCGGCGGCGTCCTCGCGGTCGGCGGCGGCTCACCGCGCGCGCCCAGGCTCCTGGAGCTGTCCTGGAGCCCCCGTTCCGCCGCGGCCCACGTCCCCCACGTCGTGCTGGTCGGCAAGGGCATCACGTTCGACACGGGCGGCATCTCCATCAAGCCCGCAGACGGCATGCACCTGATGCGCACGGACATGTCCGGCGGCGCCGCCGTCATCGCCGCCATGATCACCATCGCCGCCCGCGCCCTCCCCGTCCGCGTGACCGGTCTCGTGCCGTGCGCGGAGAACCACGTCTCCGGGTCCGCGTACCGGCCCGGCGACATCGTCCGCCACTACGGCGGCACCACCACCGAGATCACCAACACCGACGCCGAGGGCCGCATCGTCCTGGCCGACGCCCTGGCGTACGCCACCGACGTCCTGGGCCCGGACGTGCTGGTCGACGTCGCGACCCTCACCGGGGCGATGAAGGTCTCGCTGGGGCTGCGGACCGGGGGGCTGTTCGCGTCGACCGACGAGTTGGCGGGGCGGATCGCCGCGGCGGGTGGTCGGGCCGCCGAGAACTGGTGGCGGATGCCGCTGCTGGAGGAGCACGCGGACGCGGTGAAGGGCGATGTCGCGGACGTCCGCCAGTGCCCGCCGGGGCCGGGCGGGATCACGGCGGCGCTGTTCCTGAGGACTTTCACGGCGGGTCTTCCCTGGGCGCACCTGGACATCGCGGGGCCCGCCCGGTCGGAGAAGGACCTGGACGAGGTCGTGCCGGGGGCCACGGGGTTCGCGACCAGGACGTTGATCGAGTTGATCGAGTCCTACGCGTAGGGGTGGGGTCGGGCGTCCGCCGCTGACTTCTCAGGGCTGGTAGGCGGAACCGGGACGGGTTCCGCCTCGCCCAAGCATCTGGCCGCGCTCGAATCCGGGCTGCGTCGGGCCGATCCTTCGGCTCTCCCATCATCATTTTCCCAGTTCAACCCCCTCACGGACCAGTACACACTTCGAGTAGACACTCAGTGTATACGCGATGTGTATAGTCCTTCCCATGTCAATCGGACACTCACTACTGGGCCTGCTCCAGCAGGGGCCGCGACACGGGTACGACCTCAAGCACGCCTACGACGGCCACTTCGGCCAAGGTCGGCCGCTCCACTACGGCCAGGTCTACGCGACGCTGTCCCGCCTGCTGAAGAACGGCCTCATCGAGGAGACCGGCCCCGAGCCCGGCAACGGTCCCGATCGCAAGCGCTACTCGATCACCGCCGAGGGCGTCACGGACGTCGACCAGTGGCTGGGCCGTCCGGAGAACCCGGAGCTGTACCTCCAGAGCACCCTCTACTCGAAGGTCGTCATCGCGCTGCTCGCCGGGCGCGACGCCTCCGACGTCGTGGACGCGCAGCGCACCGCTCACCTGCAAAGCATGCGAGAGCTGACCGCCCGCAAACGCGCAGGCGACCTGGCCGACAAGCTGATCTGCGACCACGCCCTCTTCCACCTGGAGGCGGACCTGCGCTGGCTGGAGATGACCGAGGCGCGGCTGGCCGATCTCGGAGAGCTGGTGCGCTCATGACCGGGCCGCTGCTGAGGGCCGACGGGGTGGTGAAGTTGTTCGGGTCGACGGCGGCGCTGGACGGCGCCTGCCTGTCGATCGGGGCGGGCGAGATCGTGGCGGTGATGGGGCCGTCGGGGTCCGGCAAGTCGACGCTGCTGCACTGCCTGGCGGGCATCGTCGCGCCGGACGCGGGCACCATCACCTACGACGGTCGTGACCTCGGCGGTATGCCGGACGTCCCGCGCAGCGCGTTGCGGCGCACCGAGTTCGGGTTCGTCTTCCAGTTCGGCCAGCTGGTGCCGGAGCTGAGCTGCGTGGAGAACGTGGCCCTGCCGCTGAGGCTCGGCGGGCGCAGGCGCAGGCAGGCCGAGGCGGGTGCGCGCGAGTGGCTGGAGCGGCTGGAGGTCGCCGACGTCGCGGACAAGCGGCCCGGTGAGGTGTCCGGCGGGCAGGGGCAGCGGGTCGCGATCGCCCGAGCGCTGGTGGCGGGGCCGAAGGTGATCTTCACCGACGAGCCGACGGGCGCGCTGGACTCGTACAACGGCGAGCGGGTGATGGACCTGATGACCGAGGCCGTGCGGGAGACCGGGGCCGCCGTCGTCCTGGTCACGCACGACGCGCGGGTCGCCGCGTACGCGGATCGGGAGGTCGTCGTGCGCGACGGGCGCACCAGGGAGGTGGCGTCGGTATGAAGGTCGCGCGGTGGGTGAACGACCTGGCGATCGGCGTCCGGCTGGCGGTCGGCGGCGGCAGGTCCGCGCTGATCAGGCTGGTGCTGGGGGCGATCGGCGTGGCTACGGCGGTGGTGGCGCTGCTCGGGGCGGCGTCCACGACCACGATCCTGGAGGACAGCCAGCACCGCCGGACGGCCGACGAGCTGGTCACCGCCGGACCGGGCGGGAGCCCCGTCGAGCCGGGTGCGGCCCCCGCGGCGCTGTACGGGTGGGCCGACAAGTCGTCGTTCCGCGGCGAGCAGGTCGAGATCACCTACCTGCACGCCACGCGGCCGGACCACCCGATGCCGCCGGGCGTGGACCGGCTGCCGGGGCCCGGCGAGGTGGTGCTCTCGCCCGCGCTGGCCCGGCTGCTGGACTCCCCGGAAGGGGAACTGCTGCGGCCGCGGTTCCAGGGCGAGCGCGTGGGCGAACTGCCGAAGGACGTCCTGGGCGAGCCGACCACGCTCAAGGCCTACGTGGGCGCCGACGCCTCGTTCACCGAGCCGGGGAGCAACGGGACCCCGGTCGAGCGCTTCGGCGCCGCGCCCGGTGGCGGCGGGGGTGACGGGGACGGCAGGTCGCCGGAGCTGATGCTGCTCGCGCTGCTCGGCGCGGTCGTGCTGCTGCTGCCGGTGTTCACGTTCGTGGCCACCACCAGCCGGATCGCCGGGGCCCAGCGCGACCGCAGGCTCTCCGCGCTGCGGCTCGTCGGCTCCGACGCCCGCCAGGTGCACCGGATCGCCGCGGCCGAGTCGCTGGTCAGCGCGGTGCTCGGCCTGGTGCTGGGCGCCGGGGTGTTCCTGGTGGCGCGGCAGCTCGTCGAGGGCGCGGAGCTGTTCGGGACGAGCTTCTACGCCACCGATCTGACCCCCGACCTGCTCGGGGGCGCGCTGGTGGTGCTGACCGTCCCGGCGGTGGCGCTGCTCGCCACGCTGGTCGCGCTGCGCCGCACGATCGTCGAACCGCTCGGTGTCGTGCGCCAGACCAAACCGGTGCGCAGGCGGTTGTGGTGGCGGCTGCTGCTGGTCGTGGCGGGCGCCGGGACGGTGTTCGCCGTGGGGTCGGGGGGCCCGCTGGAGGACGGGTCCAGGGCGTTGGTCGTCGTCGGCTCCGCGCTGTTGCTGGTCGGCGTGCCGGTGCTGCTGCCGTGGCTGGTGGAGCGGTTCGCCGGGCGCGTCCGGGGCGGGGCGCCGTCCTGGCAGCTGGCGATCCGCAGGCTCCAGCTCGACAGCGGCACGTCCGCGCGGGTCGTCGGCGGCGTCGCGGTGGTGCTGACCGGGGCGATCGCCCTGCTGACCGTGCTGACGGCCACGCTGGAGGGGGTGGCCGCACCCGATTCCTCCGGGTCGTTGTCCTCGACCCTGGTGGCGGCCGTCGACCCGCGGGTGCTGGCGGACGTCGAGAAGAGCCTGGCCACCGTGCCCGCGGTGCGCGACGTGCACGTCGTCCGCCTGCTGGACGGCTACCCGGCGGGCTCCGGGCAGTCGCCGTCCGACGACATCGTCGTCGTGGACTGCTCACTGGTGACCCAGCTGACGACCGCCCGCGAGTGCTCCGACGGGCAGGCGTTCTCGGTGGCGGAGGGCAACGCGGTCCTGCGGTCCGGTGCCGCCGTGGAGTTCCGGCGTTCCCCGACGGGCGGGCCGGACTTCGAGGTGGTCGGCACGTGGACCGTGCCCGGACGGCTCGACAAGGCCGAACTGGTGCCGCTGCCGCCCGGGGGGCTGCCCTCGCTCGGCATGCCCGGCGCCGCGAGGAGGGGGATGATCATCGCCACGCCCGGCGCCATCGGCGGGGCCAAGCTGCCCGTCGACGCGCAGGCCACGCTGCGCGCGGAGGTCGACCGCCCCACCTCGGACCAGCTGGAACTGATCCGCAACGCGTTCGCCGCGCACCCGTGGCGGACGGCGGTCTACCCCGGCGGTCCCTTCGACGCCGGGTTCGAGCGGAAGTCGATGGAGACGGCCCAGCAGGCCCTCTACACCGGTGCGGCGCTCACGCTGTTCGTGGCCGGGTTCAGCCTGCTGGTGCTGGCGTTCGAGCAGATCCAGGAACGGCGCAAGCCGCTGGCCATGCTCGTCGCGAGCGGTGTCGGCCTCGGCGTGCTGGCCCGGTCGCTGCTCTGGCAGGTGGCCGTGCCGATCGTGCTCGGCGTCGGGGTCTCGGTGCTCACCGGGCTCGGCATGGCGGCGCTGATCCTGCGGATCGCGGGACTGCCGCTGTCGGTCGACTGGCTCGGCGTCGGCGCGCTCGCCGGGGGCGCGGCGCTGGTGACCTTCGCGGTCACCGCGATGACGCTGCCCTTCCTGCGCAGCGCCACCCGGCTCACCTCGCTGCGCGCCGAGTAGCGGCCGCGCAGTCCCCGGTCGACGGTCCTCCCGCCGACCGGGGACGCGGTCACCCGAGACCCCCGCGCGCGTGCTCGCGGAAGGCCTTCACCGCGGGTGGGAGCGGCAGCCCCGCCCGCCAGGCCAGCCCGAACGTCCGGGTCGCCCTCGGCTCGATCGCCAGCTCCACCACGTCCGGCGCGGCCAGGTCGGCCCGCGTCAGCAGGGCCACCCCCAACCCCGCCGAGACCAGGCCCCTCAGCGTCTCGATCTCCTGCCCCTCGAACGTCACGCGGGGCGTGAACCCGGCCGCGGCGAACAGCCCGTCGGTGATCTGCCGCAGCCCGTACCCGTGCTCCAGCACGACGAACTCCTCGTCCGCCAACTCCTCCAGCCGCACGCCCCGCCGCCCGGCGAGCGGATGCGTGGACGGCACGACCAGGACCAGCTCCTGCTCGTGCGTCACGGCGGTCTCGAACTCGCGGCCGGTCGGCGGCGGCGCCACGAGCGCCAGGTCGATCTCGCCGCGCGCCAGGTGCTCCAGCACCACCTGCCGCGAGTTCTGCACCAGCCGGAACCGCACGTGCGGGTGCGCGGCCCGGAACCCGCGGACCAGTTCGGGCACCACGGACCGGCCGAGCATGTGCAGGAACCCGAGCACCACCTGACCGCGTTCGGGGTCGACCTCCTCGGCGGCCTCCCGCCACCCCGCCTCCAGCACGGCCATGGACCGCTCCGCCGACTCGGCGAGCAGCCTCCCGGCCCTGGTCAGCCGCACCCCTCGGCCCACCCGCTCCACGATCGGCGCCCCCAGCTCGTCGCCGATCGACGCGATCCACCGGCTCACCGTCGGCTGCGGCAACCCGACCAGCGCGGCCACCTTCGTCACGTGCTCCTCCTGCGCCAGCGCGCGCAGCACGGCCAGCTTCGGAGCCAGCGACATCTCATCCATCACCGCATCAATCTAGGCGAAATCCGGTATTGGACGTATGGGTTAGCGTCGAAGACGTGACACGCAGAAGGCGAATCACGTTCGCCGTGGCAGCAGCAGGCCTGGGCTCGTTCGCACTGCTCTACGCGCCGCAGCCGGTGCTCCCGCAGCTCGCGGCGGAGTTCCACCTCACGCCGGGCAGCGCCTCGCTGGCGGTCAGCGCGGCTACCGGGGCACTGGCCGTCGTGGTGGTCCCCGTCGCGATGCTGTCCGAGCGGATCGGCCGCCGCCGGGTGATCGTGTTCGCGGTGGCCGCCGCCGCGCTGACGGCCCTGCTCCTCCCGCTCGCCCCCACCTACCCGGCCCTGATCGCCCTGCGCGTCCTCCAGGGCGTGGCGGTCGCGGGCGTTCCGGCCGTGGCGATGTCCTACCTCGCCAACGAGGTCGGCCCGGCGGGCGTGGGCGCGGCCATCGGCACGCTCATCGCGGGCAACAGCGCGGGCGGCATGATCGGCAGGCTGGTCGCGGGCATCGGCGTCGACTGGCTGGCCTGGCGCGGGGCGCTGGCCGCGGTGGCGGCGCTGGGCGTGGCCTGCGCCGCCGTGGTCGCGGTGAGCCTGCCACCGGACAGCAAGCCGCCGACCAGGGCGCCGCGCGGCCTGCGGACCGTGCTGCGCGACCCGGTCCTGCTCTGCCAGTACGCGATCGCCGCCCTGGCCGTCAGCGCGTTCATCTCGCTCTACAACGTGATCGGCTTCCGGCTCGCGGCCCCGCCGCTGGAACTGCCCGCCAGGTTCGCCGCCCTGGTCTTCCTCGCCTACGCGGCGGGCGGCGTGTGCTCGGCGGTCGCCGGACGGCTGGCCGACCGGCTGGGGCGCGGGCCGGTGGCGCTGGCCTCGCTCGGGGTCGCCGGGCTCGGCGCGCTGCTGACGCTGCCCGACTCGCTGGTGCTGGTCGCGGTCGGGCTGGCGCTGTTCACCGGCGGGTTCTTCGCCGCGCACTCGGTGGCCAGCGGCTGGGTGGGCGCCCGCGCGCCCGCCAACGCGAAGGGCCAGGCCTCGGGGGTGTACCTGTTCGCCTTCTACGTCGGCAGCAGCGCGGGCGGCACGGCGGGCAGTTCGGTGTTCGGCACGTGGGGGTGGGGAGCGCTGGTCGCCGCCGTGCTCGGCTGGCTCGCGCTCGCCGGGGTGGCCGTGCTGGTCGCCGGGAGGGCTCAGAAGTCCAGGGGCACGGTGATCGGGGCGCCGGTGGGCCGGACGGACGTGCGGCCGACGATGGGTAGCGTCACCTCGCCCTCCGTCATGGTGAGGACGGCGGACCGCAGGTCGGCGGGCACCTCGACGACGACGGCGATCGGGAACGGGCCGCCGTCGTAGCGGACGCCGACCTGCCGTGCCGTGGACCCGTCGGGCAACGTGACCTTGAGCAGGTCCTTGGTCTTGTCGCCGCCGACGGACTCGGGGAACCCGTCGCCCTTCGCGTTGATCCGCAGTTCCAGCAGGGCCTTGTCCGGCGCGGACGCGGTCGCCACCTGGTACTCGCCGCCCTCCTTCACCGGCCGTTGGCGGCCGAGCCGCACGCCCACCACCTTCAGCTCGCCCGACCTGCCGCCGACCTCGACGCCCTGCTTGAGGTCGGGGACGCTCGCGGGGGTGCCCGCGCGGCGCAGCACGGCCGGGATGTCGGTGGCGGGCCTGCCCGACGGCAGCTCGATGCGCTGCTCCAGCGACCTCGTGCCGATCGTGTTCAGCGCCAGCGCCTCCGGGCCCTGCGAGTCCACCGGGACGGTGTAGACGACGTACACGCTGCCGCTCTCCGGGAGCCGGTCGGCGGGCAGCTGCTGCCGCCTGCCCGGCAGTTCCAGCGCCAGCTCCGAGGGCTGCGGCGTGTAGCCCTGCCAGGGCAGCCGGTCGAACGCGGGATCGGTGGACAGCAGCCGGTCGACCTCCATCCGCAGCACCCGCAGTTTCAGGCCGGGACCGGGCTTGAGCAGGCTGTTCCCGTTGGGGAAGCTCTCCGGACTGCCCCAGCCGGAGGCGGTGGCGGTGAGCAGGTCGTCGCGCACCTTCAGGTCGGGCGCGGCGGCGAGCCCGAGTTGCTCGTTGCCGGACTTGCCGTCGTCGGGCAGCACGGCCAGGAAGTCCGGCCCGGCCTCGCTGGTCTCGACCCGCTGCTTGGACGGGTCCGTCTCGCTGCCGTCGGAGCGCACCAACGAGCCGACCGGGTCGCTGCGGTTGCCGTTCTCCGGGATCTGCGGCGGCTGCACCTCGAACCGCGCGCCGCCGCCCTCCTGGCCGACCTCCTTGAGCGGCACCGGGACCCAGTCCGCCGTGGTGGCGGTGCCGGGCACCTGCACGGGGCCGCACCACAGCCGGGTGTCGACCTCGGTCTGCTGGTCGGTGCGGGCGAACCAGCAGTCGACCGGCGTGCTCCCGGTGCGGGCGACGTAGCCGAAGTTGAGCGTGAAGCCCATCTCCTCCTCGGCCTGGGCCTGGAGGACCGGCCCGTCGAGCACGGTCTTGCCGCCGATCGTCAGGCGGATCGGCTCGGGCGCGCTCTTGGCCGGTGGCGTCGCGCATCCCGCGGCGAGCGCCAAGGCGAGCAGACCCCATGAGACGCGTCCGAAACGCACTGCCTGTACCCCCGGTGGATGGACGAAAGTCCTACTACCGGGTTAAAGGCGGTTGCCGAACGTCGCGGTTGCACGATTTTGAGTGTGACTCAGGTCACGATCCGATACGCGCAGGTGAGCGGTCTAAGTGTGAAGAGCCTTCCGGTAGACCTCCACGGTCTGCTCGGCCACGGTCGCCCAGGAGAACTCCTCCACGGCCCGTTGACGGCCCGCCTTGCCGAACCCGGCCGCGCGCTCCGGGTCGGCCAGCAGCTCGTTGATGGCGTCGGCCAGCTCCATCCGGTACGTCGAGGTGTCCGCCTCGTCGTAGTGCACGAGCAGCCCGGTGCGGCCATCGTCGACCACCTCGGGGATGCCGCCGACGTCCGACGCCACGACCGCGGTCCCGCAGGCCATCGCCTCCAGGTTCACGATGCCCAGCGGCTCGTACACCGACGGGCAGGCGAACACCGTCGCGTGGCTGAGGATCTGCCGCACCTCGGCGGGCTGGAGCATCTGCTGGATCCAGAACACGCCCTCGCGGACCGCGGCCAGCTCGGCCACCGCCTGCCGGGTCTCCTCGGCGATCTCCGGGGTGTCCGGGGCGCCCGCGCACAGCACGACCTGCGCGCCCGGCGTGATGTGGTGCGCGGCCGCGACGAGGTGCCCGACGCCCTTCTGCCGGGTGATCCTCCCCACGAACGCCACGATCGGCAGGTCGGGGTCGATGCCGTGGTGCCGGAGCGCGTCGGTCTCCTCCACCGGGTGGTAGGCCTCGGTGTCGATGCCGTTGCGCACGACGTGGACCTTGGCCGGGTCCAGCGACGGGTAGCAGGCCAGCACGTCGGTGCGCATGCCCTCGCTCACCGCGATGACCGCGTCCGCGGCCTCGTACGCGGTCTGCTCCACCCACGAGGAGATCCGGTAGCCGCCGCCCAGCTGCTCGGCCTTCCACGGCCGCCGCGGCTCCAGCGAGTGCGCGGTCACCACGTGCGGCACGCCGTGCAGCAGTTTCGCCAGGTGGCCCGCCATGTTCGCGTACCAGGTGTGCGAGTGCACCAGCTCGGCGCCCGCGACGGCGGCGGCCATCTCCAGGTCGACCGACAGGGTCCGCAGCGCCGCGTTCGCGTTCTCGAGTCCGGGCGCGGTCTCGTGCGACTGCGCGTCGGGTCTCGGCCCGCCGAAGCAGTGCACGTCGACGTCGATCAGCTCGCGGAGGCGCGGCACCAGGAATCCAACGTGGACTCCGGCTCCGCCGTACACCTCGGGGGGGTATTCACGTGTCAGCAGTCCTACTCGCACGGGGCTCACCGTAACCCCTGGAAGTGGGGCAGCCGGGTGAACGAACCCCGAAAAGGTCGGATCCGCCCCTGCGTGCCGTTGGTGGCACCGCTTCCGCACGGTTAGGGTCAGGGCGTGAAGGGGCAACCGCACGTACTCGGAATTGTCCTGGCCGGTGGGGAAGGGAAGCGGCTCTGGCCGCTGACAGCCGACCGGGCCAAACCGGCGGTGCCGTTCGCGGGCAACTACCGGCTCGTGGACTTCGTCCTGTCCAACATGGTCAACGCGGGCATGGTCAAGCTCTGTGTGCTGACCCAGTACAAGTCGCACTCGCTCGACAAGCACATCTCCACCACGTGGAGGCTGTCGAACGTGCTCGGCCAGTACGTGACCCCGGTCCCGGCGCAGCAGCGCCTCGGGCCGCGCTGGTACACGGGCAGCGCCGACGCGATCTTCCAGTCGCTGAACCTGGTGTACGACGAGAAGCCGGAGCACATCGCCGTCTTCGGCGCGGACAACGTGTACCGGATGGATCCGGGCCAGATGCTGGAGCAGCACGTCGACAGCGGCGCGGGCGTCACCGTGGCGGGCATGCGCGTGCCGCGGGCCGAGGCCAAGGCGTTCGGCTGCATCGACTCCGACGCCACGGGGCTGATCACCCAGTTCCTGGAGAAGCCGTCCGACCCGCCGCACGTGCCCGACGACCCCGAGGTCACGTTCGCCTCGATGGGCAACTACATCTTCACCACCGAGGCGCTGCTCGACGCGCTGCGCTCGGACGCGGCGAACCCGGACTCCGACCACGACATGGGCGGGGACATCATCCCGGCGCTCGTCGATGCCGGGAGGGCCTTCGTTTACGACTTCGCGGACAACGTGGTGCCCGGCGAGAGCGAGCGGGACCGCGGGTACTGGCGCGACGTGGGGACGATCGACGCGTACTACGAGGCGCACATGGACCTGGTGTCCGTGCGGCCGGTGTTCAACCTGTACAACCAGGCCTGGCCGATCCGCACCGCCACCCCGCCGCTGCCGCCCGCGAAGTTCATCGCCGGCGGAAGTGCGGAGGACTCGATGGTCGGGCCCGGCTCGATCATCTCCGGCACCATCCACGGCTCCGTGATCAGCTCGGACGTCGTCGTCGAGGTCGGCTCCGTCGTGCAGGGCAGCGTCCTGCTGCCCGGCGTGCGCATCGGCAAGGGCGCCGTCGTCCGCCGCGCCATCCTCGACAAGAACGTCGTCGTCCCCGACGGCGCGCTGATCGGCGTCGACCAGGCCATGGACCGCCAGCGCTACACCATCAGCGCGGGCGGCGTCACCGTCCTCGGCAAGAACGTCCGCGCCGACTAACCGCGAGTCGAACCTCCAGACACCCCGTGTCGAACGCTCAGGCACCCCGAGTACCCCAGCCCGGACACCGCAGAGGTGACCGAGTGAGGAACTCCAGGTGCCTGGAGGTTCGACACGGGGTGTCTGAGCGTTCGACTCGCGGGTTATTTTTGTTTTTTGGCGGCGACTAGGAGGCCGTCGCCGAGGGGGAGCAGGACGGGGACGAGGCGGTCGTCCTCGCGGACCGACCTGGCGACGTCGCGCATGGCGATGGTGTCCTGGTCGCGGTTGGACGGGTCGACCACGCGGCCGTTCCACAGGACGTTGTCGAACGCGATGACGCCGCCGGGGCGCAGCAGGCGCACGCCCTCGTCCAGGTAGCGCGGGTACTCGGGCTTCGCGCCGTCCACGAACACCAGGTCGTAGGCGGCGTCGGTGAGCCTCGGCAGCACGTCCAGCGCGTGGCCCATGATCAGGCGCGTGCGGCTGACCTGGATCTTCGCCTCGGTGAACGCCTTGCGCGCCGCCCGCTGGTGCTCCGGCTCGACGTCGATCGACGTCAGCACGCCCGCCACCGGCATCCCGCCGAGCAGGTACAGGCCGCTCACGCCCGCGCCCGTACCGACCTCCACGACGGCCTTCGCCTGGAGCGCCGCCGCGAGGAACCTGAGAGCCGCTCCACCGCCGCTGCCGATCGGTGAGCAGCCCAGGTCGACACCCCTGCTCCGGGCGGCCGTCAGCACGTCGTCCTCGGGGAGGAAGTGCTCCACGTAGTCCCGAAGCGGCGAATCCGGTGTCACAAGCCAGGAGGTTAGCGCCGCAAGGGGTGAAATCGGGTGAACCCGCCGTGAAGGGCGACGTCGTTGCGCGTCTTCGGGCATCCATCCGGGTGTCGGCGGGTACCCGGACGGGTAAATCCGGATTCTCAGCGTGCTCTCAGCCGTCTCTCACCATCGTTATAAGCAAGCCAGGCACGCTGGTCGTCAGAGTCAGAACACGGGAACACCGGGAACCGATCCCACGTTGACCTGTGCACAGGGCTGAGCCAGCCCACTGGAGGTGCTTCACCGCCCGATGCGCACGCAGCCGACTTCGCCGGTGGCGTTGTCCCCCGCCGCCCCCACGCCGACCGTCGCCCCCATCGAGTCGGCGGACTGGACGCCGCCCTCATGGGACGAGGTCGTCCGTGAGCACGCCGACCGGGTGTACCGGCTGGCCTACCGGTTGACCGGTAACCAGCACGACGCCGAGGACCTCACCCAGGAGACCTTCATCCGGGTGTTCCGCTCTCTCGCCTCCTACAAGCCGGGCACCTTCGAGGGCTGGCTCCACCGCATCACGACCAACCTCTTCCTCGACATGGCCCGCCGCCGCTCGCGGCTGCGCATGGAGGGGCTGCCCGAGGACACCGACCGGCTGGCGGGCGACGACCCGAGCCCCGAGCAGGTCTACTCCGACACCCACCTCGACCCGGACCTCCAGGCCGCTCTCGACGAGCTGCCGCCGGAGTTCCGAGCCGCCGTCGTGCTCTGCGACGTCGAGGGCCTCTCCTACGAGGAGATCGGGGCGACCCTCGGGGTGAAACTGGGTACCGTGAGGAGTCGGATCCACCGGGGCCGGCAGGCCCTCCGGGCCGCACTGGAACGCCGTCGGGAGCAAGTGCTGGAGGACTCTGCATGACCGACCTGCGAGGTTGGGGACTGTCGGAGCAACACCTGCTGCCCGACGTGGTGGTCGCCTTCGTCGACGACGAGTTGTCGTCGACGGCGCACGGCCGGGCGACCGCGCACCTCGCGCGCTGCCCGCTCTGCGCCGCCGAGGCCGCCTACCAGCAGCAGGTCCGCCTCGCAGTCCGCACCGCGGGCATGCCCAACTGCGCGTCGGGGTTCCTCGACAAGCTGCGCGCGATCCCGCAGGAAGCCGACCTGCCCGAGATGCCGGACGGCCTCGCGATGACCGAGGACGGCCAGCTCGTCACGGTCCTGCGCCCGGACCGCGCCCAGGCCGCCGGGGTGTTCGGCTCCGGTCCCGTGCTCGGCGCGTCCCGCCCGCTCGGCGCGGGCTCGTCGGTGCTCGGCCGCTTCGTCGGCGCCCGCCGCGCCCGGCACAGCGCGGGCGTGGTCGTCTCCGGCCTCATGCTCGGCGCGCTCGTGCTGGTCGCGCCGTCGGGCGAACCGTCGCCCCAGGCCCGTCCCACCCCGCCGCGCGACGTGGGTTCGCCCACCATCACGGTCCAGCCCGCGAGCGCCGTCGGCCCCCTCCAGCACGACGAGAACGACCGCCTCGACCTGCTGCGATCGGTCTCGCACGGCCGTTGAGGACCCGCGTACGCGGACTTCACCGACGACCAGGCAGGCTTGCCCCCATCTTGAGGTAGTCAGCGGAACCATTCGGGGAGCGATGAGCCAGCCAGAACAGGGCAACGGTCAACTGCCCGCGACTCCCGTGTCGGGCGTCGACGACGGGGAGCACCGAAGGCTCGCCCCGCGTCCGCTGGACCGCCCGTCGGTCGACCCCTCGCTCACCGCCGCGTTCGGCCGCCCCTCCGGGGTGGACAGCGCGTTCGACGGCAGGCGCCCCCAGTCCTACGGCACCAACGGGTCCGCCGGGACCATGGGCCCGCCGCCCCCCGAGGCGCTCGCCACCGCGTTCGGCCGCCCGGTCGACGGCGCCGACCTCAAGCTCCAACGCCCTCCCGGCTCCGAGCACGCCGTCGAGGAGGACATCGACCCGGTCTTCTGGGACGGCAAGCCCGCGGGCGACCCGTGGCGCGACCCCGGTTCGGGCGCCGTGATCGGCCCGCCCGCCGTGGGCGAGAAGGCCTCCGCCCCGTCGGCCGCGAAGGCCGCCCCCGGCCCGCAGCTGAGCGTGCCCGAACTGCTGTTCGGCAGGCGCGTCAAGCCGATGGCCCTGGTCCTGCTGCTGGTCGCCGCACTGCTCGTCGGCACGGCCGGTGGCCTGGTCGGCTGGCTGTTCGGCCGCGCGGGCAACCCGCTCACCGACAGCGGCGTGACGTTGGCCGAGGTCAAGCCCGCCAAGGAACGCCCGGTCGGCTCCGTGTCGGACATCGCGAAGCGCACCACGCCCAGCGTCGTCTCGATCGAGTTCAAGGGCGCCAACATCTCCGGCGTCGGCTCCGGCGTGGTCATCGACGGCGAGGGCTACGTCCTCACCAACGACCACGTGGTCGCCCCCGCCGTGCAGGACGCGACCGCCAAGCTGACCGTCGTGTTCACCGACGGCAAGCGCGCCGTCGCCCGCATCGTGGGCCGCGACTCCAAGACCGACCTCGCGGTGGTCAAGGTCGAGGTGTCGAACCCGACCGTCATCCAGTTCGGCAACTCCGACGACCTCCAGGTCGGCGACACCGTGATCGCCATCGGCTCGCCGCTGTCGCTGTCGAACACCGTCACCGAGGGCATCGTCAGCGCCCTGAACCGCCCCGTCACCGCCGCCGGTGAGAACGGCGGCCCCCAGGTCACCTACGACGCCATCCAGACCGACGCGGCCATCAACCCCGGCAACTCCGGCGGCGCGCTGGTCGACTCCTCGGGCGCCCTGGTCGGCATCAACTCCTCGATCCAGACCCAGACAGGCAACTCGGTCGGCCTCGGCTTCGCGATCTCCGGCAACTACGCCCGCAAGATCTCCGAGTCGCTGATCCGGACCGGCGAGGTCAAGCACGCCGACATGAACGTCAACGCCCGCTCGGCCTCCGCCGAGACCGCCGAGGGCGCCCAGGTCCAGAACGTCCCCGCCGGTGGCGCGGCCGCCGCGGCGGGCATCGTCGAGGGCGACGTCATCACCAGGGTCGGCGACCGCATGGTCCGCAACGCCGCCGAGCTGACCGTCGCCGTCCGCGAACACGACATCGGCGAGAACGTTCCCGTCGTCCTCGCCAGGCAGGGACGCGAACTGACCGTCCAGGTCACGCTCAAGTCCGACTGACCTGGGGCTAACCTGGCTTCAGCGCAAAGACGACGGAGGAGCCGACGTGTTCGACAGCATCGGGTGGGTGGAGATCCTCATCATCGTTGTTGCGGGTCTGTTCATCCTGGGGCCTGAACGACTGCCGGATGCCGCCTCCTGGGTGGGCAAGACGATCCGGCAGGTGCGGGACTACGCGACCGGGGCGCGCGAGCAGCTGAAGCAGGAGATGGGTCCGGAGTTCGAGCAGCTGCGGAAGCCGCTGGAGGACCTGAAGGAACTGCGGAACTTCGACCCGAAGCGGGCTGTGACGAAGCACCTGTTCGATGATCCGGCGCCGGCCAAGCCGAACGGGTTCCCGACTCCGGCCACACCACCGGCGGAGCGGCCGCTGAATCCGGGCGAGCGGGCGCCTTACGACCCGGACGCCACCTGAGCAGCTGCTTTTCGCTGGTAAAAGGCCGACCCGCTCAAGCCGCTGGAAGGCGGGACGAACACGGGCCGTGGTCGATTTTACTTGGGGTTTTCGGCCCTACACTTTCGGCGGCGGGCAGGTCTTCACCACCTGCCCTTTTTGGCCCGCCAGGGCCGAAAAGAGGGGTCCCCAAGTCAAATCGACCACACCACCGATGGTCTTGACCCCCGGTCAGCCAATCGACCTACCTGCCTGCCGGAGTCACGTTCAGCAGTCGTCCGGCCAGACCCCGTGAGCGCACCGACAGCTTGGTCGCCACATCCGTGAGCACCTTGGCCGCCGCCGATTCCGGGTGGGCCAGGACGATCGGGGTGCCCTCGTCGCCCTGTTCGCGCAGGCGCGGGTCCAGCGGCACCTGGCCCAGCAGCGGCACGTTGGCGCCGACCGCCTTGGTGAGCGAGTCCGCCACCGCCTGACCGCCACCGGAGCCGAAGATGTCCATGCGGGACCCGTCGGGCATTTCCAGCCAGGACATGTTCTCCACGACGCCGGCGATGCGCTGCCTGGTCTGCAAGGCGATCGAGCCCGCGCGTTCGGCGACCTCGGCGGCTGCCTGCTGGGGGGTGGTGACGACGAGGATCTCGCCGTTGGGGACGAGTTGGGCGACGGAGATGGCGACGTCGCCGGTGCCCGGCGGGAGGTCGAGGAGCAGGATGTCGAGGTCGCCCCAGAAGACGTCGGCGAGGAACTGCTGCAACGCCCTGTGCAGCATCGGGCCGCGCCAGACGACGGGGGCGTTGCCGGGGGTGAACATGCCGATCGAGATGAGCTTCACGCCGTGGGACTGCGGCGGCATGATCATCTTTTCGACCTGGGTCGGGCGGGCGTCGGTGCCGAGCATGCGGGGGATCGAGTGGCCGTAGATGTCGGCGTCGACGACGCCGACGGAGAGGCCCCGCGCGGCCATGGCGACGGCGAGGTTGACGGTGACGCTGGACTTGCCGACGCCGCCCTTGCCGGAGGCCACGCAGTAGACGCGGGTCAGCGAGCCGGGCTGGGCGAAGGGGATGACGGGTTCCTCGGTGCCGCCGCGCAGCGACTTGCGCAGGTCCGTCCGCTGCTGGTCGTTCATCACGTCCAGTTCGACCGCGACGGACGTCACGCCGGGCAGCGCGGAGACGGCCGCGGTGACGTCCTTGGTGATCTTGTCGCGCATCGGGCATCCGGCGACGGTCAGGTACACCGCCACGGCCACCGAGCCATCGGGCGACACGACGACGTCCTTCACCATGCCGAGTTCGGTGATGGGGCGCCTGATCTCCGGGTCCTGGACACCGGCGAGCGCCTGCTGGACTTCGTCGACCGACGGGATGGTGTGCGTGGTGGTCACGGGATCGAGCACCGACCTTCGTGGACTGGGAACGGTATTGCGGGACAACGTCTCGGCAGCCATGCTACGGCGACCGGGGACAGCTCCAAGCTACCGGCCGGTCGGTATGAGCGCGGGGTCACCGACGAGGTGGTCCAGTGCTTTCCGTAACATCCGGCTCCGTGCCGGAATCGGGTAGTGCCCGGTTGCCCAACCACGTCGAGCTCGTGGTGTGGCAATCTTTCCTCCGCGCGCATGCCCGCATCACCCGGACTCTCGAGGCCGAGTTGATAGCCGAGCAGCGCCTCTCACTAGCGGCTTACGACGTCCTGGTCCAGTTGGCCGAAGCGCCGCAGCACCGGCTGCGCATGACCGAGCTCGCCGACGCCGTCCTGCTGTCCCGGTCCGGGGTGACCCGACTGGTCGACCGGTTGGAGCGCGCGGGCCTGGTCGGGAGGGAACGGGCGGACGGCGACGGCCGCGGCATCGTCGCGGTGCTCACGCAGGCCGGTGTGGAACGCCTCGTCGGCGCCGCGGGAACGCACCTCACCGGGGTCGCGCGGCACTTCGCGGAGGGGTTCAGCGCGCCCGAGCTGGACGCGTTCGGCGTGACGTGCCAACGACTCGCGGACGAGAACGCGTGAACGCGCCGGTCATCTCCGTCGTCGGACTGGTGCACGTGCGCGACGGCAGGCTGCTCGTCGTGCGGTCGCACGGCAAGGGCGCCTTCTACTTGCCCGGAGGGAAACTCGAGCCGGGCGAGACGCCCGTGCGCGCGCTGCACCGCGAGGTACTGGAGGAACTCGGCGTCGACGCGCTCGACGTGGTGGAGCACAAGCGGTACCTGGAACCGGCCTACGGCGAGGGCCCGGACACGTTGGTGGACATGGCCTGCTTCACCGGCGGCCTGGCGGGCCCGCCCTCGCCGTGCGGCGAGATCGCGGAGCTGCGGTTCGTCACGGCCGTCGAGTACACCGCGCACCCCGACACCGCGCCCGCGATCCACCGCCTGCTCGTCGACCTGGTCGCCGAGGGGCTGGTCTCATGACGGGACGTCGTCCCAGTCCCTGACCACCTCGGGCGCGTTCTTGCGGCGCTTGGGGTTCTCGCGGAAGAAGCGGTCCAGTTCGCCGCGCAGGAAGTCGCGGGTGGCGACCTCGCCGAGCGCCAGCCGCACCGCGGCCAGCTCGCGCGCCAGGAACTCGGTGTCCGCCTTGGTCTGCGCGGACCGCGCCCGGTCCTCCTCCAGCGACACGCGGTCGCGGTCGTCCTGCCGGTTCTGCGCCAGCAGGATCAGCGGGGCGGCGTAGGCGGCCTGCGTGGAGAACGCCAGGTTGAGCAGGATGAACGGGTACGGGTCCCAGCGCATCGACACCGCGAACAGGTTCAGCGCGATCCACGCGATCACCAGGAGCGACTGCCAGAACAGGAACTTCCCGGTGCCGAGGAACCGCGCGAGCCGTTCCGACACCCGGCCGAAGGCCTCCGGGTCGATGGCCAGCCGCAGCCTGCCGGTCCGCTTCGGCTGGTCGAGTCTGCGACCCGGTGGCAGCTCAGGCATGGGTCATCCCCGTTTCCCGCCAGTTGTCCGGCAGCAGGTGGTCCAGCACGTCGTCGACGGTCACCGCGCCCAGCAGGTGGTCGGTGTCGTCGACGACGGGTGCGCAGACCAGGTTGTAGGCGGCGAAGTAGCGCGTGACGTCGGGCAGCGGGTCCGTCGGGGAGAGCCGCGCGAGGTCGGTGTCGAGCAGGCCTGCGACGAGGTCGAACGGCGGTTCCCGCAGCAGCCGCTGGATGTGCACGCACCCGAGGTAGCGGCCGGTCGGCGTCGCGGTCGGCGGGCGGCAGACGAACACCATGCTGGCCAGGGCGGGCGTCAGGTCCGGGTTGCGCACCCGCGCCAGCGCCTCGGCGACGGTCGCGTCCGGCGCGAGCACCACCGGTTCCGGCGTCATCAGACCGCCCGCGGTGTCGAAGCTGTACGCCAGCAACCGCTTCACCGGCGCGGACTCCTCCGGCTCCATCAGCTCCAGCAGCCGGTCCTTGTCGACCTCGGACAGCTCGGCGAGCAGGTCGGCCGCGTCGTCGGGGTCCATCGCCTCGAGGATGTCCGCCGCGCGCTCGTCGTCGAGGTAGGCCAGCAGGTCCTTCTGGTCCTCCTCCGGCAGCTCCTCGATCACGTCCGCGAGCCGCTCGTCGTCCATCGCGTCGGCGACCTCGTAGCGGCGCTTGGGCGGCAGGTCGTGCAGCGCGGTCGCCACGTCCACCGCGCGCATCGACTCGAAGACGGTCAGGAGCTCCTGCGCGCCCTGCGGCCTGCCGGACAGCTCGGCGTCGCTGAGCCCGCTGATCTCCTCCCACCGCATCACCTGCACCGGTCCGCGGCGCGACAGCCGCCCGGTGCGCTCGCGCACGGCGACCTTCACCATCCGCCAGTCCTTGGTGCGGGTGGGTTCCATGGCCGCGTCGACGAGCACCGCCGCGCTGCCGGAGTCCAGCCGCACCCGCGCGTCGAGCAGTTGCCCGACGACGAGCACCTCGTTGGCGCGCTGGTGGAACTGCCGCAGGTTCACCGATCCCGTCGCGAGCGTCACGGCGTTCGGCTCGATCGCGTTGACCCGCAGCATGGGCACGAAGATCCGCCGCCGGGTCGCCAGTTCCAGCACCATGCCGAGCACGCGCGGCGGCTGGCGGTCGAGGCGCAGCCCGATGACGATGTCACGGGCCTTGCCGATGGACTCGCCGTCCGGCCCGAAGACGGGCAGACCGGCGAGTTGAGCGGCGAAAACCCTGTTCACGGCGACCACGCCGTCAGATTAGTCGGCGGTGGGCGGTGCCGCTCCACCACGCGCCCGGCCACGGCCCGCGAAGAGCCACCCGGCCACCGCTCCGCTCATCGCGCCGAAGTCGGGCAGGCCCGCTTCCAGGGCCCAGAACGCCGCCGACACCGCGCGCGCCAACGCCCAGCCGTGCGCCTTCTCCGCGTCCAACCCGGCGACGTCGACCAGCGCGTCGAACCGGCGCCACATGGCCGCGGGCCCGCCCAGTTCGCCGAACCTGTTCCACAGCAAGGGGATCAGGCAGAACTCCGGGTCGCCCGCGCGCGGTTTGGGGTCGATCATCAGCCACGGTTCGCGCTCGCCCGCCAGCACGTTCCCGTAGTGCAGGTCGCCGTTGACGAGGGTGTCGCCGATGTCCGCGGCCAGGTCGCGGGCCATCGCGACAGCGGCGTCCAGCAGGGGTTTCGACACGGTGGAGGCCATGGCGGAGGCGGCGAGGTCGTCGACCCCGGCCCGGCGCACCTCGGGTGGCGCCGGGACGCGGAGGTCCCGCAGCAGGCCGCCGATCACGTCCAGCGCGACCCCGATCGGCGCGTGCTCCAGGGTCCGCGCGGGATCGAGGCGTTCCAGCAGCAGGGCGCCGCGTTCGCCGTCGTGGTCGAGCAGCCGCACCACGCCGCGGCCGTCCCACAGCCGCAGCGCCAGCCCCTCGTGCTCGGTCTCCTCGTCCCGCCAGGTCAGCTTGAGCACCGCCGGCGTGCCGTCCGCGCGCCGCACGGGCAGCACGACAGCCACGAACCCGTGCAGCACCTCGCCGTCGGGCACCAGGTCCCAGCGCGCGCAGACCTCCTCGGCGAGCGCGGGCAGCGTCGCGACCCACGCGGGCGCGCCGTCGCCGAGCGCGTCGCCGAAGCCCGGCGGGACGGTGATCACACCAGGTCCAGCCGGTACACCTCGGTCCACTCCGCCGGGCCGTTCAGGTGCGCCGCCCTCAACGCGGCCACCGTCTCCTCGTCGGGCTCGACGAGCCTGGCCACGGCCGGGGCGTCCAGCAGGTGCGAGTGCGTCGTCGGCGAGCGCAGCGTCACCACGACCTCGGCGCCGTCGTCCATGCCCGGCACCTCCTGGTCGCCGCCGACCGCGACCCACACCGCCCCGTCGCGCCACAGCGCCCACACCAAACGGCCGCGGCGCCGGGGCACCGAGACCCATACCGCGGCGGCCTTGCGCAGCGCCGCGTCGATTGCCTGTGCGATCTCCACCGGTCAAGGGTCCCACGGGCCTGTGAATCGGGACTCAGTGGTGAGCGCGGGAAGTTCGGCCGTGCCACGGTGGGCCGGACAGAGTTACCGGCTGGTACGAGGAGGTACCCAGTGGTCGACCAGCAGCGCCCCCGCCGTTCCTGCCTCGCTGTTCCGGGGTCGAGCCAGAAGATGATCGACAAGGCGCGCACGCTGCCCGCGGACCAGGTCTTCCTCGACCTGGAGGACGCCTGCGCCCCGCTGGCCAAGCCGGACGCCCGCAAGACCATCGTCGCCTCGCTCAACGAGGGCGGCTGGGGCGAGCGGGTCCGCGTCGTGCGGGTCAACGACTGGACCACCGAGTGGACCTACCGCGACGTGACCGAGGTCGTGGAGGGCGCGGGCGCCAACCTCGACTGCCTGATGCTGCCGAAGGTGCAGACCGCCGAGCAGGTCCACGCGCTCGACCTGCTGCTGACGCAGATCGAGAAGACCATGGGGTACGAGGTCGGCCGGATCGGCATCGAGGCGCAGATCGAGAACGCGCTCGGGCTGGTCAACGTGAACGCCATCGCGACGGCCTCGCCGCGCGTCGAGACGATCATCTTCGGGCCCGCGGACTTCATGGCGAGCATCAACATGAAGTCGCTGGTCGTGGGTGAGCAGCCGCCGGGGTACGACGTCGGGGACGCCTACCACTACATCCTCATGCAGATCCTGATGGCGGCCCGCGCCAACGACCTGCTGGCCATCGACGGGCCCTACCTCCAGATCCGGGACGTGGAGGGGTTCAAGCGGGTGGCGGGCCGGTCGGCCGCGCTGGGCTTCGACGGCAAGTGGGTGCTGCACCCCGGCCAGATCGACGCGGCGAACGAGACCTACAGCCCGTTGCAGGAGGACTACGAGCACGCGGAGAACATCCTCGACGCGTACGAGTACTTCACCTCGGAGGCGGGCGGCCGTCGAGGCGCGGTGATGTTGGGCGACGAGATGATCGACGAGGCTTCGCGGAAGATGGCCCTGGTGATCTCGGCGAAGGGACGTGCGGCGGGCATGGAGCGGACCTCGCCGTGGAGTCCGCCGGAGGCGTGATCAATCCGGCTCCCGGTCGGTCCGTGGTCGTAGAGTGATCGCCATGGCCGACCGGGTGCTGGAATCGATCGAGGTCGAGGGGTTCACCTCGATCAGGTCGGCGAGGGTGGAACTCAAGAACCTCAACGTCCTGGTGGGCGCGAACGGCGCGGGAAAAAGCAATTTCGTTCGCGTGTTCGAACTGCTGGGCAGGATCGCCGATCAGGAACTCGGTCTTTTCGTCGGGCTCAACGGCGGTGCTTCCGCATTGCTGGACAACCAGGCTCACGCGCCGCGCATAGGGCTGAAGCTGAACATCGACATCGTCGAGTACGCGGCTACGCTGATCCCCGCCGCCAACGATGAACTGATCTTCGGTGACGAGCAGGTCAAGGGCAGTGGGCGGGTCGTGCCATTCGGCGCCGGACATCGCGAGACCCATCTCCACGAACCCGTGGCGCGACTCCTGCGCCGTTGCCGGGTCTTCCACTTCCACGACACCGGCAGGACCGCGCCGGTAAAGCAAATGGTGCCCACTGCGGACAACCTCGAACTGCGCAATGACGCGGGCAATCTCGCCGCGGTCCTCTATGCGCTCGAACAAGGTCAACGAACCGCGTATCAGCGGATCGTCGGCGCCATCAAGCTCGTCGCACCGTTCTTCCGGGGGTTCGTGCTGCAACCCGAACAGGGTGACCGCATCCGGTTGAGATGGCGCCAGAACGATTCGGACGCCGTCTTCTCGGCTGAGCAGATGTCCGATGGGACTCTTCGCTTCATCTGCCTCGTGACCCTTCTGCTGCATCCCGAGTTGCCGTCGCTGGTCGTGCTGGACGAGCCGGAGCTGGGGTTGCACCCGTACGCGATCGTGCAGCTCGCGGACTTGCTCCGGCAGGCCGCCAAGCGCAGCCAGGTGCTCATCGCGACCCAGTCGGTCACGTTGATGAACCAGTTCGACATCGACGACCTGATCGTCGTCGAGCGTGCCGGGGGCGCGTCGACGTTCGCCCGGCCCGACCAGGAGAAACTGCGCGAGTGGCTGGCCGAGTACTCGCTCGGCGAACTGTGGGAGAAGAACCTCATCGGCGGCAGGCCGGGCACCTCGTCGTGAGGAGACTGCACGTCCTGCTCGAGAGGTAATGGAGGGGGCAGTCCTCCGAGATGTTCTGCGGCCTCTCTTGAAGGCGCGGGTTGACTCTTTAGTCACTTGTCGGTCAAGGCCGAGCGCCCGGCATCGGGACCTGCGCACATGGGGATCACGCACTGGCCGAGGGTGGAACGCGAGATCCGGATGCTGTTCCACGAACTCGAAGCGTGGGTGTTCGCCGCAGCCGATCAGTTGGGTGAACTGCTCGGCGGAGAACTGGCTGCCAAGGTGCGGGACGACGCTGTTCGCGCAGGTGGTCCCGAACTCGTGAACGACGGCCCCGCGACCGCGCCGTCCAAGCGGTTGGCGAGCTACTGCCCCCGCTACGTGAAGACCATGGACGGACCCTTGGCCATCGATGCCCTCGGAGTCGAGTCGCTGCGGGAACAGTGCCCGCACTTCGACGATTGGCTGCGGGAGTTGGAGCGCTAACCGCTGTGGCGCAGGTCATCCCCGCCACTACGCGCGAGCACGACCCCGTCACCGGTTGCGCCCGCGCCCGGTGAGGATCCTCACGAACCGGTCCGCGGGCTGGCGTTCCCAGGGGGCCTGCTGCGCATGCTGCCGGTATGTCACGAGCACGTCACGCCCAAGCCCGGCAGGGGCTGCGCCTGTTCCGCAAGCGCAAGGACGACCTGCTGGAGCGCAGCATCCGAACCTGCCCCGGCTGCGACGCCGAAGTCCACGTCTTCGCGGACGTGTGCCGCCACTGCGGTGGCGCGCTGGAGGTCTTCGCCGCCTGATCGGTTCAGGGGCGTGGTGTGAGCCACCTTCGCGGCGCGAACGGGCGTTGACCGGGCCATACTCGCCGGTAACCTCATGGCTACGAAGGGAAAGTGCGATGGCGCGCCTGGCCCAGACCGCTGGTCTCACCGAGATCCAGGAGGAGATCCTGTCGACGGTGCGCACCTTCGTGGACAAGGAGATCATCCCGCACGCCCAGGCGCTGGAGCACGGGGACACGTACCCGGCGGACATCGTCGAGGGCATGAAGGAGATGGGGCTGTTCGGGCTCACGATCCCGGAGGAGTTCGGGGGGCTCGGGGAGTCGCTGCTGACCTACGCGCTGGTGGTCGAGCAGATCGCGCGCGGGTGGATGAGCGTGTCGGGCGTGATCAACACGCACTTCATCGTGGCGCACATGCTGAAGCAGCACGGCACCGACGAGCAGAAGGCGAAGTACCTGCCGCGGATGGCGACCGGTGAGGTGCGCGGGTCGTTCTCGATGTCCGAGCCCGAACTGGGGTCCGATGTGGCCGCGATCCGGACGAGGGCCGTCAAGGACGGCGACGACTTCGTCGTCAACGGGCAGAAGATGTGGCTGACGAACGGTGGCAGCTCCAACCTCACGGCCGTGCTCGTCAAGACGGACGAGGGGGCGGAGAAGCCGCACAAGAACCTGACCGCGTTCCTCGTCGAGAAGCCCGAGGGGTTCGGCGAGGTCGCGAAGGGGCTCACCATCCCCGGCAAGATCGACAAGATGGGCTACAAGGGCGTCGACACCACGGAGATGGTGTTCGACGGCTTCCGGATCAGCCCGGAGCAGGTGCTCGGCGGGACTACCGGGCGGGGCTTCAGCCAGATGATGGACGGCGTGGAGGTCGGGCGGGTCAACGTGGCCGCGCGGGCTTGCGGCATCGCGATCCGGGCGTTCGAGCTGGCGATCGAGTACGCGCAGCAGCGCAAGACCTTCGGCAAGCCGATCGTCGAGCACCAGGCGATCGCGTTCAAGCTCGCCGAGATGGCGACCAAGGTCGAGGCCGCGCACCTGATGATGGTCAACGCCGCCCGGCTCAAGGACTCCGGCGCGCGCAACGACGTCGAGGCGGGCATGGCGAAGCTGATCGCCTCGGAGTTCTGCGCGGAGGTCACCCAGGAGGCGTTCCGCATCCACGGCGGGTACGGGTACTCGAAGGAGTACGAGATCGAGCGGCTCATGCGCGAGGCGCCGTTCCTGCTGATCGGCGAGGGCACGAGCGAGATCCAGAAGACGATCATCAGCCGCGGGTTGCTCCGCGATTACCGCACGCGCGGCTGATCGGGGGAACCCCCACCGGAGTTGATCACCCCGAAGTCACCGACCGAAGTCATCCGGGGGCTCTCGCGCGGCTGATCGGGTGGACCCGTTTCGCGTGGTTTGACCCCTGTTGGCAGGATGGGGTGATCAGCACCGCGAAGAGGTGGTCAGCGTGACGAGTCAGTTCTCAGGCCAGAACCGGCCAGGGGTTCCGCCCCGGTTGCCCACGCCGCCCACCGGCTGGCCGATCGGGTCCTACGGCACCTACGAGGAGGCGCAGCGCGCGGTCGACTTCCTGGCCGATTCCGACTTCACCGTCCAGGACGTCACGATCGTGGGCGTCGACCTCATGCTCGTCGAACGGGTGACGGGCCGCCTCACGTGGGGGCGCGTCCTCGGGACGGGCGCCGCGTCGGGCGCCTGGTTCGGCCTGTTCGTCGGCGTCCTGCTCAGCCTGTTCAACAGCTCCGCGGGCGCCAGCGCCGGGCCGATCCTGGTCGGCCTGACGATAGGCGTGGTCTTCGGGCTGGTGTTCGCCGCCGTCGGCTACGGCTCGGCGCGGGGCAAGCGCGACTTCCAGTCGGCGAGCCAGCTCGTCGCCGGGCGCTACGACGTCCTGTGCCAGCCGCGGTCCGCTGAGCTGGGACGCGACCTCCTGGCACGGCTCGCCATGCGGCCTGCCGGGCTGAAAGACTCGAAAGATTAGGGGTTTAGCGGCAACCCCGATCGGGTAGCGGGGCGCCGCAGCCCAATCGTTGCGTCTATTGGTTGCGACACCTGATCACCAGGCCTAGGTTTCTCCCACCGGTTCACGGTCTGCGTCAGCAGCCGGGCCGGGCAGGCACGACGGGGTGCCGGACCACAGCGCGTCTGGCTCCTCCGTGGTTTGTCGGAAGGAGGCAAGGCCGATGAAAGACGTCGACCGGTCAGGTCGTAGCCGAAAACCACGTCATCGGATCGCCGCGGCTCTGGGGGCCGCGATCGTCGCTGCCCCGGTGCTGGTGGCGTGCGGGTCCAGCGATGGCGGAATCACCATCAACGTCTACAAGTACCCGCAGGAGAGCTTTCAGAAGATCGTCGACCAGTGCAACTCGAAGTCCGGCGGTCGCTACGACATCGTCTACCACAAGCTCCCGCGCGAGGCCGACGGCCAGCGTGAGCAGATGGTCAGGCGGCTGGCCGCCGAGGACACCAGCATGGACGTGCTGGGGCTCGACGTCACGTGGACGGCGGAACTCGCCAAAGCGGGCTGGATCAAGGAGTTCACGGGCACGGCGAAGTCCGACGTGGAGTCCGGGACCCTCCAGACCCCGTTGGACACCGCGAGCTACGAGGGCAAGCTCTACGGCGCGCCGGACAACACCAACGTCCAGCTGCTCTGGTACCGGGGCGACCTCGTCCCGACCCCGCCGAAGACCTGGGACGAGATGATCCAGATGGCGGAGGACCTCAAGTCCCAGGGCAAGCCGGGGCTGATCGAGGGCCAGGGCAAGCAGTACGAGGGCCTGGTCGTCCTCTACAACACGCTGGTCAACTCCGCCGGGGGCCAGATCCTCGACGAGAACGGCACCAAGGCCATCGTGGACGACGGCGCCGTGAAGGCGTTGGAGACGCTCAAGAAGTTCGCCACGTCCGATGTGGTCGATCCTTCGTTCTCCAACGCGGCCGAGGACGACGCGCGGCTGGCGATGGAGGCGGGCAAGGCGGCCTTCATGCTCAACTGGCCGTACGTCTACGCGGCGGGCTCGAAGAACGCCGACTACATCAAGAACCTGAAGTGGGCGCCGTACCCGTCGGTCGACGGCGGCGACTCCAAGGTCACCGTCGGTGGCATCAACTACGCGGTGAGCAGCTACACGACGCACCCGGGCGAGTCGTTCGACGCCGTGAAGTGCTTGCGCAGCGCGGAGAGCCAGAAGTACGCGGCCATCAACGACGGCGTCCCGCCGACCATCGAGTCGGTCTACGACGACCCCGAGATGGCGAAGCCGTACCCGATGAAGGACGCCATCCTGGAAACGCTGAAGACCGCGAGCGTGCGCCCGCGGACCCCGGCCTACCAGAACGTCTCGACGGTCATCTCGACCATCCTGTCGCCGCCCGCGAACATCGACCCGAAGGCGACGGCCGACCGGCTGCGCTCCGAGTTGCAGGACGCGCTCGACTCCAAGGGGGTGCTGCCGTGAGCCAGACGACGACCGAGAAGTCCGGCGCGGCGGTGAAGGCCGCCGAGCCCAAGAAGAAGGTCGTGCTGAGCGAGGGGAAGAAGGCGGAGCGCAAGCTCGGCCTGCTGCTCGTCGCACCCGCCGCGATCATCATGATCGCGGTGACGGCGTGGCCGATCATCTACTCGCTGTACCTGTCGCTCCAGCGCTACGACCTGAAGTTCCCCGACAAGCAGGAGTTCGTCGGGCTGGACAACTACGTCACCGTCCTCTCCAGCCCGTACTGGTGGAACGCGGTGTGGGTCACGGTCGTGATGACGGTCGTGTCCGTCGTCATCGAACTGGTGCTGGGCATGGCGCTCGCGCTGATCATGCACCGCACGCTGGTCGGCCGCGGCATCGTCCGCACGTCGACGCTGATCCCGTACGGCATCGTCACGGTCGTGGCGGCGTTCTCGTGGCGCTACGCGTGGACGCCGGGCACCGGCTACCTCGCGGAGCTCATGGGCGGCGATCCCGTGCTGACGGAGAAGATCCCGGCGCTGGCCGTGGTCATCCTGGCCGAGGTGTGGAAGACCACGCCGTTCATGGCCCTGCTGCTGATGGCGGGTCTGGCACTCGTGCCGGACGACCTGCTCAAGGCCGCGGCGCTGGACGGCGCGAGCGGCTGGCAGCGGTTCACCAAGGTGATCCTGCCGCTGATGAAGCCCGCGATCCTCGTGGCGCTGCTGTTCCGCACGCTCGACGCGTTCCGCATCTTCGACAACCTGTTCGTGCTCACCGGCGGGTCCCAGGGGACGTCGTCGGTGTCGATGCTGACCTACAACAACCTCATCAAGGGGTTGAACCTCGGCATCGGGTCCACCATGTCGGTGCTCATCTTCATCGCCGTGGCGATCATCGCGTTCATCTTCATCAAGCTGTTCGGCACGGCTGCCCCTGGTAGCGACGACGGGGGGAAGCGCTGATGGCGGGCATCGGTGGAGCCGAGACGACGGCCAAGAAGACCCGCTGGGGAATCCTGAACGCGGTGGTGGTGATCTACGCGCTGTTCCCGGTGCTGTGGATCGTGTCGCTGTCGTTCAAGTCCAAGGACACCCTGGCGGACGGCAACTTCATCCCGAGGTCGTGGACGTTCGACAACTACTCGGAGATCTTCAAGACCACGGAGTTCGTCCGGGCGCTGGCGAACTCGATCGGCATCGCGCTGATCGCGACCGCCGTGGCCGTCGTGTTCGGCACGATGGCGGCCTACGCCATCGCCCGGCTCGACTTCCCCGGCAAGTCGCTGCTGGTCGGCGTCTCCCTGCTGATCGCGATGTTCCCGCAGGTGTCGCTGGTGTCCCCGCTGTTCGAGATCGAGCGCTCGCTCGGCCTCTTCGACACGTGGCCCGGCCTGATCCTGCCCTACATCACGTTCGCGCTGCCGCTGGCGATCTACACGCTGTCGGCGTTCTTCCGGGAGATCCCGTGGGAGCTGGAGAAGGCGGCCAAGATGGACGGCGCCACACCGGGACAGGCGTTCCGCAGGGTCATCGCCCCGCTGGCGGCCCCCGGTGTGTTCACCACCGCGATCCTGGTGTTCATCTTCTGCTGGAACGACTTCCTGTTCGCGATCTCGCTGACCTCGACGGAGAAGTCGAGGACGGTGCCGGTCGCGCTGTCGTTCTTCACGGGCAGCTCGCAGTTCGAGGACCCGACCGGGTCGATCGCCGCGGCCGCCGTGGTGATCACGATCCCGATCATCCTGTTCGTGTTGTTCTTCCAGCGCCGAATCGTCGCGGGGCTGACCTCCGGCGCCGTCAAGGGGTGAGTTGCACATGGCCGAAATCGTTCTGGACAAGGTGACGAAGAAGTACCCGGACGGCGCCCTGGCCGTCCAGGGAGTGGACATCGAGATCGCCGACGGCGAGTTCATCATCCTCGTCGGACCGTCCGGCTGCGGGAAGTCCACCACCCTCAACATGATCGCGGGCCTGGAGGACATCACCTCCGGCGACCTGCTCATCGGCGGCGAGCGCGTCAACGACCGCGCGCCGAAGGACCGGGACATCGCGATGGTGTTCCAGTCCTACGCCCTGTACCCGCACATGACCGTGCGGGAGAACATGGCGTTCCCGCTGCGGCTGGCCAAGGTGGACAACGCGACCGTCGAGAAGAAGGTCAACGACGCCGCGGACATCCTCGACCTCGGCCAGCACCTCGACCGCAGGCCCGCCAACCTCTCCGGCGGCCAGCGGCAGCGCGTCGCGATGGGGCGCGCGATCGTGCGCAGCCCCAAGGCGTTCCTCATGGACGAGCCGCTGTCCAACCTGGACGCGAAGCTGCGCGTCCAGATGCGGACCTCGGTGTCGCGGCTGCAGAAGCAGCTCGGCACGACCATGGTCTACGTGACGCACGACCAGACCGAGGCGATGACGCTCGGCGACCGCGTGGTCGTGATGAGGGGTGGTGCCGTGCAGCAGATCGGCGCCCCGCAGTACCTCTACGACCACCCGGCCAACCTGTTCGTCGCCGGATTCATCGGCTCCCCGTCGATGAACTTCGTGCCCGCCGGCCTGGAGAACGGCCTCCTGCGGTCCCCGTTGGGCGACATCCAGCTCACCGACCGGATCCGCAGGCTCGTCGAGGCCGAGGACGCCCCGAGCGAGGTGATCGTCGGCATCCGCCCCGAGCACTTCGAGGACTCGCGCCTCGTCGAGGAGCACCAGCGCGGCGGCGGCCACACGTTCACCAGCAACGTGGACGTGCTGGAGTCCATGGGCTCCGACAAGTTCGCCTACTTCACGCTGTCCGGTGAGCAGGCGACGTCCGCGGAGCTGGCCGAGCTGGCCGCCGACTCCGGCACGGCCGAGGCCACCGGCGGCAGCGGCGTCTCGCTGGTCACCCGCATCGACGCGGCCTCCACCGCCAAGGAGGGCCAGCAGGCCGAGATCTGGTTCAACGCGGACAAGGTGCAGTTGTTCGACCCGAAGAGCGGGCGCAACCTGACCTACACCGAGGACTAGTGCGGTGACCGCCGACCCTTGCCGGGGTTCGCGCCGCGAGGGGTCTCCCCGAGACGCGCGAAACCCGGCGAGGATCGCGGTCGCCGTGCTGAAGATCGAGCGATGAGGGCCACCCCGGTTCCGGCCGGGGTGGCCCTCGCGCTGTGTCCGGGGTCGGACGCGCGGTGGCTCGCCGCTGTCCGGCGTGGGAGGACGCCGTGTCCGAGGACCTGGCGCGCTCCGGTCGGCGCGGTGGTCGCGACCCCCACCGCGACCCATGGCACCGACCCCGCTCCGCAGGACCGGACCGCCCCGGATGGGGCCGGGGCGGTCCGGTGCGGCGGGCAGCGACCGCTGCCCTGATTCGTGGACCGGCCGTGGGTCCGGCCCCCGCGACGCCCCGACCAAGGGCGCGCGGGTGATCCGCGAACTCCGGTTCGCGGGCCGCGACGCCCCCTCCTCGCGTCGCGTCCCGCGAACCCGCCACCCGCCACCGCGGCCGTCCCCCGGCGTCCGCGCTGCGGCCCCCCTGTGGCCCGGACAGCCTCGCCCGCGCACCACTCGTCCGGCCAGCACTTTCGGTTCTGGCCGAAACGGCTGCGCGGACCGGGTTGTCGGTGTATTCCTTGCAGTAGGGGCTTGGGGAGGTCCCAGGGGGTGGCGGTGCTGCGGATTCACTTCGGCGTGGACGACCTCGCGCGCGTGCGGATAGCGGACGAGCCGGATCCGATGTGGGAGATCCTGCTGAGCCTGCACGTGCTGCGCTACCGCGAAGTGGCGGAGCCGCTGGCGCGCTGGCGAAGACGGGTGGCGCCCGCGCTGCCGGAGGTGGTCCGCCCCCTGCTCGCGCTCGCGCCGCCGATCGGGTACTCGCCCGACTTCCTCACGCCCCCGTCCCGCAGCCTGGAGGAGGGCGTGGAGGCCGTGCTCAGCACGCCGAAGCGGCTGCTGCGCGCCGACCTCGAACACCTCGCCGACCCGCCCCCGTGGGCCAGGCCCCTGGCCGACGGCGAACCCGGCCCGCTGCGCGCGCTCGGCGCCGCACTGGCCGAGTACCACCGGACCGTGCTCGAACCGCACTGGGCGCACATCAGGGCCGCGGTCGAGGCCGACCGGCTCGGCCGGGTCCGCGGCCTGCTCAGCGGCGGCTACGAGGAACTCCTGCGCGACCTGCACCCGACGCTGAGGTGGGTGTCGCCGACGCTGGAGGTGCACTACCGGTTCGGCGACCGCGACCTGCACCTGGACGGCCGCGGCCTGCGGCTGGTGCCGTCGTACTTCTGCGTCGACCGACCGATCGTGCTGCGCGACCACGAGCGGCCGCCGGTGCTGGTGTACCCGGTCAACCGGCGGGTCGCCGACCGCGGGCGCGCCGGCGGGCTCAGCGCGCTGCTCGGCCAGACCCGCGCGGCCGCGCTGGAGGCCATCGGCGGCGGCTGCACCACCGGTGAGCTGGCCCGCAGGCTCGGCGTCTCGGCGGCCTCCGCCAGCGTCCACGCCACCGTCCTCCGGGAAGCCGGTCTGACCACGAGCCGAAGGCACCGGAACACCGTTCTGCACACCGTCAGTCCTTTGGGTGTGGATTTGCTGAACCCGGTGTCACTGTCGGTTACTGACTAGTCCGGTGCATTAGCCCGGACGAACTTCGTACGGCCATTCAGCGCAGCTCAGTGACATCTCATCGAAACGACACCGGGGCGCCTTCGGAAGCGGCCCACGCTGGTCGAAGGCGGAAACAGCCCGGCTGGGTTTTCGTCGGGGAACCGGGACGGGAGTGGGCGCGTTATGGGGATTCTTGACGGGAAAGCAGTGGTCATCACGGGTGCGGGCCGCGGCCTCGGTGAGGCCTACGCCATGCACGCAGCTTTGGCGGGCGCGTCGGTGGTCGTCAACGACAACGACGGTGACCTGGCGGAACAGGTCGCCGCGCACATCAGGAGCTACGGCGGCACCGCCGTGGCCAGCACGCACACCGTCGCGGACCCGAGCGAGGCCGAGAAGATCATCGGACTCGCGATCTCCGAGTTCGGCAGGCTGGACGGCCTGGTCAACAACGCCGGGCTGAACTACGAGACCCTCCCCTGGGAAGACGACCCCGACACGATCCGGAAGGTCGTGGAGGTGAACCTCCTCGGTGTCATCTACACCGGGATGGCGGCCATGCGCGCGATGCGGGAGCACGGGCAGGGCGGGTCGATCGTGAACATCTCCTCCGGCGCGTTCCTCGGTCAGCGGAAATTGGCGACGTACTCCGCTACGAAAGGGGCTGTCGCCTCGTTGAGTTCCTCGTGGGCGCTGGATCTGGAAGGGGAGGGGATTCGGGTCAACGCCGTGTGCCCGGTGGCGCACACGCGGATGGTGTGGAAGTCGGAGAGGTCGTTGAGGGCCATTCCGGCTGATCGGCTGCCGGGGAAGGTGGCGCCGTTGGTGCTTTTCCTGCTGGGGGATTCGTCGGCGGGGATCACGGGGCAGATCATCCGGTGCAATGGGAGGCAGTTGCACCTGGTGGGGCATCCGTATTTCAAGCAGCCGATCTTGGAAAGCGATGTGTGGGACACGGCTGGTGTGGAGAGGGCTTTCACGGGGGTGTTGCAGGCGCATTTGGAGCCGTTCGGGTTGGAGAAGAGGATGCCGCCTCGGTTGCGGGAGTTGGTTGAGCCTTCGCAGACGGCTTGAGGGGTACGCGGCGGGATAGATGTGTTGCCAGGACACGTCATGATGGCGACACTTCTATCCATGTCCGTCGGATTGCGGCAGCTTCCAGCGACCTTCACCACCCGCGTGGCCAAGGCGAGCGGCCTCCACGTTCGCGACCTCTACCGAATGCGCGACGAGGGGGTGGTGATCGAGCTCTCGCGCGGGGTGTTCCGCAAGGCGGACGCGCCCCACGCGAGCTTGCCGGACCTGCTGGCGATCGGGCAGAGGGCACCTTCTGCCATCGTGTGCTGCGTGTCCGCGGCGGCACTGCACAACCTCACCGACGAGATTCCGATGAGCGTGCAGATCGCGGTTCCCCGGAGTCAACGCCCGCCGCGCATCGACCATCCGCCCACGGAGGTGTTCCGCTTCGCCGTGGGCACATTCGAACTGGGCCTGTCCTCCGCGGAGGCCGCGCCCGGAGAACAGGCACGCGTGTACAGCCCTGGAAGAACAGTCGTGGACCTCATGAGGCTGCGAGCGAGGCTCGGCGAGCCGCTGGCGCTGGCGGCACTGCGTCGCTACCTGCGGCGCCGTGACGCACGACCGGGAGAACTGCTCGACCTGGCTCGCGCCTTGGACGTGCTGGGTCCGCTGCGCACCGCTGTGGACGCGGTGATCGCGGAATGAGCCGCGTGACCAAGGAGACCGCAGGTGGACGGGCCTACCTCGACCTGCAGAACCGGGCTCGTCGGGAGAAGCGCACCACTCAGGAACTCTTCACCCTCTACGTGCTGGAGGGCTGGCTCGCCAGGCTCGCGGCATCCGAACACGCGGGCACCTTCGTGCTCAAAGGCGGGATGCTGCTCGCCGTCCTCGGCGCTCGCAGGCCGACCTCCGATGCCGACCTGCTGGCCCGCGACCTCGCCAACGACGAATCGGTCGTCCTCGCCCGCGTGCTGGCGGTGGCGGGCGTCCACCGCGAAGACGGTGTCGAGTACCTGCCCGGCACCGTCGCCGTCCAGTCGATCAGGGAGGACGACTTGTACACAGGGGTGCGGGTCACCATGGACAGCCGGGTCTCGGCGGCCAGGGTGAAGCTCAAACTCGACATCAACTTCGGAGACCCGGTCACACCGGAACCGCGGTTCTTCGCCCTGCCGTCGCAACGCCCTGGTGAGCCGGACGTGGCAGTTCTGGGCTACCCCGTCGAAACGGTGCTCGCGGAGAAGGCCAGCACGGCCATCGCACTCGGTGCCGCCAACAGCAGGGTTCGCGACTACGCCGATCTGTTCACCCTCACCGGTACCCACGTCCTCGGCTACGACGACATGCGCGCGGCTCTGGACGCGACCACGGTGCACAGAGGTGTGGACCTCCGCTTGCTGTCCGAGGTGACGGGTGATCTGGGGACGACGCGCCAAGGCGCCTACCAGGCGTTCAGGAAGAGGCTCGGCGTCGACGGTGGGCACCTGCCGGATCGGTTCACCGACGTCGTGACCGCGGTCGTGGCTTTCGTCGACCCGCTGGTCGGCGGCGGGAAGGCGCAGTGGTCGCCGAGCGATCGGCGGTGGAACTGACCCCGCACCCGTTCGGGCGATGGTCAGGCTGTCGGTGGGTGCTGCGACGATCGACCCATGGTCGAGCGCACACCGAAGGTGACGGACTGGCGGTTGGTGGTGCAGTCGCGGCTGGATCGGGTGAGGGCGGATCTTGCGGCGTTGGGGGCGCCTGATCCGCTTGATCCCGAGGGCACCGTGTGGCGGGAGACGGCTGTGCGGGAGGCGGCCGTGGTGGATGACATGTTGACGCGCAAGGAGTCGCGGTGGAAGGCCGTGGCGTCCTGGTGGTCGGGGTGGCACATCGAGCGGGCCTGGCGGTCGTTGCACGAGGCTGAGATCGCGACGGTGGCGGCGGAGAAGGGGTTCCTGGGGAGGATTCCAGGGCTGAAGGCGCGGGTGGCGGCGAATCTGCCTGATGACGATCCGCGTCGGAAAGCACTGGAGGAGTTGCGGCCGGGGGAGTTCACGCCGGCGATCGAGCGGGCGATCGTGGTGGACGCGTTGCGGGCGGCGTTCGACAACTCGGATTTCGCGCACGCGGGGTCGAGGGCGTTGCGGAACAAGCTGATCGCGGCTTCGGTCGTCTTGTTCTTGATCAACACGGTGCTGGGGGTCGTGGGGCTGGTGAAGCCCGGACTGCTGCCGATGTGCGTGAGTTCCGAGCGGCTGCCGTCGGTGTGCCCCGGTGGGAAGAACGCGTCGGCGGCGGACGTGTGGCTGGTGCAGCTGCTGGGGGCGTTCGGGGCGGTGTTGGCGGCGGTGGTGCTGTTGCTGCGTCGTCGTCCGAGCCTGTCGCCGTACGTGATGATCGGGTACCAGGCGATCATCAAGATCCTGCTCGGCTCCGCGCTGGCGGTGGTGGGCATCCTGGCGCTGGGCGCGGGCGTGACGACGGGGCTGATCGGGATCGCGTCGCAGGCCGCCCTCCTGCTCTGGGCGGTGATCCTGGGGTACTCGCAGCAGCTCGCGACGAGGCTGCTGGACAGCTACGCGGATCGGGTCATGGACCAGGCGCGGCCGATGCCCGCTACCGAGGCACCTCGGTAGTGGCGCGGAGGGTGTCGATGACGTTGTCGTCCCAGCGGTGGTTGCGGATGAGCCGGTAGCGCTCGCCCGCGACCCACATGTACGCCTCGGTCTCCGGGCGGGCGCCGACCATGTCGGCCTGCCGCAGCATCCGCACGACGGGCTCGTACTCCTCCGAGTACCAGCGCCGGGCGACGGTGGCGCGGTCCAGGAAGGCGCCCTCGTCCTGCATGAGGCGGAAGCCCCAGGCCTCGACGTGCTCGCCGAGCCGCGCGTACTCCCACGGGTCGGCGAGGACGATCGCGGCGCGGGCCTCGCCGGTGAGCGGGACGCGTTCCAGGAACAGGCGCCGGTAGTCCTTCACGATCAGGTCGCCGCGGTGGCGGATGCCGTGGGCGTTGATCCGGGTCAGGACCTCGGTGACGGTCGCGTCGATGACGTCCAGGCCCAAGGCGTGCGCGACGGACACGCGGTGGTGGCCGTCGACGACGAAGTGCAGGTCGCCCACCCGGTACACGTCGATCGGCGGCACGGACTCGCCGCGCCGCTGCGCGAGCGCCAGCCGCTGCCACCGCTGGCGCATCCGGGCGGAGGTGGGGCGGAACCGGCGGTCGAAATCGCGGGTGCGGTCGACGCTGCCGACGATCGAGTCGAGCCGGATGGTGTGCGCGCCGATCCGGCGTTCGCCCACCCAGCCCAGCGCCGCCACGACCTCGTCGAACGGCAGCATGATGTTCACGTCGTCGGGTTCGCGGCGCAGCCACGTCGACAGCCTCGACAGGACCTGCTGCCGCCGCATCCGGGTGAAGTCGTTCTCGGCGTCGGCGACGGGGAAGCCGGTGTCACGGGGCATTCCGGACCTCCGCGGTCGAGGGGACGTCCAGCACCTTGTACCCGACGACGTTCACCACCCGAGTGCCACCGAGGCGGCGGTCCGGTTTCGGCTCGCCGTGGGGGTGGATGTGGCCGTGCAGCATGAGCGGCGGCCGGAGCCGCTCCACGGTGGTGCGCAGGCAGGTGAACCCGCGGTGCGGGGCGTCCGGCTCGTCGCCGCAGTCGCGCGGCGGCGAGTGGGTGAGCAGCACGTCCACGCCGCGGCCGTCGCGCAGCCGCCGCCAGCCCGCCTGCCGCACCATCCGCCGGGCCCGCCGGGCCTGCTGGCGCTCGGTCCACTGGTTGGGGCCCTCGTTGTACCGGATCGACCCGCCGAGACCGGCGATCCGCAGCCCCGCGACGTCGACGACCCGCTGGTCGGCGTTCATCCCGCCCTCCGGCCCCGGCCACGTGGACGGGATGCCCGCCTTGGTCCACAGCCCGCGCACGTTGGCGTAGCCGGTCAGGTCGGTGTCGTGGTTGCCGGGCACGAACACGCACGGCCGGTCCAGCGCGGTCGACAGGTACTCCAGGTAGTCGAACGGCAGGTCGCCCGCGGCCACGATCAGGTCCACGTCGTGGTCGCGAACCTGGTCGGTCCAGAGCCGTTCGACCACTTCGTCCGCGACCGCGAGAACCTTCGGCATCCCGCGAGGGTAGTTCGGATCGGGTGGAACTGACCTGTCGTGGGCGGCGTCGGATCGGCTAGCTTGCAAGTTCGACATCTTGACGCCGGGGGAGACGGACGTGGTGGAAAGCGGAGGACTGTTCCAGGGTCTGTTCACATTCGTGACGCAGGCCGCGAAGCAATTCGCGGAGTCGCGCGCCAAGGGCCGGGAGGACGACCGGTACGTCGCGGGTGGCACCCACTGGGACGGGTTCAGCCACAAGAACCTGTTCAAGATGGTCTGGGAGAACGCCGACCCGGTCAACGTGGAACGGCTCGCCGACACGTGGACCCGCCAGGGCGACAGCATCGCGGACCGCTCCGACGAGCTCCAGCGCTCGCTCGACAAGCTCATGCAGTTCTGGTCCGGCGCCGCCGCCGACGAGGCGACCTCGACCGTCCGGCGCAACGTGGACTGGCTCGCCGAGCTGGGCGGCACCGCCAGCAAGATGGCAGGCCCGATCGACAACGCGGCGGGCGCCCTGCGTTCGGCCCAGCAGCAGATGCCCGCCCCGCCCGAGGGGTTCAGCTGGTCCTCGCTCGGCGGCGGCGCCGCGGCCGGGTTCGCGGTCGGCGGCCCGATCGGCGCGGGCATCGGCGCCATGATCGGCGGCATCGGCTCGATGTTCGGCGGGGCCAGCAAGAAGAAGAAGCTCAAGAAGCGCGCGGTGCAGACCATGGAGCGCTTCGAGAACGCGGCGATCGACGTGGACGGCACCACCCCGGCCTTCATGGGCCCCGCGAACGGCGGCGCGGGCGGCGATGGAGCCCTCCCGCCCGGCGGTGGCGGTGGCGTCGGCACGCTTCCGCCCGACCAGCGGCCGCTGCCCGGCAGCGGCGGCACCCTGCCTCCCGGCACCCTCCCCGACCCGACCGACGGCCGCGGCGTCACGGTGCCCAGCTTCGTCGGCGGCGGCCAGGACCCGAGGTGGTCCGCGTTGACCGGTGGTCCGGGCTCGGGCGGTCTCGGCGGCGGCGCGGGCAGTGGCGGTGCGGGCGGTCTCAACGGCTTCGGTGCCGGTGGAGCCAGGTCCGGTGCCGGTTTCGGTGCCGGTTTCGGCCCGTTCGGCGGCCCCGGCGGCCTGCTCGGCGCGCTGCCGCCCGGCCGTGGCGGCGGTGTCGGCGCGGGCGCGCGCGACATGCTGCGCAACGGCAACCGGTTCGGCGCGGCTGGCAAGTTCGGCGCGGCAGGCCGTCTCGGCGCCGGTGGCGGCGTGGGCATGGCCGGTGGTCCGATGGCGGGCCGCGGCGCAAACGGCGACGACGACCGCGAGTACGACCGGCGCTTCCCGTTGGAGGAAGACCTGTTCAGCAGTGACGAGAAAGCCGCTCCGCCGGTCATCGGCCTGTAGGGAAGGACGAACGTGTACACGCAGGAGTCGAGTTCCGCGGGCGGCTGGCAGGTCGAGCCCGACCAGGTCAAGGACTTCGCCGTGGCGGTCGCGGAGGTGCGCGGCCACTTCGAGGCCATGCGCCGCGACGCCGAGGAGCTGATGCACCCGGCCAACACCCCGCACATGGGTACCAGCCCGGTCGGGAGCGCGCTGTCGGACAAGTTCACCGACCGGCTCGCGGGCGCGGACGGGCTGCTCGACCAGCTCGGCGTCGCGCTGGACCGGATGGGCGAGTTCGTCACCAGCGCCGAGCAGACGGCCGCCCGCTACCGCGCCGACGACGCCGACTCCGCACACTCGCTGCGCACGACGTGACCCAGCTGCACCCCTACGAGGTCGACCTCCTCTGCACCTACGCGGAGGTCGAACCGCCGTTCCCGCTGGAGATCCCGTCCAGCGGCACGACCGACCTCGAACGCTCCGTCGTGTTCCAGGCTGCTTTGCAAACGCTCCAGGCCCGCGGTCTCGCGACCGAGGGCGGCCCGATCGGCGACGCCGAGGAGTTCGTCCGCCTGCTGCGCGACCGCACCGGCGCGCTCGACGTCGTGGTGGTCGGCGAGAAGGCGACCATCCGGGCCGTCGCCATGGTCGACGGCCGCAACGCCCTGCTGGCCGTGCAGCGCAGTGATGAGGAGGACGAGGTCGTCCGGCTGCGGTCGCTCAGCGTCGACCGCGCGGTCGACGCGCTGGTCCGGCTCATCCCCGACGTCGAGCAGGCCGGGTCCAGCCCGATCAGCGTGCCGCTGCGGGCGTTGCGCGCCGCCGAGGCCGAGATGAGCAGGCGCATCGAGGACGGCGGCTCGTTCCGCGAGGCCGAACTGCCCGACCTGCTCGAGCACAACGGCGTCGAGGACCGCGTGCTGCGCCGGATGCTCGCCCACCTGCAACCCGTGCTCGGCCAGGGCCAGCTCGGCGCCAGCAAGCCCAACGGGCTGCCGGGCGACGACCGCGAGGACGTCCGGTTCGGCGGCGAGCTGTCGTGGCTGGACACCCCGCGCGGGCGCTACAAGGTCTCCCAGGAGGGCGAGTGGGTCAGCGCGAACCCGTTGCCGCGCGAAGACGTTCGCGACGCTGTGCGCAGGCTGTTGGCGCCGTTGCGCCGGGAAGGGTGAAATAGCCCCTTCCGGCTCCCCGCGCCGGGCGGAACGGGTTAGCGTCAACGGGTGCTCGCCCAGCTCTTCACCGACGCGGCCGAGGCCTGCGGTGGATTCAGCCCCCTCACCGCGACCCTGCTGCTGAAGGCCGCCGACGACCTGTGCTCGGGTGGTGTCACCACCCGCGTCATGGCCGGGTACGAACGCGACCGCATGGGCACCGTGCCCGGCCTGCGGTTCACGGCCGCCCTGCACCGCCTGGTACTGGAGGGCCGCGCCCCCGGCCTCGCCAAGCACTACCCGTCGGTCGGCGGCTCCCCGCACCTCGAAACCCTGTGGGACGACGTCCTGCCGGTGCTGCACGAGCACACCGACGAGCTGCGCGGCCGGATCGGCGCGACCGTCGTGCAGACCAACGAACCGGGCCGCAGCGCCCCGCTGTTCGGCGGCCTCCAGGTCGCCGCGCAGCACGCCGCCGCCGTCGCGGGCAGACGGACCCCGTTCCCGGTGCGCCTGCTGGAGATCGGCGCCAGCGCGGGCCTCAACCTCCACCCGGACCGCATCGCCTACCGCGCGGCGGAAGACGAGGTCCACGGCGACCCGGACAGCCCGTTCACCCTCGACCCGCAGTGGACCGGCCGCCCGGAAGCCGACCTGACCCGACCGCTGCGGATCGTCGACCGCGAAGGCTGCGACCTCAACCCGGTCGACCTGTCCACCGAGGACGGGCGCCTCACCCTGTCGTCCTTCGTGTGGGCCGACCAACTCGACCGCTGGGACCGCCTCCAGTCCGCCCTGGAACTGGCCGCCCTCGACCCGGCCCCCGTGCAGCGGGCCACCGGCCCGAACTGGCTCGCGGAACGCCTTGCCACCCCCGTGCCCGACGTGTTGACCGTGGTCTGGCACTCGGTGGTGTGGCAGTACGTCTCACCCGCAGACAGGGCCGAGGGTCGCGCGATCCTGGCCGCCGCAGCCGCCCGCGCAACCCCCGAAGCCCCACTGGCCCTACTCGTCTACGAACCCCGCCGCACCCACACCGGCTACGAATTCCGCCTACTCCTGAAAACCTGGCCCGCCGGCGCCTCACTACGCCTGGGCAGCGGCGGCGGCCACGGCATCCCGTTCACCTGGGAACAACAAAGCTGGGACTGAACAAAACAAAAAGCCAAAGCCAAGCCCAACACCCCACACCCCACACCGGCGCAGCCGCCCCCTCGCATCCGGCGCGGAGCGCCCGCCCCTTACCGACGCGCAGCGAGGTGCCTTGCCGACGCGCAGCAAGGTGCTTTGTCAGGCGGAGCCTGATGCTGGCGTAGCCAGACCTACCCCTGCACCCGATACAAAGCCGCTCTAGACTCGACGTCTCTTGTCAAGGCATCTTTCCCGCCTTGACAAGAGACGTCGAGTCTAGAACACTCGGCGACCGGGTGCAGCCGTGTACAACCCCGCTGGGACTCAACCTCGCTCAACTCAAGGCTGCTGCGCGATGATCGTCGTGATCATCGTCAACCAAGCCATGAGAAAGGCGAGCACCCAAAAGCGGGGGTTCGAGAAGATTCGGGTCATGATCAAACATCCCGTCGGATCGGATGGTGACTGGAAGGACTACAGCCAGCGGTTCCGACGAAATATTCGATACAAGATCAAACAAGCCACGATCACCGCCGAGATCACCAGCGGATACCCGTACTTCCACTTCAACTCGGGCATGTTCTCGAAGTTCATCCCGTAGACGCCGACCACCATCGTCGGCACCGAGATGATCGCGACCCACGCGGAGATCTTCCGCATGTCCGAGTTCTGCTGGAGCGTGATCTTCGCCAGCGTCGCGTCCACCAGCGTCGTGAGCAGCTCGTCGAAGTTCGTGACCCGTTCCGACACCTCGATGAGGTGGTCGTCCACGTCCCGGAAGTACGACCGCACCTGCTCCGGGATCAGCGGCGTGTACCCCTCGGCCAAGCGCCGCAGCGGAACCGCGAGCGGCATCACCGCGCGGCGCAGTTCCAGCACTTCGCGCTTCATCAGGTAGATCTGGTCCGCGCTGACCCGGCTGCGCGGCGCGAAGACGATCGCCTCCATCTGGTCGATGTCGTCCTCGATGCGCTGCGTCACGTCCAGGTAGTTGTCCACCACGTGGTCGGAGATCGAGTACAGCACCGCGGCCGGGCCGACCCTCAGCTTCTCCGGGTCGTCCTCCAGCACCTGCCGCACGACGCCGAGCCCGGAGTGGTTGCCGTGTCGCACCGTGACGACGAAGTCGCGGCCGAGGAACACCATGATCTCGCCGCTCTCGACGATCTCGTTCGCGGTGTCCGGCGACGCGTTCTGCACGTACCGCACGGTCTTGAGGACCATGAACAGCGTGTTGTCGTAGCGCTCCAGCTTCGGCCGCTGGTGGGCGTGCACGGCGTCCTCGACGGCCAGCTCGTGCAGGCCGAAGGTCTCCGCGACGCCCTGGATCTGCTCCTCGTCCGGCTCGTGCAGGCCGATCCACACGAAGCCGTCACCGCGCTCGCGGACCTCGTTCACCGCGTCGGTGTGGGTCCAGCGACCGGGAAGGCGCTTGCCGTCGACGTAGACCGCGCAGTCGACCACGTACGCGGACAGCGGCACCGGGATGGGGATCGGCGTCGCCGTGAGGCGTCGGGGCGCGCGGCCCCGCAGGCCGCCAAGCGAAGGCAGGTTGCGCATTGGTCCTCCAGGTACACGTCGTGGAAGTGCTGACGACGCGCCGGAGCCTCACGGGGGTCTGCAGTGGGGACTCCGACACCGGAGCGTCCCGACCGGTACCGCAGGGCCGACCACTAGAGCCAGGGCTAGAGGTGGACCCAACCGGTGAGGACGCGGGTGGTACTCGCAGGATGGGGTTCGTTCTTCATGAGTTCGTCCTCACCTCCTCGGGTCGGCGGCCACGAGCGGTGGATTCGCTCACAGACCGGTTGCCGAGGGTACTCCCTTGGTGTTTCTACTGTCCTGCCGGTCATCCGGTTCTCGGATCACACCACTGGAGGCGTGCGGTGCAGTTCGGTCGCTACTACGAGGAGTTCGAGGTCGGCGCGGTCTACAAGCACTGGCCTGGCAAGACGGTGACGGAGTACGACGACCACCTGTTCTGCCTGCTCACGATGAACCACCACCCGCTGCACCTGGACGCGCACTTCGCGGGCGAGACCACGGAGTTCGGCAGGAACGTCGTCGTGGGCAACTACGTCTACTCGTTGCTGCTGGGCATGTCGGTTCCGGACGTTTCGGGCAAGGCGATCGCCAACCTGGAGGTCGAGTCGCTCCGGCACATCAAGCCGACCTTCCACGGCGACACCATCTACGGTGAGACCGAGGTGCTCGACAAGACCCCGTCGAAGTCCAAGGACGACCGGGGTGTGGTGTACGTCGAGACCCGCGGGTACAAGCAGGACGGCACGGTCGTCTGCGTGTTCCGGCGCAAGGTCATGGTGCCGAAGGTGTCCTACGGCGAGAGCCGTGGCGGCGAGCAGCCCGGTAGGCCCGAACCGAAGGAGTGACGTGACCTCTCTGGATCTGGTGCGGAGCAGCCTGCTGCGGTTCGCGGAGGTGGAGGCCGCCGGTGTCTCCCCGCTCTACGAGCACCTGGCGCTCAAGGCCGCCGACGATCCGGGGGTCGCGGGCCTGCTGACCGCCGCCGAGGAGGAGTCGGCCCACCCGGCCCTCCTCCTGGCGGCGGCGCACCGGCTGCTTCAGGCCGAACCGTTCCACGAGCTGTCGAACTACTACCCGTCGCTGGGCGGTACGTACGGCGCGGACGAGCGCACGTGGCCGCTGTTCCGCGACTTCGTGCTCCAGCGGTCGGACAAGATGCGCGCGCTGATCGCCGGCCGCACCACGCGGACCGACGAGGTCCGCCGGGCCGCGCTGCTGTTCCCGGCCGTCGCCGCCGTGGCCAAGCAGGCCGGGGCGCCGATCGGGCTGCTGGAGGCGGGCACCGGCGCCGGGCTGCTGCTCGGGCTCGACCTGTACGGCTACCGCTACCAGACCCAGCAGGCCGGCCAGCTCGTCAGCGGCCCGCCCAAGGCGCTGCTCGGGCTGCACTGCGCGCTGGAACTCGCGCCCGGCGCGGAACTGCCGAAGCTGCCCAAGACGGTCAAGGTCGCCGCGAAGGTCGGTCTGGACAGCGCGCCCGCGGACCTGACCGACGAGGACGCCTACGCGTGGCTGGAGGCCTGCATCTGGGCCGACCAGCCCGAGCGGCTGCGGTACTTCGGCGTCGCCGCCACCGTGCAGCGCAAGAAGCCGCCGGTGTTCGTCACCGGCGACCCCGTCGACGACCTGGCGAAGGCCGCGGCGCTCGTGCCCGGCGAGGTGCCGCTCGTGGTGATCACCAGCACGCTCATGTCGTCGCTCGCCGAGCCCCGCCGGACGGAGTTCACGGCCGCGCTCGGCGCGCTGGGGCGGCCGGTGTGGTGGGTGAGCCACGAGGCGTACGCCGCGGGCCTGGAGCACGTCCTGCCGGGCCGCGAGGACCTCCGGCCGGGTCCGGACGAGCCCGCGTTCGGCGTGCTCGGCACGGCCCACTGGGACGGCTCGGGCGCCGCGCCGACCGTCCGGGCGCTGGCGAAGACGGGCCTGCACGGCCAGCGTCTCGTCTGGCTGCCCTGAGGGCCGGGCGGGCGTTGGTGACGGCGTCCCGCATCGTGGAACGAGCCCGAACCCGATCGGGTGGGCTTGATCAGCTCCGCGGGAGCTGTCCCCACTCGTCAAGGGTGGTGTAGAGCCCTTCGACGAGCAGATCGGACACCCGAAGTGTGCTCAAGATCGCAACCGAGGTCCACCTGGCGTCCGACGCGTCGTCCCCCGCCCGGAGCACGCCCGATCGCACCTGGCAGAGGTAGTCGTGGATCTCGTACACGCGGCCTTCGGCCGGACGGGTGACTCTGCCGATCAGAGCCCCCGCGGTGACGGAGAGTCCCGTCTCCTCGAAGAGTTCCCTCGTCACGGCCTCGTGATCGGTTTCGCCCTGCTCTACTCGGCCACCGGGGATCGACCACAACCCCTCACCTGGGGGATTGACGCGTCGCACAAGCAGCAGTCGTCCTCCACGATCGAACACGATCCCGCCCACACAGCGGATCGCCGGTTGAACGCCCTCCGCTACTATCACGGAGAGTAATCATACCGGATCGGTGGTGCACCGCACTGACCCATGTGCGGTACAAATCCTCCAACGTGCCGCGGAGTGCGGTACAACGGTTTTCATCTGGCGCCAACAGGGTGCGGGTAGCGGACGGGGTTGATCATTGTGAATCTGAAGAAGATTCTCACCTTCGCAGGGGTCGGCTTGCTGCTGTTCTTCCTCATCGCGGAGCCGCAGCAAGCGGCCCAGCTGGTGCAGAACATCCTGGCCACGCTCCGGGGAGCAGCTGAGGCGCTCATCACCTTCGTGAAACAATTGTTCTGAGTCGCCCGGCTCCCTCCGACGGCGAGAGGCGGTAGGCCATGTTCGCTCCACGTGACCCCGACGAGTACCTGCTCGGTACCGAACGTCGGGTCATCAGGGTGCGCAGGCACTGGAGCAGCCTGATCTGGGACATCCTCGAAGCCGGTGCTCTGCTGGCCGGCGCGATGATGATCTCGTACCTGCTGCCGGACAACGCGGGCATCGTCCAGAACATCCTCTGGTACGCCGCGCTGCTCGTGCTGCTCAGGCTGGCCTACTTCGTCATGGAGTGGTGGGTCGAACGGATCGTGGTGACGGACAAGCGGTTCATGATCTCCTCCGGGGTCTTCGAGACCAAGGTGGCGATGATGCCGATCACCAAGGTCACCGACCTCACCTACGAGCGCACCGTGGTGGGCCGGATGTTCGGCTACGGCACGCTGGTCGTGGAGTCGGCGGGGCAGATCCAGGCGTTGAACAGGATCGAGTTCCTGCCGAACCCCGAGCAGGTGTACGACGCCATCTCGGAACTGACCTTCGGCGACAAGAAGGCGCAGGCCGACCGCTTCTCGATGATCAAGGCCCAACGGGTCGCGCGGGGCAAGAAGATGGTGCCGTAGGAACGGTGGTCGAGGCCGTCGGCCACACTGCACGGGTGCGCATCGACCTGCACGCCCACTCAAGTCAGTCCGACGGCACCGACTCGCCCGCGGAACTGGTGGCCGCCGCGGCGGCCACCGGCCTCGACGCGGTCGCGATCACCGACCACGACACGTCGGCGGGGTGGCAGGAGGCTGCCGCCGCGCTGCCGCCCGGCTTGCGGCTAGTCCGCGGCGCCGAGCTGTCGTGCGCGTCGACGGACGGCTTGGGCAGGCTCATCACCGTCCACATGCTCGCCTACCTCTACGACCCGACGTCGCAGGCCCTCGTCGAGGAGCAACTCAGGCTCCGCGCCGAACGCAGGCACCGCGTCCGCGTCATGGCGGTCCGCATGGTCGAGGACGGCTTCCCCATCGACCCCGACGAGTTGATGGCGGCCCTCCCCGACGACGCCCCCGCAGGCCGCCCCCACCTCGCCATGGCCCTGATGCGCGCCGGCGTCGTGGAAAGCGTCAACGAGGCCTTCGCCAAGTACCTCACCGGCGGCCGCTACTACGTCCCCAAAACCGACACGCCGGTCGAACGCGCCATCGAGATGATCACCGACGCAGGCGGCGTCACCGTGCTCGCACACCCCTTCGCCGTCTCCCGCGGCCCCATCGTCACCGACCAAGTGGTAGCCGACCTCGCCGCCAAGGGCCTCACCGGCGTAGAAGTCGACCACCCCGACCACGACCCCCCAACCCGCACCCGCCTCCGCTCCCTCGCCAACGACCTCAACCTCCTGGTCACCGGCTCCAGCGACTACCACGGCACCAACAAAACCGTCCGCCTGGGCGCGGAAACCACCGCCCCGGAAATGCTCGACGCCCTGGCAGACCGCGCCACCGGCAGCAAAATCCTCGTCGGCTAACCACCCACCCCGATGCGCAGCGAGGTGCTCGATCCGTCGCGGAGCGAGGGATAGCCGGGCACAGCCCGATACCCCGCCGCGGGCGCAGCCGCCCCCTCGCATCCGGCGCGGAGCGCCCTCCGCCCTACCGACGCGCAGCGAGGTGCCCTTGGTCAGGCGCAGCCTGATGCTGGCGGAGCCAGACTTCCCCCTGCCCCCGATACACAGCGCCCTCCTGTCACACCCCCGTTTGTCAAGGCATCTTTGCCGCCTTGACAAACGGGGGTGTGGCATTGAGACAATCGCGCGCCGGGGGCCGGGTTCCGCAGGGTGGGCACAACACAACCAGCAGCCAGCCCCAAGCGAGCACCCCCCCAAACACCCCCAACCCGACCAAACAGACACACCCTCCACCCCCTCAACCCACATACCTGTGAGTGCACTGTCGGTGTCCTTGCGTAGCCTGGGCCGGGTGCAGGAGCAGCTCGGGTTCGACTTCGGCGCGATGCCGCGCAAACTCGTCCGGGTGACACCGTCGAAACTGGCGAACTGGGCCGATTGCCCACGCCGGTATCGAATGGCGTACCTAGACCGGCCGAGTCCACCCCGTGGTGGCGCATGGGCGCACAACACCCTGGGCGCCGTCGTGCACAACGCCCTGAAGGCCCTCTTCGACTTGCCCGCCGACAAGCGGTCCCCGGACCAGGCGGTGGCGCTCGTGCACCGCCAGTGGAAGAACGACGGTTTCCGCGACGCCGAGCAGGCCGCCGTCTACCGGGAGCGCGCCGACAACTGGGTCCACGACTACGTCGCCGAGATCGACACCACGATCGAACCGGTGGGCATCGAGCGCTGGGTGTCCACGCCGACGTCGAAGATCGTCGCCGAGGGCCGGGTCGACCGCATCGACCTGCGCGACGGCGAGCTGGTCATCGTCGACTACAAGACCGGCAGGCACGGGTTGACCGTCGACGATGCCCGCGGTTCGCAGGCGTTGGCCCTGTACGCGCTCGCCGCTCGCCGAACCCTCCGCAAGCCGTGCACGCGGGTCGAGCTGCACCACCTGCCGACCGGCACGGTGTCGGTCTGGGACCACACGGACGAAAGCCTCGGCAGGCACGTGACCAGGGCTGAGGAGGCCGCGGACGAGATGGGCCTCGCGGCCGACACCCTGGCCGCGGGCGGCGACCCGGAAATCCTGTTCCCGCCCCGCACCGGCAGGCAGTGCACCTGGTGCGACTTCCGCCGCAGCTGCCCCGAGGGGCAGCAGGCCGCACCCTCCCTCGACCCGTGGGCCATGCTCGCGCCGTAAGGAGCACCATGAGCGATCCGATCACGGTTGAACTGCCCACGCCCGCCCCGATGCCCAAGCGCGAACCGCTGGTGGCCCGGATGTGGCGCGGCATCAGCGGCGCTTTCGCCGTCGGCATGGTGATGCTGGCGATCGCGCTCGTGGTGGTCCAGCTCTACGCCAGGGGCCGCGATCTGCCGGGGCCCGGCTGGGACGTGGTGATGGGGCACTGGGGGGCGGCGGTCGTCGCGATCGTCGGGCAGGTGCTCGCCGACCGCAGGCGCGGCTGGCTGTCCGCGCTGCTCTCGCTGGCCGTGCTCGTGGTGGGCTTCGGGGTGCTGTGGATCTACTGGTGGGCCTGAGCGAGGGACTCGCGGTGCCTGAGTGTTCGACTCAAGGTGCCTGAGTGTTCGACACGGGGTGTCTGGGGGTTCGACTCGCGGGTTAGGAGGTCAGCCAGGCGCGCCAGGTTGGTAGGAGGGTGGTGAGCAGGGCGTCCGGGGTTTCGGTGTTGGGTGAGTGCGCCGCGCCTGCCAGGACGGCGAAGTCGGCGTCCAGCCGTTCCGCCATGTCCCGCTGTCCGGCGGGGGACCAGGCGTCGTCCGCCTCGCCGCACACGACCAGGCACGGCACCTGGGCGGTGCGCAGGGTGCGGGCGAGCTTCGCGACCAGGTCGGGTTCCACCCGGATCGCCGTCCCCATCCCGAGCAGGCTCGACGGCGTGGACCGCAGGAACCGGTCGCGCAGCAGGTCGCGCAGCCGATCGGGCAGCACCGGCCAGTTCGGGTTGGCCAGCGCCCGCTGCTCGACCACCTGGTGCGCCGCCTCGATGCCGTGTTCCCGCATCAACGCCTCACCCTGGTCCAGCGCGGTGCGCCGCTCGCCGATCGGCAGCTCTCCCGGCCCCGACGACATCAGCGTGAGACCGGCGACCGGGGCGCCGGCGAACACCGCTCCGCGCGCCACCAGGCCGCCGAACGAGTGCCCCAGCAGCAGGACGCGCCGCCCCTCGGCGGACAGCTTGGCCACCAGTTCGGCCAGCGCCTCGCCCAGCACGGCGGGCCGGTAGTCCGACTCGGCGATCGGACCGGCCGACTCGTACTGGCCCGGCAGGTCGATGGCGACGACCTCGAGGCCGGAGTCGGACAGCGGGTCGATGAGCGGGGCGAAGTCCTCTTTGGAACCGGTGAAGCCGGGTACCAGCAGCGCGGTCGCACCCAGGTCCGTGCCCGCCGCGGGCGCGCGGAGCGCGGCTACGGCGCCGTAGCGGCCCGGCAGGTCGATCCGGTCGGCGCGGTGGGGGCTGATCTGCGAGTACACGCCTCGCAGTCTGCCCCACCGCACCCGGTCGGGTCTTCCGTCGTCCCCTGAAGTGTGACCCCTACCGCAGGGCCACGAGCTCCGAGCCGCGCTGTTCGAGGACCACCGGGCCGATCGTGCTGGACTGGATGGACCCCTGGTACCCCTGCCGGTTCACCGGGATCGTGCCGATCTGCGCGCCGGTGACCTGGTCGAGCACCCGCAGGCCGTCCTTGACCGGGATCAGGACCTGGCCCGCGAGGGTGCTGCCGGAACCGATGGTGTCCAGCGCCGTCCACTTCGGACTCAGGTCCTCCAGGGACAGGGCGATCGTGCGGGAACCGGTGTACCAGTAGATGTTCGCGGTGCTGGTCGTGATCGGCACGACGCCGTTCGGCGGGTCGCCCGCGAGGTCGGACTCCGGGATGTCCAACGGGTAGTCGGCGATCAGGCCGCCGGTGTCCGCGTCGAACACGCTGAGCTTCGCCGGGCTGCCGGGCACGACGGCCGCGACCCGGTTCGACGTGACGGCCACGACGCGGGCGTTCTTGGCGCCGAGCACGACGCTGCTGATGACCTGGGGGGTGTCGGCCGGGTCCGGGTTGGGCTTCAGGATCGTGAGGCGGTCGGCCGGATCGTCGTGGTAGCAGCGTTCGAGCACCGCGACCTTGCCGGTGGTGACCGCGAACGAGCCGTAGTCGCACCCGGTGCGCGGCTGCTTGTTGGGGTTCACGATCGCGCGCAGCTGCCCGTACTCCATGGACCGCACGAGGTCGTCCTTGCGGTAGGCCTCGATGAACTTCTTGCCCGTCGTCACCACGTGCGAGCCCTCGCTCAGCAGCCTGGTGCCGAGTTCGGCGTCGCCGTTGCGCTGCGGGCCGCGCGCGCCGGTGACCGGGTCGAGCGAGGTGAGCTCCGAGCAGCCGGTGCCCTTGCTGTACGCCACCAGCGCCTTGTCCCACGCCGCCGTGATCGTGCACAGCGGCCGGTCGCGGCTGTAGCGCCAGCGGACCTCGCCGCTCAGCGGGTCGCGGCCGACGACCTCGCCGCCGTCACCGGTCACCACGACCGAGCCGAGCCACACCGGCGAGGGGGTGCCGCCGCTGGGCGCGCGCCACACCTCGGCGAGCGACGGCGGCAGGGTGGTGACCTGCGGCAGTTCCGGCGCCGGGGCCGACGTGGTCTGCGACGTGGTCGCGCGGGCGTCCGAGAACACCCACACGAGCAGCGCCGCCACCAGCGCGACGACCACCAGCAGCGCGACCGCGATGAAGTCGCCCCGCGTGCGGAACGACCGGGTCGGCACGTGCGGAGGCGGGTCCTCGGAGTCCGCCTCCGGTGGCGCGAGCACGTCCTCCGGGGGCGGTTCGTGCCCGTTGACCCGCGGAGTTCCGTGCCCGTTCGCCTCGGGAGCCAGGAGTGCGGAATCCTCGACCTGCTCCGACTGTCCCACTACCTGGCTCCCGATCGTTCGTTCGTGCACCGCTCGCGTCAGGTGTCAGTCTGCCGAGGAAACGGTGTCGCTCGCAGCCGCCTCCGCGTTTCCGCCCGACTCGCCGCCCGGACGCCGACGCCTGCGCCGCCTCGCGGGACGCTCGCCAGCCTCGCCCTGAGCGCCCTCGGCCGTGGCCTCGGGAGCCTGACCTGCGATTTCGCCCGCCACGGGTGCGCCGCCGCGGCTGCGCCGCCTGCGCGGACGACGGGTGCCGTCCTCCTCGCCCGGTTCGGGGGTCTTCGTCGCGGGCGTGCTCGACGACGCGGGCTGCTGCTGCTCCGCGCCCGACGACGTGCCGCCGCGGGCGGTGCGGCTGCGGGCGCGCTTGCGCGGGCCGCCCTTCTTGTCGCCCTTGAGGTCTTCCTCGGGCTCGGAGTCCAGGCCGGTGCGGGTCCGCTGACCCAGCGGCAGCCTGCCCGTGGAACTCGTCGGGATGTCGAGGTCCGTGAACAGGTGGTCGGACGTGGAGTACGTCTCGACCGGCTCCGGCTTGCCCAGGTTCAGCGCGTCGCTGATGCCCTTCCAGCGCGGCTCCTCGTCCCAGTCGACGAACGTGACCGCGACACCGGTGCGCCCGGCGCGGCCCGTGCGGCCGATGCGGTGGACGTAGGTCTTCTCGTCCTCGGGGCACTGGTAGTTGACCACGTGCGTCACGCCCGCGACGTCGATGCCCCGCGCCGCGACGTCGGTGGCGACCAGCACGTCCACCTTGCCCGCGCGGAACGCGCGCAGCGCCTGCTCACGGGCACCCTGGCCGAGGTCGCCGTGCACCGCCGCGGCCGCGAAGCCGCGCTCGGCGAGGTCGTCGGAGATCTTCTGCGCGGTCCGCTTGGTGCGCGTGAAGATCATCGACAGGCCGCGGTCCTTGGCCTGGAGCAGCCGCGCCAGCAGTTCCACCTTGTCGAGCGCGTGCGCCCGGTAGACGAACTGCTCGGTGCGCTCGTGGATCGCGCTGGCGTCGTTCTCCTCGGCCCGGATGTGCGTGGGCTGGTTCAGGAACGTGCGCGCGAGCGTGATGATCGGGCCCGGCATGGTCGCCGAGAACAGCATCGTCTGCCGCTCGTCCGGGACCATGCGCAGGACGCGCTCGATGTCGGGCAGGAAGCCCAGGTCGAGCATCTCGTCCGCCTCGTCCAGGACGAGGTTGCGGATCTTGCCCAGCACCAGGTGGCGCTGCTCGGCGAGGTCCAGCAGGCGGCCGGGCGTGCCCACGACCACGTCGACGCCCTTGCGGAGCGCGGCGATCTGCGGCTCGTACGGGCGGCCGCCGTAGATGGCCAGCACGTTGATGTCGAGGTACTTCGCGGCCTCGGTGAGGTCGCGGGTCACCTGGAGGCACAGCTCGCGCGTGGGCACCACGACGAGCGCCTGCGGCGTCCCGTCGCCGGGGGAGACGATGCGCTGCAGCAGCGGGATGCCGAAGCCCAGGGTCTTGCCGGTGCCCGTGCGGGCCTGGCCGATCACGTCGTCGCCCGCGAGGGCGAGCGGCAGCGTCAGCTCCTGGATCGCGAACGTGCGCTCGATGCCCGCCTCGCCGAGGGCGCGCACGATCTCCTCGCGCACACCCAGCTCGGCGAAGGTCGGGGCGGTGTTCTCGACGGGTGCGTTGGCCATCAGCGGCAGGGAGGTGTCCTCGTCGGGGACACCCGCCTCGCTGTGCTCCAGTGCCACCGGGTCGAGATTGGTCAGGTCGTCATCGCTAGCGGTCAGGGTGATCGCCTCTCTCATACCAGCGCGCACGGGCCCTGGACGGGCCTCTCGACCGCTCCACCGCCAACGGGCCGGATCGGGAGTGGCCGGGCGGGGAGCGGGAGGGCCTGCGAGGTTTGTGCGCGCACCCTCACGTGGCGGCACCATGCCGCCGTGATCTGCAACCGCGGCTCCGTCACTGCCGCGAGCCCGTCGGCGGGAATGCCGACCTGGGCCGCGCAGCGTCGACCGCCGGGCGTCGAAGAGCGAGTCTACCCGCCAGGTACGCCGATCGGGGTTTCTCGCGGAGTTCGAGCGTGGACCGAGACCTGCGGGTCCTCTCGCCCGAGCGGCCCGCCCACTAGGCTCGGGACCATGAGCGAGGCGGAGCCGACCCCCGTGGTCGAGGGCCAGGAGATCGAGGAAGGTGTCGTCGACCTGCTCGGCGCGCTGGCGTACGGCGAGCTGTCGGCGTTCGACCGGTTGGCGGAAGATGCCCGTACAGCACCGACTCTGGCGGGCCGGGCCGACCTCTCGGCGATGGCCGCGGCCGAGATCGGGCACTACTCGCAGCTCGAGCGCTACCTCGCCGACCGCGGCGTCGTGATCGAGGACGTCATGCGGCCGTTCGTCGCGGGCTTCGACAACTTCCACTCCTCCACAGCGCCCCGGTCGTGGCACGAGTCACTGGTCAAGGCCTACGTGGGCGACGGTCTGGCGGCCGATTTCTACCGCGAGATCGCCGAATGGCTCGACGCAGGCACCAAGGACCTCGTGCTCGCCGTGCTGGCCGACACGGGCCACTCCGCGTTCGCCGAGCGCGAAGTCCTGGCGGCCTGCAAAGCCGATCCCAAATTGCGCGACCGGCTCACGTTGTGGGGTCGCAGGCTCCTCGGCGAGGCATTGACGCAGGCCCAGTACGTGGTGGCCGAACGCGACGGACTCGCCGAACTCATCATCCGCGGCTCCGGCGACCTCGCGGGCATCGCGGGCCTCTTCCGACGGCTCCAGCAGAGCCACACGCGGCGCATGGGCAACCTCGGGCTCGGCTAGGGTTGAGATCGGTAATCGTCGACGGGTCAGCAGGTGGGACCGGTCGAGCGTCGGAGTCTTTTGTGCACGGAGGTCAGCGTGGAGGTCAGGGTCGGCATCGCGGACAGCCCGCGGGAGCTCGTCGTGTCCAGCGGTCTCACCCCTGACGAGGTTGAGTCGCTGGTAGCCGTCGCGTTCAAGGAGCAGAGCGGCCAGCTCGTGCTGGTGGACCAGAAGGGCGCCCGCTTCGTGGTGCCCACGACGCGCATCTCCTACGTCGAGATCGGGCCGAGCGACTCGCGTCGCGTCGGGTTCGCTTCGGGCGACTAGGTTCGGGCGATTAGGCACGTCCTGCCCCTGTGGGTGGGGGCGGAAGCAGGAAAGGGACCACCCGGTGGGGTGGTCCCTTTGCTTTTTTGGGGGTTTGGGGGTGGGGGGTGGTGGGGCTTGGTTGTGGGGTGCGTTCCTGGGTGCGTGGTGGGTTTACCGCTTGGCGTAGCCCGGCCCCCGTGGCGCGATTGTCTCAATGCCACACCCCTGTTTGTCAAGGCGGGAAAGACGCCTTGACAAACAGGGGTGTGGCAGGAGGGCGCTGTGTATCGGGGGCAGGGGGAGGTCTGGCTTCGCCGTGACTTGGGGCATCAGGCTCCGCCTGACTCGGGTATCGGCTGTGCAGACCAGGCATCAGGCTGCGCCTGACAGGGCACCTCGCTGCGCGTCGGTAGGGCGTTGGGCGCTCTGCGCCGGATGCGGGTGAGCGGCTGCGCCGACGGGGTATCAGGCTGCGCCTGACTCGGGTACCTCGCTGCGCGTCGGTAAGACGGCGGGCGCTCCGCGCCGGATGTGGGGGAGCGGCTGCGCCGTCGGGGTATCGGGTTCCGCCTGGTTAGGTATCGGGCTGTGTCCGACCTGTCTGGCGCTCCGCAACCGGACTGCATCCGATGCTCCGCATCGGCATCCATCGCTCTGTGATGGACTCGCGCATCGACTTGGCGTCTGGGCGAGGCATTGCTCACTCCGCGTCGGACTTGGCGTCCGAGCTGCGCCGGACCGGGTATTCATCGCTTCGCGATGGGATATCGGCTTTGCTGGCCAAGTGTCCAAACTGCGCCGGTCCAGGGGCTAGCCCTGGGTGTGCAGCTGCCTGCCGAAAATTGTCAGACCCCCTGAGTACGGTCTGGAATCGGGGGGTCCTCACAACCGGGGGACCCCTGGTCGCGCGTTCGGTGTGGACTCAGCCCACCTGGAACGGTGGGGTGCTGATTCCGTCCACCCGGTATCGCCGCCAGGGATCTGGGTCCGTCAGTGTTCCCCTGGCTTCGCCGGTTGGTGTCCGCAACAGGGCGGCGCGTGCGCCGGCCTCGACCAAAGCGGACACCTGGTCGTTCGCGGCGACCCGTCCGTACCAGTGGTAACGCCCGTCGATCGGTTGGAAGAACCCGCGCAACTCGACCTCCACGGGCACGGTTTCGGTGTCGAAGACGAGTTCGGCCGTGCCGGTGTAGCCCTCTTCGTCGTCGCTCACGCTTCCTCCGTGTTGATCAGCCGCAGGGCGGGTTCGGTGAACAGGCCGCCGGGTAGCGGTTGGTCGGGGTTGACGTGGACGTCCGCGGAGCGGAGCAGGCCGTCGATGGCGTGCCAGATGATGGTGGCGAGGTATTCGCTGAGGCTTTGCCTGCTCATCGACTGGCGGTCCAGCCACCAGTCGCCTGCGTTCTGCACCATGCCGACGAGGGCGTGGGCCCAGGGTTCGGCGCCGCCGGAGTCCATGTCGAACGCGCGCAGGTAGTCGCCGAGGATGCGGGCCAGGGTCGCGGCGATGAGGGCTTTGTCCTCGTTGACGACGTCCTGTTCGACGGGGCGGTCGGTGAAGGAGCCGCGGACGACGAAGCGGTAGAGGTTGGGGTTCTCCTCGATGACGCGGAGGTAGGCGTCGACGATGCCGCGGATGCGGTCGCGGATCGGGCCGTCCTGCTCGATCGCCGGACCGAGGCGGTCCATGAGCATGTCGGTGCCGCGTCTGCCGACGGCCAGGTACAGGTCGGACTTGTCGGCGAAGTGGCGGTACAGCACCGGCTTGCTGACGCCGGCCTCCAGTGCGATCTCGTCCATGCCGACGTCGGGGCCGTGCTTGGCCACCGCCCTGATCGTCGCCTCCACGAACTCGGCGCGCCTGGCCTCCCGGTGTCCCTTCCACCGTTCACGGCGTGCGTCCGAACCACCCTTGACAGTGCGAGCCATGTGACGCACGCTACCAGAAGTAACCGTTACCTCAAGTAACACTTAGTCCACGGGGAGGACCTGATGACGAGGCCCTTGAAGGTCGCTGGTCGGGAGAAGACGGCCGAACGGCTGCTCAACTCCTCGGCGGACAGGTTCTACGACCCCGAGGTGGACATCGACTGGAAGGCGCCGCTGGTCGACGGCCTGCGGTTCACGCCGGAGCACCGCTGCTCGCTCTACGGCACCGCGCTGTGGGACCGGATGAGCGAGGACCAGCGGATCGAGTTGAGCAGGCACGAGATCGCGAGCATCGCCAGCGTCGGCCTGTGGTTCGAGATCCTCCTGATGCAGATGCTGCTCAAGGAGGTCTACCGCTCCGACCCGACGACCAAGCACGTCCAGTACGCGCTGACCGAGATCGCCGACGAGTGCAGGCACTCCACGATGTTCGCCCGCATGGTCGAGCGCATCGGCTGCCCGCCTTATGGACCGCCGGTCCACGTCCACCGCCTCGGCAGGCTGCTCCCGACGATCGGCTACGGCCCCGCGCTGTACGGGTCGATCCTGGTCGCCGAGGAGGTCCTGGACCGGTTGCAGCGCGAGTCGATGGTCGACGACTCGGTCCAGCCGCTGATCCGCATGGTCAACCGCATCCACGTGCTGGAGGAAGCCCGCCACGTGCGGTTCGCGCGCGAGGAGGTCGTGCGCGGCATGGAGTCGATCTCCAAGGCCGAACTGCCCTACCAGCGGTGGCTGCTCGCGACCGTCGCCATGTTCATCACCCGCAGCATCGTCAACCCCGAGGTGTACGCGGCCGTCGGTCTCGACGCCGCCGAAGCGCACCGCGCCGCCCTGGCGAACCCCGCTTGGCAGGAGACGATCCGGTGGTCCGGCGAGCGGATCATGAAGTTCCTCGGCGAGACGGGACTGGTGGGGAGGCCCGGAATGCGGGCGTGGCACCGTTCGTTCCTGATCGCGTGAGGACGTCCGACGGGACCCTGCTGCACGTCGTGGACACCGGGCCGGTGGACGCGCCGGTGACGGTGGTGCTGCTGCACGGCTGGACGTTGGACTCGACGTCGTGGGATCGGGTCGCCGCCGCGCTGCCTGGGCGGGTGGTGCGGTACGACCACCGGGGGCACGGGCGGTCGGGCAACGCGGGTGCGCGGACGATCGACCGGTTGGCCGATGACCTGGCCGAGGTGATCGCGTCGGTGGTGCCGAGCGGGCGGATCGTGCTGGCCGGGCATTCCATGGGCGGGATGACGATCATGGCGTTGGCGGAGCGGCATCCGGAGGTGTTGGCGCGGGTCGCGGGGGTGGCTTTCGTGGCGACGTCGTGCGGGGGGCTGCCGCCGGTGAGGGCTGTGGAGAGGGTGTTGGGGAGGGTGGTGGGGCGGCGGGCGTTGCTCGGGTTCGCGCGGGTGATGCCTGTGGGGTTGCGGTTCATGCTGTTCGGGAGGCGGGCGGCGTGGGGGGATGTGGTGGCGAGTTCGGGGATGGTGGCGCGGTGTTCGGGGGCGGCGTTTGTGGATTTTCGGTATGAGTTGGGGGTGCATGATCGCCGGAAAGCCTTGGTGGAACTGGCTTCCGTGCCATCGGTGGTGATGGCGGGTGGGGCGGATCTGTTGACGCCGGTGCGGCATTCGCGGGTGATCGCGGAGGAACTGCCGGGGGCGGAGCTGGTCGTCTTCCCCGGCGCCGGGCACATGCTGCCGGTGGAACGGGCCGGGGAAGTGGCCGACCGCGTCAGCCGCCTGATGTGAGTCCGACCAGGTGGAGTCCTGGTCGTCCTGCCCGTCGCGGAGCGGAGGAACTGCCGGGGTTCTGCTTCGCCAAGGCGACCCACCACCCGCGGACATCCGGCACACGGGAACACCGGACAGCGCCCGCCTAGTGCTGCAACGGGAACCCGCCGCCGATGCCCCGCCAGGCGAGGTTCGAGATCAGCGTGACCGCCTCGTCCTTCGGCACCTTCCGGTCGTCTGCCAGCCAGGCGCGGGCGGTGACCTGGCTCAGACCGACCAGTCCTGTTGCCAGTAGGCGGGCTCGGTCCTCGTCGAGGCCTGCGTCCGCTGTGATGGTGTCGGTGATGGCGTCCACGCTGTCGGTGGTGGCGCGTTCGATCGCCTGGGCCACCGCGGGTTCGCCGCGCAGGTCTGATTCGAAGACCATGCGGAAGGCCTGGCCTTCGCCGTCGACGAAGTCGTAGAAGGCGGCTACGGCGGCGTGGACGCGCTGCTTGTTGTCCGAACTGGACTGGATGGCGCCGCGCACGCCGGCGACCAGTTCGTCCACATGGGAGTCGAGCAGGGCCATGTACAGCTCAAGCTTGCCGGGGAAGTGCTGGTACAGAACGGGTTTGCTGACGCCCGCGCGTTCGGCGATCTCGTCCATCGCCGCGGCGTGGTAGCCGTTGGTCACGAACACGTCCTGCGCCGCGGCCAGGAGCTGTGCCCGGCGGGCGGTGCGCGGTAGCCGCACTCCGCGTCCGGCCGGGGTGCTCTGGTGCCCAACCGCAGTCTGGGCCGTCTCCGTCATGGTGCCTCCAGCCAGGTCATCGCGCGGAGCCGACAAGGGGTCTGCCTCGTCCGTCCGGGGGCAACCTTACTCGCTGGTAGCACCCTTTCGTGAAGAGCGCGTCGGCCGATCTCGTCCGGCGGGCCGTTGACCAGGCATCCTGGAGTCATGACCGACATCCTGGAGGCGGTCCGGCCCGCGCTGACGCACGTGCCGCTGTCCGCCACACCGCTGCCCCCGCTCGACTGGAACGTGCGCCCCTTGCCCGGCGAGCACGTCCGGATCGGCAAGCACGTGCTGCACGTGCGGCACACGCCGGGCAACACCGCCGTGACCGCCGTTTACATCCACGGACTCGGCGGGTCGTCGACGAACTGGACCGATCTGTCCACGCAGCTCGCGGGTCAGGCGGACGGGTACGCGCCGGACCTGCCGGGGTTCGGGCGGTCGGAACCGGTGGCGGGCTACGGCTTCAGCATGGTGGAGCACGCCCGCACGGTCATCGCCTACCTCGAGCACCTCGACCGCGGCCCGGTGCACCTGGTGGGCAACTCGATGGGCGGCACGGTCGCGCTGATCGTGGCGGCGGTCCGGCCCGACCTGGTGCGCACGCTGGCGCTCGTGTCGCCCGCCGTTCCGGACCTGCGGCCAAGTTTTCGCAGGGTGTCGGACCCGCGGCTGCCGTTCACGGTGCTGCCGTTCGTCGGGAAGAGCTTCCAGCGCAGGCTGGACGCGCTCGGCGACCGCGTGCGCACCGAGCAGATCATGCGGCTCTGCTTCGCGGACCCGACCTCCGTGCCCGAGCACCGGGTCGTGGAGAGCATGGAGGAGGCCGCCGAACTCGGCCGCCAGCCGTGGACGAACCTCGCGCTCAACGGCAGCACCCTGTCGCTGTTCCGCACCTGGATCGCCTCCGGCGGCAGGTCGATGTGGCGGCTCGCCCCGCTGGTCGAAGCCCCGTCGCTGGTCGTGTGGGGCGCGGAGGACCGGCTGATCAGCGTGCGCAAGGCGCCGCGGATCGCCAGGCTGCTGCCGCGCGGACGCCTCCTGGTGCTGCCGAAGACCGGTCACGTGGCCCAGATGGAGCGCCCCGTGTCGGTGGCGCGGGGTGTGCTCGGCATGTGGGAAGCGGTCGGGAGGCAGGAGTGGTGACGGTGTGCCTGCCCCCGCATCGGGGATGTGGGACCCTGACGCGGTGAACCGGACGACAGAGGAAGGCCGTGGCGGTTCCGGCCGCCGCCATCCGTCCGCGAACGTTCGGCCGTCCGCCGCGCAACCGTCGGAGGAGCGCTACCGGCGCGGTGCGCGCCGGACCTCCGCCGAACCGCTGGCCGCCTCGTGGGAACCGGACCCGACCGAGGTCGAGGAGTACCGGCCGCGCAGGCGCCGCACGGGTGTCGCGGGCCTGGTGTCGAACTACGGCTGGCGGATCTACGCGGTCCCGGTGCTGCTGGTGCTGACCCTGCTGGTCGTGCTGGACAGCACGGTGCCCGCGTCGTTCCAGATCGGCGCGACCGGCAGCGGCGACAGTTCCGGCTCGGGCGCGGAGCCGCGTGCCGACCAAACGTCCACGAACCTCTCCAAGCCGCCCGCCGCGTCCGAGACGCCGCCGCCGCCGCTGGACCTGAACATCCCCACCGCGGAACTGCCCGACGGCCCCAAGTTCTCCGAGAACGGCGCGGGCACCTGGCAGGTCATCCCCGGCACGTCGGAGCCCGTCGGCCAGGGGCAGGTCTACACGTACGCCATCGCCATCGAGGACGGCGTCGAGGGCGGCGACTACGGCGGCGACAAGGACGCGTTCGCGCGGACCGTCCAGTCCTTCCTGTCGGACAACCGCAGCTGGGTCGGCACCGGCGAGGTGAGCGTGCAGCGCGTGGACGGCAACACCAAGGCCGACTTCGTGATCAGCCTCACCACGACCAACACCACGCACCGGATCTGCGGTTTCCAGATCCAGTACGAGTCGTCCTGCTGGGACCCGCCGACCGGTCGCGTCGTCATCAACACCGCCCGCTGGCTGCGCGGCGCGAAGGCGTTCAGCAACGACATCTCGTCCTACCGGCAGTACGCCATAAACCACGAGGTGGGCCACGCGCTCGGCCACGGCCACGAGGCGTGCAAGGAGAACGGGGCGCCCGCGCCGGTGATGATGCAGCAGACGTTCGGCGTCTCCAACGACTACGTCGCGCAGCTCAACGAGGTCGACGCGAGCAACAAGGGCGTCGTGCCGGCCGACGGCAAGACGTGCACGACGAACGCCTTCCCCGTGGCGCCCCGGTAGGTCCGGCCCGGTGGCAGGCCCGACCGAGTAGATGCGTCCACCGGTTGGGACGACTTCCCACGCGGGAAGACGAGCAGGCAGTCTGGTGTTGTCCGATTTACGAGGACATGTTTCGTCGAGGAGGACAGATGGCGCTTCCGCCGCTCGTGGAGCCCGCAGCGGAGCTGACCAAGGAAGAAGTCGCGCGGTACAGCCGGCACCTGATCATCCCGGATGTCGGGGTGGACGGGCAGAAGCGCCTCAAGAACGCGAAGGTGCTGGTTGTCGGCGCGGGTGGCCTTGGCAGTCCCGCTCTGCTCTACCTGGCCGCGGCCGGTGTGGGCACGTTGGGCGTTGTCGACTTCGACACCGTCGACGAGTCCAACCTGCAGCGCCAGGTCATCCACGGTCAGTCCGACGTGGGCAAGCCGAAGGCCGAGTCCGCTCGCGACTCGATCGCCGAGATCAACCCGTTCGTGAAGGTCAACCTGCACCAGGTGCACCTGAACTCGGAGAACGCGCTCGACATCTTCCGCGACTACGACCTGATCCTGGACGGCACGGACAACTTCGCCACCAGGTACCTGGTCAACGACGCCGCGGTGCTGCTGGGCAAGCCCTACGTGTGGGGCTCGATCTTCCGGTTCGAGGGCCAGGTCAGCGTCTTCTGGGACGACGCCCCCGGCGGTCAGGGCCTGAACTACCGCGACCTCTACCCCGAGCCGCCGCCGCCCGGCATGGTGCCGTCGTGCGCCGAGGGCGGCGTGCTGGGCGTGCTGTGCGCGTCCATCGGGTCGATCATGGTGACCGAGGCGATCAAGCTGCTCACCGGCATCGGCGACCCGCTGCTCGGTCGGCTGATGGTGTACGACGCGCTCGACATGACCTACCGGACCATCAAGATCCGGAAGGACCCGGAGAGCCCGAAGATCACCGAGCTGATCGACTACGACGTGTTCTGCGGCGTCGTGTCCACCGACGCGCAGGAGGCGGCGGCGGGCAACACGATCACGCCGCTGGAGCTGCGGCACAAGCAGGAGGCCGGCGACGACTTCCTGCTGGTGGACGTGCGGGAGCCCCACGAGTACGAGATCGTGAAGATCCCCGGTTCCGTGCTGATCCCGAAGGACCGGATCCTGTCCGGCGAGGCCTTCGCGGAGTTGCCGCAGGACAAGCAGATCGTGCTGCACTGCAAGTCCGGCGCGCGGTCGGCGGAAGCGTTGGCGGCACTGCACAAGGCGGGCTTCTCCGACGCCGTGCACGTCGGCGGCGGAGTGCTGGCGTGGGCTCGTGAAGTGGACCCGAGCCTGCCGACCTACTAGTCGGTTTCCCGACGAGGGCCACCACGGCGATCACCCGTGGTGGCCTTCGCCGTACACGGCGTGGTTGGGCCATTCGGACCCACTGCCGTGCTCCACGCCGTTCGGCGTGTCGCGGCGGTTACCGTCCTGGTGTGGCACCGGGATTCGCGTCGATGAGGGCGTCGCTCCGGTCCAGGTACGAGCGGTTGCTGGACCGGCTGGCGAACTGGACGATCTACCCGCTCGAACGTTTCAACGACCGCCTGGACGTGCGGGCGAGGGCTCGCGAGGTCGACGGGCTGTCCCCGATCGCGGTCGTGACGTGGTGCGTCGTGATGGGTTTCGGGCTGGTCGCCCTCGCGGTGTTCTTCACCCACTAGGGGTACTCGGCGGTAGGTTTTCGTCCGACGGCATGGTCGGGGGCTCGGGGCGCGGGGCCCCGCCTCCACCACATGGGTGGTGCGGGCAGGTAGCGTGCCTGACCGTGACCCCCACTCTGGAGCCGCCTCCTTCGCACGTCCGTGCGGCTTTCGGCGCACGCGACGCCGAGCCGGAGTTGATCGACGGCGGACCCGTGTGGCGGTGCGGCGAGGCCGCGATCCGCCCCGCGGGCAACCCCGCCGAGGCGACCTGGGTGGCGAAGGCGCTGGACGGACTGGTGGTGCCGAACCTGCGCATCGGGCGGCCCCTCCGCTCCACCGACGGTCGGTACGTCGTCGGCGGATGGGCGGCGACGAAGTTCCTGTCCGGCCGCGCCGAACCCCGGCACGACGAGGTCGTGGCCGTCGCCGAACGCCTGCACCAGGCAACCGCCGAGCTGCCCAAGCCGCGGTTCCTGGCAGCGCGCACGGACCTGTTCGCCACCGCGGACCGCTGCGCCTGGGGCGAGGAGAAGGCCGACCTGGACGCCGACCTCGGCGGCCGGATGTTCGAGGTGCTGGCGGGCTCGCGCAAACCCGTGGCGGCCAAACCGCAGGTCGTCCACGGCGACCTGTTCGGCAACGTGCTGTTCTCCGGCACCCTGCCCCCCGCGATCATCGACTTCACCGCCTACTGGCGCCCCCCGCAGTGGGCCGCCGCCGTGGTCGTGGTCGACGCGCTCGCCTGGGGCGGCGCGGACAAGGGCATCGTGGAACGCTGGGCCCACCTGTCCGACTGGCCCCAGGTGCTGCTCCGCGCCACCCTCTTCCGGCTCGCGGTGCACGCCCTGCACCCCAGGTCGAGCCCCCAGTCGCTCGGCGGCCTCGACCGAGCCGTGCACGTGGTGACCGAGGTCCTCCTGAAGTGACCCGCCACCCGCGACCGCGGTGGAAGAGCACGCGGACCCACAACTCACCGCTGCTCCAACCGTGTGGAGCAGGCAAGTTCGTCTCCCCGAAACACACCGCCTTCCGCCGTTAACGGCCCCTTCCTAGCGTCGGCGGTGTGACCGACACCCACTGCCCGTACTGCGCCCTGCAATGCGCCATGACGCTCACGGACGGCCGGGTGTCACCGCGCGACTTCCCCACCAACCGCGGCGGCCTGTGCCAGAAGGGCTGGACATCGGCCGCCCTCCTCACCTCCCCCGCACGGCTCACCACCCCCCTCGTCCGCCGCTGCGGCGTCCTGGAACCAGCCTCCTGGGACGAAGCCCTCGACCTCGTGGCCGCGACGCTCCGCGAACTCCGCGGGAACCACGGCCCGGACGTGGTCGGCGTCTTCGGCGGCGGCGGCCTCACCAACGAGAAGGCCTACGCCCTCGGCAAGTTCGCCCGCGTGGCCCTCGCCACCTCCCAGATCGACTACAACGGCCGCTTCTGCATGTCCAGCGCCGCCGCGGGCGGAACACGGGCGTTCGGCCTGGACCGCGGGATGCCGTTCCCCGTGGAAGACCTGGACAACGCGAACGCGATCCTGCTGGTGGGCTCCAACCCCGCCGAGACGATGCCCCCGTTCGTCCAGCACCTGCGCGCCGCCGACCTGATCGTCATCGACCCCCGCCGCACCGCCACCGCCGAGCTGGCGACCCTGCACCTCCAACCGGCACCCGGCACGGATCTGGCGCTGGCACTGGGTTTGCTGCACGTGGTGGTCGCCGACGGGTACCTGGACAAGGACTTCCTGGCCGAGCGCACGACCGGTTTCGACGACGCCTGGCCGATCGCGGCGGGCTGGTGGCCGGAGCGGGTCGAGCGGGTCACCGGGGTGTCGGTGGCCGACCAGCGCGCGGCCGTGCGGCTGCTCGCGGAGGCCGACAACGCCTACGTCCTCACCGGGCGCGGCACCGAGCAGCACGCCAGCGGGTCGGACGCGGTGTCGGCGTGGATCAACCTGGCGCTCGCGCTCGGGCTGCCGGGCACCCGCGGATCCGGCTACGGCTGCCTGACCGGGCAGGGCAACGGCCAGGGCGGGCGGGAGCACGGCCAGAAGGCCGACCAGCTGCCCGGCTACCGCAGGATCGACGACCCGGCCGCGCGCAGGCACGTCGGCGGCGTCTGGGGGATCGACCCCGACGACCTGCCCGGCCCCGGCCGTTCCGCCTACGAGCTGCTCGACGCGCTCGGCACGCCCACCGGCCCCAAGGCGCTGCTGGTGTTCGGCAGCAACGTCGTGGTGTCCGCTCCGCGCTCCGACCACGTGGCGGAGCGGTTGGCGGACCTGGACCTGCTGGTGGTGGCCGACCTCGTGCTGTCGGAGACGGCGGCGCTCGCCGACGTGGTGTTCCCGGTGACCCAGTGGGCGGAGGAGGGCGGCACGATGACCAACCTCGAAGGCCGGATCCTCCTGCGGCGGCAGGCCGTCGCGCCACCGGCGGGGGTGCGCAGCGACCTGGAGGTGCTGCGCGGGCTGGCGATCCGGCTCGGGCAGCCCGCCGAGCGGTTCCCGGTCGAGCCGGAGGAGGTGTTCACCGAGCTGCGCCGCGCCTCCGAGGGCGGCGCGGCCGACTACTCCGGCGCCACCTACGACCGGCTGGCGAGCGGGGAAGCCCTGTACTGGCCGGTGATCCGCGACGGCAGCTCGCCCCGGATGTTCCTCGACCGGTTCGCCCATCCCGACGGGCTGGCCCGGTTCCACGCCGTCGACCACCGCGGTCCGGCGGAGCCGCCCGACGCCGAGTACCCGTTGCAGCTCACCACCGGGCGGGTGCTCCAGCACTACCAGTCCGGCGCGCAGACCCGGAACGTGCCCGAGCTGCTCGACGCGGTGCCGGAGGTCTACGTCGAGGTGCACCCGGACACCGCCGCGCGCGCCGGTCTGGTGGACGGCGCCCTCGGCGCGGTGGTCTCCCGGCGTGGCCGGATGGAGGCGCGGGTCCGGTGCGTGGCCTCGATGCGGATCGACCTGCTGTTCCTGCCGTTCCACTTCGGCGGCGCGGGGCGGGCGAACCTGCTGACCAACCCGGCGCTGGACCCGACCAGCCGAATGCCCGAGTTCAAGGTGTGCGCCGTCCGAGTGGAGCCCGTGTGAGACGCGTCGTGGTGGTCGGGTACGGCATGGCCGGGGCGAGGTTCGCCGACGAGGTGCTGCGGCGCGACCCGACCGCGGACCTGACCGTGCTGGGCGGGGAACCGCACCCGGCCTACAACCGGGTGCTGCTGTCGAGCGTGGTCGCCGGGTCGATGACCCCGGACTCGGTGCGGCTGCACGGAACCGGCTGGGCGGCCCGGCACGGTGTCGACCTGCGGCTGGGGGTGGCGGTCACCGGCATCGACCGCGCCCGCCGGGTCGTGCTGGCCGACGACGGCGACGAGGTGCCCTACGACGCGCTGGTGCTGGCGACCGGCGCGCGGCCGTGGATCCCGCCTACCGAGGGGCTCCAGGACCCGGACGGCTCGCTCGCGCCCGGCGTGGTGCCGTTCCGGACGCTGGAGGACTGCGGGCGGATCGTCGCCGCGGCCCGTCCCGGCACGCCGGTCGCGGTGCTGGGCGGTGGACTGCTCGGCCTGGAGGCCGCCCGCGGCCTGGCCGGACGAGGTTGCCTGGTGACCGTCGTGCACCCGGTGGGGCACCTGATGAACCGCCAGCTCGACGTGGGCGCGGGCCGGGTGCTGGCCCGCGCGTTCGGCGCGTTCGGCGTCGAGTTCCGGCTGGGCACGGTGGCCGCGAAGTACCTGCCGGGCGACGGGCTCGTGCTCGACGACGGCAGCCGCGTGCCCGCCGAGCTCGTGGTGGTGTCGGCGGGCGTCCAGGCCGCCACCGGGATCGCGGCCGAGGCGGGCATCGCCGTCGACCGCGGCGTCCTCGTCGACGACGCCCTGCGCACCAGTGACCCCCGCGTGCACGCCATCGGCGACTGCGCCCAGCACGCGGGCACGGTCTCCGGACTCGTGCAGCCCGCGTGGGAGCAGGCCGCCGTGCTCGCCGACCGGCTGACCGGTGCCGCGCCCGCCGCCCGCTACCGCGGCACGGCCGTGGTGACCAGGCTGAAGGCCCGCGACGTCGACCTCGCCGCGCTGGGCGACGTGCACGTGGACCTGGACAGCCCGGACCACGAGGTCCTGTGCTTCCAGGACCCGGCGCGCGGCCGGTACGCGAAACTGGTGCTGCGCGACGACCTCGTCGTCGGCGCGATCCTGATCGGCGCACCGGACGCCGCCGCCGCGATCACCCAGCTGTTCGACCGCGGCCTGGCCGCGCCGACGGACCGCCTGGCACTGCTGCTGGGACGCGCGCTCACCCCCGAGGTCGCCAGCAGCCCGGCCGACCTCCCCGCCAGCGCCGTGATCTGCAAGTGCAACACCGTCAGCAAGGGCCAACTCGTCACCGCCTACCGCGCCGGCGCCACCACCGTCTCCGCCCTCGTGGAGACCACCAGGGCCACCACCGGCTGCGGCGGCTGCAAAGACCCCGTCTGCGGCCTCCTCGACTGGCTCAACAACACCGCCTAAGGGCTTGCAGATCATTAACTCGTTGGCGTGGTGCCGTCCGGGATGGTGATACCTGCGGTGTGGGCAAGATCGTAAAGGTCGTCCAAGCTGGTAAGGCGCTGTTCGGCGGGCTGGATGCTCAGGCCCGCCTGTTCAAGCAGTATCCGGATATCGCGGATGCGTTTGTTGATGGTTTCGGGACGCACACCGAACAAGGCTGCGACGGCGACCTGGGGCAGCCCCGATCGGTAGTGCAGGACGGTGGCAAGAAGTCGGTCGACCAGGGTCAGGATCGGGCGTCGACCGGTGTCCGGGCCGCCTTTGTGGCGGGGGCGGTGGCCACGTCGTGTGACGAGCTGGGCTTCGCGTTGATCCTCGTGCGGGGCGGTGAGCGCGGCGATAACGTTATGCCAGTCGTGGGTGGGCAGGCCGGTGATGGCGGGGTGGCACAGCCAGGCCAGATCGGGGCTGGGTTGGTCGAATGGGTCCGGGACGGTGACGGGAATCCGTGGGTATGCCTCGGGCCGCAGCGTGTAGTTCCAGTCGCCGTGCCAGTCGTGCCGGTCTAGTGGCAACGCGTCCATCTGCCCGTCGCTGACACGGACTCCGGTGTCGTAGGTGTCGGTGTCCAACTCGGCGTGGACGGTCAGCCCGGTGCGGGTGGTGGTCGCCGCGATGGTGTTGACGATGACCTCGTGGCTGCTCAGGGTCGGCCGCGCCAGTTCATGGTGATGTGGGAGAACAGTCGGTGCTCGATCGTGTTCCACTTGGACGTCCCGGGAGGGAAGTGGCACACGGTGATCGTCAGGCCGGTTTCCACTGTCAGGGCGGCCAGTTCGGCTTTCCATGCGCGGGTGCGGTAGCCGTTGGAGCCGCCCGCGTCGGCGGTGATCAGCAGGCGTCCGGCATGCGGGTAGGTGCTGCGGCCGGTGCTCTTCCACCAGCGACGAATCGATTCGACGGCGAACGCGGCGGTGTCGTGGTCGGTGCCGACGTTGACCCAGCCGGTGTTGGTGGCCAGGTCGTAGATCCCGTAGGGCACGGCCTTGCCCAGGGTCTTGTTGGGGAAGTCGTGGGTGTCGACCTCGACCGGATCACCGCCCGGGCGCCACTCGCGGCCGGCGTTGGCGTACTGCCCGACCAGTTCCTTCTTCTTGGTGTCCACGCTGACCACCGGTTCGCCGGTGGCCTGATGGTCCTTGACCTGTTCGTTGAGGTAGCGGAACTGCGCGTCCCGATCGGGATTCTGCTTGCCCTCCAGGGTTTTGACGTTGCTTTGTAGGCTGAAACCCTCCTCTCGCAGCAGGTCCGCGACGGTGTCGGCAGAGATCCGGTGGCCACGGGCTGTGAGTTCGGCGGCGAGCTTACGAGTCGATTTCGTCGTCCACCGCAGTGGCGACATCGGGTCGCCCCGCACGTCGGGTTCGACCAATGCCAGCAGCGCCGGTCGCAGTCCCGCGTCGAGGTCGGCGGCGCGTTTACGGCCCCCGCCGGGCCGACGCACCCGCCCGAGCGGGGCCTCACCGGACTCCAGCTCCGTGACCCCCAGGGACACCGTGGCTTCACGGACACCCGCGGCGCGGGCGACGAGCCTGATCCCGCCGTGTCCCAACGTTCTGGCTTCCGCGGCGAGTAGTAGTCGCCGCTGACGCTCGTCCAGGTGCGGCATCAGCACCTCGAACTTCGCCACCAGCGCCGCTCCCGCGTCCTCGATCAGGCTCATACCACAAGCATGACAGCCCAAGATCGGAATCTACGGTTTATTTCTCTGCGGGTCCTAACCCCAACGGGGTGCCTGAGCGTTCGACACAGGGTGTCTGAGCGTTCGACTCGCGCGTGATTCGCGAGTCGAACGTTCAGGCACGGCGTGTCGAACGTTCGGACACCTTGAGTTGAGCGTTCGGGCATCTCACAGGTGGGGATCCCACGTGTGCGGGGGAGTTGCCGTTGGCGACATCTGGTCGAACACGGGGGTAACGGGGTGTTCCTAGGGTTTTGCCAACGCACGTTCCAGGAGGTCAGGGCATGAGCGCAGTCGTGGAGAACCAGGTCGCGGAGTCCGCGTCCGCGCCACGTGGTGGCCGGTGGATCGACCGGTGGGAGCCGGAGGACCCGGCGTTCTGGGAGGGCGGGGGCAGGCGGATCGCCCGCAAGAACCTGGGGTTCTCGATCCTCGCGGAGAACCTGGGCTTCAGCGTGTGGGTGCTGATGAGCATCGTGGTGGTCAGCCTCGGCTCGGTGGGCTACCCGTTCGGCGTCGGCCAGACGTTCTGGCTGCTGATCGTGCCCAACCTGGTCGGCGCCGTCCTGCGCGTCCCGTACACGTTCGCCGTGCCGCGCTTCGGCGGCCGGGCGTGGACGACGTTCAGCGCCGGGATGCTGCTGATCCCCTGCGCCATGCTCGCGTTCGCGGTGCTCAACGACGGGACGCCGTACTGGTTCTTCCTGCTCACCGCCGCCGCGACGGGGCTGGGCGGCGGGAACTTCTCCTCGTCCATGGCCAACATCTCGTTCTTCTACCCGGAGGGCAGGAAGGGCCTGGCGCTCGGGCTCAACGCGGCGGGCGGCAACCTCGGCGTCGCGGTGACGCAGCTGGTCGTGCCGGTCGTGATCACCATCGGCACCGGGATCGACCTGGTCTACTCGGCGCTGATCTGGATGCCGTTCATCGTGCTCGCCACGGCCTGCGCGTGGTTCTTCATGGACAGCCTCACCCAGGCCAAGCCGGACGGCGTCTCCTACCAGCGCGCGCTGGCGAACAAGCACACCTGGGTCATGTCGTTCCTCTACATCGGGACGTTCGGCTCGTTCATCGGGTTCTCGTTCGCCTTCCCGTCACTGATCAAGATCAGTTTCGTGGACTTCAAGGGTTTCGTGGCGCTCGCGTTCCTCGGCGCGCTGATCGGCTCGATCGCCCGCCCGCTCGGCGGGTGGCTGTCGGACCGGTTCGGCGGCGCCCGGATCACGCTGTGGACGTTCCTCGGCCTGGCACTGGGCTCGGTCGGCGTGATGGTCAGCGTGGACACCCGGAACTTCCCGCTGTTCTTCTGCTCCTTCATGGCCCTGTTCGTGCTGGCGGGCGTGGGCAACGGCTCGACCTACCGGATGATCCCGGCGATCTTCGCCACCCAGCACGAGGACGTCGGGTCGGCCAAGCGGCAGGCCGCCGCGGTCGTCGGCATCGCCGGTGCGATCGGCGCGCTCGGCGGCGTGCTGGTGAACCTGGTCTTCAAGTTCTCCCTGGAGGGCAGCGGCACGCTGACCCCGGCGCTGGTCGCGATCCTGGTGTTCTACGGCCTGTGCGTGGTGACCACCTGGTGGTTCTACCTGCGCAGCCGGGTGTTCGCGCGGGTGCCGAGCCTGGCGCACGCGGGGGTGTGACGCACACGCCCTGACGTGCGGTGTGAGTTCGCGTTAACGCCCGCGCAACACACGGGCACCTGGCACGACACGGTTCCCGGTGAGCATGGGCCGGGCGGAGGGAGGACTGGTTCAGATGACGCGAACGCTCGTCGTGGTCGGCCACGGGATGGTCGGACACCGCCTGGTCCAGGCGCTGCGCGACCGGGACACCACCGGCCGGTGGCGGATCGTCGTGTTCGCGGAGGAGAACCGCCCCGCCTACGACCGGGTCGCCCTGTCGTCCTACGTGGACAGCTGGGCGCCCGGTGACCTCGCGCTCGCCCCGCACGGCCCCGAGGTGGACCTCCGCCTCGGCGACCCCGTGCGCGACGTCGACCGGGTGCGCAAGACGGTGACCACCGCGTCGGGCGTCGAGCAGCACTACGACGCGCTGGTGCTGGCGACGGGCTCGTTCCCGTTCGTGCCACCGGTTCCCGGCCGCGACCTGCCCAGCTGCCACGTCTACCGCACCATCGAGGACCTGGACGGCATCCGCGCCACCGTGGCGGCGGCGAAGGGCATGGGCAGGCGCGCGGGCATGGTGCTCGGCGGCGGGCTGCTCGGCCTGGAGGCCGCGAACGCGTTGCGCGGCATGGGTTTGTCACCGCACGTCGTGGAACTGGGACCGCGGCTGATGCCGCTCCAGGTGGACGAGGGCGGTGCCGCGCTGCTCAAGCGGCTGGTCGAGAAGCTCGACCTCACCGTGCACACCGGCACCTCCGCGTCGTCGATCGAGCGCGACGGCGAGCGGCTGTTCGCCAAGCTGTCCAACGGGCTCGAACTCGACCTGGACGTGGTCGTGTTCTCCGCCGGCATCCGGCCGCGCGACGACCTGGCCCGCCGGTTCGGCCTCGAGGTCGGGGCGCGCGGCGGCATCGTCGTCGACGACGCCTGCCGCACCTCGGACGCCGACGTCTACGCGATCGGCGAGTGCGCCTGCCTGGACGGGATGGTCTACGGGCTGGTCGGGCCCGGCTACTCGATGGCCGAGGTCGTCGCCGACCGCCTCCTCGGCGGCGGCGCGGTGTTCCCCGGCGCCGACCTGTCGACCAAGCTCAAGCTGCTCGGCGTCGACGTGGCCAGCTTCGGCGACGCGCACGCGGCCACCGAGGGCGCGCTGGAGGTCGTCGTCAACGACGCCGTCGCGGGCACGTACGCGAAGGTCGTGGTGTCGGACGACGCGAAGACGCTGCTGGGCGGCGTGCTGGTCGGCGACGCGGCGGCGTACCCGCTGCTGCGCCCGCTGGTCGGCCGCGACATCCCCGGCGACCCGGTGCTGCTGATCGCGCCGTCCGGCGGCGTCGAGCTGACGCTGCCCGCCGACGCGCAGGTCTGCTCCTGCCACGCGGTCACCAAGCAGGACATCACCGAGAAGATCCACGCGGGCGAGTGCGCGGACGTGCCCGGCGTCAAGGCGTGCACCAAGGCCGGGACCGGCTGCGGGTCGTGCGTGCCGATGCTGAAGAAGCTCCTCGCGGAGTGCGGCGTCGAGCAGTCCCGCGCGCTGTGCGAGCACTTCGACCACTCGCGCGCCGACCTGTTCGAGATCGTCCGGTCCACCGGCGTCACCACGTTCAGCTCGCTCATCGCCAAGCACGGTCGCGGTCGCGGCTGCGACATCTGCAAGCCCGCCGTGGCGTCGATCCTGGCGTCGCTGGACAGCGGCCACGTGCTCGACGGCGAGCAGGCGACGTTGCAGGACACCAACGACCGGTTCCTGGCGAACATCCAGCGCAACGGCACGTACTCGGTCGTCCCGCGCATCCCCGGCGGTGAGATCACCCCGGAGAAGCTGATCGTCATCGGCGAGGTGGCCAGGGACTACGGCCTGTACACCAAGATCACCGGCGGGCAGCGGATCGACCTGTTCGGCGCGACCGTCGACCAGCTCCCGCGCATCTGGAAACGGCTGGTGGACGCCGGTTTCGAGTCCGGGCACGCCTACGGAAAGGCGCTGCGGACCATCAAGTCCTGCGTCGGCACCACGTGGTGCCGCTTCGGCGTGCAGGACTCGGTGGGCCTGGCCATCGAGCTGGAACTGCGCTACCGCGGCCTGCGCGCCCCGCACAAGATCAAGTCCGCCGTGTCCGGCTGCGCCCGCGAGTGCGCCGAGGCCAGGAGCAAGGACTTCGGCATCATCGCGACCGAGAACGGCTGGAACCTCCACGTCGGCGGCAACGGCGGCTTCACGCCCCGGCACGCCGAGCTGCTGGTGTCCGATGTGGACACCGCGACGCTGGTGCGGATCGTCGACCGGTTCCTGATGTTCTACGTCCGCACCGCGGACCGCCTCCAGCGCACGGCGTCCTGGATCGAGGCCATGGACGGCGGCCTGGAGCGACTGCGCTCGGTCGTCGTCGACGACAGCCTCGGCATCTGCGACGACCTGGAGGCCGCCATGGCCGTGCACGTCGAGAGCTACGCCGACGAGTGGCGCGGCGTGCTCGACGACCCCGAGAAGCTGTCCCGCTTCAGCTCGTTCGTCAACGCACCGGGCACTCCCGACCCGACGATCTCCTTCCGGGAGGAGCGCGGGCAGCGGGTCCCGGTGCCGCTGGGCCTACCGGAGGTGGCTGCCAGATGACCGCAGTGGTCGAACTGACGTGGACATCGGTCTGCGCGCTGTCCGCGCTCCAGCCCGAGGCCGGGGTCGCCGTGCTCCTGCCCGACGCCTCGCAGGTGGCGCTGTTCCGCACGTTCGACGGGGCGCTGCACGCCGTCGACAACATCGACCCGTTCAGCGGGGCCGCGGTGCTCTCGCGCGGGATCGTGGGCGACCGGGGCGGTGTGCCGGTGGTGGCGTCGCCGATCTACAAGCAGGCGTTCGACCTCGCCACGGGCGCCTGCCTGGACGACCCGGCCGTGTCCATCGCGGTCCACCAGGTCCGGGTGCTCGACGACATCGTGCAGGTGAGGTGTCCGTGATCTCCCTGGACGTCGCCCCGCTGGCCGGGTACACGGTCGGTGTCACGGCCGCCCGCCGTGCCGACGAGCTGTCCGCGCTGCTGGAGCGCAAGGGCGCCACGGTGTTGCAGGCCCCGGCGATCCGGATCGTGCCGCTGTCGGACGACGCCGAACTGCTGGCCGCGACCCGGCGGCTGGTGACCGAGCCGGTCGACGTCGTGGTCGCGACCACCGGCATCGGGTTCCGCGGCTGGATCGAGGCCGCCGAGGGCTGGGGCCTCGGCGCGCGGCTGCTGGACTGCCTCGGGCGCACGAAGGTGCTGTCCCGCGGCCCCAAGGCGAAGGGCGCGGTGCGCGCCGCGGGGCTGACCGAGGCGTGGTCGCCGGACTCGGAGAGCAACGCCGAACTGCTGGAGTACCTGCTGCGGTCCGGTGTGGACGGTCAGCGGATCGCCGTGCAGCTGCACGGGGAACCGCTGCCGCACTTCGTCCGCACCCTGCGCGAGGCGGGCGCGGAGGTCGTCGAGGTCCCGGTCTACCGCTGGACCGGGCCCGCCGATCCCGCGCCGCTGCACCGGTTGCTGGACGCCGTGCTGGCCCGGCAGGTGGACGCGCTGATGTTCACCAGCGCGCCTGCGGCGGCGAGCGTGCTGCGGGTGGCGCGTGACACCGACCGGTTCGCCGCGCTGCTCGCGGTGCTGCGGCGGGACGTGCTGGTGATCGGGGTCGGGTCGATCACCGCGGGTCCGCTGGTGGAGGTCGGCATCCCGGTCGTGCAGCCCGCGCGGTCCCGGATCGGGGCCATGGCGCGGGAGTTGACGCTGGTGCTGCCCGAACGCGCGGTGCGGCTGCGGATCGCGGCTCGGGAGATCGAGGTGCGCGGGCAGGCGGTCGTGGTCGACGGGGAGCTGCGGCCGGTCGCGCCCGCGCCGATGGCCGTGCTGCGGGCGCTGGTGGACGCGCGTGGCCGGGTGGTGTCGCGCAAGGAGCTGCTCGCGGTGCTGCCCGGTGGCGGGGAGGAGCACGCGGTGGAGACGGCGATCGGACGGCTGCGCACCGCGCTGGGGGAGCCCAGGATGGTGTGCACCGTGGTGAAGCGCGGGTACCGGATGGCGATGGAACCCTCGGGGGTGGCGGTGTGACGCTCGTGCTGGTCGCTCATGGGACGCGGGATCCGCGCGGGGCCGTGGTGGTGGAGGAGATCGCCGAGCTGGTGCGGGCCCGGCTGGGTGGTGTGGCCGTCGAGGTCGCGTACGCGGACGTGCGGCAGCCGGACGTGACGTCGGTGGTGCGCGGGATCGGCGGACCGGTCGTGGTGGTGCCCGCGTTCCTCGCGTCCGGGTACCACGTGCGGGTGGACGTGCCCGAGCAGATCGCGGCAGGCGGGCACGGGGACGTGGTGGTGACCGAACCGATCGGGTCCGCGCTCGTCCCGGTGCTGCGCGAACGTTTGCGCGAGGCGGGGTGGCGGGCCGGGGACGCGGTGGTGCTCGCCGCGGCCGGGTCGTCGGACGCGCGGGCGTTGGCGGACGTGGCCGAGGTGGGGCGGGTGCTGGGGGCCTCAGTCGGGTACGTGGCCACCGCCTCGCCGTCGGTGGCGGAGGTCGTGGCGGGGTTGAAGGCCTGTGGCCGGCGAGTGGCGGTGGCGTCGTGGTTGCTGGCGCCGGGGCTGTTCCACCGGAGGCTGGCCGACGTCGGGGCCGACGTGGTCGCCGAACCCCTCGGGGCGCACCCGCGGGTGGTCGACGCGGTGCTGCTGCGCTACTACGAGGCCCGGTGCTTCCTCCAGGTCGCGTGACCGCGCGGAATACGTTGACTGATCAACCCGTTGTGCCGGGTACACCCACGGCAGATGAGGAGCTGACATGTCCGACGTGTTCGAGCTCGTTCGTCGCGGCCGCGAATGCCGCGCGGCGGGCGACCCGAGCCAGGCCGCGAAGTTGTTCGCCGAAGCCGCTGAGGTCGTTCCCGCCGACCGCTCGGTGCTGACCGAGTTGGCGTTGGCGCACTTCCACTCCGCGTCGCTCGGCAACGCCGAGAAGGTGCTGCGGTCGCTGGTCGACCTCGACCCCTCCGACGCCTACGCCCGGTTGCTGCTGGGGCGCACGCTCAGCAGGCAGAGCAGGCACGGCGAGGCGCTGCCGGAGCTGCGGCTGGCCGCCGCGCTGACGCGGGACCCCGATGTGGCCGCCGAGGTCGCGCGGGTCGAGTCGCGGGTCTGACGGGCGGATCCGGACGCCCCCTCGTTCCGACGAGGGGGCGTCCGGCTTTCTAGAACAGGCTCGGCGGCTCGTCCTCCTCCTTCGCCGTGACGGCGTCCTCCCAGCGGTAGGTGCGCAGGTTGACCTTGCCGTCGTCGGCGAGCACGCCCTCCTCGGCGAGCTTCTGCAACTGCTCGTCGGCGATGTGGGGCGCGCAGGTGCCGTTGGCGCGCAGGACGCGGTGCCAGGGCAGGTCGTGGCCGTCCATGTTCAGCACCTGGCCGACCAGCCTCGGTGACGGGGCGCGGGAGAGGTCGGCCACGTCGCCGTAGGTGGCGACCCGGCCCGCGGGGATCTTCCTGACGGTGTCGCGGATCATCTCGTGCAGCTGCTCGTCCACGACGGCAAGTCTGGCACCTGGAACTCCGGTGACCGGGCGGGGTCGGGGTCACTGCCCGGCCGCCGGAGGGTGCGCTCAAAATGGCCTAGACCACTGCGACTGTCAAGGCATTGGGCGATTTCCGGTCGTCGCAGGTCGGGGGCTCGGGGGTGCTCACGGCGAGTGAGTCCGGCACCACGCTGGGCCACCCGGCGGGTACTCCCTCGTCTTGTCGGTGCAACGTGGTTCCATCACACCCGTGGTTTCCAACTCCTCGCCCCTGCTGGTGCGCCGGTCGCCGGAGAACCGGCCCCGTCCGCAGTGGGACGAGAGGGCCCGGCGGGTGTTCGAGCACGGTCGCGGGTTCCTGCGCGTGCTGGGCGGACCGGGCACGGGCAAGACCACCCTGCTGGCCGAGGTGGCGGCGGACCGCGTGCTGAACGGCGGCGCCGATCCGGAGAGCGTGCTGGTGCTGACCGCGAACCGGCAGGCCGCCGTGGCGATGCGGGCGCGGATCACCCGGCTGCTGACGGACGACGACGAGCCGGGCGACGCGGTGCTGCGGACGGTGCGGGAGCCGCTGGTGCGGACGGTGCACTCCTACGCGTTCGCGGTGCTGCGGGCGCAGGCCGTGGTGAACGGGGACCCGCCGCCGCGGCTGCTGTCCGGCCCGGAGCAGGACGCGCTGGTGCGCGAGCTGCTGGCCGGTGACGTGGAGGACGGGGCGTGGAACTGGCCGGAGCGGCTCCGGCCCGCGATCGGCCTGCCCGGTTTCACCGCGGAGCTGCGCGACCTGCTGCTGCGCGCGACCGAACGCGGCCTCGGACCGGAGGACCTGCTCGAACTCGGCCGCCAGCAGGGCCGGGAGGAATGGGTCGCCGCCGGGCTGTTCGGCAGGCAGTACGAGGAGGTGCTGCTGCTCATGGGCGGCGACTCCTCGCCGTCGATGGCCCCGGCGCTGGACGCCGCCGAGCTGGTCGACAGCGCCCTGCTGGCGTTCGACGCCGACCCGGAACTGCTGGAGACCGAACGGCGGCGGGTGCGGCACGTGTTCGTCGACGACGCCCAGCACCTCGACCCGCAGCAGTACGCGCTGCTGCGGCGGATCGGCTCGACGGCCGACGAGTTCCTCCTCGTGGGCGACCCCGACCAGGCGATCTTCTCCTTCCGCGGCGCCGATCCCGCGCTGCTGGCCGAGGCCGACCCGCAGGAGCGGGCCACGGTCGTGCTCAGCCAGGGCTACCGGATGACGCCGGAGGTGCGGGCCGCGGTGCACGGGCTCGCCGCCCGGCTGCCCGGCCGCTCGCCCGCCCGCGAGGTGCACGGCGCGGGCGGCGAGGGCACCGTGCAGGTGCGGCTGCTCGCCTCGGCCGCCCAGGAGGCGAGCTGGGTCGCCGACCAGCTGCGCCGCGCGCACCTGATCGACGAGGTGCCGTGGTCGGAGATGGCGGTGATCGCCCGGTCGGCGACCAGGTCGCTGCCGGTGCTGCAACGGGCGCTGCTGGCCGCCGGTGTGCCGGTGGCGGTGCCCGGCGACGAGCTGCCGCTGGCCCAGCAGCCCGCAATCCGCCCGCTGCTGGCCGTGCTGCGCTGCGCCGCGGTGCCGGGCAGCCTCGACGAGGACACCGCGGCGATGCTGCTGTCGTCCGCGCTCGGCGGCGCGGACCCGTTGGCGCTGCGCCGGTTGCGCCGCGGCCTGCGCAGGCTGGAGATGGCCGCGGGCGGCGACCGGGCCAGCGGGCCGCTGCTGGTCGAGGTGATCGAGTCGAACGACCGGCTGGCCGCGCTGGAGGACGCCGAGGCGATGCCCGCGCGCCGGATCGCGAACCTGATCAGCGGCGCCCGCAAGGACATCGCGGCCTCGCGCAGCGTCGAGGTCGTGCTGTGGAACCTGTGGCAGAACTGCCACCTGGAGACCCGCTGGGTGAACCAGTCGTCACGTCGGGGCACGGCGGGGATGCAGGCCGACCGCGACCTGGACGCCGTCGTCGGCCTGTTCGAGGCGGCCGCGAAGTACGTCGACCGGCTGCCCGGCTCCACCGTGGAGGGGTTCGCGGACTACCTTGCGGCGCAACGGATCGCGGGCGACTCGCTGGCCGCCTCCGCACCGGTCGGCGAGGCCGTCGCGGTGCTGACGGCGCACTCCGCCGCCGGTCGCGAGTGGACGGTCGTGGCGATCCCCGGCGTGCAGGAGGGCAGCTGGCCGGACCTGAGGTTGCGCGGGTCGCTGCTCGGCGTGGAGCGGATGGTCGACCTGATCGGCGGGATGGACCCGGCGGACAAGGTGTCCGCGGTCGCGCCGCTGCTGGCCGAGGAGCGCAGGCTGCTGCTGGTCGCCGCGAGCCGGGCGCGCACGACGCTGATGGTGAGCGCGGTGCGCGGCGAGGACGAGCAGCCGTCGCGGTTCCTGGACGAGCTGGACGACCTGACCACCGACGCCGTGGAACGGCCGACGTTCACCCCCGAGCGCGGTCTCGTGCTGGCCGAGCTGGTCGGCGAGCTGCGCCGCGTGCTGTGCGACGACGACACCGAGCCCGACCGGCGCCAGCGCGCCGCCGTGCAGCTGGCGCGGCTGGCGGAGTCCGGGGTGCCCGGCGCGCACCCGGACTCCTGGTACGGGCTGCCGGACGTGTCGACCGGCGATCCGCTGTGGACGGAGGAGCACACGGTCAGCGTGTCCCCGTCGACCCTCGAGGTGCTAGCCAAGTGCCCGGTGCGCTGGGTCGTCGAACGCCACGGCGGCCAGGACCCGGCCGAGCTGGCGTCGATCACCGGCACCCTCGTGCACGCGCTGGCGCAGGCCGCGGCCAGCGGCGCGGACGAGAAGGAGCTGCGGGTCAGGCTCGACGAGGCGTGGACCGCCGTCGACGCGGGCGCGCCCTGGTTCTCCCGGCGCGAGCGCATCCGGGTGGAGAAGATGCTCGACACGTTCCTGGACTGGCTGGCGGGCAGCCGCACGCAGCTCACCCAGGTCGCCGTCGAGGAGGAGATGCTCGTCGACGTCCCCAAGCTGCCCGGAGGCCCGTCGCTGAAGGTCCGCGGCCGGGTGGACCGGCTGGAGGTCGACGCCGAGGGCCGCCCCGTCGTGGTCGACCTCAAGACCGGCAAGCAGCCGGTGTCGCGGGGCGACGCCGAGGCCCACCCCCAGCTCGCCGTCTACCAGCTCGCCACCGCGCTCGGCGGCTTCACCCACCTCGGCCTCGCCACCGAACCGGGCGGCGCCCGGCTGCTGTACGTGGCCAAGGAGGACAAGAAGACCGGCGCCGTCGAACGGGCCCAGGCCCCGCTCGACGAGCAGGGCGTCCGGGTGTGGCTGGAAGCCGTGCAGGAAGCCGCGGGCTCCAGCGTCGGCCCGGACTACACGGCCAGGGAGAACTCCGACTGCGACCGCTGCCCGGCGCGCACGGCGTGCCCGGTGCACTCGTCCGGCAGACAGGTGGGACAGTGACGTCCGTGGACGTCGACCGCGGGGTTCCGGCATGAGCTTCGCCAGCCCGTTCGAGGTCGCCACCGCGCTGGGGCTGCCCAAGCCCACGGCCGAGCAGGCGGCGGTCGTGGCGGCGCCGATCGAACCCGCGCTGGTCGTGGCGGGCGCCGGGGCGGGCAAGACCGAGACGATGGCCGCCCGCGTGGTGTGGCTGGTCGCGAACGGGATCGTCACCCCGGACCAGGTGCTGGGCCTGACGTTCACCCGCAAGGCCGCCCGGCAGCTCGCCGAGCGCATCCGGCTGCGGCTGCGCAGGCTCGCCGGATCGGAGTTGCTCGACGAGCTGGACCCCAGCGGCGAGCGGCGGGCGTCGGTGATGACGGCCGAGCCGGTCGTGCTGACCTACCACGCGTACGCGGGCAGGCTGGTGACCGAGCACGGGCTGCGGCTGCCGGTCGAACCCGGTGTGCGGCTGCTGACCGGGACGTCGTCGTGGCAGCTCGCGCACCGCGTCGTGTCGACGTGGGCCGAGGACCTGGACACCGACAAGATCCCCGCCACCATCACCGGGTACCTGCTGGCGCTCGCCGGTGAGCTGGGGGAGCACCTGGTGGAGCCGAAGGCGCTGCGGGAGCACGCGGACCGGCTGATCGGGGTCATCGAGAACGCGCCGAAGACCGCGCGGCAGGGCGACGGGCTGCCCCAGAAGCTGCGGGACATCATCGCGGCGCAACGGCTGCGGGTGAACCTGCTGCCCCTGCTGGACGCCTACCAGCAGCGCAAGCGGCGTGAGGCGGCGATGGACTTCGCCGACCAGATGAGCCTCGCCGCCCGACTGGCCAACGAGCACCCGGAGGTCGCGCAGGGCGAGCGCGAGCGGTACGGGGCGGTGCTGCTCGACGAGTACCAGGACACCGGGCACGCGCAGCGCGTGCTGCTGCGGTCGCTGTTCGGCCGGGGCGAGCCGATGCCGGTCACCTCCGTCGGCGACCCGGCGCAGGCCATCTACGGCTGGCGCGGCGCCAGCGCGGCGAACCTGCCCCGGTTCACCACGGACTTCCCGGCCCCGGAGGGGAAACCCGCCACCCGGTACGGGCTGCTGACCAGCTTCCGCAACCCGCCCGAGGTGCTCACGCTGGCCAACGCCGTGTCCGGGCCGCTGCGCGCCGCGGGCCTGGAGGTCGACGAGCTGCGCGCGCGCGACGGCGCCGGGCCCGGCGACGTGCGGCTCGCGCTGCTGCCGGATGTGCGCCAGGAACTCGACTGGCTCGCGGACTCCGTCGCCCGGCAGTGGCAGGAGCACCTGGACGAGGAGGACACCCCGCCCACGGCCGCGGTGCTCGTGCGCCGCCGCGCGGACATGGGCGCCATCGCGGCGGCGCTGCGCGAACGCGGACTGCCGGTCGAGGTCGTCGGACTCGGCGGCCTGCTGGACGAACCCGAGGTGCGCGACCTGACGTCCGCGCTGCGCGTGCTGGTGAACCCGCTGGCGGGCACGGCCGCCGCCCGGCTGCTGACCGGATCCCGTTGGCGCGTGGCGGCTTTCGACCTCGCCGCCCTGTGGCAGCGCGCCCGCGAGCTGGCCGGTGCGCCGAGCCGCCAGTCCGTTGTGGACGATCCGCTGTCGGTGCTGGCGGACGCGCTGCCCGGTGAGCACGCCGAACAGGCCGGGCTGGCCGACGCGCTGGACGATCCGGGCGACCCGGCGGCGTACTCGGCAGAGGGCTACCGGCGGATCCGCAGGCTGGGCGGGGAACTGGCCGCGCTGCGGCGCAGGCTCGACCAGCCGCTGTCCGAACTGGTCGCCGACGTCGAGCGCACGCTGCTGCTCGACATCGAGTCGATGGCCCGCCCCGGCGGGGTCGGCCGCGCGCACCTGGACGCGTTCGCCGACGTCGTCTCGGACTTCGCAGCCGCGAGCCCGTCCGCGACCCTGCCGTCGCTGCTGGACTACCTCTACACCGCCGAGCACGCCGAGGACGGCCTGGAACCCGGTGAGGTCGAGGTCGCCGAGAACCGGGTGCAGATCCTGACCATGCACTCCGCCAAGGGCCTGGAGTGGCACATCGTCGCCGTGCCGCACATCGTGAAGGACGTGTTCCCCGGCCGCCGCAAGACGTCCTGCTGGCTCAAGGCCGTCACCGAGCTGCCCGCCGACCTGCGCGGTGACGCCGCCGACCTGCCGGAGCTGCGGATCCCCGGCGGGAGCGACCGCAAGCAGGTCGAGGCGGCGCTCGACCTGCACGCCGAGGAGTTCGAGGAGCGGCGGCTGGTCGAGGAGCGGCGGCTGCTCTACGTCGCCCTGACCCGCTCCGAGCACAGCCTGCTGGTGTCCGGGCACTGGTGGGGCGAGACGGGCGGGAAGGTGAAGGGCCCGTCGCCGTTCCTGGTGGAGATCCACGAGCTGTTCAAGACCTCGGAGAACCCGCCCGGCGAGATCGTCGCGTGGGCGGGGCCGCCGACCGAGGAGGAGGCCAACCCGCTGGCGGGCGAGGTGAAGACGGCGGAGTGGCCCGCCGACCCGCTGGGGAAGCGGCGCACCGCGGTCGCCGACGGCGCCGCGATGGTGCTGGCCGCGCTGGACCTGCGGACCAGGGCCCCGGCCCGGCCCTCGGAGGCGCCCGACGTGCTGCCGGAGGAGCTGGAGGGGCTCGTGGAGCCGCCCGAGGACGAACCGGACTACGAGCCGCCGGAGGACGAGCCCGACCCGTTCGACGACCTGGAAGGGCTGGTGGAGCCCCCGGAGGACGAGGAACCCGCTCCGGAGCCCGTCGTGGAGGCGGTTCCGGAACCGGTGGCCGAGCTGCCGGCCGAGCCGGTGGCCGGGGCACTAGTCGACGACGAAGCGCCCCCGGAGGACGAGGACGACCTCGACCCGGAGGGCTGGTCGCGCGACGTGGACGTGCTGCTGGCCGAACGCGCCGCGGCGGCCAACCGGCGCGAGCAGGTCACCATGCCCGAGCACCTGTCGGTCAGCCAGCTCGTCGAGCTGGCCGCCGACCCGGACCAGCTCGCCCGCAGGCTGCGCCGCCCGCTGCCGTTCCCGCCGAACCCGATGGCCCGCCGCGGCACCGCGTTCCACACGTGGCTGGAGAAGCGGTTCGGCGCGAGCAGGCTGCTGGACATCGACGAGCTCCCCGGCGCCGCCGACGACGGCGCGGCCCCGGACACCGAGCTGGAACGGCTCCAGCGGGCGTTCCTGGCCAGCGAGTGGGCCGACCGGATGCCCTACGACGTCGAGGTGCCGTTCGAGGCCGAGGTCGACGGGATGTCCGTGCGCGGCCGGATGGACGCGGTGTTCGCGGACCCGGACGGCGGCTGGACGGTCGTGGACTGGAAGACCGGCTCGGTGCCGGACGCGGACAAGATGCCCGCGCTGTCCGTGCAGCTGGCGGCCTACCGACTCGCCTGGGCGGCGCTCATCGGCGCGGAGGTGGAGAGCGTGCGGGCGGCGTTCCACTACGTGCAGCACGACCACACGCTGAGGCCGACGGACCTGCTGGACGCGGCGGGCCTGCGAACCCTCGTCCGCTCGGTGCCGGACCGCTCCGGGCAGGACCGAGCGGCTAGGAGGTGACGCGCGAACTCGCCGGGACGTCCTTGAGCACCCGGTCGTAGAGCACCTCGAGCAGCCACCGGCCGAACAGCGACGGCCCGAACTCGGTCGACCGGTCCTCCGGCGGCACCAGCAGCTCGGCGGTGCCCGCCTCCTGGACCGCCACGACACCGATGCCGTAGTAGTCCAGCTCGATCAGCGGCCACGACTCGCGACCCTGCGGTCCGGGCAGGACCACCGCGCACGGCGCCAGCGTCATGAGCGTGCCGCAGGACTGGAGCGCGCGGTCCGCGGTGGACTCGCCGACCAGGACGCCGACCAGTTCCACGGCGGACACCGGGAGCTGGTCGTGGACGGTCGGCTCGAACCAGGACCGGAACCACGACGGGTCGGCCTGGGGCGGCCAGCCGTTGGCGGTGCGCCACGCGTGCACGTCATCGCGGACCCGGACGATGGCGGACACCTGGTGCCCGAGCACGGCCACGTCGGGGACGACGATGCCGCGCCAACCAAGTGCCGACGCGGCTTGGTGGAGGAGCGGTTGCACTCGGGCATCCTATGGGTCGTTGCGGGGGCAAGGACAGTGGTCAACAGCGGTGGGTGCCTTCCCCGCCGCTCAGCGTGATCAGATCACATCGGCGGCGGATCCGGCGGTGCCGAGTGGCAGCGGTCTCATACCGCCGAACGGCGTACCCGCAGCGCCCAGATGATCAAGGGGACCTGACCGGGCAGCCGTCCCCACGCGATCGCCTTCGCGCGCGGGCCCTTGTCCCGGTAGTCGAGGGCCATCTTCACGTTGGCCGGGAAGACCGCCGCGAACAGCCCCGCGGCCAGCAGCCCGCCGAGCCTGCGCGTCCTCGGCGCGGCCACCGCGGCGGCCACCGCGATCTCCGCGACACCGGACACGTAGGTCCAGGTCCGGGGCTTGCCGGGCAGCACACGGGGCACGATCGCGTCGTAGGGCCGCGGCTTGGCGAAGTGCGTCGCGCCGGCCGCGCCGAGCAGTCCGGCCAGTGCGAGCGCCGAGCGCGACCGGGAACGGGTGGAAGCCATGGCGCAACACTGTCACGACCCTCGTTCGGCCGCACGTACGGGGTTATTGTCTCCCGTCGTGACCGCTGATCCCGCGAATCCCGAACATCCCGAGCGCGCGGCGGTCGCCGCCCTCGCCGATGACTTCCTGACCCGCCTCCGGGAATGGATCGCCATTCCGTCGATCGGCGCCGACCCGGCCCATCACGCCGACGTGGGCAGGTCGGCGCAGTGGCTCGCCGACGCCCTGCGCCACGACGGCTGGCCGCACGTCGAGGTGTGGGACGAGGGGCCCGCGCTGCCCGCCGTGCACGCCTGCTGGCCCGCCGAGGACCCGGCCGCGCCGACCGTGCTGGTCTACGCCCACCACGACGTGCAGCCGGTCGACCCGCTGGAGGAGTGGGAGCACCCGCCGTTCGAGGGCGTGGTCGTGGGCGAGGAGCTGTTCGGGCGCGGGGCCAGCGACGACAAGGGGCAGGTCGCGATGCACCTGCTGGCCGTCCAGGCGCACCTGCGGGCGACCGGCGCGACGGCACCGGCGGTCACGCTCAAGCTGTTCGTCGAGGGCGAGGAGGAGTCCGGGTCGCCGCACCTGGGCGAACTGCTCGACCGGCACGCGGACGACCTGGCCTGCGACCTCGTCGTGTTCACCGACACCCCGATGTACTCGCGCGACGCGCCGACCGTGAACACCGGGCAGCGCGGCGTCCTGGGCGCCGAGGTGTTCTTCACCGGCGGCACCTCCGACGTGCACTCCGGTCGCGCGGGCGGCGGGGTGCCCAACCCGGCCACGGCCATCGCGCGCCTGGTCGCGGCGCTGCACGACGCCGACGGCCGGGTGCTGCTGCCCGGTTTCTACGCCGACGTGGTCGAGCCGACCGAGTTGGAGCGGGCCGACTACGCCGCGCTCCCGTTCGACGAGGCCCGGTGGCTCGCGGCCAACGCGGGCGGCGCGCAGGCGGCGACGGGGGAGGCGGGCTGGTCCACGCTGGAACGGGTGTGGGTGCGGCCGACCGCCGAGGTCAACGGCATCCGCGGCGGGTACACCGGGCCGGGCCTGAAGACCATCGTGCCCGCGTCCGCATCGGTGAAGCTGTCGTTCCGGCTCGTCCCCGACCAAGAGCCCGCCAAGGTCATGGCCGCGCTGCGCGAGTTCGTCGCGGCGAACACCCCCGAGGGGGTCGGGGCCGAGGTCGTGGTGCGCGGCGACGGCGTGCCCGCGTACGCGGCCGACGTCACCCACCCCGCCACGCTGGCCGTGCACGAGGCCATGAGCGCCTCGTTCGACGAGCCCGTCCGGTACAGCCGCACGGGCGGCTCCGGACCCGCCGGGGTCCTGCACGAACGGCTCGGCGTGCCCGTCGTCTACTTCGGAGCGACCTTGCCGGATGATCGGATCCACGCGCCGAACGAACGCGTGGTCCTGCCCGTGCTGCTGCGGGGCGCCGAAGCCGCCGCCCGCCTGTGGCGTCTACTCCCCGAGAGGCTGTCATGATTCGGCGGCTCAACCCGGCCGACCGGCTGACCGACAGGCCCGACCACTCCCTGGTCGGCGTCATCCGGATGCCCGACCGGCCGGAAAGCCCTGCCCGCGCCATCATCAAGCGCGTCGTCGGCGCCACCGCGGCGCTCTTCGTGGCCGTGCTCATCGTGTACGTCGACCGCGACGGCTACCGCGACGTCAACGGCGACGGCCTGTCCTTCCTGGACGCCGTCTACTACGCCACGGTCTCCCTCTCCACCACCGGCTACGGCGACATCGCCCCCGCCAGCTCTTCGGCCCGCCTGGTCAACGTCCTGGTCATCACCCCGCTGCGGGTGCTGTTCCTCATCGTCCTGGTCGGCACGACCCTCGAGGTCCTCACCGAGCGCTCTCGGCAGGCCTTTCGCATTCAGAAGTGGAGGACCAAGGTGCGCAACCACGTGGTCGTGGTCGGGTACGGGACCAAAGGCCGTTCCGCGGTCAGCGCACTGCTCGGCGACGACGTGCCGCCCAGCCACATCGTGGTGGTCGACACCAACCAGGAGTCGCTCGACTCCGCGTCGTCCATCGGCCTGGTCACCGTGCACGGCTCCGGCACCCGCAACGACGTGCTGCGCGTCGCGGGCGTGCCCAACGCGCGCGCCGTGGTCGTGGCCGCGAACCGCGACGACACGGCCGTGCTGGTGACCCTGACCGCGCGCGAACTGGCGCCGAAGGCCCAGATCGTGGCCTCGGTGCGGGAACGCGAGAACGAGCACCTGCTGCGGCAGTCCGGCGCCGACTCCGTCGTGGTGTCCAGCGAGACGGCCGGTCGGCTGCTCGGCATGGCCACCTCGACGCCCTCGGTGGTGGACATGGTCGAGGACCTGCTCACACCGGACGCCGGTCTCGCGATCGCGGAACGGGACGTCGAGCCGTCGGAGATCGGGGGGTCGCCGCGGCACCTGCCGGACATCGTCCTCGGGGTGGTGCGGGGCGGGCGGCTGTTCCGGGTCGACGCCGCGGAGGCGGACGCGATCGAGTCGGGGGACCGGCTGCTGTACATCAAGAAGGTGACGCCGCCGGACGAGTCGTGATCGTGGGTGGTGCTGCGTGAGCAGGATCGGATGAGTCGTGGTCGGGTGCGGTGCTGCGTGGTCAGGGCCGGATGAGTCGTGATCGTGGGCGGCGCCGCGTGACCATGATCCGACGAGTCGTGACCGAGCGCGCCGCGTGACGATGACCGGATGAGTCGTGACCTGGTGCGGTGCCGCGTGACCGTGATCGGAGTTGTCCACACCCACCCCGCCCATCCACAGGCAAGATCCACATCACCCCCTCCGACCCCCACCCCCGGTAAACTGGCCGAAGGGCCAGCCCCCCTGGGAGTGGCGGGGGATGTCCGGGGTGCGGCGGTTCGAACCGGTGGGTCCGATCAGGCGGGTGTCGGGGTTCGGCTGGTCGTGATCGGGCTCAGGGGCAGGGTGAGGACGAAGGCCGCGCCCGGTTCGCCGGGGGACGGGGTGGTGCAGCCGAGGTCGCCGCCGTGGGCGCGGGCGAAGCCGCGGGCGATGGCGAGACCGAGGCCGGAGCCGCCCGAGCGGCGGTCGCGGGCCTCGTCGAGGCGCGTCAGGCGGTCGAAGATGCGTTCGCGGTCGGGGTAGGCGACGCCGGGGCCGTTGTCCTTCACGGTGAGCATGGCGCGGCCCGCGAACACGCCGACGTGCAGCCTGACCTTGCCCTGCGGACCGGTGGCCTGGCGGGCGTTGTCCGACAGGTTGACCAGGATCTGCGCCAGCCGCTGCGGGTCGCCCAGCACGGTCACCGGGATGCCCTCGGCCTCGATGTCGAGGTCGGCGGCGAGCAGCCTGCTGCGCGACACCTCCGCCTCGGCCAGCGCGAGCAGGTCCACCCGTTCCAACTGGAGTTCCAGGCCCGCGTCGATGCGGGCCAGCGCCAGCAGGTCGTCGACCAGGCGCCCGGCGCGGCGGGACTCGCGCACGAGCAGCAGGTTCATCCGGTCGCGCTCCTCGGCCCCCGCCTCGTCGAGACCGGTCTGCATCAGCGCTTCGGCGATGGCCTGCACGCCCGCCAGCGGTGTCCGCAGCTCGTGCGCGGCGTCGGCGACGAACCGCTTCGTGCGCTCCTCGGACGCCCGCGCGGTCGTCTCGGCGCCCTCCAGCGAGTCCAGCATGTCGTCGAACGCCGCCGCGGTCCGCCCCAGCTCGTTGTTGGTGCGCAACGGGTTCAGCCTGCGGCCGCGGTCGCCGCCGCTGATCGAGCGGGCGAGCGTGGTCATCGCGTCCAGCGGCGCCAGCGCCCGCTGCACCACGAACACCAGCGCGCCCGCCGTGACCGCCAGCGCGCCGAGCCCGACGGCCACCAGCAGGTTCCGCAACCGGATCTGGGCCGCGGACAGCACCGACGTGTCGCCGTAGAACGTCATCGTCGCCCCGTCCGGCAGGGCGCGGACGACGGACTTGAACCGGTCGTCGTCATCGGGACGGGTGCCGAACGTCGTGCCGTCCTGCATCGTCAGCAGCACCTGCACACCGCGGCCGTCGACCTTGTGCACCAGCGCGTTGCCCGAGATCTTCTGCGTCTTCACCAGCTGCTGCGCGGTCCGCGCCCGGTCCAGCAGGACGGTCTCGACGTCGCGGCTCGACTGCGACGCGAACAGCGCGTCGACGACGAACACCAGCGTCACCATCACGCCGAACAGCACGATCACCACCGACAGGGTGACCCGCCGGCGCAGGGAGACCGTGTGCAGCCTGCTCACGGTTCGTCGGCCCGCAGCACGTAACCCAGGCCGCGCACGGTGTGCAGCAGCCTGGGGCCGTTCTCCTCGAGCTTGCGACGCAGCGCGCTCACGTGCACCTCGACCAGGTTCGGGTCGTAGTCCTCGTAGCCCCACACGGCCGTGAGGATCTGGGTCTTGCCGACGACGCGGCCCCGCTGCGCCGCCAGGTAGCGGAGCAGCCGCAGTTCCGTCGCCGTCAGGTCGACCGGTTCGGAACCGCGCAGCACCACACCGGAGTCGGCGTCCACCACGAGGTCGCCGATCTGCACGGTCGACGGCGTACGACCCAGCCTACGCAGCACCGCGCTCACCCTGGCCACGAGTTCGGCCAGCACGAAGGGCTTCACCAGGTAGTCGTCCGCGCCCCGGTCCAGCCCCCGCAGCCGGTCGGCCACGCCGTCGCGCGCCGTCAGCATCACCACCCCGGCCCCGCTCGACCGCCGCACGACCTCCAGCAGCGCGAACCCGTCCCGCCCCGGCAGCATCACGTCCAGCACCACCAGGTCCGGCCGGAACCGCCCGAGGTCGTTCTCCAGCTCACGACCGTCCGGTCGCACCTGCACCTGGTACCCGGCGTCGCGCAGCGCGGACCCCACGGCGGCGCCGATGGCCTCGGCGTCCTCGATGACCAGCACCCTGGCGGCAGTAGACACCCGCCCATTCTGGGGCCACGCGGCGTGAGCGGCCCACCGCCTCCAGCTTCCGCTCAGTTGATCATCAATCCACGGGCGGGGTTACCAGGCACCGGCCGGTCTGCGACGATCCTCCGCGTGGCGGTCAGACGGAGCCCGGTGACGTGGGGTCTGGTCCTGCTGGTGATCGCACTGGTGGGTCTCGGAACAGCGGTCGCCCTGTGGTGGCCGCTCATCGGCATGGGCACCACGACCCTGCAACGCGCCTCCGCGACGGTGACCCGGCCTGCTTCGTGCGGCGCAGGCGGGAGTGCGCTGGACGAGGTCGAGGTGAAGGTCGACGACCAGGTGCGGAAGGCCAAGCTGGACGGGTGCGGGCATCGGCAGGCTGAGGTCGTCGAGGTGCTGCTGCCGGTGGACACGTCGGGGGAGTTGACGGTGCAGACCGCTGGGGCGGTGTCCGATGCGGTGCCGTTGGGGGCGAGGTTGACGACGTTGATGTTGTGTTTGAGCGGATTGGCCGGGGGGTTTTACGCGTATTTGATCAGGAGGCCGGTTTTGGGGTTGCGGGGGGCTTTTTCGGGGATTTCTTGAGGATTGAATGCCGTTGTGTCCCGGACATCCCCCGCCACTCCCAGGGGGGCTGGCCCTTTGGCCAGTTTACCGGGGGTGGGGGTGTGGTGGGGTGATGTGGATCTTGCCTGTGGATGGGTGGGGTGGGTGTGGATAACTCGGGGTCTTGGTGTGGGTTGGGGTTTGGGCGGCTTTACCCGGTCGCCGAGTGTTCTATGCTCACCCCATCTTGTCAAGGCGGGAAAGATGCCTTGACAAGATGGGGTGAGCATAGAGATGGCTTTGGATCGGGTGCAGGGGTAGGTCTGGCTGCGCCGGCATCAGGCTTCGCCTGACTCGGGCATCGGGCTCCGCCCGACAGGGCCTGGCTTTGGGCTTTGGTCCTTGGGTATCCGACGCTCCGCGACGGACAAGGCATCCGAGCTTCGCCGGACCAAGCATCCGAGCTTCGCCGGATCAAGAATCGGCTGTGCCGACGAGGCATCCGGGCTGCGCCGGACGAGGCCTGGTGGGGGCTGTCAGCTGACCTGGTCGGCTGGTGCGGCGTAGGTGTTGCAGGTGGCGGTGCTGTTGGACTCGTAGCCGTTCGACGCCCAGATCCCCTGGTTGGCGGGGCTGCCGTGGGCGTTCTTGTCGGGGGCTTCCTCCATCGCGTACTGGAAGTCCTCCTCGGCGCGGTTGGCGAGTTCGGAGTTGATGGAGCCCTTGCCGCCCGCCGCGCGGAGGAACATGCCCGCGAAGCAGTTCGCCTGGAGTTCGATGCGGCGGGACATCTCGAGGCCCGCCGGGGTCTTCTCGCCGGCGTTGACGATCTTCAGGTCGGCTGCCCTGAGGATGCCGGTCATGGCCTGGACGTGGTGGCCGTACTCGTGGGCGAGGGTGGCGAGGTGGGTGGCGGGGCGGTCGCCGCCGCCGTTCTCGCGGAGCCTGCCGGTGGGCATGTAGATCATGCGGTTGCGGCCGCAGTAGTAGGCGACGGCGTCTTCGGAGGCCGGCGCGGCGCCGCACGGGCCGTTCGCGAGTTCGGGGGAGGCGTCGAGTTGGGGTGGTTCGAACGGGAGGTTTTCAGCCTTGAGGACGGGGCCCCAGGCCTGGTCGAGGCACAGGACGCCTGCGGTGTAGTAGGCGGCCAGCTGGTCGTCGGTGGTGCCGAACTTGGGCAGGTCGCAGGTGAGTTCGGGCAGTGGAACGGCCTTGACCAGCAGTGGGTGGTCTTCGAGGCGTTGGACGGCGCGAGGGCGGGCGGGTTCGGTGCCGGTCGGTTTGGTGAGGGCCAGAGGGGCGGCGACGGGCCTGCCGGGGACCGGGGTGGGGTTGTCCATGCGGCTGATCAGGGCCAGGCCGAGTACGGAGCAGACGACCATGGTGAGGACGCCGACCAGCATGACGGGGTTGTTCCTGGACTTGGGCGAGCGCCTGGCCTGGGTGGGCACGACCACGTCGGGGGTCGGGTCCGGGTCCAGGTCGGAGGTGTCCAGGACGCCCGCGAACACGATGGTCTCGGCGTCGTCGAACGGGCGCTCGGGCGCGCTCGGGGGCTCGGTGGGCAGGGGCTCGGCGGGCCATCCGACCGCGTCGGCGTCGTCGGGCGCCTGGACCGGGCGCACGATCGCGGTGCCGTCCGGAGCGGGGGCCAGGACGTCCTCGACAGCCGGAACGTCCTCGACCGGTGGCACGATCGCGGTCGCGTCCTCCACAGCCGGGACGTCCCCGACCGGTCGCACGACGACGGTGGCGTCGGCGGAGGCCTCGAACACCCGGACCGGTCGCACGACGACCGTGGCGTCGGCGGAAGCCTCGAACACGCGCACCGGCCGCACGACCACCGTCGCATCGGCGGCGGCCGGAACCGGCTCGGCGGACACGTCCACCGGCCGCACGTCCACCGGCTTCACGACCACGGTCGCGTCGGCACTCTCCACGACACCCTGACCAGCGTCGATCCCGCCTGCGGAACCGTCCGCACCAGCCGCCGAATCCCCCGACACCGCACCCGCGGCGTCCACCGGCTCCTCAGCGACCAAAACCCGCCCCCGTCACATCCCCGCGACCAACAGCCCCGACACCGTACGTCCCCGGTCGCCCGAGTGGTGCGGACACGCCCTTGCAATCGGTTCAGCCGACGCTTTCGGCGTCCGACACCCACGTGTTGCACGCGCTGGTCTGGTTGGTCGTGAAGCCGCGGTTGACCCAGGCGGCGTTGCGCTCGGGGGCCCCGTGGTCGCGGTTGGGGTATATCGGGTAGTCACCCCTGGTGCTCGCGTCCCGCAGCGCCACGTCGATCACGTCGCCGGGGATGGCGCCGTGCGAGAGGGGTGCGAGGGACATGCCGCCGAAGCAGGTGGCCTGGAGCTCCTTGCGCCGGTTGAGGTCGAGGCCCGCCGGGGTGTCCCAGCCGCCCTTGTCGTACTGGGCCTCCCCGGAGGCGCGCAGGACGCCGGACAGCCACTGGATGTGGTGGCCGTACTCGTGGGCGAGCTGCCCGAGGTACTTGCCGGGGTGGTTCGGGTTGTTCGTGCCCTGCTCACCGGCGTAGTAGTTCGCGGTCCAGTAGATCGTCCCGTCGCAGTACATGGCGGTCCGGTCCGGGCCCATCGAGCCGCACGGGTTGGTGATCGTCGTGGTGACGATGACCAGCTCGACCGGCTGGTAGGGCAGGTTGGTCTTGGTGAACGACGGCTTCCACATCGCCTCGACGCACGGCAGCGCGGCCCGCAGGAAGACCTCCTGGCCCGAGGGCGAGTAGTCCATGCCGGGCAGCGGGCAGCCGTCGATGTCGAACGCGCCGAGGCCCGCGTTGTGGATCGGGTTGTCACCGAGCTTGATGACCGCCTTCGGCCCGGCGGACTTGGACGAGGTGGCCGACGGGGCGGAACGGCTGGTGGAGGCGCGCGGGCTGGTCGTCGTCGCGGCGGTGGTCGTGGTCGTCGTGGGGGCGGTGTAGCTGTAGGTCGAGTAGCCGGAGTAGCCCGAGTCGCTGGCCCGCTTCGGCGTGCCGGTGGCCGCGACGACCCCGATGATCGCGATCCCGAGGATGGCCACCGCGAACAGGACGCCCGCGACGAGCGGGCCGTTGTTCCTGCGGGGCGGGGGGTAGGCGCCGTACTGGGGAGGACCCCACTGCTGCGGCGGGGGGAACGGCTGCTGCTGTCGCTGCGGGTAGAAGGGCTGCTGTTGACCCCAGGGGGCGGCGACCGGCGGAGGCATGACCGGGCGGGGCGGCGGCATCGGCGGCATCCCCCGCGGGGGCTGCGGCTGGTTGTGCCACGGCGGGGGCGGCGGCCCCTGGCCCGCGACCGGCTGCTGGGGGTGCAATGGCGCAGGCACGGGCGGAGGCCCGACCGGTCGCGGTGGCGGCCAGCCACCCGGCGGTGGTGGTTGCGTCATTGGTCGAGTTTCCCCCGTTATCGCTTCTACCCGAATCAGCACAAGAGCATAGGCGGACTCCGCTATTGTCCGCGGCCGTGTTGAAAAACTGGGGAATGGCGATCATGGGCGCGATCGCGCTGTGCGGTTTTGCGGGACCGGCGTTCGCCCAGCCCAGCCAGCAGCCGCTCCCCGGTGCCGTGGGCACCGATGTGCGGCTCAAGTTGGAACGCGACGGCAAGGTGACCGTCACCGAGGTGGTGACCGTGCCCGAGGGCAGGTCGGTCCACCGTTCCGTGCCCCTGCGGATCGCCGTCGGCGACAACCGCGACCGGGTGTTCGAGATCAATGACGCCTCCGTCGAGGGCTCGGGCTCGGCGTCCGCGAACGCCGAGGAGTTCACCGTCTCGTTGAACTCCGGCACCTCCACTGTGCACTACGTGCTGACGGGCGCGGTCGCTCAAATCGGCGATGCTTTGGAGTTGCGCTGGCAACCGGCGAGCGGCTGGGACACCACCCTCGACTCGGTCTCCATCTCGGTCATCTCACCCGACGCACCCCGTTCGGTGACCTGCCTGGCGGGTCCTCCTGGCACTTCTTCGCCATGCACGACGTCCGAACTCGGCGACGGCCGCGGCGTGCGCGCGAAGGAGATCTCGCTGGCCGCGGGCGACCGGGTCGACATCGCGATCGGCCTCCAGGACGGCGCCGCGCCCGCGAACGCCGTGGTCGTGGAGAGCGGCGGACTGGCCGCCGCGTTCGCGCTCACCCCGGCCAGCGCGCTCGGCCTCGCGATCCTGGTGGTCGCGCTGGTCGGCGGGTTCACGCTGCTCTGGTTCCTGCGCGGCCGCGACGCCCGCGCGCTGGCCGCCGACGTCGGCCCGGTCGACGTGCTGGTCGCGGGCTCCGACGGCGGTGTCGCGTTCGCCTCGCCGGACGGCGTGCTGCCCGGCCAGGTCGGCACGGTGGTCGACGAGCACGTCGACGTGGTGGACGTGACCGCGACCGTGATCGACCTCGCCGTGCGCAACTACCTGTGGATCTCCGAGGTCGGCTCCGACGGCGGGGTGCTGGACTGGCGGCTGGTCCGGCGCAACCCGCTCGACGACTCGCTGTCGGGCTACGAGCGGGCCGTCTGCGAGGTGCTGCTGCCCGAGGGCACCGACGCGGTCCTGCTGTCGGAGTTGCGCTCCCGCCGGATCGACCTGGCCGAGGTGCGCGACCGCCTCTACACCGACGTCGTCGACAAGAACTGGTTCACCCGCCGCCCGGACTCCGTCCGCGGCCGCTGGTACCTCTACGGGATCGCGCTGGCCGTAGCAGGCGTCGCCCTCACCGTCGGGCTGGCCCTGAGCGGCGGCGCCGCGCTGCTCGGCCTGGTCGTCGTGGTCGCGGGCCTCGCCCTCACGTTCGGCGCCCGCTCGATGCCCGCCCGCACCAAGCGGGGCAGCGCGCTGCTCGAACACGTCCGCGGCCTGCGCGGCTACCTGCACTCGGTCTCGCCCGACGACATCCCCGAGGCCGACCGCGAGATGGTCTTCTCCCGGTCGCTGCCCTACGCCGTGGTCCTCGGCGCCACCGACCGCTGGCTCGGCACGTTCGCCCCGCTGAAGTCGGGCGCGGGCGGCACGCCGGGGCTGTACTGGTTCGGCGAGGCCGAGAGCAGCGCCGACCTCGGCCGGTTCGCCCGGCACTTCCCGGCGTTCCTCGGCGCGCTCGACGGCGTGCTCGCCCAGGCGGGGCACCTCCGATCGCTCCGGGGCCAGAAGCCGTAGGCTGCTTTCATGGCGCTACCCGAACTGCACAGGTTCACGCTTCCCAACGGACTGCGGGTGGTGCTCGCCCCCGATACGAGTGCCCCGGTGGTCGGCGTGAGCGTGCACTACGACGTCGGCTTCCGGTCCGAGCCCGAAGGGCGCACCGGCTTCGCGCACCTGTTCGAACACCTGATGTTCCAGGGCAGCGAAAGCCTCGAGAAGCTCGCCCACTTCCGGCACGTGCAGTCCTCGGGCGGCACGTTCAACGGGTCGACGCACCCCGACTACACCGACTACTACGAGGTGCTGCCCTCGGCGGCACTGGAGCGCGCGCTGTTCCTCGAGGCGGACCGGATGCGCGCCCCGAAGATCACCCAGGAGAACCTCAACAACCAGATCGACGTGGTGAAGGAGGAGATCCGCCTCAACGTGCTGAACAGGCCGTACGGCGGGTTCCCCTGGATCCTGCTGCCGCCGGTGCTGTTCAAGACCTTCCCGAACGCCCACAACGGCTACGGCGACTTCACCGACCTGGAGAACGCGACCGTCGAGGACTGCGCGGCCTTCTTCGACACCTACTACGCGCCGGGCAACGCCGTGCTGACCGTCGCGGGCGACTTCACCGTCGAGAACGCGACCGAGCTGGTCGGCAAGCACTTCGGCGACGTGCCCGCGCGCACCGTGCCGGAGCGCCCGTCGTTCGCCGAGGACGCCCCCAAGGGCGAGATCCGCTCCGAGCACACCGACGCGCACGCCCCGTTCCCCGCGGTCGCCATCGGCTACCGCGTCCCCGACCCGGTGACCGAACTGGACGCCTACCTGGCCTACCTGGTGCTGGCGGGCGTGCTGACCGACGGCGACGGCTCCCGCCTCCAGCAGCGGCTGGTGCACCGCGACGCGATCGTCACGGACATCAACGCCGGCTGCGGCCTCTTCGGACCGCTCGAGGCGCGCGACCCGGACAGCTTCACGATCACCGCGATCCACGCGCCGGACGTGCCGGTCGAGCGGGTCATCGCGGCGCTGGACGAGGAGCTCCAGCTCCTGGCCGAGCAGCCGCCGACGGCCGAGGAACTGGCCAAGGTCACCGCGCGCTGGGCGTCCACCATGCACCGCGAGCACGACCGGCTGACCAACCGCACCCTGGGCCTCGGCTCCGCGGAGCTGCTGTTCGGCCGCGCCGAGCTGATCCACGAGCTGCCCGAGCGCATCGCCGCGGTGACCGTCGACGAGGTCTCCGCCGCCGCGAAGGCGCTCCGCCCCGACTCGCGCGCCGTCCTCATCGTCAACCCCGCGAACGCCGGAGGTACCGAGTGACCACCCAGACTCCGACGCTCGACTCTGCGAGCAAGTCTTCGGCAAAGCCCCGCAGTGCCGAAGAGATCGGCCGCACGGAGCAGGGGCCCCGTCCACTCCCGGAGCTGAGCGAGCAGCGCGCGCCCGCCGACCTGTCCACGGTCGACACGACGATCTCCAACGGCCTGCGGGTGATCGCGGTCCGCCGCGCGTCCGTGCCGATGGTCGAGGTCCGGCTGCGCGTCCCGTTCGCCGACCCGGCGACCTCCAGCACCGGTTCGCAGCACTCGGCGCGGGGCGAGGTGCTGGCGAACACCATCCTCACCGGCACCGCGACCCGCGACCGGATCGCGATCGACACCGAGCTGGCGCTGGTCGGCTCGGAACTCGACGCGGTCGTCGACCCCGAACGCCTGAGCATCTCCGGCAGCGTCCTGGCCGCGGGCCTGGGCACCGTGCTCGACGTCGTCCGCGACGTGCTGACCGGCGCCACCTACCCGGCCGACGAGGTGGACCGCGAACGCGACCGCCTGGTGGAGCGGATCGCGCTGGCCAGGTCGCAGCCGAACGTGATCGCCCGTGAAGCCCTCCAGAAGCACCTCTACGGCGACCACCCGTTCGCCAAGGAGATGCCGGAGGCCGACGAGGTCGCGCGGGTGTCCCGCGAGGACGTCGTCGCGCTGCACGCCAGGGCAGTGCTGCCCAAGGGGTCCGTGCTCGTGCTGGTCGGCGACATCGACCCGGACACCATCGTCGGGACGGTCGAGTCCGTGCTCGGCTCGTGGACCGGCGAGGGCACCGCGGTCACGATCGGCCCGCTGCCCGAGGTCAAGCCGGGGAACGTCGTGCTGGTGCACCGCCCCGGCGCCGTGCAGTCGCAGATCCGGCTGGCGGCCCGCGCGCTGGAGCGCACCGACCCGCGGTACCCGGCGCTCCAGCTCGCGAACCTGGTCTACGGCGGCTTCTTCTCCTCCCGCCTCGTGGAGAACATCCGCGAGGACAAGGGCTACACCTACAGCGCCCGCTCGCACCCGGAGTTCACCCCGCACGGCGCCACCCTGATGATCGACGCGGACACCGCGAGCGACGTCACGGCGGCGGCGCTGCTGGAGACCCGCTACGAGCTGGCCCGCCTCGGCCTGGTCCCGCCGTCCGAGGACGAGGTGGAGGTCGCCCGCCGGTACGCCATCGGCTCGCTGCTGACCGCGACCTCGTCGCAGGGCGGCCTGGCCTCGTTCCTGGTGAGCCTCGCCGGTCTGGGCCTGGACCTCGACTGGTTCGTGGCGCACCCCGAGCGGCTGGAGAAGGTCACCGTCGAGGAGGTCGCCGCCGCCGCGCTGGAGTTCTTCGCCCCCACCGCGTTCACCGGCGTGCTCGTCGGCGACGCGGAGAAGCTGGCCCCGCAGCTCAAGGCGCTGGGCGGTGTGGAGCTGCCGTGACCCACCCGTTCGAACTGGCGGGTCCGCCCGCTCTCTCCCGGTTCACCGTGGACCGGCGGGAGCCGCTGCGGGCGGACCTGGAGCGGCTGGCCTCGCTGTGGCCGAAGTCCCGCGTGCTGGTCGTCGACAAGCGCGGCCGCACCATGGTGGCGGACAGGGGTTCCCGGCTGGTCGACCGGCCCGCGCTCGAGTTCGGCGACGACCCGCCGTCCGACGCCGTCCTGCTCGGCGAGCAGGACGGCGTGGCGTTCTGGGGCGTGCCGCTGGACGGCGACGAGACCGAGGTCCAGGTCAGTCCGGCCAGGGCGTGGCAGTTCCCGGAGCTGACCGACGAACCGCAGCTGCTGGACCTGCGGGCCGTCGGCGCGCTGCTGGACGACACCGGCGCCGGCCTGCTGACCTCGGCGGTGGCGGCCTTCGCGTGGCACCGCAACGCCAAGTTCTGCGCCCGCTGCGGCTCCCCGACCGAGTCGGTCAAGTCCGGCTGGGCCCGCGTCTGCACGGAGTGCTCGCACGAGGAGTACCCGCGCACCGACGCGGCCGTCATCTGCCTGGTCCACGACGGCGTCGGCACCAACGGCGAGAACGTGCTGCTGGCCAGGGGAACGGGCTGGCCGCAAGGCCGCTACTCGGTCCTCGCTGGCTTCGTCGAGGCGGGCGAGTCGCTGGAAGCGTGCGTCGCACGGGAGATCGCGGAGGAGGTCGGCGTCAACGCCACCGCCATCCGCTACCTCGGCAGCCAGCCGTGGCCGTTCCCGCGCTCGCTGATGGTCGGCTTCACCGCCGTCGCGGACCCCTCGGAACCACTGGTGCCCGCGGACGGCGAGATCGCCGAGGCCAAGTGGGTCAGCCGCGAGCTGGTCCGCCAGGCGCTCGCCGAGCCGGGCAGCGTCGAGGACCTGCTGCTGGCCCCCGGAGCGTCGATCGCCTACCGGATGATCTCCTCCTGGGCCGAGGCTTCCTGAGCTCTAGGTGCGGTGGCCGCCTCGCGGTCACCGCACCGCCGCTCGCAGCATGGTGTCCCAGGGCAGCCCGCGCACGAACTCGGCGTAGGTGTGCCAGGTGATCTCCGGCAGGGCGGCCCGCAGCGCGGGCAGGTCGACGTCCATGCCGGGCTCGGTGAAGTAGCGGAACATCGCCGCCAGGTCGGGTGAGTACCGCTCGACCACGTCCAGCGGCGGCCTGCGGTGCCGGATCGGCTCGCCGATCGCCGCGCTCAACGCCTCCGCCATCCCCTCCGGGGTGAGGGCCTCGCCCGCCAGGTCCAGGCGAACCCCGGCGAACCTGTCCGGCTGGTCCAGCGCGAGCACCGCCACGGCCGCGATGTCGGCCACGGTGATCAGGTGCAGCGGCAGGTCCGACGGCAGCGGCAGCCCCAGCACGCCCTCGCGCAACCCGCTCAGCGACCACTCGCCGAACTTGTCGTCGACGAACGCGGCGGGCCCCAGGACCGTCCACCGCACTCCGCTGCCCCGCAGGTGCTCCTCGATCCGCTGCTTGCTGTCGAAGTGCGGGATGCCCGTGCCCCGGTCGGCGTTCGCGGCCGAGGTGAACACCACGTGCCCGACGTCGCGCGCCGCGTCGACGAGCGCGATCCCTTGCCGCACTTCGGTTTCCACGTCCGTCCCGAACGGCGTCGACACCGCGAACACCGAAGTCGCACCGTCCACGGCGGCCTTGAGCGACGCCGGGTCGTCGAAGTCACCACCGACCACCTCGGCGCCCGCCGCGCGCAGCCGTTCGGCGGCAGGGCTGTCGGGACGACGGGTGAGCGCGCGGACGCGGTCACCCCGGTCGAGGAGCAGACGGGCGACGGCACCACCCTGGGCGCCGGTGGCACCCGTGATCAACGTTGTCATGCGCAAAGTTTGACGCTGAAAATATCCCGGTGTCAAACGAATTGCTAGGCTGGCGTGGTGGACGAGCCGAGTGACGCCCTGCTGGCCTGGCTGTACGCGCACCAGGGGGTGGAGGCCGCGCAGGCGGCGATGAGCGAACGCATGGAGGCCGTCGCCGGCTGCTCGCTGCTGGAGCACTCGGCGCTGTACCGGCTGAAGATGAACGGCGGCAGACTCCGCATGCTCGACCTCTCGGACTACCTGTCGGTGAGCCCCAGCGGGGGGACCAGGCTGGTCGAACGCCTGGTGAAGCGCGGCTGGGTCGCCCGCGAGCAGTCGGCGGACAACCGACGGCTCGTGTTCGCCGTGCTGACCGCAGAGGGTAGGCGGGTGCTGGAGCAGACCACGGCCGCCGCCTACCGGGACACGGTCGCCGCCGCGTTCTCGGACCACCTGAACGACCGCGACGTGGCCGACCTCAAACGGATCGGACGCAAACTCCTCGAAGCCCACAACCGCTGGGACGCCCAACGCTTCGCCGCCGACTGACGCGGCGACCGCTGACCCCTGTCGGCGGGGTCCTAGGTCGCGAACGACTCGATGTGGTCGATCATCGAATCCAGCGCCGCCTCCAGTGCGGCGGTGTCGCGGCGGATCTGGGTCAGCAGCAGGCCACCCTGCAAGGCGGTCAGCGTGGCGAGTGCCAGCCGATCCGGGTCGGCGTCGGGACGGAGGTCGCCCCGGTCGCGCATGGCGTGCAGCCCGGCGCGGATGCTCCCCTCCCATCGGGTGTACCCGGTCGCGACGGCCTGCCGCGCCTCGTCGTCCACGTCGGCCAGTTCGCTGCCGAGCGATCCGATGGGGCATCCGCCGCGGCAGTCGTAGCCCCGCTGGAGCGCGACCAGGAAGTCCCGCCACGCCCGCAGCGCCTCCAGGCTGTCCAGGGTGGACAGCAGGGGTTCCTGGGCGGTCAGCACGGCCTCGGTCTGGTGCGCGATGACGGCCAGCACGAGCGTCCGCTTGTCGCTGAAGTAGTGGTAGATCTGCGAGGTGCTGACGCCCGCCGCGGCGCGCACGTCGTCGGTGCTGGTCCCCGCGACCCCGCGCTCGAACATCAGTTCCGACGCGGTGGCGACGATCCGGTCGCGGGTCGCCCGCCCCTTCCGCGTCAGCCGCACCTCGGTCATGCCGAAGACCCTACGCCCATTTCTGGAGTTGACACTCCAAAAGTTCGCCGACAGAGTGGAGTAATCACTCCAAAACGATGAAGGGGTAGCCCGTGACAAGCACCAAGTCCACGATCGCCGAGCAGGTCGGTGCCCTCCAGGCGACCCTGCCCACCCGGCTCCCGGCCGGGGTCTTGACCGCCTTCGCCGCCGAACAGGCGGCTTTCGCCGCGTTGGGGGCACCCGCCGAAGCCGTCGGACCGGGTGTCGCGATGCCGGACGGAGCCCTGCTCGACGTCCACGGCGAACCGACCACGCTCGACCACGCCAGGGGAGGCGGGCCCGCGGTCGTGGTCTTCTACCGGGGCGCCTGGTGCCCGTACTGCAACCTGGCCCTGCGCACCTACCAGGACCAGCTCGTGCCCGAACTGGCGGAACGCGGGGTCGGGCTGATCGCCGTCAACCCGCAGAAGCCCGACGGATCGCTGTCGATGGCCGAGGCCAACGACCTCACCTTCACGGTGCTGTCCGACCCCGGCAACGGGATCGCCGCCGCGCTCGGCATCCTCAGCCCGCGCCGCGACCCCGCGGTCCGGGACGCGGCGCTCTCGCTCGGCGTCGACGTGGCCGCGGGCAACGGCGACGGCACCGACGCGCTGCCGATGCCGACCGCGGTCGTCGTGGACGCGGGCGGTGTGATCCGCTGGATCGACGTCCACCCCGACTACACCACGCGCAGCGAACCGCGGGCGATCCTCGACGCCGTGGCGGCTCTTTGACGCGGTGGAAGGCGGAGGGGGTGCGAGGCCCGCTTGCCTCGCACCCCCTCCGCGTCTTTCGCCCCCTACCCCCGATAAGCCGCCAACGTCCGCGTGAACTCCCAAGCCTGCTGCGACACCCCGGAACACGTGTCGTCGTTCGGGTAACCCCCGGCACACGGCCGATCCCGGTTGCTCGACCAGAACGTCAACCGCGCGATGTGCTTCTCCTGCGCGTACGCCAGGATCGTCCGGAAGTCGGCCACCGTGACCGTCTCCCCGACGTCCGTGATCCCGTTCATCGACGAGATCCCCGTGTTCCGGTAAGCCTGGTCGTCGGTGTACCCGTAGGCGCTCTTGACCACGTTCTTCAGGCCTTCCGCGGCCTGCTTGGTCAGGTTGCCCATGTTCTGCCCGTTGCCGCCGAAGTCGAACGGCATGATCGCCCACGCGGTGATGCTCAGCCCCGACGATGCCGCCCGCCGGATGAGCCCGCTGTCCGGGCCGCTGATGTTCGTCCCGATCGTCACGTACAGCGCGATGCCGGGGTTGTTGGCCTTGACGACCTTCAGCGCGTCCACCGTCCGCTGCTGCACCGTCGGGTTGTCGTAGGCCGCGGCCTCCAGGTCGATGTCGATCGCCTTCAACCCGTAGGCGTTGATCACCTTCTGGTAGGCCGCCGCCAGTTCGGAGACCGACCCGCAGGACGACTCCAGCTTGTTCCCGTTGGCCCCGCCGAAGGAGACGACCACGTCCCCACCCGCCGCGCGGATGGAGTTGATCATCGTCTGGTCCGGGCTGCCGGTCAGCGGCCTCCCGCTGTCCCACTGGGGGTTGCAGTAGCCGTTGGACAGCATGAACGCCATCGTGAACCACTTGACGCCGGTCGCGGACATGACCGACTGGGCGTTCGGCGGGTTGCCCCACCCGTTGTAGATGTAGGGCGCCACGGCCATCGTCGGGTCACCGGTGGGCGGCGGGGTCGTGCCGCCGCCCGAGGGCACGGTCCACTTCTGGTTCGCGCCGCCGCCGCACGCCCAGATCTGGATCAGGGCGCCGTTGGCGGAGCTGTTGCCGGTGACGTCGAGGCACTTGCCCGTCGCCGGGTTGACGACGTCCTTGGCCGCGTTGGCCTTCCACTGCTTGTTCGCGCTCGCCGAGCAGTCCCAGATCTGGAGCTTGGCCCCGTCGGCGGTGCCGTTGTCCTTGATGTCCAGGCACTTGCCGAGCGCCCGCAGCGTGCCGTCGCTCTCGACGGTCCACTGCTGCGCCGCGGATCCGTTGCAGTCGTAGAGCTGCACGGCCGTCCCGTTGGCGCTGCTCGCCGCGGCGACGTCCAGGCACTTGCCCGCCAGGCCGGTGATCGGCCCGACCGGTCCGGCGGCGTCGGCCGACGGGACCGCGATCAGGAACAGCGGCGCGACGACGGCCGCGATGATCGCCAGGGTGCGCTTCACGCGGTGACCGTCCACTTCTGGTTGGTGGCACCGGTGCAGGCCCAGATCTGGACCAGGGTGCCGTTGGCGGAGGAGTTGCCGGTCGCGTCGAGGCACTTGTTCAGCGTCGGGTTGACGATGTCCTTGCCCGCCGTGGCGGTCCACTTCTGGTTGTTGCCGCCCGCGCAGTCCCAGATCTGGAGCTTCGTCCCGTCGGCGGTGCCGTTGTCCTTGATGTCCAGGCACTTGCCCAGCGCGCGCAGCGTGCCGTCGGTGCCTGCGGTCCACTTCTGGGCGGTGCTGCCGTTGCAGTCGTAGAGCTGGACGGCGGTGCCGTTCGTGCTGCTGGCACCCGCGATGTCCAGGCACTTGCCGCCGAGGCCGGTGATGGTGCCGCCGGTCGGGGTGGGCGTGCCGCCCTGCGTGCCGTTCCAGGTGAACGTGGCCGACGTCCGCGCGGGCAGGCTGTAGTTGAACGAGGAGCCGCCCCAGTTCACCTTGACGTTCTGGGTGCTGCCGGTCGTGTTGTACGCGATCAGCGCCTTGGAGCCGTCGGTGTTGCGCCACGCGACGTTCTTCACCGACGCGTTGTCCGAGGATTCGATGCGCTGCGCGCCCGGCTTCACGAACTTGGTCAGGTGGCCCATCGTGTAGTACTCGACGGTGTAGTCGACCTGGCCGCGCCGGGAGTCGTTGTTGTGCACGGTGATGAAGCCGGTGCACGTGCCGCAGCCGCCGTTGTGCGGGTTCATCTGCTCGTCGAGCGCGAGGCTCCACTTCACGACCGAGCTGCCCCAGTTGCGGGTGTAGTCGATGATGTTGGCCATGTCCTCGCGGTGCTGGTCGGTGATCCAGGTGCCGCCGGAGTGCTCGGTGTCGAACGCCTTGACGTTCGGGAACTCGTTGTGCGCCGTGGTCTGCGCCGAGACGTCACCGACGTAGCCGTGCCACGCGATGCCGCCGAACAGCGGGTCGTTCACGATCGCCGGGTCCTGGAGCTGCGGCTTCACCCACGTGTTGTAGCCGTCCCAGTTCCAGTCGTAGATCAGCACCTTGGTGTTGATCCCGGCCGCCCGGAACGCCGGGTAGATGCCGTTCTTGGTGAAGTTGATCAGGCCGGCGGTGTTCCACTGCATCGACGGGTAGCCCGCGCAGCAGCCCGGCTCGTTCTGCGGCGTCACGTAGTCGATCGGGATGCCCCGCGACTGGTAGGCCTGCACGTACTTCGCGAAGTACTGGCCGTAGGTGGCGTAGTACTCCGCCTTCAGCCAGCCCTGCCGCATGGAGTTGTTGTCCTTCATCCACGCGGGCGCGCTCCACGGCGACGCCATCACGCGCAGCGCCGGGTTCAGCTCCTTGGCCCGCTTGGTCAGCGGCAGGACGTCGGCCAGGTCGTGGTCGATCTTGAAGTCGTTGACGTCGCAGCAGGTGTCGTCGTAGGAGTAGTCGAACCGCGCGAGGTCCGTGGACGCCATCGGGTTGCGGGTCATCGACAGCCCGATGCCGTTGACCGGGTCGAACAGCTTCTTCATCGTGTCCTCGCGCGTGGCCGCGCTGAGGATGCCGCTGCTGTTCATGAGCCAGGCGGCGGAGTCGGTGAACGACGCGCCACCGCCCTCGAACGTCTGGTAGCGGGTGTTCTCGTTGACGTTGATCGTCTGGCCACCGGTGCCCGTGCCCGCCGCGAACGCCACCGGCGTCTGCTGCTGGAGTCCCCGCGTGACCTCCGTCCCGCGGTTCGCGCTGTTGGTGGTGGTGAGCCAGACGTTGACTTGTTCGCCCGCGGCCTGCGCGGGTGCGTTCGGCGCGGCCACTGCGGCGGTTGCCAGCAGTGCCGCGCCGAGCGCGGAGAGTAGTGACCTTCGAGGCGAGGACTTCGGCATGGCAGGGTTCCTCGTTCCGTGCGGCAAGCAGCTGTCAGGGTCAGCTGGGCGTGGCGTCGACCTCGCGTCACCGGGTTCTCGTGCCGGCTGGCATAGTCGGGGTGTCCGGCATCACGCCTTATTTCAAGATGTGATTTAACCCATGCGACCTTGGGGCGTCAAGGCTTGGCAAAGGGGAGTGACAGTGCAGCGGAGCAAGCGGACGATGCGCGATCTGAGGACGAGCAACCGCGCCCGCGTGTTGCGACGGCTGTACTTCGACGGCCAGTTCAGCCGCCACGAACTCGCCGGGGCGACCGGCCTCAGCCAGGCGTCGGTCAGCAACGTCGTCGGTGAACTCGTCGAGGACCAGGTGGTCGTCGAAGCGGGCCTCGTCGGCTCCGACGGCGGCAGGCCCCGCGTCCTGCTGCGCGTCAACCCGGACAACGCCTGCGTGGTCGGCGTCGACGTGGGGGAGACCCACGTGCTCGTCGAGGTCTTCGACCTCACCCTCCGCAGGCTCGCGATGAGCACGTTCCAGATGGAGTCCATCGCCAACCGCGGCGAGGCCGTCGTCGAACGCGTCCTCACCGGCCTCGCCCAGTGCATCGAGGACAGCGGCGTCGACCCCAGCAGACTGCTGGGAGTGGGAGTAGGCGTCCCCGGCCTGGTCGAGCGCGGCTCGGAACTGCTGGTCCACGCCCAAACCGTCGGCTGGAACGGCGTCCCGCTCGAACGAATGCTCCGCGCAGGCACCGATTTGCCGCTCTTCATCGACAACGGCGCCAACACCCTCGGCCAGGCGGAGATGTGGTTCGGCGCAGGCCGCGGCGCCCGCAACGCTGTTATTGCTCTGGTCGGCTCCGGCGTAGGCGCCAGCGTCATCGCCGACGGCGTCCCCTACCGCGGCGCCTCGGGCGGTGCCGGCGAATGGGGCCACACCACCCTCGCCCTCGACGGCAGACCCTGCCGCTGCGGTGCCAACGGCTGCCTCGAGGCCTACATCGGCGCCAAGGGCGTCCTCACCCGCTACCGCGAACTCGCAGGCCTCCCCGGCGACGTCGTCGACGAGGAAGTCGCACTGCGCGAACTACTCGCCGAAGACTCCTCCGCCGCCCGCGAAGTCCTCAACGAAACCGCCCGCTACGCAGGCGCCGGCATCGGCAACCTCATCAACCTCTTCAACCCCGAACGAGTCATACTGGGCGGCTGGGCAGGCCTGCTACTGGGCAGCCAACTACTCCCCGCCATCCGCGAGGTAGCCGCCAAACACGCCCTCCACCACCCCTACCAGCAAGCAAAGATCAAACTCTGCGAACTGGGCACCGAATCCGTCGCCATGGGCGCGGCAACCCTCCCAGTCGCAGAATTCCTAGGCGCCGGCGGCGTCCGCTCCCCAGCCCTCATGCGCCCCACCGGCTAACCCCACCTCTTGGTCCGCGCAGCTCGGATGCCTGACCGAAGCGAAGCCAGGTGCCTTGTCCGACGCGCAGCGAGGATGCCCTGTCGGGCGCAGCCCGATGCTGGGTTCGGCGCAGCCGAATGCTGGCGCAGCCAGACCTACCCCTGCACCCCGATCCGAAGCCATCTCTAGGCTTGACGGAGCTTGTCAAGGCATCTTTCCCGCCTTGACAAGGTTCGCCAAGCCTAGAACACTCGGCGACCGGGGTGAAGGCATGTACACCACAACCCAAGGTGACATTTCAAGCCTTCAACCCGGCCACCCTCCACACCTCAGCCTCCGCCGCCGGCCCCTCAGGCATCCCCACCCCAAAAGCCAACGCCACCGCCCGCACCACAACCCTCCGCACCACCACATCCTCCAACTCCGACGGCCACCCCCACCCCGGCCCCGCCAGCACCACCTTCAACACCCGATCCGCCACCCCGACCACCCCCGCGAGCTGATCCCCAGGAATCCCCTCATACCTCCTGACCTGCGCCAACCACTGTGACCTCCACCCCATCTGCCCCGCGGGCTCCTCCACGCCCCGCCCATGCACCCCCTCCAACACCTCCACCAACGACACCCCCTCCCGCCGCAAGTGCTCGTCCAGCTTCACCAACGACACCTGCCGCCGCCCCGGAAACCCCACCGGCTTGTGCAACACCACGCTCAACGCCGCAGCGGTCTCCTCATCCCCCACCTGAAAACTGAAAGCCGACCTCCCGGCCTCCATCGTCTCCACCGCCACCCGCCAGAACTCCACCAACCCTGGGTCCTCGCACACAGCCCTCAAACCCTCATCCACACCCACACCTCCAGTGACCGAGCAGTAACCGAGCAGTGATCGAGCAGTGATCAGGCAGCGGCAGAGCAGTAACCGAACAAATACCCCAAGCCGCGAAATCCCCTCCGCCAAGTCCGAATATGTGGAAGATCCCTTGAACCCAACCCCCACAACACCCGTACCGCCATCCGGCGGTGTTGTGGAGCGCTAAACGATTACCGCACATCCGGGAAGCGGGTGCGGTGGGTTCGGGCAGCCTTTGTTGATCATTGTTGACCCACGTCCCGCGGTCTGGTCAAGTCGTCGTCGAAGGTTATGAGCAGGTTAAGGCTCCGGCTGTTCGCGCTGGTGCCGTCCCGACGGCGGTGGAAGGCGCGGGTGGTCTCGATGTGCTGGTTGCCCGATTCCGGTACGGCGACGGGACATTCCCATGTGTGATGTTTTCGAGGGTCCGCGGAGACCCGAGAGATTTCGCGGGCGGATTTCGCCGCACTTCGCGAATGGTTCCCCGGTCAAGCACGTCGGCCACCTCTACGGATCCACCCGGTCCAATGCCGCTCCGTCCCAGGTCGTCTGGGTGCAGGCCACCCCACGTCCGTTGCGGGGACGCAGGACGTCGTAGATGTGCATGCGGGGAATGCGGTCGGAGACCCCCCACCCGCTGGGCCAGGTGATGACCCAGTCCATGTCCAGGTCGACCAGCAGCCCGAGCATCCGGGCGATCGTGGGGTCGTCCAGCCGTTCGAACGCCTCGTCGAGCAGCACGAGCCGCAGCGGGTCGAACGACTCCGAGCCGCTGCTGACCGCGTCGTAGAACGAGGCGGCGGCGGCGAACAGGGTCACGTACGAGATCAGCCGGGTCTCACCCGACGACAGCTGCTTGAGCCGCCGTTCGCGCGGGTTGCCGTCCGGGCCGGTGTCGCCCACGGTCACGGTGAACTGGTGCCACGTCCGGTAGTCCAGCGCCCGCGACAGGATTTCCGCGTAACCGCCGGTGTCGCTGTCCCGCTCGGCTTCGATCCGCTCGGTGAACACCCGCCGCAGCGTCGCGTCCTGCTCCGGCGTGCGGTCCGCGTACGGCAGCCTGACCAGCGCCAACGCCTGCCGCGTCTCCTCGTCCAACGCCGACGACGACTTCCACGACAGCTTCACGTGCACGCCCTGGCTGGACCGCGCCTTGCCGAGCACGTCGTTCATCCGCTTGCACAGGTCCTCGGCCACCGCGATCTGCCCGCGCAGCCACTCGGCCAGGTCGCGGATCAGGTAGTCGGCGAAGATCCCCTGGTAGCGCTCGTCGAGGAACCCGCGCTGCTCGCCGAGCTTCGCGGTGACCTGCCGGGCGGCCACGGCCACCGGCCGGGTGCCCTCCTCGCCGGTCACCGTCACGGTCAGCAGCCCGGCGTGCTGCTCGGCGGCGATGTCGTGGCTGCTCGCCAGCGAGGTCTGCAACGCCTGGAGCCTGGTGATCACGGTCGCCTCGCCCGCGCCCCGGCGGTCGCCCGCCGCCGCGATGGCCTCCTGGACCGCGTCCAGGTCGCCCTCCACGTCGGGCAGCGCCGCGACCAGGATGCCCGGCGCCTCGACGGTGGCCTTGAACTGCTCGGCCACCCGCGTCCGGTCCGCCTCGGCCGACCCGTGCCGCTCGCGCGCCCCGTCGAGCTGGGCCTCCAGCTTCGCGGCCTGCTCGCGTGACGACGCGACCTGCTCCCGCATGCCCTTGAGGTCCTCGCGGAGCTTGCGCCGCGACGACTCCAGCGAACCCAGCTGGTCCGCGATCTCCCGCGCCTCCCCGCCGATCGCCTCGGTCAGCTCGGCCAGCGTCGCGGCCTGGGTCGCGTAGTCGACGCACCTGGCCTCGGCGTCGGTCTCGGCGGCCACCCGGTCCTCGCCCGCCGCGTGGTAGCGGTGGGTCGCGTCGGTCAGGTCCGTGACGGCGCCCTGGCACTGCCTGCGCAGCAGGTCGCCGAGCCGGTCCGCCGTCCGCTGCGCCTCACCCGCGGCCTGCTGCGACTGCCGCAGCCCCTCGGTCTCGGCGGGCAGCCCGGCCTCGCCCGCCTGCCGGACCAGCTCGCCCCGCGAGGCCTCGCCGCGGGCCTGCGCCTCGTCCAGTTCGGCCCGCAGCCCACGGGCCCGCGCCTGCGCCCGGTCGGCCGACTCGCGCGCGGCCTGCTCGCGGCTGTGCTTGGCGATCAGCTCGCCGTCGGACGGGAACCCGTCCAGGTGCGCCTCCCACCGCGCGACCAGGTCGCGTGCGGAGGCCAGTTCGTCCTCGGCCAAGCCCAACCCGTGGCGCAGTCCGGTCAGCTCGTCCTCCAGCTCGCCGATCCGCCGCCGCCGGGCGGACTCCCGCGCGCCGGCGCCGATGAACTCCGCGGCAGGCTTGCGCCACGCGCCGCCGAGCACACCTGCTTGCCAGCGCCCGTCGGTGGACAGCGCGAGCGCGTCACCGGAGTCCAGCGACACCGCCGCCAGCAGCGCGGCGACCACGTCCGCGCCCACCGCCGAACCGGGTTCCACGGCAGGCACCAGCACGGACGCCAGCGACGGGCCGTCGACCGCCGGGCGGGCGGTGGCCACGACGTCGTCGGCCACCGCGGACCCGTCGCCGGTCACCCAGGCGTCGAGCAGACCGCTGGCCTGCAACGCGGACTCCAGGCCCGCGCGCCCGGCCTCGTCCACGTCGGGCCGGAAGTCGACCAGCCGGTAGAACGGCGTGCCGGTCAGCGGGTCGCGGTCCGCGGCGACGTAACGGCCTGCCTCGGGCACCCGCTCCCCGCCCGACCGCAACGCGGCCAGTTCGGCGTCCAGCCCGTCGATGCGGCCGCGCAGGTCGGTGCGCTGCAAGGTGAACGCGTGCGCCGCGTCGCGGGCCGCCCGGACCAGGGGAGAGGTCCACTCGCGCGCCGCGGCGGTCACCGCGCGGGCGACCTCCGGGTCCACGGTCCCCGGCAGCTCGAACGCGCGGTCCGGCAGCCCGTCGGCCAGCGGCCCGGTGCCGCACCAGCGCTCGACGTGGTCCAGCCACGTCCGCGCCACCGCCGCCAGCTCCTGGCCCTCCCGGTCGCGCAGCGAACCCGCCTCGGTCGCGGCGGCCAGCGCGTCCTTCGCCTTCTGCCGCAGCACCTCGACCCGCTGCCGCTCCTGGTCCAGCCCACCGGCCCGCTCGTGCAGCGCGAGCGCGAGCGCCCCGCGCTGCCGGGCGGTCGACGCGATCCGCGCGGTCGCCTCCGCCGCGTCCGCCAGACCCGTCAGCACGGTCTCGGTCGCGGCAGTCGGGGGCACCCGCCGGTCGACCGGCAGCGGCTCCGCCTCCGGGTCCGGCTTCGCCCTGACCTGCTCGGTCACCGTCGTCGCCTCGGCGTGCGGGACCTTCGGCACGACCGGCGCCGACGCCGCGTCCAGCCCGGCCGCGCGCAGCTGCTGCCGCAGCGGCTCGGTCAGCTCGTCGGCCGACCCCAGGTCCTCCTGCAAGCGCCGCAACGACCGCAGCACGGCCTCGACCGCGCCGTCCTCCTGGAGCCGCTGCCTGTTCGCCATCTCCAGTGCCGCGATCGCCGACGATCGCTTCTCCGCCACCAGCTTCTCGCGCGTCTGGAGGTCCTGGAGGTCGCGGAACGCCGGCAGTTCCTTCAGCGCGGCGATGGTCTCCTCGGCCTGGCCCTCACCGGTCTCCAACGCCGTCTGGGCGCTCTCCGCCTCGGTGCGCGCGGCCCGCGTCCGCTCCAGGTTCCCCTCGAGCTTCGCGCACTCGCGCGCGAGCTTGCGCACGGCCTCCTCGGCCGCGCGCAGCCGTTCGGACGACGTGCGCAACCCGCCGAACGCGTAGTCGGAGTAGGTCTTGAGGAACGTGCCGAGCGCGGCGTCCGCGGACGACAACCGGGTGATGTTCTCCCGGATCGACTCCAGGTCGTCGAACGACGTCGCCAGCTGCTCGACCATCGTCTGGTCCAGCGGCGGCAGCGCGTCGGACAGGATCTGCTCCAGCTGCCCCTCGAGCACCTTCAGGCCGACGTCGGGGTTGCGCAGCGTCCGCTGGAGGTGCAGCAGGTCGCCGTACCGGGCGGCGGGCACGCCGTACACCGTCTCGGCGATCTTCGCGCGGAACGCGGCGTCCTCCAGCACGCAGTCCGCGCCGATGGCCTCGCGCAGGTGCACCGGGCCGAGCGGGATCCGCTCGTGGCCCGCCAGGTGCAGGTCGCGGCCGACGCGGGCCGGGGTGATGAACCGCCACGAGTCGGTGATCGCCTGCGACGTCCTGGACGCCTTCACGCCGAGCCCGCAGGTCAGGAACTCCTCGACCCCGTCGACCACCCGGCGCAGCTCGATCCACGCGTAGCCGATCCGGTTCGGGCCGCCGTCGTAGTCGTCGAGCATGAGCCGCCGGACGCTGACCGTGTCGAAGCCCTTGGACCCGACCTGGCGCAGGTCGCCGTCCAGGCACAGCGGCAGCAGCAGTTCCAGGGTCCGCGACTTGCCGGACCCGTTGGTGCCCTGGAAGATCGCCCGCCCACCGGAGAAGTCGAACGTCTGCTCGGTGTACTGCCACACGTTGACGATGCCGCCGCGGTGCAGCCGCCACCTGTCCCGCTCGAGCGTCACGACACGATCTCCTCGTCGAACAACGACCAGCCCGGTACCTCGGGCTCGATCGGGGCGGGGGCGGCGACCTCGCGTTCGGGGTCGCCGTCGGGGTCCGGGATCCAGCGGTGCGCGGCCGGGTTCACCAGCCACCCGCCTTCGGTGGGGACGGCCAAGCCCATGCGGCGCAACAGGTCCGTGACCTCGTCGACCAGCTTGGCGCCGTCCTCCACGATCTGCTTCGACCACGCGGCCGGGTAGTCCTCGACGAGCCGGTCGCACACCTCGCGCAACCGCACCGGCGTCACGAAGTGCCGCCCGTCGGAGCGCATGACCGGCTCGTCGTCGCCGTCGTACTCCAGTTCCAGCAACGACGGCAGCGCGAGCAGCGCGATCCGCGCGACCGTCGACGAACCGGGGAAGTACATGTCCGTCAGGTAGTCCTCCGGGTCGGCCGCGAGCACGCCCTCCAGCCGCGACTCGGTGTAGAGCCCGAAGCACTTCTCCAGCAGCACGGACTCCTTGCGCTGGTTGCGCCGCAGCCAGTCGGCCTGCTCGGCGGGCAGGTCCGCGTAGAGCACCAGCGGCGTCTCGACCAGCCTGCGCCGCACCGCGTGCTCGATCCCGCGCGGCCCCGGCCGGGCGGCCAGCTCCACCAGCCGCGACGGCGAGTCGGCCTCGGCCACCGGGCCGGTCAGCAGCTGGCCCAGCAGGTCCGTGTCGATCGTGATCAGCGCCTCCGTCTGCACGTCCGCGCCGACCTGGCCCTCGGTCTCGTGCAGCACGCCCAGCGACACCAGGTGCCGCAGCGCGGCCGTCAGCGCCCGCCGGTCCACCACGTCGTCCACGACCTCGATGCCCGCCTCCACGGCGGCCGACCGGACGTCGGACACCAGGCGGGACAGGAGGGTCTGCCTGCCGACACCGGTCAGCACGGCCAGCGTCAACGCCAGGTAGGCGTACGCCCGCGGCGACGTCCCCGGCACACCGCGGGTGTCGTCCACGCCCGGTCCGGACTTGTAGAGCCGCGCGAACCGCCGCTCCACCACCAGCCGGTAGCCGAGCAGACCCGCGAACAGGTCCTGCAACGCGAACCGGTGCCGGTACACCAGCGTCAGCAGCTCACCGTCCGGGCCGTCGCCGCGCAGCAGCGGTCGGCGCAGCAGCGTGCGCGCGCACCGCACCACGTTCGCGGCGTCGATGTCGGGGAGGTCGTCCAGGGCGGTGCTCATGCCGTCTCCGCCGGGGAGATCACGTCGGTCGCATGTGATGCCGCCTCCGCTGGGAAGAGCACGTCGGAGGGCCTCATTCGCTCAAAGCCAACCGCGCGTCGTGCAACGTCAAGGTGCCGGCCTTCGAGGTGATCTTCGTGGTCTCGCCCAGCGCGTGGTCCACGGTGACCCGCAGCCCGCGCACCGGGTCCGCCGCCGACCCGGAGTCCGCCGCGCTCTCCCGCTGCGCCATCGCCAGCGTCAGCAGCTCGCACAGCACGCCCAGCGCGTCGCCGGACAGCGTCGTCGAGCCGAGCCGCGGCGCGGCGGCGGCCAGCTCGGCCACCGACGCGGCCCGCTGCTCGTCGGCCTCGCGGGCCTGCGCCAGCAGCGACTGCTCGGTGATCGGGTCGTCCATGATCCGCGACGTCCGGCCGCGCGCGCCCCGGTCGCCCCGGCTGCGGACGCTCACGGTCACGTCCCGCACCGGCCCGTCGCGCCACGGTGTGCGCTCGTTGTCGCTGTCGTGCTCCGGCGCGGGCAGCACGTGCCGCGCGGAGTACAGCCCGAACGCCGCCGCGTACAGCTCGTGCCCCTGCTCGCGGGTGCCCGAGTCGAACCAGGACGCGAGCTTCAGCAACTCCGCCCGACGGCCGGGCAGCAACCCGCCGCCGGAGGTCGCGCGCTTCACCGACGCCAGCAGCGACCCGATCGCGCGGGCCGTCGCCTCGCGCAGCGCCGTGACCTGGCTCGGGTAGCCGGGGCGGTCGACGAACCAGCCCGCCAGCTCCTGCCAGTCGGCCGCAGACCGGCCGCGCGCCCGTTCCACGTCGCCGCCCAGCCCGTCCGTGCCGCCGAGCAGCCGCAGCAGCTCGCCGCGCGCCTTGGCCAGGCCAGCGAGGGCGTCCGCGATGGCGGGGGTGTGCCGCAGCACGTCCTCGACGACCATCTGGATGTACTCGACGAGCAGGTTGCGGAACCCGGAGATCTCCTCGGGCGCCAGGTGGTGCCGCGTCACGACCTGGCCCAGGTAGGCGTAGAAGTCGCGCACCGTGGCGGCCAACTCGGCGTGCTGGAGGAACACCGTCGTCACCCGCTCGGCCAGCACCTCCCGCGACCGCCTGCTCTCGCCGGTGACCAGCGCCTCGGACAGCGCGCCGCCCAGCTCGCCCAGGCCGCGCTCGATCGCGGGCAGCAGCTCCCGCGACACCTCGCGGGCGCCCTCGGGCACCCGCAGCAGCTGGTCCACGTCCCGCTGCACCCGCACCGCGAGCTTGCTCACCTGGTACCGGACGCTGCCGTGCTGGAACTCCGCGATGCTCGCCGCCACCACCTCGCGCCGCCCCTGGACCAGGTTCCCCCACTCCACGAGCTGCTTGAGCCGGTTGATGACGTTCTCGATCCGGGACTCGCCCGCGTCGACGGCGCCCAGCCGCTCGGCCCCCGCGAGCGCGCCCGCGACCTCGCCCGCGGACAGGTCGGCCAGCAGCGTGGAGGTGAACAACCGCATGATCGCCAGGTAGGTGCGCTGGTAGTCGCGTGCGTCGAGGTACGCGTAGAGCTTCAGGCGGCCGGCGGGTTCCACGATCGGCCACCCTAATGCCGGGCACCGACAGTTCTGGCCACCGGGAACTCCGGCCCTAACTCGAAGGAGTGAACGCGGACGCTATACCGTGCCGTGTCGACTTCGGGGAGGTCTGCCTTGGGCGTGGGACGAGCGGCGGGTTTGCTGCTGGGTGTGGCCGCCGACGCGGTCTTCGGCGACCCGCGGCGGCACCACCCGGTCGCGGTCTTCGGCCGTGCCGCGGGGGCGACCGAGCGGACCACCTACCGCGACAGCCGCACGGCGGGCGCCCGGCACACGGCGCTGCTCACCGGCGGCGTGCTGGTGCTGGGCGTGGCCGTGGAGCGGATGGGCGGGCGCAGCGAGCTGGTCAAGGCGCTGACCACGGCCGCCGCGACCTGGGTCGTGCTCGGCGGCTCGTCGCTGGCCAAGGAGGGCACCGCCATGGGCCGCGAGCTCGACGGCGGCGACCTGGAGGCCGCCCGCGCCCGGCTGCCCAACCTGTGCGGGCGCGAACCCGCCGCCCTGGACACGCTGGCGCTGGCCAGGGCGACCGTGGAGTCCGTGGCGGAGAACACGTCCGACGCCGTGGTCGCCCCGCTGCTGTGGGGCGCCGTGGCGGGCGTGCCCGGCCTGCTGGCCTACCGCGCGGTGAACACCCTGGACGCCATGATCGGCCACAAGTCGGACCGCTACCTGCGCTTCGGCTGGGCCGCCGCCCGCCTCGACGACCTCGCCAACCTGGTCCCCGCCCGCGCAGCCGCCCTGCTCACCGTCGTCGCCGCGCCGGTCGTCGGCGGTTCGGCCGCGGAGGCGTGGGAGGTCTGGCGCCGCGACGCCTCGGCCCACCCCAGCCCCAACGCGGGCCAGGTGGAGGCGGCGTTCGCGGGGGCGCTGGAGATCCGCCTCGGCGGTCGCACGGTGTACTCCTACGGCGCCGAGGACCGCGCGGTGCTCGGCCACGGCCGCAACCCCGACGCGGGGCACGTGACCAGGGCCGTCGAGCTGTCGAGGGTGGTCGGCGCGCTGTCCGCGCTGCTAGCGGCCGGCCTGGCGCTGTTCGCCCGACGCCGCCAGCACTGACCCGGACCCGGCCTCGAGCCCCGTCCCGGCCTCGTCCTCGGCCAGCATCTCGGCGACCGTCTTCCGCCTGGGCCGGGGCTCGGTGAGCGCGCCGCCCGGCTGGATCTCGCGCCAGCTGAAGTACGCCCAGCCGCCGATCGCCATCACGCCGAACGCGATCCACTGCAACGCGTAGGAGAAGAACGGCCCGGACTCCATCCGCGGCAGCGGCAGCGCGTCGAGCACACCGGGCTGGCCCTCGGAGAGCTGGAAGTAGCCGGGCCGGATGTCCAGCCCCGCGGCCCGGCCGACGACGGCGGAGTTGATCGCGTAGACCTGCCTGCGGCCGTCCTCGGTGAACGCGTCCCGGTTGTCGTTCTCACCGGCCCGCACCCACGCCACCGTCGTGACCCGCGTGGTGGGCGGGGCGGCGACGTCGGGCACGCTCACGCCGCTGGCGGGGCGCAGGTAACCGCGGTCCACCAGCACCGTCTGCCCGCTGTCCAGCAGGAACGGCGTCACGACCTCGAAGGCGGCCTCGCCCTGCACGGTCCGCAGCCTGGCCACGGCCTCGCCCGCGGGGAGGAACTTCCCGGTGAGCGACACCTTGTGCCACTCGATCTCGGAGTTGGGGCGGTCCAGCACGGTGCCGACCGGCACCGGCTCCGACTTCATCGCCGTCGTCAGGGCGTCGTTCTGCGCCACGCGCTCGTCGTTGCGCCCGAACTGCCAGGGCATAAGCATCGTGAAGCAGGCGCCCGCGAACACCCAGACGGCCAGCGTCAACGCCAGCCAACCTGGTCGCAACAAGAACCGGAACCGCACGCCTCCACGGTAAGCGCTGCGCGGATCAGCGGCTGACGAGGGTCCGCCCGAACCGCGCCTCGAACCCCCGGCCGCTCGGCGCCGCCACCATGACCCCGGCCAGGACCGGCACGGCGGGCGGGAAGTACCCGAACCGCAGCATGGCCGTCGGCTCGTCGTCGCCGAGCCCGTACCGCACGGTCACCGCGTCGCCCGCCCGTTCGACGGAGAACGCCACCCGGTCGACCGCCGCCACCGGGGTCATCGACCAGTCGGAGAAGCCCCTGGTCACCACGGTGCTGAGGTGGAACCCGCCGTCCACCCACTCGACCCCGGCCTTGACCCAGTTCTCCGCGTCGATCCGCAGCGCGAGACCGGCCTGGTCGAACTGCTCGGTGTAGTCGCCGGTGAACGTCGTGGTGATCGTGAAGTCGCCCGACAGCCACTGCCCGCGGATGTGCGCGGTGTCCCGGTCGTACCCGTAGTGGGTGGTGCGCCAGAGGTCGGTGTCCGGGTCGGCTGTGACGAACAGCTCGCCCTCCGGTCCGGCCGACCACTTCGCGGGCTCGTTGAACCACTCGTCCATCCGGCCATGATGGCGGCTCGTCACGCCCTCGGCATCGGCCGGACGGCCGCCGGGGCGTGCACCCCGACGGCCGTCGTGCCGTCAAGTCGCGTGACGTCCCCCGTCGACGTCCAGGACCGCGCCCTGGACGAACGACGCCCCGTCGCCCGCGAGGTAGGCGATGGCGGCGGCGATCTCCTCGGGCGCCGCGGGCCGCCCGGCGGGGGCGAGCGAGGCGAGCTGGTCGAGCCGGTCGCCGAACACCGCGGTGCCCTCCGTGCGGGTCGGACCGGGGCTGACCGCGTTGACCCGCACCCCACCGGGCCCGAACTCCGCCGCCCACGACTTCGTGAGCAGCAGCAGCGCCGCCTTGCTCGACCCGTACAGCGCCATTCCCGCCACGCCGAACCGGGCGACCATGGTCAGCACGTTGACCACGGCCCCGTGACCGCGCGCGGCCATCGCCGGAGCCAGCTCGGCGGTCAGGATGAACGGCGCCCGCACGTTGACCGCGAACACGGAGTCGATCTCGTCGGCCGTGGTCGCCGCGGTCGGCCCCGCCGGGAACACGCCTGCGTTGTTGACCAGCACGTCCACGTGCCCACCACCGAGGTCCACGGCCCGGCGGGCCAGCGCCCGGACGGCGTCGGCGTCACCGAGGTCGCTCGCGGCGAAGTCCGCCTTGCCGCCCGCGGCGCGGATCGCGGCGACGACCGCGTCCCCGCGCCCGACGTCCCGACCCGCGACGACCACGTGCGCGCCGCGCTCGGCGAGCAGCACCGCCACCGCCCGCCCGATGCCGCTGGTGGCGCCGGTGACCAGCGCGGTGGACCCGGAAAGACCGCTCGCCACGTCAGACCGCCTCGTCCAGGATCGCGGCCAGTTCCGCGGCCCGGTTGACCATGGGCCAATGCCAGCTGAGCAGCTCGCGGAAGGCCAGCCCGTCGTCGGCCATGTGCCGGAACGCGGGGGAGCTGCCCACCCTGGCCTGGAGCTGCTCCAGATCGAAGCTGCACAGCACGTGCAGGCGCGGCAGCTCCTCCCACGCCCCGGTCAACCGGACCGGGGACGTCGCGGTGGCCCACGGCTGCGGCACCGACAGCTCCACCAGCCGCTCCACGGCCTCCTTGGTCACCCCCGGCACGTCGGCGGCCAGCTCCGCCCAGTCCGGCGGCGGCAACCGCCAGCCGTCACCCACCAGTCCGGCGTTCTGCTCCTGCTCCGCGGGCGGCGCGAACTCGCTCTGCGACATCCCGTCCGGCAGCGGCCCGCTGTCGATGAACACGAGCCTGGAGATCCGCTCCGGCACCCGGTCGGCCACGCTCGGCACCACCACGGCTCCCGCGTAGCTGTGCCCGACCAGCACCACGTCGTGCAGGTCCTCGTAGCGGATCAGGTTCAACACATCGGTGACATGCGTTTCGAGATCGGTGTCCGGCCGCGCCAAGTGCGCCCGCTCACCCAACCCCGTCAAGCTCAGCGCGTGCACGTCATGACCGCGTCCACGCAGGTCAGCGGCCACCGCTCGCCAGGCCCAAGCCCCGAGCCAGAACCCCGGGAGAAGTACGTAAGTCGACATGCCGACGACGCTAGGAGCAATACCGGGCAGCATCCGCCCGGTATCCGTGGAAATCTTCCGGACATGACCAGACCCACCGCACGAGTGCTGGCGCTACTGGAAATCCTCCAGTCGGGCGGCACCCGCACCGTCGCCGACCTGGCGACCAGACTCGGAGTGGACGAACGCACCGTCCGCCGCTACGCCGGGCACCTGACCGCCCTGGACATCCCCGTCCGCTCCATCCGCGGCCGCTACGGCGGCTACCAGCTCGCCCCCGGCTTCCGCATGCCCCCGCTGATGCTCACCGACGAAGAGGCGCTGGCCGTCCTGCTCGGCCTCGTCGCAGGCCGCCGGGCAGGCCTGGTGTCCACCTCGATCGCCGCCATGGAAAGCGCCGCCGCCAAGGTCCGCCGCGTCCTACCCGAACCACTGGCCCGCAAACTCGACACCCTGCTCACCACCGCCGAGTTCACCGCCCGACCCCGCCCCACCACCACCCCGGAAACCGGCGTCCTGCTGCTGCTCGCCGAAGCCGCCCGCACCCGCAAACCCATCGCCCTGACCTACACCGCCTGGGGCGGCAACCAAAGCCGGCGCACCCTCCACCCCTACGGCATCGTCGCCCACTCCGGCCGCTGGTACGTCACCGGCGCCGACTCCTCCAGCGGCGAGGTCCGCACCTTCCGCCTGGACCGCATCGACTCCGCCACCGAAACCCCCGGCACCTTCGACATCCCCACCGACTTCGACCCCACCACCCACGTCCTGTCCGGCCTGGCCGAAGTCCCACGCCCACACCAGGTATCACTGCGCGTCAAGGGCACGAAGGACGAGATCAGAGCCCAACTACCAGCCAGCGTCGCCACCATCGACGAACTACCGAACACCCCGACCTGGGTACAAGTCCGCCTGCGCACCGAACGCCTCGACTGGATCCCAGCCCTGCTGGCCCGAATCGACCGACCGTTCGTCATCGAACACCCGGAAGCCCTGCGCGACCACGTGCGCGCCCTGGCCCGACGTCTGACCACCTCGGCCGACGCCACCTGACGCCCGGCCGGGAACCGCCTTCACAGCCTTTCCCGCACCCACCCCATCAACCCCGGCACGGCGGCCTCGACCATCCTCAGCACCTCGCCGAACCCCTCACGACCCCCGTAGTACGGGTCCGGCACGTCCACCCCGTCCGCGTCGGGGTCGAACGACCTCAACAACCTCACCCTCCCCGGATCCCCCGACAACCTCCGCAACTCCCGCGCGTGCCCGGAATCCAGGGCCACCAGCAGATCCGCCCCCAGGTGCTCTTCGCCGACCTGCGCGGCCACGTGCTCCGGCCGATACCCGGCGTCCACCAACGACCGGGCCGCCCGGTGATCGGCCGCGTCCCCGACGTGCCACCCGCCGGTGCCCGCGCTGGACACCTCCACCACGTCCTCCAACCCGGCCCGCCGCAAATGCTCCCGGAACACGATCGCAGCCACCGGCGACCGGCAGATGTTGCCCGTGCAGACGAACGTCACATGCATCCCTCGACCCTAATCCCGGACCCACGCGCGTCGCCGCCGCCGCTCTCCACCACCTGACCTGGTCGGAACACCCCTCCGAGCGCACTAGAATTCCAAGTGATGACCAGCCTGGACACAGAGCGCGCCCTGTTGCGCCACCACGGGGACGTCGACGCCGCTCCCGGCCTCGCCGACTTCGCGGTGAACGTGCGCGTGCCGCGTCCGCCCGCCTGGCTGCGCACCCGCCTGGCCGCCGCCCTGGACGACCTCGGCCGCTACCCGACCGACCTCGCCGACCTCACCGCGCGCCGGACGGTCGCCGAACGCCACGGCCGCGCCCCGGACGAGGTGCTGGTCCTCGCGGGCGCCGCCGAGGGCTTCGCCCTGCTGCCCGTGCTGGGGCCCAAGCTCGCCGCCGTGGTGCACCCGTCGTTCACCGAACCCGAGGTCGCGCTGGTCGATGCCGGTGTACCGGTGCACCGGGTGCTGCTGCGTCCCGAGGACGGGTACGCGCTGCGCCCGGACCTGGTGCCGGAGGAAGCCGACCTGGTGGTGATCGGCAACCCGACGAACCCGACCTCCGTGCTGCACGCCGCCGCCGCGCTGCGCGAACTCGTCCGGCCGGGCCGGGTGCTGGTGGTGGACGAGGCGTTCGCCGACACCGCGCCGGGTGAACCGGAGTCGCTGGCGGGGGAGCGGCTGCCCGGACTGCTGGTGCTGCGCAGCCTGACCAAGACGTGGGGCCTGGCCGGACTGCGCGCCGGCTACCTGCTCGGCGATCCCGCGCTGCTGGCCAGGGTCGCCCGCCACCGTCCACAGTGGCCGGTCGGCAGCCTGGTGCTGGAGGCCGTGACCGCCTGCTGCGAACCCGTCGCCGTCGCCGAGGCCCGCGCGATCGCCGAGCGGACGGTGCCGCACACCGCGCACGCCGCGGCCGCGTTGACCGATCTGGTCGTCGTGCCGCCGAGGGCGCCGTTCCTGCTGCTGCGCGTCCCAGGTGGCGAGCGGGTGCGGGAAGCGCTGCGGGACAAGGGTTTCGCCGTGCGCCGAGGGGACACCTTCCCCGGCCTGACGACAGACCACCTCCGGGTCGCCACCCGGCCGCCCGAGGAGTTCGACCACCTGGTCGACGCACTACGAGTCGTGCTGGAGGAACGGTGACCACCACTCTCGGGCGGGTGATCGCGGCTCTGGAGGCCGCCTACCCGCCGAGCGCCGCCGAGTCGTGGGACGCGGTCGGCCTCATCTGCGGCGACCCCGCCGAACAGGTCACCCGCGTGCTGTTCGCGGTCGACCCCACCGAGTCCGTCGTGGACGAGGCGATCGAGGTCGCCGCCCAGGCCGTCGTCGTGCACCACCCACTGCTGCTGCGCGGCGTCACCGGCGTGCCCGCGGACGACCCCAAGGGCCACCTGGTCCACCGGCTCATCCGCGCCAGCATCGCGCTGTACTGCGCGCACACCAACGCCGACGTCGCCGACCCCGGTGTCTCCGACGCCCTCGCGGCGGCGATCGGCGTGACGGTCACCGGCCCGCTGAGCCCGAACCCCGCGCCGCCGCTCGACGTGCTCACCACGTTCGTCCCGCACGCCGACGCCGTGGAAGTCCTCGCCGCCCTGCACGCCGCGGGCGCCGGGCAGATCGGCAACTACCGCGACGCCGCGTTCACCGTGGCGGGCACCGGCCAGTTCCTCCCGGTCGACGGCGCGAACCCCGCGATCGGCACCCTCGGCGAGCTGGAGCACGTCGACGAGACCCGCGTCGAGGTCGTGCTGGAACGGCGGCTGCGCACCAGGATCGTCGACGCGCTGCGCGCCGCCCACCCGTACGAGGAGGTGGCGCTGAACCTGCACGAGATGGCGGACCTGCCCTCCCGCACGGGTCTCGGCCGCGTCGGCGTCCTGCCGGAGCCCGAACCGCTGAGCGCGTTCGTCCAGCGCGTCGCCGACGGCCTGCCCCCGACGGTGCAGGGCGTGCGCGCGACGGGTGATCCTGATCGCACGATCCACCGCGTCGCCGTCAGCGGCGGCTCCGGCGACAGCCTGCTGAAGGCCGCGACGGCCGCGGGCGTGGACGCCTTCGTGACCGCCGACCTGCGCCACCACCCCGCATCCGAGCACGCGGCGGGCGGCGCCGCCGTGCCCGCGCTCGTCGACGTCGCGCACTGGGCCAGCGAGTGGCCGTGGTGCGAGCAGGCGGCGGGCGTCGTGCGCTCCGCGTTCGACGGTACGGTCGATGTACTCGTCTCCACCCGCCGAACCGATCCGTGGACCGTCGGTGCGACGAGCCTAACCAGGAGGACCAACCAAAGATGAAGGCCGATCCCGCTGTGCAGCGCAGGCTGCTCCCGCTCGCCGAGGTCGACGCCGAACTCTCGCGCGTAGACCACCGCAGGCGCACGCTGCCGGAGATCGTCGAGATCGCCGAAGCGGAGAAGCAGCTGCGGCTGAAGACGGACGCGCTCACCACGATCGAGACCACCCTGGGCGACCTGAACCGCGACGTGAAGCGGCAGGAGACCGAGATCGACCAGGTCCGCGCCCGCGAGGAGCGCGACCGCAAGCTCATGCAGGGGGGCACGGTCGGCGCGAAGCAGCTCACCGAGCTGGAGCACGAGCTGGCGACCCTGGAGCGCAGGCAGTCCGCGCTCGAGGACGACCTGCTGGAGCTGATGGAACGCCGCGAAGCCGTCGAGGCCGACGTGCTGCACTCGCGCGTCGAGCTGGAGAAGTCGCAGGCCGCCATGGCCGACGCCGCCCGCCGCCGCGACGCGACGCTGGCCGACCTCGACTCCATCGAGGCCAAGCGGAAGGCCGACCGCGAGAAGGCGGGCGCGGGCTTCCCGGCCGACCTGCTGGCCCTCTACGAGAAGGTCCGCGCGCACAAGGGCATCGGCGCGGGCCTGCTGCGCTCCCGTCGCTGCGGCGCGTGCCGCATCGAACTGGACCGCAGCGCGTTCTCCATGGTCAAGGAAGCCGCGCCGGACGCGGTCCTCCGCTGCGAGGAGTGCGGCGCGATCATGGTGCGCACGGCGGAATCAGGCCTGTGACCCGCAAGGTCGTCATCGAGGCGGACGGCGGCTCCCGCGGCAACCCCGGTCCCGCCGGGTACGGCGCGGTCGTCCGCGACGCGCTGACCGGCGAGGTGCTCGCCGAGCGCTTCGCCGGGCTCGGCCACGTGACCAACAACGTCGCCGAGTACCAGGGCCTCATCGCGGGCCTGCGCGCCGCCGCCGAACTGGAGGCCGACGAGGTCGAGGCCCGCATGGACTCGAAGCTCGTCGTCGAGCAGATGTCCGGCCGCTGGCAGGTCAAGCACCCCTCCATGCAGCCGTTGGCCGCCGAGGCCCGCTCGCTCGCCAAGGGGTTCGCCCGCATCCACTACACGTGGATCCCGCGCGAGCGGAACAAGCACGCCGACCGGCTCGCCAACCAGGCCATGGACGAGCAGGCGGGCATCACCACCAAGCCGGAGGCCGCACCCCAGCAGCCCCCGGCCTCCTGGTCCGGCGCCGTTGGCACCCCCACCCGCCTGCACCTGCTCAGGCACGGCCAGACGGAGCTGTCGGTGGCCCGCCGCTACTCCGGCCGCGGCAACCCGCCGCTCACCGAGACCGGCAGGCACCAGGCGGCCTCCGCCGCTCGGCGCCTGTCGAAGCTCGACGACATCGCCGCCGTCGTCAGCTCCCCGCTCGGCCGCACCCGCGAGACCGCCGAAGCCGTCGCCAAGGCGCTCGGCACGACGGTGGTCACCGTGGACGGCCTGATCGAGACCGACTTCGGCGCCTGGGAGGGCCTCACCTTCACCGAGGCCGCCGAACGCGACCCCGACGTCCACCGCAGGTGGCTGTCCGACACCTCGGTCGCCCCGCCGGGCGGCGAGAGCTTCGACGAGGTCCACCGCCGGGTCAGACGCGCCCGCAACGACCTCATCACCGAGCACGGCGGCAAGAACATCGTCGTCGTCAGCCACGTCACCCCGATCAAGACGCTGCTGCGCATGGCCCTCGACGTGGGCCCATCACTGCTTTTCCGCCTCCACCTGGACTTGGCCGCACTCTCGGTGACCGAGTTCTACCCGGATGGCCACGCCTCGGTCCGCCTCGTCAACGACACCTCGCACCTGACCTGAGACGTGCCGGCGGCGTTGGGGCTCGCCGTCACCGCGAGCCCTGGGGTGCGATCTGGGCGTCGGCCTCCACCAGCGCCGCCAACCGCGGCACCACCACGTCCCGCCACCCCGGCCCCATCCGCTTGAACGCGTCGGCGGCGCGCTTGTCGTCCAGGTCGAACCCCGAGTGCTCCAGCAGCAACCGCGTCCCCCGGCCCTCGGGGACCAGGCGCCAGGTCAGCGTCCAGTCCGCGAAGGTGTGGACGAACCTCTCGTTCGGCTCGACCTCCAGCACCTCGCACCGCTTCGGACCCCAACCCGGCATGTCCAGCTCGAAGACGTGCCCGACCTCGGCGGCCACGTCACCGGGCACCCACCAGCGGGCCAGCAGTTCGGGATCGGTCAGCCCGCGCCACACCGCCTCCGGCGGTGCCGCGATGAACTGGTCCACCGAGATCGTCGTGCGCGTGTCGGTCATCGCTTCTCCTCGTCCTCGATCAGATCGGCGAGCACCCGCAACCGCTCGCGCCAGATGCGTTCGAACGGGTGCAGCCACTCGCTCACCTGCTCGAGCGGGTCGGTGCTCAGGTAGTAGTGCCGCATCCGCCCAACGGCCACGTCCCGCACCAGCTCCGCCCGCCGCAGCACCTGGAGGTGCTCCGCCACAGCCGGTCGGCTCAGCTCGAACTGCTTCGCCAGATCACCCGCACTGCGCGGACCATCGGCCAACAGCTCCAGCAGCCGCCGCCGCACCGGGTTGGCCAGGGCGAGGAACACGTCGTCGTCGGACACCGCGCCAAGTTATGTCGGAAACTCCCGACATGTCAACTATCTCCGACACGTTTGTGGACGGCAAAGGCCCGACAGCCGATCCACGGAAGATCAACCGTCGGACCCCGGTGGCAGGATGGAAATCGGGGGCCCACCCAGGCGGGGGACCCTGCTTCCACACTGCCCGGTCTCGGTGGAACCGCAGGTCACCGTGTTTTGTCGGACCCTGCGGCTAGTGTGGAACTCGGGGGGCCATCCCGGACGGGGGACCCTGCTTCGCCGGTGCCCGGATCTCGTGAAACGCCAGGCTGCGCCGCTTGTCATGGGTGTGGAACGGTCCCAGACCGCGCCGCCTGTCATCGGTGTGGAACTCGGGGTCCATCCCGGACAAGGGGCTCTGTTTCCTCGGTGCGCGGATCCGGTGAAACCCCAGGTCGCTTTGTCGGACCCCGATGGCCGGATGGGACCGGAAAGATTCCGCTTCAACGCCGCCCGGCAAAACCACAGCTCACCGCGTTTTGTCGGACCCCTCCACTAGCCTCGAACTCGGGGGGTCAACCCGACAGGGCGACCCCTGCTCGCGCGCGTTCACACCGCGGGCCGCAGGTGGCCGGTGCCGCGGCGCCGCCGGTATCCCACGTCGGCCAGCGCCGCCGTGAACCGCTCGGTCGCCGCCAGCACCGCCAACGCCGCTTCCGGATCCAGGGCGTTGTCACCCAGCTCGGGTCGGATGCGGTTGTCGAGCACGAACTCGCCGCGCACGACGTGGTCCGCGCCCTTGCCGGCGAGCAGCGGGTTGAGCGCGTAGTCCATCGCGACCAGGAACCCCTGGCTGCCGCCGGTGGCCAGCGGCAGGACGGCGCGGCCGCGCAGGGCGCGCTTGGGGAGCAGGTCGAGCAGTGCCTTGACCAGCCCGCTGTAGGCCGCGCGGTACACCGGGCTCGCGACGACGATGCCGTCGGCGTTCAGGATCCGGGTGACGGCCTCGGCGATCTGCGGGTCGTTGAGGTCCTCGGTGAGCAGCGGCAGCGTCGGCAGTTGCCGCACCTGCACCGTGTGCACCTCGTGGCCCGCCTCGACCAGTCTCGCGTTGACGTAGGAGACCAGCACGCCGGTCCGTGCCGACGCCGACGGGCTGCCGGAGATGGTGAGGATCGTGGACATCGGTGTGGCACCTCGGTTCGTGCGAAGCCGGTGGCGTCCGGCGCTCGCGAAGTGCGCCGGACGCCACCGGGATCAGGGGTTGCTGGTGGGCTGGGGTGCGACCGTCCGCCCGATCCGCGCCGGGGTCTCCGGCCTGGTCGGCACTCGACAAGCGAATTGCGTGGACAAAACCCGGCTCCCTTGGAGGCCTGCGACAACACACGGGTGAAAACCGTGCGGCGAGGGGGAAAGGTCGTCAGATACGACAGAAGGAAGCGGCCACCCGACCGAAGTCGACGTGGCGGCGACGGGTCAACACCCCGGTTCCGGCCATGGATCGAGTAGACCAGCCCCGGCGGGTACCAACAAGGGCGCGGGCCCGGATTCCACAGCCTGGGACGCGCCCACTATCCTGGTGCCGCGGATGAGTCGGCAGGGCGGCCGCGTCGACGGATTTGTGTCTGTCGCCGAGGAAAGTCCGGACTCCACAGGGCAGGGTGGTTGTTAACGGCAACCAGGGGTGACCCTCGGGACAGTGCCACAGAAAACAGACCGCCCCGGTGTGAGCCGGGGTAAGGGTGAAACGGTGGTGTAAGAGACCACCAGCGCTCCTGGCGACAGGAGCGGCTAGGTAAACCCCACCCGGAGCAAGGCCAAGAGGGTGCCTCGGCACCTGCGCAGGCGTTCGAGGGCTGCCCGCCCGATGCCTGCGGGTAGGCCGCAAGAGCCTGTCGGCAACGGCAGGCCGAGATGGATGGCCGCCAAGCGGAGCGCCGTGAGGTGCCCGCGAACAGGATCCGGCTTACATGCCGGCTCATCCGCCCTGTTCTTGTTGTTGTGGTTGTGGTGCGCGCGAGTTGACCTGGGGTGTGGGTGTTGGTCGCGCGGGTTGGGTGAGGTCGGGGAGTTGTTGGTGGGGCTGGCCGAGGCGCTGCTTGTGGGCGTGGCTCAGGTCGGTGGTTGTTCGGGTGTGGTCGGCCTGGGGTGGTTCGGGGGCGTCGCGCGTCTGGTCCGGGGTCGGGTCGCGGGAAATGTCGTACCCCCTCGGTAGCGTTGTGACTTCGGGGGCCCATCCCAGGGCGCCCTAGTCGTCGTGGTCGAGGGTGCGGTCGGGTCTTTGTTCTGGGGTCGGTGAAGTCGCCTTGAGTGGTGGGTTTGGCGCAAAGGTGATGCTGGGTTCCCGGAGCCTGGTTGCGTGCGTGGGTGTGGTCGATTTGACTTGGGGCCCTTCTTTTTGACCCTTGTCGGGCTAAAAAGGCAGGTGGTAAGCATGCCCGCCGACCAATTACAGGGTCAAAAACCCCAAGTAAAATCGACCACGGTATTGCGCTCACGTGAAAAAGCGCCGGGCTCGCTTGGGGTGTGGGTCGGGTTGGAGCCTGAAAGCTGATTGCCCGGCTGGGGCAGGTGCTCGGCCCTTTGTGTTCGATTTTGCTTGGGGATCCAGGTCTTGCGATCTGTGGCCAGCTGCCCGTTTTGGTCCGTGAAGTCCTGGATGAGTGGTCTCCAAGTCGAATCGGACGCACCACCTACAGCAGTCCTGCTCCACCCCTACGCCCTCCGCGAAGGCCGGCCTGGCTGCATCCGGTACACCGGGCGGAACGGCAGGCCGCCGTTGAACTTCCGTTCCAGTTCCCCGACGTACTCCTCCACGGCCGGGTTCACGATGTCGGCGAGGCTGCGCACCTCGGCTGACGGCTCGTACGCCGACAGGTATGTGGCGGCGGCTCGGGCGCGCTCCAGCACCTCGCTGTCGAAGTTGATCGTCCGCTGCACCCGCCGCCCGGTTTGCCGGTCCCCACCGGTAGCCTCTGCGGTGTCCAGCTCGGCAGTGGCGACGGTGATTTCCTTCACCTCCGCGGCCGTGTCGGGCGCGGTTTCGGGCGGCAGGGTCATGGGCGGGCCTCCTCGAGTCGTGACTTCGGACCGCAGGCCCATTCGGGCTAGTGGTCCGGCCGAACAGGTCAATCAGCCGATCAACCGAGCGAGGGGGCCGAGGTCGTGCACACGGTGCGTGACCCGCTGGTTCGCTTTCGGGTGAACTATGCCGGCAACCGGGAGAATCGGGCCTGGGTGGTTCATCTTCGACATCCCCTCACCCATGATGTGCGTGCCCAGATTAGACGTAATCGAGTGCGAGGGGAACGACTTTTGATCTACGCACCGCTCGGCGACTGATACACCTCGTGTCGCAGACGTGTTCTACTCGTTAGCGCAAGCCCCGGACGGGACCCCTCGGACCCGCCCGGAGTCGCTCGGCGTACTCAGGAGTACGAGATGACCGCCATGGCCCTGGTAACACTCGCGCAGCAGCAGCCCGGCGGCGGCTTGGGCACAACAGGCATCCGCGAATGGATGCTGAACAACCTGGTGCCGCTGCTCCTCCTCACCGTCGCGGTCCTGCTGCTCTGGCTCGGTGGCGGCAAGGGGGACAACGCGGGCGTCATGCGCCGTCTCGGTGGCGTCATCGTCGCGCTGGCGATCATCGGCTTGGCCGTGACCACGAACGCCGGCGCGAACATCGGCACGTGGATCGCTGGCCTGTTCACCGGAGGCTGACGGGTGCGGGTACGCACTGACGACGAGGTCTACCGGGTCGACGCCGTCTGGCTCGGCCCGCCCAAGGCGACCTTCCCCTGGCGTGCGCGCTACGTGGCCTGGGGTGTGGGCATCGCGGTGTTCCTGCTCGTGCTGACCGTGGAACGGCAGCTCGGGTACGGCTTCAGCTTCTTCACCACCGCGTGGGCCCTCATCATCACGATCGTGCTGACGCGCTTCATCTGCGCGCGGATCAGCCACGAGCGCCCCCTGTCGGCCGCCATGGCCATGTGGGTACGCGAACTGATCGCCCCCCGCGAGCGCACCAGCGGCGTGGGCGGAGCGGCCAGCGCCGCCCGGATTCGGGTCAACACCCAACGCCCCCGCAGGCGTGAGAAGAAGAAGCGGGGGAAGGGTTCGAGACGCTCCACAGCTTCCACCGTCCAGGTCTCGACAACGACCCAGAAGAATCGACGGCGGTCAGGCGGCCGTAAGAAGGAGGTACGCGGTGTTCGGACGCCGGCGAGACCGTGACCGACGCTCCGCGGCTCACGTGGCCCAACACGCCGCTGCCGCGGACCACTCGGACCGCAAGGTGTACAGCAAGCGCGGTCGACGGCTGACCGGTGAGCAGGTAATACCGAGCTACACCCCGTCGATCGCCGCCCGGAGCATCGACGGCCACCTGCTGCGCACCGGCCAGGAGGTCTACGCCTGGTACAAGCTCGCGCCGCAGCGCTGGTCGTTCCGGTCGGACTCGCAGCGCCAGGACCTGATCGCGGCCATCGCGGGCCAGTACGCGGAACTCCAGGGCCGCTGGATGCACCTGCGCGTCACCACGCGCCCGTACCCGATCCGGATGTGGGCCGAGGCGCACGTCCACAACGCGGTGCGCCGCCTCCCGGACACCCCCGGCACGCTGTCGTTCGACGACTACATGGTCGGCGAGCAGCAGCAGCTCATGGGCCGTTCGATGGCTGAGAAAGAGGTCTACCTGGGTGTCCAGGTGCAGACCCGCAACATGATGGACCGCGCCGTCGAGCGCGCCGCCCCCGTGCTGCGCAAGGTCTTCCCGGACGCCGTGGACGCCGAGCTGGTCGCGCTGGACAGCGAGGTCGACCACCTCGACCAGGTGATCGGGTCCGCCGGTCTGGAGGGTCGCCCGGCCACGGCCGAGGAGATGTCCTGGCTGATGCACCGGTCGTGCTCGCTGGGTCTGCCCGCCCCGCGCAACCTCCCGGCCGTGCCGGGCGCGCCGTGGGAGCCGGAGGACCTGGCCAGCTTCACCGACGCCGCGGACTTCCACCAGGAGCCGTACTCGCCCACCGTGACCGTGCGAGGTCGCACCGGGTCGAACGCGGGCATCCGGCGGCACGTCGTGGTGCTCACCGTGGGCCTGATGCACGGTCTCCAGATCCCCGAGGTCGACGACCCGTGGGTCCAGCGGGCCGACCGCCTGCCCGCGAGCGTGGAGTGGTCCGCCCGCATCTACGTGCGCAAACCCGAAGAGGTCTCGGGTGAGCTCCAGCGCCAGATGAACAAGGTCCGGTCGCAGGTCCGGCACTACACCGACGAGCACGAACTGGAGCCGCCGCAGTCCCTCGCGCGCCAGGCGTCGCGCGTGCTCGACATCGACGACGAGATGACGTCCGGCTTCACCGCGCTGGGCACCCGTGTGCGCTCGTGGTGGCGCCTGGCGGTGTCCGGGCCGACCGAGCGCGACGCGCTCCGACTGGCCCAATCGCTGCTGGACCTCTACAAACCGAAGGTGGCCATCGAGCACCCGGAGGCGCAGTACGCCATCGCCAGGGAGTTCATCCCCGGCGAGTCCCTGGCGAGCGGCGCGTACCTGCGCCGCGGCTCGGTGCTGTGGGCGGCCTCCGCCGTCCCCACGGCCACGGCCGAGGTCGGCGACCGGCGGGGCATCCTGCTGGGCGAGACCTGCACGGCCACCCGCCGCCCGGTCGCGTGGGACCCGTGGATGGCGCAGGAGCTGCGCGACGCCTCGGGCCTGACGGCGATGGTCGCGGGCCTGGGCGCGGGCAAGTCGTTCCTCGGCGGCGGCATCGTCTACAAGACGCTGCGGGCCGGGGCGCACTGGACGCTGCTCGACCCGTCCGGGCCGCTGGCGGCGCTGTGCGAGCTGCCGGAGCTCAAGCCGTACGCGCGGCCGATCAACCTGCTCAACGCCCAGCCCGGCATCCTCAACCCCTACCGGGTGGTCGCCGAGCCGATGCTGGAGCACTTCATCGACGACGAGGACCCCGAGCGGGCCTGGCGTCGGGAGAAAGCGCTGGCGGCGGCGACCCGTCGACGGCTGGTGCTGGACGTGCTCAGCGGCCTGCTGCCCTACGAGGTCGCGAAGCTGCCGCAGACCCGGATCGTGCTGCTGCGCGCGGTGCGGACGGTCGGCGGCCGGTTCGACGCGCACCCCGGCCAGGTGTTCGAGGCGCTGCGCCGCGACGCCAGCGAGCACCACGAGCACGCGGTGGTCGTCGCCGACTTCCTCGACGAGATGCGCGAGCGCATGTCGCTGCTCATCCCGGAGCGCAACGCCGACCCCTACGACGAGCAGCGCGACGACCGGCTGACCGTGTTGACCATGGCGGGCCTCAACCTGCCCAAGGACAACGTGGGCCGCGAGCACTGGACGGACGCGGAGTCCCTCGGCGTCGAGATGCTGAACCTGGCCGCGTGGCTCACCCAGCGGTCGATCTACGAGCGCCCCAAGGACCTCCGCAAGGGCGTCTGGATCGACGAGGCGTTCTTCCTGTCCGAGGTGCCGACCGGCCGCGTGCTGATGAACCGCTTCGCGCGCGACTCGCGCAAGTGGAACGTCCGCGTGCTGCTGTCCTCGCAGGTCCCGGCGGACTTCCTGAAGATCCAGGGCTTCGTCACCCTGCTCGACTCCGTGTTCGTCGGCAGGCTCGACGACGACCAGGCGCAGGCGGACGCCCTCCGGCTGCTCAAGGTGCCGATCGGGTCCGGGTACGAGCAGGTCGTGGCGAGCCTCGGCCGCCGTCCCGGTGGCGTGCGCAACGCCGCTGAACGCGACCGCGCGCCCCGCCAGTTCATCTTCGGCGACGGCGCGGGCGGCGTGGAGCGGATCCGCATCGACTTCAGCGGCCCGCACCTGGAGCACCTGCGCGAGGGCCTGGACACGACGCCGGACGCGATGCGGCACACCGAGGGCGACCCGGTGGAGGTGTCCGCGCCGCTGGAGGAGCGGCTCACCTACAACGAGCGCAACCACACCGACGACTACGACGACGAGCTGGCCGCCGACCTCGAGGTCGGGCTGGTGGAGGACGACGAACTGGTCGACTCGACACATGGTGAAGGGGGCAACCGCCGCAACGGCAGGGAGGGCGCCGCATGACGATCCTCCTGGTGCTCCTGGCCATCGCCGCCGCGCTTCGAGCGCGGCGGTTCTTCAAGCGCAAGCCGGGACCCAAGCGGTGGCGCTCGCTCGCCGTGGTCGTGGCGATCGTCGGGCTCCAGGTCGTCCTCGGCGCCCCGGTCGCGAACGCGGCGGCGTGCGGCGAGGCGCCCAACCCCGAGCGGCCGGGCTCGGGCATGGTCGGCGCGATCGACCCGCCGATCGGCAACGGCCTCAAGGACACGCCGTACCTGAACTTCGGCTACGCGGGCATGGTGTGGCACACGTTCCAGGAGAAGTGCACGGTGGTGCCGAACGCCAACGGCGTCATCGAGACCTGGGTCGGCAACGAGATGTTCAACGTCGGCAAGAACATCGTCGGCGCGACGAACGCCCTGCACTACACCGTCATGGGCCGCGGCCTGCTGGTGCCGCTGGACGACGCGGTGAAGTCCGGGGTCCAGAAGGTCTACGACAACGTCTACCTGCGCTGGTTCGGGCTGGTGGCGCTGCTGCTGGCGATCCTGATGTTCCGGCAGATCTGGCAGGGCGACCTGGCCACGATCAGCAAGCGCGGCATGTGGGCGCTGGCCGCGATGTGGCTGGCGACCTCGACGCTCGCGCTGCCGCAGTTCTACAGCCTGCTGGACAGCACGCTGGTCACCAAGACCTCCGAGATCCAGGCGGGGTTCATCGACTCGCCCGAGGACCAGGGCACGCTGCACGTCCTGCCGTCCAAGCTGCACGACACCGTCGTCTACCAGAGCTGGCTGCGCGGTGAGTTCGGCACGCCCGACGCGCCGCAGGTGAAGGACTTCGGCACCCGGCTGCTCAACGCGCAGGGGTGGACGACCGACGAGTTGGCCCAGCACAAGGACGGCGACCAGGCGGCGCTGGACGCGAAGAAGGCCGACTACATCGCGATCTCCAAGGACCCGGCGATGGCACCGGTGAAGGGCTACTTCACCGGCGACGACGGCAGCCGGATGGGCGCGGGCTTCCTCGCCATGCTCCAGGCCGTCGCGTTCTCGCTGTTCCAGCTGTTCGCGAAGGCCGCCGTGCTGCTCGCCCAGCTGCTGCTGCGCGTGCTGACGCTGGCCGGTCCGCTGATCGGCCTGGTCGCGCTGATCCACCACGACCTGCTGCGCCAGGTCGGCAGGGCCGCCGCGGTCACCGTGTTCAACGTGCTGATCCTCGCGGTGCTGGCCGGTACGCACGCCCTGCTGCTCCAGGCGATCCTCAACGCGACGGGGCTGTCGCTGCTGACCAGGACGCTGCTCGGGCTGATGCTCACGGTCGTCTGCTTCATGATCGGCAAACCGCTGCGCCGGATGTGGCAGATGGTGGAGATGTCGGTCGGGTCGGCGAGCCGGGCGCTGCCGATGGGCGGCGGCCTGCTGTCCCGGATGCGGGGCAAGAAGGCCGACACCGGGCCGACCCCGCAGGACGAGTTCTGGGACACCGTCAGGGACACCGACCCGGACGGCGACCCCACGCCGCAGCGCGACCGCACCCGCGTCCGGCCCGAGGCGAACAACCCCGTCATGGCCACGTCCACGCGGCTCGACCGCGACTCCGCGCCCACCCAGCTGCCGTCGTCGGGTTCGGGTGGCGCGGGCGCGCCCGCGCTGCCGACCCGCGGTTACGGCGGACCCGCGGCGGCGCTGCCGTCCGGGCGGTCCAGCCGGGTCGTCGACACCGCCCCGGCGTCGGACCGCGGCTGGGACCGGCAGGAGGACGCGGTCTTCATCCCGTCGCGGACCCCGGCCTACAACAACAACTTCGCCCGCATCGCGGACAACCCGGTCGTGCCGGGCCCGCGCCGCGCGGAGACCGAGGTCGTCGCGGGACGACAGGTGCACGTGATCTACCGCCCGTCGCGCGGGCTCGAAGTCAGGGACAACTGAGATGCCGATCCGGACCAACCGCGGCCGCGCGGCCGTCTACCGCCGCCTGTGGGGCTGGCCGCTGCGCTCGCCCAACCACCTGATCGCGACGATCGTCGGCGTGGCCGCGGTGATCATGCTGTTCAGCAGCATCATCCCGGCGGTCACCAAGGGCGCCAAGAGCGGCGGCACCACCACGAACGGCGCGGTGACCCGCACGTCCCAGCTGCCGGGCCAGGTCGGCGTGGTCCCGACGGGCGTCCCGAGCATCTCGCTGACCACCAAGGCGACACCGCCGTCGTCCACGGTGCCGTCGGCGCCGGTGGCACCGGACGCCCAGCTGATCGCGGACAACTGGGCGAGCGCGTGGGTCACCCATCCGGCGGGCATCACGAACGCGCAGTGGCTTGACAAGCTCAAGGACTACACGAGCAACGAGTTGCTGCCCAGGATGGCGACCGTCGATCCCGGCAACATCCCGGCCGCCCTCGAGGGCAAGGTCGGCCCCACCGAGTCGCACGAGGACTCGGTCGTGTTCGAGGTGGGCCTGAAGGGCGGCGGCACGCTCGTGATGACGGTGGCGAAGCTGCCAGAGGGCTGGCGCGTGCACAAGTACGACAGGAAGTGACCGCATGGTGAAGCTCGGCGTGGTGGTGACCGCGGTCGTGGCCGTGCTGATCACGATCGTCCTCACCAGCGGCGTCACGACCGTCGTCGGGAACAACAACAGCGCCGCCGGCAACATGACGCTCCTCAACGTCAGCTGCAACGCGGCCATCGGCCCGTGGGACGAGGGCGGCGCCGACAAGGGCCAGAACGACGCCGGCAACCTCAACGAGGAGCAGCGCGGCGTCGTCGCCAAGATCATCTCCATCGGCCAGGAGCGTCAGCTGCCGCCGCTCGCGTGGCAGGTCGCGATCCAGGCGGGCATGACCGAGTCCGGCCTCCGCCCGCTGAACTACGGCGACGCCGACTCGATCGGCATCTTCCAGATGCGCCCCTCGATGAACTGGGGCTCGGTCGCCCAGGTCATCGACCCGGTGTACGCGATCAACAAGTTCTACGACGTGCTGCTCACCGTCCCGGACTGGGAGTCCAAGCGCCCCGGCGACTCGGCGCAGGCCGTGGAGCGGTCCGCGTTCCCCGACCGGTACCACGCCTGGGAGGCCATGGCGGCGTTCCTGATCGGCGAGCTCGGCCAGGTCGCCGACCCGGCGGGCTGCGGCGCGGGCACCGGCGACGTCCTGGCCGCCTCCTCGGCGGCGGCCAAGGCGATCGCGTTCACCAAGGAGCAGCTGGGCGAGCCCTACCTGTGGGGCGGCAACGGCCCGGACGCGTGGGACTGCTCCGGCATCCTGGTCAAGGCGTTCGCGACCGCCGACATCCAGCTCCCCCGCGTGGCCAACGACCAGTACATGCACGGCGGGGCCTTCCTGCCGGTCAAGGACGCCCAGCCCGGCGACCTGCTCTTCTGGGCCACCAACCCGGCCGACCCGGTCACCGTGCACCACGTCGCCATGTACCTGGGCGGCGACGAGTACATCCACGCGCCGCAGACAGGGGACGTGGTGAAGATCAGCAAGATCAACTGGGACTACTCCGAGTTGATGCCCATGGCCGTCAGGCCTGGTGTGTAGGTCCGTTGCAGGGCAGGCACGGCAACTGGCAAGGCCGAGCCGGCAAGGAGGGAGCGCCGACCATGTTCACCCCCGATCCGATCCAGCGTCCTGTGGGGCCACCCGCGTCCACAACACCGGTGCGCGACTACCTGGCCACCCCCAAACCGGGAGTGGACAAGTCCTACGTCGTCCTGCCCCGCTCGCTGGTCGAGTCCATGCCGCTGCCCTGGCAGCAGCACATGGCCCACCTGCTCGCGGAACTGCACCACCACGCCGCCCACCTCAACTGGCCGGTGTACCGGGTGGTTCCGTCGAAGGTCGAGAAGCTCGTCGACCTCGACGAGGAGCAGTTGGCGGAGGTCGGCGCCATCATGGAGATCGACTCCGACGGCGAACTCGTCTACCGCGAACGCAACGGCGGCCGCATCCCCAACCCGGAATCCCGCAACGTCATGGTCTCCTGCACCGACCCCATCCCGGCCTCCTACGCCAACGCCAACCAGAACACCCCACCCCGCGGCTTCCCCGCCCCCTACCCCAACTCCGCCCCCATCCCCGTCCAAGCCCCTTTACAGGCCCCCCAGTGGTGACCTGACCACGTCCGACGCAGTCGGATGCCCTGTCTGACGCGCAGCGAAGATGCCCCGTCCAACGCGCAGCGAGGATGCCTGGTCAGGCGCAGCCTGATGCCTCGTCGGGCGGAGCCCGATGCCGGCGAAGCCAGACCCACCCCCTGCCCCCGATCCACAGCGCCCTCCTGCCCCACCCCTGTTTGTCAAGACAGCTTCACCGTCTTGACAAACAGGGGTGGGGCATTGAGACAATCGCGCGCCGGGGGCCGGGCTTCCCCAGGCAGTGACCCACACCCCACCGGCGGCCAAGCTGCGCGGGGTGGGCACCACCCAAACCGAGCGAACCCCCCAAGATCCCTCCCAAATCGACATGCACCCTCCCGCATGAAATCCTCACCCCATGGCTGACGACGAGAACGCCTGGTACTACTGCCTGACCCACAAGACCGTCGAGCGCGGTGTGGGTTGCCGTGGCGGCGACCGCATGGGCCCCTACCCGGACGAGGCCACGGCCTCCCGCGCCCTCGACATCGCCCGCGAGAAGACCGCCGCCGCCGACGAGGCGTCGCGCAAATGGGACGCCGACTGATCGAACGCGGCTAAGGTGCACGTGTGGCCTCCTTGGTGATCAGGACCGGTCGCGCCGAGCTGGACTTCAGCGGGATCCGCACCGAGTTCGGGTTGCCGCAGGAGTTTCCGCCCGCCGCGTTGGCCGAGGCAGAGCAAGCCGTTTCCCGTGCGCCGGGTGAACGGGAGGACGCGACCGCCCTCCCGCTGGTCACGATCGACCCGCCCGGCGCCAAGGACCTCGACCAGGCGCTGGCGATCGAACGCCGCCCCGGCGGGAAGTTCCGCGTGCACTACGCCATCGCGGACGTCGGCGCGTTCGTCGTGCCCGGCGGCGCGCTGGACGCCGAGGTCCGCAAGCGCGGCCAGACCCTCTACCTGCCCGACGGCAACGTCCCCCTGCACCCGACCGTCCTGTCCGAGGGCGCGGCCAGCCTGCTCCCGACGCAGACGCGCCCGGCGGTCCTGTGGACGTTCGACTGCGGCGCCGACGGTGAACCCGAGTCGGTGCGGGTGCGGCGGGCCATGGTCCGCTCCACCGCCCAGTTCGACTACGAGAGCGTCCAGGCCACCATCGACGCGGGCACCGTGCACCCGTCGATCGAGGCCCTGCCCGACTTCGGCCGCCTCCGCCGCGAACGGGCCCTCGACCGCGGCGCGGTGGAGCTGCAACTGCCCGAGCAGGAGATCGAACCCGACGGCGAGGGCTGGAAGCTCGTGCTCCGGCCGCGGGTCGAGGTGGACGCGTGGAACGCGGAGATCTCCCTGCTCACCGGCATGTCCGCCGCCCGGATCATGCTGGACGCCCGCGTCGGCATCCTCCGCACGCTCCCGGACGCCGACGAGGGCGCTGTCGAGGCCCTCAAGCGCTCGGCGCTGGCCTTGCACGTCCCGTGGGCCGACGGCGTCAGCCCCGCGAAGCTGCTGGCCGGACTGGACCCGTCACGGCCGGAGGCCCTGGCGCTGTTCGTCGACGCGACCCGCTTGCTGCGCGGCGCCGGGTACACCGCGTTCAACGGGACCGTGCCGGAGATCGCCACGCACGCCGGCATCGCCTCGTCGTACGCGCACGTCACGGCCCCGCTGCGCAGGCTGGTCGACCGGTTCGCCACGGAGGTGTGCCTGGCCGTGACCGAGGGCCGCGAGGTCCCGGAGTGGCTGCTGAAGGCGCTGCCCGAGCTGCCGAGCCTGATGGGCGGGTCGGACTCCATCGCGAGCAAGGTCGACCGGGCCTGCCTGGACCAGGTCGAGGCGTGGGTCCTGGAAGGTGAGGTCGGCCGCGAGTTCGACGCGGTCGTGCTGCGGTCGGAGGGCAACGGCGCGGACGTGTTCATCCCCGAGCCGCCCGTCATGGGCCGCTGCTCGGGCGAGGAGCTGCCCGAGGGTGAACGCGTGCGGGTGAAGCTCGTGCAGGCCGACGCCGCTCGCCGCAAGGTCGCTTTCGAACGCGTGTGAAGATGGTCGGGTGACAACGATTCGTGAGCTGACCGTAGGTGTCCTCGGCGGTACCGGAGCGCAGGGCAAGGGCCTCGCGCTGCGGTGGGCCAAGGCGGGGCTGAAGGTCGTCATCGGTTCCCGCGCCGCCGAACGGGCCGAGAAGTCCGCCGAGGAGCTGCGCGACCTGGCCGGTGTGGACCACGTCACCGGCGCGGACAACCAGGGCTGCGCCGAACAGGCCGACATCGTGCTCGTCGCGGTGCCGTGGGACGGGCACGCCGAACTGGTGGCGTCCTTGCGCGAGGCGCTCGTCGGCAAGATCGTCATCGACTGCGTGAACCCGCTCGGCTTCGACAAGCAGGGCCCCTTCGCCCTGCCCGTCGAGGAGGGCAGCGCCGCGCAGCAGACGGCCGCGCTGCTGCCGGAGTCCCGCGTCACGGCGGCGTTCCACCACGTGTCCGCCGTGTCGCTCGCCGACCTGTCCATCGAGTCGGTCGACATGGACGTGCTGGTGCTCGGCGACGACCGCGAGGCGACCGACGTCGTGCGCGAACTCGCCGAGACCGTGCCCGGTTTCCGGGGCGTCTTCGGCGGCAGGCTGCGCAACGCCCACCAGGTCGAGGCCTTCACCGCCAACCTGATCGCCATCAACCGCCGCTACAAGGCCCACGCGGGCCTGAAGATCACCGACATCTGATGCTCCCGGTCGACGACCTCGGCGAGCCGGTCCCGATCCCGGACCGGCCCCGCCGGGTCGTCAGCCTGGTGCCGTCGCTCACCGATTCCGTGCCCGTCGAGTCGCTGGTGGGCGTGACGGACTACTGCCCGGTCGACACCACCCGGATCGGCGGCTCGAAGTACCCGGACGTCGACCGCGTGCTCGCGCTGGGGCCGGACCTCGTGCTGACCAACGTCGAGGAGAACCGGGCCGAGGACGTGGAACGCCTGCGCGCCAACGGGATCGCGGTGTGGGTCACGGCCGCGCCCGCCACCGTGCCGCAGGCGCTCGCGTCGATCCGACGGCTGCTGGCGACGGCGTGGGACGTTGAACCGGACTGGCTCGTGCGGTCCGAGGAGGTGTGGCGGCACGTGGAACCGGTGTGGGCGACCGCGGTGGTCCCGGTGTGGCGGCGGCCGTGGGTCGTGCTCGGCCGCGACACGTTCGCGGGCGACGTCCTGCGCAGGCTCGGCGTCGCGAACGCCTACGCCGACGACCCCGAGCGCTACCCGCGACCGTCCGTCGAGGACATCCGCGCGAAGCGGGCCGATCTGGTCGTGCTGCCCGACGAGCCGTACGCGTTCAGCGCGACCGACGGCCCCGAGGCGTTCCCCGGCACGAGGTGCGAGCTCGTGTCGGGGCGCCACCTCACCTGGTACGGGCCGTCGCTCGTGGAAGCCCGCGAGGTGCTGGACTTCCGCTGAGGAGGCTCAGTGGAACGTGTGCTCCGGGCCGGGGAACTGGTGGCCGCGGACCTCGGCGGCGAACGCCTGCGCGGCACCGCTCATCAGGCCCGCCATGTCGGCGTAGCGCTTGACGAACTTCGGCGCCCTGCCGCGGCGCAGCCCCATCATGTCCTGCCACACCAGCACCTGGGCGTCGGTGTCCGGGCCCGCGCCGATGCCGACCGTGGGGATGTGCAGGTCGTGCGTGATCCGCTTGGCGACCTCGGAGGTCACCATCTCCAGCACGACCGCGAACGCGCCCGCTTCCTCGAGCGCCTTGGCGTCCTCGACCACGGCGTCGAACGACTCGCGGCGGCCCTGCACCCGGTAGCCGCCGAGCTGGTGCTCGCTCTGCGGCGTGAAGCCGATGTGGCCCATGACCGGGATGCCCGCGCGCACGATCGCCTGGACGTGCGGGGCGAAGTGCTTGCCGCCCTCCAGCTTGACCGCGTGCGCCTGGCCCTCCTTCATGAACCGGACGGCGGTGGCGACGGCCTGCTCGACCGACACCTGGTAGCTGCCGAACGGCAGGTCGGCCACGACGAGCGCCTTCTTCACGGACCTGGTGACGCTGCGCACCAGCGGGATCAGCTCGTCGACCGTCACCGGCAGCGAGGTCTCGTACCCGTAGACGTTGTTCGACGCCGAGTCGCCGACCAGCAGCACCGGGATGCCCGCCTCGTCGAACAGCTCGGCGGTGTACATGTCGTAGGCCGTGAGCATGGGCCACGGCTCGCCCCGTTCCTTCATCTCGCGAAGGTGGGGGATGCGCACCCGCTTGGCGGGTGGGCCGGACTGCTGGGCGGGGCCGTTCCCGTACGGCGCCGCTACTTCGGCAGCAGAGGTCATGATGGACCGTCCTTCCCTCGACGCCCGCTTCGCTGCGGGTCCCCGGGTCTGTGTGCACGGTTACGGCACAAGCGTGGCACCGAAGTGGGCTTCGCGGCAGGGTGTGCGAGTAGCCTCACACCACTCGAGGGGGTGCCATGGCCTGTCGCATCACGGAACTCGTCCTCGACTGCGCGGACCCGGACAAGCTCGCCGACTTCTGGTGCGGCGTGCTCGGGTTCCAGGTCCTGGACCGGGACCCGGACGGCATCGAGATCGGCCGGGCCGACCAGGCGCCGGAGGACCGGATCACGATCGTGCTCAACCGCGTCGACGAGCCGAAGAAGCAGAAGCTCCGGATGCACGTCGACGTCAACTCCACCGACCGCGACCAGGCCGCCGAGCTGGAACGGCTGCTCGCGCTGGGCGCCAAGCGCGTGGACATCGGCCAGGGCGGGGTCCGCTGGATCGTGCTCGCCGACCCAGAGGGCAACGAGTTCTGCCTGCTCAGGCGGCGCGTGACGCCCTGAGCGCGTCGCGGACGGCCATCACCACGGCGTCCGGGCGGTCCACCGGGATCATGTGCCTGCTCCCCGGCACGAGCACGTTGCGGCCCCACGGCGCCAGCCGGGCGAGCGCCGCGTGCTCGGGCCACAGCCTGCGGCCCGCGGTGAGCACGTCGAACGGCACGTCGGGCAGCGGGTGCGCGGCGCGCAGCTCGTCGAGGTCGGCGACCTGGTCGGGGTAGGCGGCGAGTTCGGCGAGCACGGACTTGGCCACGTGCGGCCGCCGGTACACGTCCTTGACCAGCGCTTCCGGTGCCGGGTCGAACCTGGCCAGCGTCGAGCCCTCGATCACCCAGCGCCGCAGCAGGTGCCCGTGCCTGCGCACGAGCGCCGCCCCCACCTCGCGCGGGATCAGCAGCGGCAGCCACCGGGCGACCACAGAGGACAGGTCGAACGGGCGTCCGGCGCCCGGTGACTCCGGGTCGGGGTCGAGCAGCACGACCGCGCGCACCCGGTCGGGGTGCAGCCGGGCGAACGCCTCCACGTGCATGGTCGCCATCGAGTGGCCGACGAACACCGCGGTGGGCGCGTCGCCGAGCACCGCCTCCAGCACCGCCACCTCGCGGGCGAGCGTCGGATCCGCCGAGGCAGGCCCGCTGTCGCCCGTTCCGGGGCGATCGAACACCACGACCCGCGCGTGCCGGGCCAGCAGGTCTACCGTGGCAGACCAGTCGAACCAGGCCCCGCCGAGGCCGGAGCTGAGCACCACCACCGGGTCGGTGGCCAGACCGGCCGAGGTGACGTGGACTCCGCCCGCTCCGGTGGTGATAGTGGTTCGCACGAAGTCAGCGTGCCCTGCGAACCTGTGGAGAAGTTGTGCCCGTGCCGAAGTGGAAGTGGCGCATCGCCGGGACGGTCGCCACCGTCGTGCAACTCGCCGCATTGGGCTCCCTCGTCCTGCTGGTCATCCCCGACGACAGCGCGGTCGCTGACGCCATCCGCACCGCCGGGTACTGGCTCGGCCTGCCGGTGGACGCCAACCTCTTCATCGTCCTGGTCTTCGTCGTGCTCGGCGCGGCGTTGCGGCGCCGCAAGCGCGCCGCCCTCTGGACGCTCCTGGTGTTCGAGGCGCTGGGTCTGGCGCTGGTGTCCTTCGTACTCGCACTGTTCACCTTCGTGCCCGGCGCGCTCGACGAGGAGGGCGTGACCTGGGCCGAGGTGGGGCCGTACTTCGGCGGTGGGGTCGCCGCGTCGGTGGTCATCATCGTGCTGCTGTGGCTCGCGCGGCCCGCGTTCCCGGCGCGGCTGGTGCCCGGCTCGTGGCTGCGCGCGATCGGCACGTTCGTCATCGGCATGGCCGTCCTGTGCGTGCTCGGCTGGGCGCTGACCGAGGTCTTCCCCGGCAGCCTCGTGGACACCGGCGAGAAGTTCGTCTGGGCGGCGAACCAGGTCACCGGCGAGGTGCTGCCGCTGCACGGGCTCGACGTCGGCGAGGGCCCGCAGTGGCTGAGCGTCGTGCTCGGCGTCGGGGGCACGCTGGTCGCGATCCACGCGATGTACGTGTTCTTCCGCGGCGAGCGGACCAGCAGGCTGATCAACGACACCGAGGAGCTGGGTGTCCGCAGGCTGCTCGCGGCGCACGGCGAGCCCGACTCGCTCGGCTACTTCGCCACCCGCCGCGACAAGAGCGTGGTGTTCGCCCCCAGCGGCCGGGCCGCGCTGACCTACCGCGTGCTCGGCGGCACGACCCTGGCCAGCGGCGACCCGATCGGCGACGAGGAGGCGTGGCCGCAGGCCGTGGCCGCGTGGCTGGCCGAGGCGCGCGAGTTCGGCTGGCACCCCGGTGTGCTCGGCGCGAGCGAACGCGGCGCGCGGGTGTACACCGAGGCCGGGCTCAAGGCGTTGGAGATCGGCGACGAGGCGATCCTCGACGTCCGCGAGTTCACCCTCGCCGGTCCGGAGCGCCGGGCCGTGCGGCAGGCGGTGAGCCGGATCGAGCGCGCCGGGTACACGACCAGGGTGCGGCGGCACTCGGAGATCCCGGCGTTCGAGATGGGCTCGATCCTGTCGCTGGCCGAGCGGTGGCGCGGCGCGGAGACCGAACGCGGGTTCTCCATGGCGCTGGGCAGGCTGGGCGACCCGGCCGACGGCCGGTGCGTGATGGTCGAGGCCTACGACGCGGCCGGTGCGCTGCGCGGACTGCTGTCGTTCGTGCCGTGGGGGCGGCGCGGGGTGTCGCTGGACCTGATGCGCCGGGACCGCGAGGCGGAGAACGGGCTCAACGAGTACATGGTCGCCGGACTGGTCGAGGCCAGCGGACGCCTTGGCGTGCAACGGATCTCGTTGAACTTCGCGATGTTCCGCTCGGTGTTCGAGGAGGGCGAGAAGATCGGTGCCGGGCCGGTGCTCAAGGCGTGGCGCCGCGTGCTCGGCGTCGCGTCGCGGTTCTTCCAGCTGGAGTCGCTCTACCGCTCCAACGCCAAGTACGGCCCGGACTGGCTGCCGCGCTTCCTCTGCTACTCCAAGGCCAGGCAGCTCACCAGGGTCAGCGTCGCGGCGGGCATCGCCGAGGGTTTCGTGCCCAGCCTGCGGTCCCTGCTCAAGCGCGGCTCCGACCGCGCCCTGCACGACGACCACGACGACCCGGAAGCCGTGCGGTTCGCGACCTACGTCGCCGAGATCGAGGCGAGCGCCGCGCAGGTCGTGCCCAAGCCCAACCGCAGGCCGGAGCAGGTGCGGGTGCGCATCGCCAAGGTCGAACGGCTGCGCGCGCGGGGCGTCGACCCGTACCCGGTGGGCTTCGTCCGCGACGGCCAGCTGTCCGGGGTGCGCGACCGGTTCGGCGAACTGGCCCCGGACACGCGCACCGGTGCGCTGGTGACCGTGACCGGCCGGGTGATCGCCGTCCGCGAGGTCGGCGGCCTGTGCTTCGCCCGGCTGCGCGACTTCAGCGGCGAACTCCAGGTGATGCTGTCCCTGGACCGGTTGGGCGAGGAGGAGTTCCGCTCCTGGAAGTCCACCGTGGACCTCGGCGACCACGTCGGCGTGCACGGCGAGGTGATCACGTCCCGGCGCGGCGAGCTGTCGGTGCTCGTGGACCGGTGGACCATCACCGCGAAGTGCCTGCACCCGTTGCCCGACAAGCGGAAGGGCCTCGCCGACCCGGAGACCAGGGTGCGGCAGCGCTACCTCGACCTGATGGTCAACCAGGACTCCGCGCAGCTGCTGCGGGTGCGCAGCGCCGTCGTGCGGGGAATCCGCGAGTTCCTGCACGAGCAGACGTACCTCGAAGTCGAGACGCCGATGCTCCAGGCCGTGCACGGCGGCGCGAACGCCCGCCCGTTCGTCACCCACATCAACGCCTACGACATGCGGATGTACCTGCGGATCGCGCCGGAGCTGTACCTCAAGCGGCTGTGCGTCGCGGGCGTGGACCGGGTGTTCGAGCTGAACCGCAACTTCCGCAACGAGGGCGCCGACGCCACCCACAACCCCGAGTTCACGATGCTCGAGGCGTACCAGGCGTACGCCGACTACACCACGATGCTGCACCTCGTGCGGGAGTTGGTGCAGCACTGCGCGGTCGCCGCGCACGGGAAGCAGATCGCCCTGCGGCCTGACGGGACGGAGTTCGACATCTCCGGGGATTGGCCGGTCGTGCCTGTTCACGCCGCTGTGTCGCGTGCGTTGGGGGAGGAGGTCACGCCGGACACGTCCGCGGAGAGGTTGCGGGTGTTGTTGGCGGGGCGGGGGATCGTGGTGGCGGAGGAGGCGGATCACGGGGCGTTGTTGCAGGAGGCCTACGACAAGCTCGTGGAGGCTGTGACGGTGGAGCCGACGTTCTACACGGACTTCCCCACGTCGGTTTCGCCGTTGACGCGGCAGCACCGGGAGGATCCGCGGTTGGCGGAGCGGTGGGACCTGGTGGCGTTCGGGGCGGAGATCGGGACCGCTTATTCGGAGTTGACGGATCCGATCGAGCAGAGGCGGAGGTTGGAGGTGCAGTCGTTGAAGGCGGCCAGTGGGGATGTGGAGGCGATGGAACTCGACGAGGACTTCCTGCGGGCCCTCGAATTCGGCATGCCTCCGACCGGCGGCCTCGGCATGGGCGTCGACCGGGTGCTGATGATGCTCACCGGGACGACGGTTCGGCAGAGCGTCCTGTTCCCGTTCGTGCGACCCCAGTAGTCAATCTGTGACAGAAACCGCACTGTGTGCGATTATCGCACGATGACGGACGTCTCGAACTGGGTGAGGGTCGGGGAGCGCATCAGAAGTGCGCGCCAGGCCGCCGCCCTCTCCCAGGTTGACCTGGGAGAGAAGCTGTCCCTCGACCGCACGATGATTGCCAAGATCGAGGCTGGGACACGGCGGGTCGACGCTTTCGAGCTGTCCAGGCTATCCGCTGAACTCGGCGTACCGCTCGCGCATTTCTTGCACGATCCGCCTGCTGTGCTCTCCCGCAGGGTCGAGTTGGACGAGGACGTCGACACCGATGCCGGCCGTCAGCAGTACCGGTTGGAAGCCCTGCTCCAAGCCTGGCTACGCGACGTGCTGCAACTCATCGACATCGAGGCACTTGTCCCGCGTCCCGTCGTCACGTACCCGCTTCCGGTCGACAGCGATGCCGCCGCACGCGCGGCAGCGACTTGGCTGCGCAGCGAGCTGGGGTTGGGCATCAAGCCCATCTCTTCTTTGATGGACGTGTGCGAGCAGGTCGGTCAGTTCGTCCTCGTCACCGAGCTGCCGGGGAACGGCGCGTCCGTCGTCGAGGGTGCTGTGGCTGCGGCCGTGGTCAGCAGTACGGGTGATCCGGGCAGACGGCGTGCTACCGCCGCTCACGAGCTGGGGCACCTCGTACTTGGCGACGAGTACTCGAGTGATTTGGGGGTGCACGCTTCTCGTGGCGATCGCAAAGCGGTGATGGACGCGTTCGCCGCGGAGTTGCTGCTGCCCACGCACGTCGTGCTCACCGCGGCGGCGAACGGGCTCGCCCGCACCGATCTCGTTCGGCTCGCGGCGACCTACCGGGTGTCGTGGGTGATGGCGATGTGGCAGGCGGCCGAGGTCGGTGCCCTCGACTCCGCTACCCGACGGCTGTGGAAGCAGAACAAGCCGACCAAGTCCGAGTTCATGGAAGCCGTCGGCTGGGAGCCCCAACCCGACCTCGACTCGATCCGGGTACCGCGCAGTTATGCGCAGGCCGTGCTCGACGCGCTGCGACAGCGACGTCTCACCTCGGCGCGCGCGGTTGAGTTGTTGCACGGCCAATTGGGGGCTGACGACCTCCCCACTGTCGACGAGGAGGACGTCGAACCGTGACCACGGGTACCTGCCCTGATCTCGTGCTCGACACCACGTGCCTCGCTCATGTCGGTCGGATCGACCGCTTGGACGTCTTGGGTGACCTGTTGTCGGGTCGGAGGTGCTGGACCACGACTGCTGTTCGCGAGGAACTGCGGCGAGGACCGGAAGTGGGGCATGAACTCGGCAAGGTTCTCGACCTTCCCTGGCTCCCAGTCGTGCCACAGGACGACTGGGACCACATCATGTCCTTCTCGCGGTGGGTGGAGCGCATCGGCTCGACGGAGCGCAACATCGGTGAGGCCACGGTTTTCGCGGCGGCGGAAGTGCTGGAAGCGGTCGCCATCACCGACGACCGCAACGCAACCGCGGTCGCCCGTTCGTACGGACTCCGCGTTCACGGCACCGTCTGGTTGCTCGCCCAGGCATGTCTGGAGGGCAAGCTCACTGAGACGGGTGCGGCCAACCTGGTCGACATGCTGCGTGGTAGCGGCATGCGGTTGCCATGTTCAGGAGCCGACTTCCCGGCCTTCGCCAGGAAGCACGGCCTTCTCTGACGCTCAGCCTTCGCGCCACCCGCTCGTGATCGGCAGCCGCCGGTCGCGCCCGAACGCCTTCTCGCTGATCTTCGTGCCCGGCGGGTACTGGCGGCGCTTGTACTCGGCCTTGTCGACCATGCGCAGCACGCGGTCGATCAGGTCGTGGTCGAAGCCGGCCGCGAGCAGGTCGTGGTAGCCCTTGTCGCCGTCGACGTACTCGTCCAGCACCGAGTCGAGGAGTTCGTAGTCCGGCAGCGAGTCGCTGTCCACCTGGCCGGGGCGCAGCTCGGCCGATGGGGGCTTGGTGATGGAGTTCTCGGGGATAGGAGGCAGTTCTCCGAGCTTCTCCGACTCGTCGTTGCGCCAGCGGGCGATGTCCCAGACGAGGGTCTTCAGGACGTCCTTGATGGGCGCGAAGCCGCCGACCGCGTCGCCGTAGATGGTCGAGTAGCCGACCGCCAGCTCGGTCTTGTTGCCGGTCGCGAGCACCAGGTGGCCGTGCTGGTTGGACAGGCCCATGAGGGTGACGCCGCGGCAGCGCGCCTGGACGTTCTCCTCGGACAGGCCGGTGAGGCCCAGCTGGTCCACGAACACCTTGACCATGTCGGCGATGGGCTGCTCGGTGTACTGGAGGCCGGTGCGCCGGGCCATTTCGGCGGCGTCGGACTTGGAGTGGTCCGAGGAGTACACCGAGGGCATGGAGACGGCGTGCACGGCGTCGGGGCCGAGGGCGTCGACGGCGAGGGCGGCGACCACGGCGGAGTCGATGCCGCCGGACAGGCCGAGGACCACTGACCGGAAGCCGTTCTTCAGGACGTAGTCGCGCAGGCCGATGACCAGGGCGTGCCAGACCTCGGCCTCGTTGGACAGCGGCTCGGCGGTCTTCGGCACGGGCAGCGGCTCGTAGCCGGGCAGCGGGGCGTCGGAGAGGGTGTGGCGGGTGACGGTGAAGCCGCCGACCTGGCCGTCGGTGCGGGCGGCGCCACCGGGGAGGTCGAGGTCGAGGACGGTGAGGTGCTCGACGAACTGCTGGGCGCGGGTGATGAGCGCGCCGTCGGCGGACACGACCATCGTGTCGCCGTCGAACACCAGCTCGTCCTGCCCGCCGACGAGGTTCACGTACGCCAGCGGGGCGCCCGCCTCGGCGGCGCGGCGGGCCACCAGCGGGAGGCGCAGGTCGTCCTTGTTCCGCTCGTACGGGGAGGCGTTGGGGGAGACGACGAGGTCGACGCCCGCCTCGCCGAGGGCGGCGATCGGGCCGCCGTCCTGCCAGAGGTCCTCGCAGATGACCAGCCCGATCTCCAGGCCGTGCAGGCGGACGATCTCCAGGCGATCGCCGGGGGTGAAGTAGCGGCGCTCGTCGAACACGCCGTAGTTCGGCAGGTGGTGCTTGTCCTGCGTGGCGACGACCCGGCCGCCGTGCAGCACCGCCGCCGCGTTGCGCTTGCCGTGCTCGTCGCGGTCGAGGTAGCCGACGAACGCCGCCACCCCGCCGAGCCCGGCGTCGGCCAGCCTGATCGCCAGGGCGTCGAGCGCCTGCTTGGAGGCGATGGCGAACGACTCGCGCAGCGCGAGGTCCTCCACCGGGTAGCCGGTGAGCACCATCTCGGGGAAGACCACGAGGTGGGCACCGGACTCGGCGGCCTTGCGGGTCCACGCGACGACGAGGTCGGCGTTGCCCGCGAGGTCGCCGACAGTGGCGTTGACCTGGGCGAGGGCGAGGCGCAGCTGCGGCATGGACACATCCTCTCCCACTCCGTCACGCCTTGGTGCGCGTTGTGGCCGACCTGTCACACCTACGATCGGGTGGTGCGACGCCACCTGCTGCTGTTCCTCGTCCTCCCGGTCCTGGCCGCCTGCTCGACCGCGATGCCGGGTCGGGCCATCCCCGGAACCGCCCTCGAACAGCGCGGACCGGCGGGTGTCGTCCCCGCGGGCCTGGAGAGGTTCTACGGCCAGCAGCTGGGCTGGGAGGACTGCGGGCCCTACGCCACGACCGGCTCGACCAAGGCCCAGTTCAAGAACAAGGCGGACATCGAGTGCGCCCGCCTCGAAGTGCCGCTGGACTACGCCAAGCCGACCGACCGCACGATCAAGATCGGCCTGCTGCGGCAGCGCGCGGCCAAGTCCGACCAGCGCATCGGCTCGCTCCTGCTCAACCCCGGCGGTCCCGGCGGGTCCGGCATGGCCGCCGCGGCGTCGTTGACGACGAGCCTCGGCGACCTGGGCGACCGCTTCGACCTCGTCGGCTTCGACCCGCGCGGCATCGGCGCCAGCGAGCCCAGCGTCCGCTGCCTCACCGACGCCGAACGCGACGCCGACCGCCTCGACCTGGACATCGACACCTCGGCCGCGGGCATCGCGCAGACCGAGGCGGAGAACAAGGACTACGCCGACAAGTGCGCCGAGCGCAACGGCGCGGACTTCCTGGAGCACGTCGGCACCCGCGACGTTGTGAAGGACATGGACGTCATGCGCTCGGCGCTGGGCGACGCGAAGCTGAGCTTCATCGGCTACTCCTACGGCACCCGCATCGGCTCGGAGTACGCGGAGGCGTTCCCCGCCAACGTCCGCGCCCTCGTGCTCGACGGCGCCGTCGACCCCACCCAGAGCGACGCGGACTCCCTGGTCGCCCAGGGCGCCGGTTTCCAGCAGGCCTTCACCGCGTTCGCGACCTGGTGCGCCGCCCGCAAGGACTGCTCCCTCGGCACCGACCCCGCCAAGGCCAACACCGCGTTCCGCGACCTGACCCTGCCGCTGGTCCAACGCCCCGTGGACGTCTCGGGCCGCAAGCTCTCGTACACCGACGCCATCACCGGCGCCATCCAGGCCATGTACTCGCAGGAGTACTGGACCGCGCTCAACGCCGCCCTCACCGAGCTGAAGAACAACCGCGGCAGCACGCTCCTGCTCCTCGCCGACGCCTACTACGACCGCGATGAGCAGGGCGTCTACTCCTCCATCACCGACGCCTTCACCGCGGTCAAGTGCGTGGACGACCCCCGCCAGACGGACCGCGCCGTATTGGCGGAAACCGCCCGCAAGTACAAGGAAGCCGCCCCCTTCCTCGACGACGGCAACCCGGCCGCGGCCGCCCTCGACGCCTGCGCCTTCTGGTCCGTCCCACCCACCGCCACCCCCCACGTCCCGAAGGCCGACGGCCTCCCCCCGGTCCTCGTGGTCTCCACCACCGGCGACCCCGCGACCCCCTACGAGGCGGGCGTGAACCTGGCGAAGGCGCTGGGAGGTGGGCTGCTCACGTTCCAGGGCAACCAGCACACGGTGTACCTGCAGGGCAACAAGTGCGTCGACGGCGCGGGCTCGGACTACTTGATCAACCTGAAACTGCCTGCCGCTGGGACGACGTGCTCGTGACCACCTGATCGTGTAGCCGCCGGGATAGGATTCAGCCGCTACGCTGAAGGCGCAGGAGGCAACTCCCGTACCGCCTTGGGCCCCGCTGCGTGCGGGGCCTTTGTGCGTCACGTGCACCGTGCCGGTCCCCTAGCCAGAATCAGCGGTCCGACAAGGCAACGAACTCACCCGGCTACGCGGACACCGCAGGCGAGGCGGACTCGACAGCCGCCCGCCTCGGCATCAACAACGACAACCCCGCCCCCACCGCGCACAACACCGCCGTGATCACGAAGATCTCGTGGTACTCCGTCAGCAGCGCGTCCGTCAGCCCCCGCTGGTAGTCCGCGAGCTGCACCCGGTACTCCTCCGGCGGCACCCCGAACGGCAGCGGGGTGTTCAGCGTGGCCGTCAGCTCGCGGAACCGGTGCAGCCCCCACGCCGTCAGCGCGGCGACCCCCACGAGCATCCCGGTCATCCGCGCCACGACCACCGCGGCCGACGCGACCCCGTGCTGCGACGCGGGCACGACCCGCAGCACCGCCGCGGACACCGGAGCGATCACCACGCCCAACCCGAGCCCGGCCACCGCCAGGTCGCGGGTGAGCACAAAGCCAGACACCGACGCGGGCCACTGCGCGATCAGCACGTACCCGGCGGCGGCCACCAGGAGCCCGCCGAACGACACCCACCGGTCACCGAACCGCGAAGCCAGGAACCCACCCAGCACGGCCCCCACCGGCAGCGCCACCAGGAACCGGGCCAGCAACGACGCGGCCGAAGCGGAGTCCCGACCGAGCAGCGTCTGCGCGAACAGCTCCACGTCCACCAGCGTCACCATCAGCGCCGCCCCGGCGAACAGGCTCACCCCGAGGCACGCCAGGAAAGGCCCCATCCGCACACCGGCCGGGTCCAGCAACCGCACCGACGCGCGCCGCTCCCACCACAGGAACGCCCCGAACACCACCACGCCGCCGAGGATCACCGGCAGCCCCCACGACGGCAGCACCGAGTGCTCCGGGTCGGGGTTGTACAGCCCCACGACCAGCAGCCCGAGCGCCAACGCCAGCAGCCCGCCGCCCACCACGTCGATCCGCACCGACGTCCGCTTGCCCGAAGGCACGGAGATCTGCACGACCACCATCGCGATCAGCGCCAGCGGCACGTTGACCCAGAACACCCACCGCCAGCTCTGCGGCTCCAGCGACTCGAAGAACGACCACGCGTTGAACAGCGACGCCAGTCCGACGCCGTACAGCGTCCCCAGCACCGACCCGAGTTCCTGCGCCGCTCCGACGATCCCCAGCGCCGACGACCGCCGCGACGTCGACCACAGGTCGGCCACCAGCGCCATCGTCACCGGCAACAGCGCCCCACCGGCCAGCCCCTGCACCACCCGTCCCAAGACCAGCAGCGGCAGGTCGTCGGCCAGCGCCGTCACGACGGAGCCGAGTGCGAACCCGGCCAGGCACAGGTGCAGCACGATCCGGCGGCCGAACCGGTCGGACAGCTGCCCGAGCAGCGGCATCCCGGCCACGTACCCGAGCAGGTACCCGGTGACCACGGGCGTGGCCTGCTCCAGGTGGTTCACCGGGATGCCGAGGTCGCGCACCATGTCGATGAGCACGCCGACGACGACGTAGGCGTCCAGCGCGCCCAGGAGGACGGCGACGGCGCCCGCGCCGATCGCCAGCCGACGACCGCTCACGCCGGCGGGGCGACTTCGACGGCCTTGTCCAGGTCGGACAGCGCGACCTCGACCGAGCCGCCGGTCAGCTCGAACCGGGCGGTCTTCAGCTTCGAGCCGTCCAGGGTGAACCGCGAGGCCACGTCGGCGGAGATGCCGGGCACCAGCGAGGCGGCGACGTCCTTAGGAACGGTCCCGCTCACGACCGTGGTGTCGCCCTCGGAGCTCTCCGTCTTCGGGTCGCGCACGCTGCGCAGCACCTTCGCCACGCCGCGGTCGGGGTTCAGGATCGCGGTGGGGTCGTAGACCTGGCCCTTCAGCACGGCGGGCAGCTTCTGGAACCCGCCGGTCGGGCCCTTGATGTACAGGTCGCCGCCCGCCAGCACGAAGTCGACCTCGAGCAGCTGCCCGAACTGGTTCGTCTTCGCCTTCCCCTTGGCGTCGCCCGCGGCGTTCAGGTCGCCGTCGGCGCCCTGCACCCCCAGCTGGGGGAGATCGCCGTCGACCTTGATCGCGAAGTGGGTGCTCTTCACGCCGGCCATCGTGTCGGCGGACTTCGCGAGCACCTCCTTGGCGTCCGGCAACGAGGCGGGTGACGGCGTCGACGTGCACGCGGAGACCAGCGTGACAAGTGCGACCAGGGGCCCAACCAGGGCACGACGTGCGGACATGGGGGGATCGTAGTGCCCCGACACGCGGCGTTAACCGCCCTTACATAGGCTGCGCACATGGACCGCCAGCAGGAGTTCGTGCTCCGCACCCTCGAGGAACGCGACATCCGGTTCGTCCGGCTCTGGTTCACCGACGTACTCGGCTTCCTGAAGTCCGTGGCGGTGGCCCCCGCGGAGCTGGAGGGCGCCTTCAGCGAGGGCATCGGGTTCGACGGGTCCGCGATCGAGGGCTTCGCGCGGGTCTTCGAGTCCGACATGGTGGCCAAGCCCGATCCGGGCACGTTCCAGGTGCTGCCGTGGCAGACGCCGGAGGGCAACAACTACTCGGCGCGGATGTTCTGCGACATCACCATGCCCGACGGCAAGCCGTCGTGGGCCGACCCGAGGCACGTGCTGCGGCGCACCCTGTCCAAGGCCAGCGAGATGGGCTTCACCTGCTACGTCCACCCCGAGATGGAGTTCTTCCTGCTGAAGAACCTCCCGGCCGACGGCAGCGAGCCCGAGCCCGCGGACAACGGCGGCTTCTTCGACCAGACCAGCCACGAGACCGCGACGCACTTCCGCCGCCACGCCATCGAGGCGCTGGAGGCCATGGGCATCTCTGTCGAGTTCAGCCACCACGAGGGCGCGCCCGGCCAGCAGGAGATCGACCTCCGCTACGCCGACGCGCTGACCATGGCGGACAACGTGATGACGTTCCGCTACCTGATCAAGGAGGTCGCGATCACCCAGGGGGTGCGCGCCTCGTTCATGCCCAAGCCGTTCACGGACCAGCCGGGCTCCGGAATGCACACGCACGTCAGCCTGTTCGAGGGCGACCGGAACGCGTTCTACGACGCCGAGGACCCCTACCAGCTGTCGGACACCGGCAAGGCGTTCGTCGCGGGGCTGCTCAAGCACGCCCGCGAGATCTCCGGCGTGACGAACCAGTGGGTGAACTCCTACAAGCGGCTGATCGTCGGCGGCGAGGCCCCCACGGCGGTCTGCTGGGGCCACGCGAACCGCTCCGCGCTGGTCCGCGTCCCGATGTACTCGCCGGGCAAGTCGGCGTCGCGCCGGGTGGAGATCCGCTCCCTCGACTCCGCCTGCAACCCGTACCTGGCGTACTCGGTGATCCTGGCCGCGGGCCTGAAGGGCATCCAGGAGGGCTACGAGCTGCCGCCGCCCGCCGAGGACGACGTGTGGTCGCTCACCGACCGCGAGCGCCGGGCCGCCGGGTACGCGAACCTGCCGCAGAACCTGGGCGAGGCGCTGACCGAGATGGAGAACTCGGAACTGCTCCCCGAGGCGCTCGGCGAACACGTCTACGACTTCTTCCTGCGGAACAAGCGCACCGAGTGGGACGCCTATCGACGCAGCGTCACCCCGTACGAGCTGCGCTCCCTGTTGCCGGTCTTGTGAGCGAAAAACCCGTCTGGGTGGTCCACAGCGCGCGCCCGGAAAAGCTAGGTTTGCACACCGTGACAGAAGTGCCGTCCACAGGTGTCCTGATCGAGCCGGAACCCGAGACCGTCCTCCTGGCGTGCACGGTGGCCACAGCCGCCGAACTGCCCGCCGTGAAGGTGCTCTCGAACTCCTTCCTGGCCAAGCACCCGGACGCGAAGTTCATCGCGCTCGTGGTGGACGCCCCGGCCAGCAGCACCGGTCCGGGGCTGATCACGCCGTCCGACCTGGGCGTCGAGCCCGCGGAGCTGGCCGAGCTGGCGACCGCGTGCACGGCCGCGCAGCTGTGCGCCGTGCTGCGGCCCCGGCTGCTGGAGACGCTGCTCGCGTCGAAGCTGCCGGTGCTGTACCTCGACCCGTGGATCCAGGTCCTCGACTCGGTCAGCGACGTCGTGCTGGCCGCGGTCAAGCGCGGACCGCTGGTCCTGGTGCCGCGCGCGCTGCGGCCGCTGCCCGACGACGGCCTGCGCCCCGAGCCGGCCGAACTGCTCGACACCGGCGTGTTCGACCCCGGTTTCCTGGTTGTCGCGCCCGGTGCCGAGCCGTTCCTGCACAACCTCGCGGGCCAGCTGCGCCGCACGCCGGACGCGACGAAGGCCGTGCTCGACACGGCTCCCGCGCTGGTCAACCACCACGTGCTGCGCGACTCCACCATCGGCCTCTCGGTGTGGAACGCCAACCACCGCGAGCTGAACCGCGGCGAGGACGGGGTGCTGACCATCCTCGGCAACCCGCTGCGGACGGTGCACTTCGCGGGCTTCGACCCCCGGCGCCCGTGGCTGCTGTCCGCCGACTTCGCCGAACGGCCGCGCGTGCTGCTGTCGGAGCACCCGCTGATCGCGGACCTGTGCACGACCTACCGCGCCGAACTGGTCACCCGCGGGTACACGGTGCAGCCGGTGCAGTACGGCTTCGGCGCCCTCGTCGACGGCTCGGTGCTGCCCGACGAGCTGCGCGCGGACTACCGCGAGGCCTCCCGCCGCAAGGCGCCGCCGCCCGCGTTCGGCCCCGACGGCGGGGCCGCGTTCCTGGCGTGGGCGTGCGAGCCGATGCCCGACCTGCCCGGCAGCACGCGCTGGTCGGCCGCCGTGTGGCGGGCTGACGAAACCCTGCGCGCGCAGTTCCCCGACCCGTTCGGCGACGACAGCGTCGACTTCCGCGAGTGGTGCGCGGGCGCCGGTGTGGCGAGCGGACGGCTGCCGGTGCCCGCGGTGCCGGGACCGCACCCCCTGGCGCCCGCGCTGCTCGACCAGCTCGGCGTGGCCGTGCTCGGCGAGGGGCCGGTCGCGCGGCTCGTGGAGACCGTGGCCCGCGCGTCCGGCCTGCCCACGTCGACCACCGCCGGGTACCCCGTGGTGCTGCGCGCGGGCGGCGACGAGCACGTTCCGGCGGACCGGTTCGTCGTCGACTACAGCCTGGACGCGGGCGCCCACCAGGACCGGCCGACCGCGCACGAGCTGTGGGTGCCGTCCGAGAGCACCCGCGCCGCCGCCGAGCGCATCGGCGGCCCGACCGTGCGGGTGGTGCCCCTCCCGGTGATCGACACCGGCGAGCGCGAACTCACCGACGACCGGGGCGAGGTCGTCTTCGGCGCGCTCGCCGACCACGGCGAGGACCGCGCGGGCAACGTGCTGGGCGCCGTGTCGGCGTTCCTCGGCGCGTTCCCCGACCGCTCCGACGTGCGGCTGCTGATCTCGGTGACCGGCGCGGCCGACTACCCGGAGGCCGCCGAACGGCTCCGCCTGGCCACCGCCGCCGACCCGAGGATCGAGCTGGTCGAGGACGAGCCCGTCCCGGACAGCGTCGACTGCCTGATCACGCTGCACCGCGGCGGCGCCTGCGACCGGATCACCGGCCACGTGGCCGAACTCGCGGTGCGCGGCGTCCCGGTGCTGCTCAGCGAGCACGGCGCGGTCGCCGAGCTGTTCGACAAGGACTCGGCCGTCTTCGTCCCGTGCCACCAGGGCGGGGTCGAACCGGACGTCCAGGCCGCGTCGAAGCTCATCCGCAGCATCGCGGGCGACCGGCCCACCGCCGTCGCGATCGGCCTGGCAGGCCGCGAGCACCTCCTGCACACCCGCTCGCTCGCCCGCGTGGCCGACCAGCTGCGCGAACGCGTCGAGCACGCCTACCGGGGCTGGCGCGCGCGCCGCTCGGCGGCGAACCCCGCGCAGGCGGTCGACCCGCTGCGGGCGCTGCACTCGGCGAAGCACGCGCTGCTGCGGCAGCCGGACACCACCAGCGCCAGCCGGATCCCGATGGCGCCCGCGCTGCGCAAGGTCGTGCTGCGCGTGCTGGACCACTACGACAACCACATGCGCGAGGTGCTGACCACCCTGGTCGACGGGGTGGAGCGCACCGCGAGCGAGCTCGTCCGCAGGCAGGACGACATCGACGCCGGGGTCGGCATCGGCGAGCTGGAGATGGTGCGCGCCGAGATCGACCGCGTGGCCGAGCGCCAGGCGCACCTCGGCGACCAGCTCGTGGCCACCGACGACGCGATCGTGCGCGGCCGCGCCGACCTGACCGGCCAGGCGAGGCGGCAGCGCGAGATCGAGGACGCGCTGGTCGGCGAGGCCACCAAGCGCGCGAAGCAGAACGAGGCGCTGGGCCAGCGGCTGGACAAGCTGACCCACGCGCTCGACCGGACGCTGGACCGCATCGACACACTGGAGTCGAAGGTCGTGGAGGTGCTGCGCGACCGCGACCACCGGCTCGACGCCGGGGTGCGCGCGGCCAGCCAGGCCCAGTCGACCGCTGACGCGCTGCGCCGGGTCGTCGTGCGGGAGCACGAGCGGCACAGCGAGAGCGAGCCGGACGTGCGCAGTTCCCTCGTGCTGTCCGACGTGGGACTGCTGCGGCTGCCGGCGGACGACGCGTTCATGCTGCCGCTGCTGTCGAGCAACGGGGTGTGGGAGTCGGAGCTGTCCGAGCTGATCGACTCGCTGGTCGAGCCGGACGGCGTCTTCCTCGACATCGGCGCGTACATCGGGTACCAGGCGATCCGGATGCTCAGCAGGCTCGGCACCAGCGGCGCGGTGGTCGCGGTCGAGCCGTCGGCGGCCGCGATGGAGCTGCTGCGGCACAACGTCGAGGTGAACCTGCCGGACCGGATCGGCGAGCGGCTCATCATGGTGCAGGCCGCGGCCTGGGAGAGCGCGGGCGAACTGCGCGGCGATCCCGCGTTGACCGGGGGGATCTCGGTCGCGCCGCTGGAGGAGGACGCGCCCGGCGAGGTGACCCGCGTGCGGGCCGTCCGGCTGGACAAGGAGCTGGAGGAGATGCCGCAGCTCCGCGGGATGAAGCTCTCCGTCGTGCGGGTGGACGCGCCCGGTCGGGGGCACCGCGCCCTCGCGGGCCTGGTGCGGTCGTTGCGCAAGGACCGGCCGCACGTGTTCCTGGAGTTCTCCGCGTCGGCGACCGAGGGATTCGGCGACGACCCGGTGACGGTGCTCAAGGAGTTCCGCATGTGGGGGTACGACCTGGTGCCGGTGGCGACCAGGCAGCCCGCGCTGCCGGAGCAGATCGTGTCGGCGATGGAAGGTCTCCGGTCGATCACGTTGTGGCTGCGGCCGAGGCCCGTGCAGGCCAAGAAGCCCGGTCCGGAGGTCGCCGTACCCCTTCGGCAGGCCGCTGACCAGGCGATTTGACTTCTGCGAGCGGCATGCGTAACTTTCTCCAAGTCGCACGAGCCACACCGGGTCGGGCGGGGGTTGACCCCGCGTTTCGAACCGAGTAGCATTTGTGGCCGCCCCCGAACTAAAACTTTCGAGCCATATGCGCTGCGCGCCAATTTGACTTGAAAGCGGCGGATCGGATAGAACTTCCCAGAACTAAATGAACTCCAGTTCCTTGCTGGGCCGGTTTCCTCCAAGAAGCCGATTTGACAAGGGAAATGCGGTTCGGATAGCCTCTGGAACATAGCAAACTGAATGCGAAGCGAGTTTCTGCTGAGCGAAACGGCCCGAACCGGCCGATTTGACAAAGCGAAAACGGAGTTGCTAAGCTTCAGACACAAACGAAATACAGAAACAAAACAAGCGCCCTCGCTTGAATCACTCGAAATGAGCGGTTTGAAACGGTGTGCGCGTGTTCTTTGAGAACTCAACAGCGTGCCGAATAGCCAGTAACTTATATGAACCCAGTCAATGGGTTTCCTTTGAGATCAAACTGGACAACTGACAGCAATTGTCAGTGATTGTTCGGAGCGATCAAACAATTCATTATTGGAGAGTTTGATCCTGGCTCAGGACGAACGCTGGCGGCGTGCTTAACACATGCAAGTCGAGCGGTAAGGCCCTTCGGGGTACACGAGCGGCGAACGGGTGAGTAACACGTGGGTAACCTGCCCTGTACTCTGGGATAAGCCTGGGAAACTAGGTCTAATACCGGATATGACACTTCATCGCATGGTGTGGTGTGGAAAGTTCCGGCGGTACAGGATGGACCCGCGGCCTATCAGCTTGTTGGTGGGGTAATGGCCTACCAAGGCGACGACGGGTAGCCGGCCTGAGAGGGCGACCGGCCACACTGGGACTGAGACACGGCCCAGACTCCTACGGGAGGCAGCAGTGGGGAATATTGCACAATGGGCGAAAGCCTGATGCAGCGACGCCGCGTGAGGGATGACTGCCTTCGGGTTGTAAACCTCTTTCAGTAGGGACGAAGCGCAAGTGACGGTACCTACAGAAGAAGCACCGGCTAACTACGTGCCAGCAGCCGCGGTAATACGTAGGGTGCGAGCGTTGTCCGGAATTATTGGGCGTAAAGAGCTCGTAGGCGGTTTGTTGCGTCGGCTGTGAAAACCTACAGCTTAACTGTGGGCCTGCAGTCGATACGGGCAGACTTGAGTTCGGCAGGGGAGACTGGAATTCCTGGTGTAGCGGTGAAATGCGCAGATATCAGGAGGAACACCGGTGGCGAAGGCGGGTCTCTGGGCCGATACTGACGCTGAGGAGCGAAAGCGTGGGGAGCGAACAGGATTAGATACCCTGGTAGTCCACGCCGTAAACGGTGGGTGCTAGGTGTGGGGGACTTCCACGTCCTCCGTGCCGCAGCTAACGCATTAAGCACCCCGCCTGGGGAGTACGGCCGCAAGGCTAAAACTCAAAGGAATTGACGGGGGCCCGCACAAGCGGCGGAGCATGTGGATTAATTCGATGCAACGCGAAGAACCTTACCTGGGCTTGACATACACCGGAAACATCCAGAGATGGGTGCCCCGCAAGGTCGGTGTACAGGTGGTGCATGGCTGTCGTCAGCTCGTGTCGTGAGATGTTGGGTTAAGTCCCGCAACGAGCGCAACCCTCGTTCCATGTTGCCAGCGCGTTATGGCGGGGACTCATGGGAGACTGCCGGGGTCAACTCGGAGGAAGGTGGGGATGACGTCAAGTCATCATGCCCCTTATGTCCAGGGCTTCACACATGCTACAATGGCCGGTACAAAGGGCTGCTAAGCCGCGAGGTGGAGCGAATCCCATAAAGCCGGTCTCAGTTCGGATCGGGGTCTGCAACTCGACCCCGTGAAGTCGGAGTCGCTAGTAATCGCAGATCAGCAACGCTGCGGTGAATACGTTCCCGGGCCTTGTACACACCGCCCGTCACGTCACGAAAGTCGGTAACACCCGAAGCCCGTGGCCCAACCCGCAAGGGGGGGAGCGGTCGAAGGTGGGACTGGCGATTGGGACGAAGTCGTAACAAGGTAGCCGTACCGGAAGGTGCGGCTGGATCACCTCCTTTCTAAGGAGCTTCTCGCGCCTGCTCAGTACATGGTGTTGGGTGGGTGGAGTCCATGCCAACGGCGTCCGATCGTTGGATGGGTTGCTCATAGATGTGGATGCTGGCTATATGCATTCGGCTTGATCGTTATGACGGTTAGTACGGCTCCTTGGAGCATGGAAGGGCGTCATAGGGGTTTCGCAAGTTTGTCGGCACGCTGTTGGGTCCTGAGAGAACACGCAAGTGTTTCGCTCAGTACGAGGAAATGATCCGGGCTCTCACAGCCACTGAACCAGTCGAACTGACCTTCGACCAGGCGGTAGCAGAGAAGTGAGGGTGTCCGTTCGTTCTTTGAGAACTGCACAGTGGATGCGAGCATCTTTGTAGACAAGTTTTTAAGGGCATACGGTGAATGCCTTGGCACCAGGAGCCGATGAAGGACGTAGGAGGCTGCGAAAAGCCTAGGGGAGCTGCCAACCGAGCTGAGATCCTAGGGTGTCCGAATGGGGAAACCCGGCCTCAGTCATGTGGGGTCACCCATACCTGAACACATAGGGTATGTGGAGGGAACGCGGGGAAGTGAAACATCTCAGTACCCGCAGGAAGAGAAAACAACCGTGATTCCGTGAGTAGTGGCGAGCGAAAGCGGATGAGGCTAAACCATATACGTGTGATACCCGGCAGGGGTTGCGTGTGTGGGGTCGTGGGACCTATCGAACAGTTCTGCCGGACTGTTAAGGAGTAAGAAAACACTGTGGTTAGCGGAACGTGTCTGGAAAGCGCGAGCGTAGAGGGTGAGACTCCCGTACGCGAAAACCCGGTGTCTCCTGATGGTGTTCCCAAGTAGCAGCGTACTCGTGAAATTCGCTGTGAATCTGGCGGGACCACCCGCTAAGCCTAAATACTCCCTGGTGACCGATAGCGGACTAGTACCGTGAGGGAAAGGTGAAAAGTACCCCGGGAGGGGAGTGAAATAGTACCTGAAACCGTGTGCCTACAATCCGTCGGAGCCTTTCGGGGTGACGGCGTGCCTTTTGAAGAATGAGCCTGCGAGTTAGTGCTACGTGGCGAGGTTAACCCGTGTGGGGTAGCCGTAGCGAAAGCGAGTCCGAATAGGGCGTTCTTAGTCGCGTGGTCTAGACCCGAAGCGGAGTGATCTAGCCATGGCCAGGGTGAAGTACGGGTAAGACCGTGTGGAGGCCCGAACCCACCAGGGTTGAAAACCTGGGGGATGAGCTGTGGTTAGGGGTGAAAGGCCAATCAAACTCCGTGATAGCTGGTTCTCCCCGAAATGCATTTAGGTGCAGCGTCGCATGTTTCTCACCGGAGGTAGAGCACTGGATGGTCTAGGGGGCCCACAAGCTTACCGAAATCAACCAAACTCCGAATGCCGGTGAGTGAGAGTGCGGCAGTGAGACTGCGGGCGATAAGGTTCGTAGTCGAGAGGGAAACAGCCCAGAACACCAGCTAAGGCCCCTAAGTGTGTGCTAAGTGGGAAAGGATGTGGGGTCGCCCAGACAACCAGGAGGTTGGCTTAGAAGCAGCCACCCTTTAAAGAGTGCGTAATAGCTCACTGGTCAAGTGGTCCTGCGCCGACAATGTAGCGGGGCTCAAGCACACCGCCGAAGCTGTGTCATTCACACATATGATCCCAACGGACTTGATCCGTTGGCAGTCGTGTGGATGGGTAGGGGAGCGTCGTATAGCCAGTGAAGCGCCGGTGTGAACCAGGTGTGGAGGCTATGCGAGTGAGAATGCAGGCATGAGTAGCGAAAGGGGAGTGAGAAACTCCCCCGCCGGATGACCAAGGGTTCCTGGGCCAGGCTAATCCGCCCAGGGTAAGTCGGGACCTAAGGCGAGGCCGACAGGCGTAGTCGATGGACAACGGGTTGATATTCCCGTACCCGTGTGAACGCGCCCATGGCGAACCTTGTGATGCTAACCGCCCAAAGCTTGTCCACCGCCCTTCGGGGCATCGGGCAAGTGGAGCGCGGGACCCGAACTTGTAGTAGTCAAGCGATGGGGTGACGCAGGAGGGTAGCTCCGCCAGTGAGTGGTAGTACTGGTGTAAGCGTGTAGGCCGCAACATAGGCAAATCCGTGTTGCACATAAGGCTGAGACGTGATGCATAGCCGATTGAGGCGAAGTAGAGTGATCCCATGCTGCCGAGAAAAGCCTCTAGCGAGCTTTCACGCGGCCCGTACCCCAAACCGACACAGGTGGTCAGGTAGAGAATACCAAGGCGATCGGGCGAACTGTGGTTAAGGAACTCGGCAAAATCCCCCCGTAACTTCGGGAGAAGGGGGGCCGTAGCACTTGAAGCCTCTTGCAGGCTAGGGTGAGACGGCCGCAGAGACCAGCGAGAAGCGACTGTTTACTAAAAACACAGGTCCGTGCGAAGTCGCAAGACGATGTATACGGACTGACGCCTGCCCGGTGCTGGAACGTTAAGGGGACCGGTTAGTCCGCAAGGGCGAAGCTGAGAACTTAAGCGCCAGTAAACGGCGGTGGTAACTATAACCATCCTAAGGTAGCGAAATTCCTTGTCGGGTAAGTTCCGACCTGCACGAATGGCGTAACGACTTCTCGACTGTCTCAACCGCAGGCCCGGCGAAATTGCATTACGAGTAAAGATGCTCGTTACGCGCGGCAGGACGGAAAGACCCCGGGACCTTTACTATAGCTTGGTATTGGTGTTCGGTTCGGCTTGTGTAGGATAGGTGGGAGACTGTGAAGCGGCCACGCCAGTGGTTGTGGAGTCATCGTTGAAATACCACTCTGGTCGTACTGGATGTCTAACCTCGGTCCGTGATCCGGATCAGGGACAGTGCCTGGTGGGTAGTTTAACTGGGGCGGTTGCCTCCCAAAGGGTAACGGAGGCGCTCAAAGGTTCCCTCAGCCTGGTTGGCAATCAGGTGTCGAGTGCAAGTGCACAAGGGGGCTTGACTGTGAGACAGACATGTCGAGCAGGGACGAAAGTCGGAACTAGTGATCCGGCGCTGGCTGGTGGAAGCGGCGTCGCTCAACGGATAAAAGGTACCCCGGGGATAACAGGCTGATCTTGCCCAAGAGTCCATATCGACGGCATGGTTTGGCACCTCGATGTCGGCTCGTCGCATCCTGGGGCTGGAGTAGGTCCCAAGGGTTGGGCTGTTCGCCCATTAAAGCGGTACGCGAGCTGGGTTTAGAACGTCGTGAGACAGTTCGGTCCCTATCCGCCGCGCGCGTAGGATACTTGAGGAAGGCTGTCCCTAGTACGAGAGGACCGGGATGGACGAACCTCTGGTGTGCCAGTTGTCCTGCCAAGGGCACTGCTGGTTGGCTACGTTCGGAAGGGATAACCGCTGAAAGCATCTAAGCGGGAAGCCTGTTCCAAGATGAGGTATCCCACCCCTTTGAGGGTTAAGGCCCCCAGCTAGACCACTGGGTTGATAGGCCGGAGATGGAAGCCTAGTAATGGGTGGAGTTGACCGGTACTAATAGGCCGAGGACTTGTTTACGAAGACGCTACGCATCCACTGTGCGGTTCTGAAAGAACCGAACCGGACCACACGGTCCCACCAGCATGCTGGTTGGGGTTGTGTGCCTACGGGTTGGTAATTTCATAGTGTTTCCGCGGTCATGGCGGAGGGGAAACACCCGGTCCCATTCCGAACCCGGTAGTTAAGCCCTCCTGCGCCGATGGTACTGCACTGGTGACGGTGTGGGAGAGTAGGTCACCGCGGGACAATCATTCCCTCAGGGGGAGCACCAATGGTGCTCCCCCTGAGGGCTTTTCACGTTCGCGAGTCGAACCTCCAGACACCCCGTGTCGAACACTCAGGCACCTCGTTTCGAACGTTCAGGCACCCCGTTGTGCCTCACTTGAGCCCTGCGAGTCCCGGTGCTGGACTACGGTCGAGTTCATGGCCGACATGGTGGTGTACGACGACCTCGCCAGCTTCTGGTCGGCGACCCAGGCGCTCTACACGGCCGATCCCGTCCGGCACACCGTGGTGCTCACCGCGATCACCCGCAGGTTGACGCACCCGAAACCCGATACCGAGCCTGAGATCCTCGTCACCGCCCAAGAGAACGGCCGGCTCGTCGGTGCCGCGATCCAGATGCCGCCTTACCCGCTCATCGTGGGCGCCATCCCGCTCCGGCTCATCGACGACTTCGTCGCCACCCTGCACCAGCTGGTTCCGGACCTGGGCGGTGTGAACGGCGACCGCACCACCGCCGAAGCCTTCGCCGCGGCCTGGTCGAAGCGAACCGGGTGCACTGTGACCGAGGACATGGCCATGAGCCTGCACCGCCTGACCACCCTCGTCGTCCCCGAGGTCCGCGGCGAGATGCGCCTGGCCACGGACTCCGACGTCGAGATGTTGGGCGACTGGCACCACGACTTCGTGACCGAGGCCATGTCCCACACCCCGGAGACCGACGTGGAAGCCGGGATCCGCCGCGAGATCACCCAGGGCCACGCCCACGCGATCTGGCACGTCGGCTGCATCCCCGTCTCCTGGGCCGCCGCCAGCCCGCCGGTCCACAACATGAGCCGAATCGGCCCCGTCTACACCCCGCCCGTGCTCCGCAACAACGGCTACGCCGCCGCCGTCACCGCGGCCGTCGCCACCTGGGCCAGGGAGTCGGGCGCTGACGAGGTCCTGCTCTACACCGACCTGGCCAACCCGACCTCGAACGCCCTCTACCAGCGCATCGGCTTCGTCCCAGTCTTCGACGCCACCGAACTCTCCCTCACCCCCGCGAGTCGAACACTCAGACACCCCGAGTCCTACGCTCAGACACCCTGAACTCCCCTCCGACAGTGTCTGAACGTGGGATTCGCGGTGTCTGAGTGTTCGACACGGGGTGCCTGAGTGTTCGACTCGCGGAGGAATGGGGTCAGGTGTCCTGTACGAGTGGGCGGTTCCGGACTGGTGAGGAGAAGACCAGCGAGGTCGTCGTGTCCCCGTAGCGCTGGGCCTGTTCGACGAACGCCTCCAGGTCGGTCGTCGACTGGCACACCACCCGCAGCAGCCAGCAGTCGTCGCCGGTGACGTGATCTGCGTCGCGGACCTGCGGCAGCACCACGATCCGTTCCCGGAACCGCGGCGTGTCCAACGACCGCACCTTCACCCGCACGATGGCCTCGATGGGCAGCCCCAACCGCCGCGGGTCGACGACCGCGCGGTAGCCGGTGATGATCCCGGCCTGCTCCAGCCTCCGCACCCGTTCGGTGACCGCGGGCGCCGACAGCGACACCCGCCGCCCCAGTTCGACGAACGTCATCCGCCCGTCCTCCTGGAGCAGCCCGATGAGCTTCCAGTCCACCTCGTCCGGTTCCACCGGGGAATCGTAAGCAGGAACGCCGTCACAGCTGGACTTCCCCATGTGCCCGGCCGCACCGCGCGACCAGGATTGGCCCATGACCAACACGTTGCGCTTCCCGGCCGCCGACCCCGCCGTCGCCGCCGCGTTCTTCGCCGCCGAACTGGCCTTCGAGGCCGACCCGGACGACGTCGTCCGCGACCTCGAATCCGGTGCCACCGCGGGGTTCCAGCTCGTCGAAACGCGGAGCGCGCAGGCCTTCGCGCTCGCCCGCATCCCCGGTGCGGTCAACCTCCCCTACGCGGACGTGGACGAGGAGTCCACAAAGGACTTCGACCGCGACGTGGTCTACGTCTGCTACTGCGAGAGCTTCCAGTGCAACGCCGCGACGAAGGGCGCGTTGCGCCTCGCACGACTGGGTTTCCGGGTGAAGCGGCTCGCGGGCGGGATCACCGCGTGGCGCGACGCGGGCTATCCCGTGGAAGGCGCGGGAGGCGCCGAGGGCACTGTGGACGGCGTGCGCGGGGTCACCTGCGCCTGCTGAACCGGGCGACCTACGCTCAATCGCGTGACCGCACCTCGTTTGCTCGTGCTCGAACTCGACTCGGCCGACCCGCTCGGCACGCTGGACGGCTGGCTGACCGACGCGGGCGCCGAGCTCGACGTCGTCCGCGCCTTCGAGCAGCCCGTCCCGCCGACCCTCGACGGCTACCAGGGGCTGATCTGCCTCGGCGGGAACATGGGCGCGCTGGACGACCTGGAGTTCCCCTGGCTCGCCGACGTCCGCAAGCTGCTGTCCCAGTCGGTGGCCAAGCGGGTCCCCGCGCTCGCGATCTGCCTCGGCTCGCAGTTGCTGGCCGTCGCGACCGGCGGTCAGGCGCGGCGCGGTCCGAAGGGGCCCGAGGTCGGTGTGATGCTGGTCGCGAAGCGCGACGTGTCGAGCCGCGACCCGCTGTTCGCCGAGCTGCCGTGGACGCCGGACGTGTTCCAGTTCCACGAGGACGAGGTGCACGTGCTGCCGCCGAGCGCCGAGCACCTCGCGGCGTCGCCGAAGTACGACAACCAGGCGTTCCGGGTCGGTGAGAGCGCCTACGGGCTCCAGTTCCACATCGAGACGACACCCGACGTCGTCCTGAACTGGGCGTTGAACTCACCCGACGCGGCCGCGACCGCGCGGCCCGGCACGTTCGACGCGGAGCGCCTCGCCGAGGCGCACGCGGACATCGCCGAGGTGTGGCAGCCCTTCGCCGAACGCTTCGTGCGCCTGACCAGGGGTGAGCTGGAGCCCGCCGGACACGTCGGCTTCGAGCTGCCGCTGGTGTGACAAACCTTTCTCCCTACGTTCGTTGGGCCTGAGTTCACCAGTACTCCAGGTAGCGTTCCCCTACGACTGTGTCGGTTCAGCCGGAGGAATCAGTGTGGATGCCTCACTCCTAGTCATCATCGTGGTCATCACGGCGCTGGCTTTCGACTTCACCAATGGCTTCCACGACACCGCGAACGCGATGGCCACGTCCATCGCGACCGGTGCGCTCCGCCCGAGAACGGCCGTCTTCCTGTCGGCGGTGCTCAACCTGGTCGGGGCGTTCCTCTCGGTCGAGGTGGCCAAGACCATTTCCGGCGGCATCGTCGACGACACCAGGATCACCCCCGCGATCGTGTTCGGCGGCCTCATCGGCGCCATCGTGTGGAACCTCGTGACCTGGTACGTCGGTCTGCCGTCGAGTTCGTCGCACGCCCTGTTCGGCGGCCTGATCGGCGCCACCTGGGTGTCGTCGGGCGCGGACGCCGTGCACTTCACGAAGGTCGTGGACAAGGTGCTGGTGCCCGCGATCGTCGCCCCGCTGGTCGCGGGGGTGATCGCGCTGCTGGCGACGTTCCTGACCTACCGCCTGACCAGGACCACCCGCACGTCGGTGGCCGACAAGGGCTTCAAGGTGGGCCAGGTCGCCTCGGCGGCGCTGATGTCGCTCGCGCACGGGACGAACGACGCCCAGAAGACGATGGGCATCATCACGCTGACCCTGATCACCGCCGGAACGCTCCCGGCGGGCGCGGGTCCGCCGGTGTGGGTGATCCTGAGCGCGGGTGTGGCGATCGCGCTCGGCACCTACCTGGGCGGGTGGCGGATCACGCAGACCCTGGGCAAGGGGCTGACCACGATCGAGGCGCCGCAGGGCTTCGCGGCCCAGACCAGCGCGGCGACCGTGATCATGGCGTCGTCGCACCTCGGGTTCGCGCTGTCGACCACACACGTCGCCTCCGGCGGCATCATGGGTTCCGGTCTCGGCCGCCAGCGCGACGGTGTGCGCTGGAACGTCGCGGGCCGGATGGCGTTGGCGTGGCTGTTCACGCTGCCCGCCGCCGGTGTCGTCGGCGCGCTGGCCGGTCTGCTCGCGGGCCAGGGGACCTACGGCGTCGTGCTGGTGGCCGTGCTCGGCATCGGGGTCGCGGTGGCCGTCTGGCTGCTGTCGCGTCGTGAGCCGGTCCGCCCGGAGCACGTGGTGGACGAGATCGCGGCCCAGGCCGAGACGCACAAGCTGGACGTGGCGGCATGAAGGTGGACTGGGCGGCGCTCGGCGCGGTCTTCGGGGTCAGCATCGTGGTCGTTCTGGGACTGGTCCTGCTGTTCTCGATCGGCCTGCGCGGGGTGTCCGCGCGAGAGGCGGCCCGGGAGGGCGGTCAGTCCGGGGTGAACGGCACGATCGCCGCCGCCATCAGCTTCGCCGCGTGCGCGGCCGTCGTGCTGTTCGGACTTTATTTGATCGTGGCCGCCTGACCTCTCGTCCGGCGTTGTCCCGGACTACCGTGGGCACCGATGAGTGATCCGTCCCGCACGTCCGCTTCACCCGCCAGGTTCGGGCTGACCGGGCCGCGCAGTGAAGAACAGCTCCAGGCCACGGGCTGGTGGTCGGGCGGGCGCCCGGCCGAGGGCGCCGAACCGGTGCTCTTCGCCCTGTCCCGCAGCCCCGACCCGGATCTGGCGCTGCGCGGTGTCGACCGCGTCCGCGAAGCCCTCGGCGACCAGTGGCCCGACCTGTCCGACGCGGTGCGGTCCGATCCGGTGCTGCGCGGTCGGCTGCTGGCCGTGCTCGGTTCGTCCACGGCGCTGTCGGACTTCCTCGTGGCGAACGCCAAGCGCTGGCGGCTGCTCGCGGGCACCGAGTCCGTCGACGTCGAGCGGTTCACGTCGACGCTGACCGACGCGGTCGCCGGGCTGCGCGACCAGGAGGCGATCCGGGTCCTGCGGCTGGAGTACCGGGCGCTGCTGTGCCTGGTCGCGGCCGAGGACCTGGCGCACGTCGTCGACCCGGACCTGCCGTTCGTGAGCTACGACGACGTCGCCAGCCAGATCTCCGACCTCGCGGTCGCCGCGCTGCGGGCCGCGCTGTCCGTGGCGTTCGAGCAGACCCACCGCTCGGACGAGTGCGCTCTTTCGGTGATCGCGATGGGCAAGTGCGGTGCGCGCGAGCTGAACTACGTCAGCGACGTCGACGTGGTGTTCGTCGGGGACGGTGACATCGGTGTCGCGACCCGCGTGGCCAGCACGATGATGCAGATCGCGGGCCAGGCGTGCTTCGAGGTCGACGCCGCGCTGCGCCCCGAGGGCAAGGCGGGCGCGCTGGTCCGCACGCTGGACGGGCACGCGTCCTACTACAAGCGGTGGGCGCGGACCTGGGAGTTCCAGGCGCTGCTCAAGGCCAGGCCGGTCGCGGGCGACGAGGAGCTGGGCAGGCAGTACCTGGAGGTGGTGCGCCCGCTGGTGTGGACGGCCGCCGACCGCGACAACTTCGTGCCCGACGTGCAGGCCATGCGCCGCCGCGTCGAGGACCACGTGCCCAGCGAGCTGGTGCGGCGTGAGCTGAAGCTCGGCCGCGGCGGGTTGCGCGACGTGGAGTTCGCGGTGCAGCTGCTCCAGCTCGTGCACGGCCGCAGCGACGAGGCGTTGCGCATCACGGCGACCACGCAGGCGTTGGCGGTGCTGGGCAAGGGCGGGTACGTCGGTCGTGAGGACGCGGTGGACTTCGGCCGCTCCTACCGGTTCCTGCGCACGCTGGAGCACCGGTTGCAGTTGCAGAAGATGCTGCGGACGCACCTGTTCCCGGCCGAGGACGACACGGCGGCGCTGCGCTGGCTGGCCCGTGCCGCGGGGCTGTCCGCGGAGGGGCGGCTGTCGGAGGGCCAGGTGCTGCTGGCGGAGTTCCGCAAGCACGGCAACCAGGTGCGGCGGCTGCACGAGAAGCTGTTCTACCGCCCGCTGCTCGAGGCCGTCGCGAACGTGCCGACCGAGGCGTTGCGGCTGACCACGAAGGAAGCGGTCGCCCGGTTGGCCGCGCTCGGCTACGCGGCCCCGGACGGGGCGCTGCGGCACATCCAGGCGCTCACCGCCGGGATGTCGCGCCGCTCGCGCATCCAGGGCGCGCTGCTGCCGCTGCTGCTGGACCTGTTCGCCACCACACCGGACCCGGACGGCGGGCTGCTGGCCTACCGCAAGGTGTCCGAGGCGTTGGCCGAAACCCCTTGGTACCTCAGGCTCCTGCGCGACGAGGGTGCGGTGGTGCAGCGGTTGGCGGCGTTGCTGGGGACGTCGAAACTGGTGCCGGACCTGCTGGTGCGCGCGCCCGAGGTGCTGCCGATGCTGGCGGACACCGAGGCGCTCGTCGGCCGTGATCCGATGACCATCGGGAATCCGCTGCGCAGCGCGGTGGCCCGGCACAACGCGCTGGAACGGGCGGTCGCGGCGGCGAGGTCGTTGCGGCGCCAGGAGATGCTGCGCATCGCCAGCGCGGACCTGCTGGAGCTGGTGACGCCGCGGACGGTGTGCGTGTCGCTGTCGGAGGTGTGGGTCGCGGTGCTCCAGGCGGCGCTGGACGCGGCCGTGCGCGCGGCGGGGGACGTGCGGCCGGCGCGGGTCGCGGTGATCGGGATGGGCAGGCTCGGCGGTCGTGAGCTGGGGTACGGCTCGGACGCCGACGTGCTGTTCGTGTGCGAGCCCGTCGAGGGCGCGACCGACGGGGAAGCGCTGCGGTACGCCAGTTCCCTGGCCGAGACCGTGCGGCGGCTGCTGTCGTCGCCGAGCCAGGACCCGGCGCTCCTGGTCGACGCCGACCTGCGGCCCGAGGGCAGGCAGGGGCCGCTGGTGCGGACGTTCGAGTCCTACCGCGCGTACTACGCGCAGTGGGCGGAGGTGTGGGAGGCGCAGGCGCTGCTGCGCGCGCGTCCCATCGCCGGTGACGAGGGTCTCGGCGAGCGGTTCATGGAGATGGTGGACCCGATCCGGTACCCCGAGGGCGGGCTGGACGCGACGGCCGTGCGCGAGATCCGGCGGATCAAGGCTCGGGTCGACGCCGAACGGCTGCCGCGCGGCGCCGATCCCAGCACGCACACGAAGCTCGGTCGCGGCGGGCTCGCCGACGTCGAGTGGACCGTCCAGCTGTTGCAGCTCCAGCACGCGCACGCCGTTCCCGCGCTGCGCACGCCGTCCACGATCCAGGGCATCGACGCGGGCACCGAGGCCGGGCTGGTGGACGCGGGCGACGCCGCCGAGCTGAAGGCGGCCTGGCTGATGGCCACGCGGGCGCGCAACGCGGTGATGCTGGTGAAGGGCAAGCCCGGCGACCAGCTCCCCACGGCCGGGCGTGATCTCGCGGCCGTCGCGGCGGTCATGGGGCACCGGCCGGGCACCGATCCGGGGGAGTTCCTCGACGAGTACCGGCGCACGACCAGGCGGGCGCGCGCCGTCGTCGAGCGCGTCTTCTACGACTCCTAGAGACTGGAGTCGATCATGCCCAACCGGAGTGGGGGTTGCTGTGAAAGCGATCGCGCAGGACGCCTTCGGCGATGTCGAGGTGCTGGCGTTGCGGGACGTGCCGGAGCCGCTGGTGGGGCCGGACCAGGTGCTGGTCGAGGTCAGGGTCGCGGGGGTGAACCCCGTCGACGCCGTCGTGCGCGCCGGGCACCTCCAGGGGCAGTTGCCGCACCGCTTCCCGCTGGTGCCGGGCTGGGACGTGGCCGGTGTCGTCGTCTCGGTCGGGTTGGCGGTGACGGGGTTCGCGCCCGGTGACGAGGTGTTCGGCTACCAGCGCCAGGACCACGTGCAGTTCGGCACGTACGCGGAGCGGATCGCCGCGATCGAGCGGGGGTTGGCGCACAAGCCCGCGTCGCTGGGGTTCGAGGAGGCGGGCGGGCTCGCGCTGTGCGGGCTGACCGCGTTGCAGGCGCTGCGGCTCGTCGGTGTCGGCGAGGGCGACACGGTCCTCGTGCACGCCGCCGCGGGCGGTGTCGGGCACCTCGCGGTGCAGGTCGCGCGGCTGCTGGGCGCGTCGCGGGTGATCGGCACGGCGTCGCCGCGCAACCACGACTTCCTGCGCGACCTCGGCGCCGAGCCGGTCACCTACGGCGACGCGCTGGTGGACAACGTGGCCGAGCTCGTGGGCGGCGACGGCAAGGTCGACGTCGCGTTCGACTGCGTGGGCGGTGCCGCGCTGGGCGACTCGCCCGCGCTGGTGCGCGATCCCGCGCGGATCGTGTCCATCGTGGACACCAACGCGGTCGGGCTCGGCGGGCACTGGACGTTCGCCCGGCCGGTGGCCGCGGACCTGGAGTGGCTGGCCGAGCGGGCCGGGGCGGGTGAGCTGCGGGTCCACGTGCAGCAGGCGTTCCCGCTGGCGCGGGCCGTGGACGCGCAGCGGCTGCTCGAAGGCGGTCACGTGCGCGGCAAGGTCGTGCTGACGGTGTGACGGAACGCCGATGGGCCCGCGCTGAGTGCGCGGGCCCATCGGCGTTCCGGGCTGAGGTCAGTCCTCGGCGGGGGCGTCTTCGTCGTCCTCGTCGTCATCGGGGTCGACGGCCGGGGCGTTGGTGTAGATCTCGATGACCCACTCCTCGACCAGCGTGTCGTCGGAGTCGTCGTCGGGCACGAGCCGGTTGTAGACGCGCACGCCGAGGTCCAGCGTGTCGGCCGCGAGCACCGCCTCGACGGCCTCGGCCGCGGAGTCGACGATCTGGGTGGAGAGCAACTGCGGGGCGTGGAATTCAGCAACGTCATCAGACACCGCGCGACCCTAACGCCCCTCCACGCCCCCCGCTCGGCCAGCCCCGTGCCGTTCGCCCGATGTTCCCCTCGCGGACCCCCGGACCGGGCGGTCTACGACGGTCTGTCGGGCACCGCTCACAGAGCGTCGAATGGTGTGGACGAATGTGCCGGATGCATTGACTACTGCCGTTGCGCATGTCAACACTGGCCACGGTTCATCGGAGACACATTCATGTTAGTGCGGCGCGCGCCGGGACCAAGGACGTCATGGAAGACGAGATAAACCACCTCAGGAAGACCAACACGATCCTCAAGATCAGCCTGGTGATGCTCGGAGTGCTCGTGCTCCTCGGCGTCATCCAGGCCGTCACGGCGGGGACGGTCGGTGTCGGCGCGCTCAGCGTCAACCTGCGGGACTCCACGTCTCCCACCACCACCACCACGACCCAGCCCGTCGGCCAGGGCGGGCTCAACGGCGCCCTCGACTCCACCCCGTCGGAAATCTCGTCGGACACGCCGGAGCCCCCGACCACGACCAGCGCCGAGACCAAGGTCGCCGAGGGCTCGTTCAAGCAGTCCCGCGGCCTGCTCACCGTCGAGGTCACCAAGGTCGAGAACCAGGGTGGCCGCATCAAGCTCCACATCACCGCGGTCAACGCCAGCACCGCCAAGATGGACCTCCCCCTCGGCCCCTTCAAGGCCGTGGACGACCAGAAGCGCGAGTACGGCGCCTCCCTCGCCACCAGCAAGTGGCCCGTCGCCATCGCCAAGGGCGCCAGCATCACGGGCACGATCGAACTGGACCAGACCGTCAGCAAGGTCGCCCAGACCATCGACATCGCCTTCAACGGCATCACGGGGTCGCTGGCGCCGACCGGCGGCGCGGTGGCCGTTCCGGGTATCGCGATTCCCCGGTAGAGCGGGTTTCCGGTTTGAAGCGCCCTGGACTTCGCGTTCGGGGCGTTTTGGCGTTGGGTGGAAAGTTCTCGACGAAGTCGAGGGGGAAATGGTTGTGATGGGGTTCACGGGGTGATACCGCGTGATTGCTGAACAATCGGTTTCCGTATTTGTGCATGTGCGCTCGTGATTTGCCCGTATCCGGTGGGACAGGGGCTTCTGGGTGTGGTGCTGGAGGTGTCGGAAATCGTCGGTGGCTTGACCGGTTTCAGCGACCTGGGGGCCGGATGACTGTCGCAGTCATCCGGCCCACAGGTCACGGCGCTTCGCGCTGCCCGGTGGTTCCTGCGGGCCGCATTCGCGTCCGACCGCGGTCGAGGCGTGGTGCGCTTCCACCGAGCCGGGCGCGGTTGCCAGGTTCGGGGAAGCCCGAGGAGTGTTGCGCGGTCGACCATCACATCCCCCGATCGCGGTGCTGGTGGTCGTCGGGTGCTGCGGAGCCGTAGATCGTGACGTCGCCCCGGATCACACCGACCTGGACGACGTTCCCGCGAACGTCACCCGAGGCCTGGTTGAGCGCACGGCCTTGCGGAGGATCGCCCACCCGTCCGTCCAGGATGCGGATCAGGGTTCCCGCGAGACCGAAGAAGAACCGGACGAAGAAGGTGGCTAGTCCCAGGACGAACGCGAGGACGGCTCCGAAGAGGAGGAGCTTCGCCGGATTTTGGGCAGGGTCAGCAGGTACCTGGTGCGGTGAAAAGGTGAGTCGCGCCAAACGTGCTTGGTGTCATGTCACCTCTGCCTGTCTTCCGGACTTGCTGCCCTGCGCTTGTCTACATGATCTCGCGCCGCCCCGTGCCCGTTACGGCGATCTGCTCCGGAGGCGGAACGACCGAGGGCCGGGTGACTGCAACAGTCACCCGGCCCTCGGCCTTGGTCGATCGGACGACCTGCCGCCTCACATGGCCGGCAGTGGTCCGGTTGGGACTTCGACCGGTGAAGCCACCGGTCGAGTCCCGTCCGCGTCACACGTCGTAGTACAGCGCGAACTCGTACGGGTGCGGGCGGAGGCGGAGCGGGTCGATCTCGTGCTCGCGCTTGAGGGCGATCCAGGTCTCGATGAGGTCGGGCGTGAAGACGCCGCCCTCGAGGAGGAACTCGTGGTCGGCCTCGAGGCTGTTGAGCACGGCGTCGAGGGTGGCCGGGACCTGCTTGACGTCCTTGGCCTCCTCGGGCGGGAGCTCGTAGAGGTCCTTGTCGATCGGGGCCGGGGGCTCGATCTTGTTCTTCACGCCGTCGAGGCCCGCCATCATCATGGCGGCGAAGGCCAGGTACGGGTTGCCCGAGGAGTCGGGGCAGCGGAACTCGATGCGCTTGGCCTTCGGGTTGTTGCCCGTGATCGGGATGCGGACGCACGCCGAGCGGTTGCGCTGGGAGTAGACCAGGCTGACCGGGGCCTCGTAGCCGGGGACCAGGCGGTGGTAGGAGTTCACCGTGGGGTTGGTGAACGCCAGCAGCGACGGGGCGTGGTGCAGGATGCCGCCGATGTAGTGGCGCGCCATGTCCGACAGGCCGGCGTAGCCGGACTCGTCGTGGAACAGCGGGGTGCCGTCCTTCCACAGCGACTGGTGCGTGTGCATGCCGGAACCGTTGTCACCGAACAGCGGCTTGGGCATGAACGTGACCGTCTTGCCCTCGGCGTGGGCGCGGTTCTTGATGACGTACTTGAAGAACATCAGGTCGTCGGCCGCGTGCAGCAGCGTGTTGAACCTGTAGTTGATCTCGGACTGGCCCGCGGTGCCCACCTCGTGGTGCGCGCGCTCGACGGAGAAGCCCGAGGCCTCCAGGTCGAGGACCATCTTGTCGCGCAGGTCGGCGTAGTGGTCGGTCGGGCTGACGGGGAAGTAGCCGCCCTTGAACTTGACCTTGTAGCCCTTGTTGCCGCCCTCTTCCTCGCGGCCCGTGTTCCACCAGCCGGAGACCGAGTCGATCTCGTGGAAGGCCTTGTGCTCCTTGTTCTCGAAGCGGATCGAGTCGAAGATGTAGAACTCGGCCTCGGAACCGAAGTACGCGGTGTCGGCGAGGCCGGACTCCGCCAGGTACTGCTCGGCCTTGCGCGCGATGTTGCGGGGGTCGCGGCTGTAGGCCTCGCGGGTGAACGGGTCGTGCACGAAGAAGTTGATGATCAGCGTCTTCTCGATCCGGTACGGGTCGAGGCGCGACGTGGCCAGGTCGGGCAGCAGCAGCATGTCCGACTCGTGGATCGACTGGAAGCCACGGACGGAAGAGCCGTCGAACGCCAGACCCTCGCTGATCGCGTCCGCGTCGAAGGCCGACACCGGAAGCGTGAAGTGCTGCATCACGCCGGGAAGGTCGCTGAAGCGCACGTCGACGAACTTCACGCCCTCGTCGGAGATGTACTTCAGTACCTCGTCGGAATTCTTGAACACCCTCGTCGACTCCTCACGTCTTGAGTGCTGTGCTGGCCGCTAGCCCGGTAGACAAGATTTGGGCGCGGTCGTACGCCGCCACGGGATCGCGGCTGGCCATCAGAGGTGACGCTATGTCGCGGGTGTTGCCCGGCCGTCACTCCGATGTTTCGCCAGTGTTAACGGGGCCCGCACGGAGGGCAAGCCGACCTGCCGGTGCGCAACGGGTGACCACGGCATTACTCTGTAGGAGTGAGCAGATGGACCGGTTCGTGGCTTGCGGGCCCGCGCAGCGTCCTGGAGCCGGGAGCGGATTCCGGGGACGGCACGGCTGCGCGCTTCAAGGGTGAACGCCTGGGGCTGCCGCAGAGCGGTCCCGGCTCGATCGCGTCCAGCGGTCGCCGGGCGTTCGCGATCCTCACCGACTTCCTGCTGGCCGCGGGCGTCGCGGGGCTGTTCACCTACCCCGACCTGCCGCGCAACTGGAGCCTGCTGGCCTGGTTCGTGATCACCATCATCGCCGTGGCCTTCTTCGGCTTCACCCCCGGTCACGCCCTGTTCGGCCTGCGGGTCGCCCGCCTTGACGGCTCGCCGATGGTCGGGCTGCCGAGGGCGGCGCTGCGCACGGGGCTGATCTTCCTGGTCATCCCGGCTGTGATCTGGGACGCCGACGGCCGCTGCCTGCACGACAAGGCGAGCAACACCGTGGTCATCCGGGTCCGCTAATCCGGCCGACAAGACGAAGAGGCCCCGATCACACCTGGTGATCGGGGCCTCTTCGCGTGGACGGGGTTCGGGTCAGCGCCTGCGCATCGTGCGCTGGACGCTGCGCATCTTCGCGCCCGCGGGCATCGGGCCCTTGGGCAGCGCGGCACCGCGGCTGGCGAGCGCGTTGAGCCGGTTCTCGATCGTGTCCATCTGGGCGGCCGAGATGTTGCGCGGCAGCTTCATCAGGTGGCTCTGCAGCTTCCGCAGCGGGATCTGCCCCTCTTCGGTGCCGACCATCAGGTCGTAGATCGGCGTGTCGCCGACCACCCGCGAGACGCGCTTCTTCTCCTGCGCGATCAGCGCCTTCACCCGGTGCGGCGCGCCTTCGGCGACGAGCACCACGCCGGGCCTGCCGATCACGCGGTGCAGGGCGTCGAGCTGCGTCGTCCCCGACACGGCGGGCGTGACCCGCCACTTGCCGCGCAGGTTCTCCAACGCCCAGGCCGCGGCACCCGGCTGGCCGTCCGCCTTCTTGAAGACGTTCGCCTGGACCCGACGGCCGAAGATGACCACCGCGAGCAGCGCGCCGAGCGCGACGCCCATCGGCAGGAACACCCACTGCATGTCGAAGAAGTAGCCGATGCCCCACGCCAACGCCGTGGCGCCGAGCACGGCGCCGAGCATCAGCGGCACGAGCGCCTTGTCCTCGCGGCGTTGCATCTTGAACGCCTCGAAGATCTGCCCGCGCTTGGCTCGGGAAGCGGCGCGCCGCTCCTTCTTCGCCTCCTTGGCTGCCGTCTTGTCCACTTTGGCAGCCTTGTCCTGCTTACCAGCCATGCACACCAGGATACGGGCGCGTCGACTTCCTGTTCACCGCCTCCCACAATCGTTGTCGGACCGTCTGCGAGGATGCTCCGCATGGACCCGCTGCTGGAGGGACTCGACCCGGAACAGCGCGCCGCGGTCGAGGCGCCGCGGGGGCCGGTGTGCGTGCTCGCGGGCGCGGGCACCGGCAAGACCCGGACCATCACCCACCGCATCGCCTACCTGGTCCAGCGCGGGCACGTCGCCCCTGGCCAGGTGCTCGCGGTCACGTTCACCGGGCGGGCGGCGGGGGAGATGCGCACGCGCTTGCGGGCGCTGGGCGTGACGGCCGCGCAGGCCCGCACGTTCCACGCGGCGGCGCTGCGGCAGCTGCGGTACTTCTGGCCGCGGGTCGTCGGCGGCGACCAGTGGCAACTCGTCGAGGGCAAGCTGCGGATCGTCGCGCAGGCCGCGAGCAAGGTCGGCGCGCCGACGTCCTCGGAGTCGTTGCGGGACATGGCGAGCGAGATCGAGTGGTCGAAGGCGTCGCTGATCACGCCGGAGCGCTACCCGGCGGCCGCGGCGAGCACGCAGCGGGACACGCCGGTGCCGCCCGAGCAGCTCGTCCTCGTCTACCAGGCCTACGAGCAGCTCAAGAACCGCGCGCAGATGCTCGACTTCGACGACCTGCTGCTGCACACGGCCGCGGCGCTGGAGGAGCACGGCGAGGTCGCCGAGGAGTTCCGCGACCGGTACCGCTGCTTCGTGGTCGACGAGTACCAGGACGTGACCCCGTTGCAGCAGCGCGTGCTCGACGCGTGGGTCGGCCAGCGCGACGACCTGACCGTGGTCGGCGACGCCAACCAGACCATCTACTCGTTCGCGGGCGCCTCGCCGAAGCCGCTGCTCGACTTCGGCCGCCGCTTCCCCGAGGCCCACGTGATCCGGTTGGAGCGCGACTACCGGTCGACGCCCCAGGTGGTCGGGCTCGCGAACGAGGTCATCAAGTGGGCGCGCGGCAGGCCCGCGGGGTCGCGGTTGCAGCTGATCGGCCAGCGCCCGGACGGGCCGCGGCCGACGTTCACCGAGTTCGGCGACGAGCCGGAGGAGGCGTCGGCGGTCGCCCAGAACGTCCGGAAGCTGCTCGCCGAGGGCGTGCCCGCGAGCGAGATCGCGATCCTGTACCGGGTCAACGCGCAGTCCGAGGTCTTCGAGCAGGCGCTGACCGAGCTGGACATCCCGTACCAGGTGCGCGGCGGCGAGCGGTTCTTCGCGCGCAACGAGGTGCGGCAGGCGATGGTGGCGCTGCGGACCGCGAGCCGCACCCCGCCCGAAGGTGATCTGCCCGGTCAGGTGCGGCAGGTGCTCGCCCGGCTCGGTCTGACCGACGAGCCGCCCGCCGGTGGTTCCGCGCGAGAGAAGTGGGAGTCGCTGCTCGCGCTGGTCGAACTCGCCGAGGAGCTGGCGACCGTGATCGAGGGCGCGGACCTGGCCAGGTTCGCCGTCGAGCTGGACCTGCGGGCCGAGGCCCAGCACCCGCCGACCGTCGAGGGCGTCACGCTGGCGTCCCTGCACGCGGCGAAGGGCCTGGAGTGGGACGCGGTGTTCCTCGTCGGGCTCGTCGAGGGCACGTTGCCGATCATGCACGCGGACGGCGACGACGCGAAGATCGAGGAGGAGCGCAGGCTCCTGTACGTCGGCGTGACCCGCGCGCGGGAGCACCTGTGGCTGTCGTGGGCGCTCGCCCGCGCGGCCGGTGGGCGCAAGTACCGTCGGCGCAGCCGGTTCATGTACGGGCTCGTGCCGGACGGGCACCCGGCGACGCTGGGCACCAGGCGCGAACCGCTGCAGAAGCGCGGCAAGCCGACGTGCCGGATCTGCTCGGCCACCCTCGTCGAGGCGCTGGCCGTGAAGCTGGGCCGGTGCAAGAACTGCCCGTCCGACGTGGACGAGGAACTGCTGGAGCGCCTCAGGTCCTGGCGTGCCGGGCGCGCGCGCGAGCTGAAGGTGCCGTCCTACGTCGTGTTCACCGACGCGACCCTCGTGGCCATCGCCGAGGTTCGTCCGGTGGACAACGCCGGACTGGTGTCGATCTCCGGCATCGGCGCCTCGAAGCTCGACAAGTTCGGAGCCGACGTACTGGGCGTTGTCCAGGGCGAACGGTGAAAATCCATCCGATCGGCAGAGATTTCGTAAAACCAGTTGCACGCTTCCCGCGAGGCCTCGTAACCTGCTGATGCCGGGCACGGAGTGCCCGACTGGGGAAGACGAAGACCGACATGACGACTACGAACCCATTGATGGAGGTGACCCCCGTGAAGACGACTCTCAACGCCTTCGCGACGCCCGGTTACCTCTTGACCGGGGTCGTTTGCGTGTCGCCGATGGAACTCGCTGCGGGGCGGAAGTCTGCCCGCGTTCGCCACGCCCAGCCGTGGAGCGCCGAGCGAGGCCTGCTGATCCAGGTGCCGACCGCCAACACGGTCGTCACCTCTGGCGTCACCACCACTGACAACTCGATCGATGCGCCGTCCGCGCACGAGCGAAGTAGGACCTGACACAGGACTGTCAGGACTACCTGGCTCACCTAGGCCGCGGACCCGAATTCGGGATCGCGGCCTTTTTGCTGTCCCAGAACGAAAAACCCCATCGCAGTACCTGACAGGGAGTTCACCTGATGTTGACCGCCACCGTTCCGATAACGACCGGAACGTTCCCCGAGGCCGCGGACCACGGAGGCGCCGGTGTCGCCTGCTTGATCGACACCGCGCCCGACGCCGGCTTCGACCTGCCCTGCCGCACCAACAACCCCGACCTGTGGTTCGCGGACGCCCCCGCCGAGCTCGAGAAGGCCAAGACGTTCTGCGTCGGCTGTCCCGTGATCGCCGAGTGCCTCGCCGGAGCACTGGCTCGCCACGAGCCGTGGGGTGTCTGGGGTGGCGAGATCTTCGAACGCGGTGCCGTCATCGCGCGGAAGCGCCCCCGTGGCCGTCCGCGCAAGGACGCCGCACCCGCAGTTCCCGCGGCGCCCGCCGCGACCGTCGTCCGGGGGGCTACCAGCCAGGAGGCCGCCGCGTGACCACGAATGGCATCACCACCGACGAACTGCACCACCTCGACCACAAGAACCAGGGGATCGGCCGAATGTTGCTCCATGAAGACCTCGCACGTGCCCGAATGCGGGATTCCGAAAATCTCGCCGAACGCCAACGGTTGGCCCACCGGCTGGTCGTCGCGCAGCGATGGCGACGACTGTCCGGTTGGGCCCAGAAGCGAGCGGCGCGCTCCGCCCGCGACCTCTGACAGGTACGACTCCGGCCGCTCCCCCGTTTCGACGGGAGAGCGGCCGGAGTCGTCGGTACGGTGCGGAGGTGGGACGACACACGCACGACGGAATCGACTGGCCAGCCAGGTTGATCGCGATGCGGCGCGCCGACGGGCTGCACGCCGACGCCCTGCGCGTCGTCGCGCGCAGACTCGTCCGGGCCCTGCCCGACAACCCGACCGTCATCGACGTCGGATCGGGCGCGGGCGGCATGGGCGTCGCGCTCACCGAAGCGCTCTGCGCACGGGGCGGCGGCACCGTCGTCCTGGTGGACGCCGTCCCCGAACTGCTCGACGCCGCCACCGTCGCCGCCCGCTCGGCGGCCACCTACGAGTCGGACACGTCGACCGCCACGGTCCGCGTGCGCCCGGTGCTGGCCGACATCGCCACCGAGGAACCGACCGAGTTCGCCGAATCCGCCCACCTCGTCTGGGCGTCGAACGTCCTGCACCACCTCCCCGACCAGCGCCGCGGCGCCGTCAACCTGATCAGCGCCCTCGCTCCCGGCGGCTGGTTCGCCCTGGCCGAGGGCGGTCTGGAAACCCGCTGCCTCCCGTGGGACCTCGGCATCGGCGAGCCCGGCCTGCAGGACCGCCTGGCCGCCGCCCGCGGCGCGTGGTTCACCCGGATGCGCGAGCAGATCCCCGGCGCCTCCCGGCTGCCGGTCGGCTGGAACACCGTGCTCACCGAGGCGGGCCTGGATGAGGTCACCGCTTTCAGCTACCTCGTCGACCACCCTGCGCCGACGAAACCCGCGGTCCGCGAGTCGATCGAGGACTGGCTGCGGTGGCGGGCCGATGTCGCGGGCGCCCTCGCCCACCCCGCGGACCGGGCCGCGGTCCACAGGCTGCTGGACCCCGGCGATCCGGCGTACATCGGGCTTCGCGACGACGTCTTCTTCTTGCAGGCCAACACGGTGCACGTGGGTCGGAAGCGGTGACCGAGAGCTGCTCGCGCTGCTCCAGGGCGCGTGACTCGGTGAGCGATCCGGTGGAGCGGATGGCGTGGGTGAGCCAGCGTGATGATGGTGTCCGGACTTGGCTTTGCCACGTCTGCGCTCGTGCTCATGTGCGGGATGTGGAGTCGAAGTTGCCTGTGGAGTACTGGTGATCGCTTGATTTCGTCGGCTGGCTTGTCATTGGCCGGTGAGCATTCGGAGTGCGGTGCGCGGGGCGGAGGCGCCGCGTTTGCTGCCGGCGTCCAGTTCTTCCAGGAGTTCGGCGGCTGTGGTGAGTTCGGCGCGGAGTACGGCTGCCAGTAGTTGGTGAAGGCGGAGCGGGTGTTGTTCGCGTCGGGCGGCGTCGAGGGTTGCCCTGGCGGGGGTTGCCAGGCGGAGGTCGTCCTTGGTGGTGGCCGGGGGGCGTCTGGCGGTGCGTTCCAGGAGTAGGAAGTCGTGGCTGTTCAGGCGTTGGTTGGGGCGTTGGAGCACGTGGACGCGTGAGGGGAGGGGGAGGGGGTGGAGGCCGTGGGAGTGGAGGGCGTCGACGCCGGTGATGAGGGAGTCGGGGCCTGTGTACAAAGCGGCGGCCCGGACCCTTTGTCGGCGGGTCGGGAGGCCGGGTGTCAACAGGATCACGCCGGGTAGGAGGCGGAGCCAGGGGCCGCCGGGGCGGCACCTGGTGTCGATCGTGTATCGGGAGACTCCGGATTTGACCAGATCAGCGGTGCTGGTGACGCCATCTCGCATGGGTCCATGGTGGGGTGGGTTGGGGGGTTGTCGCGAGTGGTGGTTGGTGGGTTGTGGATAACTTGTGGAGTTGTGGATAAGTGGGGTGGGTGCTGTTTCGGGGTGCTCACCTTTTGGTGAAGCCCGGCCCCCGGTGCGCGATTGTCTCAATGCCCCACCCCCGTTTGTCAAGGCGGGAAAGATGCCTTGACAAACGGGGGTGGGGCAGGAGGGCGCTGTGGATCGGGGGCAGGGGGTAGGTCTGGCTTCGCCAGCATCGGGCTCCGCCCGACTGGGCATCAGGCTGCGCCTGACTCAGGCATCGGCTGCGCCGACCAGGCATCCGACTTCGTCGGATGAGGCCTGGCTTTGGGCTTGGTCCTTGGGTATCCGACGCTCCGCGACGGACCGGGCACCTCGCTGCGCGTCGGCAGGGCATCCGAGCTGCGCCGGACCAGGCATCAGGCTGCGCCTGACCGGGCATCCGAGCTGCGCCGGACAAAGCATCAGGCTTCGTCTGACGAGGTATCCGAGCTGCGCCGGACTAGGCGTCCGGGGGGCGGTGGGCAAAGCACCCGTGCCCGCCGGGTGAAGGTGCTGGCGGGTACGGGGCTTGGGTGGTTAGTCGTCGAAGCCGGGTTGCCAGCGGGCGACGATGGAGCGGGTGGGGACTTCGGCGTCGAGTTGGCAGAGGATGCCGGTGGCGCCGAGGGTGACGCGGTGGATGAGCAGGTACTGGGGCGGGAGGTTGAGGGAGCGGCCGGTGCGGGAGTCGGGTTTGCGCATGTCGCCGACGCGTTCGGCTTGGCCCTGGAGCCATTTGCGGGTGAACTTGAAGGTTTCGGTGCGCAGGGGTTCGACGAAGGGGCCGAGGTAGTTGAGGACGTCCTCGCCCTGGAGGTCGGTGCCGGGGCGGACGAAGTGCTCGTTGCGGAGCAGGTCTAGGAGGTCGTCGGAGCGCTTGTCCAACGCCAGCCTGGTCATGACGCCGAGGGTCCTGGGCAGGCCGTCGGGGAGGCGGGCGCAGGCACCGAAGTCGATGGCGCGCAGCCTGCCGTCGGCGCCGAGCAGGAAGTTGCCGGGGTGCGGGTCGGCGTGCAGGAGGCCGGAGCGGCTGGGGGCGGAGAAGTGGAACTCGGCCAGGCGCAGGCCTGCGAGGTCGCGCTGCTCGCGGGAGCCCTCGCGGATGATGGCGGCCAGGGGCGTGCCGTCGATCCACTCGGTGATCATGACCTTCGGCGCGCTGGCCACGACCTTCGGCACGAGCACGTGCTCGTCGCCGTCGAACGCCTTGGCGAACGCGCGCTGGTGGTCCGCTTCCGTCCGGTAGTCGAGTTCCTCGACCATGCGGTCGCGCAACTCCTCCAGCAGCGGTTTCACCTCGGCGCCCGGAATGATGGCCTGCACCAGCCTGCTGAACCTCAACAGCTGCTTCAGGTCGGCGTTCAGCGCCTCGTCGGCGCCGGGGTACTGCACCTTCACGGCGACCTCGCGGCCGTCGTGCCACACCGCCTTGTGCACCTGGCCGATGCTGGCCGACGCGGCGGGCTCGTCGGCGAACTCCTGGAAGCGCTTCGACCAGGCCGACCCGAGCTGCTCGGCGAGCACCCGGTGCACCGTGCGCGTGGGCATCGGTGGCGCCGCGGTCTGGAGCTTGGTCAGCGCCTCGCGGTACGGCGCCGCCATCTCCTCGGGCACCGCCGCCTCGAAGACGCTCAGGGCTTGGCCGAACTTCATGGCACCGCCCTTGAGCTGCCCGAGCACGGCGAACACCTGTTCCGCGGTCTTCGCGGTCACGTCGGCGTTGACCTGCTCGGAACTCATACCGGTCAGTCGCTTGCCCCAACCACCGACGACACGCCCGGCCACCCCAATCGGGAGGGTGGCCAGCTTGGCGGTGCGCTGGACGGCCTTGCGCGGGATCTCGCTCACCCGGTGATTCTCCTCCCGCCCGTTCTCGAAGCTGCAGTGGAATGCCTGTCCACCTCAAAACCTACACAGACTCGGCGGGCTACCCGGCGCTGCCGCAGCCGCAATACACGTGCGGGTCGCTCGGCCGGCGCTCCAGGACCCCGAGCTGGGGCTGCACCTCCAGGGTCGCGTTCCACGTCCTGGGCGGGCTCAACCCCACCTCGGCGGGGTCGAGCGCGGACAGGACCTGGCCCACCGCGAGCGCCGCGCACGCCATCGCCGTGGCCAGGTCGGTGGGCTGCATCCGGTCCGCGAGCTGCGTCGCGCACGCCGCCCACGCCTCGTCCTGGTCCGACCGGTGCAGGTGCGCGCAGCGCACGCAGCTCGTCCGCCCCGGCACCACGAGCGGTCCGACGACCCCGACGCCCTCCCTGGCGCGGACCACCAGGTGCTGGGTGCCCTCCAGCATCAGGGTGTTGAGCAGCGCGGGCGGCGGCACCAGTGAATCGGCCAGTACGACCAGGTCAGGGCGTCCGGTGCTGGTCATCCAGCCCGTGCGCACGTCGCCGGAGGCCCGGCCGATGGCGTCGACGGCGGCCTCGCGCCGCGGACGGCCCACGTCGACGTCCAGGTAGCCGGAGCCGGTGTCCTCCGGGCCGACCCGGCCGGTGGCGACGAGGTGCACCCGCCCGACACCCGCCGCGGCGAGCAGCGACGCCGTCGCGACCGCGATGCGCCCGTTCCCGTGCACGACGACCGCGAGCTTGTCGCGGGCCGCGACGATCCCCGTGCCGGGGCGTCCGGTCCGCAGCGCGCGGCTCGTGGTGTCGGCCGTGAGCCGCCCCGGAACGGGCACCGCGTCGTCGACCAGACCGACCTCGGCGAGCTGGTCGAGCAGGCTCAGGAACTCGGTCGGGTCCACGTCCTTCGCCGTCAGACGTTCACCCAGTTCAGCGACCGTGTGGCGGCCGTCGAGAGCCAGCAGTTCATCCACGAAAGGGGGAGGGAGGTAGTCCACGACGACGGCGTGGCGGGGGTCGGTGCCTATCTGCACCTCACCCGTGCGACGCAGCAGCACGGGCAGGCCGGGCAGCACGCGGGGCCTGCGGGAGAGGTCGGCCGGGGGGCGGGTCTCGGTGTCCATGAGGTGAGGGTGCTCCCGGAAGTGCCGGGCTCAAAACGCCTGTCCACAGGCCCCGGAGTTGTCCACAGGGCGGGGGATCGGGGGTTGACGGAGGTGGGGCGAAGGTGCTGGTGGGCGCCCCCGCAGGACGCCCACCAGCGGGTTCACGTCAGACCTTGGCCTTGCCCAGGATCCGGGTGACCGTGGTGCCGCACGTGGGGCACTTGCCCTTCGCCATCCTGCGGTTGTTGTTCTCGTGGATCTCTCCGGAGAAGTCGCGCTTCTCGCGACACTTCACGCAGTAGCCGTTGTAGGTCTCGGCCACGGGTTCCTCCCTTGCTTTGGCGGTAGCCGCACAGGCGGCGACAGCGTCGTGAGAGCGGGGCGTTCTGCACCGCCCTCGGGGGCCTTCCCAGCACGCTACCTGTGCGCACGTGCGGATGCCTGCATGTCCACCAGTGCGTGTCCAGCCGCCTTTCGGTGGAATCTGCCCGACCGTGTCGGCCCCCACCGCCGCTTGGCGGCCGCGAATTGTCGGTGGTGGGCCTTACCGTTGAGCCATGGCCGAACCGCGGGTAGCCAAAACCCATGTGGAGGTCCGCCGCAGCGCGCGGCGGCGCCGCATGGTCAGCGCGTACCGGGAAGGGGACACGGTCGTCGTGCTGCTCCCCGCCCGGATGAGCAAGGGCGAGGAAGAACACTGGGTGGCGGAGATGCTCAGCCGCCTGCAGCGCAGCGAGACGCGTCGGCGATCACCCGCGCGGACGTCCGACGCGGCGCTGCTGACGAGGTGCGAGGAGTTGGCCGGGCGGTACCTGGACGACGACGCGGAACCGACCAGCGTGCGGTGGGTGCCGCCGATGCGGACGCGCTGGGCGTCCTGCACGCCCACCGAGGGCACGATCAGGGTGAGCGAACGGCTGCGGGACGTGCCGTCGTGGGTGCTGGACTACGTGCTGGTGCACGAGTTGGCGCACCTGAGGGTTCCGGGGCACGGGAAGGACTTCTGGGAGCTGGTTCACCGGTACCCGAAGTCGGAGCGGGCCATGGGGTACCTGGAGGGGATCTCGGCGGCAGCCGGGCTGGGGATCGGGGCGGAGGAATAGGAGGAAATCCAGGGGGCCGGTGCGGGTGGCCGATTCGTCGCCGCCGTTCACCGGAGTGCTGGGGGAATCACGATTTTCGCTTCACGTCGGGAACGACGTGGAGGTGCGCGCGCTTTGTGCCGGTGACCGACCACGGCTTCCACCGTCGAGCCCGAACAGCGGCTCCGAACAGCATCTGTGCAGGCCAGCGGGTGTGACTGGCCTGACCGTCGGGGGGCTTGTCCCGACGCTCCCGATTTGTCGTGAACGAGGAAAAGGCCACCACGTGATCGCGTGGTGGCCTTTTCGGTGGAAGTGGGTTCTACGATTCCGCGGGGGGCTCGTCCGGGTTCTTGTCGGTCCCGGACCCCTTCTCCTCGCGGAGCGTCCGCTCGAGTTCCGCCATCGGGTCCTCGAGCGCCTTGCGGGTGTTGCCGAGGCGTTCGGCGAACTCCAGCGGGTCGTCCAGGTCCGTCGTGCCCGGGATCAGGTCCGGGTGCTCCCAGAGGCTGTCGCGCACCTCGATGCCGTGCTGGTCGCCGACGAGCTTCCACAGCGCGGAGGCGGCGCGCATCCGGCGCGGACGGAGTTCCAGGCCCACGAGGGTGGCGAAGGTCTGCTCCGCCGGACCGCCGGTGGCGCGGCGGCGCTGGAGGGTCTCGCGGAGTGCGGAAGCGCCGGGCAGGCGTTCGCCCACGGCCTCCGCGACGACGACGTCCACCCAGCCCTCGACCAGTGCCAGGAGGGTCTCGAGGCGGGTCAGGGCGGCCTTCTGCTCGGGCGTGGTCTGCGGCTCGAGCATGCCGGACTTCATGGCCTCTTCGATGCTCTCGGGGTTCGACGGGTCGATCTGGCCCGCCATCTGCTCGAGTGCGCTCGTGTCGACCTTGATGCCCTTGGCGAACTCCTCGACCGTGTCCAGCAGCCGCTGGCGCAGCCACGGGACGTGCGTGAAGAGGCGCTGGTGAGCGGCTTCGCGGGCGGCCAGGAAGACCATGACCTCGCTGGCCGGGCGCTCGAGGCCCTCGGTGAACTTCTCGATGTTCGCGGGCAGCAGGGCGGCCGTGCCCTCGGGACCGAGGGGGAGCCCGACCTCGGTGGAGGTCAGCACCTCGGAGCCGAGCTGGGCGAGCGCGCCGCCGAGCTGGGACCCGAACGCCATCCCGCCCATCTGGCCGAGCATCGACAGCAGCGGGCCCGCGGCTTCCTTGGCCTCGGCGGGCATCGCCTCGACCCAGGCGCCGGACACGCGCCGCGCCATCGGGTCGCACAGCCGCTGCCACGTCGGCAGCGTCCGCTCGACCCACTCGCGCGCGGTCCAGCTCTGCACGGACCGGGTGCCCGCGGGCAGCGCGGTCGCGGGGTCCAGCCACATCTCGGCCAGGTGCACCGCGTCCGTCACGGCGGTGCCCTGGTCGGCGGTGAACCCGATGGCCGGTCCGCCCGAGCCCGCGAGCTGCTGGAGGGCGATCTGCTTGGCGAGCTCGTAGTTCACCGGACCGGCTGACGCGTTCTGGTTGCTGAACATCGCGCCGAGCTGGCTCAGCATCGCGCCGAGTTGGTTGAAGTCGAAGGGATTGCCCTGCCCGGCCTGGTCGGAGGGCTTGCGGTTGGGGTCGTCGGGGTCCGACGGGCCGAACCCGAACGGCAGGTCAGTCATGCCCACAACGTTACGCGGACACGTGCGCGTGCGCGGCGCAGGTTCGCTGCGAGCTTGAGGACGTCACGTCGTCCACATGCGCAGGTCGTACTCTGTCGAACCGTGAGCGAGCACAGCGAGGGCGGCACCACGGACACCGTCGTCGGCGACGGCGACGACGCGGGTGGCCCGGCCGCGACACCGCCGCCACCGCCGCGGGACAGGTCGGGCCCGACCCGCCGCACCTGGACGTTGCTGATCAGCTTCCTGGTGGTCATCGGACTCGGGCTGGCGGGCGGGTTCGCCCGCGTGCCCTACGTGGCGCTGGGCCCCGGCCCGACCTACGACACGCTCGGCCAGGTCGACGGCGCCAACGTCGTCTCCATCGAGGGCCAGGACACGTTCCCCACCGGCGGCCACCTGACGATGACGACGGTGTCGCTGATCGACGACCTGTCGCTGTTCGGCGCGATGGGGCTGTGGGTGAGCGGCCGGTACGCGCTGGCGCCGCGCGAAGAATTCTTCAAGCCCGGCGTGTCCAAGGACGAGGTCCGCGACCAGAACACCAAGGCCTTCCAGGACTCGCAGACCAGCGCCGAGGTCGCCGCGCTGCGCTACCTGGGCTACCCGGTGAAGGTGCTCGCCGCCGAGATCACGAAGGGCAGCGCCGCGGACGCCGTCCTCGAGCCCAACGACCGGCTGCGCGTCGTCAACGGCAAGCAGATCGGCGTGGCCGACGACGTCAAGGCCGCCCTGGAGAACACCAAGCCGGGCGACGAGATCGAGATCACCTACGACCGCGACGGCAAGCAGCAGACCTCGAAGGTGCCGCTCGGCCGCGCGGACAACCGCGAGACGGGCTTCCTCGGTGTGCTGGCCGTCGACCGCGCCGACGCCCCGTTCGAGATCAAGATCGGTGTGCCGGAGGTCGGCGGACCGTCGGCGGGCCTGCTGTTCGCCCTGTCCATCGTGGACAAGCTGACCCCCGGCGAGCTCAACGGCGGCCAGTCCATCGCGGGCACCGGCGAGATCAGCGAGAAGGGCGAGGTCGGCCCCATCGGCGGCATCCCGTTCAAGATGGTCGCCGCCCGCGAAGGCGGCGCCACGACGTTCCTGGTGCCCGCCGACAACTGCGTCGAGGCCAAGCAGCAGGCGCCCGAGGGGCTGCGGCTGGTGAAGGTGGAGACGCTGACCGGCGCCGTCCAGGCCGTCGAGGCGGTCGTGGCGGGCAAGGACGCGCCCGGCTGCTGAACCGGCTTCCCACGGCGGAAGCCCTCGGGCCCGCCCGCCACCTAGGCGGACGGGCCCGAGGCGCGTCACGGGGCGGGGCCCGCTACGGCTTGAAGGTCTCCAGCAGCGCGTTGGTCAGGTTCGGGGCCAGCTCGGGGTGCTCGACGACCTCGTCGGGCATCTCGGTGTTGCCGCGCAGGTGCAGCACGCAGGCGGCCGTGCCGTCGCGCAGCACCGCCGCGACCAGCCGGGCCTCGCGGCGCTGCGGGTGCGCCGCGGCGAACGCGCGGGCCTCCTCGTCGCCGAGCTCCTCGGCGCGCAGCTTCTCCTCGGCCTCCGGGGGCAGCACGAGGATCTCCTGCGCCAGCGCGCAGCCCGCCACGACCTCGGGCCACACGATGCCGAGCAGCGCGTCGGCCAGGTCGGTGTCGGGCAGCTCGTCCTGCGCGATGGGCGTCAGCGGGGACGCCTCCGGGTCGAGCTGACCCGCCAGCTCCGGCTGCTGCGCGAGCAGTTCGGCGGTCGGCACCAGGGCGAACAGCTGGAGGCCCTGGTCCCACCCGGCCGTGGACACGAACTCCTCGACCTCGCGCGCGACGGCGCGGAGCAGTACGGGCGAGTTCTCCGGCGAAGGCGAAGGATTGGCTGACACGGTGGTTATGGTCGCATCCCACGGCAGCGGTGGCCGCCGGCAGGGGTGAAACGGTCAACCGATCGGGGAACTCGGCGCGGCCTCCGTAGAGTTGGACAGAACGTACTAATTGAAGAGTCGGCAAGCCGACAATCGGACCACTGCGAACCTGGAGGGTGCACCGTGGCCACACGGCCCCCGGTCGGACTGCCCAAACTGTCCCGACGAAGCAGGCTGCTGCTCATCATCGGCGGCGTGATCCTGGTCGGGCTCATCACCGGATCCCGCCTGCTCGGCACCTACGTCAACTGGCTGTGGTTCGGCGAGGTCGGCTTCCAGAGCGTCTACAGCACCATGCTGCTGACGCGCTTCGGGCTGTTCCTCGGCGTCGGACTGCTGGTCGGCGGCCTCGTCGCGATCAACCTGATCCTCGCCTACCGGACGCGGCCGGTGTTCGTGCCCGTGACGGGCCCGGACGACCCGGTGGCGCGCTACCGCGCCGTCGTGTCGCGCCGGATGCGCCTGTTCGCGATCGGCATCCCGGTCCTGATCGGCCTCATCGCGGGCACGTCGGCCCAGGCGGACTGGCAGCAGTTCCAGCTGTTCCTGCACTCGGTGCCGTTCGGGGTGACCGACCCGCAGTTCGGTCACGACATCGGCTTCTACGCCTTCCAGCTCCCCTTCTACACGTGGCTGCTGTCGTGGCTGTTCATCGCCACCGCGGTGTCCTTCGTGGCCGCGATCGTCGCGCACTACCTGTTCGGCGGCATCCGCCTGGCCGGTCGCGGCGGCCAGCTCTCGGGCCCGTCGCGCACCCACCTGTCCATCGTGGCCGGTGTGTTCGTGCTGCTCAAGGCGGTCGCGTACTTCTTCGACCGGTACATGCTGCTGTTCTCCGACCGCAACGACAAGTTCAACGGCGCGACCTACACCGACCTCAACGCGGTGCTGCCCGCCAAGCTGATCCTGTTGTGCATCGCGGTGTTCTGCGCGATCGCGTTCTTCGTCGGCGCGGTGCTGCGCAACCTCCAGCTGCCCGCGATCGCGACGGTGCTGCTGATCCTGTCGAGCATCCTCGTCGGCGCCGCGTGGCCCGCGGTGCTGGAGCAGTTCTCGGTGAAGCCGAACGCCATCGAGCGCGAAGCGGAGTCGATCAAGCGCAACATCAACGCGACCAAGCAGGCCTTCGGGTTGACCGACGACAAAGTCGAGACGAAACCCTATGAAGGCAAGCAGAACGTGTCGCTCGAGGAGCTGAAGAAGGACCAGGCGACGCTGGGCAACATCCGGTTGCTCGACCCCGCCGTGGTGGCCAAGACCTTCACCCAGTTCCAGCAGCTGCGGCCGTTCTACGCCTTCCCGGAGAAGCTCGACGTCGACCGGTACAAGGTCCAGGACCAGGAGCTGCAGGACTACATCGTGGCGGTCCGCGAGCTGAACACCGCGGGCATCCCGCAGGGCCAGCGCGACTGGATCAACCAGCACCTCGTCTACACCCACGGCAACGGTTTCGTCGCGGCCGAGGCGAGCAAGGTGAACACCCCCGCGGACAACGGCGGCAACGGCGGCTACCCCGTCTTCCAGGCCAGCGAGGTCGCGCCGGACGGCAAGGTGCAGCCGGGTCCGTTCGGCGTGCAGCAGCCGCGCACGTACTACGGCGAGCTGGGCGCGGTGGGCGACTACGCGATCGTCGGCGGCCGTGACGCCGGGGCTCCGGGCGAGTACGACACCGACGCGTCGTCCTACACCTACACCGGCGCGGGCGGCGTCCGCATCGGCGGCCTCTTCAACAAGTTGATCTTCGCCTCGTACTACGGCGAGCGCAACATCCTGTTCAACCAGTCGATCACCGAAGAGTCGAAGATCATCTTCAACCGGCACCCCAGGGACCGCGTCGAAGAGGTCGCCCCGTGGCTGACGGTCGACGGCGACCCGTACCCGGCCGTCGTGGACGGGAAGATCACCTGGATCGTCGACGGCTACACCACGCTCGCCAACTACCCGTACGCCAAGAAGACCCCCCTCGGCGAGGTCACCAACGACTCGCTCCCCGGCGTCGCGCAGTTGCCGAACGAGGAGATCAGCTACATCCGCAACTCGGTCAAGGCCACTGTGGACGCCTACGACGGCACGGTGACCCTGTACGCGATGGACGAGCAGGACCCGGTCCTCAAGGCCTGGATGGGCGTCTTCCCCGGCACGGTCAAGCCGAACAGCGCCATCTCGGCGTCGCTGCGCGAGCACTTCCGCTACCCGGAGGACCTCTTCAAGGTCCAGCGCGAGACGCTGTCGAAGTACCACGTCTCCGAGCCGCGGGACTTCTTCTCCGGTGTCTCCTTCTGGGGCGTCCCGTCCGACCCCACGGTCGACAACGCGACCACCCTGGAGCAGCAGGCGCAGGTCAACTCGCAGCCGCGTGACCAGCAACCGCCGTTCTACGTGGTGGCGGGCGACCCGACGGCCGGGCAGAACAAGGTGAGCTTCCAGCTGACCAGCTCGCTGGTGAGGCAGAACCGCGAGTTCATGGCCTCCTACGTCACGGCGAGATCCGACCCGGACAACTACGGGAAGATCAGCGTCCTGACCCTCAACAACGAGGCCAAGGGCCCGCAGCAGATCCAGACGCAGTTCCTCACCTCGGCGACGGTCAGCTCCGAGCTGAACCTGCTGACCCAGCAGAAGACGAAGGTCGTCTACGGCAACCTGCTGACCCTCCCGGTCGGCGGCGGGCTGCTCTACGTCGAACCGGTCTACATCGAACGGGCCAGTCAGAACACGTCGTACCCGCAGCTGTCCAAGGTCCTGGTCAGCTTCGGTGACAAGGTCGGGTACGCGCCGACGCTGGCGGAAGCGCTGGAACAGGTGCTGACCGGCGCCTCGACCCAGGTGCCGACCGTGCCGGGTGGCACGACCTCGACGTCGCCGACCACACCGACGTCGCCGACGACCTCCACGCCACCGGGCAGCGGGCAGTCCAGCCCCGAGCTCACGCAGGCCGTGAAGGACATGCAGGGCGCGCTGGCGGCCATCAAGGCCGCCCAGTCGAGCGGTGACTTCGCCGCGCTCGGCAACGCCTACAAGGCGCTCGACGACGCCACGAAGAAGTTCGAGACCGCGAACGCGGCGACCACCGCCCCGTCGACGCCCCCCGCGTCGTCGTCCTCGGTGGCCCCGACGGCGACGCCCTCGGGCTGACACCACCGCTGAGCAGGTGAATCGGGTGGTCCCCAGCACGTGGGGGCCACCCGATTTGCATCTCCCGGCAACCACCCAGTACAGTTCGTCTTAGCAACAACGGCGCGGGGTGGAGCAGCTCGGTAGCTCGCTGGGCTCATAACCCAGAGGTCGCAGGTTCAAATCCTGTCCCCGCTACAAATCCGGGATATCCCCGTGCGACTTCGGTCGCACGGGGATTTTTCGCATTTCACGGGGGCTCTCGCCCCCGAGCCCTCAAGGCAGGGAGGCTTCGCCCCCTGCATCCCCGGCGGGTGGCCGATTGTTGGGGCTCGCTGGTTCAAAGATCCTCTGAGCTGCGGGAATGGTGCTTGAGCGGGGGTGGTAAAAAGCGGGTGCGGGAGCGTGTATAGTTGTTCTCAGCAGGACAGAGGGAAACAAGTAAATGAAGTAAGCGGCGCGGGGTGGAGCAGCTCGGTAGCTCGCTGGGCTCATAACCCAGAGGTCGCAGGTTCAAATCCTGTCCCCGCTACTTGTGGAAGATCCCGGTTCGACTTCGGTCGGGCCGGGATCTTTTGTTTTCGGTCTTGTGTGCGCGAGAGAGGCCCGGTCCCCTATGGGGGCCGGGCCTCTCGCTTGTCTGTCGCGGGTTTAGGTCATGTTCTCGATCCAGTACTCGTTGCACTTGAGGGAGCAGACGCGGCCGCCGCCGCTGACGTTGCGGGTGCGGCGGATCTGCTTGCCGCAGACCATGCACTCGTCCTTGCCCGCCTGATCCGGAATGGTGCCGCTCGCCCACGCACGGGCCCCGCGCACGACCTTGGCGCCCCGTGCGACCTTGCCGTCCATCCACTTGATGCCCATCGCCCGCACCTCCGGCTTGAGCGCGACCCCGACCAGGCCGCGCACCAGGACAATCGTCCCAGTGCCGGGGCCCCGCGCCAGGCCTCGAGCCGGGAACCACCTTGTTGTGCGAACAGGGGATGAGCACATGGCCCACAACGGCTCCGGCGGGTGAGCTTCGAGGGCCTCCTGCTGCCGTTCGAGTGAGTCGGGTCGGCTCCCGGCGGACTTCCCCGAACGGCATTCCGTTGCCGTGAACGGATTTTCCACGTGAGCTGGACGAGACGGGTCAAGGGGCCGAAAGCGTGGTGTCGATCGGGGCGTCGTCACCGTGCGGAGCTTTCCGTTGCTCCGCATGGCCCAATTCCACTAGCCCGTGATCAGCCACAGTGGACAGAACGGTTGACCATTGTGGACAGCGCCCCGATGTCGTGGCACCGTTGCTCTCATGTCGGACCTCAACGCGACCGCCGCTGCCCTGCTCGGGCTGCTGCACGACGGACCCAAGACCGGTGGCCAGCTCGTGGCTGAGGCCGGAGAGCGCTTCGGCGCGTTTTTCAGCGTCACCCGCAGCCAGGTCTACCGCGAGCTGCCCGCGCTCGCCGACGCGGGCCTGCTCCGCCTCGGCAAGCAGGGGCCGCGCTCGAGTCAGCAGTACGTGCTGACCGCGGCGGGCAAGAAGGCGTTCAAGAACTGGCTCCTCTCCGAGCCGGGCCCCGACCACCTGCGCAGCCCGCTGATCCTGCGTCTCGTCCACGCGGGGTCGTTGACGGCCAAGCAGCGCTCCGGACTCGTGGACACCGCCCGCGGTGTGTACGGGGCCGAGCAGGAGAGCGCCAAAACGGCTGTGAAGACCGCTGAGGACCCCTATGCGAAGGCGGTGGCCGAGTTCGGCCTCGCGCACGCCAAGGCCGTCCTCAAGCTCCTGGACGCCATCCCGACCGCCTGAACCCCCGGTTACCCGGCCACCGGTCGCTCCCCGCGGCCGGTGCCGGCGTAATCTTTCGACGTGAACCCGGACGTCGAAGCAGACATCAAGGACCTCTCCGCGACCCTCGGCAGCATCGAGGCGGTGATGGACCTCGACACGTTGCGCGCCCAGGTCGCCGATCTGGAAGAGCAGGCCGCCCTCCCCGACCTCTGGAACGACCAGGAGAAGGCGCAGAAGCTCACCAGCGAGCTGTCCCACAAGCAGGGCGAGCTCCGGCGCATCACGAACCTGCGCAGCCGCCTCGAAGACGTCGGCATCATGTACGAACTCGCCGAGGCCGAGGACGACGCGGACAGCACCGCGGACGCCGACAACGACCGGGCGAAGCTGCGCGAGGAAATCGCTTCCCTGGAAGTCCGCACGCTGCTCTCCGGCGAGTACGACGAGCGCAACGCGCTCATCACCGTGCGCGCCGAAGCGGGCGGCATCGACGCGGCTGACTTCGCGGAGATGCTGCTCCGCATGTACTCCCGCTGGGCCGAACGCCACGGCTACGGCGTCGACGTGTTCGACACGTCCTACGCCGAAGAGGCCGGCATCAAGTCCGCCACCTTCCGCATCACCGCCCCGTACGCCTACGGCACGCTGTCGGTCGAGCAGGGCACGCACCGGCTGGTGCGCATCTCCCCGTTCGACAACCAGGGCCGCCGCCAGACGTCGTTCGCGGGCGTCGAGGTCGTGCCGGTCGTCGAGCAGACCGACCACGTCGAGATCGACGAGAAGGAACTGCGCGTCGACGTGTACCGGTCGTCCGGTCCCGGCGGCCAGGGCGTCAACACGACGGACTCCGCGGTGCGGCTGACCCACATCCCGACCGGGATCGTGGTGTCGTGCCAGAACGAGCGCTCGCAGCTGCAGAACAAGGCGACCGCGATGGCCGTCCTCCAGGCGAAGCTGCTGGAGCGGCAGCGCCAGGAGGACAAGGACAAGATGGACGCGCTCAAGGACAGCGGGTCCAGCTGGGGCAACCAGATGCGCTCCTACGTCCTGCACCCGTACCAGATGGTCAAGGACCTCCGGACCGAGCACGAGGTCGGCAACCCCGGCGCCGTGCTCGACGGCGAGATCGACGACTTCCTCGAGGCGGGCATCCGGTGGCGCAAGCAGCAGCAGTCGTCGTGATCGGTGACGAGTCGTCACGCTCCGCACTTCACCGGGCGAGACGAAGGCTTTACCCTGGCCACGGGTAGACTCCGCCCTCGTGATTCGCCTAGAACACGTTTCCAAGGTCTACAAGACCTCCACGCGTCCCGCACTCGACGACGTCTCGGTCGAGATGGACAAGGGTGAGTTCGTGTTCCTCATCGGACCCTCGGGGTCCGGCAAATCCACGTTCTTGCGCTTGCTGCTCCGCGAAGAGGTGCCCAGCAAGGGGCGCGTCTACGTGTCCAACTTCGACGTCGCCAAGATGTCCCGGCGCAGGGTCCCCCGCCTGCGCCAGTCCATCGGCTGCGTGTTCCAGGACTTCCGACTCCTCAGCAACAAGACCGTGGCGGAGAACGTCGCGTTCGCGCTCGAGGTCATCGGCAAGCCCAAGAACACCATCGTCAAGGTGGTCCCCGAGGTGCTCCAGTTGGTCGGCCTCGAAGGCAAGGCGGACCGGCTGCCGCACGAGTTGTCCGGTGGTGAGCAGCAGCGCGTCGCGATCGCCCGCGCGTTCGTGAACCGCCCGCTGGTGCTCATCGCCGACGAGCCCACCGGAAACCTGGACCCCGACACGAGCCAGGACATCATGCTGCTGCTGGAGCGGATCAACCGCACCGGCACGACCGTCGTGATGGCCACGCACGACCACGGCATCGTCGACTCCATGCGCCGCCGGGTCGTCGAACTCGACAACGGCAGGGTCGTCCGCGACGACGCGCGAGGCGTCTACGGCGTCGGCCGATAGGACCTCCCGCACACCTTTCCCCGACCCCAAGGAACGCCACCCCCGATGCGCACCAGCTTCGTGTTCAGCGAGGTCGTCACCGGCCTGCGCCGGAACGTCACGATGACCATCGCGATGATCCTCACGACCGCTATCTCGCTCGGCCTGCTCGGTGGTGGTTTGCTCGTCGTCCGCATGGTCGACAAGATGCAGGCCAACTACCAGGGCAAGCTCGAAGTAGCGGTCCTGCTCACCAACGACGTGAGCGCCAACGACCAGGACTGCTCCAGTGAGCCCTGCGCGGGTCTGCGCAGCTCGTTGGAGAAGACGTCCGGTGTCGAGTCGGTCGTCTTCGAGAACCGCGACAAGGGCTTCGAGCGCTTCAAGAAGATCTTCGAGGCCCAGCCGGAGCTCGTGAAGCTCGCCCGCCCCGAGGCCATCCCGGCCACGTTCCGGGTCAAGCTGGAGGACCCGGAGCGCGCGGACGTGATCGTGCGCGAGTTCTCGGGCAAGGCGGGTGTGAAGAGCGTCGACGACCAGGGCAAGTTCCTGGACCGGCTGTTCAACGTGCTCAACGGCGTCCGCGACGGCGCGCTGTTCCTGGCGCTGCTCCAGGCGCTGGCCGCCCTCCTGCTGATCTCCAACACGATCCAGGTCTCCGCGTACACGCGGCGGACAGAGGTCGGCATCATGCGCCTGGTGGGCGCGACGCGGTGGTACACGCAGCTCCCGTTCCTCATCGAGGCGGTGGTCGCGGGCATCATCGGCGCGATCGTCTCGGTGGTCGGCCTGATCCTGTTCAAGGCCTTCATCCTGGACCGGGTGCTGGGCGACCTGTTCTCCTCCGGCATCCTGCCGACGCTGAGCCAGCTCGACGTGCTGCTGATCGCGCCGATCCTGTTCGGCGTCTCGGTGCTGATCTCGGCGTTGACCGGCTACGTCACCCTGCGCCTCTACGTCCGGCTTTAACCGCTGGCCCGGTCACGTAAAGTCGCATCATGGTCAAGGAACGCGGCAGGAAGGTGATCGCGTCGAACCGCAAGGCTCGACACGACTACACCATCCTCGACGTCTTCGAAGCAGGTGTCGTGCTCGTCGGCACCGAGGTGAAGAGCCTCCGGCTGGGGCGGGCGTCCCTTGTGGACGCCTTCGCCCAGGTCGACGACGGCGAGATCTGGTTGCACGCGCTGCACATCCCCGAGTACGTGGCGGGGACGTGGACCAACCACGAGGTGCGGCGGCGGCGGAAGCTGCTGCTGCACAAGAGCGAGATCGAACGGCTGATCGGCAAGACCAAGGAGAGCGGTCTGAGCCTGATCCCGCTGTCGATGTACTTCAGCGACGGCTACGTGAAGCTGGAGCTGGCGCTGGCGAAGGGCAAGAAGTCCTACGACAAGCGCCAGGACATCGCCAAGCGCGACGCCGACCGCGACATCCAGAAGGCGTACGGCCGTGCGCTGAAGGGCCGCGGGGGCCGGTACTGAACGGCCCCGAGAACGACGGAGAAGTCCCGGGCTGGGTCACCGGCCTGGGACTTCCCGGTCTCGTGGACGTCCACGTCCACTTCATGCCCGAGCGCGTGCTCGCGAAGGTGTGGGCGTTCTTCGACGGCGCGGGCGACCACTACGGCACGCCGTGGCCGATCCACTACCGGCTCACCGAGCCGGAGCGCCTCGACCGCCTGCGGGCGCTGGGCGTGATCGCGTTCGCCCCGCTGGTGTACCCGCACAAGCCGGACATGGCGGAGTGGCTCACCGAGTGGGCGGTCGACTTCGGGCAGCGCACACCGGGAGCCGTGCCGACCGCGACGCTGTACCCCGAACCGGGTGTGGAGACCTACCTCGCGAAGGCGCTCGACGCGGGCGCCCGGTGCGTGAAGGCGCACGTCCAGGTCGGCGCGTACGACCCGGCGGACCCGTTGCTGGACGGCGCGTGGGGGCTGCTCGCCGAAGCCGGTGTGCCCGCCGTGGTGCACTGCGGGCACGGGCCGATGCCCGGCGCGCACACGGGGCTCGACCGGTACGAGGCCGTGCTCCGCAGGCACCCCCGGCTGACCGCGGTCATCGCGCACGCCGGGATGCCCGACTACGGCGCGGCGCTCGACCTGGTCGCCCGGTACCCGCGCGTGCACCTGGACACCACGATGGTGGGAGTGCCGTTCACCGAGCGCACGCAGCCGCTCCCGGCGGACTGGGCGGCGCGGATCGCCGACGTGCCGGACCGGATCGTGCTCGGCACGGACTTCCCCAACATCCCGTACGGCTACGCCGAGCAGCTGCGGGCCATCGCGGGCTGGGCCGGGTCCGACGACCGGCTCGGCACCGGGTTCCTGCGCGCCGTGCTGCACGACAACCCGGCGCGGCTCCTCGGTCAGCCGATGTCGAGGTAGGCGAGCACCGCGCGAACCCTTCGGTGCTCCGAAGTGCTGGGCTCCAGTCCGAGCTTCGCGAAGATGTTGCCCACGTGCTTCTCGACCGCGCCGTCGGACACCACCAGCGAGGCGGCGATGGCCGCGTTCGACAGGCCCTCCGCCATCAGGCCGAGCACCTCGCGTTCGCGCGCGGTCAGCGAGTCGACCGGGTTGCGCCTGCTGCGGGCCATCAGCTGGGTGATGACCTCGTGGTCGATGCTCGTGCCGCCGTCGGCGACCCGGCGGACCGCCGCGACGAACTCGGCGACGTCGGCCACCCGCTCCTTGAGCAGGTAGCCGACGCCGCTCGCGCCCCCGGCCAGCAGTTCGACCGCGTAGCGCTCCTCCACGTACTGCGACAACACCAGGACCGGCAGGTTCGGGATGCGCTTGCGGGCCTCGATCGCCGCGCGCAGACCCTCGTCGGTGAACGTCGGGGGCATCCGCACGTCCACCAGCGCCAGGTCGGGGCGGTGCTCGTCGATGGCCGCGAGCAGCGCCACCCCGTCCTCCACCGCCGCCACCGTCTCGATGCCCTCGTCGGCCAGCAGGCGCTGGACCCCCACCCGCAGGAGGACGGAATCCTCCGCGATCACCACGCGCACGGCAGCTCCGTCCGGATCACTGTCGGCCCACCGACGGGGCTGACCACCACGACCACACCGTCAATGGTCGCAGCCCGGTCCGCGAGGCCCGCGAGGCCTCCACCCTTGCGCACCTCGGCGCCGCCCTTGCCGTCGTCGGTGACCTCCACGACCACCGAGCGGTCGGTCCGGAACACCTTCACCCCGACGCGGGTCGCCTCCGCGTGCTTGGCGATGTTCGTCAGCGTCTCGGCGACGGTGAAGTAGGCGGCGCTCTCCACGGCGGTCGGCGGCCGCGGCTCCACGTCGACGCTCAGGTCGACCGGGATCGGGCACTTCGAGATCAGCGACGACAGCGCCGGGTCGAGCCCGCGGTCGCCCAGCACCGACGGGTAGATGCCGCGGGCCAGGTCGCGCAGCTCGGAGATGGCCAGCTTCGCGTCGACGTGCGCCTCGGCGATCAGCTCGCGGGCCGCGTCCGGGTCGGAGTCCATCTTCGTCTTCGCCCTGCCCAGCGTCATCGCCACCGCGACCAGCCGTTGCTGCGCGCCGTCGTGCAGGTCGCGCTCGATCCGCCTGCGCTCGGCCTCCGCCGAGTCGACGCCGCGGGCCCGGCTCGCGTGCAGCCGCTTCGCCTCGGCGGACAGCAGGGCCGTGCGCGACGGACCGAGGACGTTGCGGGCCAGCGAACCGTGCAGCCTGCCGAGGCCGCGGACCAGCGGCACCGTGAGCAGGCCGAGCAGCAGGCCGACCACCGTCACCGGGATGGCGCGGGCGAACGAGTCGACGGCCCACTCACCGCCGCCGGGCAGCTCGACGACGACGTAGGCCATCAGCCGGTCGTAGACCAGCGGGTACGCGATCAGCGACAGCGCCACCGGCCAGAAAGTGACGACCAGGACGAACTCGACGATGCTGAGCGGGAACATCAGCATCCAGTAGCCCAGGTCCCGCCACGCCGCCGGATCGGTGATCACGGCCTTCGTCCGCGCCAGCACCCCGCCCTCGGGCAGCGGCCGGTACGGGGAGGCCACGTAGGTGCCCAGCATCGTGTGCACCCACATCCGCTCCAGCGCCGACGCGCCGCGCGCGATCAGCAGCGTCACCGCCAGCAGCGGGATGCCCAGCCAGACGACCGCGAGTCCGATGCTGGTCGCGAACATCGACACGAGCACCACGAACCACAGGGTGCTGATGAAGAAGTTGACCAGCAGGAAGACGCTGGTCCTGGCGATCTTGGGAAGTGGTCGCGTCGTCATGTCCCCGCCTAGTCCGCTCGGTGTGCCAGACCAGCATCACCGGATCGTGGCAGGAGAACCATCGGGTAGGCCAGCGTGCCCGTGGTGGGGCCAGCCCTACCTGAAGTCTATTGGGATGAACCTGGAGGGCTGGGGCGTTATGCTGTACGAGGCAAGACCCAGCAACACCCGACGGGGGTGAACGGTTTCGACTTTGTTCGTTGATTCAGGGGAAGCGTGCCGGTGCAGGCGAGAGACCACCGCAAGCGTCATCGCAAACCTATAAGCGCCAAGTCTAACGACCAGCGCGCGTTCGCCCTCGCTGCCTAAGCCAGGGAAAACGCTGTCGGCCCGGAAGCGCCTCCGTTCCGGATCCCGGCATCAGCCAGGAGGCTCACCTCCAGTTCCGGGCACGGGAACTGGTTGGGAATCCCACAGTGTCTGGGCCTGTCAGACCGAACTTGTCGATGTGATCGGTCGGGCCGAGTAGAGACGTAGTCGACTGCGCACGGAGAAGCCCTGATGAGCCGGCAGAGGACCCGGGTTCGATTCCCGGCACCTCCATTCGATGGACGGCGAGTGCTCGCGCAGAGCGCTCGCCGTTTCTCGTTCCCGGGTGTTTTCCGGGGCTCCCGCCCCGGACCCCGAGGCAGGGTGGGCTTCGCCCCCCTGCACCCCCGTGCTGTGTGCCGGTTTGGTGTGGGTCGCCATTTGTCATCGGTTGGTTGGTGCCTTGCGCTCAGTGGGGGGCTACCCCTGTGGCGGCTTCGGGGATGGTGTTGGGGGTGGGGTCGTTGGTGATGCCCCTGTCGCCCCTGGTCAGGATGGTGAAGGCCAGTAGGGCGGCGATGGTCAGGCTGAACATGACGGTGGCCATGGGGATGACGCTGCCGGTGCCCGCGGCACCCACCAGGGGTGCGACCAGGCCGCCTGCGAGGAACTGGAGGACGCCGAGGAGGGCTGAGGCGCTGCCGGCGGATTCAGGGTGGCGGTTCATGGCCAGTGTCGCGGCGTTGGGGAGCAGGACGCCGACGCTGGTGGTGAGCAGGAACAGCGGTGGCAGGAACGCCAGGAGGTTGCCGCCCGCGAGGCCTGCCGTGAGGAGGCCGAGGCCGCCCGCGGTGGCCATGGCGAGACCGGCGGTCAGCAGGGTCCTGGGCATGATCCGGCCGGTCAGCCACGTGTTGAGGGAGCCCGCCAGCAGGATGCCGGCGGAGTTGACGCCGAAGACCAGGCTGAACTGCTGGGGCGTGAGGCCGAAGACGTTCTGGAGGACGAACGAGGCGCCGGAGACGTAGGCGAAGAGCGACCCCAGGGCGAAGGACGCCGCCAGGGCGTAGCCGACGAAGTAGCGGTCGGAGAGCAGGCGGCCGAAGGTCCTGAGGGTGCCCTTCAGGTTGGCGGGAACCCGTTTCTCGGCTGGGTGGGTCTCCGGCAGCGCCATGGCGAGGACGATCAGCAGGACGGTGCCGATCACGGCCAGCACCAGGAACGTGCCGCGCCAGGACGTGAGGCGGAGGACCTGGCCGCCCAGCACCGGGGCGATGACCGGGCCCAGGCCGTTGACCAGCATCAACATGCTCATGAACTTGGCCATGGCCATGCCGGAGAACATGTCCCGCGCCACCGCCGTGGCGACGACGAAACCCGCGGCCACGCCGAACGCCTGGGCGAAGCGGATGCTCGCCAGCGCGAGCGCGGTGGGGGCGATGGCCGCCATCAGGGAGAAGACCACGTAGGCGGTCAGGCCGATGAGCAGCGGCTTGCGCCTGCCCACCGCGTCGGAGATCGGGCCCACCACCAGCTGGCCGAGGGCGAGGCCGATGATGAACGTGGTGAGCGACAGCTGGATCTGCGGCGCTGTCGTGCCGAGTTCCCGCGCCATCGCGGGGAACGCGGGGAGGTACATGTCGATCGAGAGCGGGCCCAGGGTGCAGAGGGCGCCCAGCAGGCCGACGAGCTTGAGCCTGCTCGGTCCTAGGGTGGCCGTGGTCATCGTGGAGTGGCTCTCCTGTTCGTGAACCGGGGTTTTCGCGTCGGGAGAGACCCGTGCGGTGCCGCTCCTCCGGGCAACGCCACCGCACGGGGTGTTTAGTCCTCCAGCAGCAGTGCTCGTGCGGCCCGCAGCTCACGGGGCATGTTCCAGCCGAGCACGCCGACCAGCGCGCCCTCGTGGTGGTAGTGCGCGACGAGCTTGCGGTTCGCCGGTTCGCCCAGCGCCACGGTCATCTTCGCCTCGGGCGGGAAGACGCCGTAGGCCTGGATCCGCGCGTCGAACTGGTCGGTCCAGAAGTACGGGACCGGCGTGAACGGCTGGGGCTCGCCGAGCAGGTTCCTGGCCGCGGCCATGGCCTGCTCGGTGGCGTTCATCCGGTGCTCGATCCGCATCAGGGCCCCGAACCTGCGGTTGTACCAGCGGGCCACGTCGCCCGCCGCGTAGACGCCGGGCGCGGTCTGGCACGTGGCGTCGCACAGCACGCCGTCGTCCAGCGGGATCCCGCTGGTGGTCAGCCAGTCGGTCGCGGGGACCGATCCGATGGCCACCAGCACCAGGTCCGCCGCGAGCACCGAGCCGTCGGCCAGTTCCACGCCGGTGACCCCGGTGTCGCCCAGCAGCCGGGAGACGCCTACCCCGGTGCGGACGTCGACGCCGCGGTCGCGGTGCAGGTCGCCGATCCAGCCGCCCAGCTCGTCGCCGAACTGCCGGGACATCGGGACCGGCGCCATGTCCACGAGCGCGACGTCCTTGCCGAGCGTGCGCGCCGCGGCGGCGGCCTCGGAACCGAGGAAACCCGCGCCCACGACCACCACCGACGACGCCCGCGCCAGCCCCGCCCGCAGCGCGAGCGTGTCGTCGAGGGTGCGCAGGACGTGCACGCCCGCCAGCTCGTGCCCCGCCCTCAGCCTGCCGGGGCGCACACCGGTCGCGATGACCAGCCGGTCGTACGGCACGCGGTCGCCGGTGGACAGCGCCACCGTGCGCGACACCAGGTCGACGCCGGTCGCGGCCACGCCGAGGCGCAGCCCGATCTCCAGCCGCTGGTAGGTGGCGTCGTCGCGGAACGACGTCCGCTCCGGCTCCCACGTGCCGAGCAGCACCTGCTTGGACAGCGGAGGCCGGTCGTAGGGCAGGTGCAGTTCGTCGCCGATCAGCGTCACGAGTCCGTCGAAACCCTCGCGGCGCAGCGTCTCGGCCGTCGTGAGCCCCGCCGCCGAGGCGCCCACGACGACGATCCGCTTGATGTCGGACATCACTCCGCCAGGTGGATCACGAGTGCGGGGCACAGCAGGGCCGCCTCGCGCGTCGCCTCGTGGAGGTGTTCGCCGGGCTCCTCGTCGAGCAGCACCACGACCCCGTCCTCGTCCCGCTGGTCGAAGACGTCCGGTGCGGCGAGGACGCATTGGCCCGCGCCCACGCAGCCGTCCTCGTCGATGCTCACGCGCATGGGGTTGTTCTCCTTGTGGTGGTGGCGGATCAGTTCTGCGCGTCCCAGGCGACGGGGAGCGAGCGCACCCCGTAGACGAGGGTGTCGTCCTTGAACTTGAGGTCCTCGAACGGCGTCGCGAGGCGCAGCGTGGGGATGCGGGTGAACAGGGTGCCGAACACCTGCTGGAGTTCGACGCGGGCCAGCTGCTGGCCGAGGCACTGGTGGGCGCCGTAGCCGAAGGCCAGGTGCGCGGACGCCTTGCGCTTCACGTCGAGCGCGTCGGCGTCGGGGAACACCGACGTGTCGCGGTTGCCCGAGGCCAGCGAGGTGATCAGGAACTCGCCCGCGCGCAGGGTCTCGTCGCCGAGCGGGATGTCCTCGGTGATCGCGCGGAACAGGCCGAACTGCACGACCGACAGGTAGCGCAGCATCTCCTCGACCGCCGACGGCACCAGCTCGGGGTTCGCGCGCAGCTCGTCGAGCTGGTCGGGGTTGCGCAGCAGGGTCGCGGTGCTGAGCGCGATCATGTTCGCGGTCGTCTCGTGCCCGGCGACCAGCAGCGACAGCGCGAGCACGACCAGCTCTTCGACGCTCAGCGGCTGCCCGGACTCGTTGGCGCGGGCGATGAGCCGCGAGATCAGGTCGTCGGCGGGCGCCTGCATCTTCGACACGACCAGCTGCCCGACGAACTGCTGGATCTCCCCGATCGCCCTCTGCGAGAGCTCGGGGTCGACGTCGACGGAGGTCAGGATCGCGCTCTGCCGCTGGAACTGGTCGCGCTGCTCGTAGGGGACGCCGAGCAGTTCGCAGATCACCAGCGACGGGATCGGCAGGGCGAAGTCCCGGACCAGGTCGGCCGAGTCGCCGCCCGCCAGCATCGCGTCGATGTGGTCGTCGATCAGCTTCTGGATGTAGGGCCGCAGCGCCTGGATGCGCTTGACGGTGAACTCCGCGGTCAGCAGCCTGCGCAGCCGCGAGTGCACCTCGCCGTCGGTCTGGATGATCGATCCGGGGTTGATCGGCTGGCTGAAGTCGGCGTTGCTGTCGGCGTGCGCCATCACCGGCACGGCGGAGCTGAGACCGGAGCTGGACAGCACCGTCCGCACGTCGTCGTACCGGGTCACCAGCCACGCGTCCATGCCCGCCGGGCACTCGACCCGCGCGATCGGGTCCTTCTCGCGGAGTTCGGTGAAGCCGGCGGCCGGGTCGAAGGGACACCCCTCCGCGCGTGCGGTCGGCAGCGGTCCGGTGGTCGGCTTGCTCGGAGCCTCGGTCATGGGTACCCCTCGTGGTGGGAAAAATGTGGCAGTCACTGCCACGATCATTACACTGCCAGTGATGGAGACGTGACGGCAAGTGGCCCTCGTCGTCCCCGGATAGCGCCAGGTGGCGGTGTTAGCCTCGCTGCCCGCGCCCGATCCCGAGGAGGTGACGATGGGGCTCCGCGAGCTGAAGATGGCCAGGACCAGACGTCTGATCTCGGACAAGGCGTTCGAGCTCTTCGCCCGCGACGGCTACCACCGCACCACCATCGAGCAGATCGCGGCGGCCGCCGGAGTGGGGCCGCGCACGCTCTACCGCTACTTCCCGACGAAGGAGACGCTGGTCATCGAGTTCGTCCAGACCAGCCTCTTCGACGCGCTCGCGGAACTGCGCGCCCACTCCACCGCCGCGCCGCTGCCGGTCGCGCTCAACACGGTCATCGCCAACGTTCTGCGAGTCATGGCGACCGATCCTGGCCGGGTGCTGGCGGTGTACCGGCTGGCCGGGTCGAACGCGTCGGTGCGCGCGCAGTTGGCGGACGTGCTCTGGCAGTGGCGGGAGGAGTTGGCCGAGGAGGTGGAGGGCCTCCTCGAGACGCCGAACTGCCGGATGACGGCGGGGCTCACCGCGGCGTTCGCGATCAACATCATCGAGACCGTCGTGCTGGCCTGGGTGCGGAGTCGGGGCGAGGCGGACATGCACGTGCTCGCCGACCACGCCATGGGCCTGCTGCGCGACGGCAAGATCCCGGTGCCGACGGCGGGATAGCCCGGTCGGACCCGTCCGACCATCTCCTCACCGACGGGCGGGCGCGGCGGTCATCGGGTCGTCCGGCCAGCGGTGCTTGGGGTACCGGCCGCGCAGTTCCGAACGCACCCGCGGGTAGCCGGTCCGCCAGAACGACGCCAGGTCGCCGGTCACGGCGGTGGCGCGGCCGGCGGGGGAGAGCAGGTGCAGCACGACGGGCACGCGGCCGTCGGCGATGCGGGGTGTGCCGGTCCACCCGAACACCTCCTGCACCTTCACCAGCAGCGCCGGGTTCGCCCCGCTGTAGTCGATCCGGATCCGCGACCCCGACGGCACCTCCAGCCGGTCCGGCGCCAGCTCGTCCAACCGCCCGGCCGCGGGCCAGGGGAGCAGTTGCCGCAGCGCCTTCTCGGCGTCGATCTTCGCCAGGTCCGCCCGCCTGCGTGCGCCGCCGAGCCACCCGTCCGCGCCCGCGAGCAGCATCCCGTCGGTCACGTCCGGCCACGGGTCGCCCATGACGCGGTGCAGGAACTCCAGCCGCTCCCGCAGCCGGGTGGCGTCGGCGTGCCACCGCAGCAGCCCCAGCCCCTCGGAGCGCAGCCCGGCGACCAGCGCGTCGCGCACGGCGGCCGCGGAGGGATCCCGCAAGGGCTTGCTGGACAACACGATCGCCCCGAGCCGCCGGACCCGGTTGGCCACCACGTCGCGGTCCCACCGCACCTCGTCCACAGTGGACAGCAGGGCCGGAGCCGCTTGCACGGCAAGGGCTTCGTCCACCCTGGCGGCCAGCCGGATCCGGCCGTGGCTGCGCCCCGGCTCGCGGTCGGCGACGGCGACGGCCAGCCACTCGGCGTCACCCAGACCGCTGCCGAACGGCAGTTCCACGGCCGTCCCGCCCGCCATCAGGTACACCCCGGTACCGCCGGAACGCCGTCGCGCCAACCGTTCCGGGTGCGCCAGCGCGACCACCAGCGCCGGGTCGTCGTGCCCGCGCCCGGTCACCAACTCGGCCAGCCGCTTGGCCTCGCGCGACCACCGCCGTGAGCGGTCGGTGTGCCCGGACCTCAGGTCCCGCAACGCGGTCGACAGCTCGGCGCTGTCGGTCAACGCGTCGTCGTCCAGCAGCGCCACGACCTCCGCGGCGGTCCGCGCCCCCACCTCGGCCGCCCCGTCCAGCAGTGCCCGCGCCAACCGCGGGTGCAGTCCCAGGCCGGACATCCGCCTGCCGCGGTCGGTCGCGCGGCCGTCGGGGTCCAACGCCCCCAACGCCCGCAGCACCGTGCGGCCGACCTCCAGCGCACCGGCGGGCGGCGGGTCCCACCAGTTCAGCGCGCTGCCGTCCGGCGTGCCCCAGCAGGCCAGTTCCAGCGCCAGCCGCGTCAGGTCCGCGGTCTTGATCTCCGGCTCCGGGTACCGCGGCAGCGTGCTGTGCTCGTGCTCCGGCCAGCACCGGTACACCCGGCCGGGCGCTTCACGTCCGGCGCGCCCGGCGCGCTGGTCGGCCACCGCCATCGACACGCGCACGGTCGCCAGCCCCGACAGCCCCCGCCGGTGGTCGACCCTGGGAACCCGCGCCAGCCCCGAATCCACCACCGCGCGCACGCCCGGCACGGTGAGGCTCGACTCGGCGATCGCCGTCGACAGCACGATCCGCCGCCGCGCGCCGGGCCGCAGCGCCGCGTCCTGCGTGCCCGCGGACAGCCGTCCGTGCAACGTCAGCACGTCCACGTCCGGCATCGTCAGCAGCGCAGCCGTACGCCGGATCTCCGCCGCGCCGGGGAGGAACACGAGCACGTCACCGTCCCCTTCGGACAGTGCGCGCCGGGTCGCGCGCGCCACGCAGCCCTCGATCCGCTCCTTGCGCGCCGGTGCGACGTACTCCGTCGTGGTCGGGAACGTCCTGGCCTCGGCGCGCAGCACGGGCGCGTCGCCGAGCAGCTCGGCCAGCCGGTCCGCGGCCACCGTCGCGGACGTGGCCAGCAGCCGCAGGTCCGGCCGCAGCCCGGCGCGCGCGTCCAGCAGCAGCGCGAGCAGCAGGTCGGCGTCCAGGTGCCGCTCGTGGCACTCGTCGAGCAGCACGGTCCCCACCCCCGCCAGCTCGGGATCGGACTGGAGCCTGCGCACCAGCAGTCCCGAGGTCACCACCTCGATCCTGGTTGCCCGCGACACCTTCCGGTCGCCGCGCACCGAGTACCCGACGGTCTGCCCGACCGGTTCGCCCAGCAGCGACGCCATCCGCGCGGCGGCCGCGCGGGCCGCGATCCGCCGCGGCTCGGCCACGACCACCCGGCCGGGATGCCCCTCGGCCAGCGCCAACGGCACCAGCGTGGTCTTGCCGGTGCCCGGTGGGGCCACCAGCACCGCGCAGCCGTGCGCGGCGAGCGCGCCGACGACGTCGTCGAGCACGGCACGGACTGGGAGGTTCGGCAGTTCCACGGTGAGCCAGTGTGCCAACCCGGCCCGGTTGACGGTTCCCGAGAGCGCCACGTGTCACGCTGACCGGGTGGTTGACCCGCTGCACGACCCCGACGACCCCGACCTGCTCGACCCGTACCGGGCCCGTGAGCTGGCCGGACTGGTCGAGGCGGCGCGCGTCGCGTCCGGTGCGGTCCGGTACGGCAGGGTCGGGAAGGTCGGCTGCGCGACCGTCGTCGTCAACCGCGACAACCCGTTCCCGTCCGGCAACTTCGCCTGCGCGCTGGACGGGTCGTCGGCGGAGGTCGCGGGCACGCTGATGCGGCTGGAGCGGACGTTCGCCGACATCGGCCGCGCGGAGGCCGTGGTGTACGCCTCGCCGACGACGGTGGCCGAGATCGAGGGCATCGCGGACGACACGGGCTGGTACGCCGTCGAGGAGTCGATGGCCGTCGTGCACCGCGGGCGGGTCGACGTCCCGGCACGGGTGCGGCCCGCGCGGGACGCGGACGTGGAGCAGGTCGCGGTGCTCGTCGCGGACGAGCTGGGGCTGCGGCTCAGCGGGCAGCGGCGGCTGGTGCGGCACCTCGGGCAGCGGTGGGACGACCCGCGCTGCGTGCAGCTGGTGGTCGACGACGGCGAGCGGGTCGTCGGGTTCGCGTCCGGGTTCGCCGAACGCGGCGTCGGGCTGGTGGAACAGGTCGTGGTGCTGCCTGCGCGTCGACGGCGGGGGATCGGCGCGGACCTCGTGTCCGGCGCGGTGGCCGTGCTGCGCGACGCGGGCGCGCTGCTGGTGGCGGCGCACGTGGACGAGGGCGGGGCCGGTGAGCGGTTCGCGGAGGCCTGCGGGTTCGGCTCGGGCTACCCGGTGACGGCGTACGTCCGAAGGGTCGACGAACTGCTGGATTGAGTTGTCGGGCTTCCGGTTATATCTTTAGCACAGCTAAACGATGCTGGGAGGCCGTGAGTGCAGGGGACCGATGTGGTCGACACCGCTGGACCCCGACTCCCGAGCGAGGTGTGGGTCCTCGTCGTGGCGAGCTTCATCATCGCCATCGGGTTCGGCATCGTGGCCCCCGTGCTGCCGATGTACGCGGCCAGCTTCAACGTCGGCACCACGGCCGTCTCCGCGGTCGTCAGCGCGTTCGCACTGGTCAGGCTGCTGTTCGCGCCGGTCAGCGGGCGGCTGGTCGCGCGGTTCGGCGAGACGCACACCTACATCGCGGGCATTCTCATCGTGGCGCTGGCCACCGGCGCGTGCGGGTTCGCGACGCACTTCTGGATGCTGCTGGTGTTCCGCTCGATCGCGGGCGTCGGCTCCACCATGTTCACCGTCGCCGCGGTCGGCCTGCTGATCCGGCTGACCCCCGCACCGCTGCGCGGCCGCGCGTCCGGGCTGTGGGCGACCGGGTTCCTGCTCGGCAACATCGCCGGCCCCATCGTCGGCGCCGGGCTCGTCGGGTTCTCCGTCCAGACCCCGTTCGTCGCCTACGCCGTGGCGCTGATCGTCGCGGCCCTGTTCGTCTGGCTGTTCCTGCGCCGGTCCACGCTCGCCGCGCTGGACCAGAACAGGACGCAGCGCACGATGACCGTGCGCGAGGCGATCCGGTCCGGCGCCTACCGCGCCTCGCTGGCCTCGGGGTTCGCCAACGGCTGGGCGGTCTTCGGGCTGCGCATCTCGCTGGTGCCGCTGTTCGTCGTCGAGGCGCTGCACGGCAGCCCGGCCGTCGCGGGTGTCTCGCTGTCGGTGTTCGCGGTCGGCAACGCGTCGGTGCTGATGCTGTCCGGCAAGCTCTCCGACAGCCTCGGCCGCAAACCGATGGCCGTCGCCGGGCTCGCCGTGTCGGCCGTCGGCACGTTCGGCATGGGGTTCACCGGCACCGTGCCGCTGTTCATGGTCGCCTCGCTCGTCGCGGGCGTCGGCGCGGGCCTGCTCAACCCGCCGCAGAACGCCGTCGTCGCCGACGTCATCGGCTCGAAGGCCAAGGGCGGCCCCGTGCTCGCCGCGTTCCAGATGGTCACCGACCTCGGCGCCATCATCGGCCCGCTGCTCGCGGGCGTGCTCGCCGAACGGCTCTCCTACCAGGCCGCGTTCACCGTGACCGGCGCCATCATGGTCGTCGCGATCGGCTTCTGGCTGGTCGCCGAGGAAACCAGGCCCGTCGACGAGCACGTCGCCGAAGTCGTGGCGGGGGAGTGCGGCGCACTCGACGAGGGCCCCGAACTGCCCACCGGCTCCCGCGTCGGCGGCCGCCCGCGCCAACCCGACGCGTGAACGCTCAGGTTCCGCTCAGCCTCCGCGGCTAGCCTCTCGGGCAGTAGGCGCACGGAAGGACGCGAAGACGTGGGTGGGGCTGAGCGGAACGCTCGCAAGAAGAAGCAGCAGCAACAGGCGGCCAAGTCGGTGGCCGCCGCGCGCGGGTCGAGCGGCGGTGACCGCAAGAAGATCCTCATCGGCGTGGCCGTCGTCGCGGCACTCGCCGCCGCGTTGATCGCGGGCGTCGTGCTCAACCAACCGTCCACACCGGAAGCCCTGACCCCGGCCGCCGACCTCAAGTCGCTGACGGTGCCGGTCCAGCGCCAGGACGACGCCACCGTGCTGGTCGGGAAGGACACCGCCAAGGTCACCGTGGACGTGTACGAGGACTTCCTCTGCCCGATCTGCGGCACCTTCGAGGAGAAGTACGGCACCCAGCTCCGCGACCACGTGGAAGCAGGCGACCTGAAGATCCGCTACCACGTGCTGCCACTCCTGGTCCGCCTCTCCGACCCCGAGGGCTACTCCCGCGACAGCGCCAACGCCGCCGTCTGCGCCGCCGACGCGGGCAAGTTCCCCGAGTTCCACGACACCCTCTACGCCAAGCAGCCGGAAGAAGGCAGCGCTGGCTACACCAAGGCCCAACTCGCCCAACTGGGCACCGACCTGGGCATCACCGGCGACACCTTCAAGTCCTGTGTGGAAACCGGCACCTACGACCAGGCACTCGACGCGGACCTCGACAAGGCCGACGCCACCCCCCACCTCCAGGCGGAGCGCAGCGACGGCTCCAAGGGCTTCCGCGGCACCCCGGCAGTCGCCGTGGGCGACCAGCTCATCAGCCTGGACAACGAGAACTGGATCTCCGACCTCCTCAAGGCCTGAGATCAACCCCGCCGGCCCGCCCTTGTCCTCACGGGGTGGGCTGGCGCACTTCCCGGCCCGTCTATCAGGGCGAACGCTGGACGGGGACCCCCGATTTTTATCCGGTGGGGCTGATGTTGTACGGTATGACCACACAAGAACGGCGGGTAACCACCGGGAACGTGGAAGCACGGGGCTGTGGCGCAGCTGGTAGCGCATCACACTGGCAGTGTGAGGGTCAGGGGTTCGAGTCCCCTCAGCTCCACAATTTGATATGAAATACACATCACCCGCTGACCTGGGCTTATCTGGTCAGCGGGTGATCTTGTTTGTGCGTCCACTGTGGACTGCGGCTCCGAAACTGGAGCAAATTTGGAGCACGGCCTGCAATGACCCGAAACAGGGTCAACCGTATTGCTCCAGGTCCGTTCACCCTGTCGGTTGTCTATCGTCGCGACTCTTCGCGCCCCGCTAATCACGACCACGCCGGTTGGGTACCGGATCCCGTGTCAGCGTGGGCTGTACCGCGGTGTCAGGGCTACTGGGCGGCCCTACGCCAGGTGCTGTCGCCGACGTCGGCAACCGCCTTGTCCCACCGATCTTGCAGGCACTGAAGAAGCCGGACGGTGACTTCCGGCGCGACGTGGGAGTACGTGCGCTGGACAGGATCCCTGAGGATGTGACCGAGCCGAAGCGACTGGGCGATCTCGGGAATGCCGTCGGCGATCATCCACGTCTTGTAGCTATGCCGAAGCCCGTGAAAAGTCAGACCGGGCTTGACCGGACGCAGTCGCAGGACCGGGTTGGCCCACTGGAGGTTCCCGTCGGCGGCGGGGCGCATGGCGCGTCGGCTGAAGTTGCTGCGGCGATGCAGGTGGTCTCCAGGACTCGTGAACACGTGCGCGTGGCGGTGAGTGCCCAGGTGCGCTCGCAAGAGCCGGACCGTGGGCGGGACGAGCGCGATGGTACGGACCGACGCCTCCGTCTTCGGCGGGCCAAGCCACAACTTGCCGCCCGCCGACTCATGCAGCGCACCATTCTGCGGATCGACGATCATGACCCCGGTGTCGTCGTCGAACAGGTGCAGGTTGTGGCGTTGCAAGCCGGTCAACTCGCCCCAGCGTGCACCGGTCCAGGCTGCGGTGACCACCAGTACGGCCGCTCCGGGGTCGTAGCAAGCAGCGATCTGATCGGCGACGCGCAACACCTCGGCCGGATCCGCCCAGACCTTCTCGGGCACACGAGCGGCATGGTTGCGACGTCCACGCCTCCGAGGCCGAATCGGATTGGCGGTGATCAGCTTCTCCTCGGCAGCATCGGTGAGGATCTGCGACAGCAACTTCACGAACCCGGCGACGGTGGTCGGAGCGAGCTTCGTGGCCCGCAGCTGCTTGGCCCACGCCTGAACTTTGAGATTGGTGATGTCGGCCAGCGCGGTGTCGCCCCACCGAGGCCGAATGTGGTTGCGCAGCATGCCCCGGTAGTTGTCTTCCGTGCGGATATCGACGTCGAGAGCTTCGAGCCACTCGACCAGCCACTCGTCGAGCGTGGTGCGGCCTCCAGTGGGATCGAGCCAGGTGCCGCGCCGCTGGTCCGACTCCAGATCGGCGGCATGGTTTTCGGCGGCCTTCTGGCTGTGGAAGCCAGGTATGGAGCTGATCGCGCCGTCGTCGCGGCGGAACCGTACGCGCCAGTGGTTGCTTCCAGACTGCTCCGCCCAGGCCATGTGGGAGCCCTTCTCGGTTTGTGGTGTGGAGGTCACGGGCGTGACAGATGCATGAACGCTCCATACGCGTAGAAGCGCAAGCATTGCAGTACAAGAACTTCTGTCAGTCCGAAGAGGACTTGGTGCGCCGGGGTGTAGTCCTCATGCGACCATCACGAGTTCGTGGCGCACAAGCGCCGGACTCCGCGATCGACCGCAGATCAGCATCGGAGAACCGAAGGTGCTTGCCCACGAAGGTGCGCGGGATCTCCCGTCGCCCGGCTTTACGCCGCAGCCACGACTCACGGACAGCCAGCAGCGTTGCCGCTTCAGCGGGGGTATACAGCAGGCGATGGGTGCTCGTATCCGGTCGGGTCATGCGGTCCTCCGGGAGTGTGGTCTGGGTCGACACCCCTGAACTCCGAAATTTGACCCCTTGGGGGACACGCAACGACCAAGTTTTTCACCAACTACTCGGCGGGGAAGGTCGTCATTGCCTGCAACGTGGCGGCGAGTTCACGATCCGGCCTGATGTTTCTGCGGTACAGCGGGCTGCAGGGGGTCGCGGCCAGCCGGACCGCGAGCGTCACGAGGTCCACGGTGGGGTCGTCGTCGTGGTGGATCTCCGCGAGGCGGGCGAAGTCGATCATGACACCTACGACGCTGCGGTTCGCTGTGACACCCAGTTCAGCGGTCTGCATGTGCCGCCGTTCTTCCTCGATGATTGTGGCAGGTGCGTCGTGGGCGGTCAGCACCGTGCTGATCTGCTCGGCAATCCTGCTGGTCAGAGTCGCCGTAGGCGCCAAAGGCAGTAGCACGGGCAGCAACGTCGCCTCGTTGACCAGCAACACGACCCTCGGCCGCCAGAACAAGACCGTGGCGTACCACGGGCCCAGCGCTGTCGTGCCACGGTCGTCGTCACGCGCGGTAGCCGGACCCGCCAGGCGCAGCAGCTTCTTGGTGGCACGCACGATCAACATCCGACTATCCTGCCTTGGCCACGACTCGGCACACCACCACGTCAACCGTCGAGGCTGACGTCGGTCACGGAGTGCGGTGGCGCACCCACCGGCGAGCAGCCTGTGTGGCTGCGGTGCGGGGGAACCTTCGCTCCCACAAGCAGACCGTGGAAGCAGCGAACGCGGTGATCGCCTCGGACGGGGCCTGCGTGAAGCCGTCGAACTGCTGTGCCCAGTTCTCTGCTGATTCTGGGGCGTGGCCCTCAGCGATGAGGCGGATGATCAGGTATGCCGGGTCGAACCACGACGCGCCGATCTGCCACCACGCCCAGTCGACGACCTGTGCGCGTTCGGAAACCACAATGTTGGTGGGGTTCAAATCCGAGTGGATGAGGCTGTTTCCGTCCATGTAGGACGGTGCTCGGTTCGCCAACTCCAGGAGGAAGCTGGCATTGGCAGCGCACCAAGGATCTGACGTGGTGAAGGGTGACGAGGTGAGTTCCCGCGTCAATGCGTGCCCCCATCGGTCGCGCATTGAGCGCTGAACACCTGACGTCGGGAGATCAACTACCTCCCCGATCCTTGTCACGGCCTCAGCTACGAGAGGGAGGTCTTCGGAACTGGAGGAGAGGTCGGCGTGCCGCCCGGACAGGTGCTCGTACCCGAGCAGCAGCCACCCTGCGGTTTCGACATGCCACAGCAGGCGTGGAGCGAGTCCCGCTGGCAGGAACGGGTTCACCGCGATCTCGTTCCGGTGCATGTACGAGATGGGGGAGTCCGTCGAGATCCCCTTGCAGAAGACGTGGCCTTGGTCGGTCCACAGGGTCTCCGACAACTCCGAGTTGCGGCCACCCGGAGTCGATTCGGTCTTCAACACCTGTCCGATGCGGCCTTCCACTGCTTGTTTGGCACCGGCGGGTAGGTCGTCCCAGGCATGGCGGGTAGTCATCGTTTCCTCGTTCTCGAACTACCGGCCGTCGTCGCCCTGGCCGCAGTTGGTGCACCCCTGAAAGCACTGGCTGCACTGGCCTGACGCCACCGACCACAACTCGGCGTCGACCTCGAACCCGGAGGCCGTCATCGCCTTTACCGTAGGGGCCAAAGCCTTGATCGTCTCGGCGGACCCGCCACGCGGAGAGGTGAATTCGTCGGGCACATGGTGGATGAAATACCCCGCCACGCGCTGGCAGAACTCGGCGTAGTCGACGGTGTTCAGGATGAACTGGTGCCATCCGAGGTCGACCTTCCTGCTCGGCCGGAGGTGCTGACCGGGGTGGTCGACGCACGTCTTGAGGAACGCCACCGCTTGGGTCACGATCCGAGCGGCCTCGTCACCGGTCATGCCGCTGTGCTCGGTGACCAACTGCATGATCAGGCGGCTGCGCACACCAGTCGAGATCAACTCGTCGGTAGGCGAATTCGTGAGGGTTGATGTCACCGTGTCACTCCGTTCCAGGTCATCGTGATTCGCAAGGTCGGACCGATCCCCCGGACGAGCCGCGGCGCGAGGGGATGATCGGGGGCGGGCAAGGTCTGCAATGCCTCGGTGACGTCGGCGAGCGTGCCTGTCTTCTCCCAGACGATGCCCGGCGGTTCGGAACTGTCGGTGCGCAGCGCCATCGCCTCCGCGTCACCCAGGACGCGGACCGCGTCGATCCAGCCGCCGGGCCACAGTCGGAAGCCCTCGATTGTCGTGGGCACGTGGTCGACGACGTTGCGGTGCACGAACGTCCAGCCCGCCTCGCGCAGGGCGACGACGCCCGCAAGTGCGGGGTAAGCGGCAACCGCTGCTTCCTCGTTCACGTCGCATCCGGTGAGGTTGTTGAACGCAAGCCCGTGACGATGCCCAGTTCCGGCAGCGGGTCGCCATGGATGCGATGCACGACGCGCCGCCCGGTGAATGCCGTCCTGCCGTGCAGCCAGCGGTGGTTGTCGAGGATGTAGCCCTGTCCGACTGCCAAGTCGAACTCGACAGCATGCCGCTCTATCGCTTCACGCAGCGCAGGAAGCCAACGCATCACCTCGGGCGAGAACCGCGCAAGTTCGTCCAACCGAAGACGGAGGACCACACGACCTCCTCCCACGTCGGTGAGGATGGAGCCGAGGTACCCGCTCGCGCCTCCGAACAGCACCGATCGCTGTGCGCGGAACGCACCGATCGCCTCAGGTTCGAACTCCGCCAGGTGGTCGTGCACAGCCTGGCCGTCAACGAGTACACATCGACCGCCGGACGTCGCCCCCATCGAGCAGTTCATCATCAGTAACGCCGGAGGACTGGCTGTGCCGGAGCAGTCGGTGTGAGGGGCCAACGCACTGGCGCTGAACCCGGCGAAACCACTCGGGACTGCGGCCTTGCCGAGGTCGGTCAGGGTCGTGACACCGTCGGAGTCGCTGTCACGATGAGGGATCGTGAGCATGATCGACCGAGCCAGCCGCAGCAAGTCCACGCGAGTCGTGACGTTGTCGATCAAGGCCAGTCCGTGCGTGGCCAGGGCGGTGATCACGTGATCGTGCTCCGGGTCGCCGCGGCGGGTCATGACCGAATCAGTCCTCGTCCCACCTTCACCAAGTCGTTCCATGAAGATCAGGAAAACCCGATACCGTCAGCCACGTCCAGTGACAGATTGTCAACACGTCGCTGCCGTATGAGGTGGCGGCCGGTGTTACGTTGCCGGATGACCGACCACCAGTGACCTCGGAGGACACTCTTGACGACCCAACCCACCTACCCCATCTCGATCAAGGGCGTCGTGGTGCGCGAGGGAAGGGTGCTGCTCCTGAAAAACGAGCGCGACGAGTGGGAACTGCCGGGCGGACGCATCGAGCCCGGAGAGACCCCCGAGGAGTGCGTGGCTCGCGAGATCGCCGAGGAAACCCGGTGGACCGTCACCACAGGCCCGATCCTCGACACCTGGATGTACTACATCGCCATCGCGGAGAAGAACGTGTTCATCGTGACCTACGGCTGCTACCCCGATAGCGACACCGCGCCCGTGTTGTCCCACGAGCACAAGGAAATCGGACTGTTCACCGAACACGAGGTGGACGGTTTGACCATGCCGGACGGGTATCGACGATCCATCACTACGTGGTTCACGCGGCTGAGCACGGAACCCGTGAGGTAGACGACCGTGTCGGGCAGGCGGTGCGAGGCGTGCGGAGCCGCACTGAGTGGGCTTACCGCCGAGCCGGTGTGCCCGACGTGCCACGCGGCGACTCGCCACCGGTCCCCACTGGTGCCCGCTCGGCGACTTCTCCCATCGGTCTGGTTGTGGTCGACACCGGAGTCCGCTCGTGCTCTGCGTAGCCGTGACCTGGCGACGATCCTCCGCCTGTACCGGCGCCTCAATCAGCTCAGTCAAGAACAGCTCGCCACAGTGCTCGGCTACGACAAGACCTACGTTTCGATGATCGAGACCGGTCGCCGCGTCATCAACGACATGACCACCCGCCGCCACATCGCCACTGCGCTCGGCCTGCCTACGCACGTCCTCGGCGTGACCAGTCACGATGACGCCGACTTCGCCGCGATGATCCAGTTCGGCGACTCGACCGTCCGCCTGGCCGAGATCGCCCGCCAAGCCGGTCGAGCCGTCGACTCGGTCAACGAGCTGTGGCCCCTGGTAGCCAGACTGGAAGCCCGCATCGCCGAAGGCCATGCCGAACGCGACACGCTGATCCTGCTCAGCCACGCTCGTACGGCCCTCGGGGTGTCGCTTGGCACCGTATTGCCCGAGGAGCGGCTGGCCGCCGCCGCATGCTGGACCGGCCGCGGGCTCGCGGTAGCCGAGCGGCTCGGCGATAGAGCGTCCTTGGCGCTCGCCCTGCGGATGCACGGCAACGAGCTGCGCAAAGCAGACCACGCACGTGCTGCGGTCGCTCATCTTGCCCGAGCGGCGGCCACCTCCGACGATGCCGAAGGAAGCGGAGCCGCACTCGCATTGCTGGCCCGCGCAGCAGGTGAGCTTGGCGATCCCGAACTCTTTGACACCGCGATCAGCGGCTACCGAAGCCTGCTGGACGGCGTCGCGGTGCACAGCATGCTGGTCAACCCGTTCACCTTCAACGAGATCCACCTCCGCGGCCTGGTGTCCACGGGGCGCGCACCCAAAGCGGCACGGATCATGGATACGAGATCGCCGAATGCCCCCGCCGCGCCGCAGTGGCACGTCATCGAACGCGTGACTGCGGCAGAGGTCCTCTTGGTCGCTGGTAGACCGGACGGAGCCGAAGACGCCCTCCGGGCGGCGGTGGTCGCCGCCGAAGCTCATTGCCTGCCGCACCAGATCCAACGTGCGATACGAGCGGCTGACCACGGTGGGCTCACCCGTGTTGGCATTGAGGGGCGAGAGGCGCTTCACCGCATCGACGTTCTGCTTGCACCGCCTCGCTCAGCCTTCGCAGCTCACGAGGGGATGAATCGATGAGGTACCGCTCTGGTGTAACTGCCTGGCGGCGCAAGCAGTCCAGGTCCCTACGAGATGTCGAACATCCCGTGTCGAACGCCGGCGAGAAATGAACACCACGCAGCAAGGGAGATCAGTTGCTCGTCTGCTGAGGTGTTCTTGGAGTCGCGCACCGCGACCCCGAAGGACCCGTAGGCGATTTCAACGCACGCGTCCTTGCCCTCGCTCCGAGTGCTCTTGCGCCACCTCGTTGAGGTCATCTGCGTCAACCTTCCAGCGGTAGATCACTCATCACCGTTTCGATGAGCTCTGCGGACTCCTCGAGACCTTCTGCCACCGAGTGAAGGCTCGCGACCTTCTCCTGGTACTCGGCCACCAGGGTTGGATCGTCAGCGTAACGAGAACCGATCACCGGTGGCTGTTCGAGGTAGATGGCGGTCGGGAAGTCGGTGAAGCTCAACAGGATGAACCTACCGCCCAACGCACGGTGATATCCCACCCGTGTTCGCACGACACGGACGTTGACGTTCGGCAGCGTTCCCGTCGTCAACAGGTGCTTGAGCTGAACTCGCATGACGCTGGTGGAGCCGATCGGCCTGTGCAGTACCGACTCCTCGATGAAAACCTCCAAAGTCAGAGGGTTGTCATCGGTGAGGCGCTGTTGCCGCTTCTTGCGAAGACCGACTACTGCGGCGACCTGTTCCGGTTCGATCCCGGACGCGATGGCCTGAGCTTCCGCGTATGCCTCGCATTGGAGCAGCCCAGGCATGAGGCCGTGCTCGTAGTCGATCTCCGTGTGGGCCTCGGCCTCGCCGCCGATCAGCTCGGCGAGCGGTTCGCCCATCACCGCGGCGAACTCCTTGAACCCGCTGGGCCGAGCCGAGCGCTTGGCCCATTCGGTGAGTCGCTCGACGTCGTCGGCGGGCGTTCCGTAAAGCATCGACAGGTCGCGCACGTCGCGGAAGTTCAGCCGTCCGTCGCCAGCGTGCATCCCGCTGATCTTGCCGACGGAACAGCCCAGCGCCTTCGCGGCCTCGGTGACGCTGACTTTGCGTCCAAGTCTGGCGTCTGCGGTGTCGCGTAGCTGCACCAGCTCCCTGGCGACCTGCTTACGCCACCACAGCGGTGACTCGACCTGACCAGGCTCCACGCGTGTTCCTCCTTGATCACTCACACACAGTGTGCCCCACCCCGTACCGCCGGACGGCAGGACGAACGCTGAGCGTGACCGATGTCGTCGCCCGATCAGGGCATGTTCAAATATTGAAATTCAAATTTATGATGTTCAGTATGGCCGATTTCAAGTCGGCCACTTCGGCTAGGAGCGCCATGTCGCTGGTCAAGCGATCTGTTCGCTCTTGGCTTCCAGCTCCAGCGGAGTCGGGACGGCTTCTGAACGGTCCGGCTCCGCTGGTTCCAGGACCCGCGATGGGGTGTTGAGCAGAGAACGGAGAACGAGATGGAGCTGATCGCGAGGAACGACGCTTGCCCGGATTGCGGTGGAGCGAGTGCGCCGCTCGACGAGGTTGAAGACCCATCGACAACCTTGATCCGGTTTCGGGACAACGAACAGCGGCTTCCCCTCTGTGACAAGGGATTTCTTCTGTTGGTAGGGGAGGCCTACCCCTGTCTTCGCTACACCCGGATCGAGGGCGACGAGCTTGCCGGGATTCAACACGAGTGGCGATGTGCGAACAGCGGGAAGCAGACCTTCCTCGTTCGTGGAGACGAGGAGAACGCCGGAGGAAAGTGTGCCCAGGGGCACTACGCGCCACTGCTGGAGCTGGCTGCGATGTGGCTGGCGAGCGCGCCCAACGCCGAGCCAGCGGGTGAGGTGGCGTGATGGCAGACCGTCGATTCCGCTGGTTCCCGCACGCGGGAAACCGCCATGCCGTCCGAGTCGGCCTGGTTGCAGGGGATCACGGCGAAACCCTCTGCGGAGTGGGGATCGAAGTGCCCCGCGAGCAGCCACCTCGCAGTCCTAACGGATGCTGGCCTACCTGTCCGGCTTGCGATGCCGCCTGGCGTGCGGAGGAAGGCATCCTGCCGTTCCCGCGACCCGCCAAGTCTTCTCCCAAACGCCCTACGCATCGCTCAGGCGTCGGGGCCTCCTGGGGAAAGCGGTGATGGCCTCCATGACCAACGAAGTGGTCTTCGTCAACCTTCGCGAGGCGATGTTCGGCAGGCTCGACCGCGCGGTCGACATCGTCACCAGAGGACATCAGCGTGATGCAATTGCGTTTGCCCGTCGCGAACTACCTCGACTCGTAGCGGGCCTACGCGCGCTCATCGCGCTGCACGCCCCGGACGCGGAGGGCTACTGCAGGGAGTGCAGGCGCGGCCGGTGGTGGCGTCGTCAGCACTCCCCGTGCCTCGCTCTGCTCGCGTACTACATCGCCGTCAAGGAATTCGATGACCAACCACCTGTCGAGCCTGCCAAACATCGGGCATCAGATCAGGCTGGTGTGTGATGACGGCGAGATACATCGTCTGCATGTGCGGCAACGACAAGAAGGTTCACGTTTTCACTCCTCGTGAGAGCGGAAAGCAGTTCTGGTTTGCTGAGTGCGGGCACTCTGTCCCGACCGTGCAAGTCCTACCCGCAACGCAGGCATCTCCGTCCTGCATTCCCTGCCTCATCGCATTCGGGACTGCCGAGGCAGACCATCTCGCGACGAAGTTCGGCTTCTGTTGAAGCGTCGCGGATCTTCATGTTAGGCCACCGCACTTCTGCCCGTTGTAGACCGGCAACTACCGATCGGAGAGGGTTTAATTGATCATGTCGAGTCTGAAGAGGCCCGCAGAAAAGCAGCGCCTGGTTACCGCAGCCGCAAGAGAACTCGGCGAGGAGCTCCGGAGGGAACGGACACGTGTGGGACTCTCGGCGACCTTCGTCAGCGACACCCTGGAGTGGTCGCTGGCCAAACTCAGCAAACTCGAATGCGGTTGGCGCGGCACGGATGAGTGGGATGTCGGCACTTTGCTCGGCATCTATGGAGCCAGCAGGAGTGTCCGAGATCGGATCCTGAAGTTGGTCCGTGCGCAGGGTGATGAGTGGCTGGTTCGTGACCACACTGGGGGACGGCCTGACGAGCTGCTGTGCTGGCGTGTCCACGAGGCGCTGGCGTTGAGGATCGACTGCTACGAGCCTCTGGCCATCCCGTTGTTCCTACGGACCGACCAGTACGCGCGCGGCTTGCCGAATGGTGCTGCTCGCTCGTGCGATCCGGTCGAGCTGGCGACGAATTCGGACCTGACTGATTTTCGGACGCGTGTCGGTTCGGCTGGGCTCGAGGTCTCCACTTTCATCAACGAAGCTGTGTTGCGTTTGGTTGTGGTCGACTTAGCAGTGATGCACGACCAGTTGATGCACTTGGCCTTCCAGTGCGACCTAGAGGATGTTCACCTGCGGATCGTGCCGCTGTCAGCAGGGATCGATGGAGTGCTGCGTCATGCTGGAGCACTCATGAGTCTGCCTGAACCATCGAGACCGCTTGCCTGCATGGAGACTGATGCGGTAACGGTTTTCTCCGAGCAGGATCGGGCCGTCGAAGTGCTCCGTAGGAAGTTCAGCTCATTGGACAGGTTGGCGCTCGATCCTGCCGAATCCCGGCAAGTACTTCGTCACTGGGCAGACGTCTACGACGAAGGCAAACTGATGCCGTGACGGCACCGATATCTCATGGCGCAGTCCGGCTGCCCGCCCCGATCCGGTTGCTCACGTGATACTCCGATCGACTTGGATGAGGGTAAAGATTCCCGCCGCAGCGGTATCTTGCTGTGTCCCGGTCGAGGCCGGGCCGGTGAGGTGTTGCTGTCGGTGACGAAGTCGGAGATCGACTACGCGCACGGGTACTTCCGTTGGGGGTTCGCATAAGGGATCAGATTGGGGATCAGGTTGGGGATCCTATTAGAACGCCACCCTCTCCGGTCCGTAAAGATGCTGGTCGGAGGCTTGTGGGGGGATCCGCTGGTATCCCAGACTCGCTTGGTCACAAGCCAGTGGATACATCGAGGCTGTGTCCGTGGCTAGTTGATGTGGCCAGCGGTCGGTGGATCTGAGCTTCAGGTGACTGGTGACCGGCCTGGCCAACACCGGCACGCATGTACTTGTCTGAGTCCGGTCGGCACTGTGGCGAACCCGCCCACGGGACAGGCTCGGCCGCACGGTCGGCTGGCCTGTCCGCTTGGGCTTCTGTTGTTAGGCTTCTGCCGGTTGGTCGATCGCCGTCTCGTAGAAGGCATCAGCGATTGCCGCGATAACGGCATTGATCGCAGGCCCGTCGCTGAAGAAGTAGTCAGCCATTGTGTTGTGGGCCCCTTGGTTATCCACAACCGCCTCATTGACTGCTGCATGAAAGTCCCGTGACTCCATGAACTGCCTCTTCGAGTTCACCCTGGTCTGCCGGACCAGATCGGGGTAGGCGAGCAGCCGCTGGACCAGTCCCTGCACGAACTCGCGGACCTGGGAATCGGTGAACGACGCTGCCCCGAAGAGGTCGTTCATCTTGTCGATGACCACTTGGAGCGCGACGTACTTCGGCTCCTTCTTCGTGCCGGTGCCTGCCGCGTTGATGCCTTTGAGCTGGCCGTCGCCGGTTAGAGAGATGTCGACCGCGCTCACCTTGTCGTGCCTCACCCCGACGAGGACCACGTCGGACAGGTCGACCTCGGCAGCCCAGGCGGTTTCGGCGATAACCTTCTCCAGCAGGCGCAGGAAGATCGAGAGCGCCTCCAGGTACGTGTCGCCGTAGTTGACGATCTGGCTCATGAAGTCGTAGAGCCGCACGAATGTGGAGACGTCTTTGCGGAACATGTCGAGGGTGGTGAGCGTGACCCTGTCGGTTTCCTCGATCGCTCTGGCGTAGCGTCGCCGGAAGTCGTGCTGCGCTGGGCTGATCGCGGCGGATAGCGCGTTGTTTCCCTTGCGGGTGAGCCACAGCGTGGCGACCTCGCGGACTTCGTCTTCGGAGTAGATATCAAGCTGCGCGAGCTTGTTGGAAAGGTGGATGACGACGTACGGGTCGGTTTCCGTCTCCAGGGCGGCGTTCGTGAAGTACGGCTCGAAGGAGGTCCTGATGTCCTCGGGCTTGTTCACGAAGTCGAGGACGAAGGTTTTGCGCTTCTGCTCCCCGCTCTCGGTGCGGTGCGTGCGGTTGAGCCGGGACAGCGTCTGCACCGCGGCGACTCCGGACAGCTTTTTATCCACGTACATCGCGGAGAGCAGCGGCTGGTCGAACCCGGTCTGGAACTTGTTGGCGACCAACATGATCGTGTAGGTCGCGCCCGCGAACGCGGCGGCCAGATCGCTGCCCGCGCCGGGGTTCATGTTCGGCTCGGTGAAGTCGTCGTCCTTGGTCGGTGTCGGTCCCCAGTCGGCGACCCACTCCTCGTCCTCGGCCATCGTCACGGCTCCGGAGAAGGCGACCAGTGTCCGGTAGTCGTAGCTGTCATCGGCGGCGGCGCGCTTGGCGATGTAGGCGTCGATGGCCTTCTTGTACTTCACGGCGGCCTTGCGCGACCCGGTCACGACCATCGCCTTGGCCTTGCCGTCCAGGAGGTCCGCGACGTTGACGTGGAAGTGCTCGACGATGATCTGCACCTTCTGGCTGATGTTCGTCGGATGCAGTTGAACCCACTTCATCAGACCCCGGCGGGCAGCGGCCTCGTCGACCTCGTAGCCGTCCTTACCGTCACCGGTCACCTTGTCGGCGATCTTCAGCGCGGTCTCGTAGGTCTGGTAGCCCTTCAGCACGTCGAGGATGTAACCCTCCTCGATCGCCTGCTTCATCGAGTAGAGGTGGAACTCGACCGGCTTGCCGTCTGGCCCCTTGCGGCCGAACAGTTCCAGCGTCTTGGCCTTCGGTGTCGCGGTGAAGGCGAGGTAGGAGATGTTCGGCGACTCGGCGCGCTCGGCCATCTCGGCGGCCAGAATCGTCTCCACATCGACCTCGCCCCCGTCTGCGATCTCCTGAATCTCATCGGTGGTCAACACCTGCTTGAGCTTCGAGGAGATCTGACCGGATTGGGAGGAGTGCGCCTCGTCGGCGATGACGGCGAACCGCTTGCCCTTGAGCCCGGAGTTGGCCCGGATCGCCTCAAGCGCGTGCGGGAACGTCTGCACTGTCACCGCGATGATCAGTTCGCCGTTCGTCAACGCCTGCGCCAGCAGATCGGACTTCGACTTCGCGCCCGCTTTGCGGACGTCTTCGGGGCTGATCGTGGCCACGATGTTGCGCTTGCCGTCGATCTGCCGGATCGCGTCCTGCAACTGCCCGTCGAGCACGGTGCGGTCCACGACCACGATGACCGAGTCGAAGACCTTCTTGTCGGCGATGTGCAGCCGCGCGAGGCGGTGGGCTGTCCAGGCGATGGTGTTCGTCTTCCCGGACCCGGCTGAGTGCTCGATCAGGTAGCGGTGACCCACACCTTCCTCGGCCACAGCGGCCACGATCTTCGTCACCGCCTCCCACTGGTGGAAACGCGGGAAGAGCATGCTCGTGCGGCGCACGGAGGTGCCGGTCGAGACGTTCCACTCCTCCTTGGTCTGCACAATCATCAGCTGGCCGATGATGCTCAGCCACGCGTGCTTCTCCCAGACCCGCTCCCACAGGTAGGCCGTGGAGGACTTCCCGTTTGCGCCGGGAGGGTTCCCACCACCGTCGTGACCGATGTTGAACGGCAGGAAGTGGGTTCTCTCCCCTTCCAGCCTGGTGGTCATCGCGGCGAGGTCGTTGGAGACGGCGAAGTGGACCAGGGCGCGGTGGCCGAAGGACAGCAGCGGTTCGGCGCGGCCGTTCGTGATCGGGCTGCGGTTCTTTTTGTACTGGCTGATCGCCTCGTCCAGGGACTGGGTGAAGTCGGTCTTCAACTCGACCGTGGCGACCGGGAGGCCGTTGACGAAGAAGACCAGGTCGAGGCTGCGCTGGTCGGCGGTGGAGAAGTGCACCTGCCGCATCACCCGCACCCGCATCGCGGCGTACTCGGCGTTGGTGGTTTCGTTCAGCGTCGTTTCGGGACGGAATTGGGCCAACTTCAGCCGTCCGCCGCCGATGTACTGCACTCCGTTGCGCAGGATGTTGAGCATGCCGCCGCCGTGCTCCAAGGGCTTGCCGAGGGCCGATACGAGCACGTCAAGGAACTTCGCCTGCGACCCTGCGGCCTTCAAGGCCTTCTCGTAGGCCGATTGCTGGGTCGCTTCTAACCAGGCGACCAAGTCCTCGGGGAACAGGGCGCGCTCGCGGTCGTAGCCGGTGTCCTTGGCCGAGTACAGCCAGCCGTGGGTGTGGAGGTGAGCACAGATCTCAGCCTCTAAGACCACCTCGTTGTGGTCAGCCATCACGCCACCTCTCGCACGTCGATCTGCCCCGCCACAGCGGCCGTGATGAGCGCCGCACGCCGCTCTTTCGACAGCTCGATGAACCGCTCAGCTTCGGTAATCAGCGTGTCCGTCTTGGAAGCATGCTGGTCGAGGTACTTAACGATCTTACGCTGCTCTTCCATAGGTGGTATGGCCACCGGAAAGTCGGCGAGAAGCGGACGGCGAAGTGATTCCATCGTTACGGTATTACTGCCGGCTAGGGCGATAGGCCGTAGGAAATTTGCCAAGTAGTAGTAGAAGTACCGGCCATCGACACCTTGGAAGTCGGTGAAGACATAGACTCGCTGATGGGCCTGGAACTTCCCGGAGAAGTAGTGGAATACTTTCCCCGTTCCACCCTGTCCGTCGCCTGGGGTCATCACGGCTTCGCCGTCAAATGCGTAGTTATCTGATCGCAAGATCTTTCGGCCGCGAACGTAAAACGGATAATCCCCATCCTCCGACGCGTTCCCCGAGTCCTCTCCTCCTGTAGTGATAGTGCAGAGATATCGCGCTGGTACTAGACGCCACGTCGATGGAATCTGCCCAAGAAAATCGGTAGATGACTGGCGAACCGAGATATCGAAGTCCAAGCCATGTAGAAGTACTGACCGGATCGCTGACTCCCTCCGCTCGCAGAGGAGGGTAATAAGGCGCTGTTGCTCCTCGATGAGGGTGTCGATGCGGGCGGTCTCGCGGTCGAGGTAGTCGACAATAGCTCGCTGCTCGTCGAGTGGCGGAACCAAAATTTTCAGCGCCGCCGCGTCCTTCTGGTAGATCGTCTGATGAGTCGAGCCCATGTTGAGCGACCTGAATTCCGCCATCATTGCCTTAAACTGGTAGTTTAAGTACTCAGGAAGCAGTTGTGGCCCGCATACCCAGTTCCAGAAGTCCTGACTAGTCGCCATAGGTTTCGGCATGATACCTGAGAAGCCAACTGAAGCGGTTCTGGAAAGGACAACTGTGCCGGATGGGAGCAAGTCGGCGGCAGAGTTGGCAAGTCCAAGTTCATTAATAGTATTAGTGGTCTCGCCTAGGTAGATCTGCCTTCCGTCCCGCAACTGCCAGACGTCGGCAAGGGTGAACCATGGAATTTCTGTGTGTTCCCAATACGCCGAAACCGATCGACTCGGTGTATGACCGGTCTTCATCTGGGCAAAGCGCCGAATGTTGCCGTGCTCCCAGTTGTTGGGGATATCTGCCAGTGAGATCACTGCTCCACCTCCCGCAGCAGATCGAGGATCTTGGCGACCTGTTTTTCTAGATCGGCGTCGATTTCGGCCAACGGGCGGGGTGAGACATACTTGTAGAAGTGGCGGGTGAAAGGGATCTCGTAGCCGGTCTTGACTTTGATCCAGTCGATCCAGGCGCCGGGCATGTGTGGCTTCACCTCGGCGTCGAAGTAGGCTTGGATGACGTCTCGTTTGCCCGCTGGACCTATGGTGGAGCCGCCGTAGGTGAAGGGTACGTTTTCGGTGTCGCGCTTCTTGGTGTCCGGCTTCGGGTAGCCCTTGCGGTCAGTGATTGGCTTGCCGTTCTCGTCCAACAGGGGGCGTTCGACAGTGATGGTCCAGTAGCCGAACTCGTCGTTGCGCAGCACCTTGGAGGTGTCGGGGTCGGCGTCGGTGAAGTCCGCGTACAGCTGGACGACCTTGGCCCGATCGGCGTCGGTGATCTCGCGGTTTTTGGCGCCCAGGCTCTTGCGAATCTTGGTCCAGAACGACGAGCCGTCAATGAGCTGGACCGTGCCCTTGCGCGCAGGGTGCTTGGTGTTGTCGAGAATCCAGATGTAGGTGGCGATGCCGGTGTTGAAGAACATGTTGGTCGGTAGCGCGACAATCGCTTCGACGAGGTCGTTCTCCAGCAGCCACTTGCGAATGTTTGACGGGCCGGACTCGGCAGCACCGTTGAACAGCGGGGAGCCGTTCATGACGATCCCGACTCGACCGCCGCCGTCCTCCGGTGGCCGCATCTTGTTGGCCAGGTGCAGCAGGAACAACATCTGACCATCGGAGGTGGCGGGGAGGCCGGGCGCGAAGCGGTTATAGATGCCTGCGGAGTCGCGCTCTTTTTGGATGGCCTTGGCGTATTGCTTCCAGTCCACACCGTAGGGCGGGTTGGACATGCAGAAGTCGAACTGGCGACCGCCGAACGCATCCTCGGTCAGCGTGTTGCCGAACTTGATGTTGGTCGCGTCGTGGCCCTTGGCGAGCAGGTCGGACTTGCAGATGGCGTACGACTGCGGGTTGTACTCCTGGCCATACAGGCTGAGCTTGGCGTCTGGGTTCTGGGCGAGCAGGTGCTCTTCGGCGAGCGACAACATACCGCCGGTGCCCGCTGTGGGGTCGTAGAGCGACCGGATAATGCCCGCCTCGGTCAGGTCGGCGTCCTTCTCGGCGAAGAGCAGGTCAACCAGCAGCCGGATCGCGTCGCGCGGGGTGTAATGGTCACCAGAGGTCTCGTTGGCGGCCTCGTTGAACTTGCGGATGATGTACTCGAACGCATCTCCCATGTCCGAGTTGGACACCACTTGGGGGTGAAGGTTGACGGCGCCGAAGGCCTTGACGACCTCGCGGAGGAGCCCTGCCTTATCCAGCGCGAGGATCTCCTTCTTGAAGTCGAAGTAGTCGAACACGTCGACGTCGGGGGAGAACTGGTCGATGTAGTCGGCGAGGTTGTCCGCTAGACCATCGGCGTCGGCCAGGAGATTGGCGAACGAGTAGCGCGAGGTGTTGTAGAACGGACGGCCGGTGACTCTGGAGACCTCAACCTTGAGCCGGTTGGGGTTGCCGAACTTGGAGGCCAGTGCACGCACGGCCGCGCGATCGGGTTCGAGGATGCAGTCGAGGCGACGCAGGATCGTGAGCGGCAGGATGACGTTTCCGTACTGGTTGGGGCGGTAGGGGCCCCGAAGCTGGTCGGCGATCGACCAGATGAAGCTACCGAGTGTGCTCACAACGATCCTTACGTAAGTCGGCTATACCGACATCATCTTGCCGGAGACTGCTATTCGTTTGGCTTGCAGGCGTGGCGTGTCTATGCGGTTATAGGTGTTGCAGGCACCTGAACACCTGGATTAGCAGCAGGCTACGAGCGGTGGGCTTGAGGATGACCAGGGTTTTGTGCGCGACTTCGAAGTGCCACGTTACGGGGACAGTTCGCCTCGGCAGGGTACGCAGAACTCATCGCTGGTGCTCGCGATGAGTTAGAAGTCCACAGGCCGAGTACCGCACCAGGCTGGTGAACGTCCGACGGCCTGCGTCTCGCACGTCACGAAAAGTCGCTGTCGATCGGCTGGCCCTTACTGGCGACTGCGTGGAACCAGCCGAGCACTTCGATGAGCTGCTCACGTACCGGCGCGTCGAGCAGAACGCCGAGCTCGAAACCCGGTCGCAGGTCGACCTTCGCCGCGGGCAGGTCGACACCGTCGATGGCGTTCAGTCGCTGCCGCAGCTCCTCGCGCTGAGCGGGGTCGTCGAAAGGCGGTCGTCTGCTGAGGTGCTGGAACACGACCTCGAACTTGCCGTTCGGGTAGATGGCCGCGGGCCAGATGTTGCCATCGGGGTGGGACTTCGCGCGGGACATGAGGAAGCACGACGTCTCCAGTTCGACGCCGTATTCGAGGTGCCCGCCGCTCCCGGTCCACGCGTCGAGCACCTCGATCACCGCCTTGGTGATGTCGTGTCCCTGCCGTTCCGCGAGCTGGTCGAGGAAGCGGTCGCGCAACGCCGGGTCTTGACCCTGGTCGGGTTCGGGCACCGGGTTCGGGACGTCGGCGTCGATGAGCACGGCGAGCCCTTCCGTGGTGACGCGTTGGGCTTTGTCCGCCCGCCCACGATGGTCGAACGTCACCCCTTCCGCTGCCAGCAGCTCTCGTGGGTCATCGGTGTGGGCCGGGTCGAGCCAGGCGAAGTTCGGCGACACCCTGCCGTTGGACTGGAGCACCCGGTGCGCGTTCGGAGCGGCGACCGTGGCGAGCCGCTGGCCGATGGCCACGGCGTGGCTGCCGATCAGCGCGGCCAAGTCGCCGTAGGTCGTCCAGGCTCCCGCGGGCAACTCCGCCAACGCCTGGTGCATCACGTCCCATGCCGTTTCCGGCGAGTCGTCTTCGTGCGCGTCGGGGCCGGGCCATTCAGCGATCACCCGCTCGGCGAGCGCGTCCGCACGGTCCTGGATCTGCGGTCGTCCCCAGCGCTCCTGCTCGGCGATCTCCTGATTCATCCGCACGCCGCTGCCGGCGAGCTTCAGGCGCTTCTTCTCGAACGGGCTGTTGCTGAGCGCGGAGTTGTAGCCGGTGAGCGTCAAGTTCCCCAGGGTGTGCAGGAGAGCCTCGTGCACCTGCTCGAACTCCTCGCCAACCTCCATGTCCTCGGCCAGGACGTCCCTCCACGCCTGGGTCGGCGTCTGGGGCAGCACGTGCTCGATCGTCAGCGTCGACAGGTCCACCGGCTCCTTGCTGCCGTAAGTCTCCTCCAGCCACCGCAGCACCAGGGTGCGCTGGTGCGGACGCCCGTTCAGGTAGAAGGGCATGGACCGGACCGCCGCCCGGATCTCACGATCGCTCGCGTAGTGCTTGCGCCCTGTCGCCAGGTAACGGCGAACGGCGCGGTCGACCGGAGCCTCGGAATCCATCTCGGTCACCATCGACAGCAGCGTCCGGTTGACGCCGGTCGTGGCGCGGCCGATGAGGACGCGACGGACGAAGTAGCTTTCGAGGTACCGCATCGCCGCCGCGATCTGCGCGGAGTCCGCTGTGCCGCTTGCCCGCCGGTCCAACAGGTGCAGCAGCACCGGGTACGCGGTTGTGGTGCCCCACGCGCTGAGCCGACCCAGGCGGTGCCGTACCTCCGGGTCCGGCTCGCGCGACGGGTCGAGAATCGTCCGCAGCAGCTGCCCGAGCCTGCTGAACCTGGCGATCTCCCGCTCGACATCCTCCTCCGAGGTCATCCCAACCAGCCGTCGTTGATGGCCGGTGTAGGTGTTGGCCTGTTTGGCACGCGGGTCGCGTTGAACCAGGTCGAGCCAGAACAGCAGCTCCAACTGGTCGCGGTCCAAGGTGTCCTGGAGGGGGAGCCACAACGATTGGTGGACGACCTCACCGCGCGCGGGCAGCCGCATGAACAGGTAGTTGCGCAGCAGGTCGGCCTGGGTCAGGCGCAGGCCGGTGTTGTTGAGCGACTCGAAGATGCGGTGCGGGTTGTCGCCCTGCTGCGCGGTGACCGAGACCAGCCCGAGGCCCGAGATCACCGCGTCCTCGATCCGCTCGATGTCGTGCGGGTCCTCAGGATCGTCCGCGGCCGCGAGTCGCGCGGAGAAGAACCGGTAGGCGGCACCGACGCGGTCGGTCCCGCCCGCCTGCGGGGTGGAGTCGAGGCAGGCGAGGTAGGCGGCGCGGTCCGCCTGCGTCAGGACGAGCTTCAACCGCTGCTGTCCCGGACGCCACTTGTTGATCAGGTACTGCTCGTCGATGCGCTCGCGGTGCTCCTTGCTCTCCGTCGCCGCCCGGTGGTCTCGGATGGCGCACAGCAGGATGGAGAGGGTGGTGAGCCGCTGCTGACCGTCGATCACCAGGAACTCCGGCACGCCGGTAGGCCCGTTGGTCGGGCTGGGGGTGAGCACCACCGAGCCGATGAAGTGGGTCAACTCGCGGTCCTTCACGCGGTCCTCGGCCAACTGGGTGATGTCCTCCCACAGCTGCTTGAGCTGGGCCGCCTCCCAGGAGTAGGTCCGCTGGTACAGCGGAATCTGGTACTGCCTCGACCCCTCCAGCAGTTCCTGAAGAGTCGTCTCGCGCGCCAGGACCACGTGCTCTCTTTTCCCTAATCAGGACTCGATGCCGAGGCGGACCGCTAGGTCGACCACCGGCTGGAACATCCGGCTCACCGAGGCAGGGCATGTGCGTTTGCCAGGGCGGAGTACACCGACCTCGGCGGCGACGGTGTCCAGGGTCATGGCTGGGTCGTTGTGCTGCGACCAGAACTCCAGGAACAAGGCGAGTACGACGAGCGCCCCGGCTCTGCCAGATCAGTGGCGGGACCTCTGCGCAGCAGTGTTTTCGCGGTATGAATGCGGACCAGTCTGGTCAGCGTGGGCATGCCGGTCGTCAGCGTGTCCACCATGCTCATCATCGGTGCTTCGACCGAGAGTGGGGAGCAACCGCCGCGCCGATCGAGACCGGGCTCGCACCACTGGGACCCGTCTACCTCGGCAGGGGTCACAGGGCTCCGCCGAATCCGAACTCAATACCGCGCACCTCGTGGTGATCGCTCATGACCACGTCTTCGTTTCACCAGAGCCAGGGAGGTGCGGCACTCGCGGTGTATCCAACAGAGGGGACAAGCACTGCCGCGGTTCGTCGACAACGCGCCCGGTAGCGCGTCGATCGGACGTCTTCCGCCTCCCCGGCAATAGGATTCAGCCGCTTGTCGATCGAGGGGCGCGCTGTGGATGCTTTGACAAGGCCGGAACTTCTTCCGGGATGCGAGGTTGCAGCTCGCGACCGGAAGCCTGATGAGGTGCTCCTGGAGTCCCTGCTCCGCTTCGCCGATGAGACGCTCGCGGACGGTGAGCGCAGCAGCAGTATCTATGCCTGCGTCGTGCAGGGTGGAGCCAGCATGGCGGCCCTGACGTTCATGCTCCGGACTCCCGGGCCTTGGGCCGAAGGCATGCGGCGCATCGCCAGTGCGACGGGCGTCGACTTCGACCACCCGGCTTACGTGCGCGGCGACCACATCCTCGGGCTTTGCCACGTGGCTGGCGCCAACGGGCTGCTGCCGGACTTGAGGCACCGGGCGGTCGACACCCTGGTGTCCTGCTTTCGTGACAACACGGGCTATGCGGAAGCCCGGCACCTGCTTCCCAAAAAGGACTGGGAATGGCTGGCTGACGCGGTTCGTGAAGGATGGGCAGTCTTGCCCGCGCGACTTCTCGTCGCTGACGAGACCATCCCGCTCAAGACTCGCACGAGAGTCGGTTTGGCTCTCACCGAGCACGAGGCTCCGGCTGGCTTTGTGCCTGACGGCCTCGCGAAGCTCGTCTCACACCCGAAAGCGGCGAGCGGCGACCGCTTCGCCATCGCGGCGGCCGTCGCACGTCGTGACCCGAGAGCGGGTGTGGAACTGCTGTGCTCTGTCGCGTCGGACCCGGTGGTCCAGACCGGACACAGGATGCAGGCCATCCGGTTGTTGGAGGAGTTCGAACCGGTCAGGGCTGAGGCGATGAGGGCGCACCAAACCCGTCTTCCGTCGAGGCGTGGAGCCCTCGACTCGCGGCGGGAAAAGGTCGATCTCACCACGCGCGAGGAAGCCGCCCGTCACGAGCGGGAGTCGCCTGAAGCAGTTGCAGGGCGGCTCGACGCCGAAATCGAAGAACTCCTCGGCGAGTTGCGAATCGACAGCGACCTCGGGGATGGTCTCGACAGCCACATCGCCGAAGCTAACCGGGAAGGGGTGGCCCAGGACGTTGCCGACATCGTCCGCGGTATCCGCAGCGAGGGGATCGATTCCTCCCTGCGCCTCCTGGAACTCCTGACCCGCATCAAGCACGGGAACGAGAGCGGGACGACGTCGGATGGTCCCGCTTCCGGCGCCCCGGAGTCGGATGTGGTCCCGCGACTCACCCAGGATGACCTGGAAGCCTACGCGCGGGAGCAGACGGAGTGGTCGTGGTCGACGTGGCGGAAGTCGATCGAGAAGCACGGCTGGGACGACGACCGGATCGGTGAAGTGCAGTGCCAGGTCGACGAGACCGCGCAGCACGTGAGCGGAATGGTCGTCCAGGAGACCGATGATCACCTGCGGACTCTGCAGAAGTGCCTGACGTGGGAGATCTGGCCTGCCTTCACGAACGCGGTGGAGGAGCGGGACTACATCGCCGCTCGGCGCCACCTGGCAACGGCCCGCCTCTTAGCCGAGGAGGTCGAACGCGCCGAAACCCTGTGGCGGCACGCGGCGGAGACGAGCTACTCCTTCGACCCGTTGTCCATGTCCTGGTCGCGGGAGTTTTGGCTGGTGCTAGAGGAGTGGAAGCACCATTTCGCCGGACGGTGATGATTCACAGGCGGAGCGGTGTGAACCGGCAGAAGCCACGTCACCCCGTGAACCGGCTCAGCATCGCGCGCAGTTCGCTCCTCCGCGGATGTGAGGGCCTGAGGTCCACGAGGAGCGCGCGAACCCTTGCCGCGGCTCCCGGCGCTTCTCCCAACGATGCCTGCAATCCGGCCGCCTCCCGGCGCAGTTCGACGACCTCGTCGTCAGTGGCACCGAGTTGCCGCTGCCGGATCTCCGGCAGCGGTTCCAGGTGTGCCAGGGCCTCCAGCGTGCCACCGCGCGCAGCGTGGCAGACCGGTCTGGAGCTGCCAGTGCAGGACGTCCGTGTCGTCGACGTCCCGCTCGGGACCAATCTCGGCGGCGAGGAGTTCGTACTGCGTGAGAGCCTGGGCGTAGTCACCGCCGAAGCAGGGTGTTCGAGCTAAAGCCGGGCGCCTCGGCGCTGGGCGCGTGAGGATCGACTGCGTCGGTGTATCCGAGGAGGTTCTTCAGCAGCCTTGCGGCCTGGGTGAACCGACCCACCATAGCCGGCCCAGTTGCCTCGTCGCGAGCTCTGGCGAAGTCCGGCGTCGAGGGAGTGCGGGCACCGGCCAGCGCGAGGTGCTGCGGCCGCGAGGGGCGAATAGGTGCCGGTGCGGGCAGGTGGGTTGGACGGTTCGTCGGACCGGACGCCCGACCGTAGCGGGCAGGAAGGGCACAGCAGCCGCTCGCACACCTCCTGCGCATCGGCCGGACGGTCTTGGGTGCCTTGGCTGGCGGACACAGGACCAGTTCCTTGATCTCGACCGCTGCACTTACTGGAGCGGGTGCTGTTCGCGATGGCTGACGAGGCTGGCGACATCGTTGGCGGTGTCGGTGACCTGGGGCAGCCTGACGAATGCCCGTGCTGCCCGCGAGTTCGACAGCCTCATGGAGATCCACGGTCTCGGCGACAACACCCCGCTCGGCGGCGCGTTGCTGGAGTTGGGACACATCAAGTTCACTGGGCTGCGCTGCGGCAGCGACCACGACGGCGCGGCGGTCACCGTCGCCGAGGCCGACAACGCGGCCGGTGGGCAGTTAGACCATGACACCCCTGACACCATCGCGGAGGTTGCCGCCTGTCTGCCCGCCTGTGACTGTGTGCGATCCCGTGTAGCTCGCTCTCCGGAATAGGCCTTCCAAGTGCTGCGTGTTCTGCGGTCGATGATGCGCGAGGACGGATGCTGTGATCCCGGTTCTGTTGGTGTCCGGGGGGTGCATCAATCGCTGGTGGTGTGCGAAGGCGGAGATTCGGTCCTGGTCAACTACTCGGCTGAGCGGATAGCTGACGACTCCAGCGTGGCACGAGCGGAGAGGACAAGTCGAACATCACGCCGTGCTTGCCATATGACACGATCTCGATCACCAGTCTCGGACCAGCTCATTCCACGAGCCTGTTACTAAGCTCGGATAGCATGTCGATACGACCTGCTTAGGGTCATCCCAGGGTCGGCTGTCCAAGCATGTGTCAGGTCTATAGTGCAAAATCTTGGAATTTAGTATCCACCATTAGAGTGAAATTGACCCACTTGAATCAATTCCGGTGCGTAGCTGCGATTCGCGAGCTGAAGTAAGCGTATCCGAAAAGTTATCCAATGGTCCGTAACGTCCTGCGTGTTGTCTGCGAAGTGAAGTATTGAAGAGTGGTTCTGGGGGGCAAGATTTGTGGAAGAAGGGGTGAAGTAATGAGTGATTGATGTCGGGTTTGCGGGCTGCTGGTTTCATATGCATGCTTCCTGTGCGTCTTGGATAGTATGCGTTTCCGTAGAGCGATGCGAACCTGTTTAGGTCTAATAGAACCTGTATTGCCTTGCTGTCTCCGATCAGGAGCGGTCCTATTGGCGTGTCCGCGATAGACGACACGATAGGACAAGGCATGGCAGAGTTCACGATTGACGACTTCTTAGCCGACAGTGATGCGTCGAAGATCGACTGGATCCGTCCTGGCGGTGCGCCCAAATCCCTCCAGCCAGTTCGGATCAATATCGGCCGGGGCACCGACGCGCTCGAAGTCGTGCTCGCAACCTCGAAAAACGCGCCTCGGATGGATGATGTTCGACGACTTTGGTCGATGCGCTGGAACCGACGAGCGGCTCCGGTCCTGCTCGTTGTCGCTTACGTGAGGGCCGGTGGCTGGGAAGCGGCCATCTGCGGACCGACCGACCTCGCCGCCGTGACAGGACTCGATCTTCGGCAGATTGCGCGGATCTGCGCAGCAGCTCTCGAAGAGCCCAACCCATCAGCCGCGAAGCGGACTCTCCAACGTCTGCTGACCGGGCTCAAGGACCAGTTGATAGCCGGTCTGACGAACCAAGGCCTTTTCGCCTCGCACGAACTTCGTCACGGTGTTCCGACTCGCTCTGACTGGCAACAGGCTCGTACTGCTGGTCAAGCGCTTCTCAGTAAGACGGGGCTCGACCTGATTTCCGGGCTGGGGTACCAAGTCGCGGCGCATGGATCGGTTGCGCAGGTGCTGTCGGCAGGAGGAGCTAAACGAGCGGTAGCGGTCCTTCTCCATGAAGAGGACCTGTTCGATCGACCTGGTCAGCGATTTGGGACCGTCTCGCCCGTCATGCAGGGTTTGGCCATCGCGCAGGATCAAGGTCTGCCCTGGCTCATTGTCGTTCGAGGAACGCAACTGCGTCTCTACCCCGCCAAGCCCGATGTTGGCGTCGGTCGGAAGGGTCGATCCGAGACCTTCGTCGAACTCGACCTGGCCTTGCTGACCGAAGAGGACGCGGGCTACCTTCCTCTGCTGTTCGCGCCGTCCGCACTCGTTGACGACGGCACCGTCGTCGAGATACTCACCGCGTCAGTCGACCACGCCAGCGCACTTGGCACTCGTCTTCGCGAGCGCGTCTACGTCGATGTCGTGCCAGCGCTTGCCGTTGCTGTCGCCAGGGCGATGAAAGCTGACACCGGTTCGGAACTCGCCGAGGCTGAACTGCACGAGGCGTACCACCGGACGCTCATCATCCTGTTCCGTCTTCTCTTCGTCGCGTACGCCGAAGATCGTGGCCTGTTGCCTTACCAGCGCAACCCGCAGTACACGAAGAAAGCGCTCAAAAGCCTCGCTCGCGAGTTCACCGATGCCCCCGGTCTCGAGTTCGATGACCACTCACACGAGCGCTGGAACGACCTCCTGGCGGTGTGGCGCGCGGTGGATGACGGCAACACCGCCTGGGACGTGCCGGCCTACAACGGTGGCCTCTTCGCCAGTGATCGGGAACTTCACCCCTCGGGGAACGCCATCGACCGCATGCGGCTCACCGACGCAGAGATAGGACCTGTTCTCAAAGCGCTCGTCATCGATGTCAGCAGCGACGGTGATCCAGGCCCCGTGGACTTCCGCTCCCTGTCTGTTCGTGAGTTCGGCACCATCTACGAAGGACTGCTCGAATCCTCGCTCTCCGTGGCGCCCAGCAACCTCGCGATCGATCCCAAGACCAAGGCTTACCTGCCTGCCAAACCGGGTTACGACATTGTCGTACCAGCGGGGATGGTCTACTTCCACAACGCCTCTGGGGCTCGCAAAGCGACAGGTTCCTACTTTACAAAGGCGTTTGCGGTGGAACACCTTCTGGACAGCGCGCTCGAACCCGCGCTGGCCGACCACACAGCTGCAGTCGAAAAGCTTTTGACTGCGGGCGACGACGCGGGAGCCGCTGACAAGTTCTTCGACTTTCGGCTTGTCGACCTCGCCATGGGATCGGGGCACTTCCTCGTTGCCGCCATCGACCGGCTCGAGAACCGCTTCGCCAAGTTGCTCAGCGATCACCCTGTGCCTGCGGTGAACGACGAGCTGCTCCGCCTGTCGCAGGCGGCGGAGAAGGCGCTCGGCGAGGCTGGCGGGCAAGTAGAGATCGATATCTCCATGCTCCTGCGCCGCCAGATCGCCCGTCGCTGCGTTTACGGCCTCGATCTCAACCCGATGGCGGTCGAGTTGGCCAGGCTCGCCATCTGGATCCACACCTTTGTCCCAGGGCTTCCGATGTCTTCGCTGGACCACGGTCTCCGAGTGGGCAACAGCCTCACCGGAATGGGCACCGTGGATGAGGCGCTGACCGTCTTCGAACCCAAGGCGGCGGCAGGCCAGTACAGCCTCTTCAGTGAGCAGATCGTGGATGCGCTCGGAGTCGCGCGGGACCGCTTGGTCCGCGTCGCGCGCACAGCCGAGGCGACGAAGGCTGAGGCGCAGGAGGCATCCCGAGTGCACGCCGAGGCGATGCGAGAAGCCGCAGATGCCAAGGCACTGCTCGACGTCGCTGTCAGCGTTCGACTCGGGAAAGTCCCGTTGCCCACGGACGTCGACGAGGCACTGGCACTAGGTACTGCGGAAGTGACTGTTCAGGCCATTCAACGGTTGAGCGCGGTGCATCTGCCGTTCCTGTTCCCCGAGGTCTTCATGCGCGAGGCACCGGGTTTCGATGTCGTCCTCGGCAACCCGCCGTGGGAGAAGGTCCGCTGGGAGCCGGCTCCTTACTGGGTCGGTGTCAGTCCCGGCCTGATGGCACTTCCGGACAAGGCTCGCGAGGTAAAGATCGATGAGCTCCGTGCACTGCACCCGCTGGAGGCAGCTCACGAAGAGGCCGAGAGTGAGCACCGCGCCGAACTTCAGGAGTACTTCAAGCGTGGGTTCACCCTTCGAGGAGGAACCCACCTTGAACTGGCCCAGTTGATGCTGGAGCGCGCTTTGAAAGTGGTTCGGTCGAGCGGGCGCATCGGTCTCGTACTTCCGCGGCAGAGCATGGTCTTGGCCGGCTGGAAAAACCTCAGGAAGGCACTGGTGGAAAGATACGATCTTCGCCTCGTTCAGGCCCGGAATCATTCGGAGTGGATATTTGAAGATGTACATGCTTCATACGCTGTGGTATTTCTGGCGGCGGGGCCGTCGACCGGTGCTCCTGTCCAAGTTTGGGTCGCTTCTTCTCCTGGTGATATTCATTTAGCTACGGATAGCAATGCGATAAGTATGAGTAAGGAGAACATCAAGTCTTACTCGGAGACCGACGTCATTCCCTGGTTTGCCGACTCCTCTGACAGGGCGGTCTTCGACAAAATTCGCATATGTCCACGTTTGTCGGACGAAGCAGGGTGGATCACCGGACGTCACGATGCGAGGTGGGACTTTAGGGGTTCCGGGCCAGACCGTGCTTTGGTCACTCATGTGCAACCATCTGGCGCGTGGAAAATTCTGATGACCGCACACGTAGACGCTTACTCATTTGACACATCCGCCAAGTTCAAGCAATCAGTTCCGGACCCGGTGAAAGTTGTCGCCAAGGGGCGTGGCGTCATCGTGCACGACGGCGGGTTCGTCCTCGACGACACGCATCCCATGGTCATCGTGCGTCACCCAAGTCGAAGCGATGACACGCGCACCATGATCGCCACTGCTCTGCCCGAGCGGGAAATCCTGCATAACAAGGGTTATGTCCATGCTGTCGCGCATCGGCCTGGTACTTCTGCGGAGAACAAACTTGCACTGTTGGGATTGTTGAACACCAATACGCTTGACTGGTGGGCGCGGAGATTCGTCGATCGGCACGTGACGGCGCCCGTGGTCAACCAGCTTCCCCTGCCTGACTGGTCAGCCGATGAGATTGCCGCAGTGGCCGATAGGGTCGTGGTATTGCTTTCTCGGCGTCGTTACGGCCGCCTGGCAGGCGGCATCGACCTGGACGAACGCCTGCAACGCATCTCGGAAGACCTGATTAACTCCTCTGACGAGGACCTGCTTGCTGTGATCGAAGTCCTCGCGCTCAACGGCTATGGCTTGAACGCGGAGGATTTCGTCACCATCAAGAAGGACTTCACCGACAAGGGGCTTCCTCAACGGCATCTGGACCTGGTGCTGACGCATCACAAGACGTGGCATGCGAAGGCGGCCTGACTCATGACGAAGTCATCATCGGGCGCCCGTCCGGAGTTCGCAACAAACGACGATGCCAAGGGTTACCCAGGGCTGAGGCAAAGTCGTGTTTCAGCTGGCTGAGATCAACTTGATGGCTCGTTCGGGCCTTCTTCCCATATGACGTACGGCTTTGGCGATGTTGGTGTGGCCGGTCAGGCGTAGCAGGCTGATGGCGAGATTGCGCAGGCTGGCCATCATCCTGGGCCCGCCGCCGGTGCGTGCCCGAGAGGCATCTTCGCCCATCGTCACGTCGCGGACCCAGTGCAGCTTGTTCTCCACGTGCCAGTGCCCGCGGATGTAGCGGGCCAACTCGGCGGGCTGGGCCTGCGCGGCGGTCAGGGATGTCACCGCGTACACCGTCTCGCGGCTCGCGCGCCTGGTGCTGCCCTTGCGTTTACGGGTCCGCACTATCCGGACGGCCTGGGCGGCGTGCGGGAACAGGATCCCGGCGGCGACGGTGACGACCTTGTAGGTGCGGGTGACTACCCGGCCGTGGCCGGTGTCGGTCTCGCGGTACCCGATCGGCACGTCCTTCCACGGCAGGCCCGCCAACTGATCGCGCAACGCCTTCTGGTTGCCCTTCACGGTGATCACGTAGTGCGCGCCACGGCCGTGCAGGTACTCGGCATGCCCGCGTTGCGCGTGCAACGCGTCGGCGGTGACGACGAGACCGGTCACATCGACGATCGTGTCCAGAAGTGCTGCGAACATGGGGATCTCGTTGCTTTTCTCCGCGATCTCGACCTGGCCCACCGTGACCCCGCTGTCGTGGTCCAGGCACGCCATCACCATTCGCGCGCGCTGCTCGCCGTGACGGGAACCCCGCAGCGCCTTACCGTCGACCGCGATCGCGCGGCGCCGCCGCCTGCCCGGCGCCCCCATCCACGCTGCCTTGACACGCCCGGACAGCCAGACGCCGATCGCGGTGTCGAACCCGTCACCGGTCAATGCCGAGAGCGCCCGCCGGATCGTGGACGCGTTCGGTGCGCCGATCCCCATTCCGCTCAGCGTGTCCTCGGCCGCGTCCGCGGCCCATTCGGCGATCGCGGCGAACGACCGCGCACCGGAGACCACCGCGCACACCGACACGAACAGGATCGCCGCGAACCGATACCGCACACCCCGTTTCCTGCGTGGATCCGGCACCGACTCCAACACCTCGAGCAACCCGGTCCGCGCCTGCGGCGCCACCTCGCCCAGCGGGGCCAACTGGCGTGACAGGACAGTGATGGGAGACGATGACACGGCAGGCACGGCGGAGCTCCGAAGATCACGATGGCGTAGGAACCTTCATGATCGACGGTCCTGTCGTGCCTGCTCCGGACTACCCGATCTTCGGTGTGTCGCAACCCGAATCAGCAGGTCAAGCCACTGGTAGTCGACTTTGCCTCAGCCCTGAAGGGTTACCGGGTTGCCTCCGCGATCAACTCGCTCCTCTCCTACTTGCGTACGAAGTGGGTGTCCCCTCCCGCGCTGGCCATCGCGACCGCCTACTTCAACCCCGCCGGGTTCGGCTTGCTTGCCGATGAGCTGGAGAAGGTCGGACCGGTACGCCTGTTGCTGGGCGCAGAGCCGACGGACGTCGATCAACGTTCACGGGTGCGGCCTCTGGGGCGACGGCAGCGCCGCCGCGGTCCATCTCCTGAAGTGGTTCAAGCGTTGGAAGGGCATGCGCGATCGCTGGTGGAGGACCGCGACCTGCTCGGTTTCACCCTTGAGGCTGACATGGCCGCGCGCCGTCTGGTGAAGTGGCTCGATGACCATCCCAGTGTGGAGGTGCGCCGCTACGAGCAGGGGTTCTTGCACGGCAAGGCGTTCATCGTCGAGACGGACGCCACCGGCGTGATCGCCGGATCGAGCAACTTCACTTACGCCGGTTTGGCGAGGAACAACGAGTTGAACCTTGGACACTACCAGCCGTCCACCGTGAACCAGGTGATCGACTGGTTCGACGAGCAGTGGGGCAAGGCGACTTCCTACGATCTCGCTGGCTTGTACAAGGCGCGGTGGGAGCCCCACCAGCCTTGGGACGTCTACCTGCGGATGCTGCACGAGAACTACGGGGCAGACCTCGAGGACGCGACAGTGGGCTCAAAACTCGGTCTTACCGCGTTTCAGGCTGATGGAGTGTGGCGCGCCAAACGAATATTGGAGCGACGCAACGGTGTGCTGATCGCGGATGAAGTGGGCCTGGGCAAGACCTACCTGGCAGGTGAGTTGATCTACGAGGCGACCATGGTGCGCCGCCAGAAGGTGCTCATCATCTGTCCTGCCATGCTGCGCGACTCCACCTGGATCGGATTCCTGCGCCACCACAACCTCCGCGCGGACGTGCTGTCGTACGAGGAACTCGTGTCGAACATCGACACTGCAGGCAACCGCACATCAGCGCTTCAGGACCTCGACGAATACGCGATGGTTGTCATCGACGAGGCACACGCGTTCCGCAACGACACCACCAGACGAGCGGAAGCGCTGCACCGCATCGTCGACTCGCGGGTTCCCAAGGACTTGGTGCTGCTCACGGCGACCCCGGTGAACAACAGCCTTGAAGACCTCTACAGCTTGATCATGTACTTCGCCCGCAACGACTACGCGTTCGCCGATGTCGGCGTCCCGTCACTGCGGCAGTACTTCAACCGGGCGATCGCGACCGACCCCGACAGCCTGACCGCTCAGCACCTGTTCGACGTGCTCGACGCCACCGCTGTGCGGCGTACACGGCGGTTCGTCAAGAACCACTATCGAGGCGACACGATCCGGGTGAACGGTATTGAGCAGGAGGTCTCCTTCCCGACCTGCGAGGTGCGCCGCATCGACTACGACCTCGCGGGTGTCCTACCTGGCATGTTCGACGCGTTGGCGACATCACTGGGAGCCCACGTGACCGATGACGTCATGGCTGCGACCGTGGCCGCCGGTGTCATCCTCGCGGACATCGGCCAAGTCCTCACGATGGCGCGCTACGTGCCATCCCAGTTCCGGCTCGACGGCGGTGCCGAGCAATACGAGGCGCAGAACGCTGGCCTGCTGCGATCGGCATTGCTGAAGCGGTTCGAATCCTCCGCGCACGCCTTCCGTCGCACCGTGGAGAAGATGATCGAATCTCACGATCGATTCCTCCACGCCTTGGAAGCCGGCTACGTGCTCACAGGTGAGAACCTGCGCGACTTCGTCGCCATCGGTATGGAGGACACCGAAGACTTCTTCATTGGGCTCGAAGACGACGACGGAACGCTGGACGCGTCCAACTACGACGTCTCCGCTCTCTGCGGAGCCGTCGAAGCAGACCGGGGCATCCTCGCCTCCTTCCACGAACGGGTCCGCCACCTCGATCACACCACCGACCCCAAGATCGAACGACTCATCGGTGAACTCGCCACCATCGCAGCGGAGTCGAACGCGGAAGGCATCGGTGAAGAAGACACCCGGAACAAGCGGAAGGTACTGGTCTTCACCTACTTCGCCGACACCGCCGACTACATCCAAGCCGCCATTAAGGACGCCGTCATCACCGACGGCCGGCTTCAGGCCTATCGAGATCGATACGCCAGGATCTCCGGCTCCGACGGAGGCGATCGCACCGAGGTGATCAGCGGGTTTGCGCCCCGCACGGCCGGGTCTGGGAGCGAAGAAGACCTGTACGACCTGATCATCACCACGGACGTGCTTGCCGAGGGGGTGAACCTGCAACAAGCTCGGCACATCATCAACTACGACCTGCCATGGAACCCGATGAAGCTGGTTCAACGCCACGGCCGCATCGACCGCATCGGCTCCCTGCACAAGCGCGTGTTCATGCGCTGCTTCTTCCCCGACGAAGATCTCGACCGCCTGCTGGGTCTCGAAGAACGCCTCCAGCGGAAGTTGAAGCAAGCGGCAGCCGCCGTCGGCGTCGGCATAGTCCTGCCCGGCGTCGATCCGGTCGAGCGGTCGATAACCGAAACCCGCGAGATGATCGACAGGATCAAACGGGAAGAGGCCACGCTGTTCGAAGAAGGCGGTTCCGCGGCGCTGTCCGGAGAGGAATACCGTCGGCGGCTTGCCACGGACTTCAAGAACACCTCCACGAAGACACGGGTCACCGCGTTGCCTTGGGGAGCGGGCAGCGCCATGACTCGGCAGAACGCCGACCCCGCCCTCGTGTTCTGCGCTCGTGTCGGAGATCACGACAAGCCGTTCTACCGATACGTTCCCCTCAATAAAGACCTGACGATTCGCATCGTCAGAACTGCTGAAGGGGACCCGGTCGCGGAGATCATCCGGGACACCCTCGCGTGCTTGAACCAAGCCGACCCCGGTGATCCGACAACGCCTGCGGCCACGCTCACCGAGCAGATGTACCAAGCGGCGTTCGAGGCGTGGACCGTTGCGCGAGCTGACGTTCACCAAGACTGGTCTCTCCGCACGGACCCCGGAAGGCTGGCGCCGTCACTACCCAAGGTGATGAGGACAGCCGTCGAGTACGTCGAGAAGCACGGTGCATTTCTCGGCGACCGGCAGGACGATCTGGCTGCACGGCTCAAAGCGCCCTACACGACCAGGATCCAGCGGGTCGTCCGTGGTGCACTTCCCCCCGTCAATCTCGGCACACCACGAGAGATCGTCGAACGCATCGCCACGGTGGCCGACGAATACGGACTGAGCATCCCTGAACCTCCGGTCCCTCTGCCACCCGCAAACCTCGACGACATCTACCTGGTTTGTTGGATGGCAATCGTGCCGACGCCCGAGGCTGCATCGGATGCCAATGAAGTCTGAAAAGATCCATTCGAACCTTTGACAGGCGTGTGCTGCGTGTAAGACGTTCTCGTCCACGGTGGATCGTCGGCCAAATATCCTCTGGCTGGTCCCGTCGTTCAGATCTGGCTAGCTCGTGCTGGTCGACGGTTCACCGCTGGGTCAGGGAGTGGGTAGGCGGGATGCATCGTTTAGGCACTGCTGGGCCGCCCTCCTTGCAGAGCAGATCCCACGGATGGGTTAATTGTTCACACTGCGCTGGGAGGAGCGGATCTGGAGCAGCATGGGATGCTGAACTGCTCCGAAGCGGCCTCAACGGCGGCCAACCGAACAACGTGACGTGCAGGTTCCCTGTTTGACCTGGTCAGAGGTGTGTGGGTCCCGTTCTGGCAGAGTGGGGCTCTGCTTGTTGGCTGCACTTCGATGCAGTTGATATGCGTTGGCAGGTGTTGGGCGCAGTTCGTTGAGATGATCTCAGCGAGTTTCAGGTGAGTCGTCCATGTTCGAAATGAGTGAGGACGAGGGCGGCTTTGACGATGGCGCCGATCTTGCGAGGGCTGGTGGTGAAGTGCCGTAAGGCGCGCCAGCGGCCGGTCAGCGTCGCGAATCCGCGTTCACCCAGACAGCGCAGGCCACGCAGCAGGGCATTGTAGGTGCGCGTGTCGACATCAAGTACCTGCCCGCCTGCGGGCTGCTTGACCGGTGTGAACACTCCGATGCCCGCCCCGTCGTAGCCGTTGTCGGCCAGGGTGGGCAGGTCGAGTCGGGAGGCGGCCCAGTACAGGGCGCCCAGCACGTGTTCGCGGGCCGCGGTCAGGTCGTGCACCGAGCCGGGTTCGACATCGCTGATCCACAGCGGGAAACCGTTCGGCGCCATCAGGGCCTGGATGTTGCCGCCGTGCTCGTGTGCTTTGCCGGAGTACCACCGGTCGATCTGCTCGCCTTTCGCGCTGGTGGTCTTCTCGGCGAGGCGGTCGGTGGGAAAGATCTTGCCGTCGAGAACGACGTGGGCCAGTCCCTCGTTCTTGGCGTGTCGCAATGCTGCGTGCAGGTCCGGGGCTTGCTCGGCGAGCACGGTGATGATCTCGTCGAGGTAGCGGTAGCCGGTGGCGCGGGAGATGCCGTGATCTCGGGCCAGCGCGGTGATGTCGGTGTTCTGGCGGAACCAGCGCAGGCCCATGACGGCCTGCCCGTAGCAGGTCAGCGCTCTGGCGCCCTTCCGAGTGCCACGGTCGCGGCGTTGGGTGTGGAGCAGGCGGCCCAGGTACTGGGCGAGTTCGCGGGGCACGTCGAGTGTGGCACGATAGCTGATCACGGGGAGCTTTCTGACTGGGATTTGATCTTCGCAAATCCAGTCCTATCAGAAGCTCCCCGTCCTTCTGCTCTCAGGCTCTGTTGTGCCTCGGGTCGCATGGCCAAGCGTTCGGCTGACTCCGTCAGGCCTTCAACGTTGGTGAGATCACCTCGTTGGCGTTTAAAAAGAGAAGCTTGCTTTGTCTCTCTTGATTAAGTATGAGGGTTGGGGTTGATTTATTGCTGCTGATGGGACCGTCTGAGGAATTTTGTGTTCTGGTATGCGGCATGTATTGATTTTGATGGAAATCCAAGATCAGCCAAGCATCAGCCAGCATGAGCTTCTCAGTCGTTCCCCACTTCCTCGTCGTCGAGCACTTCGGTGCCGTTCCACACGAACCGGGTGGTGGTGACGGCGTCGTCTCCGTCTCCGCCGCCGATGAGCTGGTGGATCGCGATGCCGTCCAGTTCGCGGTAGGTGCACCATTCGTGGTCGGAGGTGAGGACCAGGTCGAGGTCCAGTGCGGACAGCAGTGCGAACACCTGGCCGCGGTTGACGCTGTCGACGCCGACGAAGACCTCGTCGAGCAGGATGACTCGCGGTGCTTGGGTGACCGCTTGGTAGTGGGCGGCCACGGCGGCGAACAGCGGTAGGTGCAAGGCGATTGCCTTCTCGCCGCCGGACAGGGCTCCGTGGAGTTTCTTGGTCAACGGCTGCCAGCCTGCGCCGTTCATGCGGTCGAGCTTCACCACGAAGCGGTGCCAGGCGGTGTAGTCGAACACCTGCCCCAGTTGCTGCTCCCAACCTGCGGCCGTCTCGTCGCTCTTGGCCTGCTCGACCCGTTCGCGGAAGAACCGGTGCAGCGACTCGCGATCGGCGTCGCTCAGCCGCACAGGGTCCTTGAGCAGGAGGTCGCGGGCCGCCTTCGTGCCGGCAGGCAGGTCGGGCGAGACCTCCCACACCAACTGCACCGCCACCTTGGACGCGGTGCGCACGCGCTCGAGGCGGGTGTTCATGCCGTCGACCAATTCGTGCGCCTGGCGGATGCGGGCGGCGAGGTGGCGGCGGGTGTCACCGGTGAGGGTTCGGTCGAACAGTTCGCGTTCCTGTGCGGTGATGTCCTCCCGGCTGCGCTCCGCGTCGGATCGCAGCCGGTCGAACAGCGCTGAAGCGCCGAGGCGGATCCCGTCCACCATCGCGGAGAACACCTGGACGTCCTCGTCGGAGTCGAGTTCCAGGTCGGCGCGACCGCCGAGCACCTCGCGGGAGGCGTGCACCTCCTCGGCCAACCGGTGAGCGGCGTCGCCGAGGTTCTTCGGGGTGTGAGGCAGCGTCGGCCACGTGGCCGCGACGGTCCGCGCCGCGTCGAGTGCCGCCCGGACGCCGCTGGACGTCGTGGGGGTCAGGTCGTCCAGACCGCTGTCCGCGGGCAAGCTGCCGTTCGCCAGGTGGCGGAAGCGGGTTGCTGCTTGGTCGCGGACCTCGGTGGCGCGGTCGCGGACCTCCGCGTCGGTGGCGCGTTGGCTGGTCAACTCACCGAGGCGCACGGCCAGGACGCTGATGTCCCTCCGGTTCTTGTTCGCCTCGACCTTGAGGTCGGTGAGGTCGACTCGCAGTTTGCCGAGTTCGTCGAGCACCTGCCGGTAGTCGACGCCGATGGTGCTCTCGACGGCGTCGAGTTCGCCGTCCAGTCCGTTGGCCACGGCTTCGGCGCTGTCGGCCTCGTCCTCCCGCTGCTCGGCGGCGAGTCGGGAGCGCTGAGCCTGCTCGGCCGTTCGACCGGCTTCACGACGAGCCGCGACCAGGGTGGCGTGCTCGTCGATCCACATGTCCGCGGCGCCCCGGAAGGCGTTCACGGCGGTTGCGACGGCGGTGAGCGCCGTTCGGTCCGTGGGGAGGCCGTGTTCGGCTGCCGTCGTGGTCAGGTCGCGCAGGGCGCGGTCCACACGCTGCTCGCGCTTTGACAGGGTGTCCAACGACCGCCGAACCACACCATCAGCTGTGGTGACCGCCGCCTCCGCCCTGTTCAGCGCCTCCAGCGCCGCGTTCGCGGCGGCGTGGCCCGGTCGAGCGTCCCGATCGGCCTGGACGGCTGATCTACGCGATGCCAGCGAGCGCAGCGCGGCGTTGTGCGTCTCGATCTGCTCGTCGCACGCGGTGATCCGCTCGCGCAGTTCGGTCGACCGGCGCTGCCGGGCCCGCTGCCTGGCGAGCGCGCCGATGTGCGCGGCCTCGTCCTTGTTCCAGGTGCCGCGCAGGTTGCCCATGCGCCAGCCGCCATCGGCGCCGATCGCTGCCGGGTGCCCCTCCGGTGGCTGCTCTCCGTAGGCCACGTCGCTCAGCAGGCGGCTGACGAGGCGGGCGGCCACGGGTGCGTCGAGTTCGGGCACGAGGACGTCGGTGAGCGATCGGCCCGGTGCCGCGGGCACGGCGTCGAGCACGGCGAACGTGTCGTGCCCGGTGATCGCGCCGTCGTGGCCGACCCAGGCGTCCAGCAGCCCCGACGCTTGGAGCGCTGCTTCGACCGACGCGCGGACGTCTTCGGGCACCGCGTCGGCGAAGCGGACCAGGCGCCACAGCGGCGCGCCGTTCAACGCCGTGCGGTCGGAGGTGCGGGTGTGCGGTGGACGGGGCGGCAAGTCCTGCTCGGCCAGCAGCCGCCGGACCTCCTCGCGCAGTGCGCCGCGTTCGTCCTCGGCGTCACCCAGCGCCCTTTCGGTCAGGGTCTCTTCCCTGGTGACGGCGTCCAGCACACGGCTCGCGACGTCGTCGACCTTGGTCAGCAGGGCGGTCTCCGCCACGGCGAGGTCCGCCAGTGCCCCGTGCTCGGGGAAGGTGAGTTCGCGGCAGTCCGCCGCCCAGGACAGGATGGCGGCCCGCAGCTCCGCGAGCGCTTCGTTGCGGCTGTCGCTCAGCTCGGCACGCCGTTCGGCCGCTTCCGCGAGCGCCTCCCTGGCCTCGTCGAGTGCCTGCTCCGCGTCCTCCCTGCTGGCGATCGCCTCTCCGTGTTCGGTCAACGCGGCGCGCACGGCCTCGACCTGTTCACCACGCGCCTGCACGGCGGCGCGCAGCAAGGCACGTGACCGTGAAGGGTCGGCGAGGGCTCGGATGATCTCGGCGTGCACCGAGGAGAGGCCGACGCGCGCGGCGGCGGTCGAGGCGATGTCGGCCAACTCGCCGGCGTTCTTGGTCCGTGCCTCCGCGTGCTGGGCGGCGGCGTTCGCGCTGTCCGCATCGGTCTGAGCGATCTTGCGGTGACTGGCCGCGTCGCCTCGCCTCGTGTCGGCCGTCGCACGGGCCTGGCGCACCTGGGTTCGCAGCCGGTCGAGCTGTTCACCCTGCCGGTACGCCTCGCTGCCGGTCAGGCCCTGGACTCGACCCTCGATCTTGACGATGTGCTGTTCCAGCAGTTCGTCGCGTGCTTCGGCTTCTTCCTTGCGCCGCACCGCGCGGTGGTGCTCCTCCTCCGAGAGCTTCGCGGTCTCCGCCAGGTTGCCGAGTTCGGTCGTCGCGGAGATCAGCTTCGCAGCGGCGGCGCGCAGCACGCGCTGGGCGTACGCGCGTTGCCTGGTCCTGAGGCGCTGCGCGGCCTCCACCTCCGCGTCCAAGCGGTTGAGCTGTTCACGCTGGCGGTCCAGGCGCTCGAATCCCTCGGCCAGGTCGCTGATCTCCGCGTCTCCCAGTGGCGGTAGCGCCTTGGACAGCAGCGTGGACAGCAGAGCGGGGTCGAGCCGTTGCGAGAGCTTCGGCGTGCGGAGCTGGAGCAGGGCCGTGATGAGCGCCTCGAAGCGCTGCTCGCTCAACCCGTGGAACAGGGTCGAGCGCACGGTGGTGCGGTAGTCCGCGGCGTTCTGGTGGAGCACACCGTGCTCGCCGAGCGCGGCTTCCAGCGCTTTGGCCGTGAGGGGTGCGCCGTTCGGGTCGGTGAGCGAGAGGCCGTCCGGCACATCGATGCGCAGGTCGGTGGTGAAGTAGTCCGGGTGCACGGTGGTGGTGTGCTTGGTCGCGGCCAACCGCGCACCGCAGGTGAACCACCTGTCCGGTGAGCCGTCCGCCGTGGGGAGGCGGAACTCCAGCCACACGTACCCGACCCTGGTGGTGCCGGTCGTGCCTTCTCCCATCAGGTTCCAGTGCATGGTGCGTTCGGACGTGCCGAACGTGGAGAGCCGGTTGGCGCGCAGGTTCGCGTCGAACAGGAAGGGCAGGAGCAGTTCCAGCGCCTTCGACTTGCCGGTGCCGTTGGGGCCGCGCAGCAGCAGCCGTCCTTTGTGGAACCGGAAGACCTCGTCGTAGTAGCGCCACACGTTCAGGATCCCGGCGCGTTCCGGCGTCCACCTGGCTACCGCCTCGGGTTCGGCGACGGCGGCGGTGCGTGGTAGTTCGGTCACCGTCATGGCTCGTCCTCGACGTGGTCGGTGCTGGTTCGGGTCACCGCGTAGCGGGCGGCGGCGGGACGGGCTCGCACGATTCCGCCGTCGGCCCGGACGAGGCCGAAAGCGCTGAGCACGTCCAGCGCGTCGGCGACCAGTCGGGCGGAACCGTGCTCGGCGCGATAACCCTTGGCCCACTTGGGGAAGCGGCTCAGCAGTGCGTCGGCCTCGGCGTGCAGCTGCTCGACGGCGACCGGTCCCGGCGCGGACGCGATCCCGTCCAGGAGCAGCAGGGCGGCGACCTTGGCGTTGCCGGAGTCGTCGGGGAACCGGCTATCCGTGGCCAAGCCATCCGGGTCGATCAGCATGACGCCTTCTGCGCGTTCCTCCACCAGGAAGCCCGCCTGGTCGGCGGCCCGCCGCAGGAGTTGCCCGCCTGTCAGTGACTCCAGGTAGGCGAGTTCCGCGGGCGGCAGCTCGTCGCGGTGCACGACCGGGTTCTCGACCAGCTTGCGGAACACCGAGTGCCGCAGCCGGAGGTTGCGCCGCACATCGGACACCTGGTCGTCGTCGCCGTAGCGCCCTTCGTGGGACAGCCTGGTCAGCAACTCCGGGAAGCGCAGCGGGAGCTCTTCCGCTGGGACCGCCACCTGCGAGGCGCCGACCGGTGCCGCGGGCAGGCGCATGAGCAGTGTCGCGTCCACCCGGTAGAGGACCTTCGCCGCGGCGGAGTCCACGAACGCGTCGGTGGTGCCGTCCACCACCTCGACGGCCCCGAGAGACTCCAGCAGGCGTAGCGCGTCCACGAACGCCATCCGCTCGGCGCGGCTGGACGTGTCGAACGGCGGCAGCGCCGGGTCCGCGGCCGACGCCTGGACGACGCGGTCGGCCAACAGCCCGATGGTGGTCACCGGGATGCCCAGCAGTTCGGCGGCCACCACGCACAGCAGGGTGTAGCGGCGGCGGTCGAACGGGGCACGGCCCGTGCGGTGGCGCCGTGCCGGGCGGGTGGGGTCGGTGGCGACCCCGACCTTGGCCAACCGCGCGTACCCCAGGCGTGGTTCGACCACGAGCGTCCACCCGCAGTAGTAGTCGAACCACTTCTCGACCGGGTCCCGCCGCTTGCGCACGAGGTCGAAGGTCTCCGGAGTGGTCCTGGCGCTGATCAGCGGCTCCGCCAGGAGCAGGCGGATCGCCCGCGCGACCTCTTCGCGTTCGGCGATGACCAGCTGGTTCGCCAGGTTGCTCATCCGGCCGCACCCCCTCCGGCCGCACGTCGCGGTCGTGCACCCGGCGTACGGATCTCGACGTCGTAGTCCAAGCTGGTGAACGTCCCGCGCGGCGTCTGGATCACCGCCTGCTCCCGGTGCTCCTCCGGCGGGGTCAGCAGGATCTCCACCCGCCCGTCGCCCGTGGTGGACCGGTGGACGCCGTGCTGGTCCGGTGCTGTGCCGAGGGCCCGTCCGAGCAGGTCCAGCAGCCGTTCGAGCACCTCGTGCTCCAGGTGTGCGAACCGGGAGATCCGGATGCCGCCACCGGTGTCCAGCCGATCCCAGGCGGCGTTCAGCGCGGCGCGCTCCGCACGAGCCCGTTCGGCGCGCACCGCCTTGACCTCTGCCACGTCGCGCACCCGCCCGGTGCGGCTGAACCGTTCGGTCCGGCCCGCGCTGCGCAGGAGCGCGGACACCTCCACGGGCGGTGCGTCGACCCACCTGGCCGACGAGCTGACCAGTTCCGGGTCCGCATGCCCGAGGTGCGCGTGCCGGGCGGACCCGAGGCCGAAAGCGGTGGACCACAAGAGGTGCAGATCGTCTTCCGACGGCGCCGCGGCGAACCAGCGGGCCAGCTCGCGAAAGTCGGCCGCCGCGCTGGTCGATCGGCGTCGGGACTCGGTGATCCGGTCCAGGACCTGCAACAACGCGATGATCGCCCGCCTGGCGACCGCGAACAGCTGCTCCGCGCGGGGCGTGCTGCCGTCCACCGGTAGGAACCACGCCCGCAACCCTTCCCACCTGGCCCGGCGCAGTTCCAGCCACGCCAAGTCCGTGCCCTCGCCCGCGGTGGGCGGGAGTTCGGCGCCGATCAGCGCCCGGTGGTGCAGGAGGGCGATCCCGTGGCCCTCGACCAAGGCGATCCGGTTGGCGATCGCGTGCGTCCGCTGCTCCAGGTTCGTGGTGAACTCCTGGAGGTAGGCCACGGTCGCAGCCTTGACCTCGCGGAAGGTGTCCTGGTCGGCGCCCTCGGCGCGCAGCAGGCGTTGGAGTTCGCCGTTGAACTGCTTGGTGTTGCCCCGCAGCGCCTCCAAGTGCCCTTCCAGTTCGACCAGCGCGCTGAAGACCCGGCGATCCGGTGCGGCGGGATCACCCAGGTTCGCGGCCAGTTCCCCGAGCCGGTCCGCGATGGCGTCGAGCACAGCAGTCTGGAGCGCCCCGGTGGAGGCCAGCACGCCCATGGCGTGCGCCACCCCGGCCAGAGCGGCCTCACCTTGCTTGGTCAGCGAGTACTGGACGTTGCGCCGCTCGTACTCGTCGGCCGTCCGGTAGTTCTCGGCGTGGTTCTGGGTGACGTCGAGCAGCCGCCAGCCGCGCAGGCTTGCCAGCGCTTCGGTGAGGTCCTTGTCGTCCACCGGATCGAGCCACCCGATCGAGCGAAGCCTCGCCCGCACGTCGTCCAATCCCAGAGCGGTCTCCAACCGCTCATTGGCCTCACCGAACGCGTGCAGGATCGCGACGTACAGCTCAGCTCGCTCGCCCGTGGTGAACCGGAACATCTCCGGGGGCACGCGCATGGCCGCCAAGGCCCCCTCCTCCCGTCGGTCGAGCACGCTACGGCAGACCACCGACAACCCGTCCGCATTCTTCGAGCTGGTCCAGCAGCCGAGCGGTGACCCGCTCCTCCGAAACCGCTGACCCGTGCTCGCGCATCACGTCCGCCAGCCGGCTGTCCCAGGGCGCTTCGGTGACCCTCCCCACGGGCGTGCCGCCGCCCAAGGCCCGCAGGTAGTCGTCGGTGGCCATGCGCCACGGTTCGGCGCCGGTGCGCGCCGCCACGTGCGCGGCGATCCGCACGCCCTCGCCGTCGAAGTCGCCGTGGTAGTGCAGAGCGGACCCCGCCGCGGCCAGCCCGCGCAGCAGTGCGATCACCGCGCTGTTGGGCCAACCCGACGCGCACACGACCGGAGGGCACGAGGTCCCGAACCGCGTGACCGCCACCGCGAGCACGCTCGGGTTCTCGAACACCCACACGTCCCGCGGCACCCCGGTGAACGACGTGGCCCGGACCTGCGCCAACGTCAGGGCCGCGACGTGCCCCTCATCCGCGCACACCCGCAGCACCCGACCGCCGACACCGCTCAACCGCAGCCCGGCGGCCAGGACGACCGACGACAGCTCGTCCTCGACCACCCCGGCGCTCTCCCACAGCGCACGCCGCTCCTGCGCGTCCTGTGGCAACTCCACGGCGTGGAGCACCGCCAGCGCCCGCAGGACCAGCCCGGCGCACCGCGTTCCCTCGTCCAGGGCGTGCGGGTCACCGAGCACGTCTTCCGCCAACACCGGCAGCGGCACACCTGTCGCGGGCAGAGCGCCGAACACCCGAAGGGCGCGGTCGAGTTCCTTCCTGGTGCGCTCGGCGGAACCACCGATGAGCCCAGCTCGCCGAACGGCGTCCACCCACTCCCGCAACACCGGCTGGGCCGCCACCACAGGGTGTCCGGCCAGCCACTCCCACAGCTCGGACCGCTCAGCCGCCCCCGTTGCCCGCCGCGCCGCCCGGTCGTCCAGAGGGCCCAGGAGGGACGTCACCACTTCACGCACTCCCGCGCCCACAGAGGCCGAGAGCAGTTCTTCGAGCATGGCCACCGACACCGTCGCGTACTCGCCCGGCAGGCGGTCGGCTCCCAGCAGGTCGGCCACAGCAGACCGCTGCTCCTCGTCGAGGGGGCCGACCTTGACCCGGCTGACCTGCCGTCCTGAGGACATCCGGTCGTGCACGGCCTTCCACAACGGCATCAGGGCAGGCGATCCGAGTCGGTCCAACGCGCGCACGACCTCAAGCTTGGCAGAGCCGGTCGTCGATCAGCGCTCCGGCACGACGTGGCCCAACCTCAGGAGGGCTTTGCGGAACTTCAGCTCCTGATCCGGGCGGACGGCGAGGTGGCGGTCGCCGATCGGGCGGCACAGCCCGCGCAGAGCGCGGTCGTGGGTGATCAACGCGGCGAGCGCGGGGTCGGCGCATTCGATGAGGCGGACTTGGCCGAGATCGGTGAGCTGGGTGCTCCGCCGGTTGACGTCCTCGACCAGGACGCGAAACGCGTCGGGCAGGTCGTGTTCGGTCCGTTCGGTCAAGAAGTCGGCGAACTCGCGGAGAGCTCGGCCGTTGCCGAGCGCGGAGAGCAGGCCGGCGGCCGACACCGCCCAGACGCGGTCCGCGGTTTGCTCCGCCCAGGCGGACAGGACGAGCCGGTCCGCGGCAGTGACATCCCCTGTGGCGACGATGTCGAGGTTGGTCAGCACCTTGAGCGGCCGGGAACCGGTCACCGGGGGCTGATAGGTGTCGACCAGACCGAGGGCGTAGGCGCCCAAGGCGGTGAGCCTGATCTCCTGGAGGCCGTCGTAGCGGCTCAGCGCGTCCAGGCCGTCGGCGCCCCAGTTGTCGCGGAAGTCGTAGCGCGCCTCGGCAGCAGGGGTGTACTTGAGGTCGACCAGGCCCAAGGTGCCCGCGTACTCGAACAACACGGCCAGGGTGTAGCGGCCTTCGAGCAGTTCCCACTCGTGGTAGCCCTCGTAGCCGAGACTGCCGTACTCCGGGTCGACGAGGTAGAGCTTCCACAACGCCCTGTCGGAGCGGACGACGGTGGGGCTCATGTTGCCGTGCCGCATCCTGGTGAACAGGACGCCCACGTCCAGCCAGTCACCTTCAGGACAGGTGGCCAACGCCGTGGCGACCATCCGTCGTCGGGTCTTGGCCGAGGTGAGCACGTTGGGAGCGTGCTGGCCCTTGATCTGCTCGATCCGGCTGAACTCGTCGATGACCGCGTGGGTGAGCCAGCGTCGCCACAGGTGCCGGATGTTTTCCGCGGATGGTTTCCCCAGTACCGAGCGGCCTTTCGGGGTCAGTCGGAGGCGGGTGCCGTCGAGCGCGGCGAAGCCACCGGCTTGCAGCAGCAACGGCCACGCGAACGCGGCGATGGGCTCCTCGGCGTAGAAGTCGCACTGTGCGAGGTGCGCACCGATGGTGCGGATGGTCGCGGCGGACGGGCGGCTGGTCTTGTCGCTGCACTTCACCTCCCCGGCCGCGCACAGTTCGAGCACGGTACGCAGGTTGGCGAAAGCCTCCTGCTCGGTGAGCCTTGCCAGCTCCGGAGAGGAATCCACCCGGTTCACGTTCCCCTCGCCCGGTGGAGGATCGGGCGCGGCCGGTTCCGAACGGTTCACGCGGTCAGGTTTCCACATCCGCCGGAAGACTTGTGGGCGACCTGCACCTCCGGTGCGCGTGGTGCCAGGTCGGTGGTCACAGGTTCACGCGTGCCAGACGGGCGATGAGGCTGGGCTTGTTCTTGTGCGCTAGTCGGAGGGCAGCGTGGCGCCGGGCGAACTCGTCCGGGCGCTCTTCGCGGTCGGCCAGGGCTCGCAGGTCGACGAGGAGAGCGATGGCGGCGTCGTAGTCGGCGGGTTTGCGGGTGGCGATCAGGGCGTCGACGCGCGTCCAGGCGACTTGTCGATCTTGTGCCAGTCCGTCCAGCCGCCGCTCGCGGGCGAGGGTTCTGTCGCGCTCACGGCGGGCTTCCTCCTCGGTGCGCTCGGCCTGTTCCCGCTGCTGTCGTCCGGCGCGCCTGCGCGCCGTCTCGTCCAAGAGGTCGCTCACGGTGCGCCGCGGGGGTGTTGCGAGCGGGGTGGTGCGGTCGTGGAATCGACGCAGCAGCTCCATCCGCACGGTCGCCGCCTGATCCTGGACGACGCGCTGCAGCAGGCGGTCCTTCTCGGTGCCGGGCAGCGCCGTCAGCCAGGCCGCCAGCTGGTCCGGGACGTCGGTGGTCCCGTCGAGCGGTGGGCTCGCCTCGGCTGCGACCGCGAGCAGGTCGTCGTCGAGGCGGAGGAAGTCGGCCAAGGCGCGCTGTGCCGCGGTGAGTGCGCGCAATCCAGCGGGCACGGGTGGTTCCGGCTCGTCGTCCGTGTCGCGGTCAAACGCTTCCTCGTCGCGTTCCCAGGTGCCGTACCCGGCCAGCCACGCCAGGTACAGCGCACGGTGGTCACCGGCGGCGAGTTCGTTCCGCACGCCGACGATGGCGGACAGCGCCCCCTGCGGCTCGTAGTCCCAGTCACCGGTCTCGTCGTGGTTGTGCAGGTCGAGGACGAGGTGGGTATCTGTCGTCCAGGCTTCGATCTGCTCGTCGACGAGGTAGGGCTCGACCGCGTCCAGGTCGAGCAGACCGCGCGGCAGACGCAGCAGGAGGCGTCGGGTGCCCCAGTTGGCGAGGTAGAGGTGCGCGTCGTAGTGGCGTTCCACCAATCGGCTGGGGTCGCCTCGAAAGTCGCCCCACTCGTACTCGTTGACGAAGCTGGTGGCGGTGATCCGTGCGCGGGTGGACAGGGCGCGGACCTCAGCCTGCGCTTTCGTGTTGAGCGGCTGGTCCAGCGCGACGAATTCGTAGTACTGGTACTCGCTCAACGCCCGTTCCGCTTCCCGGTCTCGGTGAGCGGTGTGGCGCGGAAGCCCGAGTCTTCTCCCAAGTGGATGAACAGGTGCCCGGTGAGCGTGCCGTTCTCGGCGAGGACAGCCCAGCCGCGCCCGCTGGCCGGGTCCATCTCGTCGTTGCCTTCCCAGGTGAACTCGACGAAGGGCTGGCCATCGCGCTTGCTCCAGCGGCAGTCCATCCACCCGTTGACGGCGATGAACCCGAACTCACCGGTCCCGTCGCGCGTGAATGTGATGAACCCTGGCTCGACGAGGTCGATTGCGTCCTGATCCCACTGGTCCATCTCCACGATCCGCCAACGACCGGTCGTACGCCCCGCGAGCTTCGCCACTCGTCATCCTCTCGGATCTGAGTTGATCCGGACAGGACGAATTGCATTCCGTCCGGCCGGGTGGAGGTAAAGGGTAGTACCGAGCCGTGGACGGCGACCGAGCAGCTGTGCAGCGGGCGAACAGGGCCTGTGGGCGACGACAGCGCCGTGGTGTGCGCGAGGCGAGTGGTTGACCGCGGAACCATGGGAGGCGAGCCGAGCTTCGCACCGCGCGTGGGAACGCGTGTTCGACGGTTGAGCTCGACCTCCATCCCTCTTCATGCTGTGGTGCGTGGAGCAGATCTGGAGCAGGCGGCGGAGTTGAACGAAGCGCGACGGTTTCGAACAGTGGTGAACTGCGCCGGCTGACGTGGCGGTTCTTTGTTCGCGCTGGTCAGGGGGCAGGGTCATTGCGTTGTGGGGTGACTGCTGGTCACGGCTGTGATGAGGTCGTGTGAGCGGCGGTTGGCGCGTCGAAGGGCTCGAGCGATGTTGGTGTCGCCGTTGGCGCGGTGCCAGCCGATCGCGGTATTACGCAGGGTTGCGATGACGGCGGGTCCGGTGCCGGTCCGGGCTTGGTGTGCGTCTTCACGGAATGTCACGTCGCGGACGTGATGGACCTGGTTCTCGATGAGCCATTCCTGGCGTGCCCAGGTTTGCAGGTCGGCGGGCAGGGCTTGGCCGGTGGGCAGGGACACGGTGAGATAGGCGGTTTCTCGGCTGGTCTTGCCGGTGGCGAGGGCGGTGCGGGTTCGGGTGATCCGGACGGCCTGACGGGCGTGCGGGAAGGCGATGCCGCCGGGTGTGTTCAGGGTGGCGGTCTTGATCGTGCGGGTCTCGGATCGGCCGTGACCGCGGTCGCGGGTGCGGTGCCCGGCGGGGATCTGTGGCCAGGGCAGGGTTTTGAGCTGGGCGAGCAGTGTGGGCTGGTTTCCTTTGACCGTGGTCATCAGGTGGGCGCCGCGGGCGGCGACCTTCTCGGCGTGACCGGTCTGGGTGTGTAGGGCGTCGGCGACGAACAGGATCCCGGCCAGGGTTCCCAAGAGGTGTTCGACGGCGTCGAGCAGCGGGCCGAAAGCGGGGATCTCGTTGGACTTCGCGTCGATCGTGACCTGGGCCAGGACGATGCCGGTGCTGGTGTCCAACGCGGAGAGCAGATGGACTTGGCGGCCGTTGTCGCGGCGGGCTCCGCGGAGGGTTTTTCCGTCCACGGCGATGACCCGGCGGTACTGCTGTTGGACCGGGCTTGGTGGGGTGGTGCGGTGGTGCAGCCAGCCGGCGAGGACGCCGGCCAGTTGATCGGCGTCCAGGCGTGTCAGTAGTCGCCACATCGTTGTCGGGGCGGGTATCCGGTCGAAGCCGAGTCGGTCACGGGCGTGGTCGTCGAGATCGTGCAGCCAGTCGGTGATCGCCGCGAATGACGACGCCCCGGCCAGGACCGCGCAGACCGCGACGGCAAGCAGTGCCGACAGTGGGTAACGGATCCCGCGCGGGTCACGTGGATCGGAAACCTTGGACAAGGCGTGCAGCAGGCCGTGCTGTTCACCGTCGGTGACCGGGGCTGCGGGGATGCTGCTGGTGGGGGTGGTGACGGTCAGTGCGGTGATGAGAGATGATGCCATCGGCGGGTGAGGTCCTCGGGAAGTTGTGAAGCGTCGAGAACTCCATGATCACCGATGTGGTCTCACCTGCCCCTTCCGCTTCCACAAGGCTCACTCATGCCAGGTGTTCCCTGGTCAGCGGCGCACCACGCGACTACGCAATCGCCCTGGGTCAGGGGGCTTGTTGAACAGCACTGGCAGTGTGAGGGCCAGGGGTTCGAGTCCCCTCAGCTTCACAACGTTATATGCAATACACATCACCCGCTGACCTGGGGTTATCCGGTCAGCGGGTGATCTCGTTTTGTGTCTACTGTGGACTGCGGATCCGAAGCTGGAGCACGGCCCGGAATGACCCGGAACAGGGTCGACCGCATTGCTCCAGAACCGTTCACCGTGTCGGGTTTTCCATCGTCGTGATTCTTCGCGCCCCGCTACCGCGACCATGCTCTTGGGTGCCGGATCCCGTTGTCAGCATGGCTGTACCGCGCTGCTGGCCGCGGCGACCGAAGTTGCCGCGGCGATGCAGGTGATCTCCAGGACTGGTCAGGTCGTCAGGTCGTGGTTTCGGATCCAGTCGGTTCGGTGGACGCCGTGTCGTTGCTCCCGTTCGGCTCGGCTGCCTCAGGGGAGGCGTGGTGCCGCCGTTGGAGCTCATCGCGTTCGGCGTCCGGGATCGTCATCGATTCGGCGAGCACGGCGGCGAGCGTGTCCACTTGCTTGTTGTCGATGTCGGTGTGGAAGAGCCACCGGATGTTCTCGTCGCGCGTGATGAGGTCGATCGCCGAGCGTGAGCCGTTGTCCCGCGTGGTGGTCGCTCGGATGTACCGCACCTGGTCGATCGGGATGTTGTGGCGGATCTCGGCCTGCTCGAGGAACGCGTTCGGCTTGGCCATGATGATGCGGCGATCCGTGACGGCGATCAGTGTTCTCGCCGTGGACTTGTCCGCCGCCGCCGTGAACATGTCCAGCGCACCGCCGACGATCGCGGAAACGGGACTGACGGTGACGAGCTGGTCGGGGAAGCCGAGGACGCGCAAGGATTCACCATCCTCGAAGAGCCAGCGCAGAATGCGGAGGTACGGCTCGGAATCCAGCGATTCGGGTGCGCAGACGACGCCCGGTGCGTCGAGTGGAGGGGTCGGCGGATGGAGGGCGTCAGCGAGGGGCTCGATCGCGTTCAGAAGCTCGGCGGAGAGTTCGCGGGCTGCCTTCACGTCGTTCCGCTTCCCCAGCAGCGGCCACGAGTCGGGGAGGGCGAGTTCGGCGGTGATCCGCAGCTCCCGCGTCAGCGCGTCGATGAGGCTCGTCGTCTCGGCGAGAGCGGAGTCGAACTCCTTGCGGGTGTCGCGCGCGATGATCTCGGCGTACTGCGCTTCTTTGTCGTCCTCGCGTCCAGCGGCTCTCGCCCTCGCGGCGCGAAGCGCTTGGTACCCGGTCCACGCGTTGAGGGAGGACAGGAGGGCGTGGACGTCGAAGGCGACCACTTTGCCGTTGGTCTGCAGGTATTCGCGGTGGCTGCGCGCGTCGGCCCGGTTGATCTGACCGACGTGGTCGCGGACGTTCCCCCGGTAGAGCTCGAGCTGCTTCCGCAGCAGCGCTCCACTGCCCGCGACGTCCTCCCACAGGGACGTCGGGACCGACTCGATCTCCCGCGCCTGGTCGACCGCGCGATCGATGGCGGCGACGAGCCCCGTCAGTTCGGCCCACTGCTCCTTGCGGATGGTGGTGAGGACCTGGTTCGCCACCGCGAGGTTGGTCTTGACGAGGTCCGTGACCTCGCTCAGCATCATCTGGAGGGCGATCATGGCCAGCGCCGGACCGACCGAGGCCGCGAGCGGCGCCTTGCCCACCGCGCTCACGGAGTAGAAGCGGGCCTGATGCAGGATGCCGCCGGGGCCCATCACCGCCCCGAGGCTCCCGCCGTCCTTGGCGGCGAGCGTCGCACCGCTTCTCAGCAGGGTCTGTGCGTGGTCGCCAATCCGGTAGAGGCCCTGCACGTTGGTGAACGCGTTTCCGAGATTGCCGACAACGGTCGCCGCATTCCCGATCGACGCAAGGATTGCTGAGATCTGCTTGCGGTCGGCAGCCGGCACGATCCCGAAGTCGATCAGATCGGGCTTCAGGTCCGGCGGGATCTCACCGGCGATGACAGCCACCCCCGGGAGCACCTCCACCAGAACCGTCGACGTCGTCGAGTCGATGTCCGAGTCGGCCGTCGGATCGTCCACAACGGGCAAGTCGGTGGTGTCGCTTCGGCCGTTCTTCCCAGGCCCGGCGATCTCCGTCGAGTCTGAAGGGTTCTGCATGCGATCTCCTCCCACAGTCCGGGTGCCCTGCGCCCGTCTGTTCCGCTCTATCCCGAATTCGTCGTCGTGGGCACTCTTCAGGTGAAGTGGCACCACTTTCGAACCGTTGTCCCTCAAACGTCACCTTGTCGCGGTGGGCGCGCCTGGCATGTCACGAAACGCCGCTATCGACCAGTTGGTCATCACTGGCGACTGCGTGGAACCAGCTGAGCACTTCGATGAGCTGTTCGCGTGCCATGTCCTCGGCCAGGCTCTTTGCTGTCGCAGGTCTCCTCCAGCCACTGCGGCACCAGGGTGCGCTGGTGCGGACTCAGCAGGGATCACAGCGCTCCGTCGAATCCGAACCCGATACCGCGCACCTCTGGTGATCGCTCATGGACACCTCTTCGTTTCACCGGAGCGGGAAGGGGCGGCACCCCCGGTGTGACCAACACGGCGATGCCTAGTCCGGAAGTGTGTCGCCCAGATGGTGGGCGGGAGTTGGCAAATGCACTCAATGTGAATAAAAGCCGGTCGATCATGTGTTCCAATGCGCCTGTACGGTGGTCCTGTCTTCGATGGAATAGGCGTCAAATCTGCAATTCTGCGGACTGGCGTCGTGAGGTGTTCACTAACATCGAAAACCAGATGGACGAAGTTGTCCGAGCAGATGTCGCCATACAGCATTTCCGGAATCGAATCGAACGCAAGGGGATTTCATGAGTCGCCCTTGGGAAGCCGACCCCGTCGCGCACTTCACCAGACGACTTGGCAGGTCAGCTGCTCAGTTGGGCGTCACCAACGACGATCCCTCCTGCCCGGACATCTGGGAGTTGGCCAACGGTGACATCGCGGTCATCGGTCGAGACCTCACAGCGGACTACGCGCCCCGCTTGCCCGAAGGCGTCCACATCGGTGCGGACGAGAAACTCGTTGTGATCCCCGGTGTCATGCTGCGGGCAGCCAAGACGGACATCGTCGATGAGTGACTCCGAGCTCGTCCTGAGCGGCACCAGACTGAGCGTCGACGAGTACCTCGACGACTTCAAGGACAACTTCTGGCACGACAACAGCGGCATGAACTGGAAGCTGGAACGGCGTCAGGAGTTCGTCGAGTCCTCCAACGAGAGTTGGGAGGCGTCCAGGCGCAACGACTGGCGGAGGTCGATCGACCTGCTGGAGGAAGGGCGTGCGAATGTCGCCGCCTACGAGCGCAGGATCAGCGACAAGGGCATGGAGGTGCGTCGTGTGCGGGTGGTGGAGAAGCCGATCACGTCGTACCTGCTCTGGGAGTTGACCTCGCTCCACGTCCGCTACCAGGTGGGTGGGAAGATCCGGGTGGTCGAGCGCGACCAGGTCGGTGCGTTCGAAACCGGCGGCACGGTGCTCCCCGAACTCTTCCTCCTCGGGCGGGCCATCGCCTACCAGGTGCTCTACGACGGCGAGGGCGCGTTGAGCGGTGCGGTGAAGTGCACTGTTCCCGATGAGGTCGGGCTTTGGGGTGACGTCGTGGCCTCTTTGTACGACCAGGGTGAAGAACTCGGCTCGTTCTTCGACCGCGAGGCGGCCGGGCAATTGCCTTTGGCGGGCTGACAGGTCATGACGGGACCCGACAGGCACAGTTGGGGTGAATCGCGCAACGACCTGAGCGGATCAGCTGAGGACGTCGTTCAGGCCCGTGATGTGATCGGCGGTGTGCACTTCCACCGTTCCGGACGCTCCGTTACCCCTATGCCACGGCAGTTACCCGCCGACGTGCGCGGTTTCGTCAACCGTTTCGACGACCTCGAATCGCTCACGCTGACATCGGCGGAGGTGGCGGACCGGGTCGTGGTGTGGGTGGTGGTCGGCACCGCCGGCGTGGGCAAGACGTCGCTGGCGGTGCGGTGGGCGCACCAGGTCGCCGGTGACTTCCCGGACGGTCAGCTCTACGTGAACCTGCGCGGTTACGACGCCGGGCTGCCGATCGGTCCGGACGAGGCGCTCGACCGCTTCCTGCGCGCGTTGGGAGTGCCGGGCAACCTCGTGCCTGCCGACCTGGACGCGCGCTCGGCGTTGTTCCGGTCCCTCCTCGCGGGACGCAAATTCCTGATCCTGCTGGACAACGCGGCGTCGCCGACCCAGGTGAGGCCGCTCCTGCCGGGGACCGCAGGCTGCCTCGTGCTGGTGACCAGTCGCGACAAGCTAGCCGGCTTGGTCGCCCGTGACGGGGCACGTCGGCTGCGATTGGACATCCTGCCGCTCGACGAGGCCGTGTCGTTGTTGCGGGAACTGATCCACGAGTACCGCCCCCAGGACGACGACGAAGACCTGGCGCAACTGGCCGGGCTGTGCGCACGTCTGCCATTGGCGCTGCGCATAGCGGCGGAGCGGGCGATCGGCAAACCGCGGACGTCACTGCGGGACATGATCACCGAACTGCGCGACGAGTCGAGCCTGTGGGACGCCTTGGGATCGGACGACAGCGACGCCGTCCGCACCGTCTTCGCGTGGTCCTACCGGGCGCTGTCCAAGGGAGCGAGTCGGCTGTTCCGCATGCTCGGTCTGTACCCCGGTGACGACTTCGGGCCCGCGGCCGTCGCGGTGCTGCTTGGCGAACCCGTGCCCACCGTGCGGCGCCTGCTGGAGGATCTGGCAGGCGCGCACCTGCTGGCGAGCACGGCACCGGACCGCTACGAGTTCCACGACCTGCTCCGGCTCTACGCGCAGGACCAGGCGCGAACAGAGGAATCACCGGAGTCGGCGACGGCGGCGCTGGAGCGCTTGGCCGCCTGGTACCTGCACGCGGTGTGGAACGCGGTCCGGACGCTGATCCCCGAAGCCGCTGCCCGCGAACTGCCTGCGCTGCCTCCGGAGGTATCTGCCCCGGTGTTCGCGGACCACGAGGACGCCTTCGCCTGGTACGAACACGAGCGCCGGAACCTCCGGTCGATGATCCGCGTCCTGGAAGCGCAGGGGCGTAACGATGCCGTGGCGCTGTTGGCGGACATCCTGCGCGAGATCTACGCCCGCTACAACCACTTCGACGACTGGATCACGACCGGCGTGGCAGGTCTGGCCGCGGCTCGCCGATCGGGAAACCGCCGCGGCGAAGCGGACGCGTTGGAAAGCCTCGGCAAGGCGCACACGCAGCAGGGGAACCGGGCCGAGGGGATCGAGCACCAGACGTCGGCGCTGTCGATCAGGCAGGAGATCGGCGACCGGCGTGGCGAACTCGCGTCCACCAACGCGCTCGGCCTGGCGCACCTGCGCAACCACGAACCGGACACGGCGCTGCGGCACTTCCGGCGTTCCCTCGAGATCGCGGACGACCTGGCGGACGGCTACTGGACAGCGGTGGCGTCCAACAACATCGCCAACGCCCTCATCGACCTCGACCGCCCCCAGGAGGCCGTCCCGCTGCTCCACACCGCCCTGGCCGGGTACCGGCGCCTGTCGATCCCCGGTGGCGAAGGCGACGCGTTGCGCGGGTTGAGCCACGCGCACCGCCTGCTCGGCGTTCCGGATCAAGCGCACCGCTTCATCGGCGACGCGCTGTCGATCGCAAGGGATCGCAAGAACCAGGCGTGGGAAGCGTTCTGGTCACTGGAGGCCGGACAGGTGTCCCTGGCCCTCGGTGACCCCGATGAAGCCCTGGTCCTCTACCAGCGCGCGGCGTCGCTCCAGCGGCAGTTGGGCGACAGGGTTCGGGAGGCTGCTGTCCTGGATGCCACCGGTGAGGCGTACCAGCGGTCGGGGCGACCTGCGGATGCCACCGCGTTCCACCGGTACGCGGTGGACGTGTTCCGGCAATCCGGTGAGCGGTGGCGGTTGGCGGTGGGCCTTCGCAACCTGGGGAGCGTTTTGATCGACACGGAAGGCTTACCAGCGGCGGTGAGCGTTCTGGATGAGGCGGCAGCTCTGTTCGCACAGTTCGACGACCCGGCCGCCCGCCGCCACCACGCCGAGGTTGGCGTACTTCGTCGAGGTGGAGAAGACGGTCCTGCAACGCTCTGATCGACTTGCCCGAGGTGCCGTGCGCAGTATTGGTCGTGAGCTTGTGATGGGGTTCGGGCCGAGTTCATGTGGCAACGGGGAACGGGTGTTCGATCGTTGAGGTTGGCCCTGTCCTATTCACGCTGATTTTCATGGCAGTGGCGGCCGAGTCCACGGCAGGTGGGTGTGGGTCCGATTGTTTGTTTCGATCGGTCAAGGGCTGGTCGTGGCATTGGCGTCGCGGTCCCAGCCGCTCATCTCCACGATCTGCCATCGGCCGCGGTTACCTGGGTTACTCCGCCGCGATGGTGGCGGCGACCGGAGTGGTGTCGGTCGGGTCCGTGGGGGTGAGGTTGGGGTCTGGTTGGCGGGAGACGAGGATTGCGGCGGCGGTGGTGAGGGCGGCGCAGCCGAGGATCATGGGTATGTAGCTGTGTTCGACGTCGGCGATGATGGCGCCGACCTGGCTGCTCAGGGCGACGGCGACCATGTGGAGTGACCAGAGGACGCCGAGTGCGGTGCCGCGGGAGCCCTTGGGGACGATCTGGGTGATCCAGACGGTGGTGGCGACGACGGTGGCGAGGTAGCTGGCGCCGAAGACGGCGCCGAAGGCCAGGACGGCTACGTCGGAGTCGAAGAAGGGCAGCAGGAGCATGGAGGCCGCTCGTACCAGGTAGGCGCCCATGAGGGTGGCGCGGATCATGCCCTTGTCGCAGAGCCTGCCTGCCACCAGGGAGCCGATGATCTCCAGGATTCCCAGCAGTACGAAGGACAGCGAGCTGACGGCCGGGGTCACGCCGTGGTCGTGCATGTGGGGGAAGAGGTGGACGTCGATGAAGGCCATGGTGGTGCCGCAGGCGAAGAAGGGGAGGATGAGGCCGCGGACGCGCTTGTTCTGGAAGGTGGTGCGGATGCCTTGCCAGAGCGTGGTTTCCGAGGGGGTGGGGCGGCCGCCCTGCCTGGCGGAGTACTTGACCAGGACCAGGGAGAGGGGGAGCAGGACGGCGATGAAGATGATGCCGACCGCGAGGAGGATCTGGTTCCAGCTCAGGGTGGTCCCCAGGAACGTCCACAGTGGAACGAGGACGATGAAGCCGACTGCGGCGCCGTTGGTGAGGACGGCGTAGACGAAGCCGGCGTTCTTGCCGCGGAAGAGCTGGTCGGCGAGTACGCCGAGCGGGACGAACGAGAGCATGGTGCAGCCGATGGCGCCCAGGACGCCGTAGGCGAGGACGAACATCCAGATGTCGGTGGCGTACGCGCAGAGGATCAGCACGCCGCCGGTGGTGGCGGCGCCGATCGCGAGGACGGGCACGGCGCCGACGCGTTCGGCGAGGTGGCCGACCGCGGAGGAGACGAGGGCGGTGACCACGGCGAAGAGGGTGGTCGCGATGGCGAGCGTGCCGCGGTTGACGTCGAGGCCGTCGGCGATCGGCAGGAACAGCACCTGGACCGTGCTCTTGAGCGACGAGCCCGCCATCGAGATCAGGAAGCTGACGGTGGTCGCGAACAGGACGAACGCGGTGATTCGGCCGGCTGTTCTGGTCATGCCGCTGAACACCCCCCTTTTGTTGTCCGGCGGCGCGCGTGCGACACCATTTCAAGATCAGTGGCGGAGTCCGGTGCACTCCGACGGGTGCCCGGCGATCCGCGGGACATCCTGACACGGGGGAACTGCCCGAAGAACGATTTTTCGTGCCGGCGGGGGCAGTGATAGGAATGGCGAATAGGTGCACGCGGTTCGGGTGACCGTGTCGAGGGAAACCCTATTAGGTCGTTGACAGTGCGGCTTCGGTGTGCGCGGAAGCGCCTCTACCTGGGCGTTGTCCCGTCATACGGTCTTCGCATGTCCGATTCGGGATGTGCTGGTGAGGGCTGTGCTCCGTGTGCATAATACGGCGGCCCCGGTCGTCCGGCGGTAATGGGCGGTGCCCGGTGGGCGATTTTTCCGGTGCGCGGCCCATTCGACGGCGACGGTCGGGCGAATCCGCGCTCCCACCGGAGCGGACTTCCGGAAATCACGACGGACGGGAAATGACGGGCGATGTCGCAGACGGCTAAGGCAGTGGTCGCACTCGGCAAGGGGCGGCCGGTCGAGGTGCGGGACATCATCGTCCCGGATCCGGGACCGGGGGAGGTGACGGTCCGGGTCCAGGCGTCCGGCGTCTGCCACACCGACCTGCACTACCGGGACGGTGTCATCGGCGACAAGTTCCCCTACCTGCTGGGCCACGAGGCCTCCGGCGTGGTGGACCGGATCGGGCCGGGCGTGCACAACGTGGCACCCGGCGACTTCGTGATCCTCAACTGGCGCGCGGTGTGCGGGCGCTGCCGCCCGTGCCGCCGCGGCAACCCGACCGCGTGCGTCGACGACTTCGTGGCGGATCAGCGGATGACGCTGGCCACCGGTGAGCCGCTGGGTGCCGCGCTCGGCATCGGCGCGTTCAGCGAGCTGACCCTCGTCCACAGTGGACAGTGCACGCCGGTCGACCCGCGGGTGGACCCGGCGGTCGCCGGGCTGCTCGGCTGCGGCGTGATGTCGGGGCTCGGCGCGGCGATGCACACCGGCGGGGTCACCAGGGGCGACTCGGTCGCGGTGATCGGCATCGGCGGGGTCGGCGGGGCGGCGGTGGCCGGGGCGAAGCTGGCGGGCGCGACCCGGATCATCGCCGTGGACGTCGACGCGCGGAAGCTGGTGCACGCCAAGGAGTTCGGTGCGACGGACGTGATCGACGCGCGGACCACCGACGACGTGGTCGCCGCGATCAGGGCGCTCACCGAGGGCCTCGGGGCGGACGTGGTGATCGACGCGGCGGGCTTCCCGGAGACCTGGCGGCAGGCGTTCTACTCCCGCGCGCTGGGCGGCACGTTCGTGCTCGTCGCCCGGCCGGACGCGGGCATGCGCCTGGAGATGCCGCTGCTCGACGCGTTCCTGCGCGGCGGGACCTACAAGACCTCCTGGTACGGCGACTGCCTGCCGTCGCGGGACTTCCCGGCGCTGGTGGACCTGCACCTCCAGGGCAACCTGCCGCTGGAGAAGTTCGTCACCGAGAGGATCTCGCTGGCCGACGTCGAGGAGGCGTTCACCAGCATGCGCCGCGGCGACGTCCTGCGCAGCGTCGTGGAGATCGGCTGACCGACGGACGGCGCCGCCGGGACCGGGGTCCCGGCGGCGCCCCGGTGATCAGCCGAAGAAGACGGACCTGATGCCGTCGGGGAAGCCGATCGCGGCGAGGTCGGGGACGTCTTCGTCGATCACGAGCGACTTGCCCTTGCAGCCCGCGTCGGACCAGATCTTGAGCGAGCCGGACGGCTGGATCGACTTGATGTCGCCGCGGATGTCCTTGCAGCCGGGGCCGGTGATGCCGCTGGCGGAGTTGTCACCGCTGAAGTCGTCGAAGTTCTTGCCGGTGAACACGGTCGCCGAGGTGGCGGGCTTGGTGTCGGACGAGGCGGGCGGCGGGGTGACGGGCTTCGCGGGGCCCGCCTTCCGGCCGTCCGGCGTGACGCCGAACCAGGTGCCGCCGACGCCCTGGCCCAGGGTGTCGCCGGGCTTGGTGTCCTTCGCGAAGCGGTAGACGGGCCAGCCCTTGATGGTGATCTGGAGCTTGCCGTCGTCGCGCTTGACGACGCCGATGTCGTCCTTCTTGATCCCGGCGAAGAACACCTTCCCGCCGTGCGCGACGGTGACCGGCGGCCAGGTCACGGCGCAGTCGCCGTTGCAGGTGGCCTTGGACGGGTCGGCCGAGTCCTTGTCGAACCGGTACAGCGTGAGGCCCGCGCCGTTGATCACGACGGGGTTCAGCTCACCCGCGCTGGCGGCGCGGAGCGACACCCACTTCTCCCGCGTTTCCGCCGGGGCGTCGACGGGGGCCATGTCGCCCGCCTTCTCGTCGGCCTTGTTGGACCGCGCCGTGCCCGACAGCGGCTGCACCTCCGAGGAGGTGCCTGCGCCGCTGTCGGACGACGGCTGCGACGCGGGTTGCGCGGCGCCGCCGGTGGAGCCGCAGGCGGACAGCGCGATCGCGCCGACCGCGAAAAGGGCGGCAAGGGGCCAGGCGTGCTTGCGCAGCATTTGTCTTCTCCGGGAGTGGTGTGGTGCAAGTCGATGTACGACTCAAGCACGCACGCGCACCCGGATCGGTTCAATCCTTTTCGGATTGATCTGGAAAACCCCGCGCGGGCCGCGAAGTGAGACGTCAGCGCCGAGCGTCCACTTGGGACTCGTGGAGGATCCGCAGCACCTCGGGGCGCAGCCCGGCGCACACCGCGATCGTCGTCGCGGAGTCGGCGGTGTGCTCGGTGTCGTCGAGGTCGACCACGACACCGCCCGCCTCGCGGACCAGCAGCACACCGGCGAGCGTGTCCCACGGCATGTTCGCCAGGATGATCGACGCGTCGAGCCTGCCCTGCGCCACCCACGCCAGGTCGATCGCGGCGGTGCCGATCATCCTGATCCGCTGCGCCCGCGCGCCGAGCCTGCTCAGCAGCGCCATCCGGACGCCGTTCTTCGCCTCCGCGCCCTCGCCGCGCGCGAAGTCGCCGATGGAGATCACGGCCTCGGACAGGTCGTCGACGGCGGAGGCCCGGATGCGCTCGTCGTCGACGAAAGCGCCCCCGCCCTCGACGGCGGAGTAGGCGACGCCGAGGAACGGGGCGTCGATGGCCGCGAGCACGCCCCGGCGCCCGGCGACCAACCCCAGCGACACCGCGCACAACGGGATGCCGCGGGCCAGGTTCGCCGTGCCGTCGACCGGGTCCAGCGCCCACCACAGGGCGTCGTCCGCCGGACCGCTGCGGCCGTGCTCCTCGCCGAGCACCCCGATCCCCGGCGTCTCCCTCGACAGGAACGCGCGCACGGCGTCCTCCACGGCGAGGTCGACGTCGGTCACCATGTCGCGCTCGCCCTTGGCGACCACCGACCGCGGCGCGCGCTCCAGGACGATCCGGTGGCCGATCGCGACGGCTTCGCGGGCGATCGGCAGCAGGTCGTCGAGGTTCAACGGTCGGCCGCGTGCGGCAGGTCGGCCTCGAACACGTCCACCTGCGGGAGGTCGTGGCCGAGCCGGTCGCGCTTCGCTGTCAGGTAGCCGATGTTGTGGTCGTTCGCGGGCATCAGCAGCGGCACGCGGGCCGCCACCACGATCCCGTTCGACTCGAGCGCCGCGATCTTGTCCGGGTTGTTGGACATCAGCCGCACCGACCGCACCCGCAGGTGCTTGAGCACCAGCGCGGCCGGGCCGTAGTCGCGGGTGTCGACGGGCAGTCCCAGCGCCGTCGCGGAGTCGAGGGTGTCCATCCCCTGCTCGTCCTGGAGGACGTGCGAGCGGACCTTCTCGACCAGGCCTATCCCGCGGCCCTCGTGCCCGCGCAGGTAGATCAGGATCCCGCTGCCCTCGCGGACGATCGCGTCCAGCGCGGCGTCGAGCTGCTCGCCGCACTCGCACCGCATGGCGCCGAAGATGTCACCGGTCATGCACTCCGAGTGCACGCGGACGAGCACGTTCCCGCGCATCCGGGTCTTCCCGTAGACCATGGCCATGTGCTCGTGCCCGTCCGCCCGGAACGCCACGGCGCGGAACGTCCCGCGCCTCGTCACCAGGTCCGACTCGGCCACGTCTTCGCGACTGATGGCTTGCTCGTGCATCCGGTCCCCTCGTCACCAGGTTCCGTCCGATCGCATCTACTCTCGGCCGGAAGTCGTACCGTAACCCGGCTCGACCACACATGGAGGTCACCCTGTTCAGCATCACCGTCCGCGATCACGTGATGATCGCGCACAGCTTCCGCGGCGAGGTCTTCGGTCCGGCACAGCGCTTGCACGGTGCAACGTTCGTGGTGGACGCGAAGTTCAACCGGACCGACCTCGACTCCGACAACATCGTCGTCGACATCGGACTGGCCACCCAGGAGCTGGGGAAGGTCCTCGCCGAGTTCAACTACCGCAACCTGGACGAGGTACCCGCTTTCACCGGCGTCAACACGTCGACGGAGTTCCTGGCGAAGGTGATCGCGGACCGGCTGGCGGACCGCGTGCACGACGGCGCGCTCGGCGAAGGCGCTCGTGGACTGAGCGCGATCTCCGTCACGTTGCACGAGTCCCACATCGCGTGGGCGAGTTACGAACGTCCGTTGTGACCGTCCACGTCGTCCTCCCCGGCGGCGTCGACGACCTGGCCGACCCGAGCGGGGGCAACGTCTACGACCGCCGCGTCCGCTCCGGGCTCGGGGTCGGGGCGGTGACCGTCGGGGGCTCCTGGCCGCATCCGGGGGCGAGCGCCCGCGCGGAACTGGCGGGCGTGCTGGCCGGTTTCCCCGACGGGGCGGTCGTGCTGCTCGACGGGCTGGTGGCCTGCGGCGTTCCCGAGATCATCGGGCCGGAGGCGCACCGGTTGCGGCTGGCCGTCCTGGTGCACCTGCCGCTGGCCGACGAGACCGGGCTGGACCCCGCCGAGGCGGCTGGACTCGACGCCGCCGAGCGGGCCGTCCTGCGGGCCGTGAGCGCGGTCGTGGCGACCAGTCCGCGGGCGGCGCGGCGGCTGGTCGAGCACCACGGGCTGGCTCCCGAGCGGGTGCACACCGTCATGCCCGGCACCGACCCGGCGCCGCTCGCGCCCGGCAGCGGCGGGTCCGGGCGGCTGCTCTGCGTGGCCTCGGTGACCCCGCGCAAGGGGCAGGACCTCCTGGTGGAAGCCCTCGCCGCGCTGGCGGACCTGCCGTGGACGCTCGACTGCGTCGGACCGCTGCGCCACGCGGGCCACGTGGCGCGGGTCCGCGACCTGGCCGAACGGCACGGGCTCGCCGACCGGGTCCGGCTCACCGGGCCGCTCACCGGCGAACCGCTCGACCGGGCCTACGCCGCCGCCGACCTGTTCGTGCTGCCGTCGCTCGCCGAGACCTACGGCATGGTCGTGACCGAGGCCCTCGCCCGCGGCCTCCCGGTGCTCGCCAGCGCGGTGCCCGACGCCCTCGGCGACGGCGGCCAACTCCTCCCGCCGGGTGACGTCGAAGCGCTCGCGACCGCGCTGCGGCGCTGGCTCACCGACGAGGACGCCCGTCGTGAGCTGCGGGAATCGGCCCGGCGCCGTCGGGGCGGGCTGCCGACGTGGGCCGCGTCCGTCCGGGATCTGGAACGGGTGCTGGCTAGCCTGCGCGGATGACGACACCTGGCTTCGCCCCGGAATGGCTCTCCCTGCGCGAGAGCGCCGACGCCGAGGCCCGCTCGGCCGAGCTGCCCGATCTCCTGGGCTCCGCGTTGAACCGGAACCCCCTGGTCGTCCGTGACCTGGGGTGTGGAACCGGATCGATGGGACGATGGCTCGCCGCGCGGCTGGGCGGTGAGCAGCACTGGGTGCTGCACGACCGCGACCCCCGGCTGCTCGACCTGGCCGGTGCGAGCATGACCGGCCCCGGCATCACGGTCGAGACGCGGGAGGGCGACCTCACCGCGCTGCGCGCCGCCGACCTCAGGGGCACCTCGCTGGTGACCGCGTCGGCGCTGCTCGACCTGCTGACCGACGGCGAAGTGAACGAGATGGCCGCCGCGTGCGTAGAAGTCGGTGTGCCCGCACTGTTCACGCTCTCCGTCGCCGGGAAGGTCGAGCTCGATCCGACCGAACCGCTCGACGCCGCGTTCGAGAAGGCGTTCAACGCCCACCAGCGCCGCGTCGTGGACGGCCGTCCGCTGCTCGGCCCCGACGCCGTGGCGGCGACGACTGTCGCGTTCGAGACGCGCGGCGCCAAGGTGGTCACCCGGCCGAGCCCGTGGCGGCTCGGAGCGGACCAGGGCGCGCTGACGGCGGAATGGCTGCGTGGCTGGGTCGCCGCGGCCTGCGAGCAGGACCCCGACCTGGCCGCCGACGCCCCCGCCTACCTGGACCGGCGCCTGTCCGGCGACCTGCGGGCCGTGGTGCGCCACACCGATCTCCTGGCGCTCCCGAGGGCCGTCTGATGGGGAGGCTGTGGCCGTGGCTGCGACTGCTGCTGGCGGTCGGCATCCTCGTGGCGCTGGGGTGGCGGCTCGGCACGGGCGCGTTCGTGGACGGGCTGCGCGCGATCAGCGCGTGGTCCGTGCTCGCCGCGCTCGGCATCGGGCTCGCGACCACCGTGCTCTGCGCGTGGCGCTGGTGCGTCGTCGCCCGCGGCCTCGGCCTCCCCCTGACGCTGGGCACCGCCGTGGCGGACTACTACCGCGGCCTCCTGCTCAACTCCGTGCTCCCCGCGGGCGTGCTCGGCGACGTGCACCGCGCGGTGAACCACGGCAAGCAGTCCGGTGACGTCGGCCGCGGCGTGCGCGCGGTGGTGTTCGAGCGGTTCGCGGGCCAGGCGGTGCTCATCGCGATCGGTGTCGCGGTGCTGCTCACCCGGCCCGCCGCGGCCGTCGACCTCGTGCCGGGCCGCGGTGTCGTGCTCACCGCGCTGGCGGTGCTCGCCGTCGCGGCCGTGCTCGCCGCGGGTTCCCCCGCGGTGCGCCGGGCGCTGCTGACGACGTGGGCGGACGCGCGGACGGGCCTGCTGTCCCGGTACGCCCTGCCGCGGGTGCTGTTCTCGTCCGCGGCGACCGTGGTCGGGCACCTCGCCCTGTTCCTCGTCGCCGCCAGGGTCGCCGGGTCGACGGCGTCGACCGGGCAGCTCGTCCCGCTGTTCGTGCTGGCGCTGCTGGTGATGGCGGTGCCGGTCAACGTCGGCGGCTGGGGACCGCGCGAGGCGTTCCTCGCGGTCGCCTTCGGCGCGGCCGGACTCGGCGCGGCGCAAGGGCTCACGACCGCGGTCGTCTACGGCGTGCTGGCCATGGTCGCCGGTCTGCCCGGTGTCCTGGTGCTGTTCCGCGCGGCCTCACCCGTCGAGACCGCCCCGGTCGGGATCGCCGAGCACGTCGAGGTACTGCCCGAACGACTCGACCAGCCCCGCGAGGAGGTCCTGCCCCTTGCGGCTTGACGCCAGCGACGGTCGGCCGACGACACCGGACTCCGTGTACGGGGCCAGGCCGAGCGTCAGCATGTGCCGCCGGTCGTCGGCGAGGTGGTCGCCGGCCTCGTACCCCGGCCGCACGACCTCGGGGTGGGCGTGCAGCAGGATCGACGTCTCCAGCTCACCCGCGTGCATGTCGCTGTCGGCCGAAGTCTCGATGCCCGCCGCGGTCCGCGCGTCCTCCCAGTCCCGCGGACCGGGGAAGAGGGCCATCCCGTCGGACTCCTGCACGATGTTGGAGAGCACGTAGTTGCCGCCGTGTCCGTTGACCAGCACCAGGTTCGGCACGCCGGAGCGGCGCAGCGAGTCGGCGATGTCGCGCACCACCGAGAACAGCGTGCGCGCCGAGATGCTCACCGTCCCCGGCCACGCCGCGTGCTCCTGCGAGCACGTGATCGTCAAGGGCGGCAACAGCTGCACGGGGTGCGCGTCCGCGATGGCCCGCGCGATCGTGCACGCGATGACGGTGTCGGTGGCCAGCGGCAGGAACGCGCCGTGCTGCTCGTGGCTGCCGACGGGCAGCACGGCGACGCTCGCCCGGCGGTCGCGGACCTCGGTCGTGGTGTCAAGCGGAACCAGGTGCATGCGCCGAACGGTAGTCAATCCGGTGGCACAGCGCAGGAAGCTCGCCGCTCGCCAGCCTCGGCATCACCTCGGGCAGCTCGTCGAACCCGCTCTCGCCGGTGATGAGCGCGTCGAACACCGGGTCCGCCAACAGGTCCAGCGCCAGCGCCATCCGTTCGGCGTAGGTGCGGTCGGGACGGCCGACCACGCCTACCTGGCTGCTGCGCACGGTGAGCCTGCGGGAGTGGAAGAACTCGCCGAGCGGCACGCTGATCCTCCTGTCCCCGTACCAGCTCAGCTCGATCACCCGGCCCTCCGGCGCGAGCAGTTCCAACGACCGCGCGAGCCCCGCCTCCGTGGCGCTGGCGTGCACCACGAGGTCGCAGCCCTCCGCCGCGTCCTCGGGCAGCGCGAAGCCGACGCCGAGCGCGTCGGCCACCTCGGCGCGGGCCGGATCGGCGTCCACCAGCTGGATCCGGGCGCCGGGGAACCGCGCCAGCACACCGGCCACGCTGCACCCCACCATCCCGCCGCCGACGACGGCGATCCGGTCGCCGATCAGCGGGGCCGCGTCCCACACCGCGTTGACGGCCGTTTCCACGGTGCCCGCGAGCACGGCCCGTTGCGGCGGAACCGGTTCCGGTACCGGTGTCACGGCTTCGGCAGGCACGACGTACTCCGTCTGGTGTGGATGGAGGCAGAACACCGTGCGGCCAAGCAGATCCGGCGCTCCTGCCTCGACCACGCCGACGTTGAGGTAGCCGTACTTGACCGGCCACGGGAAATCGCCCTCCTGGAACGGCGCCCGCATCACCTCGTGCTGGTTCTCCGGCACACCACCGCGCAGGACAAGCGTCTCCGTTCCCCTGCTGACACCCGAGTAGAGCGTCCGGACGAGGACTTCGCCGGGGCCCGGATCGGGGATCTCCTGGTTCCGGATCTCACTTTTTCCGTTCGAGGTGAACCAAAGAGACCTCGCCGCGCGTGTCATCCAAGAACCTCCAATCAATACGGGGCCCACTGCCAAGGGGCGTGATGACCACACTTCAGCACAACACCACGATGTCGGCCGTGCCGGAGCACGCGGCGTGGGCGGGCGCGCAAGTGCTCATGCTCGGCGTGCTCGACGGCACGGTGGGGCTCCACGTCGTCGGCTGGCTCGCCGGACTCGCCTACGCCGTCGCGACCCTGGCGCTGCTCGGCGGCGCGTTGCAGCGGTCGGGCACCGCGCTGGGCCCGGCCGACCGGGTCACGCTCGCCAGGGGCGTCCTCGTCGGCGCCGTCGCCGCGCTGGTCGTGGACCGCGCGGGGGACGGCGTGCCGACGACGCTCGTCGTCGTCTTCACCGCAGTGGCGCTGTCGCTGGACTTCGTCGACGGCCAGGTCGCCCGGCGCACCGGGACCGCGTGCCCGCTGGGGGCCCGGTTCGACATGGAGGTCGACGCCTTCCTCATCCTGGTGCTCAGCGCCCACGTGGCGCTCGAACTGGGCCCGTGGGTGCTGCTGATCGGTCTGATGCGCTACGCCTTCGTCGCGGCGTCCTGGCTGGCGCCGTGGCTGTCGGCGGACCTGCCGCCGAGCTACGCCCGCAAGACCGTGGCCGCGTTGCAGGGCGTGTTCCTCGTCGTGGCCGCGTCCGGTCTGCTGCCCCGTGCGGAGGTCGTCGTCGGGGCCGCGCTCGCGGCGCTGCTGTGGTCGTTCGGCCGGGACACGGCGTGGCTGTTCCGCAACCGTCCCGCTCTGGTGACCGAGACCACCGCGGTGGAAGGATATGTCCATGTCTGACCGGGTCGGTACCGCGCGCAACGTCGGCAACATCGTGCTGTGGGTGGTCCAGATCCTGCTCGCGGCCTACTTCGTCTACAGCGGGTACTTGCTGTTCGGCGACGGGACCATCCGGAAGTTCGACGAGATCGGCTTCGGCCAGTGGCTGCGCTACCTGACCGGCGTGCTGGAGATCGCGGGCGCCGTCGGCCTGCTGATCCCGCGGCTGTGCGGCCTGGCGGCGCTGGGACTCGCGGGCGTCATGGTCGGCGCCGTCGGCACCGAGCTGTTCCTGGTGGCCAAGGGCGGCCCCGTGCTGCCCGCCGAGTTGCTGGTGGTGTGCCTGGTGGTCGCCTTCTTCCGCCGGGACACCATCCTCGCGCTGCTAGCAGGCCTGCGCCGGTCCTGATCAGAGCTTGGGGAAGTAGCGCAGCACGGCCACGTCGCCGAGCTTCTCCACGGCTTCGAGGTGGAAGCGGCGGGCCGGGCCGCCGGGGAACTCGCCGGGGTTCACGAACCGCGGCGCCGAGCCCTGCCCGATGAGCATCGGCGCGATCGCCATCCGGATCTCGTCGGCCAGCCCGGCCTCCAGGAAACCGGTGTGGATCCGGCCGCCGCCCTCGACCATGAGCCGGTCCACGCCGCGGCGGCCGAGGTCGTCGAGCAGGTCGCCGAGGTCGATCGCCGGTCCGAGCGCGACGACCTCCGCCAGGCCGCCCAGGCACGCCGTCGCCGTCGCGCGGCCGGAATCCGTTGTGTAGACGAGCTTCTCGCCGCCGTGGTGCCAGAACTTCAGGTCGGCGTCGAGGTTCCCGGTGCTCGTCACCGTGATCTTCACCGGGTGCTCGGGAAGTCCGGCCGCCACTCGCGCGGCCCGGCGCTCGGCGCTGTTGACGAGCAGGCGCGGGTTGTCCCGGCGCACGGTCTCGGCGCCGACCAGGATGGCGCCCGACTCCGCGCGCGTCCGGTCGACGTGGTCGAAGTCGTCCGCGTTGGACAGCGGGAACCGCTCCGCGCTCCGGTCGTCGATGAAGCCGTCCACGCTGACGGCGACGCTGAGCAGAACGTACGGGCGCGTCACGGTTCGTCCGTTTCGTGTTGGCGAACAAGGCTTCCCGACACGGTACTCATGAACCGACCACGTGCCGCGCGCGTGTACACAGTCGTAGGGCGGGTTTCGCGCGGAGGGGTTTCGGGATGTCGTTGGGCAGGCTTGCACGGCGGAAGGCCGAACCGACCGCACCCACCCGCGCCCGCCGCGCGGCCACATGGGTCGTCACCGGGTTGGCGGGCCTGTTCGTGCTGCTGGTCCTCGTCGCCCCGGCGGACTTCGACCGCTTCACCGTCGGGGAGTTCGCCCGCGTGCCGCTGGAGGGCCTGGTCGGCGTCGTGCTCGTCCTGGTCCTGCCGCCGAGGCCGCGCCGGGTCGTCGCACTGGTCGGCGGTGTGCTGCTCGGCGTCCTGACCGTGGTGAAGCTCATGGACATCGGCTTCGACGCCGTGCTGTACCGGCCGTTCGACCTCGTGCTCGACTGGCCGCTGCTCGGGCCCGCCGTCGACTACGTCAAGGTCACCGTCGGCGAGGTGGGCGAGATCGCCGCCGTCGTGCTGACCGTCCTGCTCGTCGTCGGCGTCGTCGTGCTCACCACGCGGTCGGTGCTGCGGCTGACCGACGTCGTGTCCCGGCACCGCCTCGCGACGACCCGCGCCGTGGCGCTGGTCGCGATCGCCGCGCTCACGTGGGTGTTCCCCGGCGTGCCGGTCGTGTCCTCCAACGCCGCCTCGCTCGCGATCGACCACACCAAGCAGGTGGGCGTCGGGCTGCACGACAAGGAGGCGTTCGCCGCCGAGGCCGCCGTCGACGCCTACCGCGACACCCCCGGCAGCGAGTTGCTGACCGGGTTGCGCGGCAAGGACGTCGTGGTCGCGTTCGTGGAGAGCTACGGGCGCGACGCGGTCGAGGACCCGGAGCTGGCCCCGGTCGTCGACGCCGCGCTGGACAAGGGGACGCGGAGCCTCAAGGAGGCCGGGTACGCCTCCCGCAGCGGCTGGCTCACCTCGCCCACGGCGGGCGGCGGCAGCTGGCTGGCGCAGGCGACGCTGCTGTCCGGGCTGTGGATCGACAACCAGCAGCGCTACCGCACGCTGATGGCCAGCGACCGGCTCACCCTCAACGACGCGTTCCGGCGGGCGGACTGGCGGTCGGTCGGCGTCGTCCCCGGCATCACGCAGGCGTGGCCGGAGGGCGAGTTCTTCGGCTACGACCCGGTGTACGCCGCCGCCGACCTGGGCTACCGCGGCCCGCGCTTCGGCTACGCCACCATGCCCGACCAGTACACGCTGTCGGCGTTCCAGAAGGCCGAGCGCTCCGAGCCCGGCCACGCCCCCGTGATGGCGTCGATCCCGCTGCTGTCCAGCCACGCGCCGTGGACGCCGATCCCGCAGGGCATCGACTGGGAGGACGTCGGCGACGGGTCGGTCTACAACGGCATGGCGTCGGGCAACCAGGCGCCCGAGTCGATCTTCGGCCGCGACCCCAAGGAGGTCCGCGCCGACTACGCGCGGTCCGTCGCGTACTCCGTGGACACCCTCGTGTCCTACGTGCAGACCTACGGCGACGACAACCTGGTGCTCGTCTTCGTCGGCGACCACCAGCCCGCCCAGATCGTCACCGGCGAGGGCGCGGGCCACGAGGTGCCGATCACCATCGTCGCCCACGACCCCGCCGTGCTGGACCACGTCTCCTCCTGGGGCTGGAACGACGGCATCAAGCCCGACCCCGGAGCGCCGGTGTGGCCGATGAGCGCCTTCCGCGACAAGTTCCTCACCGCGTTCGGCACGCCGCCCAGCCCGCCGGTCAGTCCTTGACGGCCATCTCGCCCAGCTCGGACCAGTCCTCGCCGGGGACCTTGAAGTTCACGATCCTCGGCGTCGCGACGAGGTAGCGGGGGAGGGTTTCGCCCGCTTGGCGGAAGTGGTCGGACCGGACGTGGGCCGCGCCCGCCTCGTCGTCGCGGAAGGCCTCGACGAGGACGTACTCGGTGGGATCGTCGACGCTGCGCGACCAGTCGAACCAGAGGCAGCCGGGTTCGGCCCTGGTCGCCTCGGTGAACTCGCGGGAGATCTCCGGCCACGTGTCGGCGTGGTCGGGCCGCACGCGGAACTTGGCGGTGATGAAGATCATGGTGCTCCTCGGTCTGCCTGCTGGGCCATCGACCCTAGTTCCCCGCCGGGGCGCACGCCCACCGCCGGAAATCGGGTGACCGGGCGGGGGACGTTCGGCAGGATGATCGAGTGCCCTCCACGCAGGCCGGGAACCCGCTGCGGCGGACGGCGTTCCGGTGGTTCTTCCTGGGGCGGCTGGTGTCGCTGCTCGGCGGGTCGATGACGTCGGTCGCGCTGGCGTTCGCGGTGCTCCAGGCGTCGGGGAAGGCCGGGGACCTGGCGCTGGCGCTGGCCGCGTCCACGGTGCCGCTGATCCTGTTCGTGCTGGTGGGCGGGTCGGTCGCGGACCGGTTCTCCAAGGGGCGGCTGCTGACGCTGTCGAACCTCGGCGCCGGGATCACCCAGGGCGCGGTGGCCGTCGTGCTGCTGACCGGGAACTACGACCTGCGGCTGGTGGTCGCGCTGGAGTTCCTGAACGGGACGCTGGCCGCGTTCACCACGCCCGCGCTGCGCGGGGTCCTGCCGGAACTGGTGGAGCCCGACGAGGTGCAGCGGGCCAACTCGCTGCTCAGCACGGTGCGCTTCGGCGTCCGGATCCTCGGGCCCGCGGTGGCCGGGCTGCTGGTCGTCGCGGCGGGCGGCGGGTGGGCGATCGCGGTCGACGCGCTGAGCTTCGTGCTCGCCGGGCTGTGCATGTCGCGGCTGGACCTGCCCGCGAAGTTGGTGTCGCAGGGGACGGGACTGCTGCGGGACATGCGGGACGGGTGGCAGGAGTTCCGGGCCACCACGTGGGTGTGGACGATCGTGGCCGTGTTCTCCGCGGCGAACATGATCAGCGTCGGCGTGTGGGCCGTGCTCGGGCCGACCATCGCGCTGCGGACGATCGGCGGGTCGTCCTGGGGGCTGGTGCTCAGCGTGGAGGCGCTGGGGGTGCTGGTGATGGCGGTGGCCATGTACCGGCTGGTGCTGCGCAGGCTGATGTTCGCCGGGCAGCTCGCGATCGTGGCGGGCGGACTCCCCATGGTGGCCCTCGGCCTCGGGGCGCCCGTGCCGTGGCTGGCCGCGGCCGCGTTCGCCGCCGGGCTCGCGTCGGGGCTGTTCGGCATCGCCTGGGAGACCTCGCTCCAGGAGCACGTGCCCCCGCACATGCTGTCCAGGGTCACCTCCTACGACGACTTCGGCTCGTACGTGGCCATCCCGATCGGGCAGCTCGGCGTGGTGCCGCTGGCACTGGTGTTCGGGGACTCGCGGGTCGCGCTGGTCGGCGGCGTGCTGTTCTCGGCGCTGATGCTGCTGCCGCTGGCGAGCGCGTCGGTGCGCGGGCTGCGGCACGGCTGAGAGCGCGCCCGACCGGGAACGGGGGCAGGATCGGGGCATGACGAGGATCGGGTTTCTGGGCACCGGGATCATGGGTCTGCCGATGGCCGCGAACATCGCGGCCGCCGGGTTCGACGTGCGGGCGTGGAACCGGACGCGGGCCAGGGCCGAGCCGCTGACCGGGCGCGGTGTCGAGGTCGTCGACACCGCCCGCGAGGCCGTCAACGGCGCGGACGTCGTGGTCACGATGCTCGCCGACGGACCCGCGGTGGACGAGGCGGTGGCGGGCGCGGGACTGGCGAACGGCCGGTTGTGGCTCCAGATGAGCACCGTCGGCGTCGAGTGGGCGGCGGCGCTGGCGCGGGTCGCGGACAAGGCGGGCGCGGTCTACGTGGACGCCCCCGTGCTCGGCACGAGGGAACCCGCCGAAGCGGGCGCGCTCGTGGTGCTGGCGTCCGGCCCGGACGACGTCCGCGAGCGGGCGGCGCCGGTGTTCGACGCCGTCGGGTCGCGCACGGTGTGGGTCGGCGAGGCCGGGGCGGGCAGCAGGCTCAAGCTCACCGCGAACGCCTGGGTGCTGTCGTTGACGAACGCGCTGGCGGAAAGCCTTGCCCTGGCGGGAAGTCTGGGACTCGACCCGGCCCTGTTCCTGGAGGCGATCAAGGGCGGCGCGATGGACGCGCCCTACGCGCGGACGAAGGGCACGGCCATGATCGAGGACCGGTTCCCGCCCAGCTTCCCCGCGCGCCTCGCGGCGAAGGACGCGCGGCTGGTGCTCGACGCGGGCGGTGACGACGTCGACCTGGCGGGCGTCCGCGCGACGCTGGCGCACCTCGACGCGGCGGTCGGGGCGGGCTTCGGCGATGAGGACCTCGGCGTGCTGCACCGGGCGGTCCGGCGGAATCACGCCACCTGAGCGCGTGCCGTTGGATACTGGCCGACATGCGCGGACGTGTGGTGGCGGTGGTGCTGGCGGTGGTCGTCGGGGGTTGCGGCGCGAGCGTGCCGGACGGCCCGGCCCCGGTGGTCTTCACGAAGGTCGAACTGCCCGCGGGCACGGCGCCCGTGGTGCTCGCGGCGGACGGGGACGCGCTGCTGATCGGCGCCCGCCGCGACGGCGGGGAGGTCGTGCCCGCGCTGCTGCGGCGCGGCGCGGACGGGACGGTCGCCGACGTCCCGCTGACCGCTGCCACGCCCTACGGGATGCTCGCCACCTGGTCCTCGCTCGCCGTGGACGGCGACCGCGTGCTGGCCATCGGCGGTGAACGCGGTGGCGCGCACGGCAACGTCCGGTGGAGCGCGTGGACCGGGACGACCGCCGGGATCGCCGAGAAGGCGCAGGGGTTCAGCGTGTTCGGCGGGTGGGGAGCCGGTGAGCTGAACGACGCCGTGTTGACGTCCTCGGGCCCGTTGCTGATCGGCACGTGGCAGAGCCTCAGGGTCGGCTCGGACGTGGCGGTGTGGACCGCCGACGGCGACACGTGGGTGCGGAACAGTTCCGCGGGCACGGCTTTGGAGAACACCCCGGACTCGCTCGGGTTCCCGTTGGCCGCGACCACGACCGGTCCCGGCGTGCTGGTGGCGGGGTGGCGGCTGGCAGGCGGGAAGCAGGAGCCCGCGGTGTGGCGCTCGACGGCGGGCAACACCGGGTGGAGCGCCGCCGCGCTGCCCGACGCGGGGAACACCGGCGCCGCGGTCGCCGTGCGCTGCCACGACGGCGCGTGCGGCGTGTCCGGCTGGGTGGACGGGAAGCTGGCCGTGTGGGAGGTGACCGACGGGGCGGCCACCCGGCTGTCCGGGGTGCCGCCGATCGCGGTGGGGGACCGGGACCCGCTGGCGGCGCCGATCGACGTCGACGGGCGGCTGACCCAGTTCGTCGCCGACGGCGACGGTGTGCGGGTGCTCCGCGCCGACGGTGCCGGGTGGACGGTCCGCGGCGCGTCCGGGCCGAGCGGTCCGGTCACCGCCGTGGCGCGGGTCGGGGACGCGGTGTACCTGGTGGCGGGCGCTGATGAGAACGCGCGGACGCTGTGGCGGGTGTCCACAGCGGAGCTGCGCTGACGGTCTCGGCCGGTTGACACGGTCTAAGACGACCGGTCATATTGGGTCGGCAAGCACGCCGACGGGTCGAGGAGAACGATGTCCACCTACCGCGCCTTCGAAGTGACGGGTCCGCAGGACTTCACCCTGGTCGAGCGGGACCTGGTCCCGCCCGCGCCCAGGCAGGTCCGGGTGCGGGTCGAGGCCTGCGGGGTCTGCCACACCGACGCGTTCTCCGTCGGCCGCGCCACCGCCGAACGCCCTGTCGTGCCGGGTCACGAGATCGTCGGCGTGATCGACGCGGTGGGCGACGGCGTCACCGCGTGGCGGGTCGGCGAACGGGTCGGCGTCGGCTTCCTCGGCGGCCACTGCGGCGAGTGCGACCCGTGCCGCCGCGGCGACTTCGTGAACTGCTCCGACCAGCCGCAGACCGGTGGCCACGTCGAGGGCGGCTACGCCGAGTACGCCTACGCCAGGACCTCCGGGCTGGTGCGCGTGCCGGAGGGGCTGGCCGCGGTCGAGGCCGCGCCGCTGCTGTGCGCCGGGCTCACCGTGTTCAACGCGCTGCGCACCGCGAACGCCCCGGCCGGGTCGCTGGTCGCCGTGCAGGGCATCGGCGGGCTCGGCCACCTCGGGCTCCAGTACGCGAGCGAGCTGGGCCACGAGGTCGTCGCCATCGCCCGCGGCACGGACAAGGCCGCCCAGGCGGCCGCCCTCGGCGCCGACCACTACGTCGACAGCACCGACAGCGACCCCGGCAAGGCGTTGAGGGCGCTCGGCGGCGCCTCGGCGATCATCGCCACGGCCGCGCACGGCGGCTCGATGTCCGCCCTGGTCAAGGGATTGGCGCCGCACGGCGTGCTGGCGGTCGTCGGCGCGGCGGCCGACCCGCTGTCCGTCTCGACCACCGAGCTGATCTTCGGCGCCCGCACGATCACCGGCGTCCTCACCGGGAGCGCGATCGAGAACGAGGACAACCTCAGGTTCAGCGCGCGCCGCGGCGTGCGCCCGCTGGTCGAGCCGATGCCGCTGGACCGGGCGCCCGAGGCGTTCGCGCACATGCTGTCCGGCAGGGCCCGCTTCCGGGTCGTGCTGGAGGTGGGGTGATCACCCCAGCACGGTGTCGAACACGACGCTGAAGAAGGCGGCGAAGGAGGCCCCGTCCTTCGCCGCCCGCGCGCCGACGACCGCGCCCTCCCAGGCGTTCACGACGAACAGCGCGAGCACGTCCGGGTCCCGCGCCCCGGCCTCGCGCAGCAGGTCCGCCACGGCCTTCGTCCACTCCGCGAACGCCGAGCGCACCCCGTCGGCGATGGCCGGGCTGTGGTCGGCGGCCTCCGTGGTGAAGTTCCCGACCACGCAGCCGCGCGCGTAGTCGTACCGGGCGATGTCGGCGGCCAGGAACTCGAAGTGCCCGCGCAGCCGGGCGAGCGGCTCGACGGAGCGGTCGGCGAGCTCGTCGAGGCGGCGGGACGTGCCGTAGCGGTCCAGCACCACCAGCGCGAGCGCTTCCTTGCTCTCGAAGTGGTTGTAGAAGGAGCCCTTGGGCACGCCCGCGGTGTCGGTGATGAGCTTCACGCCGCACGCGTTGTAGCCGTGCCGGTGGAACTCGTCGAACGCCGCGTCGACGATCTGCTCCCGCACGCTCGGCCTGGCCATGGCGTTCCCCTCCGGTGGTGTCCTTTCCAATATGAGCGGTCGTCTCACCGTCGGTCAAGGTCCTGGGGAGGGTGAGGTGCCACCGCGAGGTTGCCTAAATGGCGGTACTGGTCACGGCGGTCGCGATCAAGTCGATAATGGGGCCCATGGCGACCGTTGTGCTGTTCCACTCCGTGTACGGGCTGCGCTCCGCTGTGCTGGAGGCCGCGGGCCGGTTCCGGGAGGCCGGGCACGCGGTGGTGACCCCCGACCTGTACGACGGGGAGATCGCCCCGACCCTGGACGAGGGTTTCGAACTGGCGCAGTGGATCGGGTGGCCGTCGATCGCCGACCGGGCGCGCGCGGCCGTGCGGGGCCTGCCGCCCAAGACGGTGCTCGCCGGGTTCGCCATGGGCGCGGGGGTCGCGGGCGGTCTGCTCAGCGAACGGCCCGAAGCCGCCGGAGCCCTGTTCCTGCACGGCACCGGGGCCGTCCCGAGCAATGTGCGGCCGGGGCTGCCGATGCAGATGCACGTCGCCGACCCGGACGTGTACGCCACGCCGCGCGAGGTCGCCGAGTGGACGAAGGCCGCGGCGGGAGCGCAGGCGGAGGTGTTCCGCTACCCCGGCGTCGGCCACCTCTTCACCGACACCGGGCTCCGCGACTACAACGAGGCGGCCGCCGAACTGGTGTGGGAGCGCTGCATCGACTTCCTGTCCGGCATGTGGGGCTAGGGCGTCAGTGCTCCGCGGCCAGGGCGCGGCCGATGTAGTTCGCGGTCAGCAGCGCGAAGATGTACGCCTGGAGCACCTGCACCAGCGCCTCCAGGAACGTCATCGCGATGGCGAACGCGAAAGCCAGCAGTGACACCGGCTTGAGCGCCGCGCTCGCCTCCAGCAGGAGGAACTCCCCGCCGAGGGTGAACACCAGCAGGATGAGGTGGCCCGCGAACATCGCCGCGAACACCCGGATCGCCAGCGACAGCGGGTCCATGAAGAACCGCAGGAACAGCTCGATCGGCGTGAGCATCAGGTAGACGGGCTTCGGCACGCCCGGCGGGAACAGCTGGTTCTTCAGGTAGCGGCCGAGGCCGTGCCGCCTGATGCCGACGACGTGGAACAGCGGGTACAGCACGACCAGCAGCGCCAACGGGAAACCGGCGTGCGCCATGGTCGGGAACTGGATGAGCGGGATGATGCCGAAGATGTTGTTCACCAGGACGAAGGTGAACAGCGTGACGATCAGCGGCACGTACGGCCGGAAGTCCTTGCCGCCGATCTGCTCCCTGGCGATGGTGTTGCGGCCGAAGTCGTAGACGGACTCGGCGGCGAACTGGAGCCTGCCCGGCACGATTTCGGGGCGGCGCATGGCGATCAGGAAGAACGCGGCGATCAGCACGACCGACAGCACCAGCAGCACCATCGGTTTGGTGATGTCGCCGACGATCGGCGGCGGGAAGAAGTCCTCGGTGCTCGGCGGCACGAACGTGCCGTCGGCCAGTGCGGTGGTCATGGGCGAAACCCCCTTCGTCCAAGCTCTCCGGCGAACGTAGCCGACCGGCTCGGACGAACGGGGGTGCACCCGTTCAGCCGTCCGTCAGTGGTGCGGCTGCCAGGTGCACATGACGGTCTCCAGGGACTCGACGTCCAACGCCTTGTGCTGCTGGTCGGCCTCGTGGCACCGGTCGGCGCGCAGGCCGTCGAGCAGCACGCCGAGGTAGCGCCGCCAGAGTTCGGGCCGCACGTCCTGGGTGTACTCGATGACCGAGCCGATCATCATGTGGATGATCGCGATGTCGGTGGCCTCGAAGTCGGCGCGCAGTTGGCCGGAGTCCTTGGCCCGCTGGACCACCTTCATGGCCAGCGGGATGAGCCTGCCCTTGGCCTCGGCGACGCGTTCCTGGCCGAAGTTGTTGGACAGCATCACCTCCCGCAGGCCGCGGTCGTCGGCGTGCAGGGCCGCGGTGCGCAGCAGCAGGTCCGCGAACGCCTCCCACGGATCGCCCACTTCGAGCGCTTCCTCGGCCAGGACCCGGATCTCGTCGAGGCGGTCGGCGAACATGGCCTCGACGAGGTGCTCCTTGCTGGGGAAGCGCCGGTAGACCGTGCCGACGCCGAGGCCGGCGTGGTGGGCGATGTCGTCGAGGGTGGCGCCGAAACCGCGTTCGCTGAAGACGATCCGCGCTGAAGCGATGATCTTGCGGCGGTTGAGTTCCGCATCCCGACGCAGGGGTCGCACCGTTGCGACGGGGACTGTGTCCCGTGTCATGGTCCCCAGGGTAGCGAAGTTGAGGGAACTCCTCCACTTCGTGTGTACGCTGATCGAGTATCCGGAGACATCAGCTCCACATAAACCTGTGAGGACTTGCTCATGCCAGATTCACCGACCGCCACGGTGGAGGCGCCGCGGCCCGTCGCCGCTCACAGCGACAACCCGCACCACGCCCGACGCTGGCTGATCCTGGTCATGATCGGCATCGCGCAGCTCATGGTGGTGCTCGACGCGACGATCGTGAACATCGCCCTGCCGTCCGCCCAGGCGGACCTCGGCTTCAGCAACGACGCCCGCCAGTGGGTCGTCACCGCCTACGCGCTCGCGTTCGGCAGCCTGCTGCTGCTCGGCGGCCGGGTCGGCGACATCTTCGGCCGCAAGTACGCGTTCCTCGTCGGCCTCGCGGGCTTCGCCGTGGTATCCGCCATCGGCGGCGCCGCGAACGGCATCGAGATGCTGCTCATCTCCCGCGCCGCTCAGGGCGTGTTCGGCGCGCTGCTCGCGCCCGCGGCCCTGTCGCTGCTCACCACGACGTTCACCGACCCCAAGGAGCGCGGTCGCGCGTTCGGCATCTTCGGCGCCATCGCCGGCGGCGGCGCGGCGGTCGGCCTGCTGCTCGGCGGCGTGCTCACCGAGTACCTCGACTGGCGCTGGTGCATGTTCGTCAACATCGTCTTCGCCGTCGTCGCGTTCATCGGCTCCTACTTCCTGCTGCGCCACGAGCCCGTGCTCGGCGACCGGCCGAAGCTCGACGTGCCCGGCACGCTGACCGCGTCCGGCGGCCTGTTCGGCCTGGTCTACGGCTTCGCCAACGCCGAAAGCCACGACTGGTCGTCGGTCCAGGTCTGGGGCTTCCTGGCCGCGGGCGTCGTGCTGCTCGCGGTGTTCGTCCGCATCCAGCTGACGACCGCGCACCCGCTGCTGCCGATGCGCATCGTGCTCGACCGCGACCGGGCGGGCGCCTACGCCGCGGTGTTCCTGCTCGGCATCGGCATGTTCGCGATCTTCCTGTTCCTCACGTTCTACCTCCAGCAGAACTTGCGGTTCACGCCCATCGAGAGCGGACTGGCGTTCCTCCCGATGGTCGGCGCGCTGATGCTCAGCGCCACCACCGCGACCACGGTCCTGCTGCCGCGCATCGGCGCCCGGCCGCTGGTGCCGACCGGCATGGTGATCGGCGCTGGCGGCCTGTTCTGGATGAGCCAGATCGGGATCACCAGCACCTACGCCGACGGCGTGCTGTACCCGCTGGTGCTGATGGGCCTCGGCATCGGCCTGGCGATGGCGCCCGCGATGAACGTCGCCACCCTCGGGGTCGACGCGCACGACGCCGGTGTCGCCTCGGCGACGGTGAACACGATGCAGCAGATCGGCGGGTCGATCGGCACGGCGCTGCTGAGCACGCTCGCCGCCGACGCCGCGACGTCGTTCCTGGCGGGCAAGCAGCCCACGCCGCTGCTGATGGCGGAGGCGGCGATCGACAGCTACACGACGGCGTTCACGTGGGCCGGGTTCATCTTCCTGGTCGGCGCGATCCTCTCCGGCGCGCTGCTGCGCTCCGGCGTGCAGGAGGTCGAGGAGGGCTCCGCGCCCGCCGTGCACATGTGACGACCCGACGTCGTCGTCGAAGGCCATCGCACCCCGGTGCGGTGGCCTTCGGCCTGCGTGCTGAAAGCGTTTGCCGCCGCTCCTAGTATTCGGGGGCTGGAATTCCCGACGGAACGGAGCACCTGTGGACAGGCTCGACGCGATCCTCGCCGGTATGGCGCTGACCGCACAGGCGCCGGAGACGCAGGGTGCGCAGACGCGGTACCGGATGGGGCTGGTGGACGCCTGGGCGATTCCCACCGGCGCCTCGGTGCTGGAGATCGGGTGCGGGCAGGGGGACATGACCGCGGTGCTGGCCGAGGCCGTCGGCCCCGAGGGGCGGGTGGTGGCGCTGGACAACGCCGACCCGTCGTACGGGAGCCCGATGACCATCGGCGAGTCGATGGACTTCCTCCGGGGCACTCCGCTGGGGTGCAGGGTCGACGCCCGGTTCCTGGCGGACGTGCTGGACGAGTCGCTGGACTTCCCGGACGACTCGTTCGACTTCGTGGTGATGTCGCACTGCTCCTGGTACTTCGAGTCCGTCGAGGGGTTCGAGGCCGTGCTGCGCAGGGTCCGGCCGTGGGCGCGGCGGCTGTGCTTCGCGGAGTGGGACCTGAGGCCGCGGTCGCTGGACCAGATGCCGCACCTGCTGGCGGTGCTGGTGCAGGGGCAGGTCGAGGCGACCAGCGAACGCGGGGACGGGAACGTGCGCACGCCCTCCTCGCACGAGGGGCTGCTGCGGAGCCTGGCCCGCAGCGGGTGGGGGCCCAGCGCGGAGTCGAGTGTGGACACCTCGGCGATGCAGGACGCGGACTGGGAGATCGACGCGTGCTTCCGGATCGTCGAGGAGCGCGGGGCCGCGCTGCCGGGACTGGTGCGGGACTTCGTGTACAGCCAGGTGGACGTGCTGCGGGGCCTGGCGCGGGAGACGGGGAACGTGCCGCTGCCGTCGTGCGTTCTCCTGGCGGAGCGGATCTGACGCCGCTCAGCCGAGCGGGAGGTCCGGCGGGATCTGGAGGGCGATCGAGACCAGCGAGTGGACCCTCGTGGCGATGGCGGCCAGCAGGCCCTGCGTCTCCGGGGTCGCGGTCTCCAGCGCGGTGTTGAGGACGCGGAGGTCGTCGTCGATGCTCGTGAGGATGGCGGCCACGTCGGCGTGGCCGCCGGTGAACGCCGCGGCGATGTCGTCGAGGCTCACGCCCTGGGTCTCCAGGCTCCGGATGACGGCGATGCGGTCGGCGTCGGCGCGGGCGTAGAGGCGGTAGTTGCTCGCGGTGCGGCTCGCGGGCGTGAGCAGGCCGAGGCCGGTGTAGTAGTCGACGGTGCGGATGCTCACACCCGCCATGGCCGCCAGCTCGCCGATCCTGACCAGGGTGCCGCTCACACCGTTCTCCTCCCCGTGTTGTCCCGGTAACCGTACAGTGTCACGTGCTAGTGTCGAGTGCATGCGTTTCCGGTTCGGTACTGCATGTTGATCTTGTTGGGACTGCTGGCCATCGTGGCGCTCACGGCGGCGACGGGGTACTTCGTCGCGCAGGAGTTCACGTACATGGCGGTGGACCGCGGGCGGCTCCAGCAGCTCGCCGAAGAGGGCGACAAGTCCGCCGAGCGGGCCTACCGGGTGACCCAGCGGCTGTCGTTCATGCTCTCGGGCGCCCAGCTGGGGATCACGCTGACCGCCCTGCTCGTCGGCTACGTCGCCGAGCCGCTGCTGGGCGACGGGCTGGCCGCGCTGCTCGGGTTCACCGGGTGGTCGGAGGCGGCGCTGCTGTCGCTGTCGGTCGCCGTCGCGCTGGTGTTCGCGACGGTCGTGCAGATGGTGCTGGGCGAGCTGCTGCCCAAGAACCTCGCCATCGCGAAGCCCGAGGCGCTCGCGCTGGCGCTGGCCGGGTCGACGCTGGTGTACCTGAAGGTCGCCGGGCCGGTCATCCGGTTCTTCGACATGTCCGCGAACCGGCTGCTGAGGCTGGTCGGCATCGAACCCGTCGAGGAGCTGCCGCAGGGCGCCACCGGGGACGAGCTGGTGCACATCATCGGCGAGGCGGGTGAGCAGGGCTACCTGGACAGCGAGCTGTCGCAGCTGCTGGACCGGGGCATCGACTTCCGGGGACTGGTCGCCGAGCAGGCGATGACGCCGCGGGTCCGGGTGCACACGGTGCGGGCCGACGAGCCGGTGTCGCGGGTCGTGGACCTGCTCGACACCGGGCACTCGCGGTTCCCGGTGATCGGCGACGACCCGGACGACGTGGTCGGTGTCGTCGGGCTGGCCGAGGTGCTGACGCTGGAGCCGGGGGAGCGCGCCACCACGCCGATGCGGAAGATCGTCTCGCCCACCGTGCTGGTGCCGGGGACGCTGCCGCTGCCCGCCGTGCTGGAACGGCTGCGCGCCGAGCACCGGCAGATGGCGATCGTGGTGGACGAGTTCGGCGGGTTCGCCGGGGTGGTCTCGCTGGAGGACCTGGCCGAAGAGCTGGTCGGGGAGATCCACGACGAGGACGACCTGGTCGGCGACGTGGCGGAGCGTCGCGACGACGGGACGTGGACGCTGCCCGGCAGGCTGCGGATCGACGAGATCGCCGACATCACCGGGGTCGCGCTGCCCGAGCACGAGGGCTACGACACGGTGTCCGGGCTGGTGCTGCGGCACCTCGGGCGCACCGCGCGCGTCGGTGACGAGGTGCCGCTGACCATCGAGACGCAGTCGCTGGAGGACCTGCCGCCGCGGCAGGTGGTGCTGCGGGTGGTGGCGGTCGAACGGCACGTGCCGCGCACGGTGCTGCTGCGCGTGGAGGAGACGTCGTGAGCCTGTTCATCTCGCTGCTGCTGTTGGCGGGCAACGCCTTCTTCGTCGCCGGGGAGTTCGCGCTGATCTCCGCAAAGCGGCACCGGCTCGAGCAGTCCGCCGCCGAGGGCAAGCGGGCGGCCCGAGCGGCGGTCGCGGGCATCCGCGAGCTGTCGATCATGCTGGCGGGCGCGCAGCTCGGGATCACGCTGTGCACCCTGGGGCTCGGCGCGCTGGCCGAGCCCGCGGTCGCGGAACTGCTCGACCCGCTGCTGATCGCCGTGGGACTGCCGACCGGCGTCTCGCACGCGATCGCGTTCGTGCTCAGCCTGGTGTTGGTGGTGTTCCTGCACATGGTGGTCGGCGAGATGGCGCCGAAGTCGTGGGCGATCAGCCACCCCGAGCGGTCCGCATTGCTGCTGGCGGTGCCGTTCCGCGCGTTCGCCCGCGCCACCCGCTGGCTGCTCACCACCCTCAACGGTGCCACGAACGCGCTGCTGCGCCTGCTGAAGGTCGAGCCGCAGGACGAGCTGGCCCAGGCGCACCGGCCGGAGGACCTGCGGATGCTGGTCCGCCAGTCCGGCGAGCACGGCCTGATCCCCGAGGGCCAGCAGAAGCTGCTGACCAGGATGCTCCAGCTGCAGAAGACCACCCTGGCGCAGGTCATGGTGCCGATCGACGCCGTCCTCACGGTCACTGAGGACACCACCGCGAACCAGGTCGAGCAGCTCAGCCGCACCTGCGGCCGGTCGCGCTTCCCGGTCACCGACGCCGCCGGGCGGCACGTCGGGCTGGTGCACATCCGCGAGGTCGTGCGCGCCACGGCCGTGAGCACCGACCCGGCGGCGCGCGAGCTGATGAGCACGCCGCTGCGGCTCGGCGTCGACCTGCCGGTGGCCCGCGCGGTCACCGCGATGCGCGAGCACCGCGCGCAGCTCGCGCTCGTCGTGGGCGCGGACGAACGGGTGGTCGGCATCGCCGCGCTGGAGGACCTCCTCGAGGAGCTCATCGGCGAGTTCGACGACGAGACCGACCCCCGCAGTCGACCGGTGTCGCCCTGACACCGGGTAGTCCCATCCCCGGAGGAAATCCTGATGTTCAAGCGGATGCTGAGCGCGTTCGGTGTCGGCGGGCCTTCCGTCGACACCGTGCTGGACTCCCCGCACGCCACACCCGGTGGTGTCGTCACCGGGCAGGTCCGCATCCAGGGCGGCAGCAACGAGGTGGAGATCGGCCAGGTCGTGCTGTCGCTGGTCACCCGCGTCGAGATCGAGCACGGTGACCACGAGGGGTCGACCACCGCGGAGTTCCACCGCGTCGTGGTCGCGCAGGCCGTCAAGGTCGCGGCGGGCCAACCGCTGTCGATCCCCTTCCGGTTCCCGATCCCGTGGGAGACGCCGATCACCGCGGTCGGCTCGACCCACCTGCACGGCATGACCGTCGGCGTGCGCACGGAACTGGTGATCGCGGGCGCGCCGGACAAGGGCGACCTCGACCCGATCTCCGTGCACCCGCTGCCGTCCCAGGACCGCGTGCTGGACGCCTTCGGGGCGCTGGGCTTCCAGTTCCGCAAGGCCGACGTCGAGGCGGGCCACCTGCACGGCGTGCCGCAGGAACTGGGGTTCTACCAGGAGATCGAGTTCCACCCGCCCGCCCAGTTCGGCGGTCGGCTCAGCCAGGTCGAGCTGACGTTCGTCGCCAACCCGCACGAGCTGTACGTGGTGCTGGAGGCCGACAAGCGCGGCGGGATGTTCAGCTCGGGGGGTGACGCGTTCGGCCACTTCGCGCTGTCGCACCACGAGGCGCAGGGCGCGGACTGGACCGCGATCATCAGCCAGTGGATGGCGCAGGTGGCCGAGCGCGGTGGGCAGCACGGCGCCCAGCACGGGTACGGCGGCGGCTACGAACAGCACGGCGGGTACGAGCAGCACGGGCGCCGGGGGCCGGGGATGGGCGCGGTCGTCGGTGGAGTGGCCGCGGGTGTCGTGGGCGGCATGGTGCTGGGTGAGGTGTTCGAAGAGGTCGGCGAGTCGTTCGGGTTCGACGAGGAGTAGGTGGTGGCGCGGGTGCCCCTGGTTGCCGGGGCGCCCGCGCGGGTTCACAGGGGACCGGTTGTCGCCGTCAGCGGGTGAGGGGTGGTTCGGATGTGCGCATGGCGTTCATCCGGCTGACCCTGAACCTGCGGACGGCTGAGCGGAACGCGGTGGTGAGGCGGGTCGGTTCCCGGTCTGGGCGGGTTCCCCTCGCGGTGTTCGCGGCGGACATCTCGCAGACGATGTTCTCGGTCGTGCCCAGCAGCCAGCCGCGGACCCAGTCGCCGCCGTTGGTGATGGTGTCGGAGTAGCGCCAGGCGCGGACGAGGGTTTCCTCGGCGACGTCCTCGGCGGTGCGCGGGTCGCCGGTCAGCCTGGTGGCGTAGGCGAGGATGGCGCGGCCGTGCTCCTCGTAGAGCCTGCGCACCAGCAACTCACCCGCGACCACCTCGGCCCGCGTGGAACGGAACACCACCGGTATTTCCCCACTTCGTCTTGCTGATCGCTGTGTCCGGACGTGCAGGAACGCGTCTGGAAACAGGCTGCGGCAACGGTTCCACGACGGTAGAACATCCCCAGTGGACAAGTGGTGACTAGTTTGTGACCGCGTTCCAGGGGGTGGGCGGTGGGGTGGGTTTGTGGGGCTTGTCCCTCGACACCGACCATCGGTGCCCGCCGTTCTCCGGGTGCGGGCGCGCTTGGGTCCGTGGTCAATCGGCGTCTGCCTGGTTGCCTGGTTGATCGGTTCGTCGGCCGGCCGTGCTTGTGCGGTTGGTTAGGTGCTTGTTCCGGAGCGGACCTCGAAGGTGAAGCGGTCGCCTCTGAAGAGGGCGCGTACGCGTTCGACGGGGTGGCCGTCGACGTCGCGGCTCACTCGGTGGAGCAGCAGCATGGGGGCGGCCGGGGTGGTGGCGAGCAGGCGGGCTTCGCGGGGGGAGGCGAGGACTGTTTCGACCTGTTCGTCGGTGCTGGTGGGCACCGTGCAGTAGTGGTCGCGGAGGCAGTCGAGCAGGGGGCGGGCCTCGTCGAAGGCCTCGATGAGGTCGGGGAAGCGCTTGGCGGAGAGGTAGCTGGATTCGAGGGACATCGGTTCGTCCTCGACCAGCATCAGGCGTTCGACGTGGATGACGGGGTCGCCGGGGTCCAGGTCGAGGTCGTGGGCGAGTTCGGCGTCGGCGGCGAGTTGTTCGGCGGTGACCACGCGGCGGGTGTGGCTGGGTTCGCCGGTGCCGGTTTCGCGGCTGCGGACGCCGAGGGGGCGGACGAGTTTGGGGGGTGCGACGAACGTGCCGCTGCCCTGCTTGCGGCGGACCTTGCCCTCGACGACGAGCTCGCCGATGGCCTGGCGCAGGGTCATGCGCGCGATGCCGAATTGGGCGGACAGTTCTCGCTCCGGAGGTAGGGGGGCGCCTTGCCCCAGTTCCTGCATCAGGTCCAGCAAACGGGTCTTGGCGCGGTAGTAGCGGGGCACCCGGCCGTCTTCGGGAATGCCCGCCCGAACGGGGTCGGCCGCGCGGTGGGGGCCGTCCGGGTATTCGCGCGCCTCTGCCGAGACGACCTGGTGCGATCCGTCGAGCATCCGGACCGCGGGTCGCGGAATTCCGTTGGCGAACACGACCAGTTCACGTCCGCCGACCGAGCGGTGGAGCCTGGTGTGCAACGTCGACATCACCATCGCGCCGCGGGTCTCCGGGCGCACGGGGGAGTCGCTGTGCCGGACCTTCAGTTCGACCCGGACGGTGTGGCCGTATTCCCGGACCGTGCGCTGGGCGACGACGGTTCCGACCGGGTGCGGCATCTGCATGACCAGAACGCGGTCGTCGTCTTCCGTCCACCAGGTCCACGTCGGTGTTGTTCGCATGGACGTGCTGGTCACCAGGCCGAGGATTTCGCCGACGTCCTCCCGGTTCTCCTCGACGACCTTCGTCGCGCGTTCTCCGGTGGGGTTGAGCATGTGAGCCAACCATCTCCCTGACGTGGCCGAACATGGCGGATGCTGGTCGGGACGTCGTTCGTGTCCTGCGGGTCCTCCAGGGTGGACGCGCGACTCGCCCGACTCCGGCTCAGGGCGTTGACCAGCGCCAACGCCACTGCTCGACCAAGGGGTCGGCAGGCGGTGGAGCTGCCTGCCGACCCCTCGACCGGTGGGGGGTGCGCGTCGGCCCCTGCCGCCGCGCGCACCGACATCCCCGCGTCGAAATCACATGCGAATACGCGGGGATGAAGCCTTCATCGGGTAATGGGGGTGGTTCCGCACGAGCCGACTCGCGTCCGCCTCGATCCCGGATCCAACTCCACATTAGGTGCGAAGTGAATATCGTGCAAACCACCTGCCCCGATGCACACGGTGACCTGCCCCGATGTCCTGGATTCCGGTGAATCTGGAACAAAGTCACCGGTTCCTCGCCGGTAATGCGAAACGGGGTGATACCGGAGTTCGGGAAGATTGTCATGGCAACAAGTTGTCGCGGGGGAATCGGTCGCATTCCCGACGCGTTTAGCCGCCGTCTGCAGGCAGTTCTGCCGGTTGTGCGGCTGTACCACTGGCCAACCGCCCCGCATTGGGCCGAACGCCCGGCGGGCGGGTTCGCGCCAAGGGGCTTATGGTTCTTCAGCAAAAGCGGTGTGGTGGATCACGATGACGCGGCAGGAGGAATAGCGGTCATCGGACGGTGCGCACGCGATCACTCAGCGAGAACGGGAGTGCGCGCATTTCCCGCCGGCGGTCGATCAGGAGGTGGCGCGACATGACGACGGGAGCGGTTCTGCTGGTCCTGTCCGCCCTGTCGGCGGCGGCACTCCTGTTCTTCGCCGCGCGACTGGTCCTGCGCCGCCGCGCCGAACGCGCGAGGCTGAACCGCATCCGCGCCGCGGTCGCCCAGTGGCTCACCGCCGACATGGCGACCGAACCCCCGCCGGACGTGACCGAACTGCGACCGCGGGACGACCCCGCCCGACCCGGTGGCCCGGCGTCGTTCGGCTGGTTCGGCTCGGGGCCGAACGGGCACCTGCGGAGCTGGAGCGCCTGAACGCGGCCCCGCGCGTGGCGGGGCCCCGAACCCTCAAGGGCGCCGGGTGGCGGTGCGGTGGCCATCGCCGTCGGGTTTGCGCGTAGCGGGGCCGCGGACTTCCAAGAGCCGGGCGTCGGGCTTTGCGCATGGCGGAGCCGCGAGTTCTCAGGGCGGCGGTGTGGCGGCCCCGCGCGTGGCGGGGCCGCGAACTCTCAAGGGCGCCGGGCGGCGGTGCGGCGGGCCTGTGCGCGGGCGGCCACCCGGACTGGCGTGCGGTCGGTGAGCACGCCGCGGGTGCCCGCGACGCGTTCGTGCCAGCCGAGCTGGTCGCGGCGGAACGCGGGCACGGCGAACGTGCCGAGGAGCACCAGCGCCACGGCGAGCAGGTCGAAGCCGAAGCCGGTCCAGCTGGTCAGGTGCGGGGACAGCAGCACGGCGTAGGCGACCAGTCCGGTGACGCCGAGCGCCTCGCGGACGGCGACGCGCAGCGGGTCGGACCGGGCGCCGTCGAGGCGGCGCAGCCGGTAGCGCATCAGCCAGCTGCCGATCGTCCACCCGCCGGTCGCGGCGGGCAGCACGATCCGCATCACCACCGCCAGGCCGACCTGGAGCCAGGCGTTGTCCGGGAACAGCAACCGGGACACGACCAGGAACACCAGCGCGTCCGCCACCAGGGCCAGCGCCTTGCGCGGCACGCTCACCGTTCCCGGCCTGGCGATCGACTCCTCGGCCTCGGGCAGTGCGGGGACCACGATGGCGACCGGCGCGATCATCCAGCCCAGCAGGGAACCGGAGGTGTTGGCGATCAGGTCGTCGATGTCGGAGATCCGGTACGGGCACGGGTAGATGCCGAAGTTGCCGGTGTACTGCACGACTTCCACGATCAGCGAGATGCCGAGCCCGATGAAGACCGTGGCGAGCACGCCCTTGCCGTAGGCCTTGTGCAGCACGATGCCGAGCGGGACGAACAGCGCGGCGTTGAACGCCTGCTGGACGAACGCGGTCGACGTGGCCATCGCGACGATGCCGGACCTGCCGTACGCCGACATGTTGGCGCGCATGTCCGTGACCCACTGGAACGGCACGGTGGACAGCATCTGGTCGCCGGTGCACAGGTTCGCGCGGTCGGGGAACGGCAGGAAGATCAGCGCGAGCGCGACCAGGCCGTAGGCCAGCAACCCGTACAGCACCACCGCGCGGCGCGGCTCGATGCGGCCGAAGCGGTAGTAGTGCAGTGCCACCAGGGGGAGCAGGATCAGCGCGCCGATCCCGACGAAGGCCAGGAAGCCCGTGCGGATGTTCTCCAGGTACGAACTCAGCATGTCCATCCGTTCCACAGGTTGTCCCGCGTCCGTACCCCCGTGGCGCCACGGCGAAACATGAAAAGTTTATGCCCCGCGCATGGTCCGCACGACCGCGGCCAGCCTGCCGACGCCGAGGTCGATGTCCGGCTCGCTGACCCGGCTGAACGACAGCCGCAGGTGCTCGTGGTCGACCCGGTCGGCGAAGAACCCCGCGCCCGGCACGAACGCCACCGACGCCTCCCGCGCTCGCACGGCGAGCGCGGTGGTGTCGACGCCGGGCAGGCGCAGCCAGGTGAAGAACCCGCCGCGCGGCGCGGTCCACGTGCCGAGGCCGTCGAAGTGCTCGGCCAGCGCGCCGAGCATCACCGCCGCCCGGCCGCGGTAGAGCTCGCGGGCCCGCGGCAGGTGCGCGTCGAAGTGCCCGGCGCGCAGGAACTCCTCCAGCATCCGCTGGCCGAGCGCGCCGGCGCACTGGTCGGAGTTCTGCTTGGCCACCACCAGGTGCGCGACGATCTCAGCCGGTCCGGCGGCCCAGCCGAGGCGCACGCCGGGGAAGAACGTCTTGGAGAACGTGCCGATCTGCACGACCGCGTCGGGGTTCAGCGACCACAGGCTGGGGTGCTGCTCGGCGGTGAACCCGAGCTGCCGGTAGGCGACGTCCTCCACGATCAGCACGCCGTACCGCGAGCACAGTTCCACCAGCGCGGTGCGCCGCTCCGCCGAGAGCAGGCGGCCGCTCGGGTTCTGGAAGTCGGGGATCGTGTACAGCAGCTTCGGCACGACGTCCGACGACGCCAGCAGGGCGGCCAGCGCCTCGACGTCCAGGCCGTCGTCGTCCATCGGCACGCTGCGCAGCCGGGGGTCGAACGCGGCGAACCCGGACACCGCGCCGAGGTAGCTCGGCTCCTCGACCAGCACCACGTCGCCGGGGTCGAGCATGCTCTTCGCGATCAGCGTCACGGCGTCGATGCCGCCGCTGGTGATCATCAGCTCGTCGTCGGCGGGCCGGTGCCCCTGCTCGGCGAGCAGGAGGTCGGCGACCGCGTGGCGGGTGCTCTCGATCCCCTCGCTCGGCGCGTACTGCAACGCGATCGCGGCGTCGTCGGCCAGCAGGTCGCGGGCGATGTCCGCGACGGTGCCGGTGGGGAACAGCGCCAGGTCGGGGAACCCGCCGGAGAAGTTGACGACCCCGCGCGCGTTCGCGAGCGCCAGGATGCCGCCGAGCAGGTCCTGCTGGGTGCGGGTGCGCGCCGCGAGCCGCGTCGACCAGTCGATGCCCATGCGCCGCGCTCCGATCGTTCAGCCGGTGGTGACGCGGCGGTCCGCGTACCGGTCGAGCACCTGGCGGGTCACGCCCAGGCGCGAGTCCACCTCCAGCTTGCGCAGCAGCCGCGTCACGTGCACCTGCACGGTGTTGCGGGACATGCTCAGCCGGGTCGCGATGTCGGAGTTGGGCCAGCCTGCCGCCACGAGTTCCGCCACCCGCTGCTCGATCTGGTCCAGTGTCCGCCCGTCGGCCGCGCCGCGACCGCCGACGCGCCAGCGGATGCCGAACGGCTTGAGCCGCGACTCCGCCCTGCGCAAGTCCCACGCCGCCCCGAGTCCGGTGTAGACGGTCAGCGCGTCGTAGAACGCCGAGTGCGCCTCCTCGGTCCGGTCGGCCGCCGCGAGCAGCACCGCCCGGTCCTCGGACACCGCCGCCAGCTCGACCTTGCGCCCGATCGAGCCGAAGTGCTCGGCGACCGCCACCAGCGCGTCCGGGTCCCGTTCCACCAGGCCCTGGCACCAGCGCGCGGCGGTCGTTGCCCGCGCGGGCCCGGCCTCCTGGTCGGCGCCGAGGCGGCACGCCGCCAGCGCGGCCTCCGCCAGGTCCGGCTCGCCCTGCTCCAGCGCGAGCCGCGCCAGCCTGGGCAGCCACTGGTGGTTCGGCGCCATCCGCGGGTGGTCGTCGGCCAGCAGCGGCAGCAGCGCGCGCAGCGCCTCGTCCGGCCTGCCGCGCTGCTCGGCGGCGACGGACAGGGCCATCGACAGGAAGTCGTCGCGGATCCCGACCGGCGCGGCCGGGTGGTCCACCGCGGCCTTGAGGTGCGTCTCCAACGCCGCCGAGTCGTCCCGGTGCGCGGCGACCAGCGCCTTCACGCCGTGCAGCAGCCGGATCGAGCCGTGCTGGCGCACCCCGTGGAACGTGATCGCGGGCCGGTCGCGCACCACGGCGTCCAGTTCGGCCAGCGCCTCGTCCCACCGGCCGAGCCAGTAGTGGTGCACCGCGAGCGGGATGTGCGGCCCGTCGGGGAGGCCGCGCAGGGTGACCAGGTGCCGGGCCGCCTCCAGGGTGCGGCTCGCCGCGTCGAGGTCGTCGAGGTTCTGCAGCGTGAAGACCTTGTCCTCCAGCAGGCACAGCTCCAGGTCGGCCTCCGCCGGGTCGCCGGACACCTCCGCCAGCGCGGCGTCGACGTGCCGCAGCGCCTCCTGGTGCCGACGGCGCATCGACGCGGTCTCCCACCTGGTCTCGGCCGCCTGCGCGGGGGAGGCGCCCGCCGGGTCGCCGGGGTCGACCTCGGCCAGCAGCGCGCGGTGCCGGGCCCGCCACCGCGGCGGCACGTCCGGGTCCGCCGCCACCTGCCGCAGCACCTCCACGGCCCGCTGGTGCTCGCCGAGGCAGTGGTCGGAGTACGCCAGCACCAGCCGCATCTCGGCGGCCCGCTCCGGATCGCGCGTCGTCGCCAGCACGGCCCGCGCCTCGTCCGCGTGCCGTTCGCCGAGCCAGAACCGCAGCCGCACCAGCCTGGTGGTCAGCGACTCCCGCGCGCTGTCGCGCAGGCTCGGGCCCTCCACGGCGTGCGCCAGCAGTTCGGCGGCGATCGAGGGGGAGCGGCCCGCGACGGCGTTCGTGTGCGACAGCAGCCACTGGGTGACCCAGGCGTCGGCGGGCACCGGTCCGCCGAGCAGCTGCTCCGCGACCCGTTCCACGTGCGCGCCCGCGGTGTCCAGGGTCTCCGCCGACTGCCGGTGCAGCGCGACCCGCACCGTGGTCGGGATCGCCTCGTACAGCGCGCGGCGCACCAGCCCGTGGCGGAACGCGAACCGCTGCCCGGACTCGCCGATCACGCCCGCGTTCGACGCCTCCTCCACGGCGGGCAGCAGCTCGGAGGCCTGCCTGCCCATCACCGTGGCCAGGTCGCTCAGGTCGAACTCCACGCCGAGCAGCGCGGCCCAGCGCAGCGCGGCCCTGGTGGTGTCGTCGAGGTGGTCCAGCCGCCTGGTCACGACGGTGTTGACCGTCGGCTGCGACGGGTACCGGCTGCGGTCGTGGGCGATCTCGGCGATGCCGTCGAACACGGTCACCGCGTCGTCGCGCACCAGCGCCCCGACGATCTCCTCCAGGTAGCGGGGGTTGCCGCCCGCGCAGTCGGTCGTGCCGAGCAGTTCGGCGCCGGGAGCGGTGCCGAGCAGCCCGCGCACCAGTTCCGTGGCGGCGGTCTCGTCGAGCGGGGCGAGCCGCAGCAGCTCGCCGCCGCCCATCGACACCATGGTCCGCAACGGGTCCAGCTCGGCCCGGCGGGGGTGCGGCCTGCACGAGCCGACGAGCAGCAGCGGCAGGTGCCGGGTGGCCTTCGCGAGCCGGTGCCACACGAGCAGGCTGGCGTCGTCGGCCCACTGGAGGTCCTCCAGCACCAGCACGACGGGGCCGTCCGCGCACAGCTCGTCGACGAAGCCGACGACCCGGTCCACCAGGCCGATCAGCCGGTCCACGGCCACCAGCACCGGGTCCTCCTGCTGCCACGGGTAGGCGGGCTCGGTCGGGTGCCCCGGCAGGCCTGCCGCGAACCCGGCCCGGCGCGGGTCCGGCGACAGCGGGTCGACGCCGAGGCACGCCAGCACGAGGCTGAGCGGAAAGCGCCTTCCCATCTCGTCGCCCGCCTGCCACAGCACCTCGCAGCCGCGGTCCACCGCGTCGGCGAGCCCGGTGGCGACCAGGCCGGACTTGCCGATCCCCGGCTCGCCCTCGACCCACACGGCGGTGCCCTTGCCGTTCATCAGCCCGACGAGCGCGCCGCGCAGCGCGGCCAGCTCGGACTCCCGGCCGACGAACACCTTCGGGTACGGCGGGACGGGCGACCGCGGCGCCACGTCGGGCTGCCCGCCCGCCCGTTCGCGGGCCGCGGTGATCTCGTCGTGCACCTTGCGCAGCTTCGCGCCCGGCTCGATGCCGAGCTGGTCGACCAGGACCTCCCTGGTCTCCCGGAACACCTCCAGCGCCTCGTTCGGACGGCCGGACCGGTGCAGCGCCTGCATCAGCAGCGCCCTCGGCGTCTCGCGCAGCGGGTAGGCGGTGCTCAGGTCGAACAGCTCGTCGACGGCCTCGGTGAGGTCGCCCGACTCCAGCATGATCTCGGCGCGCCGCTCCAGGACGTCGAGGTGCAGCTCGGCGAGCCTGCCCCGGTGCAGCGCGGCGAACGGACCGTCGATGCCGGTGAGCGCCTCGCCCCGCCACAGCCCCAGCGCGGCGTCCAGCGCGGCCCGCGCGGCCGTCGCGTCCCGGCGGTCCCAGCTCTGCTGCGCGGCCTCCCGCAACCGGTCGAACTCGCGCACGTCCAGCAGGCCGGGTTCCAGGCGCAGGCTGTAACCGGACCCCGCGGACACCAGCATCTGGCCGCCGGTCCACTTGGAACGGACGGGTTCGAGCGCGCGCCGCAGCCGGGAGACGTAGGTGTAGAGGCTGCTGTCGACCGCGCCGGGCGGCGACTCGCCCCAGATCGCGTCGACCAGCTCCTCGCGGGACACCACCTGGTTCGCGCGCATCGCCAGCACCGTGAACAGGGCGCGCTGCCGGGCCGATCCGAGGGCCAGCTCGACGTCGCCGCGCCAGGCGCGCACCGCGCCCAGCAGCTGGACCCGCAGCGGTTCGGCCAACTCCGTCGACATCCTGCGCCGCTCCCGTTCCGCAACGCGCAAGCCCGCGCGAGCACCGCCGGTGCCAACCGCCCACTTTACCGCTCTGGGAGGGGAAAACAGCGCAGGAAAAAGGCAACGCCGTTGACGAATGACGGGTCAACGATGAAGCTATCGGCGTACCGGCTGGTATCCCGACGACTCGACGCGAAATGAGACGCGTCCTGCAAGGTTGGCGCCCGGATCGGGCAAGGCAACGGATGAGAAGTGCACGAGGGCAGGATTCGCAGGTCAAAAGGCCACGAAGAATGATAACCGCGTGACCGAACAGCAGGCCCGTGGCACTCTCTCATAGTAAGTTCACACGGAGTCAAGACTGGGCCGTGCGATTCGCCGTCGGCGTCAAGAGTTCGTAGAGGTCGCTCGCCCACACTTCGAATCGAAAGATCGAACTGTGGAGGCACTCATGGCACGGGTACGGGTCGTCGTACACAGCACGGACCCCATGACCTACGTCGGGCTGACGAGCTACCTCAAGTCGCGTCCCGAGATGGTCGTCGTCGACAAGCAGGACGCGGGACAGGCCGACGTCGCCGTGTTCTCGACCGAAAGGCTCACCTCGGAGGCCATGAACCGGCTCCGCGAGCTGGCCGCCGAGCGCACGATCCCGACGGTCCTGATGGCGGGGGCGCTCACCGAGGCCCCGCTGCTCGCGGTGGTGGAGTGCGGTGTGGTCGCGATACTGCCGAGGAGCGCGGTGACCGGCGAACAGCTGGTCGACAGCATCATGGCCGCGGCCGCGGGCAACGGCGTCATGCCGCGCGACATCCTGGGCAAGCTGCTCAAGCGCGTGGAGATGCTCCAGCGCGAGGTGCTGGCGCCCAACGGGCTCAACGTCGCGGGCCTGGAACCGCGGGAGGTGGACGTCCTCCGGCTGATCGCGGAGGGGTGGGGCACCGACGAGATCGCGAAGGAGCTCCAGTACTCGGAGCGCACCGTCAAGAACGTCATCTACAACGTCACGAACCGGTTGAAGTTGCGCAACCGCGCGCACGCCGTCGCCTACGCGCTTCGCGCGGGCGTGATCTGATCCCCCTCCACCAATTGTTCGTTTAGTTCACGACCGGAGTTGTTCCCAGTACGAGGACCGGCAATTCCCCCGCCGAGTAACCGCGCGCTTGCTCCGCACTCGCAGCGCGGTCCGGTGATTCGAACTTCGTTTCCGCAGTGCACGTGGTCGACCGCACAACGCCAATGACGTGGCGCGCCGCCGAGGACCGGGGCCATCGGGCCCCGGTCGGCGGTCGACCCGAAAGGTGATCGAACGAAATGAATTCCCGACGCACGTGCATTCGCGCGTGCGGATGCCGGTCAGCGTCCTGTCGCGGACCTGCCGAGCTCGTGGTGCCGTTCGGCGATCTGGGACCTCGACCGGACGCCGAGCTTCCCGAGGATCCGGGTCACGTGGGCCTGGACCATGCGGCGCGGCAACGACATCCGGACCGCGATGTCCGGGTTGGACTGGCCGCTCGCGACCAGCTCGGCGATCCGCAGCTCGACCGGCGTGAGCGTGTCCCAGCCCGCCGCCGCCCGCGTGCTCACGGCGGCGACGTCGTGGTGGATCCCGAACTCGTCCATCTTCGCCACGGCCCGCGCCAGATCCCATTTGGCGTCCAGCTCGGTGTAGATCTCCGCGGCCTCCGCGTACGCCGCCCGCGCGTCGGCGCGCATGCCGACCTTCGCCAGCAGCACGGACGCCTCCTCCAGCGCCGCCGCCAGCTCCACCCGGCGGCCGACCTGGCGGTAGTGCCCGACCGCGACCAGCGCGGGCTCCGGGTCGCCGGTGACGAGCGCCTTGCACCGGTGCAGCGCGGTGTAGGCCCGCGTGGGCACGGACTCCCGCGCCGCCTCCAGCTCGGCGACCTCCATCACCTCGGCCACCCGGTCGTGGTCGCCCACCTCCAGCGCGAGCCGCAGGATGTCCGGCAGCCACTGGTGGCGCAGCATCATGTCCGCGTAGGCCGGGTTGAGGATCCGCTTCACCGCGTCCAGCCCGCGCCGCGCGTCACCGCTCTGCACGGCCGCCAGCGACCGGGCCAGCAGCAGGAAGTCGCACGCCTCCCGCTCGGCCGCGGTCACCACGAGCAGCGCGTCGGCGGCGTCCAGGTGCGCCGCGGACGACGCGCTGTCGTGCCGGTGCAACGAGATCAGCGCGGACACGCCGTGCAGCAGCAGGCCGTTCGGGCCGGGGTCGACGAGTCCGCTGTAGCTGATCGCGGGACCGTCCTCGGCGACCGTGTTCAGCTCCAGCAGCGCCTCGTCCCAGCGGCCGGTCCAGTAGTGGTGCACCGCCGCGGACACCTGCGGGCCGACCGGCAGCGCGTACTTGACCGTCAGCTCGTCCACGGTGGTCAGCGCGACGTCGACCTCGTCGAGCTGGTCGAGGTTCTGCAGGGTGAACATCCGGTTGTCCAGCAGGTTGAAGTGCATGCCCGCCAGCTCCGGGGCCCCGTCCACCGCGACGATCGCGTCGTCCACGTACCTCAGCGCGCCGCGGTGGTTGCGCCGCACCGACTCCACCAGCCACAGCGTCTGGAGGGCGTGCGCGATCAGGTAGGCGTCGCCGTTGGCGACCGCCTCGGCGTGCGCGGCCTTGCCCGCCACCTCCGCCTCGTCGATGTAGGTCACGTCGCGGCGCAGGTGCGCGAGCAGCGACTTGTGCCGCACGTGCCAGATCTCCGGCACCGACGGATCCACCTCCGCCGCGGTGAGCGCCTGGAGCGCCAGCTGGCGCTTGTCCTGCCGCAGCAGCGTGGCCGCGAGCAGCTGGCGCATCTCGGCCGAGCGGGTCGGGTCGGTGGAGATCGCCAACGCCTGCCGCGCCTGCGCTTCCGGGTCGCGGGCCAGCCGGAACAGCACCCGCACCAGCGCGACCAGCAGCAGCTCGCGGTTCGGGTCGCGCGGACCGCCCAGGTCCAGCGCCTGCTCCAGCAGCTCCGCGGAGATCAGCGGCGCCCTGTTCGACAGCTCGGCGGCGTTGTCGACGAGCCAGTCGCCGACCCACGGGTCCAGGTCCGACGCGGCCGCGACGAGCTGTTCGGCCACGCGGCTCGACGGCGCGCGCCCGTCCGCCAGCGCCTTGGCGGCCTGCTTGTGCAGCACCCCGCGCATCGGCGCGGAGATGCTGCCGTACGCGGCCTCGCGCAGCAGGGGGTGCCGGAACACCAGCCGCGGCTCGCCGTGGCCCAGCACGTTCGCCGCCATCGCGTCCTTGACCGCGCGCGCCACCTCGGGCACCAGCCGCCCGGACAGCCCGGCGATCTGCGCGATCGTGGCCTCGGCGCCGAGCACGGCGGCCCAGCGCAGCACCTCGCGGGTGCGCTCGGGCAGCGACTGCGAGGTCCGCTGGACGGCCGCGAACAGCGTGCGCGGCGCGTCCTCGGCCTGCGTCTCGTCCACGTGCGCCACGCCGTCGACCAGGTCGACGGCCCGGTCGCGGACCAGCGCGCCCACCATTTCCCGCAGGTACAGCGGGTTGCCCGCGGCGCGGGCGGTCAGCTTGCGCAGCTCCTGGCCGGGGCGGCCGCCGACCAGTTCGGCGGTCATCGAGTCGACGTCGAGGTAGGTCAGCGGTTCGAGGATCAGCACGTCGCCGTCGTTGGCCCGGACGCGGGAGCGCAGCTGGTCCAGCTCGGTGCGGCCGTGCCGCGAGCGCGAGCAGGTGACCAGCAGCAGCGGCAACTGGCGGGTGGCCGCGGCGAGCCTGCGCCACAGCGACACCGACGACTCGTCGGCCCACTGGAGGTCGTCGAGCACAAGCACCGCGGGCGCCCGGTGGCACATCCGGTCGACCAGCGACAGGATCCGGTCCACCACGCTCTGGATCGGGTCGCCGTCCTCGGTCCCGCCGCCCTCCGGCTCGCCGGTGCGCAGCCTGCCCGCGAGGTCGGCGCGGTCGGGGTCGGAGGAGGACTGGTCGATGCCGAGGCATTCGAGCAGCACCTGGAGCGGGAAGCGGCCCGCGAGCTGGTCGGCGACCGCCCAGCCGACCTGGCAGCCCAGCCGCTCGGCGTCCGCGAGGCCGACGGCGAGCAGCTCGGACTTGCCGATGCCGGGCTCGCCCTCGATCCACACCGCCCCGCCGACGCCCGCCGCGACGTCCACCAGCCGGGAGCGCAGGCGTCCGGTCTCGGTCTCGCGCCCGACGAAGACCTCGCTGTTCGCGTGCCGCAGCGCGCTGTGGCCGCCCTGCTCGTCCTCCGCGCCCGCCCCGGCGCCGTCGACCGGGACCTCGTCGCCGCTGAGCACCACGGCGTGCGCCTGCCTCAACGCCGCGCCGGGCTTGGTGCCCAGTTCGCGCAGCAGGGTCTCGCGCGCGTCGCGGAACACCGCGAGCGCCTCGGCCTGCCGCCCGCCCCGGCTGAGCGCGATCATCAGCAGCGCGCGCAGCGACTCGCGCAACGGGTAGTCCTGCACCAGCGCGCCGAGTTCGGCGGCCAGCTCCACGTGCGCGCCGAGCACCAGGCGCGAGGTGGCGAGCGCCTCCACGGCGGCGACCCGGCGTTCGGCCCAGCCGGTGCGCATGTGCTCGGCGAACGGACCCGGCACGCCGGAGAACGGCTCGCCGCGGAACAGTCCGAGCGCCTGCTCCAGCGTGCCCGCCGCGCCCCGGTGGTCACCGGCTCCCGCCATGGTCTCCGCGCGGCCGACCAGCTGGTCGAACGCCACCGCGTCGATCCGGTCGGGGTCGAGCCGCAGCGCGTAGCCGTGCTTGGTGGAGTGCAGCGTCTCCCTGCTGTCGGCGACGCCCGCCTCGGCGAGGGCGCGGCGCAGGGCGGAGACGTAGGTGTAGACGCTGCCCGGCGCGCTGACCGGAGCGGAGTCGCCCCACACCGCGGCGATCAGCTCCTCGCGCGACACGGCCTGGCCCGTCCTGGACGCCAGCACGGCGAACACGGCGCGCTGCCTGCTGGGTCCCAGCGGGATCTCCGCGCCGCCGAGCACCGCGCGGACCGGGCCCAGCAGCTCGACGTGCACCTGCTTGCCGCTTGTTTCCTGCACCTTCACTGGCGATCCCTCGAGGCGTCGGTGTGCTCATCTTCGCTGGACGGACACCCCCGGACGCCACTGGTGCCGACGGGGCACGGGGGCGCAGCGGGGTCAAAGTATCAGGCCCGATCGAGTCGGGCGATCCTCTTGCGAACCTCCTCCGGTGTGAACAACGACGGTCCGACGCGGTGGATCCGGCTGTTCTCCACCAGCGCCGAAGCCTCCTGCCACAGGGCTCGGGCGCGCACCGGGTCGCCCGCGCCGACGTGGGCGTCGCCGAGCAGCACGAGGCTCCCTACCTCGCCGACGAGGCTCGCCTGCGCGCGGTGCATGTCCACCGCCCGCTGGAGGCTGTCCACCGCCTCGTCGTACCGGTGCAGCCGCAGGTGGGCCTCGCCGAACTCCGCCCAGCAGTTGGCCTGGCCGTTGAGGTCGTCGGACCGCCGGAACACCTCCATCGCCCGGCCCAGCAGGTCGAGCGCCTCGTCGGTGCGGCCGAGCCGCAGCGCGCAGACCCCCATGCCCTCCAACGAGATCGCCACCCCGCCGACGTGACCCATGTCCCGGTACAGGCGGTGCGCCCGCTCGTAGTACCCGTACGCGCCCGCGTGGTCGCCGTGCACGTCCTGCCCGCGCCGGGCCAGCACGTCGCCGATGTTGCGCTGCACGTAGGCCTGGTCGTCCACCCACCCGAGCCGGTCGAGCAGTTCGGCGGTGCGCCGCAGGTGGGCGAGCGCGCCCTCGGTGTCACCCATGAAGTAGTGCGCGCCCGCCAGGCTGCGCAGCGTGCGGGCCTCGCCGACCTGGTCGCCGACCGAGCGCGCCGCCCGCAGCGCGGCCCGCGTGGTCGCCGCCCACGACAGGTGCACGCCCTGGCGCTGGAAGAACTCCTGCATGCTCACGGCGATCCGCCACGCGTGGTCGGCGAACCCGCGTTCCGGCGCCTGGTCGACGAAGTTGTGCAGCACGTGCTGCTCCGCGCGGAACCACGCCATCGCCCGGTCGCGGTTCGGCGCCACCTCAGGGGTGACGCCGGGCGCGACGGGGTCGTGCGGCGTGGACGGCTGGTGGGGTTGCAGCACGAGCCCGATGCCGTGCGCGGAGTGCAGGTAGTGGTCCGCGGTCCGGCGCAGCGCCTCGCCGCGCTCCTCCTCGGTGTCGAGCGCGTCGCCCAGCTCCAACCCGTACACCCGGATCAGGTCGTGGAACTGGAAGCGGCCAGGCCGGTGCTCGGTCATCAGCCTGGTGCGGGTCAGCTCGCCCAGCGCGGCGCGCGCGGTCCGGACGTCCACGCCGAGCAGGCTGGCGCTCGCGGGCAGCGAGATGTCCGGGCCCCAGTGCCGCGCCAGCAGCCGGAACAGCCGGGCCGCCCGCGGGCTCAGCGTGCGGTAGGACCAGGAGAACACCGCGCGCAGATCGCTGGTGTCGTCGTAGGAGAAGGCGTCGAGCCCGCCCTGCGCGTCCCGCAGCTCCCTGGCGATCGCGCTCAGCGGCACGTCCGGGTAGGCCGCCGCGCGGGCCGACACCACGGCCAGCGCGAGCGGCAGCCGCCCGCACATCGCGACGATCTCGTCCACCGCGCCCGGTTCGGCCGCGCTGCGGGCCGCGCCCAGCCGCAGCGCGACCATGGTGCGGGCCTCCGCGACCGGCATCGGGTCCAGCGTGAACGGCCGCGCGCCCTCCGCGGCGACCAGGCCGGTGAGCCGGTTGCGGCTGGTCACGATCGTCAGGCAGTCCGGGGCGCCGGGGATCAGCGGCAGCACGTGGTCGACGTCGCGGGCGTTGTCCAGCACCACGAGCATCCGCTTGCCCCGCAGCAGACTCCGGTACAGCCCGGTCTGCGCGTCCAGGTCCGGCGGGATGCGGTTGCTCGGCATGCCCAGCGCGTAGAGGAAACCGCGCAGCGCCTCGGCGGTCTCCATCACCGACCCGCTCGGGTCGAACCCGCGCAGGTTCACGAACAGCTGGCCGTCCGGGTAGGCGTCGGCCGCCTCGCGGGCGAACCGGACGGCGACCGTGGTCTTGCCCGCGCCCGGCATGCCGTCGATGAGCGCCAGCGCCATCGGGTGGTGCCCGTCGCGCAACGCGGTCAGCATCCCGGTCAGCTCGGCGTCGCGACCGCTGAACGTCGGCAGGTCGTTCGGCAGCTGAGCCGGCCTGATCAGGTCGAAGGCCTGCTCCCGGCGCCCGTCCTGGCCCTCCTCGCCGATGAGCTGCTCGTGCGCGGCGCGCAGCCGGGGACCCGGATCGATGCCCAGCTCGTCGGCCAGCCGCCCGACCACGGCCCGGTGCACCGCCAGCGCCTCGGCCCGGTGGCCCTCGGCCGCCAGCACGAGCACCAGCCGGGCGTGCAGCTCCTCGTTCAGCGGGTCGAGCGGCGCCAGCGCGCGCAGCAGGTCGAGCACGTCGCCCGCGGCACCGCACTCCAGCGCCACGTCCGCCATCTCGGCCGCCGCCGCCAGGCACTCGCGGTCCAGCGCGGCGAACACCGGTTCGGCCCCCGCGCCCCGGCGCAGGCCCGCCGCGCACCGGTCGTGCCACAGCCCCAGCGCCTCGACGAACAGCCGTACGGCCGCCGTCGGGTCCTCGCGCGCCACGGCGTCGCGCGCCCTGCCGACCAGCAGCCGGAACCGCGGCACGTCGGCGCGCTCCTCACCGACCCGCAGCCGGTAGCCGCCTCCGTCGCGGAGCAGCCACTCACCGGTCGCCCGCAGCGGCAGGCCCGGTTCCAGCACCCGCCGCAGCTGCCCGACGTTGCGGTGCACCACGTTGGCCGCGCTGGCGGGCGCGTCCTCGCCCCACAGCGCCCCGATCAGCTCGCTGAGCGGCACCGGCTGGCCCGCGTGCACGAGCAGCACGGCCAGGATCAGCCGCTGCTGCGGCGGTCCCAGGTCCAGCTCCTCGTCCCCGCGCCAGACCCGCACCGGGCCGAGCACCGAGAACCTCAGCCCCCTCGAGCCGTTGTGCGCGGCAGGCATCACCGTAGAACCCTCCTCGCGGCCCGTGGTCCTCACCACCGCGGTGAACGGTGCCGCACCACCCCGGAGACGGCGGCGGCGCGCCGGGACCGGGGTGGTCCACTGCGGACGATCTTAGCTACGCCGTGGACACATTTCGTTGATTGAGCAACTATTCGGTCCGGTCGCGAGTGGAAGCGCGCCGCACCGCGAGATCCGGGACCGCCCCAATCCGGATAACGAGGACGACTCCGTCTCATGTGGCCTGCGGAACGCGTCTGCGCACCCCCTGGAAAGCGGTTGCTGATTGTGAGGATTTCATGAGGGGGTGATAGCCGCGATTCGACGCCCGTCCCTCGTTCGGCCGGGCGCTCAGGCTGCCCCAATCGGACGGTCCGGATGGCGACCTGCCGCTGACCAGGTACTCCTGTGGCGTGTTGTCGCCAACGGGTGTCCACCGGCGGTCGGGGAGTACTACGGTGTCGCGACATCGGCCGTGACGTCGATGCCCGTCGGTGTGGTCGCCCCGGCCGGTTCGTCACTACTTGGTCACTCTTTCCCCACAGGCTCCTGCCTACGCTGGCGTTGACGCTTGGGCCGCGCCCTTCGGAGTTCCAGCTGCGGAGTCGGCCCCGAAGGCACCGGTCCCGGGATTCGCGCGCACGGGTATGGAGAAGACGATGACCGTTTCTGATGATCTGGTCCGGATGGACAGGATGACCCCGTCACGCCACCGCGACGGTGATGGAGGATTCCCGGAATTGGCGATGCTCAACGAGCAGCAATTCCAGCTCATGCAAATGCTCGCGGGCGGCCTGCCCGACCGTTCGATAGCCCGGAGGCTCTGCCTCGCGCCGAGGACGCTGGCGCGCAGGATCTCGGAGATCTACCGCATCCTCGGGGTCGACACGCGCTTCCAGGCGGGTGTCGCCGCCCAACGCCTCGGCCTCATCGGTGAACCGGTCGGCGCGGGCAGGCCGGTCAGAGCCCGTGTGCAGGCGGCTCAGGGCTGATTCGCACGAGGGGGCGCGGTAGGAGGACCTCCTGGGCGGTGCCGGTCGCGCGAGCCGTGATCCGCGTCCTCTACCGCGCCCGACGACGCACGCCGTGACCACACGCCTGAAGTCCTGGTTCGAGTTGTCGACAGGTCCCCGACATCCGCACGCCGAAAACCCTTCCCCACCAAACCCTCCCAAGAGGACACGCCCTCAGGCGCGCCGAACCCCCTTGGCCCTCCCGGTTTCGCCGGCGCAGCGCCGTCGGGACCCGCCGTCAGATCCAGTAGGCGCGCACTTGGTTCACGCTGTCCACCAAATTCTGCGGCACCACCTCAGCGGGCTTGGTGGACGCCGCGTCGAGCGTTCGCACGAGCGACCTCAACCACCGCGTCGTGAACCGGGTCCGACTGGCCACCACCGGATCACCGTCGCGAACCGCCGCCGACATCGCGACCCGCAGATCCGTCAACGACCGAGTCCACGCCACCACCACGTCAACGGAACGCAACTCGACGATCCCACCCCGATCCGGCAACGTCACCAGAACCGCCTCAACCGCCTCCCTCAACGGCCTCAACACTTCCGGCTCCTGCCACCGCGACACCCCGACCGACCGCCGCCGCAGAATCGCCCGCAACCGCGGATCCACCGCCTCCGACACGGGAAACGGCATCCCGAGCTCCCACGCCGAATACCCGGCGAACCGCTCGTCCAACAGATTGCGCAACCCGGTGAGATAGCGACGCAGCCCGCCCACCTCACCCTGCTCGAACACACCCACCACGAGATGGTCCCCCACCCGGTCCCAGCAGATCATGACCGTCGCCTTCCTCGTAGGTGCGCAGGCTGCCTCGAGTAGACCACCACCGTTGCGCCAAATGCCGAGAACCCAGCAAAAGTGGCCACCAGTACTCCGCTCACTGCACTTTCGCCCACGCACAAGTCCACGCAGGCCACACAAATGCAAACCGCCCACCATCCCATGTGGACACCCGCTCACCCGAAGGCGCAGCCGCCCCTCGCATCCGGCGCGGAGCGCCCGCCGCCTTGCCGACGCGCAGCGAGGTGCCTTGTCAGGCGGAGCCTGATGCTGGCGTAGCCAGACCTACCCCTGCACCCGATCCGAAGCCATCTCTGGGCTTGACGGAGCTTGTCAAGGCATCTTTCCAGCCTTGACAAGCTGCGGCAAGCCCAGAACACTCGGCGACCGGGTAAAGGCACCCCCACCCACAACGGCACCGAGCACACCCGCCCGAAACCCAAGCCTCCAACGCGCCCCAAACGCGCACCCCCAACTCACCCCGAATACGTATGCGTCTCCGTGGCCTTCACCGCTGCCCAAAGCCGCGCCCCAGGCACCAACCTCAACTCCGCCACCACCGCCGTGGTCACATCCGCCAACACCCCCGGACTCCCCTCCAGCCGCACCCTCACCGTGTGCGCGTGCTGCTCCACCCCCACCACCGTCACCGGCCAGGCATTGCGCGGACTCCCCTCAGGCCTGACCAAGTGCAAACTCACCGCCGACGGCGGAAACGCCACGTACACAGCTCCGTCCACCGGCGCCACCACCACCAACTCCCCACCCTCGTCCAACACCACCGACGTCCCCACCCCCACCCCCCGATAGAGATTCAGCCCCACCAACCGGGCCACGTAATCCGTCCGCGGCTGCCGCGCGACCTCCGTGGGCGCCCCCACCTGCACAACCCGCCCACCCTCGACGATCACCAACCGATCCGCCAGCACCATCGCGTCCAACGGATCGTGCGTCACCATCACCGTGCGCCCCCCGTACTCCCCGAGGTGCCGCCCCAGTTCCGTCCGCACCAGCATCCGAGTGCTCGCGTCCAACGCCGCCAACGGCTCGTCCAGCAGCAGCAACGACGGCCCCGTCACCAACGCCCGCGCCAACGCCACCCGCTGCGCCTGCCCCCCGGACAACGCCCGCGGCCGAACCCGCGCGTACTCGGCCAACCCGACCCGTTCCAGCCACTCCGACGCCAGAGCGAGCGCCGCCCGCCGGTCCATCCCGCGCGCCCGCAGCCCGAACGCCACGTTCTCCGCCGCGGACAGGTGCGCGAACAGCAGGTAGTCCTGGAACACCACGCCGACCGGCCGCCGTTCGGGGCGCAGGAACACCTTCGGCGGCTCGTCCCACACCACGTCGTCGACCCGCACGTGCCCGCCGTCCAACGGCAGCAGCCCGGCCAGCGCCCGCAACGCCGTCGTCTTGCCCGCCCCGTTGGGCCCCAGCAACGCGACGACCTCGCCGGGCGCGACCGACAGGTCCACGTCCAGCGCGAACGACCCCCGCGCCACCCGGAGGTCCGCGTGCAGCGTCATGCGGAGCCGCCGACCCACCGGTCGCGCAGGCTGGCCAGCACGACGACCGACACCAGCAGCAGCACGATGCTCAGCACGATCGCGGCGTCCGGATCGGTCTCCAGGGCCAGGTAGACGGCGAGCGGCATGGTGGTCGTCCGGCCGGGGAAGTTGCCCGCGAACGTGATGGTGGCGCCGAACTCGCCCAGCGCCCGCGCCCAGCACAGGACCGTGCCCGCGACGACGCCGGGCAGGATCGTCGGCAGCGTGACCCGCCGGAACACCAGCCACCGCGAGGCCCCGAGCGTCGCGGCGGCCTCCTCGAACCGGGGGTCGGCCGCGCGCAGGGCGCCCTCGACGGAGATCACCAGGAACGGCATCGCCACGAACGCCTCGGCGAGCACGACCCCGGCCGTGGTGAACGGCAGCGAGATCCCGAACCACGAGTACAGGTACGAGCCGACCAGGCCGCGCCGTCCCAGCACCAGCAGCAGCGCCACGCCGCCGACCACCGGTGGCAGCACGAGCGGCACGGTCACCAGCGCCCTCAGCAGCCCCCGTCCCGGCAGGTCCGCGCGCGCCAGCAGCCACGCGAGCGGCACCCCCAGCACGAGGCAGATCACCGTCGCCAGGCTCGCGCACAGCAGCGACAACGACAGCGCCTGCCCGACCGACGGGCTGAACAGCTGGTCGACCAGCGTGGTCCAGGGGGCGCGGACCAGCAGCCCGGCCAGCGGGACGAGCAGGAACGCGAGCCCGATCAACGCGGGCAGCACGAGGACGGCGGGCAGCCGTCCTCGTGTGCCGGGGCGTCGGGTCACGGGGCCGCGAAACCGGCCGCGGTCAGCACCGAGGTGCCCTTGGCGGACAGCACGAAGTCCACGAACGCCTTGGCCGCGGCCGCGTTGGGGGCCTTCGCCAGCGGCGCGATCGGGTAGTCGTTGACGGCCTTGTCGGACTCCGGGAACTCGATGCCCTCGACGTCGGCGCCCGCTGCCTTCACGTCCGTCTTGTACACCAGCGCCGCGTCGACCTCGCCCAGCTTCACCTTGGTCAGCACGGCCTTGACGTCCTGCTCCAGCGTGTCCGGCGCGGCCGTGATCCCCGCCGTCTCGAACACCTTCTTCGCCGCCGCGCCGCACGGCACCTGCTCGGCGCACAGCGCGATCTTCAGGTCCGCCTTGCCGAAGTCGGCCAGACCGGTGACCTTCGCGGGATTGCCCTTGGGCACCGCGATCTCCAGCTTGTTCTTCACGAACGTGGTCGCGTCACCGGTGATGCCGCCCGTGTCGCTGACCTGCTTCATGTTCGCGGGCGCCGCGGAGGCGAACACGTCGGCGGGCGCGCCGGAGTTGATCTGCTGCGCCAGCGCCGAGCTGCCCGCGAAGTTGAAGGTGACCTTGGCGCCGGGGTTGGCGGCCTCGAAGTCCTTGCCCAGCTGCGTGAACGACTCCGTCAGCGACGCGGCGGCGAACACCGTGATCGCGCCGGTGACCGCGGGTGCGGACGAGGTGGACGTGGCGCTGGGGGCGGTCGTGGACGCGGTGTCCTGCGCGGAGCACCCGACCAGCGCCAGCAGGGCGAGTGCGGCCACACCAGTGCGACGGAACATTCAGGCCTCCGGGATCTCTACGACGACGTGCGTGGACTTGATCGAGGCCACCGCGACGACCCCGACCTCCAGACCGAGCTCCTCGGCGGCCTCCCTGCTCATCAGGGACACCACCCGGAACGGTCCGGCCTGCATCTCGACCTGCGCCATCACGCCGTCCTTGACGACTCGGGTGACGATGCCGCGCATCCGGTTGCGGGCTGAGGCGGCGACCGTGGCACCCGGCTCCGGATCGTCGGCCAACTGCTGGGCGAACGCGGCGAGCGCGTGCCCCTCGACAGCCATCCGCCCGTTGTCGCCGTTCACCACCGGCAACCGCCCCTGATCCGCCCACCTGCGCACGGTGTCGTCGCTGACCCCCAGCAGCGAGGCGGCTTCACTGATCCGCAAGTTCGGCATACCGGGAAGTCTATCGCCGCTTCCGCGGGAAACACGGCAGACCGCACCTGCGGCACGAATTGTGATCACCACCCGCGAAAACGGATCTCTGCACTTCTGCGGACCGCATCCACGGTTCTGAACGTTTCCCCTGTTGGTGGCTTCTGCGGAGCCCGCCACCGACCTACCGTGGTGGCCATGGATTTGCTGCCGGAGGTGCGGGTCCCCACCCAGCGGCCACCGCTGCGCGACGACCAGTAGACCCCGAGTTCGGCAGCTGCTCCACACTCCTCGCCACCCGCTACAACGGCGAGATCCTCACCAGACCAACCCTGGTGGTGCCCTCCGACAGCCGCTCAAGCCGCTACGTACGACGAGTCTGCCGCCTCCACCTACTGCGAGTGGACGCCCAGGACAGGGGATAAGCGGCCGACACGACAAGCCGCCGAACAGACCACCCAACCGAACGATCCCCACGAGCACCACACCACCGAGCACACCGCCGAACCAAGCTGACAGCGAGCGCGCCCGCATCTGTTCGGCCGACTTGACTTGGGGTTTTCGGCCCTACCCTCGCGGCGGCGGGCAGGTCACCACCACCTGCCCTTCAAGACCGCCGAGGGCCGAAAAGAGGGGCCCCAAGTCAAGTCGGCCGAACCCGGAGAACGGCGGCCACCGATACCCGGTGTCGAGCTGCCGAAAACCAGACCGGCGACCACACGCGGCCCCCACCCACAACGGCCCCCGCCCGCCGCCCCAAAACACCCCCCAGCACCGAACTACCGACACCCCCTCAAGCAGCCGCCTCCCGGATCAACTTCTCCGCCACCGGCCGAGCCGAATCAAAAGCCGCCACATCCCCCGTCGACGTGGCCAACGCACTGGCCCCCTCGTACAACAGCATCAAGCTCCTCCCCAGATCCTCCGGATCCCGCAACCCCGCCTCCCTCGCCGTATCCGCGATCCGACGGCAGAAGTTCTCCTTGTACGCGTGGATCACCGGCTGCGCCGGATGCCCGGGGGTCGTCAGCTCCACGCTCGCGTTGTGGAACGGGCACCCCCGGAACCGCTCCGGGTCCGGCCGGTCGAACAGCTGCGCCAACCGGTCCGCGGGCGCCAGCCCGTCGTCGAACAGCTTGCGCTCCACCGGGATCACCTGCTTGTCGCTCATGTGCTCCAGGTAGGCCGCGATCAGCTCGTCCTTGCCGCCGTAGAGCTGGTAGAGCGTGCGCTTCGAGACGCCCGCGACCTCGCAGAGCTCGCTGACACCGGTCGCCTGTATGCCGTTGCGGTAGAAAAGCCTGATCGACGCCGCCAGCAGGCGCTTGCGCGGGCTGAGCGGTACGACATCTGCGCCGGTGTTCGCCATTGCTTTATGGTACCGATCAGCCTTAGCCGAATAGGGTCGGAAGGTGACCGGGATCTTGCCGGTTCTGCCCCAGTTCGACGCGCGGCCGACCGCCTTCGGGAAATCGCCAATTCGGTAGACGGCTTCCACTTCCTTGATGAGTGTCCTGTTGATGACGGGTTAGGCGCGAACGTCCCGGATTCGCCCCGCGACAGCAGGTCGCCGGCGAAGAGGACGACGTCCGCGTCGAGCAGCGGTAGGACGGCCTCGGCGCGACGGACCACGCCCGGCCCGCGTCGTCGACCCCACGACGGGATGCCCGACAGCGCTGACGCGCCCGACCCCGTCGTCGTGGAGGTGTCGGGCCGGAAGCCGCGGCGGCCCACGACGTGGGTGGAGTCCGACGGCGGGCTCGCCGTGCGCCGCAGGCCGCAATGCTTTTCCCGGCGGCCGGCAATCTCCTGGCCATCGGGAAAACCGATCGGTACCCGATGGTCGATCGAGGATTCCGGGAAAGGTCAGAGCAGCTTGCGCGCCCTGGCCCAGCGCGACAGTTCCCGCCGGTTCGGGAGTTGCAGCTTGCGCAGCACGGCGGCGGCGTGCGTCTCCACCGTCCGGCCGGATATCGACAGCCTTTCGCCGACCTCGCGGTAGGTGTACCCGGCGGCGACGAGCCGCAGGACGTCGCGCTCGCGCGGGGTGAGCCCGTCGAGGTCGGGGTCGCCGCGGAACGCGTCCAGCACGAACCCGGCGAGGTGCGGCGAGAAGTACGCGTCGCCCGCGTGCACCCGCCGGATCGCGGCCCGCAGCTCCGAACCGGTGATCGCCTTGGTCGCGTACCCCCGCGCGCCCGCCCGGATCACCGCGATCACGTCCTGGGAGGCGTCCGACACCGACAGCGCCAGGAACCGCACCGCGGGGAACGCGGGCACGGCGGCCGCCAGCACCGCCCGCCCGCCACCGCCGGGCAGGTGCACGTCCAGCAGCACCACGTCCGGCGCCAGCGCGCCGATCGCGGCCAGCGCCGTCCCGACGTCCTCGGCCTCGCCGACCACGTCGACGTCGGTCCCCATCTCGGCGCGCACCCCGGACCGGACGACGGCGTGGTCGTCGACCACCAGCACGCGGATCACCCGTGCGCCAACGGCATGCGCAGTTCCACCTCGGTGCCCTCGCCCGGCGCGGTGCGGATCGCGGCCGTGCCGCCCTCGTGCGCCATCCGCCGCTCGATCGAGTCCGCGATACCCCTCCGGTTCGCTCCACTGCGGACGGCCGGGTCGAATCCCCGGCCGCGGTCGCGGATCAGCGCGAACACCTCGGACTCGGTCACCTCCGCGAACACCGACACCCGGCTGACCCCGCCGTGCTTCGCCGCGTTGGCAAGGGCTTCCCGCATCGCGCCGACCACCGCGCGCGACCGGGTGTCCAGCGCGCACGTGCCGACGGACACCAGCTCCACCACGACGTCGAACGAGTCCTCCACGACCTCGGCGGTCACCGCCACCGCGGCGGCGAAGTCGTTGCCCGCCAACGGCTGCCGCCCGTACAGCCACGACCGCAGGTCGCGTTCGGTGCTCCTGGCCAGCTTGCGGACCTCGGTGGAGTCGGCGTGCTTCTGGATCAGCGTCAGCGCTTGCAGCACCGAGTCGTGCAGGTGCGCCGCCAGGTCCGCGCGCTCCTCGGCGCGGGCCCTGGCGGCGCGTTCCCTGGCGAGCATCCGGGTGGTCAGGAACAGCCACGGCAGCACCACCGCGCCGACCAGCGCCAACCCGCCCGCGGTCAGGAACGACAGCATGACCGCGGGCGAGGCGAACTCCTCGCGGAACCCCTGCGGCAGCACGAAAGCGACCCCGCCGACGGCGAACAGCACCGCGACCGCCACCCCCACCCGGAACATCGGCAGGGCCTCCTGGTCTTCGCGCAGCCGGGCGTGCACCAGCGCCACCCAGGGCCCAACGGTGATCACGACGACCGCCAGCGTGATCACGACCACCGCGGGCAGACTCGGTCGCGCGGTGTTCCGCACCACCCACAGGAAGCAGCCGAACCCCAGTACTCCCAGACACCCCAGCGCGACCAGCCCGCGCGACCCCATGCGCATCCCGTGATGCTAGGAGACGCGGAACACGGAGCGCGCCAGTTCGCGGCGCGGGATGTCGGTGTTCAGCGCGACCAGGTCACCGAGGTCGTGCCGGAAGTCGATGCCGAAGCGCTGCCGCAGCACCGTGAGCGCCGGGTCGTTGTCGTAGAAGAACCGGTCGCCGTCGCGCATCGCCCGGAACTGCTCCTTCCAGATCGCCAGCTGGAGTTCGCCGAACTCGGTGCCCGGCACGTGCGGCTCGGCGACCATGCCGACGAACGCGTCCAGCCCGCCCACGTCGCCGTACAGCGCCTTGAGCCGGGCCGCGACGGTCGTGCGCCGCACGTCGGGCGCCACGAAGTCGATGCTGTCCGGGTCGTCGATCTCCGCGCCCGGCGTCAGCTCCGGGTCGGCCGGGAACGCCTCGGTCGCCTCACCCGTGACGGCCTGGAACGACGCCCTCGGCGCCAGCCCGTAGGCCGCGCGCAGGTCGTTGTACGCCGGGATCCCGTGGTCGCGGCCGCGTTCCACGTCGATCGCGGTGACGTCGAAGATCGCGGTCTGGCAGTTCGGCTCGCACCCGGTCCTGGTCAGCGCCAGGCTGCGGACGACGTCGTCGACCTGCTCGTCGTTGCGCGACTGCGCCTGCCCGCCGAGCCCTTGCAGCAGCGGTCCGAGCTGCACCTCGCCGACCAGTTCCGGCCGGAACGCCCCGAGCGCGGGCGGGATCGTGATCTCGACCGACGTCCCGGTCTCCGCGATCCGGGCTCCCTTGGCGCGCAGGGCGTCCAGCTGCGCCGTGGTGTACCGGGACTTCTCCGTGCGCACCACCACGTTGCCGCGCAACATGCTGTGCGCCCGGTAGCCGACCGTGGCGAACTCGTTGGACAGCGTGGCGTCCACGGTCGGGTCGTAACCGCGGTAGGGCGCGAGCCGGACACCGAGCGCGGGCAGGAACTCGGTGTAGGTGATGTACTGCTGCGTGGCGATGACCACCTTGCGCGCCAACTGGAACCGCTGCTCCTCCGGCAGCGACGCGGGCAGCAGCGCCACGATCCTGTTGTGCTCACGGGCGAGCAACGTCTGCACCGCCGTCAGCGACACGTTCTCGTTGCCCCGGTCGTCCCCCGTGACCACGGCCCGAGGCCCCATCCCGATCGGGTCGTCCGCACCGGGAGCCGTCGCGACGTCACCCCGCGCGTCCCGGCGCGGCAGCAGGTCGTCCGGCATGAGCAGCTTCGCCCCGTCGCGCATCCAGGCCAGCCGGTCCGGCGCGTTCCCGTACACGGCTTCCGCGTCCAGGTAGGAGTTCAGCTTGTTGTCCTGCTGGCGCGGCGTCGTCACCCCGGTACCCGCGGACGCCGCACTGCGCCCGAAGGGCACGAACGGGATGTCGCTGTGGAAGTCCTCCATCGCCGCCCCGTTGACGAACGGGATCTCCCCCTGCTCCCCACCTGCCTTGCGCAGCCCGAACGAGTGGTCCAGGAACTGCCCCCAGGCCGTCCCCCACTGGCTGACCCCGCGCTCGGACGTCCGCGTCACCCCGCCGTCGGCGAACACCCGATTGCTCAGGTACCGCGGACTCGGCCCGCCGACGGGCACCCCGATCCCGTCGGCGTAACGCGCCGCCGCCACCCGCGAGTAGTCCTCCCCGGCCTGTCCCCACTCCGGGTGCGCCCTGTTGTTCCCCCGCCCGTCGAGGCTCTGCACCTCGAAGGCGACCCGCGCACCCGCGGTGCCGGTCAACAGCGAGGACCCCGCCACGACCGCCACCAGCAACGCCAACGATCTCCTGTGTCCCATGGCGATCATGCTGGTGGGGCGCGGGTGCCGGGCACATCCGTAGCGCGCCCGTGCGAACCCCTTAGCCCGAACGGCCGCACGGCGTCCCGGCGGCCACGACGCGACCGCGCGGCCACCGGACCCGCTACCGGCCTACACCCCGCCCACCACGACGAACCGGGTGAAGCCGCCGTTCAGCACACCGGGGAACTCCTTGACGCGCCGCCACTTCTCACCCAGGCCGACGGTCCCCTGCCCGGAGTTCGCCAACGCCGCGGCGTGAGCCTCCTCGGACGTCCACTCGGCGTAGTTCAGCGCACGCCTGCCGTCCGCGCTCGTGTGGAAGTGCGCCGAGATCCCGCCCTCGGCCGGTTCCTCGTCGGTGGCCAGCGCGTCCAGCACGGTGTCGACCCACGTCCGCACGTCGGCACCGTCGAACTCGGCCTCCACGACGACCACGCACCCCACCTCGGGCGAGTCCGGGCGCGTCAACGCCCGGTACATCGTGTACTCGACGGAACCCTCCCGGCGTGACGTCGGACTGCCCGCCCACTGCTCGTAGAGCAACGCGGAAGTCCCGTCGGTACCGGCGAAACCCGTGACGGACAACAGCCCGTCGGCCTTCGGCCCCCACTCGGCAAGCGCTTCCCCCACCGAAGCGGCGGCATCGTCGGCGGTCCACCGGGTGACCAGGATCGTGTCCACACCGTCGCGGTCGAGATCAAGCATGGTGAAGTCCTTCCTAAGCGGCGTAGGGGTTCTTGGCACGGGCTTCGCGCAGCGCGTCGCTCCACCAGACGAGCCGGTCGAGCAGCGCTCCCGCGGCCTTCCCGCACCCCTCCGGCTCCTTCGGCTGACCGTCCCCGTCGAACAGCGCCGCAGCCCCGTGGAAGCTGACCGTGTCCCGGACCGTCACGGCGTGCAGCTCGGCGAACACCTGCCGCAGGTGCTCCACGGCCCGCAGCCCGCCGGACACCCCGCCGTAGGACACGAACCCGACGGGCTTGGCCCGCCACTGGGTGAAGTGCCAGTCGATGGCGTTCTTCAGCGACGCCGGATAGCTGTGGTTGTACTCCGGCGTCACGACGACGAACGCGTCCGCGGCGTCGAGCCTCGGCGTCACGGCGCCCAGCCGTGCGACGTCCTCGGCGGACAACGCGCTGGTCATCGTGGCGGGCAACGGGGTTTCGGCCAGGTCGACCACCGTGACGTCGAGGTCCGCGCGCTGCCGGGCGAGGCCGGTGAACCAGGTGGCGACGGTCGGTCCGAACCGGCCGTCACGGGTGCTGCTCGCGATGATCGCGAGCCGGAGTGGTGTGGTCATGGGTGAAGCATCGAACTTAAACAGAGGTTCAAGTCAAGCTAGGCTGGCAGGTATGGCCCAGCTCCCGGCGGACGTCCACGAGATCACCATCGGCGAACTGTCCGACCGCAGCGGCGTTCCCACGTCGGCGCTGCGGTTCTACGAGCGGCAGGGGCTGATCCGCAGCCGCCGCACCACGGGCAACCAGCGCCGCTACCACCGCGTGGTGCTGCGGCAGGTCGCGTTCATCCGCGCCTCGCACCACCTCGGCATCCCGCTGGCGGCCATCGGCGACGTGCTCGCCCTGCTGCCCGAAGGGGTTCCGCCGACGCGCGAGTTCTGGGAACGCGCGTCCGGCTGCTGGAGCGAGGAGATCAACGCCCGGATCGAGAAGCTGGAGCGGATGCGCGACCGCTTCACCGAGTGCATCGGCTGCGGCTGCCTCTCGTTCGACAAGTGCGCCCTGGTCAACCCGGACGACCAGTTGGGCGCGGTGGGCGTCGGACCACGACGGCTGCTCGACCCGTAGCGGTCCGCCGTCCGGGGTGCGCCGGGGAAACCCGCCGCGTACGACGGGGCACATCGGCCCGGTTCGCCGACCCGCGGCTCCCCGATCCGCTTGGCTGCCGCCGTGTCCCTTCTCGATCGAAGCCTGGCCGCGGCAGTGGCCGCCCACCGCACCTGCGAGCTGTCCACCCTGGCGAAGGACGGAACCCCGGTCACCTGGCCGGTTTCCGCCCGCCTCCACCCGGACGGCACGTTCACCCTGACGACCTCGCTCGGCTTCCCGCAGAAGGCGTTCAACATCCGCCGCGACGGCCGGGTGGCGCTGTTGTTCTCCGACCCCACCGGCAGCGGGCTCGACGCGCCGCCGCAGGTCCTCGTGCACGGCACCGCGACGTGCCCGGACGAGATCACCACCACGCCGGGCGACCTGGCGGACTACTGGGCGATGCTGTTCGAACGGCAGCCCTCCAGTCGGGCCTACCTCAAGCCGCCGGTCCGACCGGTCGTGGACTGGTACTACATGCGGCTGGTCATCACGGTCACCCCGACCGCCGTGACGTCGCGCCCGCGGCTGCCGGCCGTGGACGGACGTCCCGCCGCGACGCCGCTGCTCGGCGCCGCGGCCCTCGCCGACTTCCCGAGCGCTGTGCTCGGTGTCCGCGACGGTGATGGCGCGCCCACGCTGTTCCGGGTGCGCCCGGTGCCGGGGGAGACGGGGTTCGCCGTGGACGTCCCAGAGGACGCGGAGATCAGGCCGGGGCGGGCGAGCCTGCTCGGGCACCGGCACGACGAGCAGCTGGCCGGCGCGAAGTTCGTGCTGGTCCGCGGCGAGCTGACCGGCGGACCGGGTGGGTGGTCGCTGGTCCCGTCGCGGGAGGTCCGGCCCGCGGGGTCGGCGTGGAGCACCATCCGCCGGACCCGCCGCAGCACCCGCGACTACCTGGCGAAGCGCGGCCTTGGCAGGCCCCGCGTCGACTGGGCCGGGTTCACGGCCGTGGCGGACTCGGTCCGCCGGCACCCGTAGGAAGGGTCCTCAAGGGAATCACCACCGGGCACAACGGGGCGCATCGCGTCCACACCCTGGTCCGCCGTCGCCGCGTCGGTTTAGCTGCCGGCTGTTCCCGCCCGACCGACGGCGGCCAGGGAGGTAGACCGACATGCGCTTCGCCCTGCTCGGACACACCGAGGTCGTCACCGACGACGGCGTCCCCGTGGCGGGCCTCGGCGACCTGCGCCGGGCGATCCTCGCCCTGTTGCTGTTGCGCGCCAACGAGTTCATCTCACGCGACCGGCTGATCGACGAGTGCTGGCGCGACCGCGCGGCCAAGGACCCGGTCAACGCCCTGCACCTGCACGTCGCCAAGCTGCGCAACGTCCTCGGGACGCGGCTGGAGACGCGCAGTTCCGGCTACCGGCTGGCGGTGCTGCCCGGCGAACTCGACGTGGACGTCTTCCAGGGCCTGCACCGGCAGGGCCGGGAACTCCTGGTGCTGCGGCGGTTCCAGCAGGCGAGCGACGCGCTGCGCGGGGCGGACGCGGTGTGGCGCGGTCCGCCGCTGGCCGACGTGGCGGACGCGCTGTCCGTGACGGGGGAGCGGGCCAGGCTGGCCGAACTCCGCCTCGGCGCGCGGGAACTCGCCGTCGAAGCGGACCTCGCCCTGTTCCGGCACGAGGACCTCGTGCCGGAACTCACGCTGCTGGTCGCCGAGAACCCGTTGCGCGAACGGCTCCTCAAGCAGCTGATGCTCGCGCTGTACCGGTGTGGACGGCAGGCCGAGGCGCTGTCGGTCTACGACACCGCCCGCCGCCGCCTCGCCGAGTCGCTGGGCCTCGACCCGCTGCCGGGCCTGCGCGAACTGCACAGGGCCGTGCTGCGCCAGGACCGCGCGCTCTCCGGCGGACTGGTCCCGATGTGGGCGTGACACCGGGTCACTTCCGGACGACCGGCACCGACCAGCGCCCGCCGTGCTCCTCGTCACCGATCTCGGGCACCCGCAGCAGGGCCGCCATCCCGATGAACCCGACGACCACCAGCGTGCCGTAGAACAGCGGGAAACCGCCCAACGGCAACAGGACCACGCCCAGCAGCGGCACGATCGACTGCGGCAGCGACGTCGCCAGGTCGAGCACCCCGAGGTCCTTGCCCGCGTCGGCGGGGTTGGGCAGCAGCCGCACGCACAGCGCGAAGTCCACCGCGATGAACGTCCCGAACCCGACCGCCTGGACACCGATCGCGACGAACACGAACTCGTACGACGGCGCGAACGCCACCCCCATCGTCCCGGTCGCGGCGAACAGCCCCGCCACGGCGACGAAGGGCTTCTGCCGCTTCAGCCTGTCGGACAGGAAACCGGAGAACAGCCCCGACAGCGTCTGCACCGTCACCGACAGCAGGACGGCCTTCAGGATCGTCGAACTGACCTGGTCGGGGTCGAGCGCGAACCGGTCGGTCATGTAGACCCCGGTGAACGCCACCGTCGCGATCGCGCAGCAGTTCAGGAACCGCACCAGCCACGCCCAGGCGAACGCCGGGTGGTGGCGCGGGTCGATCCAGAACGTCCGCAGCATCGCCTTCACGTCCACGGGCGGCCGCGTCACCCGGTCCGCGGGCACGTCCCGCACCAGGAACACGCTGATCACACCCGCCGTCACGGCCACCGCCGTCAACAGGTACCACTGCCCCGCCGACCCGGCGGGCACCGTGCTGACCAGTGACAACCCGATCAACGGCCCGAGCAGCCCCGGCAGCCCGAGCACCCCGGCGACCCGCCCCTGCCGCCGCACCTCGACCTGGTCGGCGAACAGCGCGTCGGTCGCGATCTGCTGGAAGTTGAACAGCCACTGCACGAGGCTCCACAGCACGACGACGTGCCACACCTCGGTCGCCATGCCCACACCCGCGAGCGCGAACCCGCCGGTCGTCGCCCCGAACAGCAGCCACGTCCGGCGTCGCCCGAACCGCGCGGTCGTCGCGTCGCTGATCCGCCCGACGATCGGGTTGAACACCAGCGCCACCAGCGCGCCGATCCCGGTGACCAGCCCGAACGACGACGCGGCGCTGGCCCCGTTCAGCACCGAGGTCAGCTTCAGCGTCAACAGCAGTTGCAGGGGTACCACGAGCGAGAGGTTCAGCGACGTCTTCGAGATGATCAGCCCGAACACGAGCCGCCCCAGTGACGACGGTGTCACGCGGGGGCGGACGGGCACCGGTGGGGAGACCTGGCTGGTGGTCATTGCTGGTGCCTCCTGGCACTGTGCGGGAGAGACCACCAGTGCACCGGCCCGTTCTGTCCTGGCCCTGTCCCCGTGCTGTCCGGCACTGCCCCGCCCGCCCCAGCGCTACCGCTAGGGCCGGTAGCGGGCCTCGTAGGCGGCCTGCACGCGGGCGTCCTCGTCGGAGTGCGCCGCGCGCCGGGTCGCGCGGCCGGTACCGCGCGGGTAGCCCTGCTTGACCAGGCGCTGCTCGGTCGTCTGCTCCATGTACGAGACCGAGTAGAAGAACCCGACCAGGATGCCCAGCAGGCACGACAGCAGCCGCACCCACAACGGCCCCGGCAGCAGCACCAGCAGGAAGATCGGCGACATCTGCACCAGTCCGCGCACCAGGTGCCGCACGACCCACGTCCGGGCCGTGACGTCGTGCAGCACCCACTCGCGGTGGCGGTCGGGGAGCCGCCCGCCCACGGCGTACCAGAGCCAGAGGACGGGGCCGGGCCTGCTGCGGGTCACAGACCGAGACTAGAGCCCACCCCTGCGCCGGTGAGCCGGTCGAGGTCGGGGGAGGTGCCGATCAACGCCCTGATCCGCTCCGACACGTCCCACACGTTGACGTTCATGCCCGCGAGCACCACACCGTCCTTCAACCAGAACGCGATGAACTCCCGCCCGTCGACGTCGCCGCGGAACACGACCCGGTCGTAGCCGTCGATCGTGCCGACGAACTCCATGCCCAGGTCGTACTGGTCGGTGAAGGAGTACGGCTGCTCCTGGTAGCTCGCGCCCCGGTCGAGGATCGCGGCGGCGACGGTGGCGGGCTGCCCGGTCGCGTTCGCCCAGTGCTCGACGCGGAGGTACCGCTCCAGCACCGGGTGGTAGGCGTTGGCCACGTCGCCGACCGCGAACACGTCCGGGTCGGCGGTGCGCAGGGTCGCGTCGACCACGATCCCGTCGTCGACCTCCAGCCCGGCGTCCGAGGCCAACTCCGCGTTCGGCTCCGCACCCACCGCGACCAGCACGTGCTCGGCGGGCAGCGTGGTCCCGTCACCCAGCCGCACCCCGTCGGCGGTGATCTCCACGACCTCCGCGTCGAACCGGAAGACGACCCCGTTCTCCTCGTGCAGCGCCACGAACACCCGCGCCACCTCGGGTCCGAGCGCCCGCCGCAACGGCACCCGTGACGAGTGCACGACGGTCACCCCGACCCCCGCCTGCCGGGCGATCGACGCGACCTCCAGCCCGATCCACCCCGCGCCGACCACGACCAGCCGTTCACCCGCCCGGAAGCTCTCCCGCAGCCGGTCCGAGTCCTCCACGGTCCGCAGGTGCAGTGCCGACTCCGCACCCGGCACGTCCAGCCGTCGCGGCCGCGACCCGGTGGCCAGCACCACCTGCGAGTAGTCGACCGACGACCCGTCGTCGAGCACGACCCGGCGCGCCTCGCGGTCGACCGCCGTGGCCGTCACGCCCGTCCGCAGGTCGATCCGGTGCTCGGCGTACCACCCGTCCGGGAACGCCGCGAAGCTCGACCGGCCGTCCTTGCCGCCGAGGTAGCCCTTGGACAGGGGCGGCCGCTCGTACGGGTGGTGCCGCTCGCCCGCGACCAGCACGACGTCACCGTCGAACCCCTGGTCGCGCAGGGCCTGCGCGGTCCTGGCCCCCGCGAGGCCGCCGCCCACGATCACGATCGTCATGCACCCGTAGTACACCCCCGCGGCGCTCCGGGCAGGTCAGGGCTTGCGGCCGACCCCCGCGAAACCGGGGAACAGCGCGCAGTCGTCGTCCAGGTCGTCCAGCGACTCCGGCCGCCACAGCGGCATCCGCGCCACACCCGGCTCGACCAGTTCGAACCCGTCGAACAGGGCCGTGACGGCGACCTTGCCGCGCGAGACCAGCGGGGTGACCGAGGCCGCGTACAGGTCCCGGTAGCGCAGCCAGCCCTCGGGCTCCTCGCCCGGTTCGACGCCCAGGTGCGACAGGGCGAGGTAGCTGCCGGGCACCAGCCGGTCGCGGTAGCCCGCGATGATCCCCAGCGGGTCCTCGGAGTCCGGCATGAAGTGCAGCAGCGCGACCATGAGCACCGCGACGGGCTGCTCCAGGTCCAGCAGGTCGCGCACCTCGGGGGAGGAGAGGATCGTCTCCGGGTCGCGGATGTCGGACTGGAGCACGGTCACCCGCGGGTCGTCGCGGAGCAGCGACCGGCTGTGCGCCACGGCGACGGGGTCGATGTCGACGTAGACCACGCGCGACTCCGGGGCCTCCTGCCGGGCCACCTCGTGCACGTTGCCGACGGTCGGGATGCCCGATCCGAGGTCGAGGAACTGCCGCACGCCCGCCGCCGCCAGGTGCTTCACGGCTCTGCGCAGGAACGCCCTGTTCCCCATGATCGCCGACTTCAGGCTGGGCATGATGCCCACCGCCTGGTCGGCCAGCTGCCGGTCGGCCGCGAAGTTGTGGGCTCCGTCGAGCCAGTAGTCGTAGACCCGCGCGATGCTCGGTCGTTCGAGGTCGATCTCGTGGGGTGCCCAGTCCGGTCGTGCCATCGCCCAAGTGTGACAGCCCGTGACAGCGCGCTGACGGCGATCCGGCAGCGGGCCCCGCGACAGTGGTCGGGAATCGACACCCGACACCGTGGAGACACCATGAACACCCAGGTCCTGATCGTGGGAGCCGGTCCGACCGGCCTCACCCTCGCCTGCGACCTCGCTCGCCGCGGCGTCCCGCACCGGATCGTCGAACGGGCGTCCTCGTACTTCCCCGGCTCGCGCGGGGACGGCCTCCAGCCGCGCACGCTGGAGGTGTTCGAGGACCTCGGCGTGCTCGACGCGATCATGGCGGCGGGCACGGGCGCGCCGCTCATGCGCGTCTACAACGGGGCCGAGGTCGTGGCCGAGATGCGGATGGCGGAGCTGACCGAGCCCACGCCGGACGTGCCGCACCCGAACCTCTGGTTCGTGCCGCAGTACCGCACCGAGGAGATCCTGCGGGCCCGGCTCGCCGAGTTCGGCGGACGGGTCGAACTGGCCACCGAGCTGGTCGGCTTCGTCCAGGACGCCGACGGCGTGACCGCGACCCTGCGGCACGACGGCGTGGAGGAGGAGGTCCGCGTCGACCACCTGGTCGGCGCCGACGGCGGTCGCAGCACCGTGCGCAAGGGGGCGGGCATCGCGTTCGTCGGCGACACCGACGAGACCACCAAGGCGATGCTCGCCGACGTCCTGGTCGACGGCCTCGACCACTCGCACGGCTACGTGTGGATGCACGAGGGCGACGGTCTCGCGCTGACGCCGCTGGCGGTCCCGGACCTCTTCAACCTGGCGGGCCCGCCGCCCGCCGACGGCGCCGAGCCGACGCATGAGTGGTTGCAGGAGTTGGTGGACACCGCTTCCGGCCGCACCGACATCCGGATCCGCGAGGTCGTCTGGGCGACGGTGTGGCGGGCCAACGTCCGCACCGCCGAGCGGTTCCAGGACGGCCGGGTGCTGCTCGCGGGCGACGCGGCGCACGTCTGCCCGCCCACCGGCGGACAGGGCCTCAACACCGGCGTCCAGGACGCGTACAACCTCGGCTGGAAGCTCGCCACCTCCCGTGGGCTGGTCGACACCTACGCCGTCGAGCGGGAGCCGATCGCCCAGGGCGTGCTGGAACTGGCCGCGCGCACCCTCAAGCGGCTCATGGAGGGGGACGAGGGCGCCTACCAGCGCGGCTCCGAGTTCCACCAGCTCGGCCTGAACTACCGCGGCGGCCCGCTCAGCCGCGACGACCGCGCGGTGCCGGGACCGCTGCCGGCGGGCGACCGCGCGCCGGACGCGCCGTGCCACGAGAACGGCTTGCCCACCAGGCTGTTCGAGGTGTTCCGGGGTCCGCGGTGGACGGTCCTGGAGCTGCGCGACGGACTCGCCGTGGTCGGTGACCGCACGCTCGTGGACACCGACGGCCACCTGGGCGCCGCCTACGGCGTGGACGGGTTCGTCGTCGTCCGCCCCGACGGGTACGTCGGCCTGGTCGCCGACGACCGCGCCGCGGTCGACGCCTACCTGGACCCGATCGCCGCCAGTGCCACCGGTTCGACCCTCCCGCGTTCGGAGGCCTCCCGGTAGCCGTCCTCCCCGAGGGCCTCGACGCAGCGGGCCCGCAGCGCCAGCACGTCGGGGTCGAGGGTGTCCTCGACGCCGCGCAGCGCGGAGGCCGCCCCGAGCGCGGCCGCCGCCTGCTCGGGGAACCCCTGGTCGAGGCACCACTGGGCGGCGTTCTCCACCACGAGCGCGCGCAGCGGGCCGTCGAGGACGGCCGCGGCCAGCTCCAGCGCCACCCGGTGCCGGTCACGGGCCTCCTCCGCCCGGCCGAGGTGGGCCCGCACGTGGGCGGCGGTGCTGTGCAGGAGGACGACGAAGTGCGGGGTGGGCTGGAGGTCGTCGGCGGGGTCGATGGCCCGCACGACGGCCCAGGACTCGTCGAGCCACCGGTCCGCCGCCGCCCAGTCGCCCCGGTGCCGCGCGACGTCGGCGCGGGCGTGCAGCACCCTGGCCAGCGCCGCGGCACCGGTGCGCTCGGCGATCTCCCGCGCCAGGTCCAGTTCGGTGTCGTCGTGCAGGCCGGCCCGCGCCCGCAGCCGCGCGGAGGTGGTCAGCAGCATGACCGGCCCGAGCAGCGCGTCGTCGCCGCCGAGCACGGCGCTGCTCGCGCGGGCGTCGTCCAACGCGGCCACCGCGCCGGGCGCGTCACCGCGGTTGTCCAGCACCACGGACAGCTCGTAGCAGGCGAACGTCCGCCCCCACCGGTCGCCCGCGCGGTCGAAGCCCGTGAGCGCGCTCCGCAGGTGCCGTTCGGCCGACGGCGTGCCGCCGGGGGTCATCTCGGCGGCCACGATGCCGTGCATCAGGTGCCCGAACGCTTTCAGCCACGGATCGGGGTTCCCGGAGAACCGGTCGGCCATCGAGGTGGCGTACCGCAGCGGGTCGTCGGGCATCCAGGCGCCGAACGTCCACGCCGCGAACAGCGCCGGGTGCGCGATCCGCGTGAGCGCGTCCCCGTCGTCCGCGCTCGGCTCGTACTCGCCGTTGGCCAGGCGGCACAGCACGTGCGCGTCCTCCAGCCCGGCGGGCGCCACCGGTCCGGCGGCCCGCAGCACGGCCACCGCCCGGTCCACCGCCTCCCGGCGGGCGCCGCGGACGAACCACGGCCACAGCCGGGCGGTGAACAGCCGCAGCGCGAGGTCCACCCGACCGGTGGCCAGCGCGTGGTCCAGCGCGGCGTCGAGGTTGCCGCGCTCCCGGTCCAGCCGCGCCAGCCACCGCCGCTGGTCGTGCCCGCGCACCTCGGGTTCGGCCGTCTCGGCCCACGTCGCGAAGCACTCCGCGTGCCGGTCGCGGACCGCCGCGGTCGCCGGGCCCAGCTTCTCGGCGGCGTACTCCCGCACGGTCGCCAGCAGCCCGTACCGGACCTCCCCGTCGTGCTCCGCGACGACCACCAGCGACTTGTCCACCAAGGCGGACAACAGGTCCAGCGGATCGTCGTCGGTGCGGGCGTCGCGCACCGCGTCGGCGGTGGCGCCGCCCGCGAACACCGACAGCCCGGCCAACAGCGCTCGCTCGTCGTCGGCCAGCAGGTCCCAGCTCCAGTCGACCACCGCCCGCAGCGTCCGGTGCCGGGCCGCCGCCGTGCGGTCGCCGCGGTCCAGCAGCCGGAAGCGGTCGCCGATCCGCTCGGCCAGCTGGCCCGGTGTCATCGACCGCAACCTGGCCGCGGCCAGCTCGATCGCCAGCGGCAGTCCGTCCAGCTCCCGGCACACCCGCTCGACGTCCGGTGTGACGGTGAAACCCGGACGCACGGCGCAAGCGCGGTCGGCGAACAGCGCCACCCGAGCGGCGGAGTCCAAAGTGGACACCGGGTGCAGCGCTTCGCCGGTGAGACCAAGGGGTTCGCGGCTGGTGGCCAGCACCCGCAGCGCGGCCGTCCGGGACAGCAGCCGGTCGACGAGCACCGCCACGGTGTCCACCAGGTGCTCGCAGTTGTCCAGCACCAGCACCATCCGCCGGTTCGCGACGATCTCCAGCAGCCGGTCCACGGCGTCGGCCGGACCGGGTTCGGGCAGCACGCCCACGCTGGGGCGGCCGAGCAGCGCGAGCACGGCGGGCACCACCCGGTCCGGGTCGGTCACCGCGCCCAGCTCGACGACCCACGCCTCCACCGGCAGCCGGGCCGCCACCTCCAGCGCGAGCCGCGTCTTGCCGACGCCGCCCGGACCGGTCAGCGTGACCAGCCGGTTGTCCCGCAACCGCGAACCCACCTGCTCCAGATCGGACTCCCGGCCCACGAACGACGTCCAGCGCGCGGGCACGTTGCCGCCCGACGGCGCCGCCTCGGCCCGCAACGCGGCCAGGTGCGCCTCGCGCAGCTCCTGGCCGGGATCGGAGCCGAGCTCGTCGGCCAGCGCCCGCCGGATCCGCTCGTGCACCCGCAGCGCCTCGGCCTGCCTGCCCTCCGCGCACAGCGCCCGCACCAGCCGCACGTGCGCCCGTTCCCGCAGCGGGTGCGCCGCGCACAGCCCGGTCAGCTCCGGGACCAGCCCGGTCGCGCCGGTGTCCGCCAGGTCCTCGACGGCGGTCAGCCGCAGCTCGGCCAGCCGCGGCCCGTCGAACGGCGGCTCGCCCCGCCACAGCGCCAGCGCCTCCCGCAGCAGCACCGCGGCCCGCGCGGGGTCCGCGGACCCGGCCGCGCCGACCAGCCGTTCGAACTCCCAGGCGTCCACCGCGTCCGGCGGCAGGTCGAGCAGGTACCCCGTCGGCCGCGAGCCGATCGCGGCCCTGCCGACGCCCGTGTCGGCGTCCAGCGCGCGCCGCAGCCGGGCGACCAGGGACTGCAACGTCGCCGTCGGGTCCGCCGGAGGGGCCTCCGGCCACAGGTCGGCGCACAACGTGGCGGGGCTCACGACGCGGCCCTTCGCCAGCGCGAGCCGCACCAGCAGCGCCCGCGGACCGCCCCCGCCGATCGTGATCGGAGCGCCGTCGGAACCGCGCACCTCCAACGGTCCCAGTATTCCGATCCGCATCACGCCCCCATTCTTGTGCAGCCGGGAACGCGGACGGACAATGGCGCCACTACGAGTTCCCGAACCCCGTGCACCCCCGGAGACCGCGGACGCGCCGCCCGAGGCGTCGGTGGTCCGCGGATCGTTGGTTATCGTTGGCGCGGGGTCATGAGGCCCGCCGGTGGCCAGGTGCGACACCGACGGAACTGAACCGAACGACGGTGGGGTTATGTCGACTATGGGGAATCTGCGCTCCCGTGTGCTGGCGAGGCTTGGGCGGGGCTACCTGACGCGCTTGCAGAAGAAGCCGCTCGACCTGTCGACGCTGTCGTTCTTCCCCAGCTCCGCCCTCATGCCGCTGCGCCGGAACGGCGTCGACCCGGTGCCCGAGCTGGGAGTGCGCCGCAGGCGCGAGCCGGTCAGCAAGCTCAAGCTCCCGTTCGGCATCAACGTGTGGTTGGTGACCGGCTACGAGGAGTCGAAGGAGGTCCTGGGCAAGGTCGACGGGTTCAGCAACGACTTCGTCAACCTCGTCGGCACCTCCGGCGGCCTGTCCTCCGACAGCAACCCCGGCGGCCTCGGCTTCGCCGACCCGCCCGTCCACACCCGCCTGCGCAAGCTCCTGACGCCCGAGTTCACCATGCGCAGGCTGGGCAGGCTCGCCCCGCGCATCGAGGCCATCGTCGCCGACCGCCTCGACGAGATGGCCGCCGCGGACGGCCCCGTCGACCTCGTCGAGGCCTTCGCCCTCCCCATCCCGTCGCTCGCCATCTGCGAACTCCTCGGCGTCCCGTACGAGGACCGCGAGGACTTCCAACGCCTCAGCATGGCCCGCTTCGACCTCTTCGCGGGCGCCAACCCGTCACTGGGCGCGATGTCCGAGTCGCTCGCGTACTTCATGGACGTCGTGAAGAAGCAGCGCGAGAACCCCGGCGACGGTCTCATCGGGATGATCATCAAGGAGCACGGCGACGAGGTCGACGACCGCGAACTCGCGGGCCTCGCCGACGGCGTCCTGACCGGGGGCTTCGAAACCACCGCCAGCATGCTCGCCCTCGGCGCGCTGGTGCTGCTGGAGGACCGCGAGGCCTTCGCCCGCGTCCGCGACGACGACACGGCCGTCAACCAGTTCGTCGAGGAACTGCTCCGCCACCTGACCGTCGTGCAGGTCGCCTTCCCCAGGTTCGCCCGCGCCGACATGGTCATCGGCGGCAAGCACATCGCGAAGGGCGACGTCGTCGTCTGCTCGCTCAGCGGCGCCAACCGCGACGAATCCCTCGGCCCCGACATGGAGGACTTCGACCCGACCCGCAAGTCCTCCCCCCACCTGGCCTTCGGGTACGGCATCCACCGCTGCATCGGCGCCGAACTGGCCAGGATGGAACTCCGCGCCGCCTACCCGGCCCTCGTGCGCAGGTTCCCGGAGATGCGCCTGCACGGCACCCAGGACGACCTGGTGTTCCGGAAGACGTCGGTCGTGTACGGCGTCGAGGCGTTGCCGGTGGTGCTGGGGTAGAAGCCGACCACCACGGCGGCCAAGCACCACGACGGCGAACAACGCGGCCGACCTCGACGGCAGCCCGACCAAGAGCACCCGACCGAGCGTGCCCTCATCTTGTTCGGCCGATTTGACTCGGGGTTTTCGGCCCTGGACTTTCGGCGGCGGGGCAGGAGCTTCACCACCTGCCCTTTTCGACCCGCCAAGGGGCGAAAAGAGGGGTCCCGAGTCAAATCGGCCGAACCCGGAGAACGGCGGGCACCGCTGGCCGGTTTCGAGCTGCTGAGAACCAGACCACCCCGGCGCACGGAGGGCACCGCCACCCCGGCGACGAGCCAGGGCGGCCACCGCTGCCCAGCCACAACCACCCGCGCCACGCGTCCGATCCGGTCGCCGTCCCCATGCCGCTGAGCAGGAAACACCCGCCGGTCCGACCAGGAACCGCGCCAGGACCCGCCCGAACACCGGCGAACCCGCAGGCCGCAACCGCACAGCCCGCTGCCCCGGCGCAGCCCCGTCCCCCAACAGCACGAACAGCGCCGTCGTTGAACACCACCTGCTGGAGCGCCGGGTTCGACAGGAGGCCGGTGTGGAGCGCCGGGTTCCACATGGGTGCGCCGGCGCGGTGTTCGCCGCGCAGAACTCGGCGTCCACGACCGGCCGCGGCAGCGGTGTGTACGTGACGAGCGCGAGGGCGTGGACGAGGAGCGCCAGTCCCGTCACGGCGCGGCCGACGCCCGCGCTGCCGCGGATCCGGTAGCCGCGGGCCAACGCCAGTGCGAACCCCGCCCATCAGCGCCAACAGGGTCTGCCCGGTCCACCGCGACATCACCGGAGGGTGGGCACACGGGTGGTTTCCCGCCCGGTGCGGATCACCCCTCCGGTACGGGAGTGACACCGCCCCGCCACCCTGGTAACGATTGTCCCCGTCCTCCACCCCGCCCCTGTTGACACAACTTCCCCCGTGTCGTAGAAATCAGCTATCCAATATCCTATAGGATTGAGGCTGGCAATGAGGCCGTTCGCGAAGCGGACCAGGCTGTGCGCGGTGGCCGTAGGGCTGCTCGCGGTCACGGTCGGATGCACCACCAAGGGGTCGGACGCCGGGCAGTCGGCGGCGGGCCCGGAGAAGAAGGACGCGGCGAGCGTCAAGATCGCCTTCGTCCCCGGCGGGCCCCACCCCTACTTCCAGCCGTGGAAGACCGCCGCCGACCAGGTCAAGGCGGACTTCAAGCTGGGCGGCACGGTCTTCGACGAGACCAGCCAGTGGGACCAGGCGAAGCAGAACAGCGCGCTGAACTCGTTGGCGTCGCAGGGTTACAACGCGATGGGCATCTTCGGCGTCTCGCCGACGGACATCAACAGCACGTTCACCGACCTGAAGGCCAAGGGCATCACCGTGGCCTCGCTGGGCTCCTGCCCGGCCGGTGACCAGGACGACGCCGACTTCTGCCTGTCCACCGACGTCGGCGAGGCCGCGTACAAGGCGGCCAAGACCGCCATCGAGGCCATGGGCGGCACCGGCAAGCTGGTCCACCTGACCGGCAACAACGTCGACGCCAACACCCAGCGCCGCATCGCGGGCGTGCAGAAGGCCGTGGACGAGACCGGTGGCAAGGTCACCATCCTGACCACGATCCCGGACATCGACAAGGACCTCCAGACCGCGCAGAAGGCCGTGGCGGACCTGCTTTCCGCGCAGGGGCCCCAGATCCAGGGCATCGTCACCACGGCGTACAACCCGGCGGTGGCGGCGGCCGCGGGCGTGAAGTCCGCGGGCCTGCCGATCAAGGTCGTGGCGATCGACGACGACGCGACCATCCTGGCGGGCATCAAGGAGGGGTCGGTGTCCGCGACGATCGCGCAGAACCCGACCGGTCAGGCGTACGTCGGCGGGTGGGCGCTGGCCCAGCTCGCCACCGGCGCCTGCACGATGGCGACCCCCGGCACGACGGTCGACTCCGGCTCGCTCGTGATCACCCAGGCCAACGTCGACACCTACGACACCGAGCGCAAGGCCAAGACGACGCAGCTCACCGAGCAGTTCAAGAGCGGCGTCCTCAAGTGTTCCTGACCTGATCCAGCGCACGGAGAGGGGCCCGCGGTGGCCGTCGTCAGCAGAGCCGAAGCGTTCATCGTCGACCTGGAGGTGGAGCAGGTCCGCACCGACGCGGTGCAGGCCTTCCTCAAGCAGGAGACCATTTTCGTGGAGGTGGGCACGGACGACGGCGCCGTGGGGCTCGGCTACTCCTACACGATCGGCACGGGCGGGACCGCGGTGCACGCGCTGCTGCGCGACCACCTGCTGCCCAGGCTGCTCGGGCAGGACTCCCGGCTGGTGGAAGGCGTGTGGCACGACCTGTTCGCGTCCACCCGCGCCACCACCGTCGGGGCCATCACCTCGCTCGCCCTCGCCGCGGTGGACACGGCGCTGTGGGACCTGAAGTGCCTCCGCGCGGGCGAACCGCTCTGGCGGGTCGCGGGAGGGTTCAGACCGAGGGTCCCGTTGTACGACACCGAAGGCGGCTGGCTGCACCTGAGCGCCGACGAGCTCGTGCTCGGCGCGAAGGCGGCCGTCGACGCCGGGTGGAACGGCGTCAAGGTGAAGGTGGGCAAGCCGACCGCGCACGAGGACCTCGAACGGCTGATGGCCGTCCGGGAGGCCGTCGGCCCCCGCTTCGACCTCATGGTGGACGCCAACCAGTCGATGACCGCCGCCGAGGCGATCCGGCGAGCGGAGGCGTTCGCGCCCGTCGACCTGTTCTGGCTGGAGGAACCGCTGCCCGCCGACGACGTCGCCGGGCACCAGCGGCTGGCCCGCTCCACCAGCATCCCCATCGCGGTCGGCGAGTCGATGTACTCCGTCGGCCAGTTCCGCGACTACCTCGAACGCGGCGCGGCGTCCATCGTGCAGGTGGACGTGGCCCGCGTCGGCGGGATCACGCCGTGGCTGAAGGTCGCGCACCTGGCCGAGGCGTTCAACGTGGCCGTGTGCCCGCACTTCCTCATGGAGCTGCACGTGAGCCTCACCGCGGCCATCCCCAACGGCCGGTACGTCGAGCACATCCCGCAGCTGCGGGCGATCACGACGGCGGAGATGGCCGTCGAGGACGGCCACGCCGTCGCGCCCGAGGCGCCGGGCCTGGGCATCGCCTGGGACCGCGACGCCATGGACGACCGGAGAGTGGCGTGACCCTTCGGTTCCTCCGGCGGTCCATCGCGGACCAGCGCACCGGGCTGGTGCTGCTGCTCGTCCTGCTGGTCGTCGTGTTCGGGTCGATGATCCCGACGTTCTTCAGCGAGCGGTTCGTGGTCTTCCCGCTGCTGCGCGACGTGGCCACGCTGACCGTGGTCGGGTTGGCGCAGCTGGCGGTGCTGTCCATCGGGCACCTCAACATCGCGGTCGGGCGGATGGCCGCGTTCGGCGCGATGTTCATGGGCCTGGCCTACGAGCAGTGGCACCTGCCGCTGTACGTCGGCCTGGTCATCGGGGTCGCCGCGGGCGCCGCGATCGGCGCGCTCACCGGGCTGATCATCACCTCCTCGGGGGTGAACTCGTTCGTCGTGACGCTGGCGATGGACTTCGCGCTGCTCGGGTTCGTCTCGCTCGTCTACTCCGAGCTGACGACGTCGGCGGCGTTCACCACGAAACCCGCGGGCATGCAGGAACTCCGGACGTTCTCGCTCGCCGACGTCTGCGTCGGACCGGTCTGCGGCACCGGCGCGATCCCGCAGCTCGCGATCTTCGCGGTGCTCGCCATGCTCGCGGTCGGCTACCTGTACTCCCGCGCCCGCACCGGCCGGGAGATGCTGATGGTCGGCAGCAACGCGGTCGCCGCCGAGCTGTCCGGCATCCCCGTGCACCGCCGGATCGTCGGCGCGCACGCGCTGTCCGGCGGCCTGGCCGCGCTGGCCGGGTTCATGCTCGCGGTCACCAGCGGGTCGTTCACCGCGACCATCGGGTCGGAGTTCATGCTCCCGTCGTTCCTCGGACCGGTGCTCGGCGGGACGCTGCTGACCGGCGGCGCGGTGTCGATCATCGGCACGTTCCTCGGCACCACGCTGACCCAGGTCATCCGGCAGGGGCTCACGATGCTGGGCGCCAGCGTGCAGAGCCTGTCGATCTCGCTGGGGATCATCCTGCTGGCCGCGCTCTCGCTCGACCGCGTGCGCCAGGTCGTCACGGAGCGGAAGGCGGTCCGCCGGTGATCACCCTCGACGCCCGGCTCAAGTCCAACGAGACCACGCTCGCCGTGGTGGCGGTGGTCGGCTACGCCGCGCTGGCGATCACCTCCGGCGGCTCGCTGCTCAGCGGGTCCGCGATCGAGACGTTCTTCGCCTACCTGGCCGTGCCGGTGCTGATCGGCCTCGCGCAGCTGGTCGCGCTGGCGGTGGGGCAGATGAACCTCTCCGTCGGCGCGCTCGGCGGGTTCGTCGCGTGCGCGGGCGGTGTGGCCATGGCGCAGCACGGGGTCCCGGTGTGGCTCGCCGTGCCGGGCGCGCTGGTGCTCGGCGCGTTCGTGGGGATGGTCAACGGCCTGCTGGTGGTGCTGACCCGGATCAACGGGTTCATCGTCACGCTCGCCACGATGACGATCCTGACCGGACTCCAGTACGAGCTCGTCGGCACCACCACGGTGTCCGACTACTCGCCGGTGCTGCGGTCGTTGGGCCGCGCGGCGATCCTGCACATCCCGGTGGTGTTCCTGGTCGCGCTGGCCGTCGCCATCGCGCTGGCGGTGTTCCTGCGCCGCGCGATCTGGGGTCGGTACCTGCTCGCCAGCGGCGGGAACCCGTTGGCCGCCAGGCTGTCCGGCATCTCGAACAACCGGTCGATCGTGCTGGCCCACGCGCTGTCCGGGCTGCTGATCGGCGTCGCCGCGGTCGTCACGCTGGCGTCCGCGCCGGGGGTGAACCAGAGCATCGGCGGCGACTGGCTGCTGGCCAGCTTCGCCGCGCCGATCATCGGCGGCGTCGCGCTGTCCGGCGGCGCGGTGTCGGTGTCCGGCACGGTGCTGGCCGCCGTCATCATCCGGCTCGTGGACGTGGCTCGCGCCCAGTTCTCGCTCAACCCGAGCTGGGTCAACTTCGTGGTCGGCGCGGTCGTGCTCGGCACCGTCGTGCTCACCCACCGTCGAGGGGCAGGGGCGGCGTAGTGCTGATCGCACAAGACCTGGTGAAGCTGTTCCCCGGCGTCCGCGCGCTGGACAAGGCGAGCCTGCGCATCGAGCCCGGCTCGGTGCACGCGCTGCTGGGCGAGAACGGCGCGGGCAAGTCCACGCTCATCAAGATCCTCACCGGCGTGTACCGCCCGGACGGCGGCACGCTGTCGGTGGGCGGCGAGGAGGTGCACCTCGACTCCCCGCAGGCCGCCTCGCGGGCCGGTGTCGGTGTGGTGCACCAGGAGCGCAACCTCGTGCCCGAGTTCTCCATCGGGGAGAACATCGTCCTGCAACGGCTCCCGGCCAAGGGCGGGCTGCTGGACCGGGCCGCGATCCGGGCGGAGGCCAGGCGCTGCCTCGACCTGCTGGAGCTGGACCTCGACCCGGACCGCCGGGTGCGCGGCCTCCCGGTGTCGCAGCTCCAGCTGATCGAGGTGGCGAAGGCGCTGTCCATGAACAGCAGCGTCCTGCTGCTCGACGAGCCGACCACGGCCAGCACGCCGAGCGAGGTGGAGCGGCTGTTCGACGTGATCCGCAAGCTCCGCGACAACGGCACCGCCGTGCTGTTCGTGAGCCACAAGCTCGAAGAGGTCTACGAGCTGTGCGACACGGTGACCGTGCTGCGCGACGGCGTGTCCGTGCTGGAGTCCAAGCCGCTCACGGAACTGGCGAAGCAGGACCTCATCACCGCCATGGTCGGCCGCGCGCACAGCGCCGTCGACCTGCCCGCCCGGCCCGCCGTCGTCGCCGAACCCGTGCTGGAGCTGGCGGGCGTCTCCACCGCCATCGGCCACCACGACGTCTCGCTGTCGTTGCGGCCGGGGGAGATCCTCGGCCTGTACGGCCTCGTCGGCGCGGGCCGCAGCGAGCTGGCGAAGGCGGTGCTCGGGCTGTCCGCGATCACCTCCGGCGAGGTTCGCGTGCGGGGCAAGGCCGTGCGGATCAAGGACGTGCGCGACGCGTTGCGCACGCACCGCGTCGGCTACGTGCCGGAGGACCGCAAGGAGGAGGGGCTGTTCCTCGACCAGCCCGTCACCCGCAACATCGCGGTGGCCGTGTGGGACCGGCTCTCCAAGCGGTTCGGCGGCGTGTCGGCCAAGCGCGAACGCGAGCTGGCGGAGACCTACGTCGAGCGGCTGGGCATCCGGCTGTCGTCGACCGACAAGCTCGTGGGCGAGCTGTCCGGCGGCAACCAGCAGAAGGTCAGCCTCGCCAAGTGGCTGGCCGCCGAGACCGGGATCCTGATCATCGACGAGCCCACGGTGGGCATCGACGTCCGCACCAAGGCCGCGTTCCACGAGCTGATCTGGCAGTTGGCCACCGACGGGCTGGCGGTGCTGCTGATCACCAGCGACCTGGTGGAGATGGTCACGCTCGCCGACCGGATCGTGGTGATGCGGGACTTCCACGTGTGCGGCGAGGTCGTCAACGACCACGACTACGAGCCGACGAGCCACCGGGTGATGGGGCTGATCCACCAGGACGCCGAGTGAGCACGGTGCTCCGCGTCGACCTCGGCACCGCCCGCTCCGCGGTCGAGGTCCTGCCGGAGACGGCTCGTCGCCGCGACCCCGGCTTCGGCCTCTTCGGCCTCCACGAGCTGCTGGCCCGCCCGCGAGGCCTGCCGGTGCACCACCCCGACCAGCCGGTGGTCTTCGGCGTCGGCGCGGTGGCCGGACGGCGGGCGCTCGCGCTGTCCCGCTTCAGCCTGGTGGCCAGGTCGCCGCTCTCCGGCGGGGTGGGCGAGTCCAGGGTGGAGGGGCCGTTCGGGCCCGCGCTGGCCGACACCGGGCACGACGCCGTCGTGGTCACCGGGCGTGCGCCGCGCCCGTCGTACCTGCTGGTGTTCCCCGGCCAGGTCTACGTGCTGGACGCCGACGACCTGTGGGGCCTGGACACCACCGAGACGACCGAGGTCCTGACCGCCAGGCACGGGCCGGGCGCCCACGTGGCGGCCATCGGACCGGCGGGGGAAAACCTGGTCCGGTTCGCGAGCGTCGTGACCGACTACGGCTTCGCCGCCGACCGCATGGGGCTGGGCGCGGTCCTGGGTGGCAAGAACTGCAAGGCGGTCGTGCTCGTCGGCGGTGCGCCGCGGCCGGTCGCGGATCCGGCCGCCCTGGCCGGGATCACCGCCGACTACGTCGCCCGGATCCCCGCGAACCCGTTGACCCGCACCGAACACGACCCGCCGGGCTTCGGCACCTGGCCCGCGGCCGGGCTCGAGGGCTACCTGGGCGTCCGCAACTACCGCACCGCGACGGCGGACCTGGACTCCTTCACCCCGGCCGCGTTCACCGCCCGGCTGCACCGCTCCGCGGGCGGCTGCCCCGGCTGCCCGCAGGACTGCCTGAAGTCCTTCCACCCCAACGACGTGGGCACGCTCCACCAGGAGGCCGTCGCGGCCTTCTCGGGTCTGCCCGACCTCGACACCGCGTTGCGCGCCAACGAACTCTGCCACCGCTGGGGCGTGGACCCGGTGTCCATGGCGGGTGTGCTGGAGTTCTGGTCGGAGCTGCGGGGTGTCGCGCCCTCGCTGGCGCTGGCCGAGGACGTGGTCCACCGCAGGGGAAGCGATGCCGCCCTGCTGGGCGAGGGGGTGGCACGGGCGGCGACGGCACTGGGCGCGGAGGCGTTCGCCATGCACGGCAAGGGGATCGAGCTGCCCGTGTTCGACCCGCGCGGCAACCACGGCCTGGCCCTCGCCTACGCGGTGCACCCGCTCGGGCCGCGCTACGACGCCGTGGAGCACGACATCGACTTCGACCCGGTGCGGGGCGAGCGGATCTTCATCGACGGCGCGGCCGGGCACGGCTGCCCGCCGGAAGGCCTGCCCATGGCCGCCCTGGACGACGTGAAGGTCCGGCTGGTGGCCGACCTGATGGAGCTGTGGAGCGGGTACGACGCGGTCGGCCTCTGCCTGTACGCGGCCCCGCCGACCCGCAACCTCACCGAGGACTCCGCGGCCGCCCTGGTCTCCGCGGTGACCGGCTGGGACGTGTCGCCCGCCGAACTCCGCGAGTGGGGCCGCCGCAGGCTCGCCCTGATGCGCCGGTACAACCTGCGCGAGGGCCTGACCTCGGCCGACGACACGCTGCCCGACCGGTTCTTCACGCTGCCGGTGGACTCCGGGCGGCTGGCGGGCGCGGTGCTCGACCGCCCGGTCTTCGAGGCCGCCGTCGTCCGGCTGCGCGGGCTGCTCGGGTGGGAGGCCTGACTACTGCTGGGGGTACGCCGCGCGCAGCCGGGCCCTGGAGGACGTCAGGTGGTCGCGCATGGCCGCCTCGGCGGCCTCCGGGGCCTGCGCGGCGATCGCCTCCACCACCCGTTCGTGCTCCCGCTTCGTCTCGTCCGCCATCCCGGTCCGGAAGTACAGCCGGTAGTTGTGCGTGTGGGCGTGCAGGCGGGACAGGGCGTCGACGATGAGGTGGTTGCCGGACGCCTCGGCGATCGTGCGGTGCAGCAGGGCGTCGAGCACGGCGAAGTCCCGGTACCCCTCGTAGTTCTCGCCGTCGGGCCTGGCCGCCATGTCCTCGACGACCTTCCGCAGGTGGGTCACCTGTGCCTTGGAGGCGCCACCGGCGGCCAGTCCGGCGGCCGCGGGCTCGATCAGCAGCCGGAACTCGTAGAGGTTGTCCAGCGACACCTGGTCCATCAGCGGGGCCACGATGTACCCGGCGTGCGGGCGCTTCGCGACCAGGCCGTCGGACTCGAGCTTGGTCATCGCCTCGCGCACGGGAGTGGGGGAGACCTCCAGCTCGCGGGCTATCCCGTCGATGGAGAGCCGGGCGCCGGGAGCGAGGTCGTTGTCCATCAGCATGCCCTTGATGGCCTCGTAGACCGTGTCGCGCAGCATCGTCCGCGGGGGCGGCGTCAACCGCGGCAGACGTGATTGCGCGTCCTTGGGCACTGTGGTCATCCTCCTCGTCCCCCTCCGAACCGGTCGTTCGATCTTAGGCCCGCGCCTGGTCCGCGCCGACCGTCGACATGAGCGAGTCGGCTCGGGAGGTGGAGGTGCTTTCGTATCGGATATCCGATCGTAGCCCATGGTGACCGGAAAACCGCAGCCCTCCGTTCGGCCGTTGACGGGTGTCGGAGGCGCGAGTAGGAAGAGAGCGTTTTCATATCTGATATCTGATCGGTGCCCTGGCTCCACCGGAAGGACGAGAACGACAATGGTGTCGAGATCGATCAGCGCCGCCCTGGTGGGCGCGCTCGCCGCGCTCACCGTCGTGGCCACGCCCGCCGCGGCGGCGCAAGTCACCACCCTGCACGCCTCACCCGGCGGCACCGGCGCGAAGTGCGCCGACCGGTCCCCGTGCTCGATCACCCAGGCGCAGCGGAAGGTCCGCGAGCTGGCCCCCTCGATGCGCGGCGACGTCGTCGTGAGCCTCGCGGGCGGCACCTACGCGTTGACCGAGCCGCTGACGTTCACCGCCGCGGACTCCGGCACGCACGGGCACGAGGTGCGCTGGGAGCCCGCGGACGGGCGGACGCCGGTCGTCAGCGGCGGCGTCCCGATCTCCGGCTGGACCAAGGGCGCCGGGAACCTGTGGAGCGCCAAGGCCCCCGCCGACCTGAGGACCCGCCAGCTCTACGCCGACGGCGCCCGGCTCACCCGCGCGAGCGGCACCGCCCCGGTCGGCCTCACCCAGACCGCCGCCGGCTACACCGTCGCGGACACGTCGATGGCGTCCTGGCGCAACCCCGGCGGCCTGGAGTTCGTGTTCGCCGACGGCCACGGGTCGTGGAGCGAGCCGCGCTGCGCCGTTGCGGGCATCACCGGCACCGCGATCACCATGCGGCAGCCGTGCTGGGACAACCTCGACCTCCCCGACGGCCCGCGCGGTCCCTACGGCGACAACCCGCACGGCGGCTTCCCGACGTTCCCGGCGAACGCCGTGCCGAGCCGGATCGAGAACGCGTTCGAGCTGATCAGCGACGGCGAGTGGTACCTCGACGACACCGCGCACGTCTTCTACTACCAGGCGAATCCCGGTGACGACCCGCGCCGGATGCGATTCACCGCGGCCAAGCTCGACGGGCTGGTGCGCACGAACACCACCGCGGCCGCGCCGCTGCACGACGTGACCTTCCAGGGCCTGGAGTTCGCCTACTCGACGTGGCTGCGCCCGGCGTCCGACGAGGGTTTCGTCGAGATGCAGGCCAACGTCACCATCACCGGTGTCGGCGGCTCGAAGACCCAGGGCCTGTGCGGCTACTCCGACCCCAAGGGCACGTGCCCGTTCGCGGCCTGGACCCGGCCGGACGCCGCCGTCGACCTGACCGGCACCCGGAACGTGGAATTCCTCGGCAACACCTTCCGGCACCTCGGCGGCGCGGGGCTCGGGTTCCAGCACGGCGTGGTCGACAACCTGGTGCGGGGCAACACGGTCACCGACGTGTCCGGCATCGGCATCCTGCTCGGCGCGGTGGACGACCCGCTGCCCGCCGACGAGAACGCCATCGCCTCCGGCAACACCATCGACAACAACTACCTGCACGGCACCGGCGTGGAGTTCACCGGCGCGCCGTCGATCGTCAACGGCTACTCGCGCGGGACCACGATCACGCACAACGAGATCGCGGACGTGCCCTACACCGGCATCTCCTCGGGCTGGGGCGGCTGGCGCACCAACTCGACGTTCCCCGACGAGAACCCGAACATCAACGGGGACAACGTGATCTCCTACAACGTGGTGTACCGGGACATGCTGGTGCGCTACGACGGCGGCGCCGTCTACACCAGCGGCCCGCAGGGCAGGAGCTACGAGCACGGGCTCACCGTGCAGGGCAACGTGAACTTCAGCGGTGCCAAGACGGCGAACGCGGTCTACAACGACGAGGGCGGCGACTACGTCACCATCACCGGCAACGTCCAGTTCGACGACACCGGCGGGTTCAACGGCGGCTGCTCGACCACGGGTCACCTGCGGCGCAAGGACAACTACCGGACCGGCGCGCTGAACTCGTTCCCCTGCGCGCCCGCGCCGGTCGGCGTCGAGGACCTCGGCGGCAACAGGTTGATCGGCCAGAACCCGCAGGCCGGTGAGGTGCCCAACGCCGTGCTCGGCGCGGCCGGCCTCCAGGGCGAGTACCGGGAGCTGTCCACCAAGCACGCGCCCGCGGTCGCGCTGGCCAGCCCGACGTGCACCGACGACATCCTGATCTCCGGCTCCGGGTTCACCGCGCGGTCGAAGGTCGCCATCGGCGGCAAGCCCGTCCGCCCGGTCACCTTCGTGTCGTCGAACCACCTGACGGCGAAGCTGCCGAAGGGCTCGGCGGGCGGCGCCGTGTCCGTCACGACGGAGTCGGGCACCAGCGCGGTCGACGTGGACGCCACGACCACGCTGTGCCGCGGCCTGAGCACCACGTTCGGCAACGTCGGCGTCACCTCCGACGGGAACACCGGGCCCGGCGACGTCGACGGCTCCGGCTACACCTACTCCGCGGAGGCGCTGGCCACCAAGGGCGTCGTGCCCGGCGGCCCGGTCCGCTGGAACGGCATCACCTACACCTGGCCCACCGCCTCGCCCGGATCCCCGGACAACACCCTCGCCGCGGGCCAGACCGTCGGCCTGATCGGCTCGTCGCCCACCCTGGGCTTCCTGCTCAGCAGCACCTACGCCACCTCGGGCACCGGCACCGTCAACTACACCGACGGCACGGGGCTGGACTACACGATCGGCGCCCCCAACTGGGCGGGCACGCCGCCCGACGGCGTCACCCCGGTGATCACCACGCCGTACCGCAACGCGCCGGGCAACGGGCGGGACGACCGGAACGTGCACGTGTTCGCCGCCGAGGTGGCGCTGGACCCGGCCAGGACGGTGAAGTCGGTGAAGCTGCCGACCGTCGGTTCCGAGGTGGGCGTGGGCGTGCCCGCGCTGCACGTCTTCGCCATGGCGCTGGCGGGCGGCCCGGACCTGGCGCGGGGCAAACCCGCGGTGGCGTCCTCCGAGGCGTACGGCGGCGCCGCGGCCCGCGTGGTCGACGGGGACACCAACGGGGTCTTCGGCAACAACTCCGTGAGCCACACCGGCGAGGACCGGTACGCGTGGTGGCAGGTCGACCTCGGCGCCTCCGCGCCGATCTCGACGGTCAACGTGTGGAACCGCACCGACTGCTGCGCCGAACGGCTCGACGACCACTGGACGTTCGTGTCCGAGCAGCCGTTCGACACCTCGCTCACCCCGGTGCGGCAGGCCGCGCAGAAGGGCGTCTGGTCCAGCCACCGGACCGGACCCGCGCCGGTCGTGGCGGTCGAGCAGCCCGCGGTGTCCGGCCGTTACGTGATGGTCCAGCTGTCCGGGAAGGACTACCTCACGCTGGCGGAAGTGGAGGTCTACGGCGGCGAGCCCGCCCCGTCGGGTGACTGGGTCGGCACGTGGGGCACGGCCCAGGCCGCGCCGATCGCGGACTCGCAGGGCTGGTTCACGAACGAGACCGTCCGCAGCGTCGTGCACACCAGCGTCGGCGGCACGGCCGCGCGGGTGCGGTTCTCCAACAGGTTCGGCACCGGTCCGCTGGTCCTGGACCGCACGTCGATCGCGTTGCGCGCCAACGCGGACGACGCCGGCGCCGTCGAGGGGTCGGTGCGGCCGTTGACGTTCAGCGGTCGCACGGGCGTCACCATCCCGGCCGGGGCGGAGGTCCGGAGCGATCCGCTGGACTTCGCCGTGCCCGCCGACGCGGACCTGCTGATCAGCACGCACAGCACGCGGGCCGGTGGTCCGGTGACCTACCACCCGTCGGCGCAGCAGACGTCGTTCCTCAGCGGGGCCGGTGACTTCACGATGGACACGTCCGGCGCGAGGTTCGACCGCCGGACCGGATCCTGGCTCTACGTCGAGGAGGTGGACGTCCTCGGCTCGGGAGCGAGGGGCACGGTCGTCGCGGTCGGCGACTCGATCACCGACGGCGGGTACTCGACCACCGACGCGAACCACCGCTGGCCCGACTACCTCGCGGACCGGATCGGGCTGCTCCCGGCCGCCGACCGGCTGGGCGTCCTGAACTCGGGCATCAGCGCCAACCGGCTGCTGCTCGACGGCGGCGAGCCCGCCTACGGGCGCAGCGCGTTGGCGAGGCTGGACGACGACGTGCTGAACCGGACGAACGTGCGCTCGGTGATCCTGCTCGAAGGCGTCAACGACCTGCACCAGGACCCGCGCCAGGCCGATCCCGCCAAGTTCGTCGCCGGGTACAAGGAAGTCGTCGCCCGCCTGCACGCCAAGGGGATCAAGGTGTTCGGCGCGACCATCACGCCGATCAAGGGCTGGAGTTCCCACACCGACGGCATGGAGGCGACGCGCGGCGCGGTGAACGAGTTCATCCGCACCGGGGGAGCCTTCGACGGCGTGCTCGACTTCGACGCGGCGCTGCGGGACGCGCAGGACCCGTTGCGGCTCAAGGCGGAGTTCGACTCCGGCGACCACCTGCACCCGTCGGACGCGGGCAACGCCGCCCTCGCGGCGACGGTGGACCTGGCCCGGCTGTAGAGGACGTGAGCGGTCGGGGGTCCCGGCAGACCTCCCGGCCACTCACGCCCAGTCGATGTCCTCGGTGCCAGCCAGCGGTTCGCGACCGGCTCCCGCTCCGAGCACCTCGGGGACGGCCGTGTCGGCCTCGTGCAGCACCGCGGGGAACCGCAGCCCGGTCCGCTCCTCCAGTTCCGCGACCGCCACCTGGAACACCCGGAACTCGTCCAGGTCCAGTGCCTCCAGCTGGTCCAGGTTCTGGGTCAGCAGGAACGCCCTGGTCCGCAGCTCGCCGTCCACGGTGAAGGTGATCACCTTCCAGAACTCCCGCGGCAGCGCCACGGACCGGAAGACCCGGTCGTCGGCGGCGAACACCGGCCCGCCGCTCACGCTCACCCGCAGGTCGTCGACCTCGACGTCGGCGAACAGCGCGTCCTCCAACCCGCCCCACAGCCCGGCTTTGGCGCTCTGGTTGAAGTCATCCATCTGCGGCGTGATGTTGGTGAAGTAGAACGAGTCCGTGTTCGCCTTGTCCGCCACCGCGGCGGTGCCCCAGATCAGGTCGGCGCGGCGCGCGATGTGGCCGCGGTCGAGCCGGTTGCCCTTGTACAGCTCGTCGCCGATCTGGGTGTCCGCGGGCAGCCGGGGGTCCTTGACGAACGGGATGCCGTCGCGGTCGAGCTTGCGCAACGAGCCGCCGTCGATGTTCCACGCCACCCAGAGCGCGAACCGGCGTGACCCGCTCATGGCCAACGAGAAGTGCGTGTAGTCGATCCGTTCGCTGCCGCCCAGCAGCACCGCGTCGTCCCGCGTGGCCGCGGTCAGCGCGGGCACGTCCACCCGCACGCCGAGGAAGTCCGCGTCGTACCCGGTCGGCACGGCCTGCGCGACCACCGCCGACGGCGGGTCCAGCGTCACCTCCAGCTTCTCGAACACCGAGCGCGGCAGGCACGCCAGCGCGTGCTCGTCCGGATCACCGCCGCCCTCGCCCGCGAAGTGCAGGCCCGCCAGCACCTTGCTGGGCCTGCCGTTGCCCAGCTTGAAGATCCACGCCGCGCCCGAGTCGCCGCCCGAGCTGATCTCGCCGTCGGCGGGAGCGTTGCGCGGATCCACGCCGATCTCGAACCCGCCGATCTCCTGCTCGCCCTGCGGGCCGCCGTAGTCGATCTTCACCAGCACGTCGACCCGCCGCACGACCCCGTGCGTGACCCCGGTCGTCCGCCCGCTCTTGACCACCTTGTCGCCGAGTTCCGGCTCACCGATCTGCGTGACGGCGACGTCGAGCCCCATGGCGTTGACGTCGTAGCCGCGGTCCTCGATGGACGCGATCGCGCAGTCGCCCGCCTTGCCGAGGTAGGAGCGGACCAGCCTGCCCAGGCGGTTGCGGTCGACGCGGTTGTCGTCGTGCCTGCCGGGCTGCACCACGTCCTCGCCCAGGGCGCCGCCGGGTCCGTGCAGCACGTGCCAGTTGCTCAGCACGTACGGCGTCCCGTCGGCCCGGTCGTAGACGACGCAGCCGATGGTGCCCGCGCTCACCCCGACGTGCCCGACGCTCGCCCCCGGCGCGATGGGGTCGGCGCGGACCTTGCGGTCCACCGCCGCGGCCTCGGACACCACGCGGAAGTCCGCCCTGTACTGGCGTTGCAGGACGTCCGTCGGCACCTCGAACCCGTCCACCACGATCACGGCGGGCAGCGCGGTCGTCCCCAGCGCCTCCAGTTCCTCCGGCTGCGCCTTGCGCCGCACGGTGAACTGGACCGAGATCTCCTTGGTGGCCCTGCCGTCCCGCTCCTTGTACCCGACGCCGATCGACGACACGTTGTCGTCCCGCAGGTAGTCCGAGCCCCTGGCCCGGATGAACCGGCGCAACGAGGCCAGCAGCTCCCCGGTTCCCGGAGCGGCCTTCCCGGATTCCCTGCCGGCCATCGGAACCACTTCCCCCGCGCGGACGCCGAACTTCGGATCACCTGGCTGTCGCCCGGTGTCCGACCGGTGTTACCGCAGGCCGGAGGCCCTCACTCGAACAGCCGAGCCGCCACGAGGGGGCGCTGGGTGGTGGGTGAGCTGACGGAACTGTTGACGCTCCACCGGTACCGGGTGAACCCGCCGGTGACGTCGGACGCGTAGAACACCATGTGCCCGTACCCGGCCCCGTGGTGCTGCTCGTCCCCGTTCACGATCCGGCTGTCCGGGAACGAGGAGTAGTCGCCGAGGCCGAACACCCCGTGCGGCTCGGACGTGCAGTCCACGACCTCCACCGCGTGCTGCGTCTCGCCGGGGTAGGTCAACCCCTGGTCGTAGCCGCCCTTCACCCCGCGCACCATCAGGACGTGCCCGGTGTTGCCACCGCCGCTGCCCCGGAAGTCGATCGCCACCAGGTCGCCGGGTCGCAGGTCCTCGACCTTCGGGACCTCCTCGAAGTGCGGCACGCCCCCGCCCGCGAACCCGGCCCGGTAGTCCCGCGCGTACGGACTGCGCGACCCGAAGTGCTCCGTGAGGAACGGTCCCGTCGCCCACTCCGGGTACGACCGCTTCAGCACGGCGGTCACGAACGACGCGCACTGGCTCCGGTTCACCCAGCCGTCGGGCTGCCCCGGCTCCCCCCACCGCACCACGTTGCGCTGCGCCGCGTCCTTGTACACGTTGTTCGCGGGCGTCATGTTGTCCACCAGCTGCTCGGCCAGCACCAGGTGTCGAGGTGCCACGAGCCCGGTCACGGCGCCGTCGAGAGTTGCCCGAGTGCTTCCCATGGGCGGAACGATAAGCGGCCGACTAGCGTGACCCGGCCGCTGGGGGCCGCCCAACGCCGACTTCGATCACTTCACTGGTGTTCAGTGAAGTGTCACCACCTGCGGACGCATACCCCGAAGGGGGGAACGTACCGCCATACAGGTAGGGTTTGCAGCCAGATTGCGCGGCGGTTCCGCGGATCGAAAACCACCCGTCCGAAGATCGTGGACGGTCCCCATCGCCTTCAGTCGAGTCACTGAAGTTCACCGAAAGGCTCAGCGCTGTGCCGCACGACCGGCCGTCACCAGCACTGGCGCACCGCCTCAGGGCGCTGCGCGCGGAGAGCTGGCCAGGGGTCGCCATCACCCAGAAGCAGCTCGCCACGGCCTTCGGCGCCAGCTCGCCCCTGCTGTCCTCGTGGGAGGCGGGCAAGGTGCCGCCGCCCGCCAGGCTGGCCGCCTACGCCACGTTCTTCGCGACCCGGCGGTCGATCGAGGCCGAGCCCTACCGGGTCCCCGACCCCTCGGAGCTGACCGCCGAGGAGAACGCCGTCCGCGAGCACCTGATCGGGGAACTGGCGGAACTCGCGGACTCCGGCACCCCCGGCCGCGGGTTCTGGTACTTCCCGGACCGGTACGACATCACCATCGTCGTGGCCCAGCTGACCGAGGAGCAGATGCCCCTCACCCCGTACACCGACCCGGCGAGCCCGGACCACGTGGAGCTCTACACCTACGCGGACCTCGACTCGCTGATCGAGCTGCACGGCCACATCCGGTCGGTCAACCCCGACAGCCAGGTCCACTTCCGCACCGCGACCTCGCTCTCGCCCGACGACTACACCACCCACCTGGTGCTGCTCGGCGGGGTGGACTGGAACGTCGTGACCACGGACGTCGTCGACCGCGTCGACCTCCCGGTGAACCAGGCCGAACGCCCGGACGTGTCCGACGCAGGCGGCTTCGAGGTCATCGAGGACGGGCGGTCCAGGGTCGTCGAACCGCTGGTGGTGCGGGGCAAGCTCATCCAGGACGTGGCGCAGTTCTACCGGGGCGTCAACCCGTACAACAGGAAGCGCACGGTCACCATCTGCAACGGCCAGTACGGCCGGGGCACGCTCGGCGCGGTCCGGGCGCTGACCGACTCGAAGTTCCGCGACCGCAACGAGGCGTACCTCAGGTCGCGCTTCGCGGGCCACGACGCCTACAGCGTCATCACCCGCGTCACCATCGTGAACGGCCAGGTCGTCACACCGGACTGGACCTCACCCGAGAACGTTCTCTTCGAATGGCCGGAGGGCCAGGGGTGACCCCACCGATCGACGCGAGCCACCACAGCTCGCACCGGCAGTTGCTGACGACCGTGGGCGGTTCCGCGTCCAGGCTGGACGCGATCATCGTGCCGACCAACCGCACACCCGACCACCTGGACGCCGCGATGGACCTCGCCCGCGAGCTGAGGTGCACGCTCCTCCTGCTGTGCAGCCAGAACGCGTCGGTCGGGCTGTCGGAGTCGCTGGCCGCCCAGCGCGGCGTCGACCTGATCGCGGTCGACGTCGACCGGCTGCCCGACGACCTGATGCCCGCGTTCCGGACGTCCGCGCTGCTGCTCGCGAACGGCTTCGAGCGCCGGACGGACACCAGCCTGAAGCGCAACCTCGGACTGCTGTTCGCGCGGGCCGCGGGGTGGCAGCGGGTGGTGTTCCTCGACGACGACATCAAGGTGCCCAGCCCGTCGGACCTCGGGGTGGCCGCGGGCCTGGCCGACAGCTACGCGGGTGTCGGCCTCGCCATCGGCGGGTTCGAGGACAACTCGGTGGTGTGCCACGCCCTGCGCGAGGTCGGCGCGTTCCAGGACACGTTCATCGGCGGCGGCGCGCTGGCGATCGGCGCGCACTCGATGACGTCGTTCTTCCCCAACGTCTACAACGAGGACTGGTTCTTCCTGCTCGACGACGACGGCCTGCGCCGCACGGCGATGACCGGCGTGGCGGAGCAGGAGGAGTACGACCCGTTCGCCGATCCGGCGCGGGCGCGCACCGAGGAGTTCGGCGACTGCCTCGCCGAGGGCTTGTTCGCCCTGTTCGACGACGGCAGGGGGATCCGGGACGCCGACGTCGACTACTGGGACAGCTTCCTGCGGAGCCGCCACCGGCTGATCGTCGAGGTCCTGGGCAAGGTGGCGGACCCCGTGCGCGGTCGGGAGAGGACGCGGCGGATGACCGCGTCGCTGTCCGCCGCGCGCGACCGGTGTCTCCGCATCGCGCCGCGCCTGTGCGTCGACTACCTGGCCGCGCTGGCCGAGGACCGCATCGTCTGGCACACGTTCGTGCGCCTCCAGCCCGTGCTGGACGGGCCGGAGGCCGCGATGGCCGCCCTCGGACTGGTGGGGGCACACCGACAGCATCCGTCGAACCCCTTCGTCGTGGAGGTCGGCGGTCGTGCCGGAGTGCACGACCTCGCCCGCGTCTAGGACCTGTTCCCGGATCTCGTTCGACGGGAGTCGTGCCCGAGGTCAGGTCCGCTTCCCGGCGGACCCGCAGGCGGGTGATGTCCTCGCCGTCGGGCACGACGGTCCCGCGGCGCGGGGTCGGCGTGGTGCAGGACGCCGGTTCAGGGGCCCCGACCGCGTGGAAGCCCTCTCCGCAGTGGATCCCGAAGCCGGGGGAACCGAGGTGACCGGGGGTGTGCCGCTCGTCGCGTTCACGTGGCGAGATGCCCGTCCCCGCCCCGGATCGGGCCACTAGGCTCGACGTGTGTCCGGTCGACCGGACGCTCGGCGGAGCCTGGAGGAAGCGCATGACGTTCACCGAGGGGCGGCAGAAGTGGCTGACCGTCGCCGAAGAGCTGGCGACGGCGCTGCGCGTGGACGCCGCCGAGCGCGATCGCCTCGGCGAGCCCCCGGTGCGGGAACTGGAACTGCTCCGGCAGTCCGGCCTGCTGACGATCACCGACTGGTCGACGCAACAGGCGGTCACCAGGGTGGTCGGCGCCGCGGACGCGAACATCGGGCACCTGCTCGGCTACCACTACCTGCAGATCTGGCGCACCGGCCTGTTCGACAAGCCGTTCGAGCCGGGGGAGAACCAGTTCTGGGCGGGCGTCAGCAACCCCCTGGACGCCGCGCTCTCGCTGACCCCCACCGAGGACGGGTTCGTCGTCGACGGCCGCAAGACGTTCGCCACCGGCGCGGCGCTCGCGGACCGGCTGGTGGTCAGCGCGACCCGCACGGACACCGGCGAGAAGCTCACGTTCCTGGTCGACGGCGGCACCCCCGGCATCAGCCCCTCCGGTGACTGGAACAACATGGGCCAGCGGCTCACCGCGAGCGGCGGCGTCGTGTTCGAGCAGGTCCCCGTCTCCGCGGCCGACGTGCTCGGCAGGCAGCCCGACGACGAGACCTCGCCCAGGCTGTCGCTGGCCGCGCTCGGCTTCCAGCTCGTCCTGTCGCAGCTGCACGTGGCCATCGCCGAGGGCGCGCTGGCCGAGGCCGCGCGCTACACCCGGTCGACGACCCGCCCGTGGTTCCTCAGCGGCGTCGACAGCGCGACCGACGACCCGTACGTGCTCGGCGCCTACGGCGAGCTCGTCGCCCAGGTCGAGGCGGCCGGGCTGCTGGCCGACCACGCCTCCGACGCGCTGTTCGCGGCCTCCGAGCAGGGCGCGACGCTGACCGTCGAACAGCGCGCGGCGACCGCGGCGGCGATCTCGTCGGCCAAGGTGTTCTCCACCAGGGTCGTGATCGAGACCACGAGCAAGGTGTTCGAGCTGTGCGGCGCCCGCGCCACCGCGTCCGGCTACGGCTTCGACCGGTTCTGGCGCAACGCCCGCACGCTGACCCTGCACGACCCGGTGAGCTACAAGGCCCGCGAGGTGGGGGAGTACTTCCTCACCGGCGGGCGGGCCCCCTACACCGGGTACAGCTGATGGAGCCGGTGCTCGCGAACAGCGTGCGCCTGGCCGAGGACGGGGTGTGGATCCTCGACCGCCGGAACTTCCCGTTCGAGCGGACCTGGGTGCGCTGCGCGACGGTCGCCGACGTCGCCAAGGCCGTCGAGGACATGGTCACCCAGTCGTCCGGCCCGTACTTCGCGGTGCTGTGGGGCATGGTCCTCGCCGCCCGCGAGGCGTCGGGCCTGGCCGCGGCGGACGCCCGCGCCCACGTCGGCCGGGCCGGTGAGCTGCTGGAGGCCACCCGGCGGACGAACAACCACCTGCGCAAGGCCGTCGCGGCGGTGCTGGCCGCCGTCGACGCCGCCGGTCCGGTCGCGGGCGCTGACCTGGAGGCCGCCGCGCTGGCCGGGGCCGTCGCGGGCGACGAGCGCTACCGGTCGCGCAGCCGGGCGCTCGGCACGGCCACCGCGGCGCTCCTGCCCGTCGACGGCTGCGTGCTCACGCACTGCTGGGCCGACCTGTACCTGATCGAGACCGTGGCCGCGGCCCAGCGCGACGGCAAGCGCTTGCGGTTCATCTGCACGGAGACCCGCCCGTACCTCCAGGGCGCCCGGCTCACCGCCGAGACGTTGGCGGAGATGGGCGTGGACACCACCCTGATCACCGACGGGATGGGTGCCGCGGTGCTCAGTTCCGGTGACGTGGACGCGCTGGTGACGGCGGGCGACCGGGTGACGATGGACGGGCACGTGGTCAACAAGGTCGGCACACTGGGGCTGGCGGTGGCGGCCCGCGCGTTCGACGTCCCGTTCCACGCGCTGGTGCAGGCGCCGGACCGGCTGGCGCCGACCGCGGCCGACGTGCCGATCGAGTACCGCTCCGGCGAGGAGGTGCTGAGCACCCTGGGCAGGCGCACCGCGAGCGAGCGGGTGCGCGGCCTCTACCCGGCTTTCGACGTGACGCCGCCGAGGTTCGTCACGTCCGTGGTGACCGACCGGGGCGTGTTCGCGCCGGACCGGCTGGCCGACTACTACCGAGGAGAACAGCAGTGAGCAGCCCGACGTGGGTCGTCCTCGACATCGAGGGCACCCTCAGCTCGACCCACCAGGTGCTGGTCGTCCTGTACGACTACGCCCGCCCGCGCCTGGGCCCGTGGATCGACGCCCACCCCGACGACCCGGCCGTCGTCGAGGCCGTGGCGGGGATCCGCGAACTCGCCGACCTGCCCGCGTCCGCAGGCACGCCCGAGTTGGTCGCCGCGCTGCACGACTGGATGGACCGCGACCAGAAGGTCGGCCCCCTGAAAGCGTTGCAGGGCCTCATCTGGCAGCAGGGCTACAGCGGCGGCGACCTCGTCGCCGAACTGTTCCCCGACGTCGTCCCGGCCCTGAAGTCCTGGCACGAAGCCGGAATGCGCCTCGCCGTCTTCTCCTCCGGCTCGGTCGCGGGCCAGGTGGCGTTCTTCGGCCACACGACCGAGGGCGACCTGACGCCGTTGTTCGAGCACCACTTCGACACGGTCAACGCGGGCCCGAAGCGCGAAGAGGCCTCGTACAAGGCCATCGCCGCCGTGCTCGACGCCCCTGCGGACGGGATCGTCTTCTACTCCGACGTCCCCGCGGAACTGCACGCCGCCGCGTCCGCGGGCTGGGGAACCGTTGGCGTGGCCCGGATCGGTGAGCCCTACGGCGACGCCGACTTCGGTCCACACCGGACGGTGCGGTCCCTGTGACGGACGTCGAGGAGGCCGGGCGCGCCCTCGCCGCCGAGTGCGCCCGCTACACCGCGATGGGCTGGATGCGCGGCACGTCCGGCAACCTGTCCGTCGTGCTCGACCGCGACCCGCTGCGCCTTGCGGTCACCGTCAGCGGCCGCGACAAGGGCGAACTGACCGCGTCCGACGTCGTGGTCGTCGACGCCGACGGCACCACCACCGACCCCGTCCGCGTCCCCTCGGCCGAAGCCGGCCTGCACGGCCGCATCGCCGCCGTCTCCGGCGCAGGCGCGATCGTCCACGTCCACGCCATGGCCCCCGTCGTGGCGGCCGAGCACTGGCCCGGCGGCGTGCACCTGCGCGACCTGGAGATGCTCAAGGGCTTCGGCCGCGCCGCCCACGACGACACCGTCACGATCCCCGTCGTCCCGAACTCGCAGGACATGCGCGCGCTCGGCGACGCCTTCGAATCCGGCCACCGACCCGACACACCCGCCTTGATCGTGGCCCGCCACGGGGTGTACGTCTGGGGGGACGACCTGCACCAGGCCCGGCACCGCCTCGAGTGCCTCGACTGGCTGCTCCGCTTCACCGTCGAGACAAGGGGAACCCGATGACCCTGCTGACCGTGTGGCCCGACTCCGACCAGGCCACCGTGCTGCTGCGCACCACCTCGCCCGACGAGGTAGCCGTGGAACTGAAACGACTCGGCGTCCGCTACGAGAACTGGCCGGTCGTCGAAGGCATCTCCACCACCCCCTCGTCCGAGGAGGTGCTCAACGCCTACCGCGCCCAGGTCGACCGCATCATCGACACCGAGGGCTACATCCTCGTCGACGCCATGCACATGACCCCGTCGAACGATCCCGACTGGCAGACCAAGGCAGCCGAGGTCCGGCAGAAGTTCCTCGCCGAACACACCCACGACGACGACGAGGACCGCTTCTTCGCCCGCGGCTCCGGCGTCTTCTACCTCCACGTCGACAACCGCGTCTACGGAATCCTCTGCGAGGCAGGCGACCTCCTCAGCGTCCCCGCCAACACCACCCACTGGTTCGACATGGGCACCTCACCGGACTACGTCTCGATCCGCTTCTTCCACGACGACGACGGCTGGGTCGCCAACTTCACCGGCAACGACATCGCCAAGAACTTCCCCACCTTCGACGAACTGGTAGCGGGCCGCCAGAAGTAACCGCCAAACCAACCGCCCCCATCAACGGGCGCAGCCGCCCCCTCGCATCCGGCGCGGAGCGCCCGCCGCCCTGTCGGGCAACGCCCGATGCCTTACCGACGCGCAGCAAGGTGCCCTACCGATGCGCAGCGAGGTGCCCTAACCCGGCACAGCTGACACAAGCGGAGCCAGACCTCCCCCTGCCCCCGATACACAGCGCCCTCCTGCACCACCACCGTTTGTCAAGGCATTTTTCCCACCTTGACAAACGGTGGTGGTGCATTGAGACAATCGCGCACCGGGGGCCGGGCTACGCGCGGTGGGTCACCCCCTACAACCCCTCCAACTCCCCACTCAAATTCCTCCGAGCCGCCACCGCCCACCGCTCCCGCCCCCCATCCGTCAAGTACAACGACCCCCTCCCCAACAACGACCGCAACACCGCCGCCCTCCCCACCCGCCAAGCCCCATCCGGCACATGCCCGTACTCCGACCTCACCGCGGCCCGATACCGCTCGTACCCCGCCCCATCCGACCCCAGGATCGCCAAATCGGCGTCCAGCAGCACCGCCGCCAACCGGTCACCGGGCGCGGCCTCGTGCGTCAACGTCGCGAGCACCAGGTCCTCGACCCGCCCGACGTCCTGGTCCGCCACCCCCGTGGCCATCAGCTGGTCCCGAGCCCACTCCGCGCTGCGCCGCTCGTCGTCCCCCGGCTTCCCGTCGTACACCACGTCGTGCGCCAACGCCGCCAGCGCGACCAGCGCCCGATCCCGTTCGCACTCGTCGCCGGCCAGCAGAGCGGCGTCCCGCACGACCTGCCGCACGTGGTCGGCGTTGTGGTAGCGGCGATGCGGCTCGGTGTACCGCTCGCAAAGATCGGTAGGTCTGGGCACCCCGCCCAGGATCCTTACCGCGTTGTCCCACAGAGCTTCCAACTCACACCCCCGGTGTCAGCGCCACGGTGAAGCACGCCCCGCCCTCCGGGGCGGGCCCCGCGGTGATCCTGCCACCCAAACGCGTCACCAACCCGTGCACCAGCGCAAGTCCGATACCGGTGCCCACGGGCCTGGACAACTCGTACTTCGCGTGCAGGGCCCCTCGGTCGAACGCGATCCGGTAGTCCTCGTCCGACAGCCCCGGCCCGCCGTCGCGCACCTGGAGCACCGTCCCGAGCGACAGCACCACCGGGCGGCCCGCGGGCGTCACCCGCACCGCGTTCTCCAGCAGCCCGTCCAGCACCTGCCGGATCCGCCGGGCGTCGGTCCGCACGACCACCGGGTGGACGGGCATCTCCAGCGTGAACACCACTCCCTTGGCCGCGCACCGGGCGTGCCACACGTCCGCGGCCGACCGCACCACCGGCACCAGGTCGACGTCGGCCACGTCCAGCCGGAAGTCGTCCGCGCCCAGGCGCGCCAGGTCGAGCAGGTCGGCGACCAGGCGGTCGAGGCGCTGCGACTCCTCGTGGATGGTGCGGCCGACCTCCACCACGTCCGGGCCCGTCACGACCCCGTCGGCCAGCGACTCGGAGAACCCGATCACGGCCGTCAGCGGTGTCCGCAGCTCGTGCGACACCGACAGCAGGAAGTCCCGCTGGCGCGACTCGCTGTGCTGGAGGGCGTCCGCGAGCCCGTTCACCGCAACGGCCACGTCGGACACCTCGACCGGCCCGTGCTCCGGCGCCCGCAGGTCGCGCCTGCCGGAACTCATGGCCATGGCGACCCCGGCCGTCCGGCGCAGCGGTCTGGACAGCAGGTTGCCGAGCAGTCCGCCCGTGACGGCGGCCAGCACCAGCCCGAACGCCAGCGCCAGCGCGATGTTGCGGATCAGCTTGCGGGTCGTCGCGCCCGCGTAGTCCGCCCTCTGCACCAGCGCGAACCTGTCCCGCACCTCCACGATCCACTGGCCGGTGACACCGCTGCGGCGATCGGCGTCGCGGACCGCCTGCACGGCGCTGGCGTCACCGCGCAGGGCTCCGCCCGCGCCGATCCGCACGACCGAGATGCCCTGCCCCTGGAGGACCTCCACGACACGACCCCTCGGGGTCTCGCCGATCTGGTCGCTCACCACGTCGGCCTGGTTCACCAGCGTGGCCCGCGTGACGTCGCGCGCCGTGGTGATCACCAACCGCACCGACACGAACCCGGCCACCAGCACCGCGATCCCGGCGACCACGACGGTCAGCGCGGTGATCCGCCCCGCCAGGCTCGTCCTCACGGCGCCTCCGCCGAGTAGCCGACCCCGCGCACCGTCCGGATCGGGCTGTGCCCGCCGAGCTTCGCCCGCAGCTGCGCCACGTGCACGTCCACCGTCCGCGTGCCCGCCGCGGCCGCGTAACCCCACACCGCGCTGAGCAGCTGCTCCCGCTCGAACACCCGGCCGGGGTGCCGCATGAGGTGCGCGAGCAGCTCGAACTCCGTCGACGTGAGCGGCACCTCCTCCTCGGCCGCCCACACCCTGCGCCGGTCGACGTCCAGCCGGACTGAGCCCACCACGTGCTGCGGCGCCGCGCTCGGGTGCGCGCCGCGCCGCAGCACGGTGCGCACCCGAGCGGCCAGCTCCCGCGGGCTGAACGGCTTGGTCACGTAGTCGTCGGCCCCCATCTCCAGGCCCAGCACCCGATCGACCTCGTCGTCCCGCGCCGTCACGAACAGCACCGGCGTCCAGTCACCCGCCGCCCGCATCGTGCGGCACACCTCGACCCCGTCCATCCCCGGCAGGCCCACGTCCAGTAGCACCGCGACCGGTTTCCACCGCCGCAACGCCGCCAACGCCGCCCGCCCGTCGGCCTCGACGTGCACGCCGAAGCCGTCGCGGCGCAGGTACAGGGAGATCAGGTCGGAGATCGCGCGCTCGTCCTCGACCACCAGCACGAGGCCGCGGGAGGACTGGTCCGGTTGCACGGTGGGCAATGCTGTCACGGCTGGTCGAGATCGGCCTCGATGCCGTTCAGCGTCGACTCGATGCTGCTCAGCTCGCCGTCCGGGTTGCCGCTCTGCGGAGTCGCCTCGTCCTGGCACCCCGACAGCCCCACCGCCGCCATCAGCGCGAACACGACCGCCAACGCCCTCACTTCGTGCCGCCGGGGTAGCCGCAGTGCTCGGACTGGAAGGTGTCGATCCGCTTCTGCGCCTCGCCCAACTTGGTCAGCTTCTCGCCGCGCAGGTCCTTGCGCGCGTCGAACAGCTTCGCCTTCGCGTCCTTGCCCGCCTCCCGCGCGGCCTTGGCCTGCGCCTCCAACCACTTCGTCGATCCGCGCGTGTTCTCGTCGCCACCGATCCGATCGGTCGCCGCCTTGATCCGCGCCTCGATCTTCGGCACCCGCTCCTCACACCGCTTCTTCACCTGGTCGGCACTGACGGTCATCGGCGCGGGGCCGGTCGGGGTCTCATCGGCGCTCGCGACACCGGTCAACGCGAGGCCCAGCATCGCGGTGCTGCCCGCGACGGCGAAAATTCGAGTCCATGAGGTCATGGGAAGAACTCTGACGGGCTTCGGTGAGTGATCGATGCGACGAATGTTCGGGTTGTGCAAAGGCCTCAGGGCAGCTGATCCCGCCACAACAACGCGACCCCGTGACCGGGCAGCAGCCACGACCGGACCTCCAGGTCACCCAGCTCCTCCGCCCGCAGCCAACGCGCCGACGAGGTGTTCGACCGGAACGTGAACGGCACGATCCGGAACTCCCTGGCGGGTGCCCCGTCCAGTGTCAGCTCCTTGGCGTTCATGGTGATCCGCTCGACGTAGCAGGGGTAGGGCGACACCCAGTAGCAGTACCCGTCGTCGATGCGCTGCCGCATCACCGACCTGACCGTCAGCCGCTCGATCGCGCTCACCACGTGGTCGTCCCCGGCGATGTCGCCCAGGTCGCACCGGAAGATCCGCAGGTCGGACATGTAGGTGCGCGGGTTCTGCCGGGGCAGCGGCCCCATCGACTCGCGGAAGAACGTCAGGTAGTCGGCCCACTGGTCGAACTTCACGTCCACCAGCCGCAGCCTGCTCGACTCGGAAGCCCGCCGCCGCCCGTGCCCGTCGATGTAGTCGATCTTGAGCTGGACCGATTGCATCATGTCCTCGACGGTGTACTGGAACAGGCTCGCGTCCGGGATGAACCACAGGTCGATCAGCGGCAGCCGGGACCCGCTGATGATCGAGTCGCGGAGCAGCGCGTTGCTCGTGGCGAAGATGACGAACTGGTCGACCGGCACGTTCTTCCGGAAGCTGTAACTGGTCGTGGACGTCAGGTGGTAGGTCTCGTGGTCGACCGCGCGCAGGTCGTAGTCCACCGTCGTGTGCGTGCTGATGGTCAGGTCGCCGCCGCGCTCCAACCACCCCTCACCGCCCAGCACGCCGGCCACGACCTCGTCGTTCGCGTCGTTCTCGCCGTAGATGGAGGTGAGGAACGTGCGCATGATCTGCCGCGGCAGCAGCGTCTCCACGATGCCGGGACCGGTGAGCCTGGTGATCTCCCTGAGCAGCCTGGTGTGCAGGTAGGTCTCGTAGAAGGTCAGCAGGAACGCGGTGATGACGAGCACCGGCCACAGCTCGAACAGCAACCGGTGCACGGCCTGCCGCCACCCGGCGGCCGACGGAGTCCACACGAGCACCACGACCAGGTCGGCGACGGCGACCAGGGTCAGCAAGAGGGCGACGAGGAGCACGCTTCGCCTGCCACGCGGACGAAGGGCGCGCTGACCTGCCCGATCGTCCGTCACGCCGTCAGTTTCCCCTCTCACCGCACTGGGTCAATGGTGAGAGGGGGACCGGGTGTCCACCAGGTCCGTTCGGCTGATCTGCTGTCAGGTGCCCCGGTGCCACTCCGGTTCGTCGTCGTCGCCGCCCGCGCCCGCGTAGGTGTCCAGCGTGGCGTCCGCGTCGGCGCCCAGGTCGTTGTAGAGCCCGAGCAGGTGCGTAGTCATCGCCGCTCGTGCCCCGGCCTGGTCGTGCCTGCGGATGAACCACACGATCTGGTCGTGCTCGGCCACCGACCGGTTGTGCAGCTCGCGGTTCGCGTACCCGTTCCAGCGGAAGTCCCGCAGCTGCGGCTCCAGCGACTGGTAGGAGTGCTCGAACATCTCGTTGCGGCTCGCCCGCACGATCGCCCCGTGGAACGCCTCGTCGGTGCGCAGCAGCTCGTGCTTGTCCGAGTGCGACACCTCCCGGTGCTTGGCGTTCAGCTTGGCGATCTCGTCGAGCTCACCCTGATCCGCCCGCAGCGCCGCCATGCTCGCCGCGGTGGTCTCCAGCGCGATCCGCATCTCCAGCAGATCGGCGGCCCGGTAGCGGCGCACGTCCAGACCGGCGAGCGGCTCCTCGGCGGGGGAGGTGTTCGTCGACAGCACGTACCAGCCGAGCCCGCGCTTGACCTCGACGATCCCCTTGATCTGCAGCCGTTGCAGCGCGGTGCGCAGGGAACTGCGCGCCACGCCCATCCGGGTGGCCAGCTCCGGTTCGGTCGGCAGCCGGTCACCGACGGAGTACTCGGTGGAGATCTGGTCGGACAGCTTGTCGGCGATCACGTCCGGGAGAGGGCGGCGCGAGTCCGCGGAGAGCGCCCAGTCGTCGCCCTTCGCGCCTGACTCGGCCTGCTCGGCACTCATCCTCGACCTCTCGGAGTGGCGAAAAGCATTCCCAAGAGCGTAGGCCAGTCGGACAACGGACGCAACTTGTCTGGCAGCCCGGTTGTAGGTTGACAGACAACAGACCGCGAGGGACTATTTTCCCGGACGACAACGCGCTCGGCACCCTCGTCGTCCCGATGGCCGCCCAGCCGACGGAGGTCTTCCAATGCCAGCCACAAGTGCCTTAGCCATAGCCGTTGTCGCCGCGATCACCATGGCGGCCATCGGATGGAGGACGTTGCTCACCATCGCCGTGTTCGCGGTCATCGCGTTCACGATCGTGGGCCTCGTCAACGTCGTCAGCATCTTCTCGGCCTGACCGAACCGATGAGCTTGGTGGGGCACCACCCCGCCAAGCAGTCGGTTGTCAGACAACTTCGGCACTATTGCGGAGACCGCGAGCCCTGGTACCTTCTCGCGATCAGGGCGCAGACCTCTTCGAGGTCGCGCCCTTGACTCCTTTTCGCGTCGGGGATGTCGCACCGGAGTCCTGCTTGGTACCGGAAGTCGAAGCAGTGCACGCGGTCTTCGCCGCCCCCGCCGAGGTGGTGGCCGAGCGACGATCGCTCTACCGCCTTGCCGCCGAACTACTGGGTGTTCCCGGCGAGGTCCCGGACGACGTGCTCGACAGCCCGCTGGTGCGCTACCGCCTCGGCGGAGCGCTGGCCGGGCACTTCGACCTCGCGGGCGTGGACCTGGCGGGGGACCGCGATGCCGTCGGCGAGGTCGTCGACGTCGGTCTCCCGCTGGTCGCCGACCCCGCCGCCCGGCAAGCCCTGGCGACGCTGTTCGGCATCGTCGGGCCGGTGCCCGGCCTGCGGCTGATCACTAAGGCCGACGAGGTGTTCGGCGAGGTCGTGGAGATCGTGGCCGAAGGCGTCCTGCTGGCGCGGAAGGCCGGGGGAGCGCTGGCCGAGGACCTGCTGACGCACGTGGACCTCGTCGCGGTGGTCGACCCGGCGACGGCGGGCGGTCTGGTGTCGGCGTCGTCGCGGTACTTCCCCGGCGTCGTGGTGATCGAGCGCCCGACGACCGCCGTCCAGGTGGCCGAGGCGCTCATCCACGAAGGCGCGCACGACAAGTTCTTCGACCTCGCCATCACCAGGGAGTTCCTCGACTCCCGGTCCGACATGGCCGAGGAGTTCCGCCCGTCGTGGTCGCGGGCCCGATGGCCGATGGAGCAGGTGTTCGCCGCGTGGCACGCCTACCAGTGCCTGGCCCAGTTCGCCCGCGCCGACCTGCCGACCGGACCGGGGTCGCTGCTGCCCTTCGCGGCGGAGCGCGCGGCCGAGATCGGGAAATGGCTGCGGGACCACGAGGAGTACCTGCTGGCCGACGCGCGGACGATGCTCGACGCGGTACTGGGTACGGGGGCTTCCAGTCCGTGTGGAATCATTTCGGCGGAGCCGACCACCGCGAGCGGCCATTTCGTGAAGAACCCGCACGTGCGACTCGGTGGAGTGAACCCGACCGGGCGTCGAGTGGTCGGGCGCGATGGTTCGCCGCCTGCGTTGTTCTGGCTGAGTAACGATTCTACTTCAGTACTTGACTTTTTTGTCGGGCACGCCGATGGAAAGTCGGCCGAGGATGGCTTCGCTGCCGTGCAGGCGTTGTGGAATGTCGATGCGGATGAGGCTCGCAAACGCTGGACCAGCGCTTTCGATGCTCTTTGTTCTAAGTGGATCGTCCTTCCGGCCAGTTGATGGTCCCCAGTTGTTCGCGCAGAGAAGGACATGATGAGTTCCATGCAGCCCGATCGTCGAGTCGGCGATCCTTCCCGCGGCCTGCCTCCCCGGCAGCCCGGCGCTGGTATCCCCGCACCGCAGTTCCCCGCGGGTGTCGGGCAAGTGGGACAACCGGTCAACCCGGTGGACTTCTTCCGGCGAATGCCGGGAGGCGGCACGGTGTACGTGAAGGCCGCCGAGTCGGAAGCGCAGGACTAGTACCTGGGGCCGCCGTACTCCGGCGGCCCCAGCGCCTTCCGCAACTCCTCCCCCGCCACCTCCCGGTACCGCGGGAACCGCCGCTCCAGCACCGTCAACCACCCGGCCACGTGCAGCCTCCGCAGCCGGACGTGGAACGCGGACCCGTCCACCCCCGGATACCCGCGCACGGCTGCCGCCCCGTCCAACCGGTCCGTCACCGCCAGGCACGCCAGATCCCACTCGACGGGCCCGTGTCAGGTGTCCTCGAAGTCGTTCCACACCGGCCCGTTCGCGCTCAGCAGCAGGTTGCCGGGATGGGCGTCGCCGTGCAGCGGCTGGGACTCGAGAGCCGGCCACGCCGCCACCAGGGCATCGCGCTCGGCGGTGAACGCCGCCAACTGGGCAGGTGACCGGGTCCAGAGCCGGATGGCGTGGGAGATGTCCGTCATCGGCAGGCGGTTCGGCAGCGGGCCGGGGTAGGAGCGCAGTTCGGTGTGCAGCTCCGCCAGGCGCGCGGCGAAGTCGGTCGGCACCCACGTCGGGTCGTGGGGGACGTGCTCGGCGAAGCTCATCACCAGCCCGTCGTGCGCGAACGGGCCGTCGGGGAACTCGGGCGACATCCGCACGACGGGGACGCCGCGGGCGGTCAGGTAGCGGGTCGCGGACTCGGCGCGGTGGAAGTGGTCGAGGACCAGTGGTCGGCCGGAAGCCGTGGAGGTGGCGACGCGGGCCACGACCGGGGCGGGCCGCAGGTGGACCAGGAGGTTGCTGGCGTCGCGCAGCACGACGGGGTCGTCGACGCGCACGCCGTGGGACCTGGCGACGGCCGCGGCGGCCAGGACGCCGCGGGTGGTCAGGTCGTCCACGGTCAGTCCGCGGTGAGGTTGGCGGTCAACCGGCGCAGCGAGACGCGCAGCCGCTCGACCTCGGCCTCGGGCAGTCCCATCGCGTCGCCGATGGACGCGGGCACGTCGCGGGCGGCCTCGCGCATGGCGTCGCCCTCGGGGGTCAGGGCGACCTGCACCGAACGCTCGTCGTCGGTCCGCCGCCGCCGGGTGATCAGGGCCGCCGACTCCAGCCGCTTGAGCAGCGGCGTCAACGTGCCGTAGTCGAGCTGGAGGGCGTCGCCGAGGTCCTTGACGGGCATGGGCCCGCGGTCCCACAGGGCGACCATGACCAGGTACTGGGGGTAGGTCAGCCCCAGGTCGCGCAGCAGCGGGCGGTAGGCGGCGGTCACGGCCCTGGAGGCCGCGTACAGCGCGAAGCACAGCAGGTCGTCGACCGGCGACACCTGCTCGTCGGGCACGGCGTTCACGTGGTCACCCCCTTCCTGTTCGCCCTCATGGTGCCACGTGTGCCATTAGTCGCCACACAACTAACTTGCGCACAACTTAAACGCGCGCTAGCTTCTTGTCAGGCAGCACCGATCGAAGGAGAGCAACGATGAGCAGCACCCCCACCGTCGTCCTGGTCCACGGCGCGTTCGCGGACGCCTCCAGCTGGGCCGCGGTCGTCGAGCGCCTGCGGGCGCAGGGCGTCGAGGCGCTCGCCGTGGGCAACCCGCTGCGCGGCCTCACCCACGACGGCGAGTACGTGGCGAGCGTCGTCAGCCAGATCGACGGCCCGGTGGTCCTGGTCGGCCACTCCTACGGCGGCCCGGTCATCACCTACGCGGGCACCAGGGCCGACAACGCGAAAGCGCTCGTGTTCGTCGCCTCGTTCGGCGTCGACAAGGGCGACAGCGCGCTCGGCTCGGTGGCGGAGTTCCCCGAGGTCGAGCTGGCCACCTCGCTCGTCCCGCGCCAGTACCCCTCCGGTGACGGCACCGACACCGAGTTCACGATTCGCGAGGACGCCTTCGCCAGCGTCTTCGGCGCGGACCTCCCGGCCGAGGTCACGGCCGTCGCCGCGGTCAGCCAGCGCCCGGTGGCGCAGGCCGCGCTCGGCGAGCCGCTCGGCATCGAGCCCGCGTGGAAGACCCTGCCCTCGTGGTTCGCCGTGGCGACCTCCGACAACGCCGTCCACCCGGACTCGCAGCGCGCCGCCGCCAAGCGCCTCGGCGCCACGACCGTCGAGGTCGAGGGCGGCTCGCACTCCATCGCCGCGTCCCGTCCGGACGAGGTCGCGAACCTGGTCCTCGAAGCCGTGCGCTCGCTCGGCTGACCCGACCGCCGGACCAGGGGGCCCGCCTCGCCAGGCGGGCCCCCTTCCGCGCGTCCGGGTTCCGCTGTGGACGCCCGGCGGTCCATCGGGGCCCGATCCACTGTGGATGCGCTGGCCACGCGCCCGCGCGCGTCCCGACCCCGATGTGACCTGGGCAACGCGGGCGCGGGGCAGTCCTCCCCCGACATGTCGTCGCCGATAGCGCGGTCTACGATCCGGTGAGCCACTGGGCGGTCCTCGCCGTTCGCTGGCGCCCGAACGACGTTGGTCCCACCAAGGCCACCATGTAGGTGAACAGTGCAGGAGGCACCGTGACGGCCGTAGTTCCGCAGCCGATCGCTACGCGTCCTTTCCCGGCGCGCGAAGCGGTCAAGGGTTCGTTCCTGCTGCGGATGTTCCGCACCACGGACCACAAGCAGATCGGCATCCTCTACCTCGTCACGTCCTTCGCCTTCTTCATGGTGGGCGGCGCGATGGCCATGCTGATCCGCACCGAGCTGGCTCAGCCGGGGATGCAGTTCCTTTCCAGCGAGCAGTACAACCAGCTGTTCACCATGCACGGCACGGTGATGCTGCTGCTCTACGCGACCCCGATCGTCTTCGGTTTCGCCAACTTCATCCTGCCGCTGCAGATCGGCTCGCCCGACGTGGCGTTCCCGCGGCTCAACGCCTTCTCGTACTGGCTGTACCTGTTCGGCGGCCTGATCGTGATGTCGGGCTTCGTGACGCCCGGTGGCGCCGCCGACTTCGGCTGGTTCGCCTACACGCCGCTGAGCAACGCCATCCACTCGCCCGGCGTCGGCGCCGACCTGTGGATCGCGGGCCTGGTCATCGGTGGTCTGGGCACGATCCTCGGCGCGGTGAACATGATCACCACGGTGGTCTGCCTGCGCGCGCCCGGCATGACGATGTTCCGCATGCCGATCTTCACCTGGAACATCCTGGTGACGAGCATCCTCGTGCTGCTGGCGTTCCCGATCCTGACCGCGGCCCTGCTGGGCCTGCTGGCGGACAGGCACCTCGGCGCGCACGTGTTCGACCCGGCCAACGGCGGCGTGATCCTCTGGCAGCACCTCTTCTGGTTCTTCGGGCACCCGGAGGTCTACATCGTCGCCTTGCCGTTCTTCGGCATCGTGTCGGAGATCTTCCCGGTGTTCAGCCGCAAGCCGGTGTTCGGCTACAACGGCCTGGTCTACGCGACGCTGGGCATCGCGGCGCTGTCCGTGGCCGTGTGGGCGCACCACATGTACGCCACCGGCGCCGTGCTGCTGCCGTTCTTCGCGTTCATGACGTTCCTGATCGCGGTCCCGACCGGCGTGAAGTTCTTCAACTGGATCGGCACGATGTGGAAGGGGCAGCTGACCTTCGAGACGCCGATGCTGTTCTCCATCGGCTTCATCGTGACGTTCCTCTTCGGTGGCCTGTCCGGCGTGCTGCTGGCCGCCCCGGCGATCGACTTCCACGTGTCGGACACGTACTTCGTCGTCGCGCACTTCCACTACGTGCTCTACGGCACCATCGTGTTCGCTACGTTCGCGGGCATCTACTTCTGGTTCCCGAAGATCACCGGCCGGATGCTCGACGAGCCGCTGGGCAAGCTGCACTTCTGGACCACGTTCCTCGGCTTCCACGCGACGTTCCTCGTCCAGCACTGGCTGGGCAACGAGGGCATGCCGCGCCGGTACGCCGACTACCTGGCCAGCGACGGCTTCACCACGCTGAACACGGTCTCCACGATCGGCGCGTACATCCTCGGCGCCTCGACGCTCCCGTTCATCTGGAACGTCTTCAAGAGCTACCGGTACGGCGAGATCGTCGAGGTCGACGACCCGTGGGGCTTCGGCAACTCGCTGGAGTGGGCCACCTCGTGCCCGCCGCCGCGGCACAACTTCACCGAGCTGCCCCGGATCCGCTCCGAGCGCCCGGCGTTCGAGCTGCACTACCCGCACATGATCGAGCGCATCCACAACGAGGCGCACGTGACGTTCACCGGCAAGACCATCCCGCACGAGGAGGCCACCCCGGCCCTCTCCGAGATGGCGACGAACGTCGTGGAATCCGGTACGGCCTCCGGCGCCGCCGAGCCCGACCACAAGTAACCTGAGCGCAGGTTCAACGTCGAGCCCCGACAGCCACCACGGCTGTCGGGGCTCTTCGCATTCCGGAGGAGTCCAGTGAACAAGGCCAAGGCCACACCAGTGCTGATCACGGTCACCGGACCGGACAAACCGGGGGTCTCCTCGGTGCTGTTCGCGGTGCTGACCAGGCACGGGGTGGACGTGCTCGACGTCGAGCAGGTGGTCATCCGGGGTCGACTGGTCCTGGGCGTGCTGGTCGAGGCCGACCACGACCCCGAGGGGCTCCAGGAGTCCGTCGAGCAGGCCATGGCGACGGTCTCCATGCAGGTGGAGATCGAGCTGGGCGCGGACTCCAAGCGCACCGCGCGGCTGGAGTCGAGCCACGTGCTGATCGTGCTCGGCCGCCCGGTGACCGCGCGCGCGTTCACCGAGGTCGCGCGCAGGCTGGCGTCGCTCGGCGTGAACATCGACGCGATCCGCGGCGTCGCCGACTACCCGGTGACCGGCTTGGAGCTGCGGGTCTCCGTAGCCGCGGACACCCCCGAGAGCGACGCCGAGCTGCGGAGCGCGCTCGCCGACGTGTCGGTGCGGGTGGGTCTGGACGTGGCGGTGGAACGCGCGGGGCTGGCCCGCCGGGCGAAGCGCCTCGTGGTGTTCGACGTCGACTCCACGCTCATCCAGGGCGAGGTCATCGAGATGCTGGCCGCGCACGTCGGCTGCGAGGACAAGGTCCGCGAGATCACCGATGCCGCGATGCGCGGCGAACTGGACTTCACCGAGTCGCTGCGCCGCCGCGTCGCCCTGCTGGAGGGGCTGCCGGAGGCCGTGCTGGACGAGGTCGGCGCGAACCTGGAGCTGACTGCGGGCGCGCGCACCACGATCCGCACCCTCAAGCGGCTCGGGTTCCACTGCGGCGTCGTGTCGGGCGGGTTCACCAGGGTCATCCAGGGGCTGGTCGAGGAGCTGTCGCTCGACTTCTGCGCGGCCAACGAGCTGGAGGTCGTCGACGGCAAGCTGACCGGCCGGGTGCTCGGCGACGTGGTCGACCGGGCGGGCAAGGCCGTGGCGCTGCGCCGGTTCGCCGCGCAGGTCGACGTGCCGCTCGCGCAGTGCGTGGCGGTCGGCGACGGCGCCAACGACATCGACATGCTCGGCACCGCGGGCCTCGGCGTGGCGTTCAACGCGAAGCCCGCGCTGCGCGAGGTGGCCGACACCGCGCTGTCCCACCCCTTCCTCGACGCCGTGCTGTTCGTGCTGGGCGTGACCAGGGGCGAGGTCGAGGCCGCCGACGCGGCGGACGGGTTGGAGATGGAACGGCTGTGAACGGGGTACTGGACCTGCTGGTCGGTCGCAGCTACTCGGCCGAGGAGGAGGACCCGGCGCTGGTGCGCGCCATGCCCGTGGTGCTGCGCATCGAACGCGCCACGCCGCCGGGCCGCACCGCGATCCTGGAAGCCGCCGCCGCGGCCGCCATCGCGGTCTGCCTCGACCCGCGCGCCGAGGCGGAGGGGGAGTGGCACGACGAGGTCGTGACGTGGATCCACGGCCGGATCCGCAAGATCAGCCGCCGTGCCCGCGGCGGGCACTGGGAGGCCGTGCAGGCCCTGCCCGGTGTGACGATTTCCGTGGACGGCGCCGAGGCCCGAGCGCTCGTGCCCGGCCTGGTCGTAGAGGCGCCCAAGGAGCTGAGCCGGTTGCAGATCTCCGGCAGCGAACTGCCCGAGGACGAACCCGGCCCGGTCCCGGCGGGGGTGCCCGTGCTGTGGCTGAACCCGAAAGTGCCCATGACCGCGGGGAAAGCGGCGGCGCAGGTCGGCCACGGGACGATGCTGCTCGCGCCGACGCTGTCCGCGGGGCAGCTGGAAACCTGGGCCGCCAACGACTTCCGCACCGCCGTCCGCACGCCGTCCGCGCGGCGCTGGGACTCGCTGCTGGCGGCGGGCGCGGTTTCCGTGCGGGACGCGGGGTTCACCGAGGTCGCACCGGGCACCACGACGGTCATCGCGGAGTGGACGGGTGTTTGAGCTGTCCGAATCGGGGTAAAGACGAGGTGTGGGCCTATTCGACACGCTCGACGACCGCCTCGGTGACCAGCTGGAGGGTGTGCTGTGCGCGCACCACGACCGGCGCCTGACGAAACTGGGCTGGGGAGAGGTGCTGGGCGACGGCGCCACGGGGTGGTTCTCACCCAGGGCGCCGATCCGGCACGGCAACCGGGTCCGGGTGCTGCTGGACGGTTCGGAAGCCCTCCCGATCATCGCGAAGGCGATCGAGGAGGCCCGTTCCCAAGTCCACATCGCCAGCTGGCACGCGAACCCCGACTTCAAGCTGAGCCGCGAGCCCGGCGAACCCACGTTCAGCGAACTGCTCACCACCGTGGCCGACCGCGTGCCGGTCCGGCTGCTGCTGTGGGCGGGCCCGCCGTTCCCGATGTTCGAGCCGACCCGCAAACGCGTGCTGGGCAACAAGAAGGCCTTCACCGAGAACAGCGCCGTGCAGTGCGTGCTCGACGCCCGTGAGCGCTCGATGCACTGCCACCACGAGAAGATCGTGGTCATCGACGACGAGATCGCGTTCGTGGGCGGCATCGACTTCACCGACCTCGAGGGCGACCGCCACGACAGCCACGAGCACCCGGCGGAGCGCCCCATCGGTTGGCACGACCACAGCTCGCGCATCGAGGGGCCCGCCGTGGCCGACGTGGCCGAGCACTTCCGCAGCCGGTGGACCGAGGTGGCGGGCCAGGAACTGCCGGAACCGAAGGTCCAGACCCCTGCGGGCACGTCGTCCGTCCAGATCACGCGCACGGTGCCGGAGCGGAACTACGACTTCGCCCCGCGCGGCGAGTTCACCATCCTCGACTCCTACATGCGCGCCCTGCGGAGCGCGGAACACCTGGTGTACCTGGAGAACCAGTTCCTCTGGTCGCCGGAGATCACCGAGATCCTGATCGACAAGCTGAAGAACCCGCCGAGCGAGGACTTCCGCGTCGTGCTGGTGCTGCCCCGCAAGCCGAGCAACGGATCCGACACGACCCGCGGGCAGCTGGGCAGGTTGATCGACGCCGACGGCGGCAACCGCCGCCTCGTCGCGTCCACCATCGAGACCCACGACGGTGAGCGCACCACGCAGGTGTACGTGCACGCCAAGCTCGGCATCGTGGACGACCGCTGGCTCACGGTCGGTTCGGCCAACCTCAACGAGCACTCGCTGTTCAACGACACCGAGGTCAACATGGTCACCGACGACCCGGCCGTCGCCCGCGACACCAGGCTCCGCCTCTGGTCGGAACACCTGCAACGCCCGATCCGCGAGATCGACGGCAACCCGGCCGAGGTCGTCGACCACATCTGGCGGCCGTCGATGGAGGGCAAGGGCAGGCTGACCGAGCTGCCCGGCGTCTCCCGCCGGGCAGGCAGGTTGCAGGGGCCGCTGCGCGGGTTGCTGGTGGACGGGTAGAGCTACTTCTTCTCGTCCACGGCAGCGTCCAACCGCTTCAGCGCGGCCCGCACGACCTCGGGGTCGTAGGTGGTCCAGTACGGCGGCAGCGACGCCCGCAGGAACCCGCCGTACCGGGCCGTCGCCAGCCTGGGGTCGAGGATCGCGACGACGCCCTTGTCGTTCATCGACCGCAGCAGCCTGCCCGCGCCCTGGGCCAGCAGCAGTGCCGCGTGCGTGGCCGCGACCGTCAGGAACCCGTTGCCGCCGCGCTCCGACACGGCCTTCTGCCGCGCCGACGCCAGCGGGTCGTCGGGGCGCGGGAACGGAATCCGGTCCATGATCACGAGTTGCAGCGACGGGCCCGGCACGTCGACGCCCTGCCACAGCGACAGCGTGCCGAACAGGCAGCTGCGCTGGTCCTCGGAGAACTTCTTGACCAGCTGCCCGGTCGCGTCGTCGCCCTGGCAGTACACGGTGTACTCCAGCTTGTCCCGCAACGCCTCCGCCGCGGACTTGGCCGCCCGCATGGACGAGAACAGGCCCAGCGTGCGCCCGCCCGCGGCGTTGACCAAGCCCTCGATCTCGTCCACGTAGGACGGCGGCAGGCCGTCGCGGCCGGGGGGCGGCAGGTGCCTCGCCACGTAGAGGATTCCGCTGCTGCCGTGCTGGAACGGCGACCCGACGTCGAGGCCGGTCCACCGCGGGCCCGACGTGTCGGACGGCGGTTCCTTGTCGGTCGCGGTGCCCTCCGCCTTGCGCACGGTGGAGGACGCGGGCAGGCCCCACTGGCGGGCCAGGGTGTCGAACGTGCCGCCGAGGGTCAGCGTCGCCGAGGTCAACACGGTGGTGCGCTTGCCGAACAGCCGTTCCCGCAGCAGCCCGCCCACACCGAGCGGGGCGACCCGCAGCGTCGGCGCGCGGCCGCGGTCGGCGAAGTCGCCGGACACCCACACGACATCGCGCTCCTCGTCGAACGCGTCGAGGACGCGCACCGCGCCGTCGTGCACCTCCTCCAGCAGCGACAGCGCGAGCTTGCGCGAGGTGGCGCCCTCGACGTCCTCCTTGCGCTCCGGCCCGATCGACGCCACGCACGCGTGCGCCGCGTCCCGCAGCGCCGCCAGCGTCGTCGCGAGCGCGCGGGGCAGCTCGTCCAAGCGCCCGACCGGCATGTCCTCCAGCAGCATCGCCAACCCGTCGCCCGCCTCGGCCATGCGGTCCGCCACGTCCTGGTCGATCAGCCTGCCGCACCGCCGCGCGGCCGACGAGATGGCCGCCGCGCTGAGCTCCTCGGTCGCCACGGACGTCACGCGGTCCACCAGGTCGTGCGCCTCGTCGATCACGACCACGTCGTGCTCGGGCAGCACCTGGTAGCCCTCGATGGCGTCGATCGCGAGCATCGCGTGGTTGGTCACCACCACGTCCGCCTTGCCCGCCTCCGCCCGCGCCTTCTCGGCGAAGCAGTCGACCCCGATCGGGCACTTGGCCACGCCGAGGCACTCGCGGGCCGTGACGGACACCTGCCGCCAGGCCTGCTCGGAGACACCGGGCACCAGTTCGTCGCGGTCGCCGGTCTCCGTGTCAGACGACCACTCGTGCAGCCGCTTCACCTCGCGCCCCAGCCGCGACACCGCGAACGGGTCGAACAGCGCGCCGTCGTCGGGCTCGTCCGGGGCGCCGGAGTGCAGCCGGTGCATGCACAGGTAGTTGCGCCTGCCCTTGAGGATCGCGAAGTTCGGCTCGCGCCCCAGTTCCCCCTTCAGCGCCTTCGCCAGCCGCGGCAGGTCCCGGTCCACCAGTTGCCGCTGCAACGCGATCGTGGCCGTCGAGACGACGACCGTCGCCTCCTCCGCGACCGCGTGCCTCAGCGCGGGAACGAGGTACGCCAACGACTTCCCGGTCCCGGTGCCCGCCTGCACGGCCAGGTGCTCACCGGTGCGGATCGAGTGGTCGACCGCCTCGGCCATGTCGACCTGCCCCTGGCGCTCGGCTCCGCCCACCGACTCCACGGCGGTGGCGAGCAGCGTGCGGGTGTCGGGGATCGCGGTGGTGGCGGGCACACCGGAGAAGGTACCCGGAGGCACCGTCGGTTTCGCGCACGCACCGGTCGCGGGCCTAGCGGAACTTGCGCACCAGCGCCCAGCCCGCGGGCAGCAGCCCGGCGGCCAGGGCGACCTTCAGCGCGTCGCCCAGCAGGAACGGCACGACGCCGATCGCCAGCGCGTCGACGAAGCCCACGTTCGCGGCGGCCATCAGCCACGGCACGCCGAAGGCGTAGATGACGAGGCTGCCGAGCACCATCGTGCCCACCGTGCGCACCGGCGTGCGGTCACCGCCGCGACCCGCCAGCGTGCCGACCAGCGCCCCGGCGAACACGAACCCGACCACGTAGCCGAGCGACGCCGTCGCACCGGCCGCGCCGCCCTGGAACCACGGCACGCCGGACACCCCGGCGATCAGGTACAGGAGCATCGACGTGGCCCCGCGCTGCCAGCCGAGGGACGCGCCCACCAGCAGCGCGGCGAACGTCTGCCCTGTGATCGGCACGGGGCTGCCGGGAACCGGGAACGCGACCTGGGCGGCGAGCCCGGTGATCACGGCCCCGCCGATGACCATCGCGACGTCGCGCGCGATCGAACCGGGGACGAAGTCGGCCAGGACCGCCCTGCGGGGAATGGCGAGAACGGACACGGAGACCTCCCGGTGGATCGTGGCAATCCAAGCAGGTTAACCGGGTTTTCCCGCGCTGATGCCCTGTCCACATCGACAAGTCGCGAACCTCACGCCCGGCGCGCCACCGTGATCAGCCCCGGACCGGACTCCGACACCGGCCCGCGGGCCCAGTCCCCGTAGCGCTCGGTGACCGCCGGCCCCGCCTCGTGGAGGAACCCGTCCGGCCGTTCGGCGGACCGGAACCGCGGACCGCCCCGGCTGACCTGCGGTTCCGGCCACGGCGGCCCGCTGGAGGTCTCGCGCAGCCGCACCACGTCGCCGACCGGTTCGGCGTCGTGCCCGATCCGCACGGTCACGCCGTCCCCGCCCGCCTCGGTGCCGTTTCCGGCGTCCCACCGCTCCCACGCCCGCGCGGCCGGGTTCGGGTTCTCGAACGCGAACCGGTCGGAGGTGTCGGCCATCGGGCCGGGTTATTCGGTTGCGCCCGTTGTTACCTTGGAATTTCGGCCCCTTGAGCATCGAGGAGATGACGTGCCCCGGAAGACCTGTGTTGCGCCGGTTCCGCTCGCGAAGACCGAACACAGGGGACAAGCACGCCATGAAGACCGTGAACATCGGGATCCTCGCCCATGTTGACGCCGGGAAGACCAGCCTGACCGAACGGCTGCTGCACGCCACGGGGGTCATCGACCACGTGGGCAGCGTCGACCGCGGCGACACCCAGACCGACACGGGTGAGGTGGAGCGCCGTCGCGGCATCACCATCCGCTCGGCCGTCGTCGCGTTCACCGTCGGCGACGTCAAGGTCAACCTCATCGACACCCCCGGCCACCCCGACTTCATCTCCGAGGTCGAACGGGCCCTCGCCGTGCTCGACGGCGTCATCCTGGTCATCTCCGCCGTGGAGGGCGTCCAGGCCCACACCAGGCTGCTCATGCGCACCCTGGTGAAGCTCGGCCTGCCCGTGCTGCTGTTCGTGAACAAGATCGACCGCGGCGGCGCCCGCTACGCCGACCTGCTCACCTCCATCCGCACCGCCCTCACCCCGGCGCTCGTGCCGATGTGCACCGTCACCGACCTCGGCACCCGCCGCGCCCGCCCGGTTCCCCGTGGCTTCGCCGCCGACCTCGCCGAGCACGACGACACGTTCCTCGCGCGCTACCTCGACACCACGCTCACCTACGACGACTGCCGCGCCGAGCTGGCCAGGCAGTCCCGCACCGCCCACCTGCACCCCGTCTTCTTCGGCTCGGCCGTCACGGGCGCGGGCATCCCCGGCCTCGTCGACGCCATCACCCGCTACTTCCCGGTCAACCACCCCGCGCCCGACCTGCGCGCCACGGTGTTCAAGATCGACCGCGACGGCACCGCCTACGTGCGCCTGCACTCCGGCTCACTGGCCGCGCGCGCCAAGGTCGACCACTACCGTGGCGACGTGGTCTCCACCGGCCGCCTGACCAGCGTTTCAGTCTTCTCGCACGGTTCCCGCACGGTCGACGGCGTCGCGGGCACCGGCGAGATCGCCAAGATCCGCGGCCTGCGCGACCTCCGCATCGGCGACCAGCTGGGCACCCCGTACGCCTTCACCGACCACCGGTTCTTCGCCCCGCCGACGTTGGAGACCGTCGTCCACTCCCCGGCTCCGGGCCTGTACGACGCACTGGTCCAACTGTCCGCGCAGGACCCGTTCATCAACGTCCGCAAGGGCTCCGACATCGTCGTTTCGCTCTACGGCGAGGTCCAGAAGGAAGTCATCGCCGACACCCTCCTGCACGACTACGCCATCCCCGCCACGTTCTCCCCGACCAGCGTCATCTGCGTCGAACACCCGACGGGAACCGGCTCGGCCCTGCGCGAGATGGGCGCGGACAACCCCTTCGTCGCCACCATCGGCCTCCGCGTGGACCCCTGGCCAACCCGCGCCTACGCCCTGGAAGTCGAACTGGGCTCCCTGCCGCTCGCCTTCCACAAGGCCATCGAGGACACGGTGTTCCTGACCCTCGCCCAGGGCCAGCACGGCTGGGCCGTCCACAACATCCGCGTCACCCTCACCCACTGCGCCTACTCCAGCCCCGTCACCGTCGCCGCCGACTTCCGCGGGCTGACGCCGTTGGTGCTCATGGACGCTCTGCGCCTCGCGGGCACCACGGTGCTGGAACCGGTCGCGCACTTCGACCTGGAGGTGCCCGTCGACACCACCAGCGCGGTGTTGGCCTCGCTGACCGCCCACGGCGCTGTTCCGGAGTCGGTGAACGGGCCGTTGATCGAGGGCACGATCCCGTTGCGCAGGGTGCAGGCGTTCACCCACCTGCTGCCGGGGCTGAGCCGTGGTGAGGGGGTGCTGGTCAGCCGGTTCGACAGCTACCAGCCGCTAGGCGGTGCTAGGCCTCCCAGCCCTGCTCCTGCGCGACGTTGAGGAGCCGCTTGGCCGGCCGTCATCCCCGCCGCGTCCGATGTGATGCCGGTGGCAGTCGACCACCGGGTCGCAGGGGAAGTGCGTCCTCAGAGCTGAATTGGCATCGAACTCCACTCCGGGGACTCGGCGGGATGCCCATCGGCCAGTTCATGAGCGCCCATGAGCTTGACGGCGTCGCGGTAGCCGAACGTGGTCGTACCACCCCGGTTGAAGATCAGCTGTGGACCGTTTCCCGTCAGCCATCGGGGAAAGCCCGAAAGAGGTACCGACTGGCCATCGGCTGCTCCTATCACGAACGAAACCCCCGGATCGGGTGGCTCAATGCGAAAAATTCGAGCTAACGGGTCCACTTTGGGTGTCACCCGCTGGGCGATCCGGGTGTAGGCCATCACTCCTTACGGTCAGCAACCCTTAATACGACGGTGTGTCCGCCGATGGGTAATTGCGCCACCGAGTTGTGGCGAGCGCTGCCCCGGTCGTGACCCGAACTCGGATCACCCCTGTCCGGGGACGTGGATGGAAAAGGAGGTGCGCCGCGTGCCCGTCCCGATCGGTCGTCGACTCCGACCGGATGAGGAGCACGCGTCGCACGAGGTCCCCGGCAGCGGGGTCGCCATCGGCACGGGTGCCGGGTCGCTCGCCGCGACCGGCGCGAACGCGACGTGGTGGATCGCCGCCGCACTGGTGCTGCTGGTGGCGGGCGGCCTCCTCCTGCGCACGACCCGCAGGCGCGAGGCCGCGCACGAATCCCGGTAGCCCGCTGGCTTCCCGGCCGGATCGCCCCGTCCGGCAGGGAAGCCAGCACCCCTGGAAGGAGAACGGTGACCAAGGAAATCCTGCTGCTGGCCGGAACGAGGCCCGAGGCGGTGAAGATCGCGCCGGTCGCGCTCGCGCTGGCGGACCACGCGGTGCTGCGGCCGCTGATCGTCCACAGTGGACAGCACGCCGACATGGTCGGTCAGGCGCTGGAGGCGTTCGGCCTCGCGCCGGACGTGGCGCTGGAGGTGCCGAGGGCGGGTGGCGGTCAGGCCGAGCTGATCGCGGGCCTGCTGCCCCGGTTCGACCGCGTGCTCGCCGAACACGCGCCTGCCGCCGTCGTGGTGCAGGGCGACACGGCGACCGCGCTGGCGGGCGCGCTGGCCGCGTTCTGGCGCGGGATCCCGGTGGCGCACCTGGAAGCGGGCCTGCGCACCCGTGACCTCGCCGGGCCGTTCCCCGAGGAGGGGACCCGGCAGATGATCTCCCGGATCGCGTCCCTGCACCTCGCGCCGACCGACGAGGCGGCCGGCGCGCTCAGCGCGGAACGCCCGCCGGGCAGCGACATCGTGGTCACCGGCAACACCGTCGTCGACGCCGTGCTCCGCGTCGCCGCGGCCGGGCTGCCCGCCAAGGACCCCGACCTGGCCGCGCTGGAGGAGGGGCTCGACGCGACCGGCGGCAGGCTCGTGCTGGTCACGGTGCACCGCCGGGAGTCCTGGGGCGCGCCGCTGCACCGGGTGCTGGGCGCCGTGAGGTCCATCGCCGACCGCCACCCCGACGTGCGGATCCTGCTGCCCGCGCACCCGAACCCGATGGTCCGCGCGCAGGTCCAGGAGGTGCTCGGGGGCCACCGCGGCGTCGTGATCACCGAGCCGCTGGCCTACTCCGACCTGGTGCGCGCGCTGGCCCGCGCCGCGCTGGTGCTCACCGACTCCGGCGGCATCCAGGAGGAGGCGCCGTCGTTCGGCGTGCCGGTGCTGGTGCTGCGCGACTCGACCGAGCGGATGGCCGCCGTGGAGGCGGGCGGCGCGTGGCTCGTCGGCACCGACCCGACCCGGATCCTCGCCGAGGCGGGCTGGGTCCTCGGCTCCCGCCTGCGCCTCCCGCTGGGCCGCAACCCCTTCGGCGACGGGCTCGCCGCGGGCCGGGTGCGGGCCGCCCTGGAGCGGATGCTCGGGCTGGTGCCCGTCACCAGGCCGATCCGCTGGCGCGACCAGCTGGTCGTCAGCGGGTGAGTACACCGTCAACTTCCGGCCCTTGTGCCCGCAAAGGTGGGTGGTCATCCGGGTAATCCGAGAACGCGTTCCGTGACGAGCAGCTCGCTGTGCTCTCGGTCGGGTACTGCATGTACCCCAACGAGTGACATGGGGTGCCGAGCTGTCACCGGCGGGCCCATCCCGATGGAGGGTGGAGCCGCCGGTGTTCGGCGTTGCGGACCCGGCGGGAGATTTCTTGGAAGGGGAGCACCAGATGAACAGCACCACGGCGCACCGCGCGGGATTGGTGGCGGTCGGACTCGTCACCGGGCTCGTCGTGTCCGCGGCACCCGCGTTGGCCGCGGGTCCGGCCGGGATCGCCTCGGTGGGTTTCGTCGACTTCACGAAGGACGGGAAGCGGGTCTCGCTGCCGACCCAGGCGCCCTGCGCGGTCGACGGCGCCACGTCGAACTCCGCGGCCGCCGCGGACGAGCAGCCGGGGCTCAGGTTCGGCGGCGGCACCTCGTCGTGCACGACCAGGGCCGTCGACGGCGACCGCACCGAGACGACGTCGGAGGCCACCGGCCAGGGGTTCGAGCTCTCGGCGCTGATGTCCGAGGGCGGGCCGCGGCTCAAGATCGGCTCGTGGCACGCCGTCTGCGTCGGCAAGGAGTCGGGCACCGACGCGGGCTGGAAGCTCGACGCCATCTCCGGCTTCAGCGGCCTGCCGAGCGAGATCCCCGGCAACTACGTGCACCAGGTCAAGAACTCGAAGGACGTCGTGCTGGCGAACGTGACCTTCAGCGAGGTCGTGCTGCCCGAGCCGAACGACGGCGGCATCGGCATCAACGCCGTGCACTTCCGCTTCACGCCGGAGTCGGGCGTGACCGGGGAGATCGTGCTCGGCGCCGCCGCCTGCTCACCGACGCCCTAACCCGGCCGACGCCCCGGCCCAGCCGACACGGGCCCAGCCGACACCGGTTCAGCCGACGCGGGGGTCGCCGCGCAGCACGACCCCCGCCTCGCGCAACCGCCCCAGCGCGCTGTCCACGGTGTTCGCGGCCACGCCCGCGGTGAGGTCCAGCAGCACGGTCGTGGCGAACCCGGCCCGCGCCGCGTCGATCGCGGTGGCGCGCACGCAGTGGTCGGTGGCGATGCCGACCACGTCGACCTGGTCCACGTCGTGCACCCGCAGCCAGTCGGTGAGCTGCTCACCGGTGCCGCTGGTGCCCTCGAAGCCCGAGTACGCGGCCGCGTAGGCGCCCTTGGAGAACACCGCCTGCACCGCCGTGACGTCCAGTTCGGGGTGGAACGACGCCCCGGCCGTCCCGGCGACGCAGTGCACCGGCCAGGAGTCCACGTAGTCGGGCGTCTCGCTGAAGTGCCCGCCGGGATCCACGTGGTAGTCCCTGGTGGCCACGACGTGGTCGTAACCACCCGCGGCGATGTGCTCGGACACCGCCGCCGCGACGGCCGCACCGCCGGCCACCGCCAGCGATCCGCCCTCGCAGAAGTCGTTCTGCACGTCCACGACGATCAGCGCCTTGGTCACAAGCACTCCTTCACAGGAACGTGGTCGGGATCGCGGGTTCGCCGCGGGACAGCTTCAGGCCCTCCCACGGCACGCTGACGAGCGCCGCACGCAGCCGTTCGCGGCTCTCCGCCAGCGTGGCCACCCCGTCGGCCGGTTGTCCACCGCGCAACAGGGGGACGTGGAGCAGCCGGTCGTGCTCGTCGAGGTCGGGCTGCTCGTGGAACGGGAACACGACCTCCTCCAGCGAGGTGCCGGTGTCCTTGTGCTTGCGCAGCGCGCCCTTGCGACCGCCGCGCGACTCCTTGTGCGAACTGCGCTTCGCGACCGGCCGCCCGTCGACCTCCACGAGCTTGTAGACCATGCCCGCCGTCGGGGCGCCGGACCCGGTGACCAGCGAGGTCCCGACGCCGTAGGAGTCGACCGGCTCGGCGCGCAGCGCGGCGATCGAGTACTCGTCGAGGTCGCCGGACACCACGATGCGGGTGTTCTTGGCCCCCAGCGAGTCCAGCTGCTCACGGGCCTGGCGGGCGAGCACGCCGAGGTCGCCGGAGTCGATCCGCACCGCCCCCAGCCCCGGCCCCGCCGCCCGCACGGCCAGCTCGATGCCGTTGGTGATGTCGTAGGTGTCGACCAGCAGCGTGGTGTCCGCGCCCAGCGCCTCGACCTGGCTGCGGAACGCCGCCTCCTCGGTGTCGTGCAGCAGCGTGAAGGCGTGCGCGCACGTCCCCGCGGTCGGGATCCCGTGCCTGCGACCGGCCTCCAGGTTCGACGTCGCGGTGAACCCGGCCAGGTACGCGGCGCGCGCGGCGGCGACGGCGGCCTCCTCGTGCGTGCGCCGGGAGCCCATCTCGATCATCCGGCGGCCGTTGGCGGCGCCGACCATGCGGGCGGCGGCCGAGGCGATCGCGCTGTCGTGGTTGAGGATCGACAGCGCCAGCGTCTCCAGCACGACGCCGACGCCGAACGACGCCCGCACCTGGAGGATGGGGGAACCGGGGAAGTGCAGCTCGCCCTCGGGGTAGCCGTCGACCTCGCCGGTGAACTCGTAGTCCGCGAGCCACGCCAGCGTGCGGTCGTCGACCACACCCGCCTCGCCGAGCCGGGACAGCTCGGCCTCGCCGAAGCGGAAGTCGCGGATCGCGTCCAGCAGCCTGCCGGTGCCCGCGACCACGCCGTAGCGCCTGCCCTCCGGCAGCCTCCGGGCGAAGACCTCGAAGACGCACGGCCGGTCCGCCGTGCCGTCGCGCAACGCGGCGGCCAGCATCGTCAGCTCGTAGTGGTCGGTGAGCAGTGCGGTCGACATGAGCCGAGAGCCTAAGCGGGCCCCGCGCACATCCGCAGCGGAAAGCCCCTATGGGGTGCGCCACGGTCGGCCTGCCCCTCCGGGCGCCGCGCCCGCGTGGACCATGACACCATTGGCGGTATGACCACGCCCGTCGAGCATGAACGGACGCAGGTGGAGCCGGCAGGCGTGGAGGTCCGCGCCGAGGACAGACCATGGCAGGCCGTGGTCTGGAACGACCCGGTGAACCTGATGTCCTACGTGACGTACGTGTTCCAGAAGCTGTTCGGCTACAGCAGGGACAAGGCGACGAAGTTGATGTTGGACGTGCACCACAAGGGTCGGGCGATCGTGTCCTCGGGGACGAAGGACAAGGTCGAGGCGGACGTCGCGAAGCTGCACGCCGCCGGGCTCTGGGCGACCATGCAGCGCGCGTCGTGAAGAAGTGGAGCCGCGACGGGGACGTGGTCGTCGGCCGCTTCGACCGCCAGGAGGCGGCGGTGGTCCGCGGTCTGGTGAGCCAGATCCAGGACATGCTCCTGGCGCGCGCCGACGAGGCCCCGCAGGACGAGCTGTCCGAGCTGACCGGCATCCGCACGGGGCCGTCGACGGCGCCGGACGACCCGATCCTCGGCCGCCTGCTGCCCGACTTCCACCGGCTCGACCCGGACGCGCCCGACCCCGGTGACCTCGACTCGGCCGCCGCGCTGCGCTCGTTGCACGAGCCCGAGCTGCTCGACCTCAAGACCGGGGCCGCGGGGGTCGTGCTGGACACCTGCCCGTCCGAGGGCGGCGAGGTCCGGCTGCTGCCCGCGCAGGCCGAGGCGTGGCTCGCGTCCATCAACGACGTCCGGTTGGCGCTGGGCACCGCGCTGGACGTGAACGAGGACATGCCCGACGAGCTGCCGCCGGACGACCCGCGTTCGCCGCACCTGGGCGTCTACCACTGGCTGACCTGGGTGCAGGAGACGCTCATCGAAGCCGTCATGTCGTGATCCCCGGTGTGGCCGTAGGCCGCTCCGGCGGGGTCACCGTCGTGCTCGTGCCCGAGGGCGCGGTGGCGGGCGTGGACACCCGCGGCGCGCCGCTCGGCACGCGGGAGACCGACCTGCTCGACCCGCCGAACCTCGTCCAGCAGGTCCACGCCGTGTGCGTGGTCTCCGGTGGTTCGAGGGGACTGGCCGCCGTGGACGGCGTGGTCAGGTGGCTCGCCGAACGGCACCACGGCTTCCCGGTCGGCGCCGAGCCGCACGAGGTCGTGCCGCTCGTGCCCGCCGCGGCCGTGCCCGACTGCCCGCCGTCGACCTCCGCCGAGGGTTACGCGGCGTGCACGTCAGCGGTCGAGGTCGGCGCGTCCACCACGGTCGGCGACCACAGCGTCGGCGGATTCGCGCTGGCAGGCGTGGGTGTCGTGGTGACCGACGCGGCGCTCACCAAGGCCCAGTGCCGCCGCCTCGCCATGTCCGCCCACGACGGCCTCGTCCGCTCGGGCCACCGCGGCCCGGCCACCGTCTTCGCCCTCGCCACCGGCCACCGCACCCCGGCCTCCCCACCACAACTGGACACCCTCTGCACCACCGCCGCAGCCCTGCTCGAACCCCTCTAACCCTCGCGAGTCGAACCTCCAGACACCCCGTGTCGAACCTCCAGACACCCCGGGGTGCCGGGTGGGGGTGCCTGAGCGTTCGACACGGGGTGTCTGAGTGTTCGACTCGCGAGGGTTCTCACACGGTAGGACGGCTTCCGCCACCACGTAGGATGGACGCGTGTTGGTGATTCGTCGTGATCTGGTGGACGCGATGGTGGCGCACGCCCGTCGTGACCACCCGGACGAGGCGTGCGGTCAGATCGCCGGGCCCGAGGGCTCGGACCGCCCGGAGCGGTTCGTCCCCATGCTGAACGCCGAGCGCTCGCCGACCTTCTACCGCTTCGACTCCGCGGAGCAGCTCAAGGTGCACCGCGAGATGGAGCGCGCCGACGAGGTGCCGGTGGTCGTCTACCACTCGCACACGGCCACCGAGCCGTACCCGTCGCGCACCGACATCTCCTACGCCCAGGAGCCCGACGCGCACTACGTGCTGATCGGCACCTCGGACCCGGAGGAGCACGAACTGCGCTCCTACCGGATCGTGGACGGCGTGGTGGCCGAGGAGCCGGTGCAGGTCGTGGAGTCGTACATGTTCGCGCACACCGGCCTCGACGACACCCCCGACGGCTCCTGAGCGCGTCGTCGCCCGTTCGCTGTCCCGTTCTCCCCTCCCGGAGGTTCCGAGCATGGCCGTCACCGTCTCCATCCCCACCATCCTGCGCACCCACACCGGTGGGCAGAAGTCCGTCGAGGCCGCGGGCACCACGCTCGCCCAGGTCATCGACGACCTGGAGGCCAACCACGGCGGCCTGAAGTCCCGCCTGGTCAAGGAGGGCTCGCTGCACCGGTTCGTGAACGTCTACGTCAACGACGAGGACGTCCGCTTCTCCGGTGGCCTCGAAGCGGCCGTCAAGGACGGCGACAACGTCACGATCCTCCCGGCCGTCGCGGGCGGCTGATCCCCCGTGGCCCGGTACGACTCGCTGCTCGACGCCCTCGGCGACACCCCGCTGGTCGGCCTCCCCAGGCTGTCGCCGTCGGAGAACGTCCGGATCTGGGCGAAGCTGGAGGACCGCAACCCGACCGGCTCGATCAAGGACCGGCCCGCGCTGGCCATGATCGAGGCGGCGGAGCGGGACGGGCTGCTCACGCCGGGCTGCACGATCCTGGAGCCCACCTCGGGCAACACCGGGATCGCGCTGGCGATGGCCGCGAAGCTCAAGGGCTACGGCCTGGTGTGCGTGATGCCGGAGAACACGTCGGTGGAGCGCAAGCAGCTGCTCCAGGCGTACGGCGCGCGCGTCGTGTTCTCGCCCGCCGCGGGCGGCTCCAACCAGGCCGTGGCGAGCGCCAAGGAGCTGGCCAGGCAGAACCCGGACTGGGTGATGCTCTACCAGTACGGCAACCCCGCCAACGCCCTCGCGCACTACAACGGCACCGGCCCCGAGATCCTGCGCGACCTGCCGTCCATCACGCACTTCGTGGCCGGACTCGGCACGACCGGCACGCTCGTCGGCGTCGGCCGGTTCCTGCGCGAGCGGAAGCCGGACGTGCAGATCATCGCCGCCGAACCCCGCTACGGCGAACTCGTCTACGGCCTGCGCAACCTCGAAGAGGGTTTCGTGCCGGAGCTGTACGACGCCTCCGTGCTCACCGGCCGCTACTCGGTCGGCTCCTACGACGCCCTGCGCCGCACTCGTCAGCTGCTGGAGTCCGAAGGCATCTTCGCGGGCATCTCCACCGGCGCCATCCTGCACGCCGCGCTCGCCGTGGCGGAGAAGGCCGCGGGCACGGGCGACCAGGCCGACGTGGTGTTCATCGTGGCCGACGGCGGCTGGAAGTACCTGTCCACCGGCGCGTACGCGGGCACGCTCGACGAAGCGTCGGAACGCCTCGACGGCCACCTTTGGGCCTGATCCGGTAGCCGTGGTCGCGGTTATCCTCCTCCGGTGAAGATCACCGTGCTCGGCTGTTCGGGCAGTGTGCCGGGCCCTGGTCTCCCGACGTCGGGCTACCTGGTGGAGGCCGAGGGCTTCCGGCTGGTGGTCGACCTCGGCGGCGGCACGTTCGGCAAGCTGCAGAAGCACTGCTCGCCGTTCGACGTGGACGCGCTGCTGCTGTCGCACCTGCACCTCGACCACTGCGCGGACTTCGCGTCCCTGACGACGTTCCGCCGCCACCACCCCCGCCCGCCCTACGACCCGCGGGAGCGCAGGCTGCCGGTGCACGCGCCGTCCGGCGCGCCCGAACGGCTGGCCCACGCGCACGCCGCGAGCCGGGCGGACCCGGAGTCGCTGGAGGACGTGTTCGAGTTCTTCCCGTTGCGGCGGGGGGAGTTCCGCCTCGGGCCGTGCACCGTGGAGGTGGCGCCGATGCGGCACATCTGCGAGGCCTACGGGTTCCGGATCGAGTGCGGGGGCCGGTCGCTGGTGTTCTCCGGTGACACGGCGGTGTGCCCGGAACTCGTGGAACTGGCCAGGGGAGCGGACGTGCTGCTCGCCGACACGGCGTGGGTGGACCGGGGGAGCAGGCCGGACAACCTGCACATGAGCGGCCGGGAGGCGGCGGGCGTCGCGGTCGAGGCGGGGGTGGGGCGGCTGCTGCTGACCCACGTGCTGCCCTGGTCCGATCGCGACGCCGTGCTTGCCGACGCCGCGGGCGTCTTCGCGGGCGGCCGGGCGGAACTGGTCGAACAGGACGGCGTCTACGAGGTGTAGCGCTTACGCCGCAACGGTTTCCGCCCAGTCGATGTGGTGCCGCTGCTCGATGCCGAGCATCTTCTCCGGCGTGAGGACGGTTTTCAGCGCGAGCGGCATCATCAACCCCATGACCGCGCTTGCGATCGGGCCGAAACCCTTGGTGTTGTTGGTCCTCGCGGCCCGCGCGGCGACCTTCTCCACCCGCGGTCGGCGCAGCCGCTCGTAGGCGGCGAAGGCGCTGGGCACGTCCGGCAGGTCGCGCAGGCACCGGGCGAGCTGCACGGCGCTCTCCGCGGCCAGCGCCGCGCCCTGCCCCGAACTCGACGACGGCGCGTGCGCGGCGTCGCCGACGAGCACCATGCGGCCGCGGTGCCACGCCGCGACCTTCGGCAGGATCTCCATCGACCCGAACGCGCACAGCCGGGCGGGATCGGTGTGCGCCAACAGCTCCCGGCCCGGCACGTCGTCGGCGTAGACCTCGCGGAGCCGGTCGAGCCACTGCCCGGCGGGCACGGCACGGGCCTCGGCGGAGGTCATCCTCGCCTGGTGCGGCAGGTTGCCGAACCACGACGTGCGGCCGTCGGGCTGGATCCAGTAGCCGAGGAACGCCCGCCTGCCGAACACGAAGTGCGCCGCGTCCGGCTCGCCCGGCACGGTGATGTCGGCGGCCGCGCCGAAGTTCAGCAGCGGCACGTGCGACGGGCCCGCGGCGTTCGGGTCGATCAGCGTCCGCACGGTCGAGCCGATGCCGTCCGCGCCGACCAGCACGTCGGCGGTGGCGCTGGTCCCGTCGGCGAACCGGGCGGTCACGCCGTCCGCGGTCTCGTCCACCCCGACCAGCCGCCTGCCGTGCTCGGTCCGCACGCCTTCCGCCGCGGCGTGGTCGTGCAGCGCCCGGTACAGCTCGGACCGCCACATCGCCCGGCTCGGCGCCAGGTCCGGCAGCGCCTCGAACTCGCTGAGCACCCGGCCCCTGCCGTTGGCCATGACGGTGCGCCGCATGGGCTGCCCGACGGCCGTCACGGCGTCGGCCGCGCCGATGCTCCCCAGCGCGTCCAGTCCGTTCGGCGCCACGGTCAGCTGGCCGCCGATGCCGTCGGCCGTGGTCCCGTACGCCTCGTACACGGTCGCGTCGATCCCCGCCTTGCGCAGCGCCAGCGCCGTCACCGGCCCGGCGAGCCCTCCGCCGATCACCAGCGCCGTTCGTGCTCCACTCATGTCGCCCCTCCGAACATCGCCTGCCACATCCGGACGTAGTCCTGCTTCCCGAGCGACTCGACGAGGGTCGTGACGAAACGGGCCTCGGCTTCGAGCACCGCGAGGCGGTACTCCTCCTCGACCACGAACACCCACGCCACACCGCCGTCGGTGGTGGCCTTGACGTCGGCGCGGATCTGCTCGATCTCCCCGGTCAGCGCCGCGTGGCGCAGGCCGAGCAGTTCGACGGCCTCGGCGGGCCGCAGCACGACCAGCAGCGAGAGCGCGACCCCGAACTTCGGGAACTCGTGCTCCGGCTCGGCGACCAGGTCGCGCAGCCAGTCGTGCAGCTCGGCCCGGCCGTCGTCGGTGAGCGCGTAGATCGTCCGCTCCGGCCGCTGGGTGTCGCGGACCGTCCCGTCCTCGGTGATGAAGCCGGCCTTCACCAGCTGCTCCACCACCATGTACAGCGAGCCGCGGTTGTACTTGATGTTGCGGCCCTTGTCGTGCTGCGTGAGCCGCCGCCCGATCTCGTACGGGTGCAGCGGCCCCATCAGCAGTTCGGCGAGCACAGCCAGTGCGAGTGGGTTGGCCACCTTGCGCCGCTTCGCCACGACATCCTCATCTCGTAGTCAGGATCGACTATCCATGCCCGATTAGTCAGTGTCAACTATTTGGACCGGCGTGCTCGTCCGCCGGACGAGCCGGGGGGATCGGTCAGCCCGCGAACGCGGTCGACTGCACGCCGACGCCGACGCCGGGCAGGACCAGCACCGAGCCGGACAGCGGCCGCGCGTCCAGCGCCGCCTCGTCGAGCCCGGACCGCGCGGACGTCACGTACAGGTCGGTCAGGTCGTCGCCGCCGAAGCAGCACGCGGTGGGCTGGTCGACCGGCAGCGGGATCTCGCGGTCCAACCGGCCGTCGGGGGTGTACCGGCGCACGGCCGCCCCGCCCCACAGCGCCACCCACACGCAGCCCTCGGCGTCGACGGTCAGCCCGTCCGGACTGCCCGCGGTGCCCTCGACCGCGCACAGCGGACGCCGTGACGTGGCTTCGCCGGTCTCGACGTCGTAGTCCAGCACGTCGATCCGGTTCTCCGGGGTGTCGATGAAGTACATCAGCGTGCCGTCGGGGCTCCAGCCGACGCCGTTACTGATGGTCACCTTGTCCAGCACCACCTTCGCGGCGCCGGTCGGCTCCACGCGGGCCAGCCAGCCGCCGCCCGCGCCGGCGTCGTAGCGCATGGTGCCCGCCCACAGCCTGCCCGCCGCGTCGACGGCCGCGTCGTTGCCGCGCACCCCGTCGCGCGCCCAGTAGACGAGCCACGTCTTGGTCCCGTCCCGGTCGACCAGCGCGACGCCCTCGCGCAGGTTCAGCACCAGGCCGCCCATGGCCCGCGGCTTGGCCGCGCCGACGTGCTGGGACATCGTCAGCACCGCGTCGTCGTCACGGGCGGGCGCGTAGCGGTGCACCTCCCCGGCCAGGATGTCCACCCACAACAGGGTGGAGCTGATCCGGTCCCAGGTCGGTCCTTCGCCCAGTTCGGCCTTGATGCGCACCGCTACGTCGATCGACACCGCCCCACCTTAGGCGGACCTGCCCTTTTTCCCCGCGCCGCACGTAACCTGGTCGCGTGGACTCGACACGGGTGCAGGCTCCCAGGCAGCTCTCCAAGCGGATCATCCCGCCGCAGCCGCTGCTGTCCGCGGCGGTCGTCGCGGGCTTCGTGGGGCTGCTCTTCGTGATCGAGGCGGTCGACACCGCGCTCGGGCACACGCTCGACGACGACGGCGTGATCCCGCGCGACTTCACCCAGTGGGACAACCTCATCTGGTACCCGCTGCTGCACGGCGGCTGGAGCCACCTGACCGGCAACGCGGTGCCGCTGCTGATCCTCGGCTTCCTGGCGACCTCGGGAGGGCTCAAGCAGTTCTCGCAGGTCACCGTCGTCATCTGGCTGACCAGCGGGCTCGGCATCTGGCTCGTCGGCTCGCCCGCGAGCCACATCGGCGCCTCTGGGCTGATCTTCGGCTACCTCGCGTTCCTGCTCGTGCGCGGCATCTTCGCGCGCAGCCCGTTGCAGATCCTGGTGGCCGTCGCGGTGTTCACGGCGTACGGCTGGGCCCTGTGGGGCGTGCTGCCCGGCCAGCCCGGCGTCTCCTGGGAGGGCCACCTGTTCGGCGCGCTCGGCGGCATCCTGGCCGCGTGGGGCGTGGCCAGGGACGCGCGCCACGAGCGGGTCGCGGTGCCAGCTAGCCTCGGGGTGTGACTTCAGCGGACGACCCGATCGGCATCTTCGACTCCGGCGGCGGCGGGCTCACCGTCGCGCGGGCGATCATGGAGCAGCTGCCGGGCGAGCGGATCCGCTACATCGGCGACACCGCGAACAGCCCGTACGGGCCGCTGCCGATCGCCGAGGTCCGCAGGCACGCGCTGGCGCTGGCCGACCGGCTGGTGGCCGACGGTGCCAAGATGATCGTGATGGCCTGCAACACCGCGTCCGCGGCCTGCCTGCGCGACGCCCGCGAGCGCTACGACGTGCCCGTGGTCGAGGTGATCATCCCGGCCGTGCGGCGAGCGGTCGCCACCACCCGCACCGGCCGCATCGGCGTGATCGGCACCGCCAGCACGATCAACTCCGGCGCGTACCAGGACTCGTTCGCCGCCGCCCGCGACGTCGAGGTGACCGCGGTGGCGTGCCCCCGGTTCGTCGACTTCGTCGAGCGCGGCACCACGTCGGGCCGCCAGGTGCTCGGGCTGGCGCAGGGGTACCTGGAGCCGCTCCAGCAGGCCGACGTCGACACCCTCGTGCTCGGCTGCACGCACTACCCGCTGCTGACCGGAGTCCTCCAGATCGTGATGGGGGAGAACGTGACGCTGGTGTCCAGCGCCGAGGAGACGGTCAAGGACGTCATGCGGGTGCTCACCGAGCGCGACCTGTTCCGCGAGGGCGAACCCGACCAGCTGTTCACCTGCACCGGCCCGCTGGCCCCGTTCACCAAGCTGGCCAGGCGCTTCCTACCCCAACTGGGTGTCACTTCGTTTCACACCACGGGGTGACGTGCGAGGCTCGCACGCGTGCTCCTGACCGTTCTCGGCTGCTCAGGCGGCCTGCCCGGACCCGACGCCGCCGCGTCGGGCTACCTCCTCGAGTCCGACGGCTTCCGGCTCGTCGTCGACTTCGGCAGCGGTGCCCTCGCCGCGCTCCAGACCCGCTGCGACGCGTTCGAGGTCGACGCGCTGCTGCTGTCGCGGCTGTGCCCCGACCACTGCAGCGACCTCACCGCGCTGACCGTGCTGCGCCGCTACCACCCCGACCCGCCCTACGACACGACCGCGCGGCGGCTGCCCGTGCACGCCCCCGGTGAGGCTCCGGACCGGTTCGCCAGGGCCTACGCGGAGAACGCCGACGAGCTGGCGCGGACCGACCTGTCCGACGTCTTCGACTTCCGGCCGCTCGTCGAGGGGACCATCCACATAGGACCGTTCGAGGTCGTCTCCGCCCATGACGCCGGGGGTCGGGTGTTCGGGTTCCGCATCACCTCGGGCGGGGTCTCATTGGCCTACACGGGGCTGACCCTGGTGCTGCCGCTGGCGGCCGGGGTCGACCTGCTGCTGGCCGAAGCGGGCCGCGGCGGCTGCCCCGGCACCTCCGCCACCGAGGCCGGGGTCGGCCGGGTGCTGCTCACGCACATCGAACCCTGGGCCGATCACCAGGCCCTGCTCGCCCACGCGCGCGCGGGGTTCGCCGGTCCGGTGGAACTCGCGAGGCAGGGGGAGAGCTACCGGATTGGCTAGCGGGCGCGGTGGGTATCCGCACTCACCCACCACAGGAGGAAGAAAACATGGCTACCGATGTCGTCGAGCTGATCCTGGCCGACCACCGCCGGTTCGAAGAGCTGTTCCGCGACCTGAGGGACCGCACCGCCGACCGCACCACCCTCCTGGGCGAGCTCGCGGAGCTGCTCGTGGCGCACGCCGAGGCGGAGGAGTCGAAGGTCTACTCGGCGCTCAAGCGCTACAAGGAGGTCGACGACGACGAGGTCGACCACGGCGCCGAGGAGCACGCCGAGGGCCACCAGGCGCTGCTCGCGCTCATGGAGGTCTCCGACACCGAGTCCGACGAGTGGGAGGACAAGCTCGAGGAGCTCGTCGAGGCGCTCAACCACCACGTCGACGAGGAGGAGCGGACCATCCTCAACGACGCCCGCGAGCAGGTCGCCGACGAGCGCCGCGCCGAACTGGGCAAGGACTTCCTCGAGGAGCGCCAGGAGCGGATCTCCGACGGCTGCGGCGACATCGAGTACGTCCGCAGGCTGGCCAAGGCCACGGCCGACCGGATCGACTAGCTTTCACGCGTGTCGAGCGTAGAGGTGCGGCGGGTCGGTCAGCACAGCTTCGTCGCGTCCAACGGGCGCGGCGCCGAGGTCCGGATCGGGCGCAAGGACCAGGACGGGTCCTTCAGCCCGGTCGAGCTGCTGCTGGCCGCCGCGGCGGGGTGCGCCGCGGTGACGGCCGAGACGCTGATCACCCGTCGTGCCGGTGGGTTCACGGCACGGGCCGACCACGTGCAGGCCGAGGGCGCGCACGAGGTCGGCACCGTGCCGGTGTCGCTGGACTACGACCTGTCCGGGTTGGACGACGCCCAGCGGGAAGCGCTGGAGGCCGTGGTGCGCCGGGCCGTCGACCAGCTGTGCACGGTCACGCGCACGCTGAAGCAGTCGGCGACCACGCCGTTGACCCTGCCCTGAGCCCGTTCCCCGGATCCCGTCCGCGGTAGCCCGACGGGATCCGGGAACCCGCCTCAGCCCGTGCCCACGCCGTCCCACACGGCCGTCGCGCCGCTGTGTCCGATCCGGACGGTCTGCACGGTGCTCGCGACACCCGCGAGCACCACCAGCACCGACATCGCGATCGCGATGCGCCGCCACGTCTTCGGGACGTCCGGCGACTCCGCCGCGGCCGTCCGCTCGCGGTCGGCGAGGCGTCCCGCGACCACCAGCAGCACCACCGCCACCAGGAAGCCCAGCGCGAACGGCAGCAGGTCGTTGCCCAGGTCCGCGTGCTTCGCGATCAGCGGGTTGTCCAGGCCCGCGAGCTTCGCCTCCAACTGCTCACCGGCCTTCTGGGCCAGCGGTACCGCTCCCACGCCCGCCACGGTCAGCGCCAGCACGGGCCACGCGAACTTGCGCCGCCACTGCGGCCGGACCGCCAACACGATCGCGCCCACCGCCGCGAGGGGCAGCAGGACCACGACGGCGTGGACCAGAAGGGGGTGCGCCGGTATCCCGTCGAGCGTCACCAGGTCGTCTGCGAGTGCCATGCCTCTCCCTACGCCGGTGGGCCGTCCCTTGGTTCACCTGGCGAGCACCTTAGGGTAGTGAGGTGCTGAGGACCGATGGCAGGAACGACGACGTGCTGCGCGACATCCGGATCACCCGCGGCTACCAGCAGTGGCCTGCTGGCTCCGTGCTGGTGGAGTTCGGCAACACCAGGGTGCTGTGCGCCGCGAGCGTGACCGAGGGTGTGCCGCGCTGGCGGGCGGGCTCCGGGCTGGGGTGGGTGACGGCCGAGTACGCGATGCTGCCGTCCGCCACGCACAGCCGCAGCGACCGCGAGTCCGTGAAGGGCAGGATCGGCGGCCGCACCCACGAGATCAGCAGGCTGATCGGCCGCTCGCTGCGCGCGTGCATCGACCTGGCCGCGCTGGGCGAGAACACCATCGTGATCGACTGCGACGTCATCCAGGCCGACGGCGGCACCCGCACCGCGGCCGTGACCGGCGGTTACGTCGCGCTGGCCGACGCCATCACCTGGCTCGGCGCCGCGGGCCGCCTCGCCGACCCGAAGCCGTTGGCGTGCGCCGTCTCGGCCGTCTCGGTGGGCGTCGTGGACGGCCGCGTCCGGCTGGACCTGCCGTACGAGGAGGACTCGCGGGCGGAGGTCGACATGAACGTCGTCGCCACCGACGCGGGCACGCTCATCGAGGTGCAGGGCACCGGCGAGGGCGCCACCTTCGCCAGGTCCACCCTGGACAAGATGCTCGACTTCGCGTTGGCGGGCTGCGCCGAGCTGAACCGCCTCCAGGCCGAGGCGCTCGCCGCCCCGTACCCCGGCGTCCTGCCCGAGCCGAAGCCGAAGAAGTCGCGCTCGTGACCCGGCTCCTGCTGGCGTCCCGCAACGCCAAGAAGTTGGCGGAACTGCGCCGCATCCTGGCCGCCGAGGGCCTCGACGGCATCGAGGTCGTCGGCCTCGACGACGTCGCGCCCTTCCCCGAGGCCCCGGAGACCGAGCCCACGTTCGAGGGCAACGCCCTCGCCAAGGCCCGCGACGCCGCTGTCGCGACCGGTCTGCCGTCGGTCGCCGACGACTCCGGCATCGCGATCGACGCCCTCAACGGCATGCCCGGCGTGCTCTCGGCCCGCTGGTCCGGCAAGCACGGCGACGACCAGGCCAACGTGGACCTGGTGCTCGGCCAGCTCGGCGACGTCCCCGACGACCGGCGTGGCGGCGGTTTCGTGTGCGCGGCGGCGCTGGTGGTGCCGGGTGGCGAGTCGACCGTGGTGCGGGGCGAGTGGCGCGGGACGATCGCGCGCGGGATGACCGGCACCAACGGCTTCGGGTACGACCCGATCTTCGTGCCCGAGGAGCACGAGGTCACGTCGGCGCAGATGACGCCGGAGGAGAAGGACGCCCTGTCGCACCGCGGCCGGGCGCTGAGGCTGCTGCTGCCGAACCTGAGGGCGTTGGCCTGATCCGCGGTCTGACGTCGGTGCGCCCACGGGGAGCACCGACGTCAGCCGGTCAGGCGGGCAGTTCCCGCAGCAGCTTGGCCACGTGGCCGGTCGCGCGGACGTTGTACATGGCCTTGGCGATCTTGCCCTCGGCGTCCACGAGGAACGTCGAGCGGATCACGCCGACCACCGTCTTGCCGTAGTTCTGCTTCTCGCCGTACGCGCCCCACGCGGCCAGGACCGAGCGGTCCACATCGGACAGGAGCGGGAAGTTCAGGCCCTCGGCGGTGGCGAACTCGGCGAGCTTCTCGGGCTTGTCGGGCGAGATGCCGACGACGTTATAGCCGGATTCGCCGAGGGTCCCGATGCTGTCGCGGAAGTCGCACGCCTGCTTCGTGCAGCCGGGCGTGCCGGCCGCGGGGTAGAAGTAGACGACGACGGATCGACCCAGGTAGTCCGACAGGGAGACCGGCTTGCCCTCGCTGTCGGGGAGGGTGAACGCCGGCGCCTGGTCGCCGGGGGAAAGGCGCTGCTGCTCGCTCATGCCCCCAGACGCTACAAGGGGCGGTCAGGCCTGGCCCTCGAAGGTCGCGCTGGGCTCCTGGTCGGCGGCGTTGGGTTCGACGGTGAGCTGCATGTGCACCGCCTCCTTCGGCACGGCGAACGCCAGCGTGACGGTGGTGTCGCGGCCCGCCGGGAGTTCGCGGACGGCGGCGCCGATGCCGTTGAGGCCCTGCACCGAGTCGATGACCTCCTGGGCGGGCTTGCCGTCGACCACCGCGTGCACCGCGAGCTGTGCCGGGTGGTACTCGGACTTGCTGCCGTTGGTGATCGTCACGGTGAACACGGCGGTGCGCGGGGCCTGGGGGAAGGCCGTTTCGCTGGGTTGCAGCGACCGCGGCTGGCCGATCGTCACGGACAGGCCGGTCGTCCACACGTGCTCGGCGCCGAAGGCCGTGTACGGGGGCGCGGAGGGGGCGTCGGCGACACCGCCCGCGCGCAACGCGGGGGTTTCCTTGGCCTGGGCCGCGGGCGCGCCGACGAGGTCGGGGGCGCCCGCACATCCCGCCACGGCCATGGTCAGGCAGATGCCGACGGCCAGTTTGGCGAACTTCACGAACTCCCCTTTCCGCCCCGGCGGTGGGCGCGACTGCGACTGCCACCACCATGACGGTGTTTCGGGGAGTGCGGTGCGGATTCGGCCCCTTGATTCGCACCTGGTGCCTGGCTGTGGCCAAGACGTGATGACCAACCGCCGACGGCGTGGGCGGCGCCACTGGGGGCACCGTCCACGCCGATCGCGGCGGCGGCCGATATGTGGTGCTTCGACCACGGACCCGGAGGTCCGTCAACAAGTGAGCGCGTCGGGGGGCGTGCGCGCTCAACCGGATCATCGCGAGTCGTGCGGCAGGTGCTACACCCTTCTGCCGGATTCACCCGTACGGGTTAGTCGAGTAATCCTCACGTCACACCGCGACCGGGTGCCCGGCCAGCTCGCTGATCAGCTCGTACGACCGGATCCGGTCGGCGTTGGAGTGCACCATCGTCGTGATCATGAGTTCGTCGGCCTGCGTGTCGTCGAGCAGCTTGGCCAGGCCCTTGTCGACGGTCTCCGGGTCGCCGATGACCATCGACGACGCCCGGTCCTCGATGAACATCCGCTCCAGGTCGCTGTACGGGTGCTCGGCGGCCTCCTCCGGCGTCGGGAACAGGCCGGGGTTGCCGCTGCGCAGCCGCAGGAACGACAGCGCGGCGGGACCGGAGATCCACCGGGCGTGCTCCATCGTGTCGGCGGCCATCACGGCGGCGCAGATCATCGCGTACGGCTCGCTGAGCACTGCGGACGGCCGGAAGTTCTGCCGGTACAGGGCCAGCGCGGGCAGCGTGTTCTCCGCGCTGAAGTGGTGGGCGAACGCGAACGGCAGGCCCAGGATGCCCGCGACCTGCGCGCTGTAGCCGCTGGAGCCGAGCAGCCACACGGGGGGCTTGTTGCCGCCCGCGGGCACGGCGCTGATGTCCTCGGTGCCGTCGAAGTACCCCACCAGTTCGGTGAGCTGCTGCGGGAAGTCCTCCGCGGACAGCGCGCCGGTGGTGCGGCGCAGCGCGCGGGCGGTCTTCTGGTCGGTGCCGGGCGCGCGGCCGATGCCGAGGTCGATGCGGCCGGGGTGCAGGGCGGTGAGCGTGCCGAACTGCTCCGCGATGACGAGCGGCGCGTGGTTGGGCAGCATCACGCCGCCGGAGCCGACGCGCAGCGTGCTGGTGGCGGAGGCGATGTGCCCGATGAGCACGGCGGGCGACGAGCTGGCGATGCCCGGCATGCCGTGGTGCTCGGCCAGCCAGAACCGCTGGTACCCGAGGCGTTCGACCTGCTGGGCGAGTTCGGTCGTGTTCCGCAGCGCCGCGGTCGCGTCCGAACCGCTGCCGATGATGGCCAGGTCTAGTACGGACAGCGGGACGTCGCGGAGTCTGCTCATACAACGAGCAACCACGCACGGGCGGAGGAATTCCCGCCCGTGCGTGGTGTCACAGGGTTCAGCCCGCGATGAAGCGCTCCGCCAGGTACACGGCGCCGGTGACGAGGGTGATCCGCTGGGCGGACTCGTCCCAGGTGGTGCCTTCCGGCTCCAGCGTCAGCACGGCCATGATCTTGCGGTCGCCACCGCCGTAGGTGCCGGTGGTGTGCATCGCCGGGCTGGTCAGGTCGAGGTCCGCGGCCACCCCTCGTTCGGACAGCGGACCCTCCTTCGCCGCACCGTTGGCGATCTTCGGCTTGGGCTCGACGCACGGACGCGGCGGCACGTCGCCGAACCGCGACCAACCCTGCTTGAACGCGACGTCGCCCGGCACCGCGCGCGGGATGCCGAACGACTGGTCGAACCCGTCGGTCGCGCACGCCGTCGCCTGGTGCAGGTTCCCCATGACGAAGTCGCGGACCTTCGGGCGCGCCTCGTCGAGGACGTGGCGGTAGATCGTCACGACGTCCGCCGCGCTCAGCGCCGTGTACCCCCAGAAACCGACGTTGACCGGCGGCTCGGTGTCGTGCAGGTGCAGCCGCACGACCGCCCGTTCGACGATCTCCTCCCAGCCCAGCCGGACCCAGAGCTCGCTGGCGGCGTTGTCGTCGCTGGAGCGCAGCATCGGCTGGAGCAGGGCGAGGTCCGCGGCCGGGATCTCGGTGTCGGCCCCGTAGGTCTCGAAGTAGTCGAGCGCGATGAGGATCTTCACGACCGACGCGGACCGGATCTTCTTGTGCTCGTTGTACTGGAGGGTGGTGCGGTTCGACGTGCGGTCGAACACCGCGAACGCCACCGTGACGTCGGAGGACACCACCGACTGCGGGGCAGCCGGTGCTTCCTGCGCGCCTGCCGGGAGCACCGCGGTCGCCGCCATCGCGGCGGCCGCGACGAGGGCGATTGTCGTGGAACGGATCTTGTTCACGGTGAGAACCTAGCGATGGGCACTGACATTTCGCTCACGCTTTTGTGATGGGGGCGACGGAAGCAGCCGCGGTGTCCCGGCGTTGCAACGGAGGTGATCGAAGTCGACGTCGCGGTGGTCGGAGCGGGGCAGGCTGGTCTGTCCAGCGGGTACTTCCTGCGCAGGGCTGGGCTGGAGCACGTGGTGCTGGACGCCGACGCGGGTCCCGGCGGCGCGTGGCGGCACCGCTGGCCGACGCTGCGGATGGCGACCGTGCACGGCGTCCACGACCTGCCGGGGATGCCGTTCGAGGTGGTCGACGACAGCGCGCCCGCCAACGAGGTGCTGCCCGCCTACTTCGCCGACTTCGAACGTCGCAACGGGATCGACGTCGTCCGCCCGGTGACCGTGACCGCGGTCCGCGAGGGCGTCGACGGCAGGCTGCTGGTCGAGAGCGCCGACGAGACCTGGTCCGCCCGCGCGCTGATCAACGCCACCGGCACGTGGACGCGCCCGTTCTGGCCGCGCTACCCCGGCCAGGAGACCTTCCGCGGCCGCCAGCTGCACACCGCGGACTACGCGCGCCCCGAGGAGTTCGCCGGGCAGCACGTCGTGGTCGTCGGCGGCGGCTCGTCGGCGATCCAGCTCCAGCTGGAGATCGCGCGGCACGCCACCGTCACCTGGGTCACCCGCCGCGAGCCGCTGTTCACCGACGAGCCGTTCACCCACGAGATCGGCCGCGCCGTGGTGGCGCGGGTCGACGAGGCAGTCCGCGCGGGCCGCCCACCCGCCAGCGTCGTCAGCGTCACGGGCCTGTTCCGCACGCCCGAGGTGCGCGCCGCGCAGGAAGCCGGCCTGCTGGACCGGCTGCCGCTGTTCGACCGGATCACGCCCACCGGCGTCGCCTGGGCCGACGGCCGCGAGGTCCGCGCCGACGCGATCCTGTGGGCCACCGGCTTCCGCGCCGCGATCGACCACCTGTCCCCGCTGCGCCTGCGCGGTCCCGGCGGCGGCATCAGGCTCGACGGCACCCGCGTGGTCGCCGATCCCCGCGTCCACCTGGTCGGCTACGGCCCGTCGGCCAGCACCGTCGGCGCGTCGAGGGCCGGTCGCGCGGCTGTGCGGGAGATCGGGGAACTGCTGGCGCCCGCACTAGTCTGACGGGGTGGGGAAAGCGCTTCGTCTGCTCGTCGGGCTGCTGCTCGGCTTCCTCGCGGCACTCGTCGAACTCCCGCTGCTCGCCGTCGCGTGGTCGTCCGACCGCGTGGTGACCCGGCTCGCGGACCTGGAACGCCGACGGCTGCTGGTCCTGCTCGGTGTGGACAGCGCCGAACCCCTCGACCGGCAGGCGCGGCGGTTCGTGGCCGTGCGCGCGCTGGTCGGCCTGCTCGGCGGCGTGGTGCTGGCGTGGTTGGGCTACGGCCTGTACTGGGCGGTGGTGATCGCCTGGATGCTGGCGACCGGGGAGCTGAACCTCTCGAACCTGTCAGAACTGGGCTGGTCCGCGCTGGCGGGTGTCGTGCTGCTCTACGTGGAGGTGCAGGGGATCGCCGGTGTGGTGGCGCTGGAGCGCAAGGCGGCGCACCGGTTCCTGGGCATGGGCGAGCGGGAACTGCTGCGGCGGCGCGTCGAGCAGTTGGCGCTGAGCCGGGCGGGGATCGTGGAGGCCGTGGACGCGGAGCGCAGGCGCATCGAACGCGACCTGCACGACGGGGTGCAGCAGCGGCTGGTGGCGCTGGGGATGCTGCTCGGCAGGGCGCGGCGGAACCCGGCGAGGGCGGAGGACCTGCTGCGCCAGGCGCACGAGGAATCGGCGCGGGTGCTGGACGACCTGCGCGAGGTCGCCTGGCGGGTGTACCCGGCGGCGCTCGACTCGCTCGGGCTCGGCGAGGCCGTGGCCGCGGTGGCGGACCGGTCGGCGATCCCGGTGCGCGTCGACTGCCTGCTCGACGGCGACGTGGACGGCCACGTGGAGACCGCCGCGTACTTCGTGGTCTGCGAGGCCGTGACGAACGCGGCGAAGCACTCCGGCGCCACCGGGATCAGCGTGGGGATCAGCAGGGACGACGGGGGAGTGCGCGTGTGGATCGAGGACGACGGGCGCGGGGGAGCGGACCCGCGGGGCGGTGGCCTGGCGGGGTTGGCGCGGCGGGTGTCCGCGCTGGACGGGACGTTCACCGTGAGCAGCCCGGCGGGCGGGCCGACCACGATCACGGCGGAGCTGCCGTGCGGGTGATCCTGGCCGAGGACTCGACGCTGCTGCGCGAAGGCCTGGTGCGGCTGCTGGTCGAGGAGGGGCACGAGGTCGTCGCGGCGGTGGGCGACGGGACCGCCCTGGTGCGCGCGGTCGCCGCGCACCAGCCGGACGTGGTCGTGACGGACGTGCGGATGCCCCCGACGAACACCGATGAGGGGCTGCACGCGGCGTTGGAGATCCGGCGCCGCTGGCCCGCGGTCGGCGTGCTCGTCCTGTCGCAGTACGTGGAGAAGCGGTACGCCGTCGAACTGCTCACCGGGCAGTCCGACGGCGTGGGGTACCTGCTCAAGGACCGGGTCGTGCGGGTGGACGAGTTCCTCGACGCGCTGGACCGCGTCGGCACGGGCGGGGCCGCGTTCGACCCCGAGGTGGTGCGCCAACTGCTGTCGCGCACCACCCGCGAGGTCGGCGGGCTCACGCCGAGGGAACGGGACGTGCTGTCCGCCATGGCCGAGGGCTGCACGAACGACACGATCGCCGCCAGGCTGCACATCTCGCGGAGCGCCGTGGAGAAGCACGTGAACGGCGTGTTCGAGAAGTTCGGGCTGTCCGCGGTGGACGGCTACAGCAGGCGGGTGCTGGCCGTGCTGCGCTACCTGGGGTCCTGACTGCCCTGCCGCCGCTTCACCAGCCGGGACACGACGAACCACACCAGCGCGACCACGATCAGCGCCAGCACGACGGTCGACACGATTCCCATGTAGTCCTCGACCAGGTGCCACTGTTCGCCGAGCAGGTACCCGGCCATGATCAGGGCGGTGTTCCAGATCAGGCTGCCCGCCGTGGTCAGCGCGAGGAACCGGGGCAGCGGCATGCGCTCGATGCCCGCGGGGATGGAGATCAGGCTGCGGAACACCGGGACCATCCGGCCGAGGAAGACGGCTTTGGCGCCGTGCTTGGAGAACCAGTCCTCGGTGCGGTCCACATCGGACACGTCGACCAGCGGCAGCCGGTCGGCGATGGCGCGGATCCGGTCGCGTCCCAGCAGGGCGCCCAGGTAGTAGAGCAGCAGCGCGCCCGCGACGGAGCCCGCCGTGGTCCACGCGATCGCGGCCACCAGGCTCATCCCGCCGCGGCTGGCGGTGAAACCGGCCAGTGGCAGGAACAGTTCGCTGGGCAGGGGCGGGAAGAGGTTCTCCAGCGCGATGGCGATGCCTGCGCCGGGCGCGCCGAGCGTGGTCATCAACCCGGTGACCCACTCGACGACGGCTGAAACGGGGCTGCTCATGACCTCCACGCTAGGAATCGCACCTCGTCGCCGCCATGGGGACGGCCGCACGACCGGGGTGTGGTTCTCCTCAGTTGGTACCCGCGGCCGCCGCCGCCAAACCGCGCGCGCACCGGGTCATGATCCGCTGGAGGGCCCGCCGGTAGATCCACCCCGTGCCCGGCACGACCGGCCGGAACGACGAGTGCCAGCGGATCCGGGTGCCCCCGCCGACCGGTTCGAGGTCGACGAACGCGCGGTAGTCGCGCACCGCGAGGCCGGACAGCAGCGCGTACCCCAGCCTGCGGTCGGGGACCAGTTCGACGATCTCCTCGCGGCTCACCACCGGCTTCGGGAACCGGTTCGTGCGGAACATACGGATCGCGCCGACGCTCTCGCCCCCGGTCTCGCCGGGCCGTTCCAGCTCGAAGGAGTCCAGCGTCGACCACGACGGCCACGTGGCCCCGTCCCGCACCAGCTCGTACACCCGTTCCGGACTCGCGGTCGTCTCGGCGGTGGCGTCCACTCTCTGTACCATGTGGTACATGTACCATCTGGTACATGACTGGACAAGGGGACCGCCTGCTCGCCGCGGTGATCGGGCACGTCGCCGAGCACGGCGTCACGGACCTGAGCCTGCGGTCGATCGCCGCGGCCGTGGGCACCAGCCACCGCATGCTCCACTACCACTTCGGCTCCAAGGAGGGCCTGCTCGTCGCGGTCGTCCGCGCGGTCGAGGAGGGCCAGCGGCAGGCGCTCGCCGAGTTGACCGCCGACCTCGACAGCACGCCCGCGCAGCTCGCCCGTCGCTTCTGGACGCACCTCACCGATCCCGCGCTGCGCGCCCACGAGCGGCTCTTCTTCGAGCTGTACGGCCAAGCCGTGCAGGGCAGGCCGGGCACGACGGCGCTGTTGGACGGCATCGTCGAGTCGTGGGTGGAACCGCTCGCGGCCCACGAGCACCGCGCGGGCGTGCCGCTCGACGTCGCCCGCGCGCGGGCCCGGCTCGGCCTCGCCGTGTCGCGCGGTCTGCTGCTGGATCTGGTCGCCACCAACGACCTCGACGCCGTGAACGCGGCTATGGAGCAGTTCATCGCCTTCCTCGACCCACTTCCGCGCTGACCCCTTCGTTACTCCTACCGGGCAGTCGTGACCCGTTCGTATCCGGTGGTAACGGGCGGCGCGTTCCTCCGATGCTCCAGACCTACAACCGTTTCTGCGTCGGGAGTGCGTCGTGGTCGAGAACTCGTCCGCCGGTCTGGAGAAGCTGCACGCCGAGGTGACCGTCACGGTCACCCGCGAAGAGCACCACCAGCCCGCGCTGGCCCGCTACCCCGTGGCCTCCGGGGAACAGCGGCACGTCGCCGTGGAGTTGGCCTGGTGCACCATCGGCGCGGGCAAGTACCGCGGGCAGCCCGCCATCGAGGTCCGCCTCGATGGCGAGCGCGTCGGCGAGCTGACGCACCTGATGTCGTTGCGCTACGCGGGAATGGTCGCGCAGATCACCGCGCGCGGCGGCCGTCCCGGCTGCGAGGCCACGATCGAGCGCGGCACCAGGGGGCTGGAGGTCTTCCTGCGGATGCCCCGCCACGAGGAGGGCGTCTTCCCGATTCCCGCGCCCACCGTCGTGGCGCCGATCCCGTTGGCGCCCAACACGATGGGGCCCGCGCCGGTCGCGCCCTTCCCCGTCGCACCGCGGCGCGGCGGTCCGTTCGCGAAGCACCGTCCCGCGTGGATCGCGGCCGGCGTCGTCGGGCTGCTCTTCGTCATCGGGCTGGCCAACTCCGGCGGTGACAAGTCGCCGTCGACCACCACCGCGGCCCAGATCGGCGCGTCCAGCGCGGTCGTCACGACGACCACCGCGGCGAAGCCGACCACCACCACGGCGAAGCCGACCAAGTCGTCGGCGGCCACCACGACCACGACGACCACCACCACGACGACGACGACCGCGGCGCCCGTCGTGACGACGACGCAGCAGACCGTCGCCGCGCCGCCTCCCGCCCCGGTGGTTCCCGCTCCGGCACCCGTCCAGGTCCCCGCGCCCGCCCCGGCTCCGGCGCCCGCGCCCAAGCCGACCTGCGACCCGAACTACAGCGGTTGCGTGCCGATCGCGAGCGACGTCGACTGCCAGGGCGGCAGCGGCGACGGTCCCGCGTACGTGAGCGGTCCGGTCACCGTGATCGGTACGGACATCTACAAGTTGGACAACGACAAGGATGGCATCGGCTGCGAGTAGCCGCTACCGCGCCAGCAGCCCGCGGAGGGCGGCCGCCGCCAGTGCGTCCGCCTCCGCCGGACCCAGCGGCGCGTGGCCGCTGAGCAGGCGGAAGATCAGCGGCCCGAACAGCATGTCGATCGCCGTCTCCACGTCGACGCCCGCGTCCACCTCGCCCCGCTCCAGCGCGCGCCGCCACAGCAGCGCGACGGCCTCCCGGCGGCCCGCCAGGAAGAACTCGCGGAAGTACGGCGCCCCCGCCGGGTCGGTCACGCACGCCGCCAGCAGTTGCGCGAACGTGGTGCCCGCGGGGCTCGCGTAGAACTCGCTGACCCGGCGGACCTGCTCGGCGAGGTCGCCCGCCGCGCTGCCGGTGTCCGGGGACGGGACGGCGTGCGCCATCTCGGCCCCGAACGCCTCGGCGGCAACGGCGGTGCGGCTCGGCCAGTGCTTGTAGATCGTCGCCTTGCTGACCCCGGACCGGGCGCTGATCGCGTCGACCGTCGCCGCGGGCAGGCCGCCCTCGTGGAGCAGCGCGCAGGTGGCCGCGAGCACCGACTCGCGGGCTCGCAGGCTCTGCGGGCGCATCAGACCGCGGCGTCCGACGCCATGGTCAGGCCGCCTTGCTCAGCGCGTCGAACTCCTCGTCGGTCAGCTCGATGGCCGCTGCCGCCATGTTGTCCTCCAGGTGCTGGACGGACGACGTGCCGGGGATGGGCAGCACCACGGGGGAGCGCTTGAGCAGCCAGGCCAGCGCGAGCTGCGACGGCGTCGCGTCGTGCTCCTTGGCCGCGGTGTCCAGCGGGCCGCCCTCCTTGGCGAGCTTGCCGGTCGCGAGCGGGAACCACGGGATGAAGCCGATCCCGTTGGCCTCGCTGTACTCCAGCAGCGGGTCGGCGTCGCGCTTGGCGAGGTTGTAGAGGTTCTGCACCGACACGATCGTCGCGAACTCGCCCGCGGCCTTCACGTCGTCGACGGACACCTCGCTCAGCCCGATGTGCCGGATCTTGCCCTCCTGCTGGAGCTTCGCCAGCTCGCCGATCTGGTCGGCCAGCGGCACCTTCGGGTCGATGCGGTGCAGCTGCATCAGGTCGATCCGCTCCAGGCCGAGGTGGCGCAGGCTCAGCTCGGTCTGCTGGCGCAGGTACTCGGGGCGGCCGACCGGGATCCACTGGTTCGGGCCCTGCCGGGTGAAGCCCACCTTGGTCGCGATGACCAGGTTGTCCGCGTACGGGTGCAGCGCCTTCTTGATGAGCAGGTCCGCGGTGAACGGGCCGTACGCGTCAGCGGTGTCGATGAGCGTGACACCCAGCTCGACCGCGCGGCGCAGCACGGCGACCGCGTTGTCCGGGTCGGCGGACTCGCCCCACACGCCCTTGCCGGGCAACTGCATCGCGCCGTAGCCGAGACGGGTCACTTCGAGGTCGCCGCCGATGGTGAACGTGCTGGTCACACATGCCTCCAAAAGTAAACTGAACGTACAGTTCAGTTTACTCCCGTTCCTCGTACGGCGCAGGACCTGGAGCCACGCCTCGTCGTCGCGCTGGGGATGGTGCACCGGCCCGTGCCGCTGTTCCTGGACGAGCCGTCGGCCGGTCTCGACCCGCGGAACCGGGCGAACCTGTGGGAGCACGTCCCGCGGCCGCGCGCGTCCGGCACGACGGTCTTCCCCACCACGCACCACCCGGAGGAGGCCGAACGGGTCGTGGTGGTCGACCACGGCCGGATCGTCGCCGACGACACGCCTAGGCCAGGGCCAGTTCGGCGAACACCAGTCGGTGGTCCGAGCCCGGCAGCGTGCGCTCGGCGGCCGACACGCCCACGAGCCCGCGGCCGTGCAGCACGTGGTCGAGCTGGACCAGCGGCAACGCGGACGGCCAGGTCGGCGCCCACCCCCGCCCGACCTCGGCGTGGGTGTCGACCAGGCCCGCCGCCAGCAAGCCCCGCAGCGACGCGTGGTCGAGGGTCGCGTTGAAGTCGCCCAGCACCACCACGTCCTCACCCGCCACGGCCTTGAGCGCGTTCAGGTCCTGCGTCCACAGCCCGACGTCACCGGCCGGGTAGTACGTGTGCACGGCCACCAGGCGCACCTTCCGCCCGCCCACCGCGACCGTCGCCGTCGTCTGCGGCCACGTCGTCGGCGCGTCCAGCGGTCCGCCGTCGGTCAGGGGCGTGCGCGAGTACAGCGACGAGTCGTCCTGCGGCCGCAGCTCCCGGTACGGCATCAACTCCCGCAACCCGGCGGCGTCCAGCGCCGGGATCGCCCCCGGCGGCAGCTCCTCCACCGCCAGCACGTCCACCCGCTCCGACCGCGCGAACTCCACCAGCGCCCGCGGATCCACCTGCCCGACGTGCGAGTTGATCGTCGCCACCCGCAACCGCGCCGTGTTCGCAGGCGCGACCCCGTCGGCCGCGAACCGCGGCACCAGCACCACCAGCTGCACCACCACCAGCACCACCGCGAGCCCCGCCGACCACCACGCCCGCACAGCCGCCAACACCCCCGCGACCACCACCGTGACCACCGCCGCGACCGGCACCCCGATCACCACCAACGCCAATACCGAACCCTCGTCGAGGCCGGTCAGGCGGATGACCAGCAGCGCCGCGACGCACACCAGCACGACCGCGCACCCGACCCGCACGACGGACCGGAAGCGCCGCCGAGGCGGATCGGCGACTGCCATGGGGGTTCTCCACGTTCGTCGGCGGTGCGGGCCGCCCGAACCTAACCGAGGGGCACCACGGCCACGCGGGCCCGGTGGGCTGGTGAGTTCGTCGGCAACGGCCCGTGCGCGGAGGTCGTCCGTCGTCCGATCGGGGGAACCGACGACGGTGGCGCCGCCCACGGGCTGACGCCGCTGGGCCGCACGCCGGTGGACGTGATCGAGCACTCCCGCACCTGGGCGCGCACGAACTTCGACGAGCCGGCGCGGGCGGAGTTCGACGGGTCCACGCCGCCGATCCCCTGATCGACGGCGTGGACCCGCGTGGAGCGGATGGGGCCGGAGAGACTCGAACTCTCACTGGCACGGACCTAAACCGTGTGCCTCTGCCAATTGGGCTACGACCCCGTAGGGCAAGCCTATCGACACGCTCCCGCCGCTGACCAACTACGGTGGGGCAAGCCCTAGGGCACCGCTGACAGGAGGACATGTGGCTCGCGACCCCGACACCATCCAGCGTGAGATCGAGCAGGCCCGCGACGCGTTGGCCACGACCCTGGACGAGCTGGGTACGAGGGCCAGTCCCCAGCGCTTCGTCGACGAGGGCAAGGCCACCGTGCGCGCCAAGTTCGACGACCCGAAGGTCAAGTACGCGCTCATCGCGGTGGGCGTCGTCGTCGGTCTCCTGGTCGTGCGCAAGCTGTTCCGCTGACCGCGGGGTCCAGCGGGCCACCCGGCCCGCTGGACCTCCGGTTCACGGGAACAGCAGGAACCAGGCGAACAACCCCGTGGCGCCGTTCGCCCAGGCGAGCAGCGCGAGGCGGAGCCAGCGGAACTTCAGCCGCGCGATCCCGGCCAGTTCGTGCGCCGACCGCCACGCCTCGCGGGAGGAGTCCCGCGGGTCGGCCGCGTCCAGCACGTGCGCGGGCGTGGCCGCCACCGTCGGCCACGAGAAGCGCGAGTACCCGTCGTTGACGACCCGAGGGCGCAGCGCCGCGGTCAGGGCGAACGCGGTGGTCACCACCGCCAGCAGCGTCCACACCAGCACCGCCGCCACGGCCCATTCCCGCGGGGATTCGGGCGGGAACGACGCGCGGATCGCCGTCCGCTGGCCCACCAGCGCGCCGCCGAGGATCGTGGTGGCGGTCGCCATCAGCCCCGCCTTGGTGTCCGCGTTCGAGACCCACCCGCTGAACTGGGTGATCGCGAACTGGGCCTCCGCCAGGCTGCCGGACCTCCGCCGGGTCACCTTCCTCACGACGCCGTCCGCGCCACGTGGATCCAGGCGTGGTCGTCGACTTCCTTGACCACGAACGGCACCCGCCGGAACGCGAAGTGCTCGACGAGCAGCGGGTCCTGGAACACCACGCCGCGGTACCAGGAGTCGGACACCACGACCGCGAGGTTCGCCTCGGGGGCCGCCATCAGCGCCTCGCGGCCAGCGGGCAGGTCGACGAGCCTGCACGCGGTGTTGAGGTCGCGGCCGATCCAGCCCCGGTCGTCCCTGGCGACCTCCCCGGCGTGCAGGGCGAGCCGCAGCTTCATCCGCACGGGCGCGGTGCTGCGGCGGGCGTGTCTGCCGAGTTCGCGCTCCAGGTTGTGGACGAGCTTCTCGGTGATCGTCCTCTTGGGCACCGTCGCCGGGATCAGCAGGATGATGCTGTCGCCCCGGTCCTGGGTCATGTCGTGGGGCCAGGGGATGCCGGACGCGGCCATCGCGGCCTCGAGAACCGTGTACAACTCCTTGCGCAGCCACCTCTGGTCCTCATCGGACCTCATTCCGTACCCCGCTATGTCGGCGATGACTAACGAGTGGTGGGTCAAGTTCTCGTCCATGGAAAGCTGCGTACTCCTTCGACGTGGTGCGCCTACGAGAATTGCGTATTCCGGTCCGCTATCCGATGTTAGTTTCTTCTGGAGTCCGCCGGACCCGTACTGGCGGCCGCGCTGACGAGATCCACCCTGGTGCGTCGGGGACCTCATGGCTCCGCAGTTTGGCGGTTCGCTACCGCCCGGAGTCTGCTACGTCCCGGAGCTTCGCCACGTCGGGCAGGACGGTCTGGCCGGAGCCGCCGAGCATCAGGCCCGCCTTCTTCAACGCGTGCAGGTGCCGTTCCGCCGTCCGCCCCTTGATGCCCGCGAGCGAGCCCAGCTCCACCGCGGTGAGCGCGAACGGCAGCGTGCAGCGGGTCTCGGTCGTCCACCCGCAGGTCTTGGCCAGCTCCACCAGCACGCGGGCGACCCTGGAGTACGAGCCGTTGGCGAAGAACTCGACCCGCCGCTGGTCAGCCCACCGGAAGCGCTCGCTGCCCATCCGCAGCAGCGGGGTGTGGACCTTAGGGGTCTCCTCGACGAACCGCTTCCACTCCGCGAGCGGGATGGACCGCGCGACGACCTCGCCGCAGGCGATCACGGTCGCCGAGCGCGGGTTGCCGTCGTAGGCGGCCAGCTCGCCGACCACGTCGCCGCCCACCCGGATCGCGAGGAGGGCCAGGTCGCCGTTCTCCACTCCGGCGACCACCTTGACCACACCGCTCAGCAGGACGACCACGTGCTCGTCGCGGTTGCCCTGTTCCAGGATCCGGGTGCCGTCCTCGTGGGAAAGGCGGGTGCCCAGTTTGAGCATCTCTTTGCGGATGGCGGCACCCAATTGGCCCAGCAGCGTCGTGTTCGGCCATGTGGGGGAATTGCGGGAAGGCGGCTGGACTATGACAGCCTCCTCTAATCGCGAAGTCATTGCTGCGCGATTCGGAGCCTACTGTCGAATACTCCTGGAAGTGTCCGCAAAAGCGGTACTCCGCAGTACCTACTGCGCGCCCACCAGCGGCATCAGGACCTGGTCCACCACGCGGTCCACGAACGGCGTGTCCAGCGGGTCGCCGGTCAGCATCAGCCGGTAGATCAGGGCCGCGCCCGCCAGCTCCACGGTCATGCCCAGCGGCGCGTGCGGGCGGATCTCGCCGCGTTCGCTCGCGCGCTCCAGGATGCCGCGCAGCACGTCGCGCTGGGAGATCAGGAACGTCTCCCGGAACGCCGCCGCCAGCTCCGGCTCGTGCGGCAGCTCGCCGACCAGTGCCTGCGCCGCCTTGCCGATCGGGCCGGACAGGAACGCCGCGAACGAGTTCAGGAACTCCCGCAGGTCCTCGGCCAGCGACCCGGTGTCGGGCGTCGCCAGGTTCCGGCTCGCCAGCTGGGCGCAGGTGTCGATCACCAGGTCGAGCTTGGACTCCCAGCGGCGGTAGATCGTCGCCTTGCCCGCCCGCGCCCTGGCCGCCACGGCGTCCATCGTGAGGGCCCGGTAGCCGACCTCGGCCATCACTTCGAGCGCGGCTTGGCGCAGAGCGTCGTCCCTGCTCGCGTCGCGCGGCCTGCCGCGCTGGGGAGAGCGGGTCTCGTCGGTGTACGCCGGCGTAGCCAAAGTCAAGCCGCCTTCCTCATCTGCACGTGCACGGTTGAAGCATCCTAGGCGTGTTCGACCGTGCGCACGCCGCCATCCCCGCCTCCCGAACACGATCCGAACACGACTGGCCCAGTGGCCGTCCCCGTCCGGTGCGACCGGCCGCCGGTCGGGCCGTGGTCAACCCGCCAGCCGTCCCGCCACGCCCCGCCACACGACGTCCATCACGTAGTCCACGGCGAGTGCGGGCCCCACTTCGGGCCGCCGTTCGCACCACAGCGCCAGCCGCTCGCAGGACCCCACCACGATCTCCGCGAAGGCCTCCGCCTCCAGCGGTTCCAGGTCGGGCGAGAACCCCGCGATCACCGCCTCGATCAACGCCGTCTGCTGCGTGCGGATCCCCTCGATCTCCTCGACCGCCGACGGTACCGTGATCGCGCCCTCCTGCCGCAGCAGCGCCCAGGACCGCCGGTGGTCGACGATGAACTCGAAGAACGCCAGCAACCCCTTGCGCAGCAGGTCTTCCGGCCCCTCCGCGCCGACGATCGCCTCCTCGGTCTTGGTCCGCAGCTCGGTCCGCGCCCGGTGGATGCACCCGATCAGCAGACCCTCCTTGGACCCGAAGTACTCGTAGAGCATCGGCTTGGACACCCCGACCCGCAGGGCGATCTCGTCCATGGACGTGGCCAGGTACCCCTGCTCGGCGAACACGACCTCGGCGACGTCGAGCATCTGGGCCTTGCGCTCGGCTTTCGGCATGCGCCGCCTGGGCACGGGCTGGATGCTGGTCACCGCGGAAGGGTACTACCGGAAGTAACTTACTTCGAGTAACCTACTGGCGAGTATCCGGCCGGACCGCGGAGGTTGCGCACTGATGGGCACGCACCGGGACGTCGAAGTACTGATCGTGGGCACGGGTTTCTCCGGCCTCGGCATGGCGATCGAGCTCAAGCGCACGGGAAGGCACGACTTCGTCGTCCTGGAGAAGGCGTCCGACCTCGGCGGCACGTGGCGCGACAACCGGTACCCCGGCTGCGCGTGCGACGTGCAGTCGCACATGTACTCGTACTCGTTCGAGCTGAACCCGAACTGGTCGCGGGCCTTCGCCGAGCAGCCGGAGATCTGGGCCTACCTCCAGGGCGTGGCGGACAAGTACGACCTGCGGCGGCACATCAGGTTCGACACCGAGTTCAGCGCCGCCCGCTGGGACGAGGAGGCGAAGGTCTGGCACGTCGAGGCGGGCACCGGCGACACCTACACCGCCAGGGCGCTCGTGATGGGCGTCGGCGCGCTGCACATCCCGAACGTGCCGGAGCTGCCCGGCGTGGAGCGGTTCCAGGGCAAGGTCTTCCACTCGGCCCGCTGGGACGACGACTACGACCTCACCGGCAAGAGCGTCGCCGTGGTCGGCACCGGCGCCAGCGCCATCCAGTTCGTGCCCAGGATCGCCGACCGGGTCCAGCGGCTGTCCCTCTTCCAGCGCACGCCCCCGTGGATCATGCCGAAGGGCGACCGCCCCATCAGCGAGCGCGAGCACAGGCTGTTCCGGCGGGTGCCGTTCGCCCAGCGCCTGTTCCGCGACGCCGTCTACTGGATGCGGGAGTCGATGGCGCTCGGGTTCGCGGTGAACCCGAAGATCATGAAGGTGGCGCAGGGCGTCGCCCGTCGGCACATGAGGCGCCAAGTGCCGGACCGCGAGCTGCGCCGGAAACTCACCCCGGACTACACGATGGGCTGCAAGCGGGTGCTCATCTCCAACGACTACTACCCGGCGCTGTCCCGGCCGAACGTCGACCTCGTCACCGAGGGGATCGCGGAGGTGCGGGAGAACTCCGTGGTGGACGCGGCGGGCGTCGAACGCCCGGTGGACGCGATCATCTACGGCACCGGGTTCCACGTGATCGACGCCTACGGGTACCTGTCGATCACCGGCAGGGACGGCCGCGACCTGGCCAAGGAGTGGCAGGTCCAAGGGGCCCAGAGCCACTACGGCATCACGGTGTCCGGGTTCCCGAACTTCTTCTTCCTGCTGGGGCCGAACACGGGGCTGGGGCACAACTCGGTGGTGTTCATGGCCGAGTCCCAGATCAAGTACGTGTCGCAGTGCCTGGAGATGCTCGGCGGGGCCGACGAACTGGAGGTCCGGCCCGAGGCGCAGCGGCGGTTCAACGAGGGGATCCAGCGCAAGCTGAGCCGCGGCGTGTGGACCGAGGGCGGGTGCATGAGCTGGTACCTCGACGCCCAGGGCGTGAACCGGACGATCTGGCCGGGGTTCACCTGGCGGTACTGGATGCGGACCAGGAAGGTGCGCGCCGACGACTTCGTGCTGACCGAGAAGCCGCGCGCGTCCGCCTGAGGACAGCGGGAAGGGGCGCGCCCGTCGTGGGCGCGCCCCTTCCCGGAACGAGGATCAGGCGTCCGCGCGCTGGCCCGCGGCCTTGGCGCGCTCGGCCCGCAGCCTGGTGACGGCGGGCAGGTCCAGCGGCGACAGCTTCACGCCGGTGGCCCACTCGATCAGCAGGTCGGCGATCTGCGGGTTCCGCGGCAGCACGGGCCCGTGCAGGTACGTGCACAGGATCTTGCCCTGCACAGCCCCCTCCACCTTCCCGTCGTTGCCGGTCCCCACGGTCACGTGCGCGAGCGGCTGCGCGGACGGGCCGAGTTCGGTCCGCCCCTGGTGGTTCTCGAACCCCGTCAGGAAGCCCTCGAACAACCCGTTGGCGGGCTTGGCGAGCACCTCGCCGATCGCCCGCGACCCACCCGCGTAGGACACCGAGTCGATCAGCCCGAGGCCGGGGTGCGTCACGTCGTCGGCGCGGGTGAACTTCTCGCCGAAGATCTGGATCCCGGCGCACACGCCCAGCACCACGGCTCCGCGCGCGGCGGCGCGCTGGAGACCGGGGTTGTCCCGCAGGTGCCGCACGGCCAGCGTCTGCGCCGTGTCCTCGCCGCCACCCACCACGTAGATGTCGCATGAGTCCGGCACGGACTCGCCGAAGTTCACCGAGACGATCTCCGAGGAGATCCCGCGCCACGCCAGCCGCTTGTCGAGCACGACGGCGTTGCCGAAGTCCCCGTACGTGCCCAGCAGGTCGGGCAGCACGAGTGCGATGCGGACGGTCGAGTCATTCACCGGCCGACCTCGCGTTCAGGTCGCGGAACGCCGTGTAGTTCGCGATGACCTCGACCGCCCCCTGGGGCAGCGCGTCGATGGCGAGCAGCGGGTCCGGCACGATCTTGTGCTCCACCTCGGCGTAGGTCAGGCGGACGGCTAGGTCGGTGGCGCGCTCGCCGGAGGCGATCACGGTGCGACCGCGCAGCCGTTCGAACGGCACGTCCCACAGCCACGACAGGTCGCGGCCGTCGGCCTCGTTGGCGTTGATCACGAGCACGGCCGGGTGGTCGGACTCCTTGACCACGGTCAGCGTCTCGCTCCAGCCCGCCGGGTTCTTCGACAGCAGCAGCCGGGCGGTGTGCCCGCTGCGCTGGATCGTCCGGTACCGGCCCGCCACGTTGGACACACCGCGGAGCCGTCGGACGGCCTCCTCGATCTGCACGCCGAGCGCCGCGGCGGCGGCCGTGGCCATCACCGCGTTGGCCTGGTTGAACTTGCCGGGCAGCCGCAGCGACAGGGCGACCTTGCTCGCGTTGGGCGCGATCAGGAACCCGTCGGTGGTCACCCAGTCCGGCTTGGGCCTGGCCAGGTCGCACGTGCTGCACTGCCAGTGCTCGCCCTGCCAGCGGATCGGCTCGCCGCACCTCGGGCACGAGGCCGAGTCGTGGTGCCAGCCGGTGCCGGTGGCGACCCACACGACGCGGTGGGCGTCCTTGGCCGCCGACGTCACCATGATGTCGTCGCAGTTGGCGATCACCGTGCACCCGCGCAGCCTGGAGATCGTGTCGCGCAGGGAGCGCTCGATGGTGCGCACCTCACCGACCCGGTCGAGCTGGTCGCGGCTGAGGTTCAGCAGCACCACGACGTCCGGCTGGGCGGCCGCGGCGACGGCGGGGAAGTACCCCTCGTCGACCTCCAGCACCGCGTACGGCGCGTCGGGCTGCTTGCTCAGCGCGGTCACGTGCCCGTCGGGCATGTTGGCGCCGCTGTGGTTGGTGGCCACCTCGCCCAGCGCCGTGACGGCACGGCTGAGCATCATCGTGCTGGTGGTCTTGCCGTTGGTGCCGGTCACCAGGGCGACGCGTCTGCCGGTCGTCAGGCGCCGGAGCGCCTGCGGATCCAGCTTCAACGCGACCCGGCCGCCGATCATGCCGCCTGCGCCGAGCCCCATCTTCTGGGACAGCTTCGAACTCATGTTGCCCAAGCGCACGGCAGCCGCGGTCCGCAAAGGCAGACGGGCTGGGGAGGCTGGATCTTCATTGCTGTTGTTAGGCAAGCGACTTCCTGCATTTGGAACGGGCGCGCCCCTGGTCACGGCCGGGAGTCTAGCGGGACGCCCGGCTACCTCCGCGCGGTCCCGCCCAGATCGCGCAGCGCCCTGATGAGTTCGACCGTGCTGAGCTGGCACAACTGGGCCATGTACTCGAGCGCGGGCAGATCCAGGTGCACCTGCGGGCTCTGCCCCATCGGCAGCGCCTGGAGCCTGCCCTGCGCCCACCGCCGCAACGGCTGGAGCTCCGGCCGCTCGTCGGCGACCACCGCCACGAGGTTCAGCGAGAGGTGCCCGGTGGGGGTGTCGCCGAACACGCGCTCGTGCACGCGCGCCAGCACCTCGTGCGCCGGCACGGCCAGCGCGGCGCAGATCTCGACCAGGCGCACGACGGACACCTGCCGCGTGCCGAGTTCGTACGTCGCCAGCGTCTGCAGCGAGATCTCGCTCTGCAGCCTGCTGTTCAACTCCTTGCGGGTCCATCCGCGCTGCTTGCGAAGGCTGCGGAGCTCATCGCCGAGCACGCGCTGGTAGGCCGCTGTGTCGATCTGCACCGTCACTTCCTCCACCTGATCCACGTGGGGTGTTCGGCCCCAACGCAGAGGAAAGGCGGGAAAGGTGGGTTGATTACGCGACTTGCCCTGATTATCGCCCGATCGGGCTAATCGAGTAGTACTGTGAGTAGTCCTTTACCGTGTCAGAGCCGCGGTGACACCCAGTTCGACCGGCCCGAGGAACTGCGGATCCGGCTGCGCCACGAGCGCGTCCCACATCGCCTTGCCGCTGGCCAGCGACTCCCGGAACCACCCGTAGGACGTGCCCCTGGTGTAGTCGCCGAACGTGTCGTGCCCCACACCGAACGCCTCGAGCCCAGCCGCCCGGCACAACGCCACAGCCCTCGGCAGGTGGAACTCCTGCGTCACCACTGTGAGTTTTTCGACCCCGAAGATCCTCCGCGCCCGCGCACACGAATCCCACGTGTCCACCCCCGCGTAATCCGCCACCACGGCCTCACGAGGCACACCCCTGCCCACCAGGTACGCCCGCATCGCCCCCGGCTCGTCGTAGTCGTCGCGACTGTTGTCACCACTCACCAGCAACACCGACACCTTGCCCCTGGCGTACAGATCAGCCGCCACGTCAAGCCGCCCAGCGAGGAACGGCGTCGGCTCCCCCTCACCGGTCAGCCCGGCCCCCAGCACAAGCGCCACGGGCACCTCAGGCACCTCCGAGGCCTCGTACCGGTACGGCGCACTGGACACCAACACCCACGCGAACGGCACGAACCCCACCCCGACCAGCAGCCCACCCACCACCAGCACCCGCCGCCACCGCAGCCGCACCCACGTCAAAACCCCGCCGACCCACTTCAACAACCCCCGCACGACCGCCCCCTCGCTCCCCAGGACCGCAAACGCGGCTCCCGGCGCCAGCAAGGACGTCCAACCACCCACGCCGGTTGGCCGGCCGCACAAGCCCAATACGGGTCAAAGTCAAAGCCGAAGCCAGTGCTCATCCAAGAGCGCACCCCAGGATGGATCAGGCGCAACCCCACACCTCACACCGGCGCAGCCGCCCCCTCGCATCCGGCGCGGAGCGCCCGCCGCTCTGCCGATGCGCAGCAAGGTGCCCTACCGACGCGCAGCGAGGTGCCCTAGGTCAGGCGGAGCCTGATGCCCTTCGAACCCAGCCCGATCATGGCGGAGCCAGACCTCCCCCTGCCCCCGATACACAGCGCCCTCCTGCCGCACCCCTGTTTGTCAAGGCATCTTTCCCGCCTTGACAAACAGGGGTGCGGCATTGAGACAATCGCGCGCATGGGGGCCGGGCTCCCCCATCCCCCACCCCCACCAACCCACCTAATTCACACAACGAACCCCATCGGCGGTGATCGGCGCCTCGGCCGACGGCTGCTGCTCCCGAACCCCGTCCAACCCGACCCCACCCCCACCGACAAGCCCCTGAGCCCCTGGCCCCGCGTAATCCGACCCCACGAACACCCGCACATGCCCCACCTGGATGTCGTTGTCCTGCTCCACCTCGACCCCACCCAGGATCTTCGCCACCGCAGCGGCCCCCTCGTCCCCACCCTTCCCGTACTTCACCGAGGAAGCCGAGGCGTTCACCTCCGCATTGGCCGCGTCCCCGCTGACGAACCCCTTGGCTGTCAACGACTCCAGCACCTGCGCCGCCAACCCCGGCACCCCCGACGCGTTCCTCACCTCAACGGTCACACTCGCGTTGTCGAACGGCTTCGAAGGAGTGGAAGGAGCACTCGACGCCCCAGGCTCCTCCGTCAACCCCTTCACGAACTTCTTCACCGCCGCCTCGTCGATCTCGATGGCCTGCCCGTCCTCCGGCGTCTCCAGCTCCGGATCCCCGGTGGGAATCGTCTGGAACTCCATCGCTCCACCGGACAGGCTCTTCATCTGGTTCGCGAAGTTCAGGATGTCCCAGTCCTTGTCCAGCACGATCGACTTCGTCACCGCGTTGATCAGGTTCGTGGTCTTCGTCTGGTCCGACAGCACCCCGGCGGACAGCATCTTCTTCGCCAGCCCCGCCATGAACACCTGCTGCCGCACCACCCGGTCGAGGTCGCCGCGCAGCAGCCCGTGCCGTTGCCGGACGAACGCCAGCGCGGCCTTGCCCTCGATGGTCTGCTGGCCCGCGGCGAAGTCCGCTCCGGAGAAGTCGTCCTGGGTGGCCTCGTTGAGGCACACGTCCACGCCTCCGACGGCCTTGGTGATGTCGTAGAACCCGACGAGGTTGATCTCGGCGTAGTGGTCGATCGTGACGCCGGTCAGGTCCTGGATGGTCGCGATCAGGTTCTTCGCGCCTTCCTTCTTCGACTCCAGCTCGATCTCGGCCGGGTCGAGGCCGCCCTTGTTGGTCAGCTCGGCCGCCGAGTCGTTCTTGCCGTAGGCGAACGCCGAGTTGATCTTGTGCCGCCCGTAGCCGTTCGCGATCTTCACGTAGGAGTCGCGCGGGAACGACATCGCGACGGCCTTCTTCCCGTCGTTCGGGATGTGCATCAGGATCAGCGTGTCGGTGTTCAGGCCGCCGTCGTCGCTGCCGCCCGCCTGGAGCTCGTCCAGGATCTGCTGCGGCAGCGGGTTGCCCTTGGCGTCGGTGCGGCTGTCCATGCCGACCATCAGGATGTCGATCGCGCCGTCGGCGGGCTTCTCGCCGCCCGCGCCCGCGTTGATCACGTCCGTGGTCGTCAGGTTGTCGGTGAACGACTTGAGGTTCTGCCACGCGTACCCGGTGCCCAGCAGGACCGCCACGGACAGCAGCGACACCACCGACCGGCGCGCGATGGACCCGCCGCTCGCGGCGGGCTGCCGGGGCGGGACCCGCCTGCTCGGGCTCTCCAGGCGCTCGGGGACGGCCTTGGGGCGCTCGGAGGGCGGCCGGACCGCGCGGGCGGGCGCGACGCGCTCGGTGGGCGCGGTCGCGGAGATCGGCTTGCGGCGCGCCACCGGCTCGACCGGCGCGCGGCGGGCCGCGGACGGGTCGGCGGGGACGCGGCGCGGCGCGGGCGGCTCCGGCGGAGTGCGGCGCGAGGCCGGTGGCTCCGGGGGCGTACGGCGAGCGGGCGGCGTGCGCCGGACCGGCTCCGAGGCTCCCTGTTGACCTTGCGGACGACGGGGCTGACCTGCGGAGGGACGACGAGGAGGCACGGGCCTGCCGCGGGCGTCGCCCGCATCGCCAGGCCGTGGCGGCCGTTTGTCCACACCCAACTCCTACTCGTGCGCGCTTTCTCCAACGGTCGCCCGGCTACGCCACGTAGGACGCCCGTACGGTCCGCGAGGTTGCGCAAAGCGTGACACAGACGTGTTACCGGACTGGTCATCCGGTGTCCGTCGGGTTCCTGACCTGCGAAGTCGGCCGATCCCGCCGGCTTTCGTAGACTGCCGGAGCCCCCACATCTCCCATCCGAGGTTGTCACCGTGCTGACCATGCAGGACGCGCTCCTGGCGCTGACCAAGTACTGGACCGATCGCGGCTGCATCGTCGTGCAGCCCTTCAACACCGAGGTCGGTGCGGGCACGCTCAACCCGGCGACGGTGCTGCGGGTCCTCGGCCCCGAGCCGTGGCGGGTGGCGTACGTCGAGCCCAGCGTCCGGCCCGACGACGCGCGCTACGGCGAGAACCCGAACCGGTTGCAGACCCACACCCAGTTCCAGGTCATCCTCAAGCCCGACCCCGGCAACCCCCAGGAGCTGTACCTGGGCAGCCTCGAGGCGCTCGGCATCGACATCCGGGCGCACGACGTCCGGTTCGTCGAGGACAACTGGGCCTCGCCCGCGCTCGGCGCGTGGGGGCTCGGCTGGGAGGTGTGGCTGGACGGGCTGGAGATCACCCAGTTCACCTACTTCCAGCAGGCGGGCGGCCAGACGCTCGAACCGGTGTCCGTCGAGGTCACCTACGGCATCGAGCGGATCATGATGGCGCTCCAGGGCGTCGACCACTTCAAGAAGATCGCCTACGCGCCCGGCATCTCCTACGGCGAGGCGTTCGGCCAGGCCGAGTACGAGATGAGCCGGTACTACCTCGACGACGCCGACGTCGACGCCAACAAGCGGCTGTTCGAGGAGTACGCGACCGAGGCCAAGCGGCTGCTGGACCTGCGCCTCCCGGTCCCCGCGCACACGTACGTGCTCAAGTGCTCGCACACGTTCAACGTGCTCGACTCGCGCGGCGCGATCAGCACCACCGAGCGCGCCCGCGCCTTCGCCCGGATGCGGGGCCTCGCCCGCGAGGTGTCCGCGCTGTGGGCGGAGCGCCGCGCCGAGCTGGGGCACCCGCTGGGCGTCGCGGAGGCGCCCGCCCCCGCGGTCGCGCCAACGGCGTTCGCGGAGGTCTCCGAGCCCGCGACGCTGCTGTTCGAGATCGGCACGGAGGAGCTGCCGCCGTCCGAGGTGACCAGGACCGCGGAGGCGGTCCGCGCGGCCGTCACGGACAAGCTGGGGGCCACCAGGCTCACCCACGGCGCCGTCGAGGTGCACGGCACGCCGCGCCGGATCGTGGTGCTGGTCGCCGATGTGGCGCCGCGCGAGCCGGACGCCGAGCGCACCGTGCGCGGGCCCAAGGTGGCCGCCGCGTTCGACGCCGCCGGTGAGCCCACCAAGGCCGTGCAGGGCTTCGCCCGCGGCCAGAAGGTCGAGCTGTCCGAGCTGGGCCGGGTGACCGAGAACGGCGTCGAGCACGTCGCGCTGGTCAAGACCGAGACCGGCCGGGGCGCCGTCGAGGTGCTCAGCGGGCTGCTCGGCGAGGTCGTGGCCGAGCTGCGGTCCGAGAAGAACATGAAGTGGAACGACCCGAAGCTGTCGTTCACCCGCCCGATCCGCTGGCTGCTCGCGCTGCTCGGCGAGACCGCGGTGCCGATCGCGGTGTCCACGCTCCAGGCGGGCACCACGACCCGCGTGCACCGCACCGCCGCCGAGCCCGAGGTGGCCGTGACCACGGCCGACGGCTACGTGGAGTTCCTGACGGGACACGGCATCGACGTCGACGCGTCCGTGCGACAGGCCAAGATCGTGGCGGCCGCGACCGAGCTGGCCGCGTCCGTCGGCGGCGCGGTCGACTTCACCGCCGAGGCAGGTGTGCTGGCCGAGGTGACGAACCTCGTCGAGTGGCCGACGCCGATCCTGGGCGGTTTCGAGGAGCGCTACCTCGACCTGCCCGGCGAGATCCTCACGACCGTCATGCGCAAGCACCAGCGGTACCTGCCGGTGCGGAATGCCGACGGCGAACTGCTGCCGCACTTCGTGGCCGTGGCCAACGGGTCGATCGACGCCGACCGCGTGCGGTCGGGCAACGAGGCCGTGCTGCGCGCCCGGTACGAGGACGCCGCGTTCTTCTGGCGGGCCGACCTCAAGACGCCGCTGGAGGACATGAAGACCGGGCTGGCGAAGCTGACGTTCGCCGACAAGCTCGGCTCGATGGCCGACCGCGCCGACCGGATCGCGTCCCTGGCGACCACGCTGGCCACCCACGTCGACCTCGGTGGCGCGGACGCGACGCTGAAGCGCGCGGGCGAGCTGGCGAAGTTCGACCTCGGCTCGCAGATGGTCATCGAGCTGTCCAGCCTCGCGGGCACGATGGCCCGCGAGTACGCCCGGCACGCGGGGGAGACCGACGAGGTCGCCCAGGCCCTGTTCGAGATGGAGCAGCCCCGGTCCGCCGGTGACCCGCTGCCCGCCTCGACGTCCGGCGCGCTGCTCTCGCTGGCCGACCGGTTCGACCTGCTCGCGGGCCTGTTCGGCATCGGGGCCAACCCGACGGGCAGCTCCGACCCGTTCGGTCTGCGCCGGGCCGCGCTCGGCGCGGTGAGCGTCCTGCGCGCGTTCCCGGAGCTGCGGGCGATCACGCTGCCCGTCGCCCTGGAGGCCGCCCGCGCCCAGCTCGGCCTCGACGTGCCCGCGGAGACCGTCGCCGCGGCCCGCGAGTTCGCCGTGCGGCGCTACGAGCAGGCGCTGCTCGACGCCGGGCACGACCACCGGTTCGTCAACGCGGTCCTGCCGCTCGCCGACGCCCCCGTGGTGGCCGACGAGACGCTGACCGAGCTGACCGGGCTGGCGGGCGACCCGTCGTTCGGCTCGCTGGTGGCCGCGTTGCAGCGGGTGCGCCGCATCGTGCCCGCCGAGACCGCCGGGACCTACGACGCGTCGGCGTTGACCGAACCGGCGGAAGTGGCGCTGCACCGGGCGTTCTCGGGCCTCGGCTCGCGCCCGGAGGGCCTGGCCGCGTTCGTCGCGGCCACGACCGCGCTCACCGCCCCGATCAACACCTTCTTCGACGAGGTGCTGGTCATGGCGGAGGACCCGGCGGTGAAGGCCGCGCGGCTCGGGCTGCTCGCCTCGATCCGCGACCACGCCGCGCCGGTCCTCGACTGGCAGGCGCTGGGCACCGCGCTGGCCTGATCGACCACCCCCGGTGCGCGTCACACCGTGACGCGCACCAGGGGGGTCAGCCCAGCCAGGACACGGCCGCCGCGAGCAGCAGCAGGACCACCGCGAAGACGATGAACGCGTAGCCCCACACCGCGGTCGTGGGTTCCTTGCGGCGGTGGAAGGGCTTCCACAGCAGGTACACGCCGAGCGGTACGACGATCGCGCCCACGAGCACGCCGAGGAACCCCATCCGCAGGCCGGTGTAGTAGCTGTCGGACAGCGGCGGCGAGTTGATGTCGAGCGGCATCGTGGTCAGCGCCAGCACGCCCCACACCCCGAGCACCCAGGCCATCCGCACCCGCGTCCTCGGCAGCAGGTCGTCGTGGTTGACCATGTGGAACCCGGTCGCCGCCAGCGCCCCGCCCGCCGGGAGCCAGCCGACGACGACGGCGAGCACCGGGATCGGGCCGACGAGGTCGCTGACGGCGGGCGCGATCCAGTATCAGAACGCGGGCACCAGGCCGATGAACGCGGCGACGGCCACGATCGTCCAGACGGTCACCTTGCCCGCGGACCACGTCCCGGCACGGGACCGCGGTGCCCGCCTGGCCTCCCGGACCGGGACCGCGCGCACCTGCGCCCGCCGTTCCTCCTTGAGCCGCTTCTTCCGCCCCGCCGACTTCGTCACGCCGGGAATCCTACGAAAGCCAGCCCATCCGCATGACCGTCGCGGCGTACAGCAGGACGAGCACCGAGTAGACGATGAACCCGTAGCCGTACGCGATCCGCTCGGACTCCTTGGTGCTCTCGCCGCGCTGGAACGGCTTCCACAGGAGGAGCACGCCGATCGGCACCACCACGATCGACGAGAGCAGGCCGATCCCACCCGCGTACAGCCCGGCGTGGTAGTCGGGGTGCAGTGCCGGGACGTCGAGCGTGTTCGGGACCGCCAGCAGTCCGAGCACCAGCCACGCGGCGACGAACCGGCCCGCCCGCTTGGCGGTCCGCTCCAGCAGGTCCGGCTGGTTGACCAGGACGAAACCGGAGAAGGCCAGCGCGCCACCGCCCTGGAGCCAGCCCGCGATGACCGACAGCACCGGCACCGGACCCACCACCCGGCTGATCGCGGGGGCGCCGTAGTTCCAGAACAGCGCGTAGAGGGTGATGACCGCGGCGAGACCCGCGAGCAGCCCGAGCGCGACCTTCGCCCCCGACCGCCGGGGCGCCTGGTCCGCTCCCGGTGCCGCGGGCGCCTTGGGGAGCCCTTGACGCTCTGACTTGTGCTTTTCCGCTTCGGTCACGGCCGGAGCATACGAAAGGCCCCCGGTGGAACCGAGGGCCTTTCGCTCATCGGACGTCTCGATCAGATGAAGTTGCCGCCGCGGGTGACCGCGCCGTAGGCGTCCACGATGCCGTAGCCGTAGAAGCCGTTGAACTTCGCGTCACCCTCGCAGGTGGCGTCGAACTCCGGCGTGCGGCCGACGTCCACGTAGGACACGGTCCGCGGGTTCGGGCACGCGCGCTGGGTGGCGGTCTTGGTGAGGACCTTCTCCACCTTGTCCGGCGCCAGGGTCAGCGTGCCGGGGTGCTTCGGGTCGCGCTTGCCGTACTGGCTCACGATGAGCGCCGCGACGCCGGTGGCGTGCGGGGCGGCCATCGAGGTGCCCTGCAGGTACTGGTAGTAGCCGCAGGTGGTGCCCTGGCAGGCCTTCTTGACGCCGGCGGTGAGACCGGCTGGCGTGATCTCGCCCGCGGCGTCGATGGCGCCTTCGGCCAGCGCCACGTTGCGCGGGTAGGTCGACAGGATCAGGTTCTCGTTGGTCCGGTACCAGTCGGTGCCGAGACCGTCGCGGAAGTAGCCGCCGGGGGCCGCGACGGACGCCTGCTCGAGGCCGTAGTTCGAGTAGTCGGCCTTGGCGGTCGACGGGCCGAGCGCGGACACGGAGATGACGTGGTCGCCCTCGGTCGGCAGGTTCAGGCACGACGCGTTGTCGATCGCGCGGTCGCGGGCGTGGTCGGGCGGGTAGTTGGGGCTCGCGATGTCGACGCGCGGCTTGCCCAGGTCCTCGTGGTTGTTGCCGCCCGCGCCGATCAGCGTGACGCCCTTGCGGTGCGCGTAGTTCAGGGCGCGCTGCACGGCGGCGATGATCGACTTCTGCTCGATCTGCTCCTCGGCGCTGTCGGCCGGGTTCGCCTTGCAGTTCATGTACCAGGGGTCGACGTAGAACGACATGTTGATCACGTCGAGGCCGATGTCGGCGCCGTAGGTGAGGGCGTCGACGACGGGCTGCAGGAAGAACGAGCCCGCGTCCTGGCCGCCGCGGATGTTCACGATCGACACGTTGGGCGCGACACCGGAGATGCCGAAGCCGTTCGCCGCCGCGCCGATGGTGCCCGCGACGTGCGTGCCGTGGCCGCCGTCGTCGTGGTTGGCCGGGTCGACGCAGCCGCGGAACTCGCACGGCCCGTCGAACTCGCCGCCGTCGGAGTCGTTCGGGATGTCGATGGTGAAGTTGCGGGAGAGCTGGTTGTTGAAGTTCGGCGCGATGTCCGGGTGGGTGCCGTCGACACCTGTGTCCAGGATGCCGACGTACACGCGCTTGTCACCGGCCTGCTTGGCGCGCGCGATGTCGGAGCGGACCATCTTCAGGCCCCACAGGTCGCCGTCGAGCGGGTCGAGACCCGCGGCGTCCTTGGGCTTCCGAGGGGAGGCGTTCGGCGTGGTGGTCTTGTTCTCGGACTCCACCTCGGCGCGCTTCACCTGGTCCTGGGTGGCCTTCGGCTGCGCGGGGGAGTGGCCGACCGGCTTCACGTGCGCGGCGCCGAGCACGTCGGCGGAGGCCGACACCCGCTCGACGAAGCCCGCCGCGGGCGCCTTGACGGTCAGCACGCCGACGGCGTCGTTGGTCCTGGTCACCTCGCCGCCGGCGAGCGCGATGGCCTTCCTGGCCATGTCGCGGTTGCCGTCCTCCTCCAGGATCACCGTGTACTCGGTGGTGCCCTGCTGCTGGACGGCCGCGGCGGGAGCCCCGCCCGCCGCCTGCGTCCCCGCGGCGAGCAGCGCCACCGTGGTGGCCACCACCAGCGCCGAGGGAACGAGCTTCCTTGTTCTCACCTGAACTGTCTCCTCACACCCGAACCATGGCTGAGTTCCCGACACGGCCCCGACGCCGGTCGAAGGCGACACCCTGACACAGATTTTCGTCCCGCGTCAGACCCTTTGGTATGAGTTCACCGTAAAGCCCGAAGACGCGCGGAGTAGTCGTCCGTGAGCGGAGTGTGATACCCCGATAAACGGTGTGCACCGGGGTCGAACGCGCTGATGGGGATCGGTGGTTCCCGAAATAGGGGTCTATTTCCAACCTTCGGGTAACGAGGGCTTGACTGGTGCGCTCCCCGCGGTGTGGAATTTTGCATTCTCGCATTTGGGGTCACCGACGACCTCATCGGTAAGGGATTGATAGATGCGAAAAACGGCTGGCGCGACTTCCTGCTGCCTGGTGGTCCTGTCCCTCGCGGCGTGCGGATCCCCGGCCGAAGTCGGCACCGCGGCGAGTGGGCGGATCAATGCGAAACCGACGGTGGGGGTGATCCTCCCGGACAAGACCTCGTCCGACCGGTGGGAGACCCAGGACCGCCCGCTGATGGCACAGGCGTTCGGTTTCGCGGGCATCGAGCCCATCATCGAGAACGCCAACGGCGACGAGGACAAGTTCGCCAGCCTGGCCGACGACATGATCAAGCGCGGGGTGAAGGTCCTGATCATCACGCCGCTCACCGCGCAGGGCGGCATCGACGTCGAGCGCAAGGCGCAGGCGGCGAAGATCCCGGTCATCGACTACGACCGGATCAGCCTTGGCGGCAGCGCGGACTACTACGTGTCCTTCGACAACGCCAACGTCGGCGAGCTCCAGGCGGAGGGCATGCTCTCCTGCCTCGGGCAGAAGCCCGGCGCCCAGATCGTCGAGATGCAGGGCGCGCCGACCGACAACAACGCCACGCTCGTCGCCGAGGGGCAGCACCGCAAGCTGGCCTCGAAGTACGACTCGGGCGAGTTGAAGCTGGTCAAGACCCAGGCCGTCGACCAGTGGGACCCCGTGCTCGGCAAGAAGCTCTTCGAGCAGATCCTCTCCGGCAACGGTGGCAAGGTCGACGCGGTGGTCGCCGCGAACGACGGCCTCGCCGGAGCCGTCATCGAGGTGCTCAAGGAGAAGAACCTGGCGGGCACCATCCCGGTGACCGGTCAGGACGCGACCCTGGCGAGCCTCCAGGCGATCCTGCGCGGCGAGCAGTGCATGACGGTCTACAAGCCCATCCGGGACGAGGCGGAGGCGGCCGCGAGGCTCGCCATCGCACTGGCCAAGGACGACGTGGACGGCGCGGACGACCTGGCGACCGGGAACCTCAAGGACCCGGTGGCCAAGCGCGACGTGAAGTCGATCCTGCTGGGCGCCGACCTCATCACCAAGCCGACCGTGAGCAGGCTGGTCGCGGAAAGCGTCGTCCGGCCCGCGGAGTTGTGCGTCGACGACTTGGTGGCCATCTGCAGGCAGAACGACATCGTGGTGAACTGATGTCAAGAGGTGCCCGTTCCGGTGGAAGCCGGGGCGGGCATTCTTGTGTCCGGGGATGGTTCGCCGCTCAGGCGAGACTTGAATTACCCGGTCGATTATTCGTCGGTCCAACCCCCTATTCCCGCTTTCGACGGTAGTGGTCGAACGCGTCATTCCCCGACGCGTGGACCGGGTCGGTCCGGTGCGCGACGGGTGCGTGGCGCTGCCGGGTGGCGTGTGACGTCCACCGGCTGTCGGCGAGCACGCCTGGAAGCTCCAGGAGCAGGGGCGGCGTCAAGGTGACCCGTGCGCGTGCGCGGTGTGGGAGGGTCTCGGTCGGGCGTCCCGTTCCCCTTCGGGTGGACCTGCCAACCATTCATGTTCTCCCCGGAGCGAACCGTAGTCGATCAAAGACCCAGTGTGACGAAAGTGGGTCGGAAAGCGCTACGTTACTGACCTTGTAATGGTTCACGCGGATGCTCGAACAGTCCTGTTTTACGCCTGGAGTGGACGGCGGACTTGACTACTGCCGCCTCGGCGTTATCAACTTTCGCATTATCATAATGTGGAGTCACAGACTTCGGTTGCAAGGGACTGACTAATGCGAAGACTTGCACGTGCGGCTTCCTGCGGTCTTCTGGTCTTGCTCGCGGCGGCGTGCGGTTCGGCCGCCGACGACGGGGCCGAGTCGTCCGCCCAGGCCAAGGGCAAACCGACCGTGGGCGTGATCCTCCCCGACAAGACGTCGTCGGCGAGGTGGGAGGACCAGGACCGCCCGCTCCTGGCGCAGGCGTTCGGGTTCGCGGGCATCGAGCCCGTCGTCGAGAACGCCGACGGCGACGAGGCCAGGTTCGCGACCCTCGCGGACGACATGATCAGCAGGGGCGTGAAGGTCCTGATGATCACCCCGCTGACCCCCGAGGGCGGTGCCGCCGTCCAGCGCAAGGCGAAGGCGGCGAACATCCCGGTCATCGACTACGACCGCATCACCCTCGGCGGCACGGCCGAGTACTACGTCTCGTTCGACAACATCGCGGTCGGCGAACTCCAGGCCGAGGGGCTGCTGTCCTGCCTCGGCGAGAAGCCGGGCGGGCAGATCATCGAGATCCAGGGCGCCCCCACCGACAACAACGCCACGCTCTTCGCCGACGGCCAGCAGCGGAAGCTGGCCGCGAAGTACGACTCCGGCGCGTTGAAGCTGGTCAAGAGCCAGGCCATCGAGAAGTGGGACGCGGCCATCGGCAAGCAGCAGTTCGAGCAGATCCTGGACGCCAACGGCGGCAAGGTCGACGGCGTGATCGCCGCCAACGACGGTCTCGCGGGCGGGGTCATCGAGGTGCTCAGGGAGAAGAACCTGGTCGGCAAGGTGCCGGTGACGGGTCAGGACGCCACGCTGGCGGGCCTCCAGGCGATCCTGCGCGGCGAGCAGTGCATGACGGTCTACAAGCCCATCCGGGACGAGGCCGAGGCCGCCGCGAGGCTCGCCATCGCGCTCGCCAAGGGCGACGTGGACAGCGCGGACGACCTGGCGACCGGCAACACCAAGGACCCGGTGGGCAAGCGCGACGTGAAATCGGTCCTCCTGGGCGCCGACTTGATCACCAAGCCGACCGTGAGCCGATTGGTGGCCGAAGGCGTCGTGAAGGGTTCGGAACTCTGCGTCGGCGATCTGGTGTCGATCTGCGCCCAGAACAACATCGTCGTCAACTAGCGGACGCGGTGGTCGTTCCGGTCGCGATCGGACGGCCACCGTCAATCCGGTAGGTCGTGCCTGCCGGAGATGAACTCCTGGAACCTGATCTTCAGCCGGATGAGCGGTTGGCGCACCCGCGCCTCCCGCCGATAGGCGCGGCGCAGTTTCCGGGAGTCGTCGGCGTAGCGCCAGCGGGCCCACGGCGAACCCGGCCTGGCGAGCCGCAGCGCGCCGATCTCCGGCAGCACGGGCACCAGCAGGCCGAGCAGACCGGTCCAGATCTTGCCCTTGAGCAACGAGATGATGGCGAACGCGACGTTCACCAGGATCGCGGCCAGCCGCAGCACGAGCGTCTTCGTGGCGCTGTCGGTCTCGGCCGGGGTGAGGAAGTCGTCGTAGCCCAGCGGTCGCGCCCCGAGCAGCAGCAGCCCCGTCATGCCGATCGCGAGGAACACCGCGTCGACCGACAGCCTGCCGTTCTTGGTCCAGTACACGTCCCGCAGGTGCAGGATGAGCGCGAACTCGTCGAGCACGAGCGCCGCCCCCACGCCCAGCGTCGCCGCCGCGGTCAGCCGCAGCCAGTGCACGTCGTCCGGCGCCGCCAGGCCCGCCACGCCGCCGATGAGCATGAACACGGTGCCGAACACGACGTGGTGGATGTGCGTGCCGCCGGGCGTGATGTTGCCCGGCCACCAGCGCACCTTGGCCCGGATCAGCCGGACGCTGATCCGGATGAACACGAACGCGACGACGAGCCCGACGAAGAAGAACAGCAGTCGATCGCTGCCGGAGCTGACCAGGCCGGGGCCCGTCGACGTCGACAGGTGGACGGCCACTGGTGGTGATTCCTCCCGGATCGCACTGGTGAACGGGACATTACGCCCACGAGTGCCGAGCCCGGCCGGTTCGGTCCGATGAAGATCGGGCGAACGGTTCGGTGTCCGCGCCCGGTCGGTCTAGAACGTGACGCCGCCCTGGATGTCCCCCGCCTGGAGGACCTTCCCGTGCACGGTGCCGGAGATCTGGTTGGTGATGTGCCCGGTCTGGGAGACGCTCGTCTTCTCCCACTCGCCCCGCAGCCGCCTGCCGAACTCCGGGTCGGCCCGCTCGGCCCGCTCCAGCGTCTCGCCCAGTTCGACGACCTCGGGGGAGCCCGGCCCCGCGGCCTCGGCGGCCTCGAACACGGCGGTGGCCTGCGGGTCGTCCGCGAACTTCGACTTGACCAGCTGGTAGAGCCCGGTCACGGCCTTGGTGACGACCGCGGTGGCGATGGAGAGCAGGACGGGTTCGGGCACGGCGGCGCTCCTCGGGCTCGGCTTGGCGGTACGTCGCCGCAGAGTGACCACAGCTGAGCCGAGCGTAGCAGCCCGGCGGGCTGAAAAATCTCGGCTCGACGCGCGCAGGTTCCGCGTGGTTGACTGTCCGAGGTCGTAAAAAGTTTCTGTGTTCGTGTTTGACCACGCTCGCGGAACGACGTTGCGGGCGCGAAGCTTTCCTCCGGGTCTGGCGGGAGTTGCCGCAACTGCGACTTCGGTCCCAGCGCACCCGTTAGAGGAGAAGTAGCAAGATGGCTGTAGAAGGCACCGTGAAGTGGTTCAACTCGGAGAAGGGCTTCGGCTTCATCTCCCCGGACAACGGTGGCGCCGACGTGTTCGTGCACTACTCGGAGATCCAGACCAGCGGCTACCGCAGCCTGGAGGAGAACCAGCGCGTGGAGTTCGAGATCGGACAGGGCCAGAAGGGTCCGCAGGCCCAGTCGGTCCGTCCGCTCGGCTGATCCGAGTCTCCTGACTCATTGAGTCCCCGGACTCGCGCGAGCCGCCAATCCCCGCAGGGGGTTGGCGGCTTACGCTTTTTCCGGTCCCGAACGGGTACCCGAGCGCGGTACCGTCGAGTGCCGGACCTGCGGAGGGAGATACGCGGTGCGCGCTATCCGTGCTGGTGTGGTTCTGATCTTCCTGCTGGTACTGGCACCTTCCGCGCGCGCGGCCACCGGTACGTACCTCCGGCTGGCCCACCTGGCCCCCGGAACGGCGGGCGTGGACGTCCTGCTCACCCCGGTGGCGGGCGGCACGTCGGTCCTCACCAAGGGCGTGGACTACGGCGACCTGCTGGACTACCGGCGGATCGAGGCCGGGGACTACACGATCGAGTGGCGTCCGCTGGGCGCCGAAGCGGCGTCGAAGCCGCTGCTGTCCGCGACCGTGCACGCCGTGCAGGGCCGCGCCTACACCGTCGCGGGCCTGGGCACCACCGACAAGCTGTCGCTGAAGGTGCTCGACGACGACGTCACGCTGCCGCAGGCGGGCAAGGCCCGGCTGCGGATGATCAACGCCGCGCCCGGCTCCTCCTCCGCGGACCTGCTCCGCGACGGCTCGCTGCTCATCCAGCAGGCGGTGTTCGCCGAACCGACCCTGTACGCGCTCGTGGACCCCGGCTCGTCCTCGTTGCAGGTGACTCCGCGCGGAGCGGGTCCGGTGACGCTGGCGGCCAACCTGGAGGCCAGCGGGGTGTACACGGTGCTCGTCCTCGAACTCGACGGCGAGGTGACCGCGATGATCCGGGCGGACGCGAAGTCCTCCGAGGTCGTGCCGGGCGGTGGCCAGGAGACCGGGTTCGGCGGCATGGCCGACGGTCACGGCGACACCCCGTGGCCGGTCGTGCCGTTCGCCGCGGTCCTGGTGTGCGCCGGTGTCCTGTGGTCGCGGCGAGATCGGACGGCGTCGTGAGCAAGGGCAAGGTCGCCGCCGCGGTCGGCGCGCTGGTGCTGTTCGCCTACGTCGTGAAACCCGGCGGCGACGAGCCCACCGCGCCTAGGCCGGTGTCCCTGCGCATCCCCGCGATCGCCGTCGACAACGTGGTCACCCGCACCGCCGTCGACACCAAGACCGGCGTGCTGGTGCCGCCGGACCGGGCGGACGTGCTCGGCTGGTACGCCGACGGCGTGGCGCCCGGCGACGCGGGCCCGGCGATCATCGCGGGTCACGTCGACTCGAAGACCGGACCCGGCGTGTTCTTCCGGCTGGGCGACCTCAAGGCGGGCGACCAGGTGTTCGTGGACCGCGAGGACGGCAGCGCGGTCGCGTTCGTGGTCGACCGGACGTACGCGGTGGAGAAGACGGCGTTCCCCACCGACGCCGTCTACGGTCCGACACCCGCGTCCGAACTGCGCCTGGTGACCTGCGGCGGCACGTTCGACCACACGGTGAGCAGCTACCGGGAGAACGTGATCGTGGAGGCCGTGCTCGCCCGTTGACCTTGCTCGACCGGCACCGTTAGCCTCGGGTTCCATGCGTTGGACAACGTTGTCGGTGGTGGTCCTGCTCGTGGTCGCCGGGTGTTCCGGTGGCGAGTCCTCGGTGCCGGGCGCCGCCCCGGCGTCCGCGATCGACGCCCTCCTGGCCAAGGCCCCGGTCGCGGCGAACCTGCCCGCCGGATCGGCCATGGCCCGGATCAGGGAACGCGGTGAGCTGCTGATCGGCGGCTCGCTGGACGCCCCGCTGCTGTCCCAGCAGGACCCCGGCACCGGCGAGCTGACCGGTTTCGACGCCGACCTCGGCAAGCTGCTGGCCAAGTACGTCCTCGGTGAGCCGAAGACGAAGCTCGTCATCTCCACGTCCGAGACCCGTGAACCGCTGCTGGCCAACGGGACCGTGGACGTGGTCCTGCAGACGTACACGATCACTCCGCAGCGGGCGGAACGCGTCGCGTTCGCCGGGCCGTACTACTCGTCGGGGCAGGCCATCGCCGTGCGGAACGGCACCGACGGCATCGCGAAGCCCGCGGACCTGTCCGGGCACAAGGTGATCGCGGGCGCCAACACCCCCGCGATCGCCGCGATCAAGGCCGCCGCGCCGACCGCCGAGATCGTCGAGTTCGGGTCCGACCCGGAGTGCCTGACGGCGTTGCGGCAGGGGCGCGGCGAGGCGTACGTGCAGGACCAGGCGCTGCTGATCGCCGACGCCGCCCAGGACGAGGACCTGCGGCTGGTCGGCGAGCCGTTCACCACCGACCCCTACGGCATCGGCATCAAGCACGGCGACGACCAGTTCAAGCGGTTCGTGGACGACTGGCTGCGCGAGATCCAGAAGTCCGGGCTGTGGCAGGACGTGTGGCGCAACTCCATCGGCACGGTGGTGACCGGCGAGCCGCCGACCCCGCCCGCGATCGGCTCCGCGCAGGGCTCGTGAGCCACCTCCCGGCGCTCGTCGACGGCTTCCTGACGACGCTCGCGCTCGTGGCGCTGTCGTTCGCCGGCGCGTTCGCGCTCGGCCTGGTCGTGGTGGTGCTGCGGATCGCCCCGGTGGGGGTGCTGCGCGCGGTCGGCACGGGGTACGTGGAGACGTTCCAGAACATCCCGCTGCTGGTCTGGCTGGTGCTGTTCGTGTTCGGGCTGCCCGAGATCGGCGTCCGGTTCCCGCTGTTCACCACGGCCGTCGTGGTGATCTCCCTGTACGAGGCCGCCTACGTCGCCGAGGCGCTGCGGTCCGGCGTCAACACGGTGGCGCACGGGCAGGGCGAGGCGGCACGCGCGCTCGGGCTGACGTTCGGCCAGTCGCTGCGGCACGTGGTCGTGCCGCAGGCGGCGCGGCGGGTCGTGCAGCCGTTGGGGAACATCGGGATCGCGCTGACCATGAACACGTCGCTGGCCGCCGTCGCGGGGGTGGTGGAGCTGACCGCGTCGGCGAACCGGGTCAACCTCGTGGAGGCGCTGCCGATCCCCATCTTCGTCGGCGCGGGCCTCTGCTACGCGCTGCTCGCGGCGGGCATCGGTGGTCTCGCCGGCCTGCTGGAGCGGAGGCCGGCCACGTGATGTTCGACCCGCCGGGCCCGCGCGGCCGTCGCCGGAGCCGGATCGCGACCGCCGTCTCCGCGCTCGTGGTGCTGGCACTGGTCGCCGTGGCCGTGCGGAGGTTCGACGCGGCAGGCCAACTGGACCTCGCGAAGTGGCGGCCGTTCCTGACCTGGCCGGTGTGGCGGTACCTGCTGACCGGGCTGTGGGCGACGGTCCTGGCCGCGGCGGCGGTGTTCGCGCTGGCGTCGGTCGCGGGGCTGGGGCTCGCGTTCGGTCGGATGTCGAGGTTCCCGTGGCCGTTCCGGGCCTACGTCGAGGTGATGCGCACGATCCCGGTGCTGCTGCTGATCTACGTGGCGCTGTTCGTGCTGCCGGGGTACGGGCTGGACCTGCCGCTGTTCTGGAAGCTGGTGCTGCCGCTGGCTTTCTCGCACGCCGCGCAGTTCGCCGAGGTCTTCCGCGCGGGCGTGCTGGCCGTCGACCGGGGGCAGGGCGAGGCGGGCGCGTCGCTCGGGCTGACGCCCGCGCAGAACATGCGGCTGGTCGTGCTGCCCCAAGCGGTTCGCAACGTGCTGCCGTCGTTGGTGAGCCAGACCGTGGGACTGCTCAAGGACACCGCGCTCGGGTACGTGGTGAGCTACCTGGAGCTGCTGCAGAGCGGTCGGGTGCTGGCGAACTTCAACCACCTGCTGATCCAGACGTTCCTCGTGGTGGCGCTGGTCTACCTCGTCGTGAACGCGTCGCTGTCCAAGCTCGCCCGGTACCTGGAGGCCCGAAGTGCACGATCCGCTCGCTGAGGTCACGAGGTCGGGGTTCGTGGAGAGCAGGCACTTCGGCAGCGTCGTCGGGCTCGACCCGTCCGGCGCCGTGGTGCTGCGGCGGGGACCGGTCGACGACCCGGTGCTGCCCCGATCGACCGCGAAACCCTTCCAGGCCTTGGCCTGCCTGGCCGCGGGAGCCCCGTTGACCGGGCCCGCGCTGGCCGTCGCGGCGGGCAGCCACACCGGCCTCGACCGGCACGTGGACGTGGTCGCACGGGTGCTCGCCGACGCCGGGCTGACGCCGGACGCGCTGCGCTGCGTCGAGTCGTGGCCGGAGGACGAGCCGACCCGCGACGCCCTGATCCGGGCTGGGGAGGAGCCCTCGCGGATCAGGATGAACTGCTCGGGCAAGCACGCCGGGATGCTCGCGGGCTGCGTGGCGTCCGGCTGGTCGGTGCACGACTACCTCGACCCCGGGCACCCGTTCCAGGTGCTGGTGCGGGCCGGACTGGAGGCGTTGGCGGGGGAGCGGTCCACGCACACCGCGGTCGACGGGTGCGGCGCCCCGCTGTTCGCGGTGTCGCTGGTCGGGCTGGCGCGTGCCGTGCGGGGGTTGGCGCACACGCCGGTGGCCGACGCGATGCGGGCGCACCCGGAGTTCGTCGGCGGGCCGGGGCACGTGAACACCGAGGTCATGCGGCTGCTGCCCGGAGTGGTGGCCAAGGGCGGCGCGGAGGGCGTGCTGGTGCTCGCGACCGCGGACGGGCACGCGGTGGCCGTGAAGGTGATCGACGGCGGGCTGCGCGCGACCACCGCGATCGGGCTGGTCGCGTTGCGGTCACTGGGTTTCGACGTCACGGCCGCCGCCGAGCACCTGAGCGTTCCGGTGTTCGGCGGCGGCCGTGAGGTGGGGCGGATCGTGCCGGTCTAGGGGCGCATCTCGTACGCGCCGGACAGGGCCTTGACCTGCTCCCAGACCCGGCCGAACCGGGCCTCGTCGACGACCGGCTTGCGGACCTGGCCCAGCGCCCACGCCTGCTGCGCGTCGGTGGAGGAGGCCTTGCCGTGCAGGGCGACCGCGCAACCGGAGAAGTCGCGGACCAGGACGTCGAAGACCTGGTCGAGGACGCTCCGGTCGACGCCGGTCAGCTCGGCCTGCTCCAGGACCAGCTGGCCGTAGACCACGAGCGTGAACAGGTGGCCCAGGTTCAGCAGGAAATCCAGGTCCTTCTGCTGGTCGGCGTCCGGCGCGGCCGTGGTGAGCAGCGTCTTCAACGCCGCCGCCTGCTCGTGGAAACGGGCCACGTTGGGCACCTCCGCGAACGCGCGGTAGGGCACCTCCCAGTCGGTGAACCGGATCCGACCGAGTCCGCGGGCCGGGCCCTGGCGGAAGAGGAACCCGTCGTCCGCGGCGTCGTGCCGGGTCGGGACGGCCGGGTACTCGGTGGGGTTGAACAAGTAGTTCGGCATGAACTTGAGCACCAGGGCCAGGTTCACGTGCACGGTGCCCTCGAGCTTGGGCAGCGCGCGGATGTCGCGGGCGGCGCGGGCGAAGTAGGTGTCCTTCTCGAACCCCTTGGCCGCGATCACGTCCCACAGCAGGTCGATCACCTGCTCGCCCTCGCTGGTCACCTTCATCTTGGTGATGGGGTTGAACAGCAGGTAGCGGCGGTCCTCCGGGGAGGCCGAGCGGAAGTAGTCGACCGAGCGGTCCGCGAACAGCTTCATCGCGACCAGCCGCGCGTACGCGTCGACGAAACCCTGCCGCACGTGCGGGAAGTCGGTGACCGGGTTGCCGTAGAGGATCCGGTTGTGCGCGTGCGTGATCGCCTCGTAGAAGGCGTGCTCGCTGATGCCGATCGACGCCGTGCACAGGTTGAACTTGCCGACGTTGACCGTGTTCAGCGCCGCGCTGAACGCCTCGGCGCCGCTGTGCAGCAGATCGTCCTGGCCGATCGGGTAGTCCTCCAGGCGGAACTCGCTGACGAACATCTGCGAGTCGACCACGTTCTGCACCAGGTGGAAGTGCTCGTCCTGGCTGTTCACGGCGAAGAACACGTACCCGTCGGCGCCCTCGACGTCCGAGCGGCGACCGAAGACCGACACCATCCCGGCCACGTTGCCGTTGCCGATGTAGTACTTGCCGCCGTTCGCCCTGAAAAGAGGGCCAGTGGAGCCGTCGTGGTGTTCATCCTGCTGAGTGGGCGTGAGGATCATGTCGGTGGAGTAGACGTCCGCGCCGTGCTCCTTCTCCGACAGCCCGAACGCGAACACCGCGCCGTCGTCGAGGAGGTCGGCCGCGCGCTTGCGGGCGGTGGCGTTGTCGCTCATCCAGATCGGGCCGAGGCCCAGGATCGTGACCTGCCAGGCGTACCAGTACTGGAGGCCGTAGAAGCCCAGCACCTCGCTCAGCGCGGCGTTGCGCGCGGCGTCCCAGCGCTTGTCCGGGTCGCCGTCGGCGTTCGCCGCGGGCGTCTGGAACTTCGCGAACAGCTTCTCGCGCTTCACGAAGTCGAGGAACTCGGTGTACCAGACCCGCTCCTGGTCGTCCTCGGTCAGCTGCCGCTTCCCCCGGTTCTCGAACCAGTCGATCGTCGCCCGCAACAACCGCCTGCTCTCCTCGTCGAGGTGCTTCGGGTCGTAGGTGTTGGGGTCGAACAGCGAGTCCGCCACCGTGGCTCCCTTCAGGTCGAGTCCACTCCGGTCGCACGCTACCAGCCGGTAACATAGTTGGTCGGCCCAGCCGATCCGCGGCTGCCTAGTCGACCATCGCCCGGTAGGCGGGCCGGAGCAGGTCCACCACGTTCCGCTTCCGCACCACCAGTGGCAGCGGGTCCACCTGGTCCAGCACGGCGTCCGCCTGCCCGGTGACCAGGTCCCCCACGCCCACCGCGGCCGCGGTCGGCCGTTCCCAGAAGTTCTCCAGGCAGTCCTCCAGCGGGACCACCACCACCTCTTCCTGCCGCTGCTCCTGCGCCCGCACCGACCCGCGCAGCGCCCGCAGGTTCTCCAGCAGCTCCCCGCGCTCCCGGCCCCGCCAGGCGAAGATCTCGAACGGATCGGTGTCGAACGACTCCGCCAGCAGGTAGCAGGTGGCGGCCAGGTGCTTGCACGGCACCTCCCAATCGGGACAGGTGCAGTCCATCGACAGCTCGCGCATCGTCGACGGGAACAGCGCCAGCCCCAGCTCCGCGAACACGTCCTCGATCTCGGGTGGCATCTCCCCGGCCAGCAGCTTCGCCGTGAAGAGGGCCTGCCCCGCCAGCGCCCGCTCGATCCGGCGCCACTCCTCGTCGTCGAACTTCTTCACGCCGATCCGCGCCCGGTAGGGGTTCGGCCGCGACCCCGCGATCAGGGCCAGCACCATGCTCGTCGACAGCGACATGCTGATCACCTGGCCGGTCCGCGCGTAGGCCCGCCCCTGGCTGAGCCCGCTGCCCATCCCGAACGACTCCAGCACCTCGATGAACCGCCGCGACCACCACGTCTGGGCGACCTCGCCGCGCTTGCTGCGCAACGTGAGCCCGCCGTCGACCCGCAGGGGGCGCTTCGGACCGCGCTCAACCACCGACGGCCTCCGGCGACAGCGTGAGCAGCTCCCGCAGCTGCCCGGTCGACAGCTCGGTCAGCCAGTTCTCCCCGGCGCCCACGACGAGCTGCGCCAGCGAGCGCTTCTCCTCGATCATGGTGTCGATCCTCTCCTCCAGCGTGCCGATGCAGACGAACTTCCGCACCTGCACGTGGCCGCGCTGCCCGATCCGGAACGCCCGGTCGGTCGCCTGGTCCTCGACCGCGGGGTTCCACCAGCGGTCGAGGTGGATGACGTGGTTGGCGGCGGTCAGGTTCAGCCCCGTCCCACCCGCCTTGAGCGACAGCACGAAGATCGACGGCCCGGTGTCGGACTGGAACCTCTCGACCATCCGGTCCCGCGCCTTCTGCGTGGTCCCGCCGTGCAGGAACAGCACCTCGGTGTCGAACCGCGCGGCCAGGTGCGGCACGACCATCGCGCCGAACCTGGTGAACTGCGTGAAGCACAGCGCCTTGTCCCCGTCGGCCAGCGCCTCTTCGAGCACCTCCTCCAGCCGGTCGAGCTTGCCGGAGCGCCCCGCCACCGGCGACCCGTCGCCGAGCAGCTGCGCGGGGTGGTTGCAGACCTGCTTGAGCTTCGACATCGTCGCGAGCACCAAACCCTTGCGCTGCAACCCTTCCGCTTCCTCGATCCGCTCCAGCATGTCGTTCACCACCGCGCGGTACAGCGTCGCCTGCTCGACGGTGAGCGTGCAGAGCTGCTTCATCTCCAGCTTGTCCGGCAGGTCGTCGATGATCCGCGGGTCGGTCTTGAGCCGTCGCAGCACGAACGGCCCGGTGATCCGCCGCAGCCGCACGGCGGCGTCCTCGTCGCGGTAGCGCTCGATCGGCACCGCGAACCGCGCCCGGAACGCGTTCAGCGACCCGAGCACGCCGGGATTGGCGAAGTCCATGATCGACCACAGCTCGGCCAGCCGGTTCTCCACCGGCGTCCCGGTCAGCGCGATCCGCTGTCGCGCACGGAAACCCCGCACCGCCCGTGATTGCAGCGTGGCGCTGTTCTTGATGTTCTGCGCCTCGTCCAGCACGACCCGGTCCCACTCGACCTCGGCCAGCCGGGCCGCGTCCCGCGTCGCCGTCGTGTAGGTCGTGATCACCAGGTCGTGCTCCGCCGTCGCCGCCCGCAGCTCCGCGCCGGTCAGCCGGTCGCTGCCGTGGTGGACGTGCACCGACAGCCCCGGCGTGAACCGCGCCGCCTCGCGCTGCCAGTTGCCGACCACCGACATCGGGCACACGACCAGCGTCGGCGGCCGCTTCCCGTCCTGCCGGGTCAACGCCTCCAACGCCAGCAGCTGCACGGTCTTGCCCAACCCCATGTCGTCGGCCAGGCACGCCCCGAGCCCCAGCTCGTCGAGGAACGCCAGCCACGCCAGGCCGCGCAGCTGGTAGGGCCGCAACGTCGCGTGCAGCCCGGCCGGCGGCTCCACCAGCTCCAACCGCTGCTCGGCCTGCCCGGACAGCAGATCCCCGAGCCACCCGTCACCGCTGACCCCGGTCACCGGCAACGGCAACTCGGCCTCAGTCGGCTGCGACCCGAACTGAGGTCCGGACTGCGACCCGAACTGCGGTCCGGACTGCGAATGGGACTGCGGTCCGGACTGCGACCCGAACTGCGACTGCGATCCGGACTGCCACAGCACCTGCGCCGCGGGCATCCGCCCGGTACCGCCCCGCTTCAGGAACGCGAGCCCCGCGGTCAGCCGCTGCTGGTCCACGTGCACCCACTGCCCGCGCACCCGCACCAGCGGCGTCTTCGCCGCCGCCAGCTCGGCCAGGTCGTCCTCGGTGAGCCGCTCCTCACCCAGCGCCAGGTCCCACCGGTAGTCCACCAGCACCTTGAGCCCGAGCTTGCTCTCCGACTCCACCACGCCCACCGCGCCACGGGTGGTCGCCGTCAGCGTCAACCCGAGCACCCGCGGCTCCCGCCACCACGCGGGCAGCAGCACCCCGAACCCCGCCTGCGCCAACAACGCGGCCCGCGTCAGGAACTCGTACGCCCCCGCGGCGTCCAACTCCAACCCCGTCGGATGCCGCTCCCGCAACGCCTCGTCCAACTCCGGGTAGATCCGGCCCGCCCGCCCCAGATCGGCCAGCAACGCCTCCTGCGGATGATCCACCCACCGCCACAGCACCCCGTCATCCCGCCAGACCTGCTCGGCGAGCACCACCACACCGGGCTCGTCGACCGCCTGCAACAGGAACTCCAACCGCCACCCCTCGTTGGCGGGGCCCCCTTGATCCGGCGAACTCAGCCGGAAGCACACCCGAACAGGACTCTCCCGCTCAGCGCTTTTCCGCCAGGCCCCCAACTTCTCCCGCAGCACAAGGAGATCGGCGGAACCGACCTCGAACACCGGCTCCTTCACCAACGCCCGCAACCACAGGTCGGTCGACGTACGCCCCCGCGTCAAAGAGGACATACCGCCAAGTCTGCTCCGAACCTCCCGATCCACGAGCGCGTCCACCACACCGCGCAACGCACTGGCCGGACTGCCCACACCCTCCGCGGCGCGGAACGACGGCGGCATCGAATCCCGCAACACCCCGAACCGCGCCAGGTCCACACCGGACAGCACCGGCACCCACCGCGCCACCGCGGCATCCGCCTCGACAGACGGCAAAACCCGCCCACGCCCCACCAGCCCCCGCGCGAACGCCACCACTTCCCCCAGATACCGAACCGACCCCCCGGTCCGCACCCCACCCACCCCTTCCGGCACCCCGTCCACCACCACAACGGGCACCACCCACCCCCGCAGCCCCACCACCCCCCGAGGCCGCTCCTCTTCTTCAGCTTCCACAAACGGATCCCGCACCAACTCCGGCGACGCCACCGGCTCCGCCTCGTACGACGGCAACCGCACCACCAACGCCCCGACCCCACCCCCGAGCAACCCACCCAGCACATCCCCACCCACCGCGAACGGATGCACCGGCCCGCCAAGCGATTCGGCCCCGCCCCAAGGCGACTCACCGGCCGCGGGCTCCCCGCCGTCAACCGGGGAACGCACATCGAGCCGCTGGTGCGGTACGCCCGCAGCGATGCTTGCTCGCCGTCCGGCCCCGCCGACAGTCGAACCACCGATGGGCAAACCGCTGGCGAGTGAACCACCGATAGGCAAGCCGCCGAGGGACGAACCACCGACGGCCGAACCGCCGAGGGGCGAACCGCCAGTGGGCGGACCACCAATAGGCGAACCGCCGACGGACGGGCCATCGGTGGGCGTGCCATCGGCGGGTGGGCTATCGGTGGGCGGACCGCTGGCGGGTGGACCATCAAGAGGCGAACCACCGGCGGACGGGCCATCGGCGGGTGGACGATTGGTGGGTGAACCGCTGGCCAGTAAGCCATCGAGAGGCGAACCGCCAGTGGGCGTGCCGTCGGCGGACGGGCCGTCGGTGGGTGAACCGCCAACGGGTGAATCGCCTGCGGGCAAACCATCGGCGGGCGAACCGCCGACCTGTCGTGGTGTAGGGCCTTCTCCTCGGAGGGCGCCCGACGTCAGCCCTCCTGGACCTCCGTCGGCAACGAGCGCCGGTGACCTCGGCCCGCCGAAGGACGCGTTCGCGCTCCCTGCGAGTTCGGCCGCGGCCGCCTCTTCGGGTCGCCGTGCTGAGAGCCCCGCCACTACCGCGGAGTCCGGCGTCGACCCCCCAAGACCTTCGTCGTCGCCGAGTACCGGCGGTGCGGATGGGTCGGGGGACAGGGCGTGGTCGGGTTGCTGTGAGTCTTCCGCCCACAGCGCCAACCGGCCATCGGCCGTGCACAGGCCGTGCAGCACGAACACCTGCGGGACCCTAGTCGGCCCGGTCGGCGGGGCACCGGGTGGTCGGAAAAGAAACCGGTCGTCACACGTCTTGACGATTCGCACCGCGTGAAGAACCCTTGGCAGGGAGAGCGCTCTCCCGGATGTCGACACCGCTGTCGGACCTGCACTCGATGGCGGCGTCGAGTCGTGCTCTCGCCCTGCCTGGAGTCGCCATGCCGTTCGCGTCCCTTGTCCGACCCCTTACCCGTCGCCGAGGCAGAGGACTGACCCTGGTCTTAGCCGTCGTCCTCGCACTGCTGGCCGCCTACCTGGTCACCACGGCGACCAGGGCGCAGGCCGCGAGCACGCTGCTGTCCCAGGGCAAGCCGACCACCGCGTCCTCCGTCGAGAACGGCGGCACGCTCGCCCCGGCCGCGACCGACGGCGACCTGGGCACGCGCTGGTCCAGCGCGGCCGCCGACCCGCAGTGGTTGCAGGTCGACCTCGGCACCACCGCGACCATCGACCGCGTGGTGCTGAACTGGGAAACGGCCTACGGCACCGCTTTCCGCGTCGAGACCTCCGCGAACGCCTCCACCTGGACCCAGGTCTACGCCACCACCACCTCCACCGGCGGCGCGCAGACGCTGACCGTGACCGGCAGCGGTCGGTACGTCCGGCTCACCGGCACCGCCCGTGCCACGGGCTACGGCTACTCCCTCTGGGAGTTCCAGGTCTACGGCTCCACGGGCACCACCCCACCTCCTCCGACGGGCACACCGATCTCGCAGTTCAAGCAGGTCAGCGCCTCCTCGTGGGAAGGCGGCAACGCGCCCGCGGCCGCGTTGGACGGCCGCTCCTCGACCCGCTGGTCCAGCCAGCACGGCGTCGACGCGCAGTGGCTGCGCATCGACCTGGGCAACACCTCCACGATCACCAAGGTCGCATTGGCCTGGGAGTCCGCGTACGCCACCGGCTACCGCGTCGAGGTGTCCAACGACGGCGCCAACTGGACGTCCATCTACTCCACGACCACCGGCACCGGCGGCAACGAGACGCTGAACGTCACCGGCACCGGCCGCTACGTCCGCCTCTACGGCACCGCCCGCGCCACCGGCTACGGGTACTCGCTGTGGGAGTTCCAGGTCTTCGGCACGATCGACGAGTCGGCGACCACCCCGCCCCTGCTGTCCGGTCCCACCAAGGCCCCCGCCGTCACCGGTAGGTTCGCCCTGTCGGCACCGGCCGACAACGCCATGGTCACCAACACCCGACGCCCCGCGTTCTCCTGGGCGGGCTACGGCGGCGCGGTCCGTTACCAGGTGTGGCTCAACATCAGCCGCACCGACTACGACTTCGCGGCCTCCGGCAACCTCATCGACCTCTACACGAAGGTCGCCGAGACCACCGGCACCACCTACACGCCGACCTGGGACATCCCCGACCGCTGGACGTACAAGTGGTACGTCGTCGCGATCGACGGCGCCGGTGCCGCCAACGCCTCGAACATCCGCACGTTCAGCCTCTACCTCCCCACTCTCACGACCGTCAGCGACGGCGTCCGGATCGTCAACGGCAGTCGCGACCTCAACAAGAACGGCACCATCGAGGCCTACGAGGACTGGCGCCAGCCCGTCGAGACGCGGGTCAACGACCTCCTCGGTCGCATGACGATCGAGGAGAAGGCCTACCAGATGTTCTACAACGCCCAGGCCTTCCCGCAGTCGGGCTGGCACTTCGGGCCCGCCGAGGCCCAGGACCTGCACAACACCCTGCTGACCTCGGCCGGAACCCGTCTCGGCATCCCGTTCGTGTCAGCAGGCGACACCATCCACGGCTACAAGACCACCTACCCGACGCAGAGCGGCCTGGCCGCGGCCAAGGACTACCCGCTCGACTACAAGCTCGGCGACATGCAGCGCCGCGAACAGCTCGAGGTCGGCACCCGCGGCGTCCTGGGCCCGCTCGCCGAGGTCGGCACCAAGGTGCTGTACCCCCGCATCCAGGAGGGCAACGGCGAGAGCGCCGAGGTCGCCGCCGCCCAGGTCCGCGCCCTGGTCGCGGGCCTGCAGGGCGGCCCCGAGCTGAACCCGGCCTCGGTCCTCGCGACCGTCAAGCACTGGCCGGGCGAAGGCGCGGGCGGCGAAGCCCTCATCGTCTACGACTCGGTCACCGTGAAGTACCACATGATCCCGTTCCGAGCCGCCATGGAAGCCGGCGCGGTCAACATCATGCCCGGCTACGCGGGCAGTTCCCTCATCGATCCCGGTGGCCCCGGCGCCGGTGACAGCGCCAAGATCCTGGCCTACCTGCGGCAGAACCTCGGCTTCACCGGCCTCATCACCACGGACTGGCTCCCTTCCGGTTCGTGGATCGGCGCCGCCAACGCCGGGTCCGACGTGATGGGCGGCGCCGACCCCGGTGCCGTCGGCTTCAGCATCGGCGCCTTCACCGCCGGAGTGCCCGCCGCCCGCATCGACGACGCGGTACGCCGGGTGCTGAGGCTGAAGTTCAAGCTCGGCGTCTTCGAGAACCCCTACGGCGACCCGGTGAACGGCCCGTACCGCTTCCACACCCCGGCCTACACCGCACTGGCCAACCAAGCCTCCCGCGAGGCCATGACCCTCCTCAAGAACACCAACGGCGTCCTCCCCGTCCGCCTGGCGGCGGGCGACAACATCGTGGTCGCCGGACCACGGGCCGCCGACACCTCCGCGTGCTGCATCTGGACCAGCTTCTTCCACCAGGAGTACGGCTCCCAGACGATGCTCGACGCCATCAGGACCAGAGCGGCCCAGGCGGGCGTGAACGTCTACCAGGACACCGGCCCGACACCGAAGCTGGCTGTCGTGGCCGTGGGCGAGACCTCCTACACCCACGCCACCAGTTGGGTGAAGGAACAGCCCTACCTGCCCGCCGACCAGCTGGCGGTCATCCAGAACTTCCAACGCCAGGGCATCCCCGTCGTCGTGGTCCTGGTGCTGCCGCGCCCCTACGTCATCACCGAGTGGAACGACCTGGCCAGCGCGATCATGGTGACCTACCGGGGTGGTGAGGAGATGGGGCCTGCCGTCGCGGGAATGCTGTTCGGCGACTACACCCCACGCGGGAAGCTCCCCTGGCAGCTGCCGCGCAGCCTGAACGACGTGCTGAAGCCGGGTGGCACGGACATCCCCGCCGACGCGACCGAGAGCTGGGACCTGCCCTACGACCTGGGTGCCACCGCGGCGCAGCGCGCCGAGATCCGGGCCAAGATCGACGCCAACCAAACCGTGCCCAGCACCTACGGGAATCCGCTGTACCCGTTCGGTGCGGGGCTGAGCGGCTGGTGACCACCTCCTGACCCTGCCGAAACCCCTGCCGTGTCTGCTCCTCGTGGTCCGCCACGGGGAGCAGGCGTGTTTCGGGGGCTATCCGGTCCGGAGTGGACGGTCGGGCCGCGGACGTGCCGGGCCACCACCGCCGGACCGCAGCGGCCAGGAAGCGGCCCACCGCGGCCCACACCGCCCTCACGGCGCCACGCCGAGCACCTCGGCGGCGGCCTGCGACAGCGGCCTGCCCACCACGTCCGGATCGCAGCCCGCGCGCGGCAGCCGGGACCGGATCGAGGACGGCGAGCGGCCCATCCGCTGGGCCAGCGACCTGATGATCTCGGGCGCGGACCCCGTCGCGGTCTGGTCCAGCCAGGTCTCGCGCAGCTCCTCGTCGAGCTCCGGCGTCCACGGCTGGTTGGCGTTGGCCGGTTTCACCCCCGCCGAAGTCGGTGGCGCGCCCATCTTGGCCAGCCCGTCCAGGACCCGGCTGAGCATCTTGCCCACCGCCGTGCCGCCGGTGACGGGGAGCCGGAGCATCCCCTCGGCCACGACGGTGCCGTCCGGGTCGGAGCCGAACACCTCCAGGAGCATGTCCTGCTGCGCGGTGGCCTGCACCCGGTAGGTGACGTCGCCGACCTGGACCTGGCTGTCGTACGTGCTTGTCGTCGTCATGGGGGCCACGTTAGGAACGGGCACCGACAATTTTCGGCGGCGAGGTCGTCTACTCCGGACAGAGCACGCAGCGTGACCGGGTGGATTCGACCCCCGTCAGGAATGGTTTTATGTGCTGTGCCAAGGCTTTCGCGAGCATCGGGGGTACCGCGTTGCCGATCTGCTTAGCCACTTGGATCTTGGTTCCACACCACTCGAAAGTGTCATGGAAGGTCTGCAGGCGAGCCGCTTCCAGGTGCGTGATCGGCCGGTCCACGCGGTGGCCGTCGTCGCCCGGTTCCCACTGCGGGTGCAGGTACCGACCCTTCTCCGGCTTGTAGAACTCGGTCCGGATCGTCAGCGACGGCTCGTCCCACCGCATCCGGCCCATCACGTCCGTCGTGCCGGTCTTCTTCTCCTGCCAGCAGCGCGGCATCAGCTCGTAGGGCAGGTCGAACCGGCCGCCGCCCGGTGGGACCGACCGGTAGCGCCGCAGCGACAGCGGGGTCGGGTTGCGGCCGATGTGCAGGTCCTCGCTCTTGAACCGGCCGGGCACCTCGGTGCCGAAGAACCTGACCTTCGACAGCGGCAGCGTCGTCCGCGTCGGGTGCTCCGGCAGTCCCTCGAGCACATCGCGGACCGAGTGCCAGCGCGGCAGTCCGCCCGAGCCCGAGCGCGCGTGCGTCGGCGCGGGAATCGGGATCTCGCCGATGCGGGACCCGATGACGATCGCCCGCTTGCGCCGCTGCGGAACCCCGAAATCTGCGGCGAGCAGCAGCGCGACGGTGAGCGTGTACTCCTCCAGCAGTCCGCCGGGACGCGCCTCGGACTCCAGCAGCGCGAACTCGCCCGAGGCCAGGAAGCGGTCGACGTTCTCGATCACGAACACCTTCGGCGCGGCGTGCCGCACGAACCGGATGTACTCCTGCCACAGCTTGTTGCGCGGGTCGTGCACGTCCTGCGAGCCCAGGGCGGAGAAGCCCTGGCACGGGGGGCCGCCGATGATCAGGTCGGCGGGCGGGATCCCGTCGTTCGGGATCGTGGCGATGTCGGCCCACCTCATGTGGTCCTCGCCGAAGTTCGCCGCGTACGTCGCCGCGGCGTGCAGGTCCCACTCGACGGCCATGACCGGCCGGTACCCCCGCGCCGCCACGAAGCCCGACGTCATCCCGCCGCACCCGGCGAACAGGTCGATCATCGGTATGGGCTGCTCGGTCACCGGATCACCCTAACGGCGGCTCGCGACCGCGTCCTTCACCCGCACCGCGGCGGCCTCCGCGGGCTCGTGCTCCCACACCCGGAGCGACAGCCACCCGGCCTCGGCCAGCACCAGGTCGGTGTTCGCGTCCCGCGTGCGGTTCGCCTCGATCTTCGCCCGCCAGAACTCGCCGTTGCGCTTGGGCCACGTGCCGTGTTCCGGGCAGCCGTGCCAGAAGCAGCCGTCGACGAACACCGCGACCTTCGACGGCCCGAACACCACGTCAGCCTCCCGCCGCACGGCGCGCACCGGCCTGCGGTGCACCCGGTAGCGCAGGCCGAGCCGGTGCAGCTCGCGGCGCAGCGCCACCTCGATCTCCGTGTCGCGCGAGCGCTGCTTGCTCATCCGCGCCCGCACTGCCTCCGTGGTGGCCAGCCGCTCCATCCCGACATCATGTCGCAGGCGTCAGCCGCCGCACCACGGTGTCCAGTTGTCGACCGGACGGCAGCCCGTCCGCCAGCCCCGGCACCGGTTCGAAGTAGAACGGCGGCATCGCCTGGAACAGCAGCTCCTCGGACCGGTGCGCCCCGCCGTCCAGCGTGAACACCACCCGCCCCGCCCACGCGTCGACCCGGAACACCGTCTCGGCCAACGGGTGCACCAGCACCCCCAACCCCCGCTCCCGCAACGCCGCCGCCAGGTACAACGACCGCACGAACACCGCGTACCCGCGCCCCACCCGCCGCCGCATGGCCGCCCGCGCGACCGCCCCCTCGACGCCCCGCCCCACCACCTCCCCGATCAGCTCCGCGGACGGCTCCCACAACATCGCCGAGGCCTGCCCGTCCGCTTCGCAGAACCCCCGGAACTCCGCCCAGCCGGGTAATCGCCCCAACCGCTCCACCGCGTGGTGGAACACGTGCGGCAACGCGAACTCCGGCCGCCAGTCGTCGATCTCCGGCACCGACTGCCCCCGCGCGCCCAGCGCGGCCCCGAGCGAATCCCGCCGGAACACCTCCCCGGCCTCCGCCACGCCGATCGCGTTCACCACCGCGGCGTCGTGCCGCAGCGCGTGTTCGGCGACCCGCGGCCGCCTGCTGTACCACCAGTTGAAGGCGGACCGCGAGGCTTCCGTGACGTTGAACAGCCGCCGCACCTCGGCGGCCGTGGTGACGAGTCCGGTCATGACAGCGAGAGTACGACCGGGCACCGACAGTTCCGGTCACCGCTGGTCAGGGTTCTCCGGATCGTCGAACAGCGACTCCTGGCAGTCCGGGTTGTAGCTGTCCTCGACCCGCTTCGCCCGTTCCGGCTCCTCGTGCGACAGCAGCAGGTCGTGGAGCTGGCGGCCGAACCAGGCCTTGGACTCCTCGAACTCGGGCAGGTAGTGGTGGATGTCGCCCGGTGACGAGCCGTTGCCGTTGTGCTGCGCCACCGGGTGGGGCGCGGGAAGCGCGGGCGGGCCGAACAGCGGGTCGACCTCGGTGTGGTTCGCGGCCGCCGACAGCCGGGCCAGCGTCGTGATCAACCCGGCCGTCTCGGACACCTGCTCGGTGTGCTTGGCGAGCCACCACACGACGGCGCTGCCGGTGTCCTTCAGCACGTCCTCGCCCAGGTAGGCGCGGACGCTCCGCTCGAAACCGCGTTCGTGCTCCCACAGCTCCTCCTGCTTGCGGAGGTCGGCGAGCTTGCGCAGGCGGGCGGCGTCGGCCTCGGGCACGACCAGCGACACGTCATCCGCCCAGACCAGGTACCGCCCCGACCGCTCCACCTCGGCCCGGCCCAGGGTCATGGCGAGGCGGTGGTGCGCGAGCGCGAGGTCGGCGGGGGACTCCTGGCCCACCGCCGCGGCGGCGCGTCCCACGAGGTGCTCGGCGACGAGCGCCCGCGGATCGCCCTGCTCCGCGCCCGCGTGGCCCTCGACCGGCCGCCAGTTCATCGTGCACGCGAACTGGAACTCGTAGTCGGGCTTCGCGCTGGCCAGCGGGACGACCGGGAGCGACGTCCTCGACACCGGGACCTCGACGCGGGGCTGGAAGGCGGGCTCGACCGTCCGCCTGCGCAGTTCCTCCTGGGACCGCCGCTGCTGGATCTGGCGGAACACCAGCAGGCCGACGACCAGCCCGACCGCCAGCGGGATCCAGACCCAGATCGGCCAGTCGAAGGCCAGGCCGACAACCGCGGGCAGCAGCACCGCGATCACGAACAGCATCGGGAAGAGTCGGCGGTCCACGTTCATCGGAGGTTCTCCTCGTTGGTCAGGCCGAACGCCGCGTCGATCGCGCGGTGGAGCCGGTGGGTCATGTCCTCGCGGTGCGCCCGCTCCTCGGCGTCCACCGCCGCGCGCACCCAGTCGCGGGTGACCAGGTGCAGGGTGTTGAAGCCGCCCGGCCGAGCGCGGCAGGCGTCCACCAGGAGGGCGGGCAGCCGGTCGTCGGAGAGCCAGGCGACCGCGGTGCCGGCGAACCGCTGTCGCGGCTCGGTCTCCAGGACGGAGGCCCAGCCGTCGGTCAACGCCGTCCGGACGTCGCTGTCGCCGATCAGCGGACGCGCGCCTCGGTGCGGTTCGAGGAGCCGCGCCGGATCCAGCAGCCGCAGGAAGACGCCGTGGTCCCGCGGGTTGCCCGCGATCCGGGACAGCAGGCTGCGGAAGAACCGGTTGTCGTTGTGCGCCAACAGGACCAGTGCGCCACCAGCGTCCCGTGCCACGGAGTCGTCCTCGTTGCGCGCCAGGTTCTTCAACCGCACCAACGCCTGCTCGGGTCGCGTCGCCATCATCTCCTCCGCGCACACGGAGATCAGCACGCGTGCCAGGGCCGGGCGCAGCTTCCGGTACCGGGACCACTGGTAGACCTGCTGCCGGAACCGCCAGCCCACCCCGCGGTCGGCGAGTCCGCTCACGAGCGCCTGCCGTGCGGCCGCGGGGACGACCCGCTCTTCGGTCCAGAACTCCGCCAGCAGCACCAGGTCCTCGTGGTCGCCGGTGGCCAGGCACAGGTCGGCGAAGTGGCCGACGAGCCGGTCGACCTGCTCCTCCGACAGGCCGCCGAGCCGGACGGCCTCCCCGATCCACCGGCGGAACTCCGGCCGCAGGTCGGGGAAGTTGCGCCAGAAGTGGGTCCGCACGGCCGTGCCGTACGCCAGCTTCCCGAACCCGACCAGGTTCTCGTCGTCGACCGAGGCCCCGACGTCCGCGAGGCGCTCGCCCAAGTCGGCGTTCTCCAACGCGTGCACCTCGGCGGCGGGCAGTTCCAGGACGCGCTGGAGTTCGCGGTCCGCGGCGAACACCACTTCGGCCGACGAGCGCTCGAAGAACCCGGTCGTCACGAGCAGCGCGCGGAACCCGCCGTCCCGGTTGGTCCTGACCTGGGCCGCCACCGCACCGCTGTGCTCGGTGAGCGCGGCGAACGCGGCGTCGAACCAAGCGGTGACGGTCCCGTCGCGGTCGGCCTCCCGAGCGTCGCGGACCAGTGCGGCCAATGCCGTGATCGCCGCCATCGACTCCTGCGCGAGGTACCGGCCCAGGCGTCCGGCGACCAGGTCCGCGCCGGTCGGGAGGATCCCCTCGGCGTCGAGGTGGCGGAGGAACACCTCCCACCCGTCGGGCCTGGTGATGGCGGACAGCCACGGGGACAGCGGCGCCAGCAGGTCGCGCTGGTCGCTGGAGATCGCGACCACCAACCGCGCGCCGGCGCCCTGCACCTTGGCGCACAACGAGTCCAGGTCGTCGCGGAGCCCCACGACCACGTCGTCCGGCGTGTCGGTCAGGCCGAGCAGCAACCGGTCGTCCGGCTCCACCGCGGTGGAGTCCAGCCTCTCGTCCTCCTCCTTCGGGTGGTTCGACAGTTCGCGGTAGCCGGAAGACGCGGAATCCCCACCGCGCAACAGCATCAGGGCCGCGGTGCGGCGACCGGCGCCGGGCGGGCCGTGGACCACGACCAGTCCCGACTCGCGCGACTTCGCCTCCGCCGCGGGGTACCCGTCCGGCGGGACGAACCGCCGGTGGTGCCACTCCAGCAGTTCGGCGTTGAGCACGCGGGGGTCGCGCGGGCGGCGGTACCCCTCCGGGAAGTGGTTGATGTTGATCGGGCCGCGGGCGTCGGTGAAGACGTAGTCGACGCCTCCCGAGATGCGGCCGATGCCGCCCTCGGTGTTCATCGCTTCCCACCGCGCCCGCGGGAGCCGTGGTTGTTGGCGTTGATGGTGCCGGTGGCGTCGGTGAAGACGTTGCCGACACCCCCGCTGATCCTGCCGATGCCACCGGGTCGCGGCTCGGGTCGTCCGGGAGCGGCGGGGGTGGGCGCCAGCCCGTTCCGGAGCAGGTCGCCGGTTAGGTTCGGCACCCGCAGGTAGGCCGTTCTCCGGTACGCCTTCACCTCGACGTCGACGGAGACGTACCGCTCCCGGTCGTCGTCGACGAACCCCGAGGCCACCGCGTCGTCGTACGCGCGCTGCGAGACGATGGCGGCGACCCTGGTGGTCGGGCCCGACCTGGCCAGCAGGTCTCGGACCGGCTGGGAGTCCAGCAGGCGGTGGTTCTCGATGCGGGCGTCCCCGCTGCCGTCGCCCAGCCGCTTCGTCCCGGAATCGGTCATCGGACCGACGTTGACGCTGACCCTCATGCGCAGGGCCTGCGGCTGCGCCAGCACGGGCTGTACCGTGGCGCGGAAGTCCAGTTCGTCCTGAAGCGCGGGCAGGAAGGGGCTCAGGAGGAAGGGCAGGTGCTTGGCCGCGAAGCCGAGCACGTAGCCGTCACCGGTGGTCGTCTCGAACTTGATCTCGTTCCAGAGGTGTCCGAGATCGCAGCGGACGAAGGTCTGCCGGAGGATCTCCGGGATCGCCTCCGTCAGTTCCGCGTGGTGCGCGCCCGGCACCGCGCTGAAGTCCTTGACGTCGACGATGAGCAGCGCGCGGTAGGGCGGCAGGGGCTTGGTTCTGCTGGTCATGGGCTACGAGGGTCGCCGAGACCGGATTCGGCCACTGTCCGGAGTCGGACAGTCAGCCAGTGGTGTGGGTCACACCTGCATGTCGGGCGAGCAGGGGGAGGTCCGTCACCACGAGTCGCGGCCCCGAGCCCAGCGTGCCGTCCCGGCGCCACGCCGCGACCTGGTCCGCGACAGTGCTCCGCGACAGCCCCAGCGCGATCGCCGCCGTGTTCTGGGAGAACGGCAGCCGCATCGGGTCCCGGTGCTCCGGGCCCGCCAGCGCCACGACCTCCAGCAGCAGCCTCGCCAGGCGCTGACCTGCGCTGAAGTGCACCAGCCGCACCTGGTAGGGGACGGATTCGGACAGCTTCGCGACGAGGTGGTCGTTCATCGCGCCACGGGCGTCGTGGGTGTCGAGGAAGCGGTTCACCGCCGCGGTCGGCACCTGGTGCGCCGCGCACTCGTCCAGCGCCACGACGGTCGCGACGCGCGTGGACTCCGACCGGCTGGCCATCTCGCCGATGAGGTCACCTGGACCGCGCAGCGCGATGAGCGCCGCCGCCCCGTCCTCCTGGTTGGCGAGCACCGCGACCCGGCCGCTGGTCAACGCCAGGAGGTGGCCTCCCGGATCACCCTGCCGCACCAGGGGGGACTTCGGGCGGTAGCGGCGCCGGACGCCCAGGCGCAGCAGGTCCTGCCACAGCGGTTCGCCGAGCAGCTCGCGGAATCCTCTTGTCACGCGAAGATGTCTAGCGGATTTCCGGAGCGCGCGGGTCCGGCTGCGCCGAACAGGGCAAGACCGGTGTCAACCCCCGGCGCGCGACGTGGCAGCGTGGGCGCGATGAGCCGCAGGACGCCGACGCGCAAGCCGATCCCCGTGAAGTCCCACCGCGGGGCGCTGCCCCCGTTGACCCCGGCGCAGCGGGCCGTGGTGGACGCCGCGCGCCAGTTGCCGCAGTTCACCGACCCGCTCGACGTCGAGGTCGCCCTGAGCGCCGCGGCGGCGCCCGCGCGCGACGAGGACGTGTGGCCCGGTGTGATCGCGAACGCGGTGGCGGTGCCGAGTCGGCGGAGCCTGGCGCTGTTGCGGGCGGTGGCGGTGCTGGTGCCGGGGTCCGACGCGGCGGTGGAGGCGGACAAGCTCGGTGACCAGCCGGAACCGGTGTGGCGGGGCGCGTTGGACGGGTTGGCGGTGGGGGAGTGCTGGGTGGTCGACCAGCGCGCCGAGGGCCACCAGACGTTGCTGTGCACCTATTCCTACGGTGACGACGTGCACGCCGGGCTGTACCTGGTGGACGAGAACCTGGCCGGAGTGGTGAAGAACGCGTTCATCACCAAGGACGTGGAGACCGCGCGGACGATGCTGGGCGACCACGGCGCGGTCGAGGGGATCGGCGCCGCGGAGGCGCACCGGCGGCTGGCCGAGGCGTACGACAAGGTCGACGGTGGTCCCGGACTGGGGATCGATCCGGACGTGTACGTGGTGAAGCTGATGGTGGAGCGGCGGATCGCGCTGGCTCAGGTCTCGTAGGCGCGCGCCTGGATCTCGTACAGGTCCCGGTAGAGGCCGCCCGAGGCCATGAGGGACTCGTGGGTGCCGCGTCCGGTGATGCGGCCGCCCTCCAGCACGATGATCCGGTCGACGTGCCGGACGTTGGCCAGCCGGTGCGTCACCAGGATCGTCGTCCTGGACCGGCCCGCGTGCCGGAGTCCCGCGAACACGGTCTCCTCGGCCTTGGCGTCCAGGGCGGCGGTGGGTTCGTCGGCGACGAGGATGGCGGCGTCGCGGTAGATGCCGCGGGCGACGCCGATCCGCTGCCACTGCCCGCCCGAGGGCTCGTGGCCGTCCTTGAAGTCCTTGGACAGCACCGTCTTCTCGCCGCGCGGCAACTCCTCCAGCACCGAACGGGCCCCGGACTGGTCCACGGCCTCGGCCCACCCGCGGCCGTGCGGGTCCTGGCGGTCCAGCCTGCCGACGCGGATGTTGTGCCCGGCGGTCATCGGCCAGCGCGCGGGCTGCTGGGAGATGACCGAGATCCGCGAGTGCACGGACTGCGGGTCCGCGGCGGCGATGTCCACGTCGTCCCAGAGCACCCGGCCCTCGTCCGGCGCGTACAGGCCCGTGATGATCTTGCCGAGGGTGGTCTTGCCGGACCCGTTCCTGCCCACCAGCGCGATCACCTCGCCGCGGGTGATCTCCAGGTCGATGTCGGCGAGCGCGGGCCGGTCGGCGTCGGGGTAGGTGAACGTCACGCCCTCCAGTCGGATCACACCGGGGTCGGACGGTGCCGTGACGCCGGTCGACACGTGGTGGCGGGCGTGCGCGGCGAGCAGGAGCCGCCGGTAGAAGTCGATGTAGAACGAGTGCTCGTACAGCTGGTTGACCGCGTACATCGTGGTCGACAGCGCCGTCGCCGCCGTGCGCATCGCGACGAGCGCGGCACCGGCCAGCGCGAGTTCCATCCGGCCGGAGTAGAGCAGGAACCCCAGCACCAGGTAGGCGATCCCGGTGCCGACTCCCGCCAGCGCCCGGCCCGCGAGCCGCACCACCGTCTTGCGCGCCTCCATCCGCACCTCCTCGGCGGTGACGTCGTCGGCGATGCGCCGGTGCTCGGCGATCAGCGGCTCCTGCAGCGTCAGCGCGAACCGCTCGACCGCCATGTCCCGCGCGACCATGAGGTTCTCGATCACGAACAGCCGCAGCTGCCGGGTGACCATGCGCAGGAAGTTCGCGTAACCGAGTTTCGCCACCCGCATCGCCGCCCACCCGTCCGCGACCGCCGCGAGCAGCAGCACGGGCGCTAGCCACGGGTTCAGCACACCGGCCGTGACCATCGCCGCGACCAGCGAGATCAGCGCCGAGACGAGGTCCGCGACCACCCGGTTGGCGACCTCGATCGAGGTCATCGCGTGCCGCCCGCCCTGCCGCACCAGCTCGCGGAAGTCCGGGTCGTCGAACGCCGCCAGGTCCACGCCGATGACGGCGGTGTTGAGCGTGTCCTGAGCCGCGCGCCGCACCCGCGGCGTCAACGCGCCCTGCACGGCCCCCGCCGCGCTGTCCAGCAGCGCCCGCAGCGCGAGCGACCCGACCAGCAGCGCGATCGACGGCAGCGCGGAGACCAGCCGCTGCGGCGTCGGACCCTCCTGGAGCAGCTGGGAGAAGACGCTCGCCGTCGCGAGCAGCCCGAACGCGGTCGCGCACCCGGACAGCACCTGCACCACCCCGGCCAGCGCCGTCAGCCACCGCGACGTGCGCCACGCGAGCCGGATCACCAGCGCGGTCGCCGACGGGACGGCCGACAGCGTGCGCCACGTGCCCGCGGCGGCCACCTGCTCGTCCACGGAAGCCCAACGGGGTGGTTCGAGGTCTTCGACGCCGATCAGGGTCTCGCTGGTTTCGGCCACCCGGTCAGGTTGCCGGGCCGCCTCCGACCGCGGCGCGGTTCACGTTCAGGTTCGCCGAGTTGGCGGCAGTGCGACCGGCCTCCCAGCCCGCTTCGCTGCGGACCGTGACGGATTTGGCCTTCGTCCTGGTGAACAGGGTCTCGAACAGCACGTCGACGGCCTCCTTGCGCTCCGAGAGCACGGGCAGCAACCGGTCGTCGGAGGCGTGCACCTCGGTGGCCGCCTCCAACCGTTCGCCGACGCGGTGCGCGTAGGAGTAGAGGAACGACTTGCGGTAGCCGCGGCTGCGCGCCTCGGCGCCCTTGGACTTCCCCGAACCCGCCGCCACCATGGCCCTGGTGGCCTGCACGAGCAGCGACGTCGACAGCAGCTCGACGATCTCCAGGTCCATCTCGTCACCCACCAGCGCGACGAACCCGATGTTGCTGTAGACCACGGCGCGCGACCGGTTCGCCTTCGCCACCACGTGCACGAGCTGGGCCTTGCCGTCGAAGTAGCTCTTGTCCAGCCACATCCGCCGCGAGGTCGCGGTCTGCGGCACGTGCGCGTCCGCGTCGATCGCCGCCCGCTCGAACGCGTGCCGGTTCATCAGCTCCTGGGCCTTGGCCGACAGCGCCTCGGCCTCCTCGGGGAACTGCGTCGACTCGGCCTTCGCCAGCAGCCCGCGCACCCGGTTGAGCACCTTGGAGCTCACGCCGACGTGGGTGACCTCGATCGCGGTCGAACCGGGGCGCGGCAGGATGTTCTGCAGGCGCGGCAGGAGCAGCAGGCGGGACAGCAGCGCCACGACGACCTCGACGGCGTCCTGCCGGAGTTCGATGTGCTTGCGCGCCCACTCGTCGACGTGCGGCTGGTCGCGGTCCCACCACACCGAGGCGTCGATCTCCACGAGCTGCTCGCGCCAGCGCGGGTGCACCGTCGCGGCGGGGTACTTCTCGATCTCCGACGCGATCGCGTCGACCAGCATCGACACCACGCGCTCGTCCTCGTGGCGCGAGATCACCTGCACGAGGTCGTAGGGCAGCCAGCCCGCGTTCCACAGGTTGTCCAGCTCCCGGTGCAGCACCTCCGTGACCGCCTGGTCCACGAGCGACGACGACACGGCGTCGAGCTTCGGGATCCGGAGGCGCGGGTTCGCCGCCGCTTCCCACAGTGCCTTGCCCACGGTGTCCACGATCGGTGATTCTCCCCTGCGGCTCTGGTGTGGCTCCGGCCGGTGTGCCGTTCGGCGTGCCAGCCTCCGCGGGTGAGTCGTGGGACACAGGGCCGCAAGCAGCCACTTCACCGCCCGATCGTGGTGGTGGGGTCGCTGAGCGGTCCACAGGGGACGGAGCTGGACGACGTCCAGCGCGCCGTCGTCGAGGCGTGCCGGGACCTCCCGCAGACCACCGATCCGCTGGAGGTGGAGCTGACGCTGAGCTCCGCCGTGCCACCGGGCGCGGCCGACGAGAAGTTCTGGGTGGGGCTGATCGACCACGTGGTGTCGCTGCCCAGCCGCCGCAACCACGCGCTGCTCCAGGCGATGGCCGTGCTGCTCACCGGCAGGCCGCGCGAGTGGGCGCTGGTGGTCGCGCCGCCCGTGGTCGACTCGCTGCGCGTCCGTCGTTCGTGGATCTGCGACCGGTCGTTGGACGCGGGTTACCTGGCGCTGCTGTGCACCTACGCGCACGACGACGACGAGCACGCGATGGTGTTCCTGATCGACGAGGTGGCCGGCGGCGTGATCAAGAACGCGTTCGTGACCAGGGACGTCGCCGTCGCCACCGAACGGATGGCCGGGCAGGGCACCCTGGAGCCGATCAGCCCCGAGGCCGCGCACTGGCTGCTGGCCAAGTCCTACAGCAGGCTCGACCGGCGGCCCGCGCTCGTCGTCGACCCCGAGGTGCACCGCACCCGGCTGGTCGCCAACCGCAGGATCGTGCTCGCCTTCGGCTAGACCGGGGTTGAAGTCCACCGGAAACGGGAAAACGGGGTTCGGCAGGCCTCTGGGTACCCTGTGCCCACATTCCCGCATCCGCGCAGCAGGGTTGGTTCCTGTCACGCCGCCTCGCGAAAGGACACGGGTGAACGACTCGAAGCACGCCCAGTCGGTCTTGGACTCCGCCGCGGCGTTCCGCGCACAGGCCGAAGGGGTGCGCGCGGAACCGGACCGGCTCCGCGCCCTCGCCGTCGCCCAGTACGAGGCCGTGCGGGATTCGCTGGTGGCCGACCAGGTCCGGTCGACGCCGGTGGACAAGCTGCGCGACGCGGCGGCCAACCTGCGGCTGGGCAAGCTCAAGGCGGCCGGGTTCCGCACCGTGGCCGACGTCGCGGGCGCCGGGATCGCGCGCCTCGACGCCGTGCCGGGCGTCGGGCACCAGTCCGCCGTGCTGGTGCTGCGGGCGGCGCACGAGCTGATCGAAGCGCTCACGCGCGACACCACCGTCCGGCTCGACCCCGACCGCCCCGAACGCGGCCACACCCAGCTGCTCCAGCTGATGTCCAAGCTCCGCCGGGCGACCCAGCTCGTCGCACCGCTGCACGACCCCATCTCCGACGTGCTCGCCCGCGTCGACGACGACCTGCGCCTCGCGGCCCGCACCTCCAGCCGCGTGCGGATGTTGTTCTCGTTCAAGAAGAACCGGCAGGGCGCGCTCGACGCCCTCGGCAGGCTGGGGGAGCTGCTCGGCAGCCGCGACGTGGTCGCGTTGCGCGCGGTCGACACGCAGTTGCGCGTCCCCGACCTCGACCACCGCTCGCTGTGGCGCGACTACGAACTCGACGCCGCCGCGTACAACACCGTGCTCGCCGACCTCGCGGGCACCGGATCGCTGCCGGATCGCAGTGCCTCCAGGGGATTCGTCCCCGAGGACATCGAGCGCGAGGTCGAGAACACCAAGCTCGACACCAGCCTGCTCAAGGTGTCGCTGCGTGGCTACCAGGAGTTCGGCGCCCGGTTCGCGCTCGCCCGCAAGCGGGTGATCCTCGGCGACGAGATGGGGCTGGGCAAGACGATCGAGGCCATCGCCGTCATGGCCAGCCTCGCCGCCGAGGGGCGCCGCGGGTTCCTGGTGATCTGCCCGGCCAGCGTCGTCGTCAACTGGGTCAACGAGATCGCCCGGCACAGCGGGCTCGTCCCGCACCGCCTGCACGGCGCCGGACGCGACGCGGCGGTCGGCGAGTGGCAGAAGCAGGGAGGCGTCGGCGTGACCACGTTCGGCACGCTGCCGAAGCTCGCACTGCCCCGCAGGCTCCGCCCGGCGCTCGTCGTCGTGGACGAGGCGCACTTCGTGAAGAACCCGGACACCCAGCGGTCCAAGGCGGTCAACACCGTCGTGCAGCGCGCCGAACGCGCCCTCCTGCTCACCGGGACGCCCATGGAGAACCGCGTCGAGGAGTTCAGGACGCTGGTGTCCTACCTCCAGCCGAACATCGCCGCGCGCTCCAGCGGCAACGACGCGATGGTCGGGGCCAAGGCGTTCCGCCGCGTCGTCGCGCCGGTGTACCTGCGGCGCAACCAGGAGGACGTGCTCGGCGAACTGCCCGAGCTGCTGGAGGTCGAGGACTGGGTCGAGTTCGGCTCCCAGGACCGCCAGGCCTACCTGGAGGCCGTTCGCGCCGGGAACCTCATGGCCATGCGCCGCGCGGCCTACGAGCCCGGCACGCCGGAGGGTTCGGCGAAGCTGGAGCGGCTGCTGGAGATCATCGAGGAGTCCCGCGACAACGGCTGGAAGGTCGTCGTCTTCTCCTACTTCCTCGACGTGCTCGCCTCCGTCGCCGAACACGTCGGCGCCGACGCCTTCGGCCCCCTCACCGGCAGCACCTCCGCCGAGGGCAGGCAGACCCTCGTCGACGACTTCACCGCCCGCGAAGGCCACGCCGTCCTCGTCAGCCAGATCGAAGCGGGCGGCGTCGGCCTCAACGTGCAGGCCGCCTCCGTCGTGATCATCGCTGAACCGCAGTGGAAACCCAGCACGGAGGACCAGGCCATCGCCCGCTGCCACCGGATGGGGCAGACGCGCAAGGTGCACGTGCACAGGTTGCTGGTCAAGGACAGCGTGGACGCGCAGGTGCAGGAGATCCGGGACCACAAGACGCTGCTGTTCGACCAGTACGCGCGGGAGAGCGACACCAAGCACGCGCACAAGGGGGCGTTGGACACGGCGGTGTCGGTGGAGAAGCAGGTCGTGCAGGCGGAGCAGAAGCGGTTGGGGTTGTAGCGAGTCAGCGACTTGGTTCGCTGGGGCGTTGTGCGCGCGCTCCACCGGACGACGGAGGCGCCTGGTCCGGTATTCCTCCGACCTCGTCGGTCAGGCACACGAGCCAGGTCCACTCCACCCTGTCGCCGCTCCACTGACCTTGCCCGGCCCACATCCCGGTGCACCCCGCACCTTCCGCGCCCGTCCAGGGCAGCAGCAGGAGTTCGCGATCATCCAGGAGTGCTTGGTGGACTGAGAGGAACGCGTGCGCGTTGCGGTGCTCCGGGGAAGGCTTCTCGCCGGACAGGAGTGTTCGGCCCAAGGTGGTGATGCCGGGAATCGGGTGGTGGGGATCCGGTGCGACACGGAACGGGTAGATCGTCACCTTCGGGAGCTTGAGGAGAAGCGGATCGGAGCTGGGGTCGATCCGCAGATCCTCCGTCCGATCCCACAACGACGTCGCCGTGTGCACGAGGAACTGGTAGCGGTCGGTGACGAAGCTCGTGTCGTTGCGCCAGTCGCCGTGTTCCTCGTCCTGGCGCGAAGCCTGCAGTTCGTGAGCCGCGTCGTGACTGTGCTGCAGCCAGCTGAACAGGGACTCCTGCACGTACTTGATCTTCCAGGGATCGAGCATCCCAGCGAGGGTTCGAAGGTCGTCCGGGTTGTTCTCAGCCATGGCGGGCCCCCACTGCGCATGTCACGAGGACGAAGTCCTCACCTGAGCGTAACGATGTGATGGGAGAACTGATCTCGACCGGAAGTGTGACAAGTTCGCCATTCGGCGTATCGGATCGTTCGCGTCAGCACGGGCCGAGAGCCCGGATCACGGGTGGTGGAGGGGAACGCGTGGAGTGGTCGGGAGTGCCGATCGGCATCGACGCGGAGCGCTGGGTGACCCGTGCGGGCTGCCGGTCGGTGCTGGCCGTCGTGCACACGGTGACCAGCGGTCAACGGCTGTTGGAGGTCGTCGAGCTGATCGAGCGGGACCGGCGCGTTCAGGTCGTCTTCACCCAGGCACCGGACGTGTTCGGCAACGGGGTGTCGGACTTCCTCCGGTCGACGGAGGGCGTCGTGCTGCCGTGGGAGCAGGCGATCCGCGAACGCTTCGACCTGGCGCTGGCCGCTTCCTACGGCGGACTCCACCAGTTGCACGCCCCGCTGGTCGTCCTGCCGCACGGTGCCGGGTACGGCAAGTCCCACGCCGCCGACGGCACGCGGGTGGTGTACGGGCTGGACGCGCAACGCTTGACCCACAACGGGAAGGTGCTTGCGAGCGCGCTCGTCCTGTCCCACGAAGACCAGCTGGACGTGCTCAGAGGGCAATGTCCGGCGGCGGTCGACCGCGCTGTCGTCGCGGGCGACCCCTGCTACGACCGGATGATCGCGAGCCTGCCGCACCGGCAGGCCTACCGAACCGCCTTCGGCGTCGAACCGGACGCCCGGCTCCTGGTCGTCAGCTCGACCTGGGGCGGCGACTCGCTGTTCGCGACGCACCCCGACCTCCTGCTCGACCTGGTGGCGGAGTTGGTCCCGCTCGGCTGGACCACCGCGGCGCTCCTGCACCCGGCGATCTGGTCCGGACACGGCAAGCGCCAGGTCAAGGCCTGGCTCGCCGACTGCCGCACCGCGGGCCTCGTCCTCGTCGATCCGGCCGCCGACTGGCGGGCCGCTGTCGTCGCCGCGGACCAGGTGATCGCCGACCACGGCTCGGTGGGCGTCTACGCCGCCGCGATCGGCCGACCACTCCTGCTGACCGAACCACCGCCCGACGCGCCCACCACCGGTTCCGCCCACGACCTCGTGCGGGCCAAGGCGCCCCGACTGGTCACCGGTGTGCCGTTCGAGGAGCAGTTCCACGCTGACACGCGGTGGACGTCGGACGTCGCCGCTGCCCTCACATCTCGTCAGGGGATGTTCTCGGCCGAACTCCGCCGCGCGGTGTACCGCTTGCTGAAGATCCCCGAACCAGGCTCACCCCCGCCCGTCGAACCCGTTCCGGTACCGGTGCGGGACGGATGGTGACAATGGCCCGAATTCGACCTGGGGCAGAAGTGGCGGAACCCGACGAGTCGACCCGCGAAGTGTGATCCACGCCCTGTGCGAAATGGGCGGTCGCCCGTTGTCCGTTGGCCGAGAACGTCTTGAGGTCCTGCGTCATCGCAGGTGAGAGGCCCTGCCAAGGGAATGAGTGTACAAACAAAACGGTGGAGATGCACCTGAATGCATCTCCACCGTTTTGCCTTATGTGCGCCGCCAGGGACTCGAACCCCGGACCCGCTGATTAAGAGTCAGCTGCTCTAACCAACTGAGCTAGCGGCGCTGGCACTTCATCTTCTTGCTTGTCTGGACCGCCTTGCTCCGTCCGACGAGAAGAACATTAGCACAGCGGTTCGCGCACTTCCCAATCGGCTGGTCAGGGACGGTTTGGAGGGGTTGCGGGGGAGAACTTCGCGTTGGTAACGATCCGGCATCCGCAGCAACTCCGGGGCAGACCGAGGCGTCTTCTTGTACTGGGACGGCAGCGGTAGTACCTGCTTGAGCTGCGTCTCGTTGTACGGGGACCAGATCGATGGACGGGGCGCGATGGGGATCACTGGTAGGCGTGGGGCGCTGGGGCTGGTCGCTGTCGGTGTGGTTGCGATGTTGATCACAGGGTGCTCGTCGGGGCCCGAGGTGCCGGTGCAGGCGAACGGCTCGTCGACCAGTGCGGCTCCTCCGCCTCCGCCGGTGACGCTCACGCTGCCGACCGCCGAAGGGGCCACGGGGGTGGCGCCGGGGTTGCCGGTGATCGCGACGGCTGCTGACGGGAAGTTGACGGAGGTGGCCCTGACGGCCGCCGACGGGGTCGTCATCGCCGGTCAGATCAGTGCCGACGGCCTCCAGTGGGCGAACAGCGTGCCGCTCGCCTACGACAAGGGCTACTCGCTGTCGGTGACGGGGCAGGGGACCGACGGCAAGCCGGTGACGAAGGTGTCGTCGTTCACGACGGTGAAGCCGCGGACGTTGACCTACATGGAGTCGAACCCGCAGGACGGCACGACGGTGGGGGTCGGGCAGCCGTTGGCGTTCTACTTCGACGAGCCGATCGTGGACAAGCTGTCGGCCGAGGCGGCGATCCAGATCACGACGGAGCCCGAGGTCGAGGGCGCGTTCCACTGGTTCAACGACAAGGAAGTGCACTGGCGGCCGCAGGCCTTCTGGGCGGCGGGCACGAAGGTCACCGTCAACGCGAAGATCTACGGCAAGAACATGGGCAACGGCGTGTTCGGCCAGGAGGACCGGACCATCACGACGACCATCGGCGACTCCGTCGTGCACGAGGCCGACGGCGGGACGCACCAGGTCGTGACGAAGGTCAACGGGCAGGTCGTGCGGACGGTGCCGACGTCGATGGGCAACGCCGCGAACACCACGCCGGTCGGCACGTACGTGCTCACCGAGAAGCGCGACCACATGATCATGGACTCGACGACCTACGGCTTGGCGCTGGACGCGGGCGGCTACAAGACGCCGGTCGACTGGGCGACGCGCATGTCCAACAGCGGCATCTTCGTCCACTCGGCACCGTGGTCGGTCGGCGACCAGGGCGTCCGCAACGTCAGCCACGGCTGCCTGAACATGTCCCCCGAAGACGCCAAGTGGTTCTTCGACAACGCGAAGCCGGGCGACGTCGTGATCGTCACGAACTCCGGCGGCCCGCCGCTCGAGTCGTGGGACGGCTTCGGCGACTGGCAGGTCTCCTGGCCCGACTGGGTCGCCGGGAACCGCTGAGACCCCACCCCATCCGCGCGGTGGTCGCCCGACCGGCGGCCACCGCGCGTGGCATGTCCACAGCGGACGCACACACCTACACGTCGCGCACTTGCCCGTCCTCGACGACCAGGCGCCGGGTGGTCTGCACGGCGTCGAGCATCCGCCGGTCGTGCGTGACCAGCAGCAGCGTGCCGGTGTAGCTCTCCAGGGCGGATTCCAGCTGCTCGATCGCGGGCAGGTCGAGGTGGTTCGTCGGCTCGTCGAGCACGAGCAGGTTCACGCCGCGGACCTGGAGCAGCGCGAGCGCGGCGCGGGTGCGCTCGCCGGGTGACAGCGAGGCGGCCGTGCGGAGCACGTGGGCGGCCTTGAGCCCGAACTTGGCCAGCAGGGTGCGCACGTCCGCGGGCGCCAGTTCCGGCACCTCCAGCTCGAACGCCTCCGACAGCGGCCGCTCGCCGAGGAACAGGCCGCGCGCCTGGTCGATCTCGCCCACGACCACACCGGACCCGAGCGTCGCGTGCCCCTCGTCCAGCGGGACGCGGCCCAGCAGCGCGCCGAGCAGCGTCGACTTGCCCGCGCCGTTCGCGCCGGTGATCGCGACCCGGTCCGCCCAGTCGACCTGCGTCGTCACCGGGCCGAGCGTGAACGAGCCGCGTTTGACCACGGCGCCCCGCAGCGCTGCGACGATGGCGCCCGCCCGCGGTGCCGGGGCGATCTCCATCCGCAGCTCCCACTCCTTGCGGGGCTCCTCGACGACGTCCAGGCGCTCGATCATCCGGTCCGTCTGCCGGGCCTTCGACGCCTGCTTCTCGGTCGCCTCGGTGCGGGACGCGCGGCCCTTCTTGTCGTTGTCGGTCTGCTTGCGCCGGGCGTTCTTCACGCCCTTCTCCATCCACGCGCGCTGCATCCGGCCGCGGGCTTCGAGCGACGCTTTCGTGTCCGCGAACTCCTCGAACTCCTCGCGGGCGTGCCTGCGGGCGACCTCGCGCTCCTCCAGGTACGCCGCGTAGCCGCCGCCGTAGGTGCGGACCTGCTGCTGCGCGAGGTCCAGTTCGACGACGCGGGTCACGGTGCGGGCGAGGAACTCGCGGTCGTGGCTGACCACGACGGTGCCCGCGCGCAGGTCGCCGACGAAGCGCTCCAGCCGTTCCAGGCCGTCGAGGTCGAGGTCGTTGGTCGGCTCGTCGAGCAGGAAGATGTCGTACCGGCTCAGCAGCAGCGACGCCATGCCCGCGCGTGCCGCCTGGCCGCCGGACAGGGCCGTCATCGGCTGGTCGAGGCTGACGGTGAGGCCGAGGTCGGCGACGATCTCGACCGACCGCTCCTCCAGGTCCGCGCCGCCGAGCGCGAGCCAGTGCTCCAGCGCGTCGCCGTACTCGTCGTCGGAGCCGGACGTGCCCATGCTCAACGCCTCGGTCGCCGCGTCGAGGACCCGCTGGGCGAAGTCGACGCCGGTGCGGCGGGCCAGGAACTCGCGCAGGGTCTCGCCGGGGCGCCGTTCCGGCTCCTGCGGAAGGTGGCCGACAGACGCGGTCGGCGGGCTGAGCCGCACGGTGCCCTGCTCGGCAGGGATCAGCCCCGCCAGCGTCTTGAGCAGTGTCGACTTGCCCGCGCCATTCACGCCGACGAGTCCGATCACGTCACCCGGTGCGACGACCAGTTGGAGATCGGAGAACAGCACCCGGTCGCCGTGGCCGGCGGCGAGGTCCTTGGCGACGAGGGTGGCGTTCATGCGGGGGCTCCAGACGTGAAAACGCCCCCTGACCTGGTGGGTCAGGGGGCGTTCGCTTGGGGTGAGTGACGGGACTTGAACCCGCGACACCTGGGATCACAACCCAGTGCTCTGCCAGCTGAGCTACACCCACCAAGACCGTTTGACCGGCGGTGAGAAGCATAGCGTGTCGACCGGCAAGGGCTGAAATCGGGTGGTCAGCCGATCCCGTCGGCCTTGAGCAGCTCCGCCGCCACGGCCTGGGCCTGCTCCGAGTTCGGGCCGGGAGGCGCGACGAACGCGGTGCGCCGGTAGTACGCCAGCTCGCGGATGGACTCGCGGATGTCGGCGAGCGCCCGGTGCGAGAGGCCCTTCTCCGGCTGCGCGTAGTAGATGCGCGGGTACCAGCGCCTGCACAGCTCCTTGATCGACGACACGTCGATCATCCGGTAGTGCAGGTGGTCGTCGAGCGCGGGCATGTCGCGGGCGATGAAGCCGCGGTCCGTCGCGATCGAGTTGCCCGCGAGCGGGGCGGTGCGCGGGTCGGGCACCCATTCCTTGATGTACGCGAGGACGAGCGCCTCGGCCTCCTCGATGGTCACCGCGGAGCGGCGGACCTCCTCGGTCAGGCCGGACTTCGCGTGCATCTCCACGACCACTTCGGGCATCCCGGCGAGCGACTGCTCGTCCGCGTGGATCACCACGTCGACGCCGTCGCCGAGCACGTTCAGGTCCGCGTCGGTGACCAGCGCGGCGATCTCGATCAAGGCGTCCTTGCCGAGTTCGAGGCCGGTCATCTCACAGTCGATCCACACCAGACGATCCATCACCCGCGAGAGCCTAGCCGTTCACGACTTCCGCGCAGCCCGGCGCTTCGGACGACGCGGCCGTCCACCGGTCAGCGGTGCGCGTTCTCGGGCGCGGGATCGACCGCGGGGGCCGGGAACGCGGGTGACCGCCTGACGCGCAGCGACAGCACGGCCGCCCCGATGCTGAGTCCACCCGCGACGTAGAACGTCAACGCGTAGTCGCCGAAGTGGTCGCGCGCCAGCCCCGCCGCCGTGGCCGCGATGGCCGCGCCGATCTGGTGCGAGGCGAACACCCAGCCGAACACGACGGGGCCGGACTCGCCGAAGATCTCCCGGCACAGCGCGACGGTCGGCGGCACGGTGGCGACCCAGTCCAGGCCGTAGAAGATGATGAACACCAGCATGCTCGGGTGCACGGAACTGGCGAACAGCTGCGTCAGCAGCAGGAGCGAGACGCCGCGCAGCAGGTAGTAGGCCGCCAGCAGGACGCGCGAGTCGACCTTGTCGGTCAGCCAGCCGGAGAAGATCGTGCCGATGATGTCGAACAGGCCGACCAGCGCGAGCAGCCCGGCGGCCGTGGTGGTCGGCATGCCGTGGTCGTGCGCGGCCGGGATGAAGTGCGTCCCGACGAGCCCGTTCGTGGTCATCCCGCAGATCGCGAACCCGCCCGCCAGGTACCAGAACGACCTCGTGCGCGCGGCCGTGCGGAGGGTGCCGATCGCGGTGCGCGCCGCGCTGCCCGCCTGCCGCGGGGGAGCGGGCACGATCTCGGTGCCGCCGTAGAGCGGCAGCCCGAGGTCGGCCGGGTGCTCCTTGAGCAGGAAGTACGCCAGCGGCACGACCAGGAGCGCCGCGCCCGCGATCACCAGCGACGAGTAGCGCCAGCCCGACGACTCGGCGAGGCCCGCGATGACCGGCAGGAACACCAGCTGACCGGTCGCGCCGCCCGCCGTGAGCACGCCCGTCACCAGGCCGCGGTGCTTGACGAACCAGCGGCCGGTGATGGTCGCGACGAACGCGAGCGCCATCGACCCGGTGCCCAGGCCGACCAGGACGCCCCACAGCAGGACGAGCTGCCAGCCGGCCGTCATGAACACGGTCAGCCCGCTGCCCGCCGAGACCAGCAGCAGCGCCAGGCTGACCACCCGGCGGACGCCGAAGCGCGCCATGAGGGCGGCCGCGAACGGGGCGGTGAGGCCGTAGAGCAGCAGGTTGACCGAGACGGCGAACGAGATCGTGGCGCGGGACCAGCCGAACTCCTGTTGCAGCGGCTCGATCAGCGCGCCCGGCGCCGAGCGGAACCCGGCCGCGCCGATGAGCGCGATGAACGACACGGCGGCTACTACCCAGGCCCAGTGGAGTGTGCGGACCTTCCGGCCCTCGATCTGCGTCACCAGCAGAGCATCCGTCGGCGGGCGGTCCGCTGCCAGTGGCCGGAAGGCCATCATGTGCAAGAATCGGGCCATGAAGCGACACGAGGTCGCGGTCCTCGCGCTCGACCAAGTCACGGGCTTCGACCTCGGCACCCCGACGCAGGTCCTCGGCACCGCCCGCGACGCCCGCGAACAGCCGTACTACCGGGTCCGCGTGTGCACGCCGGGCGGCCGTCCGGTGCGCAGTTCGGCGGGCTACTCGGTCCAGGCCGACCACGGCCTCGAACTGCTGACCGAGGCGGACACGATCATCGTGTCCGGGCAGTACCGGGCCGACGTCCTGCACCGCGACCCGCTCGCCGACGACGTCCTCGCGGCCCTGGTCGCCGCCGCGCCCACCACCCGGATCGTGTCGATCTGCACCGGCGCGTTCGTGCTCGCCGCGGCGGGCCTGCTCGAGGGCCGCCGCGCCACCACGCACTGGTGGTACGCCGAGGCGTTCCGCCGGATGTTCCCGCACGTCGACCTCGACCCGGACGTGCTGTTCGTCGACGAGGGCGACGTCCTCACGTCGGCGGGCGTCGGTGCGGGCATCGACCTGTGCCTGCACCTGGTGCGCAAGGACTTCGGCACCGAGGCCGCCAACCGCGCCGCCCGCCGCTGCGTCGTCCCGCCGTGGCGCTCCGGCGGCCAGTCGCAGTACATCGAACGCCCGGTCCCGCCCGTCGAGACCACCTCGACGGCCCCCGCCCGCGACTGGGCCCTCGCCCGCCTCGACGAGCCGCTGGACCTGCGTTCGCTGGCCGACCACGTCCGGATGAGCGTCCGCACCTTCACCCGCCGCTTCCGCGAGGAGACCGGGCTGAGCCCCGGCAAGTGGATCACCCAGCAGCGCGTCGAACGCGCCCGCCACCTGCTGGAGTCCACGGACCTGCCGGTCGACGAGGTGGCCCGGCGCTCCGGTTTCGGCACGGGCGCGGCGCTGCGCCAGCAGATGGGCACCGCGCTGGGGGTCGCGCCCAGCGTGTACCGCAGCACGTTCCGGACGAGCGCCTAGACCTCGACGCCCTGGTCGAGGCAGGCCTGCCGGAGGTTCCAGTGGGGAGGCGGCTCGGCCGTCCCGAACGCGACCGCGAAGCGCAGGCGCGCGCCGGAGTGGTGGGCGTGCGAGAGGCGGCACCGGATCGTGCCGCGCACGCCCGCCAAGGCGAACGCCTGGTGCGCCGAGGCCAGGACGCCGTCGCGCAGGTCGGTCAGCCGTGACCACGGGACGAACGCCTCGCGGGTTTCGGCGCCGCGGTCGGTCGGCGGGGTGTCGCGCTGCTTGCCCACGGCGACACCGCCGTGCTGGCGCACCAGCCCGCCCACCCGTGACCGCTGCCGCCTGACCTGCCAGGACGTTCCCCCGAACCCGATGGTCGCCCGGCACACCCGGTCGATCCGGTAGCCGTAGACGCGGCCGAGGTAACCCGCCAGCCGTTCCGGGGGCATGTCGGGGGTCGGGGCGGCGGCGGTCTCCGCCGGGTCGCGCAGCAGCAGCGAGGGCAGGGTCGCTTCGGACGCGGCGATCGCGGCCAGCGCCGCGACACCGCTCGTCCAGTCCGGGAAGTAGTGGCCGAGTTCGAGCGGTGGTCGGGAGAAAGCGCTTGCCCGCATGATCGCGTCTCCCGTCGATCGCCCCGTAGTCCCTGCGCGGCAACGTTTTCGCGGTGGAGGAGGCGATAATAGGGTCAGCCGGGCGACGCGAATCCCATGTGAGACGCGACTAGGGGTGTGGTCGCGGTCACGGAGTCGACTCGGGGACGACGAGGAACGGCCGCAGGAGGTCCGGCACGGCCTCGTCGGCCAGCAGCAGTCCGGTGCGGGCGTCCACGTCGATCACGTGGTAGACCCCGTCACCCGCCGCCGTGGTCGCCGACACCGTCGCCAGCCCGGCCCTGCGCTGGAAGAACGACTGCGAGATCCGCCAGCCGATGATGCCGCTGCGCTGAAGCGCCACGGTCTCCCGCACGGCCGATCCGCTGCGCGCCACCAGGTACCGCTCGGTGAGCGCGTGGCCGAGCGCGCGGTAGCGGTCCCAGCCCAGGAGCGCCGCGAACGGCACCAGCACGAGCGCGGCCTGCCACGTCCACGACGGCGCGACCAGTACAAGCACTCCCACCAGCACCAGCACCGGCAGCACCGCCCGGACGATCCGCCGCCGCAGCGCCACCAGCGGGTGCCGCAGCAACCCGGTCCTGGTCGGCGACTGCCCGACGCGCAGCACGTCGCCCGCGACCCGGTGCGCCTCGGCGACCGGCGCGGGCGGCAGCAGCAGGCTGCTCTCGCCCTTGGTGCCGAGCCCGGTGGCGACCGCGGTCGTCCGCGCGCCCCGGCCCAGCCGCAGCAGCAGCGGTTCCTGCACCTCGACGCCACGCAGCCGGTCCTCGTCCACGGACACCGAGCGGGTGGTCAGCAGCCCGCGCCGCACCCGCAGCGTGCCGTCGTCCTCCCTGGTCAGCCGGTAGCCCCAGAACTGCACGACGTACACCAGCAGCGAGGCGATCACGGCCAGCACCAGCACGACGCCGAGCACGGTCATGACGGTCAGCACGATCGGCGCGTTCACGACCCGCTCGACCACGGCGTGCAGCCCGCCGAACGCGGACGGCCGCAGGTCGAACTCCTGCGCGTAGTTCATCAGCACGCCGAACGTGCCGCCGACCGCGACCAGTCCGGACAGCGTCAGCGGCGCGAAGCGCAGCCACCTCGGGTCGAACACGGCCAGGGGCGTGCTCACCTGCCGGGCGGGGGCGTCGCCCACCGCTCGTGCCGGCGCCCGGTCGAGCAGGAGCTGGCGCAGCCGCTCGGCCTCCTGCGACGACACCGCGTCCAGCGTCACGCCGCCGTTGTCGCCCGCCTTCTCGTGCTGGCCGGTGCCGACCCTGATCGCGGACAGCCCGAACAGCCGGTGGCCGAGCTTGGCGGTCAGGTCGACGGTCCGGATGCGCTCCCTCGGCACCGCCAAGCGCTTGCGCACCAGCAGACCCGTGTGCAGCTCGACCTGGTCGTGGGTGATCCGGTAGCGGGTCGTCAGCCAGTTCAGCAGCCCGAACAGCACCACCAGCACGATGAACCCGCCGCTCATGGCGATCCGCCAGACGTCGCCGCCGCCGATCACGAGCAGGCCGACGAGCACGGGGATCAGGCCGAGCAGTTCGTTGAGCGGCCGCACGATCAGCATCCGCAGGTCCAGCCGGTGCCAGTCGAGCGCGGGCGGTTCCTCGACGAACTCGGGCGCCATCGGCAGTTCCGGGGAGGTCACGTGGCATCACCGGGGGTGGCGTCGGTCGTGGTGGTCAGCTCGTCGGCCAGCCGCACCGCCGCCTCGTGGTCGAGGCCCTCGATGTGCACGGGCCCGGCCGCCGACGCGGTCGTCACGGTCACCGTGGACAGCCCGAGGAGCTGTTGCAGCGGTCCGCGCTTGGTGTCCACGGTCTGGATGCGCGAGACCGGCGCGATCCGCCACTCCTGGCTCAGCCAGCCGGTCAGCGTGTAGACGGCGATCGGGGTGGACTCCCAGCGGTGCACCCGGAAGCGCCATCGCGGCATCACCAGCGTGTGCGCGACCGCCAGGACGCCGGTCGCCACGGCCGCGGTCAGCTGCCACGTGGGCGGCGAGTCGACGAACAGCAGGACGACGAGCTGCGGCAGCAGCACGACCGCCCACCCGATCACGGCGTGCAGGGTCCACAACGTGATCGACTTCCGGCTTACCTGGTGCCTCGGCGCCCGCAGCCGCACCTGCTCAGTGGTCACAGCGGACACTCTGCCCCAAGACCGGGCCGCTCATCGGCCCGGTCCACGTCACGAGGGGATCAGTTCGCTTGGTAGGGCGGGGTGAAGGGGCCGGACGGGTCGGTGGTGATCGGGGTGATGTCGGTGGCGATGACGCCGCCCGCGACACCGGTGACGCTGAGGCACAGCGCCACCGCGACCATGACCCGGCAGATCGAGTTCACAACCATCTTCGTGCTCCGTTCGATTGGCGGCGGATTCTGAACGAACGCGAGGAGTGGGTGCGGAGGTCCGGGTGCGGTGCCGCGGAAGGGCGTCGACCGGGTCGCCGGACGGCGGCACCGCGGCGGTCGCCGACGCGGTGGGAGGCGTGCGACGCGGGCGCTGAACCGCCATCGCCGCGTCGTCCGCTTTCCCGCATGGCCGTACCGCCGATCCGCTCACCGGACGCGTCACTCACACGTCCAAGCGGAGCATGACACACCGCGGTCACCCGTTTCATCACCCAGTTCTTCCGCACTTCGGTGGGCAATCGACTCAACACCGCTGGTCGGGCGGTCGGGACAAGCCACCGTCCGGGTAATGACGTGCAGAAGTCGATCAAGACTTGTCGTTTCCGGTCATCCCACCGGTTCCCGCCGCACCCGCACCGCTTCGGGATCGAGGTCGATCCACCACACGACGGCGCCCGCGCGGTCGTGCACGCCGAGTGTCCGGTAGATCCGCTGGAGGTGGTTCTGCACGGTCTTCGGGGACAGGGCGAGCCGGTCCGCGATGGTGCTCGTGCCCGCCCCCGACGCCAGCAGTTGGAGCACCTCGATGCCGCGTTTGGTGAGGCCGGCGCGCAACGCCCGCGCGATCCGGCTGTCCGCGCATTCGGTCGTCGTCGCGTTGTGGCGCAACGGTTCCGGGTCCGCCGCGCCGAAGCCGAGCCGGGCCAGCCCGGCGGTCAGGTCGTGCTCGCGCATCCGCAGCAGGTCGACGCCGTCCTGCCGCTCCCGCAGCCGGTGCTGCTCCAGTTGCGCCCGCGCGTGCCGCAGCGCGGGCCCGAGCTGGCCCGCCCGTTCGCAGGCCGCGCTCAACGCCCCGTGCGCCCGCACGGCCACCTCCCACGCCCGGCAGCCCGCGGCGATCTCGGCGGCCCGGCCGAGTCGGGCGATCTCCTCGCCGACGCGGTCGCGGGCGCCGCTCACCCTCGCCTGCGCCAGCAGCAGCTCGGCGTGGGCGACCGGGCGGTCGTGCCCGGCCAGCAGCTCCTCGGCGCGGCGGCAGGAGCGCCGGGCCCGTTCGACCTCGCCGAGGTCCAGCCGCACGTGGGCGAGCAGCACCGTGACGCGGGCCAGCCGGACCACGTCGTCGAGCTGCCTCCACCGGTCGCGGACCTGCGCGCACAACGCCTCCGCGCGGCGCAGGTCCCGCTCGCCCCCGCCCGCCGCGCGCAGCACCCTGGCCTGTTCGAACAGGATCGAGCCGATCAGCTCCGGGTCGCCGCTGAGCTCGGCCGGTCCCAGCGCGCGGGCCAGCGAGCGCAGCGACCGCTCGGGGGAGTCCAGCCGCAGTTCCACGACGGCGCGCGAGTACCCGCACCACGACTGGAGCCGCAGGCGCCGGTCGGCGACGGCGATCCGGCGCACCTGGTCGATGGCGTCCAGCGCCGAGGACAGCAGACCGCGGCCGCCCAGCGCGACGGCCTGCGCCAGCAGGCTCTCCGCGGCGCCCTCGGCGTCCTCCAACCAGGAGTAGGCGGAAAGCGCTTTCTCCGCGAACTCCAAGGCATCGCCCGCCCGGTCCTCGTCGAGGGCGATGCGGGCCTCCCTGAGGCTCGCCCGCGGATCGGCGGCGTGCTCCGTGCGAGGCAGGGGAATCGTCATGCGTCCGCCCTTGGAACATTCGTCTTCCGTCGCCCTCAGCCAGAATACGGAGGCAGTTCCCCTTTCAGCGCCTTGCCCGTGGCATTGCGCGGCAACGAGTCCAGGAACACCACGTCGCGGGGCACCGAGAACCGCGCCAGGTGCGCCTTCACGTGGTCGCGCACGGCGTCCGCGTCGAGCGCGCCCGGTTCGGCGCACACGACGTACGCGGCGAGCCGCCGGCCGTACTCGTCGTCCGCGACGCCGACCACGGCGACCTCGCGCACGGCCGGCAGCCCGGAGAGCAGCGCCTCGACCTCGGCCGGGTAGACGTTCTCGCCGCCGGACACGATCATCTCGTCGTCCCGCCCTGCGACGAACAGCAGCCCGGTGTCGTCGCGGTACCCGACGTCCCCGGTGGCCATCAGGCCGTCGCGGGCCTCCTTGCCCGCGCCGTTGGTGTAGCCCTCGAACAGCATGTCGTTGGCGACGAAGATCCGGCCGGTCGTGCCGGGCGCCACCGGTTCGCCGTGCTCGTCGAGGATCGCGAGCCGGGTGCCGCGCGGTGGCAGACCGACCGTTTCGGGCCTGCGCGCCAGTTCCGCCGGGGTCGCGATGGTCGCCCAGGACACCTCGGTGGAGCCGTACAGGTTGTAGAGCACCGGGCCGAACTCGCGCAGGCACCGCGCGGTGACCGGTGGCGGCAGCGCCGACCCGCTCGACGCGATCACCCGCAGGGAGGGCGCGTCCCGGTCGGCGGCCTCGAGCACCCGTTGCAGCATCACGGGAACCACGAACAGCGCGCCGCAGCGGTGCTCGCGCACGTCGGCCAGCAGCACGGCCGGGTCGAACCTGCGCCGCAGCACCAGGGTCGCGCCGAGCACCAGGCCGATCTGGAACGCGGCCAGCCCCCAGGTGTGGAACAGCGGCGCGGGCACGGCGACGGTCTCCCCCTGCCGCAGCGGGATCCGGGACAGCAGCGCCGCGGCGGGGGAGAGGCCGCCGGGTTCGGGACGGCGGGCGCCCTTCGGCGCGCCGGTCGTGCCGGAGGTCAGCACGACCAGCCGACCGCGCGGCGGCCGCCGGGGCAGCGGTGTCGCCGGTGCCGCCGCGATCACGTCGTCCAGTTCGGTGTCGGTGATCCGGTCGACCTCCGGCGGCAGGTCGGCGAACTCGGTGTCCGCCACCACGACCGACACGTCCTGCTCGCGCAGCACGGTGGCGAACTGGCCGCGGCTCAGGCCGGTGTTGAGCAGCACGGCGTGGGCGCCGATCTTCACGCAGGCCACCACGGTCTCGACGAAACCGCGGTGGTTGCGGCAGAGCACCGCGACCTTGTCACCGGGCCGCACACCGCGGTCGACGAGACCGCGGGCCAGCCGGGTGGTGCGGTCGTCGACCTCGGCGTAGGTCAGCACGCCCTGGTCGTCGATGATCGCCGGCCGGTCCGGGTGCCGTGCGGCACCCGTCGCGTAGCCCCACGCCACCGTCAGGTCCCAGCGCGCGTATCCGGCGAGCACGCCCGCCAGCCGGTCCGGCCGCATCGGGCGGACGACACCAGCGCGCACCAGCGTGACCAGATCGCGCACCGGGTTCACCGCTGGCCCCGCCGTTCGACGTGCGGTGCTACCAGCGCGAACACCCGCTCACGCCCAGGAGGGGCGAGCAGCCGCCGCCTGGGTGGACCCGTCATCCCGGTCACGAAGTAGGTGCTCACGGCTTCGATACTCGCACTACCTACCGGAGAGTAGGAAGAGGTCGGGTGGATTTCACCCCCGCGGCGGCATCTCCAGGACCTGGCCGGGCCAGTCGCCCTCCACGGTGAAGGTGTCCGTCGGCGTGAACCCCGCCGACACGTAGAACGCCACCAGCGCGCCACCGCCACCGGCGTAGCAGTCGACCCGCAGCCGCTCCACGTTCCGCGCGACCGCCTCGGCGCGCGCGTGCTCCAGCAGCAGCCTGCCCGCGCCACGGCCGCGACGACTGCCGACCAGCGCGGTCACGTACACCTCCGGGCCGGTCGCGGGTGGCACGTACTCCGGCGCGGGCCCGATGGCCAGCGCCCCGACTGCGACGCCGTCCAGTTCGGCGATGTGCAGGTCGTCCGACCAGGACCGGAGCGACTCGACGCGCGCGGGGCTCGTCGAGAAGGGCTCGCCGCCCCACTGTCCGGTCCGGCCCTGCGACACCAGCCACCGCACGGCCTCGTCGAACAGGCCGATCACGGTGTCGAGGTCCGCCGGGCCACCAGGTCGGACGATCACGCTTCCGGGGTGCCGGAGGCGTTGACCACGGCGTCGCGGAGCGCGGCGCGCAGCCTGCCGACCTCCAGCGGGGTCAGCACGGCCGCCTCACCGGGCGGCACGGTGACCACGACGTGGCCCTGGCTGACGAAAACGGTCATGTCGCGTCTGCGGGATGCGATGTCGCGGCAGGTGATCTGCCATTCCTTGCCAGTGCTCACGGCCCCCAACCTCCATTAGCTCGTCACGGGTGCTCGGACCAATCGATGCGCTCGCGGGGGTGAGACGCACGTCGTTCGGTGCCGTGACGGGACCGGAACGGAAATGTTCTTGGTTCCCGGCAGGCGGCGGTGCCGAGCAACGACAGCGTCGCATGAAGCTCTCGCTCAGTCACCTGGATGGCGGAAAAATGGTCAAATCGCAACAGATTGTGACTAACTGAGCAGACGAATCGGTCTGTAATTAGGCCATTCGGTCGTATTGGATACCTGCGAAAGGAGGTTTCGCACAGCCTGCCAAGACGCTCGTCGATCATCGGATGACTGAGGGTAGTTGCATCATGAATTACCCCTTCAGGTGGACATTGATCGGATCTCTGGTCGATTCTGTTGAATCGTGCGTGAATGCGCCTTCGTTGGATCACCTGATCGTGGCCGCCGAATGGCGCTGTCACACTGGTCGGCGATCCGGGAGGTGCGATGTCCGAGCCGATCACCGCCGTGCTGGTGCGCGCGGCCGAGTTCATCGCCTCCGGTCACCCGCGCGAGGCGATCGACCTGCTCCGACCCGCCCTTGTGGCGAACCCGCTGCACGCCGAGGCGTGGTGCAGGCTCGCCGCCGCGCACCTCGACGCGGGTGAACCCGATCCCGCGCTCAACGCCGCCAAGCGCGCGCTCGTCCTCGACGGCGACCAGGCGTGGGCCCAGCGGCTCGCCGCGCTGTCGTTGAGCGAACTGGGCAGGCAGTCCGAGGCCGTCGTGGCCGCCCGCGAGTCGGTGCGCCGCAAACCGACCGACTGGCGCTGCCACGTAGTGCTGTCCGAGGTCCTCGCCGCCGACCCCGCCACCCGCGCCGAGGCCGTCGACGCGGCCCGCCACGCCACCCGCCTCGCCCCGACCGAGGCCCGCGCGTTCCAGGTGCTCGGCGACGCCGCGCTGCGCGCCAAGGACTGGGGCACCGCCGAGTGGGCGTACCGGGGCGCCCTCCGCCTCGACCCGACCGACGACGACGCCCGCGCCAACCTCGCCACCGTCCACCGCAAACGCGGCACCACCCGCACCCCGTCCGACCCCTTGTCGAACGAGGTGCTGGCCGCCGCCCAGTCGATCGCCTGGCAGGTCGCGTCCCAGGTCGCCGCACTGCTCGTAGCCGGCGGCCTCCTGCTCCTGTTCGCCGGCATGCCCCGCCCCACCCCACTGCTCGGCTGGTTCTCCGGCCTGCTCGTGGTGGGCACCCTCGCACTGGTCGCCAAAACAGTGCTCCTCGCCCGCAAACCCCAACGGCACGCACTCCGCCACGTGGCACGACACCGCCCCAAACTGGCCGTGGTGGTCGCCCTGTTCACGCTCACACTGCTACTGCTCACCGGATGGACCTTCGCCCTGCTCCTGGGCGCCACCACCATGCAGCCACTCGTGTTCGCCTGGATCATCTCCCTGGTCGCAGGCAGCGTGGTCGTACTAACCGGCCAGGGCAAACCCCGTCGCTAACACCCAAGACCCAAGCCCAAAGCCAGGCCTTGCCGACGCGCAGCGAGGTGCCCGAGTTCGGCGGAGCCGAATGCTGGCGCAGCCAGACCTACCCCTGCACCCGATACAAAGCCGCTCTGGGCTTGACGAACCTTGTCAAGACAGCTTCACCGTCTTGACAAGGTTCGTCAAGTCTAGAGCACTCGGCGACCGGGTAAAGGCACCCCCGCCCACAACGGCACCGAGCACACCCCAGGACACCCCAAGACACCCAAAACCCAAGGTCCCCCCACCGTGAAGACCCCCCGACACACAGCCTACGAACGGGGTCCGACATTTCCCCCACCCCGACCCCCACCCCCACGTCTGTAACCTGACACCCGAGGGGAGGGCCCATGACAAAGCGCGCGCTGCTGACCATCCTGGCGTTGATCGCCGGTTTCGTCGTGACCGCCGCGCCCCAGTCCACCCTCCCCACCCCCCAAACCTCCGCCGTCACCTCCCTCGTCCAAGGAGTCCACCTACCCGGCGCCGCAACGAGATCCGGCGCGACCAACGCCCCTCAACAGCAGGGCTTCATCGGCCACGCCCCCGTGGACCTCACCCCGCGCGCCCGCCCCGCCCTACCGCTCCGCGTCCTCATGGACATGGCGCAACGGGTCCACCGCGCCCCCGAGACCGTCAGCAACACCCCTCTGGGCGATCGCGCCCCACCCGCTTCCGCGTAGTCGAGCCGACCACCAACCCGCTCCTGCCCGGAAGGTCCCACCGTCATGCCGCGCACTCCCGCGCGGCGAGAACTGCTTGTCCGAGGACTGGTGTCCTTCGGCGTTCTCGCCGCGTCCGCTTTCCTGCTGCTCACCAGCCAGCCCCAGTTGGGTCTCGACCTGCGGGGCGGCACCCAGATCGTGTTGGAGACCAAGGATTCCCCGACCACGAAGGCCGACGGGGAAGCCACTGACCGCTCGCTCGAGGTACTCCGCCGCCGGGTCGACGAACTGGGCGTGGCCGAGCCCGTCCTGGCCAGGTCCGGGGAACGCCGCATCCTGGTGGAGTTGCCTGGGGTGCAGGATCCGGCGGAGGCCGTGGAGGTGCTCGGGCGGACCGCGCAGCTGACCGTGCACCCCGTGGTCGGCGCCGGGAACGAGGCCGCCGCGGACCAGGTCGCGTTGACCAGTCCCGAAGGCGTGCCCCTGCTGCTGGGGCCCGCCGCGATGACCGGGGAGGGGATCAAGGGCGCGCAGTCGTCGATCAGCCAGCGGGGCGCGGGCAACGAGGTGTCCATCGAGTTCCGCGATGACGCGCCGGGGATCTGGCAGCGCCTGACCGCGGAGGCGGCGTGTTCGCCGACGGGCACGCCCACCCGGCAGATCGCGTTCGTGCTGGACAACAAGATCGTGTCGTCACCGCAGGTGGGCACGGACGTCGCGTGCCGCACCGGCATCATCGGCGGCAGCACCCAGATCACCGGTTCGTTCACCCAGGCCGAGGCCGCCGAGTTGGCGCTGGTCATCCGGTCCGGCGCGCTGCCGGTGCCGGTGGAGGTCATCGAGCAGCGGACGGTCGGCGCCACGCTCGGCGCGGAGGCCATCGAGGCCAGCGCGTGGGCGGCGATCATCGGCATCTCGCTGACCGGGATCTTCCTCGTCGTCGTCTACCGGCTGGCGGGCCTGCTCGCCGTGGGCGCCCTCGTCGGGTACGCGGCCGTCGCGTACGCGGCGCTGCTGGCGATCGGCGCGACGCTCACCCTGCCGGGGTTGGCGGGGTTCGTGCTGGCGATCGGCATGGCGGTCGACGCGAACGTGCTGGTGTTCGAACGGGCCCGCGAAGAGTACGCGGCCAGAGGAGTCCGGGGTGGACGGATGCTCAAGGCCGTCCAGGGCGGGTTCCGCGGCGCGCTCAGCGCGGTCGCCGACTCGAACGTCACGACGCTGCTCGCCGCCGGACTGCTGTTCTGGCTGGCCACCGGGCCGGTCAAGGGGTTCGGCGTCACGCTGTCGATCGGTGTGCTCGCGTCGATGTTCAGCGCGCTGGTGCTCAGCCGGGTGCTGCTGGAACTGGTGCTGGGCAGCAGGTTCGTCGAACGCAGGCCCGCGCTCAGCGGCCTGCACACGCTCGGCCGGGTGCGCACGTGGCTGGTGGCGCGCGGCGGTGAGCTGTTCCGCCGCCCCGGCCGCTGGCTGGTGGCCGCCGCGGTGCTCGCGGTGCTGTGCCTGTCCGGGGTGTTCCTGCGCGGCCTCGACCTCGGCGTCGAGTTCACCGGCGGCCGGATGCTCGACTACACCGCCTCGCAGGCCGTCGACCCCGGCCGGGTGCGCACCGCGCTCGCCGACGCGGGCTTCGGCGACGCCGTCGTGGCGACCTCGGGCGACAACGGCGTGTCCGTGCGGACCGGCCCGATCGACGACGCCGCGGCCGCCCGCCTCGGTGACGTCGTGTCCACCGCGACCGGCGGCGCGCAGCAGGTGAGCAACGAGCTGATCGGTCCGAGCCTGGGCTCGGAGCTGCGGCGCAACGCGGTGATCGCGCTCGCCATCGCGGTCGCGGCGCAGCTCGGCTACCTCGCCATCCGGTTCGACTGGCGGCTGGGCGTGGCCACCGTGGTCGCGCTGGTCACCGACGTGGTGGTGCTCATCGGCGTGTTCGGGTGGCTCGGCAAGACCGCAGACGGCGTGTTCCTGGCCGCGCTGCTGACCGTGATCGGCTACTCGGTCAACGACTCGGTGGTGGTGTTCGACCGGGTCCGCGAGCTGGCCCGGTCGCGGGGCAAGCAGTCCTACGCGGCCGTGGTCAGCTCCGCCGTCCTGCAGACCGTGCCGCGCACCGTGAACACCGGCATCGGCGTGCTGTTCGTGCTCGCCGCGTTGCTGGTGCTCGGCGACGGCTCGCTGGCCGACTTCGCGACCGCGCTGCTCGTCGGCCTGGTCGCGGGCACCGCGTCGACCGTGCTCACCGCCGCGCCCGTCGCCATCGCCCTGGAGTCGAAGTACCCCGGAACGCGCCGCCGCACCTCCGTGCGCGCCGAACCGCGTTCCCGCGCCGCCGACGGCGCTGTCGTCTAGCCAGTCGAAAACCCCGTTCGCGGGTGGCGCTCCTCAGGGGCGCCACCCGCGGCACGGTTCACTCCTTGGAGGCCGCTGTATGACCTCACACGCACTGCTCGCCGTCGGTGGCGCGTTCCTCGCCGCCGGTCTCATCGCACGGGCCGGAGTCCGGATAGGACTGCCCACCATCCCCCTGTTCATGGTCGCCGGAATCCTGTTCGGCTCCAACACCCCCGGCATCGCGCTGGTGGACGACCCGGCCGAGATGGGCGTGCTCTCCGCGCTCGGACTGGTCTTCCTGCTGTTCTACCTCGGCCTCGAGTTCTCGATGGACGACCTCGTCGCGGGCGGCCGCAAGCTCGTGGTGGCCGGGTTCGGCTACCTGCTGCTCAACATCGGCGGCGGGCTGGCGTTCGGGTTCGCGCTCGACTGGGGCACCCGCGAGGCCCTGGTGATCGCGGGCGCCATCGGCATCTCGTCGTCGGCGATCGTGACGAAGCTCCTGGTCGAGGCGAAACGCCTGCGCAGCCCCGAATCCCGGCTGATCATGGGCATCATCGTGATCGAGGACGTGTTCCTCGCGCTCTACCTCGCCATCCTGCAACCCGTCCTCAGCGGCGCCGACGACTTCGTCTACGCGCTGCTCGACTTCGGCAAGGCGTTCGCGTTCCTGGTGGTGCTGGCCGCGATCGCCCGCTGGGGCGGCCGCGTGGTCACCCGGCTGTTCGGCTCGGCCGACGACGAGCTGCTGGTGGTGTGCTTCGTCGGCGTCGCGGTCACCGGCGCGGCGCTCGCGCACGAGTTGGGGGTGTCCGACGCGATCGGCGCGTTCATGGTCGGCATGGTGCTCGGCGGGTCCAAGGTCGCGCCGCGGATCCACCGGCTCGTGCTGCCGCTGCGCGACGCGTTCGGGGCGCTGTTCTTCTTCATCTTCGGCCTGAGCATCGATCCGGGGTCGATCGGCACGGTCGTGCTGCCCGTCCTCGCGGCCGTCGCTCTGACGATCGTGCTGAACCTGGCCGCGGGCGCGTTCGCGGCCCGGCTGCACTCGTTCGACCGGCAGGAGGCGGTGAACATCGGCCTCACCGTCCTGACCAGGGGCGAGTTCTCGCTGGTGCTGGCCGCGATGGCGGTGACCGCCGGGCTCGACGGCCGGGTGGCGCCGTTCGTCGCCGGGTACGTGCTGCTGCTGGCCGTGGTCGGACCGCTCGCCGTGCTGCGGTCGGAGAAGCTCGCGTGGCTGCTGCCGCGGCGGATGTTCGGCACGCGCGTCCCCGACGCCGGTCGGCTGGACGAGGCCGGCACGCGGTAGCAGACTGCCGGGATGACCTTCGCCGGGTATCAGAACGAGATCTACCTCCAGGGCCTCGCGGGCCAGGTGCCGCCGTTCACGACGGAGCCCGGTGCGCTCGAGGAGTCGGCGCGCAAGCGGCTCGGGCCGGGGCCGTTCTGGTACGTGGCCGGCGGGGCGGGGTCGGGTGCGACGGTGCGGGCGAACCGGGAGGCGTTCGACGACTGGCGGATCGTGCCGCGGATGCTGACCGACGCGACGACCCGGCACCTGGGCACGACGGTCCTCGGCACCGGGATGCCCGCGCCGGTGCTGCTCGCACCCGTTGGCGTGCAGTCGATCCTGCACCCGGACGGCGAGCTGGCCACCGCGCGCGCCGCGGCCGAGCTGGGTGTGCCGATGATCCTGTCGAACGCCTCGTCGCACGCGCTGGAGGACGTGGCCGAGGCCGGTGGCGCGGGGCCGCGCTGGTTCCAGCTGTACTGGCCGAACGACCCCGACGTGTGCGTGAGCACGCTGGACCGGGCGAGGAAGGCCGGGTACACCGCGCTCGTGGTCACGCTCGACACGTGGACGCTGGCGTGGCGGCCGCACGACCTGGACAGCGCGTACCTGCCGTTCCTGCGCGCGGTGGGCACCGCGATCCCGTTCTCCGACCCGGCGTTCCGGGCGAGCCTGGAGAAGTCGCCGGAGGACGACCTGCCGATGGCGATCCTGCGCTGGGTGCAGCTCTACACCGGCACCGACAAGTCGTGGGACCAGGTGGCGTTCCTGCGCGAGCACTGGGACGGGCCGATCCTGCTCAAGGGCGTCCAGCACCCCGACGACGCGCGCAAGGCCGTCGACGCGGGCGTGCAGGGCGTCGTCGTGTCGAACCACGGCGGCAGGCAGGTCGACGGCGCGATCGGCTCGCTGGAGGCGCTGCCCGAGATCGCGGACGCGGTCGGCGAGCAGATCGACGTGCTGTTCGACTCCGGCGTCCGGACCGGCGCGGACATCGTGAAGGCGCTCGCGCTGGGCGCCAAGGCCGTGCTGGTCGGCAGGCCGTACGCCTACGGTCTCGCGCACGGCGGCGAGGTCGGCGTCCGGCACGTGCTGCGCAGCCTGCTCGCCGACTTCGACCTCACGCTGGGCCTGTCCGGGCACCGCAGCCCGGCCGAGCTGAACCGGGACGCGCTGCGGTCCCGGCGCTGACTACGGCTTGAGCAGAACGCCGAGCGGCACGCCCGCCAGGTCCTTCACCTCGCGCGAGAGGTGGGCCTGGTCGGCGTAGCCGGTGCGGTGGGCGATGTCCGCGAACGGCACCCCCGCCCACGCCAGCCCCACCGCCCGGTCGAACCGCAGCACACGCGCCAGCACCTTGGGGCCGTAGCCGAACGCGGCCAGCGACCGCCGGTGCAGCTGCCGCGCGCCGATCCCGAGCCGGTCCGCGACGTCGGTCACGCTGTGGTCGCGGACCGCCGCCACGACGGCGTCGACCGCCGGGTCCGGCGGGGTATCGCGGAGCCTGGCCCGCGCCGCTTCCTCCAGCACCGCGCATGGGTCCTCGGCGGTGTTGAGCGCCTCCAGCAGCCGCGGGGCGTCCTCAGGCCACAACTCGTCCAGCGGCACCCGCAGATCGCGCAGGACGTGCGCCGGAACGCCGAGAGCGGACGGGCCGACGCCGGGGGAGAACCGCACCGCGAACAGCGTGTCCGGTCGGGACTCGCCCACCTTCGCCGCGGTGTCCGGGCCCGCGACGAACAGGGAGTCCGTGCCGCGCGACCACATGATGTCCGTGCAACCGTCCGGTACGACCCGGCCGACACCCGGCGCGGACGTCGTCTTCGTCCACACCAGACCGCGGCCGCCGAGAGCGGGCCGTTCGCGGTAGCTCACACGTCCACGGTAGCGCTGGGGAGTGGCGGGCCGCACAGGGAAGAGTCATCCACGGCCCGCCACTGGTCCGAGTGCGTTGGCCGCCAACCCTTGTCGGGGAGTTCCGTCGTCCAGCCGGTCCCTCGGTTCGCCTCCCCCACGCCCCCGTACTGGTAGTACGGGGGCGTGGGGGAGGTGGATCGAGCGAGCGGCTGGGCCCGGAAATGCCCGGCAAGGATTGGCCACCGCGCTAGGTGCCGAACTTGATCCAGTTCACGCTCACGTACGGCGAGGGTTGGCCGCTGGTGAAGGTGACGTACACGTCGTGCGTCCCGGTGACGCCGGACATGTTGGCGGGGACGGTCCGCCAGCTCTGCCAGCCGCCGGTGTTGCCGACCGCGAAGCTGCCCAGCACCGCGCCCGACGGGCTGTCCAGCCTGGCCTCGACCAGGCCGCTGACACCGCCGCCGGCACCGGAGGCGACGCGGGCGGTGAACTGCGTCGCCGTGGTGCCGCCGAACCGCACCCCGGAGTAGCGCAGCGAGCCGCCGTTGGCGATCTGCCCGACGTCCTGGCCGCCACCGGTGTCGCTGGTGGTCTCGACCGTGCCGCCGCTGCGGGAGGTCGCGCTCTCGGCCTGCATGGTGCTGTAGGCGTCGAACCCGCCGCCGCTCGGAGGCGTCGTGGTGGTCGTCGGCGGGGTCGTGCCGCCGCCGCCCGCGGTGTAGACGGCGACGTAGTCGACGACCATCGAGTGACCGGACACCGTCGCGGCGGTGGGGGTCGGGCCCGCGAGGGCGTCGGGGAACGCGCCGCCGATGGCCAGGTTCAGCAGGATGAAGTAGCCGGCGTGGTTGGTCATGTTCGCCCACGTGTCCGCGGGCAGCTGGTTCTGCGTGACGCTGTGGAACTGCTGGCCGTCGACGTACCAGCGGAACGCCTGCGGGCTGGTGCTCTGGTCCCACTCGAAGCGGTAGGTGTGGAACGCGGACTGGCAGCTGGAACCGGGGCACGCCCGGCTGGTCCCGATGCCGGTGGTCTCGTTGCACGGCCCGCCGGGGTTGACGCCGCAGTGCAGCACGCCCCACACGGCGTTGACGCCGTTGACGTTCTCCATGATGTCGAACTCGCCGATGCCGGGCCAGTTCCAGTAGTTGCCGCGGTAGGGCGAACCCAGCGCCCAGAACGCGGGCCAGTAGCCGAGCGCGGCGTTGCCGGTGACGTTCGGCATCTGGATGCGGGCTTCCATCGCGACCTTGCCGCCCGACGGCGGCCGGAAGTCGCCGCGCTTGGTCTCGACGCGCGCCGACGTCCAGTTGTTGGACCCGTCCTTCAGCGCGGTGATGCGGAGGTTGCCCGAGCCGTCGAGCTTCAGGTTGTTGGAGCTGTTGGTGTAGTTCTGGATCTCACCGGTGCCCCAGTTGCCGGGGCCGCCGGGGTAGGCGTGCCCGAGGTCGACGGTCCAGTTCGCCGACGAGGGGAGTGCGCCGCTGGTGCCGGTGAAGTCGTCGCTCCAGGCCAGCGACCAGCCGGACGGCGCGGGGGGAACGGAGGCGTTGGCGGTGGCTACCAGGACGACCGGGATGGCGGCGAGCACGGCGGTGAAAGCCGCGAGGAAACGTCGTCTGCGAGTGCGGGTGAGCTCCATGCGCGGGTGACCTCCTTGTCACTCGACTGTGGTGCTGGTGCTTATGAGAGCGCTCTCACCTGAAACGTGCAAGCAGCCGATCGGCGCAACGCCTACTTCGCGTCGGCGTAGCTGGAGACCGCGACCGCCTTGAGCGGGAACCGCACCGGGGTGTCGCCGAACACCAGCCGCGACGCCTCCGCGCCCGCCGCGGTGATCTCCGCGCGGACCGTCTCGGCGACATCGGCCGGGCAGTGCACGAGCACCTCGTCGTGCACGAAGAACACCAGGTGGGCGCCCGGTGCCTCCTGGTTCAGCCTGCGCCGCAGCGCGCCCAGCAGAGCGGCCGTCCAGTCCGCCGCGCTGGCCTGCACCACGAAGTTCCGGGTGAACCTGCCCCACTCCCGCGACGCCCTGCGCGAACGCCGCTCGGCCTCCTCGTCGCCGTCGGTGTTCCCGGTCATCTCGCGCCACGCGTCCGACGGCGCGGGACTCGTCCGGCCCAACCTCGAACGGACCATCCGCCCCTGCTCGCCCGCCTGCGCGGCCGCCTCGACGTACCCGAGCGCGTCCGGGAAACGACGCCGCAGCACCGCCAGCAGCGCCGCGGCCGGACCGCTCGTGCCGCCGTACATCGCCGACAGCATCGCGGTCTTCGCCTTGCCGCGGTCGCCGTCGAACGCGTCGCCCGCCAGGTTCGTGTACAGGTCGTCGCCCTCCGAGACCTCGATCAGCTTGCGGTCGCCGGACAGCGCGGCCAGCACCCTCGGCTCCAGCTGCGAGGCGTCCGCCGCCACCAGCATCCAGCCCGGATCGGCGCGGACGGCCGTGCGCAGCGTGCGGGGGAGTTGCAGCGCGGCGCCGCCGCGGGTCGCCCACCGGCCCGACACGACCCCGCCCACCACGTAGTCCGGCCGGAACCTGCCGTCGCTGACCCACTGCTCCAGCCACGACCAGCCGTGCGCCACGTACAGCCGCGACAGCTCCTTGTACTCCATGATCGGCGCCACGGCGGGGTGGTCGACCTCCTTGACCACCCACGCCCGCGCCGACGGGATGTCGATGCCCTCCCTGGCGAACGCCTTCACGATGTTCGCCGGGTTGTCCGGGTTCACCGCCCTGCCGTGGAACGCCTCGGTGATCCGGTCCACCAGGTCGGCCAGCACGCGCGGCCGCGCACCGGGCCGCGGGCGCGGCCCCAGCAGCTCGACCAGCAGGGCCTCGTGCACGTCCACCCGCCACGGCAGGCCGAAGTGCGTCATCTCGGCCGCCGCCAGCGCGCTCGCCGACTCGGCGGCCACCAGCAGCCGCAACCGGTCCACGTGCGGCTGGGCGGCCAGGACGCGCCGCTGTTCGGCGTGCACGGCGACGACGGCGTCGAGCGGGTCCGCGTCGCCGGGCAGGCGTTCCCGCTCGGGCTCGAACAGGGTCGGCTGCGCCTCGCGCTTGCGCGGACCGTGGTCCTCCGGCGGTTCCAGGCCCTTCAGCCGGGCCACCGCCGCCGCCAGGCCGCGCGGCTCCCGGTGCCTGCCCAGGTACCCCAGCAGCAGCCCCTCGACCAGGCCGAGGTCGAGGCAGCGCTCCACCCGCACACCCCGTCCCAGCAGGTCCGGGTACACCCCGCCGGTGTCGGCCCAGATCCACCGCGGGTGCGACGCCGCCTCCAGCTCCGCCACGGTCCGGCCCAGGTCGTCGCTGACCAGGGCACGTCCTTCGGGCACGCCGAGGTCGGACAACGGCTGCACCCTGCCGCCGTTGTCCCCCTCCGAGACCACCGCTAACAGCACGCCCGTGATTGTGACCCGCGGGTCCGACAGTTCCGGTGTTCAGCCACCCAGGTGAGCCAGGAGGAACCCGGCCGTGTCGCCGATCGCCTTGACCTCGTTGACGCGGTTGGTGAACCCGTGGCCCTCGTCGTCGTACACGTCGTACCGGACGTCGACGCCCCGCGCGCGCAGCGCCTCGACGATCTGGTCGCTCTCCGCCTTCACGACGCGCGGGTCGTTGGCGCCCTGGATCACGAACAGCGGCGCGGTGATCGCGTCGACGTGGGTGATCGGCGAGCGCTCCAGCAGGAAGTCGGCCTCGGTGTCCGGGTCGCCGACCCAGTCCGCCATCTCCGCCCGCCACGTCTCCGGGACGGAACGGGCCATGGTCAGCAGGTTCGACGGACCCACCATCGACACCCCGGCCGCCCACAGCCCCGGCAGCCGGGACAGGCACGACAGGGTGGCGAAACCGCCGAAGGACGCGCCCCACACGCCGATGCGCTCCGGGTCGACCCAGTCCAAAGTGGTCAGGTACCCGACGGCGTGCTCGAAGTCGAGCAGCTCGTCGCCGCCCCAGTCGCGCAGGATCAGGCTCTGGTAGGTCTTGCCGTACCCGGTGGAGCCGCGCACGTTCGGCGCGAGCACCGCGACCCCTTGCGACAGCAGGTACTGGTAGAGGCCCGCGTAGTTGTAGAACGGCCGCTCCTGCCCCTCCGGTCCACCGTGGATGGACACCACCACGCCCCGGATCCCCTCGCCGTGCGGGCGGTAGAGCCACGCCGGGACCTCGCGGCCGTCGTGCGTCGGGTAGCGGACCAGTCGCGGCTCCACGAAGGTGACCGCCACGGCGGGCGCGCTGTCGGTCAGGTACCGCAGGGCGCCCTCGGCCAGGTCCAGCGCGACCACCTCGGTCGGCCGCGCGCCGGTGGTGAGCAGGAACGTCAGCACGTCCCCGACCACCGACAGCGACGCGATCACCCCGGCGGGCAGTTCGGGCAGGACGAGCAGTTCGCCGTCGCGCCGGGCGAACAGCCGGGAGATCCCGTCCTCGTTCACCGTCCACGCCGTGGTGGTGCCGCACGTCGCCACCTGCTCCACGTCCCACGCCGGGGTCACCAGGTCGGTGGTCTCGCCGGTCGCGATCGTGTACCGGGCCAGCGCGACGAACTCGCCGTCGGTGTTGTGCCGCAGGTGGAAGGCGGTCGAGTCGGCCGTCCACGGGCCGGGCAGGTGCAGGCGCCTGCCCTCGTGCTCGGTGATCACCAGCGGCACGGCGTCCGGATCGCGCAGGTCGACCAGCACCAGGTTGTTGTCGCTGTTGCTGAGGAAGCCCGACGCGAGCAGCCACCGCCCGTCCGGGGACACGGAGACCGCGTGCAGCATCGTGCCGGGAGTCGACTCGACGCGGCGGACCGCGCCGGTCTCCAGGTCTTGGACCAGCACGTCCTGGACCGCGGGGTCGCGGTCGTTGCCCGCGTAGACCACCGCGCGGCCGTCGGGCGTGAACGGGGTGATCACGCCGTTGTCGTAGATGTTCGCGCCCAGCACGTGCTGGCGGTCCACGGTGTCGGTCAGGCGCCTGGCCTCGCCGCCCCCGGCGTCCACCAGGTACAGCTGGAACTGCTCGTCGCCCTGGAAGTCCGCCGTGTACAGCAGGGATCCGCCGTCGGGCGACCACGCGATCTGCCGGACCGCGTTGTGCGCGTAGTCGGTGAGCTTGCGCGGTTCACCGCCGGCCACCGGGACCACGTGGAGGTCGTGCTGGCCGTCCGCGTTCGCGGCGTAGGCGGCGAACCGCCCGTCCGGTGACAGCGCGACGTTGGAACGGAACCTCTGCCTCGGTGCGAAGTCCTTCGACTCAGCCATGTTTTCCCCCTGGTCGTGGAAGTCGGAGCGGGATCGTGGAGGTGGAGATGTCGACCGGCGTGGTGCCGGGTCTGCGGTTGGACACGAGGCCGCGGTCGACGTAGCGGCTGATCACCTCGTGCACGGCCTCGTTCAGCTCGGCCAGTTCGGCGGCGGTCAGGTGGAGCACGGCGAAGTTCTCCGCCGCCGCGTCGCGCCACTCGACCGGGTACTCGTCCCTGGTGCGCCACCACTCGGAGTGCTGGTGCCGCCTGCGCAGCCAGCGCAGCTCGTCGATGGCCCGCAACGCGCTCAGGCCCTCCTGGTCCAGGTCCTTCGACCGGATCCGGGTCTCCTGCTCGACGAGCCGCCACGGCCGCTGCCTGCCGACGCCGCCCTCGGCCTCCTCGACGAAGCCGTGCCTGGCCAGCAGGCGCAGGTGGAACGAGCAGTTCGACGCGGTAGTGCCCAGTTCGGCGCCCGCCGCGGTGGCGGTGAGCGGACCTTCCTGGGCGAGCAGCTCCATGATCCGGACGCGGAGCGGGTGGCTCAGCGCCCGGAGGTCGTGCGCGTCGGTGAGCTGACGTCTCTCGAAAGACATGTTTCGAAAGTAGTGTTGCGATACCCGATGGGTCAATGCCGAAAGGAGTGGTTGGTGCCAATGGCCCTCGCGGGGAGTGCACTATGGCGCAGTGGAACGGAACCGCGGCACCTCCTACCGGCTCGACCCACCGCCCGACGGCTCGGCGGTCGTCGGCGCGGACATGGGGCCCGGCAGCCTGCTGGACGCGCGCAACGAGGTCGTGCCGTTCCACGGCCGGATCCGCGAACTCGGCACCCTCACCCGCTGGCGCGACGGGACCGCGCGGATGGCGGCCCTGCTGCTGCACGGCGTCGCCGGGGTCGGGAAGTCCAGGCTGGCGGCCAAGTTCGTGGTCGAGAGCCGCGCGGCGGGCTGGACCGTGCTGCTCGCCCGGTACGGCGGGGGCGCGACCGACCTGAGGCCCGCCGCAGGCACCACCCGGCTGCTGGTCGTCGTCGACGACGCCGACCGCTGGCCGTGGCCCGACCTGCGGGACCTGCTGCGCGAACCCTGGCAGCGCACCAGCGCGGAGAGCCGGGTGCTGCTGCTGTCCAGGCTCACCGGCTGGTGGTGGTCCTCGACCCGGCAGCGCGGCGCCGACGTCGGCCACGTGATGTCGGACCTGCCGCTGGTCGCCCGGCCGGAGGAGCACGCGGAGTCGTTCGCGTTGGCGTGCGGGAGGTTCGCGGAGGTCCTCGACGTCGAACGGCCCGGCAGCGGACCCGTGCACGCCGACAGCGCGTTCGACGTGCACCTGGCCGCGCTGGCGGCCGTGCTCGGCGCCGCACCCGGCTCCGGCCGGTCCGACCTGGTGCGGCACCTGATGAGCCGCGACGCCGTGCCCGCGGGGTCGCACCGGCTGGCCGAGGACTTCCTCGCCGTCGTGCTGCTGGACCACCGGATCGCCGCCGAGGAGTCCGCGAAGGGCCTGGCGACCCTCGTGCAGGCCGCCCGCCGGTGGCCGCACCTGCGCAGGCGCGCCGAGACGATGTTCACCGCGAACCCCGCCCTGGCCCGCACCGCGAGCGCGTCGACGTTGTTGGCGCTGACCGAGATGTCGTCGATCCCGCTGCTGCGGGCCATCGCGCCGCACGTGTTCGAGGAGCGCCGGTTCACCGGCGACGTGCTGCCCGCCGTGCTGACCAGGCGGCTCGTCGAGCACGCCGTGGCCAACGGCGCGGACCCGCTGGAGCACGCGGAGCTGTACGGGATGCTGGCCGCGCGGGCCGCCTTGGCGGAGCTGCGCGACGAGGCGCTGACCGCCGCGCACCGGGCGGTCGCGCTGTACCGGGAACTCGCCGCGCCCGAGACCTCCGAACACCGGCCCGCGCTCGCGGAGTCGTTGGGGGACCTGGGACTCCGCTACGTCGCGGTGCGCCGCCCGGTGGAGGCGCTGGTCGCGGCGGGCGAGTCCGTGGCGCTGTACGAGGAGATCGCGGCCGACGACCCGGACAGCGCGCCGCGGCTCGCGGTGGCGTTGGAGCAGCTGTCGTCGCGGTGCGCGGCGGTGGGCAGGCGCGAGGACGCCGTCGAGGCGGTCGGCCGGGCCACCGCGCTGTACCAGGAGCTGTCCGCGCGCGGCCCCGGACTGTTCCGGCTGGACTTCGCCAAAGCGGGCCACCAGCTCGCCGTGCGGCTGTTCGACGTGGGCCGCACCTCCGAGGCGTCCGAGGTGGCCGGGCGCGCCGTGACGGCGTGGCGCGCGGTCGCCGAGTCCGATCCGCGCTTCGAACCGGAGTTCGCCAGGATGCTGGCGCGGATCGGGATGGTGTTGCGCACCAACGACATGCGCGACGAGGCCATCGAGGTGGTCGAGGAGTCGATCGTCGTGCTGCGCAGACTGGTCGCGGTGAACCCGCGCGGGTTCGAACCCGACCTGGCCGTGGCGCTGGTGTCCGGCAGCGCCCTGCTGCTGGAGGCCGACCGCCGGTCCGACGCCGTGCGCCTGGCCGACGAGGCGGTCGCCGTGCGCCGCCGCGCCGCCGAGTCCGGCCTGCCCGACGACCAGGCCGCGCTCGCCGCCGCCCTGTGCCACCTCGTCACGACGTCCGACCGCTTCGAGGACCGGCTCGCCGCCGCGGAGGAGGCGGTGGTGCTGCTGCGCCGCTCCACCGCCCACGGCGTGGAACTCGCCATGGCGCTCACGTCGCTGGCGGGTGTGCTCCTGTACGACCGCCGCGACTACGAGGCCCACCGCGCCGTCGACGACGTCCTGCACATCACCCGCCGCCTGCCCCGGCAACTGCTCGTCGTCGAAGGCCCGCGCCTGACCAGCGCCATGATCTCGCTCGCCGACGAGCTGTCGGCGGTCCGCCACCACGGCAAGGCCGTGGAACTGGCGGAGCAGGTGGTCGCGATCTGGCGAGACCTCACCGACCCGGCCGCCCACCTGTACGCCCTGCACCGGCTCGCCCTCGTCCTCGACGACGCCCGCCGCCACGACGAGGCCCGCGACGTGGCGCACACCGCCGTCGTCCTCTGGCACCTGCTCCGCACCCCGGAGGACCTCACCGCCGACATCGGCTACGCCGAGGCCCTCGCCGGTTACGCCAGGTTCTGCGCGGAGACCGGCACCGGCCTCGACCACGCCCTCGACGCCGCCCACCGCGCCGTCGTGGTCGCCCGCAAGGCGAACAGCTCCCCCGCGGGCCTCACCCGCGCCCTCACCGCCGTCGACCTCGTCCTGGACGCCGCCGCCACGCCGTCGTGAGCCTGCGATTGTCGTCAGGCTCCACCGTGTTGTGACGGCCGCGGCAACCTGTTGCCGCTACCTGCTGATCACCGCCGCTGCCTGCGCCGTGCACTCGTGACCACGACCGGGTGACCCGATTCCCGGCACACCGCGGAACTGTCGGACCCCCTGGCTACTGTCGATATCCGGGGGCCCAATTCCCGGTGGATCACCTCAGCGTGACCGAACGTCCCCCGGTCGAGTGGCGGCGGTTCAGTGGCGGCGTCTGAGTGGCAGCGCTGGGTGGCGGCAGCCGGGTGACGGCAACCGGGTGGCGGCATCGAGCGAGAGCGCCGCGTGAAAGCAGTCGAGTGGCAGCAGCCGCTACAGCCGCTCGAAGACGAGGTCGTAGTCCTTGCGCCAGGTCGACCCGCGATCGTCGGACGCCTCCCAGCGGCCGTCGATCCGTCCGGGCCCGATGTCGGCGATGAACCGCTGGAACATGTCGGGGTCCTCGCGGTCCAGGACCCACCGCGCGCCGTCGAACGTCATGGCGAAAACCCGGCACACGCCTCGTTCGTCGTGGTAGAGCGCCGTGTAGGCGTCGTTCGCGTCGCTGCGGCCGAGCACCAGGACCATCTCGCTCGTGCCCTTCCCGACATCGCCTTCCATCGTCCAGCGGAAGACCACGAACGCGTCGCCGAGCCACTCGACCGTCGCCGAACCCGGCACTTCCAGGTCCGCGGGCTCCAGGAACCAGGCGTTCCGCATCGTCGTCCGCCACGATCCGACCAGGACGTCCAACCGACCCATGGCCTCGCCGCGCATCGCTTCCTCCTTGATATTGGCGGTGGAACCGTTGCGCCTCAACGGACTCGGCTGGGTGCCATCATGGTGCAGCGCACCTGCGCCATGGCGGTAATGCGCACGGGGTGTCTCGGCGCGTCCGCGTCAGCAGGATGCCACCTGGCAACGCCGCTCGCAGCGCCGGCGCGAGTTCACCGGGTTCGGCGCCCTCGCGCATCGCCGCAGGGGCCGACAATTCGGGTCTGCGGTTCGGTACGGCGGTGCGCCACCTGGATTTGGGCCCCCGGATTTCCAAGCTACGTGCGGGGTCCGACAGTTTCGGCTCGGAGACGGACGCTGAACGCGTTGCCGCGCCGGACCGAACCTGCCGGACCGGAAATGTCGGACCCCACCGCTACCGTCGAGATCCGGGGGCCCAAAATCAGCCTGTAGCCACCGATCAGCCCGTGGTCACCGACCAACTCCGTCACCAACCAGCCCCCATCACCGATCAGCCCGTCGTCACCAGCGACCGCAGGAAGAACGCCACGTTCGCCGGGCGTTCGGCCAGCCGTCGCATGAAGTAGCCGTACCACTCGTCGCCGTAGGGCAGGTACACGCGCATGGTGTTGCCCGCCGCGGCGATCCGCTTCTGCTCCTCCGGCCGGATCCCGTACAGCATCTGGAACTCGTAGCTGTCCGGCGTCCGCGAGCCCGCCAGGTCCGCGGCGATCGCGATCAGCCGCGGGTCGTGCGAGGCGACCATCGGGTAGCCCTCGCCCGCCATGAGCACCTTCAGGCACCGCACGTACGACCGGTCGACGTCACCCTTGTCCTGGTACGCCACCGAAGCGGGCTCCCGGTAGGCGCCCTTGCACAGCCGCACCCGCGACCCGGCGTGGGCGAGGTCGCGGCAGTCCTGCTCGGTCCGCCTCAGGTAGGCCTGGAGCACCGCGCCGACCCACGGGAAGTCCACCCGCAGTTCCCGCAGGACGTCCAACGTGGAGTCGGTGGTGGTGTGGTCCTCCATGTCCAGCGTCACGGTCGTGCCCACGGTGCCGGCCGCCACGCAGATCTTCCGCGCGTTCTCCAGCGCGATCTTCCCGCCGTCCACCGCCAGCGACCGCCCGACGGCGGACAGCTTGACCGACACCTCGGCCCGGTCCGCGTAACCCGCCTCGTCCAACCGGGACAGCAACTCCGTGTACGCCGCCACCGTGGCGTCGGCCTGGGCCGCGTCGAGGGTGTCCTCGCCGAGGTGGTCCAAGGTCACGTACCGACCATCCGCCACGAGCGTGCCGGTGGCGCGGATCGCCGCGTCCACGTCCTCGCCCGCGATGAAGCGGTCCACCACCGGGCGGGTCAGCGGAGTGCCCTCCACCAACCTGCGGGTGCCGGTGGAACGGGCGGCGGCCAGAAGAGTGGAGCGGAGCATGGCGGTTCTCCCTCAGCCCTGGTGCGGGTAGCGGTAGGAGGTCGGAGCCACGAAGGTCTCCTTGATGGAACGCGGGCTCACCCAGCGGAGCAGGTTGTGGATCGAGCCCGCCTTGTCGTTGGTGCCCGACGCGCGGCCACCGCCGAACGGCTGCTGGCCGACGACCGCGCCGGTCGGCTTGTCGTTGACGTAGAAGTTGCCCGCCGCGAAGCGCAGCTCGCTCATGGCGTGCGCGACGGCGCCGCGGTCCTGCGCGATGATCGCGCCGGTCAGCGCGTACGGCGACGCGCTCTCCATCTGCCGCAGCACCTTGTCGTAGTCGGCGTCGTCGTAGACGTGCACCGACAGCACCGGGCCGAAGTACTCGGTGGTGAACACCTCGTGCGCCGGGTCGGTGCCGAGCAGCACGGTCGGCTGCACGAAGAAGCCGTCGGTGTCGTCGGCGGTGCCGCCCGCGACGACCTCCAGCGTGCTGTCCGATCGGGCCGCGGTGAGCACGCCGGAGAGCTTGTCGAACGAGCGGCGGTCGATGACCGCGCCCATGAAGTTGTCGAAGTCGGTCACGTCGCCGACGGTCAGGGAGGCCACGTCCGCGAGGAACGCGTCCTTCATCCGGCCCCACACCGAGCGCGGCACGTAGGCGCGGGACGCGGCGGAGCACTTCTGGCCCTGGTACTCGAACGCGCCGCGCACGAGCGCCGTGCGCAGGATGTCGACGTCCGCGGACGGGTGCGCGAGCACGAAGTCCTTACCGCCGGTCTCGCCGACGATCCGCGGATAGCTCCGGTAGGACGCGATGTTGGCGCCGACCTGGCCCCAGAGGTGCTGGAACGTGCGGGTCGAGCCGGTGAAGTGGATGCCCGCGAGGTCCGGCGCGGACAGCGCGACCTCGGACACGGCGATGCCGTCGCCGGGCAGCAGGTTGATGACGCCGGGCGGCATCCCCGCCTCTTCGAGCAGCCGCATAGTCAGCTGGGCGGCGAAGCTCTGCGTGGGGGACGGCTTCCACAGCACCACGTTGCCCATCAGCGCGGGCGCGGTGGGCAGGTTCGCCGCGATGGCGGTGAAGTTGAACGGCGTGATCGCGTAGACGAAGCCCTCGAGCGGGCGGTGGTCGGTGCGGTTCCACACGCCGGTGGAGCTGGCGGGCTGCTCGGCGAGCAGGGTGCGGCCGAAGGCCACGTTGAAGCGCCAGAAGTCGGCCAGCTCGCACGCCGCGTCGATCTCGGCCTGGATGGCGGTCTTGGACTGGCCCAGCATCGTGGCCGCGTTGATCGTGGACCGCCACGGGCCGGTCAGCAGGTCGGCCGCGCGCAGCAGGATCGCGGCGCGGTCGTCGTAGGACAGCGCGCGCCACGCGGGGGCGGCGGCGCGGGCCGCGGCCAGCGCGTCCTCGGTGTCCTGGTGGGTGGCGCTCGGGAAGGTGCCGAGCACCGCGCGGTGGTTGTGCGGCTGGACGACGTCGAACCGCGCCCCGCCGCCCGACCGCTGCTCGCCGCCGATGGTCAGGGTCCCCTCGAGCGGCTCCTTGACCAGCTCGACGAGCTTGGCCTGCAGTTCGGTGCGCTCCGGCGAACCGGGGGCGTACTGCAGGACCGGCTCGTTCACCGGCGACGGAACCCTGGTCACAGCGTCCACGAGCAGCTCCTCCACGAAAGCGGATGTCTTCCGCAACCGTAGGTCGCGGAGACCGGCCGGCCTTTGTCCTGCCGGCTAGGATCGGGGTACCCACTTGGCCGAACGGACAAAGATGAGTCTCCAGGAAGTGCTGATGGCCCTGGGGGACCCGCTGGTCGAGCTCCAGGTGGCTCCCCGCGGGCTCGACGTGGCCGTGCTGGACGTCGTGATCATGGACCCGGACGACGTCCCCGACATCCGCGCGGGCGACCTCGCGCTGGTCATCGGCGCTCGCGGGCGGGCGGCGTTGCCGCTGGTCAGGGCGGCGGGCGCGCGAGGTGCGGTGGCCGTGGCGGTCAAGGTGGACGGGCCCGTCCCGCAGCTCCGGCAGGCCGCCGTCGACGCGGGGGTCGCGCTCGTCGCGGTTCGCCCGGAGGTCCGCTGGGAGCACCTCGAATCGCTGGCCAGAGCCGTGCTGACCGCCCCGGCTGACAACGGCGAGGTGCTCGGCGACCTGTTCGCGCTGGCCCAGACGATCGCCTCGCTGACCGGCGGCATCGTGAGCATCGAGGACACCTCCAGCCGGGTGCTCGCGTACTCGCGGTCCAGCGACGAGGTGGACGAACTGCGCAGGCTCTCCATCCTCGGCAGGCAGGGACCGGAGCCGTACCTGAAGATGCTTCGCGATTGGGGCGTCTACCAACTGCTCCGATCCGGTGAGGAGGTCGTGCGGATCGACGAGCGCCCCGAACTCGGCATCCGCCGCCGGATCGCCATCGGCATCCACGCCGGACCGACGCCGCTCGGCACGATCTGGGTCCAGGAAGGTGACGCACCGCTCACCGAACAGGCCGAGCGCGCCCTGCTCGGGGCCGCCCGCGTGACCGCCCTGCACCTCGTCCAACGGCGCAACGAGCCCACCGCGGCGTTCCGGGAGAACCTGCTCGCCTCCCTGCTGGACGGTCGGACGGACGCCGAGTCGGTGGCCGGGCAGATCGGCGCGGACCCCGGCAAACCGGCCGCCGTCGTCGTCTTCACCTCCCGCGACGAGTCCGCCGACCGCACCCAGGCCGAGCTGCGCCGGGCCGAGCTGACCGGGCTGATCTCGGTGCACGCCGCCGCCTACCGGCGCAGCGCGCTCGTCACGCAGGTCGGCGCGCGGACCTACGTGCTGCTGCCCGACCTGCCTCCCGGCGCCCAACTCCTCAGCCTCACCAAGGAGATCGTGACGACCGCCCGCAAGCACATCGGGCTCGGCGTGCGGGCCGCCGTCGGCTCCACGGTGTCCACCCTGGACGAGGTCGGCGTGTCCCGGCAGGAGGCGGACCGGGTGCTCGACGCGATGGGCCGCGACCTGGACGCCGACGTGGCGACGCTGGCCGACGTCCGGTCGCGGGTGCTCGTCAGCGAGACCCTCGCCCTGCTCGCCGCCAACCCGCGCGTCCGCGACCCGAGGCTCGACAAGCTCGACGGCGAACTCGGCCGGTCCGTGCTGGCCTACCTCGACGCGTTCGGCGACGTTCGCTCGGCGGCCCGCGTGCTGCACGTCCACCCGAACACGCTCCGCTACCGGGTGCGCCGCGCCGCGGAGGTCTCCGGCGTCGACCTGGACGACCCGTTGCAGAGGCTGTTCGCGCAACTGCAGCTGAGGTTGGGCTGAGGTTCTTCCCTTCGTTTACCCAATTCGGACAACGCACCTCATACTCTGAGGTGGGGACACATCGAAAGGAAACCGGGCTGTTGACCGTCGACGCGGCAGGCAAGCGGGGCAGCGACTTCGCTGAGCTGTCCCGGACCATCAAGCAGGCGGGTCTGCTCGAACGCAGGATCCGCTACTACACCTTCAGGCTGGTGGGCAACGCGCTGGCGCTGGCGCTCGCGGTGACGACCTTCGTGCTCGTGGGCGACTCCTGGTGGCAACTCGCCGTCGCGGTCCTCATGGGCGTGCTGTTCACCCAGCTCGCGTTCCTGGGCCACGACGCGGGCCACCGCCAGATGTTCCAGAGCAGGAAGGCCAACGACCTGGTCGGCCTGGTGCACGGCAACCTGCTCACCGGCGTCAGCTACGGCTGGTGGATCGGCAAGCACAACCGGCACCACGCAAACCCGAACCACATCGACGAGGACCCCGACGTCGACATCTCGGTGCTGGCCTTCACCTCCGAGCAGTCGCTGACGAAGAAGGGGATCTTCCGCTTCATCACCAAGCACCAGGCGGTCTTCTTCTTCCCGCTGCTGCTGCTCGAGGGCTTCAGCCTGCACGTCATCAGCGTGAACGCGATCGTGCGCAAGCAGGTGAAGGGCTGGGGCCTCGAGGCGTCCCTGCTCGCCGTGCACGTCGTCGGCTACCTCGCCGCGGTGTTCCTGGTGATGTCGCCCCTCAAGGGCGTCCTGTTCATCCTGGTGCACCAGGCCATGTTCGGCCTCTACATGGGCGTCTCGTTCGCGCCCAACCACAAGGGCATGCCGGTGCTGACCGACGAGCACGAGTTCGACTTCCTGCGCAAGCAGGTCCTCACCTCCCGCAACGTGAACGGGAACTGGTTCACCGACCTGGCGCTCGGCGGCCTCAACTACCAGATCGAGCACCACCTCTTCCCCAGCATGCCCCGCCCGAACCTGCGCCGGGCGCAGGGGCTCGTGCGCGAGTTCTGCGACCGGCACTCGATCTCCTACGCCCAGTGCGGCCTGTTCAGGTCGTACGGGTACGTGCTCCAGCACCTGCACGAGGCGGGTGCGCCGCTGCGCGGTGCAGCCAAGCTCGCTCCATCAGCGTCCAGCTAGTCGTAGTCAGCAGGTAGACGCCCGCGGCGAGCGGCAGCACCGCCGCCATCAGCACGGTGCCGAACGGCAGGAACCGCAGGACCCGCGCGAGCGGGACCTGCGGTGCCCCCGTTCCGCTCGGCCGTCATCGCCTGCCACCGGAAGGTGCCGTAGGCGACGAGGGCGATCAGCGCGCACACGCCGAGGAACACCGGGGTGTGCTGGTAGGAGCCGTACCAGCGGGTGCCCAGCGGCGCCCCGAACAGCGTGCCGTCGAGCAGCGGGTTCGGCGTGGTGACCAGCCGGTACATGATCATGAAGAACGGCGCCTGCGCGAGCATCGGCAGGAATCCGGCGAACAGCGACGTCCCGGAGTCCTTGTAGAGCTCCATGGTGGCTTCCGCGAGCTTGGCGGAGTCCTTGCCGTGCTTCTTGCGCAGCTTCTCCACCTGCGGCGCGAGCGCGGACTTGGCCTTCTCGGCGCGCACCGAGGCGCGCGTCAGCGGGTGCACCAGCAGTCGGACGAGCATGGTGAACAGGACGATGGCGGCAACGGGCGTGGCGAACCCGGCCAGGGCTGAGCCCAGGGCGTGGAACATGGGTGTACTCCGTCGGAGTCGAGCGGGAAGAACCGGACCTAGGCAGCGGGAAGGCTGCGTCCGGGTGCTCGGGGACGGGGACGGCCGGCGGCGTCGGGATCGCGCAGGCGGAGGAACGCGGTGCGCATGGCCTTCTCGCGCAACGACAGCGAGCGGGTCCACGCGGGCGCGGTCCGCGGGGCCAGGGGACCGGCCACCAGCAGCAGGACGACGGCCAGCGCGGTGATCGCGGCCAGCAGTTCGGCCGGGTTGTGGAACAGGGTGACCGCGTACACGGCCGGGAACAGGGCCGGGAACAGCATGACGAGCAGCAACTGGAGCCGCTGCCGTTTCGTCATGCCGCCACTGCAACCGGAACCGCTCGCGTCCCGGTGGCCGATCCGCGGACCTGGGGGCGACCCAACACGACCCAACACGACCTGACAGGTGTCAGACGACGAGTGCGGGCCGGTCCGGGTGGTCGTAGCGCACGACCACGTCGGCCCGCGGCTCGTAGTCGGAGTAGGCGGGCAGCGTCCACTCCCACTCGGCGGGCGTCTTCCGCGCCAGCGCCCCCGGCGACAGCCAGAGGTGCGCCGACAGCTCCACCGGCAGCCCCCGGTCCAGCAGCAGCGACCCGTCGAGCAGCAGCACACCGCCCGACCCGAGTTCCACGTACCCGGCCCGGCTGGCCCGGTCCGCCACCGCGTCCCACAGCGACGGGAGCACCCGGCCGTTCCCGCCGGGCGCGAGCGGGGCGAGCACCTCCCTCACCAGCCCGCCCACGTCGAGCCACTCGTCGCGGAACGCCGTCGGGTCGAACCGCCCGTGCTCCAGCCGCACGGACGCGGGCCGCAGGAAGTCGCCTGCCGACACCCGCAGGGCAGGCCGCCCGAGCGCCCGCAGCGGGTCCACCATGGCGTCGGCCACCCCGCCGGGCGACGCGGCCGCGGCCCCGTCCACGACCACGCGGGCCCAGCCGTCACGGGGCAGCGCGTCGACGCGCGCGACCAGTTCGTCCACGAGCGCCGCGGGGGTCAGCGGTCGGATGTTCACGGCAGCGGGTAGTCCTCCCAGCCCTCCGGCAGGGTCGGCACGGGCCAGTCCGGATCGGGCTCCCAGTCGGCCCACTTCGGATCCCACCACGTCGTCCCGGTGGTCAGCATGGCCTCGATGTCCACGCCCTGCCGCCGGATCCGCTCGGCCAGTTCGGGGGAGTACTTGCCCTCCAGCACCTGGCGCTCGAAGTCCTCGCGGTCCTTCTCGATCCACTCGCCCTCGGCGGGCACCCAGTAGTCCAGCTCGTGGTCGAGGGTGTCGAAGCCCAGCTCGGTGCGGCGGTACGGGTCCTGGAGGTTCAGGTACCAGCCGCCGAACTTCCGCTGCTCGCCGTGCCAGTACAGGTCGACCGAGTACGCCTCGTCCGGCCGGTGCATCTGGAGCTTGCCGTTGCCGTGCCAGTGCGAGTTGCCCGCGACCTGCCAGCCGTGCGGCCAGTGGTGGTCCGGGAACCCGAAACGGGTGCCGGGGACGACGAAGACGACCAGCAGCCCCGGCTCGTCCAGCACCACCCTCGACGGAGTCACGGCCCACGGCCTGCCGTGCAGGACCTCGCGGCGCAGCGCCGTGTCCCCAGGTTGGAAATACCCCATGTGACCAGCCTAGAGGTCGCCGGAGACGCACCCGAACAGCCCTGGTGCGACAGGTCTGGACCTATCAGACTAGTGGTCTAGTCCTCTTTCGAGTGTCAGGCCGCCACCAAACACCGTCGAGGGAGACCTTCTCGTGGAAGCGCGCAAATTCGGACTGGTGGCCCTGCTCGCGTCGTTCGCCGTCGCGCTGCCGATGCTCATGACGGGCGTCGCGCAGGGCCACGGCTCGGCCCAGGGCCCGTTCAGCCGCACCTACAACTGCCGGTGGAACGAGAACCCGGAGGCTCCGACCTCCGGCGGCTGCAAGGCGGCCGTCGCGGCCGGTGGCACGCAGGCGATGTACGACTGGCACGAGGTGAACATCGCCAACGCCGCGGGCAACAGCCGGTCGATCATCCCCGACGGCAAGCTGTGCAGCGCGGGCCGCGACAAGTACAAGGGCCTGGACCTGCCCCGGACGGACTGGGCGACCACGAAGCTGACCAGCGGGGCGAACATCACGTTCGCGCTGAAGGCGACCGCGCCGCACAAGGGGTCCTTCGAGCTGTTCAACACGAAGAACGGCTACAACCCGCTGTCGCCGCTCAAGTGGAGCGACCTCGACCCGTCGTTCGCGAAGGTCACCGATCCCGCGCTGGTCAACGGGGTGTACCAGATCAACGTGAAGCTGCCCGCCGGCAAGTCCGGTCGGCACCTGATCTACGTGGTGTGGCAGCGCTCGGACAGCCCGGAGGCGTTCTACTCCTGCTCGGACGTCGTGTACTAGGGGAGCGAAGCCCGGCCCCCGGCGCGCAATCGTCTCAATGCTCACTCCTGATTGTCAAGGCGGGAAAGATACCTTGACAATCAGGAGTGAGCAGGAGGGCGCTTCGTATCGGGGGCAGGGGTAGTTCCGGCTTCGCCGGCATCGGCCTCGCTGACAAGGCATCCGGTCAGCCGTCCGAGGCCGATGCCCGCCGCAACTGCCCCGCCACCAAGTCCCGCCGCACGTCGTCGCGGGGCAGCGCCCGCACCAACCGGTCCAGCGCCTCCACGTCGTCGCACCCGCCGTCGGTGCGGGTGAACTCCCACAGGCCCTCCGCGTCCCCGGCCGCGATCACCGCCCGCCGCACGCCCGCCAGCAGGTCCTCCCGCTCGTCGCGCACGACCGGCGCCTCCGACCTCGGCAGCAGCGCGCCCCGGTACCCCGACGCGGCGGCCGTGACGTCCCCGCGCCGCAACGCGTCCCGCACCGCGACGAAGTCGCCCCGCACCTCGGCCCGCAGCCGGTACGGCTTGGTCAGCAGCGTCCCCGCGCCCAATTGCGCCCGCAGCCGGTGCAGTTCGGCGCGGACCGTGGCCGGGTTGCCGCGGGCGCCGTAGACCTTGAGCGCCAACTGGTCGGCGGTCAGCCCCCGCGGGTGCAGCGCCAGCGCGGTCAGCAGTTCCGCGTGCCGGGAGGTCAACGGCAGTTCGCGGCCGTTCAGCACGGCGCCGGGGCGCTCGATGCCGAGGAACGTCAACGACAGCAGGGGTTGCCGGGTCTGCCCGGTCGGTCGCGCCACGCGCAGCAGGAAGCCCTCGGCCAGCGGTTCCAGCACGCCTTCGCGGCCGTCCCGCAACCGCACCCGGTCCAGGGTCGGGTCGATCCGCGCGGGCAGCAGGCCGTGGGGCTCGGCGACGAGCACCCGGCCGGTCGGTCCGAGCAGGGCACCGGGTTCGCCGCGCAACGCGATGAGGTGGCGCATGTTGCGCGACCGCAGGCGTTCGTCGCCCTCGTCGAGCCGCAGCCGCAGGGCGTTCTCGGCGAGCTTCGCGGCGGCCGCCACCAGCGGGCCCATCGCCGGGTGCACGGTGCTCAGCGGCCCGCTGATGTCCACCGAGCCGATCGTGGCGCCGGTGTCCGGGTCGTGCACGGGGCTCGCCGCGCACGTCCACCCGTGGTAGGTCCGCACCAGGTGCTCGGCGGAGTGCACGACGACCGGGGTGTCCACGGCCAGGGCGATGCCGACCGCGTTCGTGCCGATCGCGTCCTCGGTGCACCGGGCGCCCTCGGCCAGCGGTTCGAGCACGCCGACGCGGCCGTCGGGCAGCACCAGCCGGTCGACGTCGACCGCGATCCTGGCGGGCAGCATGCCCAGCGGCTCGGTCGCCAGCACCCGGCCGGTCGGGCTGAGCAGCGCGCCGGGCTCGCCGCGCAGCGCGGTGAGGTGCCGCATGTTCCGCGCCCGCAGCCGTTCGTCCCTGGTCGCGACCTGGAGCTGGAGCTGCCCCTCGGCCAGCCTGGCCGCCGCGGACACCAGCGCGCCCATGGCCGGGTGGACCGTCCGGAGTGGACCGCTGATGTCGACCACGCCCAGCATCCGGCCGGTGTCCGGGTCGCGCACGGGACTCGCCGCGCACGTCCACCCGTGGTAGGCCCGCACCAGGTGCTCGGCGGAGTGCACGGTGACCGGCCTGCCGAGCGCGAGGGCCGTGCCCATGGCGTTGGTGCCGCTGGCCTCCTCGCTCCACCGCGCGCCCTCGGTCAGGTGCACCCGGTCGGCCAGCCTGCGGATCTCCGACTCCCCCTCGCACCACAGGACGTTGCCGTGCGCGTCGGTGATGATCATGACGTGCATCGCCTCGTCCGCGATGCTCACCAGCGTCTCGCGCAGCATCGGCAGCACGGACGCGAGCGGGTGCGCCTCCCTCAGGTCCAGGACCTCGTTCGCCGCGTACACCACGGGCGCCTCGCGCTGGTCCGGGTCGACCCGCGCGGCCAGGGAGCGGTGCCACGACTCCGAGATCACCGGACGCGGCTCGCCCGAGCCACCGCCGAGCACCGCGTCGTAGACCCGGCTCAGCGCGCGCGAACGCGACTCGGACTCGTCGACAGGGCGCATGGGGGGACCTCCGCACCCAGGATGACCCGCGATTACCCGTTTCGGCAACCCGCGCGTTGACCCGTTCGGATGCAACGGGCCTGCAACGTGGCGACACCTAGCTTGGGACCCGCATCACGCAACGGAGCGGAGGGCGGAACATGGCGGAGTACGCGGCACCCGGTCAGCCGGGCAGCGTCGTGTCGTACCTGGACAGGTACGACCACTTCATCGGCGGCGAGTACGTGGCCCCGGCCAAGGGCAACTACTTCGAGAACCCCTCACCCGTCAACGGGCAGGCGTTCACCGAGATCGCCAGGGGCACCGCCGAGGACGTGGAACGCGCTCTGGACGCCGCCCACGGCGCCGCGCGGGCCTGGGGCCGGACGTCGCCGACCGAGCGCGGGAACATCCTGAACAAGATCGCCGACCGGATGGAGCAGAACCTCGAGGCCATCGCGGTCGCGGAGTGCTGGGAGAACGGCAAGGCCGTCCGCGAGACGCTGAACGCCGACATCCCCCTGGCGATCGACCACTTCCGCTACTTCGCCGGGGTGATCCGCGCGCAGGAGGGGTCGATCTCGCAGATCGACCAGGACCTGGTGGCCTACCACTTCCAGGAGCCGCTGGGCGTCGTCGGGCAGATCATCCCGTGGAACTTCCCCATCCTGATGGCCACCTGGAAGCTCGCGCCCGCGCTGGCGGCGGGCAACTGCGTCGTGCTCAAGCCCGCCGAGCAGACGCCCGCGTCGATCCACGTGCTGCTGAGCTTCATCGCCGACCTGCTGCCGCCGGGCGTCCTCAACGTGGTCAACGGCTTCGGCGTCGAGGCGGGCAAGCCGCTCGCGTCGAGCAGTCGCATCGCGAAGATCGCGTTCACCGGTGAGACCACCACCGGCAGGCTGATCATGCAGTACGCCAGCGAGAACATCATCCCGGTGACGCTGGAACTGGGCGGCAAGAGCCCGAACATCTTCTTCGAGGACGTGGCGTCCACACGGGACGCGTTCTACGACAAGGCGCTCGAGGGCTTCACGATGTTCGCGCTCAACCAGGGCGAGGTCTGCACCTGCCCGTCGCGCGCGCTCATCCAGAGTTCCATCTACGACAGCTTCCTGTCCGACGCCACCGAGCGCACCAGGGCGATCAAGCAGGGCAACCCGCTCGACACCGACACCATGATCGGCGCGCAGGCCAGCAACGACCAGCTCGAGAAGATCCTGTCCTACATCGACATCGGCAAGCAGGAAGGCGCCAAGGTCGTCACCGGCGGCGAGCGCGCCGACCTCGGCGGGGACCTGTCCGGCGGCTACTACGTGACGCCGACGATCTTCGAGGGCGACAACAAGATGCGGATCTTCCAGGAGGAGATCTTCGGCCCGGTCGTGTCGGTCTGCCGGTTCGACGACTACGACGACGCCGTGGAGACCGCCAACGACACGCTCTACGGGCTGGGCGCGGGCGTCTGGTCCCGCGACGGCGGCACGGCCTACCGCGCGGGCCGCGACATCCAGGCGGGCCGCGTGTGGGTGAACAACTACCACGCCTACCCGGCGCACGCGGCGTTCGGCGGCTACAAGGACTCCGGCATCGGCCGCGAGAACCACAAGATGATGCTCGACCACTACCAGCAGACGAAGAACCTGCTGGTCAGCTACTCCCAGAACGCGCAGGGCTTCTTCTGATGGAGCGCATCGCGCTCACCCCGGAGGCGGCGGAGCTCATCCGCCGCCTCCGGGTGGAGAACGGTCCGCTGATGTTCCACCAGTCCGGCGGCTGCTGCGACGGCAGCGCCCCCATGTGCTACCTGGCGGGCGAGTTCCGGACGGGCGCGTCCGACGTGCACCTGGGCGACCTCGTGGTGGACGACGAGGCCGTGCCGATGTGGATGTCGGGCAAGCAGTTCGAGTACTGGCGGCACACGCACCTGACCGTCGACGTGGTGCCGGGCCGGGGCAGCGGGTTCTCGCTCGAAGCGCCGCTCGGGGTGCGCTTCCTGATCCGGTCGCGGTTGCTCACCGACGAGGAGTCGTTGGCGCTGAACAGCTGAAGCGCGACGGGCCGCGAGGGGACGACCCCGCGCGGCCCGTCGTCGTGCCCTACTCGACCCAGTCGACCTGGGGCGACGGGTAGAAGTCGACGCCGCCCGCCTTCCAGCGCGGGGCCTGGTGGGCCAGGCGCTTCGAGAAGGCCTCCCAGTCGTGCGTCGACCGCGGCGACCACCCCAGTTCGGCGATCGCGGGCAGGCGCGGGAACGCCATCCGCTCGACGTCGGACGAGTCCTTGAGGGTTTCCGTCCACAGTGGAGCCTCGACGCCGCGGATCGCGGACTCCGGCACGTCCTTCAAGTACGCGCCGGGGTTCCAGTCGTAGGCGTCCTTCACCTCGATCAGGGCGGCCCAGTCCTGGCCCAGCGGGAAGTTCTCGTCGTACTTCATGTCCAGGTAGGCCTTGACAGCGGGCGACATCAGGATCTTGTTGCCCCGTGCCGCCGCCGCGGCGACGTCGGGGTCCACGGCCTCCGTGCCCCAGAACTGGGGCACGGCGGAGGTGGACGGGTTCGTCTTCACGAACTCGTGCCAGCCCATCGCCAGCTTCCCGTGCTTCGCCACCAGCGGGAGGATCTTGTCCATGAACGTCTTGAAGTCCGGCGCGGTCGTGGAGTGGGCCTCGTCGCCGCCGATGTGCAGGAACGGGCCGGGGGTCAGCGCCGCCAGTTCGCGCAGCACGTCGTCGACGAACCTGTAGGTGATCGGCTTGTCGATGCACAGCGAGCTGAAGCCGACCTCGGTGCCGTCGTAGAGCGGCGGCGCGACGCCGTCGCAGTTCAGCTCGGGGTACGAGGCGAGCGCGGCGTTCGTGTGGCCGGGCATGTCGATCTCCGGGATCACCGTGATGCCACGGGAACCGGCGTACTCCACCAGGCCCTTGTACTGCTCCTGCGTGTAGTACAGCGCGCCGGCGCCGTCGCCGATCTCGACGCTGCCGCCGTAGGTCGCGAGCCGGGGCCAGCTCTTGATCTCGATGCGCCAGCCCTGGTCGTCGGCGAGGTGCAGGTGCAGGTAGTTGACCTTGTACGCGGCGATCTGGTCGATGTACCGCTCGACCTCGGCGACGGAGAAGAAGTGCCGCGCCACGTCGAGCATCGCGCCGCGGTGGCCGAAGCGCGGGTAGTCGAGCACGCTGCCGCCGGGCACCGTCCACGGCCCGGACTGCCGCGCCTTGCTCTCGATCTTCGCGGGGAGCAGCTGGCGCAGCGTCTGGACGCCGGAGAACAGGCCCGCGGCGGCCCGCGCGCGGATCACCACGCCCCACGGCGTCACGTCGAGCTGGTAGCCCTGCTCGCCGACCTTCGGGTCGGCCCCGACGAGCAGCAGCGTGATCCCGCGCGGGGTGACGCCGGAGGACACCGGCAGCCGGTAGCCGGTAGCGGGGCGCAGCAGCTGGGCGGCGTACTCACCGACCTTGCGGGCGTCCGCCGAACCGGGCTGGGTCTGGATCCGCGCGTTCGCGGTCAACGAGTAGGCCGCGCCCGCGCGCGGGGTGACCTTGACGGGGACGGGCAGGATCTGGCGCAACGACGTCTCCGGGGTCGCTTGGGCTGGTGCCGACGCGCCGACGGCCATCGCGGCCGTCCCCGCGAGCAGCAGGGTCGCGACGACACCGGGCATCCGCCGTCCGGTTCTTCCGATAACCACGGAAACTCCTCCTGGCCAGGCTGAACAGACCGAGCGGCAGCGGCCCGACCACCGTTGCAGCCCGCCCTGGAGGTGTCAAGGTCCAGACCAATCAGGACAGCTTCGGCTTGCCGACCCCGCGCCAGACCGACGCGAAGCCGTCCTCGATCCGCGCGGCCGCCCCGCTCTCCCGGCCGTGCAGCACGCCGAACGCGAACGCGTTCTCGCCGTCCAGCTGCGCCTGCACGCCCAACTCCCGCAGCACCGGCCGCGCGACCACGCTGTCCTGGTGCTCGCCGAGCAGCGTCTGCACGTCCTTGATCCGCTTGCGGTAGGCCTTCGCGCGCTTGCCGAACACCGGCACGATCGTCTCGGTGGTGTAGCGCAAGCGCTTGGCCGCCTTGCGCGACTCGTGCAGCGCCACGTCGCGCTCGGCGCCCGGCCGCGTGGCCAGCACCTCGGCCGCGTGCGCGGAGAGCCTGCGGTAGGCCTTCGCGACCAGCTTCGGCAGCACGTCGGTCGCCCGCTCCGCCGCCAGGGGCGTCAACGGGGGCGACGCCAGCAGCGCGTCCACGGCGTCGAGCAGCGCGAAGTACCGGGGGCTGGTCAGCGCGTCGACGCTCCCCTTCAGCGCGGCCGTCTCCAGCGGCGCGAAGTGCCGGGTCAGCCGGGCCTGGACCGGGCCGAGCACCAGGTCCGGGTCCAGCTCCGCGACCGCGCGGGTGAACCGATCGTGCAGCACCTCCAGGTCGCGCGCCTCCCCGAGCACGCCCGCCAGCCACTTCAGCTCGGTGGTCAGCTCACGGGTCCGCTCGCGGTCGACGACCTTCCCGAAGGCCTGCAACGCGCTGCGCAGCCGCCGGGTCGACACCCGCATCTGGTGCACGGCGTCGTCCCGGTCGCGGCGCACGGCCGGATCGTGGTGCTTGAGCGCCGCCGTGTGCTCGTGCAGGTACGCCAGCACGACGTCGCCCGCGCTCGCCTTGCGGCCGACCCGTGGGCGGCGCGCGGCCGGTGCGATCCGGTCGGACAGCAGCCGGGTGAGCTTCGCCGAGGCCGTCGACCGCTTCATGCCCGCGTCGAACAGCCGCCGCTCCACCACGTCCAGCAGCTTGCGGTCGCCGCGCTCGCCCAGCTCCACCTCGATCTCGCGCCACGAGTCGGCCGTCGCCCCGTTGTCCGCGGTGTCCTCCAGGACCTGGGCCGACACCAGATCCTCCACGACCTCGATCAACAGACCGCCGTGCTCGTCGACCAGTTGCCAGCGTTCACGGGTGGTCCGGATCCGCGCGACCGGCGCCAGGTCGGCGCCGCGGACATGCACCTGCGCCAGGTTCACGAGTTCCTTCGGCGGCTTCTTCGTCTTGCCCAGCGGCAGCCGCACCTCCTCGCGGGTGTCCCCGCCGACCGGCAGCTTCAGGTGCCAGCCCGCGTCCTCGCCGCCGGTGCGCCTGCGCAGCGTCACGCCGCCGCGGGCCAGCCGGAGGTCGGCGGTGTCGTAGTAGACGGCCTCCAGCTCGATCCGCTCGGGGCCCGCTTCCGCGGCCACGCCGGGGAAGCCGTCGAGCGGGGGCAGGTCGCTGCCCGCCGGGGCCTCGTACTTGCGTTCGGTCTCGTGCACTGAGGTCGACATCTCCTAGACATACACCGTTCGCCGCCCGATTAGTCCTGTTGACCGGCCTGTCACGGTGCGTGTCCACCCGTTGACCTGGACGGGGGTGGTCATGGGCCCGTCCGCGTGGTCTTCGTGGTCCGGACCTTGGCAAACCCGATTCATGCGGTTGGCTGGAAGCGTGGCGGACCCAACTGAGAAGGAACGGCTCGAAGTAGTCGAGCCCAAGGTCGTCGTCCTCGAGAAGACCGTGGCGGTGCTGGTCGCCGAACTCGACCGGGTCAGCAATCGCCTGCGGGTGCTCGAGATGCGGCTGTCGGGCGCGGGAGCCGGTGCCGACGAGGACTTCGACGCCCTCGGCGAGGACGTCGCGGACATCGTGGAGGCCCTGCGCAAGGCGTGGGACGCCGAGCAGGAGGTGCTCGCCGACTCCGTGCGCGTCCAGGTCCGCAAGGAGGTCGCCGAGTTCGCGGGCCTGACGACCAGGCGCGAGGCGAGCAAGGCGAAGATGGCCGCCGGCAGGCTCACCCGCGCGGACCACATGCGGCTGATGCACGACGTGGACCAGCTCGACTGGCAGATCGGCGCGCAGGGCGGCAGCGCTCGGGACGCGGCGGCCAGGCTCGCGGCGGACGAGCGCGCGGCCGAGGAGGCGTGGCGGCAGGACGCGATCATCGCCGGTGAGAAGGCCCGCGAGGAGATCTGGGCCGCCGCGCGCGCCAGGATCGACCGCGCGCTGGCCGCCGACACCCGGCTGCCCGTGTGGTTCCGGATCGGGCTGGGGGAGATCACCAACCCGGACCCGGCGCCGTGGCTGCTGGCGGCGACCGGGCTGGTGGCGTACCGGCTGGAGTACGGCGTGGTGGACCCGGTTCGCCCGCTGGGCCCGATCCCGTCAGCCGAATCGGGGTCAGCCGCCTGGGTGCGCCGGACCGAGGTCTACGGCGACGTGTCCGAACAGCTGAAGGGCCTCCGCCCGTAGGGCCAGTTTCCCGGATCCGTGTTCGCGGTAGCCGGGCCTGACGCGGCCCCTGGGGGCACGGGCGGATGGCCCACGTACAACAGCGGTACGCGGACCATCCGCCCGCACCGCCAGGAACCACCTCAGGCGCGACTCCCATCGAACGAGATCCGGGAAACAGGCCCTAGACCCGTCCGGAAGTTCACCCGACCGTGGTGGTCGGGTGAACCGTCCGATGTGGACGCGGCGGGACGATCAGGGCGCGCAGGTCGTGAGCATCGACGCCAGCGCGTCGTGCTCGGCCTGGTCGATGGTCAGCTTGTAGGCCGACTTCACCGCGATCCAGTTCTTCGAGTAGGTGCACCAGTAGGTCTGCACCGCGGGCTTCCACTTCGCCGGGTCCTGGTCGCCCTTGGCCCGGTTCGTGGTGGCCGACGCGGCGATCAGCTGGCTGCCGCCCAGGTCGTTGGCCAGCTTCTTGCGGTCGTCGTCGGTCCACGCGGCGGCGCCGGAGCGCCACGCCTCGGCCAGCGGCACGGTGTGGTCGATGTCGATCGCGCCCGCGTCGGTGACGGTCAGACCGTCGTACGGGCTGATCCAGGTGCCCTCGACGGCCTTGCACTCCTTGTCGCTCTTCACGTTCGTGCCCTGCTTCTGCAGCACGATCTCGCGGGTGTCGCAGGAGTTGCCCTGGCTCGCCCAGTGCGGGAAGCGGTCGCGGCTGTAGCCGGTCATCTTGCCCTCGGGGGCGATGGTGAGGGCCGCCAGCTGCGCCGCGGACTCGCCGGTCGCGACCGGGGGAGTGGAGGCGGGCGGCTGCTTGTCGCGGTCCAGGAACCACGCCAGGGCGGCCAGCACGATCACGATGACCAGGCTCGTCAACGCCGTGGCCTTCTTGCGGTCCATGCGCGCGGCTCCCGCCCTCGGTGGTCGAAGGCCCTATGATCGGCGATCCCCGAGGACGGGCGGCGGGCAGGTCCCGTTACGGGTGGCTGGCGGGGTACCCGCCCGTGGTCTCGCCCTCGACGGGAGTCGGCGCCCACGACGATCGCGACCCCGCTGAAGCCGACCGAACCCGACCTCGCTGCGTAACCTGGCGGCTTGTGATCCTCGATCTGTTGCTGGTGCGCGGCCGAATCCTCACGATGGACCCGGAAAGGCCGGTCGCCGCCTCGGCGGGCGTCTGGCGGGGGCGGGTGGTCGGCCTCGACGAGGAGGTCGACGGCTTCGACGCGGTCCGCGTGGTCGACCTGGACGGCGCCGTCGTGCTGCCGGGTTTCCTCGACGCCCACACCCACCTCGCCTGGGCGGGCCGGGCGAGCGTCACCCTCGACGTCTCCGCCTGCCGACGGGTCGACGAGATCGTCACCCTGCTGCGCGCCGCCACCCCGACCGGCGGCTGGCTGGAGGTCTCCGGCTACGACCACCGCGTCCTCGACCGCCCGCTGACCGCCGCCGACCTCGACCGGGTCTCCCGCGAGCACCGCGTCTACGTCCAGGACCGCTCCGGGCACGCCTGCGTCGTCAACAGCCACCTGCTCGCCGAACTCCCCGCGCACGTCCTCGCGCCCGGCGCCCCCGGCGTCTCGTTCGACGACGACGGCGATCCCACCGGCGGCCTGGCCGAGAGCGCGCAGACCGCCGTGCGCACCCTCCGGCTGCCGTACTCCGTCGAGGAGATCGCGGGCCACGTCGCGCTGGGCGCCCGGCAGTGCCTCGAACAGGGCGTCACGTTCGCCGCCGAGGCGGGCGTCGGCGGCGGCCTGATCGGCACCAGCCCCCTGGAAGTCGCCGCCTACCAGCGGAACCGGCTCCCGATCCGCGTCCAGCTGATGGTCTCCGCCGACCTCCTGCACCCCGTCGTGGGCCACGCCGACGACCGGATCACCAGGTCCGTCGACCTCGGTCTGCACACCGGTTTCGGCGGCGACCGCCTGTCCCTCGGCGCGCTGAAGGTCTTCACCGACGGCGGCATGATGGCCCGCACGGCCGCGCTGACCGAGCCCTACGAGGGCACGGCGAACAGCGGCCAGCTCCAGGACGACCCCGAGCACATGAGGGCCGCGATCCTCGACGGCCACGCAGCGGGCTGGCAGCTGGCCGTGCACGCCATCGGCGACCGCGCCGTCGACTTCGCCCTGGAGTCGCTGGAGGAGGCCCAACGCCTGCGCCCGCGTTCCGACGCGAGGCACCGCGTCGAGCACTGCGGCCTGGTCCGCCCCGACCAGCTCGACCGCATCGCCGCCCTGGGCGTGATCCCGGTCGTCCAGCCCACCTTCCTGTGGGCCAGCGGCGACGACTACGCCACCATCATGGGCCCCCACCGCACCCCGTGGATGTACCGCGGCAAGGCCTTCCTGGACCGCGGCATCACCATCGCCGGCAGCTCCGACCGCCCCGTCACCGAAGGCGCCCCGCTGCGCGCCATCCAGTTCATGGTCGAACGGCGCTCGTCCGGCGGCGCCCCCGTCGGCCTGGACGAGGCCATCACCGTCGACCAGGCACTGGCCGCGTACACCAGGGACGCGGCCTACGCGTGCCGCGTCGAGGACAAGCTCGGCACCATGGCCGCGGGCAAACTCGCCGACTTCACCATCCTCGCCGACGACCCGCACACCGTGGAAGTCGCGCGGATCAACGCCATCCCCGTCCTCGCCACCGTCGTCGACGGCGAGTTCTCCCACAACCCGGCCGACTTCTAGCGGTCCCCGAAGCGGATGGCCGGGTGCGGCATCCCCGTCCCGCACCCGGCCACCCGACAGGCGCAGCCCTCACAACGCGCCCGCTCAACCCCCGGCATCCCGTGATCCCGGCTCTCCTGTGCCGCCGACCCCGGACCCCGGATCCACACCGAACCAGCCTGCCAACCCGATCAGGCGCTCAGCCGCCAGTGCGTCACGTACCCCGCGGACTCCGCCGCGATCAGCGCGTCCAGCTTCGCGATGTTCGTCCGCTTCCCCAACCGGTACACCGCCCCGCGCCGCGCATCCATCACCATCGGCACGCCACCCGGCAGCGTCTCCTCGATGGTCTGCTGCACGATCCGCAGCCCCACCGTCGCCGCCTCCCGCGTCAGCTCCGCCTCCTTCACGTACACCAGCACCGCCGCCGTCGTCCCGTCCGCCAACCGCAACCCCAGGTGCGGCCGGACCTTCAGCGTCAGGTCGCCCGCGTGCCACCGCGCCGATCCCACCGGCACGCCGGTCGCCCGCGTCTTGCGCAGCCACGGCAGGAACCCGTCGGCCAGTTCCCCGAACGCCCGCGTCTGACCGTTCCGGTTCGCGGACAGCACCGCGTTCCGGATCTCCACCTCGGGCTCCGGTGAGTTGATCGCCCGCCGCATCGCGTCGCGCATGGGGTTGTAGAACCCGCACATCCGCAGGTCCTGCGCGAGGTACATGTTCCGCTGCTCGGTGAGGATGTTGATCCGGCCGCGCTGGCCGCTCATCACGTACTCGGTGAAGGACAACGCGGTCACGCTGATGGTGTTCATGAGCAATCGCTCCCCTCGACGATCGAACGCCTGCGCATGACGTTACTCGGGGGGTACGACAGAAAACGGCCGGTGCGAACGCCGCTCGGGCTACGCCGTTCGGTCGCCGGAAGGCCAGGTCGATCGGATCCGACCTGTTCCCCGACCGGCGTTCCGGTGGGCTGGTCGCGTTCGGTGTCCCCGGTGACGAAACAATCCGCCGCCCGGCGGCGTTCCTCGTGCGGGCATCAGACTTTCGGCCCTGACGGGACCCTCCGCGACCTTCGTAGTGTCCGGGGCATGGCGCGTCGAGCATCGTTCGCAGGAGTGGTCGCCGGGGTACTGGGTCTGCTGGCCGGGGTGACGCCCGCGACGGCCGCGCCGCAGGCGTTCGCGGTCCGCGACGGCGTGACGCAACCGGTGTTCCCGCTGGCCGAGGCGGTGCGCGAGACCGTGTACGTGGACATCGGCATGGACCTCGACGGCGACGGCGCGACCGACCGGGTCACGGCCGACATCATCCGGCCCGCCACCACCGGGCGCGTGCCGGTGATCATGGACGCGAGCCCGTACTACCAGACGGCAGGGCGCGGCAACGAGGGCGAGCTGAAGACGTACGACTCGGCGGGCGCGGCGGTCAGGTTCCCGCTGTTCTACGACAACTACTTCGTGCCGCGCGGCTACGCCGTGGTGCTGGTCGACTTCGCGGGCACCTCCCGCTCCCGCGGCTGCCTCGACACCGGCGGCCGGGCCGAGGTGGCGTCCGGCAAGTCGGTGGTCGACTGGCTCAACGGCCGCGCGGCCGGGTACACGGCGGTCACCGGCGGCACACCGGTCACCGCCGGCTGGTCGACCGGCGCGACCGGGATGATCGGCAAGTCGTGGGACGGCACCATCACCCAGGGCGTCGCGGCGACCGGCGTGGAGGGGCTGCGCACCATCGTGCCGATCGCGGCGATCAGCTCCTGGTACGACTGGTTCCGCTCGGACGGCGTGGCGTTCTCCGGGTTCGGCTCGCCGACGAGCCTCGCGTCCGGCCACGAGAACGCGAACGCGCGGGCCAAGTGCGGCGCGGTCCGCACCGAGATGACCAACGGCTCGCCGAGCAACGGCGACATGACGCCGATGTGGGCGCAGCGCGACTTCGTCCGCAACGCGGGCAACGTGAAGGCGAGCGTGTTCGCCGTGCACGGCCAGGCCGACATGAACGTGAAGACGCTGAACTACGGCCAGTGGTGGAACGCGCTGCCCGCGGGCACGCCGCGCAAGCTGTGGCTCTCGCAGACCGGCCACGTCGACCCGTTCGACTTCCGCCGCGGCGAGTGGGTCGACACCCTGCACCGCTGGTTCGACCGCTACCTGCTCGACATCCCCAACGGCATCGACACCGAGCCGCGGGCCAGCATCGAGCGCTCGCCCGACAACTGGACGCAGGACGCCACCTGGCCGCCCGCGGGCACCGCGCCGCGGACCCTGTACCCGACCGCGGCGGGCGCGCTGGGCACCGCGGCGTCGACCGGCTCGGCCGCGTTCACCGACACCGGCCGGGACACGGCGAACACCTGGATCGCCTCCCCCGACACGACTTCCGCCGGCCGGGCGCTCTTCCGCACCGGCGCGCTCGCCGCCGACCTGAGGCTGTCCGGCATCAGCACCCTCACGGTCAAGGCGAGCCCGTCGACGACCACCGCGCACCTGTCGGCGGTCCTGGTCGACTACGGGCCCGCCACGATCCGCAGCGGCGAGGGCATCCGGACGCTCGGCACCGAGTCGTGCTGGGGCGAGAGCCGGACCGGTGACGACGCCTGCTACTTCGACACGGCGACCACCAGCACGTCGGTGAGCGCCGAGATCATCTCGCGCGGCTGGGCCGACCTCGCCAACCACAACTCGCTCAGCACGCCGTCGGCGCTGGTCGCGGGCACCAAGTACACGATGACGTTCCGACTGTCCACAACGGACCACGTCGTCAAGCAGGGCCACCGGCTCGGTCTGGTCGTCGGCGGCACCGACAGCGGCCAGATCAGCGCCCCCTCGCGGCTGCCGAGGGTGACGCTCGACCTGGCCGGGACGTCGGTCCGGCTGCCGGTGGTGGGCGCGCTGCCCAGGGCGTCCGCGGAGCGGACCGTCGGCCCGGTCACCGCCCTGGCGCCGGTGACGACCGGCAGGCTCGACGGCTAGCCGAACGCCTCCGCGTGGTCGCGGACCCAGTCGGCGAAGCCGGTCGGCGGACGGCCGAGGACCCGTTCGACGTCATCGGTGACGACGGCGTTGTGCCCTTCCCGCACCCACGCCGTGCCGCGCGCGACCTCCGCGGCGGCCGAGGCGTCCATGCCCGACCCGAGGAGGTGCTCGGGGGACACCTCGACGGTCCCGACCACGCGGCCGAGCACCCGGCTCAGCTCGGCGGCCTGGTCGGGCACGCTCAGCAGGTCCGGACCCGTCAGCGTGTAGGTGCGGTGGTCGTGGCGCGGGTCGGTCAACGCCTCGACCGCCACCGCGGCCACGTCGCGCGGGTCCACCACGCCCTGCTTGCCGTCACCCGTGAGGTTGGAGATCCGGTCACCCGCCGCGAACCGCAGCACGTTCGACGCGAAGCTGGACGGACGCAGGATCGTCCACTCCAGCCCGCTGCCCCGCACGGCCTCCTCACCCGCCAGGTGCCACTCGCCGATGACCCGGCCGTCGGCCGTGGTGTCGCCGGTGCCGATCGCGGACAGCTTCACCACCCTCGCCACGCCCGCGGCCCGCGCCGCCTCCAGCAGGGCGAGGTCGTGCCGGGACGTGGCCGTGGCGGGCGCGGTCAGCAGGAACACCGCGTCCACGCCCTCCACCGCGCGCCGCAGCGACTCGGGGTCGTCGAAGTCGGCCCGGACGCCGTGCGGGCCGGAGGGGTTGCGGGACATGGCGCGCAGCGGGACGCCGCGTCCGGTGAGCTGCCGGACGACCTCGCTGCCGATGGTGCCGGTGGCACCGGTGATCAGGATCATGCGGCCGACGCTGCCCGACCGGACGGCCCCGCCGATAGGAAGTTCCGGCACACCCGCGGCCGCCGGATCGGCCTACCGTGGTCCGGGTGAGCCACGTCGAGCAGCAGATCGGTTTGCCGGAGGCGTTCCGGAGATGGGCCGCCCGGATGAGCGTCGCCACGCCCGTGGAGGGCACCGCGCGCACGGTGCTCGCCGAACCCGACCACGCGACCACCCTGAGCCTGCGCGAGGACGCCTTCGTGGTGATCGGCCCGCGCACCCGCGCCAGGTACCACGAACCCAAGCGCTTCCGCTCCTGCCTCACGATCCGCCTCCGCCCCGGCCTCGCCGGCGCCCTCCTCGGCCTCCCGATGCGCGACCTGGTCGACCGCGTCGTCCCGCTGCGCGACCTCTGGCGCGGCGGCGACCTGACCGACGTGGCCGCGGTCGGACGCGCGCTGGCCGCCCGCGAGGTCCCCGACGACCGCCTGGTGCGCGCGGCCGTCGACCTGCTGAGGTCCAAGCCGGTCCACGCCGCCGCGCGCGAGCTCAACGTCAGCGAACGCCACCTGCGCGCCGTCTTCGCCGAGTCCGTCGGCGTCTCCCCGAAGCACTTCGCCCGCCTCGACCGCGTCCGCGCCGTCCTGGGCAGGGCCGAACGCGGCCGCCTCGCCCACGTGGCCGCCGAGACCGGCTACTACGACCAGTCCCACATGACCGCCGAGTTCCGCGACGTCATGGGCGTGTCACCCGCCAGGTTCGTCGCGGGCGACCTGCCGCCGCCGTCGGGGTGCTCGGGGTTCACGAGCTGAGCCGTCCGGATGGACTCCCGTCGGGGACGGCACGCCCGATCGGTCGGCGCACGGCGGGAACGGCGTCGGGAGGGTTCAGCGGCCCGTGACGAGCGCGGACCCGGTCACGGCCGCCCCCAGGCACGCCCTGGCCACGGCGTCCGCGTCGGCGAGGATCATCGAGCCGACACCGGGGCGGATGCCCGCCGCCGTCACCCAGTGCACCGCCTCGGTCGGCACGCCGAAGGCGAACCGGCGCGGGTGCGGCACCCGGCCGCGGCCGAGCACCGGGTACGGGCGCGGTCCGACGGCCAGCCCGCCGGTCTCGTAGTAGCGGCCGCCGTCGATCGGGATCCGGTGCGGCACGCACTCGCCGCGGGTGAGCAGGCCGCCGATCAGCGGATCGGTGGTGGTGCGGATGTCCGGTTCGGGCAGCCGGGCCTCGATCAGCGCGCCCACCCGCACCGCGGGGCCGGGCACGCGGGAGGACGTCACCAGGAACGCCGGGCCGTCCGGTGCGGGGGCGACCCGCATACCGGGGCCCATCACGCGCAGCACGCCCGCTTCGACCAGCGCGATCATCTCCTCCACGCGCCGCACGGGCGGGCCGATGGACGCGAACGCGTTGAACGGCGTGTACCAGCCCCGCAGGTCGTCGCGGTGGGAGGCGCCGCCGAGTCCTCCGTGGTCGACGACCTGCCGGATCTCGTTGCGCAGGTCCCGCAGGACGTCCAGGGCGGACTTGACCGGGCTGCGGACGTTGCCGCGCAACGCTTCCCGCACGTCGTCCTCCAGGTACTCCAGCAACCAGGCCCGGTAGTCGTCGGCGTCCGCGAACCGCCGGTCCCCGTAGGGCTCCGCGACGGTGTTCCAGTCCCACCGGTCCTCCTCGGCGACGTCGGAGCGGTCGAGCAGCACCGCTTCCGCCTCCGATCCCGACCGGTCGAACGGCTCGCCGAACGAGCCTTCGGCGATCTCCTCCGCGCACACCGCGCGGTAGCGCCGGGAGAACACCTCCGCGTCGCGGGAGCACGCCCGTTCCGCGACCAGCGCCGTGTAGTACACCGACCGGACCTCGCGGTCGACCATCGGCCACACCTCGGTGCGGAAGCAGGCGGGACGGCCGTCCTCGGCACGGGCGCGCAGCGCGCGGATCACCTGCGGGGTCAGGAAAAGCGGCTCGTGGCGGCCGAACGCGCCCTTCTGGTTCTCGCCGCGCGCGGTGTGCGGCACACCGCGGCGGGAGCCCGCGACCAGCACCGGCTCCGAGCCGGACGGCAGGAAGGCCAACCGGCCGTCGTCGCCGCGGGCGAACCGGCCGCCGCGTCCGCTGGTGAGCAGCGCCAGGTGGTCGAAGAAGGTCAGACCCATGCCGCGCAACGCGATCTCGTCGCCCGGCTCGACGGACGACAGATCCGAACCGGCGGGGTTGCCCGGCCGCACGTAGCCGAGGCGGTGGTGGGCGGCGTGCTCGGCGAGCGCCGTCTCCTCCTCGGACAGCATGGCAGGCAGGTGGCCCTGGGCGAGCACCACCGCGTCCAGTCCGCTCAGCGCGGTGCCGTCGTCGAGTCCGACCACCTGGGTGCCGTCGGCGGCGTCGACCAGGCTGGTCGCGGTCCGGGTGTGCAGGGTGATGGCGAGGTTGTCGGGGGCGGTGCGCAGCAGGTGCCGCAGCACCCAGCACAGGTAGTGCCCGTGCAGGGCGCGGGTGGGGTAGGTGTCCGGCCCGAGGTCGCGGCACTCGGCGCGGACCGGGTCCGGCAGCCCGTCCTCCGGGCCGAGGTGGTCGACGAGCCGGGCCCACTCGTGCAGGCTCGGACCGGGCACGATCGGACCCGCGCAGTCGACGCTCTCGTCGGCGAACATGGTGACCTGCGCGGCGACGGTGTTCATCAGCAGCTCGCGCGACTGGTCGACGCGCCACACCGCGCCGCCGCCGAGCAGGTCGGGATCCACGACGTGGACGGTGACCGGCCCGGCCGGGGCCGCCGACGCGCTCGCGTGCAGGCGTTCCAGCACCGACAGCCCGCGCGGGCCCGCGCCGATGATGCAGATGTGCGTCACGGTGTCCTCCGGTGGTGCGCGACCACTCGACCCCGGTGTCAGCGAGATGCCGATCCCCGCGGGTCGGTCATCGTTCCCCGTGGTGTGCGGCGGCGATGTCGGCGAGCGTGCGCAGGCAGACCTTTCCGCTGTGGGACAGGGGAAGCCGGGCGAGGACGAGCAGGCGCTCGGGGAGCTTGTGCCGGGTGAGACCGCGGTCGTCGCTCAGGAACGCGGTCAGCGCGGCGAGGTCGGGGGCCGGGTGGCCGTCGCGGACGGTGACGCACGCGCACAGCCGTTCCCCGAGGTCGCGGTCGGGCACCGGCACGCACGCGGCGTCGGCGACGGCGGGGTGGCCGGTCAGCGCGGACTCGACCTCGGCGGGGCTGATGGTGAGGCCGCCGCGGATGACGACGCGCTTGATGCGGCGCAGCACCCGCAGCGTGCCGTCGGCGTCGAAGCTCCCCCGGTCGCCGGTGCGGACCCAGCCGCCGGGCAGTCGCGGCGGTCCTCCGCCGATGTGGTCGAGCGGGGTCATGGGGCCCAGCGCGCAGATCTCGCCGTCCACGATCCGGATGTCGGTCACGGCCGGGTCGGGGCGGCCCACTCCGCGCTCGGGCGTGGTGGTGTGGCAGTTGACCCCGTCGGAGGAGCCGTAGACGTTGACCACGTCGACGCCGAACACCTCCCGGCACCGCCGCAGCGCGTCCTCCGGCAGCACGTCGCCGCTGGACACGACGGCCCGCAGCGACGAGGTGTCTACGCCCGCGGCGCTTTCGGCGAGGCGGCGCAGCATGGTGGGCACGCCGAACACGTGGGTTGGCCGGTGCTCGGCGATGGCCCGCAGCGCGTCCAGGGCGTCGAACCGGGGGCGCAGCAGCAGCGTCCCGCCGAAGCGGCACAGGGTGATGGCGGCCCCGAACGACCCGTAGGCCGAGGACAGCGGCACGAGCACGAGGTCGCGCCACACCGGGGTGTCGAGGTGCACGGCGCGCAGGTAGTTGCCGCGGCCGCCCGCGAAAGCGTTGTGGGAGTAGGCGACGAGCTTCGGCTCGGCCTCCGAGCCGGAGGAGACCAGCAGCCTCGCCGGGGATTCCGGGTCCACGGCGACCGGTCGCCACCCCTCGGCGCGGGCCCGTGGCGACACGGTCGTGAGCGGCAGGTCGTCGTCGGTGATCACCGAAGCGGCGCGGGCGCGGGCGAGCAGGGCCAGCGCGTCGGCCCGCCCGCCCGTGAACGGCAGCGCGACCGCGCCGCACGCCGCGACGGCGAGTTCGGCGACCACGGCGTCGCGGCCGTTGGGCACGCGCACGCCGACGACGTCGCCCGGTCGGGCGGCCAGCGCGCCCGCCAGGCCCCGCACCCGCGCGTCCAGCTCGGCGTAGGTGAGCGTTCCGCGGTCGTCGACGACCGCGGCCCGGTCGGGATGGCGGCGGACCCGGTCGCGGAACAGCGAGTGCAGGTCCTCATCGGGGCAGTGCCCGGCGCGGACCCAGGCGCGCCTGGCCGCCGCGGGCACCTGGTCGGCGATCACGATCCCCTCGCGCGAGATCCACGTCATCGGAAGAACTCCCAGGGCGAGGCGGGCAGCACGCACCCCTCCCGGACCAGGGCCCGCGCGAACCGCGGGTCGCGCCCCAGCGCCGCGAGGTCGGTGCACACCGGCACGGTGGGCGCGGACGTGTCGCGGTGCCGGGTGAGGGCGTTGAGCCGCGAGGCCGCGGACAGCAGCGACGACGCCACGGCCTGTCCGCGCCGGGTCCTCTCGCGGCGCAGCAGCGCGTCCACCACGGCGTGCGCGGCGACCACACCGCCGAACACGTCCACGACGGTCATGGGGGAGGCGGGCACGCCCGCGTGGGCCTGGACGACGAAGTCGGTGCCCAGCGGCGGTTCGGGCCCGAGTTCGTCACCCCACCCGGAGGCGTGCGCGTACACCAGTCCTGCCGGGAAGTCCTCGGCTCGCAGACCCCAGTGCGCGGCTTTGCCCGGCGCCCAGTTGTGCACGAAGACGTCCGCGGCCGCGGCGAGGTCGAGCACCTCGTCCCGGCCGGTGCGCAGGTCGATCTCCACCACGGACTTGCCCCGGTTGAGGGCGAGGAACCGGGCGGAGGTGCGCCCGGCCATCGGCGGCACCCAGCGCAGCGGATCGCCGCCTGGCGGCTCGATGCGCACGACGGTCGCCCCGAGCATCCCCAGCAGGTGCCCGACCATCGGCCCCTGCACGCGCCTGCACGATTCCAGCACGACGATCCCGGACAGCGGCGACTCCCCGACCGGCGCACCCTCGTCCCCGACGCCCCCGGCCGGACCGCGGGGCGAGATCAGGTAGGCGGGCAGGCCGTCCAGCACCCTCCCCGACCGGACGACCGCGGTCATGCCCGCCTGCCGGGCGGTGGCCTCCAGGACGGCGAACGGGGTGCGGGCCGCGGCGTCGGCGAGATCGGGCGGCAGCGGGCAGGTGGCCGTGGCGAAGCGGTGCAGGAAGGGCCGCCACCCCCGTTCCACGGCCCGTGCCGGAACGCCCAGCGCGGCCCAGAACCGTTGCCACGGAACAGGATCGAGGGCCTCCACCTCGAACACCACGCCCTCGCGGGACCGGAACGGCGGCCCCGCGCCGGGGTGCCACTCGTCGGGGTCGTCGGCGGTCGCGGCGGCCAGGTACTGCGAGACCGCGAGCAGGGCGGCCTGCGCGACGGACGTGGCGCACCCGGTGAGCGGCACGCCGCGGGCGCGCCCCAGGTCGACGGCGAGCGCCCCGATCGCGGACAGCTCGGCGGCGACGGCGCGGGCGTAGTCCATCCCGAGCGGCGCGGGACGGCCGAGGTGGCGGCCGTGGACGTGCATCAGTCCGCACGCCGCCTGCACGTCGGGCTCCCCGCGCAGCGGGAGGTCGACGGGGCCGCTCCAGTTCGGCGCGTGGACGGCGGTCACGCGGGACGCCTGCCCTGGACGGTGTAGAAGACGCAGGACGTGGCTCGGAAAGCCGGATGCGCCATGGCGTCGCGGGCGGTCTGGAGACCGGCGTCGGTCAGGCCCGCGGCGACGAGCCGGTCGCGCAGGTGGCGGGTGTGGTGGACCAGCAGGCGCAGGCCGGGGGAGTCGGCGTCCCACCGCCGCACCACCGGCACCGGGTCCACCTCCACCAGGCCCGCGGCGACCATCGACGCGGCGGCGCGGCGGCCCCAGCGGCGGTCCGCGCCCGCCTCGTCGAACATGCGCTCCTTCGCGGCCAGGAACTCCTCGTAGGCCGCGGCGTGCGCGGGGCGGGCGGCCAGCAGCACCGGTCCGTAGTCGAGGTCGAACTCGTCCAGTTGCAGCAGGCCGCCGGGCTTGAGGGAACGGATCAGCTTGCGCAGCACCTGCTCGCGCTCGGGCAGGTGCAGCAGCACGAGGCGGGCGTGGACGAGGTCGAACTCGGCCTCGGGCAGCGGATCGCGGACGACGTCGTGCCGCAGCACGGTCAGCCCCGCGGCGGGCGGGACGTGCTCGGGCTCGATGTCGGTGGCCAGGACCGACGCGCCGCGGTCGGCGAGCCACCGGGCGACGCTGCCCCCGCCCGCGCCCACCTCCAGGCACTGCCACCCCGGCCCGACACCGGTGCTCTCCAGGCGGGCGAGCGTGATCGGGTCGTAGGCGGCGGCCAGGCAGTGGTGCTGCTCCGCGGCGTGCAGGTTCCGGTTGTCGAAGACGTAGCCCTCGTGGGTCGTGGTCATCGGAGCTCCAATCGGTGGACACCCCGGCCTCCAGGCCGGGGAGGAGCCGATCCACGGGCGGTGCCGGGAAACCGCCGAGTCCGGAGTGGACAGGCGGCTTCGGTCCCCGTCGATGGACCGGACAGTCTGCGGGGTGTGTCGGGGGCGGTGGTGAAGCGTGCGCACCGCTATCGCCGCTGTCCCACCGAGTGCGGGTACCTGCTCGACGTGTTGCCGCTGGGCATGCGTGATCGGACCTGTCCCGGATGCGGCGAGGTCCATGATCGGGACGTCAACGCCGCACGGAACACCCCGGCCGCCGGACGGGCGGTTGCAGCCCGCGGAGGCGGAGTCGGACCGAACCGGCGCCAGTCGGTGGGGCATCTGTCGGAACCTCCCTTCCGAGGGAGGGGGAACAGGAACTGTCCGCTGTGAGGCGGCCGGAAATCCCCGATCCATCAGGATTGGGGAGGAGGTCAAGTCCACCGTCCGGTTCCGTGGGTGTCGGCGTGGCCGACGAGGCGGGTGAGGAGTTCGAGGCGGCGCACCTTGCCGGTGCCGGTGCGCGGGAGGTCGTCCCAGGTGACCACCCGCGGCGGTGCCAGCGGCGGCAGGTCGCCGACGGCGGACCGCCAGCGCCGCGGGTCGAGGTGCCCGTCGGTGGTGACGACGACCGGGACGGGAGGGCTGCCGGGGGTGCCCAGGACGACGCACTCGAGCACCTCGGGCAGCCGGTCCTCGATCACGTCCTCGGTGCGCAGGCAGCTCAGGCCGGGCACGGTGTCGACCTCGCGGTCGAGCAGCAGCACGGTCCCGGTGCGGGTGAGGACGCCCAGGTCCCCGGTGTTCCACCAGCCGTCGGTGTCCTTGTCGTGCCAACGGTCCTGCTCGCCCACGTACGCGGTGCAGCGCGCCTTGGTCCTGGTCAGCACGAGCCCCGGCCGTCCGCGCGGCACGGGCCGGAACGTCACGGGGTCCACGACCCGGAGCCTCGTCCTGCCCGGCAGCGGGCGGCCGAGGTCGCGGGCGTGGGCGGCGCGGTCGACGGAGGCGCGGGTGAGGAAGCGGAAGGTCAGCGGCCCGGTCTCGGTCTGCCCCCACCCCTGCATCCACAGCGGGAGGCGGCGGCGCGACGCGTGGAGCATCGTGCGCACCACGGGTGGGTGCACGGCGTCGTAGGTGCTGACGAACAGGCGCACGTCGCGGAAGGGGTTGTCCGGCCCGCGCGCCAACGGTCGCCACCGCACGTAGGTGGTGGGTAGGGCTTCGACGGTGGTCGGCGGGTGGGCCCCGAGCACTTCCCCGGCCGAGGCGGGGTCCGACAGCAGCACGATCTTGCGCGGGGCGAGGCCGAACACGCTGCCGGTCCAGCAGAAGGTGCGGCCGTGGGCGTAGGAGGAGGCGTTGGCGACGACGTCGTCGCGGCGGGTGCCCACGACCGGGAAGCGCAGCGCCTCGAACCGGGCGAGCCGGTTGACGATGGTGCTCGTGGTGTGGACGACCAGCTTGGGGGTTCCGGTGGTGCCGGAGGTGTGGTTGACGATCAGCGGGTCGTCGTCGTGCCTGCGCCGGGGCGCCGGGGCGCGGGTGCCCCGCACGTCGTCGAGTGCCAGTTCGCCCGCACCGGGGACGCCGAGGGACAGCACGCGGCGGACGTGGTGCGCGGGAACGGGGCGGTCGGTGACGAGGACCGCGGGCTCCAGCCGCTTGAGCAGCGTCTCCAGCACGTCGTCGGACAGGTGGGCCGACAGCAGGGCGGGCACGGCGCCGAGCCGGACCGCCGCGCAGGCCAGCAGGTCGTAGTCGTAGTGGTTGCGCTTGACCACGGCCACCCGTTCCCCCGCGCGGGCCCCGGCGGCGTGCAGCCAGCCCGCGGCCTCCTCCACGAGGTCGGCCAGCCGCGGCACGGTGAACAGGGTGCCCCGGTCGGGCGCGATGTCGAAGGGCCGGTCGAGCACGACGACGGTGTGGGTGCGACGGGCGGCTACCTCGTGGAACAGGGTGCCCATGTCGTGGGGCCTCATGCGTGTTCCCTCCTGGCGGGGGTGGCGGAGAGCAGGCGGGCGGCGGCGCGCTGCCCGGAGCGCACGGCCGCCTCGCTGCACGGCACGAGCCCGGTCCAGTCCCCGGCGTACTCCACCGCCGTGACGGGTCGGGCGGCGAAGGCGGCGCGCAGGGCCAGCGCGCGCGGGGTGGCCTCGGGCAGGGCGTGGCGGAAGCGGGTGACCAGGGCGCCGGTGGTGGCCGCGCGCAGGCCGGGGAGGAACCGCTCGGCCGCACCTGACAGGACGTCGACCACCTCGTCGTCGGTGGCGTCGAGCAGGTCGGTCGCGGCCGCGGGGTTCGCCATCACGGTGACCAGCCCCCGTCCGGCGGGCGCCCGCCCGTGGTGCTTGACGTGGTCGAGGATGAGCGTGGACACCACCCGGTCCTCCGCGGCGGGGACGAGGACCGCGTAGGAGCGCGACGCGGGGCGGGCGGACAGCATGAGGTGGACCTTGACCACGGGGGTGAACGTCGAGGCGGCGAGGAACCCCGCGTCGTGGTCCGGGGCGTTGGCGTGCAGGGAGCGGGCGACCGGGGCGGGCACGGCGAGCACCACCCTCCGCGCGCGGATCTCGCGGTCGCCGAGGAGCACGCGGACCGATCCGGCCTCGGACACCACGCCGTCGACGCGGGCGCCGGTCGTGACGTCCAGGGACTCGGCCAGTGCGCGCGCGAAGGTGTCCATGCCGTCGCGGTAGGTGCGCCAGGTGCCCGCCGGACCGGCGGCCGCGAGCAGCGCGAGCAACGGCGCCGCCGCGGAGCGCTCGGGCGACCAGCCGAAGAACCCGGACACGACCGGCTGGCAGAGGTAGGCCAGCACGTCGGGGTGGAAGGCCCCGGCGAACTCGGCGACCGTTCCGAGGGCTGAGCGCTCCGGGTGGTCGAAGTCCGGGCGCACGCGCAGCACCCGCGGCAGGTCCAGCCGGGCGCGCGGCCCCAGACCCGCCCCGGTGAGCAGCCCGAGAGGATGGGCCAGGCCTGCTCGGGCCCTGCCGCCGCGCCACACGGCCAGGTGGCGGCCGATGCGGGGCACGGCCGTCCGGTCCACGCCCAGCCGCCCGAGCAGGCCCCACGTGGCGGGGTAGCCGCGTTCGGGCACCTGCTCGGCCCCGGTGTCCACGAGGAACCCCCCGGTGCGCAGGGTCCGCATCCGCCCGCCCACGGCGTCGGCGGCCTCCAGCACGCGCACCGAGCGCCCGGCGAGGCGCAGCGCGCGTGCGGCGACCAGTCCGGCGACGCCGCCACCGATGACGACGACGTCCTCCTCGTCGGTCACAGGAGGTTCACCACGACCAGCGCCACCACGGTGACGCGGTGGACGTGGATGCCCAGGAGGCGGGCGCGCAGGATGTCGCCCTGCCCGAAGGCGACGCGCACCTGCCGGGCGCGCAGCAGGAGCGTCGGCAGCAGGACCACCGGGAACCACCACGCCGTGCCCAGCAGCGGCCCGCAGACGATCAGCAGCGCCTCCGCGGCCGTGACGGCGAGGATGAAGAGCATGTTCCCGCGCGGCGTGGCGAGCGCGGCGACGGTGAGCCTGCCGACCCTGCGGTCGCCCTTGATGTCGTTGGTGTTGGAGTAGACGCCGAACAGCAGCGGTCCCAGGCCGAAGACCAGCGCCTGCACCACGGCGTTGCCGTCGATCGAGCCCACGGCCAGTCCGTAGGGGGCCAGCACGAGCGCCCAGCCCAGCGCGGCGAGGAAGAACTCCTGGAACCCGCGGTAGCTGAGCTTGATCCCCCACGAGTACTGCACCGCGAAGAAGTAGGTCACGCCGATCACCGCGACCGTCCACAGGGGAGCGTGGGGCGCGACGGCGATCGCCGCGATCCACAGCAGGGCGCCGATGAGCCCGGTGACCCACGCGAACCGGAGCACCTGGGCCTCGGTCAGCGTCCCGGCGACGAGCGGTTTGCGGTAGCGGCGCCGGTTGGGGTCGTCGGGGGCGTAGTTGGCGATGTCGCTGCCGTCGCGGAAGCCGGTGAGGTCGTCCAGGGCCACCATGGTGGCGATGACGAACACCTCGCCGAGCAGGAACAGGCCCGTGGCGGCGAGGACAGCCCCGTCGAGGCGCAGCGCGGAGGGCAGCAGCGTCCAGACGACCAGGACGCCGAAGTAGTAGTCGACGATGTCGAGCTTGGCCAGTCGGACGTAGGCGCGCCTGGTGGTGGCCTCGGGCGTGGTGTGCTGCATGGCGTCTCCGTGTCAGGTCCGGGCGAACCGGCACACCTCGTCGGCGATGTGCTCGACTTGGGCGTCAGCCAGGTGGGGGTGGATCGGGATGGCGAGCTGCCGCGCGCAGGCGCGTTCGGCGGCGGGCCAGTCGCGGCCGGTGGTGCGGAACGCCGCCTGGTGCGGCAAGGGGGTGGGGTAGTACACGTGCGAGCCGACGCCGTGGGCGGCGAGGTGGTCGCGCAGCGCGTCGCGGCGGTCGGCGAGCAGGGAGTACACGTAGAAGCAGCGCCCGTCGCGGCCGGGTGGCGGGGCCACGACGCCGGGCAGCCCGGTGAAGCGCTCGGTGTAGTAGTCGCCGATGCGGGCCCGGCGCTCCAGGCGTGCGGGCAGCCCCGGCAGGCGGCGCAGCTGGAACGCCGCCATGATCTCGTCGAAGCGGCTGTTCACCCCGATCCGGTGGTGCAGGAACCGGGTGCGGCCGTCCTGCCCGTGGTTGCGCAGCATCCGCACGACCCGCCCCAGGGCCGGGTCGCCGGTCACGACCATGCCGCCCTCGCCGGGCATCCCGAACGTCTTGACCTGCACGAACGAGTAGACGCCCGCGTCGCCCCAGGTGCCCGCGGCCCGACCGCCGAGCACACCGCCCTGTGCGACGGCGGAGTCCTCCAGCAGCCGCGCGCCGACGTCGGCGGCGATGGCGCGCAGCGCGGGCATGTCGGCCATCACGGAGAACATGTGCGCGGGCATGACGACCCTGGTGCGTCCGGTGACCGACTTCTCGACCTCGACCGGGTCGACGACCATCGTCCACGGGTCGACGTCGGCGAACACCGGTGTGGCGCCGAGCAGCGCGGGTGCGGCCGCGAGCGGCGCGCAGCCGTAGGCGGGGACGACGACCTCGTCGCCGGGCCCCACCCCCATGGCGCGCAGCACGAGGGCCAACGCCGAGGTGCCGCTCGAGCAGGCGATGGCGTCGGCCGCCCCGACGGCGTCGCGGACGGCGGTCTCGAAGCGCTCGGTGCGGGGGCCGAGGATGAACCGCTGCTCGGGGTCGAGCGCCACCTCCCGGACCACCTCCAGCAGCGCCTCGCGGTCGTCCTCGAACAGGTCCGGTGGGAAGAACGGGATGGTCACGCCGCCTCCGAGGACCGGTAGAAGTCGCGGATCCCGCGGCACACCCGTGCGACGTCGTCCTCGTGCAGGTCCGGGTAGAGCGGCAGCGCGAGCGCGTCGCGGCAGGCCGCCTCGGCGCGGGGGAAGTCCCCCGGCCGGTGCCCCAGGTCGGCGAAGCAGGGTTGCAGGTGCAGCGGTGTCGGGTAGTACGTCTCGGTCCCCACACCGCGCGCGGCCAGGTGCGCGGCCAACTCGTCCCGCCGCTCCACCTCGATCGCGTACACGTAGAACACGCCGCGCACGTCGGCGCGGCGCGGCAGCGCCGAGGGCAGCTTCCGCACCCCCGGCACGTCGGCGAGCAGTTCGGTGTAGCGGTGGGCGAGGACGGCGCGGCGTTCGACGTCCGCCTCCAGCCTGCCGAGCTTGGCCAGCAGCACCGCCGCCTGGAGGTCGTCCATCTTGCTGTTGACCCCGATCGCGCCGGTGGTGGTGTTGATCGCGGGGAAGTGGGCCGCGGTGGGGCCGAACCGCCCGTGGTGGCGCAGCGCGGCGACGGTCTCGGCGACGACCGGGTCGTCGGTGAGGACCGCGCCCGCGTCGCCCAGCGCGCCCAGGGTCTTGGTCGGGAAGAACGACAGCACCCCGCCCGCGCCGAGCAGGCCCGCGTGCCTGCCGCCGTACCGCATCCCGATCGCCTCGGCGCTGTCCTCCACCACGGTCAGCCCCAGCCGCCGGGCCTGTTCGCCCAGTCCCGTCATGTCCGCGGGCTGGTCGAACAGGTGCACCGGCATCACGAACCGGGTGCGCCCGGTGGCCACGGCCACGAGCGAGGAGGGGTCCATGCCGTAGCCGTCGGGCTCGATGTCGGCGAACACCGGACGGCCGCCCGCGAGCACCACCGCGGAGGCGGAGGCGACGAACGAGAACGCGGGCACCACCACCTCGTCACCGGGGCGCAGGCCGCACGCGCGCAGCAGGAGCACCAGCCCGTCGGTGCCGCTGTTGAGCCCCACCACGTACTTCGCGCCGGTGTACTCGGCCAGCGCCCCCTCGAATTCGACGACCTTGTGGCCGTGCGAATACTTGCCGCGGTCCATCACGTCGACAATGTGCTCTCTTGTTTTCGGCCACAATTCCGAGAATGTCGACGATTGCGTGAAGAATGGAACAGCCAACCTCCACCTCCGCTGTCGGAACTTCGATGAGATCGTAGGTCGGTGTCACGGACAAATTGTCCGCAGGAGGGACTTTCACTCTTCTTGGTCAACTGTGAGCGTGCGGCATTGACAAGTGCCGACTGAATCGTGAAACCTCGAGTTCGATCGAATTCCGCCGCCTTTCGACGTCGTTGGCGGCGGTCACCTGCAACGGGCGGGAATCAGCGGTGCGAACACTCTTGGTGGGGCTGGGGAGGGCCGGCGCGCAACTGCACCTGCCGGTGCTCGAGGGCGCTCGCGCCTCCGCGCCGCAGCTGTTCGACGACGATCCGGTCGTGGGCTGCGACCCGTGCCGGACGCCCGAGCGGCCGGGGCTGGTCGTGCGGACGAGCCTGGAGGCCGCGGCGGCGGAGGTGGATCCCGCGCGGACCGTGGCGCACGTGTGCACGCCGCCGGGGAACCGCTCCGAGGTGATCTCCGCGCTCGCGGGACTGGGGTTCCGGCGGATGGTGGTGGAGAAACCGCTGGCCGTCGACACCGACGACCTGGCACGGGTGATAGGGCTGCGCCGTCGGCACGGGCTGTGGATCGCCGTCGTCGAGCCGTGGCTGACCAGCTCGCTGACCGCGCGGCTGATGGCGCTGGTGCGGGGCGGGAGCCTGGGCGAGCCGCGTTCGATCACGCTCGTGCAGAACAAGCCGCGGTTCCGGCGCACGTTGACCACCACGTCGCACCGGACGGCGTTCGACGTGGAGCTGCCGCACGGCGTGGGCTTGGCGCTGCGCCTGGCGGGCAACGCCCGCGTCACCCACGCCTCCGGCTCCGACCTGGTGGTGGGCAGGACGCGGGTACCCCGGATGGGCGGTGCCCGAATGGGGCTGCGGCACACCAACGGCACGCGCACGGAGATCACGTCGGATTTGACTTCCCCGGCGCGGGAACGGCGCGTCGAGGTGCGGTTCGAAAACGGCGCGGCGATAGGGCACTACGCGATCAGCGCCGACGACCCCTACTCCCAGTTGACCGTGACCGCAAACGGACAACGCGAGCACGAGGTGCTGCGCGACGATTCGCTCACCGAATGGATGATCCACGCCTATCGATTGTTCCAGGGTGGCCGCGACCAGCACGCGAAGAACTTCTCCGTCGCCTGCGACGTGGCCCGGCTGCTGTCGGTGGCCAAGAACATCAGCGCCGAACCGATGATCCCGGCGGCCCGTGAGCCGGTGGCGGTCCGCGTGCCGGGGGGCGTCCGTGTGGTCTGAGGCCGTGGCGACCACGCCCGCGCGGCACGCCGAGCCCGGCTCCGGCACCGTCCTGGCCGGGATCACCGACGAGGCCGCCCCCGATCTGGCCGGGCAGTTGGCCGTCCTCGCCGAACTGGGCTGGTCGACCGTCGAACTGCGCACCGTCGACGGGCTCGCCGTCGCCGACCTGGACGACCGCCACTTCGCGCGGGTGGCCTCGGAACTGGCCGACCGCGACGTGCGGGTGGTGTGCGTGGCGTCGCGGATCGGCGGGTGGGCCCGGCCGGTCACCGCGCCGTTCGAGGACGACCTGGCCGAGCTGGACGTGCTGGCCCGGCGGTGCGCCGACCTGGGCACCCGCTACGTGCGGATCATGTCCTACCCCAACGACGGCCTGGACGAGCCGCGCTGGCGCGAGCGGGTGCTCGACCGCGTCGTCGCGCTCGCCGAGGTCGCCGAGGCCGCCGGTGTCGTGCTGCTGCACGAGAACTGCTCCGGGTGGGCCGCCTCGGACGCCGACCGGATGCTGGAGCTGGTGGACGCGGCGCCCGGCTCCTCGCTGCGGCTGCTGTTCGACACGGGAAACCCCGTCGCCCACGGCTACGACGGCTACGAGGTGCTGCGGCGCATCGCGCCCCACGTGGCGCACGTGCACGTCAAGGACGCCCGCGGCACCGAGTTCGTCGACCCCGGCACGGGCGAGGCGCGGGTGCTCGACTGCGTGCGGCTGCTGCGCTCGGTCGGCTACGCCGGGGGGTGGTCGCTGGAGCCGCACGTGGCGCTCCAGCCGCACCGCTCGGACCGGCTGGCGGACGGCGCGCCGGAGGCGTTCGTGCGCGCGGGCCGGGCGATGGCCCGGCTGCTGCGGTGATCGCCCCGGATCGGGACCTGCTGCTGGAGTTGCTGCGCATGCCCACCGCGGGCCCGTTGGAGAGCGACGGCGAGGTGCGGCTGTGGGACGCCATGCACGCCTACGCCGCAGCCGCGCACGCGTTCGGCATGAGCACCGCGCACCTCGGGCCCGCGCCACCGGAGGCGGTCCGGCGGGCCGACGTGCCCGTCGTCGTGCGGGAGGCGGTGCGCCGCGACCCCAGGTTCCTGGAGTGCCAGCCGAGCCTGGTGCTGCGGCTGGGCAGCGCCGAGCCGACCGTGATGTTCAACGTGCACCTGGACACGGTCGCGCCGGTCGAACCGGTCGGGTTCGACGGCGTCCGGTTCCACGGCCGGGGCGCGATCGACGCCAAGGGGCCCGCCGTGGCGCTGCTGGCGGGTCTGCGGGAGGCCGCGCGCGATCCGGCGGTGGGCCGCGACGTCAGCGTGCTCGTGCAGGCCGTCTCCGGCGAGGAGGGCGGCGCGATGGGGGTCTTCGGCACCCGGCCGCTGGTGGAGGCGGGCTTCCTCGGCGCGCTCAACGTGTTCTGCGAGCCCACCGGCCTGCGCTACCTGCCGCGCTGCACCGCCGCCATGACCGCGGCCGTCGTCGTGCGCGGCGAGGACGCGATCGACGACGAGCCGCACGCCGGGGACAACGCGACGGTCCTGCTCGGTTTCCTGGCCCAGCACCTCGCGACCGCGCTCGCCGGGCGCGTCCCGGACGGGAAGGTGTGCGTGGCGGGCCTGCACACGGGGCGGACGCACAACCGCGTCCACGGCACGGGGGAGCTGCTGCTGAACCTGTCCTACGGCAGCGCCGAGTCGGCCGCGGTGCTGGCGGGGGCGCTGGAGGAGGGGCTGCGCGAGGGGTTGGCGGAGTTCACCGAGCGCTTTAGGGGGACGCAGCCGTTCCACCGCACCGCCGTCCGCGCCGCCGCGATCACGGCGCTGGAGTGGCGCAAGCGCGGCCTGCCCGCGCTGCGCGACCACGAGGTGCCGGAACTGCATGGGATCGTGCCGCCGTGGCCCGCCGACGAGCCGGGCTTCACCTGCGACGCGATCTGGATGACCGACGTGCCGGGGACCCGGACGGCCGTGCTGGGGCCGGGGTCGCTGGAGGCCAACAACGCGCACGCACGCGGCGAGCACGCCCACGTCGGGGAACTGGACCGGTTCTCGGCGGTGGTGGGCGAGCTGGTCACGCGCTTCGCCCGCAACGGAGGATGATGAACGTCGTCGTGCCCTACCCCGCTCTGGTGTCGACCGTGGCGGAGGTGTTCACCGACCGGGGCGTCCCACCCGACCGCGCGGACACCGCGGCCAGGGCCCTGGTGCACGGGGACCTGACCGGTGTCACCTCGCACGGCCTGGTCAACCTGACCCGCCTGTACCTGCCGCTGCTGGAGTCCGGCCGCGCCGATCCGGCGGCCGACATGGAGGTCCTCGCCGACCTGGGCGCGTGCGTGCTGGCCGACGCCCACCGCACCCTCGGCCTGTGGGCCGCCTCCCAGGCGATGGACCTCGCCGTGTCGCGCGCCGGGAGGTACGGCGTCGGCGTGGTGTCGTTGCGCGGCGCCACGCACATCGGGTGCGCGGGATTCCACGCCGCCCGCGCCGCCGAACGCGGTGTCATCGGCCTGGTCACGTCCAACTGCGGCGGCCAGACCATCGCCCGCCCGCCGGGCGGCCTGGCGAAGGTCCTGGGCACCAACCCCCTGGCGCTGGCCTGCCCCGCCGGCGACCGGCACCCGTTCGTGCTGGACATGTCCACGACCGTCGTGCCCACCGGCCGGATCCGGGGCGCGGCGCGGGTGGACGAGCCGATCCCCGCCGGGTGGCTGGCGGCCGACGACGGCACGCCGGTCACCGACCCGGCCGCCTACGACCGGGGCGAGGGGCACCTGCTGTGGCTGGGCAGCACCCCGGAGACCGGCGCCTACAAGGGTTTCGGGCTGGGTCTGGTGGTGGAAGCGCTGTCGGCGCTGGTGTCCGGCGCCGCGCTGGGACCGGTTCGGGCCGGTGACGCCGACGACGACATCGGCGTCATGGCGCTGGCCATCGCGCCCGCGCGGCTGCGGCCGGGGTTCGCCGACGACGCCGACGCCCTGTTCTCCGCCCTGCTGGGCTGCCCGCCCGCGGACCCGCGCCGCCCGGTCGTCTACCCCGGCTGGCACGAGGGCGAGCGGGCGGCGTGGCGGCGGGCGCACGGCGTGCCGCTGCCCGCCGACCTGTACGAGGAGCTGTACTCGTCGGTCCGCTCGTCGATCCCGCGGGCCGCCGGGTGATCCGCCTCGGCGTGGCCGGGCTCGGCGTCATCTCCCGCTTCTACCTCGCCGCGATCGACCGGCTCGACGGGGTCGAATTGGCGGCCGTGTGCGACCCGCGCCCCGAGGCCCGCGCGGGTCACCGGGTCCCGGCGTTCGCCGACCACCGGGCGATGCTGGACGCGGACCTGGTGGACGCCGTGGTGGTGACCGCGCCGAACGACGCGCACGCGGCGATCTGCCGCGACGCCGTCGAGGCGGGGCTGCCGGTGTGCGTGGAGAAGCCGCTCGACATCGACCTGGCGCGCGGCCGCGAGGTGGCGGCGGCGGCCCGCGCGCGCGGCGTGGCGCTGTTCACCGCGTTCCACCGGCGGTACAACGACAACGTCCTCGCCCTGCTGTCCGAAGTGGACGGCCGGCCGCTGGAGTCGGTGACCGTGCGGTACTTCGAACGCATCGAGGAGCACGTCGGAACCGACCGCTGGTACCTCGACGCCGCGCGCTCCGGTGGCGGGTGCGTGGCCGACAACGGCCCCAACGCGCTCGACGTGGCCCGCCTGTTCGCCGGTCCGCTGCGGCTGTGCGAGGCGCTCGTCGTGCGGGACGAGGCCGGGGTCGACCGACACGCCGTGCTCACGGCGCGCGGGACGGCGCCGGTGCGGGTGGAGTTGGACTGGTCCTACCCCGGCGAGGTGAAGGACGTCACCGCGCGACTTGTCGGCGGACGTGAACTGCGCGCCGACATGCTCGCCGGGCACGACGGGTTCAAGGGCTCGCTGTGGCACGAGTACGAGGGCGTGCTCCGGGACTTCGCGCGCGCCGTGGCCGCCGGCGGCGCGTGGGCCGACGGCGGCCTGGCCGCCCTGGCACTGGTGGACGAGGCCTATCGAAGGGAGAGCACGTGATCGAGGACGGACCGAAGCGCCCGGTGCGCAGCCGGGTGGTCAAGGTGCTGGTGCACCGCCGCGACGACCGCGGCATGCGCCTGGAGCCGTTCGCCAGCCGCTGCGTCCGGCAGGGCGAGGTGCACGAACTCGTCACCACGGACCACCCGGTGACCGCGGAGCGCATCGACCGGGTGGGGTTCCTCGGCTTCGTGGAGATCGACGACGCCGGTGTGATCGACCGCGGCGACGAGGTGTGGCTGGAGGGCGGGATGATCGGCACCGTGCTGGGGTTCGACGCGTGCCACCACCCCAACCACTACAACATCCTCATCTCCACGCCGAGGCCGCGCACCGGACCCGAGGTCGGGATGCGCCCCGAGCGCACCGTGACGTTCATCCAGGCCCCCGGCGTCGCCGAACGGGGACCGGCGGTGTCGGCCGCGGGCGCGGCGCACTGACCGCGCCCGCCGACGAACGGGCCCCGGAGCACTGCTCCGGGGCCCGTCGCGCGGTGTGGGAGGTCAGCCGAGCAGCGGCACGTCCAGCGTGCCGAAGTGGTACGCCTTCACCGCCGCGACCAGCTCGTCCACGGTCAGCGCACCGCTGCCGTCGGTGTCGATGGTGCGGAACGACTCGTCGGCCTTCGACCGGTCGACGCCCGCAGCCTTCAGCCACTTGGCGAACTCGGCCGGGTTGACCTCGCCGTCGCCGTCGGTGTCGCACACGTTGAGGATCGCCTGGATCATCGGCCGCACCACGCGCCCGAACCCGGCGTCACCACCCTTGAACACCTCGGCCTCGATGACCTCGGTGAACTGCTTGCGGTCCAGCGCGCCGTCGCGGCCGACCCCGGCCTTCTCGGCGAGGTACTCGTAGGTGCCGGTGAACGACTCCAGCAGCGCGCGGCCCTGCGGGGTGGACGGCGACTCGCCGAACGCGGCGAGGATCCGGTTGGCCTCCGCCTCCAGGTCCGACCGGTCGATGCGGCCGTTGCCGTCGCGGTCCCACTTCTCGAAGCGGAGTTCCAGACGCTCGTTCTTGACAGCAGTAGTCATTCCTGCGTACTCCTTCAGTGCGCGGATGGGCATGACGACCGCGGCCGGGGCTCCACCCCCGGCCGCGGGCTACTACAGGCGCTGGACTTCCTCCCCCGGCACGCGACCCGTGACGTCGAGGAGGAGCCGAGCGTTCCTGGCCAGGAGGCCCAGGTCGTACCCGCCGTGCGCGACGAGCAGGACGGTCGCGTCCGCGTCGCGCAGGGCGGAGTCGAGGTCGGACACGGGTGGTCCGAGTTCGGGCACGGCGCAGGCCACCGGGTCGTGGTAGCGGACGCGCGCCCCGAGCGCGGTCAGCTCGGCCGCGATCCGCAGCGTCGTCGACTCGCGCGTGTCCGGCACGTCGGCCTTGTACGCCACGCCGAGGAGCAGCACCGAGGAGCCCGCGAGCGGCAGGCCCGCGCCCGCCAGCAGCCGGGCCGTCCGCTCCACCACGTAGGACGGCATCGCCGAGTGCACCTGGTGCGCGGCTTCGACGACGCCCAGCCGCCCCCCGGCGCGGCGCGCCTTGTCCAGCAGGTAGCGCGGGTCGATCGGGATGCAGTGCCCGCCCACTCCGGGGCCGGGCGTGAACGGGGCGAACCCGAACGGCTTGGTGCCCGCGCAGTGCAGCACGTCCCAGACGTCGAGGCCGAGCTGGTCGCAGAACACCGCGATCTCGTTGACCAGCGCGATGTTCACGAACCGGTAGGTGTTCTCCAGCAGCTTCGCCATCTCGGCCTCGCGCGTCCCGCGCGCCACGACCACGGTGTCCACGAAGCGGCTGTAGAACGCGGCGCACTGCTTGGCGCACAGCGGCGTGTGCCCGCCGACGACCTTGGGGGTGTTGCGGATGCCGTACCGCCGGTTGCCGGGATCGACCCGTTCCGGCGAGTGCGCGAGCGAGAAGTCCTCCCCCGCCACGAGGCCCCGGCGCTCCAGGATGGGCCGCACCACCTCGTCGGTGGTGCCGGGGAAGCTGGTGGACTCCAGGACCACCAGCGTGCCGGGACGCAGGTGGTCGGATATGGCGGCGGCCGCGCCGCGCACCGCCGACAGGTCCGGACCGCCATCCGGCCCGAGGCCGGTCGGCACGCAGATCACCACCGTCTCCGCGTCCGCGATCACCGAGGGATCGCCGGTCACCGCGAACCCGCCGGCGCGCAACGCCCGCAACTGCGCGCCGCTCACGTCGGGCACGTGCGGCAGGCCCTGTTCCACCTGCTCCCGCACCGCGGGCGACGTGTCGTAGCCCACCACCGACAGGCCCGCGTCGGCGGCGGCGACCGCGAGCGGCAGTCCGACGTATCCGACTCCCACGACCACGAGATCGACGGACACGTGCTCCCCTTCGGTTGGATCGGAACGTGTGATCACCGACTGCCGGTCAGACGCGGAAGCTCGCGGCGGCAGGGGGGACGTGCGATCCCCAGTTCTCCTCGACGGTGAGGACGGGAATCCCGAAGCACTCCGGCGTCCCGTAGATCCGCACCGGCTGGTTGGTGCGGTTGGCGAGCACGTGCGCCCCCGTGGGCAGCGCGTTGCAGCCCCTGGGGTGCTCGTACACCTCCAGCTGGACGACTTCGGCCGAGAAGACCACGACCTCACCCGTCGCGGCCCCGGCCGCCGGACCCGTCGACATCAGCAGGGCCGAAGCCGCCAACGCGCCGAAAAGGATGGTGGTAACCCGTTTCATCTTTCCTCCATGAGGGAAGCCAGCCGTCATCCGCAAAACTAACAGCCGATCCCAGGGGAAAACTTTTTCGGCCGCGATGTCACTCGTGCAGGTCGCGGTGAGGGGTTCTTTCATCCGAATGGTCACCGGTTTTCCTCGCCCTGAGTGCGTGCCCACTGGTGGAAGCACCTCGGTTCACCACGACGGGTGACAGGGTGGCGTACGTGCTGTGAGCACTGCCGATCCGGTCGACGGTAGGGCGGGGCGGGACAATAGCGCTCTTTTCCGATCTCGCGCAATGGTGGAGGGGAGTGAATTCTCTGTGCTTTCCGTCTTCCCGTGCACGGTGTGCGCAAAGCGATCCGCATGGATATTGCGGTGCGGAATGCCGTCGCCGCGCGGATACGGTCCGAGGTCTAGTGAGAAATGTTCGGGAACAGCGTCGACCGCATGTCGACACGTCCGGACTTCGATCGGACCAACGGTCACTTCGATCCGCCCGGGAGTTGTGACGGGCTCTCCGCGCGACCGGCGGTAGCGATGAAGTGGACGTCGCCGACGCTGCTCCGCGCGGAACCGCGGTCTCGAGGTATCGGCCGCGTTGGGCGGCGAGGTGGCCGCTGCGGGCGACTCGGCCGTGAGCTGACGTGTGCGCAACCGTGCCGAACCGCCCTTGACGGATGCGGCCCGTTGCGCTAAATCGCCACCGGCTTACTTGTACCAGCTGGTAGGAGCCCCCGAGGACTCCTACCAGCCGTGCGGTCAACCCTGACCTGTGACACTGTTACTCACAGTGCGTAAATTGATGCGCACCCTTTGTTGCCGTCAATCGTTGGGTGGCTGGTTCCGCTGGGCCGTTCGGCCTACGACTGGTGGGTCCGCATGCCGAAAAGCATGTCCCCGCCGACCGGAAAACCTGGCGAAACCTGCTCCCTTTAAACCTTCTGAATCGATCTGACCTGCGGTGCCCCCGGCAGGATTCGAACCTGCGACCTCGGGATTAGAAGGTGCCAGCTTTACGCTATCCAGGCTCTCTACCAGCATCAACAGTCACGGAACTTCTTCCAGGGGCATGTCACGGTGCCATGAATTCCACCGATCCATGTCACGAGTCATGTCACGTGCGCAACGCCGAGTCGGTGCTGGTGGTCGATCCGGATGCCGTAGGCGTTGATCGCCCGCCACCACGCAACGCTGAAGGGCCTGCACATCGAATCAGGTCGAGCGGGCGGACGAGCTTTTCGCGAGGCGGCGCAGGCGCGACTGCTCGTCCGGCCCGCGTACGCCATCGAGCTTCACACCGCCGCACCGCAGGGTGAGCTCGTACCGGGTCACCTCGCCGTCGTCGCTGTCGCCGCCGGTGTGGGTCACGCACAGCCCTCGGTCTACGCCGCCCGTGACGAGGCGGCCCTCGCCGAGGAAGGCGATCGCGGTCACGGGGCCCGTGTGCATCTGCCGTTTCCAGCGTGCGGTTGCTTGGCCGCCGACCACCTGGTGAACCGTGGCCAGTCCGTCCTCGTGTCCTGTGGCTACTAGCGTTTCCCCGGCCGGATCCGTCCGCATCGTGATCGCGCTGACTTGCAACGACGGCCAGCTCATGGCCGACGGCCCGTGGATGCTCACCCGGTCGGGCGTGGCCACGGCCCAACTGCCGCCCGCGCAGATGTGCCAAGCCTTGGCGTGCGGCAGACCGAGGGTGGCGGCTGTGCCCTCGTCCGGGCGGAAAGACAAGAGGGAACCGCTGTTCAGGCTCTCATCGAGCAGGAGGGCGTCATCGCCAGCGGTATGCAGCCCTCGGTAGCGAGACTTGAGGCGGAACGACAAGATCGTGGCCCAATCGTCGGAGGCGAGCACGGTCAGCGTCGAGTCGCCCACCGCGGCGATCCGGCCCGCAGGGGTCAGCCACAGCCGATCTGCGGTGTGGGGCAGGTGGCAGAGCAGCCGGTCGGTGGTGCGCCCAGTGCCGATCTGCCATGAGCGCAGCGTGCGGTCGCCGTACGCCGCGAAGATTGTTTCGTCGTGACCGACGACGATCGCGGTAACGGCGACGGTCTCCTCCAGGCGCACGCCGGTCAGGTCCGCGTCCGTCAGGTCCGTGCCCGTCAGGTCTGCGTTGTCGAGGTTGGCCCCCCGTAGCGAGCTTCCTCGAAAGTTGAGCCCGGTCAGATCGGCTCCGGGCAGCTGAACGTTGTCGAGCCGCAGGTCGGCGTAGTCGCGGTCAGGCAGCTGCTTGTCGGCGGCGTACAACAGTGACAGAGCGTTGGTGCCGAGAGGGGACGGCCGGTCCTGCGCCACTACGGAACGTGACCACCGGTCGAGCGCGCGTTGGGCCTCCTCGCTCCGACGCGCACGCAGGATCAAGGCTGCGAACCGCAGGATCTCCGGCGACAGTTCAGCCTTGCGCAAGAGCGCGGGCGGATCGTCGCTGTCGGCGATGATGTCGTTGACCACCCCGCGCGCGACGAAGTACTCCCGCATCGACCGATGGGCGAAGTCCACCGGCCACCGTTTCGGGTCGCCTTCGGAATGGCCGCGCAGCAGCGAGCGAATCCCGATCCTGGCGGTAGCGTCCTGCCGGTGTTCGTCATTCGGTGAAGCGCCTTCTCGCAGCGACCACAGCATCTCGGCGATGCCTGGGCCGCCGTCGCCCTGCAGGCCGCCCGACTCGAATTCTCGCAGGTAGAGGTAACTAGCGTTGGTCCGATGCAGCTCACCGGCCACCCGTTGCAGGATGTGCAGCAGGTTTTGCATGATCGCGCCGGGAGTCACCGTCAACTGGTCGTCGTCGAGCAGTTCCAGCTTGCGCTTGAGCGTGCGCTCGATATACGTCTCGTACAGGGTCTCTTCGGTGAAGTCATGCTCGGGCAGGTACGGCAGCGCCTCCTGGATCATCGCGTGGTATAGCGGCTTGGTGGCCAGCCCGATGGGGTCGTGCAGATTCTGTAGACGCCGCACAACACGCTGCTGTTGCTGGCTTTGGGCCGAGCGCATCAAGGAAGAGATCACCTCGGTACGGTCGAACCGGCGCAGGTGGACCAGTTGCGGGTCGCCGATCCGCTCGAAGAGGCCTCTCTGATCGTCCGGGCCGCCGAACGCACGGCTCCGCGAGGTGAGCAGCACCTTCGAGGTGGCGAAAAGCTGGTAGCACTCCTGGGCGGCGCGGATGTTCGCCCGGATGCTCTCCGGGCTCAGGCTTGTCGACATCTCGTCGAAGCCGTCTAAGATCACGAGTGTCGGATGCGACGAGGTCAGCCGGTACCACTCGTCGATGCTGAGGCCCATGTCCTCGAGGCGATCGCGCAGCAGGTCTCTCGCGCCACCTGGGCGAGAGAAGCCCTTCAGGGCCAGCCGCAGCGGGACACGCCTCTGCGCGGGGTCCGCCACGCTCTCCTCGCAGAGCCGGCGGGCGAGGTTGTAGGTGAAGAACGTCTTGCCGTCCCCAAAGTCCCCGAGGAGGACGAGGCTGCGCTGGTCGCTCTTCAGCCACGAGATGGCGTGCTCCAAGGCTGTTCCAGCGATGGCCGTACGGTGCTCGTCCAGCAGCCGCGTGGGCAGTTGGCGGTGGTAGGTGGCGGCCAGTTCAAGATGGTTCTCGCCGGCGAAGGCCAGTCGGGCGGGGTCACGGACGTATTCGTTCCAGCGGTCAGGAAGCCGGAGCTGAGGGAGCAACTGTCGTACGTCTTCCGGAGCGAGCGCAGAGTCGATGGCGTGTACCCCGAATGTGAACTTCTTCTGTTTGGTCCAGGCCGCCACGAGCGTTCGCACGTTGGGAAGTACCGGACCTTCCAGTGAGAGGAAGACAAGATGGTCGACGTCCTCCTTGGTCAGCGGTTCGTCTCGGCGCAGTAGTTCAAGGCTGACTGTTGCCTCCGTCAGTTCGCCTGCTCGCTGAAAACAGATGACATGGCACCGGGCGGTTGTGGAGTTCCTCGGCATCGCGCGGAATTCGAAGCGGTGCAGCGGGTGCCGTTTAACTCCGGCGACACGTTCCTCGATGGAACGTTTAACCTCTGCGGGTAGCTCGAAGAGGTCGTGCAGAATTTCCTCTCCGGTAAGGATCATTTTTTTAAGGATTCGGGATGGAACTATATGTTGGGAGGAGGTGGCCGGAGTCGAGGATGTCACGTTGCGGGACAGGTCGCCGCCTTCGGAAATCGTCAGCGAGGCGCTGACCACTTCGCGTCGCGCCTGGCCGATAGTCGGGGAAGCATGATTTGCCGTGGCCAGCCGGTTCCACAGGCCGGACAGGAAGCTGCGATCCGGATCGTCGAGCACGACAAATCCAGTTTCCAGTTGCAGTTCCAAGGCGCGGCGGGGGTTCTGCGTGGTCAAGACGTCGAGCGCTGTATGCGCGCTTTCGAACCGGTTTGCCCGGACCGCCTGCAGATACCCCTCCTCCGTCTGCTGCGCTGTTTTATTCTCCAATACAGTCCGCAGGGACCTCGGCTGTTCGAGGCGGTCGGATGCCGCCGCCACCAGTAATTCACCTCGTCGCTTGAACTCGCCGGATACTCCTATGTTCAAGTTCCGGTTCAAGGGCATGGTCAAGCCAATTGAAGATTCGAAGTAGCGCTGGAACTCCTCGCCTGAGGCTGGGAAATAGATATCCAACGCGTCCATCGGATCGATACCTGATCCGAGGCTCTCGATGAAGGCAGACATGTCTAATTCGCCGGGGGTCAATTCAGGCTCAATGGAAGCGAAGGCCAGGTCGCGCCGAGTGTCATTGTACTCGTCGTCTGTATCGAGGAAAGGAGTTATGATCCAGGTCGCCGCCATGAGCAGGCCGTGCCAGTCCTCTGCCCGAACCTGCTTTCGGTTGCCAGTCAGCACGTCCAAAGTCTCGGGATGATCGCGCAGCAACGCGTCGATGCCCAGCGGTTCGTCGTTGCCGCCGTTCGTTTGCACGAAGCTGTCGACTATCGCCTTCACCTCCGTATCGGACAGTGCGATGATATCGGCCAGAACGTCGTCATCGTCGCTCGGTTCTGGGGAATCACCCGTGATTGCTGGCACCGTATCGGCGGCGGTCGACTGCTTCCAGAAGGTGATGGTCTTGGCCACGGCTTCATCGGCGTTACGCGGCGGATTCGCCATCAGTGCTAGTTGTCTGACAATCGCCTCCAGGACCTCGAACCGTGTGAGCCGTCCTTTGAGCACGCTCCGGATGGACTCGTGGCTCGCGGTCGTGGCGAGATCGTCGTTGGCCGCGATGCGTCCGGCAATGCTGCGCACGGATGGGCGGCCAGCATCCTCGTAAAGTTCACGAACCGTGAGGGTCAAGTCACGCAACGGGCCAGGGGGCAGTTCCCGTTGGTCAGGAAGATCGATTCCAGGCACAGAACCTCCTTTGCCGAGTCGCGGCGCGACGAGGCACTGGTCAAAGTTTGACACTCACCACGAGCGACCGGCGACGCACCCTCGCCCGGCAGTTTTGCCAAAGTTGGTGCACGCGGCGTCAAAGTCCGGCAGACCTGCCGGAACCACCCCGAAGACTCATCGCTGTAAGGCGGAACCGAGCAGGAAGGGGACTTCGATGGAGACCTGGATTCACATCGTGCGAGCGGTCGGCGATCTCGTCTACCTGATCGCGGCGGTGATCACGCTCGTGGTAGCACTCTCCAGCCGCGACCGTTGATCGCAGTTTGTGGCGACAGGCCGCCCTGGCCTGTCGCCACAAACACCGCTGGCCCGGCCAGGAACGCCACAGTTCGCCCGTGGTCTTGCCCTCACTCAGCGCATGGGCCAGACGCCGGTCCACTCGTCCGGAACGGTGCGTCCTCCGGCGACACTGTTGACTTGCGCAATCCAGAGGGCTGCCTTGTCGAATCTACTATGGATTCGGTCGTCTGACGGCAGACTTGACTGGCGTGCGCCCGCAGGTGAATAGTTGCGTTGATCACCTGGGTTGTGAATGGCTAGCCTCATCTATGGCGTCACGAACGCCTTGGCTTAGGGCTCGAACCAAAACTTCGGGGCGGGCTCCGCCCATGTCCCTTGCCAATTTTCCCATCAGCTCCGCGTTATCCAAGAGTCGAAGTAGTTCGGCGATTCCTTCGTCATCGAGCAGACTCGGTATGAGCTTTCCCAGGAGCCATGCCCCTGCAGGCGGTGGATCGTATTCGAACTCTTCGGGCACGTGGGCGTCTATATCGTAGATCCGCTCGAAGTACCTGCCGGACGAGTCCGAGTACCACTCGATCATCGGACCCAAGTCGAGCGCATCGCGCGTGTCCTTGTAATGGCGGTCCTGCCAAGCAAGGAGTTTCAACAGTACGAGTGCCGGTATCGATGGGACTTTGACTGAGACACCGTCGGGCAGGAGGACTGTTTGTGCGGACTCGACTGCTTCACGAAAGCCGAGGACGTTCATGACATGGTCATCCGGCCACGTGATCGTGCGATCCGCCTGCTCGACGCCACCGTAAGGCACTACATCAACTTCGGTTCCGTCAACGAGGAACTTGTGCGCGCTCCCGTCCTGCCGCTTCAGCGTACTGACCAGGCTGTCATAGTCGTCCCAGGAGTCGACCTCGGCTGCGATGTCGATGTCGTCGGTTCGGCGTTGAGGACTCGTGCCTAACAGGTCGATCGAGATGAGCGAGCGCGCGGTGGCCCCTACCACTAGATAGTCGACCTGTGCTTCGAGCGCTGCTTCGTTAATCTTGGCCAGCACTTTGGCGGCCCGTAGAACTTCAAAGTCGGTCGAGGCTCGCAAGTCGATCGTCATGGATCCTGATCCTGTCGGCGTGTTCACGTTGACGCGGGTCGCCGGACGCGAGTAGGTCAGCGTAGATCAACGTGGATGGCACGATCCGCGACGGCTCCGTCATCGTCCAGAACCGTCGTCGAATGTGGATGTTGCCGTCCTGTTGCGCGCGCGCCATCCGCCGCTTGCCGATGATGGAACGCGGCAACTCGTCGGCGTAGAGAGTGAGGGTGGCAGGGATCAAGTGTCGGTCGAGGAGGCTTGCGCCGGCTTCGCCACCTATCTGGACGTCGAAGTGTGCCAGTTCTTCCTTCGCGTCTCGCCACCACGAGATGTCAGGGACCTCGAATTCACCGAGGGACAGAGTTGGCGAGAGCCGTGTCGAGTAAGCCTCCGACCATCGGTTGAGCAGTTCCCCTGCCCTCCCTAGCCTGCGTTCACCGGCCATCTCGTACAAATAGCCTGCCTTGGTCAGGTCGTCGACGACGGCTTGAGCCGTGCCGAGTGAGACCCCGCTGGCGCTCGCGAGTCGCCGCAGTGGCTTCCCTGCTATGTCTGGCCAGCTGAGTAGGACAAATCCAACCTGCAGCCCCGCACGGCTGAACGCCTTGCTCCCGCGGTGTGACGAGGCGCCGGTACGCCCACCAGTTTTGCGGCCCCGAATGTCGATGAGTACGTCGTCCCAGGCGATGTACGCGTTGCCCGCCTCATCGATGTAGTTGATGCCCCGCTCCCGCAGCACGCTCGCCGCCCGTTCAGTGATCGAACCCGCCACGACCAGAGTGGGTAGTGAAGTGTGCGGATGGAGGGCCGATGCGAGCTCGGAGGGTACGGCCCGCTTGAACACGACGGCATACGTTTGAGCCGTGCCTGATGCACGACTGAGCCGAACCCGCCCGTCGGCCCCACTGATGGCATGAGACTTCCCGTACTTCATGTCGATCTTGAGACCAAGCTCGCGCAACGAGTCCTTCAGCTCGACCAGTCGGGCGTGCTCGTTCAGAATCTCGTCATGTTCATCTTTGCTGAACATGCATCGATTTTGAACGCAAACCTGGTTCGACGCAAGTTCCAGCAGCTCAGCGACATGGTCTATGAGTGAGTGCCTGGTCGTACGCGGAGTGTCCTTGACCGCCGTACCAGGGCCGAACTTCGGTCAGGTCGGCTTGGTTAACCTGCTTACCAGCTTCAGCAAGGTGTCCCGATAGGTGTTGGCGAACCACACCAGAGGATGAGCTGGGGGTGCCTCTTCCTTGGTTTCCACCCGCGCTTCGCCATCGAGTTCGTCGTTCGACCCTGATCCGTAGCCCGGTGCGGACATTGACATGGTGAGCTCCAGGTCGTCGATGCGGTGGCCTGCACTGGCGGCACGGGTCAACAGCAGCGTCTCGTCTGCGGTCAACTGCTCGCCGAAGGTGTCCAGCCATGCTCGGTCGACCTCGGCGCGGGAGACGACCACCAGGTCGGCAAGGGTACCCAGGACGTGGTGGTGGAGGTCGTGCAACTGCTGTACGACGTTCATTCTCGCCCAAGCTGGCTTGGTCACGTCGGGGAGGTCGTCCAAGAGGCGAACTATCTTTACGGTGCCGGGTGGTGGCCAGCCTTGTGGCCAGGCCGCGCGGTGCTTCCACAGGTCGAGGATCGCCTCGCGGGCTTCTGCGGCTCGCGCGTCGGCATCTGGTGTGCCTTCCTCGCGGGCGCGGGCGGCCGCCACCATGAGGCCAGCGACGTGGTGAACCAGCCAACGGGTGAGTGTGCTGTTGGTCCGGTCTTGGCCGAGTTCGGCGAGGATGTGCTCACCGAGCCTGGTGATCGGGTCAGTGTGCGGTGACCCGGCCGTCGGGATCGATGAGGTAGATGCGGCTTCGGGGTATCCGGTAGCCGTCGCTGCTGCTTCGGCTGCGTCGCTGTCGGCCAATCTGTACCTCCACAATCAGGTTTGTTCCCGTGTCACGCAGGTAGCGCAAGAGTTCGGTACGGCAGACGCGGGTGCGGTAACCGGACGACGTGACCTCGTGTTCGTCGTCGGTATGGGGATCAGCCCACTGCTCGGCAGCGGAAACGACTTCCCTGCTGGCGTTGAGCAAGAGGAAGCCGCTCGGGTCGGGCAAGACTGCGGCGTTCTCACGGAAGCTGAGGCCTGGAAGTTTGCGGCCCTTGCGCAGGTCGTGCGCGTAGGCATCGTGCTCATCGAGGGTCGTGGGCGTGTGATCGGAATCGATGAGCCAGCCGTGGAGACCGAACCGACCGTGGTCGACCTCGAAGCCTTTTTCGCCCTCGGTCGGCAGCTTGAAGTCTCTGGGATTGGACGTGGCGGAAAGTGCGCGTTGCAGATCTGCTGCGTGATCTGGCGTAACCAGCGCGGAGGAGACCCATCGTGTCTCATAGCCGTCGGCCCGGTGAAGGTCGATGTAGGCAGACACGACCACGTTCTCCGGAAGTTGACCGTCGGCGAGTCCGAGATCGCTGTCGTAGTCCGTTGGCTCGGGGTCAAGCCACGCGTCGAGCGCCATGGCATCACCGAACAGGCCGGTTTCAAGTGGAACAGGATGGCGGAGGTCGGCGAGCCAGGTGCTGGTGGATAGGGGCAACGCGTCCGTCAACCACTCGCCCCAGGGGTCACGCTCGTCCATGTCGGAATCCGATATGGCGGGCTGTTCGGCATCGACGAGTTCGCCTGCGGCGACCATCATCGCGTGGTACTCCAAGTACAGCCGGAGACTCTCCACCCGCGGAATGCTGCCCTGGCGGTGCGACATGCTCCCGGCCGTGCGCTCGTCGCGTAGCTCCCTGGAGTCGTTCCTCCAGTCGTCGTTGCCCAGTCGCTGGCGGTCGACAATCCACTGCTCGGCCCGCTTGGCCACTGTGTCCACGGGGATGTCGAACACTCGGGCGAGTGGCTCGTACCAGTAGGGGATGGTGTCCATCTGGTCGAAGCGGTACCGCAGATGTTCGGAGGTCAACCGGTCGGGCCAATGATGGCCGTGCTGCTGACCGTCGTGCGTCAAGGGCTGGTTCGCGTGTTCGAGTTCGTTCGGAATAGCTCCGAGTTGCCGAGCCGCTACAAGAGCCACCGCACGGGCGAGCTGGCGGATCTGGGCGTGCGGTAGTTCACGGCTGGTGGCGATTCGAGTCAACGTGTCGAGGTGGGGCACGAACAGGTCGGGTTTGTCGGCCGCGACGCGCCCCAGCGCAGCCAGCAGGGCGGCCATCGCGGACCATCGATAGAAGTGCAGGTCAGCGTCACGGTAATGCCCGATGTCAGTCAACTCCAGGCATCCGACCAGCTGGTCCACCAGATTGACCGCTCGGGAGCGGTCGGTGGTGGCCAGCAGATCGCGCACGGTGTGCGCGGCGCGCCAACGGACACTGCGCCGCGGATGCCCGAACGCGCTCCACAGCATCATGACCAACGGCTCCATAGCGGAGCTGCCCTGAGCAGGAACGACATCGTCGGGATCGCGGTCGTCGAGCAGTTGGACGAGGGCGCTTGCAGCGTCGGCGGGGGTGCACAGCGCGCCCAGAACTGCGGCGACGTTCTGCCATCGATGCGCGGTCAGGTACGCCGCGGTGTCTGGCAGCGCCGCGAGGAACGCGCGACGGATTGTGTTGTCGTCGGCAAGAGCTCTGAGCTGTTCGACAAGCATGGTCGAACCGTCCCAGTGGCTCATGAGGCTGGTCAGGTGCTGGGCGATGAGTGCGGGAAGCAAAGACCTCGCCTGTTCGGTGACGCCGGGCCAGGCCTTCCACTTCTGGGCGAGTTCGGCGAGCACGGAAAGGGCGATGTTGGCGCTGGAGGAGCCGGGGAGCGTGGCGAGTACTCCGAGCGCCTCGGGTCGCTGCGTGGACGGGGTTGTCAGCAGCACTGCCGAGACGAAGGCGCGTAGTTGATCGCCGTACACGTAGGCCCTCAAGAGGCTCTCGACATCGTCGTGGAGTGAGGTCCAGGTCCGTCTATGTGGCGAGTCGAGTAGTTCCTGAATCTCCGGTGTGTAGCCGTCTCTGCGTCGCCTGCGGCTGTAGTTCTGTTTGACCTGCCGTTCCAGAGTTTGAACCTGAGTGATCTCGTCTCGGGCAGTGGCGTCCAGTAGTGGGCCAGCTTTGTGGAGCAGCTTGGCTGCGAGGGCAGGTTGATCACGTGCGGGAACGTGCAGGCGCAGCCATCGGGCGGTCTCGGTCAACGCTGCCCGACGCGCGAGGGCTCCTGCCATCCCGCTAGGTAGCCGGTCCACCATCACGAGGCGAAAGCTCAGTCGGAGGTCGTTGTCTTCCACGAAGTGATCGAGGTGCAGGGCCTCGGTGACCGGGAGCTCGGTGCTGTCAACCGCGCCGAGCACGGCAGCAGATGCGGTGCGTGACAATGCAATTCGGCTCTGGTCGTCCCAGCGGCATACTCCGGCGAACCCGGTGTCGAGGTCGAGGTGGGTTGCTGCGCCAGCGAGGTCGCGGTAGGGCACCACGTCCGGGTCGGTGACATAGTGGGCGACCACCTCGGCCGCGCGCAGTAGCCGTGCGGCCGTTCGTGGCCTGTCCCCGGCGGGCAGCTCTGCCCGGCGGGCGAGATCGGCGTGGACGGCGAGCAGACGGGCGGCGGCGTCGTTGATACCCGTTGCGACATCAACAGCCCGCGCGAACAGGTAATAGCCGATCTCCAGGTTCTGCTTCCCGGCGATGTCGGTCGCACGGACCAGCAGTTCCAGCCGGTCGGGAGCGGGCAGACGACCGGTGCGCACGGCATCCGCAGCACGCACACACAGATCGATTGCTCGGGTGGCGTGACCCGGTCGTACCGCCAGCACTTCCGCGAGGTCGAGCCACATCGCCGGGGCGTTGTCCCCGAGCAGGTTCGGCGCGGCATCGGCGAGACCGTCAAGTAAGTCGTCCGGGCAACCGGCGTCTGCTACGGCTTCGGCGGCAAGCACGGACCACGTGCGGAAAGACAAGTCGAATTTGAACCACCGGTGACCGGCCGCGGTGTTTCGTCCGGCGAGTCCGTCTCGCACATGCGCTGACACATCGTCCTGAACGGGATTGCCCGCGACAGCTCGCGTAGCCAGAACCGCTATATCCGCCAGCAGGCGGATCCTGTCCAGCCACTCACTGCGTCGATGTGCCCGCGAGTGATCAGAGTGTTCGTTGACGCCGTCAGGCGTACGCAGCGAGTCGGGAATCAGCGCGTCGACATCCAGAACGCCGCCCGCCAGGGCGGCTGCGGTGGCGTGACACCGCAGGATCATGACGTCGTCCGCGCCCGCGGTATCGAACGCCCACAGGGACTCCGACAAGGATCCGCTCCAGCGGTTCGCCAGTTCCTGCGCCAGCTGTCGATCGCCGAATCGGGTGGCCACGTCCAGCAAACGAGCGTGCCACGGCCGTGGTTCGTCGAGAGGAACGGCCACGAGCGTCGAGATCACGGCGTCGACCCAGTCCTTGGCCGGTGCGACAGAAGGCGATGCCGCGTACGCCAGGAAAGGTGCGTGAACGCGCGTGGGGATGCGGGCTTCCTGCAGCGCCGACCGCACGACGTTCGAACCCAGCTCACCGGCGACACGGGCTGCAAGGCACTCGGCGACATTCAGCACGAAAGACATCGGGCGGCATCGCCGTACCCAGGCCAGCGCGGCATCGGGACCGTCGAGTCGGAAGTACGCCTCGGCGGCGGCTGCCGCGTGGTCAGGTTCAAGGTCCCACTGATCGGTGTCCTCGCCGCCGGTCGACCATCGCTGGATCCAAGAGTCGACGTGACCGAGTTCTTCGCGAGCGGCGGAGTGCCGGTCGGGAGACCTGGACAAGGCTGCGGCGAGGCGCATGTGCGCAGGGCCGAGCCACGGCAGGTGGTTCTGCCGGAGTGTGTGAGTGCGCAGCAAGTCGATGTCGGTATACCGCGCCACAAGGTCCATATGGGACTCAACCAGCTGCGACAGGGTATCCATCCGGGACGTGCTGTCGCATGCCCGAGCCGCTACCCGGACTGCGGTGGCCGAGTCGTCGACGACCGCGACCGCGAGCAGCGCCAAGGCCAGCCGGCGACCTTGAACCCCCTCGCGGCGAAGCCCGTCAGGGATGCCATGCGGGGACATTTCGCGCAGAAACAGTTGTAGCAGCTCATGATGGCGTTCCGCGCTGAACAGGTGGTCGGCGACGTGAGCGGCGGCGTCGGCGTCTTCGCTACATGTGGCCAGAAACAGGTCTGCCAACCTGCTGTGCGCGGTCACGATGTCCGCAGCTGGCACCTTGTCACGGACGTAGGTCTCGAAGTCCTCGTCGCGGAACTGGATGCCGTCGTTGATGACCCGCACCCCAGGGGCGAGGCCGTCTGCGAAGGCGGACACAGCGGCCGGGGCCACGTCGAGCGCCTGGGCGAGCGTTCGGGTACTGACCGGCCTGGATAAAGCGAGAAGAGCAGCCAGCCAACGCTGCCCGTCAGCGTCGGCGCCGCTGCCTTTGAGCGCCGAGTCCACGATGTCGGCGAACAAGGCCTCCGGAGTGCGGTCGCAGGCCTCAAGCAGGGTCGCCATGTCCCATATGTTCGAATCGGCCTGCTCCAGTGCGTAGAACTGGGCGCGGGGGTTGCCGTCAGTTGCCCGGTGAAATGTCACCACGTCCGTCACGGACGCCCCTGGTCGGTGTCGTCGAAGGTGGGCGGCGGATGTCTCCGCGTTGAACGGGACGACCGCCACCTCGGGCGCACCCACTGCTCCCAACATCGTCACCCGGTGGCTACGAGAGGACAGGACCACGGCCACCTGCGGGGGCAACTTCAGCCCCAGCAGACCAGGAAGGAAACTGGAGCCGTGCCGTTCGAGCGCGGCTACAGCGGCGTTGTCCGCGGCGTCGATAGTCAGAACGAGCACTGCGGCGGGGTCGAGGGTGGCTACTGCCTTGGCCAGGATGTCGGACAGTCGCCGCCACAGGTCCTCTTCGAGTGTGTGCGGGTGAAGCAGCAGCGGCGTTCCGCATTGCTGGGCCAGGTCGTTGACTACCTGCACCACGAACCGGTGTGGAGTATGCCGTTCTTCTCCTGTGCTCAGGTAGTCACCACCGCCATAGCAGTCATACAGCAGCGTCGTCGATCCGGCGGGGAGATGGCTGTTGATCTGACGAAGCGCCGTTGTTTTGCCCGCCCCTGCGGGGCCATGCGCGACGACGACGTGACCAAGGTTGCTCAACGCGGTGTCGGCGACCGCGCGGGCTCCCGGAGCGGGCAGCGGGTCCTGCAGTTCGGCAAGCCTGAGCGGTGCGGGATAGAGGGCGCTCAGGTCGCCGACGCCCAGTTCGGCGAGCACGGTTGACGCGATGATCCCCTGACGGTCAGCTCCGGGGAGCGCCTGCTCGCGGACGAGGTTGAACAGGCGCAGGGACGTGTCCCGCGCTCGTTCCGGAGCCAGATCGGCGGCACCATCACGAACAGCACGCGCCTGTGCTGTCCGACTGAGAACACCAGTTTGGGAGAAATCAAGGACTGTGAAGAAACCGCAGAACTCGGAGCTGGTGAGCCGTTGGCCGACGGCCTCGTGAAACTTATCGAACACCGCAGTTTGTGTGCTCGACAACGCTGAGCGCAGGTCAGCCTGTTGAAGGGGTGCGCCGTTCTGGTTCCGGACCCATTCGGCGGCAGCGGTGACGGTCGCTGTCACCAGCGGGTCCACAGGCTGGTTGCTCACCAGTTGGATGCGCGTTTTCCGCAACACCACATCCCGGTCGGGCCGGGCCGCCAACAGTTTGTATGTGTTGGCAAGATCGGCGATCAGCGACCTCGCGGGCTGAGAGGCAGCCGGGTCATTCGAACGACGGCTGCGCTTCTCAGTGAGTCGAGCCGCTGTCCAGAGTTTGGTGGGATGTCGAGTGCTGTACTTGAGCTGCGACAGAACAATGGTATCAGCGGTGTCGAAGTCTTTGCCGCCGAAGTACTCCCCGACATCGACAATCTCGTACTGCTCGTCGGGATCGTCGACAACGGCCAACCCTTCCACGACGACTCGTTGGAGTTGGGTACCCGGTGCGATCAGCTGTAGTGCCCGACGGGCTGCCCACCAGAAGTGAAAATCGTCCCCAGCGTTGGACTCCGACGCCCCCATCCGTGACTAACCTCCTGCAAACTTGGCCCCTGGGAGCTACGCCGAACAGACTACAACGAGCGGGTGCTGTTAGGCCGGAGACGCGCAGTCGATCAGTCCCATCGCCTCTAATCGGCCAATGTGAGCTGGCGCGCCATACTTTTAGACGATGTGGGCCGCGATCAGCTGGTGCCAGATCACGCCTTGGTCGACGACCTCGAACTTCGCTGCCTTGGTCAGCTTCGCCGCGCCGACGTCCGCGCCGGTGATGAGCATGTCCGTGCTCGCTGACGCCGCCGCTGTGGCTCCGCCCTTCTCGTACAAGCGTTGGAACGTCGGCCGGGCGACCTTCTCGCCGGAGTGGGAGTCGTTGATTACGCCGGTGATCACCACCGTTTTGCCTTCCAGGGGCACACCGGCCGCGATGATCGGCTGCAGGTCCTCGTCGCGCACGTCAAGCGAGACCCCGCCCTCGCGCAGGCGTTCCAACTCCGTGCGCAGGCGGGTGAGGTCTTCCACGACGGACGCGGCGACCTTGGGCCGATGTCCTCCACTGCGACCAGGCCGTCGACTCCCGCGTCGAGGACGTCCTCCAGCAACCCGAAGCCCGAACGGCGCAGGCGCGCGGCGGTGCCCTCCGAGGCCATGAGGGGACGGCCAGGCCGATCAGGGCCCGGCGCAGGCCGACCTGGCGGTTGGTGTCGATGATTTCGACCATGCGGGTCGCGGAGACCTCGCCGATGCGGTCGAACTCCAGCAGGCGTTCCCTGGTTAGGGGGTAGAAGTCCGACGGGTTCACCGCGTCCCCGGCCGTCGCGAGCCGTTCGATCCCCACCCCGCCGACTGCCAGCGGGGTGACCGGTCGGTCCGGAAGGTCGCGGTGGACTTCGACTTGACCGAGACCGCAGTGCGGCAGTGGTGGTGCAGGCCGAACTCGACGCCGGAACCCGCACCGACGGGCTGACCACCGACGAACGTGAAGAACTCGCCCAGTTGCGGCGTGAGAACCGCCGGTTGACCGAGGACGTGGAAATCTTCAAGCGTGCCAAGGCTTTCTTCGCCGAGGAGATCCGGTAACGTCTACCCGTTCATCGAGGCGGAGAAGACGGGCGGCGGAAACGTCCACCGAGCGTGCGCGCTGCTCAAGGTCTCCCGCTCCGCCTGCTACGCCCACCGCACCGGCCAGCCTTCCACCCGTTCGCGACAGGACGCAGACCTGGCCGCGCACGTGATCGCGATCCACGACTGATTGCGGGGCATCTACGAAGCTCCGCGAGTGCACGCCGAACTACGAGCACAAGGCAGACGACACTCCAGCAAGCGCGTCGCCCGATTTTTTCGCGAGACCGGCCGGGCAGGCTACAGTCCGAAACTGTGGCGCACCACCACCGTCCTCGATCCCGCGGCGACTACCCACCGGATCTCATCCGACGTGATTTCTTCTGCGCCGCAACGGATGAGGTTGCCCCGTTTTGACGGACAGGGCTGATGAGTGTGGTCAAGCCGAACGATGCAGCAGCCTGCATGTACTGGTCAGCGCCTCCCAGACGCCCTCCCCAAAGTGGACTTGGTGATAGCTGGCACCGCGGGGACGTTCCTGCGGTAGCGAACGCAACACTCCAGCTTCGACCAGACGCCTGATCACGGGACGCACGAGGTTGTCGGCTAGGCCGGTCCGTGTGGCCAGCATCCGGACAGTCACTCGGTCCTCGGCACGCGGAGCCAGCGCGGCGATTGCGAGCACCACCTCGGCGACATAGCGGTTGCCAAAGATCGCCACAGACCGCGCCCTCAGCAGTTCTCGCTCGTCAACCTGCACCGGTGTAGTATGCCGTGTGACGCGAATCGCGTCACGCTATATGCGGAGGCGATCAGTGATGGGACCTACAGTCACCGCCGTTGTGCGGCAGGGCGAACTGGACCTGATGATGCCCACCCCGTTACGTCCTCAGCCCCAACGACTTCAACGCGCGCCACAATCGATCCGAATCGCTGGGCGGACGCTGTGTCCAACACCGGTGTTCGATACCTACTGGCGGTTCGCATTCCTACGGCATGCCGTCTACCAGGCCCGGCTAGCTGGCGAAGCGGGACCATGGACCGACGATCCGATCCTGCTGAGGCACAGGTTCACCAATTGCTACCGTGCCGCCGATCGAGTGTCGCAATTCCTCATTCGCCATGTGTCCTATACTGGTCGACGGGAACCGGAAGAGGTGGTCTTCCGAACACTGCTTTTCAAGATGTTCAACCGCGTCTCGACCTGGCAACTGCTCGAAGAGGCGTTCGAGACAGTGTCCTGGGAGAACTTCGACCGCGCCGCGTACGACGAGGTGCTCACCGCCGCGTTCGCGGCAGGCCGAAGACTGTACTCGGCGGCTTACGTAATTCCGCCACCACGGCTGGGCGCGGAACGCAAGCACAGTAACCACCTACGCCTGCTCGAACTGATGATGACCACCGACGTCGGTGGACGCATCACCCAGGGGGGATCGCTGAGCGCCGCCTTCGAAGTGTTGCGTTCCTATCCGGCAATGGGTGATTTCTTGGCTTTCCAGTTTGCCATCGACCTGAATTACTCAGAGGCCTTTGACTTCGATGAAATGGAATTCGTTGTCGCTGGCCCTGGTGCACGCGATGGCATTCGCAAGTGCTTCGGATCTGATGCTGATGGCATCGAGGACCAGGTCATCGCCTACATGGCAGCAACCCAGCAGGAGCATTTTACGCGCCTGGGACTGACCTTCACCGGCCTCCAGGGGCGTCCGCTGCAGTTGATCGACTGTCAGAACCTATTCTGCGAGGTGGACAAGTACGCCCGTGTGGCGCATCCTGAGATCGCTGGCCATAGTGGTCGCAGCCGCATCAAGCAGCTGTTCTCCCCGGTAGCTGATCCGGTGCATGCCTGGTTCCCGCCCAAGTGGAACCTGCAGCCTCTAGCTGCCTCAGCACCATGAGAGGGCCGCCGCAAGGAGGATTATGGTGAGCGCGGGACGAGTTCACCTGGCACAGGGCTCACTCGTGGTGCTTGAGGGACTCGATCGCAGTGGAAAGACCACTCAACGTGATCGACTCAAGAGGCTCGACTGGATCACCCCAGCTCCAGTTTTTACCCACATGCCATCGGGTTTGAAGCAACTTACCGAAGGTATTTACCGGCTGACCGAGGACGCGACGATCTCCTCGCCGTTGGCGCGGCAGTTGTTGCACCTGGCCTGCCACGCCGAGAACGTCTCGGCTCTTGCGTGCGCCCGCGCCGAAGGGGGCGTCGTGTTGGACCGGTGGTGGTGGTCCACCGTTGCCTACGGTTGGTTTGCCGGGCGCCTAGCCGACGCTGGGTTGGCCGAGTCGGTGTTCTTTGGACTTATCGACGCGGTCTGGTCGCAGCACCCAGCCAACCTGGTGTTCCTGTTCACCAACCCATACGTCCACGACACCCTCAATCGCGACGAGGTCCGTGACGGCTACTCCCGCCTCGCCGCTCAGTACCCGGATGTCACCGTGCAGGTCCCGGTGGCAGAGCCCGACGAGGTCACCAACTTTCTAGTCACCCACCTGCGCGACGCTGGCCTGCTGCTGTCGGAAGACTCCAGCTCCTGACGCACGCCCCTTGACACGGATGTCGGATTATCTGACACTCGTGTACATGAACGAGAACGTGGTGGCCTCATCGGGTGCTCCGCTGTTCTTCCCTACTCCTGCCGCGCCGGTACTGGCCGGACCAGAGGAGCAGGTGCCCTCCAGCGACAGCGGCCGCGGACCTTCTGATATCGAACTGGATCCCGCCGCCCTGCAAGGGATGGGCGAGACCGAGTTGCGGCAGCAGGTCCTGGAGATGTTGACATGTCTTCGGCGCTGCACGCTGCAGGAGTTGACAGGCGGTGCAATGCACACCGAGGCAACCTTGGCCATCGACAGCATGACTGCGGTGTGGATCATCTCCACTGTTGGCAAGGCATTTGGTCGGCGCCTAGTGCGATTGTCAGAGGTGGACCGCGACAGTCTGCGCAGTGTCGGCGGCGTCGCTCGATTGATCAAGCAGACCACAGCATCGGTGGCGGGTGCGGCATGAGCGACTACGTCATACCCGTTGGCAACATGAGCAGGGCGTGGCTCGACACTCTGCAGTTGGTCCACGAACGCGGCGGACGGCGGACCAACGTGCTCACCACAGTGACCGACCCACTAGCACCTGAGTATCCGGCAGTGCGGGCGGCGATCGATAGGGTTCTGGTGCCAGGTAAGCACAAGAGCGGCACCATCCAGACCGTGGACACGGTGGCCGCCACGATCTTCCCCCACACTCTCTACGCCGCCCCCGGCATGGCTTGGGCTCCCGAACTCAGCCCTGTTGACGCAGCGCGGCTGGACTTGGCCGCGGCCGACCTGTATGAGGTCTATAGCGAGATGTTGCCTCTGTTGTGCACCGCAGACGGCAACAAACGCGGCACTTACTTCGGTCGTATGGTCAGTTGGCCCGGTAAAGAACCGGGTGGTGTCAACCAGTTGGCCGATCGGGTGAAGTACTTGCGCCAGGTGCGCCGCGACGGGAAACGGGCACACAACCTGTCCGACATCGCCATCGGCGGGGAAGCCGAACCGTGCGCAAACATCACGTCTCCCGAAGACGCTGGCAGCGCGGCAGATGTCAGCGATGTGGACGACGTCGGGTTGCAGGTCTATGCGGCAACTGATCGACGGCAGCGAGGGTTCCCGTGCCTGGTTCATGTGGACTTGACGCTGCTGGACGGGCAGTTGAGCATGCTTGCCGTGTACCGGCATCAGTACCTGATCACCAAGGCCTACGGCAATCTGCTTGGATTGGCGCGGCTACTAGGCTACCTCGCTGCCCAGACCGGGTTCGCCGTCGGTGAACTGGCTGTGCAGGCAACTTTAGCCGACACTCAGGAGCAGCACTTCGGTGGTAGACGCGGCATCCAAGCCCTGATCGACTCCACCCTCAGTTCGGCACTGCTGAAGTGACCGAGATACTGCTGCGAACCGGTGTCGACATGGTCGACGTAAACAAGCTGACACGAATGATCGAGCTGACCGGGGAGGAGTTTCTGGACAGCTCATGGACACGCGCAGAGCGCTTGTACTGCGCCGGCCGCCCTGAACGACTGGCATCGAGGTGGGCCGCGAAAGAAGCAACGATGAAAGCGCTGGGCCAAGGAGTGGGCCAGATCAGCCTGCTGGAGATCGAGGTCACGGCCGACGAGGGCGAGATGCCCGACCTGGTACTGCGCGGGAACGCCTTGGACCGAGCCCAGGCCCTACGGCTGGAAACCTGGTCGGTTTCGCTCACTCACGAGGACCGCTGGGCCCTCGCTTTCGTCGTTGGAGTAGGAAGTACGCCCCATGGACAACACCAGTGACGCACCCGCACCACGAGGCGGATTCCGCCCTCCCTCTTCCCGACAACCGGCTACCAGCCAGCAGCCAGCAGCAGACCAGCCGACCGAACAGCAGGTGGTTGGCAAGCGACTGCGCACCGCCCGGGAAACGCTCGGCCTGACCCAAGACGACGTGGCTGGCGCCCTGGGGATACCTCGCACCAGTGTCATCGCGATGGAAGCAGGCCGCCGCAATGTCTCCGCCCTCGAGCTACGACGCTTGGCTCGGCTGTACAGGCGCAACGTGCAGTGGCTACTCGGCGAGGAGGACGACAACGCCGCAGTGGACAGCGCGCTGTTCCGAGCCACAGCCGAACTATCCGAGGACGACAAAGAACAGGTGCTCAGGTTTGCCCAGTTCCTCGCCTCGGCGGGTCCTCCGCCCGCAGCACGCAGACGCCGCGCCGCGCCTGCAGCATTCGGCCGTGGCAGCAAGCAGGCCGAACCGCCGGAGGGAGCGTGATGTCCACCCCTCCGTTCGTAGCACGGCGTCGCCAAGCCCTTCAGGCTGCCGCTGACCTACTCGATGATCTCGATGTTGACCAAGAGCAACCCATCGATGTCTTCGAAGCAGTCGCCCAAATGGGTCTGTGGCTGGTGTTTCAACCATTGAAGACGCTACTGGGTGCGGTCATTCGTGAGGGCGGCGGTGGCATTATGATCACCACCGAGAGGCCGCCGACAATCCAGCGCTACACCGCTGCACACGAGGTCGGGCACTGGGAACTCGACCACAATCGCCCAGCGTTCGACACTGACCACGACGTGCTGCACCCTGGCGCAAACGAGCGCGAACAACTGGCTCAGTGGTTTGCTTCCTACTTCCTTATGCCGCCCCCACTAGTATATGCCGTCGCCAGTCGTCACGGTGTGCGCCCCCACACCGCAGTCCTTCCTGCTCAGGCCTACCTCATCGCCCGCGACATGCGTGTCAGCTATGAAGCAGCGCTGCGGCAAATGACCAACCTGAACATCATCGGGGACAACCAGCGCGACGAACTGATGCAAGTGCCGCAACTGCGCATCAAACAGGACTTGGCTCACGGCCACCGCCCTCAGGTCGGCAATGCCGACATCTGGCCTGTCGACGAGCGGTCCATGCAGTACAACATCGACGTGGTGCTCCACGACGAGATCATCATAAACTTGCCGGAGAACCGCACTTCCGGCCACCGATGGCTCGACGACACCGCCACAGAGCAGCGAATCAACCTGGAGCGCAAACCTGCTCCGCCTGCCTTTGCCCCGCCCACTGCGACCCGGCCGACACCCGTGCCGCGACCGGACCCACCGCGGCGCACGGGCGCCGACATCACAGCCGCTCTCGCCCTACTGCCCGGTCCTGTGCAAAACAGTGCCGCTGTGGACCAAACTGCCGATGAAGGACCCCCGGCCGACCACCAATACACCTCCGACGATTTCGAAGTCGCTGAATTTCGCAACAGCGGACTGGCAACGGTCTCCGATGACTATCAGCCCGGCTGGGCTCCGGTCACCGCCCGCGGTGCCGCCGCGTTGCGCCGTCGCAACGCGGGTGCTCCCGTGGAACAGGCGACTTTCCTGGCTACTACGGCCAACGTCGAGGCGGTATCGGCAGATCCGTCCGCCCCTGGGGCAGGCGCCACTGGCCGCAGATGGCTGGTCCTGCAAGCGCACAGCGAAGGAGAGTTCGCTTACACACTGCATTACGCCGCTACTCACGACCCGCACGCCTCGCCCGCCGCTACCTTCACCATCGAGGCCACCGTGCGGCCGCCACTGGAAGTCCTACACCGTCGCATGCTGACCGACATTGATCTTGAAGACGCTACGGCCGCTACCCCTGATGGAGACAGTGAACACGCCAGTCCGAGGAGTGCGCCGTTCGATGACCCCGGCTTCTCACGCAGCAGCGAGCTCACCGATGTGGACGAACCCGGTCTGGCGCCGGACGCAGGAGATGAGAACGACCGGTGAACGCACCATCGGCACGACCTCAGAGCAGACTCCTCCGCGGTGCCTCAGCCCGCGCGGCACGTCTAGCAGTCTCCCTCGCCCGCCCAGATGTCGACCTGCGGTCGCAACTCGCTCCTGATCTCGTCTCCCAAGGTCCGCGCCCCACATGCGTACCCTTCGCCGTCGCAGGCGCGCATGAAGCAGCCCGCAGTGACACCGGCGCTGCACCGCAAACCTTGGCGCCAGAGCCCATCTGGTCGTACTGCACCAACCTCGGACAGACCGGTCCACAGGGCATGCTCCTGTTGGATGCCGCAACAGCCCTCGCCGACGCCGGTCAGCCCACAATGACGCTATGGCCCTACAACGACCAGCTGGGAGTGGGCACCGAACAACCACCCAGCTCTGCGGGAACCCCGCCCTGGCACACAGGCGTACTCAGCGAACTGCACCTGGCCAACGACGGCGTCGAAGACGAGCTCGAAGACATCCTCGCTGCAGGCCAACCTGTGATCCTTCTGGTAGAGGTCACGAACCAGTTCTACTATCCCCGTGACGACGGGCACGTCGAAATGCCCAATATCCGCGCCCACAACGGCGACTACCACGCAGTTCTTTGTGTCGGCGCCGCCACACACCAACAGTTGGGGCGACGGCTCCTCATCCGCAACAGCTGGGGCGACTACTGGGGTGTTGGGGGCTACTGCTGGCTCCCCCTGGCCTACCTGATCGCTTTTGTTCCGCAGGCGGCCGTCGTCAACACCAAAACGTAGGCATTACGGCGCCGTTGGAAGGAAAACCATGAAGCTGACCGACTACGAACAGGCAGTCGCAGACACCGACGTGCTTGCCTCTGACGATATTGTTCTGCCCATGCTTGGGCTCGTCGGAGAAGTCGGCAGCCTGGTTGCTCAGTACAAAAAGATTCAACGGGACCGAGCTGGCTACCGCGCATTTACTGATGAAGTACGTGAAGAACTTGGTGACCTGTTCTGGTACGCCGCTGCTCTGGCTCGACGCTGTGATCTCAGTCTCGAAGAGATCCTCTCCGACAACATACGAAAGGCCCGCGAACGGTTCAAGCTCCCTCTGAATCCCCTTCCTCATCCGTTGTTCGACGACGCTGCAGCGAAAACTGAGCAACTCCCTCGCACGCTGGATATCACCTTTACTGAAACCCTCGACCATGAGCGAGGGAGAGCGCCAGTCCCGGTAGTACGGATCCATCGAGGCGACAGTGCAGTCGGTGATCCGCTGGACGATAACAGCGACGATGACGACGAGTACCGCTACCACGACGTCTTTCACCTCGCCCACATGGCGGTCCTTGGATGGTCGCCGGTCATGCGCAGTCTCCTGCGAGTCAAACGCAGCACGAACCGCGACACCGACCGCATCCAAGACGGAGGGCGTGCCATTGCCGTAGAAGAAGGGTTGAGCGCCTATGTGTTCTCTGCCGCTCGCGCCCACAACTACTTCCGTAGTAGTACTATGATCCCCAACGACATTCTCAAGAGTTGCCAGGCCATGACGGCTCACCTTGAGGTCTCACGACGCTCTGCTCAGGACTGGCAATACGCTATTCTTATCGGATATCGGATGTTTGACCAGCTTACCAAGAATCGCGGTGGAATCTTACGACTCGATATGAATGCGCGCACCATGACGTACCGGACTCCGGAGCAGGTTCGGCAGGCTAATCTTCCCTTTTTATGAACTATGAGCTAGCTTTTGAGAGGCTGATATTATCTGAAATTCCCGGCGATTGTCATTGGTGAAATATTTAGCGAGTGACCTTTTCTGTCGTGCAAGCTAATAGAATTTACTTCTGCTTCAAGGAGTTCGCGTCCAGCGACCTGGGCGTCATCGATGGGCATGTTGATCCTTATTTTTGGCTTCTTGTGTTTCTATGGCATCGGCGTCCCTCGAGCGATCTTGTCGATATAGCGGCAGGTCGTGCTGCTCCCGTGTTCACGCTGCTTGTCGTCGCTAGGCTCGGCGCTTAATTCGCGAATGCTAAGTTAGAGTATGTAAACCGGATTGCTAAGATGTCTCGGCGTTATTCAGTGCTGTTGTCACGATCGGATTTCGTCGCGTGAGTCGCCCTGTGCAGTGGGCTATAGCACGTCAATGCGCCGAACCGTAGGCGCGGCACAGAAGTGACTAGTGGGCAACATCGTCATAATTGACGGTTATCGCGACGCCCGGAAATGGACTGATCAATGACTGGTTCGCCGTTTATAAGCGTTTGCAGGCGTGAGCGCATTGTCAAAGTCGAGCGCATAGCGTCATCTAACTCTGGCTCACGTACCCCACCTCTCCTTAGTGAGCTGTAACGCATTTCATTACGTCGTCGTCGAATCCAGTCGAAATCTCTGAAATCTTCTTCAAAGATGGCAGTAATGGCGCGAGCAAGGGCGTCATCTCCACCTGTGCTTGAGGCGCGGAGGCCTATCGTCAGCAGTGCGCCTTCCGCAATCTTTCTCGCGGCATCGTAGATAAGTTTGAAGCTGTCATTCAGATCATTTTTACGAAGAATTTCAGCTGACTCAAGGTGGATGTTGGCGGCTCGTATGCGTTCACTGGCTTCGCTTGGGCGACGTGATTCAAGTTGTCGCAACTCATTTCTCTGCATTAGGTGGTCGATTACATCTGAGTCCATCTTGTCAGCCTTTCCCCTAAGTGAATGTGAGGACTTAGAAACAGCTCTGCCAGAAAAGGATCTTCTTTGTCACTCACCTCCTCGAGAAGTAGAAATGCAGAGTCTATTGGAAGGTTAATGTGCGATTCAATTAATCGAATGCCTTCATATGCGACTCGGCGGTCCACCGGACCTACAATCAAGAGGTCCAAGTCGCGCACAGTCGGTCGGCCGTGCCCCAAGAGCAGTCGAACCCAGGAACCGTAGATAACAAGCTCCTGGACATCAGTCATTAAAATCAAAACATCGAATATGTCAAGGTTTAGTGGTATCGCCGTCGATCCAGGTGAGGGACAGATGCCCCGCTGATGGATGACGTAGTTCACGAGTATCACCTTCCTGACTTTTGCCTTGTTGAGTCCGACTATATAAGATCTCAGACATGATCTCTCGAAATCTACGCCGAAGTCTACCTCGTGCGCAAAGTGGACATCACCCCCGCATGGTGTCGATGTGGGTCCTGGCACTCTCGTGGCTGGCGGTTGGGACGGCTCTTGTTATTTGCCTATACCTTACCTTCCGTGTGTTGGCACCACCTGTAGCCCCGACATCGAATGCTGCGCAAGAAACGTTCAAACTGTCACTTACGACCTCAGTCGGTGTGGGTGCTGTTCTCGCCGGCGTATATGCATATAGGAAACAGCGGCTTGAGGAGGCAAGTTCTCGACGTGCTGACGAAGCTTCATTAAACCTTCGATTCACCTCAGCGAGTGACCAACTGGGGAGTACGTCTGCTGCGGTACGACTGGCTGGAGTCTATTCGATGGCTAGCCTTGCAGACGGATGGATCGAGCAACGTCAGATGTGTGTGAACGTCCTTTGTGCTTATCTTCGAATGGAGAATGAAGGAGGTCTCAGCGAGTTGCGAGTGAGAGAAGCTATTTCATCTATTATCCGTGAGCGAACGCAGCCAGAGTCCGCGCAGTCTTGGAGCGATCTGAATTTCGACATAAGTGGTGCATTTCTTAGTGACCTAGACTTCAGTGGATGCCTTTTCGCTGGAACCTTAGTGAACTTCTCGAGAGCTCACTTTTCTGGAATCTTGACAAGTTTTGAGGGTGCCAGCTTCAAGTCGGAACGAACGATCTTCAGCGAATGCATATTTGACGCCAAGACGACGCGCTTAAACTACTGCTCGATCTTCTCCAGGGAAATATGGTTTGAAAGAGTGGAGTTCACGGGGCGTGCATGGCTCGACTATCTCTCGACGTCTGGCGAGATTATCAGCTTTTCCGGTTCGAAGATCACGGGTGATCGATTTTCCCTTGCGGGGGCAAGCTTTTCAAGCAAGGAGATAGTATTTGATGGAGTCGAGTTTGCTGGCGAACGCGCGTCGTTCAGCCGTTGCAGCTTCTCTGGAATTACTTCTTTTCGTGGCAGTGTATTTGGAGGGAGTGAAATCTGGTTTGACAGAGTGCAACTCCTTGGGCCCTCCGCAGACTTTGAGGAAGTGCAGTTAAATTGCATCATCGGACTGTCGGGTGTAAAAGTTGATCACGGCTGCAGTCTTTCTTCTGGACCTTTAGAATTCCCGACGCAGTGAGAACTTCTGAATGGGATACTGGAATCTCGAAAATTGTCCTGCAGGGTGCAGTCTCAAGGTTTACCGTAAACAGCCGTAAGTGTCCATTCAGTACGCGGCGCTACCCAAGTGCGGAGACGATCAAGGCGTTGGGGTGATTGATTGCCTCGATCCGCGACCTGACTGGGCTAGGTTGTGCGCTCATCAGGATGCGGAGGGCTTCGCGGCGTCTGCCCCCGCGCGGTTCGGCGAGGTGGTCGCTGCTGAGGATCTCCCGAGCGGTTCGAATAGCATCAAGAGCATCACTCTTGCACCCGCCAGGTCGTTTGAGCCGAGTCGACGCTGTGGGAGGGGCCACTGCTAGCCGAGCGTAAACACAAGATCAAGATTGTTCTGGGTGGTCCAATGGGATCTCGTCACGTCGACGGTGACCGTTGTCATTTCTGGCGTAGGACTTCCCAGTTCAGTTGTGCGTCCACTGTGGCCGTACCGGCAGCTGCCCAAGCGTGGTGGGCAGTGTTGTCCAGAACCTCGGCCAAGGAGAGGTGTCCTGCGGGTGGTGCGGTGCCGAGGTGGGCGAGTATCTCGGTGACGTCGTCGATGAGCGTGACCAGGTGCACCAGGTCGGTGAGGTGGCGGCTGTTGAACGCCGATGCCTGCGATCGTCGCCACTGGCTCGCGTAGGCTGCTGCCTTCAACTGCATCGCGCGGGGGAGGTCGGGGACCGGAATGTAGGAGACACGGCCACTGTAGGACGCGCGGATGAGCACGCGATGCTGGAGTGCGCCTTTCCCGGCGTAGACCTCGATCGTCTGGCCCGGCGGTGTGGTGGTCAGGTCTGGTGGCGGTTTCACTCCGGCGGGGGCGAGCACGTCGACCGTTTCGCCTGCGGGTCCGATGTAGCGGTGGGATGACTCGTCCGGGCTGTTCTGGGCGATGCGGTAGCCCATTCCGTTCAGGATCCGGACGGCGTCCTTGATCGAACTGGGCATCACGCCGACGTCGAGCAGGACGTCGACGTCTCGGGTCGGCCGTTGGGAGTGGCGGCCTGCGACCGCGCCGTGCAGGTGGACCATCACTCCGCCGATGACGACGTGGTGCGTCGGGAGGTTGTCGGCGAGGTCGAACAGACCCGGCCAGAGCACCTGATCGGCATTCCCTGGCAGAGCGGGCAGGGCGACCTCGCCGAGTATGGGCAGCTCTGGCCATCGAGCGGATGTCACGCCGTTACGGTAGCCGCACCGATTTCAGCAAGGCCGAGGCCGCCGAGACCGAACGGTCGTCGCCTCGATCGAGCAGGTCGGCAGCGGCGGCGGCAAGGGGAGCGAGTGGTTGCCCCAGGACTTCGGCGATGGTGGCAGCGGACAGCGTGGGTGGTACGACGCGCAGGATGACGTTGGCTTCGGTCTCGGGGCTGTTCCACCGGATGCCCTTGGTGTCCTTCAGATCGGCCAGCACGGCTGCCGAGATGTAAAACTCGCTGGCCTCCGAGCCGATCAGGAGTGAGCCGTGATCCACGGCGGCGTCTGCGCCTCCGCGGGCGACTTCGGGTGTGGAGCGGAGTCCCTTCAGGATGTGGGGGAGCAGTCGGGCCCGGTGGATCTCGGCTCGACGTGCGAGCCTGCTGGGCCACTGGGCGAGTGGAGCTTTGACGTACTTGCGGACCCGTACCTTTTCGGAAGGGCTGATCCAGCTGGGGGACCGACCGGAGGCGAAGGTCAGAACCGCCCATGCCATGCGCGGCGACAAGGGTTGACCTGCGCGGGGCCGTACGACTTGGGCACGGTGCTGCACGGAGGTGGCGCTGACGAACAGTTCGCGTCCGGGCCGCTCGCCCTCAAGGTGGCCGCTGTCGACCAAGCGGTGGATTTGAGTCCTGGACACACCGAGCTGCTCGGCCGCGGCACCGGCTGGCATCCATCCGCCTAGTTCTTTCATCGCGTACCACCTGAGCTGCTTAGATTTACAGAATAGGTGTGCTGGGGAACGTATTCAGTGTAACTGACCTTTGGACGCTGATTGAGCCATCGGTCGCTTCAGCCGCGGGGCCTGCTGGTGGCTCAAGGCTCCGGCGTAGGCGGCCGATACGCGCAGCGGCGGGAAGTCGGCACTGTCCAAGCGCTGCTCCGCGCGCTGCGGTCACAGGGGTGTGCTGTGTCGGCGGATGATGCCGAGGGTGGCTGAAGTGGACAGTGGTGCTGGCCTCGGTCGGCCGAGAACCACTGAGCCGAGAGTCGCTCCGCTATTCCGTAGGTCGCTGCCTACTGAGCTGCGCTCATCACCGTTCGTTACCCGGCAGAGGGCATCGTCGGCACCCCGATTCGTGCGGATGTGTGCGCGACCGGGGGTGAACTGGCCTTGACGAATGTCGAATTTTGCGCTAGCCGAAGCAAGGTAAGGTTATTTTGGCTGGTAGGAGCGCTATTGCACTCCTACCAGCCGCTTCTCCGGCTCTGACTCCGTGACGCTGTTACGCACAGTGCGTAAATTGATGCGCACCCTTTGTCGCTGTCAATCGTTGCGGAGCGGTCCTGCTGGACTGTTTGGCCTATTGCTGATAGGTCCGTATGCCACGACTCATGTCACGACCGGTCAAAAAACCTCGCAAAACCGACACCTTAGAATCCTTCTGAATCGATCTGACCTGCAGCGCCCCCGGCAGGATTCGAACCTGCGACCTCGGGATTAGAAGGCCGGTGGTTCGTGGCTTATAGGGCTCCTACCAGCATCTATGGTTCCAACTTCTCCTCCAGGAAGCTGCCACAGACCCATGATTTCCAGGAGTTTCTGCCACGCGTCATGCCACGCCCATGTCATGAGGGTGGAGATCCCTTGCCTGGGCTTCAGGATCGTGCCTGACCTGGCACGTAGGGGGTCCTGCGCTGCGGCTTGGAGAGGTCGTTATCGGGTGGAGGCATCGCTGGTCGCGGGAAGCCGCCCAGGGGTGGTGTTGCAGGGCGTGGTGGTGGCCGCCGCCTGCGCGACGGCGATGATCGCGCTGCTCGGGACCGCCGGCGCCACGAGACACCCAGGTGACCCATCCAATCCCATCGATCCTCCCGAGAGGCAGGAGCGCGCCCGTTGGGGCTCTGTAGGGCCGGACAGTTTCGGCCGCTGGCAGGTCACGGCCAGCGGCCGTCACGCGTGCTTCCCGTACTGATCTCGATCTGTGTCCCGTCCGCCATCCCGTAGCGTCAGGGTTCGCAGTGATCGGCGGATAGTGGAGGATTCGCGTATGAGCGGGATGCTCAAACTGAGAGTGACCGGCGCCAAGTGTGCTCAATACGGTCGTGGATGGCGATAGTTTTTGAGCCAGCCGATTTCTGCGAGGTCTTGTGTCAGCCATTGGTATGCCAAATAGGTCGCAGGGCGTTCAAGGTCGAGCGGAAGTTCCATGCTCTGCAGAGAGCTTTGGCCGAAAGTCGTCCGATAGGTACTCTCACGATCCTTGCCGAATGCCCAGAATGCTTGGCCATCCTCGGGTGCTAGTTGTAGATCGACCGACGGAATGTCGGACCGCTGGGCGTGGAGGTCTGGGTTAAGGCTGAGGAGCATCACGACCGGATAGGGACCCTCGTCATTGACAGGCTGTCTGACGATTCCTTCGACGCGAACTGGCAGCATGCTATAGAGGCCGAGTGCATCGCCGAACGCGGGAAAGGCGCTTTCGACGAGTTGCCGGTAGCCGATAATGGCTTCGCGTACGACATCGGCTGCCATGGCCAAGGTCAACTCTGGCGAGTACTGCTCCCAGAACCACCTACCTGTACCGGGTTGGTCACCGTCAGGCCAGGGTTGGAGGAGCGTTTCACCGTCCTGGACAGCGAGTTGTGCCGATAGCCAGCGGATGTCGGCGGAATCTACTTGGCCGCCGGTCCCTCGCCAGGTCGCGTGGTCTGAAGTGTTCACAGTCTCCATCCACGAGCCGACGATCCCGCGTAGTTCGGCGAGGTTGATCGGGTAGCGACGTGCGGCGCGGTCATGGTAACCGCGGACGAACTTTGCCAGCGAATGCAACCGTTCACGCGCCAACCATGACGTGCGGGGAACTGGCAGCGTTTGCTTGCTGATCGTTGCTTCGAGCCGCTTTTGCAGCGCACACCGGGCGACCAGCCAGCGGCCCAGATCAGAGGTCGGAAAGCGCTGCTGCGTCCACTGATGCCATTGGCCGAGGGGCGGGCATTCCTCGGCCAGTCTGATGACCTCTGGTGGCGGCAGTTGGTCGCGTGCACGTGCGACCGTCACATAGCCATGCTCCAGCCACACACCCCATTGGACAAGGCGTCCGTCACGGTGCCGGGCCAGCGACTCGGCCAGTGGTCCGAGCCCAATCAGAAGGGCTTGCTCGGCGCCACGCAACCATCGTCCCGCTCTGACAGGCAGATCCGGCTCCGCGGCGAGTTCGCCAGTCGGATCGCGACGGTCGATCAGCGCAGCGATGGCCTCATGGGACGGACCGTCCAGCGTGTGGTCTGAGTTGGCGTCGGCGATCTCATCAAGGACCCAGAACGCTGCCCCTGGATTGAGTTGCGCAAGCGCGGTAAGCAGGGCTTCTTGTGCCTTGGTGATGGCGGTGGAGACGGCGAACGCGATTGCGTACCGCCACCGCGGAAACGTGGTGGCGGTGGCGACGGTGTCCAAGCGGGTCAGGCCTCGCTTGAGTGCTTCGGATCCGAAGTACTGTTCGAACACCGGCAACGCGAAGGTCAACTCGCCGCGGTCTTCGACAACAAGATCAGTGCCTGTCAGGAGACGGAGCTGTGGTAATGACCCGAACGAGGCGGCGGTAACCGGCTCCGACTGCCCGAGTATCCGAACCGCCAAGCGAGCCAGGTTGCTCCAGGTGGCTTCCGAGACCTCGCCCACCTTCGGACCGATCACGTCTTCGGTGAGGCCGGACAACAGGCGCGCACGGGACACCGTCATATCTCGGCCGGCTCGTATGCGGGCTGCCATCCCGAGGGCTGTTAGCGGGCTGCTGAGCAGATCCGTCGTTTCAGCGTTCCATCGATGCCAGGAGACATCGCCGCCGAGGGCCACCTCGACCAGTTCGGCACCGCGCCGGGTAGACCAAGGCTTGACCAGGATTTGTTCCTCGTCGGGCACTGGGACCCCCGGCCGAGCGGTCGCCAGCACGCTGACACCAGGCCACACATGAACGAATTGCCGGGCTTCGGTGAGTAGCCTGCTCGCCTCCTGAAGTGTCACGCTGTCCAGATCGTCGATGACGACGCGGCAGTGACGGGCGGGATCGCCACCGAGTGCGCTGAGGATCGCCGATTCCAGACTGGTGGTGATGTGCCGGGCGGCGAGGAACACGGGAATATCGGTGTTCGGATCGTTCTCCGCGTCCTCAAGGCCCTGGTTCCACCACCGCAACGCTTGTTCGGATTTACCCGCCCCGAGTCGGGCCATCAGGACGCGGACCTGTCCGGTTGGTACCTCGACGATCGGGTCGTCGAGCAGGGCCATCCAGCCAAGCACCGCCGATCTGCGCTCGACCGGAACCAGGGGCGTCAACCGGGAACTGCGCAGGCCGTGTTCTCGACGGACAGCGAGTTGCCAGTTTCCGACCCGGCCGCGCATCCGCGGATTGAACGGCACGACTGCGTTGATCTTCTCGATGGCCGCGTGCAAGTCGAGAGGGGCGATGGCCTCCTGGACCTCCTCGGCTCCGATCGACCAGTTGCGGTGGGTGCTGTCGTAGTCCGCCAACTGCGCGCGCTTCCAGCCTCGCAGCATCTCGGCGGGGTAGTCATCGGGAACCTGGTCGATCTGCCACGCGTGGAGCACGCACAGCAGCAGGAGATTGTCGACGCCGCGGTTGTCCATCTCGGGCATGTCCGGGTCCCAGCGAGGGCCACCCTCGCTCCGTGCATGAATGTGGGCGACTCGACTGTTGAGAGTTCGTCGACCGGTATCCGCGTCCAGTTCGTACAGCCAGGCGCGGCACTTTGGCTTCGCACACGCGAAGGCGGTGCCGTAGAGCTGTTTGACGGTGGCATCTGAGGGGTTGCCATGCTCTACGGGGTGTTCCGAACCGCCTGAACGCGTGGTCACGGTCACATTGTCCAGGAGTCGGACACGGGTGGATGGACGGGACCCTCGTGGCGGACCCGACGCTCGCGAAGGTGTGACCGGAACCGTTCAGGGCGGTCGATCAGGAATTCACGAGGTCTCGAGCAGGTGAACCTGCGAAGCTGACATGCTGTGACCTCGATCATGCTGGCAATCGCTCGGACTGTTCTTCGTGGTGTGTTGCCCTATCCCGATCCGCTACGGCGTGTCCGTGTCCGCCGTAGTGCCCGCGATGTGGCGTCGCGCGCCCTGTGGCCGCAGAACGAAGCAGCGGTGACCGGATTGGACTACGCGCGGTTGGCGCTGCTGCGGTTGCTGTGGCTGCAGCAGCAGACGCGTCGCGCAGTGCGCACAGGCCAGCGGGAGTCCGCGGCGCTGGTGGCGCGTACTGCCATGGAGACGTGCATTCTGGGCCTGTGGTGCCTGCGCGACCCGGACGCGGTCCGCAAGCTGCGCATGTCCGAAGTCAGAGCGGCGCCGGCGATGCTGACGTTTTTGTCGATCACCGGAATCCTCCCTCAGGAGCTGATCAAACAGGCCATATATGCGCTCGGTGAGCCGGAGAAGCTCCCCGACGTACGGTCCATGACATCGAAGATCGACGCCAAGACCGGCGCCACGCTGGCGATTCACCTATACGACCTGGCTTACCGACCGGCGTCGCAGTACTTCACCCATGCCACCAGTTCGGCACTGCTTCGACACGTCACCACGGAACGGCGCCGGACCATTCGGCCATCCAACCCTTGGGTGCGCCGCGCACCGGTCCGACTTGCCGATGCTTGTGTCGGTTTGCTGGCGGGGGCGATCGCCAACCAGGTCGGAGCATCGACGGAATTGTTCGCGCACTACGGCGAGGACCACGCGAGGCGCGTGCTGCCGCCCTTGCTGGTCACTATAGGCAAAGCAATGGTGACCACGCTCAGCTTCGCGGACGTGCTGGGCCTGTGGCGGCAGGCGCTGGAGGTGAAGAAGCACCTGTCCCGGAGTCGGCCCGACGAAGCGCCGGCGGAACGCGAAGCGTGCCTGCGCGCCCTCTACGACATGGTGATCACCCGGCTCGACCTCGACGTGCCCTCCGAAGCCATTCAGCCGATCATCGACTACATCGTTGTGAAAGTGCTGGTCCAGTGGGACGCCGAATTCGTCAGCCGCTCGTCTACGCCGAGCGGGGTGGGTGACGTCGCCGAAGCGTGAACAGCATCAGCGGTCCATTCGCGCTGGGGCGACGAGTTCGGGTCCATTGTTGCGTGGGTTGTTGACCGCGCTGGAGACCTCGTAGGGCTCCAGCGGGGTTGCGGCATGCTGTTGATCAGCGCCTGTACGTCGTCGGGTTCGGCGAGGGTCGGGTCAAGCCAGGTGGAGGCGTTCCCTGGGACGGGCTCCCCATGCGGGTCAGATCCCGCCCGCTCTCGGGCGGCCTACAAGGTGTCCACGCCGACCTTTGCAGGCACGATGGCGCTTATGGCGATCACTGACGAGCAGACTGTCGCTCGGTTTGTGCTTCGTGCACGCCGAGTGAAGGCCCATTCCCTGGTGCAGGATCACGGGAACCTCGCCGAACGGCTGAAGGAGAAGCTGACATTCAGGTTGACCGTCGACGGCTCCGGAACCGTCAGCCGCTCGTTGCCCGCGGATGAAGAGATCTTCGAGTCGTTGGCCGCGCGCGTGCGTCCGCTGACCTTGGCCAGTGAGCCGATCTACTACGAGAAGGTCATCGAGGCGCTTGAGCGATTGTTGGCCGCCGCACCTGAAGTGACCACTGAGCAGCGTGAGAGGCTCGACGAGTTGCGGGCGGGGTGGATTGCCACCGTGTCGGGGAGGCAGGTCCAGGCGTACGCGATGCAGTCGGTGAACCTGGATGGCACCGGCGCAACCGGCCTGGTGTCCGACACGCAGTTGGCCTTCGGGTGGATGTACGCCGACCTGGTCCACGCCGATCCCAAGTCGGAGAAAAAGGATGCCCTGGGCTTCTCGCTGCGCGAACGTTACGCCGCCGCGGTAAGCGTCTTCTCCCGACTGGCAGCGCTCACCGTGGAGACATTGCGGTTGGTCAAGGAACTGCACGACGACGGCGTGGTGGTGGTCGACGAGCAGATGTGGACAACCGACGTCGTCGTAGCTGCGTCCGAGATCACCTACGAGGGGGTCATCTACACCGCCGCCGAGGGCACGGACATGCCCGACCTGGAAGCCCCGTTCGGACAGCCGGACGGGCCGTGGACACAGCTCACCGTCGCCGATCAGTTGCGCACCGACCCCGCCAAGCGGGTCCGCGTCGAACTTGCCGCGACCGACGGGACGACCCTGGCGGCCTACGACGCCGCCGTGGTCCACAGCGAGCGTGACAACGACATTCTGCACTGGCATGTTCTGGTCGGCGACAGCCTCGTTGTCCGCGTCCAGTTCCATGTCGAGAACGAGACCCTTGTACCGCAGTCGATAGACGCGGTCGCGGCTGGCGAAGCCCACCGAACCCGCTTGGCCGTGGCAGTCTTCTTGATCAACCTGGAGCAGGCGGGCACCCTGGCCTTCCACCTACCGAACGAGGAATACCTGCGGTACACCTTGAAGGAACCGAATGTCGACGCGCTGCAGAAGATGCGGTTCACCGCCGAACTGCTTGAAGATCTCGTCGGCTTGGAACAGCTCACCGGTCAGCCGGTCGGGCCGTTCATTCGTCCGCTCAATCTCTGGGAACGGGTGCGGCTGCGACAGGCTTTCCTGCTCTGGCAGGGCAAAGCCGTCCAGTGGGATCGCGACATGCCCGAAATGGTGTCACCGCAAGGAGTCATCCCTCACGGAATGACGAGTGATTCGAGGTCTGTCGAGATTGCTGGCGCCCCGGTGACGATGCCGGAAGTCATGGTCTGGCACCCGGAAGCGGCCTGGCACGAACACGGATCAGTCCCCGACTCGGGACCTGACGCACGCGCGTTCACCGCGACCATCCCCGACGGCGCACGGTGGCTGGCCTTCTCCCCGTCGGCACGACCAGCCGAAGATGACGCTCCAACCGAAGGCGAGCCTTGGGGCCTCACCGGCATCGACCAGGACACCTGCTCGTTCTGACCTCGTTGTGACACTGAGGCAACCACTTCGGCGCTTGGCCACCGAGGGCAGGACCCGTGCCAACGGAGGGCAGCTCCGGTGACCGTCGACGCCGTGTCGTCAGACTGTCTGGACTCAGACCGCGATCTACCGCTCCGTCGGGGTTCGTGATCAGGTCTCGTCCTCGTGGCCGTGCCACGGGTCGACGTGTAGGTCAAGCCCGGTCGCGCGGAGTTGGCCGCACCCGGTACACCGGGTGGCGAGCGTGCCCAGCGGCGGATGATGAAGCTCCGGCCGATCGGGGTAGCGCTCCGCGAGCAGTGCACGCCATGCACTCGGCGCTACGGTCACGATCCGCGCTCCGCGTCGATGCCGGTCAGGAACCCGCGAGGCGAGACCCGCCTGACACAGGGCCCGATCCAGCAACATCATGCACTCGTGCCACTGCTGATCCCCACCGTGGGGGACGCGGCTTGCGGCGGCCAACGCCCACAGCGCCCGTCGCGCCTCCCACGCCGCGGGAGCGGCCCGATTGTCCAGCACGTCCTCCAGAGCCATCCCGCGCACCACGTCAGTGGTGAACCCCAGGGAGCGGTCCAACAGGACCTCGGCCGCGGCGGCGGCCAAGAACCGCACACCGGGGCGTGTGGCGACCGTGACCAGCGCGAGGAACACGCACTCGATGACCGTCTCCTCGTAGAAGTGGGCGTATCCGTGGTCGGGCCCGTCCTCGGGCACCTGGTAGTCGACCAACGCCTGCATGCGCTCGGCGGGCGGCAGTGGGCTGCTTTTTCGGCATCGCTTGTGCTTTCCCGGACATCCCGCGCCTGTCCGCGACACGTGCGGACGAGAGACACGGGCCCCGAGGAGACCTTGACCGGTAAGCCGTGCCGGGCGCGGGCCGGGCGGGCATCGGTGGGCGGCGTGCGCGTCCAGCCGCAATGCGCACACTCTAACCGGGCGTCGTGTCCGATGAAGCAGCCGTACCTGCCGGCACCTCGTTGCGCGTCGTGGGCAGGCACTCCCAAGGGTGATCGGTTCCCGTTGGGCGGGGATCGGTACCGCGTCAGGCATGCAAGGCCGGTCGAACCCGGTTCCCGTGTCCGTTCGTAGTATCGGTCGGCGGTGCAGTTCGGTACTCGATACTCCCCGCCGGGAACCGAGACGGTACTGGCCAGGGTCGCGATCGACGTGAGCCCTGAAAACAGGCACTTTCCGGACCGCTCGATACCTGCCGTGCCGAATCGTGCGAGGACCGCGCGCAGTGGCGGTCGCACGTCGATCACAGCGGTTCTACCTGGTACCGCGTTGCCCAGTACCGGCCGAACAAGCGGTTCAGGCCTTGTCTTTGGCTTCGAGTCGGGCCACGCGCTCCGCAAGGTCTTCCACCACGCGGGTCAGCTTGGTGAGAGCTGTCCGGATCTCCGGGTACTCCCGTCCGTCACGGGTCGCCGGTTCGTGAGGAAGCGCGATCACGTAGACCGCCTTGCCGGGTTGGCCTTCGACGAGTCCGGCAGAGCTCAGTTCCCTGATCGCTGAGCGAACCACGGTGGCGGAAGCCTGGTACTGCCGGGTGAGCGCACTGGTCGAGGGCAGTGCGTCGCCGACCTTGAGCGTGCCGCTGACCATCTGGGACATCAGGTCGTCAGCTACCTGGAGGTATCTGGCCTGCGCGCTCCTGGCCAACGTCGAACTCCCCGCTTTCTCGGTCCGCCTCACAGACGGCGTGAAGCCTCCAGCTTAGGGGGTGCTTTCCGACCAGCGAAAACACCGAGATCCATGCCTTGCTTGTGTTCTATGTGGTTAAGGTGAGTAAGGTTGTGGCGTGATCAGAACAGGGAACCTCGGTCCCGAGATGGGATATGCAGTACCCACGGGCCTACCGGATCCCGGACGTCGACGACATGCCATCAGTTCGCCCCCCGTGACCATCCGCTGCGCGATCAGCGACGGTCGGTTGTCCCGGTAGGCGCCGCGTACCTGTCGGAGCGGATGGTCGACACGGTGTTGTCGGCCATCCGGTACCGGTGACGCGCCGATCTAACTCTCCACCGCATCGCCCCGCCCCGGCCGTCGACAACAGACCCACTGCCACTTCGGCGAGGCAACGGCTCCATCAGACCTCCCCAACGAGGGAGCTGCGGTACCGGCCTGCGGACGGACGGTACTTCCAAGATCACCACATCAGTACCGATGAGAGGACACCGAAGAACCGTGGCGCGGCCACAGGACACTGCAGACGGCGCGCAGATTCGACGCAAGGCGCTGGTGATCAACTACCTGGTGTGGGCCGTCGCGGTCATCGTCATGGTGGTATCCGCTACGACCACGGCGAACCTGATGGTCCAACACCACAACTCCTACGCCCAAGGACTGGCCCTGGGCCTCGCGGTGGATGCCAGCATCGCCGTGTCGTTGATCGGGGACCAGCTTCTGCAGCAGAGCGGACGACGATCCGGCTGGGGTACCGCCCTGCGGTGGATCACCGCGATGATGTCGCTGCTGCTCAACTGCGCCCAATCCTTCCAGGACGGTGACGCGCTCGGCGTCGCCCTGCACGCGATCCCGGTGGTACTACTGACCAGTCTCACCGAGGCGGCACAGGACTACCAGCTGATGCTCGGCCGGAACTCCTCCCAACCGGACCCGGCCGGGTTGCAGACGCATGGCTCGCATGGCTCGGAACCGGTGGCCGACGACGTCCACTCCCTCACCTCTTTCGGCGGCCAGGGTGCCTGCCCGGTAACGGCGAACGCGTCCACCGGTACCGACCTCGAGTACTCGAACCGAGAGGGAACCCGGCCGTCGATGGTCAGTACCGCGCTCGCGGAGATGCTCACCGAACGCGGTCCCGACCCTTCCGAACTGTGGACACCAAAACTCTGGGACCAAGCCGTGGACTGCGCCGTGCGGTACCGGGAAGACACGGGCCGTCCTGTTCGCGTCGACGACATCCAAGAACTCGGCATCGGCCGGAATCGGGCGTTGAGACTGCGCCAGGACGTCCTGGCCCATCTGGAGCGAGCCGCGGCGCATGCCGGGACGGAGTCCCCGCCCTCGACCGACGACCTCGTCCTTGCGCCGCTCGAACTCGTCATCCGGCACCGCGACGACACACTGGCCCGACTGCGGGTGACTCCCGACCCCGACGACACCGAAACCCTACGGCGTCACCTGATTGCCGCGATCGACGACAACGTCGATATCGACACGCACCCTGTCCGGATCGAAGACTACGCATTGGACATCCACCGCGCCGATCAAACGTCCCTGGCACTGCTCAGTTTCACCGCGTCCGGAGCCCGATAGTCATACCCGAGAACAGATCTCCTGATTCGACCGCTCACTGCACCGCAAATTTGTTGCGCGGCAACAGATGAGCCGAGTGCGACTGACCACACCCCACTCTCCTCGACGATCGCCCCACCGAACTTCCAACCCACGGGAATGCCATGCCTTCACCATTCGGGCCTCCCATCGACCTCACCGATCTGCCGAACTTCCAGCAGGCGGACATGCGTCCCCGCTGCTCGGTCTTCGTCGGTCGGGTCTCCACCAAGGACAACCAGAACCCCGCCTCATCCCTCCCACGTCAAGTGGCCCTCGCCGCCGAACGTCTGGACGCGAACGAGGAGTTCGCCGCGTACTTCTGGGACGTGGAAAGCGGAATGCTTCTGCCGCAACTACGAAGCCTTGGTTCGCAAGAGATGTACGACGCGCTCGCTGTCCCGATCCCTCGCCACGGTGGACTCCAAGACTTGGTGGACCGAGCTGAGGGTTTGGGCGTCACACACGTTTTGGCGGAGCGATCCGACCGTGTGGCACGCGCCATGCTGACCAGCCTCACCGTGGAGCACGAACTGGAACGGATCGGGGTGGAGGTGGTGTACGCCAACGAACCGATCGGTGGCACCGAGTCCGGCAGGCTGCGCACCCGCCGGTACGGCCAGGTCGACGCGGAGGTCTACAAGACGACCCTGATGGAGATGTCGACGGGTGGGCAGATCCAGCACGCGATCAACGGCTGGAACCACGGTTACCCGCCCTACCCCTACACCACGGAGATCGACTTGACCGCCCCGACACGGGAGAAGGGACGGTTCGGCGCGGTTCGCCCCAAGCGCAAGCTCGTCCCGCACCTCGATCCACGACGGTTCGACGCAGCGCGTGAACTGTGCCGCCTGCGACGGGAGGAACACCTGAAGACCGCGGACATCATCACGATCCTGGCCTCAGAGCCCGACCGGTATCTGATCGAGGACAGGTGGACACACAGCCTGGTGGATGGTCTGATCGCGAACCCCAAGTTGACCGGTCACCAGGTGTACAACCGCAAGGCCACCCGCACCGGCCGCGACGGACACTCCCGGCTCAACCCGGTCTCGAAGTGGGTGTGGTCGCCGGAGATCGCGCACGAGGCGGTGATCAGCGTGCAGGAGTGGAAACAGGCCCAAGAGGTCACCGCAGCGCTGCGCGCAGGGGCAGAGGGAAGCGGTCCACTGCTGCGCATCCGCGCAGCCGCTCGCCGCCTGGGGCTTACCGTCGCCGCGATCAGCCACAACGGAACGCACACGCTGTACCGGATCGGAGATCGGCAGGTGGCCTTGCCTGCTCCCATCCCGGACATGGTCGTGCAACAGGTCATCGACGACATGGAGAGTGCGACGTGAGCGAGACCATCCGCTGCCTGGCCACCAGACGTGGGCGGACCTGGGTGGTGCGTATTCCCGAGCACGGGGTGTACGGGCACGGAAGGACGCTGAAAGCAGCACACGAGAACACCAGACAGGGACTCGACCTCGTCGGGGTGACCGCGGAGATCGTGATCACTGCGATGACGCCGGAACTGGAGAAGCTGCGTTCCCTCGAGAGCGCCTACGCGACGGCCTTGAGTGAGGCGGTGGCTGCCCTTGCACTACGACGGACAACGTTGCGTGACATCGCCCTGGCAACAAGAGTGCCGACCACGCGAGTGAAACAGCTCCTTGCCGACCGTTCGACAGCCCCCTGCCTCCTGCAGATTCCTGCTGAGGCCCATCGTCAGCGGCCAGATAGCGACAGGCTGGCGAAGCCGGGCCCTGACCTGACTGGCCGGTAGCGACTAGGGTCGTGCCCGGTCGAAATGACCGCCGGGACAAGCGCAGGGCTCACCTTCGGTCACGGAAGATCAGGAGCGGATCCATGAGCGGTGATCGTTCATCGGCGCTGGCCTCGACGCAGGTGGACCTCGTGCAGGGCGTGCCGGTTCTGCGGGTGATCGGTGAGATCGACATGACCACCAGCGAGATGATCCGAGGAACGCTGCTGACCTGCCTGGACACCGCCGCATCGACACTGGTGTTGGACTTGAACGAGGTGACGTTCCTGGCCTCCAGTGGCCTGGCACTGATCAGTGAGGCGCTTGGATACGCCGACCAGCGAGACATCGCTTTCGTCGTCGTGGCCGGCGACCGGAGTTTTCTGCGGCTTCTTCAGACCACGAGTCTGGACGAGTTGCTGACCATTTATTCAGGCTTGGACCCCGCCATCGCGGCGCTACACGACATGGTGGCGACCACCTCACCGTTGGCAACGGGCGTGCCGAGAACGGTTGAATGAGTGAGCCGATGATCGAATAGCCGGGCGCGCTCAGCACGGGTGATGCCATGCGTATATGCCCGGTGAGCTTCATTTTGCCATGTGAGACTACCCAGGAACCGGAAACCCGGTGGCAGGCAGTGTGGCTGGATGCCACCGGGCAGGCCGAGCCTACCGGTCGGCCACACGGCGGTTGGCGCAGTTGATCGCCCGATCATCACGTTGGCGCGGCCGTGTTGTTCGGCGATGCATCGAGAGCGTCTACGCCGTATTCCTGGTCTGTCCGATCTGTGGGTCGCGGCCGGTGCGGTCGCCGCACCCCGTGTCGCACGTAGTACCCGCACCGGGGATGAGCGCAAGTCTGTGACCATCGATACTCGTTCACGGGACGCGGTGTTTCAGAGGTGTGAGAGCTACCTCACCGACGCTGCATCGGCCTTGTGTTCAAGTCCGCTGTCGCCGGGCGTCATATGCTCCTCGGGATCTGTCCGGGCTCCGGCCAGCGCCAGGGCGATCAACGCACAGCCCCCGGCCACCCACCACGCCCACTCCATCGCGTCGATCACGGCCACCACGGCATTGGTCGCCGCGGCCAGCGCCAGTGCCAGCAACGAGCACGCGAACACCGCATCCGCGCCGTCGGTCGTCGTGGTCCGTACTTCCATTACGCCCCCAGTCCCGTCACCGTCAGTATCAGTCGAACGGGCGAGCTGGTTACACGAAGCGAAATATCGGGCCGTAGAACGACAATGCGCCGGGCCTGTGGGGGAGGCTCCGACGCTCAGTAGGTTTATCGGCACCCGGAACCGTATACTTGACCGATCCGGGCCGTCTTCACCTGGTTGGAGTATCCATCAGGTTTCCCCGTGTCGTGGTGCAGCCACCTTGATCCCTGTCGGCACTGATCGACTTGGCCAAAACTACGGGTTCTCATGATCGTTTCCACGCGGCCGGAGAACCTGCGGCCTGAGACGTGGCGGGCTGGAGGTGGCCCGAGTGGTGGAAGGGAGGCCGGTTGCATCGTGGTGGTCATCGGTTGGCCGCGGCACTCTCCGCGATCGCTGGCCACCCTGAGCGAAGGGGTTCCCAATCGTTCAGGTGGGGATCGAGCAGCAGCCGGACCGCCGTGCCACGTCGTTGTTCGTGTTCTGCGATGTAGCTTGCGGTGAAAGGGATTCCGACGTAGGCGAGGCCGGCGCCGTCGGACCATGTGGGGTCTTCGATGGTGCCGTCCGGCCGGGCGCACCAGGCGTGTTCGTAGAGCAGCCCATGAGGGCCGAGGGCATAGCCCTCGACGTAAATCAGGTGATACGCCCTGCTGTGTCGTGTGGCGTTGGCGTAGCAGTGGCGTTCGTCGCCGCGCTCCCGGTGAGCCGGGAAGGGGGCGGGGGAGTACCAGTGCCCGCGGTGCAGCAACAGTTGTTCCATGCAGCTGTAGGCCCAGTCGGGGTGGGCACGGCGCATGGGGTGGATGTCGGCGACGGCCCACAGCAGCGCGGCCAGGTGCGCTTGATCGCCATCGAAGGCGCGGTCCGGGATCTGCTCGTCCACCAGATCATCATGCCGCAATGAGCTTGGCCGACGGGACTTCACCCAAGGCCAGGTAGTTAAGGTTATTCGAGCCTGGTCAAGAGGGTGAGTTTGATCGTTTAGCACACCGTTCGTGCCGAGGGTGAAGACGAGCCGGGTGCGGCCTCGGGCCAACAGGATCTGGTAGATCGGACGATTGCCGATGTCCGTCCGAGTCAGCGAGGTCCCGTTGCACGGCCAGCCCGCCGTCACCGTTCTCACACGTTCTCTCACGGTCGCCGGTGGTGTCTTCGCGCCAGGCCATCTCGGAGAGTTGACGCGAGTGGTCCCGTTCGAGCTCGTCGACGCGGTCCTGGAGGAGACCCGCCACGTGCAGCGTCGACTTCGGGACCTGCCCTCGCGGGTCGGTGTCTACTTCCTGTTGGCGATGTGCCTGTTTCCGGAGGTCGGCTACCGACTGGTCTGGCAGAAGCTGACCGGAGGACTGGCGGGTCTTCCGGTGGTCGAGCCGTCCGCGAAAGCCTTGCGGGACCTGCGTCGAAGACTCGGCGGCGCCCCGATGCGCCGCTTGTTCGAGGTGCTGGCCGGGCCGCTGGCCCAACCTCGAACCCCCGGTGCCCGGTTCGGGGTCTACCGCACGGTCTCCTTCGACGGCTGCAGCTCGATCAAGGTCCCCGACACCGCCCGCAACCGGGCCTGGCTCGATTCACCGGGCAACGGCGGCTACCCCCTGGTGGAACTGATGACACTCGTGGAGACCGGCACGAGAGCGCTGATCGGCGCGGTGTTCGGCCCCACCCGCGAGGGCGAGACCGACTACGCCAGGCGGCTGCTGCACCTTCTCACCCCGGACATGTTGGTGTTGTGGGACAAGGGTTTCGACAGCAACGCCTTCCTCAGTGAGGTGCACGGCACCGGCGCGCGGATCCTGGGGCGACTGCGCAACAACCGGCGCACGCCCGTCCTGGTCCGTCTCGCAGACGGCTCCTACCTGTCGACGATCGGCTCCCTCCGGGTGCGGATCATCGACGCGCGGATCACCGTGACCGTGGCCGGTGGGACCACCTTCACCGCAACCTACCGGCTGGTCACGACCCTGACCGACGCACGCCGCCACCCTGCCGCCACCCTGGTCGCCCTCTACCACCAACGGTGGGAACACGAATCGGCGTACTACGCCCTGCGGCACACGATCACCGCCGGACGCGTCCTACGCTCGGGCGACCGGGCCGGGCTCGAGCAGGAGATGTGGTCCCTGCTCACGCTCTACCAACTCCTGCGCACCGTCATGGTCGACGCCGCGGAATCCCGGCCCGGCACCGATCCCGACCGCTGCGGATTCACCATCGCCTTGCACACCGCCCGCGACCAAGTCATCCAAGCGGCCGGCATCGCCTTCGACGACACCGAAGCAACCGGGGTCATCACGCGGAAGATACTGGCCGCGCTCCTTCCGCCACGCCGCCCACGTGTGAGCACCCGCAAGGTCAGATCCCCGATCTCCCGCTACAGCGAACGCCGCGACGACGGCAGACCCGACCAAAGCCGCACCGTCACCGCACTCGACATCGGCGTCCTGGAACCCCCGGACGCACAGCCCGCGCTGCCCACCGCCTCCCGGGACGACCGCAACATCACCCCCACCGAGCGTCGCAGGCATCGGATTCTGTTGCTGCTACAGGAAGATTCCACCCGTCTCTGGCGACCCCGCGACATCGCGATCCACTTCGGCGACATCACCCTCGACACCATGTACAGACAGCTCTCCCGATGGGCCGACAGCGGGCTCATCCACAAGATGGGCCCTGGTCTCTACGCCGCAACAACGTGGTCACCCACACCCTTGCAGGAGAACGGAAATCCTTAACTACCCGGCCTTGGGTCAAGTCCCGAGTCGCGTTCTCGCACGGCCTGTCAGGAAGATCAAGACACGGGCATGGTCGAAGTTGGAGGTCGGGCACCGCAACCGACGGATCGACGTGAGTGGCCGTGCCGCCGCGTCACGTTCGCTCCGTAGCCCATCGTTGTCGGGCAAGGCAACGGTGCGGGATCTGTTGCGTGAGGTGGCTGCGCGGCGACCCATCCGCCTGGACGTTCGACTACCGCCGTCTGGCTACCCGATACGAACGGCACGGCAACAACTTCTGTGCATTTCTTACTCTGGCCGCAGCGCTGATCTGCTTCAAGAAACTGCTCACGTGAGACGTCCTCTTAGGTAGTCAGCGCAGCGAACGCCTTTGCGACCGCTGCCTCGTGGCCAATAGTGTCGTGGGGGCGCAGCAGGATCCGCACATTCTGGATGTGGACGGTGGTGTAGCTGGTCGGGTCGGCCTGGCCGTCATGGACGAACATCACGTCGCCGGGGCGTAGGACTTGGGTGCGTTCGTCGTCGGAGGCCACCGCAAGCAGCTCGTCCACCACCTCCAGGACGTGCGGGCCGCGGTCCCAGCTCAGGGAGAACCCTCCGGAGATGGTTTCCCAAAATCGGAAGTTCTTGGCACCTTCGAGGATTCCCGGCGCGCCGGTGTCGAACAGAGCGGACATCAGCCGTCCCAGTACTTCGAAGTGGTGGGCGGTGCCACGCGGTTCAAGAATCACGCGGACCACCATCACTGCTCAGTCGGGGGATCGGCTGTTCGACGCGCCGAGAGGTCCACTGGCTGGTGTCGAGGACCGCTCGACCAGGTGAACAGTCGTGACTGCCTCCATCGTGTGGGCAGAGGCTCCTATCGTCGGTAGCCATGACGCACAGGGAGAACGCTGCAGGTGTGGTGGGGTCGCAACGGGAAGCCTGACCATGCTTTCCCCGGCATCGGGGCCACTAGGTCGAAACCGGCCAATCGGACCGCCTTGGTGGGCGTGTAGCGCTCATACGCCACATCCTCGACGAGGCGATCGGATGCGAGCATGCCAAGAAGGCAAGGTCGCCCACGCGCCGGTAGCCGATTCCGCGCCCACCGCGCTCCCTCTCGCACCCGTCGGTCCGGGGTCTCGAGGAAATGCTACAAATCCTGAGACTGCTGATGGTGGCATCACGCCGAAACAGCAAGCCTGCAAGATCAACATGTCCAATTCTGGTATCGGCATTCAAACCCCTTTCAGCGGCCATGCCCCAAGCCTGGCCAACCCAACATCACACCGAACTCCACAAGTTCGACTAGTAGGGGTTGCATACCTCGACAGAGGTGAATCTCTGCTCGATCGAGTGGTCTGCCAGTAATTGACCAGTCATAACGTACGCATCGGTGGATCATCGCCCGGTTGTCAACGCGGCCGGGCGGCATCACCACACTCCATTTCGGTCGCCGCCCGAGGAGGACCTCCGCCGTGACCCAGATCGGTATCGTCACCCTGGACGCGCGCATCGTCGTCAAGGAGATCCTCGCCGTGCTCCGGCACGTGCCCGACTTCCGTGGCGAACAGCACCTGTGGATCGCCAACACCCGCGAATGGCCCGGCAAGGTCATCCCCTCCACCGACGACCACATCGACGCCGCCGTGCTCACCCTCATCAGCCGCGCCGAGTGGCCCCGCACCGAGATTCGCGACCTCACCAGGCTTCTGACCAGGTTCTACCAAGCAGGCTGGTGCAACGACGCGATCGTGCACCTGCTCGACCGCGACCCCGACGGTACCCGCGTCCCACCCTTCAACGACGGCAAGACCAAGCACGACTCCGGCCTGCTGCCCTACTTCCGCCGCCGCCTCAACAAGTGGCGCGACACCGAACTCCACAGCGGCCACGACGACGACTATGTGCCCCCCACACCAGTACGGCGCGCGGTGAATTTCGCCGACTGGGCCCACCGGATGCACGCCGTCCACGGCGCACAGCTCGTCGGCGACCCCACCCGCCCCCGCCCCACACCCAACCCACCGCCCAGCACCCGACGCCACCGGTACGACAACTACTCCGACCAGGTCAACCCCTACGGAACACGACGAGTGACCGCCCTGGAGATGCTCGCCGTGACCAGACTGCTCCAACAAGACGCACGCAGCCGCGGCGGCCCCACCCCCATCCCCGTGGCGCCGTCCGAATGGCCCGCCGACACCAGCCACCGCCTCCCACCAGGCAACATGCTCGTCCTGCTTCGCGACCGCGCCGTCCACCACGCGCTACGCCAGTTCTTCGGCGCCACCGACCGCGACCACTGGCACACCCGAGCCCTGCGCACCGCCATCACCCGCGCCAAGAACTCCGGATTGGTCGGCCGGCCCATCACCTACCCCGAGGTCGCCGAACTCGCCGCCACCATCACCAAACCCGACGGCACCCCAGTACCCCATACCACCCTGACCTTCATCCTTGACCGCGCGCGCTGACCAGTACAAACATCACCGCACCGACATGGCACGCGGGACTCGGGCGCAGAACGGCATCAGGCAGGCGGCGATCCGTGGGTAGGTGCTCGGGTAGTTGGTCGTCGGTCAGCAGGCGGTAGAGCAGCGTCGTGCTGGCGGAGCCGATCGAGTTGCCTTGGCGGCCACCGCGCAGTACGAGGACACCGACGACCTGGCCTCAAAAGCATCAGTGACTCTTGCCGACGTCCCTGGGCATCCGACCTCTACCGGCGGTGATGGTGCCTGCCCCTTGTAGATCGTGAACTCGATCGGCTCGCGGGGATACGTAGTCCGCTCGGTGAACGTAACCGCCCCGTCTGGGTGCTCGTGTTGCTCCTTCGCCACGACCCTGCCATCCGAGTACGTGTTCAACTTCAGCACCACGATTCCGCATCGCCCGCCCAGCCGGTGCGCTGCACAGCGTTTGCGGAGGGCTGGGCGGCCCGTCGCGGCGCCGCTGCAACCGGCCGAAACCTGGCCGTCGCCCGCTCCCAGACCGATCTTTGCCAGCGAGCCAAGCCGCATACATCTGACCCTGATCCGACTGTGTGCCCATAGAAGTCGCTTCTGTGTAGACAAAGTTGTGAGAATCGGACCAGGTGAGTGGAGGTGAGTACGGTGCCTGCGGTCTTTCAGTACCCGCTCGGACAGACCGCAGTCGGCAGTGGCTGGCCGCCGAACGACCCGCCGACGGGTCGCGCCACGAGCTCATCTCGGCAGGGTGCAGCTATCTGAGTGGGTTGTTTTCCCTCTGAGCAAGACGTTCGATGAACGTCTCGAAGATCGATCGGGGCGGGGTTTTGCCGGCTGGGTGGATCTCGATGCCGCCGCTGTCGTTGAGGACGATGTGTCGTCCGGGGAAGGCTCCTTGGGCGGTGGGGATGTCGCGCTCGTCAAACTTGCCGGAGAAGACCAGGACGCCGTCGTAGAGTTCGGCTTTTTCGGTGCCGCTGGGCCAGCGGTATTGCCAGGCGTCGATGTCAAATGGTTGGTCTGGGGCGGGTAGGTCGGGGCCGCTCATGGGGTCGTCTTCTCCTGATGTGGCGTGCGGACGCGTGCTGATAGGTAGGGTGCCCAGTTTCGCTGGGCGGCGCTCGCACTCCGAACTGGTCACGATAAGCCCGGTCCCGCGCCGTCAAACGCGCGCGCCGCACCGGTTGCCCCGGTGCCGCCGGCCCTGGGGCGGTGTGGCGGCTCATGCTCGACCGACTTGCCCGCACGGCACTCCGCGCACGCATCCAGTGCCCACAGGCAACGTCTACGGCGAAAATCCTACAGGTATCGGCCCGTCAGGCCCGGTACGGTCCGCCGGTATACGGCGGTTCCTCGCACAACTTAGCGATGCGCTGCGATGATCACCTGGGTAACGCGACGGCACAGACCAGATCTCCCCACTGCGGAGCATCCTCGAACTTCCCGATGAGCACCTCTTGGGGAAACAGCTGTTGGTGCACCCTGCACAGACCCGGCCGCGTCGACCGAGGACCGTCGGCTCGGCGTGCTCCTGGACTCGCCCCAGCGTCAGGCCTATACCTGCGGTGCTCCTTCGTCATTCATGGTCAGGCCGCTACGCCGGCACGCTACGCAGATCCATGCCGTCCGGCAGCGGTTCGTCCTCGTCGGCCTGGAAGGGCGGCAACTTCAGTCGCAACGTGTAGTAGGCGTCGCGGACGTAGCGCAACCGGCCCTTGTGTTTGCCGATGTTGACCAGGCCGGCAATCGCGTTCTGGGTGGGTGCCCCGGCCCAACGGCCGGTCTTGATGGTGTTCAGGGTCTTCGCGCGGTGTGCCTGGCGGATCTTGTCGAGGACGGCGTGGAGTTCCTCGTCGCCGATGGCTTGCGGCCGGTTGGCGATGGCGACGGCTTCCTGAATGGCCTTGCCGAGCGACACCTCGTCGGCGGCATGGCGCAGGAACAGTTCGGCGAACTGGTACGCGAGCAGTTGGTCGGACACGGGCGGCTCCCGGAGCGAGGCGGCGATACGGATGCGCGGCAGATGTGGTCGGGGCATGGCGGTGAGTGGTAGGTGCGTCTCGCCGTCATGCCCGGTCACAAGGTGGACACGGTGGTGTTGTTGTGGCCGCAGGGGCCGAAGAACCGGCACTCGATCAACATGCGTGGATCCAGGCTGCGCGCCTGCGGCTCGACCTGGTCCAGAAGTGTGGCGAGGCGCTCCAGCTCGTCCTCGCTGATCGGCACGACGTGGTAGGCATGCCAGTGCTCGGGGCACCCCTGCTCGTTGCCGGCGAGCTCGACATTGATCTCCAACCACCCCTCGCCGTCGGGGACCACACGGCAGGTCAGCGGACAGGGCGTGGCATCACCTACCTGGTTGATCTCCGCACCGCCGTAGCTGGCCGGGTAGGTCCAGTACACCTCATGGTCGCGGGGATAACCGTCCTCGACAAGATAATGCTCGTCGATCTCCCACCCGCGTTCCATCAGCAGGTCGTGCAGGGGGTCGAGCCGGGCGGGTTCGAGCACCGTCTGACCCCGTAGCCGCATGTTCATGTCTGTTCGTCGGCGTGCTCGACGGCGGACTTGACGATCACCTCGACGGCGACCACCGTGTGGGTGACCCAGGCATCGCGCATGGCCTGCACACGGTGCTGGCCGTTGGTGAACGCCAGCGTGCGGCCAGTGCCGCCTATGGTGCTGATGATCGGCGAGATCGTGCGCTGCCACTGCGGCAAAGTTGGCGGACTTGAGCTCAGGTCAGGGCGGCGAGTCGGCGTGGGCTCAGGCGATGGCCTCGGGGAACGTCTGACGCTTCTCGTGGTCGGCCAGTGCCGGTAGATGCTCGCGAGACCTGGGCTCTGGTCCTTGCGCTTGTCGGCGGGGAGGATCGGGTCCGGGCGGATGTCCTCTATGGACTCGCCGTTCGCGCGGTGACGCAGCACGGTGTGCAGCATGTCGTCGGTGATGACGAGTGGGCGTTCGCCGTGGGTTCCCTTGTGGGCGGCGGCGTTGAGGCCTTCGAGGGGGCTGCACGGATGTTCTCGCTGCTGCTGGGCCGCTACTCGTTTCCGCTGCGTGGCGATCCGCGCTCACCGCATGACCTCTGCACCTTCGACTCATGACTGAGTACGAGGGCGGGATCTCGTGGCAGTGGCCGCCTGACCAGAGGTGTCCTGCGGGCGGCCATCACTGCTCGGTCTGGGTCCTACGATCGTGGAGTGTGTCGAGCATGAATCCGGACCAGGCGATCGCACTGCGCATGGCCAGACGGCCGTACCGCAGATCCAACCCCACCGGCAGCTCGGCCGGGCCATGGTCGGCGCCCGCCCTGTTGCGCAGTTCTCCGATCGAGTTCACGACGCTGTGCAGTTTTTGCAGCAGGGCGGCGACCTCCTTGTCGTAGCCGGCGACCGAGTTCCGATCGACGCCGAGGACCTGTGCGGCTTGGTTCGTCAGCGCGGTGAAGGTTCGCTCGATTCGATCTCGGCACCGTTCTCGATGATCACGCGCTTGGCCACGACCTCCATCAGGGTTTTCGCCTTGCTGATCGCGGTACTGGCATCGACGGGAAGCGCGGCTTCGGCGCGGCCGAGTTCGCGGCGCAACGACGAGGTATCGAGCAAGGCCAGGTCCGCGGTCTCCCGTACCTCGCCGATCGCTGACGTGATGTCTCCGCTGTCGCGGTCGGCGATCCTGGTGTCCAGCAAATCCAGGACTTCCTGGGCACGAGACTTGAAGAACACGGTGCGCTTGCGGTGCGCGCCCGGCCCGTAGTGCTCGGTCTTGGCGGCCGCCAACGCCTCGGCGATCCGGGGCCACGGGAACGGTTCACGGATGCCCGTGCGTTGAAGGATCGTGCCGAGCCGCGAGTGGTCGCGACGATAGCGCGCCGGATCCGGTTTGGCGTCGGTTTGGGAAGCCGTGGTGCCCGCGATCAGTGAGTCGCGCCGTGCGAGCACCAACTCCTTGGCTCGCTCCAGGTCCACCGGAGCCTCGTCGTCGGATACGAAATCGTCATCGTCGGAGAACATCGAGCGAGCATCCCACTGGAACAGCGTCGGATACCGGGTATCAGCCGTTCGGGAAGACCGTGGTCACCGACGTCGCGCAGCGGGATCGCGGGATTCCTGCCAGCGGGCCAACGCCGCCGGGGGACTGCCGCACCTGACCGGCCAGCGAGGCGACACTGGTGTGGCCGGAGCAGGCCAAGCAGCAGAGTGGAGGTGTTCGCGCCGTCCTGGACAGCGTGGGTGCTCGCATACCTGGTCAACAGGCTGAGTTGCCCGGCGAAGAGTTTGCCTGAGGAAAGGTGGACGCCGAAGTCCGTAGGACGCGGCGCACATGCCTTTGGAACGGGCGTTCCATCGCTGCTACGTCTCGCGAGCGGCGGTACTGGTCGCTCTGTGCGACCTCGACGGGCCAGGGCAGGGGAAGGACGGTCGCGCCACTCAGCTGGCTGCTGTCGAGCAGTACGAGTTGCGATCGGTGCACCTGACGGTCGAACCTCTCCCGCTCCGGGTCGGTCACGACCTCGGTCGAATCACGGTGCAGAAAGCACATCTGCTTGAGAAAACGCTCTTTGAGCGCTTCGGCGGTTCCGTCCTTGCCCACGAATAGTCCGAACCGTCGAGATCGAACCCCTGCACGTAGACGGCATCTTCGCCAAGCAACTCCCACACGTTCCATGGTCTCGGCTGGCTCGCGGAGAGTGTGTTACGGCAACGGTTCCCGGCACTTCTCTTGGCGACGCAACGCGCGTCGAACACGTACTGGTGTGGATACACGCGCAGGACATCGTCGATCAGCACGAGGTTGAGTACAGGCATCACCTCGATGATGACCAGCAGCGCGTCCGCGTCCCATCGCAACTGACCGGCCGCCACCCTCGCCCCCGGCGACTCGGCGACTTCGGCGATGGTGGTTCGATTCGCGTGTGCGAGCGTGGCCAGCCGGGCTTCCCAGGGCTTGCGCTCTGGCAGACCCGGTCCGGTCTCCGTCGACCGGAACCGCATGAGTGCCTGCGCCCGCAACGCATCAGCGTCGCGGCCGATGGCTCGACGAGCTGGTCCATGGGACACCCGTCGCGGGACGTGCGCCTCGGCCTCTCAGGTGGGTCCGGCCACTGGGACACAGCAGAGCGGAACCGTCTGCCAACGGTGACCATCGAGACTCGCGTGGAAGCCCTCGCCGTGTCCGGACCTAGACATTCACCGTGCTATCACGACAATTTCCTCTGCGGCACGATATCGATGGCAATGATATCCCGCGTGTGCGTGCTGCACATCATGAACATGATGTGCAGCACGCATCCAACCGATTAGAAGAAAATTGTTCGCTGCCCTCGTCATGTGCACAGATTTTCGAGAACATATCGTCTACATGCAGGTCAAGACCTCTATCGAGTGATGTTCCGATCAATGTCGATGTCGCGCGTCGAGGGATTTCCTCACCACTGCGTCGGCGGGCTAGTATCCACCCCCACTACTGGTTTAGACCTGATCTCCGAAGAGGTTTCCTGTGCGGCGGAAATTTCCCATCGACATATTTTCCGAACTCTTGTCGGAGGTGGCCCGTCAACGTCGCGGGGCGACCGGGGCCGTGACCGAGACCTCAGCCCTGCTGCGCGTCCATGCCCAGGTCATCGCCGAAGCCCTCACCCAGGCCCCCCTGGAACAACGCCCGCGGGTTACCCCCGCCATCATAGTTGTGATCAGCGAGAGCTCCTATCTGTTATCCCAGGTCCTGGCGGTGGCCGCCCGCGTGCGCGACGGTCACACCGTCTTCGATTACGGGGCGCGCGAGATCGCGGACCTGGTGCGCGCCCACGCCTACTACCCGGACGATGACGAGTTGTTACACGACCGGCTCGCGACCGTGGAACAGGCTGTGGCCGATGGGGTGTTTTCACCGACGGACGGGGCACCCTCCCGAGACTCGATCCGTCGCCGGTTGCGGTGCGGCAAGAACCGCTCCCGCCACGTTAGCGACGCCTACTGCCGGCTCATCCTGCGCATTGCGCCCCCCTTGACTCGCTGGGCGGCGAATCTGTGACACGCCCGCTCACCCAACCGGATGGGCAGGCTGGTCGGTCCGGACTCGGGTTGCTGTCGTCCAGGACGGGTCACTGCTGGTAGACCGGGTCGCGCGCCTGGACCAGTTTCTCAGGTGCCCAGACTGCGCCGGATCAAGCCCGGCGGTTGACTCCGCGGTCCGCGATGACGAAGGCAGCGTGAGCCTTCTGCCCTCGAACAGCTCCTCCGGGTCACGCCCACTGGTGTGCTTCGGCGGTCACGGCGGTCACGGCGGTCACGGCGGTAACGGCGGTAACGGCGGCCGCCAGTGCGCCGCTGGAGACCCTCGCCGCGATCGGGACGACGACCTTTCCGGTGGCCAGTTGCTCACCGGTTCCGGGGGTGGAGTCCGCGCATCAAGGCACGTGCCATGTCGTACTGATCAGGGGTGAGTTCCGCGCCGGCCGCAAAACCTCGGTCCACGAGACCGAACGCCGTCAGAGCCTCACCAACCCAGCGCAGCGGACGCTCGCGCGCGTCAGCGTGGTAGGCGAACTGCGCGTCGGATACGCACCTGGCCTGCACCGGACCGAGCCTGTAGTCGATCTGGGAGTCGGTGCCGCTATAAAGCGGCGTCACGTACGCCACCGGTCCCGCCAGGACCCTGGAATGTGGCCGGTCTCCTTCCCCGGAAAGCCGGATGAACGCCCCCGGTTCACCCGATCAAGCTACGTCGGCAGCAAGCGTGGACGCGCGAGCAAACGCACGGGTCAGCGCGGGCTCCGTAGCATTGCCACGAGCTCGACCTGCTCGAAGTCGGTATCGATGACGATGTCGTAGCCGCGCTTCACCGCCTCGACAGCGCATCGGCGGCAGCCCCGCAGCTCGAAGAACATGTTGCCGCCGATACCGGCCCTGCCGCTGCGCAGCCCGTTGCACAGCACCGTCATGTCGACCGGGTTGAACAAGTGCACCGACGCCCCGCCGGGTGCGGTAACGAGAATCAGTTCGGGGCGGCCGGGAGCACCGGGCGCGGTGTGCTCGGTCAGCGCCATGCGCCTACCCAACCCGTTTCATATCGTGTTCCCTGCGGGCACGGTCGTTCGCGGCTTGGTCGACCAGCACCGAGATCTGCACCTTCCAGTTGTCGACGAAGCCCTCATAGATGATGTGGCCAACGTAGACAAAGCTATCCGAGGGCGTATGGATCAGGTTCAGCGCCACCGCCCACCGGGCTAACGCCGCTGAGGCGGCCGACGGCGAATTCTTGTCTTTCGGTGAGCCCCACACCACCACCCTGCTGGTCGCTGTCGAAACACTCCAGAACATCCCGACATCGACCAGGCCATGGGCTTCGGCAAAGTCTTTCGCCCATGCCCTGACGCCGTTATTGATGGCATTACTCAACGACTGCATCGCACTCCTCCATCCGCCCGCGCGGTGCGAGCTGTGACAGGAGTGTGCCAACGACGTTCACGCCACGATCGGGCGACAGGCCGCATCTCCCCGAAAGGGTGATGTCTGACAAGAAAGCTCAAGTGTTGATCTTGAAAGAGGACGTGCCAAGCCTGCTGATATGGGCATTCCGGCCTTGGCGAAACAGTCAAGCGGTTGCTTCGAGTATCGGGGATTGCTGGTCTGCGTCATGCTCGTCGACGTGACTTCCGGTGTAGTTGAGCCTCGCGTCCTGCTGATTGATCTGGAGAACAGTGTCGGTGCGGTACGGCCGCGCCGGCGTGTTCTCCTCGCCCGCGTCGAGGCGCTGCTGGCCGCGGCCGGGCCGGTGCACCATGCTGTCGCCGGCTACGCCGGGGCGGACCTGGCCGACGATCCGACAGCTTCGACACTGGCCGAGTTGGGAGTGTCCGCGCTGCGGGTGGCGCCGGCACCGGACGCTGCTGAGGAGGCGCTGCTCGCGCATGCTGGTCGTGTGTACGCCTCGCTCGGTTGCCGGGCCTTCGTCGTCGCCTCGGGCGATCGGCGCTTCACCCAGTTGGCCCGGCTCGGGCGGCTGGAGTTGGTGGCCTGGGACGGCCAGTCGGTCGCCGCGCGCTTGGAAGACGCGGCCCATCTGGTGCGGCGTGTTCCCCGGCCGACCAGCGGCACCGCCGATGGAGGAGAGACGGTTGAGCCAAGCATGTTCGACGTGGCCGAGACGGGTGGGATCGAGGTGACACCGGTGCGACCGACCGTGCGCGGTGACGACGTCCGCACGATGGTGACCGCGGTGCTGGCCGGAGTCGGTGTCGGCCTCGGGCAGCGCTTGGCCGACGTGCTGCTGCGGCGGCTGTAGAACGCGGCGTGGCCCGACGGGGAAGTCCGCTGGGGCCACGGGCCGGAACGTGCTGATCTGGACGACAGGGTCCTCTTGAGGTAAAGGCTTCGGGCAGGTGGATCGGGGTCGTTCGTGATCACAGCGTCGTCCCGTCGACCCGCCGCACAGCCTGGGAAGCCCAGCTCTCGCCGACCCTTGCGCCGATATCGACGAGCGCACCGGCCGCTACGACAAGGCCGGGATCGAGGTCTGCTGGGTCGGTATGGCCGACCGGCTGTCCTGGATGGGTGTCGTGCTCTCCCCCCAGGTCCGTGGCTCCGACAAGCAAGCAGGGCCGTGGACGGTGGTGGACGGCGTTGCCGGGTTCGACTACCGCGAGAGCTCCTGGCGAGTCACCACCGCGTCGTTGTCCGAGGTCTTGGGCTGGGTGCTGCGCGGCCGGATCGACTTCCGCCAAGTCCTGCCGCGCTACAAGCGGGTCGTGCTCGCAGACGGCCAAGGCTCTGTCCGACGCTCCTGGATTTGGACCAGCGCTCGTAGCGTCGACGTGCGCGGCCGTCGCGAGCGGATGCGGCAACGTCAGGATGTGTGGAAACGCGAGCAAGCCAAACGGGAACACGAGGCCGAACTCTTGCGCGCCCCGAAGGAGGCCGAGCAGGATCAGTCACAGCAGGCCGAAGCCGAGCACCAGCGCCAAGGCGATCGAGGCCGACTACTCCAGCAAGCGCCGCGAAGCCGAGAACCGAGCGCGGCGGAAGCGGGACGAAGCCGCCTCGCAGTAGGAGGTAGCCGAGTACCAGACCGCGACCATGTGGTGGCAGCAGGCCTTCACCGCCCAGAACGACGAACTCCTCGCCGCGGTGGCCGATCCGGTGGCAAAAAACAGGCAACCGGCTGGAGTTCGATGAGAACGTGACCCGTGACTACACCCACGGCGAGCGATCTTCCAGGAAGGCTGGTCGCTACCGCGACCGCCAGGGGAGCTGTACGGGGTTGTCCGTCCCAGCCCGACCTCCTGGCACCGGCTCCCGCAGGAAATGCCGGTCTTCGCGCGCAACACCCACGAGGCCGCAGCGCTCATCACGACCCGCGCGATCGCACCGGACCACGTCGTCCACTTCGACCTGCCACCCACGAACAGCTGTCGCTGATCTAGGAAGACCCGAGCCAACGCGGCAAGGATGTTGACCAGCTTGTTCACACTGCCTGAGTCGCTGTGGCCTCGCGAGCCCCGGACCGGCCACAGCAATTGTCGGCGCGGGCAACTACGGTCCGGGCATGCCCACCACGGCCCTGGCAGCCACCGAACCACCCGACCCCCGGCGGATCGTCGAGGTCGTAGGCCGGCACACGACGCTCCGGCCGCTCGGCGAGACCCAGTTGCAGGGTTTGTGCCCTTTCTGCGGCTCTACGGCGTTCCGCGTGCGGCCGGACGTGGGCATCTTCCTCTGTTGGCGGTGTGGAGACGGCGGTGACGCCGCCATGTTCACCGCCAGGATCGACAACCGCCGGTAGACGCGTCACCGATGCCGCCGCATCGAGTACGTCGAGCTGCGGGTGCGGGTTGGTCACGTCGAGGGCGATCCGACGGATGGCCGGGCGCTCGCTCACGTCGATGGGCGCTTTCCGAGGGGCGGCGAGCAGGGCGGCGGCTGCTCAGGTCGGTTGTGCTGCGTAGCGTGTCGAGGTCGAGCCGACGGCCGTGTTCGATTCGCGACAGCGCCGAGGATGAATAGCGCATCAGTTCATCGGCTTGGGCCAGGGTGCGGCGACGTCGTGAACACTCGGCACGCAGAATATCCCCCACGGATTCATCGGCCCGTCACCGATACTCGCCGACCGGCCTCCACTACGCCAGGTCCGATCGGGTCGAGGCACTGCCTGCACGCGGCACGGGGCGCCTGCACCCGGAACGACCATGAGCGGCGGGCGCATACCGTTGACTGACACCGGTACAGCAAGGGGAACGGGCTGTGGAGCTCACCAAGAACGTGGTCGCCGAGGTCGAACGCCGCCTGGCGGTGCGGCTGGATCGCTCCGCCGTCACGACGGCGCGTGGGTCGAATCGGCCGGGCACCGCACCGACCGCAGCACCTGGGTGCGCGTCGATTCCCGGACGGTGTCCCGAAGCCGGTCGCAGTCCTGGGTGGGGACAGAAGCGGGCTCGGTGATTCCGGACGTGTCCACACCGGCCTGGTCGCAGTCCGCGACCTGGGTCGATGCGGACCAGAAGCGGGTGTGGCGGGCCGAGGAGATGGAACTCGTCACCGAACCACACCCACCCTCGCAGCGTGCTACGTCGACATGATCATCTCGACGTATGCGATCAGCTGATCGGAGGCGGTGGGACCGGTTGTGCGGGGCGCGACCGGCGGGTGACCAGCACTCAAGTCAGTCGCAGGGCCTCGTCGGTCTGGGCCACCAGATGATCCAATCGCGCCCGTGTCCCCTGCAGGCCCGCGTCCCACGCCCGATGCACCCGCTCCAGCGCGACGTCGACGCCGTCCAACTCGACGCCCGGCGTTTGTGACGAGTCCTGTGGGTCGTCGGCGGCCGAGTTGGATGTCATGACCGTCGAGGATACGGCCGCTCCCACTAGCCGGCGGGACCGCCTGGGAACAGAGCGTGGGGTTTCGGATCCAGCCGAATGGTCGGCACGCGGCGGGCAGGTCGAGGTCGAGCGCCAGGTCACCGAGGCAGCGGATGGTGTCGGTGAACAGTCGATGCGCCGAGCTGCAGCCGTCGTAGGGCACGATCCACAATTGGACTCCACGGTCGCGAACCTGCTCGAATCCGGCACTGAACAGCCTGCCCGATCAACCCGCCGGAGATCCCGCCGTAGCGGTTGACCCGGACGTCCTGCGTGCCGACCTGTGAGACATCGCACCCAAGACGGTGGCGCAGGTGCGGCCCGCGCTCGCCGAGCAGGGCAGCGGACGAGTCGGCAGCCTCCGGCCATGCACGAGGCCACGTTCACCCGACACGCCGCACCCCCGCCTGTCCACCGACCGCAGGGTCGGTATCTACGGTGGGCCGGTGGCGAGCAGTTAATTCACGGGAATTCACCAGGGTGTACGTTTCGGGCCCTAAAGGTTGTCCCGTAACGCGATCTCGGCAAGACCGATGATCTTGGCGTGGAGCAGGTGATCAGTGCGGGCCGGCCGAAGTGGGTGCCGGTGTTCACGGGCTTGTCGATGCGGGTGTTCCGCAATCTTGTGCGGGTCGTGGCCCGTCGGGGTGGTGAACAGACCGGCAGTGGTCGGCGGTGGGGATTGTCGCTGGAGGATCGGGTGTTGCTGGTGGCGGTGTATTACCGGACGAACCTGACGTATCGGCAGGTCGCGCTGCTGTTCGGCATCTCGAAATCGGCCGCGGGTCGCGTCGTGGATCATCTGGCGCCGCTGTTGGCGCTCGCGCCGGTGACCCGCAAGCACGGCCCGGACGCCGTGCTGATCGTGGACGGCACGCTGGTGCCCACCCACGACCGGAGCATGTCCGCGTCGTCGAAGAACTACCGGTACTCGGTGAACATGCAGGTCGTCATCGACGCCAACACCCGCCTGATCGTCGCGGTCGGCGACCCCACGCCCGGCAACCGCAACGACTGCCGGGCCTACACCGACTCCCGCGTCGACCAGCAGTGCCGGGGCGCGACAGTAATGGCCGACGGCGGCTACCAGGGCAACCCCGAGGTGATCATGCTCTACCGGAAACCGCGTAAGGAACAACCGCCGCTGCCGCAATGGAAGGAGGACCTCAACACCGTCCACAGGAGCGTCCGCGCACGGGTGGAGCATGCCCTGGCCCACATGCAGTCCTACAACATCCTGCGCAACTGCCGCCGTAAACACGACGGCGTCTGGTACGCCACCCGAGGCGTCGCCCAGATGCGGAACCTGGCCATGACGGCCTGAGCGGCCATCGACAGCAGACAACCCCGCTGTCATTCCTGTCCGCCAACACTTTTGATCATTACGGGACAACTTTTAGGAGGAAGCCGCGCTCGCACGGCTCGACAAGGCGAGTCCTTGCATACCGTGAATCGCGACCTTCTCTGAGCACGCGAGGCATCGTGCGCGGCGGATATCTCGAGTAATAGGCCAAGCAGCCGTCTGGGCTGGGCAGCGTTGTCCCCACAGTCGAGCGTGGATCCGATGAACCGCAGTAAAGCGTCATGAGAGTCCTGAGAGGACAAGTCCCATGTGATGTGATTGCTGCCTATCTGCGTTGACGGATCATGTAGTCGGGGACCAGTTGGTCCACCACGTCAATCCCCGTGGTCCGTCCGTCCGCGTAGGGGAGCGCGAACTGCACGACCCCGAGAAAGCCGCCGGCGGCACTGGGTAGCCAGCCTGTCAGCGCGGCCTCGACGGAGGCCATGAGGTCCAAGCCATCGGCGACGACCTTGCGAGGACGATCAGGGTCGGGAGGGTAGAGAAGGACGAGGTCGACTCGGCACTGCTTGTACAGGCCGTCGCCCATGCACGACGTCTTATGCGGACGTCTCCGTTATGCCGTCGCGGTGTTGATGCCCCCTGGTGGTGGAGTCACCTTCTGGGTGCGCGGTCGGCATAATCACAGGTTGTTGAGGAACTCGATAATGGTGTCGGTGGGCTGGTAGCGGCCTGGGGTGACGTTGATCGGGGCGGTACGGGCGAGGGCGCGTTCTTTGAGTTCGAGGTCGGCGTGGATGTAGACCTGTGTAGTGGCAACACTTTCATGACCGAGCCAGAGGGCGATGACGGTGATGTCGACGCCAGCGCGCAACAAGCGCATGGCGGTGGAGTGCCGCAGCACGTGCGGGAAGACCTGCTTGCCGACCAGCGTCGTGACTCTGGCTTGACCTGCTCTGCGAGACCGGTCTACGCCGGGTGCGCTTCAGCAGTCCGAAACGTCCTCCAGCGCCGAACGAACTGCTCGACCGCCGACGAAGCCGCGAACTCATCACCGAGGCCGCCTGGGATTTCCGCTCAGGGATACCGACCACTCATTCGGCAAGGTTGTCGGCACCGTCCGGTGTGGGGCGCCAGCACCAGATCGTGTCTTCAAAGGAGCGTATCGTCAGCGCCAGCCCGCCAGCGGGATCGCACCACCACAAACCGTAAGCGAGGCCAATGCCGTAGTCCTGGGTGGTGTTCGTTCCGCTCGAAGTTGCGGAGGCGCGAGTGGCTGACCTGTGGTCCGCTACGCCGAGTCTGCGTCGCAGGTCCCGCAAGGCTTTCGCGGACGGCTCGACCACCGGAAGACCAGCCAGTCCTCCGGTCAGCTTCTGCTAGACCAGTCGGTAGCCGACCTCCGGGAACAGGCACATCGCCAACAGGAAGTAGACACCGACCCGCGAGGGCAGGTCCCGAAGTCGCCGCTGCACGTGACGGGTCTCCTCCAGGATCGCGTCGACGAGCTCGAACGGGACCACCTGCGTCAACTCTCCGAGATGGCCTGGCGCGAAGACACCACCGGCGACCGTGAGGGAACGCGTGTGAACGGTGACGGCGGGCTGGCCGCGCAACGGGACCTCGCTGATTCGGGAGAGCATGGGCAAGTACTTGATCTACCAGACCCTGTCGTCCTGAGCGCACACACCGACTCGGCTTCATCGTCGACACGAGCGGTGTGCCCGACGATCGAATCTCGCAGCTTGAAGAACTTCGGACAACCTTAACTACCCGGCCTTGGGTGAAGTCCCAACACATGCCCGTGAGGGCCTTCCGTTGATCTGTCCACAGCAGCCCGCAGGGCGAGCGCCCTGACCGGAGTGACTTGATAGAAGCCTGCTGAGCCGTCAACTCGCACTAGGTCTGTCCCCTGGCCAGGGCGCTCGCGTCTGTCCCGTCATCGAAGAGACAACAGGCAACGAGGACAAGCATTGATGGTGACAGTGGGCATCGATCCGCACAAACACGTCCATGTCGCGGTGGCCGTCGAGGCTGGTGGCAGGCGCATAGGCAAGCCGTTGACCGTCGGCAACGACGAGTCTCTGATCACGGTTTTGCTCAAGTGGATCAGGTCGATCACCGGTGACGCACCGATCACCTGCGCCATCGAGGACGGTCGTGGCTTCGCCCGCCGCCTGGCCGACGGGCTGCTGCTCGCCGGCCACGAGGTGGTCTGGGTTCCCACCCGGTTGGCCGCCGCGCACCGCAAGTTGCACGCCGCCACCGGGGCCAAGTCCGACCAGATCGACGCCGCGGCGGTGGCCCACGCCGCCATCGCCACCCCTGGTCTGGACCGGCACCGCATCGATGAGTGTGTGCGTGAGCTGCGCGTCCTGGTCGACTACCGAAGTGACCTCGTCAAACGCCGCACAATGGCGATCAATCAGCTCAAGGCCCAAGTGCACGTCTGGCTCGACCACACCCCGGGCGACCTCGCCCGAGCCAGGAACCTGGCATCGGTGACCACGGTGGTGAACAATGCGACGCTGCGCCCGCACGTTCGTCAGGCGCTGATCGACATGGTGACCGAGATCGTCGAGATCAACCGCCGTGTCCACGACCTCGACACCGCGATCAGGCAGCTCGTGACTCCCTTGGCGCCCGCCCTGCTGGAGGTCACCGGCATTAGCCACAACTCGGCAGCGGTCCTGATCACCGAGATCGGTGACATCAGCCGTTTCTCCACCTCGGCCAAGCTCGCGCGTTACACCGGCTGCGCACCAATCCCGTTTATTCCGCCGACCAGGAATGGCACCGGCTGCACCGAGGCGGCAACCGCAGACTCAACAGTGTTCTCTACACCGCCGCGATCGTGCAGAAACGCCGGCACCCAGCCGCGCAAGCGCTCCTGGCCCGCCACGAACCGGCAAAGGGCTCACGAGGAGCACGACGCATCCTCAAACGCCACCTCGTGGACGTCATCCATCGCGCCATGACCACCGGCCACGCGACTTGGCCGCACCACACCACCCGCCATCAGTCTGCCGCTTGACATAGAAGCATCAATGGCTTGCTACGCCAGTACTTTCCCAAGGGAACCGACCTGTCCCGCTGGAACCGGGACGACCTCGACGCCATAGCCGCGACCCTCAACAGCCGACCACGGAAGGCACTCGACTGGAAAACACCAGCCGAAGCACTCAATGAGCAGCTACGTTCCCTTCAATAGTTGGTGTTGCGACGACCGGTTGAACTCAAGCTCGACGCGGGCGCGGACTTTGCGGTGTGCGGTGTTGAGGTCTTCCTGCCAGACGGTCAACACGGTGCCGTCGCGGGGTTTGCGGTACGGCATGATCACAACCCACGGCCGGACACACCCGAAAGATCCCCCGTCGACCGAGTGTCCACACCGGACGAGCAGGCGGCGGGCCGCACTGTTGCTCGATACCAAAAAAGGAGCAGCTTCAACACCGGCTCTGAGCTCGCGGGGGGAGGTGGGGTGAGCGAGCTCCAGCCGACTGTCGGCGCGACACCATCATTCATCCGGCCTGTCAAGTACATCGTTGGGTTGAATCCTGGTTCGATCGAATCCACGACGCGACAACTGCCCCCACGAGAACACCATGATCGCGTGCATCCCAGCGGCGGCAGGACATCCATGCGTGACTCGATCAGCAGACGTTCTCTCCTGGCCGCGGGTGCGGCCCTCGGTGTCGGCGCAGTGGTCCGCCCGGCGTCAGCCTCACCCCGGTACGGAGAGGAGAGCGCGACACTGGAGCAACTGCACCGGGCCGCGGTCGCGGAAGGCGGCAAGCTCGTGCTGTACGCGGGCGGCGACGTGGCCGCACAGCAGGACGCCATGAAGGCGGCGTTCGAGCAGGCGTTCCCCGGCATGGCGATGACGGTGGTGGTCGACTACAGCAAGGTCCACGACGTGCGGATCGAGAACCAGCACGCGACCGGGGGCATCGTGCCCGACGTCGTGCAGTTGCAGACCCTGCACGACTTCACCCGGTGGAAGGAACTGGGCTGGCTGGAACGCTACCGACCCGCCGGGTTCGGCGCCGTGCACCCGCTGTTCAAGGATCCCGACGGCACGTCGGTCGCCACCGGGGTCCTCGCGTTCAGCGTCGCCCATCAGCCCGGCCTGGTGTTCTCGCCGCGGGAACTGGCGAAACCCGAGTGGAGGGGACGGATCGCGTCCTCCTACCCGCACGACGATGACGCCGTGCTGTTCCTGTACCGGCTCTACGTCGAGGCGTTCGGTTGGGACTGGCTCGCCGGCCTCGCCGCCAACGACGTGGAGTTCGCCCGCGGTTCCCACGTGGCGGGCGCCGCCGTCGGCTCGGGCCGGAAGGCAGTCGGTGTCGGCACGTCCGGTTCGTTGTCGGCGACGGGGGCGGTGCGGTGCGGTGGAGCGTGCCGTCGGACGCACCGTTCGTGGCGTGGGGACAACGTGCGGCGATCTTCCGGGGAGCGAGGCGGCCCGCTGCCGCTCGGCTCTACCTGAACTGGCAGCTGTCGAAGGCACGGCAGCAGGCGGCGTTCAACGGCTGGTCCGTGCGCACCGATGTCACGCCCAACGGCGGGCTCGATCCTGTGTGGACCTACCGCAACGCCCACATCGAGGACTTCACCACGTTCATGGCGGATCGAGCCGGGGTGGAACGGTGGAAGAGCACGTTCGGCCTGTACCTCGGCGACGTCGTGGGAACGCCCACCCCTGGCAGGCTGGGTCTGCGCCCCGGCGCGTGAGGAGGACCATGGAGCCATGGCAGCACACGCACCGTCGTCCGACCGTCTGAAGAACTGGACCGAAAGCCTTCTGCACGCGGCGTTCTTCCTGATCCTGGCGGGGACGGTAGCGCGGTACATCACGCTGAGCACACCACAATGCTGGGCGATCGTGCTGCTCAGCGGTCTGCTGAGCATCGGGTACACCGTCGGGGTGGTGTGGTGGGACCGGTTCGACTCCCACCGCACCGGGTGGTTCTGCGTCCTGTTCGCGCTGTGGCTGGGGCTGCTGTTCGTGGTGCCGCTCACGGCGACGGCGACGTTCTGCTGGTGCGCGGTACCACTGGTGTGCCTGGCTTCGCGTGCGTTGGCGCCCAGGCACGCGGTGGTGGTGCTGGTCGTCGTCACGGGCACGCTGCTGGTGCTCGGGATCTGGCGCACGACCGGGTTCCAGCCGGACGTCGTCCTGGCCCCGATCGCCGCGATCTGGGCCGCCGCGGGGCTCTACCGGCTCCAGCAACGGGACGCCGAGCGGTTGCGCCGCGCTCGTGACGAGCTGGCGCGCAGCAGGCAGGAGGCAGGCGTGCTGGCCGAACGAGCGCGGATCGCCAGGGACATCCACGACTCGCTCGCCCAGGACATCGCGAGCAGCCGGATTCTGCTCCAGGCAGCCGAACGGGAGCGGACGCACAGCCCGGACAAGGCGTGGTCGCGGGTGCGGACGGTGACCGGGTCGCTGGGCGGAAGCCTCACCGAGACGCGCAGGATCATCGCCAACCTGCTGCCCACCGCCTTGGAGGGCAGGGAGTTGACGACCGCGTTGGCCGGCCTGTGCGCGCAACTGGACCGCGTCGGCATCGTGACGACGTTCCAGGTGGTGGGCCAGGTCGACGCGCTCCCGCCCGACACCGCCATCGCTGTGCTGCGGGTCGCCCAAAGCGCGCTCGGCAACGTCCGCGAGCACGCCGAGGCCACCACCGCGTCCGTGCTCGTGCGTCGGGAGGGGGACCACGTGAGCCTGACCGTCCGCGACGACGGAGTCGGCTTCGATCCCGACCTCCCCCGCGCCTCGCCCGATCGGGGCTTCGGTCTGGCCGGCATCCGCGAACGGCTCGACGAGTGCGGCGGTGCCCTGACCGTGCGCAGCGAGACCGGCGGCGGCACCGTGCTGACCGCGACGGTCGGCATCACCGCGATGGTGAGCAGTTGACCCCGCTGAAGGTGCTGCTGGTCGACGACCACGTGCTCATGCGCGCCGGCCTCAGCGCGCTCCTCGAAGGCGAGTCGGCCCTGCAAGTGGTCGGCGAGGCGGGCGACGGGCCCACGGCTTTGCGGCTCTGCGCCGAACTGCGTCCCGACGTGGTGCTGATGGACCTGCGGCTGAAGGACGAAATGGACGGTGTGGCCACCATGGAGGCCATGCTCGAAGCCATGCCCGGCGTGAGCGTGGTGATCCTGACCAGCTACGGGACCCGCCCGGACGTGCTGCGCGCCATGGCCGCCGGCGCCAGGGGTTACGTGCTCAAGGCCGGTCCGCCGGAGGATCTGTTCCGAGCGATCCGCACCGCCGCGGGCGGCGGGATCGGTCTGGCGCCCGAGGCGGCCGAATTCCTGGTCAGCGAGGTCGCCGCCCCTCGGCCGACGTTGTCCGGACGCGAGGTCGAGGTCGTCGCGCACCTGGCGCGAGGCCTGAGCAACCGCGAGATCAGCCGGGCTCTGGTCCTGAGCGAGGCCACGGTGAAGACCCATCTCGTCCGCATCTACCGCAAGCTCGATGCGGACAACCGGACCACCGCCATCGTCGAAGCCGCGCGGCGAGGGCTGATAGACCTGTAGGCGGCGCGCGGGATCGCGCCGCCACACCGAATCCCGCTACGAGCACGAAGCAGGCCATCGGCAAGGTGGATCCGGCCGTCGTCCCTTGGCCCCTGGCAGGGTCACCACCAGCCGCATGCTCGGCCGGGGACGCCCAGGTGCCGTGCGGCGGTTCACCGCGCCAGCAACTATCGCGAAGTCGACGCCCTCGACCAGGACCTCGCGGTCTACGCCCAGGGCCGCAAGCAGCAGCGTGTGCCGGTCCCTACTGGGAAACCGCGAGGTGCGCTCGTTCCCCCTGCGGCCCGATCAGGGTGAGCAGTTCGGCCGGGTGTTCCTCGGCGCTGCCGATCCAGTGCGGGATCCGGGCGTCGAACTCGGCGGCCTCACCGGCTCGCACGGGGAGGTCCTGGTCGCCGAGCACGAACCGGACGCTTCCGTTCATCACGTAGAACCACTCGTACCCCTCGTGGGTCTTCAGCGCGGGCGAGCCCCAGCGGGAGGCGGGCGGGTAGACGACCTTGAAGGCCTGGATGCCGCCCGCGCGCCTGGTCAGCGGCACGAAGGTCATGCCGTCCCGCGTCACCGGGCGCAGGTGGACGCGCGGATCGCCGGTGTCGTACGAGCCGACCAGGTCGTCGAGCGGAACGCCGTGGGCCCTCGCCAGTGGCAGCAGTTGCTCCAGGGTGGGGCGCCGTTTGCCGTTCTCGAGGCGGGAGAGGGTGCTGGTGGTCAACCCGGTCACGGCGGCCAGTTCCGCCAGTGTCGTGCCGCGGGCCCGGCGCAGCGCGCGCAACCGGGGGCCGACGCCCGCGAGCACGGTGTTCTCGTAGTTCTCCACGGCCGCATCTTGCCAATCGGCAACAAAAATTGCTACTTCTTCCCGTCCGGGAACAGACTCCGCCACGGAGGTGAGGCCTGATGTTCAGGCAGATGACACGACCCCGCGGCAGGTCGTCACGACATCGCGGGTGGGCCGTGGCGATGGCGGTCCTGTTGGGTGCGCTGGGGTGCACGGCGAGTCCCGCGCCGCCCGGCGACTCGGGGGCGTTCGACTCGGCGACCCGCGCGGACGCCGAGTTCAACCGCCGGTTCACGCATGAGTTCGCCGACGTCGACGGCGTGCGGATGCACTACGTCAAGGGCGGCACGGGCAAGCCGCTCGTGCTGCTGCACGGCTGGCCGCAGTCTTGGTACGAGTGGCGCGGCATCATGCCGGAGCTCGCCGACGAGTACACGGTCTACGCGCTCGACCTGCCGGGGCTCGGGGACAGCACCGGGTCGCCGAGCGGCTATGACAAGAGCACCCTCGCCCGTTACGTCCACGGCCTGCTCGTCGACGAGCTCGGGCTCTCCGACATCCGGCTCGTGGCGCACGACCTCGGGGCCGGGGTGGGGGTGCAGTACGCGTCGCAGTTCCCCGGCGAGGTCGTCCGGTACGCGCACCTGGACTACCCGGTGCCCGGCCCCGCGCTGAGCGCCGCCACCTATCGGACGTTCAGCTGGCACTTGGCCTTCCACGACCAGGAGGACGTGCCGGAGGCGTTGGTCGACGACGACGTGCGGGAGTACCTGGCGCTGTTCTACCCGCGGGTGGCCTACGGCGGCATCGCCTTCGGCGGCAAGGGAGCACCGCCGCCGTTCACCGACGAGCAGGTCGACGAGTTCGCCAGGACGTACCAGCGTCCGCAGGTGCTCAAGGGCGGCTTCGAGCTCTACCGGACCCTGGACCAGGACGAGCGGGACAACATCGCGGCGCGACCCACCGACGTCCCGACGTTGCTCATGTCGGCTGAGGGCACACTGGCCTCGACCCGTCCGACGCTTGAACCGTTGACCACCAACATCCAGCGCGCCGTCGAGGTCCCCCGCTCCGGGCACTGGCTGCCCGAGGAGAACCCGGACTTCGTGACCGGGGAACTGCTCGCGTTCCTCGCGGGCTCGTGATGACGACCGGAGAGCACCGTGCCGCCCTGCGCTCCTGTGTGGACGGCCTGAGCGTGGGTGCCGTGTCGCAATCGGCCGACCGGCTCCGATCAGGATGACCGGGCGGGGTCGGCGGCCGGATGGCTTCCCAGCCGGCCGGGAGTGGGGTCGCCGGTGACCTCGCCCAGGCGCAGGATGAAGGAGTAGCGCCACCGCTCGACCAACGCGCGGTCCGCCATGAACGCGGGGAACTCGTCGAGGTGCGCGTTGGGGTAGTCCCAGATCGGTTTGAGGCCCTCTGGCACGGTGATGTCTTCCCGCACCGACCAGCTGTTGTACTGGGTTTCCTGGACGCCGGTGGAGAGCTGCCAGTTCAGGTAGAGCTTGGCGGCGGCCGGGTGCGGTGCGGCGTTGAGGATGGCGCCGCGCTGGCCCTAGGCCATGAAGGGGTGTCCCTCGGGGGCGATCCACTGGACTTCGGGGATGTAGAACGGGGTGATCGAGCCGAAGGTGCCGACGCCGATGGCCTTGTCCCGTGCGGCGACCGCCTCGATCGGATTGTTGGTGCCGCGGCCGAAGCGGGGTTCCTGGGCGGCGAAGCGGGTGACCCAATCCCAGTCGACGCGTAGCCATCGCCGCAGCTCGGTGGTGTCGTAGGCTTTGTCCGCGTGCAGCTTGCGCGGCTTGCCGTGGCTGCCGCGGCCGGGATCGTGCCGCGAGAGCAGACCCGCCACCATCGGTTTCAGGCCGTCGGCGTCGACGACGTCGCCACGTGAGACACCGACCACGAGCGGCATTCCCGATCGATCGGACAGGATGTGCACATTCTCGTGCCCGACTTGCCCCGGTCCACGGGACTCGGGCCTGTGTGCTCGCCCCCTTTTTCGCCCTCACGTGCGCGGTGTCCAGCAGCACGCGTGACAGGTCGACCAGCCGCCCCGTTTCGGTCATTCTTTCCAGCACCGCACGGTGCGGATGGGCCCAGATCGCGAACCGGCGGTGCGCCGTCGACTTCGACGCCCCGAAACACGGCGGCAACACCCGCCACGCACACCCCGACACCAGCACATAGACGATCGCGGCGAACACCGCCTCGTCCTCGAGATCGCGCACTCCACCGCCCTGCGGACGCACCCTCGGCGGCGGCGGCAACGGACGCGCCAACTCCCACAACCCCGTCGGAACGATCCACGACCAACGACCCTCAACCATGATCAACACGACGACAGGCGGCCATGTAGGACACGGTTTAACTCCGCGATCACCGAACCCACCAGCGCGGGCCATGCCCAATGGACGGTGCGCTGCAAGTCCGTATCGCATCGGCGATGCCGCCCAGCGGACACGGGTTGTTACGGCAGCAGGGAGGCGATCAACACCCCGGTCAGCCAATCGCGGTAGGTGTCGACGTCCCAGCCGCGGCCGGAGGTGAGCTGGGTGTAGAGCTGAGGCCCGGTCATCGCCCAGCAGGCGTCGACCTGATGATTCGGATCGGCGTCGGCGCGCAGCGCATCCGCGTCGGCGAGGTGGGTGAGGAAGGCGGTGACGCCTACCAGTCGTTCCCGCTCGGCTGTCGCGAGGACCTGCGCCACCTCGGGGCCGGCTTCACCCAGCAGGGCGAACAGCGTCGCGAGTCGGGTGTGGACGTCGCACACGAACCCGGCGTACAGGCGCAGCTTCAGGTGTGGGTCGGGAGTCGACCAGGCCTGTTTGAGCGCTGGCCGTTCGGACATGGGCATCGGTTCGTCGTCACCGGCCAGGGTGACGTCCCACAGTGCCTTCATCAGCCCCGGCTTGCTGCCGAACGCCTTGTGAACCGTTTCGGGTGACACACCGGCGCGTGCGGCGACGGTGCGGACTGTGGTTGCCTGGTAGCCGTCGCTGAGCAGCAGCTCACGGCACGCCTCGATCACTGCGGCGCGGTTACGGCGAGCGGCAGATCGGCGTTTGCCGGTGTCATAGGACCTGCGCGGCCCAGGTGCGTTGGGTCTCACGGGGTTAGCCTCCCAAAATTGGGTACAGTCAACTGTATCTAATTTTGGCAATGGCTTCCACCTGCCCGCCTCGCTTTGAGTTCCTGGAGGAATCCATGCGCAGCACCACGCCCGACCGGGTCGCCCCCGATGTCGTCCGACTCGGCGACGACGTCGTCAACTTCTACCTGGTCGAGCATCCCGACGGCCTTCTGCTGGTCGACGCCGGACTGCCGGGCCACCTCGGCCAACTCCGGACGTACCTGGCCTCCTCGGGCTGTGCGGTGGGTGACATCCGCGCGGTCCTGCTGACCCACGCCCATCCCGACCACACCGGTCTGGTCACCGTGTTGCACCGAGCCGGCGCCGAGATCCGGGTACATGCCCTTGACGCCCCCATCCTCGCCGACGGTCCGCGTAGTGCCCTGCGGCACGCGAAATCCGAACGCTCGCTGGCGCACTACCTGCTGCGCCGCCCGGCGGCGATGGGCACCCCGCTGCACATGGCTCTGCGCGGGGGCTTCACCGCACCCCGGTTCTCCCACGCCAGGACGTTCGCCGGGGACGCCTCCTTCGACGAGCTGCCCGGCCGCCCCCGCGCGCTCGCTGTGCCCGGCCACACCGCAGGCAGCACTGCGTACGCCTTTCCCGAACTCGGCCTGCTTTTCACCGGCGACGCCCTGGTCACCCATGACGGCATCACCGGCCACCGCGGCCCAGGCCTGGTCTGTCGCGGGTTCACCACCAACAGCGTCGCCGCACTGGCCTCACTGGACCGGCTGGACTCGGTGGGCGACGCCCTGGTGTTGCCGGGGCATGGCGACCCCGTCACCGACCTCGCCGCCGCTACAGAACAGGCGCGTCGCCACGGAGTCTCCTGATCCGGCCCATCCGGCGGGATCAGGCCCGGTCCCGCCGCACATCAGCGGGACCGTACTTCGACGTCGGCGAGGAAGCTTTCGACCGCCGAGACGAGCGCGATCGGGGTCTCGTCGACCGCGTAGTGGCCCGCCTGCTCGAACACGACCACCTCGCAGTTCGGGTAGCACTTCCCGAACGTGGCACGCATGGTGTCCGGTCCGAGCGCCGGGTCGTGCGCACCTGCCACCACCCGGACCGGCACCGGGTTGCCATCCAGCTCGGACTGGAAATCAGTGTGCGCCCACGCCCGCAGGTACTTCCCGAAGGCCACCGGGTCGGACGTCTCCAGTGACTGCCGGACCGTTGCGTCGAGCCACGTGCCGCTCAACCGGTTGCCGGTGGTGAAATCGATGATCGTGCGCCGGTTGCCCGGTTTCCGCTCCGCGCCGGTGAACAGCTTCCAGGTCTGCTCGTCGAACGGGACGCCGCTGGCGGGCACCGGGGAGATCCCGACCAGCGCGCGTACCCGGGTGGGCGTGTCGGCCAGCACGCGCTGCATCACACTGCCGCCCATCGAATGACCGACCAGCGAGAACACTTCCAGTCCCAGGTCGTCGGCGAGCGCCAGGACGTCCCCGGCTGCTTCGGCGATCGAGTGGTCCCCTGGCACGTTCCTGCGCGCTCCATAGCCGCGGTAGTCGGGGAAGAAGTAGCTGAACCTTGTTCCGTCGAGGTAGCGGGTGATCGGCTGCCACGCGGCGGCCGACCCGAACCAACCGTGCAGTGCGATGACGGCGTGGTCACCCTCGCCGACTCGGGAGACGTCGTTATTCACATCTACTCCAGGCGCTATATTCGCTCTTATAGTGCGTAAATCGCACCTCGTCACATGGTGAGGTGGCTCATGGGTCCTGTCAACGCTGGTTATTCGCAAACTCTCGGCAAGGGACTTCGGGTTCTGGAGGTGCTCCGGCACCACCCGGCGGGCCTCGGCGTCAACGCGCTCGCGGCGAAGCTCGGGCTGCACCGCACTGTCGTCTACCGCCTGCTCGGCACGTTGCGGGCGCACGGCCTGGTGATGCAGGACGGCAACTTGCGGTTCCGGCTCGGCGTCGGGCTCATCGACCTGGCCGGCGCGGTCGAGGTCGATCTGTGCACCGCCGCCGCACCGCACCTCGCCGTGCTCGCGGACGAGGTGGGCGCCACGGCGTTCCTCACCCTCGCCGACGGCGGCGAGGCGGTCAGTGCGTACGTCGTCGAACCCCGCCGGGCCCGGATGCACGTGGGCTACCGGACCGGTGCCCGGCATCGACTGGAGGTGAGCGCAGCCGGTATCGCCATCCTCGCGGCTCGCCCGGCGCTCGCCGGTGAGCGCGCGGAGGTGGCAGCGGCACGGGAACGCGGCTATTCGGTGACCTCAGGAGAGCTCGAGCTCGGAGCGTGGGGCTTGGCAGCGGCGGTGCCGGTCGGTGCCGCCCCAATGGCGGCGAGCGTAGGGGTCGTCGCGATGACCGAACTCGACGAGCAGCAGGTCGCCGTCGCCGTGCGGCGTGCGGCGTCGGCGGTCGCCGACGACGTACGCCACGGCGCCGGCGACCGGCCATGAAGTGGGAAGGTCTGACCCGCTCTCGCAACGCAGACGGTCAACTAGGCTGGGTTCGGCGGTCCGGCTGGCCGCAGCAGCTCGCGCACCGATCGAGGACCACGATGAGCACGCTCCAGACGCTGGACCGTGGACTACGCGCACTGGATGTCGTCTCGCGGTCCGCGAACGGCATTTCGGTCGCCGACCTCGCCCGGGAGCTCGATGTCCATCGCGCCATCTGCTATCGGATCGCGGCCACGCTCGAGGCGCACGGGCTCGTCAGCCGCACCGAGGACGGGTTGCTGCGCCTGGGCGTCGGCACCGCGGTGCTCGGCGCGAGGTTCGAGCCCGGGTTCACCCGCGAGGCCCGCGTCCTGCTGCGGTCGCTGGCGAACGAAACCGGGGCGACGGCGTTCGTCTCGGCCGCCGAGGGCCCAGACTGCGTGGTGATCATGGTCGCGGAGCCGGAGTCCGCCGCGTTGCGGGTGGCTTACCGCGTCGGTAGCCGGCACCCGCTGACCAAAGGCGCGGCCGGTATCGCGATCCTCGCGGCGCGCCCGGAGTCGCGCAGCGACACCGACGAGCTACGTCAGGTCCGCCGCGACGGTTACAGCATCACCTCCGGCCAACTCGAACGCGGCGCGGTCGGAGTCGCGGCGGGTGTCCGCGCGGTGCCCGGCTCCGGTTTCGAGCACAGCATCGGCGTGGTGGCTCTCGAGGGGTTCGACACCGCGGTAGCCGCGAAGGCCGTGCGGAGCGCCGCGCGCAGCCTGGAGGACCACCTTCCGCAGTGAGCCCGCGCCGGCGAGACCGCGTGTGCAGCCTCCACCTCGTGCTTGACCACCTTTGTGGCACCGACCTACTCTCAAACATGTTCCCTTGGCGCACATGATGTGCGTTATTAGTAAATTGGCAGCTCAAGTACAGGGAAGTGGGTCATGGGCCCTTCTGACTGTCCCGTCTCGCCGAACGCCGTCGCGTTCGATCCGTTCGGTCCTGAGTACCTCTCCGACCCGCCGGGTTGCCTGCGCTGGTCGCGTGACGACGAGCCGGTGTTCTACAGCCCGGCCCTCGGCTATTGGGTGGTTACGCGTTACGAGGACGTCAAAGCCGTCTTTCGCGACAACGCCTTGTTCTCACCTTCCATCGCGCTGGAGAAGATCACCTCGGTCTCCGCCGAGGCCACGGCCGTGCTCGAAGCGCACGGTTACGCGATGGCACGGACCCTCGTGAACGAGGACGAACCCGCGCACATGCCGCGCAGACGCGCCCTGATGGCCCCCTTCAGCCCGGCTGAACTCGTGCACCACGAACCGATGGTGCGGCGGCTGACGCGTGAGCACATCGACCGTTTCGTGGACTCGGGCCGGGCCGATCTGGTGGATGAAATGCTCTGGGAGGTGCCGCTGACCGTCGCGCTGCACTTCCTCGGCGTGCCACCTGAGGACATGGCGACGATGCGGCGGTACTCCATCGCCCACACCGTCAACACCTGGGGCCGCCCCACGCCGCAGGAGCAGGTCGGCGTGGCCGAGGCGGTCGGGCAGTTTTGGCAGTACGCCGGGACCGTGCTGGAAAAGATGCGTCGCGACCCCTCAGGGCACGGCTGGATGCTTTACGGGATCAGGGTTCAGCGGGAACTGCCGGACGTCGTCACCGACTCCTACCTGCACTCCATGATGATGGCCGGCATCGTCGCCGCCCACGAGACCACGGCCAACGCCGCCGCCAACGCGATCAAGCTGCTGTTGGAGCACCCGGCCTCCTGGCGGGACCTCTGCGCGGATCCCGCGCTCATCGCGGGAGCGGTCGACGAGTGCCTGCGGCACTCGGGCTCCGTCGCCGCCTGGCGCAGGCTCGTCACCGCCGACACGACGATCGGCGGCGTCGCGATCCCCCGCGGCGCGAAGCTGCTCGTCGTGAACTCGTCGGCCAACCACGACGAGCGGCGGTTCGCCGACCCCGACGGGTTCGACATCCGACGCCCGGACGCGGAGGACCACCTCACCTTCGGCTACGGCAGTCACCGATGCCTGGGCCGCGACCTGGCCCGGATGGAGGTGCGGATCTTCCTCGAAGAGCTGACGACCCGCCTGCCGCACCTCGAACTGGTGCCGGACCAGCGGTTCACCTACCTGCCCAACACCTCGTTCCGCGGCCCTGACCACTTGTGGGTCCACTGGGACCCCGCCGCGAACCCGGAACGGCACGACCGCTCGCTCCTGGCGCGTCGGCCGCCGTCCCCGGCAGACTGGAACGCGAAGGCAAGGCCCCGGACCCTCCAGGTGGACTCGATCACCCCGGTCGCCGACGACGTGGTCGCCGTGGTGCTGTCCGACCCGGCAGGTCGAGCGCTGCCGGCCTGGTCTGCCGGCGCCCACGTCGACGTCGACCTGGGCGGGATGTCCCGCCAGTACTCGCTGTGCGGCCGACCAGGCGACCGGGAACGGTACGTGATCGCAGTGCGCGAGGAGGCCGCTGGCCGGGGCGGCTCGCGGTATGTGCACCGTGAACTGCGCCCTGGTCACGCGCTCGGCATCCGCGGTCCCCGCAACCACTTCCACCTGGACCCTGCCGCGCGCCGGTACGTCTTCGTCGCGGGCGGCATCGGCATTACCCCGATCATTGCGATGGCCGACCAGGTACGGGCCGCGGGGCAGGACTACGAGGTGCACCACTGCGGCCGGACCAGGTCCTCGATGGCTTTCCTCGGCCGGCTCGCCGCCGACCACGGAGACCGGGCGCACGTACACTGCACCGACGAGGACACCCGCCTTGACGTCCGCGCGCTGTTCGCGACACCGACGCCGGACACCCTCGTCTACGCGTGCGGCCCGGACGGGCTGCTCGCCGAACTGGCCGTCGCCACCGCGCACTGGCCGGCACGGGCGCTGCGCGTCGAGCACTTCACCGCGGCCCCGGCGGAACTCGACCCCGATCGAGAGCACGGCTTCCGGATCGAGCTGCGGCACTCAGGGCTGACCATCCCCGTGGCCGCCGACGAGCGAGTCCTGGACGCGCTGCGCGCGGCGGGCGTGGAAGTCCCCAGTGACTGCGAGGAGGGGCTCTGCGGCTCGTGCGAGGTTCCGGTCGTGGCTGGCGAGATCGACCACCGGGACCGCGTGCTGAGCACGGCCGAGCGGGAGGCGAACCGGTCGATGATGTCGTGCTGCTCCCGAGCCGCCGGGGCTAATCTCGCGCTCGGCATGTGACGTCCATCCCGACAGTTTTCGCAGCCACCGCCGCTGTTGACAGGCCGTCAACCGTAGTTCAACATGAATTGAATAGTTCATTATTAGGATTACATGAGCGTTTATAGCTCCCCTGATCGGAAGGATGACCGCACATGAGTACCGAGCAAAACTCGAACAAGGCCGTGGTCGCCCACTTCAACAAGGCGTTCATCGAGGGCGGCGACCTGGATGTGTTCAGCGAGACGATGTCGCCCGACTTCGTCAACCGCACCCCGCAGCCCGGACAGGCAGTGGGCCCTGAAGGCGCCGAGCACTTCTTCACCCGGATCCTGCGGCCCGCGTTCCCGGACCTGACGGTCACCATCCACGACCAGATCGCCGAGGGCGACCGCGTCGTCACCCGCAAGTCCTACCGCGCCACGCACCTGGGCGAGTTCCAAGGGATGCCGGCGACCGGGCGGACGGTCGAGTTCGACGTCATCGACATCATTCGGCTGGAAGGCGGCCAGTACGTCGAGCACTGGGCCGTCGCCGATATGGCCGGGCTGCGCGGCCAGTTGTCGGAGAGCTGACGTGACGTCCGCCGTCGGCTCCGAGGAGTACGTGCCGGCACCGGCGATCAGCGGTGTCCACCACGTCACGTTCGTCGTCGGCGACTTCGACGCCGGGATCGCCTGGTTCACCCGCGTGCTCGGCGCCCGGCACGTCGACCGCTTCGACCACCACGACGCCTCGGGCGCGCTGTTCGGGATAGTGCTGGAGCTGCCCGGCTTCCCAGGCATGATTGAGCTGCGGATCGCCGAGGAAGGATATCCCGTCCGCTCCGGCTACGACCCCGTCACCTTCGAAGTTCCTGACGACGCGGCTCTGGAAGCGTGGTTCGAACACCTGCGAGCCGCTCACGTCACCCACACGCCGATCAAGCAGCGCCGGACCGGACGGTCGATCGAAGTGGACGGCCCGGACGGGATCGTCGTCCGGCTCTTCACCGCGCCGATCGGCGGCTTCGGCACGGTGCCGTTCCAGGAGCGCGAAATCGACCACTAGACCACGGATCCACGAGCCGTGCCGACGCCCCGAGGTCGTGCCTAGTACGGCAGTAGCCATTCGCCAGCTGACCTGGGTGTTCTCGATGTTGCGGGCGAGTCTGGTGCGTTTGTGGAACCAGCGTGAGCGTGCTTGGTGTCGGCGTCGCCAGTTCACCCAATGGGTTGTGTGCTCGGGTGGTCGAGGTGTGATGGTGTCTGCGATCAGACGTTTGATTTCGGGGACGGTGAACGGGATCAGACCGGGATCGGCAGGTGGAGGCTGGTCCGGATGTCGTGGTTCGGGGGCTTGGCTGTCGGTATGGTCACGCAGCAACGCGGCGGTGACGGCACAGACCGCCAGAGCGGCGCAGACGAGCAAGGTGTGCCGGGCGATCGCGGTGTAGAGCCTGATCTGGGACTGGTCCAGGCCGAAGCAGTCCTTGCCGAACTCGAACCCTTCCTCGACCGGCCAGCGCAGTCCGGCGGCACGGATCAGCCGGGCCTTGGTGAGCAGTCGTCCTTCGGGCACGTAGCAGTAGTGGAAGGCCAACTCGTTGGTGCGTAGGTGTTTGCGGATGAGCAGGTGGTGTCGGGCCGAGTTGGTGGCGATCCAGGCCCAGGCGTACCAACGGTCGCCTTTGGAGCCCTTGCCGGCCGAGCGGATCTCCCACTGCCGCTTGCGTGTGAGCAGTGTCTTCACAGACTGTTCGACCGACAGCACCAGGCCGCTGGGCAGCGTGATCCGGAAGTTCTTCCGGACCCGCAACACATAGGCTTGTCGATCGGCTTCGAAGTGGGTCCGCAACTGGGCACAGTTGCCGTAAACCTCGTCCCCGCAATAGAAATCCGGTCGGATCCCGTCAGCGGCCACCGTGGTGGTGAGGTCGATGGCCAACTGTCCTTTGGTGCGGAAAGTCAGATCCGCCGGTAGTCCCATACGCAGCGAGGTCACCGGGTCGGTGATGTGCTCATCGGGGATCCACTGCCGGAAGCCGATCAACGCGTGCCCGACGCCTTCGCGCACAGAGGACAGGTGCACCGTGTTGATCCCGTTCTCCACCCGGCCCGCGCAGCCCATATGCTAGCGTTTGACACCTGAGGTGGCGTCGCCTTTCTTCTGTTGCCCGGTCTCGTCCAGCGCCCCGATGACCAACTTCCCACGCTGGCGCCCGGCCTTGCGGGCTGCCTCTTCCAGCCCGGACACCGCGAACCGCTTGATCTCGGCCATCGCCGCGTCTTCGTCCCATACCGCCCGGTTCAGCAGCCGCTGGGTCCGGTTCGGGGTCCGGTCCCCGACATGCTCGGCGACAGTCCAGCCGTTCCGCTTGGGCATCTCGCTCGTCACGGCCCGCATGTACTTACGGGCCTGTAGGAACGGCTCGATCCGCGGGAAACACGAGCGCGGCCGTTCGGTCAACTCACCCAGTTTCCGCCCGGCCAATCGGGCACCTATCCTGACATCGGCAGCCGCCTGCGATCCTGTTGTTCTCACAAACACATGATCAACAGGCGGCTGCTCCATGTCGAACGCAGGCCCCCGGCCACGTCCCCGCAGGTCACATCCCGAATGGCTGCTGCCGTACTAGTGCCGTGTCAGGCCTCGATACGGTTAAGCCACGACGAATTCGTTGGGGTGTAGGCGATCTCGACGTTGTTGGCCTCGGCCCAGTCGGCGACCCGACGACACCGCCTGGTGGTCAGGTGCGGGGAGTAGTTGTCGCACACGATCGCCAGCCGCACCGTCGGCGGGTACAGCGTGCGCAGATAGCGACAGAACTCCAGGAACTTCGTGCGGTTCTTGGTCTTCTTGATGTGGCCGTAGAGCTTGTCGCCGGCCAGGTCGTAGGCGGCGAACAGGTGCCGGACCCCGTGGGGGCGGGTGTAGGTCGCCCGCCGTCGGGGTCCGGGCTCGCGGGCGGGATCCTTGTGCGTGTCGCCGCGTTCGGCCCACTGCCGGCCGGGGTGCGGTTGCAGGTTGAGCGGCCCGAACTCGTCCAGGCAGAACACCACCTCCGGATCGTCGCGATCGCCGACGACCTCGCCGTCGGCGATCGCGTACAGGTGCTCCACCCGCGCCTTCTTGACCGCGTAGTCCGGATCGCGGGAGGCCTTCCAGGTCTTCACCCGTTGAAAAGAGACGCCTTCCTCGCGGAGCAGGATGCGCAGGCCCTCGTGGCTGATGTCGTCGACCACCCCCTGGGCGACCAGGAAATCGGCCGGCTTGGCCGGACTCCAGGTCGAGAACGGCAGATCGTGCTCGACCGGCCTGGACTTGACGATCTTCTTGATATCCCGACGTTCGGGCAGCGTGAACGTCCTGGGCCGACCGCCTGAGTACTTCGGATACAGGGAATCGAAGCCGTCGGCGTTGAAGTTGTGGATCACGTCCCGGACCCGGTCCGCACTGGTGAATGTCACCTCGGCGACCTTGGCCGCCGCCATGCTCTGCGCGGACAACAGCACCATCTGCGCCCGCCGCCAGGTCACCACCGACCCGGTGCCCCGGCGGACGATCCGCAACAACCGCCCGCCCTCGTCCTGATCGATCTCACGAACACGCACTCGATCCGCCACCTGGCCAGCCTGACGCACACGCGCCGCCCGGACCAAGAACCCGAGCGGCGCGTCATGTCATAACAGGGCGAACCTTGTCTGATGCGGCACTAGGGGCGTCGGCGGCTTCATGTTCAGGCCTTTGACAGCTCCACGGCACCCGCGCACACATACTTCCTCGAAAACCAGCCAGGTGCAGCCGGCCCGGACGCCGGTCGAGGATGGACTCGCCGTCGGCAAGATCACCCGCCTCTCGTTCACCTCCGACCACCGCCTCTGCAACGGTGGTATCGCCGGCAAGGTCCTGCGTCACGTCGTCGGCCGTGTGGAGCGCCCACCAGCCTGCAGAGCCGGTGTCGCTCCGGTTGCGGCGCGAAGCAGGCCCCCGCCGCAACCGGATCGGCCGCGGCGGGGTCGCGTTCGGCGGGCGGGTGCGGGTCAGGCGACACTGCCGCGTTGTGAGGCGATCATCGCCACGAGCGGGCTCACCTCGAGCAGGCGGTCTTCCCCGGTGTCGCCGATGAGTGCGACCTGTGGGGCCGACCGGTCGCACGTCGGCCACGCCGTTCCGTCGAGGTGGCGAGGGACACCGGTGCGGGCGAACTCGATCCAGGCGTATTGCACGGCGTCGGACACCGCGCGGTCGACCTCGTCGAAGCCGAGCCCGGCTTGGCTGGTCCCGCCCAGGGCGTTCCAGGGCTCGTCCGGGCCGGCGAAACCGAAGACATAGGGGATCTCGGCGCCGTGGTAGGCGAGCAGCCCGGTCTCCTGGGCGCCGGGCGACACCCGTGAGAAGTGGTAGTGGTACGACGCGCGGTCCAGGGCGGCGAAGCGGCGGTGGGTGTCCTGTGCGGGTTCGAGCCAGACCGCGGCGGTCGTCAACTCGGCCAGGGCCCGGTACGGGCTGAGGCCGCGCTCCGCGAAGTGGGCGAGGACGTCCCCGGAGCGCTCGCCAGCGAGCGCTCGGACCATGTGGTCGAGGGTGTCGGGGGTGTACACGGCGGCGGGGTCGAGGTCCGGGCGGCTGTAGATGCCTGTGGGCCGGAGGAAGGCGCGGGCCTCGTCCTGGGTGGTTCCGAACATGACGGGTACGCCGGAAGGCCAGCCGGCGAAATCGTCGGTGACGACATCGCCGTCGACCGTCGGGTACCAGACCAGGTTGGCGGGTGTGTGCAGTTGCCCCGGCGGAGGCTCGACGCCGGACAGCGCGAAGGAGGCGGCGCGCACCGCCTCGGTGGGGACGGTGCGCAAAGCGTCGATGTCCTTGCCGCCCAGACGGTCGTACAGGGCGTCGGAGGCGTGAAGGGTGCGCTCGCGCGAGGGCGACGCGACCACCGCATAGTCCTCGAAGCCCAAGCTTTGGATGATCCCCCTGTGGAACAACCCCCGCGCTGTGGGCGTGCTCAGCAGAGTGCGCACCGCGGCGGCACCGGCGGATTGCCCGAAGATCGTCACGGCGCCCGGATCACCGCCGAACGACTCGATGTTCGCCGCCACCCAGCCCAGGGCGGCCACCCAGTCCAGCACGGCGGCGTTGGCGCCCGCTCCTGGACGTGCGAGGAACCCGAAGGCACCCAGCCGGTAGTTCATGGACACCACGGTGACGCCCCGGCGAGCCAGTCGTCTGCCTGTCCACTGGGACACCGAGGCGGCGCAGTTGAGGAAACCGCCACCGTGGATCCACACCATCACTGGTTGGCGCGCCGAAGGTTCGAGGGTGGTGGTCCAGACGTTGAGGAAAAGGCAGTCCTCGCTCTCCGCAACCCCAGGTCTGATCCCGCTGACCACCGTCTGGACGGCCGCGTTACCGAACTCGGTGGCGTCGCGGACCCCGTCCCAGCGAGCCGGGCGGGCAGGCGGTGCCCAGCGCAGGTCACCGACAGGCGGCGCGGCGTAGAGGATGCCGAGAAACCTGTGGACGCCGACCTCCTCGACACCCGCCACGAGCCCTTGCTCGATCTTGACCACCGGCACAGGGAGTCCTCCTGTTCCTTCGTCGGGTACCGGCGTCGCGAGGCGCTCGGGGCGGGTGGGACGCCGCGGTAGGTACATGGGTGACCTGTTGCCACGGGTGTGGGCGACCGGCTCAGTCGGCGACCGGCCTGCACGGGATGGCGTCGGTCATGGTGCCGATCAACAGGCAGGGTTCGCCGGACCGGTTGCTCCAACCGTGGTTGGCGCCCTGGATGACCACCGTGTCAGATGCCTTAAGGAGGACCTCCTCCTCGTCGAGCACCAGGTAGATCTCACCGCGGATCACGTGGATGACGTCGAGCGTGTCGGTCTTGTGCATCGTGGCGCTGCGCTGCCGATCCGCCTCGGTGGCTTCGTGGTCGTGACCGACCATCCGGTTCGTCTCGGCGAACAGCGCCCGGTGGGTCTCGGGGTCGGGGTCCGGCCACAGTTCCAGTGCCCGCACCAGCATCCCGCCGGGGAACGGCGACCGCGCCGCCCCTCCGTCGAGCGAGCGGTCGCCCGGAACAGTGTTGTCAACCGGGATCTCCTTGGTCTTCCACAGCGTGGCCCGCCAGAAAAAATCTTCTTTCTCCTGCTGGTTCGGCACGCCGGTCATGACGACGGCCGACTTGCCCCGCTCGTCCAAGCCGACGACGTAGCGGTGGAGATCTGCCATGGCTGTGTCCTCCCAGGACGGTGTCAGTACGAGAGCGGTGTCAGTACGAGGACGGGAAGCCGCTCGCCGGAGCCGGCGGGCGGGTGAGACCGGCGGTGGCCGCGACCGCGGCGTTGGCCGCGGCAACGGTGTTCTCGCACACCTGGCGGAAGGCGAGCACGTCCAGTCCGATGCACAGCACCGAGATTCCGGTCGCCAGCGCCGCGGCGCAGGTCTCCTCCGACGGGTTCAGGATCGGTCCGCCGATCAGGGCGACGCCGTGCCGCCGGGCGGCCTCGGCCACCGTGCGCTGGGCCTGCCGGATCTTGGCACTGCTGTGCATCGCCGGTCCCTCGCCCATGGCGAAAGCCAGTTCACCGGCCGCGAACACCAGCATCTTCACTTGGTCGATCGCGCAGATCGCCTCGATGTCCGCGACCGCCTCCAAGGTCTCGATCATCGGGATGACGGCCAGTTCGGCGTCGTTGTCGCGCATGTGGGCCTGCATCCCCACGACGGTGTAGCCGGACACCCGCAGCGCCGGGCAAAGGCCGCGGGTGCCGTGGGGCGGGAAGGTCAGCGCGTCGACCACGCCGAGCACGTCCGCCGCCGAGCGCACCATGGGCAGGACGACGGCAGCGGCGCCCGCTTCCAACGCACGCCTGGCCGACGTGGTATCGCCGGGGTTCGGGATCCGGACCAGTGGGACGAGCCCGGCGACCTCGCAGGTGCGCATGGTGTCCTCCAACGCCCGCGGGTCGAGCGGGCTGTGCTCGCTGTCGAGCCAGACGTAGTCGAACCCAGTCGCGCCGAGCACCTCGATGAGCGTGTGGTCGCCGGTGAAACACTGCATGCCGATGGGCACCTCGCCCTCGTCCAGCATGGTCAACAGTCGATTTCGGGGCACGCGTGCCGCCCTTCCCATCAGGCGCCGGGATCGGCGCACAGGTCACCTGCGGTCACTCCCCGCAGGGCGCATTCCTCATCGCGATCGGGCACGTCACCGCTGACTCCGACCGCGCCGAGAAGCTGTCCGTCACTGTCGCGCACCAGGACACCACCAGGCACCGGCACCAGGTCGCCGTCGGCCAAGGCCACCAAGGCGTTGACGAACTCCGGGTGCGACCTCGCCCTCGCGGCGATCCCCCTGCTGCCCATGCCCATGTGGAGGGCGCCATGCGCCTTTCCCCGCGCGATGCGCTCGCGCAGCAGGCTGGAGCCGTCTTCCCGGCCGAACGCCATGAGCTGACCGGCGGCGTCCAGCACGGCGACCGTCATCGGCGGCAGACCCTCGTCGCGTGCGTGGCGCAGGGCTTGCTCGACAATCGTGCGCGATTGGTCGTAGGTGATCAAATCTGTCCCCTCCTCGGATAAACGAAAACGATCGTTCTTGTTGACACGAGAGTAAGCGGGTGATCCCCATAACGCAACGATCGTTCCTTTTTAGGTTGCACGTCCCACGTACCGCGTCAGCACCAGGACCGCGATGGCAGCGCCCACCGACGCGACCGCGGTCACGAGGAACAGGTTCGGCGCGCTGGTCCCGACCGCGACGAGCAGGCCTCCGAGCACGGGCCCCACAATCCCGCCGATCCGGCCGACACCGACCGACCAGCCGATGCCGGTGGCGCGCAGCGACGTCTCATAGAAACCGGCACACAGCGCGACCGTGCACATCTGCGCGCCGATGCTGAGGAACCCCGCCGCGAAGGCGGTGCCCAGCAGCGCCACGCCCGACCCGCCGACGCGACCGATCGCCGCGATGGCAAGTGCGCCGGCGGCGAAGGCCACGCCGATGACGATCGTGGGCCGGAACGCGTCCGCGAGCCTGCCGATCACGACACACCCGATGATCGCACCGAAGTTCAGCGCCACCACGCAGAAGATCGCCTGCGATGCCGCGATGCCGGCCTGCGTCGCGACCATTGGGATCCAGTTGGTCAGCAGATAGGTCAGCAGCAGGCTCAGGAACAGGGTCGCCCAGAGCATCAAGGTGCCGCCCGCGCGCCCCTCGGTGAACAGCCGCGCGATCGGCGATCGTTCGTCGTTGGGCTCCGGTTCAACGTCCTCCGCCCGGACCGCGACGCCCAGCTGTCGCAGCACCCGCGCCAGACCGTCCCGGTCCCCCTTCAACGCGAGGAAGCGCGCCGATTCGGGCAACTTGGTCCACAGCAGTGGAAGCAGCAGCAGCGGAACGGCGCCACCGAGGATGAAGACGCTTTCCCACCCGAGGGTCGGGATCATCCGCGCCGAGGCGATCCCGCCGATGACGGCCCCCAGCGGGAACCCGCAGAACATCAGGCCGACCACGGTCGCCCGCATACGGGCGGGCGTGTACTCCGAGGTGATCGCGATGAGGCAGGGCAAGGCTCCGCCGAGACCGAACCCGGTGATCAGACGGATCACCACCAGGACGGGCGCGGATTCCGCGAGGGGCGTGCAGAGCGAAGCGACAGCGAACAGCGTGACCGCCGCGAGCAGGTTCGGCTTGCGACCGAACCGGTCACCGGCGAAGCCGAAACCAATGGCGCCGAGCAGGCCGCCGAACAGTCCCACGCCGAACACCACCCCGAACACGGCGGGATCAGCGCCCCAGTCAGCGGCGATGACGGGTGCGACCAGCGCGATCGACTGCGTGTCGAAGCCGTCGACCACCGCCACCAGAGCGCACAGGAAGACGATGGCGACCTGACCGCGCGCCAGCTTCCCGGAGTCGAGGATCGTGTCGAGCCGGGGACGAACATCATTGTCCACCACGGAATCACTCCACGGATTGTAGGACCCGGGTGCGTATACACCCGGATGAGCCTTGGGAGCCGCAGGCACACTCGACCCACCCGCGGAATTCGACGTCGATCGGCGCCGCTCGCCGATGGCGGACGATCGGAATGGGCCCGGACACTCCGGACCAGCTACTGATCCACTAAACGAGAGTAAGCGTTTTCGCTTGAGGCGCGAATGTACTCCGCGCCACTCCAGTAGCGCAACCGTTCGTTTCCGGTTAGCCTGCGCGCGTGCCGAGACTCAGTGAGAAAACTCGTGCGAACCGTCGGCAGCACATTCTCATCAGCGCGTGGGAGTGCTTCTCCCGCAACGGTTTTCACGCCACGTCGATGGACGACGTGATCGCCGCGACCGGAATGTCGTCCAGCGCGGTCTACCGCTACTTCCGCAGCAAGAACGAGATCATCGACGCCACCACCGACGAAGGGCTCGACCGGGTCCGCGGCATCTTCGTCGGCCTGCTGGAGCGCGATCCGTGCCCAACCCCGGACGAGACGGTGCGCCTGCTGGTGGAAGAGATCCGCAGCAGGACCTCGAACCCCGACTACGACATGACCCGCATCGCCCTGAACACGTGGGCCGAGGCTTTGCGCGACCCGCTGCTCCAGGACCGGGCGCGGGCGCTCTACCGCGACGCCCTCGACCGGATCGCCGAGTTGGCCGACCGGTGGCGCGCGGACGGCCACCTGCCGCCCGGCGCCGACACCGCGGCCGCGGCGGCGACGCTGTTCACCCTGATGCACGGTTTGATCGTGATGCACCACGTCGTCGAGGACGTGGCCGCCGATGTGCTCCGCGCTGGTCTGTCGACGCTCGGCTCGGCGGTCACCGCGGCCAACGAGCGGTGATGTCGCCAGTGCCCGATGGTGTGTTCGTCGCGTTCGACGGCGCGGGCGATGGGTTGCCGCGGGGTGAACTCGGCCCGGTGCGTCACCTGCCACACGGTGGTGATCCCCACCGTGATGTGGAACAGCCGGCCGATCAGCGTCCGCGCACGCACCAGGGTTCACCGCTGATCTTCGACCCGTTGCACTCGAGTCTGCGATAGCCGATTATTTGGACCCGGTGCACCCCTGGATACCAAGGCTTGCTCGCCGCCGGTCAACCAAGCCCGCCGCCACGTGTACGCCGATGTCGTGGAGACCTCCAACGCGGTGGCGATCTGCACCGCGCTTATCCCATCGGCGAACATCATGGCCGCCCGTCTGCGTATCTGCTCGCGACGGACCCGACCCTGCGGGCAGACCCCATCACCATCGCCGTATCGCATACCCGATCAACGGCGAAACGTCGACCAGCGGTGATCACCCAAGCCAGTGAATTGGACTCGAGGCAGACCCTGACTCCGAAAGGTCAGTAAGGCGACCGCGGGCTTCCTGCTCACGGTGGCCGCGTCGATCGGCGCCGTCGTGGCGATCTTCCAGTGGGGCTCGCTCGGTGAGTTGATCGGCGTGTCACACGGCGGTCCCACCATCAGCTTCCTGCCGATCCTGATGACCGGCATCCTGTTCGGCCTTGTCATGGACTGCGAGGTGTTCTTCGTGCAGTGCGTGCGCGAGTCGTACGTGCACGGTGCCACGCCGCGGCGGGCGGTCGTCGAAGGCTTCGACCACAGCGCGCGGGTGGTCACCGCGACGGGCCTGATCATGACGTCGGTCTTCCTGGGCTTCGTCCTGTCCTCCGGCACCGTGATCAAGTCTGTGGGGTTTCGCGCTGGCGTTCGGCGTCCTGGTCGACACATTCCTGGTGCGGATGACGCTCGTGCCCCCTGATGACCCTGTTCGGCAATGCGGCGTGGTGGTTTCCCGCTGTTTGATTCGTATCACGTCGACGTCGAGGGCGAGGGCGAGGCGTTCAACGTCGAACAGCGCGACCACACCCGCCAGACCGCGTGAGGTGGAGGACCCGCTGCCCGGCGGGTCCTCCACCGTCCGGTCACGCCGGCAGGAACCAGTTCTGGTTCGCGCCGCCGTTGCAGTCCCAGATGGCGACCTGCGTGCCCCACGTGGTCGACGCGCCCACGTCGTCGAGGCAGCGGCCCGACTGGGGGTTGCGCAGCGCGCCATTGGGCTGCGGCAGCCACACCTGGGCGCCCGTGCCGTTGCAGTCGTACAGGCTGACGAGCGTCCCGTTCGCGGTGCCGCCACTGGTCACGTCCAGGCACTTGCCGGAGACGTGCAGCGTGCTGCCCGACCCGACCGCCCACTGTTGGGCGCTGGTGCCGTTGCAGCCCCAGATTTGCACCGGGTTGCCATCGGCGGTGTTGCCCTGGCTGTTGTCGAGGCACTGGTTGGCATACCCGTGGACCGGGCCCGCGCCGCCACCGGTCAGGGCGATCTCGACGGTGTGCGTCCCGGTCAGCGACTTGGGGATCGTGCGGGACGAGGACGTCACGCCGTCGAGCCTGTAGGAGGCGATGGTCGAGCCCGCACCGCGCAGGGTGACGTTGAGGGTCGCGTTCCGGTACCGCAGTCCGGACACAGTCACATCGCCCCAACCCCACGGCAGGTTCGGCCCGAACGCGAGGCCGTCGTCGAGGAACGCCATGCCGAGCATCCCCTGGTAGAGCATCCGCAGGTACGCGGTCGCCGACCACGTCTGGTCCCGCAGCGGACCCCAGTGGTTGTTCGGACCCTGCCAACCGCCGTCCGGTGCGCCCGTGCGGAAGTTGTAGATCTCGTAGAAGCCGTTGCCGGTGTTCGCGAGGGTCGCCAGTGTCGTCACCTCCGAGGCGAACCGGCCCTGATCGCCGGCCCGGAGCGAGGCCTCCGCCCAGTACCCCTGGATCATCGGCCAGACCGAGACGTTGTGCCGACCGGGATTGGTGTCGCTGTAGCGCGGGAAGTGCGGGTAGACGTCCACGATCCCGTTGAGCTGGACGTGCGCGTTCCGCACGATCTGACGGGCTTGATCATTGTCTGCGACGCCGAACAGGATCGCGAACGACAGCCCGGTTCCCTCCTCCGACTCGTCCAACTGCCCGGTCGGAGCACCGTCGCCGTTGTGCAGCAGGTAGCCGTACGACCCCTTGGTGGGGAGCCAGAAGTACTGGTTGATCCTCGCTTTCAGCGCGTCCGCGGCGGAGGTGAGGCTGCTGACCTCGTTGGCCGGCTTGCCCAGGGCTGACGCCATGAGCGCGGCGCTGTGGTAGGCGGAGTAGTACAACGTGTTGGTGCTCAACGTCATGATCTTGTCGGTCGGGTAGCTGCCGACGAATCCGCCGTGGCTCTCGGTGGCGTCCGCGGGCGGTGCCGGATATCCGGCGATCCCGTCGTTGAAGAACGACGGCCCCTGGAACAGGCCGTAGGTGCTGTTGAAGTTGGTATTCTTGCGCGCTGTGATCGTGTTCGTCGTAGCCTGGTAGGCGTCGCCGAGGAATGCTCGGTCGCCGGTGACCTGATAGTGGTTCCAGGCCGCGGTCAGCCACACCACCTGGTCCCACCACTGGTTGTCCTGGTTGACGATCAGCTGCCCGTTGGACTGTCGACGGACCACCGACCAGAGCGTGTTGCGGGCGACCTCGGGGGAGAGCAGACTCGCCGCGTTCCACGAGTTGACCGCCGCGTCGCGGGTCCACGGCTGCTCGTAGCCGCCACCGGCGCGGATGAACGTGTCCGGGGGATTCGTCATGAGACCGGACTGGTTGTACACAGCCGGGTCGTACCGGACCGTGTTGACGTCCAAGAGGTTCGTCAACGCTTTGGTGTAGGCGGCACCGAGGGTCGATTGGGTGGTGGGATTGGCGAAGGTCACCGTCGGACGGGTCGTCGCCGCCGAACTCGGCGACGACCCCGCCGTCACGACGATGGTCGAGGCCAGCAGCAGGGACACTCCCAACCAAGTCGGGGTCCGTGCGCGCATGGAATCGTCCTCTCTCTTGGGGGGGGATCGGAGTTCGTCGCGATCGAGTGGCTCAGCGCTGGGACCAGGTCTGGGCGCCGGTGCCGTTGCAGTCCCAAACACGGAGTGGGCTGCCGTTCGCCGTGGCCCCGGACGCGACATCCAGGCACTTGCCGGAGCCGACCCCGACGATCGCGCCGTCTGCTCGGAACACCCATTTCTGGTTGTCCCCACCGGTGCAGTTCCAGATGATCACTTCGGAACCCGACGTGGTGGCGCCACCGGTGACGTCGAGACAGCGATCGCCGTAGGCGCGCAGCTCGCCTGCGGTCGTTCGGGACCATTGCTGGTTCGTCCGGCCGTGACAGTCCCAGATCTCGGTTTTCGCCCCGGCCGCCGTGGCCGCACCCGTCACGTCGAGGCAGCGGCCCGACTGCGGGTTGACCAGGGAGGGGGAGAGCGACGACGGGACCGCGAGCAACGCGCCGTACCAGGCTTGGGCCATCTTGCCGTAACCGGCCGCAGTGGGGTGGATGCCATCGGAGAGGTCGGCGGTGGACACCACCGCGTGCATGTCGACGAGGTGGACGTGCTTTCCCGCTGCCACCTTTCGCCCGATGATGTCGGGCAACGCGGCGTTGAAGGTCTTCACCTTCACCTCTTGGACCGGGTTGCCCAACGGGGCGATGGCGGCCACGAAGACCTCCGCGGAGGGCGAGGTGGCGACGATGTGGTCGATGAGACCCGACATCCTGGCGGGAGCGTTGGCGAGGTCGTAGTCCTGCAAGACGTCATTGGTGCCGATGTGCAGCAGGACGGTGTGCGGGTCGGAAGCTCGGAGCCAGCCGACCACGTTGGCGTCGATGTTGTCGATCCGCCAGCCCGAGTGGCCCTCGTGATCGTGGTCACCAAGGCTCGACGGCCCGTTGGCGGCCGACCCGACGAAGTCCACGACGTTCCCGTGACCGACCAGTTTCTGCCAGAGATCGACGCGGTATCCGCCTGGAACGGTGAAGCCATCGGTGATCGAGGCGCCCAAAGGCATGATTCTTACGCCGTTGTTCGACTCGGCAGCGGCCGCTGAGACCGGTTGCCCCACCAGTGAGGTCGCGATCAACGTCAGTCCTGACAACACGACCGTTGCCCATCGCGGGAAATACTGCATGATATCCATCCTTTCGGTGGAGAATTCGTCGCGTTCAGGAGGTCGGCAACTCGCACCGCCTCCTCGCACCACCCGTGCGGTCCCATGACGCGACGAGCATCTGTTCGTGCCTTCGCCGTCGATCACGCACCTGCTCGTGCGGATCAGCCCAGGTACCACTTCTGATTGGCTGTTCCCGCGCAGTCCCACAGGGTGAGCACGGCGCCGTTGTTGGGGTCCCATCCCGCGATGTCGACGCACTTGTTGGCCTGCGGGTTGACCAGGTCGCCCGCGCCGCTGAGCACGAACTGCTGTGCCGCGGTGCCGTTGCAGCCCCACAGCTGGATCACCGCGCCATTCGCTGTCGACCCGCCGTTGACGTCGAGGCACTTGCCGTTCTGGGTGCGCACCGCGCCGCCGGCGAACTCCCACTTCTGGTTCGCACCGCCGTTGCAGTCCCACACGACCGTGCGCTGACCGTCGGCGAAGTTCCCACCGGGCACGTCGAGACACTTCCCGTTCCAATTGCCGACAATCGCGCTGCCGGTCGGCTTGGACGTCGGGGTGACGGCTTGCATGATCACCGAGCCGATGGCTTCGATCGCGCTGGTGTCGTCCCTTGGCGTCTGAGCGTCCCACCGGTTCCAGGTCAGTTGCAGGTCGGTGCGCCGTGCGTTCCACGCGGCGTCGGCGTTGCGCTTCATGAAGTCGTAGTACTGGTCCCACAAGTTGTTCTCGCGGACGAAGTCCCCCATCCCCCTGGAGAACTCCGACTGCCACGTGCCTTCCCGTGTCCCGTTGGTCATGATCCCGTTGACGGTGCGTTCCCGGATCACCCAGTCGGTCGTGCGCTTGGCGTCGTCGAAGATCGACCGCTGTCCGCCGGCGCGATACATGGCCTGAGCCGCTCCGACAAAGGCCCCTGCCGAGTACACCGTCTGACCGCTGGAGACGGTTCCGTCGGCCAAGACGGTCTCGTGGACGCCGCCCGTCGTCCGGTCGAGCAGGTGTCCCCAGACCCAGTCGTAAATCGCGCGTGCCTTGTCCAGGTAGGCGCGGTCACCGGTCGACTCGAAGATCAGGCCACCCAGGATCACCGCCGGACTGTTGCTCAGCGCGCTCTTGTCCCGCTTCTCGACACTCCACCACACGCCGCCGCCCAGCGCGCTGTCCCAGCCCCGGTCGTACATCCTGGTGAAGGCGTACTGCGCCTGTGTCAGGTAGACGCGGTTGTTCGTGATCCGGTAGCCGCGCGCGAACGCCAGACCGGCCCACAGCAGGTCGTCGTTGTACTCGTTCCAATTCCAGTCGTACAGGCCGCCGGCGCCCTGGTTCTGCTGGAGAAAGGTGTCCAACAGGCGGCCGATCAGATCGCGGGTCTCAGGACGCCTGGTGCTGTCGTAGACGTCCTCGGCCGCCTGGATGTCGAGCGCTTGCCGCCAGAAGTAATCCTTCCCGGTCTTGCCCAGGGACTCCTTGTAGTACCGCCGGTCACCGTCGGAGACCAGGAACGCCCTGTTCAGCGCGTCGAAAGCGGCGTTGGTGTTGACTGTCAAAGGCATCACCGTGGCTGGAATCGGGTTCTGGGCACCCTGGGCGATCGGTACGCCTGCCGAGACGACGAGGAACGCTGTCACTGCAACGAGAATCGATGCGGATCTACGCATGTGCATCCTCCTGTCCGAGGTTCACGGATGTCCGTCCGGGAGCGGGGCTACGGGTTCGGCAGCGTCCACTGCTGGTTGGTGCCGCCGGAGCAGTCCCAGATGACGAGCTGGGTGCCGTCGGTGGTGCTGGAACCGGGATTGTCGAGGCACTTGCCCGATGCCGGGTTGACGAGCGTGCCGTTGACCGGTGTCCATTGCTGGTTCGCGCCGCCCGAGCAGTCCCACAGCACGACGGGGGTCCCGTTCGCGGTGCCGCCGCCGGTTGCGTCCACGCACCTGTTGTAGATCCGGAGCGTCCCGTCGCCGGGAACGTGGATCGACTGCGCGGACGAGCCGTTGCACGCCCAGATCTGGATCTTGGACCCGTTGGTCTTGCTCGCGGTGTTGTCGTCGAGGCATTTGCCCGAGTTGACCGAGGTCAGTGCGCCTGTGCGCGCCTTCGGTAGCGTCCATCTCTGGTTCGCGCCGGCGGAGCAGTCCCAGATCACCAATTGGGTGCCATTGGCGGTGCTGCTGTTCGGGTCGTCGAGGCAGCGCCCCGACGTCGGGTTGCGCAGCGCTCCGGTGGCGGGCTGGGGGACCCACTGCTGGGCGTTGCCGAGGTTGCAGTCCCAGAGTTGCACCTTGGTGCCGTTGGCGGTGCCGCCGCCGTTGATGTCCAGGCACTTCCCGAACATCATCACCGTGCCATCGCCTGGAAGGGTCCAGCGCTGCCCCGCGGTCCAGTTGCAGTCGTAGACCTGAGCGGGCGTGCCACTGGCGGAACTGCCCCCGGCGTCGTCGAGGCACTTCCCGGCGACACCCGACGCGATCGCTCCCGACGGCCCGACCGGCGTGGCGGGCGGCTGGGCGCCACCGTCACCCGTGTAGGAGGGCGGCGCGGAGGACGGGCTTGTGGCCCACGAGGTGTTCGCAGTGGTGCCGAGGGTGAGGTTCAGCGTGCCGCCCGAGGTGGCGAAATTCGCCGGGAGGTAGGCGTTGTTCCAGGTGGCGCCATTGAGGGTGGCGCTCTGCACGTACGGGGCGTTGGTGGCCGCTTGCGGGGCGTTGATGGTGATCGTGCCGCCACCGCCGAGCGCGACCGTGGTCGTGGTGAACAGCGGACTGCCCAGCACCAGGTCCGAGGTGCCCGGCGACATGGGGAACACGCCCATGGCCGACCACACGTACCAGGCGCTCATCGTGCCGAGGTCGTCGTTGCCGACGCTCCAGTTCGCGGGGGAGTTGGGCCACATCTCGTTCTGTACCTGGCGGACGACCTTCTGGGTCTTCCACGGCTGCCCGATGTAGGCGTACTCCCACGGCAGTTCGATCGAAGGCTCGTTGCCGAGGTCGGCGTGCGATCCACCGGAGCCGTGCAGGTTGGAGAGCACGCTGTCGAGGTAGGCGGCCAGCTTCGCGTTGCCGCCCATCGCGTCGGCCAGCCCGCGCACGTTGAAGGGGACCATTCCGGTGTACTGCCAGGAGGTTCCCTCGACGAACTGGTCGCCGCTGGTCGGGGTGAACCCGGATCGCCACGACCCGTCCTTGAGCTTGGGCTGCATGAACCCGCTCGCGGGGTTGAAGGTGTTGCGCCAGTTCTGCGCCCGGTTGACGAACTGGTCGCGGGTCGCGGTGTCGCCCAGCGCCCCGGCGAACGCGCCGATCGCGAAGTCCGTCGTGGAGTACTCCAGCAGTGTCGCCACCGAACCGTAGAACCCGTACGGGTAGGTGGCGTCCGACGGCAGGTAGCCGTAGTTGGACAGGTATTCCAGGCCCGTCCTGATGCTGTTGAGGCGGGTGCCCTGGCCGACCATGGCGTTCTTCGCCGCTCCGGTGTCGAAGCCGCGGGCGCCGAAGGCGTAGTAGTCCGCGATGATCGCCGGAGCCGAATCGCCGTTCATCACGTACGTGTCGTACTCGTTGAGCGACCACTTCGGCAGCGTCCCGCCCTGGGCGTGGTCGTTGACCAGCGACTGGGCGCTGTCACCGGCCTGCTTCGGCGCGACCAGGGCCATCAGTTGCGCCTGGGAGCGGTAGATGTCCCAGCCGGAGAAGTTGCCGTACTGCGCCGCCTGGCCGCCAGACACGGTGTGCACCTGGTGGTCGAAGCCCCGGTAGCGGCCGTCGACGTCGCTGACGACGTTGGGGTGCAGCAGCGAGTGGTAGAGCGCGGTGTAGAACACCACCTGCTGGTCGGTGGTGCCGCCCGAGATACCGATCCTGCGGAGCAGACCGTTCCAGGAGTCCTTCGTGGACTGCCGGGTCGCACCGAGGTCCCAGTTGGGGTTCTCCGCGACCCGGTTGGCCTTGGCGCCGTCGTTCGACACGTACGACAGACCGACCTTCGCCTGGACCACCCGGTTGCCGGAGGTGTCGAAGGTGACCGAGTTGCCGCTGGAGAAGGTGCCGGTGGTGGTGAAGGGACGGTCGAACACCATGTTGAAGTAGAGGGTGTAGGTCGGGCTGGACGCGCAGAAGTGGCCGGAGGTCACCGAACCGCTGACCTCGGTGCTGCTCACGGCGGTGAACTTACTGATCTTTCGGGGTCAGGGTCTGCCTCAAGTCCACTTCACCGGTTTGGGTGATCGCCGCTGGTCCACGTTTCGCCGTTGACCAGACATGCGATATGGCGATGGTGGTGGGGTCGGCCCGCAGGGCCGGGCCCGACGCGAGCAGATACGCAGGCAGGCGGCCGTGATGTTCGCCGACGGGATGAGCGCGATGCAGGTCGCCACCGCATTGGAAGTCTCCACGAAATCGGCGTACACGTGGCGGCGGGCCTGGACGGCTGGCGGCGAACAGGCACTGGCATCACGAGGTGCACCGGGTCCGGACGGTCGGTTGTCGCAGGCCCAGGTGCAACGGTTGGTGGCGGTGGTGCGGGACGGTCCGGCGGCAGCCGGGTGGGCCGAGGATCAACGGTGGACCCTGGCGCGGGTGCGGACACTGATCGGCCGGATGTTCCACACCACGGTGGGAATCACCACGGTGTGGCAGGTGCTGCACCAGGCCGGGTTCACCCCGCAGCAACCCGTCGCCCGCGCCGTCGAGCGCGACGAACACGCCATCGAGCACTGGCGGCGGTATCAATGGCCGGCGGTAAAAGGGTCGCGCGCAGGCTGGGCGCGTGGATCTGCTTCGCCGACGAGTCCGGCATCACGCTGAGACCGGCCAGGGCCCGTACCTGGGCCCCGCGGGGCACAACCCCCATCGTGAGCGTCGCCGGCCGCAGCGGACGCAAGCTGTCCATCGCCGGGATCGCCGCCTACCGCTCGGGACAACGCAGCCGACTGTTATACCGGATCCTGGTCCACAGAGGACGCAAAGGTGAGCCGAGAGGCTTTGGAGAGATTCACTTCGCTGCCCTGCTCGACAACGCCCACCAGCAGCTGGGCGGGCCGATCGTGCTCGTCTGGGACGGTCTGCCCGCGCACAGGTCCGCCAGGATGCGGGCGCTGGTCGCAGCCCGGCCGTGGTTACGCGTCTATCAACTACCCGGCTATGCCCCGGAGTTGAACCCGACGGAGAATATCTGGTCGAGCATGAAACGCGGCATGGCCAACCTCGCCGCCGGAACCATCGACGACCTGACCCGCATCACCCGTAATCGACTCAAAAGCATGCAGTACCGGCCTACCCTCGCCGACGGGTTCCTCGCCGCCACTGGCCTCGTCCCGCCATGAACACGATCTCCCGGACCCTGACTCCGAAAGGTCAGTAAGGTCGGTGGTGCTCGTCGCCGCCGCCCCCAGCTTGAACAGCAGGTTCGCCTGGGTGGTGGAGGGGAACGTGAAGCGGGCCATGCCGGATCGGGTGGTGGCCGTCAGTTCGGATTTGACGCCGTTGTCCAACGCCACCGTGTAAGCGCCCGCGCTCGCGGACTCGTTGGCGTGGGTGAAGGTCGACGTCGCACCGCCGTTGACCGCGCCGGTGGTCGGCAGGATGGGGATGTCGGCCGTCGCGTTGCACCCGGGACCGGACAGGTGCGTCAGGCTGAAGCCGGTGATGGTGTTGTCGCCGTAGGCGTAGTTCCCGCCCGGCGGACGTGACGGTGTGTCCGGGCTCCACTGCACCATGCCGAACGGCGCGTCCGCGCCGGGGAAGGTGTTGCCCTCGTGGGACGTGCCCAGGAACGGGTTGACCAGGGATGCGGGGTCCGCGACCGGGGCGGCTGTCGCCGTGCCGGGGGCGACCGCGACCAGGAGGCCCATGAGCAGGGTGCTGACTAATGTCGACGTGCGCAGACGTGCTCTCATCGCGACTCCAGGTTCGGTTTTGCGGCAGGGGGAGGGACCAAGGCGCGCCCGGCGGTCGTTCTCGGGGAGCGGGCGCGCCTTGGTCGGGCTACGACGTCGACGCGTCTTCGCGCTTCACCGCGGGACGGTCTATCCGCGTCGCCACTTCTGGTTCGCGCCGCCGGTGCAGTCCCACAGCTCCAGAGGCGTGCCGATGCCGCCGAACCCGGTGATGTCGACGCACTTGTTCGCCTGCGGGTTCACCAGGTCACCCGCTCCGCTCAACACGAACTGCTGCGCCGCCGAGCCGTTGCAGCCCCACAGTTGGATGGCCGTGCCGTTCGCGTTCCCACCTCCGTTGACGTCCATGCACAGGCCCAGCGCGCGGACCGTGCCGTCGCCCGCGAACGTCCAGTTCTGGTTCGCGCCGCCGTTGCAGTCCCACGTGGCCAACCGCTGGCCCTGCGCGCCGTTGGAGTTCGGGACGTCGACGCACTTGTCCTGGTAGCCGATGATCCGGTTGCTGCTGCCACCACCGGTCGTGGACAGCCGCAGCCCGTAGGTGGACAGGATTTCGTTCAGCGGCTGGAACAGCGTGCCGCCACCGGTCTTGCAGTCTCCCGATCCGCCGGACGTCACGCCCTGGGCCTGGTTGCCCGCGAGCCACGCACCACCGGAGTCGCCGCCCTCCGCGCACGCGTTCGTCGAGGTGAGGCCGTACACCGGGCCGTTGGAGTAGTTCGCCGTCACGTCCTTGGCCTGGATCGTGCCGCAGTGCCAGCCCGAGGTCCTACCGGAACGGCACACCGACGCGCCGATACCCGCCTCCTGTGAACCGGAGACCGCGACGCTCCCGCCCGCGTAGTCGTTGACGTAGGGCGTGGGCGTCCAGTTGGAGTTGGTGCGGACCCACGCGTAGTCGTTGCCGGGGAAGGAGGAACCGGCGAACGTGCCCTGGTCGACGTTGTTGTAGCCCAGGGTCGGGGACCCGGTGCCACCGCAGTGCCCGGCCGTGACGAAGCCGCCGTCGACCGAGAAACCCACCGAGCACAGCACGTTTCTGTTGATGACGTACTGGTCGCCACCGCGGATGTCGTAGAGCGGACGCGGAGCTTCGGACACCCGAGTCCGCACGGACACCCCCGCCTTCGAGGCGAACGAGCGCGCGGCGTCGGCGGTCGCGGCCTCGACCACCACCGAGTTCGATGTCGGGTCGACGTACCACGTGTACACATCCGCCGGTGCGGACGCCTTGTCCAGCAACAACTTCTCCGAGTTCAACGTCTGCTCGGAGCGGCTGACGGGCACGGCCGCGGCGCCTGCCGCCCGGACGATCGCGGCGTCGGCCTCGTCCAGCACTCCGATCTTCAGCGTCCCGTTGTCCAACCACGCGCCGCCGAAGCGATCCGACAACTTCGCGCGCAACGCGGTCTCCACCGGGCCGGACCGCAATTCGCGGTCTTGACGCACGGCGGCGTGAGCCGGCGACAGGCCCAGGTCACGGCTCAAGGCATTTGACAACGTTGTCGCCTCAGAGGCGGAGGCAACGATGGGAATGGAAACGAGCGCGGCGGCCAATGCCGCCACGCAGCTTTGCGCGATCAATCTCACGACATCTCCTGGTGCAGGGAAGGGAAGCGTGAGAGCGCTCTCCGAGCCGAGAGTGCCAGGCGGTCCAGACCACGTCAATAGGGGGCAGAGTCGGTCTTTCGAAAACGGTTCGGCGACTTCCTCGGAAGAGTGGGCATGAATCGTTTCAAAGGTACGGCCATGGACAAAATGGTTGTGGTGCAAGGTATCTCAGTTCTGAGGCTGTCCGTGGGAGCGCTCTCAGGAGTTCATGTCGAAACGTTTCGGACGCGCCTTCGAAATATTCGTGCTCGTTGATCGTGGATTTCGCGCGTGCTGACAGGTGGCGCGAAGCCAGTGGTCTAGGTCAAGTGGGTGAAGGTGAATTGAGACGGGACTGACAACATAGACAAGCTTGCGGACAGACATTGACAGCAGGTTTGATCACACACGAAAGTGATAGCGAGTACTCGGTTGCGCAAGCCGCGTCTCGACTCTTCGCGCGAGGTGGCCATTCTTGGCGGCGAACCATCTTCGGCGATGGTGCGCACCCTGTGTCGTGCCGGGTCATCGGTCCTTCCCGCGAGCAGACGCGCGGTGCTGTCTCCGTCAACGTCGAAGGAGGACACTCCATATCGCACCCTGATCCCGGACGCGCCTTCCGCCGGCTCCTGGCCATCGCCGCGCTGTTGATCGCCTCGATGGTGTCGGGCGCATGCTCGGCTTCAGCGGCCGAGGCTGTCACTACCACGGTCGCCGTCAACGGTGCCAGCATCGGGCGGACGTTCGACTGGGTCGGCGCGATCAGCGGCGGCGGCAACTCCCGCCTGTTGATCGATTATCCGCCTGCTCAACGGGCTCAGATCCTCGATTACCTGTTCAAGCCGAACTACGGCGCCGCGGTCCAGCTGTTGAAGTTGGAGATCGGTGGCGACGCGAACTCCACCGACGGCGCCGAGCCCAGCCACCAGCACGTGCGCGGTGAGATCAACTGCGATGTCGGCTACGAGTTCTGGCTCGGCAAGGAAGCCGTCGCCCGCAACCCGAACATCAAACTGGTGGCTTTGCCCTGGGCCGCGCCGGGATGGATCGGCAACGGCAACTTCTGGACCCAGGACATGATCGACTACGACATCTCCTGGCTGGACTGCGCCAAGGGACACGGACTGACGATCAGCTACCTCGGCGGCTGGAACGAACGCAGCCACGACAAGACCTTGTACAAGAACCTGCGCTCCGCGTTGAACGCCAGGGGTTATGCTTCGGTGCAGATCGTCGGTGACGACTCCGGGTGGGACACCGCCGACGACATGCTCGCCGATCCCGCCTTCAACAACGCCGTCGGTGTGGTCGGCTCGCATTACCCGTGCGGCTACCTGTCCGATGCGACCTCCTGTGCCTCGTCGGCGAACGCGGTGGCGACCGGGAAACCGCTGTGGGCCAGCGAGTTCGGCTCGCAGGACTACAACTCCGGGTCGGTGCCGTACATCCGCAGCATCACCCGCGGCTACCTCGACGGTCAGATGACCGGATTCATGAACTGGCCGCTGGTCGCGGCGCTCTACCCCAACCTCCCGTACGCCACGGTTGCGCTGGCCGTCGCCGGGTCGCCGTGGTCGGGCTCCTACCAGCTGGGCAAGAACCTCTGGGCCAACGCCCAGGTCGCCCAGTTCACCCAGCCCGGCTGGAAATTCCTCACCGGCTCCGCGAGCGGCTACCTCGGCGGGAACCGGGCCAACGGCAGCTACATCTCGCTCAAGTTCACCAACGGCACCGACTACTCCACCGTCTACGAGACCACCGGCACCGCCGCCGCCCAGACCGTGAACGTGTCCGTTGCAAGTAGAGCCCCTCAAAGGTCAAGCCCCGAACGGAGCCGAGCACGACGCCCACAGTCGCTGCCAAGGACGTACGGGGCGTCGTGGCAGCGCCGAGGGAAACGACCCGGAGGCGACGAGCAGATCCAGCGGGCTCAGTGGTGCCGCAGCCACGGCCACGAGCGCTGTGCCGGCCGTGTGGGCCGGCGACGTCGTCGAGCCGAACTGGGGGTTCGCGACGGTAGCGACGGCTGCTCACACCGTGCCGTGCCGCGTGGCGGTTCCCTCGGGCATCCTGTCCGGCTCCGTTCGATTTCGAGATGCTGTCTGAGATGATCACTGCGGGAGGCATGGGTGCCGCCCCCCGGCGGTTCGGCTCGGTTCAACCGGTTTTGCTTGCCGGGCTTGGGGCGGACCGGTTGAGCGTGGTGATCCCGGCGAAGTCGTGTGGCTGGATGCCGGCCATCAGCCGTCCGTAGTTCTCGGACAGCGCTTCGAGGTTTAGCGCGCCGTGCAGGGTGACGACGCGCGCGTCGCGCCAGGCCCGCTGGATCGGCTCGAAGTCCATGATGGCGGTCGAGCCCGAGTTGCGTTGGAGCAGTTCGATCGCCTCGGCGCACCACTTGGCGGCATAAGCGGTCTCGGCGAGGACGCGGGCGCCGAACCGCTGCAGGTACTCCGGCGACGCGGGCGTGCCGGCAGCGGCGAGCTCACCGAGCTGGTCGGTCTCCTCTGCGTTGGCCTGCGCCATCAGCGTCGCCGACCGGATCTTGCTGTGGACCTCGGTGAGCATGAGGTGCGTCAACGGCGCCTCGAGCTGGTTTTTGTACGTCGTGCCGCGGACGGGTCGGCCGGCGGAGCGTTCGAGGAAGCGGTCCAAGACGCCCTGGGCGAGCCCGATGGACATGCCGGCCATGAGGCTGAACGCCCAGCCCAGCGACGGCGCCTTCCACAGCGACCCGGCGAGCCCGTTGTCCAGGGTGCCGGCCACGACGTCACGGAAGTCGACGACGCGGTAGTCCGGGACGAACAGCTCGTCGGCGGCGAGGGTGATGGAAACGCTGCCCGTGGCGCACATGCCGGCGACCTGCCAGTCGTCGAGGAACCGAAGCTCGTCGCGGGGAACCTGGACGCCCACCAAGTACGGGCCGTCGCCGTCGTCGGCGATACAGCCCAGGTTGGTGTACGGCGCCCACAGCGCGTCACTGCCGAACGTCCAGGGGCCGCCGGAGATGACCCAGCCGCCGTCGACCCGCTGCGCTCGCCCACGCGACGCCGGGAAGTGGCTCGAGCCGGCCACACGGGGGCCTACCCAGTCGGGGCCGTAGACCTCCTCGACGACCTGCGCGCCCGAGCCGGCCGGGATCCAGTTCGTGGAAGCCGCCACCCACACGGTCCATCCGGCCGAGCCGTCCCACGAGGAGACCTCGGTGACGACGTCGAGCTGCTGGCGGACCGGGAGTTCGGCGCCCCCGAACTCCGCGGGACTGGCGATGTCGAAGGCGCCGGTGGCGTCGAGGGCGGCGATCGTCGCGTCTGTGTGGCGGCCCGCGCGTTCGGCGTCCAGCGCGTTGGCGCGCAGGGTCGGCCCGAGCTCGCGCACCTTCTCCATCACGGCCGCGAGCGTCGTGGACCTGTCAGTGACGAGCATCGTGGGTCTCCGTGTCGTGTCGGTCGATCAGTGGAAGCTGCACGTAACTGGGGTGTCCAGGTCCGGTGTGGACGGTGTTCACCGCGCCGACGTGGTAGCTCTCGTCGTAGGCTCGGGCCGGTATGCCCGCCGGGGTGTAGGGCTGGATGTCGATGCGCAGCCGCGAGCCCGCCCGGATGAGCGCGGTGCTCGGGTAGAGCCCCACCTCGATGGGCACGACCTCGCCGTTGCGCAGCGGCTGGTGATCGGACTCGGTGTGGGTGTGGACCGGCCAGTAGTCGGTGGACCGCTTCGTGTCGAGCGCGCGCCGCGACACCTTGAGCAACCCGTGCCCGACGGGATGCACGTGTGCCGGGTCGATGGGCAGCACCACCGATTCGTAGCGAATCTCCCGGTCGTGCTCGTCGATGACGCGCAGCGACACGAAGACGTCCATGTCGGTGCTGGTCGACGACACCCACAGGCCGACCTTCATGTAGCCGGCGAGCGTCAGGTCGGTGGTCAGGGGAGCGCTGACGAAGGAGACGCCTGTCGACCACCGCGGGGTGCCGCCCACGTGCCCGGTCGGTGCGGGGATGGGCCGGCCGAGGTCCAGATGGGCGTCGTAGTCCGCCTGCCGCTCGACGTCGGGTATCGACTCGACGATCCGGAGGATGTCGTCACGCCTGCCGTCGCCGGTCCAGTCCGAGGGGCCGGCGTCGAGGTACCAGCGCCGGTACTCGGTCCGCGCGATCGGCCACTCCTGCTCGTGCAGGACGAGGTGCGCACCGTTGCCGGTCCTGACCTGGACCCGGACGGGCGGCTCGTCCGGGACTCCGTTGTCCACGCCGTTGAGGAAGTGGTCGAAGAACCGCATGTGCTCGCGGATGGTCGATTCCGCATAGCTGTGTGGGAACCAGGCGTCCACGAAGTCGAATCGCCTGGCCGAGGCCGCGGTCGAGTGGATGTAGGTCTCACTGCTGCCCAGTTGGTGGATGGTGACGCCGGTTTGCGGGCCGACTATCCAGACGGGGGTTGTGGCCCTGGCCAGGTCGGCGTTCATGAAGACCGAACCCCGAGTGCCGTAGGCTTGCGGGTCGTTGAACTCGGTGGCGCGCAGGCGGGCCATCCAGTCCGTCTCGGGCCGCTGCCCGCCGCTGAAGTTGTGGCCGGACATGATTTTCCACCACCACTGCCAGAAGCCCTCGCCGAACAGGCCGCCGCCGTAGGTGGCCTCGTTGTAGAGGTCGGCGTCGGTGCCGAGCGCGATCATCGCCTTCAGGTGCGGTGGTTGCAGGCCGGCGACCATGTGCTGGGTCATGGCCAGGTAGGACATGCCCCATAGACCGATGTTGCCGTTGGACCACGGCTGGGTTCCGGCCCACTCGATCGCGTCGAAGTAGTCCTCGGACTGTTGGACGCTGAAGGGCGCCTGTAGGCCGGGGCTGGTGCCGACGCCGCGGCTGTCGACCCGGATGCACACGTAGCCGTGCGGGACCCAGACCGACGAGTCGACGCTTTCGTGGTTCTCGTACTGCAGGCCGTCGGGGTTGCCGGAGAAGAACCGGTCCTCCAGCACCTCCTTCTCCTGTGCCTGCTCGTCATTGGAGATGGCGCCGTGGTTGAAGGCTTTGCCGTAGAAGCCCTTGTTCATCACGACCGGGTACTGCCCGTCGCCGGCCGGCCGGAAGACGTCGGCATGGACGAAGGACCCGTCGCGCAGGGGGATGCGGACGTCGGTGGTCTTGATGATGCCGCGGATGTTGCGTCTGAGTTCGTTGCGGGCAGCTTCCGCGGTCCGCAGTTTCCGCGGCGTCCTCGCTGCGCGGACGTCCGGCGCCGTGTCGAGAATGCGGAGTAGGTCCTCGACCATGGGGTCGGTCGCAAAAGCGGCTTCGCTCTGGTCGAAGTTGATCACCACCGGTCCGATGAGGTCGTGCACGGGCGGCGCGATCGTCACCCCGGCTTTCACATCGCCGTCCTGGTCCAGGGACTGGACCAATCGGGCGAGGTTGGTCACCGCCGGGTCGCGGAGCTTGTCGATCCGCCCGTCCGCCCGCTTGACCAGTTGCGCCAGGTTGACCACCGGCGCACCCGATACCGACCCCAGGACGAGTCCTCCGAGGAGAAAGGAGACCGTTTCCCCCTTGGCGAAGTGGAACTCGCCGCGCTCGTTCGTGACGCCTGCTCGTGTCGGGGTCTGGTATCGCAGGCCGGCGGTGGGACCCGCGAAGACACCGATGCGGACGTCGAAGGCCTCGGTCACCGCGACTTCCCGATGGCGTTGAGGAACATGATCCGTCCGGCGTCCGCGTGCTCACGCAGGACGTTGAGCTTCATGTCCGGGCGGTGCTCGGCGTTGGGCTCGGGCACGAAGGGGTTGCCGGTCCAGGACATCAGCCGGCACACACGTCGCTGGATGCGCCACCCGCCATCGGTCCGGACGAGTTCGTCGTCGTACCAGCCGGTGCCCGTCCACGTAGGACCGTCCTCGGCCGCTTCGCGGATCAGCAGCCAGTTTCCGTAGCTGAACGCGTAGGCCTTGTCGCCGTCGAGGTGGACCAGTTGCCCCATCATCGTGTGCTGATGGCTGTCGAGGGTCTCGTGGAACTCCGCGAAGGACCGCTTGAAGTTCTCCAGCCCCACCCAGGCGTTGCCTGCCGGGCCGAACTCCGCGGTCACGTCGTCGGAGAAAACCAGGTCGAACAGATCCCAGGCGTGGGCATCCAGCGCGAACCCGTACAGGTTGAGCAACTCGATGATCGCTGCCTTGTCCTCGTTCTCCGCCACGTCGTCGTCCGTTCCTCGGTGTGACATATCTGTGTAACGCCAGTGGCATGTTACGAGTGCAAGGCCATGGCGTGTCAAGGGCTCCCGATAAGCTCGCTACCGCAATGCTCTTGACCGATAGGGCAACTGGACTCAAGGATGGCCCGGTGGCTGACATGTCTGAGCCAAGTGTCTCGCTTAACCAAGCCGCCTACGACCGGCTGCGGAGCGACATCATCGCGTGCAGATTGGCACCGGGTCAGCGACTCACGGAGAAGCAGCTGGCCGCCGAGTTCACGATCAGCATCGCGCCTTTGCGCGACGCTCTCATCCGACTCGACCAGGAAGGGCTGATCCGCACCCTCCCCCGCAAGGGCTATCAGGTGGCGCCCCTCACCCCGAAATCGATCGACGACCTCTTCGTCGTCTGGCAGATCGTGGGACCTGAGCTGATCCGGCTCGGCATCAGCCAGGCGAGCGAGGACCAGATCGTCGCGGCACGGGAAGCGTTCGACGAGCTCGACCGGCAGGTGGAGCAGGAAGGAGGCGCACGCTCGGCCATTCGGGACATCGCGGTGGTCAACGCGACGTTCGAGGTCTTGGCCGAGGCGACGGGTAACGCCTATCTGATCAGCATCTTCCAGCGGCTCATGGGGGACATGAGCCGCATTCGGGCGTTGCTGCTCACCTCGGATCGCACGATCACCCCGTCAGGCGCGGGTGAGCACTGGGTGCGCCACATCCTGACCGAGCGGGATCCTGACAAGGCCGCCACGCACGCGAGGCGCTACATCCAGGACGTCCACCAGCACGTGCTTCAGGCCATCGTCCGCTGGCCTTCGGTGATGAGCAGCGAGGTCAGCGTCATCCCGTCCCGGTAGCGATCGCCACGAGAGCAGGGGAGTCGACGACCGGATGACTCGAACAACCCGCCTGTGAATCGGGACGGCCTTTTGTCCGGGGGTAGGTACCCCTACTGAGGGGCGCGGACGCGATCCGGACGTTCGGCTGTCGCCTCCGACAAGCGCTGCTCGCGGACGACCGGTGCGCCTCGGTCGGCTTGGTCTTGACCGCGAACGCGCCGCCCTACGGATGCGCCGACTTCTCGAAGGCCATCGATGTCAGCATCGTTTCTACGCGTTGTGGTGTCGACGTACCGGGTACACGTCTCAGGACGCGCGGCGGCCATACGGCGCCGGTGGCAAGAAGGTCTCCGACGGTGGCCTCGGCCGCACGGACCTCCTCGTGCCGGCCGCGACCGGCCGCAGCCGATCTCCTGGACCGTGGTGCCACGCCCGCCGCGTCACCGTGCAGGCCGCGGGTGGGGCGGACGTGTCGTGCCCGCCCCACCCGCGGCTCGTCATCGGTCGCCGCTACCGTGCTTGCACCGGTAGTTGCAAATAGGAGGCGTGTTGGCCGCCGGTGTGGATGACGTGCCGGCCGCTGTTGGCAGGTGTGTAGTCCCGCAGCCTGGGCATCATCCCGCCCAGGAGGTGTCGGCCGCTGATGACGAACCGGAGCTGCTCGCCGGGGTAGAACACGAGCCCGACAGGCAGCAGGTCGATCTCGATGTCGACGATCTCACCGGGGGTGAGCTTCTCGATCCGGTCGAATCGGTGGGCGGGCACGTCGTCGGTGGAGAGTGTGGCGTCAAGGCCTCGCAGGGATACCCGCAGGCGTCCGTCGGAGCCCTTGTACCGCAGGATCGAGCCGCCGCGTTCGGTGACATCGTGCGCCATCGCGCTCTGGTTGGGTGAGGTGAACTGCTGCAGCGGAGTGCCGTAGGCGTCGAGCTTTTGCACCAGGACGAACAGGTCCATGTCGTCGGAGCCCTGTGCTTCGACCCGAAGATGTGCCTTGGGGTAGCCGACCAGAACGGTTTCCCGGTCGAATCGTGCGATGAACGACACCAGATCCGGGTTCGACCCGACCTCGTAGCCGACGCTCGTTTCGGTGGTCGGCGCTGTCGTGTCCAAGGTCCGTGTGCGGCCGTCGAGGTAGTACTTCGTCGAGGTGACGTCCGACGGCGGGAACCGGTCGGCGACGATGTCGACCGTGTCGCCGCCTTCGAGATCGAGGACCGAGTATCGGACGCGGGGTGTCTGCTCCCACCCGTTGTCCTCGCCCTTGAGGTAGTGGTCGAAGAACCGGCGCAGGTCTTCCCGGTTCTCCTCGTCGTAGTAGTCGGGCCATTCCTGGGTGTTGTGGATGCGCAACCACTTGTCCCGGGAGGCGATCCGGCGCCAAGCCCGGAACGTTCCCGCGGTGTGCAGCGTGTTGGAGTAGCTGGCCACGACGTAGGCCGGCACCGTGATCCGGTCGAACTCGGGGATCTTGTTCTGCCACAGTTCGTTCATCAGCGGGTAGCGGTCGGCCTCGGCGATGATGTCTTCCTTCTGGTTCTTGCCCCAGAAGCTGTAGTCCCGCAACTGCTGGGCGAACCCGTGGTCCGGCATTCCCCCGCGCAGCACCAAGTCGCGGTAGACGTCGCTGACGCCTTCCCATGGGTTGATCGCCGCCAGGTGCGGAGGCTGTTCGGCGGCGGTGAACCACTGTGAGACCGCGAGGTAGGAGGTTCCGCTCATCGCGACCTTGCCGGTGCACCAGTCCTGGACGGCCAGCCACTCGATCAGGTCGTGGCAGTCCCGGCCTTCCTGGCGGTCCCACAGGACGCTGTCGCCTTCGGAGTCGACCACGCCGCGGATATCGGGATTGCAGATCGCGTAGCCCCGTGCGCACCAGTAGGCGGGGTCGGGTCCTTCGAACTTCTCCAGCCCGGAGACGATGCCGTTGTCCAAGCCGACCAGGCCGAACACGCCCATCACGCTGGTCGAGGTCCCCTGCCCCTTGCCGTACGGGCTCCAGGCCACGATGACCGGTACCTTCTCGGTTCCCGCGGGGCGCAGCACGTCCACGTGAATCGTGACGCCGTCCCTCAACGTGACCCGGACGTCCTTCTCGAGCATGATGTCGACCGGCAGTGGCAGGAACGGCGGCGCGATCTGGAAGCCCGCCTCCAGCGTGCGCGTACCGGGCTCGAACCCGGACAGCACGCCATACCTGTCACTACCCGGCTCAAGCGGTCGGGACGGCATGAACACCTTCTGGTCATCGCTCATGACGAGCTCCTCTCGTGTTGTCCGAGGACCGGCGGCATGTCGGTTCACGGAGGCTCGGTGTCACTGTCTGTCAACAACGTACCCCCGGATGGCCTAGATATCAACACTCGTTGAGTTACTTCGAAGGTGTGAACTTCCCCTCGACGGCTGCAGGCCGCGGATAGTGGTGCATGCGGTCCTCGGTGTCACCGATCCGGTAAATGAGCAGGTAAAACCCTGGTGGGCGTTCTGCGTGTCCAGTTAATCACCGCTCGTTGATATCCGTAGACGGCAGGTGGCATCCCGACGAAGTGACAAGAGGGGGTCTGTCGCCGCACACCTTGTATATACTTTCTGTGATATCTACACCCGTCGACAAATCTCTTGTCGAAGATCCATCCTGAGGCATGTCGTCAAGTCAGAGCGGTGCCCCTTAACCCGTCCGGCGTGGGAGAAGGCCTGGCCGGCCCGAGACACGGCAGGCCATTCTCGATGCGGCTCGCGCACGCTTCGCCTCGGACGGGTACACCGCCACGACGATCCGCAAGATCGCTGCTGATGCGGGCGTCGACGCGGCGCTGGTGATGCAGTACTTCACGTCGAAGGACGAGCTGTTCGCAACTGTGCTGTCCGTGCCGGCGCACGCGCTCACGCGGATGACGGACGCGTGGCGCGGCCCCGAGGCCGGCATCGGTGAACGTGTGGCACGCGCCTTCCTAGACGTGTGGGGGAACGACCCGACCGCGTCGGAGCCGTTGCTGGCGATGCTGCGCGGTGCGATGGCCACCGAGCAAGCGGCCGCGCAGCTACGTGACTTCATCGAGGACAGGCTCCTGATCGGGGTGGTCGCTCACCTGCGGGATGATTCCGACACCCGCCTGCGTATCGGGATCGCTTCGGCGATGCTGGTCGGCATCATCGTTGCCCGCAGCGTCGTTCGCGTGCCCACCATCGCGAACGTGAGCCTGGAATCGATCGTCAGCGCGACAGCCACGGCGCTGCAACCGTTGCTCGCGCCTGAGTGACAATGAGGGAGGCCTGAACCGGCGGTCGTTCACCGGAACGTACCGATGCCGCTTCGCGCACGACACGGCACATCGTTTCGATCTCTCACGTGGACACCCGTCCGCGGCCACAAAGACGTCTCCATGGCCGCCGACGGATGGCATGGCGCTCAGCCGTGGCGCCGCTGCTGGATGTTCACCGGCCCTGGGCTTGGAACTTGATGACCGAACTTCTCGAGGTGTCCGGTCGTGCCAGGTGAGCGTGGGAACCCCGCATCTGTTGCGGTACACGGCCGCTCAACCTTGCTCGTGGTGGGCGCGGCGCGCGGCGGCGTCGATGAACGGGGTGGGGACGAAGTAGAAGGGGCGGATCTCGCAGATCTGGCCACCGCGGAAGCGGATCACTTCAACGACCTGCGTCGGCGGCCCGTCGTGTCCGTCAAGGACGAACTCTACGATCTGGACCGCGTAGTCATCTCCGACGGTGGTCGCAACGCACCGCAGGTCCTTCACCCCGGCACTGGCGACGACGATCGGAATGAGTTCGCGGAAGGCACCTCTGCCTCGGTACACCCCTGCGAACGGCATGTACGACGGGATCTCGATGACGAAGTCGTCGGTCAGGAACTGCTCGGCCGCGTCGTGATCGCCCGCAGCCTGAAGCGCGTAGTGATGTTTGACGATTTCGAGCTGGTCTTGCGCCGTCATAGTGGCGTCCTTGCGCCCGTGTCACGGGCCTGGTTCACGCGGGCCAGTCCTCCGTCGTCAGCGCGGTGCCGTTGAACCCGGCGACCGGGCGCAGGCTCGGGTCGTTTCCGTCCCGCAGTCGGACGGAGGCGTCGGGGTGGTCGTCGAACCAGCCGCTGGTCGGATACCGGTACATCCAATCGACGGACAGCTTGCGGCGCGCGATCCGCCAGACGCCGTCGCGTTTTTCGAACCTGTCGAGGTAGCGCGCCCACAGCTTGACGGTGTCGCCCTTCCAGTGGTGCTTGTCCGACGCTTGGTGATCGGCGTGGAGATAGGTTTCGACGTGAGCGACGTCGGGGCCGTCGAAGTCGATCAGGCTGTTTCCGAGGAAGTGCATGGTGCGCTCGAAGCGCGGCATCTCCGCGGACAGGAACTCCACGAAGCCGTCGACCGATCCGGTGTGCAGGCTCTCGGGGAACTGCACCCACGCGTCGTCGTGGAAGGCCCCGCGCACGAGGTTCATGTCGACGCGGTCCAACCCGCGGCAGTACCGCAGCAGGACGTCGTGGATCTCCGCACGGGCGATGAGCTCTTCGATCTTCATGGATCTCTTCCTGGTAGGTGAACTGTGGTGGCTAGCAGGTGGTGATGGCCGTGCTCCAGGAACGTTCACCTGGTGGTGGCCGCGGTGAACCGCTGCTCGTTTGCGACTACGACGTTGCGCAGCACGCCGAGGCGTTCGATCTCGACTTCGACTGTGTCGCCGGGCCGCAGGAACTGGGGAGGGTTGCGGGCATAGCCGACGCCGGCGGGTGTCCCGGTCGCCAGCAGGTCGCCGGGGCGCAAGGACAGGGTGTGGGAGATCTGGGACAACGTCTCGCCGATGGGGTACACCATCTGGTCGGTGCTGGCGTCCTGCATCGTCATGCCGTTCACACGGGTCCGCAGCCGCAGGCCGTCGCGCAGGTCGCCGACCTCGGAGGCGGGAACCATCGGGCCCAGCGGTCCGGACCGGTCCGCGTTCTTGCCCAAGGTCCATTGGGAAGTTCGTTTCTGCGCGTTGCGGGCCGTCAGATCGTTGAACGCGGAGTAGCCGATGACTGCTGCCAAAGCTTCGTCGGGGGAAGCGTCGACGAGAGGTGCTCCGACCCAGGCGACGACCTCGCCTTCCCAGTCGAGCCCCTGCTCATTGGCGGGCACCGGGACCTCGGCTCCGTCGACGGTGAGCGACTGGGTCCACCGTGCGAACAGAGTGGGGTACGCGGGCAGGGTCTCGTTGCGGTAAGTACCTTCCGCGACGTGGTCGTGGTAATTGAGGCCGACGCAGAGAACCCGTGCGTCGGGCAATACCGGTGGGACCTGCCGAAGCTCGGCGGTGGCGAGCGTCGGCCCGGCGGACGGCCTGAGCAGATGTCCCGTCGGATCCTTCCAAAAATCCGTGAGCGAGGCGATGAGAGTGACGGTGGCGTTGTCTTCGGCCAGAGCCGCGACATGCACGCCGGAGCCGTTGCCTGCTCGGGTGACTCCTACAATTCTCATCGGTTCCCCTTGTGTGATCTGGATTTTCAGCTGTTCGCCGGCCTGATGACGAGCATGCTGGCGGGCAAGTGGGTTCGGTTGACGACCTGACGCAGCGTCCCGGCGGAGAAGCGCGCCGAGTCGTAGGGGCCGAGTGCTTCCTCGATTTCCTCGCTGACCATCACCAGTTCGCCGGAGACGACGACGTACACGGTGTCCGTGGGCTGTGGGGCCATCTCCGCCTCGCCATAAGGCAGGTAGTGCGACAACACCACCGTCACGCCGTCCCAGGGTGTGCTGTGACCGTTCTGAAGGCGGACAGGGCCTACGCCGCGGTGTCCTGGGGGGTCGAACGGCTCGGCGTCGGCGAGCCGGAAGACCTGCATGCCCATGATCGATCACTCTCCTGAGGGTGTGGCTGGGTCGAGCGCATGGCGCAAGCGCGTCAGAAAGTGCGGGACGTCGGTGTGCGCACCGGCGGCGAAGACATAGAAGTCGGGACGGGCCAGGATCGCCTGGCAGCCGTGGGTGTCGAACCACCGTGTGTAGTGGCCGTCGACATCCTCGATGTGGCCCTGGCCGGAGACGTCGGCGACGACGCCGCCGATCCGCCGAAACCACGACAGGTCATCGGGAGTGCACAACTCGGCCGGATCTCCGACGACGCTGAGCAGTTGCCATTCACCGCCCATCACATCGTCGAACAGACCTGCCAGCTCGCCGACGCGGATTCGGCCTTGCGGCGCCAGCCGCCCGTCGTTTCCCGCGCTGGGGACCGTCAGTGACGGCTGACCCAGGCGAGGATGTGGTGGTTCGCGCGTGGCGGCACCGGGATCCTGCGTCCGGAGCTTCATGTGGGCGTCGCGGGCGGCTGCCCGCTCGACGTCGAGTTCGCAGATGACGCGGCCGGCGGCAACGGCCTCGTCGATGATCTCGCAGACGTGCCCTGTGCGTTCCGGCCCATAGGTGTCCAGCACCGCAGGTGTCGCAAGCCCGTGGTGTACCAGGTTCAACCGCCAGGAGAGCGCGCGGGCGTCTCGAAGGCCGGAGCACAGGCCTTGTCCAAGAAACGGTGGCATGACGTGCGCTGCGTCCCCGGCGAGGAAAACGTTGCCTTCTCGCCATGATCGAACGCAGTGGCCCTTGAACGTGTAGACGGCGTGTCGTTCCAGCCGGGCCGTGTCAGGTGTCACGCCCCACGGCGCCATCAGGCGCCACGCGGTGCTCTCCTGCCCGAGTTCGTCGGCGGTCACGTCCTGGCGGCGCATGAACTCGAATCGTCGCCGTCCCGGGCCGCTGTTCACCGCGGTCGCCGGTTGTGCCGGGTCGCAGTACTGGGTGACGAAGGCGGTCCAGTTCTCGTCGACCAGCGGCTGGTAGTCCACCACCAGCCAGTCGGCTTCGAAGCCGGAGTCCTGCACGCCGATACCAAGATGCGAGCGCACTGCGCTGTTGGCTCCATCGGCGCCGACGACCCATCGAGTCTCGACTTGTACGACCTCAGTCCGCTGGTCGGTACAGGTCAACCCGATGGTGACGCCGTCGTGGTGCTGATCGAGGTCGTGGAACGTCCATCCACGGTGGACGCTCACCCCTGCAGTGGCGGTCGCCAGGTCTTCCAGGGCGGCTTCGAGATCGGGTTGGTGGAAGCCGTTGGTGTTGGCCCATCCCGACTCGGCCGCCCGGTTCCAGTCGATGGTCTGCAGAAGGTCGCCCTCACCGTTGCGGAACTCATAGCCCCCGCGTTCGCCCTGTGACGGTTCGAAGAGGTGGGAGTACTCGGTCATGAACCCCGCGGCTTGCAGGATGCGGATCGCCTCGTGATCGATGGTGCAGGCCCGTGGCAGTGGATAGCGCTGGGGCCAGCGCTCCACGACGGCGACGCGCAGGCCGTCTCGCCCAAGCAGGATCGCCGTCAGCAGCCCTACGGGTCCGCCGCCGACCACCACGCAATCCACCTCCCGCGGAAGCGCCACGGCAGCGTTCTGGTGCGGCGACCGCGTCATGCGTCCCGTCCAACCGGGCCCGGCATGGTGATGTGGGTGCTGGGAACCACCGGCGTTGCGCCGCCGACGGCGAGTGTCCGCGTCGAATTTCGCTGCACCACAGCTCAGCCCTCCTGTCGGCTCTGACAGTGTTGATCCACGGCTCGAGAACGAGCGACGCCACTTAACACCCGTATGTTTCGGATGTTTTGAATACTGACTGCGTCCCCGAGTGGCTGTCAAGAGCTAAACTATGCGTATGTTTTCGCGACCACCCGGCCTGCCGCAGAACCTCGCCTCCGAGATCGAGGAGCTGATCGGTGCTCGCGGCCTGCGTCCCGGAGACCGGATCACGACGATGGACGAGCTGCGCACCGAGACCGGTTACGGCCGCGGAACCATCGGAGAAACCTGTCGGTTGCTCACCGAAAGGGGAATCGTCGACGTCCGTCGCGGGCGCGGTGGTGGGCTGTTCGTGGCGGACATCGGTCCGGTGGTCCGGCTGCGTCAGACGCTGTTGACGGTGCCGCAGGGGGCGACCACGGTCGCCCACGCGATCGCCGTCCGTGACGCACTCGAGGAACTCATCGCACTCGAGGCCGCAGCGCACCGAACCGACCGCGACCTGCGTGACCTGGACGTCTGCCTCGACGCGATGCGACGTTCCGACGACCTCGAAAGTTTCCTGCGGTCGAACTGGTCCCTGCACGAGCGCATCGCCGACATCACCCCCAACGACCTCGCCCGCGCGATGTACGTCGCCTTGATCCGAACCGTCGCCGAGTTGTCGGTCCGCGCCGATCCTGGAACGTCGTCTAGCTCGCAGGGCTACCTCGGCGAGCGGTTGTCCGTACACGAGGAACTCGTCGAAGCGATCCGCTCGCGCGACGAGGACCGCGTTCGAGCCGCACTCGTGGTACATCGGGGCGACGTCAAGTCGGGCTCTCTGGGCGAGGGCTCGGAACAGTCGTCCGTGACCACCGCGGTGAACGGTCTCGGTCAGCTCGCTCTGGCCGAGTCGGGCGAAGTCCGTCGGTGATCGGCAGTTCCTGGATGGGCCACCGACTATCCGAGCTGTGAAGGCGCCGGTCTGCTCGCGATCCGGCTACGAGCAACGTGCCTGCCTCGTCGACGGTGTGCCGGCGCGCAACTCGACGACGGCGTCCGTGTCGTAGCCGCGCAGCCGTGCCCGTGCTGCACGGGTGCGTTCTGCGTCGCGCTCGTGACCGGCTCTGCTTCGATGTGCGCTCCGGACAGCGATCCTGCCGACTGTGCCGGTTGCTCCCGGACACCGAAACCGTCTCCTTGGGTGAAGGCCCCCTTCTCGATGTGAGGTATGAGCGCGGCGATGCCGGAATTGCCCGTGGCCGTTGGTCGAACGGGATCAACTCCCGTGGGTGAGGGCAGCAGGTTGTCGGCGGCACGGGAATCTGAGGCGCGAAGGTGCCTGTAGTAGCCGGTGGGCAGTGTGATTCCGCGTACGCCACGGCTCCGGAGCGGACAGTGATCGGAATGAGCCCGGTGCGGCACGTTCGCCGCCCGCGCGAATGGAGCGCCATATCGTGCGCAGTGGAAAGTGCCTGAGGAGACAGCCAGGTCAGAGGGTTCGGCGGAGCGGTCGCCGCAGCCGCCGACGTGACGCCTGGTGCCCGCGCCGGCTTCGGCACGACCCAGTCGCGGCCGCGTCCGGAGCGCGACGATCGACGCCGCCGTTCTGTCGTGCCTGTTGATTGTTTCTACGTCAGCCTGGGGTCTGTCACGCCTTCGCCCTCGATGAGGGGTGATGGGAACTCGTGCGTGCTCTGGATGGCCGGTTCGTTGCCACGTCGAGAACCTACCGCGAAAGGTCTGTCCGTGATCGACCGGATACGCCGCTCGGTCCGGCAGAGCTGACACTCGACGCATCTGAGCTTGACAGACGGTCACGTGCGTATCAAAGTAGCAAAAGACACGAAACATACGGGTATTTAACTTGGCCTCGACGATGAGGGAAGTGCCATGGTGCGTGAGGGAAGAGTCGCCGGACCCATCGCAGGCCTGCGGTTCGAGACGCCCACCTGCTCAGGAGTGACCGACCACGTGGGCACCTTCCAGTTCCGAAGTGGTGAGATCGTCACGTTCTCGGTCGGCAACGTCGTGATCGGCACCGCACGCGGTGCCGAGAGGCTCACTGTCGCCGACCTCGTGGCGAGAGTCGACGGGAACCTCGACAAGCTCGCCGATCCCGGGCTGACCAACATCGCCCGTTTTCTGCTGACACTCGATCGCGATGGCAACCCGGACAACGGGATCACCCTGCCGGTCGAGGTCCACGAGCTCGTGGGTGACCGCGCCATCGATTTCCGCTACCGGATCATGTCCTTGCCCGGGGCGCCGGCCGATCCCGTCCAAGCGTTCACCGATGACCCTGTTGTCGCGCAGCTCCTGCAGGACCTCAATCAGGCGAACGCGTTCACCGGCACCACACCGCGCACGCTCGCCTCTCCGGCCATGGCCCGCAACGAGATGCGTCGCAACATCCACGGCATCCGACGCTTCCGCGATGTGAAGATCCCGTTGCGCAACGGATCCTTCGTCTACGCCGACGTCTTCCGCCCGGACAGCGCAGACCCGGTCCCGGTCGTGATGAACTGCGGTGTCTACGGGCGGGCATTCGTTCATCACTCCATTGACGGGCAGGAGGCCGCCGAACGCCACGAAGTGATGGAGGATCGGTACTTCCTCGGCAACCCGGACGGGTACGAGTACGAGAACCACGAAAGCATCAACACCACCAGCTGGGTCCCGCGAGGCTATGCCCTCGTCCGCGTCGACGGCCCTGGCGCGGGCGCAAGTCCAGGCACCCTGGGAATCTGGGGTATCGAGGAAGCCGAGGCCTTCTACGACGCGATCGAGTGGGCCGGTGTCCAGCCCTGGTCGAACGGCAATATCGGCCTGTGGGGGATGTCCTATTACGCGGTCAACCAGCACGCGGTGGCCAGTCTCCGTCCTCCGCATCTGAAGGCGATGATCGCGATCGGAACGGACACCGACCTCTACGAGGAAGTCGCGTACACCGGCGGTATCTTCAACGAGGAGTTCTTCCCCGGCTGGCTCGCCAACGGCATCGTCCCCGCGATCGTCGGTGACATCGACGCGAAGGACTTCCTCGCTGCGGCCAGGGCGAACCCCTTCAAGGACTCCGATCCCTCGCTGATCTTCGGGCCGAGATCCGAAGTGCTCATGAGCCCGGACCTGAGCGAAGTGACGATACCTTTGTGGACAGTCGCCGCCACCGCGCATCCCGGCAACTTCCACCAGCTCGGTAGCAGCGAGACCTTCCTCAACACCCCCACGCCGAACAAGAAGATCGATTTCTGGGAGGACTGGTTCCTCAAGTCCTACTCCGCCGCGGCGGTCGAGGACCACATGGCGTTCTTCGACCACTGGCTCCAAGGCGTCGACAACGGAATCATGGACACACCTCCGGTCCGCCTGGAGATCCGCACCGGCCGCGGCAGCTCATACCTGCAGGAAGAGCACGAATGGCCGATCGCCCGCACCCAGTACGTCAAGTGGTACCTGGACGCGACACCCTCGGAGTGGACCGGGCACACCGGCTGCGACAACGTCCTGCGCCTGGCCCAGGCCGCTCCCGACCAGGAAGGGTCGGTGACGTACTCGGCGGAAGTGGATCGGACGGTCACGTTCTCCGCCGACATCGACGTCACGGAATTTCGCAGGCGCAAGGCCTTGGCGGCCGCGCAGCTCGGTACGGCGTCCGCGCCGTGCTCGCCGGGGGCGACGTTCGTCAGCGCTCCCTTCGAGGACGACACCGTCCTCGCCGGTTACAGCAAGCTTGTCGTGTGGGTGTCCTCCACCAGTGAGGACATGGACATCTTCGTCTCCCTGCGTGTGCTCGACGAGAACGACCACGAGGTCGACTTCTGCGGCCCGGCACTCATCCCCGGCATTTCCACCCGGTTCTACCCGCTGGCCAAGGGCTGGCTCAAGGTCTCGCACCGCAAGCTGGACCCTGAGCGGTCGACCGAATTCCGGCCGAAGCACACCCACCTGCGTGCTGATCACGCGCCACTGCACGGCGGCGAGATCGTGCCGGTGGAGGTGGAGATCATCCCGAACACCGGGTTGATCCGCAAAGGACAGCGGCTTCGCGTGGACATCCAGCCCTACACAGGAGCCGGGCACGGGATGCGCCACGCCTACGACTCGACTTACCACGACGGGGCACAGAACACGATCTTCACCGGCGCGCAGTACCCGAGCTACGTCCAGTTGCCGGTCGTGCCACCCGCCGGCGCGTGAGCGCGGCACAACGGCAACGCGGCAACGCGCTACCGAACATCAGCAGGAGTGATGAACACATGGCTACCCCCGGCACCACACAGGTAGACCGCCCGCGAGCTCAGGACATCCTCGCCCACATCGCGGAGATGACACCCTGGTTGCGCGAGCACCAGACCGAGACCGAACAACAGCGTCGCATTCCGCAGGAGACCGTCGAGCGTCTCGACAAGATCGGGATCTTCAGTCTGACCACGCCGACGCGCTACGGCGGCGCCGACTTCACCACCCGCGAAACGCACGATATCTTCCGGACGCTCGCCGCCGGCTGTGGCGCTACCGCCTGGGTGGTCTGGGCCGCGGCGGGCGGGAACCTGTGGAGCTGCGCCTTCCCCGAGGACGTCATCGCGCCGGTGTACGAGTCACCGTGGGTCGGGAACCGGACGTTCGCCCTCGGCGGCACAAGCCGGCGCATGTCCGGCACCGCGCGGAAGGTCGACGGCGGCTGGATGATCAACGGCGTCTGGCCCTTCGCCACCGGCAGCGTCCACGCCTCACACGGCTACCTCGCGGTCTTCTACGACGAGACCGACGACTCCAAGGTGGGCATGGCGCTCGTCGCCAAGGACCAGCTCCTAGCGCGGGACGACTGGGACGCGATGGGCTTGGCCGGCACCGGCAGCCAGACCGTGGCGACCGACGGTGAACTGTTCGTCCCCGACGAACAGTTCAGCACTCCTGCGCGACTCGCGGCGCAGATCGACGAACTCACCAAGCAGGGACTCGGCCCGGCACGCGGCGGAATCGTCCGCTCGCTCATCTGCGGTGCGGGACTCGCGCTCGGCATGGCCGACCAGGCGATGGAGGTCTTCCTCGGCAACATCGGCAGGCGCAGCCTGCCCTACTCGCCCTATGCCAGGCAGCTCGACGCACCGGTCGCCCATCACACCGTGGGTCGCGCTTACGCCCAGATCCGGGCCGCGGGTCGCGTCGCCGACGCGGCGGTCGCCGAGCTCGACCGCCACCAGGCCGAGGCCACGGATCCCTCGGAACTGGAGGCGCTGCGGCTGCACACCGACGCGGCCTACATCTGGGACGCCTGCAGTGCCGCGGTCGAGACGCTGTTCCGGGCCTCCGGGGCATCGGTGATCGTCAAGCGCAACCCGCTGCAGTTGATCACCCGCAACTGCCTGGCCGGCAGCACGCACGCCGCCAACCACCTCGACACCTGGCTGGAGAACATCGGCCGGACGCTGTGCGGCGCCGACGCGGCACCGCTGTTCACCAGCGTCCTGGAACGCCCGAAGGTCTGACCGGCGATACGACGAAGAAGGCAGCATGTCCGAATCCATCGATCCGCAGCACTTCCGCCATGTGCTGGGCCACTTTCCCACAGGCGTCGCCGCGGTGACCTCGTGTGACGACACCGGGGCCCCGGTGGGAATGACGGTCGGGTCCTTCGTCTCCGTCTCCCTGTCACCTCCGCTGGTGGCGTTCCTGCCAGGAAAGCAGTCACGCACGTCCGCGCAGATCCTGCAGAACGGACGGTTCTGCATCAACGTGCTGGGAGCACATCAGGAGTCGGCTTCCCGCGCGTTCGCCACCGGAGGCGACCGCAAGTTCGACGGTCTGGACTGGACGCTGTCATCCAGCGACCTGCCGCGCCTGGATAGCGCCGTCGCGTGGATCGAATGCACCGTGGACGCGGTCCACGACGCCGGCGACCACGACATCGTCGTCGGTCGTGTCACATCGCTCGACGCGGCGGCACCGTCGTTGCCTCTGCTGTTCTTCCAGGGCGGCTACGGACGATTCTCCCCGCTGTCACTGGCGGCCGCAGGGGAACCCGACCTCATCGAGCACCTCAAGCTGGTCGACCTCGCGCGGCCGGTCATGGAAGAGGTGGCCGCGGCCAACGACGTGGAGTGTCTGGCCTCCAGCACAGTCGGTGACGAGATCGTCCTGCTGGCCACCGCAGGCACACCCGCCGGTGGACGCACCTACAGCCGGGTCGGTCAGCGGTTGCCGCACATTCCACCGCTGGGGACCGCGCTCGTGGCGTGGTCCGAGAAGGCCACAAAGGCCTGGATGGCACGAGCACAAGCATCGTCGTCGTTGTGCTGGGAACACGACCCCCGGCAACTGGTCGATCGGGTACGTGCGCGTGGCTGGTCCGTCGCGACATGGAGCGACACCCTACGCAAACTGGAGTCCAGTGTGGACGAGACCACGGTGAGAGGACTGACTCCGCACGGACGCCAAGCGATCCGGCACCTGGTCGGGCAACTCGGCAGCGAGCACGAGCCCGACGACCTGCACGACCCGAGTCGGCGGTACAGCATCCGCAGCGTGTCCGTTCCCGTGTTCGATGCGCGGAACCACGTCGTCATGCAGCTGACGGTCGATGGGTTGCCGCCCGACGCCGGCCCCGCCGACGTCGGGCGATACGTCACGCACCTCAAGAACGCAGCCCAGCGCGTGTCACACGCGCTGCCCAGCACCGAGCAAGTACCACCGGCTGCAACGGTGGAAAGGAACCGTCGATGACGTCCACAGGTTCTTCGAACCCACCCGCCACAGCCGCCACCGGTCCCCTCAGCGAGCTTCTCGTCGTGGACCTGAGCCGAGCCGTGGCCGGCCCCCACGCCACCATGATGCTCGGGGATCTCGGCGCCAGGGTGATCAAGGTAGAGGCACCGGGAACCGGTGACGACGCCCGTGGCTGGGGACCGCCGTTCATGACGGTCGAGGGCCACGAGCACGAGTCGACCTACTTCCTGTCGGTCAACCGGAACAAGGAGTCGATCTGCCTCAACCTGAAAGACGCCGCCGACATCGAGGTTCTCGAGACACTGGTGCGCCGTGCCGACGTTCTGGTCGAGAACTTCCGCACCGGCGTGATGGACCGGCTGGGACTTGGTGCGGCACGGCTGCATGAACTCAACCCGCGGCTGGTGATCCTGTCGATCACCGGCTTCGGCCACGACGGACCCGAGGGCGGCCGGCCAGGCTACGACCAGATCGCCCAAGGCGAGTCCGGGCTGATGTCGGTGACCGGCCCCAACCCGGAGGACCCGCAGAAGCTCGGCACCCCTATCTGCGACTTGCTCTCCGGCATGTACGGCGCCTACGGCGTTCTCGCCGCACTGCACGAACGCGCCCACACTGGTCGCGGTCAACACGTGCGCACCTCGTTGCTCGCCGCCGCCGTCGGCGTGCACGCGTTCCAAGGCACGCGCTGGACCGTTGCGGGCGAAGTGGGGCGAGCAGCCGGCAACCACCACCCTGCCATCGCCCCCTACGGCCTCTTCCGTTGCGCCGACGGCTCGGTTCAGATCGCGGTCGGCACCGAAGCCCAGTGGCGCAAATTCTGCGCCGGCTTCGGACTCGACCCCACTTTCCCTGGCCTCGCCTCGAACCCCGAACGGGTCGCCCGACGCGACGAGCTCATCGCTCTGGTGGAGAAGGCCTTCTCAACGTGGAACGCCGCCGACCTGCTCGACCGCTTGAACGAGGTCGGTGTCCCCGCCGGCAAGGTGCGCAGCCTCGACGAGGTGTACACCTGGGACCAGACGCGAAGCCAAGGCCTGCTTGTCGACGTCGACCACGACAGCCTGGGGAAGATCACCCTTCCCGGCCCACCATTGCGATTCTTCGAGCCATCCGGAACCGAACGAACTCGAACCGGTCATCGCGCGCCACCCCGCCTCGACCAGCACGGCCGCACCATCCGCTCCTGGATCAATGATCGACCGGACCTGCAGGCGACCGCGACAGGCGAACGCTGATCGCTTCACGCCATCCGAGCGGATCGGACACGAAAGTCACTACGCCCCAACCGAATCCCGTTGCATACGGCTGATCGCCAAGGACCTCTGATGCCGGAAGATTTCCGCGACTATGTGATGCCGCTGCATGCCGAGAAGATCGCCGGTATAGGCGAACTCGATGCCTACCAGTGGGTGGAAAGGCACCTTCAGCAGGATACCTTCCGCAGCGCTGTCGACGCCTGGACCGGCCGGTTCGCCGCCACGTCATTCCGGGGCATCACCACCGACGGAACCATTGACCGGGCATTGTTCCCACGCCGACGCGAAGATGCGCCGACCGCAGAGATGGTGGCCGCGGCGGGACTATTGCTCGGCACGCTCGATGACCGGCAACGCAGCGCCGTGCGGCACCCGTTGGACAGCCGCGTCTGGCGGGCGTGGATGAACCCCGAGCTCTACGTCAACCGCTTCGGCCTGCGCCTGGACGAGGTCTCCGGCACCGTGCGAGAAGCGGTGCTGGGACTCATCCGAGCAAGCCTGAGCGAGGCAGGGTTCGACAAGGTCCGCAAGTGCATGTGGACCAACGACTTCCTCGGCCGACTGGTACACGGGCCCCGCGTCATGAACGAGTTCAGCTACAACTTCAACCTCTTCGGGGAACCAAGCGAAATCACCCCCTGGGGATGGTCACTGTACGGACACCACGTCTGCGTCAACGTCATGGTGGTCGGCACGCAGATGGTCGCAAGCCCTGTCTTCCTCGGTGCCGAACCGAACATCATCGACGAGGGCCCGCACGCTGGAACCAGGTTGTTCGGCACGCCGGACGAACTGGCCTTGGAGCTGCTGCACGGATTGCCGAAAAACGTCCGTGATGCCGTCGTGCTCTACCCGGACAAGCGTCACTCCAACATCCCACCCGGACGGGAAGTCTTCGGCGACGAACTGCACCTCGCCGGCATGTTCCAGGACAACCGCGTCATCCCATATGAGGGCGGCCGTGCCGCCGACTTCCCGACAGACAGCCGCGAACTGCTCCTCCGGCTCGCCGGCAACTTCGTCGACCACCTGCCTCCCGGGCCCTACCGGGCACGGCTCGACGACATCCGCGCACACCTGGACGACACGTGGCTGTGCTGGATCGGCGGATCGAAGCCCGACAGTCCATTCTACCTCCGCATCCAAAGCCCAGTGATCCTCATCGAGTACGAGCACCACGCCGGAATCATGCTGACCAACACGAACCCGGCCAAGTTCCACACCCACACGATCATGCGCACGCCCAACGGCAACGATTACGGGGCCGCGCTGGTCGCACAGGAGATCGGACAACAGCTCACCTTCACCCAGCAATCCTGACTGGTAAAGCGGCGACGGTCTGACAAGTGAGGACACGCTGGATCGTCTCGACCGATTCGTCCTCCCGCCCTGCTCGTCCCGCAGATGACGACCCAGCCCGAGAAGGGAAGAACTTCGTGGCCAAGAACGACCTCGCGACGATCGCGCGATGTGCTGGGTCATCCATGACCGCTGGAACAGCGTGTCGCAGCGCGAGGATCGCGGCGTCCATGCTCCGGTGTGCGGTATGACCGCCTATGGAGGTCGGCGCTTCGAACAGGCCTGGGATCGCGATGCGGTACCGGCGGTGATCGTCGACGGTCCTGGTGCAGAGCCTCGACTGGGCTCGGTCGCCATACCGGTGCGCAGGCCTGGCACCACGGTGGTGGCCGTCGTCGCGGCGCCACTGAACCCACTCGATCTGGCCATCGCCTCCGGGACGTTTCACTCGGTCCGTCATGACGCCCCTTACGTCCCAGGTAGTGAGTGCGTAGGCACAGTGCTCGAATCCGACGTCTACCCGCCTGGTTCCTGGGTCTACGCTCAGTGCCACGCTTCGCCTGCCGCGCCTGGAACCTTCGTTGCCTGTGTTGTCGTAGACGACGAGAACCTGCTGCTACTGCGCGAAGAACTCGACCCGGTGCTCGGCGCGGCCGTCGGTAACTCCGGCACTGCGGCGTTCATGCCGCTCATCGAACGCGGTGGCCTGCGTTCGGGAGAAACGGTGCTGGTGCTGGGAGCCACCGGGGCGGTGGGGCAGATCGCGATCCAGATCGCGCACCGCAGCGGGGCAGGCCGCGTAGTCGGAGTCGGCCGCGACCGCGCGGCGTTGCAACGGGTGCTCAGCTTGGGGGCGAACGCGGTCGTCGATCTCCGCGCCGACGAGTCGGCCGACGAGCTGGCGATCCGGCTGCTCGCGGCTGCCGGACCGGTGGACGTGGTCCTCGACGGCCTTTACGGGCGACCTCTTGAGGCTGCGCTGCAGGCCTGCGGCCCACGGGCTCGTGTGGTCAACATCGGCAACGCCGCCGGTGCCACCGCGCAGGTGCCCGCCGGGCTCCTGCGCGGCAAGCAATTGACCATGTCAGGCTTCGCCGGCCTGCACATACCTCTTCAGGAAAAGCGAGTCGCACTGAGCTGGCTGTGGGCCTCCCTCATTCGCCGTGAGCTGCAACTCCAGGTGCGAACGGTTTCCCTGGAAGAACTACCGGCAGCGTGGCGTGCTCAGGCGAGTTCGCCGCACGAGAAATGCGTTGTCGTCTTCGATCACACCCCTTGCCGGGCTTCGTGGCCAGGGCTTTGAAGGAACGGGCGATATGGAAGTGCCATGCGTAGGTCCCTCCTGAATGGAGGGTCGGCGGAAGCCTCCTCGCTGGCCTCGGTGAAAGCCGTGGCGGCATGGTCCGAAGTGACGTGCTACCTCGGCAGACGAGCGGCTCATATGCGGTACCCGCTAACAGAACACCAGCCGGCTACGCGGTGACCAACACGTCATTCCGGTGCGGGGCGATCGCGTAGTCGCGTGGTGCGCCGCTGACCAGGGAACACCTGACGTGAGTGAGCCTCGTGGAAGCGGAAGGGGCAGGTGAGACCACATCGGTGATCATGGAGTTCTCGACGCTTCACAACTCCCGCGGACCTCACCCACCGATGGCATCATCTCTCATCACCGCACCGACCGTCACCACCCCCACCACCAGCACCCCCACAACCCCGGTCCCCGATGGTGAACAACACCACTTGCTGCGCGCCTTGTCGAAGGTGCCCGATCCACGTGACCCGCGGAATCCGTTACCCAGTGTCGGCACTACTGACCGTCGCCGTCTGCGCGGTCCTGACCGGGGCATCGTCGTTCCCGGCGATCACCGACTGGCTGCACGATCTCGACAACCACACCCGTGACCGACTCCGCTTCGACCGGATACCCGCCGCAACAACGATGTGGCGGCTACTGACACGCCTGGACGCCGATCAACTGACCGGCGTCCTCGACAGCTGGCTGCACAACCGCACCACCCCGCCAAGCCCGGTCCAGCAGCAGTACCGCCGGGTCATCGCCATGGACGGGAGAACCCTACGCGGAGCCCGACGCGACGACGGCCGTCAAGTCCATCTGCTCTCCGCGCTGGACACCAGCACCGGCATCGTCCTGGCCCAGGTCACGATCGACGCGAAATCCAACGAGATCCCCGCCTTCGACCCGATGCTCGACGCCGTCGGGCACCTCCTGGGAACCCTGGCCGGGATCCTGTTCGTCGCCGACGCCCCGCACACCCAGACCGGTCACGCCGAGAAGGTCGCCGCCCGCGGCACCCACCTGATGACCACGGTCAAAGGAAACCAGCCCACACTGCTCGCCCAGCTCACAACTCTGCCCTGGCCGCGGATCCCCGCCGGGCACCACACCCGCGACCGCGGTCACGGCCGATCCGAGACCCGCACGATCAAGGCCGCCACCCTCAACACACCCGGCGGCATCGCGATCCCGCATGCTCGTCAGGCCGTCCGGATCACCCGGACCCGCACCACCATCACCACCGGCAAGACCAGCCGTGAACCACCTATCCCACCGTGTCCCTGCCCACCGGCCAAGCCCTGCCTGCCGACCTGCAAACCTGAGCACACCGGGAATGGCTCATCGAGAACCAGGTCCATCACGTCCGCGATATGACTTTCCGTGAAGACGCACATCAAGCCCGGACCGGCACCGGACCCGCCGTCATCGCAACTCTGCGTAACATCGTAATCGGCTGGCACCGCGCCAACATCGTCCGAGCTCTCCGACCCGCCAACCGCCGCTCACACGACCTCATCACAGCCGTGCCCAGCACTCACCCGACAACGCAATGATCCTGTCCACGACCCCGACATATCCAGCCCGGACATCGACAACGGGTAAGGGCTTATAGACGGTGTTCCATGTGGTGATCTGCCGCTGTGTCGATCATGTAACTGACCGAAACGAGTGGCCGTTCAACGGTCACCCGTTTCAGTCAGTGCGGGCATTCGGCGTGCTACCGGTCGCGTGCCGGATTCAGTGGGAGTGGGCCAGTTCGACGTGTTCGGCGCCCTTGCCCGGCACATTGGTGCACGTGTGGTCGTGCTTGCCCCCGTCGTAGTCGTAGACGGCGGTCAGACAGGACGCCATCGCGCGTTGGCCGTAGTAGTTCGGGTGCACGGACTCGTCCTTGTCGCCTTGCTGCAGGCCGGTCGTGCCGTCGAGGAACCGGCCCCACTCGGCTTTGTTGCCCAGCAGGGGGTTTTCGTGCCAGTTGTCGGCACCTGCCTGCTCGGCGCCCTTGGCGCACACCTCGTGGCCGTCGAAGAGGTTCGCGACGTCGAGGAATTCCACGTCGCGGTCGTGAGCGCCGGACTTCATCCACTGGCTGATCGTGGGCACCACGGTCCGGCGTACCCATGTGGCATCCGAGTCGTACACCGGGCACCCGCCGACGCGGAATCGCTGCTTGAAGGTCGCCGGGTAGCGGATGTCCTCGCCTGCGGGCACGGGTGAGGGGTAGGACTGCAGCACGAACCGGTAGGAGCCGTCCGGGTAACCGCCGGCGCGCATCACCGACCGCACTGTGACGATGGCTCTGTCGAGATAGGCGGCCTTGTCATCAAGAGCCTGGTTGAAGCCGGCCGTTTGGCTGGGCTCGCACGGGCCCGCGCCGAGGACGAACCCTTCGACGCAGGTGGTGATGATGTCGCGGAAGCCGAGGTCATTGCCACCGACCGTCATCACGACCATCTTGACCTTGTAGCGCGGCAGCAGGGCGGCGAGCTGGTCGACCTGCGGTGCTTGGCCCTTGAGTGGCTGATCGATGATGTTCTCCGTCTGGGCGCCCGAACAAGCCAGGTTGATCTTGCGGTAGACGGGGATGTCGGCGCTCTGGATCTCCGAGGTGTAGGAGCGCAGGCAGCCGTCGGCGTTGTTGTAGAACCTGCCGTAGACCAGTTCGGGATCGGAGCTGCACCGGGAGTCGGGAGTGTCGCCACAGGCGTAGACGGCTCGGTCGGTGCCGTGCACGTCGGTCAGAAGCCCGGTGCGCAGGCCGTTGCCCTGCCAGCGACCCGCGACGCCGGAGATGAAGCTGTCGCCCAGCGAGACGATCGCGCTGAGCTCCTGCGGTCGTCCGGTGGCCACCGCCGTCGGGCCGCTGTCCACGTCCGAGGTGGTGACGTCGTTGTCGGACGTGCGGATCACGGAGGTCTTCCGGCTGCCGTTGCCGGGCACGTAGACCTTGGTGCCGTCGGCACTCACGGCGACGCCGACCGGGTGCGCGCCGACCTTCACGGTGGTGATCTTGTCGATCGAGTCGACCTTGTCGGTACTGGCGTCCAGCACCGTCACATCGTTGGAATCCGCGTTGGACACGTAGGCTCGGGTGCCGTCGGGGGTGATCGCGATGCCGGAGGGGCCGCGTCCGGCGGTGATGGTTGCGATCTTGGTGCCACTGCTGACGTCGAATACAGCGACGTCGCCGGACCCGTTGTTGGCGACCAGCGCCTTGCTGCCGTCCGGGGTGACGGCCACGGCGGTCGGGCGGGTGCCCGCGGAGAGATCGGCCAACTTGATGTTGCTGCCGGTGCTGATCAGGGTGACGTTGTTGGAACCGTTGTTGGCCACGAACACTCGTGCGCCGTCCGGGGTGATGGCGATGCCGGAGGGGCCGGTGCCCGTCGGGATGGTGGCGATCACCCTGCGTTGGGCGGTGTCGATGACGGAGACGGTGCGGGAGTCGAAGTTGGTCACGTAGGCGCGGGTGCCGTCGGGGCCGAACACCACGCCCGAGGGCCGTGCGCCGACGACGACCGTCGCCACTGGGCGCTTGGACTCGGTGTCGAGGACCGACACGGTGTTGGACCGGCCGTTGGTGACGTAGGCCTGTGCGCCGTCCGGTGAGATGGCGACGGCCGTGGGGCCGTTGCCGACCGCGATGGTTGCGGTCCCGCCGGTGGACACGCTGATCGTGGTGACGCTGTTGGACAGGTTGTTGACCACATAGGCGAAGCCCTGGGGAGGGCCGGCATGGGCTGTGGTGACCGGGACGGTGAGCGCTGAGGCTGTGATGGCCGTGCATAACAGCATCGCGGGGAGTGGCTTCAACGAACGCATGACTGCCTCCGTCTGCAGAGGAAAGCACCTGAGGATGAGCGGGACGCCTGGTCGGTGTCCCGCTTGTTCATCGCGACCTCGGCGGGTTCGTTTCGCGCATTCGGTTGGTGTGCCGACATGACCCGAACGCGCCGCCCATCGGGATCGGTCGGCTCCGACCGTGACACGACGCGGTCGCGACTTCTCGATCGACACGCGTCCGCGGTCCGATCCGGACTTGCAACCACGATGCCACGGGACCGATCGTGGAGGGTTTTGCAGAGTCTACGGCCGGTGTCCGCCGCGGCAATGGGCAAGGACGCAGCCACGGTCATCGCTGGTATCGCATTGGTCCGCTTGTACGGCGCTGACAAACCCCAGGCCCGACGAGGGTGAGGGCGGTCACTGCTGGAGTTAGTGATCGCACAGCAGCGCGGTGACCTGGTCGCATGCCAGGACTGCGGTGTAGAGGATCCGGGTGGCGCCTTGTCGCCGCCCGGATCCTTCTCCCACCGACACATGAAGGAGCGCTGCCCATGATCCGGCACACTCCCATCTCTCGCTCGATGGACGACGAACCAATCGGATCCAAAAGGCCTGTCGAGTACATGGGCTCCCCGCTTCGTGCGGAATCGTGAGCTCGGTGGAGGTCACGTCCTGGCTCCTATGCCGGCTGTATCCAGCGCTTATCGCGACGCGCGAGACAGCAGGTGCCCGACGAAGCCCATACGGTGAACCCATCGCTCCGAATGACGCCGTGACCGGTGTCGCCTCGGAGCGCATGGTCGACGCGACACCGGTGGTGCCCGTCGTCGACGGGATCGACATCCACATCGCATTCGGACTGGAAGCCGTGCTCGTCGCGGCGTTCGCTGCGGTACGGGCTCAGTCGCCGGTGGTGATCGACCTTGCCGCAGTGGAGTTCTTCTCCTGCGCCGAGCTGGGTCTGCTGGTGCGGTTCCACTACTCCGGTCTCGCACACTGCACTCCCTTACGGGTGGTGGTCGCCACTCATTCGGTGCTGTGGCCAATCTAGGTAACCGGTCTGGACGAACTCCTCGGGATCCGTCCGGCCCCCTGCTACCGCGCTCGAGTGAGATGGCCGGCCTGACTGGGCACAACAGGGGATACCCGCGCGTACCCCGCTCGATGGGCATGCTCATGCTGCACTAGAACGAAACGCACGCCCGGTACGCCTTCGCGGTCCGGCAGAGGCTGGCCGCAGAATACCGATAGTGGGGTCGGCAAGCACACGGTACGTCGGCGAGCTAACCGGTCTTGTGCGTGCCGGGAACACGGAGGGGTTGCTAGTTCCCCTGATTTGGGTCCGCCGGAATCGGAGATGCAAATACAAGAATTCTCGAGTTTCGAGATGAATGCATACGGCTGTCCCGAATGCCTTGACCTTTCGCGCGATCACCAAGGAATGCTGTGAACCACCATATCGATGCGGTTGGAGCCGGGGTGGCTCCGGTCGCTGAAGCCATCACGGGCGCATGACATGAAGCCATGGGCCTGCACATGCACTTCAACACCACGGGGACCGGCTCCGCGTGCGGGGTGATCGTTTACGGAACCGTCCACTGACCGGAGTTCGACAAGGTCGAGTAGGCGACTACGCCGCCGATCAATGCGCGTCCTGTCCCGGCTGGTCGAGAACGCTCATGATCGTCTGGGTGCGGTGCAGAACATCCAGCTGCGCCGGGTTGTACAACTCCAGCAGGACCGTTTCCACGGTCTCCCGGACAAATTTCTCGCCCTTGGGGGCGTTGACGAAAAGATCGGGCAGGGCCGGGTGATCCCTGCGGAGCTGACGCAGGTAGGGCACCATTCGCTCTGCGAGGTCCTGTCGGACGTCCACATCGGCGTCGGCGGGCAACTTCTCGAACTCCCGATTGGTCGGGTGAGGAGACAGGTTGCGCAGGAGCTCGCCGTAGGCCTGAAGTCGCTCGCCGTCCATCAGTCGCGTCATCACCAGCACGAACGACCGGTCGGCCTCCGACAAGGACGTTTGCGCACCGGGAGTGAGTTCCACGGGCAGGTCAGTCGGGGCACCTTGGTCGATCAGGGCCGCAAGTTCGAGTCGGGCCCGCTGCAGCCGCTCGATGGTCGCGGCCAGTTCCGCGTCGAGCGTGCGCAGCGCCAGCCCAGGATGCTGCTCCTCGTCGACCGTTTCGGCGATTCGGTTCAGCGAGAAGCCCAGATCGACCAAGCGCTTGATCCTCAGTAGGCGGACCAGATGCGACACGCCGTACTGCTTGTAACCATTGGCCTGCCGATCGGGCTCGGCCAGGAGACCGACCTCGTGGTAGTGCCGCACCGCCCGCAAACTGAGGCCGGCCAATTCGGCGATCTCGCGGGTGCTCCAGCTCATGACGTCAGCCAACACCGTGCCGTTGCGGCACGGTCAACTCGAAGTGACGTGGACTACACATGTCCGGTGTCGGCTTGAGTGTGCCGCTACGGCATGCCTTTCGATCGTCCCAGCAGCCGACGATCGATGGAGGACCGATGAGCTCCACCCAGGAGCGTCATGAACGCGGAAAGCGGACTCTGCTCGACCAGATGGGCGGCCCGCTGGGCTTCGTCTACTCCACCGTCCCGGTAATCGTGTTCGTAGCGGCCGACACCTTCCTGTCCCTGCCGCTTACGATCGGCATCGCACTCGGGACCGGCTTGGCGCTGTCCGCGTTTCGTCTCCTGTGCAAGGAACGCTTCGTCTCCGCGATCGGCAGCCTGGCCGGAGTGGCGGTAGCCGTGGGCATCGTGGCCTGGACCGGCTCCGCGCGCGACTTCTTCGTACTCGGGATCTGGGCCTCGCTGATCGGGTTCGTCCTGACCTTCGGTTCAGTGCTGGCCCGCCGCCCACTGACCGGTGTCGTCTGGAACGTCATGCACGGCGGCGAGCACCCTTGGCGCTCCGACCGCACCCTACTGCGCGCGCACGACGTGGCCACCCTCGTCGCAGCTGTGGTCCTCGGTACGCGGTTCGCCGTCCAACAGTGGCTTTACCTCGCCGAGAGCACCGGGGTGCTGGGCATCGCGCGTGTCGCCATGGGTACTCCGCTGACCGTGCTGGCCGGGCTCGTCGTGGTGTGGGCGTTCCATCGGACCACGAAACGGCTACACGGTACGGCTGCTTCGTCGAGCCAGGGTGCTCGCTGACCGCGAGCGAGGTTTCGTCATGGCTTCGCTCCGCCCGGTCGCCGTCGGTCGACGGTGCCGCGGCGCGTCATGGTCGATGGCGTCCGGCCGGCATCTGATCGTCGAATCGTGGCCGCGTCCGGTATGGCAATCACCTGCACAGGCGACGTGCCGGACCGAGTTCGCGTTTCGCGAGTGCCGTTACCGCGACGTTGCCGAACCAACCGTCCACCACACGTGCCATCGGGAATTTCCTGAACCTCATCAAGGAGAAACATTGCATTCCAGTCCATTTCGCGCTCGTGGAGCAGCGGTAGCGGTCACCCTGCTCCTGTTCACCGTGGGAGCGTGCGATCAAACCGACACTGGTATGGCGGAACAGTCCACGCCTTCCTCGACACCATCTGCGGCATTGAACGGTTTCTACGCGCAGACTCTGTCCTTCGCCTCGTGCGATGGTTATGCCACCACCAGCGCGGACGAGAAGCTCTTCGCCGATCCCAAGCTCGAGTGCGCTCGTCTGGTGGTGCCCTTGGACTACGACGACCCCGACGGTCCGACCGGCGAGGTGGCGGTGCTACGGGTGCCGGCTCGAGGGACGGCAAAAGGTTCCCTGGTCCTCAACCCCGGAGGACCAGGCGGACCCGGCATGTCCTTCGCCGTGACGACCGCCGCAACGCTGGCCAAGAGCCTCGTGACCGAGCGGTTCGACCTGATCGGATTCGACCCCCGCGGGGTCGGAGCGACCAAACCGACCATTGCCTGCTTCACCGATCAGGAGTACCTCGCCGGCCAGACCCGCACCGAGTTCCTGTTGGCGGCAGGGCAGTTCACCGCGCAGGACGCTCAGCGGTTGACCGACAAGTGCGCACAGGGTTCCGGTGGCACGCAGAACCTCGCTGCCGTCTCCAGTCGCGACACCGTCCGCGACATGGACATCCTCCGCGCTGCGCTCGGGGACGATAAGCTCAGTTTCCTCGGACAGAGCTACGGCACCCGCATCGGAACCCTGTACGCCGAGGCATTCCCGAACAATGTGCGCGCCTTGGTCCTCGACGGAGCGGTCGACCCCTCACTCGGCAGCGAACGCCGACTATCCCAGTACGCCGGTTTCCAGCGGTCCTTCGAACTGATGGCCACCGACTGCGCAATCCAGCAGGACTGCCCGTTGGGCAACGACCCGAAGCAGGCCACCCAAACCTTCCAGAAGATCGCCCGACCTCTGCTCGACAAGCCGATCCTCTACGGCGATGGACAGCAGTTCACCTACAACGACCTCATCAACAGCGTCATCGTCGGGCTGTACTCGATGGAGAGCTGGCCGGTGGTCACCAAGGGCTTGGTGGAACTCCAGGCGGGCAAGCCCGATCGTCTCGTCCAGGCGAGCCGGCTTTTCGCCGGCCGTGAAGCCGACGGCAGCGGCGGCAACTTCGACGTGGCGAACTACGCCATCAACTGTATGGACGAGGCACGTCTGACCCCGCAGCAGGCAGCCGAGTTCCGAGGCAAGGCCTACGAGATGCTGCCATTCGCCGATCCCGGCCAAGGCGATGAAGGCGCTCAGGACGCATGCGCGTCTTGGCCGGTGACGCCGAAGACCACCTATCCTTTCCCTGACCGCATCGACGGGCTGGCTCCCACGCTGACGATCTCGATCACCGGTGATCCGAGCACTCCTTACGACGCGGGTGTCCGCCTCGCCAAGACCCTCAACGGCAGCATGCTCACCGTGAACGGGGAGCAGCACACCATCGCCGGCTCCGGAGCAAACGACTGTGTCAACAAGGTGGTCGCCGACTATCTGATCGACCTGCAAGTCCCCGCCCCTGACACCATGTGCACGATCTGACGGCCACCGACCGCTTGCCTCCGCAATACGCGCGGACGAGCAGACCCGCTCCGCTCGTTGCAGTACAGGCCGCCGGACGAGTCGAACGTCCGAAATCGTCCGGGCACGATTGCCGGAATATCGGGCGTGCGTGGCGGATGCGCGTAAGGGCTTGCCGTAATAGACTTGTGGTACGTTCCGCTGTTGATCATGACGTGGTACGGCGTGTGATGTGGAGAGCACGAAGTGGTTGGTGGCGGCGTTCTCGATGATGCGGCTGCTTGCGGACGATCGCCTGTAGCGTCTTTACGTGGGTTCGGAAGTGCGATCATCGGGATACGGGTACATCGCGGTGGTGGCCCCCAGCGGGGACGGGTTGGCGGATGGTGCCCTGCGATGTGACCGAATTGGCGACTGGCCTGACCCATCAGGGAGAAGGCCGGTGGTTCGGCACGGTTGGTCGACGTGGATCCAGGGCTGGGGCCGTGTTTGTCGACGCTGGTGGAGCCGGACGTGCGCGAGACCCGACGGCTCCACTGAGCTGGACAAGCACCCGGTAGAGCTTGAGGCACTTGTGCAGGTCCTGCCGGGCTTCGCTCATCTCGCCGAAGTAGGCGTGCGCCCGGCACGCCGAGTACCGTCGGTTGGTGCCTGACAAGGGCGTCATGCCCTTGATCGCCCGTCGTGGTGTTGAACCGCGGGTCCGAGTCGGGTGTGCCTCGTCGGGTGGCCGAGCAGAGTTCCGCGTTGCTGCGCTGATTCCGACGTCTGCGGAGCCGGTGGGAGATCCGCGACGACATCCTCGAGGCATTCCCGACTCCGGCCTGCGGTGTCATCTGCCAGCATCAACTGCGCAATCCCTCGTTTCCTGGAGAGTTTTCAGCCACAAAGCCTTACGCGACATCGCTATGACGCCGGTGGACCTTGGCAGACCGGAGATGGCAACCGGCCTGCTCGACTCGCTCGTCGGCCCGAACCCCGGTGTGACCCTTATCCGTCGGCCGCAGGGTGCGAATGCGGTTCATCTCACCAGGATCCGGTCCGTGTCGAGCGAAGGATCAATGAGGATCTTGGCGTGGACCTCGGGGTCGGCCAAGGCTGCGAATGCCGGTGCGACGCCTGCCAGTCCCACCCGGCCGGTGACGAGATGGGAGGCGTTCACAGTGCCGTCGGCGAGCGCGTGCAGGGTGTTGCGAAACTCCAGCGGCGTGTACCCGACGGCGAATCGGAGGTCGATTTCCTTGTTCACCGCGAGCGAGGGGCGGATCGTGTCGGGGCCCATGCAGACCCCGACGACGACGACGCGCGAGTGCAGGGGCGCGGCGGCCAGGATGCCGTCGATCATGCCGGGCACCCCGACGCACTCGAAGACCACGGGGCGCTTGGGGCGGGTCCTACCAATTCCCTCCAGCGCCCGCCAGACGGTCCACCACGGCAGGGGCAGCCGCGTCAGATCCTCGATGGCGTCGATGCCCGCGTTGTACTGGTCGGGCATGCTGGTCATGAAACCGTGCCCGGCGGAGGCACCTTCCCAGGGCGATTCGACGGCCGGGTCGACCACGACGTCGGCGCCGCACTTGCGTGCGAGCGCCCGGCGTCCCGCGGAGTAGTCACTGGCGATCACGGTGCCGATGCCGCGGGACTTGAGCACGGAGACGACCGCGAGGCCCACCGGGCCGCAGCCCAGGACGATCGCGACGTCCTTGCGGGACACCTCGCCGCGGTTGACCGCGTGCCAGGCCACCGCCATGGGCTCGGTGAGTGCGGCGAGGTCCGCGGGAAGACCGTTCGGGACCGGGAAGGTCAGCGCTTCCTGCACGACGACGTGTTCGGCGTAGCCGCCTGGGGCTTGGGCGGACAGGCCGACTCCGTCGACCTGCCGGCCCCGTCGCACCAGCGGGATGCTGACGACCGGCGTGCCCGGCTTGATCCTGCTGGCGCTCCACGGGCCGATGTCGACGACCTTTCCGTAGATCTCGTGGCCGAGCACCACGCTCTGGTCGGAGCGGAGGTAGCGGGGGTAGCCGCACAGTTGCAGCGTCTGGGCCAGTTGGTCAGCGTGCAGGCGGCTGTGTAGGTCCGAGCCGCAGATCCCGCAGCGTTCGACTTCGACCAGCAGTTGGCCCGGCCCAGGGCGCGGCGTCGGCATGTCCACGACTTCGAGGTGTCCTTGGCGCAGCCGCACGGCCCTCATGAGGCGTCCACGGTCGCGGTCGGTTGCCGGTCGATGGTGTGTGGGCCAGCAGCGAGATGGTAGGCCTCCGGTTTCCACCGGACCGCTTGGCGGCGGAACCTGAAGGTCCAGTCGGGGTAGATGGTGGCGTTGCGGCCGTTGGCGTCCCGGTAGAAAGTGCGGCAGCCTCCGAGTTCCCATACCGATTTCGCCAGCTTGCGGTCGAGGTCGGTGTTGTACGCGTCGTGCGTCTGCCGGTCTACCTCGATGGACGTCGACCCGGAGACCTCGAGCGCGCGAATGGCGTTCTTCACGTGCTCCGCTTGAGCCTCGATCATGTAGACCATGGAGCTGTGCCCCAGACCGGAGTTGGGTCCGAGGAACATGAAGAAGTTCGGGAAGCCGGGGACGGATACACCGAGGTAGGCGCGCGGTGATCCCGCCCACGCGGTGCTGAGCAGTTCACCGTCACGGCCGCGTACCTTCGCCGCGAAGGGGATGTCGGTGACGTGGAACCCGGTGCCGAAGATGATGGTATCGACCTCACGCTCGACACCCTCCGCGTCGATCACACTGTGCTCGCGGATCTCACCGAGTGCCTGGGGGACGAGTTCGACATTCGGCTTCTGCAGAGCGGGGTACCACGCGTTCGACGGGACGACGCGTTTGCAGCCGAGGGTGAAGTCGGGAGTGAGGGCCCGGCGCAGGGACGGGTCCTCGACCTGGTGTGCCAGATGACGGCGTGCCACACGCTCGAGGACGTGCATGAGTCGGGGTCGCTTGGCGAACCCGAGCACCAGGAGTTCCTTGGCGAGGTATGCCTTGGCCCGCTCTGCTCGCTGGCGGCGAGGCCGGGCCCGAAACCGTGCGCGTTCGGCCTCGGTGATCGCCCGCTTGTCGTGCGGGGTGATCCACGGGGCGCTGCGCTGGAAGACGTACAGCCGGCCGACATGGTCGGCGATCTCGGGAACGTACTGGATCGCGGAGGCACCCGTGCCGATCGAGGCCACGCGCTCGTCGTTGAGATCATGGGCGTGGTCCCAGCGCGCCGAATGCATGACCTTCCCGCGGAAGCGGTCGATGCCCGACACGTCGGGGAGCTTCGGTTCGGTCAGCGGACCCACGGCGCTGACGAGGACCTGCGCCGTCCACTGGCCTGTGCTCGTCGTCACATGCCAGAGCTGATCTTCGTCGTCCCACCGCGCCTGCTGCACCTCCACTCCGGTGCGCACGTGTGGACGGAGTCCGAAACGGTCGAGGCAGCGCCCCAGGTAAGCCTGGATCTCCGGTTGGGGGGAGTACGTCGAGGACCAGTCGGGGTTGGGCGCGAAGGAGAACGAGTACAGGTGGGAGGGCACATCACAACGGCAGCCGGGATAGGTGTTGGACTGCCAGACGCCCCCAACCTCGGATGCGCGCTCAAGGATGAGGAAGTCGGTAAACCGAGACTTTTTCAAGGCTCGCCCCAGTGCGATTCCGGAGAAGCCGCTGCCGATGACAAGGACCTGGATATGTTGGATCAAGGAGGTCGCCCCTGCTGCGTGGGTGGTCTTTACGCTGTTCGCGCGGGTGTTCGCGCGCGTCACGGTGTGTTCTGCGGGGAGAGCATCGCGTCACGGTCGGCTCGGACGAATCGTGCGGCGAGGAGCATGCCGGCCGCCGCCACCGCGAAGGCGAGGGGAACGGAGATCATCAGAGCTGTCCGCAGGCCCTGGGCCGATGCCTCGGTCGCCGACGCCGACCCGGCGGCCAAGGCGTCGGACAGGACGCCGACCAGGATGGGGCCGCCCGCGCCGCCGAGCAGGTAGCCCACGGCGAACAACAGCCCCAACGCACCGGACCGCTGCTCTGGGCGGATGACGTCGGAGACCACAGGTACGGCCGCCGCCAGGTAGACGATGCCGAGCAGGTAGCCCAGGCTCAGGAATACCACCAGCCACCACAGTGCTCCCTGGCCCGCAATCAGGCCTGCGAAGGAGAACACCGCGGCGCCAAGAAGGCTCAGGGCGGCTACCCGGACCCTGGCCTCGGGCGACTTCCTTGCTGCTTGGTCGAGTACCCGGCCTCCCGCCACCAGGCCGATCAGGCCGGTCACGCCCACGACGATGCCGCCCACCAGGCCGGCGCTGACGAGGGAGAGGCCGTAGTAGCGCTGCAGTACGGGGGTGAGGAAGGTACCGATCGCGTAGGCCGCGAAGTTGTAGCCGGCGAAGGCGAGAAGCATCCCGTACAGGGAACGTACTTTCATCAGCGAGCGGAGGGATTGTCTACGACCGCGGTGCGGGGCGGGGGCGTCGAGGCGTGCCGGGTCCGCCGCCCCTCGCTCGGGCTCGCGGATGCGCAGTACGAGAAGGGCGACGACGAAGCCGGGCACCGCCGCGATGAGGAACGGCGCCCGCCAACTGTCGAACGCGACGGCGAGCCCGCCGGCGGTGACGAAAGCGAGCAGTGTGCCGATCGGGAAGCCGAGCATGAACAGGGAATGTGCCCGGGAGCGCCGTTCACTCGGATAGAGGTCCGATAGGAGCGACCCGGTGGCCGGTGCGTAGCTGGACTCGCCCACGCCCACTCCGACCCGGGAGGCGAAGAACCCCCAGAAGGTGGTCAGCACTCCGCCTGCCGCGGTGAAGGCGCTCCATACGAACAGCCCCCAGCCCGCCACTGTCGCGCGGGGAATCCGGTCGGCCAGGCGTCCCAGCGGGACGCCCGCGAGGGCCGCGACGAGCACGAACGCCGAAGCGAGAATGCCGACTTGGGTGTCGTCGAGACCGAACTCGTTCTTGATCGGTTCCAGCACGACGGAGGGCAGGGCCCGGTCGTAGAAGTTGAGCAGATTGCCGACGAACAGCAGTCCGAGTACGTAACCCGCCGACGAAGGTGTTGCGGACCGGCCGCCTGGAGGCTTGACGAGAGAGGGCGCCACGGAGAGATCCCTTCACCGTTGAAGAGTGCTCGGCATGGCAATCAGAACAAGGTCGCCGCGAGCTCCGTCATAGTGTGGCCGCTGTATTCCCTGCGAGGTAGAGAATTCGCCACAACGTCAACGCGACGATTTTGTTCCCCAGAACAATGTCGCTCGATAGACTGCCGCCGTGGAGCACGAGACCCCCACGGCTTGGCCCGTTCGTCGGCGCATGCCGGACCTCCAGACCCTCGACGCCCTGGCTCGCACCGCGGTGTTGGCCGCCGTCGCGCGCCTGCGCTCACTGCGCGACGTCTTCGCCGGCCGCTTCCTGGAGATGATTCGTCAGCATGTCCCGGGGTACGGAGTGCTCTCGGACGAGGAGATCCGGGCGTCCGCCCGACGGTTCATGGACATCCTCATCTCGGAACTCTCCTCCCTGCGCATTCCGGACGCGGCGCTGCGCGAGGTGCTCGGCGACTACGCCGTCGAGCGGGCCGCCCGAGGGCTCCCGCTCGACGTGCTCGCCATCGGTTATCAGCTGGGCTCTCGGGAGATGCTCGCCCTGCTGGACGAGGTAGCGATCGACGTGGGCCTCCCCCCGGACCTTCTGCTCGCGGTGCACGACAGCACCTGGGAGTTCTCCAACGAGGCGTCCGCGGTGTTCGCCAGGGTCCGGCACGACCTCGCCCTGGAACGCGCGCACTTCGACGCCGAACGCCGTTCAGCCTTCGCCGGCGGTGTACTGGGCGGGACCTTCCCGGCCGAACGGGTCAATCAAGACGCCCACCTGTTCGGGCTCGCGCCCCGGACGCCCCATGTGGCCCTCGCCGCACGGGCGGTGTCCGACGACGACGCCGACACGATCCGTCGCGCCATCGCCTCGGCGGTCCGCGTCCCCGCCGACCGGCTCCTGCTCGCCCAGGTCGGAGCGGTCCTCGGGTTCATCGCCCCGAAGGCGCCCGAATCCGTCGCAAGCCACTTGGTGGCGGTCGGCCCGTCGCTCCCGCTCGACCAGCTCCACACGGGTTTCACCGAAGCGGTGCTGGTACTGGAGACCGCGCGGCACTTCTCCATGTCGGGCGTCGTGCGGCTGTCGGACCTCGGTCCGCGACCGCTCGTGCTTTCGGACGCGCCTACGGCCGATGACCTGTCCGAGCGTCACCTGGCGGCACTCGACGCGGCGGGACGGTCGAGCAGCGAGATCGAGGAGACCGCGCGGACGTACCTCGAATGCGACCAGGACGTGCGCGAGGCCGCCCGGCGCCTGGCAGTGCACCCGAACACCGTCCGGTACCGCGTACGGCGCTTCCAGGAACTCACCGGGCTGGAGTTACGACGCACCGAGGACCTGGTGACCTCGTGGTGGTTGCTGAACCGTCGACGCCATTGAGGCCGTGCCGCCGGCCCGGACGCGGACTGATCCCCGTTCCCGCTCTCCGCGTGCAAGGACGGGACCACAGGGCGGAGCCCGCATCTGCTGACCTTTGTCGCCCCGGCGAGCCACATCCTCGATCGGACAATCAGACTCGAGTGGAGCAGGTTGGGGGAGAGGTGCTGTCGGCGTCTGCGGGCACAGAGCCGGGGCGCCGGGTGTAGTCGAGGCCGGTGTTGCCCAGGGGTGTCCGGGTAGGTGGCCGTGCTGATGAGGACAGGCAGGTTGATGCCGGTGTCGTGCCGCTGAGGTGAAGAATGTGGACCACACCCCGGCGCGCACGCCGCCGATGCTGTTGCCGGTCAGCCACGCCGTCGGCAAACCGGACGCCGGTCGGCAGGACACGGAATACAGAGCCGCAGAGAGGCGGCTGTGACAGGTGGTAAGCGCGTTGGTGGTAAGACCGTTCGCCACACGCGGCACCCCGCCCGAACTGGGCTTCGTGAGGGTGCAGTTGCCTGCTCGCACGGTGAGGCGCTGACCCGACACCGGCATCGGTGCGCGTTCCGGTCCACGTCCGCGGCGACCGGTGGCGTCACGGGATCAGTCCTGGGCAGGCGCGCCACCTACGAGGACTTGTTGGATCGCCGGGGCGACGATCGCGACGAGCTGCTCGGTGTCGGCGGTGACGAGTGCGGGCACGCCGATGATCTGCCTGCCGGTTACGATGCCGACCAGCATCGACGCCACGAGGGCCGCGCGCAACATCGCGTCGTTACCGCCCCGCCCCTTGACGCCGTGCGCCAACCGGGACTGGATGAAGTCGCGCAGTTGCGCTCTCGCGAAATCGTTGGTGATCGCGCCGCGCAGCATCGCCATCAGGGGCTCGGATTCGTCGGCAGCACCTTCCCAAGCGCTCAGATAGGCGCGGACCACTCGCTCGCCGAGGTGCTCGTCGGGCCCCTCGAATGCGGTGTCGAACCGCTCGAGCGCGGACGGGGGGATGGCCATCACGGCGGCGAAGAGCTCGTTCTTCGATCGGAAGAACTGCATCACCTGCGAGGCGTCCACCCCGGCGTCGGTGGCGACGCCTCGGATCGTGGTCGTGGCGAAACCGTCGCGGGCGAACCGCGCTCGGGCCGCGTCGAGCACCACCTGCCGCGTGCTGCCGATTCCGGGCCTGCGGCCGCGACGCGGCCCCGTCACGTGTGCTTCCTGCGCGGTCATGACCTGAATGTAGCGGCCAGCTCCAATGATATAAACATGAGTTGAGTTTTTAGGTGAGTCGTCGTACGGCCGCCGTCATGCAGGAAGCGCGGCAGACGACGTGCTGGGGACGAGGAGATCGTCATGAACGACGACCGGATGGTGTCCGTGCCGACCCACTCGCCGCTGGCCGTAAGGACGGGCGTGCTGACGAAGTTCCATCCAGGCACCCAGACACTGGAAGCGGGATTCCGGATCACCCCGCAGTTCCGGCCCCTGCCGGTCGACGTCGTATCCGAGAAGGACGTGCCGGTCCTGCTCCGCGACGGCGTGATGATCCACGTCGACGTCGTCCGCCCCGTCGGCACCGAGCCGGTGCCGGTAATCGTGACCTGGAGCCCCTACGGCAAGGGGCAGGGTGCGTCCCCAGCGTGATGGGCGGCTTCGGGCTGGTCGGGCTCGACGACGGAATCGTGTCCGGACTGGAGAAGTTCGAGGGCCCGGACCCGCCTACTGGTGCACCCAGAGCTACGCGATCTGCAACCCGGACGTCCGGGGCGTGGTCGACTCCGAGGGCGACAGCGTGCTGTGGGACCGGCAGGAGGGCCGCGACTGCCACGACCTGGTCGAGTGGCTGGCGCGGCAGCTGTGGTGCTCCGGCAAGGCCGGCATAAGCGGCACCTCCTACCTTGCGGTCTTCGGGTGAGGCGGCAGGACATCCGCGAGGGGATGCCCCGCCGTCTCGAAAACCGCCGCCATTACCCGCCGAGTGCGACGTGCAGGATTTTCTCGTTGCTGTTGTTCGGAGTGCTGTCCTTGTCGCCGTTGTTCGAGGTTGTCAGCCACAGACCGCCGTCAGAGGAAGGTTCCACCGTGCGCAGTCGGCCGTAGGTGCCGTTGAAGTACACCTGCACGTTGGTCAGGCTGTCGCCGCTGATCACTTCGCGATACATCCGAGTGCCACGTTGGCAGGCCACGTACAGCACGTCGCGAACGATGGCGACACCCGAGCACGAGCCGTCCGCCGTGGAGTAGGTGCGCTTCGGCGCGATGAAACCCGCGGTACCGCAGGAGCCCGAGGTGCCCTCGCAAGCGGGCCAGCCGTAGTTGCCGCCCTTGGTGATCAGGTTCGTCTCGTCCATGATCCCGTTGCCGAACTCCTGTTCCCACAGCCGTCCACGGGAGTCGAACGCCAGTCCCTGCGGGTTGCGGTGGCCGTAGCTCCACACGTAGTTGCCGAACGGGTTGTCCGACGGCACGCTGCCGTCCGCGTTGAGCCGCAGGACCTTGCCGTTGAGGCCGTTCCTGTTCTGCGCGTTGTCGCCGTTCTGTGCGTCACCGGTGCTGGCGTAGAGCTTGCCGTCCGGGCCGAACCGCAGCCTGCCGCCGTCGTGGAACTTGTTGCGCAGGATCCCGCTGAGCAGAACCTGTTCGGTGGAGGTGTCGAGCCGGTCGTTCTCCAGCTTGATCCGCACGATCCGGTTGTCGTTGGGCGAGGTGTGCATGATGTAGAGCCAGTGGTCACTCGCGAAGCCGGGCGAGACGGCCAGACCGAGCAGTCCGCCCTCACCGTCGGTGCCGGACACGTTCGACACCGTGCCCACCGTCGTCTTCGCCCCGGTGACCGGGTTGAGACGGACGATGTCGTGCGCGTCGCGGCGGCTGTAGAGGATGGTGCCGTCGGACAGCGTGACCAGGCCCCACGGGATGTCGGTGTCGGTTCCGACCTGCGTCACGGCACATACCGCGTTGGCGCACCCCGCGCCGGTGGTCACCGTCGCGGTGTTGCTGCGGGCTGACGTGTTGGCCTGCCCGTCGCGCGCCACCACGTAGTACTGGTACCTGGTGTTGGACGTCAAACCGCTGTCGATGAACAAGGTGGCGGGAGGAACGGTGCCGGTCACTGTGCCGACTTGGGCGTCGCCGCGGTAGACGTCGTAGGCCCGGACTCCGATGTTGTCGGTGGATGCCGTCCACGACAACGTCACCGTGGTGCCGGACGCGGAGCCCGCGAGTTGTGTCGGCGCGGTCGGCGGCTGGGTGTCGGCCTGGCACTGCGGCGGTGTGATCGACACGGTGGTGCTGGCCTGGGAGACGTTGCCCGCCGCGTCACGCGCGTTAACGTACAAGCCCCAGGTCGCCCCGGCCACCACGGACAGGCTGGTGGACAGCGTGGTGCCGCTCACCGACTTCATCAGTTGGCCGTCGTGGTACACGTCGTAGAACGCGACTCCGACGTTGTCGGTCGAGGCGTTCCACGCGAAGGTCACCGAGTCGCACACCAGGTTGCTCACCCTGGGGTTGCCGGGCACCGTCGGCGGCTGGGTGTCCGCGCTTCCTCCGGACGTCCGCCACTTCTGGTTGTCCTGCCCGTTGCAGGTCCACAGTCCCACCAGGGTGCTGTTGGCCGTGCCCTGGCCCGTCACGTCCAGGCAGAGACCTGACTGCACCCCGACGATCGCGCCGTCGGACCTGATGGTCCAGCGCTGGTTGGCGCCACCGGTACAGGTGTAGATCTGCACCGCGGCCGGGGCGGTCGTGCTCTGACCGACCACGTCCAGGCACAAGGTGTCGTCGTAGACCCTGAGCTCCCCGGCCGAGGTGAAGTTCCAGGCCTGGTTTGCCTGCCCGTTGCAGTCGTAGATGTTGACGGCGGTCTCCGACTCCCTGGCGTTGCCGACCACGTCGAGACAGCGGCCGGAAGCCACGCCGACCACGGTCGTGGCCGCCGCCGCCACTGCCGGCACGGCGCTGGTCGTGGAAGACACCGCCAGCAAAGCCATGACGGTGGCCAGGACGCGAGGGCGCAGCCGCCGGTGATAACCCGATGCAAACATGCCCAACTCCTTGAACTGGGATCGCCAATGACCGCCGGCCGCACCGCGCCCCATTCGGACACGCTTGAGCCGAGCCGACATGCGATCATGAAGAGCGACGGATGGTGGGGTGCGGAACAAAGCCGTGGTCGTGGAGCCGAGCCAGGACGAGTCACCCAAATCGAACTGGGATTCCTTGCCGTCGGGCTTGAGCACGCCCGAGCCATGTCGGTCCGGTGCTTGACCAGTCGGTGTCCCTGGGTGGCTTCGCCCTGCGTGGGCTGAACGGCGCGAACGCACGTCGAGTCGCTATCTCTCCCCGCAGGACGGGCGGTTTACCCGCGTCGCCACTTCTGGTTGGCGCCGCCGTTGCAGTCCCACAGTTCGAGCGGAGTGCCGACGCCACCGTAACCTGTGATGTCGACGCACTTGTTGGCTTGTGGGTTGACCAAGTCCCCCGCGGCGCTCAACACGAACTGCTGGGCGGGGGAGCCGTTGCAGCCCCACAATTGGATTGCCGTGCCGTTCGCGGTCGCACCGCCGTTGACGTCCATGCACAGGCCGAGCGCGCGGACCGTGCCGTCGCCTCCGAACGTCCAGTTCTGGTTCGCTCCGCCGTTGCAGTCCCACGTCGCCAACCTTTGGCCCGCCACGGCGTTGGAGTTGGGGACATCGACACACTTGTCCTGGTAGCCGATGATCCGAGTGCTGCTGCCACTGCCGGTCGTGGACAGACGCAGCCCGTAGGTGGACAGGATCTCGTTCACCGGCTGGAACAGCGTGGTACCGCCGGTCTTGCAGTCGCCCGACCCACCCGAGGTCACGCCTTGGGCCTGGTTGCCCGTGAGCCATGCACCGCCCGAGTCGCCGCCCTCCGCGCACGCGTTCGTCGAGGTGAGGCCGTATACCGGGCCGTTGGAGTAGTTGACCGTCACGTTCTTGGCCTGGATCGTGCCGCAGTGCCAACCGGTGGTCCGGCCCGAACGGCACACCGACGCGCCGATGCCCGCCTCCTGCGATCCGGCGACTGCCACGCTTCCGCCCGCGTAATCGTTGACGTAGGGGGTGGGGGTCCAGTTGGCGTTGGTGCGGACCCACGCGTAGTCGTTGTCGGGGAACGACGAGCCCGCGAACGTGCCTTGGTCGACGTTGTTGTAGCCCAGGGTCGGGGACCCGGTGCTACCGCAGTGCCCGGCTGTGACGAAACCACCGTCGACCGAGAAACCCACCGAGCACAGCACGTTCCTGTTGATCACGTACTGGTCACCGCCGCGGATGTCGTACAACGGTCGCGGCGCCTGCGATACCCGCGTCCGTACGGCCACGCCCGCCTTCGACCCGAAGGATCGCCCCGCGGCTTCGGACGCGGCCTCGACCACCACCGAGTTCGATACCGGATCCACGTACCACGAGTGGACGTCGGTGGGTGCGGACATCTTGTCCAGCAACGCTTTCTGCGAGGTGAGAACCTGCTCGGAGCGGTCGACGGTCACCGCTGTGGCTCCTGCCGCGCGGACGGCGGCGGCATCGGCCGGGTCGAGCACACCGATCGTCAACATCCCGTTGTCGTACCACGCTCCGCCGAACCGGTCGGATAGCTTGGCACGCAACAGGTTCTCCAACGGACCGGACCGCAATTCGCGGTCCTGGCGCACCGCGGCCTGGGCCGGTGACAAGCCCAAGTCGCGAGTCAACGCCGATGACAACGTTGTCGACTCAGTAGCCGAGGCCACTGCGGGCACAACCATGAGCGCAGCGGCGATCGCCACCGCGCAACTTTGCGCGATCAGTCTCACGACTACTCCTTGTGCAGGGAAAGAGGAGCGTGAGAGCGCTCTCGCAACTGAGCTTGGCAGGTGGTCCAGGTGTCGTCAATAGGGCTTGAAAAGAGGTATTTCGAGACTATTGACGAATGTTTCGCCAGGTGGGTGGTCGCCAGGCGAGACCTGGGAGTCTCGAAACCGTGTAGCGTCTCGCTTGGGCGTAGGTCTTGACCGGAAAACAAGTTCGGCTACACACTGTCGTCATCACGAGGTAACACGATCATGTCCCTCGTATGAGAGCGCTCCAGCGAAACCCTTCTCCTGCAAAGGGTGTGTTTGCCATGCGAAGAATCTCGAGATGACAGACGGGTAGGAATTGCGTCTGCCGCCCGTGCTGCGCAACTCTGCCGCACCTCCCGAAACGCTCTCGTCGGTTCCCTGTAGCCGATGGATCGTTGTGCGCTCCGGACAAGTACCCCGACCTCACCGGGTCAGGAACCGCCGGCGGGATGTCGGTGGCGCTGCGGGATTGCAGTCGTGGCGCCAACCAGCAGCAGCAGTACGACGACGGCTATCGCAATCCGGTCTCCGACCACTGCCGCCAAAGCGCGGTGTCATCCAGTATCGACCGCACCCGCGCAACCCTGACGATTGCAACGGCACCTCCGCGATGATCAGGTCATCACCAGGCGCCCAGGTACGAGGTCCCCGTTCCGCGGTCGCGTCGGAGAAGTGGGTCGACGGCGGAACTGTCCTTTCAGGAACAGATCTGTCGACTGGGCGTGGTCGGGAACCCGAACTCCCTGCTCTCCATCACTGCCGAAGGAGAAAGTTCAATGCTCCATCCTGATCGTGGTCGCAGCTTGCGCATGCTCTTCGCCTTAACGGCCTTCACCCTGCTCGTCTCGGTGGTCTCCGCTGTCGGCGCGGCTATGCCTGCGGAGGCCGTCACGACCTCCGTGGCCGTGAACGGCGGCAGCTCCGGTCGCACGTTCGACGGGGTCGGCGCCATCAGCGGGGGTGGCGGCAACACTCGTCTGCTGATCGACTATCCGCCTACCCAACGGGCTCAGATCCTCGACTACCTGTTCAAGCCGAACTACGGCGCCGCGGTCCAGCTGTTGAAGTTGGAGATCGGTGGCGACGCGAACTCCACCGACGGCGCCGAGCCCAGCCACCAGCACGTGCGCGGTGAGATCAACTGCGATGTCGGCTACGAGTTCTGGCTCGGCAAGGAAGCCGTCGCCCGCAACCCGAACATCAAACTGGTGGCTTTGCCCTGGGCCGCGCCGGGATGGATCGGCAACGGCAACTTCTGGACCCAGGACATGATCGACTACGACATCTCCTGGCTGGACTGCGCCAAGGGCCACGGACTGACGATCAGCTACCTCGGAGGCTGGAACGAACGCGGCCACGACAAGACCTGGTACAAGAACCTGCGCTCCGCGTTGAACGCCAGGGGTTATGCTTCGGTGCAGATCGTCGGTGACGACTCCGGGTGGGACACCGCCGACGACATGCTCGCCGATCCCGCCTTCAACAACGCCGTCGGTGTGGTCGGCTCGCATTACCCGTGCGGCTACCTGTCCGATGCGACCTCCTGTGCCTCGTCGGCGAACGCGGTGGCGACCGGGAAACCGCTGTGGGCCAGCGAGTTCGGCTCGCAGGACTACAACTCCGGGTCGGTGCCGTACATCCGCAGCATCACCCGCGGCTACCTCGACGGTCAGATGACCGGATTCATGAACTGGCCGCTGGTCGCGGCGCTCTACCCCAACCTCCCGTACGCCACGGTTGCGCTGGCCGTCGCCGGGTCGCCGTGGTCGGGCTCCTACCAGCTGGGCAAGAACCTCTGGGCCAACGCCCAGGTCGCCCAGTTCACCCAGCCCGGCTGGAAATTCCTCACCGGCTCCGCGAGCGGCTACCTCGGCGGGAACCGGGCCAACGGCAGCTACATCTCGCTCAAGTCCACCAACGGCACCGACTACTCCACCGTCTACGAGACCACCGGCACCACCGCCGCGCAGACCGTGGACGTCGCGGTATCCGGGGGGCTCAAGACCGGCACCGTGCACGTCTGGTCGACCGACCTCGGTTCGTCCAATACCGCCGACCATTTCGTCAAGCAGGCCGACATCACCCCGACCACCGGCCGGTACACGCTGACCCTGCAGCCGAACCGGATCTACACGGTCACCACCACGACCGGCCAGGGCAAAGGCACCGCAACCAGTCCCGCACCCGGCGCACAGCCCCTGCCGTACTCGGACAACTTCGACGGCTACGCCACCCGCGACATGGCGAAGTACTTCTCCACCATGCAGGGCGCCTACGAGGTCCGCCCCTGCGTCGCGGGCCGGTCCGGGCAGTGCCTGCAGCAGGTCGCGCCGATCAGGCCGATCAACTGGCAGGACAACAGCGACGCCTACGGCTTGGTCGGTGACCCGAGCTGGAGCAACTACACCGTCAGCGTCGATGTCGACATGCAGCAGGCGGGCACGGTGACCCTCCTGGGCCGCGCGAACACCCAGAACCGGCCGCAGAGCAAGCAGGCCGCCTACCAGCTGCGGTTCAGCGACACCGGGGCCTGGTCGATCGCGAAGAACAGCAACGGCGGCGTCCTCACCACCCTCGCTTCCGGCACCCGCCCGGCGCTGGGCCTGAACACCTGGCACAACGCCAAGATCGGCTTCTCCGGCAACCGGATCACCGCCACCCTCGACGGTACGACCCTCGGTGCGGTCACCGACAGCTCCTTCACCGCCGGGCAGGTCGGGTTCGGGGTAGTCGGCTACCAGACCAACCAGTTCGACAACCTCACCGTGACCCCCAACGCCGCCGGTGACTTCAGCGGCATCCTCAAGGGCCAGGAATCCGGTCTGTGCGCCGACGTGCCCGGCCAAAGCCAGACCAACGGCACCGCGGTGGCGCTGTGGGACTGCAACGGCGGCGCCAACCAGACCTGGACCGCCACCCCGGCCAAACAGCTGAAGGTCTACGGCACCAAGTGCCTGGACGCGGGCGGCACGGCCAACGGGACCGCGGTCCGCATCAACGACTGCACCGGGTCGACTGCCCAGCAGTGGACCGTCAATTCCGACGGTTCGGTGGTTAACACCGGATCGGGCACGTGCCTGGACGTCACCGGGCACGGCACGGCGAACGGGACCGCGCTCGTCATCTGGGGCTGCAACGGCGGTGCGAACCAGAAGTGGGCGAGGGCCGACACCACCGGCATCCTCAAGGGCCTGGAGTCGGGCAAGTGCGTCGACGTACCCGCGGCCAACGAGACCAACGGCACTAGGCCCGCGCTGTGGGACTGCAACAACGGCGGCAACCAGGCCTGGACCTCGACCACGACCAACCAGCTCAAGGTGTTCGACACCAAGTGCCTGGAAGCGGTGGGCACCGGTGACGGGGCCGTCATCCAGATCACCGACTGCACCGGAACCGCCGCGCAGCAGTGGCGGGTCGGCACCGACGGCGCGGTCGTCAACGTCGGATCGGGCAAGTGCCTGGACGTGACCGGCCACGGCACCACCAACGGCACGGAATTCGTCCTCTGGACGTGCACCGGCGCCGCCAACCAGCAGTGGTCACGCGCCTAGACGTTCCACACCACCTCGGCGGCCGTCATGACGGCCGCCGAGGCCCCGGTGCACACGAGAGGATTCCCAATGAGGTTGTCAAGCCGCAACGATGACCAGCCGTGAGCTTGTCAGGCCGCGACAGCCGCTGGCGGGGACGTGACGGTCTGGAACGTGCGGTTGTCGCGGATCAGCGCCCACAAGACGTTCAACCGTCGACGCGCCAAGGCGAGTACCGCCTGTTTGTGCGCCTTGCCCTCGCGTCTTTTCCTGTCGTAGAAGGCTTTCGACGTCGGGCAGCAACGGGCGGCGACCTGCGCGGACAGGTAGAACACGCGCAACAGTCGCCGGTTGTAGCGGCGCGGGCGGCGCAGGTTGCCCTGGACCCGACCGGAGTCCTTGGGCACCGGGGCCAGGCCCGCAACCCCCGCGAGCCTGTCGGCGCTGCCGAACACGGCCATGTCCCCGCCGGTCAGGGCGAGGAACTCCGCGCCCAGCAAGGGGCCGATGCCGGGCATGCTCACGATGGCGGCAGCCGCGCGGTGGCGGCGAAACCGGTCCTCGATGAGCGTGTCGGTCTCCGCGATCTCCTGGTCCAGGGCCATCACCGCCTGAGCCAGTCGGGCCGCCATGGCCGCGGCCGTCGCTTCGCCGGGGACGGTGGTGAACTGGGCGTGGGCCGCGGTGATCGCGGTGGCGGCGACCACCGCGCTGGTGCGGACTTTCCGTTCGCGCAACCAGCTCGCCAGCCGGTCCTGGCCGCACTCGCGCAGCGCGGCGGGGGTCTGGTAGCCGGTCAGCAGGACCAGCGCGGCCTTGGAGGTGCTGTAGTCGAAAGCCCGCTCCAGAGCGGGAAAGTACTCCAGCAGTTGGGCGCGCAACCGGCTGATCGCCCGCGTGCGGTCCGCGGCCAGGTCGTAACGGCGGGCGGTGAGGATCCGCAACTCCACCGCGATCTCGTCGCCGGTGGTCCTCGGGTGCAGGTCTCGGCGCATGCGAGCCTGGTCGGCGATGACGAAGGCGTCCTTGGCGTCGCTCTTGCCGTCACCGCGGTAGCCGCCGGAGGCGTGGTGGACGGTGCGGCCGGGAATGTAGAGCAGCTTCTGGTCGTGGTTGACCAGCAACGCGATCAGCAGCGCGGCCCCGCCGGCATTGAGGTCGATCGCCCACAGCACGTCCTGGTCCAGGGCTTGGACATCGCCGATCAGTGTCAGCAGGTCGGCCTCGTCGTTCGGAACTCGTCGCGACAGCACTTTCGTGCCGTCGGTGTCGATCACCGTGCAGTGATGGTGGGCTTTGCCCGCGTCCACTCCGGCCCACAGTTCGGGCACTGTCACCTCCGTCGTCGTTCCTGCGGAATACCCGGCAGACGACCTCGCCGTCACGTCCTTATGCAGCGATCGGTTCGCTCATCCCAATCAGCGGTCGAGTCGTCGCGGGACCTCGGGCGGCCAATCCTCTCAAGCCACACCAACGGCTACACCATGACAGCCACACCCGAGACCCCTGGGTCCTCCCGATCTTACGAGTGACCAGAACAGACCCAACTAGAAGATAAGGAACAGCCATGAGATGGAATCCTAGGAGGCTCGGCGCAGCGGCGCTCGGCTTTGCCCTCGCCGTCGGACTGGCGGTGACCGCGACGGCGCCCGCGTCCGCGGAATCCAACGGCGGCGTTCGGGTGATGCCGCTGGGCGACTCGATCACCGACGGCTTCAACGTCTCCGGTGGCTACCGGGTCGGCCTGTGGCAGCGGATGGCCGCAGTCGGGCAATCGATCGACTTCGTCGGCTCCGGGTTCAACGGGCCGTCGAACCTCGGTGACCACGACCACGAGGGTCATTCGGGATGGCGGATCGACGAACTCGACGCGAACGTCGCCGGGTGGATCCAGAAGGCCGCTCCGCGCACGATCCTGCTGCACATCGGCACCAATGATATCGGGCAGAACCACGAGGTCGCCAACGCGCCCACCCGGCTGTCCGCGCTCATCGACAAGATCAGGGTCCTCGCCCCGTCGGTCGAGCTGTTCGTCGCGCAGATCACCCCGCTGACCGACGCGGGCCGAGAGGCCCAGGTGCGGACGTTCAACGCCGCCATCCCCGGCATTGTGGCCCAGAAGGGGCCCAAGACTCACGTCGTGGACATGCACACCGGCTTCGGCAACGGCGACATCGCCGATGGCATCCACCCCAACGCGGGCGGGTATGACAAGATGGCCGACCGCTGGTACGCGGCGCTGCGCTCCGTGCCCGCCAGCCTGTCCACTGTGGTCGACCCGCCCGCGGGCGACACGGTCGTGCTGGCCAATCCCCAGTCGACCCGCTGCCTGGACGTCGCTGGCGCGAACACGACCGAGGGCACGCAGGTGCTGCTCTGGGACTGCTACGGCAGCACGAACCAGCGGTGGACCCGGTCCTCGGGCGGTGAGCTGCGGATATTCGGCGACCGCTGCCTGGACGTGAACGCCAACGGCTCCGCCAACGGCACGAAGATCCAGATCTGGGGCTGCAACGGAAGTCCGGCACAGAAGTTCGCCTTCACCGCCAACGGCGCGATCGTGGCATCCGGCTCGGGCAAATGCGTGGACGTGACGGGGAACGCGACCGCCAACGGTTCCCTGGTCGCGCTGTACGACTGCAACAACACCGGGGCGCAGCGCTGGGCCGCGCGATAGGTGTTCCGCGACGCTCGCCCGATCACCTCCCGAACGTCGAGCCCGTCAAGGCGCGACCAACGAAACCCACTCGGAGCAGCACATACTGGAGGTAACGCATGAAGGTGTGGAAGTCCGGCCGGGTGACAGCATTCTCCGTAGTGACCGGCATCGCCGCGTCGTTCGCTCTCGCGGTGTTGCCAGGGGTGATCGCCTCCGCTGAAGCGAGTCCGGTCACGACGGCAGCGCAGTCGACGAGCAGCCGTCAGCTTCTGGGCACGACCAGCAACTCGGCGACCTACACTCCGACGGTTGCGGCATCCGGAACCTACGTCATGGAATACGAAGTCGACGGTGTCTCCTTCTACAACACGGCGATCGACGGGAAAGAACTCGGATACGTAGGCGGCAGCTCCGGAACCTACTCGACTCGTTCCTTCGAACTGACGGCGGGCACGCACACCGTCAAGGTCATCGGTCCCGAGGGCTACGGAACTGTCAAGGTGTACCTCGCTCGCGTGCACTGACCACCCCTCCGACTGCGCCGGTCCGCCCTCCGTCCGTCGGACGGCAGTCCGATAAGGACACCCGGTATTCAGCTGGTCGTGCTCCGTGCCGCGAGCGACCGGTCAGACCTCCTGCGGCACGACCTTCTCAACCAGAGACGACCCTTGGACCCGTGACTTTCCTTGACACAAGGGCAAGTGGAGACCAATGATGCAGTGAGAGCGCTCTCACCGATGTCGATCGGTTACGGCGCACCCTTTTCCACGCCTCCCGGTGAGTGTCCCTCCACCGCGCCGGGAGGCGTTCCACCCTGTCCTGGAACCGAGGAGACCCCTGTGCGCACCACAACGAAGTGGTTGAGCGCGCTCACCGCGCTCGCCATGGCGACATCCGTCGCCCTGTTCACCCAACCAGCGGCGGCCATCGGCCCCGACCTGCTCCCGTTCACCATTACCAACAACAGCGGCCGCTCCGACGCGGTCTACCTGTACGTGCTGGGCACCGACATTCGCAACGGTCGACTTGGGTACGTCAACCAGGGCGGCGGCTTCACCCCGTGGCCCGCGGGCGGCAACCCTCCGAGCCCCGCACCCGACGTCTCCATCGCCGGTCCCGGCAACGGCGGCAACGTCACCGTGCGGGTGCCGCGGTTCATCTCCGGCCGCGTCTACATGGCTTTCGGCGAGAAGCTCAAGTTCGCCCTGACCCCCGACGGGCTGGTGCAACCCGCGCCGTGGGCAGGCGGTGACCCCAACCGCAACATCCTGTTCGACTGGAGCGAGTTCACCTACAACGACGCGGGTCTCTGGCTCAACAGCTCCCAGGTCGACATGTTCGCGGTGCCGCACGAGGTCAGCGTCACCGGCGCGAGCGGCGTCACCTCGCGGACCGGCAACCTGGTGAACAACGGCCGCGAGAACGTGATCAACGCCGTGCGCCAGCAGTCCGGGTGGGCCAACTCCGTGGTGACCCGGTCCGACGGCACCGTGCTGAGGGTCCTCGCTCCCGGCAAGGCGGCGGGCGCGGGCCTGATGGACGCGAACTACCTGCAGCCCTACATCGACCAGGCGTGGGGCGCGTACGCGAGCAAGGCGCTCACCGTGGTCCCGTTCGGCGACCAGCCCGGCATCAAGTACTTCGGTCGGACGTCCGGCAACACGATGAACTTCACCAACACCTCGGGCCAGCAGGTGGCGTCGTTCCAGAAGCCCTCCACGGCGAACGTGTGGGGCTGCGACGGCAACCTGGGCGCTCCGAACGACCAGGTGGTCGGCCCCATCGCCCGCACCCTGTGCGCGGCGCTGCACCGCTCCACCCTCGGCCGGATCGACACCCAGCCCGGCGGCGGTCCCGGCGACTTCTACCAGGGCTCGCTGACGGACCACTACTCGCGGATCATCCACCAGAACATGGTGGACGGCAGGGCGTACGGGTTCGCGTTCGACGACGTGCAGGCTCAGGAGTCCCTGGTGCACGACGGCGACCCGCGCTCGGCGGGCATCACTCTCACGCCGTTCGGTGCGGGCGGCGGCAACCCGCAGCCCGCCGGCAACAGCATCGTCAGTAACTGGAACGGCAAGTGTCTCGACGTGCCCGGTGGGAACTTCACCGACGGTCAGCGCACGGTCGTGTGGGATTGCAACGGTGGTGCGAACCAGAAGTGGGAGTTCACCGGCGGTGCCCTGCGTACGCAGAACAACAAGTGCCTGGATGTCAACGGCGGGTCGACCGCGAACGGCGCGGTGATCCAGCTGTGGTCGTGCAACAACACCGCGGCTCAGCAGTTCGTGCTCAGCGGCGCGGGCGACCTAGTGAACCCGCAGGCCAACAAGTGCGTCGACATCGCGGGCTGGGACCCCAACAACGGTGCCGTGCTCACCTTGTGGGACTGCGCGGGCACGGCTAACCAGAAGTGGCACCTTGGCTGATCCCGTGCCGGTTCGGGGCAGGCAGCGTCGCCTGCCCCGAACCACCGGGAGATGGTGGTGCGAGACCACGTCGAATCGACACCGGATTCCCACCGCTATGCGCGGACCGGACGCGGTGTCCTGGCAGCCTTGGGCGATCTTCCGAATCGATCGTCCGACGACCGTCTGATATCGGTCCATATTACAGTAAAGGCGATTCCGAATACGGATATCGAGAGACCCGCCGGTGGACTCCGCCAGTGGCAACGGCTACACATGCTGCGTCTCAGCATACCGAAGAGGGCGTGAATCCGTTTGATTTACCACCGACGGACTACCTTGAGATAACGTCATCGCCATGGGTGGAAGCGCACGCGAGACATTGGTCGGACAATCCTTGCTTTTCCATCTCAAAGGAGGATTCTGTGCATAAACGTCAATACCTCCGGAATTTATTGCGCGTTACATTGACAATGCTTATGTCGGCCACGTTCATCTATGCTGTTCCGCACGTGGCGTCAGCGGCCACAGTGTGGTCGATCGGCGGGCCATCGGCTGGTTCGCCGACGTCGGCGCAGATCAGTCTGGACAACGGGTCGTTGACATTCGCGGTATCGAATCGGGGACAGGTCGTGCTGTCACCGTCGCCGATCGGCATCGTCACCAGCGCCGCAGATCTGACCAGGAACCTGACATTCGGTCAGCGAAGCGACCGAACGGTCACCGAGTCGTACTCGATGACCACGGGCAAGCAACGTACGCGGCGCACTACCTATGCGGAAACGACCTTGTCGTTCACCGGTGCCGGCGGTGCCCGTCTGGACGTCGTGATCCGGGTGTCGGATTCCGGCGCGGCATACCGGTACGTGCTTCCGGGATCGGGTTCGATCACGGTGAACCGGGAGGCGTCGTCCTGGACGGTACCGGCCTCGTCCAACGCGTGGCTGGTACCACCGCACAGCGAGGACCAAGGCCGGTGGTTCCAGTCCACTGCAGGCGGTGCCCCTTCGGGCAACAACTACCGAGTGCCGGCGTTGTTCGAGGTCAACGGCCGCTTCGCCTTGGTGGCCGAGACCGACCTCGACGGCCGCTACGCCGCATCGTATCTGGCCCACCAATCCGGATCCGGAACGTACGGCACTGTGCTGGCCGGTGGGATCACCACGACGCTGCCGCTGAGCACCCCATGGCGCACCGCGGCGGTCGGCGACCTGAACACGGTGACCACATCGACGATCGTCGATGACCTCGCCGCGTCGTCGAAGGTGGCCGACACGTCGTGGATCAAGCCGAGCACGGTCGCATGGTCCTGGCTAACCGAGCATTCCAGCCCGTCGGACGCGAATCGGCAACGCCAGTACATCGACTTCGCGCAGCGCAACGGCTGGGGGCATGTGCTGATCGACGAGGGCTGGTCGTCCAGTTGGGTGCCGGACGTCGTGGCCTACGCCCGTGCCAGGGGTGTGCAGGTGATCCTGTGGTTCAACTCCAACGACCTGCGGACTTCGCAACAACGGGAGAACTGGTTACCCCTGATCAAGAGCTGGGGGGTGGCCGGGGTGAAAATCGACTTCATCTACGAGGACACCCAACCCACCCTGCAGTGGTACGACACCATCCTCGCCCGCACCGCCGAGCTGCGACTCATGGTCAACTTCCACGGCGCTGCGACACCACGCGGTCTGCAACGTACCTGGCCGCACGTGATGACGGTCGAGGCGGTATTCGGAGCCGAGCAATACCTGCGGGCCGAACTCAACACGGTCCTGCCGTTCACCCGCAACGCCATCGCCAGCATGGACTTCACCCCGGTCGTCTTCAGTCTGGCCAACCGTGACACCACCGACGGGCACGAACTGGGCACCGCGATCGTGTTCGAGTCGGGTTGGCAGCATCTCGCGGACAATCCGGAAAGCTACGAAGCCCACGGCGAAGCCTTGCGGATACTCAATCAGCTTCCTTCGGTGTGGGACGAAACCAGAGTGCTCGGCGGCAGGCCCGGCCAAGGGGCCTACATCGCCCGCCGCAACGACGCCACCTGGTACATCGGCGGCATCTCCGCGGTGGCCGCAAGCACGTTCTCCTCATCGCTGTCGTTCCTGGGAAGCGGGCAGTACCTCGCGGAGACCGTGCGTGACGGTTCCGGTGGGTTGCTGCGCGAGACCAGGGTGGTCACGAACGCCGACTCGCTCAGCGTGCCTGTCGCCACTCGCGGCGGTTTCGCCACCGTCCTCTGCCGCTATACCGCCGGCATGACCACCTGCGGCAGTCGCGGTGTCGCTGCTCCACTCAGGGGGCAGGAATCCGGCCGTTGTGTCGACGTACCGAATTTCGACCAGGTCAACGGCACCAAGCCCGCGCTGTGGGATTGCAACAACGGCGCCAACCAGGGTTGGGCCGCCACCATCGGTAAGCAGTTGACCGTCTTCGGAAACAAATGCCTCGATGTGGACGCACTGGGTACAGCCGACGGCACGGCGGTTCAGATCTGGGACTGTAACGGTGGCACCAATCAGCAGTGGAATGTCAACCCGGACGGCACTGTCGTCGGAGTCCAGTCGGGTAAGTGCCTCGACGCCACAGGTCACGGCACGGCCAACGGTACGGTATTAACGATCTACACCTGCAACGGCGGCGCCAACCAGAAGTGGTCACGCAACTAGGACTCGCATATCGACATTGACGGGCTCATCCGGGTAAGACCGACATCTGCGAATGCTGGTGAACCCGTACTTCAGAAAATCGTCCCATGCATCGGCAACGTTTCGAATTCGGCGGTGGCACCGTTATGGGTGTGACGATGTCACCGCCGGATTTCCGGTGGTAAGCATGTGGCGAGAAGTGTTCCCGGTGTGACCAAGATCAGATCGGATATTATTGACGGGAAGGTGTGCATGATTAAGCTCGCATCGATTTTGGCTGCCGCGACAGCGTTCTTCGTTGTCGCGGCCGGCATGCCGATCGCGCGGAGTGCGACGGCTTCGGATCCAGTCGCGATTGCGCCGCTGACAGTGAACACGGATGCTACCTTCGACGCGCTGAACAGGGCATTCCTGGTTTCGAATGGTGATCGACGATACTATAAAGAGTCTCTTGGCAAGACGGAAAAGGACTATTTTTGGCGGCAAGCACTTGACATTCAAGCGGCCGAGGACGTGTACGACAGCTCCAGGCGTCCGGAGGTCCGCGATTTGATCGGTCGTCTGTTGGATACCTTTCTCCAGCAGAATCAAGGCTCCGGTGGCTTGTACGACTGGAACTGGAACGACTACAACGACGACTTGCTGTGGGCCGGTCTGGCGTTTGTGCGCGGCTACAAGATCACTGGCAACCGAACCTACTTGACGCAGGCGCAGTACGCCTTCAACCGGACGTACGACCGGGGCTGGGACACCGCGCTGGGCGGCGGCGTGTGGTGGAGCGTCGACAAGCAGGAGAAGAGCGCCCTCAGCAACAGCCCGGCGGCCATCCTGGGCGTGCTGATCTTCGAGTCGACCGGCGACCGTGGCTACCTGGACAAAGCGCGGGCGATCTTCGACTGGACATGGAGCCACCTGCTCGACCGGTCGACCGGCGGCGTCCACGAGAACATCCAGGCCAACGGCACCGTCTCCAGTGGACAGACAGTGTACTCGGCAGGCGCCTTCGTCGGGGCGGCCCAAGCCCTCTACCGCAGCACCGGACAGCGCTCCATCTTCGATGACGCCAAACGCACGACCGACTGGGTGATCCGTGAGCGCACCGCCAACGGCATCATGACCAACGGAACACGGGAGGGCACCTGGCAGTCGGAATTCTCCCGAGGCATGGGGGAGTTCGTCCGTGAGAACAACCTATGGGATCAATACTACGACTTCATGAAACGCAACGCAGATGCGGCATGGAACGCACGACGCACCGACCTGCAGCTGACCTGGAACCGGTGGGACACGCAGACACCACGGGACGACACCCGCACGGTCGAAGCCATCGGCTCGGTCATCATGCAGGCGGTGACCCCGGCGTCCAAACCGTCCGGAAGCGCGATCGTCAGCAACTGGAACGGCAAATGCATCGACGTCCCGGCGTCCAACTTCACTGATGGTCAGCGCCTGAACGTCTGGAACTGCAACAACGGCGCAAACCAACGATGGGAGTCGATCAACGGCACTCTGCGGACGCAGAACAACAAGTGCATGGACGTGGCAGGCGGATCCACTGCCGACGGGGCATCCATTCAGATCGTCACCTGTTCCGGAAGTCCGGCGCAACAGTTCGTCCTCAACGCGATGGGTGACCTGGTGAATCCCCAGGCAGGCAAGTGCGCGGACATCGCGGGATGGAACGAAAACGATGGCGCGGTCCTGAACCTATGGACGTGCACAGGTGGCGCCAACCAGAAATGGCGCCGCGGCTGAACAAACGGTGAACCAGCTTGCGATGCCCATGGAGCGCGGCGTACCCGAGTCGGTTCGCAAGTCAAGTCGGACGAGAACGCGAGGCCGGTCGATGATCGAGCGGTCATCGACCGGCCGGTCCGAGTATCGGTCAACACGGCTGTCTTGGTGGCGGACCGCTTACTCGAGGCCGAGGTCGACCGCGTGAGCTTGCGGCCGGTCGGAAGCAGCGGCACTGTCGCCAGTGCGGTCGGTTACGGCCGAGGACGTGGAAGCTCGACTGGGCGCATCGGCTTGATCAAGAACGCCGCGAGGGTACGCCCGTTGGTCGGCGCGGGAAGCTGGGAACGCATGTAGCGCTCGTCGCCGACTCGCCCGATTTGGACTACTCGACCATCGGTCGCGTCGTGACTCCGGCCGCACCTGGTGATCGACTTGATGCGGTGACCACCTGATACCGCAAGGTCGAACTCGGGAATCGTCGTCACGATCGGGCCGGTTGGATGAACCCGCGTCACGTCGTTCGCCATCCTGCAACCGATGCAACCGATGTGACCGATGCAACCGATGTGACCGATGTGACCGATGTGACCGTGGTGGTCGCCTGTCGTTGACTCGCGACACGTCCACTGGCCTCCTTCGGCAAAGAGTGCCCGATGGTGTGACAAAGCGACTCAGCTGCTGATTTCGCCTGTGCGGTTGGTGAACCGTCGACCCCTGATACCACCTGCTGCCAGCAGGACCATCCCACCCGCCAGGGCAGGGACGCCCCATCCTCGTCGCTCGCTGCGAAGCCGCTTGCAGATGGCCACAAATGCCTGATCGCGCTTGTCGACGTCGAACGCGTCAAAGCCCATGCCGAGACTGTTGCCGCACGACACGCTCGATCCGCTCGGTGCGTTCGGCTCCAACGGCAACATCATGATTACCGCACCGCACAGCAGGAATGCCAGGCCGACCACCATCATGACTGTCCTCAGCGACATGAGCGACAACGTACGTCCTGTGTGGACTCCAGTACAGAGCCTGCACGACCTGAAACGAACCTGTTCGTAGCGGTCGAAAAGGCAGACGGCTGACGCGAGTCGGCCTGGTCGCGTACTCGATCCCGGACGGTGTGATTACTGTACATCCCTCAGAGTCGACGAAGATCGCAATGGGCTGATCGCGGTCGAACACACTTGCGGTCGGTACTTCGTCGACGTGGTCACGGACGTTCTGCAGTTGTCTGTGCTCGCGACCGAACTTGTGGTTCCGATGTCGGTGCATCGTAGGCGGCGTTGCCGACACCGTAGGACACCCATCGCCCGTGCTGGTCGCTGTAGATCTCGTGCCGGTGACCCAGCCTCCGCGCATCACCGAATATGTGGTCGAGATTCATGCGGCGCAAAGGAGTCAGTCGGGCAGCGACTCCAGCGGCCCACCCATGCGGACTCCGTCGAGCATCACATGCAGGAATCTTCGCCATTGATGCGCAGCCTGCCCCGTGGTCACCGGCGCGACCACCATGGTCACCAGACCCGGGAGGTCTTCCGGCCGCAAATCGGGTCGGACGGTACCGGCGGCCTGCGCGCGTTGCAGGACGCCGCTCAACGGTTCGAGGAAGCGGCCCGCGACGTCGGTCATCGCCACTCCCGCGTCCCAGACCGCTTCCAGCAGGACCCGGTTGTCGATGATGCTCGCCACCGTGCCCTCCAGGCCCGACACCAAGCCGCGCCACGGATCGGGATCAGCACGCGCGGCCTGCACGATCGGTTCGATCTCCACAGTGAAGAACTGCTCGAACACCGCCTGCACCAGTTCCTGGCGACCGGCGAAGCGCCGGTAGATCGTGGCCATGCCCACGCCTGCCCGGCGGGCGACATCGTCCAACCGCACCGACGCCCCGGACATCTCGATCGCGTCCCGCGCGGCCGCGAGTATCCGCTCGTGGTTGCGCACAGCATCCGAGCGCAGCGCGCGGGAGGACGAACTCGCTCTGCTCATCCGCCCATCATGACCTCCCCGAGCGTCCGCGCAGCCATTACGGCGCAACCACCCGAAATAAGTGAGAAGTACTTCTCGTTTATGGGTAGCATGGTGCCACCACGACGACGAGGAGCATCGGTGACCACAGGAACGGACCTTCCGCAGCTACCCTTCGACCGTCCCGAGGTCCTGGGAATCGGACCGGACTTCGCGCGACTGCGCGGACACCGTCCCGTCACACGTGTCCTGACACCGGCCGGCGACCCCGCGTGGCTGGTCACCGGCTACGCCGAAGCCAGGCAGCTGTTCTCCGACGACCGGCTCGGCCGATCCCACCCGCACCCCGAGCAGGCCGCAAGAATCTCCGCATCCGGCTTCATGGGCGGCCCGACGGGCAATTTCTCCACCGAACAGGCCGACCACGCACGGTTGCGCCGTCTACTGGCACCCGCCTTCTCGGCCAAGCGGATGCGGCGGCTGGAGGCCGATGTGCAAGCCCTCGCGGACGGTCTCATCGACGACATGATCGCCGCCGGTGCCGATGGAACCCCGGTCGACCTCCAGGAACACCTGTCGGCACCGCTCCCGATCTTCGTGATCTGCACGCTGCTCGGCGTTCCCTACGCCGACCGGGCCCACTTCAGAGGTCTCTCCGAACGCGCCGCCACGCTGACCGGCGACGACCCTCTTGCCGCCCTCATCGAGCTGATGAACTACACGGCGGACCTCGCCGAAGCCAAACGCCGCGTACCCGGCGAGGACGTGATCTCCGACCTCGTTGCCGCCCAGGCCGAGGATGCCACCTTCGACAACCACCAGCTCGCACAGCTCGTCGCCGGACTGCTCTTCGCCGGCCATGAGACCACACTGCACCGCATCAGTGTCGGCGTACTGCTCCTGCTGGAAAACGCGGCAGCGCGCCACGCCGTCGCCGCCGACCCGGCATCGGCGAGCCGCGTCGTCGACGAGGTACTGCGCCTGGCGGCTCCCGGCGACTTCGGTCTGGCCCGCTACGCCCGTGCCGACATCACGGTCGGCGAAGGACCCGACGCGGTCACCATCGCCGCCGGCGACGCCGTCATCCTCGCCACCCTGGCCGCCAACCGGGATCCCGACGCGTTCGTCGACGCGGAGATGTTCGACGCCACGCGCAGCCCCAACCCTCACCTCACCTTCGGCCACGGATCCCACTTCTGCATCGGCGCCAGCCTCGCCCGCACCGAGCTGCGCATCGCGCTCGGCACCTTGTTCACCCGACTGCCCGATCTGCGCTTGGCCGTCGGTCCTGACCGGTTGCGACTGCACACCGACCGCCTCACCGGCGGGCTCCACGACCTGTGGGTGACGTGGTGAACAAGGCGACGGACGAGCGTGTGGAACTTTTGGTGGACGCAGGCCGGTGCTGCGGAGCGGGACAGTGCGCTCTTGCCGCAGCCGACATCTTCGACCAGGACGACGAAGACGGTACCGTCGTGCTGCTTGAGCCCTACCCGTCCGCTGAACGGCTGCACGCGGTCCGACAGGCTGTGCAAACCTGTCCAACAGGAGCGATCAGAATGAACACGCACCTCTGTGACTGATGTGCCCTGGGTTTTGCGGAGTCGGGTTGCTGGACTTCATGCTGATCCACCAGGAGAGGTCGACGTGTCCGGGAGTTGGTGCCGGAGTTACGCAGCAAGGTCCTCGACCCGCTCACAGCCGGCCGCACCGTCGCCGAGGTCGCACTCGACCCGCAAAACAGCGACCAGACGATCTGCATCCGGCCTCGACAGCCGCTCGTCGACGCCGGTCAGCATCCGTCGGGACCAGCAGCATGGCGCGGAATCGCGAGCCCCGACCCGTGGGCGGGTCGGTCGGCAACGTGGACACCCGGCGAGGCACGGGACCCGCCGAGGGCGTGCAGTGCCGCCGGGTGGCCTGTGGTGATCCGACGGATCGCCAACGCGGCCTTGCCGACGGCTCGCGCGGTGCTCCGGCGGTCGCCCACGCGTTCGGCGGTGGACTGGTCGGCCCACCGCTTCACGGTGCAGGCCACGGCGGTGTGCAGCGGTCGGTGCAGTGGGTCGACCGTCGCGGCCAGGGTCGCGGTCACCAGGAGCGGGCGGTAGCGACTGGCCGTGTGCGCCCGTTCGTGGGTCAGCGGCACCTGCTGCTCGGTGGTGTTCAGCGCGGCCAGTAGACCCGTCCGGGGGTGCCGGGCAGCGCGTGTGCGACCGGTGCCTCGTCCGGCAGGACCACGAGGTCGGAGTCGGGGTGCAGGCGGACTTGCGCGTAGACGTGGCGCAGCGTGCGGAGGCGACGAGAACCGGCGTGGGCCAGAGCGATCACCGCCACCGCGAACGCGAGGGCCGAGACCGCTCACGGCGCCATGGCGCCCGCGAGACCCGCGGCGGTAAGCAGGCCGAGTAACACGGTGCCGCCGGTCGCGGCCACGATGACAGTGGTCAGCAACCCCCAGTTGGCCGTACGGGGGTGGCAACGCGGTGCGAGCCACAGCGCCGCAGGCACTACCACCACCAGCAGCGGCAGGCAGACGACGATCTCCATCCAGTCGTCCTCCAGCAGGCTGCGCAGCAGTATGTCGTCGATGGGGGGATCAGGTCGGAGACGAACCGGGCGAGCGCAGTGTCGCGGTCCGGCCGGGTGTTCAGGACTTGGTGCGTGTGCCGGGCTGCGACCCCAGGACGCCCCTCAACACCTTGCTGTTATCACATATTTCATTTACCGTGACGGCGGCCACTACCCCAGGAGAGCCCGTGGATCATCTGACTGTCACCGTCGACGGCACGACGATTGCTCTGACCTCCCACACGCCCGCATCAAGCATCGACGGGCTACCGCTGATCATCACGCTGCACGGCGGGACCTACACCAGCGCCTACTACGACGTCGCCGGCGGACCACTCGGGTCGTTCAACGACGTCGCCTGCCGTGCCGGTTTCGCCGTCCTGTCGGTGGACCGGTCGGGATACGGAGGCAGTGAGCCGCTGCCGGAGGAGGAGAACACCTTCGCGCGGCAGGCCGATCTGCTCGACGCCGCGATCGATCTCGTCCTGGCCGACCGTCCGGAGTCCGGTGTGGTGCTGGTGGGGCATTCGATCGGTGGCATGGTCGCCCTGGAGATCGCCGCCCGCCGCCCGCGTTGGCCGCTCGTCGGCGTTTCGGTCACCGGGATAGGGGCGAGGATCCCTTCCGGTGGCGCGTCGGAGGCGCTGGGCGGCCTCGGTCTGTCCGGAGTGGTCGACCTGCCGGTCGAACAGCGCGACGCCGTCATGTTCGGCCCGTCCGGGTCATTCACGGAGCAGGCCAGGGAAGCCGCGCACACGACCTACGCGCCGACTCCGTTCGTGGAACTGGTGCTCGCGCCCCGGTGGGCGCGGGAGCGGCTGGCGTCGGTGGCCGGCCAGGTCCTCGTCCCCGTGCACAACGCGCTGGCCGAACACGACGCCCTGTGGGACAGCTCGCCCGAGGCGCTCGCCGAGTTCGTCGCGGTGTTCGGCGGTCGGGCGACAGCGGAGCTCGTGCCGGGTGTCGGGCACTCGATCGACCACCACGTGCTCGGTGCGACCGTCCACTTGCGACAGCTCGCGTTCGCGTTCCAGTGCGGTGCGGGGGCGGCGGTGCGCGCGTGATCCACACGCCCGTCCTCATCTCCGGTGGGGGCCCGGTCGGCCTGTGCGCGGCGATCGAACTGGGCTTGCGCGGCATCAGGTGCGTGATTGTCGAACCACGCCCGGAACCCACCCGCCTGCGGCCACGGGCCAAGACGCTCAACACCCGCACGATGGAGCACTTCCGCCGCTGGGGCCTCGCCGATCGGATCCGCGCGCAGGCGCCCCTGCCCACGTCGTGGTCGAGCGATGTCGCGTTCCGGACCACGTTGCTCGGGCGGGAGATCACCCGGTTCAGCGGGGTTCTCGGGCTCGGCGACGAGGGTGTGTCCCCCGAACTGGGCCAGCAGATGCCGCAGTACGTGCTGGAGGGCCTGCTGCGTGACGTGGTCGCCGATCTGCCGTCGTGTGCGCTGCTGCTCGGGTCGCGGGTGGTCTCGGTGGCCGACGGCCTCGACCACGCCGTCGTCGGGGTCCGGGCGCCGGACGGTACGGTCGAGCGGTTCACCGCCTCCTACGTGATCGGCGCGGACGGGGCGCGCAGCGCGGTCCGCGAGGCGATCGGTGCCTCCTACGTCGGAAGCTGGGCATCGCGTCCCAACCTGGGCGTGACCTTCCGCTGTGAGCAGTTGCTCGAGCGGGCGGCGCCTGCCGTGCAGTCCTGGCTGCTCAACGACCGCGTGCCCGGCATGATGGGGCCGGTCGACCTGGACGGGACGTGGTGGCTGATCGCGTTCGGCGTGGACGGCACCTCACCGAACCTGGACTCGGTCGCCCTCGTGCACGGCGCGCTGGGCGAACGGCTGCCGGTCGAGATCGTCAGCACCGACCCGTGGACGGCGCGGATGGAGCTCGCCGACCGGGTGCGCGACGGGCGGATCTTCCTCGTCGGCGATGCGGCGCACCTCAACCCACCCTTCGGCGGGCACGGCCTCAACACCGGAATCGGTGACGCCGTCGACCTCGGGTGGAAGCTCGCCGCCGTGCTCGACGGGTGGGGCGGCCCTGGACTGCTCGACTCCTACGAGGCCGAACGCCGCGCGGTGCACGAGCGGGTGGTCGACGAGGCCACCGCGAACATGAGCACCCTGGCCGGGCACCTCGTACGCGACGAACTGGACACCGCGGGCCCCATCGGAGACGCGGCGCGCGCGGCTGCGGTGCAGGAGATCCACGCGACCAAGCGGCGCGAGTACTACAGCCTCGACCTCGTGCTGGGACACGGGTATCAGGGGTCCGCGGTCATCGCGCCCGAGCATCTCCCCGGTGCCCCTGAGGACTGGGCCACCCGCGTGCGCACGGGCCACAGACTGCCCCACGCCTGGCTGGAGCCGGGCTTGTCGACCCTGGACCGCGTCGGCCCGGGTTACACGGTGTTCACAGTGGACGGTGCCCTTGTGGACGGGGTGGTCTCGGCTGCCGAGCACGCAGGCGTGCCGCTGTCCTTGGTGCGGTGGCAGGACCCCACGCTCGCCGCGTCGCTGGGGGCCGATGTCGTCGTCGTCCGGCCGGACCAGGTCGTGGCCTGGCACGGCACCGGGCAACCACAGGACCCGGCGGGGCTGCTCGACACCCTGACAGGTCGTGGCACGGTGAACTCGGCCTCGTCCTGAACCGCGTGGAGTCTGTCCGATGTGGATGGACCCCACGCGGCGCCTCGGTGACATCGGGGTCGTCTCAGGACAACGGCGGTGACGGCTCCACCGCTCCCGCGGCCATCATGTCGTTGAACCTCGTGGTGACGCCGATCTCGTCCGGCCGCTGGGCGTCCCGGCGGGCACGGGCCGAGGCCACCATGACCTCGCTGGCGTCGGTTCCCAGCAGCTGCATGGTCTCGGTGATGAAATCGGCCAAAGGCATGGCGCGTGGATCGGTGCGGTTGACGTCCATCAAGTCGGTTCGTGTGTACGGCGGTGCGATCTCGCGCACCGCGACCGCCGTGTCTCGCAGGCGATACCGCAGCGACAGGGTGTAGGAGTGCATCGCAGCCTTGGTCGCCGAGTAGATCGCCGATGACGCCAGCGGCGCGTAGCCGAGCATCGACGTGACCGTGATGATCGTCGCCGCCGGTCGCGCCCGCAGGTGCGGCAGCATCGCGGAGATCAGCCTGATCGGTCCGAGCAGGTTGGTGGCCACCGTGCCGGTCAGGATGGCGTCGTCCACCGGTCGTCCGGGGTCGTCGGCGTGCATCACGGCGGCGTTGCTGATCAGCACGTTGAGCGCAGGGTGCTCGGCGACCAGCCGCGTGACGACGTCGGCGGTGGCGTCCGGGTCGGACACGTCCAGGACGACCGCCCGCATGCCGGGGTTGGCGGCGACCACGTCGTGCAGCGGGCCGGTCCGCCTGCCGGCGATGATCACCTGGTTGCCCGCGCGGTGGAGGGCTTCGGCCAAGCCTCGGCCGATGCCGGTGCCGCCCCCGGTGATCAGGACGGTGTTGCCGGTCAGGTCCACGGCCCCTCCTCGTGCTGTGCCCGCTGCTGGGCGTGCTGTCGCGCCACGAACTGCTCGAACGTCGTCGGCGGACGGTCGAGCAACCAGGTGAGCACGTTGGCGTTGCCGATGAAGTCGTGGTTGCTGTACCGGGCGGAGATGGATCGCAGGACGCGGATCTGGTGAGTGGCGTCCACCGGGTCCGTGTCACCGATCCAGGCCGTGAGGTAGGTGTCGGCATCGATTTCGCGCACTTCGACCGGTGTGCCGAGGACGCGCTCGATGATCGCGCCGAGCTCGTGGGCGTCGTAGCGGCCGGGAGCGACCAGTTCGTACGTGGCGCCCGCGTGCCGTGCGCTGTCGGTGAGCACGAGCCGCGCCACGTCGGTGATGTCGTCCAGGCTCACCATCGACTGGCGCCGCCGCAACGACCAGGACAGCTCGAAGACACCCCGTTCGAACACCGGCTTCAGCTTGAGCGGCAACATGTAGTTGGCCGGCTGCAGGATCGTGAACTCCAGCCCGGAGGAGAGCAGGTGTTCCTCGACGTCGCGTTTGATCTCGTGCTGGACGAGGTCGGTGGTGATGGCGTGCAGCACGGAGCTCAGGACGAAGTGCCGGACACCGGACGCGCGGGCGTGGTCGATGACGTCCAGGCCCATCTCGCGTTCTCGGGGGTGCAGGGTCGGACCCACGTGGTAAACCTTCTCGACGCCGTCGACGGCTCGCGCGAGGATCGCGGGCTCGGCGAGGTCGCCGACCACCACGTCGCGCACGCCGAGTTCACGCAGGCGCGCGGCTGAGGCGGGTGTCCGGACACAGGCGCGGACCGCCTGCCCGGCGGCGAGCAGTTTGGGGACGAGCAACCGGCCCTGGTTGCCGTGCGCGGCGGTGACGAGGATCAACGGACCTCCCGCCCGCCGCTGCCGCCGACCCTCGTTCCGCCGATCCACACCCCGCGGATGGCTCGGGTAGCGGTGATGTCGCGGGTCGGGTCGCCCTCGACGAGCACGAGATCGGCCCGGCGTCCGGGCAGGACGGCCCCGCGGTCGGTCAGTCCGAACGTCTCCGCCGCGAGCGAGGTCGCCGCGCGCAGGGCGTCGACCGGGGTCAGCCCCGCGCCGACGAGCCGTTCGAGCTCGTCGTGCAGGGATGACCCGTGCGGCACCTGGAACGGCGTGCGCGGGTCGTCGTTGGCGTCGGTGCCCGCGAGCACGACCTTCCCGCTGCGGTGGAAGAGAGCCACGGTGGCGTTGGCGTGCCGGTAGTGCATGCGCGCCGCCGGAACGACGAGCGACAACAGCCGCATCCTCAGCCGGCCGCCGATCGACCGGACGACGCCGTCCATCATCGTCAGGGTCGGGATGAGCACCACCGTGCTGTTCTCGAGCATCGTCGCGTCCTGCTCGCCCAGACCACCGGTCAGGGCGGTGTGTGTGACCACGTCGACGCCGGCGGTGACAGCGGTGCGCAGGGTGCTCACGCTGACGACGTGGGCCACCGTGACGAGGCCGGTCCGCCGTGCTGCGGCCGCGATGGCCGCGACGGTGTCCTGGCCCAGCGCCCGCGCTCCCGGCATCGCCGGGTCCTCCAGAATGATCTTGATGTGGTCGGACCCGTCGGCGATCCGGTCGGCGACGAACCGATCGGCGTCGTGAGGGCCGTCCACGGCGGTGGACGGCGGGAACCCCATCTTCGTGACGAACGTCGAGCCGGGGGCGACCGCGGGGCGGCCCGCCGAGCGGAGGGTGGGCAGTCCGGGCTGGTGCTTGAGCGCCATGGTCGCGTCGAACCGCGGAGCCGCCATGTCCAGCGCGGTCGTCACGCCCCAGGTGGCCATCGCTTCCAGATGGGCCCGCTCGCTCACGTGTGCGTGGGTGTCGAGAAGTCCGGGCAGCAGGGTGCAGCCGGTGCCGTCGACGTACTCGGCGTCGGACGGGGCCGGATTCGGGTCGATCAGCCCACCGGCGATGACGACGCTCGCCGGCTCGCCGAGCCGGTGGCCGTCGAAGACCCGGACGTCGTGGATCACCGTGGCGCGGCTCATCGGACGGCCCGCGCGGACGTGGTCGTGGCGGGGGAGCGGCGGCTGGCGCGCTCGTAGGCGTCCCTGACCGCGGGGACCAGGCGGGCGGCTTCGACCGGGTCGACGTGGTCGGGCACGAGTTGGAGGATGGCGCCCGAGCGGTGCTGCGGAGGCACGTCCTCGCCCCGTGCGGTGACGACGGCGTGGAAGTGGGGGTAGTTCTCGCCGAACACGAGCAGGTACGTGGCCGGTGCCCCGGTCACCTCGGTCACCGCGCCGACGAGGTCGCGGGCACGTCGGGCCAGTGAGTGCAACTCGTCGTCGTTGAGGCCGGTGATCCTTTCGGCGTGCCGCCGGGAGCGCAGGACGAACCAGCCCGGCACGGCGAAGGCCGGCACGATCTCGGCGGCCCAGAGCTCGTCGCGGAAGACGATCGAGGCTTCGTCGACGCTCTCCATCCCGCACATCAGGCACTCGGCGTCGGCAAGGTCATGCGTCATGGGCGTCTCCGGAGCTGTTCTGGGGTGTCGGTCGAGCCAGGAGGTCGGCGAGGTGGTCGGTGAGATCGATCGGGCCGTGACCGAGCAGCCTCCGGACATCGTCGGTGACGGACTCGGAGCGCCCCGACCGGAACAGCCGGTACATCTCCTCGAAGTGCTCTGCCTCCCAGGTCGGCATGCCGCGGTCGGCCAGCACGCGCCGCATCGCCGCCGGCGTGCTGACCGTGACCGTGACCGGGTGGCCAATGCGTACCGAGATCAGTTCTGCGACCTCGGGGACAGTTACGCTCCGAGGCCCGGTCAACCTCAGGATCTGGCCGTCCCACCGTGGATCGGTGAGGGCGACGGCGGCGCAGTCGCCGACATCGCGGGCGCTGATCATGCTGAGTCCGGCGGCGCCCAGTGCGTTGGGCACTGTGCCGCCGGATCGCGCCGCGGGCAGCATGGTCTGGTCGACCAGCGTCTGCATGAACGCGTTCGGCCGCAGAATCACATGGACAGCACCACTTGCGGCCAAGACCTGTTCGACCTCCCAGTGCTGCCGGCAGGCGTGCGGTCCGTCCGGGGTGATCGCGGTGCTGGTGCCCGAAAGCTTCACGATCCGCACGGCCTGGCGTCGCAGTGCGCGGATGATCCCCAACTGGACGTCGGCCATGCGACGCCCGTGCGAGGACAACAGGAACACCGCCCGCACGCCTGCCGCGGCGTCCAGCAGGACGTCGTCGTGTTCGGGATCGCCTTCGACGACGACGGCGCCGGCCGGGAGAATCTCCCGAGCGCGTCGCGGGTCGCGGGTCAGGACGCGGGTCGGCTCCCCGCGGGAGAGCAGGGCTCGGACGACGTGTGGCCCGACCGTGCCGGTCGCGCCGAGGACGAGTACTGACACGAGGACTCCGGGAGGTCTTGGCTTGTCCGGGGGGATCGTGCTCAGGGAGCGCCGACGAGCACCGACATGGGGTCGGGCAGGTTCGCCTTGAGCGACCACGCCCTGTTGATCAGCTCGTCGACTTCGGCGCCGGCCTGGCGAGCCTGCAGCATCGCCTGCGGGTCGAACGCGGGGCCGACCGAGTCGGCCGCGTATTCGGGCCCGTTCATGTAGGCGGTGGCCTCGGCGGGCTCGGCGAAGTTGTCGACCTGCATCTCGACGAAGTTGCCGTCCGGGTCCTGGTAGTACATCGACGTCGTCACGCCGTGAGCGATGCAGACCGCCGGGGTGACGCCCTTGTCGCGCAACGACTCGTAGCGCGAGAGCAGGTCGTCGAGGTGGTCGAACGTGTAGGCCGCGTGGTGCATCGCCGCGATGGCGGAGGTCTTGCGCTGCAACGGGGCCGGCGAGTTGAGCAGCGCGATGCGGTGGTGCTCCTCGTCGAAGGTGATGAAGGTCAGGTTGTCGTCCTCGTAGACGACGTGGGCGTCGAGCACCGTGCAGTACCAGTCCCTCATCTCCTTGGCCTGGCTGGTCTGGAACACCACGTGGGCGAACTTCGGGGTGGAGGACATCGATTTCCCTCTCTCGTCGGTGAGCGAAGTGGCACTGCTGTCGAGCGTCGTGGCCTAGGGCGTGGAGACGAACGTGGTGCGCATCGAGCCGATTGCCTCGGCGGTGGTCACCAGTTCGTCCCCCGGACGCAGGAACCGGGCCGGATCGCGGGCCATGCCGATCCCGGCGGGGGTCCCGGTGAAGATGACGTCCCCCGCGTACAGGGGGACGATCGACGACAGGTAGGCGATGAGATCGGCCACGGGGAACACCATCTCGCTCGTGCGCGAGTTCTGCATCTGCTCGCCGTTGAGGCGGCAGCCGAGGACGATGTCGTCGCGGTCGGGGAACTCGTCGGGCGTGACCAGTGCCGGCCCCATGGGTGCGAATCCAGGGTAGGACTTCCCGAGGCTGAATTGCGGCACCGGCGGTTTGAGCTGCAACTGCCGTTCTGAGAGATCCTGGCCCACGGTCAGCCCGGCCACGTGCTCCCAGGCCCGGGACGCGGGCGTGCGGTGGGCGTCGCGGCCGAGCACGACGACGAGTTCGGTCTCGAAGTCGACCGAGCCCGGTGGGAGGTCCACGGCGGCGCAGGGTCCGGTGATGCAGGCGGGGAACTTCGTGAACACCACTGGCGTGTCCGGCAGGGCCATGCCGGATTCGGCGGCGTGGTCGCGGTAGTTCAGCCCGATCGCGAACACCTGCCGCGGTCGCGGAACCGGTGCCTTCAGCCGGTCCTCCTCGAACGGCGCGGTGGCACCGCCTCGGTGGGCGGCAGCCCAGACCCGCAAGTCGTCCCAGCGGTCGAAGAGGGCCTGAGGATCGGCCGAGAAGGCTCCGCCCGAGGCGGACTCGATGTCGACGAGTCCGTCGTCGGTGAGGACGCTCGCCCGTCCGGCGGAGTTGACGATGCGCATGAAGGCTCCTTGCGTGAGTGGCGCGATGTCGCGCCGGTGGGCCGGTTAGCGCACGTCGAGCGCGGCGGCGACGATGCTGTCCGTGTCCAGCCCGTGGTGGCGGTAGATCTCGTCGAGGTCGCCGGACTGGCCGAAGCTGGACACGCCGAGATGGCGTGACCGCACCCGGTGCGTCCCGGCGAGGAACGCGAGCGTGTGCGGATGCCCGTCGAGCACGGTCACCAGCGGCGCGGCCCGGTGGGCGGGGAACGCGGCATCGAGCACCCACGTCGGTCCGTCGTCGTAGCTGGAGCGGCTCCGAGCGGCGTCGAACAGCAGGCCGGGGCTGGTCACGCACACCACGTCGGCAGGGACGCCGAGCGCGTCGAGCCGGTCGGCCGCGGCCAGTGCCTCGGTGACGACGGCACCCATCGCGGCGATGGTGACCTCCGGCGCGCCCTCGCAAGTGCGCAGGAGGAAGGCACCGGCGACGACTTGGCGGCGCCGCCGTTGCCTGGCCGCCGGGTCGGACGGCAGCGCGGCGAGCGCCTGGTCGACCGGCCTGGTGGACAGCCTCAGGTAGGTCGAGTGCCCGCCGGGGTGGCCCAGGTGTGCCAGCGACGCGAGCAGCGTCCACTCGAGGTCGATCGCGAACGCCGGCTCGTAGCCGACGCAGCCGGGCTGTTCCAACCCGACCGACGGTGTCGTCACGGACTGGTGCGCGCCGCCCTCGGCGGCGAGCGAGACCCCGGACGGGGTGCCCACCAGGATCGACTGGCCTCCGGCGTAGAGGCCGAACGACCACGGTTCCAGAGCCCGTTGGACGAACGGGTCGTAGAGGACTCCGATCGGCAACAGCGGCTCGCCCCACCGGCTCCACGTGGCGCCGAGTTCGCCGAGCAGCCCGACCAGGTTCGTCTCGGCGATGCCCAGTTCCATGTGCTGCCCGCCGGGGTGCTCCCGCCAGTGCAGGATGGTCTCGGGGTCGTCGTCGAACCAGTCGCGCCGTTCACCGGCGGCCCAGACGCCGACCTTGTTGACCCAGCCGCCCAGGTTCGTCGAGGAGGCCACGTCCGGTGACAGCGTCACGACCCGTGCGGCGACCTGCGGCGACTGCCTGGTGAGATCCAGCAGTGTCCGTCCGAGCGCGGCCTGGGTCGTCGCGGTGCCGGACGGGACGCGACCGAAGTCGACGGGCACCGGCAGCGGAGCCGTCGTGCGGACCGGCTCCCGGCGCAATCGTTCAGCGGCCGTCGCGCATAGGCGTCCGGCATCGGAGTCCTCGGGGAACCGGCCCCAGGGTGCTTCGACCTGGGTGCCGCACCGGTCGGCGAGCGTCGCGAGTTGGGCCGCGTTCAGCAGGGAGGAGTGGTTCTGCGGATGGCCCTCGGTGGCCAGCCCGCGACCCTTGATCGTGTAGGCGAAGACCACCGTCGGGTGGGTGTCGTCGATCGCGGCGAACGCGCGCCGCAGCGCGGCCAGGTCGTGCCCGCCGAGGTTGCGGATCGCCGCGTGGAGCGTCGCGTCGTCCAGGGTCGCGACCAACCCCCGCAGGGCACCGACGTCGAGGTCGTCGCCGGGCAGCCGCTCGCGCAGCTGATCCGTGGTGCACCGCAACAGCCGCTGGTACTCGGCGTTGGGCATGGCGTCGATCCGGTGGCGCAGCTCGGCGCCGCCGGGACGGTCGAACAACCCGGTCAGCAGACTTCCGTACTTGACGGTGAGCACCTGCCACCCCGCGGCGGCGAACATCCCCTCCAGGCGCGGCCCGCCGACTCCCGGCACGACCCTGTCCAGTGACTGGCGGTTGAGGTCCACGATCCAGCAGACCTCGCCGAGCTCGCGCACCATCGGGTCGAGGATCGCCTCCCAGCACGCGCCCTCGTCCAGCTCGGCGTCCCCGAGCAGCGAGTACTGCCGGCCGGTACTCGCCGCCCCGCCGTGCGACCCGACATACCGCCGGGCGAGCGCGCCCCAGATCGGCGCGGTGGCGCCGATGCCGACCGACCCCGTGGAGTAGTCGACCGGATCGGGGTCCTTCGACCGGCTCGGGTAGCTCTGCAAGCCGCCGAAAGATCGCAGCGTGGTCAGGTACCGCTCGTCGAGCTCGCCGAGCAGGTAGTTGATCGCGTGCAGCACCGGGGAGGCGTGCGGTTTGACCGACACCCGGTCCTCGGCGCGCAGGTGCTCGAACCACAGGGCGGTCATGATCGCCGTCATCGAGGCGCACGACGCCTGGTGCCCGCCGACCTTGAGACCTGTGGGGTTGGGTCGCACGCGGTTGGCGTGGTCGACGATCGCGGTGGCCAGCCACAGCACTCGCTGTTCGACGGCCTCCAACGCGACGTCGTCCGACGTCCGCGGCCGTGCTGCCGTGACCGTGCTCGCCATTGCGACCTCCCGACTCGGATGGATAAGTGTTATCACATATATCGTTACGCGCGCCAGGGCGGGATCCCGCGTGATGCGGCCGCTATAGTTGATATCGGTCGAGTTCGGGCCGGCCGAACGCGGCGCAGGAGGAGTTCACGTGGCTGTACCGGCGACCGGTGTGCGCCCGATCGAGACGCGTTCCGTGGCCGACCAGGTCACCACGGAACTGCGCCGATCGATCCTGTGCGGGTCTTTGCAGCCGGGTCGCGAATTCTCGTTGCGGGAGATCGCCGGGATGCTCAACGTCAGCTTCATCCCAGTGCGGGAGGCGTTGAAAAACCTCGAGAGCGAAGGGCTCGTCATCACCCGGCCGGGCCGCAGCGCGCTGGTCGCCCCCCTGGATCTTGACGACCTGCACGCTATCTACCGCCTGCGGCGCACGATCGAGCCGGAGATCGCCGGACGGGCGTGCCTGTTGCTGCCCGACGGCGAGTTCGACCGGTTGGACCGGCTGTCCGCGGGGTTCGGCGACGAGCACCTGGGCATGGACGAGATCTACGACGCCCACCACGAGTTCCACATGGCACTGTTGGCACCCGCCGCGAGCGCGTGGGACGTCCGTCTGCTCGGCACCCTGTGGCGTGCGGCGGAGCGCTACATCCGAATCGGCTTCGGAGCGCTGGACCCGGACCCCGACGAACACCTCCGCCGCGAAGAGGCCCACGGAACACTGGTCGACGTCTTCCGGCGACGAGACCCCGAGGTGGCGGCCCAAGCCGTGCGCGAGCACCTCGAACGCAACGAACAACTCGCTCTGCGCGCCCTCGGCGACCAACCGACGAGCACGCCTGGCCCAGCAGGGAAGCAGACCGTTCCGAGAGGACCACGTGCCCGTCGCGCGCCGCGGGATTGACCTCGTGCCTTCCAGCACTGTCAGGGCAGGAAGATGCGGTGGCGGAGAAGGTCGAATCCGGCGCGTCCGTGCATCTGTCTCATGATCCCTGTGGTGCGGGTGTTGACGCCTACGGTGCGGCCGTTGTGATAAGGCAGGATGAGGCCGGCGTCCACAGCGGACCGGTCGATCTCGAGGTCGTTGGTGAGACTGCGAAGGTGCGGCAGGTCGACGGCGCGGGCCGCCGTGATCCACTCGGTGAGTTTCGTGTTGTTGCTCGCGGCCGGTTTCAGCAGGGCGGCGAAGCCGCGTACCAGGTCGGCGAGTGCGGTCATCTCCGGGCAGGCCGCGGCGATCTTCTCCAGCAGGGTCGTGTCCTTTAGGCGCAGGTTTTCGGGGTTGGTGAGCAGGAGGCGGCCGGCGTGACGGCAGGTCGTGACGGGGCGGTCGCCTTCGGCGCGGCCTTGGTTGAGGTAGCGGACCAGCAGGTTGGCGCTGCCGGTGTGGCCCAGATCCCGGATTTCCGTGAGTAAGCGAGTAGCAGGGACTGCGGGATCAGCAGCGCGGCGGGCACGCAGATGGTCGCGGTGGGGATCGACGAGGGTCGGGCGGTAGGTGGGGGCGATGCGCAGGGCCTGGGGTTCGGGCATGCGTGCGTAGCGTGTGACCGTGTTCATGGCCACGCCGAGACGCCGGGAGCAGGCGAGCGGCCGACGCCCTGGCCAAGCAGGTCGTGGACCTTGTTCCAGCGTTCGCGGGTGGTCTGCTCGTGAACTCCGCCTGGGCGGGGCGGGTTGACGGTGGCCCAGCACCCGGCGTGCGCGCGGACCTCGAGTTGGACTTTGTCGCAGAGATTTCGCCAGAGGTGCCATCGATTGCTGACCTGCACCGCGTCGGGCAGGGCGCGGCGGATGGCCTCGACGTAGATGGCTGAGCCGTCCCGGCGCACGACCTCGGCGCCGGGATGTTCGCGCAGCCAGGACTCGAGAGTGACCGCCGTCGTGGCCGGGCAGGACCGCGATACGTCGGCCGGTCTCGGCATCGATGATGATGGTGGCGTAGCGGTGGCGGCGGCGCAGGGCGACATTATCCACGCCGATCACCCGCGGAACTGTCAGCCAAGGCAGCGGCAGGCGCCGTAGATAGCGCAACGCGGTGCTGCGGGAGACAGGCATGGCAAGCAGGCCGGACAGGTGTGCGGCTGCCCGGCCGCACAATTCCCTCGCTACTCGGGATATCTGCCGGACAAGCCGCACCGTGCGGCGCTGATGGCGTTCCAGCAGTCCGGGAATCTGCTCCCGGAAGGCCTGCCGCCCGCAGTCCCGGACAGAGCAGACCAAGCGCCGTACGCGCAGGTTGACGACGACCTGGCGACCGTCGACAGGCACGTCCTTGACTGTCCGGAGGTGGTACCCGTGCACTTTCGCCGTCGCAGTCCCGCACGCCGGGCACGTTACGGCTGCATCCCGAGTGCGGGCCGTGAGCATCACCGTGCTCCCGTTGTCCGCTACGCCCTCAACGACCAGGCCCGACAACCCGAAAAATACCGTCCCTGTAAGGGAATCGGCATCCATCACAAGATCATGATGGCGAACGGCTACTTGACGTCACCATCGACTACGGGCCAGAGCCGTTCGTTTTACAGTCCCGCTGTGCCGGCTCCCGACGCCATCTGCCGGGGGCCTACCGCGCAGTCGGTGTAGGTCGACTTCTCGTTGGTCGTGGTGGACGATCTCCAACCGGTCGATCAGGTTGTCCCATTCGGCTGATGCACCCTCCTGTCACCGTGAGTGATCGACACTGATCTGGTTACGTCGTTCGGTGCACTGGTCGGATCTGGTCGCGGTGGTCGGGACTAGGGTCGTCCTCGGTCGAGGTGACCGCTGGGTTGAGCAGACAGCCCATGTTCGTTCACGAGCAATCAGGAGCGGATCCATGAGCGGCGACGGTGTGTCCGATCTGGTGTCAACGAATGTCGAGATCGTGCAGGGCGTGTCGGTTCTGCGGGTCATCGGCGAGGTCGACATGACCACCAGTGAACTGGTCCGGGGCACTCTGCTGACGTGCCTGGATGCCGCCGTATCAGCGGTGGTGTTGGACTTGAACGAGGTGACGTTCCTGGCATCCAGCGGTTTGGCGGTGATCGTCGAGGCCCTCGGCTACGCCGACCGACGGGGTATCGCCTTCGTCGTGGTGGCCGGTCACCGCAGTGTCCTGCGTCCTCTTCAGGCCACGAGCCTGAACGAATTGCTGGTCATTCACTCCGGCGTGGACTACGCCATTACCGCGCTACGGGGCACGCCCGCGACGGTTTCACCGTCCGCGACGGGCGGGACCGAAATCGGCTGACTAACCGAGCCGAAGATCGGGTATCCGGCCGTCATCGTGAGCGCGCGCATACACGGTAGGGCCACTGGAGTTCGACGGTGCGGGCCGGATCGGCCGGAATGTTCAAGCAGCATCTGATCCCGGTCCGGCCTTGTCCCCGCCTCCGACCATTCGCAATGGCACGGTGTCCTCAAGGGCTTGTCGTACCTGGCAAGTCGGTCGAAGTCGGGCCGAGCGGTGAGGTCGGTATCGGGCGTGAGCGCCCCTGCACGGCATGCGGTGGCCCTGACGGAGACACGCGCGAAGAAACCTGGCCGCACCGGGCGGGGCAGCGGGAACAGTACGACAGCACCGCGCGCCGATCCCGTGTCGGCGGGAGGGCAGGGAAGAGGGGGCGGGATGCACTGGAGGTCATGCTCCTCCCGGCCCGCGATCACTCGGTGGAGCGGGCAAAGACCAGTCTGCGGCCCGGTTGTGAGGAGTCGAAGGACTTCGCGGATTGTGTCCACGATGGCAGCACACAAGCATGCAGCGCCGGGACCACAGTGATGAGCTCTTGCATCGCGTTGAGCCGCCTTTGTGGCGCGAGGATGAACCCGGCCCCGACCGGGGCAGGCACCGCTGGCGGTAGTCACCGCACGGTCGTGCGGTGACCGGGCGGCAGGCCGGGAACTGTGGTGTGGTCGATCCGGGTGGCGCCGGCTTGGCACCACCCGGATCTTTCTCCCACAGACACATGAAGGAGTGCTGCCCACGATCCTCGACATTCCCGCCTCCCGCTTGCCGGACAGCGAACACGACCGAATCGGAGGTCCTGCCTACCCCGTGGGATCCTCCTCACCAGCGCCACACCTCGAGCCTCGGATCCGGTGGCGGCCGTGTCCTAGAAGCTTTTGCCGACCGCGTCCGGCGCCGACTTCGACGGAGGAGAGAGCATGTGTCCGACGACTGCCCGCATGATGGGCCCGCCAGATCGGGCGACGCCGTGACCGATGTCGCCTCGGTGTATCTGGTCGACGCGACCCCGGTGGTGGTCGTCGACGACGAGATCGACATGCACACCGCACCCGCTCTGGAAGCCGTGCTTGCCGCAGCGTTCACTGCGGTACGGACTCCGTCACCGGTGGTGCTGGACCTTGCCGCGGTGGCGTTCTTCTCCTGCGCCGGGCTGACTGTGCTGGTGCGGTTCCACCACCTCGGCCTCACGCGGGACACCCCCTTGCGGGTGGTGGCCGACACCCATTCGGTGCTGTTGCCGATCCGCGCGACCGGCCTGCACGAACTCCTGGAGATCCATCCCACCCTCGCCGTCGCACTTGAGCGACATGGTCCGCCCGACTAGGCCGAACGAGGGCAACTACGCGTATGCCATCGTCGGGCGGGGTATCAGTCCCGCACGACCCATCGCGAATCCCTCCGCAGTGGGTCGCCACCACGTCACGCCGCCCATCTCGTTGCCGCCGTAGGAGTGCCCGATGGACCCCGAACACCATCACGGTCGCGACCGGTTGCCCCGTCACTCCGATGGGCCACTGTCGTTCACCGGGTCGTTCACCGACGCGGTCGTTGTCATGGTCGCCGAGGTGGAACAGGTGTTGGTCTTGGCCGCGGTCCCGTGGGAGTGCGGGCTGGAGCGGCGAATCGACCTACGGGCGATGCGGGCGGGGTTGCGCGGCCATCTCGCGTCGGTGGTGGCGCCGTGGGTGGTCGACGACGTGCTGCTGGTGGCGGTGGAACTGGTCACCAACGCCTACCTGCACACCCGGTCCCCGTTGCGGCTGCGGGTGTCCCGGACGCGGTGTGTCGTGGTGGTCGAGGTCAGCGACGGCGACCGTCGCTGTCCTGTGCTTCGCCCGCCCTCGCTGACCCGGTTGAACGGTCGGGGAATGCAGCTCGTGGGCGGGATGAGCCGCGCATGGGGTGTGCGGCGTGACACCCAGGGCGGCAAGACCGTATGGGCGGAGCTGGACGAACACCCCTGCCACGTCCACGGTCTGCGGTGACCGGCTCGCATCGGGTCCTCCCGGCCGAGGTACATGACGACCTGTTCGGGCCGCCGCTACCGCGTGACCTGAGCATTGCCGCGGCCGCTGCGGCGGTCACGGAAATCGGGCACTGACAACCTGCAGCCTGTGGCCACGAGCCGATCGGTGCGCCGCAGCCCAGCACGACGACCGGGCAGGATCTTGGCTACACGTGGTACAAGGGTTTGCCCTTCGAGCAGAACAGCCCCCATAATCCTTCGCTGACCAGCTGCGCCTTGGGGCGGTCGCCACCAGTTGCCTCTTGGCACGCCGTTCCGAGAATCGAGGACGCATGTATTCATCTGTCACAGCGCCAGTCGATGTCCTGCTGGTGGAAGACGACCCCGCCGACACGCTGTTGATGCAGGAAGCCCTGGCCACCCGACCGGGACGCCACCGCCTGCACGTCGTGCGAGACGGCGTGGAGGCAATGGACTTCCTGTTGTGCGGCGGTAGTTACTCCTCGGCGCCCCGGCCCGCGTTGATCCTGCTGGACCTCAACCTGCCCCACATGGACGGGTACGCGGTCCTGGCCGAACTCAAGGCCGACGAACACCTGCGGTCCATCCCCGTGATCGTCCTGACCTCCAGCAAGGCCGAGACGGACGTGGTCCGCAGCTACGCCTCCCACGCCAGCGCCTACATCACCAAGCCCGTCGAGTCGGAGCGGTTCACCGAGATCATGCGCAAGATCGACACGTTCTACCTATCGGTGGTCAAACTGCCCCGAGCCGGCTGAACGACGAACCTGTCGCCGATATGGGCTGCCCGGCCATGCAGGCGGTGCGGGATGCGGGAGCGATCGGGACGCTCCCGCACCACAAGTATCAGTACTTCCGCGGCATCGGGATTGATTGTTCGAGACCGCAGCGGCGTATCCGTCGGGATTGGCGTGCCAGGGGCGAGCGCGGTGAAGGTGTAACCGGTGCTCCCGGTGTCAGCCACCTCACTGCCCATCGGAAACCCGAACAGGCTGCCGGTCACGGATTGCGGGAGCAGCCAGACGGCGAAGCCGCAGTCCTCGCCGAACACAACCGCGGACACCGCCTGGTCGGGGTCCTCGGTCAGGTGGCCGTCCGCGTCGACGAAGCACCCGTCCGACAGTTGCCGAGACCGTCGGCGACAACAGGAAGCTTCTGGAGCTACTTGGAAGCAGACGTGGAGGACCACCCGAGATGGCGGTTCACGCCCGATGTGGGGTTTTCGTCGTCACCATCGAAGTGTTCCTGCCCGCCGAGTGGGACGGGTGGGACGTTCAACTCCCGGAAGTGATGGGCGCCGAGGTGAACGGCCGCAAGAAGAAACACTGTGGACTACTTGTTCACCGCACGTGGGATCGCTTCGCCGCCGCCCAAGTTCTCCGACGCGATCCTGACCCACGCGCAGCGGATGGTGCGCGAGCCGTAGTCCTGAGCGGCGGATCAAGGTGGGACTTCTGCGGGATCGTCGAATTCTTCCTCGCGAGGTCATTCCCAGCGGACGGTTGACCACTCGACCTCACGGGTGCCGCGGTGCAGCAGCCGGGCCAGCCACTCGAACGCCCACGGCAACCGCACCGACGGCCGTTCGTAGCCCAGCATCCGGCCCCGGCGGGGTGGCGCGACCAGCACAGCGCGCACCCTGCCGTCGGGTCCGGCGATCAGGTCGGCCACCCGGCCCAGTTCGATCCCGTCCGCGTCGTAGGCGGTCCGGCCAAGAAAGTCACTCGCCAGCATCACGCGCTCCGGGGATTCGGCCGATCATCCTGTCCCGCAACCACGTTTCCAGCGGCGGGGTGTCCAACAGGTCACGAGCGACCGACAGCTCGATCGCGCTGCCCACCGTGGCCACGTGCTCGTAGGCGATCCGCAGCGGGGGAGTGGCTTCGGGGCCGTGCAGGCGGGTCGCGACCGAGACCATCCACCGGCCCAGCGCGCCGCCGATGCGGTTGCCCAGCGCGCGTTGGCCCGACAGCAAGGCGACCACCCGCGGCACGCCGTCCTCGTCCGGTTCGAGGTCGACATCGTCGACCTTGCCGACCAAGTCGCCATGCACGTCCACGATCTGCCGGTCCAGCAGGTGGAAGTCGATCCGCAGCGGATCGGGGTGCGTGCTCATGAGCCCATTCCCGTCAGCAGCATCAGGGGGATCGCCGCAATCGCCGCGACGAGGATGAATACCAGATAGATCCCGCCGAGTACGTTGGCGAACCGTCCGTTGACCTGGTCGCCCAGGTAGTCGCGGTCGTTGGCCACCACCAGGATCGGCAGGTAGGTCAACGGCAGCGCCACCGCGCTGAACACCAGCGAGTACTCGGTGATCGCGACCGGATCGGCCGTGGTGAGCAGCAGCGCCACGCCCAGCAGCACGCTCACCAGCACCACGGTGTGGAACCGGGCGGCCTCGCGCGGCTTGACCCGCTTGCCCCACTGCCACCCGAAGTACTGCGCCACCGTGTACCCGGCCGACAGCCCGGTCTCCAACGCGGCCCCGAACGTGGCCGCGAAGAACCCGAGCACCACCACCGCGAGCCCGATCTTGCCCAACGCCATCGCCACCGGCAGCGCCGTTTGGCTCAGCACGTCCACCCGCACCCCGATGGGCTCGAACACCACCGCGGCGCACCCCATCACGGCCAATGACAGCAGACCGCCCAGGGGAAACCCGATGAACACGTTGACCCGCTCGGTGACCAGGTCCTTGCGCGTCCAGTTTTCCTCGACCCCGCCGGAGGAGAAGAAGAACACTTCGTACGGCGTGAGCGCGGCGGCGAACAACGACACGGCGAAGAACCCGTAGGTGCCCCAGTTCTCCGCGTCCGGCGGCCCGAAGCTCGACGCCTGCGCGCCGAGTTCCCCCCACGGTGGGTCCAAGGCGATCAGGGCGACCACGAACACCACCAGCGCCAGCCCCATGAGGCCGAAAACCCGTTCCATCGTGTCGAACTTGACCCGCCACAGCACGATCCACAGCACGAACGCCACGACCGGCACCCACAGCAGGTGGTGCACGCTGGTCACCAGCTGGATCGCCAGCGCCACACCACCGATCTCCGCGGCGAGCGTCAGCAGCGTGACCAGGTAGGAGCCGCCGAGGTTCGCCAGCGCCACCCGTGGCCCGAGCCGTTCGCGGACCAGGTCGAACACCGGCCTGCCGCTGAACGCCGCGACCCGCCCGCACATCTCGGCGTACACGCAGATGCCGATCACGCCGACCACCACGACCCATGCCAGGCGCATCCCGAACCGGGCACCGGTTTCGGAGTTGGCGACCAGGTCGCCGATGTCCACGAACCCGCCGATGGCGGTCAGGATCCCCAGGGTGATGCCAAGCAGCTTCTTCACCGGTGGCTCCCCGCGAACTCCCGCAGCCGCGCACCGACGGCGCCGAGTTCCTTCGCCGCCGTGCTGAGCGCTTGGTGGTCGTCCCGGTCGGCGGCTTCGGTGACGTCACCGATCAGCGATGCCGCCCGCACGAGCAGCGGCAGCACCTCGTCACGCACCCCCTGCGCCGAGCGGTCCGGCACGTCGAGACCGACCAAGTCGTCGATCGCGGTGGCCACACCGCCTCGCGCGTCGGTCAACACGGCGGAGGTGTAGGTCGAGATCATGCGGTCGTCGACCGAGGCACGACCGGCCGTGCTCGCGGTCAACGCCGCCGAGGCCGCGTCACGAGCGCTGGTGACCGCCGTGGCACGGTAGTCGTCACTGGTAGTGGACAGCAGGCCCGGTACCACCACGGCGAGCAGCACCACCCCGATCACGCTGAAACCGAGCCATCGGCGTCGTTGCATGATCGCGTCTACCCACTCGTTTGGTTGGGAAAACCTCTTTGCAGGAGAAAGCAATGCCCGGCGTCACGGATGTCGCTTTCCTCCCGGATGGATTGATTTCGGACGCAGTAGCACCTTCGTCAGGCCGTCCTCGGGATTGTCGAAGTGCTGGTAGGCGTCGGCGGCCTGGTTACGGTCCATTTCGTGGGACACGACCAGCCCTGGGACTAAGCTTGACGCGGTGGACGAGGTTGTGCGGCTGCCGGTTGCACGTCCTTAACGTTGGCCCGGCCGGTGTCCATCGACTGGCCCTTGAAGAAGAATGTGCCGAAGTCGAAGACGACGGCACTCCTTGGCCTGTTCATTCGCGGCGCCTTGGTCTCATCGGGACTATGACGCCGACGACCCTGATGCGACCGGTAGGGCGAATGGGTTGGATAAGGTATTTGACGGTCATACCTGGTTTTCCTGCCCGTGGTGGTCGTACGTCGAGGGCGTGTTCTGTGGATCTTGATGTAGAGATCGGGTAGACCCTGTAACGTGTTCGACCGGCATGACCTGAACGACGTGGGATGGGAACTGCTTCGACCGCTTCTGTCCGCGCATATAGGTCGGATCGCGGTGCCGCGATTCGGTAAACAGCTCAGCACTGGCAGGTAGCTACGCGTCTTCACCCGTATACAGAGCACGCTGGAACTCGTAGTGCGGGGTCGCCTCATCACCTGCGCGGTCGATCCGTGCAGTGCCCTCGACCTCAAGGCGAACTTCCTGCCATAGCGTCAGCCGCAGCGCCGCCAAGGTCTCCGGTACAACCTTGACGCTCGCATCGGCTCCGTGTTCGGGACTGATGACGATCCAGTCCGCTTGGCGAAATCCCGTGATTGTGCCACTGAGCTCAGTCTTCCGCTTCTGCTCGATGTACTCACGCAGCTGCCTGACGAATGCTTGACCGCGCGAGGACAGTCAAGTGCGCCGCATCGGCCCCGCTGCTGGCAAGCCACGTGAAGTCAGCAGTGAGGTTGTGTTCGTAGAGCACATCGGCGAGCTTGGGCAGCTTCGCCCGTAGTGCAGCAGGCCAGCCCCTCGGGTCGCTTTCGGCCTCGGCTTCGGCGAGGACGTCCAACAGAGTGCGCACGGCCAGATCGGAAGCCGACACCGCGTCGGGAGAGATCAAGGGGGCCTGGGAGTCCTCCGGCAACGGGGCTGTGGCCTTGATCCGAAGGATCGCGCTCCGGCCATCACCCGCGAGCGCCAAGCGATCAACGCACAGCCCCCGGCCACCTACCACGCCCATTGCACCGCGTCGATCACCGCCACCACGGCATGGGGCGTCGCGGCCAGAGCCAGTGCCAGCAGCGAGCACTGAAACACCGCGTCCTCACTGTCGTTTGTCGTGATCCGCCCTCTCTCCACGCCCCGGTCGTGTCACCGTCTGTATCGGCCGGGAGGACAGCCCGGTCACACCAAGCGAAATACGGTAGGTGCAACGACAAAGCATCGGGCCCGCGGGGAGGGCTCTAACGCTCAATAGGTTTCATCGGCATCCGGAGCCGCACATTTGACCATCCGTGACCGCTGGGATGTGTGCCTGGGTGTCGTCGGGCGACCGAGGTTGCGAGGCGGCGGCCCACCGCTAGCGGATGCCGGTGCCCATCCGCCGATCGGCGAATTGAGGGCGTCGCACTATTCCAGGCCATGCAGCACAAGGCTTGCCCGCGTGTCCGACAGCCTTCGGGCCAGCTCTTGAGGACCCCGGCGACCGCATGCTCAGGATGGGTGTGCGCGGCGACCGTCGTTGTCAGGTCTCACCGGTATGGGTGATCAACAGGACAAATTCTCACTTTGTGTGATCGATCTTCATCATCATTGCTTCGTGCGGGTGCACGTGCAGATGCACTGGAAAAATCGTTCGATCACCGCATAAACTCCCCTCCGTGAGCACCGGACTTCAGCGCATCGACATGTCGGGTCCCAGGCAGATCGGGTCACCTGTCGCGTGCGCGAGTCCGACCGTGGAACTGCGGAACGCCATACGAAACGCCATAGACGACCTCAAGCCCGCGGCGGCGACCGAGTCACCCGACGCACGGTTCGAACGGATGCTCCTGAGGTTCACCCTCGCAGTCGGCCCGCTGCGACGCCGATTCGAGGCCCTGACCGCCGCGGACCCGCGCGGCCCCCTGGCTCAGGCACTGAAAAGACTGACCAAGGCTTTCGCCAGTGCCGCCGAGGGCGACATCGACGCCACCCGCACCGCACTGATCTCTGCTCTCGGTCTCGCTCTACGCCTGGTCAAGGACGGCGAGCCGGACGCCGTCGGCATCGACCTGCCGTCGTCGCGGTTCCACCTCTGAGCGGCCGGTTCCGACGCGGCACGGATCCGGTTCCTCACCGCGATGGCTGACCCTGACCTGATCGCCGCAACCGCCGCGTTGGCCTTGACCCTCTCCATCGGCCGGAGACGCGTTCAGTTGTCGAGGGCGTCAAGGGTGTTGACGGGGCCGGTCGGGATGAGATCGCGCTCGTGGCGATCCCTGCAACACCGGAAGGGCGGCCGGATGATCTACCGGATCATCGAGGTGATCCTGGAGGGCTTCGCGCTGCCGAATGAGCGCCCGTGATCGTGATCTCTTGAACCCTGGGCGAGTCGTACGGCACTCCGGGATTCAGGGTGCGACTGCTCGAACGAGCATCGGGTCGAGTTCCCTCACGGGTTCCAGGTCCACCGAAGACAAGCGCGACTGGCCGCTTCCCTCCGTCGTGGCACAACAGGGCGGATCGAGTGCGGTGAGGATCTGTCGGGCCAGCAGCGGCATGATCGGTGTGGTCAACTCCGCGACTCCGCGCAGCCAGGCCGTGGCTTGGGCGGGGTCGGCGAGGTCGGTTCCGCTGTCGACCAGCCAGTGCCGTGTGAGAGTGGTCGCGGTAGCGAGATCGACTGTCGGGGGAGTGAGGTGGTGTCGTTGTGCGGCAATGACTTCGGCTGCGGTGGCGAGCAGCGTCGGTGATCCCGGTACGGCTCGGTCGGCGGCGAGCAGCGCGATCCGGAGCCGGTCGCGGCGCCAACCGCGCAGGTGGTTGATCGAGGCGCAGAGTGCATCGGCGGTGATGTCGCCGATCTGGTGGTCCAGCGGCAGGTGCGCCAGGGCCCAGCGCAGTTCGTCGGTGGTGATGTCGGTGTTCTCGATCAGGTCGGTGATCCAGATACCGTGTCGTTTGCTGGTAGAGAGCTTGTCGCCCTCGTAGTGCAGCATGTGGTTGACCACGGTGTGGTCGAAGGGCTTGAGGCCGGAGGCGGCAGCGATGACGTGGGGTGCGACCAGGCCCGCGATCGAGTTGTCGGTGCCGAACAGCCCGACCACGGTGACGTCCGAGTCCTTCCGCAGCGTGTTGTCGTCGTGGTGGCCGTCGCGGCGGGCATGCAGTTGCGCGCAGTACACGGCGTAGGCGTAGTAGGTGTTGCTCACCACGGAGTCCACTGCGGACTCGCCGGTGGGTATGCCCCACGGCCCCGGTTGGGACAGACGGATCCTGCCACCGTCACGGCCGAGGTAGTCGTGGACCGGGCCGAGGAACCGCTCGGGCAGCCCACGGTCCCGAAGCCCGTCGACGACCTGGGTCGGGTTCTCGGGACGGACGAACCAGTGCGACCGCGAGACCCACTCCAGCGGTTCGTCAGTCAGCCGTGAGCGCGGGTTCAGGACCTCCTCGGGTTGGAAATGCGCGCCACACCCGGTGCAGGTGTTGCCGCCGCACGCCGCGGAGCAGACAGGGCAGCGTCCGGCCAGCCAGGTCCCGACCAGCGCCCGGCCGGTGTTCGTCCCGAACGGCACCCGCTCCTGACGCAGGCGGGCAAGGCCGGTCGCGCGCATCCGCCGCAGCAACTCGTGGTGCACCGCGGCGTAGGAGGCGGCGTGATCGGGGTCCAGCGGGTCGATCCAGGTGTCGAACTCGACGCCGAGGTTGGCCAGGTCGGTGGTGATGCCCGAGTGGAAGTGGGCGCAGGTCTGCTCCGGTGTCCGTCCGGAGGTCAGGCCGTCGGCGAGGACCCAGTTCTCGTGGGCGTCGGTGCCGGTGATGATCGCGGCGTTGTCGCCGTCGCGGCGCAGCGCGCGGGCGATGACGTCGGCGCGCAGGTATGGGCCCGCTCCGTGGCCCAGATGCAGCCGGCCATGGCAAGCACCCAGTCGGCGTGGCTCGCGCCGGTGCCGAACGGCCACCGCCCGCTCACCCTCAATCCCTCCGGCGTCGGTCGGGCTCGATTGTCGAAGTGGCGTTCCTGGAAGGCGATCAGCGGCACGGGCCCACCGGGCGGGAACACCTCCGCGACGGCCTTCGGTGGCAGCATCGACGCCGTTCGCGCGGTACTGCCGGCCAACGCCCAGTAAGTCCACCCGGTGGAGCCGTCGAGGAAGGTCACCGCCTCGATCAGCTCCAACTCGGTGAGCGGATCCACCTGGAAGCCCCCGGTCTCGGCGGGTACCAGCGCCGCCAGCAGCCCCGAATCGCGCAGAGCGGCCAGGGATCGTGGGGTCACTCGCCGCTGGTCCTCGCTGTCATCGGCACCGGCGCGCACCGTGTCGGCGATCTGCTCGACGGCGGCCATGAGCCGGTCGCGGTGCGCACTGCGTGCCGCCGTGGACATCAGGGTGAGTTCCTTTCCAAGAGGTGCAGAGCGGGTCGGGCTCCGCGACCAGCGAAGCGGACCCCGCACGCCACCGGAAGGTCACCGGGGGTTGCGAACCCCTTGCGAACGGCGCGGACGGCAGTAGTGCGGTGTACGAGACCGCCGATCGTCCGATACTCCACTTGCGACACCGAATCCTTGTGCACCACAACGAGAACGAGGACACCGCACGTGACCCGACGCCCCCGCAACGATCACCTCTCCACGCTGTTGCGACTGGCCGGGTGGAGCCAGGGCGAGACCGCCCGCCGGGTCAACGCCCGCGCACGCGACCTCGGGCACCGCGGCATCGCGGTGGACACCGCGCGGGTCGGCCGCTGGCTCGGCGGCGAACGTCCCCGCCCCCCGGTCGACCGTGTCCTGGCCTTCGTCCTGGGCGACCACCTGGACCGGGCGCTGGAGCCCGCCGACCTCGGCTTGGCGGACCCGACCGGGGACCCTCTTGCGCCAGGCTGGAATCCGGCCACGATGGGGGAGTCCCTGCAGGCCCTCACCGGGAGCGATCTCATGCTCAACCGCCGCGATCTCCTGCACGGCGTCACCGGCGCTTCCCTGGCCGTGACGATGGGCCGACTGTGGAACAGCATTCCCGACGCACCCGAACCCGTCATCGGTGCCGCCCCCGGCGCAGCGGGCGGTACCGACTGGCTCGACTCCGACGCCCTGGACCGGTTGGAGGCCGTGATCGGGCACTGGCGGGCCGCCGACGACGCCCACGGCGGCGCCTTGTTCCGCGACGCCGTCGTGGCGCAACTACGCACCGTCGCCCACGGCTTGGCCGACCGACCGGTTACACCGTTGACCACACGACTGTTCGCGGTGGTCGCCGATCTCGCGGGCCTGGCGGCATGGATGTCGCACGACACCGCCAGATTCGCTGCCGCGCAACGCTACTGGGCCTTCGGCGTCATGGCCTCACGTCGCGCCGGACAACCCGGACGCGGCGCGGAGTTGATCTCCCGCATGGCCCACCAGCGGGTCTTCTTCGGACACCCCGCCGACGCACTGGAACTGCTCGACGTCGCCGACCGTGTCGCCTGTCAAGCCGACCCCGACCACCGGTTGCAAGCGATGCTCACCGCGCAACGTGGTCGGATGCTCGCCGCCACCGGCGACGCCCACAGCGCGCAGTACTTCCTGGCGTGCGCGGGTGACCTGCTGGCCACCGCCGAACAACATTGCGAACCGGCGGCTGACTGGATCTCCTACTTCACCGCAGCCGAACTGGCCGGGGCCACCGCTGTGAGCCGACGGGACCTGCGTGAACTCCACGACCAGGACATCGGAGCCGCCAGCGCCGCGTTCGCCGACGCCGTGCTGCTGCGCGACCCCGGATACGACCGCTGCCAAGCCATGGACCGCGTCGGCCAGGCCGCGGCCCTGCTAAGCGAACGACAGCCGGAACAGGCCTGCACGGTGGCCCACCGGGCCCTCCACACGGCAGCCGGACTCGACTCGACCCTCATCCGCTCCCGGATCCTCACCCTCACCGACGCCGCCGGACCGTTCCAACGCCACCCCGACGTGCTCGCCTTGCGGGAACGGACCAGCGGCATGGCCGTGGCCGGGACCATCCCGGCCGCATGAAGGCACCGCAGCGGCCGGTCCACACAGGCCAACCGCTCCCGATCCTCCGGTGGCGCCGGGTTCAGGCCGATGCTCCCCGGTAGCCCAGCCAGGCGTGTCTACGGCTGTGGGCCGGTGAGCACCGGCTGCAGCTTGGACGGTATCGCTTCGGTCGGGTAGAGCACGTAGCCGTAGTGCGCCGCAGTGGTCGCAACCACCGCCTGGCCCTGCTCCGAGGCGAGCGCAACGAGCTGGCTGCTGCGGATTGGTTCAGCGGCATCGCTTGGTCCGCCAGCGGTCGCTGCGGTAGGAGGTAGAGCCGGTTGCGGTCGACGATGAGATCTACAGATCGTGCCTTGCACGCATCGGATACGCGGAGCCTGCAGAGACGAACTCCTGGTTCCCCCCCGCAGGTGATCCTGATCAGTCAGCCGCTCCGGGACACCGGGACGGTAGCCCGCTGGACGGTATCTAGCTGCAACGTCTGACGTACGCTGCCGCCTCGCCTCGACGGATCTCGTCAGGGCTGCGCCGAACGATCTCGTGCTCTTGCCAGTACCTCTGCCCAGTGGTCAGTTGATCGCCGGTCACCGCGTCGACATCCCGGTGCTGCTCGGTCTCGACGGGCATTGAAGGCGAGTGCTCTTCCGGCTGGGTCATACACCGCACTCTAATTGAGGGCCTCGAGTCGCCAAGGTTCTCAAAATTCTGGCGGACGTCGGCTCGGGGCAACTCGACGAAGTCCTGCGGGATCGCCCAGTCGTACTTCAGGTGTGCGGCGAGTACCACTTGGGCGGTGGCGAGCGGGACTTCCTGCCTGGCGGAATCTCCGTGTCGCGTGCTCGCAGGTCGTAGACGACGACATGGTTGGCTCTGGCGGTCTGCTTTGGCCCCACCTCGGGCGGCTTGAAGTGGCCCCACCCCGGAGGATTCAACTTCCGACAGTCGGCACTCACTGTAAACAAGAGCCAAGGCAGGCTCCGAGTTGCGGCGACGGTTTTCCTGAACACTTCAGCCCGGCATCGGACCCAAGACAGTGCCGTACCAGTCGGCCGGTTCGGTGTCGTGCAGATGCTCGCACAGCACCCATCGCTGGCCTTCGAGATCAACCAGGATGGCTTGCCGAACGCCCCATGGACGTTCCTGTGGTTCTTCGAGCACGGCGCCACCGGCGTCGGCAACCCGCTCGCAAGCAGCGTCTACATCGTCGACGAACACCTGAGTGACGCTGTCGGTGCCGGTGAACTGACCGCCCCGGCGACCCAGAAGAACGATGGCACCGGCCCGTTCGAGTTCGACGTGCCCGACCCAGCCGTTCGGCAGTGCCGCTCGGAGAACCTGCCGCATGTCGAGCACAGCGGTGAGCCACGCCGCCGCTCGTACCGGATCGTCGTACAGAACGCAGGGCACCACGATCGGATACCCCCGCTTCGGGTCATACATCTTCGATCACGTCCTCTCCGGACAATGACGTTAGGAGGCGAGGCCACTCAGCGTCTTGTCGAAAATTGACCGGGGTTCTTCCTGCGCACGGCCGCGGGTGTGACGCCGGAGAATCGTCGGAACTCGCGTGTCAGGTGCGGTTGGTCGGTAAAACCACACTCCACCGCAACGGCGGCCGGAGTGCTCTGCGAGTCGCGTAGCCGCCGCGCTGCCCACTCGTAGCGCAATATCCGCGCCGCCCGCTTCGGTGTCAGCCCCACCTCGTGGCGAAACAGAGCCGTCAGATGCCGATGGCTGCACCCGACCTCTGCGACCAGATCCTTGATACGCACACCCCCGTCGACCCGGCGCAACGCCCGCCATGCCTGCCGCACGATCGGGGAGCCGCCGCCTCCTGCCCGCATCTGCTCGCCGAAGACAAGGTCCAGCAGGGCGAAACGCTCCGGCCAGGATTTGGCAGACGTGAGCACCTCCGTCCAGCGCTCGACCAACCCACCAGCCACATCCGCCAGGTCGACCACTCGATTCGTCAGCTCGTGCATCGCCACGCCCAGCAGGAGGGCAGCAGCGGGCGGAGCCAGACGTACCTGAACGCCGCTCTGCAAGCTTTCGTACCGCGTGTGCAGGGGGCGCTCGTGCAAACCTACGACGAACGAGGTGAAACCGGACAGAGAGCCCGCACCCGGATGCTTCTGCGCCAGGAACGGATCACCCAGGCCCAATACCAGGATCACGTCCGCAGCCGGTGTCTCCCAACGATCACATGGCACCGACGCCAACTCGTGGTAACCGCGATATCCCAGGATTGCACCGGCAAGCAGTTCCCCTGGGGCGCGCTCAACCCGCACCCCAGCCAGCGGCGCGTCGTGTACACCCAGCAGCACCCCGCAACGCTATAACGCCCTCGACTCGATGGAAGCGGATGCCTTCACCGGAAATTCGTTCATAACGGTGGTGACTCACCGTATGCGGAGCGGGCGAGCGCAGATTTGGAGGTGGGGCCACTTCAAGCCGCCCTGCTGGGGCCATTTCAGACCACCAGAGCCAACATGTGTCCTGTCTCAAGGAACGCGGCCCTGTCTCACCGAATTCGGCCCGTTGATCTTTCCGTCTCGTTATGGTTGGCCCATCGCTCCTGTGACGGGTGGTGCGGATGGCGCGTTCAGCAGCGTTCGGTGATCCCTCGCGCTCCCGGTTCCAGTTGAGCTTCGTCGATGACCGTGGCGGCGAGTGTCGAGACGATCTTGCTGGTTGCTGGGGTGCAGCGTTCGAGGACGTTGAGCCGGTTCGGTCGTTTCCCTCGTTCAAGGGACAGCGCAACTTCCCGGGCTGGTGGTGGTCGTCGACGAGCGGACGGCATGTGGGCCACGAGTCGTGGCTGGAGCGTGATCACGCGATGCTGCTGGACTTCGATCCGGACGTGACCGGGTTCGCTTCACAGCCGTTCCGTTTGCATTGGCTGGATGAGGAACGAGCACGGACGCATGTTCCTGACTTCTTCGCCCGCCTCGCCGACGGCACGGGCGTGGTGATCGACGTACGCGCGGACGACCGGATCGAACCCGTGGACGCAGCCGCGTTTGCTGCCACCGAGTTGGCCTGTGACGAGGTGGGGTGGTCCTTCCGGCGGGTCGGCGTCATAGATCCGGTGTTCGTGGCGAACGTGCGCTGGTTGTCGCGCTATCGCCACCCACGGTGCAGCCACCGTGGCGACATCACCAACCGGCTGCTGGAGGTGTTCACGACGCGGATGCCGTTGTTCGACGGCGCCCGCGCGGTCGGCGACACCTTGGCGGTGTTGCCGGCACTGTTTCACCTGCTCTGGTGTCAGGTTCTTGCGGCTGATCTGGAAACCGTCCCGCTCGGCCCGTCCAGCCAGGTCGCCCTGGGGAGGCTCCGGTGAGCAGACAACACCGACCAGAACGCTTGCAGGTCGATGATCGCGTGCGCTTCGATGGCAGCTTCCACACTGTGGTCGCAATGTCAGGCACTGAGATCGGACTGGCGGACGAGCACGGACGGACAACAACAGTTCAGCTGGCTTATCTGCTCGCCGCCGAAGACTTCGAACTCCTCGGTTCACGCAGCCGCCGGATCCTGCCCCGGACTGGGGTGCTCGACGGAGTGCCGAAACCAGCGTTGGACGAAGCGTTGTGGTGGGAGCGCCACATCGTCGAAGTTCTCTACGGCTTACCGCCCGATGCATCGGCCGACGCGGTTCCGCAGCAGCAATACGACCCGCTGAAGTACTCGCTGACGCAACGAGAAGAGGCCAAAGCCCGAGAGCTGACCAGTCAGGGGCACACGGTGAAGCCAAGCACCGTGAAACATCGGCGGCAACGCTATGAGGCCCGCGGCCTGGTCGCGTTGGTGGACGGCCGCACGGACAAACGAACACCACGGTTCGGGCGGGCCGATGACCGCGTGGTGGAGGCGATGCGAACGGCGATCATCGAAGCCACCGACGCCTCGTCCCGCACGGCCGGGTTTCTCATCTGGCGCACCGGGCAGATCCTGGCCGCCGCCCCGGAACCCGTGGCGATGCCGTCACGAGCCACCTGCTACCGGTTACTGGCCAAACTGTCCGCCGGGCTGCACACCACCGGGTCCGCGCGAACCCGGCGCTCGCTGGCCAACCGACCGGACGGCCCGTTCAGTTCGTTGCACGCGGCGGCGCCGGGAGAGTTGATGCAGATCGACTCCACTCCGTTGGACGTGTTGGTCCGGCTGGACGACGGTGTCGACGGACGGGTCGAACTGACCGGCATGATCGATGTCGCGACGAGGACTGTCACCGCGGCGGTGCTGCGCCCGACCACCAAATCGGTGGATGCGTCGGTTCTGCTGGCCCGCACGATGACCCCGGAACCGATGCGGCCGGGCTGGGCAGATGCCCTGCGCATGGCCCGGTCGGTGCTGCCGCACAGGCGGCTGCTGGAACTCGACGCCCGACTGGAACACGCCGCGGCCAAGCCGGTGATCATGCCGGACACCATCGTCTGCGACCACGGCAAAGTGTTTGTCTCACGGAACTTCCGTGCGTCCTGCCGGTTCCTGGGCATCAACTTCCAGCCGGCACACAAAGGAACCCCGACCGACAAACCGCACATCGAGCGGATGCTGGGGTCGGTCGGCACCCTGTTCAGCCAGTTCGTCGCCGGCTACACCGGTTCCTCGGTGGAGCGCCGCGGCCGCAACGTCGAAGGCGAGCCGCTGTGGTCGATGCTGGAACTGCAAGAACTGCTGGACGAGTGGATCGTCGCGTCCTGGCAAAACCGGCCGCACGACGGGCTGCGCGACCCGCGTCATCCCGGGCACGCGTTCACCCCGAACGAGAAGTACGCCGCGATGGTCGAGGCCGCCGGTTATCTTCCGGTCGCGTTGTCCGCCGAGGACTACATCGAACTGCTGCCCGCTCGCTGGCGGGCGATCAACGCCTACGGCGTCAAGATCAACCACCGGACCTACGACAGCAAAGAACTCGGTCCCGTCCGGCAGCAGCCTTCGGGAGTGAAGGACAAACGCGACCTCTGGGAGATCCATCACGACCCCTACGACGTCTCCCGGATCTGGGTCCGCAACCACTGGGACAGCGGATGGATCACCGCGACCTGGAAACACCTGGGCACAGTGGCCGTCCCGTTCGGCGAGCTCGCCTGGGACCACGCACGCAAACAGACAACGGATCCGGGCCGACGGCAGACTGAGGAAGAGATCACCGCTGCCGTTCGCGATCTGCTCGAACGCGCTGCCCAAGGCCCGTCGAACGCATCCACCGGCACACGGTTCACACGCGAACGTCGAGTGGCCGCCCGCACGAAAGCCACCACGGCCGAACCCACCTGGTCTCGTCCGCCAGAGAAATCCGGGTCGGCTGCGCTGACCCGCGCCGACGAGAGCGCGAGTCCGCCGGACGATGTCGCGGACGACGGCCGGGACATCGCCACGGTCATCCCTCTCGGCGTCTTCGATCCCTACCAGGAAGCGAAAAAGCGCTGGTGAACAGTCCCACTCGCCACCCCATCACCGCACCCAGCGCCCAGGGGTCCGACGAGGACGCACTGCACCGCCAGTTGACCGTCCTGGCCGGCTGGCGGCAGTTCGTCGAGCAGACCCCCGCACCGCCGGGCCTGCTGCCCGAAGGTGAGTGGACGCGGCTGGGTGAACTGGAGCGGCTTACCTATGACGAGGACCGGCTCAACCACCACGCACGGCTGCTGGTGGTCGCCACCCCGACCATCCGCAAGGTCATCACCGAAGGCCGCCGGTTGTCCTACCTCAACCGCAACGCCGATTCCGGCCGCTGCGGGCTCATCCTGTCCGGTCCCGCCCGCACCGGCAAAACGACTGCGATCACCCAGCTCGGCAAAACACTGGAAGTCATCCACCGCCAACGTCATCCCCACTCGACAGCAGACATCCCGGTCATCTACATCACGGTCCCACCCGCGGCGACCGCCAAAATGATCGCCATCGAGTTCGCCCGTTTCCTCGGCCTGCCGACCATCCGCCGAGCGAACATCACCGACATCGTCGAAGCGGTCTGCGGAGTCTGCATCGACACCCGCACGAGCCTCATCGCCGTCGACGAGATCCACAACGTCGCCCTCGCGACCAGAACCGGCGCCGAAGCCTCCGACATGCTCAAGTACTTCTCCGAACGCATACCTGCCACGTTCGTCTACGCCGGGATCGACGTCGAACGCGCGGGTCTGCTCTCCGGGACCCGCGGCGAACAGATCGCCGGACGGTTCGGCATGGTCCGGACGACCGCGTTTCCCCGCAGCGAATACTGGAGTGGCCTGATCGCCGCACTCGAAGACAGCCTCCGCCTGCACCGTCACCGCATCGGCTCTCTTATTCGGCTGGAGCACTACCTTCACCGCCGCACGAGCGGAATGATCGGCAGCCTCCTGCGGCTGATCCGCAGCGCCGCCATCCAAGCAGTGCTGGATGGCACCGAACAGATCAGCCGACGGACGCTGGACTCCATCGATGTCGATATCGCCGCCGAAGCCGCAGGAACACGGTCGACAACCGCGGCCAAGCGCACACCATGAACAGCAACGGTTCCGGGCTTCCTCCTCGTCTGCCGATCCGGGTTCGTCCTGTTGTCGGAGAAAGCGTCGAGTCCTACATCCGGCGCCTGGCCCGAGCCAATCACCTGCGTCCCAGCCTGCTGCAGATCCATGTCCGCAGCCCTGCCAGCCCCAGCGGATCAGTGGTGATCGAACGGCTCGCAGCAATCAGCCACAGCACCGTCGACGCGCTCACCCGAACCCTCACCGGCCTGCCCAGACCACGACACCAGCCGACGACCAGCCGAACACCCTCGCAACCGAACGAGACGCCACAAGCCACCAGGAAACAGCTCCTGTTCGCAACCATTCGTGCCGAGGCCGCCCAAGGTTTCTCCATTCGGCAGATCTCCGAACGCCACCAGACCCACCGTCGAATGGTTCGTCAAGCTCTCCACTCACCCACTCCCGCGCCGCGCCGCAAGCCCGCCACACGCCCGGCACCAGCTCTCAGCTCGGTCAAAGACGCACTCGACACCATGATCGGCAAGGACCTGACCATCTGGGAAATCTGGACCCGTCTCATCGACGAGCACGACGCAGAAGCCTCCTACAGCACCGTCCGCGACTACATCAAGAACCGCACAACCGGCCAGAATGAGTGAGACAGCCACAGCCGTCGCCGTCTCACTCAAACAAGCCCGCACAGGTCACGAACTCGACGCCGGGCGGACTTCACTGAGACAGGACAACATGGTCGAGTCCAGGTCGCCCAGGATGGCGCGAGGCAGGTTCCGCAGTTCTTGGACGAAGCCCCGGTCGTCGCCGACCCGGCGTAGATGCGCGCACGGCCCCAGGGATTGTCCTCGACGGTGAGTTCGGCGATCGCTGGGCATCTGTTGGCCGTCTACGGCCACCGCGCGGGCACGGCCACCTATACCCGTCGGCTATCGGTCGGCCTGCACACGACGAGCTGGCGTTCAGGCCGTGTGGGGTTAGGTGCGTATCCGAAGGGCGTAGAAGGGAACCAGTTGGTCGATCAAGCTGACCTTGTCGCGTCGACCGTCGGCGTAGGACACCTCGTAGTCGACGACACCGCACCACAACCCCGCAAGACTGGGAAACCGGCCGTGGAGTCGACCGGGAACCATTCCGGTCACATCGAGGCCCTCGGGACTGACCCGGCGGGGCTCGTCCGTGCTGGGGACGAACAGCCGATCCAGGATGACCCATACCGGAGTCCGGGCGAGCCGCTTCCCATGGACCTCGTCCCCCTCCCACCGCGTGAAAGGACTATTGAGCATCCGAGTACCCGGTCGCCATAGGCGTACCTCGCCACCTTGAGGTGCGAAGTCCCTGGTTGCGCAGGTCCACGCTCAGCAAACTAGCACAAGAGTCGAACATGTGTTCGACCTCAGTTTTCGGGTTGGCGCGACGACCGGTACACCGCGCATATGGCGAACCAGGCCGTCGGTCACCAGCTCACGCTTCTTCTGTCACCGGCGACGTTCGACCGCGCCAGATAGTGGCTCAGCGCGCCTACGAGCGATGGCTGGCACTTGTGACAGCGGATGGAGCGACGAGCCCGCCACCCCGAGCCACGTTCACGGACCCCACGGATAAGTCAGTGCGTCCCGGTCGAACGCGCGGATCAGCTCGGCGTCGGTGACGTGGCTGTCCGGTCGGAGATAGGAGGTGTCGCCCAGACCGGCTGCGTTGAGCACAGCCCACACCGCCTGGGTGATCGCCGCGTAGGCATCGTTGGACAGGTCGGGCGGCAGGCGCACTTCCAGGTGTCGGGTCTCGTCCACAGTGGTGAGATTGACAGGAGATCACCGCGGGCGCCAGTCCTCGATCAGAGGCTTTTCGCAGGTCAATTGGCCAGTGGTCAACGTTGAGACCGTCGGAACATGACCGGCCTCCGCTTCGGGAGAGGAGGGAAACAGTCAAGCCGTCACCATTGAGGACGTGCGCATGGACAGGCCCGTGCGTGCGCGTCGATGACGGCTTGTGGGTGGTCGGCGCCGGTCGTTTGTGGACCGTGAACGCCGCCGCGGACGGTATCCAGAAACCGCTGACCGGATCGTCGTGCTGCGCGACGCCTCCTTCTGCGGCTCGCCGTAGGTCGCCGACGCCGAGTACGACGCGATCGAGGATGAACTGTGCGGCCTGATCGAGGCCAACCCTGACCTGGCGCCGGACCCCGACCCGTTGAAGCAGGTGGGCGCTTCGGCGGTGCTGCACGCGCCGGTCCGGCACTCGTGGCCGATGCCATCGCTGGAGAAGGCCACCAAGCCCAGGCCGAGACCGGTTCAGGGGCGAACAGTTCGCCACGCGGTCAGTAGTCGTCACGCATACGGCATCGCGAACTCACCCACCGTGCTACCCGGCGGCGCCACCGCGGATCGGGCGAGTGGACATCGCGTGCGGCTCACGGTGCCGAGTCCGCATCGAACACGACGTCCGCAGCGTCCTTGTCCGGCCGCAGCCGCGCCCAGCTGGGATGGCGGAGTCGTCGTTCGCCGGTGCTCGGGTGCACGATCCACTAGGACCTGCAGGCCGCAGGTCCGACACCGAGCGCGCTGTGGCGGCTGTGCGTGCGGGATTTGAGGGGACGACCGAGGTGTCGACCGCAGATCAGGTTGCGGCCCCGTGCCGGGAGCCGGTGATGGTTGACGAGGTCGTGCTGCAACGGGCAGACGGACACACGTCAGGTTGATCGACCTACAGGATCAGCCACCGCTGATTCGGCGGCACCTAGGCCACGACCGGTTCCTCGACTTGGCCGCAGACGTGATCCGCGCCGAGTGCGGCGCGTTCCCCCTCGCCACAGCCCGGACCGGCCGGCGACGGGACAGATGGCGGCACGACACGTTGTGCTCCACGACGTCGTGGAACAGGGATGGTTCGTTGCTGCTCAGCGCGGTGACGGCGACCGCGATGTCGTTGTAGGCCTGTCGCTTCACCGTCGTCAAGCAGGCGGGAACCAAATGAACTTCGAGCGCCCACCGCCGGAAGCTCCGCAGAGTCATGACGTGCGCGATGGTCGAGCAACGGGTCGGCCCCATCCCCTGTGGACAGTGTCCTGGCAGGTGACGGGGCCGGTGCCGTGCGCATTGTGGTCGTGCGCGCGGTTGGTCAGTGTGAGACGACCAGCCGGATGAACTGCTTGTCGATGACCTGGCCGTTGGTGAGCGCGTTGTCCGGTGTGCCCGCGCGGTAGGCGGTGATGACGGGCTGAGCGGTACGGTCCTGGCCCCACGCGCGGATTCCGGCGCACAGGCGCTCCGCGAGGTGTTCCCCGGCGGGACCGTGGCCGATGGCGCCGAGTTCCCAGTGCTTGGTCTGCGCATCGGGGTCAGGGTTTTTCAACGCCATGTACGCCAACGATTCTCCATCGACGAGGGCGACACTGCTGTACCGGAATGCGGGGTGTGCCAGTCCGGCTTCGACGGCGTCGTTTCCGGCGCAGAAGCGCACCGTTCCCGGTTCGACGGCGGTCATCAGCGGCCAGATGAGGTCGGTGGATTCCATGGCCACGATCATCGTGCCGGACCACACGGTGCTCGCCGGAGTGTCCAGAACCCCGTGCAGGGCATCGACATTCACGGGCTGGTCGGGGTCCCAGTACAGCAGGACGTCGTCGGCGATCTCACCCTTCTGCTCGCTGTTCTGGCCGTCGCCGATCATCGGGATGAAGCCGCACAGTCGGCTGTCGGTGGCGCGCAGCACGCCGTTGTCGTTGACGAACGCGACGCTGCGGGTCTGGCCACGCCAAGACAGCGGCACGACGAGCCGACCACCGGGGGCGAGCTGGTCGAACCAGGCCGGAGGCAGATCCCAGGGGCCGACGGTGACGATGATGCGGTCGAACGGACCGTTCTCGGGGTCACCGAGCGCGCCGTCTCCGGTGATGACGTGCACGCGGTCGTAGCCGGTGGCGGCCAGTGCTCGCCGGGCGTGCTCGGTGACGTCGGGGTGGATGTCGATGGTGCTGACGTGGCCGGTCTCGCCGACGAGTTCAGCGAGCAGGGCGGCGTTCCAGCCGGTGCCGGCGCCGATCTCCAGGACGCGCTGGCCCGGTTGGACGTCGAGCTGGGTGAGCATCATCGCCACGACGGTGGGCACGGAGATGCAGCTGGCGGGCCTGCCCCCAGGTGGGCCGGGCTTGATGGTGATGGCCCGGTTGGCGTAGGCGTCCTCGACGCTCGCGTCGGGCACGAACGGGTGACGGGCAACGGTGCGCAGGACCTGCTCGACCTCGGCCGACAACCCTTGGCTGTGCTCCACGATGTGGTCGACCATGCGGCCGCGCAGGTCTTCGGGCTGGGTGTGCGTGGTGGTCATCCCGTTCCTCTCGTGTTCGGTGGTGCGCTTGGGTGCGGTCAGGAGCAGGCACGCGTCCCAGTGGAACGCGGGCTCGGCCGCGGAGTGCAGGGCCAGCGCGACTCCGGTCGCGCCCTCCAGCAGACCGTCCCCGTCCGGGGGCCGGTGATCGCGCAGGTGCTGTCGGAAGTCGGTGTGCAGCCGCGGCAGGAGCGTGGCGAGTTCGCTGCCGGGTCCGGCGTCGTCCGCGGCGCGGTGGACAGTCTGGACCAGTCCGGCCCAGCCGTGACACAGCGACGCGCCGTCAAGCAGGCTGAGCTGCTGGTGGTCGGTGACGCACGAGACGAGCGCGTTCTCCGCGGCGCGGCGCCGCCGCTGGTTGCCGAGGGCGAGTCCCGCGAGCTGCTGTGCGCGGGTGATGCCGGGCGTGCCGTAGCACCACGAGGGCCGTTGCGGACCGGTCTGGCCGGTGGTGCCGGTGCGCCAATCGTGCGAGTTGATGGTGCCCGGCCACCACGGTGTGGTGCGGGTGCCGCGCTGCCAGCGGTCCAGCACCGCGCAGATTTGTTCGATCGCCTCGGCGTCGCCGGGCACGGTGATGCCGCTGATCGTGGCGGTGGCCAGCAGCGCGAGTGGCCCGGTGATGCCGTGGGCGATCGACAGGTTGGCGTGTCCGCCGGGCCACTGCGGGCAGGGACGGTCGGCGGGTTCGTTGCCGGTCCACCAGCCCGGCAGCTGCTCGCCGTCGAGGGCGATCGGCTCGCACACCAGCCGGACCAGGTAGGACAGCACGTCGCGCAGGAGCGCGTCGTGGCCGGTGTGCAGCAGGTAGGCCCCGATCCCGGTCAGGCCGTTGATCAGGTCGAACTCCCGCAGACGCGCGGGACGTCCGTCGTCGAGGCGCTGATGTGCGGTGTCGAGGCGGCGCCGGGTCAGGTGTGCGATGTGCTCGTCGAGGGTGTGCAGCGCGCGGGCATAGGCGGGGAGTCCGGTGGCGCGCAGCACGAATGCGACGGCGGGCGCGCCATTGAACAGGCACGCGTCGGGGTGGGCGGCCAGCGGGCTGCGGGTCATCGCCGCGATCCACTGGTGCGCGGCGGACCAGCCGATGAGGCCGGCGCGGGCGTGGCCGATGTGCAGCAGCGCGGTCCCGGTCGCGCCGGAGGACAGCGATTGTCCCCAGCCGGCAGTGGGGTCGTGCGGTGGCGGCGCGGCGGCCGGGGTTGGTGGTGTCATCGGGGATCTCCGCCAGGGCGCCGTGCTTGCCAGGCCAGCGCGGCGTGCCTGGTGAGACGCTCGCAGAGGCGCTCGTGGTCGGGGTTGATGCCGATGGCCCGGTTGTGGTGCAGGTGCAGCAGAGACGCCAACACAGCGTCGATGTCGATGCCGGTGCCGGGGTGCAGGTGCCCGCGGTAGGCAGCCAGTGCGTCGGCGCGGGTCTGCCAGGCTTGCTCGACCGGTTCCGTCCAGCCGGGCAGTTGTCGCACTGCGCCGGGGTGGGCCGAGAGCCGCATCGTCTCGTCGAGGAGGTCGCGGGCGATGGTGACGGCGGGTGCGGTGCGCTGGGTCACCCAGTCGGCCGCGTCGGCGGGTGTGCCGAGCAAACCGCGGACGATACCGATCATGTTCGCGACGGCCAGTGCGGTGGGGTTGACGGACGTGGCGGGTAGGGCGCGGAGCAAGGCTGCGACCAGCCGCGAGTCGGCGGTGAAGACGTCCTCGGCGCTGTCCAGTGCCGCGCCGTGTCCGTAGCGGCCGATTTCGGGGTGGTAGGAGGTGAATCGCATGTCGGTGATCAAGCCTGCCTGCCGCATCCGCTGTGTCCACTTCCCGACCGCGATCGTGCACGCAGCGTAGTACTCGGGTGTGGGGCGCAGGCGCAGCCGGAGGTGATCGGTCTCGTGGCGGCTGTGGTAGCGCACGAACCACCAGTCGGTGCCGTCGGGAAGCGTGTTGAGCAGCTGTGGGAGGCGGGTGGTGAGGATGCCGTCGATGCGCTCCGGGTGGGTGTGGATCTTCGCGGTGAGCCAGGTGGCGCCGGGGTCGCCGGGAAGTTGTCCGTGCTGGTTGGTTACCTCCGGTAGCGGGCCGTGCAGCGGGGGAGGGGCGGCGGGGCGGGTGGTGACCAGCGGCAGCGCGATTTCGTGGGCGTGGCCGCCGATCCAGCCGTAGTCGGCCACGTCGGCGGCTTCGTAGAGGATGGCTTGGCCGTGTTTAACGAGGTGGGTGTGCAGGAGCGTGGCGTGGACGGGCTCGTCGAGCCGCAGCCGCAGCGTGCGGTCGGCGTCGCGCAGTTCCACGACGTCCGGGCAGTTCCAGCGGCTCCGCCAGGCAGTCAGCAGGTCACGCCGGCCCTGCGGGTCGGTGCCCTGCTGTGGGAGGTCGGTGGTGGCCAGCCGCCACTGCGCCGGGGACAGCACCGTGCGGCCGTAACGCACCCGAGGCAACGCGGGCAGGGTCACGTGCGGGCCCCAGTCGAACTGGTACCAGGAGGCGCTGAACGCGCGCGGCAACTCGGCCAGGAACCGCGCCAGTGGATGCGGCTGCTTGTCCAAGGCGAGGGCGTGGAAGACCTGCGGTTCGACCACCCGGCGCCGTGACCGGCTGACCAGGTAGAGCCGGTCACGGGTCGCGCAGACGGCCAGGTCCTGCAGCGGGATCAGGGTCGCGGAGTCGTCGTGGCCGCGGTGCTCGCCCAGCGGGATCACGTGGTCGAGGTAGGTGGGTACCCGGCAGACGTTCTCGGCGGGCACGAACTTCGGGCCGAAGCTCAGCTGTGCGCGCAGCGCGCCCTCAGTCGCGGCGGGCAGTGCCCGGTAGACCTCGGCGAGACCGGACCCGGTGGCCATCGGGGTGAACCGGCTGGTGAGGGTTCCGGCGGAGCGGGCGGGTGCGACGGTGAGCGTGAACTCACCCCGGTTCAGCGCATCCGCGCCGACGCAGTGCAGGCGCGCGGCCAGCTCGACGTGCGGCGGGATGTGCCGCTCGTCGAGGTCGGGGTCGGTGAGCGCGGCGAGGTCGGTGTGGGACAGGACGATCTCGCGGCTGCCGTCGGCCATCGCCTGCCAGGCCATCGCCAGCAGTCGTTCGTCGCGCTGCCCGAGCGCAACGGCGGGCGCTGGACGCAGGCTGCCGTGGAAGCGGGCCGGATACCCGAGGCCGGTCTCGGGTGACACGACCTCCAACAGCGGCACCAGCGTGCCGACGCCGTAGCGGTCGGTGAACTCGGCTTGATATTCGCGCCAAGCCGGATCGCCGGTGGGGTGGCGGGTGGTGCGCAGCAGCGCGCTCGCGGCGGCGGCCATCTCCTGCGCGACCACGTTCGGGAGGTCGATCGTGGTGTCCAGCAGCAGGTCCGCGGCGATGGGCGTTCGCCCTGCCGGTGACAGCGCACGCATGTGGCTGATCAGTGCTGTGCGGGCCTGGTGCTGTTCGTCGCCGAAGGTCGTGGGGGCGTTGTGGCGGCCCAGTTCGGTGTGCACCGCGTCGAGATCGCGCAGCAGATCCGCGATTTCGGGCAGGTCGGCGGCGTCCGCGTCGTGCAAGCGGGTCAGCAGGTGGCTCAACGGGTCGGTGACGGTGAACGGAGCGCGCAGGTTGGTCAGCAGGAACCCCGGTCGTACGAGCAGGGCGGTGATGCTGTTGCGGACCTTGAGACGGTCGGTGGTGAAGTCGGCGGCCAGCTTGTCGATCAGGTCGCCGAACCGCACGGGTGTCGCGGCGGCTTGCCACGCGGCGAGGATCGCGGCGGTGCACAGCACTCTGGCCCGGTCGGTGCCCTGCGGGAGCTCCAGCCGATCCCCCCGGCGGACCGTGAGGTCGTTGACCGTGACGTGCAGACGTTCCAGCAGCGCCGGGCAGGATTCGGCCCGCGTGATGATGTCGGCCAGCCACTGCGCGTCGGCCCGTACCACCGCTCGGTGCCCCGCTCGCCACTCGACGCGCCCGACCGGCCCCAGCGTCACCGGAGACACTCCGGCGAACAACCCGAACGGCGTGGGCCGCCCGATGCTGCGCAGCACGTAGCGCACGGTGGACACGGTGGCACCGCGCACCTGCTTGTCGGACACGGCCTGCCCGGTCTGGATGGCGTCGACGCGGTCGGCCAGTGACGGACTGGCCTGCCGCACGGCCGCGGCCAGGCCGTCGCGGGCCCACATCCGGTCCAGCCATGCCCGGCAGGAAGCGATGTCGGCCAGGTCAGGCCACTGGTCGGGGGCGCTGGTCAGCGGCGTCGCCGAGGCCCGTAACAGCGCGACTCCGGTGTGCCGGTACAGCGGCTTGTGGTCAGCGGTGCGCATCCATTCCTCCAGCCGGACAACGGACGTGAGGGCCTCGGGGACCAGCGTCGTCTGGTCCCCGAGGCACAGCCAGGCGAGCTGCTGGTGTCACACCCCTCCGGTGACGCACGCCGAGGCGCAGGTCGGGTCGCAGCCATCGTCGGTCCCGTTGGTGCACGGCGGGTTCAGCGCGGCATCAGCCGGGACATCGGTGACGAACTCCAGGTGATCGAGGGCGAACGGATCGTCCGCGGCGATGGATTCGTCGAGCATGATCAAGGACATGTCATCCCCTAATTGTTTGTCGGTTCACATCAACCTGGCTGGAAGGCGTTGTGAGACAACGGTCCGAGCCAGGGCTTGCCGGGTGAACTCATGGGTGAGCATCCGGACGTCATCACGGTTCCTCGGGACCGGTGAACCACCAGGACCGGTGAACCACCGGTTCTGGTCGACCTGCAGGATGTCGGCCGCGGTGGCGGGATCCCCGGCGCCAGTGCCAACGTCCGCGCCGGGCACCGGCTGTGGCGAGATGGTCGCGGGCATCTCCGAGGTGATGGCGGGCATCTCGATGGTGGCGACGATGTTGCCCGGCCAATCTTCTGTGGTGCCGTCCGCGCTCCACTTCAGGTGCAGCGGTCGTCCTTGGGCGACGGCCCTGTCCGACCTTTCGGGAACCGTCATGCACCACTGGTTGCCCTCACGGTAGGCGTGCCGAGCGGCAACAGAGCTCATCGCCAGCGGCTGTTGTCGTCCACTGTGGACCCCACAGCCTGGAGGCAGTCGGCGCAAAAGCTTCCATTGGGCGACTTGCTGGCCTTGTCGAGGCTGAGCACCCGGTCGCACTCGGTGTCCACCGTGCCGTCGCCGGGACCGGCACTGTCGCCGATCGCGTGAGTCAGGTTGTCCAGTGGCGAGGTCCACCAGGCGTAGCCGCTCACCGGTTCTCCTGGGATTCGGCAACGCGACAGCGAACCTGCCGGCCGTAGGCCAGGAGGCCGATTGCACGAATCGACACGGTAAGCCGATCACGAGCGGCCACCCGGCCCGGACCGGTGCCGAGCGCGTCGAGCGCCCGGCTGCCACCGGGTGACCGAAGGGGATCGGTATTCGGCGAGGACATGATCGACGTCTCTCTTCACGGACAGCGCGCCCCGCAATCTCGAGGACGAGGAATGCGGGTCCCGGCTCGTGTGGCTCGGTGCCGGAAGGGCCGACCGGATCAGCACGGTGTCGGCGTCGAGAAAAGCGCGGGATGTGGTGGACGCGGGGTCACGGCCGATGCGTCGGGGAGCAACCGGCCGCGACCCCGCAGCATGCGAACGGAAGGTGCGAGTCCGCGCGACCTGATGCCGCGGCCCCGTCCACAGCCAAGATCCCACCTGATGTCACCTCCCGTATCCGGAAGATGACGCTAGGTGGGACCGCGGGTCGCTATTTCACAATTTGTGAACGAGCTACGGAGATCACTCGGATGGGGCTACGCCGACCCTGTAGGCCAGGCCGCGAAGGTCACGGCCACCGGCTTCGCGTCGGGCCTGGGCGAGCAGCCCTGCCAGCGACTCACGGACGAAGACGTTGTTGCGCACCTTCTGCGGGGCCAGCCTCTCCGCCTCCAACAGCGCCGCGAGGCCCTGGTCACGGTGCTTGCGCTCGGTCAGCAGACCGCGGCCGACGTCGATCCAGAATGCGGCCTGCCGCGACTTGGACACGCCATCCGGGCGCACGGCGGAAGCGATCTCACGGACCTTCGCGCCCGCCCCGAGCTCCAAGCCGATGGAGACCTTCCAGATCCCGACGTTGGTACGGCCGAAGTTGGTCTGCATCCACGGACTCACATCCGGCTCGATTCGATCCGCGAGCGCGGCGGCCTCCGCCAAGTGGGTCTGGGCGGAATCGGCGTCTCCCCGCGCTGCACACGCCAGGGCGGCCGCGAGATGCGACAGGCCGTGGACCTCGACCCGAGCACCGGGGATCTGCGCGGCCTGCACCGCCAGGTCGTACTGGCGGGACCGGTTGGTGCCGCTGATCAGCTGCGCGCGCTGGTAGGCGGCATAGGACAGCCAGACCGGGTCGTCGAGCTCCTCGGCGGCCTCCCGCATCCGCTCCACCGCCAATACGGGCAGCCCGGCCACGCCGAGGTCGTGGGCGAAGTAGGCCACCGCCTTGTAGGTCGCCAGCAACCCCACCAGGGCGGCCGTGCGCCGCTTCGGGTCGCCGGCCGCGACGAGCAGATCCCGGATCAGCGAAGGCAGCAACGCGCCTTGGGCGGCGTAGTCGGCGTTGGGCCGCAGCGTGAGGTTGAGCAGGTCCAGCTCAGCGCTCACCTGCTGCCACGGCCGCGTTGGTGCGTCGGGCACCTCACCGATCCGCCACGCGGTCATGGCGTCCTCGACCTCGAAGATGTGGCCGTGCGCCTCGTCGGAGGCCGTATCGGTCGGCGAGTAGGGCTTGCCGGTCAACTCGGCAGGCGACACGCGCAGCGCGTTGGCCAGCGCTTCCAGTGTCGACCGCTGGTTCACCGGCCGCAGGCCTCGCTCGATCATGCTCAGGTAGCTCGGTGCCATGCCCGCGAGCTGCGCTGTCGCGGTCAGACTCATACCTCGGAACGAACGGATCTCCCGCACCCGCCGACCGACGTGTGTCTCGTCCACGGCCACCTGCCCCTCGTCGGCGAGCTCGTCTCATCCGGCTACCCCTGGTCAACGCCCAGGAACAGCACCTCTCGACGTATCAGGCTAGCTGTCCTACGCCGACCATCGGCCACGGTCCATGCCGTGACGACCCCTCAGTCGTGATCATCAGACCGCTGTCTTCGCACTTCACGCACTGCGAGGACGCCGCGCAGTGACCTGCGTCTTGCTCTCGACCTAGCTGACGAATCACCAGGAGTGCACGCCGCACTCGCGATGGCGATCAGCGATCGATTGGCGGGATCCCGGCCTTGACTCGTCTAGGCCGTCGGTCAGCGGTCCATAAGGCTCCTACCAGCATCTACTGCGCGAGACAGTCACCGTGGCGCGCGCCTGCCCAACACGACGGCGGTCGCGTCCACCACCACGATGGCTGCGTCCATGCGCAGAGTCCCGTGAACGTGACGGTTGCTTGGCAACGGCGTGATCTGGTTCGTCGCTGAGGCGCACGGCCGCGGTCTGCTCGATCGGGCCCAGCACCGTGACCATTCCACAGAACCGGGTGGGTCGGAGAAGAAGGCCACGTCGTGCACTCCCGTCCCCGACACCGCTACCGGTACTCGTGGGACATCCGGCCAAGTACCAGACGGCCGCGGTCGACGAGGTCACACCGCTGCTTGAACAGGCCGGTGTTGAGGTAGGACACCGCGAGTCGCACAGTCAGCAGTCGCAGCAGACGTTCCTCCGTTCCCGTCAAACGCCTGCCGTAGCCGGTCAAGCAGGCCGCCTTGAGATCAGGACGGCTTGCCCAGATCGCGCCACACAACCACACGAATTCCTCGACACCGACGCCGTGGTGAGCCATTGCGAAATCGATCAGCCCATGGCGACCACTTTCGGTATCCCACAGCCAATTGCGAGTGGAATAGTCGCCGTGCTGGTAGACCAACGGCAACGACTCGGCCAATTCCGGCAACTCCTGCGAGGCGGCCTTCACCAAGGCACGCTGTTCGGGGCCGAGCAGCGCGGCAGTGCTCTCCAGACAGGAAGCGGCTTCGCGTGCCTTCTCCCGCATCGCCACGCGCACGGCCTCGCGGTCCTGCTGCGAAGCAGGAACGGACCGGTCGTGCCAGCGGAGCAGCACGCGACCCGCAGCCTCGTGCGCGCGCAGCTCCACCTCCTTATCCAACCGCAGGCCACGCACGACGTTCTGATCGCTCCAAGTGGAGTCGGTGGGGGCAGTAGATAGTTCGTCTACACCGCAGCTATCGCTCGGTTCCTCCAATGCAAAATCTGCGGGCTGTGCGTGTGCGAGCGATTTAGCGGCAACGCAGAGCCCCGTGGTGCCTGTGTAGTGCGCGTCATGCCGCGGAGTGCAGAGCTGCACCTAATCAGCGGACCTCAACCGATTTTGAAGGTCTTCACGGATTCAACCGGTCGGAGCGATACCCATCCGCCAGGCCAGACCGCGTAGCTCTCGGCCTCCGGAGTCGCGTTGTGCGCGGCGGAGGTGGTCGCTGATGATCTCACGCACGAATACATCGTTGCGGACGCGCTGCGGTGCCAAGCGCTCCGCGTGCAGCAGCGTTGCCAGACCGCGTTCTCGCGTGGTGGACCCCGCCATCAATGAGCGGCCCAGATCCGCGTAGAACTCGGCTTGCCGTCCCGGCGAGGGGATCATCTCCGGATGCACGTTCCGCGCGATCTCCGCGACCTTCGGGCCGTCTCCGAACTCAGTGGCGAGGGTAACGCGCCACACTCCTAGGTTGGCCCGGCCAAATCACATGCCGGCGAATGAGCCCACCTCCGATTCGAGCCGATCGGCCGCGTCCTGTGCCTCGGCGAGATGGACGGCTGCGGTGTCGCGATCCGACTGCGCGGCCGATGCCAGCGCGGCAGACAGGTGCAAGATGCCATACGACTGGAGCACGTCGGCATCGTCGAGGTGGGGGACCAGCTCATCCGCTGTACGGACCGCTCGGTGGTACTGCTGGGAGCGGGAGAGTGGCCCAGCCGCGTCGCCGCGCAGCCACGCGGCGAACCCGCGCCAAGCCGGAGCGTCCAGTTCCTCCGCGCATCGCGCGGCCAGCCGGGCAGCGAGCAGCGGTAGGCCGCGCCCGCCGAGTCGCTTGGTGGTCCACATGGCGGCGTCGTAGCACCGGATGAGCGCTCGCAGCACATCGTGCCGCTGCTGAGGGTGCCGCACGTAGACAGCGTGCAGTTCGGCGATCAGCTTGGGCGCGAGTCGTCCCTGCGCGGCGTAGTCGGAGCGCACGTGGGTCAGCGCGGTCAGGTGCTCCACGTCGGCGACGATCTCAGGCCAGGCTCGCACGGGCACGCCGGGGTCGTCACCGAGCTCAAACAGCTCCAGCGCGCCCTCCAGGCTCAGCAAACCTGCCTGTGCCTCGGCATCGATGGGTTCGCTCGGCGTGTGCGACGCACCGGCCAGCTCGGCAGGGGCGATCTGGAGCGCGCTCGCCAGCGCTTCGAGCGTCGAGCGTTTGGTAACCGGGCGCTTACCTTGCTCGATCATCGACAGATAGGCCGGGGTGATCCCGGCGAGGCCCGCAACGGCGGTTTGACTGAGCTGCCGCCAAGATCGGACTTCGCGGAGCCTGCGGCCGATTTGGTTGTCGTTGACGTCCACGTGCGCCTCCTCGATCACCCCAAGGGTAGCTGGGGTGGGCCGGTGCATCATTCGTCTTCGTCAGCGCGGTATTACAGCCCATGCCCCACGCATGGCTGGCTGTCGCTACGTTGTCACGTCGCAACATCATCACGCGGGCCAGCATCGGCTTGGAACTCGGTGATGGCGTCAATGACACGGAAGTAGCTTGGCACGTGCGAGCCGAGATGGTCACCGGCCCCTGCTCGACGGTCGGTGTTCTACGGCAATATCGGCCGTGGCGTCATCGCTGACAAGCGATCGTGCGAGGCCGGTCGGGGACCGATCCCGCGCGAGCAGGTGGCACCTCAGCACATCCGGGCTGATGTGTTCGTGCGTGAAGTGGTTGCCAGTCTGGTGCGTAGTGGCTGGCGAGACGCTGGCGGAAGGAAGCTGCGCGGCTTGGCCTGGCGCAGGGGAACAGCCCCAACCGGGTGAAAGTTCCAGGTCGTTAACAAGCAGTTAATTCACGGCAATTGATCAAGGCGACTATCTCCGAACCAGCCTGAACAGGACAGTAGCGGAGACGGGAATCGATCGTGGCGCGGGTGTTTGCAGTCATCGGGATCACGTCTTCTGACGTTGCGATCATGTTCGCCCACCGCGTTTGCCATGAAGCGCTATGCCGTACCCGAGTCGTTCCCGGCCGAACGACGCTGGCGAGATCGAGCGTCGATTCCAAGTTGTGCATCTGTCGCAGCATCGTCGGACTGTCGCGATATCTGACGCCGTTCAGGGCGACCAGTGACCCCGACCTGGTCGTCCTGAACGGTTTCACCTCGGAGCGCGCGGCGTGAACGCCGTTGGCAGTGCGGCCGTGGCCGAGTTTCTGTCCAGGCCGCGCTGGGGCGCAGCGGTCGCTGCCTGGAGCGATCGCTGTGAGTTCCGGTCAGCGTCCAATCAAGGTGTCGTGAATATGGTCATCGAGTTCGGCCAAAAAGCTCTCAGCTCGCCAGGGGCGAAGATCGTGTCGAGTCAGCCGGATGCGCTGGGCGGCGACCCTGCCTCCGGTGACGGAAGCGAGGTCGACAGCCTCATGCAACAGGTCGACACACGCGGCAGGGTCGCCGAGGCGCAACCGTGCCAGTGCGAGATCGGTACTGACGATGCCGCGTTGGACGGAGTCCCGAGAGAGCCGCAGTGCGGAGGCCGATCGGTCAAGGCTGTCGTGTGCGTGGCCCGCGTCGCCGGCATGAAGGGCACACAAACCGTCGAACCCGTTCAAGTGATCAGCGGTGAACCCGCTGTGCGGGTCGTCGACCGACAGCTGTTCGACCGTCTTCCACGCTCGGTCCAGGGCAACGGCGGCGTCGCTGGCCTGACCGGCGCGCGCACAGATTTCCGCGTGTACAGCGTGGGCGCGTGCTCGAACGGCGTAACTGGATCCGCGGTGAGCGTCGATGGTCGCGGCGCGTGCAATCACCCGCGCCGCCTCGAGATCGCCGGTCGCGTGCAGAGTCACCATGGTGTGGCTCGTCCGGATCGCAGCTCGATGGCTCTGGTCCGCCAGGTGTCCCGCTGTCCGGGTCGCCTCGGTGTACAGAGCCATGGCCGTCTCGTCGTCGCGGGTCTCGAAGGCCAGACGGCCGGCGAGGGAGTACGCGGTCGCGGCAACCACGACCAGCTCTTGCCGCAAAGCGACGTGGTCAAGCGCCAGCAGGCTCCGGCAGAACTCGACGAGAGGCGCGAGCTGAAGCTGGAGGCGGACAAACGGGGTTTCGCCGACCTGCCCGTTGATCGTCTTCACCGACTCGTGCAAGCGGCCGATGACGTCGTGATCGAGCGTCGAAAGATCACGTTGGATCGCTGCGATGCTCGCCTGCGCCGCAGGCAAGAGCAGCATGGACAGTGTGTCGCCCTCGCCGTGCGAGCCGTGGGTGACCAGCGCGACGAGCTGCCGTACCCGGCGCGGCGAAGTCCCGAAACGGCGAAGCGCGTCCAGCAGCACGTCGAAATCGGATCCTGGGCCAAGCGCCACGGTGCCGGTCGCGGTTCGCGCGTAGAGATGCGCCAGAAGGACCTGGTAGCGACCGCCAGGGCTGGTGCGATCGGCGACGCTTTCCCATCGGGCGACGGTGCGTTGGATGCTGGCGCTCTGCCTGTTCAGCAGAGAGGCCACCGCGAGCCGGTGCGCGGTGGCCCGCAATGCGTTGGCCAGGTCCGCCCCGGACCAGCCACGCGCCTCGCGCAGTTGACGCAGCAGACGCGCCCCGGATTCCGGATCGGTTGCGGTCACGATGTCCAGTACACCATCCGGGCAGGGTCACACGGGCACAACGACTCGCGGTTTGCCCTGCTCGGCGGCGTAGTCGAGCGTGTACCAGGTGCCGCTGGTCGGCTCGGTACCGCGGGGGAAGCCGATCACGAGTTCGCTGCGGTCGACCATCCAGCGGTTACGAGCGTGGTACGCCGCAGTGCCCAACCGGCTGGCGCCCAGTTCCACGACCTCGACGAGCCTGCCCGCGGCCTGCCATCGGCGGATGGACGCGACTGCCGTTGCCGGTTGGTCGGTCACCGCACAGGGCACGACGATGGTCAACGAGACCTGACTGTCGACGGCCAGCCAGTCCAAGGCGGCTGTGTCGATGCCGTCGGCGCCGCCGAGGTAGAAGTGGGCATCCGGATCGGCGAACGGCCGGATGTAGGCGTCGAACAAGCCGAGAAGGTCCGACTCGGCAGTGGTCGAGCGGGTGCCGGTGATCGTCACGCGTCGAGCCATACCCGCCTGTTCCTCCGCGAATGTCATGGAATGTCATCTGTCGCCGTAGTGCTTGGTCACGATCTCATGAACGCACCGGCTGGGGCGAGGCACGCCCCCCGACCTTGCTTCAGCCGGTTGCCTGTCCCCGACACGGCCATCGTGACCGGGGCACACGAAGTGACGTCACTCCGCCCAGGACGAGCAGCAGCGAGCCCGAAACACCGATGCAGTCGCGTCGCACTTGCTACTCCGAACCTCAAGGAGGCGTGGGGGGTCGCGGTGAAGTCGGTTCCCGACGACCTTCCCGGCGATGCGAGAAAGCGGTCGTCATCGCCAGGCCAATCCCAGCCACGCCACGTCACATCGGTAATTGGCCAAGGCACCGAATACCCACATGCCGCGATGCGACACGAAAAGGCGACGCCTTGTTGATCGACAGTGCCGCCGACGGCCGTGATCGGGCACGTACGGCGATGACGCGGATCGCGTCGACGTCACCCGCCCGCGCAACTGCCGGCACCTGGCGTTCGGCGACGGCCAGAACTTCTGCCTCGGTGCACCCTTGGGCTGCCTGCAACCCGGCGCGGTGCTGCCCGCACTGTTCGCGCCCTTCCCGGACCTCGCCCTGGCTGCACCCGTGGAGGATCTTCGGCCGTGGCCCCACTGATCACCACTGGGCGCGACGCGTTTGCTGTGCACCCAGGGAGCGTGACCCCGACATCGCGATGATCGCTCGACGCTCCCCGCCATCGGCTGGTCCGCCCCCGTCGCACCGGGGATCACCGCCGCACCTGTGGCAGTCCGATGAGCTTGAGAAGAAAGACGAATCGACGATGGGCGATCACCACCCGACCAGCGACGGCGAGCCCGCGGGCCTCACCAAGCCCAGCGCCGCACGAATCTACGACTACCTGCTCGGCGGCGGCCACAACTTCGCCGTCGACCGAGGCGTGGCAAAACGCCTGGCGCACCACGTGCCCCACGCTGTGCGCGCGGCCCAAGCCAACCGGGCATTTCTTCGTCGAGTCGTGCTCCACCTCATGGACCAGGGCATCCGACAGTTCCTGGACCTGGGAGCGGGCATTCCCACCGTCGGCAACGTCCATGACATCGCCCACGATCGCGATCCGGGCTGCGTCGTGGTCTATGTGGACAACGATGCCGTCGCTGTCGCCCACGGTCATCTTCTGTTGAAGGGAAGGGCTACCGCCGCCGTGGTCGAGGCCGATCTGCGTGACGTGGGCACCGTCCTGAACAACACCACGGTGTGTGCCCTGATCGACTTCGATCGGCCTGTGGCCGTGCTTCTGTGCGCCGCCCTGCACTTCCTGCACGAGGTCGACGACCCCGCGGGCATCGTCGGCCGCTACGTCGAGCGACTCGCACCCGGCAGCTACGTGGCCATCTCCCACGCAACCGCAGACGATCACCCGGACCTGGTGAAGAGTGCCATCGACACCTACGAGGACGAGGGCATCGCGCTGACCGCTCGGACACGGGCAGAAGTGCAAATGCTGTTCACCGGCCTTCACCTGACCTCTCCTGGGGTGGTGCACACCAGTCAGTGGCGTCCCGAAATGCCCGATGAAATCGAGGATTCGACCCAGTGCCTGAGCTACGCCGGGGTCGGACTCGTGGCCAGGGATCCGTCATGACCGGCATCCCAACGCTGACCCGTACCGATCCGAAGAACGACTACCTCGTGATGACCGCACCACCGGCCGACTACGACGGGCTCGACCACGCGGCTCACCGACCGCGTCAACTGCGGGGCACTCCAACAGCCACTCGTCTCGCTTACCTGATGCGGAAGGCCTTCCCACGCTCCGGCGGGCTTGGTGTGCGCAGATGGAGTCGCTGCTGATCAAGCATCGTCACCGACGACAGCTTGCCCGACGACGACGTCGCACCCTGACAGCCATCCGCGACCCCGGTGTAGGTCGGTGGCCACCTGGCGGCACCCCTGAACTGCTCATCACCGCACTGACTGATCACACCAACACCCTGACGACTTGTCCTGGAGCACGACCATGCACATGGCCGAACACGACCTGCCGCCCGCCGACCTGGATCTCCTTGCCGTATTAAGGAAAATCGGTGACCCCGGCCTGACCGCCGACACGATCAGCCTGCTCGACCTTCCCGATCACGACGTCGACCAGACCTTGCGACGGCTGATCGATCAGGAACTGCTCCACCAGGTCACCGATCCGACCGGCACGGTCCGCTACCCGGCCACTCCCGCACCGGATACGGCCAAGGACGACGATCCGGCCAGCCTGTCGGACACAAACCACGGCCCGTCGTCCACTGTGTCGCAGCGCGCGGCCCAGGCTCTCGCTCGACTGGTCGAGCACTACACCATGCTGATGTCCTCGATTGCCGAGACCCTGGAGCCGGGCAAACACGCCTACTCCGATCTGCGGCGCTCGGCGACACCGTTGGCTGACCGTGCCACCGCGCGCATGGTGTTCGACCGCGAGCACCATGCGCGCGGTGGCACGGTCATGGCCGTGCTGCGGCTGGCCGTCGAACTGGAACTCTGGGAGTGGGCGTGGCGGCTCGGCGAGGCGCTGTGGGTGCCGCTGCGCTCGGGCAGACACATCGAGGACGTCCTGCTCTCCCAAACCTTCGCCGTTCGTGCCGCCCGTGTCGCCGGGGCCGATGACGACCTCGGGCACCCTTACGAGTCCACCGCGTGCGCACGGGTCGCCTGGGCGCAGAGTCGGCTGGGCCGCACCGCTGACGCTGCCGCACTCATTGAATTCGCGGTCGCCGTGGCCGAAGGCCACGGCGACGGCAGAGCGCTGGCCACCGCCTTGTCGGTCTCGGCGCAGACCTTGGTGGCCGACAACCGGCTCGACGACGCGGTCGCCATGTTCGACCGGTGCATCGACCTCGACATCCGTAACAGCGCCCCGCCCTGGGTGCTCGGAGTGCGGTTGCGCCAGCAGGCATCGGCATTGAGCAGCCTGGGTCGCAAGAAGGAGGCATGCCGGGCCGCCCGGTTCGCGGTCGGGCTGATCTTCGGCGATCCGCGTCCTCGCGGGTTCGACGCGGCACGGGCGCTGATCGTCTACGCCGAGATCCTGCTCGACCTCGGCCTGACCGAGCTCGCGGATGAGGCGTTGATCGACGCGAATGCGTTCCTGGATCCCGACGCCGACCGCGTCCATCACGCCGACGTGCAGGCACTGCTGTGGACGACCGCCACAGTCTTGGGCCAGCCCGACGCCGAACAGCACCGCGGCCGCGCCATCACCGCCTATGAGCAGGCGGGTGATTCTCGACGCGCTACCGAACTACGCGCGCACCCCACCCCCCGGATGCCCGTCACCCCGCGACAGAGCACCCCGCCCCCGTCGCAGGAGAACCCCGAACCTGAGGCTGACCGGTGACGGCGACCGCTACGACGGGGATCAAGCACGAGTACGGAGTGTGGAGCCCCGACATCGACGCCGAGGTGGCCCGCCAGTACGGCCTCGGTCTCGGGCTGTCCCACCTCGCCGCGATCACCGGGAAGCCCCGCAGCGCACTGACACGGATGCTGGCCGGGAGCGGCACACCGTTGCGACACCGGCACGCACGGCCTGATCCCGAGATCGTGCTGTGGGAAGCCGACCCCGTGCTGCTCGCCTTGGTGCTGCACGAACAGGACGTGATCGCCCGGTACCGCCCGCCGGGCGGTACCGGGCTTGGCGCCAGGGTCCGGGGCCTTGTCGGCCGCGACACCCCACGCCTGATGGACCGAGTCGAAAGCCTGCCAGCCGCCCAACGCGCCGACGCGATGCTGCGGCTCCTCATCGCCTGCCCCTACGCCCCCGGCCTTGCCACGCTGGACGCGTTGACCCGTGCCGGGGTGGCCGCCGCAGAGCAGGGCGACCCGCAAACTGCCCCGGCCGTGTACGGCTGGCTGGCGCTGCTGCACGCCACTACCGGCCAGTGGAAGCAGGCACTGCACCACAGCACCACCGAGAACCAACTTCACCTAGACCTCGACGGCGGCGTCGACGCTCTCGGTGACGAAGTGCACGCCGCGGTGCACGCGCGGTGGCGCCACGCCGCACTACTGGCGGCCGCGGGAGACCACGAGGCGGCGGTGCACGTGCATACCGCCTTGGACCTCGTGCTCACGACGCTTGCCGACATCCACGAGCGCATCACCACAGCCCGCAGTCTTGCGGATGGATACACCCGCGCGGCACTGTTGCGGGCCAGGGCCCGCAACCACGCCGCACTGGGCACGCAAGCGTTGTGCGCCCATTACGTCCAGACTGCCGTCGACGCTTTAAAGGACGCCTGCGACCTGTTCGTCCATCTGCAGGTCCACCTCGCCGACCCCGTCCTGCACCCGATACTGCCGATGTTCGAACGGAGCATGGCGCTGTTCGCCCTCGGCTACGCCCGCAGCGGACAGAAGACCGGCACCGGGCGGTACGAACTCCAGGCCAGCGCCGGTTTCCTGATGCTCATACCCGCTCTCGACGAGGACCTCGACCGGCGTGGCGACGACATCGTCCGTCGAATCAGGCCTGTTGCACGGGGTGAGACCGAGCCTTTCCCGCCGCCGCCCGCACGCCTGCTGCTGCCGCGGATCCACCTGACGGACACGACACGACGGCTGCTCGACGCCGACGTGGTGCGGCGCGTGCCTTGCGCGCCGTTGGCCACGTTCCCCGACCTTGCGGCCCTGCACTGAGTACTCGGCCCGCATCGTCGATCGCAGAAGGAGATCAGTATGTCTACCACCATCGGAGCAATTCCGGGCGACCGGTCCACGACTTGTGTGGCGTTGCCGCGCGGGGTGCTGATCGTGGTGTTCATGCTCGTTCCGCTTTCGCGCGTCGATGACGTCGTGTGGCATGTCCTCACGATGGTCGCGAGGGGGAATGCTCGCATCACCGAGCCTGCGGTTGTTGGCTGGGCGCTGGTCACGGATGTCGTTGGCCGCGCCCGTGACGGCCGCCGCGATCGACCTGATGCTGCGCGGCCGGAACATCTCCGTCGTGCTCATTGTGTCGATCGGTGCGGTCACGGTGCTGGACTTGGCCGTGTTGCTGTGTTTTCCGCGCTGCCGGGTACACCAACACCATCGCGTTGGTACCCCTCCCGCGCGCTGGCTCCCACCCCGCCCTTGGCCGAGCACCACCAGACCGGCATCTCTTGCATGGCCACCGCACCTGATCCCCCTCTTCGCGCCATCATGCGAATTCCACGATCACTCGTTCTTCGGTGAATACTGCTTCCACTTTTCGCCTTCGTAGCCCAATTGGAAGAGGCGAGCGCCTTAAAAGCGTTTTCTGGTACGGGTTCGACTCCCGTCGAAGGCATCGATGCGACGTCGTCGACCTCCAACTTCAAACCTACTGGGTATCACCAGGTAACCGGTAGGCCCACCACCACATGAGCCGCTCGGAACATAGTGTCAGCGAGGAAGATGTAGATGCGCGCCAAAGCCCTCCGTGTGCCGACCGCACTGGCCCAGCACCCGGACCGCACGCTAGACGGTGGCGCGGCACTGCTTCTCGCCGAACTGGCCATGAGGATCTCGTGCGGATCCGACGACGCCTGCCGCGTCGTCACGCGACAGGAACTTCAGGTCATCGTGGCAGCGGTGCGGCCGGCCGTCACGACCGGTGCCGCAGAGGACGGGGTCCTGCTGGCGCGGCGACTGTGGGCCACGGCAGAAGCGATCGGGCTCGATGCCGACTGCGCCGATGAGCTCGCCGCCGCCGGCGCCGCGGCGGCCGCCGCAGCCCGTGATCCGCAGTCATTAGGTGAACTGTTGCGATCGACCTCGCTGTGGTTCCAGCAGCACGGTGACTTGATCAAAGCCGAGAAGTGGGCCACCTCGGAGTGGGAGGTCTGGCGACGTCTGGGACAGACGTCGCTGATGGCGGAATGTTTGTGGCGCCGGGCGGACATGTTCGTCGTGCGAGGTCGTGGTGAGCGCGAGCTGGGCTGTTACGAGCGCTTGGAGTCGCTCTATCAAGGATCCGATGCGTCCGCGCGAGCCGATCTGGTTCGTGTGGTGGCCGCGAAAGGCATTGCGCTGCTTGCTTATGGAAACGTGGAGGCGGGATTGGTGTTGTTGTCACGCGCGGACAAAATGGTTCGGACGTCGCCCGATTTTCCGCCGGTCGAGCAAGCTGCGGTAGTCGAATGGACCGGCCGCGCCCTGTGGGCGTGCGGTAAGACCGGGACCGCCCGGCGACGGTTCGTCGCCGCTCTGGCCCTGCTGGTCGACCACGACGACACCGCTGCCGACCGGGTCCGGCAGTTGCTCGCCCACGACCAGAGCAGCGAGTTGCTGCCCATGTCTGCACCGTCGAGACGCTTGTCCGGCTTAGGCAGTCAGCAGTGAACCCGGCCGGGTCCGCGACTGTGCCACCACGGCAGCAGGCGGTCACGCACCACCTCCACCACATAGCAAACACCCGCCCACACCACGACATCAGACCGAGGAGGACGGCACCATGGCCCACCAACCCCCGTCACCGCCGGGACATCCGGCCAGGCTCAATGTCAACGGCGCCCCGGCAACCAGGAGGGCGATACACCAGGTCGCAGTCCGTGAAGGCGCTACCACCACGGAAAGTTTCCGTCGCCTGATCAGTTATGGCTATCTGCTCTACACGGCGACCCGGTGGGACGGCGCCGACCTGTTGATCCGCCGAGATGGGCAAGTGGAGCGCATCCTCCTCGCCCACTAGCGGTGCCGACACTTCCCGTTACCGATTCTCATGATCCGCCGTGGACCGGTGTGCCTGATCGGCACCAGTCCGGCCTGCAACCCTGGGAGGCGACCACCTCGTGACGACCGCACTTCGGCCCCTCTACGACGGACTCGGGGCTGACGCGCAAGGCCTGTTCCGCTTGCTCGGCACCCAACCCGTCACCGGCTTCTGCCTCCCGACACTGGCCGCGGTGATCCCGCACTCGCAAGGAAATCCCACCGAAGACGCTGACGACGATGACGGCCGGGCACGACGGGTGCTCGATGAACTCGTTACGGTCGGCCTGCTCACTCGCCAACCAGACGATTCCGGAGCCTCCACCACGGATACGTCCGGATCGGATTGTCCGCTGTTGACGGTCGATGAGGACTCGCGCGAACTGGCCCGCCAGCTGACCGATCCCACGGCCAACCATGCCGCACTGGTACGGGTAGTGGATCACGCGCTGTGGTCGAGGCTGCATGCCGCCGACCTCACGATCACCCCGCACCGGCGCCGCACCGCCTACCCCGGCTTGGCCGAAGACGGCAGCGGTGCGGGTGAACCGGTGGCCTTCGCCGACCGCGTGGAAGCGTTGACCTGGCTGGAGAACCACCTCGACACTCTGACCGCCTACGCCCATGCCCTGCACGAGTCCGGCGAACACCAACGAACCTGGCACCTGGTGGACGCGTTGTGGCCGTTGTGGCTTCACCGCAGGCACTACCCGGCATGGCTGGAACTGGACGTGGTGGCGCTGCGATCGGCCGCCGCCGCGGGTGATGAGTATGGCCAAGCGGCGATGTGCACACGGATCGGTCTGACACACACCTCCCTGGCCGACTACGACGCGGCCGCGGAAGCACTGCGAGCAGGTCTCGCGCTGTGGTTGGGGCTCCGGGACCCGCAGGGACAGGCGGACTGCCGCAGCGCACTGGCGGATCTGCACCGCGCCGTCGGGGACGTGTGGGCCGCCGACGAACAGTTGACGCTCGCGGCCGTGCTCTACGCGCAGGTGCAGGCACACCGTGAAGAGGCGTTGACCCGACACCGCCGCGGTGCCCTGCTGCTCGACCAACGCAAACCCGAACGGGCGCTGGTGCTGGTGTCCGGGGCCGTCGAGGACTTCGCCGCGTTGGCCGAGCCCGACCCGTACAACCACGCGCGCGCCCTGATCGACCTCGGACGCGCACACACCGGACTGGGCAACTACACCGCCGCCGCCGCGGTGCTCACCGAAGCCGAGATCCTCTTGCGTGAACTGGACAACCACGCCGAACTCGCCCAGGTGATGCTCGCGCGCGCCGACTTGGCCGACGCACGCGGCGAGCCTGGTGGGCGGGAGTTGCGCGAGTCCGCGCTGAGGTCGCTGGAGATCGCGGGTTCTCCTCTCGCCGAGTCGCTGCGGCACGCCCTGCACCCCGAGCCCGGTCCCGAGGCCACCGCGGGCGACCTCGACGAGCGACCGGCCTCGACGACCGGGAACCCGTCGTGACCGACTCACCGCTACCTGCCGCAGCTGCGCGGTTGCCGGTGGCGCACCTGGATTTCTCCGCTGCCGTGGAACCGCGCGGACATCGCGCGGACACGCGAATGCTGACCCCGAAGACCGCGCAGGTGATGCCGGGCCCGGATCGACGACGTCTCGCAGGATGCCTACGCGAGCGATACGACGCCGGGGCCAGCATCGTCACACTCACCCGGAACCTCGGAGGTTGGCACATGGTGCACAACCTGCTGATCGAAGCCGAGACCGATTTCCGGCCGAACGATGGCTATCACGGTCGGCAGTTCGCGGCACGACCACCGGCCGAAGTGCTGGCCGAGATGGTGCTGGCCGGAACAGGGCAGGGCGATCACTGTCCTTGCCTGCTGCACAGCAAGGACCCGTGGCAGCTTCTGTTCGAGTTCCTCGACGAGCGGAAAGCACGGAGGCGGGCGTGGTGAGCGACTCGACATCCCATGAACACGGGAAGGGCGTGAAGCCCCACGAACGGCTGACGGGTGACCGGCGGGCGGTCATCGCCAAGGACTACACGCGCAGGTACGAGAAGGGCGAATCCGTGCGCCGGATCGTCAAGGCGACCGGCAGGTCCTATAGGTCCGTTCACCGGCTGATCGAGGAAGGCGGAGCGGTTCTCCGAGCACGCGGCGGTGCACACAGGCCACGACGCCCTCGTGAGCAAACGGTGCCAACTCTGAATCTCAGTGAGGTAGATCAACCGGTGGATGTGGGAAAGCTCGCGCCTCGTAAGCACATCACAGGTGGCGAACGGAAAAAGCTGGCCAAGACATGCCGCCTGCTCTACGAGGACGGCGAGACCAGCCAGGCAATCGGGAAATTCATGGGAAGGTCGCGCGCCTTCGTGGCACGGCTGATCGTGGAATCTGGTGGCACTATGCGGCCCCCAGCCACTCAGCCCAAGAGGGACACGACGTCACGTCGAGAGCTGGCAACCGCTTTGCGGAAACAGTATGAGGCAGGAGTGTCTATAAAGGATCTAGCTACGTGGGATGTCGGATCGCAATACTACGTCCGCAGGCTTCTTCACGAGGTGAGGACGCCGATGCGCAAGAGCGGCCCTGTGTCACAGAATGTCAAGCCCCGCAACGTGGTGCGGGAATCGCCGGCGGCGCAGGCGGCGCGGCGACCGTTGGGGCTGGAGTTCCGACGGCGTTATGAGGGCGGTGAAAGCCTGGAAAAGATCGCCGCGACGGCCGGGATAGCTCCCACTACCGTGGCCAAGCGCATTCGGGAGGTAGGCGGCAACGTTCGGATAAGCACCCTACATGTCTCCAAGCAGCCCGCGCGGCGGCGGGAAGCCGCGCGGCTCAAGGTGGAGTACGAGGCCGGCAAAGGGCTCACGGAGTTGGCCGCAGAGAGTGGTCGGTCCTCGTCGTACGTACGGAAACTCCTGGGCGAAGCAGAAACGACGATGCGCAAGCCGGGGGCTTCGAGCCACCGGAGCCACCGCCGCTCCCGAGACGCGAACGGAGTCGGGCTGTAGATGAATCGTGAGGACTCAGTGATCCCGGCGAACGTCGAAAAGCCCGTGATTCCTGCACAGGATGGACCTGACCAGCCGGTGGACCTGGTGAAGCTGGAGCCGTGTAGGTGGATTGTCGGTGAGCAGCGGACGGCGCTTGCTGTCAAGTGCCGATGGCTGTACGAGGACGGCGGTACTGCCGAGGGGATCGCGCAGGAGATCGGAAGGTCGAAAAGCTTCGTCGCGAGGCTCATCGTGGAGGCAGGGGGAACGATGCGGCCACCCACGAACCAACCCAAGCGACATCCTGTGCCACGTGCGGAGTTGGTGGTCGAGCTGCGGCGGCGGTACGAGCTGGGAGCGTCCTCGGAAGACCTTGCCAGGCCGGACATCGGATCGGGCAGATACGTCCGCACGCTTCTCCGCGAGGCAGGGACGACATTGCGCAAGGGCGGAGGAGTCTCACTCGCGCAGCAGGCTCGTGGCCGTCGAATTGCGTGTCAGCCACTGGTGACCATGCCCGGTCACGACCAGTTGATGGACCAGGACAGATCACCTGTGGGCCCGGATGAACCGCCCGTAACGCCTCTGTACGTCACGGACCTAGAAGAACGGAGGGCGTGGGGGCTTCAGTTCTGGCAGCGCTACCAGGACGGCGAGTCGACCGCGGCGCTGGCGGCAGCCATCGGGAGGCCGCGTGGGTTCGTGGTGAAACTCATCGCGGAAGTCGGTGGCACGTTTCCTCGGAAACGGACACCCGAGGAGTGCCGAGAACTGGGCGACCGGCTGCGCCGCGACTACGAGCGGGGCCTCACCATTGCCGAGTTGGCTACACCAGACGTCGGTTCCGAGGCTTACGTCGGCAGCCTGCTCCGCGATGCGGGCACCCTGATGCGTCCCTCTCAAAGGCGTCGGAAAGTGGTGGCCGAGAATGTCCGTGGCCGCAGCGTCCCGCCTCAGGACACGCCCATGACAGAGGTGGCGGGCTTCACGTCGACCACGGTCGGGACCGGGGAGGCGGAGACCTTGTCCGATATGTGGGATCGCATCAACCATGGTCCTCGAACCGGCGGCATGCCGTGACGGCGCCGCAGCGGTCGACGCTGGCCCGCGAACGGCTGTCCCGTGAGTTGCGCAGGCTGCGGTCCGAGGCCCGGATGACCGGTACGGCCACGGCGCAGGCGACCGGTATGAGCCAGTCAAAACTCTCCAAGATCGAGAACGGGATGCTGCTCCCGTCGGTGATCGACGTGGAACGCCTGGTCGCGGAGTTCTCCGCCACCAGGGAAACCAGACTGGAACTGGTCGAACTCGCCCGCCAACTGCACGCCGAGGTCGAGACGAGGCGGGTGATCCTGCACCGAGGGGCACACCGCCACCAGCAGACCGTGGCCCACATCGAGGTCCGCGCCACCACCAGCCACTTCTTCCAACTTGCGGGCGTCCCCTCGCTGTTGCAGAGCGAGAGCTACCTCCGCGCCGTGTTGGCCGCGACACCAGACAGGGAACAGGAGGCTGCGGTGACGAGCCTGCGCGCCCGACGCGCCCGGCTCGACGACCCGAACAAGAAGTTCGTGTTCCTCCTGAGCGAGAGCGCCCTGCGGTGGCGGATGGGGTCGGCCGACCTCATGTGCGACCAGATCGACCACCTGTCCCGGACCATGCGCCGCCCCAACGTCTCGCTGAGCGTCATCCCGTGGACGACGGACGCGAACCTCGTTGCGCTGCACGGGTTCCAGGTCTACGACGAGCGCGTGGTGACGATCAGCGTGCTGACCGGGAACGCCACGATCACCGACCCGCACGACGTCCGCGAGTACGTCGCGCTCTTCTCGAGACTCGAGACGCTGGCTGCGCGCGGCGACAAACTCGAGGCCCTGCTGGCCAGGATCTCCAGAGACCACAGGCAGCTCGGCTAAACCCCGACGCTCGCCCCGGCCACGGTTGACATGAGCTGGTGTCCGTCGGACCTCCGGCCCGCAAGTTCGGCAGCGGCACCTCGTCCGCCAGTCGAACAATCCTGCTTGTCACAGCCCCGAAGGAAAGGACGAAGCCGCGATGACCAAACTCAAGAAACATGCCCGCATCACCGGCACCACCCGCGCCGACCTGGCCATCGCCCTGAAGAAGAAGTACGAGAAGGGCGCCCGCATCCGTGAACTGGCCGAATCCATCGGACGGTCCTACGGCTTCGTGCACCGCGTGCTCGGCGAGTCCGGTGTGAGCCTGCGCGGACGTGGCGGCGCCGCACGCACCAAGAAGCACCGACCACGCCGCTCCACCTGACACGACCAGCCGGAACCACCGCCTGCCACCACCACACTCCGAGCAGGCCTTCCCGCGACCGATTGGATCCCAAACGATGCCCCCACCACCCACGCCAACCGAGCAATCCGACAAGCGGCAGACGCCCGCCACACCACTTGGTGCTCACCTGGAGCAGATCCGCGACATCCTGGCCCGACACGACATCGATGCCGACCCTGCCGAGGTCGGCACCCATGCCGCGGAACTCGCACGCCACGATGCCGGCAACGCCCAGTATCAGGCCGGTCATGCGGGTGGCATGACCGTCAAACTGCTGGGACACCTGCGCACGGTGCTCGGCCTCGCCGGCCCCGTTGCGGTATTCCTGCTGCAGCCCATACCGGAGATTCCACCGCTGAGCCGCTACGCCCTGGCCGCGTTCGTCCTGACAGGCGTGTCGACCTACCTCTACACGTTCTGGACCGGCCGACCCCGAATCGCCCGGATCCCTGGGGCGGAGGCCTCCGGGTGGCTGGGCGTGGTCGGCATCCCCACAAGCGAGCGAACACCGGAGCGCTACCTCGAGCACTACGTCCTGCGCGCCATCACCCCGATCCGGGCCTACGCGGCGGAGGCCGCCGACAACGGCGACATCGCCCACGGCAGGCACCTGCGCAACCAGCACAGCAACCTCGGTCTCGCCGCGGTGATGCTCACCGGTGTGGTGTGCGCCGTCCTGCTCGTGCTGCGGTGGTGACACCGACTGCGAACCTGCTGCTGATCACGGCAACCCACATCTCGCGCCGCTTGCCGCTGCCAACCCGCCGGGCCGGCGACCGAACCTTCTCTCCGCTGAGGAGTATCGACATGACCGGTTTCTTTCAGGAGTTCGACCGTCGAACCGCAGCGCGGGCAGCCGCCGACGAGTTCGTCGCGGCCTCCCAAACCAACGATCCCGGCGCGGGGCTGCGTCCTCTCGGCCGAATGGAGATCACACACGGCCTGGCGGGGGTGCGTGACCTGGCGGCCGAGGTGTTGCTGATCCTGCACCGGACCTGCCCGCCGGACTTGCGCACCCCGCGCGGTGGCCCCGATCTGAGCTTGCTGGTTCCCGCGGTGGACGACCCTTTCGAGGTACTCGCCGCCGCAGCCCATCTATCCCATGCCGAGGACCGCGACGTACCCGACGCCTCCGACATCAGCCGGATCGAGCACTCCGTAGCCACCGCGACCTCCGCGCGCCAGATCCTCCAAGCCGCGTTGGACTCCATCACCGAACAGCCCGACGACACGGCAGGCTTCCTGGCGGCGATCGAGTTGCTTGCCCCGCTGGCACGCGGGGACGTCATCGCCACCTTCCCGCTGCTCGCTCTTGCCGTTCGCGCCGCGGCGCCGACCGCGCGGTGACGGACTCTTCCGTAGCTGAATGGCCGGCGAGATTGCGACGTCGCGAACCCACCCTTCCATCCAGCTGACACCGGGGGCGTCGTGTCGATAATCGGCAGACGCGGTCTCGGTGGTCAGACGGCCATCTCAGTCGGACTCTTGCCGGATCCGGCGTGTGGTCAGCTGCTGCAATGGAGCAGGAACCTGTTCCAGGACTCGGCCGGTATCAGCAGGCGTCCCTGGTCGGGGGCTTTGCTGTCGCGGACGGCGACCAGGCCGGGGACGCGGGCGATCTCGACGCACTGGCCGCTGCCCGCGGTGCGGGAGCTTGTGCGCCACCCGGCGACGTCCCAGTCAGGTTCCAGCGGATCGAGTCGCGGACGGGTGTTCATCAGTCGACCTCCCTGATTAGGCCGCGGAGATACTCCACGCTGGCCTGCGGTGTCAGGGCAAGGTCGACCAACACGTCGAACACACGGCGGTAGCCGGTGATCTTGTCCGGGTCGTTGACCCAGTCGCCTGTGAACAAGGACTCCAGGTAGACCGTTCCGGGATCGGCGGCCGCATGGATCGGGAAGTCCATGATGGTGAACGGGCAGTGCTGGCCGGGATGCAGCCGTGTGTTTATGGGCAGCACCCGCAGGTCGATGGCCGGGTTGCCGGCGTGGTCGACCAAGCGGCGTAGTTGGGCGCGGGCCAGGGCCGCGTCGGTGGCCAGCACGAGCTGACGCAGCGGAGTCTCGGCCAGCACGATCTGCAGCCGCGGTGGCTCAGGGCGGGTCAGGATCTCTTGTCGGCGCAGGCGAACCTGCACGCGCTCCTCGACCTCGGCCACGGCCACGTCGAGGTCCATCTCGTGCTCGGCATCGGCCAGGTCGAGGTCCCTCTTGCGTTTGGCCTCGGCCAGGTCGAGATCCACGACGGTGATCATCTCTCGGGCGTAGTCGGCGGTTTGCAGCAGACCGGTGATGCCCAGCGGATCCCACAGGCGCAGGGTGTCGGCGCCTTCCTCCAAGCCCACGAACCGACCGAAACTCTGTGGACCGGACAGGTTGGGGTTCTTCGGGTCGATGTACCAGCGTGTGGCCTTTCCCAGGCCGGTGCGATGCCACAGCGACTCGAGCCTGTCCGGTCGTGCGCACGTGGCCGTCCAGGTCTGCAGATCGCCGTAGGTGGGGCGTCGTTCCGCGGTCTCCAGCATGTGGATCTTGGACGGTGAGCACGCCAGAGCGGTGACGAGATCGCGGCGCTCCAGGGCCGCGTCCACGCGCATCTGCCGCAGCTCGATGGAGACCTGTCGTTGCAGCACGACCGGGCTGCTCTCCCGCCTCCCGGCTAGTTGCTGCGCCGATGGTCGATCGGTCGCCACGTGGTCCCGCCTTTCCGCCCGGCCCGGCGGCGGCACGACCATCGGGGCGGTCCGCTTGGACCACTCCGCGTAGCGCGACACCACCCATCCGGGTGCACCGTGTGAAAATTACAAGTTGTAAAATTCACAAAACCGGGGCGGGTTGTTGCCGGCCCGGTGACACAAGCACCGGGCCGGCGGCCACCCGCACCGCCATGTTTGCCAACAGTGCGGTCATCCTCTCGCGAGAGGCACGGTGACCGCCGGCCCGGTGTGCTCACGGTGCCCGGACCACGTCCCCGCGGATCGTCACACCGTGCGGCCGCTCCGACCGATGCCGCACGAGCGTGACGAGTTTCCGCAGCTCCCAGCCGTGTCGATGAGCAGACAGCGGACGTCGACGCTCACCGACCGAGGTGGGTCGTCGCACCGGGCGCACGACGACAGGAGAGGGGCGAGAGACCACGTGTCATCCGTGATCGGTGACCAGCCGCAGATGCCGACGGTGCGTCCCGATGTCCCACTGGCGTCGATCAAGAGCTTCGTCGGTCGCGAACGGGAACTCGACATCGCCGAGCAGGCCTTGGCGCGGACTCGGCTGGTCACCTTCAAGGGACCGGCGGGTGTGGGCAAGACCAGCCTGGCCCACCAGCTCGCCACCCGCATGGAAGACCGCGACGGCGTCGATGTGGTCACCGTGGAACTTGCTGCGGTGGAGGCCACCGACGCCGGTGTGGAGGGCGCGCTGGTCAAACGGTTCGGGCTGCTGAACAACTCCGACACCGTGACAACGGTGCAGCTGATGAGGTTTCTGCGCGATCAGCACCTCCTGCTCGTGCTGGACAACGCCGAACACCTGGTCGTGCCGGCGGGCGGGGAAGCCGCACCACTGCCGAAGCTGGTGCGGGCGCTGCTGGGTACGGCTCCCGGCGTGAAGATTCTGGTGACCAGCCAGTTCCGCTTGGGCATCGGGGGCGCGGAGTACGTACTCGACGTACCGCCTTTGTCATGCGCTCCCACAGGGGACGACACGCTGTCCGAGGCCCTGCAACTGGTGCGCGACCGTGTCCCTGGCTCAAAACCGCTGGACACCGCCGAGCACGAGATCGCGACCAGAGCGTGCCAGGCCGTGGACGGGATCCCACTCGCGGTCGAGATGATGAGCGGGCTCCGCGACGCGATGACCTGGCCGGAAATCCTCGACGGCCTCCAAGACCCACTGAACCTGCTGGTCACCGACGACGCCGAACACACCCACCACCACAGCCTGCACGCCGCGATGCGACTGACCCACGAACTGCTCGACGAGCCGCTGCACAACCTGTGGGCTGTACTCAGCGTCTTCCCCGGCACCTTCGACGCCGACGCCGCGACCGCGGTCAGCGAGGGTACCGGCATCAAGGTCGGACACCCCCGGCGCGCGTTGACCTCGTTGGTGCACCGATCGGTGCTCACCCAGGAAGAGCGCCGCGGCCGCAGCTGGTACGCGATGGTCGCACCAATCCGACATTTCGGGATACACGCCAACGCGGACTTGGTCGACCGGGCTCGTATCGCGCATACCGAACACTTCCTCGAGGTGGCGCGTCGCGCCGCCGAGCAGTGGTACGGGCCGGACGAGGTCGAGTGGATGTACCTGCTGGACACGCACATGCCCAGCCTGCGGACCGCGGTGCGCCACCTACTGGAACATGCTGAGCCCTGCCAAGCACTGGAGTTGGCGCTGAACCTGTGCCTCACCAGGTACTTCCCCTTCGCGGGAGTGCTCACCGAAGGGCGTCGGCTGCTGGAGACCTGCCTGGAGGCGCAAGGCGACACCGCCAGCATCCTGATCGTGCAAGCGCTGGCCCTGGGCGCGTGGACGGCCACGATCCAGGGCAAACACACAGTGGCCGCCGCGCTGCTTGAACAAGCCGACCACCACCTGGCGCGTCTGGAACCCGACACCCCGCGGCCGGAAGCACTGGACTACGCCGAACTCGCCTACGCGTTCATCACCGAACGGGACCCGGCCAGAGCGCGGATGAGCGTGCTCGCGCTGCACGAGCACGCGCGACGCACCGGCGACCCGATGGCCTATCTGTTCGCCGCGATCGACGCGGGCTTTCACGCCGACCGCCGGACCGCCTACGACATCGCCGACACCCACCTGGCCAACGCCACCCACAGCGGGGCACCGTGGGTGATCTCCTGGGCGTTGTGGGCCTCGGCTTTGGTCGAGCACCACCACGGCACGCCCGCCAAAGCGCTGGAGCTGTTGCAGCAGGCCCTGCGGATGCAGGTGGACATGGGCGATACCTGGGGTCCGGCATGGACACTGTGGTTGATCGCCGTGGTGACCGCGCACGCCGGCAACCACTTGGTGGCCACCCAGCTGTTCGCGGGTGCTTGGGCGCGACAGCGCAGGACCGACGTCGTGATCGAGGGACTCCAACCGTGGCTGCGGGTACAGACCCGAGCGGTACTGGCGTGCCGCGCCGTACTGGGTGACCGTCGCTTCGAAATCGAACGCGAGCAGGCCGACCTGACACTGTCCTATGAGGACGTGGTGGAGTTGGCCCTGAGCCTGCCCTCACCTGCCGCGGCGGGCGAGGCCACCGACCTGCCTCCCGGTGGGCTCTCGCGCCGCGAGTACGACATCGTGCGGCTGCTGGCGGCCGACCCCGCCCTGACCAACCCGCAGCTGGCCGCCCGGCTGCACATCGCGCGGCGCTCGGCTGAGCACCTGCTGTTCAAGGCCAGAGCAAAGACCGGTGTCGAAGGCCGTGACGGGTTCACCCGGTGGCTGGCCGAGCAGCCCCACACCACCGAGTCAGGCCGGGCGTAGGGCGACGGGCAGGGCGGTGAGCCCGTTCATGATGCTGGACACGGTCCTGCGCAATCTCATGACCGGTTCGGCCAGGGTGGCGTCGGGGAAGCGGGCGGTGATCTGCCGCATCACGATCTGGGCTTCGGCCCGGCCCAGTGACGCGCCCAGGCACGCGTGCGGGCCGAGTCCGAAAGCCAGGTGCCCGCGAGGGTGGCGTGCCGGATCGAATGCGGTGGGGTCCTCCCACTGGTCGGGGTCGCGGTTGGCCGCCTCCAATGACACCATCACCAGCTCCCCGGCCGGGATCTCGACGCCGCCGTAGACCACCGGCTCCAGGGTGACCCGGTGGGTGGCGGTACGCACCGGGGCATCCCACCGCAACGTCTCCTCCACCATCTCGGCGACCAAGTCCGGCCGCTGCGCCGCATCCCGCCACAACGGAGGGTGCCGCAGCAACGCGAGCATGGTGTTGCCGATCAGGTTGACCGTCGTCTCGTGCCCGGCGACGAAGACCAGGACCAGGATGTCGACCAGGCGCTCGGTGTCGAGATCCAACAGCGCGCTGGTCAGGTCCGCGCCTTGGTGACCGCGGTCGGCATCGGCGCGTTTGCCGGCGACCAGCTCGACGAGGAAGGCGCCCAGTTCGTCGGAGGCGGGCAGGTTGATTGCCGGGTCGTCCTGCATCAACGCCAGCGTCAGTTCCCGAAATCTCGCTCGCCACGGCTCGGGAATGCCGAGCAGTTCGCAGATCACCGTCAGCGGAACAGCACCCGCCACGTGCTGCACCAGGTCCACTACCGACTCCTCGGCCTGGTGCAGGTTGTCGAGCAGTCGGGCCGTGATGTCCTTGATGCGCGGCCGTAGTTCCCGTACCCGGCGCGCGGTGAACGCCCCGGCCAGCACACGGCGTTCCTCGCTGTGCTGCGGTCCATCGAGAAACAACAGCCCGTTGAACATCCGGCTCAGCCAGGTAGGCGTCGGATACCCCGCCGCGGTGGCTTGTGCCCGGATGGTGGCGGTGACGAGCGTGGTGTCTTTGCCCAGACGGGGATCGACCAAGGCCGCACGCGCCTGCTCATCGCCGATGATCACCCATGCCGGGGCCAGCCCTGGAAGTTCGGTGCGCACCGGCACACGACCTGCAGCCAACGCCGCGTCATGGGCGGTGTGTGCGGAGTCCACGTTCTGTCCGTGCGCGAACAGTGTCGACATCGGACTCACGTTCACTGTCACTCTCCCTCGGTCCGATCCCATATGCCTGCCGATCCAGCATTGGCGAGACGAGGATTCCGCGCTACACGGGAAGACCGAGCAAGGTTGGTGTGCCGTACTGCAGGTAAGGAAGCCCGCTACTGCGCCGAACACGGGGACTACTGCTTCGTGCCGACGGGTTACTGTGCCGACTGACTCGCCTACTGCTTGGACGGCGTCATGCCACCGAGCATGGTGTGCGGTGGACCTACTGTGTTCGACCGCGCGGTACCGAGGTCGCTCTACCGTCAGTAGCACATTTACTGTTCCACGCGCGAACTACGGTGCCGCGGGACAAAAAATGTCCGCAGTTCAGCGGTCCCACACGGTTACGTGCCGGGGTACGCGCTGCTTAGCGTCATCGCTGTCGCCCGACACCGGTTTCAGGGCGATGGGTCGCCGGAAACTCCGCGGCCCGAGGACGGGACGCACCCACCGCCGGGGCGTCACCGGGACGACACCGCGACCCCCAACGCGACCAGTGCCGCCCCACACCGACCTCGGGCAGCGGACGTCACCGTCCGACCGGGCACACAGGATCCGGCCGCGACCTGATCCCCCGGAGATCGCGGCCGGATTCCCCACCGTCCTATCGACACGAAGGCTCCCGACCATGGCACCTGCACCCGGCTCCGCATCGACCGTGTCGACCGCATCCGGTCACCATCGGTTGTCCGGCGACCTCGGTATCGCCTCGGTCCAATCACACCGACGGCGCCTCCGATCGGGACTGGAGAACCTCCTGGCCCTCGACGCACTCCACCAGCCTCACCAGGCGCTGACCGGGATGGTCGAGTTGTGGTCGGTCAGCGGACAATTGCTGCGCACGCCGATGCACGGCACCGAAGAAGACGACGCCTTCCTCGGCCACGTCGCGCTGATCCACGAACGAGTCGACGCCCACCTGCGGCCGTGGGCGCGGGTCGTGGAGTTACCCACCGACCAGGACACCCGCGTCGAGCTCGCGGTGACCGTCCTGAGGCTGTGTCTGGACCTGCAAAGCCTGTCCGATCGCGTGCACCCGGATCTGCGAATCCGCCAGACGTCCACGGGCTGGTTCACCGCCTGGGCCGCGCGAATCGTCACTTTGCAAGCTGACTACCGCCACGAAGACACCCTGCCGAAGGTCTACACCCAGGGCCGTGACCTGAACTGACGACACCCTGCGCCGCGCTGTGTCCGTCCCGCGTCCTCGATGCGACGGCCAGCGTTGCCGAGCCGGAAGGCGGTATCCCATGACCATCACCGTTTCTGCTCCGACCCTTCCGGCCGTCGCAGCCGCACAGCCGCCCATGCCGGCTCGCTACCCGCGCGACCTCGATCCCGACCCGCACCAGTCGGTCCTGCCCGAACTGCGCACCCCCGAGGCCCGCGCCCGATTCCTCAGCCGAGCCCTGATCGGCACCACCCTGCACTTCACTCCCGTGCTCGGCATGTGGGTGGGCTGCCGACTGCGCCGTCTCGAACGCGTCGCGATCACCGACCACGCGCTGACCGAGCAGCAGGCCCGACTGCTCCATCTCGACCCCGGCACCGTGGTGAGCCGTCGGGAGGGGTGGCTGGTACCCGCCACAGATCGCCGCGGCGGACTACGCCTGGCCGCGATCACCTCCCTGGTGTACGAGCCGCGCCTGGACCTCGCCGAGGACGCCCGCGCGCTGCTGGCCGCCGGGAAGCACCCGCTGGGCACCCTGGTCACCGGACGGCGCACCACCATCACCGCCTACCCGGTGCCGTCACAGACCTCGACGCACGAGGACGGTCCCGGCGACCCGTGGATGCCCGCACCGCTACCCGACCTGGCCGGCGACGTTGCGGCCCTGCGGTCGGTGGGCTTCCTGCACCGCGGCGGCATGCCGTTCGCGTTGGCCGCGGAAACGGTCTACCAGGTCGGATTCGACCGGATCGACGTCGCTGCGGTGGGTACTTTCCTGGCTCCGCTGCTGGCCGGCATCGGGGTCGCGTGATGTCGGGCAGAGTCGTGCCGCGCACCTACGCGCTGGCCACCGCGACCGTCGCGGCGGGCACCAGCGGCTACCTGGTCGCGGCCGTGCTGCCCGACCTGGCCACGGACCTGGCCGTCACCACCGCCCAAGCCGGGCAGTCGATCGGCGCGTTCGCCCTGGCCTACGCACTGGCAGCACCCGTGCTGGCCGTGGCCACCGCACGGTGGGATCGCCGCACCCTGCTGGTCGTGGCGCTGCTGGTGACCTGCCTCGGCAACGTCGCCGCCGCGGCTGCCGACGGACTGGGCGCACTGCTGGCCGCACGGGTGCTCACCGCGGTCGGCGCCGCGGCGACCACACCGGCCGCCACAGCGCTGGCCGCACAGGTCAACGTGGCCGACCTGCGGGCGCGGGCGATGGCGGTGGTCACCGGCGGCCTGACCGCAGCCACCGTCCTGGGCGTACCCGCGGGCCGCCTGGTCGCCGACGAACTCGGCGGACACCGCCCGGCGTTCCTGCTCGCCGCCCTGCTCTGCGCGGCGGCGGCGCTGCTTGTCGGCCTGCTCGCCCCGACCGCGCCAGGCGACGCACCGGTGAACCTCGGCGCACGGCTGGAGGTCCTGCGCGACCGTGCGACGCTCGGCCTGCTGGTCGTCTCGCTGCTGGCGTGCCTGGGAACCTTCACCGCCTACGGCTACCTCAGTGCGCTGGTAGTCGACGGCGACACCGACGCCGACCTCGCCCTGGTGCTGCTCGCATTCGGCGTCGGCGGTGTGATCGGAAACCACCTCGGTGGCCGCGCCGCCGACCGCTTCGGCACACGCCGACCGTTGGTCGTGACGCTCACCGGATGCGCGGTTCTGCTCTCGTCACTCGGACTTCTCGCTCACGGCCTGATCGGCAGCGTGGGCCTGACCGTGGCCGCGGGTGTCTGGGGGGCGCTGTTCTGGGCCTTCAACCCGCCCCTGTTCGGGGCGCTGGTCCAGCGCGACCCCGCCCGCAGCGGACTGCTGCTCGGCCTCAACGCTTCCTTCATCTACCTCGGCATCGCCGGTGCCGCAACGCTCGGCGGCACGGTCACCGATCGCATTGGCATCAGCGCCGTTCCGCTGGCGGCCGCCGTGATCACCCTCGCTGCCGCCCTCGCCGCCGCTGTGTCCACCCGACACCGATCAGGGCATCGACCTGCGGGCAGAACATCCCCACGCTCAGCGCACGGTCGGCCGCGCTTGGTTGCTCGGTGATCATCACACGTACCGAGCACGGAGCACCGTGACGAGGCGCTCCCAGGGCACGGGCCGAGGCGGTATTACCGAGGCGATCCGTTCGTGGGCAGGTACCAGCGTGACGCGGTGATCCCGATACCGGCAGACCGAAGAATCACCAGGGCGGAGGCCGCATCATGTCGATCACCGTGTGCCACCCCTCATGGGGTTGCTGCCAGTGCGTTCTCGCGGCTGAACTCGCCGTCGAGGACGCCGCGTCGGAACGCGTCGATCTCGGCGATCGTGTAGCGCAGTTCGTGAGAGGTTCGCATCGCCGTGACCAGCCACCCGCCGTCATAGGTCCTCACTGTGACGGCTCCGTTGTCATTGGTCACGACCCCGCCGCCGACTTCGTCGAGCCACGCCGTCCACTCATCGGCAGTGAACTCGATGCGGGGTCCGTGGGGATGCTGCGAATGGCGGATCTCGACACCGGAAGCTGTGAAGTCGACGTCGACGCAGGATTCGCCGTTGCTGCTGTAGGACGAGATGCGCCATCCGGCCCGGCCCAGTGTGGCGGTCATGACGTCCTCACCTCCAAGAGAATTCACACGGCGAACCGGGCCTCGATCGCCTCGAACGACTCGGCTTCGGAGAGGGCGGCTGCCATCAGGGATTCGAAACTACGAGTGTACGCGGTCACATGATCTTGTTTCGTCACGTAGACGGCGTCGTTGGGGATCTCCACGTACGCCACCGGCCCGGCCTGCCGAGCACCGGTCGAGGTCTCGAACCCGGCGAGGGTGAACCGGCCTTCGAGTCCGTCGTGACGGCCGACACTGCGCGGGATGATCCGCACGGTGCAGTTGGGCAGGTGCGCCAGTTCCCACAGCCGACGGCACGCGCCGTCCATCGTGGCGGCATCGCCGATGGGCCTGCTCAGGACGTCCTCCTCGATGACGGCCTCCAGACGCAGATCGCCATCGAGGATGCGTTCCTGGCGGTGCAGTCGCAGGTCGACGAGCAGCTTCTCCTGGTCCGGTCGCACGCGGGCGCTGGGCCCGGTGATGCCGGCGGCGTACTCCGGGGTTTGCAGCAGGGCCGGGATGACCATCGGCGCGTAGTAGGAGACGCGCGTGGCGAAGCCCTCCAAGCCGAGGTAGCGGCGCAGGAAGTGCCGATCGGGCACGACGTCGTTCCAACGGCTGAGCCAACTGCGCCCTTCGGGTCTGGTGGTCAATTCGACCAGGAGGTCCGCCTGGCTGCGCGGAGCCCGGCACAGCTCGTACCAGCCCCGGATCTGCTCGTCGCTGGGGAAGTACTTGCCTTGTTCCCAATGCGAGATCAGCGCGGGGGACACGCCCAACGCCGCGGCGACGGCTGCTTGCTTGGGTGCGTCCGGGGCGTCACTTCGGGTGTTGGCCAGTTCGACCCCGACCAGCCACCGTCGTGCGAGTCCATCGTCGCGGACCGCCACCGCTGCACCTCCGTCGTTCGTGCTCGAGAACCGCATGGCATAGCCGCCTGCCGGGTAGATCACGGCCAAGTTTGCCGTGTGTGACCGGCAGCGGGTACACCACTCCACCCAATCGGGGTATTACACTAGCTATTTCAATAGCTAGTATCAGTTACGCAGTGCTGGGAGCACTGTAGCCGCCCGTCTCAAGGCGCGACCGGACGTATCGACTCCCTGTCCGGGACGCGATCGCTTCGTGACGGACGCAGCGGTGGAGCCGAACCGCTACCCGGCGAGCTTCGGTTCCACCGCCCACCTGGGGAGCGTCCCCGACCAAGCCCGAGGGGCTGTCAGGTCGGCCGGGGTCGCGTCGTGCTGGCGGTCCCGCCCTATGTCGCTCGACTGGGGCGGGACCTGCCTCCACACCGACGAGCACTGGAGGCGGCGGTATGTGGCAGACCCTGCTCGACCTGTGGTTCCCGGCTTTGGTCGCGCCGATCGCACTGGTCCGGGCGCTGAGCGAGGCGCTGGCAGCAGGCGCTCGCCCGATGCGCGGAGGCCGGTCGTGAGCGCGAGAGGAGCGGCTCGCGCGCGTCGGTGGTGCCGGACCGCAGAAGTGTCGACGGAGTCGGACCCCCGACCCTGCTCCATCGTCCCTGGGGCTCGCCGGACCTCGGCCGGGAAGGTGGGACCACGATGACTCATCGTTGGCAACGCGACGGCGCCCACGCCGGCACCCGCGCGGACCCCATCGTCAAGCATCGGCACGGTGTTCCGTGGTACTCGGCTCCACTGCCATGGGTCCTGCATCGTCGATGCGCGCCGCACACCCTCGAACTGTGGTGGAACGACTCGGACGAAGACGGGTTCGACCGCGCAGCCCGTTTTCCCGACGGCGGACGCCAGTTCTGCGCGTGCGGAGCTGTCCTTGACCTTGCCGTCGACCAGGAGTGGCGCGGCCGCAACTCGCGTCGTGCTCACCGCCCCGCACAGGCGGCGAGGCCCGCCCTGCCGTCGATCCCACGGCGGCGAGCCAGCCTGCCGGTCGTCAGAACCATGATCGGCAACAGTCTTACGGTCGGCCGATGATCATGACACCGCTCCGCTTCGTCATGATCACCATCGGATGCGTCCCGGTGTCCCATCGGGTCGACCGCCGGTCCTTCAACGCCGTCTCACGCGAGGGTGCGCAGTGAACGCCGAGACCAAGATGCCCGCCTCCGCCACGGTTCGCGACGGCGTGGCGAGGTTGATACACGCGGGCTGGCAGGTGCGCCTCAACCCGATTCTGCAAGGACTTCGCGCCGTGCAGCTCTCGACGGTCTACCGGGCCGCGGACACGCAGTGGTACGCCGCCGTGCTCACCCTGCGGTTCAACGCGCCGTCGAACCTGGTGATCGCCCCCGCCCGATACGACCCCAAACATCCCTTCGACCACGCGATCTCCTGGGAAGACTCCATGCCCGTCGAGGAAGCCCTCGACAAAGCCTGGGCCCTGACCATGACTCCCGACACCGCCGACCTGGCCGACGCCACCCATCCGGCGCACGAACGCCCTCTCTAGTTCATCCTTACCCGCCGATAGAGGAGGTCGAGCCCATGGCCCAGCAACGCGGCCACGGCCACAACCCGTTGCCCGGCAAGCGTTCACGAGCGATGATGTCGAACACGAGGCGCCGACGGTGGCTCCGGATCGCCGGTCGCGGGTTGATCTTCGTCAGCAACCGCCAGAGTTTCAGCGCCAAGAAAACCCCTCGCGTCGCGCACGAACCGAGTCTGCGTGATCAATCGCCCCTCGTCGCCATTCACCCGATGGCATTGGACGACCCGCTGGGGGCGATCGACACGACGCACGGTCGAATGCGGGTCAGCCGTGCCAAGGAGCGTCTGCGCCGTGCGGGTTTCGTCCTCGCCGACCGGCATCCACGGGATCCCTCGATGTCCAGCGATCGCCCCATGGCGATGTTCTACCGGGTGTGGCGAGGCGTCGTCTGGGTAGTGCTGGCCTCGTGGGACGGCTCCCTGGCCTACCGGGTCCCCGTCGCACACTTCGACCCCGAGGACCCGCTCATGGTCGCCGAACCCGACGCTCTGCCCGACGAAACACCCGAGGCCATACGTGAATACCTGCGCTCCGTGCGCTGGACCACGGTCGGCCTCTTCCTCGACGTCGTCGACGCGGTGCTGGCGCTGCCGAACCTACGCGAACACTCGCACTTCCCCTCTGCACGCGAGGCATCCTGATGGCTCGGATCATGTTGCCCTGCGACATCGCGTCCCTTGCAGAGACCGGTGCCCTGCGCGCCACCACCTGCGCCGCAGAACACACTGCCCACGTGTCGATCCTCCACCGACGAGCGGAACCGCTACCGAGGCTTCACCTCCTCGACGCCCGCTTGTCCTCGTGGCTGCGGTTCGACGGCCGGATCGAGCCAGACGAACGGGGGCGGACCCTGCTTCGGACCACCCCAGCCCACTCCTCGGATTCACCGACGACGCCGTGCCTTCGCCACAGCCTTGTCGACAGGCGGATACCGCACTCGGCTCATGAGCGGCCCCTGCGCCCCACTCCAACGTCCCGACTCCAGAAGCCACCCCACCTCCCGGATCCAGACCTCCCGTCGGCGAACCGAGGGCGGCGACTCGCACTCGCGATCACCCCCGACCTACGACCCCACAACGCAGCGCCCCGGCTCTACGCCGTGTCGCTGACAACGCGAACCTCCACCACGGGTGCGGCCGCCGGCCCAGCAGCAACAGACGCGGGTTGCTGGACCAGCGCCCCCGGCCACGGCTTGGCCCCGCTCGCCTCCCAGGGGCCAAGCCGTGGTTTGCAATGACCAGGAAGAACGATGCCTCCACTCATCAGGGAAAACCCACCAGAGAGCAACTGACGTTATTCAATCGCGTACTCGGCGACGAGTTACGCATCGTGCGCACGGCACGCGAATGGACCGCAAGCAGTTACGCGAACACATGACCCACCGGACGCCGAATACGCAATGTCACTGCAGACCTTGGCCACCTACGAACTCGGCACACGCCGCATCGCCGTCGACCGGCTGATCGAGGTCTGTGCTGCGCTAGAGGTCCCCGCGGACGAACTTCTGCTCCGCGCGATGATCCGAGCATTCGGCATCGAACAAGCCGACCATCTCCAGGTCGACCTCGTCGTACTCGCCGGCACCGAGGACCCGCAGCTGTGCAACCTCCGCCCGTGGGCCGCCGTAGCCCTCGATCAACACTGCGGATCTCCCATCGTCGGGGAACTCGACCACCCGGCGCTCACTCCTCTGGCCGCCTTCGCCCGCATCACCACGGACTCGTTGCAGCACGCGCTCCTCAACCTCAGGACGTGCGCACCCCGTGATCTATCGACTGACGCCGCTCGCGACACCGCGCCGGACTGCTCAGGTGCACGGCTCCGGCAACCGACGCTCGTTCCGGTATCCGACCTCCCCTTCGACGAAAGTGACCTCTCCCATGCTTGATCCGGATCTTTCGTGTGGCGCGCGTCGTGTCGTGGCCGTGCTCGCTCGGTCTCCGATCGCGCCACTGGTAGTCGACCTGCGGCTGCTCTCGGCGCTGCTGGACACCGGGTCCCAGGGGACGGAGCAGGTGCTGCGGGAGCTGTTGGCCACCGCCGCGATCATCGAGGCTGCCCCTGGCCACTACGAGCTGCGACGTGACACGGCGCCCGAAGCAGTACTGCCCCAGTCTGCCGACGCGCGGACCTTGGCCCAGTGGTGTGTGCACCAGGCGGTACTGGCCGACCGAGTCCTACGACCCCACGCCTGGCGGCTGTTCTCTGCCCCTGACCGGACCGGTCCAGGCCTCCCCGTCTCCCTCGTCCACAGCGCGGAGTGGACCGAGGACATCCGTGAGGTACTGCTGACCGTGCTGGCAGACGCCGTCGAGCGCACCGAACTGCTGGACTTGGCGCCGCCGCTGGCCGAGGCATTGTGGGGACTGTGCGGTTGGACCGGGCACCACCACACCCAAGCCACCAGCCAGGAACTGGGACTCGTCGCGCTGACCGCACTGAACCGGCAGTCCTGCCCCGCGGGAGAGAAAACCAGTCGGAGGCCGCTCCACTTGGCGCGCACCGCTGTCACCCACGCCCGTCTGGCCCACGCCCGCATAGGCCTGGATGACCTCGCCGACGCGATGCGCGCCTCCGAAAACGCAGTCCGTGCTGCCGAGCAGTCCGGCGACCCGGCCGCGCGCGCGATGGCACTGGAAGCGCGCGGCCGTACCCGCGCCGCCCAAGGCTACCCGGCCGCGGCGTTGCTGGACCTGCGTCGGGCGCTGGACTTGGACCTGGCCCACGACGACGAACACGGTGCCGCGTCGCGGCGCCACAGCATCGCCCAAGCGCTGCTCGCGCTAGGCCGCTACCGCGATGCGCTGAACGAACTGCGGCTCGCGGTGGTCGCGTTCGCGCTGATCGGGGACCGGGTGGCCGGCGCGCTGGTGCTGACCGCGATGGGCCATGCCCATCGCGGTCTGGGCGAGTTGTTCTTCTCCGATGCCGTGCTGCGCGAGGCGTTGGAGGTGCTCGCTGAGGTCGGCTCGCCTGGGCAGTTGGCTGAAGCCTGCGCGCAGCGAGCCCGTACTGCTCGCGACCGCGGTCACAGCGACCTGGCCCGTGGCTACTACCGACGCGCCGCAGAATACTACCGCCGTGCCCGTCTGGATGGCTTGGCCCAGTGGGTTGACAGTGAGTACGACACCACCTGACGTGGCAAGACTTACGGGTCGCCGTTCGGCACGACCGTCCACAGCGGACACTGCTTGGCCCTCATCCCGCTGCTGTGCAGGATCCCGGTTCGCGTACCCCGTCGTCGGCAGAGGAGCGCAGCGGTGCACCGCTGCACCCGTCATCCCACGGTGTCGATGTCGATGGGGAACTCGTCAACCAACTCCCACTCTGGGTAGTCATCCGGTTACGCTCGTCGGTCCACGGGTGATCGGAGCGCCAGGTGACCGCGATGACCGACACGCTCACCGAGGTCGACCTGCTCATGCCGTTCCCGAACGGCCCCGCAGGCTCATTCCGGCGCGCGGCTACCCGCCGGCAACCGGGGTGTGCGAAGAACACCTCGGAGTGATGAAAGCCCTATGAGGCAGAAGAAAGGATGGGCAGACATGGAGACCGTGAACGGCCAGACCGATGACAGCCTGGGGACTGAGGAGCCGGTGCTGTTGGTCAGCCTCGGTGAGGCGTCGACGGTGACCCTGGGGCAGGGCCAGGGCAGTTCGGAGGACAAGCGACGGGCCTACAACTAGACCACCGTTCCGGTGCTCAGCCCGCCCTGGGCTGAGCACCGGACCCACCACCACGGTCAGGAAATGGGGAAGACATGCGCTGGTTCGGGGGATTCGCCACATCGACTGCGGCACCACGCAGCCCGATCGGCAGCACGCTCCTGTGGCCCACCACGCCCGGCTGCTGGACCGTCGGCTCCTGGGCCGGACACGAGGTTCGCACCACCCGGTCCGCAGCGCGACTCATCGCAGTCCTCGGCACCTGCGGCATCACGGCCGCGGAGTTGACCCGGTTGAGCACCGACGGCGTTCCCGACGACGTGGAGTGGCGCTGGCCGGGCAGCTACACAACCGTCGAGGTCACCCACGCCGCGACCAGGATCTGGACCGACCTCGGCTGTGCTTGGCCGATCTACACCACGGCGACCGACGGCGGAATCTACTGATCCTCCAGTTCACTCGCCCTCGCCGACCTCACCGGCGCCCGACCGGACCTGGACCGTCTCGCCGCGTGGCTACTCGCACCATCGCTGCCGACGCTGTCGGCCGGGCGCTCCGCGTTCACCGACATCGCCCTGATCCCGCCGGGTCACCGGCTGACCCTGAACGGCGACCACTCCCACATCGACCCCATGTGGTGGCCCCGGCCCCGAGCAGGTTCACCCGCCGAACGATTACGGACCGAACTGACCGCATCGGTGGCCCTCCGCTTGGACAGCGCGCCCGCGCTCACCACCGACCTGTCCGGCGGATTCGATTCCACCGCCTTGGCACTGCTGGCAGCCCAGCAGGCCGGATCGGGCCAGACGGTCACAGGAGTGACCGTGCACCCAGCCGGACGCGACTCGGGCGGAGACCTGGACTACGCGCGGCTGGCCGCGCAGCGACCCGGCATCACGCACCGACTCATGCCCTTGACCAGCCGACACGCCCCCTACACCGCCCTGGAAGACGTCCCACGCACCGACGAACCCGCCCCGTCGACGATCGCGCACGCCCGGTTCGCCGGCCAACTCCGCTGGATCCGCGACACCGTCGGCACCGACTGCCACCTCACCGGCGACGGCGGCGACAGCCTGCTGTGCACACCGCCGATCATGCTCGCCGACCTCATCGCCGTCGGCGACCATCGGCGCGCGATCGTCGAGACCCTACGGTGGGCGCGGCTGCGGCGGCTGCCCGCGTGGCCCCTGCTGGCCGCAGCAGCGCGGACCGCCCGCACCAGCCGGATCGACACCCTGACAACCGTGGCGGTCAGCTTACGGACCGGCGCACCCGCACCGCGATCGGACGGACACATCGGCTGGTACCCAGTCGATGCCGTGCCGCCGTGGGCCACGGCCGATGCGAGGGACCGGGCCGCCGCCCTCGCCCGCCGCGCCGCCGCCCGGCAGACCGACGTGCCGCCCGGCACGTTCGCCACCACCGTCGCCGCGGAGAACATGGCCGAGGTCGGCCGCTCCGCCCGCGCCGACATCCAACTCGCCGAGCACGCCGGCGTGCTGCTGGCCAACCCGTTCACCGACTCCCGCGTCATCGACGCCTACCTGTCCGTCCCGCTGGCCCAGCGGCCAGGCCCCGCCGACTACAAGCCGGTGCTCGCCACCGCGATGAACGGCCTGTTCCCTGCGATGCTGGCCGCGCGGACCACCAAAGGCGACTTCAACCCCGACCACTACGGCGGCATGCGCGCCAACCTGCCCGCACTGCACGCTCTCGCTGACGGGCGGCTCGCCGCCCTCGGGCTTGTCGACTCGGCCGCGCTGCGTCGTACGCTGACCATGACCGCGGCCGGGCTGCCGATCGCGTTTTCCATCGTCGAACCCGCGATCGCCGCCGAGGTGTGGCTGCGCACGCTCGACGACGCGCCCCGCACACCATGGTCGGTCATCCGCAACGAAGCGGGGGCCGCGTGAGTCACCGGTACCTCACCGCACCCGCTCAGGTGCGGGCGGTCGACGTCGGCCCCGCCACCGTGATCGTGAACTACCGCAGCGGCCAAGTCGACACCCTCATAGGCCCGGCTGCCCGATGGTGGACCGAACTCGCCACCAGCGGCGACACCGACACTCCGGCAGCGCTCGACCACGTCACCGCCCGAACCCTGCGCGGGCAACTCCTCGAGGCCGGACTGCTCACCCCGTCGGCTCAGCCCACACCGTGGCCAGTGCCGACGACCGGACCGGCATGGGAACCGAGCTGGGGCACGCACGAACTCGCCGCCGGACGAACCACGCCGGTGCCGGTTCCCCGCACCATCACGATGGTCGCAGGGCTGGCGCTGGCCCTCGTGCTCGCCACGCTGGCCGCAGGCCGACCACATCGGCGCATGGCCCGCCTCACCTGGCTCCTGCAACGGTCCACTCGCCACACCAGCCGCTCCGCCACCACCGAACGCGCCGAGCAGGCCGTGTACGCCGTGCGCCGGGCCGGGCTGCTCGCGCCTGGCAGGGTGGCATGTCTGGAGGAATCGGCGGCCGTGCTGGTCTTGCTGGCCGCGTCACGCCACCGGGTGATGTGGTGCCACGGCGCGGCGGCCGACCCGGTGCGGCTGCACGCGTGGGTGGAGACTGAGGACCGACAGTCGGTAGCCGAACCAGCCTCGACGGCGCGGTTCGCGGTGCTACGCACCATTCCGGCACGTGATGATGGAGGCGAGAGCGATTAGCGAGCCGACCGAACCGATCGTGTGGGTCCGCGGGGAGAAGGCCGGGCTCGGCCCGTTCTCCGAGGACCTGGTCGAGCAGTACTGGCGGTGGGAGCAGGATCCAGGCGTGCTGGTCGGCTACGGCCGCCAGACCCCGGACTCGCTCAACAACCGCCGCGAAGGCTTCCAGCACCAAGCTCGCGGCACCGACGACCAACTCCGCTTCACCGTCTACGACATCACCACCACCCCGCCGACCCCGGTCGGCACTACCGCTGTGCTGATCGACCACCACGTCCGGACCGGTGAGTTCGTCATCCAGCTCGGCCCCGAGCACCGCGGCAAGGGGTTGGGTGGCGACGCGACCCGGTTGACGCTGGACTACGCCTTCCACATCACCGCGCTGCGCTGCGTCTACCTTTCGGTGCTCTCACCGAACACACGCGCCATTGCCGCCTACGAGCGCGCCGGGTTCCGGATCATCGGCGAGAAACGCAACTCCGGCTACTGGCTGGGCCAGCCCGCGAACGAGACGCTGATGGACGCGGTGCCCGAGGATTTCACCGGCTTGTCCGCGGTGCGGCAACTCGTCGACCCGGCCCAGTAACCCACAGCAGGCGAGCGCCGCGGCCAATCGGTGCAACGTGAAGGAGCCGATCGGAACACCGCGTCCGCATCAACACTAACGACGGAGACCACGATCGCCGCCCTACCTCGGATCCGCACCGACGACCATCGTCGGGTGTGCACTCGGCCGGCCTTGCGGGGACTGCAGGGGAGCCGCGGCGCACGGCAGAACCTCAGCCGGTGCGACCCTGAGGATCCCGCGACCACGCGGCACGATGACGAGCCGACCCGCCGTAGGTCCACAAGGTCACCGCCCTGAACCCTCCACCGGTCCGGGGGAGTGAGGCTGCCGTCGCCGGCTCTGCTGCAGAGAAATCCGAGACTGGGTCGGCTTCCGGCAGGAATTCGGGCTCGCCAACGAGTGTGGACATAGTTGGTGTCTCCATTCGGGTTTATCGCCACTTCCACTTCCACCTCGGCCGTCGAGCCGCCGGACATTGCGGTGCGACACGACAGGGGAGGGTGGGCATGGCGACGGACCTAGGCGCAGCGATCATGCGTCGTGTGGTGGCAGTGATGCCGCGGCGGAGTCGGGATACCGACCGCGGCGCCACCGCACGCGGGCGGGAAGGCCGCGCCGTCGCCACGCTCGTCTTCGGTGATGTTCTCGCGTTCTCGCTGGAGTTCTCGAATTCCGGTGGTGAAAGGGCGTTTCATCTGACCCGACGCGTGGCGCTGTGCCCACGTGGACCAGGAGATCCGGACCTTCGAGAGTGATCCGCGCGGTGTGTGCCGTTCGGCCTCGCGGTCACCCGGCCCGCATGTCGGGTCAGGGTTTGTTCGGTTGCGGGTCCCTCCACATCGGACTGACGGTGGTGAGGTCGTCAGGGGCGGTCCACGGGGCGAGGTCCCCGTGGACCGGGTCGCGGTCGACCACGACGAACCCGACTTTTGTGTAGAGCTCGATGTTGGCGGGCGTGGTGGTTTCCAGGAACGCTGCCTGGTCCCGACGGTCGAGGTCGGCCAGCCTGTGGCGAAGCAGCGCCCGGCCGAGACCGCGACGCTGGTGGTCGCGGTGCACGCCGAGGAACACCAGGTGCTCGTGCGGGCGCACGGGATGGTGGAAGGCCAGCCCTTCCTCGAACGCCCGGAACCGGGGCGTCCACGGTCCACACACCGCTTCCAGCCGTCGCGAGTACTGCTCGGACGCCCCGTGCGCGGCTTCCGGGTCGACCCGGTTCCACACCGCGACCGCGAGACCGCCCTGGACCAAGTCGACGTAACCGCTGCCGCCGGCGAGGATCTCCTCGATCTGCAAGGTGAAGTACTCGTTCAGGATGAGGACGCGGCCAGGGGCGTCCCGTGGCGTCAGCCACCGGGTCGGTGGCAGCGTGCTGAACGCCCCGGAGATGATCCCGCCGGCGACCCGTGCGGTGGCGTCACCGGGGTCGACGAGGGTATCGATGCCGATGGTGGTCACTGGCTCGCCGCCTGCCGCGTGGCCGAGGGCGAGGCGGCGGGGCCGCGCCCCAGCCGCAGGTAGATCTCGTAGTGGTGGCGGCGCAGGTACAGCGCGCGAGCGATGCCCGCGGCCAAGGCCACGGCGACGACCCCGAAGATGCCCCACTGGTGGACGGGCTCGGCGGTGGGGCCCAGCAGCGTGTCGAACTTGATCACGATCAGCACCAGCACGGCCGCCAGCAGCACCGCGGAGATGCTCGGGACGAGCCTCGTGCGCAGAAACGGCGTCGTTCGGTCATCGGGTGCGGCCTCGCCATGGTCCAGTGGCGCGTTGCGGCGCTGGACCACGATCCTGTGGTGTTCGCGCCAGAAGTAGAACGCGATCGCGATCGCGGTCAACGTCAGCACCAGCAATACGGCGAGCGCGCCCGCCGTGCCGCCGCCGTAGAACAGGGCGTCCTGAGGCGGCCACCCGGCCACAGCGAACACCACGATCGCAGCCAGGCCCAGCACGCACTGCGCCGCCGAGGCCGTCGAGGGCTGATCGGTGCGCGGATTGACCCGCGACAACGCACGGGGCAGCAGTCCTTCGCACGCCAAGGCGTAGGCATGGGCGTTGCAGGTCGCGTGCAGACTCAGCGCGGCCGCGGCGATGCTCGTGCACAGCAGCAGTTGCCCGATCGGCACCGCGGTCTCACCCAGATGCAGCCGAGCCAACTCGAACACCATGCCCACGTTCTGCGCACGAGCGGTATCCACGACCGCGTCGGCACCGACCGCGGCGATGACCCCGACGGTGAACAGGACGTAGATCACCGCAGCGCCGACCGTGGCGATCATCATGGCCCACCACACAGTGCGGTGCCCGTCGCGGGCCTTGGAGATGTAGGCGGCGCCGGACTCGATGCCGATGGATCCCAACAGCGACATCAGCAACAGCACCGCCGCCCCTGGACCGAACAGCAGCACCGGGTTGAGCGCGTGCCACGGCACTGTGCCGTTGACGGCATGGGTCAGGTTCGCCGCGCCGTAGACCGCCAACGTGCCGACCTCCAGCACCAACAGAATCTGCAGGACCGCGGCGAGGACCTTGAGCTTCCGGGGGCCGAGCACCGCCACCAGCGCACACAGCGCCAGCGCACTCACCCACCACGGCGGCACGGCACCGAAGACCTCGGCCAGCAGCGGCTCCGCGGCACCGCCGATGAGCCCGTACAGACCGACCTGCAACAGGTTGTAGGCCAGCAACGACACCGCGGCGGCCCCGGCACCCAGTGGACGGCCCGCCCCGGCGGAGACGTAGCTGTAGAGCATGCCCGGCCCCGGCACGCGGGAGGCCATGCTGGTCTGGCCGACGAAAAACAGGCTCAGCAGGACGGGGACTGCCAGAAATCCGGCGGGCAGACCAATCTCGCCGGTGACGATGATCGACGTGGCCACCACGCCGACGCACACGGTCATGGGTGTGGCGGCGGTGGCGACGATAGCGAGGATCTGGCCCACTCCGAGCCGGTCGGACTTCAGCAGCTCCGCTGGGCTGGGTGGTGTGGATCTGGCCACGAGAACAGCTCCCTTGTGGACGGTCGGACGGATTGTGCGGCGAAGTCGACGCCTGCGGCGAAGCAGACGTGCGACGGTCGGAAGTGAGGTCAGGGCACCGTGGTGAGGGGACCTTCGGCCAGCACCGCGCGGGTCGTGTCGATCAGGACGCGCATCGCAGGCGGCAGGTCGGCGTAGCGCGCGGCAAGGTCCGGTTCGGGACAGCCCAGCGCGGCGGTCAGGCCCGCGGCGTGCAGCAGTCCCAGCACCAGTCGGTCCGGTCCCGGCAGCGGGGAGTCCGCGGCCAGCAGCGCCTGGAGCCGCAGGTAGGGGGTCAGCACGTCGTTGAGCTCGACCGGCCGCAGTTCCGTACGGCCGAACAGCCGGGTGCGTACTGGTACGACCAGGTTGGTGCGGCGCATCCTGGCGCCCACGAGCCGCGTACCGTTGACGGCGGAGTCGGTGCTCAGCACGGTCAGCCAGGCGCGCAGGTCGGTGGTGGTCGCCGTGGCCTCTCCGGGCTGGTGGTGTTCGTCGGGGACGGTGTCGTCGCGGAGGTACCGCTCCAGGAAACGGACCTCTGGGTCGCCGATCGGCGGTGCCACAGAGGGCAGGAGGATCCGGCCGTCGCGGATGCCGACGATGGCGCGTCGAGCCATGAGTTCACCGAGCACAGCCGTGCCGAGGAGCTTTGCTCTCGCGTGGTTTTCGAGACGTGGGCGACCGCTCTCGTCGTGAATGGTGGCGAGAAACACGGTGTTTCCGACTGGTGAGGCCACCGGTGCTGCACCTTTCCCGACCGACATCGACATCGTCATGACCGCATTGCTGCGGTGCGCGCGACATCGATCTGTGGGATCAGCCAGCAGGGCGTCGACAGTCGCGTGTGGTGATCGTCGCGGGATCCGGTCGCGGCTCGTAAGTACGCGTCGCACAACGCGTCGCACAACGCGGTACCGCTGACGTGCGGCAGTAGTGGTAGTAGCGTGGCCGCTTCACCGTGATGTTCCCGAGAGTGTGCGTCACAACGCGGGGAGACGAACGAATGGTTTCCGCAGGTCGTCGCGAGATCAACGCCCGATTTGCCGACGCGCGGAAACGGATCCGATCGCCCAGGGATCCGACGAATGCCATCACCCACGCGGAGCTGGCCGACGCGATCAACGAGTACCTGATCGCCCACGGCGCTCCGGAGACGGAACTCGTCACCTACAACCTGGTCGCCCGCTACGAACGGGGGGAGATGCGCTGGCCCAGCGACACCCGCCGCGCCGCGTTCCGGCACGTCCTAGGAGTGACCGACAACAGCGCCCTGGGTTTCGTCCGCCCGGACAGCAGTCACCGGGAATCCCTCCTGACCAGCCCGCCACACGCCGAGAGCGCCTCCGCGCCGGATCCGTTCACCAGAAATCCGGACACCGCAGGGCTGGCCGCGCTCCGCAGCATGTCCATGGCCTTCCAGATGGCTGATCGGCAGGTCGGCGGTGGCGCGCTCCTGGCTCAGGTGACGCGATACCTGCACACCGAGGTCGCGCCGCTGCTGCTCGCCCCGGACAGCGGATCCGGGGCGGCGGTGTTCTCCGCGGCGGCGTCGCTGACCGAGTTCGCCGGGTGGATGGCCCACGACGCAGGCAAGGACGACCTGGCTCGCGGCCATTTCGACCGCGCGTTCCGGCTGGCCTCCGCCGCCGACGACAACGCACTGGCTGCGATGACCTGCGCTTCCATGTCACACCTGGCAGCCCAACTGGGACACGGTGCCGACGCCGTCCGTTTGGCCGAGGCAGGCCTGACCCGTGCCCGTCACGCACCGGGAACCACCGCCCTGCTCGCACGGCTGCACGTCATGCAGGCACGCGGCGAAGCCGTCCGCGGTCACCACACGCAGTGCCGGGCAGCACTCGACCAAGCCGAACGTGTGTTGGACGACCGGCGCGACGAAGTCGACGCGGACTGGGTTCCCGGCTTCGACGAAGGGGCGTTGGCCGCCGAGAGCGCGCTCTGCCTGCGCCACATCGGCGACCTGGCCACCGCCGAACGCCACGTGCGCCATGCCATCGCATTGCGCCCGCCCGACCGGGTGCGCGCCCGCGCGTTCGCCCACCTCACCCTCGCCGACGTGCTCAGGAGGAGCGGACGGATCGCCGAAGCCGCGACCGCTGGCCGAGCGGTGAGCACGGTCGCGCAGTCGTTGACGTCCCACCGCGTGCAGCTCCGCCTGGACCGTCTCGGTGCCGCCCTGACCGAGCACCGAGCTACCGCGGAGGTCAGGCTGTTCCTGGACGACCTGGCGGCCGTCCGCTCCGGTTCCGTCACGGACCAGAACACGGCATCCTGGCCCGTGTGAGCGATGACCTGACTCCCGAGCGATGGGCCTACCTGGCCGAGGGCAACCGGGAACAGGCACGCAAACGCGTCGCGGCCAAGGTGGTGATCCGCGATCGGCAAGGCCGGGTCCTGCTGGTCGACCCGAACTACAAGCCGCGGTGGGACCTGCCCGGCGGCATGGTCGAGGCGAACGAAGCACCGCGGGAAGCCGCGCGGCGGGAATGTCGCGAGGAACTGGGTGGCGGGATCATCGAGATCGGGCGACTGCTGCTGATGGACTGGGAGCCTGCTCACGGCCCCTGGGACGACCAGCTCATGCTGGTGTTCGACGGCGGCATCGTGGAGACCGCCCTCGCGGCAACCTTGCACGTCACCGACCCCGAACTGGACGATCTGGCCTGGTTCACTCCGGATGAGGCGGTCGCCAAGCTCCGCCAGGATGTGGGCGACCGACTCCAGCGCGCCCTGCACGCCCTGGCCACCCACGACACGGCCTACGCCGAACGCGAGGATCGGACGTCGTCCTAGCCGCCCCCGTCCGACCTCGGGTCCGGCCGCCGACCATAGGCGCGTTGTGCAACGCGTTGTGCAACGCGTACTTACGCTCCCGCCGGGCTCTCTCCAAGATCGTCCCTGTCCGACCAGCGATCCGAATTCGCCTTTCCGAACCGTTCATCGGTCGATTCAGGCGAGTTTGTCAATCGCGGACAGTCGTACCGTCGATGCGCTCGCTCCGATGGACCCCCGATGTCCACCGCGATACGGCCGCATCGAATGGCAAGACCCGACCCGGTCGCATGCATCGATCTCGCTCGCCGCTACCCGCTTCCACGGGTAGCGGCGAGCGAACCACCGGTAAAGGCATCAGGTCGAGCAGCGCCTGCGGAGCGGCATGACCACGAGAAATGCCCGTCGAACAGTGGTTCGGCGGGAAAACGCGAAATCGAGGATAATCAAGTGAATTTGCGACGTGCAGCGGCAGGCCTCGCGGTAGCGGCGACGGCGATCATGCTGTGGGCACCCGGAGCCTCCGCCAACCCGATGCGGCCCTGGAGCGTGGACTCCGGGGTCACCACTCCGGTCGAGACCCGCACGGCTGACCGCCCGATGCTCCCGTGGGGCGGCCACGAGCACGGCCCCGTGGCACCCAACGGCGTGACGATCGACAGCGTCACCGGCCACTAGAACCCGCCGGGCCGTGTGGTCGACACCAGCCTGTCGTCGACCACACGGCACGACCCCGTCGCCTGGCCTGCTTCGTACGGGCCAGGCGACAGCGTGCCTGACCTTCGACCAGTAGAAGTCACGGTCGCCGTCGAACCGGCCGTCGTGCGTTTCGTGATGGGTTCGGCGGTGTGCTTTCCCCACCTGTGGTCGGACCTCCTGCGCGGAGCCCCCCGTTACCTTTTTCCCCCCGGCACATACCGAAGGAGAACCTTGAACCACGCCAACTGGTCGCGAGCAGTCGTCCTGCTCGCGGCCCTGATGATGCCGCTCGGCGGCACGGGCGCGGCCACGGCCCAGATCGACGAGCCGGGCAGCGACATCGGCACCCAGGTCGTGGGCGGCCGGCCCGCCACCCAGGCATATTCCGCCGCGGCCATCGAGTACGACAGCACCACCCCGGCCCGCACGGACTGGCTCAACTGCACCGGAAGCCTGCTCCGGACCGACTCCGACACCGAGTCGGACTGGGTGGTGACGGCCGCGCACTGCGTGACCAACCTTCCCGCCGCCGTGTCCACGGCGAGCCTCGACCGTCTGGGCTTCCACGCTCCGCCGGTGTGGGTCCCGGTGCAGGACCGCGACTACCACGTGCGCGTCGGTGCCACCGACCGGTCGAAGGCCGCACCGGTCGCGGTCAAGCGCATCGTGGTGTTCTCGGGCTGGGACTGGATTTCCGACACCAAGCCCAGGCCCAAGGTTCCTGCGGGCGACTTCGCCCTGATGCAGATGGCCTCGCGGGTAAAGGCCCGAACGATTTCGCTGGCGAGCTGGGAGCCGGGGCTCGGTTACCCGCTGCGCGCGCTGGGCTGGGGCCGGACCTCCAACGACGCCACCGAGGGATCGCGGACCCTCCAGCAGCTCGATACCCGAGTCGTGCCCGCGGACCGGTGCGGCGCCGACGGGGCGATCACCGTCCACGACATCTGCACCGACGAGCACGAGGACGGCGAGGGCGTCTGCAACGGCGACTCCGGCGGCCCGGTCCTCGGGAAGGTCCGCGGCCGGGTGTACCAGTTCGGCATCATCAGCCGCGGCGGGTCCGACCTGTGCGCGGTCACCCCGGACGTGGCCACCGGCGTCCCCTACTACAAGCCGTGGGCAGACGCGGTGATCAGCGGCAAGATCCGCAGCGACAAGCCGCTCACCCCCGAGCAGGGCGGAGTCATCCCGCACCCCCGCATCCCGATCACCACGACCCAGCCGGTCAAGCTGCGCGACACCGTCCCCACCGTCCCCGCCTTCGCCGGCTGACCTTCCTCGCCCACTGCCGGCGTGACGCCGCGCTCGTCAACCCGATGAGCGATCGGCCGACAGCCGGACCCGTGGTGGTGTGCGGCCCTCTCACCGGCCGCTGAGGCCCGCACACCACCACTTCCGCCGCCGACGGGGACACCCGCGTTCCGCTTCGGGTGTCCCCGTCGGCGGCTCAGCTCACGAACCGGGACGACCAGCACGTCACCCGTGACCCACCCCCACCAGGAGAACGTGCCCACCATGAGCGCCGAACACGCCGCTGCCACACCCTCGACAGTCGGCCAGGCGATGTCCGTAGAGCGGGTGAGGGTGTCGGCCAGAGGTGTGATCCGCGATCGTCAGGGGTGGGTGCTGGCGGTGCGACTTGCCCCGGAACGACGCCCACCGGGCAAGGAATTTCTGAACTTGCCCGGTGGCACGGTCCACCAAGGCGAGTTGCCTACCGCAGCGGCCAGCCGCGAGGTGCACGAGGAGCTCGGGCTGACCGACCTGTTCGCCGGGCGGTTGCTGCTGACGGTCTGGAACATTCCGCCGTACTCACTACTGCGGCCCCGCCTGCAACTGCTGTTCGACTTCGGCCGGCACGACCGCGCCGCGCTGTCCGCCCGCATCGTGCTCCCGGCCGAGGAGATCAGCGACTACAAGTGGCTCAGCCCCCGCAGCGTCGATCGCTACCTGTATCCGTTGCAAGCCAAGCAGCTGCGCGCGGTCGCCGAGCACCGAATCTACCTGGAACAGGAACCTGTCCCTCGGGCCGACAACGTGCGGTGACTCCACGCACCGGTCGAGGGTGGCACGCCACCCCGCCAGGCGACGACCGACGCCCACTCATCCGCACCTGCCGATGCACGACACACCAACGGAGCCTTCATCCGATGACCCGGCACCGCCATCACCGAATCGAGCCGAAACACACGACCAACACGCGACGTGTCCTCGCCATGATGTCGATCGTCCTCGTGCTGGCAGGGTGCGCCGACAAGACCACCGGTATCGCGAGCAGAGACTTCGGTGCCGCGACCACGACGACGCCCGTCCGCCCCAAGAACATCGACCTGAACGGGAAACAGCACTGCCTGCTCGCCCCCACCGACTGGGCCGACGTCTCCATCGAGAAGGACGGGACGCTGGAGGACCGCACCGATGACCCCCAAGGTGTCGAGTGCGCCTACAACACCAACATCGGCTACTTCGGATTCCTATTCAACATCACCGACGGCATCGGCCTCTGGACCGACCCACGCGTCGCCGAGAAAATCGACCCCGTCACACCGGTCCTGGGCTACCCGGCGTTTCAACGCGCACACGGCACGAATTCCGGCAGGTGCGACATCATCGTCGACGTTTCCGAAGGACAGGCCTTGGACGTGTTCGCCAGCATCGACCATCGATCCGCGCCGAGACTGCCGCCGAAGTGCGAGACAGCCCGAAAACTCGCCGAACTTGCCCTCACCGCACTGAACCAGTGAGTGACAAACACGGACCTCGAAGACAGCCAACGCTGCGGAGTGAATTGCTCAACGGCACACCGCAGCACGGCGAGCAGTGTCAGCTCCACAGTGTCCGGACACTGTGTCGTGATCGCGTGATGCGTGCGATCCCAATACGGCCTGACACTGATCAGCCAGCCCGATGCCGATGGTCGCGACCACGACCCAGGCGACCTGGATGCCTGACCCGATTGCGGACCGCAGGAAACGCAGCGCGCAGCCTCCGCACAGTCGAAGAGGCCATGACGCGTGCATCAGCACCATGAGGTGATCGACCTCCCCACGAGGAGGGCTCTCGGACATCGCTGCTCTCTCTCGACACAGAGCTTGCGTCGCCAGACACAGCGTCCTCACTGGACCAATCGTCGACATCGACGAGCCGTGGGGGACCTGTGCGCGCAGTGTTTCCCGCACCGGCCACCTCAAAGGAGACGTCCGTGACGACCGCCCAAACCCGACTGCTCACCGTGGGTACGTGGAACATCGAGCGTTTCGGCTACGACGTCGACAGGGGGCATCATCGACTGCCCGCAGCCTTGAATTGTTTGCTGGAACAGACACCCACACCGCCCGACACGAGCACGTGACGGTCTTCCCCGGCCGCCTCAGCCTATGCTCGCATACAACAGCAGCACATGTTCATCCCTCCGACAGAAGAACTGGGCTACTGCCCTCCGATAAGAAAGATCAACACCCTGCTGGCCAGCTTCCCGTCTCCCTCCTTCGAACCTTATGGAAAGGCTGATCTGTTCATGGAAAGCAATCGGGCTTCCCCGAATACCGATCCGCGATTACACCGAAGTCGACCCGCAGCCCGGCTCCGCACGACCAGCCCACGCCTGGACCGTCTCGGATATCTGTTGGTCGGCTTATTTCTCGACAGAGCATGGCTTATCGAGGACATGCGGAGGACGAGGAAGGTTCCGAAGAGAAACAACGATCAGCAACCATTCCGCAATGGGTCTATCGGCAGCTGCGGGAGCACGGCCGACGCGACCGTCATCGACGGCCACCCCTCGGAACGGCGGCCCGACTCGTGATCATCCCCGACCTGACCCCGCGGTTCCAGCTCGTCCCGCCGGAGCGGGCCCGCGAGATCCGGACCACGTGCGCCCGCTGGGGCTACTCGGCTCTGGCGGTGACCGCCATGGACGCCGCGCTGCTCGTCTACTACGCCACGCTGCCGCAAGCGTCGGTCTTCGCCGGAGTGTTCGGCGGGTTCTCCGTACTGATGCTCCTCATGGCGTCGGTGACCATGGCGTCCTGCCGCAACGCCGTGCCGAACGGCTACCTCAACCTGCACGAGGCGCGGTTCGCCCGGCGGTTCCCGTGGGTGATGTGGGTGTTCTCCATGCCCACGACGGGCGTGTCGCTGCTCGTGCTGTGGGGCAGCGACCACGGGAGGTTCGGCGGCGGCTGGTCGACCCTGCTCTACCTGCTGGTGGTCGTGGCGCCTTTCCTGGTGACGACGGTCGTCGCCGTGCGGTGCTTCACGTTGTTCCAGGCGCCGTACTACTACGGGCCGGTTCCTCCTCGGGCGTGAACCGGTAGCGCCACACGGCGGGCAGGGCGAGCACGGCGATGATCGTGAACACCACGACCAGGACCCCGCCGCCCGCCACGGCCGCGCCCGGTCCGGCGATCGCTCCCGTGGTGCCGTGCAACAGGTCCGCGAGCCGGGGACCGCCCGCCACGACGACGATGAACACGCCCTGCATGCGGCCGCGCATCTCGTCGGTGGCGGCGTTCTGCAGGATCGCGCCGCAAAAGAATAATCCCCGGTATCGCCGCCGTGCTGCTGTCGGGTGTACTGCAGACTGCACGCCGATTCCGACACACATCAAATCTGGCAGCTATATGCCCGCTACCTTCGGGCCTTTCGCTCTTGTCAGGCGTGAGCGGCACGGAATTTCTGGAGGACCTCGTCCGAGATGCGACCGCGGTCGTTGACGAAGAGTCCGGCATCGCGAGCCCACGATCGGATCCGTTGATTCTGTTCGAGATCGTCGCCGGAGGTCGTCCGAACCAGCTGCGCGGTCTTGGTCTTACGACCGCCCGTGCGTCGGCCATACGTGATGAACGGGGCGAGCTCGTCACGAAGTTTTGCCGCGTTATCGCCTGACAAGTCAATCTTGTAGTCAACGCCGTCCAAGCCGAAGTTGACAGTCTCGTGAGCTTTGCCTCCATCGAGATCGTCGACGAGTTAGACGATTTTTTGCTGTGCCATCTCTTCTCCCATGGATGCTGACGATCGGTTCCTTGTCGACTTAAATCGAATCGTCGATCGTCTTGTCGATTCTACATCAGAACTCTGAAGTTCGGTATCGGCTGCTTCGATGGACCTCGTGGTTGGGAACCGGCCGATCGATCGCGCTGATCGTCGCGAACCCACTGTCCACGTAGGGGGCGCACGAGAAGAAAATGACCCACACGACCGACTTGGTTGATCGATTCCACGTGTCTGGCCACGGCCGGATCGGCTGCCGCCGACAGCCCGCTACAGGTGCGGCGGCGGGCTGCAGGAGTGTTGTTGCCAGAACGAGGAATCGCTTCGCGACCGGACCCTTGGCGCGGGTTCGTCATAGTGCTGGCCGGGGTCCGGGGGGAGGTGGCCCCGGCCAGCACTCGGTGGCCGGGGGGATGGCCACCACTGGCACTGTCGTATCGAGAGTCTCTTGCGTTATCCGCTACTGTCCACGACTTCTGGCAGTTGTCATCGTTGTGACCACCATGACGGATCGAACCTCAGCTGATCTGTCGTGAAGGCCTCGGGTCGTGCTCGACATCCCATCCTGCTCATGTAGGCGCCCAGGATTGCTCTAGGTCGATCCACTGTGGGCATGGACTCGGTAGCCCTACATGGCGGACTGGGCCAGCGGGTTGACGATCGCGAACACGGCCATCGTCAACCCACCACTCAGGCCTTGAAGTCCCTGGATAGTCCACAACGGACCCGAGCGTCACTGACGATCGTCAAGCGACCGCAGGGGTCATTCCACATCATCATCGACAGACAACGCCGCGATCACATCCTCTTGATCAACACCGCGCTGTGCGGCCTCTGCTCCGCTCCGGTCGAACAGTTGGTGAACCAGCGGGCAATCGTTTTCGGATTCGCCGACGGCCAGCACCGCGTCAACATCGCTGTCCATGCAGTGGGCGGTCGACATGGCACCGTCGGCATTACGGGCGAATGCTGCCCAGTGGGCAGGTTCGAGAGCCGCGATTTCGTCTCGCTACTCGATGTTGCTAAAGGGGTGCAAGCCCGCCGTCGCCGCGGCAAAGTTCATAGCCGGCATCGGCGTCACCCGCGGAACGAGCGGGTGCACTAGCCTGGACCTGGCCGTCTGCTGTTGCCTGTCGACGGGGTTCTGGGAGTGCGCGCAGGACCGGTAGCCGCGATCCATCGTCGTTCGCGGAGCCGCTCGAGGTCGCTGGTCGTCGAGCGGTATGAGGCATCGTGGTTATCCTGTGCACGATAGTTTCAGTGTCGACCAAAATTTCACCTGTGGTCGATCGCCCTCACGGCGCTGCACCATGTACATCGCGCATGGATTGCCGATGATCATGGATGGTGGTCACCGGCATGACACCTCATCGCCCTGTATCGAGGGTGAGCCCCGATCCGCATCGTCCACGCTTTCCGATCGGTAGCAAGCGCACCGCCACCGAAGCAGTCGTCCTTCACCGAAGTGCACCTTCCCTGCTCAGCTCGGCCGAACTCGCTCCGCGTAGCGCTCCCGCGTGTGCGAGAACGTCACCGTGTGAAAGTTCGGCCCACGAACGGCCTGTCGACTCCGGGTGTGAGGGGTGGGGTGATCGACATGGTCCCACCAATGCGGTTGTTCGGATTTTCGCCTGGGATGACTCCACTCGGTCAGGGTGTCGAAGTATCCCGTGTGCGCAAAGTACTTGTATCGCTACATTCCCGCATTTCTTCCATGTGGCGGAAACTGGATCTCCTTCCGTGAGATGAAAACTTTGACGTCCCGGAAATTTGAGGTAATCATGGAAGCGAGACGGCACTCCTGGAGGTAATGATGGCGGATAGGCGAACGCGGCGGGAAGTCCCAGTCGACGGCGGGCACCGCTTCTATCAAGTCAAGGAGGTGGCGTTGATGTTTGGAGTGTCGGAACAAACCATTCATCGCGCGATCGACGAGGATGAGTTCCCTGCTGTCCGTATCCGTAATCGCAAAGTCATTCCTGCGGTTGTGATTGACGATATGGTGGCTGCGGCCCGTGCTGGAAATAGGGCGGTCGACGCTGCCGACTGGGCCGCACCTGGGGGCGGATAAAATCATCACCGTGGAATCGATAGTCTAACCAATGTGTTCCAGAATTCTTCTGAATCTGGATATTTGCATGCCATCGTAAGTGGTCGTGTCTGTCGGAGGCTAAGAGATAGTATGCGTTTTTTGATTGACCGGAACTTTGGTCAATGGTGCAAATCGACCCCTCGGTAGGTCAATTCATTGATTCTAATAGCTGCGTGCTTCAGTGATCTGAGGTATATGGCGGCACCTGTGTGAATGCTAGGCAAAATCGAATTTCTTCTTTTGTGCGACGCAATGCGGTGTGTCGGCCACTTAGTCCTGAGTGTCATCCAAATTTCGATCGAGACGACGCTGAAATCGGTGGAAGAATGGGGGAGTTATGGTGCGACAATATCTGCCTTCAGTCGATGCGCGGTTCGAACAAAAGTCCCCGCAAGTGGACAGTCGACCACGCCCTGAGTATTCGTCGAGTAGGCAGCGACGATGCCGCTCTGCTCGGTTTCACGGGCTCGGTCACACGATGACGGCGACTGCAGTCGGGTTCCGGTTCACCCCATGCCCGGTCGCCGACACCATGATGCTGTCACAGCGATCTTCGAACGTGGACGCACTCCGCGCCATCGCGCATTGTCTTCACCCACTCGCACCAGCACGTCCGACCAAGCGGCAGGAGGGTCGGTGAGCATCAAGACCATGACATGGGTATGGGATCACTCACCCGCCGCGGGAACCGAACTGCTGATGCTGCTGACCATCGCTGACCAAGCCAACGACCAAGGCAAGGAAGCCTGGCCCTCCATCGACAACCTCGCCCGACGAACCCGCCTCAACCGACGAACCGTCCAACGCGTCCTTCACCGCCTCACCATCGATGGTCATCTCCTGATCGAGGAAGGTGGTGGCCGCCGCCGAAACCGGTACTCGATCCTGATGGCCAACCCTGTGGACAACCACCCGGAATCTGTGGACAAGTCATCCACACCCCCGGCAGAACGCCACCCCCGGCAAAATGCCACCGGTGGCACCCACGCCGCCCCAGGGGCGGCACAGCCAGACCACCCCAGGGGTGGCACAGCTACACCACCCGTTACGTCCTATCCCGTCCTCACCCCCTCCTCCACGGGCTCACCCGACCCCGACCCCGGCAGCGCCGACGATGGCGGAGGAGACGACGCGGAAGCCGAAGCGGAAGCAGTCGACCTCCTCACCGCACTCGGGCCCCGATGGGCCCTGACCCCAGGACAGCGCCAGCGCCTCGCCCCCATGGTCGCTGCGGCCTTGGCCACCGGCCGGCCTCGAGACGCGCTCATCGCGTACCTGTCCGCCAACGCGGACGGCGTGCGATCCGCAGCCGCCGTGCTCACCACCCGGCTGAGCGATCTGCCGGCAACACCACCGACCGAGCCGGCGCTCGTCGAGCCATCGCCGTGGTGCGGCGAGTGCGACGGTCCCGAACCTTCGATGCGATTCGTGTCCACCGGAGACGCAAAAGTCATGCGGTGTCCGCGGTGCAATCCCAGACGCGAGAACCGCGTCGGCGACCGCGACCTCTCACCGGAGCAGCCATGACAGGCACGGCAAGAAAACCGAACGGGCGGCACGACGCAGGCACACATCAAGGCCGATCGATCTCGGTCGCTACCGGGCAAGCGAATCGTGTGGTCGGCCACGTTCTTCCACACCGTCGTGGAGACGTCGGAATGGCTCGCCCCGGATGGACAGCCGCGGTAGGTCGACGGGTCACCTCCGACTACAGCCTCCCGCAGGCGAGTGCACGTCACTTGCCTGACGAGAACTGTTGGGGCCTCAGGGAAAATCTGAGGGCGTCATGGTGATACCGCGGCCAGTCTCGGAACGGGACGCCACAGCAGCCACTGCTCGCATCCTTCACCGTCGCCGCCGGCTGTGGCTGGATTCCGCGGACGAACTCGCCGACGTCATCGACGATCCGCGACAAGTGCTGGCCTACCTGCGCAAGCACGTGAACGAAGTCCCAGCCGACATCGCCCAGGACGACGTCCTGGACGGCTTGGTTCTGCGCGTGCGGTTGTGGTGGGAAGGAGAAGACCACGACCGCTGGCTGATCGAACGCGCCGAGCGGCTGGGCATGAACCGTCGAACGACCGCGGCAATCCTCAACATCGGCACGTCCCAGGGCCTGGTCGACAGACTGCACGCCGACCGACGCAAGCTCGAACGCCTCCACGGCCCGAACCAGCACATCATCAACACGGAGCTGAAATCCGATAACGACGATGCCGAACAGCATTGGGTGCGCGCCCACCGAAGCGCTGTCCGCTCTGTCGTCGACACCTTCCTCGCGCACCGACACCTGGCCACCGACGAGGCCGCCGACTGGCTCATCGAACTCGCCCGCGACAACGACCAGCCACCCGATCGGACGTTCATTGCCATACTGCGCATCGCGGCCGCCGAGCTGGCCGAATCACCACAGGTCAAAGCACTATCTGACGGTCATCCACTGCAGGTCGAGTTGGATCGATGGGCCATCCTGTCCGCCGCCCACCGTCAGCTCTCCGCGCCAGCCCGGTCCGAAAGCCAGGTGACCGACACCCGCCTCGCATGAGCGACCACGAAGCCACAGCCGACCTCTTCGACGTCGCCGCGATTCACGATTCTCCGATCGTCCCGGCAACAGCACTTCACTGCGCAGTCGTCCCGGCAGGCGAGCGAACACGAGCAGGACCACTGGCATCCCTCGGCCATGGAAACCGTCCTTCCCGCCACAGACCAACCGCGACTCTGTCCGGCGGGACGTCGCGCACGGTGCGCTGACGCCGGTCGGGCGTCAAGCCCGCGGGACAAGCACCCGCAGGCTTGACCCCGCTCCCGCCGTCAGCGCCAACCGAGCACGCCCCGCCGGACCGCGAGGCGCGGCCGGCCCAACCCGAACCTCGTGCCAGCTGCTTCGGGCGCCGCCGCTCAGCTACCAAAACCTGAGGAGACACCCCGTAATGGGTGCACAGACCTTCATCACCTACGCCGAAGGCGCCGATGTCGACGCCGCGTTCCGGGCGACTGTCGAACAGGCTGAGTATGAGTACGGCCATGCCGGTCGCAGCGGCACGATCGCCGAGAAGAACGGCTACGTCGTCATCAACGGCGGACCGCTGTCGCCCGGCGACGCCGCGGCGTTGGCGAACACGCTCATCGACGGGGCCGACAGAAGGATCGACGACAAGTGGGAACCGGCCGGTGCCATCGCCGTACTGGGTGGTATCCGCACGCTGAGCGGGATCCCCGTTCCTCCGCGCTCTGGTGGATACCCGGACCTGAAGACCGCAGCGCTCGCCGCGGTCGACGGCCTCCTCGGTGACGACGAGATCGTCACGAAGTCCCACCTCGACCGCTACTCCCTGCGGCGCGGCAGCATCGAGATCGACCAGAGCGCCACCGCCATCATCACCACCACCGGTTCAGCGAAATTGACCGGGTGGCTGTTCTTCGGTCGGGCCAACTCCTGACCACTGCAAGACACACTCCGATCGCAGGCCGAAGTCGGCCGGCGTTCGCCGGCCTCTGGTTACTACGTGGGCTTGGAAAAAGCACTCCTGAAGTTCACGGTGTGCTCCGCGTCCGGCGGGGCGACGCACTCTGCACCACCGTGGCGGTGGCGGCAAGCAAACAACGCTTGCCCCCACCGCCACGGCGGTGCCCGCCGAGTGCGCCCCGCCGAAGCGGGACACGCCACCGCGTGTGGCGAAAGGCCACTGGCCCGACGGACACGTGATGGCGATCATCAAGCAGCACCAGGAGTCTTCCGTGCCCACCGCCCCCATGGAGCTGTCCGATGTCGTCGGCTACGTGCTGGAGCACGCCGACGACAACGACCTCGCCGCCATCGCGCAGGCGATGAAGTCCCGCCGCACCATCCTGCGGATGAAGGCCGCGGCCGCGGTCACCGTGCAGACGAGGGTGACCATCGACGGCCTCTCGCCGACGTACCTCAACGGTCTGTGCGGTGTCGTGACCGAAATCGTCAACGGACGTGGCGAGCAGCTCGCCACAGTGACGCTCGACAAGGCGTCGACGGCCAGGCTGGCCGTCTCGTCGACCAGATACGGCCATCTCGCTGGTCGTGACTCCCACGATCTACGCGGCGTACCGCTGAGCTGCTGCAAGGTCACCAGCGCCTGAGCCCGACTCCGCCTAGCCGTCCCCCTGAAGCCCGGCACCGGTTCTCCAGCGAACCAGTGCCGGGCTTCGCACTGTCCCCTGCCGACTCACCGACCTGCTTTCCCTGATCGCGAGGAGAAGTGTTCGTGGACACCACCGACGTCGAGCCCCGTGCCCGCTGGCCGCACACCGGCATCCAAGCGCCCTACTCGTTCACCATCACCGGGTTCAACCAGCTGGAGACCGGCCGCGGCGTGGCCCACAGTGCCGAGCTCGTGCACCCCACGCTCGGCGTGGTCGGGCGCATCGCCAACGAAGGGCGAGGCGGACCGACGACCTTCCACACCAACGACCGCACCCGGTTCGACGACCGCGACCTGGAACAGTTCCTCCAGCACAGCGTCCAGGACGGCACACCCATGCGCACCGGCTTCCCAGGGCTGGAGCATCTGCTCGACGAGATCATCACCGAGACCGAGACCAGTGAACTCGTCGACGAGATGCGGGTCAAAGGCTGGTTCCTCATCCGCAGCTACCTGCCACGGGAAGCGGCGAGCTGGGGGCCGCAACGCGGCGCACCCTCGGTCTACAGCCGGATCATCACCCGGCGCGGCGACCGCGAACGAGTGGTCGCCAGGTTGGCCGGCGACCCGGCCTCACGCTTGAATGAGGGCGCTTACTGGCAGATGTTCACCGGCCAGCAGTGGGTTCCCCTGCTGCGGGAGTCTCCGCTGACGCCGGAACAGACCGCCACCCGGCTTCGACGGATCGACCAGCTCACCGCCGAAACCGATCGCCCCGAGGCCCTCGTCTCCGCTGTGCCGTTCGATGACGAGTTGTTCCTGTTCGGCAGGCTGACCGCGACGGTCACCCTCCTCGGTGATCACGTCGGCACGGTCGAGACCGCCACATGGTGCGACTGCCGCCGCCGACAGAAGATCGTGGCGTTCGAACGATGGGCCGGTGGCTCTCTACAGGAGTCCGGCACGGTGCACGCGGCGCGACGCTGCCGCCGCCTCGTCCACATCGACTGACCCGACTCGGACGTCTGCTCGCCGCGCCAGCGGAACGGGCGGGCCCGGCTCCCCGTGAACCTGGCCGGCTCTCCACACCGTGCGCCTTCACCGAGCCTTGGCCACGAGCGACACACCGTGTCGAGTCCCATCCGGCCCCAAGTACGAGAAGGGCTGTGATCCATGAGCATGCCCACGACCACCCCCGGTACCCCCGCCCACGCTGACGGCCTGTCAGGCACCCAGAGTGTCCACACCACCGGAAACAACCAGCTGAGGGCCGCCGATACCCGTGACACGCCCTGTGCTGACTGGCCTCGCCTGAATTCTGCGAACGTCCAGGCGCCAGAACAAATCGACGGCCAGGACGGCTCGGCATGACGGCCGTCGAGTTCCCTGCGCTGGCCGACCCGCTCAGTGACCGTGTGCTCGAGCACGTCGCGCAGCAGGCCGTGCACCAGGCACAGGCCATGCTCGGTCTGCTGCGCCCCTCACCTTCGCCCACAATGCGGTCGCTGGCCTCGGTCCGTGGTGAACCTCCGCCGCGGGTGGTGCTCAACCTCGGGCTTGGTCGCGACTCGGTCGCCATCCTCGCGCGCTGGCTCACCGACCCGTCCAGTCGGGACTTCGACCTGAGCGAGCTCGCGGTGATCACCGGAATGACCGGACAGGAATGGCCTGCCACCTGACGTTTGGTCGAGCAGTATTTGTTGCCCCGTATGGCTTCCGCGGGTGTGCGCTACCTTCAGGTCGCCCGCCGTGGCCCTCGGCAGGCCGACGGGGTGGACATCCTGTCCGACACCCGTACACCCGACCGGCTGTACATAGTCGGCGCGTGGACACTGGCGCACGAGATGCTCGACGGCGCCACCGTTCCGCAGACCGCCGGAGACAGACTCTGCAGCCAGCACTTCAAGGCGTGGCCGCTGGACACGGTCATCGCCGAGCTCACCCAAGGTCGGTCTTTTCGTCAGGTGATGGGCTACGAGTCGGGCGAGACCCGCCGTGCCGAACGGGACGCCCGATACAACGCCGCCCTGCACACCGGGGAATACCCGCTGCGCGAGTGGGATGGCGGCTGGGACCTCGTCCGCATCCAGGCATTCCTACGGGAGACCTTCGGCGTCGAGTGGATCAAGAGCGCGTGCACCTACTGTCCATTCGCATTGGCGAACAAGGTGGGTCGGGGACAGGCAGTGGCCCGGTTCGTCGACGAGCCCGACGCCGGTGTCCTGGCCCTGGTGATGGAGTTCGTCGCCACCGCTCTCAATCCCACCCAGGGCTTGATCAAGGGGCAACGACTGCTGTCACTGCTACAGGCTTCGGTCAGGACCGCCGCGGTGCTCGCGGCGTTCGAGCAACTGTTGACCATCATGCCGTGGGCGGTCTACGACCTGCGGCGCACGCTCTCACCCCGATCCGACGGCAAGATCAACCACGCCCGTTCGGTACGCATCCTCGACGTCGGCCCGCCCGAACAGATGCGCGCCCGACTCGACCAGCGTGCCCACCGTGCCCGTGTGCCGGTGACCATCGGCGACCCTGCGTTCCCGCAGGACACCCATCCTCGCGCCTGGCTGCGCCGCCGCGACCCGCACTCGCTCACCCACGGCATGCCCACCGCGGAACGGTTCCTCGTCCTTGCGCCGGCTACCGCGCGCAGCAAAACCGGTCAAGCCTTCCCATCGGCCTGGGCCGCCGCCTCGCAATGGCATCTCGCCGTATGAGACCCGCCTCCATCCGACACGACCCGAGTCGAGGACCAGCCTCGTGACCCATGCCATCCGCACATTCCTGGACCTGTCCACCGGTCACCTGCGCGAGCAGACCTGCCGACACCTCGCCGACTACAAGGGCATCATCGCCCACGAGTTCACCTACGGATGGCTGATGTACATCCACGACCCGGACGACGACTCCGTCGAACCCATCGACCAAGCCGACTGGCCGGACGAACTGGCACCCATCATCCAACTGGCACAAGCGTCCGGCTGCGACTACGTCCTGTTCGACGCCGACGGACCACACGCCGACAACCTGCCTGTATTCGCCTGGTAGTCCGCGACGACCACCACGCCAACCCGATCCACACCGAGCACGGCCGCCACCGTCCCATGGAACCTACCCATGCGACGGTGAAGTGACGAGCAGTCGGACAACCGGCCGAACATCATCCACAGTGGACTGAGCGGGTTGCGATCGACGCGCACGACACCATCCAGTCGACATCCATTTTAAGGCGTCGCGAAGTCCTGGCAGGAGAAGAGAACTTCTCGACCTTGTGCCTTCTCGGTCCGCCGGGACCGAGGCGTAACAGCAACTCTCCACTGAAATCGAGGAGTCCGATGACAGGATACGACCCGGCAAGGCCGCTTGAACGGCCCTCGACGCCATACCCACTGCGCACATACCGACCACAGGCCGGGACGCAGTCCCCGATCGTCTTGGTCGAAGGGGCGGCGTTCACCGGCAAGACGCTGGAGATGGTCAAAGCCGCCACGTCGCCGTGGTTTGCCCGCACCTGGTGGATCGGATGGGGTGAGGGCGTGCCGGTCGACGTCTACGCCGACCTGGTCGACGAGCGCGTGCAGGTGGTGCAGCACGACGGAACGTTCCTCGCGGTCCAGTCGATCGTCGAGCAGTTGCACGTCCAGGCCCGCGAGCTGGTGTCGCGAGAGGCGACGACGCTGCTGGTGATCGATGGCGCGCACGGCGAGTGGAAAGCGTTGGTGGATCTGGGGCGGCGGCGCACGACTGCCAGTCCCGAGGTGGCGCGGTCGATCGAGCGCAACCCGCTGGCGCGGTTCAACCGCAACCCCATGCACGACACGGTCTGGCACGAGTTGCACACGCTGCATCGCCAGTTCATGCGGGTGCTCAAAGCATGGCCCGGTGTCGTGGTCATCATCACCAGGGGGCGGGAGTTGATCGCCTACGGCGAGGACGGCCAGTGGATGGCAGGGGAGCGGGACTACCGGTTGGACGGGCATCGCGACCTGTTGCACGAGGTGTCGGCGTGGGTGCGGTTCCTGCCCGACGGTCGACGCCTGGTGATGGCCGTACGCGACGGCGAGCACGGCCCGACGTCGACCGATCCACGTGAGTTCGCCGGGCTGGAACATCTGGTCTTCGACACGATGGGCTACCAGCCCAGGCCATGGGAACCGGAACTGGACGATCAGGCCGCACGCCAACAACTCGCCGGTGAGCCGCGTCCGTCCCCGGTGGACTGGACGGCGCGACTGGCCGGGCTGGACAACGTCGCGGACCCGGTGGAGAGACGTGCCGGATGCGGCGAACTGTGGTCGGCGATCAAGTTCGCGATCGCGTGGCACGGGGCGAACGCGGTACCGCGCGAGGTGGTCACGCGTGTACAGGAGATCGGCGGGCAGGCCCGACACCAAGTCGCGGAGTCGTGGTCGAGGGCGTGGGACGACGCGCACGAGCACTACGAGGTGCTGCGCGTGGCCGCCGAACGATCCGAACCCCATGCGAGGACCACCGAGGATCGCACCGAGGGAGACACCGCTGTCGTGGTGACAGCACGTCCGGGGCACCTCGGCGACGAGCACGGTCCACGTCGACCGCAACCCCCGCGTGGCGAACCGACGTGAGGAACCCGGCTGGCAGAAGCCGACAGGTGCTCGTGGTGCCGTGCAGCGGCGCCAAACTCGCCATCCCGGCACCGGCACGCACTCTGTATACCGGCGCCATGTTCACCTTCGGCTTAGCCGTCGTGGAACAGGAGGCTGCTCTCGCAGCAGCCGCGGGCGCCGCTCCCAGGGTGCTCATCCTGTCTTATGCGGGTTCGGACTTGTCCTTGTTACGTTGCCCCTGTGATCAAGAGAGGGACGGGCGTGCTGGGGTGGCGGGTGTTTTTCACCCGCCAGGACTTGCCGCGGCCGAAGGCGGGATGCGTTCTGTTGGCTGGACTTCATGACCTTGACGTGTGGCTGGATGAGCGGCGGATCGGTGAGGGATCTCCGTACTTGCTCGATCCGTTGGGCCGGTACGACGTGGACCTGAATGACTACTTCGTAACCGAGTTGGCCAACGAGCCTGTGACCACACAGGAGGCTGTGGCCTATGACCTGAAGCGATTCCTGAAATTCCTGTGGGACAACCGTGGACGGCGGAGCTGGAAGGTGGCCACTTCGGAGGACCGAGCAGTCTTCAAGCATTGGCGGTTGACCGACATCGCCGGGCCACGTGTGGAAATGTCCACATGGGACCGTGAGGTCGCGACGGTCAACCAGTTCTATCTCTGGGCCGTACGCAAGGGGCACGCGGCTTGGAGTCCCTTCCTGCAGCGCACTTCTCGCAGTCGTGATCCCCGACGGGCCGAGGGGGCGACCCCGGCTGAGGCATCACACGAGGGTCCGCGCAACGACATCGAGTGGCTGCCGCCGGCTTCCTATCGGCAGTGGCGAGATGTCGGAGTCCGTGGCTTCACCGTCGGGGGGCTGCCGGACCGGTCGTTTCGTGGCAGGTTCGCTTCGCGCAACGCGGCCTACAGCGATCTGAAGATTCGCACGGGACTGCGGCTGGCCGAGCAGACGAGCCTGAGCTTGTTCGAGTTGCCGGAGATGGTGCCGGGGCTGCTGAATCAGCGGTCGTGGCTGCCGAAGGCGATCGCCAAGGGCGGGTCCGCCCGGCGTGTCTACTTTCCGGCGTCGGCGCTGAAGGACGTTCGGGACTACGTCGACACCGACCGGGCGGAGGCCGTGGAGGCAGCCCGAGCGGCTGGACTCTACGAGCGGATTCGTAACCCGCTGATCGTCACCAACCCGCGGCGGCCGTTCGTAGTGGTCGACGGTCAACGTCTGTCGATCGCGAAGCTGAGGCATGAGGAACGGCGCCGGGTGTTGATGGAGACACCTCAAGGACTGGAGCCAGCGGCGTTGTGGCTTAACCAGTACGGCTTGCCGAGCAAGCCTTCGTGCTGGCAGGAGGTGTTCAAGATCGCCAACCGGCGGTGCGAACGTCTCGGGCTGAGGCTGCGGTGCCATCCCCATGTCCTGCGGCACAGCTTCGCCGTGATCACCCTGGAACAGCTCTGGCGGGGCCACATCCAGGAGCTGGCGGCGATGACACCGCCGCAGCGCGAGACCTATCAGATGGTCTTCGGGGACCCGCTGAACTGGGTACGGATGCGACTCGGACACTCCTCCATCGAGGTCACGCAGGTCTACCTGCACACGTTGCAAGAACTGGAGATGGAGACCCGGATGGCGCTCGTTCCTGACGGGTGGGAGCCGACCGGCGTCCACCCCGAGGACCTGGAGGAGCAGGCGGTGAACGGTGCCGTCTGAGATTCCTGCTCGACGGCGAGGGACCGGACGGGGGCGGGCCTCGGCGCAGCCGGAGGGCTTCTATCAGCCGAAGGCGGTTCACGAGGAAGCCGGGCCGGTGGTGGAGTTTTTTGGCGAGGACGGCCGTCGGGCCGGCTACGACTTCTCCAAGCTGCCCTGTCTCGGTATGCACGCGGACCTGGCTGCGGCCTGGGGTCGCCGGATCGGCGCGAGCGGGGGTCTGCGGACCCGCAGTGCCGCGGATGGCAGCTGGGCCGCCGTCACCCGGCTGGTGAGGTGGTTGGGCCAGTTGAATCGACCCCCGGCGACCCTGGCCGGACTCACCTTCTCCCACCTGCGGAGTTTCGACCAGCACCGACGCATGACCATCGCCGACTTCTCGGTCGTCACCGAGATGTCACAGATCCGCGAGCTCCTGAAGGAAGTGCAGCCGGCGAGTCTGCTGCGTGAGGACGTGCGCGACTACTTGGACCAGCCCGGACACCTCTACGGCCGGTGGAACGCGATCAAGACCAGGCCGCAGGTTCCGGGCTACTCGGACCGGGAGTTCGCGGCGATCATGTCCGCCGCCCGCGCGGACGTGGTGGCCATCCGGCAGCGGCTGCGGGCCTCGCGGCGGCTGGTCGAGCAGTTCGAGGCCGACCCGGACACCCTCGGCGACGCCGACCGGCGCCAGGCGCCCGGACTGGCCCGGATGCTGCGGACCGGCGAAGTCCCGGCCTCGAGCAAGGAGCGGGTCGCGGGCGGTTGCGTCTCTGATCCGGTGTCGCAGAGAGACCTTGCGGGACAAGTATTCCTCACGACGCAGGACGTCCTTCCACTGCTACTACTGGGGGTCGGATTGTCGGGTCGCAACGCTGAGACGATCAAGGAACTTGCCGTCGACAACCGTGTTCTGCAGGACCGGGCGGTCGCGGTGAACCTGCGCAAGCGGCGCCGGGGCAAGACTCGCAGTCGCAGCACGATCCACTGGGAGATCGGCTCTGAAAGCTCGCAACTGCACACACCTGGTGGCTGGTTTCTGCTGCTGCACGAACTCGCCGCCACCAGCCGGGACTTCAGCCGATCGGAACGGGTGTGGTCGATCTGGGCGGGTGATGTCGGCGGCTCCGAGGATGTCCGGGCCGCGAGGAAGGCCACCAAGGGGCACATCGACCCGTTCGCGATCCGGCTCGGCCGACAGTTGCAGATGCACCGGTGGGTCGCTCGGCACGGGTTGATGGCCGACGCCCCCACAGAGGCTGCGGACAGCGAGCCTGAACCGCTGAAGCTCACCACCGGGCGGCTGAAGAAGACCGTCGAGGTCCGCATCACCCGCGCCGTCGGCGGTCACCTGCCCTCGGCTTCGCGGACCAATACTCCGGACGTGTCGTTCCTGCACTACCTGCGCAATGACCCAAGGATCCGGCACTGGGCCGATCGTGTTCTGACCGAAGCACTCGAGGACGCCGAGGCGTCCGTCCACGCCTTTCGCGGACAGATCATGGACGAGCGGACCGCCCAGACGGCTCGACATGATCCGCAGACCGCAGCCGCGGTGCTGGGCACCACGGCGGACAAACTCGCCAAAGCCGCCGCCGGGCATCTGGACACCCTCGTGGCATCTTGCCTGGACTTCGAGCACAGCCCCCACAGCGCGGGCGGAAACTGCGACGTGTCGTTCCTGACTTGCTTGCGCTGTCCGAACGCACTGGTGACCGAGCGGCACCTGCCGAAACTGTTCGCCCTCCTGGACTGGCTGCAAGACGAACTCGACTCCCGCAGCGTCGAGGACTGGATCGGCAGGCACGGCATCACCTGGCTGATCACCACCCGGCTGATCTTGCCCAAGTTCACGCTGGCCCAACAGGAACGGGCTCGCCGGGAAGCTCCGGACAGCTTGCCCATCGACCTGCTCGACGGGCTGAGGGAATCGTCATGACCGACCGGATCATCGACCGCGCACACGCGAACGTGCGCAACCAGCGGCAGGAGACCGTCGCCGCGGACGCCTTCGTCCTGGCCGGGCGCCCTCTGTTGCCCGGAGTGCGGCTGTCGGACACCTCGCGGTTCAGCGAGGACATCTGGCGGATGAAGCACGCCCAGATGCAGCGGCACCAGACCGAACTCACCATGAATTTCGCGCGGGTGCCGGCGCGGTTTCGGCACGTGGCAAAGGAAGTGATCTACACGCTGCTGACCGGAGAACTGCCGCCGGGCTGTGAGTCGATCCGCACCATCGTGACAATCTGCGCCTATCTGAGCGATCTGCGGATGTCCCTCGCCTGGCTGGAAAATCATGGGATCTCCGCTGTCGCCACACTCACCAGAGACGACGTCGAAGTCTTCGCCAGCCATGTCCACGGTCTGCGGGTCAGCCAGGACACCAAGGACTCCTACCATCGAGCCCTGCGGGTGTTGTGGTTGTGTCGGACGAAGATCAGCGATTCGCTCACCTTCGATCCCTCTGTCGTCCTTGCCGCTCTCCGCGAGGGGAGATCTCGTTCGGTGACGCGTCGGGCTCGGGAAAACGCCACCGATCGCATCCCCGAGCAAGTGTTGTCGCCCTACCTGGTCTGGGCTCTGCGCTGGATTCACGACTTCGCAGACGACGTCGTCGACGCCCATGACGAATGGCAGCAGCTCAACCGTTGGTCGATGCCCAGCCGTCGACGACGTGGACAGAACCCGGTCGGGTTGCACCTGGCCGGCAAGCGACTGGCTCCGATTCTGAACCGCTACCGGGCCGAGGGAAGGCTTCTGCCGGGCTGGCGGGGCGAAGTCAACCGCTCTCACCTCGCCCGCGAGTCCAAAGTCGAGCGGACCAGTCTGGGCGACAACACCCAAGCCGGAAGGATGATTCTCGAGGCCGCCGCCGAGCTCGGCATCGCGGACGCGACCTACCTCCGGACGTCGGTCCGCGGGCTGCTGGACGGCAAGCCCTGGCACGGACCGATCGAATACGACGAGGTCGAGCCGCTGACCCGCATGTTGCAGACCGCCTGCTACATCGTGATCGCGTTCCTGTCCGGCATGCGCGACAGCGAGGTCAAACACATCAAGCGCAATTGCGTCTCCGTCTGGCGCGCCGAGAACGGCCACGTCGTCCGCAGACACCTGACCAGCCTGGCATTCAAAGGCGAAAGCGACGAGACGGGAGTGGAAGCAACGTGGGTGATCAATGCTTCCGCCCAACGGGCCGTCGAAGTCCTGCAACGACTCCAACCCGCCCGGCAGTCGTCCCTCTTCGCGCTGCTGCCGCCTTCCCGCGGCTATATCGCACAGCGCGCGAAGAACGAAGCGCGGACGACAAGCACCACGAACCAGGACATGGCCGCCTTCAGAGAGTGGATCAACGACTGCTGCCGTCAGACCAGCCGAGACGAGATCATTCCCCTGGTCAAGGGGCAGGAATGGAGACTCACCACGAGACAGTTCCGCCGCACCTTGGCCTGGTTCATCGCCCGGCGCCCTGGTGGGGCCATCGCCGGAGCACTTGCCTTCCGCCACTTGAGCATCCAGATGTTCGAGGGCTATGCGGGAACCTCGCAATCCGGTTTCCGCGCAGAGGTCGAGGCCGAGTGCGCCATCGCTCGCGGGGAGAAACTCGGCGACCTGATCGTCAGCCACGAGTTCCACAGCCTGCGCGGACCGGCCGCCGCCGAGGCCGCGAGCCGACTGGCCGAATTCGAACGCCAGGTCCAGTTCCACGGCAAGGTCCTCAACGACGACAAGCGGCTTCGGCGGCACATGAACCGTCACGACCCGCACATCTATCCAGGCGAGTTCGTCACCTGCGTCCACAATCCCGACCGGGCTCTCTGCCGTCGAAGCGACGGCGCGGAAGGTCCGTCGCTTTCGGACTGTCAACCGTTGCGCTGTCGCAATGTCGCGCTCACCGGCGACAACATCGCCCAGATGACAGAGATCCTGGCTGCCTATGACCGGGATCTCGCACGAGGCGGATACCTCGCCCCCCTGATCCGTCACCGCCTCACCGTCCGCCGCCGCGAGATCGCCGACTTCCTCGCTGACGTCGGCACGATCGACTCCACCGACCAGGAAATGCCATGAACCCTCTCTTGCCCACGAGCGCCCACGTCCGCACTGCGATGGAGACCGAACTCAGGGAAAGTCAGGCCCTCGGTCGACGTGCCACGGTTAGCACTGTCGAGAAACAGGTCGGCGTCTCGCACGCGACCTTCTACCGGAACTACCCAGACCAGATCGTATGGTTCAAGGCCCAACTCGACGCACAGCGCGAGACGCGGACTTCTCCCAAGGTCACCGCGAAGCGGGAGGACGACCTCGCACGGCTCCGCGGGGAGAACACCGACCTCCGCAAACTTGTCAAGATCTACGCCGAGGCCATCCGTCAGTTGACCCTGGCCGAGGCGGCTCTGGAGGATGAACTCCAAGCCCTCGCGGGGGTCGCCCGTCTCGACGAACGCCGTCGTCAACGCGGGGGTCGGCCGGAATACGGCAGAAACGGGCCGCCGGATCGGCTAACTGATGGTCAAGGATGATGAGTCGTCCCGCTCGTCGGCGAGGAGTGCCGGTCGGGTGACGCTGTGTCGCGTCGTGAGGGCCAGCGGGTTGTCGTACTTCGCCAGGTCGTGCGGCGGACGCCGAACGACCTGGCAGCACATCGCCGGTAACTGTTCCCGTCAGGAACCCGTCGACTGTCGCGGACAATCTCGCCGCGGCCGCACTGCCTCGGCCGTCAGCCTGGTCAAGCAGGGCTGTCGCTGTCGGGAAGGAGAGGCGTCCTATCGCTTGGGCGGCCCAGGTCGTGAGGGCCTTGCGAGCAGATCACGAGTATCGGTGCGGCCGTCGACGACCGCGGCCGCGACGTCGCTGAGCTTCAGGTTGTGGCTGCGGGCGTAGCCGCGCAGGGCGGTGAAGGCTCCGGTCATGTCGACGCCGAGGCGGTGTGCAATGTACCCCTTGGCCTGTTCGATGATCACCCGGTTGTTCAACGCGGTCTGCAGTTGCTCGGTCAGGATCTCCTGGTGGCGGATCGAGCGTTCCTGGAGCAGGCCGATGGTGGCCACGTCGACCAAGGCCCTGGCGGTGCGCAGCGCGGTGTCGGTCAGCTCGCCGGGGCGGACGCGGAACAGATTGAGCGCCCCAATCACCTGACCGCGCAGCCGCATGGGCAGGGCGTCCACGGCGGCGAATCCGCTGCCCGTGGCCGCCGGGGCGAATCGTTGCCACCGGCCGCCAGCGGTGGACAGATCGGCGTGGCCGACCCGCACGCCGGTAGCGAAGGCCTCCAGACAGGGGCCGTCGTCGTTCTGCAACTGGAACAACTCCAGCAGACGCACCTGTTCATTCGAGGACGCGATCAACTGCAGCCTGCCGTGCTGGTCGGCCAGCAGCAGCCCAGCGGCGTCGACGGCGAGCAGTTCGACGCACCGGTCCACCAGCAGATGCAGGAAGTCGATCACGTCGAAATCGTCGATCAGCGTGTCCGCCAACTCGACGAACGTGTCCAGAAGACGGTCATCGCCCATCGTAGTCACCTCACCCGATTCTCCCGGCACGCCGTCGTCGGGTTGCCGCGCACGCGCCGTCATATCGTCTCCTCGGTCAGGTCGAAACGCACGCGTCGCGCCACCACGTCGGCGGCGAGTTCGCCCAACGGCCGCTGGTCGGCGAAGGCCCGTCCGCGCAGGGCGGCGAAGGCGTCGGCCATCCCCACCTCCAGTTGCGCGGAGATCATCCCGGTGGCCTGATGCACCCGCAGGTCGTGCAAGGACAGGCTGTCACCCAAGTCGTGGTCGGCGCCACCGAGTCCGGCCCGCTCGTCGAGCAGCAGCCGCAGGGCCAGCCGGGCGAACGCCAGCGCGTCCGTCAGCGTCGTCGCGTCCAGTGATCCGGCCTCGGCCCGGTGCAGCACCAGTGTGCCGGCGTGGATCGAGCCGACACGCAACGGCAGCGCGAACAGCGCGCGGGCACCGGCGTGGACCGCCAACGGCGCGAACAGCGGCCACCGACGCCCGATCGCCGCGGTGTCCAGATCGGCCACCAGCACAGGACCACCGACCCGCCCCGCGTCCACACACGGCCCTTCACCGACCGTGACCTGGATCTCGGCCAGCTGCTCACCCAGCAGATCGGTCGAATGCAGCGTCTCGGACCACCCTTGGGAGGTGTCCACCGTCAGCGCGGCGCCGCTCACGCCGAGCCGGGACACGGCGGTCTCGCACAGCAGCAGCGCCGATACCGATGTCGCGCGGCTGTCGGCCCGCTCGGTGACCCAGGCCCGTACCCGGGCGAGGCCTGCGTCGTCGTGGCGGCCCACCATGTCGATCGCGTCACTCCTCCGGCCGGGCCTGTCGACGGTGGTCGTCCTCACCGGCGTGCTATCGAAGTCCGATCAGGGGCCAGGACCGCATCGGGATGTGGTGGAGGTCGGGGTACACGTCCAGCACCAGGTCCAACCCGGTGATCCTCAGCGACCACAGGACCGCGCGAGCGGTGGCGACCACACTGAACCCGATCTCCACCAGACTCGCGGCCTCGCGGAGCTTCGCCAGGATCGTGAGACCGGCCGCGCCGAAGAAGGTCACTTCGGTGAGGTCCATGATCACATCCGGGCCGCCGTGGTGGACGTGCTCGTGAACGTGTTCCCACAGGTAGGGGGAGCTCGCCATATCCACCTCCCCGCGGACCACGAGCACGACCGCGCCCGGCTGGACCAATCGGGGAGTGACGTTGAGCAGTGTGGGAGCCGATTGGGAGGGCGCTCGGTGCGCAGTCCAGGGCGACGGAAGAACGGATATCCGACAGGGGACGGCGGCGGTCACGGAGGTTCTCCTCACCAAGCCGTGGCGTCCGCGGGGTCCAGGCGGGCGGGAGAATTGATATGTACGCAGAGTAGAGGCCTGGGGGATGCGCCCACAAGGCCGCACCCCTGCGGCGGCCGGTTACCCGTAGCACGTCGTCAACCGCACGACCGACCCTGCGCGATCCCGGTGTCGCCCTTGGCCCGTTTCTGCCGTATTCCGGCCGACCCTCAACAACAGACGTCAGCGGACAACGGACACGAGTGAATGACCCTCATAACTTGTCCGCCCGGTATGGACTACTCGATCCCGACACCACGATCACGCCCTACGAGCAGACGATGACCTCCCGCGGAGCGGTCACCGCCCACCGGGTGGCCGATCAGCTCATCGCCGTCGTCGCCGACCAGGACGCCGACATCACTGCCTTCCTCCCCAAGGCCTACCTTGCTCGGCTGCACGAAGCCGTCGCGTTGGTCCGCCGGCACACCGGACACGAGGTGCTCGTGCACGACGCTTACGCGGCGGCACCGGGCGTCGGCTACCAGCGACAGGTACTCGCCGCCCTACGCCGGTCTCAGATGATCCGAAGCGACAGCATCACGTAGCGACAGCCTGCCAGCGATGCGTGCCTGACATCGCCCTCGCTCTCAACGCCAGGCTGGCTGACAAAGCATCAAGCCGCGCAAGGCCTGCGCCGGCACACCGTCACGTCACGACCAGATACGGCACCTCGATGTGGATCGGGTGCCCGACCTGACTGCCGATCGCCCGAAAAAGAAAGAACCACCTCCCGACCAGGTTTGACGGGACGCGCATGCCGCCGGGCCCGGTATGCGCCGCGCAGCGTGCCCCACCGGGGTCGGGGTGTCCAGCAAAACCCGCTGGACACCCCGACCCCGGCAGGGCAGGACTGCGGACGCACCACCGGACCGAATCGGCGGCTACCGCGCCCCGCTCGCAACAACTCACTTTCTTTCATGACAACGGCTTACCGAATTTCACCTCAGGGCAGCGCTCTGCCCGAACACCCGGAAGAGGTCTCCACGATGACTGCCACCCTCGGCAACACCACGCTCGACAGCGCCTCGGACATCGTCGAACCGGAGGACGCCACCTCCGAACAGGCCTACCCCTTTGTCCAGCGAGGGGTCGATCCGCAGAAGTTGCGCGCGGTCGGCAACTCCCGCGAAGTCGGCGACATCCGCGCACGCCGCCCCGAGTTGGTGGCATCCTTCGCCGAGCACGGCTCGAACCCGATGGTCTCCATGATCAACGTGGCGATGGATCCCGACGGGGTGCTGCGAGTGCTCGTGGGCTTTCACCGCACCGCGGCCGCGGTCGCGGTCACAGAACTGGAGAACCCCGACCTCCTCATCGACGTCCTGGTGCACGCACCCGGCACCACCCGCCAGGACGTGTTGGTCGCCCAAGGACTGGAAAACCTGCACAGGGAGAGCTTCACCCCGGCCGAGGAAGCCGGTCTCTACGGTCAACTCGCCCTCGAAGGGCTGGACGAGGAAACGATCGCCCGCAAGCTGAGCCTGCCCGACACCCAGATCCGCGCCGGCCTCGCCATCGCGTCCAGTGTCCGCACCCAGACCGCCGCCACGGCCCTGCCCGATGCCGACCTGCTGCTGCTGGCCCAGCTCGCCGAGTTCGGCGACGACGAGGAGGCCCACCAGAAGCTGGTCACCGTGTTGCACAACCAGCCCCGCAGCTTCGACTGGACGATCGGGCAGTTGCGGCGCGACCGGGAACAGCGCGCCGAGCAGATCCGACAAACGCACTTGCTCCTCGACCAGGGGTGCACCCTCATCGAGGACGAGGACGACCTACCCGAGGGCGTCGTACGACTGGACGAGTTGTGCGACAAGGACCTGCGACCGCTCGACCCGCAGGGGCACGCCGACTGTCCGGGGCGTGCGCTCTCCGTCTGGGTCGATCGCGACTTGGAGGTCGACGTCGTCGAGTTCTGTGTGGACCCCGCCGGTTACGGCCACCAGAGCATCGTCACGGCACGCGTCGCCGTCGCCGAAGAGAAGCTGCGATCCGACGGCGTGCCGATCGTCGATCCCGACGGTGACGGGAATGCCGAACTGCGCACCCTGTTCGCCGACTCCCAGGCCGGAGACGTCCTCACCGTCGACGAGCACGCCGACTGCCCCGGCCACGCCGCCTACGTCGACTACGACGACTACCGCGAGACCGCAGAGGTCCACTACGTCTGCGTGAACTTCGCCGCCCGCGGGCACGTCCTGCGCGCCACGCGGGTCGTGCCGGTGCAGCCCGAGCGCGACGCCGTATACAAGGCGGCCGAGATCAAGCGGGCGGGGGTGAACAATAAGGCCTGGCGTGAGGCCAAGACCGAGCGCCGGGAGTGGCTGATCGGCTACTTCGCCGACTGGCGCGGCACCAAGGCCAAGGCGAACCCCAAGTCCAAGGCCAAGATCAAGGGGATCAAGTTGCCCGCGCGGGTGCACCACTGGCTCGCGCTCGCTCCCGTGCTGGCCAGTGACTACCTGGCCGAGGCCGCGCCCGCGCACCGCTACGCCTGCACGCTGCTCAAGCTGCCCGAACCCAAGGACAAACGGCGCGAGCACAACCCGCTGGTGGAGCACCTTCGCAAGCAGACCACCACCGAGAACCAGGCCGTCGCCATCCGCCTGGCCCAGATCATCGGCGCCTGCGAGCAGCACTGGGACCTCGAATACACCAAGGAAGCCAGTGCCAGTTGGCGGGACCCCAGCAAGAACACCCGCTACTACTTCGCGCTGATGGAAGCGTTGGGCTACCCCCTCTCACCGGTCGAGCGGCTGATCAACAACCCCGAACTCGACCACGAGAAGTGGCCCCACCTCATCCCCACCGAGCAGGCCGACCACCAAGCGGCGTGACCTCCGCCGCTCCCGCCAGCCGGGCCCGCGCCCGCTTCCCCCGGCGCGGGCCCGGCTTCCCGGTCTCACCCGGCCGCCGAACACGCACCGACTGTCGACGGCCGGGTGAGACCACCACGACGACGAAGGAGAAACCCCGTGGCCGATGCCCGACCGCCTTCAGGGCCCGACCTGCTCGACTCGATCCGCAGCACCGATCCCCGCGTCGACCTTGTGATCGCCGCCTTCATCGAGCAACGCCTCGCTTGGACGAGCGATGACCCCGTCGATCAGGTGATGCCACTGGTGCTGCAGTCGATGGCCGAGAGCATGTACGTCATCGGTGCCCACCGGCTGCTCCAACGACTGGACACCCTCGTGATCCGCGAGTGGGTCGGCAAGAACGGCGAAGACGCCCTCTTCGTGGTGATGAGCCGTGTCGACGATCGGGTCCGCGAGTTGACCTACCAGCTTGAGCAGGTCCGGACCGCGCTGCGGTTGACCGATGAGCCGGGAACCGGCGAGTCCGACGTCACCTGACCGCGTCCCTGCTCGGTGAAGGCCACAGGCAGGCCCGTACGTACCCGACCGCGTATGACCGATCCACCACGACTACGAAAGGAATCCCACCGATGAGTGTCACCCCATCCGCACGCGTGCTCGGTGAGCCGCGAGACCTGATCGCCGCCATTCCTCATCTGCTGGGCTTTCACCCCCACGACTCTCTCGTGCTCGTATGCGTGAAACACCGGCAGACCGTCGCCTCCCTGCGTATCGACCTGCCGCCTGCCCGACACCGACAGGCACATGCAGTCCAAGCCCTCGACATGGCGCGAGGCCAGGACGTGGACGGCATCCTGCTGTTCGTCATCGGCGGCGGAGTCTGGGTGTCCTCGGCGAGCGAACTGCCGCACAGCGGATTGATCGAGGTGATGAAGCAGACCGCGACCTCCATGGGAATGCGCACCATTCTCGCCGTATGGGCAGAGTCCACACAGGCCGGTGCACGCTGGCACGGCTATGACAGCCCCGACTGGACCGGAACGGTACGCGACCCCAGCACTACCGCGCTCGCGGCGGCCACCGTCGCCGCCGGCCTCGTGACGTTTACCAGCAGAGAAGAGTTGGCCGCGCAGCTCGCGCCGGTCGCAGACGAGATCATCGCCCGCAGGGCCGTACTGTTGGACCACTCACCTGCTTGGCGGCCCTCCGGTCCCGCTGCTTCCGCGGCGTTTCGGTCAGTACGCGACGCCGTCGCGGCCGGAAGTGACCGTCGCCACCCGCTTGAGGACGGTGAGGTCGTGGAGCTCGCACGAGCACTGTTCGACCCATCGGTTCGGGACGCGTGCGTGAGCTTCGCGTTCGGGCCGAGGGCTGAGACCGCTGAGCGGTTGTGGCTCGAACTCACACGCGGCTGCCCGACCTCCGTGCGTGCCAATCCCACCGTCCTGCTGGCCTTGTCGGCCTATATCCGCGGCGATGGAGCGCTGGCCTCCCTCGCACTCGATCACGCACTGTCCGCGGAGCCGCGCCACAGGCTTGGCACCTTGCTGCGCACCTCCGTGGACGGTGGGCTGCCCGACCGGATCGTCGCATTCTTCCATGATTCCTCAATCGCGGAAACCGAACGTCTTCTGAAGTCCCCCGGTGAGCAGGACACTCGAGGACAGATTCACCGGTAGTGGACACAGCATCGGAACCCATCGGGTTCCGTTGAGAGTGCTGGAAAATTGATCGCTGTAGTCAGTAGAGGTTCCAGTCCCGCCACTGCTATGACGTGTCAGAACAGCCTTCAACCCCTGCTCATGATCTGTCCGGGCGCCGCTGCTGTGAGAGTCACGATCGGCTGAGTGCGATCGGGCCATCCGAGGATCGAAATCCCGTCCGAGGTGCTGCGTGGACGCGGTCATGCCAGCAGAAGCCCCGCAGTGCTCCAAGGGCGCCTTCGGCGTCGCTACGCGAGGCCGCGCCCCCTTGGCCCACCACGGCGCTCCCGCTACGGCACTGCCCGTCCACGCAGCACCAGACGGGAGAGCCCATGCCTGTGACTTGTAGAAACCGCAAACGTCATGCCGACGATGCGCCGGCCGTGCACGACAGTGTCGACGCGGTACGCGCCTGCTTCCTCGCCGAACAGATCTGGACCTGCGACTGGCAGGTCCCTGCTCGCAACGACGAGGACGGCGAGGACTACGCCGTGGACTGTGGCGGCCTGGCGTGGTTCTTGCCCGATGACCGTGGCTACACCTGCGAATACGGCCACGAACACATCCACGCCGAGGTGCGCCGGCGTGAGCGCTGGGACTACGCCGCCGACCCGCAGGAAGCCGGCCTGCTCGCAGGCCGCGGTATTCAGCCCGTCGCCATGAACGGCGGTGGCATCGATATCGACCCCCAAGCGATGCGTTACGCGGCCTCACTACCCGGCTGATTCCCCACCACAGCAACAAACCGTGCTTCTCGCGGTCGGTGGCCACCCGCACATCGGTGGCCACCGACCGCATCTTTCGCTCGACCCCACCGTGAAGGGCCCGATCATGCCTCCAACAGCCGATCCCACTGTCGCTGTCGAACTCACTCTGACCGACGGCCGCCTCATCCATGTTCGCTCGGTGATCGCCAAGCGGGTCCGCGGCGTCGATGCCGATGGCGACCCGCTTGTTCCACTGGGCGAGACGGACAACCCGATCCGCGACGAAGACGGCGAGTACTTGATTCCGCTGACGACCTGCTGCCAGGCCAGTGGCAAAGGAAGCGGTTCCGGCACTGGCGTGGTGTGCCGCCACTGCCATCAGCAGGTCGACGCCAAATACGGAGGCCGCGGCACCCTCACCGCGGCCGTTGTGACCGACACCCCCGGTCAGCGAGCCAACGGACTCACGCCCCTGCTGGTCCAGCGTGCTCTCGCGACTCACGCCACGTCGACCGCGCCATGGGCCTCTGTCGAGGACGCGCTGTCGGTGTTGCGTGAGGACACCAGGCCACCCACGAACGTGGACAGACAGACCTGGCTCGACGGCATCGACGAGACCCTCAGCCTGCTGCGCACCGCCACGACTGTGCTGCTCTCACCGGCTCGGCACTTCCTCCTGATTCACAGCCGTGTACTGCGCAACCGTCCGCTGAAGTGGTACGTGGTGCACGTCGCCACCGGGGTGCACCTGCCCCAACTCGGCGTACTCGAACTGCAGAACAGCACCAGCCCGCAGGGAGCCGGGATGGACCTGTCCGAGCAGGCTGTCATGGACTACGTCAACTGCGTCGAACGGTTGCCCGGTCGACACGGTGGCCCTGTCGACTGGAGTGCCGCGGCAACCGACCTGTGGGCCGGACTGAGCCGTTGGCAGGATCCGCTCGCCGAGCATGACGGCCAGGACCTCGACGGCCCGCAGCGCGGTAGCTCCCGTGTGAGCACCGCCGCCCGGCAGTTGCACCGCGCGGCGGTGCTGCACTCCTTGGCCGCGGACCCGGCGGTCGACCTCACGGCCGAGACCGTTCAACAAGTGATGCTCGATCTGCTCGTCGAGGCGCTGCCACCGGTGTACGGCCGAGATCCTGCCGGACCGGCGATCCACCTGCGCGACTTCCTGCGCCGGCTCAACGGGGGCCGCCGCCGCAACCGCTCCGACACCCGCACCCCGGAGGCATGCCACGGTGACACCCGCACCGCCGCAGTGGTGACCCTCGCCGCGTTGACAGCGTTCGGCGGTGACCCCCGGACGGCCGTGCACTCACTGCGCGAACATGCCGCGCGATTGCCCAGCGAGCAAGACTGGTATGCCACCGCAGACAGGGTGGAACGCCTGCTGCACGCCGCACTACTGATCGGAGAGCTGTTCTCACCCGAACCAACCGAGCGCCAACTGCTACGTCACATCAAGCTCGGTGACGTCATCACCATCCTGCGTCCGAAGCCCGCACCGCTACGTCATCCCATCGACCGCGTGGTGCAAGTGATCGGCCCAGTGCAGTACCTGGAATTGGGAGTCGTCAACGGCGCCGAGCAGTTCGTCATCCCGGTCAGCGACCTCACCAACCAGCCGCCGAAGCCAGCGATGCTGGTGATCACACCCGGCAAGTCGTTCACGCTGATGATGCTCGACCCGCGCCCGTGGTCCAACACGGTATCCATTCCCGCGGCGGCGCTGGACCGGTGGGCGATCCTGCCCGCCGATGCCGCGGGCATGACCCAAGACGTGCTCGCTGACCGTGTCCGTACCGCATCACGTCGCGCCGCTGACGCCTTCGACAAGTCCGACACAGCTACCGAGCCGGCCACCACCGCACCGACCTCGCCACAGCAGCCCACGAACTGACCACCAGCCCTCTCCGACGGTCGCTCACGCCGGCGGATCCGAGGCGGAGAAGCCATCTCCCGTGGTCGGCCACACCACCGCTCACCCGCCACCCGCGGCGAGCTGGCGCGCTCCGCGTTGTACGTCACCACCCCACCGATCCCGCCAGGAGGCACATGATGCCCACAGCCGGCACTTCGGCCGTCGACCCGATCCGCATCCTGCTTGACTCCATCGATGAGCGCGTCCAGTTCCCGCGCGGCCATGTCATCTTCGCGGCGGGCGAGCCGGGGGACCGTCTCTACGTCATCGAGTCCGGAAAGGTGAAGATCGGACGCAGGTTGCCCAGCGGCCGTGAGCACCTGCTGAACATCTTCGGTCCGTCCGACATGTTCGGCGAACTGTCCCTGTTCGACCCCGGACCACGAACCGCCACGGCCACCGCGGTGACAGCGGTGCACACGGTCAGCATGGACCGCGCCGCGCTACGTCAGGCGATCGGCAGCAGGCCCGAGATCGCCGAGCAATTGTTGCGGTCGCTGACTCGCCGACTGCACCAGGCCAACGCTATGACTGTCGATCTCACGGTCACCGACGTCGCAGGCCGTGTGGCCAAAACCCTTCTGCGGCTCACCGAGCGCTTCGGCAGCCAGGAAACCGGTCTGCTGCGGGTCACCCACGACCTGACTCAGGAAGAGATCGGCCAACTCGTCGGCGCCTCGCGCGAAACCGTCAACAAGGCCCTGGCCCATTTCACCGAACGCGGTTGGTTGCGACGGGAGGGCAAGGGCGTGCTGATCCTCGACCCCGAGCGCTTGGCCCGCCGGGCGCGCTAGCGGTGTCGACCACACCAATACAGAGCACACGCCACCTGTGACGCGGTGGGCCGCAAGTGCAGCGGGCAGCCCACCGCAGACCACCGCCACCATCCACCCACTCCGCCAGGGAGTTCGCCGATGTCCACCGTCCACACCGTGTCCCTGACCGGCTTTCACGGCCACGTATCCACCCTCACCGCCACCACCACCGTAAGCACCCCCGCGATCACTTTCATCGGGGGACGCGTCCGCGGTGAACTCGAACTGCGCGAGCGAGTGTTCGCCGCCCTGACCAACTCCGGCTGGTCGATCCGGCACCACGCCGTCGAGGTAGATCTCGGCACGGCGGCCACGCCCTGCGCGGCCGCGGTGGCCGTCGCGATCCTCGCCGCCACCGCGGACATCCCCGCACACCGGTTGGCCGGTACCGCGGTGCTCGGCGAAGTCGGCCTGGACGGCAGCCTGCGCGCCACCCTCGGGACGCTGCCCGCCGTGCAGACCGCCCGCGCACACGGCGTTCGCCGGGTCATCGTGCCCGCCGCGGTACTCAACCAGGCCTCGCTCGTCGACGGGATCGAGGTGCTCGGCGCACACTGGCTGACCGAGGTCACCGCCTGGTTGCGCGGAGACGACACCGCACTCCACTCGTTCGTCGCGGCCACCGCAACCATGGTCGACGATGGGTGGCCGCCGACGCGGGCACTGGCGGCTCCGGTGCTGAGCACGGTCGAGATCGCCGCCGCCGGCGGCCACCACCTGCTGCTCGACGCCGTCGACAGCGCGGGCACCTTCCTGGTCGGGCAATGGCTGCACCACCTGCTACCCGACCTCACCACCGCCCAGCAACTCCAGGTCGCCGCGATCCGGTCGCTCATCGGCAACCTCACAGAACCCGTTCTGAGCAGCACCGCGCACCTGGTGATCGCCCACCACGGCAACACCCTCGCATCGCTGGTCGGTGACGCGGTGCCCGGCGCGGTCAGCAAAGCCCACCACAGCGTGCTGGTGGCCTGCGACCTCGACCAGTTCAGCAGCGCCGCGCTGAAGGTGTTGCAGCACGCGCTACTTCAGCGAGAAGTCACCATCGCCCATGGAGGCCACTCGCTGCACTACCCGGCCGGCTTCCAGCTGTTCGCCACCCGCATCCGGACCCTCGACAGCCGACAGCCACAGCGCGCGACGCCGCTGCTGGACACCATCGACATCCGACACACGCTGACCACAGCCGCCGCCGTATGGGGCCGGCGGCCCGACGCCCACGAACCTGATCAACTCGCTCGACTCCGGGCACAGGCCAGGACTCGGGTCGGCTACGCACGGGCGCGCGCTGCGGCCCGCTGGAGCAGCATCACCGGGGCAGTTCACAACGGACGTGACGTCACCAACACCCTCGTATCGCACGAGGTGCTCTACGCCCTGCCCGAGACCATCGCAGCGACCATCCATTTGCGACAGATCCTGGGTGCCCGCTTCCTTTCCCCGCGTGACCACGACGTCGTCGTGCGATTGGCGTGGACAGTGGCTGATCTCGCCGACGCCGATCTGCCCGACCGCGGCCACGTCGAGCGAGCGCTGGCACTGCGGCAGCCTGCGGCTGCCACGCGGGAGGTGCGGTGATGCCTGGACCCGTGTCCGCGTTCGACCCGCCCTACCGGGAGTTGTATGTGCGTGACGTCGGTGATCTCGGCGACGCGTTGGTCGGGCACGGGCTGCGCAGGGAATTCGAGCAGCAGGTCCGTGCCCGACTGCCCGAGCTGATGATGAAAGCCATCACCCGCTGCTGGACCCGCTGGTCGCAGGTCTGGGTCGTGCAATGCGGCGGAGACACCCGCAACAACCGGGTCATCCTCGCCGGAGGACAACCACACACCATCGTCGAGCTGACCCTGCCCTACCTACAGCGCTACCAGGTGCGCACCCCGATGACCGACACCGACCGACTGTTGGCCGCCTTGCAGGCCGACTACCCGCAGGGCACCCCCACTCGTGCGCTTGCCGACGCTCTCACCGGTGTGCTCACCGCGTGGACGCACCACCGCGGTCAACGCCACACCGGGGTGCCCTTGGCCCAGATCGACCGGGCCATCGCCGAACCCCTGCGACCACTGCTGGCCGCGTGGCTGCATGGCGAGCAGATCACCGACTCCGACGACCAGCAGTGGCGCCTGCGTTGACCGAACCTTGGTTCCAACCAGTAGGGGATCCCGCACCCCGTACCGCCCGCTGCGGCGGGCGCTCTCCGCCCCCGGCTGAGTGCGGACCTCCACCCGGAACTCCCACTCCCCACGGGACCGATTCACGTGGTCGAAGCCCGATGATTCCTCCGCCTGCTCGGCAACGCACAACGCCGAAAGGACGTGCACAACATGAAGCAGACCCAAGCGCAAGCCGCGCCCGGCAGCGCCGACGGCGCCGTCCGCCCCGTCGACAGCAACGCGAACCCCAACGAACTGCGCGTCCCCGCCATCGAGATCCAGCAGGGCAAACGCCGCATCTACACCTTCGCGGTGGACGGCACACAGGTACACGAGTTCGCGGCCGTCTCCCGCATCCGCCGCGACCACGAACAGCTGCACGGCTACCAGCGACCCGAAGCCCTCGCTCACGTCCGAGCCATCCGCCGCTACCTGGAGTCCGCGGACGCCATACTGCCCAACGCCCTGGTCCTCGCCTTCGACCCGACCGTGCGCTTCATCCCGCGTGAGCCGACCGCCCCAGGGGCGTTCGCGACGCTCGGTGAACTGGTCATCCCGATCGATCTCTCCCTGCCCCCACACCAGCGATCCGCGTGGATGGTCGACGGCCAGCAGCGCGCCGCCGCGCTACGCGACGCCGACCTGGACAGCTTTCCCGTGGCCGCGGTCGGGTTCATCAGCGACGCCGTAGCCGAGCAGCGCACGCAGTTCATCCTGGTCAACTCGACCAAACCGTTGCCCAAGGGACTCATCCACGAGCTGTTGCCCGACACCACCGGGCCTCTGCCACCCACGCTCGCGCGGCGCCGATTGCCCGCCGAGGTGATGGTCCGGCTCAACACCACCGGACCGTTCGCCGGACGCATCAAGTCGCCGACCGCCCCCGACGGGTACATCCAGGACACGAGCGTGATGAAGATGATCGAACACAGCCTCCACGATGGCGCGCTGTATCACTACCGCGACACCGACGGCACCGGCGACATCAAGCGCATCATCGTCCACCTCAATGCCTTCTGGTCCGCGGTGCGCGACACCTGGCCCGAAGACTGGGAGCTGCCGCCCCGCCGATCCCGGCTCACCCACGGCGTGGGCATCGCGGCCTTGGGCTACGTCATGGACGCCCTCACCGACGGCATCACCGCCACCGAGCTCAGCCCGCACCTTCTCCGGGAGCGGCTGGAATGTCTACTTCCGCATACCGCGTGGTCCTCTGGCCACTGGAACTTGCGTGACGAGCAGTGCTCCTGGAACGGGCTGCAGAACACCACTAACGACATCTCCCGCTTGGCGCGCCACCTTCAACGCACGCTGCCAACAACTCGATGACGGCTCACGCCAAGCATCAAACCAGTGATGACGAAACCCCGAGCTTCCGGTCGCATCAATGGTGACGAGGAGCCACTGAAGAAGCGGCCGGACATCCTTTGACAGCAACCGTCACGGTGCAGACAGGACGTAACCACATGCGAGAAATCCGAGCGGCGGCCGCAGCGGATATCGCTGCCGATGCCACCCGCGCCGCCGACAACAGCTACCGCGAGTCCGCCGCTGTCGCGGCTCTCACCGGCGTGCCCTCACGCCGGAAGAAGAAACCGACGCCCGTGAGGAGGCGGCAGGGGAAGCGATCACGTCGCGGTCGATGGTGTTTTTGGCGGCGATACCCCCGAGTACGTGAGCATGCTGTTCATCACCGCGCGCATCCGCAATTTCTGTGTGGACGGCGGGGAGTTGGCCCGCAGCCACCTGCAGGCACACGGGGCGCTCGCCACCCCCGACCGCGTCGAGTTCATCGCCGGACAGTTCCGCACGCTGGCCGAGGTCTTGGAGACCTCCGAGGTGGACCTGCTCGACGAAGGCCGCACCATCGCACAACTGCGTGTCTACGCCGATTCCTCGACCAGGAAAGGAAAGCTACGTGAACGACTCCACCAGCACCCCGGACAGCGCCGACACGACCGATGGCCCGGCTCTCAGACCCCGGCCACTGATCGGGCGCCGCACAGGGCCGGACGGGCGCAAGTTCCCGTGGGGCCCGATCACCGCGGTCCACGAGATCGGGCCCTACGCGATCGTGGAGTACCGCCGCGACGCCAGCAACACCTCCAAGAGGGCATGGGCCGATCACGGCAGCACCTACTTCCACCCCTTCATCGACGGACGCGACACCGGCCTCGGTCTGGAGTCCCTGGACTCGGCGTTGGTCCACGCGATCGGATACCGCGCCGAAGGACCCAACGGGAGAGCAGCCGACTACTTCATGGTCATGATCGGTGGGGTGCCGTCGTGACGTGAACGTCTCGTCCAGAAGGTCGATGCCCGCACCTCGACTACCGCAGCGGCGGGATCTCACCCGACCGACCGCATCGCCGGCGCACGTGTGAAGCCCGGTGTTGAACGACGCGAAGAAGAACCTGAGAAGCCACGGGTCCTGGGGCGGTGGGGCGGCTGCACTCTGCCTTGGGAGGGGGGAAAGGGCAAGCCAGAAAAGACGGCTTGCCCTTTCCCCCCTCCCAAGGCCGAACGAGTGCGCCCCACCGCCCAGAACCCACGACGTTGTGGGCCGCGCGGCGGGGAGCCCGAACTCCGAGTCCGAAAGGGACAGCCACGATGACCACGACCGACCTCGTCCTACGACCCACCACCGACCTTGACACACCACCCGCCCGTGAACCGGACACGACACCGACCTGGCCCGAGGGACTCATCGCGAGAGCGGACGCGCTACTCAGCGGCGGTTTCGCCCAAGTCCTCACAGCCATGGCCGAGGCTCTCGAGCTCGTCGATCAGGCCGAAGAGGAGATCCAAGCCGCCCGCATCCGACACCCGCGGCACGCCGACCGGATCTACCACGCTTTTCCGCTACTCGTGCCGAGCGCGGCGCTGGAGCGGCTGGAGTCCGAGATGGTCTACCGCTCCCACTGCCGCGAACTGCTCGACCGCGTCGCCGCCGGCACCGACACCGATACCCGGCCCGGTACCGCGGCCGAAGTCTGCTGCGCGATGCTGCACACCAGCCTGCTCTCGCCGCTGACCTCCGCGGCCACAGGCCTGTACATGCGAATGTGGCAGGCCGCCCGGTTCCCGGAGCTGCCCGAGTTCACCGAGGCCCGCCACCACCACGAGGCCTTGGAGAGCACGGTCATCGACGACCACGAGCAGCTCGCCCGCCGCAAGCTCACCGTCGCGGACCGTCGCCTGGGCGCCATCGACTGCCCCGGCCGCCACCACGGCGACGAAGTCGACTGCGCCTACCGGCCGATCGGCCAACTCGCCATTGACATCTGAGCACACGAACGCTCCGACGGCGCCATCGTGCTGCCCGACCCGGATCAGACAGAACGACAGCGCTCGGCCGGCCCGCTCGGCGCGCTGTTGCAGGACAGGGCAAAGCTGCACTGGATGGAGGAGGAGCACACGATGTCGCACCTGCTGGTCGTCCACTACAAGTACGCCCGGTACGACATCTACATCGGTCGGGGATCGAAGTGGGGCAACCCTTTCGTCATCGGCACAGACGGCACCCGCGAGCAGGTGATCGACCTCTATCAGCAGTGGCTGCCCGACCAACCCGAGCTGATGGCCGCGCTCGGTGAGTTGACCGACAAGACACTCGGGTGTTCCTGTGCGCCCCGAGACTGCCACGGTGACGTTCTGGCGCCGCTGGCGGCCCGCGTGCCCGTCCTCAGTCCCTGGGGACCCGTGCCGCATCCGGCTGGCGGACTTCCCGCGGTCAGGGCGCCGTTCTGAGCCCGTCGGTCGATCCAGCAGTGACGGCTTCGACAGCGTCGGTCATCGACGCCGATCTCGCTCCCGATCGCACGTCGGCGGCACTGGTCCCGACGGCCCGTCGGTCCGAAGCGGCTACCGGGGGAGACCTCACCGAGTCCGAAGCCCCCGTCCTGAAGGAGACAGTCATGTCCCCCGTAGCTCTGCCTCCCGGAACCATCGTCGAGATCCGCGGCCCGCAGTCGCCTGGCGTCCACCATCCGATCGAGCGAGCAGTGATCATCCACTCAGCGATGACCTGGGTCGTTGCCTACTTCCCCGGCGATGCGGGGCGGTTGGCCGATCCCGCCGATCCGGCGTCGATTCGCGTGCTGAGCACCGGCGACGTCCTGGCGTACCGCAAGTTCGCCGACTGCGAACCCTCGTGGGTCATCGCCACGTGGAACCACCTCACCCAGTCGGGGCCGGGCCTGCTCCAAGCTCCCCAGGCCGTCCTTGTGTGGCAACACGCTGCTGTGCTCGCGGCACATCAACTCGAGACGAAGGCCACATCGGTCATCACGCGTCAGCAGTTGGAGAGCTGGGCTGGACGAGCGTTGACCGACCAGGACCTCGACCGGATCACCGAGGCGCTTCCGTACTCCTTCGTCCCTGAGGGGATCGCCACGATCGTCGGCGGCCTGGACAGGCGCGACGCCAAACCGGCCGCAGACCTGCGCGGCAGCATGGCCGACGGCTACGACAGCGACCGCGTGAATCGCATCCTCGGACGCGTCGGCAAAGCATCAGGGCTGCGGATCGTCTGCGTCTGGGACTACCACGACGCGATCGGAGTCGGCGGCGACTCCGACTTCTACGTGATCGTCGACGGCCGGTTCCATCACTGCGCCGGTGATCTCTGGCGATGGTTGAACACCAGCCCCGACGATCCCGATGCCCCCGCAGTCCCAGGCCCACCCGCCACCTGGGTGGGCGCACCGGCCGAGTTCGGAGTCAGCCGACTCCGCTACCACGACGGAGCCCACAACCACGCGATCCACGAAGACATCGACGGTTCCGGCGCCGCCGAGTGAACCGCACGGCCGGGCACGACCAAGCCCCGGTGCCAACGACCCCCTGTTCGCCACTGTGTCGAGGAGAACTGCGTCATGCCCGCCTACATCCGCAGGACCGTCAACCCCGGCGACCGGGTGACCGTCGCGATCCAGTACAGCGACCGGCCCGTGCTGCGGCCGTTGATCGGCGCCCTGCGCACCGTCGAGATCACCGCCGACCGGCGCGCGATCATCTACGAGGACGACGGCAGCCGCTACCGGTTCAACGGCCGCGTCGCCCCCGCCGTCGCACTGGTCGAAGCCTCGATCTTCACCGAACCCGCGACCGGGCGACTCTGGGCCGAGACCTACCACCTGCCCACCCGCGACCCAAGCCCCTACCCGCTGCCCGCGTCCTACGCGGCCGTCGCCGAACCCGACGGCAATGGCGGCATCGCCCGAATGCTGTCGTGCCGCTGCGGGCACGGCTGCGCGTGCCCCGGCTGCGGGCAGTCCACGATCAGCCTCGCCCGCGGACTGGAGTGGTGGTACCAACCGATCGACACAGGCGCGCAGACCTTCCCATGGTGTCGACCACCGTCCTGCCCGGCCGCGGAGCCATCCACCCTTCCGGACTGTTGCGCGATGCCGATGATGCTGGCCCCACCCGGTTGGGTGTGCCACCGCGAAACCGCCCACCGGCGCGACTTCCGCTGGCCCGCGCCGGCCGACCGCGCCGGGCAGACGCCCACTTGAGATCGGCACGCCGATCACCAACCTGCACGGCCGCGACCGTCGGTGACCTGTCGCCGACGATCGCGAAACCGGACCGAAGTGATCTCGCCGCACCCCACACCATCCGCACTGTTCTGCGAAAGCGAGCGTTCATGCCTGCGTGCACCATCGTCGTCTCCGGCGGCCGGTTCCGCCTCTACGACGACTCCGTACAGACCTTCGACCGGCTGCCGGTGGCGACCTACGCCATCGACTTCTCCAAGATGACCGGATACAGCCTCCACCAGGTCACCCCGCTCACCCCCGGCCAGGAAACCGTCTACGGATCCCACGTCCGGCGTGTGGACCGCATCGTGCGCGCCTACGAGACCATGGATCGGTCCCTGGGCGTGATCCTGTCCGGCGACAAGGGCATGGGCAAGTCGCTCATGCTCCGGATGCTCGCCGAACAAGCCCGCGAGCAACTGGGGCTGCCGACGATTCTCGTCCAGCACTCGACCCCAGGGCTGGCGTCCTTTTTGGACGAACTCGGCGAAGTCGCCACCGTGTTCGACGAGTTCGAGAAGGTCTTCGCGGGAAGCGGTGAGGGTGAGTCGCAGAACCAGTTCCTCGGCCTCTTCGACGGACTCAGCGTGACCAAGCGCCTCTACGTCCTGTCGGTCAACTACCTGGGCCAGGTCAACGAATTCCTGCTCAACCGCCCCGGCCGCTTCCACTACCACATGCGGTTCGCCTACCCCGACCCCGAGACGGTCGCCACCTACCTGCGCGACCAAGTACCGGGCATCGATGGGATCCAGGTCGACGAGGTCGTCGAATTCTCCCGGAAGTTCGACGTGAACTTCGACCATTTGCGCGCCATTGCTTTCGAGTTGCGCCGCAAGGAACCGTTCGCGGAGGTGATCGGCGACCTCAACATCAAACGCAACGAACGCGGCGGCTCCATGGTCGAGGCCCGCATCACCCGGCAGGACGGCGACGCCGACGTCATCACCGGTGCCATCGACCTGTTTGAACGCGACCTCCTACAGACGATCGAGGACTACGACGGCGGCGTGCGGTTCCGCATGCGTGACGCCGTGTCGACCCACGAGGGCTACCTCCTCCCGGCCGGTGCCTTCGAGGTCATCGACACGCGCAGCGATGCCACGAAAGCCCAAGCGGGTGACCTGCCCGCCGTCGTCTCCGTCCTGATCAGCCGCGCCCGCAGAACCCCGATCGACTTCTGAGGCAACCGCCGTTCGACACACGCACCGATTACTCGCCTCTCACCATCCGATGCGGCTCACGACTACTTCCCTCACAGTTCAGGAGGTCTACCCGATGACCGGCATCCCGCACCGCATCGATCCGGTCGACTGCGGCTGCACCGACTGCATCACCGGGCGGAGCCATCCCTTCAACCGGTATGGCGACACCGAGCAGTTCTCCGCCCTGCTGCACGAGCACGTCCAGGACGCCACCGGTGACGGCGACCAGGTCGGCTGGATGGACGTCGCGGCCGCGTACTGCCCGAAACGGTTCGCCGACTGGATCGCCGCGGAGTTCCGGAGCAAGCGACTCCTGTCCCGCCACGTCCTGCAAGCCAAGGCCGCCACCACAGTGCTGAACGGGTTGCTCGACGACTGATCAACCCACACCCCTCCACGACTAGCACGACGTTCCCCGGTCGCACCCGCGACGCGGGGCCTTTTGTTGCCGCCCGGCCACATCACGGACCTGGCCGGGCGGCGCACAGAAGAACCGGAGGAGATCGGCAGTGCCTCTACCGCTGGGTGGAGCTGCGCTCGCCAGCCGATCTCAATGTCCACCTCGCCCAGCCCAACGGTGTGAACCAGTCGGCTGCGCCGACAGGACAGAGGGCCTCGCCCGCAGCGGGGGGACACCACCGCATCCCCGGCCACCGCGGCCAACCCACGGCCACTGCAACCCCCAAGTCGACACCTATTTTGGAGGAATCACCCATGCCCGAGTCTGGACAGCCCGACATCATCGACCGGATCGACGCCCTCACCGACGACGCGGCAACCTGGAGCGCCGGCGGCGAGCACACCCACACCTGGTGGGCGACAGCCACCGAAGGCGCCATAGCCGCCGTCGAACTGAGCACGGCTGGACTCGGGTCCGTCGAGCTCAGCGAGACCGAACCCGACGGAGACATCGCCCGCCGCATCGGGGACCCCGGCGTCGACCGGATCAGTCCCCTGTACCGGGTGCAGTTCTGGGTGGGTGGCAACAGCATGGCCACCTGCCCGGTCAACACCGGGGCGACCACGTTCCTGCATCGACTGCTCATCGACGTCCGCGACGGCGACTACGTCGCCTCCGACGCCGAACGCGAGCACGCCCGCACCCTGCTCGACACCCCCGACACACTGCCAATGATCCACGGCCCGTGCCTGATCACCGGGGTCGGAGAAGACAGCTCCGCGGGCCCGCTGGAGGAGAACTTCCAGGGCTGGTTCACCACCCTGCTCGACCAGCTCGTCCAGATGCGTCACGAGCTCCTGGACGCCATCGCGCGAGAGATCGGCGTTCCAGCTGACCGGCTGGGCGGTCTCGTGTTCCTCTCCCTCGACTGACGGTATGGGTGGGGCTCGGTCGGATCGCGCCAAGCCCCGCCCGCGTCCACAACGGCTTCAGCTCAGCCGGCGAGCCACCCGACGCTCCGTCGATCACCGACGTCACTCGACAACTCCGATGACGATGAGCCGTGACCGATGAAAGGAAGGGCGCAACGGCGCTGCCCGCCGTGAAGCGCTCGCACGGCCCGCCGTCGGTGCTATCCGAGCGCGCCCCACTGAGCGGTACGGCAGCGTCGGTGACCACGAGACGTGGGTTCCCATAGTAGCTCCCAGTTGACGACGGCCTCGCCCTTACAGCTCTCAATTTCTTATCCAGAAGGGCTTTCACATGTCTGCGTGGATTGTTTCCAGTGGTCACATCGACGTTCTCGTCAATGCGCTCGCGCAGTACGGGGTCGTCTCCTCCGATCTCGGCGCAGTCGGCTTTCGCGAACTGGGGCAGAAGCTATGGCGCGAGAATCACAGATCGGTCAACTACCGCTACAGCGAGGAGACCCCCACTCCGCGCTACCAACTGCGCACCACCGAGGCCACCCTCGACCCAGTCGTGGTACTCAAGGCATTGTCGTGTTTCGACCACCAGAGTTGCGAGCACCCGAGCTGGCCCGACAGTGAGACCCACGGCCTGCTGTCCGCGCTGCACAACGCGATCCTCACACAGCACTCCGAACTCGGCGATCGGGTCGCGGGACCGCTCGGTGAAACCTACCGCTACACCACCACTCCCGCCTGGGACAGCGCCCCCTGGGGAATCGAGGAGCTGGACGAGGCCACCCCCACACACGCCTAATTCCTCACGCTGACCGTCGGCTCCGCACTCTCAGGCTTCCTCGACGAAGAGTTGGCCCACCTCGTTGTCGGGGAATCGCACAATGCGTCGGTAGCAGACCGGCGGTGAGCTGAAAGCCGGCATGGCGCCTTCCCCCGGTACGGGCGCCACCCGAGCGCGCCCGACAGAGAGGGCCGACGCCACGCGGCGATCGAAAAGACGCCGACCAGTGTCGATCCGGCACCGCGCCCTTCGCGCTCACACATCGCACTCCGCACGGAACCGACCACTGCTCGAAGGCACCGACCACCGAGCCGGAAGGAGGCTGTCGTGGCCAAGCTGACACTCGACCAGGAAAGCCTGCACGACAAGGCATGCAAGCTGATCGATCACCACCGTGATCTGGATGAGGAGGAGCGCCGGTTCGTCCTGGACCATTGGCGGGCGTCCTCGTCGACGCGATCGGCCTCCGACCGGGCGCACTTCACCCCGGCGGGCCTGGCACGCGACATGTCCCTGCACATCGGCGGAGATCGCATCATCGACCTGGCCGCGGGCATCGGCCGGCTCGCCTTCCACAGCCGCGACCTGTGGGCACGCTGGCCGCACACCGGCCCGCGATTCGTGTGCATCGAGCGCAACCCCGACTACGTGCGCGTCGGCCGTCGGGTCATGCCCGAAGCGGACTGGATCTGCGCGGACATCATGACCATCCCCCGGATGCTCGACACCCTCGGCCAGTTCGACTGCGCGATCTCCAACCCGCCCTACGGCGCCATCCCACGCTCGGGCAACGCACCCGGCGGCTACCGCGGCCGCCGATTCGAATACCACGCCATCGCCCTGGCCTCGACGATTGCCCGCCGCGGCGTCTTCCTCATCCCACAGGTCGCCGCCCCGTTCACCTACTCCGGCGTCCCGCGGTTCCAGCCGGACACCGGCGACGCCGAGTACCGCAAGTTCGTCGCGGCCACCGGCATCGAACTGAAAGCCAACTGCGGCATCAACACCACCCACTACGAACACGACTGGCATGACGTCACCCCGCGGGTGGAGGTCGTCCGCGCCGACTTCACCCAGCACACCGTGCTCGACACAACCGACGGGGAACAGCAGGGGCAGCTGGCGCTGCTCAGTCCGTAATCAGTCCGCAGCGCATCGCACCGTTGTACGGCGCTGTGCGAGCCGAGCCGCCCATCGGTCCGCACGGCGACCCCGACACCGAGTACCCAGGAGAACACCACGTGGCCACTCGATCCCTGATCGGCATCCTGGACGCCGACGGCAACACCTTCCGGGCCCGCTACTGCCACCTCAACGGCGACCCTGCCCAGCAACTGCCCGCACTGGGCCAAGCCCTGCACAAGCACCACGACGGCGATGTGGCACAGCTGGCCACCTCGCTGATGAAGTACGACTGGACCTTCCTCGCCGCGAACGACGCGACCGCGGAAATCGCCGACCCCAGCGTCCGCGATCCACACCTTCCGGATCACCTGCAGCCCGTCAGCGGCGTCGGCTACCGCCACACCACCATCCCTGACGGCACCCCACCCATCACCGGCGCCGTCGACGGTGATGCCGCAGGCATGATCGCGTGGCTGTACTTCCTGGTCGACCACCAGGTCAGGGTCTACCGCGGCGGAGACAGCCGCTGGAAACCGTTCGGCCGGTTCACCGCCGTCGACCTGAACCACCTCCACCTCGCCGACCTGACAACACGACAGGTCGTGGCCGATGCCTGATACAACGAAGCCAGAGCGGCCCGACGACCGCCGCTTCACCGTGTTCGTGCGCTTCCCCGACGAGAAGACCGCACGACGGGCGACTCCCGACGGCGGCACCACACGCCGCAAGGTCCATGCCGCAATCCTCACCCGCGCCCAAGCCGAGCGGGTAGTCGAGCTGTCCCGCTCCTACCTCGACGAGCACCATCCCGGCTCCCAGGTCTGGATAGCACCCTTCTGACTTGAATCCCCGCGCCTCGCCCTCGTTCCCTCTATCCAGTCCACGACGTGCGAGCACAGCACCTCTGTATCGACGTCCTTCTCGTCGACATTGCGTTCGGAGACGTCGGATCGACACCGCCCTCGCACTCGGCGACGCCCTCGACGTCCGCCGTGTCCGCGGTCATCGACGAGGACGTCCAGCTCGGCACGACACTCGCGAATCAGCACCTCTGAGCCGGCGCAGTTCCCAGCGCCAGCCGCCCGAGCATCAACGCTTTCGTTCCCTTCCCGCGACAGTCCGCTGTGCGGCCATCCATGACACCGAATGGAGAACACCATGTCCGCTGACGCTGCCCCGATCATTCCCGCGCGGGAAGTCCTTCTCACCGGGGATAACCCGGCGACGGTGACCGCCACCGTCCTCACCATCGAACACCGGGAAGAGATCGGTGTCCTGGGGCGCATGGTCGGTCTGGATGCACACCTGCACCTGCTGATGCCCGGCGCCACCAAGCCGCACAGCTACTTCCTGTCCCGACTGGTCGGCGAACCCCACTGGGTGCAGGACGCCCACTTCGGCCCCAACGGGTACCCGACTTTCAGCCACGGGTTCGGCGCCCGCTACCTCAAGCTGACCGGCATTCACACGGCGCTGGAGGCCATCCTCGACGAAGCCGCCACCGCCCGGAACCTGGCCACCGAGATCGGCCCAGACATCCCCCTGGCGCTGCCCCGCACCGCCGATACCGAGCTGACCACGCCTGACCCGGACGACTCCGCGGAATGACTCGCCACATCGGCGCTCGTCGTAACCCGAGACCACGCCCACCCCTGCGACGACACCGAGCGGAGATCCATGATGACCAACGACAACCTCTGCGGCATCGACCAACCCATGACCACCGCTGCGCCCGCGCGCGAAGCGCCGGACACCGCTGAACCGTCGGGCACGAGCGCCGGTACACCGCTCTACGACGCACTCGCCGCCAGCCTCACCGACCCGACACTCGGACCGCCGGCCGCCACCGACGATCCGACCGGGCGGGAGCCGGACTTCACCCAGCCCGCTGTGGTCCTGGACCTGTTCACGCGGTTGAAACAGATCGAGCACAGCGACGGCAGTTGGAGCGCAGGCGACACCGTCGATGTGCTGAACCAGTGGTTCGGCGAGTTCGGCATCAACACCGACGACCATGACGAGCTGTCCGCCGCCCAAGCCCTGTGCATGCCCGCCTGGCTGGCTCGCATGCTCACCGTCCCGCCACCGCACGAGACCGGCCTGGTCATCCACCTGCGCACCGACCACGCCGATCCTCTGGACGCGGTACGCGGCCTGTTGGTAGCGCTGGTACGAGCCTTGGGCGAGGGGAGCAGTGCCGCGGTGTTCGACACCGTCGGCGACCACATCGCCCACCTCGGCCACTCCGACACCGTCCCGACCAGCAGCCCGGCCGCCTCCTAGCCGCCACCCACCGTTGCCCGGCCCGCCGGCGCCTCCGCGCGCCGGCGGGTTGCTTCGTGCTGTCCGAAGGAGCTCACCATGCCCGTCGCCCCCGCCACCGGATCGCGTCTGAGCATCGACCCGGTTCAGATCGGCGCCGCCGTCGGCATCGCCGCCACCACCAGCCCGGACTACCAGTTCACCGACGCCTACGGCGTCACCTACACCGGAACCCCATCCCACCTGGCGCTGTCCGCTCTGGCCCGCCGCGACCTCACTGGCGGCATCTATCCCGACCAGCCCGCGGTCGCCCCGGCCATCCGCGCCACCGCCCGAACCCTGATCGACTGGTTCACCAGCCCGCACACCGATCCGCGGCACGCGGCCGAGTTCGCCGCGCTGCCCCCGCTGCGAGTGTGCGAACTGGTCGTCTACCTGTGCCTGCACGGCGACGCCGACGCGCTCAACCAGGTCGTGCCGGAATCGCTGCGCCACTACACCGACCACCTCCTGCACGACCCGGTACCCGACCACGACCACCCACTGCCCCGGCTGATCGACCAGCCCTACCGATCCCTGAACAGCACCGAGACCCGTCTCGGCACCCGACTCCACATCACCGCCACCACACCCGACGACGCCGCGCAGGTCGCCGTACCGATGACCGTCGAGGCCGGCGAGAGCATCAGCTGGGAGTTCACCGCGGCGATCCCGGTGCCCGTCGAAGACCTGAACGGGCTGCTGCTGGACCAGGACTACTCCCTCGGGGACTACCTCGAGGACAACCGCGAGCTGATCGAGGCCCACCTCGACTACAGCGACAGCCAGAACGTCCACGGCCTCGACATCACCGGCCGGCTGGCACATCCCCGCGACATCTAATTCGCCGACCCGCTCGTGGTGGAGGCGGCACCCGATCACCGCGTCGAGGTCGAACTGTTCTTCGCCGGACTCGACCGCGACGCCGCCATGCAGACCGCGCCGTTCGGCAGCCGTGGCCTCGCCGAGCAGTTCGCCGCCCCCGACGACCGGATCTTCAGCGTCGAGATCGAGATCGACCCGGCCATGGCGCAGGCCCTGGCCTGACCTCATCCCACCGTTCTGCACGACCGCGGATCGAACGTCCGCCACGCCGTCGAGTTCCCGCTACCAGAGCAGGAAACGGTGCGGCAGCCGATGCGAGTGCGGTGCCCTGCCTCGGTGGGGCGCCGCACTCTGCCTCGGCAGGGGGTGGGGGTCAAGCCGAAGGGATGGCTTGACCCCCACCCCCTGCCGGGCCCTGACGAGTGCGCCCCACCGAGACCGGGGCAGCACCGCCTTCTGTCCACAAGGGACCAAGAGATCAACAGGTCAGGTGGATGACATCGAGACCACGTGGAGGCACCACATGTCCCATCCGCAGATCCTCACCACCGGCTTCGGCTCCCTGCTCGCTGCGGCCGATCCCGATCGCCGCAGTGCCTGGGCGCAGCTGGGCACTCCTGTCGCGAACGCCGGAAGCGCCCACGAGGCGCTGGTCACCGCGGGCTTGGCCGGATGGAACATCCGCAAGCTCCCGATGACCTCCACCGAGATCACCCCCGACGGCGTCACCTCGATCACCAATCCCGACGAGGTGATGCTCGCCTACACCGACCCTCGCACGCAGGCGACCCGCTACCTGTCCACCGTGGGCAAAGGCTATGGCGTGCACCAGAACGAGGCCGGTGCCGCCGTCATCGACACCCTGGTCGCGGAGTCCGGCGCCCGCGGCACCGGCTACGCGGGCGCGATCGAGGGCGGACGCAAGACGTTCGTCACGATCGAACTGCCGAACCTGATGCACGTGGACGGGGTCGACACTCTGCAACTGCACCTCGTGGTGTTCAACTCCCACGACGGAGAGACGGCGTTTCGGGTGATGATCGTGCCGTTCCGGCCCTTCTGCGCCAACCAGCAGCGGATCGCCATCCGCGACCACATCTCGTGTGTGTCCATTCGACACACCAGCAAGTCCGAGATCAACGTCGCGGAGATCCGCAGCAAGCTCGGTCTGCTCTACGACTACAGCGCCGCCTTCGAAGCCGAAGCGCAGCGGATGATCCGCAGCGAGATGACCGGCACGGAGTTCGACGACCTGATCCGCGAGGTGTGGCCGGTCAAGAAGACCGCGGAAGCCCGCACACTCAACAACGCCGAACGCCGCACCAGGGAACTGACCCGGCTGTGGACCTCGGCGGAGACCCAGGCACCCATCCGCGGCACCCGGTGGGCGGCGTTCCAGGCAGTCACCGAGTACCTGGACCACCGCGCCCCGGCCAAGACCCTCGACGTCCGCGCGAAGCGGGTCCTGATCAGTAAAGACCTGGCCGAGAAAAAGCAGACCGCCTACGACCTGCTGACCGCCTGAACCCGCTGCCCGGCTGCCAAGCGCAGCCGGGCAGCCCGGAACACGGGGGACAGGCTCATCGGCGGCCGGATCGCACCGAAGGCGCGGTCTCGTCGGTAGCTCCTGTGCGTCACGACCTCGCCGGTCGGGGTGAACCAGCCACACCCCGACCGGCGACCCACCTGGCCAACCACGTCGAGGAGTGCCCATGCCCACCACTGTCATCCAAACCCGAACCCGTCCGTCCGGCGACGAGGGGCGCCGATGAGCGACTACACCGTCATCGGCCTGATCGATCGCACCACCGGCGTGCTGGAGATAGCCGGAGTGATCCCAGGCCACGTCATCACCTACGACCGCAACGACAACGCCGACACCATCCGCTGGAGCCAGCACATCCTGGCCGGCGACGCCCTCGAAGCCGAGACCTTCGCGCACTACGTGCACAAGTTCGGGGGAATCCCCGCCGAGCACCGGCCGGTCGAGCTGACGCTGGGCAGCGTCGTAGTCGACCCCTACTTCGGCGACCGCCGCGTCCGCCAACTGTCCCTGGACACGGACATCGTCCGGGTCTGGTTCACAGGCGATGACGACACCACACCGACGGTATTCCACGGTGACGCCACCGTCCACGCGGTGCTCACCCCTGTCTTCTGACAATCGTGTCCGGCTCGTGCACAGCACATGCGAGTGAACGGAGCATCCACATGTCCACCGTTCCGACACCGTCGCCGATCACCGAGCCGCCTGCTCCGGTAGGACTCACCGTGCACCTATTGCGCCGGTGGGACCGTCATGTCGACGACACCTGCCCCTTCTACAGCTACGCCGCCGCCTTGGCCGCACTCGCAGGCGCTGTCCGCGCCGACTGGCCGGACATCACCCATCGCGCCGATGTGCCCGACTCCTGCGAGTCGCTCAGTGACGCCGAGGTCGTCAGGACGTTCTACGGCGACGACGGCACCGGTGAGTTCGACGCGCCCACCAGCGGCACCTCCGACGATGCCGGGTTCGCGATCGTCAAGGAACACGTCGCCGGACCCGAACCGGGGGAGGTCTCCTTGCGGCTGGGCACCCTCCGCGTCCTGGACGCCGACCCCGCCGAGGACACCGCACCCGCGGTGACCTACTGCCTGGACGCCGACGGGCTCACCGTCGCGGTCTTCCCCGGCCCAGATGGCCATCCCACCGTGCTGATCACCCCTGAGGGTCAGATGTCGGGCGTGCCGGTCACGGTCCGCCTCGAAGACCCCTTCGGGCCCGGAGGGTTCGAGCAGACCTACCGCGTGTCCTGACCTCACGGTGCATCCCTTCGCTCGAACCGCTCCTGCAGAGAGGATTCCCATGTCCGGAACCGGCCTGGTCCTGTTCGGCGACGTGTCAGTTCCCGCGCCGCTGTCAGTGCGCCTGCTGCGCTACCCCTACGACACGGTGCTCCGGGTGATCGTCGACGGCCCGCCCGGCGCCGTCGAGCTGCAGATCCGGCCCGGCACACCGGACTCGCTCATCCTCATGATGTCAATCGAGTATCACTCCCGACAGCCCATGGCAGCCGCGCAGAACCCGATGCCGCACTGCGAAGCGCTCAGTGGTGTGGACTGCTACCCCGATGGCGCGACCCTCAACGCCCAGAACGAGTTCGAGACGTGGTTCCGCGCCCGCGACAGCCAAGCGATCATCGACGAACTGGTCCGCCAGCACCAGCGCACTTCCTGGACTCTCGACGACAACGACACCCCGTTGATCGTGGACGTCCAGCCGGAACCGGCCTGGCAACTTCCCGCCGGGGGAGTGCAACCGTGACTCCGATTTCCGGCGCGCATCGGTACCGCCTGCACCTGGTGCAGGTCGGCCTGGCCGACAACGTCTCCGCGGTCGCGACCCACCTCACCGGAGCCCTGCACGGCTCCACCTGGACCATCACCAGCGACACCCCGCTACCGGAGTTCCTGGCCCGCCCCCATCACGAGATTCCCGTCGGGACACCGCTGATTCGCCTGGACCTCACCGGTGACGACCTCTACTTCGCCCGCGTCGCCGGTGGCCCACGCTGGGACCTCGACCTGCGTCCCGGTCACGTCCCGCCGCCGCTGGGCATCCCCCGTCGCCACGACGGGCAGCCATGGACGGCGATGCCTGGCTGGCCGGTCGCCCTCGACGTCTACGCCGAACTGGCCCCGATGGTCTGTGTTGTCGTCAAGGACGCCGCCGACTATCTCGCCACGCTTTGACCGACCGCCAGAGTACGCGGACCCAAGGTGCACGAAGAGTTTCGAGGAAAGTCTGAAGGTTTTTGCGCCGCTGCGTCGGTGGTGGATCGCGACGACCCTGCACGGCCGGGCGTGTGGGGGCAAGCAAACCGCGCTTGCCCCCACACGCCCGGCCGTGCCACCGGGCCGCGCTCCACCACCGACAGAGCAATGCCCACGATGCGAGGAGAGTCCAATGTGGAATGACATTCTCGGCGCCCTGGCCATGCTGGCGATGATCCTGCTCGGGATTGTCCTGCTCACCGTGCTGCCGCAGGTGGCCGACGCGATCAGCGACCGCATCCGTTACGGCGCCCAAAACCCGCTCACCGACGAGGAACAGGAGCAGGACGAGGCCTCGCCTACGGCTGAACCGGACAAGGCCGCCAAGCCCGTGACCGCCCTGCCCGGCAAGAGCGTACCGGCCACGACAACCGCCAGGGCCAAGGCCACTGCGTGATCACGCTGATCGGCCCCGTCCTGATGAACCCGGCCGGCCGGCCGGCACTGCCTAACGCCGACGCGGCCGTGCCGCGTCGGCGTGGCCGAACCGGTCTCGCGAAGATCACATCCAAGCTCGGTCGTGAACAGCACCGTCCAAGCGGAAGGAACCCCCGTGGGTTACGTCATGCAGGTCCAAGCAAACCCCGGCGTCGAGCAGACCGCCACCCTCCGCCGCGGATTCACTCTCGGTACGACCCGCCTGTGCCAGGCGATGGTCGCACTGGGCATGGCACACCCGACCCCCGTGCCGCAATTCCCCTACAGTGACCACCTCGACCGCGACGACTTCCGAGATGACCAGCCGGTCACCGACCGCGCCCACGCCTACCTGCGAGCCCTGGAACAGACGCGGACCGACCACGGCAGCCGCGGACACGCCCGACTGCCCGGCATCCCCGTCCACAAGCTCGCCAGCGGCGACGGCTGGCACGTCACCGCCCAGGAGTGCCGCGAGGCCCTGGCTGCCTACCAACTCGCCACCACCACCGGGACACCGCATCCGGCAGCCCTCGGCGACGACGTCCTCCCGTTCCTGCGCACCGCCGCCCGCCACAACGGCTTCCGCACCCACTGAACACACCACCAGCGCACCCGTAACCACTCGGCACATCGAGAGGAGGCAGCACCATGTCCGCCGCCGAACCTGTCACCTACGACTACGACCCCGACGAGGTCCACGCCGCCGCATTCAGCAACCCCGCGCTCGCCGCCGACCTTGCCTTCGCACTGACCTGCCACGAGGTCAGCTCACTGGTCGCAGCCCTGCGATCCCGCGGCGGATCGGACGCCGCGGCGCGCTGGCTGACCCATCACCTCGTCGACTGCGACGACCCGCCACGCCATCAGCAGTGACAGCCCGAGCCACTGGTTTCGCTCAAATGTCCACGCCGAACTCCTGTACGGAACTCGGCGTGGGCGTCCGGATTCTGCGGTCCGCGGTCCACAACCCGTCATCGAATGAGGTTCTGCGGTGAACTACCGAACTGTCCGTTTCCTGACCGACATCATCATGACGGTGGCCGCGGTCGCCGCAGCGGCCGTCAGCGCCGCTGCGGCGACTGCGGTTTTCGCCCTGATCGAGATACATGTCGATGGCTGGGAGGCCTTCGCCGTCGCGATTTTCTACGTGCTGATTCTCGATGACGTAAGAACGGACTAGCGCCGCCCGAGTGCGTCGCACTCCCCGTGCACAGGGCCGGCGCACGGTACGTGATCGGGTCGGCGGCCTCCAACACACCTCGCTGGACCCCGCCGACCCGACTACGTGAGCCACCTTCACCCGCACACGACGGGAACTTCACCGACCACGGAGGCGGCTCACAACATGGACAGGATGTATCGACGGGTGCTGATCACCGGCTCACAGCTCTGGACCGACACCACCGTCGTTCGCGACGCGCTTGCCCAGGTGTGGCACCCGGACACGATCCTGATGTCCGGGGCCTGTCCCCGCGGTGCCGATCGGCTCTGCGAGGACTGCTGGACTCATTGGGGCGGCAAGGTCGACCGATATCCCGCACAGTGGGTGCAAGACGGCCGGTACCGCCCGGACGCGGGATTCCGCCGCAACGAGGACATGGTGCAGGCCGCCGCCGACCTCGACGCCCAACGGTGCCTGGCCTTCATCTTGAACGACTCGCCAGGCGCCACTCACACCGCGGGTCTCACGCGCCAAGCCGGGATCTGGACCACCGTGTACCGGGCCAGCACCGCACCCGGCGCACGGGACAGCGCATCGCTCGGGTCCGGTGTGCCGCACGAGCAACTCTGACCTGTCGCCCGCCGCCCGTCGCCAATCGCCCCGGCGGCCGCCGTCCGTAACGGTCGGGGTGAACCAGCCACACCCCGACCGTTGCCCTACCTGCCTTAACTCTGGAAAGGCTCATTTCGACTGCTCCGTGTCACATGAACATCCAGTCGATCAAGGTTATCGCCAGCCATTTTGCCGAGTATTTGCCGATTTCACTCTATGGCCCGGTCCGAGATGGCACAGCCCACTGCGACCCAGCAGTCCTGGGCTCGGCCTTTTGTATCCCAGGGGATGGCATGACTACTACGCAGACCACCGCCGCTCCCACCGACGTACAGGTGAGGGTGTTCCACAACAACCACCTCCGCGAGAAGTACTTGCGTGGCTACGAGCCTGGCCAGACCGTGACCGAGGTCTTCGTCTACACCACAGCCGCGGAGACCGGCGCCCCCGACCTCGACTGGGTCATCGCCTACGAGGCATACAGGCTATTCAACGTCGGCGACGACCCGCAGTTCGGCACCCCGGATCCGCGAGCGGTGGACTACCGCGCCCGCCGCAATCGCTCGCTGTCAATCGGTGACGTCATCGCCATCGACGGCCGGTTCCTCTCCTGCGACTCGCGCGGTTGGAGCGCGCTGACCGAGACACCGCCCATCGACCAGCGCGCCGCGCACGGCACCACGCCTCTGGGCTGACCCACCCATGCACGGCGAACAACCTTTTCCACGGCTGATAAAGCGTCCGGCACGGAGGAACAGACACATGGCAAACCCCCTGATCACCCGCGACGACGTCGAGGTTGACCGACCCCGTCGACACAACTTGTCGAACATGCTGACCCTTGAGGTCACGCGGATCAGCGTCGCCGGCGCGGAGTATGAGATCGGCATCATCGGCGGTCGGTTCCGCGAACCGAGCCGCACCGTCGTGTTGTCGGGCTGGACGACAGTGGTGGAGCAGGAATCCGCGGATCCCGAGCAGGCCATCACCGCTCTGCTGGAAGTGCTCAACGAGCAGGCCCGGTAACAAACGGATGCGGATAGGGCGCGGCAGTGGGTGCTCGGTCGTCGAGCGCCCACTCCGGTGACGTCACCCGGTCAACAAGCATCAAACACAGCCAACAGTGAACTACCGTGCAGTTCGGGGAGATGAGCAATGACTACACCAGCACCCACCGGCACCATCGGTCGACACACCCCACGAGGCCGCGCCTGGCGGCAGCGTCCGCTGCCCCACCTGACAGGCGCGGCGTTGTCCGCCGCGCGCCAAGGCCTCTACGTATTTCCGCTATGGCCACGATCGAAAATCCCCGCCCTGCACGGCAAACGTCACTGCGACGGCACCGGAGTGTGCACTGAAGGCCACCTCGGTTGGGAGCAACGCGCCACCACGGACCCCGACCTGATCCGCTACTGGTGGAACGCCTCCCCATCCAGCAACGTGGGCATCGCCTGCGGCCCCAGCAACCTCTACGTACTCGACCTCGACCCAGACCACGGCCAAGACCCGCCACCGGAATGGGCAGGTGCCCGGCACGGCCGCGACGTACTGGCACGCCTAGCCGAACAAGCTGGCCAGCCCTACCCCCACGACACCTACACGGTACGGACTCCCAGCCCCTCCGTGCACCCGTACTTCACGGTCGGCCAGGACAGCCTGCTGCGCAACACCGCCGGACGGGCCGGGTGGCGCATCGACAGCCGCGGCCGAGGCGGGTACATCGTCGCGGCCGGCTCGATGCGCCGCGACGGCACCTACACCGTCGCCCGCCGCGCGCCGATCGCGCCGTTGCCGCAGTGGTTGGTCCCGCTGTTCACCCCGCCGCCACGGCCGCAGCCCGAACCGGTCGTGTTCGGTGACGTTCGCCCCCTGTCGGACACCCGTCGCCAGCGCTATTTGGACACGGTCGCCGACACCGTCATCCATGCGGCCCCGCACACCGCGCACGACACCCTCGTGCGCGCCGCCTACACCCTGGGCCGCCTGGTCGGCGGGGGAGAGTTCACCGACGACCAAGCCCGCTCCACCCTGCACATCGCCGCACAACACCGCCGTATCCCCACCCACGAAGCCAACACCGCGATCAGCGACGGCTTGGACGCAGGCAGCCGATCCCCACGGCAGCTGGCCGACCGCGCCGCCTGACACCCCGATCCCCCGCAGGACCGACGAGGCCGACTCACCCTCCCCAGACGGCCTCACCGGCCTGCGGGCATCTCCTGCCGCCCGCACGAAGGACCTCCAGCGCCACGGAGTCCCGCATGCCCTACACCCGCCTGACCGTCCCATCCGGCACCGACAGCACGTTGCCCGGTGCCTACCAGCTCGGCGAATCCGCCGCGGCCACCCTCACCCGCGCCGTCGTGGCGCACCTGGCACCGCAGATCTGGATCCCCACTCTCGACTGGGACACCAACGGAGTGACCGCGACAGCCCGGATCACCATCGCCGCCGCCAGCGTCCGAATCCCGGTCGCACTGGGCTGGCGAGCGGGACAGTTCACACTGACCATCGACGGCCGCCGTGACCCGCTGCAGCACTCCCGGCTCGCCCACAGAGCCGAGCACCTGGCCACCCTCGCCGTCGACACCATCCCCACTACCGCGGCGGACCTCGCCGAGCAGCAGGTCGCCGAGCGCCTAGCCGCCACGATTGTCTACGGCGGCCAGCACGTCGTGTGCGAGCGCTCCGGCGCCGACCGCGCACTGCTGGCTCACCAGTGCGCGCAGTGCGCGGACATCGACTTCACCGCCGCCGCGGGCGGTGACACCACGATCGAAAACCACCGGTGCCCGGTCTGCCACGGCGTCACCGCACCACCAGAGCCGACAACAGCAACCAGATCCCGCGTGCGTCGTCGCCGTCGGCTCCGATCGATTCAGCAGGAACTCTTGGATGCCGAGGCGTTGCCGGTGTCCCGTGCCCAACAACACCAGGGGCCTTTGGCCGACTGGCCGATGCACCGGCTGCTGCAGCAGATCACCCAAGACCGTTTCACCACCTGGCAGGACGACCTCTATCAGGTCACCGTCGACAACAACGGCTACCACCACACCGGTCCAGCCGATCCACGTGATGCCGAGCTGATCGACCGGTTGCGCAGAGCTGGACTGGTCGTTCGGGGACTCTGGTTGTTCGCCGATGTCGATGGCCACTGCCGCGAGACGCACCGCCTCGACCTCAGCCGCGACGGGTGGAAGGTGCTGCGCCGGTGGGCGGTCCTGCACGCAACCGCCACTCGCTGATCACACGGAAGGCGATGAAAAGCAGGAGAGGGGAGGCAGACGGTTGAGGACAAGCGGGTTCGGACCGGGGGCTGTCGATCCGCTCGCAGTGAATCAGATCGCGTCAGGGTTCGCGACGATGAACCCGGCCCGAACTGCACGGGCCGGAACCCCCGCCGCCCCCTGTCGGGGCCCTGCCACGACCTGATCACCACTCCGCAGATCGACAGCCCCCTCAGGCCGAACCCGCTCGATGCACTCGCATCAGGTGGGGGAGGACTCAGATGGGTTGACGATGACTTGTTCACTGACCTGCAAGGGAGTTCTCGCCATGGCTGGAGAGACCACCATCACCGTCAGCGGAAACCTGACCGCCGACGTGGAACTGCGCTTCACCCAGGCCGGCGCGGCCGTCGCGAGCTTCACCGTCGCGTCCACCCCACGCTACTTCGACAAGCAGTCCGGCGAGTGGAAGGACGGCGACGCGTTGTTCCTGCGGTGCAGCGCGTGGCGCCAGGTTGCGGAGAACGTGGCCGAGTCGCTCATTATGTGTAGCTCCAGCTGAGAAGTGCTTCTTTAGCAGCGACTTTGTGTCGTGGACATGTCCGTATCGAATAGCAAGGAGTGCTGATCATGGCTGGAGACACCGTCATCACGGTCATCGGAAACCTGACCGCCGACCCGGAGTTGAAGTTCACCCCCTCCGGTGCCGCAGTCGCGAACTTCACCGTCGCTTCCACTCCCCGCACGTTCGACAAGGCGTCGGGGGAGTGGAAGGACGGCGACGCGCTGTTCCTGCGGTGCAACCTCTGGCGCCAGGCTGCCGAAAATGTTGCTGAGAGCCTCACTCGTGGGGCGCGAGTGGTAGTCCAGGGGCGCTTGAAGCAGCGGTCTTTCGAGACGAAGGAAGGCGAGAAGCGCACTGTCGTCGAGCTGGAAGTCGACGAGATCGGCCCGTCGCTGCGCTATGCGACCGCCAAGGTCACCAAGGTCAGTCGCAACGGAAGTGGGTCGAACCCGGCCGCTGCGAACGACCCGTGGGGATCTGCTCCCGCGCCGGTCGGAGCAGGCTCAGGGTTCGCCGACGAGCCGCCTTTTTGATCTGTTGGTAGTGGTTCTGGCCGGAAATCCGCCCGGCCAGAACCACTACGAGGAAGCATCTATGCGGAGTCGCCTGATCTCGCCGTGGGCCGTCTCCAGCCGTTTAGTCAAGTCGGCGTTGGCGGCGCGCAGGTCTTTCACGCGCGTTAGAGCTGCGTCGAGCCTGGCGCGAAGCGAGGCGATGCTTGCGGGTTGCGGGCCGGTTCGGGCTGGTGAGGGGGCTCCTTCCTTGATCTGGTTGATCGCGGCGACCAGATCCGTCTTGGTGTAGAGCCAGGACCGAGAAACGTTCGCGGTGCGGGCGATTCCGGCGACCGTCACCGGCTTCCTGGTCTTCTGCGCGGCGGTGATGGCTTTCTCGGCGCGAGCTCGCGCTTCGCGGCTGCGCCGTTGGGTGGCTTCGAGCAGGAATGCGCTGTTGTCAGCCGGTGGCATCGAGGTCCTCCACTTGGCCGCCGGCCACGATCTGCTGCGGGCCGGTCTTCTTCAGCGTCGCGATGAGGGTGTCCAGTTTGATCAACACCTTCGTGTTCTTCTCGGCGATCCGCTTCATTCCCGAGTGCTCCGCGTCGGTGATCAGCCGTATGGTCTCGTCGCGTTGTCTGGTGTGCTGGTCCAGGAAGTCGCTGGTGGTAAGGAAGAAGCGGCAGTCCAGGCACGGGTTGGCATATTCGCAGTCGGTCTGGATGGGAGCGCCGCAGTAGCCGTTGGGCAGCGTGACCTTCGCGCGGACCATCGACAGGCGCATCCACTGCGCGTCAGCCAAGGGATGCCCGTCGTCGAGCTCGACGACCTTGCCCGCGGAGTTGACTTTTGTGGCTCGTTCCCAGTGCTCGCGGACCGTCTTGTCGAGCAATCGGGCGTAGATAGCCGTCATCTGGGGCGACATGTGGTCAAGTAGTTGCTGTACCACGTGTTGAGGGACGTCGGCGTTGATCAGGCGAGTTCCGACGGTGTGGCGGAACTGATGGGCGGTGACCTTCGTCGGCTTGTCCTTGTGGACGAGTTTGATCGTCCCCAGCCAGACTTTCAGCTGGCTTCGCCACCAACTGTTGGTCGCGGACTTGGTGCCGTCGAGGTTGGCCTGGTGGCCGGGGGACAGCCATGCCGAGCCCTGCGGGAAGCGTTCGGCGACTCGGCGTTGTTGTTCGGTGATGTCGGTGGCGAGGTCCTCGCTGATGGGGAAGAACGCCATCCGGCCGCGCATCTTGTAGTTGAGCCAAGCGAGATAGGGGGCGCCTGATTCGTCCCGGACGATGCAGTCGATCGGGAGCTTGCGGGCGTCTTTGAGCCGAAGACCACAGTTCATCAGGATTTTGAGGATCAGCCGTCCGTCGTCGCTGGGGAACAGCGCGAGGTTTGCCGGTGCCTCCATCTGGCGCATGACGTCTTCGGGGATCCAGCGCGGCTTGGACGGCTTGCGAGGTGGGGTGTCGTCGTAGCAGAACGCGGTCGGCGACAGACCCGGCAGCCAGGAGTGCCGGTGAGTGTCGCGCAGGAACGTCGCGAGGGACGTGATCTTCGTCCGGCGGGTGTTGGCGTCGGGGTAGTCGAGCAGCAGGGCGGCCAGCCACTGCTCGATGCGGTCGCGATCAAGGTCTGCGACAGTCGCGCTCGCGCCGAGGAAGACCGCGAACTTGGTCACCCCGGCGATGTTGATGGACTGCGTGGCCGGATCGACGTCCTGGGTCAGGCGCCAGCGAGACCAGCGTTTGACCACCTCGCGCAGCCATTGCTGCGGGATGCCTCCGAACCGGTAGTAGCGCACCGACTCGTTTTGAATGCCGAACACTCGCAGGTCCCAGGTATCGCGGGGCATCTGGTCGGCCCAGGGATCACCGTCGGCTCCCAGGATCTGCAGCCGCAGGCGGGTGTCGCGCAGGAACTGCAACGCGGTGGATTTGGTGCTGGTGCGGCCTTTACGGTTGCTGCCGACGAATGCCTTCCATCGTTTGTCGTCCCAGTCGAGCAGGCTGGTCAGACCGTCGTCGACGGCACGTTCCAGCAGACCGACCGATTCTCGGACGGTGCGGATCATCGTGCGCTTGCTGGCTTCGTCATGGCGGCACTGCAGCCCGAATTGGACCTCCAGGCGCAGATGCCGTTCCAGGTGTGCCAGTTTCAGCCGGGGATCTCCCGCGTGTTCGAGGTCGCGGAACCACTCGGCGAGGTCGGGGCGTCCGCGGGTGCGCCAGCGTTCGTAGTGCGTCCGGCAGAGCGCGATGTTCGGGCCGTCTGTCCACCGAGGACAGCCGATCGGGAAGCTGCAGTCGCGTTCGCCGAGGCCGTTGGTCGCCGGCGATGAGTAGGTGGTCCGGCCGATCCAGGTAGCCACGTCCGGACGCCCGTGTCGGGTCCATCCTTCAAGATGACGATGGCACAGGCTGTGCGACTTCGCGGCGCGGTTGCACTGCTTGATCGCGCAGTCCACCGGCGGCGCCTTGCGTCGCCTGGTGTGGTCGTTCTCGCTGACGAGCCAGCGCTCGAACACGACCTCGGGCGTATTCCGCTCATGGGTCTTCCAGCGCTGGTAGTGCCCCTCGCAGAGCCCTTTGGCCGTGTGACTGATCAGGATCGCGCAGACCGGGACCACGCAGATTCCGGTGTAGAACACCCGGCTGTCACGTGGCGGACGGAACGGCTCGGCACGGAACTCGGGCCGAACGGTCTCCATGAGCAGTTCCAGCAGCTGCGGACCCTGACGCTGCCGTTCGACAAGCGCTGCCATCGCTCAGTTCACCCCGGCCAGAACGCCTGCCTGGACCAGCGTCCGGCGGTGATCTTCCATGGTCAGGTGGCCGTAGATGTCCCAGGTCGTCTGGACACTGTTGTGTCCCAACAGTTCCGAGACCACCTCGACCGGTACTTTCGCTCGCAGAAGCCGCGTGGCGTAGGTATGCCGCAGAACATGGGACGAGTAGTGGGCGACACCGCTGCGCCGGCGCAGTCTGGAGGTGATGTCCTTGACGTTATCCCTCGTCATCGGCGCCCCGTAGGAAGCGGAGGAGCCGAAGAGGTTGACGAACACGTAGTCGCTGTCGAGCGTGCTGTACTCGATTTCCATGTAGTCCGCGTAGGAGTCCAGGACCGCGGGACCGATCGGGACCGTGCGGGCTTTGAGGCCTTTGACCTGGGCCTCGTTGACGTTGAACTCGCGCGGGACAACATGGACCTCGCCAGCTCGCAGCCGCAGGTCTTCGTGCCTTAACCCGAGCGCCTCCCCGCGCCGTAGTCCGGTCTGGTCGAGCAACGTGACCCAGAACCGCTCCCGAGCTCGCTGACACGCGGCACGCACTCGCGCAACCTCGTTGCTGGTCAACGTTTTTGGGATCGCTCGGACCGGCTTCAGCGCGATGGGGCTGTAGCCGTCGACGTCGATCCCACGGCGCTGGGTGTGGACCAGCATCGGCACGTAGTTGCCCGTGGGACGACGTCCTTGGGGATCACCGAGCAGGGCCGGGATGGAGGAGTCGCGGCGCGAGTGGAATCGGTAGAAGCTCCCCAGCGCAGCACGTTTGCGGACAAGCGTGCTGGTGTTCAGCGCCGACTCGGCGCTCGGCAGGACGAATACCCCGGTGTCCGCGTCGCCGGAGGCTTGCGCAGCCAGTCGAAGAACTCGCCCAGCTGCTCCAGCGTCAACGTCCGGAAGTCCCGGCCTCGTTGATCCAGCCAGGTGAAGAAATCGGCCAAGTCATGAGCGTAGGCCTGCACGGTGTTCGGCGACCGCCGCCGAGCAGTCAAGCCAGACAGGAAGTCGTCGACCGGCCAGATCGGAAGATGGTCCGGCCCGACGACCGTGTACGACACCGGGCCGCCGCCAGACCGCAGCCGTTGAACCAGCACCACAAAACCCCAGATTCACGTCATGGACACAGCAGTGTCGGGTGTCCGTGACGAACACCCGACACCAAGATCAACAACCATACCTACATCGAGGACACCGTCTGGACGACCCCCCATAACGCTCACGCGTGGTTCGCGTGTGCTCGTGTCCGGGCGGCTGCGCCAGCGTTCCTTCGAGACGAAGGAAGGCGAGAAGCGCACCGTCATGGAGTTGGAGGTCGACGAGATCGGCCCCTCGCTGCGCTACGCGACCGCGAAGGTCAGCAAGGTCAGTCGAGGCGGGGGTGAGGGCGGCGGCTCCTCCGCACCCCGCGGGGACGATGGCGCCTCCGCTCACGACCCGTGGGGCTCCGCCCCGGTCGCGAGCTACAGCGGCGCCGGTTTCGCCGACGCGCCCCCCTTCTGACCTTTCTCCCCGTCGCTGGGCCGGGCTCGATGTCCCGGCCCAGCGGCCAACCCGCGCACGCTCAACCCACTCCTCAGGTTCGTCCAGGCCGGACGGTGCTCCTGGTTTCCCTTCGTGTCATCGCGAATCGGTATCGCCGATTCGAAGGGACCACGATGGACACCGACGATCAGAACGACGGTGACGAGGCTGGCGAGTGCGACTGCGGGGCGGTGGCTGAGTACTTCGGCCCCGACCCGTTCGAGTCAGAGATGTGTCGGACCTACTGGGGCACCCGTCGCGGGTGCGCGCCTGGGTGCGAGTGCCGCGACGCGAAGTGGATGTGTTGGGAGTGCCACGACCAAGCGGTTCTGGATATCTGATCGTGGCTTAGGTGAGCTTGGTGGTGGGCTGGGCCAGGACGGTCCGTCCTGGCCCAGCCCGTGGCAGTGCCCGCGGTTCGGCCCCAGATTCACCAACCCGTCAAACCCGGAGCACTCCGGGCCCGACCCTCTGGTCGGGCACACGGTCGGACCGACATCAACGTTCCCGCTTTGCCTTCACGCTTCTCTTGTGCTGGTGAGAATAGGAGGCTGTCATCTACGAACTGATGAGCGATGAAGAACTCCACGAACTCCGTCGCCTGCTGGGCAGACTCCGCGACGGCATGACCCTTGGTGACGGCACCGTGTACCGCGGCACAGAAATCCAGGCCGTCGACGACCTAGCCGTCCTCGAACTCGAAAACCGTGCCGACCCCGTCGACTCCGGCAAGCACTACGACGAGCAGCCAGCGACAGAAGATGATGTCGAACCCACGACCCCTGCCGAGTACCTCGAGTACCTGACCTATGAATCATTGCGTCTGACCGGACGTCGCGACATGGCAGCGGCAGACGGCGATCAGGACGGCTGCGCGCGCTACATGGCAGCGATCAACGACTTGGGTAGCGAGATGGATCGCATCCAGTCCTGAGGACATCACGGACACACCGTGCTGTCCCAGGTCGTATTCCACCGCCCGACGAGCGCTCCAGCAATACCCGCAGGACCGGCAGCCAGGCACCAAGGCGCATGGTGAGTCGACAGCCAAGGTCCCCCTGGACGTCCAGCCGGTCCTGCGGGCAGTTCGCCGGCTCCACTGCGGACCTGGATTCGTTGATGGCCAGCGTGCCGCGACCGGCCACCATCGGCTGTCGCGTGTCCTGCGTGCACTTCGATACCGACGACGACACCATGAGGGCCTCCGTGCAGCTAGCTCACCGTGCCCGCCATGTGGACGGTGGTGCGCAACCTGACCGCCAGCCTGTACCGCGTGCTCAACGAACGCATGTCGTCAAGCGTCAGCTAGGCGTGACTCGGCGATAGCCACACCCGGCTGGGCTGGACGGCGGATGACGGCAGGTCGCTAACCACCGCGGGACCGGTACCCCAGGAGTTGAGTGCGCCTACACGCCAGCCCATCCCGGTACCAGCACTGCCACTCCATCACCGAAGGCGCTCGGCCACCGGAGCGTCCCCAGCCTTCGGGCCTGAATGTGCACCGAGCTGATCGACATACCTCGCTTCTGGTCCTGCTGGACGGAAGTTGCAGCATTCGGTCCCAGCCCGACACGCGCCGCGGCGCTGAACCACACCTCACACGAAGACAGCCACCACTGGACTTGTCGTCTGGAAGAACATCGGATGAGCGACAACCCACCGCACGGCCACGCCGCCGCCGCCAACGACACTGATACCGGTGCCGTCTTCCGCCGTCGCATGGACAGGGTCGCTCGGTTGCTGCGCTGGCGCCACCGCGATGCCACCGCCGCCGTGGTGCAGATCGTCGACTCCCGCACCTCGTTGATCGCCGTGCTCGGCACGGACGAGAGCGGAAACGAGATCGAGCTGTGGAACCTCCACGACAGCGACGACGGCACTGACGACGACCCGGTCGAAAACCACCTGACCGCAGCCACCTCGCTCGCTCACCACGATGCGGCAGGCGCGCTGAGCTGGACGCGTCACGACGACGCTACCTACCGGGCGCCGCTACCGCCCACACGCCGCGCCCGGCGCCACTACGTGGACACCGCTCCTGCGGTGTCACAGGACCGGCAGGTGATGCCATCGGCCGCAACCGCCAACGGGGTCGAGGACGGCCTGCCCCGCTACCCGGCGTCGACACCCCTGACTGGGTCCTCGGTGTTCACCGGTCTGGCCACCCTTGATCACGTCATTCTCGGTCGAGTCGGCGATACCGTGCGCGAAATGGTGTCCTACAACGGCGGCCACACCCTGATCGGATTCCTAGCCGTCACCGACGACGGCCACGTCCACGCCACCCCACACGACCCGGACCTCGACCCATCCCGCGGCCCACGCCCCGACGGAGTCGACCTCGACGAGGACGCCGACCCCGCCACCAGCGCACTGCTGATCGCCGCGGTCGACTCGCCTCGCCCGTGGTTCGGTCCCTTCGACTCGCGCGGCCTGGCAGAGGCGTTCCTTCTGGGATGGGCCGGGGGCAACGGGCTGCTCACCCTGACGCGCCGCCGGTCCCCGACAAGGACACCCAGCAGGAACTGGTGGACCAGGTCTCCCTCGACGAGATCGCCAAGATCGGCTCCTTCCTCGTCGACCGACCGGTGAACCTCGTGGACGACTACGACCTGCTCGACGTGCACGAGGTGCCCGGCGAAGGCTGCCAGGTGCTTCTGCTGCGCGACGGGCGAGGCCTGCACGCGTTCGTCTGCGGCTTCTGCGAGCACGGCGACTTCGGCGACTGCTCCCACGGCCGCCCGATCGGCTGCTGCGACCACTGCCAGCAGCACAAGATTGGCTACAGCTTCGACCGGATCGGCGCGATCGCCTGGCACCGATCCCGAATCGGCCGCTGACCCACACCCTGCCAGGATGCCCGCCCACAAGCCGTTACCAGCCACCTCGTCACCGCGGCGCGGATCACCTCCGTGATCGAGCGCCGCGATGCCCACGACCGTCCGCCCCGGCACCTGCGATAAGTCATGGTCTTCGGCCGCGGCTCGGATTGCTCCCGCTCGCCAAGCACGTCGCAGCCTGCCGCAGTCCACGACGGGAGCCCTTAACGCCAATCGGACGCCGGTCAATGGGGTGCTACGCCGCATCCCGGCCAGCCGCCTGGCGGACCTCTTGCGAGCATCTGGTTCCGGCACGCCGTCTGCAACCGCACACCGCTGTACGGGCAGGTCGTCCGTGCCCTCACAACCCTCCAAGAGGCCCGATGAGCACATCCGACACCGCGAACCACCCCCACAAGGCCATCGCGACGGCAACGGTGGCCGCAGTGGCTAACCGCAACCTGCCGGAGCGGTGGTGTGATCCGGGCCCTCCAACCGATTCCCGGTGATCGCGATGCCGCCGATCAGATCGACGGCAACGCTGCGACACCCGTGCTCCCCAAGCATCGGTATAACTCATCCACCGACAGGGAGCGAGGTCATGGTCGTAAGACTCTGCGCCTGGTGGACGGACGCCGCGGTGACCGCGTCCGGACGTCACGCAGCGGGAAAACAGGTGTGAAGTGAGAGTCCCCACCTTGGGTACGCCACAGCGTCTCCGAACCGACGATAAACGCCGACCACAACGCCGCAATGCCCTACCCTCGAACAACATGAGGGTCACCGCAGTAGTTCTCTACATGCGCTTCATCGGCGCCGCCGGCGTCGGCTCCTACCTCGGCGCCGCCACCGCTGGCCTGATCGCCGTGATCACCGGCAGCGTGTTCGCCCCCGGCAGCATATGGGCCGCCGCCGTGCCGGGCCTGGCATTGCTCGGGGCACTGCTCACGACAGGCGTCGCTCGGCTGACCAGGTTCTGGCTACTGCCGAGCATCACTCACCGCCGGACGCTCTGGGGCGCGGCAGCAGGCGCCGTCCTCACACCACTGGCCGTCGGCGGAAGTCAACCGGGCGTACCGATCAACCTCACCCTGCTGCTGATGCTGATCGGCTCGATAGTCACCGCGGTGCTGTGGACGCGCTGGTTCCGCGCCACCCACACCGTGTTCGTGGCATGGGTCCAACCGCCTGTGGCGCGTCCCCGGCGACAGTCGCTGACTCGGCCGCGCTGAACAGCACGTGATGGGTGGAAGGGGGCGGGCCAGGTGACCTGGCCCGCCCCCTTCCACCGTCTCACGCGTCGACCGCCGACGCGTCCTGATCTCCAACAGCCCAAGCAGGACGCTCCGTCAGCCCGGCCGCTGTTCCGTTCGCCGTGGTCTGTCCTGTGACTGCGGAGTCGTTGTCGCTGCCTGGTTCCTGCCGGTGGACGCCCGCCCCAGGGTTCGTCGCCGAGGCCGACGGCTTAACGTCATCGTCGGCCTGCCCGGCCGTCGCCTCCTGCGCGGCAGCGTCTCGTCCAGCTGCGATCAACCGCCGAGCAGCCTTCTCACCCAACCCCAACAGTTCGCCGACCTGCTCCACGGTCCGGTCGGCCTCGTGGATGGCCAAGGCAGCCCGAGCCTGCGCCGTCTCCCGCTCCGCCACCACCAAGGCGAACTGCTCACGCAGCTTCGCGATTGCGCGCTCATGCGGCTCGATCCGCCGCTGGCACTCCTGCTCCTCAGCGAGGAGTTGGTCGCCCGCATCGAAGAACACCGCCAATGAATCCTCGACCCGCCGTTCCTGATCGCGCTGCGCTGCGAGCTGCTCGGCGTTGCGCCGCCGCGCCTCCTCAAGCCTGCGGCTGACCTTGGTCGATCGGCGCGCGCGGCGCCCCGGTTTCGTCGACTCGACCATGCCCTGCCTCCTTCGTAGCCAACCCGTCCGGTCGGTTCCAGCAGTCACGATACCTCTAGGGCAACTCATATGGACGTTGCTGACGGGTATGAAGCCTGATAGGAGCTTGTTCAACTGCAAGGGTTGTCAGGCAGCAGGAGGGAAAAGCTGGGTGCAAGGCAAAAGGCGTGTCCCACCTGAAGGTGGGACACGCCTTGAGGTTGCCGATCGCATAAGCCCCGAAGGGCTCACCGCCCGAAGACGGATTCGCCAAAACTGCGATCAGACGTACGTCGGCCACAAGGACTCAGCAAGACCCAACCGATCGCATTTCCCAGTGTAGCCGGTCGGCAACAGCAAAGGCACCGTTCAGATGCGGTCACGGGCACGCCCCCAGGGTTGTGGTGTGAGGTCTGGGAGCGCTGGAGCGTGCCGTGTCGGTATGGGGTTGTCCAGCAAACCGCGCTGGACAACCCCATACCGACACGGCCGACCACGCTCCGCTCCCAGACCCCTGGGGGTGCCGACTCACCAGGTCGGTCGCGACTTTGCCAGGAGGTTCCCGACTATGCGGCAACCATCCACTCCCGACCCAGGTTCCGTGTCGATCGAGATCAACCCGGATACGTCTACTGCCAGCTGGGGCCCGACTGACCACGGCACGGCTGATGGACCCGGCTTCTGCACTGTGCCGTGGTTCCCCTCAACAGGTGTCCTCGACTACGCCTCCGCCACCCACCCGGTCGCGGAGTTCCGGCGGCAGGACGCCAGCGCCACCACCGGAACCAGTCCAACTTATGGCGACCCGCTGATCGTGCGACCAGACCTCGGTGCGGTCTTCCATCGAATGGGCAGCGTGCTGCACACCACGCCGATCCGCAGTGGCCGCGCGGACTTCACCGACAGCGTCGCAGTCGAGTGGGCGGCAGCCGACACCGACTACGACCGGGTGCGGGTCGTCGAGCACAACCTCGCCCAGTGCAGCACCCTGCCGACACTGGACCCGCCCCTGCACGTCCTGCAGGTCGAGCAGTCCGGAAGGCTGTCGCTGTCGTTCCTGCTCGCCGACACCGACGGCAACCCCGTCATTGGCCCGACCCCACACCACTACCAGCCCTACCTGCACCCTGGGCAGTTGGAGACCGCCGCAGGGCAGGGCCTGCCCGCCCTCGCGGCGATGTGGGAGGACGCGCTGCGTCAGCGCACCACCGACGGCAGTTGGCGGTTCGTCCCGCTCGAGCAGGTCCACGACACCCTGATCCGACTCGGATTCACCATCACCGACAGCGCTGCCAAGCGCTCCGGCCTGGTCGGAGCATTCGGAGCCGCAGCGCACCGCCAGTGGGTGCCCGGCTGGTACGGCGGCACCCGCCTGCTCGCCTTGGCCCGCTTCACGCGGGCCTACTACGGCGGTGACTTGCACTACGACTACCACGCTCCCGGCAGTCGCCGGGTCGCCGTCGCCAGTGACCGCCACGGCGACCTGCTTGGCATGCAGGGACCCGCCGACGTCGAGGCCCTGCCCCGCGGTGAACGCGTCTACGTCAGGTCCGGCTTTCCCGGCGGCGGCATGGCGACTCCCGTCGAAGCAGGCCGCGTCGCGCTACACGAACCCGTCCTGATCGACGGCCCCCTGCCTGTGTTCGACGACCAAGTGAGCTGGTCGGCCTCTTGTCGCCGATGCGGCATGCCGATGAGTTGCGGCCTGGTGGGTCGTTGGGATTTCCTGCCCTACGTCCACGAACTGGGTCCCGACGATCACTCGACTGGTTCGTGGTGCTCGGCGCATCCGGTGACCGACCGCCGCCGACCGCACGCGCCGGTCTGCCGGGTCGTCGTGCGCCCCGACCGCGATGTCGACGAGTCGCCTGCACGGAGCTGATGGGGGCCATGCCAGGCCGTGCACCGCGGACGCTTGGTCCACCCCGCTCTGGCGGCTGCGGTGCACTGCCGACTGGCAGGCTCACCCTGACAGCGCCGCCGCCGAAGTGATCGGTCGCGCCTGCCCGCCGCTCCCGACCGACAACCCATACGCGAGCCGCACCCACCTGGGTTGGTATCCGGCGACTCACCTCAAGCGCGCTGAGTGGTCACCAGGGCCCCCCTGACCTCGATCGTCTTATGTCGTGACAGTCGTGTCAAGGCACCCAAAAAACATTTTGACTCCGCAAGCTCCGCCAAAATCTTTTTCGGGGCCCACCTTGACACGACTGCCACGACACAAGAGATGGCAGGGACAGGGGGAACGGGGAAGAAAGGGCGGCAATCAGTTAAGCGCGAATAGGATTTCGTTGTGCGCTCACGATTTTGAGTAATAAAAGACCAGGTCAGAGAGTTGTCACGAGTTAAAAAGTAGTCCAAATAATTGTCCCGTAAGTGGCTCAGGACTTGCTAATCGGCCGCAGTTATTGCTAGACTCAAGCTGTAAGAAAAACCGGGAACGCCAAACTCGGTAACCGCAGAAAAGCAGCATCGGAGTTAATGTAATGCCTAGCATTGTTTCTGTTCCGGAAACCATTGCCGAGCTGACCACGCTTGTGGAAGCCGGTGACATCCCCGCCGCGCGCAAGCTGGGAAAGAAGCTGGTCAACAAGGCCGAGACCCGCGAACTGTGGCTGATCGCGCGGATCGCCACCCTGTTGGAGCAGCGCCCGCGCACCGCTGTGGACATCCTCCGCAAGTGGTGGGAGTCCGCGCCCACCGCCGAAGATCGCGCGATCATCGCCGCGTGCGCGCCGAAGAACGGCGAGCAGCGCCGCCCCCAGTCGCAGAACAACCGTGCCGACCGTCGGAACTCCCGCAACGAACACCAGACTTCGAGTGCCGTCAAGACCGAGCAGAGGAACGACCTGCGCCGCCGCCGCCGCGACCGGCAAGCGCAGTCCGACGCCGCAGCGTTCAACACCTACACCGCCGAGCGTGCCGGGGTGGCCGAGGGTGAGCAGATCCAAGACCGCGACGAGCGCGCGGAAGCCGACAAGCCCTACGGTTCCGGGTTCGACTACGACCGCGCCGCCCTCTGCGGCACCGATGTTGCCTTCCGGTGTCTCTCGTGCGCCATCAGCCGGGGTGGCTACGACCTGCCCCGCGAGCGCATGACCGCTGGGCACGGTGACGACGGACTGTGCCTCTTCTGTCGAGAAGCCGACCGCCCCTACATCCCGGAACTTCCCATCGGACACAGTCTCAGCGACGCCGTCACCGCGCGCTGCTTGACCATCCACACCGTCTACGGCTCCGACACCGCACGGGTGCTGCTGCGCGCCGAATGGCGGCAGGTCCCCGAGTCCGACATCCGCGCCGATGTCCGCGCCGCCATCGCGGACTACGTCATGGCCAACCTTCCGACCGAGAACGCCGCCACCCCTACGGCATCCGCCCCGGAGACCGCCCCGCCGGAGGTATCCGCCCAGGAGTCGGCCGCGACCAAGCCCGCGACCAAGCGCCGCAGGGTCACCGCCGCGAAGGCCGTCGAAAAGACCGCCACCGAGGACACTCCCGCCCAGGAGCTGGCCCCCGTGACGCCCGCGCCGAGCAAGGCCGCCGCGACGCCCCCGGCCCCGGAAGCACCCCAGGCTGCCGCGCCCGTCAAGCCCGCCGCCCGGAAGCGCCGCCCCGCCGACCCCGCCAAGGCGTTGGCCCGCAAGGCCAAGGCGGGCAAGCTCGCAGCCTGCCACGGGTGTGAAGCGTCGCGCGGCGAAAACGACGTGACCGGCTTGACCGTCGATGACGGCCAGTGCGGCGAGTGCCGCACGCTGACCGACCACCTTGCCGAGCAGGCCGACAGCGCCACGCTGCCCAACTGCGGCACCTGCGGTAAGGGCCGCGAACCGCACGACGTGCGGCACCTGGCCGCCGACGACGGCCAGTGCACGGAGTGCCGCGAACTGGACTACGCCGCCTAGCCCACCACTGGGGGCCGGTCCGCAGGGGCCGGCCCCCGCAGCGCATGACAGGCCCAGCTCGTCACAAGGCCCCCGGCTTCTCGCCGTGCCTGCACCCCACCGTCACGCCCGCGCCTCCCGCGACCTCCGCACCCAGTCCGCACCGGCCCGCCTCCCAGCCCCGCCACCAGTCCCGACCACCCTGCCGCACCATCGCAGGTCCGCCAGCCTCTCACGCCACAGCACCTCTTGCACTCTGAGTGCATGACGTCGCTGAATCGATTAACCAATGCTGATAGCAGTGAAAATTGTCAACTAGTATGGACGTCAACTCATGTGGACAAACTGGTGGTCTGTTCGGTGATCGGTGTGCGCACGCTCTCGCCCGGCGGGTATGACTACCTGACCGGGTCGGTGGCGTGCGCGGACCGCGAACTCGACGCGGGCGAGTCGTTGTCGGACTACTACCTCGCGCACGGCTACCCGCCCGGCCAGTGGTTCGGCCGGGGAGCGGCCGAGCTGAGCATGTCCGGTGAGGTCACCGCGGCGCAGATGAACGCGCTGTTCGGCGAAGGACGTCACCCCGATGCCGATCGCATCCAGGCGGAAATGATCGCCGACGGGCGCACCGAGGCCGAGGCTTTGGCGGCGACCAAGCTCGGTTACCGGTTCCCACAGTACGACGGTGCCGACGTCGTGCGCGGCAAGGTCATCGCCGCCTACAAACAGCACAACCTCGACCATGACCACCCGCCGGGCGCTCCGATCGACGACGCGACTCGCGCAACCATCCGCCGAGACGTCCAAGCGCAGACCTACGCCGACACGCACAAGGGGCATAAGCCTTCTGACGATGAGCTGACCAAGTGGCTGGCCGAGCAGAAGAAGGCTATGAAGTCGGCCACCAGCGGCTACGAGCTGGTGCTCGCGCCGCCGAAGTCGGTCAGTGTGGAATTCGCGCTGGACGACACCCACCGCGACCTGGTGGTGAGCCTGCACCGTCGGGCCGTTCTCGACACCCTCACGTACTTCGAGGACAACGTCGCCTTCACCCGCAAAGGGGCCGGTGGCTACACCCAGCACGACGTCACGGGCATCGCCGCGGCCATCTTCGAGCACTGGGACTCCCGCGCGGGCGACCCGCACCTGCACACCCACGTACCCATCAGCGCGAAGGTCCAAGGCCCGGACGGCCGCTGGACCACGCTGGACGGCCGCACCATCCTGGCCGCCTCAGTCACCATGAGCGAGTTCTACAACTCCCGCATCCGCGATCTGTTCCGCGAACACGGAGCGTCCTGGACCGAACGCCCCGCCGGCGGCATCGACCTCAAACGGCCGACCTGGGAACTGGACGGCCTACCCAACGAGTTGCTGGCCGGGTTCTCCCAGCGCGCCTCACAGGTCGAGCAGGACCGCGCCCGCCGGATCGTCGCGTTCCGCCACAACCACGGCCGCGAACCCTCGCCCAAGGAAATCCTCGAGATCTCCAAACGGGCGCAATACGGCACCCGCGCCGCTAAGCAAGCCCCGCGCTCGCTGTCCGATCACCTGCGCCGCTGGCGAGCGCAGGCCGAGGAGATGGTCACTCCCGAGGCGATCGACCAGCTGGGGCAACGGGTGTTCGGCAGCCAACCCGAAGCGCTGTCCGAAGTCGACATCAACGAACTCGCCCAAGCCACCCTGGCAACCGTCTCGGACTACTACTCCCACTTCAACCGGTGGAACGTCGAGGCTGAAGCGCATCGGCAGACCGCACACCTGCGCGTCGCCGACGGCGGCCGTGACGAGCTGATCGCCGATGTGGTGCGCTCGGCGCTCGGCTCGGCGGACATCGTCGCTCTGGAAGCGCCATCGGTGGTCGAGGAGCCGAATGCGTTGCGGCGCCGCTCCGGCGAGAGCGTGTTCGTCGAGCACAACAGCCGCCGGTACACCACCGGCCGGACCCTGCGCGAGGAATCCGCGCTCGCCGCGTGGGGCGCACTCACCGACGGCCGCCGTCTCCGGCCAGAAGCCGTGGAACAGGCGCTGGCCAAGGCCCGCAGGCTCAACCGCGGACAGCGCGCCGCTGTCGCGTCCTTCGCCACTTCGGGTCGCCGGGTGCAGCTGCTCTACGCGCCGGCGGGTGCGGGTAAGACCACCGCAATGAAGGTCTATGCCGACATCGTGCGCGCCGAGGGCGGGCGGGTGTTCGCTTTCGGGCCCAGCGCGCGGGCCGCGCATGTGCTCGCCGACTCGATCGACGCGCGGCCGCACACCCTGCACCAGGTGACCACCGCACAGCGGATCGGCGTGGTGGAGAAAGCGTTCCCGTTCCGCCGCGGTGACGTGCTGATCGTCGACGAGGTGTCGATGGCTGGCACCCACACCCTGCACGGCGTGGTGTCCTACGCGCTGCGGCGCGGCGCGGACGTCCGCCTGGTGGGCGATGACAAGCAGCTCGCCGCGGTCGAAGCCGGGGGAGCGGTCCGCTGGTTCGAACACCTCAACGGCGCCGTGCGACTCACCCAGGTAGTGCGCTTCGACGACCCCGACCAGCGTGCCGCCTCCCTGTCACTGCACGCGGGCGATGCCACCGGGCTGGACTTCTACTTCGAGCAAGGCTGGGTCAACGGCGGTAGTCGCGAGACCATCCGCGACGCCGCCCACCACGCCTGGCGTGCCGACTTGGATGCCGGTCGCCAGTCGTTGCTGATCGTGCCCACCAACTCCGATGTCACCGCACTCAACCTCGAAGCCCGCGCCCTGCGCCAACTCCGCGGCGACATCGCCGACGACGGCCACGCCGTGCAGTTGCACGACGGCACCCACGCCAGTCGGGGTGACTGGGTCGTCACCCGCCACAACGACCGACTCAAGACCCTGTTCGGGGGCAAGGACTTCATCAAGAACGGTGACACCTGGGACGTGCTGGCCGTGCGCAAGGGCGGCGGGCTCAAGCTGCGCCACCAGGTCAACCGGGGCACTGTGGTGGTCCCGGCCGACTATGTCGCCGAGTATGTCGAACTTGCCTATGCCGCCACGATCAACCGTGTCCAAGGCATGACCAGCGCCGGTTCCGCGCATGCGATCGTCACCCAGGGCATCTCTCGCGAACAGCTCTACACCCTCATCACCCGCGCTGTGGATGACAACCGGGTCTACGTCGAGACCCACCAGCACACCATCGACTCCCATCAGGAAACCCCACTCGACCAGACCGCGCGCGGCGTGTTGGAGGCCGCGCTGACCCGCTCGTCGGCGGAAACCTCGGCCAATGAGGAGTTGCGCGACGCCCTGGTCGCCTCCGAGTCGCTGCACACCCTGGTCGGCCGTCACGATTACGTCGCGCTGTTGGGCACCGAGGAACAGGTCGAGGCGGTGCTCACCGAGCACGTTCCGACGCTGCTGGAGTATCCCGCCGCACCATCACTCCGGCAGACCTTGCGCACTGCCCAAGCCCTAGGCTGGCAGGCCGACCGGCTCGTGTCCGCCGCGGTGGCTGGTGGCTTGCCGGACACAGGCGACAGCGACAATGCCGTCGACGACCCGGCCGCGATACTGCGCTGGCGCATCCAGCAGCGTGTCCTGAACGAAGTCGCGCCCGCACGTACCGCCGCACCTACGCTCGCCCTCACTAACCGGTGGCGCGAGATCGTCGAGCACCACGACGCCACCGCCGCAGTCGAGGACAGCACTTGGGAACGGGTGTGGCAGGTGGCGGCAGCCGCCGCTGAACAAGGTCTGGACGCCGACGCAGCAGTGACTGACGCCGCTCGTTCGCTCGCCGCACGACCCACCAACGACCCGATGCCCGATCACCGGTTCACCGCCGCCGAGCTTGACGAGGCACTGCGCCAGCAGCGCGAGCACGGCGGCGGATGGCAGCCCGCGTTGCCGTGGCTGGCACACCCCGATCACCACCGGCTCACCGAACAGCCGGAATTGCTGGACTTCGTCCATCGGGTCAACGACGCCATCGGTGCCCGTGTCGGTCAACTGCGCGCCACCGTTGCCGCCGAGGAACCGGCCTGGACCGCCGCGTTGGGCCCGCGCCCACTCGACGATCCCACAGCAGCGGAACGCTGGGATCGGCTGGCAGGGCTCGCCGCGGCCTACCGCGACACCTACCGGGTGACCACCGACGACCCACGCCACCCGCTGGGAAACGAACCCCACGGCACCGGGCTACAAGCCCGTGCCTGGCGCGACCTCATCACCCAATGGACCCCGCCGGAGGCCGACGAACCAGCTGATGCCGAGCAGACGGCGACCACCGGACAACCAACCAGCGCACTGGACCGGCTCCGCGACACCATCGACCCCGACGAACTGTTCGACGCCATCATTGCCGACGAGATGGTCACCGCCGCACCGGTCGAGGAGCGGCTGTCCGAACTTGCACACCGCTACGAACGCAGCGCGCGGGCAGCAAACGAACAGCATCTCGACGACCGAATCACCCAGGTGCTCACCACCCGCGCCCCGGCAACGCTGAACGGCGATGCCGAACCGGCGCTACGAAGGCTGCTGCACCGCGCTCACGAGCAGGGCTGGATCGTCGAACAGGCTGTACCCGATGCCGACAGCCTCGCCGGTATCGACGGGGCCCGCGATCCGGCCGCCGTGCTGTACCGGCGCATCGAACAGCGTATGCAGCGTGCCAACCCGCCCGAGGAACTGTCGCAGCGCCGCGGCCCGCTGCCCTGGCTGGACGCCGCCGACCCGGCAGCACTGGCCGACCAGCCAGACCTGACCCGGCACCTTGACCAGCTCGCACAGGCCATCGCCGACCGCACGTCCCAGTTGCGCGATGACATCGCCCTGATGCAGCCGGACTGGACTGCCGGTCTCGGCCCCCGACCCGAGCCTCCCGCCTCCGCAGCCCGTTGGGACGAACTCGCCGCAGCGGCAGCGGCTTACCGCGAGACCTACCACGTCACCACACCCAGCCCTGATGTCCCGCTGGGCGCTCAACCCCGAGGCAATGACGCCCGCGCCCGCGCCTGGAAGAACCTCACCGACCACTGGAGGCCCATCGTGACCGCACCCGACGACCAGTTTTCAGCCAACCAGGAGAGCATCAACGCCCTACGCGCCCAAGTCATCGAACTCGCCGAGGACCGAGTCGAGGACGCCGATGAACTGGCAGCTGATTACGACGCCGAAGGCTACGACCTGCGTATCGACAGCCGCGCGGAGGAGGCCGCCGAGGAACTGGACCGCTACGACGACCCCGAGGACATCGACGAGGCCCTTGGCTCCGGGTTCGGTTACTGACCAGCGGTCACCGCACGACCCGTCGAAAACCCGGCTGTACGCGACTCGTGCCAGCACGACCACAGCCGATCTCACCGTGTGTTCAGGCTGCCCGGCAATGTGCGATTTATGGACGAACGGCGCACCACAGTCACAGCTGCCGCCATGACCGCGACCACGATGACGGGTAGCAACGGCTGTGGCGTGTCTCGCGGTTGTGCAGACGAGGCGCACGTTGCTGGTTCACTTCGGCCTCGACCACGGTGCACCATGCTCGCGGGGCTGCTGCAGACGGATGACCAAGTGGCAGGATGGATGCCGACCAAGGACGTGACGCATCACGTCTCCCGAGCGCGTTCACCGCGCGCTCGGTCCTAACACCTGTTGTTCTGCACTGCTTCCGCCGTCGATGTGAACGGGTCCTTCCACCATGACTTCCACCAACGCCGAGCCGCCCGACCCCCGCAAGGCGCAAGCCCGAGCACTCTCCGCCCGCCCCGGCATGTCCTATGCCGCCGCCCTGCGTCAGGTCGTCGGCTCGGCCCAGCCGTGGCAGCCCAAGCACCGATGGGTGCTCACCGACGAGGTACGCGACTGGCTGTCCGGCGACAGTCGGCGCGGTGACCGCCGCGACCTGTACGCCTGGCTCGACAACCTGCCCGCCACCTTTGCCTGCGACCTATGTGGCGAGCCGGGCGACGCCCGCACGGCCGACTGCGCCATCACACCGGTCGTTACCGCCTACGACCCGGACTTCGCACCGGTGACCCGACACGTGACCACGCGGAAATACCACGCGACCTGCAAGCCGTCCTCGATGGACTGGGTGCCGGAGACCGAGCTTCCGCCCGGCCCGCTGTACCTCGGTCTGCGCGCTGCCGACCGGCCTGACTTGATCGGCACGGTCGACTTCGGTGTGCATGCCCTGCTGGACACCGACCCCGAAGACGGCATCCGGCATGCGATGTTGTTGCTGACCGCCCGCATCGTCGAGGACCACGGCCGCGGCGTCTTCCCGTGGTCGACCGAACTGGAGCTGTACCTGGGCAGCCAAGGCATCACTAGCCTCGCCGCCTTGGACGATGACGACGAGCCCGCATGGACACTGCGGATCTCCACCGAGAACACGGTCGGGAATCGACCACCCTGGATCGCGATCCGCATCGGCCACGGCGGGTACGACGACACCCCGCGACACCTGCTGCTGCGTGAAGTGGACCTACCCGACGGGTGGGCCGACGCCGCACGCCGAGCCGGACATGTCGACGTCGCCGTCGGCCTGTGCACACGCCACTGGGACACCGCGCCGGTGCCCGAGGAACTTGCCGACGGCATCGCCGACATCATCAAGGAACTGTCCTTCATTACCAAGACCGCTGCTGACAATCATTGCGACTGCGCCCTGCTGACCGCCGACCACGCCGTCGCGCTCGTCGAGTCCGGCGCGTTTCTCCTGGGCTGGGTTCGTGTCCTGAGCGATGACGGGATCGGCTGACACCGCAGCGACCAACAGGAATAGGGGCGACGGCGACGATCAGGTCCGGCGGCGAGGTCAGGGTTAGCGGGTGAGGTCGGGAAGCGCGTCGCGCACGTCCCATTCCAGCAGGGTTCGGCCGGAGTCACGGTAGAACGCCTGCTTGCTGCGCTTGCGGACTTCGTAGTCTTGCCTGCCGCGTACGCCCCACACCTCCACGTACGTTTCCGGATCGGTGTCGACCAGCACGAAGTCGGGGAAAATCGACCCGCCGTTGTAGTGCAGCGGCTTCACGAATGCACGACCGGCATTCTGCAGCGCCTCGGCCATCTCCGCTTCGTGGCTGGAGTCGGCCGGTATGTAGGAGCCGGTCGTCAGCATTGCGGCCAGGTCCACGACGAGTGGGTAACCGCGAGGGCTGCGCTCGACCAGGCACAGCACCACTTGGCGCCGACCCACCTGGCCAGCCTGCTCGCTGAACACGCTCGGGTAGGACCGACGCGCCCGGTTCATCAACGGCGTGGAAGCGAACAACGGCGCCCGCTGGTGGGCCAGCCGCAGCCGCACGCCGCCGTGTTCGGTCGGCTCGAAGGCGCGAATTTCGCCCAAGACCAGGCCGCGACGGCGGGTGCGACCGACGTTGCTCAACCGGGCGAGGTACCGCTGCCAGGCGACGTTGATGCTGTCGGCGTGCTCACGTTCAAATGGAGGTACGACCCACAGCACGTCGGCCAATGCCACCTGGTTGACCCTGCAATCGCTGGCCTGCTCCTCCAACAGCGCCCGGCAGATGCGCCAGATCCGTTGCCGATGGTGTGGGTGCCACACGTTGAGCCGCGCGGACTCCCACAGGAAATGCAGCAACGCCAGCAGCCCCATCGAGTTCCGTGTGGTCGTAGAGGAGTTGTTGTTCGCCTGTCGGAGCATGGATTTGTCAGCGGGACTTGCAGAAGCACCCCTCACAGTCAGCGGCGTGGACAGCCGAATCGAGGTGCCTTCGTCGGTGGTGGTGATGGACCCGGTGTGGGCGCTGCGCCCGGATATCGAGGAGGAACTGCGGTACCACGGGCAGGCAGGCGCGTGCTGATGGCCGCCCGCGGGCCAGTTGGCCAGGTGATACCGCCCCGCCCGGCAGCGAATCACCAGACGCACCACCTGGTCGGTACGGCACAGGCAGACTGCATGACCGACTTCGCTCCGTGCCCGGCCGAACAACAAGGTATACCGGTCAGGATGCTGCTTCACCGAGCTGGTCACCACGACGCGGTCGGCAAGCCGCACCTGCCCCAGCACTGCCGGCCCAGTCGCACCGATTCCTTCACTGGCTCGTACCGGATCCACGGGCACCTCCTCGTGTCGGATGGCCGACACATCTCGGCGTCGCAAACGGTGCCGCCGGTTGTCGTCTGAACTTACTCACGTGAGATGGCGGGATGGGAAACCAGACGGTTATGGGGGCTGAGTTGTCGAGGTCGCGAGCTCGGCAGCCAGCGTGAAACGGTCGGCGCGGGACGTCGACCCATCGTCGCGGTGGTCACCGTCGAGGCAGTCGGGACGGACCCAGTCACGGGTGAGTCGATCGCTGAATCCAGGACGCCACTGGTGCAGCCATGCCTGGGCGTCGCGGGAGTTCGCCTCGGGGCCGATATTGGCCGCGCGCCAACTGTAGGCGAGTGCCGCGACTTCCATGGCCACGCCGGGGTGCGAGCGCCAGCACGGCGGGATCGACCGCGCCCGGCTTCCATCGACGCCGACGAAGGTCACGTTGTACCAGCCCACGAAGTTCTCCACGGTAAACCGCGGATCCTCTCCGCCGTCGGGGTCGTTCTCCGCGGCCGCGGGCGGGGTGAACCACACCCACGCGGCCGGTTCGCTGAGGTCTTTTTCGGTATCAGCCGCGGGTTTCTTGGTCAGCTGGTTGACCCTGCGCTCCATCCGGCGCAGGGTCTGCGCGAACATCCCGACGATCTCGGTCAAGGACCTGATCTGGGCATCTCGGTCGGCCCCGCCCGCACCGGTCGTCGGCTGCCCGCGTTCAGACTCAGCCTCGGGTGCGGATTCATCGCTCATGGCGTAGGTCCGCTTAGGGGCCACCTGCCAGATCGCACGGTCTGCGGCAGCGCTACGGCGAATCCATCCGACCTGATCGGGACTTCCCCGTCGCGTACGGCCTGCACGTGCTGGCGGATGACCGTCCAATCAGAGCGTTTGCGCACATCGAGGGTGCGGGCGAGGACCGGGTCGAGGTGGCGGTGGATCACCAGCACACGGCCGCGGCGTACACGTCGGACGTCGCCGGGGCGGTAGGTGGGCACGGTCTCCACTCCCACCGACGTACGGGAGTGACCGAACAGCCCGTCGCTCTGCTGTTGGTAGCGGCGTCGGTCGTGGTGGCCGGTCAGCAGGGACACCCACTCCAGGGTGGTGCGGTCCTTGATGCCGCCCCACACGCTCAACGTGGTGGTGTTGTCCAACAGTTGGCGGGTGCGCTGTGGGGTGAACGCGTTCTCCAGCGCCGCCACCGACTGGGCGCCCCAGTGGATCAGTACGCCCCGGCCCGCGGAGTCGGAGACGATGTCGGGCACTTGCGGTACGGGGGTGGCGTTGGTGAGCTCGTCGAGGATCGCGGTGGCCGGTGGGTCGAGCCTTCGGTGCGGGGTGTGCAAAGCCATCTCCTGCGCGGTGGTCAGCCAGTGCTCGACCAGCGCGGTCAGGATCGGCGCGGCCTGCGCGGAGTGGTGTTGCCCTGCGATGAGGTAGAGCGAGCCGTGTTGGGCGATCATGGCGCGAGCGTCGAAGTCGTTGCCGGGCGCCGGCGAGCACAGTCGGCGTATCTGCGGGTCCAGGAACGGCTCGATCACCCGGCGCACGCTCATCCACACCGCGTCGGAGGTCTCGGCGACCATCCCGATCTCCGAGCGCAGGTTGCGGGCGTACTCGGGAAGCCCGGCCTGCTGGAGCAGCCGCACGGGTTCCTGGTCGACCGGTTTGCTCATCGCCCACCGCACCAGATCCGCGACCCCGCGGTGATGGATCGCCGCGGCGAGGAAATATGCCTGCAGCACCACCTTCGCCCGATCCCGGAACACCTTGTCGTTGCCACCGACGCCGGCGAGGCTGACCGACGCGGCCTCCACCATCGTGTGCGCGCGGCGGTAGGCCACCGTGGTGTCCTGGCAGCCCTGCACCGGGGACCACTGCACCTGCGCGGGCCAGGGCACCGCGCCGGTGATGTCGGCGACCATCACCGGACCCGCCTGATGCCGAGCGGCACGCAACAGCCCGCTGAACTCCAATAGATCGGGTTTGGTCGTGGAACACAGCAGCGCACCGGGCGCGGCGATGGCCTTGTGTACCAGGTCCCGACGGGATTTGCCGGACTGGGTCGGCGCCAGCGTCCCGGTCGGATTCTCCAGCGGCGTGCACATCGGCTGCCGCTGCGGACTCAGGTGCAAGGGCGCGGCGACTTCCTCCAACGGTGCCTGCCTGGCCTGTGCGCGGGACAGCCCAGGCCTGGTCCACTCCGCCGTGCGGCGGGCCGCGAACAGCGATAGCTCCTCGCGGAGGTCCTCGCGGCTGGCGTGCCCGGCCTGCGAGGGCCCGAACCGTCGCCACGCCGTTACCGCGATCGCCAGCACCAGGGCGGTGACCGCCGTCAACAGCACCGCGGTGATCGTCCAGTACCAGCCGACCTGACCGGCCAGGACGCCCGCCCACTGCCTGCCCAGCCCGTCGCCGGGCCGGTCGGGGTGCGCCATGACTCCGAACACCCCTGCGGGCCATGTGCTGACCTCGGGAATCGACCAGGGGCCGCCAAGCAGTCCGGTGGTCACCGCGGCGGCGACCATCAGGACGGCGGCGAGCGCGACCAGCATGCCCAGCACGGCAACGGCCAGGCCGATCAACGCCAGATCACGGCTGGTTCCCGGATTGACAGTGTTTCTCATAGCCGCGCGTCATCTCCTGGTGGTTGTCCGTTGCCGCCGACCACGATGCGGCGGATGGCGACCACCTTGGGCTTCCAGGACTCCAGGGTGGTGAGGATGACGCCGTGGTCGGTGTCGTAGGCGTCGACCACGTAGCCGTTGCCGACGTACATGCCGACGTGACCGGGAGCGGCCGCGGTGCCGTCGGATCCGGGGATGAACAGCAAGTCCCCAGGCTCGACCTGAGCCAGGGAACCGACCGCGACACCGTCGTGGACCTGGCTGTAGGTGGTACGGGAGATCGCGACCTGCGCGGCGGCCCACGCCGCTTGCATCAATCCGGAGCAGTCGAAGGACTCCGGGCCCGCCGCGCCCCACACGTACGGTTTGCCCAACTGGGCGAGTGCGTAGACCACCGCGGGGCGCACCTGCGGGTCGGCGGGCAACGTGAAGTTCTCGGGCAACTTCTTCAGGTCCAGGTCGCCGGTGTCGAGGTTGCCGCCGCCGCGGTCGGGGCAGCCACCGTGAGCGAAGTCGACGCTCACCGCAGCGGTGCCCGGTGGGGGAGGTGCGGGGTTGTCCGGGCCTTGCCAGAACCGGTCGGTGAGTGCGGCGGCCGTTGGTTCGCGCGGGGCGTAGCGGTCCGGGTAGCCCGAGCGTTGGACTGCTTGTTCGGCGGTACCGGGTGGCATGCTCGGCCAGCCGGGCAGCGCGAGCAATACGTCGAAGAACTTGTTCGCCGCGTACACGGGGTCGAGGACCTGTGCCGGAGTGCCCCATCCCTGGCTGGGGCGCTGCTGGAACAACCCGAGGCTGTCGCGGTCGCCGTAGTTGACGTTGACCAGCCCGGACTCGACCATCGCGGTCGCCAGTGCCAGCACAGCGGCGCGCTTTGGCAGCGAACGCCGCACGGCGGTGGTGACGATGGTCTGGGCGTTGGTCAACTGCTCACCGGTGAACGTCTCGTCAGCGATCTGCTGGGTGACGCCACCGGAGCCGTAACCGAGCTGTTGCGCCGACGAGCACTCCGCGGTGGCCGCGATGGCGCCGGACTGGCCCGCCACCAGCGCGGTGCCGACCAGCAACGCCGGGACCACCAGGAGTAGGTAGCCCACCACACCGATACCGGCAACCAGTGTGCCCGCGCGCGTCTCGTTGCTTCTCATGTCGACCTACCGGTTTCGCTTCTCTGAACTCACGAACACTCCGAGCATGGTCACAACCCCATCCCGGCGTTGTAACCGAGATCATCTTCAGGAGGTTGATCAAGCCAGGAATCGGCATGGTCCGCAGCCTCCGACGGGGTGTCGGAGGCTGCGACGATGTCCATGGCGGGGCCGACGCGAGCTCCGTCGACCTCGGAGTCGTCCGTGTCACTGCCATTGTGGACGGTGTCGCCGAGAATGCCACGGAGCACAAGATCGATGGCGTCCTCGCTGTCGGCAGTGAGAGTGTGGTTGTCCGGCATGCCCTCGAACAGAAGCCCGGCCAGACCTTCAGGGGTGTGGAATCCGTACTGCTCGCCATCGATGATCACGGGGCTGACCAGCCGTGTGGTGTCCTCGGCGTCGTAGGGCCAGGCCCACCGCAACTGCAGTGATTGATCACCCCGAGCGAATGTCTCGGCGTGTCCGTCCTCGATGATCTGCACATCGACCTGGTGCCAGCCATGGGAATCCAGGAGATCCGTGGTGTCCGAACGGTCCAGGTTCGTGACGAAGCCACCTGCCCGGTACATTCTGGCCAGTCGATCGTCGTGGTCGACTTGGTACTGATAAAGGCGAGAATCGGGCCGGAGATCGGTGAAGGTGTCGACGGGATGATGTCGAGCGTCGTGCAGCAACAAGTCCAGGTTCTCGGGGGCGACGGCGTAGTGGCGTAGTGCGTCGACGATCACCTCGGGACGGTCGACCTCGCCGAAACCGTTGCCCATGTCGAGTACGACCACCGGATCTCCCGACCCGCTGTGCAGATCGTGGATTTGGGCGTAGTAGGTCTGGAGGGTGTCGTTCCAGCCAGTGATGATCATGCGTTCGCCAAACGCCGATGCCACAGGCTGGAGCTGGATTCTGCTGTGGGCCACTGCACTCACCTCGTTCCTCCGTATCCGGGGACACGGCGCGAAACCGATTCTGGAATCCATCGCATGATTTGTCGTCAACCCCGGTTCCCTGCACGTGGGTTCTGGTGCACAGACCTGACAGCGTCGGCGTTGGTGACTCAGTGGGGAGCGGTGCGAAGTTGCGCGTTGGTGTCGAAGATTCGCCGTTCGGTGCGTGACAGAACGGTCTGGACCTTGTATCCGGGGCTGTTCTCGATCTTCCACAGTGCCCGGCCGGTGCGTTCCATCGCCCACCCGGTGGTGACGTCCTGTTCGCGTTCGGACAGCGCGAAGTCCTCGGCGAGTTCGTCGGCCACCCGTGTGCTTTGTCCGAAAAGGATTCTCGTGCTGCACAGGGCGAGCAGATCCTTGGCGATGGCGACTTCCTGAGAGCCGGCAGCGCCGACCGACAGAGGATCGGAGGGTTTGTGCATGACCAGGATCTGGATCTTGCGTTCGGCGCGGGAGAGCCGTAGGTCGGAGTCGACGGCTTGCACCGCGCGTAGCCCGAGCCGCATCTGCCGCCACACTTCGTCGCGCACGACGATGCGAATCTCGCCGTCGTCCTGTAGATCGGTGACCATGCTCGACCAGGAGCCCAAGCACGTCAGCGCGACGGCGATCGCTTGGTCGCCGCGCGAGCGCAGCCGTGACAGGTCCATCGACTGCACGGGGGCGTCCCAGTCCAGTTCGAAGTTGGTTTCCTGGTCGAACAATCCGGCGAGAGGGCCGTTGACGAGGTTGCCCAGCGCGTCGGTGATCGGGCGCAGGGTGTCGAGGAACTGGCGGCGGTCGGCGAATCGGGTCGCCGCCCAGAGCGCATCGTCGGGTTCGGCCAGTTCACGCTGCACGTCGGGGATGGTGACCGGTCGCAGTTCGGTGTAGCCGTCCTCGACCCGGACCAATCGCCGTAGCACCGCGGACAGGACGGCCTCGTCGGTCACCGTGGGCCGGTAGCCCTGTGCCTCGGCCAGCGCGATCAGCAGCTTCACCCATCGGCCCAGGACACCGGCGAGTTCTTCACGTTGCTGGGCCACCGACCAGCCGCCCCAACGGCTGCGCAGCGGCCCGAGGTCGAGCGCGTTGAGCCGGGCGGGACTGCCGCGGCCCAACGCGATCGGGGTGACGCCCAGCGCCCGCAGCAGCGGGCTGTACTCACCCTTGACGTCCCCGGAGATCAACGTCTTGACGCCGAACAGCATCATCCGCAGCAGGAACGCCACGACGGTGGAACTTTTGCCACGCCCTGGCTCGCCGAAGACGACGATGTTCGGGTTGGTCGCCAGTCCGCGCAGTACCCATTCGATGGGGTGGGCGTAGAACGCGCCACCGGAGAGCGTGTCGTAACCCATGCGCGCCCCGACCGCCGGGATGCCGTTGGACGCCAGCAGCGGAAACAGGCCACCGATCTCGCTGGTGGCGGCCTGGTAGACCGCCACTGGGGACTCGACCGGGGACCAGCCTTCCCCTGGGCGAGCGTGGCCACGTCGTGGTGCGCTGGCACGGTTGACCCGGTCTCGGTCCGCCCGCTGCGGCTGTTCCAGCGGGGGCTTCGCGGCCGGCGGTGCGCCGAAGGCGCGGAGCAGTTCGGCGGCGCTGCGCTCGCGCGAGGTCCGCCTGCTCACAGCAGTCCTCCTCGCTGGCGGGGCAACCCGATCCCGACCGGGAGGACCGCGACGACGAAGGTGGAGTCCTGCGCGAGGTCCAAGCGCAGCAACCGGAATCGACCGGAGGCGTCGTTTTCCAAGCGGGCGGCGTGATCCTCGACGTTCCAGCCGCTGGGGACGGTGACCGACGCGGCGACGGCGAACCGCACCACCGAGTGGCCGGCCGCGACCGCGCGTTCCTGCGCGCGGGCTCCGCCGGCCTCACGTTCGTCCATCGCTGTGGCGCTGAAGCCCTTGCTGTGTTTCCAATCGGTCATCACACCGGACCGGAACCTGTTGCCCCGTACGGCGCGGTGCGCGCGATGGGTGTCCATGACCTCGTAGTGGATGGCCAGGGTCCGACGTTCGCCTGCGGTGCGCACCGCAAGCAGCGGTGCCAGGGAGCCGAACACGGTACCGGCTTCGGGCATCAGCGCGGTGTAGGACACGGTGGTGAACCCGTCGTGGGTGTAGGCCCGGGGGGTCGGTGACGGTGCGGCGGTCGGTCCGGCCGCGGCCATCTCCAAACCGTGGCCGGTGCCGCGCTCGTGTGCGGCGGCCAGCACGGCGCGCGCGGAGGGGTTGAACCCGGTGCGCAAGGCTTCGGCCATCCCCGGACCGTCCAACCATTCCACGGTCCGCGACCCGAGAGCCTTGAGTGGGTCCTCCAGACCATCGAGGACCCGGTAGAGGGCCAAGGCGCGGCCGGCGACGCCACCGCCGGCGGCCACAGCGGGCTTGCGCAGCCTGTCCTCCGACCCCGACACCGTCACGAACACCTCATGGCGCACGCTGACGGTGCCGATGGTGCGGTCCAACTCGTCGGTGGCCTGTCGTGCCAATCGCGGCGCGTCGCGGACCTCGTGGTTGCCGCGCCACACCTCGTACTCGGTCCCGTCGTCGGGAACGGTGCGCACGAGCAGACTCACCCGGTCCACGATCTCGCGGTGACCCAGTGACAGCAGCAGGGTGCCCAGCCGGGCGGCCAGCCGTTCGCACTGCTCATCGGAGAGCATCCCGACTCCGGAGTGGGTCAGGCGCGCGGTGGCGCCCCAGCGGCCGTCTCCGGTGTCGTGGATCAGGCACACCCGTCCGACGTCCTTGAACTGCGGCCCGTCGGGGAACTCCACGCGTTGCAGCACACCGGGCAGGTCGGGTTCATCGGGGTCGACGGATGCCCCGGCGGCGACCTTGGACTGCCAGCGGGACCAGCCGGTGGCGATACCGACCCGAAAAAGGACCAGGTGCAGCAGCCACCGGAACGCCGGACGGCCGCGGACCGGTATCACCACGAGCGCGGCGATGGTGGCGCAGACCGGCAGCAGGATCGCTGCGTCGGCGAACCGACCGCCCGAGACGGCCAACAGCACCGGTACCATCAACGCGACGCACGCCAGTGCCTGTGTCGGGGTCAGGCCCATGATCCAACCTGCGTGCTCACGCCGGTTGAGCCCTCGATAGATCCGAGGCGACGTCATAGGATCACCGCCGCTTCCTCCGCTCCGGCCGCGGTTCCCCCGCCGCCGCTACCACCGGACTTCGGGGTGCCGCTTGTGCTGCCCCCGGCACCATTTTCCTTGTCGCCGACAGTGCTGTCGTTGTCGTAGGAGCCCGAGGGACCACGGTCGGGACTGGAGGACACGACCTGCCCCAGATTCGCCGCCGGTGGCACGGTCGAACCTCTGCCGTCACTTCCTGAATCGCCCCCGCCATCAGCGCCACCCTCGGTTGCGCTGTTGCTGCCACCGCTGGTACCGGACCCATTGCTGGTACCGGCCCCACCCGTGTCACTCCCGCCGCTTGGGCTATGGCTTCCGGATGTGCTGCTGCCTCCGGTGCCCTGCCCATCCTCATTGGACTGGTTTCCTCCGGAGTCGTCCGCGGAACCTTCGGCTTCATCGCCGACTGCGGCGTCGAATCTGCCGGTGTTGGCATCCTCGATCGCGCTACCACCACCGCCTCCTCCGCCCAGGGCGGCTTTGCCGGCCAGCATGGCGGGGTTGTTCGCGCCGTAGGAGTCGACACCGGCACCGGACAAGGCATCGCGGAACGCCGCGCCGGTATCGCTGTTCGGGTCGACGAACGCGAACAACTTGAACAGCACGAACGGGCAGAACAACGAAATGAGCAGCACGCCGATGCCGGCGAGCAACCCGGACAACCCCTCGGAGCCGCCGGAGATCGCCACGCCCAGCACCAGCGCCAACGCCAACACGGGCTTCATGGCGACGCAGGCCAGCAACCACCGACAGGTACGCCAGAACCAGCTCGCGGTGATATTGGCCAACAGACCCGCAGCAGTCACCGGGATGGTGGCTACGAGGACGGTGATCGCGGCTTCACGGAACAACATCTCGAGGATGTAGCCGACCGCAGCGGGGATTACCCCGACAAAGGCGCAGATGCCCAGCGCGACGCCTTTCACGCCGTCGACGATGCCATCGCCGAAGCTGGTCTGCTTGAGCGCATCGGAGAAGTTCTTCGACTGCAGCCCGTACTCGAGGATGCCGTTGGTCAGCCCGTCGACACCGGCCAGGAACACCGCGAGCGTGCTCACGGTCACCGCCAGGGCAATGCCGTACTGGACCGGGCCGCCGACCAGTCGCATGAAGCCGCGGCCGCCGCGCAGATTGGTCACGATCAGCTGCCAGAAGAACAAGCCCAGAGCAATGACGCCGCTGATCCACAGCATCATCGGCCACAGCACCGCGATCGGACCGGTGCGGGTGTCCACACTGAACACCGAGAACTGGTCGGCCAGCTTGAACGCGCCAAGCAGGAGCGACAGGCTCACAAGCCAAATCGCCTGCATGATGAACTCGAACCCCGAAGCCATCACGACTTGCAGCTCCAAGCCCATCGTCCCGCCGATAGCACCAAAGGGTGGCATTCCTGCTCAGCCTCCGTTCAGTTCTCGGTAGCCGGCCTTCACCGCGTCCGCGCTTCCTGGCCACGCGCACGGCGCGGGCGCGGCCACAGAGCCGGAGGCGATCAGCCACCGTGTGCCGTTCCACCGCATGGCCTGGCAGTCACCAACACCGGCGCTCACCAGTCGCCCGTTGGCGCCTGCGGAGAACTGGCCCAGCACGCACGCCACCACGTAGAGCCCGTCGGACGTCGCGCCCTTGATCTGGCCGTGCGTGACTCGGTAAGTCGCGCTCAGACCGGGGATGGGTCCGGTGGCGGGCAGTTGTGCGCGGGAGCGCAGCCCGGTCAGCAGCGTCGACAGGCCGGTCGAGGTCGGATCGGGTGCGCCCGGCTCGGCTAGTTCCTGGAAGCCGCGGGCGTAGACCTGTGGATCCGCGGCTGTCAGCACGGTCTCGTTCAAGGTCTTGAGCTGTCCCAGCGCACCCTCCGGTGTGCTGGGAAACCCATCCGGGATCCAGCGCCCAGGCGAGATCGTCGGCGTCAGCACCGTGATCGCCGGTCCTGCCGACGCGGTCGTCATGGCCTGGGGCTGCGCCGCCTGGGCGGGCAGTTGCATCATCGGCCGCGTTGCCAGCGCGTGTTCCGCCGTGGTGCCGGCTGTCTCTATCGCTGATGACGTCGCCTGCGGTGGAACACTGATGGTTGGTGCGGCGACTGCCGGCTCCGGGGCGGTGGTCTGTCGGGCGAGCATAAGGGCCACCACGCCGCCGATCAGCACGACCGCGATGACCACGATGGCGGTCAGCGATGGCCTGGCCTGCTTGCGGGATCGGGTAGGGGCCGGTGCGCTGCTCATCACGCGTCACCCGCGAAGTAGTTGATGACTTGCCAGCCGATGCCGTAAAGCAAGGCACCACTGAGGGAACAGAGCATCATGAACAGGCCGACGCGGCCAGCACGGTGGTGGTCGACCCAGCGTCCTCCGGCCCAGACCAGCAGGCCGATGAAAAAGCCTAACATCAGGGCGATTCTGGCGCCCCATTTGGCGTTGGCGACCACTTCAATGATCTTTTCGCTGCCAGGAGGTGCCACGGGGGCCGGATTTGGGATCTGGGCCAGGATTGTCACGGTGTCGAAGAGCTCGATCACGAGCGCCTCCTCGTGCTGGACCGCCTGCCGTGGGCGGCGGTGTCGGGAAGAAGACCGCAGCGGCGCAACATCGGTGTGAGCGCTTGGCGCAGTCGGGGCGGTGTGACCGCGGAGGTGATCCCCGCCGCGGCGAGGTCGGAGTCGTACGGCACGAACACCGCGTCAGGCATCAGCGTTTGCACCCGCAGCCCAGCTGCGCCGGCCACTCCGGCGGGCCAGCGCTTCGCGCCCATCACCACCAACTGCACCGGCGCTGCGGCCACCGCGTTGGAGATCCAGTGGTCGAGCCGTGCGAGCACCTGTTCGGCGTGCAGCAGCGAGGGACGGCTGGGACGCACCACCAGCATCGGGCGCGGTTGTGGGATGCCCCGCCGAAGCCACGCGCCCGCGCCGGTCATGGGATGGGCGGTGACCCGCCACGGATCGTGGCCCAGGTCGACCACGGTGATCTGCGGAACCATGCCTGGGGGCCGCCACAATCGCGGCGGTGGCACCCCACCGGGTGCGATGACCGGCAGACTGGTCTCCAGTTGCGCCAGCAGGGCCTGCGCCCGCCATGAGTAACGGATGTGTACCTGAGGGTGCGGCCGGGTCAGCCAAGGGCCTCGTACTCGTGCTGCGGCACCCAAACCCGAGCGTGGGGGGTCGGCAGGATCGATGAGGAGCACGCGCTGTTGTCCGAGTTGGAGGACATCGGCCAGCAGCGCGGCCAGCGTCGAGGCACCGGCGCCGGGCGAGCCCGCAAGGACCGGGATCACCGTCCCGAAGCTGTTCCAGTCCACCGGGTTGGTGGCGTCCGGCGGCAGGCCTTGGCGCTGGAGCGCCGCTGCGGCGTTCGCCACCGCGACCGTCATCACGTACGCGGTCTTGTCGGTCGGGATAGGCTGGCCGCTGCCGACGGGCTGATCGGTGTGAGCAACGCTCGCCGCAACGAGCATTCCCGCCTCCACGGCGGCGTCGACATCGGCGGGCGGAAGCAGCGGCCAAGGCCGCAGGGCAGCCAGCGCGAGTTCGGCCTCAAGGGCAAAAAGACCTCCGGGCTCGATCGGCCCTGCGGGTGACATCGGTGGTCCACCGCTGGATGAGATGGTGCTCGGCGGTGTCGTGACGACGGTGTCCGTCGATGGTTGCGGCCGGTCATGTGTTTCGGGGGTCGAGTCATGCCGCGCGGTGCTTCCTGGTTGCTCGGAGTGCTGAGAACTGTCGTCAAAGGACACCGATGTCGCCGCGCGCTCGGTGCCGTTGCGTCCCAAGGGTTCGTCGCTCGTGACGGTCATGTCTTTTCCTTCCTGTGTGGCGCTGGGACGAGCGGGATCGGCGTTCAAAATGGTGTGGGCACACGTGGTTGCCGATGCGAGTTGGTGCCGTGAGCATCAGGTCAACGGCACCGTGAGGTCGGCGTCGAGGGTTATCCACGGTGGCCGGTTGACGAAGCACGCCCAAGTCCACTGTCTCCAGGCGACCTGGCATCGCGGCTCGGTACGGCCGATGTTCCATCGGCTACAACGCGGGGGTCGCTCTACCTCCTAGGCGAGGCGTGCCTCAAGCCCTGAACTACGGAACACGAGATGAAGACCGGCGCTCCTCCGTCACCCTGCCTATCAGTCAGCCGGGTCACCACGAGTAGGCCACCCTGGTTGGTTTTCGAATCGCCATCAAGCTTCAATCTAGCTGGACAAACCTTCTATACGTCCACATCAGTTGACATTACCTTGTGTTGAGCTTAGGTCGAAAGTCGTGAATGTCAACTGATGTGGACGTATGAGTGCCGATCGTCTAGATTCAGTCATCGGACGGCTACCGACCGTTCGAACCTGTTCCGGCCCGATGAGGAGGCAGTGGCGTGGCGGAAGGGCTCACGCTCGCGGAGACCATCGACGGGCTCTTCAAGAAGATCCGACGACCAGGCGGTCGCGAGCACTCCATGGAATCGGTCGCAAAGTGGTGCACCGCCTGGCTTCGCCAGCGCAATCAGGCAAAGTCCTTCTCCAAGGAGTATCTACGACAACTCCGCGCGGGGATCAAGGACAACCCCACCAAGAGCCACCTCGAAGCCCTCGCAGCCTTCTTCGAGATCGACGCGGCGATCTTCCTGGACTCCGACAAGTCTCGACAGATCCAGGCGGATCTCGAGCTGGTGTTGGCGCTTCGCGAAGTAGGTGTGCAGGCGGTCGCCATGCGTTCCTTGGGTCTCACCCCGAGCAGCCGGCAACAGGTTCTGGAGTTCATCCGAGCCCTTCAGGCCGATCAGGTCAGTGGAGAAACCTCCACAGCAGACTCGAGTTGGTCGCCACCGGAACATCTTCCCGAACGGAGTCCGTGACGATGTTCGGGGGAACAGGAAGACGTTTCCGTACGATCCGCTCTGTGACGGGTTGACACATCGATCGCGAAAGGATCTGTCGCAGGCCGAATTTTTCTGACGGCGTCGTCATCCGCGCCTGACGGGCCGGGCTCACCCGGTTCGCCGTGGCCTGGGATCAGCAAGCGACGATTCCTTGTGCAGTCGGGCAAACCTGGGATGCAGATGGCCCGACGGTGACCGCGATTGTCGTCACCACAGGCCTGCCAGCCACCGGCCAATGCTGTTCCTTGGGGGCCACACGTGGCTGACGATGCGGTCGCTCGACCATGCTCGTAGTCGGTCTTCGGGGGTATCTCGATCGGCGCCTTACAGGCCCAAGCGTCCTCGACGACCGGCTGCGCTGCGCATGACTCATGGTCGCCAGCGGCATCTGCTGGTCCCAACGGAGCCTTCCCGCAGTGCAGTGCTCACCCGGATCAGCCGACGCGCCTCGGTAAGCAGATCCGGTGCTGTTGAGGAATATCGAGGCCCGACGACGTCGACTACATCCAGGTGGTGCTGCTTGCCGGCGCGGTAGGCGGCCAAGGCTGCGTGGAGTTCGGCTGCCTCCCGCAGGATGTCCGCGTCGACCGGATCCAGTTCGCGCTTGTCAGCAGCGGTGGACACCCTCTCCGGGATCCCTGGCGGGATGTGGGGCCTGAGCAGCACTTGGGCATCGCGGATTTCCATTACGCGGCGGTAGAGCCGGTACTGTGCGCGCTCGGCCCGATGCAGTGCTCCCTCGTCGATGTCGTCCAATCGCACCTGTGGGACGTCGGCGATCATTCGCCGCCACAGTGGACTCAGGAGTCGGGTGGCCTGCCGCACCTGGCGCCGAGCCCTGTAGTCGAAGAGTGTCTTTTGAGCAATGAGGTCGTCGCGCGGAGTTGGTCCGTGACGTGTGTGGGTATTGCGGGCGCTGGTGACCCGCGACAGCACCAAGGAGGCGAACAGTTCGGCTTCGCGCTCCTGGGCGGATTCGTGCACGGTGCGGCCAAGGATCCGCCGCACCAGCGCGGGCGAAAGCGTTGGAAGCAACAGTTGCAACACATCGTCACCAGCCACCCGCGGAGCCCCGTCACTACCTGAGTTTGCCGGGAAGTGGCCCAAGAGCAGGTGGCCGACCTCGTGCATCACCGTGTGCTGAAACTGCAAGAGCGGCAAGTTGTCGGCACCGTAGATGTAGTCGATCTCGGCAGTGCTGATCAACATCCCGAAGGGCCGGTCCGCCGCGAGTCGCCCGCGGATGAGCTTGATTGTCCTGCCCCGTTTCTCCGCCAAGGACGCCAGAAACCGGTCGACGTCAAACGGGCGCGGGATCACCAGAGTCCTGATCATTTCCTCACACCGTGCCGCCATACCCGACGACGCCGTATTCGAGGCAGTGCGCCGCTTCGTGATTCGGTGATACAGGGAGTTCAATGCAGTAGCCACCACACGAACACCTCCTTGAGCAGTGAAAGGGTGACTGGAGGCCAAAAGGTGCGGCAGCGTGCCGACAGTGACGTGCAACCCGAGCACCCGGTCGCCGCGGGGAACTTGCGCAGGCGTACTGCCGAGGCGTTGTGGTCGCAGGGCACGGCTGCTTGCACCATCTGCTTGTCACCCCGGTGAGGTCGGCAACTGGTCGTCGACACGTCTGCGACAGATTGCCCATGAGCGCGAGAGCCGGACATCGGGGCAGTGACGGTCGGTATCACCATCGGCGGCGCGGTCGCCCTCGGAGGTGTGTTTGCCGGGGACGTCCGGACGGAAATCGCTGCTGTGTCGGTCATCCGATCGGAATCGGATTCCGGGGTCCACGAGGTCGTGCGTTCGACAAAGGTGAGGAGTTCGGCCGTGTCGAGCGGTGACGTCATGGGCGCGTGCACGGCGGAGCAATACTTCCTGGTGTGGCCCATCATGAGCGGGGTTGCAGTCGAATGCGGTAGCGGTGGGTCCACCCTCGGCCGGTGACCCAGAATTCGCCGGAGGACTCAGGGACGGCGGCAAGGCCACCGATCACCTGCTCGGCACGAGTAGGGACCTCTTCGACGGCCAGACGTCCGAGATCGACGACCGCGGTCACCGTGCCACTGGCCGGGTCGATGCCCAGCAGCCAGTCGGTGCCCTGTGGATTGGCCCATACCCACGGGTGACCGTCGACGACGGTGCACTCCAACTCGCCGAGCCGAGCGGTCGACCACTGCCCGGTGATCACCACCTCACCGATCCGAGTGAAACTCTCGGGATCACGGAACAACAGATGGTTGTCACCGCGGCTTTGCACCAAGCGGGTCCCGTCATGACACAGGCCCCAGCCCTCCCCGTCGACCGCGACCCGACGCAGTTCGGCCAATGTGGTCGGGTCACGCAGGATCGCGATGTGGTCCTGCCAGGTCATCTGCCACAGCCCCGTGGCGGGTGCGGGTCCCATCGGGACGCGGGCGATGCCTGTGGCGAACAGAACCGAGTCCAGCCGCGAACTTTGCGGTGCCGCGGAATTCGGGTCCAGCACTCGCACAGCGCTGCTGCCACGACCACCAACGCTCTCCACCAGATGGCCATCGACGTATTCGAGGCCCTGGCTGAACGATCCGTCGTAGACGACGCGGTCAACGATGACGACGCCGAAATGCCGTGACTCGGTCACCGAGGGAGCAGAGGTGCTCTGGGAGGCCGACGTCGATGAAGTTGTCTCCACTGTTGATCCCGGAGGCGCACCCGAGTCGGCTGGTCCGGGAACACTCGAGGAACAAGCCCCCAGTGCCACCGCGATTGACAGTGGTATCGCGATCCTCGCGACCAACAGCCTTGCTCGCGAGGCCGCTGACGACGCAAGCCACAGAGTGCCGATCACCGCGGACGCTCCCTGGGAATCGGCCCGCCCCGCCTCCGAGGAAGAGAAGCGGGACGGGCGGGGCGGACTGGGGCTGTGGCCCTCCTCCGTCAGGGGGGCGACGGAGGAGGACGTCGGTGCTGCCGAACCAGCTGCCAGGTTCGGCAGCACCAGCGAGGTCACTGCACGGCCGGTGTGGGAGGGGGAACCAGCACCGTGGTGAGTGACCCGTCTGTGCCTGCTCAACGCGGATGCGTAGGCAGAAGACCCGGCTGCGGCGAAATGGTCACGAGAGCCGGAAAATGCGCAGGAGATGAGGGGTAAATCGTCGGGTAATTTTGTCGAACCAGCCTTGCAAGTCGATTGATTCCCTGTTTCACCTGCCCCCTTGAAGCTGTGGCGGTTCTGGTGCCGGGTCGAGCCGAGCGCCACGTGCTCGATGCTCGGTGGCGCCATGGTCCTCTCGGTCAGTGTTCACTTCGCAAGCTCGGCCCGAGCGTCATGATGATTCCCTGCTCAGTCATGTCATGGGTGCGAGTAAACCGTCGGAGTGGATAACCCAGACAGTTCTTACCGCACCGTGCGACCTCTCCGACCCTGGCACAATATTCACCTAGAGTCACCGGTTTCGTGACAAAAAGCTGGCAAAAAACCTGGACGGCCCGCACTCTGTCACTCTGAGTAGTCTGCGGGTTGATCGCGAGTGAGGATCTCTTGCATAGTTTCCAGGGTGTGGAAACTGCTTGTCGGATCAGGTTTCCGTGAGCCGGAAAAACCGGTTTCCATGGAGTGGAAACACTGATATTTCCAGCCGGTGGAAAGTTATGAAAAAGTGGAGCGTCTCCGTTATGGTGCTGCCGTCACGCCTCGTTCCCTGGGTTGACGTCATCAGATCATCTGTAGAAACCAGAGAAATGTCGGGCGCAGGACCTCAACACCACAGTCGCGGCAAAGCTTCGATCGTGTTGCTCGCCGGACCCGGCGCTCGCTGCGCACCCACTAATCCGAAACCTGCCGTCGTGTGGTTTGACCAGATCCGCACGCAGGCCATCCCGAGAACCGGAGAGACCTGTCATGACCCACAACATCGAGAAGCTGCGCGCCTTCGCCGAGGATCTCGTCAGCGCCGGGGCCGCACATGCGATGGGGCTTTGGGCACGCGCCGCCAGCACAGACATCCGACCCACCGGAAGCACCATGGGTTCGTCGACCGACTACGCCACCGCGACCAACCGGAAATCGGACGAAGCGATCCGCACACGAGTGGCGATCATGCGCCCCGACGACACCGTCTTCAGCGAACAGGAGAGTGACCGACAGCCCAAACCGGGGCAGGTCCAGTGGGTCGCGGATCCGATCAGCGGAACCACGAACTTCCGCTACGGCATCCCGATCGTCGCCGTGTCCGTCGCCGCTCGCGTCGACGGCGTCACTCTGGCCGGCGCGGTTGCCGAACCCGCGACCGGTCGGCTGTGGTCAGGCGGTCTGGGGGAGGGCGCCCGATTGCACGATCCCCGCGTGTCCGATGGCTGGCTGGACATCCACGCGAGTTCCACCCGCGAGATCTCCCAGGTACTGCTGGCCACCGGTTTCTCCGACAACGCACGCCAGCGCACCGCACAGGCAGCGGTACTCGGTCGGGTCATTGGACAGATCAACGACGTGAGGCGAATCGGAAGTGCCGCACTGGACTTGTGCTGGGTGGCTGCCGGTGCTGTGGACGCGTTCGTCGAGCACCACCTCAACCTTTGGGACTGGGCAGCCGGGGCGTTGATCGCCGAAGAGGCCGGTGCGGTCGTGCACCCACCTGGCACTGCGGGACCCGCAGCACGACTCGGGGATCCCGTCTTCGCCGCAGCACCCGGCATCGCCACCGACCTTGTCGACCTCTTGGCGGCTTCGGGTGCGAAATCTCTGAGGGCAGATCACGACGAACTCGTGCGGTCTCTGCCTTCGGGGCGGCCACCCCGGAACGCGTGACTGCCGTGCCACCACCACACCACAACGAGGAGGACTCCACGGTGGCCACCAACCTGGAAGCCCCGCGATTCAACCCCGCTGCGCTGACCGCTGGCCGCGTTCAGCGCGGACTCACCCAAGTCGAGCTGGCGCAGCTGCTCACCGTGCACGTCAACATGATCTACCGGCTGGAGAATGGCAAGACCCCCATCAGCGCCGCGAACCTCAGACACGTCGCCCAAGCACTCAAGATCACTCCGGCCCAACTGCAGCACCCGCTGCCGCCCGATCCCACTCTGGCCGACCTGCGTACCCAACTCGCACTCACGGTGCCGATGACTGCTCAACGTCTGGCCGTCAGGCCCACCCGGCTTCTCCTATGGGAGAAGGGACTCCTGGGCAGAGCCGACGAACGCGGCGAACTGCTCGCCGCAGTAGTCGGGGTCGGCATCGAACACATCGTGTTGTACGAGCAGACCGGCACCTTGCCCGTCTCCTTGGCCCTTCGACTCGCCAAGGTTCTGCGGGTCGAGGACACCGTCGTGCAAGCGGCGTTCCTCGCCTCCCGACGCATCCAGCAGGCTGCGGAGGAGACGTCATGAGCCGCCATCGCGCCCCTCGACCCGGACACGTCGTCCTCGCACAACGGATCGCCCGGATGCTCACGGGCACGATCATGATGGGCCTGGGCATAGCAATGCTGCTGCTCGCCCGATTCGGGCTGTTGCCGCTCGACGTCCTGCACGTCGCTGTCGCGGCCAGGACCGGATGGACCATCGGCGGCGCCATCATCGCCGTGCAGGCGCTGCTGTTGATGTGCCACGTGCCGTTGAGGATCAAACCCGGTCTCGGCACCGTCGTCGCCTCCGTGATCCCCGCGGTCACCTGCGACGTGCTGATCGACATCCTCCCGCCCGCGGAGGGCACCGCGCCGCGCCTGCTGCTGCTGGCAGCAGGCGGAACGTGCTTCGCAATCGGTACCGCCACTTACCTCGGGGCAGGGTTGGGCACCTTGCCCCGCGACGGGTTGATGCTCGCCGTACACCAGCGACGCGGCTTCTCCCCGGCGACCATCCGCATCACCGCCGACATCACCTGCCTGTTGCTCGGCGCGGTGATCATCGGCCCGGTCCCGGCCGTGCGTACGGGAGTGCTGGGCGTGGGCAGTGTGCTTCTCGCGCTCCTGCTCGGTCCTGCGATCGCCCGCCTCCGATCTGCCCGGCCGGCATCACGACCACACAGCGGTCCCCTCACCATCTCACCGAAGGAAGCGACCTCATGACCGGTCGACTACAAGCCACACTGGTGTTGGCGGCAGCCGTCCTGCTCGCCGCCGGATGCACCGGCGGCTCCAGCTCCGGCACCAGGTCGAGCACCGCGACATCGATTGCCGCGCAGCCCGCGGTCAATCCCGCCATCCCGGACGCCACCCGCGCGCGTGCCGCCTCCTACGCGGGATTTCGGGCCATCGACCCGTGCGCGCTGCATGACCCGGCCGCGGCGAAAGCGGTCAGCGGGGACCAGGTCGACGAACTCCTACCGAACCTCGACGGTCTCAACCAGTGCGTGCTGCGCCTGACCCAAGGAGATTTTGCCGGCGCCTGGACGCTGTACCTGGAGGTCGGCGCCGACTACGACGCAGGCCGCAGGCGCGATGCCGCACCCGAGACCCTCGGCGGCACGCTGACCTACCGCGAGGAATCCGAGGACGGGACCGGCTGCGATTTCGCCCGGCCGCTGGACGGTACGTCCGCGATCGTGCTGCGCGTCCGCAACTACAACCGCGGCGAGAACACGCCTAGCAAAGCCCCGTGCGATCTGGGACGGGAGTACGTCGAGGCCTCGGCTGCGGTGTGGGCCGACCCGCCGCGCCGCGACCGCGGACTCACCAGCCCGGCACTGACCCTGGCCGAACTCGATCCCTGCGACGCCGCGTCGGCATTGCTGCCGGAGTACGGCGACGGCGCGGAGTTGCACCCGACCGGGCCGTTCACGTGCGGAGTCCGCGCCGGCTACGGCAGCACGGGCAAGGACAAGTCGAAGGAGACCAAGAAGAAGGGGGAAGTCACCGTCAGCTTCACCGTCGAGGAGCAGCCGCTCAAGCTCGCCGGTCAGAAGATCAACGGCATTGACCACGCCGCGGTGGCCGTCGGCGACCGCAAGGCCGTCGCGGCCTCGAGCAAATCCGGGTGCCGCACCGCGGTGGTGTGGGACGAGAACACCTGGATGGTCGCCGACGCCAAGACCGAGAACGCCCCGAAAACCTACGAGGTGATCGTGATCCAGACCGACACCTGCGACACCGCGCAGGCCACCGCCGAGAAGGTCCTGGCCAAGGCAGGCCGGCGATGAGCAGACGACAGATCGCGGCGCGCGGCGCGCTCATGGTTACCGCGGCGACGTTGGCGGGCTGCACCAGCGTCATCGGTGGCCACGCCGTCCCCGCCACCAACGGCGTATCCGCGGTCGCGGGGAGCGCCGTCGCCGTCGCCGTCGAGCCGATGGGTGGGTGTGCTCGCAGCGCAGACCCCGCCAGTTGCGTGCAGTGGAAGGAAACCGCGTTCGACACAGGGGAGAAGCTGGTCGCCACCGCGCACGCCGACCCCGAGATCGCAGGACAGATGGTCTGCTCCGCGATCTCGGACGCGCAGTGGCAGACCTATCTCGGCAAGGACTTCTACCGTTACCTGGCAGACGGTGCCTGCACCGTGTCCTCACAGGACAACCAGCTGATGGTCCGTGCCGCGGTCCTCCCCGGAATGTCCTGGTCGGACACCGTCGAAGCGGCAGGCAAGACCGCCGTGTCCACCACCACGACCTTCACGATCCACGATCGCGCCGTGCTGCGCTCCGCCCCGGCATCCACCGTCGACGGGATCGGCCAGGACGTCGAGGACCTCACCATCGGCGCCACAGACGAGTTCCAGCCCTGGGTACTTCGCGTCCAGGTACTCCTACAGCAGCCCCGCGGCAAAGCATCCACGACCCCGGTCGACCGGGGTCGGTTGGGCTTTCGCGACGCGCTGGTCAGCGACCTCCTCACAAACCTCTTTCCGTGACAACAACCGCTTCGGAAACCCCTGGGAGACAACATGATCACCATCAAGTCCGTGCTGCGCGGCAGCCTTGTCGCGGCCAGCGCGCTGCTGGCCGTGGCGTGCTCATCCACGCAAGGAGACACCACCACCACCACGTCGACGCCGTCCTCGACGTCGACCGGATCGTCGGCATCAGCCTCGCCGAGCAGCGCCGTATCCGGCCCGGTGACGTTGGGAGACCAGAACAAGCCGGCCGACGCGTCGGCGTCCGGGGCGAGGTTCGACCCGTGCAAGGTCCCCGGCTGGAGCGCGTTCCCGGCCGCGGTGCGGCCGAAGAACGAGGCGGACAAGCCGCCGAGGCAGCGCGAGCCCAAGCCCAACGACCCGTTCACCGTGAGTTGCTTCTACGACAACAGCGAGGCCAGCAGCACCAGCGCGGCCGGCAAACACTTCGTCGCCACCGTCTTCTGGGCCCCACCCGGTGCGATGCCGGTGGACCCGAGCAACCCCAAGAACGCGGGCGGCCAAGCCACGACGATCGGCGGCAGGCCCGGCTTGCTGCGGCCCAGCACCAACTCCGCCAGCAAGGAACCCAGTTGCGGAGTGTTGATCGAATTGACCGACCGCAGCACCGCCGGCGTGCTGCTGGTCAACAGCCAGAGCCCCAACCCCGACCAGGACACCTGCACGATCGCGCAGGACGTAATGGCCGCCGTGGTCACAGCGACGTCATGACCGACTCGGACCCCAGGATCCACGTCGTGACCGGTGAGCTCGAGGTGCTGTCCTCGCACCCACCGGATGCCGAGCCATCGCGCGCGCCGCAGGCCACCCGACCTGGTCGTCTGATCCACCTGCCGGCCGCACCGTGGCCCGCGGCCTTCCTGCGGAGGCGCACGCGGTGGCATGGTTGGTCGCGCAGTCTCCGTGCCGCCACGTTGCTGGTGGTGGCGGTGCTCGGAGTGCTGGTCCTGCGTCATGCCGGGGCCGACTCCGAGCCGGAGCACACGGCGACGCCGACACCGGTGGAGAACCAGACGATTCCCACGGTGAGCGGCGAGCCCGCAGTGCCGACCGAGATTCCGGCGGAAGTGCCGGCCACGGAAGACTCCACCGGGGTCGCTCCTGCCCTGCTCACAGCGGAGCAGGTGGCCGCTCTACCGCTGGCGGGGTTGAGGGATCCGATCTCCGGTGCCCCGGTCGATCCGGCGCCGAATGCCGGTCCGGGCGGCGACGCGCTCCACCCGGTCCAGACCACGACGGTCTACTCCGATCCGGGAGGTCCGGGGTTGGTCCGACTGCCGGTCACGGTCCTGGGAGCCGATACATGGGTGCCGGTCATCGACCGACGACCGGGCTGGGCGATGGTGCTGCTCGCCAGCGCGGTCCCTGACGACGAGCCCAGTCCGGCCGGCTGGGTCCACCTCACCGCGACCGTCCAACTCCGACACCTCGACCAGTACATCCGGATCGACGGCCGCAGCGGCACCGTGTCGATCGTCGCCGCGCTCGACGACGACAATCCCGGTCCAGCCGACGAGGACCCCGGTCCTGGCGGGCGCAGGACATTCATGGCGCTGTCCGTCGCCAAGCGACCGACGGGCTGGCCCGCCGCGGTGTGGTGGCCGCTGCTCGTGCGAGCCGAGCGGCTGTGTCCGGCGCTGTCCGGAGGCATCGTGATCCCCGGCCTGCAAGGAGACTCGCTGCGAGGCCGTCTCGACGCGACGGGGTGCCTGGCCGTCCCTCCCGCGCTGAGGCCGATCCTGCACGACCTGCCCGCCGGCACGGTGGTCCTTGTGCGCTGACGCCACGGCCCAGAGAAATCGCGCACGCGGGAACCGAGTAACACGATATTCGCCCAGTCGACGCCGAAAATGGACGCGTCGATCACTTTCGCGCGCCCATGAAAGTTCGCAATACGTGTCGCCCACTAAATTGTGCCCGAAAGGTTGACCTATTTGACTTCGCGGGTTGAGCTGATGAAAGCCGCCCACGCTCCGGCCCTAATTGAGGCCGTGGATGAACAAGTGGTGCGGCGGTGATGGAAAGTCGTGAATGAAGGGAATCGTTCCGTGAATCGATCGTTCATCGTCCGCGTCCTCGGCATACTGGCCGTTGCGCTCGGACTCACGTTGACCGCGACGACCACCAGCGTCTCGGCTCAAGTGGTCGACAGCGTCACACCAGCAGCATCAGCGCAGACCGCTGATCAGGCACACTCCATCACGCCCGGATCGACGAGCGTGGCGGCCGACCAGCTGGGACGCCCGGCGCGGAACGCGGTGGGTCAGTCGGGCGGCGTCAGCACCCAGCAGGCGGAACGGTGCGGCTACTGGCTCCAGTACGACTCGTACTACACCCACTGCGGCTCCGGCTCGATCGTCATCCACGTCGACACCTCATGGTGGGGCACGGACCGGGACATCACCGTGTGGCCCGGCCGAACGAATCTCTCCCAGCACTGGGAGCTGAAGAACGACGGCGGGTGGATCTACGGCGCCTACTGCATCCAGCGCTGCTAGCAGGGAAGGCAGCGCATTACCGATCGATCTGCACCGCGTGGTTCGGCGACCCCTTATGCGGGCCGCCGAACCACGCGGTGCTTCGGCCTGTTCACAGTAAATAGCCAAGGGGATAGTGGCGAGAATTGTGACGCTCCGAATTTGGCGTTGACCCCGTTTCGAACTCCTGTCTGGCCACGACTTCACAGCGACCGAGAAGCGGCCTTCGCCCTGCGCAAGCGCAGCCGGAAGCCCGATCTTGTGTCAGCGTTCGCAGTGGACTTCTTCGCGCACCCGCCTCGCAGCGGTCAGCGGCGCACCCGGTAGCTCAGGTGGAGCACCCGGTTGCCCTGGATCGCCACGTCGGGATCCTCCAGCAGGTGCCGCGCGTGGACCGATCCGAAGTAGCGCTTGCCGGACCCGAACACGACGGGTACCACGTCCATGCGCACCTCGTCGACCAAGCCCGCGGCGAGCACCTGGCCGCCGACGTCGCCTGCCGAGACCTCGACCACGCAGTCACCCGCCAGCTCCTGCGCCTTGGCCACGGCTGCCTCGACGCCGTCGACGAAGTGGAACGGCGCGTCGGGGTCCCAGCCCTCGGGCGCCGGGCGGCGCGTCACCACGACCACGTGGTCGATTCCGCCGGGAGGCTTCCCGTCCCAGCCGTCCGTCAGGTCGAAGACGTGGCGGCCGACGATCGTCACCCCGATCCGGTCCCAGTACGGCCGGGTGTGGTCGTAGGACACCTGCGACACCTTCAGCTCGCCGCTCTCGTCCAACGGGACGTCACCGCCGGTCAACCAGTCGAACAGCGGTCCGGGCTGGTCGTCCTCGTCCGCGACGAAGCCGTCCACCGACACCGAGCCGTACAAGACCACCTTGCCCATGGGGCTCTCCTCTGCTTCGGGATGGCCAAATTAGCGTGTCGTGAGCCGGCGCTCTTGTAAGAAATCACTCGGACGGCAACGGCCAACCGTCGATCACGTGGCCGGGGCGTTCGCGCCGGAACCGATGCCGGACTTCGAGGTACCGGGTCGGCGTGAGCCCGGTGAACGCCCGGAACTCGTGACCGAAGTGGGCCTGGTCGAAGTAGCCCGCGTCGGCGGCGAGGTCGCCCCAGTCGGCCGGTCCGGCGGGGTCGATCGCGAACACCGCGGCAGTGAAGCGGTAGGTGCGGGCCAGCCGTTTCGGCGTGATGCCGACGAGTTCCTTGAACCGCTGGGCCAGGTGAGTGCCGCTGACGCCGGCCGCCACGCTCAAGTTGCCGATCGCCACCGCCCCGCCGGTCGCCGAGATGACGCTGCTCGTGTGGCGGACCAGCCCCAGACCGGAGGTCTCGCACAGCCGTCGCATCAGCTCTTCCTCGAGCAGCGTCAGCATCTCGTGTGGTCCGGGCGCGGTGGCCAGCCGGTCTCGCAACTCGGCTACCGCGGCCCGGCCCCACACCTGCTCCACCGTCACCGGCCGGTCGCGCAGTTCGGCCGCGGGCATCGGCAGGAACGGCGCCAGCCCCCACGGCTTGACGTGCACGCCGACAGACCGGGTCCACGGTGGATAGCCGAACTCCACCACGCGGGTGGACGTGGTGATCACGCAGCCGTCGGCGTACTCGGCCGCCTCGACGTCGGAGCCGGCACGGATGCGGAACGGCGCCCCGAGGTTGACGATGAGCAACGCCGACGGGCTCGGCGGCAGAGACAGCCGGGCGTACGGCGGCGCACCCTCCAGGTAGTACAGGTCGTCGATCAGCCCGCCCAGCGGCGGTCGCGGCACTCTGGACACGTACTCCACGCCCACAGCATCACCGACGCCCACCGGCATCGCCCGCGAAGATGCGGCACCGACACCGCATCACAGCCTCGTGAGATCGACAACGAGATCTCTACTCTCCGGAACGCTCGGCCCGTGCGTGCCGGTCTTCTCGCCGCCACAGGACGCCTGGTCAAGGAGCGATCAACCGCTGGATGGGATTCCTGATCTACGCGGCGGTAACGGTCGTCGGCGAATGCGCACTCCAGTTGATCATCAGTACAGCCCTGGGTCGATGCTTCCCCTTGCCACAGAAGAAAGTTCTGCTCAAGAGCTGCCGGGGTCCTGAGCCGGACGCGTGTGGCCCAAGTGCTGTGCCGTCCGGCTCCATCACGGCCGACTGGCATCAACCGGGGTGACGACCACATGATGACCCCGACGGACAACCGTCTCTGCGGGGATGGCGACCGTACAGGACCGGAACCGATTACCGCCCAGATTGGGCAGCTGCTGCGTGGGGACCGACTATGACAAGCCGCTGCCGATCATCGAGGGCATCGTGATCCGGTTGCGGGCCGAGCATCTGTCCAGCGGTGGGGCGAATACGCCGGGCCGGCCGCGGTGTTCCGGCGTCGATGCCACATCCGCAGACATCGACCGCAGACGGCGGAGGTTCCCGCACCGCTTCGAAGGCAGTCCGTCAGGTGCCGGAGGTGTGTTGGGTGGTCGCGTCGGTCGCGCTGGTGATGCCACCGCCGACGTGGGGCGGTGTGCCGCTGCCGGTGAAGCGCTCGCCACAGGTCGAGAGGGTCGACACCAGGTGGGTCACCGCCATCGCCGACAGCGCGACGCACACCGCCGGTGTGCCGGTGCACGCGGCGAGGGTGAGCCACAGCCCGCCGAGCAGGAGATCCTTGACCAGCGAAGTGATCGCCGTGAACCGAGACGTCGGCAATCGGTTCTTGGCTGCGGTGACCACCAGATGGGTCAGGGCCATCGTCGCGAGCGCGATGGACGCCGCAGGCTTGGACGAGGTGGTCGCGAGGACGACCCACAGTCCGGCGAGTTGAACGTCCTTGGCCAGCTTCACCGCGGCGATCAACCGGTTCCTGTGGCGTCGCCCAAAGGTGATCACTCGGCCCTCTTGGGGCGGCGTGTCCGTCGTGACGGCCTCGGCGTCGTCCGATGTGCTCTCGGGTGCCGTACGAGCTTGAGGCCGGCGTAGTCGCCGAATCTGTTGCCGGTACCGGCTTGTCGAAGTGAGGGAACCGACAGCTCGTGTCGCAGCAAGTCCTCGGGTCGGTTGGCGCCGAGTCGAGCGCAACATCTCGCGACGTCGACCGGGCCGACTCCACGTCCGTGCGGCGACCGCGGAGCGATTGTCGCTTGCGACCTCGCCCAAGGGCGCGGTGGTGTCAGCGGGGGACAGGTCGCCGACGTCGGTGGTCGGGGCGCTGTGTTCGCGTCGGGGATCCATGGTCGTGCTCCTGTCTCGGCGCGGCGGTAGTCGTCGTGCGCCTCGCGCAGGTCGAGGAGACCCGGTACGTGCCGACCTGTGGTCCCTCCTCTGGCGCGAGGCATCTACTACATGACGGGAATGGGTGTCCCTGCGCGTGCCTGCGATGCCGACCACACCATCCACTGCCGTAGCGGAACCTGTCAATGGCGTTGAGACAGCTCAGGATGCTTGTTCTGGGTCGTGTTCTGCCTTCTCGTCTTCCTGAGGTGGTTCGTTGATCCAGGCCGCTGCGGGCAGCCGGGGCGGGGTCGGTACGCGGTGGAACCGGTCCGGGTTGGCGGTGTAGGCCGCGTGCAGGACTCGGGCGCGTTCGGCGCAGACGGTGGCGGCGGTGCCGTCATGGACCGACGCCGGGGTGTGCAGGCCGATCCCGCTGTGGCGGTGTTCGTGGTTGTAGTACTGGAAAAACCGGTGGCTGAACGCGCGGGCGTCGGCGATCGACCCGAACCGGCCGGGGAACGCCGGGCAGTACTTCAACGTCTTGAACTGGGCCTCGCTGTAGGGGTTGTCGTCGGATACGTGCGGCCTCGAATGCGAGCGGGTGACACCCAGGTCTGCCAGCAGCATGGCGACGTTCTTCGACGTCATGGAGGTGCCGCGGTCGGCGTGCACCACGCCGGGGATCGTCCCGCCGTTGGCGGCGATGGCGTCGGTGATGAACCTCGCGGCCAGCTCCGCGGTCTCGGTCGACGCGACCATCGCGTGCACGACCTTGCGGGAGTAGATGTCGAGCATGACGAACAGGTCGTAGTACACGCCCCGATCGGGTCCCTTGAGTTTGGTGATGTCCCAACTCCAGACCATGTCGGGTGCGGTGGCCACCAACTCCGGCTTGACCTTCGCGGGATGGGTGGCCTGCGCCCGCCGCTCACGGACCTCGCCGGCCTGGCGCAACAACCGGTACATCGTGGAGATCGAGCACAGATAGCGGCCCTCATCAAGCAGGGTGGCCCACACCTGCGCCGGGGCCTTGTCCACGAACCTGGGTGACCGCAACACGTCCAGCACCTGCGCGCGTTCTGCCGCGGACAGGCTCGCCGGGTGCGGCGCCGGTGGACGGTGCGGTCCGGCCACCGGTGGTGTCGGGTTGCGACGGCGGTACAACGTCGCCCTGGACTTCCCGACCAACGCGCACCCCGGTTTGGTGCCCAGCAACGGTTCCAGCTCGTCGAAGGCGTTACCGATCAGCTTGTCGACCTGCGGTCGGTGTCCGTGCCCTCGGAGATCGTTTCCAAGAGCCCTTGCAGTTTTCCCATGATCTCCACCACCGCCTGCGACTTCGCCAGCTCGCGGGCGAGACGCTCGTTGTCGGCACGGAGCCTGTCGTTCTCCTTCTCCGCCGCGGACCTGCCTTTCGGGCCCGAGGGTTTCGCGGCCAGGGCGTCCAGGCCGCCCGCATCGCGACTTCGGGTCCAATCGATCAGATGCGAGTGATACAGCCCTTCCCGCCGCAACAACGCGCCCTTCGCGCCGGGCTCGGTCAGACTCTCGTATTCCTCCACGATCGCCAGTTTGTAGGCGGCGGTGAACGTCCGGCGTTTCGGCTGACCCGCACGAGGTCCCTGTTTTTTCTTGCCCATCGGATCATCATCGGCCCGTAGATCGGCGGTACTCAACGTCACAGTCCCAGGATTCCCGTCTTCGCCCTACATGTTCCACAGAAGTCTTGGTTGGCTCTGTGTCTCACGCCAGTCTGACAGAGAGGGTAGGGCCTCGGGGCTGGGCTCGCGGTGCTCGACGATGACCTGGTCGAGGACTTCCTGTGTCCGAGCCCAGGGACGGCCGCTCACCAGCAGCGTGGAGGTGAGGTGTGCCTCAAGACGGGGTGAGCCGTCCTCGCCGACCTTCGCTGTGAAGACCGGGGGATCGGTCTGGCGCTTCGCCCCGACTTTCCGCAGCGCGAAGCCGAGCGGGATCTTGTCGGCCAGGTCCGCCCGGACTGACCTCGGCAGCCTGCTCCAGACGACCAGCGCGTTGGCAGTGGCCAGGCGCATCTCGGTCCCGCGGAGGTCCGCCCAGAGCGAGCCGCGTCGGTAGACGATCTTCTCGCCCTGCTTCGGCCTCAGGTAGGCCGCATCCTGTTCCGCGATCGGCCAGGGGTGGTCGTCGTGCAGCCTGTGTGTGATCCCGTAGGACTGGTTGTCCTGGATATTCAGCCAGACCGCTACGGACTCGCTCAGGCTGTCCATGGCGTTGATGAGTGTCACCAGCCCTTCCATGCGTCGCAACAGGTCGGGATGGGTCAGGCCCAGAGTTCCGTGCATGGGCTCCTCCTAGGTGGCTGTGATCGCGAACTGGCAGGGCTAACAGTCGTCGTCCGCGCTGGTCGTGTCGTTCGTGTCGTGATGGACCGCGTGCGAGGCAATGGCGAGCAGCACGGCGCCGACGCCGTACTGCCCGTGATCGTCTTTGCGGAGCACGTCGTGCTTGACGAGCTGCTTCGCCAACCGGTGAGTCGTGCTGAGCGGAAGCTCGGACTGCTCGGCCAGCTGCGAGAGGTTGAACAGACACGGGCCGTCTGTGAATACGGTCAGCATCCGCAGTACGCGGTCCACCACGGACTCGCGTGCTGCGGGCCGGTCGTCGTCAGGTTGATCCACGATCGCGAGGACCCGGCCGACGCTCTCGCGTTCGACCGATGTCTGATCGGGTGCCGGGTACACGAGGCGCAGCGCACCTCTGACCTGCTGAACGTCCATGATTCCCCCTTGTCGATGACCATCCCGGTTCGATGGTCACGGCCCTTCCCGCCGTCATTGATAGAACTGCAAGACCCCAGGAATATCGCTCCTTGCGACCTGAGTGATGTTGGATCGAACGGTAACGTAGTCATGCTTAATTTGCACCATCCGATGTCATGAAAAACACTGCGCCTGCAAAAGAATCTAAAATAATGTCGGAACAGTGCCTGGTCGGCCACCGTCGGCAATCTGTGTATCGCTGTTCCGGTGTTGCGCGTACGCATTTCTATGTAGTGGATGTCGGAGCGGAATCTGTGACTCACCGTGCTTGAGCACTCCCCCATCGGTGGCTACAGGTGTACAGCCTCGACACGTTGAGTGATCAAGCTGCGACGCGGAAAAACAAGGCGGGCAGCTTTGCGTACGACACTGCGATTCGCTCTGTTCCACTTCACTCGATGCCGGCGGGCATGACTACGCGTCGCCCGCTCGCGTTTCGTGATCGCGTGATCCTTCGAATCCACGTCGACCTTCTTTTGATGCTTTGGCCGGACTCCAAGCCACTGTGGCTTCTCGGGGCCGACTCGGCCGCTGGAGGCATCCTGCGAATTCGATCGTCGGTGCTGCGGGATCGTGCGGTGTCGCTACTGCTCGCGGTCGTATGATCACCTGAGGTGAGCATACGACGGCGATGTGTGCAGGGGGAGTGGTCACATGACCGCCAGCGGACATGCGGGTGCACGACGGCGGCTGCGGGCGTCGCGGTTCGGTGCTGCCTTCGCCATACCCGCGGTGCGCGCCATCTGGATCGCCGAGCTGCAGTCGACGATCGGCGATCTGCTCGCTCGTGTCGCTCTGATGCTGCTGGTCTACCAGCGCACCGGCTCGCCGATCTGGACAGCGCTCACCCTCGGTTTGAGCTACCTGCCCGATCTCGTCGGCAGCGTGACACTGTCCTGGCTGGCCGACCGCCTCGACCGCAGACTGCTCGCAGTCCTCTCCGCCACTGTGCAGGCGGTGTTGTTCGCGGTGATGGCGCTTCCCGGCGCACCGTTATGGCTGATCATGGTGCTCATCGCGCTCAGCGCTGTCGCGCTCGCCCCCTATCGCGCCGCGTTGCAGGCGGCCTTGCCCGAGCTGGCGGGCCGAGGTGACGCCCTCGGGGATGCCCAGTCCCTGCTGGCATTCACCCGCCAAGTCGCCCAGGTCGCGGGCTTGGCGCTCTCGGTTGCCGCGGTGACGGTCATCGGCCCGCAGTGGGCACTCACCGTGAACGCCGCGACGTTCGCGGTGTCCGCCATCCTGTTGTGGGTCGCCCTGCCGCCCCTGCCGGCCCCCGCCCCGACCGGAACCGATGCGACGACTTGGCGGCGGTCGATGACCGGCGGACTCGGAGAGCTTCGCCGTAACCCACAACTGCGCGGACTGACCGGACTCCTCTGCCTTGCCGGAGTGGTCGCCGTTCCGGACGGGATCGCGGCCCCGCTGGTGGATCAGCTCGGGTCGGAACCCGCATCGATGGGATGGCTGCTGGCCGCGCATCCCGTCGGCATGGCCCTGGGTACGTACCTCATGCCCCGTGCCGCCGACACGGCCGGCAGGCTGATCGGACCGCTGGTGCTGCTCACGCTGCTTCCTCTGGTGATCGCCGGCGTCGTGCTCAGTACCATCCCCACGCTGTGGTGCGCTCTGCTGCTGTTGACGTTCTCCGGGGTCGGCATGGCGTTCCTCCCCACCGTGCAGACCCAGTTCCTTCGGCACTCGCCGGACCACCTTCGAGGCAGTCTGGTCGGGTTGGGGCGCACCGTGATGCGGTGCAGCCTTGGGGTGGGCGTCGTGCTCGGGGGTTTGGTGGCGCAGTGGTCGGGCTCCACGGTGCTTACGATCGCCGGTGCGAGCGTGTGCGGCCTGCTGATCGCCCGCTGGAGCTTGCGTCGTTGGCATACGGACTACACAGTTCCGTCCACGACCAACTAGTCCGCCGACTGCACAGTTCTGACGATGCGCCGCTCGGAGCCGATGACGCAACCTGATCCCGGTAGACCGACAGGCCTACCGGCGGTCACGACGACCGGAACCATCCCTCTAACACCTACCGGGTGCTCGGGGGGACCTACGGCGCTTCACGAGTTGGAGCACACCGCAGCTGCTGGGGAGCGGACTGCGGGGCGCCGGATGCCGATTACGCGTCGTGGTGATCGTGAACGGGGAGTAACACCAACCGGGGCAGGGACGGGCAGGTGGGCCCAGGCGATGCGCAGGGGCCCACCCGACCGTCTCCTCCTGATCCTGTGCCATCACCACATCCCAAGGCCCTCCTCCCGCGGGAACGGCACACAGCCGTGGGAAGGGCCGCCGTGCCGACACCGACACCAACACCGACCTCGACGATCGCCATGTTCAGCGAGCACTACTGGGACCAGCACGCCGAGGTCGAGGACACACTCCGGGCCCAAGGCCCGGCACACCGCGTCGCACTGCCCAACGGAGTACCTGCCTGGGTGATCACCGGCTACGAGGCGGCACGCACGGTCCTCACACACCCCGCGGTGAGCAAGGACTCCGCCCGGCTTGAGCGGGTCATGACCGCGGCGATGCGGCGCGCCGGCCATCACGAAGCCGAGCTGTCGGGGATGTTCCGCGGCATGTTGTTCGCCGACCCGCCCCACCACAAACGGCTGCGCGAGCCCGTCGCCAAGGCCTTCACCCCTCGCCGCATCGCGGCCCTGCGGCCGCGCGTCGAGCAGATCACGAACGATCTGCTCGACGCCTTGCCCACCAACGCGCCGGTCGACCTCGTCTCGGAGTTCGCGTTCGAACTTCCCGTCACCGTCATCTGCGAACTGATGGGAGTCCCGGTGTCGGATCGGGAACCGTTCAGGGCATGGACCGCCGACCTCATGGAGGACCACCCCGATGTCGTCGGCCCCGCCAACGACGCGATGGCCGCCTACTTCGCCGAGTTGATCGCGACCAAGCGCCGCACACCCGGACACGATCTGCTCTCAGCGCTCGCCACTAGTTCGGAGGCGACGGACGGCCTCACCGACGACGAGCTGATCGGCACCTGCTTCCTGCTGTTCGTCGCAGGACACGAAACGACGACGAACCTCATCGGCAACGCCGTGCACGCGACACTGCGCCATCCCACCGCCTGGAGCGAACTCGCCGCCGACACATCGCTGGCCGCGGGCGCTGTACGCGAGACACTGCGCCACGACAGTCCCGTACGGATGGCAACCCACCGCATCACCATCGAGCCCATGACCATCCAGGGCACGACCATCCCCGCGGACGAGGTGGTCCTGGTGTCCCTCGGCGCCGCCAACCGCGACCCGGCCTACTACCCTTGCCCGACCGAATTCGACCTGCACCGCGACGACACAGCTCCGCAGCTGTCGTTCGGCCACGGCCTGCACTACTGCCTCGGGGCCGCACTCGGGCGCATGGAAGCCGAAATCGCCCTGAGCCGACTGCCCAGCCGATTCCCGCGCTCACTGCCCACCGATGAACATCCCCTCAGGCGCAGCCGATCAGTGATCATGAACGGGCCCGAGCAACTGGGTGTGATCCTGCGCCGCTAGCGCGCATTCTCGTCGATGCGCTGATCGCGATACCACTGCGCGAGAGCCAAACGATTACGCATCCCCAGCTTGCCACGGGCATTGTGGACATGACGCACCACAGTGGACTCCTCGATACCCAGACGACTGCCGATCTGCTTGCTCGTCAACCCATCCGCGACCAGGCCCGCAACCTCGAACTCACGCTCACTGACCCCGCCGGGAAGCACCCGACTGCCCGACATCGCACGCTTGACCACCCACGCGCTCGCAGGCAGTTCGGCGAGTCCCGCCTCGACGACCTGCTCCAACTGCATCGCCTTGCCCAACGCCTCGCTGACCGCGTAGTCCGAAAAGGCAGTGCGCGAATGGTCGAGCACACGTTCCTGGAGCCGCTGGAAAGCTCGTAGACCCGGCAGGAAGACCCGCGACACCTCCTGCTGGGTGGTGGAGCCACCCGACAGCAGCGCCGCGAGTTCGTGCTGGCCAAGCCGCGAGGCGATGAGGGCCAACAGCCACAGGGTCCACGCCACTCCCCACTGATCACACATGTTCCACTGCTCGCGCAGTGCCTCTCGCGCCAGCCGCCAGGCCTCCTTGAGATCGCCACCATGGGTCAGCTCGTAGAGGGCACGCCCCCACTTCGCCCAAGAAATGCACCATGGCGCGTTATGCGCCTCGGCCGAGACCAACACGCTCGCGGTCACCCTGTCCGCGTCGTCCTTGCGGCCCACGAAACATGCCGCGAATCCGGCGAACAGACCGATCATGTGCGTGACACCGGGGTAGTCGTCCTGCGGCGAGGACTCCAGCGTTTCCAACAGCAGATCCACCGAGGCACGCGCCCGAGTGGCGTCCGCTTCGGTGAGAAACCCGAATGTTCCCTGCACATAACCCAAAGCGGCATGATCCTTGACGCAGCCTGCCTGCTCGGCGATCGAGTGCGCCTGCCGCAACAACGGCAAGGCGATGTCGGGGTGGCCCTGAATGGCGGCGATCCACGCGCTCTGGCACAGCGCACTGACCATCAGTGGGCCTCGGGAGTGGAGGTTGGCGGCGATCGCTTCTTCCGACAGGGCCAGGTTCTGCGCGAGCATCCCACCGAAGATCGCGGCACGGGTGCTGGAGAGATGGACCGACATCACCAAGGCCAGTTCCGTCTGCTCCGGCTGCGATGTGTAGTAGGCGACGGCTTCCCGGTGGTTCGACCAGTCCTCCCGCAGCGATCGCAACCACTGCAGTTCGCGGGGACTGAACCAGTCCCGCGCCGCTTTCTCCGCCTCGTTGCGGTAGTGCTCGGCGAAAGCCGCCTGAACTCGACCGAGGTCGTCGTTCTCGGCGAGCAGTTGCCGGCCGAACAACCGGATGCTCTGCAACATCCGGTAGCGGGTGCGATGCGACGTGGGACTTGCCTGTTTGGTCAGGATGGACTTGCGTACCAGGTTGCCCAGCAACGATAGGATGTCCGCGGCAGCGACGTCACCGCCCGCGCACACCTGTTCCACCGCGCCACGATCGAAGTCTGCGGGGAAGACCGACAACCGCGCCCACAATGCCAGTTCCGCCGGCGTGCATCGCGTCGCGGACAACGAGATGGCCCGTGACAACGCCTGGTGGCTCTGTTGTCCGGTCGGGTCGCCGTCGACAAGCAGCCTGAAGCGCGCAGTCGTGTCCGGCAGGACCAACTGGTCATAGATGTCGCGCAAGGTCATTTGCCTCAACAACCCCGCAGCCAACTCGAGCGCCAGCGGCAGGCCGTCGAGCAACGCGCACAGTTTGTTGATCAACGGGATATCGTCCTCGGACACTTCCTCGTCAGCGGCCCTGGCCCGATCGACGAACAGCTGTACCGCTTCATCCGGCTTGGTGTTGTCGGACCCGCCTGCGTCGTCGTGGTGGCCGGTGACCCTCAACGGTGCGAGTTTCACCAGTTGCTCGCCCGTGAGCCCGAGGCTTTCCTGGCTGGTCGCCACGATCCGAACCTGCTCGCAACCCTGCATCAGGGTGCGCACGACCTTCTGCACCGCGGGCAGCAGATGCTCGCAGTTGTCCAGGATCAGCAGGAGTTGCTTGTCGCGCAACGCCTCGATCAACCGTGCCAGGCCTTCCGTACGGGTGTTGTCGACGATCCGCAGCGCTTCGGCGATGTTGTGGGCGAGCGACTTGGGGTGCTCCAGATCCGCCAGGTACACGATCCACACCCCGTGCCGATACCGGTCTCGGACCTGTCGACCGATCTGTTGCGCCAACCGCGACTTGCCGACACCGGGAGGTCCGGTCACGGTGACCAGGCGTGGCCCATCGTCGTGCTCGACGTGGTTTCTCAATGTCGTCAACTCGGAGGTCCTGCCGAAGAATCGGTTGATCTCCGCAGGGAGGTTGCCATCGGGAGTCGAGATCTTCACCGGTGGGCCCTGCCGTTCGCGTCGCGACGGTGTCTCCGCGCCGGCATGGGCAGCGGCAGCGGTCGAGAACTCTCGGTGATCATGCGCCCCCCGGCAGGTCGTTCGGTCGTGTCCGCATGTGGCCTCAGGAGGCCACCGGGCCGCGATGGCACCAACGGTCGTAGTGGCCTGACCATTGTATTTCTCTGCAGGCCCGAATATTGCGGACAAAGGCGCCGATCGCTGTTACCACTTCGGTTAACACTACGAGTGGTCACTCTGTGTCGATGAATCGTGCAGTTCCGGTTAGCCTCCCGCCCTTGGCGGGGTCGCAGGAGGAGATGTGAACGGATGTCGGAGATCGAAAGCATCTTGTGGCGGATACCGACCGCTGGGCCGATGACGCACTAGCGTTGCTCTTCCTTGCCGCGCGACCCAACGTCGAGCTGATCGCGGTCCGGTCGGCGTACGACAACGTGTCTTCACCGGTGGCCGCCGAGAATGCGCTGCGACTACTCGACGTCTGCGGGCTCGACCCTGTACCTGTCGCTGTGGTGCCGACGCGTCGCTGATCGGTGGGCGGCCGACGACCGCCGAGTTCGATCATGGTGCTGCGGATGGCCTCGGGGCGCGGTCCGGTCCCGTCTCCTCTCATCGACACGGCGGGAGGGCACAGCCGAGCAACTCGTGCGACTGGCCCGCGATCGACGCGGCGAGATCTCGTTGTTTGCGTTGGGGCCGCTGACCAACCTCGCCCACGCCCTCACGATCGAACCGGAGTTGCCGATGCTGTTACATGAGGTGGTGTGGATGGCGGGCAGGGATCGGGTGCCCGGCAACATCACCTCGCAGGTGGACACCGACACCTGGCACGACCCGGAGGCCGCCCACGCCGTCCTCGGCGCGGGATTCCGGATGACGATGGTTCTGATGGACGCCACCAACCACGCTTGGGCCGGAGAACAGTGGTTCGGGCGTCTGGCACGACACGGCAGCCGGCAAGCGACCTACGCCCACGATGTAGTCGGCCACTACCTCGACTTCTACAGCCGCTTCGACGTCACACGCCGTGGGGAACGCGGATGCCTCATGCAGGACCCGATGGCCGCTGTGCTCTTGGTGGAAGCCGAGATGGCGACCTTCGAGAACCATGCTGTCAGTGTGGAGTTGGCCGGTACTTACACGCGAGGGATGACGGTGGTCGACCTTCGCGGCTATGACACTACGATGGATCCGACATCGTCGAGGCCTCCCATCCGCGTCGCGACCAAGGTGGATCACGTGGGGACCAAGACTTTGGTGATCGACTCTTTCACTTCGCGGTCCGGTGATATCAACACCACGGACCAGATCAGCGCCTGATCTTGACCAGCTGAGCCAATCGTTCGGCAACATCGCGTGCGTTCTGGTCGTCGCCCAGTTCGTGGTAGTGGGTCAGCGCTTGAGCGAAGGTGGTGCGGGCCGACGCGATGTCGCCGGCCCGATAGTGCGTCTCTCCCAGGCTGTTGAGGCTGGTGGCCTGCCCGGCGAGGTCACCGGCTTGCAAGCGTAGAACCAACGAGCGTTCCAAGGCGTTGATCGCTTCACGATGATGGCCGAGCATGCCCTCGGCATGTCCCCGTTTGGCGAGGGTCCATGCCTGGCCGTAGGCGTCGTCCAACTCGAGAAATGCGGATAAGGCCTCATCCCAGCAGTGGCGGGCCTGATCGATGTCGGCCAGTTCGGCGTGCGCCTCACCCATACTGGCCAGCACGATGGACCTGCCGTGCGGACGCTTCTCCGTGGCGGCGAACAGGGGCAACGCCCGTCGAAAGTGCGCCAACGCCGCGGAGGCGTGGCCGCGATCCACCGCCAGGAATCCCAGTCCGGCCAGGGACCAGGCCTGTCCGTGAATGTCGCCGACCTGCTTTCGCAACTCCAACGAGCGTCCTACGGCACGCTCGGCCGCGTCGTACTCGCGTCGAGTCCTCAGTAGGAACCCCAGGTTCGCCAACAGCCAACCCTCGCCGTAACCGTCCGCGGTGGTGCGCGCGGCCTGAATGCCGAGGTGGTGAGTACCCAGCCACACGTCGGTAGGCCGCTCGAGCAACAGCCAGCCCCACAAGGTCACCGGCAACTGCCACGCCCACACGAAAAGCTTGTGGTGCACAGCCAACTTCGTCACGGGAACGAAATTGGGTGCTTCCACGCGATACCAGGCGAGGGCATCGTCGCCGTCGGCGAAGGCCATCGGACAGACGCCGTCACCGTGCGGTTCCGGGACCAAAGTGGTGGTGCGCTGCGGAGCCAAGGCGATCTCGGCCGCGTGGGACGTGTGCACGTACCACGACACCAACCGGAACGCCGCGGCCTCACGGTACTCGTCGGGTTCCTCGTCGAGCAGTCTGCGGGCGTAGGCCCGCAGCAGATCGTGCACCTGCCACCGGTTTCTCGCGACCTCGGCGATCAGGCGTGCGCGTGCCAGTCCTTCCAAGACGAGCCGGGACTCCGGCGAGGTCATCACGAACAACGCCGCCGCGGCACAAGTACCGATCTCAGCGCCGGGGTGCATGCCCAACAGCCGGAACGCTCGTGCCTGGTCACGGGGCAGTGCCCGATAGGACCACGAGAACACCGCGTGCATCGCCGCGCCCGTGCCATCCTGGCTCGTCAGCGACCCCAACAACTCCGACGCATCGAGCTCGGCATTGAGCTCCGCCAAACTGTGGAAGGGATGCTGCGCCACCCGCTCGGCGGCAATACACAGCGCCAGCGGAAGCAGACCACAAGTACGCGCCAACGCGGCGGCCTCATCCTGCTCGTCGGCTACACGCTCGGCACCGATGATCGAGCCCAGAAGCGCGAGGGCGGATGCCTCGTCAAGCGGCCCCACGGACAGCAGCGCGGCACCGGCGGTCCGCGCCAGACCGGTCAGGTGGCCCCGGCCGGTCACGATCACCGAACTACGAGGTGACAACGGCAGCAGCGGCTCCACTTGAGCGGCATCACGCGCGTTGTCCAGGATCAGCAGCATCCTCCGCCCATGGCTCAGGCTCCGGAACAAAGTCGACCGTTCGGTGAGTCCGCTGGGCAAGTCGGCGGAACGGACACCGAGCGCGTGCAGGAACTCCTTCAGCACCTCGGCGGGATCAACCGGCGCCTGATCCTGGGCGTAACCCTGCAGATCCCGGTACAGCACCCCATCGACATGATGCTCAGCCACGCGCCGCGCAGCCGCCAAGGCCAGTGCGGTCTTCCCGGCTCCCGGAGAGCCGTCGAGGACCATTACGACCATCCGACCCTCTGGACGCGTCGAGCCCGCGACCAGGTCCTCAAGCTTCGCAAGTTCGGCATCACGACCCATCAACGTCCCCAGCGCCGCCGCCGGGAGCTGCGCGGGGCGTGGCCATCCCGAGTGCTCTGCCAGTTCCCGCGCCGCCAGCGCCACCAGCTCGCCACCGGCGTCAAGGACTTCGTCACACCGGCGCGCCAGATCCATCGTGGGCGCGACCAGTTCGTTCTCCACCTTGGACAGCGTGGAGTAGGCGACGAACACCAGCTGGTCCAAGGCGCGCAGTCCCAGTTTGCGTTTGCGTCGCAGTTCCCTGAGTCGAGGCCCGAACGACAACGGCCGGTCGCTACTGATCATGCGGTTGCCCCCGTCATGTGGTCTCGTCCTGCCATGTTTGCTGTGAATCACCGTGCGCCCGGACCTCGGCACGAGCTGTGATCCAATGTCACTGACTGTGTCGTACCAGGAACCGCTCGCAGCTCAATCACACTGCAACGTCCGGCCTGCTGCCGATCATTCCTCGCAGGCCCAACTCACCCGCTAAGTCGTTTGCACAGCTCACGACCTGAAAGCGCCCGACACCCCCATGCGGGAGTGTCGGGCGCTTGCCGAGTCCAGGGTCGTAACGCTCTGTACGGGCAGCCACAGCGGCATCATTACTCACGCTGTTTCAGGGCCGCCAACAGGACACCTGAACTGTCACCCGTTCGGGCTACACAGAACCGTGGATTCTGCTACTCATTGTCGACTAGACAAAGGTCTGTCCGGGTGAAACAAGGTTATGCCTGAGCTTTTCCGGCGGTCCAACGCTAGCTTTGCTGACAGGCAGACAACGCCGAACAAGCTCTCGCGAGCATCGCCTGAACTCGCTCCACCAGCGCAAATGCAAACCGTGACGGACTACCACTCGACCTCGCCAGGTCGCCGAACGGACAGCCACTCCACCTCACCAACGGACTGCACGGACAGCCACTCGACCTCACCGGATCGGGCGGTCGACACAACACCGAAACGGGGGAGCAGTGCACAACGGACGTCGATCACGACGGCCTCCAAACAGGATTGCGCACACGCAGCCGCCGCCGACCTCGAACAGGTCGAACGGAACCACCGCGCGTGCTGGGGAGTCACGAGCCGCCCCAAGCATCCCGAGTGAAGCCGATTCGTCCAAGGGCCGATCGGTCCTACAAGTGATCACCACCTGGATTCGCGACTGGACCCTGTGGTCGTTGCCGCCGCAGGCGCTGCTCTACGTCCTCGCCATCGAAATTCTCACAGCCGCACTACTTGCCGATGCCCTGCTCGACGGCATCAAACTCACGATCCACCAGTACGGTCACCTGGCCGTACTGTTCCTCGGTGCGCACCTGTACCAAGCCTTGTCCCGCGGCCAAGAAGATCGACGCCGCGCCCACCACGGCTCCCAGGGCCATCACATCGACCTGGCCTCGACGTTCTCCTTCCCCGCGGCACTGCTCCTACCCCTGCCGCTGACGGCGCTGCTGATCATCACCGTGCGGATAGCCCGCTACCCCATCGCTCGGAAACCCCTGTTCAAGTACACGATGACCACCTCATCCATCCTGCTCGCGGCAACCTCGGTCCACTACCTGCTGCGCGCGGCAGGAGGACCCGTGATGTTCAACGGGATGTGGACGCCCCGCGCTCAGACACTGCTCCTTGTGACTGCCGCAGTGTTCAGCGTCCAGCAGCTGCTCGTGATCAACTGTGTCGCCGCCTTGGCCACCGGCAAACGCCCAACCTCCCAGCAACTCCTCGGCGACCGCGAAGCCCTCGCCCAAGTCGCCTTGGGCATCGGGATGGGCATAGTGCTGGTCACCACCGACGCCGCACCTGTAGCTGCCGCCGTACTTCTCGGCATCGCCGTCGTGATCAACAGCCTGGTCGCCGCCCGCGAACGAGGCCGCCGCGACGGCGGCACCGGCCTGGTCACCAAGGCACGCTGGATCGAACTGGCCACCAAATCCCTGTCCACGGCCAAGCGGGACGGACGCACCCCAGCCGTAGTGGTCATTGATCTCGACTTCTTCAAGCAAGTCAACGACGGCCACGGCCACCTGGTCGGCGACATGCTGCTGCGCGAAGTCGCACTGGTCCTGAGCCGAACCATCCGAAAGGCCGACGTTGCTGGTCGCTTCGGCGGCGACGAGATCGTCGTCCTACTCGCCGACGGCCTCGACGCCGCGGTGGTGGCCGAGCGAATGCGCTCGGAGATCGCGAACATCGCGCTGGTCTTCGAGCGCAGCAGAGGAGGCGAGCCCGTTGTGGTCACTGGTTGTACAGCCTCCATCGGTGTCGCCATCACCAACCAGCCTGATGTCGGCTGGCAGACCTTGCTGGGGTCTGCGGACACTGCCGTGTACCAAGCCAAGGAGGATGGTCGAGACCGCGTTGTCCTCGCCCCACCCCTGCCGGACTCGAACATCTCGACAGCTGCATACGAGTCCTGAAAACAGCGTCATGCCGTCCCTTGGCGCACGGTCGAGGACGTGATGGAGGCGAAGAAGCAATACGACGCGCACAAGGTGGCGGGCGCCTCAAAGCAGAAGTGACCCGACCACGGGCGCGGTGCTGAGCCGCAAATGCGCCCTCGGCTCCGGTGTGAGCACACGGAGCCGAGGCCGGACCGCCAGCGAACCCGCTAACTTCGTCTCGACGGCCGTGGTCTCGGGCAGTCTTCTCCGGTTGCGCCAAGGGCGCGGTCGGTGCCGCAGGCCCGCGCGTCGGGTTGCGAAGGGTCGCACGGCAACTCCCAGACAGCGAGCATGCACGCCCGCAGCATGAACGACATCCTTCGCGCCCCCATCGAGAAGTCCCGATCACCGATCAGCAACAGGTCATCGAAACCTTCCTGACGACGTGACAGCATCGACGGAACTATGGCGGTCACCACCACGCGCCTACGGTGTTCGCGCTCTTCATCGTGCGCTCCACCAAGGTGTCGTTGTGACGCGCGTCGGTGAGATCCGCGCCTGGCCCGTAGCGAGGCCGCCACTCCCGCACGGATGAACACCTTAGGTAGGGCTCGCCGCAGACGTCGTCGACGTCGAGTGCGCCCTCGCCCAGCGTCCAGTCCTGTCAGCTCCTTGCCGGCCGAGTCGCAGCCGGTGACCAGGCTTGTGGCGGCAGACAGACCACGGCAAGGTCGACCAGCAGCGTTGCGCGGCTCTGATCAGGTGCACCCCGACGCCGCGACCGCCGCCGGGGTGCACCGAAGTGTCATGCGAGGTGTGGCATCACCTCGCTCCACAACGTTGCGACCGCGGTCACGAGCAGGACGAAGGTGATGATCAAGCGGTACATCGCGGCCGCCAACGACCGCAGGGTGTTGAGCACGTTGCAGACCGTTCGGGCCCACCGGATGAGGCGATTCAGGTTCGGCATGGCACAAGTCTGATGAGGACCTATCCAGGGGGACTAAAGTCAAAAATCGTGGTAGACGAGGTCGAGATCCGAAAAAGGCTGACGAAGCACCTACGCGGCGCCGTGACGGAGCGGGAGTGGGATTTCCTGCTGAAGCGGCGAGTCGTCGGGGAGTTGTTGGAGGCCGACGACGATGGACTGCAAGAGGAACTGGACGACTGCATCTCGTTGATCAAGAACATGCGGGCTGTGTATCCAGACGTCGAGCCGGTTGGTTCCACGGCCCCAGAGGAAACTCTGGCGCCGGTCTCGGCCAGCTCGCGCTCAGCTGACGTCGGCGCGCGGTCGACTGCATATGCCTTGGCGTTGAGCGAGAATGTAGCAGCCGAAGCCGACCACGACCGTCAGATCGCCGAGTTCCGCAAGGAGTTCCTCGCTGCCGGCCTCATCCAGCTCGATCAGGTCGAAGACTGGATCGCCGAGCACACCGACCGCGATGAGGATGTCCGGCAGGCGCAGGTACTGCTCCCGCCTGGCTGGGAGTTCGGGCAACCACTGCCAGGCGCGGTGAACCGGGTGTTCGTCGACCAACTGGCTTATGTCGCTCCGGGCTTCAGCCACGTTCGCATGGTGGTCGTGGCGCCGGGCACGGTGCTGGGTCGCCTGCGTCGGCTCGCGACCGGCTTGGCGGTCTCGCACGGCTGGGAGCCGGGCCAGGCAGCCACCTGGGTGCTCACCGGCGTGACCCCGCTGATCGGGCTGATCAGAGTCACCGAAGGAGCCGAGAACATCCGCGAGCAGCGCTGGACGGCGTGGTCGGAGCGGATCACTCTCGATGTCCATCCAGCAGTCGCACCTGAAGAGGTCGCGGACGCCTACCGCGCGGCCCGCGCCCGGTTCGACAATCACCGCACTGACGGGAACTACCGCGCACGGTCCCAGTTGGTACCCCAGTTGGTGCTCGCCCGGTTCGTTGCCAGGCCTCGCGCGCAAGGAGTTCCTTGGGAGACTCTGCGCAAGCAGTGGAACTCTTGGATTCTCGTACAAAGCGAACACAGCGGTCTCAAACGCTTCGACTTCGAGAGCACGTTCCGGCGCGCGGGTCTCCTCGCCTGCAAGCGGGTCCTCTACCGCGGACTCTTCGCCGGACGCGGCGCAACGGCTGCCGCACTTGCCAATGATCAGGACGACCAGTGATCGGTACTCGGCCGAGTGCCGTCCGGGCGATGCGGGTTACGAGAACCACAGGTTGGGATCGGGGTTGGCCAGACCCAATTCCGAGAGTTCGTCGTCGGTGACCTCAGGAACGCCCAGTGCTCGGGTGTGGTCGCCGAGCGCCGTCTCGAAGTCATCCAAGCGGCTGCTCACTTTGGCCAACTCGGTCCCGACCTGCTCGCAGAACGCGGCGTCGTGCAGGAAAGGCATCCGGTCGCGCATGAAGCGGTGCACGAGATAGTTGCGGGCCTCGACTGCACGGTGTGCCTCCTCGTCCAGTTCGGCTGGCAGGTCGGCCGCCGCGACGAGGTTGCCCAAAACTCCGCGATTCCAGCCTTCGATCTTCCCCATCCGCTGTTCCAGAGTCATGCCGCGCTTCTGGCGATGCGCCAGGATGCCCCAGAAGGCAAGCTCCAGAACCTGGAAGCGCGCGAGTATTTCGCCGAAGGCGCCGAATACGACGAACCTGGCCACGTTTCCTGTGTCGGGGTTGTACCCGCCCTGATCGCCGTTGTGCTCCACCAGTTTCACCCTCTCGTCAACGCCAAGCGCGTCGAGCCTTCTGAGTCCGTGTGCGGCGCTGTTGTGATCATCGCCTAGAAAGCCGGGCGCAAACAAGAGCTTGTCGAACTCGATGGTCCTAATTTTGCAGGTTGCCCGTCTGTGGCAGATCAAGCTTCCCTACGAGCGGCACGTTTTCAGAGAAAGGCCCAGGGAGCTACATGCCCTGCTGGGACACGGCGGCGTTGGCAGTTGCATTCATCGTGGTTGTGGCAGAAGCGCCTAGTTTAACGAAGGGTATCGACGTCCCGAAGTCGGAAGCTCGAATTCTACGAGGCAGCTGGCTCTGCGCGTCCGACTGGCAGGCGCCTGACGTTGTCATCAACCGTCCTGTCCGGTACTGGAGAAGTGGCGAAGGTACTCAAAATAGTAGCATCTCCTGGAAGTCGAATGTCAACTTCAAAGTCGCCAATCTCTGATTCATCAATGCGGCGTCGGCGCATCGCATCTGCGAGCAACTGGCGAATCTTATCCAAATCGTCGGGGGCTACCGAAGCGGTGATCTTTCTAAATGGCGATCCTAGGTGGAGAATGTCGAGTTCCACCAACGGTGTACTGGCTTGCGTTTGAAGGATGTTCGGCTTGTGTTCAATTGTCGAGATCCGTGCAGGCGGCTCTGTTGCTGCTGGAGGCGTTGTTGCCTCATCTGAGTTCGAGCTAGACCAAAGAACTCGAGTCCTAATGCCACGGCCAGCTGAAATAAGTCCCTCCTCTTTCAGAATGCCAATGGCACGGTTCGCGGTACCAGCGGATACGAACTTCTCCTGTGCGAGTTCGACTGTAGTAGGGAACGGGTTCTCCGGCCCGAAGTGACCTGACTTGATCAAAGTTCTGTACTCTGCAGCAACCAGCTCAAACGGGTACGGATCTCGCTTCTTTTCGGCTCGCCCTGTCGGTCGTGGCGGGAGATGATCGCCAAGTTTCTTTGCGGCGCGCTGATCTGCGGCATTGGTGAATGCGGCATATACGCGCATCGTGGTGGTTCCGCCACCTGCATGGCCGACGCGTCCCGCGATGGTGCGAATGTCCACGCCAGCTGCTATCAGCTCCGTGACATTGTAGTGCCGCAAGGCCTTGAGAAGCGTCTTGATTCCAAGCTGCTCGACCAAGCGTTCGTACTTCTGGCTTACTGTAGAGGGTATTAGGTATTTGCTCCCGTCGGGCGAGTCGGAAAAAATGTATCCGTCATCTTTAAGTGTCATACCAAACGCGGCTGCCCTTGCTTCGCAGTAATTTCGATAATCCTCCAGGACGGCAATGCTTTCGTTATCCAGGATGATGAATCGGCGCTGATTAGTTTTTGTTGGTTTTTCCCATGTCTTTTTTCCTACCTGGGCAATGCTTCGATTGATCTCAAGTTGCCACTCGCATCCGACTTCCGAACATTTGTGTTCAGTATCGTGTAGCTCTTTCTTGTGACGCTTGACAATTTTGTTCCATCGATGAGCGCAGTTTTCCCCTCGTCGAGCACCTGTGCACATGGCGATCCAGACGAAGGGGCCGAAGATTGGATCACTCCAGCATTCGTTAATAATCCTGGCTGCTTCTTCGGGTGTTGGAGGATCCGGTTCGGGATTTACTGCCGGAGGCGGGCTTGCAAGTTCGGCAGGATTTTCGGAGAGCCAGTTCTCGTCCTGCTGCATCGCCCACTTATAGGCGCCGCTAAGACAAAAGTGCATCTGGCGAATCGACGAGGCGGAAAGTGGGCTGCACTCATGAGGCGTGCACCGACTATCGCATTCATGCTTCATTCGAGTTCGGTGATCGATGTTGACCTCTAATGGGGTGCAGTGCATTCGACATCTAAGAAGTTCTGCATAGAACTTATTCAGCGTTCGATTGGTCGTTTTGCTGATTTGTTCTTTGCCGATAAGTGGGTAAATATGAGTTTTGGCTTTCCGGATATAGCCATCGAGGGTTGTGCCCTCGACGCGCCCTGGGGTCAGGTACAGCTCCAGCAGTTGCTGGTTGGTCAGTGAGGACTTTGAGGCCTTACCTTCGTCGACCTGATGCAGTAGTCGAGTGCGTACTCTGCGTGCGCGATCCCAGGCGTCGTCCCCTGCCGGGACCGTTTCGCGAAGCCAGATCTCCTTGCGGGTGATCGGATCTCGACCCGCGTACACGCGAACCCGCAGCGCTCCGCTCTTCAGCGTCTCGAAACCCTGCTGGTCTCGCGCGGCTGGATCCTTCTTCCGGCGCGTCATGGGTACAAGAATAGCTCGGACGCATGCCACGACCTATGCCACGCGTCCGAGCTATCGACCCGATCTTCACCTGTTTTGCCTGGTCAGTGCAGTGCCCCCGGCAGGATTCGAACCTGCGACCTCGGGATTAGAAGTCCCTCGCTCTCTCCACTGAGCTACGGAGGCTGGAGGGGTGCCGACCACGTGCCGTAGCAGCGTAGCCGCCCCCACCGTGCTCATCGCCGGAAGACGTTTGACCGTTTCCGTTCGGAGCCCCGAATCTTGGTCAAGAACGGCCGAAAGTGACGCAGATCACTTCGGTGGGCAGGTGGAGGCCCGTACGACGAGGTCCACCGGCACTCTGATCGGCCCTCCGGGGCTCTCGCCGTCGAGCAGTCGCAGCGCCAGCTCGCCGGCTCTGCGCCCCTTCTCGGCCAACGGCTGCCGCACCGTCGTCAACGGCGGGTCGGCGTGCTTGGCGTCCGGCACGTCGTCGAAGCCCGTGACGGACACGTCGGCGGGTGTCGCCAGCCCGGCGTCGCTCACGGCGCGCAGGGCGCCGAAGGCGAGTTCGTCGGACGCGCACAGGAGGGCCGTGGGTCTGGGGTCCTGCCCCAGGAGCCATCTCGTGCCGGTGCGGCCGAGCTCGCGTCTGCTCGCGCCCGCCTCCCACGTCGGCACGTCGGTGACGCCCGCGGCGGCCAGCGCGTCGAGGAAACCCGCCAGCCGGTCCCTGGTGACCCGGAACGAGGCTTCGGCGCGCCCGTCGACCGGCCCGGACCTGCCGCCGGGGTGCAGCGCGAACGTGAGCACGCCGAACCGGCGGTGGCCGAGCGAGAGCAGGTGTTCGGCGGCCGATCTGGCGCCGCCGACGTCGTCGACCTCGACGCGGGCGGTGCCGGGCAGCACGGGCTGGTCGATCACCAGCAGCGGCAGGCCGCGGGCGCGCACGGCGGCGAGCGCGGGCGCGTCGTCGGGCAGCGAGTACGCCACGAACACGTCGGCCTGCGCCCTGGCCACGGTCTCCGGACGTGGACCGCCGGTCTCGTTGCCCGGCATCAGCACGAGGCAGTGGTCGCGTCCGTCCACAGTGGACGCCAGACCGTCGAGGACCACGCTGGTCGCCGGATCGGAGAACGCGGCGGTCAGCGGCTGGCCGAGCATGAAGGCGACGGCGGCGCTGGACCTGGTCGCGAGGCTGCGGGCCACCGGGTCCGGTCCGGCGTAGCCGAGTTCGAGCGCGGCGGCCATGATCCGCTCCCGCAGCGCGGCGGACAGCTGGTCGGGCCGGTTGTAGGCGTTCGACACCGTCGCGCGCGAGACCCCGACGACACCGGCGACGGTGTCGAGGGTCGGCTTGCGCGGTCGGGCGGGGTCCACGGTCATGAGGGTAGCCAGTGGCGCCGGCAATCGGACTGGACGGATCTGAAGCGCTTCAGTCATCCTGGACGGGACACCTTCGGAGGAGGACCGCCATGCCAACGCCCAGACCGGCCGTGTTCATCGTCTTCGTCTTCAACGGCGTGGTCTTCGGATCGTGGGCCGCCCGCGTGCCCGCGCTCGCCACGCAGGTGGGGGCGAGCGCGGGCACGCTCGGCCTGTCGCTGCTCGGCGCCAGCGCAGGCCTCGCGCTGACCGCCCCGTTCGCCGCCCGCGTCTGCGCCGCCGTCGGAGCGCGCCGGGTGGTGCTGGTCAGCGGCGTCGTGAGCGCGCTCGTGCTGCCCGTCCTGGCCCTCGCGTCGACCCCGCTGCAACTCGGACTGGCGCTGTTCCTGCTGGGGTCGGGCATCGCCGCCCTGGACGTGTCCATGAACGTCGCCGCCGTCTCGGTGATCCGCGAACTGGACCGCCCGCTGATGCCGCAGTTCCACGCGGGCTTCAGCTTCGGCGGCCTGATCGGCTCGCTCGGCGCCGCGCTGGCCGCCGCGGTCGGGTGGACGCCGATGCCGCACTTCCTGCTCGCCGCGGCCGTCTGCCTGGTCGTGCTGGCGTGGTCCTACCGCGCGGTGCCCGGCGGGTCCGGTGAACGGCACCGCGAGCAGGAGGTCGGCCCGCAGCCGCCCGTGCTGCGCCGTCCGGTCCTGTGGCTGCTGGCGGGCATCGCGTTCTGCTCCGCCATCGCCGAGGGCGCGTCGGCCGACTGGTCCGCGCTGTTCCTGGTGCGGGAGCGGGGGATGGGCGACGCCGCCGCGGCCGCCGCCTACGCCGTGTTCTCCGTCACGATGGCCTGCGCGCGCCTCGCGGGCGAACCCGCCCAGCGCCGGTGGGGGCCGTACGGCCTGCTCGCGCGCGGCGCGGTCGTCGCGGCGCTCGGCCTGGCCTCGGCCGTCCTCATCCCGGTGCCCGCCACGGGCTACCTCGGGTTCGCGCTCGCCGGACTGGGGCTCGCGTTCGCCTTCCCGGTGATCATGGACCTGGCGGGCGACGCGGGCCGCCGCGCCGACGGGACCGGTGGCGAGAGGGAACTTGGCCTGGTCACGACCGTCGCGTACACGGGGTTCCTGGCCGGGCCGCCGATCGTCGGCGGGCTCGCCCAGCTCAGCTCGCTCACCGCGTCGCTCGGCTTCGTCGCCTGCGTCTGCGTGCTGATCGTGCCCGCGGTCCGGTTCGCCGCCCGCTCCCGCCGTCGTGAACTGGCCGCTACGCGACCGGAATCCGAGCCAGCGCGGCCTTGAGCAGGGGTGCCATCGCGACCACCATCTGGTCCGGAACGCCGCCTGCCTGGGACATCGCGACCAGGATGCTGCGGTTCGCGTTCACCGCGATCGTGGCCGTGCACACCTCCTCGGACCCGGTCAGCTGGCAGAACCACCACGTCGAGTGCCCCTCGACGAGCTGCTCCTTGCCGTTCTTCTGCCGGTCCCGCACCTGCTCGTAGCGCTGGTACAGGGCCGTCACGACGGTCCGCCCGCCCGTGCTGCCGTCGTCGAGCAGGTACTGGCACGACTCGGGGATCGTGTCGTCCTGCCGCCGGGACTCCCGCTTGAACGGGCCGATGCCCTTGAGGTCCGCGGCGTCCAGCATCTTGCACGGGTCCACGCCCGCGACCGTGCGCGGCTTGGCGATCTTCGGAGCGGGCCCGGCCGCGGTGGAGGCCGAGGTCGAGGACGGCGCCGCCGACGTCGTCCGCGGCGCGTCGGGTGTGCCGCTGGGGTCCGGCAGCGCCGAGCCGTTGATCGAGTAGCTGCAGCCCGCGAGGGCCAGGGAGGCCAACAGCACCGGGAGGGCACGAGAAGGGCGGGTCACGGGGCGAAACCGTAGTGGGTGCGATCACCGCCACTCGGGGGTTGGTCTCCGGGGTGACAGGCGGCCTAGGCTCGGGACGTGCCATCCGAAGCCCTCACCGACGTCGAGTCCCCGCCGAGCCCCCGCAGGCAGCGGACCGGTCTGGTGCCCCTGCTGGTGGTCGGGAGCGGGATCGCGGCGCTGCTCGCGGCCGGTCTGACGTCCGCGACGGGCAACGACCGGATCGGTCTGATCATCGTCCGGGTGCTCACCGAGTCGGCCGCGGTCGTGACCATCGGGTCGCTGCTGCTGGCCGCGTTCCTGGTGCGGCCGCAGGCTTCCGGGCTGCTGGCGGCCGACGGGTACGCGGCGCTGCGCACGGCGGGGTGGACGTCGCTGCTGTGGACGCTGGGAGCCGTGCTGGCCGTGCCGTTCACCGCGGCCGACGCGTTCGGGCAACCGGTGCTCGACCTGTTCAACCCCGCGGAACTGCTCCAGGTCGTCGGCCTGATCGAGCAGGCGCGCGCGTGGGTGATCACCGCGGTCATCGTGGCGCTGATCGCGCTGGGCACCACCCTGGTCCTGTCCTGGGGTTGGACGGCGGTGCTGTTCTTCCTGGCGCTGTTCGCCCTGGTGCCGGTGGCGGTCACCGGCCACTCCTCCGGCGGCGGCTCGCACGACATGGCCACCAACAGCCTGCTGTTCCACCTCGTCGCGGCCGCGGTGTGGGTGGGCGGGCTCATCGCGCTGCTCGCGCACGGCCGCCGACGCGGCTCGGACCTGGCGCTGGCCACGACCAGGTTCTCCGCGATCGCTCTGGTCTGCTGGATCGTGATGGCGGTCTCCGGCGTGGTCAACGCGCTGGTGCGGCTGCCGCTGCGCGACCTGTTCACCACGGACTACGGGCTGCTCGTCACGGCCAAGACGGCGGCTTTGCTGCTGCTGGGCGGAATCGGTTACCTGCAACGCGTCCGCGGTGTCCGCGACGTCGTGGAGAAGGGGTCCGGCAGGGCCCTGCTCCGGCTGGCGGGCGTCGAGGTCCTGCTGATGTTCATCACCCTCGGCCTGGCCGCCGGGCTGAGCCGCACACCGCCCCCGACCGACGGCAGGGCGCTGCCCAGCACGGTCGAGCTGCGCATCGGCTACGACCTCGCGGGCGCTCCGACGGCGTTCCGGCTGTTCTTCGACTGGCGGTTCGACCTGATCTTCGGCACGGTCTCCATCGCCCTCGCGGTGCTGTACCTGCTCGGCGTCCGCAGGCTGCGCAAGCGCGGCGACTCCTGGCCGGTCGGCCGCACGGTGGCCTGGGTGCTGGGCTGCGCCACCGTCCTGTTCGCCACCTCGTCGGGGGTCGGCCGGTACGCGCCCGCGATGTTCAGCGTGCACATGGAAGCGCACATGCTGCTGTCCATGCTGGCGCCGATCCTGCTGGTGCTCGGCGGGCCCGTGACGCTCGCGCTGCGCGCCCTGCCCACGGCGGGCGACGGGCCACCCGGACCGCGCGAGTGGCTGCTGGCGTTCGTGCAGTCGCCGGTCGCGAAGGTGCTGACCAACCCGTTCGTCGCGCTGTTCCTGTTCGTGGGGTCGTTCTACGGCCTGTACTTCTCCGGCCTGTTCGACAGCGCGCTGCCCAACCACTGGGCGCACCTGGCGATGAACGCCCACTTCATCCTGGTCGGCTACGTCTTCTACTGGCCGGTGATCGGCATCGACCCGGCGCCCAACCGGCTGCCCCCGCTGGGGCGCCTTGGCCTGCTGTTCGCGTCGATCCCGTTCCACGCGTTCTTCGGCATCGTGCTGATGAGCTCGCAGTCCGTCATCGGCGAGCTCTACTACCGCTCGATGGGCCTGCCGTGGGTGACCTCGCAGCTCGACGACCAGCGGCTCGGCGGCGGTATCGCGTGGGCGGCCGGTGAGGTGCCGCTGCTGGTCGTGATGGTGGCGCTGCTGGTGCAGTGGGCCAGGTCCGACAACCGCGACGCCCGCCGGCTGGACCGGCGGGCGGACGGTGACGGCGGCGCCGACCTGGCCGCCTACAACGCGATGCTGAGGAAGATGTCCGGCGGGAAGGCCGACAGCGCCGACAGCACCGACAAGGCCGACTAGAGCGGCTTGCGGAACCCCTTCACCGCGAGCGCCCCGCCGACGGCGGCGATGCCCAGGCTGATCGCGATCGCGGCCACCGCGCCGGTGACCGGCTGGTCGAGCGCGAGGCCGCGGGCCGCGTTCACGGCGTGCGTCAACGGGTTGACGTTGGCGATGGCCTGCAACCAGCCCGGCAGGCCGGTGACCGGCACGTACGCGCTGGAGGCGAACATCAGCGGGAAGATCGCCAGGAAGCCGACGGTCTGCATCAGCTCCGCGTTGCGCACCCAGGCCGCGATGGCCAGGAAGACCCAGCCGAGCCCCCAGCCGACGATCAGCGCGAGCGCCAGCGCGGCGGCCACCCCGAAGAACCCGCCCGCGGGGGAGAAGCCGAAGATCAGCACCGCGAACGCGATCATGACCAGCAGCTGGAACGCGCTGCGCACCAGGTCGGACAGGCTGCGCGCGATCAGCACCGAACTCGGCTGGATCGGCAGCGAGCGGAACCTGGCCAGCACGCCGTTCTTCATGTCGGTCACCAGCCCGACGCCCGCCTGGAGGGCGGACTGCATGGCCGTGTTCACCAGGATCGCGGGCATCAGGAAGTCGATGTAGGCGACGCCCTGCGGGAAGCCGGGCGTGTTGGCGATGCTGCTGAAGATCTGGCTGAACAGCGTCAGCATGATCAGCGGCTGGAGGACGCTGAAGATCACGATGCGGGGGTCGCTGACGACCGCGCGCAGGGATCTCTGCGTCAGCACGAGGATCTGGGTCCCGAAGCCGCTGCCGCGCCAGGCCTTGGCCTGCGCCTCGACGGGCGCGTGGGTGAGTGTGGTGGTCATGGGCCAACTCCTGTTCAGGCGGCCTGGTGGGCGGCGAGGGTGAGGTACACGTCGTCGAGGGTCGGTTCGCCGAGCGCCAGTTCACTGGCCTCCACGCCGACCTCGTCCAGCGCGCGCACCACGACGGCCAGTTCCCGCGAGGCGGTGACGGGTGCGGTGAGGGTGTTGTGCGCGGCGTCGAGCACGGGTTGCAGGCCCGCCTGCTCCAGCGAGCGCATGGCCGTGGGCACGTCGGCGGCGGACGCGAGGGTCACCGTGACGCTGCGCTGGCCGACCTGGGCCTTCAGCTCGGAGCTGGTGCCCGAGGCGACGACCCGGCCCGCGGACAGGACGGTGATCGAGTCGGCCAGCCGGTCGGCCTCGTCGAGGTACTGGGTGGTCAGCAGGACCGTGGTGCCGTCGGAGACCAGCTTCTCCACGATCTCCCACATGCTCAGCCTGCTCGACGGGTCGAGGCCGGTGGTCGGCTCGTCCAGGAAGATCACGTCGGGGCGGCCGACCAGGCCCGCGGCGAGGTCCAGCCGCCTGCGCATGCCGCCGGAGTAGGTGCGGGACAGCCGCTTGGCCGCGTCCGCGAGGTCGAAGACCTCCATCAGCTCAGCGGCCCTGGCGCGCGCCTCCCGCGGCGACGCGCCGAGCAGCCGGGCGATCAGGATGAGGTTGTCGGTGCCGGACAGCTGCTCGTCCACGGCGGCGAACTGGCCGGTCAGACCGATCCGGCTGCGCACGTCGTGGCCGTGGGTCGCCACGTCGAACCCGGCGACGCTCGCCGTGCCGGAGTCGTGCGGCAGCAGCGTCGTCAGGACGTTGACCAGCGTGGTCTTGCCCGCGCCGTTGTGGCCGAGCAGGCCGAGCACGGTGCCCCTGGGCACGGCGATGCTCACCCCGTCGAGGGCCTTCACGTCGCCGAACGCCTTGCCGACGTCCCGCGCCTCGATCATCAGGTCGTTCATTCGTCTTCCCCGCCTCGGATGGTGCCGTGCAGGAACAGCTCGACGAGCTGCTCCGGTTCCGCCATGCCCTCGCCGAACCCCTGCTGCTGCATGCGGTTGGTGAAGACGATCCCCATGAGGAGCCGGGCGGCCAGCGCGGGTTCGACCCGCAGCCGCTCGGCGTCCGGCTCGAACAGCCCGGCGATCCGCCCCATGACCTCCAACATCCCCTCGGGCGGGCCCTTGTGCTCCCGGCGGCGCTCCTCGCCGTCGTGCGGGTCGAAGCCGGTGTCCCGCAGCGCGCTCATCAGCGACCACATGCGGTCCAGGTAGCCGCTGACCGCCGCGACGCCGCCGACCAGCCGCCGTTCGATCGGGTCGGTCGCCGGGATCCGGTCGATCAGCCCGATCTCGGTGTCGGGCTCCATCGCGGTCTTGAGGGCGCGGCCGATGAGCTCCTGCTTGTCCTTGAAGGCCCGGAAGACCGTGCCCTCCGCGACGTCGGCCGCCTTGGCGATCTGGCTGGTGGTGACGTTCGCGCCGTGCACGAGCAGCAGCGGGATGGTGGCCTGGACGAGCGCGTCGCGGCGGTCTTCCAGGCTCATCGCCGGCGCTCGGCGACGACGGGGAGCGGCTTCCTCTGGCATGTCGCCAATGTATGAGTGAGTACTCACTCATGTCAAGGAGTGAGTACTCACTCATTTCAGGTGACGGATACCACACGGGTACGACGATCCGGTTTCCAAGATCACGACCTGTCCACAGGCGGGGTGGTTGTCCACAGATCGAGGACTCGTCCTTCCGTGCCGAACCAGCAGGTCGGAAGCTGGTCACGACGGTGGGAACGGGGAATTCGGAGGCAGGGCGATGGGTTGGAACGGAACGGCGATCACGGTCGTGGGCATCGTGGTCAGCGAGGTCACGCACAAGGAACTCGCGTCGGGGTTCAGCCGCGCCGCCTTCCGGGTGCTCTCGGTGGAGCGGCGCTACAACTCCGAGTCGGGTGGGTTCGTTGACGGCGACAAGCTGTTCCTGAACGTGACGTGCTGGCGACAACTCGCCGACGGGGTCGGCAGATCGCTGGTGAGGGGCGACTCGGTGATCGTCACCGGGAAGCTCCGCAACCGCGACTACGACCTGGACGGGGAGCGGCGGCACATCCCGGAGATCGAGGCGAGCGCCGTGGGGCCGAACCTGAGGTGGGCGAAGGTCGAGGTCGAGCACACCAGGCCCGTGGCGGCCGGGGTGCCGAGCCCGGACATCGTGGCGCCCCGCAAGGAGGACGAGCGGGCGCGGGAGGTGGTGGGAGTGCCGTCCTGACGGACGGCGGGTTGGCCGTGGGGCCGTTCGGGGTAACCCCCGCGCGGAGGTGGTGACGATGCCCAACCCGAGCATCAAGGACGAGGAGCTGTACCGGAAACTGCGCGACGAGGGTGCTTCCGCCGAGAAGGCGGCCCGGATCGCCAACGCGAGCGCGAGGGAGGGAAGGTCGGAGGTCGGCGCCAGGGGTGGCCGCGCCGCCGGTTACGAGGAGTGGACCGTGGAGGACCTGCGCGGACGGGCGTCGGAACTTGACATCGACGGCCGGTCGAACATGACCAAGGACGAGCTGGTCAAAGCACTGCGCGACCACTGATCACAAGCCCCGATCGGGGCGTGTGGCAGGCGTGGGTGACCCTCGGCCGAGTTAACTCTTCAGTGTCGAAAGACGCGCTGCTGGCAACCGCGGTTCTAGCCGGATCGGCGTCGCTCTACGATCGCGACCATGGCCGAGTTCATTTACACCATGAAGAAGGTGCGCAAGGCGCACGGGGACAAGGTCATCCTTGATGACGTCACGATCATGTTCCTCCCCGGTGCCAAGATCGGCGTCGTCGGCCCCAACGGGGCGGGCAAGTCGAGCGTCCTCAAGATCATGGCCGGTCTGGACGTGCCGGGTAACGGCGAGGCGTACCTGGCTCCCGGCTACACGGTGGGCATCCTCCAGCAGGAGCCCCCGCTGAACGAGGAGAAGACGGTCCTCGGCAACGTCGAGGAGGGCCTCGGCGAGATCAAGGTGAAGCTCGACCGCTACAACGAGATCGCCGAGAAGATGGCCACCGACTACTCCGACGAGCTGATGGAGGAGATGGGGTCGCTCCAGGAGGACCTCGACCACGCCAACGCGTGGGACATCGACTCCCAGCTTGACCAGGCGATGGACGCCCTCCGGTGCCCGCCGCCGGACGCGGACGTGACCAAGCTGTCCGGTGGTGAGCGCCGTCGGGTCGCGCTGTGCAAGCTGCTGCTGAGCAAGCCCGACCTGCTGCTGCTCGACGAGCCCACCAACCACCTGGACGCGGAGAGCGTCCTGTGGCTGGAACAGCACCTCGCCGGGTACGCGGGCGCCGTCCTCGCCGTCACGCACGACAGGTACTTCCTCGACAACCTCGCCGAGTGGATCCTCGAGATCGACCGCGGCAAGACCCACCCGTACGAGGGCAACTACTCGACCTACCTGGAGAAGAAGGCCGACCGGCTGGCCGTCTCCGGCAAGAAGGACCAGAAGCTCCAGAAGCGGCTGCGCGACGAGCTGGACTGGGTCCGGTCGGGCGCCAAGGCCCGCCAGGCCAAGTCCAAGGCCCGCCTCGACCGCTACGAGGAGATGGCCGCGGAGGCCGAGAAGACCCGCAAGCTCGACTTCGAGGAGATCCAGATCCCGCCGGGCCCGCGTCTGGGCAGCGTCGTGGTCGAGGTCAACGACCTGAAGAAGGGCTTCGGCGACCGCGTCCTCATCGACGACCTGACGTTCGACCTGCCGCGCAACGGCATCGTCGGCGTCATCGGCCCGAACGGCGTCGGCAAGACGACGCTGTTCAAGACCATCGTCGGTCTCGAGGACCCGGACTCGGGCAAGGTCAAGGTCGGCGAGACGGTCAAGCTGTCCTACGTCGACCAGAACCGCTCGGGCCTCGACCCGAAGAAGACCGTGTGGGAGACCGTCTCCGGCGGCCTCGACTACATCCACGTCGGCAACGTCGAGATGCCGTCGCGGGCGTACGTCAGCGCGTTCGGCTTCAAGGGGCCCGACCAGCAGAAGCCCGCGGGCGTGCTCTCCGGTGGCGAGCGCAACCGGCTGAACCTGGCCATGACCCTCCAGCAGGGCGGCAACCTGATCCTGCTGGACGAACCGACGAACGACCTGGACGTCGAGACCCTCGGCTCGATGGAGAACGCGCTGGAGCAGTTCCCCGGCTGCGCCGTCGTGATCTCGCACGACCGGTGGTTCCTGGACCGAGTGGCGACCCACATCCTGGCCTGGGAGGGCACGGAGGAGGACCCGTCCAAGTGGTACTGGTTCGAGGGCAACTTCGAGGGGTATGAGAAGAACAAGCTCACGCGCCTCGGCGCGGAAGCGGCCCGCCCCCACCGGGTCACCTACCGCAAGCTGACGAGGGACTGAGCCGGGACGCATGGCGGCGAGAGGCGAAGCGCAGGCGGACGTCGAGGTGAGCACGCTGGTCGTGCCCGCCTGGCGGCTGCGTTGGCGGGCACCGGAGCTGGCTCTGGTGCTCGGTGAGCGCGCGGTCGCGCTCGCCTCGACCCGCCGTGACGAGATCGACCGGTTGCGGGCGGAGTCGCTGGTGGTCTTCGCCAGCAACCGGATGGGCCGCGGTGTCCGCGTCGCCGACCGCGCGCTGGACGCGCTGAAGGCCGCGGAGAACGCGGGCGAGCAGGAGACGGCCTGGCGCCTGCGCGTCGAACTGGCCGCGTGCGCGACCGCCGTCGGAGCCCCGTTGACGGGCTTCGGCGCGGTCCGCCCGGTGCTGGCCGCGGAAGGCGTCCCGCCCGCCCTGCGCGCCGCCGCGCTCGTGCAGGCCAGCGACTGCCTCGTGACCATCGGCCGCGGTCCGCAGCTGGTGATGGCGCTGAGCGAGGCCGACCAGCTCTACGTGGCCGACGGTTCGCTCGACACCGACACCAGGCTGCTGCAACGGGGCCTGCTGCACGCCTCCGCCGCCGCGCAGCACCGCCGCTGGGGCGACCTGCAAGGCGCCACCGACGCGGCGGGCAAGGGCCTCGAACTCCTGGCCGAGCTGACCGACCCGTCGGTCGACAGCGGCCAGGTCCGGGGCAGGCTGACCCTGGAACTGGTCTGCGCGCTCATGGACTCCAACCGCTTCGGCGAGGCCTCCGAGATCGGCTCGCCGCTGCTCGACCTCCCCGTGCGGGCGCCGTCCGCCACGGACGTCGGCTGGCTGCGGCTGGCACTGGCGACCAGGGTCCACCTGCCCGCGGGCCGGGTGGACATCGCACGCGCGATGCTGCGCGACGCGGCCGACAGCGCCCAGCGCCACCAGTTGGACACCCTGCTGGCGGAAAGCCTGCTGGCGCTCGCCCACGTCCACGAGGTCTCCGGCGAGCTGTCCGAGGCCCTGACCGACCTGCGTTCGGCCCACGCGGCCGAACGCCGCCGGGCCCGCGCGGTCTACGCCGTGCGCGCCCGCCTGGCCGCCGAGTTCTCCGGGGCGCACCGCCACCCGGTAGGTCCGCACGAGCAGTTGGGCGGCCTCCTGCGGCCTGGCGACGGGCGCGCCGCCTCGGCGCAGGGCGCGATGCGCGGCAGCCAGCCTCCCGCCGACGCCGTGCTGGCCCCCGAGCTGAAGCAGCAGTTGCGCCAGTGGCGTCCGACGCAGACGCCGAGGACCGAGGCGCAACGCGCCAAGCGCACCCTCCGCGCGGCCGAGGACATGACCGTGGAAGGCATCTCGGCTGCCCGCGCCCACGCCGCCGACCGCTGGCGGCTGGTGCAGCCCTTCGGCGAGGTGGACCCGTCGGCCGAATCGGACGAGTCCGAGATCCCGACCGCCTCCGGTGGCCGCAGGCGTGCCGAGGACCGGCAGGCCTCACCGGACGCCACCGACACCGCCGCGACCCCGGCGGGTGACGAGGCGGTTCCGGCCGCCGGTCTCATCGCCGCCGCGGGCGCGATGCGCAGCGGTCGCCGCCGAGCCGCTCGGGAGGCCGCCGAGGAGGAAGCACCGGCCGTGCTGGCCCCGCAGGCGGAACCGGTGGAGGCCCAGTCGCCCTCCGAGCCCGGTTACGAGCCGGACCAGGAGGTCGTGAACGTCCTGGAGACCCTGGAAGCCGCGGGCCTGCTGGACAAGCGCCGCAGCGGAGGCCGCAGGCGGGCGCCAGACGCCGAGGACGACACCGCCCAGGACACCCCGACGGACGAGGACCCTGCCGCCCGGTGGCCCGAGCAGCCCGCCGCGGAGGCGCAGATCCCCAAGTGGCGGGTCGAACCGCCGCAGCGCCCGCGTCCCGCCGAGGAGCCTCCGCAACCGCCTCCGGCGAACCTGTTCGACGCCCCCACGATGGTGCAGCCCGCCGTCGGTGCCGACGGCCTCCCCGTCGTCCGACCGAACACCGGCCTGGGCGCCGCCCTCGTCAAGGGCCCGGTGATCCCACCGGCCCGCAGCCCGCAGTCCCCCCAGGAACAACCCCGCCACCCCGGCGCGGGCCTGGAACCCCCACGCCCGCCGGAGCCCCCGCGCTCCGCCGCCCCGAACGCCCCCGGCGCCCCGCTCACCCGTGGCTCCGACACCGAGTTCCCACCCAGGCTCGACGGCTCGACCCCCGTGGGCTCGCACGGCAACCCGGCTCCCGGTGCCCACTCCCCGGACGCCCTGCCCGAGTCGGCCCGCTGGTCCAACCGCAACTCCGCCACCGGCGCCAACACCCCACCCGGCTTCCCCACCTCCGGCCCAGCCCCCGCGGACCGGCCCGCAGGCCCCTCCGCCAACCCGCACACCCCCGGCCACCCCGCCGGGCCCGGCACCCCGTGGCCCGACGGCACCTTCGGCGCCCAACCACCCCAGGGCTTCGCCGGTTCGCCGGGTGCCGGCCCCGCCGGGTCCGGTCCGGAGTCGGGTCAGTGGCCGAACGGTGCTTCGGCCACTGGGCCGTCCCGTGGTTCGGATTCGGCCGCGCGGACCGATGGTGGGTTCGGCGGGCAGGGGCCCGCCGGGTCGCCGGGTGGCCAGGGCAGGTCCGGCAGCGAATCCGGTCAGTGGCCGAGCGGTGCTCCGGACGCGGGCGTGCCTCGGGCTCCGGCCACCGGTGCCGGTTCCGATGTCGCCCCGTGGGCTGACGGCGGTGTGGGCGGGCAGTCGCCACGAGGTTTCGCCGCAGCGGGCGGTGACGAGTCCGGTCGCTGGTCGGATGACGAGTCGTCCCGTGGCCCGGCTTCGGGTGCCGCCTCCTGGGCGGATGGCGGTTTCGGCGCGCAGGTGCCGCATGGACATCCCGGCTCACCCGGTTCCGGACCGGCCGGGCCCGGTTCCGACATCGGCTCGTGGGCCGACAACGGTTTCGGCGCGCAGTCGCCCCAGGGCGCTCCCGGCTCACCGAGCGGTGCTTCCGGTACGGAGTCCGGTCGCTGGTCGGACGGTGACCCCGGCGCGGGGGCGTCCCGCGGAGACGCGGGATCGGCCGGTGCCGAGTCCGACCGGTGGGGTGACGACGCTTCCGGGTCGCGGCCCGGTGCCGCCGAACCGGCTCGTGGCCCCGACAGCCCGCCGACGCGGGCGCCCGGTGGCATTCCGGGGTCCGAGTCCGTGCGGTGGACCAACCGGCCCTCGGCCCCGGAGTCGTCGCTCGGCCCCGCGGGCATCCCGCCCGGTCTGTGGACCGACGGGATCGTGAGCGTGGACGTGTTCGGGGCCGGGCTGTCCGACGGCGGGCCGGGTTCCGAGTCCGCGCGGTGGCTCAACCGCGCCTCGGCCGCCGAACCGCCGCGCGGCAACCCCGACGCGGGCATGCCCCGGCGATCCGACAACGACCCCGGACCCGCCAAGCAGGAGAACACGCCCCCGCGCGCTCCCGGTGCGCCATTCCCGCCCGGCTTCGGCGGTTCGTCCGGCGTGTGGCCGGGTCCCGACACCAACCGCCCGTCCGGCGCGGCGAACGGCCACGCGGAGATCGTCGGACCGGACGCGCCTGCGGGTACCGGCGGTCCGGACACCGACCCCGCTCCGCGCTCCGACCACGGGACCGGCGTCAGCCACCAGGCGAACCAAGTCGATCAGACGGACCAAGCGTTCGGCGTCGACTCGCCCGGCCGTTCCGGACCCGGGTCCGCCGGATCGTCGGACGGCATCAGGGCGTCCATGCCCGAACCGGACTACGGCACCGAGCCGCCGCGCCCGCCCGACCCGGTCACCCCGACCCCGATCCGCGAACCCGAGCCGGAACCCGACCATGTGCCGTCCGTCCCGGATCCCGACGACATCCCGGACATCCCCATCCCGGACCCGATTCCCCGGCCGCCGACGAGCAGCGGGTTCGACCTCGGGCGGTCGCGGTTCCTCAGTTCCGCGGACGTCGAGGACGACCTGCCCGACATGCCCGGACCGCCCCGGACCGTCCCGGCAGGGGAGCCGGAACCGACACCCGAGGAGCCGGTGGACCCGTTCGTCACCGCGGTCGTGGTGGGCGACCGGACCATCGAGGTCCCCAGCGCGGCCCGCGCGTCGCGCAGGCACAAGAGTGATCTCAGTCTCGCCGAACTGTTGACCGAGGCCCTGGTCGCCTACGAGACCGGGCGGCGCTCGGACCCCGAGGCCGACCAGACGGCGGGCGAGGAGATCGCGGACTGGATCTCGTCCTCCGGGACGCCCGCCGAGCCGATCTCGCCCGACCGGCTGGAGCGGGCGGGCCACCGCGCCGCCGAGCCCGGCCGCGAGCCGACGGACTCGGAGAAGACCACGTACCTGACCCCGGTGCGCGACGTCGAGTCGACCGGCCCGATCCACGAGGGCGGGCCGGACGACGAGTCGGGGCCGCCCTACGACCGGTGGACGCTTCCCGAATCATGAGAATGTGATTTGAGGTTTTAATAAGGTTTCCCACCGGTAACAAAGCCGTGGCGTCGATAAAGACGGGAAAAGCCGTTTTACCCGGCTTTCCGGAAAGTCGCCGAGGTTGTTCGATTCAGTAACCGGGGCATTGCCACCCCGTTCCGACGTGCCATCTACTGTGGTGGCCGGACCCGGTACACAGAGGTGCCGGATAGCTTGGAGAGTCGCCTGAACATGACCTCGACTGGAGCCCCGTCCCGTTCCGAGTTCGACGCCGGCCGTGCCGAGCCGGGCGAAAGCCGCTCGGCCAGTCCCGAGCAGGTGCGGGATGAATTGATCGAACGGGCTGCCGCCGCCGCGCCGGAACTCGCCGATCTCATCCGCCTGTACTACCGCCACGTGCCCGCCGAGGAAGTCAACGACGACGACCCCGTGGACCTGCTGGGCGCGGTGCGGTCCAACCACCAACTCGCCGAGTCGCGGGTGCCCGGCCGCCCGGCCGTGCGCATCCTCAACCCGACCCGCGCGCACGACGGGTGGACCTGCCCGGTCACCGTCGTGCAGGTCGTCACCGACGACATGCCCTACCTGGTCGACTCGGTCGCCTCCGAGCTGACCCGCGGCGGAGTCCAGGTCCAGCGGGTGGTGCACCCGATCGTCGTGGTCCGCCGCGACCCGGTGACCGGTGACCTGCACGAGGTCCTGCCGCTCGCGGACCCGTCCGCGCCGCCGTCGGACGCGATCGCCGAGTCGTGGATGAACATCGAGGTCGACCTGATCACGGACCCCGACCGGGCCCGCGAGCTGGAGACCAGGCTGCACACGGTGCTCAACGACGTCCGCGAGGTCGTCGAGGACACCGACAAGATGGCGGCCACCGCCCGTCAGCTCGCCGACCGGCTGGACTCCGATCCGCCGCGGCTGTCGGGGGACGAGACGAGCGACGGCGCGAAGCTGCTGCGCTGGCTCGCCGACGACCACTTCACCTTCCTGGGCTACCGCCAGTACGAGCTGATCCGCGACGACCCGGCGACCGGCGGCGAACCGGCCCTGCGCGCGGTCCTCGCCTCCGGTCTCGGCGTGCTGCGCCAGGACAGCCTCGCGGCGCGCAGCCTCACCGCCGGGCCGGACGCGGGCGCGCAGGCGCTGGCCCCGGAACTGCTGGTGCTGACCCAGGCCAGCGCCCAGTCGAGCGTGCACCGCTCGGTGTACCCGTACTACGTGGGCGTGAAGACGTTCGACGCCGACGGCCGGGTGACCGGCGAGCACCGGTTCCTCGGCGTGTTCGGCACGACCGCCCTGCACGAGGACGTGCTCGACATCCCGGTCATCGAACGCCGGGTGCGCGACGTGATCCACCGCGCTGGCTTCCCGCTGCACTCGTACTCGGGGCAGCGGATGCTCGAAGTGATCCAGAACTACCCGCGCACCGAGCTGTTCTCGGTCGACGCCGACACGCTCTACGCGACCGTCGCGGGCGTGATCGCGCTCGCCGAACGCCGCCGGCTGCGGCTGTTCCTGCGCCGCGACCCGTACGGCCGCTTCTACTCGTGCCTGGTGTACCTGCCGCGCGACCGCTACACGACGACGTCGCGGCTGGCCATGCAGGAGGTGCTGCTCGACGCGCTGGGCGGCGTCAACCTGGAGTACAGCGCCCGCATAGGGGAGTCCGCTCTGGCGCGGGTGCACTTCATGGTGCACACCGACCCGGCCCGCACGGTCGACGTCGACGCGGTCGACCTGCAGAACCGGCTCGCCGAGGCCGTGCGCAGCTGGGACGACCGGATGGTCGACGCCGTGCTCGCCGAGCAGGGCGACGGCGGTCAGACCGGCGGTCTGGGCGCCGAGTCGGCCAGCGAGCAGGGCCAGCGGTTCGCCGCGGCCTTCCCGGAGGCCTACAAGGAGGACTTCTCCGCGGCCGACGGCCTGGCGGACTTCCGCCGGATCGAGGCGCTGCGGCCCGGCGACCTGGACATGGTCTTCTACATGCCGGACGACGCCGAGCCGGGGGAACGGCGGTTCAAGCTGTTCCTGGCGGGCGACCGGATCACGCTGTCGCAGGTGCTGCCGATGTTGCAGCGCATGGGCGTCGTCGTGGTCGACGAGCGCCCGTACGACCTCACCCGCGAGGACGGCGTGCTGTGCTGGATCTACGACTTCGGCCTGCGCATCGAGTCGAAGATCCTGGACCGGCTGAACGAGTCGGACCTGGACACCGTGCAGACCCGGTTCCAGGACGCGTTCGCCGCCGCGTGGCGCGGTGAGGCGGAGGTCGACGGCTTCAACACCCTGGTGCTCCAGGCGGGTCTGACGTGGCAGCAGGCCGCGATGCTGCGCGCGTACGCGAAGTACCTGCGCCAGGCGGGCACGCCCTACAGCCAGGACTACATCGAGGACGTCGTCCTCGGCCACACCGAGGTCGCGAGCGAGCTCGTGCACCTCTTCGAGGCCCGCTTCGACCCGGCGCTGGACGACGCGAACCGCGAGGCCCGCACCGAGTCGCTGGTCGGAAACCTGGCCAAGCTGATCGACGACGTCACGAGCCTGGACGCCGACCGCATCCTGCGCAGCCTGCTCACGCTCGTGCAGGCCACGCTGCGGACGAACTACTTCTTCCGCGACGCCGACGGCTCCGCGCGCCCGTACCTGGCCGTGAAGCTGAACCCGCAGGCCATCCCGGAGCTGCCGCAGCCCCGGCCGCGGTTCGAGATCTTCGTGTACTCGCCCCGCATCGAGGGCGTGCACCTGCGCTTCGGCGCGGTCGCGCGCGGCGGGCTGCGCTGGTCGGACCGGCGGGAGGACTTCCGCACGGAGGTACTCGGCCTGGTCAAGGCGCAGGCCGTGAAGAACGCGGTCATCGTGCCGGTCGGGGCCAAGGGCGGGTTCGTCGTCAAGCGCCCGCCCGCCACGACGGGAGACACCGGCCTGGACCGCGAGGCGTTCCTGGCGGAGGGCATCGCCTGCTACCGCCAGTTCATCTCCGGCCTGCTGGACCTGACCGACAACCTCGACTCGGGCAAGGTCGTCCCCGCGCCGCAGGTCGTCCGGCACGACGGCGACGACACCTACCTCGTGGTCGCGGCGGACAAGGGCACCGCCCAGTTCTCCGACATCGCCAACGAGGTCGCCATCTCCTACGGCTTCTGGCTCGGCGACGCGTTCGCCTCCGGCGGCTCGGTCGGCTACGACCACAAGGCCATGGGCATCACGGCCAAGGGCGCGTGGGAGAGCGTGAAGCGCAACTTCCGCGAGCTGGGCGTGAACACCCAGTCCGAGGAGTTCACCGTCGTCGGCGTCGGCGACATGTCCGGTGACGTGTTCGGCAACGGCATGCTGCTGTCCGAGCACATCCGGCTGGTCGCGGCGTTCGACCACCGGCACATCTTCATCGACCCCACCCCGGCCGCCGCGCCGTCGTTCGCCGAGCGCAAGCGGCTCTTCGAGCTGCCGCGCTCGTCCTGGGCGGACTACGACCTCGGCCTGGTCAGCGCCGGTGGCGGTGTCTGGCCGCGCACGGCCAAGTCCATCCCGATCAGCCCCGAGGCGCGGGCCGCGCTCGGCATCGACGACGACGTCGTGAAGCTGTCGCCGCACGAGCTGATGAAGGCGATCCTGCTGTCGCCGGTCGACCTGCTGTGGAACGGCGGCATCGGCACGTACGTGAAGGCGGCGACCGAGACGCACTCCGAGGTCGGCGACAAGGCCAACGACGGGCTGCGCGTCAACGGCGCGGACCTGCGGGTCAAGGTCGTCGGCGAGGGCGGCAACCTCGGCCTCACCCAGCGCGGCCGGATCGAGTTCGCCCGCAAGGGCGGCAAGGTCAACACCGACGCCCTGGACAACTCGGCCGGTGTCGACTGCTCCGACCACGAGGTCAACATCAAGATCCTGCTGGACCAGCTCGTCCGCGAGGGCAAGTTCGACCAGGACCAGCGCAACGACCTGCTCGGGCAGATGACCGACGAGGTCGGCGAGCTGGTGCTGTCGGACAACTACTCGCAGAACGCCGTGATGGGCGTCAGCCGGGCGCACGCCGTGCCGATGCTGTCGGTGCACGCCAGGCTCGTCGCGGACCTGGAGAAGCGCGGCGTGCTCGACCGCGAGCTGGAAGCGCTGCCCAGCACCGCCCAGTTCCGCGCGATGGAGAAGGCGGAGCAGGGGCTCACCTCGCCCGAGCTGTGCACGCTGCTCGCGCACGTGAAGCTCGCGCTCAAGGAGGACGTGCTCGCCAGCGACCTGCCGGAGATCGAGACGTTCGCCCGCAAGCTGCCGGAGTACTTCCCCAGCGAGCTGCGCGAGCGCTTCGACGACGTGATCCCCGCGCACCCGCTGCGCAAGCAGATCACGACGACCGTGCTCGTCAACGAGGTCGTCGACGGCGCGGGCATCTCCTACCCGTTCCGCCTGACCGAGGAGATCAGCGCGTCCCCGACCGACGCGGTCCGCGCGTTCGCCGTGGTCACCGGGATCTTCGGCCTCAAGGCGCACTGGGAGGAGATCCGCTCGCTGGACAACGTGCTCGCCACGGACGTCACCGACGAGATGATCCTCGAATCGCGGCGCCTGCTCGACCGCGCGTCGCGCTGGCTGCTGTCGAACCGCCCGCAGCCGCTCCAGGTGGGGTCCACGATCTCGAGGTTCGCCGGAGTCGTCGCCGAGCTGGCGGGCAAGGTCCCGGACCTGTTGCAGGGCCGGGAACGCACCTCGCTCGACCTGCACGTCGCCCGGCTCGTCAACGCGGGCGTCTCCCAGGACCTCGCGTGCCGCGTCGCCTCGCAGCTGTTCACCTACAGCCTGCTCGACATCACCGAGATCGCCGAGCTCGCCGAACGCGAGGCGGGCGACGGCACGGGCCTGCTCCCGGAGCGCTCGCACCTGGAGACCGCGGAGCTGTACCACGCGCTGTCCGAGCACCTGGACATGGACCACATGCTCAGCTCGGTCAGCGCGCTGGAACGCGGCAACCGCTGGCACGCCCTCGCCAGGCTCGCCCTGCGCGACGACTTCTACTCCTCGCTGCGCTCCATCACGCTCGACGTGCTGCGCATCAGCGACCCCGGCGACAGCCCGGAGGAGAAGATCGCCACCTGGGAGCAGATGAACGCCTCGCGCCTGAGCCGCGCACGGGCGGCGCTCGAGGAGATCAACCAGGCCAACCGCCTGGACCTCGCCACCCTGTCCGTGGCGGCCCGCCAGATCCGCAGCATGGTGCTCTGACGGTCGGCTGAAGTGCTTGGGGTGTCCCGGTTCGCCCGAACCGGGACACCCCGATCCTTTTCCGGACAACACGAACAGGGCCTCCCGGAATTCAGGACCCCCCGAATCCGGACGCTACAGGCGGGTACCGACAAAAACGCCTCTCCCGCTTAGCTGAAACCGCTTACCCGAAACTGTCGTACCCCTTCCGTACGATGTGCATCGGGGGTTCTCACGACTGGGGGACGCCCGGTCCGCCATGCGAGTCGCTGCCGCCGACGCCCACTCCGCTCGTCTTCCGGAAATGTCGTACCCCGCCCGTGATGTGAGAGTCGGGGGGTCCCCACGAGCGGGGACCCCTGGCTCACCGCGACCGTCCCGACGGCACCGGCCGCGGCCGACTCCGGCGCTCCCACCCCGCACCTGCCGCCCGCACCCGAGCAGAGCCGGTGACCTCCGGGTCCACCACCGCGCGGTGCCGCCGAACTCCGCCGCCGGGTCGACGAGGACACTCGATAGGCTGGGCGTATTCCACAGACTTGCAGGAGGCGCGTTCCGTTGGGTGTGTTCGTCACGGGGGTACGTCCGCGGTGGTCGGACATGGACGCGTTCGGTCACGTCAACCACGCCAACACGGTGACGCTCCTCGAAGAGGCCCGCGTCGACCTGCTGTTCACCGAGGCGGCGCGGCACGGGGTGACGGACATGACCAACGGCATGGTGGTGGCCCGGCTGGTGGTGGACTACCTGACGCCGATCGTGTTCACCGGGGACGAGATCGTGGTGGAGATGTCCGTGCGCGAGCTGCGCTCGGCGTCGTTCCTGCTCGACTACGTGGTGCGCGACCAGCGCGGTGACGACGGTGTGATCGTGACGAAGGCGGAAACGCTCATGGTGCCCTACAACGTGGCGGCCGCCCGGCCGAGGCGTCTCGACGAGGCCGAACGCGACTTCCTCGCGGGCTGGCGTGCCGGAGGCAACGGTGCCTGAACTGGTGTTCGCCGACCCTGCGGAGCGGGACGACCTCGGGGCGTTCGTCGCCCGCGCGGTGCGGCTGGAGTCGCAGGCGGTGGTGCGGCTGCGCAACCGGTCCGAGGGCGAGCTGGTCGACGCGTGGGTGGCGACGCCGTTCGACGCGCTGGCCACCCGCACGGTCGCGGGCCGGGTGGAGCCGTCGGACGTGACGGTGTCCGGCAGCGACCTGCTGATGGGGCTGGCCGTCGTGCGCAGCGCCACGGTCGACCCCGGCCCGGCCAAGGACCTGATGTGGCGCTCCGCCCTGCCCCCGACCACCGGGTGGCTGCCGGTCGATCGGTTGCCCGGCAGCGTCGTGTCCGGTCTCGCGGACGAGGGTGTGGCGTTGGCGCGGGAGAACGCGGGCCCGCACGGCACGCCGCCCGCGTCGCTGCTCGACCAGACGGTGATCACCGTCAGCGGGTCCGGATTGGACGTGAAGGTGCCGCTGCGGTGCCTGTTCGCGTTGTCCGGCATGGGTTTCCTCGGCACGTCCGAGGAGGACGAGGTGCGCGTGACCGCCACGGACTCGTGGCTGCGCATCGACGCCCGCTTCGGCGCGATCGTCCGCCGGAGGCACTCGATGCTCCCGCTGCTCGTGTGAGCGGGAGCCACCTGGTCGATGAACGACTACGGTGGAACCAGGGGCATGGCTCGCTGGGGGAGCACATGGAATTTCGGGTTCTCGGACCGGTGGAGGCGTACCGCGCTGGTGCGGCCGTGCCGGTCGGCGGGCCCAAGCCGCGCACGCTGCTGGCCCTGCTGGCCGTGCACGCGGGCCGGGTCGTCTCGCAGGAGCAGTTGGTCGACGCCGTGTGGGGCGACGATCCGCCGGAGCAGACCCGCGCCGCCGTCTACACCTACGTGTCCACGCTGCGCCGGGCGTTCGGCGACGACGCCGACGTGCTGGGCCGCAGCGGCGGCGGCTACCTGCTCGACGCCCCGTCCGACCTGGTCGACCTGCACGTGTTCACCACGGAGGTCGGCGCGGGCCGCCGGGCGCTCGCCGACGGCGACATCGAGGAGGCCGCCGCCCGGTTCACCGCCGCGCTGGCCGTGTGGCGCGGACCGGCGCTCGGCGGCGCCCAGGGCGTCTGGGCGGAGGGCGAGCGGTCCCGGCTGGAGGAGCTGCGGCTGGCCGCGCTGGAGGACCGGGTGGACGCGGACCTGGCGATAGGCCGCGGTGACGCGCTGGTCCCCGAGCTGAGCGCCGCGGTCGCCGCGCACCCGTTGCGCGAACGCCTGCGCAGCCAGCTCATGCTGGCGCTCTACCAGTCGGGCAGGCAGGCCGACGCCCTCGCCTGCTACCAGGAGGGCCGCCGCGTCCTGCTGGATGAGCTGGGCCTGGAACCGGGGCAGGCGCTGCGGTCGACGCACGACCGGATCCTGCGCGCCGACGACGACTCCGACGCACCGCCCACGTCGAGGCCGGACGCCGCCGGGCCGCCGGTGGTGCCGCAGCGGCCGAGCCAGCTGCCGTTCGACATCGCCGACTTCACCGGCCGGTCGGCGGAGGTCGCCGAGCTGACCGGCCACCTGTCCTCGGAGGGCACCGCGGTCCGGCTGTGCGCGATCTCCGGCCAGCCGGGCGCGGGCAAGTCGACGCTGGCCATGCACGTCGCGCACGCCGTCCGCGCGCACTTCCCGGACGGCCAGCTCTACGCCACGCTGCGCGGGGTCCAAGCCGTGCGCGCGGACCCGGCGGAGGTGCTGGCCGGGTTCCTGCGGGCGCTCGGCGTGGCCGACGCGGCGATCCCGGTCGACCTGGACGAACGCGCCCGGCTCTACCGCACGCTGCTGGCCGACCGGCGGGTCCTGGTCGTGCTCGACAACGCCGCCGACGAGCGCCAGGTCCGACCGCTGCTGCCCGGTGGGGCGGCGTGCGCGGTGCTCGTGACCAGCCGGGAACGGCTCGGAGCGCTCGGTGGCGCGACCCAGTTGGGCCTGAGCGTCCTCGACGACGCGGCGGCGTTCGAACTGCTCGACCGGGTCATCGGCGACGGCCGGGCCGCGGCCGAACCGGACGCCGCGCACGACCTCGTGCGGCTGTGCGGACGGCTGCCGCTGGCCGTGCGCATCGCGGGCGCGCGCCTGGCCGCCCGGCCGCAGTGGAAGCTGTCGCGCCTGGTCGAACGCCTGCGCGTGCAGCGCCGGGTGCTCCAGGAGCTGACGATGGGCGACCTGGAGGTGCGCGGCAGCCTCGCGCTGAGCTACGACGGCCTGGCCGGGCGGGAGCGGGCCGCGCTGCGCCGGATCGGGCTGCTCGACGTGTCCACGTTCGGCGGCTGGCTGGTCGCCCCGCTGATCGACTGCTCGCCGGAGGACGGCGAGGAGGTGGTCGAACGGCTCGTCGACGCGCAGCTCCTCGACGTCGTGGCCAGCGACGGGAGCGGCGCGCTCCGGTACCAGCTGCACGACCTGACCCGCGCGTTCGCCCGTGAACGCGGGGAGGTGGAGGAGTCCGAGGCCGAGGTCCGGGCCGCCTGCACGCGCGCGGCGGAGTGCTGGCTGACCCTCGTCGAGACCGCCGGTCAACGGATGCCGCACGCCACCCTGGAGGTCTCGGCGACCCCGAGCACCTCGCCGTACCTGGACCAGGACCTGGCCGACGAGCTGCTCGTCGACCCGGAGGCCTGGTTCGACGCCGAGCAGTCCGACCTGGTGGGCGTGGTCGAGCGGATCAGCGAGCTGGACCTCACCGACGTCGCGACCCGCCTCGCCGCCGCGCTGTGCTCGTCCCGGTTCTCCGTGCGCAACCTGTTCGGTCAGTGGTGGCGCACCCACTCGGCCGCCCTGGAGGCCGCCCGCCGGGTCGGCGACCGCGACGGCGAGGCCCGGCTGCTCGCGGGCCTTGGCTGGCTGCGCTACGAGCAGGATCGCTTCGACGAGGCCGCCCGGTACTACGAGCAGGCGCTGGAGGCGTACGCGCACACCTCCGACGCGCACGGCCAGGCGGCGGCACGGCTGTCGCTGAGCACCGTGCAGCGCGAGCACGGTCAGCTGGCGAAGTCCCGCGAGTCCCTGGACCTCGCCCTGGCCGAGCTGCGCGCCCTGGGCGAACCGCACGCCGTCGCGCAGGCCGTGCACGAGCTGGGCCGGGTGCTCACCGAGCAGGGCGAGCTGGACGCCGCGCTGGAGGCGTGCGAACGGACGCTCGCGACCTACGAGTCGTTCGGCGACCGCCGCGGCACCGCCATCGCGCACCGCTCGCTCGCGATCGTGCACCGCGCGGCGGGCAGGCTCGACGAGGCCGCCCGGCGCGGTGAGATGGCCGTCGACGCCCTGCGCCGCCTCGGCGACCGGCTGATGTCGGCCTACGCCGTGCAGGCGCTGGCGAAGATCCGCATCCGGCAGGGCCGCGGCGACGCCGTGCGCAGCGACCTGCTGGAGTGCCTGGCCACCTGCAACGACATGCAGGACGGCTTCGGCCAGGCGCTGCTGCTGCGCACCCTGGGCGAACTGGAGCTGGCGGTGGGCAGACCCGAGGTGGCGCACCGCTACCTGGAGCGCTCCCTCCAGTGGTGGAACGCGCTGGGCCTGCCGGTGTGGCGGGCCCGCACGCTGCGCGATCTGGCCACCGCGTTGGGCGCGCTCGGCGACATCGGCTCCGCGGACCGGACGTGGGCCGAGGCGTTGGCGATCTTCGAACGGCACGGCTGCCGCGAAGCCCGCGAGCCCCGCCCGGACAGCGTCCTGCACCCGGCGTGACACCGGACCTGGTAGGGCGGTGATCCGAGCCACCGGTACAACTGTGCGATGACGGGTACGCACAACGAGGTCTCCGGGACCGTGTTCGGCCCAGTCGTCCAAGCCGAGCACATCGGCACCCTGGCACTTCCCGCGCCGCAACCTCTGGCCGTCACCGGTCTGCCACCCGCACGGCCGCTGTCCGGTCGCGAGGTGGAGTGCGATCGGCTCGCGGCACTCCTGGACCCTGTTGTCGTGGAAGGGCACGTCGTCGTCCTGTCGGGACTCGGAGGTGTGGGCAAGACCGCTTTGGTGCTGCGCGTCGCACGCGACGCGGTGGATCGTGGCCGGTTTCCGGGAGGTGTCCTGTTCGTCGACCTCCAGGGTTACGACCCGGCACGGACGAAGACACCGGAAACCGTGCTCAACGCCTTCGTCCGGATGTTGGGTGTGCGCGGTGAGCACCTGCCTCCCGATCCTGGTCCGCTCTACCGCTCCTTGCTCGCGGAGCGGGAGGACATGCTCATCGTGGTGGACAACGCGTCGTCGTCAGACCAGGTGCGACCGCTACTGCCGGGTGTAGACCGGCACCGCGTCGTGGTGACGAGCCGCAACCAACTCGCCGATCTGGGTGTCCTGCTCGACCTTGGTGTGCTCAACGAGAACGCCGCACTCGACATGATCGGCGAACGTTCGGATGAAGCACGTGAACTGGCCCGTCTCTGCGGCTACCTCCCCTTGGCGTTGACCATCGTCGGTGCCTTGTTGTCGGTCGAGCCACGCTGCCCGATCGGGCGGTTGGTCGAAGACCTGGCCGACGCCAGGTACCGCCTCGACGAGCTGAGCTTCTCGGGCAGCGTCGACATCCGGGCCGCGTTCGACCTGTCTTTCGCCAAGCTGGACCCGGATCAGCGAAGCGTGTTCTCCCAGCTGTCGATCCACCCCGGTCCCGATCTGGGACTGGGCGTCGCCGCCGCGGTCGCGGGACTGTCCGAACGTCAAGTCCGACGGCTGGTCGACAGTCTGGTTCGGGCGAGCCTGCTCCAGACGGACGGCACCCGCCGGTACGGGTTCCACGACTTGGTGCGCCTGTACGCGGTCGAGAAGGCCATTGATGTCGGGGGCGTCACCGGCCGGATCGTCGAGCACTACCGCTCGAGAGTGGGCAGTGCCGACCGGATCATCCGACCGACAGGTCCTCAGATCGAATCCTCGGAATTCTTCGACGGCCGTACCGAGGCGATGGCGTGGTTCGACGCCGAGTGCGAGAACCTCATCGCGTGCGTCTCCCTGGCACATACCGCAGGGCTTCACACCGGGGCGTGCGTGATATCGCACCACATGTTCTCCTACTTGGATCTCCGTGCGCGCATGGCCGACTGGATCGCGATCAACCAGGTGGCCCTCGCGTCCGCAGGTCACCTCCACAACCGCCGGATCACCATGGGGGTGCTGAGCGATCTGGGTGTCGCCTACCGCAGTGCGGGTCGATTGGACGATGCGATCCACTGCTACGAGCGAATCATCGAGGTCGGCGACGGAGAGGAGAACGGCGGTTATCTGGTCAACCTCGCCACAATCCATTACGAGAGAGAAGAATTCTCGCTGGCCGTCAGGCACTACCGCAAAAGTTTGGCTCTCCTTCGGATCGAAGGAGATGTTCATGGTGCCGGACAAGTGTTGAACAACCTGGGTCTGTGCTACATGGCGATGGAGCGGTACACCGCTGCCGTCGACTGCCTGGCGGAGGCACTGGACATCAGGCGCGTGGTTCGGGACCTGCACGGAGAGGGACAGACCCTCAACAACCTGGGGGCGGCTTTGGTGAAAGAGGGGCGCCTGGAAGAAGGTGCCGATCACTTGGAGCGCGGACTGGAGATCAAGCGCGAGGTCGGTGATCTGCGTGGGATCTGCACGTCGTTGTTGAACCTCGGCAACGCTCATCGGGCGCGAAAAGACCTCGAATCGGCGAGGAGATGCTGGGAGGAAGCGATTAGCGCCTTGGAGGGCTTGGACGAACAGGACTCGCTGGATCACCTGCGTGGACTACTGGTGGAACTCGACGCGTCCCCAGCGTGAACGGAGTACCTGCACCCGGCGTGACAACCCGGTGGACACCTCGCTTGCCGCGCCCGATACTCACGCGATGATCACCACCGGGAACGCAGGATGAGGTACCGGCTCTTCGGCCGCACGGGCCTTCGGGTCTCCGAACTGTTCCTGGGAACCATGGGGTTCGCCACCGACGACGCCCGCCGACTGGTCGACGTGTACGCCGCCGCGGGCGGCAACGTGATCGACACGGCCAACAGCTACGGGGACAGCGAACTCGTCGTCGGCAAGGCGCTCGAAGGTCGTCGGGACCGCTTCGTGCTGGCCACGAAGTACACCTGCTCGACCGACACCTCGGACCCCAACGCCGCGGGCAACCACCGCAAGAACCTGGTGCGCTCGCTGGACGACAGCCTCCGCAGGCTCCGCACCGACCACGTGGACGTGTACTGGGTCCACGTCTGGGACCGGCACACACCGGTCGAGGAGACCATGCGCGCGCTGGACGACGCCGTCCGCGCGGGCAAGATCCTCTACACCGGCGTCTCCGACACCCCGGCGTGGATCGTCAGCCAGGCCAACACGCTGGCCGACTGGCGCGGCTGGACCCCGTTCGCGGGCCTCCAGGTCCCCTACAACCTGCTCAACCGCGACGCCGAACGTGACCTGCTGCCGATGGCCGAGGCGTTCGGCCTGACCACCGCCACCTGGGGGCCGTTGGCGGGCGGCAAGCTCTCCGCCGCGGCGTCGGGCACCCGGTTCGCCGAATCCGACCTGAGCCGGAGCACGTTCGCCGTGCGCGAGGTCGCCGCCGAGCTGGGGGCCACCCCGGCGCAGGTCGCGATCGCCTGGTGCCGGGCCAAGTCCCGGACCGTGCACCCGATCATCGGGGCGAGCACGGTGGAGCAGTTGACGGACAACCTCGGCGCCGTGGACGTGGTGCTGCCGCCGGAAGCCGTGGCGCGCCTGGACTCCGGCACCGACTTCGCCGTCGGGTTCCCCTCGGAGTTCATCGCCCAGTGCGAGCGGCACCCCGAGGTGTTCGGGGAGGCCTACTCGCGCCTGGACGGCCGCTGACCCGTCAGACCAGCCACACCGCGGTGTCCGGGGGCAGCTGCGCGCCGTCCATGGGACCGCTGGAGATCAGGATCTCGCCGGGGGGCAGCGGGACGGACGCGCCGGAGGTGTTGAGGGCGCAGATCAGCCCGCCGCCCTTGCGGCGGAACGCGAAGCAGCCGGGAGGGGCGCCGTACCACTCCAGCTCGTCGCCCGAGATGGCCTGCTGCGTCTTGCGCAGCTCCAGGGCGTGCCGGTAGAGCGACAGCATCGAACCGGGATCCTCGAGCTGCGCCTCGGCGGTCAGGTGGTTCCACTCGTTCGGCACCGGCAGCCACGTGCGCGCGTTCTCCGAGAACCCGAACGGCGGGGCGTCGCCCTCCCACGGGATCGGCACGCGGCAGCCGTCACGGCCCCGCTCGGTGCGCCCGGAGCGCTCCCACGTCGGGTCTTGCAGCGCCCACTCGGGCAGCTCGACGTTCGGCAGGCCCAGCTCCTCGCCGTTGTACAGGTAGACGACGCCGGGCAGCGCCAGCTCCACGAGGATCATCGCCCGCGCGCGCTTCTCGCCGAGCGGGCCGCCGCCGTAGCGGGTCACGTGCCGCACCACGTCGTGGTTCGACAGCGTCCACGTGGGCGGCGTGCCCAGCGGCTGGACGGCGCCGAGGGAGTGGTCGATCGCCGACCGCACCTGGTCGGCGTCGAAACCCGCCTCGACCAGCCGGAAGTTGAACGCCAGGTGCAGCTCGTCGGGCCGGATGTAGCGCGCGAACCGCTCGTCGTCGGTCACCCAGACCTCGCCGACGGCCATCCGGCCGGGGTAGGAGTCCAGGACCTTGCGGATCATGCGGTGGATCTCGTGCACGCCGTCGTCGTCGAACCGGGGGTCGCGGACGTCGTCCCTCAGCACGCCGGACGTGCCGAGCGCGCGCGGGTCCATGTTCGGCAGGTCGTAGGGCTTGGCCATGCCGTGCGCCACGTCGATGCGGAAGCCGTCGACACCGCGGTCGAGCCAGAACCGGAGCGTCTGCTCCAGGTCGGCGTGGACCTCCGGGTTGTCCCAGTTCAGGTCCGGCTGCTGCGGGGCGAACAGGTGCAGGTACCACTGGCCGTCGCGGACGCGGGTCCACGCGGGCCCGCCGAAGAGGCTCGTCCAGTTGTTCGGCGGCTGCGAACCGTCGTAGCCGCCGCCGTCGCGGAAGATGTAGCGCGACCGCTCCGGGCTGCCGGGGCCCGCGGCGAGCGCGGCCTGGAACCAGTCGTGCCGGTCGCTCGTGTGGTTCGGCACCAGGTCGATGGTGATCCGCATGTTGTGCGAGTGCGCGTCGGCGACCAGCGCGTCGAACGCGGCCAGGTCCCCGAACATCGGGTCCACGTCCCTGGGGTGCGCCACGTCGTAGCCGTGGTCGGCCATCGGCGAGCGGTAGAACGGCGTCAGCCACAGCGCGTCGACGCCCAGCAACTCCAGGTAGCCGAGTCGGGAGCGGATGCCGTCCAGGTCGCCGACGCCGTCGTTGTTCGAGTCGGCGAAGGAGCGGACGTACACCTGGTAGAACACCGCGTCACGCCACCAGGCGGACTCGTCGGCGATCTCTGGTTGGAGGTCGGAGGATCGTCGCACGAGTGTTCATCCTGCCATTCGGGGTGGCGTGGGTCTCCCCACCAGGGGGCCGGGCGTGGTGGTGGAGGGTCAGACCCAGGCGTTCATGAGGCTGTTCGCGGCCATCTCCAGGTACGCCCAGAGCTGCGCGCGGTGTTCGGGCGCCAGGTTCTCCTCGTCGACCGCGATCTTCATGCAGCGCAGCCAGGCGTCGCGCTCGATCGGGCCGATGGTGAACGGCTGGTGCCGCATCCGCAGCCTCGGGTGGCCGCGTTGGTCGGAATAGGTGTGCGGGCCGCCCCAGTACTGCATGAGGAACATCCGGAAGCGCTCCTCGGCGGGGCCGAGGTCCTCCTCCGGGTACAGCGGCCGCAGCACCTCGTCGGTCGCCACTTCCTGGTAGAAGCGCGCGACGATGCGGTGGAAGGTGTCGTACCCGCCCACCGCTTCGTAGAAGTTCTCCGGAGTGGCCACTCGTCCATCCTGACTCACGCACCCGCCCGCGCGCGCGTCGGGGGGCCGATGTCGGGGCCACCAAAGGAAGCCCCGGTGGCCCCAACAGCGCAAACCGCCTACGACTTGACCGTCGTCACGCCCGACTTCTCAAGGGCCGGCATGAGTTTCGCCCGCAGCGCCCGCTGCACGGACCACTGGCGGCCGGGCCGGACCTTCACCGTGACGCGCATGGTGATCCCGTCCACGGTGACCTTCTCCACGCCGAGCACCTGGGGCTTGTCGATGACGTCCTTGGACAGCGGCTCCTCCGAGGTCGCCTCCAGGGACACCCGCTCCAGCACCTCGCTGGCGTCGGCCAGGTTCGAGCCGTGGGCCAGCGGCAGGTCGACGACCGCGACCGCGAAACCCTGGCTGGAGTTGCCGACGCGCAGGATCTCGCCGTTGCGGACGTACCAGACGGTGCCGTTCCCGTCGCGGATCGTGGTGATCCGCAGGCCCACCGCCTCGACGGTGCCGGTCGCGGGACCGAGGTCCACGACGTCGCCGACGCCGTACTGGTCCTCCAGCATCATGAACATGCCGGACAGGAAGTCCTTCACCAGGTTCTGGGCGCCGAAGCCGATCGCCACGCCGAGGATGCCCGCCGACGTCAGGATCGGCGCCACGTTCATGCCCACCTCGGTGAGCACCTGGATGAACGCGATGCCGAAGACGCCCATGGTGGTCACGGACTTCAGCACCGAGCCGATGGTCTTGGCGCGCTGGTCCCGGCGTTCCGACACCAGAGCGCCCAACGCCTGCGGAGCGCGTTCCCGCAGGGGGCGCAGCAGCGACGGCTTGCGGTCGGCGTCGCCTCCCCTGGTGAGCCGGTCGATCAGCCGCCGCAGGAGCCAGCGGACCACGATCGCCATCAGCAGGATCAGCGCGATGCGCAGTCCCGCCTGCGCGAGCTTCGGTCCGTTCTCCATCCACCAGTCGATGGCCAGCGCCTGCTTGGCGTCATCCAGTCCCTGCACGAACGTGTTCCTCCTACAAGTTCAGCCCCGTCGCGTGGGCGAGGAAGGTCACCTGGTCCACGGCCAAGCCCACCGCGCGGCCGACCGAACGGCCCGCGTGCCCCACCTCGGTCTCCCGGCGGATCAGCACCGGGTGCTTCGCCGCGTCGGACGTGCTGGCGTGCTGGAGCGCGGCGCACATCTTCCGGGCGTGGTTGGGGTCCACCCGGCTGTCCGACTCGAACACCGTGAACAGCACCGAAGGGTACTCAACTTCCGGCCGCACCCGGTGGTACGGGGAGTAGGACGAAAGCCACGTGAACTCTTCGGCGACTGCGGCCGTGCCGTACTCCTCGGCCCACAGCCTGCCGAGGAGGAAGTTCTCGTACCGCACCATGTCCAGCAGTGGGGCCGAACACACCACGGCCGCGTACAGCTCCGGGCGCTGGGTCAGCGCGGCCCCGACGAGCAGGCCGCCGTTGGAGCCGCCCATGATCGAGAGCTGCTGCGGGGTGGTCCACCCGTCGCGCACGAGCCGATCGGCGGCGGCGTGGAAGTCGTCGAACACGTTCTGCTTGTGCTCCCGCATCCCGGCGCGGTGCCACCGCTCGCCCTCCTCGTCGCCGCCGCGCAGCGACGCGTGCGCCCACACCCCGCCCGCCTCGACCCACGCCAGCGTCGTCGCGCTGTAGCCGGGCCCGCGGCCGACGGCGAACCCGCCGTAGCCCGACAGCAGGACGGGCCGGGGCCGGTCGGGTCGCCGGTCGCCGGACACCACGAACATCCGCACGGTCGTGCCGTCCCCCGACGTGTACTCCAGCTGCTGCGTGACCACGTCCGGCAGGTCGACGGCGCCCGGCGCGGCCTCGTGCAGCTCGGTCACGCCCCGCGACAGGGAGTAGCGGAACACCGACAGCGGGGTGACGAAGTCCGAGTAGCCGAACCACACGTCGTCGGCGGGACCGTCGTCCACAATGGACATCCCGTGCACCGAACCGGTGCTCGGCAACGGGATCGCGCCGCGGTGCCCGCCGGTGACCGGGTCGTGCAGGTGCAGCTCCGACACCGCGTGCCGGGTCCGCAGCACGACCAGCGCGCCGTCGAGCCACTTGGCGCCGTCGAGCACCGAGTCCTCCTGCTCGGCGACCACGTCCACCCAGTGCTCCGGTGTCGGCGTGGCCGGATCGGTCGCGCACAGCCGGAACCGCGGCGCGTCCAGCGACGTGTGCAGGTAGAGCCTGCCGTCGCGGGCGACCCACGCGGTGCACTGGGCGCCCGCGTCGGCGTCGACCACCGGGCGCAGCTCCGCGTCGCCGTGCAGGTCCGCGATCCACACCGAGTCGCGGCGGACCGTGCCCGGCTTGCCGCTGACGACCAGCCACCGGCCGCCCGGCGACACGCTGAGGCCGTAGTAGTAGGTGTGGTCGAGCCCGTCGCCGTGCACGCGCACGTCGGTCGCCGGGTCGCCGCCGACCCGGTGCCGCCACACCCGGCGGTGGAACAGCCGCTCGTCCTCCGGCAGGTCCGCGGGGTCGAGCTGGCGGACGTAGTAGAACTCCTCGCCGCCGGGCAGCCAGCCGACGGGGGAGTAGCGGCAGCGGTCGATCGGCCCCTCGACGTGCTCGCCGGAGTCGACGTCGAGCACGTGCAGCAGCGACCGCTCGTCACCGCCGACCGACACCTGGTAGGCCAGCAGCGCGCCCTCGTCGCTCGGCGACCACGCGTCCAGCGTCGTCCGCCCCGACGGGTCCAGCGCGCCCACGTCGAGCAGCACGCGCTCGGCGCCGTCGGGCTCGCGCACGTGCAGCACCGGGTGGTCCTGGTCCGGGCCGCGGCGGGTGGAGAACATCCGGCCCGCGCGCCACGTCGGCGTGGACACCGAGCCCGTCCGCATCAGGTCCCGCAACCGCCCGCCCAGCGCCTCCCGGCCGGGCAGGGCGTCGAGCCACGACCGGGCCAACCCGTCCTGCGCGGCCGACCACTCGGCCGTTCGGGGGTCGGCGGGATCCTCCAGCCAGCGGTAGGGGTCGGCCACCGGGTGGCCGTGCAGGTGCTCGACGAGGTCGAGCCGAACGGCCGCCGGGTAGGTCATCGTCGCAGGCAGAGTCGCGTGGGGAACCTCAGTCACCCGGTGAAGCGTAGCGTTGGTTGAAAACCATCACCGTTAGGCCCGCGTTCGCCCACATTTCGATCTCGGGTGTGCTAGGACACGTGCCTTTTGGGGGTGATCTGTGGTCTGCTATGGCTGTACCGGTGGAGGTGGTCGCGTGCCAGACCGACAACCGACCCCGATCGGCGCCCTGGCTACGGCCGGGGTGGCGCCGAGGGTCCCTGCTGGCCAAAAACAGGCCATCGTCCGTTCGGTGTCGGACGACGGGGACCGCAATGGGGAGGGTACCGGTCACGCGCCGGTCGTGTTCCCCTGGGGTAGAAGGAAAGTGCTCCTGCTCAACGCCACGTTCGAGCCCCTGACCGCGCTGTCCTTGCGACGCGCGGTCGTGCTCGTCGTCTGCGGCAAGGCCGAGGTCGTCCACGGAGACCCCGCGGGGTCCATGGTCCACTCGTCGTCGGCGGAGGTCATAGTCCCGTCCGTGATCCGGCTCAGTACCTACGTGCGCGTCCCCTACCGGGGGCGCGTTCCGTTGACCAGGGCCGGGTTGATGCACCGGGACCGCTTCCGGTGCGCGTACTGCGGCGGTCGGGCCGAGACGATCGACCACGTCGTCCCCCGTAGCCGCGGTGGGCCCCACACCTGGCAGAACTGCGTCGCGTGCTGCGCGAAGTGCAACCACCGCAAGGCGGACAAGCTGCTGTCCGAACTGGGGTGGCGGCTCCGCGTCGTGCCGAACGCGCCCAGGGGGCCGCACTGGCGGCTGCTGGCCGGCGTCACCGAGGCCGACCCGCTCTGGCTGCCCTACCTCGGCGAGCCCGCTGCCTAGTCCGGCGGGCTCGTAGCTCGCGGCCGCTCTCAGGCCGCGAGCGCGAGCTCGTCGCGGCGCGCCGTGATGCGGACCGACTCGTCGTGCGCGGTGATCCGCACGGAGTCGTCGTGCGCGGTGATGCGGACCGAGTCGCTCGCCGTGATGCGCACGGAGTCGTCGCTCGCGGTGATGCGGACGGAGTCGTCGTGCGCCGTGATCCGGACCGAGTCGTCGTGCGCCGTGATCCGGACCGAGTCCGCCTTGGCGGTGATCCGCACCGAGTCGTGCGCCGTGATGCGCACCGAACCGTCCTCGGCGGTGATCCGGACGGAATCCGCGACCGCCGTGATCCGAACGGAGTCGCGTGCGGTGATCCGAACGGACTCGTCCATTGTCACCCGAACAGACACAAGCATCCGGTCGTGCCGCTGAACAGTGGCAACGCTCTGCGCTACCTGGCTGTACGTCGAAAGGGTGACGGCGGAGGTCTGGACAGCGGGGACCGTGTACATGTTGTGTCCTCCTGGACGCGTTGAAGCCCGGATTATGGTCGATGGACAAAATGCAAGACCCGTATAGGTGAAAAGCTAGAACCCAAGCGGCCCGATGACAAGACGCCAAATCGGCCGCCGCGCGCCGCCGTACGGCCGCAGACCGTCCGGCGGTAGCCGTTGACCCGCCTGAACGAGGCTTGTTGGTGCGATCGTCACCGTTCGGACACGGTGCGTAGCGCTTCCGGGGCCGCCTCGTCGCGGGCGTCGGAACGAAGTCGCGCCGCGGGGGTCGCCGCCGTCCTCGCGCGCCCGCACAGGCGCACCTGGGAGCGCCCCCACGTGGGCGATCGGTTACCGTAACCGCCGTGACCATCGTGGAGACCGTGCTCGTCTTCGCGCTGATCCCGCTGGCCATCTACGGCGTGATCACGCTACTGACGCTGAGGCCTAAGGCCACCCGCATCACCCGGTACCGCCCTGGGCAGGAGTGGGGCTACGCACCGGTGTGGTGGAGCGGAAACCCGGCCGGGGTCAGCTCGACCCACCAGACGTCCGACGCGGCCCCGGCCGGCGAGGTCGTCCCCGCACGCACTGCCAGGGGAGGTGCCCGTGGCAACTGGTGACGCAGTCCTGGCCCGCCGCGCGCAGGAAGACCCGTCCGACCTGGCCGTCGGCGAGGTGATCACCAACAGCGGCAGGATTTCCGCCGCGCGCATGTACGAGCCGCACGCGCCTGCCGTGCCGTTCACCCCGAGCCAGCTCGCGAGCCTCGACGAGGCCCTCACGCTGGCCAGCCGCGAGACCGGCCTGGACTTCAGCGTCTACCTCGGCGCTCTCGCGGGCGACTCCCGCGCCGCGGCCGAGGAGATGCACTCCACCATCGGCCCGCGCGCCAGCCACGCCGTGCTCATCGCGGTCTCGCCCGGCCAGCGCGTCGTCGAGATCGTCACCGGCGAGGAGTCCCACCGCCGCCTCCCCGACCGCGGCGCGAAGCTCGCGGTCATGAGCATGGTCGCCTCCTTCAAGGAGGGCGACCTCGCGGGTGGCGTCATCGGCGGCCTCCGCATGCTCACCGACCAGGCGGGCTCCGCCCCCAAGGCCTGACCAGCCCACCGACACGCCGAAGGCCGCACCCGAACCGGGTGCGGCCTTCGTTCGTTCCGATCAGGACCTAGATGTCGAGCACGCGGCGAAGGGCCTCGTTGACCTCAGCGATCTCGTGGAGGGCGAGTCTGCCCGCCAAGTCGCCAAGTCGTTGCGGATCGACCGCTGTGATCTGCTCGACGAGCACGCGAGTCGTCCGCCCGTTCAACTCGATCTCCGGGCGGAACGACGCGGCCCGCGCGGACGTGGACGTCGGGGCGACGAGCCACGTGCTCAACGGCAGGGCATTCGATTGCACGACCACGGCGTAGCGACTGCCTTGCTGTTCGTGTCCCGTGACGTTTCGCGGCGCCCGAAGGCGATAGACCTCACCACGCACGCAGCGGCTCCATATCGGAGAGCACGGCCCGTGCCTCCGCGACGTCATCGGGATCCGCGGCCAAGGCGAGCGCTTCAGCGCGCAACTGTTCCATCGCGGTTGTCCTGGCCGCCGCGAGCACAGCTTCCCTGATGGCAGCCGAAACGCTGCGCCCATCAGCCGTGAGCGCCTCGAGAGCGCGTTCCGTTTCCGCGTCGGGGCGGAAGGTGATACTGCCCATAGGACAAAGTGTACTACGTTCCGTAAGACACGATAGTGGTGCTGTTGAGGCCCTGCCCGGCACTGCGCGTGACCGCGGCACTGGGAAAAACGTCCGGTACCGGTGGGCGGGAACCAAGGCGTTCCCACCCACCGGGGCCGTCAGGACCGGTCGAACTCCTGCGCCGCCAGGGCGCGCACGATGCCCGCGCGCCCCTCGGACACGAGCCTGCGCAGTGCGGGCGGGTGCTCAGCCGACGCCAGCCACTCGTCGGACGCGGTCACCGTCTCCGGCGTGATGGACCACGCCGGGAACAGGCCGACGACCATCGACTGGGCGCGTTCGCTGGAGCGCCGTTCCCACACGCCGGTCACGTCGGCGAAGTACCGGGCCGCGTAGGGCGCCAGCAGCTCCTTCTGGGACACGTGCGAGATGCCGCCGATGATGGCCTCGCTGACGGCGTTGGGGATGTCGTCGTCGTTGACCGCCCGGTCCCACGCCTCGTCCTTGGCCTCGACCGTCGGGCGCAGCGCCCGCGTGGACTCGGCACGCCGGTTGCCGGTGGCGGTGGGGTCGCGCCCCTCCTCCGCGGCGATCTCGTCGAGACCGGCCGCGCCGTGCGCGACCAGGGCCTGGAGCAGCCGCCAGCGCAGGTCGGTGTCGACCTCCAGGCCGTCCAGCACGTCGGAGCCGTCGTACCAGCCGCGCACCACGGCGAGCGCCTCGTCGTCGAGCACCGACCCGGCCAGGGCGTTCGCGAACGCCAGCTGGTGGTCGGAGCCCGCCTCGGCGGCGCGCACCAGTTCCAGGGTCCTGGTGGTGAACCGGCGCCAGCCCTCGTCGCGCCACGAGGCGTCGGCGTAGGACGACAGCGCGGTCTGCGCCTGCAGCAGCAGCCGCTGCACCACGCCGACCTCGGTCTCCGAGTGCAGCCCGCCCAGGACGAGGTTCACGAAGTCGCGGGCCTTCAGCTCGGCCTCGCGCGTCATCTCCCACACCGCGGACCAGCACAGCGTGCGCGGCAGCGGCTCGGCGATGTCGGAGATCCGGTCGACCAGCGTCGTCAGCGAGTCCGGGTCGAGCCGCATCGTGCAGTAGGTGAGGTCGTCGTCGTTGACCAGCACCAGCTTGCCGCGCGGCAGCCCCACCAGTTCCGGCACCTCGGTGCGCTCACCGGTGATGTCCAGCTCCACGCGCTGCGTGCGCACCAGCTTGCCGCTGCCGTCGTCGTCGTACACGCCGACCGCGATCCGGTGCGTGCGCAGTTCCCCCGCGCCGGGGCGGGCACCGCTCTGCACCACGGCGAAGTCGGCGAAGTCGCCGTTGGAGTCCACGGAGAACTTGGGGCGCAACGGGTTCAGACCCGTCGTCTCCAGCCACTGCGCGCTCCACCACGACAGGTCGCGGCTCGACGCCTCCTCCAGCGCGCCGAGCAGGTCGGCAAGGGTGGCGTTGCCCCAGGCGTGCTTGGCGAAGTACACCCGCAGCCCGGCCAGGAAGTTGTCCAGCCCCACGTACGCCACGAGCTGCTTGAGCACCGAGGCGCCCTTGGCGTAGGTGATGCCGTCGAAGTTGACCTCGACCGCCTGGAGGTCCTGGATGTCCGCGGCGACCGGGTGCGTCGAGGGCAGCTGGTCCTGCCGGTAGGCCCACGACTTCTCGATCTTCGCGAACGTCGTCCACGCGTGCTTGTACTCGGTGGCCTCGGCCTGCGCGAGCACCGACGCCCACGTGGCGAACGACTCGTTCAGCCACAGGTCGTCCCACCAGCGCATCGTCACGAGGTCGCCGAACCACATGTGCGCCATCTCGTGCAGCACGGTTTCGGAGCGGCGCTCGTATAGGTAGCGCGTGACGCGGCTCCGGAAGACGTAGTCCTCCAGGAACGTCACGCAGCCCGCGTTCTCCATCGCGCCCGCGTTGAACTCGGGCACGAAGCACTGGTCGTACTTGCCGAACGGGTACTTGACGCCGAAGGCCTCGTGGTAGAAGCCGAAGCCCTGCTTGGTCTCGGTGAACAGCCGGTCGGCGTCCATGTGCGGCGCGAGCGACGCGCGGCAGTAGATGCCGAGGGGGATGCTGAAGTCGCCGTCGGTGAACTCGTCGCGCCACTCGGCGTACGGGCCCGCGACCAGCGCGACCAGGTAGGTGGACATCGGCTTGGTCGTGCCGAAGGTGTGCTTGTCCGCGCCGCCGGGAGCGTCCTGCGTGGACTCGATCGCGGAGTTGGAGATGACCTTCCAGTCCGAGGGCGACGTCACGGTGATGTCGTAGACGGCCTTCAGGTCCGGCTGGTCGAAGCAGCCGAACATCCGCTTCGCGTCGGCCGTCTCGAACTGCGAGTACAGGTACACGCCGCCGTCGACCGGGTCGACGAACCGGTGCAGGCCCTCGCCGGTGTTCATGTACCGGCAGTCGGCCTCGATGGTCAGCTCGTTGGTCTCCGCGAGGTCCGGCAGCGGGAGACCGTCCTCCTCGCGGTAGCCGGAGACGTCCAGCTCCACTCCGTTGAGGACGGCCCGGTGCACGGTGGCGGCCACGATGTCGATCCAGGTGGACGCCCCCGCCGTCAGGCTGCGGAACGCAACCGTCGACGTCGAGCGGAACGTCTCCGAACCCGGCTTGCCGCCGCCGTCCGTCAGATCCAGCTCGATCCGGTAGGAGTCGACTTCCAGCAGCGCCGCGCGCTGCTGGGCCTGGTCGCGAGTGAGGTTGGGTGCCGCCACTGGTCACCTCGTCTGCCGGCGTCCCCGTGCTCGACACCGACGTCGTCGGAATGGGAAGTCGCCGTGTCCGTGACACGACCCCAGCATCCAATCACGTGACGCCGCCGGAAGTGGACTCCAGGATCGGGAAGAGGGGCCGACCGGCGTTTGTTGCTCTGTTCGGGGCGTGCCTGCTGTGGCGCCCCGTACCCACCGTGAACAAGAATTGGGGCTTGCACATGTCGTCAGAGGCCAAGGCGAAGGTCGACTTCTACTTCGACCCGGTGTGTCCGTTCGCGTGGATCACGTCCCGCTGGATCCTCGAGGTCGAGAAGGTCCGCGACATCGACCTGAGCTTCCACGTGATGAGCCTCGCCGTCCTCAACTCCGGCCGCGACCTGCCCGAGCAGTACCGCGACCTGATGGACAAGGCCTGGGGCCCGGTCCGAGTGGCCATCGCCGCGGAGAAGGCGCACGGCAACAAGGTCCTGCCCGCGCTGTACACCGCGCTCGGCACCCGCCTCCACAACGAGGCGGACAAGGACTACGAGGGCGTCATCAAGGCCGCTCTCGACGAGGCCGGGCTGCCCGCCGAGCTGGCCGAGGCCGCCACCTCGACCGAGTACGACGAGGAGCTCAACGCCAGCCACCACCGCGGCATGGACCCGGTCGGCATGGACGTCGGCACGCCGACCATCCACATCGACGGCGTCGCGTTCTTCGGCCCGGTGCTGACCAGGATCCCGAAGGGCGAGGACGCGGGCAAGGTCTTCGACGGCGCCCGGCTGCTGGCCGACTACCCGTACTTCTTCGAGCTCAAGCGCACCCGCACGGGTGACCTCGATTTCACCTGATCCGCTGACGTGGAACGCCCCCGGCCGCGCTGCGCCGGGGGTTTTTCACGTTCGGGGGACGAAGTGCTGGAAAGCGCTGTACCCCGGCTCGCGCGGGGCGTCCGACCGCCGTTGACCGGGCGCCCGATGTGAACGACGTGGCGACAACCTGTCAACCGCACCGGCGAGACCGGACCAAGCCGGTGTTCTTGCAGGTCAGCGTTTGCTCACCCCTGCAACACGCCGTCAACCAGCCGCGGCGCCGCCTTGCTCACGTTCACCAGCGACGCCATCCCCACGTCCTCCGCGTGCCCCGCCCCGATCAGCTCCCGCCCGGAGACGGACTCCGCCACCACCTCCTCCAACCGCGGCTCCATGCTCCGGAAGGCGTCCGCGGCCACCTGCGCCTCCACCGAGGCCCCGCCAGCCCCCTGCTCCAGCAGCGCCGCCAGGATCGCCCCGGCCCCCATGAAGTCCTCCACGCAGGGCCGGAGCGGCCCGAAGAACTGCTCCGACTTCGTGGTGTTGATGTCTATCCCCCAACGCTCACCGGCCGGTATCAGCCCGATCGGCCGCCCGTCCGCGATCTCCAGCGCCACCCGCGCGACCGCTTCGGCATTGCGCAGGCACCCGGCCAGCACGGCCGCCCCGGCGCTGTCCGCGAGAGTGCACAAAGTCGCCCCGTTGGGTGACGGCAACTCCAGGACCTGGCCCCTGGGAACGGTGGTGAGCGACGACGGGCGCAGCGTCCACGTCGGGTCGGCGGACGGTGCGGCGGCGCCCTGGTCGAGCCACCGCACGGGTCTGACCTTGGCGCCCCTGCCGACGACCACGTCGACCGACGTGGTGAACGACAGCACGTCCACCACCACCAGCACCGCGCACAGCCCGCCCAGAGCTGTCACACCTTCGCCGCCCCATTCGAGCCGCAGCCCGAACCCCTCTTGACCGAACATGGTGCAAGCTTGCCGGCACGGGATGGCAGACTCCCCGGACGTGCGCGTTTACCTTGGATCCGACCACGCGGGCTTCGAGCTGAAGTCCCACCTCGTCCAGCACCTCGCGGCCTCCGGCTACGAGGTGGTCGACGTCGGCCCGGCCGTCTACGACGCCGAGGACGACTACCCCGCTTTCTGCGTCGCGACCGCGGCCGGCGTTGTCGCCGACAAGGGCAGCCTCGGTCTGGTGATCGGCGGCTCCGGCAACGGCGAGCAGATCGCCGCGAACAAGGTGCCCGGCGCCCGTGCCGCGTTGGCGTGGAGCGTCGAGACCGCGAAGCTGTGCCGCCAGCACAACGACGCCCAGCTGATCGGCGTCGGTGCGCGGATGCACACCAGGGAGGAGGCCGTCGCGATCGTGGAAGCCTTCCTCACCACGCCGTTCTCGGAGGAGGAGCGGCACGCCCGCCGCATCGGCATCCTCGCCGAGTACGAGGCCACGCACGTCGTTCCGCCGCTCCCCTGACATGCCCGAAGGCCATACGCTGCACCGACTCGCGAAGCTGCACCACCGCAGGTTCGCGGGGGCGCCGGTGGAGGTGTCCAGTCCACAGGGGAGGTTCGCCACCTCGGCGTCCCTTGTGGACGGTCGGGTGCTCAAGCGCGCCGAGGCGCACGGCAAGCACCTGCTCCACGTCTACGGCCCGGACGCCACGGTGCACGTGCACCTGGGGCTGTACGGGACCTTCACCGAACACGCCCTGCCCGTCACCGCCCCGGTGGGGCAGGTGCGGATGCGGGTCGTGGGCCGGTCGCACTGGACGGACCTGCGCGGTCCGACGGTGTGCGAGGTGCTGACCGACGTCGAGGTCGCGGCCCTGCACGCCCGGCTGGGGCCGGACCCGTTGCGCCGCGACGCCGACCCCGAGCGCGTCTTCACCCGGATCTCCCGGTCCCGCACGTCGATCGCCGTGCTGCTGCTCGACCAGGCCGTGCTGTCCGGGGTGGGCAACATCTACCGCGCCGAAGTGCTGTTCCGGCACGGCGTCCACCCGCTCACACCGGGCACGGGCATCGGCCGGGAGCTGTGGGACCTGATGTGGGCGGACCTGGTGTTCCTGATGCGCGACGGCGTGAAGGTCGGCCGCATCGACACGGTCCGGCCCGAGCACCTGCCCGAGGTGACCGGCCGGGCGCCGAGGCAGGACCGGCACGGCGGCGAGGTGTACGTCTACCGCCGCACCGGGCTGCCCTGCCTGGTCTGCGGCACCCCGATCGCGGCGGGCGACCTGGCGGGCCGCAACCTCTACTGGTGCCCCACCTGCCAGGCGGAGTAGGCCGGACCCCGGAACCGCCGGCGGGCAGCCGCAGGAAGTCGCCGGCGTTCCGGGTGACCACACCGGGCTCGCCCCCGGAGCCGTAGAACACGGCTCCGGGGGCGGGTGGGAACTCGAGATCCGACGTGCGGTGGGCCCAGTCCGTCCACTGTGGACTAGAAGTCGAAGCCGCCCATGTCGAAGCCACCCGCGTCGAACCCGTCGCTGCCCGCGTCGAAGCCGCCGCTGTCGTAACCGCCGCCGTCGCCACCACCGTCACCGGCGTCGATGCCGTCCTGGTAGCCGTCGGAGTACGCGGAGCCCATCGCGTCGCCCGAGTACCCGTGCATTCCGGAGAACATCGCGTCGAACAGCAGGAACGAGCCGACGCCCCAGGCGCCCGCGACGAGCGCGGGCTTCCACCACGGCTCGCTGTACCAGCCCTGCGGCACCGGGCGACCCGCGACCACGCCACCGGGGTAGTAGTGCGGCGTGCGGGAACCGGGCTTCGGCGAGGCCGCGTACTCGTGGCCCTCGACCGTCACGTCGCGGTCCTCCGACACCGAGCCCGCGCGGCCCTGGCCGGTGAGGTCGGGCAGTTCGGGGCCGGGGTCCATGTCCATCGCGACCCGCGCGGCCCGCACGTAGTACAGGCCCTCCATGGCGGTCTGCGTGACCTGCCTGGCCTGCTCCTTGGTCTGCGCCTGCTCCATCTGCGAGCCCGCGGCGGTGAACCGCTCGGACGCGTCCGCCATCGCCTGCTGCGACGCGGTGTCCGTGCCGTTCAGGCTCATCACCTGGCCGCCGAGCCGTTCGACCCAGCGCCGGGCCTCGGACTTCGCGTCCTCCAGCTCGCGCCGCTTGGTGTCCCCGGCGGATTTGACCAGGTAGAGGATGCCACCGATGATCGCGAGCACCACCACGACCAACACGACTGTGCCCACCGGACGCCTCCTGAGGTAGATACCCCTTCAACGACGGCGCTCCGTCGTCGGTTCCCTCAGAACACCTCGGGGCAGTGCGGCTCGACGTCCCCGAGGAACGCGTGCGACAACGCGCGCACGGCCCCCGGAGTGCGTTCGCGCACGTGCTGGGCGGCCGCGAGGGCCGTCAACCGGGTGCCGCCGAGGAACGCGGCCCCGAGCGCGGCGATGTCGAGCGCCACATCCGCTTCGTCGGCGACCCGGCGCACGGTGGCCCCGCCCGACGTCGCGGTGAACCGCCAGCGGCCCGCGTTCCACGGGCACAGGTCGTCGGCCACGTCGAGGACGACGTCCACATCGGACGCGTAATCGCGCTGGACCAGCGCGCGGTCGAGGTCCACCAGCCGCACCCACAGCGAGTCGCGGGTGGCGCGCCCGGCCAGCCGCTGGTCGGCGAGCAGGTGCAGCACCGGATCACCCGAACCGGTGAAGTAGCGGAGTTCGACCGCCAGGTCCACGTCGAGCAGGTGGCGGTAGAGCGCGGCGAACGCCACGTCGTCCGCCGCGGTGATCTCGCGGACGTTCAGCTCGTGCGCCGCCCCGCGGTCGCTCCGGGCGTGCCGCACCCGGTAGACCGCGTACCCGTTGGGGTGCAAGGCGTAGCGGTACCTCGTCAGCCCGCCGCGGTGCTTCTCCCCGTCGGCGAGGTGGTGGGCCCACTCGGCGTCCGTGCGGCTCAGGTACCCCGTCCGGGTCGGCGCGACGCGGGCGTAGAGCGCGCGCACGAACGGCATGGCCTCCTCCGCGGGCACCTCGCGCACCCGATCCGCGCCGACGTCGACGCCGGGGTGGGACGCCGCGCCCGTCGGCAGGTGGAGGTCGGTGAACCGCGCGGCCGGGCCGTAGCCGAACCGGCCGTAGATCGTCGCCTCGGACGACCAGAGGGCGGCGAACGCCTCGCGGCCCCCGTCGTGCAGGCCGTGCAGCTGGGCGCGCATCAGGCCGGTCAGCACACCCCGCCTGCGGTGCCCCGGTTTGACGCCGACCGACGTGATCGCGGCGACCGGGACGGGGCCGCCGGGCACGGTCATCTCCCGTCCGATCACGGCCGCGGCGCCGACCATCTCGGTGCCGTCGAACATCCCGTGCACGCGGCCCATGTCGAACAGCGGACGTTCGAGCTCGTGGTCCGAGTCGTCCGGATCGGAGAGGAAGGCCCCTTCGAGGACCCGCCCGAACACCGGGTAGTCGTCGTCGGCCAGCGTGCGGATCGTCAGGGCCATACCCGGAAGTCATACCCGCCCACGACCCCGGTCGCGACGGATTTTCCGGCCGGAGGTCTGGTCACCGGCCGACTCCTCCGAGAGACTGCCCCCGTGGATCCCCATGCCCTGGCGGACGTGCTCCGGGCCGACGCGGAGGCCTTCGCCGCGGCCGCCGGACCCGTGCCCCTCGACCGGCCCGTGCCCCGGTGCGACGGGATGACCGTCGAAGGTCTGGTCCGGCACCTCGGCGGTATCCACCGGCTGGTCGCGCGCTGGGCCACCGACGGCCGCAGGCCCGCGACGTGGGACGACGGCCCCGAAGCCGCGGAACTCCTCGACTGGTACCGGATCGGGGCCGCCGCGCTGCTGGTCGTGCTCGACCCCGAGCGGGCGGGGGAGCCCGCGGCGACGTGGAGCGCGTGGGACGGGACGCTGGGCTTCTGGTTGCGGCGCATGGCGCACGAGACCGCGGTGCACCGGGTCGACGCCCAGGCCGCGTCCGGTCCCGCCGCGCCGCTGGACGCCCGGCTCGCCGCCGACGGCGTGGACGAGGTGCTCCGGCTGTGGCTCGGCACCCACCAGCCGCCACGCGTGCACGCGGACGGTCGTGCGATCGCGCTGCGCGTGCCCGGTCGCGAGTGGACGGTCGCGCTGCACCCCGGCGTCGTGGACTTCTGCGACGGCGCGGACCCCGACGCCGTCGTCACCGGGTCGTCCTCGGCGGTCGACCTGTGGCTGTGGGGCCGCGCGGGTGAAGAGGACCTGTCGATCGAGGGCGACCCCGCCGTGGCACGGGCGCTGCGCGCCGCGGTCGCCGCCGTGACCGGGTAGGGGAGGGGCGGTGAGCGGGCCGATCTGGCGGGTGGTCCTGCGGTGCCTGGCGGCCTTCGCCTTCGGCGTCCTGCTGGTGCTGCTGGCGATCGGGTTCGGCGAGGAGCTGTGGCGGGCGATGCAGCGCTGATCGAGCCGCACGGGCCCGTGGCCGTCGACCACGACCTGCCGCGGACGTGCGCGCAGAGAAACGGACGCTAGGCCGACGGTTCGAAGAAGACCTTGTAGAGGCGGTACACCGAGTCCTCGGGACCGCAGTTCCGCACGGTCAGGGCGTTCCGGCCCGGCCGCAGCACCGACGCCGGGATGTCGAACCGCTCCAGCTCCCGCGTCCGGCTGCTGGGCAGGCCCTCGCGCGTCCACACGAGCGTGCCGTTGGCCTCCATGCGGATCTCGACGTGACGCCGTGCCACGTCCCGCGGTGACCCGACGAGCGTCACCCGTCCCAGCGGCGAACCCGGCGAGCGGCAGAAGCCGATCACCGCCTGACCGCCCGACCGCAGCACCCAGTGGTCACCGCGGAACTGCGCGCCCGAGGAAGCCTCCAGGCGCGCCGCGTCCCCGCCGCCCGCGGGTGGCGCGGTCCGGAAATCGAGCAGAACCTGCTGCACTGGCGAAACCTCCTTCCGCAGGGCCCCACTGCACCGAACGGGGCGGCGGAACGCCAGGCAGAACAACCGGCAGAAGTGCCACCCGTCACACGGCCCGTACTGGGTTTTTCCTCCCGCAGGCAAGGTGGTAAGCGCTTTCGCACCAACGGTGCGCGGCCGGGTGGAGCAGGACCCGCCGCATACCGGTCAGCCGGTCGGCGACAGCCCGATCAACAGCGCGAGCCGGTCGAGCTGGTGCTCGAAGTGCGCGGCGCGGTCGTGCACCCCTCCCTCGAACTGCCCGAACAGCTCGAAGCTGATCAACCCGAACACCGCCGTCCACGCCAGGACGGCCCGTGCCACCAGATCGTCGTCCCCGCGCGCCCCGAGGCCCTCCCGAATCCTCCGCACGTCCTCGATCACGGTCGGGGGCATCGGCGGATTCGGCCCCGCGTAAGCGGAGTCGACCTCGCTGATCACCCCGATCAGCAGCCGCGTCACCCGCGTTCCCGGCGCGATCGTCCGGTCCGGCGGAGCCGCGTAACCGGGCACCGGGCTGCCGTAGATGAGCGCGTACTCCGACGGCGACGCGACCGCCCAGTCCCGCACCGCGGTCCCGATCGCCTTCCACCGCCCCGCCGCGTCGGCCCGTTCGCACGCCGCGTCGGCCGCCTCCGCCACGTCCCCGACCGCGTTGTAGGCGTCCTCGATCAGCATGGTCAGCAGCTCGTCGCGACTGGGCACGTACCGGTACATCGCCGACGACACGATGCCGAGTTCCCGCGCGATCGCCCGCAAAGACAACGCGGCCCCGCCCTGCACGGCCAGTTGTTCACGCGCGATCCGCTTGATGTCGGCCATCGCCTGCTCGCGCGCCCGCTGCCGTGGAGTCATGCGACGAGTGTAGAGCGCTAGGAACTTAAGTGAGCACCGCTCTTGACGCGCAGTCCTTCGCCGGTCAACATGAGAGAGCACCGCTCACTAAAGTGACCAACGCCTCCAGGAGTCCCGATGACCACCCCGCGCCAGGCAGCAGTGACCTTCACCGCGATCGGCCTGCTCTTCCTCGCCTACCCGCTCATCAGGCCCTACGACGACGAAACCACCATGGCGGGCGCGCTCTCGTTCGCCGGCGACTCCTGGATCGCCGCCCACATGGCGGCGGTCATCGGCTTCATCCTCCTGCCCATGGCGCTCACCGCCCTGAGCCCGAGCAGAGCCGCCCAGCTCATGACCTACCTCGGCGTGGGCCTGACCCTCCCGTACTACGGCGCCGAGGTGTTCGGCCTGCACGCCATCGGCGAACAGATCAAGCAGGACGGCGACCTGTCCCTGCTCGCCATGGTCGACACCATCCGCTACAACCCCGCAGCCATGACGATCTTCGCCCTGGGACTGGTCCTGATCGCCGCGGGCACCACCACCGCGGCCATCCGCCACACGAGCACCCTCCCCGGGTGGACAGCCGCCCCCTTCGCCCTCGGGTTTGTTCTTTTCATCCCCCAGTTCTTCACCCCGGCCCCGTTCCGCATCGCCCACGGCTTCCTCATCGCCGCCGGCTCCGCCTGGCTGGCCGTCGAACTCTGGCGCAACCAGACCCTCACCCCCGCCTCAGCACGGTGAGCGCCGCTCGCAAGAACCCATCACGCCGCCCCGTCGCGGTCCGCGCGTCAAGATCACCCCGCCCCTGACCGTGGAAGACCGGCAACCACGCACTCATGTCCGCCGGAGTCCCCAAAGCCGCCACCACGTCCCAACAGGCCACATCCGACGCCACGCCCCCGGCCTCCCGCTGCCACCCGTCAAGCACCAGTTCCGCCGCCCCAGGCCCGTGCAACATCGCCGCGTCACACCGCAACGACCCCAAATCCACCCCGCTGGGCCCAACCCCCGCCCCGTCCCAGTCGACCATCCCGACGAACGAGTCCCCAACCCACATCGTGTTGCCCTGCCACAAATCCCCGTGCAGGAACACCCACTCCCCAGCCTTCCGGTCAAACCCCCGCAACGCCTCCTCAGCCTCCGCCAGCACGCCGGCCCGCCACCCCACGGCGAAATCCACGTCCTCGATCGCCCGCGCCCTCAACGGCAACTCCGCGGTAGGCCCGACCACAACCCGATGCAACCGCGCCGCAGCTGCCCCCAGCTCCCGCAAGCGCTCAGGCCGAACCCCAACCGGAACCCGACTGCTCCCCTGGATCAAGGTCGTCACAACCGCGAAAGCCCCAGCGAGTTCCCCGCTCAAATCCGCCCCGACCAACCGCGGCGCAGCCACCCCGAACTCAGCAGTCCGCTCCAACGCGGCCACCTCGACAACAGCAGGTTCCCGCCGCCGCCCCACCTTCACGACCACATCGGCAACGACCCCACCGAACCGAACCCGCCAAGTCCCACCACCCCCCAACCCCACAACCCCGACCACCTCGGCCCCCACAACCGAAGCCACCCACTCCACCACCCGCCCACCAGGCTCATCCATGCCCGCACACCCCTCCGAATGGCTTCACGAACAGCCGGCGGAGCACCGGCAGGCACAACAGCCGCACCCTGTCGCTGAATCAGGCCAATCCGGCTGGAACATCACGTGCGAGCTCGTCCTCGACGAACGCGGGCTTCGCAAGCGTGATCGCCGGGATGATCGTCACGAGGATGACGGCGAGCAGGAACAGCAGCGGCAGCGTCCACCCGCCGCTCACGTCGTGCAGCAGCCCGACAAGCAACGGACCGAGCGCGCCGAGCGCGTACGCGATCCCCTGGGCGAAGCCGCTCAGCGCGACGGTGCCGCCCTGGGTTCGGGTGCGATCGTTGATGAGCACGAGGTTGATCGGGAACAGAATCGAACCCGAGCCGATCAGCAGCACCCAGAGCAGTGTGAGTGTCGTGGGCGCGAGCAGCAGGCCGAGGTAGCCGAGCACGAAGCTCGCGATACCGGCGCCGATCAGCCAGCCGACATTACGCAGCCGCGCGACAAGCAGAGGCGCGATCAGTGCCCAGGGCACGCTGATGATGCCGGTCACGGCAAGCAGCACCCCGGCCTCGGTCGGCGTCGAACCCGCGATGTCGCCGAGGATCTCAGGCAGCCACGCGAAAGCCGCATAGGTGCACATCGTGCTGGTCGAGAACACAGCGGTGATCGACAGGGCCACGCGCGACCGCCACAGTCGCGTGACCACGGCGGGAGTCTGGGACTCAACAGCAACGGCATCCGACAGCCGCTGCCGGCGCTCCCGCGCGATGAGGACAAGCCATGGAACAAGCGCGACCGCCGACGTCACCGACCAGACACCAAGCGAGAACCGCCAGCCCATTTGTTCAGCGACCGGAGCCGCGAGCGCAGCGGGCACAGCCGTGCTCACGCCCACTAGGCACGCGTAGACGGCAGTCAGCAGCGCCACCCGATCGGGGAAGTAGCGCCGCACGATCGGCGGCAGCAGCACATTGCCGATACCCGTACCCGCGAGCGCGACCACACTGCCGACAAGCAGCACCACGAAGCCAGGTGCGAACGCTCGCACGAGATGGCCAAGGGTCATGAGCAACAGCGCAAGCACGATGCCGCCGTCGAGCCCGATGCCGCGGGCGAGGCGCGGCGCAACGAACCCCGACACCGCAAGCAGGATCGGCGGCAACGTCCCAAGCAGCCCGACACCGATGTCCGATATCGGAATGTCCACCCGGATGTCGCCGAGAATCGGCGACACCGCCGCAACCGCCTGACGCAGGGTCAGTGCGACAAGCACAATACCCAGCAACGCGACCACACGTCCCGCCCACAGCGGAAGGGGGTGGTCCTCGGACATCCACCGAGCCTAGCTTGCTACTCGACGACCGACCTCCCACAGAGCCAGCGCCCACCGCGGGACGAATCGGCCGTGACCGACAACTGGTCGACGCACGTGGACACGATCCTGGCACCGAGGAGGACTCCGCGGCCTGATCTGGCACGGCAGAGCTCAAGCTCACCTAAAGCAAAAGCCCAGGTCACAGCAGACGCTGCATGACCTAGGCTTTTGATGCGGAGCGGGTGACCGGGATCGAACCGGCATGACCAGCTTGGAAGTTGAGTATCCCAATTGTCTAATGACCAGGCGAAACCCCTAGCAGCATGTTTGCGCTCGCGCGGCCCCTGGTTCCCCGTTGTTCCCCCTTGATTCCCCTCCCGTCTGGCACGGATCTGGCACGCAACCGTCCACAGTGGAATGCACTGCGCGCATCTAGTCGATACATGCTCGCAGACCGCCTCACAGTGACACTCAGCTCGGATGCGGGGAGTTGGCTGCATGGACCAGTACTCTCGCGCTCCCGCATCCGGATTGCCTCGCAGTGCCCCGAGTGGAACAGGCGTCGGCTTTGGCGGTTCAGGTAGATATAAAGTTACTACCGCGCGATGTTCGACGGAATTCCCCCAGTGATAAAAGTTCTAATTTGTTCGGCTGCTACTCCGTAACATAGGAGATTGGTGCCCGGTACTGTTCGGGCAGAATGTGGACTAATAATCAGGCCAGGGCAGTCCCACAAAGGGTGCCCCGCAGGCAACGGCTCTGGGTCCGTCACATCCAGCGCGGCCCGCAATCGTCCGCTCTGAAGCTCGACCACAAGGGCAGCGGTATCTACAATTTGCCCACGCCCGACATTTACCAATATTGCGCCATCGTGCATTGTGGATAGAAAGTCTGAATTGACCATCGATCGGGTGGTTTCTGTCAGAGGCGCAGTGATCACCACTATGTCATGATCGTGAATAAGGTCGGGCAATGCCGTGTATGAATACACGCCTTCTCTGGCCGTGCTAGCCACCAGCGTAGAAGTGGCCTCAAACACTTCGAGTCGGGCCGCAACCGCCTTGCCAATAGCGCCAGCGCCGACTATCAGAACCTTTTTTCCAGCGAGGGTGTCAGCATCAAACATGCGATGCGCCCACACCCCTGATTCTTTGAATCCGATCAACGTGGGCCATTGACGCAATTGAGTCAAAATCGCAGAGACTACCCATTCTGAAACTGGCCTAGCGTGCGCGCCACGAGCACTCGCAAACGTCACATGACCTGGAACATGATTTTCCCACTCGTCAACTCCTGCTGAGAGCAGTTGAACCATTCGCAACTTTGGCAAACCTTGGAGAAGACGAATCGGACGATCGCTGCCCCTGAACGGAGGAAGAAAAATTTCAGCCTCACGCTGTCGATCAGTCAGTGTTGGCTGATTTGGATCGTAGTCGACCAGCTCAACACCCGGTATTGCGGCAATAGCCACCGCGCCCGACTTATCATCGGTTTCGCTGCTAACAAGGATCTTTACCGGATTCATTAGGCGGCATCCCCAATTATCGATACAATCAATTTGTGGGCCTGAGCCTTCAGCGGTGAGCCGTCTGACCCATTGTCAATCACGACGTGCGGCATTGGTGGGCGAAATGAAACGTCAATGGAATCCGCATAGTTCGCCCAGTTGTCGAGCTTGGCGGCATCTCGCGCAGCACCACGTTGACGAATGTACCTCAGCATCGTTTCCGGATCGCAATAGACCCACGCAACTGTCAATGTTGCGTTTAGTGATTCGCAGGTTTCGTTCATTCGCTCAATCCATGACCTATCGCGAAGTTCGCGGATAAATGGGGCCGTGATTATGGCACTATTTCCGCACTGAACATTTTCAGTCATTGCGTTTATCAATGACTCATACTCGCGGGGTCGGATAAGCTCAAGATACTTTTCGGATTCACGATCGTTTGGCGAACAGCCGATAAACTCTAGCGCAGCCTCCACCACCGGACGCGTCAAGGTATCTTTATCGAGCATTGGCCAGCCTGTTTCCCTTGCTGTAATTCTTCCGAATTCTGTCTTTCCGCTACCCGCATAACCACCGATCAAAACGATATTCGGCTTTGTTGTCTTAATCTGACCTCGCTGCCGCTGCTCAGGCGCGTGTACAACCCGTCCAGCGCGAGGCTTGCTGATAATCGCACCTTCCGCTTCCAAGATTTTCATAGCTTCTTGGATAGTGAAGCCGCTAACGCTCCATTCAGTCGCCAGCTCGCGCGTGGATGGAAGGCGTTGCCCATCCCGCAGTTTGCCCGCCGCGATCTGGGTCCGGATCTGTCGCGCCACCTGTAGGTGCAGCGACTCGGGTCGCGACAGGGGTTGTCGTGAGTCGGACATGTCGCCTCCGAGTGTTTGCCAACTGATTTGGACACCCTACCAGGCACCAAACAGCACCGCGAACCGCGTTTCCGCAGGTAGAAGGCTTTTTCAAGCAATCTTCGACCAAACAGTTGACCTGATGACCAACCAACTGTTAGCTTCATCTCGTCGCCGAATGTGGCGGCGGACACACCGGGCACCACGGCAGGGCGATCCGTCTACGGGGCGTCAAGTCGCTGGCGTCACAACTCAATCTCGCTGAACGCGAGCGGCACTCATGTGTCGTCAGGTGGTCGGGCCTAGTGCTGGCTCCCATTGCGCACGACGTTCCCGAGGTAGCCCCACACAGGGGAGCCGGAGGGTAAATCGTCCTGCATGCGCAATCACCTCGTGAGATAACGCCACCGGGAGCGGTGGCTTCATAACGTTTATTTCGTGCGCCCTTTTTCTGGGCGTGCGGATGGCCCGACCCCACCCTGTTTTTGCAGGTGGCGGGCCCCTTGGTGGCCTGGTGGCGAAGCCGTATCCGCGGTAACGCCACCAGGTCACCGTTTTCCGACCTATTTGCATGTCTCCCTGGAGGTATTTGCCATGTCCAAGACCGCTCGATCGTTGATCGCTCTGCGCTTGGCAGAGGAACAGGCGTGCGCCGGGTACCTGACGGCCCGCAAGGCAATGCTGCGTCTGGCGGCCCACTTGGCCTCGATGACGCAGATGGTGCGCGAACGGCCCACCAGGGTCGACTACCGCGCCGCGCTGAACGACGTTCTCAACTCCTACCGTGCCGCGTCGAACCGCACCCGGCTCGCCTACAGCCGCTGGCAGCGCGCCCAGTTGCGCGCAGACGCCTACTGGACCGTCAACGCCGGGGCGGTGGCGGCGTGATGCTGGGACACAACGACTTCACCCTCAGCGGCAGCGAGGAAACCCGGCTCTGCGTCGGCACCGACCCGGAACTGTGGTTCGGGCCTGACGACGACGTCACACCGGAGCTGCGCGAATCCCACGCCGAGCGGAACGTGAGGGAGAACGCCGCCAAGCAGTTGTGCGCCGACTGCCCGTTCACGGCCCAGTGCCTGGAGCAGGAGCTGTGGCACGGCATCACCGAGCAGTGGGGCGTGCGTGGCGGCATGACCGCCAGCGAACGTCAGCACCTGCTCCGCCACCGTCGGGCCGCCGACCTGCGTCCCGTTGCGGCCGAACGGGCGGTGGCGTGATGGACGCGTTCGTTCGCAACGAGGAGCACGACCTCGACGCCGCCAGTAACGGGCGTTCGCGGTTCGAGGCCTACCTCGGACTCAACACCAACCGGTTCCTGGACTACGACAACGAGCCGACAACCGACTCGACCGAGTTCGCGGTGGCGGCATTGCTGACCGCACTTCCACCGGTCATGACCCCCGGCTACGTCCGCACCGATTCCCGCGTGCTCGACGTCGGCCTGCACCGCGACGACGAGGGGCGCATGGCCGTGGTGGTCACCCTGGCCTCGGCGCTTCCGGCCCGGATCGAGAGCTGGTCGGGCTCCCGGCCGCGTAAGTGGCTTCGGGAGAGGCGTGGGCCGGAGAGGTCGTGGGTGGAGCCCGACGACAACGACCGCCTGGTCCTGCTGCCGTCGCTGATCGTCCGGGTGCCGTTGTCCGGCGTGGTGCTGCCGGTGCCGGTCTACAGCCGTGGCCTTCCTGACGTCGTGGTGGCGAAGGTGGCTGTCGCGTCGGTGTGCGACGCGCTCAACCGGACGCTGGTACCGGTGCTGGCGATGCTCGATTCGGTCGGGGTGGGTGCGTGATGAGCGCCTTGGTCGCGATGACTGAGCTAGTGGCCCGTGTGCTGCGGGAGCACGCCGATCTGCCTGCGGTGTCCGATGTCAGGATCGAACACCGCCGAGTGTCGTTTTACGTGGTCGGGGCGGAAGGCAAGTTGCCGGCGATGGCCCGGTGGGCGCACGCGCTCCAAGCCTCTGTCCTGGTGGCGCCTCAGTTCACCACCGTCGAGATCACCGCATCGACCGTGGTTGAGGTGACGGGCGTTGCAGGCGGGGTGACCGTCGAGGTGTGGACGCACCTGGGCTTGGCTGACCTGCTCGTGCTAGCGCGAGAGTTCGGCGTGGTCGTCGATACCCGCACCGGACCGGTGGAGATCACCCCGCAACGTCTGTTGCCGTCGTTGGACGACGCGACGGTTACGGATCGGGTGATGTGATGCCCGGCCGCGCTCGTGTCGATGCGGTGCAGTTGTGGGACGGCCGTCAGGTGTTGGCCCGTCGTGAGGACGGATTGCCCACCTTCGGTTTCCACGGCGCCCCCGCGGGGTTGGCGACCAGGCGGCAGTTGCGGGCGGTCGGTTTGCGGCCGGGTGGTCATGGCCCGGTGGCGCAGATCAAGTGGAAGCGCGGGCGCCGGTGGGCGGCGCTCTACCGGCTGGACCTGGCCGCTCCGGTGCGCCCGATGACCGCGAGGCGGTGGGCGGCGCATGAGGCCGCGATGCGGGCTCGCCGGTTCTGCCGCGGCCACCAGGGCTACGTCGACCACTACGTCCGTGGCCCGCTCAAGCAGTGCAGCACGTGTTTTTCCTGTGACACCAACGAGTTCGAGAGGAGCGCTTACTGATGTTCACCACCAGGACCGTGGTCGTCGTGGTCTGCGGCGCCTGCGGGAACAACGCCCGCAACGACGAGGGGGGCGAGTTGTGGTTCGACGACGAGTCGGCCGCTACCGCCTACCTCAAGGAAAGTGAGTCGGAGGACGGCGACTACGTCGGGGCCTGGGTCGTACGGCCGGACGGGACGTTGGTCTGCGGCTGGTGCGTGCGGAAGGCGCGGTGCGAGCGCGACGGGCACCAGTGGATGCCCGGCTTGCGTGGCCACTACTGCCGCACCAACGAGCCCGGTCACGAGGTCGACGAGCGGGGTTTCTGCACGCGGCAGACGCGGATGTGCCGCTGCTGCTGGGTGTTCGACGTGGTCGCGGTGTCGGAGATGACCGATCAGGGGGTGGCGTGATGGCCCAGTACCTGACCGACGAGAACTTCGACTACAGCGGAGGTCGTGGCCGCGCCCGTCAGGTGATCGCGGAGACGTGGACCGCCGAACAGCACCGCATGCAGGCACGGCGTCTGCTGGTGGGGTCCAGCCTCGAATCGGGGGGCGAGTTCCGCTCGGTGTTCGACCGAGACGCGGAGAACCGGTTGGCCGCGGCCCAGGTGCACGCCCTGCTGGCGCTGTCGCTGGTCGATCCCTTCGAGGAGACGTCATGAGCCGGGTGATCAGGGTGGCGCTGCTGCCCTTCGTGTTGGCGTGGTCGCTGCTGCGCCTGCTGTTCTGGCCTGCGCTGGTCCTGGTGGTCGCGGGAATCCTGATTCCGGACGGGTCCGCATGGTTCCAGGTCGTACTGGCCGGACTGGTGGTGTACCTGCTGGGCGCGCTCACGGCTTTCCGGGCCGCGGCCCGCGGCATGTTCCGGTCGCTGGACCGCGGCACCGTGCACATCGATGACCAGCGTTCGAGGAAGGGGAAGTGGTGAGCGGCAAGCTGAGCATCCGCAAGCTGGGGTTGTTCGCGGTGATGTCCGGTGCTCTCGGGTTGACCGTGGGTGGTGAGGTCAAGGCGGTCGAGCCGTTGTTGGGTCAGTGGATGTCGGTGGTGCTGGCGTTGGTGTTCGCGCTGTCGACCCTGTTGGCGTTGCACGAGGTGGCCGTGGCGCAGAGCCGGACGGCCAAGGTGTGGGCGTGGATGGTGTTGGTGCTGGCCGGTGGTATGGAGTTGGGGCTCAACACCTGGCATGCCCTGTTGGTAGGGAACCTGCCCGCCCCGGCCGCGGTCGCGGTCGGTGCCGGACCGGTGGTACTGGCCGGGCTGCTGTCGCACCTGTTGACCCTGTCGGTCTCCGAGCAGCACGCCCCCGCACCGGTACCGGCTGTACCGGTCGCGGTGTCGGTACCCCAGACGGTGACGCAGGTACCGGCCCCTCGTGTCGAGCCGGTGCGGCCGACCCGCACCGCCGTCGCCGAACCGGCCGAACCGGTACGTCCGGCCGCCCTGCGTACCGGTACCCCCACCCCAGCCCGTAAGGCGGTGACGGCCGGTACCCGTACCGCGCCGAAGTCGCCGCGTCCGGATGACGAGTTGCTCGCGATCCTGTCCTACCCCGAACTGGTCGCCCGCGACGAGGACGGGATGGTGCCGGTACGTCGGGCCGCCCGTGAACTCGGGTGCGGGGTGGACCGGGCCCGGAAGTTGCTGGGGCTGGCCGGACTGCTTGCCGGTAGCGAGGGCGAGTCGCCCGTACCGGTGCTGTCGCTGGTCGACGCGGTCTGACCGTCCAGGGTGCGACACCCGCCCGCGTTCGTGGGTGTCGACGCCCGGTCGGTCCGAAAGCTCGACCGTCAAACACCTCCCTTCACTCGTCCGGAAAGGACATCCGACATGGGCCAGATGCAGGCGTTCGGTGAACCCGAGTTCTTCTCCACCAGCCAGATCCGTGACTACTGCGGCAACGCCCGTGCGGTGCTCAAGCCGATGCACCACGAGCTGCTCGTGAGCGCGGAGGAGTTGCAGGCCGCGCTGCGCTACGTCAAGTCGGTAGACCCGAAGTTCTTCGGCGCCGACTCGATCGTGCGGGCCCGCCTGGTGGCCCGCCACGTGCACAACGCCGCGGACGGGTTGCTGGTGGCCCAAACCTCGATGATCAAGGCCTACCTGTCCTTCCGCAAGCACTACGTGGTGGAACTGGACCAGGCCAAGGAGAAAGCCAAGGCGAAGGGGCGGGCGTTCAAGTTCGACGCCTAACACCACCCCCGGCCCCGTACCGACCCGCTGTACCGGTGAGACGTCCCCTGCTGGGTGACCGCGAGCAGTACACACGAGAGGAGAGCTGGAATGGGCAAGCGCAACGGAGGCCACGCGGTCACCGAGCACGACCACAACAAGGAGTTCGGCTACTACGTCCCGCGCACGTACTGGAAGTCCCGCGTCGCGCCGTACGCGGGGGAGTGGGCGGCGGCCGGAGTGATCTGGGCGGCCGGTGCGGGTACGCACCTGCTGTGCGCGGACTCCGAGATGCTGCCGTGGGTCACCCCCGGTCTGACGCTGCTCGGTACGGGGCTGTCGGCGTTGGCGTGGAAGGCCGGTGCCGCGCGCGGGATGCTGACCCGCCTGCACGCCACCGCCACCACCGCGTTGGGCGGGTTGTGGATGACCACGTGTTCGATCGTGGCGCCGTGGTCGTCGCCGTTGTCGGGGATCTACCTCTACGGCGGTGCGGCGGTGGCGTTGTCGTGGAACATCCGGCGGATGCTCAACAGCGGCGGCGACAACGGGGAGTCCGGTACGGGCAGCCTGTTCGACAAGATCAAGCTTGCGGGGGTGCGTACCGGTCCGGCGGTGGTCACGCCGAACAAGGTCACCGTGCCGTTGGCGCTCCCGGCGGGTGAGGTGTCCATCGAGGACGTGCAGGCCAAGGCGGACAAGGTCGCGCAGGTGCTCGGGCTGCACAAGGGATCCGTGCGGATCGTGGGGGACCCGGACAACCTGAGCAAGGGCGTGATGGCGATCGTGCCCCAAGATGTGCTGCGCCACCCGCAGCCGTGGCCCGGCCCGTCCTCGCCCGGCGGGTCGATCACCGACGCGCTGGTGCCCGGCCTCTACGAGGACAACGAGCCGCAGCGGATCTACCTGCCCGGTGACAAGAAGATCCAGCGCAACGCCACCCACTACGTAGTGGTGGGCATGAACGGGTCCGGCAAGTCCCACGGCGCCAAGCTCACGTGGACCGAGATCCTGACCCGCCGTGACGCTGCGTTGGTGGTGCTGGACCCGTCCAAGGGTGAGCAGACCGTGGGTTTCCTCGGTAAGGGCGCGCACGTGGTGATCGGCCAGAAGCCCTGCAAGGACTTCATGTCGCGGGTGGTCGGCACGGTCACCGAGCGGGCCAACCAGTTGGGCAAGTGGGGTTACGACCAGTGGACGCCGGAGGTGTTCACCAAGCACGGCATGCCCTACCTGGTGGTGTGGGTAGAGGAAGCCCCCCGCGTGTTGGAGGACGCCTCGACCGTGACCCGCATCGCCCAAGAGGCGCGGTCGGCGGGGATCTCGGTGGTGTTGTCGTTGCAGAAGGCCAGCTTCCGGCAGATGAACACCGACATTCGATCGCAGCTCGGTGGGGTGTGGTGCTTCGGGGTCAACGAGATCGATGACGCCGCCTTCGTGATGTCGGAGGACACGATCGCTGCCGGGGCGCGACCGGACCGGTGGAAGAACCGTCGTCCGGGCTGCAACTACCTGGAAGGCCCCGGCATGGACGAGACCCGGTTCGCGGTGCCGGGCCGCACGTTCGACGTCACCGACGCGCAGATGTCCGACGAGATCACCGCGCACGAGCACATCCGGCCCGGTCTGGGCGAGGTGACCGCCACCGCGTTGGGCTTGCCCGAACGCCCCGGCCCGGCCACCACGACCACGAAGGGAGCCGCCGTGACCACCAGCACCGACCAGTCGGTGACCACGGTCGCCGACCACAGCGACCTCGACTCCATCCCGCTGTCCGACCAGGACGACGAGTTGGCGCCGCTGCCCGAGGTCCACGAGCCCGACCTCGACGTCGACCCGGACATGGAACTGCCCGAGGATCCGGACATGGAGTTGCCCGGTGGGCGCCCGACCCGCAAGCAGGCCTTGGAGATGGTGTGGAGTGCCATCACCGAACTGACCGCACAGGGGGCCACCACGATCACCGTGCGGGACCTGCCGGACCCCGCGCAGTTGGGCCGGTCCCGGTCGTGGCTGTCGGGGGTGCTGGGCGGGTTCGCCCGTGACGGCCGTCTGGTCGAGGACGGGACGGACGGGTCCGCGACCCGCTACACCCTCCCGGTGCGTAACGCAGCGTGAACGTGGGCGGGTGTGCGTGACGTCTGACGTCACCTGACGCCTGACGTACTCACACCCACCCCCAATGCGTGCGCGCATGCGGGCGCGCGCGAACCGCCTTTCATAACACCGTTCTGACTTTGGCTGACGTCCCGTCGGCCCGACCTTCCACGCCCATCTGACGCTACGCACAGTAACCATCGAGAGGAGTTGGGAGCCGTGGAGTTCACCGCGATCCCCACCGACCAGCACACCGCCGACGTCCTCACCGACGAGATCACCGGAGTCCGCGACGAGCTGCGCAAGGCCGACACCAAGGCCTTCGGACTGCTCGCCCTGTTCGGCGCCACCCTGGCCGGGGTCCTCGCCCTGACCCGCACCGACGTCTCCACCGCCGCCGTGGTCCTGCTCTACCTGGCCGCGGTGCCGATCGGCACCGCGCTGGTGGCGCTGCTGCTCACGGTGCGACCGAACCTGGCCGGTACCAACGGGTTCCTGCGATGGGCTGCCTATCACCGCGAGCCGACCACGGTCGTGGCCGACATCGCCGACGCCACCGTCCACCTGCCCCACGCCCTGGCCGAAGAACTGGTCCACCTGTCCGTGCTCGCGGTCACCAAATACCAGCGCATCCGCCACGCGGTGCACCTGCTGCTGCTCGGACTCGCCCTGCTGGGCCTGGCCGTCCCCGTCGCCTGACCCCGGAAGGACACGACATGGCTTCCACCCGCACCGCACCCCCGACCCCGGAACAGCAGACAGCAGCCATCGCGCTGGACGTCATCTCCCACCACGAGGCCGCGCACGCCGTGGCAGCGCTGCGACTGAGCGGCCAGGTACTCAAGATCCGCTTGTGGCAGAAGCGCCCGAACCGGTGGGAGGGCCTGGTCACCATGCGGTTCCGCGACGACGCCGACGGCAACCGGGCCGCCGCCACCGCGCTGCTGGTGGGCGTGCCCACCGAACTGCGGTGGATGCACCTGCACCGGATCAACCAAGCCGCCCTCCCGCATGACGTGTGGGCCAGCGGCGGCCCCGACCGCGACGAAGCGCGGGACAGCCTGACCCGCATCCCCCGCCGCGACCGGCCCACCTTCCGCGAGATCGAACGCGAGGCCGTGGTGCTGGTCGACCGGTGCTGGGACCGCATCGAGCACCTGGCCGCCCGCCTGGCCGCATCCCACCAGCTACAGCCCTGACGACACCTCGCCCACGTACCACTGTCCACACAGGAGGAAAAGCACCGTGAACCGCCACGACGAGCACACCCAGAGCAGGTTGGGCGACGCGTTCGCCGCCCTGAGCAAGGCCACCACCAAGGACAGCCTGCGGTCGGCGCACCCCACCCTGCTGGCCACCTGCTCCGCCTACTTCGCCGAGATCGTCCGGAACCTGCACGCGGTGGTCGGCAACACCACGACCGCCGCCCGGCGGATGAACGCCGACACCGACGACGTGACCGTCGCGGAGGCCTACGACGGCACCCGCGCCGCCTGCGTCACCGCGGGCCGTATCGCCCGACACCTGCACACCATGCTGATCGACCTGCACACCCTGGCCTGGGCTGCCCGCGACAGCGCAGCCCGCAAGCGCGCGGCCACCAGCGGGATGGACATCCGCGACCTGTTGGAAACCGCTCAGTGGGGCCTCGCAGGTGGAGCCCGGCACGTCACCACCGACCCGCTCACCCTGGCGTGGACCGTGGAAGCCCTGATGACGGTCGCCGACCGGGTGGCGTCCCTGCTGTCGGCCACCGCGGCGGCGGCTCAACGTCTGGCCGACGAGGCCACGACCCCGGCGGAGACCACCGCCTACCGCGAGGTGCACAACAAGGCCGCCTCCGCCGCGCAGGCCGCGGTCCGGTTACACCGCACCCTGTCCACCGCCGCCACCCGCGCCGGAGACGCCCGAGCACGGGCGGTGCGCAAGTGCCCGGAGTGCGGGGAGCCCGCGTTGTCGAAGACCCCGCAGGACCTCACCCCGTCCCAGCGGCGGGGCAAGCACAGGCCCGCGTGGTCGCACCGCGACGGCACCCAGCTCTGCCCGGTCGTCGGCCGGGACGGCTACGAGCCCGCCCAACCCGCCTGAGCGGGTGTTCGACCCGAGGTGTTGCGGGGCGGCGACGCCTGCAAGCACTCCGCCCCGCAACGGCTCCCCACACAACCACCCACGCGACGTGACCGGTTCGAAAGGGAACACCATGACTACCACCAGCGCCGTGCTGATGGCCACCACCCTGGGGTGGACCGCCAGCGCCGGATACGCCCTGCACCTGTTCAAGCGCCTGCACACCGACCCGCTCACCGGACTGGGCAACCGCGCCATCCTGGAGATCATCGCCCACCGCGCCGCCCACTCCCGCCGCGGTGGCTCGGTCGGGTTGCTGCTGCTGGACCTCGACCGGTTCAAAGCCGTCAACGACACCCACGGCCACGCCGTCGGCAACCACGTCCTGCGCGTGCTCGGTGCTCGTCTGGCCGCCACCCGACGGCATGGCGAGTTCCCGATCCGGCTGCACGGCGACGAGTTCGCCCTCTGGCTCGGGCACCTTCCCCACGGCGCCCGCGGACGACAGCTCGCGGCCCGGCGGGCGGAGCAGATCCAGCGGGTGCTGGCCGAACCGATCACCGTCGCCGGAACCCGCCTGACCATCGCGGCCAGCATCGGCGCGCACCTGCTGCCCGCGGCCGGGTTGCCGTTGCCCGCGCTGCTGGCCGGGGCCGACGCCGCCATGTACAGCGCGAAACGCGGCGGACGCCTGTCCACCCTGCCCACCACCGGCCGCCTGCGCGACCACCAGGCCCACGACGACACCTCCGAGCGCGAGAGCGCCTGAACCTCCGCGGCGGGGCGGGTGAGCACACACCCCGCCCCGCCGCGGCCACCACCGTGCTGCTCGATCGCGAAGGACACCCGATGAGCACCTCAACAAACCCGTATCTCGCCGCCGCGCTCGACGCCGCGGCGCAGGGCTTCCACGTCTTCCCGCTGCGGCCCGGCACCAAGCAGCCCGCCCTGCACAGCAAAGAGCGGTGCCCGAGGGCCGGGGTCTGCGCGGCCGGGCACCTCGGGTGGGAGCAGCGCGCCACCACCGACCCCGAGGTGATCACCCGCTGCTGGACCGCTGGGGCGTTCAACGTCGGTATCGCCACCGGCCGCAGCGGGCACGTGGTGGTCGATCTGGACACCCGCAAGTCACGCACCGACCACCCACCACAGCGCTGGAGCCGGGAGGGGGTTGTCGACGGTCACGACGTGTTCGCCGCGTTCTGCTCCGAACTGGGGCACCAGGTGCCCACCGGCACCCGCACCGTCCGCACCGCCCGTAAAGGCACGCACCTCTACTTCACCGCCCCGGCCGGGGTCGAGCTGCGCAACACCGAAAAGCAGCTCGGGTGGAAGGTCGACAGCCGCGCGGGTGGCGGTTACGTCGTCGCGCCCGGATCGGTCACCCCGGACGGCCCGTATCGGCTCACCGACTCGAGTCCTGTGCTCGAACTGCCTACCTGGTTGGTCCAGCCCCTGTCTCCCAAGCCGCGACCGACGTTCTCAGCGCCCGTTGTGGTGGCCGTAGAACGGTTGCCCGGCTACGTCGACGCGGCACTGCGAGGTGAACGGGACAGGGTCGCCACGGCCGTGTCAGGGGAGCACGACCGCACGCTGTTCGTGGCCGCGGTGGCACTGGGACAACTCGTCGGCGGCGGAATGCTCCCCTCGGCTACAGCAGAGTTCGAACTGTTCACCGCCGCGGCCCACATGGTCACCGACCGCGGATGCGACTGCACCGAAGTCAAGGTGCTCCGCACCATCGGCCGCGGCCTGGCATACGGGGAGCAGCGCCCGCGTTCGGCACCCACCGGTAGCCGGGGACGTGCGGCGTGAGCGCCTATACCGACCCTCGGACCCCGCTGGTGGCGTTGTCGGGCGGACCCAAGCGAGGCCGGTGGTTTTTCTACCGCGATTGGTTGGAACTGCGTGAATCCACCCGCCGGATGCGCTACCCGCTCGACCATCCCGCGGGTGTCCCGCGCTGCTACCTGCCCACAGAGGAACTCGCCACCAACCCCGACCTCGCCATCACCGCCAAGTACGGCGCCGCCCGCACCTGGCGGTGGATCGAACCCGCCCAATGGGGCCGGTGGGGCCGCGAATACCTCGCCCCCGAAGAGCTCGACGACCACGACAGGAGGACAGCAGCGTGACCAACCCCCTCCGGCCCGCGTCGGACGCGTCGTCTTCCGCCACGGCGTACTTCAACGGACGACAAGGATGCGCGTGGTGCTCACAGCCGATCCCCCTGACCGCGCGGCGGGATGCGGTGTGCTGCTCGGTGCGCTGCCGCCAGGCGCGTCACCGGTTCACCCGAACCGTAGGTCGCCGTCGATCCGTCGATCCTGGCCACGCGCTACGGCTCGCCTACGCTGACCCGCCCTACCCCGGCAACGCGCACCTCTACCGCGGACACCCCGACTACGCGGGCGAAGTCGACCACGCCGCACTCATCGCCCGCTTGGCCGCATACGACGGGTGGGCCTTGTCCACCTCCGCGCATGCGCTGCCCGCCGTGTTGGCCTTGTGTCCGCCAGGTTCCCGAGTCGCCGCCTGGCACAAGGGAGAACGGCCCACCGCAAGCTGGGCGCCGCTCAACGCCTGGGAACCGGTGATCTACCACGGCGGCCGACCCATCGACCCGGCCAGTAATCGGGAACGTCGAGTCGACTCGCTCATCCACGGCATCTCGCCCATGACCACACTGCCTACCCGCGTCATCGGCACCAAACCCGCCGCGTTCTGCCGGTGGATCTTCGATCTCCTGGGCGCCGCTCCCGGTGACGACCTCGACGACCTCTTTCCCGGCTCGGGTGTCATCACCCGAGCGTGGACCGCGTTCGCCGCCACCACCAACACGGCCTGAACAGGACACCGCCATGACCACCGCACGACCGCTGCACGCCGTCCCCGACGACCCGCCGACCACGGCGCCGGACTGGGACGCGCCGATGCCACTGGGCACCAGCCGACCCGTCCCCCCGTTCCCGGTCGATGCCCTACCCGACTGGATGGCCGCTCACGTCGCCGCGGTTGCCGACCTCACCCAAACCCCGCCCGACCTGGCCGGATTCCTCGCGCTGGCCGCGCTGTCCACCGCGGCGGGTGGTCGGGTGCGGGTCGAGATCCGGCCGGGCTGGTCGGAGCCGGTCAACCTCTACTCCGTCGTGGTCCTGCCGCCCGCATCCCGCAAGTCCGCTGTATTCAAGGCCATGACCCGACCCATTCGCGCGGTCGAAAAGGAGTTGGTGGAACAAGCGAAAATTGACATCGAGGCCGCCCGGATCGGGCGACGTGCAGCGCAGGAGTTCGCCGACCGCGCGGAAAAGGCCGTGCTATCGGCCGATGGCGCCGACCGTGACGCCGCGCTGGAAGCCGCGGTGAACGCCGCCATGCAGGTCGACAAGAACGCCCCACCCAAATCCCCGCGGCTCATCGCCGACGACGCCACGCCGGAATCGGTCGCGACCCTGCTGGCCGACCACGGCGGCCGAATCGCCGTGCTGTCGGCGGAAGGCGGGTTGTTCGGGACGCTGGCGGGCCGCTACTCCGGAGCGCCTAACCTCGACGTGTTCCTCAAAGGACACGCCGGGGACCTGCACCTGGTGGACCGGCAGGGACGGGAAGCCACTGCGGTTGAGGAACCCGCCATCACCCTGGGCCTGACCATTCAGCCCTCGGTACTGGACGGGTTGGCGCGCAACGAATCCTTCCGCGGCACCGGACTGCTGGCCCGGATCATGTACTCCCTGCCGATCAACACCGTCGGCAACCGGATCTCCCGACCCGTCGCACCCGACCCCGACATCAGCGACGCTTACGACCTGCGTGTTCGGTCCCTGGTGCGGGAACTCGCAGACTGGACCGACCCCGCCGTCCTCGTGTTCACCCCGGCCGCCGACGACCTCATGGCTGACCTGCAAGACGAGATCGAGCCGCGGCTGCACCCGGTCACCGGCTCCTGGGCGCATCTCGGGGACTGGGGCGGCAAACAAGCCGGGCTTACCGCTCGTATCGCCGCCCTGCTCCACCTCGCCCACAACCCCACCAGTTGGGCCGGGGCCATCACCACCGACATCTTCACCGCGGCCCGCCGCATCACCGACTACGCCGCTCAGCACGCCCTCGCCGCGTTCGACCGCATGGGCAGCGACCCCGTCATTGACGCCGCCCAGACCATCCTCGCCTGGGTCGAACGCACCCGACCTACCTCGTTCACTGTCCGGGAACTGTTCACCGCGATGAACCGCGCCCACTTCAAGAAGGTTGCAGACCTCGCCCCCGCGCTCGAACTGCTCGAACTGCATGGCCACCTCCGGCAGGCGCCCATGCCCGAACGCCGCGGCCCCGGCCGCAAGCCGTCACCGACGTTCTACGTCCACCCCACCCACCGGGCGGAGGACCAGCGGTGACCCTCCGCAGAATCCGCACAATCCGCAGAATTCGCCAAACAGCATTGTTACCGCAGGTCAGAAGTGGTTCGGCTCGAACACCGTTGATCTCCGCAGAACCTCCGCAGAACCTCCGCAGAATCCCCAGGGCCACGTTCCCAGGGCTGCGGCCGGTCCTCGCCGTCGTCACGTTCTGCCGGACGGCCCACATCCCCGCCTGAATTCTGCGGAGGTTTTGCGGAGGTTCTGCGGAGTTTGCCCATGATCACCAACACCTGCCCTGACCTGCCCAAACGGACCGATCATTGGATTCTGCGGATTCTGCGGATTCTGCGGAGGCCCAAGGGCAGTTCTCGCGCGCCCACCAAGCACACCGTTGAGGGAGTCACCGTGCCCGAACAGCCCACGATCCCGCCCACCGAGAGGTACCTCTCCGTTAAGGAGGTCGCCGCGATCCTCGGCACCACCGAGCGCTTCCCTCGCAGGTTGATCGAAGAACGCCGCATCGAGTTCGTCCACGTCGGCAAGCACGTGCGGATCGCCTGGAGCGTCCTGAACGCGTACATCACGTCCCAAACGGTGCCAGCGAGGCCAGCAAGGAGGGCAGCCTAGTGGGGGGCAATAACAAGGGGAGGAAGCGACGGTTCGGGGCTGTCCGAAAGCTGCCGTCCGGACGCTTTCAGGCGAGGTACCCAGGACCCGACGGACAGTTTCGGCCCGCTGAACAGACTTTCCCGACACAGACTGCTGCCGAAGACTTTCTTGACGATCTCCAAGTGGACATGAAGCGGGGCGACTGGGTCGACCCGGATGCGGGGAAGGTCAAGCTCGTCGACTACGCGGAAAAGTGGGTCAAGGAAAGGGACCTGGGGGATAGGACTCGGGAGTTGTACTCCGGGTACCTGAAGAACCATGTCGGTCCCCACCTGGGAGATCTGACACTCATTGAGATCTCGGCACCTCGGGTTCGTACGTGGCGAATGGATCTGATCGACGCTGGCACCGGGGCATCGACCGTGGCGAAGTCCTATAGGTTCCTGCGAACCGTGCTGAACACCGCCGTCGATGACGAGCTGATCCGGAAGAACCCGTGTCGTATCAAGGGGGCAGGCCAGGAAAAGGCCGCCGAGAGGCCGCACGCTTCACTGGCGGAGGTCTTCAGGATCGCTGCGAAGATCCAGGGCCGCTACCGACTACTGGTGCTCTTGGCCGCGTTCGCTCAACTGCGGTTCGGTGAACTGGTCGCGCTGCGCCGAAGTGACCTCACGCTCCCACTGCTGAGGACACCGACCAAGGAGGAGATCGACGCCGGAGCCGACCCTGACGAGCTGATCGACGACGGAACGCCGGTAGTCCGCGTGGATCGCGCGCTTGCCCAGCTCGACAGCGGAGAACAGAAGTTGAAAGCTCCGAAGTCCGACGCTGGGCGGCGCACGGTGGCACTGCCTGCCGCGATTCTGCCGGTGCTGCGCCAACACCTGGCCACCCCTGGATTCACCGACGCAGGACCGAACGGGAGGCTGTTTCGCGGCGCGAAGGGAGCCACGCCCCGACGGAACAACTTCAATGGCACCTGGAAGGCCGCGGTGCGCAAGGCTGAGGCCAACCCCGAACTGCATCTACACGATCTCCGCCACGCGGGTGCCACGTTGACGGCTCAGACGGGGGCGACGCTCAAAGAGATCATGTCCAGGATCGGGCACTCCAGTACGCGGGCGGCGATGGTCTACCAGCACGCGACCAGCAAGCGTGATCAGGAGATCGCTGTCGCCCTGAACGCCTTGATCAGCGCGGCCATGACGGAGGCTGAAGCGGGCACGGGCGAGGCGGATGGGGACGACTCGACGGACTGATCTGGCACGAATCTGGCACGGCGGGGCTCAAGCCTGCCCAAAGCAAAAGCCCAGGTCCACAGCAGACACTGTGTGACCTGGGCTTTTGCTTTGGAGCGGGTGACCGGGATCGAACCGGCATGACCAGCTTGGAAGGCTGGGGCTCTACCATTGAGCTACACCCGCATCGCGCTCTGGGGGAGGGCGCGGAAACAGCTTAGCGTGTCGCGCTAAGCTACAGGGGACCGGGGCGTGGCGCAGCTTGGTAGCGCACCCGCTTTGGGAGCGGGGGGTCGCAGGTTCAAATCCTGTCGCCCCGACGGTTGCCCCTGACCAGCCATGACGGTGGTCAGGGGCTTTTTTGTGCAGGCCGACCGAGTGGCCTGCGGTGCGCATCCCCCGCCGATCGGGGTGGGGGACGCGCGACCACGAAGGGCTAGTGCGTCGATTCACCGCCGGGCCGGGTGAATCGCAGGGTGAGCACCTGGAAGGGGCGCAGCTCCAGGTCGGCCGAGGAGTCGGCCAGGGGGCGTTCGAGCAGGTCGGTTTCGATGACGGCCTGACTCGGGAACGAGGTGCGCAGCGTCGTGCGGGCTCGGCCGCCGAGGGATTCGTAGAGCCGGACGACGACGTCGCCCGATCGGTCGTCGGCGAGCTTGACGGCCTCGATCACCACCGCCGGGTTGTCGACGGACACCAGTGGCTCCACCTCGCGCGCACCCCGCACGACGCGCTGGGGGAGGTTGATCCGGTACCCGGCCGCGACCGCCTCGGCGATACCTGCGCCGATGACGAGGGCGTGGCGGAAGCGGTGCGTGCCCTGGTCCGTGTGCGGGTCGGGGAAGCGGGGAGCGCGGAGCAGGGAGAGGCGGACCGTTGTCGTGGTGCCGCCGTCGTCACGGGTCGTGCGGGTCACGTCGTGGCCGTAGGTGGAGTCGTTGGCCAGCGCCACGCCGTAGCCGGGCTCGCCGACATGCAGCCAGCGGTGCGCGCAGATCTCGAACTTGGCCGCCTCCCAGGAGGTGTTCACGTGGATGGGCCGGTGCAGGTGCCCGAACTGGGTCTCCGCCGTCGACACCTCGGCCCGCACGTCCAGCGGGAACGCGAGCTTGAGCAGCTTCTCGACCTCCTGCCAGTCGACCTCGGTGTCGATGTCCAACTGCCTCGCGCCCTCGGCCAGCCGCAACGTCTGGGTGATCGTCGACTTGCCGAACGAGCGCCGCACCAGCAGTCCGTCCGGCAGCGCGGTCACCTCACCGTCGACCAGGTCGACGCGGTTGTTGCGGTAGAAGGGATCGATGTCCCAGGCGTCCCACTGGTTCGGCGTGTCGGCGTGCACCTGCGGCAGGTTGCCGACGGCGCCGGGCGGCAGGATCTCCCGTCGTGCCGCGATGTCGTACACCGAGGTCAGCAGGCCGCTGGGGGACACGGTGATCCGCACCAGGCCGTTGTCCAGCACGCCGTCGACCGGCGCGACCGAGGCCGCGACCGGCACCCTGCGCGCGGTCGCCGACACGGCGTCGAACACCAGGTCGTTCGTGCCTTCGCCGGCCAACGCCGCCACGGAACCGTCGATGATCCCGCCTAGTTCACCAGCAACCCGTGCGTAGGTCGCCTCGGCCTCGCGGTGCACCCAGGCGATCGAGCTGCCGGGCAGGATGTCGTGGAACTGGTGCAGCAGCACGGTTTTCCACAACCGGTCCAACGCCTCGTACGGGTAGTCGACGCCGGTGTCCAAAAAAGCCGCCGTCGCCCACAACTCCGCCTCGCGCAGCAGGTGCTCGCTGCGCCGGTTGCCCTGCTTGGTGCGCGCCTGCGTGGTGTAGGTGGCGCGGTGCTTCTCCAGGTACAGCTCACCCGCCCACACCGGCGCGTTCGGGTACTCGTCCTGCGCCCCCTGGAAGAACGCGGCGGGCGTCTCGATCGTCACGGTCGGCGAACCCTCCAGGTCCGCCACGCGCTTGGCCGTCTCCAGCATCTCCCGCGTCGGCCCGCCACCGCCGTCGCCGTACCCGAACGGCACCAGCGACCGGGTCGCGACGGCGTGCTCGGCGAACTGCCTGCTTGCACGGGCCAGTTCCTCGCCGGACAGCGAGGAGTTGTAGGTGTCCACGGGTGGGAAGTGGGTGAACACCCGGCTGCCGTCGATGCCCTCCCACCAGAACGTGGAGTGCGGGAACTTGTTGATCTGGTTCCAGGACAGCTTCTGCGTCAGGAACCACTTGGACCCCGACAGCTTGATCAGCTGCGGGAGCGCCGCGCTGTAGCCGAACGAGTCCGGCAGCCACACCTCCTCGGTCTCGACGCCGAACTCGTCGAGGAAGAACCGCTTGCCGTGCACCAGTTGCCGGGCCATCGCCTCGCCGCCGGGCATGTTCGTGTCCGACTCGACCCACATGCCGCCGACCGGGATGAACTGGCCCGCGGCGACCTTCGTGGCGATCCGCTCGAACACCGCCGGGTGGTGCTCCTTCATCCACGCGTACTGCTGCGCCTGCGAGCAGGCGAAGACGAACTCCGGGTAGTCGTCCATCAGCGCGGTGACGTTGCTGAACGTCCGCGCGCACTTGCGCACGGTCTCCCGCAACGGCCACAGCCACGCGGAGTCGATGTGCGCGTGCCCGACCGCGGACACCCGGTGCGCGCTCGCGTTCGCCCGCCGCGACAGCACCTCCGCCAGCGCTGACCTCGCCGAAGCGGCACTGCCCGCCACGTCCTGGGTGTCCAGCAGGTCCAGGGAGCGGTCGATGGCGTGCAGGATCCGGTGCCGCCGCGGCTCGTGCTGGGGCAGCTCCTTCATCAGTCCCTGCAACACCTGCAGCTCCGTGATCAGGTGCCACACCTCGGGTTCGAACACCGCGAGGTCGGCGCGCAGGATCCGGTAGAGCGGTTCGGTGCCCGCGGTCTCCTTGTCCCCCAACGGGGTCGGCGCGAACGGCTCGAAGTCCAGGATCGTCGGGTTGCCCGCGGCCTCCAGGTAGTACAGGACCGCCGGACCCGACACCGGCAGATGGGTGTTGCGCGGCTCGATGCCCTTCACCGGCTCACCGGAGGCGTTGTACGCCAACCCCTCCGCCTGGAAACCGGGGCCGGGGTGGGTGAACCCGAGGTCCACCACGACCTCGACCTGCCTGCCCTCCCACTCCGTCGGCACCTCCGCGGCCAGCCGGAACCAGCTGGTGCTCCACGGCGGCCCCCACGCGTCGCCGACGCCGGCGGGTTCGTAGCCCGCGGCCAGCGCCTCGGCCACCGGCACGGGTTCGCCGGGCGCGTGCCACACCGACAGCTCGACCGGCGTGGAGTCGCCGTAGAGCGCGGGCCGGATCCGTTCCCGCAGGGTCCGGTTCAGCCGCTCTTCCAGTAGCGCGCGTTCGTCGTGCACCCGTTACCCCACTTCGATCGAAGCTCGCACGCCGTCGCGGGCGAGGCCCATCCACTCGTCGAAGAAGGCGCCACCGGGCCCCCACGACGAACGCTCCCCAGTCAATTTCACCGACGTCATCCGCGCCACCGGGGACGGCGGGGTGTCCCGCGCCGCCGCCACGATCCGCGCCACGGTCTCGCCGAGCGGCTTCACCTTCCGCCCGGTCGTCAGCAGCCCCAGCTCGTACTCGCGTTCGGGGAAGTCGACCAGCGCGCGGTCCACGTCGTGCGAGCACCACCACGTGACGCCCCACAGGTTCGTGCACGTCAGCACGTTCGCCAACGTCCGTTCGGCGAACTCCGGCGCCTGTTCGGCGCTGATCTCCGGCTGCGCCGCCCCGATCTCCTGGAGCCACACCGGCCGGTCGGGCGCGCCCCACGCCTTCGCCAGTTCCACCAGGTACTCGGCGTGGTGCAGGCTCTCCGCGCTCAACGGCCCGTAGCGCTGCGCGGTCCCGTTGAACACCCACGAGTGCACGGTCATCATCGCGCCCTTGCGCGCGGCGTGCACGGGCAGGAAAGGATGGTCGTCCTCGTACCAGACGGCGTCGTACTCCGAGTGCACGTGCGGCTGGTCCGGCGCGACCGCGGCGCACACGAGCAGCAGTTCGTCCAGCCACGCGGCGGCCTCGTCGGAGGTGAGCGGGTTCGACTCGGCCAGCAGGTTGGTCTCGTTGCCCAGCGTCAGGCCGAGGAAGTTCGGCCTGTCCCGCAACGCCTCCAGCAGCGTCCGCAGGTAGAACGCCTGCCCGGCGACGACGTCCGGGTCGGTGAACACGTTGCGGCGGTGCCAGGTCTGCACCCACGACGGGTAGAAGTCGAAGCTCGACAGGTGGCCCTGCAACGCGTCCACCTGCACGTCGAGGCCGAACTCCGCGGCGGCGTCGACCATCGACACCAGTTGCTCCACCGCCTTCGGCCGCACGAGTCCGCGGTTGGGCTGGAACACCGGCCACAGCGGGAACACCCGCACGTGGTCCAAGCCGAGGCCCGCGATGGAGGCGAAGTCCGCCCGCACGGCGTCGAGGTCGAAGTCCAGCCAGTGGTGGAACCAGCCGTCGGACGGGGTGTAGTTGACACCGAATCGCAGCAAGGCGTTCCTCCCTAGCCCTTGATGGCACCTTCGCCGACCCCGCGGAAGAAGTGCTTCTGCAGGCTGATGAACAGCACGATCAGCGGTGCGACGGCGATGATCGTGCCCGCCGCGACCAGCCGCTGGTTCTGGAAGAACGTGCCCTGGAGGTAGGCCAGCCCGATGGTCAGCGTGTACTTGTCCGGGTCGCTGAGCACCACCAGCGGCCACAGGAAGTCGTCCCAGCTGAACATGAACGAGAACAGCGCGACCACCAGGATCGTGCCGCGCGCCGACGGCACCGCGATCCGGACGAACCGCTGCCACGCGTTCGCGCCGTCGATGACCGCGGCCTCCTCCACCTCCGGTTGCAGGGCGAGGAAGGCGTTGCGCATCAGCAGGACGTTCAGCGCGGCAATGGCGCCGGGCAGCACCACGCCGGTCAGCGTGTTGGTCAGCCCGAACGACCGCATGACCAGGAACAGCGAGATGAGGATGACCTCGAACGGCACCAGGATGCCCGAGGCGAACACCAGCGCGGCCAACCTTCGACCGCGGAACTTGAGGCGTGCCAACGCGTAGCCGGCCATCGACGCGCCGACGCAGTTGGCGACCACGTTGATCACGGCCACGAACAGCGAGTTCAGCACGAACGTCCACACCGGGACGGCGTCGGCCACGCCCGCGTAGTTGGCCAGAGTCGGTTGGGAGGGCACGAAGTCCGGCGCGTACACGTCCTCGCCCGCGCCCTTGAGCGAGGTCGACAGCTGCCACAGGAACGGGCCGATGGTGATCGCCAGCACGAACAGCAGCAGCGCGTACCTGCCGATCCGCCTCACAGCGCCTCCTCCCGCCGGTTGAGCCGCAACGTGACCAGCAGCAGCCCCAGCGTGATCACGAACAACACCAGGCTCAACGCCGACGCGTAGCCGACGTTGCCGGTCAGGCCCGTGCCGGTCTGCTGGATCAGCATCACCAGCGACGTGTCCGCGCCGCCGGGCCCGCCGGATCCGCCGGAAAGCAGGTAGATCTCCGAGAACACCCGGAACCCGTTCACCGCCGACAGCGCGGCCACCAGCACCATCGTCGGCCGCAGCGCGGGAACCGTGACGGCGAAGAACCTCCTGACCGGTCCGGCGCCGTCGACCTGGGCGGCCTCGTGCAGGTCGCCCGGCACGTTCCCGAGCGCGGCCAGGTAGATGATCATGTAGTAGCCGAGGCCCTTCCAGACCGTCACGAGCATCGCGCTGAACAGCAGCAGCCACTCGTCGGTCAGGAACGGCACCGGCCTGCTCACCCAGCCCAGGGCGCGCAGGACGTTGTTGACCAGGCCCTGGCTGTCGAGCAGCCACGTCCAGATCAGCCCGACGACCACCGCCGAGGCGATCACCGGGGTGAAGAACGCGGTGCGGAAGAACGTGATGCCGGGCAGCTTCTTCCGCACCAGCAACGCGATCAGCAGCGGCAGCACCACCAGCGGCGGCACGATGCACACCAGGTACAGCGAGCTGTTGCGCAGCGCCACCCAGAACTTCGGGTCGTCCAGCATCCGCCGGAAGTTCGCGAGTCCGGTGAACTGCCCGCCGCCGAGCGCGGTGGCGTTCGTGAACGCCAGCACGATCATGTTCACGAACGGCACCAGGCTGAACGTGACGACGACGGCCAGTCCCGGCAGCAGGAACAGCCACGGCGTGTACCAGCGGCTCACCCGAGCAGGCGATCGCATTCGGCGACCGTGTCGTCGAGCGCCTGCTGCGCGGACTTCTTGCCCAGCATCGCGTCCGCGAGGTTCTGCCGCAGCGAGTCCTGCATCTGCTGGCTGAACTGCACCGGCGTGTAGTTGATCGAGTCGCCGAGCTGCTTGGCCGCGGCCACCCGCACCCTGGCCTCGTCGGTCCCGTCCTCGGTGGTGAAGTACGGGTCCTCCATCCCGTCCCGGCTGCTGGGGAAGATCGTCGCGACCTTGGAGAACGCCAGCTGGTTCGCCGCGTTCGTCACGAACCGGCCGAACGCCAGCGCGGTCGGCTTGTTCTTGCTGGAGGTCGGCACCGAGACGCCGTGCACGAACATGTTGGCCTTGCCGGTGTTGGTGATCGGCTTGGTGATGCCGATGTTCGCGTACAACGACGGCGCGTCGGTCTTGAACTTGCCGAGGTCGTAGGCCGAGCCGGGGGTCAGGGCGGTCTGCTGCGCCATGAACTTCGCCCCGGACCCGGTGTAGTTCTGGGTCAGCGCCTCCGCGACCAGCCCGCCCGCGTCGTACATCCGCTTGTACATGTCGACCAGTTCGACGCCCTTGGCGGAGTTGAACGTGAACTTCGTGCCGTCGGCGTTCATCATCTCGACGCCGTAGAGCCCGAAGTCCGCGATGGACGGTGTCTGGCCGAGCATCGCGACCTGGCGGTCGGTCTTCTGGGCCATGGTCAGCGCGGCCGCCTCGAGTTCGGCGAACGTCGTCGGAGGACTGTCCGGATTCAACCCGGCCTGCTGGAACAGCGCTTTGTTGTAGAAAACAGGACCGGTGTTCAGGTACCACGGAAAACCGTACGTACCGGCTTTACCCGGAATGGCGTAAGCGGCCCACGCGTTGTCGAGGTAGTCCTTCTTGGCATCGGCCGCCGCCTCGTCCAGGTTCACGAGCTGGCCCGCCTTGGCGAGCGGAAAGCTGAGATCCGGCGGCACGTTGATCACGTCCGGAAGGGACCCGGCGGAGGCGTCGGCCAGTACCTTGGTCAGGTAGCCGTCGGCGGGCTGGTCGATCCACTTGACCATCGTCCCGGCGTGTTCCTGCTGGAAGGCGGCTATGACACCCTCGACGTACTGCGTGTACTTGGGTTTGAGCGCCCACGTCTGGAAGGTGATCTCGCCCTTGACCTCGCCTGCGACCGCACCTCCCTGCTCGTTCGTGCCGGACAGCCCGCAGCCCGCCAGGGTCGCCGCCGCCAGACCGATCAGGAATACCCGCCGAGTAGTCCGCATGACCGCACCTCCGTGTTCTCCGGACCGTAGCTAAACCGGTATAGCTGGAGCTACCCTCAATCGATTCACTTGTCTACTTCCGGACAGGTTGGTGAGCGTGAAACGTCCGACCATCCGCGACATCGCGCTCCGCGCGGGCGTCTCGAAAGGCGCGGTCTCGCTCGCGCTCAACGGCAGGCCGGGCGTGTCCGACGCGACCCGGCGGCGCATCCTCGCCGTGGCCGAGGAGCTGGCGTGGCGGCCGAACAGCGCGGCCCGCGCCCTGTCGGCGGCCCGTGCGGACTCGGTCGGCCTGGTGCTCGCCCGACCCGCCCGCACACTCGGCGTCGAGTCGTTCTTCTTCCAGCTGATCTCCGGCCTCCAGGCCGAGCTGTCGACCAGGTCCGTCGCCCTGATGTTCCAGGTCGTCGAGGACCAGGACGCCGAGATCGAGGTCTACCGGCGCTGGTGCTCCGAACAGCGGGTGGACGGCGTGTTCCTGGTCGACCTGCGGGTGGACGACCGGCGGATCGCGCTCGTCGAGGAGCTGCGGCTGCCCGCCGTCGTCATCGGCGGGCCCGGCCACCACGGCGGGCTGGCCAGCGTGTGGGCCGACGACGCCAAGGCGATGGTGTCGATCATCGAGCACCTCGGCTCGCTGGGGCACCGGCGGATCGCGCGGGTCGCGGGCCTGCCCGGACTGCTGCACACCGAGCGCCGCACGACCGCGTTCCACGAGGCCGCGAGCGCGTGGGGGATCACGGCCGCGGAGTGCGTGGCGACCGACTACACCGACGAGCAGGGGGCGAGCGCCACCCGCGAGCTGCTGTCCGGGCCCACGCCGCCGACCGCGATCGTCTACGACAACGACGTGATGGCGGTGGCGGGCGCGGGGGTCGCGGCCGAGCTGGGGGTGGCGGTGCCCGACGGGGTGTCGCTGGTGGCGTGGGACGACTCGCCGCTGTGCAGGCTGATCCACCCGCCGCTCACCGCGTTGGCGCGGGACACGTTCGCCTTCGGCGGGCGCGCGGCGACGGCGCTGCTGACCGTGCTGGACGGCGGGCCGCCCGCCGACGTCGAGGACCAAGTGCCGGTGTTGGTCCCGAGGGGCAGCACCGGCCCGCCGCGTGGTGCCTGAGTGACGGACTCGGGGTGTCTGGAGGTTCGACACGGGGTGTCTGGGGGTTCGACTCGCGGGGGTTAGGGGGTTCGACTCGCGGGGGTTAGGGGAGGTCGTCGAGGAATTGGGTGAGGAGGGTGGCTAGGGCTTCGGGGTTTTCCTCCTGGGGTGCGTGGCCGACGTTGTCGATCAGTTGCACCTCGCCGCGCCACAGCGTCGGGATGTCCAGTCCTCGCAGGTAGTCCAGCGAGACGAGCTGCTCGCCGCGGCCGTGCAGCACGGCCAGTGGTTTCTCCAGGCCCGCCACGATCGCGGCCTCGTCGGCGATGGAGCCGGAGCCGATGGCGTTGCCGATGCCCTCCCGCGCGGCGGGGTCGGTGGCCAGGATGTCGGCGACGAAACCGTGCAGCGGCAACGCCGAACCGGGTGCGACGAAGCTCCCGGCGTACGCCGCGGCGTCCTCCTCCGAGACCTCGCCGGTGAAGCCGACGGCCATCGCGGGGTTCGGCAGGAACGCCGAGGGCACCGCGGCCGGGTTGGGCAGGGGCGGTGTGCCGAAGACGACGAAACCCGCGGCGTCGGGCAGGCGCGGCTCGGCCTCGATGACGATGTGCCCGCCGAGGCTCCAGCCGACGAACACCGCGTCGAGGGCGTCCGACACCTCGGCGAACCCGGAGACGGCGGCGGTGAACGTCGCCATCGAGTAGCCGCCGTCCGGCGTCTGCGACCCGCCGTGACCAGGAAGGTCCGGCGCGAGGCAGCGGAACCGCTTGCCGAACGGCCCGTCCAGCAGCGGTTGCCACGTCCTGGACGACGACGAGTTCCCGTGCACCAGCACGACCGGTCTCCCCGTGCCCGTGCTCTGCCGGTGGGCGATCTCCAGCCCGTTGACGGCGACCATCGTCTTCTCCTTATCGCGGCAGGCTGTCGCCGATGTCGAGGGTGGGCACCTTGACGCCCACCGTGTCCGGGTACTTGATGCCGGCGCCGGTGTTGAGGACGACCACTTCCTCGCCCTCGCCGAGCCAGCCCTCCTTGCGCAGCAGGCGGACCGCCGCGAACGCCGCCGCGCCCTCGGGGCACACGAACGCCCCTTCGAGCCGGGCGCACAGCTCCTGCGCCGCCAGCAGAGCCTCGTCGTCGACGGCGATGGCCGTGCCACCGGTGTCGTACAACGCGTCCAGGATGAGGAAGTCGCCCAGCGCCTTGGGCACGTTGATGCCGAAGGCGATCGTCGTCGCGTCCGGCCACGGCTCCGCGGTCCGCTCGCCCGCCTCGAACGCCTTGACGATCGGCGCGCACCCGGTGGCCTGCACGGCGACCAGCCGCGGCATCTTCCCGGTGATCCAGCCGAGCTCGACCATCTCCCGCAGCGCCTTGTGGATGCCGATCAGCCCGACACCGCCGCCGGTCGGGTAGAGGATCACGTCCGGGCACCGCCAGCCGAGCTGCTCGGCGATCTCGTAGCCCATCGTCTTCTTGCCCTCGATGCGGTAGGGCTCCTTCAACGTCGAAGTGTCGAACAGCCCACCGTCCGAAGTGGACACCAGCTCGGCGATCATCTTCCCGGCGTCGCCGATCAGCCCGCGCACGAGGTACAGGTCCGCGCCGCTGACCGCGCACTCGGCGCGGGTGATCTCCGGGGCGTCCACCGGCATCGCGATCACGCTGCGCAGCCCGGCGCGCGCCGCGTACAGCGCCCACGCCGCGCCCGCGTTGCCGTTGGTCGGCATGGCGATCCCGGTCGCGCCCAGTTCCGCCGCGCGGGACACGCCGACGGCCGCGCCGCGGGCCTTGAACGACCCGGTCGGCACCAGCCCCTCGTCCTTCATCAGCAGACCGGGGACGCCGAGCGCCTCGCCGAGCCGGGGGAGCGGTAGCAGGGGCGTCATGCCCTCACCGAGGGTGACCACGTGCCGGGGATCCCGCACCGGGAGCACCTCGTGGTAGCGCCACAGCGTCGGTGGCCGCCCGGCCAGGTCGGCGGGGGTGACGGACGCGCGCACGGCGTCGAGGTCGTAGCGCGCCAGCAGCGGTGAACCGCACTCGCACAGGTTCGCGAGCACGTCCGCGTCGTAGCGCCGACCGCAGCGGGCGCAGTCCAGGTGCGTCAACCGGCTGAACGTCATGACCGCCAGCCAACCACGGATCACGTGGGTCGGTCGTCCGACCGGAGTCGGTCGGGCCGTGTCCCAAGTGGTGGAAAGCGCTCGGTCCACGGCGGAATTCGCACGCGGCGGACCGGCGGGGGCGCGGTCGGCACCCCGTCGGAACCGTTCTTGAGCGCTTTCGCGCCCGAAGGCCCAAGAACGGTCCCGCAATTCAGGCCGGGGTGGCCACCTGTTCGCTGACGACCTGGGCCGCCGCGGAGACCAGTGCGGTCACCGAGGGGTTGCCCGAGTTGTCCTGGCGCCACGCGAACTGCGTGTACACCCGGAACGGCGGGACCCAGGGCAGTCTGCGCAACCTGCCGTCGGCCAGCTCCGCGGCGACCGTGACCTCGGGGACCAGCGAGATCCCGAGGCCGGAGGCGACCGCGCGCTTGGCGGCGTCGATCGAGTCGAGCGCCAGCACCGGCGACCTCGACTCGGTGTCGTGCAGTCCCAGCGCCTGTTCGAACTGCTCGTAGTAGCTGGCGCCGTTCTCGGCCCTGACCAGCGTGCTGCCGCGCAGTTCGTCCTCGGTTATCACCGACCGCCTGGTGAGGGCGTGCGTCGGCCCGCTGACCATGACCAGCGGCTCGGGGCAGAGCACCGTCGACTCCAACCCCTCACGGGGCTCGATCGGGCCGATGAAGAACGCGCAGTCGAGGCGTCCTTCCCGGACCGACGACAGGTTCGACTGCGTGTTCCTCGAGTGCAGCGATATCTGGACGCTCGGATAGCGCCAGCACATGTACTCGATGAGTGGTAACAGCCGGTAGTCGGTCAGACTCTGTGCGCTGCCGATGACCAGCTTGCCGTGAGGCTCGCCGTTCATCGTGATGGCTTTTCTCGCCTTGTCGGTAAGGGTGATGATGTTGCGCGCGAAGGGCAGTAGCTCAACGCCCGCGGACGTCATCTGGATGCCACGGGGAAGTCGTCGGAACAACGACACCCCGAGGGTCTCCTCGAGCGCCTTGATACGGGTAGTGATCGTGGGCTGCGAGCAATTCAGAGTGGCGGCGGCCTTCGTGAAACTTCCCGTTTGAACCACAGTTGTGAACGCCAAAAGCTGACGCGTCTCCATGGAGCTCCCCAACGGTGCGTAAAAGAGTGATCCACGAACGCCGGGGTAGGACGGCGTCGTGGTGTCCGGTGCGTTGGTGGTGGTCGACCTGGCTGCGGGTAGGTGTGCAGTCAGATCGGTTGAACCGTCAACATCGCCGGGCGACCGTGCTGGGTACCGGAGGGAACAGGTAGAGCCATGTCGGAACCAGGCCTGCTCCGCGCCGGGAGACGCGGGTGGTGCCTGAGGACAACGGGCGGCGGTCGGTCGGGGGCAGCGGCGGAATGGATCTCATCGGGTCATCGACACCTTGTCTGGTAGGTGGTTGAAAAGCTCGATGACATTGTCTCGCTCGTTTCTTGCGTCCCGTTACCGGTTGCGTCCGTTTCTGGTTCCCCCCAGAACGTCCGGCAACTTTCTTTGGGTGAGCAAGGTGGTCCCAGGCTCGCGCGTCACGCTACCTGAACTGCACACGAATGGACTACGGCGAGTGGAGTCATCTCAACAAGTGAAAGTTTTCGGTGAGGCACTACTCCGGTTGGCCTCTATTCACTCGTTGTGCGTAACCCCCCTTGGTTCTCGTTGCGGTCGGTGAGTTCCGACTGCGGCACTCGTGTTACGACGGCAACCTTAGGTAACCGATGCGTCGGTTGTATGGCTTCGCAGAGTCATCAAGTGAGATTGCCACTCGAATGGCCTAATGTGCTGCTGAACCGGCTAGAGCCGAATAGACCGGGCGGCCGCACCCGTGCCGCCGCTCGTACGCGCCGCCATCAGGAAAGACGTTCCACGGGCTGCCTCGCCCGCCTCGCCGGGCGCCGGATGTCCCTCCTGGTGGCCCGACGCCTCGTTCGGGCGCCGCGGACCACCGTCCGACGCCGCGCGTGACCGGACGGTTCCTCCGCGTCGCGAGCCGGGCCGTCGGACGTCCGTCAGTGGTGGTCCTCGGTCCGCGCGAACACGCACCCGTCCACGCCCGCGGGCTCCTGCTCGGCGTCGGTGCCCGCGACCGGCCTGCACCACAGGTGCCGCAGTCCCAGCTCGCCGGTGCCCAGCTCCTCGGACGTGAGCGCGAAGCCGTCGCCGAAGCCGAAGTCCGGGTTCTCGGTCAGCGTCCCGTCGGCCAGGCCGCGCTTCCAGGACTCCTGCAGCGCCCGGACGCCGTCCGGCTTGAACAGCACGAGGCCGACCTTGCTGAACGGCGGCACGGAGCAGGTCGCCCACTCGGCGACGAACGGCTCGTACAGCCTCGCGCGGTCGGCGCCGAGGTAGGAGGCGAACTCGGGCATGGTGGCGGCCTTGGCGTCGGCGCACTGGCCGCTGGCGGCCCGCGTCCACCGCACGACCTCGTCCAACGTGGTGAACGGGCCCGCGGGGTAGATGGTGGTCGAGGTGGCCGGGTGGTGGCCCGCGTGCGGATCGGCGAGGGGATCGGTGGACGCGCACGCCGCCAGCAGGAGCAGTCCGGTGAACGCCGCGGTGATCGCGCGCAGTGCCATCCGCCACCTCGCATTGGTCTAGACCCCTCACAGTAAGGGCTGGAGGCGCGACCGGGTAGGGGGCCAGTTCACCCCCGGCGGCCCGGCCGACCGGGCGACTCGCCTAGACTCGACCGGAATCCCGGCACCTGTCGTGGTGCTCCGGGGTGTTCCGCACGTCATGTTCGTTACGAGGAGACCACGTTGAAGAGCACCGTCGAGCACCTGAGCCCGACGCGGGTCCGGATCAACGTCGAGGTGCCGTTCGACGAGCTCAAGCCGGACTTCGACCGCGCTTACCGCAAGCTTGCCAAGCAGGTGCGCATCCCCGGCTTCCGTCCTGGCAAGGCACCCGCACGCGTCCTGGAGAGCCGCATCGGCCGCGGCGCCGTACTGGACGAGGTCGTCCAGGAGGCCATCCCCGCGAAGTACCTGGAAGCCGTGAACAGCGGTGAGGTGCGCACCCTCGGCCGTCCCGAGTTCGAGGTCACGAACATCGCCGACGGCGACTCCCTCGCGTTCAGCGCCGAGGTCGACATCCGTCCCGAGATCACCGTGCCCGCGTTCGGCGAGCTGTCCGTGAGCGTCGAGGACCAGCCCGTCGAGGAGTCGGACGTCGACACCCAGCTCGACGAGCTGCGCGCCCGCTTCGGCACCCTCACCGGCGTCAAGCGCGAGGCGGCCGAGGGCGACTTCGTCGTCGTCGACCTGTCCGCGACCGTGGACGGCGAAGAGGTCGAAGAGGCCAAGACCGCCGGTCTGTCCTACGAGATCGGCTCCGGCCAGCTCGTCGAGGGCATCGACGAGGCGCTGGTCGGCGCGTCCGAGGGCGAGACCAAGACGTTCACGACCACGCTGGTCGCGGGCGAGCACTCCGGCCGCGAGGCCGAGGTCAGCGTCGTGCTCAACAGCGTCAAGGAGCGCCAGCTCCCCGAGCTGGACGACGAGTTCGCCCAGCTGGCCAGCGAGTTCGACACGCTGGACGAGCTGAAGGGCGACCTGCGCACCCGGCTGGGCCGCGTGAAGAAGATGCAGCAGGGCGTCGAGGCCCGCGACAAGGTGCTCGAGGCGCTGCTGGCGACCGTCGAGGTCCCGCTGCCCGAGGCCGTCGTCCAGGGCGAGGTCGACGCGCGCAAGCACGACGCCGTGCACTCGTTCGACCACGACGAGGCCCGCTTCGCCGAGTGGCTGACCGAGCAGGGCCAGACGCAGGAGGAGTTCGACACCGAGGTGCGCACCGCGGCCGAGCAGGCCGTGAAGACGCAGCTGGTGCTCGACTCGATCGCCGACGCCGAGGAGATCAGCGTCACCGACGCCGAGCTCACCGAGCGGATCATCTACCAGGCGCAGCGGTTCGGCATCAGCCCGGACGAGTACGTCAAGCGCGCGCAGCAGTCCGGCCAGCTCGGCGCGATCTTCGCCGACGTCCGCCGCGGCAAGGCGCTCGCGTCCGTGGTCCGCGGGGCCACCGTGACCGACGCCGCCGGTGACGCGCTCGACCTGGACGAGCTGTTCGGCGAGTCCAAGGCGGACGACTCCACCGAGGAATCCACCGAGCAGTGAAGCCCTGAGCGAACGCGGGCGGTGTCGGGAAGTCGACGCCGCCCGCCTTCGTTAAGGTCACTTGTAGGGATTCCGGTCAGACCGGATCAGAGTCAAGCCACGGCGGAGCAGTCCTCCCCGTTCCTCCTGGAGTAAGGCAGGCAGACGTGACGCAGCACTCCTTCCCGACGCCCGAGATGCGGTCGTCCGCGGGGATGAACCTCAACGACTCGGTTTTCGAGCGGCTGCTCCGAGAGCGGATCATCGTGTTGGGTTCCCAGGTCGAAGAGGGAATCGCGAACCAGATCACCGCGCAGCTCCTCCTGCTGGCCGCTGAGGACCCCGAAAAGGACATCACCCTCTACATCAACTCGCCCGGCGGCTCGGTCACCGCGGGCATGGCCATCTTCGACACGATGCAGCTCATCGAGCCGGACGTCGCCACCACCGCCATGGGCCTCGCGGCGTCCATGGGCCAGTTCCTGCTCTCCGCGGGCACGCCCGGCAAGCGGTCGATCCTGCCGCACGCCCGCGTCCTCATGCACCAGCCCTCCGCGGGCGTCGGCGGCACGGCGGCCGACATCGCGATCCAGTCGGACATGCTGACCCGCACGAAGCGGGAGATGGCGGAGCTCATCGCCGAGCACACCGGCCAGACGCCGGAGCGCATCATCACCGACTCCGACCGCGACCGCTGGTTCACCGCGCAGGAAGCGGTCGAGTACGGCTTCGTCGACAAGGTGATCACCCGCCCCACCCGCGTCTCGAACGCCTGACCGCGGCACAACCCAGGAGACATCAAGTGGACCAGTCCTACGCGCCCCAGTCCCGGTACGTGCTGCCGTCGTTCGTCGAGCGCACCAGCTACGGGGTCAAGGAGTCCAACCCCTACAACAAGCTGTTCGAGGAACGCATCATCTTCCTCGGCGTGCAGGTCGACGACGCCTCGGCGAACGACGTCATGGCGCAGCTGCTGTGCCTCGAGTCCGATGACCCGGACCGCGACATCCTGCTCTACATCAACTCGCCCGGCGGCTCGTTCACCTCGCTGATGGCGATCTACGACACGATGCAGTTCGTCCGCCCGGACATCCAGACCTACTGCCTCGGCCAGGCCGCCTCGGCCGCCGCCGTCCTGCTCGCCGCGGGCACCCCCGGCAAGCGGCACGCGCTGCCCAACGCCCGCGTCCTGATCCACCAGCCGTCCACCGAGGGCGTCTACGGTCAGGTGTCGGACCTGGAGATCCAGTCCAACGAGATCCAGCGCGTCCGCCGCCTGATGGAGACCACGCTGGCGCACCACACCGGCCGCTCCGCGGAGCAGGTCCGGCTGGACGTCGAGCGCGACAAGATCCTGACGGCCGACGCGGCCAAGGAGTACGGCATCGTCGACGCCGTGCTGCCCTACCGGAAGCTCTCGGGCAAGAAGTGACGCCCGACACGCCGAGCTGACCGGGCCTACCGGTTGGTTCGGCGGGTCCGGGGGACGCTGGTCCTCCCGCTCGGACGGGTTGGACAGGTACCGTCGAGAGGAATGGGTGGAACTCGTGTCCAACGGGCTTCCGCCACACGATCAGGCGCCGCACATCAGGTGTGCGCCGGAGGGGACAGAGGTCAGCGGTCATGGCGCGTATCGGTGACGGCGGCGACCTGCTGAAGTGTTCTTTCTGCGGAAAGAGCCAGAAGCAGGTGAAGAAACTCATCGCTGGCCCCGGCGTTTACATCTGCGATGAGTGCATCGACCTCTGCAACGAGATCATCGAGGAGGAGCTCGCGGAAGCGGGCGACGTCAAGCTCGATGAGTTGCCGAAGCCGTCTGAGATCCACGAGTTCCTCGACCAGTACGTCATCGGTCAGAGCGAGGCGAAGCGGACTCTCGCGGTGGCGGTCTACAACCACTACAAGCGCATCCAGGCGGGTGATCGGGGGCGCGAGGGCAGGGACGACGGCGTCGAGCTGGCGAAGTCGAACATCCTGATGCTCGGGCCGACGGGGTGCGGCAAGACCTACCTCGCCCAGACCCTGGCGAAGATGCTGAACGTTCCCTTCGCCATCGCCGACGCGACCGCGCTCACCGAGGCGGGCTACGTCGGCGAGGACGTCGAGAACATCCTGCTCAAGCTCATCCAGGCGGCGGACTACGACGTCAAGCGCGCCGAGACCGGCATCATCTACATCGATGAGGTCGACAAGATCGCCCGGAAGAGTGAAAACCCGTCCATCACCCGTGATGTGTCCGGTGAGGGCGTCCAGCAGGCGCTGCTGAAAATACTGGAGGGGACCACGGCCTCCGTGCCCCCGCAGGGCGGCCGCAAGCACCCGCACCAGGAGTTCATCCAGATCGACACGACGAACGTGCTGTTCATCGTGGCGGGTGCGTTCGCGGGCCTGGAGAAGATCATCCAGGACCGCGTGGGCAAGCGCGGGCTCGGCTTCGGCGCCGAGGTGCGCACCAAGGCCGAGGTCGACGCGGCGGACTACTTCGCCGACTCGATGCCCGAGGACCTGATCAAGTTCGGTCTCATCCCGGAGTTCATCGGCCGTCTCCCGATGGTCGCGAGCGTCACGAACCTGGACAAGCCGTCCCTGGTCAAGATCCTCACCGAACCGAAGAACGCGCTGGTCAAGCAGTACCAGAAGCTCTTCGAGATGGACGGCGTTGAGCTCGAGTTCACCAAGACCGCCATGGAGGCCGTCGCCGACCAGGCGATCCTCCGCGGCACCGGTGCCCGTGGGCTCCGGGCGATCATGGAGGAGGTGCTGCTCCCCGTGATGTACGACATCCCGAGCCGCACCGACGTCGCCAAGGTCGTCATCACGGAGCAGACGGTCAAGGAGAACGTGAACCCGACGATCGTCGCCCGGCAGCCGAGCAGGCGCGAACGTCGCGAGAAGTCGGCTTAAGAACACGAAGCGGATGGGCGCACCCCGGTCACGGGGTGCGCCCGCTCGCTTTTCCGGGAGGTCTTCCGTGTCGCTGCCCTACGTCCTCGTGCTGCACGGCCTGAACGGCTCCGGCCCCGCCCACTGGCAGAACTGGCTGGCGGGCGAACTAGCCCACCACGGCGCCCAGGTGGACATGCCCGTGTTCGCCGACCCGGACCGCCCGACCCTCGACGTGTGGCTCGCGGAACTCCGCACCCACCTGATGGCCGCCCCCAGTACGGGTGAACGTGTCGTCGTCGCCCACTCCCTCGCGTGCCTGCTGTGGCTCCACCACGCCGACACCTGCGACGACCCCGCCCTCCGCGTCGACCGCGTCCTCCTCGTCGCCCCGCCCCGCCCCCAGCACGACGAACCGCTCATCGCCACGTTCGTCCAGCCCCCGCAGGACCCGGCGGCGCTGCGCAGGGCAGCCGCCTCCACCCGCCTCGTGGCGGGCGAGGGCGACCCGCACCTCACCCTCGCCGAGGCCAAGCTCCTCGCCGAGTCGCTCCGGATCGACCTGGACGTCATCGTCGGCGGCGGCCACCTCAACCCCGACACCGACTACGGCCCGTGGCCCGCCGTCCTGAAGTGGGTCCGCAGCGACCGCACGCCGCTCACGCCGCGCTGACCCCTTCGGGCCCATCCGGCGGACATCACGCGCCGGACTTCGGCACCCGTTTCCCCACGAACCTGATCACGTCCGGCACCGCGCGGCGGAAGAAGCGGTCGTCATGGCCGCCGGGGCCGATCGAGCCAACCGCCGGGTGCTTCGCCTTGATGAACTGCCGCGTGCCGACGATGAAGCGGTCCTGGTCGCCGATCCACACCCCGACCGGCGTGTCGCCCAGTTCGGGTAGGTGCTTGAGCGGGTCGAGGGAGGCCCACTGGTCGGCGTTGGCGAACGCCTTGCGCTTCGCCATCTCCGGCCACGAGGTGAGCAGGCCGGGCGCGATCGTGGCGACGGCCTGGAGCGGCCTGCGGCGTTCGGCGCGGCGGCGGGCGTAGAGCAGGGCGCCGAAGCCGCCCATGGAGACGCCGGTGCAGGCGAACGGGAGGCCGTCGGCGCCGCCGAGGCCGCGTTCGGCGAGCCAGCGGGGCACCTCTTCGAGCAGCATGGCCATCGGGTCGTCGCCGGGGATGTTCTCGTGCCAGTAGTTGTCGCCGCCGTCGACCGCCACGAACCCGAACGGGGGCACGGCGCCGCGGACGACGGCGGAGGTGAACACCTCGACCATGCCGCCGACGGCGGCGTACCGGGCGTTGCCGTGCAGGCCGTGCAGCAGGATCGACATCGGCAGGTTCTTCGGCGTCGCGCCGGGCGGCAGGATGGTGAGCAGGTCCACGTCCTGGCCCCTGGCCGCCGAGTGCACGCGTTCCACCCGCACGACGGCGCGCTTGCCCGCGGGCTTGGGCCCGGCGATGCCGACGGCCAGCCGCAGGGCCTCGCCCAGCGGCGCCGAGCCGTTGAGCGCCAGCCCGAGTCCGGCCGCCGTCACGCCCGCGACGCCGAGTGCCGACAGCACCGTCCGCCTGGGCACACCGGTGCGCCGCGTCTGCTCGTCCATGATCCCCCGTACCTCCGCACCACACATGGTGCGCTGGTCGGGCGCCGTTTCACACCCCAGATCCTCCGCAGCACGAGGAATTTTCCACCAGCGCGGCGATCTCCTCCGCTGGGTAACCGAGCGTGCGCAGTACGTGCTCGGTGTGCTCGCCCAGCGCGGGCACGGCGCCGGGCGTCCAGTCCCAGGTGTCGGAGTCGACGGGCGGTCGCAGCACGGTGACCGACCCGCCGGGCACGGTGACGTCACGACGTCGGTCACGGGCCACGAGCTGCGGGTGGTCCGGCAGTCCGGCGACACCGCGGGTGCGCGCGGCGGGCACGTCGGCGGCGTCCAGGGCGGCCAACAGGTCCGCGGCGGCCCACGTGCCGAAGTCCAGCTCAGCGTGCAGCTCCGCGCGGTGCCGCACCCGGTCGGCGACCGTGCCGAAGCGCGGGTCGTCGGCCAGCGCGGCCCGGCCGAGGACCTCGGCGCACAGCCGCCGCCACTGCGGGTCGTTCTGCACGGCCAGGTGCACCGCGCCGTCCCGGCAGGGGAACGGGCCGTACGGCGCGATGCTCGGGTGGTGCGCCCCGCTGCGGGGCGCCGCTGTGCCGGTGCCCGCCGCGTAGAGCATCGGCTGGTGCATCCACTCGGCCAGCGCCTCGAACAGGCTCAGGCGCAGCGTGGCGCCCTGCCCGGTGCGCGCCCGGCTCAGCAGCGCGGCCAGCACGGCGGACTGCAACTGGACCCCGGCCGCGATGTCCGCGACCGAGATCCCGGCCCGCGCGGTCACATCGCCGTCACCGGTCAGCTCCACCAGGCCCGCCTCGGACTGGATCAGCGCGTCGAACGCCTTCCGCCCGCCGTACGGCCCGTCCTCGCCGTACCCGGACAGCTCGCCGACCACCAGGTCCGGCCTGCCCGCGCGCAACGTGCCAGCGTCCAGCCCGTGCCGCTTGGCCGCGCCGGGGGACAGGTTGCACAGCACCACGTCGGCGGCCGCGACCAGCCTGGCCACCACCTCGCCCGCGCGGTCGTGCGCGAGGTCGAGGTTCAGCGACTCCTTGCCGACGTTCGTCCACGCGAAGTACGACGACACCTCGCCGCACGCCGAGTCGTAGTGCCGCGCGAAGTCCCCGACGCCGGGCCGTTCGACCTTGACCACCCGCGCCCCGAGGTCGGCCAGCAGGCGGGTCGCGTACGGCACCGCGACGGCTTGTTCGAAGCTGACGACGAGGATCCCGTCAAGGGGCTTCGACACGTTCGGCGCCCGTGTAGACGTTCAGCGACTCGCCCCGCAGGAAGCCGATGAGGGTCATGCCCTGCTCCTCGGCCAGTTCCACCGCCAGCGACGACGGCGCGGACACCGCGGCGAGCACCGGGATGCCGGCCATCGCGGCCTTCTGCACCAGCTCGAACGACGCCCGCCCGGACACCATCAGCACGTGGTCGCGCAGCGGGATCCGGTTGTTCATCACGGCCCAGCCGAGCACCTTGTCGACCGCGTTGTGCCTGCCCACGTCCTCGCGCACCACGAGCGGCTCGCCCGAGGAGGTGAACAGCCCCGCGCCGTGCAGGCCGCCGGTGGTCGCGAACACCTTCTGCTCGGCCCGCAGCGCGTCCGGCAGCGTCGTCAGCACGTCCACGCGCACCCGGCACGGGTCGGAGGCGGGGGAGAACGCGGTCTTGAGCCGGACGGCGTCCAGCGCCGCCTTGCCGCACACCCCGCAGGACGACGTCGTGTAGAAGTTGCGCTCCACGCCGACGTCCGGCGCCGGGACGCCGGGGGCGAGCGCCAGGTCCAGCACGTTGTAGGTGTTCTGCCCGTCCGGGCCGGTGCCCTCGCAGAAGCGGGCCGTCGAGATGTCCTCCAGGCCGCTGATCACGCCCTCGCTGAGCAGGAAGCCGTGCGCCAACTCGACGTCCTTGCCGGGTGTGCGCATCGTGACGGCCAGCGCGCGACCGTCCACCCGCAACTCCAGCGGCTCCTCGGCGGCGAGCGCGTCGATCCTGCTGCGCTGCCCGCGCGGCGAAAAGCTGATCACCGGACGTCGAACCGTGACCCGTCCCACCGCCACCAACCCCTTAGTTCGAGCCGCTCCCCGCCAATGACCTACCGCTCATCGGGCTTGTTCGTGCGAACACCGTGGGCGAGCAATTAAGTTCCGGTGGTCACCCGATCAGGTTACGGAGGTGTGGACCGTGGGTTTCCTCGACCGCTCCCGGACAGTCGCGCCCGCGGACTGGAACCGCTGGCTCATCCCGCCCGCGGCGCTCTCGGTCCACCTCGCGATCGGCCAGGCCTACGCGTGGAGCGTCTTCAAGTCGCCCCTCGAGGGCGCGCTCGGGCTGTCCGGCACGCAGAGCGCCCTGCCGTTCCAGTTGGGCATCGTGATGCTCGGCCTGTCGGCGGCGTTCGGCGGCACGCTGGTCGAGCGCAACGGCCCGCGCTGGGCGATGGCCGTGTCGGCGGCGTGCTTCTCCTCCGGGTTCCTGATCTCCGCGCTCGGCGCGTGGACCTCGCAGTTCTGGCTGGTCGTCGTCGGCTACGGCTTCGTCGGGGGCATCGGCCTCGGCATCGGGTACATCTCGCCGGTGTCGACGCTGATCAAGTGGTTCCCGGACCGGCCGGGCATGGCGACCGGCATCGCGATCATGGGCTTCGGCGGTGGCGCGCTGATCGCCTCGCCGTGGTCGACGCAGATGCTGAAGTCGTTCGGCAAGGACCACACGGGCATCGCCGAGTCGTTCGCCGTGCACGGCGTGGTCTACGCGGTGTTCATGTCGCTCGGCGTGCTGCTGATCCGGGTGCCCGCGGAGGGCTGGCGGCCTCCCGGCTGGGAACCGGCGGCCGCGGTGGTCGGCAGGATGATCACGACCGCGAACGTGTCCGCGCGCAACGCCATCCGCACGCCCCAGTTCTGGCTGCTGTGGGTCGTCCTGTGCTTCAACGTCACGGCGGGCATCGGCATCCTGGAGAAGGCCGCGCCGATGATCACCGACTTCTTCTCGGGCACGTCGACGCCGGTCGCCGTCGCCGCGGCGGGTGGGTTCGTGGCCCTGCTGTCGCTGGCGAACATGGCGGGCCGGATCGTCTGGTCGTCCACTTCGGACCTGGTGGGGCGCAAGAACATCTACCGGATCTACCTCGGTGTCGGCGCGGTCATGTACCTGGCGATCGCGTTGGCGGGCAACGTGTCCACGCCGCTGTTCGTGGTGTGCGCCATGGTGATCCTGTCGTTCTACGGCGGCGGGTTCGCGACGATCCCCGCGTACCTGAAGGACCTGTTCGGCACCTACCAGGTCGGCGCGATCCACGGTCGGCTGCTGACCGCGTGGTCCACGGCGGGTGTGCTCGGACCGCTGATCGTCAACGCCATCGCGGACAGCCAGAAGGCCGCGGGCAAGTCCGGACCCGACCTCTACACCAACTCGCTGTTCATCATGATCGGGCTGCTGGTGGCCGGGTTCGTGGCGAACGAGTTCGTGCGCCCGGTGAACGCGAGGTTCCACGAGTCCGCAGAGCTTGAGGAGGCCGCCCGGTGAAGCGACGAGGGCTGATCGTTTTCGCGTGGTTGTGGGTCGGGATCCCGCTGGCCTACGGCCTGGAGGAACTGGTACGCAGGGTGACCCCGCTGTTCGGCGGCTAAGCCCTTCGGTGTCCACCCCATCGAGTGACGGCGTGAACCCCGGTTTTTGTCGGTGCCCGCCGGTCTACTTGACCCATGACATTCCTGACCTGGGTCCTGTTCCTGCTGTGGCGTGCGCGGGTGGTTCCGCTCGTCTTCGTACTCCGCGTGCCCGGCTTACCCGCTCTGCTCCCGGAGTCGCGGGTGTTCGGTCGAGTGCGGGTTCTCGCAGGCCGTGATCCGCCCGCGCGGCGTTAGGTTGGCCGGGTGGACTCCTATGACGTCGTGGTGGTTGGTGGCGGGCACAACGCGCTGGTGGCGGCGACGTACCTGGCCAAGGCCGGTCGGTCGGTGCTCGTGGTCGAGAGGCTCGGCCAGGTCGGCGGCGCGGCGGTCAGCGCCTCGCCGTTCGACGGCGTGCCCGTGCGGCTGTCGCGGTACTCGTACCTGGTGAGCCTGCTGCCGGACCGGATCGTGGCCGATCTGGGTCTGCGGCTGGAACTGCGGTCGCGCGCGGCCTCGTCCTACACGGCCGCCGGTGCCGACGGGCTGCTGGTCGAGCGCGTGCCAGGTGCGGAGACGGCCGCGTCGTTCCGGGCGCTCACCGGGTCCGACGAGGAGTGGGAGCGCTGGAAGGCCTGGTACGCGTCCCTCGACGAACTGGCCGTCGCGCTGGCGCCGACCATGCTGGAGCCGCTGGTCTCGCGAGAGCGGTTTCGCGAGCTGGCCGGTCCGGTGTGGCCCCTGGTATTCGAGCAGCCGCTCGGCACGACGCTGGAGGAGCTGTTCGACGACGACGTGGTGCGCGGTGTCGTCGCGACCGACGGTCTGATCGGTACCCACACGTCCCTGCGGTCGCCGGACCTGCTGGCGAACCGGTGCTTCCTCTACCACGTGATCGGCAACGGCACGGGGGAGTGGCGGGTGCCCGTGGGCGGCATGGGCGCGGTGACGGCCGAGCTGTTCCGCGTCGCCACCGAGGCCGGGGTGGACTTCGTCACCGGCGCCGAGGTCACACGGGTGTCGGTCGACGGCACCGCCGGTGAGGTCGCGTTCGAGGGGCGGGTCGTCCGGGCCCGGTTCGTGCTGGCGGGTGTGGCGCCCGCGGTGCTGGACTCGTTGCGGGGGAAGGAGGCGGTGTCGCGGGGCGAGGGCTGCCAGCTGAAGGTCAACATGCTGCTGACCAGGCTGCCCAGGCTGAAGTCCGGGGTCGATCCGGCGATCGCGTTCGCGGGCACGTTCCACCTGGACGAGTCGTACACCCAGCTGGAACAGGCCTACGCGGAAAGCGCGGCGGGCACCGTGCCGACGGTGCTCCCCGGCGAGATGTACTGCCACTCCCTGACCGATCCGACCATCCTCGGCCCTTCGCTGGCGGGCCACCAGACGCTCACCCTGTTCGGCCTGCACCTGCCCGCGGCCCTGTTCGAGGGCCGCAACGACGAACTGCGCGACGAACTGGTCGACCGCTACCTGGCCGCCCTGGACAACCACCTGCTCGATCCGATCGAGACCTGCCTGGCCGTCGACGCCGACGGCAGGCCGTGCATCGAAGCCCGCACACCACTCGACCTGGAGGCCGAACTGGGCATGCCACGCGGCAACATCTTCCACGGCGACCTCTCCTGGCCGTTCGCCGAGACCGACGAGGAGGTCGGCACCTGGGGCGTCGAAACCGACGTGCCGAACCTGTTCGTCTGCGGCGCGGGCGCGCGGCGTGGCGGCGGAGTCAGCGGCATCGGCGGCCACAACGCCGCCATGGCGGTCCTGGCCCGCTTCCAGGACGCCCCGCCGACGACCTGACCAGGGCATGGCCTGACCAGGTCACGGCCTGACGGGGTCACCGACCACCACCTGTCACCAAGGTCCGACCCGGCCTCGGCCCGTCCGTCCCGACCTAGGCCGACCTGGCTGGGCCGACCTGGCTGGGCCGACCTGGCTGGGCCGACCTGGCTGGGCCGACCTGGCTGGGCAGGGTGGTCCGGGCTGACCTGGCCGGGGAGGACTTGGTCGGGCTGGAGCAGGGTGCCCAGGCCGCGTCGGGGTCGGTTGGCCGGGTTGAGCTGGGCTCGGTCGGCTCAGGTCACTGGTCGGCAGGCGGTCGCCTTGGGCGCTGGCCATGCCGCGATCGGCCTGGAGGACTTCCCGGCCGACGCCCAGCACGGCCTGCGCGCCGACAGCCGAGCGGCGCTCGCGGCCGAGGCTCGCCGCCGAGGCCGCGTACACCGGCGGCCTGGTCGCAGCCGAGCCGCGAGGCGAGCACGCCTACCGCGCCCTGGACGCGCCCGCCCTGGACGCGACCCGACTACGGGCAGGCATGGTGCCGCGCCCTGGACGCGACTTCGGGCGTGGGCAGGCAGGGGCCGCGCCTTGGACGCCTTGGACGCCTTGGACGCGGCCTTGGCCGCGGGCAGGAACGTCACCGTGTCCTGGACGCGCCCCCGAACGCGGTAGGCACGGTGCCGCGCCCTGGACGCGACCTCGGACGCGGGTAGGAACGTCACCGCGCTCTGGGTGCGTCCCCGAACGCGGGCAGGCGCGGTGCCGCGATCAGGGCGTGTTTCGTCGAAGCCGTGTGCGTGCTGTCCCCGGTGTCAGACCCGGTGCTCCAGCCGGACGACGATCGACTTCGACGTCGGCGTGTTCGACGTGGTGGCCGTGGAGTCCAGTGGCACCAACGAGTTCGCCTCCGGGAAGTACGCGGCCGCGCAGCCGACCGCCGTGGGGTACGACACGATCCGGAACGACTCGGCGCGGCGGTCGGTGACGCCGGTGGGGTCTTCCGGCCATTCGCTGACGATGTCGACGACCTCGCCGTCGGTGAACCCGAGCGACGTCAGGTCGTCCGGGCTGACGAAGACGACGCGCCTGCCGTCCTTGACGCCGCGGTAGCGGTCGTCGAGGCCGTAGATGGTGGTGTTGTACTGGTCGTGGCTGCGCATGGTCTGGAGCAGCAGCCTGCCCTCGGGCACCCGCAGCACGGTCAGCTCGTTCGCCGTGAAGTTCGCCTTGCCGGACTTGGTGGCGTTGAACTCCCGCGCGTCGCGGGGCGCGTGCGGCAGGACGAAGCCGTCGGGCTGCCGGACCCTGGTGTTGTAGTCCGAGCACCCCGGCACGACGTTGGCGATCCGGTCGCGGATGGTGTCGTAGTCCTTCTCGAACCCCTCCCACGGCACCGGGTGCTCGGCGCCGAGCACCTCGCGGGCGAGCCTGCAGACGATCGACACCTCGGACAGCAGGTGGTCGCTGGCGGGGGTGAGCCTGCCGCGGGAGCGGTGCACGACGGACATGGAGTCCTCGACGGTGACGAACTGCTCGCCGGAGTGCTGGAGGTCGCTCTCGGTGCGGCCCAGCGTCGGCAGGATAAGCGCGACCCTGCCGGTGACCACGTGCGACCGGTTGAGCTTGGTCGACACGTGCACGGTCAGGTCGCAGCCGCGCATGGCCTTCTCGGTCACGGTGGTGTCCGGCGAGGCGGCGACGAAGTTCCCGCCGACGGCGAAGAACACCCGCGCGTCGCCGTCGCGCATCGCCCGGATCGCGGCCACGGTGTCGAACCCGTGCTTGCGCGGCACCCGGATGGAGAACTCCTGCTCCAGCGCCGACATGAACTTCTCCGGCATCTTCTCCCAGATGCCCATGGTCCGGTCGCCCTGCACGTTCGAGTGCCCGCGCACCGGGCACAGCCCCGCGCCGGGCTTGCCGATCATGCCGCGCAGCAGCACGACGTTGGTGATCTCCTGGATGGAGGGCACCGAGTGCTTGTGCTGGGTCAGACCCATGGCCCAGCACACGATCGTCCGCTCCGAGTCGGCGAACATCCGCGCGACCAGTTCGATCTGCTCCCGCGACAGCCCGGTCGCCTCGTCCACGGAGTCCCAGTCGACCTCGGCGACGTGGGCCTTGTAGTCGTCGAACCCGTGCGTGTACTTCTCGATGAACTCGGTGTCCTCGGCGCCCCACGACAGCAGCAGGCAGCCGATCGCCTGGAACAGGGCCTGGTCGCCGCCGAGCTTGATCTGGACGAACTCGTCGGCCAGCGGCGTGCCCTTGCCGACCAGTCCGCGCACGTTCTGCGGGTTCTTGAACCGCATCAGCCCGGCCTCGGGCAGCGGGTTGATCGCGACGATCTTCGCGCCGTTGCCCTTGGCCTCCTCCAGCGCGGACAGCATCCGCGGGTGGTTGGTGCCGGGGTTCTGGCCCATGACGACGATGAGGTCGGCGCCGTGGATGTCGTTGATGCTGACCGAGCCCTTGCCGATGCCGGTGGTCGCGCTCAGCGCCGCGCCGGAGGACTCGTGGCACATGTTCGAGCAGTCCGGCAGGTTGTTCGTGCCGTAGGAGCGGACCATCAGCTGGTAGAGGAACGCGGCCTCGTTGCTGGTGCGGCCGGAGGTGTAGAACACGGCCTCGTCCGGGCTCGCCAGCGCGTTGAGGTGCTCGGCGACCAGTCGGAACGCGGCGTCCCACGCGATCGGCTCGTAGTGCGTGGCCCCGTCGCGCAGCACGAACGGCTCGGTGATCCGGCCCTGCTGGCCGAGCCAGAAGTCGGTCTTGTCCGCGAGGTCCGCCATCGGGTGCTCGGCGAAGAACTCCCGGCCCACGCGGCGCCGGGTGGCCTCCTCGGCGACGGCCTTGGCGCCGTTCTCGCAGAACTCGGCGAGCTTGCGGTGGCCCTGCGGTTCCGGCCACGCGCAGCCGGGGCAGTCGAAGCCCTCGCGCTGGTTCAGCAGCCGCAGCGTGGTGGCCGTGCGGGTCAGGCCCATCTGCTCGACGCCGCGTTTGAGCGACACCGCGACACCGGGGATCCCGGCGGCCCAGCCCTTCGGCTTGCCCACCTCGATCTGAGACTCGTCGACGTCCTGCTGCGGTGGCTTCCGGGTCATGGAGCCAGTATCGCCCCGCCGGACACCTGCCGGCCGATCGCGGCGGGGTGATCCCGGTCGGCGGGCGGCACGTCCCACCGCCGCGCTCCGCGAAAGCGCGGCGGTGGGTCCGCGACCGGCGGGCACGGGGCGGGCGGAGCGGACCGCCGTCACGGGCTCCAAGGGGTTCGGTCGAGTCCGTGAATCCGTCGTCGACGCCCTCCGAGCCGCCAATCCGGTCAAGTGTGAACTGGGTCACAACGGGAGTGCAGCAACCGTTCGGGTGACTTACTCCGGGCAGGTGTTGATCGTGGGCATGGGCTTGTCCGGGTCGAAGTAGTCCTCCGGCCTGCCCTCCTCCTCGGTCGAGCCGCGGCTGGTCCGGGGCTCGGCGATCGTGGGCGCGAGGAAGCCGTCCCGCGAGGCCGTGCAGCCGATCGAGTAGCTGTGCCCGGTGGCGGGTCCGGACCACATGCCCTGGCTCTGCGGCCGGAACTCCGGTCCGGACCGCATGATGTAGTCGTACTTGATCCGGGTCACCGCGACGATGTCCATCGGGCCGTGCAGCTTCTCCACGTCCGGGGTGGCGAAGGCGTAGGCGAACACGTAGTCGGTGTGCACGACCAGTTCGTCTGGCCCCTTGGCCTCGGCGGTCATGCCGCCGCTCACCTTCGGCGACACGGGCAGCAGCGCCGAGCCGGGGGCGACCCTCGTGGCGATGAGCCCGGCCTCGTCGTCCCGCCCGCCCGCGAACAGCGGCCGCAGGCCTTCCTGGTCATCCGCCGCGAACAGGCTCAGCAGCGGTTCGACGTCGGCGCCCTCCAGCACCCGCCGGTCCAGCCTGGCGGCCACCACGGCGGCGCGGGCGTGGTCGTAGGCGTCGGCGACCTGCGCGGCGCCGAAGGCCCCCACCGGGGCGGCCTCGGGCGGGGTGAGCCCGGCCTCGCCGTCGGCCCAGGTCTCGGCGGGGGTGTTGCGGAACGGGTCGGACAGGTCGACGCGCGAGATCGTGCTGGGGGCGGCGGCGGGCGCGGGTTCGGGGACGGGCTCGCGGGTCGCTTGGATCCCGACGAGCAGGGCGGCGATCGCGAGCAGCGCCAGACCCGACACGACCTTGTTCCCGTGGCGGTTCAGCCAGGTTCTCCGGCGCATCCGGCGCAGCTCGCGAGCGATCCGCCTGCTGGCCGCTCGCAGCCACACCGGGTGACCCTCGATGTGATGTGTTCCCACGTTGACTCCCCAGTAGCTACCCGCTCTCAGCAGATCGGACGGCGGGGCGCGGGCGTTAGCAGGTATGTCGGTCGAAAGCGATAGCGCGCACTTCGTAGACTCTTCAGTCGTGACCGAATCCAGCACCACTCCACAGCGTCCTGAACTCCCTCCGGCGTGGCAGCCGTCCGAGGTAGAGGCGGAGCTGTACCAGGGCTGGGTCGACCGCGGGTACTTCACCGCCGACGCGGGCAGCGACAAACCGCCGTTCACGATCGTGCTGCCGCCGCCGAACGTGACGGGCAGCCTCCACATGGGCCACGCCCTCAACCACAGCGTCATGGACGCGCTCACCCGCAGGCGCCGGATGCAGGGCTACGAGGTCCTGTGGCTGCCCGGCATGGACCACGCGGGCATCGCGACCCAGAACGCCGTCGAGCGCGACCTGGCCAACAACGGGCTCTCGCGCAACGACCTCGGCCGCGAGAAGTTCGTCGAGCGCGTCTGGGAGTGGAAGGCCGAGTACGGCGGCAAGATCCTCGACCAGATGCGGCGCCTCGGCGACGGTGTCGACTGGACCCGTGAGCGCTTCACCATGGACGAGGGCCTGTCCAGCGCCGTCCAGACGATCTTCAAGCGGATGTTCGACGACGGCCTGATCTACCGCGCCGAGCGCATCATCAACTGGTGCCCGCGCTGCCAGACCGCGCTGTCGGACATCGAGGTCGAGCACTCCGACGACGACGGCGAGTTGGTGTCCATCCGCTACGGCGAGGGCGCGAACTCCATCGTCGTGGCGACCACGCGCGCCGAGACGATGCTCGGCGACACCGCCGTGGCCGTGCACCCCGAGGACGAGCGGTACGCGCACCTGATCGGCACCGAGGTCGAGGTGCCGCTGACCGGCCGCCGGGTGCCGATCGTGGCCGACGAGCACGTCGACCCGAAGTTCGGCACCGGCGCCGTCAAGGTGACGCCCGCGCACGACCCGAACGACTTCGAGATCGGCCAGCGCCACGACCTGCCGAACCTGACCGTCATGGACGGCCGGGGCGTCATCACGGTGAACGGCCCGTTCCAGGGCCTCGACCGCTTCGAGGCGCGTCCCGCCGTCGTGGCCGCGCTGCGCGACCAGGGGCGGATCGTCGCCGAGAAGCGGCCGTACGTGCACTCCGTGGGGCACTGCTCGCGCTGCGGCACGGTCGTCGAGCCGCGCCTGTCGTTGCAGTGGTGGGTGAAGGTCGAGGGCATCGCCAAGGCCGCCGGTGACGCCGTCCGCGACGGCCGCACCACCGTGCACCCGGCCGAGCTGACCAAGCGCTACTTCGACTGGGTCGACAACCTGCACGACTGGTGCATCTCGCGCCAGCTGTGGTGGGGCCACCGCATCCCGGTCTGGTACGGCCCGGCGGGCGAGGTCGTGTGCGTCGGACCGGACGAGCAGCCGCCGTCCGGCGAGGGCTGGCACCAGGACGAGGACGTGCTCGACACGTGGTTCTCGTCCGGCCTGTGGCCGTTCTCCACGCTGGGCTGGCCGGAGAAGACGGCCGACCTGGCGAAGTTCTACCCGACCTCCGTGCTGTCCACGGGCTACGACATCCTCTTCTTCTGGGTCACCAGGATGATGATGTTCGGCCTGTACACCATGGACGAGGTGCAGCCGTTCGACCACGTCTACCTGCACGGCCTGATCCGCGACGCCAACGGCAAGAAGATGTCGAAGTCGCGCGGCAACGGCATCGACCCGCTGGCCTGGATCGACAGCTACGGCGCCGACGCCACCCGGTTCACGCTGCTGCGCGGCGCGAACCCCGGCTCGGACCTCGCCGTCGCCGAGGAGTGGGCCGCCGGCGCCCGCAACTTCACCACGAAGCTGTGGAACGCCACCAGGTTCGCGCTCTCCAACGGCGCCACGGTCGAGAGGCCGCTGCCCGCCCGCGACGCGCTGACCGACGCGGACCGCTGGATCCTGGACCTGCTCGACCAGCTGGTGTCCGATGTGGACGGCCAGTTCGAAGCGTTCGGGTTCGCCAAGCTGTCCGAGGCGCTCTACCACTTCACGTGGGACGAGTTCTGCGACTGGTACCTGGAGCTGGCGAAGGTCCAGATCGCCGAGGGCGGCGAGCGCGCCGAGGCGACCCAGTCGGTGCTCGGGCACGTGCTCGACGTCGTGCTGCGGCTGCTGCACCCGTTGACGCCGTTCATCACCGAGACGCTGTGGAAGACGCTGACCGGCGGCGAGTCGCTGGTCGTCGCCGAGTGGCCGAAGCCGTCCGGTGTGGAGCGCGACGCCGTGGCGGCCGAGCGGATCGAGGGGCTGAAGAAGCTCGTCACCGAGATCCGCCGGTTCCGCTCCGACCAGGGCCTGCGGCCGACGCAGAAGGTCGAGGGCAAGGTGCGCGGCGCGTGCTGCGTCGACCTGCTCGACCAGGTGCCGTCGGTGAAGGCGCTGACCAGGATGACCGAGCCCGGCGAGTCCTTCGCCGTGTCCGCGTCGCTGGAGGTCGGCCTGCCCAAGGGCACCGTGACGGTCGAGCTGGACACCTCCGGCACGATCGACGTGGTCGCCGAGCGCAAGCGGATGACCAAGGACCTCGCGGTTGCGGAGAAGGAACGCGCGCAGTGCGAGGGCAAGCTGAACAACGCCTCGTTCACCGACAAGGCCCCTGCCGACGTCGTGGCGAAGATCCAGGCCCGCCTGGCCGTCGCCAACGCCGACATCGACCGCCTGAACGCGCGGATCGCCGCGCTGCCGGAGCCGAAGTGAGCACCGATCCGACGGCGTTGGAGGAGCTCCGCGCCGTCGAGTCGGAGCTGGACAAGCGCTGGCCCGAGACGAAGATCGCGCCGTCGCTCGACCGGATCAAGGCGCTGACGCACGTGCTGGGCGACCCCCAGCACGCGTACCCGGTCGTCCACATCACCGGGACCAACGGCAAGACGTCGACGTCGCGGATGATCGACGCGCTGCTGTCGCGCATCGGGCTGCGCACCGGCCGCTACACCAGCCCGCACCTCCAGCTCGCGACCGAGCGGATCAGCGTCGACGGCGAGCCGATCACGCCCGAGCGGTACGTCGAGGTCTACCGGGACATCAAGCCGTTCCTGTCCATGGTGGACGGTGACGGCGACATCCCGATGACCAAGTTCGAGGTCCTCACCGGCATGGCGTTCGCGGCGTTCGCGGACGCCCCGGTGGAGGTCGCCGTGGTCGAGGTCGGCCTCGGCGGCGGCTGGGACGCGACGAACGTGGCGGACGGCAAGGTCGCGGTGATCACCCCGATCGGGATCGACCACGTCGAGTACCTCGGGTCGGACATCGAGGGCATCGCGCGGGAGAAGGCCGGGATCATCAAGCCCGGCTCCGTCGCGATCCTCGCCGAGCAGACCAACGAGGTGGCCCGGATCCTCATCGAGCGGGTCACCGAGGTCGACGCCATGGTCGCCCGCCAGGGCATGGAGTTCGGCGTGCTCGACCACGCGGTCGCCGTCGGCGGCCAGGTGCTGCGCCTGCAAGGGCTCGGCGGCGTGTACGACGAGATCTTCCTGCCGCTGCACGGCGCGCACCAGGCGTCCAACGCCTCGCTCGCGCTCGCGGCCGTGGAGGCGTTCTTCGGCGCGGGCAAGGACCAGCCGCTCGACATCGACGCGGTCCGCGAGGCGTTCGCCTCGGTGACCTCGCCGGGCAGGCTGGAACGCGTGCGCAGCACGCCGACCGTGCTGGTCGACGCCGCCCACAACCCGCACGGCGCCACGGCGCTGGCCGCGGCCCTGCGCGACGAGTTCGGCTTCCGCAAGCTCATCGCCGTCGTCGGCGTCATGGACGACAAGGACGCCGCCGGCATCCTCTCCGCCCTGGAGCCCGTGGTCCACGAGATCGTCGTCACCAGCAACTCCTCGCCGCGCGCGATGGACGCGGACACGCTGGGCGACCTCGCCATGGAGTCGTTCGGCGAGGAGCGCGTGTTCGTCCAGCCCTCGCTCGCCGACGCGATCGAGGAAGCCGTGCAGCGCACCGAGGAGGACGACGAGGAGGGCGTGGTGTCCGGCGGCGGCGTGATCGTCACCGGCTCCGTCGTCACGGCGGGCGAGGCACGAGCCCTGTTCGGCAAGGAGCCGTCATGACCACACCGCCGGTCAAGCCACCGCCCAAGGACCCGATGAAGGCGTTCCGCGGCATCACCGCGGGCACGCTGATCATCGAGGTGATCGTGGTGGCGCTCGCGCTGCCGGTGATCGCCAAGCTCGGCGGCGGGTTCACCACCACCGCGGGCGTGCTGGCGTTCGTCCTGATCGCCGGGCTCATCGCCACGTGCGCGCTGCTCAAGCACAAGTGGAGCGTCTGGCTGATCGTCGGCCTGCACGTGGTGATGGTCGCGTCCTGGTTCGCGCTGACCGCGCTCGGCGCCGTCGGCGTCGTGTTCAGCCTGGTGTGGGCGTGCGTGTTCTGGATGCGCCGCGACCTCGCCAAGCGCATGGCCGAGGGCAGGCTGCCGAGCCAGCAGGTCTGATCGTTCACCCGGCCGTCAGCCGGGGTTGGGCCGCCGGCGGTGTCGGCCCGCTACAACTTCGGCATGACCGATGAGCGGGCGGTGAACCGGCGGACGCTGCTGCGCGCCGGTGGACTCGGTGTCGCGGGCGCGTTCCTGCCCGGTGTGGCGCTGGCGCGGACGGACCGGCTGGTCCTGACGCACGGCGTGCAGTCCGGTGACGTGCTCACCGACGGGGCGCTGGTGTGGACGCGGGCGGACCGGCCGTCGCGGATGCTGGTGGAGGTCGCGACCGACCCGTCGTTCCGGCACTCGCGCTGGGTGCGCGGGCCGCTGCTCACCCCGGACACCGGCGGCACCGGCCGGGTGCGCCTCGACCACCTGCCGCCCGGCCACCAGGTGCACTACCGCGTGGTGGCCGAAGACCTCGACGGGCGCACCCGCAGCCAGGCCGTCACCGGGACGTTCCGCACCGCGCCGGTCGGCCGCCAGGACGTGCGCTTCACGTGGTCCGGCGACGTCGCGGGCCAGGGTTGGGGCAGCAACCCCGACCTCGGCGGGATGCCGATCTTCGCCGCGATGGACGCGCGGAACCCGGACTTCTTCCTGCACAGCGGCGACACCGTCTACTCCGACGGCCCGCTGGTCCCCGAGGTCGTGCTGCCGGACGGCCGGATCTGGCGCAACGTCGTCACCCCGGAGAAGTCCAAGGTCGCCGAGACGCTCGACGAGTACCGCGGCCAGTTCGCCTACAACCTGCTGGACGCGAAGTACCGCGACTTCGCCGCGCACGTGCCGATGGTGGTGCAGTGGGACGACCACGAGGTCACCAACAACTGGTTTCCGGGCGAGGTATTGGACCTGCCGCAGTACACGGAGAAGCGGGTGGACGTGCTGGCCGCGCGGGCGTTCAGGGCGTTCCACGAGTGGCAGCCGATCGACCCGAAGCGCGCTGTGGACGGACGGGTCTACCGGAAGTTCTCCCACGGCGCGCACGTCGAGGTGTTCGTGCTGGACATGCGCAGCTACAAGGACGCGAACACCGCGCCGCGCGACGGCGTCGGCCACGTGCTGGGCGAGCGGCAGGCGCGGTGGCTGGTCGACTCGCTGGCGCGCAGCCGGGCCACGTGGAAGATCGTCGCGGCGGACCTGCCGATCGGCCTGACCGTGCCGGACGGCGTGGACGTCGAAGGCGTGGCCAATGGACTGCCCGGTGCGCCGGGCGGCCGTGAGCACGAACTGGCGGGCGTGCTGCGGCAGTTGAAGCGGCGCCGGGTCCGCGACGTCGTGTGGCTGACCGCCGACGTGCACTACACCGCCGCCCACCACTACTCGCCCGACCGCGCCGCCGTCGGCGACTTCGACCCGTTCTGGGAGTTCGTGTCCGGCCCGCTGCACGCCGGGGCGTTCGGGCCCAACGCACTGGATCCCACTTTCGGACCGGAGGCCGTGTTCGTGCACGCGCCGCCGACCGCGAACTCCTCGCCGCTGGACGGGTTCCAGCACTTCGGCGAGATCGCTGTGGACGGTCGCAGCGGAGACCTCACCGTGTCGCTCAGGGATGCCGCCGGAACGTCGTTGTGGGGGGAAACCCTTCGGCCCTCCTGACGGGGCACATAGGGTGTTCGGGTGCCCATCGCGTTCGACACCACCGGTTTGCAGCAGCACGACCAGACGACCTGGTACAACCCCGTCACGAACGACCAGGTGAGCTTGGAGTACTTCGACCAGGCGCCCGACCTGCCCGCGGCGCTGGACGACCTGGGAGCGCTGCGGCACGGGCTCGCGCACCTGACGGCCGAGGTCGGGTGCCTGGTCGAGGCGCACGTCGTGCACCTGGGCGGGGAGCCCGCGCTGTTCCAGATCGTGAAGCTGCCGATCCCGAACCAGCCGAGCGGGCAGGCGTTCCTGGCGACGTTCACCGTGCCGAGGGCGGGCGCGAGCGCGGTGCTGAAGTTCCAGGCGATAGAGGAGGGCGCGACCGGGGTGCGCGAGGCCGTGCTGATGGGGCAGGTGGGGTTCGACAACTGGTTCCAGCCGCACCCGTACGCGCCGGAACTCCAGGGCAAGCTGCCGTTCCACGTCGGTGACGACCCGCGGTGGGACGCCCAGTTCCCGCAGCACCCGCTGTCGAGAGCGCGGGCGTGGGCCCACCGGGTGGCGCGGACCGGCACGGTCGACCCGCGGTTCGCCGCGCTGCCGCCGTTCGAACCGGTCCCGGAGGTGGGCGCCACCCTCACGACCGTCGTGCCGGGCATCCCGATCGGCGGGTACCTGCCGCTGTGGCTCGACGACGACGACGTCAGCTACTGGCGGATGACCGACCCCGGCACGGTGCTCGGCAAGCTCGGGAAGGGCGCGCTGGCCCGCGTTCCGGTGCTGGACACCAGGTTCCGCGACCTGGTCGCGCTGGACGAGGCCGGTTCCACGATCATGCTCGCCGACCGCTACGGCCCGGAGGACGGCGGGATGTCCGGCGGGCTGAGCCCGCTGGTGCGCGTGCCCGAGGCGGAGGCGCGGTCGGCCGTTACGGCGGAGACGGTGCTGGAGGCGTTCCGCTGGGTCGGCCTGGTGTCCGAGGCCGCGGCCGAGCGCGGCGAGTACGTCGCAGTCGAGCCGGGCGGGGTGACCTACCGGGAGAAGCCGTACGTGCTGATGATCGTGCGGCAGCACAAGGGGCAGATGTTCTCCGTGGTGGAGACGGCGCCGGTGCCGGACGAGGCGCCGATCTGGCACGACCAGCTCGTGCACGAGAACGCGACCGGCCAGACGATGAGCGGACCGGCCAGTCCGGAGACCATTCGCGGCGGTGGTCTGCTCGCGATGTACGCCACGACCACCTGGGACCTGCACCCGTCGCGGCTGTGCCTGTCGTTCGGGCCGAACCCGCACAGGACCCCGTAGTCGCAACTATTTGCAGCCCGTCGGCGCTTGTCGGACCAGGTTTGTCGTGGTTTGGTGCGTTCGCCCGGACATCGTGCGGGTGATTGCGCAAGCTTTTGCGACAAGGAGGTCGCCGTGCGCCGGGTACTTGCCGCACTGGTGTCGTTGCTGCTCATCCCCCTGGTACCGCTGGTTTCGGCGGCCGCGCCCGAGGTTCCGGCGCTCGCGGTAGGTGCGGTGGGGGACATCGCGGCGGGCGTCCGGAGCGGTGATCAGCGGCTGGCGCGCAACGCCTTGCGGGAAGACCTGACGGGCGAGCGGTTCTACTTCGTGATGCCCGACCGGTTCGCGAACGGCGACCCGCGCAACGACCGCGCCGGGCAGCCCGACGACCGGCTCAAGTCCGGGTTCGACCCCGCGGACAAGGGCTTCTACCACGGCGGTGACCTGGCCGGACTGCGCGACGAGCTCGGTTACCTCGACGGCATGGGGATCACCGCGATCTGGATGACCCCGATGTTCCGCAACCAGTGGGTGCAGGGCGCCGGCGCGGACGCCTCCGCCGGGTACCACGGCTACTGGACGACCGACTTCACCAGCCTGGACCCGCACTTCGGGACCACGCAGGAGATGCGGCAGCTGATCTCCGACGCCCACCGCCGCGGCATCAAGGTGTTCTTCGACATCGTCGCGAACCACACCGCCGACGTCATCGACTACGCCGAGGGCGAGCACGACTACCTGGGCACCGGCGCCGTGCCGTACCTGGACGCGTCCGGCAAGCCCGTCGACATCGCCGCGCTGGCCGGGCAGGACGACTTCCCCGCGCTGGACCCCGCGAAGTCGTTCCCGTACACGCCGGTGGCGAAGCCCGGTGTGCGCAAGTCCCCGGACTGGCTCAACGACACCGCGCTCTACCACAACCGCGGCGACTCGACGTTCAGCGGCGAGTCCGCCGAGTACGGCGACTTCTCCGGCCTCGACGACCTGATGACGGAGAACCCGAAGGTCGTCAAGGGCATGGAGAGGATCTTCACCAGCTGGATCGACACCCTCGACATCGACGGCTACCGGGTCGACACGGTCAAGCACGTCAACATGGAGTTCTGGCAGGCGCTCGCGCCGCACGTGAAGGCCTACGCCGCCAAGCGCGGCAAGGAGGACTTCTTCGTGTTCGGCGAGGTCTTCAGCTCCGACCCCGCGCTGACCTCGTCCTACACCACGACCGGGAAGATGCAGGCGAGCCTGGACTTCCCGTTCCAGAGCGGCGCGGTGAACTTCCTGGCGGGCCAGGGGGCTTCGAGCCTCGCCGACGTGCTGCTGGCCGACGACCGGTACACCGACGCCGACTCGAACGCCTCCTCGCTGCCGACGTTCCTCGGCAACCACGACATGGGCCGCGTCGGCTGGATGCTCCGCCAGCAGAAGCCCGGCATCGCCGAGGGCGAACTGCTCGACCGGCTCGAACTCGGCAACGCGCTGATGTACCTGTGGCGCGGCAACCCGGTCGTCTACTACGGCGACGAGCAGGGCTTCGCGGGCGGTGGCGGCGACAAGCTCGCCCGCCAGGACATGTTCGCCAGCAAGACCCCCGAGTACGCCGCCGAGGACCTGATCGGCAGCGACCGCACCGGCGCGCAGGACAACTTCCGCGCCGACTCGCCGCTGTACAGGCAGCTCGCGGCGTTGGCGGAGTTCGTGGACGCGGACCCCGTGTGGCGCGACGGCAACCAGGTGCTGCGCTACGCCGGGGGCGACGTGGTGGCGTTCAGCCGGATCGGTGCCGCCGAGCAGATCGAGCACGTGGTGGTCGCGAACGCGGGCACGGCCGCGACGACCGTCGACGTCCCGGTCGCGGCGAGCGCTTTCCGCACGGTGTGGCCCGCGGCCGGTCCCGGCCCGACCCGCGTCGACGGCAAGGTGCGGGTGACCGTGCCGCCGCTGTCCGCCGTGGTGCTGAAGGCGACGGGCAGGCTGACCGCGGTCGCCCCGACGCCGACGCTGGTCGTCCCGCCGGTCGGCACCGCCCTCGACCAGCGCGTCGAACTGCGCGCCGACGGCATCACCTCGCCGTTCGCGCAGGTCAGCTTCGTGGCGAAGGTGGAGGGTTCGCGCGAGTGGACGGCGCTCGGCACCGACGACGCCGCGCCGTACCGGGTGTTCGCCGACGTGGCGAAGCTGCCCGGCGCGGCCGTGGGCAAGAAGGTCGAGGTGCGGGCCGTCGCGAAGGACGCCAAGGGGCGGCTCGGCGCGGACGGCGCCACGATCACGCTGGCCGCCGCACCTCCGGTGGAGGAACCCGGTGGCGCGCAGAGCCCGGACTGGCTGGTCGTGCACTACGACCGGCCCGCGGGCGACTACGACGGCTGGGGCCTGCACGTGTGGGGCGACGTCGTGGACGAGCCGACGTGGGACGCGCCGCTGCCGTTCAGCGGTGAGACGGCGTACGGCCGGTTCGCGTGGATCAAGCTGAAGCCCGGCGCGCGGTCGGTCGGGTTCATCGCGCACAAGGGCGATGAGAAGGACACCGACGGCGACCGGTTCGTCGACCCCTCGGTGACACCGCAGGTGTGGCTGGGGCAGGGCAAAGCGACCGTGTTCGCGACCGAGGTCGCGGCGACCGGTCAGGCCGTCGTGCACTACGCCGGTGACACCACCGGGCTCGTCGCACGGGCGGGCGGGGTCGACACCCCGTTCACCGACGGCGTGGCGCGGATCCCGGCCACCGCGCCGGTCGAGTTCTCCCTGGTGCGCGGCGGAACCACCGAGGTCACCGGGCGCAACGCCGGCTCGGTGTGGGTGAACGGCGGCAAGGTGTCCACGTCGCTCGCCGCGTCGGAGAACCGGGCGGTGATCCACTACCACCGGCCCGACGGCACCTACGCGGACTGGACGCTCTACCACTGGACCGGGTCGCTGGAGCCGAGCCCCGGCTGGAACCAGTCGCGAGTGCCGGACGGCTCGGACGGGTTCGGCGCGTACTGGTCGGTCCCGCTGGCGCCCGGTGCTCCGGGGCTCAGCAACATCATCCACCGCGGTGACGCCAAGGACCCCGGCGCGGACCAGTTCCTCGACGTGGCGGGCACCGGCAACGAGGTCTGGTTCGTCTCCGGCTCGGCCAAGGCGGACGGGTCCGCGTCCTACGTGCTCCCGTCGTCGACCGCCCCCGCCGCGGACGACGACCTGACCAAGTCGAAGGCCATCTGGATCAGCAAGGACCTCGTGGTCTGGGACGTCCCCGCCGTCGCGACCGACGGCTACCAGCTCCGCTACGGCGACCGCCAGTTCCGGATGGTGCCCGACTCGGCGCCCGTGCCCGCGAAGTTCCCGCACCTGGTCGGGAAACCGGTGTACCGGGTGCTGTCGTCCGATGTGGACACTGCGGTCCGCGAGCAGCTCTCCGCCGTGCACGTGGACCCGAGCGGCGCCATCCGCGACCGGACCGGTGTGCAGATCGCCGGGGTGCTGGACGACCGGTACGCCGCCGAGGCGTCGAAGCTGACCTACGGGCCGACGTTCGCGAACGGCCGGGCGACCGCGCGGCTGTGGGCGCCGACCGCGAAGTCGGTGAAGCTGCGGCTGTTCGGCACCCCGTCCGGGAACCCGACCCGCGTCCTGGACCTGCGCCGCGACGACGCGTCCGGCTCGTGGTCGCTGTCGGGCGACTGGAAGGACCAGTACTACCAGTTCGAGGTCACCGACACCCGGCGCACGGTCGTGGTGACGGACCCGTACTCGCTGGCGCTGTCGGTGGACTCGACGCACTCGCAGTTCGCCGACACCCGCACGATGCCCGGCGGCTGGCGCGAGGACGTGGCGCGCGGCCTGGACGGCGACCCGACCGAGCACGGCATCACCGAGTTGCACGTGCGCGACTTCTCGATCGGCGACCAGTCCGTGCCCGCGGCCGAACGCGGCACCTACAAGGCGTTCACGCACCCCGACTCGACCGGCATGGCGCACCTGCGGTCGTTGGCGCAGGCGGGCATGGACACCGTGCACCTGCTGCCGACGTTCGACATCGCCACGATCCCGGAGAAGCGCGCCGACCAGCAGACGCCCCAGTGCGATCTGGCTTCGCTGCCGCCGGACTCGCCCGCGCAGCAGGAGTGCGTCGTCGCGACCGCCGCGCGCGACGGCTTCAACTGGGGTTACGACCCGTTCCACTACGACGTGCCCGAGGGCTCGTACGCCACCGCGGACGCGCAGACCGGCTGGGCGCGCACGAAGCAGTACCGCGAGATGGTGAAGTCGTTGCACGACAACGGCAACCGGGTCGTGGTCGACGTGGTCTACAACCACACCGCGGCCGCCGGTGACGCGCCGACGTCCGTGCTGGACAAGGTCGTGCCCGGCTACTACCAGCGGCTCAACCCCGACGGCACGATCGCGAACTCCACCTGCTGCGCCAACACGGCCACGGAGAACGCGATGATGGGCAAGCTCGTCGTCGACTCCGTCGTCCGCTGGGCCAAGTCGTACAAGGTCGACGGCTTCCGCTTCGACCTCATGGGCCACCACCCGAAGGCGAACATCCTGGCCGTCCGCGCCGCGCTGGACGCCCTCACCGTCGCCCGCGACGGCGTGGACGGTAAGAAGATCCGGATCTACGGCGAGGGCTGGGACTTCGGCGAGGTCGCCGGGAACGCCCGGTTCGTGCAGGCCACCCAGGCGAACATGGCGGGTACCGGCGTCGGCACGTTCAGCGACCGCCTGCGCGACGCCGTCCGCGGCGGCGGCCCGTTCGACGCCGACCCCGGCGTGCAGGGCATCGGCTCCGGCCTCGCGGGCGACCTCAACTCCTCGCCCGACAACGGCGACGTGCCCGCCCGGCTGGCCAACTACACCGACCTGGTGAAGCTCGGCATGGCGGGCAACATGGCTGACTTCCGCTTTCGCTCCACCGCGGGCCCGGACGTCACCGGCCGCCAGGTGTCCTACAACGGCTCGCCCGCCGGCTACACGGGCTCGCCGTCGGAGGTGATCACCTACACCGACGCCCACGACAACGAGACCCTGTACGACGCGCTCGCGTTCAAGCTGCCACCGACCACGTCGATGGCCGACCGCGTCCGCATGCAGACGCTCGCCCAGGCTCCCGTGCTGCTCGGCCAGGGGCAGCCGTTCATGCTCGCGGGCAGCGAATTCCTGCGCTCGAAGTCGTTGGACCGCAACAGCTACGACTCCGGCGACTGGTTCAACCGCTACGACCCGTCCCTGCGCGACAACGGCTTCGGCGCGGGCCTGCCGCCCGCCCCGGACAACCAGGACAAGTGGTCCTACTCCGGCCCGCTGCTGGCGTCGCCGTCGCTCAAGCCCACCTCCGCCGACCAGCGCAGGGCGTTGGACGGCGTGCTGGAACTGCTGCGCATCCGGCAGTCCTCGCCGCTGTTCACCCTGAACGACGCCGCCCTCGTGCAGACCAAGCTGTCCTACCCGGCGGCCGACTCGGGCATCGTCGTCGCCCACCTGGACGACACCGTCGGCCCCGACACCGACCCGAACCACCGCGGCGTCCTCGTGATCATCAACCCGTACCCCGAGTCCCGACCCGTCGCCCTGCCCGGCACGGACTGGTCCGCGCACCCGCTGAGCACCGACGCGCACGCGACCGCGATCACCGGCGGCACCGCCACCGTGCCGGGTCGATCGGTGGTGGTGCTGGTGCGGTGAGACCGCCGTTGACCTGCGGTCCAGCTTGAATACGACCGAAATTTCGATTCGGTTGAGCGTAAGTAGCACTGGTACTATTCTTACATCATGCGCATCACGAGCAAGGGGCAGTTGACCATCCCCATCGACGTTCGGGAGCAGCTGGGGCTGCATCCCGGTGACGAAGTGGAAGTCGTCGTCGATGAGGGGACCCGCAGCGCGCGGATCGTGAAGTCCAATGCCGGACCCAGCAGGGGGAGGCGCATCGCCGAGTCACTCCTGGGTACAGGGGATGTCGAGATGACGACCGAAGAGATCATGGAGCTGACTCGCGGTGAGTGATGGTGTGCGGGGCACGCTCGTGGACTCGAACGTGATCCTCGACCTCATGACCAAGGATCCGGTGTGGTCGGCTTGGTCGTTCGAGCAGTTGACGAAGGCTGGGGACAGTGGTCCGCTACTGATCAACCATGTCGTCTACGCGGAAGTGTCCCAGCGTTTCACGCGGATGGAGGACCTGGACGCGGCACTGGATCACGACTACTTCATCCGTGCTGCTCTGCCGTGGCCAGCAGCGTTCCTGGCAGGCAAGTGCCACCTCGACTACCGGCGTCGTGGTGGGATCAAGACATCTCCTTTGCCGGACTTCTTCATCGGTGCTCATGCTGCCGTGATGAAGCTCAGGTTGTTGACCAGGGACGTCAAGCGGTACCGCACGTACTTCCCGACGGTGGAGCTCATCGCCCCGGACGCGTGATCCGCTCGACGGGAACGACGGCCATCAGAACATTCCGCCAGCAAACCATCCCGCTCTGGACGATCCCGATACACTGGAGCCATGACCCCGAAGAACGTCGACCTCCTGATGCTGCTGCAACTCACCAGCCACGCGCTGGAGACCGAGATGGCCGCGAGGCTGGCGGCGATCGGGGTCTCGCCGCGGGCGCACTGCGTGCTGACCAACGCGTCCAGGGGGGAGCGGACGCAGAGCGAGCTGGCGGAGCTGTCGAACCTGGACAAGACCACGATGGTGGTGACGATGGACGCCCTGGAGAAGGCCGGACTGGCCGAGCGGCGGCTGTCGAGCACGGACCGGCGGGCGCGGATCATCGTGGTGACCGAGGAGGGGCGCGAGGTCGTCGGGAAGGCGCAGCAGGTCGTGCAGGACCTGTACGAGGACGTGCTGGGCACGTTGCCGGACAAGCGGAGCGAGGAGTTGGTTGAGGGCTTGGCCGCACTGCTCGCCGGGCGGTTGGCGGAAAAGGTGGAGTTCGACAACCCGCCTCGCAGGCGCGCGGTGAAGGCGGTAGTCAAGAAGTAGATCGTCCCGTTCAGAACTATCTGCTACGGTCACTTCTGGTATTGGACGAACCAGGGGGACCGATGATCGACAACACCAAGCGGACCGCGGACTCGCGATGGCTCGCGCTCGTGGTCCTGTGCACGGGAATGATGATGATCATCCTCGACCAGACGATCGTGAACGTGGCGCTGCCCGCGATCAGGACGGACCTCGGCTTCGGCCAGGCCGGGCTCGCGTGGATCGTGAACGCCTACCTGATCGCCTTCGGGGGTCTGCTGCTGCTCGCCGGCCGCCTCGGGGACCTGATCGGCCACAAGCGGGTGTTCGTGCTCGGGCTGGTCGTGTTCACCGTCGCGTCGCTGCTCTGCGGCCTCGCGACGTCACCCGGCACGCTCATCGGCGCGCGTTTCGTGCAGGGCGTCGGCGGCGCGTTGGCCACGTCGGTGACGCTGGGCATGATCGTGCGGATGTTCCCGGAACCGGGGGAGCGGGCGAAGGCGATCGGCGTGTTCAGCTTCGTCTCCGCCGCCGGCGCCTCCATCGGCCTGCTCCTGGGCGGTGTGCTCACCCAGTTGCTGAACTGGCACTGGATCTTCTTCGTGAACATCCCCGTCGGCGTCGTCGCGGTGCTGGCGGCCGTCCGACTGGTCCCCGGCGCGCCGGGCATCGGCCTCGGCAAGGGCGCGGACGTCGTGGGCGCGGTGCTCATCACGTCGTCGGTGATGCTCGGGGTGTACACGATCGTCGAGGTCGAGACGCACGGCTGGGTGTCGGCGCACACCCTCGTGCTGGGCGCTCTCGCGATCGCGCTGCTCGGTGGTTTCGCGGTGCGGCAGGCGAAGGCGGCGAACCCGCTGCTGCCGTTGCGGGTCCTGAGGTCCCGCAACGTCGTGGGCGCGAACGGCACGCAGATCCTGCTGGTGGCCGGGATGCTCGGCATGTTCTTCCTCGGCGCCCTCTACATGCAGCTCGTGCTGGGCTACGACGCCATGGAGGTCGGCCTCGCGTTCCTGCCGCTCGCGGTGTCGATCGGCACGCTGTCGGTGGGTTTCTCCGCCCGCCTCAACGCCAGGTTCGGCGAACCGCGGGTGCTGCTGGCGGGCATGGCGCTGATCCTGGTCGGGCTGCTGATGTTCACGCGCGCGCCCGCCGACGGCGACTACGTGCGGCACCTGCTGCCGGTCGTGCTGCCGCTGGGCATCGGGTTCGGCATGGCGTCCCCGGCGTTGACGACGCTCGCCATGTCCGGCGCGACACCGGGCGACGCGGGCCTGGCCTCCGGTCTCGTCAACACGACCATGCAGGTCGGCGGCGCACTCGGGCTGGCCGTCCTGGCCACTACGTCCACGTCCCGCACGACGGCGCTGCTCGCCGAGGGCGTGCCGACCGCGCAGGCGTTGACCAGCGGCTTCCACCTGGCGTTCGGCATCAGCGCGACACTGGTCGCGCTCGCCGCCGTCGTGGCCGTCACGGTCATCCGGCCGATCCCGGCCACGGCTGGCGCTCCGCTACCGGTGGCCGTGGGCTGACTAGTGGTCGGTCAGCTCCTCCCGCGAGCGGACGTCGTCGGCGCGCAGGATCCTGAACTCGCGGGTCTCGGCCTCCAGCACCTTGAGGAAGCCGGGCGGGGTGTCCACCACGTAGTACTCGTGGGTGCCGCTGGTCGTCTCCACGCGTTCCAGCGGCACCCACGGCGTCGCGACCACGGCGGCGACGACCAGCGCCGCGATCACCGTCGAAGCACCCGACCGGTGCAGCACGAACGCGATCGGGTCGCGCAGCCGCGGGTGCCGGTGGGCGCGCTCCAGCAGCACCAGCACGGCGGCCAGCGCCGCGGCCCCCGCGGGCACCCACCAGTAGTGGTAGGTCTTGACGTGCGAGATCAGCAGCGCCACCAGCACGACCAGCAGCAGCGTCCCCGCGAACCGCATCCGGCTCCGGTCGACGCGGGTGGCTTGCAGGTAGGCGACGGTGAACGGCAGCGCCACGATCAGCAGCACGCTGCTGATCCGCGGGTCCGCCATGAACGTGCCGAGGAACAGCCCCGGCGCGTCGTCCAGGTCCAGGGTGTGCAGCAGCGCGAAGGCGGTGTGCCAGTCGTAGTGCGCCACGGCCAGCAGTCGCAGCAGCACGAACAGCACGGCGGCGCTGGTCAGCATCGAGCCCGCGTGGCTCTTGGCGGGCTCGGTCGTCTCCGTCACGGCGAGCACTATCCCATCGGGGCCCGCGGCGGGCGGTCGCTACCCTGTGCGTGGCCGCCCGTGTCACGGGTTCCGCCATTCCCCGTACGAAGGAGTACAGACGGCCGTGTCTGAGCGCACCCTGGTCCTGGTCAAGCCCGATGGCGTCAGCCGTGGTCTGGTCGGCGAGGTGATCGCCCGCATCGAGCGCAAGGGCCTGACCCTGGCCGCACTCGAGCTGCGGACCGTCGACCGCGCGACCGCCGAGCAGCACTACGCCGAGCACGACGGCAAGTCGTTCTTCGGCGACCTCGTCGAGTTCATCACCGGCGGCCCGCTGGTCGCCATCGTCGTCGAGGGCACCCGCGCCATCCCGGCGTTCCGCCAGCTCGCGGGCGGCACCGACCCGGTCGAGAAGGCCACCCCCGGCACCATCCGCGGCGACTTCGGCCTCGAGGTCCAGTTCAACCTCGTCCACGGCTCCGACTCGCCCGAGTCCGCCGAGCGCGAGATCAAGCTCTGGTTCCCGGCTCTCTGAGTCGACTTCCCGACGGCCCGGATCGCGACGCGGTCCGGGCCGTCGGCGCGACGGGGTCATCCGTGGAAGTCGGTCGCCACCGTGAGCCGGTCGAACCGGTGAGCGGACAGGTCGTCGCGGGCGATCACGTAGAACACGGTGGCGAGATCGGTCTCGAAGTCCTCGCCGACCTCGTCCTCGGACAGGAAGAACTCGGCCAGCAGGGCCTCGGTCGTGAAGGACCTGACCGGGATGCCCAGGCCACCGGTGTTCGCGTAGCCGTATCCGCCGAGGGTGACCACCTTGTCGTCGTCGTGCTCGGTGTCGTACTCGAGGTCCCACACGATGTCGTCGAGCGCGTTGAGGACCTCCTCGTCGAGTTCACCGTTGTCGTAGGACTCCGGGATGCACAGGCGCGGGTGGCCGTACAAGGGGAAGCGGTCGTACACGGCCTGGCCCGCGTCGGGTGGCTCGGCCTCGGTGACCGGCGTGCCCGCCGGTACGTGGATCACCTTGCCGTGCCGGCAGAGGTTGTCGGCCTGGGCGAAGAACAGCAGGGTGCCGTCGTCGGGGAGACCGAGGTCCAGCGCGCCGCGGGGAATCGCGGCGAGGTCGATCGAGGCCAGGTGGAGAGCGGTGTCCGCGGGCCAGGCGATCCCGGCGGGCAGCGCCGGTCTGCCGCCGAAGTACCCGACCGCCGGACCGGTACCGCTCCGCCGCAGGTCCAAGCAGGGGCGCGCCTGTCCCAGGCACCAGTCGACGACGTCGTGCGGCAGGTCCTGCTCCCGTGCGGCGGCTTGGAACGCCTCCAGTTGGTTCACCGCGCCATCGTCCCAGCTGCCGGACACCGTCCGGCAGGTGTCCCGCGAACGGACCACGTCGTGGGGAGCGCCTTCACGGCGTGCGCCTGCTCGGCGACGACCCCAGCCCGCCCGGCGCAGAGCCGTGCAGCACGACGTCGGGCGCGTAACCGAGCGGCAGGTGCATGCGCACCGAGTCGAAGCGCGTGCCGCCCACCGCGATCGAGTTGGGCAGGCGCCCCCACTCCCGGAACCCGAGCGACTCGTACAGCTCGATCGCGCCGAGGTTGTTGCCCCGCACCCCGAGGTACACGACCTCCAGCCCGGCCGACTTGGCGTGCTCGACCACCGCCCCGACGACCATCCGACCCAATCCCGCCCCGCGCGTGGCCGGGTGGGCGGTGACCTTCCCCAGTTCGGCGCAGTTCTCGAACACCTGCGCCGGGTCGCGCTGCCACGTCGCCGTCGCCCGCACGACGCCGTCGACGCGGGCGACCACGAATCCCGCGTCCCCTTTGCGCACCAGGGGGAGCACGCGGTCCAGCCACGCGTCGGTGTCGGTCCTGCCGGGCGGTCGCTGCCAGCCGATCGCGCCGCCTGCCGCGACCACCGCGTGCAGCACGTCGTGCACCTCGTGCCGCAGCCGTTCGTCGGCCGCGTCCGGCCAGTCCAAGACGATCTCCATGGGTGCAGGCTAAAACGGCTCCGGAATTGTCGGTGCACCCGGTTAGTGTCGGAACCGTGACCACAGCCGAGCCACTCCTCGTCCGAGCCAGCGGCCTGACCAAGCACTTCGGCGACTTCGAGGCCGTGCGGGGCATCGACGTCGACGTGCGCAGAGGCGAGGCGTTCGGTTTCCTGGGGCCGAACGGGGCGGGCAAGTCGTCGACGATGCGGATGATCTCCTGCACGTCGCCGCGCACCGGCGGTGAGCTGACCGTGCTGGGGCTCGACCCGGACACCGAGGGCCCGCGGATCCGCGCGCGGCTGGGCGTGGTGCCGCAGGAGGACAACCTCGACACCGAGCTGACCGTGCGGCAGAACCTGCACACCTACGGCCGGTACTTCGGCCTGTCCAGGGCGCACGTGCGGGAGAAGGCGGCGGAACTGCTGGAGTTCGCGCAGCTCACCGATCGGGCGGACCACGAGGTGGAGCCGTTGTCGGGAGGGATGAAGCGCAGGCTGACGATCGCGCGGTCGCTGATCAACGACCCGGACCTGCTGCTGCTCGACGAGCCGACGACGGGTCTGGACCCGCAGGCCAGGCACCTGCTGTGGGACCGGCTGTTCCGGCTCAAGCAGTCCGGCGTCACGCTGATCATCACCACGCACTACATGGACGAGGCCGAGCAGCTGTGCGACCGGCTGGTCGTCATGGACGGCGGCCGGATCGCCGCCGAGGGCTCGCCGAGCGAGCTGATCAACCGGTACTCGACCCGCGAGGTGCTCGAACTGCGCTTCGCCCCCGGCACGCAGGAGGACGCGGTGCCGTCGGTGGTCGACCTCGCCGAACGGGTGGAGGTGCTGCCCGACCGGCTGCTGCTCTACACGAAGGACGGCGAGGGCGCGCTGGCCGCGGCGCAGGCGCGCGACGTGCGCCCGCTGTCGAGCCTGGTGCGCCGCAGCACGCTGGAGGACGTCTTCCTCCACCTCACCGGCCGCACGTTGGTGGACTGATGGACGCGATCCCCAGCCGGTCGACCGGTGTCGTGGTCGGCCCGGTGCGCGCGGTCATGCTCGTGGTGGAGAAGCAGTGGACCTGGTACCGCCGCAACTGGCGGTCCACGGCGATCTCCAGCTTCCTGCAACCCGTGCTGTTCCTGCTGGCCATGGGCTTCGGCTTCGGCTCGCAGGTGCAGCCGGGAGCGGTGACCGGCGGCCACAGCTACCTCGTCTACCTCGCCCCCGCGCTGCTGGTCGTGACGACGGTGCAGAACGCGACGTGGGAGTCGACCTACCCGGTGCTGTCGTCCTTCATCTGGCAGAAGTCGTACTGGGGCGCGGTCGTCACGCCGGTGACACCGGCGCAGATCTTCTACGCCCAGCTGACCTGGATCGGGTTGCGGCTGGTCAGCAGCGCTCTGGTGTATGTGGCGGTCGCGGCGGCCCTCGGGGCGGTCGGCGGGCCGGGGGTGCTGCTGGCGGTGCCGTTCGCGGTGCTGGCGGGTCTGGCGTTCGCGGCGCCCGTGGTCGCGTTCAGCGCGACCCGCGACGGCGCCGAGGGCTTCACCGGCCTGTTCCGGTTCGTGGTGATCCCGATGACCCTGTTCACCGGGGCGTTCTTCCCGATCACGCAGCTGCCGGGGTGGCTGCGGCCGGTCGCGTGGGTCACCCCGATGTGGCACGGCGTCGAGCTGGCCCGCGGCGCCGCGTTCGGCACGCTCCGGCTGGTCCCGGCTCTGGGTCACATCGGGTACCTGCTGGTGATGGGCGCGGTCGGGGTCGTGCTGGGGCGCAAGTACTTCCGACGCAGGCTGGCGGTGTAGACGGTGACGCGGATGGTCGACAAGGGGAGCGCCGAGGTCCGCGCGGGTGCGGGGCTGTTCCTGCGGATCGTGCCGCCGGGCCTGTACGCGGGGCGGGCACGGGTGCTCGTGGAGCGCTCGTTCATGGTGTACCGGCGGGCGTGGCTGTCGTTCGTGTCCGGGTTCTTCGAGCCGCTGTTCTTCCTGCTGTCGCTGGGCTACGGCTTCGGCAGGCTGGTCACGGAGGTCGAGGGCCCCGGCGGGCAGCTGCTCAGCTACCCGGTGTTCGTCGCGCCCGCGCTGCTCGCCGCCTCGGCGATGAACGGCGCGGTGTTCGACGCGACCTACAACATCTTCTTCAAGTTCAAGTACGCCAAGCTCTACGACGCCATGCTGGCCACCCCGCTCGGCCCGCTGGACATCGCGATCGGCGAGATCTCGTGGGCCCTGCTGCGCGGCGGCATGTACTCGGCGGCGTTCCTGTCCGTCATGCTCGGCATGGGGCTGATCACCTCGGCGTGGGCGCTGCTCGCGCTGCCCGCCTGTCTGGTCGTCGCGTTCGCGTTCGCCGCGGTCGGCATGGCCGCGACGACGTTCATGCGCTCCTGGCAGGACTTCGACCTGGTCCAGCTCGTGGTGCTGCCGCTGTTCCTGTTCTCCACCACGTTCTACCCGCTGTCGGTGTACCCGCCCGTCATGCAGACCGTCGTCACGTGGACGCCGCTCTACCACGCCATCGAACTCCTGCGCGGCCTCACGACCGGTATCCCGAGCTGGAGCATGCTCGGCGACCTCGCGTACTTCGCCGTCATGGCGGCGGTCGGCCTCGTGGTCGCGGCGAGGAGGTTGGGAACGCTGCTGCTGAAATGAGTCCCGGACCTGGTCGGACGCTTACCGGGCCGCTCTCCGGTTAGTCCGCCCGGAGTGATGCCGTTACCCTGGCCACCGTGACGGTCGAGTCGGTCTTCCCCATGTTGGAACCCCTCCTGCCCAGGGTCTCGAAGCCCGTGCAGTACGTGGGGGGCGAGCTGAACGCGACCGTCAAGGACTGGGAGGGCGCCGCCGTCCGCTGGGCGCTGATGTACCCCGACGCCTACGAGGTCGGGGTGCCGAACCAGGGCGTCATGATCCTGTACGAGATCCTCAACGAGCTGCCGGACGTGCTCGCCGAGCGCACCTACGCGGTGTGGCCGGACCTCGAGGCCCTGATGCGCGAGCACGGCGTCCCGCAGTTCACCGTCGACGGGCACCGCCCGCTCGGCGCGTTCGACCTGGTGGGCATCAGCTTCGCCACCGAGCTGGGCTACACGAACATGCTGACGGCGCTGGACCTCGCGGGCATCCCGCTGCACTCCGAGGACCGCACCGACGAGCACCCGATCGTCGTGTCGGGCGGGCACGCGGCGTTCAACCCGGAGCCCATCGCGGACTTCGTCGACTGCGCCGTGCTCGGCGACGGCGAGGAAGCCGTCCTGGAGATCACGGACATCGTCCGCGCGTGGAAGGCCGAGGGCCGCCCCGGCGGTCGCGACGAGGTGCTGACCCGCCTGGCCGAGACCGGCGGCGTGTACGTGCCGCGCTTCTACGACGTCGAGTACCTCCCCGACGGCCGCATCCAGCGCGTGGTGCCCAACCGCGAGCGCGTGCCGTACCGGGTGTTCAAGCGGACCACCATGGACCTCGACGCGTGGCCGTACCCGAAGCAGCCGCTGGTGCCGCTCGCCGAGAGCGTGCACGAGCGGATGAGCGTGGAGATCTTCCGCGGCTGCACCCGCGGCTGCCGGTTCTGCCAGGCGGGCATGATCACCCGCCCGGTGCGCGAGCGCTCCATCGAGGGCATCGGCGCGATGGTCCAGCGCGGACTGGAGGCGACCGGCTTCGAGGAGGTCGGCCTGCTGTCGCTGTCCAGCGCGGACCACTCGGAGATCGCCGAGATCACCAAGGGCCTCGCGGACCGGTACGAGGGCACCAACACGGGCCTGTCGCTGCCGAGCACCCGCGTCGACGCGTTCAACGTCGACCTGGCCAACGAGCTGTCCCGCGGCGGCCGCCGGTCGGGTCTGACGTTCGCGCCCGAGGGCGGCAGCGAGCGGCTGCGCCGGGTGATCAACAAGATGGTGTCCGAGGAGGACCTCATCCGGACGGTCAGCACGGCGTTCGCGAACGGCTGGCGGCAGGTGAAGCTGTACTTCATGTGCGGCCTGCCGACCGAGACCGACGAGGACGTGCTCCAGATCGCCGAGATGGCGAAGAACGTGATCCGCGCCGGCCGCGAGGTCAGCGGCCGCAAGGACATCCGCTGCACCATCTCCATCGGCGGGTTCGTCCCCAAGCCGCACACGCCGTTCCAGTGGTCGCCGCAGTGCGACCCGGACACCGTGGACAGCAGGCTGGCCAAGCTGCGCGCCGCGATCAACTCCGACCGCAGTCTCGGCCGCAACATCGGCATGCGCTACCACGACGGCAAGCCCTCGCTGATCGAAGGACTCCTGTCGCGGGGCGACCGCCGCATCGGCCGCGTGATCGAGCGGGTGTGGCGCGAGGGCGGCCGCTTCGACGGCTGGTCCGAGCACTTCTCCTACCAGCGCTGGGTGAGTGCCGCCGAGGCCGAGCTGCCGGAGTTCGGCGTCGACCTGGCCTGGTTCACCACGCGCGAGCGCGAGGAGCTGGAGGTCCTGCCCTGGGACCACCTGGACTCGGGCCTGGACAAGGAATGGCTCTGGGCGGACTGGCGCGACGCGCTGGACGAGCGCGAGCAGGACGACTGCCGCTGGACCCCGTGCTTCGACTGCGGTGTGTGCCCGGCCATGGGAACGGACATCGAGGTGGGCCCGACGGGCCGCACCCTGCTGCCCCTCACGCCCATCGGCGGCGGCTCCCCGGTGCGCGACACGGCGTTGCTCGCGAAACCCTGACCCATGAGGACACCGGGAACGCTCCCGGAAACCGGTGCGCGGAACGGATCGAGGCGGCGTGCGGGGGAATTGCCTTCCGCACGCCGGTGAGCCAGTCCGAACAGGACGCAAGAAAGCTACTGCGGGAACGCAATTCCCGAGCGTTCCCGATGGCCTCTCACTCCTTGACGCGGCTCACCTTGATGGCGCGCATGGGGCAGGCGTGCGCCGCGGCCTCGACCAGCGGGGTCTGGGAGGCCTCGGGGTTCTTGGCGTAGCGCAGCCGCCCGTCGTCGAGCAGCCGGAACACCTTGGGCGCCTGGGAACCGCAGATCCCGTAGTGGTGGCACCGCTGGTGGTCGACGCTGACGGCGATCTTGTCCTTCACCTCGGTGCGCACGCTCGCCGACAGCGGGTCGCCGGGCTTCGGCGCGGGTTCCTCGGGGGCGGGGGAGTTGTCCACCTCCACGTGCGGGGTGTCCACCAGGCCGATGCGCGCGAGGTGCTCGGGCGGCAGGAAGCGCAGCACCGTCAGCGTGATCGCGGGCGCGAGCAGGGTGATCCCGCCCAGCCAGAGCGTGGACACCGACCCGTTCGCGGCGGCGCCGAGCCAGGAGTGCATGGCCACCAGCCACACGCCCACGTAGGAGAAGCGGTGGAAGTTGACCCACTGCGAGGTTTCCAGCACCCGGTGCAGGCCCGCGGTGATCGCCACGGCGATCATCAGCTCCAGCCCGACGATGCCCAGCGCGTGCCTGGCGAGGCCGCCGTCGACGAACGGCAGCACGACCTGGAGGAAACCGAGGCCGCCCGAGTCGAGCAGCAGGAACGCCAACCCGTGCGTCAGACCGGTCGCCAGGGTGAACGTGGCCAGCACGATGTGCCCGCCGCGCAGGGCCTGTCTACCCGTCAGCCGGTGCACCCAGCCGGTGGCCGTGAGCACGCCCCAGCACAGGGACAGGCACATCGCGACGTAGGCCATGCGCGCCGACAACGCGGACACCGCGCGCACGCCGGCGTCGTACGAGGTGGCCGCTACAACCGTTTGCACGATGTGAGCGTTCATAACATTTCCCCCGACAAGGTCTAGATCGTTTTGGTGTGCGGCCCGATAAGTACTACGAACCGGCGTCGGAGTGGTTCGATCAAGTAGTCTATCAATGCTGTGATTTGTATCACAGTTTACTTGCGCAGCTCCCTTCCTGCTTGGTCGAAGACCCCTAGAAGTCCGTCGTCGGCTTTCTGAAAGATACGTGTACCGAAGTTTTTATCAGAGATTTGGATTGCCATCTAGCGTGCCGTACCATCCTGTTGTATCAATTAGATCGCAGGTGCGCTTCCGGCCGTCGAAACGAGACTGGGCGCCCCATCCGCCGCTTGGACTCCGGGAGGTTGGTTTCTCCATGAATGCGATGGGTGGAGCCTTGGCGGATCAAGGTCGGCACGTCGCGCCCTTCACTTCCAAGGCGCACGCCGAGGAGCTGGTCACAGAACTCTACGGGCAGTTCAAGGGCGCGTTGTTCGCGCACGTGCTCGGTCTCACCGGTCATGATCGGCAATGGACCGAGGACGTCGTGCAGGAGACCCTGATCAGGGCTTGGCAGAACTCCGAGAACCTCGTCCGCGACCCGCGGATGCTGCGCGGTTGGCTACTCACGGTCGCCCGTCGGATCGTGATCGACGGGTGGCGCACGCGGCAGGCCAGGCCGCAGGAGGTGGAGCTGACCTCGCCCGACAGCATGGAAGCCCCCGATGAGACGGACCAGGCGCTCTCACTCATGGTGATCACCCAGGTGATCGGCAACCTGGGCGAGGAGCACCGCTCCGCGATCTACGAAACGTACGTCCGCGGCCGGACGATCAAAGAGGCGGCCGTCGAGCTGGGGATTCCGGAAGGCACCGTGAAGTCCCGCCTGTACAAGGCCATGCAGATTCTCCGCGGCGCACTGCGCGAACGCGCCTGACTGGCGAAGAGGCGGATGATGTCGTCACATTCCGACGTCACCGCGTACCTGCTCGGCGTCCTCGGTGAGGGCGCCGAGCTTGCTTTTGACGACCATCTGACCGGTTGTGTCCGGTGTCAGCGCGACCTTGTCGAATTTCAGACAATTCCGAGGGTGCTGACCATCGCGGAACAATTCGGATTGTCGGCACGACGAATTCCCGCCACCCTCGAATCGGACAGGCGGAAGCGCGGCGACTGCGGTGTGCCGGTACGTGGTCTGCCGCTCATCGCGGCGAGCCCCTTGCTCGTGGCCGTGGTGGCGGTACCGGCCATCTCCGGGTCGCTCCCGACCGACGACCACCTCTCCAGCGCCCCGTCGACATCCGTGTCGTGGGGCTGACCCACCGCCCGATCGCGCCGTACCGCCGATCGGCCCAACAGCTCGTGGCGCCAAGTCTGGACCACCGCGCGGCCCAGGTCTCTACGGTGGGTACCGAAGGAAATCCGGACCGGCTGCGGCCGGGGCTCTCGGTACCGAAGGACAACCGGAACGCCCGGTCTGGACAGATGCCATACGGTGGTGCTCCCCGCTCCCACGGCCTCGCGCGCACCCTGCCAGGCGCCGCAGATCGGAGCTCCAGGTGACATCCCCAGTGCCCGCGTGGGTGGTCCACAGACCCGTGCTCGTGCCCGCGGCCCAGTCGGCGTGCCTCGGTCGCGACGTCGAGCTGCGCACCATGCGGACCATGCTGGCGAAGGCGGCGGCGGGCCGTTCGGCGATCGTCACGATGACCGGTGAGCTGGGCGTCGGCAAGTCCGTGCTGCTGGAGGCCACCGCCGAACTGGCGAGGACGATGGGGTTCGCCGTCGCCGTCGGGCACGGGGCACGACTCGAGACGCACCTCGACGGCGGTGTCATCCGCCAGCTCGCCGACGACCTCGACGGCGAGGGCGTGGACCTGCGCCCCGACCGCGTGTCGTCCCTCGAAGCGTTCTACCGACTCGTCCGCCAGGCCGCGGAGAAGCGGCCGGTGCTGATCATCGTCGACGACATCCACGTCACCGACATCTGGTCGATGCGGTCCATGGCCTACATCCGCCGCCGGATCATCGACCAGCCCGTGCTGATCCTGCTCGGCTCCACCACCGGCCACCCGCCCGCCCGTGAGGTGTCGCTGCAGGAGCTCACCGGGTGCAGCGCCGAGACCGTCGTCCTGGGTGGACTGGACATCCACGGTGTCACGGATCTGCTCAGGGCCAACATCTCCGCGCCGGTGCACGCCGACCTCGCAGCGGCCTGCCTGGAGGTCACCGGCGGCAACGCCTACCTGCTCCAGTCGATGTTCGGCGCGCTGCGCCTGCACTTCGGCGACGAGATCGGCGCCGTCACGCCCGCCGAGGTGCGCGACCTCGCGTCGGCGGACATCGGCGAGCAGCTCCGCGTCCGGCTGCGCCCGCTGCCCGGCTGCGTCGAACTCGTCCGGGCGGTGGCGGTTCTCGGCGACGAGGCCACCGTGGACGTCGTCGCCGCGATGTCCGGAGTGGACTACGCCCAGGCGCTGCGCGGCATCGACGCGTTGGTGCGTCTGCGGATCCTCTGCAACAGCCACACGGTGTCCTTCCAGCACCCGTTCGTCCGCAACTCGGTGCTGCGCGACCTGCCGGTTGCCACCCGCGCCGCGGACCACGCCCGCGCCGCCCGCCTGCTCGCCGACGCCGACGCCTCCGACGTGGAGGTCGCCGGGCACCTGCTGGAGGCGCGCGGCATCCGCGTCCCGTGGGGGCTCGACGTCCTGCGCCGCGCGGCCCGCGAAGCCGCCCACCACCGCAGGCTGGAACTCGCCCGCGACCTCCTCGAACGCGCGCTGGACGAACCCCTCACCCCCGACGAGCGCCTCGCCGTGCAGCTCGAACTGGTGCACGCGGAGTTCCTCGGCGATCCGGGGAAGGGCATGGCCCGCCTGCGCGAAGCGCTCGCGCACGCCGACGACGTCCGTTCCGCCGTCGGCCAGGCCGTGACGATGCTGCTGCGGTCGTGCACCGCGCACGAAGCGCGCCTCGCGCTGTCCATCGGGCTCCAGGTGCAGTCCCGGCTCAGTTCCCAGGAGAAGGACGAGTTCTGGGAACTGCGCGCCATGTGCTACCTCGCCGCCGCGGGCAACGACCTCGGGCTGGCGTTGCGCGCCAGCCTGTTCACCGACGACCTGGAGTCGGAGCAGCCCGACGACCCCCGGCTGCGCCAGCTGCACTCGGTGATCATGTCGCTCGGCCACGCGCTGCGCGGCGACTCGGCGCTGGAGGCCGTGAAGCACGCCGACGAGGCGCTGGCGGGCGAGCGCGCCGACGTCTTCATGCAGCCCTTCGTGTTCACGCTGTCCACCTGCTTCCTCGTCGACGCGCCGGAGCTGTCGGACAAGTTCCGGCGGATGATCAGCAGCACCGAGGAACCCCACGACTTCCACCTGCGCAAGGGAACCGCGGTGTCCCTGGCGCACGGCATGGACTTCCTCGCGTCCGGCGAGCTGATCAGGGCGAAGACGTTCCTCAAGTGGCAGATGCGGCTGTTCGAGGAGCTGGACGCCGTCCGCGACTGCCCGATGGCCATCCTCTGCGCCGCCAGGCTCACCGAGGTTCTCGTCGACCTCGGCCGGGCCGACGAGGCCCGCGACCTGCTGGCGCGCAGCGGTTTCGCGGGCGAGCTGCCCGAACTGTTCCAGCACAACCTCGTGCTCTACTCCCGCGGCAAGCTCAAGCTCGCCACCGACGACCCCGCGGGCGCCCTCGCCGACCTGCTCGAGTGCGGCCGCCGCCTGGAGGCCTCCGCCGTCGACAGCCCCGCCGTCATCCCGTGGCGCGCACTGGCCGTCCGGGCCCACCTGGCGCAGGGCCAACGCGAACCCGCCGCCGTGCTCGCCAAGGAAGACCACGAGATGGCCCGGCAGTGGGGCACGCCGAGAGCGCTCGGCACCGCGCTGCTGTCGGTCGGCCTCAGCGCCGACGACGAGGACGCCGCCACCAGGGCGCTCCTCAAGGCGACCGAGTTCCTCTCCGAGTCCACCGCCAAGCTCACCCTCGCCGAGGCCTTCTTCGAGCTGGGCGCCCAGCTCCGCAGGCGCGGCCAGCCCGAGCGCGCCATCCCGCACCTCCGCAGGGCCGTGGAGATCAGCGCCAAGTGCGAGGCCCAACCCCTTATCCGCCTTGCGGGGGACGAGCTGCGAGCGTGTGAGCCGGTTACTGCCGAGGGGACCGTGCACGGGCTGACGAAGCAGGAGACCAGGGTTGCGGGGATGGCGGCGCAGGGGTTGACCAACCGGCAGATCGCCGAGGCGTTGTTCTTGACGCGGCGGACGGTTGAGCTGCATTTGTCGGGTGCTTATCGGAAGCTTGGTATCGCGGGGCGGGCGGATCTTGCGGAGGCTTTGGGTTCGCATTCCGGGCATGAGTAGCTTCGCTGGTTGGGAGCGCTCTCATGGGTTTGGGCTTGCGGGAATTGTCGTAGGTTGGCGGTAGCGTTTGTGTTGGGGGTTTCGCGGTTGGGGGACCCTGGTTTTGGGGTGTTCGTGGGTGGGTCGCCGGGGGGGGTGCGTCTGTCGTGGTTGGGCGGGTATTGGTGGTTGTCGTGCTGGGTCGCCGGGTGTCGGATCCATGTTCTCCGGGTACGGCCAGCTTGACTTGGGGCCCCGCTTTTCGGCCCTCGGCGGTCTAAAAGGGCAGGTGGTAGCGCTCCTGCCCGCCGTTGAAAGTGTAGGGCCGAAAACCCCAAGTAAAGCCGGCCGCACAGCGGACGAGCTTGCTCGGTGGGTGGTCAATCGGCGGTTCGGGTTGGGTGCCGTTGTGATCGGCGGGTGTTGTGTTGGTCGCCTGTTTGTTTGTTGCGTTGTGGTCTTTCGGCTTTGCCAGTGCGTTGTGGTTCGTCGGCGGCTGTGCCCGGTGCTGTTGTAGTCCGCCAGCCTCTTTGCAGACCCGGCCTGTGCGCAGGTCACGGGTGTCCGATCACCACTTCGGCCCTTTCCGCCATCGCGCCGCCGGCGAAGCGAAACCGAAAACTGTCGTACCCCATCCGTAGCGTGTACATCGGGGGGCCTTCCCGACCGGGGGACGCCTACTCCAGCGTGTCCGCCCGGCCGCAAGCACCTCCAGCGGCCCTACTGCGTCACTGCTGCCAGAGCGTCGACCAACCCGTGGCCGTAGAACCCGTTGTACTCCGAATAGCCGGTGCAGTAGGCGTCCTGCGCCCCGGTCCCGTTCAGGTCGTAGTCGGCCGGGCAGGGCAGGGTTTCCGATTGCGCGTTCAACATCCGGGTCAGTTCCGGCGCGGTGGCCTCCGGGTGCACGGAGGCCAGCAGTGCCGCCACGCCCGATACGTGCGGGGTCGCCATGGACGTGCCGCAGGAGTAGTCGTAGCCGGCGGGCACCGTGGACAGCACGCATCCGTCGGACTGGTTCTCGGGCACCTGTTTGCGGTCGCCGCCGGGGGCCGTGAGGTCCACCGCGCCGAGCCCGTACGAGCTGTAGCCCGCCTTGACCTCGTCGGCGCCCACGGACGACACGGCCACGACCGAGCGGAGCTGGGCGGGCAGCACGAGGCAGGTGTTGTCCAGGGCGCGCGGTTTGACCTCTTCCGCGTTGGTCGGGCTCTGCGAGTCGCGGTCGGGTTTGCTCAGGTCGGTGGCGCCGTTGCCCGCGGCCGCCACGGTCAGCACGCCCCGGCCGGACGCGTAGTCGACGGCGCGCCGCACGGCCTCGTAGACGACCTTCTGGCCGACCTGGTTCTGGCAGGTGAAGACCCACGGGTCGATGAAGTAGCTGTTGTTCGTGATGGTCATCCCGTGGACGGCCGACCACATGAAGCCGCACACCGCGTACTCCGGGTAGATGTACCCGTCGTCGTCCACGACCTTCACCGACGCGATCCGCACGCCCGGCGCGACGCCGGTGGTGCCCCGGCCGTCGTCCGCGGCGGCGATGGTGCCCGCCACGTGCGTGCCGTGCGCCGAGGTGGTGGGCGACCAGGCCGCCACGGAGGTGTCCGCCTTGCCGGTGGCGCAGCCCGCGGACAGGCCGGGGTCGAGGGCGTCGACGAGGTCGGGGTGGTTCGGGTCGATGCCGGAGTCGAGCACGCCGACGACGACGTCGCGGCTGCCGTTGTTGATGGCGTGCGCCTCGGCGGCCTTGATCAGGTCCATGTCCCACTGCTCGACGGTGCGGTCGACCGCACCGGTGCGGGAGGCCTTGCCCATCTCGGTCTCGTCGACCTTCTTCCGCACGACCGCGCCGGTGTGCTTGGAGATCGCCTCCGCCTGCGCGCTGTACGCCCGGTCGGCCCCCATCCGCCTGCCGAACGACGGGTCGGGCGAGGTCGCCACGGCCACGCCGATCTGCGGGTAGTAGACGGTGGACGTGCCGCACGACGCGGCGATCTCCGCCTCGGCCAAGGGCTGGCTCGTGCCTTCGTCGAACACCACGAGGTAGCGCAGGACCGGTCCCGGCTGCGTGCACGCGACGACCGGAGTCGAGGACTGCTCGGATTGCGCGGAGACAGCGGCGGACGCCACCTGGCTACCGCTGAGGAGCAGAGCTGCGCTGACCGCGACCGCTCGGGCGCGGCGGAGCAGAGGCACGGGGGACCTCCATGGCTGGACGTACTGCGTTCGACGGCGCCGGGTGACCGTTGTAGGCGGACGGTAACCACGTGCGCGTGACCAGACAACCTCAACGGCTCGAACCGCTCCACGGTACCGTCCTGCTGGAGTAGCAGCCTGGGCCGTTGGGGTGCCACCACCCCCGCCACGCACCGAGGAGCAGCACTGAGCCGCCAGCAGCAGCCCAACAACCCGTCGGCCCCGCCGGTGCAGAAGCTCCGCGTGCGCTACGCCAAGCGCGGCAGGCTGCGCTTCACCTCGCACCGCGACGTGGCGCGCAGCTTCGAGCGCGCGCTCCGTCGTGCGGGCGTGCCGATGGCGTACTCGCAGGGCTTCAGCCCGCGGCCGAAGGTGTCCTGGATCGGCGCCTCGCCCACCGGGGTCGCCAGCGAGGCGGAGTACGTCGAGTTCCAGGTCGTCCAGCTCGTCGACCTGGAGAAGCTGCGGCTGGTCCTGGACGAGGCGCTGCCGCCGGGGCTGGACGTGCTGGAGATCGTCATCTCGACCGGTGGGAACCTCACCGAGCGCATCGAGGCCAGTTCCTGGCGGGTCGAACTGCCCGGCGTGTCGCCGGAGGAGCTTCGGGTCGCCGTAGCCGCGCTGCTGGCCGCGGAATCGGTCGAGGTCGAGCGCCCGACCAAGGACGGGAAGCGGATCTTGGACGTCCGTCCCGCCGTGGTGTCGGCCCTGGTCGAGGACCAATCGAGCGACGCAGGCCACGATGGGCCTGATTTGTCACAGCCGTGTGGGATACTCGTGACGGTCGTACGGCAGACAACGCCTACCGTTCGACCCGATGACGTGCTGAGCGCGCTCCGCGTCGTCGCCGACCTGGTTCCGCCGGTGCCCGCGAAGGCGACCCGGATGGCGCAGGGACGGCTCGACGACGATGGTGGACTGGTAGACCCGCTGGCCCCGGACAGGGTGGCGGAGTCCGAGCCGGTGGCCGGGGAGCAGGAGCGCCGCTAAGGGCGTCGTCGAAGGACCTGCCGGCTGTGCGCCCGTGCTCGAAGAGCGCGGATACCGGTCGGCGTTGGCAAGGATTCCCGCCGCCAGCCGCGGCGGAGACTGGACTAGAGAGGCCCCTGCGCGGCCGCGTCTTCGAGTAGACGCGCCCGGGGGCGGAGGAGCTGCATGTCGAACAAGGACAAGCCTGCCGGTAACCCCGGCGGGGATAACGTCACATCCGCACACCCGGAGTTGGCTGATCTGCCCGCCAAGCTCAGGGTGCACGCGCTGGCGAAGCTGCTGGGTGCCAGCAGCAAGGACGTCGTCGCCGCGCTCGCCGATCTCGGCGAGACGGTGCGCGGGGTCCAGTCCAGCGTGAGCCGCGACATCGCCCTGAAGGTGGCCGAGAGCCTGCTGGACTGGGACGACGTCGTCTCCGGCGAGGTCGACGTCGAGGTGTACGAGGAGCCCGCCATCCCGGCCCGCCAGGTCCGGGACGTGGCAGCGTTCACCCCGCTGTTCGCGCCGCCGTCCGCGGTGTTCATGGCGCCGACCGCGCCCGCCCCCCAGGCCGAGGAGCCCGCTCCCAAGCGCGGCCGCGGCCGGGCGAAGCCGGTCGTCGTCGAGGAGCCCGTCGAGGACTACGACGAGGACGCCGAGCTGGAGGCGGACGCCGACCAGAACGACGCCGCCGACGACGAGTCCGGTGAGGACAGCGACAGCCGTCGCCGTCGTCGCCGCGGCCGTCGCGGCCGTGGTCGCGGCAAGGGCGCCGAGGACGTCGGCGAGGACGGCGAGGGCGCCGAGGAGTCCGAGGAGGACGACGCCGAGGCGTCGGCCGACCAGGACGACCAGGGGGCGGACGAGGGGTCGGACGGCGGCAGCCGCCGCAGGCGTCGTCGTCGTCGCCGCAAGACCGGCGCCGAGGACGAGCCCGCGATCACCGAGGACGACCCGCCGAACACGGTCGTGCACGTCCGTGAAGTCCGTGAGCAGCGGGAACCCCGCGACGCGCGGGACGACAAGGCCGACTCCGAGGCCGCGCAGAACGAGGTGCGCAGCATCCGGGGCTCGACCCGCCTGGAAGCCAAGCGCCAGCGCCGCCGCGACGGTCGCGAAGCGGGCCGTCGTCGTGTATCGGTCTTGTCCGAGGCCGAGTTCCTGACCCGCCGCGAGTCCGTCGAGCGCACCATGGTGGTCCGCGAGCGCGGCGACCGCACCCAGATCGGTGTCCTGGAGGACGGTGTCCTCGTGGAGCACTTCGTGACCTCGTCCGGCACCGGTTCGCTGGCGGGCAACGTCTACCTCGGCCGGGTGCAGAACGTGCTCCCGAGCATGGAGGCCGCGTTCATCGACATCGGCCGCGGCCGCAACGCCGTGCTCTACGCCGGTGAGGTCGACTGGGACGCCGCCGGTCTCGAGGGCAAGTCCCGCAAGATCGAGCAGGCCCTGTCCAGCGGCGACAGCGTCCTGGTGCAGGTCACCAAGGACCCGATCGGCCACAAGGGCGCCCGCCTGACCACCCAGATCAGCCTGCCCGGCCGCTTCCTGGTGTACGTGCCCGGCGGCGGCGCGACCGGCATCAGCCGCAAGCTGCCGGACAACGAGCGCAAGCGCCTCAAGGACATCCTCAAGCGCGTCGTCCCCGAGGACGCCGGTGTCATCATCCGCACCGCGTCGGAGGGCATCGCCGAGGACGAGCTGGGCCGCGACGTCACCCGCCTCCAGGCGCAGTGGCAGGTCATCAAGGACAAGGCCGCCACGCCCAAGGCGCAGGCGCCGCAGCTGCTGTACGAAGAGCCGGACCTGCTGGTGAAGGTCGTCCGCGACCTGTTCACCGAGGACTTCTCCGCGCTGATCGTCCAGGGCACGGACGCCTGGGAGACCATCGACGGGTACGTCCGCCACGTGGCGCCGGACCTCCACGACCGGCTGCGCAAGCACATCGGCCAGTCGGACGCGTTCGTCGAGCACCGCATCGACGAGCAGCTGCTCAAGGCGCTCGACCGCAAGGTCTGGCTGCCCTCGGGCGGCTACCTGGTCATCGACCGCACCGAGGCGATGACGGTCATCGACGTCAACACGGGCAAGTTCACCGGATCGGGTGGCAACCTCGAGGAGACGGTGACCAGGAACAACCTGGAGTCGGCGGAGGAGATCGTCCGCCAGCTCCGGTTGCGCGACATCGGCGGCATCATCGTCATCGACTTCATCGACATGGTGCTGGAGTCGAACCGCGACCTCGTGCTGCGCCGCCTGACCGAGTGCCTCGGCCGGGACCGCACCCGCCACCAGGTCGCCGAGGTCACCTCGCTCGGTCTGGTGCAGATGACCCGCAAGCGGGTCGGCACCGGTCTGCTCGAGGCCTTCAGCACCACGTGCGAGCACTGCCGCGGTCGCGGCGTCGTCGTGTCCACCGACCCCGTGCACGCGCACGGCGGCGGCGGCGCGCCCGCCACGGCCCCCAGCGCTCCTCAGCAGCAGCAGACCCAGCAGCAGCAGCCGAGCCGGAAGTCCCGCCAGCGCAACCGCGGTGGCGGCGACGGCGGCGAGCACACCGACGCGCAGGTCGTCGTCGACGAGCCGGTGGCCGAGGTCGTCGAGACCGCGCCGCCGGTGCAGCCCGCGCAGTCCGCTCCGTCCACTTCGGACGAGCCGGTGGGCGACTTCGTCGTGGACACGAACGAGGCCGCCGTGCTGCTGGACCAGGACGCCCAGTCCGCTCAGGACGGTGCGAAGCGCGATCGGCGCGACCGCAACCGGGAGCGGCGCAGGGCGCGTCGGGACGCGGGTGCCGCGAAGCAGGTCCAGGAGCCCGTAGGTGATGCGTCTGAGACTGTCGTGGCGGCTCCTGTCGAGGCTCCGCCGGTTGTCGACGTCGTTGCGCCGGTTGAGGCTCCGGTTGGGTCTCCGGCTGAGGCCGTCGCGCCGCAGCAGGCGCTGAACGGCCACGTGGCTCCCGAGCCGGTCGAGCAGGAACCGCCGACCGTGATCGCGCCCCGGCGCCGGACGTCGCGTCGTGCGGCGACCCGTCCCGCGGGCCCGCCCGTCGGTGTGACCGAGGGCTGACAGAACTGATCGCGGGGCCCGTGCCGAACCGGCACGGGCCCTGCGGCTTTTTGTGGCGTCGAGCACATCCGGCGGCTCGCGGAAGCGCGGCGAAAGCCGTCGGAATCACCGTTCGGGGCGCTTCCGTTTTCGCTGCTGACCAGGGGAATCGGGCTACGCGCACCCCAGTTTGACCTCGCCGTGCACAGCCACGTAACCTGGTACACGGCCCGCCGTCCGGTGGGCCCTGTCGTGTGTAGCCCGGCGACTCTGACTCACGTAATGGTGATTCACGAAAGCCTGGGCGCGCGCGGCCCCGTCACCGTCGAGTAGCAGGAGACTTCCGTCCTGATGTACGCGATCGTCAAGACTGGCGGCAAGCAGTACAAGGTGGCTGTCGGCGACGTCGTCGAGGTCGAGAAGCTCGAGGGCGCCCCGGGCACTGAGTTCACTTTCCCGGCGCTACTCGTCGTGGACGGCACTGACGTCACCGCAGACGCTGAGGCCCTCGGGAAGTTCTTGGTGACCGGCAAGGTCGTCGAGCAGACCAAGGGTCCCAAGATCCGCATCCACAAGTTCAAGAACAAGACCGGCTACCACAAGCGGCAGGGTCACCGTCAGAAGCTGACCCGCGTCGAGGTTACCGGCATCACCGGTAAGTGAGGACCTGACTAGCCATGGCACACAAAAAGGGTGCATCCAGCTCCCGTAACGGCCGCGACTCCAACGCCCAGTACCTGGGTGTCAAGCGGTTCGGTGGTCAGGTCGTCAAAGCCGGCGAGATCCTGATCCGCCAGCGCGGCACCAAGTTCCACCCCGGTGTGAACGTCGGCCGCGGCAAGGACGACACGCTGTTCGCCCTCGCCCCCGGCGCGGTCGAGTTCGGCTCGAAGCGCGGTCGCAAGACCGTCAACATCGTGCCGGTCGAGGCCAAGGTCGCTGCGTAGATCCGACCTGATTCCACCGAGCGCCGTGTGTCCGCCACCGCGGATACACGGCGCTCGGCGTTTGTCCCCCCTTTCGCATGACCCTTTGGAAGTGAGTTCCCGTGTCCCGATTCGTCGACCGGGTGGTTATCCACGTAGCCGCTGGCGAGGGTGGCAACGGTTGCGCGTCGGTGCACCGGGAGAAGTTCAAGCCGCTGGGCGGTCCTGACGGCGGCAACGGCGGCAAGGGCGGCGACGTCGTCCTGGTCGTCGACTCCAACGTGCACACGCTGCTGGACTTCCACTTCCGCCCGAACGCCGCCGCCACCAACGGCAAGCAGGGCCAGGGCGCCAACCGCGACGGCGCGAACGGCGAGAACCTCGAACTGCGCGTGCCGGACGGCACCGTGGTCCTCACCGAGGACGGCAAGATCGTCGCCGACCTCGTGGGCGAGGGCACCCGCATGATCGCCGCCCGCGGCGGCCGTGGAGGCCTGGGCAACGCGCAGCTCGCGTCCAGGGCCCGCAAGGCGCCCGGTTTCGCGCTGCTGGGCGAGCCCGGCGAGGGCGGTGACTTCGTCCTCGAGCTGAAGTCCGTCGCCGACGTCGGCCTGCTCGGATTCCCGTCGGCGGGCAAGTCGTCGCTGATCTCGGTTCTCTCCGAGGCCAAGCCGAAGATCGCCGACTACCCGTTCACCACCCTGGTACCGAACCTCGGCGTGATCACCGCGGGCGCCACCGTCTTCACCATGGCGGACGTCCCCGGCCTGATCCCCGGCGCCAGCGAGGGCAAGGGCCTCGGCCTGGACTTCCTGCGCCACATCGAGCGCTGCGCGGTCCTCGTGCACGTCGTCGACTGCGCGACGTTCGAGGCGGGCCGCGACCCGCTGTCGGACATCGACGCGCTCGAGGAGGAGCTCGCGAAGTACACCCCGTCACTGGGCGGGGACCTGAGCGACCGGCCGCGGCTGGTCGTGCTGAACAAGATCGACGTGCCCGAGGCCCGTGAACTCGCGGAGTTGGTGAAGGCGGACATCGAGGCACGGGGCCTCCAGGTGCTGGAGATCTCGACCGCGACCCGCGAGGGCCTGCGCGAGCTGACCTACGCGCTCGGCGCCGTCGTCGAGGAGTACCGCGCGACCAAGCCGAAGCAGGAGTCCACCCGGATCGTGCTGCGGCCGACCGCCGTGGACGACGAGGGCTTCACCGTCCACGACGACCCGGAGACCGAGGGCGGGTTCATCGTCAAGGGCGACCGCCCCGAGCGCTGGATCCGGCAGACGGACTTCTCCAACGACGAGGCCGTCGGCTACCTCGCGGACCGCCTCGCCCGAATGGGCGTCGAAGAGGTGCTGGTCAAGCGCGGTGCGGTGCCCGGCGCCCAGGTCACCATCGGCGACCTGGTCTTCGACTGGGAGCCGTCGACGCCCGCGGGCATCGCGATGACCATGACCGGTCGCGGCACGGACCTGCGGCTGGAGAGCAACGACCGAATCGGCGCGCACGAGCGCAAGGCGCTCAAGAAGGCGCGCCGGCTGCCCGGTGTGTACGACGAGGACGATTTCGAGGAGTGATGATCGGCGGCGTGGAGGTCTCGTTGGCCCGCAAGGCGATCGCTTCGGCCACCAGGGTTGTCGTGAAGGTCGGTTCCTCCTCGCTGACGACGGCCGAGGGCGGGCTCGACCCGGCCCGGCTGGACGCGCTGGTGGACGCGCTCGCCGCCCGCCGCGCGGGGGGCGGTCAGATCGTGCTCGTGTCCTCGGGCGCGATCGCGGCGGGCCTGGCCCCGTTGGGGCTCACCCGCCGCCCGAAGGACCTGGCGACCCAGCAGGCCGCCGCCAGCGTGGGCCAGTTGGCACTGGCCCACGCCTACGGCAACTCGTTCGGCCGCTACTCGTTGACCGTTGGTCAAGTCCTGCTGACCGCGGACGACGTGGTGCGGCGCTCGCACTACCGCAACGCGCAGCGCACGTTCTCGCGCCTGCTGGCGCTGGGTGTGGTGCCGGTGGTCAACGAGAACGACACCGTGGCCACCGAGGAGATCCGGTTCGGCGACAACGACCGGCTCGCCGCGCTGGTGGCGCACCTGATCGGTGCCGACGCGCTGTTCCTCCTCTCGGACGTGGACGCCCTCTACGACGGTGATCCTCGACTGGCCGAGGCCCGTCGGATCACCGAGGTCGGCGGCCCGGACGACGTGGACGGCGTCCGCGCGGGTACCGGCGGCGCGCTGGGCACCGGCGGCATGGCCTCCAAACTGGCTGCGGCCACCCTGGCGGCGTCCGCGGGCATCCCGGTCCTGCTGGCCGGTTCCGGCGACGCCGCACGGGCACTGGGGCCGACCGACGTGGGCACGGCCTTCGCCGCCACCGGGACCCGGCTGACCGCGCGCCGCTTCTGGCTCGGCTACGCCGCCGACGCGAACGGCAAGCTGATCCTCGACGACGGCGCCGTCTCCGCCGTGGTCGGCCGCAGGCGTTCCCTGCTGGCCACGGGCATCACCGCTATTGAGGGCGCGTTCGAAGCCGGTGACGTGGTCGAGTTGGCGGACACCTCGGGCCAGGTCGTGGCCAGGGGAGTGGTGGCGTTCGACGCCGCCGAACTACCCGCGCTGATCGGCCGGTCCAGCCACGAACTGCCCGCGGAGCAACGGCGCGAGGTCGTGCACGCGGACGACCTGGTCGCCCTGCACCGCTCCTGAACGGGGCTCGGCCCGCCATCGCACGTTCAATCGCTCACCCCGCGCGGCGGTACACCTCGCCGGCGAGGGCGGGGTTGATGTGTCCAGTCCTCAATGGCAGTGCCGACGTCCGGTCCGCGTTGACGGTGCTCAACCTCGGCCCGAGAGCACGGTGTTGAACGCGCAGCCCGCGAGGACTGTGCTGAACGTTGTACCCGCGAGTGCGGTGCTCGACGCTCAGCCCGCGATCGTTGTGCTGAACGCTCAGCCCGCCATCGCGGCGACCATGCTCATCGTGTCCTGGTACTCGCGCCAGTGCGCGATCCTGCCGTCGCGGACCCGCAGCACCCCGACGAACGCCGCCGTGCCCCGCCTGCCGGTGATCGTCGACCGGCCCACCAACTCGTACTCCACCACGAGCACGTCGGGATCGGCGGTCTCGTGGAGCGCCACCTCCCGGTACTCCTCCAGCCGCACGGGCATCGCCTCGCGCCCCGCCTTGGCGAACGCGACGAACGCCTCCCGCCCCTCGATCCGCTTCGGCCTGCCCGGCGCGGCGAAAGGCGTCTCCACGACCACGTCTTCGGCCCACAGGTCGTCCAGGATCGTCGGATCGAGCCAGCCCCGGCTCATCGACGCGTAGACCTCACGTGCGTTCATCATGATCCTCCAGTAAGATGAGCGAAGACTCAGCTTGGACGATAATGAGTCACGACTCAGGTTGTCAACGAAGGGATTTTTCGATGCGCGCGGATGCCCAGCGGAACCGGGCACGCATCCTGGCCGCCGCCGACGAGATCTTCGCCGCGAAGGGCGCGTCCGCGTCGACCGAGGAGGTCGCCGCCAGGGCGGGGGTGGCCATCGGCACGGTCTTCCGGCACTTCCCGACCAAGAACGACCTGCTGTCCGCGCTGATGAAGGAACTCGTCCGCGAACTGGCCGAGGAGGTGGAGTCCCTGGTCCGCCAAGGGGATCCGGCCACGTCGCTGTTCACGTTCTTCGCCCACCTGGTCGAGCGCGCCGCGTCCCGCAAGACCGTCGTCGAGCTGCTCGGCATCGACATCCTCGTCTCCGACCAGCTCCAACTGCTCCGCGAGGCGGTCGGCATCCTGCTCGACCAGGCGCAGGCGGCGGGCGTGGTCCGGGCGGGCGTGCGGCTGGACGAGGTGATGGCGCTGCTGGCCGCCACCAGTCAGGGCGCGCTGCACTCGGGCTGGGACGCCGACCTCCGCGAGCGCACGCTGGCGGTCGTGTTCACCGGCTTGCGCTCAGCGCAACTCTGAGCCCTTGGTCTCCGGCAGGGTGAGGATCACCAGGAACGCGATCGCGGCACCCGCCGCCACGTAGTAGAAGTACACGTTCGACAGCCCCCGGTTGGCCAGCGCGGCGATCACCAGTGGTGCCGTGCCGCCGAACACCGCGACCGTGAGGTTGTACCAGGCGCCGATGCCGAGCCCGCGGAGTTCCGTCGGGAACAGCTCGCTCATCGTGGCGGGCGCGATCGACGTCATCATCGTGTAGAGCCCCAGTCCGACGCAGAACACGATCAACGGCCCGGTCAGCCCCGGCTTGATCAACGACGACAGCGGGACGACCAGCACCGCCGTGGCCGCCGACCACACCAGCAGCTGCGGCCTGCGCCCGAACCGGTCCGACAGCGCGCCCATCGGGTACTGCAACGCGATGAACAGCGTGGTCGCGATCGACAGCGCCAGGAACACGTCCACCGCGTCCACGCCCCGGCTCTTCACCGCGAACGGCGTCAGCGCGGAGAAGAACGTGTAGTAGCAGAGCGTGGACAGCATGGAGAAGCCCACCAGCCGCCCCACCGCCTTCGGGTGCTCGCGCAACGTCGTCAGCAGCGGCCGCTTGAGCGCTTCGGCCTTCACCCTGTTCTGCTCGAACTGCTCCGTCTCCGCCAGGCTGCGCCGCAACCACAACCCCACCAGCCCGAGCGCACCGCCGACCAGGAACGGGATCCGCCACCCGTACGACCCGAGTTGCGCCTTGTCCATCGTCCGCGCCAACGTGAACCCGATCAGCGACGCGATCAGCACCGCCGTGCCGGTGGAGATGTAGAAGAACGACGAGTACCGCCCCCGCCGCGCGGGCGGCGAGATCTCCGCCAGGTACGCCGACGCGTTCGACACCTCCCCGCCCAACGACAGTCCCTGCGCGATCCTGGCCAGCAGCAACAGGATCGGCGCCAACCACCCCACCTGCTCGTAGGTCGGCAGGACCGCGATCGCCGTCGACCCGCCCGCCATCAGCGCGATCGTCAGGAGCATCGCCGTCCTCCGCCCGCGCAGGTCGGCGAACCGCCCCAGCAGGTACCCGCCCAGCGGGCGGAAGAAGAACGCCAGCGCGTAGGTGGCCAACGTGTTGATCAGCGCCAGCTCAGCGTTGCCGGAGGGGAAGATCGCCGTCGCGAAGTAGATGCTGAAAGTCGCGTAAATGGTCCAGTCGTACCACTCGATCGCGTTTCCCAGGCTCGCCGCGATGAGCTTCCGAACCGGAAGCCGATGCCTCTGCTCCGCCACCTCCACCATCTCCGGACCATCCCACAGCCCGGCTCCGCTGACCAGATCGCCGACACCCCGTCACTTCGGTACGCCTACCCGACGAATCCGAGGGCCGGTCGATCACCGGGGGTCCAGTTCCGCCCGGTGCTCAGCCACCCACTCGTACCGCCCCCGCACCTCCTCGACCACTCCCGCCGCCCGAAGCCGCTCACCCGCGGGCCCCTGATCGGCGACGATGTCCCGCCAGCACCGGTCCTGCCACCACAGCACCGTGTCGATCAGCGTGCTCCGGTCCTCCAGTCCGTAGGCGTCGCAGATCACCCGGACGCCCCGCGCCACCGCCCCGACATCGGCCCCCGGCCCCGCACCCGTGTACTGCCAGCACACATGCGCCAGGTCGTGGACGCGCGGACCGGGCGCCGCGTGGTCCCAGTCGATGAACGCCACCGGCCGCAGCCCCTTGCCCGCGTCGCGGTACACGGTGTTCTTGGGTGAGAGGTCGTTGTGGCACACCACTTCCCGGTCGCCCGCCAACCCCGACGTGAGGTCGTGGAACTCGCGCGTCAACCGCGCGACCCCCGCCAGGCTCGCCTCTGACCCCACCGCGGCGGGCTGCTCGGCTTCCCAGGCCACGTGCCCGTCCAGGAACTCCAACACCTCCCGGCCCCGCGCGTCGACGCCCAGCAGTCGCGGCGCGCCCGGCCACTCCTCCAGGTGCTCCAGCACGCGGTGGGCGAATCCGCCCGCCGACGTCCTGCGCACCGTGTCCCCGACGCGCACGACCTCGTTCACGAACCCGCCGGGCAGCCGCTCCTCCAGCACCTACGCGGTCACCGCCAACGCGAACGGCAGGACGGCGCCCGCCCCCGCCTTGCGCAGCGCGCGGGCCGCGACCGTCATCGTCCACCCGGTGTCGATCCGGTCGTCGATCAGCAGCACCGGTCCGTCCACTCCGGACAGGTCCGGCGCCTGGACCCCGTTCCACAGTCCGGAGAGCCGTTGCGCGCTGTTCGCCCGCTGGGTCGCCCCACCGACCCACACCTGCCCCAGCAGCGGCAGCCGCCCGATCTCGGAGATCCGCGCACCGAAGCTGCCCACCAGCGCCGGCCTGCCCCGCGACCCCACGGTCACCACCCCGACCGGCCGTTCCGCCCAGTCCCACGAGCCGAGCACCTTCACGCACGCCTGGAACACGTCGTCCGGGATCGGCTGGTCGTCCTCCGCGAACAGCGCCCGCAGCCTGTTGCCCCACCCGATGTCGGTCAGCCGTCCCAACGCCCGCCCGGCGTCGGCCGACTCGCCCACGGCGATCTTCCCCGACAGCGGGACGCCCAGCGCCGCCATCCCGCTCGGCCACAGCTTGCGGGGTGCCACGTCCACACCGGGGCGCATCAGCCGTTCCCGCGCGACCGTCGCCGCACCGGACGACACCTCGGCGGACGGCCGCTCGCCGGTGCAGTTGTCGCACCGCCCGCACGGGCTCGCGCTCGGGTCGTCGAGCTGCCGCAGCAGGAACTCCATCCGGCAGCCGGAGGTGCTCAGGTAGTCGAGCATCGCCTGCTGCTCGACCTGTCGCGCCTCGCCGATGCGGTCGTACCGCTCCGCGTCGTAGGACCACTCCCGGCCCGTCGACTCCCACCCGCCGCGCACCCGCTTCACGGCGCCGTCGACGTCGAGCACCTTGAGCACCACCTCGAGCCGGTTGCGCGACAGTTCGACCATCGGTTCCAGGGCGGCGGTCGACAGCACGCGCCCGGCGTCCGCCAACGCGCCGAGGACCTGTCGCACCACCCGTTCCGGCGGGAACGCCATCGACGCGAAGTACGCCCAGATGTCCTTGTCCTCCGGGCCCGGCAGCAGCAGGACGTCGGCCCGTTCCACACCGCGGCCCGCACGGCCGATCTGCTGGTAGTAGGCGATGGGGGAGGGCGGCGCGCCCAGGTGCACCACGAACCCCAGGTCGGGCTTGTCGAACCCCATGCCCAGCGCGGAGGTCGCCACCAGCGCCTTCACCCGGTTCGCCAGCAGGTCCTCCTCCGACCGCTGCCGCTCCGCCGGGTCCGTCCGCCCCGAGTAGGCCGCCACCTCGTACCCGCGCTCCCGCAGGAACGCCGCCACGTCGTCCGCCGCGGCCACGGTGAGCGTGTAGATGATCCCCGACCCCGGCAGCTTCGCCAGCCGCTCGCCGAGCCAGCCGAGCCTCGCCTCGGCCGTCGGCAGCCGCACCGCCGCCAGCCGCAGGCTTTCCCGGTCCAACGGGCCGCGCAGCACCAGCGCGTCCGACCCCGAGCCGAGCCCCAGTTGCTCGGCCACGTCGCGCACCACGCGGTCGTTCGCCGTGGCCGTCGTCGCGAGCACGGGCACCCCGGTGGGCAGTTCGGTCAGCAGCGTCCGCAGCCGCCGGTAGTCCGGCCGGAAGTCGTGGCCCCAGTCCGAGATGCAGTGCGCCTCGTCCACCACGAGCAGCCCGGCCGACGCGGTGAGCGACGGCAGCACGTTGTCCCGGAAGTCCGGGTTGTTCAGCCGTTCCGGCGACACCAGCAGGACGTCGACGTCGCCCGCCGTCACCGCCTCCTGCACGTGCTCCCACTCGTCGGTGTTGGCCGAGTTGATGGTCATCGCGTGCACGCCCGCCCGCGCCGCCGCCTCGACCTGGTTGCGCATCAACGCGAGCAGCGGCGAGACGATCACCGTCGGCCCCTCGCCCAGCCCGCGCAGCAACGCCGTCGCGATGAAGTACACCGCGGACTTGCCCCACCCCGTGCGCTGCACCACCAGCGCACGCCTGCGTTCCGCGACCAGCGCGTGGATCGCGGTCCACTGGTCGTCGCGCAGCACGGCTTCCGGGCCCGCGAGGGCCCGCAGTCGCTCGTCGGCCAGCTCCCGGAGGGAGAGTTCGTCCATGTCCACACCATGACAGGTCCCACCGACAAAACCGTGTTCAGCATCCGGGATACCGCGGCGCGAGGACCCCCTGACTGGACCTAAGCTGGACGCCGTGACCGCTGAACTGCGCGAAGAGGTGCACGCCGCCGCCCGCCGGGCCCGTGTCGCCGCCGAGGACCTGGTGCTGGCGACCCGCGAGCGCAAGGACGCGGCGCTGCGCGAGATGGCCGCGGCGTTGCGCGAGAGGTCCGAGGAGATCCTCAAGGCGAACACCGTCGACCTGGAGGCCGGTCGCGCCGCCGGGTTGACGGAGAACATGCTCGACCGCCTGGCCCTGACCGAGCAGCGCGTCGACGGCGTCGCCGAGGGCCTGCTGACCGTGGCGGGCCTGGCCGACCCGGTGGGCGAGGTGCTGCGCGGCGGCCTGCTGCCCAACGGCCTGGAGATGCGCCAGGTGCGCGTCCCGCTCGGTGTGGTCGGCATGGTCTACGAGGCCCGTCCGAACGTGACCGTCGACGCGGCGGGCCTGGCGCTGAAGTCCGGCAACGCGGCGCTGCTGCGCGGGTCGTCGTCGGCGGAGAACTCCAACACCGCGCTGGTTGCCGTGCTGCGCGACGCGCTGGAGGCGGTTGGGCTGCCGAGGGACTGCGTGCAGCTGCTGCCGTGCCACGACCGCGCGTCGGTCAACTACCTGATCACCGCGCGCGGCCTGGTGGACCTGGTGATCCCGCGCGGTGGCGCGGGCCTGATCGCCACCGTCGTCGCGAACGCCACCGTGCCCACGATCGAGACCGGCGTCGGCAACGTGCACGTGTACGTGGACGCCGCGGCTGACCTCGACGACGCCGAGGCGATCGTCCTCAACTCCAAGACCCGCCGCACCAGCGTGTGCAACTCCGCGGAGTCCCTGCTGGTGCACGCGGACATCGCGGACGTGTTCGTGCCGCGCATCGCCGAGGCGCTGCACGCCGCCGGCGTCACCGTGCACGCGGACCCGGTGTTCGCGAGCCTGTCCGGCACCGAGGTGGTGCCCGCGACGGACGAGGACTGGGACACCGAGTACCTGTCCCTGGACATCGCGGCCAAGGTCGTCGGCACGCTCGACGAGGCCATCGCGCACATCAACGAGCACGGCACCGGCCACACCGAGGCCATCGTGACCTCCGACGTGAAGGCCGCCCGCCGGTTCACCACGCGGGTGGACGCGGCGGCGGTGATGGTGAACGCCTCGACCGGGTTCACCGACGGCGCCGAGTTCGGCATGGGCGCGGAGATCGGCATCTCCACCCAGAAGCTGCACGCCCGCGGCCCGATGGGACTGGCCGAGCTCACCTCGACCAAGTGGGTCGTCTGGGGCGAGGGGCACGTCCGGCCGACGTCGTGACCGCCGAACCGCGCCGCCGCGACTCGGCGGCGACTCGTGCCGCCCTGCTGGACGCCGCGACGTCGTTGTTCGCCGAGCGCGGGTTCGAGCACGCGACGGTGCGCGACATCGCCGCGCGCGCCGGCGTGAACCAGGCGCTGCTGTTCCGGTACTTCGGCAGCAAGGACGCCCTGTACGCCTCCGTCATGGCGGGGCAGGGGCGCGAACTGCTGGAGGGCGACTCCGCCGGGCGGCTGCTGGAGGGCGTGCTGCGGCGGCTGCTGGAGAAGGGGCCGCGGCAGGCCGACCACCTGCTGTTCACCGCGTTGCAGTCCGGCGGCGTGGACAACGCCGCCGCCGGGATCCGCGAGGAGCTGGGCGACGACTACGTGCGCGCCCTGAGCACGTTGACCGACGCCGGGAACGGCGAGCTGCGGGCCGAGCTGGTGCTGGGGTGGGTGGTCGGCATCAGCATGCTGCGGGCGAGCGCGCACCGGGACGTCCTGCGCACCGCGGACACCGAGGAGGTCGTGCGCCTCGTGCTGGACGCGGCGGCCACGTTGTTGGAGCGCATCGAGCGGTAGCACCTGACGAGACGGGGCGTTGACGGTCCGTCGCGGGCCTCTCTGGGCTCGAAGATGTAAGCACCTGCTTACATCTTCGCCGAGGAGTGCGCGATGACCACGACGTCCGACCCCTTCAGCGAGGCCGACCGGTTGCGCCTCGACCCGACCTACCTGCGGCTCCAGGAGACCGAGCCGGTGTCCTGGGTGCGCATGCCCTTCGGCGGCGAGGGCTGGCTCGCCACCGGCTACCAGGAGGTCAGGACGGTCCTGGCCGACCCGAGGTTCAGCCGCTGGGCGACGGTCGGCAACGACGTGCCGCGGACCTCGCCGGTGCTGGAGAACCCCAACATCCTGTCGATGGACCCGCCGGAGCACGGCAGGCTGCGCAAGCTGGTCGCGAAGGCGTTCACCGCCCGCCGGATCGAGCAGCTGGGGGTCCGCGCGCAGGAGGTCGTGGACGCGGCGCTGGACCGGATCGAGGCGCAGGGGGCGCCCGCGGACCTCGTCCCGCTGCTGACCACGCCGCTGCCGATCACGATCATCTGCGACCTGCTGGGGGTGCCGCGGCGGGAGCGGGGCGAGTTCCAGGCCTGGAGCGACGTGCTGCTCGGCTTCGGGGCGTTCGGCGCCGAGGAGATCGGGGCCGCGTTCGCTGGCCTCCAGGAGTACATCGCGGGCATGGTCGCGCAACGGCGGCGCACGCCTTCCGACGACATGCTCGGCGTCCTCGTGCAGGCGCACGACGACGGGGATCGGCTCAGCGAGGAGGAGTTGGTCGTCTTCGGCGTGACGCTGCTGGTCGCGGGGCACGAGACGACCGCGAACCTGCTGGGCAACGCGATCTGCACGCTGTTCGAGCACCCCACGCTGCTCAGGTCGCTCGTCGACGACTCCGACCTGCTGCGGCCCGCCGTCGAGGAGCTCGCGCGGGTGATCCCGCTGGCTGCGATGGTCGCGCTGCCGAGGGTGGTGCTGGAGGACGTGGAACTCGGCGGCGTCACGGCGCGCGCGGGCCAGACCGTGCTGGTCAGCATGGCCGCGGCCAACCGCGACCCGTCCGTCTTCGACGCTCCCGGTGAGATCGACTTCCGGCGCGGGTCGAACCCGCACCTCGCCTTCGGGCACGGGGTGCACCACTGCCTGGGCGCGCCGCTGGCCCGGATGGAGCTGCAGGTGGCCATCGGCACGCTCTTCCGCCGGTTCCCGACGCTGGAGCTGACCGTGCCCGTCGAGGACGTCGAGTTCAAGCGCGGACGGTTGGTCCGCAGCCCGTTGGCGCTGCCGGTGAAGTGGTAGCCGTTCGTTGACGGAGCGTGAGTAGGGGCCTATCGTCAAGATGTAATCAGTTGATTACATCAGCGCTTTGGGAGGAGTGCGGGGGCATGACGACGAGTCAAGAGCCGAGGAGCTACCCCTTCAGCGAGGCCGTCCGGTTGGATCTCGACCCGACCTACGCCGAGCTGCGCGAGACGAACCCCGTGTCGAGGGTCCGGCTGCCCTACGGCGGTGACGCTTGGCTGGTCACCAAGTACGACGACGTGAAGGCCGTGATGGGCGACCTGCGCTTCAGCCGGGCCGCGGTGCTCGGCCGCGACGTGCCCAGGGCGTCGCCCGCGATCACGAACCGGCCGTCGATCCTGAGCACGGACCCGCCGGAGCACGGCAGGCTGCGCAAGCTGGTGGCCAAGGGCTTCACCATGCGCCGCGTCGAGCAGTTGCGGGAGCGAGCCCAGGTCCTCGTGGACGGCCTGCTGGACGACGTGGAGGCGAAGGGTGCGCCCGCCGACCTCGTCGAGGCGCTGAACATGCCGCTGCCGATCACGATCATCTGCGAGCTGCTCGGCGTTCCGTACGAGGACCGCGACCAGTTCCGGAACTGGTCGGACCGCGCGCTCGCGATCACCGCGTTCACGCCGGAGGAGATCACCGAGGCCTTCGAGGACCTCCAGACCTACATCGCCGGGCTGGTGGCCGAACGGCGCAAGTCGCCGACCGAGGACGTCCTGGGCACGCTCGTGACGGCCCGCGACGAAGGCGACCGGCTGTCCGAGGAGGAGTTGGTCAACTTCGGCGTGACCCTGCTGGTCGCCGGGCACGAGACCACCGCCAACCAGCTCGGCAACTTCATCTACACGCTGCTCACCAACCCCGAGCGGCTGGCCGAGCTGCGCGCGGACCCCGAGCTGCTCCCGGCCGCGGTGGAGGAACTGCTGCGCATCACGCCCCTCGGCGGTTCCGCGGGCTTCCCCCGGATCGCGGTCGAGGACGTCGAGCTGAGCGGCGTGACGATCAAGGCGGGCGACGCGGTGTTCGTCGGCCAGGCGGGCAACCGCGACCCCGCGATGTTCGAGCGTCCGGGGGAGATCGACTTCCACCGGGAGAACAACGCCCACGTGGCGTTCGGGCACGGCGTGCACCACTGCATCGGCGCCCCGCTGGCCCGGATGGAGCTGCAGGTCGGGATCGGCTCGCTGCTGCGCCGGTTCCCCTCGTTGGAACTCGCCGTGCCCGCCGACGAGGTGCCGTTCCGCAAGGGCAGGCTGGTGCGCGGTCCGCAGGAACTCCTGGTGAGGTGGTAGTCCCATGGCGAAGTGGCAGGTCCAGGTCGACCGCGAGGCGTGCATCGGCACCGGGATGTGCGCGTCCAGCGCGGCGGCGTACTTCCGGCTGGAGAACGGCAAGGTGACCGCCGTGCGGGACTCCATCGAGCCCGACGAACTCGTCACGGACGCCGCGGAGTCCTGCCCGATGGAGGCGATCCTGGTGCGCGACGGTGACGGAGTGGTGATCGCTCCGGAACCGTGATCCCGAACCGGTGAAAAAATATCCCCGACCGGCGTCATGACCCGCTGACGTCGTCGTTCCCCCGATGCACGCGGCTCCGCTTCGGGGTGGGCCGGGTGCGCCGGAGGCGGCCCGCTCCCCAGGGTCGCGGACGGGGAGTCAGTGCGACGCGGGTGGTCGACCACGGGAGCGGCCGACCACCCGCGAGCCGGCACCGTAGGCTGACCAGCCATGTCGAACCGGCGCAGACTCGGGGTCATGGGCGGCACCTTCGACCCGGTCCACCACGGCCACCTGGTCGCGGCGAGCGAGGTGCAGGCGAGGTTCGACCTCGACGAGGTCATCTTCGTCCCCACCGGCGAACCGTGGCAGAAGACGTCCCGCGTGGTCAGCGCGTCGGAGGACCGCTACCTGATGACGGTCATCGCGACCGCGTCGAACCCGCGGTTCTCCGTCAGCAGGGTCGACATCGACCGCGACGGGCCCACGTACACGGTGGACACCCTCGCCGACCTGAAGGCCGCGCACCCGGACGCCGACCTGTTCTTCATCACCGGCGCGGACGCGCTGGAGCAGATCGTGTCCTGGCGGCGGGCGGCCGACGTGTTCCACCTCGCCCACTTCATCGGCGTCACCCGACCGGGTTACGAACTCGACGGCCAGCACCTGCCGGACGGGTCCGTCTCCCTCGTGGAAGTGCCCGCCATGGCCATCTCCTCGACCGCCTGCCGGGCGCGCACGGCCTCCGGCATGCCCGTCTGGTACCTCGTCCCGGACGGTGTCGTGCAGTACATCTCCAAGCGCGGGCTCTACTCGGTGCCGGACTAGGTCCGCTCGCCGGTACCCTCATTAACTCGTGCGGGCGTATCCGCGCGCATCGAATTGATGTACGACCCGGATCCTCGGGTCGCTGGTGAGGAGAGATGTGGCAGCCACCGACGAGGCACGACGGTTGGCGCTGGTCGCCGCTAGCGCGGCGGACGAGAAGAAGGCGCACGATGTGATCGTGCTCGACGTGTCCGACCAGCTGGTGATCACGGACTGCTTCGTGATCGCCTCCGCTCCCAACGAGCGGTTGGTCGGCGCGATCGTGGACAACATCGAGGACAAGATGCGGGAAGCCGGCCGCAAGCCGGTGCGCCGCGAAGGAGCCCGCGAGGGCCGATGGGTGCTGCTCGACTTCGTCGACGTCGTGGTGCACGTGCAGCACGTCGAGGAGCGCAGCTTCTACGGCCTTGAACGGCTGTGGAAGGACTGCCCGCAGATCGAGTTCGAGGGGTCCGCGGACGCCCCCGCCGAGGACGAGACGGCGGAGGCGTGAGCACCCGATGACCTTGAACCGGCTCGTGCTGTGGCGGCACGGTGAGACGGACTACAACGCCACGGGACGCTGGCAGGGCCACCTCGACTCGGCGTTGACCGAGACGGGGTGGAACCAGGCCAGGTTCGCGGTGCCCGTACTCACGAGGTTCGCCCCCGAGCTGGTGGTCGCGTCCGATCTGCGGCGGGCGACGAACACCGCGACGGTGTTCACCGACGCCGTCGGCATCCCGCTGCGGATCGACGAACGGCTGCGTGAGACGAACCTGGGCAAGTGGCAGGGGCTCACCAGCGAGGAGGTCGACGTCGAGTGGCCGGGCTCGATCGACCAGTGGCGCGCCGACCCCACGGTCGCGCCACCGGACGGCGAGTCCCGGATCGAGGTCGCGGACCGCGCGGCCGAGGTCGTGGCCGAGGTCGACCGCGAGTTCTCCGGCACCGTGATGCTCTGCGCGCACGGCGGCCTGATCACCGCGTTGACCGGCAGGCTCCTGGACCTGCCGGTCGAGTCCTGGTCGCTGTTCGGCGGCATCGGCAACTGCCACTGGACGGTGTTCACCCGCAGGCCGGGTGGCGACGGCCGGTGGCGGCTGTCGTCCTACAACGCCGGAACCACTCGTTGAGGCTGCTGGTCCTCGCCGACTCGTTGGCGTTCCACGGTCCCGACGGCCCGCTGCCCGCCGACCACCCCGGCCTGTGGCCGAACCTCGCCGCCAAGGCGCTGGGCGGGCACGCGGAACTCGCGGCCGGGTTCGGGTGGACCGCGCGGGACGCCTGGTGGTCGCTGACGGGCGACCCCCGCGTGTGGTCGCTGCTGCCGCGCACGGACGTCCTCGTGCTCGCGGTGGGGCACATGGACACGCTGCCCTCACCCCTGCCGACGTACCTGCGGCAGGGGTTGCGGTACCTGCGGCCCGACGGTCTGCGCCGGTGGGCGCGGACGGGCTACAAGGCCGCCCAGCCCGCGTTGGCACGGCTCCTGGGCGGCTACCCGGTCGCCCTGCCGCCGCACCTGACCGTGCGGTACCTCGACGACTCCGTGCGCGCCGTGCACGCTTTGGAGCCGGGCATCCTCCCGTTCGGGATGGTGCCCTCGGTGCACCGCGCCGCCGCGTACGGCGGTGTCCACACAGGCCGTCCCGCCGCGGCGCGCGCCGTGCGGGAGTGGGGCGCGCGTACGGGCGTGCCGTTGCTGGACGTCGCCGCGGTGGTCGGTGACCACGTGCGGTCGGGGCGCGGCAACCCCGACGGCATGCACTGGGGGTGGGAGGGCCACGAGCTGATGGGTTCCGCGATGGCGGATCTCATCAGGTCCGTGGCGGTCAGCCACACGACCGGGTGAGCGCCGTAGTGTCCGCACTCGTGCCCACCACCGTTGTCACCGACTCGACGGCGTACCTGCCGGAGGGGTTCGCCGAGCGCCACCACATCCGGGTGGTGCCGTTGCACGTGGCGGTGGACGGCCGCAGCACGTTGGACGGTGTCGACTTCGGACCGGCGGAGCTGGCCGCGGCCCTCGGGGAGCATCGCCGGGTGACCACGTCGCGCCCCACTCCCGGTGAGTTGGCGGAGGTCTACCGGGCCGTGCTGGACGAGGGCGCCGAGTCGGTCGTCTCGGTGCACCTGTCCCGTGAGCTGTCGGGCACCTGGGAGGCCGCGCGGCTCGCGGCCGAGGAGGTGGACCCCGCTCGCATCCGCGTCGTGGACTCGCGCGCGACCGGCATGGGGCTCGGGTTCGCCGTGCTGTCCGCGTGCGCCGCGTCGGCGGCCGGGGGCTCCGCGGAAGCGGTGGAAGCCGCGGCCACGGGGGTCGCCAAGCGCTTGCGGGCGTACTTCTGCGTGGAGACGCTGGACCACCTCCGCCGTGGTGGCCGGATCGGCACGACCGCCGCGCTGGTCGGCACGGCGCTGGCCGTGAAACCCCTGCTGCACGTCGAGGACGGTCGCATCGTGCCGTTGGAGAAGGTGCGCACGATGAGCCGCGCGATCGGCAGGCTGGTCGACCTGGCGGCGTTGGCGGCCGGGCACGGGCCGGTCGGGCTGGCGGTGCACCACCTGGCCGCGCCCGAGCGGGCGGCCGAGTTGGCGACCAGGTTGGACGAACGGATCCCCGGCTCGTCGGGGTGCCTGATCTCCGAGGTGGGGGCCGTGATCGGGGCGCACACCGGGCCCGGTGTGCTCGGTGTCGTGGTCCTGCCGGGCGACGTCTGAGGTTCGGCCCGCTGTCCGTCTGCCGTCCATTCCGCCGTCCTGAGTAGACGGACGGCGCCGGCATCCTGCCACACGCCACCGACGATTCCGGTTTCAAGATCCGAACCTGTCCACAGCCCCACCACTTGTCCACAGTTCACGAACTGCTCCTTCGCGCCTGCCACCTCCGGCCCTAGCGTCGAGTGCATGTTCGAACCGCGCACAACCCAAGCCCCGTCCCGAGTCCGGCTGGAAACCCTGGCCGAGCAAGCCGCCGCGGAACCAGCCGCGGACACCGGCAGGACCGTCGTGTTCACCAGCGCGGACGGCGAACCGGATCCGCCGCCGCCCAGATTCCGCTGGGCCCGCCGCAGGGCGGGCAGACTCGTGGAGCGCTGGCTCCCCGACACCCCTCCGCCGGGCAAACGCCGTGCCCTCTACGCCATGACCGCGGCCGCGACCGCCGTCGTGGTCCTCATCGCCATGTGGTCGCAACGCCCCAGCCCGGAACGCCCGCCGGACCTGCCCGTCGCGGTGGCCGCCGTCACGTCCAGCCCACCGGAACCGGTCGTGGTCAACGTCGTGGGCGAGGTCCCCAGACCCGGCCTGGTGACCGTGCCGAGCGGTGCCCGCGTGGCCGACGCCATCACGGCCGCGGGCGGCGTGAACCCCGGCGTGCTCCCCCAAGGCCTGAACCTGGCCCGCAAGGTCGTCGACGGCGAACAGGTCGCCGTCGGCACCGCACCCGTTCCCGCACCCGCCGAACCAAGCCCCGACGAGAAGCTGAACCTGAACACCGCGACCAAGGACCAGCTCGACAGCCTCCCCGGCGTAGGCCCCGTCACCGCACAACGGATCCTCGACCGGAGAACCAAACGCGGCCCGTTCAGCTCCGTCGACCAGCTCCGCGAGATCGAGGGCATCGGCAGCAGCCGCCTCGTGAAACTCCGCGAACTGGTGACCACATGACCCGCCCGGCGAGCACCACCTCGCCCACGCGGAACCCGACAGCCGCCCTCGAACGCGCCCTCCGCAACTGGCGCATCCTCACCCGTTCCCTGTGGCCCGCCCCCATCGACCGCCCTGCCGCCTCCAGTCCTGTACCCGGCTACACGGCCGCGTGCGCGCCGTTCAGCCCTGATCAAGTCCTTCCGCCGTCGACCACGTTCGAACGCCTCCTCCGAAACCGGAGGATTCCTGTTCGTCCTCTCTGGTCCGCTCTCATCCGCCGTCCCACCGCCACCAGCCTTGTGGCGGCCCGCCGCGCAACCGCGTTTCCCCCGTTTGCCTCCGACCAGGCCCACCTGCCGACAGCCGCACTCAAGCGCATCCTCCGGAACTGGCGCGTCCTCACCCGCCGCCTCTGGCCCGTTCCCGTCAACCGCCCTGCTACTTCCGGGCTTGTCCACTCCCGTCAACTTTCGTCCACAACGGACTCCAGACCACGAGCCCCGACTCCCAGGGTGGCGGAGGCGTGAGCCCCCATGTCCGACTGGTTCCCGCGGCACTGCTGGTCTGGGCGGTGGCCCTGAGCGGGTTGCTCTGGAGCTGGCTCGCCGCCGTTCTCATCGGTACCTGCGCCTGCCTGGTGGGCGCGGTGGCACTCCGCAAAGGCTGGTGCGAACGGTCGTGCGCCCTGGCACTCGCCGTCGTGGCACCGGTGGCGGCGGGCTCGATAGGGCTGCGGGTGCAGCAGTCGGAAAGCCATCCCGCCCGAGCGGCCGCGAACCGCGGTGAGTCGGTCGTCCTGCGGGCGGAACTGTCCGACCGGCCACGCGGTCTGCGCTCCGAAGGGTTCGCGGGCCGTCCCGGCGGAGTCCAGTCGGTGATCGTGCGGGCGGACGTCGACTCGATCGAACTGGAGGGTGTGACGATCCGCGGAGGAGGTGAGGTGTTGCTGGTGGCACCGGCGTCGGGCTGGCTCAACCTGTTGCCCGGCCAGGAGATCACGGCCCGAGGCGTTCTCGCGCCGCCGAGGTCGGGGGAGCTCACGGTGGCGGTGTTGCGGGTTCGCGGTCCGCCCCTGCGGACGGGGCAGGCACCCGTCTGGCAGCGGGCCGCCGAAGCACTCCGGTCCGGTCTGCGCGAGGCCGCCACCACCCTCGATCCGGAACCCGCCGGTCTGCTGCCCGCCCTGGTGGTGGGCGACACCGCCGAGGTGTCGTCGAGGGTGGAGGACGAGTTCCGCACAGCGGGTCTCGCCCATCTGCTGGCCGTCAGCGGTGCGAACCTCGCGATCCTGTGCGGAGCGGTCCTGTTGCTGCTGCGGATCTTCCGCATCGGGCCGAAGGGGTGTGCGGCGGGGGCGTCGGTGGCCCTGGTGGGGTTCGTCATCCTCGCTGGGCCGGAGCCGAGTGTGCTGCGGGCCGCGGTGATGGGCGCGGTGGCGTTGCTGGCGCTGGTGCTGGGTCGGGAGCGGTCGGCGTTGCCCGCGTTGGCGGCGACGGTGATCGTGCTGGTCCTGTACGACCCGGCGCTGGGTGTCGCTCCGGGGTTCGCGCTGTCGGTCGTCGCCACGGCGGCGCTGGTGCTCCTCTCGCCCCGGTGGGCGGCGGGCCTGCGGGATCGCGGTGTGCCGATCGGGCTCGCGGAAGCGCTGGCCGTGCCGATGGCGGCCAGCCTGGTGACCGCTCCGCTGGTGGTGGCGATCTCCGGGCGGATCAGCCTGGTGTCCGTGGTGGCCAACCTGCTGGCCGCTCCGGTCGTGGCGCCGGCGACCGTGCTGGGCGTGCTCGCCGCCGTGGTGGCCCCTGTCCACCACGGTGCGGCACGGGTGCTGGTCGAGCTGTCCGGGCCCGAGGTGAGCTGGCTGATCGCGGTCGGCCGGAAGGCGTCGGAGGTGCCGGGCGGGTCCGTGGCCTGGATCGAGGGGTGGCGGGGCGGGCTGCTGCTGACGGTGGTCCTGCTGGTGGCGTACGGGTTGCTGAAAGCACGACGGACCCGGACGTTGCTGGCCGCGGTGCTGGTCGGTGCCGTGCTGGTGCTGGTGCCGACCCAGGTCGTCGCACCGGGCTGGCCACCCGCGGGGTGGTCGGCCGTCGCCTGCGACGTCGGGCAGGGGGACGCGGTCGTGCTCGCCACGGCCGAACCCGGCCGGGCGGTGCTGGTCGACACCGGACCGGATCCGGCGCCGGTCGCGTCGTGCCTGCGGCGCCTGGGGATCCGGCGGATTCCGCTGCTGGTGCTCAGCCACCTGCACGCGGATCACATCGGTGGGCTCGTGGCCGTGCTCGCCGACCGGAGCGTGGGTGCGGTGGCCATCGGGCCGTCGCACGAACCGGGCTGGGCGTGGGAGGAGGTTCGCCGTCGGACGCAGGCGGCGGGCGTGGAACTGGTCGAGTTGACCGCTGGTCAACGTCTGGAGTGGCCGGGACTGGCGCTGGAAGTGCTGGGGCCGAAGGGGGAACCCGCTTCGGCCGAGGACGAGAACACGGCGATCAACGACTCGTCGCTGGTGCTGCGCGCCCGCACGGCGGCCGGCCGGGTGCTGCTGACCGGTGACATCGAACTGGCGGGCCAGGCCGCTCTGCTGGGCGGGCACGTCGATCTGGCCGCCGAGGTGTTGAAGGTGCCCCACCACGGATCGCGGTTCTCGGCGCCTGAGTTCCTGGCCGCGGTCCGGCCGAGGGTGGCGCTGGTCAGCGTCGGCGCGGGCAACCGGTACGGCCACCCGAACGGGCCGGTGATCGACGCCTTGACCCGGCGAGGGGCGCTGGTGCTGCGCACCGACCGGGATGGCGACACCGCGGTCCTGCACGGGGACGGTGGGCCGCTTGTCGTACGAAGCAAACGATGAAGGGGAGGAAAGGATGAGCGGCACCTGGATCAGGTTGGGCGTCGGCTGGTCACCGCCGGGCGGGACGGCCGCGCTCAGCTGGGTGCTCTGGCAGCCGGGCTACATCCCGGCACCATGGCCGACCGGCGAGCTGAAGCCCGCTTTCACCTACTACGCCTGCGAAGGCCTCCGAGGAGGCGGTCGGGGCATCGTCGCCAGGGTCACGATCACCGCGCTGGTCAAGCCGACCGAGGTGACGTCGCCCGACGAGGTTCACGAGCTGCTTTCGGAGCAGCTGTTCGACGACGACCTGACCATCGACGACCTGCCCTGGCACACCCACGCGTACAACCGGGCCAAGGCGGCGGCGCCGTGGCCGCAAAAGCTCGTGGCCTGGCGGACGGCGAAGGAGTCCATCGGTCCGCACGTCCTGCCGGAACTGACCCGGTTCCCGCGCACGGGCTGGCTGCGCAGTGATCGGATCGCCATGTGACCGACGGGCGGGCGTGTTCCCGGTTCCGCCGCGATGCCGGTCGACGTGGTGAGACGCCCCTGACCTGATCCGGTCAGGTCCGGACCAAGTGGTGGTGGGTCCTTGTCAGAGTAAGGAAAGGTTCTTTACTGTCCGCGACACAACAGTCACTTGGAGGCATCGGTGCGTGGTTGGAGCGGTGGACCTCCGCGGAGGGCGCTCGTCGCGGTGGTGACGGGCGCGGTGGTGCTGAACTCGGTGGTGCTGAGCGGTGCGCAGGTTGCCCGCGCCGGGCAGGGGACGCCGGTCGGGGCGCCGTTGGTCGCCGAGCAGGCGGGCGGGAACGCGGGGTCGGTGACGCTGCTGACCGGTGACCGGGTGTTTCCCGGTTTCCGGGGATCGGCCGGGTACCTCGAGCCGGGGGCCGGTCGGGAGTCGATGGTGTTCTCGACCTACGAGGCGGACGGGCACAGCTTCGTGGTGCCGGCGGACGCGGAGCCGCTGCTGGCCGACGGGGTGCTGGACCGGCGGCTGTTCGACGTCACCGAGCTGATCGCCGGCGGGTACGGCGACGCGGAGCGGGCGACGTTGCCGCTGATCGTCACCTACCTGCCGGGGCGGCAGCGGTCCGCCGCGATGGCGGGCACCACCGTGACGCTCGACCTGCCGAGCGTCGGCGGTGTCGCGATCAACGCCGAGAAGTCGGCGGGCTCGGGGCTGTGGGCCGGGCTCACCGGGGTCGGCTCGTTCGCGGGGACGGGGATCAGGAAGGTGTGGCTCGACGGGGTGCGGACCGCGTCGCTGGACCACAGCGTGCCGCAGATCGGGGCGCCCGCCGCGTGGCGGGCCGGGTACACCGGTGAGGGCGTGACGGTCGCGGTGCTGGACACCGGGGTCGACCAGACCCATCCTGACCTCGCCGACCGGGAGGTCGCCGAGCGGAACTTCTCCGGTACCAAGGACTCCGTCGACCACTACGGGCACGGCACGCACGTGGCGTCGATCATCGCGGGCACCGGGGCGAAGTCCGGGGGCAAGTACAAGGGCGTCGCGTACGGCGCGCGCATCCTGGACGTGAAGGTGCTCAACGACGCGGGCAGCGGGCAGGACTCCGGGATCATCGCGGGGATGCAGTTCGCCGCGGAGCAGGGCGCCGACGTCGCGAACATGAGCCTCGGCGGCTACGACACCCCGGAGGTCGATCCGCTCGAAGAGGCCGTGAACACGCTGTCGGCTCGGTACGGCACGTTGTTCGTGATCGCGGCGGGCAACTCCGGACCCGGTGCGCGGACCATCGGGTCGCCCGGCAGCGCCGACGAGGCGTTGACCGTGGGTGCGGTGGATCGGGACAACGGGCTCGCGGAGTTCTCCAGTCGGGGGCCGCGCGAGGGTGGCGGCGTCATCAAGCCGGACATCACCGCGCCCGGTGTCGACATCGTCGCCGCGCGGCACGCCGACGGGCGCATCGGCCCGCCGGTCGTGGACGGCTACACGTCGTTGTCCGGCACGTCGATGGCCACGCCGCACGTGGCGGGCGCGGCCGCGCTGCTGGTGCAGCAGCACCCGGAGTCGACCCGTGAGCAGCTCAAGGCGCGGCTCATCGCGTCCGCGACGCCGACCGCGGGCCTAACACCGTTCCAGCAGGGTTCGGGACGGGTCGACTCGGCGCGGGTGTTGACGCAGGACATCACCAGCGCGCCCAGCAGCGTCGGGTTCGGGGAGTTCCGGTGGCCGCATGTGGAGCAGCCCGCCGTGACCAAGGAGGTGAGCTACGCCAACAGCGGTGCCACGCCGCTGACGCTGGACCTCCGGGTCGACGTGACCACGCCGGACGGCACACCGGCGCCTGCCGGGCTGTTCGCCGTGTCACCGGCCCGGTTGACCGTGCCCGCAGGGGGCACGGCGGCCGCGACGGTCACCGCGGACGTGAGCAGGGCGCCCGCGGGCGGTCAGTTCGGCGGGGCGCTGGTGGCCGCGTCAGGTGGGGTCAGTGCCCGGACGGCTGTCGCGATCGACCTCGAGGCGGAGAGCTACGACCTGGTCGTCGACGGGATCGGCCGGTCCGGTGAGAAGGCGTCGTACTACTCGGCGGCGGTGGTCGACGTGGACTCCGGCGCGTTCGTGTCCCTCGCCAGGGGCGACGACGGTCTGCTGCGGCGTCGGATGCCCGTGGGCAGGTACCTGCTGTTCGGTTCCGTGCAGGGCTCCGGCGCCACCTACACCCACGACGTGTTCAACTACCCCGATCTGACCGTGTCCGGGCCGATGATCATCGACCTGGACGCGCGGCTGGCCAGACCGGTCTCGGTGACCCTGCCGGATCCGACGGCGAGGCTTTCGTTGCTGCAGACGGGTTTCCAGCGGGTCGCGGGCTCGAAGAAGTACACGATCGGGGGTCTGTCGTTCGGCGGCAGCACCGCCCACGTCGGGATGGCGCACCTCGGCCCGGACGCCCCGGCCGACGAGGTGACCGGTCAGCTCAGCACGAGCTGGATCGCGAAGGGCGGAGCCGAGTTCTACGGCCTTGCCTGGTACCTCAAGGGGAGGACGCACACCGGGCTGACCGAGGTGGTCAGCCAGTCCGACCTGGCGAAGGTGGAGGTCGACGTCGGCAAGCTCCAGCCGGGGGAGTCGGCGGCGATCGGCAACACGTCCTCGCCGCACGGCCAGGGCGCTTGGAGTTGGGGCGCGGTCGAGTCGTTCACCGCTCCGGGCGTGCGGACCGAGTACTACGGCGGTGACAACGCGGACTGGGCGCGGCGGCTCAACGTCCAGAGCCCTACGGGGTACCAGGGTGGTCTGGACGGTCCGCCGAAGTCCTACGCGCCGCGCCGGATCTACGCGGAATCCTTCCACCACGGCGTTTTCGGGCCCGCGCTGCCGGACAACCGGGACCGGCCGTGGCTGTACCGCAACGACGAGGACCTCGTCGCCAACCTGCCGCTCTTCGGCGACAGCGCGGGCAACGCGGGCCGGTCGACGGCGGTGGGCACCACGAAGCTGTACCGCGACGGGGTGCTGCTCGGCGGGACCGGCGACGCCGGGTACGGCTGGTTCACCGATCCAGGTGGCGCGGCCGACTACCGGCTCACCACCGAGGCGACCCGGACCAATTCCCCGTTGAGCACAGAGGTTTCAGCCTCGTGGACGTTCCGGTCCGACCGCACGGAGGGGATCACGGCGCTGCCGATCTCGGTCATCCGGTTCACGCCGGAACTCGACGTGAGCGGGGCGGCGGAGGCGGGCAAGCGGTTCACGGTGCCGGTCTCGGTGCGGAGCCAGGCGGGTGCCGGTGGGGCGCGGCAGCGGATCACGTCGGCAGAGGTGTCCTACGACAGCGGCATGACGTGGCAGCGGGTCCCGGTGCTCGGCGGGTGCGCGTTGCGGTTGTCGCACCCGCGAGGAGCCACGTCGGTGTCGTTGCGAGCGAAGGCGGGTGATCACGCGGGCAACGGGGTCGAACAGACGATCATCGACGCCTACCTGCTGCGCTGAGGAACGTGGGCGGGCACTCGTGGTCGAGTGCCCGCCCACCAGGGGAGAAGTCGGTGGCCTGCCGGGTGTGCCCGGCGCGGTCCGGATCGAGGGGAAGGAGGTCTGTCAGCGGTTGGCGAGCGCGTCCAGCACGGCTTGGGCCGACGGGGGCACGGTCGCGAGCGGGGCGAGGGTGTGGGCGACCGCGTCGAGGGTCTTCAGGCCGTCGCCGGTGATCAGGAGGACGGTCTCGGCGTCGGGGTCGAGCTTGCCCGACTCCACCAGCTTCTTCGCGGTGGCGACGGTGACGCCGCCCGCGGTCTCGGCGAAGATGCCCTCGGTCCTGGCGAGCAGGCGGATGCCCTCGACGACCTCCTCGTCGGTGACGTCCTCGATGGCTCCGCCGGTGCGGCGCACGGCGTCCAGCACGTACGGGCCGTCGGCGGGGGCGCCGATCGCGAGGGAGCGGGCGATCGTGTCCGGGCGGACGGGGCGGACCACGTCGTGGCCCTCCTTGAACGCGAGGGAGACGGGGGAGCAGCCCGTGGCCTGGGCGCCGAACACGCGGTACGGCGTCTGCTCGACCAGGCCGAGTTCGCCGAACTCGCGGAAAGCCTTGTCCACCTTGGTGAGCTGCGAGCCGGAGGCGATCGGCACGACGATCTGCTCCGGCAGCCGCCAGCCGAGCTGCTCGGCGACCTCGTAGCCCAGCGTCTTCGAGCCCTCGGCGTAGTACGGGCGGACGTTGACGTTCACGAACGCCCAGTCCTCGTGCTCCGCGGCCAGTTCCTGGGCGAGGCGGTTCACGTCGTCGTAGTTGCCGTCGACGGCGATCAGGGCACCGTCGTAGACGGCGGTCATCAGGATCTTGGCCTGTTCCAGGGAGGAGGGCACCAGCACGACCGAGTCCCAGCCCGCGCGGGCCGCGGCGGCCGCGACGGCGTTGGCGAGGTTTCCGGTGGAGGGGCAGGCGAGCACCTTGAAGCCCAGTTCGCGGGCGGCGGCCAGCGCCACGCCGACCACGCGGTCCTTGAACGAGTGGGTGGGGTTGCCGGTGTCGTCCTTCACCCACACCTTGCGCAGGCCCAGCGCCTTGGCGAGCCGGTCCGCCTGGACCAGCCGGGTGCCGCCGGGCTCGGTGTTGGGGTGGGACTGGACGTTCGACGGAACGGGGAGGAGGCCGCGGTAGCGCCAGATGGACCGGGGGCCGGCCTCGATGTCCTCACGGCGGATCCGGCCGAAGTCGTAGGCCACTTCCAGCGGCCCGAAGCACTCGACGCACGCGTACTCGGCGGCGAGCGGGGTTTCGTGTCCGCACTCGCGACACGAGAGCGCGCGGGCGGGGCCGAGGTCGAAGGTGGTGCTCGTGGGCACACTGACAGCAGTCATCGCGAGGTAACTCCTCATCTGTCCCGCAGCGCGGGTCGGAATTGGCACCATGACCGTCGGGCGTTCGCACGCGTGCGAAAACCTGACGATCGGGTTGCCGGGGCTTCTTCGGGCCGATCCCTCTGCCCCTCTGGATGAGCGGTATTCAGTTGTGACCACCAAGTTACGGCACCCTCCCGTTCCTCGACCACCGGTGTCCACACTTCGGGAGTCGGTGGGGCGTGGCAGGATCTCACCCGTGAGTGCGCCCGCTGTCACGCCGGATCCGTTGCAACTCGTGGTCGGCGACGAGGAGTTGCTGGTCGAACGAGCGGTGCGCGCGGCGCTGGACGCGGCCCGCAAGATCGACGCCCAGGCCGACCTGACCAGGATCAGGGTGACCGACCTCACCCCGCCTGAACTGGCTGAACTGGTGAGCCCGTCGCTGTTCGCCGAGGGGCGCGTCATCGCGCTGGAGGCCGCGCAGGAGGCGGGCAAGGAGATCGCCGACACGGTGATCGCCTACGCCAAGGCCCCGGCCGACGGCATCACGCTCGTCGTGATCCACTCCGGCGGCGGCCGGAGCAAGGCGGCCAAGGAACTGCCCGCGGCCCTCCGCAAGGCGGGCGCGGTCGTCATCGACTGCCCCAAGATCACCAAGGCCAACGAGCGCGAGGCCTTCGTCCGCAACGAGGTCCGCTCCGCGGGCGGCAAGATCGACCCGGAGGGCATCGCCGTCCTGATCGACTCGGTCGGCACCGACCTGCGCGAGCTGGCCGCCGCCGCGTCGCAGCTCGTCGCCGACAGCGGTGGCAACGTGAACGCCGACGAGGTCCGCCGGTACCACCGCGGCCGGGCCGAGGTGACCGGCTTCGCGGTGGCGGAGAAGGCCGTGATCGGCGATCGGGCAGGCGCCCTGGAAGCGTTGCGCTGGGCCATGCAGACCGGCGTGCCGCACGTGCTGGTCGCGGACGCGCTCGCCGACTCCGTGCGGACCATCGCGCGCGTCTCGGCGGCGGGTCGGGCGGACCCGTTCCAGCTGGCGGGCAAGTTGGGGATGCCGCCCTGGAAGGTGAAGAAGGCGCAGGGGCAGTCCCGCGGGTGGGACTCGTCGGGGTTGGCCGAGGCGATGTCCGTGGTGGCCCTGCTGAACGCCGACGTGAAGGGTGTCGCCGCCGACGCGGACTACGCGCTGGAGCGGGCGGTTCTGCGGATCGTCGCCGTGCACGGTGGTCGCTGAGCCGGGGTCGGCATCTTGCGCCGGTGTCTTCTGGTCGGCTGCCGCGCGGCCTGATCGGACGCACGGCACCTCTGATCGGTTGTCGTGCAGGCCTGATCAGCCGTTGCTCGGCCTAATCGGTCGTCGTGCGGCCTGGCCGGTCGTCGTGCAGCGTGATCGGGCGTGGTGCAAGCCACCGGAAATGTCGTACCCCGCTTGTAGCCTGTAGATCGGGTGGCCTTGCTCGATCGGGGACTCCTGGCCTGCCTTGTCCGTGGGCGGCAAGGCGACAAGCGCTGGGCGCACATCGGCGTCAGGGCGTGCGGCTTCGCGGCTTGGTCGGCCCTGGCCGCTGGCCCGCCATCCCCTGGGGCTCCGGCCTGACCAGGCCCGCTGAGTCGCTGTCGCGCTTCCGGCCCGCGGCCTGATCAAGCCCGTCGGATCGCTGTTGCGCTCTTGGTTCCCGGCCTGACCGGGCCTGCCGAATCGTTGTCGCGCTGCCGGCTCGCGGCCTGAGCAGGCCCGCTGAGTCGCTGTCACGCGTGTGATTTCCCGGCCGGTGGCACCGGTCAAAGCCGACCTTGAAGTCCAGCCTTGAAGTCCGGCCCTGACAGCTGTCCCCGAAAGCCGGAAGGGCGCCGCTCCGAGGAGTGGCGCCCTTCCGGGGTGTTCAAGGTGAGTCAGATCTGGTTGGCGCGCTTGGCCAGGGCCGACTTCTTGTTGGCGGCCTGGTTGGCGTGGATGACGCCCTTGGTCGCGGCCTTGTCGAGCTTGCGGGACACGTCCTGCAGGAGCGCGGTGGCCTTGTCCTTGTCGCCGGCCTCGGCGGCCTCGCGGAACTTGCGCACCGCGGTCTTGAGGGACGACTTGACGGACTTGTTCCGCAGTCGAGCCTTCTCGTTGGTCTTGATCCGCTTGAGCTGGGACTTGATGTTGGCCATGACTACGCCCTCGTTCTCTTGCTTGTGGGGTGCACCGCGGTGGTGTTTCGGCCCTGCCCGAAGGCAGGTTTCCTCCAGTGCGGAATGCCACGCGGTACGACCGAAGAAGAGTACCAGCAGGGCGTCGACCAGCAGGAATCGGGCTGGTCAGCGGGGTGGCTCAGCGTGCGGCGACGTCCAGCACCCGGAACGGCGCGCCGAGCGGGTCGCCCACGGTGGCGAAGCGGCCGAACGGGGAGTCGGACGGGTCGCCGACCGCGATGCCGCCGAGCGAGACGACCCGGTCGACGGCCGCGTCGACGTCGGTCACGCCGAAGTAGGTCATCCAGTGCGGCGGGATGTCGGTGGGCACCTCGTCGGCCATCGCGTAGGCGCCGCCGACGGTGCGGCCGTCCACTTTGAACCGGGTGTAGGGGAGTCCGGGAGTGCGTTCGGGTTCGAGGTCGAACACGTCGCGGTAGAACGCGGACGCGGTGTCGAGGTCCCTGGTGGCCAGCTCGTTCCACACCACGGCGCCGGGCTCGTTCACCACGTACGCGCCGATGTGCGTGCCCGCCTCCCACATCCCGAACGACGCGCCCGTCGCGTCCGCCACGATCGCGCCCCGGCCGGGACCCTCCACCTCGAACACGGGCACCAGCACGGCGCCGCCGCGGTCCTCGGTCAGGTCGACCGACTCGTCCACGTCGTCGGTCGCGAGGTAGGTCGTCCACACGACGGCGAACGGCGCGTCGCGGGGCATCTCGCGCAGGCCCGCGACGGGTTTCCCGCGCAGCAGGGCCATCGTGAGGCCGCCGTTCTCCGGCGTGCCGACCTCGTAGTCCCAGCCGAACAGCCCGCGGTAGAAGTCCGCGGTCGCCCGGAGGTCGGTCGTCAGCTGGTCCACCCACGCGGGCGTGCCGTGCTCGTACGGCGTGTTCAGTTCGCTCATGGGGCGCCTTCCTCGATCACCCGGACAGTGTCCGGGGTGCCGAGCGGCCGCGCGACCCGTGGAGGTCGCGCGGCCGGGTCACTGCTAGGGGTCCTTGCGCGGTCGCCCGCGCTTGGGCTGCTCGGCCGCCGTGCCGGGCAGCCGACCCGCCTCCTTGAGCGCGCGCCGCAGCAGGAACTCGATCTGCGCGTTGGCGCTCCGCAGTTCGTCGCCCGCCCACCTGGTCAGCGCGTCGTGCACCGCCGGGTCGAGTCTGAGCAGGACGCTCTTGCGCTCTACCACGTCGTCCTCAGGTGTACAGCGATCCCGTGTTGACCACGGGCTGGGTCGACCGGTCGCCGCACAGCACGACCAGCAGGTTGGACACCATAGCCGCCTTGCGCTCCTCGTCGAGTTGGACCACGTCGTGCTCGGCGAGCCGCGCGAGCGCCAGTTCGACCATGCCGACCGCGCCCTCGACGATCCGCGTCCTGGCCGCGACGACCGCGCCCGCCTGCTGCCGCTGGAGCATCGCGTGGGCGATCTCCGGGGCGTAGGCCAGGTGCGTGAGCCGCGACTCGATCACGTGCACGCCCGCCGCCTGCACCCGCGCCGCGATCTCGATCGACAGGGTCTCGGTGATGACGTCCGCGTTCTCCCGCAACGACAACCCGGCCTCGTCGTGGTTGTCGTAGGGGTAGCTGTTCGCGATGTGCCGCACGGCCGTCTCGGTCTGGATGCCCACGAACCGCACGAAGTCGTCCACTTCGAACAGCGCGCGCGCCGTGTCGTCGACCTGCCACACCACGACGGCGGCGATCTCGATCGGGTTGCCGTCGGCGTCGTTGACCTTCAGCGCGGAGGTCTCGTGGTTGCGGATCCTGGTCGACACCTTCTTGCGCGTGGTGAACGGGTTCGCCCAGCGCAGGCCGTCCTTGCGGACCGTGCCGACGTAGCGGCCGAGGAACTGGAGCACCCGCGCCTCGCCGGGCGCCACGGTGAACAGGCCGCCCAGCACGATCGCGGACGCGGCGACCACCAGGGCGCCCAGGATGATCAGCGGGACGCTCGGGTCGCCCGGTTCGGGGACGATCGCCAGCGCGATCAGCCCTCCGCCCACGAGCTCCCCGGCGACCCCGAGGAGGAACGCGGGAATGCCCGCGAGCCCGTGCGCCTCGCGCTCCCTGATCGCCGGTGCCGGCATCCGTGCGGCTATCTCGGTCGTCGCGTTCATGACTCCACCCACTTCGTGTCCTCGACCGCCCCCTGCGGCCTATCAAAGTGATATCACTTTGATAGGGCCTCGTGCAACCTCCGGACTCCTGGGGCGTCCAACGGGCATGGGGAACACCGTCGTGCGCGCGGCACGGGCCGCCGACTCACCGGCCGTCGTCGAGATCCACGTCCGGGCACGCCGCAGCTACTACGACGGCCACCTCCCGGAGGCGGAGCTGGCCGAGTGGGAGGCGGCCGTGCGCGCGACCGGCTACGCGGACCGCTTCGGGACGCGCGGCCGCACGTGGCTCTGCGCCGAAACCGACGGTGGCGTTACCGGGTTCGCGCTGGTCAACGGCCCGGAACTGCTCCAACTCCAGGTGCACCCCGACCACTGGGGCAACGGGATCGGTGGCGCGCTGCACCGGGCCTGCGTGGACGGCTGGCGCGCGTCGGGCGTGCCGCTCGCGGGCCTCGACGTGTTCGAACCCAACGTCCGCGCGCGCACCTTCTACGCCCGGCAGGGCTGGCGCGAGGTCGCCCGCGACGGCGAGCCGCCGCACGTGCGCATGGAACTCGATCTCTAGGCACGGGGCCGTGCGCTGGGTTACGGTGCGGGAGCCGCCGCCAGCGGACCCCGTGGAGTTGGCTGATGAGGCGAGTTCTTCCAGTGATCGTGGCGGCCGTGCTGATGGGCCTGGGCACAGCCGTTCCCGCTTCGGCGGCCGTGGTGCGGGTGACCAGCTTGGCCGCGTTGCAGACCGCGTTGAACGCGGCCGCGCCGGGCGACCGGATCGAGGTGGCCGCGGGCACGTACACGGCGAGCGCCGCCATCGCGATCAAGAAGTCCGGCACGTCCGCCGCGCCGATCACCGTCACCGCGGCGACCGTCGGCAAGGTGGAGATCAAGGGCAGCGCCGGGTTCTCGTTCGCCGCCGGCTTGCACGACGTGGTGCTGCAGGGCTTCACCCTGCGCCACGGCGGCGGCCTCTCGGTGCCCGGCGACGCCCACCACCTCCGGATCACCCGGAACTCCGTGCAGCTCACCGGTTCCGGCGGCTGGGTCACGGTCAACGGCGACGACGTCGAGGTGGACCACAACACGTTCCAGAACCGCAGCACCGAGGGCGTGTTCCTGCAGATCTCCGGGCCGGGTTCGGAGATCGCGCAGCGCACCCGGATCCACCACAACTACTTCTACAACCACAGCTTCACCGGGGACAACGGCGGCGAGTCCATCCGGCTGGGCTACAGCCACAAGCAGTCCAAGTCGGCCAACGCGGTCGTCGAGCACAACCTGTTCGAGAAGGCCAACGGCGATCCGGAGGCCATCTCGGTCAAGTCCTCGGACAACGTCGTGCGCTACAACACCATCCGCGACAGCTCGGGCTACATCGTGCTGCGCCACGGCAGCCGCAACCTCGTCGACGGCAACGTCCTACTCGGCTCGGGCATCCGCTTCCACGGCGACGACCACCGGATCGTCAACAACTACGTCGCCAACACCGGTGACCGCGCGCTCGTGTTCGGCACCGGCAGCGAGGCCGACAGCGGCCCCACCAGCACCGGCCACGACCGGCCCGACCGGGTGGTGGTCGCGTTCAACACGCTGATCGGGACCGGTCAGGTCGTCGACAACGACGGCGGCGCGTTCCTGCCCAAGGACTGCGTGCTGGCGAACAACATCATCCGCGGCACGGCGCAGACCAGGCTGGTCGACATCGCGGCCGGGTCGACGGTCAGGTACGAGGGCAACATCGTCTGGGGCGCCACCGCGGGCATCCCGAACGGCTACCGCTCCGTCGACCCGAAGCTGGTCGTGGACGCCGCGGGCCTCTCCCGGCTCGCGCCGGACAGCCCCGCGATCGACACCGCTACCGGCAGCTACCCCTACGTCACCACCGACTTCGACCCGCACGCGCGCACCGGGGCGCTCGACGTGGGCGCCGACGAGTTCGGCGGCCCGGTGGCCCGCAAGCCCCTGACCACCGCCGACGTCGGACCGCTGGCGCCCTGACCCGGAGCGGTCCGCGAGCGGGTGGGAGCGTGCGGGCCGGGTGGCCCGCACGTGCTCCGGAGAGGCCACCCCGACATCGTCCCCGATGTTTCGGCCACGTTTCCGTCCTGGACTTCCCCGGCGCCAGGTAGTGCGCGAACGGCACCCGGCGGGTCAGTATGTCGTTCATGGAACGTCGAACGCGCACCTCAGCCCTGCGGCGCAGCCCGGCCGTGACGGCCCCGCGGCCGAGCAAGCTGTTCGACGGGTACCTGGATCCGGATCGTCCGCACGCGGACGCCTACGACGAGATGTTCACCCGCGACGAGGGGGTGCGGTCGGCGTACCGGGCGCTGCACGAGTCGATCGCGCCGTCGGAGGTGGCGGACCTGAACGCGCGGTCGGAGGCGCTCGGACGGGCGTTCGTCGACCAGGGCATCACGTTCTCGCTGTCCGGGCAGGAGCGGCCGTTCCCGCTGGACCTGATCCCGCGCATCCTGACCGCGTCGGAGTGGGCGAAGCTCGAACGGGGCATCGTGCAGCGGGTGCGGGCGATGGAGATGTTCCTAGCCGACATCTACGGGGACGCGCAGATCGTGCGGGACGGGGTGCTGCCGCGGCGGCTGATCACCTCGTGCGAGCACTTCCACCGGGAGGCGGCGGGGATCAACCCGCCGAACGGGGTGCGGATCCACGTGTCGGGTGTCGACCTCGTGCGGGACGTGGACGGGGTGTTCCGGGTGCTGGAGGACAACCTGCGGTGCCCGTCCGGGGTGTCCTACGTGATGGAGAACCGGCGCACGATGGCGCGGGTGTTCCCGGACCTGTTCGCGCGGCACCGGGTGCGCGCGGTGGGGGACTACGCGGTGCACCTGCTGCGGGCGCTGCGCAACGCGGCGGCGCCGAACGCGGCGGACCCGAACGTGGTGGTGCTGACGCCGGGCGTGGCGAACTCCGCCTACTTCGAGCACTCGCTGCTGGCCAGGCAGATGGGCGTGGAGCTGGTCGAGGGGCGTGACCTGTTCTGCCGCGACAACCTCGTCTACCTGCGCACGACCGAGGGCGAGCGGCAGGTGGACGTGATCTACCGCCGGATCGACGACGACTTCCTGGACCCGGTGCACCTGCGCGCCGACTCGGTCCTGGGCGTGGCGGGCCTGCTGAACGCGGCTCGCGCGGGCAACGTCGTCATCGCCAACGCGATGGGCAACGGGGTCGCGGACGACAAGCTCGTCTACACCTACATGCCCGAGATCCTGCAGTACTACCTGGGCGAGAAGCCGCTGCTGCCGAACGTCGACACGTTCCGCTGCTGGCTGCCCGACGAGTGCTCCTACGTGCTCGACCACCTCGACGAGCTGGTGGTGAAGCCGGTGGAGGGCTCCGGCGGGTACGGCATCGTGTTCGGGCCGTACGCCACGACCCGCGAGCTGAACTCGCTGCGCAAGCGGATCAAGCTGAACCCGCGCGGCTGGATCGCCCAGCCGGTGGTGCAGCTGTCGACCGTGCCCACGAAGGTCGGCGACCGGCTGGTGCCGCGGCACGTGGACCTGCGGCCGTTCGCGGTCAACGACGGCAACTTCATCTTCGTCCTGCCCGGCGGCCTGACGCGGGTCGCGCTGCCGGAGGGCAGCCTGGTCGTGAACTCCTCGCAGGGCGGCGGTTCCAAGGACACCTGGGTGCTCGCGCCGCGCTCCTCCACTGTGGAGCGCGAGCTGGCCGAACCCGGCCTGGCGGGGGCGGAGGGGCTCGCCGCCATCGCGGCCGAGCAGGGACCGGAGCTGTCGAACACCCAGCAGCAGCAACAACAGCAGCAACAGCTTTCCCAGCGCACCGAGGAGGTCTGATGCTGGCTCGCAACGCGGAGTCGCTGTACTGGATCGGCCGCTACGTCGAACGCGCGGACGACACCGCCCGCATCCTCGACGTGTCCGTGCACCAGCTGCTGGAGGACGCGACCGTCGACCCGGACGCGACCAGCCGGCAGCTCCTCGCCGTCCTGGGCATCGACCCGCCGGAGCGCAAGGAAGCGCTGGACGTGTGGTCGCTGACCGAGCTGGTGGCCTACTCCGGCGACAACGCCGGGTCCATCGTCGCGTCGATCAACAGCGCGCGCGAGAACACCAAGGGCGCCCGCGAGGTCGTGTCGAGCGAGATGTGGGAGTGCCTCAACACGATGTACAACGCGGTGCCGGAGCGCCAGCGCTACGCCCGCACGGTCGGCCCGCACGCGTTCTTCTCGTTCGTCGAGGAGCGCGCGGCGATGTTCGCGGGCCTGGCCGACTCGACGATGAGCCGCGACGACGGCTGGCGGTTCCTGGTGCTCGGCCGGTCGGTCGAGCGGGTCGACATGATCGTCCGGCTGCTGCTGTCCCGCGTCGGCGACAAGGCGTCCTCGCCCGGCTGGGTCACGGTGCTGCGCTCGGCGGGCGCGCACGACACGTACCTGCGCACCTACCGCGGCGCCCTGGACGCGGGCCGCGTCGTGCAGTTCCTGCTGCTCGACCGGCTGTTCCCGCGCTCGGTGTTCCACGCCCTGCGCCAGGCCGAGTCGTGCCTGGAGCACCTCGACCACCAGCCCAGCGTCCGGGTGGGAGCCCGCGCGGAGGCGTTGCGGCTGCTCGGCCAGGCGCGCAGCGACCTGGAGTTCCTCCGCCCGCACGACCTGCTGGAGGACCTGCCGCGCAGGCTCAAGGCGTTGCAGGCGACCGTGCGGGACGTCGGCGAGGCGGTCTCCCTGCAGTACTTCCACTCCGTGCCCTGGGTGGCCTGGACCAACGCGAAGGTGACCTCATGAGCTGGCGCGTGCGCGTGGTGCACACCACCGGGTACCGGTACGAGGCCCCCGTCACCCAGTCCTACAACGAGGCCAGGCTCACCCCGCGCGGCGACCGGCGGCAGAACGTCGTGGTCAGCAGGGTCGAGACCACGCCCGCGACCAGGGCCTACCGGTACACCGACTACTGGGGCACCGAGGTCACGTCGTTCGACCTGCACGCGCCGCACCTGGAGCTGAAGGTCGTGGCGTCGTCGGTCGTGGAGACCGGCGAGGAGAACGAGCCGAACCGCGCGGGCAGCTGGCCCGACCTCAAGTCCGACGCGCTGCTCGACCGGTACACCGAGTTCCTCGACTGGACGCCGTACGTGCCCAAGGACAAGGAGCTGGCCGCGGTGGCGCGCGAGCTGCGCAAGGGCGTGAGCCCGGCGGACGCGGTGCTCGCGGCGTGCCACTGGGTGCACCAGCAGCTCAAGTACCAGCCCGGCACGACCGGCGTGCACAGCTCGGCGACCGACGCGTGGCGGGCCCGCGAGGGCGTCTGCCAGGACTTCGCGCACCTCACGCTGGTGCTGCTGCGGGCCATGGGCATCCCGTCCCGGTACGTGTCCGGCTACCTGCACACCAAGCCGGACGGGGCCGTGCGGGAGACCGTGCGCGGCGAGAGCCACGCGTGGATCGAGGCGTGGACCGGCGGCTGGTGGGGGTACGACCCGACGAACGCCATCCCGGTCGGACCCCGGCACATCTGGGTCGCGCTCGGGCGGGACTACGGCGACGTGGCGCCGCTGAAGGGCACCTACTCCGGCGGGGCGGCCTCAGCTCTGGAAGTGACGGTGGAAGTCACCCGATTGGCCTGAACCCCTACGCCCGCCCATCCGTAGTCCGGAACATGCGCCTCCTTCGGTCTGCTGCCGCGTCGCTGATCGTCGCCTTCGCGGCTCTCCTGCTGCCCCTCGCGGGCACCTCGGTCGCCCAACCCGTGTCGACCGAGGTCGAGCAGACGCAGTGGGGTCCGCTCGACGCGGCGGCCCGCGACATGCTCGTGAAGGTCCGCCTGGCGGGCCTGTGGGAGAAGCCCGCGGGCGAGATGGGGTTGGAGAAGTCGGCCAACCCGCTCGTCCAGGAGGCGGGGAGACACCTGGTCGAGGGCCACACCGACCTCGACTCGAGGGTGATCGAGCTCGGCAAGATGCTCAACGTCACCCTGCCCACGGCCCCGAACTCCGACCAGCAGGGCTGGCTGCGCGAGATGACCGCCGCCCCCGCGGGCAGCGACGAGTTCGACAAGATCTACGCCAACCGGCTCCGCGCCGCGCACGGCAAGGTCTACATGTTCCTGTCCACCGTCCGCGCCGGTACCCGGAACACGCTGATCAGGGACTTCGCCGACGTCTGCATGAAGACCGTGCTGGACCACATCTCCGTGCTGGAGGCGACCGGCAAGGTCGACTTCACCGACACCAAGAACATCCCGATCGCGACGGTCGCGCCCGCCGCGGGCGCCGCCACGCCGCAGGCCGCGAGCCTCACCGCGCCGCCGATGAGCATGCCGCTGATCGTCACGATCGGCGGCGTCCTGATCGTCGTCACGCTCGTGGGCCTGCGGATGCTGCTCGGCGGCCGCACCAAGCAGCGCTTCCGAGGCTAGTTGCCCCCAAGCCGGCGGTTCGACGTCCCGCCGGTCGGATCCCCCCGCGCCTCGCCCGGAGCGGGGGAATCCGACCGGAACGGGTCAGTTCCAGCCGTGCCGCACCCGCAGGACGCCGACCACCTGGTCGAACCGCTCGGACTCCAGCACCGAGCCCTCGCGGCGGATGTCGTGCTCGTCGAGTTCGAACACCCGGTCCAGCCGCAGGTAGGAGTGCCTCCCGCCGCGGTCCCAGGCGCCCGAGCCGAGGTCGAGCCAGTCGTCCACCTCCCGGTCGTCGGGCTCCTTGCTGGACAGCATCAGACCCAGCAGCGCGCGGTGGTGCCTGCCCACGACCAGCAGCGGACGGTCCTTGCCGCGCGTCGGGTCCTCCTCGTAGGGCACCCAGGCCCACACGATCTCGCCCGGATCGGCGAGGCCGTCCAGGTCGGGGGAGTACTCCAGGGTGGCGGCGACGGCGGCCGAGTGCACTTCGCGGACCGCGCCCCTGGCGGGGCGGGCGTCCTCTCCATTTGCGAACACCGGCAGAGCTTATGGCCTGCGTCTCAGGTCAGCAGGTAAAAGCGGGTTCGCGCGCCATGAGATGATGTGCTGTCCCCCGTCCTAACGCGCGAGGAACTCGAGTGAGCACGTTCGCCGACAAGACGTTCACGCCCCCGGAGCTCATCCGGAACTTCTGCATCATCGCCCACATCGACCACGGCAAGTCGACCCTGGCCGATCGGATGCTGCAGATCACCGGCGTTGTCGACCCGAGGTTGATGCGCGCCCAGTACCTGGACCGCATGGACATCGAGCGCGAGCGCGGCATCACGATCAAGGCGCAGAACGTGCGCCTGCCGTGGCAGATCGCCGAGAAGCCCCACGTGCTCCACATGATCGACACCCCTGGGCACGTCGACTTCACCTACGAGGTGTCCCGCGCGCTGGAGGCCTGCGAGGGCGCCGTGCTGCTGGTGGACGCCGCGCAGGGCATCGAGGCCCAGACGCTGGCGAACCTCTACCTGGCGCTGGAGAACGACCTCGCGGTCATCCCGGTGCTGAACAAGATCGACCTCCCGGCGGCCGACCCGGACAAGTACGCCAAGGAGATCGCGCACATCATCGGGTGCGAGCCCGACGAGGTGCTGCGGGTCTCGGCGAAGACCGGGTTCGGCGTCAAGGAGCTGCTCGACGAGGTCGTGCTCAAGGTCCCGGCCCCCGTCGGCGACGCCGACGCCCCCGCCCGCGCGATGATCTTCGACTCGGTCTACGACACCTACCGCGGCGTGGTGACCTACATCCGCGTCGTGGACGGCAAGATCACCCCGCGCGAGCGGATCAAGATGATGTCCACGGGTGCCATCCACGAGATCCTGGAAGTCGGCATCATCTCGCCCGAGCCCAAGGCCAGCGTCGGCCTCGGCGTCGGCGAGGTGGGCTACCTGATCACCGGCGTGAAGGACGTCCGCCAGTCGAAGGTCGGCGACACCGTCACCTCCGAGCGCAAGGGCGCGACCGAGCCGCTCGCCGGCTACCGCGAGCCGCGGCCGATGGTCTACTCCGGTCTGTACCCGGTCGACGGCTCGGACTACCCGGAGCTGCGCGAGGCGCTGGACAAGCTCCAGCTCAACGACGCCTCGCTCGCCTACGAGCCGGAGACGTCGGCGGCGCTGGGCTTCGGCTTCCGCTGCGGCTTCCTCGGCCTGCTGCACCTGGAGATCACGCGGGACCGGCTGGAGCGCGAGTTCGGGTTGGACCTGATCTCCACCGCGCCCAACGTGGTCTACCGCGTGGTCATGGAGGACGGCGCGGTGCACACCGTGACGAACCCGTCCGACTGGCCCGACGGCAAGATGGCCGACATCTTCGAGCCGGTCACGAAGTGCACGATCATCTCGCCCAGCGACTACATCGGCGCGATCATGGAGCTGTGCCAGTCCAAGCGCGGGCAGCTCGGCGGCATGGACTACCTGTCCGAGGATCGTGTGGAGCTGCGGTACACGATGCCGATGGGCGAGATCATCTTCGACTTCTTCGACAACCTGAAGTCCCGCACGCGGGGGTACGCGTCGCTGGACTACGAGGAGTCGGGCGAGCAGAGCTCGGAGCTGGTGAAGGTCGACATCCTGCTCCAGGGCGAGGCCGTGGACGCGTTCAGCGCCATCTGCCACAAGGACTCGGCTTACGGCTACGGGACGCGGATGGCGTCGAAGCTGCGGGAGCTGATCCCCCGGCAGCAGTTCGAGATCCCGATCCAGGCGGCCATCGGGTCGCGGGTGATCGCGCGCGAGAACATCCGGGCGATCCGCAAGGACGTGCTGGCCAAGTGCTACGGCGGTGACATCACGCGCAAGCGGAAGTTGCTGGAGAAGCAGAAGGTCGGCAAGAAGCGGATGAAGATGGTCGGCCGCGTCGAGGTGCCGCAGGAAGCCTTCGTGGCCGCGCTGTCGACGGACGACGACAAGAAGAAGAAGTAGCGGTTCGGCTCTACCGGAAGCGCCGTACGCCCGCCGCGTGCGGCGCTTTCGCGTGCCACGGGTTCGCGACGACCGGGCCGGGCATGACGAAGGCCACCTCGGCAGCGTTGCCGGGGTGGCCTCTTGGTTGTGGTCGAACTACCTGTCAGGTCGCTGCCCCGAGGGGCGCGCAGACGCGTTCGACGGTGAACGGTCCAGCTTCACGTCAGCTGCCGGCGCGGATGATCCGCTCCATGGACTGGCGGTGGAGGATCGCCTTGATCTCGGCGGTGTCGGCCGAGTCGTGCCTCGCCAGGACGGCGTCCAGGTCGAGGCGGGCGCTCGGGGTGTTGTAGCTGGCCAACTCCCGCTCGAGGCCCTGGCGGCTCCGGCGGGCCGCGCGGCGGCTCGTCAGACTCTTGCGCAGTGTCCGGATGGCGGTGCTGGGGTGGGTCATCTAGCTCCTTCTGATGGGTGGTGCGGTCTTCGTGCACCACCCATCATTCACCCTTTTCGAGGCTTCTGCATCGATTCCGAGGGTGATTTGTCTCGCACACCGGCGTTACCTGTGGTATACGGCACGTTCATCCATTCTCGTAATAATCGAGCAGCCTCAGCGCGGTCTCGTACTTGTCGCGGAGGCGTTCGCGTTCGACCGGTTGCAGCAGGGCCGTGCGGTCCGGCGAGAGGTTGTCGCCGATGTCGGCGCGCTTGACGATCAGGGCGATCGGGTCGGCGGCGACACGGGCCAGGTACGCGGACTGGGGCTCGTCGGGGAAGTGGGTCAACGCCTCGACGGCGCGCACGACGATGGTCGGGCACTCCAGTTCGACGAGCTCGTCGAGGGTGACCGAGGTGTCCTCGACGACGTCGTGCAGCACGGCGGCCATCTGCTCGGCGGCACCGTCCACACGGGTCATGACGCGGAGCGGGTGGTCGATGTAGGGATTTCCGGATTTGTCGACTTGGCCCTCGTGAGCGCGGCGGGCCAGGTTGACGGCATCAGGGAGCGTGAAGGTCATGGCTTCCTCCGACTTCCACGGTCGGACGACCGCGTGCCTGTCTGGTGGGTTCATTCCCAGTTGACCACGGGACAAACACGATTTCCCGTGTTCAGGCCATTCGGCCCAGTGTCCACACCGCCTTCGGCCCAACAGGCGCACCACGTCTTGACAGCGAGCAGTGGTCTAGTCCATTTTTCGAGTGGCCCACATCACGCGTCCGGGCCGTGGCCGCCGAAGTGGATCTGGTGAGGTGCACGTGGGTACGAAGACGAGACGAGCGCTGATCGCGGCGCTGAGCGCGCTGGTGGCCTTCGCGGGACTTGGGCTGCTCGTGGTGGGCAACGCCTCCGCGGCGAACGTGGTGGGCAACTTCGGTTTCGAGGCGGGCAACACGAGCGCGTGGACCTGCTCCGGCGGTGCCGCGGCGGTGACGAGTCCGAAGCGGACGGGGTCGTACGCGTTGGCGGGAACGCCCGCGGGGCAGGACAACTCCCGCTGCTCGCAGACCGTGACCGTGGTGCCGAACACCGCGTACAAGCTGTCCGCGTGGGTGCAGGGCAGCTACACCTACCTCGGTGTCACCGGCACGAGCGCGGGGGAGAAGAGCACCTGGACCCCCGGTTCCGGCTCGTGGACCCAGCTGTCGGTGGACTTCACCAGCAGCGCGGCCACGACCGTGACCATCTACCTGCACGGCTGGTACGGCCAGCCCGCGTACTACGCCGACGACGTCGCGGTGGACGGTCCGGGCACGCCGCCCACGACGACCAGCACGAAGACGACCACCACCACGACGACCACCACCACGACGACCACGACGCCCGGCCAGCCGCCGGTGACGTCGCTGCCGAAGCACGTCCTCACGGGCTACTGGCAGAACTTCGACAACGGCGCCAGGGTGCTGAAGATCGCCGACGTGCCGACGACCTACGACATCATCGCGGTGTCCTTCGCCGACGCGGTGGCGGGCACGCCCGGCGCGGTGACCTTCAACCTCGACCCCGGTCTGTCCAGCGCGCTCGGCGGCTACACCGACGCGCAGTTCAAGGCCGACATCAAGACCGTGAAGGCGCGCGGCCAGAAGGTGATCCTGTCGGTCGGCGGCGAGAAGGGCACCATCAGCGTCGGTGATTCGACCGCGTCGAACAACTTCGCCAACAGCGTGAACTCGCTGATCGCCACCTACGGGTTCGACGGCGTCGACATCGACCTGGAGAACGGCGTCAACGCGACCCAGATGGGCGCGGCGCTGCGCAAGATCTACGCGGGCGGCGGCAAGATCATCACGATGGCGCCGCAGACCATCGACATGCAGTCCACCGCGGGCGGCTACTTCCAGCTGGCGCTGGCGATCAAGGACATCCTGACGATCGTCAACATGCAGTACTACAACTCCGGCTCGATGCTCGGCTGCGACCAGAAGGTCTACAGCCAGGGGAACGCGGACTTCATCACCGCGCTCGCCTGCATCCAGCTCCAGGGCGGTCTCCGCGCCGACCAGGTCGGCCTCGGACTGCCCGCGTCGACGTCGGGCGCGGGCAGCGGCTACGTCTCGCCGCAGACCGTGAACAACGCGCTGAGCTGCCTCGCCAGGGGCACGAACTGCGGGAGCTTCAAGCCGTCGACCACGTACCCGACCATCCGCGGTGCGATGACCTGGTCGATCAACTGGGACGCGTCCAACGGCTGGGCCTTCGCGAACGCGGTGGCGCCGCACCTGGATTCGCTCCCGTAGCGATTAATGTCGGGTACATGCTGGAACGACTGGCCGTACCCGTGATCGCCGCGCCGATGGCGGGTGGCGCGTCCACCCCGAAGCTGGTCGCGGAAGTGGGGTCGGCCGGTGGCCTGGGTTTCCTGGCCGCCGGCCTGCTCACCGTCGAGGCGCTGGCCGCTCGGCTCACCGAGGTCTCCGGGCTGACCGACCGGCCCTTCGGCGTCAACCTGTTCGTGCCGGGCTCGAAGTCCACAGTGGACCTCTCGGTCTACCGCGAGCGGGTGGCGGCGCAGGCCGCGTTGGCCGGTGTCACGCCGGGAACGCCGGTGTGGGACGACGACTCGTACCCGGCGAAGCTCGAACTGCTGCTGGCCATGCGGGTTCCGATCGTGTCGTTCACCTTCGGCCTGCCCGGCACCGACGAGGTCCGGCGGCTGCACGCCGCAGGCACGTACGTCGTGGTGACTGTGACGACCGCGGCCGAGGCCAAGCAGGCCGCGCAGATCGGCGCGGACGCGCTGTGCGTGCAGGGCCTGGACGCCGGCGGCCACCGCGGCACGCTCACCGACGACGGCGTCTCGCCCGGTGGCGGCGAACTCCTCGGCACGCTGGCCGCGCTGCGGCTGGTGGCGGCCGCCGTCGACCTCCCGCTGATCGCGGCCGGTGGGCTGGTGACCGGCGCGGACGTCGCCGCGGTGGTGACCGCCGGGGCGGTGGCCGCGCAGCTCGGCACGGCGTTCCTGCTGTGCCCGGAGGCGGGCACCGCGCCCGGCTACCGGATGGCGCTCCAGGAGAAGAACCGCCGGACCGCGCTCACGCGGGCGTTCAGCGGCAGGCCCGCGCGCGGCCTGGTGAACCGGTTCCTCACCGAGAACACCGCGCACGCCCCCGCCGCGTACCCGAACCTGCACCTGATGACCAAGCCGATCCGCGCGGCCGGCGACCCCGAACTCATGTCCCTGTGGGCCGGGCAGACCTACTCCCTGATCGAGTCGGCACCGGCCGCGGACGTGGTGCGGAGGCTGGACACCCAGGCGCGGGCGGCGATCCGGGGCGCCGCCGCCAGGTTCGCCGAGGAGTAGGCCGCCGCCGTCAGCCGGACTTCTCCATCGCGGAGTGCTTCCGGCTGTAGGCGAAGTAGACCACCAGGCCGATGACGAACCAGACCGCGAACCGCAGCCACGTGGTGGGGTTGAGGAACGTGATCAGCCACAGCGAGAACACCACGCCGACCGCGGGCACGACCGGCATGCCGGGGGTGCGGAAGCCGCGCGGCAGGTCGGGCTGCCGGTAGCGCAGCACGATGACCGCGACGCACACCACCACGAACGCCAGCAGGATGCCGATGTTGGTCAGCTCGGCGGCCTCGGCGATCGGCAGGAACCCGGCGATCACCGCGGCTGCGACGCCGAGCACCCAGGTGAAGCGGCTCGGCACGTGCTTGGTCGGGTGGGTCTTGCCGAACCACGGGGGCAGCAGGCCGTCGCGGCTCATCGAGTAGCCGACCCGGCTGGCGCCCATGAGGAACGTGAACAGCACCGTCGTGATGCCGAGGATCGCGCCGACGGACACGATCACGCCCAGCACGGGCAGGCCGATGTCGGCGAAGGCGGTGGCGAACGCGCTCTCGGCGTCGACGTCCTGGTAGTTGACCATGCCGGTGAGCACGAGGCAGGCGATGACGTAGAGCACCATCGAGATGGCCAGCGAGTAGAGGATCGCCTTCGGCATGTGCTTCTGGGAGTCCTTCGACTCCTCGGCCGCGGTGCTCATCGCGTCGTAGCCGAACACGGCGAAGAACACCGTCGCCGCGCCGGTCAGCGCCCCGGAGACGCCGAAGGGGAAGAACGGGTTGTAGTTGTCGGTGTTGATGTGGAACACGCCGACGGCCACGACGAGCAGCACGACGGCGACCTTCAGGTACACCAGGACGGTCTCGAACCTGGCCGCGTTGCGCATCCCCTGGTTCAGCACGAACGCGATCAGCAGGCACAGCAGCACGGCGAACAGGTTCACCCGGTAGCTGCCCGCCGCGACGTCGCCGGTCTCCGTCCCCGGCGCGCCGAGCATCCACGCGGGCAGGTGGACGTCCAGCAGCGCCAGCAGTTCGGTGAAGTAGCCGCTGATGCCGATCGCCACCACCGCCACGATCGCGGTGTACTCCAGCAGCAGGTCCCAGCCGATGAACCAGCCGACGATCTCGCCCAGCACGGCGTAGCCGTAGGTGTAGGCCGACCCCGCCTTCGGGATCATCCCGGCGAACTCCGCGTAGGAGAACGCGGCCGCCGCGCTCGCGATGCCCGCGATCAGGAACGACACCAGCACGGCCGGGCCCGCCGTCTTGTTGGCCACCGCCCCGGCCAGCGAGAAGATCCCGGCGCCGATGATGCCGCCGATGCCTATCGCGGTGAGCTGCCAGAGCCCCAGCGTCCGGCTCAGCGACTCCCCGCCGCCCGCGTCGCCGATCTGCTCGATGGGCTTGCGGCGGAACACCCCGGATCCACGGCCGAAGCCGCCTTGCGCGGAAGTCATCGTCGTCTCCCCTCGCCTCGTGCGCCTTGATCGAACCTACGACCAACGGGGGCGCGAGGCGACACGGGGAACAAGGTCGGCGCACACCGTGTTGCGACCTGTCGTGAGACTCGAAGTGTGGTCGGACGTCGTGTGCCCGTGGTGCTACATCGGCAAGCGCAAGATGGAGAGCGCCCTGCTGGCCTGGGACGGTGAGCCCGTCGAGGTGCGCTGGCGCCCGTTCCAGCTGGATCCCGGCTCGCCCAACGACGGCGCGCCGATGACCGAGGCGCTGGCGGCGAAGTTCGGCGGCGCCGAGGCGGTGACCAGCGCCCACGCGCGGGTCGCCGAGGTCGCCGCGGGCGTCGGGCTCGACTACCACCTGGACAAGACCCGGCAGGCCAACACGCTCGACGCGCACAAGCTGATCACCCTCGCCCACGACCAGGGCGTGCAGGGAGCGGTGCAGGAGCGGCTGTTCCGGGCGAACTTCACCGAGGGCGCGCACCTGGGCGACCCGGCGACGCTGGTCGAGCTGGCCGAGGAGGCCGGGCTCACCGGCGCCGAGGAGGCGCTGCGCGACGACGCCCTGGCCGCGCGGGTGCGCCAGGAGCTGACGGAGGGCATCGGCATCGGCGTGCGGTCCGTGCCGACGTTCGTCGTGGGCAACCGCGGCGTGTCCGGCGCGCAGGACCCGTCGGTGATCCTGGAACTGCTCAAGGGCGCCTGATCCGACTCGTGCGCGCCTCCACGGGGAGGCGCGCACGGGTGTCGACTAGCGGGTGAAGACGATCTTCCCGGCGGTCTCGCCGTCGAGCATGCTCCGCAGGCCTTCCTCGGCGCGCTCCATCGGCAGCTCCAGGCCGATCTGCGGGCGCAGGTCGTTCAGCGCGCAGAACGCCAGCAGGTCGCCGAGCTCCTCGCGGGTGCCCATGGTCGAGCCGACCACGCGCAGCTGGAGGAAGAACAGCCGCTGCAACTCGGCACCGGTGGCGTCGCCGCTGGTGGCACCGGAGATCACCACGATGCCGCCGGGCTTGAGCGACTTCATCGAGTGCGACCAGGTGGCCTTGCCGACCGTCTCGAACACCGCGTCCACCCGTTCGGGCAGCCGCGCGCCGGACTCGAACGACGCGTGCGCGCCCAACGACTCGGCGAGCGCCCGCTTCTCCTCGGTGCGGCCGGTGACCCACACCCGGTAGCCCGCGGCCCGGCCGAGCTGGACCAGCGCCGTCGACACACCGCCGGACGCGCCCTGCACGAGCATCGTCTGGCCGGGGCGCAGACCGGACTTCACGAACAGCATCCGGTACGCGGTCAGCCACGCCGTGCCCATGCAGGCGGCTTCGGCGAACGACAGCCCGGCCGGCTTCGGCAGCGCGTTGCGCGCGGGCACCACGACGTGGTCGGCGAACGTGCCCTGGTGCTTCTCGGTCAGCAGCGTGCGGCCGGGGTCGAGGGTCTCGTCGCCCGACCAGTCCGGGTGGCCGATCACGGAGTGCAACACGACCTCGGTGCCGTCGTCGAGCACCCCCGCGCCGTCGCAGCCCAGGATCATCGGGAACTTGTCGGCCTTGATGCCGACACCCCGCAGCGTCCACAGGTCGTGCATGTTCAGGCTGGCCGCGCGCACCCCGACCCGCACCCAGCCGTCCGGGACCTCGGGTTCCGGCCGCTCACCCACCCTCAGCGAGGCAAGGGGGTCCTGCGGGCTCGGCTCGGCTGCGTAGACGGCGAACATGCACGGAACATAACCCAGCCCACCCGGTCGGCCTGCGGTGAGGCGCGTCACGGGGCTAGGCTCGGTCGCGTGCCGGACGGGATCGCGCAGTGGTGGGACGGGGTCGAGCTGTGGCTCACCCAGCTGCCCTTCGTGCTCCAGTTCCCGATGATGATGGCCGTCATGCTGCCCATCTGCCTGTTCGCGGCGCGGCTCATCGACCGGGTCGTGGACCGCACGACGGCCCGCGTGACCCCGCACAAGGACGCCGAACCGCCGGTCGGGACGCTGCCGACGGACGTCCGAGAGCCCCACACGCTGCACCTCGGCGGCGGTTCGTAGGCTGACCCGGTGACTCCTGGTAGGCGGCTCTCCGTCGCCCTCATCGGTTTGATCGCCCTGGTCGTCTTCGGATGGGTCTTCAAGGACCTGTCGTCCTCCTCCACGCCGTCGAGCGGCCCCACCTCGTCGAGCGGTTCGACCTCGTCGTCGGGAAAACCCGCGGGGAAGTCCACGTCGGCCGCCCCCGGTGGCGCGGTCGCGGGCGCGGAGTCCGGGCTGGACGTGAAGCCCCTGTCGAGCCTGCCGTCCCAGGCGGGCGACACGTGGAAGCTGATCGGGAAGAACGGTCCGTTCCCGTACCCGCGCAACGACGGCGTCGAGTTCCAGAACCGCGAGAAGCGCCTCCCGGCCAAGGCGGGCGACTACTACAAGGAGTACACCGTGCCGACTCCCGGAAGCCCCGACCGCGGAGCACGGCGGCTGATCACCGGTGATCAGCAGGAGGTCTACTACACCGGCGACCACTACGACTCGTTCGTCGTCGTGGACGTGCGCAAGTGACCGTCCAGGAGGCCGTGAAGGCGGCCCGCGACCGTGGCGCGCACCCGCACGTGCTGCGCGGCGAGGCCGTGACGACCAGGCACGAGGCCATGGAGGCCATCGCCGCCGCGCTGTCGTTCCCGGAGTGGTTCGGGCACAACCTGGACGCGCTCTACGACTCGCTGACCGACCTGTCCTGGCTGCCGCCGGGCGAGCACGTGCTGATCTGGCCGCGCCCGGCCGAGTTGGCCCGCAACGACCCGCGCGGCCACGACAGCGTCAGCGCCGTGCTGGAGGACGCCGTGCGCCGCACCGCCGAACTCGGCGACCGCGTGCTCACGGTCGTCCGCACCGACTGAGGTTCTAACGGCCCGCCTCGCGCCACGCCGTCGGCGTCACGCGGTGCGCGGTGCGGAACCGGCGGATGAAGTACCCCGTGTCGCGGTAGCCGACCCGCTGCGCGGTCTCCGCGATGGTCAGGTCCGTGTCGGCGAGCAGCCGCCGCGCCTCCCGCATCCGGCGCTCGGTGATCCACTGCTGCACGGTGCGGCCGGTCCGCTTGCCGATGACGGTCGTGAGGTGCCCCGTCGTGAGACCGACCGCCTCGGCGACGTCCCGCAACGAGATCGGCTCGTGGTAGCGGTTCTCGACGACCTCGAACACCGCGGCCAGCAGCGGTTCGACGGCCGCGTCGCCGGGTAGGTCGACATGTAGGCGGCCGAGGTGCACCAGCAGCAGCGTGAGGTGCGCGCGAGCCGCGTCGGCGTACCCGTCGCGCCTGCCGCGCAGTTCACCGTCGAGGTCGGCGAGGTGCCCGAGCCACTTCGCCCGCTCGTCGGGCGGCACGTGCAGGCGCTGCCCACCGCCGCGGTGGTTCCCGATGAACGGGGACAGCAGCGGATGGGTGCGCCAGGAGACGAGCGACGCCGCGGCCGCCGGATCGATCGCGTCGGCCGGGAAGAACACCGCCCACGACTCCGCGCCCTCGTCGACCCGCGCCCGCTCCGGCGTGATCACCGTGCCGGGCGCCACGACGAACGCGTCCCCCGTCGTCAACGGCCAGTCCCGACCGTCCACCCGCATGCTCGCGTCCCCGTGCTGGACGTAGAACAGCACGAGGAAGTCGTGCGCGTGCGTGTCCAGCGTCAACGGGTGCCGATGCCGGTCGCCGACCCAGTGCACGACCGTCACCGACGGCAGTCCGGCGGCGCGGACGTAGTCGACGACCAGGACACCCTGCGCGTTGCGCCGGAACTGGCGCACGCTGTCGTCGTGATCGGAAGATAATTCCATCGGAGCCGCACTTCGTCTCTTGTTCGCAGGTAGAAGCCTTGGCAGGCTAACAGCGGACACCCGAACTTCGTACCTCCTGGGGAGACGTCATGACCACGACCGAGCGCCACTTCCTACCCGCCATGGGCAGGCACAAGATGCTGACGCCGTTGTACGACGTGGTCTCCCGACTCATGGGCGCCAAGGAGTTCCACTGGCGGCTCCTCGCACAGGCGGGCATCGAGCCCGGCGCGACCGTGCTGGAGATCGGCTGCGGCACCGGCAACCTCCTGCGCCTCGCGAAGAGCGCGGTGTCAAGCGCGACCGTGATCGGCCTCGACCCGGACCCGGCGGTGCTCACGACCGCCGCCCGCAAGGCGTCCCGCGCGGGGATCGAGCTGAAGCTCGACCGCGGGTACGCCGACGACCTGCCGTACGGCGACGACAGCGTCGACCGAGTGCTGTCGGCGTTCATGTTCCACCACCTACCGGGCGAGCAGAAGCCGGCCGCGCTGCGCGAGGCCCGCCGCGTGCTCAAGCCGGGCGGACGCCTGCACCTGGTGGACTTCGACCACAAGGAGGCCAGGGCGTTGTCGCGCGGGCACTCCCACGGCGCTGCCCCCGCACACGACTACGCGAACGGCTCGTTGCTCGACCTCATGGCGGAGGCCGGGTTCGTGAACGCCGCCGAGATCGGCCGCGGCACGTCGTCCATGGGCGGCCTCGGCTACTACCGAGCAGACGCCGGCAAGGCGTAAGGCGCAAGGCACCGACGAACCACCACGCTGGCACCGAGCAAGCTCGTCCGCTCACCCGGCCTGCCCCACCGGCGGATTGACCACCCACCGAGCAGCACTCGTCCGCTGTGCGGCCGGCTTTACTCGGGGTTTTCGGCCCTGCACTTTCGACGGCGGGCAGGAGCGCCACCACCTGCCCTTTTAGACCGCCGAGGGCCGAAAAAGGGGCCCCAAGTCAAGCTGGCCGCACCCGGAGCACGGCGGATCCGACACCCGGCGGCCCACCACGACAGCCACACGCCTACTCCCCGGGCACCCACGACGGCTTGCGCTTGCCCACGAACGCCGCGATCCCCTCCTGCCCCTCCACCCCTCCGAAATGCCGAGCCGACAACTCCAACATGTCCGCGAACACACCCCCCAACTCCGCCGCCCGCGGCTCCTGGAGCATCCGCTTCGTAGCCGCCAACGCCCCCGGCGCCCCCAGCGCCAACATGTCCGTGTACCGCCCCACCTCAGCGTCCAACCCGTCGGCCGGCACCGACGAGTTGATCAACCCGATCGCCACCGCCCGCTCAGCCCCGAACGCCTCCCCGGTCAGGAACAGCTCGTGCGCCGCCCGCGGGAGCAACCGCGGCAGCACCGTCACCGAGATCACCGCGGGCACCACCCCGATGCGCACCTCGCTGAACGCGAACGTCGCCGACTCCACCGCGACTGCGATGTCGCAGGCCGCCACGATCCCCACCCCACCGGCCCGCGCGGGCCCCGCCAGCCGCGCCACCACCGGCTTCGGACTCGTCCAGATCTGTTCGAGGATCGCCGGGAACTCGTTCACCCCCTGCTGGTTCGCCGATGCCCCACCGGCCTCCTTGAGATCCATCCCGGAGCAGAACACGCTGCCCGTGTGGCTCAGCACGACGACCCGCACCCCGTCGTCGTCGGTGGCCGTCTTCAAGTGCCGGGTGAGTTCACCGCGCAACTGCGCCGACAGCGCGTTGCGGTTGCGGGGGGAGTCCAGCGTGATCGTCGCGATGCCACGCCGCACCTCGTAGTGGACCAGCTCATCTGCCATGCCCAGCACTCTACGATCCCCGCTCCGCCCACCGGCGGGAACCGGTGGCGGCCGGTGGGCTCGGTCGGACGGGCTACGCGTACTGGCGGACGTCGAGTCCCGCCAACGCCGACGAGTAGCGGTGCAGCACCAGTTCGGCGACCTCCGGATCGGCTCCGAGCGGGGCGGCGATCCGGGCGTCGGGGTCGAGGGCGAGGGCTTGGGCGGTGATCCGGTCGGGTAGCAGGCCCGGTGCGAGGAACCAGGAGGCGACGGCGACGCGGGTCGCGCCGCGGGCGCGCAGCCGGGCCACGGCGGTCGCGACGTCGGGGGACGTGGCGGAGGCGAAGGCGGGTTCGACGCCCGCCCAGCCGGAACGGGCGGACCAGCGGGCGGCGGTGGCGGAGACGGCGGCGTTGGCCGGGGCGTGCGAGGAGCCGGCGCCAGCCAGCACGATGCCGGTGGAGCGGTCGCCGGGGCGTACACCCGCCGCGGCGAGCCTGCGCAGCGCGGCCGACTCGAGCCACGGGTCGGGGCCGAGCACGTCGGCGATCGTGACGGACAGCCGCGGGAACTGGCGCTGGACCTCGGCCACCGCGCCCGGCACGTCCACGCGGGCGTGGAAGGCCTTGCCCAGCAGCAACGGCACGACCACGGCCCGGTGGTGGCCCTCGCCGTGCACGGCGCGCAGCACGTCGCCCAGCCGCGGCGCGGACAGGTCGAGGAACGCCGCGCGGACGTCGACGGCCGGGTTCAGGGCGCGGACCACGTCGAGCAGTTCCGCCACGGTGGCGGCGGAACGCGGGTCGCGACTGCCGTGCGCGACGGCGATGAGCGGGGTCATCCGAGTGCTCCGGTGAGGCCGCGGGCGCGCAGCACGGCCCGTTCGAGAGGGCGGAACAGCAGCAGTTCGATGCCGATGCCGACCAGGAGGATGAGGAAGATCGCGGCGATGACCATGGAGATGTCGTTGAGGGACTGGCCGTTGTGCAGGAACTGGCCGAGGCCCAGTCCCAGCTGCGGGGAGGTGGCGATGATCTCTGCGGCCATCAGCGACCGCCACGAGAACGCCCACCCCTGCTTGAGGCCCGCGAGGTAGCCGGGTAGCGCGGCGGGCAGCAGGATGTGCCGCGCCGAGGACAGCTTGCCCGCGCCCAGCGCCTGGCCGACGCGGGGGAGCAGCGGCGGGATCTGGTCGATGCCCGACACCAGGCCGTTCGCGATCGACGGCACGGACCCCATCAGCACCACGAAGTAGATCGCGGACGGGGTGAGGCCGAACCACAGGATCGCGGCGGGCACCCACGCCACCGACGGCAGGCTCTGCAGGCCGGTCAGCAGCGAGCCGATGGCCGCGCGGACCACCCGCACCTTCGCGACCAGCAGGCCCAGCGGTGTCGCGATGACCACGGCGATGGCGAAGCCGAGCACCGCGCGGGACACCGAGGTCCACAGGATCTCGCCCGCGTCGCCCGACTGGACCGTCGCCCACACCGTGTCCCACACCGCCAAGGGTGAGGGCAGCTGGAACTCCGGCCAGGCCGCCGAGGCCCACAGCGCCTGCCACGCGCCGATGAGCAGCGCGAACGCCACGATCGGGGGCACGGCGGTGTGCAGGAACCGCTGCCACACCGACTTCCGGTGGTCCTGGGGCGGCGCGTCCAGCGCGTCCAGCCCCGCGCCGACCGCGGCGAGCCCGCGGTCGGCGTCCAGGGTCTCAGGAGGCTGCGGCGTGGCCACTGATCACCTCCCGGAGGTGCGCGGTGATCTCCTCGATGGCTTCCGCCTCGTCCGCGCCGGTCAGGCCGTCGACGCCCCACTCCCGCACGACCCGGCCGGGTCGGGACGAGAGCAGCACGACGCGCTGGCCCAGCCGCACGGCCTCGCGCACGTCGTGGGTGACGAACACGATGGCGGTGTCGGTCTCCCGCCACACCCGGACCAGTTCGGCCTGGAGCACGTCGCGGGTGATCGCGTCGAGCGCGGCGAACGGCTCGTCCATCAGCAGCAGGCCGGGCGTCCCCGCCTCGGCGCTGCCCAGGGTGGACGCCAGGGCGCGAGCCAGCGCGACGCGCTGTCGCATGCCGCCGGACAGCTCGTGGGGTCGCTTGCCGCCCGCCTCGCCGAGCCGCACCAGCGAGAGCAACTCGTTCGCCTTGGCGCGCCGGGCGCTCCGCTTCAGCCCGGCCAGGCGCAACGGCAGTTCGACGTTGCGCACGGCGGTGAGCCACGGCATGAGCGCGGCCTCCTGGAACATCACGGCGGGCCGCGAGGTGGTCAGCGCGATGCTGCCCGAGGTGGGCGCGTCCAGTCCGGCGACCAGGTTGAGCAGCGTGCTCTTGCCGCAGCCCGACGCGCCCAGCAGGCACACGAACTCCCCCGGCTCGACCGACAGGTCGACGCCGTCCAGCGCGAGCACCGCGTTCGCGCCGTGGCCGAACACCTTGCGCACCCCGGACAGCGTCACGGCGGCGTCGACGTCGGAAGGGGTGGGAGTCTCCAGTGTGGCGGTCATGGTGTGCCTGCCTTCTCCTCGGCCGTCCGGCTACTTCTTGTCCAGGCCCGCGGTGTCGACGGTCGTCTTGCCCGCGGCGGAGAGCACCTTGTTCAGCAGCGTGAAGTCGGCGAAACCGGTCACGTCCGCCGCTTCCTTCGACACGCCCGCGGTGACCGCGTCCTTGGCCAGCTGCGGGAAGTGCTTGGCCTGCGGGTCGACCGTCAGCTCGATGTTCTCGAACGCGCGGTCCAGCACCGGCTCGCCGAGCGCCTTGGAGGTCAGCGCCTTCAGCGCGCCGTTGACGACGGTCTTGGCCTCGGCCTTGTTCGAGGTCGCCCAGTCGATCGCGGCCACCTCGCCCTTGAGCAGCGCCTCGACGGTCTGCGGGTGCTCCTTGAGGAACTCCGTGCGCACGATGATCACCGTGGTCGGGAACTTGCCCTGGTCCCACAACGTCTTCTCGTCCACGAGCACCTTGGCGCCCGCGTCGAGCACCAGCCGCGACGACCACGGCTCCGGCGCCCACGCGCCCTGGATCCCGCCCTGCTTGAACAGGTCGAGGCTCGCCGCGTTCTCGGTGTTGGTCACGTTGACCTGGTCGGCCCCGCTGCCCGCCGCGATCTTCTGGTCCACCAGCCACTTCTTGAACGACACGTCCTGCGTGTTCGCCAGCTGCGGGGTGCTGATCGTCTTGCCCTTGAGGTCCGCCGCGGAGTTGATGTCCGGCTTCACGACGAGCTGCGCGCCGCCCGACGTCGCGCCCGCGATCAGCCGCACGGCCTCGCCCTTGGACTTCGAGTAGGCGTTGATCGCCGGGCCGGAGCCGATGAACGCGACGTCGAGCGAACCGCCGAGCAGCGCGTTGACCTCGTCCGGGCCCGCGTTGAACGTCTGCGTGGTCAGCTTGGTGGAACCCAGCTCCTTGGCGAACAGGCCCTTGTCGACGCCGATCAGCGCGGCGGCGTGCGTGACGTTGGGGAAGTAGCCGAGCCGCACCTCGGCGGCGGGGCCCTTGTCGTCGGAGGCGGCGGGCGCGGCCGCCGTGTCGCCGCTTCCGGCGCGCGAGCAGCCCGCGAGCGAGGCGAAGGTCGTCAGTACGGCGAGGGACGTGGCGAGGAGTCTGCGGTTCACGGCGGCGGGGACCTTTCGGGGGGTGTTCAGGGACCGGGGGAGACGAGGGCGTGGTCGTCGGAAGCGGACGGGGCGGTGTTCCCGCCCTCCGTACAGCTGTCGACGCCGTCCAGCACCGGCAGACCCGCGCCGACGAGGCCCGCGGCGAGGGTGCCGCCGTCGGCCGCGTCGATCACCAGGAAGGCGCCGGTGCGCCTGCTGCTGTAGTACCCGTCGAGCGGGAGCGGCTCCGACGTGCGGATCGCCACCCGGCCGATCTCGTTGAGCCCCAACGAGACTGGACTGTCCACACTGGCCAGTCGCTGCTCGTCGAAGCGCGCGCGCAGTTCGGTGACGATCGCCTGCACGGTGCGCGCGCCGTGCTTCACCAGCACTCGGGCCCCTGGGGACAGGGGCTTCTCCGACAGCCAGCACAGGGTGGCGTCGAACTCGTCGGTGACCTGCGGGGGAGTGCCCGCCTCGGCGATCAGGTCGCCGCGCGAGATGTCCAGGTCGTCGGCCAGCAGCAGCGTCACGGACTGGCCCGCCGCCGCCTCGGCCAGCGGGCCGTCGTAGGTGTCGATCTTCCGCACGGTGCTGCGCAGCCCGGCGGGCAGCACGACGACCTCGTCGCCCACCTTGACCGTGCCGGACGCCACCAGGCCCGCGTAGCCCCGGTAGTCCAGGTGCTCCGCCGTGCGCGGCCGGATCACGTACTGGACGGGGAAGCGGAAGACGGCGTCGTGCGGGTCGGCCTCGACCGGGACGCTTTCCAGGTGCTCCAGCAGCGTGGGACCGGAGTACCAGGGGGTGTTCGTGGAGTGTTCCACCACGTTGTCGCCCGCGAGGGCCGACACCGGGATGTGCACCACCGCGTCCGGGCTGTAGCCCAGCGCTGTCGCGTGCGCGGTGAACTCCTTGGAGATGCGGGCGAACGCGGTCTCGTCGAAGTCGACGAGGTCGATCTTGTTCACCGCCAGCACGAGCCGCGGCACGCCCAGCAGCGCCAGCACGGCCGCGTGCCGCCGGGTCTGCTCGATGACGCCCTTGCGCGCGTCGACCAGCAGGATCGCCAGCTGCGCGGTGGACGCGCCGGTCACCGTGTTGCGGGTGTACTGCACGTGGCCGGGGGTGTCGGCGAGCACGAAGGAGCGCTTGTCGGTGGCGAAGTACCGGTACGCCACGTCGATGGTGATGCCCTGCTCGCGCTCCGAGCGCAGGCCGTCCACGAGCAGCGACAGGTCCGGGGTGGACAGCCCCCGGTCGGCGCTCGCCCGGTGCACGGCGTCGAGCGTGTCGGCCAGCACCGACTTGGTGTCGTACAGCAGCCGCCCGACCAGCGTGGACTTCCCGTCGTCCACGCTGCCCGCCGTCGCCAGCCTCAACAGGTCGCTCATTTAGAAGTAGCCCTCCCGCTTGCGGTCTTCCATGGCTGCTTCGGACAAGCGGTCGTCCGCGCGGGTCGCGCCGCGCTCGGTGAGGCGCGACGCGGCCACCTCGGCGATGACCTCGCGGATGTCGGACGCCTCGGACTCCACGGCGCCGGTGCACGAGCCGTCGCCGACGGTGCGGTAGCGGATCGTCTTGTGCAGCACGGTCTCCTCGGGCCGGGGACCGCCCCACGGGCCCTCGGTCAGCCACATGCCGTCGCGCAGGTACACGTCGCGCTGGTGCGAGTAGTAGATCGGCGGCAGCTCGATGCCCTCGCGGTCGATGTAGTTCCACACGTCGAGCTCGGTCCAGTTGGACAGCGGGAACACCCGCACGTGCTCGCCCGCGCGGTGCCGCCCGTTGTAGAGGTTCCACAGCTCGGGGCGCTGGCGGCGCGGCTCCCACTGGCCGAAGCTGTTGCGCAGGCTGAAGATGCGCTCCTTCGCGCGTGCCCGCTCCTCGTCGCGGCGGCCGCCGCCGAACACCGCGTCGTACTTGTGCGAGGTGATCGAGTCGAGCAGGGGCACGGTCTGCAACGGGTTGCGCGTGCCGTCGGGGCGTTCCTGCAACCGGCCGTCGTCGATCCAGTCCTGGACCTTCGCGACCTCCAGGCGCAGCCCGTGCTTGGCCACGACCTCGTCCCGGAACGCGATGACCTCGTCGAAGTTGTGCCCGGTGTCCACGTGCAGCAGCGGGAACGGCACCGGCGCGGGCCAGAACGCCTTGATCGCCAGGTGCACCAGCAGCGTGGAGTCCTTGCCGCCGGAGAACAGGATCACCGGCCGGTCGAACTCGCCCGCCACCTCGCGGAAGATGTGGATCGCCTCCGACTCGAGGCGGTCCAACGTGGTTTGCCGCGTGGGGGCGGTCATCCGTGCAACCCGCATTCCGTCTTGGACTGGCCCGCCCACCGACCGCTGCGGGCGTCCTGGCCCGGCAGCGGTTTGGCGGTGCACGGCGCGCAGCCGATGGAGGGATAACCCGCCTGCACCAACGGGTTCTCCAGGATCCCGTGCTCGGCGATGTAGGTGTTGAAGTCGTCGTCGGACCACGGGGCGATCGGGTTGACCTTCACCAGTCCGTTGCGCTCGTCCCACTGCACGATCGGCGTGGTCGCCCGCGTCGGCGCGTCCACCCGGCGCACACCCGTGACCCACGCGTCGTACTGGCCCAACGTCCGCTGCAACGGCACGACCTTGCGCAGCGCGCAGCACCGGCCGGGATCGGTCTTGTTCAGCAGGCCGAACTCGGCCTCCTGGTCGGCCACCGACTGCTCGGCGGCGGCGTTCACGATGTGCACGTCGGGGTAGACCAGGTCCACCGCGTCACGGGTGCCGATGGTCTCGGCGAAGTGGTAACCGGTCTCCAGGAACAGGACGTCGACGTCCGGCTTGGCCTTCACGGCGAGGTCGATCAGCACCGCGTCCTGCATGTTGGACGCGACGATCCAGCTCTCGCCGAACGTCCGCGCGGTCCACTCCAGTGCCTCCGCGGCGGTGGCGTCGGCCAGTTCGACCGACGCGGCCTCCGCGATCACCCTCAACTCCTCGGTACGGGTGGTCGTGGTCATCGCTTCACCTCTGTTTCCCCGGTTCGATCCCGCGAGCGGATCTCTGAAGGCAGATGCAATCCAACGAACTTCACGGTGAAGACACGGCGGCAACCCGTGCAGAGCCAGGCCGCGTGGGGCTCCTCCTCGGGACGAAGGTCCTCGTCACCGCAATAGGGGCAGTAGAAGGGCGTCGCACGCTCGGTCGCGCTCATTTGAGGTCACCCTCATCCGCGCGCAGGACCCACTGGGCGAACCGCTCGCCCTCGGTGCGCCGCGCCACGTAGTGCCGCACGACCCGCTCGACGTAGTCGGACAGCTCGGCGGCGGTCACCTTGTGCCCGCGCACCTTGCGGCCGAACCCCGCGTCCAGCCCGAGCCCGCCGCCGAGGTGCACCTGGAAGCCCTCGACCTGGTAGCCGTCGGCGTCCGTCACGATCTGGCCCTTGAGCCCGATGTCCGCGGTCTGGATGCGGGCGCACGAGTTGGGGCAGCCGTTGATGTGGATGCTGATCGGGGCGTCGATGCCGCCCACGACGTCCGCCAGCTTCTTCTCCAGCGTGCTCACCAGGTCGACCGCGCGGGCCTTGGTCTCCACGATGGCGAGCTTGCAGAACTCGATGCCGGTGCACGCCATCACACCGCGCCGCCACGGCGACGGCTCGGTCTGCAACCCCAGCTTCGCCAGATCCCCTTGCAGCGCGGGCACTTCCGCCTCGGCCACGTCCAGCACGACGAGCTTCTGCTGCGGCGTCAGGCGGACCCGACCCGACCCCGCGCGCTCGACGGCCTTGGCGACCGCGACGAGCGTCGACCCGGACACCCGGCCCGCGATCGGCGCCGCGCCGACGTAGAACAGGCCGTCCTTCTGCTTGTGCACGCCGATGTGGTCACGCGGCTGCGCGGGCACCTCGGGCGCGGGACCGTCGATCAGCGTCCGCTTGAGGTACTCGGTCTCGAGGACCTCCCTGAACTTCTCGACACCCCAGTCCGCCACGAGGAACTTGATCCGCGCGCGGTGCCGCAGACGCCGGTAGCCGTAGTCGCGGAACACGCTGATCACGCCCGCCCACACGTCCGGCACCTCGTCGCGCGGCACCCACGCCCCGAGCCGCTTGCCGATCATCGGGTTGGTGGACAGCCCGCCGCCGACCCACAGGTCGAAGCCGGGGCCGTGCTCGGGGTGGTCCACGCCGACGAACGCGATGTCGTGGATCTCGTGCGCCACGTCCGGGAGCCCGGAGATGGCGGTCTTGAACTTGCGCGGCAGGTTCGAGTACGCCGGGTCGCCGATGTAGCGCTCCAGGATCACGTCGATCGCCGGGCTGCCGTCGATCACCTCGTCCACCGCGATGCCCGCGACCGGCGAACCGAGGACCACGCGGGGGCTGTCCCCGCAGGCCTCCATCGTGGTCAGGCCCACGCCCTCCAGCTTCCGCCAGATCGCGGGGACGTCCTCGATGCGGATCCAGTGGTACTGGATGTTCTGCCGGTCGGTGATGTCGGCGGTGTCGCGCGCGTAGGTCTGCGACACCTCGCCGAGCACCCTGAGCTGCTCGGTGGTCAGCCTGCCGCCGTCGGAGCGCACCCGGAGCATGAAGAACTCGTCGTCCAGCTCCTCGGGCTCCAACGTGGCCGTGCGGCCGCCGTCGATACCCGGCTTGCGCTGGGTGTAGAGCCCGTACCAGCGGAAACGTCCCCGGAGGTCGGCCGGGTCGATGGAAGCGAAGCCACCGTGCGCGTAGATGTCCTCGATCCGGGCGCGGACGTTGAGCGGGTTGTCGTCCTTCTTGCTGCGCTCGTTGGGGTTGAGCGGTTCGCGGTAGCCGAGCGCCCACTGCCCCTCGCCGCGGCGTTGCTTGGCGCCGCGTTGAGACGTCGTAGTCGGGGGGACCATCGTCGTCCTCCGGGGTTTCGGGGCGCTGAGTGCGCGCGGCCGATCCCCGGTGAAGACGTGGTGGGGGTCTCGTCAGCGCACCCGGCGCCGGCGGGAACAGATCAATAGCAGGCGCTGGCTATGCCGAGGGACGGCACAACGCGCTGGACACACGGCGGAAGTCGACGTGGCGGCGTACCACCAGGCGGACTCCGGTCGAGGTCATGGCCTGAGAGTGCCACCTGTCCACCCCGTGGTCCACAGGCAACCGAATGCTGGGACGGCGTTCGAACGTGTGTTAGGGCGTGTTTCCCGGATCTCGTTCGATGGGAGTCGCGCCTGAGGTGGCCCAGGGGCCGCCTCAGGCCCGGCTACCGCGAACACGGATCCGGGAAACACGCCCTGAGTGGGAGACTGGGTCCCATGCCCTCCGCTCTTCCCGCTGGTGATCCCGCACCCGCCGACGGCTCGTTGCCGCCGTCGGCGTTGGCCGGGCTCGGCAGCCGTCCGTTCGGCGTCTACGTCCACGTCCCGTTCTGCGCGACCCGTTGCGGCTACTGCGACTTCAACACCTACACCGCCGGTGAGCTGGGCACCTCCGCCTCGCCCCAGTCGTGGCTGGAGGGGCTGCGCGCGGAACTGGACCTCGCCGCGAAGGTGCTCGGCACGCCGCCGAGGGCCGACACGGTGTTCGTCGGCGGCGGCACGCCGTCGCTGCTGGGGGCGGACGGGCTCGCGGACGTGCTGGCCGCGGTGCGGTCGTCGTTCGGGCTGAGCCCCGGCGCGGAGGTCACCACCGAGTCGAACCCGGAGTCCACGTCGGCGGAGTTCTTCGCGGGCATCCGCGACGCCGGCTACACGAGGGTGTCGCTGGGCATGCAGTCCGCGGCCCGGCACGTGCTCGCCACGCTGGACCGCAAGCACACGCCCGGCAGGCCCGTGGACGCCGCCCGCGAGGCCCGCGCCGCCGGGTTCGAGCACGTGAACCTCGATCTCATCTACGGCACCCCCGGCGAGACCGCCGACGACCTCAAGGGCTCGCTCGACGCCGTGCGCTCCGCGGGCGTCGACCACGTGTCCGCGTACGCCCTGATCGTCGAGGAGGGCACCGCGCTGGCCCGCAAGGTCGACCGCGGCGTCCTGCCGATGCCCGACGACGACGTGCTGGCCGACAAGTACGAGCAGATCGACGCGGCCATGTCCGCGCAGGGGATGGCCTGGTACGAGGTGTCCAACTGGGCCACCGACAGCGCGGCCCAGTGCGCGCACAACCTCCTCTACTGGCGCGGCCACGACTGGTGGGGCGCCGGGCCGGGCGCGCACAGCCACGTCGGCGGCCTGCGCTGGTGGAACGTCAAGCACCCCGCCCGCTACGCCGACGTCCTCGCCGCCGGGCAGTCGCCCGCCGCCGGACGGGAGCTGTTGACCGCCGACGACCGCCGCGTCGAACGCGTCCTGCTGGAGCTGCGCCTGCGCGAGGGCCTGCCGTTCGACGCGCTGGACGTCGACGGCCAGGCGGAGGCGGAGGTCGCGGCCGACGACGGCCTGCTGGAGCCGGACGCGCTCGCCGACGGCCGCTGCGTGCTGACCGATCGGGGGCGGCTGCTCGCCGACGCGGTGGTGCACCGGCTCACATGAGTCCGGATCGGTGCACGAGCAGTCGCCTTCGCTCCGTAAACTTGACTGGGGGACACTCAACCGTGGAGGTGACGTGCCGTGAACGCCGATGAACGCCGGTTCGAGGTGCTGCGCGCGATCGTCGCCGACTACGTGTCCAACCAGGAGCCGGTCGGCTCGAAGGCCCTGGTCGAGCGGCACAACCTCGGGGTCTCCAGCGCGACGGTCCGCAACGACATGGCGTCGCTGGAGGAGGACGGCTACATCATGCAGCCGCACACCAGCGCGGGCCGGGTGCCGACGGACAAGGGGTACCGGCTGTTCGTCGACCGGCTCAGCGAGATCAAGCCGCTCTCGACCGCCGAGCGCAAGGCCATCCACAGCTTCCTGGAGGACGCGCTCGACCTGGACGACGTGCTGCGCCGCAGCGTCCGGCTGCTGGCCCAGTTGACCCGCCAGGTCGCCGTCATCCAGTACCCGGTGCTCAGCGGGTCGAACGTGCGGCACCTGGAGGTGCTCAGGATCACGCCGGCCAGGCTGATGCTGGTGCTGATCACCGACACCGGCCGCGTCGACCAGCGCTCGGTCGACCTCGGCGACGTGATCACCGAGGACAACGTGGCCAGGCTGCGGGCGATGCTCAACGCGGCCATGGTCGGCAGGCGGCTGTCCGAGGCGTCGGTCAAGGTCGCCGAACTGCCCGACCAGTCGCCCGGCGACCTGCGCGCGGTGATGATCCGGATCAGCACGGTGCTCATCGAGTCGCTCGTCGAGCACCCCGAGGAGCGCCTGGTGCTGGGCGGCACCGCGAACCTCACCCGCAACGTGGCAGACTTCCCCGGCTCGCTCCGCCAGGTGCTGGAAGCGCTGGAGGAGCAGGTCGTGGTGCTCAAGCTGCTCGCCGCCGCGCGCGATCCGGGAACGATCCTGGTGCGCATCGGCGAGGAGAACGAAGCCGCGGAGATGCGCAGCACCTCGGTGGTGTCCATCGGCTACGGCAGCCATGACAACCTGCTCGGGGGCATGGGTGTCGTGGGCCCGACCCGGATGGACTACCCGGGCACCATGGCGGCCGTTCGCGCGGTCGCCACCTACGTCGGGGAGATCCTGACCGCGCGCTGAGGGGGCGCGGAACACCGGGGAACGCAGACCCGTTCGACCATTCGGTACGCGAGCACGGAACAGACGCAAGCGGGCGCGGATCGCGCCCGCAGGAGGACAACACGGTGGCGAGGGATTACTACGGCACGCTCGGGGTCGGGAAGAACGCGACCCCGGAGGAGATCAAGCGCGCCTACCGCAAGCTCGCGAGGCAACTGCACCCGGACGTGAACCCGGACGCGGAAGCCGAGTTCAAGGAGGTGACCGCCGCCTACGAGGTCCTCTCGGACCCGAAGAAGAGGCAGGTCGTCGACCTGGGCGGCGACCCGCTGGAGTCGGGCGGCCGCGGCGGTGGCGGTGGCGGGATGGGCGGAGACCCGTTCTCGGGCTTCGGCCTCGGCGACATCATGGACGCGTTCTTCGGCGCCAACAGCGCGGGTGGCGGCCGTGGTCCGCGCAGCCGCACGCAGCCCGGCTCGGACGCGCTGATCCGGCTGGACATGACGCTGGAGGAGTGCGCCGCGGGGACGAACCGCGAGCTGACCGTGGACACGGCCGTGCTGTGCGACCGCTGCCACGGCGGCGGCTGCGCCGACGGCACGTCGCCGATCAAGTGCGACACCTGCGGCGGTCGCGGCGAGGTCCAGTCCGTGCAGCGCTCGTTCCTCGGCCAGGTCGTGACGGCCCGCCCGTGCCCGGTCTGCCGCGGTTTCGGCGAGGTCATCCCCGACCCGTGCGGCCAGTGCGGCGGCGACGGCAGGGTGCGCTCGCGCCGGACCATCAACGTGCAGATCCCGCCCGGTGTCGCCGAGGGCATGCGCGTGCGCCTCGCGGGCCAGGGCGAGGTCGGCTCCGGCGGCGGTCCCGCGGGCGACCTCTACGTGGAGATCGAGGAGCAGCAGCACGACGTGTTCGAGCGCGACGGCTCGGAACTGCACTGCGTGGTGCGGATCCCGATGACCGCCGCGGCGCTCGGCGCCGTGCTCCCGCTCTCGACGCTCGACGGCGAGGAGGAGCTGGACATCGAGCCCGGCACCCAGCCCAACACCGAGCTGCTGCTGACCGGTCGGGGCATGCCCCGGCTGCGGTCCAACGGCCGCGTGGACGGCCGCGGCGACCTGCACGTGCACCTGGAGGTCGTGGTGCCGACGAAGCTCGACGCCCGGCAGACCGAGCTGCTGCGCGAGCTGGCCACCGAGCGTGGCGAGGAAGAGCCCACGCTGGCGCACAACGGCAAGAGCGGCGGCGGTCTGTTCTCCCGCCTGCGCTCCGGCCGCGGCAACCGGTGACCCTGCCGGTCTTCCTCGTCGAGGCGCTGCCCACCGGCGGCAGCGCCGTGCTGGACGGCCCGGAAGGCAGGCACGCCGCCACCGTGCGGCGGCTGCGCGCGGGGGAGGAGCTGGTGCTCTCCGACGGCTCCGGCGCCCAGGTGCGCTGCGTGGTCGACGAGGTGGTCGGGAAGGACACCCTGCGCCTGACCGCGGTCGAGCGCTGGGTGGTGCCCGACCCGACCCCGCGCGTCGTGCTCGCCCAGGCACTGGTGAAGGGCGACCGCGGCGAGCTGGCCGTGGAACTGGCCACCGAGGCGGGCGTCGACGGCGTGGTGCCGTGGCGCGCGGCCCGCTGCGTGACCAAGTGGGAAGAGGGCCCGCGCGGCGCCAAGGCGCTCGCCCGCTGGCGCAGCACCGCGCGCGAGGCGGCCAAGCAGGCCCGCCGCGCCCGCGTGCCGTCCGTGGACGAGCCGGTCGGCACGCCCGCGCTGGCCCGGCTGGTGTCGTCCTCCGCGCTCACCCTCGTGCTGCACGAGTCGGCGGACACGCCCCTCACCAGGATCCCGCTGCCCGCCGACGGCGACGTCCTGCTCGTCGTCGGCCCCGAGGGCGGCATCACCGACCAGGAACTCGCGGCGCTCGCGGATGCCGGTGCGCGAGTAGTCCGACTGGGCCCCGCGGTGTTGCGCGCATCTACCGCTGCCGCTGTGGCATTGGGAGCACTCGGTGTACTGACTGGTCGCTGGGAGTGACGTTTTTGCTTACTCCTAGCGAACTGATACGCGAAAGAGTTACGCTCATCACCTGACGGGGCGAACGCATAACGCCTCTTCAGACGCAGTCTCGCCGGACACCTCCCCCCTCGGTCCGGCGTTCGCCGCGGTGTTGTGGGACGACCCCCAGGTCCCACAACGCCGCGGCATCTGTGTTTCCTGGGAACAACTGGTTTGATCCGGTCATGGACCGCATCGCCTACGGGGACCACCCGAGTCAGTTCGCCGAACTCTCCGTCCCCGTCGGCGCGGACCCAGTGCCCGTGGTCGTCGTCATCCACGGCGGCTTCTGGATGCAGCAGTACGACCTGGAACTCGGTCGCCCCCTCGCCGCGGACCTCGTCGCGCACGGCGTGGCGGCCTACAACGTCGAGTACCGCAGGCTCGGCGGCGACGGCGGCTGGCCCGCCACCGGCGACGACGTGCTGGCCGCGCTCGACGCCCTCGACGACCCCCGCCTGGACCTCGGGGCGGTGGTCACCCTCGGCCACTCCGCGGGCGGCCACCTCGCCGTCTGGGCGGCGGCCAGGCACGACCTGGTCACCGGGGCCGTCTCCCAGGCGGGCGTCCTCGACCTGGCCGCCCACCCCAGGTCCGCCCAACTGCTCGGCCCGGACCCCGACTACGCCGACGCCTCACCGATCGAGCAGATCCCGGTCGGCGTCCCCGTGGTCTGCGTGCACGGCACCGACGACGTGAACGTCCCCATCGCCCAGAGCGAGGCGTTCCAGGCCGCTTCGGGCTGCGAACTCGTGCGCCTGGACGGCGTGGGGCACATGGAACTGGTCGACGTCACCACTCCCGCCTGGAAGGCCTGCCGGGACGCGGCGCTGCGCCTCGCGGGCCGGTAACCTCCGCCGCATGTCAGACGACTGCCTGTTCTGCCGCATCGTCGCCGGTGAGATCCCCGCGACCGTCGTGCTGGAGACCAAGACCATCCTCGCGTTCCGCGACATCGCCCCCCAGGCGCCGACCCACGTCGTGCTCGTGCCCAAGCTGCACGAACCGAACGCCGTCGCACTGGCCGAACGCGCGCCCGGCGAACTCGCGGACCTCTTCGTCGCCGCCGGTGACGTCGCCGAGTCCGAGGGCATCGCCGACAGCGGCTTCCGCTTGCTCTTCAACACCGGAGCGGACGCGGGCCAGACCGTCTTCCACGCCCACCTGCACCTGCTCGGCGGCAAACCCCTCGGCCACCTCGCCTGACACCGCCCCACCCCGGCGAAGCCCGGAAACCGGGCTTCGCCCCGAGGCGGCGTCAGCCCAACGCCTGCATCATCGGCACGTACAACCGCGTCCGGTCACCGCCCACGTCACCGCCGAGCACCATCAGGTCGACCCCGCTGCGGCGCTCCAACCCGCGCTCCACCAGCCAGTCGGCCAGTTCCGGGTGGTAGGCGCTCACCTGCAAGGCGCCCTCCGCGCCTGCCGCCAGGTCCGTGACCAGGGCCTTGGCCTCGTCGACCGAGTCGGCCACGACCGGTCCCAAAGCCAGGCTGCCGACGGTCCGCCACGCCGCCGCGAACCCACCCGACGGCCCGATCCGCACCTGGTCCGCCAGCCGGAAGTAGTCCTTCCACAGGACCCCGCGATCCGCGCCGAACACCTCGGCGTCCGTCGCCACCACCCGCGGCAGGTCCGCGTGCAGGGCGGACCGGGTGGTCCCCGACAGCGCGGCGTCCCGGAACGGACCGAAGTGCGTCACGAGCCGGTCCACCGCCCGGAACCCCAGCTTCTCGTACAACGGCCTCCCCAAGGCTGTGGCGTGCAGCGACACCACCGGGCAGTCCGCGTTGGCCAGGGCGTGCTCGACCAGCCTCCGACCCAGCCCGCGCCCCGCGTGGGCGGAAGCCACCAGCACCATGCTGAGAGCCGCGTGCTGCCCCGAGTACCGGGTGACGATCGTGCTCCCCACCAGCGCGCCCGAGTCGTCGAAGAAGCCGTACCCGGTGCCGTTGTCCAGCAGGAACGCCCACTTGCGCTCTTCGGTGGCCCACCCCCTGTCCCGTGCCAGCGCCAGGCAGTCGGGCAGGTGTCCGTGGGTGAGCGTGCGAGGCGTCGGATCGATGTCCACGGTCAACCAGTACACACCGCGTGTCCAGCGGGTTTTTTACTCCTGTGCGTTTTGCCGGTACCGGCGACTACCATCGGTGGCGTCAAAGAGGACCCAGCGGGGGCCTTGACGAGCACGGTGCGAAAGCGCAGGAAGCAGGCCCGAGGCTAAGTGGTCGGTACCGCAGCGGGTGGAGCCGCCCGATTCCCCGAGGAGCGCCCGGTGACCGCTGCGGCGGCCCCCTCCAACGGGACCAGGAAGTCGTCGTCGGCCGGCCAGGCCCCGACCTACGCACAATCGAAGATCGCCGTGCCGGACGAGGCGGTGCTCGCGCTGCTCGGTTCGCGCGACGAGAACCTGCTCCTCGCCGAGGATCTGCTCGACGCGGACGTGCACGTGCGGGGCAACGAGATCACGCTGTCCGGCGAGCCCGCCGAGGTGGGCTTCGCGGAGCGGGTGTTCTCCGAGCTGATCCAGCTCGCGAGCCGCGGCCAGCAGGTCGGCCAGGACACGGTCCGCCGCACGATCCTGATGCTGTCGGCGAACACGACGGAGTCGCCCGCGGAGGTGTTCAGCCTCGACATCGTGTCCCGCAAGGGCCGCACGATCAGGCCGAAGACGCTGAACCAGAAGCACTACGTCGACGCGATCGACGCCAACACCATCGTCTTCGGCATCGGCCCCGCCGGTACCGGCAAGACGTACCTGGCGGTGGCGAAGGCCGTGCAGGCGCTGCAGGCCAAGCAGGTCAGCCGCATCATCCTGACCAGGCCCGCGGTCGAGGCCGGGGAGCGGCTCGGCTTCCTGCCGGGCACGCTGAACGACAAGATCGACCCGTACCTGCGGCCGCTGTACGACGCGCTGCACGACATGGTCGACCCCGAGTCGATCCCGCGGCTGATGCAGGCGGGCACGATCGAGGTCGCGCCGCTGGCCTACATGCGTGGTAGAACGCTTAATGACGCGTTCATCATCCTGGACGAGGCGCAGAACACCACGCCCGAGCAGATGAAGATGTTCCTGACCAGGCTCGGCTTCGGTTCCAAGATCGTCGTCACGGGCGACATCACCCAGATCGACCTCCCCGGCGGCCAGCGCAGCGGTCTGCGGGTCGTCCGGGAGATCCTGGAGGGTGTCGAGGACGTCAACTTCTCGGCCCTGAGCAGCAGTGACGTGGTCCGGCACCGGCTGGTCGGCGACATCGTCGACGCGTATGAGAAGTGGCAGGTCGTGCAGGACAACGCGGACCTGCACGGGCGCCAGGGTGGACCCGGTGCGCGGCGGGGTGAGCAGCGCCGGGGACGATGAGCGCGTGAGCATCGAGATTGCCAACGAGTCCGGGGTCGTGGTCGACGAGCCGTCGATCGTCTCGGCCGCCCGGTTCGCCCTCGACCGGATGGGCGTGAGCCCGCTGGCCGAGCTGTCCGTCCTGCTGGTCGAACTGGACGTGATGGCGGACCTGCACGAGCGCTGGATGGACCTGCCCGGTCCCACGGACGTGATGGCGTTCCCCATGGACGAGCTGGACTCGGCCCGCCGCCCCGACGCGGCAGGGCTGGGTCCGGCGCTGCTCGGCGACATCGTGCTGTGCCCCGCGTTCGCCAAGGACCAGGCGAAGACGGCGGGCCACGGCCTGATCGACGAGCTGCACCTGCTGACAGTGCACGGTGTGCTGCACCTGCTCGGGTACGACCACGCGGAACCCGCCGAGGAGCGGGAGATGTTCACGCTGCAGAACCGGATCCTCGCGGACTTCCGGTCCGCGACGGTCGAGGCCGAGCGCCTCGCCGTGCAGCGGGCGTCGGACTCCAAGCTGCTCGGCGCCGTCGGCCTCGAGCACTCGGACCAGCCCGAACCCGTCGATCCCGGCGCCTGAGGCGGAGCGGTGACCACGAGTTCCGCCAGCCTGATCATCCTGGCCGTGGTGCTGGTGCTGGCCGCGGGGCTGTTCGCCGCGGCCGACGCGGCGCTCGGCACGGTGTCGCGCGCCCGCGTCGAGGGGTTGCAGCGGCAGGGCCGCACCGGCGCGCGCCAGCTCCTCCAGGTGCTGACCGACCGGCCGCGGCACGTCAACCTGCTGCTCCTGCTCCGGCTGGCCTGCGAGCTGTCGGCCACGGTGCTGGTCACGGTCGTGTGCCTGCGGCTGGTGTCCCCGCCGTGGCTCGCCGTCGTGACGGCGGGCCTGTCGATGCTCGTGGTGTCCTACGTGCTCGTCGGCGTCGGCCCGCGCACCATCGGCCGCCAGCACCCGTACGCCGTCGGCCTGGCCGCCGCCGCCCCGATCCGGGTGCTCGGCCGCGTGCTGGGCCCGTTGAGCAGGCTGCTGATCCTGGTCGGCAACGCGATCACGCCCGGCAAGGGCTTCCGCGAGGGCCCGTTCTCCTCGGAGGTCGAGCTGCGCGAGCTGGTCGACATGGCCCAGGAGCGCGGTGTCGTGGACGAGGGCGAGCGGGAGATGATCCACTCCGTCTTCGAGCTGGGCGACACCATCGCCCGCGAGGTGATGGTGCCGCGCACCGAGATCGTGTGGATCGAGCAGGCCAAGTCGCTGCGGCAGGCGCTCGCGCTGTCGCTGCGCACCGGGTACACCCGCGTGCCGGTGATCGGCGAGAGCGTCGACGACATCGTCGGCGTGGTCAACCTCAAGGACCTGGTGCGCGCCACGTTCACCGACGAGGTCGACGGCGCGACGGTCGGCGGGATGATGAAGCCCGCCACGTTCATCCCGGACTCGAAGCCGCTGGCCGACCTGCTGCGCGAGATGCAGCTGTCCCGCACGCACCTGGCCATCGTGATCGACGAGTACGGCGGCACCGCGGGCCTGCTGACCATCGAGGACATCATCGAGGAGATCGTCGGCGAGATCACCGACGAGTCCGACACCGACGACCGCCCGCCGGTCGAGCACCTCGCCGACGGCGCCGTCCGGGTCAGCGCCCGGCTGCCGGTCGACGACCTCGACGCGCTGTTCGGCACCGAGTTGGACGAGCACGAGGTCGAGACGGTCGGCGGTCTGCTGGCCCAGCGCCTCGGCCGCGTCCCCCTGCCGGGCACCGAGGCGGAGATCGCCGGTCTGCGGATGCGCGCCGAGGGCGGCAAGGACGAGCGGGGCCGCATGCGGATCACCACGGTGCTGGTGCGCCCGGTGGCCATCCCGGAACCGGTCGAGGACAAGGAACGCGAGGACCACCGTGGCTGAGCTGGACCCCGAAGACCAGAAGATCGTCACCCTGGCGCGGTCGGTGCGGGCCCGCACCGGCGCGGCCGAGGGCGCGGCCGTCCGCGACACCGACGGCCGCACCTACGCCGCCGCCACGGTTTCCTTGCCCTCGCTCAAGCTCACGGCCCTCCAGGCCGCCGTCGCCGCGGCCGTCTCCAGCGGCGCCGAGGGCTTGGAGGCCGCCGCTGTCGTGACGGTGGCGGACAAGGTCGACGCGGATTCGGTGGCGGCTGTCCGGGACCTGACCGCGACCGGCCCGATCCTGCGCGCTGACGCGTCTGGCACCGTGGTGGAGACGGTCTAGGCCCCACCACGGTCAACGCTTTCAGCACCAGGGACAATGGACGGATGGATGGTTACCGCTCAGGGTTCGCGTGCTTCGTCGGCCGTCCCAACGCAGGCAAGTCGACGCTGACCAACGCGCTGGTCGGGACCAAGGTCGCGATCACGTCAAGCAAGCCGCAGACCACCCGCCACACCATCCGGGGCATCGTGCACCGCGAGGACGGCCAGCTGATCCTCATCGACACGCCCGGCCTGCACCGCCCGCGCACGCTGCTCGGCCAGCGCCTCAACGACCTGGTCCGCGAGACCTGGTCGGAGGTCGACGTGGTCGGCTTCTGCGTGCCCGCGGACCAGAAGGTCGGGCCCGGTGACAAGTTCATCGCCGCCGAGTTGCAGAAGATCGCCAAGAAGACCCCGGTGATCGGCATCATCACGAAGACCGACCTCGTGCCGCAGCAGCAGGTGGCGGAGCAGTTGCTGCTGCTCCAGAACATCATGGACTTCGCCGAGATCATCCCGGTGTCCGCCGTGGACGGCTACCAGGTCGACACGCTGGAGAAGCTGCTGCTCGACCGGCTCCCGGAGGGCCCGCCGCTGTACCCGGACGGCGACCTGACCGACGAGCCGGAGGCGACGCTGATCGCGGAGCTGATCCGGGAGGCCGCGCTGGAGGGCGTGCACGACGAGCTGCCGCACTCGATCGCGGTTCTCGTCGAGGAGATGGCGCCGCGCGAGGGCCGCGACGACCTCATCGACGTGCACGCGAACCTGTACGTGGAGCGCACCAGCCAGAAGGCGATCATCCTGGGCCACCGCGGCGAGCGGCTCAAGCAGGTCGGCATCACCTCGCGCAAGCAGATCGAGGCGCTGCTGGGCAGCAAGGTGTTCCTGGACCTGCACATCAAGATCGCCAAGGACTGGCAGCGCGACCCGAAGCAGCTGCGCCGACTGGGGTTCTAGATGGCGAACCTGTACCGCGACACCGGGATCGTCCTGCGCGTGCAGAAGCTCGGCGAGGCCGACCGGATCATCACGCTGCTGACCCAGAAGCACGGCAAGGTGCGCGCGGTGGCCAAGGGCGTGCGCCGCACGTCGTCGCGGTTCGGGGCGAGGCTGGAGCCGTTCGGGCACGTGGACGTGCAGTTCTACCCCGGCCGCTCGCTCGACGTCGTCACCCAGGTCGAGACGCTGGACGCGTTCCACGTCAAGCTGGTCGACGACTACTCCCGCTACACGGCCGGGTGCGCGGTGCTGGAGACGGCCGACCGGCTCACCGCCGAGGAGGGCGAGCCCGCGCTGCGGCTGTACCTGTTGGTCACGGGCGCGCTGCGGGCGCTGGCGGCGGGGGAGCGGGACGGGTCGCTGGTGCTGGACGCGTTCCTGATGCGCGCCATGTCGATCGCGGGCTGGGCGCCCGCCGTGGACGAGTGCGCTCGCTGCGGCGAACCCGGTCCGCACCGGGCGTTCAACGTCCAGGCGGGCGGTGTCGTGTGCGCGAACTGCCGCCCCGCGGGTTCGGCGACGCCGTCGGCCGAGACGCTGCGGCTGCTGATCGCCCTGCTGCACGGCGAGTGGGACGTGGTCGACGCGCTGCCGGTGGGCGCGCGCCGCGACGCCAGCGGACTCGTCGCAGCTCACCTGCAATGGCACATGGAACGGCAACTGCGGTCGCTACCACTGGTCGAGCGCACGGCGCGACCGGTCGACGGCTAAAGTTCGGCCGCCGCACAGTCTTCGAGAGGAACACCGCAACCATGCTGCGCCGAAGGCGGCCCGAACGCGACGCGCGCGTTCCCCGGCCCCCGGACCCACACCCCTCCGGCGCCCGCCCGCCCGCCATACCGGCGGAGTTCGTGCCGCGGCACGTGGCGATCGTCATGGACGGCAACGGCCGCTGGGCGAACCAGCGCGGCCTGTCCAGGGTGGAGGGTCACAAGCGGGGCGAGGGCGTCGTGGTCGAGGTCGCGCGCGGTGCGATCGAGATGGGCGTGAAGTGGGTGTCGCTGTACGCGTTCTCCACGGAGAACTGGCGCCGCAGCCCCGAAGAGGTGAAGTTCCTCATGGGTTTCACCCGCGAGGTGATCCACAACCGCACCGACGAGCTGGACGACCTCGGCGTGCGGGTGCGCTGGGCCGGTCGGCGCCCGAAGCTGTGGCGCAGCGTCATCTCCGAGCTGGAGGACGCGCAGGAGCGCACCAAGGGCAACGAAGAGCTGAACCTGGCCATGTGCATCAACTACGGCGGGCGGGCCGAGATCGGCGACGCCGCCCGCGAGATCGCCCGCCTCGCGGCCGCCGGGAAGATCAACCCGGACAAGGTCGACGAGCGCACGCTCGCGAAGCACATGTACCAGCCCGAGATGCCGGACGTGGACCTGTTCATCCGCCCGTCGGGCGAGCAGCGCACGTCCAACTTCATGCTGTGGCAGTCGGCGTACGCGGAGATGGTGTTCCAGGACATCCTGTGGCCCGACTTCGACCGCCGCGACCTGTGGGCGGCGTGCGAGGTCTACGCCCGCCGCGACCGCCGGTTCGGCGGAGCCCAGGACACCCCCATCGCCGAGAAGCCCGACGAGGAGACCCCGTGACCGACGCCGACGCGGCCGCCATCACCGCTGAGCTGCTGACCTCCGCCCGCGAGGCCCTCGAGCTGTTCCACGACGTGCACGTGGACGACGACGGCGCGCTGAGCTTCCTGCACGGCGAGGTGCCGTGCGCGATCCAGGCGATGCAGCTGGCCGAGGGCCTCACGGTCCTGAGCCTGACGTGCGTCGTCGCCTGGGACCTCCCGGAGGACCGCGACCTGGCGGTGTCCGCCGCCGAACGCGCCGGGCAGGGCCTCTTCGGCACGCTCGGCGTCGTGCACTCCGAACGCGGCATGGACGTGACCCTGCGGTACGCGTTCCCGGCCGAGGGCATGAAGCCCGAACCACTCAGCACCCTGCTGATGCTCGTGGTCTCCACCGCCTCCCAACTGCGCGGCGAGCTCCTCGCCGACAAGGAGTCGGGCAACCAGGAAAGGAACCCCTGATGGGTGGCGTGATCATCTACGAGCCTGACGAGGACTCCGCGGTGCTGCAGTTCCCCTGGGTGGTGACGTTCGAGCCGTCGGGCGGCGAGGAGTGGGACTCCTTCGTCTGCGGCCCGTACGAGCGCGCCCACGCGGTCGCGCTGGCCGAGGCGGTCGCGCTGGCCGAGGACGGCATGCTCGCCGTCGTCGAGCCGATGATGCCGGTGCTCAGCGCGGACGAGGTGCTGGCCACCATCGACGAGCTGCGCGAGGCGGAGGAGGAGGTCGAGGAGCTCGACGGTCCGTTCGTCGAGCCGAAGGTCAACGGCACGCACGTGGACCTCGACCTCGGTGAGACCGACCTCGTCGAGGAGGAGATCGCGGACGACTTCGAGCCGCCGACCCCCGAGGAGGTCCGCGCGGGCATGGAGCGCACCTTCCGCCGCCTCCTCGCGGCGACCGACCCCACGACTCCCTGACCTGCCGAGGGGGAGGCGCGTCCGCACGCGCCTCCCCCTCGGGTCAGGGCGTCAGCTCCGCGACCCGCGTGTAGTTGCCGTTCTGCGGTTGCGACGCGGTCGCCACGAGGCGGATCCGCGACGTGGTGACCGGCTGGTCGAACGGGATCCACCGGGTCAGCGCGGTGTTCCCGGTGACGGTGGCGCGGGTCGTCCAGGCCGCGCCGTCCCAGCTCTGGACGGTGAGGTCGGTGACCACACCGTCCACGATGGACTGGAATCCGGTGCCAGACAAGGTGATCGGCGCCGGAGTGGTGAGCGTCAGGGTGTCCGGGAACTGTCCCGGCGACGCGTCGTTCCAGAACGTGGCCGCGCTGCGGTCGACGGCGTTGCCCGCGTAGTAGGTGCGGGGCTGTCCCTCGAACACGTTGGGCGCGGCCTCGCTGGAGGCCTCCGCCGTGACGCCCTCGGGCCAGACGCCGAACACCGTCAGGGGCGTGGTGGTCTCCGCGCCCAACCTGCCGCTGGTGGCCTTGACCCTGATCTGCGGCTGACCGCCGCCCGCGCCCGCCGGAACGCGCACCCCGACGTTCACCACGGTGCTGGTCGTCCCCTTGGCCGGGTCGAGGCTGAACGTCGCGGGCGTCGTCGTCCACCCGGAGGGGACGGCCGCGTCGACCTCGCCGCTGAGCGCTTTGCCACCCTGGGCGGTGACGGTGACCGCGATGGCGCGCTCCTCGCCCGCCCGCACGGGGGTGCTGCCCGCCGAGGTGACCGCCACGGCCAGGCCCGACGCGGTGGTGCCGATGGCCCGGCTGTCCAGCACGGCTTGCGCGGGCAGGCCCTTCAGCACCACGTAGCCGTCCTGGAGTGCGGCGCCGTGGGCGAGGCCGCGGGTGCCGTTCCAGACCAGCCTGCCGTTCACCCGGACCGCGGTCTTGGCCCCGAACGTGGGGATCTCCACCCGGTCCACGGCGGCGGGGGGCGCGTTCAGCCGCCCGGTGAACGAGCCGCTGCGGGCGTTGTGCGACCAGGAGAGCGCGATGTCGCCGAGCGGGGTCTTGAGGGAGCCCTCGGCGCTGGTGAGGTCGCCCGGCTGCGGCCGGACCGCGTAACCGCCGCCGACCGTCTGCGGCTGGATGCCGAGCACGGAGAACGTGAGCGCGGACGTCGGGCCGGTCGCCCAGCCGTGCGCCAGGCTCATGTACGCGCCGCCGTAACCGGGCTGCCCGTTGGCCAGGTAGCCCTCCCAGAACGTGCTGCCCGTGCCGATCGGGGAGTCCAGCATGTAGCCCCACTCGCGGCGGATCAGCTCCAGCGCGCGGGTGGTGTCACCCGCCCTCAGGTGGGCCTGCACCTCCATCGAGCCGGGGAAGGTGCCGATCTCCGAGTTCTTCTCGGGAGTCGTCGCCCCGTAAGCGTTCCAGTTCAACGTGAGCGAGGCGCTGATCCGCCGCGAGCGGGCCGCGGAGTCGGTGAGGCCGAACCAGACCGCCAGGGAGTTGCCGTCCTGGGGGTGCAGCGCGCTGGTGGGGTTGTCCCGGAACAGGCCCGCCTGCTCGTCCCACAGGGTCGCGTTCACCGCGGTCTTCACGCCGGCCGCGGTGGCCCGCCACGACGCCGCCGACGGATCGCCGACCAGGTCCGCCAACTCGGCGCCGGTCAGGAGTGCCTGGTACGCCAGGGCGTTCGCCGCGATGTTCTCGCCGCCCTGCCCGCCGCGCGCCCAGTCGTTGGGGCCGGTCACCCGGAACAGCCCGGTCGGCCCCACCTTCGCCAGCGCGAAGTCGAGCGCCCTGCGGTAGCCGGTCCAGGTGTCGCGCAGCCAGGCCAGGTCGTGGCTGTACTGGACGTAGTTGGCCGTGCCCACCAGCGTCCACAGGTGGTAGGTGTCCGAGGAGTAGAAGTTGACCTGCGGGCCGGCGAACGGCAGCTCACCGGACGCGGTCTGGTGCTGGTAGAGCGTGGTCAGCGCGTTGCGCGTCGGCGTGAGGTCGCCCAGGGAGGCGAACTCCGTCGGCACGGACACGCCGAGGTCGCCGGGCCACACCGTGCGGTCGCGCTTCGCGCCGTCGACCAGGATCGTGTCGCCGACGCCCACGGTGGCGCCGTTGTCCCAGCCCGAACCGGGCGGGCCCCAGACGCGGCCGGTGTCGGGCGCGATGACGTTGGTCTGCACCGTGTACGCCCCGGCGTACCAGATCCGGTTGAGCAGCGGATCGCTGGAGTGGAAGTAGTTGTCGTAGTCGCGCAGGTCGGTCATCGTCGGCGCGAACGTGATCGCGACGGACACCCGGTCGATCGCGATCGAGCCCGCGGAGTCCACGAACAGCGTCAGGTAGCGGAACCCGCCCCGCTGCTGGGCCCTCGGCGCCGTCCAGGTCGTCCCCGGCACCACGTCGGCGGTCAGCGCGCCGTCCGGGCCGGAGCCGCCGTTGCTCGCGTCGCTGGTGGTGCCGATGTAGAGCGACGACTCGGTGAACGCCAGCCCCAGCCGCTCGCCCGGTGCGGCCGTGCCGGGGAAGCGCACGCTCGCGATCCCGCCGACCTCCTTGCCGAAGTCCAGGGTCACCGAGGAGCCGTGGCCGGTGAGGGTGGTCGTGCGGCCGCGCAGGACGCCGCCGGACTCCGCCACGGTCCCGGTGGTCCTGGTGACCTTGACGGGGGTGACCGTGCGGCTCGCGGGCGCGAAGTTGTCCCCACCGCCGTGCCCCCGGTCCGCGGGCTCCGCGACCGAGGCGGGCGCCGCGCACAGCGCCGCCACGACAACACCCGCCAAGCAGATCCCGAGCGAGCGGACCAGCGGTCCCACGGCACCGTTGCCGTCGCGACTACGACTCACGCCAGAACTCCTCTGCAGGGAATTGAAACGTTACAACCGCGTGCACTCTGACCTGTGACCCACATCTCTGTCAACAACCCGCGAGTCGAACCCCCAGACACCCCGTGTCGAACCTCCAGACACCCCGAGTCCGCCACTCCGGCACCCCACCGTCCGACCGCCGTGCCGCCCCGAGACCCGCCACCCTGGCGGTCCGCTGCCACCCACGGGTGGTTCCGCTACCCGAATTTCGACGTGAACGTGCCGTTCACCGCCCCGGTTTCCGGTTTTCCCCGGAACCCGACCTCAGGTGGGTGGAGCGGTGGCCCGATCGCCTGGCATCATCCCGGAAGTGACAATCACTTCCGAGATCAGGGACTCGCGGCCGTCCGGTCGAGGACCCCTGCGCGGGAAGATCACCTCGCTGGAGGTGCTCTGCCTGCTGCTGGTGCTCGCGCTGGTCCTCCAGGACTGGCTGGTCGGCGTGCTGAACGTGCCGCAGCTGCGCACGGCGTCCACCGTCTTCGTGGCGGTGTGCGTGCAGGCCATGCCGTTCCTGGTGTTCGGTGTGTTGATCAGCGGTGCCATCGCGGCCTTCGTACCCGCCAGCGCGCTGCGCAGGCTGCTGCCGGCGAAGACCGCGCTCGCCGTGCCCGTCGCGGGCCTGGCCGGGGTCGCCCTGCCGGGGTGCGAGTGCGCGTCGGTCCCGGTCGCCCGCCGCCTCATGCAGCAGGGCGTGCCACCCGCCGTGGCGCTGTCGTTCCTGCTCGCCGCCCCCGCGGTGAACCCGATCGTGCTGGTCGCCACGGCCGTCGCCTTCCGGGACGCGCCGATGATGGTGCCCGCCCGATTCGTCGGCTCGCTGCTCACCGCCGTGGTCATGGGCTGGCTGTGGACGCGGTTCGGCAAGACCGAGTGGATCGCGGAACGGGCGCTGCGCAAGCTGGAGGAGAAGGAGGGCACCTCGCGCTGGCTGGTGTTCGCCGAGACCGCCCGCCACGACCTCGTGCAGGCGGGTGGGTTCCTGGTGCTGGGCGGGGTGTTCGCCGCCGCGTTCAACGTGCTGGTGCCGACCGCGTGGCTGGAGGCGCTGGGCGCGCAGGTCGTGTTCGGCGTCATCGTGATGGCGCTGCTCGCCGTGATCCTCGCGCTGTGCAGCGAGGCGGACGCCTTCGTGGCCGTCTCGATGAGCGCGCTGCCCCTGTTGCCGCGCCTGGTCTTCCTGGTCGTCGGCCCCGCGGTCGACGTCAAGCTGTTCGCCCTCCAGGCGGGCACCTTCGGCCGTTCGTTCGCCTCCCGCTTCGCGCCCGCCACGTTCGTCGTGGCCATCGTGAGCGCACTGGCCGCCGGGGCGGTGTTCCTGTGAGGCGCGAGACGCAGAACATCCTGCTGATCCTGCTCGGCGGCGCGCTGCTCAAGCTGAGCTTCACCGACATGTACCTGCGCTACGTGAAGGCGGGGCTGCAACCCCTGCTGATCGCCGCGGGCGCCGTCATGATCCTGCTCGCCCTCATCGCGATCGCGCGGGACCTCAAGGGCGGCAAGGACGGCGGGGACTCCGAGGCGCACGACGACCACGGCCACAAGGCGTCCCGCAGCCCGTGGATGCTGCTCCTGCCGGTGCTGGCCGTGTTCCTGATCAGCCCGCCCGCGCTCGGCGCGGACACGGTCAACCGGTCGGACCGCAACGCCGCCCAGGAAACCAAGAAGGGCAACGGTTTCGCCGCCCTGCCCGCCGATGCCGTGCTGCCGCTGAGCCTCGGCGAGTTCGTCACCCGCACCGCCTGGGACGACTCGGGCTCGCTCGACGACCGCACCGTGAAGCTCACCGGTTTCGTGGTGCGCAAGAACGACGCGACGTACGTGGCCCGGCTGGCCATCTCCTGCTGCGCGGCCGACGCGTCCCCGATCAAGGTGCGCATGGCCGGCTCCGGCTTCGAGGCCATGCCGACCGACCAGTGGGTCGAGGTCACGGGCAAGGTCGTGCCGGGTTCGGCGACCAAGGACACCGCCTACGTGCCCACGTTCACCGTCTCCGACATCACCCCGGTCGCGACACCGGCCGACACCTACGAGAGCTGAGGGGCGGGCGCCCGCACCGGGCACCCGGTCCTCACTTCGCAGTGCAGGACGCGCAGGTCCCGAAGATCTCCACGGTGTGGCTCACCTCGGAGAACCCGTTCTCCGCCGCGATCCGGTCCGCCCACTTCTCCACGGCCGGACCCTCCACCTCCACCGTCCGCCCGCACGTGCGGCACACCAGGTGGTGATGGTGGTGCGCCGAACAACGCCGGTAGATCGCCTCACCGGAGTCCGTGCGCAGCACGTCCACCTCACCGGCGTCCGCCAACGACTGCAGGGTCCGGTACACGGTGGTCAGCCCGATCCCCTCACCCCGCTTGCGCAGCTCCTCGTGCAGCTCCTGGGCCGAGCGGAACTCGTCGAGCTGGTCAAGCAGCTTGGACACCGCCGTGCGCTGCCTGGTCGAGCGCAGCCCTGGAACAGCGGTGTTCGGGCGCTCGCTTGTCGTCACAGATCCTCCGTCCGGTCGGTCTCGCCGACGCCCGCGACCACCGGGCGGATCGCGGCACCGCCCTCTTCGACGTGGATGACCGCGTCGACCACGATGTGCGCGAGGTGCTCGTCCACCAGCCGGTACACGACCTCGCGCCCGTGCCGCTCACCGCTCACGACGCCCGCGGCCTTCAGCACGCGCAGGTGCTGGCTGATCAACGGCTGCGCCACCCCGAGCGCGTCCACCAGTTCGTGCACGCACCGCTCCGCCTCCTGCAGTTGCAGGACGATCGCGATCCGCACCGGTGCCGCCAGCGCGCGCAGCAGTTCGCCCGCCGCGGACAACGTCCGCCCTGACCTCGGTGGCGCCGGGTCGGGGACGTGGCGTCCGGGGACGTGCGTGTGCTCGCCGCGCACGGGGACCGTCGTCGCGTCCTGGGTCAAGCGCACGCACCTTCTCCGGCCCTAGGTGGAATGGATTATCAGCACCAATCCTAGGCGCTATCCGGGCAGAACCGAGATGGCGACGGCCACCAGGACCAGCACGACCAGCACGCGCAGGACCCGCGCGGCCGGGGGCAGCGTCCGCCAGGTCGCCGCCAGCAGGGCGAGCACGCCCAGCAGCAGCACGACCAGCAGGCTCGCGCCGAGCACGCCGCGCAGCAGGACTCCGCCCGCGAACAGGCCTGCTACCAGCAGGAACGCCAACAGTGGTGGCACCTTCGCCAACGGGCCGCGGCCGGGGATCAGGGTGCGCTTGGGGTCGTAGGGCACCGTGGCATCCTTGCACTGTGCTGCTCGTGTGCCGGTTCACCGTGCTCGAACCCGATGTCGCCGATTTCACCGCACGCGCGGGCCGTGCCCTGGAACTGCTGACCGCCCGCCCCGGCTGCACCCGCGGCCTGCTCAGCCAGTCCATGGACGAGGCCGACCGCTGGGTCCTCACCGTCGAGTTCGACTCCGTCGTCGCCTACCGCCGGGCCCTGTCGCCGTTCGAGGTCCGCGAACACGTCATCCCGCTGCTGTCCGAGGCGCTGGTCGACGAACCCGCCGCCTACGAGCCGGTCCTGGTGGCGGCGGAGGGCGCGGTCACCCGCCAGGTCAGCCTGCTCGCCCAGGACGCGGGCACCGTCCGCCTCGGCGAGGCGTCGGGACCGACCGCCACGCCGCGCTAGCCCTTCAGGACCAGCGGCAGGAACACCTCGTCCACGATCCCCGCGATCGTCTCCTCCGACACCGGCGCCAACGTCATCAGCACCTCGTTGCGCAGCAGGTCCCCCGGCAGGGTCTTCACCCGCGCGGGCAGGTCCGCCGACGGGATCTCGCCGCGTTCGACCGCTCGTCGGAAGATCTCCTCCAGGTACTCCCCGCTGTCCCCGACGACCGACTGGCGCAGATCCGCGGGCGTCGTCCCGGTCTCCCGGTAGTACGTCCCCAGGTGCACGCTCAACATCGCCGCGATCCGCGGCCGGTCCTCGTTCGCCCTCGTCATCAACGCGATCACGTCCCCGCGCAACGACCCGGTATCGGCCGTGAGCGCCCCGTGGTCCACCGCGCCGCGCCGGATCGCGGCCAGCGCGAGGTCCCCGCGGGTGGGCCACCGCCGGTACAGCACGTGCCTGCTCGTCCTCGCCCGCTCGGCCACCGCTTCGACCGTGAAAGCCCCGTAGCCGCCCTCGACCAGTTGCTCCCAGGCCGCGTCGAGGATCGCGGCCTCCAGTTGGCTCCCGCGTCGACGCTTCCCCGTCTCAAGGCTCACTTGCGTACCTTATCGCACCTCGCTACCTTCGATAAGGAACATTGATGTGCCTAACGAGGAAGGGAACTCGCCATGTCCCGCAACGTCCTGATCTCCGGCGCGAGCGTCGCAGGCCCCGCACTGGCCTACTGGCTGCACCACCACGGCTTCGGCGTGACGGTCGTGGAAACCGCCGCGGGGGTCCGCTCCGGCGGCTACCCGATCGACCTGCGCGGCGTCGCCGTCGAGGTCGTCCGCCGCATGGGGGTCCTCGACGAACTGACCGCCGCCCGCACCCGCACCCGCCGCGTCACCTTCATGAAGGCGGACGGCCGTCGAGCCGGCTCCCTGTCGCTCGAAGCGCTCACCGGCAGCGCCGACGACGACATCGAACTACCCAGGGGCTCACTGACCTCGGTCCTCTACAAGCACACCCGTGACGACGTCGAGTACCTGTTCGACGACTCCATCACCGCGCTGGACGAGAAGACCGACGGCGTCGACGTGACCTTCCGCGGCGGCACACGACGGACCTTCGACCTGGTCATCGGCGCCGACGGCCTGCACTCGAACGTCCGCGCACTCGCCTTCGGCCCGGAGGAGCCCTACCTCCACCACCTCGGCTACCGCTTCACCGGCTTCACCGCGCCCAACCGCACCGCCCTCGACCACGAGGCCGTCATCTGGAACGTCCCCGGCCGCATGACCGCCCGCTACGCGGTCGACGACCCCGACCGAGTCCACGCCTTCCTCGCCTTCGCCAGTCCCCAACCCACGGGGGAGGAGTTGCGCGACCGCGAAGGCAACCTGCGGCTCACCGAACGGACCTTCGCCACCGACCGCTGGGAAATCCCACAACTGCTGGCGGACCTCCGAGCAGCGGACGACGTCTTCTCCGACACCGTCAGCCAGATCCGCATGCCCACCTGGAGCACCGGCCGCGTAGCCGTCACCGGCGACGCCGCCCACGCCACCTCGTTCCTCTCCGGCCAGGGCACCAGCATGGCCGTCGTCGGCGCCTACGTACTGGCAGGCGAACTCGCCGCACACGAAGACCACGCGGAGGCCTTCACCGCCTACCGCCGAACCCTGATCGACTTCGTCGAACGCAACCAGGCCCTCGCCACCGGCAGCAGCTCCCTCATCCCCAGAACCCGCAAGGCCTTGTGGCTCCGCAACCAGGCCACCCGCCTACTCCCACTGCTCTCCAGGACGAAAAACCTCTTCGGCCGCAACACAACCCGCGCCGCCAACTCCCTCACACTGCCCGACTACCCGACCAGAACCACCGAACACCGGTGACGAACAGGCCCCACGAGCCCGCAGGCCCCACAAGCCCACAAGCACCAACAAAGCGAGCGCGGCCGAACCCGGAGAACACCGGGCACCGCTGACCTGTTTCGAGGGACAAGCCCACCCTCACCCGGTTTCGAGGGATCAAGCCACCGACACCTGGTGTCGAGGGATCAGGCCACCCCCCGGTGCCAAACCGCCGAGAACCAGACCCGGCCCCGACCACCCGCAGTCGCCCATTAGAGCCACCCCCACCCGCGTTACGCTGGACTCTCCCCTCACCCACCCCCTGGAGTGGCAGTGCCAGCCGATCCCGTCGAAACCGTCGTCAGCCTGTGCAAGCGCCGTGGCTTCGTGTACCCGTGCGGCGAGATCTACGGCGGTACCAGGTCGGCTTGGGACTACGGGCCGCTCGGCGTCGAGCTCAAGGCCAACATCAAGCGCCAGTGGTGGAAGTCCGTGGTGCAGGGGCGTGACGACGTCGTCGGCCTCGACTCCTCCGTCATCCTCCCGCGCGAGGTCTGGGCGGCTTCGGGTCACATCGAGGCGTTCGTCGACCCGCTGGTGGAGTGCGGCTCCTGCCACAAGCGCTTCCGCGCCGACACCCTCGTCGAGGAGCACGCCGAGCGCAGCAGCAAGGCCGAAGGCGACCTGTCGGACGTGCCGTGCCCGAACTGCGGCACCCGCGGCGGGTACACCGAGCCGAAGATGTTCAACGGGCTGCTCAAGACCCACCTCGGTCCGGTCGAGACCGACGAGGGCCTGAACTACCTGCGCCCGGAGACCGCGCAGGGCGTCTTCACGAACTTCCTGAACGTGCAGACGACGTCGCGCAAGAAGCCGCCGTTCGGGATCGGCCAGATCGGCAAGTCGTTCCGCAACGAGATCACGCCCGGCAACTTCATCTTCCGCACGCGGGAGTTCGAGCAGATGGAGATGGAGTTCTTCGTCGAGCCGGGCACCGACGAGGAGTGGCACCGGTACTGGATCGACGAGCGGTTCCGCTGGTACACGGATCTGGGGCTGTCGAAGGAGAACCTGCGCCAGTACGAGCACCCGAAGGAGAAGCTGTCCCACTACTCCAAGCGGACGGTGGACATCGAGTACCGCTTCCGGTTCGGCGGGCAGGAGTGGGGTGAACTGGAGGGCGTCGCCAACCGCGGCGACTTCGACCTCACCACGCACTCCAACCACTCCGGCGTGGACCTCTCGTACTTCGACCAGGCCACGAACTCGCGCTACCGGCCGTTCGTCATCGAGCCTGCGGCGGGTGTGGGCCGTTCGATGATGGCGTTCCTGCTGGAGGCCTACCACGAGGACGAGGCCCCGAACGCCAAGGGCGGGGTGGACCGTCGGGTCGTGCTCAGGCTGGACCGCAGGCTCGCGCCGGTCAAGGCCGCCGTGCTGCCGTTGTCGCGCAACGCCGACCTGTCGCCCAGGGCGCGCGACCTGGCGGCCGCGATGAGGCGGAGCTGGAACGTGGACTTCGACGACGCGGGCGCGATCGGCCGCCGGTACCGGCGGCAGGACGAGATCGGGACGCCGTTCTGCGTGACGGTCGACTTCGACACCCTCTCCGACCACGCCGTGACGGTCCGGGAGCGCGACACCATGTCGCAGCAGCGCGTCGCCATCGGCCACCTGGAGGGCTACCTGGCCGCCCGGCTGGTCGGCTGCTAGACCCCTTCCCGTGCGGGGCCGTCTCCTTTGGAGGCGGCCCCGTTCCGCGTTCAAGGCTCTGAACCTGGTCACAGGCAGTCTCCGAACGGCGTTGAACCGCTGTCGGATTCACCCGTTTGCGCATTTCAGGTGCCATAAATGCGAACTTTGCGCAGTCGTGCGCGCACTACGGGTGGGGTCATCGGGCTATGTAACGGATTGATAACGAGGCGAGCACGGTTGAGGAGCGCCACGTCGACCGTGCGTATGCCCCAGTGAGGCGACCTCCAAACGACGTCCTCGAAGACCCCGACGACAGAGGTGAGCACCGAATGACCCGGACCGGTGGACGACACCAGATCTCCAGCAGGACGAAGATCGCCTCGATCGGCGCTGCCGTGGCGATCGCGGCCGGGGCCGTGGTCGTGGTGACGACCACCGGTAACGACCAGGCTTCCGCTGACGGCGTGGACATCTCGCAGTTCGTCGACATCACGACGCAGCAGCCGAACGTGAAGCAGGTCAAGAAGCAGCAGAACGCGTCGAAGGGCACCTTCACCGTCAACTGCGGCCTCAACGAGAACGAGCACTTCAACGGCGACAACTTCATCGCCGCGCCCGGTGTCGAGAACGGTGCGGAGCACCTCCACGACTACGTCGGCAACCTGTCGACGAACGCGAACTCGACCAACGAGAGCCTCCAGGCCGCCGGGACCACCTGCAAGAACGGTGACAAGTCCACGTACTTCTGGCCCGTCATCCGCATCGACACCGCGGACGAGGAGGAGGAGAACGAGGTCGACCCCGCCGCCGTGCAGGCGCAGGAGCAGCAGGCCGCCGCCGACGCCACCGCCAAGAAGAAGGGCCGCCCGCAGCTGGTCTGCCCCGACGTCGCCAGCAAGCTCGACGAGGTGCCGGAAGAGGCGCAGGCCGAGGTCGACCAGGCCCTCGAAGAGGTCGACAAGGTGACCGAGGAGGCGGAGGCGAAGCTCCCGGCCGCGACGGACGCCAACGCCGTCGACGCCCAGGTCGTCAACCCGTTGCTGGAGAAGCGGAAGGCCATCCTCGACCGGATGACCCTCGCGCTGGGCCGCCCCGGCCGCCAGCCGATCGACTTCGGCGCCCTGTCGCGCTGCTCGGTGAAGCCGCCCGGCCAGCCCTCGCCCATCGACGACGGTTCCGAGAACGGCGACACCCCGCCGGTGGAGGCCCCCGGTGGCGAGCCCGACGACAACAACGAGCTCCCCGGCAACGACGGTGAGATCCAGCGCCCGCTGAGCGCCGAGCTCACCTTCCGCGGCAGCCCGGTCGGCAAGGTCACCGCGATGCCGAAGTTCCTCCGCATCCTCTACGGCGACGCGAAGGTGTCCATCAACGGCACCAAGAACACCCGCGACTCGTGGACCTGCTCCGGCTTCGAGGACAAGGTCCAGATCGCCAAGTACGTGATCTGCCCCGAGGGCTCGAAGGTCAAGCGCATCCACGACTTCCCGAGCTGCTGGGACGGCAAGAACACCGACTCGGCCAACCACCGCACGCACATCGTGTTCCCGGACGCGGCGACCGGCAAGTGCGCCGAGGGCTTCAAGGCCGTGCCGCAGCTGCGCACCACCCTCACCTACGACATCCCGAGGGACATCCAGGTGAAGGGCCAGTACAAGGTCGACTCGTTCCCGTTCGAGAGCCACAACCCGCTCAGCGACCACGACGACTTCGCGAACGTCATGTCGCAGCGGATCATGAGCCGCCTCGTGGCCTGCGTGAACAAGGGCAAGACCTGCAAGGAGTAACGGCTTCCGCGTAGCAGTACGCGGCGGGAACAAGGCCACCTCGGCGGCGGGGTGGCCTTTTTCCTTGCCCGGAAACGGGTTCCTACGTGTTTGGCAACGGGGTCAGCGCGGAGCTGACGATCTTCGCGACCTGGTCCTTGGCCGTGTCGGTGGACACTCCGCTTTGGACGGTGAGCACGGCGACGGCGTAGCGGCCGTCCACGACACCCGCGCTGTGCAGGTACACGTCGCTGGGCAGGTAGTACATCCAGCCCTGCTTGGCGTACGCGGCACGGCTGCCGCGCGCGTTCCCGTCGAGCAGCCCGAAGAACTGGTCGAACCCGTCGGCCGCTTCCTCCTGCGCCCCGGACAGCGCGTCGACGATCAGGTCGCGGTCCGCCTCGGGCATCTTCTGCAGGACGTACTGGTAGAGGTGGACCATGTCGTCCGCGGTGATCACGACCTCGCCCCACTGCGAGGGGTCGTTCGGCGAGTGCGTCCCGGTCAGCCCGACCTCCGCGGCGACCCGGTCGATGGCGGCCATGCCGTCGAACTGCGTCCACATCTGGTCCATGGCGCCGTCGTCGCTGTAGCTCAGGGCCCGGTCGACCAGTTGCAGGTCGTCGTCGGACAGCTCCAGGTCGCCCGCGGCGCGGCGGTCGAGCATGTCGACGACGAGCAGCAGCTTGCTCAGCGACGCCGAGTAGAACTGCTTGTCGCCGCCGCTGCCGACCAGTTCGCCCGTCCGCACGTCGAGGACGGCGATCCCGAGGTTCACCGAGTCGCCCGCCGCCTGCTCGGCCGCGGCCAGTCCCGCGCCGAGGTCGGGCTGGGGCGCGGGCGGGTCGGTCGTCGTGGTGGTCGGCGGGGCGGTGGACGTGGACGGCGCCGTGGCGGCGAGGGGCGGGGCCGCGTGGACCCTGGTGTCGGCGGAGGCGGACTGCACGGCGGTCGGTGTGCTGGTGTCGTCGTAGGCGAGGAACGCCGAAGACGTGATCGCCACCACCAAGGCGATCACTCCGTAGAGCCCGACACGTCGCTTGTGTTCACCCACAGTTATTTACTGAACGCTCTACAACCTCCTGATGTCGAGCTTTTCCTCCTGTGCGATTCCTGAAGACTCATCTCGTTGCACTGCGTAACCACCCCCATGGGGGATTTCCGACACCGCTTGGACCAGTTCGGTACCCCGGTAGAGCAATCCGGCCCCGTCGTCGGTGCAGTACGTGAGCGGCAGTTCACCCGACGCGACCGCCGCGTGGACGGCCGGTCGGCGGGTCCTCTCGGAGTCGTAGTGCACGCCGTTGCCGTAGGGGAGCAGCGCCAGCCCGTTCGTGACGACCCGCAGTTCCGGCCCGAACGAGTCGGTCGTGCCGCCCACGTGCCAGCAGATCGACCCGGCGGACACGCCGCTGAGCACGACGCCCGCCTGCCACGCCTGCCGCAGCACGTCGCCGAGCCCGTGCACCCGCCACACGGCGAGCAGGTTCGCCACCGAGCCGCCGCCGACCCACACCACGTCGTGGGAGAGCACGAACCCCAGCAGGTCGTCGGTGGGCGGCATGGTGAACAGGTTCAGGTGCGAGACGTCCCAGCCGACGAGCCTGCCCGCCTCGGACACGCGCGCGTTGCCCGCCCGCTGGTCGCCGCCCGCCGTCCCGACGTGGCAGACGGACGGTCGCCGTCCGTCCACCCCGGACAGCTCCACGGCGAAGTGCAGCAGCTTGCCGAACTCCAGATCGGTGCGGTGGCCGGACCGGTAACCGCCGGACGTGGCCAGGATGGTGGGTTCAGATGCGGGCATGGGGCGATCCTGCCGGCCATGACACCTGTCATGGTCAGGTCGTGACGGTCGGCCCCCCGGTCGGACGACGTCCGGCGGCACGATCGTCCCATGACACCAACAACCGCACTCCGCACCGCGGTGACCCTGTCCGGGCTGCACAAGAGCTACGGAGAGGTCCACGCGGTCGCCGGCGTCGACCTCGTCATCGCACCCGGCGAGGTCGTCGCCCTGCTCGGCCCCAACGGGGCGGGCAAGTCGACGACCGTCGACATGCTGCTGGGGCTCACGGCCCCCGACCGGGGCGACATCTCGGTGTTCGGCCAGTCGCCCCGCGACGCGGTGGTCTCCGGCACGATCGGCGCGATGCTCCAGAGCGGCTCGCTGCTCGACGACGCCACCGTCGCCGAGACCGTGGGCCTGGTCGCCGCGCTGCACCGCAAGCCGCTGCCGGTCGCCGAGGCGCTGGCCAAGGCGGACATCGCCGACCTGGCGAACCGCAGGTGCACCAAGCTCTCCGGCGGCCAGAAGCAGCGGGTCCGCTTCGCGCTGGCGCTGGTCTGCGACCCCGACCTGCTGGTGCTCGACGAGCCCACCGTGGCGATGGACGTGGAGACCCGCCGCCAGTTCTGGCGCGGGATGCGGGAGTACACCGACTCCGGCCGCACCGTCCTGTTCGCCACGCACTACCTGGAGGAGGCGCAGGAGTACGCCGACCGGGTCGTGCTGATGCGCTCGGGCCGGATCGTCGCGGACGGCTCCGTGGCCGAGGTCCGGGCGACCGTGTCCGGCCGCACGCTGCGCGCCGTCGTCCCCGGCGCCACCGAGGCCGCCCTGACCGGGCTGCCCGGCGTGCAGGCGGTCGAGCTGCGCGGCGACGGCGTCCTGCTCGCCTGCTCCGACTCCGACGCGGCCCTGCGCGCCCTGCTGGCGCTCTGGCCCGCCGCCCACGACATCGAGATCGCCGCCGTCGGCCTCGAGGACGCGTTCCTCGCCCTGACCGCAGAGGAGAGCAAGTGAACGCCCGGTTCCTGGCCCTGGAAGTCCGCCGCGCCGTCCGCAACACCCGGTACCTGATGTTCACCGTCGTCATGCCGACGGTGATGTTCCTGCTGTTCGTCAACCTCTACGGCGCCAAGGGGCAGGTGTTCCCCAACGGGCTGCCGGTCACCACGTCGCTGATGCTCAACATGGCCGTGTTCGGCCTGATGTCCGCGCCGCTGGCCGCGGGCGCCCGGATCGCCGTCGAGCGGAGCACCGGCTGGCAGCGCCAGCTGCGGCTGACCCCGTTGAGCAGCCTGGGTTACGTGCTCACCAAGGGCGCGCTGGGGATGATCGTGGCGCTGCCCGGCATCCTGCTGGTGATGCTCGTCGGCGGGCTGTTCGAGGACGTGCGGATGTCCGCCGTGCAGTGGGTCGAGGTCGCGGGCGGGCTGTGGCTGGCCACGCTCCCGTTCGTGCTGATCGGCATCGTGATCGGCCTGCTGGCCACCGCCGACGGCATGCAGGCGCTCACTGGCGTGCTGTCGATGGCGTTCGGCCTGCTCGGCGGCATCTGGATCCCCGCCGAGGTGGCTCCCGGCTGGCTGAGCGCGGTCATGCACGTGATGCCGACGTACTGGGTGAAGCTGGTCGGCCAGGCACCGCTGGTGGGCGGCGCCGACCTGGGCACCGCCGTGCTGGTGCTGGGCTGCTGGGTCGTGGGCCTCGGGGTCATCGCGGCCAAGCGGTTCCAGACGGACACCGCGCGGGTCTGAGGCCTACGGTGGGCGTCGTGATCCAACGCGTGCGGCGCGGCGGTGTCCGCTGGTTCCTCGCCGGGATGGTGTTCATCGGGCTCTACATCCCGGTGGTGATCTACGCGGTGGCCGTCGACGACCGCCCGCTGTGGCAACGGATCCTGGTCATCGCGGGGCTGGTGCTCTACTCGTTCGGCTGGCTGGCGATGCCGTACCTGGTCTGGGTGGACAAGCCCGTCCGGACGCGGATCGCGGCCAGCCTCGTCCTCACCGCGATCGGGCTGGCGGTGGTCTACGGGATCGGCCTCGGTTCCGCCGGGCTCATGGTCTACGTGATGTCCGCGACCGCCATGATCCTGCCGCTGGTGCCCGCCGTGGTCATCGACGGCTCGGTGCTGCTCCTGCTGGTCGTCTCCTCCTACCTGTTCGGGGAGATCGGCTCGGACTTCGACCAGTTCGGCACGCTGCTCTCGGTGTCGTTCGGGATGATGTTCATGGGCCGGATGCTGCGGGCCAACGCCGAGCTGCGCAAGGCCCGCGACGAGATCGCCACCCTCGCCGTCGCCGAGGAGCGCAACCGGCTCGGGCGCGACCTGCACGACATCCTCGGCCACAGCCTCACCACGATCACCGTGAAGGCCGGGCTCGCCCGTCGGGTGCTGGAGAGCTCCGGGGACGTCGAGCGCGCGAAGGACGAGATCCGCGAGGTCGAGGAGCTGGCCCGGCAGGCGTTGGGGGACGTCCGGGCCACCGTGTCGGGGTACCGGCAGGTCTCGCTGTCCGCGGAGGTCGTCGGCGCGCGCGCCGCGCTGCGGGCGGCCGGCGTCGAACCCGACCTGCCGCACGCCGTCGACAACGTCCGCCCGGAGTTGCAGGAGGTGTTCGGGTACGTGGTCCGCGAAGGCGTGACCAACGTGCTGCGGCACTCCCGCGCGACGCGCTGCGAGGTGCGGCTGGGCGACACGTGGGTGGAGATGCGCGACGACGGCCGCGGCGCGGGGGACACCCCGAGCGGCTGCGGCCTCACCGGACTGGCCGAACGGCTGCGGAAGGTCGATGGGAAGCTGGCCGCCGGTCCGCTGCCCGACGGCGGGTACCTGCTGCGGGCGGAGGTCGTGTGATCAGGGTGCTGCTGGCCGACGACCAGGCGCTGGTGCGCGGCGCGCTCGCCGCGATGCTGGGGCTGGAGTCCGACATCGAGGTGGTCTCCCAGGTCGGCTCCGGCGACGAGGTCGTCGAGGCGGCCCTGCGGGTCCGGCCCGACGTGGCGCTGCTGGACGTGCAGATGCCCGGCAAGGACGGGCTCACCGCGGCGGCCGACCTGAGGGTCGCGCTGCCCGGCTGCCGCGTGATCGTGTGCACGACCTTCGGCCGCCCCGGCTACCTGGCCAGGGCGATGGCCGCGGGCGCGCTCGGCTTCGTGGTGAAGGACGCCCCGCCGGAGCAGCTCGTCGACGCCGTCCGGCGGGTGCACGCCGGTCTGCGGGTCGTGGATCCCGTGCTGGCGGCCGAATCCCTCGCCAGCGGGGCCAGTCCGCTGACCGACCGCGAACGCGAGGTGCTGCTGCGCGCCCGCGACGGCGGCACGGTGTCGGACCTGGCCAGGGCGCTGCACCTGTCCGACGGGACGGTGCGCAACCACCTGTCGTCGGCCATCGGGAAGACCGGGTCCCGGACCAGGGCGGAAGCCGTGCGGCTGGCCGAGGAACACGGCTGGCTCTGATTCTGGGACTATGAGGGCGTGCCCCTCACTCCTCTCGCCAGAATCATGCGGTTGCTGCTGCGCACGGTCCTCGGCGGGCTGGTGATCAGCGCCCTCGTCGTCGGCGGTACCGCGTTCCGGGTGTGGCAGGTGGCCAGGGACGACGACCGCACGCACGCGGACATGGCGGTCGTCCTCGGCGCCGCCCAGTACAACGGCGTCCCGTCCGAGGTCCTCGAAGCCCGGCTCGAACACGCGCGCAAGCTCTACGAGCAGGGCGTCGTCAACTACATCGTGACCACCGGCGGCAGCCAGCCCGGCGACAACTACACCGAGGGCCAGGCGGGCAAGCTCTGGCTGGTCGACCACGCGGTGCCCGAGGACCGCGTCGTGGAGGTGGGGGAGGGCAACGACACCCTCGGCAGCATCCGCGCGCTGGGCATCGCCGCCCGCGAGCGCAACCTCGAGACCGCCGTGATCGTCAGCGACCCGTGGCACTCCCTGCGCGCCCGCACGATGGCCGAGGACGAGGGCCTGGACGCGTGGCCGTCGCCGACCCGCAGCGGCCCGAACGTGCAGACGCGGGAGACCCAGATCTTCTACATCCGCCGGGAGACCGCGGCGCTGCTGTACTACCACCTGATGAAGGCGCCCGCCGGGGCCTTCGACGGCATCACGCTCTGACTACGCTGGATGGATGAGTCAGGGTTACACGGAACACGACGCCGCCAGACTCCTCGACGAGGACCCCAAGACCGCGTCGCTGCCCCACGCCCACCGCGACCGGCGCACCCCGTACTCCAGGGACCGCGCCCGCGTGCTGCACTCCGCCGCGCTGCGCAGGCTCGCGGGCAAGACCCAGGTCGTCGGCCCCGGTGAGGACTCCGGCGTCCCGCGCACCCGCCTGACCCACTCGCTGGAGGTCGCCCAGATCGGCCGCGGCATCGCCGAGGAGCTGGGCTGCGACCCCGACGTCGTCGACACCGCGGGGCTGGCCCACGACATCGGCCACCCGCCGTTCGGCCACAACGGCGAACGCGCCCTCGACGCCCTCGCCTCCTCCTGCGGCGGCTTCGAGGGCAACGCCCAGACGCTGCGCATCCTCACCCGCCTGGAACCCAAGACCGCGAGCGGCCTCAACCTCACCCGCGCCTGCCTGGACGCGTCCACGAAGTACCCCTGGCCCCGCACCCCCGGCACCCACAAGTTCGGCGTCTACCAGGACGACCTCGACGTCTTCCGCTGGCTGCGCCGGGACGCGCCGGAGGGCCGCCGCCCGATCGAGACCCAGGTCATGGACTGGGCCGACGACGTCGCCTACTCCGTCCACGACGTCGAGGACGGCGTGCTGGCCCACCGCATCAGCCTGCGGTCGCTGGCCGACCCGGCCGAGCGCGCGGCCATCGCCGGACTCGCCGCCAAGCACTTCTCCACCGAACCCGTCTCCGCCCTGGAGGAAGCGGCCCGCGAACTCCTCCGCCTCCCCGTGGTCGCCGACCTGGCCCGCACCGAGTACGACGGCTCCCTGGGCGCCCAGGTGGCCCTCAAGCGCCTCACCAGCGAACTGGTGGGCCGCTTCGCCTCGGCCGTCGTCACCGGCACCCGCGCCGACCACGGCGACGGCCCCCTCACCCGCTACGCCGCGGACCTCTCGGTCCCCCCTCTGGTGGCCGCCGAGGTGGCGCTGCTCAAAGCGGTCGCGGTCCGCTACGTCATGTCGGACCCGGTCCGCCTCGCGATGCAGGTCCGCCAGCGGGAACTCATCACCGAACTGGTCGCGGCCCTGCTCGACCGGGCACCCGACGCCCTCGACCCGTCGTTCCTCCCGGCCTGGAACACCGCCCCCGACGACCCCGCCCGCCTGCGCGTCGTCATCGACCAGGTGGCCCAGCTGACCGACGCCCAGGCGGTCTCATTGCACGCCGACGTGGTTTAGCCGGTGGCACACTCGGGATGTCCCCTGCCTTGAGGAGTCCCGTGTCCGAGCACCTGGCGTTCACCCTCGCCCTGCACGACGTCGTCGCCGCCGACCGGCGGGAGAACGCCTGCTGGTCCCCGTACTCCGTGGCCAGCGCCCTCGGCCTGGCCGCCTTGGCCGCCAAGGGGAAGACGCGCGACGAGCTGACCGCGCTGCTCGGCGAGGGCAACCGGGCCCTCCTCGACGCGGGCCGCCCCGACGACGAGGCCGAGTTCGCCGTGGCCAACACCCTCTGGGCCTCCGACGAACTGGAGATCAACCCGGAGTTCGCCGACGCCTTGGCAGGCTGGCCCGGCGCGAAGGCCAGGTCGGCCCCGTTCGTCGAAAACCCCGACGGCGCCCGGAAGCTGATCAACGCCGACGTCGCCGAGACCACCAAGGACCTCATCCCCGAACTGCTCGCGCCCGGCTCGGTCGGCCAGGACACGGTGGCCGCCCTGGTCAACGCCCTCTACCTCAAGACCGCCTGGCTGGGAACCTTTCCGGAGGAGGCGACCGCCCCGCTGCCGTTCACCACCCCCGGCGGTGCCGTGGACGTCCCCACCATGCGCCGCGAGGCCAAGTTCCGGTACGCCGCCCGCGACGGCTGGCAGGCGGTCTCACTGCCCGCGCGGGGCGGCGTGGAAGCGCTCGTGCTGCTCCCCGACGGCGACCTCGGCCCGCTCGACCAGGCCACGTTCACCGCCCTCACCGGCGCGCTCGACTTCCGCAGGCTGGAGCTGTTCCTGCCGAAGTCGAAGCTCTCCACCAACGTCACCCTCAAGGACGCCCTGGCACAACTGGGGGTCCGCTCCCTCTTCGAGCGCGACGGCGACCTCACCGGCCTGAGCGCCGACCCGCGGCTGTTCGTGGACGAGGTGGTCCACGAGGCCGTGCTGCGGATCGACGAGGACGGGCTCGAAGGCGCCGCGGCGACGGCGGTGATGATGCGGCTGACGTCGTTCGAGGAGTACGTCGAGCCGCTGACCGTCCGGGTCGACCGCCCGCACCTGGTTCTCGTCCGGCACGCGGGCACCGGGGCCGTCCACTTCCTCGCGCAGGTCGTAGATCCATCCTGACTGGTGATCAAGTCGTCCTTCGATCGAGGGGTTTCCGGGCGCAATCGGCGAAATAGCTGATCAGACGGCCTAGCGTCGCAGCATGACGAGCACGGACTCCACGGCGTCCAGTCGGGAACTGGGCGACGAGCTGCGACGCCTGCGCGACATGACCGGGTTGGACAGCGCCCTGATGGCCGACCGGCTCGGGTGGCACACGACGACACTGACCCAGTGGGAACTCGGCCGGGCCCGCATCACCGAACTGGACCTGCTGCGCTTCCTCGTCCACTGCGGGCTGGAGCACCAGGCGATCGACGGTTTCGTGACGCGCCACCGGCTCGCGGTCGAGCCGTACCTGTCGCGGCCGGGATGCGACCGGCTCCCGGAGAACCTGCGGTCGCTCACGCTCGCCGAGGCGGCCGCGGAGTCGATCACCAGCTTCGACCTCGCGACGATCCCCGGCCTGCTGCAGACCGAGGATTACGCGCGGGCGTTGCTGAACCAGCTCGGCCTCACGCCGCCGGACGAGATCGACCCGGCGGTGCGCGCCAGGGTCGGTCGCCAGGCGATGCTGCGGCCGTACTCCGGGCCGTTCTGCACGTTCTTCGTCCACGAGAACGCGCTGCGGATGCGGATCGGCGGCGACCGGGTGATGGAGGACCAGCTGCTGCGGCTGATCTTCCAGGCCACCAGCCCGCGGTGCGTGATCCGGATCGTGCCCGCCTCGGTCGGCGGGGCGGGCGCGCTCAGCGCCGGGTGCAAGCTGATCGAGTACCCCGACACCGTGCCGCTGGTCTACACCGAGACCGAGATGACCAGGTCGTTCTCCACCGAGCCGCAGGCCATCGCGCGCAGCCAGCTCATCTTCGAGCGGCTCGACCAGCTGGCTGTCATGCGGCAGCCCTCCCGCACGCTGATGATGGAGTACATGGCCGAGTACGACCGGCCGCGGGAGGACGACGATGCCGAGGACATGGCGTAAGAGCAGCCGAAGCGGCGGTATAGCGGACAGCGACTGCGTCGAGGTGTCCTTCGCGCGCGACGTCGCCGTCCGGGACTCCAAGAACGCCGCCGGACCCGTGCTCGCCTTCGCGCCCGCGAGGTGGCGCGCGTTCGTCCGCCACGTCAGTCGGTAGGCGCGTCCGGCAGTCGCAGCTGCAACCGCATCCCGTGACCGCGTTCACCGGGCAGCGCGCACAGCAGCAGCGTCCCCGACGCCCCGTGGCGCACCTGCACCGCGCAGGAGTCACCCGCCAGCAGCGTGCCCGCCAGCAGTCCGGCGGCCTCGGCGTCGAGCTCGAGGGTGAACCCCTTCGACATGGTCATGGCTGGACCGTAGGGGTTGACCACCCGTCCCCGTTGTCACCCGGAGGTGTCGCGTTCGGCGTGGCGTCCCAGGCCGGGCCGGTGCGGGGCCGCCTGTCCGGAGGTCGGCGTCCGACCGTGGACGCTGCCAAGCCGTTGGGGCGCAAGGGTTCGCGCCGAGACCGACCGTCAGCCCGTGAACGGCACGTGGGCGATCTTGTCCGGGTTCGCCACGTCGTAGAGCGCGACGAGGAGCCCGTCGCGGATCACCAGGCCGTCGACCCGGCGCGGAACGCCACGGGTGGTCCCGTCGCCGGGCTGCTCCGGGATGACCAGGCCCAGGTCGCCGTTCACCAGCGCCACGACGCCCACCGCGCCGGGGTCGAGCCGGTACTTGGCGACCAGGCCGAGCAGGAAGCGCGCCACCTTCTCCGGGCCCACGACCTCGTGGAGCGCCGTGCGGACCCGGCCGCCGCCGTCGCCGACCGCCACGACGTCCGGGTGCAGCAGGTCGATCACGGTCCGCACGTCACCGGTCGCCAGCGCCGCCAGGAACCGCTCCAGCACGACCCGCTGCTCCTCCAGCGCCACCCGCGGCGGCGGGTCCGCGTCGACCAGCGCCTTGCGGCCGCGCGACGCGTGCTGCCGGGCCGTCGGCACGGAGCAGCCCAGCGCGGCGGCGATCTCGTCGAACGGCACCGAGAACGCGTCGTGCAGCACGAACGCGACCCGCTGCTCGGGGGTGAGCCGGTCGAGCACCACCAGGGCCGCCAGCCGGACGCCGTCGTCGCGCACGACCCGGTCCAGCGGGTCCTCGCCGGTGGAGGTGAGCGAGGTCACCACGGGTTCCGGCAGCCACGAGCCGACGTAGGACTCGCGCCGCACGGCCGCCGAGCGCAGCCGGTCCAGGCAGATCCGGCCGACCACCGTCGTCAGCCAACCGCGCAGGTCCCGGATGTCGTCGCGGGCGGCGCCGGTCAGCCCGGCGAGCCGCAGCCACGACTCCTGCACCGCGTCCTCGGCGTCGGCCACGCTGCCGGTAAGCCGGTACGCCACGCCGACCAGGTGCGCGCGGTGCTCGGTGAACGTCCTGGCCAGGGTCTGGTCGGCAGCGGTCACGGGCACCAGTGTGCCAGCACTAGACTCGGCGACGTGGCAGGACGCATCCGTGAAAGCGACATCGCGCTGGTGCGTGACCGCAGCAGGATCGACGAGGTCGTGGGGGACCACGTCTCGCTGCGCAACGCGGGCGGCGGCTCGCTGAAGGGCCTGTGCCCGTTCCACGACGAGAAGTCGCCGTCGTTCAACGTCCGGCCGTCGCACGGCACCTACCACTGCTTCGGCTGTGGCGAGGGCGGCGACGTCATCAAGTTCATCATGCGGATCGAGCACCTCGGGTTCATCGAGGCGGTCGAACGGCTGGCGGACCGGACCGGCATCCAGCTGGTCTACGAGGGCGGCGGCGCCAGCGTCCAGCGCGACCGCGGCACCCGCACCCGGATGATCGAGGCGCACCGCGCGGCCGCCGAGTTCTACACCGAGCAGCTGCGCACGCCGGAAGCCCTGAAGGCGCGGGAGTTCCTGGCCGAGCGCGGGTTCGACGAGGCCGCCGCCGGGATGTTCGGCTGCGGGTTCGCGCCCGCGGGCTGGGACAAACTGACCAAGCACCTGCTGGGCCGCGGCTTCGAGCTTGAGGAGCTGATCAAGGCGCAGCTCTCCAAGGAGGGCCGCCAAGGTCCGATCGACCGGTTCCACCGCAGGCTGCTCTGGCCGATCCGCGACCTCGGCGGCGACGTGGTCGGGTTCGGCGCGCGCCGGATCTTCGACGACGACCAGATCCAGGCGAAGTACCTGAACACCAGCGAGAGCGTGATCTACAAGAAGTCGCATGTGCTCTTCGGTCTCGACCTGGCGAAGAAGGAGATCGCGCGGCGGCACCAGGTCGTGGTGGTCGAGGGCTACACCGACGTGATGGCCATGCACCTCGCGGGCGTGCCGACGGCGGTCGCGTCGTGCGGCACCGCGTTCGGCACCGACCACATGAACCTGTTGCGGCGCCTGCTGATCGACGACGACATGAACGGCGAGGTGATCTTCACCTTCGACGGCGACGCGGCGGGTCAGAAGGCCGCCATGAAGGCGTTCGAGGGCGAGCAGCAGTTCTCCGCGCAGACCTACATCGCGGTCGCGCCCGACGGCATGGACCCGTGCGAACTGAGGCAGGACAAGGGGGACGTGGCCGTGCGCGACCTCGTCGCCCGGCGCACCCCGCTGATCGAGTTCGCGGTCCGCACGCAGCTCAAGGAGTACGACCTCGACTCGGTCGACGGCCAGGTGGAGGCGCTGCGCAAGACGGTGCCGCTGGTCGCGCAGATCAAGGACCGCGCGAAGCGGGACGGCTACGCGACCAAGCTCGCCTGGTGGGTCGGCTGGAACGACGAGGCGGCCATCGTGCGCCGGGTCCGCGAGACCGCGGGCGGCGGCCCGGCGGCGGCACCGGCCAAGCGGCGCCGGTCCGCGCCCGTCGTGGTCGACCCGTACCAGGGCGCGCTCGCCGTGGACGCCGACAGCCCGCGGCGGCCCGACCCGCGCGACCCGCGGCTGTGGCACCAGCGCGAGGCGCTCAAGGCCGCGCTCCAGGTCCCCGAGTTGGCGGGTCCGTACTACGACGCGCTGCCCGACGAGGTGTTCCTGCACCCTTCCTACCTCGGGCTGCACCACGCCATCCGCGACGCCGGCGGCGCCTCGTGCGGCCTGTCCGGGTCCGCGTGGCTGGAGGCCGTGAGCCAGGCGTGCGTGCACGACTCCGGCCGGTCCGTGCTGACGGAGCTGGCCGTGGAGCCGCTGACGTGCAAGCTGGGCGACGAGTTCCGGCACGTGTCGGCGGTGCTGGCGCGGCTGCAGCAGATCCTGGTGTCCGGCCAGATCTCCGAGATCAAGTCCCGCCTGCACCGCATCTCGCCGGTGCAGGACCCGGACGAGTACCGCGCGCTGTTCGGCGACCTGGTGGCGCTCGAGGAGTACCACAAGGCGCTGGGCCAGCAGGCCCTGGGAGGGCTCTGAGATGACCGCACTGTGGCGCAGGCTGTTCAAGCAGGGGCTGCCCGCCGACTTCACCGGCGAACTGGTGGGGGACGAGTCCGTCCTCGCGCAGGCGTCGGTGCGCGGCGGCGGCCACCTGATCGCGACGACCCTGGGCCTGTGGCTGCCGGGGCCGCGCCGGGTCGGCTGGCACCTGATCAGCAAGGCCACCTGGAGCGGCGGCGCGCTGGCCGTCGTCGAGGCGGTCGAGGAAGGTGCGGCGGGGGCCGCGGTCGTGCTGGTCGACCTGCCGCCGCAGCGGTTCGCGCTGGAGGAACCGGGCAAGGTGCCCGAGGCCGTGCACGCCAGGGTGACCGCGTCGTTCAAGAGCAAGCACCACGTCGGCGACGCCTGGTACCTCCAGCGCAAGGTGCCCGGCAAGGGCGGCGTCGTGCTCCAGGTGCGGCCCGATCCCGGTGCCGACGTGGAGGCCGTGCGGGTGATCGCCGCGGACGTGGCGGCGAAGATCGGCGACCTCAAGCCCGCCGAGTAGTACGCGCGTACTGTTAAAGTATGGCCGTACTGCTTGGAGGTGCGCCCATGTGGGATCCCGCGAAGTACCTGACCTTCGCCGACCACCGTTCGAGGCCGTTCCACGAACTCGTCGCCCGGATCGGCGCGACCGACCCGCGCCGCGTCGTCGACCTCGGCTGCGGCCCCGGCAACCTCACCGGCACCCTGTCGGCCCGGTGGCCCGGTGCCGTCCTGGAGGCGTTCGACTCCTCACCGGAGATGGTCGAAGCGGCCCGTGCTCGCGGCCTCGACGCCCGCGTCGCCGACGCCACCACGTGGACCCCGGCGCCCGACACCGACGTCGTGGTCACCAACGCCGTCCTCCAGTGGCTGCCCACCCACCCCGACCTGCTGCGCCGCTGGGCGACCGAACTGCCCACCGGCGCGTGGCTCGCCATGCAGGTCCCCGGCAACTTCGACGGCCCGTCCCACACCTTCGTGCGGGAGCTGGTCCGGACCGGGTGGAACGACGCCCTCGGGCACGTCCTGCGCGACCAGACGCCCGTCCTCGACCCCGCGGGCTACGCAGACCTGCTGAGCGGCTGCGACGTCGACGCGTGGGAGACAACCTACCTCCAGCCGCCTGGAGGGCCCTGACGCCGTCCTGGAGTGGATTACGGGTACTGCCCTGCGTCCCGTCCGTGCCGCCCTCGACGATCAGTCCTGGGCCGCTTTCCGCGCCGAACTGGCCCCCCGACTCCGTGCCGCCTACCCGCAGCGCCCGGACGGCACCACCTGGTTCCCGTTCCGCCGCGTCTTCGCCGTGGCCCGCGTCTGAAGGCGTTCGGGAACGAGGCAGGGCCCCGGCTGGCTCGCCGGGGCCCTGCGCACAGTCCTGGTACCGCCTACGCGCGCGGAATCACCGACTCCCGCCGCTGTGCCGTCCCGTTCTGCCCATGCGCGTTCGCCCGATTCCCGAACCCCGTCTTCTCACCGACCTTCGCCCGCACGATCCCAGCCGCGCCCTGCACGGCCGGGTGGTCCGCAAGCCTCCGGTACGTCCTCACGATCTGGTCGTACCGCCCGCGGCCCGCCCGTGCGCCCAACACGTAACCGACAGCGGCGCCCAGCAGGATGCCCTTCATCGAGGTCTCCTCTCGTGTCGTGCCTGGTCGCACCCATCCTCCCGCATTGGAGGGGGGTGTGTGCGAGCACGGTTGCGGATGCGCTAGAGTTCTCACCTGTCAGGCCCGAGAGGCCAGGCAGGCAGAACAACAGAACATTCCCCCTTAGCTCAATGGCAGAGCATTCGACTGTTAATCGAAGGGTTACTGGTTCGAATCCAGTAGGGGGAGCAGGATGGCAACCCCAGGTCCCCGGACCTGGGGTTTTGTCGTCTCATGGCCACCGGGTACCCAGAAGCCGGCAATGTCACACGATCGGGCGCAATACTCGTTGCCGAACCCGCCGAACAACATCGCCCACCGAAGAACCCGAGGTTCTCGAGACGCACGCATCCGCGATCGGTACTCTCCACAGCGCGGCAGCGCAACCCACACCCCAGGTGGGCTGCGACACGTGCACGGGGCGGTAGCTCAGCTGGTCAGAGCAGCGGACTCATAATCCGTCAGGTCGAGGGTTCGAGCCCCTCTCGCCCCACTAAAGCCCCTGGTCAGCGTACCGGAGGCGATGGCGTTCAAGATCACCACCCCACTTTTCCCCCACTTTATCGAGCGGACCACCCAACTGCTTCAAGCGCGGCGGCGGTCTTCTGGCTGGTCGCGCGTGGAGCCGTGTAGATGTCTTGCATAGTTGACCCCTTCGAGTGACCGCGCTGGCCCGCGATCCGCTGGGCGTTCAGTCGCGTGTAGTCGAGGACCGTCGCGGCCGATGTCGAAAGCCCGGCAGGTCACCTATCGATAGCTCGCCCCTGCCCGGAACTCCCGCGAGCGGGCGAAGGTCTTCCCGTGGCTGACTCTCACTTTGCGGTGGCGGCCTGAAACGTGGTGCTCAACGACAAGCCTCTGTCAGGGATGGCGTGCTGCGGCGAGCAGGGTGAGGGCGGCCTGGAGCGCGTGTCCGCCTGCGTGGGTGGGGGTGTGGTGATCGGCGACGATGGTGGCGCCCTCGACGAGGATGAGTAGTTGTTGGGCGAGTTGGTGGGGGTAGGGGGTTCCGGCGCTGACTGTGATCTTGGTGAGCAGGTCCAAGTAGCGGTCGAGGTGGCGTGCGGTGATGGTGCGGACGGCGTCGGTGTGGTGCTGGGTGGCGGCGTTGAGGAGTGCGCAGCCGCGGAAAGTTGGGTCGTCGTACCAGCTCTGGAGGGCGGCGAACAGGGCAGTCAACTGCGCGGCGGGGTCGTCGCCTGCGTTGAGCACCGCGTCGGTCAGCCAGTTGATCACCCGGTCGCTGCGTGCTTCGAGCATCGCGCGCACGAGTCCGTCCTTGGTGCCGAAGTGCCGGTAGAGCGTCTCCTTGGACACGCCCAGGCGTGAGCAGAGTTCGGCGACGCCGATGCCGTCGAGTCCGCGTTCGTAGAGCACCGGGGTGGCCGCGTGCAGGATCGTGGCGCGGGTGCGTTCGGGGTCGATGGTTGAGCCTTTGGCGACCGGCATGCACTGATGGTACCGATCGGTTCGATCGTCGTGCTAGCGTCTAGATCGTACCGATCGGTTCGATCTCCGAGGTGGGCATGGCGGCAGCAGGGCGGACGGTGCGGCTGGCGTTGGGGACGGCGTCCGCGCTGGGGCTTGCGCGTTTCGCCTACGGGTTGCTTGTGCCGGCGATGCGGGACGACCTGGGGTGGTCGTTGGCCGAGGTGGGAGCCGTCAGCACCGTGAACGGGCTGGGTTATCTGGTCGGTGCGGTGGGGACGGCTGCGGTGGTCCGTCGGTGGGGTGCTGCCGCGGCGTTCCGCTGGGGCATGGTCGTCACCGCGTTGGCGTTGGTGGGCACGGCGGCGGGTGATGTTTTCGTGGTGCTGTTGGCGGTCCGCGCCATTGCCGGGGCGAGCGGGGCGGTGGTGTTCATCGCGGGTGGGGTGATCGTGGCTCGGATCGCCGCGGGCAACGGCTCCAGCGCGCCCATCGCGGTGTACTTCGCGGGCACGGGGCTGGGCATCGTCCTGGCCGGCGCGACGATTCCCGGACTGGGTGGTCACTGGCAGGTCGCGTGGGTGGGTCTGGGTGTCGCGGCGGGATTGGCGGCCCTGGTCGGCTGGACGGCGGCGGGGGGTGGTGAGGAGCAGCCAGCCGGCGGGGTCGGCCGGGCGCGGGTGCGTTCGCTGTGGCGGGTCGCCGCGGCGTACTTCCTGTTCTCCACCGGCTACATCACCTACATCACCTTCCTGTCCGTGCACCTGGTCGACCGGCACGCTCCCGCCACGCAGGTGGCGCTCACGTGGACGCTCCTGGGCGTCGGGGTCGTGGCGGCCCCGATCCTGTGGAGTCGTCCGATCACGCGGTGGCCCGGCACGCGCGCCCTGGCCGTGGTGCTGGGCGTGCTGGCGGGCGGTGCGGCGCTGGCGCTGGTTTCGTCCTCACCGGTTGTGGTGGTCGTTTCCGCCGTCGTCTACGGGGTGGCCTTCATGGCGGTTCCGGCCGCCGTCACCGCGCACATCCGAACCGCCGTCCCACCCGCCGACTGGACGGCCACGCTGGCCGCGTTCACCGCGCTGTTCGCGACGGGGCAGACGGTGGGGCCGTGGCTGGCGGGGGTTCTCGCCGATCGCACCTCGACCGCCGCGCCCCTGGCCTGGACCGTCGCCCTGTGCGCCGCGGCAGCGGTGCTCGCGGCGGTACCGGCGGCCTTGACACCCCCGGAACCCGACGTCCGCTGAAACACCGACAACCACACGGAGCACGATCATGACGACCTTCGTCCTCGTCCCCGGCATGTGCCACGGCGGCTGGTGCTTCGCCGAACTCACCGAGCGCCTCCGCGGGCACGGCCACCGCGTGCACCCGCTGACGCTAACCGGGCTCGGTGAACGCGGCCACCTCCTGCGCGGCGGGGTCAACCTTGACACGCACATCGAGGACGTGACCGCGCTGCTCGTGGCCGAGGACGTCCGCGACGCCGTGCTGGTCGGCCACAGCTACGGCGGAATGGTGATCACCGGGGCCGCCGACCGCATGTCCGAACGGGTGGACTCCCTGGTCTACCTCGACGCCGTAGTGCCCGCCCACGGCGACTCCTGCTGGGCGCTGGTCTCCGACCGGGAACGCCGGTGGTACCTCGACGTCGTGGACGACGGGTACGGCGTGCGCCCCCTGCCGTTCTTCGACCCGCGGGCCACACCCCATCCGCTCGCCTCGCTGCTCCAACCCCTCCGCCTGTCCGGCGACATGGCCCGGTTCCGGCGCCGGGACTACGTCTACGCCACCGGGTGGGACGGCGAGTCGCCCTTCACCGACGTCTACCGGCGCCTGGGTGCCGACCCCGCGTGGACCGCGCACGCGCTCGACGGCGGCCACAACCTCATGCGGGACGCGCCCGAAGGCCTGGCGGAGATCCTGCTGAACGCGGCCGTGACCGACCGGGACCCGGAGCACGGAAAAGCGGTGCCCTTGAGGTAGGGCACCGCCGCCGCTCAGCCCTTGAGGATCTCGGCCACGGACTCGCGGAGCGGGGTGGTGGGCCTGCCCGCGAGCCTGCTGAGGTCGCCGGTGGTGGAGACGAGTTCGCCCGTGGCGATGCCGCGGTCGGAGTCGACGAGCATGGTGGCGAAGGGGGCGGGGACGCCTGCCGCGGTCAGGACCTCCTGGTGCTGGGCGGGCGGGACGTCCTGGTAGGTGATCGTCTTGCCGGTGGCCCTGGTGAGCTCGTCGGCGAGCTCCTGGTAGCTCCACGGCTCGTCGGCGGCGAGTTCGTAGGCCTTGCCCTCGTGGCCGTCGGTGGTGAGGACGGTGGCGGCGGCGTCGGCGAAGTCGGCGCGGGCCGCGGCGCCGACCTTCCCGTCACCCGCGCTGCCCGCGAAGGTCCCGGTCTGGACGGCCTGCGCGATGGTCTGGGCGTAGTTCTCGGTGTACCAGCCGTTGCGGAGGAACGTGAACGGCAGGCCCGAGGCGTGGATGGCCTCCTCGGTGGCCTTGTGCTCGGGCGCCAGGGCCATCGTGGTGGTGTCGGCGTGCAGGATGCTGGTGTAGACGAGGTGGGCGACGCCCGCTTCCTTCGCGGCGTTGATGACGGCCGTGTGCTGGGGGAGCCGCTGGCCGACCTCGTTGCCGGAGATGAGCAGGACCTTGTCCGCGCCGGCGAACGCCGCGACGAGGCTCGCGGGGTCGGTGTAGTCGGCCGTCCTGACCTGGACGCCGCGCTCGGCGAGGTCGGCGGCCTTCGCCGGGGTGCGCACGGCGGCGACGACCTCGGAGGCGGGGACCTTGCGCAGCAGGGCCTCCACGACCAGTTTGCCCAGGTGGCCGGTGGCGCCGGTGACGACGATCATGTGCTTGCTCCTCGGGTCGACTCAGCTTCGGTGCTTACTCCCAGATTGCACTAACTTCTAGAAAGTGCCAACTTGAGGTGAGTGCAATCACTGTGGTTAGTGCTGTGTCGGAGGTACCGTGAAGCCATGAGCGAAGCGCCTGGTCGGGTGAACGACGAGCACGAGCAGCTGGTGGCCGACGTGTTCGCCAAGGCGTGCAAGTCCAGGGTGACGCTGGAGCACGTCACCGGTCGGTGGGGGCTCCTGGCGCTGGCGGCGCTCCGTGACGGCACGTTGCGCTTCAACGCCCTGCGGCGCCGGGTGAGCGGGGTGAGCGAGAAGATGCTCGCGCAGACCCTCCAGGCGCTGGAACGGGACGGCTTCGTGGTCCGCGAGGCGCAGTCGACCATCCCGCCGAAGGTGGAGTACAGCCTGACGCCCGGCGGGGCTCAGTTGGCCGAGATGCTGATGGGCCTGATCGAGTTCGTCGAGGGCGGGATGCCCGACGTGCTGGCGGCCAACGCGCGGTACGACGAGGCAAAGGGTCGGTAGCCCCGGCTCTCCTCGGTCGGTAGTTGTCGGGCGGTGGAGGTGCGACCGCCGGCCGCCGCGCCGACCTCACCAGCTGTCGCGCGGGACACCGAACGTGATGCCGCCGTTCACCGTGTGGGCCTGAACGCCGTGCATGGTGCCGGTCACGTGGTTCGACACACCGCCGCTCGCGGGTTGGTCCGAGGTCGTCGGCTCGATCTCGTCGCGCAGGTCGGAGCCGGGCACGCGGATCCACGCGGTGTCGGTGAACTCCTTGTCCCGCACGGAGATCCGGGTGAACTCGGCACGTCGGACCAGCGTGGTGTGGTCGCCGCCGAACGCGGTGCGCAGGGCGTGGTCGGACGCGATCAGTGCGGTGCTGGCGCCCTCGTGCCGCCGGTCATCGACGCAGCGCCGGAACGTCCGCTTGAACGCCTCGGAGTTCAGCAGCCTGGCCAGGGTGATCTTCGCCGGGTAGAGGCCGGGGCGGTCGCCGACCGGGCCGACCTCCACCGCGATCCGCATCCGCACGTCGGGCCTGCGCCACTTGTTGTGCTCGGCCAAGGCGATCTCCAGGTGCTGCGCCATGTCGAACAGCGCGCCGAGCCTGCCGCTCGGCAGGGTCAGCAGCGCGCCGTCGCCGGTCGACTCCTGTTCGAGCACCTCGGACGGCGAGATGCCCGCGCCCCACAGCGCCTGGTCGAGCGCTTCGTCCACGGTCGTCCGAACGGCGTTCAGCAGGTGGCCGGGGTTGCGCGCCGACCCGACCACGTCCACACCGAACAGCGCCCGGTGCTGGGGAACCAGTTCCACCTGAGGACCTCCTCGCAGATGATGTCTGCGGGGAGTCTGGGGGCGTCCGGTCCGCGCCACTCCCGGAAATCAGGGAGAACGGCGATCGGGTCCGGACATCAGCCGGGCGAGTTCCTCGGGTCTGGTGATGCGGATGGCGAGCCTGCGGGTCGTGAGGACGCCCGCGGCGCGCAGGGTGCCCAGCGCGGCCTCGACGCTCTTCTCGGACGCGGTGACGGCCTGCGCGATGTCGCGCTGGCTCAACCCGTGCACCAGCAGGCCCGACGTCGTGGGCGTTCCCACGCTCCGCGCCCACGCCAGCAGCACCGTGCCGACCCTGGTGAGGACGTCGTGCGCTTGGCGGAGCTGGCGGTCGTCGGCGACCTGCCGCCGGTCGTCCAGGGTCTTGTCCACGAGGTGGCGCACGGCGGCGTTCGCGTCGACCAGCCGCTGGAACGCGCTGCCCGCGATGTGCGTCGCCCGCCCCGCGGTCAACGCGATCACGTGCGCGCTCCGGGGCCGCCTGCCGATGACACCGCTCTCGCCCACGAGCTCGCCGGGACCGCAGACGCCCGCGAGGGTCTCGGTGCCGTCGGCGCCGGCGAGCACGACCTTGATGGCGCCCGCCTCGACCAGCAGCACTTCGTCGCTGACCTCGCCCGCCCTGATCAGGCGGGCCCCGGCGTCGAACGGCGCCGCGCGTCCGGCCGCGCGCAGGGCGTCGCGGCCCACCTCGACCAGCTGATCGGTCACCAGGTCATGGTGCCGAGTCGGGGCCCGTTATCGGGCCCTTCGCCGCCGGTTCACCCCATCAGCGCAAGGGGTCGGCTACCGTTCACGCATCCGCCCTGTCGGTGCTGTGTGTGGGCGACGCCACTTAAGACTCCGCGGAGCACGGTGAAACCGTTTGTCCGCAGGCTTTTCGCGGTTTCCGGTGCCGTTCGAATGCCCGGAAGGCAGGATTTGTCCGGGACGAAAAATGGTCTGAACCCTTGACTGGTCTATACCACCTGCGGTTCACTGTGGCACCGGTCACAGGATTGTCACGACGTATCGACTCGTCGACGTCGTCGGGATGCCTGGAATCGGTTTTGCCGTCGATTTGTGCGGCCCTGCAACCGCACGGAGGAGTGATCAAGTGTCGAGGCTACGCATCTTTGCCGCGCTGATGGCGGCGGCGTGCGCGACCGTCCTGGCGGTCGTCCTGCCGACCTCGGCGACGGCCGCCGGCTGCGCGAGCGGGTGGAATTCCGGAACCGTCTACACGAACGGCATGACGGCCTCCTACAACAGCCACAACTGGCTCGCGCAGTGGTGGACGCAGAACGAGGCGCCGGGCACCAACAGCGTCTGGGCCGACCAGGGCACCTGCGGTGGCGGTACGAACCCGCCCGCCGGCACCTGCGACTACCCGGCGTGGGCCGCTGGTCGGAACTACGTGACCGGCAACATCGTGAAGTACACCGACGGCAAGTACTACATCGCCGAGCACGACAACCCCGGTTACGACCCGATCATCAGCACCTGGTTCTGGGAGCCGTACACCTGCAACGGTGGCACGACCCCGCCCACGAACCCGCCCGGCAACGGCGGTTTCGTCGTGTCCGAGGCGCAGTTCAACCAGATGTTCCCCGGTCGGAACTCGTTCTACACCTACAGCGGTCTGACCGCCGCGTTGAGCGCGTACCCCGGATTCTCCACCACCGGCAGCGACACGGTGAAGAGGCAGGAGGCCGCGGCCTTCCTGGCGAACGTGAACCACGAAACCGGTGGCCTGGTCCACATCGTGGAGCAGAACACCGCGAACTACCCGCACTACTGCGACACCAGCCAGTCCTACGGCTGCCCCGCGGGCAACGCCGCTTACTACGGGCGCGGTCCGATCCAGCTCAGCTGGAACTTCAACTACAAGGCGGCGGGTGACGCCCTCGGCATCAACCTGCTCGCCGACCCGTACCAGGTCGAGCGGAACGCCTCGGTCGCCTGGAAGACGGGCCTCTGGTACTGGAACACCCAGACCGGTCCCGGCACGATGACCCCGCACAACGCGATGGTCAACGGGCGCGGCTTCGGCGAGACGATCCGCAGCATCAACGGCTCGATCGAGTGCAACGGCGGCAACCCCGCCCAGGTGCAGAGCCGGATCGACTCGTACAACCGCTTCGTGCAGATCCTCGGCACGACGGCCGGCGGCAACCTCGGCTGCTGATTCCACCAACGGGAACGGGGCGCGACCATTGCGGTCGCGCCCCGTTCTTGTTTGAGCGCCCGGTTGAGGACCACTGGAGGAACGCCGTTGTTCAACCACGAGCCCGAGGGCTACGAGTGCCCGTTCTGCTTCCTGCTCGACGGCGGCGACACCGACCTGGACGACCAGCGCGACATCGTGCTGCGCACCGACCTGGCGACGGCGCTGGTCGCCGCGAACTGGTCGCGGGGCAACGAGGCGCACGTGCTGGTGATCCCGAACGCGCACCACGAGAACCTGTACGACCTGCCCGCCGAGTACGGCCACGCGGTGCACGACGCGGTCCGCGCGGTGGCGATCGCGATGCGCGCGGCCTACCCGGAGTGCGCGGGGATCTCGACCCGCCAGCACAACGAGCCCGCCGGGACGCAGCACGTGTGGCACCAGCACGTGCACGTGTTCCCGAGGTACGAGGGTGACGACTTCTACCACGTGGCACCGGAGTTCCGGGTCTCGCGGATCGAGGAACGCCTGCCGTACGCGGAACTCCTGCGCCGTCGGATCGCCGCGGGTCGGGTGCTGGTCCGCGACCCGCGCGGATGAGCGAACCCCTTCGCGGCGGCGTTCCGCGAAGCGGCCCGATCCCGTCTCCTCAGGTGAGCGCCAGGTCGGCGCGCAGGTCCCGGACGCGGCCGAGGTCGTCGGTGAGAGCGGTGCGGTCGGCGTCGGTGAGGGGAACGGCCTCGGCGCGCGTCAGCGTGGTGGTGGCGAGAGGGCGGTCGTCCAGGCGCAGGGCGAGGTCGGCGCGGAAGACCAGGGCGCGGAACAGGGTCGTGGACTCGGTGGGCTCGTCCGCGGCCAGGGCGCGGTCAAGGGTGCTGGCGGCGGCCAGGGGGTCCTCCTTCGAATCGCCTAGCAGGACGGCGGTCCGCAGGGCGCGGTCCAGGCGGTCCTGGGGCGTCGTGGCGGTGGGCTGGTCGAGCGGCTGGCCGATGCGGATCATGTTGCCGCCGGGGTCGGTCATCACGAACTGGCGGACCCCGTAGGACATGTCCTTGAGCGCGCCGATCCTCGGCACGCCCCGCAGCGGCACCCGTCCGGTGGCGGCGCGGATGCCGTCGCGGAACGACCGGTAGAGGCCGTCGACGTCGGACGTGATGACGTAGCAGGTGCTGTAGGAGTTGGCCGGGTCGACGGCCTTGAGCACGAAGAACTGGAGTTCGATCCCACCCCGCCGGACGATCGCGAAGGTGTTCGGGCTCTTCTGCCGGTAGGTCACCTCGAAGCCGATGGCCTGGTAGAAGTCCAGGACCTCGTCGATCGACCGGCAGGGCAGGATCGGGATGGTGCGGTCCGCCACGGAGTCCCCCATTCAAGTTTGAATGGGACACGGTACTACGAAACGCCCACCGGCTGGCGCTCTTTCCTGCGGCTCCGCGCGATCCACCACTCGGCGATGACCAGGTTCGCCACCCAGCTCAGCCAGACGGCCGCGACGGTCGCGTGCCGCGTCGCCGTGGCGAACTCGGCCTCGCTCGCCCCGGAGGGCAGGAGCGCGATGAGCAGCACCACGAGCCACACCCGGTTCGCCACGATGGACGTGCCGAGCGCGAAGCTGCGGATCATCCACCGGCGGTGCTCCGCGAACCGCCGCTCGCGCGCCATCCGGAACCCGACCGTGGTCGTGGCCTGCCACAGCACGGCCAGCACCACGTTGCCCGCGGCGCCCACGGGACCGCTGTGGCCGTAGACCGACGTCGGGATCGCCAGCACGGCGGAGGGCAGGACGCCCGCGAACACGTAGACCCGGCCGATCCGGCGGTGCGCCACCCGGTACCGGCCGCGGAACCACGGCCACACCTGGAGGCAGCTCGTCAGCAGCGCGACCGAGCCGAACAGGATGTGCAGGACCAGCAACGGGTACTGGCCCGGCGCGTCCGCGCGGATCGGCAGGCGGGCGCGGGTGGCGTCCAGGGTCAGGTACGGCGGCAGCGAGAAAGCCAGGAACACCACCGTGACCACCATCAGCGGCACCACCCACGGCCGCCGCCACCACTTCACCGCGGTACTCACGATCGATCACCTCCTCCTGACTGCAACTGGGGTTGAGCGTCGTGCGTCCGGTGCCCGGCGCGCTTCGGTCAAACCGACTGCAGTCGCACCGGCAGGGCGTCGCGCTCGACTCCCGGGGCGCGGATGGCGGAGTTCGACCTCACCCAATGAGGTGTCCGACGCGAGCGCGCCGCATGATCGCCCAAGCCGGACGCACACCGGTCCTGGTCAGCCGGACCGGCTCGTCACGATCGGCCGCTTCGTCCACGAGCCCATCACGGCGGTCCTTGTCCGGCAGGGAAGGGGAATCCTCCTACCGCCGACCTGCCTGCCGAAGCCATCCGAACCGAGCAGCGACGCGCTACTAGGGTCGTGGGATGATCCACGGGCGCTTGGCGGAACGGGACGTCATCGCCGTGCTGCTGGCCGACGCGCGGGCGGGCGACAGCGGGGTGCTGGTGCTGCGCGGCGAGGCCGGGATCGGCAAGAGCACGCTGCTGCGCGACGCGGTGGCACGGGCCGACGGGATGTCGGTGCTGAGCTGCGCGGGCGTGGAATCCGAGGTGGCGCAGGCGTTCAGCGGCCTGCACCAGCTGCTGCGCCCGGTCCTGCGGCACGTCGACGCGCTGCCTCCCGCGCAGGCCGCCGCGCTGCGCGGGGCGCTCGGCATCACCGACGCCCCGGCGTCGGACTTCGTCGTCTCGGCGGCACTGGTGACGCTGCTCGGCCTGGCCGCCGCCGAACGTTCGCTGCTGGTCGTGGTGGACGACCTCCAGTGGCTCGACCGGGCGTCGGCCGCCGCGCTGCTGTTCGCCTGCCGCAGGCTGGCGGCCGAACCGGTCGCGGTGCTGCTGGCCGTCCGCGACTCCGCGGTGGACACCTCCGACCTGCCCCGGCTGGAGCTGGCGGGGCTGCCCGAGCGGGACGCGGCGCGGCTGCTGGCCGACCACGGCTGGGAGTGGCCGAGCGCCGCGCTGCTCACCGCCACCGGTGGCAATCCCCTTGCCCTGGTGGAACTCGCGGGCCACGAGGACCCGAACCTGCTCGTGGCGGACTTCGCGCTCACCGGCACCGTGCCGCTGGGCGCCCGCGTGCGGAAGGCGTTCCTGCGCCGGGTCGACGCGCTGCCCGCCGCGGCGCGGGAGCTGCTGCTGGTCGCCGCGGCGGAGGACACCGGGCAGGTGGACACGGTGCTGGGCGCGGCCGCCCGCCTCGGCCTGCCCGCCGACGCGCTCACCGCCGCCGAGGACTCCGGGCTGCTCGCGGTGGTGGGCGCGGAGCTGCGGTTCCGGCACCCGCTGGTCCGGTCCGCGGTCTACGCCGACGCCACGTTCCACCGCCGCCGCGCCGCGCACCTGGCCATCGCCGCGCAGCTCGGCGTGGACACCGATCGCGCGACCTGGCACCGGGCCGTGGCCGCGACGGCGCCGGACGAGGAGCTGGCCGACGCGGTGGAGCGGAGCGCGGACGCGGCCCGCCGCCGGGGCGGGGAGGCCGCCGCGGTGTCGGTGCTGCGCCGGGCCGCGCACCTCAGCGAGACCGTGGACGGCCGCCGCCGCAGGCTGGTCACCGCCGCGTTCGTCGCCCTGAACTCGGGCCAGCCGGACGTGGCCAGGACGCTGGTCGGCGAGGTGATGGCCGACCCCGTGCCCGCCGTGACGCTGGCCCAGCTCAACGGCACCATCGAGCTGTACGACGGGGACCCGGCGGTGGCGCACAGCGGGCTCATGCGGTGCGCGGAGCTGATGGCGGCGACCGATCCCGAGGAGGCCGCGTGGACGTTCACGCTCGCCTCGGGGGCCGCGTTCAACGCGGGCGACATGAGCGGCGCGCTCGACGCCACCGAGCGGATCGCCGGGCTCGACTGCTCACCGGCGACGCTGCGCGCGGGACGGGCGCTGGGGGACGGCGTGATCACGCCGCGGGAGCTGTGGGAACTGCCGGGGGAACTGGCGGCGAGCCACCCGGAGGGCGGTGGTCGCACCTGGATGTGGGCGGCCGTGATCGGCTGGCTCGGCCCCGACCCCCGGCAGGCGCGCAAGCTCGCGGAGGTCGCCGGCACCCGGCTGCGGGCCGTCGGCGCGACCGGCGCGCTGCCGGAACTCCTGTTCTACCAGGCCGACATCGACTACCGGCTCGGCCTGTGGACCGAGGGCATCGCGCACGCCGAGGAGGGCGTCGCGTTCTCCTACTCGACCGGCCAGCGCGGCTGGACGGCGAACCTGCTCGCCGCGCTCGCGCGCTTCGCCGCCGGCCGCGGTGACGCCGCCGGGTGCGCGCGGTTCGCCGAACGCGCGCTCGCCATCGCGGGCCCGGTGCGCCAGCGGATGGCGACGACGATCGCGCACTCGGCGCTCGGCCAGCTCGCCCTCGGCGAGGGCGACGCCGTCGAGGCGTTCGCCCGGCTGTCCCGGCTGCGCGACCAGCCGCTCGTCACGCTCGGCGTGCTCACCGACGTGGTCGAGTCGGCCGTTCGGGTCGGCAGGCCGGAGGCGGGGGAGGAGCAGCTGGAGCTGTTCTCGCGGTGGATGGGCGGCGGGACGGCGACGCTGGAGCGGCTGCACCACTGCCGCGCGCTGCTCAGCGACGACCCCGAACCCCACTTCCTCCGCGCACTGTCCATTGAGGATGGCCAGGACCGGCCCTCGCTGCGCGCCCGGACGTGCCTGCTCTACGGGGAGTGGCTGCGGCGTGCCAAGCGGACCGTCGACGCCCGCGTCCAGCTGGACGCCGCGTTCGAGCTGTACCGCGGAATCGGTGCCACGGCGTGGGTCCGGCGGGCTGGCAACGAGCTGCGCGCGGCGGGTGGATCGGTTCAGCTCCCGGTGGACGCCGCCGGATCCCTTACCCCGCAGGAGTTGCAGGTCGCCCAGTTGGCCGCGGTCGGCTTCAGCAACCGGGAGATCGGCGTGCGGCTGCACCTGAGCCCGCGCACCGTCGGCTCGCACCTGTACCGGATGTTCCCGAAGCTCGGCGTGACCTCGCGGGGCCAGTTGCGGGATCTCGACTTGCACGCTGAGTGATCATGTGCAGGGGTGATCAGGTCTCGATACGGCCAGATGTTTCCCCTACGCAACCCCGACAGCGTAGTCTCGGTGGGTACCGACCAATACCTTGACCAGGTGTTGGGCGGGCGCCAAACCGGAATCGCGTTCTCCCCCGCGGCGATTCCGGAACCGGATGAGGAGCACCTTTGATCACGGAACGACGAATCGGACCTGTGCGTGAGCGCGACCGGTTGGCCGAGGCACGCGCCGACGAAAAGATCCAGACGGTGATCCAGAACGGCAAGGCCGCCCGCACGGTGGCCGATCACGCCGACAACGCCGACGACTGCCAGCGCCTGCTGGAGATGCTCGGGTTGGAAGCCTTGGAAGGCAAGCGTTCTTAGCTGGTAGAGACGACGGGGGTCCCGCTCGTCTCGGGCGGGCCCCCCGTCAGATCCAGCCCTCTTCCCACGCCAGGCGGGCGGCTTCGTGCCTGGTGCTCACGTCGAGTTTGATCATGGCCGACGAGAGGTAGTTCCGCACCGTTCCGGCGGCCAGGTTCGACTCGCGCGCGATGCCCGCGACGGGCCCGCCGGGCAGCGCGTACCGCAGCACTTCGAGCTCGCGCGCGGTGAGCGGGCAGGCACCCTCCGTCAACGCCGCGGCCGCGATCTCCGAATCCACGTACCTGCTCCCCGCCTTCACGTCGCGCAGGATCGTCGCCAACCGGGACGCGGGTGTGGTCTTCGGCACGAATCCCCGCACTCCTGCGGCCAGCGCGCGCTTCAACACGCCCGGCCGCGCGTGCCGGGTGACGAGAACCACCACGAGGTCCGGGACGTCCCGCACGGCCTCCGCGGCGCGCACCCCGTCGCGGCCCGGCATCTCCAGGTCGAACACCGCGATGTCCGGCCGGTGCGCCCGCACCGCGGCCACCGCCGCGTCGCCGTCGCTCACCTGCGCGACGACCTCGATGTCGTCCTCCAGTTCCAGCAGCGCCGCCAGCGCGCCCCGGATGAGGTCCTCGTCGTCGGCGAGCACCACCCGGATCACCGGTCCACCCCGGCCCGCCCGGCGAGTTCGAACCCGTCCGGCGTCGTGCCCGCGTCGATCCGCCCGCCGACCGCGGCGAACCGCTCGCGCAGCCCGGCGAGCCCCGACCCCGCCTCCGCCGCCGACCGGCCCGCTCCGCCGTCGTTGCGCAACCGCACGTGGACTTCCCGTTCCCGCACCGAGATCGCCACGGTGCACCGTTGTGCGCTGCTGTGCCGCAACACGTTCGTCGTCCCCTCCCGCACCAGCGCGCCGAACAGCGGTTGCAGCGGCGCGGGCACGTCGCCCGCGTCGCCCTCGACGCTGGTCTCGATCCCCACCGCCGCCAGGATGCCCACCGCGTTGGTGATCTCCGTGCCCAGGCTCGCCCGCCGGTAGCCCTGCACGACCCCGCGGGTCTCCGCCAGCGCCGTGCGGGCCAGGTCGGCGATCTCGCCCGCGTGCTTGCGCGCGGTGTCGTCGTCCCGGCCGATCAGCCGTTCGGCCAGTTCGCCCTTCAGCGCGATGACCTGGAGGTGGTGGCCCTGGATGTCGTGCAGGTCCGCGGCGAACCGCAGCCGCTCCTCGGCCACGGCGAGCGCCTTGGCCGTGTCGTGCGCCCGGTCGAGGTCCTGCACCAGCCCCCAGAACCACAGCGACAGCACTTCGGTGAACACCAGGGTCAGCATCGCGACGAGGTTCATGACCAGGTCGGGGACCCCGTAGTCCCCGCCGGAGGCGACCGCCACCAGGATCGTCGCGGTGATCCCGGCGGCCACGACGAACCAGCGGGCGCGGGGCCGCTGGAGCAGCGCCACGTGGCCGATCACGGCGGCGGGCAGCATGCACCACAGCCCGCTGTTCGACGCGGACGCCGTCACCACTCCCCACGACGCCAGCGCGACCGCGAACGTCGCGAGGTGCTCCGGCCACCGACCGCTTGGGCGCGTGCCGACGACGGCGAGCCGCAGGTACCTGGCATGCTGCCCGAAGACGACCACCAGGGCGAGCGCCAGCGCGATCGTCGTCGGGAGGCCGTGGGACATCGCGCCCAGGTCGGCGACCCCGGCGGCCAGCACCATGACCGGCCCCATCCCCAACGAGCTCCAGGTGTACTGGCGCAGTCGGCGCATCGGGTTGCTCACGCCCCGAACCTACGGACCGCGGCCACCCGGCGTCTGCTGACATTTGTCACCGGAACCGGTGTTCTCCGGCACTACCCGCCCGCGCGGGAGGCGACGACCGTGGTGGACATGCTGAATCCGGTGATCCAGGTCGAGGGGCTGCGGTGCTCCTACGGTGACTTCGAGGCCGTGCGCGGCATCGACTTCGAGGTGGCGCGGGGCGAGCTGTTCGGACTGCTCGGCACCAACGGCGCGGGCAAGACGACCACGATGGAAGCGGTGGAAGGACTGCGGGCGGCTTCCGGCGGCACCGTCAGGGTGCTCGGCTCCGACCCGTTCACCGACCGGCGGACGATCCGGCCGAGGGTCGGGATCATGTTGCAGGACAGTGGTTTCCCCGGTGAGCTGACCGTCGCGGAGATGGTCGGGTTCTGGCGGTCCACCAGCAGCAGGACGTCCGACGCGGCCGAGGCCGTCGAGGTGCTCGACCTCGCGCACCGCCGGGACGTCCGGATCAAGCAGCTCTCCGGTGGCGAGCGGCGCAGGCTCGACCTGCTGCTGGCCACGCTCGGGCGGCCGGAGGTGCTGTTCCTCGACGAACCGACGACCGGGCTGGACCCCGAGTCGCGCCTGCGGGTGTGGGAGGTCGTGCGCGGGCTGCTCGACGAGGGCACGACCATCGTGCTGACCACGCACTACCTGGAGGAGGCCGAGTCGCTCGCGCACCGGATCGCCATCATGAGCGAGGGCCGGATCGCGGTGGCGGGCCGGGTGGCCGACGTGCTGGCGAGGCAGCCCGCGCGGATCGCGTTCCACGTGCCCGCCGGGTTCGACGTCGGCGAGCTGCCGATGCTGTCCGGCGACGTCGTGCACGAGCCGTCCGGCCGGATCGAGGTGCGCACCGGCGAACTCCAGCGGGACCTCGGCGACCTGCTCGACTGGGCCCGCCGCGACGGCCGCTCCCTGGTGGGTCTGCGCGCCAACCACGCGTCCCTGGAGGACGTGTTCCACGCCGTCCGCACCGAAGAGAAAGCGATGTCCCGATGATCCTCGCGCTGGGTCGCGTCGAACTCAAGCTGTTGCTGCGCAACAAGACCGCCGCCGGGATCGCGGTGGTGACCCCGCTGCTCATCGGCTCGCTGCTGCTGGGGAACGGGCCGGAGGACTGGACGTTCACGATCACCGTGCAGCTGGTGCTGATGCTCGGGTTCACCGTCTACATGACCGTCACGACCTCGCTGGTGGCCCGCCGCCAGGACCTCTACCTCAAGCGGCTGCGCACCGGCGAGGCCTCGGACACCACGGTGGTCGTCGGCCTGCTGGCGCCGATCGCGCTGCTCGGGCTCGTGCAGACCGCGCTGCTGCTGGGGATGAGCACGGCGGCGGGCGCGCCGCTGCCGCAACGCCCGCTCCTGCTGGTACTCGCGGTGGTGGGCGGTGTGGCGATGTGCTGCGCCGTCGGGGTCGCCACGACCGCCATCACCTCCACCGCCGAACTGGGCCAGATCACCACGGCCCCGTTCTTCTTCACGCTGTTCGGCGGCGCGGTGTGGACGCTGGTCGCCGACCCGGTGGACCTGCGCATGCTGGCGCTGCCCGGCGGGCAGGTCGCCGAACTGGTGAAGGCGGCCTGGGGCGGGCCGACCGACAACGTGCTGACGGCGGCCGCCGTGCTGGTCGCGTGGACCGCCGTCGGCTACGGCCTGGCGACCCGCGCGTTCCGGTGGGAACCCCGGTCCTGAGGGGCGCTAGGCACCGAACTCCTGGTCGATCAGGGCGAACATCTCGTCGTCGTCGGCCGCGTCGAGCTGGTCGGTGATGCTGGCCGAGCCGTCGCCGGTGGGGGCGCAGCGCGACAGCAGGGCTTGCAGCCTGGTGACCACGGCGGCCCTGGCCTCGTTGTCCAGTTCCGCGGTGGCGACCGCGTTCTCCAGCAGGTCCAGCTCGTCGAGGACCGGGGTGAGCACCTTGTCGTCGAGCTCCAGCCGGGCGCGGAGGAACCCGACCAGCGCGGTCGACGTGGGGTAGTCGTAGGTCAGCGTGGCGGGCAGGGGCAGGCCGGTGGATGCGCCGAGGGTGTCGCGGAGTTCGACGGCGCTGAGGGAGTCGAAGCCCAGTTCGCCGAACGCCCGGTCCGGCTGCACGGCGTCGACGCCGCTGTGCCCGAGGACCTCGGCGACCCGCGACCGGACCAGGTCCAGCAGCAGGCGGTCCTGCTCCATGGGGTTCAGCGCGGCCAGCTCGCCCAGCAGGTCCGAGCGGTCGGGGCCCGCGGGCCTCGGGGCCTGGTGCACCTCGGGGAGGTCCTGGAGCAGCGGGCTCGGCCTGGCCGCGGTGAACACGGCGGCGAACCGCTCCCAGTCGATGTCGGCCACGGTGACCGTGACGTCCTTCTGCGCCAACGACTCCCGCAGCGCGGCCACCGCACGGTCGGCGGGGAGTGCCGCCACACCGCGGAGGCGGAGCTGCTCGGTCGCCTCGGCGTCGGCCATGCCGCCGCCGGCCCACGGCCCCCAGGCCACCGACAGCGCGGTGGCGCCGCGGGCCGAGCGGGCCTCGGCGAGGCCGTCCAGCGCGGCGTTGGCGGCGGAGTAGGCGGCCTGCGCGCCGCTGCCCCAGGTGGCGGAGATGGAGGAGAACAGCACGAACGCGTCCACGTCGCCGACCAGCTCGTCGAGGTGCCGGGCCCCGGTGATCTTGGCCGCCAGCACCGCCTCGAACTCGGCCGGGTCGTGCTCGTCGACCGTGCGGACCAGTTCGGTGCCCGCGGCGTGGAACACGGCGGTGGGCGGGTGCTCGGCCACCACGGCGGCCACGGCGTCGCGGTCGGTCATGTCGCACGCGGCGACGGTGACCCGCGCGCCGAGGGCTTCGAGTTCGGCGACGAGTTCGGTGGCGCCGGGTGCTCCCGCGCCGCGGCGGGAGGTCAGCACGAGGTGGTCGACGCCCGCGCCCGCGAGCCAGCGGGCGACGTGGCCGCCGAGGGCGCCGGTGCCGCCGGTGATCAGGACCGTGCCGCCGGGCTTCCACTCCGCCGCACCTTCGCGGGCGGGCGCGTGGGCGAGGCGGCGGGCGAACAAGCCGGTCGGCCGGATGGCCACCTGGTCCTCGGTGCCCGCGAGCACCGCGAGCAGTCGTTCCAGGCCGTCGGAGTCCACGGCGGCCGGCAGGTCGACCAGGCCGCCCCAGCGTTCGGGGTGCTCCAGCGCGACGACCCGGCCGAGGCCCCACAGCGCGGCGCGCACCGGGTCCACGTGGTCGTTGCCGGTCGACACGGCGCCGCGGGTCAGGCACCACAGCGGCGCGTCGATCCCGGCGTCGCCCAGGGCTTGGACCAGCACGAGCGCGGCCACCGGGTCGTGCGACGACGACAGCACGCCCTCGACGGGACCGGCCCCGGCCAGCGCTTCCGCCAGCGCGGCGCGGTCGGTGCCCGCGTCGATCGGGACGACGTCGAGCCCCTGGGCGGCCAGGCCGGACAGCAGCGCGGTGTCGTGCGGGTCCGCGACGACCAGCCAGCGGCCGAACGCGGTCGCCGTGCCGGGGTCGACGGGCTGCCAGCGGACCCGGTACCGCCAGCCGTCCACCGTGGACCGCTCGTGGTGGCCGCGCCGCCAGGACGCCAGCGCGGGCAGCACGTCGCGCAGCGGCAGGTCGGCCGACAGGTCGAGACCCGCCAGCGAGGCCAGGTCCCGCTGCTCGACGGCGGCCCAGAACTCCGCGTCCACCGCCGACTCCGCGGGCGCGGTCGGGATGGCGTCGAGCCAGAAGCGCTCGCGCTGGAACGGGTAGGTGGGCAGGTCGACGCGCTCGGCGCCGGTGCCGTCGAAGATCGCGGACCAGTCCACCGCGACGCCGTGGGCGTGCACGTCGCCCACCGCCTCCAGCAGGTTCCGCGGCTCCGGCCGGTCGCCGCGCAGCCCCGCCACGACCACCGCGCCGCGCACGCTCTCGGCGGCCATGGCGGTGAGCACGGCGTCGGGCCCCAGTTCCAGGAAGGCGGTGACGCCCTCGTCCTCCAGCGCGGTGACCGCGTCGGCGAACCGGACGGTCTCGCGGACGTGCCGGACCCAGTACTCCGGCGAGGTGATCTCCTCGGTGGTGGCGACCCGCCCGGTCAGCGTCGACACGATCGGGACGCGCGGCGCCCGGTACTCGACGCCCTTCGCGACGATGAGGAACTCCGCCAGCATGTCGTCCATGCGGGGGGAGTGGAACGCGTGGGACACGCTGAGGCGCTTGGACTTGCGGTCGCCGAACGCGGCGGCGACCAGCTCGACGGCGTCCTCGTCACCGGAGACGACGACCGAGCCGGGACCGTTGACGGCGGCGATGGCGCAGCGCCCGCCTGCGGGCAGGTGGGGGAGCACCTCGTCCTCGGCGGCCTGGAGCGAGATCATCGCGCCACCGGCGGGCAGCGCCTGCATCAGCCTGCCTCGGGCGGTCACCAGGTCGGCGGCGTCCTCCAGCGAGAGCACCCCCGCGACGTGCGCGGCGGCCAGTTCGCCGATGGAGTGGCCCGCCAGGAAGTCCGGCTTGACGCCCCACGACTCGATCAGCCGGTAGAGGGCCACCTCGACGGCGAAGAGCGCGGGCTGGGTGAACTCGGTGCGGTTGAGCAGGTCCGGGTCGGCCAGCGCCTCGCGGAGTCCGGGGCCGAACCGGTCGCACACGGTGTCGAACGCCTTCGCGTAGGCGGGGTAGGTGGCGTGGAGCTGTTGCCCCATCCCGATCCGCTGGCTGCCTTGGCCGGTGAACAGCACGGCCAGCAGGGCGCCCGGCGCGGCTTCGGCGGTGGCGGGGGAGTCCAGTCGGCGGACCAGGTCGTCCGGGTCCTCGGCGATCACGACCGCGCGGTGCTCGAAGCGAGTCCTGGTGGTGGCCAAGGAGAAACCGAGGTCCGCCAGGTCGGTCGACGGCGCCAGCGCGGCGATCCGGTCGGCTTGGGCGCGCAGGGCTTCGGGTGACCGGCCGGACAGCACGACCGGGACCAGCGGCATCGGCTTGCTGGTGACAGCGACGGGCAGGGAAGGGGAAGCCTGCTCCAGGATCAGGTGGGCGTTGGTGCCGCCGATGCCGAACGCGGACACACCCGCGCGCCGCGGGCGGTCGTGCTCGGGCCAGGCCCGCGCGTCGGTGAGCAGCTCGACCGCGCCGGACGTCCAGTCCACGTGCGGGGACGGCTCGTCGACGTGCAGGGTCCTCGGCGCGATGCCGTGCCGGATCGCCAGGACCATCTTGATGACCCCGGCGACACCGGCTGCGGACTGGGCGTGGCCGATGTTGGACTTGAGCGAGCCGAGGAGCACGGGGTGTTCGCGGTCCTGGCCGTAGGTGGCGAGGACGGCTTGGGCCTCGATCGGGTCGCCGAGCCTGGTGCCGGTGCCGTGCGCCTCGACGACGTCGACGTCCGCTGTGGACAGTCCGGAGTTGGCGAGCGCCTGGCGGATCACGCGCTGCTGGGACGGGCCGTTGGGGGCGGTCAGGGTGCTGGAGGCGCCGTCCTGGTTCACGGCGGACCCGCGGACGACGGCGAGCACGTCGTGGCCGTTGCGCCGGGCGTCGGAGAGGCGTTCGACGAGGAGCAGACCGACGCCCTCGGCCCAGCCGGTGCCGTCGGCCCCGGCCGAGAACGCCTTGCAGCGGCCGTCGGCGGAGAGGCCGCTCTGCTTGGCGAACTCCGCGAACAGCGCCGGGGTGGCGAGGACCATCACGCCGCCCGCGAGCGCGAGGTCGCACTCGCCGTTGCGCAGGGCCTGGGCCGCGAGGTGCAGCGCGACCAGCGAGGACGAGCAGGCGGTGTCGACGGTGAGGGCGGGGCCTTCGAGGCCGAACGTGTAGGCGATGCGCCCGGACATGACGCTCGGCGTGCTGCCGGTGAGCAGCATCCCGGCCAGTTCCTCGGGGATGTGCGCGCCGTCGCCGTAGTCGGTGGCGCTGCCGCCGATGAACACACCGGCGTTGCTGCCGCGCACGGTCGTCGGGTCGAGCCCGGCGCGTTCGAACGCCTCCCACGTGGTCTCCAGCAGCAGGCGTTGCTGCGGGTCCATCGCGAGGGCTTCGCGGGGCGAGATGCCGAAGAACGCCGGGTCGAAGTCCGTGGCGTGGTCGACGAAACCGCCGCCCGCGACGTCGAAGTCGAAGTCCCGCAACGCCCAGCCGCGGTCCACCGGCAGCGGGCTGATCGCGTCCCGGCCCGTCGAGACGAGGTCCCACAGGTCTTCCGGGGAGCGGACGCCGCCGGGGAGGCGGCAGGCCATCGACACGATCGCGATGGGCTCGTCCGAGCCGACGCTCGCGGCGACGACCTGGGCCGCCGGGTCCTCGGCGGTGTCGACGAGTTCGCCGCGCAGGTGGGTGGCAAGCGCTTGCGGGGTGGGGTAGTCGAAGACGACGGTGGCGGGTAGGCGGAGTCCGGTGGCGGCGCTGAGGGTGTTGCGGAGTTCGACGGCGGACAGTGAGTCGAGGCCCATGTCGACGAGGCCGCGACCGGCTTGGACCTGCTGTGCGGAGGAGAAGCCGAGGACGACGGCGACTTGACCGCGGACCGTGTCCAGCAGCAGGTCGTCCTGCTCGGCCGGGCTCAACGCCGCCAGCCGCCGTGTCCACAGCGAGGCTTCCGCGCCACCGCCCGCGGCGGCCCGGCGTAGCGGCACGCGGACCAAGCCGCGCAGCAACGGGTGCAGGTCGCCCTTCGCCGAGCGCAGCGAGCCCAGGTCGAGCTTGATCGGGACGGTGACCGGCTCGTCGAGAACCAACGCGGCGTCGAACAGCGCCAAGCCTTCCGGCACGGACAGGGCGGGCATTCCGGCGCGTGCCATCCGGGCGAGGTCCACCTTGGACAGTCCGGCGCCCATGCCCGCGCTCTGGTCCCACAGGCCCCAGGTGAGTGCGATGCCGGGCAGGCCCAGCGTGCGGCGGTGGGCGGCGAGGCCGTTGAGGTAGGTGTTCGCGGCGGCGTAGTTGGCCTGGCCGGGTGAGCCCAGCAGGCCGGCCGAGGAGGAGAAGAGGACGAACAGGGCGAGGTCGCGGTCGCGGGTCAGTTCGTGCAGGTGCCGGGCGGCGTCGACCTTGGGGGCGAACACGGTGTCGATGCGGTCGGGGGTCAGGGATTCCAGGATGCCGTCGGCCAGGACACCGGCGGTGTGCACGACACCGTGCAGGTTCGGGATGCCCTGGAGGAGCGTGTCGAGGGCGTCGCGGTCGGACACGTCGCAGGCGATGACATCGACTTGGGCGTCCAGTTCCTCGACCAACTCGGTGGCGCCCGGTGCTTCCAGACCACGACGGGAAGTGAGCACGAGGTGCTTGATGCCGTGCCGCGAAACCAGGTGCCGGGCCAGTTCCGCGCCCAGGCCACCGGTGCCGCCGGTGATCAGGACCGTGCCGTCGACCTTCGCGGGGATCGTGAGGACGACCTTGCCGATGTGTTTGGCCTGTCCGAGGTAGCGGAAGGCTTCGGGGGCGCGGTGCAGGTCCCACGTGGTGACCGGCAGGGGCTTGAGGGAGCCGGCGGAGAACCAGTCGTAAAGCTGGTAGAGCATCTCCCGCATCCGGTCCGGACCAGCCTCGATCAGGTCGAACGCCCGATACCGCACACCGGCGTACTGGGCCGCGACCTCGTCCACGTCACGGACATCGGTCTTGCCCATCTCGACAAACCGACCCGCCCCACCAAGACCCACCAGACGCAAAGACGCGTCGACGAACTCACCCGACAACGCGTCCAGCACCACATCCACCCCACGACCACCGGTCGCCGCCGTGAACTGCTGCTCGAACTCCGTCGTACGGGAAGACGCGATGTGGTCATCCGGGATACCCGCCGCGCGCAGCACGTGCCACTTGCCGGTGGAGGCGGTGCCGTAGACCTCGGCACCCAACTGGCGGGCCACCTGGGTCGCGGCCATACCGACACCACCGGCGGCGGCATGGATCAACACCGACTCACCCGCCGACAAACCGGCCAGGTCACCCAGCCCGTACAGGGCGGTCAGGAACACCAACGGCACACCCGCGGCCTCGGTGAACGACCACCCGACCGGCATCGGACACACCATCCGGTAATCCGCCACCGCGACCGGGCCGAACGCGGCGTCCATCATGCCCATCACCCGGTCACCCGGCTTGAGACCATCCACATCCGACCCGACCCCGAGCACCACACCCGACGCTTCCAAACCCATCAACCCGGCGTCACCGGGGTACATGCCCAGGGCGTTCATCACGTCGCGGAAGTTCACCCCCGCCGCCCGCACCGCGATCCGCACCTCGTGCGGCTCCAACTCCCGCTCCGCGTCCGGCCACGGGATCGTGACCAGGTTGTCCACCGTGCCCTGCTCGGTGAAGTCCATCCGCCACGCACCGGCACCGTCGAACGCGGGCACGGTCCCCGCGAACGCCCGCACCAACCGCGGCGCGAACGCCTTTCCACCACGGAGGGCGACCTCGCTCTCCCCGTGGCCGACCACCGCGGCGGCGTCGACCTCGTCCGGCGCGTCGGTGTCCACGAGCACGATCCGGTTCAGGTGCTCGGACTGCGCCGCGCGCACCAGGCCGGACACGGCGGCGTGCGCCAGGTTCGGCACGCCTTCGCCCGGCAGCACGGCGACAGCGCCGCTGGTGACCACGACGATCACCGCGTCACCGACCAGGTGCGCCTGGAGATCGGCCAGCACGCGGCCGGTCACCTCACGGGCGTCGCCGTCGGGAACATGCAGCGTCACAGTGGTCGCGGAGCTGTCGGCGTTCTCCGACGGCAGCGCGGTCCAGTCGACGCGGAACAGCGCGTCGGCCTTGCCGCCACCGGACTTCAGCTGGCCGCCGATGGGGCGCAGCACCAGCGAGTCGATCCGCGCGACCGGAGCGCCGCCACCGTCGGCGACGCTGATCGAGACCGCGCCGCCCTGTCCGGTGGGGGAAATCCTGGCGCGCAACGTCGTGGCGCCCGCGGCGTGGAGGCTGACCCCGTTCCAGGAGAACGGCAGCGAGCCCTCGCCCTGCTCGGCGTCCAGCCCGAGCGCGTGCAGCACCGAGTCCAGCAGCGCCGGGTGCACGCCGAACCGGCTCGCGGCGCGGTGCTCGGCGTCCGGCAGCCCGACCTCGGCGTACAGGTCGTCACCGGAGCGCCAGGCCGCCTTCAGGCCGCGGAACACCGGCCCGTACACCAGTCCGGCCCCGGCGAGGTCGTCGTAGATCGTGCCCAGGTCCAGGGGCTCGGCGTCCTCGGGCGGCCACGTGGACAGCGTGAAGTCCGCGGCGACCCGCTCGTCGGTCAGCACGCCGACCGCGTGCGTCGTCCACTCGCCCTCGTCCTGCCGGGAGTGGACCGCGACCGCGCGGCGGGCGGAGGCGTCCGGTTCGGCGACCGCCACGCACAGCGTGAGCGCACCCTGCGGCGGCAGCACGAGCGGAGTTCGCAGCAGCAGCTCGTCCAGGTGCCCGCAGCCGAGTTCGTCGCCGGCGCGGATGGCCAGCTCCACGAGCGCGGTCCCCGGCACCACAACGGATCCGGCGACGACGTGGTCGCCGAGCCAGGGGTGCCCGGCCAGCGAGAGGCGGGCGGTGAACAGCACGCCGCCACCGGGTGCCGACAGGACCGCGGCGAGCAGCGGGTGGTCGGCCGAGCCGAGTCCGGCCGAGGTCACGTCCTGCGCGGCCGGGCCGCCGTCGACCCAGTAGCGCTCGCGCTGGAAGGCGTAGGTGGGCAACGGGATCCGGCTCGCACCGGACCCGGCGAAGAACGCCGCCCAGTCCACCGCGGCCCCGCTGGTGTGCACCGCGCCGAGAGCGCCGACGATAGCCCGCACCTCGTCGCGGTCCTTGCGCAGCGACGGGATCAGCCGTGCTCGGCTCGCGGTCTCCGCGGTCTCCGCGGTCTCCGCGGCCATCGCGGTCAGCACGCCGTCGGGGCCCAGCTCCAGGAACGTCGACACGCCCTCGGACTCCAGCGTCCGCACCGCGTCCGCGAACCGCACGGCCTCCCTGACGTGGCGGACCCAGTAGTCCGGCGAGGTGATCTCCTCGGCCGTGACGAGCGCGCCGGTCAGCGTGGAGACGATCGAGATCTCCGGCGCCCGGAAGGTCAAACCCTCCGCCACCGTGCGGAACTCGGCGAGCATGCCGTCCATCCGCGGCGAGTGGAACGCGTGCGACACGCTGAGCCGCTTGGACTTCCGGTCCTCGAACCGGGCCACCAGCGCCAACACCGCGTCCTCGTCACCGGCCACCACCACGGACCGCGGCCCGTTGATCGCGGCGATGGAGACCCGTGCCCCAGTGGAAAAATCGGCTCCGCCGATGGCCAGGTGCGGCCGGACCTCGTCCTCGGTGGCCTGCAACGCGACCATCGCACCACCGGTCGGCAACGCCTGCATCAGCTTGCCCCGCGCGGTCACCAGCGCCGCGGCATCCGCCAGCGTCAACACCCCGGCGACGTGCGCCGCGGCCAACTCGCCGATCGAGTGCCCCGCCACGAAGTCCGGCCGCACACCCCACGACTCCACCAGCCGGTACAGCGCCACCTCGACCGCGAACAGCGCGGGCTGGGTGAACTCGGTGCGGTTCAACAACTCCTGATCGGCGAACGCCTCGGGCAGGCGAGGGTCCAGGTGCGCGCACACGGCGTCGAACGCCTCCGCGTACACCGGGAAAGCGCTGTACAACTCCTGCCCCATGGCGATCCGCTGGCTGCCCTGACCGGTGAACAGCACCGCCGTGCGGCCGTCCACGGCCTCGGCCGCGACCGGTGTCGTGCCGTCGGCGAGCGACCTGAGGGCGGCCAGCAGCCCGTCGTGGTCGTCGGCGACGAGCACCGCCCGGTGGTCAAGGTGCGCGCGGGTCGTCGCGGTGGAGAACCCGAGGTCCGCCAGGTCGTTGCCGGGCACCGACCCCAGCAGCGCGGACGCCTGCGCCCGCACCGCCTCCTCGGTCTTCCCGGACAGCAGCACCGGCACCACCGGCAGCTCGCGCGGCTCGGCCGCGGGCACGTCCTCGTCGATCGCGATCTCGACCTCGGGCGCCTGCTCGAGGATCGCGTGGGCGTTCGTGCCGCTGTAGCCGAAGGACGACACCCCGGCCCGGCGGACGTGCCCGGTCTCCGGCCACGGCCTGGTCTCGGTCACCAGCTCCGCGGTGCCGGAACTCCAGTCGATCTGCGGTGACGGCGCGTCCACGTGCAGCGTCTTGGGGACGACGCCGTGCCGCAGCGCCATCACGGTCTTGATGACGGCGGCGACCCCGGCGGCGGCCTGCGTGTGACCGATGTTGGACTTCACCGAACCGAGCAGCAGCGGGGTCTCGCGCTCGGGCCCGTACGCGGCGATCAGCGCCTGCGCCTCGATCGGGTCGCCGAGCTTCGTGCCGGTGCCGTGGGCCTCGATCACGTCGACGTCCGCGGCGGACAGCCGCGCGTCCGCCAGCGCCTGCCTGATCACCCGCTGCTGCGACGGGCCGTTCGGCGCGGTCAGGCCGTTCGACGCCCCGTCCTGGTTCACGGCGATGCCGCGCACGACGGCGAGCACCTCGTGACCGTTGCGCTGGGCGTCGGACAGCCGTTCCACCAGCACGAGCCCGACGCCGTCGCCCCAGCTCGTCCCGTCGGCGCCCGCGGCGAACGACTTGCAGCGGGAGTCCCAGGACAGGCCGCGGGCGCGGCTGAAGTCGATGAACGCCCCCGGCGTGACCATGATCGTCGCGCCGCCCGCCAGTGCCAGGTCGCACTCGCCGTTGCGCAGCGCCTGCACGGCCAGGTGCAACGTGACCAACGAGCCCGAGCACGCGGTGTCGACGGTGACGGCCGGGCCTTCGAGGCCGAACGCGTAGGACACGCGGCCGGAGATCATGCTCGCCGCGGTGCCGGTGCCGACGTGGCCCTCCAGCCCGTCGGGCAGTTCCCCCTGAAGCTTGGTGATGTAGTCCTGGCCGTTGGTGGAGGTGAACACACCGGTCCGGCTGCCGCGCAACGAGTGCGGGTCGATGCCCGCGCGCTCGAACGTGTGCCACGCGGTCTCCAGCAGCAGTCGTTGCTGCGGGTCCATCGTGATGGCCTCGCGCGGCGAGATGCCGAAGAAGCCGGGGTCGAAATCGGCGACGCCGTCGACGAAGGCGCCCTCCACCACGTAGGAGGTGCCCTGGTGGTCGGGATCGGGGTGGTAGAGCGCTTCCACGTCCCAGCCGCGGTCGGCGGGGAAGGGCGCGACGGCGTCCCGGCCGTCCACGACGAAGTCCCAGAGCTCCTCGGGGGAGGTGATGCCCCCGGCGAACCGGCAGCCCATCGCCACGATCGCGATGGGCTCCTGGCCCATCCCCTCGACCTCCTGCAAACGGTGGCGCGTGCTGTGCAGGTCCGCGGTCACCCGCCTGAGGTAATCGCGAAGCTTCTGCTCGTTGGACATTCAGCGCCACCCTTTTCACAGAAACCCGCACGTCGTCGTCCGCCACAGATCACTGGGGCGAAAACTAACGACGGGTTCGGGCCCCGGACACCCCTGACGGCCCCTAAACGGCCCCCTAGCAGCGCGGAAGGCCTGGTCAGGCGAGTTTCCCGCGACCCAGCCGGAGTGGGCGGCGGGGTCGCGGGAGGTGGTCACCCGTGAACGGTGATGGCACCCGCCGGGCACAGCGCGGCGGCTTCACGGGCCGTGGCGTGGTGCTCGGGACCGGGTTCGGTGACCAGGACGAGGACCGTGCCGTCCTCCTCGCTCTGGTCGAACAGGTCGGGGTCGGTGAGCGCGCACATCCCCGCCCCGCAGCACTTCGCGGTGTCGGCCTCGATCCTCACGACCACTCCACCGGCAGCGCGTGGACCCCGTAGATGGCCATGTCGGTGCGCAGCGGCACCTCGTCCGCGGGTACCGCGAGGCGCAGGTCCGGGAACTCGGCGAACAGCGCCGAGTAGCCGATCCGCATCTCGATGCGGGCGAGCTGCTGGCCGAGGCACTGGTGCACGCCGTGCCCGAAGCTCATGTGCCCGCTCGCCGGGCGCCGGACGTCCAACCGGTCGGGGTCGTCGAACCGCTCGGGGTCGCGGTTGGCGGCGGCCACCGACAGCGACAGCGTGTCGCCCGCCTTGACCACCTCGCCGCCGATCGCCACGTCCTCCAGCGCCGTGCGGGTGGTGCCGAACTGGATGATCGACAGGTACCGCAGCAGCTCCTCGACGGTGTTGCCGATCAGCGAGGGGTCCGCCTTCAGCGCGGCGAGCTGGTCCGGGTTGGCGAGCAGCGCCAGCGTGCCGAGCCCGAGCATGTTGGCCGTCGTCTCGTGCCCGGCGACCAGCAGCAGGACGCCCATGCCGGTGATCTCCTCGTCGTCGAGGTGCTCACCGCTCGCGATCAGGCCGCTGAGCATGTCGTCGCCGGGGGTGGTCCGCTTGCGCACCACGAGGTCGCGGATGAAGTCCTTGATCCGCTCGAAAGCGGCGAAGGCCTCCTCCGCGGTCGTCTCCAGCCGCAGCGCCAGGGCGGTGTCCTCCTGGAACACGTGCCGCTCGTCGGAGGGGACGCCGAGCAGCTCGCAGATCACCAGCGAGGGGATGGGGAGCGCGAACGCCGCGACCAGGTCGGCCGAGGTGCCGTTCGCGCGCATCGCCTTCAAGTGATCGAGGACGATCTCCTCGATGCGCGCCGACAGCTGGTTCATCCTGCGCACGGTGAACTGGCCGGTCAGCAGCTTGCGGTACCTCGTGTGGTCCGGCGCGTCCATCCCGATGAACAGGCCGGGCGTCGCGGCGGGCCGCCGCACCGGCTGGCCGTCGGCGCGGGTGATGACGGAGTGGTGCAGTTCGCTCCGCGAGCTGAACCGGCGGTCGGCCATGATCTCGCGGACCAGCTCGTGGTTCGTGACGAGCCAGCCCACGTGCCCGTCGGGGAAGCGGAGCCGGTGCAGCGGTGCTTCCCCGCGGAGAACCCCCAGTTCCGCAGGTGGGTCGAACGCGTTGTCGCGCGTCGTCGGCAGGGCAGCGGTGATCGTTTCGGTCATCTTGCACACCTCCCAGTGCGTTAGAAACCTGCTTCAAAAGCTACATAATGTTCACGACTCTGTGAAGAACGTTGTTTTCAAATGAGTTCCAGGGTCGGCCAGCCGTCCAGGTCGGCCCGCAGCCTCCGGTCGTGCGTGGCCACGACGACGGCCGCGGCGGTCACCAGCAGCGCCTCGGTCAGCTCGTCGACCAGCGCGATCGACAGGTGGTTCGTCGGCTCGTCGAGCAGCAGCACGTGCGGCGCGCGCAGGAGCAGCAGCGCGAGGGACAGCCGCCTGCGCTGTCCGGTCGACAGCCTGCCCACGGGCCGGGTGAGGTCCACGTCGGGCAGCAGGCCCAGTCCGCGCAGCGGTTCCGGGTCGCCGCCCGCCAGCCGCACCGGGCTCAGCGACGGGTCCGGGAAGTCCGACTCCTGCGCCAGCAGCCCGATCCTGGTCCGGTCGCCGCGGCTCACCACACCGGACGCCGGGACGACCCGACCGGCCAGCACGCCCAGCAGCGTCGACTTGCCCGCCCCGTTCGCGCCGGACACGACCAGCCGCCCGCCCGCGGTCACCGCGACGTCCGGGTGCGGCCGCAGCCGACCGGGCACCGCGACCCCGGACGCGCTGAGCAGCACCTCGTCCTCCGGACCCGTCTCCAGTTCGGGGCTCGCGAACCGCAGCGGGGCGGGCGGCTTCGGCACCCGCCGCCCGGTCAGCTCCTCCAGACGGCGGGCCGCGTTGCGCATCCGGCCCGGTGCCCGCGTCGCCCGCTTGTGCTTTCCCGCCCCCTTGGGAGGCCGCCAGGACGTCACCAGCCGGGCTTCGGCGGCGGACACCTCCTCCCGCAACTCGGCGTCCCTGGACGACTCCAGGGCGTAGCGCTGCTCCCACCGCGCCCGTTCCGCCGCCTTGGCCGACTTGTAGGAGGAGTAGCCGCCGCCGTGCAGCACCACCTCGCCCTCGGCGTTCGGGTCCAGGTCGAGCAGCGCCGTGCAGACCTCGTCCAGCAGCATCCGGTCGTGGCTGACCAGCACGACCACGCCCTGGTGCTCGCGCAGCCGCGCGGTCAGGTGGTCCACGCCGGAGGCGTCGAGGTGGTTGGTCGGCTCGTCGAGCAGCAGGATGTCCGCGCGCTCGGCCAGCACGCACGCCAGCCGCACCCGGTAGCGCTGCCCCACGGACAGCCCCGCCAGCCGCAGGGCGCGGTCGGAGGGGGCGGCCAGCGCGGCCAGCGCCAGGTCGGCCCGGCGTTCGGCGTCCCACGCCTCCAGCCGTTCCGCCTCGGCCAGCGCCGCCGCGTACCGGTCGTCGGCGCCCGGCTCGGCGTCGGCCAGCGCGGTCGCCGCACCGTCCACCTCGGCCACCGCCGCCCGCGCGGAGGCGAGGGCCCGGTCCAGCAGCGTGCCGACGGTGTCGTCGTCGGCGAACGGCAGTTCCTGCGCGGCCATGGCGACCGAGCCGTGCCGGGTCACCGAGCCGGTGTCCGGCTCCAGGGCGCCCGCGAGCAGCCGCAGCAGCGTGGACTTGCCCCGGCCGTTCTCGCCGATCACGCCGAGGCGCTGCCCGGCCGACGCGGTCAGGTGGACGCCGGACAGGACCGGCCGTGCTTCGAAGCCCTTGCCCAGGTCCTCGGTCCGCAGATGGGCATGGCGGGGTTGTACGAGCAGTGCGCGCACTGGGTCACCTCTTCGGAACGGGAGCGCGCGACCACGACGGGGGCGCTCCGCGAGTTCTGGCGCTCAAGCCGGACGGCGAGCGCTCTCGGGCACGTCGAAGACGCGGCGAGCGGGCGCTCGCCGCGTCGCGGCCGAGATCAGAGGTAGAGCACGAAGAACGGCGGAACCATGTCCGCGACGATAGGGAAGCCGTCGAGGGGTTGCCACCGGATTACCGGGCGAGCCCGGTGGCCCGCTAACGCCGGGGGCGCGTGACCCGGATCCGTTCGGTGGCCGCGGCGTCGTGGTGTCCGGGGTGGCGCTGTTCGACGCGCGGACCCGCAGGCACCCGCGGTTCCTCCTTCGCCGGACCGACCAGTCTGGTCGCCAGCAGCGCCAGCAGCGCGCCGACCGTCGCGCCCACCAGGAACCCCGCGGCGACGTCGTGCGGGTAGTGCACGCCGACGAAGACCCGTGAGAAAGCCATCAGCATCGCCAATGGGAACACCACGAGGGCGACCCGGCCCCAGATGGTCGCGAGCACCGCCGCGCAGGCCGCCGCGATCGTCGCGTGGTTGCTGGGGAACGACCAGTCCCCGACGGCCGGGCACTCGGCGATGAACAACGCCCCGACGACCGCCCGGCAGGGGCGCTCCTCCTGGATGAAGGTCTTCGCGACCTCGCTCACCAGGTAGGCGCCGATCACCCCGAACGGTGCCACCAGCGCGAGCTTGTAGTGCGGTTTTCCCCTGCTGCGCCAAGCGTTCCAGGCGAAGAGGGCCGCGAACACCAGCAGACCCGCGTCGGTGCCGACGTCCGCGATCACGTGCACCCAGTCGGGGGTCGCGTGGGCGATGCCCGCGATGAACAGGTAGAGGGCTGCGCTCAACTCGATCATGATCCCGCGAGTATTCCGCTTCATGAACAACGGGTGAACACGGGGGCATCGTCCGAGGACCCCGGAACGTCACTTGATCGAGTTGTCTTTTACTGTGATCTTCAGCACGGGTAACCGGAAGGCTTCCGGGGCGTAACGATTGCGGCACCACCCGTAATTGCAGCTCTGGTCACCCGATTGACGGATCAAGCACTTTTCGCACCCACCGGCCGTACCTGGCTCGCTCGAGTTGGTGACCGTCACGGCGGTGCACCTTCCACCGATGTGCAATTACGGTGACCCGCCATGGCCCCCGTCCCAACGTGTCCGGATGACGTGATGCCCCTCCCCCCGTCGCTTGTCGAGAACGCCGTGGCCGTACCGGCCACCGAGGTCGACATCGCCGAGGCGGAGGAGTTCATCCGGCTTCACCACGAGGAAAACCATGACCTAGGCCCGGTGGAGGACCGTCTCGCCGAAGTGCACGCGGAGATCGCGGCGACCGGCACCTACCGGCACACCACAACGGAGTTGACCTTCGGCGCCAGGGTTGCCTGGCGCAACAGCGCGCGATGCATCGGCAGGCTGTACTGGCGCAGCCTGAAGGTGCGGGACCTGCGAGATCTCCAAGATCCCAAGGAGGTGGCGGACGAGTGCGTCGAGCACCTGCGGATCGCCACCAACGCGGGCAAGATCCGGCCCGTGATGACCGTGTTCGCCCCCGACGAACCCGGCCACCCCGGTCCTCGCGTCCGCAACGAGCAGCTCATCCGGTACGCGGCCTACCGCGGCCCGGACGGCGGTGTGCTGGGCGACCGCCGCAACCTCGAACTCACCGACCTCGCGATCACCCGCGGCTGGCAGCCACCACGAACCCGCGGCCCGTTCGACATCCTCCCGGTGCTGGTCGAGACCTCGGACGGCGAGTCCGGCATGGTCGACCTCCCCCCGGACGCCGTCCTCGAGGTCCCGCTCAGCCATCCGGAACTGCCCTGGCTGGCCAAACTCGGCCTCCGCTGGCACGCCGTGCCCGTGATCAGCAACATGCGGTTGCGGATCGGCGGCATCGACTACCCGGCCGCACCGTTCAACGGCTGGTACATGGGCACCGAGATCGGCGCCCGCAACCTCGCCGACAACGACCGCTACGACCTCCTCCCGTACCTCGGCAAAAGGATGGGACTGGACACCTCCAACGAGCAGACGCTCTGGCGCGACCGCGCACTGGTCGAGCTGAACCGAGCCGTCCTGCACTCGTTCGCCGAAGCGGGCGTCACCATCACCGACCACCACACCGAATCCCAGCGCTTCCTGACCCACGTGCAGAAGGAAGAAGCAGCAGGCCGCACCTGCCCAGCCGACTGGTCCTGGATCGTTCCCCCCATGTCCGGCTCCCTGACACCGGTCTTCCACCGCTACTACGACAAGGAAGAACTCCTACCCAACTTCTTCCCCGGCGGCACCACCGGCACCTGCCCGGTCATCCACTAGCCCCAGCACGTGGAAGGCCCGCAGCCGCCTGCGGCCCCTCCACACCAACGCCCCAAACCACCCACTCACCACCCAGCACACCCTCGCCGCCCTGCCCGGCGAAGCCCACATGCCTTCCTCGCGGAGCGAGGAGCCTGCCCTCCATCGGCGCAGCCGCTCCCTCGCACCCGGCGCGGAGCGCCCGCCGCCCTGCCGACGCGCAGCGAGGTGCCCTGCCGGGTGAAGCCCGATGCCTTGCCGACGCGCAGCGAGGTGCCCTACACCGGCACGGCCGACACGGGCGAAGCCAGACCTCCCCCTGCCCCCGATACACAGCGCCCTCCTGCCACACCCCTGTTTGTCAAGGCATCTTTCCTGCCTTGACAAACAGGGGTGTGGCATTGAGACAATCGCGCGCACGGGGGCCGGGCTTCGCCCAAACCGACCACCGAAAAGCCGACAGCCGACCCACCCCGCCCACCCCTAACCCGTACGGCCGTACGGCGATCACCGTTAAAAGCACCCTGTGGCCCAGATCACCCCACGAGCCTAGGGTCAGCTGGTGTGAGAGTCGGGATCCCCGCGGAGTCGCGGCCCGCCGAGCGCCGCGTGGCCTGCGTCCCGGATACGGTGCGCACGCTGGTCGGCGCGGGTCTTGCAGTGGACGTCCAGTCGGGCGCAGGGACGCACGCGTACGCCGCCGACGCGGCGTACCGGGCGGCCGGCGCCCAGGTCGTCGCGCAGGACCCGGTCGGTGAGGTCGAAGTAGTCCTGTCCGTCCAACCACTCGAGATCGCCCAGGCGCGCAGGCTGCGCCCCGGCGACGTGACGATCAGCTTCCTGTCCCCGTCGAACGAGCTGGAACTCGTCCGCGTCCTGGCCGAACGCGGGGTCACCTCGTTCAGCCTCGACCTGCTCCCGCGGGTCACCCGCGCGCAAGGCGCCGACGCCCTGTCCTCCCAGGCCTTGGTCGCGGGTTACCGCGCGGTCCTGGTGGCGGCCGAACGGCTGCCGAGGTTCCTCCCCATGTTCACCACGGCCGCCGGCACCGTGCCACCCGCGAAAGTCCTCGTGCTCGGCGCCGGCGTAGCAGGCCTGCAAGCCATCGCGACCGCACGCAGACTCGGCGCCGTCGTGGAGGCCTACGACGTGCGCGCCGCGGCGGCCGAAGAGGTCCGCAGCCTCGGCGCGCGCTTCGTCGAACTGCCCCTGGAGACGCAGCAGGGGGTCTACGCGGCCGAGCAGTCCGAGACGTTCCTGGAACGCCAACGGGAGCTGATCGCCGAACGGGTCGCCGCGTCCGACGTGGTGATCACGACCGCGGCGATCCCCGGTCGGGCGGCGCCGGTGCTGGTGACCACCGACATGCTCAAGGCGATGGCGCCCGGTTCGGTCGTGGTCGACCTGGCGGCGGAGTCCGGCGGCAACTGCGCGGCATCGGTGGCGGGCGAGGACGTCTGGGTCGGCGAGGTGCTGGTGCACGGCGCCAAGAACATGCCCAGCGGCATGCCGGTCCACGCCAGCAAGCTCTACGCCCGCAACGCGGCGAACCTGCTGATGATGATGACGAAGGACGGCGTGGTCGAGCCGGACCTCACCGACGAGGTGCTCGCCGGGTGCTGCCTGACGCACGCGGGCGAGGTGCGGCACGAGCCGACCAGGGGGCTGCTGTGATCGACCTGTTGACGATCTTCGTGCTCGCCGCGTTCGTGGGGTTCGAGGTGGTCTCGAAGGTGTCCACGATCCTGCACACGCCGCTGATGTCGGGTGCCAACGCCATCCACGGCGTGATCCTGGTCGGCGCCATCCTGATCACCGGCGCCGCCGAGAGCACCGCGCCGCTCGTGCTGGGGCTGCTCGCGGTGTTCCTGGCCACGGTCAACGTGGTCGGCGGGTTCGTGGTCACCGACCGGATGCTGGAGATGTTCAAGGGGCACCGGCGATGAGCGCGCAACTGGCCTACCTCGTCGCCGCGCTGTGCTTCCTGTTGGCGCTCAAGGGCCTGAGCACGCCGCGGTTCGCCCGCGCGGGCAACCTGCTCGGCGCCGCGGGCATGGTGCTGGCCGTGGTGACGGCCTTCGTCCAAGGGGCCGTCCACAACGGACTGTGGATCCTGGTCGCCATCGCGCTGGGCGCGGTCGTCGCGGTACCCGCCGCGCGCTCGGTGAAGATGACCGCCATCCCGCAGATGGTGGCCCTGTTCAACGGGGTCGGCGGCGCGGCGGCCGCGCTCGTCGCGCTGGCGGAGTTCCACGACGGCGGCCCGCTGCTATTCCGGATCGCGACCGTGCTCACCGTGCTGATCGGCTCGGTCAGCTTCTCCGGCAGCCTGGTCACGTTCGCGAAGCTCCAGGAGATCATGACGACCCGCCCGGTCGTGCTGCCCGCGGGCCGCGTGCTGAGCATCGGCGTCGTGGTGGCCTGCCTCGCGCTGGCGGCGGCCGTGCTGGTGACGTCGTCGGGTGCGCTGCTGATCGCCCTGACGGTCGCCGGGTTGCTGCTCGGCATCGCCTTCGTGCTGCCGGTCGGCGGCGCGGACGTGCCGATCGCGATCTCGCTGCTGAACGCGTTCACCGGGCTGGCGGTCGCCGCGTCCGGGTACGTGCTGGCGAACACGCTGCTGATCGTGGCGGGGACGCTGGTCGGCGCGTCCGGCACGTTGCTGACGCGGATGATGGCGCAGGCCATGGGCAGGCCGCTGACGAACATCCTGTTCGGGGCGTTCACCGCGACCGTCGTGCAGGTGCGCGGTGAGGAGCAGCGGACGGTCCGCTCCGGGACGGTGGAGGACGTCGCGATCCTGTTGGGGTACGCGCATTCCGTCGTCGTGGTGCCCGGCTATGGGTTGGCGGTGGCGCAGGCGCAGCACGCGGCTCGGGAGTTGGTGACGTTGTTGGAGGCGCGGGGGATCACGGTCAACTACGGGATCCACCCTGTCGCGGGGCGGATGCCGGGGCACATGAACGTGCTGCTGGCGGAGGCGGATGTGCCTTATGAGCAGTTGAAGGAACTCGACGATGTGAATCCTGGGATGACGAGCATGGATGTGGCGTTGGTGGTGGGGGCCAACGACGTGGTGAACCCAGGGGCGCGGGATGAGCCGAGCAGTCCGATCTACGGGATGCCGATCTTCGATGTGGATCGGGCTCGGGCTGTGGTGTTCATGAAGAGGTCGATGAGGCCCGGGTTCGCTGGGGTTGACAACGAGTTGCTGTACAACGCGAAGACGACGTTGTTGTTCGGGGATGCGAAGGAGTCGTTGACGAAGTTGTTGGCGGCGGTGAAGCAGTTGTAGGTGGGTTTGGGGTGGGGGTGGGGTTTAGGGAGGGGGGAAGCCCGGCCCCCGTGCGCGCGATTGTCTCAATGCCACACACCTGTTTGTCAAGGCGGGAAAGATGCCTTGACAAACAGGTGTGTGGCAGGAGGGCGCTGTGTATCGGGGGCAGGGGGAGGTCTGGCTCCGCTTGTGTCGGCTGTACCGGGTTAGGGCACCTCGCTGCGCGTCGGCAGGGCACCTTGCTGCGCGTCGGACAGGACACCTCGCTGCGCGTCGGTAGGGCGGCGGGCGCTCCGCGCCGGATGCGGGTGGGCGGCTGCGCCGGGTGGGTATCGGGGGCTGCGCCCGGTGGTGGGTGTTCACGGTTGGGTGTTGAACAAGTCGGCTAGTGCGGTGGGGGTGCGGGTGGCGGTGTAGAAGTCGCCTTGGGCTGTGTCGGTGCCGATTTGTGCCCACCAGTCGGCTTCGGTGTCGGTGTTCACGCCTGCGGCGGTGACGGTGATCCCTGCCTCGCGGACTAGTGCCACGAGGGACGTCATTGCGTTGTGCAGCAACGGATTGCGGTCGGTGTGGGTGGCGAGGGCGCGGACGGTGGTGGGGGCGATGGTGACGGAGTCGATCGGTAGTTCGGACAGGAGGGCCAGTTCGTCCTGGCCGCCGTGGAAGTCGTTCAGGCCGGTGGGGATGCCGGAGTCGGTGAGCACTTGGACGTTGTCGTCGCTGCCGCCGATGAGCACGGCCCTGGTGTGCAAGGAGATGCGCAGGTCCCCGACGGGTAAGCCGGTTTCGTCGAGGGTTTGCTTCACCGCGCCCACGAGGTCCTCGTCGCGGGACTGCATGGGGCTCAGGGCGACGTGCAGGGGGAGCAGGGGTGTGCCGGTGGTGTTGCGCCAGTGGACCATTCGTTCGGCGGCGTGCCGCAGCATCCACTGGCCGACGGGCAGGGACAGGCCGGTTTCGGCGGCCATGTCGAGGCACTGGCGGTGGCCGAGGGAGCCCCAGCGCAGGCGGGCGGAGACGCCGACGACGGTTCGGTCGGCGAGGCCGATGACGGGGTGGAAGTCGACCTCCAGCTCGCCGTTCTCGAAGGCGCCGGGCATGGAGGCGGAGATGCGCGCGGCCGCGCGCTGGCGGGCGTCCTCGTGCGGGTCGTAGGGCAGCCACTGGCGCTTGCCCTTGGCCTTCGCCTGGTGCAGCGTCGTGTTCGCGGCGCGCAGCAGCTGGCCCACCGTCCACTCGGGGGACGGGCGGTCGAGCACGCCGATGGTCGCGGTGACGGCGATGCCGAGGTCTTCGACGAACGTCGGCGCGGACAGCTCGTCGTTGATCAGGTCGATCATCTCGGTGACACCGGGCGAGCCGGGGGAGTTGTCGACCACGACGGCGAACTCGTCGCCGCCGATCCGCGCGACGAAGGCGTCCTGGTCGGCGACGACGGCCCGCAGCCGCGACGCGGTCTGCTGGAGCAGCCGGTCGCCGGTGTCGTGGCCGAGCCCGTTGTTGATCAGCGCGAACGAGTCGAGGTCCAGGTGGTAGAGCGTGATCCCGTGCTCGGAGCGGCTGTGCACCGTCTCCAGCTGGGTGACGAAGTGCTGCCGGTTCGACAGCCCGGTCAGCGGGTCGCGCAGCAGCAGCGAGTCGAGGTTCTTCTGCATCAGGTGCAGCTCGCTGACGTCCTCGACCATCGTCACGTGGAACGCGGCCTCGCCGTCGGCGTCGCGCAGCACCGACACCGCCAGGTACACCCACGCCGGTTCGCCGTCGATCCGCACGAGCCTGCGCTGCTCGCGGAACCGGTCCACCGCGCCCTCGCGCACGGCGCGGTAGGACGCGGTCAGCACCTCGGCGTCGTCGGGGTGGAAGCGGGCGGGCAGCGACCGCCCGATCAGCCTCTCGCGGCCGCCGAGGATCCCGTTCATGGCCTCGTTCGCCTCGACGATCGTGCCGTCCAGCTCGGTGATCACGATGCCCATCACCGACGAGTCGAACACCTCGCGGAACCGGGCCTCGCTGACCCTGAGCACCCGCTCGACACCCTGCTTCGCGTGCAGCAGCGCGCTCTTGATCTCCTCCTGCTGGCGGAACGCGTCGAGCCGCGTCGCCGTCGCGAACCGCGCGCCGAGCGCGCCGAGGATCGCGACGACCTTCTCCGCCAGCCGGTCGACACCGCGCAGCTCCGGGGCGAACAGCAGCGCGCGACCGAGCACCTCCACGGTGCGCTGCAACGTCTCCACGCCGGTGAGGTGCGCCGCCACCATCCGGTCGCCGACCACCGCGACGGGCTCGGCCGAGAACGGCTCGGCCTGGAGCGCGTCCGCGATCACGTCCACCAGTTCGAGCAGGAACAGCTCGATCTCGGCGGACGACATCGGGATGTACGTCGTGGAGTAGACGGCCCTCATCCACTCGCGGGCGAGCTCCCGTCGACGTCCGCGCGGCTGTTCCGGCGGCGTCGTGCTCCGTTTCCCCCGAGCCGGTGGTCTCCGCGGATCGGGGTCGGTCACCGCTTGCGGCCCACGCCTCCGAGTATCCCGGCCTTCGCGGGGTCGTCGTCGGAGACGCCCTCCGGCCGCCACAGCGGCAGCGGCACGACACCGGGTTCGACGACGTCGAACCCCGCGAACAGACCGGTGATCTCCGCCAGGGTGCGCGGGAACATGGGGTTCATGCTCCCCTTCATCACCTCGACGACCCCGGCCATCTCGACGGGCTGCAAGTCCGCGGTGAACTGCGAGAGCGCCAGGTGGCTGCCGGGGACGACGGCGTCCCGGTAGGCGGCGACGACCCCCTCCGGGTCCCGTTCCGGCGGGACGAAGTGGAAGACGCCGACCGCCAGCACGCCCAGCGGCTCGGCGAAGTCGACCAGACCCGTGCGCAGCGCGGCCTCGACCACCACGCCCGGCTCGGTCATGTCCTCCTGCACGATCGTCGCCAGCGGGTCGTCCTCCAGCAGCATCCGGCTGTGCGCCACCGCGATGTCCTCGAAGTCGACGTACACCACCCGCGACTCCGGGGCGGCCCGCCTGGCGACCTCGTGCACGTTGCCGACGGTCGGAATGCCGGACCCGAGGTCCAGGAACTGCCGGATGCCGCGGTCGATCATGAACAGCACGGAGCGGCGCAGGAACGCGCGGTTCAGGCGGGCGATGGCGCGGGCGTTCGGCTGCGCCTTGATGAACTTCTCGCCCAGCGCCCGGTCACCGGCGAAGTTGTGGCCTCCGCCGAGCAGGTAGTCGTACAGGCGGGCGGCGCTCGGGAGGCCGGTGTCGACGCCGTCGGGCACCCAGTTCGCCAGTTCCACCGCACACCTCCCGTCCGCGTAGTCGGGTACTGGCGTAGAAGTTACCGACCGCCGGTCCGGTCGCCGGTTCGGAGTACCGGTGTTGACAATGCGGACACGATCCCGACCACGGCCAGGACGGCGAACGTCGTGCGCAGTGCATGGGCACCGCCAGTGTGCAGGACGAACGTGCTGATCGCGATTCCCAGCGCCGTGCCGAGGCCGCGGGTGGTGTTGACCAGGCCGCCACCCAGACCCGCCTGCCCGGCGGGAAGGGCCGCCATGACCGCCGCGTTGTTGGCCGGGGTGAAGACGCCGAGCCCGAACCCCAGCAGCGCCAACGCGGGCACCAGCGCGCCGGGCACGAGCACCGGCAGCAGCGTGGCCGCCGCGGCGAGCCAGGCGCCCGCCCGCGCGGTCGACCACCGGCGGGGGAGCAGCCGCGGGCCGAGCGTCGCCGCGAGGGCGAACCCGGCGGGCAGGGCGGTGAGCGTCAGCCCGGTGGCCACCGGCGACCCGGTGCTCGCGAACGGAACCGCTACCAGTGGTCCGAACAGCACCAGGTAGCCGCACAGCGCGCCTAGCAGGCCGCGGCTGATCGGCGCCCGCCGCAGCAGCGCGAGGTCGAGCAGCGGCGCGCTGGCCCGCCGCTCCCACCACCACAGCGCCGCCGTCGCCGCGACCGCCAGCGCCAGCAGCGGCGGCACCGGCACGGCGAGACCGGACACCCCGGACAGCGCGAGCAGCGCGGCGGTGGTGGCCGTGCCGAGCAGCAGCGTGCCCGGCAGGTCGAACCGGCCGGGCTCGGCGCGGTCGACGGTGCGCGGCAGCAGGTAGTGGCCCGCGACCACGGCCACCAGGCCGATCGGGATGTTGATGGCGAACACCGAGCGCCAGCCCAGCACGCCGACGAGCAGGCCGCCCGCGGTCGGTCCCAACGCCAGCCCGAGCGCCTGCGCCGCCGCCTGCACGCCCAGCGCGGCGCGCATCCGGTCGCGCGGCACGCAGGCCACGACCAGCGCCACGCTGTTGGCCTGGAGCATCGCCGCGCCGATGCCCTGCACGACCCGGAACACGACCAGCGTGGTCAGGTCCGGCGCGAGCGCGCAGGCGGCGGACGCCGCGGTGAAGACGGCGAACCCGTAGACGTAGACGAGCTTGCGGCCGATCACGTCCGCCAGTCGCCCGACGGCGGCCAGCAGCGCCACGAGCGCCAGCAGGTAGGACAGCGAGACCCACTCCACGGCCGCGGGCGGCGCGCCGAAGTGCCCGGCCAGCGCGGGGAACGCGAGCGTGACGATGCTCGCGTCGAACTGGCCCATGAACGCGCCGAAGCACACCGTCGCGATCACCAGCCGGGGCGCGCCGGGCCAGGCCGCGATCCGCCGCGGACGTGGTGACTCCGCGACGAACCACCGCCAGCCGCGCGTCGCGTGATCCATCTGCCTCCGATCATATCGGAGTCAGAGGTACATGGGATCGGTAACCTGCACCCCATGTCAGAAGAGGCCCGGACGCTCACCGACGTGGTGACCCGGCTGCGCAGGGCGTTGCGGACGAGCATCCGATCCGACTGGCCGTGGGAGTCGCTCCCGATGGCCCAGATCGAACTGCTCCAGACGCTCGCCGAACGGCCGCCCATGAGGGTCGGCGACCTGGCCGCCGAGCTGCGGCTGGCCCCGAACACGGTCAGCGGACTGGTCGGCCAGCTCATCGACTCGGGCCTCGTCTCCCGCGCGGGCGACCCCGCCGACCGCAGGGTCGCGCGGCTGTCGGTGACCGCGCAGGGGCACGACCAGTTGGCCGTGTGGCAGAGCGCGCACGAGAAGCGCATCGGCGCCGCGCTGGACAAGCTGGACGTCCGGGAGCGCGCCGACGTGGTCCGCGCGCTGAGCGCCCTCGACCACCTGGTGGACCACCTGCGCTGACACCCCCTAGATTTTCTCTGGGGTGTTTGAACTGCGGCTAGGGGATGTCGGGAGGGCTCCGCGAGTCGACAGTGGACGCAAGACACGTCCTCTGCCGTCGGGGAGAACCGCCATGAGCGAACTGCTGGACACCACTCGCACCCTCTCCTACTGGCCCGAGGTGGGGGAGATCTCCGCCCTGTTCGGCGACTGGAACGCGGCGCTGGCCACCGGCGACCCGTACCTCGTCGCCGACCGGTACACGCCGGACGCCGTGCTGCTGGCCACGATGTCGCCCGACGTGCGCGTCGACCGCGCGGGCATCGTCGACTACTTCGCGAGCTTCATGCTGGCCAGACCGCTCGCCGTGGTGAAGAGGTCGTTCGTCCGGGTGCTGAGGTCGACCGAGGCCATCGACTCCGGCCTCTGCCGCTTCACCATGAAGCAGGACGGGCACACGGTCGCCATGGACGCCCGCTTCACCTTCGTCTACGAGAAGATCGACGGGAAGTGGATGATCGTGACCCACCACTCCTCCGCCGTGCCGCCGGAGGCCTTCTGACCCCTCGGGAGGGACCATGCCTTTCCGGGTGCTCGGCGCCGTCGCGTGCGGCGGGGCGCTCGGGGCGCTGGCCCGCTACGGGCTCGGCATCGCCTTCCCGTACGGACCGTGGACCATCCTCGTGGTCAACGCCACCGGCTGCCTGCTCATCGGCGTGCTGATGGGGCTGACCGAGGACGCGCTGCTCCGGGCGTTCCTCGGGACCGGCGTGCTGGGCGGGTACACGACGTTCTCCACCTACGTCGTCGACTTCCAGCGGTTCGCGTCCCAGGGACGGCCCGGCGTCGCCATGGCCTACCTCGCGGGCACCCTGGTCACGGCACTGGTCGCCGTGGCCACGGGCGCCGCCGTCGCCCGCCGGGTCCGCCGGTGACCGCGCTCGCGGTCGTCCTGGGCGCCGCCGTCGGCGCGCCCCTGCGCTACCTGATCGGCCGCGCCCTCAACGGCCGGTTCCCCCACGGCACCCTGGTCGCCAACGCCACCGGCTCCGCCCTGCTCGGCTTCCTCGTCGCCCTGCCCGCCGACAGCACCACCCTCGCCCTGCTGGGCACCGGCTTCTGCGGCGCGCTCACGACCTACTCGACCTTCAGCCTGGAAACCCTCCGGCTGATCGAGGACCGCAGGCACGGGACAGCGCTGCTGAACATCACCGCCAGCCTCGCCCTCGGCCTGGCCGCCGCCTACGCGGGCATGGGCCTCGCTACGACGTTCGGGTAACCCTCACCGCCCGGACACCCCGCACCCGTTTCCCCCGGCGCACCCGCTCGTTGATCGAACGAGCCAGTCCTCGGGGGCGTACCAGGGGCTGTCGGGGCTGCCACCCTCTGCGGTGGCCCCGGCAACCCGGCACGCGGTTCAATCAATTGCTCCAATTGGCGCAACCAGAATTACTACAGTTCTTTTGTAACGTCCCGGACGCCCTAAGAGATTATATTGTCAGATACCTGGATGCGCTCGCAGATGCACGTGCGTCACGTTCCGTCGAAAGGCTCAACATCATGACGCAGACGACGGCCAAGTAGCTCAAGACCCTCGGGTCCGACCGCGAAGTCGCAGCTCCCTGCCCCGGAGCATGCTCCTTCGGGTCAACGACGACAACCACCACGTGCGCTGACAACGTTATTGATTCCGAACGGACGAAGAGTTCCCGGCAATACCGGAACCCCAAGTCCCCAGGTCCGCACAAGAACACAACCGCCCGTCACAGGCTGTTGAGGCCACCACCCTCTGCGTGGCCTCAACAGCCTTTTTCACACCCGGCGACCAAATGGCCGCAGAGCGCTGCCACCCCGCCAAGCCACTCCGCCGCCCCGACCCGCGCACAAGCACGGACCCGAGCCAGCCAATCCACTCGTCAGCAACCAACCCGACCCGCCAACTGACCCAACCCGCCAACCAGCCCAACCCGCCAACCAGCCCAACCCGCCGCCCCACCCTGAACCGAGCGCGGCCGCACCCGGAGAACGGCGGGCACCGATGGCCGGTTTCGACCACGGCGCCCACCGCTACCCGGTTTCCAGGGACAAGGCCAGTGTTGACGGACGAGCCCCCGCCTGGTTCCAACGCACGGCGGCCCGGTACCGAGGGACAACCGCACCCCCTCACCCCAAAACCGACATCCCCTTCAACCTGCTCAACACCTCCGGCAGCCCGTCCGCGTGCACCACACCCAGCCGCTGGGTCGCCCGCGTCAACGCCACGTAAAGATCACTCGCCCCCCGCGGCGACTCCTCCAGGATCCCCGCCGGTTCCACCACCACGACCGCGTCGAACTCCAGCCCCTTCGCGTCGACCACCCCGAGCACCATGACCCGCGCGTCCAACGCCGCCGACTGGTTGCCCACCGCGGCGCCGGGGACCGCCGCCGTGATCGCCTCGCCCAGTTCGACCAGCAGGGCCGAGGGCACGATCACCGCCAGCTTCCCCTCCCCGATCTCCGCCGCCTCCCGAGCCACCAGCGCGGGCAGCTCGGCGCTCAGATCGCGGACCTGGACGTGCCACGGCTCCACCCCGCTGTCCCGCACCGACGTGGGCGGCACCAGTTCGGGGTCGACGCTCGCCAGCACGTCCGCCGCCACGGCCATGATCTCCGAGGGCGTCCGGTAGTTCACCGTCAGCTCGGTCAACTTCCACCGGTCCATCACGTACGGCGACAGCACCTGACCCCACGACGTCGCGCCCGCGATGTCGCCGGTCTGCGCGATGTCCCCGACGACGGTCATGGACTTGCTCGGGCAGCGGCGCATCAGCGTCCGCCACGCCATCGCCGACAGCTCCTGCGCCTCGTCCACGATGATGTGCCCGAACGTCCACGTCCGGTCGGCCGCCGCGCGTTCGGCGGCGGTCTCGTAGGTCTCGCCGCCGTGCCGCTCGGCGAGCCGGTAGGCGTCCATCAGGTCGTGCGCCATCAGGATCTCGGGGTCGGCGTCGTCCTCCAGGTCGAGGATGTCGAGCACGCCCTGGGCGTACTCGGTCGCCTGCCGCCGCTGGCGTTCGGCCTTCGCCTTGGCGTCGGCGTCGTCCTCGCCCAGCAGTTCCGCCGCCTCGTCCAGCAGCGGCACGTCGGCGGGCGTCCACTCGGCGTCGACCTCGCGCAGCAGCAGCGCCCGCTCCTCCTTGCTCATCCGCGGCGCGGCGGCGGCGAGCCGCTTGGCCGAGGAGAACAGCTCGGACAGCAGCTGCTGCGGGGTCAGCGCGGGCCACAGCCGGGCCAGCGCCCGCTGGACGTTCTCGTCCTCGCGCAGCTCGCGGCGGATCTCGTCGATGTCGTCGGCGTCGAGCAGGTGCCTGCCCAGCTTGTTGACGGCCTGGTTCGCCATCGTGGAGATCATCTCCCGGACGAACGTCCGCCTGGCCTCGTTGTGCGGCCTGCGGGTGCGCCGCGCCCGGCCGCGCGCCTCGGTGATGGCCCGCCGGTCCAGCCGCAGGGTCTCCTGCTCGAACGGCACCTCGATCATGCCCGGCGCCTCCTGCCGGTCCTTGATCGCGTGCGAGATCACCTCCGCCATCGTGATGCGGCCCTTGATCGCGGCGGCTTCCGGGGACTCGCGGCCGACCGCGTTCAGACCTGGGTACAGCTCGCCGACGGTCGACAGCAGCACGCCGGTCTCGCCCAGCGACGGCAGCACCTGGCCGATGTAGCGCAGGAACGTCGCGTTCGGGCCGACCACGAGCACGCCGCGCTTCGCGAGCTGCCTGCGGTGGGTGTAGAGCAGGTAGGCCGCGCGGTGCAGCGCCACCGCCGTCTTGCCGGTGCCCGGACCGCCCTGCACGACGACGACGCCGTTCAGCTCGGTGCGGATGATCCTGTCCTGCTCGGCCTGGATGGTCGCGACGATGTCGCTCATCTGGCCGGTGCGGTTCGCGTTCACCGCGGCGAGCAGCGTCGCCTCGCCGGTCAGGCCCTCGTTGCGGCTCGGCTCGGTCGAGTTGATGTCCAGGACCTCGTCGTCGTACGCCACGACGGTGCGCTGCTTGGTGCGCATGTGCCTGCGCCTGCGCACGCCGTCGGGCGACGCCGCGGTCGCCAGGTAGAACGGCCTCGCCGCGGGGGCGCGCCAGTCCATCAGCAGCGGCTCGTACTCCTTGTCCTCGTCGAACAACCCGATGCGACCGATGTAGAACCGCTCGCCCTCGTGGAAGTCCAGCCTGCCGAAGCAGAGACCGTTCTCGACGGCGCTGTACTGGGCCAACTGGTCCGAGTACATGGCCACCGAGGTGTCCCGCTCCGAACGCATCTGGTGCGTGCCACCGGTTTGCCGGAGTGATCCGGCCAGTCGCTTCGAGCTCTGCTCGCGGAGGTCGTCCAGCCTGCCGTACAGCATCGACACGTACTCCTGCTCCGCGGAGATTTCCTGGAGCCGGGAGTCATCGGAGGGGCTTGACAACGTGCCTCATTTCTCGATACCGTCTTTTGTCGTCAGGTTTTTTGGCCTGACTATTCTGCGTGCCCCCAGAGTGCGCGCGCAGAACATCTAATCTACACCCCGGAAGGCCCTCTCAGCGCCGTACCTCGTGATGCGCGTAGGCCTTCAGCAACAATTCGGCCAACTGGCCGCGTTCCCCCGCCGTCAGGCCCTCGAACAGCCGGTCGTCGATCTCCGCGGCCACGCCGAGCCGCGCGCCCAGCCGCGTCCGCCCCGGTCCGGTGATCTCCACGGCGTACCGCCTGCGGTCCCGCGCGTCGCGGTGCCTGCTCGCGAGGTCGGCCCGCTCCAGGTCGTCGAGCAGCGTCACCAGGTCGCTCGCGTCGATGCGCAGCGCGTCGCTGATCTCCTTCTGCGAACACGGCCCGCTCTCCGCCAGCAGGGCCAGCACCGACACGTGCGGCGCCCGCAGGCCGTCCTCGCCGACCGCCGCGCTGATCCTCCTGGCCTGCTTGGACAGCTGGAGCACCAGGTAACCGGAGTGGCGCCGCAGCCGTTCGATGCTCATGGCGGCCAATCATAAGAACGCCCCATGATCGGACACCGCACGGATTGCCGGACCCGCAGGGGACGGCGGGCGGGCCGGAGGGCGGCGGCGACCACGCGGCCGCCCTCCGGGTCTACAGGGCGCTGTCCGCCAGCGCGTCCGCGACGTAGGTGCCGATGCCCGCCATGCCGCGCTCGTTCGGGTGCAGGGGAGCGGCGGCCGTCGTCGGCAGGAAGCCCTCGAACCAGCGGTCCGGGACCGGCGCGCACACGTCGTGCCCGGCACTGGGCGGCGCGATGTCCACGAACTCCGCGTCGTGCGCCGCGGCCTCGCTCGCGAACACGCCGTTGAGCCGGTCAACACCGGCCTGGAGGTAGTCGGAGTCGCGACCCCACAGCGGCTGCTCCGGGTAGCACCCGCCGGGCCGGATGTAGGTGCCGTAGCCGACCACCACGACCTCCGCCAGCGGCGAGCGGGCGTGGACGCCGTCCAGCACCGCCCCGAACTCCGCGGCGAACGCGTCGATCCTGACCGCGAGCCGATCGGTGCCGCCCGCGGTGAGCCGGGCCTCGCACGACACGCCGACGGGTTCGGGCAGCGGGTTCACGCAGCCGAGCGCCGTGGCCACCAGGCCGATGTCGTTGCCGCCGATGGTGAGCGTCACCAGGTCGGTCGTCGGGGTCAGCGCGTCGAACTGCGGCGGCACCGCCCCGAGGAACGTGGTCTGGCCGCCCTCGAGGTCGTCGGCCACGGCCCCCGAGCAGGTCACGTCGCGGAACGCCGCCACGCCGAGGGCCGAGGCCAGCACCGACGGCCAGTTCCGGGAGGACCGCAGGCAGCCGGGGCTCGACTCGTCCTGGTCCGGGATCAGCGGCCCGGAGGCCGCGGAGTCGCCGAGGGCGACGTACTCGGCGAAGCGCGGCGCGGCGGACGCCGTGCCGGTCGTGGCTGTGATGGACAACGCCGCCAACAGCACCGGTAGCAGCCTGCGCACGGATTCCTCCAGGGTGTCGCCAACTGGCCTCGATCACATGATGTGGCCAACACCGCTCCGGCGCGTCCGGGAGTCCACGCAGCACCCGATAGGGGTGCTTGGACGGGCACGGGCACACCTCGCTCGACGCGGGCACCGAGCTTTCGATCAGCCTTCGCCCTTCGATGGGGATGGCGCCGCCGCGGGATGGCGACCCGGTGCGGGTGCGGGACGAACTGGACCGGCCTGCCCGACACCACCCACGGCGCACCGCTGCCCAGCGGCACGTCCACCCGGACACGGCGGACCGCTGGTCGGTCGGTCGTCGCGCTGACTGGGCAGGGCTCCGGTCCACGGCGCACCGCCGCCCAGCGATGTCCACGCGGATACGGCGGACCGCAGGCCGCCGGGTCGTCCCGGTGACCGGGCAGGGTCACTGCCTACAGCGCGCCGCCGCTCAGCGGCACTTTCACGCGGACATGGCGGACCGCCGGCTGCCCGGTCGTCGCGCCAACCAGGGAGGACCCAGGCTCACGGCGCACCGGCCGCGCGGACACGGCGGACAGCCAGCCGCTTGGTCGTCGCGCCGACCGGGCAGGGCCCCGGCCCACAGCGCACCACCGCCCGGCCGCCCGGCAAGCCGCGCGTCCACCCGGACACCCGGACACGGCGTAACCCACCGGCCGCCTCCGGTCGTCACGCCGGACAGGCCCGGCCCCAACGCATCAGCCCCCCGCAGGCAGCACGCCGTGTGATCGGACTACCCCTGAAGGGCGGTACCGGCGGGGCAGCGGGGTGAACCGCTCCTGCCGGGCTCCGGTGCACGGCACTCTGGGCGGGTGAGGGATCTGCGTCGGGAGTTCGTGCGGCTGTGCCGGTGCGTGGTGACCGGGCCGAGGTGGCAGCTGGTGATCGTGGTCGTCGTGTCGGCCTGGTCGTGCGCGTGGATCCTCGGGCAGGTCGGGGGGACGCCGACCTCACCCCTCGCCGTCCTGCGCGGGCCCCTGGACTGGGCGGGCGTCCCCATCGGCTGGCTGGACGCGGTCGGCGGGTGGATCCGCGAGCGGCAGGACGTGCTCGCCGGGCTCGCGGTCGTGGCCGGGCTGCTCTGGGCGGTCACCACGGAGCGCGGCAGGCTGGCCGCCCCGACGGGCTGGTTCGCGGTGCTGGTCGCGGCCGAGGCGATCGGGTACGCGGCGGCGGTGCACCGGGCGCTGATCACCCTCGCGGTCGTGATCGGCGTGTTCGCCCTGCTGTCCTGCGCCGGGCGCCGGGCGTTCGTGGTCGACCGGATCGCGCTGCTGCCCAGGGGTGTCCTGCACGCGGGCGCGACGGCCGTGACGCTGTCGGCCGTGGTGCCGCTCATCGCGCCGGGCCTGCTCGTCGCCGGGCTCATGCGGCCGTACGTGACCCGGCCGCCGCGGCTCGACCCGACCCGGCCGCACATCCCCCGCCAGCGCGCCCGCCCGGCCGTGAGCCCGGCTGAGGAGCACCGCTCCGCCTGAGCGCGTGGAATCGCTCCCACGTATGGCTTCCGGGCATCCGGAGGCCTTCCAGGCCCTGGACTCCTGCCCGACCGGGCACTCGAACGGGTGTTACTGCCTGAAGTCACCCGATAGGGGGACGTGTCCAGGCGTGGCGTGGGCAAGTTCTCTGTAACAAAGGCCTCTCCGAGGTCGATAAGAACTTTCGCCCGTTCACCCGAAAGGTTCACATACCCGGATCGCCCTTTGTCGGCAGCCCCTGTAATGGGGGCCAAACGAGCGATGCAGGAGGAGGATACGGGTGGATTTCCACCGATTTGGATCACGCATGCGCAGGTGGCGAAGGGTGTGGACGCTCCGAGGAATGCGATAATGACTCACTGTCGGCCACTCACGAGTTAATCTCGTGGTGGCAAGGTGAAAATGCGGTACCCCCGAGCCAAGAGTCCAGGGAAAGTCGCGCTGGTCCTACTGGTCCGTAACTTTTAAGGATGCACACGTGCCTGACAATCCCGCCAGAGGACGACTCGCCAGAGTCATGCGTCGGCAGCCCGTCCAGCAGCGAGGGGCGGCGACCGTGACCGCGATACTGGACGCCTGCTCGACGCTGCTCAACGAGCAGGACTACGACGACATCACCACGGCGCGGATCGTCGAGCTGGCGGGCGTGCCGATCGGCTCGTTCTACCAGTACTTCCCGGACAAGCGGTCCGTCGTGCACGCGCTCGCGCTGCGCGGCATGGAGCAGTACCTGGCCGAGGTCGACGTCCTGTTCGAGGGCGGCACGCTGTCCGACGACTGGCGCGAGGCCATGGGCCAGGTCGTCGGCGTCTACATGCGGATGCTGGTCGACGTGCCCGGTTTCGGGCGGATCAGGTTCAGCGACCTGCTCGACGGGCACCGCCTCGACTCGAGCGTCGACCAGTACGAGCTGATGGCCGAGAGGCTGGCGGAGCTGTTCGTCGACCGGTTCGGCGCGCCGGGCGACGGGCCGGTGCGGCTGACGTTCCGGATGGCCGCGCAGACCGCGGACAGCCTGTTCACCCTCGCCTCCCAGCTCTCCGGCGACGACCGCTTCCACGTGCTGCGCAAGGCCGACCAGGTGATCTCCACGATGCTCGCCGAGGTGCTCGACCCGAGCTGACTTGCCCTTCCCCACGAGGTGGTGTGGGCTTGCCGGGTGACGAGCGACGAGTTCGACGTGATCGTGATCGGTGGCGGCCCGGTGGGGGAGAACGCGGCGGGGCGCACCGCCGCAGGAGGCCTGCGGACCGCTCTGGTGGAGGCCGAACTGTTCGGCGGCGAGTGCTCCTACTGGGCGTGCATGCCGAGCAAGGCGCTGCTGCGCCCCGGCCACGTGCTGGCGGCCGCCAAGCGGATGCCGGGCGTGCCGGTCGGCGACCGGCTGGACGCCGCGGCCGTGCTCGAACGCCGCACCGAGTTCACCTCCCACTGGGACGACGCCGGCCAGGTGGAGTGGGCCGAGGGCGCGGGCATCGTGCCCGTCCGCGGCCGGGGCGTGATCACCGGCGAGCGCGAGGTGACGGTCGGGGACCGGGTGCTGACCGCGCGCCGCGCGGTGGTGGTCGCGACCGGCAGCGCGCCACGGGTCCCCTCGCTGCCGGGGCTGTCCGACGTGCCGCACTGGTCTTCGCGCGAGGCGACCTCCGCGAAGGAGGTGCCCGCCTCCCTCGTCGTGCTCGGCGGCGGCGTGGTCGGCGTCGAGATGGCGCAGGCGTGGGCCGTGCTCGGCTCCGAGGTGACCCTGGTGATCTCCCAGGACCGGCCGCTGGCCAAGTTCGAGGACTTCGTCGGCGACCTGGTCGCCGACGGGCTGCGCGCCGACGGCGTGACCATCCACACGGGAGCGAAGGCGTCCTCGGTGTCCGAAGTGGACGGCGGCGTCGAGCTGACCCTCGGCGACGGCACGAAGGTCGTGGCCGAGCACCTGCTCGTCGCCACCGGCCGCGAGCCCGCCACGCGCGATCTCGGCCTGGAGGCGTTCGGCCTCAAGGCGGGCGACGCGCTGCCGGTCGACGACACCGGCCGGGTGTCCGGAGTGGACTGGCTGTACGGCTGCGGCGACGTCACGGGCCGCGCGCCGCTGACCCACCAGGGCAAGTACGCCGCCCGCGCGGTCGGCTCCGCGATCCTCGCCGACGCGCGCGACCCGGAGCCGTGGACGACCACCGCGGCCACCGCCGACCACACCGCCGTCCCGCAGGTGGTGTTCACCGATCCCGAGGTCGCGTTCGTCGGCCGCACCGCGGACCAGGCGCGCGCCGCGGGCCTCACGGTGAAGGTGGTCGACCTGGACATCGCCGTCGCCGGGTCCTCGCTGCACGCCGACGGGTACAAGGGCAAGGCGCGGATGGTCGTCGACGAGGACAAGCGGACCCTCGTCGGCGTCACGTTCGTGGGGCAGGACGTCGCCGAGATGCTGCACGCCGCCACGATCGCGATCGTCGGCGAGGTCACCGTGGACCGGTTGTGGCACGCGGTCCCGGCCTACCCGACGATCAGCGAGGTGTGGCTGAGGCTGCTGGAGTCCTACGGGCTGTGACCCGGTGGACGCGCCCGCGGTCCCGGTCGGACCGGGTATCTAAGCTGGTGGCGTGACCAGGGGCGTCGTCGTCATCGCGACAGCGGCGGCGCTCTGGTGCGCGTTCGTCATCGCGGCGACGTTCCGCCACGGCCCGCCGCCCTCGGCCCTCGCCGTGTACATCCCGGCGGTCCTCGTGCTGCCGGTCCTCCTGCACACCCTGTGGCGCACGGGCAAGGACGCCCTGCTGGCGATGGCGCTGGTGCCGAGACCGCTGCTGGTGCTCGGCCTGCTGGTCGCGCTGTTCGGCTGGCTGTTCGCGTTCGGCGCGCTGCACGGGCAGCCGGGCAGCGAGCGCGTCTGCACGTTCGCCGGCGTCGTGCTGGTGCTGCACGCGGTGTTCGGGATCATCGCGATGGGACTGGTGAAAGTGGACGAGAACCCCCACTTGCGCTGACCGGACGTCATTGCCCGGTGGGCAGGCGCAGCGCGCGCTCGGCCGCGGCGACGAGGTCGGCGTCGGTCGCGGAGGAGTCGCCGCCCGTCCACACCGCCTGGGCCAGCCGCACCTGCGTTCCCTTGACGCTGCTGGCGAAGGCGGAGCGGTCGAACGACCGGGGACCGCCCGGCCACTCCTTGCCGTCCTCGAGGAGCGTGGTGACGCCGCCGGAGCCCGCGGTCGCGGCGACCGCGTGCAGCTCTTGCGCGCTGGGCACGTCGACCAGCGCCACCTCGGCGACGGCCACGGCGATGTGCCGGTCGCCCACCGAGGTCTCGTACTGCGCCCGGTGCAGCGCGGTGCACGAGTGCGCCGCGAGCCAGGCCTGGACGTCGCCGAAGGCGTGCCCGGCGCAGTCGGCGTCGCGGCCGGTGCCCCGCGGGGTGAAGTTCGCGCCGTCCACGACGACCGTGGTCGGCATCGACTCCGATGTGACCGCGGGCGCGGTCTGCGGCGTCCCACCGGAGTTCGACGCGACCACGATGCCGATGACGGCCAGCAGGCAGACCAGTCCGGCCGCGAGGTAGGGCACCGCCTTCGGCAGCCGGGCGACGGTCCCCTTGACCGCGGTCGTCGCCGACGAGCCCCTGGCGGTCACCTTCGGCAGCAGCATCGTCTCGGCCGACGACAGGTCCACGGCGATCCGGTCGGCGAACCCCTCGGCCAACAGGTCCCGCGTCGACGGCGGGCCGCCGCTGGGGGACAGCACGGCCAGCAGCCTCGCCGCGTGCTCCACCGAGCACGGCCGGTCGCCGGTGGCCAGCTCGCGGACGGCGGCCAGCAGCGAGGTCGGTTTGGGGTGCAGCACCCGCACGCCCCGGTTGAGGTCCGCGGTCGGCTGGTCGACGTGGCCGACGTACGGCCCGACCGCGACGACGGTGGTGACCGGCAGCGGTTCGGCGCGCATGGCGTGGATCCGGGCGCCCACCGCGAGCGCCGCCTCCATCGCCTCGGCGGCCGGGCTGACCTCGCCGTCGGGCCGGTTGAGCGGCCAGCCGTCGATCTTCCACTTCCCGGACAGCGGCGCCTCCAGCCGCACGGCGGGGTCGGGCAGGTCCACCCCGACGATGACCACGACCCCGCGCGGCAGCACCACGACCGCCTCGACGGCACGGGGGCTGTCCGGGGGCTGGACACCCAGCAGCGCGAAGCCGCCGAGCACGGAATCGCCGACGCCCCAGGTGGTCAGGGCCGCGCGCACGTCCTTGCCGACGTCCGACGGCGACGCCCCCAGCCGGATCAGCCGCACGTGATCATCCACATCCACACGGTGCGACACGGTAGTCGCGCCGTGATCCGCCCGATCGCGAGGCACGGCCGCGGGCGCGCATCGCGATCGGGTCGCTACTCCTTGGGGCGCAACGACTACCGTCCGTGTGGAGCACTTGCCGCGGAGGCGCGCCGGTCGGATGATCACGTGAAGATCACGTGCCGATCCCCCGGTTTTGCCCAGGGGCTCCGGGATTTGGGCCGTCTGCACGCTCTTTAGGGTCAAAAGTCCTGTATCTGGGCCGCCGGGGTGGTGATCGCACTGGTTCTTCTGGCGGACAGCTCCGACAGCAGGCAGAATGGCCGAAGCGGGAATTCGCTTGATCGTCCGTTTCGACAGGCCGTAGGGGAAGACGTCCCTCGTCGAGTAGCGGAGGTCAGCTGTGAGCACCCGTGGCAGCACCAGTGGCGTGGTCTACGTCCACTCGTCGCCGTCTGCGGTCTGTCCGCACGTCGAGTGGGCTATCTCGGGCACCCTCGGTGAGCGAGTGGACCTCCGGTGGGCGGCACAGCCCGCGGCGCCGGGGCAGTTGCGCGCCGAATGCGCTTGGACCGGCGATGCCGGGACGGGCGGTAAACTCGTGTCCGCGTTGCGGGCGTGGCCGATGCTCCGATTCGAGGTGACGGAGGATCCGAGCGACGGCGTGGACGGCGAGCGTTTTTGCTTTGCCCCCGTGCTCGGCCTGTGGCATGCGCGAACCAGTGCCAATGGCGACATCGTGGTGTCCGAGGACCAGCTCCGCGCGCTCGCCCTGCGCAGTCGCGGTGGCGAGTCCTTCGCGCATGGCGTGGACGAACTGCTCGGCGCCGCGTGGGATGACGCGTTGGAGCCCTTCCGCCGTGCCGGTGACGGCGCGCCGGTGACCTGGCTGCACCGCGTCGGATGAGACTCCACGACCGAGAACCCCCGCATTGTGGAAAAGCGGGGGTTCTCGGCCGTCGGATGTTCATGAGAATTTTATGAGTGCGCCTCGTAATTAGCGGCGCTAAATCGAAGGGCGCGCGCTTTCGGCCGGAAGCCAGGCCTGCATGAGTTCCGCGTAAGCGGGCGAAGTCCGCACCAGGTCCACGTGCTCGCCCATCAGCGGCGGGCCGCCGTCCATCACCAGGACGCGCTTCGCGCGCAGCGCCGAGGAAAGCCGGTGCGCGATCACGACGAGAACGCCGCCGCGCCGCGCGAACGCCCGTTCCACCTTCACCTCGGCCGCCGGGTCGAGGTGCGAGGTCGCCTCGTCCAGGATCACCAGCTCCGCCGGGCAGGCGAACACCCGCGCCACCGCGAGGAGCTGGGCCTCGCCCGCCGACATCCCCGAACCCGCGTGGCCGAGCGCCCCGTCCAGCCCGCCCAGTCCGGCGACGAGGTCGGTCGCGCCCACCGCGTCGACCGCGGCCAGCAGTTCGGCGTCCGTCGCCTCCGGCGTGAGCAGCGCGAGGTTCTCCCGCACGGTCCCGGTGAACAGGTAGGTCTCCTGCGGGATCAACGCGATCCGCCGGTGCCGCACCGCGGGCCGCACCAGGTGCACCGGCACGCCGCCGAGCGCCACGGTGCCCGCGCGCGGGGCCATCAGCCCGGTCAGCAGCGCGGCCACCGTCGACTTCCCGATCCCGCTCGGTCCCACCACGGCCAGGTGGTCGCCCGGCGCGAGGTCCAGGTCGAGGTCGCGCACGACGGGTTCCGCGTGCTCGCCCCAGCCGAACGTCACCCCGCGCAGCGACACCTCGTGCCCGGCGGGCACCTCGTCACCGGCGGGGGGAGCGGGCGCGGGCGCGGCCTCGGAGAGCCTGCGCAGCGAGACCACCAGCCGCAGCACCACCGTGCTCGTCGTGTCGGCCAGCCGCCGCAGGGCGGGCTGCACGCTGGTGCTCAGGTACACCACGGCGCCCAGCACCGCGCCCGCCGTGAGCTGCCCGGACGCCACCTCCGCCGGGGCCGCCACCACCAGCAGCGCCAACGGCGCGAACCCGCCGACCGCGATCACCAGGCCGCGCAGGGAGTTCGCCCACGCGACCCGCACCGCCACGCCCGCCTGCCGGTCGATCGCGGCCGACACCTCCCCGCCCGCCTCCCGCTCGGCACCGCAGGCGACGACGTCGCGGATGCCGACGAGCACCGTGCCCGCCACCTCCGCGCTCCGCTCGTCGGCCATCACCTGCTCGCGCTGCCGCCGGGCCAGCGACGGCAGCAGCAGCGCGAACAGCACCAGCGCGATCACGACCGGCGACACCACCAACCAGGCCAGCCCCGCCACCGTCGTCACCAGCCCGACCAGCGCCGCGGCGGTGGTGACCAGCAGCGCGCGGGCCTGCACCAGCACACCCGCGGTCGCGTCGCGCACCACCTCGACGTGCCGGGTGATCCGCGCGACGGCGCTCGCGTCGGGCTGCCGCCGGTGCGACGCGCCGTCGTGCAGGACACCCCGCACGACCACGCCCACCAGCGCGTCCCGCATCGGCTCGATCACCGCGCCGAGGTGCTGGAACACCTGCCGCAGCCCGAATCCGCCGAGCACCGCGACCGCCGCGAACACCAGCAGCCAGCCGACGCCGACCAGCGGCCGCCCGACGGCGAACCCGCGGTCCACCGACAGCGCCACCAGCCGTCCGGACAGGAAGGCGGGCACGCCCTCCAGGACCGACCAGCCGAGCAGGACGAGCACGCCCCGCCGCTGACCGGCCAGGGCCCCGAGGTACAGCCGCAGCACGTCCATCAGGTTCCGCCTCCGGGGCACTCGGCTCGAACCGGTAATCCTTCGATCAACAGTCGTTCGTGGGCCACGGCGGCCGTCACTCGTCGCCTCCGGTGAACACGGCCCGGTAGGCGGGGTCCAGCCACAGCGCCTCGTGCGAGCCGGTGGCGCGCACCTCGCCGTCCACCAGCCACACCACGAGGTCGGCGCGGCGGGCGGTGGCGGCGCGGTGCGTGACGACGACCTTGGTCCGGCCCGGCAGGGCGGCCTCGATCGCCTTGTCCACGGTGGCCTCGGTGACCATGTCCAGGCTGGCGGTGGCGTCGTCGAGCACCAGGAGGTCCGGGTCGCGCGCGATGGCCCTCGCCAGGCCGAGGCGCTGCGCCTCGCCACCGGACAGCGGCGTGTCGGCCATGGGCGTGTCGTACCCCTGGGGCAGCCGCACGACCACGTCGTGGACCTGCGCGGCCTCGCACGCCGCGCGCACCCGCCGCTTCCCCGCGTCGGCGCCGTAGCGGATCGAGTCGCCGACGGTCGCGCCGAGCAGCGCGGGCCGTTCGAACGCGTAGCCCACCTCGCCGTCGCGCCGCACCTCGCCGCTGTCCGGTGTGGACAGTCCGCCGATCACGGCCGCCAGCACGGACTTCCCCGCGCCGGACCGGCCGACCACGGCGACGAACGTGCCCGCGGGGATCCGCAGGTGCACGTCGCGCAGCGCGCTCCCGACCGTCACGTTGTGCAGCTCCAGATCACCCGTCGACGCGGGCGCGGCCGGCGCGTCGCGGCGGGGCGGCGGGGTGTCGAGCACCTCGGCCAGCCGGGTCGCGCTCGCGCGGGTGCGGGCGAACGTCGTCAGCGCGGGCAGCTGGCCGACCACGCCCATGCCGAGCGCCACGTACCCCAGCGCCGCCAGCAGGTCGCCGATGGTCAGCCTGCCCGCGACGACGCCGAAACCCGCGGCGGTCAGCACGGCCAGCTCCACGGCGGGCAGCAGCAGCCCGGCCCGCCAGATCATCTTCGCCTGCGTGCGCCACATCCCGACGCCCGCCGCGGCGAGCGTCGGCAGCGGTCGCAGCACCCGCCGGGACTCCTGCTCGGCGGTGCCGGACGCGGCGATCGTGCGCAGGCCCGACACGGCGTCGAGCAGCCGGGCGGACAGCTCGCCCGACACCTCCTGGTAGGTGGCGACGTCGTCGGCGGTGAGCCGCATGTGCGTGCGCACCAGCAGCATCGCCAGCGGCACGCTGAGCAGGAACACCACGGCCAGCCGCCAGTCCATCAGCGCCAGCGCGACCACCGCGCCGACGGAGCTGAGGACCGTCACGGCCAGCACGATCATGATCACCGGGATGCCGCCCGCGATGGCGGAGTCGCCGGTCACCCTGCTGACCGCGTCCCCCGCCGCGAACGGCGACGGGTGGCCCAGTTCGAGCAGGTGGGCGGACACGCGGTGGCGCAGCCGGGCCGTGACCCTGGCGGTGATCGCCGCGGCCAGCACCACGCCGATCGCGTCGCCGACGACCTCGACGGACACCATCGACACCAGCCACAGCACGGTGGGGGAGTCGAAGCGGCCCGCGAGCGCCATGTCGACGGTGCTCGCCAGCGCCGCGGGCAGCAGCAGCCCCGCGGTCGTGGCCAGTGCCGCGTTCAGCACGAGCAGCAGCCAGCGGTGGTCGTACTTCGCCGCGTCGACCAGCAGCGCGTCGCCCGGTCGGGCCATCGCTGTTCCCTCCGGTGAGAGGTGGGCGCATCATGGGGAAGGGCCCGACGGCAGCCGCACCGATTCGTGGTCGGTCGCTACCGTCGGACCCTTGTGTCACGGGGTGAGCGGCACACTTCGCTTGTGCCGCTCACCCGGCCTCCGGGGTGAGACCTAGCAGAGGATCAGGCTCACGGTGGAGTGGCTGCAGGGGAGCAGCAGGCTCGCGTTGGAGGCCGTCGTGCTGCCACCGCCGCCGCCGTGGCCGCTCGCCATGGCGTTGGACGGGGCCTCGGGGGTCTCGAGCTCCTGCATGTCGAGGATGAATCCCATTGTCTTGCTCCTCTTCCGGCGAACTACTCGGGGTTACTGCTCCACCAGCCACACGGGGCCGGGGGTTCTAGGGGGTGGGCGCGGCTCCGAGGAACGGGAGGACTGATCCATCTCCGTCCAGCACGGACGCCAGCGCCAACAGGATTCCGGCACCGCCGGTGTTCAGGTCCATCGACAGCCTGCGCAGCTGGATTCCGGGGAACGCCAGGCCGCCCTGGTAGGGGACGGCGTGCCACGCGAGCGCGGCCAGGTGTCGTCGCATCGCCTGCTCGAACACCGGGTCGGGCTGCCGCCGCACGGCTTGGGCGAGCGTCGCGAGCAGACCCATCCGGCCGAGCGCGAGGCCGGGGTGGATCACGAACTCGCCCGCCGCGCCGCGCAGCAGGTCGGGAAGTCGGGTGACGCTCTCCGCGTCGGGTGCGTGCCGGGCGTAGGCGTTGAGCACCATGGCGATGCCGGCGCCGCCGACCTCGACGTAGGGGAGCGTGCGGAAGCCGCCGTCGCGCACCTGCGTCGAGCCGTCGAGCGCGACCATGCACTCGGCCAGGTCGCGGTCCAGCGCCTGCCCGGCCAGGTCGAGCCAGGAGCGGTCGCCGCTGTGCTCGAACAGCCGCAGGAACAGCAGCGCGGGCCCTGACCAGCCGTGCAGCAGACCGGCCTTCGCCTTCGGACCGGGCGGGGGCGCGAACTGGAGTTCCCGGCCCAGCCGATCCCCGATGTCGATCGACTGGGCCAGGAAGTCGTCGTCGTGACGGACGTCCGCGAAGTGCAGCAGGTTCAGCGCGACACCGGACAGGCCGCTGCCCAGCCCGTGGTCGACCGTTCCCGGCAGGGTCTTCGCGTACTCGGTGACCAGGTCGGTCGCCAGGTCGTGGTGGCCGAAGTTCTCCAGCACGTGCGCGATGCCGTGCGCGCCGGTGAAGAAACCGGGCTGCTTCGGCGGATCGCGCCGCACGGAGTCCTGGAGCCACTGCTCGTACTCGGGGAACCTGCCCTGCCCGCTGACGTGCAGGGCGTGCAGCACGCCCGCCGCGCCGTAGGCGAAGCACGCGCCGCCGACCTCGAACTGCTCGATGTCACCGGGGAACAGCCGGTCGGCGCGTTCGGGGGTGGCGCTGGCCAGGATGGCCGTCGCGATGTCCTTGCGGACCGCGCGCCAGTCGGGCTCCGGCTCGTCGAGCACCGTCCGCGCCGGCGCCGGGGCGACCTCGACGCGGGGCGTGAGCACCGAGCTGATCCGCTCGCGGTACTCGTCGGACAACCCGAACCGGCGCTGGATGAAGTCCAGGTGCGCCCCCAACCGCGACGGCGCCAGTTCCAGCACCTCGTTGAGCGGCAGGAACAGCCACAGCCGCAGCGCGGCGAGCGGGTACTCGTCGATCTCGAAGCCCTCGCGGTCGGGCGGGGCCTGGAAACCGGTGGCGCCGAGCGTCGGCTTGCGCGGGTCCTCCACGGTGGACGACAGCTCGAAGTCGATCAGCGACATCCCGTCGTCCTCGTCGAGCAGGACGTTGAGCGAGTGCAGGTCGCCGAAGACGACACCCCGCTCGTGCAGCGCGTGGATCGTGCGCTCCACCTTGTCCACCACGGCGAGGGCCCGCGTGCGGTAGTCGGCGAGCCGCTCCTCGTCCACCTCGTTGTGCGTCAGCGGGTAGTGCATCCCGAGCCACTGCCCGAGCGGACGGCCCGGCATGTACTCCATGGCCAGGAAGTGGTGCTCCCACACGGTGAAGCGGTCGTAGACCTGCGGCACACCGGCGAGCCCGTCCAGCCTGGTCAGGATCTTGAACTCGCGGTCGAGCCTGGCGACCGCGTCCACGTTCTCGCGATCCAGCCCCGCGTGCGGCCTCGCCTCCTTCAGCACCACCTCGGCGCCGTCGGCCTTGCGGGTCGCCAAGTACACGCCGCCGCCGTTGGAGAAGTGCAGCGAGCGCACCACGTTGTAGGGGAACTCGTCCGGGTCGCCCCCGTTGCGGGCGGCCAGGTGCGGCACCAGGAACGGCGGCAGCTCGACCCACTCGGGCACCCAGAAGTTCGGCTTGCGCTGGTCGGCCACGAGTTCGCCGTCCGGGCCCTCAATCGCCAGGACCTGCTTGCCGTCCTCCTCCAGCCACTGCTCGACGAACCCGCCGTAGCGCACGTGGAGCGGACCGGCGCCGAAGCGGAGGTCGCTGAGGATGTACGCGCCGTCCTCGCCGTCGAGCAGCGGGGCCAGCTCCACCAGGATCCGCTCCAGCTCGACCTCGTCGGCCGGGTAGATCGCGATCAGCTTGCCGCTCGCCTCGCGGGGTGCGTACTTCGAGTTGCGGGCCAGCACGATCGACCGGGTGCGCAGGTACTTGAAGGAGATCCGGTGCTCGACGCAGTAGTCGAAGGTGGTCTTGAGGACGCGGCCTGCGTTCGCCACGGTCGCCGACACGTGGATCTTCCAGCCCTGCTTTGCCAGGACGGCGCCCTTGGGGTGCAGGTGGCGCCAGATGTTCTTCTCACCCTGCGACCAGCCGTCCGGCAGCTCGGGGAGTTCACGGGAGAAATCGTCGACGGAGGTTTCCGCTTGGCTCTGGACGTCGTAGAAGTGACGATCCGCGAAGCAGTAGGCCTCATAGCGGAGATCCATCGGAATTACCTCCCCTGGAAGTTCGGATGTTCCCAACCCGTTAGTGGGACCGGCATATTCCCGCACAGTTCGCACAACGATTCCAATCCACCAGTCGGGCGACGCGCCGTAGACCGTTAGAGGGCCTAAATTCAATGACCTACCCTCACATTTACGACTCGCTGTCGACTGACTGAGGATGGGTTCACTCGATCGCGATGCCCGATGGTGCGTAACGCTCCCGCAACGCGCAGTTCATGAACTAAACGAAACCGATCGGTTCACGAAGCCGTACCGGCCTCTACCTGCGACATCCGGGTTTTGCGGCTGAAAAACAGATCGCATTTCACATGCCATCACCCTGCGTGCCCATTAGGCCTGTAGGGCGATGGCAAATATAGGGCCTTTAGCCCCGCCGAATTTGCCCGTTCGGCGGTACGGCCCAGCATTTGCCCAGGTCGCCAGAACAGCTCACGCGACCCGCCCTTCGACGATTGTTGCACTCTGCAAATCGCCATCGTGCGCACTCGTCGCGCCATCCGTCATGGCAATCGACCCGATAGGGGAATCAGTGTCCCCCGATCGATATTTATGAGGCCCCTCACGCGAAAATGGCGGATTGAACACGTACTCGTCACACTGTCGAGTGCATTAACGGGTTCACCCGAGCCATCCGGTAACGAGCAGCCGGTTCCGGACGACCAGCCCCGCTGTGGCACGCTCGAAACCGTGACGACCGACGAGCACAGGCGCCCCCGCGCCCGCTGGGTCCTGCCGACCGCCCTCCTGGTGGCCGTCGCCGCCGTCGCCGGGGGCTTCCTCGCCCACGACCTCTACCAGCACCCCACCAAACTCGGCGCCTCCGACCCCATCCCCTCCGCAAGCGCCTCCCCGAACCCGCTCCCACCCGCCGAACAACCCGGCGACCCCGCCGTCAAGCTCAGCGTCGACGCCGAACTCCACCCCGACGGCGAACGCGTCAAACTGCTGCTGCAGCGCTACTTCGACGCCATCAACAGCCGCGACTTCCAGACCTGGCGCACCACCGTCACCAAGGACGCGGGCCGCCCCTTCACCGAGGCCAAGTGGCAACACGACTACGAGTCCACCTACGACGGCACCGTCCTCGTGCAACGCGTAGAAGCCGCCTCCACCGAACGCCTACGCGCCATGATCAGCTTCACCAGCGTCCAGGACCCCACCAAGGCACCGCTGGAACTCCCCGTCAACTGCATCCGCTGGCACGTCGTCTACCCCCTGCGCGACGAAGACGGCACCCTCCGCGTAGACGCGGGCCCAGAGGGCTACACCCCCCAGTTCGAAGCCTGCTGACCAGAAGCACGGCAGCGGCCAGCAGCTCTCTCCACCCAACAAGCCTGCCCACCGCAACGGCACCGAGCAGACCGCCGAGGGCCGAAAAGAGGGGCCCCAAGTCAAGCTGGCCGCACCCGGAGAACGGCGGCTCCGACACCCGGTGTCGAGCCGCTGCAAAACAACACCCCGCAACCCACCACGGCACCCCCCCCGCAAAACCCAAAAACCCGGCCCCACACCCCCGCCCCTGTCACGCCAACGGCGGAGCCCAGGGCGGGCATGTGCGACCGGGTTTCCGGCACGCAGCGACCTACGCGGGCGTGAACGCCAATGCGACGTTGTGCCCACCGAACCCGAACGCGTCGTTCACGGCGGCGTCCAGCTTCACCTTCCGCGGCTCCCCTGCCACCACGTCCAGCTCCACCGCCGGATCCAGGTTGTCCAGGTTGAGCGTCTGCGGGACCACGCTGTCCCTGATCGACAGCAGCGTGATGATCGCCTCCACGGCTCCCGCCGCACCCAGCAGGTGGCCAAGCGCGCCCTTCGGGGCGTTCAGCACCGGGTGGTCGCCGATCGCCTTGCGGATGGCGACCGTCTCGGCGACGTCGCCCACCGGGGTGGACGTGGCGTGGCAGTTGACGTGGCCGACGTCGCTTGGGTCGAGCCCGGCCGTCCGCAGGGCGGAGGCGATGGCCCTGGCCTGTCCCGTGCCCTCGGGGTCGGGGGCCGTGATGTGGTAGCCGTCGGAGCTGGTGCCGATGCCCGCGAGCCGTCCGTAGACCTTGGCGCCGCGCGCGGCGGCGAAGTCCGCGCGTTCCAGCACCATGATCCCGGCACCCTCACCGAGGACGAACCCGTCGCGAGCGGTGTCGAACGGCCGCGAGGCCTTCTCCGGCTCGTCGTTGCGGGTGCTCATCGTGCGCGCCTGCGAGAAACCGGCCACCGGGATGGCGCAGATGCACGCTTCCGCGCCTCCGGCCACCACGACGTCGGCCTCACCGGTGCGGATCATCCGCCACGCCCACGCGAGCGCCTCGGCGCCCGACGCGCAGGCCGACACCGGGGCGTGGACCCCGGCGCGGGCCTTGAACTCCAGGCCCACGTGCGCGGCCGGGCCGTTGGGCATCAGCATCGGGATGGTGAGGGGCGAGACCTTGCGCAGGCCGTGCTGCTCGAGCAGGTCGTCCTGGTTCAGCAGCGTCATCGCGCCGCCGATGCCGGTGCCGACGATGACCGCCAGGCGGTCCTTGTCGACGGTGTCGTCGCTGTGACCGGCGTCCTTCCACGCTTCGCGGGCGGCGATCATCGCCACCTGCTCGCTGCGGTCCAGCCGCCGGGCCTCGACCCTGGGGAGCACGTCGGTGGGGTCGACCGCGAGCTGCGCGGCGATCCGCACCGGCAGGTCGAAGTGCTTGACCCAGTCCATGTCGTTGGTCGACACGCCGCTGCGACCGGCGAGCAGCGCGTCCCAGGTGGAGGCGACATCGCCACCGAGCGGGGTGGTGGCACCCAGCCCGGTGACGACGACGTCGTGATTTGTGGTCATGCCTTGCTAGCGATGTAGGTCACCGCATCGCCCACGGTCTTGAGGTTGGCCAGCTCGTCGTCCGGGATCTTCACGCCGAACTTGTCCTCGGCCTGCACGGCGATCTCCACCATGGACAGCGAGTCGATGTCCAGGTCGTCCACAAAGGACTTCTCGACCGTCACGTCGTCAGCTGCGACACCGGCGACCTCTTCGACGATCTCGGCAAGCCCCTTCTGGATGTCCTCGTTGCTCACTGAAAGTCCCTTCCTTCTTGCTGTGGACGGCGGGGACGGCAGTCCCGTTCCCGCCGGGGCACTGATGGGGAGTCCGCTCACGGACACCGGACGACCTGTCCCGCGTAGGACAGGCCCGCTCCGAAGCCCATGAGCAGCACCACGTCACCGCTGGAGATCTCGCCTGCCGCCCGCATGTGGTCGAGCGCCAGCGGGATCGACGCCGAGGACGTGTTGCCGGACTCCACGATGTCACGCGCGATGACCATGTCCTCACGCGCACCCTTGCTGCGCAACCGCTTCGCGATGGCCTCCACGATGCGCAGGTTCGCCTGGTGCGGCACGAACACGTCCACGTCGGACAGCTCCAGGCCCGCCAGCTCGACCGCCCGGATCGCCACGGGGGCGATCTGGGTGGTCGCCCAGCGGAAGACGGCCTGGCCCTCCTGGTGGATCGAGGAGTGGCGATCGGCGATGGCGATGGAGTCCGCCATCTCGCCCGCGCTGCCCCAGGCGACCGGGCCGATGCCCGGCTCGTCGCCGGGACCGACCACGACGGCGCCCGCCGCGTCGGCGAAGATGATCGCGGTGGAGCGGTCCGTCGGGTCCACCCAGTCGGTGAGCTTCTCGGCGCCGATCACCAGCACGTTGCGGGCGCTGCCCGAGCGGACCATGTCGGACGCGGTCGCCAGCGCGTAGCAGAACCCGGCGCACGCGGCGTTCACGTCGAACGCGGGCGCGGCGGTCACGCCGATGCGCTCGGCGACCTGCGCCGCGGCGTTCGGGATCGGCGACGGCATGGTGCAGGTCGCGACGATCACGGCGTCGACGTCGGTGGGGGCGAGGCCGGAGTCGGCGATCGCCTTCGCGCCCGCCTCCACGGCCATGTCGGTGAGCTTCTCGTCCTTGCCCGCGAACCGGCGGCTCACGATGCCGACGCGGTCGCGGATCCACTCGTCCGAGGTCTCCATGACCTTCGCCAGGTCGTGGTTGGTGACGATGGTCTCGGGCTGGTAGCTCCCGATGCCGAGGATGCGCGTCCCGGCGGGGCCCGCCGGGAGTGTGATGGAGGTCATCGACCGGCCTCCGCGGTGGCCAGGAGCTCGGCGACCTTGTCGAGGTGCTCCGGAGTCTTCAAAGCCAAGGTGGGGGTGCCCTTCAACTCTCGCTTGGCCAGACCCGTCAGCGCGCCCGCGGGGGGCAGTTCGACCACCGCGTGCACGGCGTGCCCGGCCATGGTGGCCTGGCAGGTGTCCCACCGAACCGGGCGGGTCACCTGGGAGATCAGCCGGCGCAGCACGTCCGCGCCGTCGGTGACGATCGTGCCATCGGCGTTGGAGAGCAGCGGCAGCACCGGGTCCTTGGTGACGATGCCCGCGGCGCGGGTGCGCAGCGCCTCCTCGGCCGGGGCCATGTAGGAGGTGTGGAACGCGCCCGCGACCTGCAGCTTGCGGATCTTCGCGGTGCCGGGGGGCGACTGCACCAGCGCGTCGATCGCGTCGAGCGATCCCGCCGCGACGATCTGGCCCGCGCCGTTGCGGTTGGCGGGCGCGAGGTCCAGTTCGGCCAGGCGGGCCAGCACCTCGGCCTCGTCGCCGCCGAGCACGGCGGCCATGCCGGTCGGGTGCAGCGCGCACGCGGCGGCCATCTCGGCCCCGCGGACCGCGGCCAGCGCCACGGCGTCGTCGGTGCTGAGCACGCCCGCCATCGCGGCGGCGGCCAGCTCGCCGACGGAGTGCCCGCCGATGATCGTGTCCGGGGGCAGTTCGACCCGGCGGCGCAACTCCTCGAACGCGAGCAGCGCGAGCGCCACGACGAGCGGCTGGGTGATCGAGGTGTCCTTGATCTCCTCGGCCTCGGCGGTCGTGCCGAGGCGCACCAGGTCGAGGCCCGTCACGGCGGACCAGGCGGCGACCCGCTGCTCGGCGCCGTCGAGTTCGAGCCACGGGCCGAGCATGCCGGGAGTCTGCGAACCCTGTCCGGGGGCGAGGAGTGCGATCACAGTGCAACTGAACACGGTCGGGGGCGTTCGCAGTGATGCCGTTGTCGACGAAGTCCTGGGGATCTATTTGTAGGGTTCCGACAAAGATTGCCCCGACATGTCCGGAGAACGTCGTCGCGTGTTGTGCACAGCGACCTGTGTCACCTATTGGCGGGTGCGGTGTCGGTCACACCCGCCCGGCGCAAAGCGACATTCGGCGGCACATCACCACAGACCGCGCGCCTTCGCCAGCCGCCCCACCGACAGCGCGATGCGCAGCACGAGGGCGTCCCGCGCGTCGTGCGCGTTGCGGCCCGTCAGCTCGGTGACCCGGCGCAGGCGGTAGCGCACGGTGTTCGGGTGCACGAACAGCTTCCGCGCGCACGTCTCCAGCACCCCGCCGACCTCGAGGAACGTGTCCACGGTCTCCAGCAGCGACCCGCTGGCCTCCTCGAGCGGCCTGGCGATCCGGTCGACGAGCTGCCACTCGGCCTCCGGGTCGCCCGCGAGCGCCCGTTCCGGCAGCAGGTCGAGCGACCGCACGGGCCTGGGCGCGGTGGGCCAGCCGACGACCGCGCGCAGCCCGGACAGCGCGTCGCTGGCGCTGCGGTGCGCCTCCGCGAGGCTCGCCACGGTCGGCCCGGCGACCACCGCGCCCTCGCCGAACGCCTCGGCGATCCTGCCCAGCACGTCGCCGTCGTCGGTCTCGCCGCCCAGCACCACCACCAGCCGCGACCCCTGCACGCTCAGCAGCACCGGACGGGAGCTGCGGGCGGCCCGGCTGCGCACCTCGTAGACGACCGCGGGCGGGTCGTCCGACGGCGGGTTGCCCACCAGCACGGTCGCCTCCGCCGCCGGGTCCCAGCCGAGCGCGGCCGCGCGGGACAGCAGCGACTCCTCGGCGTCCCCGCGCACGATCCCGTCGACGACGAGGGCCTCCAGCCGGGCGTCCCACGCGCCGCGCGCCTCGGCGGCGGCCGCGTACGACGTGGCCGCGGAGAAGGCGATCTCGCGCCCGTACCTCAGCACGCCCTCGGTGAGCCGCGCCCGTTCCGCGTCGTCGGCGGCGAGCCCCGGCAGCTGCTGCTCGAACAGCTCCAGCGCGATCCGCACCAGTTCCACGGTCTGCCGCAGGCTCACCCAGCGGGAGATGTCCTTGGGCGCCGAGCGGAACGCCTCGGCGGTCAGCCGGATCGCCTGGCGGGGGTCGTCCAGCCAGGACACGAACCCGGCGACCCCGTTCTGGATGAGCAGCAGCACGCTCGCGCGCTGGTCGGCGGGCATCCGCCGGAACCACGGCAGCCTGCGCTCCATCTCCGACACGCTGGACGCGGCCAGGTCGCCCGACGCGCGTTCGAGGTCGCGCAACGTCGAGCGGGACAGCTCAGGCCAAGCCTGCTGCCCTTCGACGCCGGCTGGGCTGGTCATGCCGTCAACGATCGCACGTCGCGCCCGGAGATCACCGCAACGGGTGACACAAGCGTTCGCTGCGGGGCGAACGGTCCTAACGTCCGGTGGGTGCGCTCATCAACGGGACATCGGTACTCGCGGAGGCTCCTCGCAGCGGGGCTGGCATCGCTCGTGGTCCTCGTGACCTCGGCGGTGCCTGCGCCGGCGGTGCCCCCCGATCCGCTGGCGGAGTTCCACGACCAGACACCGGCCTGGACGCCGTGCGAGGGCGGCCTGGAATGCGCCTCGGTCGTCGTGCCGCTGGACTACGCGGATCCCGGACTGGACCGCATCTCGTTGGCGATCAGCCGCCGGAAGGCGACGGGGCAGCCGCGCCTCGGTGTGCTGGTCGCCAATCCCGGCGGCCCCGGCGGGTCCGGTCTGCGGATGCCCGCCTACCTCTCCAAGACCGCGGCGGCCAAGTCCTACGACCTGATCGGGTTCGATCCGCGGGGCGTCGGCGACTCGACCGCGCTCACCTGCCGGGTGAAGCCGGAGATCGCGACCGTGGACTCGCGGCCGCCGGACTCGGAGTTCCCGAAGTGGACAGCGGAGGCGCACGCCGTCGAGGACGCCTGCCAGGCGTCGGGGGGCGGCATCCGGAGGTTCGTCAACACCGAGAGCACCGCGCGGGACCTGGACGTGATCCGGGAGGTGCTCGGCGAGCAGCGGATCAACTACCTCGGCTACTCCTACGGCACCTACCTCGGCGCCGTCTACGGCACGCTCTTCCCCGACCGCCTCGACCGCAGCGTCCTGGACTCCTCGGTGCACCCGGAATGGCTGTGGCGCCAGCAGGCCAAGGGGCAGGCGATCGCCACCCGGCGCAACGTCGAGCAGTGGGCGGACTGGGCGGCGCTGCACGACGGCGACCTCCGGCTCGGCCGTTCCGGCGCCGAGGTGATGGCCCTGGTCGAGAAGGCGTCGGCCAGGCTGGCCGTCGACCCGGTCGGCGGGCACACCAGGACCGAGTTCGACGCCGCCGTGGGCGTCGGCGCCCGCTACCGTCCGCTGTGGACGGAGCTCGGGCGCATCGTCGGCGGGTTGACCACCGGCACCGACCCGAAGGCCGCGGTCGAGCAGAGCGCGAGGTTCGCCGCCGCGGCCGCGGGCGAACTCCAGTCGGGCGTCTTCGACACCGTCACCTGCGAGGCCGACTGGCCGCGCGACCTGGAGACCTACTACGAGGACATGCGGGTGTTCCGCGACCGCTACCCCTACGGCCTCGGCGTCCTGCGCGCCGCGCCGACCGCGTGCACGTTCCGGTCGTTCACGCCGCCGGGTCCGATGGTCCAGCTCAAGCGCGACGGCTACCCGGTCGGCCTGGTCGTGCAGGCCGAGGGAGACTCGCAGACGCAGTACGAGGGCGGCCCGGCGATGGCGAGTCGGTTGGGCGACAACCTGATCACCGTGCTGGACGAGGGCAAGCACGGCCTCTACGCCAGTGGGAACGCGTGCGTGGACGCGGCCGTGGACCACTACCTCGTCGACGGCGTGCTCCCGGCGAGTTCGTCGACCTGCCCCGGCGACCCCCGGCCGGACCCGTCGCGGCCGTCCGAGCGCTCGGTCGAGTCCTTCCTGGACACCGCGGGACTCCCCGGCCGATCGACCGGTTGACGAAAACCGCCCGGCGCGGACGACAGCGCCGGGCGGTTTCCCTCTCCCCGGTCCCCACCGGTCCGTCCACTGTGAACCGGGTCCGCGGGAATCGCCACTCGGTCACCCTTTCGTGCCCGTGCGTCGAATTGCCGAGTGGTACCGCTTCGGGAAACCATTTCCGGGTCAGTGGATCAAGCCGTTGACGGAAGCTTGGAGGCGTCGTGGGTTCCCAGATCACCGAAGGTCTTGGCCAGGCCTGGGCCATGATCGCCACGTTCGTGCCGAAGCTGCTCGGCTTCGCGCTCGTCATGGTGATCGGTTGGTTCATCGCCAAGGCGCTGTCGAAGGCGGTCGGCTTCCTGCTGAAGCGGGTCTCGTTCGACCGCCTGGTCGAGAGGTCCGGTCTCGGCAGGATGACCGAGCAGTCGTCCTTCGACGCGTCCGGTCTCATCGTCAAGCTCGTCTACTACTTCGTGCTGCTGATCGCGCTCCAGATGGCGTTCGGCGTCTTCGGCACCGGCAACGCGGTGAGCGCCCTGCTCAACGACGTGATCGCCTACCTGCCGCGCATCGTGGTGGCGCTCGTGCTCGTGCTCGTCGCCTCGGCGATCGGCAACGCCCTGCGCGGCCTGGTGACCGGCGCGCTGGGCGGCCGGTCGTACACGAAGGCGCTCGCCAACACCACCTACGGCTTCATCGTCGCGCTGGGCGTCATCGCGGCGCTCAACCAGCTCGGCATCGCCGTCTCGGTGACCATGCCGGTGCTGATCGCCGTGCTCGCCACGGTGGCGGGCGTCGTCATCATCGGCGTCGGCGGCGGTCTGGTCCGCCCGATGCAGCAGCGCTGGGAGGGCTGGCTGACCCGCGCGCAGGACGAGGTGGCCCGCACCGCCCCGGAGCCGCGCCGCTCGCAGGAGCCGGTCACGGCGGGCGCCCGTCGTCGCACCTCCGCGCAGCAGTCGGCCTCGGAGGCCCCGACGCCGCCCGCGGGGATGCCGATCACGCCCGGCGACTAGTCCCGACGTGACCACGAGGGCCGTTCCGCGCCGCGGGACGGCCCTCGTGGCGTTCAGGGCCCGGAAACGCCGGTAGGGCGCCCCCGCGCGAGTGCGGGGACGCCCTACCGGGTTCGTGCGGGGGTGCTTAGGCAGCGCGCTTGCGACGCACGACGACCATCGCCACGGCGCCCGCGCCGACGAGGCCGAGGCCCGACAGCAGCAGCCAACCGGGCGAAGCGCCGGTGGCGGCCAGCGGCGGCGTGGCCTCTCCCTCGCCACCGCCCGCGCCCGCCGGGCTGGTGGTGGTGGTCGTGGGTGCGGGCTCGGAGGAGGCCGGCACGCTCGGGGGCACCTCGACGGACGACGGCGGGGCGCTCTCCGACGTCGCCGGCGTGCTGGGCTTCGAGGCACTGGTGCTCGAACTCGGCGCGGTGGGCTTCACGCACGCCTCGGTCTTGAGCGTCTTGGAGAAGTTGTTCTGGTCCCCGTCGGAGGCCTTCACGGCGATGGTGAAGGTGTGGGCGACGTCGCCGGGAAGGGTCCAGGACTTCTCGTAGTTGTCGCCGAACGACGTGCTGACCAGTTCGGTCTGGCCGTCCTTGACCACGATGGTGTTGCCGCTCCGGGCGTAGGACGCGAGTTTCACGCTCACCACGGCCTTGTCCGCGACGCACTCGGCCTTGGCGGTCGGGGTGTGCGCGGAAGCCGGGATCGCCAGTGCCAGCAAGGCCAGACCAGCCGTGGCGGTCACCGTGATCGCACCGAGAACTCTGCCTGCCATGTGGTCTCCTGCTCTGGATTCTCGCGAAAACACGAAATGTGAAATGCAAACGGGTCACCCTTTTGGGTGACGCCGCAGGGGACCGTAGCAACGTCGGCCTACCCAAAGGTCGCTATTCGGCAACGCTCTGGTCACGGGTAGGCCGGAATCCGACATGTCGTCACCCGGTCGGGTAGAAGCCGCCAAGATCACCATCACACCGGTGAACGACGTCGTCTCCGCGCACGTATGTGAATCCCGTGGTCGCGAGGGCGCCCGGAACCGCGGTCGGGGCCGTCCGCCTCGCACTCCCCGGCGGCCTCGTCACACCGTTGGAGCGCACCGAAAGAGCGAACCTCGGCCATCAGTTCGGGGGACCCGAAATCGTCGGGGCGCAGGGGGATCCGCCGAATGCCGATGTCCTCCTGCGCCGCGTGCGCGACGCCGTGCCGCCGGGCACGGCGAAAGCCGACGGCGGGTCCACAGTGGACATCAGCTCGGCGCCCACCTCCCCCCGTGCGACCGGGATGACGACCACTGGACAGGTGGGATGACCTGCGGTCTACGCCGAACGAGTGCCGCACGTCACAAATGCTGACGGAACAGTCCGACCGCGCGACGATGTTCCCGCAAGAGGAGACGTGCGTTCCGGGGTCGGTGGAAGTCCGAACCGGTGGTGACAGCCCACGACCCGCGTGCCCCACGGCCCGCGGTTGACCCGGTGGAACTCCGGGGTCGACGGTGAGAGTCCGGATGAGAGGCGCGCACGCCACCGGTGTCCGGCATGCCCGCCGCACCGGTGACGCGCCACGCCCCCGGACCGCCCTGGGGATGTGGAGGACGCGGTGCACGTGTTGCTGGAACAGGGTTTCACCGTCCTGGGGCAGAAGATCGCCTACGCGGAGTTCTTCGGCCAGTTGTTCGCGCTGGCCGTGGTGTTCCTGGCGCAGCGCCGCTCGCTGTGGACGTGGCCGGTGCAGTTGGCCTCGGTCGCGCTGCTGTTCACCGTCTACCTGTCCGCCCACCTCGGCGGGCTCGCGATCCGGCAGGTCGTCGTCGGCCTCATCGCGTTCTACGGCTGGTACGCCTGGCTGCGCAGGCGCGACCCCGTGTTCGGCGTCGTCGTCCGCAAGGGCTCGACCCGCGAACGCGTCGCCGTGGCCGCCGCCTTCGTCGTCGGCACCGTCGCCTTCGCCCTGACCCTCGACGCCCTGGACGCCTCCTGGGCGCCGTGGCCGGACGCCGCGATCTTCGTCGGCACCGTGCTCGCGTTCGCCCTCCAGGGCCTCGGCCTGGTCGAGTTCTGGATCGTCTGGCTCGTCGTCGACGCCGTGGGCGTCCCGCTCCAGATCCAGTCGGGTCTGTACTTCAGCGCGCTGATCTACACCGTGTTCGCCGTCCTGGTGATCCGCGGCTGGCTCGACTGGAACCGCGCCGCCAAGCGCACCGCCGCCGTCGAGACCACCGCCTGACAGGTCAGCGCCCGACACGCCACGAGGGGAGCCCCGCGAACGGGACTCCCCTCGTGGCCGTTCGAACCGCTACGCGAGACCGGCGTCGCCCGTGGACGGGGCCGCCGCGCCGACGTCGTCGATCCTGTACTGCCGCGCGGCCTTCACGACCAGCGCCGGGTCGACCTCGCCGCGCTTGGCCAGCGCGGCCAGCGTGGCGACGATGATCGACTCGGTGTCGATCAGGAAGTGCCTGCGCGCGGCCGGGCGGGTGTCGGAGAAGCCGAACCCGTCCGTGCCCAGCGTGTGCATGTCCGTCGGCACGTACGGCCGGATGAGGTCCGGGACGGCCTTCATCCAGTCCGACACCGCGATCACGGGGCCCGAGGACTCGGAGAGCACCTTCGTCACGTACGGGACGCGCGGCTCGTTCTCCGGGTGCAGCAGGTTCTCCCGCTCGACCTCCACGGCCTCGCGGCGCAGCTCCGAGTACGAGGTCGCGGACCACACGTCGGCCCGGACACCCCACTCCTCGGCGAGGATCCGCTGGGCGTCGATCGCCCACGGCATCGCCACACCGGACGCCAGCAGCTGCGCGTGCGGACCCTCCTGGGCGGGCGACACCTGGTAGCGGTACAGGCCGCGCAGCAGGCCCTCGACGTCGAGGCCCTCCGGCTCCGCGGGCTGCCGGTACGGCTCGTTGTAGACGGTCATGTAGAAGAAGATGTTCTCCGGGGACTCCCCGTACATCCTCCGCAGGCCGTCCCGCACGATGTGGCCCACCTCGAACGACCACGCGGGGTCGTACGACACGACGGCGGGGTTCGTGTGCGCCAGCAGCAGCGAGTGGCCGTCCGCGTGCTGGAGGCCCTCACCGGTCAGCGTCGTGCGGCCCGCGGTGGCGCCGAGCACGAAGCCGCGCGCCATCTGGTCCGCCGCGGCCCACAGGCCGTCACCGGTGCGCTGGAACCCGAACATCGAGTAGAAGATGTAGATCGGGATCATCGGCTCGCCCTGCGTGGCGTAGGACGTGCCCACGGCCGTGAAGGACGCCGTCGACCCGGCCTCGTTGATGCCCTCGTGCAGGATCTGGCCCTGTTCGGACTCCTTGTACGCGAGCATCAGCTCGGCGTCCACGGAGGTGTACATCTGCCCGTTGGGGTTGTAGATCTTCTGCGACGGGAACATCGAGTCCATGCCGAACGTCCGCGCCTCGTCCGGGATGATCGGCACGATCCGGTTGCCGATCTCCGGGTCCTTCGCGAGGTCGCGCACGAGCCGCACGAACGCCATGGTCGTGGCGACCTGCTGCTTGCCGGAACCGCGCTTGAGGACGTCGTAGACCTTGTCGCCCGGCAGCTTCAGCGCCTTCGGCGCGTTCCGCCGCTCCGGCACGTAGCCGCCGAGCTGCTTGCGCCGCTCCAGCAGGTACTGGATCTCCGGGGAGTCCGGGCCGGGGTGGTAGTACGGCGGCAGGTAGGGGTCCTTCTCCAGCTGCTCGTCCGTGATCGGGATGCGCAGGCTGTCGCGGAACATCTTCAGGTCCGCGAGGGTCATCTTCTTCATCTGGTGCGTGGCGTTGCGCGCCGCGAAGTGCGGGCCCAGGCCGTAGCCCTTGATGGTCTTGGCGAGGATGACCGTCGGCTGGCCGTGGTGCTCGGTGGCCGCCTTGTACGCCGCGAACACCTTGCGGTAGTCGTGGCCGCCGCGCTTGAGGTTCCAGACGTCGTCGTCGCTCATCGGCGCCACGAGCTCCTTCGTCCGCGGGTCGCGGCCGAAGAAGTGCTCCTTCACGTAGGCGCCGTCGTTCGCCTTGTACGTCTGGTAGTCGCCGTCGGGCGTGGTGTTCATCAGGTTCACCAGCGCGCCGTCGCGGTCGGCGTGCAGCAGCGAGTCCCACTCGCGGCCCCAGACGACCTTGATGACGTTCCAGCCGGCGCCGCGGAAGAACGACTCCAGCTCCTGGATGATCTTGCCGTTGCCGCGGACCGGGCCGTCGAGGCGCTGCAGGTTGCAGTTGACCACGAACGTCAGGTTGTCCAGCTGCTCGTTCGCCGCCAGCTGGAGCAGGCCGCGCGACTCCGGCTCGTCCATCTCGCCGTCGCCGAGGAACGCCCACACGCGCTGGTCGGACGTGTCCTTGAAGCCGCGGTCCTGGAGGTAGCGGTTGAACCGCGCCTGGTAGATCGCGTTCATCGGGCCGAGGCCCATGGACACCGTCGGGAACTCCCAGAAGCCCGGCATCAGCCGCGGGTGCGGGTACGACGGCAGGCCCTTGCCGAGCCCGCCGTGCGAGTACTCCTGGCGGAACCCGTCGAGCTGGTCCTCGCTCAGCCGCCCCTCGAGGAACGCGCGGGCGTAGACGCCGGGGGAGGCGTGGCCCTGGATGAAGACCTGGTCGCCACCGCCGGGGTGGTCCTTGCCTCGGAAGAAGTGGTTGAAACCGACCTCGTAGAGGCTCGCGGAGGACGCGTAGGTCGAGATGTGACCACCGACACCGACACCCGGTCGCTGCGCGCGGTGCACCGTCATGGCCGCGTTCCAGCGGATCCAGGCCCGGTAGCGGCGCTCGACCTCCTCGTCACCGGGGAACCACGGCTCCCGTTCGGTGGGGATGGTGTTGACGTAGTCGGTGCTGGTCAGGGACGGGATGCCGACGCCACCCTCGCGGGCCTTCTCGAGGAGTCGGAGCATGAGATATCGGGCACGCTGCTGGCCGCCACCCTTGAGCGCGGCGTCGAACGACTCCAGCCATTCCGCCGTCTCGTCCGGATCGATGTCCGGCAGGTGTGCGGCGAGACCGTCACGGATGACGCGCACCCGTTCGGGGGCGGTGCCGTTGTTCTGCGGGGCCAAGGGTTCTCCTCGCCAGGGTTGCAGCCGGCTGGTGCCGGCGTTCACTGCGGGTTCAGGCGGTTTACCTGTCCATGATTCCTCATCGGCGCTCGTGCGACACCCCGGAGGACCCCCTACCGACCAGTAGTTCTGGATCGTGTCCCTCGCGCGCGCGGTATGAGGTGTGTTCAGTGTGCGTCATCCGGTTGGGTGACGTGTCAGGGGGGTCGGATTGCGGCGTGTCATGAGGTCAACGGTTGCGCGGAGGGCTGCTATCAGTGTTCGCTAGCCGCGACAGGTGTTGATACATCGCGCGGCAGTCGAGTCGACTGCCGCTCTTGCGTAGTTGGAGGAGTGGAAGCCGTGGTCGCCGCGGGAGACGCCGACAAGGGCGGTGTCGCCGACAAGCTCGGGATTGCACCGGGCCAGGCAGTTCAGGAGATCGGCTGGGACGAGGACGTTGACGACGACGTTCGTGCCGCCATCGAGGAGCGGATCGGTAGCGATCTCCTCGACGATGAGGCCGACGATGTCGTGGACGTGGTCCTGTTGTGGTGGCGGGACGGGGACGGGGATCTGGTCGACGACCTGATCAACGCGACCGGGCCGCTGGCCGAGAACGGCGTGGTGTGGGTGCTGACGCCCAAGACCGGACGCCCTGGACACGTCGAGCCGAGTGAGATCGCCGAGGCGGTGCCGACCGCAGGGCTGTCCCAGACGTCCAACATCACCGTCGCCGAGGACTGGTCGGGCACGAGGCTCGTGCGTCCCAGTTCGGCGAAGGTCAAGCGCTGATCCGAGGCTGAGCACGGGTTCCCCGAGACGTACGGGGGCCCGTGCCGGTCGCACGCACCGGGGGAACTCCGAAGTGCTCGTCGAGGTCGGTTCGGAAGCCCCGGACTTCACCCTCCGGGACAGCGACAAGCAGAAGGTCTCGCTGTCCTGGTACCGAGGCGTCAGTTCGGTGCTGCTGGTGTTCTACCCGTTCGCCTTCAGCGGCACCTGCCAGAGCGAACTGGGCCGCCTCCAGGAGGACCTGGCCACCTACACGGCGGCCGGTGTGACGGTCCTCGCCATCTCGGTCGACACCCCCTACAGCCTCAAGGTGTGGGCGACCGGCCAGGGCTACCGCTTCCCCCTGCTGTCCGATTTCTGGCCGCACGGCGCCGTCGCCAGGCAGTACGGCACGTTCGACGAGGCCAGGGGCATGGCCAACCGCGGCACGTTCCTCGTCGACGTCGACGGCATCGTCCGCTTCGCCGAGGTCAACGAACCCGGCGAACCCAGGGACCAGACCGCATGGCAACATGCTGTTGCCGCGTTGACGGCCTAGAGGGCGCGTAGCTCAGCGGAAGAGCACTCGGTTTACACCCGAGCGGTCGCAGGTTCGAACCCTGCCGCGCCCACCAGAAGTGACTCTTTCAAACCGTGCGCCGCAAGATCCATCTTGGGGAGCGTGTTCGCCCTCTCGTACCGTTCGACCAGGGAAGATCGCTCGAACGCCGTCCGCAGCACCACGGACAAGCGTGCGCACTCGTCAGCGTGCGCCACCGGAACCGCCCCTTGAGCGGGCAAGGACAGGCGCTCCTCGGTCGAAATCGGGGATGCGTCTTGGCTGCCTAGCAGCGCCTCGAACGGCTCGTGCATCTCTGCTCGTTCCACGTTGCCGTCTTCGCCGATGAACAGCTTCTTGAAGAGCCCCTGGTTGATCTGCCTCTTGATGTGAGGCAGAGCGGGCAGATAGGCACGTTCGCAGTGCTCCGCAGCTACCAGAGCAGCATTCAGCGTGGCGACGAGGTTCTTCGAGGTGGCTTGTGCTCGCTGGAGCATGCGATCGGCGTACCCAAGCTCTTGCGTGAACCGCTGCATCTCAGAGGCCAACAGGTCGGCAGGGATCGCGCCCGCGTAGTGAGCTTGAAGCAGCTTCTTGCGCTCCCCGTCGACTTGCTGCTTACGCTTCGAGGCGCGCCTGGCACCTCGCTCAGCCTCTTCTCGCTGTGTCGATAGCTCGGCCGTCACCGCAGCCCGGATCTCCTCGATCTGAGCACGCGGCACCTTGAGCTGCGCGTAGAGGTTGGCGATGCCGTCTTCAATGCGTTCAAGCCTCACCGCAGGGCGCCTGCAGTTGTTCGCCTTGGTCTTCTTCTTGACGCAGAAGTAGTACTCGTAGGTACCACCATTGCCGGTGTTCTGCGAGTACACGAGTCGCCCGCCACAGGCTGAGCAGTAGATCGTGGTGCGCAGGTAGTGCGGATGCTTGCGATCCTTCTCGCCGGTGTGGTTGTGGCTTGCCAGGGTGTCTTGCACCGCCAGCCACATCTCGGGTTCGACAAGCGCAGGATGGCTGCCTTCGTAATGAAATCCCCGGTACGGGACGATCCCCATGAAGTACGGGTTCTGCAAAATGTGATGCATGGTGGTGAGAGGCACCGGCGTGCTGGGTTTGCTCGGAGTTGGCCGAGTGGTCAGCCCCATCACCTGCGCTTCCAGGGTGAGATCGGCAACCGTCCATTCGCCGGTCGCGTACTGCTTGAAGCACCACGCGACAAGCTCGACACGTTCAGGGTCAACCTCCACCCAGGCCCGCTCGAAGCCGTCGACCGTTTCACGGCGGTTGCGGTAGCCCAGCGGTGCCCGGTATGGCGTTCCACCTTCCTCAGCCTTCGCGAGGAGCCCCTTCATGACTTCTTCGGCGAGATTGCTGGAGTAGAACTGGGCGATCTCAGCCATGAGGCCGTAGAGCAGCTTACCGCTTGGCGTCTCGTCGATGTTCTCCATGCACGAGACCAACTTCGCTCCGTGCCGTCGGAGAAGGACGTTGATCGCGATGTCATCCTCGCGGTTGCGTGCAAGCCGGTCGATCTTGTGCACGATCACGTAGTCCGGCTGTACGCGCTTGACTTCGCGCAGCATCTCCTGCAGGTCGTCGCGCTTGGATGAACGTGCCGACTCGCCAGCATCGACGTACTCGGCGACAACAGTTGCACCTAGCTGATCGGCCTTCGCGTGGCACCCGCTGCGCTGGGTGGGGATGGAGTAGCCCTCAGCCGTACCGCCGCGGCGTGCCTGCTCCTTGGTGCTGACGCGGAGGTAGATGAACGCGATGGGTGAACTGCGACGTTCCTGGGCGGTGCTCCTACGAGCTTGCCTGGGCAGCCGATCAGCGGCTGCTGCCATTCGAGCTGACTGGCCGATGATCTCCTCGCCCGACTCAGGAACCTGTGTAGCGCGCAGCCGAAGAATGGCTTCTTGGCGAGAGTCGTTCCAGCGAGCTATGTCGGCATGGCGGATCTGGGTCTGAGGTGAGATTTCGTTGTCATCGTAGAACGAGGCATCGGTTTCTGGGTCACTCATGGGGCACCTCCTGTCTGAGCAAGTAGTTGTCGGTGGTGTTATATCGGCGGGATGGATCATGGGCTGCGTTGGATTTTGGGCGTCTCGTACAGGAGATTTTCTCAGCACCTTGCGGGCGTGGCAAGAGAGGTGATGCTGTCCTTGGTGGAGAAGGGTTGCTGTTCGAGAAGTGGAAGGTTGTGTCGCTCTGGACCTTGGGCTTGAATATTTATGTTGCAAAGCTCATAATGAAGCTATATGAGCATGACTAACGAAGAACTACTCCAAGATCTAAAGCAGTTTGTAGAGGCTAAGGTGAATGCCTCGGAGGAGCGTTTGCTTCAGAAGATGGCAACCAAGGATGATCTCAAAATTATGGCGACCAAGGCTGACATTCAAGAGCTTAAGTCGGACATGGATGGCCGCTTTGATACGGTGCTCGAAGCCGTCGGTGAACGGTTCGAATCGACCGACGCCGTTGTGCGCGAACATGAACGGCGGATCACGCGGCTTGAGCGCCGCGCGGTCTAGGAGATTTGATTGCAGGGACGTCTCCGTGTAGCGGCTTGTGATCATCTGGACACCTTGCGAAAGCCGCCATTCGGCGGTTCTTCTGCCTATGTCGGGACTGTCATACTACTTCCAGTGCCTTAGGCGCACAGGTTTTGGCACCTGGCAGGTTCAAGTCCTCGCACTCCTGTTGCTGGTAGCGTTTCCGTCTGCGCGATTCTGGATTAGAGAAAGGGACAATAGAATAAAGGAGGTTCCAATGGATGATGACAACGGAGCACGTAAGGCCGTCCGCTAGTCGGTCCAGTTGTTCGAGCTTGTTTGGAACGGAATCTCAGGAGCTGTGGTAGCAGGTGCCGCTCACTTCGGAACCACCCGCGTGAAGTAGCCGCGGGTGGTTCTGCTTTTGATCTAGCTGCTCGGCAGCTCCGATCGTCCAATCGGGTATATCCTAACGGAGCGGTCAGCGTGCACCCCTGCGGCGATACACTCGATGTCGTTCCTGACAAGTAGCGCCAGTCTGATTCACGGCCATAGCGAATATGCCGTATCAACCACCTGGGGAGCCGAACGTTGCCTGCCGCTCTTCACGTCTACACTCGTATGCTCTACCTGGTTTTCGCGATGCTCGTGCCACTGGCTGCTGCCACCGTCGCCATCGGATTTGCTATACGAGCGTACTCTGTGGCGCTGACTCCTCAAATCGGTGGTCGCCCGTTCGCTCAATCCCGCCGCCATCAAGCTATTAATGCGCGGGTGGAAATGCTGCTCTTGCTTGCACTTAGCGCAGCTTGCTACTGGTTTATCTCGTTGAGACTGGCGCGCGCCTTTGCTATGACTGCTCCCGTAGAGGAGCGAAGCGCAGGCGGAACCACTGTGCTCGCCATGGGTTTTATGTCCTTCTACTTCGGTAAGCTATATTCGGAACGATCCAACTACTTTGATTACCGGCGATCGACCGATTTTCGCATTTGGGTCCGCGGTGTACCTCAAACCGGGCTCAGTGCTGTCTTCGAGTACTACCTGGCAGGGTGGCGGTCGCGTGCTATTGGCCAAGTATTTTCAACGTCCCTACTTTGTGGATTTTTGGTCGCGCTTCCTGTCGGAATGGCCAAGCTTCCAGCAGGCTCAGAGGATTTCAGTCGAGAAGACTGGACTCTCATAGGCGCTGGAGTTGCAGCGCTAGTGACGGTTTCACTGGTGCGGAGGGTACTAGTGAGGCTCTGGCCTGTTTTGCGGCCTGACTATGGCCTAGCCAACTTATGTACGAACCCTGCACCACGGCGTGCACATAGGAATGAGAAGAGGGCTCAGCGCTTCATGATCCATAGGCCAGGTGGATGGCGAGGCCAAGATCATGAGGACAGCTTCAAGATCGCGAGCTTGCTTGAGTGGTCGGTGCGCCGGGCGCAAGGTCGGCATGCACAGCACCACTACGATGCGCTCGTTCTTGCTGCACGGCGCTTGGCGCAGTCGTTTCGACTAAAGGCACTTCAGATCACAAATGAAACCGATGAAGTAGCGGCTGCTTACGAGGAACGTAAGTTCCTTGCATTGCAGCTCGCAACTGGGCGCGATCCACTTAATTTCGTGAACCGCATTGCTGAAATGACGCAAGACGACCCAGAACCACCTGAGTTGCCGCGCCGACGTGCTGCACGCCTGGTTGAGTCAATTAGCGGTGCGATCAATGTGCACTGGCCAGCGCTGAAGACCGTTGCAATCGTCGTTGTCCTTGCATGGCTAGTCTGGTCGGGCAAGCTCATGGATGCGGTTGGACTACTTAAGTAGAGCTCGCATATTCTATTAGTTATGGAATAGAGCTTGGGGCCGGGTCAAGTAAATCTGCTGTCTTCTGATCGTGGCGGAACATGAAGCGCTCTTAAGGATCTAAGGGCTGTTACGGAGTAGGCAGGCGTAACTATTCCCCCTGCCGTACCGATACCGAGTAGAGGGTGCCTGACCACAGTGCTGGAAGGAAGAGTTGATGGACGGGTCTACAGGCGAGTCGCCGCAAGGTAACGGCGGCGATGCATCTGCCTTCGTGCTGCCTGGCCTGGCCATCGTCGCAGATCTGCTCGCTGTAGTAGGGGTCTTCGTCGTGGGCTCAGGCGTCGGAGGCTGGCAGATGGTGGCTGTGACCTGCGGGGCGGTGAGTACCGTCGTGGCCGGGGGATACATGCTGTTCAGCGGAAGGGAAACTGATGCTAAGAACGGCCGCGCACTGATCGTGCTCCTAGTCGGCATCTTCGCCTTCGTCATTGGGGTGGTGAATACCGGTAAAGCTGAGCCCAGCGGAGATTCCGGACGGAAGGATGCGGCCCCATCAACAGGCATCAAAACTACGTCCCTTGAACCAACTACTACAACTTCTAGCGCGATGGTTAGTACGACAACCACGTCGAGCTTGCCTGTGGAACCCTCTGTCAGTATCGGGTCTAGCGCCCCGCCACGGTCAGCGCCGTCACAGCCAGCGCCAGCGAAGTACTTCTCTGATCTCCGGCCGACGCAAGGGGCGTCGTCAGGATTTGATACTGGTGTGGCAAACATCGGGCGCGAAACGTATGATTACAGTGCCTTCCTGTATTGCAATGGACTCAACGATCCAAGTGGCTACACGTGGGATTTGAGCAGTTATGACTCGATCACCGCGACTTTCGGCATGCAAAACGACGCCCCTGGCGGTGATTGGCTGAAGTTGGAAGTTCGCATCATCGGTGATGGGGGTCGTGAACTTCGTCCGCCATTCTTCGTACAGGTCGGCTCGCCGGTCACGCTTACTGTACCGCTAAACGGCTCAGTTACTTTTAAGGTGCAGTGTGGCGGCGTTTCTCAGGCGAACGGTCGTTCAACAGGATCGTCGTTTCTCGTGGTAGGCAATGGAACATTTTCATAGGGAAACTGTAAGTTAACCACGTGGCTAAGGTGACTAGGGTGAGCAAGGAACGAAGATCGACATACAGGTCGATTGATGTTACGGGAGGTTCGCCACCCAATTCCAATAAATCCGTTTAGGGTATTTCGATCTTGAATATGCATCTTTCTTTTGGTTCGCCTTCGCTGCCGTTGAAACCGTTGACGTACGACCGCATGTGCAAGTCGCCTAGATATTAGCTTCTCATGTTCTTGACGGCTGCAGCCCCTAACATGCACTGCCTTTCAACACACTTCACCGACCCTCTTGCCTCTGTAATTCGGTCGCGCAAGGAGGGCTCGATCGTCCTTAAGTGTCTCGGTATCGCGGGTATTACACGTTGGTAACGTCGGTAACGTTTAGTGTTGATTCTCCGACTGACAACCTAGTGGTTCCAGCGGCAAAGAGATTGGACGACTGTAAATGCCTAGTCGATTGATCGAAGTGAAAAATGGCCGCGCGACTGTTAGTGATGCTGTTAAACATTTTGCGTCCGCTCTCAGTCCGTTGGGTTTAGCAGCGCATGCTTTGACTACGGTAGGTGTTTGTACAACGGAACTTGCCCAGCTTCACATTGAGAAGAAAAGACTGCTAGTACAGCGCGAGGTGGCTCTTGCTGTAGTTCAGGGTTATGAAGGAATGCTGGTCGATCTCTTCAATCAGGCGAAGGCCGATACCCAGATATCGCAGGTTTCCACGCAGGCCATAATCGCCAGCATAGGGATCGTCGGCGAGGCGGCACGTGATATGAGGCTTCCTACTGATGAGCGGCAGGTAGCGATGTCGACGATGACTGTCTTTACCGGTCAACTTCTGGTGAACAATCAGTCTAATCGAGATAGCTGGGTGAAGCTAGGTCAAGTGGTCAACTTCAGGCTCGCAGAAGGCTCCATTAGCGCGCTTCGTGAGTTGAGGTAGTCATGGATGAGCTTGCGGGACCTCTTATCGCGTTTTTTCTGATCTTAGTAGTAGTCGGCTTCATTGGCTCTGGCTTGGCCTGGGTTGCAACGCACTATCCGGTTCCCTTCTGGCTTGGTGTCGCGGCGCTGCTCTTCGCGCCGGTTGCGTATCTCTATCATAGGTTTAAGAAAAAGGCCGAACTCGTTCAACTGGTCGAGAAGAAGAAAACACAAGCTCAGGTTGTTCAGGCTTCGGTCAATCAGTCAATTCGTGAAGTCTCGCGCAAACGACAAGAAGTGAGTGCTGAATACGGCAAAGTTGAGGAACTAAAGAGCGCAGTGCGCGGCGAGGTCAACTTCAAGATTCTTACTACGAAGCACTTCGAGTCGATGCAGCTTGCCGATGGATACTACGATTCAATGAGAAGTTTCGCGGTTTCGCGTGATGCGTTATCGGAGCAAGTGAGCGAGTTTGGCAAACATCTGAAAGAGCTGGGGGCGGCACGCAATGGTAAGCCTCCGCGCGGAAAAGCGGCCTCCCATGCCGAAACCGTCAAAGTCGTTGTTGCGGACTTGCGGCAAGGGGTCGGTGAGCTGCGCACGGGAATTACCTCTCTTCGTGCAGACGTTGAATCTTATAATGATCTGACCAGGCGCCTTAAAATACATATTCGCGATACATGCGGCGAGCGGGGGAGGCGTTGGTATCGTGAACTTGAGGAACGCACTCACGCCCGCAAGAATACTTGAATTTATTGACAAAATTTATTGTGCTTGGTATAAGTTGCCGTGGACAAATGCGCTCAATCAATTTGAGGTCACCTGCCTGCGTGTGCAGGCCATAGATGAGGAAGCATCTCATTATGAAGACCGCAAGGAGATTGCGGTGCTTCCACGCGACCCCCTTGAGAGTCTCAGAAACCTTCGCCATCAGGCAGAGGAAGTCAACAAGACGCTCAGGGAAAAGCTCGAAAACCTTCCCCGCGACGAGTGGCCGGAAGGCTGGAGCATCAGTCCCGAGGGCGACGTGTTGATGCCCTGGTCTTTCCCGTCAGCGGAAAAGCTGATCGAAGGATTGAAGGGTCCAGAAGACGAACGCTAGGAACATGAACCCCACGAACCATCACCCAAGACCCCTCGCGGCCGGTGTGGTCGTGGGGTGTCTCTATTTTCCGTTAAAGGCGACTGTTATGCATCGCTAGGATGTGGTCTGCTTTTGGTATGTCAAGTGTGGCCGAACAGGTCGGCCTCGGCCAGTCATCAGGGAGGGGAGCTTACAGTTGACCGATGCAGCGGCTCGGGCCGTTCAGCGCTATGAATGCCGCATTCTGATCGAGTTTTCGCACTTCGCACTTCGCACTTCGCACTTCGCGCTGTTCGCATCGCTCGGCTTGAGCGCCACGCAGTATAGTGTTGTATTGCGTCTCAATTTATGATTACATAGTTGAAGCACATTTCGATTTCAATGTGGAATCATGCGCTCGCGTGAGCAGCGATTTTGACGGCTAAGTTGACGGCAACCGTGCCTAGAATCCACTGTCTTCTGCAACGATCAGTAACTGTGCTCACTCTGTTAAGTCGCGTGCAGAGGGTCGTATCGATGGACTTTGTAAACAGCAGGTCTTCGGTTCGAGTCCGAAAGGCGGCTCCAGAGGTAGAACTCATTATCTGATGCATGAAATCGAGACTTGACGGCAACGTCTGACGGCAATCGTTGCCGTCAACGACTGCCGTCAGCAGACCCCGGCGACCCAGGGCTGAGGCAAAGTCGACTACCAGTGGCTTGACCTGCTGATTCGGGTTGCGACACACCGAAGATCGGGTAGTCCGGAGCAGGCACGACAGGACCGTCGATCATGAAGGTTCCTACGCCATCGTGATCTTCGGAGCTCCGCCGTGCCTGCCGTGTCATCGTCTCCCATCACTGTCCTGTCACGCCAGTTGGCCCCGCTGGGCGAGGTGGCGCCGCAGGCGCGGACCGGGTTGCTCGAGGTGTTGGAGTCGGTGCCGGATCCACGCAGGAAACGGGGTGTGCGGTATCGGTTCGCGGCGATCCTGTTCGTGTCGGTGTGCGCGGTGGTCTCCGGTGCGCGGTCGTTCGCCGCGATCGCCGAATGGGCCGCGGACGCGGCCGAGGACACGCTGAGCGGAATGGGGATCGGCGCACCGAACGCGTCCACGATCCGGCGGGCGCTCTCGGCATTGACCGGTGACGGGTTCGACACCGCGATCGGCGTCTGGCTGTCCGGGCGTGTCAAGGCAGCGTGGATGGGGGCGCCGGGCAGGCGGCGGCGCCGCGCGATCGCGGTCGACGGTAAGGCGCTGCGGGGTTCCCGTCACGGCGAGCAGCGCGCGCGAATGGTGATGGCGTGCCTGGACCACGACAGCGGGGTCACGGTGGGCCAGGTCGAGATCGCGGAGAAAAGCAACGAGATCCCCATGTTCGCAGCACTTCTGGACACGATCGTCGATGTGACCGGTCTCGTCGTCACCGCCGACGCGTTGCACGCGCAACGCGGGCATGCCGAGTACCTGCACGGCCGTGGCGCGCACTACGTGATCACCGTGAAGGGCAACCAGAAGGCGTTGCGCGATCAGTTGGCGGGCCTGCCGTGGAAGGACGTGCCGATCGGGTACCGCGAGACCGACACCGGCCACGGCCGGGTAGTCACCCGCACCTACAAGGTCGTCACCGTCGCCGCCGGGATCCTGTTCCCGCACGCCGCCCAGGCCGTCCGGATAGTGCGGACCCGTAAACGCAAGGGCAGCACCAGGCGCGCGAGCCGCGAGACGGTGTACGCGGTGACATCCCTGACCGCCGCGCAGGCCCAGCCCGCCGAGTTGGCCCGCTACATCCGCGGGCACTGGCACGTGGAGAACAAGCTGCACTGGGTCCGCGACGTGACGATGGGCGAAGATGCCTCTCGGGCACGCACCGGCGGCGGGCCCAGGATGATGGCCAGCCTGCGCAATCTCGCCATCAGCCTGCTACGCCTGACCGGCCACACCAACATCGCCAAAGCCGTACGTCATATGGGAAGAAGGCCCGAACGAGCCATCAAGTTGATCTCAGCCAGCTGAAACACGACTTTGCCTCAGCCCTGCCGGCGACCAGGATCCTTATCGTGGTCGTCTTTGGTGTCCGAGCCGAGGGCCTGGTCCACCAGGTCGAGCGCTCGCTGACGACCCTCCATGCTGTCGTGCTGGTAGATCTGCTGCGTCGTGGAGATCTGCGAGTGGCCAAGCAGCAACTGGGCATCACGAGCCCCTACGCCAAGGCCCTTGAGGGTTGTGGCCGCGGTGTGGCGGACGTGGTGAACCTTGATCCGGCGCACTTCATGTTGCTGGCAGATGCGCTGGAACGAGCGCACGAAGTTGCGCGGCTCGATCGGCAGGCCGCTCTTGGTGGTGAAGACCAACTCTGCCGCGTCACCACCGCCTTGCCAGATCTCTTCTGCGGCTTGGCGGGCGCTGGTCTGCCGGACGTGCTGACGCGTGAGCGCGGCTCTGGTGAGGCCGACCAGTGGAAGGTCGCGTCGACCTGCCCTGGTCTTGAGGGGTGTTTGCCGAAGGGCGCCGCCTGTGCGCTGGAGTTGCTGGCGAACCTCCAGGACGCCCGCCGCGAGGTTGACGTCTTGCCAACGCAGGCCGAGTACTTCACCCTCGCGAAGCCCATAGACGACGAGGAGGGTGAATGCGGCGGCGAGCGGATCGCTTTGCGCTGCTACGAGGAACTGCCGCGCCTCATCGACGGACCACGGGTAGATCTCTTCCGGCTCGTACTTCGGCAGCTTCACGAGCCGAGCGACGTTGCGAGCGACGTGCTCTTCGTGCATCGCGTGGCTGAGCGCTGAGCGGAGCACTTCGCGCATCATCTGCACCTTGCGGACGGAGTGCCCATCGCCGAGCTGCTGGTTGAAGAAGTCTTGCACCGTAGCCACCGTGAGGCGGGTGAGGGCGTATCTGCCTAGCGCTGGCCGGAGGTTCAACCGGATCCGCTGTTCGTAGGTCTCGTAGGTGCTCGACCGAAGATTCGGCCGAACAACTTCTTCGAGCCAGTAACCGAGGTACTCGCCGAGTTTCCAGGGCTTGTCGGGTGTCGGAATACCTTGCTGGTCCTTCGCCATGAGGGCGGTGAGTTTGCTGTGTACCTCGGCACGTGTTGCGCCGTAGACCCGCATACGCTTGCGGCCACCACTAGCCGTCTGCACGTAGACGGCACCATCCCAGCGTCCGTTGTCTTTGCGCTGGTAGATCGACCCCTCTCCGTTGGCCCTGCGCCGAGCCATCACCGGTCTTCCTCGCGGCGAAGCACTTCGATCAGGGCTTCGATGGAGGTGACGGGCACCAAACGTCGTCGGCCAATGCGAATCGTCGACAACCTGCGCCGCTGGATGAGCGCATTGAGTGACCATTTGCTGATGCGGAGCACTTTACTGGCCTCGCTCATGGTTAGCAGAGTTGGAGTCGACGGACTCTCGCTGTCTGGGGGTGGCTGTGTTTCACTTTCTCTCATATACATCCTTTCTATTTATAGAGCACTTTGCTCTATTTGTTAACAGGTGAGATGTGCTGAATGTCGATTAACTTGGCGGTCCACGCTTATAGAAGCTCCGTTGCATATTTTTCCTTCGGTCATTGCCGGTGGATTGGTTGTATATGGTGACGGGTAGCAGCAATAAGTGCTACCCGTCACCCTTCGAGGTGGGTCCTTGCCTGCGAGCGCTCAGCTCTGGGGGTCGGTCTTGCGTCCCCGCGTGCCAGCGCCCTTGGCAGTGGGCGATTCGTCGCCGAACAAGCCTTCGATCGCGGCCCGCCGGTTGGCCGCCTCGCGCTCGATCTCGCTGAGCGCAGCCGCTGCCCTCGCGGCGAAGTCGGACTCCGAACGCTTGCTCTGCACGTACAGCTCGACCGCGCGCAGCACGGCGTCGCCCAGGTTCAGGCCGTCGAGCTGAGCAACGAGTGCGAACTGGGCGTGCAGTTCGCCGGGCAAACGGATGCCCAGCGTTTTGACGGCGTTCTTGCCGTTGGGGTCGGTCATAGCCGACTTCCTTCCTCGGTGTGGTGTGGCCGCCCATGCCCTGCGGGTTGCAGGTGCTTTGGGTGAGCGGCCACAGGCCACCGAGGAGTGGCCCGTGCCGGAGATCATCGGAGGAACACGTGGATGCGGCGGTCGTGACCGCGGACGACGTCCCACCTCTCAGTCAATGGACTCTCGGCCATCGCCTCGTAGTCGATTCGGAGGAACGGTCGAAGCATGGGATCGACCGCGCGGTCAAGGTGGTTGGCCCAGCCCAAGTCGTCGGCGATGTCGCGCATCCACGCCTCGCGGCTGTCGTAGCTGGCCACGTGGAAGTTGGCGAATTTATCGAGCTGGTCGTGATCATCGGTTCCGGCGATGGAAGCCCAGGCCGAGTAGGCCGCGCCGTGTTGGTGGACGCCGCGAGCCAGTCGAGAGATGAGCGCGGTGTCGCTAGAGCCGGTCAGGTCGAGCCCAGCAAGGTCTTTGGCCGCCCCGACTGCCCACCGAGTAGCGCCAACGGTAGGCGAACTATCGAGCATGGCCGTGACGTCCGCCTTCAGGTCGGCAGGTGCCTGATTGGCGTCGACCCACAGGCCGTGGTGGATGGTGCGGCGCAGGCTGTCGAGGTCGGCGACGTAGACGCGCTGTTCGTAGGTCGGGTGCCGTTCGGCGTCGGTCGCCCGTTGCTGCTCGACGCTGAGCCAGTACCCGCCCAGCCAGTCGATCCAGTGGGCTTGTTGTTCGCTGGTGGGGGGATCTAGCCGCATTGCGCGGAGTTCCTTAAAGCCCTCAGCATCCATGTGGCCGGTGTGAGTGAACAGGTCGAGCATCGGCGTCTTGATCGACCCGAGGCGGGCAGCGATGGCGCGGGCGGTGTGGTCGTCGATCACCAGGTCGCCTGCGATGGCTGCGGTGATGCCTAGTTCGATGCGCTCTTCGGGCGCAAACTCGTGCTTGTCATGGTGGTGTTCACCTCCCTCGTGGCGTGGTCGCGGTCGTTCCATTACTGCTCCTTTCGTTTAGTTGCTTGCGTTTCCCTCCAAGCGGCGAGTCGTTGTTCAGCCAGTTCGGCGTAGGCCGGGTTCAGTTCGATGCCCAGCCAGTCCCGGTCGTATTGCTCAGCCGCGAGGGCAACGGTTCCCGAGCCGAGGAACGGATCGAGCACGCGCCCTCGGCGCCACCCCGTGTGTCCGCAGTCCGCTCGCAGCGACCCGAGGGCCAGCCGCCTTCCGTCGATCACCTGGGTTGCCTTGCGCCACGGCTGTCCACAGGTGGTGCACACCCGCTGTGGACAAGTGCTGAGCAACGGGCGTCGCACCAGTTCGGTCGGGAAGGTGGCGAAGTGCGCGCCGTGGTAACTGGCCGTGCCGAGGTGCCAGACATCGCCAGGATTTTTCCCGAGCGGATGGCTCTCTTGGCCGCGAGCCTTCATCCCGGCGAGACCTTGGTTGAGGTCGACGCGGGGCGAGGTCCCACTGCCAAGGTTCGGTACGGCCGCGCGTGGTGGATAGCTCTCCCGCCCAGCCCGGCCGCGGTGGGGATGTGTCATCGCTGGTTCACGGATGGCGTCGAGATCGAAGTAGTAGTTCGGCTGGCGGGTGAAGAAGTAGACGAACTCGTGCGTGGTGGTCAGCCGGTCGCCAACCGAGGACGGCATGGGGTTCTTCTTCGCCCAGATCACCTGGTTCCGAAGCAGCCAACCGGCACGGGTGAGACGGAGTGCAACGCGCTGCGGGGCGAGCAGAAGGCTCTTCTTCGCGGCACCGTCACGAGGACTGCGGGCGTACGAGTCACCGAGATTGAGCCACAGCGAGCCGGTGGGTGTGAGCACGCGAGCAAGCTGATCGCACACAGCGGCGATCTGCTCAGCCCACTCCTCCACTGTGGACTCGGCACCGATTTGTCCGTCGTGCCCGTAGTTGCGCAGCGCCCAGTAGGGAGGGCTCGTGATGATGCAGTCGACGGAGGCGTCAGGAAGTTCGGCCAACCGTGTTCGGACGTCTCCGACGAGAACGCAGTTGAGCGGGAGATCGGGTTGCGTGCTCATGATGCACCTCCTTGTGTCAGTGGTTGGGTGAGCGCTGCTACGGCTTCGGACATCAGACAGACGGCGAACAAGGCACGAGCTTCGAGCGGCAGGTGGGCGATGGTGCGGCTGATGCCCTCCAGGCGCTTGGTCGATGGCACGAGCCACCACACCTTCGGGAAGACGCCGAGGTGCCGCTGCTCCTGGCCGCTCCGCCAGTACGAGACGTAGACGCCGAGCTTGCGATCGATCGTTGGCAGCGACTCGGTGTCCATGTCCTGCTCCAGGAAGGCGAGCACTTCGATATCGCCGACGCCGAGCCGCACGAAGCCATCGGGTTTGAGCGTGACGGCTTGACCACCGAGGCCGCCGAACTGGCGCCAGGCTTCGGGCTCTCCTGCGAACTCGATCAGGTCGCTGCTACCTGCGCGGGTGTGTTCGATGAGCGCGACGTACAGCTCGCCGATCGCCAGCACGTGCGACTGGAAGGCGGGCTTCGTCTCGATGACGCGGCGGTGTCGTCGCGGCCTCACGTCGTCGAGCGCCAGTACGGCGTGACCCCAACCACTCAGGCCGATCACGAAACCTTCGCTGCCCGCCCGCATTCCTCCGACGCGACGCTCCAAGCGCACGATCACGCCCAGCTCAGCTAGCCGTCGGATCGTCGCCCGTGCCTTACGGGCCTGGGTGATTGGATCGCCGTCCGGAAAATGCAGCCGCCGGAGCTGCTTCCCCGTGAGCAGGCGCAGTCGATCGAGGTCGACCAAGATGGCGAGGTCGCGCTCTGACAGCCGTTCCTGCAACCGGACGGCTCGGCCTCGGCCGCTCACAGGGCACCCTCGTGTGGGGCGAAGTGTCGTCGACGCGAACGAGGCATTTGTGCATGCCAGGCGGTTGAGAGCGTGTTGCGAGAGGTAGGGCGAGAGGTAGGCGTGGTGCTGTTCATGATGTTCCTCGCTTCCTGAAGCCAATTGGTCCGCTGGTGCCCGGCTGGTCGTTGTTCTGCCAGCGCTTGAGGAGTTGGGCGTCGATCTCGGAAGGCGCGACGCCGAACCTCTCCCGGATCTCTCGCCGAGCCTCGACGGCGTCTGCGGTTGTGGGTGGAAGGGCTGGCGTGCTGACGACGAAGGGCGTGCTCGTCGCGCCGCCCGTCAGCACTTGGGCGACGGCGTGGTAGGCCGGAAGCTGCATCAGGTCGTCGCCGGTGACATCGCCACCGAGCACATCTGCGAGACCCTTGGCGTCCGCTTTTGCTGGGCGAGACACCAAGCGCGACTTTGCGTTGGCCAGGACCGCCGCGCGAAGTTCTGAGCTGAGCTGCGGGAGGTGCTGGTGGGCCAGGGTGAAGCCCGCGTTCATGCCGCGGGCGGTCGCCAGCATGTCGGCGAAGTCCATGCCGCCGACGAACAGCTGCCACTCGTCGACGACCACGGAAACTGCTCGCCGCTGCACCTCCGACACCGTGGTTTGGCGCTGGATTGCCTCACGGAGTTGGCCGAGCAGCAGCATGCCGAGCAACCGACTCGTCTCGGGCCCGAGCGTGCCGCTGCTGAGGTTGACGAGGACGATGAGCGGCTTCTCGAACAGCTCGTCGAGGCGTAGTCCTGGCGTCGGTTGGCCCAGCAGGTGCCGCAGTGGTCCGCGTGCCGTCCAAGCCCTGGTCTTGTTGAGGATCGGCATGACGACGCGTGAACGCTCCAGCTCCGACAAGCCGTCGAACCACGCCGCCCACGGAGCGATGGTGAGCGGATCGCTGACCTTGGTGAGCACGCTGCGGCGGAACCCGTTGTTGGTGAGGATCGCCGGAATGTCGGTGAGCGCGCCGTCTTCCAGTCTCGAAGCCATGATGAGGGCATGCAGCAACACATCACTGCTGCGTGGCCCGATCGCCGTCCCGAACAACTCGCGGAACAAGCCGAGCAGCGAATCCGCCCGCCGCTCGGCGTCGTCTAGAGGTCCGGCGAGCGGGTTGAAACCGATTACTGGGCCTGGGGTGCCCGGCTCAATAAGGCGGACATCCGTGCGCTGCTCGGGCGCCAGGCGTGCCAGTACATCTGAGACGAGGTCGCCCTTGGGCTCGATGAGGAACACCGAGCGCCGGGCCGCGATGTCTTGAAGAAGCCAGCGCGCCAACGTAGTCGACTTGCCCGCGCCCGTGGGGGCGATAACGTGAGCATGGCTCGCAATGCTCGAGGCGGGAAACCGGACGACTTGATCGCGGCTCCGTGGATGAACGCTCGTGCCGATGAGTCGGTCGTTGGCCTTCTCAGCAGCCTCAGCGGTAAGCAGAAGCGACCGCGGTGGGGGCGTCAAGACGAAGCCCCGCCCAGGAACGCGTACCCCTTCAACCGGGTAGCCGAGCACCGCAGCCAGTTCGGCGGCGTTGAGACTGCCGCTCCAGGTGCGCCGCTTGTGGTTGACCGTGAAGAGCGCTCTTGCGATCTGGCGTGATTGCCACGTGCCGCCGATGTGGCTGTGTGGTCCGGAGGCAAGGCCCAGAGCGCTAACAGCAGGCCCGATAAGTTGGGTTGCGCGGTGGAGGTCGATTGCGACAGCACCAACGCGGCCACGGACGCCGAACAGTGGCTCAGCGATCTTCGAGCGCCAGGCGGTCTGTTCGCCCGTTCCGATCTTCTGGGGTGCGACGATGCCGAGCGCTTCAAGCGGTGTGAACTGCTTGGGGACTGGCGGCCGAGCGAAGCTCGGCCCCACAACCCACTGCAGGACAAGGGATTCGTCGGCTCCGAGACGATGGCGCAGGCCAAGCAGTCCGGCTGCCACACCGCCCGCGGTATCCAGACGAAGCGGGTAGGCCGTGCTCGACGGGCGCAACTCGCGGGCGGTGGTGGGCAGTTGGCGAGGCGACGACTCCACCGTCGTAAGAGCCAAGCCTGGCAGTTGGACGGCAAGGTCGTTGAGGAAGTGACGGCCGAGGACGTCCGCGCAGCCGATGAGCCAGCGGACGGTGTCCTGGCAGAGCCATAGCTCGAACACCACGATCGGCTGGAGTTGCCGAAGGCCAAGCCGGGGACGGGTAGCGAGCGCCCGCATGAGTCCGGTGAGGCTTGCCAGGCTGAGGTTGTCGGGCGGCATGGCTTCGCGCCAGATGAGGTCAGACATCGGTTGGCTCCTCAGGCTGTGAACCGCTGTTGTTTGACTCCGTTACCTGTTCGGCCACGTCGGCGGACTCAGTTGTCAATTGATGGCGGGCCAGGGCAATGCATGCCCGAGCCAGCTTCCGAACTGCCGGGTGATCATGAGGACTTGCTGTAATTACTACATTCGGTTCTGAGGCTGGCTCGGGCATTGGTATCCCTCCTTCCGATAAGCTCGAAACGAGGAGAAGTGCGCATGTCAAACACTGCCTACGCTTGACGGGCAAACGTAGAATATGTGTAAATGAGATACGCACCCTCGAATCGAGGTTGCTGATACAAGGACATGAGCTTCTGCGCTACTCAGCTGGTTCGCGCAGAGGTGTCGGCCAAGACTTTCCTCTGCGAGTTGCCGCTGGTGGCGCACTCAGTCCAGTTTTTATTATCTGCTAGAATTCACGCCCTGAAAACAGGGTTTGACGATTCGACAACACCGAACGGCAGGCATCTGCCTCTGTTGATGTGTCAGTCGAAAGTTGCTTGGCCGTCGCTGTAGATGTCGGCATCGTCTGGTGCGTCGCTCACCTGAGCATCGCGCCGCTTGCGGTGCAAGGACACTTCAAGCTGCCGGTAGTGCTCCTCTCGGAGTTGTCGCTCGGTGTCTTCTTCGGTTCGCTGCGCGTCGGTTCGAGTTCGTCTGGGCATAGCTCTCCCGTTCTATGAATTGCTTGAATACTTCGACTTGACTTGAGGTCTATTTGTGGCGTCGGAACATCAGGGTGTAGACGCCGATGAGTGCGAGCAGCGGCAACACGATGGGCACGAGGATCTTCACGACGTCCAACGCCACGAGGGCGGCGAAGGACAAGAGAAGAAGCCCGATAGCAAGGCCAACCATCTGGCCCGCGAGAGGCGGCTTGGGTGAGCCGTCGTCGTGACGGAAGAACCTCATGACGACGACTCACCAGCGAGTGACGGATCGAGGGCACGACTGCCTGGCCGATGCCGCACGAGGCCAGCAAACAGCGCTCGCCCCACAGCGCCAGGCGGATCGTCCTGGTTGATGTGCGTCACCGTGATGCGGTCGTCGAAGCTCCCACTCGCCAGCTGATTGCCAAGCACGACAGCGTGAACGTCACCGGGGAAGGCGGCGAGTTCCACGAGCGCTTGGTCAACGTCCGAGTCAAGCAAGAAGAAGTCGGACAACACGACCAGAGTCGCTTCGTGCTGACCGTGCCGCTGAGCCAAGGTGACTGCGCGACGCAGGCTCGGTAGCAGCTCGCTGGAGCCAGCTCCGTCGCGAGGGATCTGTAAGCCCTGCTTCAGCTTCGAGAGGTTCCACCGTCTCAAGGGGACGGGAGCGACGTCGCTGCTACATGGCGTGTCGAAGTGCAGAACCGCGCCAAGTTCGCGCCGCGATCCCCGCCGCGCAACTGCTGTGAAGGCGGCAGCCATTTCGCTGTAGCGATTAGAAAGAGGATCGCTTCCGCCGGGTGTCGTCACCGAGCCTGAGTCGTCGGTGACGGCAATGAGGAGGGTGGGCACGCTCGCCGGCTCACCCGGATCACCAAGCACAATTTCGGTGCCGGTTTGGATCGGCCCCGCGGCCGAGTTGCTCGGCATGTCGCCGAGCAACTGGCCGGGAAGGAGCCAACCAGGCTGAAGGAGCGGCTGGGTGTTCATGCGCCGCCGCCTCGACGGGGACGACGACCAATGACGCCTTCAGGCTGGCCTGCCGGGAACCCGTGCCCGAGCACCTGCGGGTTCCGACGAGCCACCCGCCAACGGAGGGACTCGACTCGCTTGGCAGCGGCGGCACCGCGGGCTCCAGCTTCGACGCTGAGCGATGTCCTGGTCGCTTCGGCTGTCGCCTGAGACCGCAACGCCCCAGATTTGGCCAGCTTGAGGTAGCGACGCTCGCTGGTGCGGGCACGCTTGGCCATTGTGGCGAGCTGATCCGCCACCTCATCTGCTGCGAAGTAGCTCAGTAGGCCCGAGCCGACTGCAGTCGCGGCAGCCAGCAACCCGAACGTGAGCCCGGCCGTCTGACCCTCGATGCTGGTTCGTAGTGCGTACACACCGATGGCTACGAGCACCACTACCAGCAACGACAGCAAGCCAACCAGCTTCACGATGCCGAGCCCGTCGGACTTCGCGATGAACAGGCGTCGGTAACGCTTCTCGTCCTCGGTCAGCGTCGCAGGGTCGAACTGGCGGGTTCGTGCCATACGGATGTCCTTGAGTTCCGAGCCGATAAGCCCGGCGCAAGCCGCCGCAGTTCCCGATGCCAGTGCCTGAAAGAAGGCGATGAGCGGAACGTCGCCCGCGACCACGGCTGCTGACCAGACGCCGCCCGTGTCGCCCATGACGAGCACGAGCCACGCGATCCAGTACCGCGTCTTCTCGTGGGGCCCGCGCCTTACATAGGGGGTCAGGAGCCGGGCACCGTGTTGGTAGTCCTGGTGAGCTGCCGAAACTTCCTTGGCGGCTTCGGCCAGCACGAAGTTGGTCGCGGTCACCTCAGCTTGGAGGCCGCTGGAACGGGCCGTATGGGAGCGAGCGACGTTCTCGCTCCACGCGGTCCAGGCGAACTCCTGCTCGTCCCCGAGGGCGTCGTACTCCTGCTCGGCGTACGTGCTCCCGATGGTGCTTGGCCTCGGGTGCGCGTCGACCTGACCGAGCCGGGGGAGCGTGACGGCGTCGGCTTCTCGCATCCAGGTGTCAACGCCTCCATCCGGAAAGGGCGGCATCGAGTTGTTGGTTGCCACGATGGTCACCGGCCCGCTTCGGCGTAGTTGCTGACCGAGATGCAGCTCGCCGCCTCGGTGCGCTGGCAGAGCCGGTCGTAGTACGCGACCAGGCCCTCCACGACTGCCGATGGCGGAGCGCCTTTAGCGACGCGGCCAAGCCCGGCGACAACGACCGATGCGCCAGCCAACTTGGGCACGGTGACCTGGTCGGCAAGAGCCGCAGCCTCGTCCTTGCTGAGCGCCTGGGCACCGAGATCCACCCCGATGTTCTGGAACCCATCCGTCAGCACCAGCAAGTTCAGGCGGTAGCCGTCGCCGAGCTGCTGCTTCCATTCGCTGGCGAGCCGGTACTGCGCCGTGATGTCCGAGCCGCTTTGCGGCAATGCCTGCGCTGCCTCGGCGTAGCCGGAGCGCACCTTGTTCATGACGTCAGCGACAGCTTCCGGGACGCGCTTGAGCCGCGCATTCTCGGTCGCGCCGTCCATCTTGAGTGGGCTGTCGAACAGTACTGTCGTGGCCGCGCTCGATGCAGAAAAAACGAGGACGCGAAGGTGGCCGGAGCAAACGGCGGTCTTGCGAGCAACCGACTCGATCACCGTCATGCGCTCGGAAACGACGGTGTCCGATGCGCTGGAGCCGGTGCCGTCGATCTGGACGAGCGAGGCAGGCGGAGCCGCCGGGTCGCAGCTCTTCAGCAACTCCTGATTCGCGGCGAACTCGCCGCGGGGCGAGGATTCGGAAGCGCAGGCGGCCAGAGCTAGGGCCAACAAGAATGCAAAGAAGAAAATCGTGGCGTATGAAGTGTCCTTCTTGATCGCCACAGTAACTTGACCTTCCGACATGATGAGGTCCCTTCAGTACATAGTTAGAGTGCTGCTGAAAGCCGGGGCCGACGCATAGTCGGCCCCGGATGCGTAATTAGAAGGACTGTGTCCCGGCGTTCCGGAAGCGGGGAGGCTTGTGTTTCCTGGCGTGAGCGCGGCGGAGACTTCGAATCTCATCAACCGGCCTGGCTTGTGGAACGAGCGGCGGATTGTGGGCTTCTGTCTTGAGTGCTCGCGAGAGGTACCTGATCTGTTCCCTCTGGATTTCGAGAGTGATGAGGTCTCCGATACGAACTTCGCGGGTGTAGCGGTTGCGGGGCATTGCATCTCCCTTTGGGCTGCACTTGGTGATGCGCACGAGCTGCACTCCAAGGAGATTGCTGCCCTGGGGAGGATTTGAGAACGAAACTGCCCAAGACTGCCCAAGAAAGACGCAAAGTGGCAGGTCGCGGGATGTGTGGGCAGTGCTGGGCAGTCTTGGACAGTGGTGGCGAAGGCGCGGACTCCAGTTCTTAGTCAGGACAAAGCCCGCTCGGTGAGGAGCGGGCGGTTGGAGTCCAGCCTAAAATTTGGTTGGGTTCGCGCAGTGGTGCTACGCGAAGATGTTGGGGTCGAGGATGGGGTGTGAAACTCCGTATCCGGACGGGAACAGATCCTCGGTACGGCGAGCAACGTGTACAGCTCCGCCGTAGCGAGTAGGGCTGTAATCGAGCGCCGTTTTATAGTGGTGCCAGTAGTCCGCGATGACTTGATTTGCGATCTGAAGCAAGAGAAATTCTCTTTGACACACCTCAGCGCCACCGCCACGCATCAACCATGTGTAGATGTAGTCGGCTAAGCAAGCGTGATCGCTGGGCGACAGCTCTTCGAGGGAAGACTCTGTCACGAATGAGCTGAAGGACTCAATCACTGCGACGGAGAAAATGCGAATATCCACGAAGGCCCCCTTCTTGTTGGAGGCCGAACTCCATTACATATTTATGCATAAAAAGACGATCTTGGCAATGCTGTAATGTAAAGGCTTCCTACGTCGACTAGCTGGCGGGTGTGCCCCTCCATATGGTGAACATCGGATGGAGTCGGAAGTATGAGTAGTGGAAGTGAGAAGTATCGCGATGAAGCACTCAGGGATGTGGTTCTATTTCGTGACAAGCCGCCTTCTCGGCAGCTACTCGCTGAATCCCGAAAATTGACTCGTCTGGTTCTCTACAGCCTTGGCGTTGATGGTGACGTTTCAGACTATTGCCGCTCTGAGGTGCTTGGTTGGCTACTTCCAGAGCTGGTTAATGACGTGCGTGAGCGCGCTTTCAATTCCCTGGTTCCAGGGGTTCGTCGAGGTAACGATCCGGTCTTTCAGGCGGCGGCTGCAACCGAACTCTTGAAGATCAGGACGCCTAGATTTGACGAACAGTACGATCGTCTGAAGAAAGAATTGAGAAAGTCACCTTTGGGGTTCTCGCCTGCTGGCAACCCAGGCTCTGTAGTTGCAGCTGCAGCCTGGCTTGGTTTCACCAAAGGTGCGATAGCGGACGAAGAGAAGAAGATCGAGCTTTATCTCGCGTTTGTGCAGGAGTTGGAGGGGTATCTAATTCGGCCGAAGGTTCGAGACGAAGTTCGAGCTATGATTGAGCAATACGCGCAAGCGGCTCCGAACTTAAAATCGCCCGCAGTTCCTCCGCTTCAGGCCAGCGCGGCGGCGGAAGTAAAATATGCTCGCCCTATAACGCCTGAACTTCGCGACATACTCATTGACCTTGCCGATCAAGTGAAGGAGCAATTGCGCGAGGAGCGCGCGACAAATCGGGTTGGCAGGGCGGCGGCGTTCCCTCTGCCGCGGAAGCTCATTCGCGACGAGCAATATGTCGATGATCCACGCAACGTTGCAGATAAATGGGGAATAGGCCCAAACGACAGTCGTTGGGAATCCGCACAAGTCAATGATCTCGTGGAGCTTGTGTCAACCGCACCATGTGCTCGACTCGTACTTCTTGGCCAAGGAGGCGCGGGAAAGAGTACGCTAGCTGCTTCTATAGCGCTGAAGGTACTAGAGTCAGATGGTCGCTTAGAGGTAAGCCCGGTGCCTGTGATTTTTCAGCTCTCATCCTGGAACCCTCATAAGCAGCCAGACCTGAATGAATGGCTAGCCAAAAAGCTCATCACTGAGTACCATGCCTTAAAGCGGGTAGGCAGAAGGAAAGAATCCTGGGCTAAAAGGCTTGTTGATGGCGGCCACATCATGCCGGTGCTTGATGGCTTCGATGAAATCGAGGGGCTGGTTCGGCCTGCTGCACTTTGGGCTATCAATAACTGGGTGGAACGTGAAAATAGTGTTGTTCTTCTGAGTCGGGGGCAGGAGTACTTCCATGCTGTTGCAGTGAATCGGCCGCTGGTTGGAGCTGCGGTTGTGGAAATGCAGAACGCTGAGCTAGGCGCTGTAGAAGAGTACTTGGGGCGAACTACCAACCGCAGCGCGGAGTGGGCGGATGTTTTTGCGCAAGTCAAGCTCTATTCAGAGAGCAATTTAAGCGCTGTGCTCCGCAGTGTTCTTACGACGCCCTTGATGGCGATGCTGGCGGGCGCGGTCTACGACCTCGCAGATGGAAGCGAATCCGAGGAGCGGCGATCTCCGATCGAGCTTCTTGATGCCAAGCGGTTCTCAAGCATCGAAGCGCTAACGGAACACCTTCTCGATGCATTTGTCCAGGTTCGCCTTGCGCCTCGATTCATAGCTAGTGACAGCAAGCGCGCTAGGGTATGGGATCACGAGGATGCGAGGAAGTGGCTCGGGTTTCTCGCTGCTGCACTTGTCGTAGAAAAAACAAGCGACTTTTGCTGGTGGAAGCCTGGCAAGGTGTTTGATGCTGCCATCGAGACGATCCTCGGGCTACTGGCGTTTGGTGCGATTACTGCTGGCATTTTTGCGTTTGTGTCGACAGATTCTATCAGTGAGGCCTTAGGGCACCCTGCCGGGATATTCACTGCTCTCTACATAGCGTCATTTGCGTTTCATCTTATCATCTCGAATCTTGAACCTCCTGTATTAGCCTGGCACTTTGATCGATCGGGCAAAAGTTCATGGAGTAAATCTTCGACTTCTGGATTGATCGGTTTTGACCTTAGTATCGCTATGCTGGCATCGCTTATGATTGGAGCGAGTCAAGGTAGTTTTATTGCCTTCCTGGTCGCGTTGGCGATCTCATCAGCTGGCCTCTACTTCTTGCCACCTGCCCTCGTCGAACGCCAATCACCGCCTGCGTTGCTGCGTGCTGACCGCGTGGCGGTACTTATACGCTGCGGATTTATTTCTGGTCCGCTGGTTATGTGGAGTCTAGTTTCATGGGTGGTCACCAGACGAACGGAGTATCTTGATGCAATATCGGGGGTCGTCGTTTTCATTGGATTTACTGCGCTATCTTCTGCTTCGACTCTCTGGTTGCTTCGAAGCAGCACTCTCGCGACCAGGGGACGACTTCCCTGGCGTACAATGTTATTTCTCCGGGACGCGCATCGGCGTGGCGTTCTTCGGCAGTCTGGTGGTGTCTATCAATTCCGGCATGCCGCATTGCTGGGATATCTTGCGGAGGAGCATGTCAACAACCTTCCTGGGCAGTGGGCCTTTATTGACCCGGATCATGCGCAGAGCTTGCTAATAGTCTCAAAATTTTGGTCTGGCACGTATGATCAAGCAGACGAAAAACTGAGACAGCTGATAACGGATCACGAGGATTCCAAAGAATTTGGGAAAGCGAACGAAAAGCGTTTACTGCTTGTTGAGATTCTGCGCAAGAAGGGGCAGCTGAAGGAGGCTGTCGAGCAGCTTGAGGCGTACCAGTCGGACGTGTGGGAAGTTCGTTTTGGTAGGAATCTTGAAAATCAGCTTCTTCTCGTTGAACTCCTGGCAGAGTTGGGTGACGATGCGCAGGTTTACGTCGAAAGTGAAAGACTGTGGCGTGAAATTGCAAAGCAGAATCACTGGTACAAGGGTATGGCACGCGACGAAGCCCAGGCCATGATGGTCAGGCTCCGGGAGCATCCCTTGTTTGAGATCCGTGATGAGTCGTAGGCCCAGCAAATGATCGTGGAGCTGACACCCGTAGGTAGGTGCCCCTGAACTGAGCGCAGGGGCACCATCATGGAGATTCTCAGTTCGTCCGTAGCTCGCGGTATGCCTCGAACACCTTCTCGACCGCATCCGTCACGGGCAGCTCGTCCTCGATCGGTGCCCACTGGTACTCATCGTGCTCCTGCAGCACCACCGGCCCAGGCGCGTCCGCAGTCACCACGAAGTTGAACTGCCTGCTCCTCTTACCGCTGTCTGAGAGGTAATCGAAGCTCCTGAGGTACGCCGTGGCTTCGGCAGCCTGGAGCCCCGTTTCCTCTTCGACCTCGCGCACGAGCGCCGTTCGAGCACCAAGGTTGAGATCATGATTGGTGTACCCGCGACAATCAGGAGCCCTCACATGCCCTCCACAAGCACCAACACCACCCTCCGCACCCTCGATGGTCTGAACCTTGTCGGCACGCTCGTCACCCCGGAGGTTCCTACGTCGCAAGCCGTCGTCCTCGTTCACGGTGGTGGCGTCACCCGCGACGAAAGCGGCTTCTTCACGCGTCTCGCCGAGGGCCTGGGCGTGGTAGGCGTGGCGTCGCTGCGCTTCGATCTCCGCGGGCACGGCGAAAGCGAAGGCCGCCAGGAAGACCTCACGCTCTCCGCCATCCTCAACGACATCCGCGCCGCCATCGCGCACGTTCGCGAGGCAACCGGTGCGCAGTCGGTGAGCCTGCTTGGGGCCAGCTTCGCCGGTGGCATCACCGCATACTTCGCCGCCCGCGGCCCAGAGAAGCTGTCACGCCTCGTCCTCATCAACCCGCTGCTCAACTACAAGAAGCGCTTCATCGACGACAAGCCGTACTGGTCGGACGACCACATCGACGACGAAGCAGCCCGCGAGTTGGTCGACGAGAGCTACATTGCCCACTCGCCGACGTTCAAGCTGAGTAGGCCGCTGCTCAACGAGGTCTTCTGGCTCCAGCCGCACACCGTGCTCGGCGAGATCACGGTGCCGACCCTCATCATCCACGGCACGAGGGACACCTTCATCCCGGTCGGCTCCTCCCGAGGCGCGGCCTCCCAGCTCCAAGTCGAGCACAAGCTCGTGGAAATTGAGGGCGCGCAGCACGGCATCGCGGTGCACGACGACCCGACCTACGCCGATCCCCAAAGCCAGGAGTGGCAGGCCTTCACCATCAGCACCATTGCGGAGTGGGTCACCGCCGGTTCGTGACTAACTACGCCGACGTGGCCTCTTGCAGCTCACGCACTGCGGCACGTGTCTTCCACGGTGTCAAGGTCGTCAGCACCTTGGCCAGTTCCTGCATGGTGCGGCCGGAATTGGTCTCACGAGCCAGGGGGAGAGAGGCCAACCCCATCCGCGCGGCTTCGTCTGGTTCGCCAGCCAGTGCCAACGAGGACGCCATCAGGGACAGGAAGTAGCCGTAGTCGCGCGGTGAGAACCTGTTGGCAGACAACCATTGTTGGTACAGCTCGGCCGCGCGGCGGGGTTGCCCTGCCTCGGTGTGGCAGATCGCGGTCTGCATGGTGAGCAGGGTGCTGTTGTAGTGGGCGCCGAGCGCCTGGCCGTCCGCTTCTTCGGCGTCGCCGAGCAACTGGTGGGCCTGGTCGAGCTTGCGCTCCACCATCACGTTGCTCTCGCCGAGCATGGCGTGGCCGCGAGCTTCTTGTTGGGCGGCCTCGGCTCGAATCCGGATAGGCAACTGCCACGGCCCGGTCTGAACAGCTTGGCTCAAGGTCAGCATCCGCAAGGCGTCGCGCTCGTCGTAGGCAGCTTGCGCCTTCTTGAGCAGCACGTAGCCCTGCATGGCCGTGTCGCCCGTTTCCTGGGCCCACTCGATCGCCCGGTCGCGCCAGTAGGTGGCCTGCACGGGGTCGCCAACGTCGCGGTAGAGCCAACCAGCGAACTCGGCTCCGCTTGCACCAACCGCAACGAGCTGGCGGCGAACATCCGGCTTGACGTCGCGGGCGCTCTGCTCGATCGCCCCCCAAGACGCCAAGCACCATCGGCAGCGTCTTGGCAGGTCCGAGTTGGCCGTCGTCGGCTTTGCAGGCGTCGAGCTGGCGGCGGAAGTAGTCCACTACCGAGCCGTCGAGGTAGCGCCGCGAATCAGCTAGCGCAAGGGCAATGTGCTGCGTCTCTTCAAGGCCTAGCGCGGGCAATGCGGCAACGGCCAGGCCGCGGGCGAGCAGTGAACGACGACTAAGCGGGCTCATGGCATTCCAAGCAGCAGCGGTGGCGGGGTCATCCCCCGACGCATCGTTGGTTGCCGACTGCTCGTCGAGGAGTCTGCCGAGTCCGCTGTCGGCCACTGTGGTGGCGTCGAGCGGCACGAGAACCTGGCGACCATCCACCACGACCGGTAGAAGCACGCTGCTGCGCGACTGTTTGACCGGTGGGGACGGTTCGTCAGGTTGCACCACCGCCTTCGCGCCGTTGGTCAGCAGTGGAGTACTCGGCATCCGAAACCACAGTAAGTCGGCTGGCACGCCGAGGATATGTGCCCAGCGCATGAGCTTCGTCAAGTCGTTGAGCTGGGCACCGGCTTCGAGTTTGCTGAGGCGGGACTGGGTGACGCCGACCCACCCGGCTGCGACCTCCTGCGAGATGTCGGCGCGGTGGGATGGATGCGTCCGGAAGGCCTGCATCACCTTGCCCATGTCGCAGGCGGAAAGTGCCCGCTGCATGGCGGGCTCGTGCCAGAACTCGGCGGACACCTGAGGCGGTGCGGCGCGGTGGTGACGTGCTGCTTTGGCGCAAGCGGTGCACGTGGCGGTGCGGTTGTCGCGAGCCAGCCGCGTGCCGCAGCGGCACTGGCGCACCTCGCTACTCGTCCCCATACGGTCGTCCCCGATCAGAAACCGTCGTTCTCGCCCCGTACCAACCCGACCACGTTACGCCGGTTGATGATGGGCGGGTATTCCTTTCGGGCATACACCATCATTCCCCGGATTTCTGCGCATCTTCGCTGGTGAACGCCACTCTCGATGAAGACACCCGGTGCCGGGTGCAGCGCCCACCCCGAGCAGGGCGATAAGGCCGTACACCCCCGACTGCGGTCTGACGGTCGTTCTGGCTGGCGATCCCCGGCATCGGGTGTCACCCATTGTTCGCAGCGGAACAGGAGACCAGGGTGTCGAGCGAACCGACGTTGTACGAGCGGCTTGGTGGGCGTAGTGGCGTCGAGGCGGTAGTGGACACCTTCTACGAGCGCATCATGCGGGTGGACGAGCTGTACAGCTACTTCGCCAACACCGACATGATCCAGCAGAAGTACCACATGGCAACGTTTCTAGGTGTTGTCACTGATGACTCTGCCCAGTTCGACACTGCTCGTTTGTCCACGGCACACGCCGGGTTGGGTATCACCGATGATCACTTCGCCTTGGTCCTGGCAGCGCTGGCGGCGGTGCTCAAGGAGTACGGCGTCACCCCGATAGACAGGTACACGGTAGCGGCGAAGTTGCGGCTGCTTCGCGACGTGATCGTGCAGCAGGTGAAGAGGTAGTGGACGCCGGGGGGCTTAAAGCCAGTTGGACACGGGTCTGCGGGGCGGGCGCCGACGCCGTGGCCTTGTTCTTCTACAGCCACCTCGCGTTATGCCATCCCCACATCCGCGACCTGTTCCCGATCTCGATGGCTGGGCAGCGGGACAAGTTCGTTTCTGCGCTCGGACGCATCGTGGCCAGCGTCGACCACGCTGCCACCTTGGGGCCTTTTCTGGCCCATCTCGGCGCAGGACACCTTCACTTCGGGACACGGCCCGAGCACTATCCGCCGGTCGGGGAAAGCCTGCTTGCCACCCTGGCGCACTTCGAAGGCGACAACTGGACGCCCCAACTGGCGGCCGACTGGCTCGCTGCCTACCAGCAGATCGCTGCTCAGATGATCGACGCTGCCGCGCGGGCGTCTAGCGCCACCGATACCGCAGTGAGGGACGCCTGATGAACGATCACGGACGACTTCGCCTGACACCACAGGACATCCGCTCCGTGCAGTTCCCGGCAAGTCGGTTCGGCACGCGCGGCTACCGCGAGGAGCAAGTGGACGAGTTCCTCGACCTCGTCGCGGAGACCTTGGCTGGACGGGACCGTGAACTGGCCCGCGCCCGCGCCGAGATCAACCGGGTGAAGAACTGGCGGGAGGACCACAACATTCCCGAGCAAGGGGTGCGGACGCCGACCCCGGAAGAGGTGCACCTCTACAGCCGGGCGCAGCTCGCCGCCGAAGCACTGGAAGACCGAGCGCGCCGTGTCCTCGCTCAAGCCGACGCCACCGCTCGCCAACGCTACGCCGAGATCATGCACCAAGCCGCGGAGCGCACGAAGGTCTTGGGCGTCCACGCCAGCGTGATCCGGGCCCAGCTCCGGGCCCAGTTGCTCCAACTGGCTGAGGAAGTTCAGCAGTTGGGGGCCGCCGCGCCGGTCGACCACGAGCTGCCAGCCAATGGAGAACTTCCCGGTGCACACCGGCTTCGAGACGACCAAGTTCACGGCACCGACGTGCACCAGGCGCCGTAGATGACGCCGCCGCGGCGAACCCCGCAACTTCAGGCGGGTTCCGGCGTGACTCCTGCTTCCTCAACGTCCATCCCACTCCCTCGCGCGCTGGAAGAAAGGCCTACCGTGGCGACGCCCGACATACCCACCCACGTGCAACGCGACCGCACGCTACGCGTGAAAATCATCGACGCCTGCGGCTTGACGTGCACCTTCTGCCACAACGAGGGCACACCGGTAGCCGTGGACAACCGTTCCCAGGTGCTCGGCAACTTCGTCACCTCGGGGAAGTCGGGACGGGCTTCGATCTACGCCGCCACCAACGGCGCGGACTTCCTACCCGCCCCGATGGTGGCCAACGCCGAGTTCGGCTCGGTGCTGGGGCTGCTTCGTGACGGGCTTGGCTTGGACGAACTCCACCTCACCGGTGGCGAACCAACGCTGCACCCGGCGGTGGACAAGCTGACGCGCATCGCTGCCGTGCAGGGCTTCGAGATCGGCATGACCTCCAACGGCGAACGCGGTGCAGCCGTACTGGAAGCCTGCGCCGAGGCCGGGCTCACGCGGGTGAACTTCTCGATCTTCGGTACGACGCCGGACGAGTTGGCCCAGGTGCAACACGACCGCTACCGCAAGGTGGCCTTGGCAACGCGCAAGATCGAAGCGTTGCAGGCGTCCATCGCCGTGTGCGTGAAGCTCGGCATCAAGGCCAGTGCCAACATCGTGGTGCTCGACCACAGCCACGCCGAGCGGGTGCATCGGCTGCTCGACGAGTACGCCCCCGAGTTGTCTGTGCGGCTGCTCAACTCGTTGGACCACGGCGAGGAGTCGGTCGACGCCATCCACCGCATCCTGGCCGAGCGCGGCGCGGTGGCCGAAGCCCGCTACGTCACGGCAGGTGTATCCGGCGCCCGCACCTCCTACCGGCTACCCGGCGGGAGGCGGGTGTTGTTCAAGCAGATCCGCCCGGTACGCCTCCCCGACACCTGCACGGGGTGCCGGTTCAACAACGGCCGCGACTGCCACGAGGGCTTCTACGGCGTCCGGCTCTATCGCGACCGCGCAGGCCGCTACCTGGTGGGGGTCTGCATCCAGCGCATGGACCTCTGTATGCCGGTCGAGAAGTTCCTCGACAGCCCGCTGCGCGGCGAAATCCTCCGGCTGCGCGAGCAGGAGTACAACCACCTTGTCGCGCGCGTTGCCGGATAGCGTCCTACCCGAACCGCCAACCCCAAGGAGTTCACCCGTGCCTATCGAGCACGAAGCCAAGGTTCTCGACATCGACCCGGACTTCACCCAGCAGGTCATCCTCGGCAAGGGCGGCAAGCTGCTCGGCGAGAAGCTGATGCGGCGCTACGTCTACGACATCACGCCGGGCGACCAGTCCAAGTGGCTGCGGCTGCGCGACACCGGCTCGGAGGTGACGCTCACGGTCAAGGAGATCACCAGCGACGCCATCGACGGCACGCACGAGACCGAGGTGGTGGTGAGCGACTTCATCGCGACCAACCAGCTCCTGGCCGCGCTCGGCTACACGCCGAAGTCCTACCAGGAGAACAAGCGCACCAGCTTCATCCTCGACGGCGTCGAGGTCGAGATCGACAGCTGGCCGCGCATCCCGCCGTACCTGGAGATCGAGGGCAAGTCCCGCGAGGACGTCATCCGCGTGGCCGCGGTGCTCGGCTACGGCGAGGACCAGCTCACTGGTGAGAACACGACGAAGGTGTACGCGCGGTACGGGATCGAGCTGGCTGGGATCGCAGAGCTGAAGTTTGACTAGCTCATATATCTGTCCGGCAGATTAGGGAGCACAGTGATCCGCAGCGCTCCCTAATCTGCCGGGCCGTGCAGTTCAATCCGCCTCGAGTCGGGCGACGATCGCTCCAAGCGTCGTCCCTAGTGCTTCGGCAACATGTCGTGTCTCGACGACGTCCAGGCGACGCTCTCCGGACTCGTACTTGCTCACGAACGACTGCGGCTCGCGCAGGAGTTCGGCTACCTGTACCTGGGTAAGCCCTGCCTCAACGCGCAGTTCGCGCAGCAAAGTGCGGAACCGGTGATACTCCGCCGAGGTGATGCTCCTGTCCACACGGCAAGATCACCGTCACTGTTGTCAATATCCCAAAATCGGATATTGTCTCAACGTGCCATTTGGTGCGTTCCCGACAAGATCGACAAGGGGGTGACCATGTCCATCACCATGAGCGGCGGCGGGGGCGGTACGGGCAAGTAGCCCCTCCTGCGCACGTAGCGAGGCCCCTGGGTGTCAGTAGCATCCAGGGGCCTCGGCTGCTATTTAACACTAGGACAAAACTTGCTACAATTATTGGTGAATGCAAAAGCCGTTTCACCAACTCCGCAAAGTCATGCTGCAACTTGTTGTAGTCGTTCTTGTTGCCGCTGGCGTCGGTTTGATCGTGCTCGGCTACTCGCTCGACCCTGACGCATCACCTGCTGAACGTTGGTCAGCGGCACTCGTCGCCTTCGGGTTCACCTTCTTCACCGCAGGCGGAGTCACCATGATCTGGGAGGCCTACCTCCGTCGGGTTAACGATCAACTTGCCGAAGTTTCGCTCGACGCCGCACTCCACAGGGCAGCTCCTGCCATCCGCGATGCTGTCCTTGACAGCCTCGCCTTCAATGCCCAGACGTTGAAGGGTGTCACCTCAGATGAGCAGCTCGACCACATCGCCGCTAACGCGCTTGCCCTCCGCCTGGACGACGAGGAGCTGGCCCGCGACCTCTACACCGATCTGCGCGACCAGGTGCTGACTGCGCCCGAACGCTGGCGCGACGTGAAGGTCGCCATCACCTTGAGCCCGTGGGACAAGGGGCCGGAGGTGGGCAAGGGCTCGATGTTCGTCGCCACCATCCGCTGGGAGTACAAGGTCAAGCCCGCCAGCAATACCATGCGCTTCGCGAGTGTCGTCGACGAGAACGAGTACCGCGAGCTACTCCGTGATCCGGGCACAACGTCCGCGTGGCACTTCGACGCCTCTGGTGGCTTCGATGCCGCGCACCCCGACGTGTTCGAGCTCGTCACCCTCAGCGTGGACGGCAAGTCACGGAAGGTCCGTCGCACGGAACGCGCTGGTGCTCAGGTGTACACGGTTAGCCTCGGCACAGACGTTGGAGCTGACCAGGAAGTCACCGTCGCCTACACCTACCGCGGCCTCGTCCAACGCCATGGCCACTTGCTGTACCTCGACCTCCCACGTCCTGCCAAGGGGCTGCATGTCCAACTCGACTACGGGCACGCAGGCATCAGGTGGATGAACACCCAGGAGTACTTCGCCAGCAGCCGGGTTCCGCGGATCGAGCAAGCGGGTACCGCCAAGGACGCCCAGGTGGTGAACATTGGCTTCGACGGCTGGGTGCTGCCACGGGCTGGGGTGGACTTCGTGTGGGTACTGGAGGAGGAATTCGGCTCCACCATCTAGAGCTTCAGTACCGATGAGGTGTCGGTAATCATCACGCCGTCCAGTATCCTTGGGCACTTCTTGACTGATGCATCGAAACTGATTTGCTTGCCATCTGCCAAGTTGATTGTTGCAAACTGGTTATTTGCGATCAGGTAAGCTTTCCCGTTGCTCCTTCCGCAGTATGCATTTGCGTTCTCAATCTTCCACAGCTCTTCGCCGGTCGTAAGTGAACTTCCGGTGATGAAGACGTCGATTGAACCGCCAATTTGTCCAACTACGGTGTTCGATGAGGTGTCTACCTCAATCCTGCCCATGTCTTTGTGTTCTGTCTGCGACCAGGTCTTCGAGATGTCTGGGAGGGTGTAAGAAACGAAATCGGGGACATTTTCGAAGATCATTTTCTTCGAGTCTCCCGAAACTGCAAACCCGTACCCGCTGGCAATCTTGCTGGTGAGTTCGTCGTCTGTAATTACTCCGGCGACAGATCCATCCTTAAGGCTGACAAGGTTAAGGTGATCTGGTGCGCCAGCAAACTGGTCAGACTGTCCTACACGTACTCCCGCGTAGCTTCCTAGTAGCTTAAGATCGGCATCAGGTATTGATAGCTTATTGCCGGTGGTCATGTCGATAGACTCAAATCTATCGTTGCCTGCGAAGCTTATCCACGCAAATGCTCCGTCGGCGGAAATAGAATCAGGCGAGACCGTTCCCCTGCATCCTGAGCCGGATTTTGTAAACGCCGAATTCTTGTCAGCCTTGGGTTCGGACTTTGCTGTCCATAGCTCGGTTCCGTCTTCGGCCTTGCGAGCCACCAGCCTGCGAGTTATAGTCGTGGGGATCGTTCCCTGGGCGGCAGTTACATCTTCCTCGAAGTTGAGTAGAACATTTGCTCCGTCGTTCCTTCTTACGACCTGGTAGTTGCACCCTTCAGGGGAGGCGAACTGGGGATCGTTGAAAGCTGGAAGGCCGTAGCTACCAGTCGCCCTACCAGTCTTTATGTCGATCGCGGTTAGGTCGATGCTGGTCTTAGTTGCTCCAGTTTTGATGACTAAGGTCTGGCCATTGGACTCAGCTGCGAGGAAGGTTTTCCCGGTATATAGTCGTTGGCCACTTGGTGCAATCGCGGCAGCGGTGCTAGATGACGAAGCAGTAGTCTTCGAGCTGGCATTCCCGGCGGATGATGTTGTGCCAGCAGTCGTCGCTGGTGCCTGTTTTTCAGACCCATCTGCGGGAGTGCTTATCGAGTTTGCCAGAAAAATAATCACAATAACCAATATTGCTACGCCGCCTGTGGCTCCCCAGGCCAACTTTGGATCCGAGCTGTAAAAATTCTTTATTTGATCGCCGATATGGTTTTTGTCACCTCTGATGACAGTGTGTCCGGCGGTGATGTCAAAGGTGCCTGATGCGTTGTCGCCGATTCTGATATCCTGGTTAAGGTTGGAACGATCGACGTTGTCAGTTTCAATCCTTCCTAGGGCTTGAGGTAGTTGCGACTGAAGCGGTTCGGATTTGCTCTCTTCGGCGACCTCGTTTGCTAATTCGTCACGCGCCTGAGGATCGTCGGGCTGTGATGCTGCCTGCAATAGCAGCGGGCCAATAGTGGGATGAGTGGAAAGCAGCCGGTAAAGATACCCGACTGCATCTTGCTGGGCCTGGTCGACCATTCCTGAAGCCACCTGGACGGCGCGGTCCAAGAGCAAGTTGACGACATTTTCTGGTAGATTCATGCTGGGCGGCACCTTCACTGGTCAACCGGGTATGACTGAGTGGCGTCCTGCGGACATCCGTTGAACATGTGGTCGTGTCAGTCGGCATAGGCGTTACACCAGATGGTCGGTTCACCTCAGGTATAACATGAGGATTTGTCATCTTATCGCTGGGTCAATTAACCAATCAGGGCCGACCTTCACCGCTGGACTACGCGGCTCAATGAGGTGATCTCACCAACGGCGATCCCAGCGATGAGAACCCAGCGGAGTTCGTAAAACGCTCAGCAGAGCCACGGAAGCCCGGAAGACGAAGGACGGGGAACCCCTGGTAGGACTGGATTTGCGAAGATCAAATCCTGACCAGAAGGCTCCCCGTGATCACCTATCGTGCCACACTCGACGTGCCCCGCGAACTCGCCCAGTACCTGGGCCGCCTGCTCCAAGCCGAACGTCGCGAACGCGGCACTCGTAAGGGTGTCAGAGCGCTGACCTGCTACGGACAGGCGGTACTGGGGCTGCGCTGGTTCCGCCAGAACACCGACATCACCGCACTGGCCCGCGACCACGGCATCTCCCGCGCCACCGGCTACCGCTACCTCGACGAGGTCATCACCGTGCTCGCCGAGCAGGCCCCGGAATTGCACGAAGCCCTGCAACAAGCCAAGAACGAGGGACTCGCCCATGTCATCCTCGACGGCAAGATCTTCTCCGCCGACCGCCTCGCCGAGAAGACCACCAGCGTGAAAGGCGAACAGATCGACCGCTGGTACTCCGGCAAAGCACGCGAACACGGCGGCAACATCCAAGCTCTGATGGCACCCAACGGTGTCCCGCTATGGATCAGCGACGTCGAACCCGGCTCCGCACACGACCTGACCGCGGCCCGCGAGCACGTGCTCGGCGCCCTGTACTGGGCCGCCTCCCAACTCGACCTGCCCACCCTGGCCGACAACGGCTACGACGGGGCGGGCATCGGCGTGTTCACGCCGGTCAAACAGCCTGCGGATGGCCAGGTACTCGACATCGACACTCGCACCTACAACGCCCTGCTACGCGGCCTGCGCTGCCTCGGTGAACGCGGATTCGCGATGCTGACCGGACGATGGCGCGCACTGCGACACTTCACCACCAGCCCCCGCAAGATCGGCTGCATCGTCAAAGCCGCACTCGTGCTCACCCATTTCGAGCATGGACGGCTCATCTGAAAGTCGCTGAGATCACCTCAATGGCTGGGCTCGGTCTAAACGTTCATCAGATGGCGTCTGAGCTCATGACCGAGCTGAGCCATCAGGAGCCTTCTCGGTAACACCACAGTGCCCCGTCGCGACATGCGGCTACGGCTGTGGTGACAGGGCAGGAGTCGGATATGAACGTCTGGAACGAGCTTGACGTCGAAGCCAAGGTGTTCGAAGCACTTGAGGACGTCACGATCGTCAACGAGGCTGGCCACCACTTCGGGCGCCCCTTCATGACCGCCTACCAACTCGCCCTCAAACTGGACCACGCACACCCGCACGTGAAGGAACAGCTTGGCCGTGAGATCGGCGGTACTCGCAGTGGCCACAGCTTGGCTCAGTACTTCGCACACCAGCTCTCACAGCGGATCAAGCGCCAAGGTGACGCCTACCCCGTCGAGGGAGCCTTCCTGTCGAACGACGCCGTGGCGGCGCTCGTCTACCTCGGCCCCGGTGACCGAGAGCTGAGAAGCAGCCTGACGGGAAGCGGCTTGGACGTCTCGATGTACCGGCGACGTCGCGAATCTCCGCGCATCGACAACGGCTAAGTTCGTGCCATCTCCTCGCGTGGCGCACTCCAATAGGTACGCACCTTGCTACTGTCGCCCAGCCGCACTTCCAACATCACGCGAGGGCACTTCCTATGGCGCAGAAGGTTCTTGTTCAGCTCGTTGACGACCTGGACGGCACCGCGGGGGAGGACATCGAGACTGTCCAGTTTGGTCTCGACGGCGTCACCTACGAGATCGACCTCGGCCAGAAGAACGCGGCGCAGCTGCGGGACGCCCTGGCCGACTTCGTGGCGAACGCTCGGCGTACCGGCGGGCGGGCGAAGCGCGGCAACGCGGTGACGAGCGTCGGCACCAAGTCCTCCGCTGCTGGCCACACCAAGGAGCAGTCGAGGGCCATCCGTGAGTGGGCCAAGGCCAACGGACACGAGCTGGCGGACCGGGGGCGTATCCCTGCGAGTGTCGTTGAGGCGTTCGAAGCGGCTCACAACTGAACGAGGTGAGTATCTGCACATGGAGCCCCGGTGCCGATGAAGGCAGCAGGCTCTTGTGCTTGTCCTGCCATCCTCTCGATCATGAAGCGTCCAGCCGAGGGCCGGTGCAACGGGACTACGATCTCCTGTCATGCCCAACGTGACCCTGGTCGCCTTGCCAACTGATCTTGAACCGAAACTTCTCCGTCAGGACGAGGCCGGGGGTGCGTTGTTGGAGCTTCCTCGCGCTACGCCTGGCGAGATCGAAGCGTTCAAACAGGAGTATTTTGAGTGGGATGACTTCAACGTTGCACTGCTGGAGGCTTCGTTCGACTCCAGTGGATGGATGACGAAGACACCCGTTGGCGACTACCGCAGCGTCGGAGCCTTGCTCGTTGACATCAAGCTGAACCAGGCAACACCAGGTATCCCTGAAGACCGGATCGATGCTGTCTTGAATGACATCCGGGCGAAGTGTGGTGTCCTGCGGTCGATCGCAAAACGCCTAGACGTATACCCGCGTGATGGTGCCAATGCGCAGTCCGTTGCTTCGCAATCGGGTAGTGCGATCTTCATCGTCCATGGACATGCGCTGCTTCGTCGCGAAAATGTGCGCCGCTTCTTGGAACAGGTAACCGGTCAGCAAGTCATTGTGCTGGAGGACGAAGCAAACCAAGGGCACGATGTTCTTGGCAAGCTGCTGACAAGCGCAGAACAGGCAGCGTATGCGGTCGTTCTTCTCACTGGTGATGACGAAGGTCGCAAAATCGGCGATGGTGAGTGGCGCCCACGCGCGCGCCAAAATGTCGTTCTGGAACTGGGTCTCTTTCTGGGGATGCTCGGGCGATCCAAGGTCGCTGCTCTTTACGAAGGCGGCGTCGAGATTCCGAGTGATTTTATGGGCGTTGTGTACATCAGCTTGGATGATGAAGGCTGGAAAATGAAGCTCGCCACTGAGCTCAAGAGCGCGGGCATCGAGGTTGATATGAACAAGGCGATCTAGTTGGCCTTTGAAGGACCAGCACAGCGCCGACTTGCTTAAAGACCCTTGGCCTCGTCCTGCCAGATCTTCACGATGTCCGAACGCAGGGCCCGGCCAGCTTTCAACTGGAACCGCTTGCCTTGCTGGACTCCTTCAGCGAACTCCTTGAGCCGCTCGACTTCGCTGTAGTTGAACCCGTTGGCGTACGACCAGATGCACAAGTTGTTGACGTCGTACCGGTATCCGGCCTTGTGTAGCACTTGCAGCGTCTCGATGGCGTCGCGTCTGTCGAGGGTGGCCGCCAGGCTGTTGCCATGGTTCACGCGCTGTTCGAGGAAGCGCATAGCAACCTCAACCACTGGGTCGAGCACCACACCGCTGCGGGCGTGCGGCTGGTCATCAACGACGCTGCGAGCATCGTGCCCAGCACCCTCTTGGTCAGACTGGTGTGAGACACCCTGTGTGAGGGTGGGTTCATGACCGAGGGCGGGATCGGAGATCCTCATGACCGTGACCTCGCCATCCGCCAAGCAACCTCAGCCCTCCCACCGCGGCCGCCAGGCCGATCCGGCACCACGTCCGTCCCGGCGGGTGTTCACCCCGCAGTACAAGCTGGACATGGTCACCGAATACGAGAACGCCCCCAACGGAGAGAAAGGCGCAATCCTGCGGCGCGAAGGCCTCTACTCCTCCCACATCATCGAATGGACCAGAGCACGCGACGCAGGACGCCTGACCGGTGACCCCGCAAACCCCGGCCTCTCGATGACACCATCCAGGAAATCCGCCGAACAGATCGAGCTGGAGAAACTACGGCGCCAGAACCACAAGCTGACCTCCGATCTGACCAAGACCCGGATGGCGCTCGACATCATGGGAAAAGGTGTGCCACGAGCACGGGACGCTGCTTGAGGTAGTGAGCAGTTGATCGTGGTGCTGCACGGAAGATGAAGGATGTTGGCCCTTCGGAGTCGCCCTGCGGGGGTGATTTCAAACCGCCTGCTGCCGCCTTGGCCGAAGACCGTGGTGGTGAGCGACGCAGGAAAAGGCGCACATGATGCGTCAGGTGGGGATCGTGGAAGACGGAGCGCAGCCCCCAGCATGTGGGGGTCACTGTTGACGCGTCGTTACATATTCAGGTGACATCAGAACCGGGCACTACTTTTCGGCCTGGGATAAGCCTGGCGGGTGTCCGCTTATTGGCCAGGCGGTGTCCGGCGTGGAGGTGACGTGAGCCCGATCTGCTGCTTCCGTGCGGAACGTGGGAAGGCATACCCCGATACTGACAGCGAATTCGTCTCCGGGTGAAGCGCTGATGAGAGGGAGCGTCCCAAGTGGAGATCCCACGAGGGATTGAGTACCGATTCGAGGTGTGCCGGCGGACTGGCTCGTAGTAGTGGTGAAACTCCTGCTGGGCGCGGTGGGGGCGGAGCGAAGGGGCCGGATTGTCCGTGGTTCGTGTGTCCGGTCAACCAGGAAGCTGGGAGGAGCTGTATGGACGAGCTGAAGTCATCAGTGAAACCGTTCGACATTTCGAAGCGGGAGGTTTGGGACGCATACCTGAAGGTGAAGGCCAATGGGGGTGCTCCGGGGGTGGATGGGTGCACGATCGAGGAATTCGAGAAGGATCTGAAGAGAAATCTCGCGAAGATCTGGAATCGGATGTCATCGGGCAGCTATTTCCCGCCCCCGGTTCTGGCGGTAGAGATACCGAAACCAGGCGGCACAAGAACGCTCGGCGTGCCCACTGTGGCTGACAGAATCGCCCAAACGGTGGTGGCCAGGCATCTGGAGCAACGGGCGGAACCGTTGTTCCATCAGGATTCCTATGGCTATCGACCGGGGCGGTCGGCGTTGGACGCGGTTGCGGTATGCCGGAAGCGATGCTGGAAGAAGGACTGGGTGGTCGATTTGGACATCCAGAAGTTCTTCGACAGTGTGCCGTGGGACTTGATGGTCCAGGCGGTGGAGGCTCACACCGACGCTCGTTGGGTGCTGCTGTATGTGAAACGGTGGCTTGCTGTGCCGTTGCAGCGGCCCGACGGGACCTTGCTGCAGCGAGACCGGGGAACCCCACAGGGGTCAGCGGTGTCACCCGTATTGGCGAATCTGTTTCTTCATTATGCGTTCGATACGTGGATGTCCCGGAACTTTCCGGGTGTCACTTTTGAACGTTACGTCGACGATGCGGTTGTGCATTGCGTCAGTGAACGTCAGGCGCGCATGCTGGTCGAGGCGATCGGGGAACGGATGGTCGAAGTCGGGTTGCGGTTGCATCCGGACAAGACCAAGGTGGTGTACTGCAAGGACGGGAAACGCAGTCGGGATCACCCGGTGACGTCGTTCACGTTCTTGGGGTTCACTTTCCACGCCCGCGGGGCGCGGGGCAAGAACGGGGAGATATTCACTTCGTTCCTGCCCGCGGTCAGTAAGGATGCCCTCAAGAAGATGAGTGCGCAGGTGCGAGCCTGGCGGCTACATCTACGCACCGGCCGTACTTTCGCCGAACTCGCCCGGGAGATCAACCCGGTCGTGCGCGGTTGGATGCAGTACTACGGCGCGTTCTACCAGACTGCGCTGTATCCCTTGCTTAGGCGTGTCAACTACTACCTGATGCGCTGGGTCCGCAAGAAGTATCGGAAGGTCAGGACCTTCAAGAAGTTCCACAAGCGATGGAAACAGGTGACCGCTACGTGGCCGAACCTGTTCGCTCAGTGGAGATGGGTCCATTCGATCTGGTGATCAGGATGATAAGAGCCGTATGACGGGAGACTGTCACGTACGGATCTGTGGGAGCCCAGGGGTGCGATTCCCCTGGGCGACCCGACCACACGCGCTCTTGCGGGAACTCTCCGAGAGCGAACAGGACGACACACCGCCCAAGAAGTCCTGACGAACACGTTCGCCGACCTGCGGGCGGTGGACGTCTCGGTGAAGAAATCCTGTGCCCTGACAGGATTGTCGCGGGCGACGCACTATCGACACCTCAACCCGGGCGGCCCCGTGCACGGGCCGTGGCCGGCACGGAGACCACCACCGCAGGCCCTGGACGCCGGCGAACGCGCCCTGGTGCTCGAGATGCTGACCGGGCCGGCTTACCGGGACCTGGCGATCCCGCAGGTGTGGGCACGGGAACTGGACCAGGGCCGGTACTGGTGTTCGGTGTCCACGATGTACCGGATCGCCCGTGCCGCCGGCCAGGTCCGCGAACGTCGTCGGGTGGCCACCCACCCGGCCAGGGTCCGGCCCGAACTGCTGGCCCGCAGTCCTGGTGAGGTGTGGTCCTGGGACATCACCGCGTTGAAAGGGCCGGTGAAAGGGGTGTGGTACAAGTGCTATGTCGTGTTGGACATCTTTTCCCGCTATGTCACCGGGTGGTTGGTCGCGGCCGCGGAGGACGCGGTACTGGCCAAGGACTTCCTGGCCGACGCCATTGCCCGCAACGGTGCCCGGCCGCATACGATCCACGCCGATCGCGGTGGTGCGATGGTGTCCAAACCGGTCTCGGAACTCCTCGTGGGCCTGGGTGTCCTGCGGTCGCATTCCCGTCCTCGAACCTCGAACGACAACCCGTATTCCGAAGCGCAGTTCAAGACCTTGAAGTACATGCCCGACTTTCCCGACCGGTTCGGATCCCTGGCCGACGCCCGCGTGTTCTGCGAGGGTTTCTTCCTGGCCTACAACCATGAGCACCGTCATTCCGGTATCGGAATGCACACTCCCGCGTCGGTGCACTTCGGGACCGCGGGGCAGGTCCGTGACCACCGCCAAACCGTGCTCGACAAGGCCTACGCCCGACATCCGGAGCGGTTCACACGCCGTCCTCGTCCGCCCGAACTGCCCGGGGTGGCCTGGATCAACCAGCCCGTCGAGCAACCACAACCGGCTTCCTAGACACCACCTGTCTCATCGAACTTGACAACTACCGGCAAGCCAGTTTATGCATCCCTGATCTCTGTCGCCCCACTCCATAACGCACAGCGCAGTGACGCGAGAACGCAGGTCTCGCGACAGCTTCTCCAAGACGTCGTCGGTGGGCCAGGGGGCTAGCACGGGTCCCTTAGTCCACTGCACCGTGTCGATACTCCGAGGCCATGCAACAGCAGCGCCAGCTGTCAACCGGCTAAGCGTCGAGTCCGCTTGGCTGTTTGCCTTGCCTGGAAACAACACAAGAGGTGTGCCGGGCTGACCGCGGAGCCAGGTTGCTGCGTAGCGTGCCATGGCTTCCCGGTCGCCCAGGCTCCACGGAACGTAGTGAACCTCGTACGGCACCACATGCTCGACCATCTTGTCCTCCATCGTGCTCGAACCCGGCAAGCCTAGTTCCGGTCGACCACCTCTTGCGGCTGAACTTGCCGGAACTGGTCGGTGACGGCCAGTACGCTCTGGTAGTGGCGAGTGATGGAGTTAAGCATGTCTTCGTGTCCTACGTACGTGAGGACAACGAGCAAGTCGACAAGCTGTGTGAGGCACTGGACGCCGCTCAGATCCCGTACTGGCGTGACCGCACTGCGCTTGCTCCAGGTGATGAGTGGAAGCGGAAGATTCGCGAGGCCATCCGCGCGGGATCGCTCGTGTTCCTCGCTTGCTTCTCCGACCAGTCACGCGCCAAGCCAAAATCGTATATGAACGAGGAACTCGCCCTCGCCGTGGAGGAGTTCCGCCTGCTCCCGCCTGGCGCTACTTGGTTGATCCCTGTCCGTTTCGATGAAGGCGACGTCCCCGAGTGGTCGCTCGGCGCCGGACGGACGTTGACTGATCTCAACTACGCAGATTTGTTCGGTGCCAAATACATCCCTAGCCTCGTGTCGCTGATGAACACAGTCGGCAAGGTGATGGGGACACCTAGCGCAGACCCCGCGACGGTCAGGGCATCGATCGAAGAGGCCGACGCTGCCGAGCGTCCTGCCATGCTTCGCCGTGCAACCAAGGATATGGTCATCGACCCGGCACGTCGGATCCAATTGGACGACCTCATCTCGCAGGAGACGCAACGGGTCCTCATCGCTATGCGAGATGAGGAAAGGTTTCCAACTCAGCTACCTGGGGGAACACAGGACGAGCAGCTGGTGCAGTGCGCAGAGATCACTGCATCCTACGTTCAGCTAGTTGACCCGCTGTGCGCATCGCTTCAGGTTGCCGCCCGTTGGGGCGAGGGGCAAGCACTCATGCCATGGGTTACAGCGCTTAAAGCTGTTGCTAGCGAGGCCATGAAGCCGAAGAGTGGCAACACGGCTCTTCTTGAGTTGAGGCATGTGCCCGCCTTGGTTGCGACGTTTACCGCCGCACTTGCCGCGATTGGCCAGGGTCGCTGGGACAACCTAAAAACCTTGTTGGTTGATGTGACGATCCCAAGTAAGAGTGGTGACGGAGCCAGTACGCTAGTCCAAGCGGAGAACCCCTGGGTTCCTTTTCCTGACTGGAGATACCTGCTCCCGAGTTTGGTTGCGAGATCTGCCATGACTGGCAAGGATCCACGTGTCGTCGTTGAGCTTTTTAATAGCAGGCAGATGAATCGATGTCATGCGCCCGTGGCTGAGTGGCTTCATGTAATACTTCGCTCGAATTTCATCGAACAATATGCGGATGACGTTGCGTATAGTGAAGCCTTTGATAGGGCTGAGGTCGTCCTTGGGTTGATCTCCCAAGATATCGTCAATATTGAGATCGGAGCGGACTCGGAGCGTTCTTGGGCGAAGCGCTCAAAGTGGTTTGGTCGCTCCACTTGGCGTGCAGACTACAGTTCTGGAGCCGCTGGCGTTGTCGCGGCAGAGATCAAGATGAATGGAGCGTCGTGGGCTCCACTGTCAGCAGGATTGTTTGGTGGTCGATTTGATCGGGCTACTGTGGCAGCTGGCGACTATATCGAGCAGTTCACAGAGATGGCCCGCTCTTACTAGCGGCGCTGCATTTCACTGGTGCCACACCGTGTGAAGAAGCCCGTTGTGTCGCGCTACGCTGATGCTCGCTCTGCGAGATGCCTTGACAGGAGCGAGGTAGCGATCCATGAAGCGTTGGGCGCAGCTGACTAACCACCAACTCGCAGTGCTCCAGCGCGTCGGCGATCCTGATGATCAAGTGACGGCGCGTGAGTCCGAGCTTGCTCGCACCATCTACGCGTTGCGAGACCGCAGATTAGTCATCACGCCGCGGTTCGATGGCAAGTGGCGAGCCGAGATCACCGATGCTGGTCGGTTCTACCTTGAGCATGGTCAGCACCCCGATCGGCCAGGCCCGCAGAACCAGGCAGCGCCCTCCGTAAGTACTGCGGGAAACCGACCTGCAAAGCCGAAGAGCGCCAGTTCCCAGGAAGCTGAAGCGAAGAAGCTCATCCTGCTCTTGCAGCAACAGGATGGTCACCTCCGTATCGGAGACCCAGACGAGCTGACCCGAGCCGCCTGGCGCCGGACCATCCACGCGGCCAAGCAGTACGGGCTGGTTCCGGAGGGAATGCACCTGCTGCATCACGGACGCGACCACGGCGAACTGCTCATCGAACTCGTCGAGGGGGAGCATCCCGACACCAAGTACCGAGCCTCAAGACCACGACTGGACGCTCCGCGGCCTCGATCAACGCACCCCCTGATCATGCAGCTCCGTCGTCATCCTGGACGGCTCGCCGTGTCGAGCGGCAGCCGAGAACGAGCCCTGGAAATTCTGGGTGTTCTCGTGGCCGAGTGGGCACATCGCGGCCATCAGGTTGCCCTTGAAGACGACGCGACGGGCGTGACGTTCATCGAGGGAAAGTCTCGCTTCGTCTTGGAGATGAGCGAAGAGTACGACGTGGTCGAAGCCCCACTGTCTGTGGGCGCTCACGGAAAGGGACCGGGGTCGGCTCACGTAATGGGACCCGGTCCCGATGTCGGCGAGTCGGCCGCAGGAGCCGCTGACCGCCCGGCTCGCCCCTCTGCCGCGCTTTTGAAGTACGGATGTCACGACCGGCAATGCCGTGCGTCCTGGCTGGCCAGGAGCCTGGGTTCCGCTGTTGGCCGTCGGAACGTTCGCCGTCCCCATGACGAACATCGCGAGCGGCTGGCTGGTCCATGACGAGCGGCCGGTGGTCCCATTACGTGAGCGATTTCGGCCTTCGCGGTCCCATTGCGTGAGCGCTGACATGTCGGCTGAAGAGCTGGAAAAGAAGAAGACCTACTCGTGGCAACGGGTTCCAGTCGTGGAGCGACAGGTGGCCAGCGGGCGCCTAGTGCTGGAGCTGGCGCACAGCTGGGACTACAGCGGCCGCCGCCGTCGCTGGGCCGATCGTCAGCGTTGGTCACTGGAGGACAAGCTCGGTGACGTCCTGGCCGAGTTGGAAGGCCGAGTCCAGTTCGACGAAGAACGGCGGATCGCACGAGAGCAAGAGAAGGCGACACAGCAGCAGCAGTGGGAAGCGGCGAGGGCACAAGCACGCCGTCGCTTCGTCGAGGACGGCCGGATCAAGGCACTCTCTGAGCAGATGCAGGCGTGGACGGAAGCCAGCAGGATTCGTGACTACAGCGCGGCGATGGAAGCAGCTCTCCCTGACGAGCCCGCCAGTGAGGTGGTCGAGTGGATCAGCTGGGCACGCCAGTACGCCGACCGCATCGATCCGGTACTCCGCGGTGTTCGTCCACCTGAGATCCCCGAGCCAGCTGCATACGAGTTGAAGCCGTTCATGCGTGGTTGGAGCCCGTACGGACCAGACGGCAGCTAGTCGCTAGACCGCTGGCTGCGTCGCAAAGTCTCGATGGGGATGCCTAGCTTCTTCTCCAGCCCGTCAGCGGCGGGTGTGTCCCAGCAGCGTAGCTCCGTGATGGCCTGTTCGACCAACTTGCCAAGGCGGAACACCTCGTCGCGCAGGGCCTTCAGCTCATCCTGACGTTCGGCGGCGCCTTGCCCACACCGCTCCCGGACCAGCTCCCGCGCGGGGATGTACCGCTCATCGACCTCAGCGCAGATCTCGGCCCCGATGTAGTGCCCCTCGCCGCGTCTGCTTCCGTAATACCGTCCGTGGACAGCCTCAAGGCGCGCCTCGGCTTCGTCGCGCTCAATTTCGGCCAGGACGTCATCGGCCAGTACTTGTGCTGCCTTCTTGGCAATGACAAGCATTGTGGCGAAGGGGACCGCCCAGGAACCGTCGTCATCGGCGATGCTCAGCGGGTCCTTGGTCAGCTCGGCAGCCTCTGTGTCGAGCAGCTTCGTCAGGGCCGTCATGTCGTTGATGAAGAGAATGCCCTCGTTCGTGCTGTATCCGGTCGAGAGGCACTGCAAGCTAGTCCGATCGGCTAGCACCATCTGAGCCGCTAGCCGCTCTCGGTCGTCACGAGGCCGCCACGACGCCTCACGAAGGTCTGCCCAGCGCTTGTCGTTGGCCTCCCACACCGCAGCGCGATCCCACGTCGTCTTGAGTCGAGCCGGGGAGACCCACTCCTCGCGCCCCTCGTGCTCGTCGGCCACGAACTTGATCAGCACGCGAGGTGGGCGATTGGTACCGATGCGCAGGACCTTCACGCGGGCGATGGGGTCGTGCTGCCTTGCCCGGTAGGCCCACTCCTCGCCGATCTCCATGGTTGCTCCTGGTTCAGACTCCTGCGGCACGGCATCCAGCCAAGAGTCGCACTGGTGGCTGGTGTTGATGCATCACTGCTGGACTTCATTCGGGACTGGCGATCATGGTACTCGTAATAAAGTATAGTAAAGCTCGTATAGATGATCATGTAAAGGGTCGAGAACGCTATGAACGCCGCATAAATCGCCTAGAACATCATGCCGTTTAAGTCGGCTATTCGTGATTGGATTTGATGACCGAATTGATAGCTACAGCAGGCCGCAGACGAGGAGCTTCAGGCGCGGGCGAGGGAAGGAGCGCGACGGGAGGCCGTCGAAGCCAACCACGCCGCTGAGCTACGCCTGCAATCTGCGTACTGGCGAGTCGCTGATGAGCTTCGTGACTACTGCAAAGCCTTGGAAGCAAGGCTCGACCAGGCGGATGCCAGCGACCCGCGGTTGCCTGATGCCAAGGAGTGGCTAGCGTGGGGGAGGGGCTACATTGAGTGTCTTGACCCGCTCGTCCAGGTACCTGACATGCCAGGAGACCAGAAATGAATAGTTTTCATATTTGAGCCGTCTCGTCCACTAGGACGAGGAGCGACGAGCAGACCTAGTTTGCCGAAACTGTCGGTAGCGCCGAGTACGCTCCGCAGATGGCAAGCAATGGAGTCAAGCATGTCTTCGTGTCTTACGTGCGCGAGGACAACGACCAGGTCGACAAGTTGTGCGATGCACTGGAAGCCGCACAGATCCCTTACTGGCGTGACCGCACTGCGCTTGCTCCTGGCGATGCGTGGAAGCAGAGGATCCGTGAGGCCATTCGCTCAGGAACGCTTGTGTTTCTTGCTTGTTTCTCTGAGCAGTCGCGTGCAAAGGCCAAGTCTTACATGAACGAAGAGATCACGCTCGCAGCAGAGGAGTTTCGTCAGCTCGCGCCTGGCTCCACTTGGCTAATCCCTGTTCGCTTCGATGACGGTGACGTGCCCGAGTGGGAACTTGGCGCTGGTCGTATGCTGAGCGATCTAAACTATGCAGATTTGTTCGGTGAGAAGTATGTAAGCAACCTGGTTGCTCTCATGAGCACGATAGCTAAAGCGATGGGCGCGCCTGGGCCAAGCGCAATGACGGTTCAGGCATCGATTGAAGAGGCCGATGCAACCGATCGCCCTGTTCTACTTCGTCGCATGACCAAGGAGATGATTCTCGACCCGGAAAAGCGTATCCAACTCGACGACCTTATCTCGCACGAGACTCAGCGCGTCTTGCAAGCCATGCGTGACGAAAAAAGGTTTCCGCTTCAGCGACTCGAGGGCACAACTGTGGAGCAGGTAGTGCAGTGCGCCAATGTCGTTTCGTCTTACTGTCGATTGATCAGTCCTCTTTGTGCATCGCTTCAAGTGGCGGTCCGATGGGGTGAGATTCAGACGTTGACGCCATGGGCATCTGCACTTAAGGCAATCGCCCGTGAAGCAATGAAGCCTAAAAATGGTGTGTCAGGTCTCATCGAATTGCAGCATGTTCCCGCACTGCTTGGTACTTTCACTGTCGCACTCGCTGCTGTTGGCCAAGGCCGTTGGGACAATTTAAAGGCCTTGCTAATTGATGTAATGCTTCCTGCGAAGTACGGTGATGGTCTAGATCATCTTATTCAGATCGAAAACCCTTGGGCTCCATTTGGTAGTTTGAACGACTTGGTTCCTAATGTTGTTGCCAGGGCGGCGAAGACTGATGAAGATCCTTTTGCTGCCTTTGATGCATTCACTGAAAATAGAGTTGGTAAGTATAAGACGCCCGTAGCCGACTGGCTTCACGCGGTTCTTCGCTCTCACTTTGCTGACCAGTTCGCAGATGATTCAGATTATGATGATGCCTTTGATAGAACTGAGGTGGCTCTTGGGGTTCTGTCTCAAGACCTTGACAACGTTCGGGCTGCCAGTCTTGGGAATACGCGATCGGGGCGGTCTTATTGGTTTGGCCGCTCAACGTGGCGGGCCAACTATGGGACTGGAGCTGCGGGCGTAATGGCTGCGGAGATCGAGGTGGGCGGACTCTTATGGCCGCCTCTCTCCGCTGGCTTGTTTGGTGGCCAGCTTGATCGCGCCACTGTCGCTGCTAAAAACTATGTCGAACAGTTCGGTCAAATGAGAAGATTTTACTGAATGCTGAAATTGCAATGCGGAAGATGAGGAAAAGTCCACCGCTTCACCTGTGGTTATAAAGACCTGGCAGACTTCGTTGCTCCGGATCGACTTCTCTACTTTCTTGAAGTGGTAGGTAGTCTGGCGACGAATGAGCAAGTTGGCCTTCTTGGGTGGCCCGTTCGAGCATCGGAATTTCGACGTTAGGGTCATGGCGAGCGGCAGCTCTAGTACGCTCTAGGTGTGGAAAGCGGTGCAGTGAGGCACGTCTTCGTATCCTACGTGCGTGAGGACGGTCGGCAGGTCGACGCGCTCTGCGAGGCGCTCGATGCTGCTCGGATCCCATACTGGCGCGACCGGACGGCCCTTGCTCCGGGCGACCAGTGGAAACGTAAAATTCTTGAGGCTATCCGTTCGGGAGCTGTCGTATTTCTTGCCTGCTTTTCCGAGCAGTCACGCGCCAAGTCGAAATCGTACATGAACGAGGAATTAGCCCTCGCGATCGATGAGTTTCGCATGCTTCCGCCGGGCGCTACATGGCTGATCCCTGTTCGATTTGATGATGGTGATGTTCCCGATTGGGATCTCGGCGCAGGCCGGACGCTGAGCGATCTCAACTACGCAGACTTGTTCGGTGACAAGTACGTTTCTAACTTGGTTTCTTTGATTGACACGATTAGCAAGGTGGTGGGGGAGTCTGGGGCGGAATCGGCGACGGCAAGGCCAAACACGAGAGAAAATACTGCTGGCCGTAGCCCCATGTTGCACCAGTTGATCAAGACAATGTCAGCTAGGGCGATGCGTAGTGCCGAAGAGGATAAGACCTATGCGCGGGACAGTCAGCGTGTTCTCGATGCGATGGGGGAGCGGAGCGCGCAAAGTTTTGGCCTCGATGTACAGCTGTCCGATAAGCAAAAGCATATGCTGAAAGTCATCTGGGAGCCGATGCGTGAGCATGGACGCTGGCCTCTGTGGGATTATGTGCAAGGCGAGATGCCTGATCCGTTTGAGGCTGAAGCGATCCTCCGCTCGATGCCATCTATCGGTTCGTTTGAGTTCGGATTTCTGCACTACGGAATTGTATGGTACGACTACCGCAATCTTGCGCCGGATAGCGTGGTCCGTCTAACCGTTGCTGCAGCGATGCATATATCGGAGTACGAGTTCATGGGCTACTTGTTTGTAAATGCTTTGCAAAAGCTTGTTGTGCGAGTGAAGCAGCGTAAGGCCTCTCCGTTTGAGGTTCAGCGTGCGCTGATAACCTCGGCAGAGCTGGCTCCTATGGATCAGCATTTCAATCGTCAGTTTATTCAAGTTTTTCCAGAGTTGATTCACTATGAGCCATTAACTTTGGCTGCGTCGCAATCGATGGGCGAGTTCGGCTGGACGATGGAGCTCACGCGCACGCTGCTAAGGTATGAAGGTGTTGGCTCTGTTGAAGATTATATTCAGAGGGTCGTCCGCCTTGTTGGTGAAATAAATCGAGATCATGAATCGAGTCTAGGGTCATCGGCGGTCTCGGGCGATATTGAAAAGTCGAATACTCAAAATTCTATTTCTGATTCGAGCTTCGGGAATTCGGTGCAGGCTGGATCTATCGGTAGTGTGAATTTCTATGGCTCGCCGATAGTAGGGCGCCAGCAAGATCGATCGGTAGATGATGAATAATGGCGCCGTTTTCCTGGCCAGTATTGACCGGGCTTTACCGGTAGTCAATGCCGGTTGATCAGGCTCGACCGCTTGAGTGCGCATCATCACCCCCGCCGCTCGCAGCCGTCGCCACACCGTGCCATCGTTAACCCCGAACCTCTTCGCGATCTTCATCAGTGACCAGCCATCGCGGTACAGCTTCGCGGCGTCCGCGACCTCCTCGGGGGTGAGAGCGGGCGGCTGTGTGTTGATGCCCCGAGCTCGGAGATGGCGGCCGATCGCGCTGCGGTGCTGTCCGAACTGGGCGGCGAGCTTCCGTACGGTTGCTCCAGCTTGATGTGCAGTCACCAGTGCATCAACTTCGTCTCGTCGAAGCTGTCGTGCGGTTCGAGGCATGCGAGCCGCTGAAGGGGGAGTACTCGGCAATCCATCCGACCACGCTTCGGCCAACGCCAAGAGTCGCGTCACTCTCCGGCAGGGGTTTGCAAGGGCCTCAACCGCCCCCACTCTCCTGAACGAATTCCGCCTGTGGAAACTGCGTGCCGGGCTCGCTCTTCGCATCTCTTGGAGTGCACTTGAGCCTCCATCCGGCGGGCTTCGCTGTCACCTCCTCGGTCTCGAGGTGTCTGGCGTGCGGCCCGTTCGAGGAATTCATTTTTGCGGATTGCGTCTCCCGATTTTTGCGGTCCATCAATGGGGAGATGGTCGTGCTTGGCCTTCTTCGGATTTCATCTTAGTCTTCTGTCATGTCGGAGAACCCGGATGAGTCGCGGAGTGCCACTTCCTTCGACCAGGGAACTGTCGATCGCTGGCAGGTGTTCGGAGGTGTGGCGGGCGTTCTCTCATTGCTCGGGTCGATTTTCGCCGTGGTCAAGGACTGGATTTCGGTCCCGCTGGTTTCGGGTGTCGTTCTGACCGCGTTCGGTGTCGTGCTCCTGTACCGCTGGGTGCGGAACGACGGCAAAAGGCGGAGGCCCAGGTTGTTGTGGCCGGTCACCACGACTGTTGTGGGTGCCGTGCTGGTCGGTCTGACCGCGGGGATCCAGGTCGAGGGCTATCTCCGGAAGGCGGAGCCCCTGGCCGTTTCGCCTGCGTCCGAGGTGCAGGTCTTCTCGCCGGTCGCGGGGCAGGTGGTCGACCGCTGCACTGTCGTCACCGGAAGTGGAGCGGCCCCCGCGGGTCATGTCATCAGGGTTGGTGTTCGCACGTTCGACCCTGACACGCTGTACGTGGCTCGCGCGGTCCAGGCTGTCGTAGGTAAATCCCATGAATGGGAGAGCGTGCCGCTGAACGTGGGTGCGCCCGAGGACTTCGAAGGCAGGTTCGAGATCGCTGTCTACCTGATCCCCGAGGCGCTCGCGAACGCGTTCGACACCGCGAACGCCACTGGTTCCTATTACAGCTTCGAGGATCTGGTGTCGAAATCGGTCACCATTCCCCGCAGGGTCGCCGTCGTGAGGACGTCACGCGAGACTGCCAGGAACCTGCGCTGTTAGTGTTCGATGAACCACGGGTGGGCGGACACCGTACGGGTCGCTGCCACCGGGCAGGGTGACCCGCACGGCGCGATTCGTGTCCCTACCGGTCGAACTCCGGGATCAACGTCCCGAACAGCCGGATCGACTCCATCACTTTCTCATGCGGTAAAGCCCCCACCTGGTGGAAACTCATCAACCGATCGATCCCCAGCTCTTCGTACACCCGCAGCTTCTTCCGGCACGTCTCCGGACTACCCACGATCAACGAATCCTGCGCGTTCAACGCCTCGAACACCTCCTCCTCCGACACCTCCTCCCCCTGGATGATCCGACCGATCACCAACTGCGCCTCATTCGGACCAACAACACCAGCCGCCTCAGCCCGCAGGAACTCACCGGTCAACCCACCCCCATCAGGAGCAGCGAGAACCGCCTGCTGCCGAGCCAACTCCGTCACAAAAGCATCAGCCGCCTCGAAGAACGTCAACGCCCGCAAGGTGTACCAAGCCGCAGCCGCCGCAGCCCCGTTCCGCATCGCCTCCCGATCCGTCTCGGCGCAGTGCACGAACGTGAAGAACGCCACCTGGTTGTTCACGAACGCCCCCGCGGGCGCCGTGCAGGCCTCAGCGGCGGCGCGGTATAACCCGACCATCCGCGAGACCCGCTCCAGCGACTCCCAGATCGTTGTCCCCAGCACGCCCACACCCCGCCGCCCCGCGTCCTCGAACGACCCCGGACTGGTCGCCGCCTGCCACAGCGGCGGGTGCGGGCGCTGGTAGGGCTTCGGCACCACCGGAACGTCGGAGATCCGGTAGTTGTTGCTGGAGTGGGAGAAGCGGTCCTCCGTCCACATGCGCGGGATCATGTCGAACGCCTCGGCGGTCTGCGGTCTCACATCGGCGGGATCGGTGTTGAACAGCCGCCATTCCGGTGTGGTCGAGCGGGTGAGGCCCAGTTCGACGCGGCCGCCGCTGAGGTGGTCGAGCCACGCCGCGCGCTCGGCGATGCGCATCGGGTGGTTGAAGCGGGAGGGGGCGAGGACGGCGGAGTGGCCGAGTCTGATGTTGGTGGTGCGCTGGGAGAGCGCGGCGAGCAGCATTTCCGGCGCGGACGACAGGCTGAACTCCTCGGCGCCGTGGTGTTCGACCTGCCACCAGCACCCGTATCCGGTCTCGTCGGCCAATTCCGCCTGCTCCACGGCTTGGGCGATGCGTTGGTGCTCATGGCCTTCCGTCCACGGCCGCGGGTCCTGGATCTCGTTGAAGATGTCGAGTTTCATGCTGCGGGGCTCCCGTCGTCGGTCCTCAGCGGAAGCTAGTTGTGGAGAAGTCCCCGGAAAAGCGGCCGAAAGGGGAGAAAAGCGCGGGTTCTCCAGTTGATCAGCGTGAGCCGTTCGGACCCTGTACTGGAGTCCAAATCGGACGTAACTTCATGTTCATGGCGCTGAGGACGGTCACGTTGGTGATTGGTCTCGCTTTCCTGCTGTCCGGTCTGCTGCTCCTGTTCCTGCCGATGACGTCGGACACCCCCGGTGGTTCCCCCGTCTCGTGCGGCAACAGCCTCGGCATGGGGTTCGATTCGGCGGAGGTCGAGAAGATCGACCTGACGTTCGTCGGGATCTGCGGGCGGTTGCGGAGCGAGCGGTTGGGGTGGGCGCTTCCGGTCGTGCTGGGAGGTGCCGCGCTGGTCGTCGCCGGCGGTCTGGCCGGCAGACGGCGCGCCTAGCTACTCGCTGGTAGCGTTCGCGCATGACCACGTGGATGCTCTACGGCGCCAACGGGTACACCGGCGGGCTGATCGCCGAACTGGCCGTGCGGCGAGGCCTCCGGCCGGTGCTCGCCGGGCGGTCCGCGGCGAAGATCGCGCCGCTGGCCGAGCGGCTCGGTCTGGAGCACCGCGCGTTCGACCTCGACCGCGCCGCCGAAGCCCTCCACGACGTCGACGTGGTCGCGCACTGCGCGGGCCCGTTCTCGGCCACCTCGCGCCCGATGGTGGACGCGTGCCTGGCGTCCGGCACGCACTACACCGACATCACCGGCGAGATCGACGTGTTCGAGGCCGTCGCCGCTCGTGACGGGGAGGCCAAGGCCGCCGGGGTGGTGCTGCTGCCCGGCGCGGGCTTCGACGTCGTGCCGACCGACTGCGTGGCCGCGATGCTGGCCGCCGCGCTGCCCGGCGCGACGCACCTCGACCTCGCGTTCACCGCGGGCGGCGGGACGAGCCCCGGCACGACGAAGACGTCCGTCGAGGGCAGCGCGACCGGCGGCCGGGCCCGTGTCGACGGCGAGCTGCGCAACGTCCGCCTCGGCCACCGCAGGCGCAGCGCCGCGTTCCGGTCGGGCGCGCGCGACGTCGGGTCGATCCCGTGGGGTGACGTGAGCACGGCCTACCGGTCGACGGGCATCCCGAACATCACCACGTTCACCGTCATGCCCGGCCTCACCGGGCACCTCCAGGCGCTGTTCGCGCCGCTGCTGCGCACCTCGCTGGTGCAGGGCTTCGGCAAGGCCGTGGCGCACCGGATCGCCGGGCCGGACGAGGCGCTGCGCGGCAGGACCCGGTCCGAGGTCTGGGGCGAGGTGTCGGACGCCGAGGGGCGCACCGCGTCCATGGCGCTCACCGCGCCCAACGGCTACGACCTCACCGCGGACGCCGTCGTGCGCATCGTGCAACGGCTCCTGACCGGTGACGTGCCCGCCGGTTCGCACACGCCGTCCAGCGCGTTCGGCGCGGACTTCGTGCGCACCCTCGACGGCGTCACGGTCGACGAGCCGGTCCGGACGTAGCTGTGCCCCGACGCGGACGCCGGGGCACAGGGGGACTAGCAGGTAACTAGCGGGGGGCGAGCAGCGAGCTGGCCTCCTGGGCGGCGCTCCCGGCCTGGAGCAGGTGCTGGAGGTTCGCCGGCAGTTCCTCGCCGCGCTCCTGCACGGCGGTCGCGTACAGCCGTCCCGCGCGGTAGGAGGAGCGCACCAGCGGACCGGCCATCACGCCGGAGAAGCCCATGGCCTTGGCGTCGTCGGAGTGCGCGACGAACTCCTCGGGCTTCACCCAGCGCTCGACCGGGTGGTGGCGCGGCGAGGGCCGCAGGTACTGGGTGATCGTGATGATCTCGCAGCCCGCGCTGTGCAGGTCGCGCAGCGCCTGGGTGACCTCTTCCGGGGTCTCGCCCATGCCGAGGATCAGGTTCGACTTGGTGACCAGGCCGAACTCGCGGGCCCTGGTGATCACGTCGAGGGAGCGCTCGTAGCGGAACGCCGGGCGGATGCGCTTGAAGATGCGCGGCACGGTCTCCACGTTGTGCGCGAGCACCTCCGGCCGGGAGGCGAACACCTCGGCCAGCTGTTCGGGCACCGCGTTGAAGTCCGGGATCAGCAGCTCGACGCCCGTGCCGGGGTTGAGCTGGTGGATCAGCCGCACGGTCTCCGCGTACAGCCACGCGCCGCCGTCGTCGAGGTCGTCGCGGGCGACGCCGGTGACGGTCGAGTAGCGCAGGCCCATCGCCTGGACCGACTCGGCGACCCGGCGGGGCTCGTCGCGGTCGAGGTCGTCCGGCTTGCCGGTGTCGATCTGGCAGAAGTCGCAGCGCCGGGTGCACTGCTCGCCACCGATGAGGAAGGTGGCCTCGCGGTCTTCCCAGCACTCGTAGATGTTGGGACAGCCGGCCTCTTCGCAGACCGTGTGCAGCCCTTCGCGTTTGACGAGGCTCTTGAGCTCCCGGAACTCGGGGCCCATCTTGGCCTTCGTCTTGATCCACGAGGGCTTCTTCTCGATCGGCGTCTGGCTGTTGCGGACCTCGAGCCGCAGCAGCTTCCGACCCTCTGGTACCGGCGTCACAGCGGTCACCCTACGCTTCGCGCGCGCGTGTTCGGGGTCACGCCGGATCCGGGGTGACGCCGGTGAGAGTGGCCGTGAGATCCCACAGCCGGTCGGCCGTCACGTCGTCCTGGGCGGCCTTCGTCCGGGACGCGGGCCTGGGGTGGCCGCGGGTCTCGCCCAGCGCGCCGGGCCCGTAGTAGTCGTCGGGCAGCACGCCGGGTGCCGTCGCGGCGTAGAGCTGCGGCAACGCGCCCTTCTCCACGCTCTGGGTGGCCACGGCGTCCCACACCTTCACGGCCCGGCCCAGCAGGGCGCTGCCCTGGGACTTGGCGTGGTTGGCGCCCAGGTTCGTGCCGGTCAGGCCGGGGTGGGCTGCGACGGAGGTCACGTCCAGTCCGGCCGCCGCCAGGTGCCGGGCCAGGGCGTTAGCGAACAGCAGGTTCGCCAGCTTCGACTGGCCGTACGCCTGCCACGCCGAGTAGCCGCGCGCCTCGAAGTTGGGGTCCGCGACCTGGAAGCCGCCCATCTTGTGGGCGAGGCTCGACAGCGTCACCACGCGGGCGCCGGGCCGGGTGCGCAGGGCGGGCATGAGCAGCCACGTGAGGGCGGCGTGCCCGAGGTGGTTGGTGCCGAACTGGGTCTCGAAGTGGTCGACGGTCCAGCCGCGCGGCGTCGCCATCACGCCCGCGTTGTTCATCAGCACGTCGACCGCGTCACCGGTGCGCTCCCGGATGTCGGCCGCGGCTCTGCGGACCGACGACAGGTCGGCCAGGTCCAGTTCGACGAGTTCGGCCTTCCCGCCGGTCGCGAGCACGCGCCGGAGCGCCTCGGCACCGCGTTCGGGGGAGCGGCAGGCCATCAGCACCCGCGCGCCCCTGGCGCTCAGCACCTCGGCCGAGCGCAGCCCGAGGCCCGAGTTCGCACCGGTGATCACCACCGTGCGGCCGGTCTGGTCTGGGATGTCCGCTTCGGTCCACATGTCCGTCACCTAACCAAGTTCGCTCAGGCCCTGCTCAACAGGCGCTTGCGGGACGTTCGCACGGCGGGCTCCGAACGGATCAGCGCGAGGAACGCCGCACCGATCCGGGCGACCTCGGCGGACGGCTCGGAAAGCTCGGCGAGACCAGCGGTCAACGCAAGCAGGCGCTCCTCGCGCTCCACGGCCTCGCGGTCGGTCAGGTGGGCGTCCAGGACGCCGCGCAGCGCGGGCTGTTCGGCGGCTAGGACGCGCCAGGTCGTGAGCACCACTTCGGCGCGGTCGTCGGCGCCGGTCAGCGCCACGCCCAGCCGCCCGGTGAGCTGCTGGAGCCACCGGTGGTGCAGCGCGAGCAGCAGTTCGTCCGCGTCGGCGAACACGTCCGGGTCGAAGTCCAGCGGGGCCTCGGGGTGCGGTTCGGCCCGGCGGAGCACGGCGTCCAGCTCGTCACGCCGTCGGTAGAAGTCGTTCCAGCCCATGGTCGCGCCTCCTCTCGTGGGTGAGGGGGCTCATACTCGGGGTCTTTCGCATACTGCCGGTATGGCCCGTTGGAGCCAACATACCACCGGTACGTACCGTCGGTATGTCGTACGGTTGTGAGCGTGGTGACAACGGGGTTGAGACGCGTCGAGTACTCGGAGTCCACGAGGCAGGCGCTCGTGGACAACGCGGTGGAGCTGTTCACCAAGCGCGGCTACGCGGGCACGTCCCTCGACGAGGTCACCAAGCGCGCCAGGGTCACCAAGGGCGCGCTCTACCACCACTTCAGCGGCAAGCAGGGCCTGTTCGAGGCCGCTTTCGACGCCGTGGAGAACAAGTTCATGAGCCGCCTGTCGGCGATCGTCTCCGCCCCCGGCGACCCGTGGGAGACCGCGATCGAGGGCCTGCGCTCCTACGTCCGGGTCTGCCTGGAGCCCTCCTACCAGCGCATCGTGATCCACGAGGCCCCGGTCGTGATGGGCTGGGAGCGCTGGCGCGAGGCCGAGGAGCACTTCAGCTACGGCCTGCTGCGCACCGCCATCGAACTGCTCGTCGAGTCCGGCGAGATCGAGGACATGCCGGTCGAGACCACCAGCAGGCTGCTGTTCGGCGCGCTGTCCGCGGGCGCCAGCACGATCGCGGCGGCGTCGGACCCGAAGAAGGCCAGCGCCGAGGTCGAACGGACCATCGTGCGCGTCGTCGAGGGGCTGCGGGTGCGCGACGGCGTGCCCCCGGTGGCTCCGCCGCGGAGCCGGTCCCGGTCGCGGAGGCACTAGTTCGCTCGGCGTACTAGTTTTGACCAGGTGGAACTCCGGATCTTCACCGAGCCCCAGCAAGGGGCCACCTACGACGACCTGCTGCGCATCGCGCGGACCGCGGAGGACGCCGGGTACGACGCGTTCTTCCGGTCGGACCACTACCTGCGGATGGGCGACACCGACGGTCTGCCCGGCCCCACCGACGCGTGGATCACGCTCGCCGGTCTGGCCCGTGAGACCTCCCGCATCCGGCTCGGCACGCTGATGACGGCCGCCACCTTCCGCCACCCCGGACCGCTCGCCATCGGCGTCGCCCAGGTGGACGCGATGTCCGGCGGGCGGGTCGAGTTCGGCTTCGGCGCGGGCTGGTACGAGGACGAGCACTCCGCCTACGGCATCCCGTTCCCGCCGGTCGGCGAGCGCTTCGACCGCTACGCCGAGCAGCTGGAGATCATCACCGGCCTGCTGGGCACACCCGCGGGGGAGACCTTCTCCTTCGCGGGCAAGCACTACCGGCTCACCGACTCGCCCGCCCTGCCCAAGCCGGTGCAGTCGCCCGTGCCGGTGCTGATCGGCGGTGTCGGCGCGAAGCGCACCCCCGCGCTGGCCGCCCGGTTCGCGAGCGAGTTCAACCTGCCGTTCCAGGACTTCGACACGGCGAACCGGCAGTTCGGCCGGGTCGCCGAGGCGTGCGCCGCGATCGGCCGCGACCAGGCGGAGATCACCCGGTCCGTCGCGCTGGTCACCTGCGTCGGCCGTGACGACGCCGAGATCGCCCGCCGGGCCGCGAAGATCGGCCGCGGGGTCGACGAACTGCGCGCGAACGGTGTCGCGGGCACCCCCGCCGAGGTCGTCGACCGGCTGTCGCGGTGGCGGGAGCGGACCGGCGTCACCCGGATCTACCTCCAGGTCCTCGACATCGCGGACCTCGACCAGGTCGAACTCGTCGCCGCGGAGGTCGCGTCCCAGCTGGCCTGAACGCCCTTTGAGGTTTTTCGAAGGTCCCGCCGATAGCTTCGGTCCCGCGGCTGTCGACGGAATCTTGGGGGAATGCGGTGGCGAAGGCGCGCACGCTCGGCTCGACCCTGCTGGGGCTCACCGCCCTGGTGGTGCTCTCCTCGCCGCCCGGCACGGCGGCCGCGGTCCCGGACGACCCTCCGGTGCCGCGCGCCGTCGAGGGCTTCGCCCGCGCCGCCGACGGGACCGTGATCCACACCTACGACACCGGGGCGGGCTGGTCGCAGTGGGCGCCCGTCGGCGACCAGAGGATCCTCGGCACGCCGAGCTGGGTCCACGAGCGCGTCCATCCCACCGAGGTCTTCGGCCGCGACACCGGGGGCAGGCTGGTCCACACCGCCCGCGGCGTCGCGGGGTGGTCGGACTGGGAGGTGCTGGGCGACGCGCGGCTAGCGGGCGACCCGGTGGCCGTGCACCAGCCGAACACCGGGATCACCGAGGTGTTCGCGCGCGGCGAGGACGGCTCGCTGCTGCACACCGACGACTACTCGGGCCACTGGAAGCCGTTGACGGCGGTCGGCGACATCCGGATCGTCGGCTCGCCGATCCCGGAGAACGACGCGCGCACCCAGGTCACCGAGATCACCGCGGACACCGTCGACGGCAGGCTGCTGCGGGTGATCGACGTGTCCGCCGGGTGGGACCTCTGGTCGGTGTCCTAGCCCGTCAGTTGCCCGCGCTCTCGTACCGGCGCAGCCCGCGCGAGAACGTCACCAGCGCGACCGCCACGCAGTACGCGGCGACCAGCGGGGTGAGCAGCCCCAGCCACGGGGACGTGCCCGTGCCGAGCAGGAACCCCAGCGGGAACGTGGTGATGAAGGCGAACGGCACCACGAGCCCCAGCGTGGCCTTGAGGGCCGTCGGGAAGATCGTCAGCGGGTAGCGGGCCAGTTCGCCGACCTGGTGGACCGCCATGGCGAACAGCGGGCTCGGACCGGCCAGCCAGAACGAGATCGAGTTGCTCGCCAGGTTGACCGCGACCTTGATCACGACGGCGGAGGCGAACAGCACCAGCGCCAGCAGGACCAGGCCGGCCGACCACCCGACGTCCAGGTGCGCCAGCGCCGCGGCCAGCATGGTGCCGCCGGTCACGATGTTCGTCAGCCCGTTGACGCCGATCTCGGAGCTGGTCACCTGGAGCACCACCGGGTACGGCCGCACCAGCGCGTAGTCCAGGGAGCCCTGGTTGATGGCCTCCGCCAGCCGCCAGGTGCCCTCGAAGAAGAACGAGCCGACCCCCTCGGCGATCGCCATCAGCGCGAACATCGCCACCACGGCCCAGAACGACCAGCCGCGCAGGGTGGGGATCCTGGCGAAGACGGCGGAGAGGAACACCAGGTTCACCACCTGGATCAGCACGGTCGCGACCGCCATGATCCAGAAGTCGGACTGGTACTCGAGCAGCGCCCTCAGGTGCACCCCGAGGAAGCGGAAGTAGAGCCTGACCACCCGTGCCACGTCAGCCCCCGTTCACGGTCAGTTGCCGGACAGCGGTGCGCCACAACAGCTTCGCGCCGAACCACAGCAGCACCACCCAGCCGAACTGGACGGCCACCAGCACCGCCGCCTGCGCGCCGGTGGCCCGTCCGACGAGGATCAGCCCCGGCGTGGAGGTCATCCCGGCGAACGGCGACCACTCGGCCACCGTCGCCAGCCAGCCGGGCAGGTAGGCCAGCGGCACCAGCGCGCCGGAGAACAGGTTGACGATCGCGATCCGCGCCCACTGCACGCCCACGTAGTTCTGCGTCCAGAACGACGCCAGGCCGCACAGGTACACGACGAGGAACTTCAACGGGATCAGCAGCAGCATGCTGGTGGCGAACAGCGCCAGCTCCGCGCCTTCCGGCCACGTCGGCGCTCCGGCGACCAGCACCGTGACGGCGCCGACGAGGAGCACCACCAGCACCTCGATCCACACCCCGCCGAGCACCTCGGCGAACCGGGCCTCCTGGTAGCGCACGGGTTTGACGAGGTCGAGCGCCACCAGCCCGCTGCGGATCCGGAAGGCCATCCGGAAGTCCGCGAACAGCCCGACCAGCGCGCCGGAGGCGAAGGCCACCAGCAGGTAGCCGCGCATCTGCGGCCAGGTGAAGCCGGTGTCGGCGGTGCCGTCGGCCAGCAGCACCTTCCACACCGCCAGCAGCGCGACGAACTGGAACAGCACGCCGAACAGCGCGAACGCGAACTCCAGCCGGTAGGTCAGCGCGTTCTTCGCCGACATCCGCGCCAGCGCCCGGTACGCCCTCACGGCGCGGTCACGACGGCGTCGGACCCGCCCGTGCCGGACTCCGCCGAGTCCGATTCCGCCGTGCCGGGTTCTCCGGGTGCCAGGCGCAGCTCGCCCGAGTACACCCGGCGGATCACGTCCTCGATGCCCGGCTCGTCGATGCGGAAGTCGACCACGGTGGCGATCCCGTTCACCGCGGCGACGACCTGGCCCGCGGTGATCGCGAAGCGGTCGAAGCGGATCGAGTGCCACAACAGGGACTCGCCCGCCGCGACCACCGCCCCCGGCAGCACCGCCCGCACCAGGTCGGGGTCGACGTGGGTCTCGGTGTGCACGTGCAGGATGCGGTCGCGGGCGAACTCGTCCTTCACCGCCTCCAGGTCGCCGTCGAAGACGATCCGACCCTCGTCGATGATCACCAGCCGTCGGCAGAAGCCCTCGATGTCGGCCAGGTCGTGGCTGGTGAGCATCACCGTGGTGCCGTCGTCGCGCAGCTCCCGGAAGAACTCCCGCACCCGGTCCTTCACCGACAGGTCCAGCCCGATCGTCGGCTCGTCGAGGTAGACGACCTCCGGCCCGTGCACCAGCGCGGCGGCCAGGTCGGCGCGCATCCGCTGCCCCAGCGACAGCTTGCGGCCCGTCACCGCCATCAGGTCGTCGAGCCCCAGCACCTCGTCGAACCGCCGCAGCCGCTTCCGGTACGTGCCCTCGTCCACGCCGTACAGGTCGCGCAGCACCGCCAGCGAGTCGGCGACCGGCAGGTCCCACCAGAGCTGGGTGCGCTGCCCGAACAGCACGCCGATCCGGTGCGCCACGGCCATCCGGTCGTGCTGCGGCACCAGGCCGCCGATGCGCACCTCGCCCGAGGTGGGTTCGAGGATGCCGCTGAGCAGCTTCACCGTCGTCGACTTGCCCGCGCCGTTCGGGCCGACGTAGGCCACGGCCTCGCCCGCCTCGATGGACAGGTCGACGTGGTCGACCGCCACCTTCTCGACGTACCGCCTGGTGACCAGGTGCCGCAGCGATCCGGCCAGTCCGGGCGGCTTGTCCGGCCGCCGGAACACCTTCGTCAGTTGTCGTGCCTCGATCAGAGCCATGGTTTCCCCCACCCGCCAGGCGGTCGAGTGTGTCCACGGCGCCGGAGCGCGTCAAACGATTATGCGGTACGTGGGAGCGCTCTCAACGGAGCTGACCGGCCACATCGGACGCAGCCGTCAGCAGCACCAGGACGGGCACGGTCGCGGTGGGGCACAGGCGATAGCTGCCGCGCTTGTCCTGCTCCACCACACCGGAGGACGTGAGGGACTTGAGGTGGTGGTAGAGCTGGCCGGTCGACCCCAGCCCGGCGGCCTCCTGCAGCGCCGCCCCCGGCTGGGGCCCGTCCACGAGCAGCGACCTGACGATGTTGACGCGCACCGGGTGCGCCAGCGCGGCGAGCACCTCGATCGGCGCCCGCTCGGGCAGCGCCAGCACGCGCTCGGGCGACACGTCGATCTGCCAGCGCACGTCGCCGCCGCCGATCGTCACCTGGCCGTGGTAGCCGACGGTGCCGCCCCCGTCACCGCCCGGAGGCACGTCGGCGGTCGCCCGGTCGTCGCCTTCGAGCGCGGCGACGCGCTCCTCCAACTCGGCCAGCTTCCGCGCCACGTCCATCGTGGTCATGCTACGAGGGTCGCCCGCAGATCTCGCAGCGAAGCCGGGTCCAGCAGGGGACCGAGCACGAGGTCGGCCAGCTCACCGGCCTTTGTGGACAGCGACTCGTCGACCTCCTCGGCCAGCAGCACGCCCGTGCCGATCCGCCCGTCCTCCCACCGCACGGTGTACGCCATCGTGAGCACGCCGGGCAGCGAGCCGCCCTTGAACCCGATGGCCTTCACGCCCTTGGGCAGCGGGCCGGGGAAGGCGCGTTCCAGGTGGGTGCGCGCCTGCGGGAACCGCCCGCCCGCGACGGACCGGTGGAGGCGGTGCAGGCCCGCCGCGGAGCCGTGCCACGTCTGCCGCGCCCACGGCCTCTGGCCGTCGTAGGTGGCCGGGATGTCCGGGAACCGGCCGATGATCTCCAGTTGCAGCCGGGGGTCGTGCAGCGCCTGGGCGGCGAGCAGGTCGCCGACGCGCTTGCGCTGGGACGGGTCGGCGGGCGCCCGGTCGGGCAGGATCAGCATGAGCACCTCGCCCGCGATGGACCGGGTGTCCACGCCCGGCCAGCCGCAGCTCAGCGCCGCCGCCCGCAGGGACGCGTCGCCGACGCGGGTTCGCACGAAGTCCGCGGCCGCGTTGTCGCTGTGCAGGACGGCCACCTTGGCGAGGTCGTCCAGGCTCACCAGGCGGTCGGGGTCGTCGGCGGTGACGCCGTTGGCGGAGGCGATCCCCAGGTCCGCCATCGACGCCTGGTGCGCGCCGCCGTCGAGCCCGTAGTAGTACTTCTCCCAGTCGCCGACGCGCACCTGCTCGTCGGGCCGCACGCGCCCCTGCCCGACGGCGAGCGCGTACCCCGCCGCGTGCACGGCCTTGACCGCCGACGCCAGCGGTTGCTCCTGGTGCGGGCGGTGGCTCAGCCGCCCGCCGCGGCCGTCGTCGATCACGGCTCCGACGTGCCCCCGGTTGGCGGCGAGCCACCCTTCCCACCCGTTCGGCTCTGCCGCCGCCCGCCCGGTACCGATCAACATCGAGGCACCGGCCACCCCCGCGGCGGTGAGCACCTGTCGTCGGTTCAAGAGCACGACAATTCCCCCTCTGGTAGTCCGTAATTACGGAATACTAGAGGAACGGAGTCGGCTTGTCAGCCCGTCCGCACCGCGAAGGTGATGCCCGCGGCGTTCGGCCCACCGCGCGGCAGCACGCGGTCGGACAGCGGCAGGCTCCCGTCGACGGCCGCCAGGACCGCGTCGCGGGCCATCGGCAGCACCTCCGCGACCGTCACGTCCCGATCCAGCTCCCGCGACAGGGAAGCCACACCGGCATCCCTGATGCCGCAGGGGATGATGTCGTCGAAAGCGCCGAGGTCGGCGTTGCAGTTGATCTCGAAACCGTGCATCGTCACGCCCCGCTGCACGCGGATGCCGATCGCGGCGATCTTGCGCTCCGGACCGCGGTCGTCGGCCGCCAGCCACACGCCGCTGCGCCCGTCGACCCGCCCCGTCGGCACGCCCAGCTGGTCGCACACGTGGATCAGCGCCTGCTCCAGCCTGCGCACGTACTGCACGACGTCCATCGGCTCGGTGAGCTCCATGATCGGGTAGCCGACGAGCTGGCCGGGACCGTGCCAGGTGATCTTCCCGCCGCGGTCGACGTCGATGACCGGGATGGTGCTCTTCACCGGCCGGTCGGCCTCTTCGGTGCGCCGTCCGCAGGTGTAGACGGAGGTGTGCTCCAGCAGCAGGAGGGTGTCGCCCGCGGTGCCGTCCGCGCGGGCGTTGGCGAGGTCGCGTTGCAGGTCCCAGGCGGCCATGTAGTCGATGGTGCCCAGCTCACGCACGTCGAAGGGGTCGCTCGAGGTGCGGCAGGAGACGTCAGGTCCGGTCACGGTTCGACATTACTCCCGGCCCCACGAGCCCGAGGGCGAGACCGGAGAGCAGCCCGACGCCCACCACGGCGGTCACGGCCCCGGCGGTGTCGGTGAACCAGTGCATCCGCAGCACGACCCGGCTCACCGCGGTCAGCGCCACCGCCGTCACGGCCAGCGCCGCGACCACCCGCACCCACCGCCGGGCCAGCCACGCGCACGCCACCACCGACGTGAACGCCAGCGCCGTCACCGCCGTGACGTGCCCGCTGGGGTAGCTCCACTTCGGGAAGTCGATCGGCCGCACCCGCCGGTAGGCGTACCGGACCAGCACCGTGCACCAGCACAGCCCGAGCAGCACGCCGATCCGGAACAGCAGGAAGTCCTTGGCCAGCCACGACCTCACGGCCACCCCGAGCAGCACGATGGTCGCGAGACCGGGGCTGAGGACGAAGCTGATCCACTCGGCCACGTAGGTCAGCGGACGGGTGTGCAGCGGGTCGAAGGCGTTGAACCGGACGTCGAGCGCCGGCACCTCGTCGCGCACGAACACGCCGAGAGCCGTCGACACGCCGACGAGCAGGACGCCGACCAGGAGGACGACGGCCCGGCTCAACCGTTCACCGCTGCCGACACCGCCGCTCCGAGAGCGGGGTGCAGGAACTGGAACCCGTTGCGCTCCAACACCTTCGGCACGGCGCGCTGGCCGACGAGGATGCCCTCCTCGGCCACCTCGCCGAGCGCGGCCTTGAGCACGAAGCCGGGCACGACCCACGGCGTCGGCCGGTGCAGCACGTGACCGACGGTCCTGGTGAACTCGGCGTTCGTCACCGGGCTCGGCGCCGTCAGGTTGATCGGGCCGACGACCTTGTCGTTCTCCACGGCGAAGCGGATCGCGGAGGTGGCGTCGTCCAGGGAGATCCACGGCATGTACTGGGTGCCGTCGCCGAGCCTGCCGCCCAGGAAGAACGCGAACAGCGGCTTGATCCGGCCGAACAGCCCACCGGCCTGCGCGATCACCAGCCCGGTGCGCAGCTTCACCACCCGCACCCCGTCCGCCTGGTCGGCGTGCGCGGTGGCCGCCTCCCACTCGCGGCACAGGTCCGCCAGGAAGCCGCTGCCGGAACCGCGGGTCTCGTCGACCACGTCGTCGCCGGTGTCGCCGTAGAAGCCGATCGCCGACGCGTTCACCAGCGTCGGCACGCCGTGCTCGACGACCGCGGCGGCCAGCACCTCGGTCGGCACGTTGCGGCTGTCGCGGAGCACCTGCTTGCGGGCATCGTTCCACCGCTTGTCCGCCACACCCGCGCCGCACAGGTTCACGACCGCGTCGACGCCGTCGAGCGCGCCCGCGTCGATCCGGCCCGCGGGCGGATCCCAGCCGCGCTCATCGGGCGCGGCTGGCCTGCGCCGCACCAGCCGGAGCACCTCGTGCCCCTCACCGCGCAGCGACGCCACCAGACTGGTTCCGATCATCCCGGACGAACCGGCGATCACGACGCGCATGGGTTGATCGTCTCCCAATGGTGGGGTTCGTGCACAGCAGGAGGACATGCGGACCCAAAAGGGACACGGGTGGGGACAAGGCGGAGCCCCCCGGCGCGGACCGCGCCGAGGGGCTCGCCCGAGTCGCCCTACAGGCCGAGATCGGCCTCGAACGCGCCCTCTTCCAGGCGGTTCTTGATGGTGGTGAGGAAACGACCGGCGTCCGCGCCGTCGACCAGGCGGTGGTCGTAGGTCAGCGCCAGGTACGCCATCGAGCGGATGGAGATGTTGTCGTCGCCGTTCTCGTCGGTGACGACGACGGGGCGCTTCTTGACCACGCCGACGCCCAGGATGCCGACCTGCGGCTGCTGGATGATCGGGGTGTCGAAGAGCGCGCCGTTGCTGCCCAGGTTCGTCAGCGAGAAGGTGCCGCCGGACAGCTCGTCCGGGGTGACCTTGTTCGCACGGGTCCGGGCGGCGAGGTCGGCGATGTTGTGCGCCAGACCGGCCAGGTTGAGGTCACCGGCGTTGTGGATGACCGCGTTGAGCAGGCCGCGCTCGGTGTCCACCGCGATGCCCAGGTGCTCGGCGCCGTAGTAGGTGACCTGCTTGGCCTCCTCGTCGATCGAGGCGTTCAGCTTCGGGTGCTGCTTGAGCGCCTCGACGGTGGCCTTGGCGAAGAACGGCAGGAACGTGAGCTTGACGCCCTCGCGCTGCTCGAACGCCGCCTTGGCGCGGTTGCGCAACCGGGCGATCTTGGTCACGTCGACCTCGAACACCTGGGTGAGCTGCGCCGACATCTGCAGCGACTCGCGGGTGCGCTGCGCCACGATCTGGCGCAGGCGCGGCAGCTTCTGCGTGCTGCCCCGCAGTCCGCTGGTGTCCGCGGCGGCCGGGGCCGCGGCGCGGGCGGGAGCGGCGGCGGCCGGAGCCGGGGCGGCGGGCGCGGGAGCCGGGGCCTTCTTGGCCTCGACCGCGGCCAGCACGTCCTGCTTGCGGATGCGGCCGCCGACACCGGTGCCGGTCAGCGAGTTCAGGTCGATGCCGTTCTCCGACGCCAGCTTGCGCACCAGCGGCGTGACGTACGGGGTGCCGTTGGACGACTCCTCGGACGCGGCCGGAGCCGGTGCCGACGGCTGGGCCGGGGCGGACTTGGGAGCCTCCTGCTTGGGGGCTTCCTGCTGCTTCGGCGCTTCCTGCTTCGGGGGCTCCTGCTTGGGAGCCTCCTGCTTCGGCGCCTCGGGCGCCGGGGCGGGAGCCGGTGCCGACGACGGCGCCGGGGAACCGGACCCGATCACGGCGAGCTGACCGCCGACCTCGACGGTGGAGTCCTCGGCCGCGGTGATCTCCAGCACGGTGCCGGCCACGGGGGAGGGGATCTCGGTGTCGACCTTGTCGGTGGACACCTCCAGCAGCGGCTCGTCGACCTCGATCGAGTCACCGACCTGCTTGAGCCAGCGGGTGACGGTGCCCTCGGTCACGCTCTCGCCGAGCGCGGGCATGACGACCGGGGTGCCCTCGCCGGAACCGCCCGACGACGCGGGAGCCTCCTGCTCGGGGGCTTCCTCCTGCTTCGGGGCCTCGGCCTCGGGCTCGGACGCCTGCTCGGGCTCGGGCTCCGGCTGGGCTTCCTCGGAGGGCGTCGCGGTGGGCGTGGTCTGCTCACCGGCACCGTCGCCGATCACCGCCAGCTCGGCGCCGACCTCGACGGTCTCGTCCTCCTGGGCGACGATCTTCTGCAGGACCCCGGCCGCGGGCGAAGGGATCTCGGTGTCGACCTTGTCGGTCGAGACCTCCAGCAACGGCTCGTCGACCTCGACCCGGTCACCCTCCTGCTTCAACCAGCGGGTGACCGTGCCCTCGGTGACGCTCTCGCCGAGTGCGGGCATTTGGACGGAGAAGGCCATCGTTCGCTGACTCCTCGTGCTTGAGTTGCAGGTTCGGCTGACTTGTTTGCGACGGTCAGCCGTGCACGTGCAGCGGCTTGCCGGCCAGGGCGAGGAATGCCTCGCCGAGGGCTTCTGTCTGGGTCGGGTGGGCGTGGATCAGCGGAGCCACGTCCTCCGGGAAAGCCTCCCAGCTGTAGATCAGCTGGGCCTCACCGATCAGTTCGCCGACGCGCTCACCCACCAGGGTGATGCCGACGACCGGACCGTCGGGCGCCCTCACGAGCTTGACGCCGCCCGCGGTCTTGAGGATCTGGCTCTTGCCGTTGCCCGCCAGGTCGTAGACGAAGGTCTCGACCGTGCCGTACTTCTCCTTGGCCGCAGCCTCGGAGAGACCGACCGAGGCGACCTCGGGCTTGCAGTACGTGACGCGGGGGATGCCGGCCTCGTCGATGACCTTCGGGTTCTGCCCCGCGATCTCCTCGGCGACGAAGATGCCCTGCTGGAAGCCGCGGTGCGCGAGCTGCAGGCCGGGCACGATGTCGCCGACGGCGTACACGTTCGGCAGGTTGGTGCGGAGGCGGTCGTCGGTGGTGACGAACCCGCGGTCGGTGGCGACCCCGGCCTCCTCGTAGCCGTGGCCCGCGCTGTTCGGGCCGCGTCCCACGGCCACCAGCAGCAGGTCGGCCTCGAGGACGTCGCCGGACTCCAGCGACACCGACACGCCCTTGTCGTTCTGGGTGGCGCCGGTGAACCGGACGCCGGTCTTGAACTTGATGCCGCGCTTGCGGAAAGCGCGCTCCAGCTGCTTCGAGGCGTACTCGTCCTCGACCGGGACCAGTCGCGGCAGCGCCTCGACGATGGTCACCTCGGCGCCGAACGAGCGCCACACGCTGGCGAACTCCACGCCGATGACGCCGCCGCCCAGGACGACGACCTTCTCCGGGATGAAGTCCAGGTTCAGCGCCTGGTCGCTGGTGATGATCCGGCCGCCGATCTCCAGACCGGGGAGGCTCTTGGCGTAGGAACCGGTGGCGAGGACCACGTTCTTACCGGTGTAGCGGTCGCCGTTCACCACGACGGTGTTCGGGCCGACGAACGTGCCCGCACCCTCGACGAGCGTGACCTTGTTGGCCTTCACCAAACCTTGCAAACCCTTGTAGAGCTTGCTGACCACGCCGTCCTTGTACGAGTTCACGCCCGCGATGTCGATGCCCTCGAGCGAGCTCTTGATACCGAACTGGTCGCCCTCGCGGACGTTGTCCGCGACCTCGGCCGCGTGCAGCAGGGCCTTGGTCGGGATGCAGCCGCGGTGCAGGCAGGTCCCCCCGAGCTTGTCCTTCTCGACCAGGACGACGGACAGACCGAACTCGGCCGCGCGGAACGCGCAGGCGTAGCCGCCTGAGCCGCCACCGAGGATCACAAGGTCGGCGGAGGTGTCGGTCACTTCGAACTCCTCGACGGTTTCATCTTCACCTATGTGCGTGCCTTGCATTCGCGCGGGTGCGCGCGGGTACTCAAGTCATCTTGTCACCTGCTCGGAGCAAGCGGCCACGGGGCCTCGATCGGGTGTCCCCTTGGGACGACTTGCCACCTGCTTCACAGCCCGGCCGGCACCATGGTCGCCACAGGTCTCCTAGGAGGTGGCCCCGTGGGGCTCTTGGATCGTTTCCGCAGGAAGCCGAAGCCCGGCGTGCTGCGCGGTGCTTCGTCGACCGACACCGGGCACCTGGAGGAGTGGGCGGCCGCGCGGCACGGCGTCGAGGCTTTCGTCGAGCCGAAGACGACCGTGACGGAAACCACCGTGGTGCTCGTCGCGCACGACGGCGAGTGGACCCGTCGCCGAATCGACGGGGAGGACGGCGCGCGCAAGTTCGCCCGCAAGCTCGGCATGCCCATCTACGACGCGGGCATCGTCGGCTACCCGCAACGCATGCGCGACTACACGGCCCGCCAGAAGCTCAGGCCCGACAACCGCTGACCACGCGGAAGCCCCCGGCGCAACCACGCCGGGGGCTCCCGCGAGTCGAACGCTCAGACACCCCGTGTCGAACGCTCAGGCACCCCGAGTCCTACATCCGGGCATCCTGAGCCCCTCGCTCAACCGTTCGCGGCGATGTCCGCGAGCACGGCGGCCAGGGTGCGGACCGGCACGCCGGTGCTGCCCTTGGTGGTGTAGCCCGACGGTCCGCCGGAGTGCCAGGACGGGCCCGCGATGTCGATGTGCGCCCACTGGACGCCCTCGGCGACGAACTCGCTCAGGAAGATCCCCGCGGCGAGCATGCCGCCCCAGCGGTGGCCCATCACGTTGGCCAGGTCGGCCAGCCGGGAGTCGAGGTCGGCGCGCAGCTCCTCGGGCAGCGGCATCGCCCACGCGTTCTCGCCGACCGCGCGGCCCGCGGCGGCGACCCGGTCGCGGAACTCGTCCGAGCCCATGACGCCCGCAGTCTTCTTGCCCAGCGCCACGATGGCCGCGCCGGTGAGCGTGGACGTCTCGATCAGGTAGTCCGGCTCGTCCTCGCAGGCGCGCGCGATCGCGTCGGACAGGACCAGCCTGCCCTCGGCGTCGGTGTTGAGCACCTCGACGGTCTTGCCGCCGTACATGGTGAGGACGTCGCCGGGCCGGTAGGCCGAGCCCGAGGGCATGTTCTCCGCCATCGGCACCCAGGCCTCGATGGCCAGCGGGTACTTGAGCTTCGCGGCGAGCACCATCGTGGCCACGATCGCCGCGGCGCCGCCCATGTCGGAGGTCATCTCGTCCATGCCCGCGGCGGGCTTGATCGAGATGCCGCCGGTGTCGAACGTGATGCCCTTGCCGACCAGCGCGACCTTCTTGGTGGCCTTCGGCCCGACGTAGGACAGGTGCACCAGGCGCGGCGGACGGGACGAACCCATGCCGACGCCGAGGATGCCGCCGTAGCCCGCCTTGCGCAGCGCCTTCTCGTCGAGCACCTCGACCTCGAGGCCCGCGGCCTTGCCGAGCGCCGCCGCGCGCTCCGCGAACGAGGCCGGGAACAGGTCGTTCGGCGGGGTGTTGACCAGGTCGCGGGTGGTGGTCACGGCCTCCGCGATGGCGGTGGACGCCTTGAGCGCGGCGCGGTGGTCCTTGGGGCTGCCCGCGGCGGGGGCGACGAGGTCGAGCCTGCCGACCGGGCCGTCGCCGGCCTCGGACTTGTAGTCGGTGAACGCGTACCCGCCGAGCAGCGTGCCCTCGACGGTGGCGCCGATGTGCACGGCTGACAACGTCGTCACGGCGCGCTTGCGGCCCGCGAGGGCGCGCGCGGCGGCACCTGCGGCGCGGCGGACCTGCTCCTCGGTGATCGACCCGTCGGCGCCGGGCTTGCCGAGGCCGACCGCGATCAGCAGCGGGGCGGTCAGCTTGCCGAGCGTCGGCAGCTTGACGACCTCCTCGGCCCTGCCCTTGGCGCCGAGGGTGTCGAGGATCGCGACCAGCCCCCCGTCGAACGCCGCGTCCACGGCGGCGCCGCCGTCGGCCAGCGCGAGGCCGTCCGGACCCTGCACCGTCCCCACCACCACGACGTCGGCGGGCAAGGTGGTCAGGTCACTGTCAGTAAGCGCCAGCTTCGGCCCTGTCACGTAGTGCTCCTTGGCGATTCCTCCCGGCACTTCTGCGCTGTGCGGCGGGAACGAGGGTGGATCCTGATGGATGCTAAAGGTCTGCGGACGTCCACTGTCGACGGCACCGTCGATTGCGCGGAGTAACAATTAACACGATCGGGGGACCGCCGTCTGAGGGTTCCCGCCCAGCCGAGCAATCTGGGAGTGTGTAGCGGTGACGCGATCGCCCCATGGCCGCTCGGCGGTGTCGGGAGCCGTGGTCCTCGGGCTCACCTCCACGATCGGCGCCGGCGTGTTCCTCGGCCTTGCCCCGGCGGCCTCGATCTCCGGCCGGTGGTTCGTCCCGGCCGCCGCCATCGCCGCGCTCGCCGCCCTGTGCAGCGCTTTCTCCACCGCGGACCAGGCGCGCGGCCACCCGCACGCGGGCGGTGGTTACGGCTACATCCGCGCCCAGCTCGGCCCGTGGCCCGCCCGGATGGGCGCGAGCGCCTACCTGCTCGGCCGCGCGGGCGTCGCCGCCGCGGTGGCCGGCATGGCCGCGACCTACGCCTTCCCGGAGAACCGGATGCTCGTCGCGCTGCTCGTGCTGGCCTGCGGGGGAGTGCTCAGCGCCACAGGTGTGCGCTTGGGCACCGGCGCGCTCCGGGTGGCGGCCGCCGTGGTGGTCGTAGTGCTCGTGCTCGTCGTCGCGGTCTGCTTCGGCGTCGCACCGCCCCCGGCGCCCGCCGTGCTGCCCGGCTCGGACGACTTCACCGCCTTCATGGGCGCGGCCGCCGTCCTGTTCGTCGCGTTCACCGGCTTCGAACGCGTCACCGCCCCCTTCCGCGACGACCCGGTGCACTCCGTCCGCACCCAGCGGTGGGCGGTCCCGCTGCTCCTCGCGCTCGTCCTCGGCCTCACCCTCGCGGTCGCCGCGGCCGTCCGGTACCAGCTCGGCGCCGCCCGGCTCGCCCTGTCGCCCGCCCCGCTGCGCGACGCCCTGCTCGCCGCGGACGGCGGCTGGCTGGTGCCGCTGGTCCAGCTCGGCGCCCTGGTCGCCGCGCTCTCCGTGCTCACCTCGGTCTTCGCGGGTTCGCGGCGCGCGCTCGGCGCGATGGCCGCGGCGGGAGACGTGCCGGGGCGGCTCGCGCCCGTGCGCGGCGGTCGTGAACCGTGGCAGGTCGACGTGCTGGCGGGCGTGGCGGCCTCGATCGTGCTGCTGCTCGCTCCACCGGCGACGGCCCTGGCGATCGGCGCGTGCGGCACGCTGTTCTACTACGCGTTCACGAACGCGTCGGCGCGCCTGCTGCTCCAGGAGGAGCGCACGTGGCCGATGCGCACGGCGTGCTTCGGGCTCGGGCTGTCGGTGCTGCTGGCGATGAGCAGCCCGGTCGACGCGCTCGTGACCACGTTCGCCACGATGGCGATCGGCACCGTCCTGCTGGGACTGTGCGCCCGCATCGCCGCTCGTAGGCGTGCGGCGGCCGCGTTGGTCCCGCCGCGGGAAAGTCGGACGTCCGATTCTCGGGATGGCGATTTTCTCCTGCGGGACTAGGCACTATCGTCTAACCATGACGACAGCGCTGCCTTTCACCGTGACCTCCCACCCGCATCCGGCGACCCCGGAACGCGTAGCGGAGGTACTGGCGAAGCCCGGTTTCGGACAGCACTTCACCGACCACATGGTGATGATCCGCTGGGACCGCGCACAGGGCTGGCACGCGCCGTCGGTCGAGCCCTACCACTCGTTGGAGCTCGATCCGGCCTCGATGGTGCTGCACTACGGCCAGGCGATCTTCGAGGGCCTCAAGGCGTACCGCCGCTCCGACGGCTCGATCGCGTCCTTCCGCCCCGAGGCGAACGCGGCCCGCTTCCGCCTCTCCGCGAACCGGATCGCGATGCCGGAACTCCCCGACGAGCTGTTCCTCGAGTCCATCCGCCAGCTCGTCTCCATCGACGAGCGCTGGGTGTCCTCGGCGGCCGAGGAGTCCCTCTACCTGCGGCCCTTCATGATCTCCAGCGAGGTCGGCCTCGGGGTCCGCCCGGCCGGCGAGTACCTCTACGTGCTGATCGCGTCCCCGGCGGGCATGTACTTCCCCGGCGGCGTGAAGCCGGTGAGCGTGTGGCTGTCCACCGAGTACGTCCGGGCGGCTCCCGGCGGCACCGGCGCGGCGAAGTTCGCGGGCAACTACGCGGCCTCCCTGGTCGCGCAGGCGCAGGCCGCCGAGAAGGGCTGCGACCAGGTCGTGTGGCTCGACGCGGTGGAGCGCCGGTGGGTCGAGGAGATGGGCGGGATGAACCTGTTCTTCGTCCTCGGCTCCGGTTCGGACGCCCGCGTCGTGACGCCGGAGCTGAGCGGCGCGCTGCTGCCCGGCATCACCCGCGACTCGCTGCTGCGGATGGCGGCCGACCTCGGCTACGCGGTCGAGGAGCGGCGGATCTCCACCGAGGAGTGGGAGAAGAAGGCCGAGTCGGGCGAGCTGACCGAGGTGTTCGCCTGCGGCACCGCCGCGGTCATCACCCCCGTCGGCCACGTGAAGCACGGCGAGGGCGAGTTCAGCGTCTCCGGCGGCGAGACCGGCGAGGTGACCAAGCGGCTGCGCGAGCGGCTGACCGGTCTGCAGCACGGTTCCGTCGAGGACACCCACGGCTGGATGACCAGGCTCGTCTGACCGGGTGAGGGCCCCTGCGCGGGGCCCTCACCCCAGCGTGCAGCCGACCAGCACGGTGAGCACGGCCAGTTCGCAGGCCGCGCCCAGCACGTCACCGGTGATGCCGCCGAACCGCCTGCGCGTGTGCCTGACCAGCAGCAGCACCAGGCCGAGCGCCGCCGCGACCGCGATCGGCCCGTGCGGCACGACCAGCGCGCTCGCGCCGGCCAGCACGATCCACCAGAGCGCGACGACGACCCACGACTGGCTGCCCGCGACCAGCGCGCCGAGGCCTTCCGGGCGTGCGGCGGGAACACCGCGCAGGCAGCACACCGCGAACGCCGCCCGCCCGGTCGCCAGCGCCACCACGACCGCGCCCCACGGCACCGCGCCGAACGCCGACGCCTGCGCGCCGAGCACGACCACGAGCGTCACGACTCCGAACGGGCCCGCGCCGCCGTCCTTCATCACGGCCAGCGCGCGCTCCGGTGGCCCGTAGCAGCCCAGCCCGTCCGCGGTGTCCGCCAGCCCGTCGAGGTGCATGCCCCTGGTGGCCAGCGCGAGCAGCCCCACGGCCAGCAGCCCCGCCAGCATCGGCGGGGCGCCCGACCAGGCGAGACCGAACAGGAACGCGGCGGTGACGGCGCCCAGCAGGGCGCCCACCAGCGGCGCCAGCGTGATCGCCTGGCGCGCCGTGCGCGCGTCGACGACACCGGACCGCACCGGCAGCACCGTGAGCCAGGACAGCGCGAGCCGGACGCCGTCCACCCCGCTACCCCTTGTCCGTGATGCCCGCGCTGTCGAACGTGGCCATCTCGGCGAGCACCTTCGTGGCCATCATCACCAGCGGCAGCGCGGCCACCGCGCCGGTGCCCTCGCCGAGCCGCATGTCGAACTCCAGCAGCGGTTCCAGGCTCAGGTGGCCCAGCGCCAGCGCGTGCGCGGGCTCGGCCGACAGGTGCCCGGCCTTCCACCACTCGCGCGCGCCCGGCGCCAGCTCCTCCGCGACGACCGCCGCCGCGCCGACCACGACGCCGTCCAGCAGGACCGGCGTGCGGCGCACGGCGGCCTGGCCGAGGAAACCGACCATGGCCGCGATGTCCGCGCCGCCCGCGGTCGCCAGCAGCGCCACCGGGTCGCCGATCACCTTGCGGGCCCGGCGCAGCGCGTCGCGGATGGCGGCCGTCTTGCGCATCCAGCCCGCGTCGTCGATGCCCGTGCCGCGGCCGACCACGCTCACCGGCTCCGACCCGGTGAGCGACGCGATCAACACCGCCGCCGGGGTCGTGTTACCGATGCCCATGTCCCCGGCGATCAGCAGGTCCGCGCCGCCGTCGACCTCCTCGTCGGCGATCCGCATCCCCGCGGTGATCGCCGCGATGGCCTCCTCGCGGGTCAGCGCGTCCTCGCGGTTGATCGACCCGGAGCTCCGGCGCACCTTGAACGTGCTCACCACGTCCGGGGTGTCGCCGTCGACGGCCATGTCGACCACCCGCACCGTCGCGCCCGCGACCGTGGACAGCACGTTCACCGCCGCGCCGCCGGTGAGGAAGTTCGCCACCATCTGGGCGGTGACCTCGGTGGGGTAGGCGGACACGCCGTGCCTGGCGATCCCGTGGTCGCCCGCGAACACCACGACCCTCGGCCGGGTGAACGGCCGCGGCGGGCAGACGCCCTGGCACGACGACACCCACGCGGCGACGCCCTCCAGCTTCCCGAGCGCCCCCACCGGCTTCGTCAGGGTGTCCAGGCGGGCGAGCGCCTGCAGCAGCACCTGTTCGGCGGGCGGTTCCACGGGCGGGAACGTGAAGTCCGCGTCCTCGTCCTCGCTGGTGCTCACGGCCCAGTACCTCCGGCTTCGCGCAGTGTCAGTGGAATCCCGGCGACGAGCAGCAGCACCTCGTCGCACATCTCGGCCAGCCGCGCGTTGAGCCGACCGAGGTGATCACGGAAGAGCCTGCCAGAGCGGGTGGACGGCACCACGCCTAGCCCGACCTCGGCGGACACCACGACCAGTCGGCCCCGGAATCCGCGCACCGCGTCGACCAGCTCCCCGCACGCCCGCTCGACCGCGTCGGTGTCGTCGTCCTCCCACGCGCCCGCGTCGTCGAGGACGTTGACCAGCCAGGTCGACAGGTCGTCCACGAGCAGCGGGGGACCGGCGTCGTCCTCCAGCAGCGCGGCCAGGTCCTGGGTCTCCACAGTGGTCCAGCTGTCCGGTCTGCGTTCGACGTGCAGGGCGATGCGCCGGTCCCAGTCGGCGTCGCCGTCGTAGCGGCGGGCCGTGGCCACGTAGGTCACCGCCGGGTCCGTGAGCAGGCCCTCGGCATGCGCCGACTTGCCCGAGCGGGCGCCGCCGAGCACGAGTGTCCGACGCGTCACACCCGACTCCGTTCCTGGATCGCATAGCCTGACCTGGCACGTTACCCGGAGGACATCGCGAGGAGGCCGTTGTGGACTACCGGTGGCGCTACCAGGACGAGCAGGGGCGCGAGGTCGACGGTCCCGATGAGACGTTCGCCGACCAGGCCGACGCCGAGGACTGGTTCAGCGCGCAGTGGCAGGAGCTGGCCGACGCGGGCGTGGCGCAGGTGACGCTGCTGCGCAGCGAGGCCGAGGTGTACGGCCCGATGTCGTTGGCGTCGGCCGAGTAGGTCCCGGAGCGGAAGGCCCCGCCGATGTCGGCGAGGCCTTCCGGGGGATCACGCGACGACGGTGAGGCGCGGGTCCGTCTGGACCACGCCCTCCAGCACCTTGTCGATCTTCTCCAGCACCTCGGCGTCGAGCTTCACGCCTGCCGCCTTGACGTTCTCGTGGACCTGCTCCGGTCGGGACGCGCCGATGATCGCGCTGGCCACGTTCGGGTTCTGCAGGACCCAGGCGACGGCCAGCTGCGCCATCGTCAGCCCGGTCTCCTCGGCGATCGGCTTGAGCTCCTGGACCTTGGTCAGCACCTCGTCGCGCATGAGGCCCGCGATCATCTTCGAGCCGCGCTCGTCGGTGGCGCGGGAACCCGCGGGCACCTCGCCGCCGGGCAGGTACTTGCCCGTCAGCACGCCCTGCGCGATGGGGGACCAGACGATCTGGCTGAGGCCCTCGCGCTCCGAGGCGGGGACGACCTGGGGCTCGATGACCCGCCACAGCATCGAGTACTGCGGCTGGTTGGAGATGAACGGCACGTTCAGCTCACGGGCCAGCGCGGCACCGCGGGTGATCTGCTCGGCGTTCCACTCGGAGACGCCGATGTAGAGGGCCTTGCCCTGGCGGACCAGTTCGGAGAACGCGAGCATCGTCTCCTCCAGCGGCACGGTCCGGTCGAACCGGTGCGCCTGGTAGAGGTCGACGTAGTCGGTCTGCAGGCGCTTGAGCGAGGCGTTCGCCGACTCGAGGATGTGCTTGCGCCCCAAGCCCTTGTCGTTGGGCCCGCCGGGACCCGTCGGCCAGAAGACCTTGGTGAAGATCTCCACGCTCTCGCGCCGTTCCCCGGCGAGCGCGCGCCCGAGCACCGACTCCGCCTTGGTGTTGGCGTAGACGTCGGCGGTGTCGAACGTGGTGATGCCGGCGTCCAGCGCCGCGCGCACGCACGCCTGCGCCTGCTCCTCCTCCACCTGCGAGCCGTGGGTGAGCCAGTTGCCGTACGAGATCTCGCTGATGTTCAAGCCGCTGCGGCCGAGACGTCGGAACTCCATGCGCCCCAGCCTAGACCGGCCTCGTTCGTCTTGCTAAGAACCTACTTGATGGTGTCACCCGGCGAGACGCGCGGCTTCGGCACCCGCAGCCTGCGCAGCTGGCTGGCGCGGATGAACGAGTACCAGCCGATCGACAGGCCGCGGATCGGCTCCGTCGGGAACTTCGCGCGCACCTTCTTCGTGACGATCCGGCCGAGCACGATGCCCTCGAGGACCATCGCCAGCAGCATGAACGTCGTCACCAGCGTGGCGTACTGCTGCACGATCACCAGCGGGGTCAGCAGCGCGGCGAACACCACGATCGCCAGCGGCATGAACAGGCCCATGAGGTTGCGGCGCGCGTCGACCAGGTCGCGGATGTAGGCCTTGACCGGTCCGCGGTCGCGCGGCAGCAGGTACTTCTCGTCGCCCGCCAGCATCTTCGCCCGGCGGTCGGCCGAGGCGGCGCGGCGGTCCTCCTTGGTCAGCTTGCTCTTGTTCCCGCGCGCCCGCTTCAGGGCCTCGCGCTGGGTGCGGGGCGGCGGCGGGACCGGGCCGGACCGCCTGCCCTGCGCCTCGCGGCGCTTCGGCGTGGGACGCCCCTTGCCCGGTGTGCGGCTCTTGTCCGGGTCGTCGGTGACCACCTCCGGGACGGTGTCGTCGACGGCGGTGGCGGACTCATCGGAGCTGCGGCGCAGGAACCTCACCCGACAAGGGTATGACAATGCCTTCGGTACCCTCCGCGAGGTGCGCGTACTGGTGGCTCCGGACTGCTTCGGCGGGACGCTGACGGCGGGGGAGGCCGCCGCGGCCATCGCCCGCGGTTGGCGCGACACCGCCCCCGACGACGACCTGCTCCTCCGCCCGCTCGCCGACGGCGGGCCCGGCTTCGTGGACGTCCTGCACGCCGCCCTGGGCGGTGAACTGCACGTCGTCGAGGTCACCGGCCCGCTCGGCGCCCCCGTCACGGCCCGCTGGCTCGAGCACGACGGCACCGCCTACATCGAGTCCGCCGAGGCCTGCGGCCTGCACCTCGTGCCCGCCGACCAGCGCGCCGAGTGGTGCGAACGCGCGACGACCCGCGGTGTGGGCGAGTTGGTGCTCGCCGCCTCGGGAGCCCACACGATCGTCGTCGGCCTCGGCGGTTCGGGCACCACCGACGGCGGCGAAGGGCTGCTGTCCGTGGTCGACGCTGTGACGGCCGAGCTCGTCGCCGCCTCGGACGTCGAGAACCCGCTGCTCGGCCCGCACGGCGCCGCGGCCACGTTCGGCCCGCAGAAGGGCGCCTCGCCAGAGGCCGTCGCCAGGCTGGAAGCCCGGCTGGAGGGGATGGACCGGCTCCGCCCCGTCCGGGACCTGCCCGGCGCCGGTGCCGCGGGCGGCCTGGGAGCCGCCCTGCTCGCCCTCGGCGCCACCGTCACCTCGGGTGCGGGCCTGGTCAGGGAGCTGACCGGCCTGGACGACGCGCTCGCCGTCGCCGACCTCGCCATCACCGGCGAGGGCAGCTTCGACTGGCAGTCGCTGCGCGGGAAGCTCGTGACCGTCGTCGCCTCCGGAGCCGCGTCCCGCGGCATCCCCTGCCTGGTGCTCGCAGGCCAGGTGAGCGTCGGCCAGCGGGAGGCCGGTTCAGCAGGCATAACGGGCTCCTACGCCGTCGCCGACCACGTCGGTTCCGTCGAAGCGGCCATGGCCGACCCCGCGGGCACCCTCGCGCAACTGGCGGTCCGCGTGGCGGGACAGTGGTCACGCTGACGCCCGACTTGTCGGTGTCCTGTGCCACCATGGGTGGTGGAACAAAGCGGGTACCGCCCGTGTTGTGAGGGCTGACCGCCCGTTTCGACCTCCGAGGGAGAGCTATGACCACCGCTCAGGACGCAGCAGCCTCCACCGAAGCCGCCGCGCCGGCCACGGAAGCGCCCACGCACGGCGTGACGCTCACCGACCAGGCGGCCGCGAAGGCCAAGGCGCTGCTCGACCAGGAGGGCCGCGACGACATGCACCTCCGCATCGCCGTCCAGCCCGGTGGTTGCGCGGGCCTGCGCTACCAGCTGTTCTTCGACGAGCGCAGCCTCGACGGTGACGCGGTGCGCGACTTCGACGGCATGAAGGTCGCCGTCGACCGCATGAGCGCACCGTACGTCGAGGGTGCTGTCATCGACTTCGTCGACACCATCGAGAAGCAGGGCTTCACGATCGAGAACCCGAACGCGGGCGGCTCCTGCGCCTGCGGCGACTCGTTCCACTAGTCGTCTAACCGACAGGGCGGCCACCCACGGGGGTGGCCGCCCTGTCGCATGTCCGGGCTCGGTTTTCGGGTCCGTTTTCGGCTTGGTCGAGTGCCTGGGTCGAGTGCCAGGGTTGAGGGCTCGGTTCGGTTGCTTGTGATCGGCTGCTCGGCTGACGGACCCGATCCAGGGCTTTGTCGTGTGACACTCGGCCGTTCGCCGTCGTGTGACACCCGGCCGTTCGCCGAAGTCCGTCGAGGTCGGTTCAACCGCCCGCCGGACCCGGTCCGCGTGCCAGCCCACTTGCGGCACCCTGCTCAGCGGTCGTTCACTCGATCAGGTGCACCGATCCCTGGCAGCCGCTCAAGGCCCCGAAAATGTCGGACCCCGTCACTAACGTTGATCTCGGGGGGCCACCCGGTCGCCCTGGACGTCGTGCTCAACGATCAGTTCGGCACTGCGCGCAACACGGACGCGCTGACCCGCCTTGTGCCCTCATCCCACGCAAACTCGGCACCGCGCGCAACATGAGCAAGCTGATCGGCTCTGTTCGTCATCCTGGGCAACCCCGACGCCGCGCCGACCCCGATCTTCAAATCGGCTCCGCCGTCCTGGCCCTGATCGCGCTCGGCTCCTTTGTACCGGCGCGGCCGCCTCTTTCGCGCCTGACGTCAGACGCCGTAGTCGTCGATCCCGTCGACCCGGCGCGCCGTGGTGTCGTCGACCTCCCAGGACGCGGCGGCGCGAGGCGCGGGCAGCGGGCGCTCGGCGTGGGTGATCGAGCGGGGGATGTCCGCGCAGTCCTCGATCAGCTCGGTCATGGTGGAAGCCTCGGGGGTAGTCACCTCCCGACCGTATGACGAGCCGTCTGACCTGCGATAGCCCTACCAAACGGTAGTCTTCGCCCGCCATCTCCTCGGGTGACCCGAGTCGATCAGCCCGCTACCCCTGCCCGCGCCGCGATGCCGTCCAGCAGGCAGTCCAGGCCGAACTCGAACTGCTCGTCGTGGTCGAGGTCCTCCGCGTCGCGGATTCGCCGGTTGACCTCCGGGTAGTGCCCGCTGGCCACCACCTCCTCGATGTACGGCGACACGGCCGCGCGCCACTCCTCCTCCGTGAGCCCCGTGCGGCGGCGCGACTCCTGCTCGGCGAGCTCGTTGACCACCGCGCCCAGCACGTAGTTGCCGACGACGCCGAGCAGCCCGGACGCGCGGGTGATGTCCGCGCTCGCACCGCCCGCCGCCGTGAGCGCGAAATCGAGGTGCCGCAACGCGTTCGGCCCGATGGCGGGCCTGCTGGCGGCTTCGGCGGCGAGCCAGGGGTGCTTCCGCATCATCGTCCGCGAGGTGTGCGCGACGAACCGCAGGTCGATCCGCCACTGCCCGGACGGGCTCGTGGGCAGTTCGACCTCGCCGTACACCGCGTCGACCATGAGGTCGATCAAGTCGTCCTTGCCCGCCACGTGCCGGTACAGCGACGTGGTGCCCGACCCCAGTTCGGTCGCGATGCGCCGCATCGACAGCGCCCCGACCCCCTCCTGGTCGGCGATCCGGAGCGCCACCCCGACGATCCGGTCGATGCTCAACGAGGGGCGCTGCCGGTGGTTCTCCTGGCCGCGGCGGGTCCACACGACGTCGAACCTGTGGGGGCTTTCGGTGCTCACGCTGCTCCTGGTGGAAGTGGGGGTAGCGCACATGGTAGTCGAAAGCGTACGGTGTTCCCAGAACGGGCACACCGTTCCCAACTCGAAGGGGGAATCGCATGCGTGAGGTGGAGGTCCTGGTCGTGGGTGCCGGAACGGTGGGGTTGATGGCGGCGTTGTTCCTGGCCAGGCACGGGGTCCGCACGGCGGTGGTCGAACGACATCCGGGTCTTTCGCGCCATCCGCGGGCGTTCGCGGTGAACGGTCGCAGCGCCGAGCTGTTCCGCGAGGCGGAGGTCGAGTCCGCGCTGGTGGAGGCGTCGTCGCGGCTGTCGCGCAACCAGGGGGTGCTGGAGGTGGAGACGTTGGCCTCGGCCGACCACTCGGCCCCGGCTCGCGTCGGGGTCACGCCCGACCTGAGAACGGAAGCGGACCGGATCAGTCCGGCGCTCCTGGGCGCCTGCCCGCAGGACCTCATCGATCCCGTCCTGCTGTCGGCGGCGCGGGACCAGGGGGCGACCGTCCACTTCGGCGTCGAGCTGCGGTCCCTGCGCCAGGACGAGTCCGGTGTGGTCGCCGAGTTGCACGACAGGTCCGCGGACGAGCGCGAGGAGATCAGGGCCGAGTACCTGGTGGCGGCGGACGGTGCCGCCAGCACTGTCCGCACGCTGCTGGAGATCCCCACCGCCGGGCCCGGCGAGCTGGGTGGCCACATGATCAACGTGCTGTTCCGCGCCGACCTGACCGAGCTGGTCGGCGACCTCGGGTTCGCGATGTGCAAGATCGACAACCCGGTGTCGAGCGGCATCCTCATCCCGGTCGACAACGTGGACCGCTGGATCTTCCACATCCCGTACTCCACACGGGACCGCGTGACACCCGCCGACTTCCCGCACGACCGCTGTCGTGAACTGGTCGTCGCGGCCCTCGGGTCGTCCGATGTGGAGGTGGAGATCCTCGGAGTCCTGCCGTGGCAGTCCACCGCGCGCACCGCGACCAGGTTCACCGAGGGCCGCGTCCACCTCGTGGGGGACGCCGCGCACGTCGTCCCGCCGACCGGCGGCTTCGGCCTCAACACCGGCTTGGCCGACGCGCACAACCTCGCCTGGAAACTCGCGGCGGTCCTCCAGCACCGAGCGGGCCCTGCCCTGCTCGACACCTACGAGACCGAACGCCTCCCCATCGCCCGCTCGACCCTGGACCAGGCCGTGCTCCGCGGCCACTACCGCGAACTCCACTGGGACGTGAGCCCGGCCAGGGCCGAGGACCGCGCCGCCGTCGGCATGGAAGCCCTGCTCGTCACCACGTTCGGCTACCAGTACAACTCCACCGCGGTGCTCGACCCCAGACCGACCCCTCCGTCGACCGAACACGTCGAGCAGATCCTGGACGGCTCACCCGGCACCAGGGTGCCCCACGTCCGCTTGCGCAGGAACGGTCGGGAGATCTCTACCGTCGACCTGTCCGCCGGAACCTTCACCCTCTTCGCAAGCTCCGAAGCCACCTCGTGGTCAGCCGCCGCCAAAGCGGTCGCCACCGAAACCGACATCCCCATCCAGACCTGCGTCATCGGCCCGACCGGCGACACCGAGGACCCGGCCAACACCTGGCCCACCACCTCGGGCACCGGTTCCCACGGCGCCCTCCTGACCCGCCCCGACGGCTTCGTCGCCTGGCGCACCACCACATCCAGCCCAGCCCCGGAACACATCCTCAGAGAGGTCATCGACCACCTACTGGATCGCCGAGCACTGGCCGCGGTCACCTGAACACAGTCACCTGACCGCCGCTGGCCGCGGGTTCCGGCTCGGCTGGGGCCGGTGTTGGCGAGGGCTGGTAGGTGAGCGAGGGCAGCGCGGCACGCGGGAACAGGTACGAGCAAAAGGAGGGCGCATACGGCCTGGTCATCCGCGGAACTGGTGGGCAGGCATCGGGACCTGTGGCCGGGTTTGGCTGGAGGTGCCGATGCCGGGACCGAGTGCGCAGGCGCCGAAAGACACCCAACACCGGGCTTCGCGGGCTGAGCGTCAACGGCTGGGCTTCGCCGGCTGGATAGCCAGGTCCAGCCCTGCACCTCGGCCCCCAGCCCAGTGCCTGTGCTGGCACGGGTGCGAGCACAGACACCGATGCGGGCGTAGGCATCGGTGTTGGGCAGGGGCCGCTGTGGCCGGTGTTCGAAGCTCAGTTGGTGGTGCCTGCGGCTGGTTTTGCGGTTGGCGTCGCGGTCCTGGCGATGGGACGTGAGGAATGGTGTCGCCAGGGCCGTCGTGGACATGCTGGCCAAGTTGGACGAGCAGCCCGCGGCCGTCCTGGCACGACCGACACCGTGCTACCCGGCTGGCCGACAGCCTCACAACGGTTCCGGCACAACGCAAACAGCCGACAACCAACGTGAGCCCCCCCAAACCGAAGACCCCCGGCCCCAAGGGGCACGGAGGTCTTCGGGGTGGAGTTGAGACGTCAGAGCTTGACGGGGTAGTGGGGTTCTGGGACCACCGGGTTGATGCGGCGTTCGATGAAGATGCCGTGCCAGATCATGAAGACCAGCAGGGCCCAGATGCGGCGGCTGTGGTCCTGCACGCCGGAGCGGTGTTCCTCGATGATGCGGCGCACCGCGGCCTTGTCGATGTACTGGTCCGTCTGCGAGTCCGCGACGATCTGCAGCGCCCACTCGTGCATCTCGTCCTTCAGCCAGTGCCGGATGGGCACGGGGAAGCCGAGTTTGCGGCGGTTGATGACGTGCGGCGGGATGATGTCGCGGATGGCCTGGCGGAGGGCGTACTTGGTGGTGTCCTTGGTGATCTTCAGTTCCGAGGGGATCTGCGAGGCGATCTTGAAGACCTCGGGGTCCAGGAAGGGGACGCGCAGTTCCAGGGAGTTGGCCATGGTCATCTTGTCGGCCTTGACCAGGATGTCGCCGCGCAGCCACGTGAAGAGGTCGACGTGCTGCATGCGGGTCACCGGGTCCCAGTGGGCGGACTCGCGGTAGGGCTGGGCGGTGGCGTCCTTCTGCGTGACGGACGGGTCGTAGGTGCGCAGGACGGCGCGGACCTGGTCGTCCATGAAGATGCGGGCGTTGCCGTAGTAGCGCTCTTCCAGCGTGAGCGCGCCGCGGCGCAGGAGGTCCTTGCCGCGGACGCCCTGCGGGATCTTCGTGGAGACCTTGCCCATCGCCTTGCGCAGGGCGCCGGGGACCTTCTCGAACGGGGCGAGGGACAGCGGTTCGCGGTAGATCGTGTAGCCGCCGAACAGCTCGTCGGCGCCTTCGCCGGACAGCACCACCTTGACGTGCTTGCGGGCTTCGCGGGCGATGAACCAGAGCGGGACGAGGGCCGGGTCGGCCACCGGGTCGTCGAGGTACCAGGTGATCAGCGGCAGGGCGTCCATCATCTCCTGCGCGGTGACCGTCTTGACCACGTGCTTGACGCCGATCGCCGCCGCGGACTCGGCCGCCACGTCGATCTCGGAGAAGCCGGAGCGCTCGAAACCGGTGGTGAACGTGATCAGGTCCGGGTTGTGCTCCTTGGCCAGCGCGGCGATGACCGTGGAGTCGATGCCGCCGGACAGGAACGAGCCGACGGTGACGTCGGCGCGCATGTGCTTGGCGACGGAGTCGCGCAGCACCTCGGTGATCTCGTCGTACAGGCGGTTGGCCTCGGAGTCGCCGCGCACCGTCCGGATCCGGAAGGTCGCGGGGAAGTACCGCTCGGTCACCGGCTTGCCGCCGGGGCGGATGGTGAAGGAGGTGCCGGACTCGATGCGGTGCACCTGGCTGTGCAGCGACTCGGGCTCGGGCACGTACTGCAGGATCAGGTAGTGCTGCAGCGCCTTGACGTCCAGCACGGGCCGGATGCCGATGGTCGGCGCGAGTTCCAGGACGCTCTTCTTCTCACTGGACAGCGCGACGCCGTTCGGGCCTGCCGCGTAGTACAGCGGCTTGATGCCGAACGGGTCCCTGGCGCCGAAGACGACCTTGCGCTGGGAGTCCCAGATGAGGAACGCGAACATGCCGCGCAACCGGGCCACGGCGGCCGGGCCGAGGTAGTGGTAGGCCGCGACGATGGTCTCGGTGTCGCCGTCGGTGGTGAACCGGGCGCCGTACTTGCTGGTCAGCTCCGCGCGCAGTTCGAGGTAGTTGTAGATCTCGCCGTTGAACAGGATCGTGTACCGGCCCGGCTCCTCCGGCGGCCCCCACGGCAGCGGCTGGTGCGAGTTCTCGATGTCGATGATCGACAGGCGGTTGAAGCCGAAGACGACCTCGTCGCCCTGCCACGTCCCGCTCTCGTCAGGCCCGCGGTGCCGTTGGCAGCGCAGTGCGGCGGCCACCGCCGACCGCGCGTGCTCTGCCTCGTTCCTGCCAGGGCTAACCAGTCCCACGAAGCCGCACACAGCGATTGGCACCTTTCGTGTCGCGTAAGGAAGGCACCAGTATGCCGGGGTGGCCGGGTGTGACCGAAACTGCACCACAACGCACTGCCCCCGAGGGGTGGGCCTCACCGTGCTGGGCTACGCTCCCGCATGATCCCGGCCAGGACTTCCTCTTGGTCGGACAGCGTGTTTTTCACCGGCCCGCAGACCACCACCGCGGGCCGTGCACCGTCTTTGAGGAGGCGCGAGCAGTGGGCCTGAAGGAGGGCACCAGGGCAGCACGGACGGCCAAGGTCGCCGGGCTAGTAGGCCTGGTCGGCATCGGGGCCACCGGTTGCTCCACGGAAGAGGTCATGCGCTTCGGATGGCCCGTGGCCGTCACGCCGCAGGCCGAGAGGATGCGCGAACTGTGGACCTGGTCCGTGGTCGCCGCGCTGGTCGTGGGTGTGATCGTCTGGGGACTCATCCTGTGGTCGGTCGCGTTCCACCGCAAGAAGAGCGAGGAACTGCCCCGTCAGACGGCGTACAACCTGCCGCTGGAGCTCGTGCTCATCGTCGTTCCGACGATCATCGTGGCGGTTCTCTTCTACTTCACGGCGATCACCCAGAACTACGTCACGGACAAGTCGAAGCCGGCTGACGTGACGGTCGACGTGATCGCGTTCCAGTGGAACTGGGAGTTCCAGTACCCCGGTTTCAAGGCGGAGGACACCAACGAGGCCGTGCGGACGACCGGCGCGTCGGGCGAGATCCCGCTGCTGGTGCTGCCGGCGGGCAAGTCGATCCGCTTCACGCTGAAGTCGACCGACGTCATCCACTCGTTCTACGTCCCGGAGTTCCACTTCAAGCGGGACGTCTTCCCGGAGCCGGACAAGAACAACCAGGACAGCGTCTTCCAGATCGACCGGATCGACCGTCCGGGTTCGTTCGTGGGTCGCTGCGCGGAACTGTGCGGCACCTACCACTCGATGATGAACTTCGAGGTCCGCGCACTGGAGTCGGCGGACTTCGACAAGTACATCAAGCTGCGCCAGCAGGTGAACGAGAAGACCGGCCGCACGTACACCGCGGCCGAGGCGCTCACCGAGCTGAACTGCGCCGACTGGTGCACGCCGCACGCTACGACGACCGAGCCCTTCAACACCGATCGGACCGCCCGCGAGGCGTCCGGCGGGTCGAAGTAGTCCGGGTAGCGAGCGCGGAGAGCGAGGAAGAACCCCATGAAGGTCGAAGCCCGGATTTTTGACTTGATCACCGCCTTCTCGTTCCTGGTAGCCGTGGTCTACGGCGTCTGGTCCAAGGAGCCGGTGGGCATCGTGGCGCTGGCGCTGACCGGTGGGCTGGCGCTGATCGTCGGCACCTACTTCCGGTTCGTGTCGCGGCGCATCGAGCAGCGCCCGGAGGACAACCCGGACGCGGAGATCAGCGACGGCGCGGGTGAGCTGGGCTTCTTCAGCCCCGGCAGCTACTGGCCCATCGGCCTGGCCGCTTCGGCGGCCGTCGCGGGTCTGGCGCTGGCGTTCTGGCACATCTGGCTGCTGGTGATCGCGGTCGTGCTCCTCCTGATCATGATCGGCGGCCTGGTGTTCGAGTACCACACCGGTCCCAGTCACGAGTAGCGCGCCAAGGACAGCGAAAGGCCCCCACGGACTCCGTGGGGGCCTTTTCGCGCTGTGGGCGGGTATCCCGCCAGCGGGTGGGATCTAGGCGGCGCTGGGGGTCGCCTGGTAGTTGTCCACGTAGTCCTGACCGGACAGCTCGAGGATGTTGTAGACGATCTGGTCGGTGACCGAGCGCAGCACCGGCAGCGAGTCCTGCATGCCCGCGTAGCGCGAGAAGTCCAGCGGCTTGCCGAACCGGACGGTCACCGGCACGATCCTCGGCCGCTTCCGGCCGACCGCCATGACCTTGTCCGTCCCCACGAGACCGATCGGGACCACCGGCGCGCCCGACTCCAGCGCGATGCGCGCCACACCCGTGCGGCCGCGGTGCAGCATGCCGTCCAACGACCTGGTGCCCTCGGGGTAGATCCCGAACGCCTCGCCGTCGGCCAGCACCTTGATGACGGTGTCCAGCGAGTCGCGGGCCGACCGGCCCTGGCCGCGGCGCACCGGGATGTTGCCCATCCCGCTGAAGAACCACCGGGACACCGCGCCGCGGAAGCCGGTGCCCTCGAAGTACTCCGCCTTCGCGAGGAAGTACACCCGCCTCGGCACCACGATGGGGATCACCATGCTGTCCACGAACGACAGGTGGTTCGCCGCCAGGATCACCGGCCCTGTCCCCGGGATGTTCTCCAGACCTTCGACCGTCGGTCGGTACACCATCCGCGCGATGGGGGCGACCACTCGCGTCATGACCGTGGACAGCAGTGTCATAACTCCTCGCTCGTTGGGGTTCGGCCGCGCGGAACCCCGCCGGCTGCGGCCTCGCGTTCACCGTTGCCCCACCAGCATGGGCCCGCATCGTTGCGCGGGCATTACGTGAGTGACTGAAACCTCAGACGAACCGCCTCAAACAGCCCGAACGGCCGAATCAGCACCCGGTCGGGTCTTCAGTTCCGTCGACCGGGTGGCCCAGCGGCGCAGCAGCTCCGCGGCGGCCCCGGAGTCGATGGCGTCGGCCGCCCTGCCCAGCCCGGCCGCCAGGTCGGCGTGCAGGTCGTCGGACAGGCCGCTGTGCGCGGCGATCGCCCCGGCGGCGTTGACGAGGACGGCGTCGCGGACCGCGCCGGGCTTGCCCGCCAGCAGTTCGCGCACGACCTCGGCGTTGACCGCGGCGTCACCGCCGCGCAGGTCCTCCGGCAGCGCCGGGCGGACGTCGAGGCGTGTGGGATCGATCACGTCGGTGCGCACGGTGCCGCCGTCGGCGATCCACACCGCGGTGGTGGTCGTGGTGGTGATCTCGTCCAGGCCGTCGTCGCCGCGGACCACGAGCGCGGTCTTCCCGCGCCGGGCGAACACCCCCGCGATCAACGGGGCCGCGTTCGCGCGCGCGCAGCCGACGAGGCCGACCGCCGGTTGCGCGGGGTTCGTCAGCGGACCGAGCAGGTTGAACACCGTGGGGATGCCGATCTCCTTGCGGGTCGGCCCGGCGAAGCGCAGCGCGGGGTGGAAGATCGGCGCGAAGCAGAACCCGACACCCAGTTCGGCGACCGTCGTCTGCACGCCCTGCGCGGGCAGGTCGATCGCCACGCCCAGCGCCTCGAGCACGTCGGCGGTCCCGCACTGGGACGACGCCGCGCGGTTGCCGTGCTTGACGACCGGCACGCCCGCGGCGGCGGTGATGATCGCCGCCATCGTGGAGATGTTGACCGAGCCGGAGTTGTCGCCGCCGGTGCCGACGATGTCCACGGCGCGACCGTCCACGGTGAAGCGGCGCGCGTGCTCCAGCATCATCGTGGCGAAGCCGTCGACCTCCTCGGGCGTCTCGCCCTTGGAGCGCAGCGCCACGACGAACGCGCTGATCTGGGAGGGCGTCGCGGACCCGGTCATCACCTGGTCCATGGCCCAGCCGGTGTCCTCGGCGGACAGGTCGGCCTTGTCGATGAGCTGGTTCAGCAGCAACGGCCAGGTCCTGGTCATGACCCGGCTCTCAGCCGCGCACGACGGGCAGCGACAGCCTGGTCCGCAGCACCTCGGCCACCGTCTCGGCGGCCGCCAGCGGGTCCAGCGGGTGCACGACCACCGCGTCCGCCTGCGACCAGGTGGCGAGCCACCGGTCGTCCCGGCGCCGCACCGCGACGACGATCGGCGGGCAGTCGGTGATCTCGTTCTTCAGCTGGCGGGACAGGCCCATGCCACCGGTCGGCTGCGCCTCGCCGTCGAGGATGAGGAGGTCGGCGTTGCCGTTGTCCACCTCGTAGAGGACCTCGGCGATCGTGCCTGCCTCGATGTAGTCCACCTTGCCCAGATCCGGGGCGGGACGACGACCCACGGCCGTGATGATCGTCTCACGCACCTCGGGGCGGTGGCTGAACACCAGGATCTTCGTGGTCGGCGTGCTCATGTGGACGATCCTCCGGCGGGTCGGGTGACCAGGTGTGGCGATGTTATCGGCCTAGGCGGGCCGTGGTTGCAGCGCATCCCAACCGGATGCGTCGCCGCCGAGCCGCTGGGCCAGACCGACCATGCGCGAACGCTCCTGCGCGCAGTGCAGGGCGTCCAGCCGCTGGACCCTCAGCGCGTGCAGGTGATCGCCCCCGCGGTCGCTCGGACGCAGTTCCCAGCCGTCCTGCGCGAGCAGCGCGGTGGCGCGTTCCACCTGGTCAGGCGGTATGGAGAGGTGGTGGCGCAGCACCGCGGGCTCCTCGGGCCGCCACTGCGGCGAACGGGCCAGCACGGCCGAGTCGGCCTCCGCCGGGTCGAACGCCTCGGCCACCACGACGAGGTCCGGCGAGTCGGTCAGGACTTCGGAAACCCGTCCCTTTCCGACCAGTTCGCGCAGTCGGTCCAGCAGCCCCATGCGATCGCCACCCTCCGTGATTCCGGACGCCCGCTGACCCGGTCAGGACCCGATGGGCGGACGGAAAACCTGCAAGCAATAATGCGTCACGTGACAACGGCAGCGCCTTCCACCGGCCAGCGCGTGCACTCGCTGAACCGCCCGAACATGGTCAGCGTCGGCACGATCGTTTGGCTGTCCAGCGAGCTCATGTTCTTCGCTGGGCTCTTCGCCATGTTCTTCACGGTGAAAGCCCAGAACGAAGGTGTCTGGCCCCCGGAGCCGACCGAGTTGAACAGGCCGTACGCCCTGTTCTTCACGGTCATCCTCGTGGCCTCCTCCTTCACCTGTCAGTGGGGGGTGTTCGCCGCCGAGCGCGGCGACGTCTTCGGTCTGCGCCGCTGGTACGTGGTGACGCTGATCATGGGCGCGATCTTCGTCGCGGGTCAGGCAGGTGAGTACTACACGCTCGTGCACGAGGGGACCACGATTCCCGGTTCCGCCTTCGGCACCGTCTTCTTCCTCACCACCGGTTTCCACGGTCTGCACGTGATCGGCGGCCTCATCGCGTTCGGGTTCCTGCTCATCCGCACCAAGCTGAGCAAGTTCACCCCGGCGCAGGCGACCTCCGCGATCGTCGTGTCGTACTACTGGCACTTCGTCGACGTCGTCTGGATCGGCCTGTTCGCCGTCATCTACGTCGTGCCCTGACCCACCACGAGCACGAGCCCCGAACTGACAGCAAGGGTTGCCGCACACATGACCACCAACACCAAGAGGGCCCGGACGCGCACCAAGACGCGCCGGCGGATCTCGGGCCTGCTCGCGCTCGGGTTCGCACTGCTCAGCGCGGGTCTCCTGTTCACGGCCCTCGCGCCGAACCCGCAGACCGCACAGGCGCAGGACGACCCGGCCCTGGTGCGGCAGGGTGAGCAGCTCTACAACAACACCTGCCTGACCTGCCACGGCTCGGCGCTCGACGGCGTCAAGGACCGCGGGCCGAGCCTCATCGGCGTCGGCGACGCGTCCGTGTACTTCCAGGTCTCGACCGGCCGGATGCCGCTGGCGCGCCAGGAGGCGCAGGCCGGTCGCAAGCCGGTGAAGTTCAGCCCCGAGGAGATCGACGCGCTCGGCGCGTTCATCCAGTCCAAGGGCGGCGGCCCGGAGACCCCCGCGGAGCAGGGCGCGGCCCTGCGCGGCGACGAACCCGCCCGCGGCGGCGAACTGTTCCGCCTCAACTGCGCCGCGTGCCACAACTTCACCGGTCGTGGTGGCGCGCTCTCGTCCGGCAAGTACGCGCCGGGGCTCGACGGCGTCACCGAGGAGCAGATGTACACCGCCATGCTCACGGGCCCGCAGAACATGCCGAAGTTCTCCGACCGGCAGCTCACGCCGGAGGAGAAGAAGGACATCATCGCGTACATCAAGTCGGTCACCGACGGGAACAACAACCCCGGTGGTGCCGCCCTCGGTGGGCTGGGGCCCGTATCCGAGGGTCTGATCGCGTTCATCGTGGGAATCGCCGCCCTGATCGGCGTGACCCTCTGGATCGGAGCCAAGGCATGAGCGGCGACACGCCGACCGAGCTGCCCACCGAGGACGAGCTCGGGCAGATGAGCAGGGACGAGCTGGTCGAGCTCGGCCTGAAGATGGACGGCGTCGAGCTGGTCCACTACGAGGACAAGTGGCCCGTCAAGGGCACCCGCGCGGAGAAGCGGGCCGAGCGCCAGGTCGCGCTCTGGTTCCTCATCGCCGCGCTGGGCGGCGTCGCGTTCCTCGCGGCGTTCCTGTTCTGGCCGTGGCAGTACGAGCCGCCGTCGAGCGACCGCCACCTGCTCTACAGCCTGTACAACCCGATCATCGGCATCACGCTGGGCATCGCGATCCTGGGCCTTGGCGTGGGCGCTCTACTCTACACCAAGAAGTTCATCCCGGACGAACTCGCGGTCCAGCAGCGCCACGACGGACCGTCCTCGCAGGTCGACCAGGCCACGATCCTCGCGGAACTGTCCGACGTCGGTGAGCGCAGCACGCTCGGCCGTCGTTCGCTGATCAAGAAGACCGCCGGCCTCGGCGCGGGAGTCTTCGGCCTCGGCGTGCTGGCGGTCCCGCTCGGCGGTCTGATCAAGAACCCGTGGCAGGACAGCGACAGCAGCAAGTCGCTCTGGCACACCGCGTGGAAGCCGGAGAACGGCGAGAAGGTCTACCTGCGCCGCCACACCGGCAAGTTCCACGAGATCGAACTGGTCCGTCCCGAGGACCTCGAAGCCGGCGGCTTCGAGACCGTCTTCCCGTTCCGCGAGTCCGAGCGGGACAACGAGGAAGCCCTCGTGCAAGCGATCAAGAGCGCCGACGGCCCGGTCATGCTGATCCGCCTCCGCCCCGGCCAGCCGGTCGTCAAACGTGCAGGCCAGGAAGACTTCAACTACGGTGACTTCTACGCGTACTCGAAGATCTGCACCCACTTGGGCTGTCCGACCTCGTTGTACGAGCAGCAGACCGGTCTGCTGCTCTGCCCGTGCCACCAGTCGCAGTTCGACGTCTTCCACTACGCGAAGCCGCGGTTCGGTCCGGCCACCCGTGCCCTGCCGCAGCTGCCGATCACGGTGGACGAGGACGGTTACTTGATCGCTCGCGGCGACTTCATCGAAGCCGTGGGTCCGGCGTTCTGGGAGCGTAAGTCATGAGTGCCATCACCACTCCGACGAAGCAGCCCAATGCGGCTGCTCGCGCGGCCGGCGGGGCCGCGAAGGCCGCTGACGAGCGCTACCACTTCGCCGGCGGCATGCGGAAGCAGATCAACAAGGTCTTCCCCACGCACTGGTCTTTCCTGCTCGGCGAGATCGCGCTGTACAGCTTCATCATCCTGCTGCTGTCCGGCACGTACCTGGCGCTGTTCTTCGACCCCTCCATGCAGGAGGTCGTCTACAACGGATCGTTCACGAACCTCCAGGGCATCGAGATGTCCCGCGCGTTCGAGTCGACCCTGCAGATCTCCTTCGAGGTCCGCGGCGGTCTGTTCGTCCGCCAGGTGCACCACTGGGCCGCGCTGCTGTTCATGGGCGCGATCGTCGTGCACATGTTCCGGATCTTCTTCACGGGCGCGTTCCGCCGCCCGCGCGAGATCAACTGGGTCATCGGCATCCTGCTGTTCATGCTCGGCGCGATCGAGGGCTTCCTCGGCTACTCGCTCCCCGACGACCTGCTCTCGGGCACCGGCCTCCGCGTGATGGCGGCGCTGCTGATCTCGTTCCCGGTCGTCGGCACCTGGATCAACTGGCTGGCCTTCGGCGGCGAGTTCCCCGGCACCGAGATCATCCCCAGGTTCTACACGCTGCACATCCTGCTGATCCCGGCGATCATCCTGGGTCTGGTCGCGGTCCACTTGGCGCTGGTCTGGTACCAGAAGCACACGCAGTTCCCCGGTGTCGGTCGCAAGGAGACCAACGTCGTCGGCGTGCGCATCATGCCGGTGTTCGCGGCCAAGGGCGGCGGCTTCTTCGCGGTCGTCGTCGCGGTCACCGCGATCATGGGCGGTCTCTTCCAGATCAACCCGGTGTGGAACTTCGGCCCGTACAACCCGGCGCAGGTGTCCGCGGGCGTCCAGCCCGACTGGTACATGGGCTGGACCGACGGCCTGATCCGCCTGTGGCCCGCGTGGGAGCTCTACCTGGGCAACTACACGATCCCGGCGGCGTTCCTGCCGTTCCTCCTCGGTCTGCCGCTGCTGACCCAGGTCGCGGCGTTCTACCCGTGGATCGAGAAGAAGCTCACCAAGGACTACGCGCACCACAACCTGCTCCAGCGTCCCCGCGACGTGCCGGTGCGCACCGCGCTCGGCGCGATGGCGATCTCGTTCTTCATGGTCCTGCTGCTCTCGGGCGGCAACGACATCATCGCCGTGAAGTTCGACATCTCGCTGAACGCGCTGACGTGGGCGGGCCGCGTGGGCATGCTGCTGGTGCCGCCGCTGGCGTACTACATCACCTACCGCCTGTGCCTCGGCCTCCAGCGCGGTGACCGCGAGGTGCTCGAGCACGGTGTCGAGACCGGCATCATCAAGCGCCTCCCGCACGGCGAGTTCATCGAGGTCCACCAGCCCCTGGGCCCGGTGGACGACCACGGCCACCCGCTGCCCCTGGTCTACCAGGGCGCCTCGGTGCCGAAGAAGATGAACAAGCTGGGCTCCGCGGGCCACCCCGTGACCGGCAGCTTCCTCACCCCGGACTCCCCCGAGGAGACCACCGCGCTGGTCAACGCCCGAGCGGCGCGCGGTGTCTCCGAGGAGATCTCCGCCGAGAACATGCCCGCCGAACTGGCGGGCAAGCCGCAGCAGCCCGACGCCTGACGCACGAACCTGGAAGGGGCCCCGCACCTGTTCGGTGCGGGGCCCCTTTCGCGTTGTCCTGGGGGCGGCTCAGCCCTCTTCGAGGCCGATCGAGAACGCGGCCTCGGTCTCGCGCTTGGAGTACGAGCGGAACGAGATGTGCGTGTCGGTGTTCAGCACACCCGGAACCTTGCTGATCCGACCGGGAACCAGTTCCGCCAGGTCCTCGTGCCGGTCCACCTTCACGATGGCGATCAGGTCCACGTCGCCCGCGCAGGAGTAGACCTCCGTCACGCCCTGGATCTCGGCGATCGTCTGCGCTGCCTCGGGAATCGATTCGGCAGCGGCTTGGATCAGCACGATCGCGTTGATCACGGAGTCCTCCTAGTCAGACGGTGTCCCGGCAATGCTAGTAGGCGGTCCGCGGCCGGGCCGCGCAGAGGTTCGGGAGGGTCTGAGGGGCGCTCCGGCTGGGGTGGGCGGACACCGTCCTCCGCAATTCGTCCCCGCTCATCCGGCCCCGGTGGAAAGCAGGGTCGAAATGAGGGAGCGGGCCGCGCCGAGCGTCCTCGGGACGGCGACCCGCCCGTGTGGGTTCCGGAATCGGACTCGGCCACATCCGGAAGCAAATAGTTCCGGGCCCGAGTGCATTGCCGAAAGCGAACGCCGCGGCCCCGGATGCGGATTGACCGGTCTGCGTGGTTGCTTGTGCAATTTGCGTTTCCGAATTACCACCTTTGTGAGTTATTCATGAGACATGCCCTGAACTGCGTGAACGCAATCCACCCTGCCCTTTCGGGCAACCACCGGCACCGAACCGCGTCCTTCGTTAGCGCCACGTTGGTGGGGCGTTGGTGATCAGGAGTGCACTGGACGTGCACTGGGCCCCCAGCCTGCGCTTCGCGCGCCCGGTCCGAACAAGATGCACCGCCGCTGACTAGGAAGGCCCTGCGCATGGTCTCGTCACCCCCCGGTATGGAAATCACCGAGGAGAACAAGTTCAAGGGTTCGATGTTCATCTCGGCTTTCGACGAACTGATCGACTCGGTCGGCAAGGACGCCGAGAGCGAGACCGAGAAGGTCCTGGACATCACCTTCGCCGCGATCGGTGCGGCGTCGTCGCTGGCCATGTTGGCGATGGACCCGTTCGGCACGCTCCTGGGCGCGGGGATCGGCTGGCTGATCGAGCACGTGAGCTTCCTGAAGGAGCCGCTCGACCAGCTGATGGGCGACCCGGACGAGATCAACGCCAACGTCGAGGCGACGAAGCAGACCGCGGTGGACATGCGGACGCTGGCGGAGACGCACCGCAACACCCTCGCGCAGCCGCAGGGCTGGACCGGGGAGTCGTCCGACGCGTTCAAGTCCAACATGGACGCCTTGGGCGGGGAGTTGGACACGCTGGCCAACGCGGTCGAGAAGAAGGCCAAGATCGTCGCGATCTGCGGTGTGCTGGTGTCGGTGCTGCGCGACATCGTGCGCGACCTGATCTCCCAGCTGCTGGGGTCGCTGCTGGCCGGCGCGATCGCGGCGGTGGCCGCGGCGTTCTTCACCTTCGGCGCCTCGATCGTCGGCTTCGTCGGCTTCGCGGTGGGCAAGGCAGTCGCGCTGGGCGTGAACATCGCCTCCCGGATCGCGAAGCTGGTCGGGGCCATCAGCCGCCAGATGGGCCGGATCAAGAACCTGGACGAGATCACCGATCAGGTCGGCAAGGGCTGGAAGCGGTTCGAGAACGTCGCCGACGTCGCCGAGGTCTCCTACGAGTCGTGGAAGGCCCAGGACAAGGTCGACAAGGCAGTCGGCTAGCCGTTCCCCCCTCGTCCCCTCCCGTATCCCGGCGACCTCGAAAGGCGCGACATGGCGCGCAACACCGGCAGTCCCGACCCCGGCGCGAACCCCAACGGGAGCCCGAACCCCAACCCCGGCAGCCCGCCTCCGGCCCCGCCGCCGCCCGCGCAGCAGTCGGTACCGGCGGGCTTCACCGGCACCTCCGGGTTCTCGGTCACCGAGGGCTCGCTGCAGACCATCCAGAAGCAGGCGGGGGACCTGGAGTCCGGCTACCAGCGGATCGCGTCGCAGCTGTCCTCGCAGACGCTGAAGCTCAACGCCCTGGGCATGTTCGGCATCCCGATGACGGTCGCCGTGAACGACTCCAACGGCAAGTCCATCGACAAGGCCAACCAGGCCGCGGACACGATGGCGAAGGTCAGCGACGGTGTGAGGGCGACGGGGGAGACCCAGACCAACACCGACCAGATGGTCGCCGACCAGTTCGGCAAGATCGTCCCGGACTCCGGTGCCAAGAACCCGACCGGAGCGCCCGACAGCGCCCCGCCGCCGCAGCAGCAGAGCGGTCCGCAGGTCAGCAAGCCCGAGCCGCCGCCCGGCGCCACCGATACCGCGCCCGCCGTGACCCCAGGGGCGCCCGGCCCGCAGGTGAGCAAGGTGGAGCCGCCGCCCGGCGCCACCGCACCGCCGCCCGCCGTGCCCCCGGCCGCGCCCGGCCCGCAGGTCAGCAAGCCCGAGCCGCCGCCCGGTGCGGACACGACCGCCCCCGCGAGCGTGCCGCCGCCCACTGGTGGACCGCAGGTCAACCAGTTCACGCCGCCGCCCGGCGCGGACACCACCAGTCCCGCCGCCGCCGCGCCTCCGACGAGCGGCCCGCCGATCGAGTCGTACGTGCCGCCGCCCGGCGCCAACAGCGTGCCGTCGCCGAACGCGCCGACGCCGCAGGGCGGGCCGCAGCTCAACCCGTACACCCCGCCTCCGGGCGCCAACAGCACCCCGACGCCCGCCGCGCCCAAGCCGCAGGGCGGGCCGCAGCTCAACCAGTTCACGCCGCCTCCTGGCGCGACGAACACCCCGTCGCCGTCGACCCCCAGCCCGACGAGCGCCCCGCCGATCGAGTCGTACGTGCCTCCTGCCGGCAACAACAAGGTGCCGATGCCGACCGTGCCGACGCCGGAGGGTGGGCCGCAGCTCAACCCGTACACCCCGCCTCCGGGTGCCAACAGCACGCCGACGCCGTCCGCCCCGACCCCGCAGGGTGGACCGCAGGTCACCCCGTCCGCGCCGCCGCCCGGTGCCAACGGCACCACCGCCGCGTCCTGGACCCCGCCGCCCATCCCGGACCCGGTCGCGCACATCCCCGGTATCCCCGGCACTCCCGGAACGCCGTCCCCGACCGGCCCGGTGATGCCCAACAACGCGCCGAACAGCTCGATCATCCCCCAGATGCCGAACATCCCCGGCGCCAACGGGCCGGTGCCACTCAACGACCGACCGAACCTCCCCGGCGGCCGCCCGCCGGGCGGTGGCCCCCCGCGGCCGGGCGTGGTCCCGAACATCCCAGGGGTGGACAGCGCGCCCAAGCCCGAGTTCTCGAAGCCGTCGACCTCGGCCCTGGACTCGCTGAAGCCGATCAACACCGCGTTCCCGCCCCAGGGCGCGCCGATCCCGCCGCCCGTCGACGCGGTCGCTCCGCCGAACTCGCCGTCCACGCCGATGCCCGCGTCCGGCCCGTTCCCGCCCGGCGTCATGCCGGACATCCCGCCGGTGAAGCCGGTGCTCGCCAACCCGAACATCCTCGACCTGATGAAACCCGACCAGAACTCCAGCCCCGATCCCGCCCTCAACGTGGATCACCACGCCCCGGCGGCCTTCCCCCTGACCACGATCGACGGCAAGCCGTCGACGGACCTCTCCGACTACGAGAACATGTCGCCCGCCGACCAGCAGGTGTGGATGGACAACCTGAAGAACCTGCTGGCCAGCAAGGAGGACGGGGCCTTCCTCTGGTCGGGCAACGTGTGGAACGCCGACGGCGAGCGGATCTCGGTGATGTACGAGGCCGAGGCCCAGGCCCACGACATGGGGCGCAACACGCTGGAGGGCAGGTTGGACGACCTCGGCATGATCATGCCGGGATGGGGCGACAACCCCGCGGTCCAGAACCTGTGGGACAACGCGTCGTCCAGCGTCGCGCACGGGTCCAGCGGTGAGGTCTACGTGCTGCTGGGGCCGTCGCGCAGGCCGAACAACGTGTTCGACATGAACGAGTTCCCGATCCTGGAGCAGAACGACGGGGTCAGGAAGGTAATCGCGATCGACGTCATGAACAACAACTCGCAGACCGTGATCCTGGACAAGGGGCCGAGGCCGCCGAGGCACTAGCGCGGTGACCGGATCCTCACCGGGTTTCGCGCGTCTCGGGTAGCCCCCACGCGGCGCGGAACACGGCAAGGGTCAGCGGTCACCGCGCCAGGACGGGGCAGGCGGTCGGGAGGTGACTCCCGGCCGCCGCCCCGGTCAGTGGTCGTAGTCGCGGTACTGGTCGCGGCCCGCGTCGGCCAACTCCACCCAGGTGCGCCAGCTGCCCGCCGCGGCCGCGGGCGAGGACCAGGGTTCCTCGCAGCGGACCAGGCGGGTGCCCGGCCGGTCGAGCCAGCGCAGCACGAGGCTCGCCTCCTCCGGGGTCGCGCCCCTCAGCGGGCCGTCGAGCGGGATGACGGTCTCGGCCGAGGCGACCAGGGCGTCGACCACCGGCAGGTAGCGCGTGCCGCGCCTGGCCACTCCCGCCGAGGCCAGGCGGCCGTGGCGGACCACGGCGAACTCCCAGCCGCCCTCCTTGTCGGGCCTGGCCGCGACCAGTTCCGGCACGGCGGCGAGGGCGGCCAGCCGTTGGCCCCGGTCCAGGACGCGGACCAGGTTCGCCATCCGGTCGCGGCGGCCCGCCGCCTCCTCGAAGCGGTGGGCCTCGGCGTACTCGTCCAGCTGGGCGGCCAGGCCGTGCAGCGGGGCCACGTCGTGGCCCGCGATGAGGTCGCGCAGCGCCGTGACGGCGGGGGAGTACTGCTCGGTCGTCTGCTTCCCCGCGCAGGGGGCGGCGCAGCGGCCGAGCTCGTGCAGGGCGCAGGGCGTGCCGCGCTGGTCCTTCGCCGGGATGCGCTGGTTGCAGGCGCGCAGCGGGAGGGCTTCGAGGACGGCGTCCGCGGCCGTCTCGGCGGCGCGCCGGGTGCGGAACGGGCCGAGCGCGCCCGCGCGGGGTTCCCTGACCATGGAGAGCCGGGGGAAGGCCTCGTCGGTGAGGGTCAGCCACCAGGCGTTCTGCGGGTTCTTGGACCGCCGGTTGTAGGCGGGCTTGTGCGCGGACAGCAGGCGCAGCTCGCGGACCTCCGCCTCCAGCGAGTGGGCGCAGGAGACCGAGTCGACGCGGACCGCGAGCGCGACCATCTCGCGCAGGCGGCGGCGGCCCTCGCTGGCGGTGAAGTACTGGCGCACGCGGTTGCGCAGGTCCGACGCGGTGCCGACGTAGAGGACCTCCTCGTTCGGGCCGCGGAAGAGGTACACGCCGGGCTCGTGCGGGAGGTGGGCGGCCAGCTCGCGCTTGCGGCGCTGCTGAGGGGTCACCTCCGGCAGGTAGGCCAGCAGCTCCTCGAGCGACTGCACGCCGAGCGGGCCGACGCGCTCCAGCAGGCGGTGCAGCACCTCGACGGTGGCCTTGGCGTCGTCCAGGGCGCGGTGGTTGGGCTGGGTGGCGGTGCCGAACAGCTGGGCCAGCGCGCCGAGCCTGCAGCTCGGGGCCTCGTCGCGGCTGAGCACGCGGCGGGCCAGCCGGACGGTGCAGACCACGCTGGGCCTGGGCCAGGCGTAGCCGTGCCGCTCGCAGGCCGCTTTCATGAAGCCGACGTCGAACCCCGAGTTGTGCGCGACGAGCACCGCGCCCGCCGCGAACTCCAGGAACGCGGGCAGCACGGTGTCCATCCGCGGCGCGCCCGTCACCATCAGCTGCGTGATGCCGGTCAGCGCGACCACCTGGGGCGGGATGCCCCGCTCCGGGTCCACCAGCGTGGCGAACTCGCCCAGCACCTCGCCGCCGCGGATCTTCACGGCGCCGATCTCCGTCACCGCGTCGCCGCTCGAGCTGCCACCGGTCGTCTCCAGGTCGAAGACCACGAACGTCGTGTCGCGAAGGGGGGTGCCCAGTTCGTCGAACGAGAGTTGCGCGTTCACATCGCGGAAGCTAATCGAGGGGTCCGACAATTCCGATCGGGGATGCGGCGAAGGGGTCACGTTCCCCGGCCCCGCCAATCCGAGGGGGTGTCGCTGGCTACTGAGCCGTAGCCTGTACCGGTGCACGACCCGAACCCGGAGCCCGACGACCTCGCGACCCCCGACGCTGATCAGGAGGACGCGGACGCGGTGGCGGCCGCGTCAGAGTCCATTGTGGACTGGGGTGCGCTGCCGGACGGGCTGCGGACGCGGTTGGCGGAACTGGCGGCCGACGCGCTCGGGGACATGGCCAAGGTGGACGTGCCGCAGCTGCTGCGCTCGGTGGCCAGGTTCGCCCCGACCAAGCGCGCCAGGCTGGGCGGGCCCACGCTGATCGCCGGTCTGCGGAAGTCCGCGAACTTCCGGACCGCCGTCGTCGAGTGGCTGCGCAAGAACCGGCCGTCGACGCTGGAGCTGACCGCGCCGGACCCGGTGGCCGCCGCCGCCGCGGCGGTGCTGCTCGGCGACGAGGTCGCGCCGCACTACGTGGAGCTGGTGTCCCGGCGGGCGGGAGACGCGGTTCTACGCGCGGAACGCGACGCCGCCGTGCTGCGGGCCGACCGGATGGACTCCGAGCTGGAACGGCTGCGCGCCGACCGGGCGCAGAACACCGGCATCGCGGAGAAGATCCGCGAGGAGGCCGAGGTGGAGCTGGAACGCCTGCGCAAGCGGTTGCGCGAGCAGGGCGTGCGGCTCAAGGAGGCCAAGGACCGCGCGGAGTCGGCCGCCGCCGAGGTGGCGCAGGCGCGCGCCGAGGCGCAGGCGCAGCTGGTCCGGCTGACCGCGGAGCGCGACCGCGAGCGGGAACGGGCCGAGACCGAGCGCGCCAAGGCCTCCCGCGCGGAGGCCGACGCGGACGTGGCCCGCCAGTCCGCCCGCGAGGCCAGGCAGGCCGACGAGGTGCGGCTCGCGCTGCTCGTGGACACCCTCGACGGAGCCGTCAACGGACTCCGCCGCGAACTGGCGCTCGGAGGCGGCGGGACGGGCCCCCGTCCGGCGGATCTGGTGCGCGGTGCCAGCGCGGCGCAGGGCACCGTCGGCAGGGTCGAGGATCCGGCCGCGCTCGACCGGTTGCTGGCCCTTCCCGCGGTTCACCTGATCGTGGACGGCTACAACGTGACGAAGACCGGCTACCCGGATCTGCCGCTGTCCGACCAGCGCGACCGGCTGGTGCACCAGCTCGCCGTGCTGGCCGCGCGCACCGGCGCCGAGGTGACGCTGGTGTTCGACGGCGCGGGGGTGATCGCCGTGCCCGCCGCCGCGCCGCGCGGCGTCCGAGTGCTGTTCAGCGACCCCGGAGTGCTCGCGGACGACGTGATCCGGGCACTGGTGACCGCGGAGCCGGAGGGGCGTCCGGTGGTGGTCGTCACATCCGACCGCGCGGTCGCCGACTCGGTGCGGCGACGCGGCGCCCACCCCGTCCCGTCGGCGGTGCTGCTGTCCCGCCTCGGTCGGGTCTGATCGTCCTGAAAAGGATTTCCGGGACTCCTCGGACCGACTTAGGTCACGCTTGTGCATTTTTTCCCGATCACCAGGTGGACGTGGGCGCTCACGTTTCGTAACCTGGCCGAGACCTCGTGGCGGGTAGCCGTCCACCCTGGACGGCGACGCGGGGTCACCGCCGGATCGGCCCGTCGGGGAGCCGTGCCGGACAAGATCGATCTGCGGGCTGCGCGTCGGCTCGGTGCGCCTGGCGCGCCTTGAGTCCGGCCGGCCTTCCGGTAGGCGGTTCCACAACGAAGGAGACATGCGCGACTGTGGCGTCGCAACGACTCAAGCGCGGCATGCGCGGGGCGATCGCAGCCACTGCGGTTGCCGCCGTGGCAGCAAGCATCGCCCCCGCCTCGGCGGTGGCCCAGCCGAACACCCCGGCGAACGCTTCCGAGGCGCTGAAGCAGTACAACGACCTGTCGGAGCAGGCCTCCAAGCTCAACGAGGAACTCCTCCAGGCCGAGGAGAAGCAGGGGCAGAACCAGGAGGAACTCGACAAGGCGAACGCGGACGTCGCGGCGGCCAACCAGGTCGGCGACCAGGCGAAGGCCGACGAGGAGACCTTCCGCGGCAAGGTCGACCTGCTGACCGAGGCGTCGTTCGAGGGTGCCCGGTTCAACCAGTTGTCGGCGCTCCTGGTGAGCGACTCGCAGCAGGAGTTCCTCAACCGGATGTCCGCGCTGGGGGTGCTGGCCGCGGACAACAACGAAGCGCTCGACAAGCTGTCCGGCGCCGTCGACACGGCCGCTGACGCGGTGAAGAAGGCGACCGAGGCGCAGGCGCGCGCGAAGACGGCCAACGACGAGGCCATCAAGATCACCGAGGACATCAAGAAGCGCGCGGCCGACCTCGACACCCAGAAGAAGGACGTCAAGTCGGCGCTGACCAAGCTGAGCGGCGCCGAGAAGACGACCCTGTCCGACTCGGGTGACATGAGCGACATGAGCGACATCTCCGCGCCGTCCGGCGCGGCGGGTGCCGCGGTGGCGTTCGCGCTCGCGCAGCGCGGCGACATGTACTCCTACGGCGCGACCGGTCCGGACGTCTGGGACTGCTCCGGCCTGGTCATGAAGGCCTACGCGGCCGCGGGCGTCAGCCTGCCCCGCACCAGCCAGGGCCAGGGTTCCGCGGGCCGCCCGGTCTCGCGCGGCGAGGTCACGGCGGGCGACATCATCGCCTACAACGGCTTCGGCCACGTCGCGCTGGCGATCAGCAACACCGAGGTCGTGCACGCGTCCACCGACGGCGTGCCGGTCAAGATCGCGCCCCTGGAGAGCCCCGGCTCGATCTCCGCCATGCGGCGCATCTCGGGCTGATTCCCGCGCTGTCGAAGGCCACCCCGCCGACTACTGTCGGCGAGGTGGCCTTCTCCGCATCACGGGCACGGGCGCTGCTCGTCGTGGCGATCGTCGCGACGTTCCTCACGGGCCTCGCGCAGGTCGTGCAGCCCGTCGGGGCCTCGACACCGCCGCCCGCCGCCGCCCCGGACGTCCGCTCGCACGCCGTCCGCGACCTGCTGGACCACCGCGCCGCCGCCCTGCGCGCCCGCGACGAACCCGCCTTCCTGGCCACCGTCGACCCCACCGACCAGGCCTTCCTCGACCGCCAGCGCACCCTGTTCCGCAACCTCGCGGGCGTACCGCTCGCCGAGTGGGACTACCTGGTCGACCCCGTCGACCAGACCACCCCGACCACCCGCCCCGCCGCCGACGAGCTGTGGGCACCGGGCGTGCGGCTGCGGTACCGGCTCGACGGCGTGGACGCCGAACCGAGCACCCGCCCCATGGGCTACCTGTTCGCCCGGCACGGCGACCACTGGCTGCTGGCCTCCGACACAGCCGCCGGCGAGACCTGGCGCGGCCCGTGGGACTTCGCCCCGTGCCACGTCCTCACCTCCCCCTCCGGCCTCGTGCTGAGCCACCCCGGCGGCGAGGCGCTGGCCGCCCGCGTGCTCGCCGAACTGGACAGCGCGGTCACCACCGTCACCGAGGTCTGGGGCCCGGCCTGGCCGAGGCAGGTTGCCGTCATCGTGCCCGCTGACCAGGAGGAGATGCGCTCACTCGTCGGCCCCGCCTTCGCCGTGGGCTCCATCGCGGGCGTAGCCGTCGCCGACCAGATCGACCCCGTCGCCCGCACCGCACGCGGCCAACGCGTCGTGCTGAACCCCGACAGCGCCACCGCCCTCTCACCCCTGTCGCTGCGTGTCCTGCTCCGCCACGAGATCACCCACGTCGCCGCCCGCGGCGAAACCGCCGACAGCGCCCCCATGTGGCTGCTCGAGGGCTTCGCCGACTACGTCGGCTTCCGCGGCACCGACGTCCCCACCGCAAAAGCCGCCCCCGCCCTCGCCGCGCTGGTGGCGCGCAGCGGCCCACCGGAGGCATTGCCCACCGACACCGACTTCCGCGGCCCCGCCATGGACCTCGCCTACCAGGAGGCCTGGTCGATCAACCGCTACCTGGCAGGCCTGCTCGGCGAAGCCGGCCTGGTCAGGCTGTACCGCGCACTCGCCGCCGAGAAGTCCGATGTGGACGGTGTGCTGCGCAGCATCGCCGGCGTCGACCGAGCAGGCCTGACCAAGGGTTGGCGCGAGTTCCTGCGAACAGACTTCTTCCGCTAGCCCACCACGCCAGCAGCAACACAACGCCCCAACCAGGCTGGAACAAACGCGGGGGCGTCCCTCGTGCGGCCGATTTTACTTGGGGTTTTCGGCCCTACCCTCGCGGCGGCGGGCAGGTCACCACCTGCACTTCAAGACCGCCGAGGGCCGAAAAGAGGGGCCCCAAGTCAAATCGGCCGCACCCGGAGTCCTCTGCTGCGATCCCAATGCTTGCGGCACCAGCCCAACATGCCCGGCCGTACCCAACCCGGCCGCACCTAGTGACACCCGACCCAGCAGCCTCCCACCCCCTGCGTAATCTCACCCCGATGCGTCGGACCCTCCTGGTGACCAATGACTTCCCGCCCCGCCCCGGCGGCATCCAGTCCTACTTGCACTCCTTCGCCTCCCGCCTCCCCGCCGACGACCTCGTCGTCTACGCCCCCTCCTGGGACTCCCCGACCGGTTCCCACCCCGAGTTCGACGCCGCCCAGCCGTTCCAGGTGGTCCGCCACCCCGGCACCCTCATGCTCCCCACCCCGGACGTCCTGCGCCGCGCCGCCGACATCGTCCGCGCCGAGCGCTGCGAGGCCGTCTGGTTCGGCGCCGCCGCCCCGCTCGCCCTCCTCGCCCCGTGGCTGCGCAAAGCAGGTGTGGAGCGCGTCCTCGCCTCCACCCACGGCCACGAGGTCGGCTGGTCCATGCTCCCCGGCGCCCGGCAGTCCCTGCGCGCCATCGGGTCCGGAGTGGACGTCGTCACCTACGTCAGCAAGTACACCCGTTCCCGCTTCTCCGCCGCCTTCGGCCGGATGGCCGCCCTGGAGCACCTGCCGTCCGGTGTGGACACCGAGGTGTTCGCCCCGGATCCGGCCGCCCGCGCCGAGATGCGCGCCCGCTACGGCCTCGGTGACCGCCCCGTCGTGGTGTGCGTCTCCCGCCTGGTCCCGCGCAAGGGCCAGGACGTCCTGATCCGCGCCCTCCCGGCGATCCGCGGGCAGGTCCCGGACGCCGCGCTGCTGATCGTCGGCGGAGGTCCCTACCGGCGGAAGCTGGAAGCCCTCGCCGCGGCCACGGGTGTCGCCGAGCACGTGGTGTTCACCGGCTCCGTGCCGTGGTCGGAGCTGCCCGCGCACTACAACGCGGGCGACGTGTTCGCGATGCCGTGCCGCACCAGGGGGAAGGGGCTCGACGTCGAGGGGCTCGGCCTGGTCTTCCTCGAAGCCTCCGCCACCGGACTGCCCGTGGTCGCCGGTGACTCCGGGGGAGCGCCCGAGACGGTCCTGGACCACGAGACCGGCATGATCGTCGACGGCACGGACGTGGAGGAGGTCGCCGAGACGATCGGCGACCTGCTGGCCGATCCGGAGAACGCGGCCAAGATGGGCGAGCAGGGCCGGGAGTGGGTGTCCGAGCAGTGGAGCTGGGACGACCTCGCCACCCGCCTCCGCACCCTGATCGACGGCTGACCCGCCCGACTGCTGACCTGCCCAACGGCTGACCTGGTAGACGGCCGACCGGAGCTACCAGGGCAGCGTTTGACCCTCGCGGTCCAGGTAGTGCAGGCCGCCGAGGCCCGCCTGCTTCCCGATCGTGTCGACCACCGCGGGGATGCTCTCCTCGATCGACAGCAGCGCCCCTGGTCCGCCCAGCCCGGTCCGCACCCAGCCGGGACACATGAGCAGCAGGGTGCGGGGGTCGTCGGCGTGCCGGGCCGCGAAGCTCCGCATCAGCTGGTTCAGCGCGGACTTGCTGGCCCGGTAGACCTCGTGGCCCCCGTTGGTGTTGAGCGAGACGCTGCCCTGGCGCGACGACATGACCCCGATGGTCCCGGTCGGTGGGACGACGTCCTGGAACGCCTCCACCACGCGCATCGGGCTCAGCGCGTTGGTGATCATCACCTCGGTGAACGACTCGGTGGTGACGTCGCCGACCGGGACGTCCCCCTGGGTGATCCCGGCGTTGACGAAGAGCAGGTCGAACTTCCGGTCGCCGATCCGTTCGCGCAGGGCGGTCACCTGCTCGGGGACGGCGATGTCGACCTCCTCGACGGTCAGCCGCCCGCCGGAGGCGTCCGCCAGGTCGTGCAGCCCCGTCCGCGCGGCGCCCCGGACGGTGGCCGTCACCTGCCAGCCGCGGTCGAGGTACTCGGCGACCAGTGCGAGGCCGAGCCCGCGGGAGGCGCCGATGACGAGGGCGGATCCGCTTGTGGTGCTGTCGGTCATCGTTGCTCCTGTTCGGTCCGGTTTCCAACGCGAGCGTTGGAGAACGCCTCCGACCGTACTGCGGCCCCTAACCAACGTCAACGTTGGCGTTGGCTTGAGGTAGGTTGTCCCCATGGTTCGGGACGTGGAGCAGACCAAGCGGCGGCTGCGCGAGGCGGCGCTGGCCGAGTTCGCCGAACACGGGCTGCACGGCACCACCGTGGAGCGCATCGCGTCCCGCGCGGGCGTGAACAAGGAGCGCCTCTACAGCTACTTCGGCGACAAGACGGCCCTGTTCACCAGCATCGTCGTCGAGGAGGTCGACAAGGTCACGGCCGCGGTGCCGCTGGCGGTCGCCTCGCTCGACGACGTCGCGGAGTTCGCCGGTGCGACGTTCGACTACAACCAGGACCACCCGGACCTCACCCGCCTCGTGCTGTGGGAGGGGCTCGCCCACACCGGGGTCCTGCACGACGCGGCGAACCGCGGCGCGCACTACGAGAACAAGGTCGCCGTCATGGCCGCCGCCCAGCGCGCGGGCCTGGTCGCCGACACCCCGGCCGCGCCGCACCTGGTGTTCCTGCTGCTCGCGCTGGCGGGCTGGTGGTCGGCCACCCCGCAGATCGCCCGGATGTTCGCGGACGCCGACGCCGACACCCCCGGTGAACGCGCCGCCCGCCGCGCCGCCGTCGTCGAGGCCGCCCGCCGCCTGGCCTCTCCGCGCGCCTGACAGCTCCGCGCCCGACCGCCCTCAGGCGGGTTTGGCACCGGTCCACCGGTGGATCGCCGCCGCCAGTTCGCGCTCCCCGGCGGCGGCCTCGGCGTCACCCAGCGCGAGGTGGATGGCGGACAGCTCGGTGCGCGCCGCGGCCTCGGTGACGGGCAGGCCGATGTCGACGACGATCGCGAGCCCCCGCGCGCACAGGTCGAGCGCCTCGGCGGGGACGCCCATCAGCCTGCGGGTCGCGGCCAGGCCGATCAGGGCCCTGGCGGCGGTGGGCTGGTAGCCGATGCGGTTGGCCTTGGTGAGCGCCTGCTGGAACTGCTCGTCCGCGGTGCGCAGCCTGCCCAGTCGCCGGTTCGACTCGGCCATGACGACCAGGACGTTGGTGGTGGTCTGCTGGTCGCCGCTCTCCCTCAGCTCCTCCAGCGCGCGTCCGGCCAGCGCGAGCGCGGCGTGCGGGTCGCCCTGGTCGACCTTGGTGACCGCCGTGCTCTCCAGCACCCGCGCGGTCACCTCGCGGAACCCCGACTCCAACCCGATCTCGAGCGCGATCGCCAGGTGTTCCAGAGCCTGCTCGTACTCGCCGCGCAGGCGCAGCACGACGCCGAAGAAGTTGCGGCAGGTCGCCTCGCTGCCCCGCAGCCGGTGCGAGGTGCTGATCTTCAACGACTCGCTCAGGTGGTCGTGCGCCTCGTCGAGGTGCCCGGTGTCGATGGCGAGCATCCCCAGGGTGCACAGGATGGTGCTGCGCGCGGTCTTGACGCCGTTCGGGCCGCTCACGAGGTCGAGGCTGCGTTGCAGGGCGTCCCTGGCGGCGGCCAGGTCACCCGCCTCCATGAGCACGAGGCCGAGGTTGTTCAGGATGCCCGCCACCCCGGCCTTGTTGCCGAGCGCCTGGTACAGGGTCATGGCGTGCCCGTAGAGCTCCTCGGACGTCCCGAACTCGCCCAGTTTCCAGTGCAGCAGGGCGAGGTTGCCGTACATCGCGGCCTCGGCGGCCTTGTGCCCCTCCTCCTGGGCGGCGTGCAGGCCGTACTTGGCCGTGGCGAGCCATTCCGTGACGTGCTTGCCGATCCACAGGTAGCCGCGCATCGTGTCGGCGAGCCGCCACGCCATCGACGCGGGCCCCTCGTCAGCGGCCGACCGGATCGCCGCGGTGAGGTTCGCGCGTTCCCCGTCCAGCCAGCGCGCGGCCTGCGCGGCCACGGTGATCCTCGGCAGCCGCACCCACGGCGCGGGGGCGCTCGGCAGCCTGCGGAGGTCCGGGTACAGCAGCGTCGCGCACTGGTCGACGGACCGCACGTAGAACTCCAGCAGCCGGGCGCGGGCGTCGGCCTGCTCGCGCTCGTCGTCCTGGGCGGCCCGCCGCCGCGCCGCGAACAGCATCAGCTGGTCGTGGAACTGGTAGCGCCCCGGACCCGGCCGCAGCAGCAGGTGGGCCTCGGCGAGCTGGGTCAGCAGCGCGGACGCCCTCAGCACCTCGATGTCGGCCACGTTCGCCGCGGCCTCGGCCGTGAAGTCGGTGCCCGGCACCAGGCTCAGGAGCCGGAACAGCCGCTGCTGCGCGTCGGTCAGCGCGGAGTAGGCGAGGTCGACGGGGGCCAGCGGCTCGTCGGCGGGCAGTTCGGCGAGGTAGCCCGCGACCGTGCCGCCGGGCCGCGACGCCACGTTCGCCGCGGCCACCCGCAGCGCCAGCGGCAGGTGCGCGCACCGCCGGGCCAGCTCCTCGACCGCCGCGCGGTCCTCGTCGCCGCCGAGCATCGCGGTCAGCAGTTCCCACGACTCGGCGGGCTCCAGCACGTCCACCGACATCCGGCGGGCGCCGTTCATCGCGATCAGACCGCGCAGGTCGTCGCGGCTGGTCACCAGGACCGGGCAGCTGGCCGCGCCGGGCAGCAGCGGCCGCACCTGGTCGGGCGCGGAGGCGTTGTCCAGCACCAGCAGCATCCGCCTGCCGGTCAGCAGCGACCGGAACAGCGTGCTCGACTCCTCGGCGTCGAGCGGGATCTGCTCCGGCGGCACGCCCAGCGCCCGCAGGAACCGTGCCAGCACGTCCACGGTCGCCGTCGGCGGGCCGAGCCCGTAACCGCGCAGGTCGACGTACAGCGTGCCGTCGGGGAACCGGTCGCGCAGCAGGTGCGCCACGTGCACCGCCAGCGACGTCTTGCCCACGCCCGGCAGCCCGGACAGCGTCACGATGGGCACCGCCGTGCCCGGCCCGCCCTCGGTGAACAGCCCGTTCAACCGGGCCACCAGCGCCTCGCGGCCGATGAAGTCGGACAGTCCGCGCGGGAGCCTGCCGGGTTCCTGCTCGTCGGCCGGCGCGGCCTTCGGCGCAGCCAGCTGCGGGTCGCCGGTCAGGATCGCCTGGTGCACCGCCCGCAGGTCCTCGCCGGGGTCGACGCCGAGTTGCTCGTCGAGCATCCGGTCGACCTGGCGGAACACCTCCAGAGCCTCGGCCTGGCGGCTGCTGCGGTACAGCGCGAGCATCAGCTGCGCCCAGAACTTCTCCCGCAGCGGGTGGTCGGCGGTCAGTCCGCGCAGCACCGGTACGAGCTGCTCGTGGTTGCCCAGCGCCAGTTCCACGTCGACGTGCTGCTCGTGCAGCAGCATCAGCCGCTCGGTCAGCCGCGGCACCTCCTCGCGGTGCAGCGACTCCGACGGCACGTCCGCCAGCGCGGGCCCGCGCCACAGCGCGATCGCCTCCGCGTACGCGTCCCGCGCGCCGACGAGGTCGCCCGACTCCTCCAGTTCCCGCGCCCGCGTGGCGCCCGCGGTGAACAGGTGCACGTCGATCCGTTCGGGTGGGGCGGAAAGCCGGTAGCCCGCCGGGGTCGTGACGATCCGCGTCGGGTCGCCGAGGACCTGCCTCAACCGCATCACGTAGGTCTGGAGCGTGCCGCGCGTCCTGGCGGGCGGGCTGTCGCCCCACAGCGCCTCGACGAGGTCGGCGACCGGGACGACCTTGTTGGCGCGCAACAGCAAGCAGGCGAGCAGGGCGCGGTGCTTGCCCGCCCGGACGGGGACCACCCGGCCGTCCCGGAGGACCTCCAGCGGCCCCAGCAACCGGAACTCACCAGCCGACCCCATGCGCATCCCCTCGAATTCGCCGCCGCTCCAAGCCTATGCGCGGTGCTGACGGCAGGTGTCATTGCGGCGTCAGCGATACGACAGAGCGGTACGGCAGTCTAGGGACATCCCGGTCGGGAGATCGGGACATGAACTTCATCGGGTCCGCTGAGCAGCGGATACGCGATCCACTGGGGGTCGGGTGGCTCACGTCCTTCCGGGCGTGAGCCACCCGTCTTAACTTCGGGCCGTTCTTGCGGAAGACGGCCTTGCCGGGGGCGGCCGTGGCCAGGCCGCCCCCTTTTTTCCTACTTCGCGTAGATGGCCGCGATGTCGCCGGAGTACTTGCCCGCGACGACCGTGCGGCGCAGCTTGAGGCTCGGCGTGATCTCCCCGCTCGCCTCGGTGAAGTCCTCGGGCAGGATCCGGAACTTCCGGATCGCCTCGGCCTTCGACACCGCCAGGTTCGCGTCGTCCACGGCGGCCTGGATCTCCGCCACCAGGTCGGCGTCGGCGACCAGGTCGGCGACCGTGGCGTCGTCGCCCTTGCCGTGCTGCCCGCGCCAGGTGGGGAAGAACTCCGGGTCGATCGTGACCAGCGCGCCGATGAACGGCTGGGCGTCGCCGACCACCATGCACTGGCTGATCAGCGGGTGCGCCCGCAGGCGGTCCTCCAGCACGGCGGGGGAGACGTTCTTGCCGCCCGCGGTGACGATGATCTCCTTCTTGCGCCCGGTGATCCTCAGGAAGCCGTCGGAGTCCAGCTCGCCGATGTCGCCCGAGTGGAACCAGCCGTCGTCCAGCGACTCCTTGGTGGCCTCGGTGTTGTTCCAGTAGCCGCGGAACACCACGTCGCCCTTGATCAGGATCTCGCCGTCGTCGGCGATCCGGACCGAGGTGCCGCCCAGCGGCAGGCCGACCGTGCCGACGCGGAACGCCTTCTGCGTGTTGACCGCCGCGGCCGCGCTGGTCTCGGTGAGCCCGTAGCCCTCCAGCACCGGCACGCCGACGCCGCGGAAGAAGTGCGCGAGGCGCTCGCCCAGCGGCGCGCCGCCGGACACCGCCGCGATGCAGCGGCCGCCGAGCGCCGCCTTCAGCTTCGAGTAGACGAGCTTCGAGAACACCGCGTGCTTGACCTTCAGCGCGACGCCGATGTTCCCCTTGTCCATGGCCTGGCTGTACTCGACGGCGGTCGCCTCGGCCGCGTCGAAGATCTTGCCCTTGCCGCCCGCGTGCGCCTTCTGCTTCGCGCCGTTGTAGACCTTCTCGAACACGCGCGGCACGGCCACCACGAACGACGGCCGGAACGACGCGAGGTCCTCCAGCAGGTTCTTCACGTCCGAGGTGTGGCCCAGCGTCACCCGCGCGTACACGCCGCAGACGGCCAGGGCGCGCGCCAGGATGTGCGCGAGGGGCAGGAACACCAGCAGCGAGTTGCCCGCGATCAGCAGCTCCGGGAACGCCACGAGCGCCCCGCGCACCTCCGACAGCAGGTTGCGGTGGGTCAGCTCGCAGCCCTTGGGGCGACCGGTCGTGCCGGACGTGTAGACGATGGTCGCGGTGTCGTCCGCGCCGACCAGCCGCCTGCGCTCGCGCACGTCGTCGTCCGACGACTCGGCGCCCAGCGCGGTCAGCTCGTCGATCGCGCCCGCCGCCCCGTCGGCGCCGGGGCCGTCGATCTGCCACACGTGGCGCACCTCGGGCAGCCGGTCCACGACGCCGTCGACGGTGGCGCGGTGCGCGGACGTCTCGATGAACGCGGCCTTGGCGGCGGAGTCGGACAGGATCCACTCGACCTGCTCGGCCGACGAGGTCTCGTAGATCGGCACGACGACGCCGCCGACCGACCAGATGGCGAAGTCGAGCAGGGACCACTCGTAGCGGGTCTTGGACAGCAGGCCGATGCGGTCACCGGGCCCGATGCCCGCCGCGATGAGCCCCTTGGCCACGGCCAGCACCTGCGCGGCGAAGTCACGCGCGGTGACGTCGACCCAGGTGCCGTCGACGCGGCGCCGGAAGCTGACCGCGTTGCCGAAGCGCTCCGCGTTCGCCCACACCATGTCGGTGAGGTTCTCCTCGGCAGCCACAGGGCTGGTTGCGGGGACGCTGAACTCGCGCACGTCAACCTCCGGACGATTGTTTGTTACCGGTGGGAAACCTAGCCTGTGATTCCGGCGATACACCAGGCCGGTGGGGTGTTCCGTGACCGTGTCGTGGCACTCTCCCAGCCGTGGCGAGTGTGGACGTCGTTGACGAGACCTTCCTGGCGGTGCCGCGGTCGTTGGTGGCCGCCGCCTTCGCGCCGCCCTCCGCCTGGCGCCGGTTCTGGCCCGACCTCGACGTCGAGGTCTACCTGGACCGCGGTGACCAAGGGTTGCGGTGGACCGTCGGGGGCGCCCTGGTCGGGACCATGGAGGTGTGGCTGGAGCCCGTGCTCGACGGGACCCTGCTGCACTACTTCCTGCGCGCCGACCTGCCCGGTGACGTGCCCGCGAAGCGGATCCGCAAGGAGCTGCGCAGGCGCCAGCTCGAGGCCAAGGAGGTCTCCCTCGGTCTCAAGATGACCTTGGAAGCGGGTCGCGCTCCGGGCTGTCCGCCGCCCGTGTCGTAGGTTTGGACGTGTGCGGGTTCACGTCGTCTCCGATGTCCACGGCAACGCCGAAGCGCTCGCTCGCGCGGGTGACGGCGCCGACGCCCTGATCGTGCTGGGCGACCTGGTCGACTTCGTCGACTACTACGACCACGACAAGGGCATCCTCGGCCAGGTGTTCGGGGCCGAGAAGGTCGGCGTGTTCGCCGAGCTGCGCCGCGGCCCGATGGGACCCGAGGCGGGCCTGTTCCTGAGATCGCTGTGGGCGGGCCTTGACGATCCGCGCAAGGTCGTCGACGAGGCCGTGCGCACCCAGTACGCGGAGATGTTCGGCGCGATGACCGCCCCGACCTACGCCATCCCCGGCAACGTCGACTCGCCCGCGCTGTGGCCCGAGTTCGCCCGCGACGGCGTGCACATGGTCGACGGCCGGGTGGTCGACATCGGCGGGCTCCGATTCGGCTTCGCGGGCGGCGCCCTGCTCGGCCGCGGCCACGTGCTCCCGCCGGACGCCCCGTGGCTGCCGTACCTGCGCACCGAGGAGGCCTTCGGCGCCGCGGTGGCGGGACTGGAGGACGTCGACGTGCTGTGCACCCACATCCCGCCCGCCGTCGCCGAGCTGACCTACGACGTGGTCGCCCGCCGCGCCGAGATGGGCTCGACCGCGGTGCTCGACTCGATCCACCGCGAACAGCCCCGCTGGTCGGTGTTCGGCCACGTCCACCAGCCGATGTCCCGGCGGGTCCGGATCGGCCGCACCGAATGCGTCAACGTCGGGCACTTCCAGCGGATCGGCAGGCCGTACGCGCTGAGGTGGTGAGCGCCGCGCTCCCCGGCGGCCGAGCCGGAGCCCGCGGAGCGGTGGCCGTCCAACGCTGTAACCTGCTGCGCATGGCCGACGAGTCCACCCAGTCAATCGTGATCGACGCGCCGCCGGAGCAGATCCTGGCGGTCATCGCGGACTTCGAGTCGTACCCGGACTGGGCGAACGGGGTGAAGCGCACCGAGGTGCTCGAATCCCGTGAGGACGGTCGGGCCGCGCAGGTGAAGTTCAACATCGACCAGGGCCCCATCAAGGACGAGTACGTGCTGGCCTACGAGTGGACCGCCGAAGGCGTCGCCTGGACCCTCGTCAAGGGCAACATGCAGAAGTCCCAGCAGGGCAGCTACGTCCTGAAGCCCAAGGGCGGCAGCACCGAGGTGACCTACACGCTGTCCGTGCAGCTGGTCGTGCCGATGATCGGCCTCTTCCGCCGCAAGGCCGAAAAGATGATCATGGACACCGCCCTCAAGGAGCTCAAGCGGCGCGTAGAGAACGCTGGATGACACGCGTCCTGCTGTTCACCGGCAAGGGCGGCGTCGGCAAGACGACGCTCGCCGCCGCCACCGCCGCGCAGCTCGCCGCGGACGGCCGCAAGGCGCTGGTCGTCTCCACCGACCCCGCGCACTCCCTCGGCGACGCGCTCGGCGTCCCGCTCGACGGCCGACCGTCCGAAGTGGACTCCGGCCTGTTCGCCGCCCAGATCGACCCGCGCGACCTCGTCGACCACGCCTGGCACGACCTGCGCGGCCACCTCCGCACGATCCTCGCGGGCGCCGGTGTCGACGAGCTCGACGCCGAGGAGCTGACGGTGCTGCCCGGCGTCGAGGAACTCCTCGCGCTCGCCGAGGTGCACCGGCTCGCGCACGCGGGACCGTGGGAGGCGGTGGTCGTCGACTGCGGTCCGACCGCCGAGACGCTGCGGCTGCTCTCGCTCCCCGAGGCCTTCGCCGGGTACCTCGAACGCCTCTTCCCGACCCACCGGCGCGTGGTCCGCGGCCTCCTCGCGGGCGTCGCGGGCACCGCCACCGTGGAGACGTGGGACGCGACCGCCGACGCGCTCGGCAGGCTCGCCGAACACCTCGACGCGCTGCGCGCGATGCTCACCGACCAGACCTCGACGAGCGTCCGGTTGGTGCTGACCCCCGAACGGGTCGTCGCCGCGGAGACCCGCCGGACCCTGACCGCGTTGGCGCTGCGGGGCATCCGCGTCGACGGCGTCATCGCGAACCGCCTCGTGCCCGACGCGGGCGCCGAGTTCGGCGAGTCCGCCGCGTGGCTGCGCACCCGCCGCGCCGAGCAGGACGCCGTGCTCGCCGACCTGCGCCGGTCCGCCGAGCTGACCGGGGTGGGCGAGGGCGCGATGCGCGTCGTCGACCACCGCGCGGCCGAACCCGTCGGCGTGCCCGCCCTGCTCGACGTGGCCGCCCAGCTGTACGAGGGCGCCGACCCGCTCAGCGGCGTCGAGTCCTCCGCGGCCCCCATGCTCGAGGTCACCGGCGGCGGTCGGGGCGCCGAGGCCGAGTACACGCTCCGGATCGCGCTGCCGCTGGGCGACGACACCGCCCTGGACCTGGCCCGCGTGGGCGACGAGCTCGCGGTGACCGTCGACGGCAGGCGCAGGCTCGTCGCGCTGCCGCCGCTGCTGCGCCGCTGCGTCGTGACCGGTGCCGAGATGGACGAGACGGGTTTGGCGGTCAGCTTCCGCCCCGACCCCAACCTGTGGATGCGGTGAGCCCTGTGGCGGACGACAAGACGGCCAAGCTGGTCGAGGAACTGCGGTCGCTGATCGACGTGGCGGCCGAACGCGCGCAGCCATGGCTGCAGAAGGTCGCGACGGCGGGCGAGGCTGGTGCCGAGCACACCCCGCAGACCTGCGGCTGGTGCCCGCTCTGCAACGGCGCCGCGCTGCTGCGCGGTGATCGTTCGGAACTCGCCTCGAAGGCGGCCGAGCACGTGTCCGGGCTGATCACGGTGCTGCGGATGGCGTTGGGCGAACCGGGCGCGGCCCCCGAGCCGGAGCCCGCGACCGAGGAGCCGAGGGTCCAGCACATCCAGGTGGTGCGCCGGAGGACCGCCCAGGGTTCGCAGTGCTGACCGTCGGTGTCGACATCGGTGGGACGAGCGTTCGCGCGGGCGTGGTCGACGCGGACGGGGCCGTCCTGGACATCACCCGTGCCCTGACGCCGGGCGACGAGGGACCGCTGGAGGACGCGATCACGTCCGCGGTCTCCGAGCTGGCCACCCGGCACGACATCTCCGCCGTGGGACTGGCCGTGGCCGGTTTCGTGGCGACGGACCGGCGCACCGTGCGGTTCGCGCCCCACCTCGCCTGGCGGCAGGCGCCGGTGGCGCAGCGGCTGTCGGAGCGCATCGGGATGCCGGTGGTGCTGGAGCACGACGCGAACGCGGCGGCGTTGGCCGAGCACCGGTTCGGGGCCGCTCGCGGGGCTGGTATCGCCGTCCTGGTGGCGTTGGGGACCGGGATCGGCGGGGCGCTGCTGATCGACGGGCAGGTGTTCCGAGGGGCTTACGGGGTGGCACCCGAGCTGGGGCACCTGCGGTTGGTGCCGGACGGCCGCCCCTGCCCGTGCGGGAAGAACGGGTGCTGGGAGAGGTACTGCAGCGGCACGGCGCTGAGCACCACGGCGGTGGAGCTGCTGGCGAAGAACCCCGGTGTGTCGACCGTGCTGGTGCGGGAGGCGTTGCGGGACTCGCGTGCGATCACCGGGCGGAGGGTGGCCGCGGCCGCTCGGGACGGCGACCCGCTGGCGCTGCGGGCGATGTCGGACCTGGCGAAGTGGCTCGGGGACGGGCTGGCGCTGGTCGCGGACGTGTACGACCCCGAGATGGTGGTCATCGGGGGAGGGGTGTCGGAGTCGGCGCCGCTTTTCCTGGACGAGGCTCGAGAGCGGTACGCCCAGGTGGTGACGGGTGCCGGGCACCGGCCGCTGGCGCGGATCCGGACCGCGCAACTGGGGGATGACGCCGGTCTGGTGGGCGTGGCGACGCTGGCGCGGGAGCTGGCTGACCGGACCACCCGAAACGGCCGCCACCCCCGCGAGTCGAACGCTCAGACACCCCGTGTCGAACGCTCAGACACCTGACCCAAGCCTCCCGACCCTCGCCGCCCGCCCACCCCACGACCGGACCGGCTAAAGCACCGCACCATCATCCCAACCCGAGTCCGCCGGCGGGTCGGGACGGATGCGCAGCACCAGCCAGCCGACGCCGCCGCACAGCACGACCAGTGCCGCTGGAACGGTGATCTGGGTCGAGAGGCCGAACATCTGCGGCACGAACAGCAGGACCACGCCGAGCAGGATCACGACCAGCGCGGCGATGGTGCCCGCCCGCAGCTTGGGCAGGGGCGGGGGTTCGGGTGGGACGAAGTGCTCGTCGTCCTCGTCGTCGTCCGGATCGGGCGCGGCCACGCGTGGTTGGCCTTCGGGGCGGATGCCCGCCGCCACGGGTTCGTCTTCCGGTTCGTCGAAGTCGGGGGGATCGGGCCAGTTGGCGCCCATCCCGTCCCGTTCGAGGCTCGCGACGATTTCGGCGAAGGCCGCGTCCACGTCCTCGGGGCCGTCCGTCGAGTCGCGTCGGGAATCCATCGGCGTGCTCCAGCCCTCCCGTGTCCGGGCGTCGTCCACATCCCCGTCATCGTCCCACGTGCGCCCCTGGTTCCGGGTCCCGGCAACCGGAGGGATCTCGGCCCGTGTCGACCGGGTGCGCGTGTTCGTTGTGCCTTGTGCCGTCGGCTACGTAGGCTGAGGTCGGATCAAGGTCGGTGAGGGAGGCGCTCCCAGCAGTGCTGTACTGGTTGATGAAGCACATTTTTCTCGGACCCGTGCTGAAGGTGTTCTTCCGCCCCCGGATCGTCGAGGGCGCCGAGAACATCCCGAAGGAGGGTGGCGCCATCCTGGCGAGCAACCACCTCGCGGTCTCCGACTCCTTCTTCCTGCCGCTGAAGCTGTCGCGGCGGGTGACCTTCCCGGCCAAGATCGAGTACTTCACGGGCACCGGCGTGAAGGGCTGGCTGCAGAAGGCGTTCATGTCCGGGGTCGGGCAGGTGCCGATCGACCGGTCGAGCGCCTCGGCGGCCCAGGGCGCGCTGTCCACGGGCGTGCGGATCCTGCGCGAGGGCAAGCTGCTGGGCATCTACCCGGAGGGCACGCGCTCGCCGGACGGCCGCCTGTACAAGGGCAAGGTCGGGGTGGCCTGGATCGCGCTGGAAGCGGGCGTGCCGGTGATCCCGATCGCGATGTTCGGCACCGACAAGGCGAACCCGATCGGGTCCCGCATGTGGAAGCCGACCCGGATCTCGATCAAGATCGGCAAGCCGCTGGACTTCTCCCGCTACGAGGGCCTGTCCGGCGACCGGTTCGTGCTGCGGTCGATCACCGACGAGATCATGTACGCCCTGATGGAGCTGACCGGCCAGGAGTACGTGGACGTCTACGCGGCCAAGGCCAAGGAGGACCAGGCCGCGGCGGAGGCCGCGGTCGACGTTCCGGCCCAGCCGGACGCGAAGTCGGTCGATCGCGTGCCCGAGACGAAGGCGGGCTGAGCGGGCACTTAGGGTGGGCCCGGTGCGTTTCTTCTACGACTGCGAATTCATCGAGGACGGCACCACCATCGATCTGATCTCGATCGGAGTGGTGACCGAGGAAGGCGATGAGTTCTACGCGGTCTCGACCGAGTTCGACCCGGCCAAGGCGGGCCCCTGGGTGCGCAACAACGTGCTCAACCAGCTCCCGCCGCCCGCCGACCCGACCTGGCGCAGCCGGGAGAAGCTCCGGCGCGACCTGCTGGACTTCCTCGGCGGGCCCAAGGCGGCCCGCGACGAGGTGGAGCTGTGGGCCTGGTTCGCGGCGTACGACCACGTCGCGCTGGCCCAGCTCTGGGGCGCCATGCCCGCGATGCCGCGCAGCCTGCCCCGCTTCACCCGCGACCTGCGGCAGCGCTGGGACGACGTCGGCAGGCCCCGGCTGCCCCAGGCGCCCGCCGACGCGCACGACGCGCTCGCGGACGCCAGGCACAACCTGGCGCGCTGGAAGGTGATCGAACAGGAGCGCCGCAAGCGCGGGTTCCCGGTCTCCTGAGCACAGAATTGTGACCTCGGTGTTGCTGCACCGATCCAGTCCGTGACACGCTTCAAGCTCCGAGGTAGTGACGCCGGGCACTGACGCCCTGGGCGGCACTCGACCAAACGGTCTTCGAGAGAGATTGGGCGAAGCAGATGCGCATCGGTGTGCTCACTGGCGGCGGGGACTGCCCTGGCCTGAACGCGGTCATCAGGGCCGTCGTTCGCAAGGGTGTCGAGGTCCACGGCTGGGACATCGTCGGCTTCCGCAACGGGTGGCAGGGGCCGATCGAGGGGCTGACCAAGTCCATCGGTCTCGCGGACGTCGAGGACATCCTGACCAGGGGCGGCACGATCCTCGGCTCGTCGCGGACGAACCCGTACAAGGTCGACGGCGGCGTGGACAAGATCCGCAAGGTGCTCTCCGACGAGGGCGTCGACGCGTTGATCGCGATCGGCGGCGAGGACACCCTCGGCGTCGCGAAGCGCCTGACCGACGACGGCATCGGCGTCGTGGGCGTGCCGAAGACGATCGACAACGACCTGGGCGCGACCGACTACACGTTCGGCTTCGACACCGCGGTGCACATCGCGACCGAGTCCATCGACCGGCTGCGCACCACCGCCGAGTCGCACCACCGCGCGCTCGTCGTCGAGGTCATGGGCCGCCACGCGGGCTGGATCGCGCTGCACTCCGGCCTCGCGGGCGGCGCGAACGTCATCCTCGTGCCCGAGCGCCCGTTCAGCGTCGAGAAGGTCGTCAGCTGGGTCGAGCGGCGCTTCGAGAACCAGTACGCGCCGATCATCGTCGTGGCCGAGGGCGCTGTGCCCGAAGGCGGCGCCGAGCTGCTGCACTCCGGTGAGAAGGACGCGTTCGGCCACGTCCGCCTCGGCGGCGTCGGCACGTGGCTCGCGGAGGAGATCGCGCAGCGCACCGGCAAGGAGTCCCGCGCGGTCGTGCTGGGCCACACCCAGCGCGGCGGCATCCCGACCGCGTACGACCGGGTCCTCGCGACCCGCTTCGGCCTGCACGCGGCCGACGCGGTCGCCGACGGCGACTTCGGCGTGATGGTCGCGCTGCGCGGCACCGAGATCGTCCGGGTGAAGCTGTCCGAGGCGACCGCCGAGCTCAAGACCGTGCCCCCGCACCGCCTGGCCGAGGCCGAGGTCTTCTTCGGTTAAGTCCTGGATCTTCGGAACGGGCCCCTCGTCGTGGACGCGGGGCCCGTTCCCGTTTCAGTACGCGCCCAGGTCCAGGTACGCGGCGAACGTGCCCAGCCAGTGCTCGGCCGCGTAGCCGTGGCCGAACACGTACCGCCAGCCCGCCTCGCGGTGCGCCTCGCCCGCGGTCAGGGCGAGGTCCCGGTAGCGGTGGCCCTCGGGCAGCGCCTCGGCGATCGCCAGCCAGTTCCACGCCCGCGACAGCGCCAACCCGGCCAGGTGCGAGCCGTACGCGTCGGTCGGGTCGTCCACCGGCACCGGCTCGCGCAGCACCTTCCACCGCGCCTCGTCCAGGTTCGGCAGGAACGCCTCGAACCACGTGGCGAACTCCCCGGTGTCCAGGACCCGGAGCATCAGGTCGGACTCGACGAGCGCGGGGGACAGGAAGTCCGGCGCGTCCGGCTCGAACCCGCCGTAGCCCACGTCCTCGCGGTGCCACCGCAGCGCAGCCTCGACGCACACCTCGGTGAGCTCGACGTCGTCCACGGCGCGCGCGGCGTCCAGCACCATGCCGGTCGCGAACGCCGTGTTGCCGTGGGTGCCGACCCGCACCGGCAGCCGCGCCGTGCTCGCCCACGTGAGGAACCGGTCGCGCAGGACGTCGGTGAGCGGCGCCAGGGCCGTCGACCAGCGCCGAGCGGTCTCGGAGTCCCACGTCTTCAGCTCCGCGTCCAGCACGAGCAGCCACGCCCAGCCGTACGGGCGCTCCCAGTGCTTGCCCCACTGGCCGCGGAAGAACTCGGCCTCGACCTCGCACTTCTCCGGCGTCAGCAACGAGTCCAGCACCGCGACGGCCTCGGCCGCGCCCTCCAGGTCGGGCCGCAACCGGACCAGGCGCACCGCCAGCCATGTCTGGTGGACGCACGAGTGCCAGTCGTACGACCCGGCGAACACCGGGTGCAAAGTCCGCTGGGACACCAGGTCCGCGTCGGAGGACACCATGTGGGTCCAGTGCACGGGGTGGTCCCGTTGGACGTTCGCCACAGCGGTCGCCAGCAGCCGTGCCGCCGAACCATCATCCAATCGGGTGGAATTCATAGGTTCATAATGCAGGTGCGGGTGGCCTCCACGCATACGCCGTACGCCGGCTCCCGGACTTCCGCGTCCCTGACTGCGGAAACCCCCAGAGCATCCCCGTAGGTGGAACGAATACCCTGTTCACTGTGAACTGGACCGTGGACGTGCCCGTGGACACGCTTCCCGAGCTTCCGCCTCTTCCTCCCGAGATGCGCTCTCGCCTGGACGACGCGCTGGCCCGCCCGGCTGCCCAGCAGCCGGAGTGGCCTGACCCGGAGCAGGTGCGGCGGGTGCGCGCCGTGCTCGAGAGCGTTCCCCCCATCACCGTGCCCGCCGAGATCGACCGGCTGCGCGCGAACCTGGCCGAGGTCGCCCGTGGCGACGCCTTCCTGCTGCAGGGCGGCGACTGCGCGGAGACCTTCGCCGACAACACCGAGCCGCACATCAGGGCGAACATCCGGACGCTGCTCCAGATGGCCGTCGTGCTGACCTACGGCGCCAGCGTGCCCGTGGTCAAGGTCGGCCGCATCGCCGGTCAGTACGCCAAGCCACGCTCGTCGAACATCGACGCGCTCGGCCTGCCGTCCTACCGCGGCGACATCGTCAACTCGCTGGTCGCGACCCCGGAAGCCAGGGTTCCCGACCCGTCGCGCCTGGTCAGGGCGTACGCGAACGCGAGTGCCGCGATGAACCTGCTGCGCGCCATGACCAGCGCAGGCATGGCCGACCTGCACCGCCTGCACGACTGGAACAAGGACTTCGTGCGCACCTCGCCCGCCGGGGAGCGCTACGAGGCCCTGGCCGCCGAGATCGACCGCGGCCTGCGCTTCATGTCCGCGTGCGGCGTGAACGACATGTCGCTGCACACCACCGAGATCTTCGCCTCGCACGAGGCGCTGCTGCTCGACTACGAGCGCTCGCTGCTGCGGTTGGACACGTCCAACGACGAGCCGCGCCTCTACGACCTGTCGTCCCACTTCCTGTGGATCGGCGACCGCACCCGGCAGCTCGACGGCGCGCACATCGCGTTCGCCGAACTGCTCTCCAACCCCATCGGCCTCAAGATCGGCCCGTCGACCACGCCCGAGATGGCCGTCGAGTACGTCGAACGCCTCGACCCGCGCAACGAGGCCGGACGGCTCACCCTCATCTCCCGCATGGGCAACGGCAAGGTCCGCGAACTCCTGCCCGCGATCGTCGAGAAGGTCACCGCCTCGGGCCACCAGGTCATCTGGCAGTGCGACCCGATGCACGGCAACACGCACGAGGCGTCCACCGGGTACAAGACGCGGCACTTCGACCGCATCGTCGACGAGGTGCAGGGCTTCTTCGAGGTCCACCGCAGCCTCGGCACCCACCCCGGCGGCATCCACATCGAGCTGACCGGCGAGGACGTCACGGAGTGCCTGGGCGGCGCCCAGGAGATCTCCGACGCCGACCTCTCGGGCCGCTACGAGACCGCGTGCGACCCGCGGCTGAACACCCAGCAGTCCCTGGAACTCGCTTTCCTGGTCGCCGAGATGCTCCGCAACTGACCCGCTCCGCACAGCGGCCCCCGACAACTCCGGTTGCCGGGGGCCGTTTTCGCTTTATGTCAGGCAGGTGCGACTACAGGCAGACCGGCGTCTTCCGCAGCCTGCGCGAGCCGCTTGTCGTAGGTGATGAACTGGGTCAGCGTGCTGCCGAACATCTCAGCGGTCGCCAAGTGCAGAGCGTCCAGACTCCGCAGGTACCGGTCGGGTTGGTCCATCGCGTGGGGCAGAGCCGATTTCACCGGTAGCCGCGCGAAGTCCTTCAAGAACACCTTCGCGTTGGATCGAACTTCTCCGTCGACCTCAAGGCGGACCAATGCTCGGATGACCTCCAAAGCCGCCAGCTCGCTTGAGATCTGCATGGTCGAAGCATGGTTGAACAGATGCTCTTCGAGTGCTTGGCTCTCCGGCTCGTCGAGCACGATTTTGACCAGCGCGCACGAGTCCAGGTAGATCAAAACCGCTCCTCGCGCATTTCGATGATCGTTTCCGAGGCGAGCGCTCCCCCTGGCGCGCTGGGGCGCACCTTGCCCCGTAGCCGGCGCAGAGTCAGCCTTTGGCGCTCCCGCCAGTCCGATTCCAGCAGGCCAGCCCTGATCAAACCCTCGGTCATCGCCGTGGCTGGCGACTGGGTGAGCAACGCCACCGGGACCCCGTCCCTGGTCACCTCGATCGCCTCGCCCGCCTCGACCCGCGCCAGCACCTCGGCGGTGTTGTTCACCAAGTCGTGCGCGGTTATACGCGCTATTTCCATGACATCCACGATCGCACGCCAACAGCGCCCCGGCAACCGGAAAGCCATTTGACTCCTATTGTGTGAACCATCGGCGGAATTGACCACAAGCCAATTCCGCCGACCACCCCTCACGGCGCGATAAGCGTGATCTTCGTGCCCTTGTCCACCTTCGTGCCCGGCGGAACGGACTGGTTGAGCACCTTCGAGTTGGCGTTCCTGTTGAACAGCACCTCGACCTGCAACCCCAGGTCCTCCAGCGCCTTCTTCGCGTCCTTCACCTTCTGCCCCTCGACCTTCGGCACCGAGACCTGCGCCTTGGCCGTGGAAAGGGTGACGGTGACCTTCTTGCTCGACCCCGCGGGGATCGTCGTGTTCGCGGGCGGGTCGGTGCGGATCACGCGACCGCCCTCGACGCCCGCCGCCGCCTCGCCCTTGCCCTCGACGGGTTCGAAGCCCAGGGAGGTGAGTTCGGCGAAGGCCTCGTCCTTGGTCTTGCCCGCGACGTTCGGGACCGGTTTCGGTTCGGAGCCCTTGCTCAGCACGACGATGACGGTCGAGTCGAGCTTGACCTCGGTGCCGGGAACGGGCTTGGAGGTGACGACCTTGCCCTTGGCCACGGTGTCGCTGAAGACGTCCGTCGCCGGGTCGAGCGCGGACTTGAGGCCGCTCTTCTCGATGTCGGTCTGCACGTCCTTCGACTCGCTGCCGGGGCGCACGATCGGGACCACGGGCTTGCCGAGCGAGATGTAGACCTTGATCGCGTCGCCGCGCAGCTTCTCCGTGCCCTCCGCCGGTTCGGTGCGCAGGACCTTGCCCTTGGGCACGGTGTCGCTGGCCTCCTGCGTGAAGGTGGACTTGAGGGAGGCGTCCTTCAGCAGGATGACGGCGGTCTCCTCCTCGGCGCCGACGAGGCCGGGCACGGTGGTGAACCGGCCGCTGCCCATCCACCAGGCCGTGACGCCGACGAGGACGGCGAGCAGGGCGACGAGGCTGACCCAGAGGACGAAGCGGCGCTTGTTGCGCTTGCGCTCCTCCTCGTAGACCTCGGCGGCGGTCTTGCGGGGCACCCGCTTCTTCGCGGCCGGTTTCGGCGGCGCGGGGGCGGCGGGCGGCGGCTGGTAGGCGGTGCGGTTGAGCGCCACGGTGCCCTGAGGGCCTCCGGGGTGCCCGCCGGGCGTTCCGGGTACCCGATGGCTGATCGTGGCGGCACCGGCGCTCGCGGCGGCCAGCACGGGCATCGTCAGCTCGGCGGCGGCCGAGCCGGGCGCGGGCGCCTGGACGGGGCGGACGCGGACGGTCTGGTCGTGCTGGTTCGGCGCGGGGGCGGGGACGGTCATCCTCGGCACGCCCAGCGCGGCGCGCACCCGTTCGGCCTCGGCCAGGAACGCCGCCGCGTCGGCGGGGCGCTGCGCGGGGTCGCGGCGGGTCGCGCGCACCACCAGCTGGTCCAGCTCCGGCGGGATGCCGGGGACCAGGACGCTGGGGGCCGGGACGTCCTCGTTCACGTGCCGGTAGGCGACCGAGATGGGCGTGTCGCCGAGGTAGGGCGTGACGCCGGTCAGCATCTCGTAGAGCACGACGCCCGCCGAGTACACGTCGCTGCGGGCGTCCGAAGCGCCGGTGGCCACCTGCTCGGGGGAGAGGTAGGCGACCGTGCCCAGGATCGTGCTGTCGCTGGTGGTGCTCACGCTGGCGACGGCGCGGACCAGACCGAAGTCGGCGACCTTGACCCGGCCGTCCAGACCGATCAGGACGTTCTCCGGCTTCACGTCGCGGTGCACGAGCCCGGCCTGGTGCGCGGCGGCCAGCGCCGACAGCACGGGCTCGAGAACGCTCAGCGCGAGCGGGGTGCTCAGCGTGCCGCGCTCGCTGATGAGGTCGCGGAGCGTGCCGCCCTCGATGAGTTCCATGATGAGGAATACGTGCTCGCCGCCGGGTTCGCCTCGGTCGACTCCCTGGTCGTGCACCGCGACGATGCCGGGGTGGTGGAGCCGGGCGGCCGCGCGGGCCTCCTGCTCGAAGCGGGCGACGAAGGACCGGTCCGCCGAGAACTGCGGGTCCATCACCTTGATGGCCACGGCGCGGTCCAGGCGCGTGTCCACGCCGCGGTAGACGGTGGACATGCCGCCGCGCGCGAGCACGCGGTCCACCCGGTAGCGGTGTTCCAGCAATCCGCCGATCACTTTCGTACCAGACCTCTCCACAACTACCGATCGTACGGAGGACGAGGATGACCCGGTTGGCGCAGGGCGTGGAATCAGAGGTTATGGCATCGTGACCCCCGTGAGTGCGATTCCCGCCGCTGCGGATGTATTGGCCCCCGACCTGGAGGTCCTGGACCTCCCCGAGGTCGCCGACCGCCTTGGCCTACCCATCACCCGTGTCCACCAGTTGCTCCGCGACGGGCAGCTGCTCGCCGAACGGCGTGCCGGTGTGCTCGTCGTGCCCGCCGATTTCATCGCGGCTGGCGGCCTGGTGAAGGGGTTGTTCGGCACGATCACCGTGCTGCGCGACTCCGGATACTCGACCGACGAGATCCTGGCCTGGTTGTTCACCGAGGACGAGACGTTGCCCGGTTCGCCGATCGAGGCGCTCCGCGGTGACCGCGGTCGTGAGGTGAAGCGCCGGGCTCAGGCGTTGGCCTTCTGACCCGACGTCGGACGGACGGCCCGCGCCACCGCGGCGCGGGCCAGACCGGGTAGCGCGACGGCCAGCCGTCGCGACCTCGGCACGACTACGCGTCGGTCGAACACCTGGTAGTCGGCGGCCACGATGCCGTCCAGGATCTCCCGGTACAGGGTCAGCGCCGTGGTGACGCACGGCCTGGAGACGGGCCGCAGCATCACCACGGCCGCCTCCGCCTCCCGGTAGACGGCGTAGGTGTGCGCGGCGAGATGCGCCAGCGCGCGCCGCACCCTGCGGTCGGACCTGCCGGTGTTCCGGCGCTCAGGAGCAGGTCGCGGTCCACGTCGAACACCGCCAGCACGTCCAGCGGCAGGTACAGCCGCCCCCGGTCGAGGTCCTCGCCGACGTCCCGGAGGAAGTTCGTCAGCTGGAACGCGACCCCCAGCGCCGCCGCGCCCGCCTCGACGTCCGCGCGAGGTGCCACCGTGCCCAGCACGGGCAGCAGTTGCAGGCCGATCACGGCCGCCGAGCCGTGCACGTACCGGCCGAGTTCGCCCAAGTCGCGGTATTCGGAGACCTCCAGGTCCATCCGCATGGACGCCAGGAAGTCGGTGAACAGCCCGCGGTCGATCCGGTGGCGGGCGATCGTGTCGGCCAGCGCGGCGAGGACGGGGTTGTCCGTCCGCCGTCCGGACAGCTGGTCGCCGAACTGGCGTTCGAGCTCGTCGAGTTCCGCCTCGCGGCCCGCCGAGGAGTTCGAGTCCACGATCTCGTCCGCCCACCGCGCGAACCCGTACAGGGCGTGCACGGCGGGCCGCTGCGCCGGGGCGAGCAGGCGGGTGGCCAGGTAGAACGTCTTGCCGGAACCCGCGTTGATCCGCTTGCAGCGCGCGTAGGCCAGCCGCACGGCCGGGTCGGTGATCCCGGCGGCGTCGAGTTCCCGCCCGCTCACGGCCGTGGCCCGTACCTGCTCGACAGTTCCAGGGGGTCCGGCCTGGTGAGCGACACGGCGGCCAGCGCGGAGACGGCGGCGGTCAGGGCCAGGTAGCCCCACGAGTAGAGGGCGGTGTCGCCGTTGGGGAACGTGACCAGCAGCAGCACCGACGAGAAGAACACGACGGCGGTGAGGCCGGTGGCGGTCCACGCCAGGCCCGCGCCGAGGACCAGTGGCCAGCTGAAGTACCAGGGCAGCGTCGCGGGCGAGAGCAGGGCGACGGCGAGCATGGTGAGGGCGGCGTGCCGGATGGCGTTGGGGCCGCCGTCCTCCGCGGCCCGCCACTGCCGCCAGGCGATGTAGACCAGCAGCACCGAGCCCGCGGCGCGCGCGACAGCCATGAAGACGCCCGGCTCGACCTTCACGACCAGGCTGACCAGGGTGTACACGAAATCGCCGACGGCGCTGGGCAGCGACAGCCAGTTCACGATCGTCGAGGACGAGCTGAGCGCCGGGATCCAGCCGAGGTCCACGCCCGCGACGACCGAGCACAGCGCGAACACGCCGACGAACACCGCGACCCCGCCGCCGATCGCCTTGCCGAGCCGGGCGCGCCGCGAGCCGTCCAGTCGGGCGGCCCAGACCAGCACCAGGAACGGCAGCGCCACCGCGGCGGTGGCCTTGACCGCCACCGCGAGGGCGACCAGGACGATGCCCAGGACGTGGCGCTTGTCGAGCACGAGCAGGACGCCCGCGGCCATCAGGCCGGCCATCAGGATGTCGTTGTGGCCGCCGCCGATCAGGTGGATCAGCATCAACGGGTTCGCGCCCGCCAGCCACAGCGCGACGGCGGGGCGACCGCCGAGGTGCCGGGCCAGGCCGGGCAGCGACCAGCACATCAGCGCGAGCCCGGCGGCCAGCACGAGCCGCATGAGGACCACGCCGCCGATGACGCCCGCGTTGGTGGCCCACACGACGGTCTTGGCGATCAGGATGAACAACGGCCCGTACGGCGCCGGGGTGTTCTGCCACACCCAGCTCACGTTGTCGCTCAGCGGCGACGGCAGCGCCGCGGGCCCCACCCGGTACGGGTCGAACCCGTGCAGCGCCAACTGCCCCTGCGCCAGGTAGCTGTACACGTCCTTGCTGAACAACGGCGGCGACAGCAGCAGCGGCAGCGTCCACGCCACGATCGCGATCAGCACGGCCGCGGTGCCGACGTGCCGCCGGTGCACCATCCGCCCCAGCCGCACCCACGCCCAGATCACCAGCCCCAGGCCCGCGTACAGCAGCGCGGTCGCCAGGTCGTGGCCGTGGCCGTAGCGGACCCAGCTCAGCGAGAGGTCGGTCAGCAGCGGGTCGGTCTTGAGGACCGCGCCCGCGCCCGCGCCGCCGAGCGAGATGAGGGAGACGCCCGCGACGCCGAGCAGGATCGTCCGGATCGGGATGCCGGTGGGTTCCGACGGCGTGCGGGTAGCAGCGGTCGGCGCCTGCTGCGCGGACGCGGCGCTCGAACGGGGAAGGGACGGAGTCGAAGCCATCGCGGCAACATCGTTGCACAGCGAGTGCGCCCCTTGGCACGCGATGGCGGGCACGCGTGGCGGGCTTGCAACACCCTGAACGATCCTCGCACGTGAAGATCACCCTGGGCAGTGCCCATGTGGAGTATTCGGGCTTGGGCCGGGCGCGGTTCGCGGCCTTGCCCGATCAGGTGACGATCGCCGCCCGGTTCCGCGCCCGCAGGGTCCTCAACGGGCTTCCGGCGACCCGTTGCGCGGCCAGCTTCCCGGAGATCAACACCGGCGGCACGCCCACGCCGGGGGTCGTGCCGCACCCGGCCAGCACGACGTTCTCGACGCCGTCGACCAGGTTGCGCGGCCGGAACGGCCCGGTCTGGGAGAACGTGTGCGCGGCCGAGAACGGGGTGCCCGCGGCGAGCCCCATGTCCGCCCAGTCGCGCGGTGTGACCAGGCGCGACGTCTCGATCGACGCCTCGAACCCGGTCAGCCCGCGCGCCTCGAGGGTGCGCAGCAGCTCGTCGCGGTAGGCGGGACCGACCCGTTCCCAGTCGATCGGGCCGACCTCCAGGTTCGGCACCGGCGCGAGCACGAAGTTCAGGTGCCGGTCCGGCGGCGCGAGCGACGGGTCGCCCTGGGTGGGCTGGGTGACCAGCAGCGACGGGTCGCTCATCAGCCTGCCGGTGGACGTGATCTCGTCGAACGTCCGGTCCCACGCCCGGCCGAAGAAGATCGTGTGGTGCGCCAGCTCCGGCCACGTCCGGGTGGTGCCCGCGTGCAGCACGACCGCCGACGGCGACCAGCGCACCGCGCGCGGGCGGCGCGGGGCCTTGCCGAGCAGCCGGTAGGCCACCGGCAGGTCCGGGGTCAGCACCACCGCGTCGCACGGGATCCGCTCGCCCTGGGTCGTGCGGACGGCCGTGACGCGGCCGCCGATGCGCTCCAGCCAGGCCACGGTCGTGCGGTACCGGAGGTCGGCTCCCGCGTCGGCCGCCGCGCCCGCCATGGCGTCGGGCAGGGCCCTCATGCCGCCGCGCGGGAAGTGCACGCCCGCGATGGTGTCCATGTAGGCGATCACGGCGTACGCGGCGAGCGCGCTGCGCGGCGGCACCCCGGCGTAGAGGGACTGGAACGAGAACACCCGCTGGAGGCGCTCGTCGCGCAGGAACCGGGCGATCGACGGCCCGAGCCTGCCGAACCCGCGCAGCGCAGCCAGCTTCGCCAGCGACGACACCGGCAGGTCGGCGGGGGAGTCGAAGTTGGCGCCGATGAACGTGTCCTTCTCGACCCGGTACAGGTCGGTCAGCCAGGTGCGCAGCCTCCGGTAGCCCGCGGCCTCCTCGGGGCCCGCGAAGCGCCGCACCTCCGCCTCCATCGCGTCGGCGTCGGCGTGCACGTCCAGCGACGTGCCGTCGGCGAAGCGCGCGCGGTAGGCGGGGTCGACGGGGACGAGGTCGAGCCGGTCGGCCAGCGACTCGCCGACCGCGGCCAGCGCGTCCTCGACCAGTTCCGGCATGGTCAGCACGGTCGGCCCGGTGTCGATCCGGTAGCCGTCCAGGTCCAGCCGCCCCGCCCGACCGCCGGGGGTGGCGTCGCGCTCGACGACCGTCACCGACCGGCCGGTGCCGAGCAGGTGCAGCGCCGTGGACAGGCCCGCGAGTCCCGCGCCCACCACCACGACGTGGTCGGTGCGGCCCGGCATCACCCTCATGTCAGTAGGTCCGCTTCGTGGCGCTGACGGCCAGTTCGGCCAGCCGGTCGCCCGCCGGGGCCGTCACCGGCGCCGCGGCGAGGGCGGCCAGCCCGGACGCCGTCAGCTCGGCGATCCGGTCCTCGATCGCGTCCACCGCGCCCACGCCGACCAGCGCGTCCCGCACCTCGTCGACGGTCTCCACGTCCAGCTCCGGGTTGCCCAGCGCCTTGTGCAGCACGTCCGCGCCGTACTCCATGCCCAGCGCCACGAGCAGCGTCCGCTTGCCCTCGCGCAGGTCGTCGCCCGCGGGCTTGCCGGTGACCGCCGGGTCGCCGAACACGCCCAGCAGGTCGTCCCGCAGCTGGAACGCGAGCCCGATGTCCGCGCCGAACCTGCGCAGCCCGTCGATCAGCTCCGGTGGGCCGCCGCCGAGCGCCGCGCCCATGTGCAGCGGCCGTTCCACGGTGTACGCGGCGGTCTTGAGCCGGTCGATCCGCAGCGCCGCCTCGGGCGAGGAGTCGCCGCGCGCCTGCGTCAGCACGTCCAGGTACTGGCCCGCGAGCATCTCGGTGCGCATGTCCCGCCACGGCAGGCTCAGCCGTTGCAGCGCGTCCGTCGGCAGGCCCGCCGCGAACAGCATGTCGTCCGCCCACGCGAGCGCGATGTCGCCGATCAGCACGGCCGCCGCGAGCCCGAACCGCTCCGGCTCGCCGAGCCAGCGCCGGTCGCGGTGCTCCTGGGCGAACGCGATGTGCACGGTCGGCTTGCCCCGGCGCACCTCGGAGGCGTCCATCAGGTCGTCGTGGACCAGCGCACAGGCCTGGATCAGCTCCAGCGAGCTGACCGCCATGAGCACGGACTCCGCGAGAGGGCCCTCCGGGTCGCCGCCCGCCGCGCGCCAGCCCCACCACGCGAACGTGGGCCGGATGCGCTTCCCGCCGCTCAGCACGAACGCCGCCAGGCCGTCCACCGCCCCGGTGAAGTTGTCGTCCATCAGCGCGCCCAGCGTGCGCCGGTCGGCCAGGTACGTCGCCAGCGCCTCGTCGACGTGCTTGGGCAGTGCGAGGTCCAACGGGTGGAGCAGCTCTGGAGCGGACACCCTCCTATCGTCACCTCTGCGGCCCGTCGGCGCCGCACCGGGGGGCGTCTCCCAGCCAGTGAAAGCACTCTTCCAGCACCCGGGCACCCCACTAGGGTGGGGGCATGACGACGGTGGTCGAACGGTTGCACGGGCGCGGGCCCGTGTTCTCCGTCGAGTTCTTCCCTCCCCGAGACAGCGCGGACGAGCTGGTCCTGTGGCGTGCGATCCGCGAACTGGAACCGCTCGACCCGGCTTTCGTGTCCATCACCTACGGGGCGGGGGGATCCAGCCGCGACTTCACGATCCGCACCACCGGCCGGGTCGCGCAGGAGACCACCCTGGTGCCGATGGCGCACCTGACCGCCGTCGACCACTCCGTCGCCGAGCTGCGCAACGTCATCGGCTGGTACGCCGCCGTCGGCGTGCGCAACATCCTGGCCGTGCGCGGCGACCCGCCCGGCGACCCGAACGGCGAGTGGATCGCCCACCCCGAGGGCCTCACCTACGCCGAGGAGCTGGTGCGGCTCTGCCGCGAGCTGGGCGACTTCTGCGTGGGCGTCGCGGCGTTCCCGTACGGCCACCCGCGCTCGGGCAACGTCGACGACGACACCAAGTACCTGGTGCGCAAGCTGCGCGCGGGCGCGGACTTCGCCATCGCCCAGCTGTTCTTCCAGCCGGAGGACTTCCTGCGGCTGCGCGACCGGGTCGACGCGCTGGGCTGCGACACCGCGCTGATCCCCGGCCTCATGCCGCTCACGACCCCCCGCACCCTCGCGAAGACGATCGAGCTGTCCGGCGCCGCCGTGCCCCCCTCGGTCGCCCGCCGACTGGACCCCTTCGTCGACGACCCGACGGCCTTCCGGAAGGCTGGGGTCGACCTGGTGACGGAAATGGGGGAGCGGCTGCTCGCCGAGGGCGTGCCGAGCCTGCACTTCTACACCCTGAACCGCTCGAAGGCGACGAGGGAAGTGGTGGCCCGACTGGGCCTGGTCCCCGCGCGTGCGTGAGGAGGCGCGGATGCCCACGTTCGACGAGAACTTCAAGAAGGAAACCGAGGCGCGGCGAGCCCGGTCGGAGGCCCACAAGCGCGGCCTGGCCGACGACTTCGCGGCCAAGGTGCGCTCCGCCGAACCCGTGATCTCACGGGTCTGCCGCGACATGGCGGCCCTGCTGCGGATGGCGAAGGTGCCCGTCGCCAACGAGGACGGCTGGTCCCTGCCGGACCTGCCGTCGGTGTTGGCGAAGCCGCCCCGCTACGTCGCGGCCGACCGCTTCGGCAAGCGCTGGGGCCTGGAGCTGGCGACGAAGTCCTGGGCCACCCTGACCCCGGACGCCGCGCTGCTCAGCGACAGGTTCAAGTCCGGCGTCCGCCGGGAGCGGGGCGCCGAGCGCGACGCCCGTGTCAGGGCGGTGCACCAGGCGATCGCGGTCAGCGACGTGAACGCCCTGGCCGCGACCACGCTCGAAGCGGACTTCGGCATGACCCACCGCCTGGTGCTCGACCGCAACACCCGCGTGCTGTTCGTGTGCGCGGGTGACCAGGGCGCGCGGCCGACCGTGCTGCCGTTCTCGGAGTACGGCAACCGGGCGGCGTCGGCCCTGGTGCACGCCTGGGAGCACCGCGGCCGCTAGTGCGGTGACCACGATCCTCGCCGGGTTTCGCGCGTCTCGGGTAGACCCCGCGCGGAGCGAAACCCGGCAAGGGCCAGCGGTCACCGCCCTGGAGCCCGCGAGGCCCCGGTGCGCCTCCGCCGATGTTCACCCGTCCTGGTGACATCGGCGAAGGCGCACCGGGCGTCAGGCCACCAGGCTCCGCCGGTGCGCGACGAGCGCCAGCACGACGACGATGAGCGCCGCCCCGCCGGTGAGGGCGCCCACGAGCATCACCCAGCCGAAGAACCCCTCGGAGTCCGGCCCCGCGTACTGCACAGTGGCGGTGAGCATCGACGCCTGCCCCGGTTTGGGGCTCCAGGCGATCGTGCCCTCTTCCTCCTCGCGGCCGTTGGTGTTGACCACGCCGCCAGGAAAGCTGATCTTGACCTGGATGTCCGCGCGGTCGATCGGCACCTGGGTGAGGTCGACCGACCCGGACATCGTGACCAGGTCGCCGGAGCGGCGGAAGCTCAGCGTGTAGCGGCTGCTGGAGGAGCTGGTGGCGGCCGAGAGGGTGCGGACCTCGTCGAAGGTCAGGCCGTTGAAGAACAGCTGGGTGCCCGCGTAGGCGTCGGCCTTGTAGGGCTTGGTGGTGACCCGGCTCGCCAGTTCGGACGGCACGCGCAGCTGCGGGCCGGGGTCGTTGTCCGCGGTCGGAGGGGTCGCCGCGATGATCTCGCCGGACACGCGGTCGTCCTCCGAGACCGCCATGGCGGCGTGCAGGCGGACGCACCCCGTCAGCGAGAACGCGGCGAGTAGCAGGAACACCGGCAGTAGGAGCACACGGGCTCTGGACACGCGGCCATCCTGCCAGTAGGGAGCGGTGTTGACCTTGTGCACCAGCCGTTCGACTGGTAATCGTGAGCAAGCCTAAAGACCTTTGCCGTGTCGTAGGCGGCAGGTAGCGTGCCGGACATGGCTTCCTCTTCGGCTGGTGTGCACGACATCAGCAACCGGTTCGTGATCGACTACGTGGCGCTGGACCCCCTCTCGGCGACCCACCTCGGGCTGCCCGGCGGCGAGGACGAGCTCACCGACTACTCACCGGAGGGGCACGCCGCGCGCCACGAACTCGAGGTGCGGGCGCTCCGGGAGGTCGCCGCGGCCGAGCCCGCGGACAAGTCGGAGAGCGACGCGCAGGCCGTCTTCATCGAGCGGACCTCCGTCTCGGTCGACCTGTACGAGGCGGGCCGGGTCGAGAGCGACCTGAACGTGCTGGCGAGCCCGGTGCAGGGGCTGCGCGAGATCTTCGACCACATGCCGACCGACACCCCCGAGCAGTGGGCCGTCGTGGCCCGCCGCCTGGCCGCCATGCCGGACGCCGTCGCGAAGCTCCGCGCGGGCCTGTCCTACGCGGCGGACAAGGGGCAGACCGCCGCGCTGCGCCAGGTGACCAAGGTCGCCGACCAGTGCGACACCTGGTCCGGCCGCCGCGGTGGCCGCTCGTTCTTCGCGAACCTCGTCGACGGCGCCCAGGTCGACGCCGCGCTGCGCACCGACCTGGAGAAGGGCGCGACGGCCGCCTCCGAGGCCTACGGCGACCTGGCCGCGTTCCTGCGCGACGACCTCGCCACCAAGGCGCCGACGAAGGACGCCGTCGGCGAGGAGGCCTACCGGCTCGCGTCGCGCTACTTCGTCGGCTCCCGCCTCGACCTCGCCGAGGCCTACGAGTGGGGCTGGGAGGAGTTCACCCGCATCGAGTCGGAGATGAAGCAGATCGTCGGCCGCATCAAGCCCGGCGCGACCCTCGCCGAGGCCGCCGCCTCGCTCGACGCCGACCCCCGCTACCTCGTGCAAGGCCAGGCCGGCCTCCAGTCGTGGATGCAGCAGCTGTCCGACAAGGCCCTGCACGACCTGCGCGACGTCCACTTCGAACTCCCCGACGAGCTCATGCGCCTCGAGTGCCGGATCGCCCCGCCCGGTGGCGGCGTCGGCGCCTACTACAGCGGCCCGACCCCCGACTTCTCCCGTCCCGGCCGCATGTGGTGGTCCGTGCCCGCCGACCGCGAGACGTTCTCCACCTGGCGCGAACTCACGACCGTCTACCACGAGGGCGTCCCCGGCCACCACCTCCAGGTCGCCACCGCGGTCTACAACTCAGACAAGCTCAACGACTTCCAACGCCTGTTCTGCTGGGTCTCCGGCCACGGCGAGGGCTGGGCCCTCTACGCGGAGCGCCTCATGCGCGAACTCGGCTACCTCGACGACGACGGCAACCTGCTCGGCATGCTCGACGCCCACCTGTTCCGCGCCGCACGGGTCGTCGTCGACATCGGCATGCACCTCGAACTGGAGATCCCGAAGGGCACCGGCTTCCACGAGGGCGAGCGCTGGACCCCCGAACTCGGCCTCGAGTTCATGCTCACCAGGACCATCACCGACCCGTCGCACGTCCACGACGAGATCGACCGCTACCTCGGCTGGCCCGGCCAGGCCCCGTCCTACAAGATCGGCGAACGCCTCTGGCTGGCCGCCCGCGACGACGCCCGCACCCGCCACGGCGCGGACTTCGACCTCAAGCGCTTCCACAAGGAGGCCTTGGAAATGGGCGCCATGGGCCTGGACACCCTGCGCGAACGCCTCGCGGAACTGTAAGCACGCAACCGCAAGCCCAACAGGGGGCTGCCCCACTCCGGGCAGCCCCCACCGCTTTGTCCGGCGAAGCTCGGATGCCTGATCCGTCGCGGAGCGTCGGATGCTTTGTCAGGCGCAGCCTGATTCCCGATCCGACGCAGCCCAACGTCCAACTGGCGGAGCCAAGTCCTACCCTGCCCCCGATACACAGCGCCCTCCTGTGCCACCCTTGTTTGTCAAGGCATCTTTCCCGCCTTGACAAACAAGGGTGGCACATTGAGACAATTGCGCGCACGAGGGCCGGGCTCCGCTCACCCCGCGACCCGGAACTCCCCGGTGCTCACAGCGGCAATTCCCGCCCCAGCACAGCGAACGGCCGCGGATCCCCCGTGAACTGGTAATGCCTCAACACATCCACGAACCCCACCCGCCGGTACAACCGCCAAGCATTGCTCGGCCCCTCCGGCGTAGACAGCAGCACATGCGAAGTGGGCGCCCCCGCCAACAGGTTCCGCAACAATGCCTCCCCCAGCCCCCGTCCCTGGGCCCGAGGCAGGACGTGCAACTCCGTCAACTCGTAGTAGTCGTCCATCCACTCGTCCACGGCCTGCGCCCCGGCGACCGCCGTCAACCCCCGGCGCACCTGCTCGTGCCACCACTGCCCCACGGACCCGCGGTACCCGTACCCGATCCCCACCAGCTCGTCGCGGTCGTCGATCGCCGCCACGCACCGCCAGTCCTCCCGCAGCATGTGCGCGAGCCACATCGGCGCCCGCTGCTCGACCGTCACCAGCGGGTAGTCCATCGCCAGCACGTACAGCCGCAGCGCTTCGTGCAGCCGGGTGTTGAGCTCCTGCGGGGTCAGTTCCACGAGCCGCTCGGTGCGCGGCGAAGGCGCGGCGGTCATCGGGCGACCCGCGCGGGCGTGCCGCCGGTGAGTTCGACCAGTCCGGCGAACGTCGTCGGGAACACCGCGTGCGGGTGCCCGCCCGCCGCCCACACGACGGGGTACTGCTCCAGGTCCGTGTCCACGAACGCCATGATCCGCGAAGGATGGCCGATCGGCGACACACCGCCGATGACCTGACCCGTGTGTTCGCGCACGAAGTCCGGTGCGGCCCGCTCGACGCGGTCCGCGCCCGCGAGTTCGGCCAGCAGGTCGGTGTCGGCGCGGTGCGCGCCCGACGTCAGCACCAGCAGCGGCGCGGGGACGTCCGCGCGGATCGCGGTGAACACCAGGCTGTTCGCGATCGCGCCGACCGGCACGTCCACGGCTTCGGCGGCCTGCGCCGCGGTGCGGACCGCGTCCTCGAGCACCCGGATGCCCTGCGCGGCCTCGTGGTGGCCGGCCTCGGTCAGTGCCGCGGCGACCTTCTGCATGCCTGGATGGGCCAGTTCGCTCACACGTCCAATCAGACCACGGATCCCGATCGGGTCGTCGCTGGGTCCTGGGTTGAGGAATTCCCTCGCCAGGCGCTACGCTGCCGTTGATCGAACATACGTTCGATCAGTGATGCCCTGGCGGTGGGGCGGGGGAAGCGCCCCACCGCCAGGAGCCGCCGTCTCCCCGCGGTGGTCGTCGAGTTCACCGACGCCGCGAGGAGGCCGCCGATGTCAGCTTCGATCGACTTCCCCAAGCCCAGCGGGACCGGGATTCCGGTCCCCGTCCCGCTTCCACCGCCCCCGGTCGCGGCTGTCGAACTCCTCGACCGGGCTCGTGAGGGTATCGCCGAGGCCGCGCGCACCCACCGGGCGGCCGCCCTGGTCGACCGGATCACGCACGAGGCGCGCACGTGACCAAGGCCCTGATCGACTACGGCAGGCTCCTCGACGTGCTCGCGGCCGAGGCCGAGACGCTGGCCACGTCCGTCGAGGGGCAGCGCCCCGAACGCCAGGTGCCCGCCTGCCCCGGCCTCAACCTCGGCGAGACGGCGAGGCACGTCGGCAGCACCTACCGGATGACCCTGTCCTGGTTGCGCGACGGCCGCCAACCCGTGACGTGGCAGCAGAACCCCGCTCCGGGGGAGGACCTGGCGGACTTCGTCCGGGCGGGTGTCGAGCCCCTGCTCGACGAGCTCGCCGCGCACGAGGCGGAGGACCCGTGCGGCACGTGGTGGCCGGAGGAGTCCGACTACGGCTTCTGGGCGCGCAGGCTGGCGCACGAGACGACCGTGCACCGGATGGACGTCCAGGCCGCCGCGGCGATCCCGCTCGACCCGGTGGCCGACGACGTGGTCGCCGACGGCGTGGACGAGGTGCTGTCGCTGTGGTTCGTGCACCGGCTGGACGTGCTGGGCGTCCGCGGCACCAGGGACGGCGTCGTCGCCGTCCGCACCGCTGGCCGCGTCTGGCTCGCCTCGTCCGGCCAACGCGGCTCGTCGGCCTGGCGCGCCACCCCGGAGGAGGCGGAACCGGCCGACGCCGACGTCACCGGCGACCCGATCAAGGTCTACCGGTGGCTGTGGGGCCGCATCTCCGACCGCGAGGTGGAGGTGAACGGCGACCACGACGCCATCGCCCAGCTCTGGGCGCTGCTCCGGCTGGCGACCAAGTGACGGCGCTAGGCGACGGGCTGCGCGGCGAACGCGGCGCGTGCCGAGACCAGCATCGCCGCGACGCTCGGCCTGCTCGCCGAGCGGCGCAGCCAGGTCATCGTGACGGCGGCCCTGGAGTGCTTGCCGTGCAACGGGATCGCGACCAGCCTGCCGGTCGCCACGTGGTCACGGGCCGCGGTCTCGGGCACGAGCGCGCAGCCCGTGCCCGAGGCGACGCAGCCGCACATGGCGGCGAGGCTGGCGACCTCGGCCTCGATCACGACGTCGCCGAGCAGGGCGTCCTCCAGCATCGCGCGGAACCCGCAGCCGGGCGGGGTGGCCAGGAAACCCAGGCCGCGCAGGTCTTCCGCGCCCACCTCGTCGAGCGCGGCGAGCCGGTGGCCGGGCGGCACGACGACCACGAGCCGGTCGTGGGCGAGCACCTCGCTCGCCAGCGCCGGGTCCGCAGGCGCCGCGCCGAAGGTCAGGGCCACGTCCACCGAGCCGCCGCGCACCGCCTCGTAGAGGTACCCGCGGTCGCCCTGCCGCACGGTGACCGCGACCTTGGGCCAGCGGGTCCGGTAGTCGGTGAACAGCACCGGAACCCGGTGCGCGCACAGGGTTTCCAGCGCGCCGAGCACCAGTTCGCCCGCGGGTTCGCCCGGCTGCTCGTCGACCGCGGCCCGCGCCTCCTCGACCAGCAGCAGCACCTGGTGCGCGTAGTCGACCAGCCGTTCGCCCGCGCCGGTCAGCCGCAGCCTGCGGCCGGTGCGGTCGAACAGCGGGGTGCCGAGCTCGGTCTCCAGCGCCTGGATCTGCTCGGTGACGCTGGACTGCGCGTAGTGCAGCTCGTCCGCCGCGCGGGTGAGGTTGAGCGTGCGGGCGACGGCGCTGAACGAGCGGAGGTGGCGCAGTTCCACGGGATCCCGCTCCGTCCATCGGTCCGGCCGATCACCGCCATCGTAACTCCCCGCTTCCGCCGCGCCCCCGTCGTCACGAGGCTGGACGGCGTGACCTCCCCCGCCATCACCACCCGAGGCTCAAGTGGGCTCCTGCTGCTCGGCCTCTCCCTCGGCTACTTCCTCGTCCTGCGCTCGACACCACCGTCGTCACGGTGGCGCTGTCCGCCATCGGCGCCGACCTCGGCGGCGGACTCGGCGCGCTGCAATGGGTCTCCAACGGCTACCCGCTCGCCTTCGCGGCCCTGCTGCTGAGCGCGGGGGCGTGGTCGGACCGCCATGGCGCGCGTCGCGTGCTCCTGATCGGCCTGTGCGCGTTCGCGGTGCTGTCGGCGGTGACCGCGGTCGCCGGGTCGATCGGTGTCCTCATCGGACTGCGAGTGCTGCTCGGCGTCGCGGGCGCGCTCCTGGTCCCGACATCGCTCGCGCTGATCGCCACCACCTGGGCCGAGCCCGTGGGCCGTGCCAGGGCGATGGGCGTGTGGGCCGCGCTCAGCGGCGCGGGCCTGGTCGCGGGCCCGGTCGTCGGCGGCCTGCTCACCGACGCGTTCGGCTGGCGGTCGGTGTTCCTGGTGAACGTGCCGGTCGCGCTGGCCGCCGTCGTGATCACCGTCCGGCGCGCCCCGGAGACCCCGCGCTCGCCGGGGCGCGGCACCGACGTCACCGGGCAGGTCTCGGCCGCCGTCGCGCTGGGCGCGCTCACCTACGGGCTGGTGCGCGCCGAGTGGACCGCCCCCGACGTGCTCGGCGCGCTGGCGGTGGCCGTCGCCGCCGCGGTGGTGTTCGTGCTCGCCCAGCGTCGCCCGGAGACCGACCGGGTGGCGCCGATGCTGCCGCCGCGGCTGTTCGGCGACCGGACGTTCGCCTGGGGTCTGGTCGCGGGCGCGATCGTCAACTTCGGACTGTCCGGCGTCCTCTTCGTCCTGTCGCTGTCGTTGCAGGGCACCCGCGGCTACTCCGCGTCGGCCGCCGGGCTGGCGTTCCTGCCGCTTACCATCCCGACCGCGCTGAACCCGGTCCTCACCGGGCGGCTCGTCGCCGGGATCGGGCCGAAGATTCCGGCGGTGGCGGGTTTCCTACTGATGGCGGCGGGCACGGCCGCGCAGGCGGCGACCACCGATCCGGTGCTCTCGGCGATCGGACTGGGCCTGCTCGGGTTCGGCGTCTCCTTCGCCGTCCCGTCGCTGATGACCGCCGTGCTCGGCTCGGTGCCGAGGGAGCTGGCGGGTGTCGGCGGCGGCGCGGTCAACGCGGCCCGCCAGACCGGCGCAGTGCTGGGCGTCGCCGTCCTGGGCGCGCTGCTCGACCACGACCCCCGCACCGCCCTCGTCACCGCCGCGGCGGTGCTCGTCGTGGGCGCCGTGATCGCGGGGAGGGCCATCGACTAGGCGGGCGGCAGGCCCAGGTCCGCGACCCCGACCAACCCCCTGCCGTCGGGTGTCGCGGACTCCAGGACGAACCGGGCCCGCCGCCCGTCCACCTCCAGGACCGCGATCGAGTTGCCGAAGTGCGGACCGGTCAACCTGGTCCAGGCCAACGGGTCCGCGGGCACGCCCGCGCGGTCGGCGAGCCTGCGCAGCACCCGGCCCATCGGCGGCCACCAGGCCAGCCGGAACACCGGGCGGAAGAACTTCGGCGGGTCGTTGTGCACCGGTGAGCAGGTGAGCTGCATGACGGCGCTGTCCGTCGGCTCCGCGTACTGGGCCTGGGCGGCGTAGCTGTGGTGCACGTCGCCGGAGAGCACGCAGATGGTGCTGGGCGCGTTCTCGCCACGCCCGATCCGGCCGAGGAACCCGGAAAGCCGCTCGAACGAGTCGCGGAACGCGGGCCAGTGCTCCAGGTCGGCGACCTGCCGCACCTGCTCGCCGAACCGGCCGCGCAGGCCGGGTCGGGCGGCCGCGCGCTCGTTGATCGACTGCGCGTGGCTGATCGCGTGCGGCATCAGCCACGGCAGCGACGAGCCGATCACCAGGTGGTCGTAGTCGCCCTCGGCGTTGCGCTCGATCCAGTCGAACTCCTCGTCGCCGACCATCAGCCTGGTGTCGCCCGACAGGATGCGGCCGCACCGGGTGTCGATCACCAGCAGCCGCACCCGCCCGTAGTCGCGGCGGTAGCTCCACCACGTCGACTTCCTGCCGTCCAGCTCGGCGTCGGCGCGCGCCCCGAACTCCTCCAGCATCGGCTGCACGTCGGTGTCCGACCCGGCGGCGAGCACCTTCGCGTACAGGTCGTCGCGCTCCAGTTCCTCCGGCCCGAGGTTGCCGAGGTGCTGGTACACCCAGTACGACGCCAGGCCCGCCCGGATGCGCTCGGGCCACCACGACGTCGCGGCCATCTGCTCGCGCCACGGGCGGGAGGTGTTCCAGTCGTCGCGGATGTCGTGGTCGTCGAAGATCATCGACGTCGGCACGGTCGACATCAGCCAGCGGATCTCCGGGTCGCCCCAGGACTCGTGGTAGAGCTGCGCGTACTCGCGGAAGTGCAGCACCTCGTCGACCGGGTCCTTGCCGCCGCGCCGCTTGCGCAGCCACTCCTTCGTCTTCGACGTCGGCTCGTCGGCGTACACCTGGTCGCCGAGCAGCAGCAGCGCGTCCGGCCAGTCGTGCTGGGGCTGCTTCGACATCCGCAGCGCGTAGGCGTCCAGCGCGTCCGGGCCCAGCTTGTCGTCGGTCGCGGGCTGCACCGGCTTCGCGGCCCGGCACGACCCGAACACGATCCGGTGCGTCAGGTCCTCATCGGACTTCGTGCTGATCCGGCACGGCGGGAACTCCGAGTCCGGCTCGGGCCAGACCACCTCGCCGTCGAGCCGCACGTCGTACTCGGTGGTGGTCCCCGGTTCCAGGTTCTCGATGCGCACCAACGCGTAGTGCAGCTCGCCGACCCGGAACGTCCTGGACCGGTGCCCGGCGATCTCCACCTCGGTCGCGGCGTCCGTCTCCACCCACACCGTCGCGGACGTGGCGTTGACGTGCCGCAGGACCGGACCGAGAACCAGCTTCACCATTGGACAGACGTTACCGTTGGTGGATGGCAACGAGGCTGAACGACGTCGTGGTCGACGCCGCGGACCCGGCCGCGCTGGGTCGATTCTGGTCGGCACTGCTGGGAACACCCGTCACCGGCGAGTCCGCCGAGGAGGTGGACGTGGCCGTGGCGGGAGGCGTGGAACTGGTGTTCGTGCCGGTCACCGACCCGAAGACCACCAAGAACCGCCTGCACCTCGACCTGGCCAGCACCTCGCTCGACGACCAGGGCGCCATCGTCGAACGCGCCGTCTCATTGGGCGCGCGGCCGGTCGACCTCGGCCAGCGCGGCGTGCCCTGGGTGGTGCTCGCCGACATCGAGGGCAACGAGTTCTGCGTCCTCGAACCCCGCCCCGAGTACAGCGCCACCGGGCCGGTCGCCGCGATCGTCGTCGACGTCGCGGACACCGGTGCCCAGGCCGACTTCTGGTCGGCCGCGACCGGGCTGCCGATCGTGAACCGGACCGCCGAGTTCGCGTCGCTGCGCCAGGAATCGGGGCCCTGGCTCGAATTCCTGCACAGCGACGACCGCAAGCGCGTCAAGAACCGCCTCCACCTCGACATCGCGCCCGGTGCGCACGACGACCAGGCGGCGGAGGTGGCCCGCCTGCTGGCGCTGGGCGCGAAACCCGTCGACGTCGGCCAGGGCGCGCGGACGTGGGTCGTGCTCGCCGACCCCGAGGGCCAGGAGTTCTGCGTCCTCTCCCCGCGCTGACCCGGTTCCCTCCGCCCGTCCACCGGTGACGAGCGTCGCCGCCCCCTTGACCTGGTGTCCTTCATCGGCGACAGTGCTGATATGCAATATATTGGTCGTCTGGACCGCTCGCTCTACCGCGATCGGGCGTTGACGGCGATCCGCGAGGCCATCGTCGTCGGCGACCTGGCGCCGGGCACGCCCATCAAGGACGTCGAACTGGCCGAGGAGTTGGGCCTGTCGCGCACCCCGGTCCGCGAGGCGCTGGCCAGGCTCACCGACGAGGGCTTGGTGGAGACCAAACCGCACAGCTACACCAGGGTCACGCCGTTGGACACCGCCGCCGTCCGGCATGCGCACGCCGTCGTGCAGGCCATGCACGCGCTGGCCGCGCGGCTGGCCGTGCCGCTGATGACCCCCGCCGACCTCGACGCCATGCGCGCGGCCAACAGCCGCTTCGAGGCGGCGTTGCGCACCGCCGACGTGCACGCCGCGCTGGCGGCCGACGACGAGTTCCACGACGTCGCGGTCCGCCGTGCCGACAACTTCGCGGTCACCGCCACCATCGACCGCTACACCCCGCTGGTCCGCAGGCTCGAACGCCTGCGCTTCGCCACCCCGCCCGGCCGCCACTCGGTGGCGATGCACGCCGACGTCATCGCCGCCTGCGCCGCCGCGGACCCCGCCCTCGCGGCCGACCGGGTGTCCCTCAACTGGGCCACCCTCGCCGACCTGCTCGAATCCGGGCCGCTCGAATCCGACCCACCGAGTCCGACCTGACCGAGTCCGCCCCGACCGAGTCCGACGACCAGAGGAGAACCCCAGTGCTCCATGACTTCCCCCGCTACCCGCTGCTCTTCGGCCCGTCACCCGTCCACAAGCTGGAGCGCCTCACCCGCCACCTGGGCGGCGCCGAGGTGTGGGCCAAGCGCGAGGACTGCAACTCCGGTCTCGCCTACGGCGGCAACAAGACCCGCAAGCTCGAGTACCTCGTCGCCGACGCGCTCGCCACCGGCTGCGACACCCTCGTCTCGATCGGCGGCGTCCAGTCCAACCACACCCGCCAGGTCGCCGCGTCCGCCGCGCGGGCCGGGCTGAAGTGCGTGCTGGTGCAGGAGAGCTGGGTCGACTGGGAGGACCCCGGCTACGACAAGGTCGGCAACATCCAGCTCAGCCGCATGATGGGCGCCGACATCCGCCTGGTGCGCGCCGACTTCGGCATCGGCGTCAAACCCGCGTGGGAGCAGGCCATCGCCGACGTCCGCGCGGCGGGCGGCACCCCGTACCCGATCCCGGCGGGCGCCTCGGACCACCGGCTGGGCGGCCTCGGCTTCGCCAACTGGGCCAAGGAGGTCGAGGCCCAGGAGGCGCAGCTCGGCGTCTTCTTCGACACCGTCATCGTCTGCTCGGTCACCGGCAGCACCCACGCGGGCATGGTCGCGGGCTTCGCGGGCACCACTCCCGAGCGCCGCGTCCTCGGCATCGACGCCTCCGCCAAGCCCGTCGAGACCCGAGCCCAGGTCCTCAGGATCGCCACCGGCACCGCCGACCTGCTCGGCGTCGAGGTCCAGGACTCCGACGTCCTGCTCGACGAGCGCTTCCACGAGGGTGTGTACGGCGTTCCGGGCAAGTCCACAATGGACGCCATGCGCCTCGGCGCCTCACTGGAGGGCATGATCACCGACCCGGTCTACGAGGGCAAATCCCTGGCAGGCCTCATCGAACTCGTCTCCACCGCCGAAATCCCACGCGACTCCAACGTCCTCTACGCCCACCTGGGCGGCCAACCAGCCCTCAACGCCTACAGCACCCTCTTCCCCTAACCGCGAGTCGAACCCCCAGACACCCCGTGTCGAACCCCCAGACACCCTGACTCGAACGCCCAGACCTCGCGAGTCGAACCTTCAGGCACCCCGTGTCGAACGCTCAGGCACCTCGAACTCTTCACTCGCGCATACCGGCTTCCCCGCCGTGGTGCCCGAATGTTCGACTCGGGGTGTCCGGAGGTTCGACACGGGGTGTCTGAGTGTTCGACTCGCGGTTATTGGGCGGGGCCGATCACGGGACCGGGTCGGTGGGTGGTGATGTGGGCGACGGTGTCGGTGCTGATCTTGTGCCAGCCGGGGTCGAGCCAGGTGGTCTCGGCGCCGAAGGCGTAGGTGAAGTCGACCTGGTAGCGCAGGCCGTCGGGGACGCGGAAGCCGTCGATGTCGATCCTGGAGTCGCTGCTGCTCCCGGCGGCCAAGGTGTGGACGCCCCTGGACTCGCAGGGAGCCGACTCCCACTCGCACCAGTCCAGCGCGATGTCCACCGGGATGTCCAGGCCGTTGACCACGGTCCCGCAGATCCCGAACTCACAAGCCCCCACGTGGGCGCCGTCGGTCCAGTCGGCACTGGCCGCGACCGCGCCGGAGACGGTGAACACGACGGTCGCCACCGCCGCCAGCACCGCCCGCGCTCTGCCCATGCGCCCAGTGTCCCAGAGCGGTCACGCCCTCAGCCTCAGTCCCTTCGGCGTCGCCCGGAACCCCGCTTCTTGCAGGACTCCCGCCAGCCGGGAGCCCAGCGCGATCTCCCCGTCGGCCTTCTGCACGGCCAGTTGCCCCAGCCACCCGTCGTGCACGGCCCGGCTCAACGACCGCGCGGCGACCCGCAGCACTTCCTCGTCCTCGGTGAACGACAGCAGCGAACGCCCGCCGCGCTCCACGTACAGCACGGCCACCCCGTCCACCAGCACCGTCAACGCCCCCGCCTTGCGCGCCGGGCGGTGCTTCCCCTCGCCGACCAGTTCGGGCCAGTCCAGGGCCGCGCCGTACGGCTGGGCGGGATCGGCGGCGGCCAGCACCACCGACTCCGGTGTGCCCAGGTGGTCCTGGCCGGGAGGCCTGGACAGCGCGCGGAGGCGGTCGACCGCTCCCCGCGCGGCGAACTGCGCGGCACCCAGCCCCTCGACCACGTATCCCCGGACCACCTGCCCGGACTCCTCCATCGCCCGCAGCACCCGGTAGACGCCGCTGAACCCGCCCGTCACCCGCTCGGTGTCGAGCGCACCCCTGGTCAGGACACCGTGCCGTTCCAGGAACGCCTCGGCCCTGGCGTGCGCCCGCCGGGTCGGGTCGGACGCGGGCACCACGGCGAGCGACCACCGGCCCGCGACCGTCGGAGGCCCGGTGCGACTGGGCATGTCCGGCCGTCCGGCCCGCATCCGGGCGTACCGGCCGCGCGGTGCCGTGCGGCGCGGTTTGTGCGCGGCGCTCTTGCCGGACACCAGCGCCCGCAACGGCGCCAGGGTGTCGTTCGTGACCAGACCGGCCCAGACCAGGTCCCACAGCGCGCCGACGACGTCCGAGTCCGTGGTCGGGCCCTGCAACGACATCCGGTCGACCAGCTGCCGGAAGAACAGCGCGCCACCGGCCAGCGCCTCGACCACCGCCAGGTGCAGCGGCGACTCCGGGGCCGCCTCCGGCACCAGGTCGGGCAGCAGCAGGTCGGCCACGTCCGTCGGGGCCAGCGCGATCCAGCCGTCGCCACCGGCCAGCGACCCGCACCCGGTCCACGTCACCTCGCCCGACGCGGTCAGCTCGTCGAGCAGCGCGGGGGAGTAGCCGGGCAGCCGCGCGGGCAGCAGCAGCGACTCCAGCGCGCTCGCGGGCAGCGGCGCGCCCGCGAGCTGTTCGACCACCGACAGCACGTCGTCCACCGACGGCGTGGACCTCTGCTTCCGGCCGACGCCGTGCCAGCTCGGCAGGAAGCGGCCCAGCGCCGCGGTCTCCACCGGTTCGACCTCGGCGCGCAGCCGCGCCAACGACGCCCGCCGCAGCCTGCGCAGCACCTCCGCGTCGCAGTACTCGGTGTGCGTGCCACCCGGCCGCAGCTCACCGCGCACCAGCCGACCCGTCCCGGACATCCGGTCCAGCACCCCGGTCACCACCGCGATCCCGAGCCCGAACCTGGCCGCCGCCTCCAGCGCCGGGAACGGGCCGTGCGTGCGGGCGTACCGGCCGAGCAGGTCGCCGACCGGGTCGGCCACCGGCTCGGTGAACACCTCCGGCACGCCCACCGGCAGCGCCACCCCCAGCGCGTCCCGGAAGCGACCGGCGTCCTCGATCGCGATCACCCGCTCCTGCCCGGCGATCCGGATGCGGATCGCCCGCCGCTGCTCCACCAGTTCGGTGAACCACTCCGGCCGGATCCCGCGCTCGGCACCCTCGGCCTCGCTCAGGTCGCCGAGGAACCGCAGCAGGTCCGCCGCGTCCTCGGCGTGCCGCGCGTGCCGGTCCTCGACCAGCCGCTGCAGGCTGCGCTCGACCTCCTCGACCACCTCGGGGTCGAGCAGCTCGCGGATCGCCTCCGACCCGAGCAGCTCCGCCAGCAGCGTCGAGTCCAGCGACAGCGCCGCCGCCCGCCGCTCGGCCAGCGGGGTGTCCGTCTCGTACAGGAACATGCCGACGTAGCCGAACAGCAGGCTCCGCGCGAACGGGGACGGCGTCGACGTCTCCACCTCCACCACCCGCACCCGGCGGGCCCGGACGTCGCCCATCAGCTCGCGCAGCCCCGGCACGTCGTAGACGTCCTGCAGGCACTCCCTCATGGCCTCCAGCACCACCGGGAAGCTCTCGTACTTCGCCGCCACCGACAGCAGTTGCGCCGCCCGCTGCCGCTGCTGCCACAACGGCGACCGCTTCCGCGGATCGCGCCGGGGGAGCAGCAGCGACCGGGCCGCGCACTCCCGGAACCGCGCGGCGAACAGCGCCGACCCGCCGACCTCGGCCACGACGATCTGCTCGACCTCCTCCGGGTCCAGCAGCACGTCCTCCGCGCCCACCACCACGTCCGCGCCGTCCATGTCGACCGCGTCGGGCAGCCGCACCACGATGCCGTCGTCGGAGTGCGCCGCCTGCACGTCCACCCCGCGCCGCTCCCGCAGCCTGGCCGCGATCGCCAGCGCCCACGGCGCGTTGACCTGCGCGCCGAACGGCGAGTGCACGACCAGCCGCCAGTCGCCCAGTTCGTCGCGGAACCGCTCGACGAGGATCACCCGGTCGTTCGGCACGTGCCGGGTGGCCTCCCGCTGCTCGGCCAGGTAGCTCGCCAGGTTGCTCGCCGCCCACGCGTCCAGCCCGGCGTCGGCCGCCCGCACCGCGGCCTGCGGGGCGTCCGCCGTGGACATCTCGCGCAGGAACTTCCCCAGCGCCCGCCCCAGTTCCAGCGGCCTGCCGGGCGCGTCGCCCTTCCAGAACGGCATCCGCGCGGGCTGCCCCGGCGCGGGCACCACGACCACCCGGTCGTGGGTGATGTCCTGCACCCGCCACGCGGACGTGCCCAGCAGGAACGTGTCGCCCACCCGCGACTCGTAGACCATCTCCTCGTCCAGCTCGCCGACCCGCGACCCCGGCTTCCCCTCCGCGCCCGGCGTCATCACCGCGAACATGCCCCGGTCCGGGATCGTGCCGCCCGACGTCACCGCCAACCGCTGCGCCCCCGGCCTGCCGTGCAGCTCCCCGGTGACCCGATCCCAGGTGATCCGCGGCCGCAGCTCGCCGAACTCCTCGCTCGGGTACCGGCCCGCCAGCATGTCCAGCACCGCGATCAGCGCCGACTCCGGCAGCGCGGCGAAGGGCGCCGCCCGCCGCACCAGCCCGGCCAGCGCCTCCACCGTCCACGTCTCCAGCGCCACCATCGCCACGACGTGCTGCGCCAGCACGTCCAACGGGTTGCGCGGGTACCGGACCGCCTCGATCGCGCCGTCGCGCATCCGCTCCGCGACGACCGCGCACGACACCAGGTCGCCGCGGAACTTCGGGAACATCACCCCGCGCGACACCGCACCCACCTGGTGGCCCGCGCGGCCGACCCGCTGCATCCCGGACGCGACCGTCGGCGGCGCCTCGACCTGGATCACCAGGTCGACCGCGCCCATGTCGATGCCCAGCTCCAACGACGACGTCGCCACCACGCACGGCAGCCGCCCGGACTTCAGCTCCTCCTCGACCACCGTCCGCTGCTCGCGCGCCATCGACCCGTGGTGCGCGCGCGCGACGACCGGGGCCGTCTGGGTGGTGACCCCGGACTGCCCGATCGCCTCCGCGGGGAAGGTCTCGAGGGCCACGGCTTCTTCGGCCAGCTCGTTGAGCCGCGCGGTCAGCTTCTCCGCGAGCCGCCGCGAGTTCGCGAACACGATCGTCGAGCGGTGCTCCCGAACCAGGTCCAGGATCCGCTGCTCCACGGCGGGCCAGATCGACGCCTTCTGCTCCGCCCCCGCCGCCGAGCCCGTCACCTCGCCGGTCGGCTGCCCGAGGACCGACATGTCCTCCACCGGCACCTCGACCCGCACCTCGATGGTCTTGGCGGTCTTCGGCTGCACCACCCGCACCGGGCGCCCGCCCGCGAGGAACGAGCAGACCTCCTCGACCGGCCGGACCGTCGCGGACAGCCCGATCCGCTGCGCGGGCTTCTCCAGCAGCGCGTCCAGCCGCTCCAGCGACAGCGCCAGGTGCCCGCCGCGCTTGGTCCCGGCGACCGCGTGCACCTCGTCCAGGATCACCGTCCGCACACCCCGCAGGGACTCCCGCGCGGCCGAGGTGAGGATCAGGAACAACGACTCCGGGGTCGTGACCAGCACGTCCGGCGGCGTCCGCATGAACGCCCGCCGCTCGTCCGCGGGCGTGTCACCCGTCCGCATGCCCACCGTGATCGACGGTTCGGCCTGGCCCAGCCGGTGCGCGGCCTGCCGGATGCCCGCCAGCGGCGCCCGCAGGTTGCGCTCCACGTCGACCGCCAGCGCCTTCAACGGCGAGATGTAGAGGACCCGGCACCGCAGCTTCGGGTCCTCGGGCACCGGCGTCGACGCCAACCGGTCGAGCGACCAGAGGAAAGCCGACAGCGTCTTGCCCGACCCCGTCGGCGCGATGACCAGCGTGTGCTCACCCGCCGCCGCGGACCGCCACGCCCCGGCCTGCGCGTCCGTGGGTGCGGCGAAGGCCCCGGCGAACCACTGCCGGGTCGCGGGTGAGAAGGCCTCCAGCGCGTCCATGCCCCACATCCTGACCCAGACCACCGACAATTTCCGTCCGAAAGCCCCCTGACCTCGAAGAACCCAATCCGGTCAACCGCCAACCACACCCCCTGCCCGACGTGGCACCATCAAGCCGGTCCACCGACTAAGGGGAGAACGTGCGCGTCCTGTCCGTTGACCTGGGAACTTCCAACACGGTGGCGGTGCTCTCCGCGCACGGCCGCCCGCCCAGGGTGGTCGAGGTGGACGGCTCGTCGGCGATGCCGTCCGCGGTCTACTGCGAGGAGGACGGCACCCTCGTCGTCGGCCGCGACGCCGAGCGCCGCGCCCGGCTGGACCCGTCGCGCTACGAACCCAACCCGAAACGCCGCATCGCCGAGGGCCTGGTGCGCCTCGGCGGCACCGTCGTGCCGGTCACCGACGCGCTGGCCGCCGTGCTCGGCCGCGTCCTGGAGGAGACCGCCCGCCAGCTCAACGGCGCGCAGCTCGACGAGGTCCGGCTGACCCACCCCGCGCAGTGGGGCCCGACCCGCCGCAACGTGCTGATCTCCGCCGCCCGGCTGGCCGGGGTGACCGCCGAGCTCGTGCTCGTGCCGGAACCCGTGGCCGCCGCGGCCCACTACGCGCTGGCCATCGAACGCGACTTCGTCGCCGGCCAGGCGCTGGCCGTCTACGACCTGGGCGCGGGCACGTTCGACGTGGCCGTCGTGGGCGTGACCCGGCACGGCTTCGAGGTGCTCGCCAACGACGGCCTGCCCGACCTCGGCGGCCTCGACGTCGACCAGGCGCTGCTGGAGCACGTCGGCCGCCAGGTCTCGCACAGCGATCCCGGCCACTGGCAGCGGCTGATGCGGCCGGACTCGACCGCCGACCGCCGCGCCCGCCGGACCATGCTCGACGACGTCCGCTCGGCCAAGGAGGCGCTGTCGCGGCACCTCCAGACCGAGGTGCCGATGCCCCCGCCGTTCACCGACGTGCCCGTCACCCGCGCGGACATGGAGGCCCTGGTCCGGCCGCGCCTGCTGCGCAGCGCCGAGCTGCTGGCCTCCACGATCGCGTCCACGGGCATGTCCGCCGACCAGCTGGCCGGCATCTACCTGGTCGGGGGCTCCAGTCGGATCCCGCTGATCAGCGCCATGATCACCCAGCAGGTCCGGGTCGCGCCCACCAGCCTCGACCAGCCCGAGACGGCCGTCGCGCTCGGCGCGCACCACGTGCCGAAGGAGGGCATCCACCTCCGCGAGACCGACGACGAGCCGTCGACCGTGAAGCTGTCCGGCAGCGAGGCGCCCACGGTCGTCACGGAGCCCGTCGACGGCGGCGACTACCCGACCCAGAACATGCCCGCCACCGGCGGGTTCCCGGCGCAGAGCGGTCCGCTCCCGGTCAACCCCGCGCTGAGCGGCCCGTACCCGATGAACCCCGCGTTGAGCGGCCCGTACCCGGTCAACCCCGCGCTCAGCGGCCCGTACCCGGTGCACAGCGGACCCCACCCGGTGAACACCGGTTCGCACCAGGTCAACAGCGGGCCCCATCCGGTGAACACCGGCTCGCACCAGGTGCAGAGCGGGCCCCACCAGGTGAACCCCTCGTCCACCGGCGGCCACCCGGTGACCGCGCCGTACTCGGTGAACACGTCGTTCTCGGTCAACAGCCCCTACCCGACGACCGGGCCGCAGGAGTTCAACTTCCCCAGCACCGTCACCGCCAAGCCGGTGAAGAAGCAGCCCAACCGCAAGGTGCTGCTGGCCGCGGGCGGCGCGGTCGTGCTGGTGCTGGGGGTCGTCGGCGGGATCTTCGCGCTGAGCGGCCCGGACGTGCCGAACGCGCAGGAGTGCAAGACCGACACCGCGACCGACGACAAGGGCTTCACCAAGTGCCTGCGCCAGCTCGCGGGGGTGGTGCCGGACGGCAGCACCTGCAAGTCCGGCGGCGCGGCGGGCGTGTCCGGCGTGAACGCGATCAAGGGCAGCGTCGTGAGCTGCGAGCTGGCCGACGACTACGCCGTCCAGTACGTCCTCACCGACACGGTCACCGGCGCCCAGCAGGGCGCCGACGCCGTGGTGCAGTCGCTGCGGGCCGACGTGGTCGAGGCGGAGTGGGCGGGCAACGGCCTGGAGGGCAAGTACCGGTCATCCGCGGACGGCGGCGTGGGGCTGCTCGCGTTCACCGCGACGGACCGGCCGCTGCTCGGCATCGTGACCAAGACCGGCGACGAGAAGCTCACCGCGGACGACATCGCGACCTACTTCGAGCAGCACATCCAGCCCGGCACCTGACCCGGACGGACCTGGTAGCGGGGGTCGCGACCGTGCCACCATCGTGATCATGGCGACCGTCGCGCCCGAGGTCGGGCACCTTCAGCGCAAGGTGCTCCGCGTGCTCACGACCACCCAGGTCCTGGGTGCGGCGGGCGTCACCATCGGTCTCGCCTTCAGCACGCTCGTCGCGGCCGCCCTCGCGGAGTCCGACGCGGTCGGCGGCCTCGCCCAGACCAGCGCCGTCGTCGGCGCCGCGCTGCTCGCGCTCCCGGCGGCCCGCGTGGCGCAGCGCCGGGGCAGGCGTCCCGCGCTCGTGCTCGGCTACGGCGTCGGCGCGATCGGGGCGCTGGTCGCCGCGCTCGCCGTCGCGCTCGGGTGGTGGCAGCTGCTGCTGCCCGCCCTCGTCCTCTTCGGCGGCGCGTCCAGCGCGAACCTCGCCGCCCGCTACGCCGCGACCGATCTGGCCCACCCGCACCGGCGTGCGCGCTCGGTGGGGATCGTGGTGTGGGCGGCGACCATCGGCGCGGTCGCCGGCCCCAATCTGGCCGACCCCGCAGGACGGCTCGCGACGGCTGTCGGGCTGCCGGTCGGCTCGGGGCCGTTCCTGCTGGCCGCCGTCGTGTTCGGGCTCGCGGCGCTGGTGATCGCGGTGTTCCTGCGGCCGGACCCGCTGGTCGTCGTCCGCGACGCCGCGCCGGCACCGGTCGTCCCCGCCCACTGCGCGGGAGGCCAAGCGCCGACCAAGGGCAGCGCCGCGGTGTGGCGGTCGCTGCGGTCCAGCGCGAAGCTGGCGCTCATCTCCATCGCGCTGTGCCACACCGCGATGGTTGGGCTGATGTCGATGACCCCGGTGCACATGAACCACGCGGGCTCCTCGCTGCGGGTGGTCGGCGTGGTGATCAGCCTGCACGTGGCCGCGATGTACGGCGCCAGCCCGCTGTTCGGCTGGATGGCCGACCGCCTCGGCCGGATCCCGGTGCTGGCCATCGGCGCCGCGCTGCTGGTCGCCGCCTCCGGCGTCACGGGCATGGCGCCCTCGGGCGACGCGCCGCAGCTCGCCGCGGGCCTCACCCTGCTCGGCTTCGGCTGGTCGGCCGGTCTGGTGTCCGGGTCCGCGCTGCTCACCGAGTCCGTCGCGGTGCCCGACCGGCCCGCGGCACAGGGGCTGTCGGACCTCTGCATGAACATCGGCGGCGCGATCGGCGGCATCACGGCGGGCGTGGTCGTCACCGCGTGGTCGTTCGCGGCGCTCGGCCTGGTCGTCGGGTTCCTGGCGCTGCCGCTGCTCGCCGTGTGCGTCTACAGCACCCTGCGACGACCCGTCTGATCACTTCCGGCGGTTGCCCCACCAGAACCGCAGGCCCACGAGCACCGCGACCAGGAGCATGGCGACCATCGCGACCTGGCCGACCGGGGACGACAGGCCGGTGGGATCTTCCTGGAGCAGCGGCACCCCCTGAGGTTAGCCTGGACCCGGTGCGCATCACGGTGTTCCGGAAGTTGATGACCGGGGAGTTCGGCCCGGTCGGCGGTGAAATGGTGGCCCAGGACCACGTGCTGTCCGCGCTCGGCGGACGCACACCCGACCAGGCCATCGAGGCAGGCGTTCCCCCGAAGGAGATCTGGCTCGCGGTGTGCGACGCCTTCGACGTTCCCGAGCAGCGGAGATGAGGGGGCGTGTCCCCGCTGCACTCGAACACTTGTTCGGCTACGATCCCGTCCTGACCGGCTGGTCGATCCGCTCGTCGTCCGGCCCTCGCCAAAATTGTCGGACCCTCCCCGTAGCGTCGGCTCCGACATGAAAAAGCGATCCGAAACAACCCGAGGTGGACACCAGATGGCTCCCGCAGCACCCGACAGGGACAAGGCCCTAGAGCTGGCACTTGCCCAGATCGACAAGCAGTTCGGCAAGGGCTCGGTCATGCGTCTCGGCGAAGAGGGCCGCGCCCCGATCGCCGTGATCCCGACCGGCGCGATCGCGCTGGACGTCGCGCTCGGCATCGGCGGTCTGCCGCGCGGCCGCGTGGTCGAGATCTACGGCCCGGAGTCCTCCGGTAAGACGACGGTCGCGCTGCACGCGGTCGCGAACGCCCAGAAGGCCGGCGGCATCGCGGCGTTCATCGACGCGGAGCACGCGCTCGACCCCGACTACGCGAAGCGGCTGGGCGTCGACACCGACGCGCTCCTGGTGTCGCAGCCCGACACCGGCGAGCAGGCGCTGGAGATCGCGGACATGCTGATCCGCTCCGGCGCGCTCGACATCCTCGTCATCGACTCGGTGGCGGCGCTCGTGCCCCGCGCCGAGATCGAGGGCGAGATGGGCGACAACCACGTCGGCCTCCAGGCCCGGCTGATGAGCCAGGCGCTCCGTAAGATCACCGGTGCGCTCAGCAATTCCGGTACAACCGCTATTTTCATCAACCAGCTGCGCGAGAAGATCGGCGTGATGTTCGGTACGCCGGAGACCACGACCGGTGGCAAGGCGCTGAAGTTCTACGCGTCCATCCGCCTGGACGTGCGCCGCATCGAGACCCTGAAGGACGGCGGCGAGCCCGTCGGCAACCGCACCAGGGTCAAGGTCGTGAAGAACAAGGTGGCCCCGCCGTTCAAGCAGGCCGAGTTCGACATCCTCTACGGCAAGGGCATCAGCCGCGAGGGCTCGCTGATCGACATGGGCGTCGACCAGGGCATCCTGCGCAAGTCCGGTGCCTGGTACACCTACGAGGGCGACCAGTTGGGGCAGGGCAAGGAGAACGCCCGCAAGTTCCTGCTGGAGAACCCGGACGTCGCCAACGAGGTCGAGAAGCGCATCAAGGACAAGCTGGGCATCGGCGCGAAGCTCGACGAGGACGTCACCGTCGCGCCCACCCCGGTCGACTTCTGAGCTGAACCATGACGTATCGAGGTGGCAGGGGTCGTGGTCGACGAGCCGGGTTCGGCTCGGACGAGGAAGGCCACGACCTCCCGCCACCGGATCCGGTCGAGGAGCAGAAGCGGGCCAAGGAGATCTGCTTCACGCAGCTCGCCGCACAACCGCGCACCAGGCTCGAACTGAAGAACGCGATGCTGCGCAAGGAGATCGCGGAGGACATCGCCGAACTGGTGCTCGTGAAGTTCGACAAGGCCGGGTTGATCGACGACGCGGCCTTCGCCGAGATCTGGGTGCGGTCCAGGCACACCTACAACGGGCTTGGTCGCCGGGCGTTGGCGATGGAGCTGCGTCGCAAGGGTGTGGCGGACGAGCTGGTCACCGAGGCTGTCGCCGCCGTGGACGACGAGGCGGAAGAGGACCGGGCTCGGGAGCTGGTGCGGAAGAAGCTTCGCGGGATGGTCGGGGTGGACGAGACCGCGAAGATCCGCCGGTTGGTGGGGGCGTTGGCGCGCAAGGGTTACGCGGGCGGGATGGCGTACCAGGTGGTGCGGGAGGAGTTGCGTTCGCTGGGTGAGGACGCCTCCTCGCTGGACGACGCCGTTCCGGAGTGATCGCTGGCTGGTGTCCCGCGTCGGGGGCGCCTGCAAAGCGTGCGAGTGCCTCCAGGACCTATTAGGTGATCTTGGTCCGCAGGAACGGCCGGGAATGGGTGTCCCCCAACGCGATGGGGGTTCACGCAGTCGACGCCGGCGGATGACGCCGCAGGCCGGATCCCGGAACGCCTCGTGGACGTCGTCGCGGATCTCCCCACCGGATCCGCGGGCGCCGGAACCGGTGCAGCCAAGCGGAGTTCTGCTCAGCCACCCACCGATGCACGCCCAGACCGGACCCGTGCCGGACACCACGACGCGCGATCAACGGCGTGATGCCCTTGCCACGGGCCACCCGCGGTACTTGTCGTGGTCGCAGCCCCGATCGAGCAGTGCATGTCCGGAGGGGACGGACAGGACTGTCCTGTTCGGGCGGAGGCGATGGCTTCCGGGTCTGGTCGGCAGCGTGCACGCTGATTTCCTGTGTTACGGTCGAAGTCTGCCGAGCTGATGTTCGGGGTGGTCGGGCGCCTTCGGGCGTGGTGGTCCGAGGCTGAAAACCTTCAGGTGTCTCCGCAGTGAGCCTGGAGGTTTTTTCATGTCCGAAACACCGCGCGGTTCCACGGCGAAGTGGTGGGCACTGGGCGTTCTCGCGATGACCGAACTGGTCATCGTCCTGGACAACACCATCGTCACCATCGCCCTCCCGCGGGCCCAGGAGGAACTCGGCCTGAGCGACGGCCAGCGCCAGTGGGTCGTCACCGCGTACGCGCTCGCGTTCGGGGCGCTCCTGCTGCTCGGCGGCCGGATCGCCGACTACTGGGGGCGCAAGCGGACGTTCATGGCGGGGCTGCTCGGTTTCGGACTGGCCTCGACCTGGGGCGGGCTGGTGCAGAGCGGTCTTGAGCTCGTCACCGCCCGCGGTGTCCAAGGCGCGTTCGCCGCTTTGCTGGCGCCCGCGTCCCTCGCGATGGTGACGGTGACGTTCCCCCGTGGCCGGGACCGCAACACGGCGTTCGCGATCTTCGGGACCGTCGCGGGCGCGGGTTCCGCCATCGGGCTGGTCCTCGGCGGCGTGCTCACGGAATACGCGAGCTGGCGGTGGTGCCTCCTGGTCAACATCGTCTTCGTGGTCATCGTCATCGCGGGCGCCGTCCTGCTCCTCGGGGAGAGCAAGGCCGAGGGCGACAACCGCCACGACGTCGGCGGTGCGGTCACCGTCACCTTGGGCCTCGGCTCGCTCGTGTACGGCTTCACCCTCGCCGAGCACGGCTGGGGCTCTGCCGACACGATCCTGTTCCTGGCACTCGGAGCGGCGCTCATCGCCGCGTTCGTCGTGGTCGAACGCCGTGTCCGGCAACCGCTCCTCCCGCTGAGGGTCGTCCTGGACAAGGTCCGGGGCGGGGTCTTCGTCATCACGGCCGTGATGGGGTCCTCGCTGATCGGCGCGCTGCTGTACCTGACGTTCTACTTCCAGCTGGTGCTGGGGATGAGCCCGCTTGTCTCGGGACTGGCCAACCTGCCGATGACGGTCGTCATCTTCCTCTGCACCCCTCTAGCCACCAGGTTCCTCGGCCGCTTCGGCCCCCGGCCGTTGATGGTCCTGGGCCCGCTGATCTCGGCCGCGGGCCTCTTCTGCCTGCTCGGGATCACGTCCGAGGGGAACTTCTGGCTCCAGGTGCTGCCGGGGTTGGTCCTGCTCGGAATCGGCCTCACGATGCTCTTCGTCCCGAGCCAGAGCCTCGCCCTCGCCGGGGTGGCGCCAGAGGATGCCGGGGTGGCGTCCGCCGTCGTGAACGCCTCGCTCAACATCGGCGGTTCCGTCGGCCTCGCGGTCTTCACCGTGATCTACGCCAACTCGTTCGGCGCCGCGACGCGACGTGGCGCCGTCGACGTCGACGCGTTCACCGAGGGCTACCGGGCGACCTTCCTGGCCGCGGGCGTCGCGATGGTCGCGGCGGCGCTGGTCGGCTACTTCCTCGTCCGCGGCCGCAAGGAGGACCTCCTGCCCGCATGGGAGGACGAGGACGGCGCGGACGCGGTCCACGCGCGCTAGGAAGGCGTCGCACGATCCCGTTGCGGGGTCGTGCGACGTCGGGTGGGGGAGTGGGTGGTCGTTAGGCTTTCGCGTCTGCGGTGGATCCGTGCCGCGGAACGAAAAGGGGGATGACCAATGGTGAAGACGGCCGACCTGCTGACGCCGCCCGCGCGTCGGGATGTCAAGACGATGACCTCGCGGCTCGCCGAGCTGAAGGCGGGGCATCACGTGAGTGCGACGATCCGGTACGAGAAGTACGGGGTGTTCCGCGTCGAGGGCCAGGCGTCCTGGTCGGACTGCGTCAAGAACTTCCTCGTCGGAGGCCTCACCATCGAGTCGGGGCTCAAGCCGGACAAGGCGCTGTTGGCGTTGGCCGTGGGCGGGGATGACGTGGTGTCGATCGGGGAAGCGGTGTCCGCGAACTACGGCGAGTACGAGTCGGTGCGGGAGTTGATCGACAGCGTCGGTCACGGTGACGTGGTGCGGGCGACGTTCGAGCAGAAGCCGTACGGGCAGTTCACCGTCACGGGGATCGCGGTGCAGACGGCGGATCGGGCCGTGACGGCGGTGGGGTCGATGTTCCTGCGGCGGGCGATCCACCTCGAGGTGCTGGGGACCGCGTCCGAGTTCAACCTGGCGACGCCGAAGACGCTGGTCTGGGACGTGGAGTCGTCGGGGATCGCCTGACGGTTTATCCGGTGGCCCGGTGGTGGGCCGGTCGGTTACAAAGGCGCCATGTTGCGCAAGTACCCCCGGACCCGTCACCTCGAGGGGTCCCGTCGACAGCCGGGTGACGAGGACCTCGACTCGGTGGCGTTCTCGGCGATCGCGGGATGCCATGTCGTGGTCGAGGAGAAGGTGGACGGGGCGAACGCGGGTGTCAGTTTCGACGCCGACGGGTCGTTGCTGTTGCAGAGTCGGGGGCACTTCCTGACCGGTGGGCCCAGGGAGCGGCAGTTCGCGCGGTTCAAGGCCTGGGCGGCAGGGGTTCGGCCGGTGCTGTGGGAGCGGTTGGGCGCCAGGTACGTCCTGTACGGGGAATGGTTGTACGCCAAGCACACCGTGTTCTACGACGCGCTCCCGCACTTCTTCTGCGAGTTCGACGTCCTCGACCGGGAGACGGGCGCGTTCCTGTCCACACCGGCGCGGGCGCGGCTGCTCGAAGGCACGTCGGTGGTGTCGGTGCCGGTGCTGCACTCGGGGCCGTTGCCGGACCTGGCGTCGCTCACCGCGCTGCTCGGGCCGTCGACCTGCCGGACGCCGCGCTGGCGGGACGTGCTGGTGGAGGCGGCTGTCGACGCCGGGCTCGATCCGGCGCGGGTGGTGGCCGAGACGGATCGCGACGACTTCATGGAGGGGCTGTACATCAAGGTCGAGGTCGGTGACGAGACCGTCGACCGGTACAAGTGGGTGCGGCCCGGTTTCCTCACCGCGGTGCTGGACTCGGGCAGCCACTGGGCGTCGCGGCCGGTCCTGCCGAACCGGCTGGGGGAGGCCGCGCGTGGAGGTCTTTGAGGAGCTCTGCCCGGTAGGTCCTGAGTGGACGGTGCCGTGGGATCGGATCGAGGCCGCGTTCGAGTGGGTCCGGCGGTTGCGCGGGGTCGTCCAGGATCCGCGCCACCACGCCGAAGGCGATGTCGCCACGCACACCCGGATGGCGTGCGAAGCCCTGGCGGGGCTGCCGGAGTGGCGGGCCCGGCCGTCGGAGGAGCGGGTGCGGCTGTTCGCGGCGGTGCTGCTGCACGACTCCGCGAAACCGTTCCGGACGCGGGTCGACGAGCACGGGCGGGTCACCGCCCACGGGCATTCGCGGCACGGCGACCTGCTGGCCCGGCGGATCCTGTGGGAGCTGGGGGCGCCGCCGGTGTGGCGGGAGCACGTGGCCGCGCTGGTCAACCACCACCAGGTGCCGTTCTGGGCGCTGGAACGGCTCGACCTGGAGCGCATCGCGTTCCGGGCCAGCCTGCTGGCGCGCAACGACGACCTGGCGATCCTGGCCACCGCCGACATCCTCGGCCGGGTGTGCGGCGACGCGGACGGCGTCCTGGAGAACATCGCGCTGTTCCGCGAGTACTGCCGCGAACTGGACTGCCTCGACCGGCCCCGGCGGTTCGCCTCGGCGCACGCGCGCTTCCAGTACTTCCGCACTCCCGGCCGCGATCCCGACTACGCGGCCTACGACGACACGCGCGTGGACGTGACCGTCCTGTCCGGACTGCCCGGTGTCGGCAAGGACCACTGGATCGCGGAGCACCGCGCGGGCTGGCCGGTGGTGAGCCTGGACGCGGTCCGGGCCCAGCGGGGCATCGGCCCCGGCGGCGACCAGCGGGCGGTGGTCGCGGCGGCGTTCGACCTGGCGCGGGCGCACCTGCGGGCGGGGGAGCGGTTCGTGTGGAACGCGACCAACGTGTCGCGCCGACTCCGGGAGCGGTGCGTCGGGCTGGCCGCCGACTACCGCGCGCGGGTCACGCTGGTGGGGCTCGAAGCGCCGCCGGACGTGCTGCGCGCCCGCAACCGGTCACGGGCCGAACCGGTGCCCGCCGCGGTCGTGGAACGGCTGATCGCCCAGTGGGAGGCGCCGGATCCCACCGAGGCGCACCACGTCCAGTGGGTCGACACCGGGCGTTAGGGTGCACGCCGTGGAGATCAAGCACGTCGTGTGGGACTGGAACGGCACCCTGCTGGCGGACAACGACGCGGTCCTCTCGGCCGTCAACGCGGTCTGCGCGGGCTTCGGTCGCACGTCCATCACGCTGGAGCACTGGCGTTCGGTGTTCAGCAGGCCGTTGCAGCAGTGCTACGAGCAGCTGCTGGCCCAGGAGCTGGACGCGGCGGCGTGGTCGCGCATCGACGCGATCTACCACGACCACTACCGGGACCTGCTGTCGCTCTGCGCGCTCGCGGACGGCGTGCCGGAGCACCTGCACGCGTGGGGCGACCTCGGGCGCACCCAGTCGCTGCTGTCGATGTGGTACCACCACGAGCTGGTCGAGCTGGTCCGCGAGTTCCGGCTGACCGGGCTGTTCACCAGGATCGACGGGCTGCGCGAGGGCGTTCTGGGCGGCGGGTCCAAGGCCTCGCACCTCGCCGACCACCTGGCCGCGCAGGACCTCGACCCGGCCGACGTCGTGCTGATCGGCGACGTCGTGGACGACGCCGAGGCCGCCGCGCACGTCGGGGCGAGCTGCGTGCTCGTCACCACCGGCGTGATGAGCCGCGCCAAGCTGGCGGCCGCCGGTGTGCCGGTGGCCGACTCGATCAGCGAGGCCCTGTACCTGCTCGGTTGAGGAAGCCGCCCTCGACCGGCGCCACGACCCGCCGGAGCGGGGCTGGGACGCCGGTCCGGAGGAGTGCTACCGGAGCCCGGACGCCGCCTTGGCGAGCGCTTCGATCCGGCCGAAGTCACCCGCGGCGAGCGCGTCCTTCGGGGCCAGCCACGAGCCGCCGACGCAGCCCACGTTCGGCAGCGCCAGGTACTTCGGCGCCGTCTCCGGCATGATGCCACCCGTCGGGCAGAAGCTCAGCTGCGGCAGCGGGCCACCGATCGACTTCAGGTAGTCCACGCCCCCCGCGGCCTCCGCGGGGAAGAACTTGAGCGCCGTCAGCCCGCGCTCGAACAGCCGCAGCGCCTCCGACACGGTCGCCGCGCCCGGCAGGAACGGCAGCCCGGTGTCCTCCACGGCGTTCAGCAGCCGCTCGGTGCAGCCCGGCGTCACCAGGAACGCCGCCCCGGCCTTCGTCGCCTGCTCGGCCAGTTCCGGCGTCGTCACCGTGCCCGCCCCGATCACGATCTCCGGCACCTCCGCCGCGACCCGCTCGATCGCCGCCAGCGCCGCGGGCGTCCGCAGCGTCAACTCGATCACGCGGACCCCGCCGCGCAGCAACGCCCGCGCCAACGGCACGGCGTGGTCGGCGTCGTCCACGACGACGACCGGGATGACGGGGGACAGCGTGAGCAGATCCGCGCTGGTGGTCACCGCGAAACCTCCTGGGTGTGGTTGTCGGCGCTGGTCACCGGGGGAACGTCGACGGCCGTAGAGGCCGAGGTCCCGGTTCCAGCCTAGATGAGTGGTTCGATCCGGAACGGCCGGAAGCCGCGGCCGCAATCGGTGTCCACTGTGGACCGCCGAGTCCGGCTACGCGCCCGTGGCGGCGGGGGACGGGCCCACCGCGGCCATGAGCGCCTGCCAGGGTGCGCCGTCGAAGATCAGCAGGATCGAGGTGATCCGGCCGTCCGCGAGGCGGAAGTGCTCGGCCGTGCGCTGGGTGCCGACGGGCGAGGCGGTGTGCACGTCGTAGACCAGGGTCGCCTCCGCGTCGCCGTAGAGCTCGCTGACCAGGTCGACGCCGGTGACGATGGAGAGCAGCCCGTCCAGCCCGTCGAGGTGGCCGGTCGCGCTGTCGGAGGTGACGAACGGGCTGCGGAACCGGAAGCCGTCGCCGATCTGGGCGGCGGCCGTCGCCACGTCCCCCAGGAAGCGGGCTTCGTGGTACGTCCTGACCGTGCCGCGGACGGCGGGGCCGGTGGTCATGTCGTCTCCTGGTCGGCGTTGAGGTGCTGCTCGATCCGGCGCTGGTTCTCCACGAGGCGGAGGCACAGGTGCCGGAACAGGGACAGCTCGTCCGTGGTGAACCCGCTGAAGAGCGCGTCCATGGCGCGGTTGGTAGGCGCGCGGAAGGCGGCCAGCCACTCGCGGCCCGCGGTGGTGACGCGGACCCGGACCGACCGGCGGTCGCGCTTGTCCGGGACGCGCTCCACCAGCCCGTCACCGGCCAGCGTGTCGACGAGGCCGGTGACGTTGCGCGAGCTGACCCCGGCCGCGCGGGCGAGTTCGCCGATGGTCAAGCCCTCTTCGGGGCCCGTGTTCAGCCGGACGAGGACGTCGAGCGCGCCCGCGCTGAGACCGCGGCCGCCCGCTCCGTGCCCCCGCAGCCGGTCGACGGCCTGCGCGGCCGAACGGACGGCCGCGGCGGCCTCCAGCGCGAGGGTGTCGCCGTCCAGCGCGAACGGGCCCATCGCCGCCCGGACGCCGGGATCGTGGAGAAAGCCCTGGTCATCCTCGATCATGCCCTCCGAGGATTTGTGTACGTGCTTCATAATGAAGCAATACTACATTTGACCGGCGCACCCCGGACGCCCCGATCCCGCCAAGGCTCGAACGGCTATCGCGAAGCCCGGTCCCACTGACCCTCGAAGTGCGAGGCGGCCACCGGCCCGAAGACGCTGGCGCCGCGGTCGGCCGGGCCGACCGCGCGGCGCAGGGCGGCGAACAGCTCGCGGCCCGTGCCGGTCCACGCCTGCTCGTCGGCGGGGAAGTCGACCATCGGCCGGGCGGCCAGCTCGGCGGCGTCGACGAACACCTCCAGCGTCCCGGTCTCGGCGTCGAGCCGCACGACGTCGCCGTCGCGCACCCGGCCGAGCGGACCGCCGACGGCGGCCTCCGGGGTGAGCTGGATGGCGGCGGGGATCTTGCCGGACGCGCCGGACATGCGGCCGTCGGTCACGATCGCGATCTTGTACCCGCGGTCCATCAGGACGCCGAGCGGCGGCGTCAGCTTGTGCAGTTCGGGCATGCCGTTGGCCTGCGGGCCCTGGTTGCGGACGACCACGACGACGTCGCGGTCCAGTTCGCCCGCCTGGAACGCCGAGGCGAACGCCTCCTGGGTGGTGAACACGCGAGCGGGCGCCTCGACGACCCGGTTCTCCGGGGCGACGGCGGACACCTTGATCACCGCGCGGCCGAGGTTGCCCGCCATCATGCGCAGCCCGCCGTCGGCGGCGAACGGCTCGTCGGCGCCGCGCAGCACGGCCTTGTCGAGGCTCTCGGTCGGGCCGTCGCGCCAGATCAGCTCGCCGTCGACGAGCACCGGCTCCGTGCGGTACCGGTCGAGCCCGAACCCGGCGACGGTGTGCACGTCGCGGTGCAGCAGACCCGCGTCGAGCAGCGTGCCGACCAGGAACTGCACGCCGCCCGCGGCCTGGAAGTGGTTGATGTCCGCGCTGCCGTTCGGGTAGACCCGCGACAGCAGCGGCACGACCGACGAGAGGTCGGAGAAGTCGTCCCAGCTCAGCTCGACGCCCGCGGCGGACGCGATGGCGACCAGGTGCATGGTCAGGTTGGTCGAGCCGCCGGTGGCCAGCAGCGCGATCACGCCGTTCACGATCGAGCGCTCGTCGACGACGTGCCCGAGGGGCGTGTACTCGGCGCCGCGGCTGATCGCGATCGCGCGGCGGGCGGCCTCCTCGGTCAGCGCGCGCCGCAGCGGCGTGCCCGGCGGCACGAAGGTCGCGCCCGGCAGGTGCAGGCCCATGACCTCGTTGACGAGCTGGTTCGAGTTGGCCGTTCCGTAGAACGTGCAGGTGCCGGGGCTGTGGTAGGACGCGGCCTCGGCTTCGAGGAGGTCCTCGCGGGTGGCCTTGCCCTCGGCGTAGAGCTGGCGGACGCGGCTCTTCTCGGAGTTCGTCAGACCGGAGCTCATGGGGCCGGCGGGCACCAGGATCGCGGGCAGGTGGCCGAATGACAGCGCGCCGATCAGCATGCCGGGGACGATCTTGTCGCACACCCCGAGCAGCAGCGTCGCGTCGAACATGTCGTGGGCCAGCGCCACCCCGGTGGACATCGCGATGACGTCGCGGCTGAACAGCGACAGCTCCATGCCATCGCGGCCCTGGGTGATGCCGTCGCACATCGCGGGCACACCGCCCGCGAACTGCGCGACCCCGCCGACGCCCCGTGCGGCGTCCTTGATCCACGCCGGGTACTCGTCCATCGGCTGGTGCGCCGACAGCATGTCGTTGTAGGCGGACACGATGCCGATGTTCGGCCTCCGCAGCGCCCGCAGCGCGGCCTTGTCGCCGCCGGTGATGCCCGCGAAGCCGTGGGCGAGGTTGCTGCACCCCATGCCGGTCCGGGTGGTGCTCTCCGTCGCGGCGGCCGCCACGCGTTCGAGGTAGGCGGTGCGGCGGGCGGCGCTGCGGGTGGCTATGCGTCGGGTCACCTCGGTGACCACGGAGTGCGTCGGGCTCATGACTGGCTCCGGTGCTCAGGGGCCGTTGTGGGACCCGGTGGACTGCGGTATCGCTGACTTCGAGGGAAAGGTCATGCTCCGGTCAGGATAGGTCACCTGGGCCTTTTCCAACAGAACCGATACAGGGACCGATTCAGTAACCGTTGGAGAAGTGCGAATTAAATCTTGGTGTGTGTCGCTTGTCACAAGCCTCTGGACAAGGCAGAGTCGACGTCGGGATCACCACGGGGACCTCGGTAACGGAGGTGCGACATGACGTCCACGGAGATCGTCGAGTTGAGGCGTGCACTGGGTCAGCTCAGGCAGTGCGTCGGCTCCCTGCGCGGGCGGTATGGCGACGTTGCCGCAGTGCAGCGGCTTGCCAACGACATCGAGCGCATGGACATCGACGCCACGGAACTGCTCGACATCGACTCGCCGCCGCGGCCGCGGCAGGTGCCGCTCCTCGAGCGGGAGGTGGTCGTCGTGCCCGACACGCCCTACGACTCGTCCCTCTGGCAGGACGCTGACGAGGAAGGCCTGGGTGGCTATCGTCATCGCTAGGTGACCTGCGACACTCCACCTCGGCCCCCGCCGGAAAGCGGGGGTCGAGGCCGTTGCGGCCGCAGCCACAACGACGTGGAAACCGAGGTGGGCCAGTTGGTGAGGGCGCAGATCTCCGAGCGCACGCTCCGCACGGACCGGTGGTGGCTCTCACCGCTGCTGACGGTCCTCGGTCTGGGCCTGATCTCGGTCTACGCCGCGGTCCGCACGTTCATGAACGACTACTACTGGGTGTCGGAGTACCACTACCTGACGCCCATGTACTCGCCCTGCCTGAGTGCCGAGTGCGTCCCGGCGGCCAGCCACTTCGGCCAGCCGCTGCCGGAGCTGCCCGGCTTCCTCACGCCGCCGATCTTCATCATCCCGTTCCTGCTGGGATTCCGGATCACCTGCTACTACTACCGCAAGGCCTACTACCGGGCGGTCTGGATGTCCCCGCCCGCGTGCGCCGTCGCGGAGCCGCACAGCACGTACACCGGCGAGACCAAAGCGCCGCTGATCGCGCAGAACCTGCACCGCTACTTCTTCTACGCGGCCTCGATCCTGCTGCTGATCAACATCTACGACGCGATAGCCGCCTTCTCCGGTGAGAAGGGCTTCGGCATCGGACTCGGCAACATCATCCTGCTGGTCAACGTCGGTCTGCTGGCGGCGTACACGCTGTCCTGCCACTCGTGCAGGCACATCATGGGCGGCAAGCTCAAGCACTTCTCCAAGCACCCCGTCCGCTACTGGATGTGGCAGAAGATCTCGAAGCTCAACGGCAGGCACATGCAGCTCGCGTGGTCGTCGCTGGTCTTCGTCTGCCTGACCGACCTCTACATCGCGCTCGTCGCCTCCGGGGTCATCGGCGACCTGCGCATCGTCAACTAGGGAGCACAACCTTGGCCGAGCTGGAACGGCACTCGTTCGACGTCCTCGTCATCGGTGCCGGAGGCGCCGGACTGCGTGCCGCGATCGAGGCCCGGGAGCACGGGATGCGCACGGCGGTGCTGTGCAAGTCGCTGTTCGGCAAGGCGCACACGGTCATGGCCGAGGGCGGCATCGCCGCGTCCATGGGCAACGTGAACTCCAAGGACAGCTGGCAGGTCCACTTCCGCGACACCATGCGCGGCGGCAAGTTCCTCAACAACTGGCGGATGGCCGAGCTGCACGCCCAGGAGGCCCCGGACCGCGTCTGGGAGCTGGAGACCTACGGCGCGCTGTTCGACCGCACCGCCGACGGCCGGGTCAGCCAGCGCAACTTCGGCGGCCACGAGTACCCGCGGCTCGCGCACGTCGGCGACCGCACCGGCTTGGAGCTGATCCGCACCCTCCAGCAGAAGATCGTGTCGCTCCAGCAGGAGGACCACGCCGAGACCGGCGACTACGAGGCCAAGCTCAAGGTGTTCCAGGAGTTCACGGTCAGCGACCTGCTGGTCGAGGACGGCCGGATCGCCGGGGCGTTCGGCTACTGGCGCGAGTCCGGCCGGTTCGCCCTGTTCACCTCGCCCTCGGTGATCCTCGCGACCGGCGGCATCGGCAAGTCGTTCAAGGTCACCTCGAACTCCTGGGAGTACACCGGCGACGGCCACGCGCTGGCGCTGCGCGCGGGAGCCTCGCTGATCAACATGGAGTTCATCCAGTTCCACCCGACCGGCATGGTCTGGCCGCCCAGCGTGAAGGGCATCCTGGTCACCGAGTCGGTCCGCGGCGACGGCGGCGTGCTGCGGAACTCCGAGGGCAAGCGGTTCATGTTCGACTACATCCCCGAGGTCTTCAAGGAGAAGTACGCCGACAGCGAGGCCGAGGGCGACCGCTGGTACGCCGACGCCGACAACAACCGGCGGCCACCGGAGTTGCTGCCGCGCGACGAGGTCGCGCGCGCGATCAACTCCGAGGTGAAGGCCGGGCGCGGCACCGAGCACGGCGGCGTCTTCCTGGACGTGTCGACCCGGTTGCCCGCCGAGGAGATCACCCGGCGGCTGCCGTCGATGCACCACCAGTTCAAGGAACTCGCCGACGTCGACATCACCGCCCAGCCGATGGAGGTCGGACCGACCTGCCACTACGTCATGGGCGGCGTGGAGGTCGACCCGGACACCGGCGCGTCGTCGGTGCCCGGACTGTTCGCGGCGGGCGAGGTGTCCGGCGGCATGCACGGCTCCAACCGGCTCGGCGGCAACTCGCTGTCGGACCTGCTGGTGTTCGGCCGCCGCGCGGGCTCCGGCGCGTCGGACTACGTGGCGGCGCTCCCGGCGCGGCCGGTGCCGTCCGAGGCGGCCGTGGCGCGGGCGCAGGAGGTCGCGCTGGCCCCGTTCTCCGGGGACGGCGGGGAGAACCCGTACACGCTGCACATGGAGTTGCAGCAGACGATGAACGACCTCGTCGGCATCATCCGCAAGGCCGAGGAGATCGAGCAGGCGCTGGAACGCCTCGAGGGCCTGAAGGCCCGCGCGCGCACGCTGACCGTCGAGGGCCACCGGCAGTTCAACCCCGGCTGGCACCTCGCGCTGGACCTGCGGAACATGCTGGTGGTCAGCGAGTGCGTCGCCAAGGCCGCGCTGCTGCGCACCGAGAGCCGCGGTGGCCACACCCGCGACGACTACCCCGCGATGGACTCGGACTGGCGGCGGAAGCTGCTGGTGTGCGCGGTCTCCGGGGAGTCCGATGTGGACGTGGTGGTGAAACCGCAGATCCCGATCCGCGAGGACCTGCTGGAGCTGTTCGACCGGGGCGAGCTCGAGAAGTACCTCACCGGTGACGAGTTGGGGAGCTGACATGGGTTACCAGGGGAACTTCCGGGTCTGGCGCGGCGACGCCGACGGCGGAGGACTCGAGGACTTCACCGTCGAGGTGAACGAGGGCGAGGTCGTCCTCGACGTCATCCACCGGCTCCAGGCCACCCAGGCCGGGGACCTGGCCGTCCGGTGGAACTGCAAGGCGGGCAAGTGCGGCTCGTGCTCGGCGGAGATCAACGGCAGGCCGCGCCTGCTGTGCATGACCCGCATGTCCACGTTCACCGAGGGCGAGACCATCACGATCACGCCCATGCGCACGTTCCCGATCATCCGCGACCTCGTGACCGACGTGTCGTTCAACTACACCAAGGCCCGCGAGATCCCGTCGTTCAAGCCGCCGAAGGGACTCGCGCCCGGCGAGTACCGGATGCAGCAGGTCGACGTGGAGCGCTCGCAGGAGTTCCGCAAGTGCATCGAGTGCTTCCTGTGCCAGGACACCTGCCACGTGATCCGCGACCACGAGGAGAACAAGGAGGCCTTCGCGGGCCCCCGGTTCCTGATGCGGGTCGCCGAGCTGGAGATGCACCCGCTCGACGAGGGCGGCCGGGTCGACGCGGCGCAGGAGCAGCACGGGCTCGGGCTGTGCAACATCACCAAGTGCTGCTCCGAGGTCTGCCCGGAGCACATCAAGATCACCGACAACGCCCTCATCCCGATGAAGGAGCGCGTCGCCGACCGCAAGTACGACCCCATCGTCTGGCTGGGCAGCAAGATCTTCCGCCGCCAGACCTGAGCGGAACGAAGAAGGGGCGCCCCCGGAGGACTCCGGGGGCGCCCCTTCCGCGTTACCGGCTAGAGGGACTGGGCGGCGGCCGGGATGGCCACGTCGTCCAGCGCCTTGCCCGCCGTCGGGGTGACCTTCTTGTCGCGGCGGTTGCGCTTCTCCAGCGTGACGGCCAGCCAGGTGAGCAGCAGGCACATCGTCACGTAGATCGCGGCCACCACGAGGGTCACCGGTACCAGGGGCCTGCCGAACTGGGCTTGGCCGCCGAGGTACTTCGCGTAGTCGAGCAGTTCCTTGTAGTTGATGATGAAGCCGAGCGCGGTGTCCTTCAGCAGCACGACGAGCTGGCTGACGATGGTCGGCAGCATCACCCGCAGGGCCTGCGGGAGCAGGACCAGCACCATCACCTGGGTCTTGCGCATGCCGAGCGCGTAGGCGGCCTCGGTCTGCCCGCGCGGCAGCGACATGATGCCCGCGCGGAAGACCTCGGCGAGCACCGACCCGTTGTAGAGGGTCAGACCGATGACGACCGCGGTGAACTGCGACATCTTGATGTCGATGGCGGGAAGGCCGAAGTAGAAGAAGAAGATCATGATCAGCAGCGGGATGGCCCGGAAGACCTCGACGATGACCGTCGCGGGTCCGCGCCAGATCGCGTGCTCCGAGAGCTTGCCCGCGGCCAGCACGGCCCCGAACAGCATGGCCAGGACGGCACCGAGGGCGAAGGCCTTCAGCGTCGCCAGGATCCGCTCACCGAGCTGCTCCTGGATCGTCGAGTACTGCAGCCACTCCCACATCTTCGGCTCGAACTGGCCGCTGTCGTAGAAGCGGTAGCCGATGAACCCGATGATGCCGACCACGCCGACCACGCCGACCACGGCGAGGATCCGGTGGCGCAGCCTGGCCTTCGGGCCCGGTACGTCGAACAGCACGTTGCTCATCGGGCGACGCTCCAGCGCTTCTCGAGGCTGCGTTGCAGGAAGGTCAGCGGCAGGACCAGGACCACGAAGAAGAACGCGACCCAGGACAGGCCGACCAACATGTCCGCGCCCTGCTCGTTGAGCGTCGACTGGATGGCGCCCGCGTCCCCGACGGAGAAGCCCGCCGACACGGTCGTGTTCTTCAGCAACGCGATCAGGGTGCTCACCAGCGGTGGGACGACCGACCGCATGGCCTGCGGCAGCACGACGCTCCCGAGCATCTGCGTGAAGGTGAGTCCGAGCGCTCGCGACGCCTCGGCCTGGCCGACCGGGACGGTGTTGATGCCCGAACGGACCACCTCGCAGATGAACGCGGAGGTGTACAGGCTCAGGGCGACGATCGCGCCCTGCTCGTAGTTCAGCTGCAGGATCTTCAGCAACGGGTAGGCGAACGTGAAGAAGAAGAACACCAGGGTCAGCGGTGTGTTGCGCACCAGCGTGACGTAGGTGGTCCCGGCTGCCCGGAACACCGGCACGGGGCTGACCCTCATCATGGCGAGGATCGTCCCCAGCAGCAGGGATCCGACCGCGGAGAACGCGAACAGCTTCAGAGTGGTGCCGAACGCGCTCAGGAAGAGGCCGGAATAGGTGGAAAGGAGACTCATCGGGGTTCCTTGCCGGTGGGCTCGGGTAGAGAGATGGCCGGTGACCCGCCCTCAGGCGTGGTCACCGGCCACCGTCGTGGGTCAGTAGCGCTCGATCAACGGCTTGGTGGCCGCGGATCCCGACTTGCCCAGCGTGGAGTCGTAGATCGACTGCCACGTGCCGTCCTTCAGCGCCGCCTCGAGGACGTCGAAGAACTTGCCGCGCAGCACGGTGTCCTCCTTGGACAGACCGATGCCGTAGGGCTCGTTCGAGAACGGCTTGCCGACGACCTTGAACTTGTCCGACTCCTGCGCGGCGTAGCCCTTGAGGATCGCGTCGTCCGTCGTGACGGCGTCGATCGAACCATCGGCCAGCTTGGCCACGCACTGCGAGTAGTTCTGGAACTCGGTGATGTTCTCCGGCTCCGTCAGGCCCTGCTCCTTGACGTTCTTGATCGGCGTCGAGCCGGTCACGGAGCAGACCTTCTTGCCCTTGAGGGCGTCCTTGCCGGTGATCGCCGTGTCGTCCTTGCGCACCAGCAGGTCCTGACCCGCGGTGTAGTACGGACCCGCGAAGCCGACCTTCTCCTTGCGACCCGCGTTGATCGTGTACGTGCCGACGTAGTAGTCGACGTCGCCGTTGATCAGGGCCTGCTCACGACCGGCGGACGCGATCGCCTTGTAGTCGATCTTGTCCTCGGCGAAGCCGAGCTTCGCCGCCATCAGCTTGGCGATCTCGATGTCGAAGCCGCTGTACTTGTTCGTCGTCGGGTCCTTGAAGCCCAGGCCGGGCTGGTCCTCCTTGACGCCGATGACGACGCGACCGCGCGTCTTGATCTTCTCGAAGGTCGGCGAGCCGTCCAGCTTCACGTCGGACGCGACGGCCTGCGTGGGAGCCGTGCCCCCCGTGTCTCCAGGGGTGCCTTCCTTGCCGCATGCGGTCAACGCGAGGCCGCCGGCAAGCAGCACCGCCGCAAGGGTACGAGCCCTCATCGTCCTTCTCCTGCTCTGTGTGGATCGGGCGACGCCTGTCGGGCGTCGCCAATGCTGGGACTTCAGTGGGTCAGGATCTTCCCGAGGAAGTCCTTCGCGCGATTCGACTTCGGGGCGGAGAAGAACTCCTTCGGCGTCGAGTCCTCGACGATCTCCCCGTCGGCCATGAAGATCACGCGGTCCGCGGCTTTGCGGGCGAATCCCATCTCGTGGGTGACCACGAGCATTGTCATGCCTTCCTTGGCCAGCGTCGTCATGACGTCCAGCACCTCCTGGACCATCTCCGGGTCCAGTGCGGAGGTCGGCTCGTCGAACAGCATGACCTTGGGCCGCATGGCCAGCGCGCGCGCGATCGCGGCGCGCTGCTGCTGGCCGCCCGAGAGCTGCGCGGGGTACTTCCCGGCCTGGTTGGCGATGCCGACCCGCTCCAGCAGCTCCGTCGCGTGCTCGAGCGCCTCCTTCTGCGGCACCTTGCGCACCTTCACCGGCGCGAGCAGCACGTTGTCGACGATGCTCTTGTGCGCGAACAGGTTGAACGACTGGAACACCATGCCCACGTCCGCGCGGAGCCTGGCGAGCTCCTTGCCCTCGGCGGGAAGGGGCAGGCCGTCGACCTCGATCGTGCCGGAGTCGATCGGCTCGAGGCGGTTGATCGTGCGGCACAGCGTCGACTTGCCGGAGCCCGAGGGGCCGAGCACGACGACCACCTGGCCCTTGGGCACCTCCAGGTCGACGTTCTTCAGAACGTGCAGAGGGCCGAAGAACTTGTCCACGCCCGCCATCTTGATCATCGGCGGTGCGGTGGTGGGGGCGGTCATCGAATCCTCCAACTGGCAATTGTCAGCGCTGGGCAAAACCTAGGTGTGCGCCACCACACCAGTCCACGACATTGAGCAAGACTTAGGGTCTCAACTCTGTCACAGGTCGGCGACCCCTACCCGAAAGGGACCACAGTGCGTGTGCTGCTCGTCGAGGACGACGACCGTGTCGCAGAAGCGCTGGTCCCGGCGCTGACACGACGTGGGTTCACGGTAGATCGTCAAGCTACCGGTAGGGGGACTTTGGACAGATTGTTAGGGGTGGATGTCGTTCTGCTCGATCTCGGACTGCCCGATGTGGACGGTGTGACGCTGTGCCGGAGCATCCGCGCGGCCAGCGACGTGGCCATCATCGTGGTGTCGGCGCGGGGTGAGATCGACGACCGGATCCTCGGTCTGCACGCCGGCGCGGACGACTACCTGGTCAAGCCCTACGACGTGGGCGAACTCGTGGCGCGCGTGCACGCGGTCCGCAGGCGGCGCGGCGACCCGGTGGGCATCGGCGGCACCGGGACCGAGGTGTTCACGATCGGCGACGTCCGGGTCGACCTGGCCCGGCACGAGGTGACGGTCGCGGGCGCGTCCGTCGCGCTGTCGCGCAAGGAGTTCCAGGTGTTGGCGCTGGTCGTCGCGGCGGGCGGCGCGGTCTGCACCCGCGAGCGCATCCTGGCCGAGATCTGGGGCCGCACCTGGTCGGGCGCCAACCGGACGCTGGACGTGCACGTCGCGACCCTGCGCACCAAGCTCGGCAGGTCGTGGCTGCTGGAGACGGTCCGCGGCGTCGGCTACCGGCTGGGCGCGCCCACCGCGGAACCCGGCGGCGGCTGACGTGCGCTCACGGCTCCTCGGCATCGTGCTGGCGCTGGTCGTGCTGGTGCTGGTCGGGCTCGGCGGACCGCTCGGGCGCGGGGTGGCCGCCGCCGAGCAGCAGGAGCTCTTCCTCGACCGGCTCACCGACACCAGCAGGTTCGCCTCGGTTGCCCAGCGACCGCTGATCGACGGCAGGCCCGAGCTGCTCAAACCCGCGCTGGAGCGGTACGAGGAGGTCTACGGGATCACCGTCGTCCTGCTCGACCGCGAACGGCAGGTCATGGCCGCCTCGCACGCGGACGTGGACCTCACCGCCGACGGGGTGGCGGAGATGATCACCAGCGCGCTGGTCGGGCGGCTGCCCGCGGCGCCGCCGGTGCTGATGCCGTGGGACGACGAGCAGCTCGTGCTGGCCGAACCGGTGCTGGTCGACGGCGAGGTGCGCGGCGCGGTCGTCACGTTCTCGCCCACCGACAAGGCGCGCGGCCAGGTGCTGATCTGGTGGTCGGTGCTGCTCACCGGCAGCGCGCTCGCCCTGTCGCTGGCCGTCCTCGCCGCGCTGCCGCTGGTCCGGTGGACCCTGCGGCCGGTGGAGCGGCTCGACGACGCGACCGGCAGGCTGCTGGCCGCGGTCGTGTCGGGCAGACCCGTGACGCCCGTGGGGGCGTCCAGCGGACCGCCCGAACTGCGCCAGCTCAGCCGGTCGTTCGACCAGATGGCCGCCAACGTCGGCGACGCCCTCGCCGCGCAGCGGGCGTTCGTCGCCGACGCCTCGCACCAGCTGCGCAACCCGCTGACCGCGCTGAAGCTCCGACTGTCCAATCTGGAGGGACACGTCGACGGGGCCGCCGAGGTGCACCAGGTGGCGGCGGTCGAGGAGGCGGACCGGCTCAACCGGATCCTGGACGAGCTGCTGTCGATGGCGCGCGCCGAGTCCAGCTCCGTCGACCCGCTGGTGGTCGACGTCGACCGGGCCGTCGCGGGGCGGCTGTCGGCGTGGCAGCCCGCCGCCGTGGCCAAGAACGTGCACCTGGTGCTGGACGGCGAACGCGGTGGAGCCGCTCTCGCCCCGCCGCGGGGGGTCGAGGCGATCCTCGACGCGCTGCTGGACAACGCCTTCAAGTTCACCCGCGAGGACACGCTGGTGCACGTCGACGTCCGCCGCCGGGACGGGTGGGTGCGGATCTCGGTGCGCGACGAGGGGCCGGGGCTGGCGGCCGAGGAGCTGGAGCGCGCCACGGACCGGTTCTGGCGGAGCCAGGCCCACCAGAACGTGTCGGGGTCCGGGCTGGGGCTGTCGATCGTGCGGCGGATCGTCGAGCGGGTCGACGGCGAGGTCGTGCTGAAGAGCCCCGAGGGGGGCGGGCTCGAGGTCGTCGTGACCCTGCCCGCGGTCGACTAGACCTTCTTGTCGCGGTAGTAGCGCAGCGCGCCGGGGTGCAGCGGGATGGGCGTGGTCTCGATCGCCGAGCGGATCTCTATGGACCGGGCGGCCGGGCTGGCCGCCGCCAGGCGCGGCTGCGCGTCCATCAGTCCGCGCACCAGCGCCTCGGCCGCGTCTTCGCTCATCGCGTCGGTGACCAGCAGGAAGTTGCGGACGACCAGGGTGGTGATCGACTTGCGCTCGCCCGGCAGGTTGTAGGCCGACGCGGGCAGTTCGGCCGAACCGTAGACGGGGAACTCGGCGCGCAGCTTGAGCAGCACGTCGCTGAGGTCGAGCATGGTCACCTTGACCGACTGGGCGAGCTGGGTGACCTGGGCGGTCGGCAGGCCGCCGGACCAGATGAACGCGTCCAGGTTGCCCGCGAGCATCGCGGCGCTCGCGTCGTTGAGGTCCAGGTGCTGGACGCGCAGGTCGGCGTCCGGCGAGATGCCCGCCGACTTCAGCAGCCGGTCCGCGATCAGCCGCACGCCCGACGTGGACGAGCCGATCGACACCCGCAGGCCCTTGAGGTCGGCCAGCACGTTCACGTCCAGGTCCGCGCGGACGACCACCTGGAGGTAGTCGTCGTGCATCCGGGCCAGCGCGTACAGCTTGTGCTGCCCCGGCGTGCCCGCCGCCTCCTCGGCCGCGTCGGCCTGCGAGAGCCCGACGTTCGCCTGCCCGGTCCGCAGCCGCCCCAGGTTGTCCACCGACCCGTTGGTCGACACGACCTGGGGGTGCTCGATCTCCAGCTGCTCGGTCCAGGCATCCGCCAACGCCATGCTCAGCCGGTTGTAGACGCCCTTCTCCACACCCGACGCCATGGTCAGCTTGAGCGCGGACAGGTCGTTCCCGCAGGCGCTCAGCGCCATGGCCGCCAGGGCCAACACGGCCCCAGCGGCGTGTACTCGTCGCACCGTTCCCGACACCTGCGCATCGTGTCATGTCCGCGCTCTACCCTGAACCCGACGGAAGGATGGGTGCAGTGACCCGCAGTTACCAGATCCGCACGTTCGGGTGCCAGATGAACGTGCACGACTCCGAGCGCCTCGCAGGACTGCTGGAGGACGCCGGGTACGCGGCCGCCACCGGCGACGTCGCGCCGGATGTGGTCGTGTTCAACACCTGCGCGGTCCGGGAGAACGCCGACAACAAGCTCTACGGCACCCTCGGGCACCTCGCGCCCGCCAAGACGGCCAACCCGGACATGCAGATCGCCGTCGGCGGCTGCCTGGCCCAGAAGGACCAGCAGGAGATCGTCCGCCGCGCGCCGTGGGTGGACGTGGTGTTCGGCACCCACAACCTGGGGTCGCTGCCGGTGCTGCTCGAACGCGCCCGGCACAACCAGGAGGCGCAGGTCGAGCTGCTCGACTCGCTGGAGACCTTCCCGTCGACCCTGCCCGCGAAGCGCGACTCGGCCTACTCGGGCTGGGTGTCGGTGTCGGTGGGCTGCAACAACACGTGCACGTTCTGCATCGTGCCGTCGCTGCGCGGCAAGGAGAGGGACCGCCGACCGGGTGACGTGCTCGCCGAGGTCCAGGCCCTGGTGGACCAGGGCGTGCTGGAGGTGACGCTGCTCGGGCAGAACGTGAACTCCTACGGCGTCGAGTTCGGCGACCGGCTGGCGTTCGGGAAGCTGCTGCGCGCGACCGGCGCGATCGACGGGCTGGAGCGGGTGCGGTTCACCTCGCCGCACCCGAAGGACTTCACCGACGACGTGATCGCGGCGATGGCCGAGACGCCGAACGTGTGCCACTCGCTGCACATGCCGCTGCAGTCCGGCTCGGACCGGCTGCTCAAGGAGATGCGCCGCTCCTACCGCTCCGCGAAGTACCTGTCGATCCTGGACAAGGTGCGCGTCGCGATGCCGGACGCGGCCATCACCACGGACATCATCGTCGGCTTCCCCGGCGAGACCGAGGAGGACTTCCAGGCCACCCTGGACGTCGTCCGCGAGTCGCGGTTCACCAACGCGTTCACCTTCCAGTACTCCAAGCGCCCCGGCACGCCCGCCGCGTCGCTGCCCGACCAGCTGCCGAAGAAGGTCGTGCAGGAGCGCTTCGACCGGCTGATCGACCTGCAGGAGGCCATGGCACTGGAGCTGAACCAGGAGCAGGTCGGGCACCGGATCGAGGTGCTGGTGGCGACCGGCGAGGGCAAGCGCGACACCGAGACGCGCCGGCTCAGCGGCCGGGCGCGCGACGGCAGGCTCGTGCACTTCACGCCAGGCGACGCGGTCGTGCGGCCCGGTGACGTGGTCGAGACCGTGGTCACCTACGGCGCGCCGCACTACGTGGTCGCCGACGGGCCGCTGATCAGCCACCGCCGCACGAAGGCCGGTGACATGTCGGAGGCGGGCCTCAAGCCGAAGACCCCCGGCACCACGCTGGGGCTGCCGTCGTTCGGCGCCCCCGCGCCCCTGCCCGCCGCGGTCGGCGGGTGCGCCGTCCGGTGAGCGGGGAATCCGACGACCTGTCCCGGCTGCGGGACGAGATCGACCAGGTGGGCAAGTCGGCGGCCAAGCGCGTCGACCCCGGCGCGGGCGCGCTGCTGATCGCCGTGGCGGTGTTCGCGCTGGTCGTGGCCCAGCTGCTGCCGTGGGCGGGGGAGGCTCGCGGCTGGCACATCCTGCTCGGCCAGATCCCCGACGGGGTGAAGGTCGGCGCGCTGCCGCGGCTGTTCGCGTTCGCCGCGGTGATCGCCGGGGTGCTGCTGTCCGCGTTCGGCCTGCTGCTGCGGCGGTGGGCGCTGGTGTGGTTCTGCGCGCTGGGCTGCTTCGCCAGCTCGGTCATCGGCGTGCTGTCGATCTGGATGCAGCAGACGACCGCCAACCACACCCCCGGCCCCGGACCCGGTCCGGGGCTGGTCATCGCGGTGCTCGCCGTGCTCGTGCTGCTGGTGAAGTGGCTGAAGCTGGCGGCGTCCCGACCGGGCCTGTGACATGGCCGCGGCTTCGCGGGGGAGTCACCCGCGTGGGGACGCGGGCCAAGCACGACGGGGACCCTCAGCGAACTGGGGGTCCCCGTCGTGGCATAGCGGTCTAGCGGGTGGCGACGGCCGCCTCGGCCGCCGACAGCCACTCGCGCCACTGCTGGGCCTGGGCCTCGGCCTGCTCGGCCCGGCGCTTGTCGCCCGCCGAACGCGCCTTCTCGGCCTGCGCCTCGAACTGCTCGACCCGTTCGCGGAACTGGGCCACGCGGGCCTCGGCCTCGGGGTCGGACCGGCGCCACTGGGCGTCGACGGCGCCGCGCACCTTCTCCTCGATGGAGCGCAGCTTGCCCTCCAGGTCGCGGACCCGCTCCCTCGGCACCTTGCCGATGGCGTCCCAGCGCTCCTGGATCTTGTACAGCTGGTTGCGCGCGGTCTCCAGGTCGCCCGACGGGTCGATGGCCTCGGCCTCGGCCAGCAGGGCCTCCTTGAGCTGCGCGTTGGTGCCGAACTCCGCGTCACGCTCGTTGAACGCCTCGGAGCGGCGCGCGAAGAACGCGTCCTGGGCCGCGCGGAAGCGCTGCCACAGCACGTCGTCGGCCTCCTTGGGCGCGCGGCCCGCGCCCTTCCACTCGACCATGAGGTCCTTGTACCGACCGGCGGTCGGACCCCAGTCGTCGGACTGGACGAGCTTCTCGGCCTCCTCGACCAGCTCCTGCTTGCGGTTCTTCGCCACGCCGCGCTGGCGGTCGAGGTCCGCGAAGTGCGAGCCCCGGCGCCGGTTGAAGGCGTCGCGCGCCTTGGAGAACCGCCGCCACAGCTGCTCGTCGGTCTTGCGGTCGACGCCGCGGATGGTCTTCCACTCGTCGAGGATCTGCCGCAGCCGGTCGCCGGTGGTCTTCCACTGGGTCGACTCGTTGGCCAGCGTCTCGGCCTCTTCGACGAGTTCCTGCTTGCGCGCCACGGACTGCGTGCGAGCGGCCTCCTTGGCGGTCTTCGCCTTCTCCAGACCCTCCTCGGCCTTGGTCAGCACGTGGTCGACGCGCTTGGCCAACGACTCCAGGTCGCCGACGACAGCGGCGTCCTTGAGGGTCTCGCGCACGTGCTTGGCGCTCGTGAGGGCGTGCTTCGGGTCGCCCGCGCCGGAGGACAGCCGCGCCACGAGCAGCTCGACCTCGGTCCGCAGGTCGTCGAACCGGCGCGCGAAGTGCGCGAGGCCCTCGGCCGGCTCGCCCGCCTGCCAGGACCCCACGACGCGCTCGCCGTCGGCGGTCTTCACGTAGACCGTTCCGTCCGCGTCCACGCGTCCCCAGCGGTCAGGGTGGTCCGACGCCACGGGGACCGGCGGAGCGGCCACCGGGGCGCTCTCCTGCTTCGTTCCCTCGACCACCGTCGTCGTGCCGCCACTGTCACCAGTGGTCTCCGGTGTCGTCTCGTGCTCCGTCATCGCCGGCTTCCTCCTCGCCTGCCCACTTCGTGGTGCCCGTGCCAACCACGGGCGCCCCGCCACCGGCGGGGCCCAGCACCGGGTACCTGGGTCCGTCTCATCGTCTCCAGTACCCCGCGCGCATTCAAACAGGTCAGAGCTCAGCCCGGTACTGCGGTCTCGAAGATGGGTACCGTGACGAGCTGTGATCCTCCGCCTCGCGATCCTGCCGCACGCGCCGCTGCTCGTGCCCGAGTTGGTCGGAGGAGCCGCCGACGAGACCGAACCGTTGCGCGCGGCGTGCGTCGCGGCGGCGCGGGAGCTGGCGGACAGCTCACCCCACTGGGTGGCGATCGCGGGTGATCCGTCCGGTCCGCGCACGATCGGCCCGGACATCTCCGGGACGTTCCGCGGATACGGCGTCGATGTCCCGGTGGCGCTGTCGGCCGTCGAGTCCTCTTCGGACCCCGCCCTGCCGTTGGCCGCCCTCGTCGCGGGCTGGCTGCGGGCGCGGGCGGGCGCGCTCGACGTCCGGGTCGAGCTCGTCCACCCCGCCCTGCCGACCGCCGACTGCCTCGCGGTGGGCAAGCGCCTCGCGGACGAACCCGAGGTCGGCTTCCTCGTGCTCGGCACGGGGTCGCACCGGCACGGCGACGCGTCGGTGGGCAGGCCCGACGACCGCGCCGGGCCGTTCGACGACGGCGTGCGCGCGGCACTGGCCGCCGCCGACCACGGGGCGCTGCTCGCGCTCGACCCCGCGGTGGCCGCCGAGCTGGGCGCGGACGGCCGGGCCGCCTGGCAGGTGCTCGCGGGCCTCGCGGGCGCCACCGGACCGTGGCGGTGCGCCCGCTCGGAGCTGCTCGTGCCCTACGGCGTCGGCTACCACGTGGCCGTCTGGGAAACTGGGGTGTGACCGTCCCCGTAGCCGTCGTCGGCCCCACCGCCACGGGCAAGTCCGATCTCGCCGTGACCCTCGCGCTGCGGCTCGGCGGCGAGGTCGTCAACGCCGACGCGATGCAGCTCTACCGGGGCATGGACATCGGCACCGCGAAGATGGCCGAGGCCGAGCGCCAGGGGGTTCCGCACCACCTGCTCGACGTGCTGGACGTGACCGAGACCGCCTCCGTCGCCGCCTACCAGCGGCACACCCGCGAGGTGGTCGAGGACCTGCTGGCCGCCGGGCGGACCCCGGTCCTCGTCGGCGGCTCCGGGCTGTACGTCCAGGCCGTGCTCGACGACCTCAGGTTCCCCGGCACGGACGAGGGCGTCCGCGCCCGGCTGGAGGAGGAACTGGCCGTCGTCGGAGCCGCCGCGCTGCACGAGCGGCTGGCCGTGCTCGACCCGGCCGCCGCGCTGGCGATCCTGCCCGGCAACGTCCGCCGCGTCGTGCGCGCGCTGGAGGTCATCGAGCTGACCGGCGAGCCGTTCTCGGCCAACCTGCCCAAGCCGGGGCCCGCCCGCTACGGCACCGTGCTCGTGGGCCTGGACCGCGAGGTGGCCGAGCTGGACGGGCGGGTCGACCTCCGGGTGCGGCTGATGTTCGAGGCCGGGCTGGCGGACGAGGTCCGCGCGCTGGAGGCCGTCGGGCTGCGCGACGGCAGGACGGCGGCGCGCGCGTTGGGCTACCAGCAGGTGCTCGCCGCGTTCGACGGCGACGGCGACCTGGCGGTGGCCGCCGGGGAGACCGCGAGGGGCACCCGGCGGTTCGTCCGGCGGCAGCGCTCGTGGTTCCGCCGCGACCGGCGGATCACCTGGTTCGACGCGGGCCGTCCCGACCTGGTCGGGGACGTGCTGGCGCTGGTCGGCAAGTAACCTGGTGCGCGTGGGTGGAGTGGAATTCCTCAAGGGTCACGGCACCGAGAACGACTTCGTGCTGCTGCCCGATCCGGACGGCGTGCTGGACCTGACCGAGGCGCGCGTGCGGGCGCTGTGCGACCGGCAGCGCGGTCTCGGCGCGGACGGCGTGCTGCGCGTCGTACGACCCGCCGCGTCCGATGCCGCCTCGGCGGGGAAGAGCACCTCGGCGGGTGGTCCCTGGTTCATGGACTACCGCAACGCCGACGGCTCGATCGCGGAGATGTGCGGCAACGGCGTGCGGGTGTTCGCGCACTACCTCGTCGACGCCGGGCTGATGCCCGCGGGCGAGTTCGTCGTCGGCACCCGCGCGGGGGAGAAGCCCGTCGTCGTGCACGCCGACGGCAGCGTGACCATAGACATGGGCCCCGCCAGGATCACCGGTGAGTCCACCACCAAGACCAACGGCGCCGAGTTCACCGGGTTCGGCGTCGACGTGGGCAACCCGCACCTGGCGTGCGTGACCGACGTGCCGGTGGCGACCCTCGACCTCACCGAGCAGCCGCACTTCGACCCGGCGGTGTTCCCGAACGGCGTCAACCTGGAGTTCGTCAACGTCGTGCGAGAGGGCGCCCTCCGGATGCGCGTGCACGAGCGCGGCGTGGGGGAGACCCGCTCCTGCGGCACCGGCACCGTGGCCGCCGTCGTCTCCTGGCTGCACGGCACCGGCCGCACCACGGGTCGGGCCACCGTGGACGTCCTCGGCGGTCGGGTCACCGTGGTCGTCGGCGAGGGGACCAGCACCCTCACCGGCCCGGCCGTGCTCGTCGCGCGCGGCGAACTCGACCAGGCCTGGTGGGACGCGCTGTAGCTAGCGCCCGCCGACCTTCACCCGAACGGTCTCCAACCTGCCGACGTGCTGCTTGCCGACCACGTCGGGGTCCGACGTCGGGGCCGTGCAGGCGATCAGCGTGGTGCCGACCAGCCCGACGGCGTAGGTGAGCTGGCTGGTCTCGACGCGGTCGGTGATCGTGCCGCCCTCGACGACCCGCACGAGCAGCGGTTGGAGAGCGGTGGCCACCCACACGCCGCCCTCGGCGTCCACGCAGATCCCGTCCGGCGCGATCATCTGACCGCGCAGGTCCGCCCACACCCGCCGGTTGGACAGCGTCCCGTCCTCGGCGACGTCGAACGCGGTCAGCCGGAACCCGGTCGTCTCCGCGACCACCAGCGTGCCGTCGGGCAGCAGCACCATGCCGTTCGGGAACTTCATGTCCGTCGCGGCCACGCTGGTCGTGCCGTCCGGCTCGACGAGCGCGAGCGAGGTGCTGGGCGACTCGTAGTCCGGTTCCAGCACGGCCGCGATGCCCTCGTCGTTGATCGTCTTGTGCAGGTCGAACCCGAAGTTGCCGACGTAGGCCCGGCCGTTGGCGTCGACCAGCATGTCGTTGGCGTGGAACGAGGCGATGTCGATCAGATCCGCGTGCAGCGCGAGGACCCCGTTCGACTCCAGCCTGCGCACCGTGCGGTCCAGCATCGACACCACGAGCAGCGTGCCGTCGGGCAGCCAGCCGAGGCCCGACGGCTGGCCGGGCAGCGAGCAGACGACCTGCTTCTCCCCGGTCTCGAGGTCCACGGTGAAGACGGCCTTCTCGTAGAAGTCGGAGAAGTAGAACCTGCCGTCCGGACCGTGCCGAGGGGCTTCGCCGAAGTGCAGGCCGTCGAGGAGAACTGCGGTGTCAACCATGGTCCGGAACGGTAGCCGCTGGGGCACCGGTCGTGCGCAGCGGCGAAAGCAGGACCCACCCGACGGCGAGGACCTGCCCGACCATCGCGATCCAGAGCGTGGCGCGCAGGCCCGCCCAGCCGCCCAGCACGCCACCGACCAGGCCGCCGAGCGGGATCGTCCCCCACACCAGGAACCGGATGCTGGCGTTCATCCGGCCGAGCAGGTGGTCCGGGCACAGCGTCTGCCGGAAGCTGACCTGGCTGACGTTGTAGACGGTCGCGCCGTAGACCGCGATCGCCATGCCCGCCATCGCGAGGCCGACCCGCCAGTCGTTCGCGGTCAGCGGCAGCAGCAGGCCGAACGGCTGGGTGAACAGCATGGACAGCCAGATCACCCGCGTCTGGCCCAGCCGCCGGTTCCACCGGTTCGCGGTCAGCGCCCCCAGCACGCCGCCGACCCCGCCCGCGCTGAGCAGGAGGCCCACCACGCCCTCGGCCAGTCCGACCTCGCGGACCAGGAACAGGATCACCACCGCCGCTTCGAACCCGGCGAAGAAGTTCGACGTCCCAGTGCAGCCCGCGATGGCCCGCAGCGACCGGTTGTCGACCACGAACCGCAGGCCCTCGGCGATGTCGGTGCGCAGCTTGCGGCCACCGTGCGGCCGGGGCGCGGGCTCGACGCCCCTGATCCGCCACAGGAACAGCGCCGAGCCCAGGTAGCCCAGTCCGGTGGCGAGGACGCCGTTCGCGGCCCCGATCGACTGCGCGACGCCACCGGCCAGCGCGGGCCCGGACACGTCGGCGACCGACTGGCTCGCCTGGAGCCTCGAGTTGCCCTCGACCAGGTGCTCCCGGCCGACCAGCGACGGCAGGTACGACTGGTAGGCGATGTCGAAGAAGACGGTGCACACGCCGACCAGCAGCGCGACCACGACCAGCTGCGCCAGCGTCAGCACGTCCAGCCACCAGGCGATCGGCACGGACAGCAGCAGACCCGCCCGCAGCAGGTCGGCGGTGATCATCAGCGGTCGCCTGCGCATCCGGTCCGCCCACACGCCCGCGGGGAGGCCGATCAGCAGGAACGCGGCCGTGCCCGCCGCGCCGAGCACGCCCATCTCCCACGGCGTCGCGGCCAGCGTGGTCGCGGCGAGCAGCGGGAGGACCGTTCGCCCGATCGAGGAGCCGAACTGGCTGGCGGTGTCGCCGATCCAGAGGAGTCGGAAGTCCCGGTGCGTCCAGAGAGCCATGACCGCGAGTGTCACCGAAGTGATTGGAAACTGTCAATCACTTATGCTGTGGACGTGCAGAGGCGAAGAGCCACCTCCGAGGAAGCCGCCGCGCTGGCCTCGGCCGTGCGACTGCGGATCATCCGGCTGACCTACCGCGACGCGCTCACGAACAAGGAGATCGCCGAACGGCTGGACAAGGACCCGGCCACGACGCTGCACCACGTGCGCAAGCTCGTGGCCACCGGTTTCCTCGAGGCGCAGCCCTCCCGCTCCGGCAACCGGGGCGCCAGGGAGATCCCGTACCTGTCGACCGGGCTGTCCTGGCGGCTCGACGGCGCGGGTCTGTCGCCCGGTACGGCGGAGGCGATGCTCCAGGCCTACCTCGGCGAGGTCGCCGACGTCGGCCCCACGGCGCTGGAGCAGACCAGGCTGATCGTCAAGATCGATCCAGCGGAACTAAAGCGCCGGTTGCATTCGTTGATGGAGGAGCTAGCCGCCCAACCGGTCGATCCCGAGGCGCCCGGCACAGCCATCTACCTGGCCGTGTACCCCGGTGATTAACCACTCGGCCGTGCGGGCGCTCCGTGGGACGATGAAGGGCAAATGACGGAAAACACGCTGAACACCGACACCACCGACTGGGCCGACGAGGACGACGACATGTCCACGGGCGACCTCGCGCTGGCCGACCGCGCGGCCCTGCGGCGCGTCGCCGGGCTCTCCACCGAACTCGAGGACGTCACCGAGGTCGAGTACCGGCAGCTCCGCCTGGAGCGGGTGGTGCTGGTCGGTGTGTGGACCGAGGGCACGGCGCAGGACTCCGAGGCCTCGATGGCCGAGCTGAAGCTGCTCGCCGAGACCGCGGGGTCCGAGGTCCTCGAAGGGCTCGTGCAACGCCGCGACAAGCCGGACCCGGCCACCTACATCGGCTCGGGCAAGGTCGCCGAGCTGCGCGACGTCGTGATCTCGTCGGGCGCCGACACGGTCATCTGCGACGGCGAGCTCTCGCCCGGCCAGCTGCGCCAGCTGGAGGAGAAGCTCAAGGTCAAGGTGGTCGACCGGACCGCCCTGATCCTGGACATCTTCGCCCAGCACGCCAGCTCGCGGGAGGGCAAGGCGCAGGTCGAGCTGGCCCAGCTCCAGTACATGATGCCGCGACTGCGCGGTTGGGGTGAGTCGCTGTCCCGGCAGGGTGGTGGCGCGGGTGGTTCCGGCGGCGGCGTGGGCACGCGCGGTCCCGGTGAGACGAAGCTCGAGACCGACCGCCGTCGCATCCGGACCCGCGTCGCCAAGCTGCGCCGCGAGATCGCCGCGATGAGCACGACCCGCGACACCAAGCGCGGCCGCAGGCACTCCGCCGAGGTGCCCAGCGTCGCCATCGCGGGCTACACGAACGCGGGCAAGTCCAGCCTCCTCAACGCCCTGACCGGCGCCGGGGTCCTGGTGGAGAACGCGCTGTTCGCCACCCTGGACCCGACGACCAGGCGCAGCGAGACCCCGGAGGGCCTGCCGTACACGCTGACGGACACGGTCGGCTTCGTCCGGCACCTCCCGCACCAGCTCGTCGAGGCGTTCCGCTCCACGCTGGAGGAGGTCGCCGAGGCCGATCTGGTCGTGCACGTGGTCGACGGCTCCGACGGCATGCCGGAGTCGCAGGTCAAGGCCGTGCGCGAGGTCATCGCGGACATCGGCGAGAAGCGCGAGGACGCGATGCCCGCCGAGCTGCTGGTGGTGAACAAGACCGACGCCGTGGGCGACCTGGTGATCGCCCGGCTGCGCCACCTGTTCCCCGGCGCGCTGTTCGTCTCCGCGCACACCGGCGAGGGCATCCCGGAGCTGCGGGAACGCATCTCGCAGCTCATCCCGCGGCCCGAGGTCACCGTCGAGGCCCTCGTGCCCTACGCGCGGGGCGAGATCGTGGCCAGGATCCACCGGGAGGGCGAGGTCCTCTCGGAGAAGCACACGGAGGAGGGCACCGAGCTCAGCGCTCGCGTCCACCCCACCCTCGCGGCACTGCTGGAGCAGTACGCGGTCGGAAGCCACGCCTGAACGTGCGCGTTCCGCTCGTCGCAGGACTGCTCCTGCTCGTCACGGCCGGGTCCGCCCACGCGGACCCGGCCGTTGCCGTTGCGCTGTGCGCCGTGACCGACCAACGCCTGGAGGAGCTGTCGGGGCTGGCCTCCGATGGCGACCGCTTGTTCGCCATCAACGACAGCGACGAGGGCGGCATCGCCGTCCAGGTGATCGGCCGGGACTGCGAGATCCGCGACACCATCACCGCCCAGGTCAACCCGTTCGACGTGGAGGACCTGGCGCTGGCCCCGGACGGCGCGCTCTGGCTCGCCGACACCGGCGACAACAACCGCACCCGCGAGACGGTCGCGCTGCACGTCGTGTCCCCGGCGGGGGGCTCGGCGCTCTACCGGCTGACCTATCCGGATGGCAAGCACGACGCCGAGGCCGTCCTGCTGGACGGCAAGGGCTTGCCGTACATCGTGACCAAGGAGCCGATCGGGTCGGCACTGGTCTACCGACCGGCCGGGCCGCTGGTGGACGGCGCCACCGTCGCCATGGAGAAGGTCGCCTCGGTGTCCATCAAGGGCACCGACACGCCCGGTGGACCCCTGCAGAGCCCCGTGGTCACCAGGGTGGTGACCGGCGGCGCCGTGTCGCACGACGGCGGGGTGATCGCTCTGCGGACCTACACCGACGCCTACCTCTACCCGGTTCCGGACGGCGACTTCGTCGCCGCGCTGGCGGCCGACCCCGTGCGGATCCCGCTGCCGAACGAGGAGCAGGGGGAAGCCATCGCGTTCGACCCGGACGGGACGCTGCTGTCCGGTTCCGAGTTCGGGAAGGCCACCTCGTCGACCATCACCGCGGTGGCCGGGGCTGCGGCCCAGGCCGCGCCTCCTCCGCCCCCGCCGTCCAAGGGCGCCGAGGCTCCCGGCCCCGGCGATCCTTCAGCCGCGTCCGGCGAGGCCGCTCCCGCGATCGCCGCGGAGTCGTCGGGCGCGCTGTGGCCGGTGGTCGGGTTCGGCGCGGTCGCGCTGGTGCTGATCGGCGCGTTCGTACGCCGATCACGACGCAAGGCCTGACTGACCCGGTGAAACGGGAATCGGGCGCCTCCGCGAGTGGAGACGCCCGATCCGGTTCCGAAGTCCTAGAGCCTGCGGAGCACGGCCACGACCTTGCCCAGGATGCTGGCCTCGTCGCCCAGGATCGGCTGGTAGGCCGCGTTGTGCGGCATCAGCCACACGTGGTCGTCCTTGCGCTTGAACGTCTTCACGGTCGCCTCGCCGTCGATCATCGCCGCGACCACGTCGCCGTTGTCGGCGGTCGGCTGCTGGCGGATCACGACCCAGTCGCCGTCGGTGATGGCGGCGTCGATCATCGAGTCGCCCACCACCTTCAGCAGGAACAGCTCGCCTTCGCCCACGATCTCGCGCGGGAGCGGGAACACGTCCTCGATCGACTCCTCGGCGAGGATCGGCCCACCGGCGGCGATGCGGCCCACCATCGGCACGTACGCGGGGGTCGGCTTGTGGCTGGGGTCCATCCCGGCGTCGATCTCCGTCGGCAGCACCCCGACCGCGCGGGGGCGGTTCGGGTCCCTGCGCAGGAAGCCCTTCCGCTCCAGGGCCCTCAGTTGGTGCGCCACGGAAGAGGTGGAGGTGAGGCCCACGGCCTCGCCGATCTCGCGGACGCTGGGCGGGTACCCGAACCGGTCCAGCCAGTCGCGGATCACGTCGAGCACCTTGCGCTGGCGCAGCGTCAGGCCCGCGTTCCCGGCGATGTCCGTCTGCTGCTTGGGGAGAACGGGGTCACCCGCCGCGGTGGCCTGGTCTTCGGTGATCTTGCGCGCCACGGTGCTTCCTCCTCACCGGTCCCGATCGCCCAGGCCGGATATCCGTCGATCTTCGAACTCGACGGTAGTCGCACTTGATGTCCAGATCAAACACCTGTTCGAAGTAATCGTGGGCGTGTCCTCGATATTCGACACCCGAAGTGGTAGACATTCGCACGGGCGTTCGATCGAACCTGTGTTCGATCATATTGGGTTGACCTGCGATGGAGGGCGTCATGGCGGTGCTCATCGGTACCCGGTCCGGCTTCGAACTGGTGGAGGCCGACGACCCTGGCGACGTCTCGTCCGAACGGGGGCTCCGGCCCGGTCCCAGGGTGCTCCGGCGCTTCGAGGTGGGCGACGGCCGCAGGCCCGCGTCGCGCGCCAAGCAACTCTCCGCCCCTGCTACGCCGGACGCGATCGAGTGCGGTCCCGAGCGCCGCGAGCGCGGCTCCGTCCTCCGCCTGGTCGGCGCCTGCGTCCTGGCCGTCGTGCTGGCCGCCTGCCTCGGGCTGCTCTACCTCTACGCGTCCGGCTCCACGGGCGTCCCCGAACGGACGGGCGTCGCGTACGTCCAAGTGGGTGAGACGCTGCACGACGTCGCCGTGCGCTCCGCCCCGAACAGCGATCCGGACGCCGTCGTCGAGCGCATCCGCGAACTCAACCGGTTGGCCGATTCCGACGTCCTCCCCGGTCAGTCCCTGGTCGTCCCGCAGGCCGTGCCGGAACCCGCTCCGTAGCCGTCCCGCTCCCCCTCTCGGTGGACCGTTCGTTCCATCGAACGGGGGTGTGTCGCGAGTTGCCTCACGTCAACTTCTCGCATAGGTTCACCCCTACATCTAGTGGTTGTACCGACGAAGTCAGTCCATAGGTTGTGGGTAACCCATCCAGTGGGGCTGATGCGGTCAGTGCTGCCCTGAGAAGGGGTGAGTTGGGGTGCGGTGCCCGTTTTGCCGTAACTCGGAATCTCGCGTGGTGGATTCGCGCGAGGCCGACGAGGGGCAGGTCATCAGGCGCAGGCGCTCCTGCTCGGCGTGCGGTCGCCGGTTCACCACCGTAGAGGAAGCGGTTCTCGCGGTCGTGAAGCGGTCGGGCGTCACCGAGCCGTTCAGCCGGGACAAGGTCGTCAACGGTGTCCGCAGGGCGTGTCAAGGCCGCCCCGTGGACGAGGACGCGTTCCAGCAGCTCGCCCAGCGGGTCGAGGAGTCCATCCGCTCGACCGGCAGCGCCGAGATCCCCAGCCACGAGGTGGGGCTGGCGATCCTCGGACCCTTACGGGAGCTCGACGAGGTCGCCTACCTCCGGTTCGCCAGCGTTTACAGGTCCTTCTCGTCCGTCGAGGACTTCGAGAAGGAGATTTCGGACCTCCGCACGGCGCGGGAAGACGAACCGCGTCCGTAGCGCAGCACTTCGCACGAAGACCGCATCGGACGGACTCTCCGGACGCTGGGCCGTGCACGTATTTTTCTTGAGCACATAGGGAGAGACCGGGCATGACGGAGACCGTCAGCGGCGCAGGCAAGAAGACAGCCGCGCGCAACGGCAGTGGGGACAAGCGCGGGGCCGCCGCTCTGAAGGTGCGCCGGGTCTACACGACCGAGGGCAAGCACCCCTACGACGAGGTGACCTGGGAGCACCGCGACGTCGTCATGACGAACTGGCGCGACGGCACGGTCAACTTCGAGCAGCGCGGCGTCGAGTTCCCGGCCTCGTGGTCGCTCAACTCCACGAACATCGTGACCAGCAAGTACTTCCGCGGCGCCGTCGGCAGCGCGCAGCGGGAGACCAGCCTGCGCCAGCTCATCGACCGCGTCGTGAAGACCTACGTGGCCGCCGGCGTCAAGCACGGCTACTTCGCGACCGAGGCCGACTCGGTGATCTTCGAGCACGAGCTGACCTACATGCTCCTGCACCAGGTGTTCAGCTTCAACTCCCCGGTGTGGTTCAACGTCGGCACCAGCTCGCCGCAGCAGGTCAGCGCGTGCTTCATCCTCGCCGTCGACGACACCATGGAGTCGATCCTCAACTGGTACCGCGAGGAGGGCCTGATCTTCAAGGGCGGCTCCGGCGCCGGCCTGAACCTCTCCCGCATCCGGTCGTCCAAGGAGCTGCTGTCCTCCGGCGGCACCGCGTCCGGCCCGGTCTCCTTCATGCGGGGCGCCGACGCGTCCGCGGGCACCATCAAGTCCGGTGGCGCCACCCGCCGCGCGGCCAAGATGGTCGTCCTGGATGTGGACCACCCCGACGTCGAGGAGTTCATCGAGACGAAGGCGCGCGAAGAGGCGAAGATCCGCGTCCTGCGCGACGGCGGCTTCGACATGGACCTGGGCGGCAAGGACATCGTGTCCGTGCAGTACCAGAACGCCAACAACTCCATCCGCGTCTCCGACGAGTTCATGAACGCCGTCGAGTCCGGTGGCCAGTTCGGCCTGCGCGCCCGCCAGACCGGCGAGGTCATCGAGAAGGTCGACGCCAAGGACCTGTTCCGCAAGCTGGCCAAGGCCGCGTGGGAGTGCGCCGACCCCGGCATCCAGTACGACGGCACGATCAACGACTGGCACACCTGCCCCGAGTCGGGCCGGATCACCGCGTCCAACCCGTGCTCGGAGTACATGCACCTCGACAACTCGAGCTGCAACCTGGCGTCGCTGAACCTGATGAAGTTCCTGCGCGAGGACGGCACGTTCGACGCGGGCAGGTTCGCCCAGGCCGTCGAGGTCGTCATCACCGCGATGGACATCTCCATCTGCTTCGCGGACTTCCCGACCGAGCCCATCGGCGAGACCACCCGCAAGTTCCGCCAGCTGGGCATCGGCTACGCCAACCTCGGCGCGCTGCTGATGGCCACCGGCCACGCCTACGACTCCGAGGGCGGCCGCGCGCTCGCCGCGTCCATCACCTCGCTGATGAACGGCGTCGCCTACCGGCGTTCGGCCGAGCTCGCGGGCATGGTCGGCGCGTACGAGGGCTACGCCCGCAACGAGGACGCCCACAAGCGCGTGATCCGCAAGCACGCCGCCGCCAACGACTCCATCCGCACGCTGGGTGGCAACGACGGCGCCGTGCACAAGGTCGCGACCCGCGCGTGGCAGGAGGCCATCGAGATCGGCGGCCGCAACGGCTGGCGCAACGCGCAGGCCAGCGTGCTCGCGCCCACCGGCACCATCGGTCTGATGATGGACTGCGACACCACCGGCATCGAGCCCGACCTCGCGCTGATCAAGTTCAAGAAGCTCGTCGGCGGCGGCTCCATGCAGATCGTCAACCAGACGGTGCCGCGCGCCCTGTCCGCCCTGGGCTACCAGGACGAGCAGGTCGAGGCGATCGTCGAGCACATCGCCGAGCACGGCAACGTCGTGGACGCGCCCAGCCTGCGCCCCGAGCACTACGAGGTCTTCGACTGCGCCATGGGCGAGCGCTCCATCGCGCCCATGGGCCACGTGCGGATGATGGCGGCCGTGCAGCCGTTCATCTCCGGCGCGATCTCCAAGACGGTGAACATGCCGGAGAACGCGACGATCGAGGACGTCGAGGAGATCTACTTCCAGGGTTGGAAGATGGGCATCAAGGCCCTCGCGATCTACCGCGACAACTGCAAGGTCGGCCAGCCCCTGTCCGCGGGCAAGGGCGCCAACACCGGCGGCGAGGCCACCGCGTCGGCCACCGGTTCGGTCAAGACCGAGACGGTCATCGAGTACCGCCCCGTCCGCAAGCGCCTGCCCAAGAAGCGCCCCAGCCAGACGGTCTCGTTCACCGTCGGCGGCGCCGAGGGCTACCTGCACGCGGGCTCCTACCCCGACGACGGTCTCGGCGAGATCTTCGTCAAGCTCGGCAAGCAGGGCTCCACGCTCGCGGGCGTGATGGACGCGTTCTCCATGTCCATCTCCGTCGGCCTCCAGTACGGCATCCCGCTGGAGTTCTACATCTCGAAGTTCCAGAACCTCCGCTTCGAGCCCGCGGGCATGACCGACGACCCGGACGTCCGGATCGCCACCAGCGTCCTGGACTACCTGTTCCGCAGGCTCGCCCTGGACTACCTGCCCTACGAGAAGCGCTCCCAGCTCGGCATCTTCACGGCCGACGAGCGCACCGCCACGGTCGCCAGCGAGTACGGCGGCGGCACCGACGTCGACCTCGTGGGCATGCAGACCTCGGTGGACGCCAGCCCGGTGAAGGAAGCCAAGCCCAGCAAGCAGGACATGCGCGTCGGCAGCTCCACCGAGCTGCTCGAACTCCACCTCGGCACCACCGCCGACGCCCCCCTGTGCATGACCTGCGGCACCAAGATGCGCCCCGCCGGCTCTTGCTACCTCTGCGAGGGCTGCGGCAGCACTTCGGGTTGCAGCTGATCGTTCGATCGTTCGTCCTCGACAGGGGCGGTCCCGTTCCGGGGCCGCCCCTGTCGGCGTCCGAGTGGTGTTCCGCTACCAGGGTGACGTACTGCCCAGTAATTCAACAACCGTTGAACATTCCGCCGAACCCTCGTAACCTCAGCGCCATGGAGACCCGCCCCGACGACCCGCTCATCCGCGACTTCACCGAGATCGACGCGGGCATGCTCGCCGACGTCGGCGGCAAGGCGGCGAACCTGGGGGAGCTGACCAGGGCCGGTCTGCCCGTGCCGCAGGGGTTCTGCCTGACGACGGAGGCCTACCGGCGGGTCGCGGGGGACGATCCGGCGAAGGCGCGGGAGGTGCTGTCGGCGGCGGCGATCCCCGAGGACGTGCGGGACGCGGTGCTGGCGGCGTACGGGAGGCTGGGCGTCACCACGCCGGTCGCGGTCCGGTCGTCGGCAACCGCGGAGGACCTGCCGTTCGCGAGCTTCGCGGGCCAGCAGGACACCTTCCTCAACGTCGTCGGCCCGGACGCGGTGCTGGACGCGGTCCGCCGGTGCTGGGCGTCGCTGTGGACGGACCGGGCGGTGGCGTACCGCGAGAGCAACGGGATCGACCACGGCGCGGTGCGGCTGGCGGTGGTGGTGCAGGAGATGGTGCAGTCGGCGGTGGCGGGTGTGCTGTTCACCGCGAACCCGGTCACCGGCAGGCGTCGCGAGGCCGTGATCGACGCGAGTCCGGGGCTCGGGGAGGCCGTGGTGTCCGGGGCGGTGAACCCGGACCACTTCGTGGTCGACACGAAGACCGGCGAGATCCGGGAACGCGTGCTGGGGGACAAGCGGCTGCTGATCCGGTCGCTGCCCGGCGGTGGCACCGAGCAGGTCGAGCACACCGCGGACGGGGCGTGCCTCACCGACGGGCAGATCCGCGACTTGGCCGCGCTCGGCGCACGGGTGGAGGCGCACTACGGGGCGCCGCAGGACGCGGAGTGGGCGATCGACGCCGAGGGCGCGCTGTGGCTCACCCAGGCCCGGCCGATCACGACGCTGTTTCCGCTGCCCGACGGAGCCACGGCCGAGGACCCGCGGGTGTTCCTCTGCTTCAGCGTCGCGCAGGGCCTGCAACGGCCGATCACGCCGATCGGCCTGGCGGGGTTCCGGCTGATGGCGTCGGGGATCGCGGACCTGTTCGGCCGTCCGGCGCGCGACCGCCTCGACGGCCCGGCGCCCTACCGCGAGGCCGGGCAGCGGCTGTGGGTGGACGCGACCACGTTGGTGCGCAGCGGACCCGGCCGGGCGATCGCGCCGCGCGCGCTCGACGTGATGGAGGCGCGGTCCTCGGTCGTGCTGCGCGGCCTCTTCGACGACCCCCGGTTCAGCCTGGCGCACCCGTCCTGGTGGCCGTTCCTCCGGCAGTTCGCGCGCGTGGCGGCCCGCTACCGGCTCCCGGTGCACGTCGTGCGCGCCGTGGCGGATCCGGGATCCGCGCACCGGCGCATGGCGGGGATCGCCGCGTCCCAACGGGCGCTGCTGGCGGTCCCCGACACCGCGACGGCCGTGCAACGGCTCGACCACTGCGAGGACGTGCTCGGCGAGCGCACGGTCCGCGTGCTGCCGATGATCTTCCCGCTGGCGGCCGCCGGGTTCGCGATGCTCGGCCTAGCGGGCAAGGCGCTCGGCAGGCGGTGGGAGCCCGGTGACCTGCAACCGGTGCTGCGCGGACTGCCGCACAACGTGACCACGGAGATGGACCTGGAGCTGTGGCACGTCGCCACCGCGATCCGGGCCGACGCGGAGTCGAGCGCCGCCCTGCGCGACCGGTCGGCGCGCGAGCTGGCGACCCTCTTCCACGAGGGCGCGCTGCCGGACGTCGCGCACCGCGCGGTCGCCGCGTTCCTGCGCGACCACGGGCACCGCGCGGTCGCCGAGATCGACCTCGGGCTGCCGCGGTGGTCCGACGACCCGGCGCACATCCTCGGCGTGCTGGCGAACTACCTGCGCCTGGAGGACCCCGACCTGGCCCCGGACGTCCAGTTCGCCCGTGGTGCCGTGGAGGCGGAGCAGGCCGTGGAACGCCTGGCGCGCAAGGCCGGTCGGGTCCGCGGCCGGTTCGTGCGGTTCGCGCTGGGACGGGCCAGGCTGCTCGTCGGCCTGCGTGAGATGCCGAAGCACCACCTGGTCGTCGCGCTCGGCCACGTCCGGCACCAGGTGGGCCTGATCGGCGCCGGACTGGCGGCCGAGGGCCTGCTGGACGCCGTCGACGACGTGTACTTCCTCGACTTCAAGGAGATCCGCGAAGCCCTGGGCGGCAAGGACTTCCGCGCCGAGATCGCGGCACGCCACGAGGTCTACGACCGCGAGACGCGCCGCCGCAGGGTGCCCAGGGTGCTGCTGTCCGACGGCACCGAACCGGAGGCGGTGGCGTCGCGGGGCGCGCCGACCGGCCCCGGCGCGCTGGTCGGCACACCGGCCTCGGCGGGCACGGTCACCGGTCGCGCGCGAGTGGTGCTCGACCCGGTCGGCGCGCACCTGGAGCCCGGCGAAATCTTGGTGGCGCCGTCGACCGACCCCGGCTGGACGCCGCTGTTCCTCACCGCGGGCGGTCTGGTCGTGGAGATGGGCGGCGCGAACTCGCACGGCGCCGTGGTGGCCCGCGAGTACGGCATCCCGGCCGTGGTCGGCGTGGCCGAGGCGGTCGACCGGATCACCACCGGTCAGCTGATCACCGTGGACGGCGCGCTCGGCACGGTCGTCCCTGCCTGAGCGAAACTCCCTGCCAGCACACGGAGTCCGTCGTCGATGCGCTCCACCGGGATCGCGCCGAACCCGATGACCAGTCCGAAGTGGACCTCGGGGGAGAACGTGGCCAGGGAGCGGATCGCGACCCCGCGGGAACGGGCGACCCGGACCACTTCCTCCGGGTCGTTCCGGGTCCGCGCGGCCAGGTGGATGCCCGCCGCGGACGGCACCACGTCCAGCCACTCGGCGAAGTCGTCGCGCAACGCGGTGGCGACCCGCTCGTGCCGCGCCGCGTACACCCGTGTGGCCTTGCGGATGTGCCGCGCCAGCAGGCCCTCGTCGATGAACCGCGCCAACGCGGCCTGCGCGATCGGGTCGCCGTGCCAGTCGGTGAGCTGCTTGGCCGCCCGCAACGCGGGGCGCAGCGACGCGGGCGCCACCAGGAAACCGAGCCGCAGCGTCGGCAGCAGCGTCTTCGAGAACGACCCGACGTAGACCACCCGCCCGGCGCGGTCGAGGCTCTGCAACGGTTCCAGCGGCCGGTCCGAGTAGCGGAACTCGCTGTCGTAGTCGTCCTCCACCACGACGGCGTCGTGCCGCGCCGCCCAGTCGAGCAGCGCGGTCCGCCGCCGCAGCGACATCGGCGTGCCGAGCGGGAACTGGTGCGACGGCGTCGTGTACACCAGCCGCGCGGAGGCGGGCAGCGCGTCGACGACCAGGCCTTCGGCGTCCACGGGCACGCCGACCACCCGCGCCCCGAGCGATCGGAACAGCCGACGTGCCAACGGGTAACCGGGGTCCTCGACCGCGACGCACCCACCCGGTTCGACCAGCACCCGCGCGATGAGGTCCAGCGCCTGCTGCGCGCCCTGCGTCACCAGCACGTCGTCGGCGTCCGCGCGCACGGACCGGGACACCCCGACGTGCCGCGCGATCGCCTCGCGCAGGTCGGGGAGTCCGGACGGGTCGCCGTAGTCGGCCCGCGCAGCCTCGGGCCGCAACAGCCCGCGCCACGTGCCGAACGGGAACAGCCCGGCGTCCGGCACGCCCGCGCTGAAGTCGTAGGGCAGCTCGGAGGCGCTGTCGCGCTCGGGTTCGGCCATCGCCGCCCACACCGCGCGCGGTCGCACGTCGGTGCCCGCCGGCGCTCGTCGGGACCGGGACCGCAAGCCGTCGGAGTACACGTACGTCCCGGCGCCGACCCGGCCGACCAGGAACCCCTCGGCGGTCAGCCGGTCGTAGGCGACGGCCACCGTGTTGCGCGCGACGCCTAGCCGTTCGGCCAGCTCACGGGTGGGCGGCACGCGTTCGCCCGACCGCAGCCGCCCGTCCAGGATGGCCTCCAGCAGCTGCCGGTAGATCCGGGTCGACCGGTCGCCGCGCCCGTCGAGGGTGATGTGGAAGTCCATCGGATTGGCCCAATCGGTTAGCCCGGAATCGGACCTTACCCCCGGCCAATCGGCTTCCTAGGGTTCCGGTGTGAACGGATTCCTGCCGACCCGCGGACCGGCGCGGGTGCTCGCGCTGGCGCAGCTGGCGAACTCGCTCGGCGACGGCGCCTACCTCGTGTGCTCGGCGCTGTACTTCACCCGGATCGTCGGGCTGTCCGCGACGCAGGTCGGGTTCGGCCTCACGCTGGGCTGGGCGGTCGGCTCCGTCGCGGGCATCCCGCTGGGCCACCTCGCCGACCGGCGCGGACCCAAGGGCACGGCGGTGCTGCTCGCGGTCGCCACGGCCGTCGCGGTCGGATCGTTCCTGGTGGTCCACTCGTTCGTGCCGTTCGCCATCGCGGCCTGCCTCTACGCGAGCTGCCAGTCCGGCCTGTCCGCCGCGCGGCAGGCGCTGCTGGCGGCGTTGGTGGACAAGACCGAGCGGACGGCGGTCCGCGCGTACCTCCAGTCCACGGTCAACGCCGGGCTGGCCGTGGGCGCCGGGGTCGGCGGGCTCGCGCTCCAGGTCGACACCCGCGAGGCCTACCTGGCGGTCTTCGCCCTGGACGTGCTGGGCTTCCTCGCCGCGGCGGCCGTGCTGCGCGGCCTGCCTCCGGTGCCGCCCGTCCCATCGGTCACGACCGGCGGACCGGTGCTCGCCGTGCTCCGCGACCGGCCGTACGCGCTGGTGGCGCTCCTCAACGCGGTGATGCTGCTCTACATGCCGCTGCTCAGCCTGGTGGTGCCGCTCTGGATCGTGCAGCGGACGGCCGCGCCGCGCTGGATGGTCGCAGCGCTGCTGGTGCTGAACACCGTCGGCGTCGTGCTGTTCCAGGTCCGCGTCGCCCGCCAGGTGACCGGCCTCGACTCGGCGGCCCGGCTGGTCCGCTACGCGGGGTTCGCGCTGCTGGCGTCGTGCGCGGTGTTCGCCCTGTCGGCGGGCGGGTCGGCGTGGACGGCGGTCCTGGTGCTGCTGGTCGCCGCGGTCCTCCAGGTGTTCGGCGAGATGATGCTGGCCTCGGGCGCGTGGGAGATCGGCTTCGACCTCGCGCCGTCCGACAAGCAGGGCCAGTACCAGGGCTTCTTCGGCACGGGGGTGCCGGTCGCCAGGATGGCCGGGCCGCTGCTGCTGACCGCACTGGTCATCGGCTGGGGTACCGCGGGCTGGCTGGTGCTGGGCGGGGTGTTCCTGGTCGCCGGCCTGGCGATGGGGCCTGCCGTGCGCTGGGCGGCCGGGCGCAGGTCACCCGTCTGAGTCCACGTGGTGCCGCTGGTAGTACCGGCTCGCCCGCGCCCGGTTGCCGCAGGACGGCTTGCACCACGCCTGCCGGGGGTGGTCGCGGACGAAGTACTTCACGCACCGCGGCGCCGGGCACGCCCGCAGCTTGTCGCGGTCCTCGCTCACCAGGAACTCGATCGCGACGCGCGCCAGGTCCGCGACCAGTCTGGTCGCCTGGTCGGCCTCCGTCAGCCGTTCGGTGATCCGGGGCGCGCGCGCCGACGGCCACTCCAGCCGGGGTGCGCGCAGCACGGCGCCCGCAGCCTCGTTGACCTGGTCGAGCGCGGCGCCGGGATCCAGCAGCCGGTCCGCGTCCGCCTGGCTCGGAGCCTCCGGCTCGACCGCGCGGGCGAACAGCGTCCGGACCGCCCTGCGCAGCGCCACGACCCGAGCCCTGACCTCGTCGTCCGCCGCCAGCGCGACAGGGGCGTCGGTGTGCAGGCCGAGCCAGTCGGCGAACCCGGCCGAGGTGCCCAGATCGTCCCTCTCGTACCGGACCGTGCCCACGAAGGCGAGGGCTGGATGGATGTCCACCAGGTGATTCTAACGGCATTCGCCCTTGTTCCCGTAAGACTTGTCTGGCTACTCTCTAACGGCAAACCTGTTGAAGTCCGTTAGGAGCTGTTGTGGCCGTGAACCCCGTTCCCGTGTGGGCCGCGAACACCCGCCTGCCCGGCCTGCTGCACGGCCTCACCGACAGCGCGGTGCACGCCGACTCGACGCTGCCCGGCTGGTCGCGAGGGCACGTGCTCGCGCACCTGGCGGGCGTCGCCGCGGCGTTGACCCGCCAGGTCGAGTACGCGCTGGAGGGCCGCAGGATCGAGCCCTACGACGGTGGCCGCCCCGCCCGTGACGCCGCGATCGCCGCGAACGCGGGCAACCCCGCCGCGGACCTGGTCGAGACCGCGCTGGCCTCGGCGTCGTCGTTCGACCGCGCGCTGGCGAAGATCGGCGACGACGACTGGGACCGGGCGGTCGTCTACCGCGAGGGCACGGTCGCCGACGTGGTGCTGGCCTACTGGCGCGAGATCGAGATCCACAGCACCGACCTCCGCCTCGGGTACACGCCCGCGACCTGGGTGCCCGAGTTCGCCGACCACCTGCTCACCTTCACGTCCTACCGCGCGCCCGACGACGTCCAGGTCGTGCTGCGCGCCGACGACGGGCACGTGTGGACGTGGGGGAGCGGCACGCCGGTCGAGGTCGGCGGTGCCCGCAACGACCTCGCCGCGTGGGCCGCGGGCCGCACCCCGGTCGGGTCGCTCACCGGTGACCTGCCGGAGCTGAAGCCGTACTCGTGACCGGGTGTCACGTTCGGCTCGTCTGGCCCGTCCCCTGGTCATGAGCGACGATCCGGACGTGAAGACGGTCGTGGTGACCGGTGGCACCGGCACCCTGGGACGCGTGGTCGTGGAACTGCTGGAGGCGCGCGGCCACGCCGTCCGCGCAGTCAGCCGCTCGTCGCCGAGGTGGCCGGTAGACCTGGGCACGGGTACCGGGCTCGCGACGGCCCTCCAGGGCGCGGACGTGGTCGTGCACTGCGCGAACGTCCCGAAGGGCCTGGTCGAGTCGACCCGGCGATTGCTCACGGCGGCAGGGGCGGCGGGTGTGCGGCACTTCGCGCACATCTCGATCGTCGGCATCGAGGACGTCCCGATCGGCTACTACCGGGCGAAGCTGGCCGAGGAACGGGTGGTGGAGGAGTCCGGCGTGCCGTGGACCCTGTTGCGCGCCACCCAGTTCCACGAGCTCGCGGCCACCATGCTCGGCGCGCTGGCGCGGGTGCCGCCGCTGATGGTCGTGCCCGTCGCGCGGGTGCAGCCGGTGGAGGTCCGCGAGGTCGCCGCCCGGCTGGTCGACCTGGCCGTCGCCGAGCCCGCGGGCCGCGTCGACGACTTCGGCGGCCCGGAGGTGCGGACGATGGCGGACTTCGCCGCGAGCTACGCGGCGGCGCGCGGCCTCAAGCGCCGGATCGTGTCGCTCCGCTTGCCGGGCAAGGCTTTCCGGGCGTTGCGCGAAGGTCGTGGAACCACCCCGGAGCACGCCGACGGCAAGGTCGCGTTCGAGGAGTTCCTGGCCGCCGGTAAATAGGTGGCGGGCGCTCGCGGGGCCTTGTTACGGTCGTCGGGTGAAGTGAGAAGGAACCCTCCGCGCCGCCGCCGTTCGCGTGCCGCGCGTGACCTCATCCCACCGGCGGCCCTTGCGGGCCCTTCCCGACGACCCGTCGCGGTCGTCGACGACGCACGCCATCCCGACAGTCGAGGAGGCGCTCATGACCATGCGCTCCGAACCGCCAGTTCCCGAGTCCGACGCCGTTCCCGCGAGCAGGCGGGACCGCAGGGCGGGCAAGAAGTCCCGGATTCCGCCGAGGGCGTTCTCCGCTTCGGTGGCCAACCAGCGGCAGCACGCCGTGCGCAGGCGCGGGTAGTGCGGACGGGGAGCCGGTGCGAGCCGGCTCCCCGGTCAGCGCCGCCAGTCCTCCAGCAGCCGGTCGACGTCCGCGCGGATGCGGTCGCGCGCCACGGCTCTGTCCACACCGGACATCAGCATCCGGTCGTAGTCGGTGTCCTCGTGCCGCAGCGACGCGATGACCGCCAGCGTGGTCTTCCGCTCGTCCAGTGCCCGTCCGGCGGCCGACCTGCCGACCCGGCCGCTGCCGCGGGTGCCCGCGTGGAGGGCGATGGCCTCGGCGCGGTCGGCCGGGCAGCCGGGGAACAGCCGGAGGATCTCCGCCGCCAGCGCGGCCTGGAAGTCGACGTCCCAGTCCACCCGGCGTTCGCGGTCGCGTTCCCGCCTGCGCAGCCGCACGTCCTCGTCCGCGAGGCAGGAGTCCTCGGCCTCCTCCAGCGCGGTCTCCTCGACGAGGATCCCCTTGCGCTGGTACCGCTTCCGCGACTTCTCGAACCGCCGCACGACCGCCGACAGCCCGCTGGCCTTCTTGGCCCGCCGGGTCAGCGTCGCGTCACCGGCGGCAAGGAGCACGAGGTGGTCCAGATCCGCGCACACCAGGCAGAGCGGTCCGCCGGGGTCGTCGACGAACAGGTCGCCGGTGCCGCGGCACTCCGCGCACGACCAGTCCGCCGTCGCCACGTCGACCACGAGGTCCGGCGCCTTGTTCTGCCGTTCCACCAGGCTCTTGCGCCGGGCGTCGGACAGGCCGACGGCCATCCAGTGGGTCCGGTAGGCGGTCCCGGGACCGGTGTCGAAGCGCAGCGGCCGCCGGTCGAGCGTCGCGGCCGGGTAGTCCACCTCGGTCGCCGCCAGGCCCTCGGACTCGGCCCACCGCCGCAGCACGTCCAGCGCCTCCCGAGCCTTGTCGGGGGTCACCGCGAGCACCACGCCGAGGTGGTCGACCTGGCCGCGCCGCCACCGGTCGAGCTGCTTGTCCGGCAGCCACCCCAGCGTGGTGAAGAGGTCCAGCGGTGCCACGAACTTCCTCTTGGCGAGGAGCGCGGCCGCGGTCGTCCTGACGCGGTTCTCCAGTTTCACCCGGCGAATCCTCCACCAGCGCGCCCACCCGGCCGCCCCGGCGGGTGGAAACGACCACGACCGCCGACCCGCCCGGAGCGCGCCGGATACGCTTCGGACCGAATCCACAGGAGGCTCCCATGACCGAAACCCCGGCACCGAAGGACGCGAACGACGCGGCGGACGAGGCCGTCGAGGCTCCGACCCCCGAAGCAGAGGCCGAACCGGAGTTCGTCCCGAACCGCAGCGACCGCCGCGGCGGCGCGAAGAAGACGAACCAGAACAGCAGCATCCCCGGCCAGATGCACAACAGCAACGTGGTCGGGAAGCGCTCGTTCACCAACCGCCGCAGCGGCTGAGCGGCCGTGCCGCCGATCCGGGTCACCACCGGATCGGCGGCCGCAGTGCTCCTATCGGGCGTCGTGGCCTCCCGCTCGGAGCCGATCCGAACTAGCCTGGGTGAGGTAGGTCACCGTCCAGTGCGGATCGGAGGCGCCACATGAAGATCGCTGACGTGTTGCGGACCAAGGGCTCGGCGGTGGCGACGGTCGAACCGAGAACCCCGGTGGGTGAACTGCTCGCGGGGCTCGCCCGGCACAACGTGGGCGCCATGGTCGTCGTGGGGCCCGACGGCATCGCGGGGATCGTCTCGGAACGGGACGTCGTCCGGAAGTTGCACGAGCGCGGCGCGGAGCTGTTGGCGGCGCCGGTGTCGGAGATCATGACCAAGATGGTGTTCTCCTGCGACCCGCAGGACACGGTCGACAGCCTGACCGTGCAGATGACCGAGCGCCGCATCCGGCACGTGCCGGTGCTCGCAGACGGGGTGCTCGTCGGCATCGTGAGCATCGGTGACGTGGTGAAGAGCCACATCAGCCAGCTCGAGGAGAGCCACAACCAGCTCCAGGCCTACATCGCGCAGGGCTGAGCGGCGGGTCCCCGGCCCGTCCGCGAGCCGGGGGCTCCCACCGGTCCGGATAGGGTCGACGGACCATGACCGACGTCCACACCGAGGCCACCCGCTCGCTCGTCGCGTCGTTCGACGAACGGCAGCGGGCGGCCGCCCTGCGCCCGATCACCGACGACGACCTGCGGCACCGCTGGGCGTACACGCCCGGCCCGCGTCCCGGCGTCGTCTACGGCGACCTGGCCAGGTCGCAGCGCAAAGCCGTGTTCCGGCTGCTCGCCGAGGTGCTCAGCCCGCACGCCCACGCCCAGGTCGCCACGATCATGGCGCTGGAGGACGTGCTCGACCACCGCGAGGGCGGCGACCGCGACCGCCACCAGGGTGACTACTGGTTCGTCGTGTTCGGCACTCCCGGTGACGACGCGTGGGGCTGGCGGTTCGAGGGCCACCACATCTCGCTCAGCGTGGTCGTGGTTGACGGCCGGGTGTCCGCGACGCCGTTCTTCCTCGGCGCCAACCCGGCGCGCACGACCTACGCCGGGCACTCCGTCGTGCGGCCGCTGCGCCTGGAGGAGGAGTTGCCCCGGCTGCTGCTCGACCGGATGGGCGCGGCGAACCGGCTGGTGGCGGTCGTGTCCGACCACGCCCCCGAAGACCTGCGCACCCGCAACGCCCCGCGCCTGGGGCCGACGCTGGAACCGGTCGGCATCGCCCTGACGAGCCTGGACGGCGAGGCGCGCGGGCTGTTCACCGACGTCGTCCGCTACTACCTCGACCGCCTGCGCCCCGACCTCGCCGAAGCGGAGTTCGCTCGGCTCGACCTGGAACGGGTGCACTTCGCCTGGGAGGGCTCCGAGCGGCCCGGCGACGGGCACTACTACCGGATCCAGGCCCCAGAGCTGCTGATCGAGTACGACAACACCGCCAACGACGCGAACCACGTGCACGCGGTGTGGCGCAGGCGCTCGGGTGACTTCGGCGACGACCTGCTCGCCGCGCACCACGTAGAAGTGGATCATTGACCCGGTGGAACCCGACTGGCCGCACACCCCCGAAGCCGCGATAGCCCTGCAGGAACGGCTCCGCCCGCTCGTCCGCACCACCACCGACCCCGGTCTGGAGGTCCGCACGGTCGCGGGCCTCGACGTGGGGTACGCCGACGACGACCTGCTCGCCGCGGCCGTGGTCGTGCTGGACGCGGGCACGCTGGAGACGCTCGACGAGGTCGTGGTGCTCGGCACCTCCGACTTCCCCTACGTGCCGGGCCTGTTCGCGTTCCGCGAGCTGCCGTCGCTGATCACCGCGCTGGACCGGCTGTCGGTCGCGCCGGACCTGCTGGTCTGCGACGGGCAGGGGCTCGCGCACCCGCGCCGGTTCGGCCTGGCCTGCCACTTGGGAGTGGTGACCGGCGTGCCCAGCGTGGGCGTGGCGAAGACCCCGATGGGGCCGTTCGCGATGCCCGCCGAGCAGCGCGGGGCGGCCACGGACCTGCTGCTGGACGACGAGGTCGTCGGCCGCGCGCTGCGCACCCGCGACGGGGTGAAGCCGGTGTTCGTGTCGGTGGGGCACCGCGTCGACCTCGACCGGGCGTGCGCCGAGGTGCTGCGGCTGTGCACGGACTTCCGGCTGCCGGAGACCACCCGGCGGGCTGACGCGCTCGGCCGCCTTCAGCTCAGGTAGGCCAGTCCGGGGTGGTGCGCGCGGTAGCCGTCGACGAGCCCGCGCGCGATCCCGACGGAGTCGACCAGCGGGTGCAGCGCGAACGCCTTGAACGCGTCGGCCCGCGACCCCGACGACGCCGCGGCGAGGATCGCGCGGTCGACCGCCTTGACGCTGGTGACCAGACCGGCGGCGTGGTCGGCCAGCGGGCTCACCGACAGCGGGCGGGCACCGTTGCCGTCGACCAGGCTCGGCACCTCGACGACCGCCTCGGAGTCCAGGATGGACAGTGTGGAACCGTTGGGGACGTTGAGGATCAGCGTCGCGCGCCGGTCGTTGGCGATGGCGTGCATGAGCGCCAGTGCCACCTGCTCGTAGCCGCCGCCGTCCAGGTCGCCGGAGTCGCGCTCGTCCTCGCGCGTCTCGGCCATGTACGTGGCCTCGCGCTCCAGCCGGGTGCGGTCCCAGTTGCGGAACGACGCCTCGCCCTCGTAGAACTTCCGCTGCTGCTCCAGGAGGAACGCGCCGCGCTCCGCGCCCGAGGCGACGGCTTCCCGCGTGTCGTAGTAGTAGTGCAGGTACTCGTTGGGGATCGCGCCGAGCGCGCGCAGCCAGTCCGCGCCGAAGAGCCTGCCCTCCTCGAACGACTCCAGCTTCACCGGGTCCGCGAGCAGCCGGGGGAGCAGGTCCTCGCCGCCGACGCGCAGCCCGCGCAGCCAGCCGAGGTGGTTGAGGCCGACGTAGTCCGGCCACGCCGTGTCGAGGTCGACGCCGAGCGCGCGGGCCACCCGGCGGCCGAGGCCGACGGGGGAGTCGCAGATGCCGATCACCCGGTCGCCCAGGTGGTGCGACATCGCCTCGGTGACCACACCCGCCGGGTTGGTGAAGTTGATGACCCAGGCCCGCGGCGCGATCGCGGCGATCCGGCGGGCGATGCGCACCGCTACGGGGACGGTCCTCAGCGCGTAGGCCACCCCGCCCGCCCCGACGGTCTCCTGACCGAGAACGCCCTGCTCCCGCGCGATCCGCTCGTCGGTGGCCCGGCCCTCCAGACCGCCGACCCGGATCGCGGAGAACACGAAGTCCGCGCCCCGCAACGCCTCGTCGAGGTCCGTGGTCGCCGTGACGACGGGCGCGTCCGGCACGCCCTCGGACCGTTCGGCGAGCACGCGGCCGATGGCGTCGAGCCGCTTCGCGTCCAGGTCGTGCAGCACCAGTTCGGTCACGCGCCCCGGCGTCCGGTCCGCCAGCAGCGCGCGGTGGACGAGCGGAACGCGGAACCCGCCGCCACCCAGGATCACCAGCCTCATGCGGTCTTTGTACTACTCCGGGGGTGACCCCACCGCTTCCGCGTGCCGCGGAACCCCTCCCGCGGGTCGTCGCCGCGGGCTCGTCGATGGCGGGTGAGGCCGCCGGCCTCCCCTGACGGCACATCCATTCGCGCTGGTCAAGCGCCATTCGTCGGGTCTCCGTCTTGAGTCCTTTGTGGACCGTCGAGGCCTTGACACGGCCTGCGGACACCGGAAGGGTGCGGATCGGTCTGTTCGGTTCGGTCTCGGATGGGGGTCCTCGTGAGGGCTGCTCGAAGAATCGCCATGGTGGCCGCGCTGGTGTCGCTGCCGTTGACGCTGGCTCCGGTGATCGCGCACGCCGCGGCCGAGGGGCCGGTGTTCGTCGACGGCGAGGCGCAGCCGGTCTTCGACCCCGCGGACGTGGTGCGCGAGAGCCTCTACGTGCGCGCGCCGGTCGACAGCGACCGCGACGGCAAGCCCGACGAGGTGTACACCGAGGTGGTCCGCCCCAAGGCGACCGACCGCGGCCTCAAGGTGCCGGTCGTCTACATGAACAGCCCGTACTTCTCCGGCGGCAACGACGTGGCCAACCACGACGTGGACGTGGAGCTGTACGTGCCCGACGGCCGGGGGCACTACGACCGGCGTGACGGCACGGCGCTCACCGCGCAGGCGGACGAGCGCATCGCCGCGGCGGTCGGACCGAACGCGGGGCCGATCACGTCGGCCCGCTACGAGGGGTACTTCATCGCCCGCGGCTTCGCCGTCGTGTACGCCGAGTCGCTCGGCACCGGCAAGTCCACCGGCTGCCCCACCTCCGGCGGCCGCAACGAGACCATCGGAGCCAAGTCGGTCGTCGACTGGCTCAACGGCCGCGCCACGGCCCGCGACGCCACGACGAGCGCGCCGGTCAAGGCGGCGTGGACCACCGGCAAGACCGCGATGATGGGCGTCTCGTACAACGGGACGCTGCCCAACGCGGTCGCGTCGACCGGTGTGCGCGGACTGGAGGCCATCGTCCCGATCGCCGCCATCTCCAGCTGGTACGACTACTACCGCGCCGACGGGGCCGTCGTGGCGCCGGGCACCTACCAGGGCGAGGACCTCGACGTGCTCGCCGAGTACGTCTACACCCGCGCCGACCAGGAGATCTGCAAGCCGGTGATCGCCGGGATCGCCGCGGAGCAGGACCGGGTCACCGGTGACTACAGCGCGTTCTGGGACGAGCGGAACTACGTCAAGGACGCCGACAAGGTGCGCGCCGCGGTCCTCGCGGTGCACGGCCTGAACGACTGGAACGTCAAGGGCAAGAACGTCGTCCAGTGGTACGAGGCGTTGCGCCGCAACGGGGTCGAGCACAAGATCTGGTGGCACCAGTCCGGCCACACCGACCCCGACACGCTGCGGTCCGTCGAGTGGCGCCGCACGCTCAACCGCTGGTTCAGCCACTACCTGTACGGCGTGGCCAACGGCGTCGAGCGGGAGCCGAAGGCGACCATCCAGCGCGAGGACAAGACGTGGGTGGACGAGGCCGACTGGCCCGCGCCCGGCACGTCGGAGGCGTCCCTGCGGCCGACCGCGGGCGGTGCGTCGAAGGGCGGGTTGTCGACCCGGCCGCTGACCGGCAAGCCCGTCGTGGAGGGCCTGCGCGACGACGCGTCGATCCTGGCGGAGACCCTGGTCGACGCCGCCGCGTCGCCGAACCGGCTGTCGTACGCGACCAGGCCCACCACGACGTCGCTGCGCCTGTCCGGGACGCCGAAGGTGGACCTGTCCGTCTCGTTCGACCGGCCGGCGGCCAACGTGACCGCGCTGCTCGTGGACCGGTTCCCGGACGGCACCAGCAAGATCGTCACCCGCGGGTGGACCGACCCGCAGAACCGCTCGCGGCCGGACCGGACCAAGGCCGTGGAACCCGGTGAGCGGTACCGGATCGAGGTCGGGTTCGAGCCGAAGGACTACGTGTTCGCCGCCGGGCACAGCCTGGAGTTCGTGGTCCTGTCCAGCGACCACGACTACACGCTGCGCCCCCAGCCCGGTGCGGGGCTGTTCGTCGACCTCGGCCGCACCACGCTCGACCTGCCCGTCGTGGGTGGCCAGGCCGCACTGCGCCGCGCTGTCGGCTGATCTCCACCCCGGACGCGCGGGGCTCCCTTCCGGGGGAGTCCCGCGTGCCCTTCCACGGGGGCGCGCAGGGTAGCGGACGGCACCGACAGAACCGCTCGACCGGCTCCGAGTTGTCCACAGGCCGACCAGTTGTCCACAGTGGAGGAATTCAGCCTGTCGCCCGCCCTCGTCGCGGACCATCGTCAAGGGCATGAGAACCGCACAGCCGTTCCCCGTCCAGGTCGAGAACCCCGGCGACCTCGTCGCCGCGCTCCCGTACCTGCTCGCGTTCCACCCGGTCGACTCGCTGGTCGCGCTGGTGCTCGGCCGGTCCGGCCCGAGGAGGGTCGTCCTGACCCTGCGCGTCGACCTGCCCGCGCCCCGACATCGACGCGCATTGGCGCACCAGTTGCTGGTCCCGATCACCGAGGCCGAGGGCCCGGTCGTGCTCGTGGTGGTCGGCGGCGGCGCGGCGGACCCGCCGGATTCGTTGCCGCACCGGGGGTTGGTCGAGTCCATGTGGGCCGCCCTCGACTCCGAGGGGATCGAGGTCGCCTGCTCGGTGTGGACGTCCGCGACCGCGCACGGGGCGCCCTGGGTCAGCTACGGCGACCCGACCGACCGCGGGACCGTCGCAGACCCGGACAGCAGCGCGATAGCGGCGGCCTGCACGGCGGCGGGGATGGTCACGTTCGGCAGCCGGGCCGAGCTGGTGGCCGTGGTCGCGCCGGACGACGACGAGACCCTGACCAGGCGGGCGGAACTGCTGGACGAGGCCACCCTCGCCGCCGAGGCCGCCTACGACCCGGAGCAGGCCGCCCAGCGGGGCTTGGCCCTGGTTGTTCGCGCCGTCGCCGAGGCCGCCGACCGCGCCGCGCCGCTCGCCGACGAGGAGGTCGTGGCGCTCACCATCGCCCTCGGGGACCTGTGGGTGCGCGACAAGAGCCTGACCTTCGCCACCGGGCCGCAGGTGATGGCGGCGGAACGGCTGTGGACCGAGCTGACCAGGGCCACACCGGTTCCGGAGCGCGCCCAACCGGCGACCCTGCTCGCGTTTTCCGCCTACCTGCGCGGCGATGGGGCTTTGGCGTCGGTGGCGCTCGACCAGGCGGAACTGGCGCACCCGAACCACCGGCTGGCGACGTTGCTGCGCGGCGCGTTGGACGCCGCGGTGCCGCCGGCGCACCTGACGCGGATGATCCTCAGCGCTTCCCGTGCCGAGTGGTCCTCGGACGGCCCGCAGTGGTCGTGATCATGTGCGGACCGAGGCGCGGTGGCCGTCATCGCTTGGCGAAGCCCGCGCCTGCGGGTGGGTGGCGCCGGGTTCTGGCGTGGTGCAAGGGCTTCGGTGTCGGGAAAGGCGAACCACCTTCCGTTAGCGCGATTGCCGTGCCTCACCTTGTCGAGACTGTCAAGTCATCTTGACGAGGTGAGGCAGGAGGGCGCTGTGGACCGGAGGTAGGGGCGACTTCGACAGCATTGGGCTGCGTCCGACAGGCGCTCTGCGGCGGACAGGGCACCTGACTTCGTCCGACCGACCCGGACCTGCCCCACCCCGAAAACGCGACTGGGGCAGACCGGATCCGGTCTGCCCCAGCCACCAAGCCTTGCGCGTCAGAGCAGTTCAGGTCGCTTCCACTTCTCGTCGAGCACGTGCTCGGCGAGGAACGCGAAGACCGTCTCGTACCAGATTCGGCTGTTGCCGGGGGTGAGGATCCAGTGGTTCTCGGTGGGGTAGTACAGGAACTTGGCGTTCACGCCGTGCCGCAGCAGGTCGAAGTACAGGCGTTGGCCCTCGCCGATCGGGACCCGGTAGTCCTTGTCGCCGTGGATGACCAGCATCGGCGTCTCGATGTTGGCGACGTACAGGTGCGGCGAGTTGTCCTTGAACCGGTCGGGCTGGGTGAGCGGGTCGCCCATCTCGCGGATCCAGTAGTAGCTGCCGTCGGTGCTGCCGGTGAAGGCGTCGAGGTGCCACAGGGAGGCGTGCGTGACGATCGCGCGGAACCGGGTGGTCTGGGTGGCGATCCAGTTGGCCATGTAGCCGCCGAACGAACCGCCCATGGCGGCGGTGCGGCTGTCGTCGATGTCGTCGCGGCGTTCGGTGACATCGGTGATCGCCATCAGGTCGGTGTACGGCTCGGCGCCCCACCGGCCCCAGCCGGCCTTGACGAAGTCGTGGCCGTAACCCGTCGACAGCGCCGGGTCGGGCAGCAGGACCGCGTAGCCGCGCGCGGCCATGAGCCACCAGTTCCAGCGCCAGCTCCAGTTGTTCCAGCTCATCACCGGGCCGCCGTGCACCCACAGCAGCAGCGGGGCGGGGCGGTCGGCCGAGGCGCCCTCGGGCAGCACCAGCCAGGCGCGGACGGTGCGGCCGTCGGCGACGGTGGTCTCGACCTCGGTGAGCGTGCCGGGCAGCGAGGACACGGTGCCGGGGGCGGGCAGCCGCACGGGCTCCTGCTCGACGGCGGTGGCGTCCAGGCGCACCGGGGTCGACGGGTGGTCGACGGCACCGCCCATCGCGTACAGGGTGGAGCCGTCCGGGCTCACGATGACGTCGGTGTAGGCCCCGCGGGCGGTCAGCCGGGTGATGTCGCCGGACGCCAGGTCGAGCCGCCACACGGGCTGGTGGCCGCGGTGGCTGCTGGTGAAGTAGACCGCGTCGCCGGTGGGGCTGACGACCGGGGAGTCGGGCTCCTCGGCGAAGTCCGGCGTGAGGTCGGTGATCTCGCCGGTGGCCACGTCGATCCGCACCAGGGTGCCGTACCAGGGGCTGTCGGCCGTCGAGTCGACGACGCGGACGGTGATCACGGCGGTCGAGTCCGGTGTGAAAGTACCGCCGACGAACGAGTGGTCCGGCTCGTCGGCGAGCACGCGGGTCGAACCGCCGTCGGTCGCGGCGACGCGCAGGTTGTAGCGGTCGCCGTAGGACGGGTTGACCGGGACCTGCTCGGAGTAGAGCGCCCACCGCCCGTCGGGACTGATCGCGATGATCTCCTCGATCGTGCTCCGGGCGTCCGGGGCCAGGTCGCGCACGTCGGCGGCGTCGATCCGGCCGCTGTCGGCGGTGACCGGGCCCGTGGTGAGCGGGCGCCGGTAGGCGGGGCCGATGTCGGAGTCCCAGTACCGGATCGGGTAGCCCTCGTGCAGGATCGCGGTGATCCCGGCCTCGTCGCGCTCCTTGCGCTTGGTCGCGTCCTCCTTGCCGAAGGCGGCGGTGGGGTGCGCGGTCGCGGACAGCAGCAGGGTGCCCGCGTCGGCCGCGACGGCGAACTTCTCGACGCCGCCCGCGGGCCGGTAGACCTCCCTGGCCTCACCGGCCGCCGGGAGCAGCCAGAGCGCGGTCTTGTCCTTGCCGGTCTTGTCCTTGTCGTCGGACCGGGGGTCGGGACGGCTGGAGAGGAACAGCAGCGACCCGTCCGGCGTGAACGCGGGGCCGGACTCGCCCTTGGTGGCGCTGGTCAGCCGCCGGGGCTGCGCCTCGCCCTTCGGGTCGATCTCCCAGAGCGCGCCTCGCCACGTCTTGCCGTCCGGCGCGAGTTCGGACACGACGGCCACGAGGCGCGACCCGTCCGGCGAGAGCGCGGGCGAGCCGACGCGGGGCAGGGCGTTGAAGGTGGCGAGATCCGCGAAGTCCGCGGCCGTCGCCGAACGGGCACTGGTGGTCATCCGGGCTCATGCCTCCTGACGGGACCGGGTGAATTCCCAGGCGTCGCGCACGATTCCGGTCAGGTCGGCGCGCTCGGGCTTCCACCCGAGGTCGGTCCGGGCCCGCTCGCTGGACGCGATCAGGACGGCGGGGTCACCCGCGCGCCGGGACGCGATCACGGCGGGGATGGGGTGGCCGGTGACCTCGCGGCAGGCGTCGATGACCTGCTTGACCGAGAAGCCCGTGCCGTTGCCGAGGTTGTAGATCCGGTGCTCGCCCGCGACGGCGTGCTCCAGCGACAGCAGGTGGGCGTCGGCGAGGTCGGTGACGTGGATGTAGTCCCGCACGCAGGTGCCGTCCTCGGTCGGCCAGTCCTCGCCGTAGATCTGGATCTGCTCGCGCTGGCCGAGGGCCACCTGGAGCACCAGCGGGATGAGGTGCGTCTCGACCGCGTGCCGCTCGCCGGCCGAGCCGTGGGCGCCCGCCACGTTGAAGTAGCGCAGGCTCACCGCGGCCAGGCCGTGCGCGGCGGCGTAGGAGGTGATGGCGTGGTCGATCGCGAGCTTCGTCGCGCCGTAGGGGTTCGTCGGGCGGGTCGGCGCGGACTCGGCGATCGGCACCTCCTCCGGCTCGCCGTAGGTGGCCGCGGTGGAGGAGAACACCAGTCGCGGGGTGCCGTGCTCGCGCATCGCGTCCAGCAGCCGCAGCGAGGTGACGACGTTGCCCTGCCAGTACTTGGCCGGGTCCACCATCGACTCGCCGACCAGCGACCTGGCCGCGAAGTGCAGCACGCCGTCGAAGCCCTCGGCGAGCACCGAGCCGATGACCTCGTTGATGTCGCCCTCGACGAACCGGGCGGCCTGGGGGACCGCGTCCGCGTGCCCGGTGGACAGGTCGTCGAGCACGACGACCTCGTGGCCGGACTCGACCAGTCGAGCCGCGCACACGCTGCCGACGTACCCGGCACCGCCCGTCACGAGCAGCTTCACCGTGGTTCTCGCTTTCGTTCGTTGATCAGGTCGATCGTGCGGTCAGCGGTCCCGGCCCGCGCCCGCGGAGGGCACGGCCGTGAACAGCCTCGGTTTGGGCAGCGAGCGTTCCGCGAACGCGGTGAAGACGGACTTCTCGACGGCCGGGTGCCGGTCGACCGGCACCAGCGCGATCGCCGAGCCGCCGAACCCGCCGCCGACCATCCGCGCGCCCAGCGCGCCCGCGGCCATGGCGGCGTCGACGGCGATGTCGAGCTCCAGGCACGAGACCCGGTAGTCGTCGCGCAGGCTGGCGTGCGAGGCGCTCAGCAGCGGGCCGATGTCGCCCAGCCCGCCCGTGCGCAGCAGGTCCACGGTCTGCAGGACGCGGTCGTTCTCGGTCACCACGTGCCGCACCAGCGGCCGCAGGTCCTCGGGCAGCCTGGTCAGCGTCTCGGCCAGCTCGCTGATCTCCACGTCGCGCAGCGCGGGCACGCCGAGGATCCCGGCGGCCCGCTCGCAGCCCGACCGGCGCGCGCCGTAGCCGCCGTCGGTGTGCGAGTGGCTGGCACGGGTGTCGACCACCAGCACCTCGAGCCCGGCCGCGGCCGCGTCGAAGTGGACCTGCTCGGACTTGCCCGACCGCACGTCGAGGAACAGCGCGTGCGCCTCGACGCAGCACAGCGACGCGGTCTGGTCGAGCAGCCCGGTCGGCGCGCCGACGAAGTCGTTCTCCGAGCGCTGCACCCACCGGGCGATCTCCTGGCGGGTCGGCGACGAGGCCTCGTCGCCGTCGGGGGACAGGCCCGCGAGGCCGAGCAGCGCCAGCGCGACCGCGCATTCGAGCGCGTGCGACGACGACAGCCCCGCGCCCGCGGGCACGTCGCCCGCGACCATCAGGTCCGCCCCGCCGGTGATGCCCTGCGACCGCAGGACCCAGGCCACCCCCGAGGGGTACGCGGCCCACCCGGACACGAGTCCGGGCTCCAGGTCCGCGATCGGGAACGGGTCCGCGTGCTGCACGTTGCCGTCGACGCCCAGCGTGCCGACGGCGAGGACGCCGTCGGTGCGCGGCGACGCCGCCACCGCGATCCGGTAGGGCAGCGCGAACGGCAGCACGAAGCCGTCGTTGTAGTCCGTGTGCTCGCCGATCAGGTTCACCCGGCCGGGTGCCGACCAGATGCCCTCGGGCACCCGGCCGTACACCTGCTGGAACGCCGCGGCGGCTCGGTCCGCCGTCGTCACCGCGCCTGCACCATGACGGCGTGCGCGACCGACGGGTCGAGCGTGGCGGTGCTGCTGTTGCCGCGGACCTTGATGACCTTGGCACCCGCGAGCGGGTCGACCTCGACGGTCCCGCCGGGCACGACGCCCGCGTCCTTCAGCTCGGCCATCAGGTCCGGGTCGAGCTGGATGTGCTCGGCGATCCGGCGCACCTCGACCTTGCCGCCACCGCGGCGGGCGACCTCGTCGATGCGGATCAGGTCCGACTCGGCGGCGGGCGCGGGCTTGCCGTCGCCCAGCTTGTCCAAGCCGGGGATCGGGTTGCCGTAGGGCGAGGTCGTCGGGTTGTTGAGCAGCTTGACGAGCTTGCGCTCGACCGCCTCGCTCATGACGTGCTCCCAGCGGCAGGCCTCGCTGTGGACGTGTTCCCACTCCAGCCCGATGATGTCGACGAGGAGGCGCTCCGCGAGCCGGTGCTTGCGCATGACCGCGATGGCGAGGTTGCGGCCCTGGTCGGTCAACTCGAGGTGCCGGTCCCCGGCCACGACCACGAGACCGTCGCGCTCCATGCGGCCGACGGTCTGGCTCACGGTCGGCCCGCTCTGCCCCAAGCGCTCGGCGATCCGAGCGCGCAGGGGCACCACGCCCTCTTCCTCGAGCTCGTAGATGGTCCGGAGGTACATCTCCGTGGTGTCGATGAGGTCGTTCACGCCCGCTCCCCTTCGTATGTCGTCAATGCTAGTCGCACCCGTGGTCGGTACAGGCCGCGTGTGGTGCCGAGGTCGGTCGCGGGGCGGTGCAGGATGGTGTCGTGCATCCCTTGATCAGCACCGAAGCGCTCGCCGCGGCACTGAGCGGTGACCGTCCACCAGTCGTCCTCGACGTGCGTTGGAAACTTGGTGGACCACCAGGACGCCAAGACTACGAGGTCGCGCATATTCCTGGGGCGGAATACGCGGACCTTGATTCGGAACTCTCCTCGGAACCCGGTCCGGGCGGCAGGCACCCGCTCCCCGAACCGGCGGCGCTGGAGCGCGTCCTGCGCGCCGCGGGCGTCCGCGCGGGCCACCCGGTGGTCGCCTACGACGGCGGCGACGGCTCGGTCGCGGCCCGCGTCTGGTGGCTCCTGCGCTGGGCGGGCCACGAGGAGGTCGCGATCCTGGACGGCGGTTTCGCCGCCTGGACCGCCGAGGGCCGCGACGTCACCGCCGAGACCCCGCCCCCGAAACCCGGCGACGTCGAGGTCCGCCCCGGCGCCATGCCCGTGGTCGACGCCGACGGCGCCGCCGCGCTGGCCCGCGCCGGCGTCCTCCTCGACGCCAGGGCGGGCGCCCGCTACCGCGGCGAGACCGAGCCCGTCGACCCCAGGGCTGGCCACATCCCCGGCGCCCTCAACGCCCCGTCCTCCGACCACGTCGGCCCGGACGGCCGCTGGCTGTCCGCGGACGAACTGGCCACCCGCTTCCGCGCCCTCGGCGCGACCGCCGACACCCCGCTCGGCGCCTACTGCGGCTCCGGCGTCACCGCCTCCTCGGTCGTCTTGGCCCTGGAGGTCGCGGGCCTGACCGACAGGACCACTCCCGCCGCGCTCTACGCGGGCTCCTGGTCCAACTGGTCCGCCGATCCCACCCGCCCGACCGCCACCGGCCCCGAGCCCGGCTGACCCCGCACCCCGAGCCTCCGCCGACCCTGCCCGCCACCGGTCCCGACGCCGGCTGACACCGCGCCCCCCGCCCCCCGAGCCTCCGGCGACCTCACCGCCGGAGGCCAGCGGTGCGGTCGGCTCCGCCAGTTCGGCGACCCGGCGGCCATCCGGTTCGAGAACGGACCGTTCACCAGGTCTCCACGCCCGACGTCCCCACGCCCGACGAAAACTGTCGTACCCCGCCGGTAACGTCGAATTCCGGGGGCCCATCCCCACGCGCGCGGGTGGGGATCCCCCGGAACCAATTCTACCGGTGGGCACCGACGAAGTCGGGGAGTCGGCCGAGCGCAAGATCGTTTCGGAGGCGGTCCGGGCTCGCGCCGGCAGTTGCCGCGACCGCCCGAGCGCATGCCCTTCTTCGAGCGGATCCCGAGGCGGCTGGCACCGCACTCGGCCCGGCTGCCATCCCCTCCGACGCACCATCGCCGGACGCACCCCCTGACGCGCCATCGCCGGACGCACCGCCGCCGGACGCACCACCGCCGCCCGACACACCACCGCCCGACGGGCCCTACCGGAGCGGGGGCGTCGGGCGGCGGTGGGGGCAGGCGGTGTGTCCGGCGATGGGGTCAGGCGTTGGGGATCTTGTTGAAGCCCGCCGTGGCGAGCTTCAAGGCGATGCCGCAGGTGTCGATCTGGTCGACCGGCGTGACCGAGGCCAGGAAGGCCGGGGTGATCTCGTCCGGGTCGTCGGTGAGCATGACCATGACGGAACAGTCCTCGCCGTCCTTGATCTCGTAGGCGGTGTTGCCCGCCACCTCGATCTCCTTGGCCTGCCCCTCGTACTCGGCGAGGGTGACCATCATCAGGACCACGGCGAACGGGTCGGACGTGGTCTGGACGCAGCCCTTCGTGGCGGACGGCTTGGCGCCGACGGCGGCGCCCACCTCCTCGGGGGTGAGGAGATCGCAGTTCTCGTAGCCCGCGGTCTTCTTCTTGGTCGTGATCTTGATCTTGCCGGTGGGCTTGCCCGTGGTCCCGGTGGATCCCGTCGACGAGGTGGGGGGCTTCGGCGCGCTGGTCGCCGCCTTGCCCGACGTCGTCGGCTTCGTGGTCGCGGTGGTCTCCACCGGACCGGCGTCGGCGGCCATGACCGCCGTGCCGTTGATCTTCTGCGCGCAGCCGCCGAGGCCGAGGGTCAGGGCCACGGTCAGGGCGGCGGCCAGCGCGGGGACTCGTCGCATGTGCATGGGGGCTCTGACCTCGTTCCGTTGGACGCGGTTCCATCCTTGATGGCGGGCGTCGTCGGGAGGACTCTAAGTGCGGTCCGCCCCCGCCGTCCGCGAGGCTGCCAACCTGTGATCTGGGCTAGGTTGCGAACCATGGGCAAGGCAGCCGCAGTCGTCTGGGACCAGTCCTTCCTCGGGTACGACCTCGGCGGGGACCACCCGCTGAACCCCGTCCGGCTGGATCTCACGATCCGGCTCGCGACGGAACTCGGCGTGCTCGACGGCGTTCCCCTGATCGCGCCCGACGCGGCGACCGACACCGACATCGAACGCGTCCACGAGGCGGCCTACCTCAACGCCGTGCGGGCCGCTCCGCACGCGGCCTGGGACGTCGGCCACGGCCTCGGGACCAGCGACAACCCGGTGTTCGAGCGGATGCACGACGCGTCCGCGCTGATCGTCGGCGGCTCGCTGGAGGCCGCGCGGCGCATCGCGTCCGGCGAGGCGGACCGGGCGGTCAGCATCGCGGGCGGGCTGCACCACGCGATGCGCGACCACGCCGCGGGCTTCTGCGTCTACAACGACTGCGCGGTCGCGATCTCGTGGCTGCTGGACAACGGGTTCGAGCGGATCGCCTACGTCGACGTCGACGTGCACCACGGCGACGGCGTGCAGAACGCGTTCTACGACGACCCGAGGGTCATGACGATCTCGGTGCACCAGAACCCGATGACGCTGTGGCCGGGCACCGGCTGGCCCGCCGAACTGGGCGGCAAGGGGGCGGAGGGCACGGCGGTGAACCTGCCGCTGCCGCCCGGCACCCGCGACGGGAACTGGCTGCGCGCGTTCAACGCCGTCGTCCCCGGTCTGCTCGGCGCGTTCCGGCCGCAGATCCTCGTCACCCAGTGCGGTGTGGACAGCCACCGGGAGGACCCGCTTGCCGACCTCGCGCTGTCGGTCGACGGCCACCGGGCGATCTACCGCACGCTGCGCGACCTGGCCGAGGCGCACGCGGGCGGCAAGTGGCTCGCGCTCGGCGGCGGTGGCTACGAGCTGCTGCGGGTGGTGCCGCGGTCGTGGACGCACCTGCTGGCGACCGTGCTCGACCGCGACGTCGAACCGAACGCGCCGCTGCCGCCGGACTGGGTGTCGCACGCCTCCCGGCTGGCGCCGAACCGGGCGCTGCCGTCGTCGATGACGGACGCCGCCGACACCGCCTTCACCCCGTGGGGCGGCGACGGAGACACCCCGGTCGACGGGGCGATCCGCAACACCCGGCGGGCGGTCTACCCGCTGCACGGCCTCGACCCCGACGACCCCAGGGACTAGAACGCGCCGCGCGTTCCCCGTCGCGCGCCCACCGGGCCGCTCGGTCACTGTTGGACCTGACGGACCGAGCGGGCCCGAACAACCGAAGGACGAGTGGAACCGGTGGCGGACATGGCCGAGGCCGACCCGTACGACTTCCCGGAGCACTGGGAGGCCGACGTCGTGCTGTCCGACGGCGGCACCGTGCACCTGCGGCCGATCACGCCGGACGACGGCGAACGGCTGCTCGCCTTCCACGGCAGGCTGTCCGAGCGCACCCGCTACTTCCGCTACTTCGGCCCGTACCCGCGGATGCCCAAGCGGGACGTGGAGCACTTCAGCACCGTCGACCACCGCGACCGGGTGGCGCTGGTGGCGTCGCTGGGCGACGACATCGTGGCCGTGGGCCGCTTCGACCGGTTGGACAGCGGGGACTCCGCCGAGATCGCCTTCGTCGTCGAGGACGGCCACCAGGGCCGCGGGCTGGGGTCGATCCTGCTGGAGCACTTGGCCGCCGCGGCGCGCGAACGCGGGCTGAGCCGGTTCGTCGCCGAGGTGCTCGCGGAGAACGGCCAGATGGTGCGGGTCTTCCGCGACGCCGGGTACGTGGTCAGCCGCGAGTTCGAGGAGGGCGTGCTGCACCTGGAGTTCGCCATCGACCCGACGGACCAGTCGGTCGAGGTGGCGCGGTCCCGCGAGCAGGCCGCCGAGGCGCGCAGCGTGCACAACCTGCTGCACCCGCGGTCGGTGGCGGTGATCGGCGCCTCCACGGACCCGACCAAGATCGGCAACGCGGTCCTGTCGAACCTGCTCGCCGCCGACTTCACCGGCCCGGTCTACCCGGTGAACGCCGAGCACCGGTCGGTGCGCGGGGTGCGCGCGTACCCGTCGGTGCTGGACATCCCGGACGACGTGGACCTGGCCGTGGTCGCGGTGCCCGCGGCGAGCGTCGACGAGGTCATGGACGCGTGCCTGGCCAAGGGCGTGAAAGCGCTGGTGGTGGTGTCGTCGGGGTTCGGCGAGACCGGTCCGGACGGCCGCAGCGCGGAACGCAGGCTCGCCGCCGAGGCCCGCTCGCACGGCATGCGGGTGGTCGGCCCGAACGCCCTCGGCGTGCTCAACACCGATCCGGCGGTCCGGCTCAACGCCACCCTCGCGCCCCGGCTGCCCGCCCGCGGCCGCACCGGCTTCTTCTGCCAGTCCGGCGCGCTGGGCACCGCGATCCTGGCCGACGCCGCCGAACGCGGTCTCGGGCTGTCGACGTTCGTCTCGGCGGGCAACCGCGCGGACGTGTCGGGCAACGACCTGCTCCAGTACTGGGAGACCGACCCGGCCACCGACGTGGTGCTGCTCTACCTGGAGTCGTTCGGCAACCCGCGCAAGTTCGCCCGGCTCGCCAGGCGGCTCGGCCGCACCAAGCCGATCGTCGCGGTGAAGTCCGGCAGGCACGCCGTGACGCCCGCGCTGGCCGAGAACTCGGTGGCCATGGACGAGGCGAGCGTGCAGGCGCTGTTCGAGCAGGCGGGCGTGATCAGGGTCGAGTCGCTCGCCGAACTCTTCGACACCGCCCTGCTGCTGGCCCACCAGCCGCTGCCGAAGGGCAACAGGGTCGCGGTGGTCGGCAACGCGACCGCGATCGGCCTGCTCGCCGCCGACACCGCCCTCGCGCAGGGGCTGGAACTGGCGGGCGACCCGGTGGACATCGGCGCGCAGGGCGGCCCGGAGGAGTTCGCCGCGGCCGTCCGCGACGCGCTGCTGCGCGACGACACCGACGCGCTGGTGGTCGTCTTCGTGCCGCCGCTGGCGGTGCCCGGCACGGCGTACGCCCGCGCGCTGCGGGAGGTCGTGGAGGAGACCGGGCTGACCAAGCCGATCGCCTCGACGTTCCTCGCGGTCGAGGGCGTGCCGGACGAACTGGCGGTGGCCGGTCCGGGTGGCGCGCCGGGCCGCGGCTCCGTGCCGTCCTACCCCTCGCCGGAACGCGCGGTGCTCTCGCTGTCGCGCGCGACGCGGTACGCGAGGTGGCGCTCGGCACCGCAGGGCAGCTTCACCCGGCCGTCCGGCATCGACACCGACACGGCGTCGGCGCTGGTCACCGCGCTGCTGGCGGAGGGCGTGGAACGGGTGGACGACGACACGTCCGTCCGCCTGCTCGGCTGCTACGGCATCGACCTGGTGCCGTTCCGGGTCGTGACGTCGGCGGACGACGCGGTCGCCGCGGCCGCGGAACTGGGCTACCCGGTGGCGATGAAGTCGACCGACGACCGGCTGCGGCACCGCTACGACCTGGTCGGCGTGCGGCTGGACCTGGGCGGCGAGGAGGCGGTCCGGGCGGCGTACGAGGCGCTCACCGCGGTGTCGGACGGGGAGGGCGCGTACGTGCAGCGCATGGCGCCCAAGGGCATCTCGTGCACCCTGGGCCTCCAGGACGACCCGTCGTTCGGCACGCTGCTGTCGTTCGGGCTGTCCGGACTGGTCAGCGACCTGCTGGGGGACCGGGCGTACCGGTCGGTCCCGGTGAGCGACACCGACGCGGCCGCGCTCGTCCGCGCGCCGAGGGCCGCCCCGCTGCTGGCGGGCTACCGGGGTGACGTGCCCGCGGACCTGCCCGCGCTGGAGGACCTGGTGCTCCGGCTGGCTGCGCTCGCCGAGGACCTGCCCGAAGTCCGGTCGCTGGCGCTCGAACCGGTGCTCGCCTCGGCCGAGGGCGCATTTGTGAGTAGTGCTCGCATTATTGTCGGTCCGCCTCCGTCCCGGAACGACGGCGGGCCCCGAAGATTGCGGTCCACCGGCATCGGACGGTAATCGGTTTTCCTTATCGCGGTCACCGCTCGCGACGCCCGCGTCGGCATTTATCCGATGCTTGACCGGTCAGGGCGCCGTTTTCGCGATCGGGCCTAGACGAAAACCTTTTCGCCGCCTAGATTCCCCGCCAGCACGTGGACCGATTGGCGATGGCCTGTCCGATTATCGGACAGGCCATCGACCGGTCATCAGTCGAGACGTTCCGCAGGAGGGGAAGAACAGTGCCGGTATTGCTGGTGCGCCTGGTCGCGGCCTTTTCCGCATTTTTGCTCGTCGGCGCTTGCGGTTCCGGTGACGAGTCCGCCCTGGTGGAAAAGGCGAGCGGGGGGACCCTCACCGTCGGGATCTCGTTCGACCAGCCGGGGTTGGGCGTGCGCAGGCTGGACGGCACGTTCAAGGGCATCGACGTGGACGTCGCGCGGTACGTGGCGAACGAACTGGGCGTCGACGAGTCGGGAATCACCTGGCAGGAGGCCCAACCCGCCAACCGGGAGAAGATGTTGACCTCCGGTCAGGTCGATCTCGTCCTCTCCACCTACTCGATCACGGAGAAGCGGAAGGAAATCATCGACTTCGTCGGTCCGTACTTCCTGGCGGGCCAGGATCTACTGGTCCGAATGGCCGATGGACGCATCAGCGGACCCGAATCGCTCAATGAGGATCCCAATCTCAGGTTGTGCTCCGTGCAGGGCACGACGTCCGCGGAGTACGTGAAGACGGAGTTCGCGAAAAACGTCAAACTCGTCGAGTACCCGAAGTTCAGCGACTGCGTCACGGCGGTGCTCGCGGACAACGCGGACGCGATGACCAGCGATGACGTGATCCTCGCCGGTTACGCCGCTCAAAACCCCGAACTGCTGCGGGTCGTGGGCCATCCCTTCAGCAAGGAGGAATACGGCATCGGGCTGCGCAAGGGCGACGCGCCCGGCAAGGCGAAGGTCCTCGACGCGGTGCGGAAGATGATTGCGGCCGGTGAGTGGAGGAAGATCATCGAGCGCAACGTCGGCCCGTCGGGGTACGTGATCCCGGACCCGCCGACGGTGACTTCCTGAGACGGTCCACACTCCGGGTTCACTCGTATGCGCACTGTGAGCGACGTAGGCTCACTGCTCGTGATTGCTACGCACCGCATCTCCCCGTACCGGGCCGACGGCCCGGTGCACGCCGGTATCCCCGACCACGGCCGGATCCCCCGCTACTACGCCGTCAAGACGGAAATCCTGTGGTTGGTCGACGCACTTGGGGAGGGTGCCGCGTTACCGTCCGAGCGAGAACTCGCCGAACGCTTCTCCGTGTCCAGGGTGACCCTGAGGCAGGCGGTCGGCGAGCTCGTCCTGGAGGGCAAGTTGCAACGTCGCCAAGGCAGTGGCACCTTCGTCGCCCCGCCCAAGCTCGTCCAGCCCCTGTCGCTGGTCAGCTACACCGAGGGCATGCTCCGCCAGGGGGTCGCCCCGGCGCGCACCGTGATCACCTGCGAGCTGCTGCCCGCCGACGAGGTGCTGTCGCACGACCTCAGGCTCGACGTCGGCGCGCCGGTCGTGCACCTGGAGCGGGTGCTGCTGGCCGACCAGGAGCGGGTCGGGCTGGAGTCGACGTACCTGTCGGTTGCCCGGTTCCCCGACCTGCTGGACGTGTTCGACGCGACGACCTCGCTCTACTCCTGCCTGACCGACCGCTTCGGCGTGGTGTTCGACGAGGCGGAGGAACGTGTCGAGACGGTGCTGGCGACACCCCGCGAGGCCCTGCTCATCGGCAACAACCCGGCCCTGCCGATGTTGCTGCTGCACCGCGTCTCCTACGACACGGCGGGGGAGCCGATCGAGCGGGTCCGGTCCCTGTTCCGGGGCGACCGCTTCAGCTTCGTGGCCCGGCTGACCGCCGAGAAGTGACCTGACCGTCCATTGAGGACGCTCGGTGGCGGCGTCACCGATCCGTGGCCCACAACCGCCCGTTAGCAGGAACTTCCGCCGGCCTCGGCCGGGGTACCGTGGTGCGACGCAGTAGCGGCGTCCGCGACGAGGCGGACGGATAGAGGTGTGCCGTGACGTTCAAGGGGGAGTTCCTCGCGGAGCTGGAGGATTGCCTGCGCGGCTACGGCGTCGTGCCGGTGAGCAATCCGGGGGCGCTCGCGCGGTTCATCGAGTACGTCCGGCTGCTCCCGGAGGAGCATCCCAGGCTGCGGTGCCTGGCCGGGGTCGATCAGGGGTCCGGCTCGTTCTGGAACAACCCGGCCGTCTGGTGGGAGCGGGTGCCCACGTTCGGGGTCGTCCACACCGATTGCGGCGCCCTGCTGGACGACCTCCTCGACGAGGCCGTGCACGACGAGATCGACGTCCTGGAGATGGAGATCCGCGAACTGCCGGGCTGACCCCGGACGCGGAAGGACCCGTTGGGCGGCCGGTGGTCGTTCCGGGCGCACAACGGGTCCTGGGTCACCGCTCGCGGTGGTTCAGACGTTCAGCAGCTTGTCGAAGAAGGCGCGGTACTGGCGCAGCGCCACCCGCAGCTCCTCGGTCTGGACTTCCTCACCCGCGCTCCACTGGCCTTCGAGCGACCGCTTGTGGTCGGCGAACGTCGTGGCGAGGCTCTGCATCACCTGCGCGACGAGCTCGTCGGCGTGCTGCACGGCGTCACGCGGGCTGTCGACGAAGTCGGCCTGCAGTCCGCGCCACTCGGTGCGGAAGCGGTCGACCTCCTCGCCGGTGAACAGCGTGGCGAAGGCGACGTCGTCGCTCGCGGCGGGCTTGGCCTGCACGGGCTCCTCGACCGCGACCGGCTCGTCGTCGACGGTGTCCTCGTCCGTCACCACGTCGTCGTCCAGCGTGGTGTCCTCGTCGGTCACGACGTCGTGGTCCGAGGTCTCGTCCACGGTGTCGTCATCCGCGGTGTCGCGGACGATCGTCTGGTCGTCGTGGTGCGTGGCGGGCTGCTCGCCGTACTGGGCATTGTCGTACTTCTCGGCGTCCACGGCCACGTCGTCGTACTGGTCCGACACGGGGCGGTCGTCGTAGTGCTCGCCCTTGTCGGTGAGGTCCGAATGCCCCTCGTGCCTGTTCCGGTCGTCGGGCAGCAGGTCCTCAGTGCTGAGCGGCCGGACATCTTGGCGCTCGGTCATGGTTTCGCTCCCTCTCGTCAGGCCTTGTGGGCCCGGTCGTCGGTGGTCGTGGTGCCGAGGAGGTCCTGGAACAGGGTGCGGTAGTGCACCATGGCGTTGCGCAGGTCTTCGGTGGTGGCGTCGCCCGCCTCGTCGCGCTTCGAGATCTCGTGCGCGGAGCGGTAGTGCTCCAGCGTGCTCGAGTGCTCGACGGACAGGAGTTCCGCCTGCTTCTCGTAGCCCTCGGTGGGGTAGCCGCGCTCGGCCATGAGGTCGGTCACGAGGACGTCTGCCTCGGCCACCGCGCCGGCGGGGGCGTCGACGAACTGCTCCTGGATGCGGGTCCAGTGTCGCGCGTAGCTGTCCCGCGCCTGCGGGCTCAGCTCCTTGACTTCCAGCTCCGCGTGCTTCTTCTGGCGGTCGAGCAGCTCGCGTTCCGCGGTCGTGCGGTTGTCGCTGCCCTCCACCGTCCGGTCGTACTCGGGGCCGAACTTCTCCTGCAACCGCCGCCTCTGGAGGTACTTGTTCAACAGGACTGCGATCACAGCAAGTACGACCAGCACGACGACGATGCCGATGATGGCGCCCGTGGACATCGCAGCCTCCTTCGGTCGGGGGGAAGAGTTGACGAACCACGGGTTCCCTTGTGCCGCAGGGATAAACATCTTCTTGCGGAAGGCGCAAGCCGCTACTGCAAAAGGCCGCACCCGGTACCTGAGGGGTACCGGGTGCGCACCGTGCGTGGCCGTTCTCGTCGTCGTTCAGCCCTTGACGCAGACCACCTGCTTGAGCCGCGCGACCACCTCGACGAGGTCCGACTGGCTCGCGATGACCTTGTCCACGTCCTTGTACGCGCCGGGGATCTCGTCGACCACGCCCGAGTCCTTTCGGCACTCCACGCCCGCCGTCTGCTCGGCGAGATCCTTGGTGGTGAACGACTTCCGCGCCTGCGTCCGCGACATCCGACGGCCCGCGCCGTGCGACGCCGACTCGAACGACTCCGGATTCCCGAGCCCGCGCACGATGTAGGAACCCGTCCCCATCGAGCCGGGGATGATCCCCAGTTCCCCGAGCCCGGCCCGGATCGCGCCCTTGCGCGTCACCAGCACGTCCTGCCCGAAGTGCTTCTCCTCCGCCACATAATTGTGGTGGCAGCTGATCGGCTCGTCGAAGACGACGTGCTCGAACTCGCCGCGCAGCACGTCGCACACCAGCCGCAGCATCACCGACCGGTTGCGCCGCGCGTAGTCCTGCGCCCAGTACAGGTCGTGCCGGTAGGCCGCCATCTCCGGCGTGCCCGCCAGGAACACCGCCAGGTCCGGGTCGGGCAGCTCCGCGTTGTGCGCGAGCCCGCGCGCGACCGAGATGTGGTGCTGCGCCAGCTCGTTGCCGATGTTGCGCGACCCCGAGTGCAGCATCACCCACACCCGCTGGTCGGTGTCCAGGCAGACCTCCAGGAAGTGGTTGCCGCCGCCCAGCGTCCCGATCTGCCGCAACGCCTTCGCCGCCCGCGCGTGCACCGCGGGCGTCAACCCGTCGAACCCCTTCCAGAACGCCCGCCAATCGCTCGCGTCACCGTCACCGAACGCGGGCTCCTCGTGCTGCTTGAACCCGACCGGCACCGCCGCCTCGATGAGCGACCGCAGCCTGCGCAGGCTCTCCGGCAGATCACCCGCCGTCAACGACGTCTTCACCGCCGTCATCCCACACCCGATGTCGACCCCCACGGCGGCAGGCGACACCGCCTCCCGCAACGCGATCACCGACCCCACCGTCGCCCCGAGCCCGAAGTGCACATCCGGCATCACCGCCACGTGCTTGACCGCCCACGGCAACGCGGAAATGTTCCGCAACTGCCGCATCGCCTGCTCCTCGACCTCCTCAGGCCGAGTCCACATGCGAATGTCGACCCCGTTCCCAGGGACCGTGATGGGTGCCATGGATTCAGGTTAGGTGCCGTTTTCGTTGGTTCCCAACGAGTTTCAGGAACATGCCCAAGCACCGAAACCCCGCCATCGGCGAACCGGAGCCGATAGACAGCGGGCATCGGCATCCGCCTGCTGAACGCCCAGTCCACACCAACCCCGACCCCGACAAGCGCCCTGGACACGAACGTCCCGTGACTACCAACCACCACGGTCCCGTCGACCTGCTCACGCACCAACCGCCGAAGAACCGCCATCGCCCGCCCGGTCAACTGACTCAAACTCTCGCCACCGGGCCGCGCGAAATCCGGATCAGCCCAACTCCCGGCGTAGTGACGGGCGTAGTCAGGAGTAACCGCGATCCCCGAGTCCCACTCCCGCAGATCGTGCTCAACCCGCACCGGCAACCCCACAGCACGCGCCAACGGCTCCACGGTCTGCACCGCCCGCAGATAAGGACTGGAAACGATCAAAACGGGCCCCAGTCCCACCAGTTCGGCCACCAACCCACCAGCCTGAACCAGCCCCACCTCGCTCAACGGCCGGTAATAATCATCCGGACCCCCCGCGTACGGAACAACCGACTCGGCATGGCGAACCAGCACCACATCCACCCCCACCACCAACCTCCTCAACCACCAACCCCGGTTGCCCAACCAAGCGAAGCCAGCCACCAGCCGATGCGCAGCGAGGTGCTCGTTCCGTCGCGGAGCGAGGGATCAGTCGGGCACAGCCCGACACCCCCCATCGGCGCAGCCGCCCACCCGCATCCGGCGCGGAGCGCCCGCCCCCCTACCGATGCGCAGCGAGGTGCCCTGGCCGACGCGCAGCGAGGTGCCCTAAACCGCACAGCCGACACAAGCGAAGCCAGACCTCCCCCTGCCCCCGATACACAGCGCCCTCCTGCCACACCCCCGTTTGTCAAGGCATCTTTCCCGCCTTGACAAACGGGGGTGTGGCATTGAGACAATCGCGCCACGGGGGCCGGGCTACGCCCTCCCTGAACCCAACCCAACCCACCCCCACCCCTCAACCCGCCCCTACCGAGCCACAGCCTTCCGATACTGCCGAATCGCCAACGGGATGAACACCGCCAGGATCACCACGCTCCACAACAACGACGCCAACACCGAATGCCTCAACGGCCACACGTCCGGCGGCGGGAACTGCGGACTCGTGTTCCCGAACAACTCCCGAGCCGCCTGAGTCACCGCCGAGATCGGATTCCACTCCGCGAACGCCTTCAGCGGCCCCGGCAGGTTCGTCGTCCCCACGAACGTGTTCGCGATGAACGTCAACGGGAAGATCACGATGAAGCTCGCGTTGTTCACCACCTCGGGGCTGCGGACGGCCAACCCCACCACCGCCATCCCCCACGACACCGCGTACGCGAACAGCAGCAGCAACCCGAACCCGGCCAGTGCCTCCAGGACGGACGAGTGGATCCGCCAGCCGACGATGTACCCGGTCACCGACATCACCACGATCACGATGACGTTGTTCACCAGGTCGCTCGTGGTGCGCCCGATCAGCACCGCGGACCGCGCGATGGGCAGCGACCGGAACCGGTCGATGATGCCCTTCTGCATGTCCTCGGCCAGGCCGGTGCCGGTGATGGTGGCGCCGAACAGGACGGTCTGCGCGAAGATGCCCGCCATCAGGAACTCGCGGTAGTTGATGCCGGGGATCTCGATCGCGCTGCCGAACACGTAGGCGAACAGCAGCACGAACATGATCGGCGACAGGGTCGAGAAGACGATGAGGTCGGGGACCCGCTTGACCTTGATGAGGTTGCGCTTGGCGACGACCGCGCCGTCCGCCAGCGCCTCGACGAACCCGTTCACGCGCCACTCTCCCCGTCGGTCACGGCTTCCTCGGCCGCGCGGCCGGTCAGCGTCAGGAACACGTCGTCGAGCGTCGGCCTGCGCAGGCCGATGTCGAGCACCTTGATGGCCTCGCCGTCGAGCAGCCGGACGGCTTCGACGAGGACGTCGGCGCCGCCGGAGACGGGCACGACGACGTGGTTGCCGCGTTCGTCGGCGGAGATGTCGGCGATGGCGAGCGGGGCGAGCGCGGTCCGGGTGAGGGCGAGGTCGCGGGCCGACGCGACGGTCAGCTCCAGCCGTTCGCCGCCGACCTGGGCCTTGAGCTGGTCGGAGGTGCCCTCGGCGATGACGCGGCCGTGGTCGATCACGGCGATCTTGTCGGCCAGCCGGTCGGCTTCCTCGAGGTACTGCGTGGTCAGCAGGACGGTGGTGCCGCTCGCGACCAGCTCCTCGATCACGTCCCACATGCCGAGCCTGCTGCGCGGGTCGAGGCCGGTGGTCGGCTCGTCCAGGAACAGCACGACGGGTTTCGCCACCAGCGCGGCGGCGAGGTCGAGGCGCCTGCGCATGCCGCCGGAGTAGCCCTTCACCGGCCGGTCGGCCGCCTCGACGAGGTCGAAGCGCTCCAGCAGCTCGCGCGCCCTGACCCGGCTGGGCTGCTTGCCCAGGTGGTAGAGCCTGCCCACCATGTCGAGGTTCTCGAACCCGGTCAGGTTCTCGTCCACGGCCGCGTACTGGCCGGACAGCCCGATCCTGCGGCGCAGCTCCCGCGCGCTCTTCACGACGTCGAGCCCGGCGACCGACGCGCTGCCCCCGTCGAACTCCAGCAGCGTGGTGAGCACCCGCACCGCCGTCGTCTTGCCCGCGCCGTTGGGGCCGAGCAGGCCCATGATGGTGCCCTCGGGCACCGCGAGGTCGAGTCCGTCGAGCGCGACGACGGACCCGTAGCGTTTGACCAGCCCTTCGGCCAGGATTGCGTCTGCCATCCGCACATGATGCGGGTGGGCACCGACAATTTCGTCCGAATTGTGCCCGCGACACCCTGACCTGGCGTGGAGAAGTCGCCGTCGAACCGGGGGGACCGGTTCGACGGCGACGCGGTGCGCGTCGCGGCGGTGTCGCGGATCGCGTCGACACCGCCGTGTATCGATGAACTGGCCGGACGGCGGGCGCGGGCCCGCCGTCCGGTGATCAGCTCAGACTGCGGTAGCGGCGGACGGCCAGCGGCCAGAACACCGCGGTGATCGCGACCGGCCAGACGACCGCCATCAGCAGCGAGTGCTGCGCCACCCACGAGTCGCCACCCCAGCCGGGGTTGCCGAACAGCGCGCGGATCGCGCCCACCGTGGCGGACAGCGGGTTCCACTCGGAGATGACGCCCATCCAGTGCGGCATCGTCTGCGGCGACACGAAGGTGTCGGAGAACATGGTCAGCGGCAGCAGGATCGTCCAGACCACGGAGGTGTTCTCCGGCTTGATGACCAGGCCGAGGAAGATCCCCACCCAGATCATCGCGAACCGCAGCAGCATGAGCAGCCCGAAGGCCGCGACCACGTTGCCGAAGCCCAGCCGCCACTCCCAGCCGACCGCGAGGCCGCACACCATCAGCACCGCGATGTCGAGCGTGGAGTTCAGCAGGTCCGCCGCGCTGCGGCCCGCCAGGAAACCCGTTCCGGACATGGGCATCGAGCGGAACCTGCTGTTGACGCCCCGGTGGGTGTCGTCGGCTATCGCCACCAGCGTGACGCCGACGCCGAGCACCACGCTCTGGCCGAACAGGCCGGGCATCAGGAACTCCCGGTAGTTCCAGCCGCCGCTGGCGACCATGACCGCGTTGCCGAACACGTACCCGAAGATCAGGATCGAGACGACCGGGTACATGACGCTGCTGAAGATCCGGACGGGCTGCCGGACCCAGTGGATGAGGTCGCGCGACGCGACGTTCCACGTGTCGCTGACGACCCACCGGAGGCGCTGGAGCACGCCGCGCGGCGCCATCGGGGTCCTGGGGGGCAGGGTGAGTGTCATACCGCTTCCACCTCTTCCGCGTCTTTCCCGGTGAGCAGGAGGAACACCTCGTCGAGGGTCGCCCTGCGCAGCGTGACGTCCTCCGCGTCGATCCCCGCGTCGTGCAGGGCCCGCGTGACGTCGGTCAGCGCGTGCGTGCGATCGGCCACGGCCGCGCTGATCCGGTGCTCCCCGGCGGAGGTCTGGAGCTTGCCGCCCGCGGCGCGCGCCATCACGCCCGCGGCGGCTGGGAGCTGGGCGATGTTCCGGACGGTGACGTCGATCCAGTCGCCGCCGGTGCGCGCCTTGAGCTCGTCGGGCGTGCCGCTGGCGATCTCGCGGCCGCCGTCCATCAGCACGATCTGGTCCGCCAGTTGGTCCGCCTCGTCGAGGAGCTGGGTGGTGAGCAGCACGGTGGTGCCCGCCTGGGCCAGCGCGCGCACCGCCGACCACATCTCGATGCGGTTGCGCGGATCGAGGCCCGCGGTGGGCTCGTCCAGGAACATCACCTTCGGTGCCGTGATGAAACTCGACGCGAGGTCGAGCCTGCGGCGCATGCCGCCCGAGTAGTACTTGACCTGCTTGCTGGCCGCCGCGTTGAGGCCGAACTGCTCGAGGAGCTCGTCCGCGCGGCGTTTCGCGTTGGCCGCGCTCAGGTGGTAGAGCCTGCCCCAGAGGGCGAGGTTCTCCCGGCCGGTGAGGATGTCGTCGACCGTGGACTGCTGTCCGATCATCCCGATGTGGTTGCGGACCTCCGCTGCTTGTCGTGCGACGTCGTACCCGGCGACCGAGGCGCGCCCGCCGTCGGGGCGCATCAGGGTGGAGAGGATTCGCAGCACCGTCGTCTTCCCTGCGCCGTTGGGGCCGAGCAGCCCGCAAACCGTTCCCGCTGGGACCGACAGGTCGAATCCGTCCAGTGCGTAATACCCGCCGAACCGCTTGCGGAGGCCTTCAGCGAAGAGAACAGGTGAGCTCACGACAACCTCCTAAACTGTGTATGTCGTACACCCTGTGTACTATATATACAGTTGTGCGGCACGGTGTCAAGGTGAGGGGGCACGGGATGGTCTCGGAAGTCGGTGATCCGGAACGCAGTGTGGAACTGCTCTGGGGTGGGAAGTCGCACCCCGGCCGGGGGCCGAAACCCGCGTTGAACCTGGACGGGGTGGTCGCGGCGGCCATCGAGGTCGCCGACCAGGAGGGGCTGGCCGCCCTGTCCATGCGGCGGGTCGCGGAGAAGCTCGGGTTCACGACCATGTCCCTGTACCGGTACGTGCCCGGCAAGGCCGAGTTGCTGGACCTCATGCAGGACGCGGCCGTCGCCGAGGTCGCGCTGCCCGACCACCGCGCCGGCTGGCGCGCCGGTCTCGCCGACTCCGCCAGGCAGGACTGGGAGCTCTACCAGCGGCACCCGTGGATGGTGCAGGTCGCCTCCACCCGCAGCGTGCCGGGACCGCACTACATGGCGGACTTCGAGGCCCGGCTCAAGCTGCTGGTCGGCACCGGGCTGAGCGGCCGCGAGATCATGGCCGTCACCAACCTCGTCTCGCAGTACGTCGAGGGCGCGGCCCGCCGGGTCGCCGAGGCGCAGCAGGCCGAGCGCAGCAGCGGCGTCAGCATGGAGGAGTGGTGGACCTCGCGCGTCTCCCTGTGGGGCCACCTGACCGAGGAGCGCTACCCGACACTGGCCCGCGTGTGGATGGGCGGTGGGTACGAGGGGATGGCCGACGACTTCGAGTTCGGTCTGCAGCGCGTGCTCGACGGGATCGAGATGCTCGTCCGGGGGCGTGATGAAACCCCGTTTCGTGATGAAACGGCGGGTAGTTGCGTCACGTGCGGGAAACCGGTGGAGAAACCGGCCACTGGCAGGCCGAAGGAGTACTGCTCACGGGCGTGCCAGCAGAGGGCTTACCGGGCGAGGCAGGCGGCGGGGTCAGGTAAGTAGTGCTTCGCGGAGTTCCGGTCTGCGCAGCAGGTCCAGCACGTGCGGGTCGTCGAACACCCTGGACGCGCCGGGGCTCAACGCCAGGCGCAGGAGTGACTGGCACACATCGGCGAACGGCTGTTCCCGCACGGTGATGACTGCCTCGTGCATGTCGGCGGCCATGTCGTTCTCATACGCGTCGGCCCACTTCTCCAGGCACATCAGCACCACGCGGTGAGCCTGTTGGCGGCCTCTGGTCAGCGTGGATCGGTTGAGAGCGCAGACCTCGATCGTGGTGAGCCCTTTCGGGGTCAGGCCGTGGTAGACGCCGAGTGAGGGTGTCAGCACCAAGTGGTCGAACGGATCTTCGACGGTCGGATCGATCAGGAGCGGCGTTCCGTCGCTGTCGAGCGGGAAGAACGACCCCTTGTTGTGGCTGTTGCAGGTCGAGCACGCCAGCAGGTGGTTGAGCCAGTCGAATGTGCGCAGCGGGTTGAGGACGAGCGGCTCGAAGTGGTCGATGTCCGTCCCCTGGCTGTCACCGCAGTACATGCAGCATTCGATGCCGGGCGCCATGTCCGCGAGCACCTTGCGCAGAGGCGCGTGAACGGTTCGTCGCACCTGGGTGCGCTTCCACAGGAGCCGGGCGGTGTTGGCCGTGTCCGTCGCGTTCGCGATCTCCGCTGTCAGCGGTGGGAGTCGATCCGCCAGTTCCTGGGCCAACTCGGGACGGACGATCCGGATCACGTCTTGGTTCGTCCCAGCCGCGTTTCCACTTCGCGTGCGCGTGCGCTCGGTGAACTGGTCAGGAGGTCCTTCAGTTCGTCGTAGCGGCGAGCCTGCTCATCAGTCGCGGTACCGGAGATGACCGAGACTTCGAGTGCGACCAGTTCGGAGCGGAGTTCGACGGCCCGGTCCGAGTAGGGCGTTTCCAGGCCGAACAGCTCGGACAGCACGGCGTCGTCGCCACTGCCGTAGACGACTCGTTCGTAGAGGTCGTCGTCCACCACACAAGGCGCGGAGTTTTCCTGAGGACCGGGAAGCCGAATCAAGCCACCGGGGTCCGCCGCCTGGCAGACGTAGGGGCTGTGGGTGGTGACGATGAACTGGATGTTGGGGAAGTGCGCCTTCAACCAGCCGCCGATGGCCTTCTGCCACGAGACGTGGAGATGGGCATCGACCTCGTCGATAATGACCACGCCGGGGGCCGTGACGCTCGTACCGTCCGTGGTGAGTTCGCCGTAGCACTCGTGGAGCTGCTTCACCAGGTCGACGACGAGTGCGACTACCGAGCGGTAGCCGTCGCTCATCTCCTTCAGGGGGAAGTGGTGTTCGCCGCTGAAGACCCAGAGACCGTCCGAGTCGACCCGGTCGATTCGGTGGTGGTCGGGTAGGAGGCCATCACCGAGCAGGTTCAGGGCTGCTTGTTTGAGCTGTGCCGCGTCGGTGTGGCCTTCGAGTTCACGAAGGTGTTGCCTGATCAGCCAGGTGACACCTTCAGCCAGGGAAGCGTCTTCATAGAACAGGCTGGTCAGCCTTGCCGCGACGCCCGGTTTCAGCATGAGTCGTTGAACGTCGTTGGCACCGCCTGCCAGGCGACGGAACGGGCCGTAAGCCGCGCAGAACCATCCGCGCGGATCGATCTGCCACGGGCCGAAATCCGGCATGCCTTGCTGTGAGCCGTGCTGAAGGGTGCCTGCTGCCCAGTGGAGTTCGGCAAGACGAGTACTGCGATCGGTTGGCTGCGCTTCGGCAAAAGCGATCGATGCCGATCCTTCGCTGCTTCCGGTCGAGATCCAGTTGTCCGCATCGAGGGCAAGACTCACCGTGTTCAGCGGTCCAGCCGCCACCAAGGCGATGGCCCGCAGGAGGGTTGTCTTGCCCGAGCCGTTTCGACCGGCGATGACGGTCCAGCCGGGGGCGGTCAACTTGAGGTCGACTTCGCGGGCACCGTGGAACCCCTTGATGTTCCGCAGCGTGACCTGCGAGATGTACATGACCTCTCCGGATGCCGTCGACGAGTCGGTTGCCGGTGACTCTAGCGGCGGGTGCACGCAGGTGGCCGAGTCGCGGCCCCGTCCAGGCGGTGAGCACGGCAGGCCTCCGCGTCGGGGGAGCGGAGGCCTGCCGAGGCGCTAGTGCGTGCCCAGCACGCCGTCGATCCGGCGCGGGATGCCCAGTGGGTTGCCGTCCTTCAGTTCCGCGGGCAGCAGCTCGTCCGGCCAGGACTGGTAGGTCACCGGCGCGATCCAGCGGCGGATCGACGTGGCGCCGACCGACGTGTGCAGCGGGTTGGTGGTCGACGGCCACGGGCCGCCGTGGTGCATGCCCCAGGCGACCGCGACGCCGGTCGGCCAGCCGTTGAAGACCAGTCGGCCCGCGACCCGGCGGAGCACCTCGGCGACCTGACCGGCCAACGGGTGCTCGGACGGGTCGGAGTGGACGGTGCCGGTGAGGGTTCCGGGCAGTTTCGGCAGCACGGCCAGGAGGTCGGTGGGGTCGTCGTAGGTGACGACGAGGCCCGCGGGGCCGAAGTGCTCCTCGGTGAGCTTCTCCAGGTTGTCCGCGAACGCCGCCAGCGGCACGGTGAACAGCCGCGGGGCCACGCTCCAGCCGTCGGCGGGCCGGTCGCCGGTGGCGATCTCGGTGACCAGGTCGCCGGAGGCGAGTGCCTCGGTGCTCGACCGGTAGGAGTCGCACATCCGCTCGTTGAGCATCGCGCCGCCGTGGCTCGCGGCCACCGCTTCGCCGAGGTGCGGCACCAGGGCGGCGGGCGCGAACAGCAGGCCGGGGTTGGTGCAGAACTGGCCGACGCCCATGGTGAGCGACTGCGCGAACGCGGTCGCGATCTCCGCGGGGCGCGCGGCGGCGGCGTCGGGCAGCACGACGGCCGGGTTGACGCTGCCGAGTTCGCCGTAGAACGGGATGGGGTCGGGCCTGCCCTGGGCGATGTCGAACAGGGCGCGGCCGCCGCCGGTCGAGCCGGTGAAGCCGACCGCGCGCACGTGCGGGTGCTGCACCAGCGCGACGCCGGCGTGCGTGCCGTAGACGATGCCGAACAGGCCGGAAGGGGCGCCGGCGGCGGCGAGGGCCGCGGTCACGATCCGGGCGGTCTCGCGGGAGGTGCCGGGGTGGGCGGAGTGCGCCTTCACGACGACCGCGCAGCCGGACGCGAGCGCGGAGGCGGTGTCGCCGCCCGCGACGGAGAACGCGAACGGGAAGTTCGACGCGGAGAACACCGCGACCGTCCCGAGTGGACGGAGCACGCGGCGCAGGTTCGGGCGCGGCGGGATGATGTCGGGGTCCGGCGAGTCGATGGTCGCCTCGACGTAGCTGCCCTCGCGCAGCACCTCGCCGAACAGCCGCAGCTGGTTGGTGGTGCGCTTCAGCTCGGTGGTCAGCCGGGGTACGCCGAGCGCGGTCTCGCCGTCGGCGGTCGCGATCAGCAGCTCGGACTCGGCGTCCAGCGCGTCGGCGACGGCCTCCAGCACCACCGCCCGGTCCGCGGCGGGCGTGGTCGACCAGGCCTCGAACGCGGCCGTCGCGGCGGTCACGACGCCGTCGACCCCGCTGTCGGTCGTCTTGGCCACGGGCTCGCCGATCGGCTCGCCGGTCCGGGGGTTGTAGCCCTGCACGATCACTGACCTGCCTCCTTCACCGCGGTATCGAAATCGGGGCCGCACCACACGCCGCCCACGCGCTGCTCCGCCGGCGACGTCGGGTCCGGGGTTCCCACCTCGGAGGCGAACACCTCGGCGTCGTCCTTGGACTCGTAGCCCAGCGCGAACGCCCCGTCGAGGGAGAACCAGCGCCGGGTGTTGTCGGAGACGCCCCACACGACCCGGAAACCGGGGCTCGGCGCGGCGAGGCACGCCTCGAACAGGCGGGCGGCGTCGTCGGGGGACAGCCAGGTGGAGAGCATCCGCGCGTCGCGGGGCTTCTCGAAGCACGACCCGATCCGGATCGCGATCACGTCCATGCCGTAGCGGTCGGCGTAGAGGCTGCCGAGCGCCTCCATCGCGACCTTGCTGACGCCGTAGTACGTGTCGGGCCGGGGGAACAGGTCGTCGCCCGCCTCGCCGTCGGCCTTCGGCACGTAGCCGACCGCGTGGTTGGAGCTGGCCAGCACCACGCGCGTCACGCCCTGCCTGCGCGCCGCCTCCAGCACGGTGTGCGTGCCGTTGACGTTCACGTCCAGGATCTGCTCCCACGGCACTTCCAGGCTGTGCCCGCCGAGGTGGATCACGGCGTCCACACCCGACATCGCCTCCTCCATGGCGGCCATGTCGGTGACCGACGCCCGGACCACCTCGACGCTCTCGTCGTCGGCCGCCGCCGGGATGTCGGCGATGTCCAGCAGGCGCAGGACCCGGCCGCCCTCGGCGAGCCGGGGGCGCATGAGCGTGCCCAGCCCACCGGCGGCGCCGGTGATCAGGATTCGTGCGGTCACGGGTGGAACCCCTCCGGAGTGCGGTGTGGACGGTCAGCGGCCGAACTGGCGCAGCAGTTCGGTGATCGTGCGGGCGGCGTCGAGCAGTGCCGCGATGACCTGCCGCTCGTGCTCGTCGTCGAGCCTGCCCAGCGGGACCGAGCAGCTCATGGCGTCGAGCACGGGGTTGCGGTAGGGCAGCGCGACGGCGAAGCAGCCGAGGCCGGGGGTGTTCTCCTCGCGCTCGTGGGCGTAGCCGATGTTCCGGAAACCCGCGAGCTGCGCGTGCAGGGCCCCGCGCTCGACGACGGTGTTCGGCGTGAGCGGCTTGAGCTCGGCGGGCAGCAGCACGTCGACCTCCTGCGGGGTGCGGGTGGACAGCACCGCCTTGCCCAGCGAGGTGGAGTGCGCGGGCAGCCTGCGGCCGACCCTGGAGACGACCCGCAGGTGGTGCTCGGACTCGCGGCTGGCGAGGTAGACCACGTCCGCGCCGTCGAGGCGCGCGAGGTGGACGGTCTCGTTGACGGTCTGCCGGACCTGCTCCATCACCCGGATCGCCGCGCGCACGACCGGGTCGTGGTCGAGGTAGGACGTGCCGACCAGCAGGGCGCGCACACCGATGCCGTACGTGCCGCGGTCGGGCTCGACCTCCACCCAGCCGCGGTTCACGAGCGTCTGCAGCAGCATGTACAGGCTCGACTTCGGGTAGCTGAGCTCCCGGTGCAGCTCGGTGAGGGTCAGCCGGCGGTCGGACGCCGACAGGACTTCCAGCAGCTCAACGGTCCGGTCGGCGGATTTCACCGCCCCCGGACGAGTGGGCGAAGCGGCTTCGGTCACCAGGTCCTCCAGGGAAACATTCCGGCAACACGCTCTTGACACGTTGCTGTGCTGATTCTTACAGTCCGGCATCAGGTTCACAAGTACGACTCCGTTTCACGGATGTGAACAACTAGGAGAGTGAAATGCCCCGTTCCCGGTCCGCCACCGCGGCTGTCGCGCTGGCTGCTGTGGGGTTGGTCCTGGCAGGTTGCGGCTCGACGCCCGCGTCCACGGGCAGTGGAGGTGGGCCAGGAGTCGCACAGGACCCGAACGCGCCGTTCGAGGTCTGGACGCGGAGCACCGAGGCCACCGCGAAGGTCTACGAGAAGATCTTCGCCGACTTCCAGGCGAAGACCGGGGTGGAGGTCGACTACAAGCCGATCTTCGCGGACTTCGACAAGCAGATTCAGCAGCGCGCGGCGTCGAAGGACCTGCCCGACCTGGTCGTCACGGACACCGGCTCACTGGGCGTCTTCACCTCCCAGGGTCTGGTCGGCGAGATCGACAAGGGTTCCATCGCGGGCGGCGCCGACGTCGGCGAGCGGGCCTGGAACAACGGCAGGGCCTCCGACGGCAAGTACTACGCGATCCCGTTCTCCACCCAGGCGATGGTCACGCTGATCCGCAAGGACTGGCGCGAGAAGCTGGGCAAGCCGGTGCCGAAGACCTGGGACGAGCTCTCCGACCTGGCGACCGCGTTCACCAAGGACGACCCGGACGGCAACGGCCAGGCCGACACCTACGGGATGCTGGTGCCCGGCACCACCGACCGCGGCTACCTCGGCTGGTGGGCGTCGAGCTTCATCTGGCAGGGCGGCGGCGACATCCTCAAGCAGGACGGCGACAAGTTCGGCGTCGCGGTCGACTCCGACGAGACCGTCAAGTCCGTCGAGTACCTGCGGAAGATGTTCTGCGACACCAAGGTCGTCCAGCCGGGAGCCCTCACCACGGGCACGAACGACGCGCACGCGTTCTTCGAGACCGGCAAGACCGGCATCTACGTGACCGGCCCGTACATGTTCGGCCGGTTCGACAAGAACCTCGGCAAGGACAAGTACGAGGTCATCGCGGCTCCCAAGGGCCCGGCGGGCGACACCGTGCTGGGCGAGGGCGAGAACATCTACCTGATGGCGGGCTCGCCGAGGGCGGACGCGCAGAAGAAGCTGGCGGAGTACCTGATCAGCGCCGAGGCGCAGCAGGCGGGCATGAAGGGCGACCCGACCCCCGTGGTCCGGCTCCCCGTCAACGGCAAGGTCGACGTCGACGCCGTCTACGACGACCCGCGCTGGGCCACCACCGCCAAGGTCTACGCCGACAGCGCGCGGCCGTTCCCGAGCGTGCCGAACTTCCAGCCCTTCCGGCAGCAGTTCTCCGAGACGTTGAACTCCCTCTTCGCGACGTGCGACGGCGACGTCAAGGGCGACCTCGGCAAGCTGGCCGGGAACCTCAAGAAGGAGTTGCAGACCCAGGGAATGTCGAAGTGACGGTGTCCGACACCGTTCACGACACCACAGACGTGGGATCGGCGGCTAGTGGCGGCGGTGCCGTCGGCTCCCACCCCGTGAGGCGGCGCCACCGGCGTCGCCTCACGGGATCCACCTTCACGCCCTGGCTGTTCCTGCTGCCCGCGGTGCTGATCTTCATCGTCTTCAAGTACCTGCCGATGGCCGAGGGGATCCGGCTGAGCCTGTACCAGGTCCGCCCGTTCCTGGGCGACCTGTGGGTGGGGGCGGACAACTACGTCCGCATCCTCGGCGACGAGCGGTTCCGCGACGCGATCGGGCACACCCTCGTGCTCGCCGTCGGCCAGACGCTGGGCTCCATGGTGATCGGGTTCGCGCTGGCGCTGCTGCTGGAGGGCCACGCGAAGTCGCTGTGGTTCGTGCGGTCCGCGGTGTTCCTGCCGGTGGTCGCGGCGACCGCGGTCATCGGCGAGATCTGGCGGCTGCTGTTCTTCCCCACCCCGGAGGGGTTCGTCAACAGCGCCATCTCGCTGGTCGGCCTCGGCCCGTGGACGTTCCTGGACAGCCCGGACACCTCCCTGGCCTCGGTCATGTTCGTCGGGATCTGGAAGGGCGCCCCCTACGACATGGTGCTGATCCTCGCGGGACTCGCGGGGATCGACCGCCAGCAGTACGAGGCGTCCGCCATCGACGGCGCGACCACGGTGCAGCGGATCCGGCACATCACGCTGCCCGCGCTGCGCCCGGTGATCACCATCCTGCTGACGCTGGCGTCCATCCGCGGCCTGCGGGTGTTCACCGAGGTCTACGTCCTCACCGGCGGCGGACCCGCGGGCTCCACGGACGTGTGGATGACGCGGGTGTTCACCGTCGCCTTCGAGCGCAACGAGATCGGCGTCGCGTCCGCCGGTTCGGTGATGCTCTTCCTGATCACGTTCGCGTTGACGGTCGTGGTCCAGTTGTACCGACGGCGGAAGGAGGCCAGGTGAGCGTCGCGGAGAAGTGCGACACCGCGCTCGGGTGGTCGACCGGTCGTCAGGCCTGGCTGGGCAGGGGCGTCAGGATCCTGCTCAGCGCGGTCGCCGTGCTGCTGTTCACGGGTCCCCTGATCACCGTGTTCTCCGGCGCGTTCGACCACAACCCCGACCCGACCCAGCTGTCCGTGCTGCCGAACAGGCCCTCGATGGTCAACTTCACCGAGGCGGGCCACAAGGGCATCTGGGGCTACCTGGCGAACTCGCTGATCATCGCGGGCGGGGCGCTGCTGCTCCAGCTCTCGGTGAGCGTGTTCGCCGCGTACGCGTTGGCGCGCAAGAAGTTCCGGGGTCAGGCGGCCGTGCTGCTGCTGATCCTCACCACGATGATGCTGCCCGAGGAAGTCATCGCGATCCCCCTGTCCCTGGTGATCGGCGACCTCCCCCTGCTGCACGTCAGCCTGAAGGGCACCCTGCTCGGCGTGATCCTGCCGCTGGGTGCCTGGGGTTTCTCCATCTTCGTCATGACGGAGTTCATGAAGGAGATCCCCGTGGAACTGGAGGAGGCCGCGAAGGTCGACGGCGCGGGCGAGCTCCGGATCTTCGCCCAGATCATCCTGCCGCTCGTGAAGCCCGCCCTCGGCGTGGTCGCCGTGTTCGGGTTCAACATGATCTGGGAGCAGTACCTGCTCCCGCTGATCGTCGCCGACGACCCCTCCGACTACACCCTGACCGTCGCCCTGCTGTCGTTGAGGTCCGACCAGGAGGTCGGGCCTGGGATCGTCTTGGCCGGAGCATTGCTGGCGCTGGTGCCGAGCCTGCTCGTGTACCTGTCGCTGCAGAAGTCTTTCCTGCGTGGGATCACCACCGGAGCGATCAAGGGATGAAGGTCTATGCAACTCGATGGGGTGCTGTTCTTTCCGGTAACGCCGTTCGACCCGACGGGGGCGATCGCCGAGGACGTGCTCGCCGAGCACGTCAAGCACGGCGTCTCGGCGGGGCCGGGCGCGGTCTTCGTCGCCTGCGGCACGGGGGAGTTCCACGCGCTCGGTGTTGAGGAGTTCGAACGCGCGGTCGCCGTGGCGGTCGAGGCGACCGCAGGCCGGGTACCGGTCTTCGCGGGCGCGGGCGGTCCGCTGCCCATCGCCAAGGACTTCGCCAGGGCCGCGGCGCGGGCGGGCGCGGACGGGCTCCTGCTGATGCCGCCGTACCTGGTGACCAACCCCGCCAAGGGCCTGGTCCGCTACGTCACCGACGTCGCCGCCGCCACCGGGCTGCCGGTGATCGTCTACCAGCGCAACAACGCCGTGTTCACGCCCGACACCGCGGTGGAGGTCGCGTCGCTGCCGACCGTCATCGGGTTCAAGGACGGCCTTGGCGACATCGACCAGCTCCAGCGGATCGTGCTGGCCGTGCGGGCCCGCGTCGACAAGCCGTTCCAGTTCTTCAACGGCCTGCCGACCGCGGAGCTGACCGTGCCCGCCTACCGCGGCATCGGCGTGGACCTCTACTCCTCCGCGGTCTTCGCGTTCGCGCCGGAGATCTCGCTCGGCTTCTACCAGGCCGTGCAGGACGACGACACCGCGCTGGTGCGCCGCTACCTCGGCGAGTTCTTCGTGCCGCTGGTCGAGTTGCGCGACCGGGTGCCCGGCTACGCCGTGGCGCTGATCAAGGCCGCGGTGAAGCTCGGCGGTCTGAACGCGGGCGGTGTGCGCCCGCCGCTGGTCGACCCGACGCCGGAGCACGTCGAGGAGCTGGAGCGGATCATCGCCGTCGGAAGGGCGTTGGCGGCATGAGGATCACCGACATCACCATCACCCCCGTCGCCTTCCGGGACCCGCCGCTGCTGAACTCCGCGGGCGTCCACGAGCCGTGGGCGCTGCGGTCGATCGTCGAGGTGCACACCGACGAGGGCGTCAGCGGGCTCGGCGAGAGCTACGGCGACATCGGCCACCTCGACCGGCTGAGCCGGGTCGCGCCCGCGCTGGTCGGCCTGGACGTGCACCAGCTCAACGTGATGCACGCGCGCGTCGCCGAGGCGCTGGGCGGCAAGTCCGGCGACGACCGGCACGGGCTGACCGGCAAGCTCACCGCCGAGGGCACCGTGGACCGGGTGTACTCGCCGTTCGAGGTCGCCACCTGGGACATCCGCGGCAAGGCGCTCGGCCGTCCGGTGTCGGACCTGCTCGGCGGCGCCGTGCGCGACGCCGTCCCGTACAGCGCGTACCTGTTCTACAAGTGGGCCGCGCACCCCGGCGCCGAGCCCGACCAGTGGGGTGAGGCGCTCGACCCGGCGGGCATCGTCGCGCAGGCCAAGCGGCTGATCGACGAGTACGGGTTCGGCTCGATCAAGCTCAAGGGCGGCGTCTTCCCGCCCGACGAGGAGATCGCGGCCATCCACGCGCTGCGCGAGGCGTTCCCCGACCTCCCGCTGCGGCTCGACCCGAACGCCGCCTGGTCGGTGGAGACGTCGATCCGCGTCGCCGAGGCGCTGGACGGCGTGGTCGAGTACCTGGAGGACCCCACCGAGGGGATTCCCGGCCTCTCGGAGGTCGCGGCGAAGGCCTCGATGCCCTTGGCCACCAACATGTACGTCGTCGCGTTCGAGCACATCGCGCCCTCGGTCGCGGTGGACGCGGTGCAGGTGATCCTGTCCGACCACCACTACTGGGGCGGGCTGAGCCGGTCGCGCAACCTCGCGTCGACCTGCCGGACGTTCGGCATCGGGCTGTCGATGCACTCCAACTCCCACCTCGGGATCAGCCTCGCCGCGATGACGCACCTCGCCGCCGCGACGCCGAACCTGAGCTACGCGTGCGACACGCACTACCCGTGGAACCGCGAGGACGACGTCGTGCTGCCCGGCGCGCTGACCTTCGTGGACGGTGCCGTGCCGGTGCCGACGACGCCCGGACTCGGCGTCGAACTGGACCGCGACGCCCTGGCCCGACTCGCCGAGAACTACCGCACGTGCGGCATCGTCCAACGCGATGACACCGGCTACATGCAGAAGTTCGACCCGACCTACGAGAGGCTGCGCCCCCGGTGGTGACGACTGCGAAATCCGGGGGAAGCGAAGAAGGGCGAAAGCCGGCCCGTGCGGAGAACGCCCCGCCCGCCCCGTCCTTCGTCGCACACGTCTATCCCTGGGACGTCGTCGGCGATCCCCTTGCGGCACAACGGTACGCGGACCTCGGCGTGGACGCCGTCGCGCTGGCGGCGTCGTACCACACCGTGCGCGCCGCGACCCCGCTGCACCCGGAGCACCGGATGGTCGACGCCCGGCACGCGGCGTTCTACCTGCCGGTCCGCGACGAGGCCTGGGAGGGCAGGCGGCTCGTGCCCGCCGAACCGTCCTGGGTGGACGGTGACAACTCCTTCGGCGCCGCGGCGGACGCGCTGCGCGCCGTTGGACTGCCGGTGTACGCGTGGACGGTGTTGACGCACAGCAGCCGGCTGGGCGATCTGCACCCGGATGCCAACGTTGTCAACGCTTTCGGGGACCGCTACCCGTACGCGCTGTGCACGGCGAACCCCGATGTCGTCGAGTACGCGCGCACGCTGGTGACCGAGGTCCTCGACCTCGGCCGCCCGGACGGGATCGTGCTGGAGGCCTGCGGACCGCTCGGCTTCTTCCACGGCGGCCACCACGAGAAGACCGACGGCGCGGACTGGGACCCGGTCCGGCAGAAGCTGCTCTCGCTGTGCTTCTGCGTCGCGTGCGCGGTCCGCTACCAGGACGCGGGTCTCGACGTCGACGACCTGCGCGCCGCCGTCCGCGTCGGGGTCGACACCGGTGCGCCGAACGTGGAGGAAGCGCTGGGGGCGCGGGCGAAGCAGGTGTCGCGGGTGCGCACCGGGATCGTCGGCGAACTGCGGAAGGCACTGGTCGCGCTGGTGCGCGAGCGGGCGCCGGGCATCCGGATCGCCCTGCACGCCACCGGTGACGAGTGGGCCACCGGACCGTTCGCCACGGTCGCCCCCGCCGTCGAGGCGGACGTCGACGTGCTGACGGTGTTCTGCTGGGCGGGCGCCGAGGCGAGCACCCCCGGCATCCGCGCGCTGCGCGAGGTCGCCGGACCGGACGCGCGGATCGCGAGCTACGTCCTCGCCCTGCCGCCCAAGCCGATCGACGGCGAGGCGCTGCTCACCGAGTGGAAGCACTACGCCGACGAGGGCGTCGAGGAGTTCCACCTGTACCACGCGGGCCTGGCCTCGCAGCCGAGGCTGGACGCGCTGAAGCACGCCGTCGAGGGGATCAAGGCCCACCTCGACCGGTAGCCGCTCGACGGAACCGGCAACGGTGGACAGGGCGGAGCAACCCGATCACCGGGTCGCTCCGACTGCGCCACCTCGTGGAAAACCGGCAAACGTGAACAGGACGGAGCAACCCGAGGGCGGGGTTGCTCCGTCCTCTTCACATGAGAAGCCCAGGAACCGCAGTCGGCGCCGGCGTTCTGCTCCTGCTGGTGGCCGCGTGCGCGAACCCCCAGCCGTCGATCGACGCCGGAAGCGGGTCCGGCGATCCCCAGCTCAGCGTGTCGTCCTCGCCCGCGCCCACGACGACCTCGGACGATCCCGGAATCGCGGTCGGCGAGCCGCCGCCCAACGGCGGTGTCGCGGTGCCGCCGGAGAAGATCGACGCGGCCGCGCTGCCCGACCAGTACCCGAAGCAGGTCTGGACCGAGAGCGAGGGCGCCGTCATCGGCGTGACCGGCCAGGAGGGCGGTTGCAGCAAGGTGACCGCCGAGGTCGCCGAGCAGTCCGCGACCACCGTCCGGTTGGTGCTGGTCGAGACGATGCCGTCGGCGCAGCAGATGTGCACCATGGACATCCGCTTCCCGCCGCTGACCGCGAAGCTCGACGCGCCGCTCGGCGACCGGACCGTCGTGCTGCTCACCCGGCAGCAGCAGTAACCCGCCCGAACCCGGTGTCCGGTCGACAAGCCGTCGGCCGGACACCGCTGGTCGGACCCCTTTCTGTCCTGTCTTGTCCGGTCCACCGGGGTCCTGCAACCACATCCGCGCCTGTACCGTCCTTGCGATATGAGGAACGCCAAGGTGCTCGTCGCCCTCGCCGCGGGACTGTGCGCACTAGCCGGTTGCGGCAGCGGGGACGCCCCGTTCGGGGCCAGCGGATCGTCCGGCACGGCCTCGTCGGCCTCGTCGCCCCCGTCGTCCACGACTTCGTCGCCGTCGGCGTCCGGCCTGCCCGGCGGCACGGCCTCGCTGCCGTCGTCGAACGTCCGGCCGCCCGGCCAGAGCCAGGTCCCGCCCCAGCCGTCGCAGCCGACCTCGCCGCCGTTGCCGGGCGGGTCGACCGAGGTGCCGCCGTCGAAGGTCGACGGCACGGTGCTGCCGGAGACGTACAGGACGGAGGTGACCGTGGCCTCCGACGGGAAGACGTTGCAGGTGATCGGCCAAGCCGGTGGCTGCAAGACGGCCACCGCCGAGGTGACCACGCAGGCCGCCGACCAGGTGCAGATCACGCTCGTGACCACGTACTACGCGCCGGGCGCGGGTGGTGTGTGCACGCAGGAGATCCGGGACGTGCCGCTGAACGTCACCCTCGCCGCGCCGCTGGGCGACCGCAAGATCGTGCTGGAGGCCCGGCAGGACGCCGCCTGACGCGGGGGAGGGGGCGCCCGAGGCGCCCCCTCCCTCGGCTACCGCCTGAACGACACCTGGAGCAGCGGGGCCGACGTCTCGGAGAAGAAGTCGTTGCCCTTGTCGTCGACCACGACGAACGCCGGGAAGTCCTCGACCTCGATCTTCCACACGGCTTCCATGCCCAGTTCGGCGTACTCCAGCACGTCGACCTTGCGGATGCAGTCCTGCGCCAGCCGCGCGGCCGGGCCGCCGATGGACCCGAGGTAGAACCCGCCGTGGCTCCGGCAGGCGTCGGTGACCTGCTTGGACCGGTTGCCCTTCGCCAGCATCACCAGCGACCCGCCCGCGGCCTGGAACTCCTCGACGTAGGAGTCCATCCGGCCCGCGGTGGTCGGCCCGAACGAGCCCGAGGCGTACCCCTCGGGAGTCTTGGCCGGACCGGCGTAGTAGACCGGGTGGTCCTTCAGGTACTGCGGCATGCCCTCGCCCGCGTCGAGGCGTTCCTTGATCTTCGCGTGCGCGATGTCGCGCGCCACGACCAGCGGACCGGTCAGCGACACCCGCGTCTTCACCGGCAGCGCGGACAGCGCGGCGCGGATCTCGTCCATCGGCCGGGTGAGGTCGATCTTCACGACCTCGTCGGACAGGTGCTCGTCCTCGATGTCCGGCAGGAAGTGCGCCGGGTCGCGCTCCAGCTGCTCCAGGAACACGCCGTCCGCGGTGATCTTCGCCTTGACCTGGCGGTCGGCCGAGCACGACACGGCGATGCCGACCGGGCAGGACGCGCCGTGCCGGGGGAGCCGGATCACGCGCACGTCGTGGCAGAAGTACTTGCCGCCGAACTGGGCGCCGATGCCGAAGTTCCGGGTCAGCTCCAGGACCTGCTGCTCGAGGTCGGTGTCGCGGAACGCGTGGCCCAGCGGCGACCCCTCGGTCGGCAGGCCGTCCAGGTAGCGGGCCGACGCGAGCTTCGCGACCTTGAGGTTCTGCTCGGCGGACAGGCCGCCCACGACCACGGCGAGGTGGTAGGGCGGGCACGCGGCCGTGCCGAGCGAGCGCAGCTTCTCGTCCAGGAACGTGGCCAGCCGCTTCGGGTTCAGCAGCGCCTTGGTCTCCTGGTAGAGGAACGTCTTGTTGGCGCTGCCGCCGCCCTTGGCCATGAACAGGAACTCGTACTTCGGCTCCGTGCCGGGCGCGGTGAACAGGTCGATCTGCGCGGGCAGGTTGGTGCCGGTGTTCTTCTCGTCCCAGAACGTCGTCGGCGCCATCTGCGAGTAGCGCAGGTTCAGCTCCTGGTAGGCCTCGAAGACGCCGCGGGACAAGGCCTCCTCGTCGGTGCCGCCGGTGAGCACGGCCTCGGTGCGCTTGCCCATGATGATCGCGGTGCCGGTGTCCTGGCACATGGGCAGCACGCCGCCCGCGGCGATGTTCGCGTTGCGCAGCAGGTCCATGGCCACGAACCGGTCGTTGCCGCTGGCCTCCGGGTCGTCCACGATCGCGCGCAGCTGCGCCAGGTGCGAGGGGCGCAGCAGGTGCTGGATGTCGCGGATGGCCGCCTTCGCCAGCAGCGTCAGCGTCCCGGGCGCGATCTCCAGGAACGTGCGGCCCGCGGCCTCGACGACCTTGACGCCGTCGGCCGTCACGAGCCGGTATTCGGTGGTGGTGTCCTTCGCCAAGGGGAGGACGTCTGAGTACTCGAACTGGGTCGTGGTGGTGGTCACGTCGCGGGCTCCCTTGCGCGCTTCGGAATCCGCCGACCGTATCCGATCGCCGACGCGCGACCGAGCCGCCGTGATGTGATTCGCGTCGTGCACAGCGAGACCAAGCGGAAGCTGACGGAGTCCGAACTGTCCTCGATCACCCGCCGGGCCACGGGGGCGGGGCTGGTGGAGCACTTCGAGCTGACCGACGGGATGTTCAACGCCGCCCACCGGCTCACCACCGACGACGGGCGCGTGGTCGTGCTGAAGGTCGCACCGCCGCCGGGGACGCCGCTGATGACCTACGAGCGGGACATCATGCGCACCGAGGCGATGGCGTTCCGGCTGATGGGCGAGCACGGCGTGCCGGTGCCGGAGGTGCTGCACGTCGAGGACGGCCTGCTGGTGATGAGCTGCCTCGACGGCGGGTCGTGGGCGTCGCTGGAGCAGCGGATCACGCCGGGGGCGCGCGCCGCGCTGCGCCGTGAGCTGGGCGGGATCGTGGCCCGGCTGCACCGGATCGGAGGGGACTCGTTCGGCTACCCGCAGGGGCCGGGCGGTGACACCTGGCGAGGGGCGTTCCTGGCCATGGCGGCCTCCGTGCTGGCCGACGCGGAGGTGTTCGGTGTCGGGCTCCCGGAAGGCCTGTCCGACTGGTTCCAGGACCGCTCAGCCGTTCTCGACGAGGTGACCACACCGGTCCTCGTGCACTTCGACCTGTGGCCGGGCAACATCTTCGTCGACCCGGCCACCCCGGAGGTCGTCGGGATCATCGACCCCGAACGGGCGTTCTGGGGCGACCCGTTGGCCGACTTCGTCTCGCTGGCGCTGTTCGGCGACATCGAGGACGAGCCGGACTTCCTGGCCGGGTACGGCGGCATGGACATGACGCCGTCGAGGCGGGAGCGCGTCCGGCTCTACCGGGTCTACCTGTACCTGATCATGATCGTGGAGGGCGCTCCCCGCGGGTTCGTCGGCGCGGAGCACGAGGAGTCGAGGCGGTTCTACCGGGGGAAGCTCGCCGCCGACCTGGCGGGGGACCCGGCCGGGGAATAGCGGAAGGCCGGGCCGGCCCCCGACCGCCCCGACCTTCCTTGGCAGGCGACTCGCCCCCACGAGATGAGGTGGGGGTTGCCGCGAGGTCTGTGTAGAGCAAGACCGTGCCGTGACTCGGATCACAAGTCAACGCGGCCGATCGGGTGAGTCAGCTCGCGTACGCGCGCAGCTTCTCCGCGCGCTCGCCCTGGCGGAGCTTCGACATGACCTCGCGCTCGATCTGCCTGACCCGCTCGCGGGACAGCCCGAAGCGCTTGCCGATCTGGTCGAGGGTCCGCGGCTGGCCGTCCTCGAGGCCGTAGCGGAGCCGGATGACCGCCTGCTCGCGGGCGTCCAGCGTCGAGAGCACCCGGCGCAGGTCGTCCTGGAGCAGACCGGAGATGACCGCGCTCTCGGCGTCCGTCGCGTCGGAGTCCTCGATGAAGTCGCCAAGGGGGGCGTCCTCCTCGGCGCCGACCGGCATGTCGAGGCTCACCGGGTCGCGGGCGTGGTCGAGGAGATCGGAGACCTTCTCGGCGCTGATGCCGGATTCCTTCGCCAACTCCTCGGTCGTCGCTTCCCGGCCGAGCTGCTGGTGCAGATCGCGCTTGATCCGCGCCAACTTGTTCACCTGTTCCACCAAGTGGACGGGAAGGCGGATGGTGCGGCCTTGATCCGCCATTCCACGGGTGATCGCTTGGCGGATCCACCACGTCGCGTAGGTCGAAAACTTGAAGCCCTTGGTGTAGTCGAACTTCTCCACCGCGCGGATCAAGCCCAGGTTCCCTTCCTGGATCAGATCGAGCAGCGGCATTCCGCGACCGGTGTATCGCTTGGCCAGCGAAACGACGAGACGGAGATTCGCTTCGAGCAGGTGGTTCTTCGCCACGTGGCCGTCCCGCACCAACGCGCGCAGTTCCTCGCGGCGCGTGGGGGACAGGCGCTTGGCGGTCTCGGCCATGTGCTGGGCGAAGACCCCGGCCTCGATCCGCTTGGCCAGTTCGACCTCTTCGGCCGCTGTGAGCAGGGCGGTCTTGCCGATCCCGTTCAGGTAGACTCGGACGAGATCCGCTGCCGGGCTCTGCGCGTCGAGGTCCAACTCGGCTGCGGTGAGCATGGTGGTGGTCGTGGTGTCGACCTCTCGGTCGAAGACCCTCGGGACGGTCATGGAACTCCCTCCCCCTTTGTCGCGGGCTGGCGTGCGGTTGCGTCACACACCTGCGCTGCACTGCGCAGTGAGCCTTTCGGCGTCGGGGCCCGCTGGGTACCCATCGCTTGCCGGCTGGACACTTGGGAAACGCGTCGGAATGCCAATTCGTTCCCGACTCCCCGAAGTGAAGACGTCGTTGCCATCACACGCGTTGCGCCCGCAATGCTGAGGATTTCCTGAGAGCTCCCTAGAGATCCACCAACACGGTGAACGGACCGTCGTTCACGCTCCGCACCGACATCATCGCGCCGAACCGTCCTGTTTCGACTCGAGCGCCCTTCTGCCGCAGTTCCCGCACCACTCCCTCGATCAAGGGCTCGGCCTTTTCCGGACGGGCGGCGGCCGTCCACGACGGACGCCGCCCCTTCCGCGTCTCCCCGTACAGCGTGAACTGGCTCACAACCAGCAGCGGCGCGCCGGTCGTGGCGCAGGACTGCTCGTCGCGGAGCAGCCTCAGCTCGTGCAGCTTCCGCGCCATGACCGGAACCAGCGCCTTGTCGTCGTCGACATGCACCCCGAGCAGGACCAACAGGCCCGGCTCGTCGATGGCGCCGACGACCAGATCGCCCACCACCACGCTGGCCTCTGTGACTCGTGCCACAACAGCTCTCACAGGGGCCTCAACATGCCGTGCCGCACGAGGTCCCTGACCACCGGGAGGGCGTTGGCGATCAGGCCGTCCAGCGGCTGGTCGTGCGCGAACGCCAGCAGCGTCACCAGGTCCTCCAGCGGCAGCGCGCCCCGGCAGCCGCTCAGCAGGGCCGCCGCGACCTCGTCCAGCTCGTGCTGCCACCCCGGCCCGTCCTGCCGGTGCAGCCTGCGCACGACGGCCGTCCAGCCCTCCTCGGCCGGTGACGACACCTCCTCCAGGAGCACGGACTCCGGCACGGTGAACCGGGTCGCCAGCAGCGACTCCGCGGACCCGTTCGCCCGCAGCCAGTCCACCCGGTCCAGCCACGCCGACGTCTCCGGGCCCAACGGGTCCACGTACGCGTGCCGCAGGTCCTCGCATACCACCTCGGCGTGCCCGCCGTCGGTGCGCCGCAGCGTCACGAACCCGAACCCGATGCCCTCGACGTCGTTGTGCGCGAACCAGTCGAGCCACACGGAGGCCTTCTCGCGGCCTTCGGGCGACCTCGGGTCCACTCCGGCGTCGCGCAGCCAGGTGCCCACGTACAGCCCCGGGTCGGCGATGTCGCGCTGCACGAACCACGCGTCCACCCCGTCGCGCGGCAACCAGCCCGACACCCGGTCCGCCCAGTCCTCGCCCTTGCGGTGCAGCCAGGACGCCAGCAGCTGCCCCACGCCGCCCTCGTTGAGGAACGACGGCATCCGCCGGACCACCAGCGCGCTCGCGTCGTCACCGCCCAGACCGGAGTCGCGGTAGGTGTAGTCGACGCGCGGCGGGCCGACCACGAACGGCGGGTTGCAGACGATCTGGTCGAACCGGCGGTCCGCCACCGGCCCGAACCACTCGCCCTGGCCGAGTTCGACGTCCAGCCCGTTGAGGTGGAAAGTGCCCTTGGCCAGCGCCAGCGCCCGTTCGGAGAGGTCCGTCGCGGTGATCCGCTCCGCGTGGCGGGAGGCGTGCAGCGCCTGCACGCCGCAGCCCGTGCCCAGGTCCAGGAGGGTGTCCACCGGACGGCGGGCGGTCGCCCTGGCGAGGCTGACCGACGCCTGGCCGATGCCCAGCACGTGGTCGCCGGGGACCGGGCCGCCGCGCTGCTCCGCGTCCAGGTCGGCGACGACCCACCAGGACCGGTCGTCGCCCGCGTGGGGACGGATGTCGAGGCCCGCCCTGAGACCGTCCGGGGTGGCGCGGAGGAGTTCGTTGGCGAGCATCGAGTCGAGGTCCAGCGCCTTGAACGCCGTCCGGACCCCGGCCTCGGGCTCGGCGTCGCCCAGCAGGAACAGCCGGATCATCGTCCCCAGGGCACCGGCGTCCCCGCTGGCCCGCCGGGCGGGCTCGGGCTCACCCCGCGTCAGGGCCGCCTGGGCCTGCGGGCCGAGGGCGGACAGCACACCGTCGGTGTCGTAATCGGCGGTCTCGAAGGCATCGCGAAGCCGCGCGGTCAGGTCAAGCGAAAGGTCAGGAAGCACCCACCCATGCTTCCACCCGCGAGTCGAACCCCCAGACACCCCGTGTCGAACACTCAGGCACCCCGAACCCCTCACTCGGACATGTCGTGGTTCTCTCTTGAGGTGTCTGGAGGTTCGACACGGGGTGTCTGAGTGTTCGACTCGCGAGGGGAATGCGGGTGCGTGGCTTAGGTGGTGCGGCGGGCTTGTACGGACAGGGCGATGGCCATGGCGAGTCGCTGGTCGGGGTCGTCGAGCGGTAGCGGGGTGACCTCGGCCATCCGCTGCATCCGGTACCGCAGGGTGTTCGGGTGCACGCCGAGCGCCCGTGCCGCGCTCCGCGTGTCGCCCTGCGCGCCCAGCCAGGCCCGCAGGGTGGCCGCGTACTGCGTGCCGTGCTCGCGGTCGTGGCGCAGCAGGTCCGCCACGGGGCCGCGGGTGGGCAGCCGTCCGCCGTCCGCGGCGGCCGACAGCCGGTGCAGCAGCACCCGCGCCCACGACAGGTCGTAGACCACCGGGTCGCCCGCGGACAGCACCATGCACTCGTCGGCCTCCTGGCGGGAGGCGGACACCTGCACGGCGTCGGCCGGGCCGCCGATGCCGGACAGGACGGTGGCCTCGGTGGGCAGTTCGCGGGACAGGGCGCGGACCCAGTCCAGGGCGGCCGCGGGGTCTTCGCCGCACGGGATCACCGTGTAGAGCACGTTGCCGAACAGGGCGCTGCGGCCGGGGCGCGACCAGCCGAAGCCCGCGGTGGCGCGTTCGAACGCGAGCAGCGCCGCGCCGTGGTCGGCGTCGCCCACGTGGGCCTGCACGGCGATGACCCGCAGGTCCGACGACGGCAGCCCCAGCCTGGCGAGGGCTGCCGGGGCGCCGGAGGGCACGTCTAGCAGGGCGATGACCAGGTCGGCTTCCGCCTGGCGTTCGAGGTCGGCGCTGGCGCGGGCGCGCAGCAGGTGCAGGGCGGCGGTCCTGGCGCCGTCGACGAGCGCGGCGGCGCGGGTGGTGTCGACGGGGGCGTCGACCTCGACCCAGACGGAACCGAGGAGTTCACGGCCCGCGCGGACGGCGGCGACCAGCCTGCCGCCGAGCTGGTCGGTGAGCCTGGGCACGTAGATGGGGTCGTCGGTGGCGGCGAGGTGGGTGAACACGCCGTAGGAGTCGAGGGCCCGCCGCGCCTCGTCGGGCACCTTGCGGCCGAGGATGGTCTGCACCCGGACCTGGTCGACGTCCTGCTGGCGGTAGGAGTAGGCGAGCACGCGGGACTGCTGGTCCTCGATCGTGACGGGGCCGCCGACGACGGCGGCGATGGCGTCGGCGACCGCGAACAGGTCGCCGGAGCCCTTCTGCTGCCCGCCGAGCACGAGCGCCTGCGCCACGTTCGCCAGCTGGCTCCACGGCACCGACGGCTCGACCAGCAGCACGGCCGCGCCGGAGCGGCGGGCGGCGGCGGCGATCTTCTCGTCCAGCGGCGGCCGCCCGTGCAGCACGACGACGGCGGCGCTCGTCGACGCGACCAACCGGGCCGCCGCGGCGGGTGACGGAATACCCAGGCCCAGCAGGACGTCGTCAGGTGCGGCGGGCGTCCGCTCGGCGGCGTCGTGCAGCGCGACACCGCGCAGCTCGACGTCCCGGCCGCGCGGAGCGCAGCTCAGGTGCGTGCCGAGGCTGCCGAGCACGTCGACCAGCCGGTCCAGGGCGACCACGTGCGGATCCTAAGCGCGGCGGCCCTGTCGTGCGGGGGTCACCCGAGCGGGTGTTGGATGGGGAACAGCAGTGCGACGATGGAAGGTGGAGGTGGTGTCGTGAGCACATCCGAGCGTGACGACACCCCGGTGCTGATCACCGAGGCGGCCCTGTCCTTGGACGAGCAGCACAAGGCCCGCAAGCGGAAGTACGCGATCATGATGAGCGCGCGCATCCCCTGCATCATCCTGGCGATGGTCTTCATCGACATCTGGTGGCTGTCCGTGGCGCTGCTGGTGCTGTCGATCCCGCTGCCGTGGATGGCCGTGCTGATCGCGAACGACCGCCCGCCGCGCAAGGCCGAGAAGGCCAACCGCTACCGGGTCGAGGCCAAGGCGCTCGGCACGTCCGGCAAGGATCACCGGGTCATCGACGGCTGAGGCCCCACCGAGGCCACGGCCCGCGCGCTCGCCCGGATCCCGCCGAGCAGCGCGTCCCGCTTCGACGCGCCCCGCTGCCACGCGGCCAGGAAACCGGCGTCGAACGCGTCGCCCGCGCCGGTCGAGTCGACGCACTCCACCAGCTCGGCGGGTACCGACAGGATCTCGTCGTGGTCGACCCAGCTGGCCCCGTCGGCGCCGGAGGTCAGCACCACCGTGCCGACCACGTCCAGCAGCGCCTTCGCGGCCGCGGGCTCGGCCGACCCGGTCAGCGCGATCAGCTCCTCGGCGTTGGGCATCAGGAAGTCCACGCCGCGCACGTCGTTCAGGAACCCCTCGGGATCCAGGTCCAGCAGCACGGACGCCTGCGGGTCCACCGACGTCGTCAGCCCCGCCTCGCGGGCCGCCGCCAGCGCCGCCAGCGCGGCGGGCCGGGAGGACGCGTCGAGCAGCACGTAGCCGGACAGGTGCAGGTGCGTCGCGTCGGCGAGCAGCCCCGGATCGAGGTCCTCGGGGGAGAAGCGCGCGTTCGCGCCGCGGTCGGCCAGCATGCTGCGCTGGCCGACGGGGTCGACCAGGCACACGACGCAGCACGTCGCGGCCTCCTGGTCGACGGCGAACGCGCACCGCACGCCCGCCGCGGTCAGCTCGGAGTGCACCTGGCGGCCCGCGGAGTCCGCGCCGACCCGCGCCACGAGCACCGGCCGCGCGCCGCACTCGGCCAGCCAGGCCGCCGTGTTGGCTCCCGCGCCACCGGGCTCGATCGTCACGTTCGCCCGCACGTCGCCGCCGTGCGGGATGGGGCCGTGGTGCCGGGCCACCACGTCCAGCCCGGCGTCGCCGACCACCACGATCGTCACGGCGCCAACTCCACGGCGACCTCTGCCGCCAACCGCGCGTTGGACATGACGAGCGCCTCGTTGGTGTCGAGGCTCACGCCGCCGCTGGCGCCGTGGAAGTGCTCCAGCAGGACCGGCGTCACGTCCTTGCCGTGCACGCCGCGGGTCCGCAGCAGCTCCAGGCCGTCCGCGAGCAGCCGGTCGTGCAGGTCGCGGTCCATCTCGAACTCGAACGGCACCGGGTTGGCCAGCAGCACCCCGGACCGGCCGGGAACGCGGTCGCGGTGCGCCGCCACGACGGCCGCCACGTGCTTCGGGTCGTCCACCCGCCACGGCACGTCGAACTCCGATTCCCGCAGGTAGAACGCGGGGAAGCGGTCGACCCGGTAGCCGAGGACGGGCACCGAGCGGGTCTCCAGCAGCTCCAGGGTCGCGCCGATGTCGAGCACCGACTTCACCCCCGAGCAGACGACCAGCACCGGCGTCGTGGCCAGCACGTCGAGGTCGGCCGACACGTCCCACGAGTCGTGGGCGCTCTGGTGGATGCTCGCCCCCGCAAGCGGGACTCGGCGGTGCACCCCGCCCAGGCCCCCGGTGGCGAAGACGTGCACGCCCGCGGCGTCCGCCAACGCCGCCGTGGCCGCCACCGTCGTGGCGCCGTGACGGCCCAGCGCGTACGCCGGTCCGAGGTCGCGCCGGGACAGTTTCACCAGGTCGTTGGCCGGATCGCAGACCCGGTCCAGCTCGTCGGAGGTCAGTCCGACCACCGGCACGCCGCCGAGCACGGCGATCGTCGCGGGCACCGCGCCCGCCGCCCGCACGACCGCTTCCACCCTGCCCGCGACCTCGCGGTTGCGGCCCGGCGGCAGTCCGTGGGCGAGGATCGTGCTCTCCAGCGCCACCACTGCCCGGTTCTCCGCCAACGCGTCGGCGACCTCTTCGGCGATCCTCGTAGTCGTCACGAGCGGTAATCATTGCCGACCGACCGGCTAGGCCGAAAACGAGCGGTGGGGCATCATGGTGCGGTGAGCACCTTGACCCAGACGCTGCCGGAGACCGACGAGCGGTCCCAGGGCACCGACTCCACCGGTGACGACTCGCCGAAGATGTTCCACTACGTGCGCAAGGCCAAGATCGCGGAGAGCGCGGTCATGGGCACGCACGTCGTGGCGCTGTGCGGCGAGGTCTTCCCGGTCACCAAGTCGGCGAAGCCCGGTTCCCCGGTCTGCCCGGACTGCAAGAAGATCTTCGACGGCCTTCCCCCCGGCCGCGACGACTAGGACCCGACAGCCACCGGGGCGCGCGCACGCGGCGCACGCCCCGGCTCGGGCCGCGCCCGCGGGGCCCGGCGCGGCCCGCCGATCGACCTCGAAGTGTTCCGACGGCGCGGCGACCTTAAGCTTCCCGGCATGGCCAGGTACTTCGATGTGCATCCGGACAACCCCCAGAAGCGGTCGATCAGCCAGGCCGTCGACCTCATCCGGAACGACGGCCTGATCGTCTACCCCACCGACTCCTGCTTCGCCCTCGGCTGCCAGTTGGGCAACCGCGACGGCATCGACCGCATCCGCGAGATCCGCCACCTCGGCGACGGCCACCACTTCACCCTGGTCTGCCAGGACTTCGCGCAGCTGAGCCAGTTCGTCTACATCGACAACACGGCGTTCCGCGCCATCAAGGCCGCCACGCCGGGCAGCTACACGTTCATCCTGCCCGCGACCAAAGAGGTCCCGAAGCGCCTCATGCACCCCAAGAAGAAGACCGTCGGCGTCCGCATCCCCGACCACAAGGTCGTGCGGGCCCTGCTCGCCGAACTCGGCGAGCCCCTCCTGTCCAGCACCCTGCTGCTGCCCGACCAGGAGGAGCCGCTGACGCAGGGCTGGGACATCAAGGAGCGGCTGGACAACGTGGTCGACGCGGTCATCGACTCCGGCGAGTGCGGCACCGTCCCCACCACCGTCATCGACTACTCCAACGGCGAGGCCGAGATCGTCCGCGTCGGCGCGGGCGACCCGAGCCGGTTCGAGTAGAGCGGGTCCGGGCGGCGGCCCGGATCGCGTCGCCCGCTAGCGTGTTCGGGTGCGAGTCGTCAGCATCCCCGGCATCGACCAGGCGTCCCTCAAGGACGCGGTCGGACCCGCCGCCTTCTCCCGCGGGAGCACGTACGCGAAGAAGGGCGCGGTCGTCCACATGGCGTGGGACCCCGGCGCCCACGTCCTGCACGGCACGGTGCGGGGGCAGTACGGCGACGACTACGAGACCGCGGTCTACTTCGATCCGGGGCCCGGCGGGGTGCTCTCGGTCCAGGCGGGCGAATGCGACTGCCCGGTCGGGTACGACTGCAAGCACGTCGCGGCATTGGCGCTCAGGGCGATGGTCGTGGAGGAGCGGAAGCCGCGGGCCGCGCCGAAGGCCGACGAGTGGCTGCGGCAACTGGACGCGGTGCTCGACGACCCCGCCCGGCCCTCTGGCGACGATCCGCTCGCCATCCAGCTCGTCCTCGCCGGACCTCCGACGTCGACCGGCTCCGGACCCGCGCTGTCGGCGCGGCTGGTGCGGCCGGGGCGCACGGGCTGGGTCGGCGCCGGACTGGGCTGGAACAACCTGGAGGGCGCGAACCGCCAGGGCGGGTTCGACCGGTCGCACATCTCGCTGCTGCGGGAGCTGCACGCGCTGTACCAGGCGAGGTCGGGGGGCCACTACGCCTACTACGCCTACCACGACGAGAAGGCGATCGACCTCGCCGCGATCGACAGCCGCCACCTGTGGTCGGTGCTGGACGAGGCCCGGAAGATCGGCGTCCGGCTCCTGCACCGCAAGAAGCAGCTGGGGGAACTGGCGGAGCACTCGTCCCTGGGCGTGCGCTTCGACGTCGTCCAGGTGCGGAACCTGACGGTCACGCCGGTCCTGCACGTCGACGGCGTGCCCGCCGACGTGGCGCCGGTCCGGTTCATCGGGGCCGACGGCCACGGGCTGGTCCACGTCAGCCGCGCCGACGCCGCGCAGCCGCAGGCCTACGCCGACTGGCGGCTGGGGCTCGCGAGGCTGGACAACCCGGTTCCCGCGCCCATCCGGGCGATGCTGCTGGCAGGCCGCGGCCTGAAGATCCCGGCGGCCGGGGTGGCGCGCTTCCGGGACGAGTACTACCCGCGACTGCGCGGTGTCGCGCCGCTGGTCTCCTCCGACGGCTCGTTCACGCCCCCGGAGATCTCCGGGCCCACGCTGACCCTGAACGCCTCCTACGGGGACGGGCACGAACTCCGGCTCGACTGGGCGTGGACCTACCAGGTCGGCGGGTCCCGGCTGAGCACGCGGCTCGGCGACACCCCCGCGAACGCCGGCTACCGCGACGCGGACCGGGAGCGCGCGATCCTCGACGGGCTCGGGGAGGTCGGCGCACCGGAAGCGGCCACGCTCCACGGCGTCGACACCATGCGGTTCACCACCGAGGTGCTGCCGCTGCTCGAGGACCGGCCCGGTGTCGAGGTCGCGATCACCGGCGCCGCGGCCGACTACCGCGAAGCGGGCGACTCGATGCGCATCGGCGTGTCGACCGGCGGGATCGCGGGGCAGACCGACTGGTTCGACCTCGGCGTCAGCATCACCGTCGAAGGCGTGGAGGTGCCGTTCGTCGACGTGTTCACCGCGTTGGACGCCGGCCTGACGCACCTGCTGCTGCCCGACGGCGCCTACTTCTCGCTGGACAGACCGGAACTGGCGGCGCTGCGGAGGCTGATCGAGGAGGCCAGGGCACTCCAGGACGGTCCCGGCGGCCCGTTGCGGATCAGCCGCTTCCAGGTCGGGTTGTGGGACGAACTGGCCGCGCTCGGCGTGGTCGACAGGCAGGCGAAGGCGTGGCGGGAGCAGGTGCGGGGGCTGCTGTCGGTCGACTCGCTCGACACGACCGAGGTGCCGTCGACCCTCGCCGCGCACCTGCGGCCCTACCAGCTCACCGGGTTCCGCTGGCTCGCGTTCCTCTGGCGGCACCGGCTCGGCGGCATCCTCGCCGACGACATGGGCCTCGGCAAGACCTTGCAGGTCCTGGCACTCGTCTGCCACGCGCGGGAGGTGGACCCGGACGGCCCGCCGTTCCTCGTCGTCGCCCCGACGAGCGTCCTGTCCAACTGGGCGGCGGAAGCGGCCAGGTTCGCGCCGGGGCTGGAGGTGGTCGTGATCACCGACACCCTGCGCCGCAGCGGCCAGGACCTCGCCGCGACCATCGCGGCCGCGGACGTCGTCGTGACCTCGTACACGTTGTTCCGCCTCGACTTCGAGGCCCACGCCCAGCAGCGGTGGGCGGCCCTCGTCCTGGACGAGGCCCAGTTCGCCAAGAACCACCAGTCGAAGGTCCACCAGTGCGCGCGGGCGCTCGACGCGCCGGTGAAGTTCGCCGTCACCGGCACCCCGATGGAGAACAACCTGATGGAGCTGTGGTCACTGCTGTCGATCACCGCGCCGGGGCTGTTCCCCAGCCCCGCCCGCTTCCAGGACTTCTACGCCCGCCCGGTGGAGAAGGGCGGCGACACCGAACGCCTCGCCCTGCTGCGACGGCGGATCAAGCCACTCATGAGGCGCAGGACCAAGGAGCAGGTGGCCGCGGACCTGCCCGCGAAGCAGGAGCAGGTGCTGGAGGTCGAACTGCACCCGCGGCACCGCAGGATCTACCAGACGCACCTCCAGCGGGAACGGCGCAAGGTGCTCGGCCTCGTCGACGACCTCGGCAAGCACCGGTTCGCGATCCTGAAGTCGCTCGTCGCGTTGCGGCAGTTGAGCCTGCACGCCGGGCTGGTCGACGACGCGCACCTCGACCTGCCCTCGGCGAAGGTCGAGGCGTTGACCGAGCAGCTCGGGGACGTGGTGGAGGGCGGGCACCGCTGCCTGGTCTTCAGCCAGTTCACCGGCTTCCTGAAGATCGTGCGCGACCGGCTGGACGCCACCGGTGTCGAGTACTGCTACCTCGACGGCTCCACCCGCAACCGGGCGGCGGTGCTCAAGCGGTTCAAGGAGGGTTCCGCGCCGGTGTTCCTGATCAGCCTGAAAGCGGGCGGGTTCGGGCTGAACCTGACCGAGGCGGACTACTGCTTCCTGCTCGACCCGTGGTGGAACCCCGCGACCGAGGCGCAGGCGGTGGACCGCACCCACCGCATCGGCCAGACCCGCGCGGTCATGGTCTACCGGTTCATCGCGAAGGACACCATCGAGGAGAAGGTGATGGCGTTGAAGGCCAGGAAGGCCGAGCTGTTTTCGGGCCTCATGGACGACGGCGAGGCGTTCGGCTCCACCCTGGACGCCGACGACATCCGCGCCCTGTTCGACTGAGCCGCCGGTCGCGCCTACGGCCGCGGCGGCGCGGGCAGCCGGGTCGTGGGCGTCGTGTCGGCGGGGGACGGCGCACCGCCGACCTCCGCCGGAGGCTCGTCCTGGGACGGCTCGTCCGACGGCTCGTCGGAAGGCACGTCGGAAGGCGCGTCCTGGGGAGTGGACCGCTCGTCGGCGCGGATCCGCTCCGCCGTCCTCTCCATCTCCAGCCGCCGCCACCTCCGCCGCTGCCGCCGCGTCATCCGGGCGGGCCACATGTCCTGGATGGCGCTGTTGAAGTAGGCGCCGATGGTGATCGCGAGACCGATGAAGTAGGCGAACAGCAGGAACGCGATGGGGGTCGCGAGCGCGCCGTAGGTGTAGCCGGTGGTGGTGATCCACTGGATGTACAGGCGCAGGCCGATGCTCGACAGCAGGAACACGGCCATCGCGAGCACGGCGCCGGGGACAAGGCGGTGCCACGGCAGCTTGCGGGGCAGCGAGAGCTTGTACAGCGAGGTGAGCGCGAGGATCAGCAGCACGGCCAGCGCGGGGTAGTAGAAGACGCCGATCCAGTACGACACGGTGTTCTGCCAGCTCGTGGGCAGGAACTGCGTCAGCAGGTCGGGACCGAGCGCGAGCACGGGCAGACCGATGATCAGCAGCACCAGGCTGGCCACGTAGAGCAGCAGGGCGAAGATCCGCTGCCACACCTCGTTGCGCACGCCGTACTGGTCGTGGGCCACGGTGATCGCGTCGACGAACGAGGACATGGCCGACGACCCGGCCCACAGCGAGATCACGAAGCCGATGGAGACGATCTCGCCCTTGCCGGTGGTGAGGATCTGGTCCACCGTCGGCTCGATCACGCCGGAGACGACGTCGCGGCTGAAGATCGTCCGGCAGAAGCCGATGATCTTCTCCTTGACCTGGCTGACGACCTCCGGGCCGAGCCAGTCGCCGAGGTAGCCCATGCTGCCGAGCAGGCCGAGCAGCAGCGGGGGGAACGAGAGGGTCTGCCAGAACGCCGCTTCGGCGGCCTCCGAGAACAGGTTGCCCTGCCACGCCTTCTTCAGCGTGCGCGCCACGAGCCGCCCCGGCCCGCGGCGCACCGGCTCCTGCGCGGTGGCGGGCGTGGCGCGCCTGTTGTCGTCCGTGGGCAAACTCATCGCGAGGTCAAGCATGGTGCATGGCGGGCGGTTCCGCGCCACTGGCGGGCCGGACGCGCCGCCGACGCCGGGTCGTCCGGACGACCGCCGGGCGCCTTCCGGCGGTCGAACCCCACGTCGGTGTCGGACGCGGAGCCCCCGAGCGGGTAGGCTGAACGCTGCCCTCACCGGGCTTCCGCGCTGTCGCGGGACCACACCGGCCTGAGGGCATTCGACTGTCACAGCACATCTTTGACCTGCGCTGAAGGAGCGATGAGTTCGTGGCACAGCCCGACACGCAGGTTGTCGATTCCCCGACTGCCCAGCGCCCGCTGCGGGCCTGGCAGCGGCGCGCGCTGACGAAGTACCTGGCGGTGAAGCCGAAGGACTTCCTCGCGGTGGCGACCCCCGGCGCGGGCAAGACCACGTTCGGCCTGCGGGTCGCCGCCGAACTGCTGGCCGACCGCACCATCGAGTCGATCACCATCGTCGCGCCGACCGAGCACCTCAAGCACCAGTGGGCGCAGGCCGCGGCCGCCGTGGGCATCGCGATCGACTCGAACTTCCGCAACACCAACGCGGTCACCTCCCGCGACTACCACGGTGTCGCCGTCACGTACGCCCAGGTCGCCGCGCACCCGACGCTGCACCGCGTGCGCACGGAGAACCGCAAGACGCTGGTGATGCTGGACGAGGTCCACCACGGCGGCGACGCGAAGTCGTGGGGCGACGCGATCCGCGAGGCGTTCACGCCCGCCGTGCGCAGGCTGTCGCTGACCGGGACCCCGTTCCGCAGCGACGACTCGCCGATCCCGTTCATCTCCTACGCCCCCGGCGGCGACGGGCTGATGCGCAGCCAGCCCGACCACTCCTACGGCTACTCCGACGCCCTGCGCGACGGCGTGGTCCGGCCGGTGATCTTCCTGGCCTACTCCGGCGAGGCGAGCTGGCGCACCAGCGCGGGCGAGGAGTTCACCGCCCGCCTCGGCGAGCCGTTGACCTCGGAGCAGACCGCGCGGGCCTGGCGCACGGCGCTGGACCCGAGCGGCGACTGGATCAAGTCGGTGATCATCTCGGCCGACATGCGGCTGACCCAGCTCCGCAACGGCGGCATGCCGGACGCCGGAGCCATGATCATCGCGACCGACCAGACCACCGCGAAGGCGTACGCCGAGGTCCTGCAACGGGTCACCGGCCACACCGCGACGGTCGTGCTCTCCGACGACCCCAAGGCGTCGGGGCGCATCGCGGAGTTCGCGCAGACGACCGAGCGCTGGCTGATCGCGGTCCGGATGGTGTCCGAGGGCGTCGACGTGCCGCGGCTCGCCGTCGGCGTGTACGCCACCAGCTCGTCCACCCCGCTGTTCTTCGCCCAGGCCGTCGGCCGGTTCGTGCGCAGGCGCGCGAAGGGCGAGACGGCGAGCGTGTTCCTGCCCAGCGTGCCGGTGCTGCTGGGGCTGGCCTCGGAGCTGGAGCAGCAGCGCGACCACGTCCTGGGCAAGCCGCACCGCGAGAAGGACGGCTGGGACGACGAGCTCCTCGCCGACGCGAACCGCACGAAGGACGAGGAGGGCGAGGACGAGAAGTCCTTCACCTCGCTGGGCGCCTCCGCCGAGCTCGACCAGGTGATCTACGACGGCTCGTCCTTCGGCACGGCCGCGTTCGCGGGCAGCGCCGACGAGCAGGAGTACCTGGGGCTTCCCGGCCTGCTCGAACCCGACCAGGTGCGCGCGCTGCTGCGGCAGCGCCAGGAGCACCAGCTCGTCGAGGTCGCCAAGCGCAAGGCCGCCGAGCCCCCGCCCGCCCCGCCGCGCGCCGCCCGTCCGCAGGGCGTGCAGGAGCAGCTGGCCGCGTTGCGCAAGGAACTCAACTCGCTCGTCGCGATGCACCACCACCGCACCAAGAAGCCGCACGGCAAGATCCACAACGCCCTGCGCGAGCACTGCGGCGGTCCGCCCACCGCGATGGCGTCGATCGAACAGCTCGAAGAGCGCATCGCCACGCTGCGGTCCTGGTAACGACCGCCCGTTCGGCCGTTCGTGGCCGCCCGGTCGTCGCCCGTTGGCCGGATGTTCGCCTGACGTGCGCACGCGTTCGCAACGCGGACGTCACGTCCCTTTGATGCCGTGACGTCCCGGTTCCAATTGAGACGGTGGACACACTACGCAACCGGTTAATGTGACCGAGCGTGACGTCAACATGCATTTGCAGTAGTCACATGTCGGCTCGGTTACCTCTCCGTTGCAGCATCGTGCCCTCTTTATCGATGCAGTGTGGTTCCGGTCACCCGGTCCCAGGGCATACGTTGTGCGCCACAACATTTTCTGCCCGGTCCTCGGGCAGTGCAGTGAAAGGGATGGCGGATGCGCAGCAAGAGCCTCGCCCTCATCGCCGTAGGTACCGGCCTTGCCGTGGCCATGACGGCGTGTGGTGCCAACAGTTCGACCGGCGGCAGCAGCAGCACCACGAGCGCCGGCAGCACCGGCTCCGCGGCCGGAGGCACCAAGGTCGGTGTGATCCTTCCCGAGACCGCGAGCTCCGCACGCTGGGAGGGCTTCGACAAGCCCCTGCTCACCGAGGCGCTCAAGGCCGAAGGTCTGGACGCGGACATCCAGAACGCCCAGGGTGACAACCAGAAGTTCACCACCCTGGCGGACGGCATGATCAGCGCCGGTGTCAAGGTCCTGATCATCGCCTCGCCGGACTCCTCGGTGGGTGCCGCGGTGGCCGCCAAGGCCGACGCGCAGGGCATTCCGGTCATCGACTACGACCGCCTGAACCTCGGCGGCACGTCGAAGTACTACGTGTCCTTCGACAACGTGAAGGTCGGCGAGCTCCAGGGCACCGGTCTGAAGACCGCGCTGGCGAGCAACAAGGGTGCCCAGGTCATCGAGATCGAGGGTGCGCCGACGGACAACAACGCCACGCTCTTCACCGAGGGCCAGAAGAAGGTCCTCGCCCCGCTGTACGCCTCGGGTGACCTGAAGCTGGTCCAGTCCCAGCCGATCGAGAAGTGGGACAACCAGATCGGCGCCACGGTCTTCGAGCAGATCCTGACCGGCAACGGCCAGAAGGTGGACGGCGTCGTCGCCGCCAACGACGGTCTCGCCGGCGCGGTCATCACCGTGCTGAAGAAGTTCGGCCTCAACGGCAAGGTGCCGGTCACCGGCCAGGACGCCACCCCGGACGGCCTCCAGGCCGTGCTGCGCGGCGACCAGTACATGACCGTCTTCAAGCCGATCAAGGCCGAGGCCGAGGCGACCGCCAAGCTGGCCGGTCTGCTGGCCAAGGGTGACACCGCGGGCGCCGACAAGATCGCCACCGGCGTCACCAAGGACACCACCGCGAACCGCGACGTCCCGTCGGTGCTCCTCGACGCCCAGCTGATCACCAAGGACAAGGTCAAGACCGTTGTCGACGCGGGCGCCGTCAAGGCCTCCGAGATCTGCGTCGCCGACCTGGCCGCCGTCTGCACCGAGCTCGGCATCAAGTAGCACACCGCTTCACCGCAACCGCCGCGGTGGGTGCCAGCCCCCGACTGGCACCCGCCGCGGTTTCCGCAGGCAAGAACCAGGTTTTGGAGGACAGCCGTGAGCGAGCCGATTCTCGAGCTGCGCGGCATCAACAAGAGCTTCGGGCCCGTGCACGTGCTGCACGACATCGACTTCACCGTGCGGGCCGGAGAGGTCACCGCACTCGTGGGTGACAACGGCGCGGGCAAGTCGACGATGGTCAAGTCCATCGCCGGCATCCACCCGATCGACTCGGGTGAAGTGCTCTTCGAAGGTCAGCCGGTCAACATCCACAGCCCCCGCGAGGCGGCGGACTACGGCATCGAGGTCGTGTACCAGGACCTCGCGCTGTGCGAGAACCTGGACATCGTCCAGAACATGTTCCTCGGTCGTGAGCGCGGCAAGTACGGGCTCCTCGACGAGGCCGACATGGAGCAGGCGGCCCGCAAGACGCTCGCCTCGCTGTCCGTGCGCACCGTCAAGTCCGTCCGCACGTCCGTCGCGTCGCTTTCCGGCGGCCAGCGGCAGACCGTGGCGATCGCCAAGTCGGTGCTGTGGGACAGCAAGGTCGTGCTCCTCGACGAGCCGACCGCCGCACTGGGCGTGGCGCAGACCCGCCAGGTGCTCGACCTGGTCCGCAGGCTCGCCGAGCAGGGCCTGGGCGTGGTGCTGATCAGCCACAACATGAACGACGTCTTCGAGGTGTCCGACCGCATCGCCTGCCTGTACCTGGGGCGGATGGCGGCGCAACTGCCGACCAAGGACGTCACCCACGGACAGGTGGTCGAGCTGATCACCGCTGGTCGCTCCGGCGACCTGGGCATCGCCCGCCCGGAAACCGCGACCATCTGATGCCCGAGGAACTGAGCATGACTGACACACCTACCACCGGGACCACCGGTGAGAAGGCCCCCGAGAGCGGGGCCATCTCCGACTTCGGCATCGACACGACGTCGAAGTCGGCGGGCGAGGCGCTGCGCGAGTACTGGGCCAAGGTCCGCGGCGGCGACTTCGGCTCGCTGCCCGCGCTGCTCGGCCTGTTCGTGCTGGTGATCTTCTTCAGCGCGCAGTCGGAGACCTTCCTGACGCTGGGCAACATCTCGAACCTGCTGGCGCAGGGCGCGGGCATCGTGATCATCGCGATGGGCCTCGTCTTCGTGCTGCTGCTGGGCGAGATCGACCTGTCGGCGGGTACCGCGTCCGGCGTCGCCGCCTCGGTGATGGCGCTGCACCTCGTCAAGAGCGGCAACATGCTGTCCGCCTTCGGCGACGGCGTCTTCTACATCACCTGCGCGTTCATGGTGATCGCGGCCGTGCTGTCCGGGCTGCTGCGCATCTGGCCGGGCGTCGTCCTCCCGGTCGTCGGCCTGGTGATCATCCTGATCGGCGTGCCGCCGAACGCGTGGGTCGAGATGCTGCTCGCGCTGTGCATCGGCACCTCGATCGGCAGCCTCACCGGCTACCTCGTCGCGAAGGTCGGCATCCCGTCCTTCGTCGTGACCCTCGCGCTGTTCCTGGCGTGGGGCGGCGTGGTGCTGAAGTACATCGGCCAGGGCGGCACCCTGCCCATCCGCAACGACAAGGTGCTGTTCAACGTCGCCAACGGCAACCTGAGCATCCTCAACAGCTGGATCCTGTTCCTGCTGGCCGCGGGCGGGTACGCCGCCGTCGTGCTCGGCAGGCACTTCGCCCGGCTGCGCAAGGGCCTCGTCGCCCAGCCGACGCCGCTCGTGCTGATCAAGGTCGGCGTGGTCGTCGTGCTCAGCGCGGCCGCCACCTTCCTGCTCACCCAGAACCGCGCGGTCAACCCGACCGTGACGATCCTGGGCGTGCCGTACGTGGTGCCGATCGTCCTCGTGCTGCTCACCCTCGGCACGTTCGTGCTCGACCGCACCAGCTACGGCAGGCACATCTACGCGGTCGGCGGCAATGCCGAGGCCGCCCGTCGCGCCGGCATCAACGTGGCCCAGATCCGGATGAGCGTCTTCGTGATCGCCTCCTCCGTCGCCGCGCTCGGCGCGATCGTGTACTCCTCGAAGGTCGGCTCGGTCGCGCCCGACTCCGGCGGCGGCAACACCCTGCTGTTCGCGGTCGGTGCCGCGGTCATCGGCGGCACGTCGCTGTTCGGGGGCAAGGGCCGGCTGCGCGACGCGGTCATCGGTGGCGCGGTCATCGCGATCATCTCGAACGGTCTGGGCCTGCTCAAGCAGGAGGCCGCGGTGGTCTCCATCGTCACCGGTCTCGTGCTGCTCCTGGCCGCCAGCGTGGATGCGCTGTCGCGTCGTCGTTCGGCCGCTTCGTAGGAGTTGTGACATCACCGACCGCGGGAGCCCGGCCCGACGAGGTCCGCAGGCACAACCGCACGGCGCTGCTGCGTCGGTTGCACGTCGACGGTCCGTCCACCAGGGCGTCGCTGGCGGTTGAGCTCGGGCTCAACCGCAGCACGATCAAAGCCCTGGTGGACGGGCTCGCCGAAACCGGCGTGGTGGCCGAGCGGGTCCCCGCGCAGCGCAGCGGGGCGGGCAGGCCGTCACTGCTCGTCCTGCCCCAGCCCCACGCCGCCGTCGTCCTGGCCATCGACATCCGCGTGGAGCAGGTCGCCATGGCGATGGTGGGGCTGGGCGGCGAGATCATCGGCCGGGACAGCTGGAACCTCCGCACCCGCACCCGCGATCCCCGCGAGGTCATCACCCACATCGTCGACTCGGCCAAACTCCTGACCGACGAACTGGACCTCCAGCCCGTCGCCGTGGGCGTCTCGGTCTCCGGCGTCGTCCGCCGCTCCGACGGCTGGGTCCACGAGGCCCCCAACCTGCACTGGACCAACGTCGCACTGGGCGAACGCCTCAGCGCGGTGATGGGACTGCCCGTCCAGGTCGGCAACGACGCCGAACTGGGAGCCCTCGCCGAACACGTCCGCGGCGCCGCCCGCGGGGCGTCGGACATGGTCTACATCTCCGCCGACGTCGGCGTGGGCGGCGGCGTCATCTCCAACGGCATGCCCCTGCGCGGCACCGGCGGCTACGTGGGCGAACTCGGCCACATGGTCGTGCGCCCCGGCGGCCTGCGGTGCTACTGCGGCTGCGAGGGCTGCTGGGAGACCGAGGTCGGCGAAGCCGCCCTGCGCCGCGCCCTGGCACTACCCGAGAACGCCTCCCGCGGCGCCGTGGTCGCCGAGCTGCGCTCGCTGTCCGCCGACCCGGACAGCGTCATGCACCGCCTCGGTGAGTTCACCGAATGGCTGGCCGTCGGTCTGGTGACCGTTGTCAACATGCTCGGCCCGGAACTGGTCGTGCTGGGCGATTTGTTCACCGCACTGCCTGAGCCGGTGGTCGCCGAGGTCAGGGCTGTCGTCCAACGCCGCAGCCTTGTCAGCAGGGCCGTGGGCGGTACCCGCATCGTCAGCTCACCCCTCGGCCGAGACGCCAAGCTCGTCGGCGCCGCCGAGGCAGCGTTCGAACCGGTCCTGGGCATCGTTTAGCTGGGCTCGCAGGTCTAAGGACGCCTCCAACCCGCTCGCCGAGTGTTCTAGACTTGCCGAACCTTGTCAAGACGATGAAGCTGTCTTGACAAGCTCCGTCAAGCGCAGAGATGGCTTCGGATCGGGTCGGGGGGTAGGTCTGGCTGCCGCCAGCATCGGGCTCCGCCCGACAGGGCATCCGCTTTGCGGACCAGGCATCCGGGCTTCGCGCCGGACAGGGCATCCGAGCTTCGCCGGACCAGGCATCGGGCTCCGCCCGACAGTGCATCGGCTGCGCCGACCAGGCATCCGGGCTTCGCGCCGGACAGGGCATCCGAGCTTCGCCGGACCAAGCATCCGGGCTTCGCCGGACCAGGCATCGGGCTCCGCCCGATAAGGCATCCGCTTCGCGGACCAGGCATCGGTTGCGCCGACAAGGCATCCGGGCTTCGCGCCGGACAGGCATCCGGGCTCCGCCCGACCAGGCATCCGGGCTTCGCCGGACGAAGGCGGTGGTTGTGCTGGGGCCTGAACGGCCCCGGAAAAGCGAGGGGGGCGGGGATCCTCTCGGATCCCCGCCCCGGAACGGCAAGGGTGCTTGAGGGCCACACACGGCCCCGATTGTTAGCCCTGCTGCAGTTCGGCAGCGAGCTCGCGCAGCTTCGTGCTGTGCTCACGGGCGTGGTGCCCGCAGAACAGCAGCTCGCCCCCGGAGGGGAGTACGGCGCGAACCTGGGCAGCAGCCCCGCAGCGGTCGCAGCGGTCGGCAGCGGTCAACTCGGGGCGGGTGAGCGTGGGTGTAGTCATTAGAGTCTCCCTCCGTCCCGGCACCGGGGATTCGGTGCCCTCTTACCAAGCTGCGACCACTACGCATCTGGCTGGTGCGTGGCGCTCGCTGGCTCCACTCTCTCAGACGTTCGCGCGGAAGTCAGTGTTCCCGTGGCGGTGGCGACCCGCGTCACTCGCGTTTCCGCCACTCGACGGTGTTCCGAACCCGCTCGAACGCCGATTTTCGGGGTTCAAAATCACTATCCGCAGTTGTGGCAAGGGTTTCAGACCAGCGGTTTTGACCGCCCAGCGTCCCGGATTGCTCCAAAAGGTGGGACCGACACGGCCGTTAGTGTGATCGATAACACTTTGGTCCGCTCAGAGCGAACAAGGCCCTTCGTTCCACCATTCGGACGCGTTCTGGACCCCTGGCCCACCCTCGGAGACCTTGCCGTGACCTCGGCACTGCGGAGAACCGAACCGGCGACCACACGCAGAAGGGCCCCGCGCACCAGCGCGGGGCCCTTCTGCGTCGTCGTCTAGTCCAGGTAGTCGCGCACTACGTTTGCCTAAAACATAGTGCGGACCTGCGGTTTCCGCTGGTCCAGGCGCAACGTAGCGGCTGCAATATCTTGGACTCACTGAGCGGGACGTCCAAACGGCCCCGCCACGTGCGCCTAACACATGGCAGGGCCTCGATCGGACACCGGAGGTCCGACCGTGCTCGACATCCTGCCCGATCCCCGCCTCACGGTGGTGTACCTGTGAGCGCGACACCCTCAATGGCCCAGATGTGGCACATCCGTGGTGAGCGGTGGGAATCCATACCGCACCGCGTACTTAGGGACAAGAGGCTCACCTTCCGCGCTCGCGGACTCCTGTGCTACCTGCTGTCCCTGCCCGACGACTGGACCACCAGCGTATCCCGCCTGCGTGACCTCACTCCCGACAAGGAACCCGGCCAGCCTTACGAAGGCCGCGAGGCGTTGGAGAGCGCCGTCCGCGAGTTGGAGCGCTGCGGATACCTGTACCGCTGGCTGCGCCGCAACGACCGAGGCCACATCAGCGGCTACGTCTGGGCCTACAGCGCCGACACGGACGCCCTGCGCTCGATGCTGGAAGAGGTCGCACCCGAGGTTGTGCAGCGTGCGGCCGTTTCCGGCTCACCCGTCAACGGCTCACCCGTCAACGGGGCCGACCAGCCGAAACAGACTGAAACCGCAGGTCGCACCGTTTCCGGGTCAACCGTTCCCGGTTCACACGCAACCCTAAGAAGAACGTTCTTGAAGAAGAACGAGAAGAAGAACGGTGCCACGCCGAGCGCACCCTCTGGGCGCTCGGCCACCCCGCCGCCCTGCGGGCAGTGCGACGGCCGGGCGGGTGATCCGGTCTCAGCTCGCCTGGTCTGGTTGGACGACGACCGCACTCGCTCGGCTCCGTGCCCGAACTGCTCCCCGACCTACGCCAGGACGGAGGCAGGGCGATGAGCGAGGACATCACGCCGTTTCACACCCGCAGCCCGCACGACCCTGCTGAGCGGGTGCCCGTGGACGCGCTCGTGCAGCAGTGGTCCGCCGCAGGGACTCGCGCGTTCGTCGCCGAGCACACCGCTCGACCCATGGACCTCGAAGATCACTGGACCCACCTCGCGCTCGGCACCCGCATCGCCGCCGACGTCACGGCCGGTCGGTGGGTCACGGTCGCGTGCCTGCTCCGGTCTGGTGCCGTCGCTCACTGGGACCAGGTCGGGGCCGCGCTCGACGTCACCGGAGACGAGGCCGCCGCCGGGTTCACCTCGTGGCTGACCCGGCAGGCCACCTTGTACCGCCAGGCCGGGATCGGGCTGACCACTGCCGAGGCCACCGAACTCGTGCGCCTGGCCGACGCCTGCGGAGGTGCCCGATGAGCACCGAGGCAAAGCGCTTGGGACGGATCGGCCGGGTCATTTCCGCGTGCACCTGGGCGATTGCGTCCGTTGTGATGATCTACGGGGCGTTGACGGTGACGCCGTGGTTGGTCGAGCGGGGTATCCCGTCCGGTAGCGCGTGGATGCTCACGCCGCTGGTGGACGCCGCGCTGGTGCTGAGCCTGGTCGGCGACCGGGTGCTCGCTCAGCACGGGCGTTCGACCCGGTGGGGCACGACGCTGCGGGCGGTCACCGGCATCACGACCCTGCTGCTCAACATCGCGCCATCGGCGTTGAAGGGCGACAGGGTCGGCATCGCGTTGCACGCCGTCGGCCCGGTGCTGCTGTGGGTGGCGACCGAGGCCGCCGGGGCGTACCAGCGCCAGTTCACCAGCCTGGCGAACGACCTGGCGAACCCACCTGGCGACCTGGCGACGTCGCCCATTCACCAGGTCCACCAGGTGCCGAGTCACCAGGCCACCGACCTGGCGACACCAGCGGCTCGCCAGGTCCACAGGGTGCCCGTTCACCAGGTCGCCGACCTGGTCCGCCAGAACGACCAGGTGGCCGTTCACCAGGTGGACCAGGTGCCCGCCGCCAGCCCGGTGACCGTGGAGCACCAGGCCGCCGCCACCCTTGGCGACAACGCTGCTGAGCAGGCGGAACCCGTTCACCAGGCCGAGCCCGCCAGCCCGGTTCGCCAGCCTGACGACGGCCTGGTGAACGTGCCTCGCCAGGCCGGTGACGCTCTGGCGAGGACGCCCCGTCGTCGGGCGACCGCCAAGCCGCGCCAGGTGGCGACGGTGGATCTGGCGGACCTGGTGACCCGCGCTCGCCAGGTGCTCGCCGACGCCAGGATCGCCGGTCGCCAGGTCGGCCGCGCCAGCCTGGCGCGGGAACTGGGGATCACCGAGCACCGGGCCCGCCAGGTGCTCGGAGAGGCCACCAAGCCGCACCTGGCGGCCGTGCACGCCGAGGGCTGATCGCGCTTGCTGGTCACCGTCCACACAGGCCGGTGACCAGCCGGGGCCGATCAGCCCGACCACCACACCACCAAGGAGAACCACCGATGGCCACCAAGCGCGCCAAGGACCTCGTCGTGGGGGACAGCGTTGTCGACCCCACCTCCGGCAAGCCCACTCACGTCCTGCACGTCGACAAGTCCCCGTACCTGAAGGGCGATGTCGACGTGCAGACCACAGCAGGCAACTACAGCGTGACGGCCTCGTACCGCGTGACTGTCCTCGACTGACCTGCACACCCCCACCACTGATCAGGAGGACACCACCGTGACCAAGCGCAGCTACAGCAAGTTCGTCATCGACCGGGTCAACGAAGCCATCGCGGCAGGTGACCGGGGTGACGCCAAGGCCTGCCGCCAGGCCCTTGACCACGCCGTTGCCGAGGACCCGGACGGCCTACAGGCGATGCGGGATCTCGCCGACCAGCACCCCGGCAAGAGAAAGGGCCGGCGATGAGCGACACCGACAAGCCGTCCCGGCTGAGCTGGCGAGACGAGACCCCGGCCGACACCCGCGCTCTCAATCTGCGGGAGAGCGGCTACACGGGCCACATCGACCTCGACGGCTACCCCACCGACGAGGCACCGAGCGCGGAGTGGTGGAAGCAGTCGTGACCACGTCAGCGTCCGACATCCACCAGTTCTAGCCCAGGTGGGCGGCAACCGGCTGGACACCTGGCCGCCCACCTGGTCACCTCTCCGGAGAAAGGCGAACGTGATCATGGCACAGCCCACACCACAGCAGAACGAGGAACTGGGCGCGCTGCTGCCGTTTCCGCGCGGCACGCTCGCCGAGGCGGTGACAGTCGCGGCGGCCGAGGTCGAGCCCACCGCCCCGGCGCTGGACGGCGAACTGCTCACCGAAGACGAGTACCGACGCACCCGTGCGCGCCGTCTCGCCGAGCAGGCCGTGGCCCGGCTACCTGCCCAGTGGCAGACCCCGGAGTCCCGGCGTGAGGCCGGGGTGGCTCTGGCGGGCCGCGTCGCTGTGGTGCCGGTGCGGTTCCCCGCGGCGGTCGGCCGTGGTGTCGCGGTGTCGGCACGCGCCTGGTGGCAGTGGGTGCGGGTCGCCGATTTCTACAGCGCCGCGAAGGCAGTGGACCGGCTCGCGGACCGTTGGCAGGAGATCGCGGTCATCCGTCGCCGCCGGGGCGTGATCTCCGTCGTTTCCGCCGGGTCCGCGCTGCTCGGCGGCACCGCCACCGAATTGGCGGCCGGGTCGGTGCCGCTGCTGGTCGCGGGTGGTGTCCTGTCCGCCGGGTTCGCGCTGGTAGGACGACACAAGGACGGCGCTGGCGGCCGAAAGACCGTCATGGGCGGGGCGCGCACGCTGGCGTTCACGATGGGCGGTGACAACCTGGTCGAGGCGTTCCGGGCGGCCGGTGCGATCGGCAAGACCGAGGGGCTGCTGTTCGTGCAGCGCCCGGTGAACGACCGGCTCGGCTGGACGGTCGTCATCGACCTGCCGCCGTCGCGGAAGGCGTCCGACGTGATCGCCAAGCGTGAGGCGCTGGCGTCCGCGCTGGCGGTGGATGAGGTGCGGCTGATCCTGGACCGCGTACGCGGCGACAAGGGCCACGCAGGGCGGATCACGCTGTGGGTTGGGCACTCCGACCCGTACTCCGCGCCACCGGTGCCGAGCCCGCTCGCGACGGCGGCAAGCTGGGACCTGTGGGCGCCGGTCCCGTTCGGCGCGACCGCGCGCGGCACTGCGGTCACCCTGCCGGTGGTGTGGACGTCACTGCTCATCGGTGCGATTCCGAGACAGGGCAAGACGTTCGTCGCAAGATTGCCGATCACAGCCGCCGCGTTGGACCCACATGTTCGGTTGATCATCGCCGACGGCAAGTCCGGAAAGGACTTCAAGCCGTTCGAGCAGGTCGCGCACCGGTACATCCGTGGTGCGCGAGAGTCCGACGGCCGAAGGCTGATCGCGGTGCTGGAGGAGTGCGCCGCCGACGTCGCCGACCGGTTCGATCGGCTGTCCGACATGGACGACGACCTGTGCCCGGAATCCAAGGTGACACCCCAGATCACGCGGGACCCGGCGTTCGGGATGCCGTTGACCGTGATCGGCATTGACGAGATTCAGAACTACCTCGGGCTGGACACGCCGCTGGACGAGGACAGCCCGAAGGGCAAGCGAGTCGGACAGCGGATCTGCGAGCTGCTCACCTACATCGCGAAGACCGGCCCGGCCGCCGGATTCTCGCTGATCCTGGCCACGCAAAAGCCTGACGCGAAGGTCATCCCGGACGGTTTGCGCGGGCAGCTCGGCACCCGCTTCGCGCTGAAGACGATGACCTACCAGGCGTCGGAGACGATCCTGGGCGCGGGCACCTACAAGGCCGGAATGGACTCCTCCCGACTGCTGACCTCGCACAAGGGCGTGGGTCTGCTGCTCGGTGCCGACGGCGAGACCGACTTGGACGCGGGCGTGGCGACGACCGTGCGCACACACCTCCTCCACATCGCGCAGATCCGGGCGGCGTGCGAGCGCGGCCGGGCCCTGCGCGAGGAAGCGGGAACGCTGACCGGCGACGCGGCCGGGGCCCGCGACCTGGCGGCACTCGATCCGGACGCGGTCGCGCGGCTCGCCGACGAGGTCCAGGCGGTCACCGACGCGCCCGCCGTCGAGCCGGTGGACGCGGAGCTGCTGCCCGAGGTGCTGGCGCTGCTGGCCAACGTGCTCGGCGACGACGAGCACGGCGTGGTGGCGGTCGCCGAGCTGGCGGAGCGGATCGACTGGACCGCGAAGGCGCTGGGCGAGGCACTGCGCCGGGCCGGGGTCCCGTCGGCGGGCAAGAAGCGCGTCACGCCCGGCGGCGCTCCGGTGTCGGTGGTCGATGTGAGCGCGATCCGGACCGCGCTCGGCGGCTAGGAGGTCGGAACAGGGGTCGGAACGGCCGTTCCGACCCCTGTTGCCTCTGTTCCGACCTCGCTATGCCCCTCCCAGAAGCCTCTGAGCTGCACAGACGGGCGCTGTTCCGACCCTCGCCAGGTCACCGCGGAACGCGCCCCTCACCGCGGCTTCAAGCGCGTTTCAGCCCCTGTTCCAACCCTCACGGCGTGTGCCGTGAGGTCGGCACACCTGGATGAACCCATGCCGCTCACAGTCAGCTCGACTCGCGCGTTCCGCCCCGGCCGGTGGGTCGCTCTGGCCGCCGCCGCGTACTTGCTTGGCGTCGTCTCCGCCGCGCCCGCCAGCCCACCATTCGCCCCGGTGACCTGCACCCGCTGACCCCGCCCGACCGCGAGGCCGCCCCGACACGTCGCTGGGGCGGCCTCGTCGCGTTCGAGCCGTACCCTTCCCTGCACCAATGACGCGCCGAGCTGACTCGACGACACAAGGGGGGACACATGGACGCTGGGGACTGGATCGCAGTAGTCGCCGCTGTTATCGCGTCGGGTTCGATGGGTGTGGCGTTGTGGCAGGCACGCGAAGCCAAGGAGTCCCGTCACGCGGCACAAGCCCAGGCAGCCGCTGCCAAGGACTCGGCGGAGATCGCGGAAGCGGGCGTCAAGCAGGCACAGCGCAGCGCGGCAGCAGCGGAGGAACAAACGCGTGCGACCGTCGAGCAGCTCGCGATCCTGCGCGAGCAGGTGGCAGAGCAACGCGCTGAGAAGGACAACCCTCAGTTCCACATCCCACGGCCCACGTTCAGCGGCGAGGACATGGTCCCAGTCGACATCACGATGGTTGCTGGCACGGATCTGCGTTCGCTCACAGTCTCCGTGACGGGCAAAGACGTGCAGGGCTTCAGTGGCGACCCCAGGTCTGACATCGAAGGCGGTGAGCCGATCGTTTGCCCTGATGTCGCGATCGGGTTCGAGACCACTGTGTGGGTGAGTCTCCACGACACACTCGACACCTCCATTCTTGTGCGCATCGATTGCGAGGCGGCGGATGGACGGAAGTGGGCACGCCAGCAGCCGATGCGCCTGATGCATCACGCTATTCGCGACTACGGGCACTGATCAGGCAGCAGTGTGCACGCGTTGATCCGACACCACTACGAGGCTTCCTCGGCGACGTGCCGAGGAAGCCTCGTCATGTAAGGGAAATCGGCACCAACATCACGAAGGGCTGACCTGCCCGTTGTGGTCATCACCTGATGTGTCGGTGTCGACTATGACGAGGTCATGCCAGGTGCCCTCTCGGCCTTCAATTGGGCCGTGCTGCTCGGAAGGCCGCCATTTTTCTGGCCAAGACGAGCGAGCAGGCACTCTGTGACGGACCACAGACGCGTCGAACTCGATACTGTTTCGGAACGTCACTGCGCCGAACTCAACGAACCTGCCGAAGCTCACTCGATTAAACTTGACATAACCTAAGAAAATCGCATCGCGGAACCAGGCATCGCTTTCAAAAATCACTTCGTCGAACCTGACTCCTTCACTGAATGTGGCCGAGCCAAACATAGCGACATGGCCAAATCTCGCTTTTTTTAACCCGACCACATCGAATGCCGCACAAGCGAAACCGGCAACCCCAACGAACTTCGCTTCACTGAATGAGACTAGATCGTTAAATATGGCATCGTCGAATAAGGCTGTCCCCTCGAACACGACGTTGTTAAAACTAGTTTCCCCAAAGAACGATGCTCTATCGAACTTGACTCGACGGAGCTTGCAATGAGCAAGATCGAAGTCAACGAGGGTGGCACCGGCGAGGTCGAGGTCGGTTTCTTCCCAAAAGGTCCCGACTGGCTTGCTAGAGTCATCACCAGGACGTAAGTGAGCAGAGAGAACACGCTGAGCAGTTAACCGGACTTCCCGCTCCTGCACTCGCTCGTCGTGGCGTATACGGGTCTGCTCGTCAGTATTGTCAGCATCCGAGTCACCGGGCAGCGTGTACGGCATCCTCAGGTAGGCACACAGCACGTTGACCACAGTTTGTCGCTGGTGCGAATTGTCTTGCGCCAGCCGTTCTAGGGCGTAGAGGCCGCCTAACCGGACCGGAGCCTTGTCTGAGCCCAACTGTTCGACCGATTTTGCGAACAAGTCGGTGACGCGACGCGCCTCGGCATCGGCGCGATTGTCATCCGCGACGCGTTCAGCGTGCACGCGATTGGCTTCGGCAACCTGCTCTGTATGGGCCTGCACTCGATCACGCTGGGCCAGTTCGGCGTGCCGGGCCTTCAATTCAGACTCCTGCGTTTGCTGCCGTCGGGTCGCCAAGTAGAGCGCGAACAACCCGCCTCCGGCCACGACGATCGAGGCAGCGACTTTCACCGCGTCGAGCTGCGCGGTCACCTTCTTGCCCACGTCTTCCAGAGCTAACCCGGATCTTTCGTGTGGGTGACGGCCCGGCTTGAGACCGTGGCCGGTGGTTGCTATGGGTCCTCCTTCCGGTGTTCGGGATGGCCAAGATGGCCCGTTGTCGGCCGGGTGTCGCCGGGTTCCACTGCCCGGTAGTGGTGCTGACTGCTCGTAGGGGCGGGTTATGGCTGGTCAAGCCAGTAGCGGTAGATCGTGCAGGCGTTGGTGGCCGGTGAGCAGTAGCCAGGACCAGGGCGCGTGGGCGGCGAGTCGGAGATGGACCCGTCGGGCGTGTCGGGCGATCCGACCGGCGATGGAGAACAGGCGTAGTCGCAGGCGTTTGGGCTCCCAGCGGCGGGCTTCGTGCCCGGTCAGGGCGAGCATCTGGGTCCAGGCGGTCAACTCGACCGCCAACATCACGATCGCGACCCAGATCCGGTTGTGGGCGTAGCCGTGCAGGGGCAGGTTGGTCAGGCCGGTGGCTTTGCAGGTGCGGATGCGGTCCTCGGCGCGGGCCCGGCGGCGGTGGCGCAGTTCCAGATCGGCGAGTTGTCCGCGGACGGTGTTGGTGGCGAACGCGGTGAGCCTGTGTCCGTCGGCGTCGGTGAACCGCAACTGCGCGCCGGGGTGGGGTCGTTCCTTGCGGACCAGGACCCGCATTCCGGTGGGCCAGGAGGACAGGTCGAGCACGCCGGTTGCCTCGGCGACCCACGCTCCTTCCCGTACCGCGCCCTCTTCGTCGTAGGCCGGGGTCCACGCGGTGGCGGGGATGCGGGCGATCCGTTCGACGGCGTCCTCGGGCAGGGTGAACCCCAGCGAGTAGCCCAGTTTCCTGGTCTGCAACCAGTCCACGAACTCGTGGGTGCCGCCCGCGGCGTCTGTGCGGATGAGGATCTTGCGGCCGACTCGTCCGCCTCGGGCGGTGAACGGCAACTGCCGCAGCGCGTTGCGGGTGACCGTGATGTGGTCGGCGGCGGTGTTCGAGCCGGCGTTGCCCGGCCGGAGCAGGACCGCGAGTGGTTCGCCGGTGCCTGGTGTGTCGTGGTCGGCGAACGAGCACAACGGGTGGAAACCGTAGCCACGCTTGAATGTCGGCGCGGCGTGCTCCTTGTCGGAGTGGGCGGTGATGAGGGTGGCGTCCAGGTCGATGATCATCGGGTTGTTCGGGCTGATGTCGTGGTCGGGGGCGTGATCACCGGCGAGTGTCCAGGTTCGCGCCCGTATGTGCGCGCGGGCGTGGTCCAGGGCGGCGAGGGCTTTGTCCACGTCTGTGGCCAGGGTGTCGATCAGGCGTGACACGGTCGGGTCCGAGGCGACTGGGCCGAACAGGGCCGGCTCGGTTCTCAGGGTCGTGATGTCGGCCAGGCAGTCGCCGCCTATGGCCAATGTGATCGCCAGGTCGCACACGATCTTGCCGGGGTCGTGGATCGCGGTCGGTGCCCGCCACCGTCCCAATGCCGTGGACAGTGCGCGGTCCAGGCCGATTTTGCGCACGGTCTCGACCAGCAGCGTCGCGCCTGCCTGGGACACCACGCCGGTTCCGGCGGTGTCGATGGTCAACGATGGATAGGACCCGGTAGGCTTGCTCACCAGAAAGGTGCTCCTGAACTCGCGCGGACATGGCCCTAGACAAGCCCTATCCTTGCAGCTCAGAGCACCTTTCTCCATGGAATGGCCACTCTCGCGCCAATTCCCGATGAAAGCAGCGGGCTAAGCGGTCGATCCACCGCCACAACACCACCAGGGCGCCTACGGCGGCGGCCAACACCAGCACCGTGACCAGCGGCACCGTCCACCGTGACATCGGTGGCCTAGTTTCGTCCTCCTCAGGGATGGGCGGGGCAGCTTGAGGTAACGGGGTGCGCTTCTTGGCGGTCACACTCTGCATCATCGTCAGGCTGTGGTTCGTCGTTGCATCCAGTCTCGCCGCCGGGTCGGGTTCGTATGCTGGCGGACGCACGTACCCTTCCTTCAACTCGAAAGACGCGCCGAACTGACTCGGCGAGGCAGGGGGCACGGTGGAGGGCACGGAGACGGTGGCTTGGATCGCCGCACTAGTCGCAGGAGGAGCTGCGTTCATCGCGCTGATCGCCGCGAACTACTCCAGAAGGCAGGCAGAGGCCGCCGAAGGCCAGGTTGCGGCAGCACGAGTGCAAGTAGATCTCATGCACGACCAAGCAGTCATAGCGCAAGAACAACTTACAGAATCTAAGAAAGCGCGAGAAGCAGCACAAGATCAGGCAGAGGAGGCTAAACGCAGCGCACAGGCAGCCGAGGATCAGGTGCGAGCATCGGCCGACCAAGTTGCCGTCATGCGCGAACAACTCTCAATTGAGCATCGAATCGAACAGCGTCGCGCAGTAATAGAGATTCTTAGCAAAACCACCGAGTGGAGCCGAGCAAGTCGAGTTCTGCTACTCAACATAGAGAGACAAGGAAGGAGCGCCCTGCGGAATGCAGAAAGTGCAGCCAGATTCAACGCCGCCGAGCGCGATTTTCTCGACTCCTTAACAGCAGGCCAGTTGATCGTGACAAACAGTAGCGTATCTAGAGATATCTCACTTCTGGCGAATTTGCATCAAAAACTAGGCGACCTGCTTGCAAAAATTGTCAATAGCAACCAAGCGGAGTTCCCCCTCTACATCAGGACATGCCACGAAATTATCGACCAGTCAAAAGAAGCACGTGAACTTCTGCGCAAGTCCGCAGCACGCCATTACGTTTCAACCGATCGATAGCAGTACAGAACAGATCATGGCTCCCACGGATATCCCTCCATTCCTTTGTCGAACGCCGCGTTCAGCTCTTCGTCGGTTATTTTCTCGTCGGGCCGTAGCGAGCTGTCGTCGCCGAGCCCAGCCGCGCTCAGCACGGACCAGACCACTTGCGCGAGCGCCGCATACGTCGTGTTTGGCAGATCGGCTGGCAGCCGCACTTCCAGGCACCTGGTGTCGTCTACAGTGGTCAGGGTGGCGGCTGACGATCCGGTCAAACAGTCCCCATTCGGGGGATTTTCGCAGGTCAATTGACCGGCGGCCAACAATTCCAGCAGTCCTGACACCACATCCGACGCCCGCGAGGCGTGCCGACGATCGGCACGCACGCCGCTCCGCAGCGGCCGAAGTGCAGCCTGACGCCCCGGAAGTCGATCGTGAGCGGATCGGGGTCGACAAGGTGCGTCAGAAAGGTGCGGAACACGCCGACCGCAGGGACCGGCGGACCAACGGCCGTCATCGGCCCGGACCACTCCCGATGATCAAGTAAGGCGCGCTCGGGTCGCCGGGCGCGGGCAGCGACAGCAGCTCCGTCACCACGTCGGTCAGAGTCCCTGAGCGTTCCCACACGATGTCCCCGTCCGGGTTGGTGCGAATGCCGAGCGCGTCGGTGCCGGACCGGACGCGAAGACCGTCACGCCATCCCTCGGGCCACTGCCGGAAGCCGTCGAGCTGATCGCGGTCGGGTTCCTGCGGCAAGAAGCGCCAACCGCCATCGCGGACGATCAGCAGCATCGCGATCTCAGGGAACTCGGCCACGGCCGCGTCATCGACGGCGTTCACGCCGCACGCTCCGAGATGGAACCGGTCGGCACGGCCGGGTCGGGGACACCGGCCGTGCCGATCGGAGTCGGGTACCGCCGAAGCGTGTCAGCGCCGCAGCGGGCGCGCAGCTCGGCGACGGACACTTGCCCCGGCCGGGTGAGGGCAGCGCGGACACGGGCGATCTGGGCGCGGCGGAGGACTTCGCGGCGGACGTGGTGGACGAGCCACACCACGACGCCGAAGGCTACGGCTCCGATGACTGCGAGCACCCACGCCATGATCGGCTCCTGTCTCCGCTCTGCCCTGTTCAGGCCGGTGCGGAGATGGTCGCCTTGATCAACTGCCGAGGATTAACTCGCTGTTAACGGCCTCGGACTTTCACCCGGTCGGGGCCACGCCCATCCGCCAGGCCAAGCCGCGCAGCTCGCGCCCCCCGGAGTCCCGCTGAGCACGCCGCAACAGGTCGGCGACCGCCTCGCGGACGAACACGTTGTTGCGTACCAGTTGCGGGGCAATGGATTCGGCCGTGACGATCGCCTGAACGCCTTTGTCCACAGTGGATTTATCGGCAAGCATCGAACGCCCCAGGTCGGCCCAGTACATCGCCCGCCGCGCTTTCGCGGGCAGCTCCTCCGGGTTCACCGCGCGGGCCAGCTCGACCGCTCGACCGGTCTCGCCTCGCTCGACTGCCAGCGCCACCCGCCACACACCGACGTTGGCTGCTCCGAAGTGCAAGAACCCGAAGTTCTCGCGCTGCTCCGGTAGGTGAGCGGCCAGCGCCGTTGCCTCGTCCAGGTGTGTGTCTGCCGCGTCCGTGTCGCCCAACGCCGTCGCGGCCAGCGCTGCGCTCAGGTGCAGGGCTCCCGCGGCTTGGACGGCGTTCGGGCTGCTGACATCGGCAAGGCGATCGATGCCGCGCACCGACGCGGCGAGCTGGTGGGCACGCCCCTGCGACCCTGCCGCGTTCCCACGCAGCCACAGCGAGAACCCAAGCCACTCGGCGGAGTCGAGTTCTTCCGCGCACTGCTGGGCGAGGCGTGCCGCGACCACGGGCAGCCCGCGCACGCCCAGGTTCTTCGTCAGCACCGATGCCGCGTGATACGCGTCGATCAGACCCACCAGCACCTCACGGCGGTGCTCGGGACGGTGGACGTAAGCGGAGTGCAGTTGCAGCAGCAGGTCAGGGATCATGCGCCCCTGCGCGCCGTAGTCGGCTTCAGGCCGCAGCACTGCGGTCAGGTGGGCGACACGCGCCCGCAACTCCGCCCACGAGATCGGCTCCACACAGGGGTCTACGCCGAGGTCCACGGCACTCAGTACGGTCTCGACCTGGCGGAGCGCGGCGTGCGCGGCGGAGTCTGCGACATCGGTCGGCGCGAACGGCGACCCGGTCAGCTCGGTAGGCGCGACCTGCAACGCGTTGGCCAGCGATTCGAGCACGGCGCGCTTGGTGACCGGCCGCAACCCGCGTTCGATCATCGATAGGTAGGCGGGCGTGATCCCCGCCAGCCCTGCGACAGCGGTCAAGCTGAGTTGCCGCCACGAGCGGACTTCACGCAAGCGGCGGCCGATGTGGTTGTCGGTAACGTCCATGAGCAGCACCTCCGGGACACTTCAAGAGTAGCCGGGTTGGGTCGGTACCCGAGCCGTGCACCTGCATGGTGAACAACCGGTACATCCGCACCCCTGCAACGAGGCACGATCACGGAAGTAGTACATGGTTTCACTCATAGCAACGCGAACCAGACGATCTCGGGTACTTTCCCTCGGTGGCCAGCACTCGTTCACTCACCGGCAGGATCGCTCGCTTCCGGCTCCAACCGCCATCTCAAACTCGATTGGATACCGAGCCAGCCGACTGGGTCCGCCGCAAAGTGGAGCCCGGTGCACGTATCGCGAGGCACGGACGGACTTGGCGAATCGGCCGCACGGGGGAGGCACTAGGCGTCCTGTACGGCCGCATCGGCTACGAACGTGAGGCCAGCTCAATCGAGCAGTACGACGAAGAGCAGAAGGACTTCGTCGAGTACGCCATCCGTTCCGGTGCGGCGACACCGTTCGCGATCGAGTTGGACACCTTGGTGATGGCGATTCAGCACCGGCCGCCGGAGATCAGCATGGGCGCAGCGGCCAATGCACTTGCACTACTGCTTTCCGACCAAGAGCACCGATGGACCACCGAACCCCCATCAAGGAGCATCCCGCTTTCGGAATGGCGGCTCGGCGTCGAGAAGGTCACACGGGCCAGATTCGTGCTCCGGAAGCCCAACCCGCACTACACCGACACACCGGACTTGGAGGCGTTGATCGACGGAGCCGACGCCGAGACAGCACGCTTGGAGTTGCAGGGGGCTCAGCTTGACCTTGACAGCCCCTTCATCAGCCAGACGCTCAGCCATATCCAGAACAACTACGGCGAGGCCCGCCTCACGGGCGTCACCTCCACCGGAGAGGAGTCCACCTACAGCACCACCATGCAGGCTGAGGAACTGACGACCGAGGCTGGCACGAACGCCGACGGGGAAGTTGATCTGATGAGTCTCCTGCAAGCTGTGGCCGGGACACCCAATCAGGACCACACTGACTGACATGACGCCAGCCGCCTCACAACCAGCCGGGAAAGAGCGCGCCTGGCGTTACTCGCGCGTTGGCTCAATCGTTGCGTCGCCTGACTTCTACGTGGGCGTGCCTGTAGGTGTCGCATGTGGACTGATTCCAGCGTTCAGCCTTGCTGCGGCGGCTGCCACTCAGACGGTTCTACTCGGTGTTTCGGCCGTAGCCGGAGCGCTCGTTGCACTCGTCCTCACGGCGGTCACCGTGCTGGTAGCCGTCATCACGCCGACGTTCGCCAAGATGCTGGACAAGACGCCGAGCGGACTAGCTGGCATCCTGCGCCCCTACCACTGGGTGATGAGAATCAGCGCCGCCTCGTGTGGCCTCGGTGTGATCTCCGCGCTTGCCTGGCCCGCCATGCAGGCAATCGGCATTCTCAGATTCGTGGGAACCAGCATTCCGATCGCCTTGCTGCTCTGGGGCCTCGGAGGATGCCTCCAGATCATCAACCTGACCGGCAAGACGATCAACCAGAGCCGCCGGATCGAGCAGATCGACGAGCGGTCCCGAGCGTTGAAGACCGCACAGAACTAGCCCCTGCTTCCCCGAGCACCACGTTACGCACAGCCATGGCCAACCACGTCGCCGCCCAGCGTGGCCCTGCCTCTTGTCTTCCAGCGTCGCCGCAATCGAACGGTAAACGCCCCGCTCTCGCACACTTCCAGGATGCGACGAACGGCTACCCGCTCGGTGCCCGAGCCACTGGCCCGACCTCGCGACGAGATCGGACCAGTGGTGCCGGTCCTACCTCTGGTCCGGCTGCGCCGTGCGGGTCCGGCACGTCAAGCAGAACCGGTCCGTCGCGGCCGGCCGCCACAAGATGTCCAACCACACCCCGTACCGGATGGCCGCGACCGGAGCCGGGGCTGCCTTATCCAGCAGCTCGTCCCAGAGCGAGTAGGTCGGCAGGTCGGACCGGCACAGGACCTTGTCCGTCACCGGGTCGAACGCGTGCAGGATGCCGAACGTCTCGTCATCCGTGATCGCGTTCGGCGGTTCGTAGGCAGTAACGATGGCGTGCATGGGGTGAGTCCTCTCAATGAGTTGGTGTTCACCCCTTTGCAGTTGTCGCGCCTCGCTCGGCAGTACGGATGCCCAGATCGAAGAGGAGACCTCAGTCACAGCCCGATGTCGGTCATGGGATGGTCGCGCCAGCGGTCCACGCTGCGGATGTACTCGTTCACCACGTCGGACTTCCACCGCCCCTGCTTCTTGATCGCGGACACGGGCGCACCCGCCTTGTAGGCCGCCGTCGCACCACCGGCCCGCAGCGAGTGGGCGGTGTACCGCTGCGCGTCGGGAACCCCAGCCAGAACCGCCAGGCGCTGCACGATGCGGCTGATCGAGTCGGTGGTGAGCCGTCCGGTGCCGATGCGGCCGTGGCGGTCGATCGACCTCAGCAGGGGCCCGGTGGTGACGCCCTTGTCCGCGAGCACCACGAGCCACGCCCGCAGCAGCCGCACCGGGTCGGAGTGCGGGTGAGAGCCGCGTGGCACGGGCACGACCTCGCCCATCGAGTCGCGGTCGGTTTTGGAGGTGCGGATCAGGACTTCCAAGCCGTGCTCGTTCTCGGTGACGTCCTCGATCCGCAGCGCTGACAGCTCCGACCGGCGCGACATCATCACCAAGCCCAACACCAACAGCAGCCGGTCCCGCTTGCCGGTGGCGCTGTCCGGGTCGGTGGCGTCGATCAGCTTGCGCAGCACCTCGATCGTCACGGGCGGGGCCTGCTTGGCGCGCTGTCCGGCGTCGGCGCGTTCGCGGCGCAGCGACCGCAGCACGAGCAGCGCGCCCTTGGTGTTCGGCTTGGGCAGCTCGGCCGCGTCGTGCCGCACGGCGACGGCCGCCATCGCCTGCTGGCACGTGGACGGCCCCTTGCCCGCGTCGGCCAGGTGCCCGATGTACTCGGCCAGGGTCGCGGGCGTCGCGGGCAGGGGCGTGCGCCCTTGCGTCGCGCACCAGTCGGCGAACGCCGCCCACTGTCTGGCGTACGCCTTGACGGTGTTCGCGGCGACGCCGTCGGCGATCCGCTTGCGCGTGGAGTCCGACACGGTGCTGTCAGCCGTCGTGCGCGTCGGGGCGTGATCCCCGGACGGGACGAGGGCGGTGGTGTCGGTCATGTCGGAAGCCCCATTCTGGAGTCGGATAAGCAAAGTTATCAGACCTCAGAACGTTCCGTGTCACGCCGCGCCCCGACAACCCGCGCACACGAACATGTCGCCAAGCCGGACACCGCCCGCCTTCAGATCGACCGCACCGCCGCACGAGGCGCACACGGCACACACCAACCGACCGTCCGGCATCGAGATCCATTCCGGATCCGCCGCGACCGCACTCGCGTGCACCACCTCCGGCGACAGTTCGGCCTTCAGCTCGGCGGCCTGGCGCAGGTCGCCGACCGACAGCGGGACGGCGTCCTTGAACTCCAGCGCCTCCTCCCACAAGCCTTTCGCGTCGAGGATCGGGAGACCCCGGCGGATCCGATCGACGCAGTGGCTGCACGCGGCAGCCCGCACGTCCACGGAGTAGCCCGCGTGCGTCGAGCCGCATCCGGGGCACGACCACGACCGCCACCGCCGATCAGCCGCAGCGGCCCGCGTCTCGCGGTCGGCCACGTCGTCGGGGATGTACACCTTCAACTGGTCGCGGTCTTTCGTCTCGACGATCACGCCGCACCGCCCCAGGTGTACGCGCACGGCCCGGCCGTCGACAGGGCTGACATGTCCACATCGGGCAACTCGGGTTCCGGAGCATCACCGGTCTGCACCGTGTCCGACAGGAGCCACATCAAACCTCCGCTCGGGTCGCCGACTTCGGCGAGCACCACAGGAGGTGAGATCCATTCGAAGTTCCGCATGGTTCGATGATCACCTGCACCGAGTTCGTCATTCGGACGCCGCGCCGGACGCGGTAGCGACACCGAATCGCGCACCAGGGCACGGACATCGTCGCTTCCCGACTCAGCTCGGTGAGTCAATCGCCGAACACCGGGAAACATTGGTGTGAGCTGCCACGATCCGTAACGCTGCTGCGCCACAGGCGATTGCAGCATCAGGAGGAAGGGGCTGCGGTGAAGGACCTTGTCGAGTGGCCACCGATCCACGGAACTGGCTGGTTCAGGGTTGGAAGCGCAGCCGTACAGCGGCGCACCGGAGACCGTGCCGTTGATACTCGGATCCAGGACCTCGTCGAGCAGGCCGCCGCGAATCCCACAGACCACGAGAAGTGCATGAGCCAAGCCTGGCTGCTCTATGAGCGTCACGGCCGGTGGTACCTGCGTGTCTACCGCGAAACCCGTGCTCTGTTCGGAGGGCTCGCCTACGTGATCTTGTGGGCGGCTGTCGGCATGGTCTTGATCATGGGCTCCTACTATGTCTGGGGCGGCGAGTAGGCCTCGTCCAACTCCGCCAGCGCCTGATCCAGCAGGGCCCCGGCGGCACGACGCCGCCGGACATCGCGGCGGGCGACCTTCAGCAGGTCACGAGCCGCCAACGCCTCCAACTCCGCGTCCGACGGCGGACGCGGTTCGCGGCGCAGCGCGCGCAGCCGTTCGCCGGTCACGAGCCGTCCGCCAGCAGGTCGAGCACGTACGTGCTGAACGGGTCTGCCCCCGCCAGCGACGGTTCGACACCGGCCAGCACCTCGGCCGCGATCCGCTCCCGGCGGCGGTGGGTCCGTTCCGAGAAGCACCGCAACGAGCTGCCCGCCGCGAGCTTCAACCGCAGGTCCAGCGCGACCGCTTCCCTCTCGCCCAGGTGCCCGCGGAGGGCACGTGCCAGACGCCAGGTCATCGACGTACTCGGCCGCACGTGGCCGTTCTCCAGCCGCGAAATGCCGAACGACGTGGACCCGGCACGCTCGGCGAGCTGCGCTTGACTCAGCCCGGCCGCGCGGCGCTCCTGGCGCAGCAGCGCGCCGAAGGACGCGCGGAGCGCGTCGCGTTCCGCGCCGATGACAAGCCCCCGGCGGTCTGCGGTTTTCGCGCGAGGGCTTGCGTTACCGCGCGCGCGTGCTGCGTCAGGACTCACCTGACAATGGTCACTCGCACCGAGTTGTCGGCGGGGAGGCGCGCCGATGGCCTACGGCGGTTATAACAGTTTCCTGCTGGTCAGCACCCGAGATCCATCATCACCGCGCATCCGCCGCGTTACGCCACGGTCTACGCACACGTCGGACTATCCCCGCAACCGTTATGTGCTTGGAGAGCACGCGGTGCACGGTTCAACGCATGGACTTCCGAGCCATCGCGGTGAACTTGCGGATCTCCGCCTCCATCTTGGTGGCGCTTTCACGAACGCTTGGGGGGAGGTCGCTACGGTCCAGCACACCTGACTCTTCGACGATCCACTGTGCCCTGCGGAACTGTCGGTCGGCCTCACGCACCACAAATGCTTGTTCTGCCAGGTCGTCAGGCCCGAACAGATCTATCAACCCCGCCACTTGGCGTAGATCGTTGCGCGCCGTGTAGTAAGTAGTCTCCAAGGCCAGGATCTCCTCAGCCGACACCTCGTCCTCGCCAAGTTTCACGCGACGATGCGCGACGTTCAGTCGAATCACGCCGGATCTGGACGAGGTGGCTGCCTCCACGAAGCGTGCGCATCGATCTGCATGATCTTGACGAACGCGCGCGCCGAGCCGCAGCCAGCTTCACCGGCTCGATCAGACCGCCTAGCGTCACGCCACCCAAGGCGGCGACGGCAGCTATCACGGCAGGCAGCACGGTGTTCCACACAACCCAGGTGTCTAGTGCAACGCCCTGCTCGTTACGTCGCGACGAGCCTCCGGGCCGTTGCAGCGAACTCGTGCACCGTGTCCTCCAGTGCGTGAGCAGCAGCCAACACGACCAACGGAGGCTTGTCCTTATCAAAATCTCCGCCGTCATCGCCAACGAACCGGACACCGCGGAGTGCGCGTTCTGCCTCCCGCACCGTCATAGCAACCTCCACCAACTCGTCCGGACCACTCAACCGGAGCAGGGCCACGGTCTGCCGCAACTCGCTACGGGTTTGTCGGTACACCTCGACCAACTCGTCCTCTCTCGCGGTGTCGACCTCAAAACCGGCTGCGGCACGGCGGTGCGCGAGGTTCAATGCGAGCAGGCGAGCACGGCATGTCATCGCCGCCTCAATGAGCTTCGCGCACCGCATCGCCCGGTCGTCACGGATACGGGCTCGTCGAGCGGCACCGAGCTTCAGCGGCTCGACGAGGGCACCGACGGTCACGCCGCCAAGAGCGGCAGCCGCGGCGACCAGAGCAGGGGCAAGAGTGGTCCACATGCTTTGAAAGTCCAGGTGCGCAGCGACTGCGTACGTTCTCACCCCCTTACCGCCCGAATGGATCAGCAGGTAGATGCGTCCTACGGCGTGATGTCAGGCCGTAGGACGCTGGTCAACGTTTGACGCGAGCGCGGATAGCCAAGGCAGCCAGAGCGAGCAACAGCGGGCCGAGCGCGCGCCCGACCATCAGCATCCACAACCCGGCGGTGGTGAGCTTCTGATCGGTGTCGCGGAAGACCACAGAGCCCAGTGCGATGCGGGCGGCCTTATCCACGCGCTCGGCGGTCCAGCGCTGGTCGACTGGGGGCAACTTGGTTGGTGCGGAGATTTCGATGATGACCTGCTGCGACTGGCCGCTGCTAGAGCGGACAGTGCCGGCTAGCGGGGCCGTCGGGGTGGTGGTGTCCGGCAGACCGTAGTAGGTCAGCCCGGCGAACAGCACGCCGACCAGCAAGGCCAAAGCGGTCAAGGCTCGACTTGCCCGCTGACCATAGCCCGACAGCAGCCAGTAGACGCCCAGCACAAAACGTTCACCGGCACCAGCGGATGAGGTATGGCGGCGGGCCTCCATTTCTCCGTAATAGAAATCTCCTGCCCCGGCCTCGTTCTTGCCGTCTTCCAGAGATTTACGCAAACTCCGATACAGCACTGCCAACCGCTCCGGCTCCACCGCAAGTGATGACTGCGATGAGTTCAAGGACTGACTTGTCACATCGAGCCTTTCAAAAGAAGGCAAGGCAGTGGTCCAGCCAGAAGATTTGCGACTGCGGGACCGCCAGAGATGCTCCTCTGCCAGAACGCGCCGGCGGCTCCAATGCCACACTGGGAACCACGCCCAACCTGCCCGCCATCCCGCAGGCGGCTGATTGAACGGACTGCGGCCTTCCAAGCGCAACTTCTCCAACTGGTGAGCCCCTGCGAATCGACACCACTGCACGTCCACATCGCTCAGTGTCAATTGGGATACGTCAGTCTCCTGCAATGACAGCACCTGCGGTGTCGGGACTTCTACACCGATGACTCCTCTCCGCGTTCCAATTGTCGGACTCTGACTTTCTTCGACCATTCCCACCTCGCGCTTTGCCCTCTCAGCACTCTCCCCCCCACTCTTTTCGTTGATCGCAGGGGTGAATGGCGCAACGGCCCTACTCACCGACGATGACGCTCCAAATGATGTGCGCCGCAGCCATAGGCGTGCCTGACGGACGCGCAACTCCACTCCACCATCGAAGCGGGTACCTTGCGTCGACACCCAGCCAGCCTCTACCTCCGCGACCACCCGCTTGACGAACAGCGCCTCATCCAGGGCGACGCTTTCTGCTATTACCGGACCGAACTTCGTGGCCGAGGTAAACACCGCCCTAGAGAAATCTGCGACACGAGCGAACGTGGCGTCATCAACCCAGAGGCCGCGAGCGAATTCCGCACGGCCGAACCGGGCGTCGCGAGCGAAAGTCGCTCTGTTGAACCCGACATCCTCGTTGAACTTGACGCGATTGAACCCTGCATCCCCCATGAATTTCGTGTCGATGAACCAGGCACTTCCGAAAAACGTCGCCCCCTTGAACAAGGCACTACGTTCAAACTTTGCATTAAGGAATTTGACGTTGCCGTTGAACATCACACCGTCGAATGATGCATCGCCGCGGGCGAACGTCGCATTGACGAACCCAGCACCACGGGTGAATGTCGAATCGGTAAACTTAGCGGCCCCAAAGAACACAGCACCACTGAAATCGACATAACCAGCAAAATGCGCATTGAGGAACAGTTCGGTTTCTGGAATTCGGCAGCAGCGTAGGTCAACTGTACCGAACGAAGTGCGAGAATTGAAACCACCAGGGGTTTTGGCTACACGCGTGAGCAACCGGTCAAGCAGACCATCAGCGAACTTGGTACCACGTAGATCAAGGTCAGCACCTACACTAATGGACTGGAGCCAGCCGTCGAGTTCGTCCGGTGACAGATGGGTCAGACAGCGCTCGTATCCGTCGATCAGGCGGCCTGCGCACAGCCCATCTTCGTGCATGCAAGTCGGCCAGTCGGGCTGGACACTCGGGTAGGAACCGGCTTCGGCGGTGGCATCATCGGGCACAGCACAGTTTTAGGTGATCTGCCCACGCCCCGGAGGCCGTTCCGACCAATTAGTCGTCCACAAGCCTGCCGTCCTTGCGCAGCATCACTGGGGCAAGAGCAGGCCTCACAGTCTCACCCAGGTCATTCGATCTCGCCGCGCCACCCGTCGCCCTCTTCGGCTGGCGCCCTACTGCACACCGGGCAGTCCACTCGTTCGATGAGCCAGGAGCGCTGCACCCGCCCGGAGTACAGCGGAATTTCCTGCCAGACGACGTCCGCCTTCCGACGCTCATGCCCCTTCGCGCACGGGCCGGGTTCGTAGCCGACCTGTTCGCGGTGGGTGAACTCCTTGCTGTCGTCCGTCACTCGACACCTCCGCACCTTTGGGGCTTCCGGCAACGTATCGGCATGCCCGCGTTCCGCAGGATGCGCCTTGCTGCGCCGCAGCGCTCGCGGGCCTCAGCAGGCAGGCCGGAAGCGCACAACCCGCCGTGTTACCCCTACGGGTAACAGCCCTTTTCACGGGTCATGCCCACGATTCAGCGCCTTTGTTACCCGTTACCCGTGGTTTCAAGAGTTCTCCCTATAGAGATACGTCGGGCTATCTACCTACTTCATATAAGAGAAATTTAGAGAAGATGGGTAACTGGGTAACATGATCTTGAAAATAGTGCCTCTGACCTGCACAGACAGCGTGTTACCCGTCGCCCTGCGTTACCGGTAACACCGGTAACAGCCAAGGCCCTTAAACAGTCCTTGACCTGGCCAAACGCGCTGAATTCGACGGGTAACAGCACCGGTAACAGCATGAGGGGCGGCCCCCGATTGGGAACCGCCCCCTCGTGACCGCGCTGTCCGGTTAGATCGCGTTCGCGTCCAGCGCGTCAAGCGTCGCCTGGTCGCCCTGGACTTCGGCGATCTCGCGCATGAGGCCGATGACCGCGCCGCTGTCGTCACGCTGCTGGGCGGCGGCCAGCTCGCGCTGTAGCGGCACGAGAGGCCGGATGCGGATGCCCGCGCGGACCTTGGTCACGCCGCCGTTGACCCGCTGCGTCTCGCTCTTGTATCCGAGGTCGGTCAGCGCCCGGCTGAACTTGGTCATCGTGTCGGGCTTCTCGTTCTGGTGCGCGCACATCGCACGGAACTCGGTCCACAGGTCTGCCGACGACGAGCACTCGGGGCACTTAGTGCTGTCTCCGGAACACGGCTCGCAGGCCTCGGCGACGAACCGGGCGTACAGGTTGATTTGCTCGCGCATCTCGTTCGCGCAGTCAACAGCGGTCTTGGGGAGGTCCACGAGCACGGTGCGGTCGGTAGTGATGTCCGTATACCCGGTGAGCGCCCAGTTCAAGATGCCTGCACCTTCAGCCTCGTACAGCGCTTCGTCAAGGTCAGCGATGCGGTCGGCGCGTTTCCGGTACTGGACGAACGGGATCGCCACGATGCGCTCGAACAGGGCGGAGTCGGCCCCGGTGATCGTCGGGGGCTTGTTCGTCGCGACCCACGGGATGAACGTTGCCTTGCCGCCGCTCACGGTGTCCCGCGTGGCGTAGTTGTCCTTGTTGGCGATCCGGTCGCCGCCCGTGAAGTTCTTGACGGTGTCTCCGGTGATCTCGATCCCGTCGTCGGCCTCCACCGTGAAGGCGAACTTCCTGTCCATGACGGCCATGAGTCCAGGGCTGCCGCCGCTGGGCTTGGCACGCAGGTCGGCTAGCCGGAAAGGGTGGCTGTAGCTCATGGACCCCTCGTCGGCGTTGCCCAGCAGCAGCGCGATCACGCTGACGACCGTGGACTTGCCGGATCGTTTGGGGCCGATGAGGAACGCGAACAACTGCTCTGGGTTGCCTCCCACGAGGGTGATCCCGACGAGCGCCCGCAGCAGGCGACGCAACGCGGGGTCGGGCAGCGCCCACGCCAGGAACTCCTCCCACCGGGGGCACGTGGCCTCGGGGTCGTAGGAGACGGCCGCCATCTGCGTCAGGTAGTCACCGCGACGGTGTTCGCGGAGCGTGACGCGCCCGTCGCGGTGCAGCTCGATGGTGCCGTTCGCGACGTTGAGCAGCCGCAGGTTCCGGTTCCACCGGCCAGATTTCACCTCGACCGCCCGGTTGGCCTTGATCGAGGTGACCAGACCGCGCAAACGGCTGTCCTCCCGTGCGTTCTTGACGTTGAGCATGTAGCCGCTGAGGGCGGCCTTGAGCTGGGTTACCCGTTCCTTGTCCTCCCCGGCGGCCTTGACTGCCTGCGCGGTGAGGACCGCGAATTCGCGGGCCTGCTTCAGCATCTCGTCGGTGAACTGCTCGATGCGGTAGCGCATGTGGCCGCCGCTGTGGTCGGTCTCCCAGGCTCCGAGGTCGCGCCAGGTGCGGACGAGCCCCTTGGAGTCGGAGACGACGGCGATGTCATCGATACCCGCCCAGTCGATGAGCCGGTCACGGTTGCCAACGAGATCGTTGCTGTAGCGGGGATCGTAGAGCTTGCGGCGGACGTCTGCGGCAGACTTGACCAGCGGGTTCGGAACGTCCTTGGCCTCGGAGGCGACGGGCGTGGTGCTCTTGGCCCTGATCTCGATGACCGCGACAGGCGGACCGAAAACGGCCTCGTCCTCGGCCAACTCGTCGGGGTCGATTCCGCCCAGCAGCTCCGGTGCAACCGGAAGCCGGGACGGCACGACCGCGAGGTGTGCGGGGGGCGCGGTCTGCTCGCGGTTCATCCACGTCACCCACGCGGGCACGCTCTCGGCGATGTGACGGAATCGGTCCGGGTCCGCGCCCTCGGCCAGCGCGTCGAGGGTCGTCTCATCCACGAGACCCATGTCCTCATAGGACGCCAGTGCGGCCACGATGCCGTTGCGCAGGCCGTCATCGGTGAGGTCGTCTCCGGAAACGCCGCACTGACAGCCCTTGCGCTCGGCGGTGGTGGGCTCGGCGAGGATGAGACCCACGCCCCGGTCACCGTCCACCATCCGACGGAACTCGCGGACGGCGGTGTCTCCGCCGCGCTCGCTGCCGACGGCGGAGACGAACGCGTTCTCGGCTTGGCGCAGCGCCTCGTGCACGCCTCGGTGGCCCATCTCCCCGACACGGAGGATGTGGCCGACGGCCTTCAGCGTCTCGTCGTGCCGGCTGCCGGACCCGAGGCAGCCGAGCGCCCTGCCCAGCGCCCCGCGCATGGCCTTGCAGGGCTGCCCGTCGGGCATGGCGGCCAGGAACGCGGACCGCTCCCCTGCCTCCAGGTTGCGCGCCTGCTCGGCCGCCTTGCCCTCACGTAGGTAGGCGACCAGCGCGGCCGGCAACTTGGGGAGATCGAGGGGCGTGGGCAGCTCGGCAGGGTCGGTGATCTCGCGACCGTCAATGCCGTAGACGCGGACGATGCTGCCGTGGTCGTCACCGTTGCGCGAGGGCGCGGTGACGCAGTACCGGTGGTGCGGCTGGAGAAGTTCCACGTCCCCCTCGGCGGTGCGCAGCCGCACACCCTCGGGAACGCGGTAGAGGTACTTGCCGCTCGGGTTGTCCACAGCGCGCGAGGTGATGCGGTACGTCGGCGGGAAGACCGCGCCCGCCTCGGTTTCCCAGCGGGAAAGGGTCTGATCGCCGGTCTTGACCTTGCCGCCCTTGGTGTACGCGTCGACATCGACGCCGATCACCCCGGCGGGCATCCGCAGGGCGATGTTGCCGCCCGGACGGTCCTCGGACCACGCGTAGAGATCGGCGTAGGACGCGGTGACGCCGTTGTACCCGGTGAAACCGCTCGGCGGCGGGGTCTTGCGACCGGCGGGCAGGACCAGCACAGGCCACCCCTTCGCGTGCCAGGCCTCCCACGCGGAGGCGTACGGCTGGCGGGAGTCGAACACAGTCTGCGCGGGGCGGATGCCGATTGCGGCGCTCACTGGGCAGCGCCGGGAGGGAAGTGCACCGACGCCGTCACGAGCTGGTCGCCGTAGTAGACCCGCAGCATCCGACTGCTGACCCCATACCGACTGACCCGCACCGTCATGCCCCGCAACGCTTTGCGGGGTGCGCCCATCGTGCGCAGCGTCTCGCGCTCGGCGGCGCACAGCTCCCGCGTGCGGTGCAGGCAATCGGGATTCTCGCGGAGCCAACGCAGGTCGTCGGCGGCCTGGTCGCGGCCGGAGACCTCCATCGGGCACGAGGTCTCGTGCTGGATCATCAGGGTGGGGCCGGTAGGAACGAGCGGGGCGGAGCAGTCGGGGCAGCGCAAGGGTTCGCGCTGCTCGGAGGTTCGAGCTACCATTGAAGCCTCAAGTTTCTGGCACTGCTCATCCAGTTGTTAGCCGAGCTGACTCGGCTAAACTGGTAAGCGGTTCCGTACTCGCGTGTGGACCTCAGGACCCGCCCCGCAGTTCCGGCGTTGGTAGCGCCGGGGGGCGGGTTTCCTGCGGTTTTGGGGTGTTCTCTGAGATCAGGCGGCCGTGCCGCCTTCTGCTTGATGCGCTGCGGCACGCCTCGCCATTCGAGCCGCGATGACGGGCCGCATGGCTTCGCGCCGCTGCTCTGGGGTTAGCACCGACCACCGCGTGCGCACGTTTCCTTCACGAGCTTGACGCAGCCGATCCATGTCCCGAACTATGTAGATTCGAGTCATCGTTCCTCCCAGGTTATGTACGAAAGCTACACGCGGACGATCAACGTCGCAAGCCTGTGACCTGCATGTTTGATAGCCCGACTCAAGTCGGCTAATCAATTAAAGCTCCCTTATCCGGCTCAATTCGGCGCATCAAATAGGGAAACCGCAGGCCAGAGATTTGAACCGACTCAAGCCGGTTCGCCAAGTCAGCGACGAGAGGCCCGATCCACGCGGATCGGGCCCCCGAAACCTGCTGAAAATCAGCGCTTCAACCAGCTCCGCCGCGACGGACTCGGCACCGGCCGGGCATCGGCAACCGGCTCGTCCAGCTCCGCCAGCTCGCGCAGCAGCGCGGCCCGCTGCTCCGCACGCTCCAACTCCACGGCCAACTCGGCACGCGCCTGGTCGCTGCGGGCGTCGTCGGCGACGGTCCGGCGCTCGGCCTCACCGCGGGCGTGCCGGGCGACCAGCGTCAACGCCGTGTCGACGTCCGCGGCTGTCGGTACGAGGCCGATCTGCTGACCGAGATCCGTGCGGCGCATCAAGTCGCGCACGGTCGCCGAGGTGACCTGCACGACGTGGCCGTCCAGGACGCCCAGCAGCGGCCCGCCCTGGCCGCCCGTGACCGGCGCGAACCACGACGCGATCAGCTCGGCGAGCGTGGCGCTCAGCGGCTCCGACGAGGCTGGTCCCGCTAGCACGACGATTCCGGCTCGGAACTCGTCGTCGGCCTCGGGACCGGCGATCGTCGGCCGCTCGAACGTGGTGGTCGAACCTGCGGGGCGGGGCTCGGAGAGAGGGCGATTCGATCCGAAGGCGCTCATGCGGCACCGCCAGCCTGGCGACCGGCCCGGAGGGCGGCGTTCGCCCTGAGTTCGGCTTCGCGGGCTTCCCGCCGCTTGCGGCGAGCGCTAACGGACTTCAGTGCCAGCCCCGCGTAGTACGCCCGACGGGCGGCCTCTGCTCGACGTGCGCGTTCCTGGGTCGGCAGGGTGCCGTCCGGGTCTACCTGTCGTTCGAACTGCTCGCGGAAGGCACGCCGGGCGGCCTCTGTGCCGGCGTGGCTGTCCTGCTGAGCCCAGCGTGAATTCGCTGCGAGCTGCGCGGAGAGACGGCGTTCTGCGGGTCCTGCGGTCATGCTGTGCCCGTTTCTACTCGTAACGCTGAGTGGTCAACGGCACGGAACGGGGATTACGTTAAGCGCAGCGTTGTGCGGCGGTCAAGTCGCACGACGTCGGTTGATTTGACTCTCCGACCCAGGTCGGAGCGTCAAAGGCGGGTTGGTCTGTGCGAGGGCTACAGATCGCCGAGGTTCAGCCCGCGTGCTTCGTCGGCAGCCCGGTCACTCGCTGTAGCACGCGTGTATCTGTCGATCATGTCGCGACGTGACCATCCGGCGACCGCCATCAGGCCGCCCTCGGAACCTCCGGCAGCAAGCCACCTGGTCGCCGCTGTGTGGCGTAGCCGATGGGGGTGGAAGTCGGGGATTTCGGCCAACTCGGCCCGGTACTCCAGCGCCCGATACAGGCCCTGGTAGCCGAACAGCTTGCCGCGCTCACCGAGCCACAGCGTGTCCGTGTCGGCGAGACGGTGGGTCCGGCGTACCCGTAGCCAGCGGTCGAGGGCGCGTCCGGCGGTACTGGAGAACGGCACACGCCGACCAGCCCCGCCTTTGCCCCGTTCGATGAGCGCGGATCCGGCGCGGAGGTCGATCCCGGTCACGGTCATGTCGACTACCTCGGAGGCGCGTGCGCCCGATTCGATCATGAGACGGACGATCGCCTCATCGCGGCGCTCGCGAAACTCTTTGCCATTGCAAGCGGCGAGTAGGGCCTGAAGCTGCTCCGTGGTCAACGGATTGACCACCTTCGCGTCCAGTTTCGGCGGCTTTAGCGCGAGGAGTTCGTCACGCGAGATCTCGCCTTCCTCGGCCAGCCACGCGGAGAGTCGCCGCAGGGAGAGCTGTCGGGCGCGGGCGGTGGACGCTTCGGCCCCGGCTTCCAGTAGATCGGCGATGAACGCGTTCACGGTGGGTCGGTCCAGTTCGGGAGGCCTGCCGGTCTGCTCGGACCAGGAGAGGAATTTCCGCACGCCATCGCCGTAGGACTTCAGCGTCTGTGGACTCTTGCGCTCGGCTCGGAGATGCAGCGTCCAGGAGTCGAGGAGCATCCGAAGATCATCAGGGGACACCCTGATATCTTGACTGACAACGTAGTGCGTGTCTACGATAAACGCCGATGACCCGCAAATTCGCAGGTCACCGGCGTTTATCGCTCAGACTGTCAGTCCAGGTAGTCGCGCAGCACCTGCGAGCGCGACGGGTGGCGCAGCTTCGACATCGTCTTCGACTCGATCTGCCGGATCCGCTCACGGGTCACCCCGTAGACCTGGCCGATCTCGTCGAGCGTGCGCGGCTGGCCGTCGGTGAGGCCGAAGCGCAGTCGGACCACGCCCGCCTCGCGCTCGGACAGCGTCGCGAGGACCGACTGGAGCTGGTCCTGCAGCAGCGTGAACGACACCGCGTCCACGGCCACGACGGCCTCGGAGTCCTCGATGAAGTCGCCGAGCTGGCTGTCGCCCTCGTCGCCGATGGTCTGGTCGAGCGAAATGGGCTCCCTGGCGTACTGCTGAATCTCCAGCACCTTCTCAGGGGTGATGTCCATTTCCTTGGCGAGCTCCTCGGGCGTGGGCTCGCGGCCCAGGTCCTGCAGGAGTTCGCGCTGTATGCGGCCGAGCTTGTTGATGACCTCCACCATGTGCACCGGGATGCGGATGGTGCGGGCCTGGTCGGCCATGGCGCGGGTGATGGCCTGGCGGATCCACCACGTCGCGTAGGTCGAGAACTTGTAGCCCTTGGTGTAGTCGAACTTCTCGACCGCGCGGATCAGACCGAGGTTGCCCTCCTGGATCAGGTCCAGGAACGCCATGCCGCGGCCGGTGTAGCGCTTGGCCAGCGAGACCACGAGGCGGAGGTTGGCCTCCAGCAGGTGGTTCTTGGCGCGCTCGCCGTCCCGGACGATCCACCGCAGGTCGCGGCGCATCTGGGGGGTGAGCTTCTCGTTCTCGTCCTCGGCCCGGCGCACCCGCTCCGCCGCGTAGAGACCGGCCTCGATCCGCTTGGCGAGTTCGACCTCCTCCTCGGCGTTGAGGAGGGCGACCTTGCCGATCTGCTTCAGGTAGGCGCGGACCGAGTCGGCGGAGGCGGTGAGTTCGGCGTCCTTGCGGGCCTGCCGCAGGGCCTCCGACTCCTCCTCGTCCCAGACGAAGTCGCCTTCGCCGGGCTTCTTCTCGTCCTCGGGCTCGTCGGGCTCGTCGACGACGGGCTCGTCGACGATGACCACGTCCTCGCCGAGGTCCTCGTCACCGGGAGCGGCTTCGAGGTCCTCGGGGTCGTCGCCGTCCTTCTTCGTCTTGGCGGGACCGGTCGCCTTGGCGGCCGTCTTGCGAGGCGCCTTGGCCGCGGGCTTGCCTGCCGCCGCAGTCTTCGCCGCGGCGGGCTTGCGAGCCGGAGCCTTGCGGGCCGAGGCGGCCTTGGAGGTCTCCTCAGACTCGCCGGCTGCGGCCGAGGTCGTCTTCGCGGCGCTCGTGGTGCTCGAGCGTCGGGTTGCGGTTTCTGCGGCTGCCACGTACGCCCTTTCGCGACTGTCGATCACGGCGATCCGAAGGGCGCGAAACCTCGGACGCCAGAGTTCGGGGGAGCGCCCGCCGAAGCCTTCCGGCGGGGCACCGTTCCATTGTAACGACGAGAATCGCGTGCTGTTGCGCCCCACTCGCTTTCGAGGGGGTCAGACCGGTGTTCCCGCAGCTAGATCGAGTACGGGATTTTCCGGATCAGTGCTTGATGCCCTGCGCGGCGGCCGCCGCGGCACCCACGATGCCCGCGTCGTTCTTCAGCGCGGCGGCGACCACTTCGGTGCGCACTTCGAGGAGCGGCAACCACTTCTCGGCCTTCTTGCTGACACCGCCGCCCGCGATCACCAGATCCGGCCAGATGAGGTTCTCCAGCACGCTGACGTAGCGCGAGACGCGGGGCGCCCAGTCGGCCCAGGACAGGCCCTTGTCCTCCTTGACCGACGCCGCCGCGCGGGACTCCGCGTCGTGGCCGTCGACCTCGAGGTGCCCGAACTCGGTGTTCGGGACGAGCTTGCCGTCCAGGAACAGCGCGCTGCCGATGCCCGTGCCGAACGTCAGCAGGACGACCAGGCCGTCGCGGTCCTTGCCCGCGCCGAACCGCATCTCCGCCATGCCCGCCGCGTCCGCGTCGTTGAGCACCACGACGTCCTCGACCGGCTTGCCCAGCCGCTTCGCGAACAGCGCGCGCGCGTCGGTGTCCACCCAGTGCTTGGACACATTCGCGGCGGTGAGCGCCACACCGTGCTTGACCACGCACGGCAGCGTCACGCCGACCGGTCCGGTCCACTCGAACTTGGCGACGATCTCGGCCACCACGTCGGCGACCGCTTCCGGTGTCGAGGGCTGGGGCGTGGCGATGCGCAGCCTCTCGCCGTCCAGTGCGCCTGATTCCAGGTCGACCAGGCCGCCCTTGATGCCGGAGCCGCCGATGTCCACACCGAACCCGCGGGTAATGCCCATCCCCGATGGCCTTCCTACTCGATTCAGCAACCGTGGCCGCAGACACTAGCCTGAGCACCACCGATAGTCCCGCGAGAGTGACGTAGGTGGAACAGTTGAGTTTCGATCCGCGCCCGTTGGTCGACATCGCCGTGACCGTCGCGAAGGAAGCCGCCGCCCTCGTCCAGCGGGCCAGGCACGACGCCGTCGCCGCCCAGGTCGACACCAAGAGCACCGAGACCGACGTCGTCACCCAGGCCGACCTAGCCTCGGAGCAGCTGGTCCGCGACCGCCTCGCAGTCCTCCGACCGGGTGAACCCGTCATCGGTGAGGAAGAGGGCGGAAGCGCCGCCGTCGAGGGCCTGACCTGGGTCGTCGACCCGATCGACGGCACCGTCAACTACCTGTACGGCTACCCCCACTACGCCGTCTCGCTCGCCGCCCAGTTCGACGGCGTGTCGGTCGCGGGCGCCGTGGTCGAACCGGTCAGCGGCCGCGTCTGGACCGCCGCCCGCGGCCACGGCTCCTTCCTCGACGGCACCCGCCTCTCGGTGTCCTCCGCCACCAGGCTCGACCTCTCGCTCGTCGGCTACGGCTTCGCCTACCGCGCCGACCGCCGCCGCCGCCAAGCCGAAACCTGGGCCGCCCTCTCCACCCGCGTCCGCGACATCCGCCGCGCGGGCGCCGCCTCCCTCGACCTCTGCGCCGTCGCCGCCGGCTGGCTGGACGCCTACGCCGAACACGCCCTCGGCCGCTGGGACTGGGCCGCGGGCGCCCTCGTCGCCAGCGAAGCCGGCGCCGTCGTCCACCTCCCCGGCGAAGACCCCGCCTTCGGCGACGACGCCACCTTCGCCGCCACCCCCGCCATCGCCGCCGACCTGCGCGACGCCCTCATCGACTGCGGCTTCGCCAACGTCTAGGCAAGCGCTTGCCAGAACCGGACCCGTTGCCCCAACGAAGTTCCCGACACGACCGCTACCGCCCCTCAGGGGCTCCGCAAGCGCGCCCCACGGGCAAACCGCACAGGACCTTGGACCAAGACCCCTCCAGGCGTCCTCGTTCAAGTTGGACCCAAGGCCCAAACCCAAAGCCAGGCCTTGCCGACGCGCAGCGAGGTGCCCGAGTTCGGCGCAGCCGAATGCTGGCGCAGCCAGACCTACCCCTGCACCCGATCAAAAGCCATCTCTAGACGTGCCGCAGCTTGTCAAGACATCTTTCCCGTCTTGACAAGCTGCGGCACGTCTAGAACACTCGGCGACCGGGTAAAGGCACCCCACCCATGCGGACCCAACACAAGCAAAACCCCCGCCGCAACCAACACGACGGGGGCCCGCACTCACTTCACCGCACTACCCCAACCTCAACAATGCACTTCCCGAGCCGCCGACACGTTCGCCGCCACCAGCGTCGGACTGCTCGCCTCCGCCACCTGCCCGCCACCCTGCTCCGGCTGCTGCTCAGCCCACGAAGACAGCTGATCCAACACCTTCCGGGCGTCGTGGTTCGGCTTCACCTCGTCGAACTTCTTCCCGATCGCGATGTCCACGCTCGCGTCCTGCCGCTCGTCCCGCACCAGTTCCAAGCACGGTTCGATCAGACTCAACGTCCGTGCCGCCCCGGCCCCGGGAGCCCCGAACCGGATCTGCCCGCGGCAGGTCATGTCCTGCGCCGGGTACACCGGGTCGTTGTCCGGCTCCGCCGCCTGCTTCAACCCCAACTCCGTCAGGGTGGTGGCGACGAACCGGGCCTGGTTGCGCTGGGTGCTCGCGTTGAAGACGCGGAACTGGATGTCGGTCGCGGGAGCCGGATCGGTGCGGTCGAGGGCGTCGTGCGCCAGCACGCTGCCGAGCTTGGGCGGTTCGGCGGCCGGAGCCCCCTGCACCGCCTGCGCCGCGGGGTCGGGTGGCGGCACCGAGGAAGCGCTCGCGGGCACGTTGCCCGGCGCGTTGCACTTGATGGCCGCGTCGACGTCGTTGGCGGTGTCGAGGACCTCGGCCCAGACGAACACCGCTCCTACTGCCAGAACTACGAAGAGGACGAGTGCGGGTAGCGGTCGTCGCCGCTTGTACCGCGACAACCCGCTGTTCCCCGTACTGCTCGCGGGTCCCACGTCCGCCGACCTCCCCTGGCGTTGTGCCCATGTGCTCGCTGTCAATCAGCCTAGGTGGTCCGAGACCATCCCGCGTGCCCGACCGGCCGTAGCCGCCCGCAATCACCCGGTAGCGGAGGGTTCACAACCGCTTGGGCGGTGCCGATGGCCCCGACAGGTGGGCAGGAGCCCGTGTACAGCCTATCGGGCCAGCGTACGTGGGTCCTGTCACCCTTCTGCCCATTTAGGGGGAACCCGATGAACACGACACCGAACCGTGAGCTACCCTCTGCGCGCTCCGGGACCGTCGAGTCGCCAGAAGCGCCGGCTGGCAGGGGATTGGCGCACGACGACCGGGGCGAGACCCCCGTCACTTGACGACGGGGCACAAAAAGGGGCGCTGGGACGTTAACCAGCGACACGAACACAGTCTCCGTAGACCGCAGGGGTGAAAACAAGATGGCGACCGACTACGACGCGCCGCGTCGCAGCGAGGCCGATGAGCTCGCTGAAGACTCTCTCGAGGAGCTGAAGGCGCGGCGCAACGAAACGCAGTCCGGCGTAGTCGATGTCGACGAGGACGCGACTGCCGAGAACTTCGAGCTGCCCGGTGCGGACCTGTCCGGTGAGGAACTCACCTTCAAGGTCCTGCCGAAGCAGGCCGACGAGTTCACGTGTTCCAAGTGCTTCCTGGTGCACCACCGCAGCAGGCTCGCCGAGGAGCACAACGGGCAGTACATCTGCCGCGACTGCGCCTGACCCGCGCCAGACCGAGAACCGACCGAACCGCTGGATCCAAGTCCACAGAACGAACTGGGCGCTCACCCGAAGGGGTGGCGCCCAGTCGCGTTTCACCTCTTCAGCAGCCGAGCCAGCTCCTCGGCCTTGCGGGCGCTGAACAGCCAGTAGGGCGTGGGGTCCTCCGGGTCGACCAGCGCCACCTTCACCATCGGCCCGACCCAGCCGCGGTGCGCGACGAACGCGGCCGGGTCCAGGTGCGGGCCCATGGCCTTGCGCTTGGTCTTGGCGGTGAACACCTCCACGTCCCCGAGCAGGTCAAGCGGCACGTGCGCGTCTCCCACCCGCAGTTCGCCGCCGGCGACCGCGACCTTCAGCGAGCCGAGGCGCAGGATCATCAGCACGACCAGCGGCACGGTGATCACGTAGGGCAGCCAGGAGCGGACTCCGGGGAAGCCCATGTGGATCTCGGCGGCCAGCAGCACCGCGGCGCTCACCGGCAGCAGCCAACCCCACCAGGGGACGTAGAGCCGCTCTTCGAAGGCACTTGGGGCGGTCACAGCACTCTCACTCACGTCTTCAGGGTAATCTCGCCCGCCGTGCCCAGCGTCGAGGTATTGCTGTCCCGGCTCGATCCAGGAGTCCCACCGCCGACGTACGCCCGTCCGGGTGATGCGGGCGCCGACCTGGTCACCACTCGGGACGTGGTGATCGGACCGGGGGAGCGCGCGGTGGTCGGCACCGGCATCGCGATCGCGCTGCCCGAGGGCTACGCGGGTTTCGTCCACCCGAGGTCGGGGCTCGCCGCGCGGGTGGGGCTCAGCGTGGTCAACACCCCCGGCACGATCGACGCGGGCTACCGGGGCGAGATCCGGGTGTGCCTGGTGAACCACGACCTCCGCGAACCGGTCACGCTCTCCCGAGGTGACCGGATCGCGCAACTGGTGGTGCAGCGCGTCGAGCACGCGGTGTTCCGCGAGGTCGACGAACTGCCGGGCTCCGAGCGAGGCACCGGTGGGTACGGCTCTACTGGCGGGCACGGCGTGCTCGCGGCGACGGCGAAGGCCGACGCCATGCAGAGGACAGAGGGGTAAACGGAGATGTTCGGACGGCGCCGCAAGCGGGGCAGGCACGCGACGAACCGGGAGGCCGCGCAGCAGGACGTCGAGTTCGACGGCGACGACCTGGACGCGGCCGACGACGGTCCGTACGACGAGGCCGACGCCCCCAACGACGGAGTGACGCGGTTGGAGCTGGGCTCCGTCAGGCTCCCGGTGCCCGACGGCGCGCAGTTGCAGGTCGAGATGGACCCGGCCGGAGCGGTGCGCGCGGTGCACCTGCTCACGCCCGTCGGCCAGCTCACGGTCAGCGCGTTCGCCGCGCCCCGCACCGGCGGCCTCTGGAAGGAGGTCGGCGCGGAGCTGATCACGCAGCTCAAGGAGGACGGCGCGCGCATCAACCGGGAGAACGGCGACTGGGGCGAGGAGATCACCGCCCGCAACAGCGGCGTGCACCTGCGCTTCGTCGGCGTGGACGGCCCCCGGTGGCTGCTGCGCGGCGTCGCCGCGGGTCCCGAGGAGCAGGCGTCCGAGATCGCCGAGGCGCTCTACGACCTGCTGCGGGGCACGGTCGTGGTGCGCGGCACGCAGCCGATGCCGGTGCGCACACCGCTGCCGATCGAGCTGCCCGAGGCCATCGCCAAGCACATCGCGGCGCAGGCGGGCACGTGATCGCGTCGGCGTGGGGGTTCCTGTGATCCCCACGCCGACCATCGCTTCAGTGCTGATCGAGATTGATCCGGCCGGGTGCTTGGACGTTCGACTCGGGGTGTCCGGAGGTTCGACACGGGGTGCCTGGGGGTTCGACTCGCGGTTCAGGTGAGGGCGTGCAGGAGCGCGAGCACGGCTGTGCGGCCGAGTGCGGCGCGGTCGGCGCCCAGCGCGGCGAGGGTCGTGGTGCGCAGCACCGCCCCCGGCAGCGCCGCCGTCCACGAACGGGCGACACCCAGCGGGTGAATCGGATCGTCCGAACACGCCGCCACACCGGCGGGGACCCGAAGTCGCGCCAGGGCGTCCGGTTCGGGCGCGGTGGACTCGGCGGCCGCGCGCAGCGTCTCCGCCAGCCGGGGCCCGTGCCGCCGCCACGCCCGGTCCAGCTCCGCGCCGAGCCACCCGTCCACACCGGCCAGTGCCTGGTCCACGCCCTCCCGTTCCACGACCGCCGCGCTGGCCCGCGCCACGAGCGCGGCGGGGGCGTCGCCCGCGGGCCCGTGCCACGCGGGCAGCGCCACCAGCAGCGCGGCGCACCGCTCCGGGTGCCGCACCGCCCAGCCCGCCGCCACGTGCGCGCCGAGCGAGATCCCGCCGATCACCAGCGGGGTGCCGGTCCACGCCGCGTCCAACGCGGCCACGTGCTCGTCGACCGAGACCGTCGCAGGCGCGGTCAAACGCATCCCGACCTGCGCCAACGGCTCTTCGAAGACACTGCGGACGAACACCTCGTCGGAGGCCGTCCCCGGCAGCAGCACTGCGGTTTGGCCGACCAGATCGACCATCGGGCGCATCACGGCCAGGATCCTCCCCCAGTCGGATACCGGCGCCCCCGCAGCCGGTTACGCTGGCTTGTGGACGGGCTTCGCTGTCGATGCCCCTTGCGGATGCACCAGGAGTCGGGGATGAGTGTTTCAGGAGACGGCTATTGGCGCCGTCTCATGCGTCGCCTCACCAGTGATGTGACCGAGCTGGACGCGGACGACCTCTCCCGCGAGGCCCAGGCGGTCGGCGCCATGCGGGCGTGCGACTGCAAGTCCGGCGAGGAGGTGACCGTGCTGGGCAGGCTCCGCTCCGTGGAGATGTGCCCGCGCGACTCGGCCGCCACGCTGGAGGCCGAGCTCTTCGACGGCACCGAGGGCGTCACCCTGGTCTGGCTGGGCCGCCGCCGAATCGCGGGCATCGAGCCGGGCCGCACCATCAAGGCCCGCGGTCGCATCGCGGTCCGCGACGGCCGCAAGGTGCTCTACAACCCGTACTACGAGCTGCAGAACGCTTCATGACCCCGACGAACGGCCAGGACGTGACGGAAGAGAACACGAAGACCGACGACCCCGAGAAGATGCCGACCATGCTCGAGCAGATGGGCGGCGTCAGCGGCCTCGTCTACTCCTCGCTCCCGGTCGTCGTCTTCGTGCTGGTCAACACCTTCGCGGGCCTGTACCCGGCGATCTGGAGCGCGCTGGGTTCCGGCGTGCTCATCGGCATCGTGCTGGCGGTCCGCAAGGGCTCGATCCAGCCCGCCGTGTCGGGCCTGTTCGGCGTCGGCATCGCGGCGTTCATCGCCTACCGCACCGGCTCCGCCAAGGGCTTCTTCCTCTTCGGCATCTGGCAGAGCGTCGTCTACGCGGGCGCCTTCGTGCTCTCCATCGTCGTCCGCTGGCCGCTCGCGGGCGTCGTCTGGTCGTTCCTCAACGGCCGCGGCACCGCGTGGCGCAAGGACAAGGCGTCGATCCGCGACTACGACATCGCCACCCTCGTCTGGGCGCTCGTCTTCGGCTCCCGCTTCGTCGTCCAGCGGTGGCTCTACGACCAGGACTCCGTCGGCTGGCTCGCCTTCGCCCGCCTCGCCATGGGCTACCCGCTGATGGCCATCGCCGTCGCCGCCACCGTCTGGGCGGTCCGCCGCTCCGACAAGCGCCTCAAGGCGCTGGAGGAGGCGGAGGCCACCGAGGTCCAGGAGACCGAGGAGCAGCTGCGCGCCCGCTACGCCACGGCCCCCGAACCGCACCCGACCGCGAAACCGGTCACCGAGACCTGACAAGCCGCACCAACCCCGCCCCGCCCGGCAGTTCGGAGCGGGGCGGAGTCGTTCGCGGGGGAAGGGGAGTCGTGGAAATCGTCACCGGGGAACCGCATGGCGCTCACCTGCCCACCGGTGCCCTGCCGGGTGGACCCGCGGTGCCGGTCCGCGGAGACGAGCCCGCGGGGGGTGAGCAGGTTCCGAAGGGCGGTCGGGTGCTTCCGGTCAGGAAGCGCAAGCTGCCCGCCCCGGATCCGGTCGTCGCGTCCGGCTTGATCAGCGAGCTGATCGCCGACCAGCGGCGGTGACCGTCACCAAACCCGCCCCGCCCGGTACCAACCGGGCGGGGCGGGGTCGTCAGTAGCCCAGTGCGGAGCGGATCTCCTGCTCGACCGCCGCGGTCGCCACGAACAGCAGTTCGTCGCCGCCCTCGAACGTGTCGTCGACCGACGGCACGATCACCCGGCCGCCGCGCAGGATCGTCACCAGCGCCGCGTCGCGCGGCAGCACCAGCTCGCTCACCGGCTCGCCGGCCAGCGGGGTGTCGTGGGGCAGCGTGATCTCGACCAGGTTCGCCTGGCCCTGGCGCAGGGTCAGCAGCCGCACCACGTCGCCGACCGTCACGGCCTCCTCGACCATCGCGGCCAGGATGCGCGGGGTCGACACGGCGACGTCGACGCCCCACGACTCGGTGAACAGCCACTCGTTGGCCGGGTCGTTGACCCGCGCCACGACGCGCTTGACGGCGAACTCGGTCTTGGCGAGCAGCGACACCACGAGGTTGACCTTGTCGTCGCCGGTGGCGGCGATGACGACGTCGCACAGCTGCATACCCGCGTCCTCCAACGAGGACAGCTCGCACGCGTCGGCCTGCACCCACTCGGCCTGCTCGACGGTGTGCGGCTCGAAGTGCGCCCAGTCGCGTTCGATGAGCATCACCTGGTGCCCGTCGGACACGAGCTCCTGGGCGATGGAGCGGCCGACCGCGCCCGCTCCGGCGATGGCGACCCGCATCAGCTCTCCTCAGGTGCGCGGCCTGCCGCGGCGGTCACGTCCGTGAGCGTGCCGGACAGGGCTGCGACGTAGATCACATCGTCTGCTTGGACGACGGATTTGGAGTCCGGCAGCACACCGGTGCCGAACCGCATGATGAACGCGACCCGGCTCCCGGTCGCTTCCTGGAGCTCCGCGACCGAGTGCCCGACCCAGTCCTCGTGGACGGTGATCGGCAGCACGGCGACCGTCCCGGACGGGTCGCGCCAGGCCGTCGTGGCGCCTTCCGGGACGAGCACGCGGAGGAACCGGTCGGTGCTCCACGGCACGGTCGCGACGGTCGGGATGCCCAGGCGCTCGTACACCTCGGCGCGCTTGTGGTCGTAGATGCGGGCGACGACGTGCTGGACACCGAAGGTCTCCCGCGCCACCCGCGCCGAGATGATGTTCGAGTTGTCACCGCTGGAGACGGCGGCGAAGGCGCCCGCGCGCTCGATCCCGGCCTCGATCAGGACCTGCCGGTCGAAGCCGTTGCCGATCACCTGCTGGCCGTGGAAGTCGGCCCCCAGGCGCCGGAACGACTGCGCGCTCTTGTCGATGACCGCGACCTGGTGGTCAAGTCGCTCCAGGGCCTTGGCCAGGGATGTGCCCACCCGGCCGCAACCCATGATCACCACGTGCACCACGTGCCTCCTCGTCGTACGCGCACGACATGCGCGACTGCCTGACCGAACCTACCCATGATTGGTCCGAAACGGTGAGCGCAGCCCTTACGCTCTGACCTCGTGTCCAAGCTCGCAACCGCGGCCAAGCGCCTTGTCGTCGGCAGGCCCTTCCGCAGTGATCGACTAGCCCACACGCTCCTGCCCAAGCGCATCGCCTTGCCGGTCTTCGCCTCGGACGCGATGTCCTCCGTGGCGTACGCGCCGGAGGAGATCTTCCTGGTGCTCTCCGTCGCGGGTCTGTCCGCGTACACCTTGGCACCTTGGGTCGGCCTCGTGGTCGTGGCTGTGATGCTCGTCGTGGTCGCCAGCTACCGGCAGAACGTGCACGCCTACCCGTCCGGCGGGGGTGACTACGAGGTCGCGACGGTCAACCTCGGCCGCCAGGCGGGCCTGACGGTGGCCAGCGCGCTGCTCGTGGACTACATCCTCACCGTGGCCGTGTCGATCTCGTCGGCGATGGCGAACATCGGCTCGGCGCTGCCGTTCGTGGCCACGCACAAGGCCGAGTTCGCCGTGGCCGCCATCGTCCTGCTCACCGCCATCAACCTACGCGGCCTGCGCGAGTCCGGCACCGCGTTCGCGATCCCCACCTACGCCTTCATGATCGGCATCATGCTGATGATCGGCTGGGGGCTGTTCCGGGTGTTCGTGCTCGGCGACGTGATGCACGCGGAGAGCTCCACCGTCGAGATCCGGGCCGAGGACGACCACCTCATGGGGCTGGCGTTCGTGTTCCTGGTGCTGCGCGCGTTCTCCTCCGGCTGCGCGGCCCTCACCGGCGTCGAGGCGATCAGCAACGGCGTCCCGGCGTTCCGCAAGCCGAAGTCCCGCAACGCCGCCACCACGCTGCTGCTGATGGGCCTGCTGTCCGTCACGATGCTGATGGGCCTGATCGTGTTGGCGCAGGTCACGGGCGTGCGGATGGCCGAAGACCCGGCGCGCCAGATCGTCAGTGCCCCGGCGGGCTACGAGCAGAAGACGATGATCGCCCAGATCGCGGGCGCGGTGTTCAACGGCTTCCCGGTCGGCTTCTACTTCATCGCCTCGGTCACCGCGCTGATCCTCGTGCTCGCGGCCAACACCGCGTTCAACGGCTTCCCGGTGCTCGGCTCGATCCTCGCCCAGGACCGCTACCTGCCCCGGCAGCTGCACACCCGCGGCGACCGGCTGGCGTTCAGCAACGGCATCGTGTTCCTCGCGGGCGCGGCGATCGTGCTGGTCGTCGCGTTCGACGCCGAGGTCACCCGGCTGATCCAGCTCTACATCGTCGGCGTGTTCGTGTCGTTCACGCTGAGCCAGCTCGGCATGATCCGGCACTGGAACCGGCTGCTGTCCACCGAGGAGGACGCGACCACCCGCAACCGGATGCGGCGCTCCCAGCTGATCAACACCGTCGGCCTGGTGATGACCGGCTCGGTCCTCGTGGTGGTGCTCATCACCAAGTTCACCAAGGGCGCCTGGATCGCGATCGCCGGCATGGCCGCCATCTACGCCCTGATGACCGCCATCCGCAGGCACTACGACCGGGTCGCCGAGGAGCTGCGCCAGCAGGAGCGGCAGAAGATGCTGCCCGCGCGCAACCACGCCATGGTGCTGGTGTCCAAGCTGCACATGCCGACCCTGCGCGCGCTCGCCTACGCCAAGGCCACCCGGCCGGACGTGCTGGAGGCCGTGACGGTCAACGTCGACGACGCGGACACCCGCAGGCTCGTGCAAGACTGGGAGAAGGAAGCCTTCAAGATCCCGTTGAAGGTGATCGAGTCGCCCTACCGCGAGATCACCAAACCGGTGCTGGACTACGTGAAGCGGATGCGCTCGGACAACCCGCGCGACGTCGTCACGGTGTTCATCCCCGAGTACGTGGTCGGCCACTGGTGGGAGCAGATCCTGCACAACCAGAGCGCGCTGCGGCTCAAGGGGCGACTGCTGTTCGAACCCGGTGTGATGGTGACGAGCGTGCCGTGGCAGCTCGCGTCCTCCAGCAGGGTGCACGAGAAGGACGTGGTCGCGCCCGGCGCGATCCGTCGAGGTCTGGACAAGAGGGACCCCAGGTGACTTCGCAGGACAAGCCGACCGACCACAACGACCCCACGGCCGGTGACATCGCGCAACCGGTCGTCGAAAAGCCCAACTGGCGCCACCGCCGCTTCGAGGTCGAGGTCGGACCGGTGGCGCACGGCGGCCACTGCGTCGCCCGCCACGAGGGCCGCGTCGTCTTCGTCCGGCACGCGCTTCCGGGTGAACTCGCGGTCGTCGTGATCACCGACGACACCGGCGGCTCGTTCTGCCGCGGCGACGCCGTGGAGATCCTGCGGCCGTCCGCCGACCGGGTCGAACCGCCCTGCCCGTTCTCCGGACCGGGCCTGTGCGGCGGCTGCGACTGGCAGCACGCGTCCTGGGAGGCCCAGCGCGACCTGAAGGCCGCCGTCGTCGAGGAGCAGCTGCACCGGCTCGCGAACGTCGACCGCGCCGTGGTCGTCGAGGAGCTCCCCGGCGGTCCGGACGGCTGGCGCACCCGGATGCGGATGGCCGTCGGCCCCGAGCGCAGGGCCGGGTTCCGCGGCCACCGCAGGCACAACATCGTCGTGGTCGACGAGTGCGTGATCGCCGCCCCCGGCGCGCTCGACGAGGCCGTGCGCCGCGAGTGGACCGTCGGCGGGGAGCTGTCCGTCACCCGCGACGCGGGCGGTCAGGTCCACATCACCGAGTCCGGCAAGCCCCAGCCGCGCAACGGTCGCCGCGCGGTGCCCGGCAGGCCGATCCGCAGGCGCGGCACCGGCACCGCGGTCGAACTGGCCGCCGAGCGCACGTGGCGGCTGGACGCCGAGGGGTTCTGGCAGGTCCACCCCGCCGCCGCGGACACCCTCGCCTCCGTCGTCCGCGACTGGGCGGGCGGCGAACCCGGCCAGCTCGCCTGGGACCTCTACGGCGGCGTCGGGCTGTTCGCGTCCGTGCTCGCGGGCCAGGTGGGCCCCACCGGCCGCGTCGTGGTCGTCGAGTCGTCCCACCAGGCCGTCCAGGACGGCGTCGCGAACCTGTCCGACCTCACCCAGGTCGAGTTCCGCCGCGGCAAGGTCGAGGACGTCCTGTCCTCACCCGACTTCGTCGACCAGGACCCGGACGTGGTCGTGCTCGACCCGCCCCGCAAGGGCGCCGGGAAGGTCGTCGTGAGCGAGATCGCCCGACGTTCACCCGCTCGGGTGATCTACGTCGCATGCGACCCCGCGGCGCTGGCACGCGACGTGGCCACGTTCGCGGAGCTGGGCTACCAACTGGCCGAACTGAGGGCCTTCGACGCGTTCCCGATGACGCACCACGTCGAGAGCGTGGCGCTCCTCGTCCCCCTGGCGTGACCCTCCATACACCCCCGGAAGCCAACCTCGTGGATGGTCTTCACGTCCTCGTCCGGGTGAACGTGCGAGGACTGCGTCTCAGCGTGGTCTCCGTAGACTGACCTGATGATGCGCATTCACCACGGTGCGTGATCCGAACCGACGCAGACCACAGGCGAGGTGGAGCGGTGACGCTGCTGGAATCCGTGCAGGGACCGGCGGACTTGAAACGGATGACCGCCGAGGAGCTGGTGCGGCTCGCGGAGGAGATCCGAGGATTCCTGGTCGACAAGGTCTCCCGGACCGGCGGTCACCTGGGCCCGAACCTGGGGGTCGTCGAGCTGACGATGGCCGTGCACCGGGTCTTCGACTCCCCGCACGACCCGGTCGTCTTCGACACCGGCCACCAGAGCTACGTGCACAAGATCGTGACCGGCCGCCGCGCGGGCTTCGACACCCTCCGCCAGCGCGACGGCATGTCCGGCTACCCCTCGCGCTCCGAGAGCGAGCACGACGTCGAGGAGAACAGCCACGCCTCGACCGCGCTGTCCTACGCGGACGGCCTGGCGAAGGCGTTCCAGCTCAAGGGCGACAAGCGGACCGTCGTCGCGATCGTCGGCGACGGCGCGCTCACCGGCGGCATGTGCTGGGAGGCGCTCAACAACATCGCGGCCGACCGGACCCGCCCCGTCGTCGTGGTCGTGAACGACAACGGCCGCTCGTACTCGCCGACCATCGGCGGTCTCGCGGACCACCTGTCCTCGTTGCGGCTGCGGCCGGGCTACGAGCAGGTGCTGGAGAGCGGCAAGCGCGCGCTCCAGCGCACCCCGGTGTTCGGCAAGCCCCTCTACGCCGCGATGCACGCGGCCAAGCGCGGCATCAAGGACGCGCTCGCCCCGCAGGTCATGTTCGAGGACCTCGGGCTCAAGTACATCGGCCCGGTCGACGGCCACGACCTGCCCACGCTCGAGTCGGCCCTGCTGCGCGCGAAGGCGTTCGGCGGGCCGGTCATCGTGCACGCGGTCACCCGGAAGGGCAACGGGTTCGCCCCGGCCGAGAACCACCAGGCCGACCAGATGCACGCCACCGGCGTCATCGACCCCATCACCGGCGAGGCCGTCGGCCCGTCCAAGCGCACCTGGACGCACGTCTTCGCGGACGAGCTGGCCGTGCTCGGCGGCGAGCGCGAGGACCTGGTGGCCATCACCGCCGCCATGCGCGGGCCGGTCGGCATGGACAAGTTCGCCACCGCCTACCCGGACCGCTGCTTCGACGTCGGCATCGCCGAGCAGCACGCCATGACGTCGGCCGCGGGCCTGGCCATGGGCGGCCTGCACCCGGTGGTCGCGGTCTACGCGACGTTCCTCAACCGGGCGTTCGACCAGTTGCTGATGGACGTCGCCATGCACAAGCAGGGCGTCACCGTCGTGCTGGACCGCGCGGGCATCACCGGGCCGGACGGCGCGAGCCACCACGGCATGTGGGACATGTCGATCTGCGGGCTCGTCCCCGGCATCCACGTGGCCGCCCCGCGCGACGCCGCGACGCTGCGCGAGGAGCTGCGGGAAGCCGTGGACATCGACGACGGCCCGTCGGTCGTGCGCTACCCGAAGGCCTCCGTCGGCGCCGACGTGCCCGCGCTGGAGCGCGTCGGCACGGTCGACGTGCTGCACAGGCCCTCCGCGGGCGAGGGCCACGACGTGCTGCTGGTCCCGGTCGGCGCCTTCGGCGAACTCGGCGTCGCCGCCGCCAAGCGGCTCGCCGACCAGGGCATCGGCGTCACGGTCGTCGACCCCCGGTGGGTCTTCCCGATCGCGCCGGAACTCGTCGAGATGGCCTCCGCGCACAAGCTGGTGGTGACCGTCGAGGACGGTGGACGGCACGGCGGCTTCGGCTGGACGCTGGCCGCCGCGCTGCGCGACGCCGACGTCGAGGTGCCGCTGCGCGACCTGGGCGTGCCGCAGGAGTTCCACCAGCACGCCGAACGCCCCGAGGTGCTCGCCGCGCTCGGCCTCACCGCACAGGGCGTCGCCCGGCGGGTCACCGAGTGGGTGGCCGACCGGCTGGTCGAGGCGTCGGACTCCTCCGAGATGGACGTCGCGGCCGAGAAGTAGCCGACCGGCGCCGAGCACACCGCCGATGGCCTCCGCGGGGACGCACACCGTCCCGGCGGAGGCCATCGCCGGTCGTCGGGGAGGTCCCCACCCGACGGCCCCGGTAGCGTTGAGGCGTGCGGATCCTGGTTGTTGAGGACGAAGTGCCGTTGGCCGACGCGATCGCGCGCGGACTCCGGCGAGAAGGCATGGCCGTGGACGTCGCCTACGACGGCGAGTCCGGCCACGAGAAGTCCACCATCACGCGGTACGACGTGGTCGTGCTCGACCGCGACCTGCCCGGCATGTCCGGCGACGAGCTCTGCAAGGAGATCCTCAGCTCGGGCGCGCTCACGCGGGTCATGATGCTCACCGCGAGCGCGGGCGTCGACGACCGCGTCGCCGGGCTGTCCCTGGGCGCGGACGACTACCTCGCGAAGCCGTTCGCGTTCCCGGAGCTGGTGGCGCGCGTCCGCGCCCTCGCCCGGCGCGCGACCCCCGCGACACCGCCGCTGCTCAGCGCGCGCGACGTGGAGTTGGACCCGGCGCGGCGGACGGTGCGGCGCGCGGGCTCGCTCGTGGAGCTGACCCGCAAGGAGTTCGGCGTGCTCGAGGTGCTGCTCGCGGCCAAGGGGTCCGTGGTCAGCAGCGAGGAGCTGCTGGAGCGGGTCTGGGACGAGAACGCGGACCCGTTCACCACGACCGTCCGGGTCACCGTGATGACGCTGCGCAAGAAGCTCGGCGAGCCCGGCATCATCGACACCGTCGTGGGCTCGGGGTACCGGGTCCCGAGTGCCGGGACCTCCGCTGAGGACTGACTTCACCCAACGGCGGGGGCCGGGCCTGCGCCTCCGGATCACGCTGCTCGCCACCGCGCTCGTCGCGTTCGTGAGCTGCCTGCTGCTCCTGCTCGGCTGGATGCTCGTCGGCCGCGTCGTCGACTCGATGCCGAGCTTCCCCGACGGCAGCACGGTCCAGGTCGACGGCGTCGAGGTCGACGCGGACGTGCTGAGCGAGGTGCTCGGCGCGCACGCCCGCGCGGACGTGCTGCGGTCGGGCGCCATCGCGTTCTGCTTCGTGGTGCTGGCCGCCGCGGTCCTGGCGTGGGCGCTGACCGGCCGGGTGCTCAAGCCCGTGCACGACGTGACCGACGCGGCCCGCAGGCTGTCCGCGGACTCGATGGGGGAGCGGCTGCGGTTGGCGGGCCCCCGCGACGAGGTCGCGGAGCTGGCCGACACGTTCGACGAGATGCTCGACCGGCTGCAAGCGGCGTTCGACTCGCAGCGCCGGTTCGTCGCGAACGCCTCGCACGAGCTGAGGACCCCGTTGTCGGTGATCCGCACCGAACTGGACGTGACGCTCTCCGACCCGGACGCCGACGTCGCCGAGCTGCGTCGGATGGCAGGCGTCGTGCGGTCCGCGACCGAGCGCGCGGAGCAGCTGGTGAGCGCCCTGCTGCTGCTGGCCCGCACCGAGGGCATCGGCCTGGCCGTGCACGAACCCGTGGACCTGGCGGCCGTCGTCGACTCGGCGTGGCGGGCGGTGCGGACGGAGTCGGCGGACCGGCAGCTGCGGATCGGCTTCCGCACCGCGCCCGCGCCCGCCGTGGGAGACCCGGCGCTGCTGGAGCGGATCGCGGGGAACCTGCTGGAGAACGCGGTGCGGCACAACCTGGTCGGTGGCTGGATCGACGTGGTCACCGAGGGCGGGCCGCAGTGGTCGGTGCTGAGGGTGTCGTCGTCGGGGCCGCCGATCGCGCCGGAGCGGGTGGACGAGCTGTTCGAGCCGTTCCGCCGCGGGGGGACCGACCGCACCGCGCGCACCGGAACCGGATTGGGGCTGTCGATCGTGCGGGCCGCTGTTTCCGCGCACGAAGGACGCGTGCACGCCGAGGCGGTACCCGGTGGAGGGCTCGCGGTGACCGTCCACCTGCCCGCCGCGGGGCAGTAGGAGAAAGTTGTGGTGGCCCCGGTCACAGTTGTGTGTGATTTCGGGCCTGGCGGGGCACTCTGAGAGGTCGGACAAGGGCTCCTAGCTGGGCTTTTGTTGACCTTGGAGGTAGGGGTACCCCCGATTTGGACTCCGGTTCATGGAGGTGTAACTTTCTCCTTGTCACCGCGACACAGACCGGAAACGGGCTGAGGCGGAGGCCGAAAAACTTAAGCGAATCGAATGCCTCGCAAGCCGATTTGACAGTCAGAAAAATCGCTTGCTAAGCTTCAAACACAAGCCCCGGATTGCACCGCGGTAAGACGCGGAACAAGATGGTGTGCGCGTGTTCTTTGAGAACTCAACAGCGTGCCGAATAGCCAGTAACTTATATGAACCCAGTCAATGGGTTTCCTTTGAGATCAAACTGGACAACTGACAGCAATTGTCAGTGATTGTTCGGAGCGATCAAACAATTCATTATTGGAGAGTTTGATCCTGGCTCAGGACGAACGCTGGCGGCGTGCTTAACACATGCAAGTCGAGCGGTAAGGCCCTTCGGGGTACACGAGCGGCGAACGGGTGAGTAACACGTGGGTAACCTGCCCTGTACTCTGGGATAAGCCTGGGAAACTAGGTCTAATACCGGATATGACACTTCATCGCATGGTGTGGTGTGGAAAGTTCCGGCGGTACAGGATGGACCCGCGGCCTATCAGCTTGTTGGTGGGGTAATGGCCTACCAAGGCGACGACGGGTAGCCGGCCTGAGAGGGCGACCGGCCACACTGGGACTGAGACACGGCCCAGACTCCTACGGGAGGCAGCAGTGGGGAATATTGCACAATGGGCGAAAGCCTGATGCAGCGACGCCGCGTGAGGGATGACTGCCTTCGGGTTGTAAACCTCTTTCAGTAGGGACGAAGCGCAAGTGACGGTACCTACAGAAGAAGCACCGGCTAACTACGTGCCAGCAGCCGCGGTAATACGTAGGGTGCGAGCGTTGTCCGGAATTATTGGGCGTAAAGAGCTCGTAGGCGGTTTGTTGCGTCGGCTGTGAAAACCTACAGCTTAACTGTGGGCCTGCAGTCGATACGGGCAGACTTGAGTTCGGCAGGGGAGACTGGAATTCCTGGTGTAGCGGTGAAATGCGCAGATATCAGGAGGAACACCGGTGGCGAAGGCGGGTCTCTGGGCCGATACTGACGCTGAGGAGCGAAAGCGTGGGGAGCGAACAGGATTAGATACCCTGGTAGTCCACGCCGTAAACGGTGGGTGCTAGGTGTGGGGGACTTCCACGTCCTCCGTGCCGCAGCTAACGCATTAAGCACCCCGCCTGGGGAGTACGGCCGCAAGGCTAAAACTCAAAGGAATTGACGGGGGCCCGCACAAGCGGCGGAGCATGTGGATTAATTCGATGCAACGCGAAGAACCTTACCTGGGCTTGACATACACCGGAAACATCCAGAGATGGGTGCCCCGCAAGGTCGGTGTACAGGTGGTGCATGGCTGTCGTCAGCTCGTGTCGTGAGATGTTGGGTTAAGTCCCGCAACGAGCGCAACCCTCGTTCCATGTTGCCAGCGCGTTATGGCGGGGACTCATGGGAGACTGCCGGGGTCAACTCGGAGGAAGGTGGGGATGACGTCAAGTCATCATGCCCCTTATGTCCAGGGCTTCACACATGCTACAATGGCCGGTACAAAGGGCTGCTAAGCCGCGAGGTGGAGCGAATCCCATAAAGCCGGTCTCAGTTCGGATCGGGGTCTGCAACTCGACCCCGTGAAGTCGGAGTCGCTAGTAATCGCAGATCAGCAACGCTGCGGTGAATACGTTCCCGGGCCTTGTACACACCGCCCGTCACGTCACGAAAGTCGGTAACACCCGAAGCCCGTGGCCCAACCCGCAAGGGGGGGAGCGGTCGAAGGTGGGACTGGCGATTGGGACGAAGTCGTAACAAGGTAGCCGTACCGGAAGGTGCGGCTGGATCACCTCCTTTCTAAGGAGCTTCTCGCGCTTGCCGGGCACATGGTGCACGGTGAGTGGAGTCCATGCCAACGGCGTCCGATCGTTGGATGGGTTGCTCATAGATGTGGATGCTGGCTATATGCATTCGGCACGGTTGCTCCACGAGTTAGTACGGCTTGCTTGCAAGCATGGAAGGGTCGTGGGGGGATCGTCGCAAGTTTGTCGGCACGCTGTTGGGTCCTGAGAGAACACGCAAGTGTTTCGCTCAGTACGAGGAAATGATCCGGGCTCTCACAGCCTCCGAACCGGCCGAGCGAAAGCTTGAGCCAGGCGGTAGCAGAGAAGTGAGGGTGTCCGTTCGTTCTTTGAGAACTGCACAGTGGATGCGAGCATCTTTGTAGACAAGTTTTTAAGGGCATACGGTGAATGCCTTGGCACCAGGAGCCGATGAAGGACGTAGGAGGCTGCGAAAAGCCTAGGGGAGCTGCCAACCGAGCTGAGATCCTAGGGTGTCCGAATGGGGAAACCCGGCCTCAGTCATGTGGGGTCACCCATACCTGAACACATAGGGTATGTGGAGGGAACGCGGGGAAGTGAAACATCTCAGTACCCGCAGGAAGAGAAAACAACCGTGATTCCGTGAGTAGTGGCGAGCGAAAGCGGATGAGGCTAAACCATATACGTGTGATACCCGGCAGGGGTTGCGTGTGTGGGGTCGTGGGACCTATCGAACAGTTCTGCCGGACTGTTAAGGAGTAAGAAAACACTGTGGTTAGCGGAACGTGTCTGGAAAGCGCGAGCGTAGAGGGTGAGACTCCCGTACGCGAAAACCCGGTGTCTCCTGATGGTGTTCCCAAGTAGCAGCGTACTCGTGAAATTCGCTGTGAATCTGGCGGGACCACCCGCTAAGCCTAAATACTCCCTGGTGACCGATAGCGGACTAGTACCGTGAGGGAAAGGTGAAAAGTACCCCGGGAGGGGAGTGAAATAGTACCTGAAACCGTGTGCCTACAATCCGTCGGAGCCTTTCGGGGTGACGGCGTGCCTTTTGAAGAATGAGCCTGCGAGTTAGTGCTACGTGGCGAGGTTAACCCGTGTGGGGTAGCCGTAGCGAAAGCGAGTCCGAATAGGGCGTTCTTAGTCGCGTGGTCTAGACCCGAAGCGGAGTGATCTAGCCATGGCCAGGGTGAAGTACGGGTAAGACCGTGTGGAGGCCCGAACCCACCAGGGTTGAAAACCTGGGGGATGAGCTGTGGTTAGGGGTGAAAGGCCAATCAAACTCCGTGATAGCTGGTTCTCCCCGAAATGCATTTAGGTGCAGCGTCGCATGTTTCTCACCGGAGGTAGAGCACTGGATGGTCTAGGGGGCCCACAAGCTTACCGAAATCAACCAAACTCCGAATGCCGGTGAGTGAGAGTGCGGCAGTGAGACTGCGGGCGATAAGGTTCGTAGTCGAGAGGGAAACAGCCCAGAACACCAGCTAAGGCCCCTAAGTGTGTGCTAAGTGGGAAAGGATGTGGGGTCGCCCAGACAACCAGGAGGTTGGCTTAGAAGCAGCCACCCTTTAAAGAGTGCGTAATAGCTCACTGGTCAAGTGGTCCTGCGCCGACAATGTAGCGGGGCTCAAGCACACCGCCGAAGCTGTGTCATTCACACATATGATCCGTGTCGACTTGATCGGCATGCAGTCGTGTGGATGGGTAGGGGAGCGTCGTATAGCCAGTGAAGCGCCGGTGTGAACCAGGTGTGGAGGCTATGCGAGTGAGAATGCAGGCATGAGTAGCGAAAGGGGAGTGAGAAACTCCCCCGCCGGATGACCAAGGGTTCCTGGGCCAGGCTAATCCGCCCAGGGTAAGTCGGGACCTAAGGCGAGGCCGACAGGCGTAGTCGATGGACAACGGGTTGATATTCCCGTACCCGTGTGAACGCGCCCATGGCGAACCTTGTGATGCTAACCGCCCAAAGTGCAGTCACCGTCCTTCGGGACATCGATTGTATGGAGCGCGGGACCCGAACTTGTAGTAGTCAAGCGATGGGGTGACGCAGGAGGGTAGCTCCGCCAGTGAGTGGTAGTACTGGTGTAAGCGTGTAGGCCGCAACATAGGCAAATCCGTGTTGCATATAAGGCTGAGACGTGATGCATAGCCGATTGAGGCGAAGTAGAGTGATCCCATGCTGCCGAGAAAAGCCTCTAGCGAGCTTTCACGCGGCCCGTACCCCAAACCGACACAGGTGGTCAGGTAGAGAATACCAAGGCGATCGGGCGAACTGTGGTTAAGGAACTCGGCAAAATCCCCCCGTAACTTCGGGAGAAGGGGGGCCGTAGCACTTGAAGCCTCTTGCAGGCTAGGGTGAGACGGCCGCAGAGACCAGCGAGAAGCGACTGTTTACTAAAAACACAGGTCCGTGCGAAGTCGCAAGACGATGTATACGGACTGACGCCTGCCCGGTGCTGGAACGTTAAGGGGACCGGTTAGTCCGCAAGGGCGAAGCTGAGAACTTAAGCGCCAGTAAACGGCGGTGGTAACTATAACCATCCTAAGGTAGCGAAATTCCTTGTCGGGTAAGTTCCGACCTGCACGAATGGCGTAACGACTTCTCGACTGTCTCAACCGCAGGCCCGGCGAAATTGCATTACGAGTAAAGATGCTCGTTACGCGCGGCAGGACGGAAAGACCCCGGGACCTTTACTATAGCTTGGTATTGGTGTTCGGTTCGGCTTGTGTAGGATAGGTGGGAGACTGTGAAGCGGCCACGCCAGTGGTTGTGGAGTCATCGTTGAAATACCACTCTGGTCGTACTGGATGTCTAACCTCGGTCCGTGATCCGGATCAGGGACAGTGCCTGGTGGGTAGTTTAACTGGGGCGGTTGCCTCCCAAAGGGTAACGGAGGCGCTCAAAGGTTCCCTCAGCCTGGTTGGCAATCAGGTGTCGAGTGCAAGTGCACAAGGGGGCTTGACTGTGAGACAGACATGTCGAGCAGGGACGAAAGTCGGAACTAGTGATCCGGCGCTGGCTGGTGGAAGCGGCGTCGCTCAACGGATAAAAGGTACCCCGGGGATAACAGGCTGATCTTGCCCAAGAGTCCATATCGACGGCATGGTTTGGCACCTCGATGTCGGCTCGTCGCATCCTGGGGCTGGAGTAGGTCCCAAGGGTTGGGCTGTTCGCCCATTAAAGCGGTACGCGAGCTGGGTTTAGAACGTCGTGAGACAGTTCGGTCCCTATCCGCCGCGCGCGTAGGATACTTGAGGAAGGCTGTCCCTAGTACGAGAGGACCGGGATGGACGAACCTCTGGTGTGCCAGTTGTCCTGCCAAGGGCACTGCTGGTTGGCTACGTTCGGAAGGGATAACCGCTGAAAGCATCTAAGCGGGAAGCCTGTTCCAAGATGAGGTATCCCACCCCTTTGAGGGTTAAGGCCCCCAGCTAGACCACTGGGTTGATAGGCCGGAGATGGAAGCCTAGTAATGGGTGGAGTTGACCGGTACTAATAGGCCGAGGACTTGTTTACGAAGACGCTACGCATCCACTGTGCGGTTCTGAAAGAACCGAACCGGACCACACGGTCCCACCAGCATGCTGGTTGGGGTTGTGTGCCTACGGGTTGGTAATTTCATAGTGTTTCCGCGGTCATGGCGGAGGGGAAACACCCGGTCCCATTCCGAACCCGGTAGTTAAGCCCTCCTGCGCCGATGGTACTGCACTGGTGACGGTGTGGGAGAGTAGGTCACCGCGGGACAATCATTCCCTCAGGGGGAGCACCACTGGTGCTCCCCCTGAGGGCTTTTCACGTTCGCGAGTCGAACCTCCAGACACCCCGTGTCGAACGTCCGGACACCCTGAACCCCTCGATCCGGACCGCGGAACAGGGAAAAAGACCGGGCTGAGCAGGGGTCCCCCGTTCGTGAAGACCCCCCGATTCACAACCTACTCAGGGGGTCCGACAGTTTTTGATCACGTGAGACTTGTTCACGACAAGCGAGCGACAAGGGCCTGACCCAAAGCGGTTCCGGAAACCCAGGCGGTTTCGACCCGCGGGCTGCCCCAGGCGTCGCCCGCGATGCCGATTCCCTGCTCGTCCAAGTAGTACGACGACCGCCCCGCCTGAGAAGGCCGCGCGTAGGTCCACCGATGCACATGCGACGTGATGACGTGGTCGGTCAGGCTCAGCACCGTCCGGACCGCGGCTTCGACCTCGTCGGCGGCCGCGGAGGGATCGGCGACGTACTGCTCGGCGAATTCGGCGGTGGTGTAGGCGACCAGGACCGGGGCGCCGTCACCGCGTCGTTCGCCGTCGTCGAACACAGTCTGCAGGACCGGGTGGTCGTTCACGAAAGCGCCGTGGAAGTCGGACCAGTCGCGGGTCGGGAACACGAGGGTGACGGCCAAGGACGGCAGCCACACCTGGTTCTCCACGGCCAGTCGGGCGCCGGTGAAGTCGGGGTGCAGGATGCGCAGGGCCTGCGGGCCCGGCATGGCGAGCACGACGGCGTCCGCGTCGACACCGTCGACCTTGAGGCCGGGCTCGATCCACTCGACGCCGTGACCGGTGGTCACGTCCATGCCGGACGCGAGGTCCTCGGCAAGTGAGCGCAGTCCGCCGGGAGCGGCCCAGCGCATGGGGCCGGTGGTCTTGTGCGCGCCCTCGGGATCCAGCACGGACAGGGTGTCGGTCCACTCGCGGACCAGGCCCACGTCCCGCCACCTCCCGGCCAGTGCCGCGAAGCCGTCGTCCTGGGCGGTGAAGTAGGCGGCGCCGATGTCGGTGCGCCGACCGTCGTACCGCTTGGTCGCCAACCTGCCACCGCACACCCGGCCGCGTTCGAGCACCCGGACCGCGACACCGGCCTCGGTCAACGCCCTTGCGCAGGCGAGACCCGCGATTCCCGCTCCCACCACGACGACGGCCACACCCGACACCCTACGAGTGGCGCTGCGTCACGACCGAATCGGACCGGGGGGCCGACCGGGCAAGGAGTCTGCTGCGAGCGGGTGATCCCCGGTGGCATGTCGAGCCGGGCTGCCTAACGTGACCTCCATGAACGTCGACCTGGAGGTACCGGTGTGGTGGCGCGACATGCGGAAACCGGGAACGCGCCAGAGGAAACGGGGCAAGCACGCTCGGGAGAGAGCACCTGCCCCGCCCACCGCCCTGGCCGCGTTCTTCGGTGTGGTCCTGCTGGTGGCGCTGGTCCTGCTGGTCCTCACCTACGTCTGATCAGCGGGACTGGAGCGCGTCCACCGCGACGGCCTGCGCGATCACGACGCGGCGGTCGATGTAGGGGTCCTTGATCTCGAGGAGGTAGTGGTCCCGCAGCCACGTCTTCTTGTCGACGTTGAAGACCGGCTGCCCACCCCGCGCGAAGTCGAAGTGGTACCGCATCGGGAACGGGAAGTTCTCGATGAACGGGATGAAGTTCCAGATCCTGCGGAAGATCGCGACGCCCTGGCTGCGCTCCCGACCGGTGGCCGTGGCCGCGCCGGGCTGGTCGAGGTGCCACGTCGAGTTGATCAGCGACTTGCCGAAGTCCTTGCGGAAGAAGCCGATCGGCTGGCCGTTCCCGTCGAGCACGTCGTAGCCGCTGGCCAGGTCGATGACCTTGCGGGCCTTGAACCCGGCCAGCACCACGGCCTTCGACGAGTCCGTGTAGATCGTGACCTGCTCCTTGAACGCCATCCGCTTCTGCTCGACGAACGCGACGAGAGCCCCCGGCTCACCCGCGCCGTCGTCCGCGAAGATCTCGTACCGGTTCACCATCAGGGTGACCTTCTGGTGCATGTGGAGCCTGTTCATCGCTTGCGGGTCCAAGATTTCCCCCTGCGTTGGTCCGTGTGAGCGAAGAGCATGTCACTCGACCGGGCGAAGGTCTCCGGTGGGGAACCTCTTCTCGTTGCGCTCCATCTTCGCGAACGCCGCTTCCACCAGGTCGACGTCGAGTTTGTCGGCCAGTCGGACCAGGTAGTGCACGACGTCGGCCAGCTCGTCGCGGACGTTCCACGCGAGTTCCGGGTCCTCCATGGCCCGCGCGGCCTCGTCGGGCGTCAGCCACTGGAACAGGTCGGTCAGCTCGCCCACCTCACCGGACAAGGCCATGACCAGGTTCTTCGGCGTGTGGTAGGTGTCCCAATCGCGTGCCGCCGCGAATCGGCGCAGCGCGTCGCGCAGTTCTTCGAGGGTGTTCATGCGTGCCAGAGCTACCACACCGCGGAAAACCGCTGCCCCGGCCGGTCCGGAGACGGGAGGATGTGGCGATGAGCGACGAGCGCACGGACCCGCCCCTGGAAGCCGACGAGCGCGCGAGCCTGTCCGCGTTCCTCGACTACCACCGCGACACCCTCGCCCTGAAGTGCGCGGGTCTGTCCGACGAGCAGCTCAGGACCCGTGCCGTGCCGCCGTCGCCGATGTCCCTGCTCGGCCTGGTGCGGCACCTGACCGAGGTGGAGCGCGGCTGGCTCGGCAACCGGGTCGCCCACCGGGACCTGCCTCCGCTCTACTGCTTTCCGGACAACCCCGACGGTGATTTCGACGACGTCGACACGGCTGACGTGGCGGAAGCGTTCGCCACGTGGCGCGCCGCCTGCGCGGAGTCCAGGGACATCGTGGCGGGCGTCGACTCGCTCGACTTCCTCGGCAAGCGGGGCAACGGCGACGACGTCTCGCTGCGCTGGATCATGCTGCACCTGTTCGAGGAGTACGCCCGGCACAACGGCCACGCCGACCTCCTGCGGGAACGGCTCGACGGCGCGACGGGCGAGTGAGCACTCCTCGGTGAACGGACAACAACCCGTTCGAGATCCACTATCTTGTCGCCGTGGCACGTACCTGGCTGTCGATTCGCGTGGAGCTCGTCGCAGGTCGCGGCGAGCAGTTCTGGCCTCGTCCGGGCCGCGACTTCGTGGTGTCCCGCTCGCACTCGTTCGCCCAGCTGGCACGGGCCGTGGACGTCGCGTTCGCCCGGTGGGACCTCGCGCACATGCACATGTTCACCCTCTTCGGCGGCGCCTGCATCAGCGCGCTGAACCTTTGGGACGGCGACGAGCCCGAGGGCACCATCGACAGCGGGAAGACGAAGCTGGGCAAGCTGAAGTCCGGCGACCAGTTCGCATACGTCTTCGACTTCGGCGACGAGTGGGCGCACCTGTGCACCGTCGGCGCCGACCGCGTGGACCCGTTGGAGCAGCTCGGTTTCGTCCCGGACGGCCCCGCGCCCTACTGGGGTTGGGGCGAATTGCCCGACCAGTACGGGCGGCACTGGGACGACGACGATGACGTCGCCCCCAAGGCGCCCAAGCCGCTGCTCAGCGACCTGCCGCCCATCCTGCCGCTGTGGGGCAAGCGGCGCAGGTGAGTCAGCGCACCAACGACAGCCGGCCCTGCGGCGTGCTGGTTCGCCGAGCCCCCGGCAGCACCGTGACGACGAGCCCGAACAGCAGGCTGTCCAACTCGGCGCCGTCCAGCAGCAGCTCCCGCGCGACCTGCTGCGGCGTCGTACCGCGCTCGCGCAGCGCCCGGAACACCTTCGCCAGCAACAACGACCCCTCGCGGGCCGTGATGCCGTCCGGCTCCGCGACCCGGAACCCGCGCCTGCTCAACTCCGCGCACACCACGCCGTACTGCTCGGCGGACAGCAACCCCAGGTCCCGCAACCGGTAGGTCAACGCCAACGCCGACACCCGCCAGTGCGCCCGGTGATCCAGCACCTGCCCGGTCACCGGCCCTCGCGGCACCGAGGCCAACACTCCGGCCCTCGGCATCAGGAACGCCCCCGCGAACGCGTTCGCCTGCTTCTCCGCGTCCGCGGGCCGACTGTTCGCGTGCAGCACCAGGTGCCCCAGCTCATGCGCCGCGTCGAACCGCCCGCGCTCGGCCGACGTCGTCGGGTTCAGGAACACGTACGGCGTGCCCGCGTGCCGGAACGAGAACGCGTCCACCTCGGCGCAGTCCACGGGCAACGAGAACACCCGGACCCCGTGCGCCTCCAACAGGTGCACCATGTTCGGCGCTACCCCGGCACCCAGCCCCCAGCGCGCCCGCACCATCTCCGCGGCCGTCTCCGGATCCGGGTGCTCCAACGTCGGCACGTCCGGCGCGGGCACCGAGAACGTCCGCTCCAGCCACCGGTTCACCCCGATCGCCAACCGCCCCGCGGCCACCGCGGCGTCCCGCCTCACAGCAGGAACCCGCCCTGCCGCCCGGAACGCCACCGCCTCCGCGGGCAACTCGTCCTCGTCCGGCGCTTCCAGGAAGCCCACCGGAAACCCCAACGCCTCCGCCAGCACGGCCGTCCGCCGCGCGTCCGGCTGCCGCCGCCCGCGCTCGTAGTCGCCAACGCTGCCGGCACTCATCCCGACAGCCCGCGCCAACCCACCCGCGCTCAGACCACGCCGCCTGCGCGCCAGGGCGAGCCGGGAGGGAGTGAGCATGATCCCGCCATTCTGGTACCTCCTCCCGCGGAGCCGCCAGACGGGGTTCGATCATCGCAACGCCACCGGGAAGTCCACCTCCACGGCTCCGTCCTCACCGGACTCCACCACCGGCCCGAAGTCGTACGGGGGCAACACGATCCGGTGCGCCCAGTGGTCGATCACCTGCCCCTGCGGCGTCGGCTCCGGCTGCGACACCTCCCGCAACACCACCAACCGCCCGTCCCGCACCGTCGGGAACGTCACCAGGAACCACAGCTTCAACCCGCCGTTGCGCTCGAAATCCGCGAACAGGCTGAACTGGTCGTGATCGTTGTCCTGCGTCATCCCCGTGATCGCAGGCCCCTTCGTGTAGTCGCTGCGCAACTTCGCGGCCTCGTCACCGGTGTGCCGATTCCCCTGCAACGCCCCCAGCACGATCGGCTTGTCCGGATGCCTCACCAACCCCGCGTTCCACTTGTCGTACCGAGTCCACCCCCGCTCGACCAGCACCTCCCTCAACCGCCCCACCCGATGGATCCAATCAAGCAACCCAGGACCGTTGGTGGGCCCAAGGGCAGGCGCCGACGTACGCGCGTTCACCCCCGCCCAGATCGCCTGGTCCAGGTACTCGACCCGCAGGTCGAGCTCCGCCAGCCGCGCCTCAGGACCCGGCATCGGCGTCGCCGGGTGGAACAGGATCTCCGTCATGCTTTCCACGGTAACCAGGGGGTACGACAGTTTTCGGCGGTCGGCCACCCGGTCCCCTGGTCGACGGCGGATGTCGGTGGTCGATGGGATGTTGTCGACGTGTACAAGTACGTCGACTGCGGTCCGCCACCCATGCCGAGTTCGTGGGCGACCGCCAAGGTCATGAGGCGCACCAAGCGCACCGGAACCGGACCGGAACTCGCCCTGCGAAGGGCGCTGCACCGGCGCGGACTGCGCTTCGTGGTCGACAGGGCGCCATCCGGTACCAACCGCCGCCGCAGGGTCGACGTCCTGCTGCGCGGCCCGCGGATCGCGCTGTTCGTCGACGGCTGCTTCTGGCACTCGTGCCCCGAACACGCCCACCTGCCCAAGGCGAACCGGTCGTGGTGGCGCCTGAAGCTGCGTGGCGTGGTGCTGCGCGATCGCGACACCGACGTCCAGCTCGCGGCGGCGGGTTGGCTGGTCGTCAGGGTGTGGGAGCACGAGGACCCGGAAACCGCGGCGGATTGCCTTGCTTCGCTCAGCATGGGGGTGGCCAGGCCTCGTCGAAAACGGGTCGCACACCTCCGGGCCCAAGCCGGTTGACCCGTGGGTGCTCAGTCCCTAGCCACCGAAGACCAGGCGGAGGAGCCCGCCGCTGCTGAAGATCAGGACCAGTGCGAGCAGGCCCCGGCGGTGCGCGGTCCTCGTGGGGGTGGTGGTCATCAGGTGGTGTCCGCGAGCAGTTCGGTGACCGCGGAGGTCAGCCGGGGGTGGTCGGCGGGTGCCAGGGTCGCCCAGCCGCGGCGGCGGGTGAACTGCCAGCGGCCCTCGGGGGTGTCGTAGAACGACACGACGTAGGAGGCGCGCCGTCGTGGACCTGGGTGGCCCTGGTGGTGGCGGCGGTGTGCGGCACCGAACTGGCCCATCGCCACGACGCTGCCCAGCACCGAGCAGACCTGCCGGGCGTCCTGCGCGGTGAGCCTGCCTTCGCGCAGCACGTGCTCCATCCGGGCGGGGGAGGCCGCCGCGCGGTCCAGCAGTTCGCCGGGCATCGTGATCGATCGCGACCTGGGGAGCGGGGCGGCGGGCAGGAGGCCCACGAGCGCGTCCGCGAGCCTGGTCGGGTCCACCGGGTCCAGGACCAGGTGGTCGGGGGTGAGCACCGCGACGACCGCGGTCCCGTCGTGGCTCGCGCCCATCGCCCGTGTGCGCGGGCCGTGCTGGTCCAGGCGCAGCCGCGCGTCGAGTTCGAGTTCTGGTCGGGACAGGATCCGCAGCCGTTCCGCGAGCACGGGATCCAGGTCGCCGCGGTCGGTGAGACCCCGCTCGCCCAACGCGCGCCAGGCGTGGTGGAGCAGTTCCCGGCGCTCGTCCATCGTCCCGCCGTGACCGGGGATCGCCAGGGCCGTCGGCTGCTCGCCGAGCCGCAGGTGTTCCCAGCACAGGTCGTACTCCAAGCGGGACAACACGAATCGGCTCACCGCTGGTCGTCCCCGATCACCGGGGGAGCGACCAGGACGTCGTTCTCGCCCCACACGTCGTCGAGTTCCTGGAGGTACTCGGCGGCCTTGTGCTCCCCGTCCTCCTCGTCCCGCGCGCCTTGGGGGACACCGCCCATGCCCATGCCCGCCGTGCCCGCTGCCCCCTTGGCGCCCGCGAAACCCGGCCGGAACCCGGCGTGCGGTTCGGTCGTCGTGATACCCGACGACGTGCCACGGCCGGCCTGCGGACCCGACCGGTCAGCCTGGTCGGGTTGGCCCGGTCGGCCGGACGCGGTCGAACCGCCGAACCCCGACGCTCCAGGCGATCCCGTGCCGCCGCGGCCACCGGAACCGGCACCCGCGCCGCCACCACCTCGACCGCCCGCCGACGTTCCGCCGGGCGCATCGCGACGCGGGACGCCACCGGGCATCCCCACCGCGTGCACGGCGTTGGGGTGCGGAACGGGCGTGGTGCTCGGGGTTGTCACCGGTGACGGGTGCGCCACGGGCGGCGCGATCGAACCGGACAGGCGCGTGGAGTCCTGGGCGCCCTGCGGCGGCGTGGAACCGCTGGCCTGAGGAGCCGATCCCGGCGGCGGTGCCGCCGTGCTCGACTGCGACGGGGATTGCGCCGCCATGGCCGGAGCGGTCGAGGAACTCGTTTCGCCCGCACCGAAACGCGCGCTGAACTCCTGCGAGTACTGCCGTTGTTCGAGGGACTGCTCCACACGGGGTGCGGGCACGTCGACGGTCACGGTGGGCGGCGGCGTGAACATGCCCACGCGCGACACGGCCTCCGCCGCACCGCCCTGGTAGCCGGTCATGATCCGCACGGCCTCGCGCTTGGCCTCGAGCGCCTTCTGCTCCTCGACGTCCTGGTCGGTCTGCCCGCCGACCAGGTGCGTCATCGCGGCCGGGATGCCGAAGAAGTCGTCGTTCGCCGTCGACGACACCTGCACGGGCGCGGGCATGCGTTCCCGAGTGCCCGTGTAGTACGACTGCTGGGTCTGGAACGCGTTGTGGCTGTCCACACCGGCCGCGCGGGCGTTCTCCGCCCACTGCACCAACGGCGCCATCCCGCCGCCGAACGAGTCGCTCGCCGCCCCCGTCCACGACACCTTCGCGTCCTGCAGCGCCGAATCCACGTTCGCCTTCGCGTTCGCCATGACGGCCCGGAAGTTCAGCCAGGCGTCGTTGGTGGCCTGAGCCGCGCCCGCGTCGGCGCCGTTGTGGATCCTGTCGTAGAGCTGTCCGTGCGACTGCGCGTCGAAGTTGTGATTCCCCACCGGCATGACGATCCCCCTTACTTCGTCAGATTCCGCATAGCCGCCTCGGCGACCGTCCTGGCACCGTCGCACGGCTTCGGGAAGCGGTCCGCGAAGCTCTTGCTGACTTCGAACCCGGTGAACAGGTACTGCCCGTTCGCCACGTCGACCGCCACATCGCACCGCGCTTCGTCACCGGGGCGGGTGACCGTGATCGCGGGGAACCCGCCGACCGGTTCGATCGTGGTCGGTTGTCCCTGCCGCTTGCCGCCGGTCCAGACCTCGAAACCCTCGGTCACCACCGTGGTGATGTTCCAGAACGCGCCGGTCGCCTCGAACGTGCAGTTGGGCGACTTGAACGTCTGGTCCACGTTCTGCCGCGACGCCGTGGTCACGGCGATCGCGGCGGCGTCCTGCGAGGTCATCAAGTCGCACGGGTTCTTGCCGTCGATCCTGATCTCCTTCGGCCTGTCGGAAGACGGGTTCGTCGAAGGCGATGCGGATGACGACGCGGACGGCACCGCGCTTGCCCCGCTTGCAGACGCCACGGGTTCGGCGGTGCCGGTCTCGGAGGTCCCGCAGGCCGTGAGGAGCAGCAGTGCGGCCGCTACCCCCAAGTGCCTGCTCATGACTGCCCGATTCCGCTGCCCAGGTTCCGCATCGTCATGGCGTGGGTGTCGTCCGCCAGGTTGTAGGTGTCGACAGCACCTTGGAGACCTTCGATCGTGAGGTTCAGCTGATCGATGAACTGCCGGGTCACGTCGATGGCCTGGCCCGCGTTCTCGGTGAAGTCCTGAGAGGCTTCCTGGGACACGACGTCCTCGGCGAACGGGACGGCGGCAAGCGCGTGGCTGTTGGCGAGGACGAAGTCCGAGACGGTCGCCCGGACCGCTTCCAGCCTGGTCTTGAGGCGCACCACCTCCGCGGGATCCACCCGCATCGTCGCGCTGCCCGCCTCTGGCGTCGACATGTCACTCCCCCTCACCGCACACCCTCCGCGACCCCGCGGTTGCCGGGCGTGGTCGGACTCCGGATTCGGAGAGTAGTGGAGGAGGTTGTCGCTTCGAGCGGGGAATGGGATTGATCAGTGCGAATGGTCACCCGAATGGATGACTGCCGAAGTGAGGGTCGATCAAATACCTTCCGCACATCTGCGGAAAAGGTGAATCGCTATTCGGCGTCGAGTTCCGCGAACAACGCACTGGTGGTTCGAACAGCCTCCGAGTGCCACTTCCGCAGTTCCGCCGCCGTGGGCGCCGATTCGTAGTCCTGGTGGTTCGCCACGCGTGTCAGCGCTTCCCACAGCCGGGTTGTGGTGCCTGCCAGGCCGTTGTCCACGTACAGCGGCAGGGCCAGCAGGTCGGCGGTGGGGGAGACATCGGGTTCGTCGTGGGAGCGGAGGACGGCGGAAACGGCGTGTTCCAAGGCGGTGCGGAGGAGCCAGACGCAGCTTCTGGGCCAGATGCTGCCGGGCATGGTGGCGGCGTTGAGGAGGCCGTTGGCGAACACGAGGCGTTCGGCCACCTCGTCCTGGATCGCTGTCGTTGTCGCCGTGTCCACGTTTCCTCCGGTGTGCCGTGCTGCTCGCCGAAAACGTAGGACGCGAATGGACCTACTGAAGAGTTGTCACACCATCGTGTGGATTTTTTCCCCCTGACATGGCGTGACACGGCGGTGTGCCGGGTCTGGCATGGCCGGTGGGCAGGATCTCGTCCAGTCCACATGAGTCACGAGGGGGAGCGTCATGCCATTGGCTTTCGAGGCCGACGGCCTGGTCAAGCGGTACGGGAAGACGACGGCGTTGGCGGGGATCGACCTGGCCGCCGAGCAGGGGAGCGTGTTGGGGGTCCTCGGGCCGAACGGGGCTGGGAAGACGACCGCCGTGCGGATCCTGGCGACGTTGCTGAGGCCGGACGCGGGGCGGGCGACCGTGGGCGGTCTGGACGTGGTCAAGGACGCGGCGAAGGTGCGGCGGCTGATCGGGTTGACGGGGCAGTACGCGTCGGTCGACGAGGACCTCACGGGGACGCAGAACCTGGTGCTGATCGGGCAATTGCTGGACCTGCGGGCGTCCGAGGCGAAGGCGCGGGCGGTGGAGCTGCTGGCCGGGTTCGGGTTGACGGAGGCGGCGGGCAAGCAGGTGAAGACCTACTCGGGCGGTATGCGCAGGCGGCTGGACCTGGCCGCGAGCCTGGTGGGGCGGCCGGAGGTGATCTACCTCGACGAGCCGACGACGGGCCTGGACCCCGGCAAGCGGGAGGACGTGTGGGCGATGGTGCGCGCGCTCGCGGAGGACGGCGTCACGGTGCTGCTGACCACGCAGTACCTGGAGGAGGCCGACGCGCTGGCGGACACGATCTCCGTCATCGACCAGGGGAAGGTCATCGCGAACGGCACGCCGGGCGAGCTCAAGCGGATCGTCGGCGGCCAGACCGTGCTGATCCGGCCCGCAGACCCGGCCGATCTGGTCACGGCCTCCGCGATCGCGGGCGCCGTCGCGGACCGGCAGGTGGAATCGCCGGCGCGAGGGGTGCTGACGGTTCCGGTCGACGGCGACGCGGCGTTCACCGAGATCGTGCGCAGGCTCGCCAGGGAGCGGATCGTGGTGACCGAGCTGTCGCTGCGGCTGCCCAGCCTCGACGAGGTCTTCTTCACCCTCACCGGTCATCACACCCAGGAGGAGGCGGCATGACCGTGCTCGCGCAATCCCGGCTGACCGCGCCCGTGCGGATCGAGCCCCGGCCGTTCGGGCTCGTCCGGCACAGCTTCGCGCTGGCCAGGCGCAGCGTCCTCAAGACCATGCGCACACCGGAGCAGTTGCTCGACGTGACGATCCAGCCGATCATCTTCGTGCTGGTGTACGTGTTCCTGCTCGGCGGCGCGATCGCCGGCGACACCGACAGGTACCTGGAGTTCCTGGTGCCCGCGATCATGGTGCAGACGGTGATGTTCGCCGGGATGGCCACCGGGGTGAACCTGAACGCCGACATCGGCAAGGGGGTGTTCGACCGGTTCCGCAGCCTCCCGATCGGCCGGTCGGCGCCGCTGATCGGGTCGGTGGCGGGCGACCTGATCCGGTACGTGGTCGCGATCGTGTCGCTGCTGGCCTTCACGTCGCTGCTGGGCTTCCGGTTCCACGCCGGTGTCGGGTCCGTGCTCACGGCGTGCCTGCTGACGATCTTCTTCGCGTTCTGCCTGAGCTGGGTGATCGTCCTGATCGGGATGCTGATGCGGACGCCCGGAGCGGTGCAGGGGTCGGCGTTCATGATCATGTTCCCGCTGACGTTCGGCACCAGCATGATCGCGCCGAAGGACACCCTGCCGGGCTGGTTGCAGTCCTGGGTGGGGGTGAACCCGGTGGCGCACATGATGGAGGCCTCGCGCGCGCTGATGCTCGGCGGGCCGGTGGGCGACCACGTGTTCTGGGTGCTGGTGTGGTCGGTCGGGATCCTCGCGGTGTTCGTGCCGCTGGCGGTCGGGGCCTATCGCCGTCGCACCTGATCGATCGCCGCGGCGCGGTCGAGACCGCGGCCCTCGGCGTGGGCGGCGCCGTACGCGGCGTCGCCCATCTCCTCGCGCAGCGACGAGTCCAGCGCGATCACGTCGGGGTTGAGCGCGTCCGGCGCGCCGCGCAGCTGCTCGGCGGCACCGAGCGCCAGCGCGGCCCCGGCGTGGTCGCCGAGCCGCGCGCGCACGGCCGCCACGGCGACGGCGATCGTGCCCAGCACCGGCATGTCCTTGGTGGCCAGCGCCTGTTCGACGGCCGTCCCCAGCAGCGTCCACGCCGTCGGCGCGTCGGACCTGGCCGCCGCCACGTGCGCCTGCGACGCGAGCACCAGCGCTTGCAACTGCGGGGGCACGGCGACGGAGTCGTCCAACGCCGCCATGGCCGCCGCGTAGTGCCGTTCCGCCCCTTCGAGGTCGCCGTCGAGGCGGTCCATGTCGCCGAGCGCCGAGCGCGCGAACGTGACGCTGTGGCCCGACACCAGGCCGCGGCCGCCCTCCCTGGTGATCGCCTCGTACTCCGCGCGCGCCAGGGACCGGTCGCCGTTGTGCGCGCGGGCCCTGGCGAGCATGAGCCGGTCGTGCGACACGTCGTCGTCGCGCTGGAGTTCCAGGCGCAGCGCGATCGACTCCTCGATCGCCTCGATCGCTTTCTCGTGCTCCCCGAACAGCAGGTGGCCCTCGGCGAGCGACGACAGCGACTGCGACAGCCCGAACCGGTCGCCGATCGCCCGGAACCCGGTCGCGGCGTTCACCATGTCGTTCCGCATGCCCTCCATGTCGCCGTCGTTCTCGCGGACGATCCCGCGCACCATCCACAGCGCGGCCCTGGTCCACGGGTCCGGGTGGTCGAGCCGCCGGTCGACCAGGGCGATCCCGAGGTCGACGTCGTCGGTGACGATCGCGAACATCGGCTCGAACAGCGCGAGCACCGGGTGGGAGGAGTGGACGTCCACGGCCTGGAGGGCCTCGCGGAACTCGGCGATCAGCGCTTCCCGCTCGCTGCCGCCGCTCCACATGGAGCCGTTGAGCAGGTGCAGCGCGACGGTGATCGTCCGCGCGGGCTCCGGTTGCTCGCCGGGCACGTCCAGCGCGAGCCGCAGCCAGCCCCTGGTGTCGGTGGTGGAGCCCAGGATCCAGCCGAACATGCCCAGCGACGCTCCCAGTCGGACGGCGGTGTCCGCGTCCCCGGTGTCGGCGGCGAAGTGCAGCGCGGCGACGAGGTTGTCCCGTTCGACCAGCAGCCTGGACAGCCACACGACCTGCTCCGACCCCCGCAGGTGCGGTTCGGCCGTCTCGGCGAAGTCGAGGAAGTACGCCGCGTGCGCCCGCCGCGCGGCGACGGCGTCCCCGTGCTCCACCAGCCGTTCGAAGGCGAACTCCTTGATCGTCTCCAGCATTCGGAAGTACGGCTCCGGGGCGTCGACGACCTGGAGCAGCGACTTGTCCGCCAACGCCGTGAGCAGGTCGAGCGCCTCGCCGGGGCACAGGTGTTCGGCGGCGTCCAGGCTGATCGCGGCCGGGAACACGGCCAGCCGTTCGGCGAACGACCGCTCCCGCTCGTCGAGCAGGTCCCAGCTCCACGCCACGACCGCGCTCAGCGTCCGGTGGCGCGGCAGCGCCGTGCGGCTGCCGCCGGTGAGCAGCAGGAACCGGTCGTCGAGCCGGTCGGCCAGCTGGCGGGGCGACAGCGACCGCAGCCGCGCGGCCGCCAGTTCCACGGCCAGCGGCAGCCCGTCGAGCCTGCGGCAGATCTCCGCGACGGCGGCCGCGTTCCCCTCGTCCACGGCGAAGCCGGGCCGCACGGCCGCGGCGCGGTCGACGAGCAGCCGGACCGCCGGGCTCGCGACGGCCTCCGCGACCGACGGCGCCGTGTTCGGCACGTCCAGCGTCGGCACCGGGTGCAGGGTCTCGCCGAACAGGCCGAGCGGTTCGCGGCTTGTGGCCAGGATGCGCAGCCTCGGGCACCGGCCGAGCAGCTCCTCGGCGAGCCGGGCGGCGGCGTCGACCACGTGCTCGCAGTTGTCCAGCACGATCAGGGTGTCGTTGTGGGACAACAGGTCCACCAACCGGCCGGTGCTGTCGGTCCGCGGCGCGTCGGGGTCCGCCGTGCGCTTGTCGCGGGCGCCGAGCGCGCCGAGGACGGCGGCGGGCACGTCGGCCGGGTCGGTGACCGGGGCGAGTTCCACGAGCCACGCGCCGCCGGGCAGCCGGTTCGCGGCGGTCGTCGCCAGCCGGGTCTTGCCCGCGCCGCCGGGGCCGACCAGCGTGATCAGCCTGTCGCGGGTGAGCAGGGAGGTGACCTTCGCGACCTCGTCTTCGCGGCCGACGAAGCTGGTCAGCGCCGTGCGGAGGTTGCCGCGGGTCGGTGCGGCGTCGGCGCGCAGCAGGGCGCGGTGGACCTGCCGGAGTTCGGCGGACGGGTCGGTGCCCAGCTCGTCGGCCAGCCTGCGCCGCACGTCCTCGTACACCGCCAGCGCCTCGGACCGCCGGTCGGCGGCGTGCAGGGCGCGCAGCAGCAGGGCGTGCAGCGGTTCGCGCAACGGGTGCCGCGCGGCGTGCCCGGCCAGCTCCGCGACCAGCCCGTCGTGCCTGCCCGCCGCGAGATCGGCCTCGGCGCACGCCTCGATCGCGGTCAGCCGGGCCTCGTCGAGCCGGGCGGCGTAGGCGGTGGCGTACTCCGCGTCGCCCGCGTCGGACAGGGCCCGTCCGCGCCAGAGCGCCAACGCCGCCCGCAGGTCGCCGTCGTCGCGGGAGCGCGCCAGCCGTTCGAACTCGTGCGCGTCGACCGCGTCCGGGGGCAGGTCGAGCCGGTAGCCCGCGGGTGCCGACCGCAGCACCGCGGGGTCGGGCAGGGCGCGGCGGAGTCTGGCCACCAGCGACCGCGCCGAGTTGACCCGGTCGACCGGCAGGTCGTGCGGCCACAGCGCGTCGGCCAGCTCGTCGACGGTCACCACCCGGCCGACGCCGACGGCCAGCCGCACCAGCAGCGTCCGCAGCCGGGCGCCGCCGATCGCGACCGGGACACCGTCCTCGGTCACCTCCAGCGGGCCCAGAATCCTCACCTGCACGGCCCAACTGTGCCACGAGGACGATGAGTCCACTGTGGACTGTGCTACTCCGCGGGGATCCTGGTCAGCTCGCGCAGGGCGTCGTGCCCGCCGTCGAGGTGTTCGCGGGCCCAGTCGAGCACGGCGGTCTCCTGCGCGAACAGGACGACCTGGCGTTCGGTGGCCAGCTTGAGCAGCAGGTCCAGGATGGCCGTGGTGCGGCCGTCGTCGGCCTGCACGGTGATGTCGTCGAGCAGCAGCGGGCACGTCTCGCCGGTGGTGGACAGGTGCTCGGCGAGCGCGAAGCGCAGCAGCAGGTACACCTGCTCCGCGGTGCCGAGCGACAGGTTCGCGGCGGGCCGCCACGGGCCCGCCGGGCCGCGGACGCTGACCTCGAGCGTCGCCGGGTCGACCCGCGCGTCGGTGTAGCGGCCGTCGGTGACGCCGGGCAGCCTGCCGCGCAGGGTGGCCGCCAGCGACGGCGCGATGTCGCGGTGCACGGCGTCCTGCGCGGCGGCGAGGTACTTCCCGGTCAGCGTCAGCGTCGTGGACAGGCTCGTGAGCGCGGCGACGTCGTCCTGGGCGGTGGCCAGCGCCTCCTCGGCCTCGGGGACGTCCGGGAGGGTGCGACCGCGTTCGGCCAGCGCGCCGCCGAGCTCGTCGGCGGCGCAGGCGACCTGCCTGGCCTCGGCGCGGGCGGTGGCCACGGCGGTCCGCGCCTCGGCCAGCAGCGCCTCGACCTCCTCGGCGTCGGCGGGCGTCCCGCAGGCGGCCGCCAGCTCGTCGCGCCGGGCCAGCGCGGTTGCGGCCTCCTCGGCGTCGCGCCCGGCCTCGGCCAGCAGTTCGGCGTGCTCGGCGCGGGTCACGACGAGTCCGGCCGCCAGCTCGTCCGGGGTCGAGTCGGCCAGCAGGGTCGTCAGCTCGGTCCACGCGTCGCGTTCGGCGGCGGCGGCGCGGAGTTGGTGCTCCCACCCGCGCTGCCACGCGTTCAGCGACGCCAGCAGTTCCGCGGCGGTGCCGGTCGGGGTGGCGGTGGCGTTCCCGTCCACCGCCCGCACGGCTCCGCGCACCAGCTCCAACGCCTTCGCGCGGACGCCCTCGACCTCCACCGCCGCCTCCTCGGCGCGGTCGCGTTCCACGATCGCCCTCGTCAGCACGTCCCGCTGCGCGGCCATGACGGCCTGCCGGGCGCCGAGCGCGCACGACCGCTCGTACCCCGCGAGCAGCTCCGAGACCTCCGCGCGGGGATCGGCCCACCCCTTGTCCGCCAACGCCGACCGCAGCTCGCCCGCCTTCCGGGTGACCGCCTCGGCGTACTGGCGGTGGTGCTGGTCCCACACCGCGCGGCTCGCGCGCAGACCGATCTGCCGCTCCGCCCTGGTGGCCAGCTCCTGGAGCACCAGCGGTTCCGCGGGCAGGCCGAGCGCCGCGCAGCGGGAGGTCGCCTCGACCACGGCGGGGCTGGTGCGGCGGATGTGCTGCCCGGCGCCGCGGCCGTCGGAGGTGGCGGACTCGACGATCCGCAGCACACCGACGAACAGCGCGGGCGCGAGCAGCGCGAGACCCGGCAGCCTGCCCGCGACCAGCAGCGCGACCCCCGCGACGCCCACCAGCCCCGCCAGCGCGGACACCGCCGTGCGAAGACCGGTCCTGACGGGCGGCGGGGGAGCGGCGAGCGAGGCCGCGAGTTCGCGCACCACGGCCGGTCCGGCGGCCAGCGCCGCGGTCAGCCGGGCGTCGCCGGCCCGGTCGACGATCACCGGACGGCGGCCCTCGTGCGCGGACACGACGGCGAGCGCGCGTTCACGGGCCAGCGCCAGCTCGTGGATCCGCGGCTCCACCTCGGTGTCGCCGGTCGGCGGATCCGGCACGAAGGCCAGCTCCTCGCGCAGTTCGGCCGCCGAGGACCCGGTCAGCCGTCGTGCCGACGGCACCGCCCGCCACGCCGCGAGGGCGGCGTGCACGATCCGGGTCACCTCCTCCTGCGCGGCCAGCCCCGCGGGCGCGGTGCCGCCGAACCTCGCGTCCAGCTCACGGGTCCTGGCCAGCCGCCGTTCGGCCTTCGCCACCTCGGCCGCGCGGTCGTCGGCCTTCTCCTTGGACCGCAACGCCTTGCGCTCCGCGGCGGTGTGCGCGCGGGTCGCGGCGAGCAGCTCGTCGAGCGCGGTCGCCGCGGTGTCCGCCCGGTCGGCCAGTTCCGCGGCGGCGTCGGCCTCGGCGCGGCGGATCTCCGCCTCCTCCACCAGTTCCAGGTACCGCTGGTGCGCGCCCTGCGCCTCGGCCAGGTCCTGCCGGGCCCTGGTCAGCCGGTCCTCGGCCACCTGGAGGGGAGTGGCGGAGTCGGGCCGCTCCCGGCCGACGTGGTCGCGGTGGAACACCTCCAGGCCCTCCAGCGCGGCCGCCGCGGTCGCGTCGGCGCCGGAGGTGGCCGCCGCCCGCCGCAGGTGGTCCCGCAACCCGTTCGCCGCCCCCAGCACGCCGAGCAGCTCGGCCTGGTTCACGCACGCGGTGGCCGCGAAGGACTTGCGGTCCAGCCCCAGCCACCGGCTCGCGTCCGGCGCGCCCTCGAACATCACCTCGGCGCTGATGTCCCGGCCCAGCCCCAGATCCGTGGCCCGGCAGCCCGTCCTGCCCGCCAGGTCCTGGTGCAGCTCCACCCGCCGCCCGTCGTCCAGCGCGATGATCGCGGAGACCTTCCAGTCCTTGTCGTGCCACGGCTTGTGCAGCTCGGCGAACCGGCGCTCCGCCGTCGTGGCCGCGCCGCGGCCGCGTCTGCGCCCGCACAGCGCCGCGTAGATCGCGGCGTGCCACGAGGACTTCGCCGACTCGTTGGCGCCCGCGACGACGGTCAGCCCCGGCGCCAGCTCCAGGGTCCGGTCGGTCAGCGGGCCGAACGCGTGCGCGGTGACGGACTCTATTCGCATGTCTTCCCCGTTCGTCCTTACAGCACGGCGAGTTCGGCGGTGCGGCCGTCCAGCGCGCGCAACCCGGTGACGAGCACCCGCCGCCGCGTGTCGTCGTCCAGGCGCCCGTCCGCGCGCACGTCGCGGACGAACCGGCCGCGCACCGTCGACTCCCCGGCGAGCGCGGCGAAGTCGACGGCCGGTCGGACGGACCCGAGGCGCACGCCCAGCGCCTCCAGGTGCGGTGCGCAGCGGGTGAGGTCGCCGGGGCGCAGGTCCGCGTCCGGGCCGACCTCGCCGCCGAGGGTGACCCGGACGACGCCCTCCAGGTCGGCCACGGCGGCGGCCACCCGCTCGCGGACCCGGTCGGCGTCCGCGACGCCGTCCAACTCCACGGCGACGTCGTGCACCCGGCTCGCCGCCACGTCGTAGCGCACCCGGTCCACCCGGCCGTCGTCGTGCACGGTGTGCAGGACCGCGCCCCGCGGACCGCCCTCGCCGAACGTGAGCGGATCCGGGTTGCCGGGGTAGGTGTGCCGCTCGGCGTCGCGCGGCACGTGGAAGTGCCCGAGGAACGCGTGGTGCAGACCGGCCCGCTCGACCTGGTCGGCGGTGAACGCGGCGTGCGGCGTCCGGCCTCCCTCCTGCACGGCGAGGCCGGTCAGCTCGGACCCGTGGAACAGCGCCAGGTGCACGCCCTCGCGGTCGACGGCGAAGTCCTCCAGGAACCCGTCGCCCTCCGCCGCGCCGCGGTGCGCCGCGCCCCACAGCGTGACGCCGTCGGCGAGCGTCTCGGCGACCAGGTGGTCCTCGGCGAACACGTGCACGTTCGACGACCACGCCACCTGGCGGTACGGGCTCCGCGGCCCGTACCGGTCGTGGCGGCCGGGCGCCAGGTGCACCGGCACGGCGGCCTCCTCGAACGCGTCGCGCAGGAACGCGGCGGTGTCGGGGGAGAAGCGCTCGTGCTCGTACAGGTCGCCGCCGCACAGCAGCGCGTCCACCCGCTGCTCGCGGGCGAGCGCGACGATCCGCCGCAACGTCGTCCGCAGCGCGGCCCGGCGGGTCCGCGCGTGCCGCGGCCCCACCCCGTGGAACGGCGTGTCCAGGTGCAGGTCGGCGAAGTGCAGCAGCCTCATCCCCATCTCCCGGCCCCGACCTCGACCCGCGGCCGGGGCAGCAGGTCCGGCAGTTCGGCGAGCAGCTCCCCGGCCAGCCGCGCGGTGTCCGCGTGCCAGGAGCGCAGCTCGTCGACGGTCGGCGCGATCTCGTAGTCGTGGTGGTGCGCGGCCCGGCGCAGCGCGTGCCACAGCCGCGCCACGTCCTCGGCGACGTCCTCGTCCACGTACCGCGGCAGGCTCAGCAGCATCGCGTGCGTCGAGCCGCTCGGCCCGCACCTGGTGGCGCACAACGCGACGACGGCCCGTTCCAGGGTCGTGCGCAGCAGCCAGGCCCCGCACCGCACCCGGACCCCGTCGAGGGTGCGTGCGTCGGAGAGCATCCGCTCCACGTGCGCCAGCCGGTCGAGCACGTTCCGGTCGTTCACTTCAGCCCATCTCTCAGCCAGGTGGTGAGGCGTTCGGTGTCGCGGATCAGCGTCCGCAGGTCTCCGACGCGGGGTCTGCCGGTGCCCTCGCGGCACGCGTGCAGCACGTCCACGGCCCACGGGCCGAGCACGTCGGTCAAGTGCGGCAACAGGTTCCCGTTCGCGGCCAGGTCGTCGAACACCGCGAGCGAGATCCGCTGGCGGGTGGTCAGCGCCTGTTCGAGCACCCGCTCCACCTCGGCGTGGGACTGGCCGCGTTCCAGCCGCACCTGGCGGAACCTGGTGTCACCGGCCGATTCCAGCGCGGCCCGGCAGCAGGCGGCGACGAGTTCGGCGCGGGCCTCGTCGGGCAGGTCGTCGGTGGTGCGCATCGCCCGCGCGTCGGCCAGGTAGCGGCCGACCGGGTCGTCGCACATCCGCACCTGCACCACGGAGTTCCCGCCGCGGCACACCTCCCAGACGGTCGCGGGCAGCCGCAGCCTGCGGACCGCTTCGACGAGCCGCTCGTCGTGGGTGAAGACCACGACCTGGCGGGTGAGGCCGACGTCCGCGAGGACCTGGGCGAGACCGTCCACCTTGGCCGGGTCCATGGCCTGCACCGGGTCGTCGATCACCACGAACCGGAAGGGGCTCTCGTCGACCACGGCCCTGGGCAGGAACAGCGCCAGGGCCAGCGCGTGCAGTTCCCCCTGGCTCATCACGGCGAGCGCGGCGTTCGGCACCCCGTCGACCGACACGTCCAGCTCCACCCGCCGGTCGCCCCGACCGGTGCCCTCCAGGTGCGCGGTGCCCAGGTCGACGTTGCTCTGCTGACGAAGGCGCTGCCAGATCCGCTGCGACTCCTTGGCGAAGGGCGCGATCCGCTCGGACCTCAGCAGCGCCGCGGTTCTTCGGATCCACGTCTCCGCCTCGGTCACGTCGGCCAGCACCTGCTGGTCGGCGAGCGCCCGTTCGGCCTGCGAGTGCCACTCGAACAGCGCGAGCGCCATCGGCCGCCACAGCAGGTCGCGCTTGGCGATCTGCTCCTGCGCCACGGCCCTGAGCGCGTCCACGGCCGCGAGCACCGCGGCGTACCGCGCGGGCAGGTCGCCGCGCAGCCGCACCGGGTCCTCGTAAGCCGCGCACTCCGCCCACGCCGTCCACGCCGCGCGAGCCGCCTCGGCGTCCAGGAGGCCGTCGACCTGCCTGAGCAGATCGGGCACCCGCCGGCACAGCGCGCGGGCCGCGGCGGTCGCGGTGTCCAGCCGGGTGCCCGCGTCGTGCAGCGCGGCCGCGGCGGCCGCCAGCGTCTCCGCCCGCCGCGTGGTGGCCACGTACCAGCGCCGGTCCAGCACACCGGTTCCGCAGACCGGGCACGCCTGGTCGCCCTTGGCCTCGTGCAGCTCCAGCGACACCCGCAGCACCTCGCTGGTGCGCAGGCAGGTCTGCGCCCCGTCGGTCGCCACCGCGGCCACCGACGCCAGCGCCGCGTCCAGGTTCTCCAGGCAGTGCGCCAAGTCCACCGCGGTCGGCAGCGGCAGCTCGGTCACCTGCTGGAGCAGCGGCATCCCGCCACCGCCCACGTCCGTGCCCAGCGCCAGGTCCGCCAGCGCGTCGAGGTCGGGGTGCTCCTTCCCGAGCAGTTCGGCGGCCCGCCGCGCCCGGCCGTCCGACGACGCCGCCAGCTCCGCGCGGATCCTCGCCCGCCGGTCGTGCGGCCGCGCGACCACGTCCGCCAAGCGCTTGCGGTGCTCGGCGAGCCGGTTCTGCGCGTCCGTGATGGTTCCCAGGCCCAACAGGCTGTGCACCGCGTCGTGCAGCTCGCTCGGTTTGCCCTCCAACGACTTGCCCAGCTCGCTGTAGGGCAGGAACGGCCGGTAGGTCTCCAGCGCGGCCCGCCACCTCGGCTCGTCGAACGGCACCGGCTCCCCACCGCTGCGCCGCTCGGTCCACGTGCCGCCGCCGAAGTCGTCACCCGCCCGCCACGCCCGCCGGATCGTCGTCGCGCCCTCGTGCCCGGCCCGCACCAGCGTGACCGCCACCGACGTGTCGCCCGGCCCGTGCAGGTTGCGCCACCCCTGCCGCCAGACCTCGTTGAGCGAGCGGGTCCACCGGGTGTTGTTGCCGGTCAGCGCGAACTCCGCGCCCTCCGCGAAACTCGACTTGCCCGAACCGTTGCGCCCGGTGACGAGGGTCAGGCCGGGTCCGCTGGCCAACGGCAGGTCGACCTCGGGCCCGATTCCGCGGAACCCCTTGACCCTGATGCCGGACAGGAACATCCCGCCGCCAGGCCCGCACCGGGGGTGGTCCGGGGGTTCGTCGTCCCCGACCACGCCGTCGAGGGTCTGGTCGAGCGCTGCCTCGCCGCGGCAGGCCGCGACGACCAGTTCGGCGGCGCGCGGGGTCAGCTCCCGATCACTCGCCACCCGGCTCAGCATCAACCCGTGTAATCCGGTTTCGGCAACCGCCACCGTTACGTCTCCTCCTCGTGCTGATGCACGGCTAGGCGGGAAACGTAGGCGCAACGAAAGTGCTTACTGAAGGGTGTTCACACGATCGAGTGGATGGGGATTGGGGGGTGTGGTGTCTGTGCGTAACCGATGTCGGGGGGAATTGGGGTGGTCAGGTAGTGATGGATGCTCGAATTCGGGTGGGCGGGGTGGGGGGATTCTTGGTGTGGGGGAATGGGGGTTTTGGGGCTGTGTTGGGGGGCGGGTTTAGGGCGGCTGCGTTTGGGTTTTGTGGTGGGTGGACATGCCTGCACCCGGTCGCCGAGTGTTCTAGCCTTGCCTTCGCTTGTCAAGACGATAAAGCTATCTTGACAAGCGAAGGCAAGCCCAGAGCGGCTTCGTATCGGGTGCAGGGGTAGGTCTGACTACGCCAGCATCCGGTGCTCCGCACCGGACGAAGCATCAGGCTGCGCCTGACTGGGCATCCTGGGCTGCGCCGTCGGACTGGGCGGCTGGCTTTGTCGTGTGAGCGTTAGTTTTCCCAGACCTGGATTGCCCGTACTACGAAAGGTGCGTTGGGGACGTAGGTGCCGCGGCCTGGATAGGTGGTGAATTCGGCTTCGGTTGAGCAGGTTTCGCCCTGGTAGACGCTGGCGTCCCTTGTCAGGCGGTTCACGAACGAGTGGGCGATGAGTCCGGCGGGTAACGGGGTGCATTCGCCGGGGTTGGCGGTTTCCAGGTCGAAGTGCTTGGTGGGGCCGGTGTAGTCGGGGGCGGACCAGAGGCAGAATTCGCCGGGGTCGCATTTCGGTGTGTCGGATTCCTGGGCGTTGGCGGTGCCGCTGGAGACCAGTGCGGCCGTGGTGATGGCCAGGGCGGTGAGCAGGGTTCGGGTCGACATCGGTTACCTCCGTGGGATTCGCCGGCCGGTACAGACTCGGCTGTTCCGCGGAATCCTGTGTGGACGTTCGATGTGGTTCACCTGATTGTGTGGGCGGAGCACCGGATGGCTATTCGAGCTTCTTGAGCAGTGCGAGCGCGTCGCGCGGGGCCATGACCTTCGCGTCGTTGTCGAAGTAGACGTACACGTCGGCGGTCGTCGACCAGGTGCGGATCTTCGCCGCCCACCGGTCGAGGGCTTCGTCGGTGTAGCCGCTGACGTACAGCTCGTCGGCGCCGTGCAGGCGGACGTAGACGAAGTCGGTGGTCACCTCGTCGACGAGGGGGTACTTGCCCGCGGAGTCGGCGACCACGGCGGCGATCCCGTGCTTGTGCAGCAGCTCCGGGAAGCTCGGGGTGAGGTAGCTGGGGTGGCGGACCTCGACCGCGTGGCGGAGCGGGCGGTCGAGGTCGGTGGTGGTCCACGACGGGTCGACGCGCTCGTCGTGGTGGGTGGCGAGTTCGGCGGCGGCGGTCGTGGTGCGGGGGAGGTTGGTGAGGAACTCGTCGAGCAGCACCGGGTCGAACTGGAGGGTCGGGGGGAGCTGCCAGAGGATCGGGCCGAGTTTGGGGCCGAGGGCGAGGACGCCGGAGGCGAAGAAGTTCGCGAGGGTGTCCTCGCTGTCGCGCAGGCGCTTGAGGTGCGTGATGAACCGGCCGCCCTTGAGCGAGAACACGAAGTCGTCCGGGGTCTGCGCGGCCCACTTCAGGTAGCTGGACGGGCGTTGCAGGGAGTAGAAGGAGCTGTTGATCTCGACCGAGGTGACCAGCTGGGACAAGTGCTCCAGTTCGCGCTTCTGCGCGAGGCCTGGTGGGTAGAAGACGCCGCGCCACGGCGGGTACACCCAGCCCGATGTTCCGATCTTGATCCGATCCATCGGGCCATGCTGCCGCAGCGGCGCCAGGTTCGGGAACTTGACCTTGAACCGGTCGAACCGGATGCTCGGAAGGGTGATGGGACGAACGCACGCGCTCACCGGGTGGTGTGCGGGACTGGGGATCGCCCCGCTGCTCGGCCACGGCGACCTCGCCGGGGCGGTGCTCGTCGGCCTGGTGACCGCCGGCTTCGCCCTGCTGCCCGACTTCGACCACCGGCACTCGACCGCGTCGCGCTACCTCGGCCCGCTCACCGGGGCGCTGTCGTGGCTCCTGCGGAAGTCGTCGCGGTACGTCTATGCGATCACCAAGGGGCCGCGCGACGAACCGGTGACCGGCGAGCACCGGCACCTGTCGCACACCGTGCTGTTCGCCGTGCTGCTCGGCTACTTCACCGCGGGCGCCACGCAGCTCGGCGGCAAGTGGGCCGTGCTGGGCGTGGCGGTGTTCGCCGTGCTGCTGGCGGAGGCCGCGCTGGGCGACTGGGTGGCGGTGCTGTCGGTGGGCGCGGTGGTGTGGTGGCTCATCCAGTTCGGCCTGGACGAGGCCCTGGTGCAGCTGGACGGGCTGTCCGGGGTGCTCGGCATCGCGGTGGCCGTGGGCTGCTTCGTGCACTGCCTCGGCGACTCGGTGACGGTGTCGGGCTGCCCGTTCCTGTTCCCGCTGCCGATCGCGGGGGAGACCTGGTACGAGCTGCGGCCGCCCAAGTGGCTGCGCTTCCGCACCGGCGGCCCGGTCGAGACGATGTTCATGTTCCCGGTCGTCGCCGTGGGGGCGCTGCTGCTCATCCCCGGCGCGTGGACCCTGGTCACCTCGATCATCCCGGCCATCCATAAGTTGACACAACCCGGCTCAGGTTAGTTGTTGCTGCTGGCATGATGTCCGGCATGGGGCTGCTCGCCGTGAGGGATTTCCGCCACCTGTGGGCGGCCGACGTGATCAGCCAGGTCGGCACCGGGCTCAGCCAACTCGCCGTGCCGCTGCTGGCGATCTCGGTGCTGGACGCCTCGGCGTTCGAGGTGTCGCTGCTGAGGGTCGGCCAGATGATCGCGTTCCTCGCGATCGGTCTGCAGGTCGGCGTGTGGTGCGACCGGCTGCGGTGCCGTCCGCTGCTGATCGCGGCCGACCTCGGGCGCGCGGCGGTGCTGTTCAGCGTGCCGGTGGCGGCGTCGCTCGACGTGCTGACGCTGTGGCAGCTCTACGGGGTCGTGCTGGTCACCGGCACGCTCACCGTGGTGTTCGACATCGCCCACCCGTCCTACCTGCCCCGGCTCGTGGGCCGCGAACACCTCGTCGAGGCCAACACCCGGCTCCAGCAGAACCGGTCCGTCGCCGCCGTGGCCGCGCCGACCCTCGCCGGCGGCCTGGTGCAGTGGGTCGGAGCGCCGGTCGCACTGCTCGTCGACGCCTGCACGTACCTGTGGTCCGCGCTGTGGCTGCGCACGATCCGCACACCCGAGCCGCGGCCGCCGCGGGCGGAGGACCGGCGGATGTGGTGGGAAGTCCGCGAAGGCCTGGGCGCGGTGTCCGGCCATCCCGTGCTGCGGGCGTTCGGCGGTCACGGCGCCACGATGTCGCTGTTCCAGTCCGCGCACACGGCCGTGGTCGTGGTGTTCCTGGTCCGCGACATCGGCCTGCCGGCGGGCGTGATCGGCCTGCTCGGCAGCGTCGGCCTGTTCGGCGCCCTGTCGTCCGCCCTGCTGACCGGCAGGCTGGCCCGGTGGTTCGGCGGCGCCAGGGTGCTCCTGGTCGGCGGGATCGGCTGCGGCGTCGCGTTCCTGGCGTTCCCGCTCACCACGCCTGGCCGAGGGCTCGGCTGGTACGTGCTGGCCATGTTCGGCACGAGCTTCGGCATCATCTGCCTGTCGATCCTCCAGGTCAGCTACCAGCAGGCCGTCTGCCCACCGCACCTGCTCGGCCGGGTCAACGCCACCATGCGATTCCTGATCTGGGGCGCCATCCCGCTCGGCAGCCTCCTCGGCGGCGGCCTGGCCACGGTCCTCGGCGCGCGCGGCGCCATCACGATCGCCGCCTTCGGTGTGCTGCTGTCGGCGTCGTGGCTCGTGCTGTCGCCACTGCGTGGGATGCGGGAACTTGGTGCCGCGGTGCCCGGTGGGTGAGGGCGAACTTGCCGGACGCCTACCAGAGGGCGTTCTGGATCGGGTTGGACAGGATTCCGAGGCGTTCGGACAGGTCCACGGCGTTGTAGGGCGCTGCCCCGCTCATGGTGTTGTCGAAGTACACGAACACGTCCCGCTCCACCGCCCACTCCTGCACCCTCTCCACCCACCCGTCCAGCGCGTCGGACGGGTAGTCGCCCAAGTACAACTCCCCAGGCCCGTGCAGGCGGACGTACGCGAAGTCGGCGGTGACCTCGTCGAAGACCGGGAACTTGCCGCCGGAGTCGGCCAGGACGGTGGCGATGTTGTGGGAGCGCAGCAACTCCGCGAACTCGGGGGTGTCGAAGCTGTCGTGGCGGGCCTCGATGGCGTGGCGGGCCGGGGGGAGGGAGTCGAGGAACGTGGTGAAGCGGGCGGGGTGGAAGGGCAGGGACGGGGGGAGTTGCCAGAGGATCGGGCCCTGTTTGGCGCCTAGTTCGGAGATGCCGGAGGCGAAGAACTCGGCGAGGTCGTCGTCGACGTCGCGCAGGCGCTTGGTGTGGGTGATCAGCTTCGGGCCCTTGACGGACAGGACGAAGTCGTCGGGGGTGCGGGTGGCCCACGACCGGTAGTTGGCCGGGGTGCGCAGCGAGTAGAAGGTGCCGTTGATCTCGACGCTGTTGACCCGCGCGGCCAGGTGCTCCAGTTCCCGCTTCTGCGACAGGCCCTCCGGGTAGAAGGCGCCGCGCCATTCCGGGTAGGTCCAGCCCGAGGTGCCGATCCTGATGTCGTGCATCGAGCGGTTGTTCCCGGTTCGGCAGTGATCGAAACAACAGTGGCACGCGGCTCGTACGGGGGTACTACGGAAGGAGCACCCGCCGTGGCGAAAGCGAGATCCCGATGACCAGCACGCTCACCTCCCCGTCCACGCTCGTCGAAGACCGCGCCGCGCTCGTCGCCGAGGTATCCGCGCTGCTGGCGGACAAGCCCGGCCTGCTGGCCGCCTACGGGACGGTGGCGGTGCTGCGGGGCTTCGACCGGGCCAGTCGGGAGGCGCGGGACGCGATCACGGCGGTCGTGCGGGCGCGCGGGGGCCGGGTGCTGGACCTGACGGCGGCGTCGTGCGCGGGAGGGGTGCAGGACCTGCCCGCGGTGGACCTGGTGGTGGCGGTGAGCCGGTCGGCGATCGGGACGGCCGAGCAGGCCGCGGGCACCTGGGGCGTGCCGCTGCTGGCCGTGGCACCCCTGTAGGACTACAACCCGGCGCGGTCCAGCGCGAAGCCGATCACGTGCGGTACGGCGGCGTCGCTGGGGTCGGCGGCCAGCGCCACCGCGCACGGGCACTCGCCCAGGTCGCGGCCCGCGACCGCGCACAGGTAGACGCCCAGCACCCGCAGGTTGCGCGCGGTGTGCCGCTGGCGGGTCATCCCCTTGAACGGCACCCGGCAGTGCACGGCCTTCGCGAGGTCGAACGTGACGTCCGGCCGCGGTTCCACGGTGACCTGGGTGTCCAGCTCCTCGGCCAGTTCGGCGACGCGACCGCAGGACGTGCGTTCGACCATCCTCGGGTCCAGCCGCGCCACGAGCCTCGTGCGCACCTCGTCGCGCCACCCGGTGTCGCCGTCGAGGAACTCGGTGAGCTCGTCGAGGCGCACCGGAACCGGTTTCCCCGGCCTGCGATCGCGCACCCTGCGGCGGTGTGTGTTCATAGGTCGAGAATCGGACCGCCCTGACCTGTTCCGGACACCCTCACCCGGCTGCGTGGCCGTTGTTACTCGCCCGTACCAACGGAACGCGGCCCGCGAACCCGGACCGTGTGGTGCAGCTACCCCGGACGTGGGCCCGTTCACGCGGTTCGGGGCCACCGGTCGGTGGAAGTCGTGGTAACAGCGAATCATCCGCCATCGATAATGGTGGCATGACAGACGGCTTCACGTTGGCGGACAGGATCGTGGCGCTGCTGGGCCACTTCCCCGACGGGCTCACCGACGCGCAGATCGCGTCGCAGTTGCGGGTCGTCCACGACCAGGTCAACTCGCGCTGCCGCACGCTCGCCGACGCGGGCATCCTGCACCGCGACGACTTCGGTCGTCCGATCATGAACAGCCTGGTGACCGAGCTGCCCAGGGCCGGGATCAGGACGAACCCCGCCCACGAGTGGTACTGGGAGGGCAACGTCCTGGCCGAGCTGGTCCGGTACTTCGAGATGGACGGCTGGGTCTTCCTGCGCGGCGACCGGATCATGGCGCAGCGCGCCGGACGGCTGCTGCACGTCGAGTCCAAGGGCTTCCCGACGAAGCGGTCCACATCGGACTCCAAGCCGCCGCACCCCATGGAGCAGGCCGAGGCCTGGTTCGCGGACTCGCTGCTGAAGGCGCTGCGGCTGCGGCAGGACTGCCCGGACGACGTCGTCGGCATCGGCCTGCCGGACTTCGTCTGCTACCGCGAGCTGGTGGCCGACACCGCGGACGCGTTGCGCGCCATGCGGATCGACGTGTTCCTGGTGCGCGCCGGCGGCCGCGTCGACCGCGTCGACGACCACTGACGCGAAAGCGCCCGGTCCCGTGAACGGGGACCGGGCGCTTCCACGCGTGCGGGACTACGCGGGCAGGGAGGCCACACCGGGTGCGAGGAAGCGCTGCCCGGTCACCTTCTCCGAGATGCCCTCGCGGTCCAGGTAGGGCGTGATGCCGCCCAGCCAGAACGGCCAGCCCGCGCCCAGGATCATGCAGAGGTCGATGTCCTGCGCCTCGGCCACGACGCCCTCGTCGAGCATGAGCCGGATCTCCTCGGCCATGCCCTCCAGCGCGCGCGCCTTGACCTGGTCGGCGGTCAGCGGCATGTCGCCGAACTCCCAGAGCGCGGCGACCTCGGGGTCGACGGTCTGGTTGCCCTGCGCGTCCCACTGCCACACCGCGGTCTTGCCCGCGGCGACGAACTTCGCCATGTTCGGGCTGACGCTGAACCGGTCCGGGAACGCGTCGTGCATCGTCTCGGACACGTGCAGCGCCACCGCGGAACCCACCAGCTGCAACAGGATCAGCGGGCTCATCGGCAGGCCGAGCGACTCGGTGGCCTTGTCGGCGACCTCGAACGGCGTGCCCTCGTCGATGGACTTCACGACCTCGCCCATGAAGCGGGTGAGGAGTCGGTTCACCACGAACGACGGCGCGTCCTTCACGAGCACGCAGGACTTCTTGAGCTGCTTGCCGACCGAGAACGCGGTGGCGAGCGACTCGTCGTCGGTCCGCTCGGCGCGCACGATCTCCACCAGCGGCATGACGGCGACCGGGTTGAAGAAGTGGAAGCCGACCACCCTTTCCGGGTGCGCGAGCTTCGACGCCATGTCCGTGATGGACAGCGACGAGGTGTTGGTGGCCAGGATCGCCTGCGGCGACACGTGTTCCTCGACCTCGGCGAACACCTGCTGCTTCACCGCGAGGTCCTCGAACACGGCCTCGATGACGAAGTCCGCGTCGGCGAACGATGCCTTGTCCAGCGAACCGGTCACCAGCGCCTTGAGGCGGTTGGCCTCGTCCGGTGAGACGCGCTTCTTGCCGAGGAGCTTGTCGACCTCGGAGTGCACGTAGCCGACACCCTTGTCCACCCGAGCCTGGTCGATGTCGGTCAGCACGACCGGCACGTGCAGGCGGCGGGCGAACAGCAGCGCCATCTGCGACGCCATCAGACCGGCGCCCACGACGCCGACCTTGGTGATCGGCCGCGCCAGCGACTTGTCCGGCGCGCCCGCGGGCTTCTTGACCCGCTTCTGCACCAGGCCGAACGAGTAGAGGCTCGCCCGGAGCGTGTCGCTCATCAGCACGGTGGCCATGGCCTCGTTCTCGGCCGCGTAGCCGCGGTCGAGGTCGTTCCCACGGGCCAGTTCCAGCAGTTCCAGCGCGTGCTCCGCGCCGGGGGACGCGCCCTTGGTCTTGCCGTGCACGACGGCCTTGGCCCGCGCCACGGCGGCGTCCCACGCCTCGCCGCGGTCGATCTCCTTGCGCGGCGGGGTGATCTCGCCCGCGAGCACCTTCGCCAGCCAGCCGAACGACTGCTCCAGGAAGTCCGGGGACTCGAACAGCGCGTCGGCGATGCCCATCTCCAGCACCTGCGGGGGCTTGAGCATCTTGTTCTGGTTCAACGCGTTCTCGAAGATCACGGTGACCGCGGCGTCCGCGCCGATCAGGTTCGGCAGCAGCTGCGTGCCGCCCCAGCCGGGGAACAGGCCGAGGAACAGCTCGGGCAGCGCGATCGCGCCCGCGCTGGCCGACAGCGTCCGGTAGTGGCACGACAGCGCCAGCTCCAGGCCGCCGCCGAGCGCCGCGCCGTTGACGAACGCGAAGGTCGGGATGGTCGAGTCGGTGAACTTGCGGAACGTGCCGTGCCCCAGTTCGCCGATCATCATGGCCTCGTCGCGCTGGTCGCCCTCGACCGCGCCGAGGTCCGCGCCCACCGCGAAGATGAACGGCTTGCCGGTCACCACGATGGCGGCCGGGCCCGCCGCGGCGGCCTCGTCGTAGGCGGCGCTCAGACTCAACAGGCCCTGCGGGCCGAACGTCGACGGACGCGTGTGGTCCAGGCCGTTGTCGATGGTGATCACGGCGACCCGCCCGGCGACACCGGGGACGTCGACCAGGCGGGTGGTCGAGGTGGTCACGACCTCCTTGACGTACTTCGCCTTCGCCTCTTCAGGGGACAGCGCGGTCACTTCGTCTCTCCCGTCCAGAGGGGGTTCTCCCAGATCACGGTGCCACCCATGCCGATGCCGATGCACATGGTGGTGATGCCGTAGCGCACGTCGGGGCGCTCGGCGAACTGCCGGGACAGCTGCGTCATGAGCCGCACGCCCGAGGAGGCCAGCGGGTGGCCGGTCGCGATGGCCCCGCCCCACTGGTTGACCCTGGGGTCGTCCTGCTTGATGTCGAAGTGGTCGAGGAAGGCCAGCACCTGCACGGCGAAGGCCTCGTTGATCTCGAACAGGCCGATGTCGTCGATGGTGAGACCGGCGCGCTTGAGCGCCTTCTCCGTCGCGGGCACCGGGCCGATGCCCATGACCTCGGGCTCGACACCCAGGAACGAGTAGCCGACCAGGCGCATGCCGACGGGCAGGCCGAGCTCGCGCGCGGTCTCCTCCTCGGCCAGGATGCAGCCGGTCGCGCCGTCGTTCAGGCCCGCCGCGTTGCCCGCGGTGATCCGGCCGTGCGAGCGGAACGGGGTCTTGAGCTTGCCGAGGTCCTCCAGGGACGTGCCCGGACGCGGCGGCTCGTCGGCCGTGGCCAGGCCCCAGCCCTTGTCCGCGGAACGGGTGGCCACCGGCACGAGTTCGGGGCCGATCCTGCCCGCCGCCACGGCCTCGGCGTACTTGGCCTGCGAGGCCACGGCGTACGCGTCGGCGCGGTCCTTGGTGATCTCCGGGAACCGGTCGTGCAGGTTCTCCGCGGTCTGGCCCATGACCAGCGCCGAGGTGTCCACGATCCGGTCGGAGATGAAGCGCGGGTTCGGGTCGACGCCCTCGCCCATCGGGTGGCGGCCCATGTGCTCCACGCCGCCCGCGATGACCACGTCGTAGGCGCCGAACGCGATGCCGCCCGCGGCGGTCGTCACGGCCGTCATGGCGCCCGCGCACATGCGGTCCACGGAGTAGCCGGGCACCGACTTGGGCAGCCCCGCCAGCAACGCGGCGGTGCGGCCCAGGGTCAGGCCCTGGTCGCCGATCTGCGTCGTGGCGGCGATGGCCACCTCGTCGACGCGCTCCGGCGGCAGTTCCGGATGGCGGCGGAGCAGTTCGCGGATCACCTTGACCACCAAGTCGTCGGCGCGGGTCTCCGCGAAGATCCCCTTGGGTCCGGCCTTGCCGAACGGCGTGCGGACGCCCTCGACGAAGACCACGTTCCGAACGCCACGAGCCACGTCGTGTCCGCTCGGTGCCGGCGCTGCTGGTGCGGCCACGGCGTCTCCTCCACGTTGAACCGATGTTGGGAAAGTCGGACCGGATCGGTGGCACGAGCACCCATGCCGCTACCGACCGGTAACACTGACTTTAGACCTCGTTACTCGCCAGTAACCACCGTGGTGGCACTGTCGACTCCGTCACACCGTAGGTGCGGGCTCCTCCTTGCGCGTGCGCAGTGCTCGGACGGGGAGGAACAGGAGCAGTCCGATGGGGGCCGCCATGATCGTGACCAGCAGGATCGGCGCCATCACGAGCGGGTGGATGCCCAGCTCACGGCTCTGCCGGTACATCCACCGCCCGACGAACAGGTCGAAGGCGATGAAGTGCGCCCACCCGAGCGCCGTGCCGGCGGGCGTGCCCAGGTACTCGGCCAGCGGACCTAGTTCGGGTCGGCTGACGACGGACAGCAGCTTCGGGAGGTCCGGCGCGGCCAGCACGAGGTAGACCAGCGCGGGCGGCGCGGCGATCAGCGGGGAGGCGATGACCCGCTCGGTGACCCGCCACGCCGGCGCCAGGATCATCAGCGCCCAGAACGGCGCGGCGAGCGGGAACGTGATCGAGAACAGCGTTTCGGTCATGCCGCCACCGCCGTGGCGGTCGGGTCGGGGGTCGTGCGGGTCATGGTCGACTCCTCGTTCGGATAGTTCAACTCTCCACTAATGGAAAGGTAGACTATCCATTTTGGGGCGACCAGCGGGGAGGGATGTCCGTGCGCATCTCGGAACTGAGCACGAGCAGCGGCGTCCCCGTGCCGACGATCAAGTACTACCTGCGCGAGGGTCTGCTGCCCGCCGGGGAGTCGACCGGCCGCAACCAGGCCGTCTACGGCGAGGGGCACCTGCGCAGGCTCAGGCTCGTGCGCGCGCTCGTCGGGGTGGGAGGGCTGTCGATCGCCGTGGTCGGCGAGATCATCGCCGCCCTCGACGCCACCGTGGAGGTCACCCACCACGTGCTCGGCGTCGTGCAGCGCAGCATCGGGCCCGCCGCCCCGCCGGTCGTCGACCGGGACGCGGACGACGAGGTGGCCGCCTTCCTGGCCCGCCGCGGCTGGGAGCACATGGCGTGCGACCCGTCGGCGCTCGCGCTCGCGGGCGTGGTGGCGACGGCGAACAGGCTCGGCCACCGCCGGTTCGCCGACCTGCTCGACGGGTACGCCGACGCGACCGCGGCCATCGCCAAGCGGGACCTCGACTACCTGGTGCTGCACTCCGGGCCGGAGGAGGTCGTCGAGGACATGGTCGTCGCCACGGTGCTGGGCGACGCGGCGCTGAAGGCGCTGCGCAGGCTCGCCCAGCGCGACACCTCGGCCGGACTCCTCCGCGAGGAGTGAGGGCCGGCGCTCAGGCCGCACGGAACGAACGGGCGCCGCGCGCCCGCGCTCTGACGACGCGGAGCGGCACCCGGCCATGGGGTGCACGCCATCGGACGTTCTCGTGCCGCATTCCGACCTCGCAGTGCCGTGGTGGCCGACTATCGCCAAGTCAAACGGCACGGGACCGCTTCCACTACCCCTGACCTGGGCGTTGGGCCGGTCAGATCAGGGGTAGGGGTAGCGGGGTCACTCGGTAGGGGGTGGCGGTGGCGGCTGGAGGGCCGTCGAGAGCGCGTCGACGGTCAGATCGATCTGCCACCGCCGGGCGCCGCCGTCGAGCAGCGCCCGTTCCACCCCCGCTGGGGTGAGGTCCTCGGGCGGCTGCCAGCAGGTGCGGCGCACCAGGTCCGGCAGCAGCAGGTTCTCCACCGGGAGCGTGTTGGCCTCGGCGATGGCGGTCAGCGCCGCCCGCACCGCGGCCAGCCGCACGGCCGCCGCGGGATCCTTGTCGGACCAGCGGTTCGCCGGGGGAGGACCGTCGTGATGGGGAGAAGGCTCCGGCAACTCGGTGCGCGCAAGCGCGGCGGCGCGCTGCAAAGCGCCCAGCCACGTGCCCACCATGCGCCGTTGCGCTCGCCCGCGGAACACGGGCAACGCAAGAAGCGCCGCTTCGTCCGCGGGATTGCGGACGGCGGCGTCGACGAGAGCGGCATCGGGCAGCACTCGTCCGGGCGCGATGTCGCGTTCCCGTGCCACCGAGTCCCTGGTCTCCCACAACGCGCGCACCGCGGCCAGCTGCCGGGGGTTGCGGATGCGGTGGATCCCGGAGGTCCGGCGCCACGGTTCGGCACGAGGACGGCTCAGCGGAGCGTTGCGCGCCGCCTCGAACTCCTCGTGCGCCCATTCGAGCTTGCCCTGGCGTTTGAGCTCCTCTTCGAGCACGTCACGCAGCTCGACCAGGAGTTCCACGTCGAGCGCCGCGTAGTTCAGCCAGTCGGCTGGAAGGGGGCGGCGCGACCAGTCGGCCGCGCCGTGCCCCTTCTCCAGCCTGTAGCCGAGCAAGCGCTCGACAAGTGTGCCCAGAGCGACCCGTTCGAAACCGGCCAGCCTGCCCGCCAGTTCGGTGTCGAACAGGACGCTCGGATGGAGATCGAGTTCGGCGAGGCACGGGAGGTCTTGCGACGCCGCGTGCAGCACCCACTCGGTTCCTTCCAGCGCCTCGACCAGCGGATCGAGCCGACCGCCCAGGGCGATCGGATCGATCAGCACGGTTCCAGCGCCTTCCCGGCGCAGTTGCACCAGGTAGGCACGTTGCGAGTAGCGGTAGCCCGAGGCTCGCTCGGTGTCCACCGCGACCGGACCCTTCGCCCCGGCGAGAGCCGAAGCTGCTCGCCGGAGCGCTGACAGGTCGGACACCACTGGCGGAACCCCCTCTGCGGGTTCCGTCAGCGGTACCGGTTCTGCTCCGGTTGGTTCGGTTGGCTCGTCGGCGGGTACGTCCACGACGGATGACCCTATGACGAACGCCCCACTCGCGGGTGTGTTAGGCCGGTTCAGTGCTTCGACCAGCTCAGCGGATCACGCCGGCACGCATGGCCAGCGCCACCATCTGAGCCCGGTCACCGGTGCCCAGCTTGCGCCCGATCCGACTCAGGTGAGACTTCACCGTGAGTGCGGAAAGGCTGAGCGCTTCGCCGATCTCCTTGTTGCTCTGGCCATCGGCGACCAGCTGGAGGACCTCGACCTCACGCGCGGAAAGCTCCCGCGGCGTGTTGTCGGTGCCCGGAACCCTGGTGCCCGCAGCGAGCACCGGAGCCACACTCGGATCCGCGTAGACCCCGCCGTCGAGAACCCTGCGCACCCCGTCGGTGACCACCATGGGCGAAGCCGACTTCAGGAGGTACGCCTGAGCGCCCGCCTGGAAAGCCGACCGGACCGCATAGGGGTCGTCGGAGGATGCGAGGACCACGATTCGCGGCCAGCCCTGGGCACGGAGTTCCGTGACCAGGTCGATGCCGGTGCCATCCGGCAGGCCCAAGTCGAGGATCGCGAGGTCGCAAGGACCGGTTGCCAGAGCCCGCGCCCGAGCCTCTGCAACCGATACGGCCTCATGCACTGTCCCGGCTCCCATTTGGGTGAGCCGAGCCGATATCGCCTCCCTCAGCAGTGGGTGGTCGTCGACCACCAGCACTGAGAACAACTCTTCCCGCGGGTGCGGGACCATGTTCGCCGGCAACGAGCCGGCTGGCGTGGTACGAACGGCCTGACCTAAGCCGACGGCAGCCACGTCACTACCTCCCTGGAGTCGGTCGTGCCCCCCGACCGGCACCGGGACTTTCGGCCAATCAGCCGCGCCACTGATCGACCGAAAGTGGTGTCGTCTGGGGCAGCGTAGCCGCCCAAGAGGGTCTGCGGGACGATCAATCGGGTATCTATCCCTATCGAGTTGTGACTGGTGACCCCTTCTGTCACACGATCGGTTGACAACTGGATGGGGCCGTAACGCGAGTCTCACTCACAACGACATCTAGGAGTTCCCAGTGGCGAGCAGCACAAGCCGGGATCGTGCGCAGGTACTCCTCGGGCGGATCCAGCTCGCCGACGGGCACAACGACCTGCCTTGGGCGCTCCGCGACTTCTTCGAAACCGACGACAAGAGTGAAAAGTCAACGGGCGACGTGCGCGCCACGGCGGCCGGAGTGGACCTGTCGGTGCGTCAACCGACACTCCACACCGACCTGGTGCGGCTGCGCGAGGGCCGAGTGGGTCTTCAGTTCTGGTCCGTCTGGATCCCGTGCTCGCTCGCCGGTGACGCCGCGGTGACCACCGTGCTGGAGCAGGTCGACCTCGTCCACGAGCTGGCCGCCCGGTACCCCGACGACCTGGCGATCGCGACGACGGCGGCGGAGGCCGAGGCGGCTTTCGCGAGCGGTCGCGTCGCCTCGCTGCTGGGCGCCGAGGGCGGGCACAGCATCAACTCCTCCCTGGGTGTCCTGCGGGCGCTCAGGAGGCTCGGGGTGCGGTACATGACGCTCACGCACAACGAGAACACCCCCTGGGCGGACTCGGCCACCGACGAACCGGCGCACGGCGGGCTGACCGACTTCGGGCGCGAGGTCGTGCGCGAGATGAACCGGATCGGGATGCTGGTCGACCTGTCCCACGTGGCGCCGTCCACGATGCGCGACGCGCTGACCACCTCGTCCAAGCCGGTGATCTTCAGCCACTCCTCGTGCCGGGCCGTCGCCGACCACCCGCGCAACGTGCCGGACGACGTGCTGGGCGGGCTGGCGGGCAACGGCGGGGTCTGCATGGTCACGTTCGTCCCGGAATTCGTCTCGCGGCGCCACGCCGAGCGGGATGCGGCGCTCAGGGAGGCCATGGCCGCGGCGGGGGAGCGCCACAACGACTGGGAGGCCCGCAACCGGTTCACGGCCACCTGGACGGGCGGCGGACCCCTGCCGAGGGCGACGATCGGGGACGTGGTGGCGCACGTGGAGCACGCCCGCGAGGTGGCCGGGATCGACCACATCGGGCTGGGCGGCGACTACGACGGGGTGAAGGCGCTCCCCGAAGGCCTGGAGGACGTGTCCACCTATCCGAATCTGTTCGGGGAACTGCTCGACCGCAAGTGGAGCGAGGAGGACCTGGAGAAGTTGGCGGGGAGCAACATTCTCCGCGTGCTCCGCGACAACGACTGACCGGAATTCCGCCGGTGCAAATGCACGTGCATTAATACTGTGCGGATCGGTGCCGCGAACGGGTGGTTTCGACGGCGGTTTCCGGCGCGGATCGCCAATGCGCCGGAAACCGGACGGAGCGGGAACGGGCCCCGGAAACAGGCCGGGTGGCAGGCCCTAGTGCCCGGAGCGCTGGCCGAAGAGCGAGACGCCCACCGGGGGCAGGCCGACGGCGGTGGCCATCAGGTCGTAGAACGCGGTGCCGTGGGCGGCGAGCTCGGCGTCCTCGGCCGTCCACGAGGCCCGCAGTTCGAGGTCGTCGGTCCTGGCGGGGCCGGAGATGTCGCCGAACCTGGCCGACGAGGTCTGCGTGACCGTCCCGCCCAGCGCGATGAAGCGCGCGCCCGACACCTCGAGGGACTCGGCGAGCCACGACCAGCCGACCTCGGGCAGCAGCGGGTCCGCCGCCAGCTCCGGGTCCAGCTCGACCCGCACGTAGGCCACGAGCCGGAAGACGCCGTCCCAGGCGTCGACGCCCTCGGGGTCGTGCAGGAGGACGAGCCTGCCGGTGGACAGCTCGTCGGACGGGCCGGTCACCTCGGCCGTCATTGCGTACGCCCAGGGTGCGAGACGTTGCGGCGGGCGCACTTCGGTGATTTCCAGCTCTGGCCGGGTCCGCACCGACTTGAGCGTCGCCACCGCCCGCCGGAACAACTCGGGCTCCGCCGCGATTCCGGTCACGTCGCCGACTGTATGCCCAAATGCGCCGCCGCCGGCGGGCGGCACGCCGAGCGGAGGCACCGCGCCGAAGCGCTTTCCCCTCGCGTGGGACGATGAGCGGCGATGACGAACTCGCAACTCACCGAGGCTCCGCTGCTGGTCGCCGCGCGCGGCGGAACCCCTTCCCGCACCCCGGTCTGGTTCATGCGCCAGGCGGGCCGTTCGCTGCCGGAGTACCGCGAACTGCGCGCGGGCACCGCCATGCTCGACGCCTGCATGGACCCGGAGATGGTCCGCGAGATCACGATGCAGCCGGTGCGCAGGCACGACGTGGACGCGGCGATCCTGTTCAGCGACATCGTGGTGCCGCTGAAGGCCGCGGGCGTCGACCTGGACATCGTGCCGGGCACCGGACCCGTCGTCGCGCACCCGGTGCGCACGGCCGAGGACGTGGCCGCGCTGCCGGAGCTGCGCACCGAGCAGGTCCAGCCGGTGCTGGACGCGATCGGCCTGCTGCTCAAGGAACTCGGCGGCGTGCCGCTGATCGGGTTCGCGGGCGCGCCGTTCACGTTGGCGTCCTACCTCGTGGAGGGCGGCCCGAGCCGCAACCACGAGCGCACGAAGGCGCTCATGCACGGCGATCCCGAGCTGTGGCACAGGCTGCTGGGCCGGATCGCGGACCTGACCGCGACGTTCCTCCAGGCGCAGGTCGCGGCGGGCGTGTCGGCCGTGCAGCTGTTCGACTCGTGGGCGGGCGCGCTGTCCGAGCGCGACTACCGCGAGTTCGTGCTGCCGCACTCGACCCGCGTGCTGTCGTCGATCACGGGCGTGCCGCGCATCCACTTCGGCGTGGGCACGGGCGAGCTGCTGCCCGCGATGCGGGAGGCGGGCGCGGACGTCGTCGGCGTCGACTGGCGCATCCCGCTGGACGTGGCCGTGCGCAGGCTGCGCGAGGCCGCTCCGGAGCTGCCCGCGCCGGTCGTGCAGGGCAACCTGGACCCGGCGCTGCTGTTCGCGGGCGTGCCCGCGCTCAAGCGCGAGGTCGACCGGATCGTCGGCGAGGGCAAGACCGCGGCCGGGCACATCTTCAACCTCGGTCACGGCGTGCTGCCCGACACCGACCCGGAGATGATCACCAAGGCCGTCGAGCTGGTGCACGCCGCGAGATGAGGCCACTCCACGTCGCGGTCGTCGGGGGCGGTGTCTCCGGTCTGGCCGCGGCGCACCGCCTCCGTTGCCTGCTGGGCCCTTCGGCCCTGATCACCGTCATCGAGCAGGCCGACCGGCTGGGCGGCAAGCTGCGCACCGTCGAGCTGGCCGGGCACGCCTACGACATCGGCACCGAGGCCTTCCTGGTGCGCAGGCCGGAAGCGGCCGAGCTGATCCTCGAACTCGGCCTCGCGGGGTCCGTGGTGCACCCGACCGGCGCCGCGGCGAGCATCCGCGCGGGCGGCGAGGTGAGGTCGATCCCGACGCGCACCCTCCTGGGCGTGCCCGCGACGGCCGAGGCCGTGCGCCCGGTGCTGTCCACCGAGGGCTACCACCGCGTCCAGTCCGAGCCGTCGCTGCCGCCGATCCGCCTGGACGGCAAGGACGTCGCCGTCGGCACGCTGCTGCACGAGCGGTTCGGCCCCGAGGTCGGCGCCCGCCTGGTCGGTCCGCTGCTCGGCGGCGTGTACGCGGGCAACGTGAAGTCGCTCGGCCTGCGCGCCACGATGCCGCAGCTGGCCACCGCGCTGGACTCCGGCGTCGGGTCGCTGCTCGCGGCCGCCGCGGCCGCCATGCCCGCCCCGCCGCAGGCCCGCGCCAAGCGGCCCCCGGTGTTCGGCACGCTCTCCGGCGGCCTGTCCGCGCTGACCGACCGCCTCGCGGAGGCGTCCGCCGCCGAGATCCGCCTGGGCCTGCCGGTGCGCGCGCTGATCTGGCGCGACGTCGGCTGGCGGCTGGAGATCGGCTCGGCGTCCACGCCGGGGTACCTCGACGTCGACGGCATCGTGCTGGCCGTGCCCGCGCCGTCCGCGCGCAAGCTGCTCTCCGGGGTGGCCCCGGCCGCCGCGAAGCGGTACGCCGAGATCGACGTCGCCTCGATGGCCGTGGTCGCCATGGCGTTCCCGCCGGGCACCCCGCTGCCGGAGCGCTCCGGCGTGCTGCTCGCCGAGGGGGAGCGGTACGCCGACAGCACCCCGTTCACCGCCAAGGCCTTCACGTTCTCCAGCCGCAAGTGGGCGCACCTGGCCGACGGGCCGCTGCTGGTCCGCGGCTCGGTCGGCCGCTTCGGCCAGACCGCGCTGCTCCAGCGCTCGGACGCCGACCTGGTCAAGGTCGTGCGCGCGGACCTCGCCGAGCTGACCGGCATCACCGCCGCGCCGATCGACACCGCCGTCACCCGCTGGGGCGGCGGCCTGCCGCAGTACGGCGTCGGCCACCTCGACCTGGTGTCGGGCATCGAGCAGGCGGTGGCCGAACTGCCCGGTGTCGCGGTGGCGGGGGCGTCGCTGCACGGCGTCGGCGTGCCCGCGTGCATCGCGACGGCGGACTCGGCGGCCGCACGTGTCGCCGCCCACCTCCTCGGCCGCGTCCGGCGGTGAGAGGATGGGGGCCATGGCCCGCCTGAACTTCTCCGAGCTGAACGACACCATCCGCTACACCATGTGGTCGGTGTTCCGCGTCGAACCCGGTCGCCTCCCCGAGGACCGCGGCCCGTCCGCCACCGAGGCGCAGAACTACCTCGACTCCCTGGAGGGCAAGGGCGTCGTCGTGCGCGGCGTGTACGACGTGGCGGGCCTGCGGGCCGACGCGGACTACATGATCTGGTGGCACGCCGAGGAGATCGAACAGCTGCAAGCCGCCTACCAGGGTTTCCGCCGCACCGCCGTGGGCAGGGTGTCCGTGCCGGTGTGGAGCCAGGTCGCGCTGCACCGCCCCGCCGAGTTCAACCGCAGCCACATCCCCGCGTTCCTCGCGGGCGAGGAGGCGCGCAAGTACATCTGCGTGTACCCGTTCGTGCGCTCCTACGAGTGGTACCTGCTGCCCGAGGAGGACCGGCGCAAGATGCTGGCCGACCACGGCAAGGAGGCGCGGGACTACCCGGACGTCCGGGCGAACACGGTGTCCTCGTTCGCGCTCGGCGACTACGAGTGGATGCTGGCGTTCGAGGCGGACGAGCTGCACCGCATCGTCGACCTCATGCGGCACCTGCGCGGCACCGAGGCGCGGCTGCACGTGCGCGAGGAGATCCCGTTCTACACCGGCACCCGGGTCCCGGCGGCCGAGCTCGTCACCAACCTGCCCTGAACGCGGGAGGGCCCGTGGCGCGTTGGGCGCCACGGGCCCGCCACCGCTACTTCTTGGCGATCTTGTAAGCCCTGATCACCGTGTTCTCGGCCGTGTTCCCCCTGCTGTCGGTGGTCTTGGCGCGCAACGAGGCGAAGTCCGCCCCCGGTGCGTTGAGCACCAGCGCCGAGTCACCGATCACGGGCGCGTGCCGCCAGGTCTTGCCGTCGTCGAACGAGACGTCGACCGAGACCCTGCCAACCCGGCCGTTCGCCGCGCCGGGGTTCTGCTGCACGACCAGCGGCACCCGCAGGAGCCGCCCGGCGGGCGTGGAGTTCTCCTCGTCGAGCTTCGGCTGGAACCGGATCACCGACAGCGGCAGGTTCGTCAGCGCGTCCACGTGCGTCGAGCGGAACGTCCAAGCGCCGCTGACCTTCGTGCTCACGTCGGACACGCCCTTGGCGCGGGTCGCCTCGGTCTCCAGCCGGTAGGAGCCCGCCGCGGCGGGCACGGCGAACTGGCCGAACCCGTCGTAGGCCGTCTCTCCGACCTTCACGCCGTCGCGGAACAGGGTGGTCCTGGCGGTGTCGACCGCCGAGTAGCCCTCACCGCCCGTGCTGTCGCCGAAGAGCGGCACCGAGGCCCGGATGGTGTCGCCCGACCGGGCCAGCGCCTGGTCGTACCCGCCGATCGAGGGCCCGAAGACCGCGTAGCCGGGCTTGTTGTCGTACTGCTTGCCCGGCTTGAACGCCTTCGGCGGCGTGAGCTGCTCCGCCTCGGTGGTGTTCCCGAGTTCCTGGAGGTGGAAGGAACTCCACTTGACCCCTTCACCGGCGAGGTAGTCGACCCCGGTGGCCGTCGGGCTCATGGGGGCGAGCCACGACCACCCGCCGCCGCCGCGCGAGTCGACGGCGCTGAACCCCAGCAGGTGCTTCCTGCCCTCGGGGTTCGGGCCGACCGTCGTCCTGACCTCGGAGAGGTCCGCCTTGCCGAGGTCGCGGACGTGTCCGGTCGGCACCGTCCCCGCCCACGACCTGGTGTACCGGTAGTTGATCGGCAGGTCGCCCTGGGGCGTGCCCCGCCACTGGGAGCCGACCCGCGAGGCCAGTGCGTCCGCCGGGACGTCCGGGCCGAGCTGGGCGGAGTACATCGAGTCGCCGAAGCCGCCGAAGAACACCGTGCCGTACCCGAACCGGGTGTCCCCGTTCCACCTCGTCACGCTGAACTCGGCGAGGATGCCCTCGGCGTCGGGTTCGGGGATGGACACCTTCACCGGCTTGGCGAGCCGCGCGTTGACCTCGACGGTGGTGTCCCCGGTGATCGTCAGCTCCGGGTGGGTCAGGACGGCGTACTTGTCCCCGGTGATGACGGTGCTCGTCCCGAAGTAGCGGCCCTTGGGCACGCGGACGGTCGTGATGCCGTCGCCAGGGGAGAAGTAGAACGACTTCTCGACGTCCAGTCCCACGAGGACCGAGTAGGCGTCCGCGGCGGGCTTGCCGTCGGCGTCGACGTGGTTCACGGTCACCTGGTAGCTCTCGAGCTCGCGGACGATCCCGAGCGGGCTGCGCACCGAACCGGTCGCCGACGTGGCGACCAGCGCGCCGGTGTACGCGCCGTCGACCGTGCCGACCCTGGTGTCGCCGACGACGCTGACCTTCGCCTCGCCACCGGCGGGCACGGTCACCTTCGCCGGGCTCGCGGTGAGCAGACCCGCGGGCGCGGGCTTGCCGTCCGGCCCCCTGGCGTCCACGGCCACGTCGAGCACGACCGCCTCGGCGCCGGAGTTGCGGTAGGTGACCTCCTTGGTCACCGGCACGTCGTCGGCGTGCGGCCACTCCTGGAGGCCCAGGTTGATGTTCGAGGGCTCGGCGGTCACGGTCTGGGTGATCGCCTTGGCCACGTCGACCCGTCCCGCGCCCTGGTCGTACGCCGTCAGCGCCGGGTTGGGCTTGGCGGAGGCGACCAGCGCCGCCTTGATCCGCGAACCGGTCCAGTCCGGGTGCTGCTGCTTGATCAGCGCGGCGGACCCGGCGACGTGCGGGGTGGCCATCGACGTGCCCGACATCGACACGTAGCCGTCACCGGCGGGCGTGCCGATGCTGCCGGTGGAGGACTTCGCCGCCACGATGTCGACGCCCGGCGCGGTGATGTCGGGCTTGATCGCGCCGTCGCCGATCCGGGGGCCCCGGCTGGAGAACGGGGCGATGGCGTCATCGCGGTCGACGGCGCCGACGGTCAGCGCGGCGTCCGCGCTGCCGGGGGAGCCGATCGTCTCCGGCCCGCCGGAGTTGCCCGCGGCGATGACGAACAGCGTGCCGTACTGGGCGGAAAGCGTGTTCACGGCTTCTTCGAGCGGGTCGATCTCGGGGGTGTCACCGCCGCCGAGGCTGAGGTTCACGACGTCGGCGCCCTCCTGGGCCGCCCACGCCATCCCGTCGAGGATCCAGGACTCCGCGCAGCCGCCGGACACGCAGACCTTGCCGTCCATGATCTTCGCGTCCGGTGCCACCCCGCGGTACTTCGCGCCGGAGCTGGCGATCGTGGACGCGACGTGCGTGCCGTGGCCGACCAGGTCCAGGTTGTCCGGGTCCGTGGTGAAGTTCTTCTCCACCAGTTCGCGGCCCACGAGGTCCGGGTGCGTGGCGTCGACGCCGGTGTCGAGCACCGCGACCTTCACGCCGGTGCCGGTGTACCCGGCCTTCCAGGCTTCCGGGGCACCGATCTGCGGCACGCTGCGGTCCAGGCTGAGCTGCCGCAGGCCGTCCAGCCGGATCTTCGTGTAAGCGCTGTCCGCGAGGAGCGCGCGCCACGTGTCCGCGGCCTGCGCCTTGGCCGTGCGCGCCGCGAACGACCGCACGGTGGGCAGGTCGCCGGTGACCGTCGTGCCCACGAGGGCGCCCGCAGCCCGCGGGTCCTCGCCGGTGGTGAGGATCAGCGGCACCGAGTCGCGGTGCGCGTCGTCGTAGCGCGAGGCGATCAGTTCGGTGACGTCGAACAGCCGCCGGTCCAGCCTGCCGGACGCCACGTCGCGCCGGGCGTCGGCGGGCACGACGAACAGGTGCCCGTGCTCGGTGGACGTGGAGAAGACAACGTTGTCCCGACCCGCGCCGGGGACGATCGAGCCCGCCCCGGTGCCGTCGAGCACGACGCGGTCACCCGTGATGAGCGTGACGGAACCGGTGTCGCCCGATGTCGTGGAAACCGTCGGGGACCCTTGGGCCTCCGACACTCCCGTGGACCCGACCACGAGTCCGAACGCGAGCGCGGCGACTCCCAGTAGAGCGCCGTGTCGTCGAGTTGATCGCAACAGCCACCTCCCGATTCGGTGGAGCGCGTGCAGGGGTGCACAGCCCCGGGGAGCGTCGGTCGACCGGTGGGGGGCGGTGCACCGGTCGTGACGAAAGTCCCAGGGCGCTCCGAACATATCGATGTCGAAGAGCCGTGACGCCGTCCCGTCGTGGGAGGGCGAATGTGTGTCACGGGCCCGTCGCGGCGCAACCCGCGAATCTCCCGCTCGGACACCGGTGCCCGTTCGTCGGACACCGGTTGCCGGGCCCGTGGCGACGACGCGCCACGGGCCCGGCCCGGCTACCTGCCTGCGATCTTGTAGGCCCGGATCACCGTGTTCTCGGCCGTGTTCCCCTTGCTGTCGGTCGTCTTCGCGCGCAACGACGCGAAACCGCCCGCGGGACCGTTGAACACCAGCGCCGAGTCACCGACGACGGGCGCGTGCCGCCAGGTCTTGCCGTCGTCGAACGAGACGTCGACGGAGACCCGGCCGACCCGGCCGTTGTCGGCGCCGGGGTTCTGCTGGACGACCAGCGGCACCCGCAAGAGCCGCCCGGCGGGCGTGGAGTTCGCCGCGTCGAGCTTCGGCTGGAACCGGACCAGCGTCAGCGGCAGGGGTTCCAGCGCCTCAGCGCCCGCGTGCGCGGAGCGGAACGTCCAAGCGCCGCTGACCTTCGTGCTCACGTCGGACACGCCCTTGGCGCGGGTCGCCTCGGTCTCCAGCCGGTAGGAGCCCGCGGCGGCGGGCACGGGGAACTGCCCGTACGCGTCGCTGTCGGTCTCGCCGACCTTCGTGCCCTCGCGGAACAGCGTGGTGCGGGCGGAGTCGAACGCCGAGTAGCCGGGGTTCCCCGCGCCGTCGCCGAAGAGGGCCACGTTGACGTAGATCGTGTCCTCCGCCCTGGCGAGGTGGTACCCGTTCGTCTGCTGGGCGGGCCCGAACACGGCCGTGTTGATCGTCCCCGAGTAGCGCTTCCCGGCCTGGTAGCTCCGGGGGTCGCCGTTCAGCAGGGTGTCGAACGGCGCGGCCGGGTCGGGCGACTGGTACGCCCGGTACGACGACCGCCACCGGACGCCGTCGCCCGCCAGGTTGTCGATCACCTCGCCGGGTGCGGCGGTCTGCTTGAGCCACCCGCCGCCACCGCCGATGGGATCGACCGCCCCGAGGCCGAACCAGGTGTCCCGGCCCTCAGCGCTGGGCCCGATCCGGGTCTTCACCTCGGCGAAGTCCCGCTTGGCGAGCGCGGCGGTGTACCCGGTGGGCGCCTTGCCGCTGAACAGCTTGCCGGTGCGGTGGTTGACGGGCGTGGTGCCCATCGGCGTCCCGGTCCAGTGCGTGCTGATCAGCGAGGAGAACTCGTCCGCACCGACCGCCGGGCCGATGTTGCCGATCGAGACCCTGCCGTCGAAGCCGCCGAGGAAGCCCGTGAAGCCGACCAGACCGCTCTTGCCCTGCATGCGCACTTCGCCGATCTCGGCGAAGTCGGCCGTTGCCCCCTGATCCGGTACCGAGACGGAGATCGGTTTCGCCAGCCGCGCGTCGAGTTCGACGGTGGCCTCCCGCGTCACGGTGAAGCCGGGGTAGGGCAGCACGGCGGAGAGCTCCCCGGTCCTGATGGTCGTCGAGGCGTAGTAGTTCCCCTTGGGAAGCCGGAGTTCGACGCTGCCGTCCTCGTCGTAGGGGAAGTAGACGCCGCCGTTGTCGAAGCCGATCAGCAACGTCGAGTAGGTCGACGAGGGCGCGCCGTCCTGGCCGGTGTAGTTCAGCGTGACCTGGTAGCTCTCGACTTCGCGCACGACGCCGACCGGGGTGCGCACCACGGTCGTGCCGGAGGTGGCGACGATCGAGCCGCTGTAACCGCCGTCCAGCGTGCCGATCCTGGTGTCGCCGGTGACGGAGACCTTCGCCGCGCCGCCCGCGGGGACGGTGACGATCGTGGGGTCCACGGTGAAGAGGCCCGCGGGTGCGGGTTTTCCGTCGGGGCCCTTGACGTCGAGCGCCAGGTCCAGGGTCACGGACTCGGTGCCGGAATTGCGGTAGGTGGCTTCCTCGGTGACCGCCACGTCGTCGTCGTGCGGCCACTGCTGGAGCCCCAGCCCGACGCTGACCGGGTCGGTGGTCACCGTCTGGCCGATGGCCCTGGTGAGGTCCACCCGCCCGGCGCCCTGGTCGTAGGCGGTCAGCGCGGGGTTGGGCTTGGCCGAGGCGACGAGCGCCGCCTTGACCTGCGCGCCGGTCCAGTCCGGGTGCTGCTGCTTGATCAGCGCCGCCGAGCCCGCCACGTGCGGGGTGGCCATCGACGTGCCCGACATCGACACGTAGCCGTCGCCCGCCGGGGTGCCGATGCTGCCGGTGGAGGACTTCGCCGCGACGATGTCCACGCCGGGCGCGGTGATGTCCGGCTTGACCGCGCCGTCACCGGTCCGCGGGCCGCGGCTGGAGAACGGGGCGATGTCGTCGTCGCGGTCGACGGCGCCGACGGTCAGCGCGGCGTCCGCGCTGCCGGGGGAGCCGACGGTCTCCGCGGCCCCGGAGTTGCCCGCGGCGATCACGAACAGCGTGCCGTACTGGGCGGAAAGCGTGTTCACGGCCTCTTCGAGCGGGTCGATGTCGGGGCTGTCGCCGCCGCCCAGGCTCAGGTTCACCACGTCGGCGTCCTGCTCGGCGGCCCACACCATCCCGTTGAGGATCCAGGACTCCGCGCAGCCGTAGGTCACGCAGACCTTGCCGTCGAGGATCTTCGCGTCGGGCGCCACCCCGCGGTACTTGGTCCCCTTGCTCGCGATGGTCGACGCGACGTGCGTGCCGTGGCCGACCAGGTCGGTGTTGTCGGGGTCCTCGGTGAAGTTGCGCTCCACCAGTTCCTGCCCGACGAGGTCCGGGTGCGCGGCGTCGACGCCGGTGTCCAGCACGGCGACCTTCACGCCGGTGCCGGTGTACCCGGCCTGCCATGCCACGGGCGCGCCGATCTGCGGCACGCTGCGGTCGAGACTGGGCTGCCGCAAGCCGTCCAGCCGGATCTTGCGGTAGTCGTCCGGTGCCGCGGCAAGCGCTTGCCACGTCGTCGTCGCGGTGGCCTTCGCCGTGGTCGCCGCGAACGACCCCACGACCGGGAGGTCCGCGGTCCGGGTCATCCCGGTGACGGCCGCGGCCGCGCTCCGGCCGGGCGCGGGCGTGACGAGCAGCGGCAGGCTGTCGCGGTGCGAGTCGTCGTAGCGCGACTCGATCAGCCCGGTCACGTCGAACAGCCTGCGGTCGAGCTTGCCCGAGGCCAGCAGCGGCCCGACGTCGCTCGGCAGCACGTACCGGTGGCCGTCCGCGGTGTAGGTGGAGAAGACCAGCTCCTCGCGGCCGGGACCGGGGACGATCGAGCCCGTCCCCTCGCCGGTCACCACCCGGTCGCCGGTGATCAGGGTGACGGAACCGACGTCACGGGTGTCGAAGTGGCGGGATCCGGACGGAGCGGCCGTAGCCACCTGCGTGGCCCCGACGACCAGCCCCAATGCGAGCACGGAAGCGCTTAAGCGCCTGCCGTGCCGTCGTGTCGATAGCAACTGCTACCTCCCCCTCCAGGGACGCGCACCCGCCCGGATGCGCTGCTGGAAGGCGCCGGACCAACGGCGGCAGCGGTGTACCGAAAGTGACGAAATCCCCCCAGCGCTCCCGAACCTAGCGACCCCGCCGGTGCTCGGACTACTCCCAATGGCCCAAGTTCCAGGATGCGAACCCCTGTCTTTCCCGGCCTCAGGTCCGCTCGGTGACGACCCCCGCCGCGGACACCACCAGGCCGGTCTGCGGCCCCTGGCCGCCGCATTCCACCCCGTTGGGGTAGGCCGGTTTCGGCGTCGCGGTGAGCACCTCGTCGACCAGCACCGCGCCGTTCGCGTCCATCAGCCGCAGGGTGACCGCCACCGGTCCGGTCGGCAGGTCGGGGACGTCGGCGAAGCCGTAACGCCCGCCGGTCGGCACCATCGACACCGCGCACGAGTCGTCGGGGGCGGTGCCGGTGCACGTCTGCGGGCCAGCCGCCGACGACGGACGCAGCTCCACGGCGGGATCGACGCACCTGCCGTCCCAGCAGACCTCCATCGTCGCGGTCCGCGCCGCGGGCATCGCCACGTCCAGCCCGATGCCCACCGACGTGCCGATCAGCGTGCAGCCGCCCTCGGGTTCCGCCCCGCACGCGCCCAGCACCAGCAGGCAGCCCAGCACAACGACGATCCTCATGACCACCAGACGGAGGTGGGGCCCTTCAGGTTGCGTCCCGCCGCCACCAGCGCTTCGGCTTCGCCGAAGGGAGTTCGCCGCGTTCCCGCGCCCACGCCGCGAAGTCCGCCGCGTCCTCCCGCGCCCGGCTGCCGGTCCTGCGGGGATGCGCGCGGGCGTACTCGTCGAACAGCGGCCGGAAGCGGTCGGCCAGCACGTCGGTGACCTCGGGGCCGAGCATCGCCACGATGCCGCGCCGCTTGGCCAGCAACGAGTTCGCCTCCACCCGCAGCAGGCGCTGGTCGAACCCGGCGGGGGAGGGGCCGCCCGCGAGCAGCGCCGTCAGCAGCTCCGCCTGCGCCAGCGCGAGCCGCTCCCGCTGGTCCCCGGTCACGCGTGCCTCGCCAGCACTCCGCGGATCGCCGCGAGCTCGTCGGCCAGCTCGGTGTCCGACGGGTAGTTGTCGTCGCGCTCCAGCAGCACACCCGGAGGGTCCACTCTGGACCGCAGCTCGCCCAGCAGCTCCAACACCTCCGGCCGCACCGCGTGGGCGTGCGTGTCGTGGTAGACGCCGTTGTGCTCCACCCCGCCCGCCACGTGCACGTAGGCCAGGCGCTCCAACGGGATCTCGTCGAGGAACCGGTTCGGGTCGGTGCCCAGGTTCAGCGCGTTCGCGTGCAGGTTGGCCACGTCGATCAGCAGGTGGCAGTCCGTGCGCTCCACCAGCTCCGCGAGGAACCGGCCTTCGGTCAGTTCGCCGTCGGGCCACTCCAGCAGGGCGGCGATGTTCTCCAGCGCCAGCGGCACGGGCAGGTTCGCCTGCGCCGTCTTCACGTTGGCCACCAGCACGTCCAGCGCGTCGCGCGTGCGCGGCACCGGCATCAGGTGGCCCGAGTCGAGCCCGCCCGCGCGGACGAAGCACACGTGGTCGCTCACCAGCGGCGCCCCCAGCGCCTCGGCGACCGAGCCCAGGTGCTCGACGCGGCGCAGGTCCACCGGGTCCGCGCTGCCCAGCGACAGCGACACCGCGTGCGGCAGCACCGGGACACCCCGTTGGCGCAGCAGCAGGATCGACTCCGGCAGGTGCTCCACGTGCAGGTTCTCCGCCACGACCTCGACGAAGTCGACACCGGGCAGCCGTTCCACGGTCAGGTCGATCTCCGGGCGCCAGCCGATGCCGACGCCGAGCCTGTCGAGCACGCCCATCAGTCCCCGCCTCCTCCGCCGCACGACGACCCGCAGGACGAACCGCTGCTGCACGACGACCCGCTGTCGCCGCTGCTCGACCCGCAACTGCCGCCGCTGCTCCCGCACCCGCTGTTGTCCGCCCCGCACCCGCCACCGGAGCAGCTGGAACAACTGGAGCAGCTGCTCGCGTACATCGTGCCGCCGTCGTTCGTCCTCGGGCGCTTGCCCTTGCGCAGCGTCGCACCCGCGCTCGGCGCGATGCCCAGCATCTCCCACACGTGGTACTGCCGCGGGAACTGGCCGATCCGGCCCAGCAGACCCATCTGCGCCACCATGCCCACCCGGTCGCCGGGCGCCACCGCGACCCGGCGGGCCTCACGCCGTCCGGCGCGCCGCACCGGACGCCGCAGCCTGCGCGCGAACCAGCGGATCAGCAGCGCCAAGACGAGCAGGCCGATCGCGATCCCGATGTGCAGGTGGAACAGGCCGACGGACGCGAAGCCGGCCAAGGCCACCACCAGACCGAGCACCTGGATCCTCGACATCGCCTTGCGGCGCGAGTCCGACACGACCAGACCGCGTTCGACCAGGTGCAGCCGCAACGACGAGGCCGCCTCGCTGGTGGCCGTGGACTTGACCAGGTCGCCCAGCATCCGGCCGGTGCGGGCCGCGCCCAGCACGTACGCCTCCAGCGGGGTGCCCGCGCCCGCGGCGCCCGAGGCCACCGCGCTCACCACGCCCTCGCGGGAGATCCGCAGCAGCCCGCCTTCGAGGAGGCGGACGACCGCCACCTCCGCCGCGCGCCCCGGCCCGCCCGACAGGTAACCGAACTCCTCGGCCGAAATGCCTGGTCTACCCGATGTCCTCGTCCCGGAAGTCATGCCCGCCGCCCTTTCACCCAAGCCGATGGCCATCCGACTCCCCGGCGGGCCCGATCGTTCCGCGTCAAGCGGCCAAGGCCATCACGAGGGCGTCACACCGCCCGTGATGGCCTTGGCGTCCCCCCGCGGTCAGCTGCCGCCCCCACCGCCGCAGCCGCCGCCACCACCGCAACTGCTGCCGCCCCCGCTGCCGCAGCTGCTTCCGCTCGAACTCGAGCACGAGCTCCCCACGTACGTCGAACTCGCGCCGGACCCGCCGCCCGCCGACCCCGTCCCGTAGGCCTGGGTCATCAGCGCCGTGCGCAGCGTCAGGTCCGGGTGCGCCGACAGGCCGCCGAGGGCGACCAGCCCGACCGCGCCGCCCACCGCCACGGCCGGGCCGAGCGCCCCACCCCCGGTGTCACCCGAACGGGCGCTCTGCAGCGCGCGGTCCCCCTTGGCCGTGTTGCGGATCCGGCCGGACCGGGTCAGCAGCACCCCCAGCAGGGCCGTGACCACCAGCTGGAGCGTCAGCCAGCCGACGGGCGCGCCGATCGCGATCCCGTTGACCCAGCGGACGACCCCGATCAGGAACAGGACCAGCATCGGCACGATCCCCAGCCGCAGCCGCCGCTTCGCCACGTCGGGGTCGACGAGCAGCCCCTGCTCGCCCAGCCGGGTCGCGATCGACTTCACCGCGCCGGTCTGCGCGACGGTGGCCATGAGCAGGTTCAGCGTGCGCTTGCTGTAGCGGGACGCGTCCTCCAGGACGGCGGCGTCCACCGCGTTGGCCGAACGGGGCTTGCCGATCAGGCTGACGGTGCCGCGGCGCGTCGAGCGCAGGGCCTCGGCCTCGATCAGCCGGGCCAGCGAGGCCTCGACCACCCGGCGCGGCCCGCCGGACAGGTACGCGAGTTCGTCGATGCCGAGATCGCGTGCGGGCTCGTCTCCCCGACTGGCCCGCACGCGCATCCGGACGAAGACCGCGAACAGCAGGGCGACGCCCAGCGCGATCCAGTAGATCCTCAGGAATTCCGGGCCCGAGAGCCCCCACGGCTGGTCCACGGTCCACCCCCTACCGCTCTCGGCGGATCGAGTCCGCCAATCGAAAGGCAATCGTGTGCTGTGGAACACACCGCGACAAGGGGCTTGAGCAAGATTTAGGCTGGTATTGGGCGATTCTTAGGAGGACGTGGACCCGTCGACTCCGCCAGAACCCTCACCGTCGGTGCCCTTGCGCGAAAGCATGCTTCCTCCCAGGTCAGAGACGAATCCGGGTGGCGCCGCGGGGCGACGCCATCCGGTGCGGCGGTTCCAGTCTGCTGCACCGCGGTCGCCGTGTCGCCTGTTGCTTTGCGTATCCGTGCGATCGCGCAGCGGCGTTGTCGGCGCATTCCGCGTCAGTTCGCGGGCTCGTCCGCCAAACGCAGGCTGATGCTGTTGATGCAGTAGCGCTGATCGGTCGGAGTTCCGTAACCCTCGCCCTCGAACACGTGCCCGAGGTGGCTGTGGCAATTCGCGCACAACACCTCCGTGCGCACCATGCCCATCGCGCGGTCCTCGCGCAGGATGACGCGGTCCGCGGCCAGCGGGGAGAAGAACGACGGCCACCCGCAGTGCGAGTCGAACTTGGTCTCGCTGCGGAACAACTCCGTGCCGCACGCGCGGCACTCGTAGACACCGACGGTCTTGGTGTCCGTGTACTCACCGACCCAGGCGGGCTCGGTGCCGCCCTCGCGGAGCACCTTGTACTCGCTCGGGCTCAGGCTCTCCCGCCACTCCTGCTCCGAACGGACGTCCTTCGGCGTGGCGCCGACAACAGGTTCCATGCCTCCACGCTAATGCGATTCCGGGGCCGGGGTGGGTTGTGGGTATCTTACGGCTCAGCCGAACAGCACGGCGATGATCTCGCCGAGGCCGAACCACACGCTGATCAGCACGCCGAGCAGGATCAGCCCCACCACCAGCACGGCCACGAGACGTTGCTCACCGCTCGCGCGGTTCGCCGAATCGGCGAAGTCCGCGACCCCCGCGAGGTATCCCTCGACGGTGTAACCGGGGCGTTCCCGCTCCATCCGGTCCAGGTGTTCCGCGAAGGCCTTGGCCTCGGGATCCGCCGGATCGAGCCCGATGAGGTCGTCGGCGAACCGCTTCTCCGGTTCGTCGTCAGGTCTTTCCGCGCCTGGAAAGGTGGCCATCATCCGAGAATAGAGGTTCCTCAGCCCGCCAGGGCCAAAGCCGGTCGCACCGCGCCGACCGCCCGTCCGTGACCGAGGATCGGCACCGTCGCCAACGAGGTCAGCGACCCGACGTCCACGCCCAGCACCCGCAGCGCCGCCACGACCACCACGGCCCGCGCCCGGCTGGACCCGTCCGCGATCTTCAGCGCGACCGCCGACCCGTCGGGCAGCCCGATCGCGTACACGCCCTCGGCCCCGTCCTTGGCCATCGCGCCGGGCAGCGCGCGCATCAGGGCCGTGACGTCCCGGCCCGTGCCGCCCACGTGTTCCGGGTGGGCGTTCATGGCCGCCGCGACCCGGTGCTCCGGCGTCCCCTCCGCCGCGCCCGCCATCCTGCCGAACGCCCTGGCCAGCCCGTTCAGGCTGATGCCGAACAGCGGCGCCCCGCACCCGTCCACGCCGACCGCCCCGACCGGCTCGCCGGCCAGCTCCTCCAGCGTGGTGACGATCGCCAGCTGGAGCGGGTGTTCGAACGCGAGGTAGTCATCGGTGGACCAGCCGTTGCGCACGCAGGTCAGCAGCATCGCGGCGTGCTTGCCGGAGCAGTTCATGTACTCGGGCGCGGGGCCCCGGCCGGCCTTCAGGTGCGCGGCCAGCGCGGCCTCGCCGATGGGCAGGTCGGGCGTGCACTGGAGCGCGTCGACGGTCAGTCCCGCCGTGGCCAGGATCTTCCGGACGCCCTCGACGTGGAAGTCCTCGCCCGAGTGGCTGGCACAGGCCAGCGCCAGCAGCTCACCGTCCAGTTCCAGCCCGTTGCGCACCATCGCCAGCCCCTGCACCGGCTTGTTGGACGACCGCGGGAACGCCACCAGCTCCGGCCGCCCCACGCTCAGCACGGCCCGCCCGTCAGCGCCCAGCGCCACGACCGTGCCGTGGTGCACGGACTCCAGGAACTCGCCCCGCCACACCTCGGCCACCACCTCGTGCGCCACGCCGCCTCCTCAAGGACTGCCAACTGTCGACAGTTAACATGAGGTGACCGCCGCGGACCAGCCCTGGGAGACGCACGTGACACCCCCGCTCCACCTGAGCCTGGCAGGCCAGACCGTCGACGTCCTGCGCGAGCTGGTGCTGACCGGCGAGATCCCACCGGGCGAGCGGGTCAACGAGGTGGAACTGGCCCAGCGCCTGGGCATCAGCCGCGGCCCGCTGCGCGAGGCCATCCGCCACCTCTCCAGCGAGGGCTTGCTCGTGCTCGTGCCCAACAAGGGCGCCCACGTCCCCAAAGCCGACGCCGACGAGGTGCGCGCGCTCTTCGAACTCCGCACGGCCCTCGAATGCGCGGCGGCGGAACTGGCCGCCAGCAGGCGGACCGACAGGGACGTCGACCGGCTGCGCGAGGTCTGCGCCGAATCCCGCAGGACCCACCAGACGGGCGCCCGCTTCCCGTACCGCCTCGACCTGGCGTTCCACCAGGCGCTGCTGGACGCCGCCCGCAGCCCCCGCATCGCCGAACAGGTCCGCCTCGTCCAGCAGCGGGTCGTCCTGCTCCGCGCGGGCCTGAAGGACGACCCGCCGCACCAGCAGGCCTCGCTCGACGACCACGACGCGCTGGTGGCCGCCGTGGCCACGGGCGACACCCATCTGGCCAACCGCGTCATGCGCCGCCACCTCTCCAGGGTGCGGGCTCAGATGCTCACCGGCTTGGGGCCCTCATGACCGACCGGCCCCGGATGCGCCTGCACGCCGGCGAAGTCGAGGCCGCGGACTGGCACGTCGAAGAACTGTCCAACGTCCTGCGCCGACTGCGCGAAGCGGCACCCGACGTCACCGGCCGCCCCCTCCTCGTCGCCGTCGACGGCCGCGGCGGTGCGGGCAAGTCGACCCTCGTCCAACGCCTGTGCGAGTTCGTCCCCGCGTCCGGAGTCGTGCACACCGACGACATCGCCTGGAACCACGCCTGCTTCGACTGGGGGCAGCTCCTGACCGAGCACGTCCTCAAGCCCCTGCACCGGGGCGAGGCGGTGGAGTTCCGCCCGCGGGCCTGGACCGACCACGACCGACCCGGCACGATCCGCGTCCCGGCGGGCACCGACGTCGTGTGGATCGAGGGCACCGGCGTCATCCGCACCGAGCTGGCCCCGTGGCTCGACGCCTCGATCTGGGTGCAGGGCGACCTGGACGAGCAGGAACGCCGACTCGCGGCCCGCGACGGCGACTCGGCCGCCCAGCGTCAGCACATCGCCGCGTGGCTGGCCGAGGAACTCCCGTTCCTGCTCCGCGAACAGCCGTGGCGGAAGGCGACCATCGTCGTGGCGGGCACGATCGACCTCCCCCATGACCCGGACACCGAAATCGTCACCGCCGCCCGAGTGATTCGGTACTAGCCCGCGAGTCTTCGCATCTCATTGCGCACCGGTCTGCGATGCGGATCCATGAACCAATGCCACGTAGCTTAAGTTGATCATGGTGTTGTGTGGGGTTCTTGTTGTCGGTTCGGCGTGGTGACCTGGTGGTCGTGTCGGGGGCCGGCACGGTCTGCGGTGTGGACGCGGGTGTGGTGTCGCCGGATCAGGTGTCGTTGGGTGTGCTGGTGGCCGCGGTGTCACGGGACGCGGTGGATGACGCGGTCGCGGTGTGCGGTGTCGGTGCGAAACGATCGGACGGGAAACTGCCGCCGCATGTGGTGGCGTATCTGACGATGGCGCTGTGCCTGTTTCCCGAGGACGACTACACCGAGGTCGCGACCAGGGTCACCGGGTCGTTGGACCGGTGGGGATGCTGGAACGCGGACTGGGCCGTGCCGACCGCGAGTGCGATCACCCAGGCGAGGAAACGGTTGGGGCGCGGGGTGTTCCCGGAGATCTTCGAGCGGACCTGTGGTCCGGTGGCCGGTGACGCGTCGCCGGTGGCCGGGGCGATCGCGACGGGCCGGGGCCGGGGGTCGTGGTTGCGGGGATGGCGGGTGTTGGCGATCGACGGGTTCGACGTGGATGTGCCTGACACGCCGGGCAACGCGGCGGAGTTCGGATACGGCGGACCTACCGGGAAACGGTCGGCGTTCCCGAAGGCGCGGGTGGTGGCGGTGGCCGAGTGCGGCACGCACGCGTTCGTGGCCGCGGAGGTCGGTGCCTACGCGGTCGGGGGAGAAGACCCTGGCCGGGCGGCTCTATCCGCGGTTGCGGCGGGAGGAGTTGCTGACCGCGGACCGGAACTTCTACGGGTTCCGCGCGTGGGGGCTGGCCGCGGGGACGGGTGCGGCGTTGTTGTGGCGGGCCCCGACCCAACTGCGGTTGCCGGTCGTGCGGGTCCTGCCCGATGGGACCTACCTGTCGGTCGTGGTCGATCCGGCGCTGCGTGGAGGGCGTCGGGAGAGGGTGATCGCCGCGGCCGTGGCCGGTGAGGAGCTCGATCCGCGGGAGGGGCACCTGGTCAGGGTGGTTGAGTACGACGTGCCCGACCGTCTCGGGAACGGGGAGGGCGAGTTGATCGTGTTGTTGACCACGATCACCGACCCGGCCCACGCGCGTGCCGACGAGTTGGCGGCGGCCTATCACCAGAGGTGGGAGCAGGAGACGGCGAACGACCAGCTCAAGACCCATCTACGTGGGCCGGGCCGGGTGCTGAGGTCGCGGCTTCCGGATCTGGTGCACCAGGAGATCTGGGCCTGGTTGATCGTGCATCACGCGATCACCGCGTTGATGGCCAGGGCGGCCGAGGCTGCCGATCTGGATCCGGACCGGCTGTCCTATACCGGGGTCCTGCGTCTGGTCCGTCGTTCCGCCACCGGGACGGCGGACATTTCCCCCTGAGTGCTGGGCGCGGGCTCTGCCCGGTGTGCTGGCCCGGATCGCGGGGCTGCGGATTCCGCCGCGCCGTGAACGGACGTGTCCTCGTGCGGTCAAACGGTTCCGGCACAACAGTTACCGGATGAAAGAGCCCGACGAGCCCGCCAGTATCCGTCACGGCGGTCCTGCGACCGTCCGGCTGTATACCCTCAATCCCCAACAAGCATGATCAACTTAAGCTACGTGGCATTGATCCATGAACGCGGGCGGGTGGAATTCCGGGAGGCCGCCCGACACCCGGACCTCCCATTCGCTGTGGTGGATCAGCACGTGATGACGGCGGCACAACAACACCAGGTTGTCGACACTGGTATCCCCGCCCCGATGCCATTCCCGAATGTGATGGGCATCAGCCCAATTCGGCGGACGATCGCACATCGGAAAAGCACACCCGCCATCCCGCAGGTGCAACGCCCGCCGCAGATGCGGAGTCAACCGGCGCGACATCCGCCCGATGTTCAACATCTCACTGCGCTCACCCATCACGGCGGGGATGATTCCAGCGGTGCACGCGATCCGACGCGCCTCACCGGCACTGATCACGCTGCTGTCACCCAGGATCGCGGTCCCAACACCCGACACCAGGGTCTTGTAGTCGACGGTCACCGTGACATGCGGACGCTCACCGGCCTCGATCGGCAGATCCCGCGACCGCGACGCCAGACTCAGCACATCCGCCAACGCATCACCCTGCCGCTCGGGCAAGGTGCGGGTGTCCGGACCGGCGGCGTCGGCGGCGTGCGGCTTGGCCAACGGCCCGATCAACGCCCGCAACAACCCACCCTGCTCAGCACCCAACCGGCCACTGAACTCCACCCGACCATCCGCCTTCATCCGCAGATGCAACAGGTTCACCGGCTGAGCCGGCTCACGGTCATCGGGCTCACACCCGTCCTGGTCAATCCGCGCCCGGATACCGGCGGCCACCGCCCGCACCCCCGCGGGCTCAGCAGAACGGGCCACATCCACCAGGATCCGCTCCGCCTCCACGGGCAACCCGGCCATCACACCGACCAGCACATCCAGATGCGCCGACGACAACACGCCTTCGGCCACAGCCTTCGCCACCACAGGCAGCGGAACAGCCACCACGGCACCGGTCGGTGTGACCGATGGGAAAACCGCAGACGCTTGCGCCACCCACCGCTTTGCCTCACCGATATCCACCCGCACCACATGCTTGACCAACTCCGCCAAGCTCCGATAACCAGCCCGCGTCTCCAACCCGCGAGCCCGCGCCTCAGCCACCACCGCCAACACCGACGCGTGCGCGGACCGGGCGCGCTCAACCTCAACGCGCAGGGCATCCATCAGCCCCGCGTCGTCAAGCAGCCCCAATCCGTCCATATCCCAATAATATTATTGACCACCGGTCAAAACCATCCGAATAAACTATGAACTGCGGTTCTATCGAGTGATTCAAAGCAGCGGCACCGGCACGCCACCCGCCCGTACCCACAAGCCACCGCCATCAATGCCCGGCCAGGTGCTCCAGCAGCAGGGCCGTGGTCCGCTCCGCCGCCTCCTCCGGCACGAAGTGCCCCACCTGGTCGAGCACCTCGAACCGGTACGCCCCCGTCACCCAATCGCTGGTCGCCTGCGCCGCCTCCGGTCCCACGGCGTCGTCCTCGGACCCCCACAGGAACATCGTCGGCACCGACACCGGCTGGTAGTCGCCGGTGAACGTGTTCGCCCGGTACCAGTTCAGCGCCGCCGTCAGCGCCCCCGGCTCCGACAGCTGCCGCACGTACTGCTCCACCCTCTGCCTCGGGATCACCGCGGGCCAGCCCTGGCGCAGCCGCGCGGCCCCGTTGGCCAGCATTTCCCGTTCCGGCACCTCGGGCTGGCGCAGGTAGTCGAGCAGCGCGCTCCGCCGCTGCTGGTCCGGATCACTGCGCAGCGCCTCGGCGAACGCCCCCGGATGCGGCGCGGACACGGCGGTCAGCGTCCGCACCCGCAGCGGCAGCCGGGCAGCCGCCTCCCAGCCGACCACGGCACCCCAGTCGTGCCCGACCAGGTCGAACCGCCGCCACCCCAGCTGGTCGGCGATGGCCGCGACGTCGTCCACGCCGTGCTCCACCCGGTAGTCGTCGACCCGCTTGGGCCGCACGCCGGGGGAGTACCCGCGCTGGTTGGGCGCCACGGCGCGGTAGCCGTCAGCGGCGAGGGCGCGCAGCTGGTGCCGCCACTCGATCCCGCACTCGGGCACCCCGTGCAGCAGCAGGACCTTGCGGCCGTCGAGGGGACCGGCGGCGACCGCGTCGAACGTGCCAGCGGCAGTGGGGATCCGCAGCCTCGTCAACGCAGTGGCGTCGGTCGCGGTGCTGAGCTGGAAGACGTCGCGTCGTGATCGCATGACTACAGCCTGCGCTGGGCGCGGCCCGTGATCGATGGTGTGGGCACCCAACTAGGAACGGGGGGTAGCCCTACCGTCGTCGATCACCGTTGTGCGGTCGACGGACGTGCGGAACCGGACCTCCCCGTCCTCCACCCAGGCGCTGACCTGGAGTTCGTCGCCGGGGAACACCGGATGGACGAACCGGCCGCCCACCGCGACCACGGAGAGCGACTCGGCCAGCAGCCGCGCGGTGATCCCGTAGGTGGCCAGCCCGTGCAGGATCGGACGGGGGTAGCCGCCGCGCCGCGCGAACGCCGGGTCCCAGTGCAGCGGGTTGTCGTCGCCGGTCAGCCGGTACCGGTCGGCCTGGTCCGGCGAGGTGCGGAAGGCCAGTTCCACGTCCGGCGCGCGGGACGGGACGGGGTGCCGGACGGTCGTGCCGCGGGGGCCGCCGAACCCGCCCGCGCCGCGCACGAACAGCGACGCGCGGGTGCTGAACCGCGCGTCGCCCTCGGCGTGCCACTCGCGCACGACCAGCGATCCGGAGCCCTTGTCGAACACGTCGGTGTCCGTCCTGGTCACCGTGACCGCGCCCGCCATCGGCAGCTCGCCGGACAACGTCAGCGACTGCTCGGCGTGCAGCACCTGCGTGAGGTCGGCGTCCAGCCCGAACTGCGGCCCGCCGAACTGCGCGACCGCGATGGCGAACCCCGGCTGCATGCCGGTCCCGCCCACCGCGGCCGCGTAGCGCTCGACGTCGTCCGCGGTCCAGGACCGGACGACGGTGGTGCTCACCCCAGGGATCCGCTGACCTTGGCGTGGCCCTTGAGCAGGTTGCGGGCGATCGTGCGGCGCTGGATCTCGTCGGTGCCCTCGTAGATGCGCAGCAGCCGCAGCTCGCGGTACCAGCGCTCGATCGGCAGCTCGCGGGTGTAGCCCATGCCGCCGTGGATCTGGAGCACGCGGTCGACGATCTCGTTGGCCTTCACGCCGCCGTAGAGCTTCGCCATCGACTGGGCCTGCCGCGAGTCGGCGCCCTGGTCGACCAGCCACGCGGCGTGCAGGACGAGCCAGCGCAGCGCCTCCGTCTCGACCGCCGAGTCCGCGATCATCCACTGGATGGCCTGGTACTCGGCGATGGGCTGGCCGAACGTGACGCGGCTGTTGGCCTGCTCGATCGCCATCTCCACCAGGCGTTCCACCGAGCCGATGGCCCGCGCAGGCAGCAGGTAGCGGCCCGCGCCGATCCACTGCATCGCCATGGCGAAGCCCTGGCCGACCTCGCCGAGGATGTTCTCCTCCGGCACCCGGACGTCCTCGAACACCAGCGCGGCCGGACCCCACTGGCCCATGGTCGGGATGGGCTCGGACTTCCAGCCCATCTCGCGGTCGACGAGGAAGCAGGTGACGCCCCCGTTGGCGCCCTTCTCCTTGTCCGTCACGGCGAACACCATCACGAAGTCGGCCTCGTTGCCGCCGGTGATGAACGTCTTCTCGCCGTTGATCACCCACTCCGCGCCGTCCTTGCGCGCGGAGGTGCGGATCGCCTTGGCGTCCGACCCGGCGCCGGGCTCGGTGATCGCGAAGCACGACTTGCGCTCACCGGAGATCGTCGGGAGCAGGTAGCGCTCCTTCTGCTCGGCGTTGCCGTGGTACAGGATGTTGTCCGCGTTGCCGCCGAAGCGGAACGGCACGAACGAGCGGCCCAGCTCGGCCTCGATCAGCGCCGTCATCACCGCGCCCATGCCCATGCCGCCGTACTCCGTCGGCGTCTGCACGCCCCAGAAGCCCGCCTTCTTCGCCTTCTGCTGCAACGCGTCCAGCTCTTCGAACGTCAGGCCGGGCTGGTTCGCGCGTTCCCTGCGGAGCACTTCCGGCTCCAACGGGATGATCTCCTTGCGCACGAACGTGCGCACCCAGTCCCTGATCTCCTTCTGCTCCTCGTCGAGCGCGAAGTCCATGGTGTTCCTCGTTTCAGAATGCGTTGACGCCGGTCAACGCCCGGCCGATGAGCAGTTTCTGGATCTGGCTGGTGCCCTCGTAGAGGGTCGTCACGCGGGTGTCGCGCAAGTACTTCCCGACCGGGTACTCGTCGATGTAGCCGTACCCGCCGAAAACCTGGATGGCGCTGTTCGCGGCCCGCACGGCCGCCTCGCTGGCGTAGAGCTTCGCCATGGACGCCTCGGTGCCGAACGGCAGCCCGCGGTCGGCCAGGTCGGCGACCCGCCACGTGAGCAGCCGGGCCGCGTCCGTCTCGACCGCCATGTCGGCCAGCAGTTCCTGCACGAGCTGGTAGGAGGCGATGGGCTTGCCGAACTGCTCGCGCTCGGCGGCGTAGCGCAGGCTCGCCTCCAGCGCGCCGCGCGCGGCCCCGACGCAGCCCGCCGCCACGGACATCCGGCCGCGGTCGAGCGCCGCCATGGCGATCTTGAAGCCGGTGCCCTCGTCGCCGAGCCGGGCGCTGTCGGGCACCCGGACCCGGTCGAAGGCGAGTTCGGCGGTGGCTTGGCCGCGCATGCCGAGCTTGCCGTGGATCTCGGTGGCCTCGAACCCGTCGGAGTCGGTCGGCACCAGGAACGCCGTGATGCCCCTGGGCCCCGGCCCGCCGGTGCGGGCGAACAGCAGCACGACGTCCGCCCACGTCCCGTTGGTGATGAACACCTTCCGGCCGGTGATCAGCCAGTCGTCGCCGTCGCGTTCGGCCCTGGTCGCGAGCGACCCGGCGTCGGAGCCCGTCTCCGGCTCGGTGAGCCCGAAGCAGCCGACCAGCCCGCCCGAGCACAGTCCGGGCAGCCACCGCCGCTTCTGCTCCTCGGTGCCCTGTTTGAAGATCGTCTTGCCGACCAGTCCCAGTGAGACGGAGATGATGCCGCGCACGGCCGAGTCGCCGCGCGCGATCTCCTCCAGCACCAGGCAGTAGGCCAGGTTGTCGCCGCCGGAACCGCCGTACTCCTCGTCGACGCCGAGACCGAGGAACCCGACCTCGCCCAGCTTCGGCACGAGCGCGCGGTCGATGGCCTCGTCGCGGTCCCACCGCAGGGCGAAGGGGACGATCCGCTCGTCGGTGAAGCGCCGGGCCAGCTCCTGGAGCTGGCGGTGCTCGTCGGACAGGCTCAGATCCACGCCACTACCTCCTAAACCGAACGGCGTTAGGTATAACGTAGGCGCGTCGGAGAACCCAGTGCAAGGGGGCCCCATGCCTCGACCGAGCATCCCCATCCTCAGCGGGGACCGCATCCGGAAGGTCGCGCTCGGCATCATCGACCGCGAGGGCCTGGACGGGCTGTCGATGCGCAAGCTCGCCACGGAGCTGGGCGTGCGCGCCCCGTCGCTGTACGGGCACGTGGCCACCAAGGACGACCTGCTGCACGAGATCGCCAGCGCGGTGCTGGAGGACGTCGACGTGTCCGGTTTCGAGGACGGCGACTGGCGGCGCGGCCTCGTCGTCAGCGCCCGCTCCTACCGGGCCGCGCTGTCGCAGCACCCGAACATCGTGCCGTTCCTCGCCTACGGCCCGGCCGGTCGCGACGCCTCGTTGCGGCGGCTCGACGTGATGCACGGCGCCCTGGTCGACGCGGGCTGGCCGCGACGGCACGCGACGATGATCGCCGCCTCGCTGATGTACCTGGTGTTCGGCGCCGCGCTGAGCACGTTCTCCAACGGGTTCTCCACCGACGCGTCGGTCTACCAGGGGCGTTACCCGCACCTGGACAAGGCCCACCTGCTGTCCACGGTCGCGGGGGAGTTGGACCGGGACAGCTTCGAGCTGGCGCTCAGCGCGTTCGTCGAGGGGCTGGGGCTACTTCGCGTGTCCGCGGACCTCGAGGTGCGCGAGTAGTTCCACGGTCGCCGCGGTGATCTGGTCCACGGCCCGTTCGAACGCCTCCGCGTTGTGCGCCGCGGGCGCCCGGAACCCGGACACCTTCCGCACGTACTGCAGGGCAGCGGCGCGCATGTCGCCTTCGGTGACCTCGTCCTCGAAAGGCGGGCGGAGCGTCTTGATGCTTCGGCACATGAGGCCATTGTCCTTTACCCTGCCCGTGTGGCCCAGGCTTTAGAACTAGAAGTCCCCGGTCCGCACGGTGTGCGCACCGTGCGGGTATCCAATCCGGACAAGGTGTACTTCCCCGAGCGCGGCATCACCAAGCGCCAGGTGGTCGAGTACTACCTCGCCGTGGCCGAACCGCTGCTGGGGGTGCTGCGCGACCGCCCGACCACGCTGAAGCGGTTCGTGGACGGCGTCACCGGCGAGGCGTTCTACCAGAAGCGCGTGCCGAAGAACGCCCCCGAGTGGCTCGAGACCGCGCGCATCAAGTTCCCCTCCGGCCGCCCCGCCGACGAGGTCTGCCCCACCGAGCCCGCCGCCATCGCCTGGGCGGCCAACCTCGGCACGTTCGACTTCCACCCCTGGCCCGTCCGCAGGCCGCTCGTCGACAACCCGGACGAGCTGCGCGTCGACCTCGACCCCCAGCCCGGCACCGACTTCCGCGACGCGGTCGAGGTCGCCACCGTGCTGAACGAGGTCCTGTCCGAACTGGGCATGACCGGCTACCCCAAGACCTCCGGCGGCCGCGGCGTCCACGTCGCCGTCCGCATCCGCCCGGAGTGGGACTTCGTCGAAGTCCGCCACGCCGTCATCGCCCTCGCCCGCGAGGTGGAGAACCGGATGCCCACCCAGGCCACCACCTCGTGGTGGAAGGAGGAGCGCGGGGAGAAGGTCTTCATCGACTTCAACCAGGCCGCCAGGGACCGCACCATCGCCTCCGCCTGGTCCGTCCGCGGCACCCCCCGCGCCACCGTCTCCACCCCCGTCACCTGGGCCCAACTGTCCACAGTGGACCCCGACGACTTCGACGTCCTCACCGTCCCGGCGTACCTCGCCGAACACGGCGACCCGCACGCGGCACTGGACTCGGAGGCCTTCGGCCTGGAGACGCTGCTCGAGTGGTACGCCAAGGACGACCGCGGCGAGATGCCCTACCCGCCCGACTACCCGAAGATGCCCGGCGAGCCCATGAGGGTGCAGCCGTCGAAGGCGAAGAAGCCCACGGAGTAGCTACCGCGCCGCCCAGTCCCGGAACGCCCGCGCGATCGCGGGCGCGTCGGTGCCGGGGCTGGTGAGGCGGAAGACGACGCGCGTGTCGTCCTTCTGCACCGCGCCCGGCAACGTCAGCGCGAACGGCGTCTGCTGCTTGCTCGCGCTCGTCAGCGTCGAGCCGCCGACCCACAGCGTGGCGGTCCGCCGGTCCAGGACGGTCAGCCGGATCGGCGACCTCGCGGCCAGCGGCGCCACCTGGAACCCGAGGTCGCGCACCATGAGGTCCACCAGCGCCGGGGCCGTCGAGGCGGGGTCGCGGGCCAGGTAGTCCTGCAACCGCCGGGTGACGTCGTCGCGCAGCACCGGTCCGTTGGCCGTGGTCCGGTCAAACCGCACGAGCGTCTCGGACCCGTCCTCGGGGCGGACCAGGGTGACCTCGGTGCACCCCACGGGCAGGACTACTCGGTAAGCGGCCATGAGCGACCGTACTTCGCGGTAATGCGCTCCGCAGCACAGGCGGATCCGCGTAGCATCGACGCCGTGTCGAGGACCACCGCCACCACCATGTGCGGCCGGATGATGTCGTCCGGCTTCCTCCGCATGTCCTGACCCGCCAACGCAGACCGGGACCGACGCCAACGCGTTGAAGAACGTGCACAGCGCGGAGGCCGAGGGCGTGACGCCCGCGGTGTACGTGGAGCGGGTCGCGGAGCGGTTCCGCGCGCTCGGTGTCGCGCTGGAGACCAGGTTCGACGACTTCATCCGCACCGGCTCCGACCCACGGCACGGGCCGGGGGTGGCGGAGTTGTGGGCGGCGTGCGCCGGTTGAGCCGGTACCAGGAGCGGGTCGAGGAGTTGGTCGCCGACGAAGTGATCCGGGTGGAACCGCTGTCCCGCAAGAAGGAGGTGCTGGCGTTCGTCCGATCAGGACTGGACGACTCCAGCGTCAGCCGCAGCACGGCCCGCGCCCGAGGGTGGGGCATCTCGGTGCCGGGCGATCCGGGCCAGGTGGTCTACGTCTGGTTCGACGCGCTCGCCAACTACATCACCGCGCCGGGATACGGCACCGACGACGCGGGCTACCGGTACTGGTGGGACGGCGCCGACGAGCGGGTGCACGTGATCGGCAAGGGGATCATCCGGTTCCACGCCGTGTACTGGCCCGCGATGCTGCTGTCCGCCGGGCTCCGGCCGCCGACGACGATCTTCGTGCACGAGTACCTGATCGCGGGCGGCGAGAAGATCAGCAAGTCCCTCGGCAACGCCGAGGACCCGGCCGACATCGTCGCCGCCCACGGCTCCGACGCCGTCCGCTGGTGGCTGCTGCGCGAGGTCGCGCGGGCGGGCGACACCGACTACACCGCCGAACGACTCGTGGCCCGCGCCAACGAGGACTTGGCCAACAACATCGGCAACCTGGTCAACCGCACCGCCACCATGATCGCCAAGTTCGGCCCCGCCATCGGCCACGATCCACGCGCGACAGACCTCCGCGCGGCCCGTGCGGAGGCCACGGGCACGATCGACCGGGCGTTGGCGGACTTCGACTTCCGGCGCGCGGTCGAGGCGGTCACCCGGATCGCCACCGAGGCCAACCGCCACATCCAGACCACCAAGCCGTGGGCGCTGGCGAAGCAGGGGAGTCCGGAGCTGCCCGCCGTGCTGGGCGAGCTGCTCACGACGTGCCGCGAGATCGCCGACCACCTGACACCGTTCCTGCCCGCAGCGGCCGCCCGGATCATGGCGCAGTGCGCCGGGGCGCCGATCGCTCCGGTGTTCCTGCGGCTGTGAGCCGGTGGGGCCTCCCTGGCACAGGAGGCCCCAACGCGCCGCTTGGAAAGTCCGTGAAGTTAATTCCTCAGGTGCAGTCGCATGCCAACCCTGTGGTCGGCTTCGACGTCGTGTGCGATCAGCTCGACAATCGGTTGTCCGCGCTTCAAGAAGTAGCCGGACAGGTCGAAATCATCCTGGTCCTCCACCAACCCGATCGCGTCGTAGTCCACCCGCGTGCCGGGCGGCAGGGTGATCCGGTAGTTCAAGTGGTCAAGCGATCGGCTGACCAGGATGGTGAAGGCATCCGGTTCGTCCTGCTGCATGAGCGTTGCCGACTTCCCCGGCCAGGTGTAGTCCAGGCGCAGCCTGATCCGGTCACCTCGTACCGGCGGGGTGGACAAGCAGTGGGCGAGGATTTCGAGGCGGCCGTCCTCCAACCAGTGGAACGTCTCACTCCACCGAGTGCGCCCTACGCCTTCGACCTCGAACGCGGCCAGGACCGAGTGAACTTTCGCACGCATCTTCACCGGCTGCTTGCAGTGCGCCCCCAAGACGATTCGAAGAAAATGGAGTACTTCCGCGTCCACGGTCGCGTGAATCGTGATGGAACCCTTCTCGTCACCATTCGGCGCGATGTCGATGACTTCCGACCAGTGGTGGATGTGCCACATGTGGTCCATTTGGTCGGTCAGGACGGCGCAGTAGTGGGACAGCAGAAGGCGATGACGGCCTGCCTGCGAACGCAGAGTTCTATGGTGCGTGGTCAGCAGCACGAGCACTCCGAGCAGGCACAGGGTGGCGATCACCAAAGCCCCTGCCTTGATGGCGGTTGTGCCGAAGACGGCGCTCAGGAGACTCGCGAAGGCGAGAATCCCCAGTGTTGCCCTGATGAGTCCCGCGATGCCTGTATCGGTCAGGTAGTCATCGAGGAAGTCGATGAACCCATGCAGCACGGGCGCCTCCACAGCCAGGTCCTCGACAAACCGGGAGACCAGCGTGGCTGGTGGTGCTGTCGCTGTCACCGCAACATGGCGATGGCGATCGAGTGGCGGACGATCCGGCAGACCATCACCGCCGTGCGCCCTGAGATGCGTTCCCATGCGGCCGTTGTACGGGAAAGCCGCGATGACTCGAGCTACCTCGGTGGTCCCAAGTCCGTCTTCCTCCACACCGAGGGCTGAGCGACCACCCATCGGCGCTCCCGCACCATCCCCTCATCGGTGTCGATATCCACCACAGCCCCGCTGACCTGTGCTTCCACGCCCCGAACCCCTGAGCCAACCGGCTGGAAGTCGCCTGGGTTCGCCCTGAACGCGCATCCGCCCTCGTACGATGGGCTGGACGGTCGAGGCTAGGGAGTGGGAGGTCGCGATGACTCATGCCTATGTGGTCCGGTTCGTCGGTGGGCCTCTGGACGGTCGGGTGGATTCGCTGGCGGAGCCGCAGGCCGAGCCGAAGCCGACGTTGACGCACGTCCACCTGCACGGCGGGCCGAAGATCGTGCACCACTACGACCTGCAGTACGCGGTCGAGTACGGGTGCGAGTACCGGTTGCGGGACGTCGAGGAAGACGCGGGCTGAGTTTCCAAGCAAGACGCATGCCGGAAACAAAGCGTAGACACGCCGACATGCGGGGTTTACCGTGTCTTTAATGTGAGAGCGCTCTCACAGTGTGAGTCCCTGCAGCTCCACTGGAGGTCCCCTGTGCGTTCCACCCGACCACGCCTGGCCGCGTTCGCCGCGGCCTTGATCGCGGCCGCCGCGATAGCCGTCATCCTGCCGCCCGCCGCCAACGCGGTCGCGGTCGGCGCGGGCAGCTACGACACCGAACGACCCGCGGGAACCGTCGGCCCGTCGAACTCCGACGGCGCGCCCGTGACGCCGAAGGTCACCTCGCGGATGGCGGGCCAGCCGGTGCCGACCAACGAGTGGTGGTCGTCGCTGGTCTGGCAGCGCTACGCGGGCAACCCGTACGGCGAGAACCTCTACGCGCACCCGATGTCGTTCCACGCCGCGGCCCAGGGCCTCGGTGTCGGCTACCCGAACACGGCGGCGGTCGTCTCCAACGGCACCGCCTACGAGATGGCGCACCGCGACGACCTGTTCGTCGGCGTCTCCGGCCTCAACGCGCCCGGTGTGGCGGTCGACGGCTGGTCGGACTGGACCGTCAGTCCACTGTGGACCGGAGGTGGGCGCACCCTGCGCGCCACCATCGGCCACGGCCTGCCGTACGTGTTCGCGGAGGCGACCGGCGGCACCGCCCGCGTCGGCTTCAACGCGACCGCGACGGTGTGGAGCAACACGACTCCCGGCGTGCTCGGGGTGACGATCAACGGCCACGACTACGCGGCGTTCTCGCCCAGCGCGTGGACCGTCTCCGGATCGGAGGCGACCTCGTCCGCGGCGTTCTTCTCGGTGGCGCTGCTGCCGTCGCGCGACGCGCTCGCGCTGTTCCAGAAGTACGCGTTCTCCTTCGTCACCGACACCAAGGTGGCGTGGTCCTACAACGCGGCCACCGCGCAGTCGTCGGCGACCTACTCCGCGACCACGGTCGCGCGGCAGGGCACCCAGACCGGCACGCTCCAGGCGCTCTACCGCCACCAGTGGCTGAACTCGACCGACGCGGTCACCGCACACCGCTACGCCTCGCCGCGCGGTGAGATGCGGCTGCGCGAGGGCGGCTCGTTCACGACGAGGCAGGCGTTCAGCGGCGTGCTGCCCGCGCTGCCGCTGTCCAGCCAGGCCGACACCTCGCGGCTGCGCTCCGAGATCGACGCCGAGTTGAACGCCGCGGACCCGTGGAAGGGCGCGACGGACACCTACTGGACCGGCAAGGCGCTCAACCGGCTGTCGAACCTGGCCCGGATCGCTAACCAGATCGGCTACACCGCGGGCCGCGACCGGCTGATCACGCTGGTGCGCGACCGGCTCAGCGACTGGCTCACCGCCACGCCGGGGGAGGCGGGCAGGCACTTCGCCTACGACTCGACGTGGGACACCCTGATCGGCTACCCGGCGTCGTTCGGCTCCGACAGCGAGCTCAACGACCACCACTTCCACTACGGCTACTACGTCCTGGCCGCGGCCGTCGTCGCGCAGCACGACCCGGCGTGGGCGGCGGACGCCCGCTACGGCGGCATGGTCAAGCTGCTCGTCAAGGACGCCAACAACTACGACCGCTCCGAGAGCCGGTTCCCGTTCCTGCGCACGTTCGACGCCTACGCGGGCCAGAACTGGGCGTCCGGGCACCAGGGGTTCGCGGCGGGCAACAACGAGGAGTCGTCCTCGGAGTCGATGATGTTCGCGACCGCCGCGGTGCTGTTCGGCCAGGCGACCGGCGACAACGCCCTGCGCGACGCGGGCATCTACCTGTACACGACCCAGCAATCGGCCATCGGGCAGTACTGGTTCAACAAGGACAACGCGGTGTTCCCGGTGGCTTTCCCGCACAGCACGGTCGGCATCGTGTGGGGCAACGGCGGCGCGTACAGCACGTGGTGGACGGCGAACCCGGAGGAGATCCACGGCATCAACATGCTGCCGATCACCGGCGGCTCGCTCTACCACGGGGCGTGGAAGGCCGACATCATCCAGAACATCAACGAGATGCGGGCCAACAACGGCGGCACGGAGGTGGAGTGGAAGGACGTCATCACCGAGTTCCTCGCCATCGCCGACCCGGCGCAGGCGCTGGCGAACTACGGGGGCGGGTTGGAACCGGAGGCCGGTGACTCCCGGCCGCACGCCTACCACTGGATCACCTCGCTCAACACCTACGGCACGCCCGACCACTCGGTCACCGCGAACGTCCCGACCTACGCGGTGCTGAACAAGGGCGGCGCGAAGACGTACGTGGCCTACAACGCGGGCGCGACCGCGGCGACGGTGACGTTCTCCGACGGCCAGGCGCTGTCCGTCCCGGCGGCGTCGACCGGTTGGCGCGGCCCGGCGGGTTCCGGCGTCGACTCGGGCACGGGCGGCACCACGACACCGCCGACCACCACCACGACCACCACGACGACGACCACCACGACCACGCCGCCGTCGGGCAGCCGCAACGCGTACGCGGCCATCCAGGCGGAGTCGTTCGACGGGCAGAACGGCGTGGTCACCGAGACCACGACCGACACCGACGCGGGGCAGAACATCGCCGCGCTCCGCAACGGCGACTGGGCGCTGTTCCGGGGAGTCGACTTCGGCTCCGCCACCGGGCGGCAGTTCAGCGCGCGCGTCGCCAGCGGTGCCGCCGACGGCGTGAGCGGCCTGGTCGAGGTCCGCACGGGCAGCCCCACGGGGACCGTGCTCGCCTCGTTCGCGCTCGCCAACACCGGTGGCTGGCAGACGTGGCGCACGGTGCCCGCGAACATGTCCGCGCTGACCGGCAAGCAGGACGTGTACCTGACCTTCACGAGCGGGCAACCGGCCGACTTCGTCAACGTCAACTGGTTCTCGTTCGGGCAGTAATCCGCCGCCGCTTCATCCCTTGAGGAGGAAGCTGACATGCGCAGGAGGCTACGAGGAGTCATCGGGGCCACGGCCACGACGATCGCGGTGCTCGCGATCGGCGTGGTCGTGTCCTACCAGCCCGCGGGAGCGGGGCCGCAGCACGGCAGCCACCCCGGTGCCGTCGACCAGCAACAGGCCCAGGCCATCAAGGACCAGGTCGGGGCCTTGGGCGTCTCGGAGTTCCGGGTCGCCTGCACCAGCAGCCACCGGGCGGGCAACGACCCGATCGTCTTCCCCGGTCAGACCGGCGTCTCGCACGTCCACGAGTTCTTCGGCAACCGGTCGACGAACGCGAACTCCACGATCACGTCGCTCAAGGCCGCGACGACGAACTGCAACCCGGTCGCCGACCTGTCGGCGTACTGGGTGCCGACGCTGTACAAGAACGGCCAGCCGGTCGCGCCGGAGAGCGTGACGGTCTACTACCAGGGCATCCACGACATGGCGCAGGCCAAGGCGCCGCCGCAGGGCCTGCGGTACGTGGTGGGCAACAGCAAGGCGGTCAGCCCCGCCGAGAACCCGTCCGCGCGCTGGTCGTGCACCACGCAGAGCCCGTCGAGCCCCGACTTCCTGAACTGCCCGGCGGGTACGAAGCTGGAGACCTACCTGGACTTCCCGACCTGCTGGGACGGCCGGAACCTGGACTCCGCGAACCACCGCGACCACGTGGTGTTCTGGGCGGGCAGCTGCCCGAGCACCCACCCGGTCGTGCTGCCCCGGCTCGAACTGCTGATCACCTACCCGGTGAACGGCGGCGGCCTCTCGCTCGGCGGGACGGTCAACGGGGTCAACACGACGACCGCACCCGGTTACACGTTCCACGGCGACTTCATGAACGCCTGGGACGCGAACGAGCTCCAGCGCCGGATGACCAACTGCATCAACCCCGGCCGCAAGTGCGGCACGGACGGCAACCCCGCCTGATCGCGGGCGAGCACCGGCGGGCGGCCCAGCCGTCCGCGGGTGTCCTGTGTGGACGGACGCCGGTTCGGTCCGCCGCATGGTTCGATCGGCGCCGCAACGGGCAGTATCCGTGCATGGAACGCGAACCGCTCGTCCAGGTGGGGCTCGTCGTGGCCGCGGTGGCGGTGTCCGCCATCGGACCGAAGAGCTACGGCACGTGGCTGCTGGAGGTGGCGCCGATCCTCATCGCGCTGCCGATCCTCGTGCTGACCCACCGCCGGTTCCCGCTGACCCGGCTCACCCGCTGGCTGGTCGTCGGCCACGCCGTCGTGCTGGCCGTCGGCGGCCACTACACCTACGCCGAGGTCCCCGTCGGGTTCCGGGTGCGGGACCTGTTCGAACTCCAGCGCAACCCCTACGACCGGTTCGCCCACCTGGTCCAGGGGTTCGTGCCCGCGATCGTCGTTCGCGAACTCCTGCTGCGCCGAACGCCGCTGCGCCGGGGCCGCTGGCTGTTCGCCCTGGTCACCGCGACCTGCCTCGGGATCAGCGCCGCCTACGAGCTGCTGGAGTGGGCCGGGGCCGTCGTCGGCGGCGACTCGGCGGAGGACTTCCTTGGCACGCAAGGGGATGTGTGGGACAGCCAGTGGGACATGCTGCTTGCCCTACTGGGTGCCCTCAGCGCACAGTTGGCGCTGGGTCGGGTGCACGACCGGCAGCTCTCGCGGATGCCGATGGCGAAACTGTCGGTGCCATAAGGCAGTCTGCACCCGGTTGGGAAAATCAAGATCGTTTTTGGAGGGCAGATGGCACAGGGCTCGTTGTCACCGCAGGATCTCGACCACCTGCGCGCGGAGCTCGCCGAGGGGCGCCAGCCCGCTGTCTGGTTCACCTCGGCCGCGGTCGGGGTTGAGGCCGGGCGCTCGGCGAAGGTGATCTCGTTCACCGAACCCGAGGAGGGCGACTTCATCCAGGTCCGCCCGACGGGCGACCGGGACGAGATCTCGTTCTCCCCGGCCGAGTTGACCACCGAGAAGCCCGCGCGCAAGAAGGCGCCCGCGCCCAAGCCGCCGGTCAAGGAGGAGGAAGAACCGCCGAAGCCGGTGGAGATCGAGCACGTCTACACGCCCGCTCCGCCGCCCGTGGTGGAGAAGCCCAAGCCCGCCCCGGTCAAGGCCGCTCCGGTCGCCCGCAAGGGGGCGAAGCCCGCCGAGGTCACCATCACGCTCACGTCGACCATCGAGGGCGAGTGGGCGGCCGAGGTCCTCGTCGGCGTCAAGCGCACGCTGAGGCAGGCGACCCTGACCCCGAGCGCCGTGGCTCAGGCCGCGAAACTCCTCCACCCGGAGGTCGCCGCGGCGGTCGACGCCGTGCTCAACGCGGCCCGTGAAACCCATCTCGCGCGGGTGGAACAGCTGCGGGCTGAGCTGGAAGTGGCCCAGCGCGCATTGGATGAGCTGTCCGGCTGACAAGTTCGAAGCAGGTGAACACGTATTGCGACGTATTGATGATTCACCGTTCGCGATCGAGTGAAGGTACTTCCCCTGGCTAGCGGTAGGGCGGACGGTGAGGTCGAAATACCTTCGGTGCTGGAGGTCCGCTCGATCACGGGGAGGCCATTATGGCGGTAGAGATCACGACGGTGGAACAGGCTCAGCTCGGGGGCTGCAACTGCTGTGGTGGATGCACCGGCCCAGGTTGCGGGTGTTGCTCGAGCTGTTGACGTGATGGTGGTGACGGCCCTGGTCCCCTTGTGGGATTGGGGCCGTTGCTGTTTTTGGAGGGTGAGGGGGAATATGTGAGGGGGGCTCGGGGGAGGGGATGGGGTGGAATTGTTGGGGGTTAGTGGCGAGGGATCTTTGAGAGGGTTTGAGGGGGTGGGTGCTGTGCTTCGGCACTGGGCCTCAGCAGCTCGGAACAGGTCAGCGGTGCCCGCCGTTCTCCGGGTTCGGCCGACTTGACTTGGCCCCCTCTTTTCGGCCCTCGGCGGTCTTGAAGGGCAGGTGGTGAAGCTCAGCCCGACGCCGCGAGGGTAGGGCCGAAACCCCAAGTGAAGTCGGCCGAACAAGATGCGGGCGCGCTCGGTCGAGGTGGGGCGACCGGCTGCTGGTTGGGTCTGCTGTTGTGTGGCAGGGCCTGGAATTGTCGGACCCCCTGAGTACCTTGGGAATCGGGGGGTTCTCACGTCCGGGGGACCTCTACTGGCACGTGCCGGCTGCGCCGCGCCGACTGGCTGCGGGGCCGGCAGCTGGTGTCACGGTGGGCAGACGGTGCCGTTGGCGGGGACCTTGGCGTCGATGAGGAAGTCCTTCGCGGCGGTCGTGGCGCATTGCGACAGGCCGAGCGCGCCGTGGCCTCCGCCTTGCCATCCGACGACGACACCGGCCGGTAGTTGGCCCGCGGCGCGTTCCGTTCCCTGTTGTGGTGTCACGGGGTCGGTGGCGGTGCTGATGACGAGGATCGGTGGTGCGCCGTTCAGGGTGGGGACCTTGAGCGGTGAGGGCACGGGGAACGAGGCGCACAGGAGCAGGCGTTGGGCGTAGAGGGCGCCGAAGAGGGGGTGTTTTTCGCGCCAGTCGGTGGTCAGCACGGTCACGCGGTCCGGGGGGATGCGGGTTGACGTGTCGTTGCAGCCGGTGACGAGGGCGGCGTCGAGGCGGGGTGGGTTCTCGTTGACGTCGGCGACCAGGGGTTCGACGAGCGAGATCAGCGCGGTGGCGTCGCCCGCCTTGGCGGCGACGATGGCGTCGGCCAGTTGGGGCCAGCGGGCGCGGTCGGCGAGGCCGAGGAGTACGGCCTGGGAGGCGGTGCCGGGGGTGACGCGGATGCCGAGGACGCGTTGGTTGCTGCCGCGCAGCTGGTCGAGCAGGGCGGTGAACTCCTGCTTGGCGTTGGCGCCGAGTGCGCAGCCGCGGACGGCGCAGTCCTTGGCGAACGCGTCGAACGTGGCCTCGGCGGCGACGGCCTTGGCCTCGGCGGCGCCGATCGCGTCCAGGGTGGGGTCGGGGGCGCCGTCGAAGACCATGCGGCCGACGCGGGTCGGGAAGCGGCTCGCGTACAGGGTGAGGACCCTGGAGCCGTCGCCGACGCCGATGGCGTTGAGCTTGCCGACGCCGAGCGCCTCGCGCAGCTTCTCCAGGTCGGCGGCCGCGCGCCAGGAGTCCATCGCGGTCAGCCGGTTCTCCAGGTCGAGCACGCATTCCTGGCTGGCGGTGGTGATGGCGCCGCGCAGGTCCGCGTTGTCGGTGGCGGCCGGGTCGAACTCGACGATGTCGAGGCGGGCGGTCTCGGGGACGCAGGTGACGCCGTCGGAGTTGCCGGTGCCGCGCCGGTCGACGCCGATGAGGGTGAACCTGGTGAGCACCTCGGGCGGCAGCGAGGAGGCGAGCCTGGCGGCCTTGAGGGTGCCGGGTTCGCCGTCGGGGTCGCTGACGACGACCAGCGGGCTCTTGCCGGTGCCCGCCTTGAGCACCGAGACGCTGAGGCTGCCGCGGCCGGGCCTGCTCGGCGCGTCGAGCACGGACGTCAGGCGCGCGCACTGGAACGAGCCGCCCCGCGGAGCGTTGGGGCCGAGCCGGACCACGGTGGGGTCCGTGCACTCCTGCCACTTCAGGCCGCTGTCCTTGCCGTCCTCGAGGTCCGGCACGGGCTGCTGGCCCGACGGCGCGGCCTCGGTGGGCGTCCCGCTGTCGCCGCGCACGGCGATCACCGGGCGGATCGACGGTCCGGCGCTGCACGCGCTCAACGCGGTGATCACGACCAGCGGCAGCAGCAGGGCGGCGTGGTGCCGACGCGGCACGGGTGTTCCTCGCTCTCGGCGGAAATGCGGCGGAAATGCGACCGGACAGGGCGAAAGGGTCGCACGGTCCAGGTGAGACTTCGGTGAGCGGAGCGTGCCCGACCAGTGGATATCGGGGTGCGCGAATCCTCTTCGGACCGGCAGGATGAGCCGGTGGCGATGGCACAGGCGGGACCGGCGTCGGAGCGGCCGGTCGGGGGACCAGGGGGCTTTCCCGCCGCGGTCCGGGTGCTCGGGGCGGTGCCGCCGCCCGCGCTGGTGCTGCTGGGGATCGTCAGCGTCCAGGTCGGCGCGGCGCTGGCGAAGCAGCTGTTCGCGCTCGCGGGCGCGTCCGGCACGGTGGCGCTTCGGCTCGGGTTCGCGGCCGTCGTGCTGGTGCTCGTCTGGCGGCCGTCGGTGCGGATCGGCGGGCGGATGCTGCTCACCGTGATCGGCTACGGCGTGGTGCTCGGGTCGATGAACCTGCTCTTCTACCAGGCGATCGAGCGGATTCCGCTGGGCGCGGCGGTGACCATCGAGTTCCTCGGCCCGCTGGCGGTCGCGGTGATCGGGTCGCGGCGGTGGGTCGACGGCCTGTGGGCGCTGCTGGCCGCGGGCGGTGTGGTGCTGCTGACCCGCTCCGACGGCGGGCTGGTGTGGACCGGGGTGCTGTTCGCGCTGCTCGCGGGCGTCTGCTGGGGGAGCTACATCCTGGTCGCGGCCTCGTTGGGCAGCCAGTCCGCCGACGGGCGGGGGCTCGCGCTCGCGATGGTGTTCGCCGCGCTGGTGGTGCTCCCGTTCGGCGTCGACGACCTCAGCGCGGCCCTGCTCGACCCGCTGGTGCTGCTCGCGGGCCTCGGCGTGGCGCTGCTGTCGACGGTGGTGCCGCACTCGCTGGAGCTGGAGGCGCTGCGCCGCATCCCGCCGCGGGTGTTCGGCATCCTGATGAGCCTGGAACCGGCGATGGCCGCGCTCGTCGGCCTGGTCGTGCTCGGCGAGGCCCTGAAGCCGCCGCAATGGGTCGCGGTGTGCCTCGTGGTGCTCGCCTCCGCGGGCGCGACCCGGACCGCTAGGCCGGTTTGACCTCGCCGCGCAGCACCGAGTCCACGTCGTAGCGGGCGGGCTGGTCGAGCTGGTCGTAGCGGCACGAGTCGGCCTCGCGGTCCGGGCGCCACCGCGCGAACTGGCCGTTGTGCCGCAGCCGCGCCGGGTGCGCGCCCTCGGTCTGGGTGTAGGAGACCTCCAGCACGCGCTCGGGCCGCAGCGCGATCCACGACGCGTGCTCGCCGCGCCAGCGGTTGATCACACCGGGCAGCCTGCGGCCGTCCTCGGCGTCCGGGCCGAGCCACGGGTGGTCGTCCTCGGTGATCAGCTCGCGCAGCTCGTCGGCCAGTTCCCGGCGGCGGTCGGCCTTGAACGAGCCGACGACGCCGATGTGGTGCAGCACGCCCCGGTCGTCGTGCAGGCCGAGCAGCAGCGACCCGACGGCCGTGCCGGGTTCGGTGTCCTTGTGCCAGCGCAGCCCGGCGACCACGCAGTCGGCCGAGCGGGCGTGCTTGACCTTGATCATCGACCGCTTGCCCGGCGTGTACTCCGAGGCCGCGGGCTTGCCGATCACGCCGTCCAGTCCGGCGCCCTCGAACAGCTCGAACCACTGCTTCGCCAGCTCGACGTCGGTGGTCGCCGGGGTCAGGTACAGCCCGTCACCGGGCTTGACCAGCGCCACCAGCGCGTCGCGGCGCTCGGTGCAGGGCTTCTCCATCAGCACCTCGTCGCCGAGCGCGAGCAGGTCGAACGCGACGAAGGCCGCGGGGATCTGCTCGGACAGCAGCGCGATCCGGCTGGCCGCCGGGTGGATGCGCTCCGACAGGGCGTCGAAGTCCAGCTTGTCGTCCTTCGCGACCACCAGCTCGCCGTCGAGCACCACCCGCTCGGGCAGCGTCCGGAGCATCGCGGCGACGACCTCGGGGAAGTACCTGTTCAGGGGCTTCCCGCTGCGCGACTGGAGCACCACCTCGTCGCCGTCGCGGAACACCAGGCAGCGGAACCCGTCCCACTTCGGCTCGAACAGCAGGTCCTTGCCGGACGGGATCGCGTCCACGGCGGTCGCGAGCATCGGCTGCAGCGGTGGGCTCAGGGGTAGCGGCACGGGATCATCCTGCCTCGTGCGGTAGGTCAGCGCACGCGTTGGTAGCGCAGCAGCAGGGCCGATTCCGAGTGCAGCACCGAGGTGAGCGCCATCTCGCGCGGGATCGCGGGGGTCGGCCCGTGGGCGATCCGGCCCGCGTCGCCGCCCACCAGCGCGGGCGCGACGGTGACGCACAGCTCGTCCACGAGGTCGGCGGCGATCAGCGCGCCGAACAGCGTCGGCCCGCCCTCGCAGTCGACCCGGCGCAGTCCGCGCTCGTCGAGCGCCCGCAGCACCGCGACCAGGTCCACCTCGTGCTCGCCCACGACGACCACGTCCGCGCCCGCCCCGGCGAGCGCGGCACGGCGTTCGGCGGGGGCCGACGAGGTGGTCAGCACGATCAGCGGGACGGACGTGTCGGTGAGCAGGGGGGAGGTCGGCGGCACGGACGCGCGGGCGGTCACCACGGCGATCGGCGGCACGGGCGCCAGTCCCAGCCGCGCCCGGCGTTCGGCGCGCACCTCGCCCGCCCTGATGCCGCGGTAGCCCTCGACCTCGGCCGTGCCCGCGCCGACCAGCACCACGTCGGCGAGGTCGCGGCCGAGCGCGAACACCTTCTTGTCCGCGGCGTTGCCCAGCGCGCCGGACTTGCCGTCGACGGACACCGCGCCGTCCGCGCTGGACACGAAGTTCACCCGCACCCACGGGCGGTCCAGGCCCGCCGGGTAGTCGTAGGTCCGTTCCAGCTCGGAGTCGGTGATCTCCCCACCCTGTGGTGGCCACAACATCTGCACACGGCCATCCCAGCACGCCGATACCCTGCACCCCATGTCCGCCCCGCGCCTGGCCGATCGAGATCCCCGGATCGAAGCGGACGAACTGGTGAACTCCCTGGTCCCGCCGCCGCGGTTCGACGGCGTGCGGTTCGACACCTACGTGCCCGACCCGGACGAGCCCAGCCAGTCCGCGGCCGTCGTCGCGTGCTCGGCGTTCGCCAAACGGGTCGGCAAGGGGTCGGACGGCGGCTGGCTCGGGTCGCTGTTCGGGAAGTCAGCGCCCGAGGGCAAGCGGGGGCTCTACCTCGACGGCGGGTTCGGCGTCGGCAAGACCCACCTGCTCGCCTCGATCTGGCACGCCGTGCCGGGTCCGAAGGCGTACGGCACGTTCGTCGAGCTGACCAACCTGGTCGGCGCGCTCGGGTTCGGCGAGGCCGTGCGGCGGCTGTCGGACCACCGGCTGCTCGCGATCGACGAGTTCGAGCTGGACGACCCCGGCGACACGACCCTGGTCGGCCGGATCATCAAGGAGCTGACCGAGGCCGGGGTGTTCGTCGCGGCCACCTCCAACACGCTGCCCGACAAGCTCGGCGAGGGCCGGTTCGCGGCCCAGGACTTCCTGCGCGAGATCCAGGCGATGGCGGCCCGCTTCGAGGTCGTGCGGGTCGACGGCCCCGACTACCGGCACCGCGGCCTGCCCGACGCGCCCGCGCCGATGACCGACGACGAGCTGACCGCCAGCGCCGAGGCCACCCCCGGCTCGACGCTCGACGACTTCGACGAGCTGTGCGCGCGGCTGGCGAAGCTGCACCCGTCCCGCTACGGCAGGCTGGTCGACGGGGTCGCCGCGGTGCACCTGCGCGGCGTGCGCCCGGCGGCCGACCAGTCCGTCGCGCTGCGCCTGGTCGCGCTGGGCGACCGGCTCTACGACCGCGACGTCCCGGTGGCCGTGTCGGGAGTGCCGCTGTCGGAGCTGTTCACGGAGGAGATGCTCCGCGGCGGGTACCGGAAGAAGTACCTGCGCGCCGTTTCCAGGTTGGTTGCGCTTTCCCGTCGATAGTCGGGATTAGGTGTGGCGGATCGGGGTATTCCCACCCTGCCTGGAGCATGTGGAGGAGCCCCCGATGCTGAGTGAATCCGAGCGCCGTTCGCTGGACGAGATCGAGCACCAGTTCCGCCTCGACGACCCCCACCTCGACAACCGCCTGGCGGTGGGCAAGTCCCACCCCAAACCCACCACCGTCCTCGCCGTGCTCTTCGGCTCGCTCGGCGTCCTGCTCCTGTGCATGGGGGTGATCGGCGCGGCGCTCCTCAGCTTCGGCATGGTGTCGGTCTCGCTGCTCATGCGCGGGACCACCTGGCGCTAGGCCGCGCTAGGGCACCAGCGTCACCTTCGCGGTCACCGTGTTCCGGCAGACGATCGTGTCCACATTCTCCCAGCGGGTCACCACGCCCGCCCTGGGCGGCCACGGGTCGGCGACCCGCAGCGCGGCGAAGCTCGCGCCGATCAGCAGCAGCGAACTGGTGCGCGTGTAGCCCGTGACCACGCGGCAGTGACCGGGGACGAAGCTGATCACCGGCCGGTTCGCGCGGATCTCGGAGCGGTGCTCGGCGAACGTCGGGGAGGTGGACATCGACGCGGTCAGCGACTTGCCCGTGAGGTTCTCCAACGCCCTGACCACGTCGAAGTCGCGGCTCGCGGGCAGCCCGGTGGGGTTCTCCTCGGTGCCCAGCCCCAGTTCGTCGGCCAGCCGCTCCTGGTCGTACCGGTAGCGGTAGAAGTCCAGGACCATCTGCGCGCTCGCCGCGGCGCTCCACCGGCTGGTTTCCTGGCCGAGCAGCCCGAGGCAGCTCGACTGGTCGGCGAACCGGTGCGAGTACTGCAGTTCCAGCGCCTCGACCCGCGGCCTGAGCACCTGCTCCACGATCTTGCGGTCGAACCGCCGCACCACCGGCTCGTCCACGTGCAGCGCGTCCGCCAGGTGCGTCAGCGCCTCCATCCGCTGCCGGTACCGCTCGTCGTGCGCGCGCCGCGCCTCGGGGGACAGCTCGTCGAGCAACGACCACCGCTCGAACTCGCCGGGCGGCTCGGTGAGGTCGGCGCGCACCGGCGGCACCGGCTCCCAGGTGTGCAGCTCCAGCAGCGCCACCTCGACCCCGCCGAGCAGGTACCGGACGGCCAGCTTCGGGAAGCTGTAGGCCACGAACAGCAGCTCGTCGTGCTCGACGCCCCTGCTCCGGGCCTCGTCCAGCAGCGCCTCCGGGTCCCAGGCCGCCTCCGGCGCGACCGCGACCAGCGGCGCCCCCATCATCGGGTGCGCGGCGATGTCGACGTACCCGCGACCACCGCACGTGCCGATCCGCCACAGCAGCAGTTCGCCGTTGACGTCGTGCACCGGGGTGGGCGCGCGGTCCAGGCGCGGCCCGTCCGGCAGATCGGGCAGAGCACCGAGCGTCGCCAGCACGCCCAGCTGCGCCGCTACCAGCCGAGCCGACTCGATGCGGGTCATCGAGCTCCTTCCACCGTGGTGCGCCCCTCCTGTCGGAGTCGCGACCGCGCGGCCTGATACCAAATGATTTGGTCGCGCGGCACCTGTCGGACGACGATGGCCCACTGTGGGGTTCCTCGATGCGAACGGTCTCGCCTTCCGCCTTCCGGATGGACGCGAGCTGTTTCGCGATGTGTCGTTCAAGGTCGGTACGAATTCCGTGGTCGCGCTGGTGGGTGCCAACGGGGTCGGCAAGACCACGTTGCTGCGGATCCTCTCGGGTGAGCTGACCCCGACGGCCGGCAGCGTTCGCGTGCAGGGCGGCCTGGGGGTGATGCCGCAGTTCGTCGGTTCGGTCCGCGACGACAGCACCGTCCGCGACCTGCTGCTCGCCGTCGCCCCACCTGGCCTGCGCAAAGCCGCGCTCGACCTGGACGCCGCCGAGCTGGCGCTGATGGAGGTCGACGACGAGCCGACCCAGATGGCGTACGCGAACGCCATCACGACCTGGGGCGAGCAGGGCGGCTACGACGTCGAGGTCCTCTGGGACACCGTCACGGTCGCCGCCCTCGGCGTGCCGTACGACCGCGCCCGCTTCCGCGACGTGCGCACGCTCTCCGGCGGCGAGCAGAAGCGGCTGGTGCTCGAGGCGTTGCTTCGGGGTCACGAACAGGTGCTGCTGCTCGACGAGCCGGACAACTACCTCGACGTGCCCGGCAAGCGGTGGCTGGAGCAGCGCCTGTCCGAGACGGACAAGGCCGTGCTGCTGGTCAGCCACGACCGGGAGCTGCTGTCGATCGCGGCGACCCACGTCGTCACCGTCGAGGCGCACAGCGCGTGGACGCACAGCGGCTCGTTCGGCACCTGGCACGACGCCCGCACCGCCCGCATCGAACGCCTGAAGGAACTGCACCGCCGTTGGAACGAGGAGCACGAGCGCCTCAAGGAACTGGTCCGCACCCTGCAGATCCAGGCCACGATCTCCGAGGTCATGGCCGCCAAGTACCGCGTCATGTCGGCGAAGCTCAAGAAGTACGAGGACGCGGGCCCGCCGCCGGAGCTGCCCACCGACGAGAAGGTCACGCCCCGCCTGCGCGGTGGCCGCACGGCCGTCCGCGCGGTGACGTGCGAGAAGCTCGAGTTGACCGGTCTGATGAAGCCGTTCGACACGGAGATCTTCTTCGGCGACCGGGTCGCGGTGCTCGGCTCCAACGGTTCCGGCAAGAGCCACTTCCTGCGGCTGCTCGGCGGCGGTGAGGTCGCGCACACCGGCGTGTGCAAGACGGGCTCGCGCGTTCTGCCTGGCCTGTTCGCCCAGACCCACCAGCACCCGGAGTGGATCGGCCGCACCCTGGTCGACATCCTGTGGCACGGCGAGGGCTCCCGCACCGGCAAGGACCGCGGCGCCGCCATGGCCATCCTGACCCGCTACGGCCTCGGTCCCAGCGGCGACCAGAAGTTCGAGTCGCTGTCCGGCGGCCAGCAGGCCCGCTTCCAGGTGCTGCTGCTGGAACTGTCCGGCTCGACGTTGCTCCTGCTCGACGAGCCCACCGACAACCTGGACCTCAACTCGGCCGAGGCCCTCCAACGCGCGTTGGAGGAGTTCACCGGAACCGTCGTCGCCGTCACCCACGACCGCTGGTTCGCCCGCTCCTTCGACCGCTTCCTGCTCTTCCGCTCCGACGGCGTCGTCTCCGAGGTCGACGAACCCGTCTGGGACGAGGCCCGCGTACAACGCACCCGCTAACCCCCGCGAGTCGAACCTCCAGACACCCCGTGTCGAACACTCAGGCACCTCGAGTTCCACGGTCGGAGGTGTCTGGAGGTTCGACACGGGGTGTCTGGGCGTTCGACTCGCGGGTTAGCCGGTGCGGCGCCAGGTGCGTGAGCGGGTGGCGCGCCAGGTGCTGGGGCGGATGGGCACCTCGACGGTCGGCTCCTCCATCTCGCCCAGGTGCTCGACGGAGTGTTCGTGCACCAGGCGGAACTCGGCGTCGGCGCGGGTCCACGACGTCAGCGAGCCGTTGGCCACGACGGTGCTGCGCGCCACCGCCAGCAGGTCCTTCTCCGGCACGCCTTCCAGCAGGTACCGCAGCAGGTAGGCCGTCACCTCGTGCGCGAACAGCAACACGCGCTCGCCCGGATGATCCCTCTCCAGGTCCGACAACAGCGACCGCAGCCGCAACGCCACGTCCGCCCAGGACTCCCCACCGGGCGGCCGGTGGTAGAACTTCCCCAACCTCCGCATCCGGGCCAGTTCACCGGGGTACTGCTTCGCCACGCCGTGCACGGTCAGCAGGTCCAGGACGCCGAGCTCCCGGTCCCGCAGCCGCTCGTCCACCACCTGCACCGGCTGGTAGTCGATCTCCCGCGTCGCCAGCCAGGCCGTCGCCAACGTCCGCTGGTAGGGCGAGCACACGATCACGTCCGGCCGCTGGTCGGCGGGCAACGACGTCAACCACCGCCCGACGGCCCGCCCGTGCTCCTCACCCCGCGGCGACAGCGGCACGTCCGCGTCCCGCTCGGCTATCTCGATGACGTCCAGCCCCTCGGCCTCGGCCCGTTCCCTGGCGATGTTGCCCGTGCTTTCGCCGTGCCTGATCAAGCCGATCCACCCGAGATCCGTCACGTGGCGAGACTTGCCCGATGGGCGTGGGCTAAAACCCCTTCATGAACAACTACGTCGACGCCTACTGCGAGCGGCTGGCTCCGGGGCTGTGGGGCGAGCCGCTCAACGCGCTCAGCAACCTCGCGTTCCTGCTGGCCGCGGCGGTGCTCTGGTTCCGGTACCGGCCGGAGCAGCGGAGTACGCGGGCGCTGATCGTGCTGCTCGCGCTGATCGGGTTGGCGAGCCTGGCGTTCCACACCGCGGCGACCGAGCTGACCCGCGTGTTCGACGTGCTGTTCATCGCCGTGTTCGTGTTCTTCTACGTCGTGTGCTTCGGGCACTGGTTCTGGGGGCTGCCGTGGCACCGGGCGTGGTGGTTCGCGCCGGGGCTCGCGGTGCTCGGCGTGCTGCTGATCCCGGTCTCGCTGACGATCCCCGGCGGTTCCGGGTCGTACCTGGCCGCCGGGGTGGCGCTGGTCGGGCTCGCGGTGGCGCTGCGGTTCTTCGGGCCGACCGGGACGCGGCACCACTGGCGCGCGTTCGGGATCGCGGGCGCGGTGTTCGCGGTGTCGCTGGCGCTGCGCTCGGTCGACCTCGCCGCGTGCGCCGACCGGCCGTCGGGCACGCACTAACCTGTGGCACCTGCTCAACGCCGTCGTGCTCTACCTGGTCGCGCGCGAGGCGCTGGTGCGGGTCAGTCCTCCTCGATGAGCGCGGGCATCCGGCCCGCCTTCACCTCGGCCACCAGCCCGCCGTGGTCGGACTCGGTCTGGTCGGCGTAGTCGATCGCGTACTTCGCGAACGCCTCGTCGAGGTCCCCGCCGTCCTCGCAGTAGCCCGCGAGCAGCCGGGGGTCGACCGAGCGGGTGTGCGCGCGGGCCAGCAGCGCGCCCGCGAACCGGCCGTAGTCGTCCAGGTCGTCGCGCTTGAGCGCGGTGGCGTCGATCTCGCCCTTGCGGTTGCGGAACTGGCGGACGATGAACGGCCTGCCCTCGATGGTCGTCCAGCCGAGCAGGATGTCCGTCTCGGCCTGCACGAGCCGCGCGCCGTGCACGATCCGCTTGCCCTCGTGCCTGGCCATGGGCGCGCCCAGGAACGGGGCCAGCGCCGACGGGCGGGCCTCCTTGGCCTGGAGGACGAGCGCCTCGTCGCCGTTGCCGTGCAGCAGGACCAGGTAGTTGCGCAGCCCGACGCTGCCGGTGCCGACCACCCGGAACGCCACGTCGGACACGCCGTAGCGGGTGATCAGGTTGCGGCGGGACTCGCGCAGCGTGTCCACGTACGCGGGCAGCGCGCCGACCACGGCGTCGGCGGTCTCCTCGGGGATCCTGGTGAGCACCGGCGGGTCGGCGACGAACCGCCAGTGCTCGCCCTCCTTGCGGGTCCACTTCGCGGCGATCCGCGCGCTGGTGTTCTTGCGCGCCTTGGACGCCGCCTTGCTGAACTCCTCGGTCAGGTCGTCGGCCTTGGCCTTGCTCAGCACCGACTCGTCGCCCAGCGCGCTCCACGACTCCAGGAACGGCACCTCGGCCAGGTGCCGCAGCGCGCCCCGGTACGCGCGGACGGCGTCCTCGGCGGCGTCGCGGCAGCCCTTCTCCGACACCCCGCCCTCGCGGCCCGCGAGCACGAGGCTGGTCGCCAACCGCTTGAGGTCCCACTCCCACGGGCCGGGCAGCGTCTCGTCGAAGTCGTTGACGTCCATGACGATCCGACCCTCGGGCGTGCCGTAGAGGCCGAAGTTCGCCGCGTGCGCGTCACCGCACAGCTGCGCGTCCACGCCGCTGCGCGGGCTCACCGCGAGGTCGCCCGCCATCAGGCCCGCGCTGCCGCGGAAGAACGAGAACGGCGAGGCGATCATCCGGCCGATCCGCAACGGGACCAGCTCGTCGAGCCTGCCCCGATTGCTCGCGCGCACGTAGTCCGGGATGGACGGCCGGTCCACGGCCAGCAGCGCCTTGCGGTGCGCCTGGTGGCCGACGGCGTCGCGCAGCGCGCGGCCCTGCGCGAGCACCTCCTCCGGCTCGGTCCACCGACCCAGCGCCGCCGCCGCCCGCGCGCGTACCCGTTCACCCATGAACGGCATCATGCATGTCGTTCGGGCACCTCACGAGGTGTTTCACGCATCGTGGGGTGCCCGAACGCCGATCGTGACTATCGCGCTACGACCGCCGCGATGGCCTCCACGCCCCGGTCGAGCTCCTCGCGGGTGATCACCAGCGGGGGAGCGACGCGCAGCGTCGAGTCGTGCGTCTCCTTGCACAGCACGCCGTGCGCCGCGAGCGCCTCCGAGGCCGCCCGGCCCTTCGGTCCGCCCGGCGCGATCTCGACGCCCGCCCACAGCCCGCGGCCGCGCACCTCGGACACGCCGTGGCCGATCAGTTCACCCAGTCGGGCGTGCAGGTGGCCGCCCAGCTCGCGGGAGCGCTCCTGGAACTCGCCGGTCGCCAGCAGCTTCACCACGGCCCGGCCGACGGCGCAGGCCAGCGGGTTGCCGCCGAACGTGGACCCGTGCTCGCCGGGCTTGAGCACCCCCAGCACCGCCCGGCTGCCCACCACGGCCGACACCGGCATGATCCCGCCGCCCAGCGCCTTGCCCAGCGTGTACAGGTCGGCGCGCACACCCGCGTCGTCCAGCGCGAGCAGCTCGCCGGTGCGGCCGAGGCCGGACTGGATCTCGTCGGCGATCATCAGCACGTTGTTCTCGTCGCAGATCCGCCGCACGGCCGCCAGGTAGCCCTCGGGCGGCACCACGACGCCGGCCTCGCCCTGGATGGGCTCGATCAGCACGGCCGCGGTCCGCTCGGTGATCGCGTCGCGCAGCGCCCGCTCGTCGCCGTAGGCCACGACCTTGAAGCCGGGCGTGAACGGCCCGAAGTCGGCGCGCGCGGTCTCGTCGGTCGAGAACGACACGATCGTGGTGGTGCGGCCGTGGAAGTTCGCGCCCGCGACGATGATCTCCGCGGTGCCCGCCGGGACGCCCTTGACCCGGTAGGCCCACTTGCGGGCGACCTTGACGGCCGACTCGACGGCCTCGGCGCCGGAGTTCATCGCCAGCACCATCTCGGTGCCGGTCAGCTCGGCCAGCTCGCGGCAGAACAGGCCGAACTGGTCGTGGTGGAACGCGCGGCTGGTCAGCGTGACGCGGCCGAGCTGCTCGACCGCGGCGGCGATCAGCGCGGGGTGGCGGTGGCCGAAGTTGAGGGACGAGTAGCCGGACAGGAAGTCCAGGTACCGGCGACCGTCCACGTCCGTCACCCACGCCCCCTCGCCGTGGGAGATCACGACCGGCAGCGGGTGGTAGTTGTGCGTGCTCCAGGCCTCGTCGAGCGCGATGAAGTCGGCCGCGTGGGCCGGGGGCACGGTGGTGAGAACGGCGATGGCGGTCATAGGACAAGGCTAAGGGGCGAATGCCAGCGATTTCATCCGTGAGGTGTTGCGTGGATATCAGGTTCGTTGCGCAGAACGGATGATCGACGGAGATCCGTTGCGCACCGAGCGGAGTGATCACGTCCTGGCTACCCTGCGACGATGGCGAAGAAGTCGGCGCACGTCCACTCGATTCGCGACGTGCTCAGGGTCAACCCCGATGCCGTGGACCTCGCGGGGATCGATCCCGCGGGCGCTCCGGTCGGGCCGAAGGACAAGGCCGGGGCGGCCGAGGACCTGGCGGCGATGGCGGGCGAGCTGGACCAGCTCCAGGAGAACCTCTACGCCGAGGGGCTCGGCGGCGGGAAGCGGCGCGTGCTGGTCGTGCTCCAGGGCATGGACACCTCGGGCAAGGGCGGCACGATCCGGCACGTCGCGGGCCTGGTCAACCCGCAGGGCCTGCGCATCGTGTCGTTCAAGAAGCCCACCCGCTCGGAGCTGACGCACGACTTCCTGTGGCGGATCCGCCGCCAGCTGCCCACGCCGGGGGAGATCGGCTTCTTCGACCGCTCGCACTACGAGGACGTGCTGGTCCCGAGGGTCGACAAGCTGGTGCCGCCGTCGGTGTGGCGGGCCCGCTACCAGCAGATCAACGACTTCGAGGCCGAGCTGGCCGAGTCCGGCGTGACGATCCTGAAGTGCTTCCTGCACATCTCGCCGGAACGGCAGAAGGAACGGCTCGTCGCCCGGCTGGAGACGCCGGAGAAGCGCTGGAAGTACAACCCGCAGGACCTCGTCGTCCGGGCGAAGTGGTCGCAGTACCAGCTGGCGTACGCCGACGTGCTGGCGCAGTGCTCGCCACCGACCGCGCCCTGGTACGCCGTGCCGTCGGACCGCAAGTGGTACCGCAACTGGGCGGTCGCCCGGCTGCTGCTCCACACCCTGCGCGACCTCGCGCCGACGTATCCTGTGCCGGACTACGACCCCGCCGCGGAGCTGGCCGAACTCACCGGGTCGGATCCGTTGCGGTAGGCGCAATCTTCGTTGCAGCCCTTGTCGGCACGCAGTGGTCCAGGCCACTGTGGTCCAGCCGCCAGGGATGAAGCGGAGGTGCGCAGTGATGATCGACAGGCGAAGGTTCTTCGGAGCCATGGGTGTTGGGGCAGGGATGCTGGTGACCGGTCAGGCCGCTTCGGCGCAACCACGCGCGGAGACCACCGCGTACTTGGGGACGTACACGACGTGGTCGGGCGGGGGGACCGGCATCGGTCTCGCGGCCTACGACCAGACCACCGGTCAGCTCCGGCAGACCGGCGTGTTCCCCGGCGTGGCCAACCCGTCGTTCGTCATCGAGGCGGGGCGCACGCTCTACGCGGTGAACGAGCAGACCAACGGGGCGGTGACCTCGATCGCCATCGGCGCGGGCGGGGGGCTGCGCGTGATCAACAGCCAGAGCACCGGCGGCGCGGACCCGTGCCACCTGGCCCTGGACCCCAGCGGCCGCTACCTGCTCAGCGCCAACTACTCGTCCGGCAGCGTCGCGGTGCACCCGGTGCGCGCCGACGGCGGCCTGGGCGTCCGCGTCGACCTCGCGCAGCACCAGGGTTCGGGGCCGGACAAGGAGCGCCAGGAGGGCCCGCACGCCCACCAGGTCCTGCCGGACCCGGTCGGCAAGCACCTGCTCGCCGTCGACCTGGGCACCGACTCCGTCTACAGCTACCGGCTGGACACCACCACGGGGAAGCTGACCGTGGTGAGCACCGCCAAGGTGAAGCCCGGAGCAGGCCCCCGCCACCTGGCGTTCCACCCGTCCGGCTCGTTCGCCTACCTGGCCAACGAGCTGGACTCCACGATCGTCGCCGCGGCCTACGACGCGGAACGCGGCCTGCTGACCCCCGCGCAGACCCTGCGCACCACCCCGATCGGCACCCCCGCGACCCCGCGCAACTACCCGGCCGAGGTCGTCGTCTCCGCGGACGGGCGCTTCGTCTACCTGTCCAACCGCGGCCACGACAGCGTGGCGCTGTTCGCGGTCGAGCAGGGCGGCGCGCGGCTGCGGTTCGTCGAGACCGTGCCCACCGGCGGCAAGTACCCCCGGCACATCGCGTTCGACCCGACCGGGCGATTCCTGTTTGCGGCGAACCAGAACTCCAACACCGCCACCACGTTCAGGGTCGACCTGGCCACCGGCCGCCTGCGCCCCACCGGCACCCCGCTGTCGACCCCCATCCCGGTCTGCGTGGTACCCACCCGGCTGGGTTAACGGCCTACCGCCGGACCGTCCACAGTGGTACCGCTTGCACATGGGTATCGCCGCAGCTCTGGTGTTCAGCTTGGTCATGGTCCCCGCGCCCGTCGCGCCGGAGTACGCCGCACTCGGCGACTCCTACGCCGCGGGCGTGGGGACCGGCAGTTCCAGCGGCGGCTGCGGCCGCACCGCCTTCGCCTACCCCAACCTGTGGAAGGACGCCCACGGCCCCGCGTCCTTCCAGTTCCCCGCCTGCTCCGGCGCCACCGTCGGCGAGGTGCTGGAGCGCCAGCTCCCCGCCCTCACCCCCGAGACGGGTCTGGTCACCCTCACCGTCGGCGGCGACGACATCGGCTTCTCCGACGTCATGTCCACCTGCGCCCTCAAGTCGGACCGCGACTGCAAGCAGGCCGTCGACCAGGCGGGCGTGATCACCAGGGACGAGCTGCCCGGCAGGCTCTCGCAGCTGTTCGCCGCCGTGGAGCGGGCCTCGCCCGGCGCCAGGACCGTGCTCCTGGGCTACCCGCGCCTGTTCGAGCCGGGTTCGTGCCCCGACGGCCTGAGCGAGGCCAAGCGCACCGCCGTCAACGCGGGCGCGGACCTGCTGGCCGACGTCACCAGGTCCGCCGCGGACAGGGCGGGCGTCACCTACGTCGACATGCGCCAACCCTTCGCGGGCCACGGCCTCTGCTCCGCCGAGTCCTGGCTGGGCGGCGTGGCCGATCCCGTCGAGGACTCCTACCACCCGACCAAGCAGGGGCAGGTGGCGTACCTGAGGGCGCTGGAGTCCGCGGTCGGCTGAAGCGGGAACCGGTTCGCGCGGGAGCCCTCCGCCGGACCATGATGACCCCCGTGGAACCCTCCAACGGCCTGCGGACGGTCGCGGCCACCCGGTACGTCACGCCCTTCCGCGAAGGCGGCTCGCTGCCCGGTCTCGTCGAAGCCGACGACCTGGGCATGTACGTCCTGAAGTTCCGGGGCGCGGGCCAGGGCGTCAAGGCGCTGATCGCGGAGATCGTCGTCGGCGAACTGGCCCGCCGCCTCGACTTCCGCGTCCCGGAGATCGTCCTGGTCGACCTCGACCCCGAGCTGGCCCGTTCCGAGCCGGACGAGGAGATCCAGGACCTCCTGCGCAAGAGCGGCGGCGTCAACCTCGGCTTGGACTACCTGCCCGGCTCGTTCGACTACAACCCCGTGGTCCGCGAACCCGACGCCGCGACGGCCACCCGGCTGCTCTGGCTGGACGGCCTCGCGCTGAACGTCGACCGCAGCTGGCGCAACCCGAACACCCTGCTGTGGCACCGGCAGCTCTGGCTGATCGACCACGGCGCGGCCCTCTACTTCCACCACGGCTGGCGCGCGGATCGCTTCCCCGCCAAGGAATACCGGTTCGACGCCGCCGACCACCTGATGCTCCCCTTCGCGGGCCCGCTCGCCGACGTGGACGCCGAACTGGCCGCGAAGGTGACGCCGGAGCTGCTGCGGGAGGTCCTGGCGCTGGTGCCGGACGAGTGGCTCGCGCAGGACCTGGTGTTCGAGGGCGCGCAGGCCGTCCGGGACGCCTACCTCGCGTACTTCGCCGCCCGGCTGGCCGGGCCGCGGGCCTGGGTCGAGGCGCTGGAGGTGGCCCGTGCCGCACGTGTTTGAGTACGCGGTCCTGCGGGCGGTGCCGCGGCCCGAGCGCGGCGAGTTCGCGAACGTCGGCGTCCTGCTGTACTGCCCGGAGCTGGAATTCCTGCGCGCCAGGACCTTTGTGGACGCCCACCGCGTGCGGGCGCTGGACCCGGGGTTCGACGTCGAGCTGCTGGAGTCGGCGCTGGCGCACCTGGGCACGTCCTGCGACGGCGCGCGGGAGGCCGGGCCCGTTTCGGGGACGACCAGGGGGCAGCGGTTCCGCTGGCTGACCGCGCCGCGCAGCACGGTGGTCCAGACGTCGCCGACGCACACCGGGTTCACCGACGACCCCGACGCCGAGTTGAACCGGTTGCTCGCGGCACTCGTGCTGCCCCTGGGTGACTAGTGCGGACGACGGAACTCCCGGCGAGGGGCGCCGGCCACCGCACTAGGGTGGCAACCTCTCCGCTTGCGCCGCGTCTCTAGGTGCAAGAAGACAACAATCCAGATCGGGGTTGGCGACATGAGCGCTGGATACCAGCAGGGGTACCAGCAACCGCCTGCACGCAGGCCGGTGCCGCAGCGGCGCAAGGTCAAGAAGGGCCGTGTGTTCCTGGCCGTCGTGTTCGTGCTGTTGCTGGCCATGGTCGGTTTGTGGTTCTACGTCGACTCGTCGCTGAAGCGCTCGGACGCGCTGCCGGACTACGAGGGCCGACCGGTGGACACCCCCGGCACGAACTGGCTGCTGGTGGGGTCGGACGCGCGCGACGACCTGACGCAGGAGCAGAAGGACGCGCTGTCGACCGGTGACGCGGGCGGCAAGCGCACGGACACCATCATGCTGCTGCACCTCCCGGAGGGCTCGGGGAAGGCGACGCTGGTGAGCCTGCCGCGCGACTCCTATGTGGACATCGCGGGCAACGACAAGAACAAGATCAACGCGGCGTTCTCGCTCGGCGGCGCGCCGCTGCTGGCGCAGACGGTCGAGACCGCGACCGGCCTGCACCTCGACCACTACATGGAGATCGGCTTCGGCGGGTTCGCGGGCATCGTGGACGCCGTCGGCGGTGTCGACATGTGCATCGACGAGCCGATGCAGGACCCGTTGGCGGGCCTCGACCTCCAGGCGGGCTGCCAGGAGCTGGACGGCACCCAGGCGCTCGGCTACGTGCGCACCAGGGCGTTCGCCACGGCGGACCTCCAGCGCGTGCAGAACCAGCGCAAGTTCCTCGCGGCGCTGTCGGACCGGGCGACGAGCGTGGGCACGCTGATCAACCCGTTCCGGGCGTTCCCGCTGCTGTTCGCGAGCACGGACGCCATCTCGGTCGACGACAGCGACCACCTGCAGAACCTGGCCGGGCTCGCGTTCGGCATGGGCGGCGGCGTCGACACCGCGACGGTCCCGATCGGCAGCACGCCGACGCTGGACGGGGTCGGCTCGGTCGTGCAGTGGGACCGGGAGAACGCCCTGCGCCTGTTCGGCGCGTTGGAGAAGGACGAGCCGGTCCCCGCGGACCTGCTCCAGCCGCCCAGCTAGGTCCTGGGGTTCAGCTGGCGAGGGGGTCGTCGAGCTTCTGCTCGGCGGCCTTCTCCGCGTTCACGGCGTCCTCGGCCTGCTTCGCCTTGCTGGCCGCCATGATGCCGTCGAGTTCCCGCATGACGTCGTCGTAGATCGGCGTTAATGACATTCAGTTACCCCCAAGTACGTGGTCGTCCCCCGAACGGATCAATGAAGAGTACTCACGCACCAGGGGTGATTGCACCAGGTATTGGATAAGCCGTGGATCACATCGGCGACTGTCGTCAGCGCACATGAAGCAATACACCGTTATGTGCTGGTCGCACATGTGCCGATCCCCGCGTTCCTCGCTAGCGTCGAGTCATGAACAGTGGTCTCGGTCACACCGGTGACGACCTCGCGGGCCGCACCGCGCTCATCACGGGCGCCGGGGGAGGCATCGGCCGCGCCTGCGCCCTCGCCTTCGCGGCGGCCGGCGCGAAGATCCACCTCGTCGACCGGGACGCCGCCGCCGTGCACGCCGTCGCGGAGGAGGTCGGGGGCACGCCGCACGTCGTCGACCTCGCGGCCACCGATCCGGCGCGCGACCTCCCGCACGACGTCGACGTCCTCGTCAACAACGCCGGGCTCCAGCACGTCGCGCCGATCCACGAGTTCCCGCCGGACCGCTTCGAGTTGATGCAGCGGGTCATGGTCACCGCGCCGTTCCTGCTGATGCGGCACTGCCTGCCGCACATGCGCGGCCGGGGCTGGGGGCGGATCGTCAACCTCACCAGCGTGCACGGGTTGCGCGCCAGCGCGTTCAAATCCGCCTACACCGCCGCGAAGCACGGCCTCGAGGGGCTGAGCAAGGTCGCCGCGCTGGAGGGCGCCGAGCACGGCGTGACCAGCAACTGCGTCAGCCCCGGCTACGTCCGCACGCCGCTGGTGCAGGGGCAGGTCGCCGACCAGGCCCGCGCGCACGGCATCCCGGAGGACCGGGTGCTCGCCGAGGTGATGCTCCAGCGCACCGCGATCAAGGAGCTGATCGACCCCGCGGACATCGCGGCGACCGTGCTGTGGCTCTGCGGCCCCAACTCCGGGCACGTCACGGGCACCACCTTCACGATCGACGGCGGCTGGACCGCCCAGTAGGCACCCGCACGTCCCCCAGTAGACGCCCCACCCCGAAGAAGTGGTGATCCCATGGTCGAAACCCCTGCCCCACCGAGGAAGTCCATCGTCAAGGTCGTCGCCGCGAGCCTGATCGGAACCACTATCGAGTGGTACGACTTCTTCCTCTACGGCTCCGCGGCCGCGCTGGTGTTCAACAAGCTGTTCTTCCCCAGCGTGGACGCGTTGACCGGCACCCTGCTGGCGTTCACGACCTACGCCATCGGCTTCCTGGCCAGGCCGTTGGGCGGCCTGGTGTTCGGCCACTTCGGCGACAGGATCGGCCGCAAGAAGCTGCTCGTGCTGGCGTTGCTGCTGATGGGCGGCGCCACGTTCGCGATGGGCCTGCTGCCCACCTACGCCACGATCGGCGTCGGCGCGCCGATCCTGCTCACCGTGCTGCGGCTGGTGCAGGGGTTCGCGCTCGGCGGCGAGTGGGGCGGCGCGGTGCTGATCGTCTCCGAGCACGGGGACGCGAAACGGCGCGGCTACTGGGCTTCCTGGCCGCAGGCGGGTGTGCCGCTGGGCAACCTGCTGGCCACCGCGGTGCTCGCGGTGCTGGCCGCCGTGCAGACCGACGAGGCGTTCCTGTCCTGGGGCTGGCGGGTGCCGTTCCTGCTGTCCGGCCTGCTGGTCGGCATCGGGCTGTGGATCCGGCTGACCGTCAGCGAGTCGCCGATCTTCCTGGAGGCGCAGCGCAAGGCGGAACTGGCCAAGTCGCCGGTCGTGGAGAAGGCGCCGATCGTGACGCTGATGCGGGAGCACTGGCGCGAGGTGCTGATCGCGATGGGCGCCCGCATGGGCGAGAACGTCTCGTACTACGTGATCACCGCGTTCATCCTGGTCTACATCACCGGACCGCTGGGGCTGTCGAAGTCCTACGGGCTCAACGCGGTGCTGATCGGCTCGATGATCCACTTCGTCTCGATCCCGTTGTGGGGCGCGCTGTCCGACCGGGTCGGCCGCCGCGCGGTGTACCTGTTCGGCGCGGTCGGCGTCGGCGTGTGGATCTTCGTGTTCTTCACGCTGCTCGACACGAAGTCGTTCGGCGCGATCCTGCTCGCCACGTCCGTCGGGCTCGTGCTGCACGGCGCGATGTACGGACCGCAGGCCGCGTTCTTCTCGGAGCTGTTCGGCACCAGGGTCCGCTACTCGGGCGCCTCGATCGGCTACCAGCTCGCGTCCATCGTGGCAGGCGCGCTGGCCCCGCTGATCGCGACCGCGCTGCTCAAGGCGTACGGCAGCACGGTCCCGGTCGCCCTGTACGTCGGGTTCGCCTGCCTGCTCAGCGTCATCGCGGTGCTGGTGGCGAAGGAGACCAGGGGCGTGTCGCTCGAGAAGGACGCCACCGACCCCGCGCAAGTGCCAGCATGATCACATGACCGATCCGGTGGAGCACCTGCTCGAACTGCTCGCGCAGGACGCGGGGAGCGAACGGCTCGCGCAGGTGCTCCCCGCGGCCCGTGCCGCGGGGGCCGGTGGCGCGGACCTCGACCGGGTCGAGCGGGCCACCGAGCTGGCGCTGCGGATCCGCCGGACGCTGACCGAGCACCGGCGCCGCGAGGCCGAGCTGGAGGCGCTGTTCGACACCGCCAGCGACCTCGCGGGCGCCCGCGACCCGGACGCCGTGCTGAAGTCCATCGTGCGGCGCGCGAGGCTGCTGCTCGGCACGGACGTGGCCTACCTGAGCATGAACGAGCCCGCGGCGCACGGGACGTCCATGCGGGTCACCGACGGCTCGGTGTCCGCGCTGTTCCAGGAGGTGCGCCTGGGCATGGGGGAGGGGCTCGGCGGGCTCGTCGCGCAGACGGCCCGGCCGTACGCCACCGCCGACTACTTCGCCGACCTGCGGTTCGACCACACCACGCCGATCGACACCGCCGTGAAGGACGAGGGGCTGGTCGCGATCCTCGGCGTGCCCCTGACGCTGGGCAGCCGGGTGATCGGCGTGCTGTACGCGGCCAACCGCACCACCCGGCGGTTCCCGCCCGACGAGGTCGCGCTGCTGTCCTCGCTGGCCGACCACGCCGCCATCGCCCTGGACACCGCGCACCTGCTGGAGGAGACCCGTGTCGCGCTGCGCGAGCGCAACGAGGCGAACGAGGTCATCCACGCGCACAGCGAGGCCATGCGCCGGGCCGAGGAGGCGCACGACCGGCTCGCGGACCTCGTGCTGCGCGGCGCCGACGTGCCCGAGGTGGCCGCCGCCGTGGCGAAGGTGCTCGGCGGCGCGATCGCCGTGCACGACAGCGACCTCGGCGAGCTGGCCAGGATCGGCGCCACCACGGGGACTCCGGCGCGTTCGGCCGTCAGCTCCTCCCGCACGACCGGCCGGGCCGTCGCCCAGGACGACACCTGGGTGTGCGCGGTGGTGGCCGGGCGGGAGCTGCTCGGCAGCATCACGCTGACGGGACGACCGGACCTGGCCGACGCGGACCGGCGGCTGTTCGAACGCGCCAGCGTCGTGACGGCGCTGCTGCTGCTGTTGCGGCGCAGCGTGGCCGAGGCCGAGAACAAGGTGCGCGGCGAACTGATCACCGACCTGCTCACCGCCCCCGACCGCGATCCCGCCGCCCTCACCGCCCGCGCCCGCCGGATCGGCGTCGAACTGGGCGTCCCGCACGTCGTCCTGGTCGCCGACGGCGCCTCCGCACCTCGCGAACGCCTGCTCGCCGCCGCCGCGCACCTGGCGTCCGCCGGCCGCGGGTTGGCAGGCGCGCACGGCGAACACGTCGTGTTGTTGTTGCCGGGCAAGGAGATCGCGTCAGCCGCCACCGACACCGCCCGCGTCCTCGGCAAGGCCGTCGGCGCCCCGGTGACCGTCGGCGCGGGTGGCCCGGCCACCGGCCCGGACCGGGTCGTCGAGGCCCACGCCGAGGCCGCGCGCTGCCTGTCCGCGTTGCTGGTGCTGGGCAGGCGCGGCCAGGGCGGGACACCCGCGGACCTCGGGTTCGTCGGTGTGCTGCTGGGGGAGCGCGCCGACGTGGCTGGGTACGTGCGCACGACGTTGGGGCCGCTGCTGGACTACGACGCGAGCCGGGGGACGGAGCTGGTGAGGACGTTGTCGGCGTACTTCGCATGCGGGGCGAACCTGAGCCGGGCCAAGGACGAGCTGCACGTGCACGTGAACACGGTGGTGCAGCGGCTGGACCGGGTGGGGACGCTGCTGGGGGAGGACTGGGTGGGGCCGGAGCGGGTGCTGGAGGTGCAGTTGGCGTTGAGGCTGCTGCGGCTGGTGGGCTAGCGCAGGGCGCAGTCGTTCGGGGAGACCACCGCGGGCCTGCCGATCGTGGCCGACGCGGGTGGCCGGGCGCCGTCCAACCAGCGCTCCAGCGCGGCGAAAGCCGTGTGGTGGCACGGGGTCAGCGGGCGGACGCGGTCGGGGAAGGCGTCGTACAGGGAGTCGACGTGCGTGCCGCCCTCGACGCGGTAGTACCGGAACAGCGACGCCCTTCCCTTCTCCCGCACCATGTCCGCGTACACGTCGGAGTCCAGGGTGATCGGCAGCAGCCCGTCCAGGGTGCCGTGCAGGGTGATCAGCGGTTTGCCGATCCGGCCGGTCAGCGCGATCCTCCGCACGGCCCGGTGGGCTGCGGGCCTGGTCGCGTAGTCGTAGTCGGCCTCGGCGCCCTCGTAGTCGGGATCCAGTTCCTCGCGGTAGATCCGCTGCGTCAGGTCCCAGTAGTACTGCCGGTAGAACGGCCACAGGAACTCCGACTCGGCCGGGAACACCGGTTCACCGCGCAGCGCGGGCGGCAGGAACGTGAGCAGGTTCGGGCCCTCCTCCCGCCACAGCACGCCTTCCCAGTCGACACCGCCGTCGTACAGCTCGGGGTGGTTCTCCAGCTGCCACCGCACCAGGTAGCCGCCGTTGGACAGCCCGGTCGCGATCGTCCGGCTCGGCGGACGGCAGTAGTGCTGCCGCGCCAACGCCTTCGCCGCGCGGGTCAGCTGCGTCACCCGCTCGTTCCACTCCACGATCGCGTCGCCGTCGGCGTGGAACTCCACACCGGTGTTGCCCTTGTCGGTCGCGGCGAACGCGTAACCGCGCTGGAGCACCCAGTCGCCGATGGCGCGGTCGTTGGCGTACTGCTCCCGCACACCGGGCGACCCGGTGACCACGAGGCCGCCGTTCCACCGCGTGGGCAGCCGGATCACGAACTGGGAGTCGTGGTTCCAGCCGTGGTTGGTGTTGGTCGTGGAGTCGTCGGGGAAGTACCCGTCGACCTGCGTGCCGGGCACGGGGCCGGGCGCGGCCAGTCCGGCGGGCGTCAGCCCGGCCCAGTCGGCAGGGTCGGTGAGACCACCGGCGGTGGTCAGGTCGGTGGTGCGCGACGACTCCTGGTGGTCGGCGCCGGGGACGCGCAGTCCGCCGCAGCCCCCGGCCGAGGGGGCCGGGGCGGGGGCCGTGCCGAGGACGGCCAGGGCGGTGAGCAGGGGGACGACGATGTTCACGCCGGTGACGCTAGGGCCAGGACCGTTGCGGGGTAATGGTTGTAGTCGCCACATCCCGCGCGGCGGATGTGGTGGGGCGGTCCATCGCGGGGTGCGGGCGGCGTTCCTACCGTGGGGTGTGGACAAGGAGGTCCGCATGCGAATCGTCGTACTGGTCCTGCTCCTGTTGACGACCCTCACACCGTCCGCCCAGGCCGCGGGCATCACCGAGGTCACCGGCTTCGGCACGAATCCCGGCAACCTCAGGATGTTCCGCTACGTTCCCGACGGCCTGCCCGCCGGTCGCCCCGTCGTGGTGGCCCTGCACGGCTGCACCCAGGACGCCGCCGGCTACGGCACGGCGTCCGGCTGGGTCGCGCTGGCCGACCGCTACCGGTTCTCGGTGCTGCTCCCGCAGCAGCAGAACCTCAACAACCTCAACAAGTGCTTCAACTGGTTCCAGACCGCCGACACCACCCGAGGCCAGGGCGAGGCGGCCTCGATCGCCCAGATGATCACCAAGACGGCCGCGGGCCCGGCCTACGTCACCGGTCTCTCGGCGGGCGGCGCCATGACGTCGGTCATGCTCGCCGACTACCCGGAGGTCTTCCGCGGCGGCGGCATCGTCGCCGGCCTGCCGCACGGCTGCGCCACCAGCGTCATCGACGCCTACTCCTGCATGAACCCCGGCAAGAACCTCACCCCGCAGCAGTGGGGCGACAAGGTCCGCGCCGCCAGCCCGCACACCGGCCCCCGCCCACCCGTGACCATCTGGCACGGCACCGCCGACTACACCGTCGCCACCGCCAACCAACGCGAACTCGTCGACCAGTGGACCAACGCCCTCGGCACCGACACCACGGCGGACACCACCGACACCGTCGCAGGCCACCCGCACTCGGTGTACCGCGACGCCTCCGGCGCGCCGGTGGTCGAGACCTACACCATCACCGGCATGGGCCACGGCCAACCCGTCGACCCCGGCACCGGCGCCCAGCAGTGCGGCACCGCCACCGCGTACGTGCTCGACGTGAATGTGTGCGCGGCCTGGCACTTGGCACAACGCTGGGGGTTGGGCGCTTAGAGGGCATCTGATCTTGGTTTAGGTGATCTGTCCGGATTTTGCAGAGCACCGTAAAGTTGATCAACTGTGAGCTCTCGGCGTGCGTATCGCAGTGACCTGTCCGATGCCCGGTGGGCGTTGATCGAGCCGACGTTGACGGCGTGGCGCGCGGCCCGGCGCGGACCGGGAACAGTGGCACGGGTGCACGACTTGCGGGAGATCGTCAACGCCATCCTGTACGTGTGCCGGACCGGGATCGCGTGGGAGTACCTGCCGCACGATTTCCCGCCTTACAAGACGGTTTACGACTACTACGCCAAGTGGGAGACCGACGGCACCGCGGAGACCGTGCACGACCTCCTACGAGACCGGGTTCGTGTCGCGAGTGGACGGTCGACCACTCCCACCGCGGCGATCCTTGACTCGCAGAGCATGAAAACCTCCTGCAATGTCAGGGAATCCGATCAGGGTATCGACGCGAACAAGAAGATCAAGGGACGCAAGCGGCACATCGCCACCGACGTACTCGGCCTGCTGCTCACCGTGGTCGTCACCGCCGCGTCGGTCCAGGACTCGACCGCCGGCAAGGAGATCCTGGATCGACTTGCCGCCGTACATCCGAGTGTGTCCATGGCCTGGGTGGACGGCGGCTACAACGACTCCGTCCGCCGCCACGGTGTCCGCCGTGGTGTTCGCGTCGAGGTCGTCAAACGTTTTGCCGCCACAGGGTTTCACGTGCTTCCTCGCCGCTGGGTGGTCGAGCGGACCTTTGGCTGGTTGATGCAGCACCGTCGCCTGGTGCGCGATTACGAGACCTTGCCGCAGCGCTCTCGCGTGATGGTCCTCTGGGCGATGACTAACAAAATGAGCCTCTATTTGACTGGTGAATCCACCCAAACCTGGCGAAACGATCCAGGCAAACCGGACACAACTGTTCAAAAGTAGATCAGATGCCCTCTTACAACTCCTAACAAAGTCCGATCATGGAATAGCTTGATCACCTGACTTGTTGATCAGGATGTAAGGAAGGGCCAGCAGCCACCTTGGATCGTGTCCGACGAGTTGTGGGCACGTGTCGAGCCGCTGCTGCCGGTAGTCCAGCACGACCCTCGTCACCCTGGTCGTCCTCGCCTGGATGACCGCAAAGCGTTATGCGGCATCCTGTTCGTGCTGTACACGGCCATCCCCTGGGAGTTCCTGCCCCAGGAGTTGGGCTTCGGCTCGGGCATGACCTGCTGGCGGCGCTTGCGGGATTGGAACGAGGCCGGGGTGTGGCAGCGCCTGCACGAATCGCTGCTGGCCGAGTTGAACGGTGCCGGCGCGCTGGACTGGTCGAGGGCGGTGATCGACGGCTCGCACCTGCGGGCCATGAAGGGCGGCCCAAAACCGGACCGAGCCCGGTCGACCGTGCCCGACCGGGCTCGAAGCACCATCTGATCACCGAAGCGCACGGCATCCCGCTGGCGGTGTCGCTGACCGGCGGCAACCGCAACGACGTCACCCAGCTGATGCCTTTGATCCAGGCCGTCCCCGCGGTGCGGGGGCGTCGCGGTCGTCCGCGCCGACGGCCCGACGCGCTCTACGCCGATCGCGGCTACGACCACGACAAGTACCGCAAGCAGGTGCGGGAGGTCGGGATCACGCCGTTCATTGCCAGGCGCGGCGAGGAGCACGGCTCGGGGCTGGGCGTGTACCGCTGGGTTGTGGAGCAGACGTTCGCGCTATTGCACTGGTTCCGGCGTCTGCGCATCCGGCGGGAGATCCGTGACGACATCCACGAGGCCTTCCTGCGCTTGGCGTGCAGCATCATCTGCTTCCGCCGCCTGGTCAACCTCGCACTTTGTTAGGAGTTCTTAGCCGCGCCGCCCAGCGCTCGCGGAGTTCGAGGTGGCCGGGCCTCATCTCGGCTTGGAGGTCCGGCCATCTCGCACCGTCCAACCTGGACCCCGGGTGCAGACCGCTCGGGTTCAGCAGGGCGACCTCGTCAGGCCCGTCCGGTTGCCAGCCGAACTCGGCTGCGCTGCCGAGCATTCCGTGCGAGATCTGCCCGCGGAACTTGGCGCGGCGCATCTTCTTCCGACCGGGAAGTCTCGTTCCAGGTGGGGCGACCGGGACGAAGTCGCCCGCACACACGAGATCGGGCCCTCCGAATACGATCTGCACCATGCTGCTTCCTATGTCGACCATAGCGAGGCGGATGAAGTCACCGCCGGGATGGATGTGGACCTCGACGACCAGTCCCACTACGACATCGGTGGACATTGCGGTAGCGCGGATCATTCAAGCCTCCCGGAGGTCCACAGTGCATTGAATGCAGCTTTGGCGCGATCGCGGTGTTCACGGCTCATCATCATGTCGTTATTCAAGTCCTCGTTCGGACGGATAGTGTAGCCGAGTTCTCCCTGGACACCGATGTAGTCCTGCATCTGCGCGAGGAGAGCCGGGTCCTCGGCGGCCAGCTTGTCCATGTTCAACCGGTAGATCGCGATTCCCGAGTAGACCGGTTGAGCCGTGCGGCGGAACGAGCAGTTGCGGCTGACGAGATCCCGACCCACTCGCTCCGTGAGGAGGATTCGGAACTGCTCGATGACGTGCTCCGCGCCGACGGGCACGAGGAACCGGTAATCGCATCCGGCCAACAGGTTCGTCGCGACGACGTCCATGAACCTGCCTGCCGCGGCACTGCCATCCGGCAGGAGGACCATGTCGTAGTCGAGGTTCAGGGTGAGGATGTCGACGGACAGGCAGAAGCGCTCTATCCGCGCTGCCTCGTCGTCCTGGATGAGGCCCTCGCGTCCTGCTGTCGGGGAGTTCGCCAACTCGCGGGCGACCTCGTCCACGCGATCGGCGAGCACCCTGCCCATCCGGCCGACAAGGGCCGAGTGGCGGCGGGTGTTGGCCGCGACCTGTTGCCAGGTGCTCTCGATGTAGCCGGTCGAGACGCCCTGGCCCACCTCGGGCACGCCCACCTCGCCGAAGACGAGGTAGTCGAGGCTCACGCCGAAGAAGTCGGCCAGTGCCACGAGCTTCTGGAAGCTCGGCCGCGTCTGGTCCCGCGCGTACTGGGAGAGGGCCGCCGGGCTGATGTCGAGGGCGGTGAGGATATCCCGTCTATTTCCGCTGTAGCCCCCGCGCTCGATCAGCGAGCTGAGTGTTCGGCCCAGCTTCACTTCGCGTTCTTTCACTTCATCCACCTGAGCTCTGAATTGGAATCGACCCGCAGGAGCCACGCACGTGGTCAAGTAAGGCTGTACAACCGTTAAGTCTGACTTACTTGGCCTGCTTGACCGACCACACAAAGAGGGCATAATTCAGGTTGCACGGCCAGAAATCAAGTCCGCAAAAACTGTGGATAGCTTGATCAGAATTTGGTGGGTGGTCGCGATGACGGTCCTGATCTTCCTCATCGGCGCGCTGTTGGGTGTGCTCATCGGTGCGGTGGCTTGTGTTCGCTACGTCAGGCAGGAGATGACGGCGCGGGTGGCGCCGTCCATGCACCTGATGGAGGCGCGCATGAGCACGCTCCAGTCCTCGGTCGACCTGGCGCTGTCCAAGTGGCACGAGGACATGCACACGCACAGGATTCGGCATGACCGCGTCCTCGACTGAACGACGGGTGGAGCTTCCCGGATCGGGAGGCTCCACGCCGGGTCACCCCTCGCGGATCAGGTCCGCCGCGCGTTCGCCGATCATCAGCACGGTCACCATCGGGTTGACGGTCGGCATGGTGGGGAAGACCGAGGCGTCCACCACGCGCAGGCCGTCCAGGCCGATGACGCGCAGGTCCTGGTCGACGACGGAGCCGATCGCGCACGTGCCCGCCGGGTGGTAGACGGTGTGCGCGGCACGCCGTCCGTACTCCGACAGGTCCTCGTCGGAGGTGATGGAGGGGCCCGGTGCGATCTCGCGCAGGAGCCACGACTTCAGCGGTTCGTGCGAGGCGATCTCGCGGGCGACGCGGAAGCCGTCGACCAGGGTCTGCTCGTCGTAGCCGTCGGGGTTGGTGAAGTAGCCGAAGTCCAGTGCCGGTTTGACCGCGGGGTCGGCGCTGGTGAGCCACATCCGGCCGGTGCTGTGCGGGCGGGGGATGTTCGGGGTCATGCAGACGCCGTGTTCGACGACGGGGAAGCCGAGGCGTTCGGTGTTGGCGGTGAAGGGGATCTGGTAGAAGTGGAACATCAGGTCCGGGCGGGGGTCCGCGGTGTCGCGGCGGACGAAGAGGCCGGCGTCGGAGTCCATCACGGAGTTCAGCGGGATCGGGCCGTCGGTCTCCCAGATGATGACGGACTCCGGGTGGTCGAGCAGGTTCTCGCCGACGCCGGGCAGGTCGTGCACGACGTCGATGCCCAGCGTGGACAGGTCCGCGGCGTTGCCGACACCGGAGAGCATCAGCAGCCGCGGGGTGTCGATGGCGCCCGCGCACAGCAGCACCTCGCGGCGCGCGGTCACGGGACCGGCCGAGGTCTCGACGCCGACGGCGCGTCCGTCCACGAAGGTCACCCGCGTGACCCGGGTCTCCAGCATCAGGGTGAGGTTGGGGCGATCCAGGTGGGGGTGCAGGTACGCCGTCGACGCGGACGAGCGGTGGCCGTTCTCCGGGTGGTAGGCGACCGAGAAGAACCCGGTGCCCTCGGCGAACGGCTTCGCGTTGAAGTCCTCGATCTCCGGCACGCCCAGCGCGGCCTTGGCGGAGGCGATGAAGTCGAGCGCGATGGGGTTCCGGTCCGCGGGAGCCACCGGGATGATGTTGTTCAGCAGCCGGTCGTAGTACGGCCCGAACGCCTCCCAGTCCCAGCCGGGCCCCCAGCCGTCGAGGTCCTGCGGCAACGGCGCGAAGCTGATCAGCGTGTTGTGCGAGGAGCACCCGCCCAGCACGCGGGCCCGCGAGTGCCGGATGTGCGAGTTCCCGCGCGGCTGCTCGACGGTCGGGTAGTCGTAGTCCAGTTCGGACCCGAGCAGGTTGATCCAGTTCCGCAGTTCCAGCACGCGCGCGTCGCCGACGTCGCTCGGGCCGCCCTCGACGACGCACACGGTCACGTCCGGGTCCTCGCTGAGCCGGGCGGCGAGCACCGATCCGGCGGTGCCGCCGCCGACGACGACGTAGTCGTACTCAGGCATCCGCACTCCTCGCGAACCAGTTCTGGGCCGTGGGCTTGAGGTTCTGGTAGACGTGCTTGGGCTCGCAGTACTCGTGCAGCCCGGTCGGGCCCAGTTCGCGGCCGACGCCGGAGCGCTTGAACCCGCCCCACTCCGCCTGCGGCAGGTACGGGCCGAAGTCGTTGATCCACACGGTGCCGTGGCGCAGGCGCCTGGCGACCCACTGCGCCTTCTCCAGGTCCTGCGACCACACGCCGCCCGCGAGCCCGTACTCGGTGTCGTTGCCCAGGAACACCGCTTCCTCCCGGTCGCCGAACCGCTCGGCGGTGATGATCGGCCCGAACGTCTCTTCGCGCACCAGCCGCATGTCCCGCGTGCAGTCCGCGAAGACGGTGGGGCGGAAGAAGAAACCCTCCCGCAGCTCCGGCGAGGACGGCCGCTTGCCGCCCGCGAGCAGCCGCGCGCCCTCGGCGAGCCCGATCTCCACGTACCCCTCGACCTTGGCCCGGTGCTCGGCCGACACCAGCGGCCCGCTCTCGGAGTCCGGGGAAAGACCGTTGCCCAGCTTCACGAGGTCCGCGCGCCGGGCGACCTCGGCGACGAAGTCGTCGTACACGGAGTCCTGCACGATCAGCCGCGTGCCCGACGAGCACACCTGGCCCGCGTGGAAGAACGCGGCCGTGAGCGCGTAGTCGACCGCGGTGTCCAGGTCCGCGTCCGCGAACACGATGTTCGGGTTCTTGCCGCCCAGTTCCAGCGCGACCTTCTTCAGCGTGGACGCGGCCGACCGCATGATGTACTGCCCCACCTTGAGGCTGCCGGTGAACGACACCAGGTCCACGTCCGGGCTCTCGACGAGCACCGAGCCCACCTCGGGACCGGTGCCCAGCACCAGGTTCGCGACGCCCGCGGGCACCCCGGCCTCGGCGAACAGCTCGAACAGCTTGATCGTCGACAGCGGCGTGATCTCGCTCGGCTTCACGACGAACGTGTTACCCGCCAACAGCGCGGGCGCGATCTTCCACGCCACCTGGAGCAGCGGGTAGTTCCACGGCGCGATCATCGCGCACACGCCGACCGGGTCGTAGTCGATCCGGCTGATCACGTCCGGCCCCGCGCCTGCCACGACGCGGGGGTGCAGCGCGCCCGCGAGGCCGCCGTAGTAGCGGAACACCGCGGCGACGTCGTCCACGTCGATCCGGCTCTCCACCAGCGTCTTGCCGGTGTCGAGGGTCTCGGTGCGGGCGATGTCCTCCTTCGCCCGCTCCAGCAGGTCCGCGATGTGGTTCAGCACGGCCGCGCGGTGCTCCGGGCTGGTGGACGTCCACGCGCCGTCGTCGAACGCGCGCCGCGCCGCCGCGATGGCCGCCGCGGCGTCCTCGGCGGTGCCCTCGGCGACCGTGGCCACCACGCTCCGGTCGAACGGGTTGATCACCTCCCGCTCGGCGCCGCCACTCGATCCGACCCACCGGCCGTCGACGTACAGCTTCGACACGGGTGCCCGCCTCCTCAAGACCTGGACTGGTCGTTGCACCGTTCCCGCCGGGACGGGCCCTGTCAAGCCGGGTCAGTTCGGTGTGGACAGTGCGGCCGTCCCGAGCTGCCTGCGCAGCCTGGTGAAGTGCCGCGGGTCGTTCATCGACACCACGCCGACGACCACGTCCTCGCGCAGGTACACGGCGGCGAACTTGCGGTCCCGCGGGGAGCCGTCGACGTAGCGGACCTCGTCGTAGAGGTGCGTCTCGCCGACGAACTGGATCCGCACCCCGTACTGGTCGGACCAGAAGTAGCCGGGCTTGTCGTGGGTGTCGACGGTCGTCCCGGCGAGCAGGTTCCGCACCGCGACGGCGGTCTGCTCGGCGGCGCTGGTCCAGTGCTCGTGCCGCTGCCCGCTCCACCGCGCGACGTCGCCGACCGCGACCACGCCGGGAACGCTGGTCACACCGCCCTGGTCGCACAGCACGCCGTTGCCGACGGCCACGCCCGAGCCCGCCAGCCAGTCGGTCTGCGGCCGCGCGCCGATGCCCGCGACGACCACGTCGGCGGGCAGCACCTCGCCGTCGGTGAGCACGACCCCGGCGGTGGAGATCTCCTCGACGCCCACGCCGCAGCGCAGCTCCACACCGTGGTCCAGGTGCAGCTCACCGCACACCGCGCCGATCTCCGGGCCGAGGATCCGGCCGAGCGGGATCGGCAGCACCTCCACGACCGTCACGTCGAGGCCCAGCTTCCGCGCGGTCGAGGCGACCTCGGCGCCGATGAAGCCCGCGCCGATCACCACCAGCCGTTCCGCGCCGCCGGTGAGGGCCGCCCGCAGTTCCACCGCGTCGTCCAGCGTGCGCAGCGCGTACGTGCCGGGCAGCGTCTTGGGCGCGCCGCCGGTCGCGATCACCACGCCGTCCGCCACGACCGTCGTGCCGTCGGACAGGTGGACCTCGCGGGTGCTCGTGTCGAGCCGTTCGGCCCGCACGCCGAGCCGCCATTCCGCCGCCAGCGCGGCGAGCCCGTCGGGGTCCGACAGCGCGAGCGACCCGCGGTCGGCGGTGCCGAGCAGGAAGTCCTTCGACAGCGGCGGCCGGTCGTACGGCTCGTGGGGCTCGTCCCCGACGACCACCAGCCGACCGTCGAAACCCTGTGCGCGCAGCGCTTCCGCGGAGCGCAGTCCGGCGAGCGAGGCGCCGACGACCGCGATGGTCCTCACGCCACGTCCCGCACGGCCGTGTCGACGTACACCACGTCGTCCTGGACGACCACCGGGTACGTGCGCACGGGCCGCTTGGCGGGCAGCCCGTTGGGCAGGCCGGTCCGCAGGTCGAACGACGACGCGTGCAGCGGGCACTCCACCCAGCAGCCCTCCAGCCAGCCGTCCGCGAGGGAGGCGTCCTGGTGGGTGCACGTGTCGTCGATCGCGTACAGCTCGCCGTCGGCGTTGAACACCGCGATCGGCGCGTGCGCCACGATGCGGACCGCCTCGCCAGGGGGGAGGTCGAGGACGGTGCAGACGCGGATCATGGGGCGCCTCCGTTGCGCGATGCAGAACACGACCTGGATAACGCAACAATGTGAGGCTGGCGGGAGCCGCCGTCAAGGGGTTCCCCTGGTTGGAGCAGGCGTGGTTTACCCACTGGTTACTGTTGCGCTATGAGCAACTCGGACGCAGAACGGGGAACGGTGGCCCAGGTCCAGTCCGTGGACCGGGCCATCAGCGTGCTGGAGATGCTGGCGCACGGCGAGGCGGGCATCACCGAGATCGCCGGTGAGCTGGGTGTGCACAAGTCCACGGCGTCGAGACTCGTGAGCGTGCTGGAGTCGCGCGGGCTCGTCGAGCAGTTGGGCGAGCGGGGCAAGTACGCGATCGGCTTCGGGGTGGTCCGGCTGGCGGGTGCGGCGACCGGCCGGATGGACCTGGCCAAGCTGGGGCAGCCGACGTGCCAGGCGCTGGCCGACGAGTTCGGCGAGACGGTGAACATCGCGGTGGCCGACCAGGGGGTCGCCATCAACATCACGCAGGCCAGGGGGTCCGCGGCGATCAGCGCGCAGAACTGGATCGGGCAGCGGACGCCGCTGCACGCGACCTCCAGCGGCAAGGTGCTGTTCGCGTTCATGGTGCCGGAGGAGCGCAAGCGGTTGCTCGGGATGCCGCTGGACCGGTACACGCCGCGCACGGTCGTGGAGCCGGACGAGCTGTCCGGGGAGCTGGACCGGGTCGCGGTGGAGGGGTTCGCCGCGTGCTTCGAGGAGCTGGAACTCGGCCTGCACGCGGTCGCCGTGCCGATCCGGGGGCAGCGCGGCGAGGTCGTCGCGGCGATGAGCGCGTCCGGACCGTCCTACCGGCTGTCCCGGCAGCGGGTGCGCCAGATCGTCGCGCCGATGACCGCGGCGGCCTCGGAGCTGTCCGCGCAGCTGGGCTACTTCGCCGACTAGCCACCGACGATCTTGGACCCCGTTTCAACTGGTGGGACGGGGTTCTTGTCGTTCTGTCCCATTACCTGCGAGTAGCGGCCGAACGCCGCGTTTCCGGCGTGGAACTACTCGGTTGGAGGGATTGACATCGGGCAGCGCTGAGCGCAGCTTGTTGCAGAGGGCGGAACACCAAGCGCCTTACGCAACTCCGGTGGGAGGGCAGAGATGGCGGGTCGACCACGGGTGGTCATCGTCGGCGCGGGCATCGTGGGGTGCGCGCTGACCGACGAGCTGACCGGGCGGGGCTGGACCGACGTCACGGTCCTGGACCAGGGGCCGCTATTCGCGACCGGCGGGTCCAGCTCGCACGCGCCGGGCCTGGTGTTCCAGACCACGGGCGACAAGACCATGACCGAGTTCGCGAGCTACACCGCGCGCAAGTACGGCGAGCTGGGGTGCTTCGACGCCGTCGGCGGCCTGGAGGTCGCGACCACGCCGGAGCGGCTGACCGAGCTGAAGCGGCGGCACGGCTGGGCGACCGCGTGGGGCGTGGAGACCTCGCTGGTCTCGCCGGAGGAGTGCGTCGCGCTGCACCCGTTGATCGACGTCGACAAGGTGCTCGGCGGGTTCCACATCCCGACCGACGGGCTGGCCAGGCCGGTCGCGGCGGCGCAGGCCCAGGCCGAACGGGCCATCGCGCGCGGGGCGACGTTCGTGCCGAACCAGAAGGTCACCGGCGTCGAGCGCTCGGCGGGCCGGGTGACCGGGGTGACCACGGAGACCGGCGCGTTCAAGGCCGACGTCGTGGTGTCCTGCGCCGGGATGTGGGGTCCGCTGCTCGGCGGGATGGTCGACCTCGTCGTACCGCTCGTGCCGATGGCGCACCAGTACGCGAAGACCACGGCGCTCACGACCGGCCGGGTCGGCGGGCCGATCCTGCGGCACCAGGACGCCGACCTGTACTTCCGCGGGCACGGCGACCGGCTCGGCATCGGCGCCTACGGGCACGACCCGATGCCGATCGACCCGCGCGAGATCGGCGATCCGCTGTCCACCGGGTCGATGCCCTCCGAACGGCTGTTCACGCCCGACGACTTCGATGGATCCTGGGCCGCGGCGGTGGACCTGCTGCCGCTGCTCGCCGAGTCCGAAGTGGACGAGGGCATCAACGGGCTGTTCTCGTTCACGACCGACGGGATGCCGCTGCTCGGCGAACACCCCGACCTGGACGGGTTCTGGGTCGCGGAGGCGGTGTGGATCACGCACTCCGCGGGGGTCGCGCGGGCCGTGGCGGAATGGCTGGTCGACGGGCAGCCGACGCAGGACCTGCACTCGGCGGACCTCAACCGGTTCGAGGACGTCCAGCTCTCGCCCGGCTACATCCGCGAGCGCAGCTGTCGGAACTTCGTCGAGGTCTACGACATCCTGCACCCGTTGCAGCCGATGGAAAGCCCGCGGCCGCTGCGCACCAGCCCGTTCCACGAACGGCAGCAGGCGCTGGGCGCGGTGTTCCTCGAAGGCGCGGGCTGGGAGCGCGCGCACTGGTACGAGGCCAACGCGGACCTGCCCGAGGTCGCGGAGATCCCCGCGCGCAACGAGTGGGCTTCCCGCTTCTGGTCGCCGATCGCGGGCGCCGAGGCGCTGGTGACCCGCAGCCGGGTGGCCATGTTCGACATGACCCCGTTGAAGCGCCTTGAGGTCACCGGCCCCGGCGCGCTGGACTTCCTCCAGACCATGACCACGAACAACCTGGCCCGCAAGCCCGGCGCGGTCACCTACACGCTGCTGCTCGGCGAGGACGGCGGCGTCCGCAGCGACCTCACGGTGGCGCGGCTGGCCGAGAACCGGTTCCAGGTCGGCGCGAACGGCAACCTCGACCTCGACTGGCTGGGCAGGCACCTGCCGGGCAACGGCAGCGTCCAGGTCCGCGACATCACGGCGGGCACGTGCTGCATCGGACTCTGGGGTCCGCTGGCCCGCGAGCTGGTCGAACCGATCTCCACGATGGACACGAGGCTCGGCTACTTCAAGGCGCAGAAGGCCTTCGTGGGCCACGTCCCGGTCACCGCGCTGCGGCTGTCCTACGTCGGCGAGCTGGGCTGGGAGCTGTACACGACCGCCGACCTCGGCCGCGAATTGTGGGACGTGCTCTGGGAAGCGGGGCAGGCGCACGGGGTCGTCGCGGCCGGGCGCGGGGCGTTCAACAGCCTGCGGCTGGAGAAGGGCTACCGGGCCTGGGGCGCCGACATGACCACCGAGCACGACCCGTACGAGGCCGGCGTCGGGTTCGCGGTGCGGATGGACAAGGGCTACTTCGTCGGCCGCGACGCGCTGGCCGCGCGGACGCAGACCCGCAAGCTGACGTGCCTGAGCATCACCGACCCGCACGCCGTGGTCCTCGGCAACGAACCCGTGCACGTCGACGGCGCCGCCGCCGGCTACGTGACCAGCGCGGCCTACGGCTACACGACCGGCGTCAACATCGCCTACGCGTGGCTGCCCGCGGACCTGGCCGAGGCCGGTCGGACCGTGGAGGTCGAGTACTTCGGCGACCGGGTCGCGGCCGTCGTCGTCGAGGAGCCCCTGTTCGACCCGAAGATGACCCGACTGAGGAGCTGACGCCGTGCCGACCACCTATGACGTCATCGTGATCGGCCTCGGCGGGATGGGCAGCGCCGCAGCGTACCGGCTGGCCGAACGGGGGCAGCGGGTGCTGGGGCTGGAGAAGTTCAAGCCCGTGCACAGGCAGGGGTCCAGCCACGGCGGCTCCCGGATCACCCGGCAGGCCTACTTCGAGGACCCCGCCTACGTTCCCCTGCTGCTGCGCGCCCACGAGATGTGGGACCGGATCGAGGCCGACTCCGGTCGGGAGATCTTCCACCGGGTCGGCGGCGTCATGGTCGGCAGGCCCGAGTCCCGCACCGTGGCGGGCAGCCTGCTGTCCGCGCAGGAGTGGGACCTGCCGCACGAGCTGCTGGACGCGGGGGAGATCCGCCGCCGCTTCCCGACCATGCGACCGTCCGAAGAGGACGTCGCGCTCTACGAGGCGGGCGCCGGGCTCGTGGTCCCGGAGGCCAGCGTCGGCGCGCACCTCGACCTGGCCGCCAGGGCGGGCGCCGAACTCCGGTTCGAGGAGGAGGTGCTGTCCTGGACCGCGGACGGCGGCGTCGAGGTCGCCACCGCCCAGGGCACCTACCGCGCAGACCAGCTCGTGATCTGCCCCGGCGCCTGGGCTCCCGGCCTGCTCGCCGACCTGGGCATCCCGTTCACGATCGAGCGGCAGGTCCAGTACTGGTTCGAACCGGCCGGGGGAGCGACTCCGTTCCTGCCCGACCGGCACCCCGTCTACATCTGGGAGAACCCGGAGGGCCGCCAGTTCTACGGCTTCCCCGCGCACGACGGGATCGACGGCGGCGTGAAGGTCGCGTTCTTCCGCGGCGGCGTCACCTGCACCCCGGAGACGATCGACCGCACCGTGCACCCGCACGAGGTGGCCGCGATGGCGGACTTCGTCGGGGCGGCCATGCCCACGCTGCCCGGCGCCTTCCTGCGGGCCGCGACCTGCATGTACACCAACACCGCGGACGAGCACTTCGTCATCTCCCGCCACCCCGACCACGAGGCCGTGGTCGTGGCGTGCGGGTTCTCCGGGCACGGCTTCAAGTTCGTGCCGGTGGTCGGCGAGATCCTGGCCGACCTGGTCGCCGACGGCGCCACCCGGCACCCCATCGCGTTGTTCGACCCGGCGCGGCTGGCCGGTTCCGAGGAGAGGGTGGCGACCGGATGACCGCGATCGAGCAGCCCGACAGCCTGATCCCCACCCTGGGCGGGAGGTTCTACACCGACCCGGAGGTCTTCGCCGCCGAGCAGGAGAGGATCTTCGAGCAGATGTGGTTCTGCGCGGTGCGCGGCTCCGACCTGCCCGACCCCGGCGACTTCCGCACCGTCACCGTCGGCCGCGAGAGCGTGCTGATCTCCCGCGGGCGCGACGGCGGGCTCCGGGCGTTCCTCAACGTCTGCCGCCACCGCGGCGCCCGGCTGTGCACCGCCGAGACCGGCTCGGTGAAGCGCGCCTTCCAATGCCCGTACCACGCCTGGACCTACGGTCTGGACGGCAAGCTGATCGCCGCGCCCAACCTCACCTCCATGCCGGACGTCGACCGCGTCGAGTACGGCCTGACGAAGGTGCACCTGCGCGAGTGGCTCGGCTACGCGTGGGTCAGCCTCGCGGAGGAGCCCTCCTCCTTCGCCGACACCGTCCAGAGCGCCGTGACCGAACGGCTGGGCGCCCTGGACGCCATCGACGGGTACGAGATCGACGGACTCCGGGTCGGCAGGCGGATCAGGTACGAGGTGAAGGCGAATTGGAAGCTCATCATCGAGAACTTCATGGAGTGCTACCACTGCGCGACCATCCACCCCGAGCTGACGGAGGTGCTGCCCGAGTTCGCCGATGGGTACGCGGCTCAGTACTACGTCGGACATGGCGCCGAGTTCGGGTCCGGGATCGACGGTTTCACCGTGGACGGCAGTGAGGGCCTCGGGAAGCTGGAGGGCGTGGGCGACGACCAGGACCGCCGCTACTACGCCATCACCATCCGCCCGCAGGTCTTCATCAACCTCGTCCCCGATCACGTGATCGTCCACCGGATGTACCCGATGGCGCCGGATCTCACGATCGTGGAGTGCGATTGGCTGTACGCCGAACAGGTCGTGTCCGAAGGTCGGGACCTGTCGCGGTCGGTCGAGTTGTTCCACCGGGTGAACGAACAGGACTTCGAGGCGTGCGAACGCTGCCAACCGGGTATGTCGTCACGCGCGTATGCCAACGGGGGTGTGCTCGTACCGTCGGAACACCACATCGGGCAGTTCCACGCGTGGGTCGAACGGGTACTGATGTGACGGTGCGAGGTTCGCTCCTCTAGGGGATGGACCATCCCACCGCCGTGGGTGAACGCTGCTGTGGTGATGGAGCAACGGCGCTCGCAGGTCTCGGACGAAGACCTGGTACTCATTCGGCGGATTCAGCACCTGGCCCGGCGTGCTGAACGGACGGCCCACGACCATTCGAACTTCGTGGGTCCACCCCCCTCGCAGGAGCACTTGGCGCTCCTGGCGGAGATCCGCGCACTCACCGAGTCCCACCTCACGGTGACCTCGAAGTCCATGATGCCCCGGCAGGCCGAGCCCGCGGACGACCACAGGGTCGTCCTGGCTGTCCGGACCCAGTAGTGGGCGCACCGATGCCCCGGCGGTGAACCCACCGGGGCATCGGCCGTGCCACATGAGAAGCAGGGCGAACCTGAGAAGCAGGACACCCGGCGGGAGAACCCCCGCCGGGGTCGCTGGAGGACTACCTCCGCTTCACCATCTTCACCAGACCCTTGAACGTCTCCTCCAGTCCGGAGGAGAACGGGTTGTCGTGCACCAGGTACGTCCAGGTCGTGTTCGGCCGCTTCACCCCGGCCTGGGCCAACTCCGCGCCGTCGGGCCCGATCTTCGCCTCGGCGAGCGTCTCCTCCGCGGCCTCCCACGAGTCCGGCACGATCCGGTTGAACGTGGGGATCGCCTCCCGGTGGAACTCGTCCAACGGGTTCTGCCGGGCCAGCGCCCTCAGGTGGATGCCCTCGCGCAGGTCGGTCAGGAACGTCAGGTGCTCGCTCCACCGCTGGTCCAGGTGGTACAGCGTGATCAGCCGCGCGGCCGAGACGAGCACCTCCTCGTCGGAGACGACCTCCTTGAGCTCCACGGCCCGCTCCGGCGAGCGCTTCGCGAGCTCCTCCCACGCGGCGTCCGTGGTGAGCACCTTGTCCCGGTGCGACATCAGCAGCTGGCGCTGGTGCTCGACGAGCTTGTTGTACCGCCACGTGTTGCGGTGGATCTCCAGGTGCACGCCCTCGGCCACGCGCTGCGCGTGCTCGACGGTGTGCAGCGTCCCGGCGTCGGTGATCAGGCCGTCGTCGTCCACCTCGACCGGCTCGTCGTGGTCCGGCGCGAACTGCTGCACCAGCTCGTCCTGCAACGACCCGAAGAACACCGAGCCGCCGGGGTCGCCCTGGCGTCCGGCGCGACCGCGCAGCTGGTCGTCCAGCCTGCTGGACGTGTGCCGTCCGGAGCCGACGACGTAGAGCCCGCCGAGTTCGACGATCCGGTCGTGGTCCTCACCGTCGTGCCCGCCCAGCCGGATGTCCGTGCCCCGACCGGCCATCTGCGTCGACACGGTGATCCGCTCGAACGACCCCGCGTCCGCGATGATCGTCGCCTCTTCGGCGTCGTTCTTCGCGTTCAGCACCACCGGTTCCAGACCGGCGGCGCGCAGCTTCGTCGACAGCCGCTCCGACTCCGCCACGTCCAGCGTCCCGACCAGGATCGGCCGCCCGGTCTCGTGGACCAGGGCGATCTCCTTGACCAGCGCGGCTTCCTTCAGCTCCAGCGTCGTGTACAGCCGGGGGGCCTCGTCGTCGCGCACGCACTCCTGGTTCGACGGGATCACCAGCACTTCGAGGTTGTAGAACGTCCTCAGCTGCTCGGCCACGGCCACCGCCGTGCCGGTCATCCCGCACACGGTGGGGTAGCGGTTCAGCAGCGCCTGCACCGTGATCGAGTCCAGCACCTCGCCGGAGTCGGTCGCCGCCACGGACTCCTTCGCCTCCACGGCGGCCTGCAGGCCGTCGGGCCAGCGCTGGAGCCGCGCGATCCGGCCGCGGGTGTCGTTGATCAGGTGCACCTTGCCGTCGCGCACGATGTAGTCGATGTCGCGGTGCAGCAGGACGTGCGCGTGCAGCGCCACGTTGACCTTGCTCAGCGTGGTCTGGACGTGCTCGTCGGAGTACAGGTCGATGCCGCCGAGCGCCCGCTCCACGGCCTCGGAGCCCGCGCCCGTCAGGTAGACGTTGCGCTCCTCGTCGTCGACCTCGTAGTGCAGGTCGAGGCGCAGCCTGCGGACCAGGTCGGCGATGACGGGGTCGGCGGCCTCGTTCGCGGTCGACCCGGCCAGCACCAGCGGCACGCGGGCCTCGTCCACGAGCACGGAGTCCGCCTCGTCGACCAGCACGACGCGCGGCCGGGGCACGATCCGGTCGGCCTCGTCGGTGGCCAGCCGGTCGCGCAGGACGTCGAAGCCGATCTCGCTGACCGCGGCGTAGGTGACCTCGGCCTCGTAGGCGGCGCGGCGCTCGTCGGGCTTGGAGCTCTGGTTCAGCCACCCCACGGACACGCCGAGCAGCTTGTACAGCGGACCCATCCACTCGGCGTCGCGCTGGGCGAGGTAGTCGTTGACCGACGCCACGTGCACCTGGTCGCCGCGCAGCGCGAACCCGGCCGCCGCGATCGCGCCGGACAGCGTCTTGCCCTCACCGGTGGCCATCTCGACGACGTGGCCCTCCAGGAGCCCGAGGGCGCCGAGGATCTGGACGTCGAACGGCCGCAGGCCCAGCGCGCGGTCGGCGGCCTCCCTCGCGAGGGCGCACACCTCGACCAGCTCGTCCTTGCCGAACGTCGACCGTTCGCGCAACTCCTTGGCCGCCTCGGTGAGCTCCTCGTCGGTGAGCGCGCCGACGCGCTCCTCGTGGGTGTTCACGGCCGTCAGCAGGGTCCGGTAGGGCGTGAGGTCGGCCGAGCCGGGGCGTTGTGCGAACCGACGCATCCGCTGCTTCAGCCGTGCCATGAGTGTGGTCACGGTGCCGAAACGTACGGCACGGCGGTTGCGTTCCCCGTGTGGTGGGGGCGGAGGTCTTCACAGTTGCCGGTGACAGGACCGGTGGCAGGCCGGTGACCTGCGGATGTTTTGGGCGGGACGGGTGAACGGGTGCCGCCGTCGACCCCGATCGGGCCGGGCGCGGCACCCGATCAGCCCACCCTCACCAGGTGTCCACGACCTTGCGCCTCCGCTCGCGGCGCGGCTCGCCCCGGTCGGTGGTGAGCGACGAGCCGATCCAGCGCCGGGTGTCCGCGGGGTCGATGACGTCGTCGATCTCGAACGCGGCCGCGAGGTTGAGCGCCTTGCCGTGCTCGTAGGACGCCGCGACCATCCGGTCGAACGCGGCCTGCCGCTCCACCGGGTCGGCGATCGCCTCCAGCTCGCGCCGGAAACCCAGTCGCACGGCCCCTTCCAGCCCCATCGGGCCGAACTCGCCGCTGGGCCAGGACACCGCGAACCCCGGCACCGCGAGGCTGCCGCCCGCCATCGCCTGCGCGCCCAGCCCGTAGGCCTTGCGCAGCACGACGAGGCCGAACGGCACGTCCAGATCGGCCGCGGCGACCATCATCCGGGTCAGGTGCCGCACGGTCGCGGTGCGCTCGGCGTCCGGGCCGACCATGAACCCCGGCGTGTCGCACAGCGACAGCACCGGCAGGTCGAACGCGTCGCACAACCGCAGGAACCGCGACGCCTTGTCGGCGGCGTCCGCGTCGATCGCGCCGCCCAGGTGCGCGGGGTCGTTGGCGATCAGGCCGAACGGCCTGCCCTCGACGCGCACCAGCGCCGTGACGATGCCGCGGCCGAACGCGCGGCGCAGCTCCAGCACCTCGCCGACGTCGGCGATGGTCTCCACCACGGTGCGCACGTCGTAGGCGCGCAACCGGTTCTCCGGCACGGCGTGCCGCAGCAGCCGCTGGTCCGGAGCCGTCCAGTCCGCCTTGGGGCCGCCGAAGTAGGAGAGGTACTTCCGGGCCACCGCGACGGCCTCGGCCTCGTCGGCCACCGCGACGTCCACGACCCCGTTGGGCACCTGGACGTCCATCGGGCCGATCTCCTCGGGCCGGAACACGCCCAGCCCACCGCCCTCGACCATCGCCGGGCCGCCCATGCCGATGTTCGCGTCCGCGGTCGCGATGATCACGTCGCAGGTGCCGAGCAGCACCGCGTTGCCCGCGAAGCACCGCCCGGACACCACGCCCACCAGCGGCACCAGTCCGCTGAGCTTCGCCATGGCGTGGAACGAGCCGGTGTCCAGCGCGCTGACCATGCCGTGGTCGGTGTCGCCGGGACGGCCGCCGCCGCCCTCGGCGAACAGCACCACCGGCAGCCGCCGCTGCCCGGCCAGCGCGAGCATCCGGTCGAGCTTCGCGTGGTTGCGCACGCCCTGGGTGCCAGCGAGGACCGTGTAGTCGTAGGACATCACGACGGCGTGGCGGCCGTCGACGGCGCCGATCCCGGCGACCAGCCCGTCCGCGGGGGTGCGGTCGACCAGTTCGGCCAACGACCGCCGCTGCCGCTGCGCGGCGATGGCCAGCCCGCCGTACTCCACGAACCCGTCCGGGTCGCACAGGTCCGCGACGTTCTCGCGGGCCGTCCGGCGTCCGGTCGCGTGCCGCTTCGCCTCGGCGTCCGGACGGCGGAAGTCGTGGCGCGCCAGCACTTCCGCGAGGTCGGGACGGATCGCGTCGAGGTCGGCCTCCTCGACCTCGGCCGCCGCCGCGGTCGTGCCGCCCTCGGCCAGCGGCGCGCCCTCGGCCACCGTGTCGCCGACCGCCACCAGCACCCGGCCGTCGCCCACGGCGATCACGTGCTGCATCTTCATCGCCTCGACCACGACCTCGCCGGGCTCGACCGCGACGACCGTGCCGTGCACGGGGGAGCGCGGGCCGTCCCCGGTCGGCGGCGCGGGCAGCTCGTCGAGGAACCCGGTGTGCGCGTCGGTGAGGTCGCGCTCCAGCAGGTCGCGCAGGAACGGCAGGTTGGTCGGCACGCCGTCCACCCGGAACTCGGCCAGCGCGCGGCGGGCCTTGCGCAGCGCGGTGTCCAGGTCGTCGGCGTGCACGACCAGCTTCGCCAGCAGCGCGTCGAACCGGTCGCCCGCCCGGTACCCGCCGAAGGCGTGGGTGTCGACCCGGACGCCCGGACCCGTCGCGGGCTGGAACACCGTCACCGTGCCCGCCGAGCCCAGGGTGATCCGCAGCTGGACCGCGCAGCCGCGGTCGTGGTGCGCGAGGTCGGGTCGCCCGCCCGCGGCGAGCACGAGCTGGGTGCGCACGAGGTCGACGCCGGTGACCTCCTCGGTGACCGTGTGCTCCACCTGGAGCCGGGGATTGGCCTCCAGGAACACGAAGGCGCCGTCGGGGGAGACCAGGAACTCGATCGTGCCGACGCCGGTGTGGTCGACCGCCGCGGCGATCCGCGCGGCGGCCTCGTGCAGGCTCGCGCGCACCTCGGGCGCAAGCCGGGGCGCGGGGGCGATCTCCACGACCTTCTGGTGTCCACTCTGGAGGGAGCAGTCGCGGTCGCCCAGCACGGTGGTGCCGACCAGCTGCACCTCGATGTGCCGGGCGCGGGTCAGCAGCCGCTCCAGGTACACCTCGCCGTTGCCGAACGCCGCCAGCGCCTCGGCGCGGCACCGGTCGAACGCGGCGGGCAGGTCCTCGGCCCGGTGCACCTCGCGCATCCCCTTGCCGCCGCCGCCCGCGACCGCCTTGACCATGACCGGCCCGGTGAAGAACGCCCGCGCCCCGGCCAGGTCGACCGCGCCGGTGCCCTCCAGGACCGGGATGCCCAGCTCCACCGCCAACGCCCGCGCCCGGCTCTTGTCGCCCAGCAGCTCCAGCACCTCGGGGCTCGGCCCGACGAACACGAGCCCCGCCTCCGCGCACGCCCTGGCGAAGTCGGCGTTCTCGGACAGGAAGCCGTAACCGGGGTGCACGGCGTCGCAGCCGTGCTCCAGCGCCGCCTTGACCAGCTGGGCGGCGTCCAGGTATGGGGCGGGCCCCTCGCCGTCCAGCCGGACCGCCACGTCGGCGAGCCGGACGTGCAGCGCGTCCGCGTCGTCGGTCGAGTGCACGGCGACCGTGCGCAGACCCAGGTCGGCGGCGGTCCGCAGCACCCGGACCGCGATCTCGCCCCTGTTCGCGACCAGCAGAGTGGACACACAACCTCCTGAGCGACCGCTTAGTATGTTCCGTCCGCCATGGTCGCAGCGGAAGCGGTATCGCGTCTACACGGAACCGGAACCCCCTGTCGGGCGTCAATGGGACACTTCACCCAAGCCGTCAGCCGCTTCCAGGAGGTCCCCCAGTGGTGTTCAAGAGGATGTTGCGCGCGTTCGGTGTCGGCGGACCCACGGTGGACACCGTGCTCACCAACCCCAACGCGCGTCCCGGCGAGCTGCTGACGGGGGAGGTGCGCATCGCCGGGGGCGACCATCCCGTCGACATCGACCACGTCGCGCTCTCGCTGGTCACCAGAGTCGAGTTCGAGGGCAGCGACAGCGAGACCGTCCGCAACGTCGACTACGGCAAGGTCTTCGTCGCGCAGCGCGTCGGCGTCGCACCGGGGCAGCAGCTGGCCATCCCGTTCCAGTACCAGGTGCCGATGGAGTCCCCGATCAACGTCGTCGGCGGCCAGCAGCTGCACGGCATGACGCTGGGCCTGCGCACCGAACTGGCCGTGCGCGGCGCCGTCGACCCCGGCGACCTGGACCCGGTCGCCATCCACCCGCTCCCCTCGCAGGAGCGCGTGCTCAACGCGCTCGTGCAGCTCGGGTTCCGCTTCACCCGCGCGGACAACGAGGGCGGCAGGCTGCACGGCGTCCCGCAGCAGCTCGGCTTCTACCAGGAGATCGAGTTCCACCCGCCGCACCAGTTCGCGAGCAAGATCGCCCAGGTCGAGGTCACGTTCGTCGCCGACCCGCACAGCCTGTTCGTGATCCTGGAGGCCGACCGCCGCGGCGGCATGTTCCGCGCCGGCGGCGACACCTTCGGCCACTTCCACATGGGCCACCAGGAGGCCATGGGCGCCGACTGGGCCGGCATCCTGCACCACTGGATGGACCAGACCGCAGGCCGCCGCGGCGTCTTCGGCCACTAAGGGCCCACCAACCACCAACTCCCCACCCCGCCGAGCGCCTGCCGACCCCGTCGACAGGCGCTCGCCGCTGTCCCCCGCGAGTCGAACCCCCAGACACCCCGTGTCGAACCCCCAGACACCCCGTGTCGAACCCCCAGACACCCCGTGTCGAACCCCCAGACACCCCGTGTCGAACCTCCAGACACCCCGTGTCGAACCTCCAGACACCCCGAGTCGTACCTCCAGGCACCCCGAGTCCCTCACTCGGGCACCGCCACGCCCACGGACGGGGAGTGCGAGGATGTGCCGCACGGCGGCGGTGCAGACGTCCGCGCCGTTCGAGCCTGACGTTTCGGCATCGAACACGTGTTCTACGATATGGCCGGGTCGACCCGGTATTGCCAGAGAGGAAACCAGAACGTGGCCAACACGCTCACGGAGCAGGATGACCAGGTAGACGCGGTGGATGCGACGATTCCGGCGGCCCCCGAGGCCGTTGTGAAGCCGGTGGCGCCGAAGGCGGAGGAGCCGGTTCCGGCCGCGGCCCCCGTCGAGGCGCCCGCGCAGGAGGAGTCCCCGGCCAAGCCGGTCAAGCGGGCCAAGAGCACGGCCAAGAAGACGCGGACCGTCGAGCTGACGCTCACGGTCACCGGCACCATGGACGGCGACTGGCAGGCCGACCTGCTGCACGGGACCACTCGTGTCGTGCAGGGCCTCACCATTCCCGCCATCGCGGTGTCCAGGGCGGCCAAGGAGCTGCACGAGGACATCTTCAGCGGCATCGAGACGGTGCTGGAGGCGGCGCGCGACCAGCACCGCACCCGCATGGAGGAGCTCGAGGCCGAGCTCGCCAAGGTCAAGCAGGCGCTGGCCGAACTGAGCGACTGATCTTTCGCGCGAAGGGCCCCTTCCCCGGCTGGGGAAGGGGCCCTTCGGCGTTCGCTAGCGGTTCGGGTCGAGCAGCAGCTTGCCGCTGGTGCGCCGGGCCCGCAGGTCCTCGTGCGCCTGGCGGATGTCGGACATGCCGTACTCACCGCCGGGCACGGCGCGCAGCTTGCCGTCCAGCACGAGCTGGAACATCTCGTCCATCGCCGTGTGCACGACCCGGCCCGGCAGCCGGAACGCGTGCGGCAGCCACATGCCGATGACGGCCGTGGAGTGCACGAGCAGGTTCACCGGCTGCACGGGCTTCGGCCGTTCGCGGCTGGCCATGCCGTAGAAGGCGAGCCTGCCGAACGCCGCCAGCGCCGCGATGCTCTGGTCGGTGACGTCGCCGCCGGTCATGTCGAGCACGACGTCGACGCGGCGGCCGTTGTTGGCCTCGCGCAGGGCGTCCGTCATGTTCTCCTCGGTCGAGGAGATCGCCACGTCGGCGCCGAGGTCGAGGGCCAGCTTGCGCTTGTCCTCGGTGCTGGCCGTCGCGATGACCCGTCCCGCGCCCCACAGCTTCGCCAGCTGCACGGCGATCGACCCGACCCCGCCCGCCGCGGCGTGCACGACAACGCTCTCGCCCTCCGCGAGGTGCGCGCTCCTGCGCAGCAGCAGCCACGCCGTCGCGCCCTGCACCACGAGGCTGAGCGCGGTCAGGTCGTCCACGCCGTCCGGCACCTCGAACGTCGTCGCGGCGGGCGCCACGGCCTTCTGCGCGTAACCGCCGCCGCCGCTGGTCAGCGCGACCACGCGCTTGCCGTCCGCCGTGCGGCCCGCGATCTCGCCGCCGGGCACCAGCGGGAGCGTCATCGACGCCAGGTACGAGTTCTCCGCCTGGTGCGTGTCGGCGTAGTTGAGGCCCGCGCGGCTGACCTCGATCAGCACCTCGCCGGGACCGGCCACGGGGTCGGGCAGCTCGACCTCGGTGAGGACCTCGGGGCCGCCGAACTCGGTGATCTGGATGGCACGCATGGGTTTCAGGCCTCCTGCCCGGTCGCGAAGGAACCGGGATCGACGGACATGCGCTCACCGGTCGCGGTGCGCGGACCGGGCGCGTTGCGGAACGTGAACGGCTGGGACTCGCGGCCGGGCACGACGAACCAGCACTCGCCGGTGCCGTCGGACTCCGCGATCGCCATGAACGCCTTCACGACGTCGGCGACCTCCATGATCGGCATGTTCGTCGACTCGAGCGTCGCGCGGAACGGGGCGATGATCGCGGTGTCGGCGAACGACGGGCACAGCGCGTTGACCCGCACGCCGGTCTTCTGCAACGACGGCGCGAGCGAGCGCACGAGGCCCACGACGGCGGTCTTGTTGGCGCCGTAGATCGGGTCCATCGGCGTCGGCGTGATGCCCGCCATGCTCGCCGTGGCGATGATCTGGCCGCCGCTCTCGCGCAGCGCGGGCAGCGCGGCGTGCACGCCGTAGACGACGCCGTCGAGGTTGATGCCCATGACGCTGCGGTAGCGCTCGGGGTCGAAGTCCTCGCCGAGGGTGAAGCCGGTGGAGATGCCCGCGTTCAGCGCGACCAGGTCCAGCTTGCCGAAGCGCTCCACGGCGGCCGCGACGGCGGACTTGCTCTGCTCGGGATCGCGCACGTCGCAGTGCACGTACAGGCCGTCGATCTCGTCGGCGATCGCCTTGCCCCGGTCGCCGTCGATGTCGGCGACGACGACGCGCGCTCCCGACTCGGCGAGGCGGCGGGACACTCCCGCGCCGATTCCGTTCGCCGCACCGGTGATCAGCGCGACCTTGCCCTCGAACCTGCGGTCCTCCACCGGCACGTGCCTCCTCATGACTACATTCCGACCAGTCGGTACGGTGCTGGTGACATGCTAGGCCGTCAAGCTGGCGCTAGCCAGCTCGCGCGGAGTACTTTCTAAGCGCTTGCTTAGCTCTCGTTCAAGGAGGAACCAGTGGCTGCAGAGACCGCTTCGCGAGTAGCGATCGTCACCGGCGCGGCACGCGGCATCGGTGCCGCCACCGCGTGGCGGCTGGCGCAGGACGGCTTCGCCGTCGCGCTGCTCGACCTCGACGTCGAAGGCTGCGCGGACGCCGCGGACAAGATCAACGCCTCGGGCGGGCGCGCGCTGGCCGTCGCGCTCGACGTGAGCGACTCGGCGCAGGTCGCCGAGGTCGTGCAGAAGGTCGCCGACGAGCTCGGCGCCCCCACCGTGCTGGTCAACAACGCGGGCATCCTGCGCGACAACCTGCTGTTCAAGATGACCGACGACGACTGGGACGCCGTCATGAACGTGCACCTGCGCGGCGCGTTCCTGATGAGCCGCGCGGTCCAGAAGTTCCAGACCGAACAGGGCTGGGGCCGCATCGTCAACCTCTCCAGCACCTCCGCCCTCGGCAACCGCGGCCAGGCCAACTACGCCACGGCCAAGGCTGGCCTCCAGGGCTTCACCAAGACGCTCGCCATCGAGCTGGGCAAGTTCGGCGTCACCGTCAACGCCATCGCCCCCGGTTTCATCGCCACCGAGATGACCGCCGCCACCGCGGCCAGGGTCAAGATCGACTTCGAGGACTTCAAGAAGGCCGCCGCCAGCCAGATCCCGGTCGCCCGCGTCGGCACCCCCGACGACATCGCGCACACCGTCTCGTTCCTGGTGAGCGACGGCGCCGGCTTCGTGTCCGGCCAGGTCATCTACGTCGCCGGCGGACCGAAGGACTGAGGGGCTCCCGATGCGCGTTTTCGCTTCGCTCGACGAGTACGGCCAGGCCAAGGGCGAGCACCTCGGTTACGGCGAGTGGCACGAGATCACCCAGGACGAGATCAACCTGTTCGCCGACGCCACCGGCGACCACCAGTGGATCCACATCGACCTGGAGAAGGCCAAAGCGGGCCCGTTCGGCGCACCGGTCGCCCACGGCTACCTCACGCTGTCGCTGATCCCGTTGCTGGTCAAGGACATCTACACCATCGAAGGCCTCAAGATGGGCGTCAACTACGGCCTCAACAAGGTCCGCTTCCCCAGCCCCGTCGTGGTCGGGTCCCGCGTCCGGGCGGGCGCGGAGATCCTCGACGTGGTCGACCTGCCGCCGGGCAAGCAGGCGGTCGTGAAGGTCACCGTCGAGATCGACGGCAACCCCAAGCCGGGCTGCGTCGCCGAGACCGTGGTGCTGTTCGTGGCCTGAACGATCTTCACATCCGACCGTCAGCCGGAATTGTCGTACCCCTTCGGTAGCCTTGGATTCGGGGGACCCCCACCCGCGCGCGCGTAAGGGGTACTTGTGGACCTAACATGGATCTATGACACCTAAACGCCACATTAACGCAGGTCAGAGGTCCGAGCAGCCCGTGATCGACTCCTACGCCAGGCTGTCATGGAACCCGGACACGCTGGAACTGGAGAAGATCAAGACCCAGTTTGCGGACAACCGGGAGACGATCATCAGGCACGGGGGCGTGGTCGGACTTGAGTTGTCAGACGGCCTGTCAGCCTGGAAACGCAACGTTCGACGGCCCGACTTCGAAACCTTGATGGAACGCGCATTTTCTGGTGTAACCCAAGGTATTGCCATCTGGCACACCGACCGTCTTTTCCGTCAACCGCGCGACTTGGAGAGGCTTATTGATCTAGCCAAGTCGGGTTTCTTGATCATCAGTTCTCACGGTACTCGAAACCTCTCTGATCCTGATGACCGTTACGCCATGCGCGGGGAAGTGAACGCGGCAGCAAAAGCGTCTGATGACACATCGCGACGCGTTCTGAGGCGAATTGAAATTTACCGCAAGCAGGGGCGGAGGGTAGCCGGACGTCCGGGTTTTGGGTTTACACGTAAGGATGAGACATGGATCCCAGGAAGGCATCAGACGAACAAGGACCGACCCAATGTGTCGACTGATCTCGTAAAGCGCGAACGTCAGGCATTGCAGGAAGCGATTAGGGACCTAGCGAAACAGATTACCGATCAGAGCAAAGTGGCGCGTAAGTGGAATGAGGCAGGATTACGGACTACGAAAGGGCTTGAATGGACCGCCAAATCGGTTCGCAAGACTTTGTCACGGCCCGGTCTTGCCGGACTGGTCGAGCATGACGGACAAATCGTTTCCCGCATTCCTGAAGACGGGATTGTGTCCGAATCCGATTACCAGTTGTTGCAAGCGGTGTACGACGGACGTCGACGGGGCGCTACACCGGGACGTGTGCACCTTGGAAGCGGAATTCTTCGTTGTGCCATATGCGGAAAAGGGCTGACCGGCAAGCCAAAGGGCAATACCTACAAAGATGGCACTCCGCGTATCCAGTATTCGTGCAATCGAGAACGGCGCGGGTGTGGAGCGGTTTACATCGATGGGCGCGCTGTAGACGCGCAGTTGCGGTTACTGACTGTCGCTCGACTGTCCGATATCGAACACGCCGCAGCAATATCCACCGCATTGGCGGAAGTGTCAGAGCGAATGACAGAAATCGATCGGGAAATCGCCAATATCAAGTCCGTTCGAAAAGCCCTGTCGGAACGTGTCGGACGGCGAGAGATGACACCGGAGGATTTCGACGTGTCGAATAGCTTCCTGACAGCCGATCTCACGCCGTTGGAAGCCGAATACGAGCGGCTTTCCAGTGCAAGAGTAGAGGGCCCCGGCGAAGCGATCGCGGCTGAAGAAATCACGCGTAGGTGGGATTCGGGTAACCTGTCGGAGCAACGCGCCTTGTTGGTCAAAGCGTGCGGATTGGATGAATTGCGAGTGTGGCCGGATCCGCAGACCGGTACACGTTCGTTCACTGTCGACCGCATAAAGTTGACCGACCCTAAGACTCCGTACGGGGCTGCCACCAAACAAGTATAATAAACGGAATCACCCTTCGGGGCCAGAATCCGTAGTGATGCTCAAAGGTACTGTCTCGATTGTCGTCCATTGATAAGCATGACCTACCCGAGACAATGTGACCAAGTCGACCTTCTGAACAACGCAACGAACCGGAAGCAAAGATCGCAATTTGGCGACCTCTTTAACCACTGGGCCGGCAGGACGGGTTCTATTGTTGTAAGCAACTCCGATATGCGGCCGAAAAATCTCGGCTGCACGCTTACGGTGACCGGCAAGAGTTGTAGCGCAATCAAACACGCTGAACAGGGGGCCCCATGGTGACACGCTTAGCCGTATAGCCCCTGTCGAACCGGCGAGGGGAAAGACGTCAATCGAAAACTCGGGAATTTCTGCAATTTGCTGAGCGGCTGAATCGAATAGATTGCTCACGCGTGATTTTGATACATCTTTCCAATACGCCATGCGGCGAACGGTTAGATGAAAAGCATTACTATCGATCAGATCGAGATGACTCTTACTAAGGCCATCTTGACATTCTTGGGCAAGCGTAGCAACCTGCGGCGAGTCATCGAAAGTTATCATCCAATGAGCGGAATCCCAATGCGGGCGTTCCCAATGACTGTGCATGTGAGTAAGACTATCGAAAGCGCTCCAATCATTCTCGGCAATTTTCGTAGGGTCACGCAAGTCTGTTGGTGGCTCTTTCGGAAATGTATAACTTAGTGACTTTTCTTCCACTTCGCTTTGCGCGTTTTCCATCACTATGCGATCTCTAGGTTTCTTTCCATGCTGCGAAAGCATTCACGTAATCGACCACTGCGCTATGATTAGGCCACTTTGCCGAATACTTCACCAACATTTCTGCCCTTTGAGCAATTGACTCAATAGGGCGTCCGGCGCTTGCCAGCAGTGCTTCAGTACCTAGCACCATTGATTGCTCGAGGTCGGGATTAGCCTGTAACAATAAGGCAGTTGCAACATCCAGCTTTGTTAGGGAACGACTCCAATCGGAGTCAGAGTCTTCGACTGCTTCGCCAATATTGCCCACGTATTCGAGAACTCTACCAACTTCCCCCACCTGCACATACGCTGTCGCTGCGTTAGCTGCAATGCGAGAGTAGCCATAAGGCTCAAAAGATATGCACGATGTCAGGTCGGAACTGACATTCAACGAGGCTGCCAATTCAAGCGCTTTTCCAATGGAACGATCGGCCTGATCTTTTTCGCCTAGCATCCCCAATGCACGCGCTTCACCGTTCGATAGCAGGCGAATAGCTTGCGGAGAGTTTGGTGAGAGCGCGATTCCTGCTCTGGCGAAGTCGCGAGCTTTAACATAGTCGCGTGCATAATAAGCCTGAAAAGATCGTGTCCCGAATATCCAGATCAACAATTCAGTGTCATCGATTGCACTTGCCAGGCTTGCGCTTTCAACGGAGTAGCTTTCTGCCAATTGAAAACGTCCGACGTTAACGGCCATATAGCCCAAAAGGGCGGATGCTTGAGCCGCAATTTTGTACGTTGCGATACGTTGACGCGGATGCTGCCAGCCTTCTAGCAATGATTGCGCCTGCTTGCGGATAGTCAGAACTTGCGGATAAAGTTGGCGCGGCCCTTCGGCTTCGTAGCGGGCTATAGCGTCAACAATCGCAAGATTCATCGTCTCAAATGTGGTGTCGTGAATTCCCGCCTGATTTACAGCTTGTAAACGGATAGCAACTTCGGCGGGACTTTCCCATGATGCCCACTGACGTAATTTACTTGATCGTTGAGTGATCTCATCGGCGAGGCTCTTTTTAGGTAAAACAGCCACGTCAATCAACAGTGGTTTTGATTCGGTCGGCGGCGGGCTTGAAAGTTTTTCATCGCTCGTGCCGGAAAACCATTGATGTTGTGTCGGAATTCCCAAAAGGGTTGACCAGAATTCAAGTTTGGTAATGCTGTCGATTGCGGTCCCGTTCTCGATGCGGCTCACGTGGGGTTGAGCGCAGCGTGCCCATGCGGCGACCGTGGTTTGACTCACGGGCGAGTCGTGGAAGGGGTGGGTGCGGTAGGCCGTGATGACTTTGCCCATGTGGCGGGTGGCCAGTGCGGCACTCATGGCAGGGGTGTCCCAGAAGTCGGCGGAGACCTCGGGTGGGACAGGATGCGCAGCGGTGAGACGGCGTGTGCAGGGCCCGCACTGGTCGCCAGGGTTATCGCTGGACAGGTGTGTTCCGCAGCGGCACTGACGGCGTGAGGGGCTCATACGCGGCCTCTCCCTTGGTCCCTGGTCCGCGCGCCCGGTACGCGTGGTCTGTGCTCCACATTAGCGCTGGTGACGGCCCGTTTACAGCGAGTAGCCCGGATGTCGCTCGAAGACGTGGTGTGAGGGACACACGAAACCGGCACCCGATCCGGGGGACGGATCGGGTGCCGGCGGTGATGACCCTAGGGGGTGGTGTCGCGGTCGGCGATTGCTCGCAGGATCAGTGCCGCGTCCTGGACTTGTTCCTGTGTCATCGGTGGTCGTTGAGCACATATCTCCGCCCAGTAGGCGATTCCCGCTCGTTCGTCGTCGCTGAGATAGTCGCTCCGGTCGGTGTCACCTCCGGGTGTCGTGCTGGTGTCAGGTCCGGTCATTCGTGTGTGATCACCTCCTTTCCGACCCGCTGAGGCGGGTCAGGTGAACAGTCCGGCTATGCCGTTGATCGCGGAGACGATCAGTTGCACGATCGCGCCGGCGATCGTGGTCCCGATCGGGGTGCCCGCGAGTGCTACTCCGAGGGTGAACCCGATCAGAACGCCGATGATCTTCACCTTGCGGTGTTTGACCAGGTAGGCGATCAGCAGCACCAGCAGGAACGGCACGCCGATCGACACGGCCTGTGTGAGGTCGGTGGGCATGTTGTGTCACCTCCCCCCGCCGCTGTGCAGCGCCGCCGCTATCGCCGCGCTTGTGTAGCCGTTGCGGTTGCGGCCATCGCGCCAGACCTGTCCGGGCGTGACGCCCAGCGGACGCAGCACCGTGGAGAGTCGATCGGCGGTCCACCCCGTGTACCGGTCGTCCATCGTGGACAACCGGGCGAGGACTTCCGTGGTCCACAGTCGGTCGTCGGTGCCGAACACGGCCAGTACATCGGCCACCGTGCGCCGATCCACGTCCACCACCGTGCCCCCTGCCGACGTGCCGGTTCCGGGGCCCAGTGCGGGTATGGGGTGCCGCAGCGCCCGCGCACCCGCCAGGGTCGCCGTGTCGACCTGGGGGCGGTGTGGGGCCCTCTCAGCCGCCCGGGTGGCGGCTTCGGTGTCGTCCACCGTCCGGAACTTCGACAGCAGTGGTTCGCGGTGGTGCAACGCGTCGACGTAGGCGCGTCCGGCGTCCTGCGGGTCGTCGGCGGTGGCGGGGTTGAGCCGGTCGGGCCGCCACCCTTCCGCCGCCCGTCCCTGCCCGAACACCAATCGCACATCGGTGCCGCGACAGGGAAGGAGGATCTTCAACGCCGTGGTGTCGGCGATGGCGTCCCCGAGGGTGTCGCTGGTGGCCTCGCTGGCGGCGAGGATCAGTGATACCCGGGCCTTGCGGCCGACCCTCAGCAACTCCACGGCCGACGCTTTGGCGGTGTCGGACATCCGGGAGTACTCGTCCACCAGGATGACCACGGCGGGGTGTTCCGGGCTGACGACCCAGTCCGCCCCGGACATGCCCAATCGCGGCATCAGGCGGGGACGTACTTCGGCGTAGGCCAACGCGTCGGCCAACGCGTCCTCAATGCCCGCACGGGTGCGTTCGATCCGTCCGAGTGCGGGTGCCAAGGGGGCTTGTCCGACCCCGGCGGGGTCGAGGTCCCACACCACCGCGTCGCGGCACGCGGTGAGCGCGTCGGCGATCGACCGCAGGGCACCGGTCTTGCCCGCGCCGCTGTTGCCGATCACGACCCCGTGCACCCCCAACAGGGATAGGGCGAGGTCGGCCCCGTCGATGCACCCGCCCACGGTGAGCCGGTCCCGGATCGACACCGACCCCGGCGCACGCCGCAACGCCGGCGGCAACGTGGCGAACGGGTCCCGTTCGGCCAACCGCAGCACCACCCGGGCCCGCCGTGTCCGGTCCGCCGTCGCCAGTACCCCGCCTGCCGGGAGGTCGAGGGTGGTTTCCAGATCGGCGGCCTTGCCCACGATCGCGGCGGGGGTGCCCTTGCGCAGCACCACGGGCACCGTCCACCCCCACCGTTCCCGCACGGCCTCGCCGGCCATCCGCAGCGCGACCCCTTCCGCCCGCAGGGCACGGGCGACACAGTCCGCCGCTTCCGCACGGGTGTGCGCATCGGCCAACGGGTACGGGTCTTCCGGGCCCGCCCCGTCCTCGATCAGGTCGGGGACTGCCGACAGGATCGGTGCCGGCCGCACCACGTGACCGATCGCCGCGAACACCGCGACCACTACCGCGATGACAACGCCCTGACCTGCCTTTTCCGCCAGTTTCACAGCCAGAACGGAGGTCACCGCGGACACGATCAGGGTCACCGCGGACCGCACCAGTGCGGTCCGCGTCCACTCGTTGCGTAGGCGTTTCGCGGTGCCGTGCCGCTGGTCGTCACGCACCTGCCGGACAAGATCGGCGTAGTCGGTGATCGCGGTGCACCACCGCAACGTCCGCGACAGCACCCACCACCCGCCGATGCCCGCCCGGGTGGCCACCCACCACGCCACACGGGGAGCGTGGCGGGCGACGATCCGCAGTCCCTGCCACAGCAGGGCGGGCGCGCGGTGGCGCACCCACCCCGCCGCGTCCAACACCGGTTGGCGGGTGCGTGACCACACCCACCGCCGGATCGCACGGACCGTGCGGGCGGTGACCTGTGCGGCCACCGCCCACCCGGACCACCGGACGACCCGCATAACCGTTGCGGCACAACGGTTCCACGTCTGGCCTACCGCGACGATCACGGCCAACAGTCGGGGCCGTTCGGTCACCCACACCACCACGGCCGTGAGCACCAGGGCGTAGATGTCGGTGACCGCCTGGACCCACGACAGCGCCCGTGTTCGTGCGCGGGACCCGAGGTCCCGAACCTTGTCGAGGGTCTTCAACGGGCATCACCCGCCCCGGCGTCGATGCGCGGACCTCGCGCCGGCCACGCCTGCGACAGGTGGCCGTCGATGACGCCATCGACGGCGCGGACGAAGTCCGCCACGTCGACTGTCGCGGCCACCCGCACGGTGGTCACCGCCACGGGCATGGGGCCGATGCCGGCGGCCCCTTCCGGGCCGAACCCGTTGGGGCCGTAGCCCTCGATCGGTGCGGCCGGGGTCGCGTCGAGGTAGGCGCGGGCCCGCTCGTGCTCACCCGTGTACTCCGTCGCGATGTCCGCGACGCGTGCGGCTTCCCTGGCGATCTGCCGGAAGACCCATCCGGACCCCGGTCGGTCCGCGTGCTGTTCCAACTCCTCCCCGAGGTATCCGAGGTGGGAGAGACGTGCTGCTAGCTGGTCGATGCGTTCCACAGTGGTGGTGCCCTTCACTCGTCGGTACAACTCGTTCATACGAGTTGCCATACGAGTAGAACACACGGTCCGGTGAGTGTGCAAGCACTCGTTTGAACGAGTCGTATTGACAGGCGGTCAATATCTGTGGGTTGATGGGGACCGGCACAACGAACCCGCAGGTCGGGACGACCACACGGACCACGGAGGTAACCCGGATGGCCGCGAAAACCGAGACAACGACCAAGGTCGCCGCACTCACCCAGACACTCCGCGACCGCATCGCCGGCGGCGAACTCGCCCCCGGCGCACCCATCCCCAGCGAAGCGGAACTAGGCGTCGAGTTCGGTCTGTCACGCGGCACCGTGCGCAACGCGGTCGCCCAGCTCCGGGCCGAAGGATGGATCGTCAGCTACCACGGCAAGGGCTCATTCGTCCGCGCCAACGTGGACCGCCCCACCCACAACCACACCCGCGCACTGGTGACCCAACCCGATGGCACGGTCACCGACGTGGCCACCGACGGGACCACCGACATCGGCGAACCCTCCCAGTACCGCGACCAGGCAACCGCAGACCTCGCCCTGACACTGGGAGTCGCGGAGCATTCACCGGTGTTCGTCCATGATCGATTGTTGGCCGATCCCGCCGGCCGCAGGCAAGCCCACCGGCTCTACATCCCCCTGACAACCGCCGCACAGGTACCGGCGTTGGAAGAGAACCCTTTCGTTACGCCACAAGAGCTTTACGGCATCCTTGCCAGCGCCGGTCACACACTCGGATGGGCCGACTACGTCCGGGCCCGCGTCCCCGGACCGGACGACGTCGCCGCGTTGCGCATCCCCGAGGGCGGCTTGCTGTACGTCATCCGTCGCGTCACCCGCAACGCCGCCACCGGGGCCGTACTGGCGGTGGAGGAAACCCGCACGTCAGCTCATGACACACAGGTGGAGATCCCTCTTGCGGTCGCGTTGGCGGATATGAACGTCTGACTTGCGGGATAAGTGCCTGGGGTTCGCCGCACCAGGCATCCGCAGATCGCCACGGTTGGTCGCTGATATCAACGTCTTGATAGCATCTTCATTGCGATGATTCAACGCCAAGGCCTAGACGGGAGCCACGTGGCCAAGTACGTAGCGGCCGGGCAAGAGCATATGGCGCTGAAACAACTAGGTTTGGCATCCACTGAAGGCATGGTGCTGCAAGCAAGCCGGGACATCCACGTCTACATAATCGGCGTCAAAAAAAAGCCTGTGCATTAGCCCAATCGGGTCGCCAGATTTTGTTACAGGCTTAGCCAAATCTTCACCCGTACGGGTACTGTCGTCGGACGCGATCACCCACCGCACAGCCGACGTACGGGAGCGCTTGCTGACATGACCGTGACATACGATGGCCCCGCGTTCATGGACATCAGTTCCAGTTACAACCTGGACGCCGTGATCGTGACCATCCTTGGCAAGCTAAACGACAGATCCGTTCCTAAGGTCGCCACCGATTTCGCCCTGATCGATGACCCTTTGCCGCTGGTGGTCGACTTGTCCGGAGTCACCTACATCGGACTAGCCGCCCTGCGGTGGTTGGTGAAGATCATCAACACCACTGACGACCTTCGGATGGTTCCTTGCGAAAGGGTTATCCAAGCCCTCGATCTCATGGACTTGGAGAAGGTCGTGAGGTTCTACACCTCAGTCGAGGACGCCAACAACGGCGTAGGCGTATCCGCCCCACGATCCTGACCAAGGATGCCTCAGACGCGACCACGCGGCGACGGGGCCGACAGCCAGACACGCCGTCGTACCCCGTCACTCCACCCGCTCCATACGTCTCCGGTCAGGCCGCGTGTGGAGCGTGCCCCTTCGGTGGTATTGGCCCCCGATCGTCCCCCTGTGGGACTAGCACGCCACGTCTGACCATCTCCCGCATGACCATGTCTCCCAACGGTGTGAACGACACGTACACCGCAGGGCCACCCGCATCCGACAGTGTGGGACACACCGCCTTCACCAGGTGCGCCACCCCGGCGTTCTTGAACGCGGCCACCACATCGTTCGCAATTGCTTGCGACACGCGGAACTGCGCCACCAACCCCGCAGCCTCACCCGGACGGACCGGACGCGGCACAACCATCCGGTCCCAGTCCCATGCCACTCCATCACCGTGGCTCTGATTTCCTTGCACACCAAGCCTTTCCGCGTCGTCGCGTCCCGTGTCGCCCACCCGATCGGCACTCATGTGTCATCACCGCCCCTCGTGTCGACCGGGGACGCGCTACGCCGTTCACAGAACGCAGCACGGACACCCCCGATACCATCGGCATCGGGGGTGTCCGCACTCCCAAGGCGGGCCACCCGAACTCTTCGCGGGGAGAGGGTGGCCCGCCCCATCTCCCATAATCGTGGTCGAGCACACCATTCACCGGCTATGCCGAATCGCGTATACCCCTGTAACCAGCGGATATACCACGACGGAATAGTCGATCTTCACGCTTATACGTCAATAAGTCACTCGTAGTGGACTACGTTCAACCATTCGCGTGACAAAACGCCAGGACATCCGGCCTCCGGTCGTGCGATGGGTAACCAGCGCTATACCGAAGTCGATATAGAAACCCACCTGTTGGATCCGGCACGGTCATTACCGGACAGACCAAGCACGGTCACCCACGAATGTGGAGCGGTAATGACGACCAACGACACTCCTTCACAGGGCCCGCCGGACGACACCCCGGCAGTCCCACACGGCACCACCACCGCGTCCCCACCCGCTCTCCCTCCCTATGTCATGGCAGGAGTAGCGAGAATCATGATCGGTGAGGCGCTGCGCCCTGACGGCCCTCACGTCCCCCTTGATGAGGCTGTGCGCTGGTTGGATTTCCTGGACTCGACCACGCGCCCGGAGATCACGTGACCGGGTTCGAATCCGCACTGTTGATCATCGGGATTCTGATCCTCGCCGCGCAGTTGTTCTATGCGCTATCGCGAGGGTGGCCGACACGCGATCACGGGGACAGGTGACGAACAAATGATCTCTTTATGGCTTGCCGTCGTCGCAGCCGTATCCACCCTTGCCGTGGGGTTCGTCGGGGGCTTGACATGGCAAGGGCGGCCACATCGCAATACCCACAGTTTCCACGACTCCGCCGTATCGGTGACCGCAACCATCGAACGCGCTACTAGCAGGCACGCGGAAGACGACCCCGCCCGTGACGACGATCCGGACCACGATGATTACCCGGATGACGTCCGAGACGACATCGAACCCGAATACGAAAACGACCTTCACGAAGACGAACCCACAAATAGCGGTCATCCACCTGTGGAGATCAACGGGCCGGTAGTCCGCTACTACTACGCCCAACAACAGGACAGACAAGCCGTAGACCCGCACGCATACGACCCGGACAGGACAGTGCGGCTACCACCCGCGCGGATGCCACAACAACAGCCTACTCCGCTCCCTCCACTCCGGACGGCAACACGGAACAGGCCCTACGTCGAACACGCGGCAGGACGGCACGCCGTCCGCACGCATCGATAGGAAAACAGCCATGGCCGCGCCACGGAAAATCCCTTTATCGACTACCGGGAAACCCGCCGATAACATGGGGCCGGTCGTCCCGAATTCCCGCCCTGCCGGCATCGATCCGCCCGACGTCGCACAAGCGATGCGCACCTACTTTGGCACACGGAAAGACTGGACGGCTTTACCGAATACTCATCATTACATTTATGTGCCGAGTTTTCGAGGACGTGCACCGTTACGGGAAGACCTCGACGTGGTCCAACTGTCGTGCGTCACCGACGACCCCGATTTCGTATCGGTCGAATCCTGTGGCGTCTGGAACGGGTGTACACGACACAAGACCGAAGACATCGCTGTGCACTGGACCTCGCCGGACGGCTCACCATTTCTCAGTCGACTCGATCGTGTGCTGGCAAGACTCATTCCGCTGGCACACGCGCTCGACGACATAGGCGACTGTGTGATCTTCGGCGAATGTGCACGGGCGCTCAACGCACGCGAATCAGAAGAGAGAAACAACAAGATCGATTAGGACCCTCATGGTAATCACCCCAGAAATAATCTTCACCTCCGCAATGACTGTGATCATCTGGTCTTCAATACTCGTCGATCATTACGACATCATCGGACGGTATCAATTCCGTCGAATTGGCAGGCGGACGTACAGCGCCACGCGCGGAACGATCACCATACCGCGCGCTTATCCCGTGATCGGACACAATGTCATGACCTGCGACGGAAACGGGCGGATCAGCCGCACCCACCACTCCAACAGCGGAGCCGGGCAGACTTTCAGCAGGGAATGTGGCGGCTGCACCCATTGCCGCAATCCGGAACCCACGGTCGCAACAACAGTCGGATCCAACGCCAGGAAAACAGTGGACTTCCGCTTCTACTCGTAACCGTATCCTGGTCGGATAATCGAACCAGTGCGCACGCAAAAGACGGCAGTCCTTCTACCTCGGTCGCGTCAGTAAAACAGGTAATAAAGAGCCCGCGGGCACATGGGAACAATAGCGTGGTAACGAAGTCTCGGAGTAATGCTCGATGACGAAAGAACAAGAGAAGCTCTGCATTTGTCACCTGGACCCTGACTCGCGGGCGCGATTGGCGATGAAAATCCGAACGCGTTACGAAGCGGGCGAATCCATCACGAAAACCGCTTCTGCCATCGGTATATCAAGAGGATTCGCGAGGAAACTCATCGTGGAAGCCGGAGGGGACGTACGACCCGGCACCACAAGCAGAAAGCACGCTCACCCGCTTCCACGACATGAACTAGCCGCATTATTGAAACAAAAATACGAAGCAGGGGCACGGGTGGCCGACCTAGCCACGCCTGACATCGGATCCGAGGAATACGTACGGGTGCTACTCAGTGAAGCAAACACCACTATGCGCCCTCGCGGTCACCGCCCGGACCCCGAAAAGCACACGAAACAGGGGCTCTACTATCGGACCCGCTACGAATCCGGTGAAAAGCTGATAACCATAGCCGAATCGGCGGGCAGCAACCGGACGACCGTCACCAAGATGATTATCGAAGCAGGTGGAAAAATCCGCCGACGCGGATTCCCGTCGATTGCACAAACATCGGCACGCCGCGAACTTGCAGCCACACTAAGGCAGAAATACGAGGCCGGGGCCACGATCACCGAATTGGTGAACCCAGAGGTAGGCACTTTCAATACGGTCAAAAAGATGCTTACCGAAGCAGGAACCACACTGCGAGGCCGAACCGGACGTTGGCATGGACCCACACCGAAAGCCGGTGCGGCACACAAGTTTGAAGCGCAGTCCACAACATGAACACGAAAAAAACGGTCCCGCTGTCTGACGATCAGACGCTGAAACGCATGTACGAGCGCAAGGGTGAGACTGTTCGCCGCATGGCGAGAAAGATCGGCTGTTCCGAAGGAACTATAAGGAAGCGACTGCGACAAGCAGGCGTGACCTTCAAATCGATTGAACAGCGAACACAGGAAAGGGTCTACCCGCGCGCAGTCCTCCCCTTGGATGAGGAGTCGGCTAAAGCGGCCGGCAACGATGTAAGCATATCCATGACGGCCCGCATTGCCGTTCCCTTTATTGTGCTTCCTCAGCGCCAATGGAATTACCGTGACCTGATGCAGTGCACAGGATTGCACCGGAGCACGGTCAAAAAACATCTGGAACCATTGATCCAAGAAGGTTCCATGACAGTCATCCATGATGGCATCGATCCCATCGGGCGTTTCCGGAATCCGCGTTTCAAGATCACCACGGACGGCATCAACAAATTGAGCCCATGCGTGCGACATGCCGCTAATCGTGAATATCGGATTCAGGTCAACGTGATCCGACGGCAGGTAGACGCCAAATTCAGGTCACCGCAGGAACGCAGGAAGCCGCAGGAAGAATAACTACGGGAGTTCGTCCCACTGATGGAAAAACAACTTGCCGAGATAGAGCACCTCGACACCTAAGCGGACCGGACCATTCACATTTGTCCGGGCCCAGCCCTCGTAGCCCAACAGGCAGAGGCGGATGCCTTAAAAGCGTCTTAGTGCAGGTTCGATTCCTGCCGGGGGCACCAGGGGCTACGGAAAATGAAAGCGAGGTCGCGGTGGACCCGAAGACCCTGCGGGCGCATAACGAACAAATCTTGTTGCGCTTAATGATGGAAAGCCCATACAAATGGTGGACCATCAAGGAATTGGAAGGTTTCCTATTCCTTCATCGAGACACATTGAGAAGGTATCTCCGTGAAAGATCCGACATCGGCCACATAGTCAAAGATCACTTGGCAAATCCTGTCTTATATCGGCCGACATTGCGCGGCATGTGGTTCATATCAAAGGAACTGAATCTTGACTGATCGCCTTTGCCTGCAAGCCGACCCAACCACAGGAAAATTCTGTACAGAAAAAGAAGGTCATTCCGGGTCGCATGTTGCCAAGTCCGGTGCCCCTGCGCGGGAACAAGCGCGATGGCCGCAACAAAGTAACAACTAAGTCTGCCTTCTAGTCCTCGAATGCGGCGCATGACGTCTATGTAACGCATTCTGCCGGGAACTGCGGTTTTGTGTGGTGCTGGTGCGACAAGAAGCCCCCGCCTACGCGTAATAGGCGGGGGCTTCCTCGGTTTTCTGCTAGACGCTTGACCGTGGCATGCCGCGCCCCGGTAGGGCTGTCTCACGGGCGATACCCACCCAGGACCCTCCACACGCCTGCGGGCGCTCCAGACGTTCCACTCACGGCCTAGCGGTCTAGAACCTCTAAGCGCCACGTCAAGGTGCACATGGACAGTCTCGCGGGCCCCTAGGACGTTCTAGGCCTCTAGCGCTCGTCTAGACCGCCATCGGTCGGTTTAGGCCCATCGCCGCAGGTCACAGTTAGGTACCCAAATACCCCCTACCGGCGCGTGGGATGGGCCCCCGGATTCGACGCTACTTCGCGGGTCCGACAATTCCGGCTTTCCGGTGTCAGGGGCGTTCGCCATCCGGAATCGCGGGCGTTCTCAGTCGATCGCCCGCAACCCCTCCGGCAGCGGCGCGTCCGCGATGTGCGCGCGGATCATGGCGGTGAACAGCTCCGGCGCCTCACCGTTCCACGCGTGCCCCGTGCCCGGCGCGATCCGGGCCGAGCCCGAGGCGAACCCGGCGGCCAGTTCGGGCAGCGACCGGATGATCAGCTCGTTCTCGTCGCCGCCCGCCACCGCCAGCAGCCTGCACGGCGACGCGCCCGCCGCCGCCGGGACGCGGAAGGCCATCACGTCGCCGGTGACGCGCCCGATCGTCCCCTTGGCCATCGTCCGCGCCGAGGCCCGGTAGGCCTGGAAGTCCTCCTCCGGCACGCGGAGCGTCCGGGCGTTGGCGCGCAGCACCGGGGTGGACGTCGCGAACGGCGCCATCACGCGACCGGCGAACCGCATCACCGCCGGGTGCGGGAACGGCAGCACGTTGACCCCGCTGACGATCGCGCTCTCCACGACCTCCGGCACGTCCGCCGCGAGCCGGGCGGCGACGTACCCGCCCAGCGACAGGCCGACGACGTGCGCTCGGCCCGAGGGTGTCCGGGAGGCGATGACGTCCGCGACGACCCGGACGGTGTCCGACAGGGAGACCCAGGGGTGGTCGTTGCTGAGCCCGTGCCCCGGCAGGTCCGGGATCAGCACGTGCAGGTCACCGACCAGCGCGGCCGCCTGCTCGCGCCACATCCAGCCGCTGGTGCTCAAGCCGTGGAGCAGGACGACACCGGGCGCGTCGCGCGGCCCCGATTCGTTCACGAAGACCGTCATCGCGGAATCCTGCCACGCGCCGACGCCGCCGCGGATCCCCGCAACGGCGCGGATGTCCGCGACTAAAGTCGCAGGGACGCCAGCAGCAGGTCGGCGTAGTGCCGCCCGACCTCCTTCGCGGGCAGCGGCCCGTCCGGGCTGTACCAGGTGGCGAGGTGGTGCACCGAGCCGAAGTAGTAGTGCACCGTCAGGTCCGCGGGCACGTCCGCCCGGAACACCCCGGCGGCCTGCCCCTCCTCCACCATCGCGCGGAAGCGCTCGTGGTAGTTCCGGCGTTCGGCCCGCATCGCCAGCCGCTTGTCCTCGGCCAGGTGGTCGGCGGACCGGAAGTACACCTTGGCCTGGTCGAAGTTGTCGATGCTGGTGACGATCACGTCGGCCGCCGCGGCGTGCAGGCGTTCGGCGACCGGCTCCGGGCCCGCGGCGATCTCCTCCAGACGGGCCGTCTGCATGCGCAGGACGCTGCCGTAGATCTCGTGCAGCAGGTCGTCCTTGGAGTCGAAGTAGTGGTACATCGCGCCCTTGGTGACACCGGCGCGATCCACGATCTCCTGCACCGCCACCCGGTCGAAGCCCTTGGCCGCGAACAGTTCGGTGGCCGCGCCGATCAGGCGCTCGGGGACGGTGGCGTTGCTCACCGGCGAAGCCTACCTACCGCCGCGCGGAAAGCAGGATCCCGGCCAGCAGGGCGGCGATGTTCCACGCGTCGTCGTCGCCGCGGTGGTGGGTGCCCTCCAACGGCAGCCCGGCCAGGTCCAGCGCCTCGGCGAGGCCGACCTCGCGCGGCAGGTTCCTGGTCAGCGCGAACAGCGTCTTCACGTTGAGGTGCCGCGGGCCGAACGGGTAGTCGCCCTGGCGTTCGAACTGCTTGCGGTCGTAGTCGCCGTAGCTGGCCCACACGCGGTCGCGCGAGCGGAAGTCCTTGCGCAGCAACCGGCACGCGTCGGGGTAGCGGAGGCCCGACGACACCTGCGCGGCGGTCAGCGTGGTCAGCGAGGTGCAGAAGTCGCTGACGGAAGACCGTTCCGGCCGCACCAGGACGCTGTGCTTGCCGACGCGCGAACCGGACGCCACGTCGAGTTCGCACACGCCGATCTCGATGATCTCCGACGTCTCGCCGGGCGGCGGGTCGCCCTCCCAGCAGGTCGCCTCGACGTCGACCACGAGCATCGTGTCCAGTTTCACAACCGGATCGTCGCACGGGTCCACATCGGACGAAAAGCGGAAAACCCCGCGCGAGGGCGGGGTTCTCCACGAGGAATCCGTCAGCCGCCGATCGACACGCCGCCGTCGACGACGAGCGTGGCGCCGGTGACGTACCCGCCCGCGGCGGAGGCCAGGAAGACGACCGCGGCGGCCAGCTCCTCCGGGTCGCCCATGCGCGACATCGGCATCCGGGCCAGGTGCGCCTGGAGGTAGCCGTCCGGGTAGGTGTCGGTCATCTCGCTGGCGAAGTAGCCGGGCGCGATGGCGTTGACCCTGATGCCCTTGCGGGAACTCCACTGCGCGGCCAGGTCGCGGGTGAGACCGAGCAGCGCGGCCTTCGACGCCGAGTACGCGGCCTGCGGCAGCCCGCCGGACATCAGCCCGAGCACGCTGGAGATGTTGATGATCGAGCCGCCCTGCTTCATCACCGCGGCGGCGGCCTGCGCCATCCAGAACGCGCCGTTGAGGTTCACGTCGATGACGCCGCGGAACTGCTCCGGCGTCTCGCGCGACGCGGGCACGGCCGTGCCGACACCGGCGTTGTTGACCAGCACCGACACCGGGCCGAACCCGGCGGCCGCGACGGCGACGGCCTTGCAGTCCTCGGGCAGCGACACGTCCGCCTGCACGATCAGCGCGCGCCGACCGGTGGCCTCGACCAGCTGCGCGGTCTCCTTGAGCCGGTCCGCGCGGCGGGCGGCGAGCACGACGTCCGCGCCCGCCTCCGCGAGGCCCTTGGCGAACGCGACACCGAGGCCGGAGGACGCGCCGGTGACGATGGCGACCTGGCCGTCGAGGCGGAACTTGTCGAGGATTCCCATGTCAGCAAAGCCCTTCCGGGTGGGTGGTCACAGGCCGAGGTCGCGACCGATGAGTTCCTTCATGATCTCGTTGGATCCTGCCCAGATCTTGGTGACCCGCGCGTCCATCCAGGCGCGGGCGACCCGGTACTCGGTCATGTACCCGTAACCGCCGTGCAGCTGCACGCACGCGTCGAGCACCTCGTTCTGCACGTCCGCGCTCCAGTACTTCGCCTTCGCCGCGTCCACGGCGGTCAGCTCGCCGCGGGTGTGCGCCAGCGTGCACTGGTCCAGGAACGCCTGCGTGACGTCGACCTTCGTGACCAGTTCGGCGAGCAGGAACTTGTTGGCCTGGAACGACCCGATGGACTGGCCGAACGCCTTGCGCTCCTTGGTGTACTCGATGGTCTCCAGCAGGATCTGCGCGGCGTGCGCCAGGTTCGAGATGGCACCGCCGATCCGCTCCTGCGGCAGCCGCTCCATCATGTAGATGAACCCGCGGTCGACCTCGCCGATGACCTGCTCGGCCGACAGCCGCACGTCGCTGAAGAACAGCTCCGCGGTGTCCGACTCGGGCTGGCCCACCTTGTCGAGCTTGCGGCCGCGCTCGAAACCCTTCATCCCGGTCTCGACCGCGAACAGCGTGATGCCCTTCGCGCCCTTCTCCGGGGAGGTGCGGGCGGCCACGATGATCATGTCGGCCGAGTAGCCGTTGGTGATGAACGTCTTGGAGCCGTTGAGGATCCAGTCGGACCCGTCGCGCACCGCGACACTGCGCAGCGCGGCCAGGTCGGACCCGCCCGACGGCTCGGTCATGCCGATGCCGGTGGTCATCTCGCCGGAGCAGAACCGCGGCAGCCACCGCTGCTTCTGCTCCTCGGTGCACAGGTCCACCAGGTACGGCGCGACCACGTCGCCGTGGATCCCGATGCACGACGCGACACCCGCGCTGAGCTTGCACAGCTCCTCGCCGAACACCGCGTTGAACCGGTAGTCGCCCGCGCCGCTGCCGCCGTACTCCTCCGGCACCTCAAGGCCGAGCAGCCCCTGGCGGCCCGCTTCCAGCCACGCCTCGCGGTCGATGAACCGCTGCTCCACGTACTTCTCGTAGTTCGGGCGCAACGTGCGGTCGACGAACTCCCGTGCCGATTCCCGGAACGCGTGGTGATCCGCGTCGAACAGCGTCCGCTGCACGAAAGCCTCCTCAAAACGACATACTAAGCGGTTGCTTAGAGATAAGCGCGCGCTTAGATTGCAGTACGATCCGACCCCCTGTCAACACGATCGCGGAGGGCACATGACCAGCCTGGGTGAGTACGCCCTGCTCGACCAGTCGTGGCACGACGTGGTCCCCGACGCCGCCCGCCGGATGCTGATCGCCGCCGCCCAGGCGTTCGCCGACAAGGGCTACCACGCCACCACCACCCGCGACATCGCGGCGCGGGCGGGCATGAGCCCGGCCGCGGTCTACATCCACTACCGCTCCAAGGAAGACCTGCTCTTCCAGATCAGCAAGATCGGCCACGAACGCTCCCTCGAGGTCCTCACCGCCGTCCAGGACCCCGACCCCGTCGACCGCCTTGCGAAAACCGTCACCTCGTTCGCCCGCTGGCACGCCGAATTCCGCACCACCGCCCGCGTGGTCCAGTACGAACTGGGCGCCCTCTCCCCGGAACACCACGCCGTGGTCGCCGAACTCCGCCGCAAAATCGAAACCCACGTCCGCACCCTCGTCGAGGCAGGCGTCGGAACCGGCGCCTTCACCGTCCCCGACCTCAAGGGCACCGCACTGGCAGTGCTGTCGCTCTGCATAGACATCGCCCGCTGGTACCACCCCGACGGCACCCGCACCCCAGAACAGATCGGCACCCTCTACGCCGACCTCGTCCTACGCATGCTCCGCACCCCGTGACCCACGCGGAACCAGGCGTCCCCTGTTCGTGAGACCCCCCGAGTCCGAGGGTACGCAGGGGGTACGACATTTTTATCGGCGAGCCGGCTACGACAGCGCCGCCCACGGCCACCACCACGACGGCGCAGCCATCCACCTGCTGCCTGACCGCAAGACCAAGCCGACCTGCCGCACGACCGCACGACCGGCGGACCGCCCAACCACGACGGCGGCGAACGCGGCCGTACCCGGAGAACGACGGGACCGATACCCGGCGTCGAGAGACCAGCCCACCAACAACCACAACACCCACCCCCAGTTTCAAGCCCCCTCAAGGCGCCTGAACCAACCCCGCCCCCACATCCGTCGACGACAACGGCAACCTCCGCGCCGTCTGCCCCAACCTCGCCCACAACTCGAACCCCCGCGCCCCGTACCTCTCCGCCATCAACGCCGCCACCCCCGCCACGTGCGGCGTCGCCATGCTCGTCCCCTGCAACCTCTTCGTCCCCGGCGCCGCATTCCAACTCGAGTACACGTCCACCCCGGGCGCCACCACATCCACCGCCCCGACAGCGTCAACAGTCCCGCACGAGAAGAACCCCAACGCCCCCTGCGCATCGGTCGCACCCACAGCCATGATCGACGGGCAATTCGCCGGATGCCCCACCGGGCTGACCACACCGGGCCGCCGACTCTCGTTGCCCGCCGCCGCGATGATCAACGTGCCCTTCGCGAGCGCCCGCGACGCGGCCTGCTCGAAGATCACCGAATGCGGCGTACCGGGCCGCGTGGCCGCGCCCAACGACATCGAGACGACCGCGCACCCGTTCGCGATGGCCCACTCGATGCCCGCCAGGATCCCGCCGTCGCTGCCGGACCCGCTGTTGCCGAGCACCTTCCCCGCGTAGATCTCCGCCTCGTGCGCGACCCCGTAACCGGGGCCCGTCGCGGGCTTGCGCGGCCCGCAGGACACGCCGACGCAGTGCGTGCCGTGGCCGTGCGCGTCGTCGACGGTCTCGCCGGTGACGAACGAGCTGGTGGTGACGACGCGGCCGGCGAAGTCGGCGTGCGCGACGGTGAACCCGGTGTCCAGAACCGCGACCCGGATCCCCTTGCCGGTGGCCGTGCTGAGGTTCGCCCCGACGGCTTGGAGCCCCCAGGTGAACGCGCTCTCGTCGACGGCGGACACGTCGGTGCCGGTGTCGGCCGACGTGATCGCGTGCACGACCCGCTCGGCCTCCACGGCGAGCACCGGGCCGGGCTCGTCGACCGCGCGGTTCAGGCCGGGCAGCTGGTCGGGGGAGGCTTCCACGAGCGCGATGCCCAGCTCGTGGAAGATCACCCCGTCCGAGCTCGCGATCTGCTCGGCGACGGTGTCGGCGGTGCTCGCGACCTGGATGCCCGCGACGCGGTCCAGCTCGCGGACGCCGGCCGCGGTGGAACCGGTTTCCAGGAGCACCAGATAGCGACCGGTCGTTTCGGCGCTCGTCGGCTGTGACATGACGACCCCCTTCGGGGACGGTGGCGGCGGTCTTCCTACGCGAGTAGTGAGAGGCCGCCACCGGCCTGGATACCGGGCTTCACCCGGATGCCGAAGGGGTTCAGGCGGTTGCCGTGGAGCGCACGCCGCGGCGCTTGCGCACGATCCCGACCACCGGCTCGACGATCCGCGCGGTGACCGGGCCGAGCACGGCCATCAGCAGCACGTACGCCGTCGCCAGCGCGGCCAGCTTCTCGTCCACCGCGCCGGAGGCCACGGTCAGCCCGGCGATGACGATCGAGAACTCGCCCCGCGCCACCAGCGCCGCGCCGGCACGGGCCCGGCCCATCTTGGCGATGCCCTGCCTCTTCGCGGCCCACCAGCCGGTCGCGACCTTCGTCAGGGTCGTCACCACGGCCAGCGCCACGGCCACGCCGAGCACCGGCGGGATGGACGACGGGTTGGTGTTCAGGCCGAACACCACGAAGAACATCGCCGCGAACAGGTCGCGCAGCGGTTCGAGCATCCTGGTCGCGTTCTCCGCGGTGGACCCGGAGATCGCGATGCCCAGCAGGAACGCGCCCACGGCGGCGGACACCTGGAGCTGCGAGGCGATGCCGGCCACCAGCAGCGCCGACCCCAGCACCTTGAGCAGGAACACCTCGGCGTCCGGCGAGTCCACGATCGCGGACACGTACCGGCCGTACTTCAGCGCGATCACCAGCACGACCGTGATCGCGGCCAGCGAGATGCCCACCGCGCTCAGCCCGCCGAAGAAGCTCACGCCCGCCAGCACGGCGGTCAGGATCGGCAGGTACACCGCCATCGCCAGGTCTTCGAACACCAGCACCGACAGCACGACCGGCGTCTCGCGGTTGCCGAGGCGGCCGAGGTCGCCGAGGACCTTCGCGATGATCCCCGAGGACGAGATGTAGGTGACGCCCGCCATCGCCAGCGCGCCGACCGGGCCCCAGCCCAGCAGCAGCCCGGCGATCGCGCCCGGCGTCGCGTTCAGCACGATGTCGAGCAGCCCGGCCGTCCACGACTTCTTCAGCCCGGTGACCAGTTCGCTCGCCGAGTACTCCAGGCCGAGCAGCAACAGCAGCAGGACCACGCCGATCTCGCTGGCGAGGTGGGTGAACTCCCCGATGCCGTCCAACGGGATCAGGCCGCCGTGCCCGAAGGCCAGACCGCCGATCAGGTAGAGCGGGATGGGGGAGATGCCGATCTTCCACGCCACGCGGCCGAGCAGGCCCAGACCGAAGAAGACCGCGCCGAGTTGGATCAGTGCGATCGCTGTGGTGTGCACGGGTGCTCAGCCACCACCCAGGATGTCTGCGGAGGATGAGAGTCCGTCCGACGTCCCCACCACCACGACCAGGTCACCGCCCGCGAACTCGAAGTCGGGCCGGGGCGACGGGTGCACCGTGCCGGCGCGCACGACGGCGACGATCGACGCGCCGGTGCGGGTGCGCAGCTGCGTGTCGCCGAGCTCCTTGCCGTCGAACCGGGAGCCGGGGACGATCGGGAACTGCTTGGTGTCGATCCCGGTGACCTCGCTGTGCTGGTTCTCCAGGTGCGCCACCAGCTGCGGCGCGCCGAGCAGACCCGCCAGCGTGCCCGCTTCCGCGGGGGTCAGGGGTATGGACGCCATGCACGCGTCGGGGTCCTCGGTCTTCGAGACGATGAGCTCGAACTTGCCGTCGCGGTAGGTGATCACCCCGATCCGGCGATCCGCGCGGATCATGAAGTCCTGGCGGGTGCCGATGCCAGGTAGTGGTGTCACCTCGACGTTCATGACTAAAGCTTACTTTACGTTCGATGATCGAACCCCCGGTCGCAGTACCGTGCCCGGATGACGGGATGGCTCCAGCCGGTGCGACGTGGATGGGTGGTTCGCGACCGGGTCCCCGGTCCGGACGTCGACGAGTTCGCCGAACCGGACCGCGTGGTCCGCGCGCTGGCCGGGCCCGACGGTGGTCGCGGCACGCTGCTCGCGGTCCAGCACCCGCACCGCACGCCCGCCGCGCTGGCAGCCGGGTCGAGCCTGGTCGACGCGCTCCCGGTGGCCCGCGCGGCGCTCGCCGAGCTGGTCCGCCGGTCGTACGCGCCGGTCGCCGACGTGGTCGCGCCGTACTGGGTGGACGGTCCGGACGGCACGGCGTGCGGCCTGCTGTGCATGGTCGACCCCGCCGCCGTGGACGCCGACGGGTTCTCCCGCGTCCGGCACAGCGAGCAGGTGTACCCCGAGGTCGTGGCCGAACGCGCCCGCGTCCTGGCCGGGCTCGGTGTGGCCACCAGCGCCGCGATGCTCGTGCCCGTCGCCCCGCACGACGAGCTGACCTCGCTGCTGCGGGCGGAGTTCGGGTCCGAGCCCGCGGTGTCGCTGGTGGACTCGGGCGGACGGCGCCACCGCCTCTGGCTGGTCGGTCCCGGCGCGCGCCAGGACGCGCTGCTCGACGCGGCGGGCGCGCACCCGCTGCTCGTGGCCGACGGCAACCACCGGGTCGCCGCCGCGGCCGCCGCCGGGCTGAGCGGCCTGCTGGCGCTGATCACCGCCGGACCCGCGCTGCGGATCGGCCCGATCCACCGCGCGCTCGTCGACACCGGCCTCACCGCCGACGACCTCGCCACGGCTTGGCGCGCGGTCGGACTGCGCGTGGACGACCTCGCCGAGGTCGAACCGCCCGAGCCCGGAGTCGTCGTGGTGGTGTGCCCGGACCGCGTGCTCCGCGTCGAACTGCCCGCGGCGGGCATCGACCACGCCGCCGTCGAGTCCGTGCTGCTGGAGAAGGCCCTCGGGCTCGACCCCGAGTCGCCGTGCGTGCGCCCGGTCGTCGACGACCGGTGGCGCTCGGCCGCCGCCGACGCCGTGCTGCTCGTCGCGCCCGTCCCGCTGGCCGACGTGCTGGCCGTGCACGCGGCGGGGGAGCGGATGCCGCGCAAGAGCACCTACTTCACCCCCAAACCGCGCAGCGGCCTGCTGCTCGCGGACCTCTCTTGACTAGAGTCGGCCGGATGGCGGTACGAGCGATTCGCGGAGCGACCCAGATCGACGCGGACGACCGGGACCAGGTGCTCGAGGCGACAGCCGAGCTGGTCCGCGAGGTCCTGACGCGCAACAGCCTGAGCACCGACGACCTGATCAGCGTGATCCTCACCACGACACCGGACGTGGTGTCCGAGTTCCCGGCCTACGCGGCGCGGCTGGCCGGGCTGGCCGACGTGCCGCTGCTGTCGGCGACCGAGATCGCGGTGCCCGGCGCGATGCCCAGGGTGATCAGGTTGATGGCGCACGTGGAGACCGACCTGCCCCGCGACGGGGTGAAGCACGTCTACCTGCGCGGAGCCGCGGGTCTGCGCACCGATCTGAACCACTGACGGCTCGACGACCACGGGCGGTTCGCAAAAGGATGGCCGGCTATGTATTCTCCCGGTGAGCGCTTCCAGGCGGCCGACGTGTACCAACTCCTGTTGGCGTTCAAGGAGATGCGCGTCCGCATGGGGCGGCGCATGGCCGAGCTCGACCTCTCGTCGGGGCAGGAGCACCTGCTCGGTGAGCTGTGGCGGGAGGACGGGCTGAGCCAGCGCGAACTCGTGGCGCGGCTCGGCGTCGAGCAGCCGACGGTGGCCAAGACCGTGCGGCGGCTGGAGGCGGACGGGTTCGTCCGCCGCGAGCCGGATCCGGCGGACGGTCGGGTCACCAGGGTGGTGCTGACCGAGCGCGGACTCGGGGTGCGCGGCGACGTGGAGGAGATGTGGCGGCGGGTCGACGAGGAGTTCGGCCAGGGGCTCGGCGCCGATGAGCGCGAGCAGCTGATCGTGCTGCTGGCCAGGAGTTTCGGCCGCTGACGTGGTGTGCGTTCGGACGGGTTCTCCCGTGACCATTTAGATAGCCGGCTATGAATTAGGAGTGGACCATGCGGAAGGCGATCGTCACCGGAGGAGCGGGCGGGATCGGCGGCGCGGTCACCGCGGCGCTGGTCAAGGCGGGGTACGAGGTCGTGGTCACCTACCACGAAGGACGTGAACGGGCGGAGGCGTCGGGCGTGACCGCGCACCGGTTCGACCTGGGGGACCCGGACGCGGCGGCGGAGCTGTTCGCGCGCACCGGGCCGGTCGACGTGCTGGTGCACAACGCGGTCGTGTGGCCCCACCGCGGCCCGGACTGGCGGCACTCGGTGCGCGCCAACGTCGAGGGCACCCTCGCGCTGGTCGACACCTACCTGCCGGGCATGACCGCGGCGGGCTGGGGCCGGGTGGTGCTGGTGTCCAGCGGCCTGGTGCGCGGCGGGATGCCGGGGCGGCACACCTACGGCGCGGCGAAGGGGGCGCTGCACGGGATCGCGCGCAACCTCGCGTGGGACGGCGGGCCCTCGGGCGTGACGGTGAACGTCGTGGTGCCGGGGCTCATCGCGACCGCGCGCCTGGACGGCGTCACCGGCGCGTTCGCCGAAGCGGTCGCGGACGTGGCCGCGCACACCCCGCTGCGCAGGCTCGCGACCCCCGAGGAGGTCGCCGCCGCGGTGGTGTTCTTCGCCTCCGAGGCGGCCTCCGGGATCACCGGCCAGGAGCTGTTCGTGGACGGCGGGAAGGACTGATCGGTTCACCGGCGGTGACCGGACGCCTCTTCCGGGTGAGTACCGTTGGAGGCGTCCGACCCCGTGAACGGAGTGGCTCGTGCGCAAGGCGATCGTCACCGGTGGCGCCAGCCGGATCGGCGCCGCGATCACGTCCGCCCTGGTCAAGGACGGGTACGACGTCGTCGCGACCTACCGCGACGACCGCGCCCGCGTCGAGGCGCTCGGCGTCCGCGCCGAACCGTTCGACCTGGCCGATCCGGGGTCCGCGACCGCGCTGCTCGACGCGGTCGGCCCGGTGGACGTGCTGGTGCACAACGCGTTCGCCTGGTCCGACCCGGCCGACGGCTGGCGGACGGCGCTGCGCGCCAACACCGAGGGGCTGCTCGACCTGGTCGGCGCCGCGCTGCCCGGCATGAGGGCCGCGGGCTGGGGCCGGGTCGTGCTGCTGTCCAGCGCCGTCGTGCGCGCGGGCATCCCCGGCCTCAGCGCCTACGCCGCCTCCAAGGGCTCGGTGCACGCCGCCGCGCGCAGCCTCGCGTGGGACGCCGGCCCGACGGGCGTGACGGTCAACGTCGTCGTGCCCGGCCTCATCGCCTCCGAGCGCACCGGGGTGGCGACGGGGGAGTTCGCCGACCACGTCCACGACGTGGCCTCGCGCACCCCGCTGGGACGGCTGGCCACGGCCGACGAGGTCGCCGCGGCGGTGCTGTTCTTCTGCTCCGAGCAGGCCTCCGGCATCACCGGGCAGGAGCTGTACGTGGACGGCGGCAAGGATTAGGGACCGTTTCGGGGGCTAACCACGCCTGGTGCGGGCGTGACGCTCCGCACCAGGCACAATGGGAAGCGCGCGGGCACGGGGGAACATCGGCCCGCGCCCAATCGACAACAGGAGGAAGTCGCGGTGGGACAAGGTGAGCTGCGTGGCGTGGTGGCCCTCGACGGGCCTTCCGGCACCGGCAAGTCCTCCGTGGCGCGCCGCCTCGCGGCGATCCTCGGTGCCCGGTACCTGGACACCGGCGCGATGTACCGGGCGGTCACGCTGGCCGTGCTCCGCGCGGGCGTCGACCCGCTCGACACCGAACGGGTGATCTCGATCGCCCGCGCGTGCAGGCTGGAACTCGGCACCGACCCGGCGCACGCGACCACGACGCTGGACGGCAGGGACGTCGGCGCCGAGATCCGCGGCGCCGACGTGACGCTCGCCGTGTCGCCCGTCTCCGCCGTCGGCGAGGTGCGCGAACTGCTCGTCGCCGAGCAGCGCCGGATCATCGCCGAGGCCGACGGCATCGTCGTCGAGGGCCGCGACATCGGCACCGTCGTCTCGCCCGACGCCGAGCTGAAGGTGTACCTGACGGCGTCCGCCGAAGCGCGCGCGCAGCGCCGCACCAGGCAGGACACCGCCGCCGGACGGGTGGTCACCGTGGACGCGACGCTGGCCGACGTGCAGCGCCGCGACACCTACGACTCGACCCGCGCGGTGTCGCCCCTGAGGGCCGCCACCGACGCGGTCGAGGTCGACACGACGTCGCTGGACCTCGCGGGCACCGTGGCCGCACTGCTGGACCTGGTCGACGAGCGCGGCCTCCGGGTGGCGGACCGGGTGACCAGGTGACCGATCAGCTCCCCGACGGGGCGTCGGCGGGGTGGACGGATTTCGGCAGGTGGATCGCGCGGTACCCTTATGCGCTGCCGTTCCGCGTGCGGGTGCACGGCGGTGACCGGGTGCCGTCGACCGGCGCGGTCGTGGTCGTGGCCAACCACAGCTCGATGGCGGACGGGCCGCTGCTGTTCGGCTTCCTGCGGCGCCGGGTCGTGTTCCTGGTCAAGCAGGAGATGTTCGCGGGACCCCTGGGCTGGTTCCTGCGGAAGATCGGCCAGCTGTCGGTGCGCCGCGGCGTGCCGGACAGGGCGCCGCTGCTCGCCGCGCTGAAGGTGCTCCGCGCCGGCGGCGTCATCGGGGTCTTCCCCGAGGGCACGCGGGGCGCGGGCGACGTGTCGGACGCGCAGCACGGCGCCGCGTGGCTGGCCCGGTCGTCGAACGCGGTCGTGCTGCCGGTGGCGTGCCGGGGCACGCTGCGCCCGGCGGGCACGTCCCGCCGTTTTCTGCCCGTGGTCGACGTGCTGGTCGGCGAGCCGTTCGAGTTGCCCCCTGGGAAGGGAAAACAGGCTCTCGACGTTGCCACCGAACAGGTGCGCGACCGCCTGGCCACCCTGGTGGCCGAACTGGACGATTTTCGCGACAGAAGTGTGAGTGGAGAAGCAAAGTGACGGACTTGGACGGCACGTGGACGGACGAGTCCGACTGGTCGGGCTTCGACGGTGACGGCGGCGAGGACGGCGAGGAGGCCGCGGTCCCGCAGCCGACGCTGGCCGTGGTCGGCAGGCCGAACGTGGGCAAGTCGACCCTGGTGAACCGCATCATCGGCCGCCGCGAGGCGGTCGTGCAGGACGTGCCCGGCGTGACGCGCGACCGGATCGCCTACGACGCGCTGTGGAACGGCCGCAAGTTCACCGTCGTCGACACCGGCGGCTGGGAGCCCGACGCGACCGGCCTGCAGGCCGCCGTCGCGGAGCAGGCCGAGCTGGCCATGGCCGCCGCCGACGTCATCCTGCTGGTCGTCGATGCCACCGTCGGCGCCACCGCGACCGAGGAGGCCGTGGCCAAGATCCTGCGGCGCTCCAAGCGCCCGGTGCTGCTGGTCGCCAACAAGGTCGACGACGAACGCCTCATGGCCGAGACCGCGTCCCTCTGGTCCCTGGGCCTCGGCGAGCCCTGGCCCGTCAGCGGCCTGCACGGTCGCGGCTCCGGCGACCTCCTCGACGAGATCCTGAAGGCCCTGCCGGAATCCCCGCGCGACGACTTCAACCCCGTCACCGGCCCCCGCCGCGTCGCGCTGGTCGGCAAGCCGAACGTCGGCAAGTCCAGCCTCCTCAACCGCCTGACCGGCGAGAACCGCTCCGTCGTCGACTCCGTCGCCGGCACCACCGTCGACCCGGTCGACACCATCGTCGAACTGGACGACGAGGTCTGGCGCTTCGTCGACACGGCCGGACTGCGCAAGCGCGTCAACTTCGCCAGCGGCGCCGAGTACTACGCCTCGCTGCGCACCAAGGCCGCCATCGACTCCGCCGAGGTCGCCATCGTCCTCCTCGACGCCAGCGAGCCCATCAGCGAACAGGACCTCCGCGTCCTCACCATGGCCGTCGAGTCCGGCAAGGGCATCGTCCTCGCCATGAACAAGTGGGACCTGGTGGACGAGGACCGCCGGAAGGAGATGGTCAGGGAGCTGGAACGCGGCCTGGTCCGCGTCCCCTGGGCGGAAACCGTCAACATCTCCGCCCTCACCGGCCGCGCCGTCCGCAAACTGGCCCCCGCCCTCCGCACGGCGCTGGCCTCCTGGGACACCCGCGTCCCCACCGGCAGGCTCAACTCCTGGCTGACCGCCCTCATCGCCGCCACCCCACCGCCCGTCCGCAGCGGCAAGCAGCCGAAGGTCCTCTTCGCCACCCAGGCCGCCACCAGGCCCCCGACCTTCGTCCTGTTCACCTCCGGCTTCCTCGAGGCGGGCTACCGCCGCTTCATCGAACGCAAGCTCCGCGAGGAATTCGGCTTCACCGGCAGTCCCGTCCGCATCTCCGTCCGCGTACGCGAGAAGCGCAGCTTCGGCGGCAAGGCAGGCAGCAAGTCCGGCGGCGGCAAGTCCGGCAAGCACTAGTTGATGTCCCCCACGAGCCCCTGCTCCGGCAGGGGCTCGTTGCTTTTCCGGCACTTCGTCCGCGGCTACTCACCGGTACGACGAAAGTTGACCAAAAACCCACAACTTCAGGTACTAGCTAACGATCTCCCACCAGGCGCATGCTGACACCCTCGATCGCACATCGGGGGGCGACCGAGCCCAGGGGGAAGCAGAGGCCCGCACCAGCGGGCCTCTGCCATATCCGCAGCTCAACCCCCTGCTCCTCAAACCCACCCCCCGTGTCGGGGCGCTACTGCAGATGCGCTAAGCTTTCCGAGCACCCCACAGAGGGGAGCGGCCGGGACGTGGCGCAGCTTGGTAGCGCACTTGACTGGGGGTCAAGGGGTCGCAGGTTCGAATCCTGTCGTCCCGACGGTCTGAATCAGCCCGCTGGTTCTGGGTTAACAGCCCAGGTCGGCGGGCTTTTTCGTGCGCGAATAACGATCTTCGTATGATCACTTACGGGATCTATTTTCAACATCAACAAGGCCGCAGAAGGAGCGCAGAAGGAGCGAGCCGCTCCAGAGTTTTGCCAGCGGGCAAATGTGGTCACCCCGAACGGGTGATTCGCCGCAACAGCGCCGAAATGTCACCCGTTGGCGTGAACCGATGTGAACGAACCTCAAGTGACGGTGAACGAAACGTCGCCATGGTTCGCGGACTGGCGGTCCGCGAACCATCGTCCGATAGGTGTGAGGTTCTGCCAATGGAATAGTGATTGAGTGATGGACGCAGTGCGCTCGTAGCCGCGCATGCGGGCGACCGTTCGATCCCTATGGGAGTGTTATAACCAGGCATAACCCTTACCTGCGGCGACTCGTGGCATCAAGTCGCTGACCTGCTGGTTTCGTCCGGGCGCATCCGGCTGCAACTGGTCGTTTTTGGACCTGTGACGATCCGTGGGCGGCCTGATCTTGATCGATTGTCGGCTGACTTTTTCAGGAGGTCGTACTGCGAAGTACCGAGATTATGTTGGGTGATCACATCGGTGAAACCATCGCTTCACCGGCCGGGAATCGTGCCACTGCCGGGGCGGGTGGCCGACCACGTTGGTCAACCACCCGCCGGCCATCAGGTCCTGGTGCTGCGTCGCGTGCGACGCTTGGTGACCACGAACAACCCCGCGCCGGCGCCGAGGAGCACGGCGCCCACGATGATGATCGTGCCGAGGCCTCCAAGTCCGGTGAATGCAAGGCCTCCGGGACTTGATGGTTCCTGTGCGGACGGCACCTCGGGCTGTGATGACTCCGTTGATGGAGTTGACGGCTCTGTCGAGGTGGTTGGTGGAACGCTGGTGGTCGTAGTCGTGGATGGAGCGCGTTCGGGGAACTGGAGTGACTCCAGCGGCCGGACGTCGATGCGCACAACGGCTTCGGACGAGCGACCGCGGCTGTCGGTCACCACCAAGCGGGCATCGACCGGCCCAGGTGCTGTGTACGTGTGGGTGGAAATTCCTTCCGTTCCGGACTGCTCGACCATGCCGTCGTTGTCGACGTCGAAGGCGTACGTCTCCCCGGTCCCGCTGTAGCTCGACGCGAGACCTGACAGGACCGTCTTGTTGCCGACGATGACGGTGCCCGCGGCCTTCAGTCGTGCGACGGGTGCGGTCGTCGCGTCCTCCACGGTCTGGACGATGCTCCTGGACACCTCGTCAGGTGAACCGATCGGGAAGACAGCCCCACCTGTCGCCGCCGAGATCGGTCCCAGTTGGGTGCTGAGGCCGGAATCGGCGGACAACGCGTAGACCGCAACCGGTGGGATCCTGTCGCCCGGTGCCGCCGCGATGCGTGCCTCGACCTCCGGCACGTCAGGGGAATCGGAGGGCGGTGATTGCTGCTGACCGGGAACATCCGGACTTGCCGCGGCCGCGCGCGCCGCGGAACCCACGGTCGGGGGCAGCGTGGGCATCGGCGCGATGCCCTTCGCGATTTCGGTGACTGTGGAGGCGGTCAGCCCGGTCACGGGCTCCGGGTCGTGTGCCGGTGCGTCACCGAGCACGATGAGCGCGCGTGAAGCCGAGCGGTCCCAGTCCGCGCCGAGTGCGGTGACCAGACCGGTGTACACCGCTTCCGGTGTGTCACCCCCACCGTCTGCCACGAGTCCACGCAGACCGGCCTCGAACGAGGCGAAGTCGTCGGTCAACCCGACGACCGTACGAGCGACGTAGCCGTCGCCGTGGTCGCGGTACTCGACCAACCCCACCCGTGCGTGTGGTGTCGCGGCGCGAAGCGCGTCCGCTGTGGCCTTGGCGCTGTTCACGGCCGCGGTGAGATAGGGCGTCATCGATCCGGTCGTGTCGATGGCGAACATCAGGTCGGCAGGACCCGCACCGGTGCTATCCGGCGGTGGCGGCGTGGTGGTGGCGGTCTCGGCCATGTCGCGAAGCACGCCGGCGAGCTGTGTGAGTTCCTCGTCCGTGCCGCCGTAGTTCGTGTGCGGCCCGAAGTCGCCTATCGGAGGCCATCGCAGCGTGAACTCGTAGTCGCAGACCGGGTCGTCCTCGTGGCAGAACAGGTGGAGCGGTATGGACAGGTCGTAGAACGAGTCACTGCTAGCCGTCCCGTCGTCCTGCTTGATCACCTGCCGGTAAATCCCGTCGCCGTTCGCACCGGTTCCCGTGACACCACGAGCATTGGGCTTCTGTGCCGGGTCCCCGACGCCGAACACGCCGGCGATCCAACCGGGCGGCAGATCGTCGGCCACCTCGCGAGCGGCGATCACGCCTTGCGAGTACCCGGCGAGCACGAATCGGGTGCCTGTCGTGGCGCATTCCTTGCGACGCTTGTAGATGTAGCCGTCCCCGAACAGCCGCCCATACTCGACCGAATCGAACAGGTCCTGATCCTCGTCGGCGTACTCCTCGGCGGGGATGGCGGGGTAGGGGACGCCGTACACCGGAACATCTGCCAGCGTGTACCCGCTGGCAGAAGCGAGTCCGCGAGCGTTGCCGATGATCTTCTGCAGGGTCGGCCCGGACAAACCGTTCGAACGACCCCCGTCGTCGACGCTGTCTTCGCCGCTACCACGAAAAGTCACGATCTCGACCTTCGCGCATTCGGCTGCTTGAGCGTGGCCGGCCGGTGCGGTCAACGCCGCGGATGCCAAGGCGAAGAGTCCTGCTGTGAGAATCGCGATGATCCGATGTGGACCTCTCGCCGATAACGATCTTCGTTCAGGCGGCGGTTTCATGTCTGGCACATAGCAACCGGGACTCTCTTCGTTACACGACAGGCGTTTGTACTCCGTGAGTGGCCTCGCCTTCGAGGGGATGGATTGCGCGCCGTTGTAGATTCACCCGATCGTGGTGCTAACCATTTGGCGGCGGGCGATACGGGAGTACCGCATGGTCGAACACCGACGGTGGTCACAGGCCTCAGTTGCTTGCCGGCAGCGTTGCTGAACAGGGGAGGGTTCCGGTGTTCATCTCCGCCGTCTATGTCCGCTTCTTCCGCTCGTTCAACTACGACTACCTGAGGAAAACTCACGAGGCGTTCAGCCCGTACCCGTGGGACGTGCTTCCTGGCGATCTGAAGTACCCGTTCGTCAAGGTAGACCTCGAAAAGTCGGTGACGACCGTGGTGGGCGCCAATGAGTCCGGGAAGAGCCAGTTGCTGTACGCGATCAAGTGCGCCCTCACTGGAAACGACATCCGACTTGGCGACTTCTGCCGGTACTCGCAGTTCTTCGCCGTGGACGACAACATGTCACCACCGGACTTCGGCCTGGAACTGTCTGGGCTCGATGCCGAGGAGAGGGTGGCAGTGAGCAAGGCGCTCAAGCCGAAGTCCCCTGCGGTGGGCGACCGGTTCTGCCTGTTCCGGTTCGGAGGCCGGCCCCCTGTCATCTTCATCCCCGACCAGGAAGACTGGCGAGAGGTTGAGGTGAAAAGTCCGGAGGCGTTGAACGCTCTACTGCCCAAGTCGTTCGAGATCGACTCCAACGTGGCACTTCCGGACAGCGTCCCCCTCCACTACCTGGCTGAAGACAAGCACTCCTTCCGCACCGCACCCCGCAGACTCCGGCGAAGCTTCATCCGGCAAGTGATCGACAACGCGGCCGAGTGGTTCGGTCAGCAACCAGAGGCCCCGCAGACTCGGCATCCCGCTGAGAATGCGTTCAACGAAGCGAACAAATCCTCGGAAGATCACAAGAAACAACTGCGGCTGGCGGACAAGCTGCTACTCGAAGTCGCGGGTGTGAGTCGGACAGCGTTCGCGCAACTCTTGAAGGCTGTGGAAGACGACGATGACGGCTACGCCAACGGAGTCGTCGCACAGATCAACAAGAGGCTCGCCGCCAAACTCAACCTGACCAAGTGGTGGTCACAGGACCACCACTTCCAGTTGCTGCTCACTCTGCGCGACCAAGATCTCGTCTTCACCATCCGGGACCGCACCGGCACCGAGTACTCCGCGGGCGAACGCAGCATGGGACTGCGGTACTTCCTGAGCTACTTCATCCAGTACCAGTCGCACGACAAGCCCGAGGCGGGTAAACGCGAGATCCTGCTGATGGACGAGCCCGACGCTTACCTGTCCAGTGCGGGCCAGCAGGACCTGCTGCGCATCTTCGAGGATTTCGCCAACCCAGAAGACCCGCAACGCACCCCGTGTCAGGTCGTCTACGTCACCCACTCACCGTTCTTGATTGACAAGAACCACGGCGAGCGCATCCGCGTGCTCGAAAAAGGTGAAGGAGACGAAGGTACCCGCGTGGTGCGCAACGCGGTCCAGAACCACTACGAGCCGCTGCGTTCCGCCTTCGGTAGCTTCGTCGCCGAGACCACCTTCATCAGCAACTGCAACCTCATGCTGGAAGGACCGGCTGACCAAGTGCTGATCGCCGGGATGTCCGCGCGGCTGCGACGGGCTGACCCGGATCCGCTGACCAACATCGACCTCAACACCGTCACCCTCGTGCCCGCGGGCGGTGCGGGCAACGTTCCCTATCTCGTCTACCTCGCTCGCGGCCGTGATGTCGAGAAGCCCGCTGTGATCGTCCTGCTCGACAGCGACAAGGCTGGCGACGCGGCGGTGGGTGACCTCGGGCAAGGCTTGCGCGGCAAGCGGTTGATCGACAAGAAGTTCATTCTCCAGCTGGGCGATCTTCAATCTGACGAGATCACCACGGGAAACCCTGAAGGCCTTGCCGCGATCGAGGACTTGATTCCTCTTGGCGTGGCCGTCCAGGCCGTGAAGAAGTACGGGGCTGCCTTCCTGACTCCCGACAAGGCAGCTGAACTCGAGTCACTCACCGTTGATGACGTTGTGTACGAAGCGCAGACCGACACCCATCACGCACTGCAGAAAGCTGCCAGGGCCAAGGTGCCTGGCCTCGGGCTGGCCAAGGTCGGCTTCGCCCGATGCGTGCTGGATGTTGTCAACGACGGGCTCTCCGTCGAGGAAGCTCGTACAGTGGACACCAATTTTCGGGCACTGTTCACCGAACTGGGCAGACTCCAACGCGACGCCATGCGTGAGTTCACCGCCGACAAGACCGATACCAAGGTCAAGCGACTCAAGGACTCCTTCCTGCTCGACCACCCTGACACGGCCACGAAAGCTCAGGTGGCCATGTTGCTGGAAGAGGTCGCCGCAAGCCTGGACAACTCCGCCGACGCGGACCACCTCCGCAACCACATGCTGCTCATCAAGAGAAATCACCACCTTGATGGCAAAACCAGCGATTCAATCCCCGACTACTCTGCCTTCAAAGATGACCTCGCCAAGCTTGCTTATGCTCTACTGAACGATGTTCAACTCAATCCGGCAAAATAGCTTGGTTGGTTGGTGCCCAGGGTCATTGCGCAGGGTCATTGCGTTGTGGGGTAGGTGCTGGTGACGGCGGTGATCAGGTCGTGTGATCGGCGGTTGGCGCGTCGGAGGGCGCGGGCGATGTTGGTGTCGCCGTTGGTGCGGTGCCAGCCGATCGCGGTGTTGCGCAGGGTCGCGATGACGGCGGGGCCGGTGCCTGTCCGGGCCTGATGTGCGTCTTCACGGAACGTGACGTCGCGGACGTGGTGGATCTGGTTCTCGATGAGCCATTCGCGGCGGATCCAGTCCTGCAGATCAGAAGGCAGGGCGTCGCCGGTGGGCAGGGACACGGTGAAGTAGGCCGTTTCGCGGGTGGTCTTCGCGTTGGTGGTGCGGCTGCGGGTGATCCGGATGGCCTGTTCGGCGTGGGGGAACAGGATGCCGCCGGGGATGTGCGGGGTGACGGCTTTGACGGTGCGGGTCTCGCGGCGTCCGTGACCACGGTCGCGGGTGCGGTCCCCGGCTGGGATCTGGGGCCAGGGCAGGGATTTAAGTTGGGCGAACAACTTCGGTTGGTTGCCCTTGACCGCGGTTATCAGGTGGGCTCCGTAGGCGGCGACCTGCTGGGCGTGGCCGGTTTGGGTGTGCAGGGCGTCGGCGACGAACACGGTGTCCGTCAGGGTGCCCATGACCTTGTGGACGGCGTCGAGAAGTGGTGTGAACGCGGGGATCTCGTTCGATTTCGCGTCCACGGTGACCTGGGCCAGGACGATGCCGGTGCCGGTGTCCAGTGCGGAGAGCAGATGGACCTGGCGGCCGTCGTCGAGGCGGGCGCCGCGCAGGGTCTTGCCGTCCACGGCGATGACATGGCGGTATCGGCGTGGTCGGGTCGGTGATGATTGCCGAGCGCGGGTGGTGAGCCAACCGGCGAGGACGGCGGCCAGCAGGTCGGCGTCGAGGCGGGTCAGCAGCCGCCACATCGTTGTGCCGGCGGGGATGCGCTCGAAGCCGAGCCTGCGACGGGCATGACCGTCGAGATCGTGTATCCAGTCGGTGATCGCCGCGAATGACGACGCTCCGGCCAGGACCGCGCAGACCGCGACCGTGAGCAGCGCGGACAACGGGTAACGGATCCCGCGCGGGTCACGCGGATCCGGGACCTTCGCCAAGGCGTCCAGCAGACCGCCATGCTCACCATCGGTGACAGGCGGCGGTGAGCCGCCGGCGGAGGGTGTCGTGACGGTCAGTGCGGTGATGAGAGATGATGGCATCGGCGGGTGGGGTCTTCCTCGGAGTCGTGAAGCGTCGCAACTCCATGATCACCGACGCGATCTCACCCGCCGCCTTCGCCTTCACAAAGGCTCCTTACCCCCGCAGACCTCCAGCTCAGCGCCATTGCCGCCTGACTACGCAATCGCCCTGGGCGGGTCGGAGACCGGCTCTGGGAGCTGATCGAACCCCTGATCCCGTCCCGGTCAGCGCCGCGCGGTCCGGGTGGGCGGCCCCGGATCGATGACCGTGCCGCGCTAGAGGGGATCTTGTTTGTGCTCGACACCGGCTGCCGCTGGCGAGACCTACCCGAGCAGCTCGGATGCGGTTCCGGGTACACCGCGTGGCGGCGGTTACGTGAGTGGCAGGACGCTGGCGTGTGGGACCGGCTGCACCAGCTCGTGCTCGACGAGCTGTCCGACATCGACGAGCTCGACTGGACCAGAGGCTGCATCGACGCGGTGTCGGTGCGGTCGAAAAGGGGGGCGAGCTGACCGGCCGCAGCCCTACTGGCCGGGGTAAAGCCGGCTCCAAGTACCACGTTCTGTGCGACGCGAACGGGCTACCGCTGCACATCGTGTTGTCGGCGGCAAACACCCACGACAGCATGCTGTTCGAGCCGCTGCTGGACGCGAACCCGACTGTGCGTGGCCACCATGGCCGGGCGGGCCGGCCACGATGCCGACCGGACAAGCTGCACGCCGACAAGGGCTACGACTACCGCCGCTGCCGCCGCTACCTGACCCGCCGCGGTATCAAGGTCCGTGTCGCCCGGCGCGGGATTGAGGGCAAGTCCCGCCTCGGCCGGGTCCGCTGGGTCGTCGAACGCACCATCTCCTGGCTGCTGCGGTTCAAACGCCTCGGGGCTGCGCTACGACCGGACCGAACGCACCACGCTGGCGCTACTCACGCTGGCCTGCACCGTGATCAACGTCCGCTGGCTCATGAAGATCGAGCTTTGCGACCAGGTCTGACGCATCCATTCACTCGTTGGGGATACATCGGTGGCTCTGTGTCGTTGGGTGGGGGTGGCTGGTGAGCTTCTGAGCGCGGAGCAGGTCCTCGGGTCGGCACGGGGCCCCTGTCACCACGAGGGAGATCGATCTCCTGGAGGAGGCTGCAGCCGCGTTGCTGGCGGCACCATCGACGGGGATGAACGAGCGCTCTCGTCGGGAAGTGATCAGCCATCGGTGGGGCCGCCTCTTCAGAGGCGTTCGATGCGGTCGGCCTGCGGGCCCCGGTCGCTCTGACGCACCGCGTACCGGACCCGGTCACCCTTCTGCAGCGGCTCCGACCCCATGATCACGGACACGTGGGCGAAGAGATCGTCGCCGCCTGCGTCCGGGGTGATGAAGCCGAAGCCGCGGTCGCCGTCGTAGCGCGCGACGACGCCCTCGCCGCCTCGTACGGGCACGTCCCGCGCGGCCGGCCCTGCGGCCGCGGCAGGTGCCGACCGCTGCGGCGCCGTCTGGGGCTCGGCGGCTTGGACCAAGTGCACGTCGCGGGCCTGCGGGCCCTTGTCTCCACTAGCCACCTCGTAGGCGACGCGGTCGCCCTCCGCGAGCCACGTCAGCCCCTCGGCCAGGGCCTGGGCGTGAACGAAGACGTCCCCGGCGCCGGTATCGGGGTTGATGAAGCCGAAGCCCTTGTCCTCGTCGTACCAGGCCACCGTGCCGTCGGCACCGTCCGCGATACCAGCCGCGGCGGGTGAGCTGGCCCCTGCTCCCAGCGGGATCACGTGCCCGGCCTGCGGGCCGCGCTCGCCTTCGACGATCAGGAAGGCCACCCGCTGCCCCTCGGTGAGCACGCCGCCGGTCACGATGGCGGAGCTGTGCACGAAGATGTCGGCGCCGCCGCCGTCCGGCGACGCGAAGCCGTACCCCTTGCCCGGCTCGTACCAGTTGACGGTGCCGAGCAGGCCCACGGCGCTGCCGGTGGCCGCATCGGCGGTGACGCGAACGCGCAGCGCCTGGGGCCCGCGGTCGTTCTCGCCGACCTCGAACACGACGGCCTGACCCTCGCGGAGCACTTTCGCGCCGCCGTCCTCGACGATCTCGGAGGCGTGCACGAACACGTCCGGCGAGCCGTCCTCGGGCGCGAGGAAGCCGAAACCCCGTTCGGCGTCGAACCAACGGACGGTCCCTTGCGGCATCAAAGGCTCCAGGTCGAGAGGGCGGGCACTGGCCCCCAGTCTCTCTGACGGACTTCCGGTCCATCGGGCCGGGCCCACAGGCGGGCGGTGCGGAGCCAGGGGCGGGCCGTTGGTTCACCTAGCGACACGCCGAGTTTTGAGACCAGGTCTAAATACCTTGATGGTCTGGGCGAAGGCTTGGGTGCCGGCGAGCCGCTCTGCCTGATCGGCGACTCCGGCACCGGCAAGTCTCACCTGCTCATCGGCCTGGGCACCGCCGCCACCCAGCAAGGGTCCCCCGTCCATTACACCCTGGCCACGAAGCTGGTCAACGAACTGGTGGAGGCCGCCGACGAACGCCGGCTCACCAAGACCATCGCCCGCTACGGCCGCGTCGACCTGCTCTGCATCGACGATGCTCGGCTACAGGGAACTCGACCGCTGCGGCGTCGAACCGCTCTTCCAGGGCCTCACCGAACGCGAGGAGATCAACTCCATCACCATCGCCTCTAACCAGCTTTCCTCCGGCTGGACCCGCACCTTCACCGACCCACGTCTCCGCACCGCGATCATCGACCGACTCGTCTTCGCCGGCAACGTCCTTGATACCGGCACCACCTCCTACCGACTCGCCCACGCCCGGTCGGCGACCACGCACCGAGCCGACACTGTCGGTGGGAGCTGATTGGCTAGCCGAATGTTCGAAACTCCCGATGAGCTCCACAGCCTCCAAGTCCTGCTCGACGTCTTTGGCCAACTCCAGCGGCCACCTCAAATCGATCATCCGGCCAGGTGAGAGCACCTTGGACGCCGAGCAGGTCGTCCGAGTCTGCCAAGGCATGTGCACCCTGGCCATCGCCACGGTCACCCGGCGCGGTGAACCACACATCAGCGGCGCCGACGCACCTCCTGCACGGCCGCCGGATCGTCGGCACCCGCCGCCAGGCCGCCAAAGCTCGCCATCTCGCGGCGCGCCCCGGCATCAGCGCGCCCTTCCTGCGCGGTGAGCAACTCGGCATCTTCAAGCACGGACACGCCGTCGCGCTCAACCCCGAGGAGACGAGCAGCGACCCGACCTGGCCGGCAATCCGCGACTACCTCGTCAACCACTACGACGGCGACAGCGAGGACCCGTTCTGGGACGAGAACATCTGGTACCGCATCAACCCCAGCTGGATAGTCGCCTACAGCACCGATTCCGTCGGGCTGCTCGACCAACAACCGCCAGTCTGAAGAGAGCTCGCGCGGGTCCACCTCAGGCCGTCACTTCGGGGCCAGTCGAGGGGTTCTGGCCCATATTTCGTGATCGTTCTGGCCCTGTGCCGGGCGTGACGTGGGCTCTGTGACCATGTTCCCGGTGTGATGATCATGATCCTGGCGTGCTCCTCTCTCACCTGGCCGGTGTGGTGATCGAGCGGGTCGAGGAGCTCGGTTCGACGGTGTGGATCCGGGCGTCCCCACGTGCGGTGGAGGCGGTGTGTCCGGCCTGTGGTCGAGTGCTGGTGCGGGTGCATTCTCGGTACGAGCGCAGGATTCCCGATGCGGCGGTGGCTGGTCGGCGGGTAGTCCTTCGGCTGCGTGTCCGGCGGTTCTTCTGCGAGGACGCAGACTGCCGGATCAGGACGTTCGTCCAACAAGTCACCGGGCTGACGGTGCGCTACGGCGGCGCACGGCGCTGTTGCGGACGATGGTGGAGTCGATCGGACTCGCCTTGGCCGGTCGAGCCGGATCCCGGCTGGCCGCAGTGCTGGATTGTCGACGAGCCGGAACACGATGCTGCGGTTGATCCGCGCGCTGCCCGATCTCGACATTGCCACGGTCACCGTTCTGGGTGTCGACGACTTCGCCCTGCGCCGGGGCCATCATTGCGGCACCGTTCTGATCGACATGGACACCCATCAGCCGGTCGACGTGCTGCTGGACCGGGAAGCCGCAACCTTCGCCGCCTGGCTGGCCGAACATCCCGGCACCACGGTCGTGTGTCGGGACCGGGCCGGGGCCTACGCCGAAGGCGCCCGCACCGGTACACGCGACGCCATCCAAGTTGCCGATCGCTGGCACCTCTGGCACAACCTGACCGGATACGTCGACAAGACCGTCGCCGCCCACCACCGCTGCCTGCGTGAGCCGCACATCTCGCCGGAGGCCCCGGTCGAGGTGGAAGTTGTTGACCTCGCCCAGACGGCCGAGGTCGCTCACGCCGAACGGGCAGAGCAGTCCGCCCTGGTCGTGCGCACCAAGGATCGCTATGAGGCTGTTCAGGCATTGAAGGCCCAAGGGTTGGGCATCAAGACCATCAAGCGGGAACTCGGGCTGGCCAAGGAAACAGTTCGCCGCTTCTACCGCGCCGCGAGCGTCGAGGAACTGCTGGCCAAACCCCGCGCCGGGCGCCCGAGCAAGCTCGACGAGTACAAGTGCTACCTGCACCAGCGTTGGAACGACGGATGCACCAACGTCCTGCAACTGCACCGCGAGATCACCGCCGCCGGATACCGCGGACATACAGCTCGGTGCGGGACTACCTCGCCCCCTTCCGTGCTCTGCGAGCCGCACCACCGACGAAAGCAGGGAGGCCATCAATGCCGTTGCCGCCTTGGACACCGATGGAGCGTGCGCGGTCGACGCGGCATTCGTCGACCGCGCTTGCCAGTCACCCGCTCAGCAGCCAGTCCACCAGCGCCTTGGTCGCACCAGCCACCACACCAGTGACCATAGCGCGGAGCGTCATCCTGAACCTGCGATTCCTGCGAGTCACGTCATCCTCCTAATAGCCGGTGTCGTTCCGCCGACCATGGTTGGCGTCGCCCCGCGCCACTGTCCGGAACGCCGAACAAGCTCGGAAAACACGCCTCGGACCGGCTACGTTGGAACACCTGCTCCGAACGAATCCGAACCGAAGTGGAACTCCTCTTGCAGACTTCGTTCCGCGAGAAGTTCGCCGCGCAGTTGGTCGATATGCATGTGGCGGCGGGTAGACCGACCTACCAGGCGCTGGTGGCGTACAACCGCGCCACCGCTCCGGAGATCCTGCGCGGCCGGCTCAACCGATCAACCTTGAGCGAGCTGCTCAACGCCAAGTTCGTGCGTCCACCGGACTGGCAGGTCATCGAGGCATTCGTGGACGGCTGCCACGCCCTGGGCCGCGACGCGTCCGGGAAGCAGTGGCCGCTGCTGCGCCCGCTGACCGATCTGGCCCTGTGGAGGTTTCGGCACACCGTCTTGATCGAAGGGCTGGCGCTGTCGAGCACCGGACACACGGCTCCGTCCCTCGAACCCCCCTACCAGTCATTGCCGCGGGGTGCGCCGGACGTGTGGCTGCTCCAGCCGCGTTTCGGAGTTGTGCCGTACCTGGGTCGTACCGGGTTGCTGGATGACCTGGCGGCGTGGTGCCAGAATGATCGGCCGTTCGCCATCGCGACTGTCTCGGGTGACGGCGGCTCCGGGAAGAGCAGACTCGCAGCCCATCTGTGCGCCCGGCTAAGCGGCTGGACCGCCGGGTGGGTCACCTCCAAGGAGATGTTGGAGGAGTTCACGCCGGAAACACCCGCCTTGCTCGTGATCGACTACCCCGAGCGGTTCCTCCCCGTGCTCGGGCCGGTGCTGGAGGGGTTCGCACTACGGTTGACAGGGCCGCCAGTACGGGTGCTGCTGCTCGATCGCACGCCTGCGGTGCAGTCCCACTGGTGGACCGAGGTGGAGCGAACTGGTCACGGGACAGCGTCGTTGTTCACCACGCTGCACATCGATCTGAGCCGACATGCGCTGCACCCGGACGAAAAGCGCGAACACGCCGAAGCCGCAGTGCGCGCCTTCGCCGAGCACCTTGAGGTCAAGGTTCCCGATGTTCCCGATGTGACGGGGGAGGAGTTCGTCAACCCATTGCTGGTGCACGTGGCCGCCCTGTTAGCGGTTCGGGGTGAGGGCGGCGGGCCCAACGTGCTGGCGCACCTTCTCACGCGGGAGCAGGCCCGGTGGACTCGGCTGCTTTCCGTACACCAACTTGGCGACCTGCACCACGCCCATGCCGTGCGCGCCGTGGTCCTCGCACTGCTCACTGGACCATCAGCTAGAGAAATTCGGGATGTGCTCGCTGCGTTGCCGGAGTTCGCCGGACTTGCGCAGGCGGAGCGGCGTGGCCGGATCGGCTACTGGTTGGCCGAGCTCTACCCAGGTGCGTCTGTGCTCGGATCATTCGGGCCGGACCTGCTAGTCGAGGAACTGCTCGACAGCACGGTTCGTATCGGGCCCGACCTCGATGAGGTGGTCGCGGCCGCGCATTTGGTCGATGAGCGCTGCCGCGCCCGACTGCTGAACACTTTGTCGTTGGCCGCCGTGCACCGCCCTGCCGTGCACGGGGTGCTGCAGCGACACCTCGTGGCGAACTTGTCAGAATTGGTGCGCCAAGCGCTCGACGAGCCGGACGGTGTGCTGGCGGCCGCTGCGGATAGTGCGCTCGTGCTGTGCGAAGAACAACGGGATGCCGGGCAGGAACTCATCAGGGCCTGCGCCGCACTGCAAGATCTGCCCCGACACCACGAACACGGCGCACAACTGCTCTGCACGACGCTGAGGTTGGCGCTGCCCCTCGTCCGCGCTTCGATCGAACGTGATCCCAGCGGGGACACCACCCCCTTGGCTTCGGTGTTGCAAGCGCTGAGCTACCGCTGCACGGAGGCCGGCAGGCACGAGGACGCGTTGGCCGCGATGCAGGAGTGTGTTGCGTTGCGACGACGGGATCCTGATCGGAACCCTCGGATGCTGGCCATCGGGTTGGACTGGCTCGCATCCGCGTTGCTCGCGCTTGGTCGGCGGTCGGAGGCGTTGGCGGCGGCGGAAGAAGGTGTGGCGCTGGTTCGCCACACGGGTGACGGGCAGGAACTGGCCACCGCACTGAACCGGTTGAGCTGCGCGCTGTTCGAACTGGGCCGCCACCAAGAGGCACTGGAGGCCGACGACGAGGCGCTGTCCATCCTGCGTGTGTGTGCCGAGGACGGTCCGCAGCACGACTTGTTGTCGATCGTGCTGAGCAACCGCGGCGCGATCCTCAACAGCCTGCGCCGGTACGAGGAAGCGATGGACGCCATCGCCGAGGCGGACCGGTTACGCGAATGGCGAGCGGACCAGCAGCCGACGAACCTGAACAACGCCGCTTCCGTCGACGTTGCGCTCGGCCGTTACGAGCAAGCCTTAACCTCTGCCGAACGAGCGGTCGAGGTGAGCCGTCGGATGGCTGGGCTCAACCCCCGACGCCACCGCATCACCCTGATCCACGCATTGGACCAGCTCGCTCACGTCCAGCTCCGACTCGTCCGATCGGACGTCGCTGTCACTGCCATACAGGAGGCGGTCGGTCTCGGCCGCCAAGGGACTCGGGTGGAGCTGATCACGGCCCTTGCGCGGTCTGTTGACGTGCTTGTCAAGATCGACCGCTACGCCGACGCGTTACCGGTGTGCCGGGAAGCTGTAACGCTACTGAGGGCCTCGGTCGAGGCCGAACCCGGCTCGCTGTCCATGTTGGTCGAGACACTGATCAAGCTGAGCGAGGTGCTACACGCCCTCAACCGTCCGGTCGACGCCCTCGACGCCGCGCGGACGGCCGTGGAGCTGACGAGCCGGTTCGACTTGGCTGAAGCTCTGGCGAAAGGCGGGGCCCTGATCAACCTGGGGGATCGGTACGCGAGCCTGGATCGCTCCGCTGAAGCGCTGGAGCACACGGTAGCTGGAGCGGAACTCCTACTATCTGTCGGGCATTCGGCCGCGCTTGTGTCCGCGCTAACCCGACTAGCATCCCTGCACCTCAAACTCGAACACCGCGATGAGGCATCGGCGGTAGTCGCCGAGGCTGTTCGCATCGGTCGAACGATCACTCTGATCGAGCCTAGCGACTTAGGGTTCGCGCTATGCCTTCTCGGGGAGATCCGTCTGGATTCCGGGGACGCTGAACAGGCTACCGCCGCATTCACCGAGGCAGTGCGGTTGTGCGCCATCCACGCAGAAGCAGGCCGCCGTCGCATGGCTGCGCTCGCTTCGGCCTTTCACGGCTTGGTCAACGCGCAGATCGCCACCGGTCACTATGACCAGGCGGCGGACAACTGTCAACGGGCTGTGGAGCTTTATGAGCGGCTGGCCAGCGTGGATGAGGAATACCTGCTCGGAGTGGTCGGCTCATCGAGAGACCTGCATAGCATCTTGATCAGGCTAGGACGTGTTGACGAGGCTGTTCCCGTTGCATACCGCAAAGCCGAGGCCGTCCGTCACCTGGCCTATCGAGAACATCGGTTCAGTGAGCTCCTGCAAGGCAGCTATATGGACCTGATAGCTACGCTGCGCTTGGCTGGCCACTTCGATCTCACTGAGCCCGTTGACTATCGACCTCATCGTCCGGCATGACAATGGCCCCTAGCGGCCCTTGGGTGTCACATGTCGTTTCCGCTGCTGATGTTCGGTTCGGTGTGGATCGGTCTTCGTGAGGCCATTGTGAATAGAACTTGACGGTGAGCCGCTGAAATTGGGTGGATCGAGATAATGTGACCTGTCGACGTTACTGCTGTTGCGCGTCGGCCGGTTGTTGCCACAGACTGACTGGTCGACGCGCTGTAGGGCAGGCAATCGACCATGAGCCCTCACGGGGATGTCAAAGTCGGCACAAGAGCCTTGAGCTTTAGTTCTTTCCAGCGCGGCTTCGCCCGGCCACGACAACGCAGGGTGTCCCGGCTGCAAGCCTGTTGCCGCACGCGGGAGTCGAGTCACTTGGGTCGGTGTCAAGTGCGCTTGTCGACTTGAATATGTAGACGGTGGCAGAAGGAGAAGGAGCGAATCCGGAGCGCCGATCATGCCCAACCGGAGTCGTACAACGTCGAACTGACGCTAACTGCGCTCCTGCATCAACGTTTCCGCAGGTCAGTCAGTTTTTGGTCGACACTGGGGGTCAAGGGGTCGCAGGTTCGAATCCTGTCGTCCCGACGGTCGAAGTACGGCGAAAGCCCAGGTCAGGGCCTTGGATCACTACGGTGAGACGAGGCCCTTTTCTGTTTCTCGGGCACGGCGTCTCACATTTTCACACGAACGCTCGTACTGCTTGTTTCAGCCGAGCAGGTCGTCGAGCTGGTCAGCCGCCTGCCTCAGGTGCTCGACGTTCGGGTGGATGTAGACCCGCTTGGTGAAGCTGAGGTCCGCGTGCCCGGCCCAAGCGCTCACGATCACGTCCGGGATGCCCGAGGTGGCGAGGTAGGTCAGGCAGGCGTGCCGGGCGTCGTAGGGGCGGACCTTCCGCACCTCGGCGGTCTCCATCAGCTTGTAGATCGCACGCCGGAGCCGGTCGGTCTTCCACGGTCGTCCCAGTTCGTCGACGAGCACGAACCCGGACCTCTCGTACGGGTCGCCAGCCTTGATCGCCTCTGCGGCCTGCCGAGCCCTGTACGCCTTCAGTGCCGCGTGCGGGGGCTTCGGCAGGGGCAGCTTGCGCTTGCCCTTCTCCGACTTCGGCCCCTTCTCCTCCACCTCGCCCTCCACGAGGGTTCGCGTCAGCTCAACCGACAGCGTCCCGGCCTCCAGATCGACGGCTGACCACACGCAGTCCGCAGGCCTCGGCGGGCCGCATCCCGATGAGCGTCAGGAGCACCGGCGCGTGGAGCCTGTGACCGCGGATCGAGGCGAGGAACTGTCTCACCTCCGTCTCACTCCACGGCACGCGCAGGGCTGCCGCAGCCGCTGCCTTGCGCCGCGCTTCACGCGGGATCTGCGTGTACTGGGCGACGTTCCGGACGACCAGCTTGCGCCGCATCGCCACGTTCAAGGACGACCTGAACCGCCCCAGGGTCAACTGGATGGAGCGGACTCCAAGACCACTGCCGACCTTCCCGCCGCGCTTGCGCCCGGAGGTGAGCATCCAGCTCACCAGGTCGTCGAGGTCTTCCTCGGTGACGTCCTGGAGCCGCTTGCCGCCGAGTCGTTCCCTCACCGGCAGCAGCGCGTCGGCGTAGTTGGCGGCAGTGGCCTTCTCGACGTCGACCGTCGTGGACTTCAACCAGGTGTCCAGCCACTCGGACACGGTGGTCTTGTCCGGCCCGACGAACGTCCCCTCGTCGGTCTGGTGCTTGATCTTGGCGTACTCGGTGCGGGCTTCTTTCTTGGTGTCGTAGGTCTTGGTGATCTGTTTGCGCTTGCCGGTAGCCGGGTCGCGCCCGACGTCGATCACGAACCGGTACCTCGTCGTACCGTCCTTCAGCTCGATCTTCTTGATCGGATCCCCCACTGCGGTGGTACCCCTTCGTTCATCAGCCCCCCTCGGGCGGGCCCAGAGGGGGTAGCAAACCAAGCTCACGAGCTCTGCGGATGTAACGCGCGACCTGCGGACGTGAACGGTTCATCGTGTGACTCACCATCACCGCAGGCGACTTGCTCCCCGCCGCCACGCTCTCTGCGTAGATCTGTGCCGCCGTGTGCGCGTCGCGGTCGCCTTGGCTGAGGCCGTCCACCGGTGCCCTACCGCTGTGCTCGGCACGTCCGCGGTGCTCGGGTGGCAGCGTCGCCAACCATTCTTCGCGGACCGAGGCCGGCACTGTTGCGGCGTTCATCGCCTCTTGCAACAGGTAGTCGACCAGTACCTGCCTCAGCACCGACGTGGTGACTGGTGTGCGGCGATTCGACTTGATGCTCAGTTCGACGATCGCCGGACCGTCGTCCGCGGCGACGTCCACTTCGATCCTCACCGCCGCCGGCGGGTCGCCGAGCTGGATGTGGGCGTCGAAGTGGGCGGGTACGGCGGTGTCGGGACCTGCTGGCAGGTATCCCCTGGATTCCACCGGCTCGACCGACACCCAGTCGATTCGGAAGTTCTTCGGCAGGCGAGGCACGACAGAACGATACGCATCCCTTCACGAGCGCTTACATGGTGTGACGATATGGCCATTGCACTGACATGTCAACGCAATCGAGCTATCATGGTCTCATGAGCATGGGGGGATCGACACTCGCGGACCGCGCTGCGGAGCTACGCGAGTGGATCACGACTGGATATGCGCGCGACTTGCGTGTCGCTGCTGGACTGAGCCAAGCACTGGTGGCTCAGGACTGCGAAGTAACAGCGTCCACTGTGCACCGCTGGGAAACCGGCGGCCGCTTGCCCCGTGGCCGCAACATCACCACGTACCACGGCTTTTTGGCTCGTCTGGTCGAGCGGGAGTGGCGTGGAGGTGAGCCTGATGGGGAGTAGGCAAACCTCGCAGCGTCGTCCGACGCTCGCGGAGATCAAAGCGACGTGGCCGGCGGCTGTGGATGTACCGACCGCGGCGACAGCGTTCGGGATGAGCCGCAGCAAGGCGTACGACTTGGTCGCCCGCGCCGAGTTCCCCGCCAAGGTGGCGAAGTACGGCGGCCGATTCATGGTGATCACCGAGTCGCTGATCCGTGCGTTGTCGGCGGGGGACTGACGTCATGACCCAGCCCAGGCAGCAGAATTCGCCCAGAGACCACGACGAGCCATCGACTCGGCGCCTGCGGGTGAGGTCGGTTCACGACGTCGACATCAGGCAGACGCGGTTCGCGTGGCGGAACTACCTACCCGTCGGTGAAGTCGCTTTGCTGGTCGGCAAACCCGGCGTCGGCAAGAGCACGGTTGTCGTGGACTTGGCGGCGAAATTGACCACAGGACAGCTCGATGGCACCTTCAGGGGCGAACCGCAGCACGTCCTGTACTCCATCACGGAGGATTCGGAGTCCACGCTCAAGGCCCGGCTCATCGCGGCCGGGGGAGACCCGCACCGGCTGCACCTGGTCGATGCCGTCTACGGCGACTCGCCCGACGGCACACCGCTGATCGTCAACCTCGACCTGGACATGGTGCGCGAGGTGATCGAAGCGCGGAAGCCAGCTCTCTTCGTGCTCGACGCGCTCAACTCGTCCCTGTCCGGACAGCTCAACGACAACTCCATCGTGCGTCCGCAGTTGGAGAAGTTGAGGCACCTGGCACAGCGGACGGGCACGACCATCCTGGGCATCGGCCACTTCCGGAAGGCGACAGCGGGTGTCGATCCGGTCGACGCCATCGGCGGCGCCGGGGCCTACACACAGGTCGTTCGGCACGCTCTGGGGTGCGCCGCGGAGGATGACGACAACTACGTCCTGTCGGTCATCAAGTCGAACGTGGTGTCGGTGTCGAGCGTTCAGTCGCTGGCCTACAGGGCTACCTCCGCCACCGTCATGGCCGACGACGGAGGCGAGACCGAGGTCGGTCGGATCGTCTGGCAAGGACATTCAGCGACCTCGGTCGTCGACCTCCTCCAGCGCTCCGCGTACGACGACGGGGACGAGCGGGCGGATGCTGCCGCATGGCTCACCGACTACCTGGCGGAGCGCGGCGGCGAGGCCGCAGTGCTGGAGTTGTTGGCCGAAGGACACCGGGCAGGCTTCTCCAAAGACGCCTTGAAGCGGGCCAAGACCGGAGCCAAAGTCCGCTCCGAGAAGGCCGACTTCGGCGGCGGCTGGGTGTGGCGGATCAACCCGACGAGGTTCGAAGGGAGCGAAGGGAGCAGCACAGGTGGCGCCGCTCCCTTCGCTCCCTTCGTGCGCCCTTCGCAGGATGAAGACGACCGTTCACCGCTGTAGCAAGCTAAGCATCTGGACAGAAGTGGTGTCTGTAAGGGCTTGCAGATCATTAACTCGTTGGCGTGGTGCCGTCCGGGATGGTGATACCTGCGGTGTGGGCAAGATCGTAAAGGTCGTCCAAGCTGGTAAGGCGCTGTTCGGCGGGCTGGATGCTCAGGCCCGCCTGTTCAAGCAGTATCCGGATATCGCGGATGCGTTTGTTGATGGTTTCGGGACGCACACCGAACAAGGCTGCGACGGCGACCTGGGGCAGCCCCGATCGGTAGTGCAGGACGGTGGCAAGAAGTCGGTCGACCAGGGTCAGGATCGGGCGTCGACCGGTGTCCGGGCCGCCTTTGTGGCGGGGGCGGTGGCCACGTCGTGTGACGAGCTGGGCTTCGCGTTGATCCTCGTGCGGGGCGGTGAGCGCGGCGATAACGTTATGCCAGTCGTGGGTGGGCAGGCCGGTGATGGCGGGGTGGCACAGCCAGGCCAGATCGGGGCTGGGTTGGTCGAATGGGTCCGGGACGGTGACGGGAATCCGTGGGTATGCCTCGGGCCGCAGCGTGTAGTTCCAGTCGCCGTGCCAGTCGTGCCGGTCTAGTGGCAACGCGTCCATCTGCCCGTCGCTGACACGGACTCCGGTGTCGTAGGTGTCGGTGTCCAACTCGGCGTGGACGGTCAGCCCGGTGCGGGTGGTGGTCGCCGCGATGGTGTTGACGATGACCTCGTGGCTGCTCAGGGGTCGGCCGCGCCAGTTCATGGTGATGTGGGAGAACAGTCGGTGCTCGATCGTGTTCCACTTGGACGTCCCGGGAGGGAAGTGGCACACGGTGATCGTCAGGCCGGTTTCCACTGTCAGGGCGGCCAGTTCGGCTTTCCATGCGCGGGTGCGGTAGCCGTTGGAGCCGCCCGCGTCGGCGGTGATCAGCAGGCGTCCGGCATGCGGGTAGGTGCTGCGGCCGGTGCTCTTCCACCAGCGACGAATCGATTCGACGGCGAACGCGGCGGTGTCGTGGTCGGTGCCGACGTTGACCCAGCCGGTGTTGGTGGCCAGGTCGTAGATCCCGTAGGGCACGGCCTTGCCCAGGGTCTTGTTGGGGAAGTCGTGGGTGTCGACCTCGACCGGATCACCGCCCGGGCGCCACTCGCGGCCGGCGTTGGCGTACTGCCCGACCAGTTCCTTCTTCTTGGTGTCCACGCTGACCACCGGTTCGCCGGTGGCCTGATGGTCCTTGACCTGTTCGTTGAGGTAGCGGAACTGCGCGTCCCGATCGGGATTCTGCTTGCCCTCCAGGGTTTTGACGTTGCTTTGTAGGCTGAAACCCTCCTCTCGCAGCAGGTCCGCGACGGTGTCGGCAGAGATCCGGTGGCCACGGGCTGTGAGTTCGGCGGCGAGCTTACGAGTCGATTTCGTCGTCCACCGCAGTGGCGACATCGGGTCGCCCCGCACGTCGGGTTCGACCAATGCCAGCAGCGCCGGTCGCAGTCCCGCGTCGAGGTCGGCGGCGCGTTTACGGCCCCCGCCGGGCCGACGCACCCGCCCGAGCGGGGCCTCACCGGACTCCAGCTCCGTGACCCCCAGGGACACCGTGGCTTCACGGACACCCGCGGCGCGGGCGACGAGCCTGATCCCGCCGTGTCCCAACGTTCTGGCTTCCGCGGCGAGTAGTAGTCGCCGCTGACGCTCGTCCAGGTGCGGCATCAGCACCTCGAACTTCGCCACCAGCGCCGCTCCCGCGTCCTCGATCAGGCTCATACCACAAGCATGACAGCCCAAGATCGGAATCTACGGTTTATTTCTCTGCGGGTCCTAACTCGCGCGAGTTGACCTTGCCGCGAACGTGAAGAGCCTCGTCGGGTTGGATTGAGTTACCACACACAACACACCCGACGAGGCCTTCACCAGTATGCGCCCCGCGCATGTCTACGCCGATTTGACCCCTGGCCAGCACCTTGAGCTGGTCACAGCACTGCACGGGCCATGGCGAGTCGCCGCCCGCATCGTCATCATCCTGCTGTCCGCGTCCGGAATGAGCGCGCCCGAGATCGCCGAACTCCTGCACTACGAGCCGACCACCGTGCGCCGCTGGATCGCCCGACACACCCACGACGGCATCGCCGGGCTTCCCGACCGGCCCCGCAGCGGACGCCCCCGCCTCGGCAGCCCCAGACTCGGGCAACGCACCCACACCCTGCTGCAAACCCCGAAAGCCTGGACCACCGCACGACTCTGGCGCGCCGCCCGACGACCCGAGATGAGCCTGCGCACCTTCTACCGGCGACTACGGGAACAAGCCAACTGGCGGCGCCCCCGCCTGATCGCCAAAGGCGACCCCGACCACGACACCACCTGCGCCACGATCGCCGCCCGCGTCGCCGCGCTCCCGGTCGGATCCGTGGTGCTGGCCGAGGACGAGACCCACATCGACCTGCTCCCACGGATCCGGTCCTGCTGGATGCCCACCGGACTACGACACCGCATCCTCACCCCGGGCAGCAACATCCGCCGCACCGTGCACGGCGCGATCAACCTCGCCACCGGCACCTGGCACCACCACGTCTCCATCAAGAACGTCTCCGTGGTGTTCTGCCACTTCCTGCAAATGCTGCTCGACGCCTACCCCGACGCGCCCGTCGTCGCGGTCCTCTGCGACAACGGCAGCACCCACCACAGCGGAATCACCCGCCGCTGGCTGGCCCAGCATCCACGCCTGCAAGTGATCGAAGGCGCGAAATACAGCCCGCAGAACAACCCCGTCGAACGCGTCTGGGCCGGACTCAAACACCACATCGCCAACACCGCACCCGCCACCATGGCCGCCCGCATCCGCCAGGCCCACACCTACTTCCGCAGCCGAACCACCGAGCAGAACCTCACCACCGCCGCACCCTGGACCAGCCCCTGGCTACCCGAAGGTTTCGGACAACACTTCTGGCCTGGTGCTTAGAAATCAGGACACCCAAAGGCGTCCTGACCAACTCGGCCACCAGCCCACCGGACGGCCCACGCCGCGCTGACCGCGACGCCTTCGTGTCGACGGCAGCGCGCGTGGGCTGCGCGATGGCTGGCGTGGTGACGGATCTGGTCGGGATGTCCCGACCGGATGGGAGCACGGGTTCGAGGATCACGAGTGCTGTGCCGGACGATCTCGGCTTCGGGACTGCGGATCGGTCGCTCGGTACTAAAAGGAGCGGGCTCAGACGGAGCCCGCCAGTCGTTTCGGGGGAACGATGAACACGAGGAAGCAGGGCGTGCGTCGACAGCGGCGTGTGCGCGGAGGCGCCGAGACCCGGATCAACATCCGCACCACCGTCGTGGTGAGGGCCGCACTCACAGCTCGGGCGGCAGTGGCCGGGTTGTCGGTGCCGCTGTACCTGATCGAGTGCGGGCTGCGCGAGCCCGACGGCTGGTCGCTGCACCAGCAGCGGCACTGGGTGGCCGAGTGGGAAGCCGCCGCGGTGAAACTGTTCCGGTCGGGCAGCGCGCTCAACCAACTCGCCCGCCAAGCCAACAGCGGCTACGTCGTCGGCCAGCGGCAGTTGGAGGCTGCGCTCGACTACCACCAGCGTGTCTTGGACGAGCTGCGTCAGTCGCTCGACGCGGTGGACCCGCACCGCCGAGGCGAGCGGTGATCGCGGAGGTCGCGGGCCGCGGCAAGCGCGGCTCGAACACCCTGGGACTGCTGCGGTACCTGTTCGGCAGGGGCCGCGCCAACGAACACCGCGACCCGCACATCGTGGCGGCATGGGATCCCGACTGGGTGCGAGGTGAGGTCTGGGGCGAGGACGCGACCACCGCCCCAGGACGTGCGCGGCTGACCCAGCAACTGGATGCGTTGATGACCGGGCACCAGGTGGACTTGCCGGACGGGCACGTCTACCACATGGTCCTGTCCATCCCGCCCTCCGACGTCGTCACCGCTGGCCTCTCGCCTCAACCGGAGGCGCACACCGACAAGGACGGGAAGCGGCACGCACAACAGCGACTGCCCGATGCGCTTTGGCGGGATCTGGTCGAATCCGGCATCGCTGCTCTCGGTCTGGACGCCGACGACGAGGGGAGAGACGGCTGTCGATGGGTCGCGGTCCACCACGGCCTCTCGACCGCCGGCAACGACCACGTCCACGTCGTGGTCAACGTGGTGCGCGGCGACGGCCGGGTGGCCAACCTGCACCGCGACTTCCTGCGCTGGCGCGACTGGTGCCGTCGGGTCGAGGACGAGCGCGGCTGGACGCGCACCGCCCCGGCTAGCGAGGGCCGCTCCAAGGCCACGTCGCGCATCGAACTCGTGCGTGCGGAAACCAGTGGGAAGCGCACCGAGCGGGACCAGTTGCGCGACTTCGTCACGGCTGCGGCAGCAGAGTCCGCCGATGAGATCGGGTTCGTCCTGGGCTTGCGCCGCCGTGGCGTACTGGTTGCTGCCCGTCCCGATGCCGGACCGGTCACCGGCTACAAGGTCGCCTTGCGGCCGGATCAGCACGCTGCCGGGCAAGACCGCCTGACACCTGAGCCGCTGTGGTTCGCCGGGTCGACGCTTCGCCGGGACCTGTCGTTGCTGCGGTTGCGCGCGCGTTGGGCCGACTCCATGCCGCTGCCCGCCAATAGGCAGCAGACGCTGTGGCGTGACATCGCCGATCAACCCGTCGGCCCGCAGGACTCAACTGGCAGGACGAGCGAACAGACGCTCCGGCGGGAATTGAATCGGGTACGCGCAGCCGTGGAAACCGTCACCGGCGCTGCAGAGGGCATTGCCCCGGCACCGGGCCTGGACCAGCGCACCTGGCACCTGTTCGTCGAGCGCACAGCCGACCTGGTGGCCGCGGTCCGGCCTCATGACCCTCACCGGCTTCTCGACAAGGTCCACGACGAGCTGACACGCGCCGCCCAACTTCCCCACCCCGTCCCGACAGCCAGTTCCATCACGTCGCCAGGCGCCAAGCTGTTGCCCGTTCCGGTCATCACCGCCCAGGAAGCGCTGCGGCTGCTGAGCGCCGCAGCTCGCATTGCTGCTCACACCCGTGATGTCACCCCCGTTGTCCTGGCCTTGGTCGTGGTCGCAGTCCTGGCCATCATCACGGCTTTGCGCACGAACGCCGAGCGTCACGCCATCCGTGAGGGGGTCTGTCAACAGCTCGACTCGACTATTGCTGTTCTGATTGTGCACCCAGCCCGCGACGACCTCCCGCTCAAGAAACCACCACATCTCCACCAATCCGTTGCGGCTACCTCGCCTGCCGCTCGGCCAGATCCGATACCGATTTCCCCTAACGCATCGGCGCGATCACGCCGAACCATCCTGCCCGACTCGACCAGAATCACGAGGCCTGCGCGATAAGCAGGACATATCGAGTAAATATGAGAACCCGTCGGACGGGTGCACTTCGGGATTTGCAAGATTGGGCGTCAAATTTGCAATGCTGATGCCGGGCGTGGCGTATTCGTACTTTCCGCAATTATGCGGATGCGTGGTGGGTGTGGTTGGCGCATTCCGTACCAGGTGCGGCATTTGCTCCGATCGTGCATCTTGGATGCCCTGAATGGACGCTGACCTGCTTCGCTCTCTTCGGGGATACTGAGCGGCTCGCCAGTGCTCTGCGGGCTCGGTGTTCGCGCCGATCGCGGCGTTCGAAGGGGGAGAGCAGGTGGCGATAGGTGTCGATCGTGCTCGGATTGATCTTGTCAGTGCCAAGGCGGAGTCGTGGGCGGATGACCTGATCGACTTCGGTCCCAAAAACACGCTGCTGTACTACCGTGACAGCAAAACGTGGAGTCTCGACCTGACAAAAGCTCCTCTTGAGTATACTGCGCAGCTGCTTTCAGGTCGCAAAATTAGGCTTGATATGTTGGTGGAGTCTGGTGACGCGCATGCGGCGGCCTGCCAGCGCGCGCGAAACTTGCGCCGCAGGATGCTCACCTTTCAGGAGGAGCAGGGAATCGATGACGTGGGCAAGCTAGCCCACGGCTTGTTCTTGTTGCAGCCAACGTCGACCAAGGGGACGACGCCGGTCAAGCCCTTGCGGGCACCTCTCGTCCTCCAACCTCTCACGATCACACCTCGCACTGCCGCAGAGACGGACTACGTGCTCGAGCTGGTGGGAGCACCTGAAGTCAACCCGGTGTTGCTGTACGCGCTCAATCGCCAGCATGGCATCGACTTGGATGTCGAACAGCTCACCGACGAGTTGAACGCCATGCTTGAGGAGCACGATGACCGCTCGAAGCACGCGGGGCTCGTGTACCGAGCGCTGAGCGACCTCGTGTCCGAGCACGGTCGTGCCGCCGAGTTCGAGGAGCGGTTGTTCGCGAGCACGTTCAGCTTCGACAAGTTGCCGATGGTGCGAGAACTCAAGGACTGTGCCGAGCTCTTGGCATCGCATGATGTCATCGCCGCAACAGCGGGCTACGAACCGGCCAGGCGTCAGCTCCGTGACACGGCCGGCGGGTACGAGCCGGTTGAGCCCGACAAGGTTGTCCTCAGGGACGAATTCCTGGTCCTCGACGCGGACTCGTCCCAGCAGCGTGCTGTCAACGCCGTGATGGACGGGCAGCACGTAGTGATCCAGGGACCGCCGGGAACCGGCAAGAGCCAGACGATCGCCAACATCATCACCGCTGCCGCTGCGAGGGGTTGGCGCGTGTTGTTCGTAGCGGAGAAGCGGGCTGCGATCGAGGCCGTCACGAATCGCTTGGATCACGTCGACCTGGGACACCTGGTGTTCGACCTCCACCAGCAGAAGCTCGACAAGAGGCAGGTCGCCCAACAGGTCTCGGAATCGCTGGACAGGGCGAGCAAGGAGCCACCCGCAGACGCCAACGGTCTGCACGAGCGGTTGACCGAGCGACGTGATCACCTGCTCCACCACGACCGTGCTCTGCACGGGGCGATCGAACCGTGGGGCATCAAGACGTTCTCCCTCTACGAAAACCTTCTGGTCCTTCCACCCAAGAGCGATAACCCGGTGCGTTTCCGCGGTGCCGACCTGCGCGACCTGCACGGCGATACGGTTCAGCGAGTCGAAGACGACCTCATGAGGTTCATCAATTCGGACGGCCTCCGCTTCCACCGCGGCGAGTCCGCTTGGTCGCAGTCCGAGATCCGCACGCCTGACCAGGTGCAGAGCGTGGTCGTGCAGCTCGACGAGTTGCACGCCAAGACGTGGCCGGACGCGCAGAACCGCATGCGACGTCTCATCGGGCAGGTCGGCTTTCGACGTCCTACGGACTTGCCCGGCTGGGAACAGGTCCTGGAACTGCTGCGCCACGTCGAGGCCACGTTGACCCTGTTCGAGAAGGACGTGTTCGGCGACGAACTCGAGGACTACTGCTTCGCCACCGGTGACCGCAAATGGCGGTCAGCCAATTCGCGGCCGCTGAACTGGTGGCAGCGGTACAAGGTCCGCAAGGTGGCCGCAGCGCTTCGCAAGGCCGGGAAGTGCAACCGGCGCACGCTGCACGCGGATCTGAGCGCAGCGCTCGTTCAGCGGAACTGCTGGCAGGAAATGGCGGCTGAAGGGGGCGTGCCGCAAGAAGTCGTAGGTCTAGCCGAGACGCTGGAGGAAATCGGCAAGGTCCGTGACCAGTTGGCCGCCGTGGCGATGGGAGCGCAGTTGACCGAACCCGACCAGTGGTCGGAGGACGAGGTGACAGCGCGCGTCGGGCGGCTCCACGAGGAGCGGGACTTCCTCTTCCAAGTCCCGATGTTGAACGAGTTGACCGATCGACTCGTCGGGATGGGGATGGGGCGCTTCCTCGACGTCCTAGTGGAACGGAAGGCGGAGGCCAAACTTGCGCGCGACATGTTCCACTACTCGTGGTACAGCTCCCTGCTCGACGAGTACCGGGTGCGCATCCCGCACTTGGGGCAGTTCGCGGGGTTGCACCACTCCCACGTCGTGTCCGAGTTCCGCGAGTTCGACACCTCGCACTTCCAGTTCAACGCCCAGCGCGTGCGCCGGCGCGTCGCCGAGAGGCTGCGTGAAGCACGGGACGCGCATCCGGACCAGAACGATGTAGTCCGTGCCGAGGCGAAGCGCAAGCGGGGCCACATGCCGCTGCGGAAGCTGGTTGCCAAGGCGCCGGACGTCTTGCTCGCCGCCCGCCCGTGCTGGGCGATGTCCCCGATCGTGGTCAGCAGGCTCCTCCCCGCGCAGCGGCTGTTCGACCTGGTCGTCTTCGACGAGGCCAGCCAGGTCGAACCGCAGGACTCGATGACCTCCATCATGCGTGGCAAGCAGCTCGTCGTCGCGGGGGACGAGCGCCAACTGCCGCCCAGTGCTTGGTTCCGCACAGCTCTCAGCGGCGGCGATTCGGACAACGACGAGGACGACGACGAAGCCGATGCGCCCCAGGTCCGCGATTTCGAGTCCATCCTCGCCTGCCTGAGCGCCTTCATCCCGAACACCCGGATGTTGGAATGGCACTACCGAAGTCAGGACGAGAGACTGATCGCCTTCTCCAACAAGGCTTTCTACCAGGGGAAGCTCATCACCTTCCCCGGCTGTCAGGCAGCGAGCCCGCTGTTGTTGCACCAGGTTGACGGCAGGGTGGCACCAGGACGTGACGGGTCGGCCGACACCGAGGTGGAGAAGGTCATCGACTTGGTGCTGACGCACGCCCGCACCAATCCCGAGGACACCCTCGGCATCATCACCATGGGCAACACCCACGCCAAGCGCATCGATCTCGCTCTCCGACGAGCCAGCGCCAGTCACGACGAGCTGGTGGAGTTCAACGGTCGCATGCAGGGTGCGGGGCATCGCCTGTTCGTCAAGAGCATCGAACAGGTTCAAGGTGACGAGCGCGATGCGATCATCTTCAGCCTCGGTGCTGCCAAAGCGATCAATGGTCGACTCCACATGACCGCCTTCGGTCCGCTGAACCGCCAAGGGGGAGAGCGGCGCCTCAACGTCGCGATCACGCGTGCGCGGAAGCGGATGGACATCGTTGCTTCGTTCTCCCCGCTCGACATGCCGACGTCCGGGATCAGCGTTGGAGCGGACCTGCTGCGCCAGTACCTGGAGTTCGCGGACAACGGGGGATCGCTGGGCCTCGTCGGTGCGCAAGGCAAGCAGGAGATGAACCCCTTCGAGAAGAGCATCCACGGTGCCTTGGTCGACGCAGGTGTTCCGGTGACCGAGCAGTGGGGGGTGGCTGGTTACCGCATCGACTTCGCCTTGGGACACAGGGATCAATCTGGTCGGATGGTTCTGGCCGTTGAAGCGGATGGTGACACCTACCACCGGTTGGGCAGCGCTCGTGATCGCGACAGGCTTCGTCAGGATCACCTCGAGCGTCTCGGCTGGCGGTTCCACCGCGTGTGGGCGAGCGAGTGGTTCCGCGATCCGACCACGCAGACCGCGATGATCGTGGAGAGCTGGGAGAAGGCGATGCTCGACGCGGAACGCGACATCGCTCCTGCTCCTGCCGCCGCTGCGCGTCCGCCGAAGGAACGAGCGGTCGCCGTTGAACGCGGTCCTCGCCCAGGCTTTCTGTCTTCGCCACGGCGAGCGAAGAGCGACGACTACACCAATCGGGAGCTGGTCGAGTTGTGCCTGTGGCTGCTCACCGATCAGCTCCAAGTCGATCGTGACACCCGCATCGACCAGGCCGTTGATGAACTCGGGTTTCAAAGGCGCAGTAGCAAGATCAAAGAGCGCATCGGCAACGCGCTGGTGCGCGCTCAGCAGCTCGTTGACGCACAGGGAGCATGATGTTTCCGTTGGATCCCAAGACGGTGGAGCGACTAGCCAGGATCGTGGTCGACCAGGGCGGTCCGTATGAGCGCACAGGTCGCGAAGTCGAGGCGTTGCTGCGCAACGCAGGCTGGATCGACCCGCCTGACTACGACGGCTCGTCCAAGGTCGGCTGGCTGGTCGACGCCCTGATCGAACGGGAGCAGGCGAGGACCGACGTCGAGCGGTTCCTGTGCAGGCTGTGCGATCCCATCGAGTACCTGGACGGCATGGCCTCGGCGGACGACGTCCGTGGAGCGGTCAACCAGGTGTTGGAGCCGGAAAGGCTCGAGGTGAGCTACATCAGCGGCCGACCTGTGGTCGGAGAGTTGGGGAGCAACGGCACGGTGAAGGTCGTGCTCCACCTCGAGGACGTGGAGCAGCGGCTGCGCAAGCTGATCCGTGAGGAAAAGTTGGTTCAGATGCTGGTCTCGCGGGTTAGGGAGAGCCAGTACGCAGAAGCCAGTGGCTCCTACCTCCTCGCACTCTTCGGGATCGGCAGTTTCGTCGAAGGGCTGCTCTACTCGGTGCTCATCAGCCACCAGCCCCAGCTGGTTCAGGAGGGCTTCACCGGCAGGAACGGGAGGAAGTTCCCGGCAGACCGCGCAGGACTCGAACTGCTCCTCGACACCGCGCACGACCGAGGACTGATCCAACTCGACGCGAAGGACTTCATGCGTCCGGTGCGGGAGTTCCGCAACTACATCCACCCACGCAGGCAGTTCGAAACGAACTTCACCCCGGATGCTGACACGGTGGCCATGTGCTGGACACCGATACAGGCGCTGCTGAACGACCTCGACAAGTTGGTGGTCCCCCAAGCAGCGGATGAGGTGGCCGTGTAGTTGGTGGGGCTGATCCAACCGGGGAGTTGCAGCTTCCACTCCGGGTGTGTGGACAACACGGTGGACTGTTTTCGCCTGTGCAGCCCGAGATTTCCCTGGGGCTGTGGGCGACGAGTCGAATGCGCTCGTCTCCCACGGTCCCGGCGGCTTCTGCTGCAGGTCAGCATGCGGACACCGGACGTTGACGTCGGAAAGTCAGGAAGACCGGATTGGGAGCGTCGTCATAGGTATCCAAGAACAGGCCAAATCTGCAGGGACACCCCTGTCGCGGTTCCTCGATGAGCGTCTACCGCACCGGGCTGCTGTGGTTGAAGCGTGGGCCGAGTCGTTGTCCTCCGCAGTTCGAAACGACATCCCCGCACCACGTCATGGACGTGATAGTGCGGGGTGGGCGTTGGAACTGCGGATCGGTCTCGACCTGGCCAGCACACCACCACGGTTGCAGGAATTGTCCTACCTCTCGATTGACCGCTGCACCGCGCTGCTCACCGCGGCTGGGTTCGAGCGTGCTCAGGTTGGAGCCTTACCTGCTAACGGCACTGCAGACCCCGTTCTGCGCCACTGGAAGCGCGTTCGCCGCCCGACGGACTCGGACGAGGACCAGAGCGCTGCTTTCTCGGACTGCTTGGCCCTCGAATCCTTCAAGAAACCCATGCACCGCTGGGGAACCAAGCGCTCAACGGAACAGCATCGCTCGCTGTTCGCCAGCATGGTGACCGAAGTGGATGACTTCGGTGGCTACACCGAACTCCTCGATGCACTGAAGCACTGCTGGACCCTTTACCTGGAGCGCGGCCGCCAAGCCCTGCTCGACTTGGGTGAGAAGGTGGTCGTCTCACCAGAACTGGCGGGCGGGTACGGCGTGGCCGACCTGGTGATCGGGCGGACGCTGGTCGACGTGAAACTCGCCATCGAACCCACCGACGAAGATGTGGCCGTGTGGTTGCGGCAGTTGCTCGGCTACGTGCTGCTCGACCGGTTCGACACCTTTCGCTTGGACGCGGTAGCGGCCTACTGCGGCTGGCACGGGAAGCTGCTCACCTGGCCGCTGTCCACCTTGTTGGCCTCTGCCGCCCCAGGTCCTGCGCCAAGTCTCGGAAGCCTGCGCACTGATTTCTACAAGGCTCTGCACGACAAGCTGGACGACTACGCTGCTTGGAAGGAACGTGAGCGCTACTCCTGATCGAGCAGTCCGGTAGTTGTCAAGTTCGATGAGACAGGTGGTGTCTAGGAAGCCGGTTGTGGTTGCTCGACGGGCTGGTTGATCCAGGCCACCCCGGGCAGTTCGGGCGGACGAGGACGGCGTGTGAACCGCTCCGGATGTCGGGCGTAGGCCTTGTCGAGCACGGTTTGGCGGTGGTCACGGACCTGCCCCGCGGTCCCGAAGTGCACCGACGCGGGAGTGTGCATTCCGATACCGGAATGACGGTGCTCATGGTTGTAGGCCAGGAAGAAACCCTCGCAGAACACGCGGGCGTCGGCCAGGGATCCGAACCGGTCGGGAAAGTCGGGCATGTACTTCAAGGTCTTGAACTGCGCTTCGGAATACGGGTTGTCGTTCGAGGTTCGAGGACGGGAATGCGACCGCAGGACACCCAGGCCCACGAGGAGTTCCGAGACCGGTTTGGACACCATCGCACCACCGCGATCGGCGTGGATCGTATGCGGCCGCGCACCGTTGCGGGCGACGGCGTCGGCCAGGAAGTCCTTGGCCAGTACCGCGTCCTCCGCGGCCGCGACCAACCACCCGGTGACATAGCGGGAAAAGATGTCCAACACGACATAACACTTGTACCACATCCCTTTCACCGGTCCTTTCAGCGCGGTGATGTCCCAGGACCACACCTCACCAGGACTGCGGGCCAGCAGTTCGGGCCGGACCCTGGCCGGGTGGGTGGCCAGCCGACGGCGTTCGCGGACCTGGCCTGAGGCACGGGCGATCCGGTACATCGTGGACACCGAACACCAGTACCGGCCCTGGTCCAGTTCCCGTGCCCACACCTGCGGGATCGCCAGATCCCGGTAAGCCGGCCCGGTCAGCATCTCGAGCACCAGGGCGCGTTCGCCGGCGTCCAGGGCCTGCGGCGGTGGTCTCCGTGCCGGCCACGGCCCGTGCACCGGACCGCCCGGGTTGAGGTGTCGATAGTGCGTCGCCCGCGACAATCCTGTCAGGGCACAGGATTTCTTCACCGAGACGTCCACCGCCCGCAGGTCGGCGAACGTGGTCGTCAGGACTTCTTGGGCGGTGTGTCGTCCTGTTCGCTCTCGGAGAGTTCCCGCAAGAGCGCGTGTGCTTTTCCCATGATGTCGAGCGCCATCCGGGTCTTGGTCAGATCGGAGGTCAGCTTCTGGTTCTGGCGCCGCAGTTTCTCCAGCTCGATCTGTTCGGCGGATTTCCGGGATGGTGTCATCGAGAGGCCGGGGTTTGCGGGGTCACCGGTCAGGCGTCCTGCGTCGCGTGCTCTGGTCCATTCGATGATGTGGGAGGAGTAGAGGCCTTCGCGCCGCAGGATTGCGCCTTTCTCTCCGTTGGGGGCGTTCTCGTATTCGGTGACCATGTCCAGCTTGTACTGCGGGGTGAACACCCGCCGGGACGGACGTGGTGCCGGATCGGCCTGGCGGCCGCGGTGGGAGGGCTGAGGTTGCTTGGCGGATGGCGAGGTCACGGTCATGAGGATCTCCGATCCTGCCCTCGGTCATGAACCCACCCTCACACAGGGTGTCTCACACCAGTCTGACCAAGAGGGGTCGGCAGGTCCTCCACGTCCAGGCGTTCAGAGCTCAGGGGTCCATGCCCAGGGACGCGCTGCTTGACCCCGCAGGTAAGCGATGCGCAAGGCGGCCTCCTCACGTGCGAGAGGGTGTTCCGCTGCACGTTGCGCGATGTACAGAGCCATGCGCAGCTCCCGTACGTCCCGAAGCAGGTTGAAGCCGGACCACGTAATGACGTCGTGGCCGTAACGGTCGCAGAAGTCGCGGTAGTCGTCCGCGGTGATCCAGCCGAAGCTGGTGTGCTTGATGGCGGTGCTTACGAGGTCCCACTCGGGTGGCCCGACGGAGCAGCGTTCAAGGTCGAGCAGCACCACCTGACCATCGTCGGTGGCCACTACGTTGCCGACCCAGGCGTCACCGTGCACGACACAGTGAGGCAGTCCGGGAGGCAGGTTGGCGTAGCGGGCCTGGAGGGATGCCAGGTGTTCGCCGAGCCAGGTCCGGTCCGCTTCGGTGAGCGTCGTGGCTGCGTCGATGCGTTCGGCGAGCCGGACGAACGGGTCGAGGCTGCCGAGGCCGATGTCAGTCGGTACGGGAAGGTCATGAAGTCGGCGGATGGCTGTGGCGACTTCAGCAGGTGTGCCGTTTCGGTGCGGAGGAAGTTCCTCCCAGAAGGTCACCGCCCTCCTATCCACCTCCGCCGGCTGCGTGATGTCCTTCAACGCCCGAACGGCCGGGATCTCGTGCTCGGCGAGCCATTGCGCGATGCGGACCTCACGAGCAGCGGCGGCAAGCTGGCCAGACCGGGCGATGCGGGCCACTACGCCAGCGGGCAGGCGGAATAGAGCGTTCTCGCCCAGCCGAATCGGCTCGGCGTTGGTGTGGTCGAGGCCGACCTCCGCACAGGCGGCGGCCAGCACAGTCAAGTGGTCGTTCACCGGGCCAGCACCAGGGTCGTGATGCGGTGGCGCAGTTCCTCCACTGCGGGGATGGTCTGGTGCCGTTGACCGTGGCGTGCCAGTTCGCGCAAGTCGTCCACGGCACGGTTGGAGCGGATGGCGCCAGCGGCGTCCAGCGCCACGGAACCGGTCACCGCGGCTTCGCGCGGGTCACCGGTGGCCATCGTCAGCGAAGCGAGCTTGATCTGCGACATCGTGCGCGACCGAGCGAAGGCAGCGGTGTGCCCGGCGACGGCCGCGGAGAATCGCGCGGTGGCCTCGGCAGGGGAACGGCCTTGGACGGCTAGGTCGAACAGGGCGTGACCGGTGTCGCCAGCGTGCTGGGCGGCGTCGTAGTAACTCATCCACGACGCGTCGTTGGCTGGGTTGCGATGCGCGAAGTGGTCGTCGGCGGTACCGACGGCAATGAGCGTTTCCCGGATTCGTCCCATCTTCGCCAGCGCTCGGGCACGAGCGGTGTGCAACATCGCTCGTTCGGTGGCCGTGAGCCTGTCCGAGCGGACGAGGGCGTGCTCGGTCAGCGTCAAGCCTTCGTCGGGCATGCCTACCCAGACCGCCTGCCTGGCCATCGAGGACAGGACCTTGGCGCGCAAGTGCCAGTCCTGAGCCTCTTCCGCACAGGCCAGTGCGAACTGGAACATGCGGCGGGCGTCATCGTGGGCGTAGGCGTCGAACGCCATGAAGGCGCAGGTGTGGGCCAGGTAGCCGACGGCGCTGTGGAGCGGGCCGTGCAGCTTGGTCTGGTAGTCGGCTCCCAGCAGGTCGGCTGAGAACCGGAGTTGGGCGAGGACGGCTTCGCGGGCCAGGCCGCCGCCGTAGGTGTGGTCCCACCCGGCGAACACGCGTGCCGCGGTGTGGATCTGCTCGATCTCGGTCTGGCCGACGCGGGCGGGCGCCGTGGTCGGCTCGGTGCTCTCCAGCAGGGCCGCGACCGGGGCGAGCGCGAGGACGCCGACGCCGAGGGCGGCGGTGCGAAGGAACTGCTTTCGATCCACGGTCGTCAGCTTTACCACTGAACGGCGGCGGTTGCCGAGGCCCAGCGCCGCGTCGCTGGAAGCACCCAGGGTGACGCGCAGTGCTTCCCGGTATAGCGCACCGGGACGGCGGATGTCGCCGCGTTCGAGCTTGCCGATGTAGTTGGCGTCCAACTCGACCTTGCGCTGGTGGTGACGCCAGATGTACGCGTTGACCAGGTCGGCAAGCTCCTGCCGGGACAGGCATTCGTCAGGTTGGGTCGGCGAAGCGGTGCGTTCTCGCGCTTGCCGTAGCTGATCGTTCGCCGTGAGCACCGGACCAGCCTCCCCAGGGTGTGATCAGGCCATCGTGACACGCATAGTGATCGGACGGGTACTGCTCCCGGGAACGGGAGGATTGCGATCCTCCCCGAATCCTCCCCTTGACATCCCTCGTTCCCGGTATCCGCAGCAGCGCGGACTGCGGGCACGGTTGGTGGCATGACGGAGAACGCGCTTGAGCAGGGCAGCAGAGCGAACGTCGCCACAGCTGGCACCATCCCGCGCGCCTCGCTGGTGGTCCGGGCTTTCAACAATCCGTACGAGGTCGGCGGCGGTCATCCGCTGCTGCTCTTGGTGGCGAACCTGGGAGCCGAGCACCAGGCACTTGCTGAGGCCCAGCGGATCATCAGCAACCCGTGCCGCGATGACCACGTAATCGCCGCCGCTCTCCGCGCCATCCATGATCACGGTGTAACCCGAACGGCGCTCGCCATGCGGATCGACGTCTGGGCGGCCGAGCAGTTCGGCGAGTCCAGCGCGCGGTTGCTGCACACCGAAGGCCTCGGGCAACTGGTGGACCGGCTGGCCGTGCTGTGGGCCTGGTCGCGGTTGCTGGCCGAGGACGACGACCCGGCCGCACGTGATCCGGCGAAGCTGGCGCTGCACAGGCTGGGGGAGTTGTGCATCGGCTACGACGACCTGGTGACCGACCTGCTGGGAGGTCGGCGTCGACTGCCGATCTACCAGGCACTCGCCCGGTACGACGTGGCCGCGTGAGACATGGGCGGAACACGCGGTGTTGTCGCTGTCGTCCTCGCGGTCGACAGCCCCGCCAGCCACGTCGCGACAGCCATCGACGAACTCACCGCTCACCTCCCACCTGCCGAACAGCAGTCCGTCTGCTCGGTCTGCTCGGTCCGGTCGTGGCCATGCCCTCCGTTCCACGACGCGGCGCACCGGGTGATCGCCGCAGGCATCCGGCTCGCCGACCTGGTGCCGGTCGATCTCCACCCGAGGCTGTGGCCGCCAGCCGCTCCACAGCAACCCAGTTGGTCCCCCGAGGACTTTTCCAGTGGTTGAAGCCAGTGGCACTCCACCGGGTGCCGTGCTCGGAGATCAACGTTGCCGACATGGACCACTGCCCACCAGCAACTGGTCGCCGACGGGCCTCCCGTGGCCGCGAACGATCGGCATGCGGCAGTCGACCGGCGGTCGTCCGTCGCCCTGCTGAGGGCCTCATGAGCGGGGGGCGTGCTGCCCCGGCGCGGCGCGTCCCCCGCTTCGAACCGCAAGTCACCGACTCACCCAAGGCGATGACGGTCTGCTCGTCCGTGAGCAGCCGTACCGCACCGCACATCCACATCCGAACGAACATTTGGAGCACACGATGACGGCACTGACCCTCGTTCCCCTGGTCGACACCGCGGTGATCGGCGCGGCGAACCTGGACGCCGAGTTCGACTTGGACCTGCGGGTGTCCACCGACGCCCTGCCCGGCATCTCCGAGGGGTGCGGGACCGATGACGGGTGCGACCCCACCTGCGCCTCGTCCTGCATCAGCAACGCCTGAGCCGAGTTGTCGCGGTCGGGCCGGGCACGTGTCGCCCGGCCCGACCGCAGCCGCTGTGGAGGACGGATGTCCGCTTCGAAAACGTTCCCGCTCTACCGACACCAAGGGGTCAGCCTGCTGCGTGCGGCGACGATCCCGCTGAACGAGGTGCCGTCGTGGTGGCCGGACCCGGCTGACACCGAGACGTGCAGGTCGTGGCTGCACGAAGTCTGGTCCCGGACGGACTTGGCCGAAGCGATCGGTGCCGCCAGCCCTGGGTTGGCGGCACGGGCGCAGGTCCTGTGCGAAGACCCCACCGCCACGGACAAGCAGGTGCTGCGCGCCACCTTGGCCACCGTTCGCTACCTGTTGCGCGCGATTGGCCGGCACACGCCGTTCGGGTTGTTCGCGGGCGTGGCACCGGTCTCGCTGCTCGATGCGCCGTCCAACACCGCGTCGACGCACTGGGGGAGTGGACACCGTGTTGTCGCGCGCATCGACACCAGCTGGCTGGCCGACGTGATCGACCAGCTCGAAGCGCGACCCGAACTGGTGGAACGCCTCAACCTGACTTTCACCAACCTCGCCGTTGAACGTGGTCTCCGGCTGGAAGCGCCGTACGGGTCCACCAGGACCAGCGTCCGCCGCACCCGTGTCGTCGAAGCGATCCGGGAAGCCACCACCACGCCGATCAGCTTCGGCGGCCTCGTCACCACGATGACCGCCGCCTTCCCGCTGGCCGATCACGCCACGGTCCGCGGCACCCTGATCATGCTGGTCCACAAGGGATTCCTCATCACGTGTCTGCGTGCCCCGATGACGGTCACGGATCCGCTGGAGCACTTGGTCATTCGGCTGCGAGAGGTGCGGGCCAACACCCTGGCCGATGTCGCGCCCCTTCTGGGCGAACTGGGAGCTGTCCACTCCGAACTCACCAGGCACAACCAGACGGGCGTCATACGTGCAACGCAAGCGTCCATCCGGGAGGCGTTGGCTTGCCGCATGAGGGCGGTCTCCTCAGCCGGACGCGTCGCCTTGGGGCTCGACCTGCGCTTGGACGTTGAGACTGCCCTGCCCGAGCAGGTTCTCCGCGAGATCGAGCGCGCCGCCGATGTCCTGGTGCGGCTAAGCAACCAGCCAACTGGGCAAGCTGCGTGGCGCGAGTACTACACCGCGTTCTGCGCTCGCTACGGCACCGGAACCCTGGTCCCGCTCGCCGACGTGATCAACCCGGACGCCGGGCTCGGTTTCCCAGCTGGCTATCCGGGCAGCCCGCACCCGATACCACCGGAAACGGGATCACCACCCCAAGAAGCTCTCCTGGTGCTGGCCTGGAATGCGGCCGTCGACCGCGCCGCTGAGGTTGTCCTCACCGACGAGATGATCGGCGCGCTGGCAGTAGGGGACAGCGCCGTGCAACGCCGCATCCCACCGCACGTCGAACTCGCTGCCCGCATACAGGCCACAGGTCCGGAAGCACTCCAGCGCGGCGACTACACGTTCACCGTGGCACCCGGCCGCTCGGCCGGGACCTTCACCTCCCGCTTCACCGGTGTGGTCGGCGGTTCCGAGCTGAAGGCGGCGTACGCGGCCATGCCGACTGCGGTGGAGGGAGCTCTGGCGGTGCAGCTCTCGTTCCCGCCGGTCTACCCCAACGCCGAGAACGTGTCCCGCGTCCCGGCCTACCTGCCGCACGTGCTTCCGCTCGGCGAACACGGTGGGCACGGGCAGTCCGTGATCGTGAGCCTGGACGACTTGGCCGTGACCGCCACCCACCACGGTCTCCACCTGGTCAGCCTGTCCTTGAACAGGGTGGTCGAACCGCAGGTGTTCCACGCGCTCGCGTTGGACAAGCAGGCCCCACCACTGGCCCGGTTCCTGGCCCACCTGCCTCGTGCGCTGACCGCGGCGTGGCACGAGTTCGACTGGGGGCCGCACGCGGGCCGGTTGCCGTTCCTGCCCAGGGTGCGCTACCGCCACGCCATGCTCAGCCCAGCGCGCTGGCGCCTCGACAACACCGATCTGCCCGCCACGACCGGCAAGGCCCAGTGGAGGGCAGCATTCCAACAATGGCGGCAACGGCTGCGCTGCCCCGGAACAGCAGAGCTGCGCGATGGTGACCGCTCACTGCGGCTCACCTTGGACGAGCCGGTGCACGCCGAGGTGCTTCGCACCCACCTGGCCCGCCACGGGCACGCGGTTTTGGCTGAAGTCGCCGACCAGGCGGTGCTCGGCTGGGCTGGCGGCCACGTCCACGAGATCGCTGTGCCGCTGGCCTCCACACGACCGCCAACGCTCTCACCGCGCGTAGCCGTTCTGCCGCTCGTGACCAACAGCGGTCACGGACAACTCCCTGGCACGGCGAACTGGCTGTACGCCAAGCTCTACACCCATCCCGAACGAGTCGACGAGATCGTCGCCCATCGCCTCCAGCCGCTCCTGGAGGCTCTTGGTTCGACAGCACGAGCCTGGTACATCCGCTACCGCAGTCCACAGGAGAACGACCACCTGCGGTTGCGGCTGCGCACCTCCAATCGGGAAGAACACTTGCGCGCCGTGGCTGCTGTCGGTGAATGGGCGCAGCAGCTCCGCCACGACGGCTTCGCCTCGCGCCTCGTCCTGGACACCTACCTGCCGGAGGCGGGCCGTTATGGGCATGGACCGGCGATGGAAGCGGCGGAAGAAGTGTTCATCGCCGACTCGACCGCGGTCTCCAGCCAGCTGCGGAATCTGCCAGACGCCATCGTCGCTCCCGCCGTCTTGGCCGCAGTCGGCATGGTCGCCATTGTGGACGGCTTCCTCGGCAGCCGCGAACAGGCGCTGCGCTGGTTGCTGGACCGCCCAGCACCGGGCACAGCTGATCGACTCCACACCGCGAGCGCGACCCGCCTGCTCCTGGCCGACTCCCTCCACGAACTGCCCGGCTGGACCGACGAGCTGACTCTGGCGTGGAAGGCCCGAGCTGTTGCCCTGACTGCCTACCGCAAGCACCTGGCCGCTGAGTTCGACCTCGACGCGGTGCTGGAGTCCCTGCTGCACATGCACCACAACCGCGTCCTAGTACTCCAGCCGCACTTCGTTACCATATTCATGTAGGTTACTGATCTTGTGTCGACTGAAGAGGATCTTGCCGCTTGGACCGCGGGGTTGGACGACCTGTTCGGGCGGGTGGCGGGGCGGTTTCACCGGGTGGAGCCACGACGCCGTGCCCGTGCCTACGTGCGGGGCTTGTTGGCACCGCTGGCGGGCAAGAACGGGTGGACCTTGGCCGAAGCGGCCGGAGATGCCACCCCGGATGGCATGCAGCGTCTGCTCAACGCGGCTGCCTGGGACGCGGACGGAGTCCGTGACGACGTCCGCGCCTATGCGGTCGAGTATCTGGGCGAGCGCGACGGTGTGCTGGTGGTGGACGAGACCGGTTTCCTGAAGAAGGGCACCGGATCAGCCGGGGTCCAGCGGCAGTACTCCGGCACCGCCGGGCGGACCGAGAACTGTCAACTGGGCGTATTTCTTGCTTACACCACAAGCAAAGGCCGCACGCTCATCGACCGCGAGTTGTACCTGCCGAAGTCCTGGACCGCGGACCGCGACCGCTGTCGCGACGCCGCGATACCCGACGAGGTGGAGTTCGCCACCAAGACCGTGCAAGCACAGTGGATGCTCGCCCGCGCTTTGGACGCCGGGGTCCCGGCGGCGTGGGTGACCGCCGACGAGGCCTACGGCAAGGATCACAAGTTCCGTACCTGGCTGGAACAACGGCGTATCGGTTACGTCGTCGCCGTGCCCTGCAACCAGACCATCCCGGCCGTGGCCGGTACGTCGCGCGCCGACGTCCTGGTCGCGCACGCACCGGACGAGGCCTGGAAACGCCTCAGTTGCGGCGAAGGCGCCAAGGGACCGCGACTGTTCGACTGGGCGGTGGCGTCGCTGCCCGTCTACGAGGACACCACCCCGCCGGGGTGGCGGCGGTGGCTGCTGGTCCGCCGCTCGCTCACACCCAACAGCAGGGGCGAGCACGAGTTGGCCTACTACTTGTGTTGCGCCCCAAGCGGAACCACCGATGACGATCTCATCCGTGTGGCCGGTGCCCGGTGGGCGGTCGAGGACTGTTTCCAGACCGCCAAGACCGAGGTCGGGCTCGATCATTACCAGGTCCGTCGGTACGACGCCTGGTACCGGCACATCACCCTGGCGATGCTGGCCCATACCTACCTCGCCGTGACTGCGGCGATCGCCCCAAAAGCCCTGGCAGCGGCCTCATCCCGCTCACACTCGGCGAGATCAAACGTCTCCTGGCACACCTGATCACCACCGCCTACGACCGCAGCCGCGTATGGGCCTGGTCCTACTGGCGCAGACGCCACCAACACCGCGCCAAAATCAGCCACTACCAGCGAAGACAGGACAAATACTACGAAGTGCGGCTGGAGTACTAGGCATCGACCGCGTGAGCGAGGCAGCCTGCCGCCGGATGGCCCGCCAAGCTGCCTCGAGCTGGCGCGCCCGAGGTGTTCGGTGACCGCGCTGATCAAGACCTCGACACTGGCCGCGCAGCCAGGGTGGGGGCAGGACTTGAGCAGGGGAGCGGCGGGAATTGCCCTGCTGCACCTGGAGAACGGCCGGTGGGACACCGCTCGGCCGTGGCTGCGCATGATGACCGCGGACCCCGTCACCGCCGATCCCGCTGCCTGTGGCCTGTACCGAGGAGCGCCAGCCGTTGCCTTCACCCTGCACTCGGCCCGTCGGACGACCGGGAAGCCGGTCTTCCAGGTCGCGTTGAACACCCTCGACGAGCACATCACGACCCTCACGCACCAGCGGCTCGTCGTTGCCCACGACCGCATCGATCGGCGCCAGCTCCCCGAGGTCCGTGAGTTCGACCTGATCAGCGGTCTGACCGGGATCGGCACGTACCTGCTGCACGCTCATGGCGACACGCACCCGCTACGTCAGGTCTTGGCCTATCTGGTTCGGTTGACTGAACCCGTGGTCATCGATGGCGACCAACTCCCCGGCTGGTGGAGCGGCAACGGACCTGCCGGTCACCCGGAAAACCGCTGGCCAGGCGGGCACGGCAACCTGGGCATCGCACACGGCATCGCTGGCCCACTCGCCTTGTTGGCCATCACTGCCCGACGCGGTATCGCGGTTTCCGGCCTGTACGAGGCGATGGAGCGGATCTGCACCTGGCTCGACGACTTGCGCCAAGGCGCCGCAGGCAACACGTGGTGGCCAGGCGTCGTGTCCCGCACCGAGCACCGCGCTCGCACTGTCCGACAACTTGGCCCGCAACGCCCATCCTGGTGCTACGGCACACCAGGCCTCGCTCGTGCCCAACAACTGGCCGCCCTCGTCCTGGAAAATCGGCTTCGCCAGCGCCACGCTGAAGAAGCCCTCATGAGCTGCGTGAACGACGAACGCCAGCTCGCACAACTGCGCGACGCCTCGCTGTGCCACGGCTGGGCCGGTCTCCTTCACACCACGCGACGCACAGCTGCGGACGCTGCCGACGACCGCTTGGCCTCCAGCCTGCCCGCCCTGCGGACCCGCCTGCACGACCACCTCGACCGCCACGGCTCACCGACCTCACCTGGCCTGCTGGAAGGCACCGCCGGAGTTCTCCTCGCCAACCGAGTTGATCCCACGTCGGTCACCCGATGGGATGCCTGCCTGCTGCTCAACGGCTGACACCCACCGCGACTCGGCACTGCGCCCAGCGCACACCGCTACCATCCGCCCGCCCGCACCGAAAAAGGAACTGATGAACACCACCACCGACTCCACGCCCGAGGCCCTGCGCGCCACGATGGTCGACCACATCAAGTCCGCCGGTCACGCACGAACCGCCGCGGTGGAGCAAGCCCTGCGCGACGTTCCCCGGCACCGCTTCGTCCCCGCCGCCCAACTCGCCGTCGCCTACGCCAACCAGGCCGTGATCACCAAGCGCGCCGCCGACGGCGCTGCCCTGAGCTGCGCGTCCGTCCCCACTGTGGTGGCCATGATGCTCGACCAACTCGACGTCCAGCCCGGCAACCGCATCCTGGAGATCGGCGCCGGTACCGGCTACAACGCCGCCCTGCTCGCCACGCTGACCGGCCCCACCGGTCATGTCACCACTGTCGACATCGACCCCGAGGTCACAGCCGGTGCCCGCGCAGGCTTGGACGTCACTGGCTTCGCCGACGTGGAGGTGATCACCGCCGACGGCTCCCTCGGCGCACCCGACAACGCCCCCTACGACCGGATCATCGTCACTGTCGGTGCGTTCGACATCCCACCCGCCTGGCGTGAGCAGTTGGCTCCTGGTGGCCGCTTGGTCGTTCCCCTGCGCTGGCGCGGCCAGACCCGCAGCGTCGCCTTCGTCCACGAGTCCGACCGGCTTCGATCGGACTCGGTGAAGCTGTGCGGCTTCGTGCCCATGATCGGCCAGGACAGTGAACTGTCCGCCCATCTCGATGACAACGAACTGGTCACCCTGTACTGGGACGCTGACCAGGCGATCGCCCCTGAGGTCCTACACGGCGTGCTCGTCACGCCAAAGGCCACGATGTGGTCGGGGGTCATTGTGGGCGGTGCCGAGCCCTTCGACGGTGTGTGGCTGCGCATGACCGGCACGGAGCCCGCCACCTGTCGCATCGCCGCAGACCGCGTCGCCGTCGACAGCGGCCTGTGCACCGCCGCCATCCCTACCCGCAGCCCTGCACTGGCCGAAGGAGACTCCCTGGCCTACCTCACCTTCCGCCGCGTCGATCCCGACGAGGCAGGGGACGCACGAGCTGAACTCGGCGCGATTGGCCACGGCCCCGCCGGCGAACCTCTGGCGCAGCGGCTCTGCGACCAGATCCACTCCTGGGGCCAAGACCGCGCCGCCGAACCGGTCGTCACCGTGCACCCGGCGGCCACCCTGGATGAACAGGTGGTGGGCGGTCACGTCATCGACAAGCGCTGGACCCGTGTGGTCGTCACCGCCTGAGCCGCCGCACCGCAGACCGCGGTCTTGCATGACTACTACCAGCGCTTCAGCCGACAGTAGCTGGTGCCCGATGGGTGTCAGCGACTGTAGCCGTCAGGCGCTCGGTGTCTGCACACCCAGAAAGTCCTTGATGGTCCTAACTCCGGATGGGCTCGGCGGCCGGATGGTCCTGTCTGGCAGTAAGAACTCCCAACAAAGTCCGAGGTTGATCAGGCGGCGGAAGCAGACGATGCTGCACGCCAGGCGTAGGAAAGCCTCGTGGATGTCGTCTCGGATTTCCCAGCGGATCCGCTCAGTCGGTCACGGTTGGATTGCCCCAGGCGAGTTCGGGCAGATGCAGCGAGTGGCGGGTCTGCGTGGCGAACACGCCAGCCCTCAACGCCCCGACCACGGTGCCTGGGCGGTGGGCCCGGAGTTCCAGTCGGAGCACGCCCTCCACGTCGACCGTGAGCCGCACCGGCTTGCCGTACGTGGCCCGGACCTCCGACTGCGGCACGTTGTCGAGGACCACCTGGAAGTATCCCACCTGGTCGGACTCACGGGCGTCGTCGAGCACCCCGACGACGGCCGTGAACCGGTGGTAGGCCCGCCCCATGGAAAACTCGGCCACGCCGGTCGGCTCAGTGCACCACATCGTCGGCCGGAAGCGGATGCTGCTGTTGTAGTGCTGCCCGTCGATGTCCGCCGCGCCAATCGCCACGCCCTCGGTGCTGCGCACCAGCTTGACGCTCGGCACGAGCAGGTGGGGCCTGCCCCTCGACGACCGCCCTACCTCGGCCTCGGCGTCCTCGGACCGCTGACGCGCGTGCGACTCGGCAAACGGGTTGCCGCGGTACCGGCCCCGCCGCGGCTTTACCCACTCGGACACGCCGCTGATCGCCGCCAGCAGGTCCCGGACCCCCTCAGCGCTGAACTCCCGCACGATGTAGTGCGTCGTGGAGTACGGCCGCATGAAGGTCGGCAACTCCTCGACCGATCTGCCGGGCAGCACCACCGGGATGATCCGCCGCGTCTCCTCGGGCAGGTCCCTGGTGAGGTTGTCCATGATCAGCGCCGTCTCGAACTGGGAGCCGCGTCCCTCGTCCGGCGGCGCACTGCCCTCGGCCCGGCGCTTGTACGCGGGCGAGGCGGAACCTGTCAATGGCGTTGAGACAGTTCAGGGAGCTTGTTTTGTTTCGTGTTCTGCCTTCTCGTCTTCCTGAGGTGGTTCGTTGATCCAGGCCGCTGTGGGCAGCCGTGGTGGGGTCGGTACGCCGTGGAACCGGGCAGGGTTGGCGGTGTAGGCGGCGTGCAGGACTCGGACTCGTTCGGCGCGGACGGTGGCCGCGGTGCCGTCATGGACCGACGCCGGGGTGTGCAGGCCGATCCCGCTGTGGCGGTGTTCATGGTTGTAGTACTGAAAAAACCGGTGGCTGAACGCGCGGGCGTCGGCGATCGACCCGAACCGGCCCGGAAACGCCGGGCAGTACTTCAACGTCTTGAACTGGGCCTCGCTGTAGGGGTTGTCGTCGGACACGTGTGGTCGGGAATGCGAGCGGGTGACACCTAGATCGGCCAGCAGCATGGCGACGTTCTTCGACGTCATGGAGGTGCCGCGGTCGGCGTGCACCACACCGGGGACCGTCCCGCCGTTGGCGGCGATGGCGTCGGTGATGAACCCCGCGGCCAGTACGGCGGTCTCGGTCGACGCGACCATCGCGTGCACGACCTTGCGCGAGTAGATGTCGAGCATGACGAACAAATCGTAGTACACGCCCCGATCGGGGCCTTTGAGTTTGGTGATGTCCCAACTCCAGACCCGATTGGGTGCGGTGGCCACCAACTCCGGCTTGACCTTCGCCGGATGGGTGGCCTGCGCGCGCCGCTCACGGACCTCGCCGGCTTGGCGCAGCAGCCGGTACATCGTGGAGATCGAGCACAGGTACCGGCCCTCGTCGAGCAGGGTGGCCCACACCTGCGCCGGCGCCTTGTCCACGAACCTGGGCGACCGCAACACGTCCAGTACATCGGCGCGTTCGGCGGCCGACAGGCTCGCCGGGTGCGGCGTCGGTGGGCGGTGCGGTCCGGCCATCGGTGGTGTCGGGTTGCGACGGCGGTACAACGTGGCTCTGGACTTCCCGACCAACGCGCATCCTGGTTTGGTGCCCAGCAACGGTTCCAGCTCGACGAAGGCGTTACCGATCAGCTCGTCGACCTGCGGTCGGTGTCCGTGCCCTCGGAGATCGTTTCCAAGAGCCCTTGCAGTTTTCCCATGATCTCCACCACCGCCTGCGACTTCGCCAGCTCGCGGGCGAGACGCTCATTGTCGGCACGGAGCCTGTCGTTCTCCTTCTCCGCCGCGGACTTGCCTTTCGGGCCCGAGGGTTTCACGGCCAGGGCGTCCAGGCCTCCGGCGTCACGGCTTCGGGTCCAGTCGATCAGGTGGGAGTGGTAGAGCCCTTCCCGCCGCAACAACGCGCCCTTGGCGCCGGATTCGGTCAGGCCTTCGTATTCCTCCACGATCGCCAGTTTGTACGCGGCGGTGAACGTCCGGCGTTTCGGCTGTCCCGCACGAGGTCCCTGCTTTTTCTTACCCACCGGACCATTCTCGGTCCGCAGATCGGCGACACTCAACGTCACAGTCCTAAATCCCGTCTTCGCCCTACCTGTTCCACAGAAGTCTCGGTTGAACCTGTGTCTCATACCAGTCTGACAGAGAGGGACGCGCTGCGGAGCTTTGTCCAGTGAGGGCGTGCAGAAAAAGGGAGGCGCGCGCGGCCGACTGATCCAGGCACGGAGAAGCCGAATGGTGCGGGCATGCTGGACGCCTCCGCGCCTTGCCTGCCGATGAGTTGATGACCAAGGTCGAGTACCGGCCTTCCTCGCCCCGCTGATTGATCGAGTCGGCGGTGTCGCAACTACCCACCCAGCAGCAAGCCGCCACGTCAACGGGGAGCAAGTTGTCAGACCCGGTGATACTGGTGAAAGTGCGATATCCACGGTGGCTGAAGCCAGAACGGGGTCGACAAATTTGCCGACCCCGCCTGCCTGGGACTTCACCCCGGATGTTGGACACGGGGTTATGCGGCGTGGGTCAGCGTAGCCGGTGCCGGAATGAGGGTGTTCTCGTAGTCGATCGGGGACTTCTGGCCGAGGTGGGAGTGACGGCGTCGAGTGTTGTAGCGGTGCGCCCAGCCGAACACGGCCAGGCGTGCTTCCCTTGCACTGCACCAACTCTGGGCGCCTTGCAGCGTCTCACGTTTGAAGGAGGCGTTGAGGCTTTCGGCGGCGGCGTTGTCGGCGGAGCTGCCGACCGCGCCCATGGATCGGGTCACCCCGGCGGTCCGGCAGGCGTCGGCGAAGGCCCTGGCACCGTATTGGGCTCCATGGTCGCTGTGGAAGATCGCCCCGGCCAGGCTGCCTCGTGTCCGTTCGGCCGCGTGTAGGGCGTCGAGGACGAGTTCGACGCGCATGTGGTCGGCCACGGCCCAGCCGACCAGGCGGCGCGAGCACAGGTCCATCACCGTGGCCAGGTAGAGGAACGTGCCGTCGGCGATCGGCAGATACGTGATGTCGCCGACGTAGCGGGCGTTCGGTGTCTGCGCGGTGAAGTCGCGGCCAAGCAGGTCCGGGGCCTTGACCGCCGCCGGGTCGGCGACGGTGGTGCGGTGCCGGCGGCGCAACCGCACCCCGGCCAGGCCGATCCCGCGCATGACTCGGGCGACCCGCTTGTGGTTGACCCGGTGTCCGGTGTCGTGCAGCTCGGCGGTGACGCGCGGGACGCCGTAGGTGCCGGCTGACTCCCGGTGGATGACGCGGATGCGGGCGGCCAGGTCCGCGTCGTCCGCGGCGCGGGCGGCCCGGTCGGGTTGGGTGGCTTTCCAGTGGTAGTAGCTGGATCGGGCGAGGCCGATGACCTGGCACAACCGCTTGACGCCGTGACGGCGTTGGTGCTCGGAGACGAACCTGAAGCGGTTCACCAGCGCGTCTCCCCCGCGAAATACCGGGCCGCCTTGCGCAGGATGTCGCGTTCCTCCTCGAGTTCGCGGATCCGCTTGCACAGCGCGACGTTCTCGTCCTCCGGCGAGGCCCGGGCCACTGGAGCCGCCCCGGCCGCGGCGGGTGCCTCGGAGCCCTGCGCGTCGTCGAGCCGGATCCAGTTGCGCAGCGTCTCGTGATTGACCCCGAGGTCCTGAGCCACCGACTTGATCGTCGCACCCGGCCGGGACCGGTAAAGCGCGACCGCCTCGGCCCGAAACTCGGGCGGGTAGTGCTTCATCACCATCTGAACGGGACTCCTGTCCACCCGGACCACCAAGGTCCAAGTGTGTCTGGTGTCCAACATCCAGGGTCAAGTCCCGTCACGCAGTTTCGATTCCTCCTGTGGAAAGAAGCGATCTGGTGCGTCGTAGTCCAAGGATCCGTTCGGGCCGGTGATGGTGTTGCCGATGGCGAAGGTGAACGCCGAGTCCGCCTCCAACTTGAGAAGGAGGGGGAGTTCCAGGTTGCGGACGATGTCGGAGTCTGCCAAGTCGGGGGTGATCAGGAGGACTGCGCCGGACAGTCCCGACTTCAACGCCTCGTCAAGTCGGCGCTTGAAGTTTCCAGGCGGGAGGTGAGTCTGGTCGTGCCACACCGGAACCCCGTAAGCACGGTGGGCCCAGGCCGCGCGCTCGGCCAGCAGGTCGCCGTCGGAGTGTCGGTAACTGAGGAACACCGGGTCCAAGTCGTTCACCTGGGTCACGCCACGCTCCAGTCGGTTGCCATCCCACTGTCACGACAGGGGAGCCGGAAATGCCATGCACAGCGAGCAACGGTGAGTCCGAGCTTTAGGGCTGTGGATGTGGTGTTCTCCGCGATGACCGGGAGGATAGGCGATGGTCGAGCAACGGCAGGCGAAACCACCCGTTCGTGTCGGTGGACGAGACAGGGGATGTGCATGGACGAGCCTGGTCAGGCGGCTCACCTTTCAGTGGTCGGTGGCGGCGGGACGAACGGCGACTCGTCGATCCGCGGACTAATCACTGACGGGACTGCGGTCATCGCGGTCGGAGCGGCAGCAGCCAGCGGGTTCGGGGTGGAGACAGTGAAGTCCATAGCAACCGGGGAGGCCAACGGGTTGTGGTGGTTCGTCGTCCTCACAGTGTCGAGCTTGGTCGTTGTTGTACTGGAGCTCTGGCTGCGGATGAGAGCCAGGCGGAAGGTGCGAGTGGGTGTGGTCATCACCGCGCTTGACCCCAGGAGAGGGCTGGCCAGGGCCCGACAACTCGACCAGCAGGCGCAGTCGTTCAGCCAGGCGACCTGCTCGGCGACCCTGCGAGCGGCCGTTCAGCTCGGTGCAGGCGAGCGGTGGGGAACCGTCGATGTCGATGCACTGGCCGACGAGGTGATCACGGCAACCACACTCGCCGCACGGCTTACGCCAGACGCCGCCCAGATCAACCTGGTACCGACCATGCCCCTGCACATCGGATTCCGGGTCGGCGCCCGGCTCGGGTACACGCATTCCCGGAAAACTCTGCTGTTTGCGATCCGACAGGGCGCGGGGAGTCCGGCGTACTTTGCCGCTGTCTCTTTACGGACGAGTCAGGGTGGATTGGCACCGCTCGTGGTTAAGCCAGTCCAAGCTCTCGGACATGGGAGTGCCGTAGCTCTCGCACTTGACCTGCAAGGACGAGGGGACGAGTTTACCGAGCCGGTGCTGGCCGCCTGTCGACAGCAAGGTGTCGGACATCTGCTCGTGATTGGCACCGAGTCCAGTCGACTGGTCGAAGAGACCTCGGTGTTCACCGCCGCTGTTGAGCAGGGCAGGCTCAGGCGGTCGTAGCATGTGATCTTGGTGTTCGGTGGGGAAGGATTCCCTGTCGTGCGCAGGATGTTGACGTTGGCCGATCGGGAGGAGATCTCTCGTGGTCTGGCGGAGTCGTTGGAGTACAAGGAGATCGCTGTTCTAATCGATCGTGATCCCTCGGTCGTGTCGCGTGAGGTCGCTCGTCATGGCGGGCGTGGTGGGTATCGGGCGGTGGACGCCGACCAGGTCGCGACGCGGGGGCGGTCGCGGCCGAAGGTGATGGCGGTGGATCGGTCGTCGGAACTGCGGTCGGTGGTGCTGGACCTGTTGCGTCTGGGCTGGTCACCGGGGTCGATCGCGGGACGGTTGGCACGTGAACGTCGCGACGGGGACTCTGGCGGGGTGAGTCATGAGGCGATCTACCAGTGGGTCTATGCGCAGCCGGTGGCGACGCTGGGGCGGGAGTTGATCGCGTTGCGGACCGGACGCACCGCTCGGCGGGGGCCTCGTCCGGCGCCGGCGCCGCGGATCCGGGAGCCCCGCTATCTCGATGAACGTCCGGCCGAGGTCGAGGGCCGGGCGGTGGCCGGGCATTGGGAGGGGGACTTGGTCGTGGGCAAGGGCGGCAGGTCCGTGGTGGCGACCTTGGTGGAGCGCACCAGCCGGTTCCTGATCCTGGTGCCGCTTCACGGGCGGGACTCGTTGACGGTGAGTGAGGCGATCATCTCCGCTGTCGGTTCTCTCCCGGCGACGATCAAGCGGTCGTTGACGTGGGATTGTGGTTCGGAAATGGCTCTGCACAAGGGCATCACGGCTACCGGGTTGCCGGTGTTCTTCGCTCACCCGCACTCGCCGTGGGAGCGCGGCAGCAATGAGAACCTCAACCGGATCGTGCGGGAGTACCTGCCCAAGGGCATCGAGATCACCCATGACCCGACTTACCTTGCCGCCATCGCCGCCGAGATCAACGACCGGCCCCGTAAGATTCACGATTGGCGTAAACCCAGCGAGGTATTCATCGAACTCCTCGAAGCGGATGCTTCCACCGCCTGAACCTGCCCAGATCTGCCAGGCATGGCGTACGGCCCAGGTACCCAGCGGTGCCCGTACTACTGAACCTGTAGTTTCAAGGTTCGGCGTGTTGTCGGCGGTTGCCGCGAGTTCTCCGGGACACTTTTGTGGTGCGATACGCGGATGGCGGTGGCACCGGCCCGAGGGCACGTGCCAAGCGTGAACTGGTTCGCCTGCGAGCGGCGGAGATGTTCGAACGGGGAGCCTCGCCGGTCGAGGTGGCACGCGCGCTTGAGGTGTCGGAGAAATCGGCGCGGGCGTGGCGGCGGGCGTGGGCCGACGGCGGGACGGAAGCTCTGGCGTCCACAGGCCCGCCAGGCCCGAAGACCAAGCTGAACCAACGGCAGATCACCCGGCTGGAAGAGGCTTTGCTGGCCGGTCCGGCGGCAGCGGGGTGGGCCGAGGATCAGCGGTGGACGCTGGCCCGCGTGTCGACGCTGATCGGACGGATGTTCCACGTCTCCTACAGCCTCAAGGGCGTGGCGTTGGTGCTGCACCGGATGGGGTGGACTCCGCAGGTGCCGGTCCATCGTGCGGCGGAACGTGATGACGAGGCGGTGGCCACCTGGCGAAAGTCGACATGGCCACAGGTAAAAGAATCGCGCGCAGGCTGGGCGCGTGGATCTGCTTCGCCGACGAGGCCGGGCAAACGCTGAGACCAGCCAGGGCCCGCACCTGGGCCCCGCGTGGACACACACCCGTGGTCGCGGTGACCGGTAAGGGCTCGGGTCGGATCTCGATGGCGGCTTTGGCCTGTTACAAGGCGGGCGAGAGATCGCGGCTGATCTACCGGATGATGCTGCACCGGGGCCGTAAAGGCGAGAAGAAGGGCTTCCGTGAACACGACTTCGCCGCCCTGCTCGATGCCGCGCACCAGCAACTGGGCGGGCCGATCGTGCTCGTGTGGGACAACTTGGGTGGCCACACCAGCGCTCTGATGCGTCGACTCGTGGCCACCCGAAAGTGGTTACGTGTCTACCAACTCCCGTCCTACGCCCCGGACCTCAACCCGGTGGAAAGCGTCTGGTCGCACCTGAAGCGCAGCCTGGCCAACCTCGCCGCAGGCACGATCACCCGCATGTCAACACTGGCCCGTACCCGGCTCAAACGGATGCAGTACGTGCCGGGTCTGGTCGACGGCTTCCTTGCTGGTACCGGGCTACGCCCGCCCTAGTCGGACCCTGATGCTTCAGGGTCGATAGTCGCAGGCTCATTTTCTTGAGCGGCCCAGTGGCGATCGCAATGGCACTAGGAGCCCGACTAGCGAGCCCTGATCTGGGGCGATGGACCTCGTGCACCCTTGACCCCGACTCCGGTGAGTACGAAGCGCTACCTCCGTTCAAATGACCTCAATTTCTACTGATTTCAGGGCACTCCGTCGGGCGAGTCAGGCTCATCCGATGCTGCCTACACGAACCCCTCCATAACCCAGGCCGTACGCCTGCTCGAATTGCGCGCTGGAGAAGGTGCCCCACCGCGACGGAGTGGTAAGACAGCCCGACATTGGAAGCAGGACCGATCGGGAAGGCGGTGAACGTCCACTTCAGGGGGTCCGCCACTCCAGCCGTGTCGGCACCTCGCACTTCCGTGGCTAGCACCTTGAACACAGTCAGCACGACGCCGTCCAGTTCGAGGCCTGGGGAAACCTGGGCCGAACGAGCTGGCTCAGGTTCAGCGTTCACGTAGTCGCGCCAGACGAGTTCGACGTCGACGTCGAACTCGCACATGACAAACGCCCGTCCTGGCACGTCCAGCCCTGCCCACCATGTTCTTGTACTCGGAAGGCCCCTACCGGCACCCCGAGCCCGCTCCCGCCCCGGCAGCGGCTTGACAACCACATAGGGACACCCCCGTGCGTGCGGCTCACGGTCGTTGGACATGGGTGGGCTCCGGCGCTTCGCACCACGCCGGAGCCCACCCGCAACAGGAGTCGTCAGCACTGGCCGACGGAGGTCTGCCCTTCGACGAGCGACGAGTGCGTGTAGCCGACACCCCAGGGGGTCGACAGCCGGAACCACCGGGGGGAGCTGTAGTCCGAGGCGGGCGGGTATACCCACTGGCTGTCGGTCCAGCACTGCATGGTGACGCCGGTGCCGTTGCCCATGTACGCGATGGTCCCGCACCCGGTGTTGCCGCACGTGCGCAGGTTCGCGCCACCGGAGTTGGAGCCGATGTAGCTGGCGAGCATGCCCGGCCCTGAAGCCGACGCTGGCGTGGCGCCAGCCATCAATACCCCGCCGAACGCCGCGGTCAACAGCGCCAGCGCCGCCGCTTGAACAGTCGTCCGCTTCCGCTTTCCGTCCACGATCTCCCACCTCTTCCAGTTGTCGAGAAAGATCCCGAGGTCGAACCTCCTCAATCGTGGGGTGGCGCTGCGAGCGCCGGTACACCACGCGCTGGCCAATCGACGGCCACAATCCGACCAGTGCCTGGCTCACACCGGTACCGCTCCGGCAACGACGTCGAGGACCACCGCGGCACGCGGGTCACCGACAAGTTCGTCACCCCCGACCTGGACGCCGAGCACCAATCCGATTGCAAACCCCAGCACCAACAACCAGATGCCTAAACGGACCAGGCGACTGATGGGACAGAAAACGTTCATGGCCCCTCCACAGGGTTTCGCTCCAACGAGATCGGGTGGATCCATCATGGAGTCGATGCGAAACCCCAGGAAGGTTTCCCGGTTACGCACCAGTGCCGATACTTGGGTAGCCGAAGGGGTGACAGCGACCGGACACATTCCCGTCAACACCGCGCCACCACGCGCCTACGGCCGCAGTGGCGCGGTTGAATCAAGGCACCGCATGAGGGAGGACGGTCATGCCCACTCCGTGCCACGAAACCGATGTCCTGGTCGCCGAGCTCAAGGAACTCCGCCGCGGACGCGGGGTGCTCCGGCCCGAAGTGAAGAGCAACCTCGGCCACCTGATCGGCGCGTTGTGTGGTATAAGCGCCAAAGACGACGAGGGCGAAGCACGCGCGAAGCTGTTGGCGACCCTGTCGGACCTGGCATCAGAATTGCCGGAGGATCTCCGCATCTGCTTCACGGCCGCTTTCGCCCTCACTGAAGAGGCGAGGTTGCCGTTCTACCTCGAACGGTTGGAATGGGCAGGCACCCGACTGGGTCGCGAGGTCCGGACCGTGCGCAGGCGGGTCGACGAGAGCCTACTGAGCGTGGCGCAGCTGGTCTCTGGGCGGCAGGCGAGGAGACCTACCCTGCCCTGGCACACCAGTGAACTGACGACCACGGTGTCGTTGACGGACGGCGAGGTGTTCGAGACGCGCCGGGTCGTCGCGGACCGTACCAGCGTGACCGAGTTGGACCTCGGATGGTCGCTGACCCCGTCGGAGGGCGGCGAGGCCGATGTGGACGGGGTGTGGGTGCAGGTCATCCACGGCGGCTCGTTGGTGCACCGCTCGCGGAAGGCCTCTGCCCGGATCGCCACGACGGTGCGGCTGTCGAAACCGCTGGAAATTGGGCAGGAGGCCGAGATCGGCTTGCGGATCACCCCCAACGGCACACCGCTGAGGCACTACGTCTGCACCCCGCACGGCCGGTGCGACCGGTTCACTCTGCGGGTGGTGTTCACCGTGCCACCGCAGCGGGTGCTCGTGGTGGACGGCGTGCCAGCCGTCGAAGTGGAGGACGACCTCACGCCGCGCCGGGCACTGCCGGTCGGCCGATCGCGCGAGTTCTCCGCGTCCTTCACCGACCTGGTCGCCCACCTGTCCTACGGGTTGCGCTGGTGCTGAACCCGTCAGGTCGGGTCAGCGCTGTGCTCGGCCTTCAGGTCGGCGCGGACGCGCGCCTCACCCAGCACCGCCGGGTTGAGCGCCGCGCTCAGGGCGTCCGCGGTGGACCAGAGGGAGAGGGCAGTGGCGAATTCACCGCAGGACGCGGCGATGTTGCCACGTCCGGTGATCGCCCGCGCGTGTTCGTCCGCGTGACCCGCCAGGTCGGCGACGTCGGCGGCCTCGGTGTATCGGTCATCTGCTTCGTCGTGCCGGCCGGCGCGGAAGTCGATCCAGGCCAGGCAGTTGAGCGCCATGACGATGCCCTCGTGGTCTGCGCCGTCGTCGCCCTCCTGACTGGCGATCTCCCACGCCTCCTGGGCGTGCCCGGCCGCCTCGTCGAAACGCCCCAGGTCGGTCAACGCGAGCGCGATCCCGCGCAGGGCGATCATGGTGTTGCGCCGGCGGCCGGTGCGCCGGTAGACGCTCAGCACAGAGGTCAACTCCTCGACGGCGGTGTCCGGCTCGCCCCGGTAGATGCGCGTCCACGCCGCGCTGGACGACGCGTCCACCACCCCGCGTTCGTCATCGGCGGCGGTGAAAGCGTCGAACGCACGGCGGTGGCAGTCCAGCGCCGCGTCAACCGCACCCGCCTTGATGTGGGCCATGCCCATGCCGTTGAGCATAATGCCGACGGCCGAGAGGTCGTTCTCCTCGCGCGCCGCGCCGAGTCCGCGCTCGTGGGTGGCGAGCCACGGGTCGATCAGCCGGTCGTGGAAGAAGAACCCGCGCAGCAGGTGGGCCAGTTGCCAGCAGTCGCGGTGCAGGTCGTGGTCGCCTGCCAGCACGACCAGCCGGACGAGCGTCGGCCACTGCGCCCGCAGCCAGGCCAAGGCGGTCCGTCTGTCGGGCAGGGGGTGCGGGTGGGTCGACGAGACCGTGCGGTGGCGTCTCGGGTTCACCAACTCGTCGGCCGCAGCCACCCGGTCGACCGCGTGCGCCACGAGCCTGGCCACGGCCGCGGCTTTGGTGGCGGCGTCGACCTCGGGCAACGCGTGGTTGACGGCGAACAGGCGCACCAGGTCGTGCAGGCTGTAACCGTGCTCTCCCAGCGCCACCAGGTTCGCTTCGTGGAGCCGGTCGAGCAGCAGGTCGGACTCACCCTCGGGCAACCCGGCCATGGCGTCCGCGGCGTCGGCCTCGATGACGGTGCCGGGGTGGTAGGCCAGAAGCCCAAAGATCCTGCGCTGGTCCGCGGGCAACTCGGCGTAGGACACCGCGAACGCCGCCGCCACACCGCGCTCGCCGTCGTCGAGGGACGCCAGGCGCGTGCCCTCGTCGACCAGCCGGGCGCGGAATCGGGCCGCGCTCCAGCCCCCGACGGCGTACCGCACGGCGGCGATCCTTACAGCCAGCGGCAGCCTGTCGCACAACGCGACGATGCGCGCGGCCTCGGCCGGGTCCGGCGCCACGTCACCCACCAGCGCCCGGAAGAGGCCCACGGCGTCACCGGTGTCCAGGGCTTCGACCCGCACGTGCCAGGCGTCGTCGAGGGCCGACAGCTTGCGGCGGCTCGTGACTAGTACCCGGCACGCCTCTTCCGCCGGGAGTAGCGGGCGGACCTGGGCGGCGTCGGCGACGTTGTCGAACACCAGCAGGACCCTTCGCCCGCGCAAGCGGTCGCGCAGCACGTTCGCGCGGCCGTCGACGTCGGCCGGGATGCGGTCCACGGCGACGCCCAGAATCGTGAGCATCGTGTGGAGGATCTGCGCCGGCGGGATCGGTTCGACGCCGGGAGTGTGACCGCCCAGGTCGAAGAACAGCGCGCCGTCCGGGAAGTCCCGTTCCGCCTGCCGTGCTGCGGTCAGCGCGATGGCGGTCTTGCCGATTCCCGCGATCCCGTGCAGCACGCACACCCGCACAGCCCCTTCGCCGAGCAACGCCGAGGCCAACGTCGCCAGTTCGTTGCCACGACCGACGAAGTGCAGCGGCGGGCCGGGCAGGCCGTGCGGACCGAACTCGCCCGGTTCCGCCGACCCGCTCTGGGCGGGTAGCAGCGCGAGCAACTCGCCGCTGGCCCCGAGCACGTCGTCGAACCTCTTTGCCAGGTCGCGCTGGATGGTCACCCGACCGTTCTCTATTCGGCTGACATATCCCTTGCTGAGGTACACCTTCGCACCCAGCGAATGCTGGGACAGGTTGGCCTCGGCTCTGCGCCGGCGCAATTCGGCCCCGAATTCGATCATGGCTCCCAGTTCCTCGAGGGATGACAGGAAAACGCCCGCCGGTGCCCACCGTGGAAGAGCGGGCACCGGCGGGCGGAACGCTCAGATCAGTAGTCCGATCAGCAGGAGCACGATGGTGGTGTAGTGGGTGTGCACCGCTCTCTCCTTTCCGTGGGAAGCCCCGGCGGGGATGAGCTCATCGTGCTCGGACAATTCCGGTACCAACAGGATCGTGGGTTTCGCACTGTTTCCGATGTCGGGAAACCTTCCGACACACCGTTTCCCGCACTTCTTCCGAGTGGTTGTGAGAAGGTAGCCGGTCCGCCGACATCGGTAGTATCCGGAACGGAGATGAGGTGGTGTGGTGCACCCCGACGGTCAGCTCGACGAACTCATCGCGGACCTGAAGGTCCTGCGCAAGGGCCTCGGCGCTCAGGAGACATCCGTGCCCAGGTCGGCCGGTGTGGCCCTGCGGCAGGTGTGCGGTGTGCCGGACGGCGCCCCACCCGGCGTCGTCCGGCACCTGGTCGTCACCGCCCTGGGCGAGCTGATCGGCAGGCTCCCCGAGGGGAAGCAGCCGACCGCGCGGGCCGTGTTCGGGTTCAACAACCCCGACAACCTCTCCTACACCGCACGGCTGGCCTGGTTGGGCAAGGTCGTCGACCGGGACACGCGGACCATGCAGCGCCGTGCCGACGAGGTCATCTACCTCCTCGCCGAGCTGGCCCACGCGCGGGACGCGCCGCCGGCGACCGTTGCCGCAAACGATTCCCCCTGGCACACCAAAGAGCTCAAGGTCAGGGTGCTGCTCCGCGGTCCCCAGGTGGAGGTGTTCGAGACCCGCCGGGTGGTGAGCCACGTGCCGGGCCTGACCGGGATCGAGCACGCCGTCTCGGTGATCTCGACCGCGCCGGCGGGCGGCCCGGTGGACCTGCGCACCCTCGGCATCGACGAGATCGAGGGCGGCGAGGTGCTCGACCCGAGGGCGGTGTCCTCCCACCGGGTCGCGTTCACCCTGCGCCCACCGGCCCCCCTCGACTCCGGCGACGAACACTCGTTCTTCTTCCGCGTTCGAGTGCCGACCATCGCACCCCTCTACTGCTGCACGCCGGAGTTCGCCTGCGAGCGTTTCGCGCTCAGCGTGGGGTTCCGCCGCGAGAACCTCCCGGCGCGGATCTGGCGGATCGACGGGGAACTGTCGATGCAGGCGGGCGACCCCGCGCCGGCGCGGGAGGCACTGGTCGCGGACGGCGCGGGCGAGGTCCGCGTGGTGTTCGAGAACCTCCGACCCGCGCGGTCCTACGGCATGGGCTGGGAGCCGCCCACCTAACGCCCTGCGCTACCGCGTCGTGGTGGTGGGGGACGTGCCGGACGTGGTACCTCGGCCGGAGGCGCCGAGCAGCCGCGGGTCGCCGAACACCAAATCCGCGAGTTCGCAGGACGAGGCCTCCCCGCTGAGTTGCCACCGGATGGTCAGGCGCAGCGCGTTGGTCAGGTCGACCTTCAGCGGCACCGGCTGGCCGAAGCGGATCTGCTCGCGGAACGGGTGCTCGTCGTCGACGATCACCTCCACCAGGGCTTCGGTCTCCTTCACCCGCGAGTCGTCGGCAAGGCCGAAGGTGCCCTCCAAGGTGAGGTAGTTGCGCATCAGGTTGTACTCGACGGATCCCTTCTGCCCGCCACAGGAGCCCAGATCGCTGGTGAGGCTGTGCGGGTAGTCGGTGCCGTTGACACCCACCACCCCCGTGGGTCGGCGGCTCTCCCACTCGCCGGCCACCGGCTTGAGCGCGTCCAACTGCACGGTCACCGGACCGGTGGCCGTTGCCGGCGCTGTCGTGGTCGTGGTCGTGGTCGTCCCCGACACGGACGGCGTGCTCGTGGTGCTCGAGCTCGATGTGGTCGGAGCGGCGGTTGTGGTCGTGGCGAGTGTCGTGGTCGGCGCGGGCGGCTGCGCTTTCGGCCCGTCGTCCCCGGAGAAGGCGAGCACCGCGGAGCCGACCACGGCCACCAAGCCGACACCGAGGAGGGTTCTGGCCTTCTTCCGCTTGGGCATGATCGTGAACCTTCCGAGGGACGGGAGGGCGGAGGGAACAGGGACGGGCCGTGCGGGCTCGCCGTCGACCACCGGCTCACCGCTGAGAGTCAAGGCCAGCTCGCTCAACTGCCGGGCCACCTCTGTGGCGTTGGGGCGCGACAGGGAGTCCTTGGCGAGCATCCGGCCGATCAGCCCGGCGAGCGGCGAGGGCATCCCCGGCACCGCACCCGGCAGCATCGATTCGTGCTGCCGCATCACCTCGGCCAGCGTCCCGGTGAATGGCGGCGAGCCGCAGCAGGCCTCGTAGAGGAGCGCGCCCAGCGAGTACACGTCGGCACCGGCGCCGATCGCCCGGTCGCCGGAGACCTCCGGAGCCGTGTAGGGGGGCGACGCCGTCGTGATCTCGTCGCGTGCCGTCCGCCGCAGCGCTACACGGGCGGCTTCGACGCCGTGCCCGGTGAGCAATGCCGACGGGCCGTCCAGCCGCACGTTCTCCGGGCACACCGCCAAGTGCAGGACGTGCGCGGCATGCAGGTCCGCGAGTGCCAAGGCGATCTCCGCGCCCAGCGAGGCGACCTGGGCGGGCAGCACCCTGATCCCCCCGTCGAGCAGGTCGCGCAGGGTGCGCGGCGGCAGCGGGTCGGTCACCACCCCGAGGCGGTCGCCGTCCCGCACCACTTGGCGGACCGCGGCCAGGTGCGGGTTGTCGACCCGCACCACCTGGGCCAGTTGCTCCCGGAGGTGGGCGTCCACGCCGGGGGTGGTGGCCAACCGGCGGTCCACCAGGGTGATGGCGACCGTTGACGGCGATCCGTCCGCGTCGGCCTCCGCCGAGTGGGCCGCGTAGACCTCGCCCGGCGCCGACCCGGCGATCGGGGCGCCGAGCAGGTACTGGTTGCCGAAGACTTGGTTCATCTGCGGTCGTCTCTCCTCTCCGCACCGGCCGAGCCGGTTCGGGACGAGCACACCCGCAGCGGTCACCCGCCGAGAAGGACAGCGACACGACAGAACGACGACGTTCAGACGCCTCGCTTCCGCATCACGTCATCAAGGGCGTTGAAGACCTTCCACAGCGGCTTGGGGATACTGGTCACGACGCTGCCGACGCGCGCTATGCTCGCCCACTGCTGCCACGGGCCGTGCTGCTCGACCAGCACCTTCTTTGCCTCGGCGATCAGCGGCCTCGCCCGGTCCAGCACGTCGATCTTCGCCAGGCAGATGCCCAGCTGGAACCTGGTCAGCTGGCTCTCCGGGTGCCCTCGGCCGAGCACGGCGGTCTGGCGCGGCAGCAACTCGTCGAAGATCACCACGGCGCTGGCCCAGTCCCCCAGCCCCATGGTGGACAGCCCTGTCCACTGCCTGGCTTTGAACCGCAACGGGTGATCATCGCCAAGGCTGTCCGCGATCCGCCGCTCGGCATCGGCAAGGACCTCCAGGGCTTCAGCGTGCCGTGAGTTGTTGTGCAGAGTTTGACCGCGCAGCACGTGGAGTTCGAGGGTGAGCGGGTTGTCCGGCCCGAACCACTCGGTCGACTCGTCCAGCGCCCGTCGCACCTGCTTCACGGCTTGGTCCCATTCCCGCGGACGAGCCCTCATCTCGGACCAGGCCAGAGTCAGCTCGGCCTCCGCGAGCACCGCGACCGCCTGCCTCGCCAGGTGGTGCCGCGGCACGCCCGCCGCCGCGAACATCTCGATCAACCCGGTGGCGTCCTGCCGCGACTCCAGGACCTTTCCGGTCAGCAACCGCAACCGCGCCCGCTCCAGCAGCGCCCCAGGGCGCGCGCCCCGGTGGTCGGGCACCGGCTGGGCACGCAGCACCACCGGCAGCACCTGGTCGAGGGTGGTGGCGGCGACGCGGTAGTCGCCGCGCAACCGGAGGGCGGCGACCCTGGCGAGCCCGACCCGGACGCGTTCCTCCTCCGGCAGCCACACGGGGTCCGAACCGTGCTCCGCCACCACCCGGTGGTCGTGGAACACCTCGTTCGCGCCGGTGTAGTCACCGCTCAGGTCGTGGGCCGCGGCAGCGAGGAACCGCGCCCGGAACTCGGTGCGACCGTCCTGATCCGCCCGCGCGCGCTCGACCAGTTCGGCCACCCGTGCCAGCGCCGCCGCGGTGTCGCCCGCCGCCACCGCGAGCCGCGCTGCGGCCAGCAGGTCCGGGACACCGACCGCTGCTCCGGCCACCCGCACTGCCGTGGCGCGCGCATCGTGGGCCGCGGGGATGTCACCGCGCTCCTCGTGGCGGAGAGCCACCTCGCGCAGGAGTGCCAACCGCATCGGCACCGGGACCTGCTCGCACGCGACGATGCGGAGCGCGTGGAGGTGCAGGTCCAGAGGAGCCTCGGGCGTGGTCAGCGCCGCAGAGATGACGACCGCCGCCCGGTGGGCGACGCTCGAGAGGACCGCAGGGTCGATGTCCCGGCGCACGGCGTCCCCCACGAGCGCGTGGAGCCGCCACATCTGCCTCGTCCTCGGCACCCGGTCGGCCCGGTGGAGCAGGCTGAACTCCTCCAACTCCCGCAACGCCTCGGCGACCAGCATTGGCGTCGCGCTCTCCAAGCGCGGGGACACGCCCTCCACCAGCAGGTCGCCGGTGAACGGGGCTGGGGCTAGCACGGAGGCGAACTCCAGCACCGCCCTGGCGTGGGCGCTGCGGTCGCGCACGGCCCGGGCCAAGTCGTCGACCACCGGGTCGTCGGCGGGTTCGCGGCGCAGCACCTCGTCCAGCGCGCCGGTTCCCTGTGCCTCGCGCAGTTCGCGGATCATGGGCAGCAAGGTCACCGGGTGACCACCCCACCGCTCCGTAAGCACCGCGATGGCGCGACTCTCCTCGCGGTTGATCGACGGCCACTGGGCCCGGAACAGCTCCTCGACCTCCTGCGCGGTGAGGCCGCCGACCGGGACGGCGCGGAGATTCGCCGCAGGGGACGTGGTCCGGGCGGTCAGCACGGTGTGCGCCCTGGGCGAGGGCAGGACCAGCCGGTCCACGGCCTCGCCGATGCCGTCGGGGACGTCGTCCACGACCCACAGCACATCCCGCCCCTCGGCGGTCAGGCGGTCGCCGACAGTGCCGATCACCTGATCCGGCGCCAAGCCGCCGAGGTCGAGGCCGAAGCGGGCCGACGCAAACCGGGCCACCGCGGCCGCGAAGTGCCCCAGGACGCGATCCGCCGGCGCGCCGGCGAGGTCGACCCACTCCACCCCGCCGGGGTAGGCGTCGCGGAACAGGAACGCGTACTGCTCGGCTAGCACGGTCTTGCCCATGCCCGCCGGTGCTTTGAGCACGACCGCCGAGTCCGGCGCTGGCTCGTGGGCCAGCCACAGGCGTCCACCGTGCAGGGCGCTGTGCACTGCCCACAGTTCCCGGTAGCGCCCGACGAACCTGCGGGGCCGGGTGAGCCTGGCGTGCAGCTCGCCGTCCTCGGGCGGCGAGCCGAGGGGAACGCCGCCCGTGGCGGCCAGCTTGGCGGTGACGGCGTCGGCTAGTGCGTCTGCGCTGTGCGCACCGGTCCACGACGAGTAAACCGCGTCGGTCAATTCCACCGGCGCGATGTGGTTCTCGTCGGGCTCCGGGTTCGCGACCAGCACGCGGTCCCGCGGGTCGCCGTGCCGGAGGGCAGCGAGGAACGCCCTGGTCAGCTCCCACTGGCAGGCGTAGCGGAGCGGGTAGCGCCGCGAGTAGAAGGCCAGCAGCACCGCTGACTCGTCGAGTTCGCGCGCCAGGTGGCCAGTGATCGGGTCGAACAGCGACAGGTCCTTGTCGCGGAACACCGCCACCCCACGTGCCCGCAGCGCCTGCTCGATCAGGTCGACCGCGGGTTCGTCTGCCCACGTGTAGCTCAAGAAGACCTGTGGCCGAGTCCGGTGCGTCATCGTTCTCCTGTCGATTCGAGTTCTCCCACCACGATGCCGGAAACGCCGGGATCGCGACTCGGTGAACACCCGACAGAAGTACGACAAAAGCGTGGCAAGCCGAGCTTCTCGACCTTCCCAGGGCAGGACGTGGGGTTCAATCGCGGCGTTGGCACACCGACGTTTCTGGATGAGGTCAATGGATACCGAGGAACGACAGCAGCTCGCGGACGCCACCCAGGAGAAGGCGCCGCGGATCTTCATCACCTATTCGCACGACGATGAGCGCCACGTGGCCCTGGTCCGGGAATTCGGTGAGTTCCTGGTGCGGCACGAGGGCCTCGACGTCGTCTTCGACCAATGGGCGGACGACGGTCGTCGCGACTGGGCGCTCTGGGCTTCGCAGAACATCGCGGAAGCAGATTTCATCCTGGTGGTCGCCTCCCTCTCTGTCAGACTGGTATGAGACACAGGTTCAACCGAGACTTCTGTGGAACAGGTAGGGCGAAGACGGGATTTAGGACTGTGACGTTGAGTGTCGCCGATCTGCGGACCGAGAATGGTCCGGTGGGTAAGAAAAAGCAGGGACCTCGTGCGGGACAGCCGAAACGCCGGACGTTCACCGCCGCGTACAAACTGGCGATCGTGGAGGAATACGAAGGCCTGACCGAATCCGGCGCCAAGGGCGCGTTGTTGCGGCGGGAAGGGCTCTACCACTCCCACCTGATCGACTGGACCCGAAGCCGTGACGCCGGAGGCCTGGACGCCCTGGCCGTGAAACCCTCGGGCCCGAAAGGCAAGTCCGCGGCGGAGAAGGAGAACGACAGGCTCCGTGCCGACAATGAGCGTCTCGCCCGCGAGCTGGCGAAGTCGCAGGCGGTGGTGGAGATCATGGGAAAACTGCAAGGGCTCTTGGAAACGATCTCCGAGGGCACGGACACCGACCGCAGGTCGACGAGCTGATCGGTAACGCCTTCGTCGAGCTGGAACCGTTGCTGGGCACCAAACCAGGATGCGCGTTGGTCGGGAAGTCCAGAGCCACGTTGTACCGCCGTCGCAACCCGACACCACCGATGGCCGGACCGCACCGCCCACCGACGCCGCACCCGGCGAGCCTGTCGGCCGCCGAACGCGCCGATGTACTGGACGTGTTGCGGTCGCCCAGGTTCGTGGACAAGGCGCCGGCGCAGGTGTGGGCCACCCTGCTCGACGAGGGCCGGTACCTGTGCTCGATCTCCACGATGTACCGGCTGCTGCGCCAAGCCGGCGAGGTCCGTGAGCGGCGCGCGCAGGCCACCCATCCGGCGAAGGTCAAGCCGGAGTTGGTGGCCACCGCACCCAATCGGGTCTGGAGTTGGGACATCACCAAACTCAAAGGCCCCGATCGGGGCGTGTACTACGATTTGTTCGTCATGCTCGACATCTACTCGCGCAAGGTCGTGCACGCGATGGTCGCGTCGACCGAGACCGCCGTACTGGCCGCGGGGTTCATCACCGACGCCATCGCCGCCAACGGCGGGACGGTCCCCGGTGTGGTGCACGCCGACCGCGGCACCTCCATGACGTCGAAGAACGTCGCCATGCTGCTGGCCGATCTAGGTGTCACCCGCTCGCATTCCCGACCACACGTGTCCGACGACAACCCCTACAGCGAGGCCCAGTTCAAGACGTTGAAGTACTGCCCGGCGTTTCCGGGCCGGTTCGGGTCGATCGCCGACGCCCGCGCGTTCAGCCACCGGTTTTTTCAGTACTACAACCATGAACACCGCCACAGCGGGATCGGCCTGCACACCCCGGCGTCGGTCCATGACGGCACCGCGGCCACCGTCCGCGCCGAACGAGTCCGAGTCCTGCACGCCGCCTACACCGCCAACCCTGCCCGGTTCCACGGCGTACCGACCCCACCACGGCTGCCCACAGCGGCCTGGATCAACGAACCACCTCAGGAAGACGAGAAGGCAGAACACGAAACAAAACAAGCTCCCTGAACTGTCTCAACGCCATTGACAGGTTCCGCGTCGCGAACTTTGCGGGCCATGTCGGTGCCGCATCCCAGCGCTTCCCGCAGGCGGTTTGCGGACGGGTCTGCGGGCAACCGTCCAGCGGCGATCATCCGCCGGGCACGGTTCACCAGTAGGCCCACTCGATCATCAGTAGTCCTACGTCGTGGCACCGCTGGGTCGGGACCGTTTTCCTTGTACTCCGGGCTGGTAAGGACTGCTGTAGGGCCTATCGGGACACCGTGGTCCAAGTCCGCGAAGGCTGACCAGATCACCGGGAGGACCATGACCGCGCCGACCGCGACCAGCGGGCCGATTGCGTGCGCGAGGAGTTGCATCGGGTCGAATCGCACCCATGGCACCGATACCCATGGCAGGTACGGCCACACGTTCAACGTCAGCGTCACCACGAGCGCCCCGTACTCGACCACCGTCAGGTGTCGATGGCGCAGTAGGCGGTCGCGCGTTGCCAGGAACGCCCGTGCGCCGACTACCACCAACAACACCGCTGAGATCACCGGCTCGACTGCCCACGCACCCCACCACGCCGCGTCCCGCTCGGTCATCGACCGGGTAAGGGTGTGGTGCACGCCCGTGGTGGACCAGCCCAGCGCCCCGACCAGCGCCGCCAAGGCCACGACGGTGAACACCAGGCGCACCCGCGCTGCTTGCCAGGCTCGTGCCGCCGGGTCCTGGGCCAGCGTGTGCAGCCGGGCAGCCTCGGCAGCGCGCTTGCGGGAGCGCCGAACCCGGTCCGTGTCCACCAGCAGTGGTGCGTCCTCGGCCTGCAACTCCAACAGGGCGTTCGCCTCGTCCACCTCGGCGCGCAGGTCTTGGACCCGCTTGGTGGTCGTGGGCGGGGCGATTGGTGCTGCGGACGGAGCCTGCGCGGCCACGTACTTCACCACGTCGGCCACTGCGCGCTCCAAGTTCTCATCGTTCGGTTCGGGCAGAGGCGTGAGAAGGCTCATCGCCACACCCCGCAGTTCTCGCTGGGGCAGTCGGCGATGTGCCAGGTGCGCCGCGCGGCTGCGCTGCGGCCGGACAGGAGGTTGGTCGCATCCCGCAATCGCTCCGCGGCCTCCCGGCTCTCCAAGCAGTGCGCGGGAGATGACCAACCGCCTGGGTGCGCAAGGCTGGCGGACTCGGTGTACCTGAGGTGTACGCGGTTCATCGGACACCGCCGTTCCGTTGCGGCGCACAGCGGGGGCACGGCGTTGAGCGTGTGCGGTCGTCGTCCAGCCACACCACGCGAGCGGAGGTGGGGTCGGAATCGCGGGCGTCGCACTGCCCGCACACCGGCGGCACCGCAGAGTGCCCCTCGGGCGCGCTCGGCGCGGGGCGGTTTCTTGGACGGTTAAAGGACGGTTTGGGCGTCGTGGTGACGCCCCCGACAGTCGCTGCTGACGCCCCCAGGCGTTCCTGCTGACGCCCCTTGCTGGTCGGCGGGGCGTCATCGCGACGCCCCTGGTCCGAGGTTGTGGACAACTTCGCGGAGAGGACGAGGTTGTAGACCTGAGGCCGTGAGTTGGCCTCGGGGATCTTGGCGTCGCGCACGCGCGTGTTCCCCGAGCGGATCAGGTCCAACTCCTCCAGGGAGCGCAGCGAACGTTGGATGGTCCTTCGAGACAGCCGGGTGTAGCGCATCATCCGCTCGACCGAGGGGAACGCGTCACGGCCATCAGGACCTGAGTGGTTGGCGAGCGCGATCAGTGTGATCGCCAGCGTTGAGGCGTCCTTGCGATCGGTGGGGATGGGTGCGTGGTTGAGAGCCCAGTTGATGGCCTCGATGCTCACCTGTCACCGTCCACGGCGCGAGCACGGTAGAAGAGGCTGGCCACCGTGTCGATCACGGACGTGTCCCAGCTCGCCAGCCACTCGACGATCCGGCGGTCGTGTGCGCCTAGCTCGATGCCGTCCAGTGCTTCGAGAAGTGCGGCGACTTGGTCAGCATGGTTACGGGCACGCCATTCGTGGTTGGTCTCGCCAGGGCGGTAGTGGTCTGGCTCGTAGCTCTCCACGTTGAACGGCGGACGGATGCGCCGTGGCTCGTGGTGAAGGGACGCCAGGACAACGGTTGGACGGGCGGTGTTGCTCATGAACAGGACCTCTGGTGGTCAGGCCCCGTCTCACACGCGTCTCACGGACCGGTGGGACGAGGCGGGACTGGAGGCCCTGCCCTGGACTTTCATCGGACTCAACCGGCCGAAATGGACTGTGAGGATGGCTGCGGACACCCCTTGTCCCGCTGGGGGTCAAGGGGTCGCAGGTTCGAATCCTGTCGTCCCGACGGTCTGAAGAAGCCCTGCTGAATATGGCGTAATGCCTGGTCAGCAGGGCTTTTTCGTGCCCATTTGTGGATCTTGCTCAAGATCAGTGCGAGGTCGTTCTGTAGACCATTTGTGGACCCTGAGGGTCTAGCTGAGTGACTACACGACTCGCAGTCGCGGTGTGGTAGGCCGCTGGAGGTGCTGCGAAAGTAGTGCTCCTGCGTCGTTGACCGATTGGCGGTTGGGTGCAGGTACCGCTGCGTGGTGAGCGTGCCAGGGCCTTTTTCCCGGATGACGCACGTCTGGCCGCGCGTATCCGTGCCGTCCACTGCCGTTCCGCTGGCATCTATGGCGCCCCGCAAGGTCACTGCTGAACTGCGCGACGCGGAGCACGTGGTCAACCAAAAACATGTCACCTGCGCCATGCGCAGGTCGGCGTCGCTGGATTGCGGCATTGCACCGTCTCCGCCAACCCACCGCGCCCCCGTCGTGGGCCTGCCCAGCCGGAACTCCACTGCCCGGTACCCACTACGTCGGGTCGGGTTACTGCATGTGTGGATCATGGTTGGTCGGGGTGAGGTGACGGATCGGGTGTGGGTGAGGTGGAAACGCCGCGACTCCGGCCTGGAGTGGACGGGTAGTCACTCGCGACTCACGGCGTGGGCTTGCCGACCGGGCCCTTGGCACAAATGGAGAAGGCGGCCTGAGGCCTTGGCCGCTGAGGCGAAGGTGGCGAATGTGTCCCGGCTCCGGTGTGATCAACACCGGAGCCGGGGCGCATTCGCGGTTCAGGGCCGCGACTGGGGGCGAGTTACTTCTGCTTCGAGGTGCCCGTCACCTTCTTGTGCGCGTCGTACTGCTTCTTCGCCTCTTTCACGTCCTTGACCGTGCACCAGCCGTGCGCGGCGGAGGTCGGGATGTCGTGGATGCAGACCTTTTCCTCCTTGTTCGCGCCCTCGGCGCCCGCGGTCACCGCGACCGAGCCGAAGTAGTGGTCTCCCGTGCCCTTCTCGAAGATCACGCACCAGTCGCCGTACTCGACGCCGACGAGGCCGGGGATGACGTAGATGCCGGGCGGGGCGTTGGGGTCGAGGGTGCCGGCGGGATAGCTGGCGTCGATCACGGTGCCCTCCCGCAGCTCGCCGATGGCCTGGTTGAAGGTGCGGTGCACCAGGTACTGCCCCGACTTCTCGGACATCATGTCCAGCAGGGTCGCGACCGGCAGCTGCCTCGTCTTGGCGGCGGGTTTGTCCGGGTCACCCGACGGCGCCCCGGTCGGGGTGCCGATGGCGGTCTGGGTGGGCTGTGGGAACCAGGAGCGCAGCCACGTCGGTGCTGCGATCTCAGCCAGGAACCGCTGGACCACGTCCTGGCTCAGGAAGGCCGCCCACTGCCCGCGCTGCCCCCACTGGACCCAGGCCCGCGCCCGTGGGACGACGGGTACCGCGGTCACGAAGGACCGCCGGACCGACTGGCGCACGGTGCGTCGGATCTGTGCGCGCAGGGGCGTCACCATCGAAGTCATCGGCCGTCCTCCGTCAATCCGCCCGCGGCGAGCTCGGCGAGCGCAGCCTTGGTGTCCTCGGCGATCCAGATCAACAGCTCCTGCTCGCTGACCTGCGCCCACTGTTTGGGGTTGGCCTTCGCCACCTCGGCGAGGTCGGCGGCGATGCCCGCGGCGATCCGTTCGGCCACTCCGCTCGCGAGCGGTGGCTGGACGTCCGTGGTCGCCTTGCCGCCCGCCACTGCCGGTTTCTGCGGCGTCGCCTGCTTGCCGACCTCTTCGCTCTTCGAGCTTTGATTGGATAAGGGTGTTCCGTCCATGGGTCGGAGTATGTCCCGGTCGGTGATTCGCAAGCCATGGATCGGAGGACAGGGCGCGGAGCCGATACGGATCTTGAATGGCCGGGGTTGGAGCCTCACCCGAAGGCCGCGTGGTCGAGGGATGATCGGGACCGATCACGGCCCGGCGAGGTCGGATCAGTGCGCGGGCGCCTTGTACCGCAGTCGACGGTCAACCGGCCTGGTGGGACCATTGGCGACGCGCGGTGACGCCGGGTGTGCGGGATATACCAGCTGGAATTCCTCCTCGTGGGTGAATAAAGTCATCCGGAGGAATTACGAGCCTTGCTCCAAACACCTTGATGCGACACTTTCGCGCTCATGGACATCAAGAAGACCATCACCGGGGCTGCGATCGCGCTTGGTGGTGCGGTCATCATGCTCGGTTCGGGCGGCACCGCGAGCGCCGCTGTCGACGGCGATGCCACCGCTCCGCACCTGGGTCACCAGTTGAACGAGATCATCGACGCGGAGGACCTGTCGCACATCGACACCGAGAACCCCCTGTCCGAGATCCGCTCGATCCACCTGACCGGGCTGCAGGACCTGGTGAGCAACTCGATCGGCAACAACAGGATCGCGCAGGTCGACGCGCAGGCGGACGACAGCATGCTGGGGGTGGCCGACAACAACGGCCCGTCGCGCGTTGCCACGGGTGTGGACCTCAACCGCCGCTGATCGGCTCCTCTGCCCGGAACGGCCCCGTCCCGATTCACCTCGGGGCGGGGCCGTTCCGCTGAGCGGTCGGTCGTGGAGTCGAACGGCTCTTCAGCGCGCGGAGTGATTCGCGGGCGATTCGCCGGAAGTGGAAAATTCATTCCGAGAGCGCGAAAGCCGACCGGTAGAATGGGCGCCCGGTTTCACGCGCACTGCGCGCGGCCGGGGCAGCTCCGGAGCAGTTTCACCACCGGCGGGGCCGTGATGACCTTGGGGGCCGACTGCGCCCCCGCGGGCCACTGGACCGAGATCGCGATCGACGAGGAGTTGTTGTCGTAGTTGCTTTCCAGCAGCGTGCGGTCGGAGTTGACCGTGTTGACCACGTCGTAGGTGCCCGATGCGACGGTGGTGATGTCGAGCCACTGGAAGTCGACGGTGTGGCGGTAGTCGTCTCCGCGGCCCACGGAGATCCCCTCGGTGACGGTCAGCGCGTCGGGCGTCCGCATGTTGCACATGTTCTTGGCCAGGAAACGGCCGAGGCTGCCCTGCGGGCTGTCGTCGTCGTGCACGGTGTGGGCGAGCCCGGAGGCGTCGGGAGTGGTGTACCGGTCGCCCAGGCAGAACCCGTTCTTCCGGTCCGTCGCCACGACCCCGCCGCCGGGAGCGCGCAGTTCGAAGCGCTCGAACCCCATCAGGTGCCAGTGCTCGTGCGACTTCGCGGGCTCGTAGTAGGTGGAGGTCGCCGTCTGCCGCTGGGCGGCCTCGTACGACTTCGGGATTTCCCCGCTGGGCAGTGCCTGGAACGCCTGCCGCACCTGCATCGTCTTCTGCGTGGTGTTGTCCCGGCTGCCGAAGAGCAGCAGCGGGCCCTCGCCGATGTTGTCCTCGGAGCTGGTGAAGCGCAACCGCACCGCCTTCATGGAGCCCGCGGTGGTGCACCGGCCGCCCGGCGCGTTCGCGTCCTGGACGACGCACACGTCCCAGGCGGTGCACGTCGAGGGTTCGCCTCCGAACCCGCCCGGACAACCCACCGGCGCCTGGCGGAGATCGGGCAGCAGCAACGTGTCGTCGGCGCGGGCGGGCGCTGCGACCCCGAACGCCAGTACCGCGATCGCGATGGCCGACCAACGCCTGTTCACTGTGATCATCGATCCTCATTCGAATAGTCCTGAGTGGACACTGGTGGCGCCTGCCGGTACGGCCGCCCGACCCCGGTCGAACTCCGCGGCACCGGCGGTCCGCGATGTCGCAATGGGCCGGTGCCGGGGATCAGGGGGCCGGTGGGGCCTCATCCCGGCGTGAGTCCGTCCGCTTCCGCCAATGGGTGAGGCTCTGCCGGGAGATCTGGGTGCGCGGGTGACCGGGCCCCAGCACCCGCTCCTGGGCCGCGACGATGCCGACCAGCGCCTCCGCCGCCTCGTCGGCGGCGCCCGATTCCCCCTGGGAGTAGGCGAGGTTGTGGCGGGTGGTCAGCGTGTCGGGGTGGTCGGGGCCCAGCACCCGCTGCTGGCCCGCCAGGACTTCGTTGAGCTCGGCGACCGCGCCCGCCGCGTCACCGACCTCGGTGCGCCAGTAGGCGAGGTTGTGGCGGGTGGCGAGCGTCTCGGGGTGGTCGGCGCCCAGGGTGCGGTGCTGGTCCGCGAGTACCTGTTCGAGCTCGACGATGGCGCGGCGCACGTCGCCGGTCTCGCCGAGCCAGCGGGCGAGACCCTGCCGGGCGGTCAGCGTGTCGGGGTGGTCGATGCCCAGTACGCGTTCGAAGGTGGCCAGTACCTGCTCGAACTCGTCGACCGCGCGCGAGACGTCGCCGGTTTCGCCGAGCCAGCGGGCGAGGCTGAGGTGGGTGGTGAGCGTGTCCTGGCTGTCGGAGCCCAGGAGGCGCGTCTGCGCGTCGAGCACCCGTTCGAGTGCGTCCACCGCGCCGGCCGCGTCGCCGTCCTCACCCTGGGAGTAGGCGAGGTTGTGGCGGGTGGTCAGCGCACTCGGGTGGTTCACGCCGAGCACGCGCTCGATGTCCGTCAGCACCTGCTCCATCGCCGCGGTCATGCCGGGGGCGTCACCGGCTTCGCCCCGCCAGTGGGCGAGGTTGTGGCGTGCCTGCAGGGTGTCGGGGTGATCGGGGCCCAGCTGCCGCGCGGCCGCACCGCAGAGCGCGGTGTAGTAGTCGATCGCGTACCGCACGTGCCCCGCGACCCCCGCGCTCTCGCCCGCCCGGAAGAGCACCTGGCGTGCCGAGGACTCCCACAGCAGGCCGTTCGTGGCGTTGTGCATCGCGTTGACGTTGTTCCGCATGACAGCGCTCAGTTCCGGGTCGCGCTCGGCTTCCGGCCACGTCTGCATCAGCGCGTCGGTCATCGTGTGCGCGCGGGCGGCCGCCCGGTCGGGGGCGAGGGTTCCGCGAACCGTGTGCTGCACGAACGGGTGCACCCGCACGGCGCGGTGGGGGACGTCCGGGCGGTAGGTGATCAGGCCGAGGCGGTGCAGGCACGCCAGCGCGTCCGCGGTGGTGGTGACGTCGACCTTCCGGCCCGCCGCCGCGGAGAGGGCGGCCAGCACGGCGGGGGAGGCGAGGACGCTTCCGGGGAACCCGTTGGCGTCCAGCACGGACGCCAACTCCAGCAGCGGGCGGGCCAGCCCGACGGGGTGGAGGCTGTCGGCCAGGTCCGCGGACAGCGACGTCGTCGTGGCCATGGTCGCGTGGTGGTCGTCGGGGTTCTTGGCACCGCCCGCCCGCGCGCCGGGCAGCTCGCGGTGCCGTCCCAGCCACCGCTGCCGGTAGGAGGCGCACGTCAACGCGATGCGGTCGGCCATGTGCGCCGCAGCCTGGGCGAGCGCCAGCGGCAGGTGCCCCAGCTCCTCCGCGAGCTCCGGTGCCCCGACGGCCTGCGCGGGCCGCTCGGCCAGCCTGCCCGCCAGGAACGCCGCCGACTCCGCGGGCGTGAAGACCCCCACCTCGATCACGTGGTCCCCGTCGTCCTGGTGCCTGCGGCTCGTCACCAGGACCTGGCCGCCGGGGGCGTGCGGGGGCCACAGGCCGTTCATGTCCGACGGGTTGTGGAGGTCGTCCAGCACGACCAGCCACCGCTTCCCGGAGGAGGAAAGCCATTCCCACCACCGGCCCACCACCCCTTCGGTGTCCGTGTGCCGCGTGCTCCCCATCACCGCGACGGCCTGGCTGAAGATCGAGAGGATCGCGTCGCGCGAGCTGGCGTCCACCCACATCAGGATGTCGATCCCGTCCGACGCCAGCAGACCGCGCGCGTACTCAGCCGCCAGCTGGGTCTTCCCCACGCCGCTCCGCCCGGACAGCGTCAGCGGCCGCGCGGTGGTCGGGTTCGACCTGCTCCTCAGTCCCGCTCGACGGGCGAGGTCGTCGGCCACCCGCCGGTGCCGGAACGACTCGACCGGCGGCGGCGGGGTGCCGAACACCCATCGGCTCGACTGGTCGCCGGACGACGTCCGGCGCCAGTAGGTGCCCGTCGTGTCGGCGGAGTCGACGTCCACGAACGCGTCGCCCGCTCCCGATGTGGACACGGCGATGCCGCGCGGCCCGACGAGGTGGTCTTCCGCCGGTGGTTGTCCGTCATGCCTGCGTCTGGACGGGCTCATGTTGTGCAACACGCGGAGTTCCCTCTTTCAGTCAATCGATTCCGACCATGCCGCAGCGTCGACCCGCTCTGTCGAACGACGAGAACCACCAGGGCCAGCAGGAGTTGGCAGCATGTTTCGCGCGTGTGGCCTTCGCGGTCACCACATCGGGCTGGACAGGGTGGTGTGCCCGTGCTTCTCGCCCTGTCGGGGAACCCCGTCCACCCGGCGTCGGGAAGGGCTTTCACCACGGTCGGCGCCCACCGGTCTCGCGCGGGCCGAACCCCGCGGTGGCAGCCACAGCACGCACAGCGAGTCGCTGGTCCGACCGAGGGTCCGGGCGAGTTTCCGACGGGCGCTGTGGGGATTGGGGAATCGGCCCAGAGGGGCGCCGGACAGGCTCGTCAGGATCACGTAGTACTTGAAGTGCATGCCCCAGGCCAGGGCTTCGGACGTGTCCTCCGTTCCCGTGGTGCATATCGCGAACATCGGAGGGGCCTGCACTATGGAAAGCCGTTTGCTCGACGTACCCGGCCGACTCGCGGGCGGATCTCCGACCGGTAGGAGCCCGGTCAGGGAATCGGGTGAGAGCCGTGGCGGTTCGTCGATCTCGCGGGCGGATTCGCGACGGGAGATCCTGTCGACGACACCATCGCGGAAACCGAGGGTCGTGACGACGTAGTGCGATGTCCGGAATGCGCGTCGGAATGGCATCGCGGTGTGCGCGGCGCGCACCAGCTTCGCGTCCACCAGCGATCTGATGGCCGATCTGATGTGGGTCGGGCGAATTCGCAGCACTTTCGACAGTCCGGACAGGGTCCACGAGGGAACCGGGCTGCTGACCATGATCAGTAGAACCAGCCGTCGAACTTCCTGGTCGTGGGCCACGCGAACTCTCTCGTAGGTGGTGGACCCGGTCGACGCGCCCCGTGCCCCGTCGGCTGGGAACTGCGCTTCACTGGACCCCGGTCCGGGTTGACGCGGCCAAAGGGAGACCGCTCGTGCCGATGGTCGCACGCGTCCTGTTGTTCTAGTCAAGGCGCCGAGAAGCGCGATAGCCGATGTACGCGTGACCCCTGTGGGTGTATCGAATACGGATGGTGCAGATCAGTTCACTCGTCCGTGGAAACTGCGTTCTCCAACAGGTGATCAGACCTGCAATTGTGCTATTCGGTAGCCATGAGGTGCCGTGGTGATCGGTGCAAGCCTCGAAAATTCACCCGAAGGGTGCGCAGGCCGTCAAGTGGGTCGCCTGGACCGCCGGGGACGGACCTGTCCGAGCGGCGTCTTCGCGACGAACGGCCTGGTCACGACCGCGTTCGCGGGTGCGGTGGGCAGGGTGCTCGGACCCGGCGCGTGGAATGCGCCACAGGGCGGGATGAGCGCTTGGTGCCCGTCTCATCGCACCGGGTTCACGTGCCAGTGGTCGCCGCGAATGCCTCGACCCGGCACTCGGCGCGATTCTGCTAGCGTGACGCGCGGCGGCCCCTGGAGGTAGAAGCTCCAGGGGCCGCCGGGTGCAATGATCCCCAATGGTGCGAGAGGTGTTCACCGCGGCGGCGGATCAAACCGGCCGCGGCTGTCGCGAAGTCCGAATTCCGCGAACTTCGGCGCGTGCTGGGTCAGAGCACCCCGCCGAGGAGGCCGCCCAGCAGGCCGTAGTGGTGGTAGTGGTTCCACCCGTAGTGGCCGTAGCCGTAGCCGTAGTCGTCGTAGCCGACGCTGCTCTGGACGAAGTGGCTCGAGGCGCCGTTCGGACCCGCGGTCTCGGTGTACTCGGTGTACTGGGCGCCCGGACTGCGTGCGGAGTCCGTGTCCGCCGACGCGATTCCACCGGCGGCCAGCGCCAGCGGGATGGAAATGGCGCCAGCAATGATCATGCGACTGATCGTACGCATCGTGGACTACCTCCAAGGTTGTGTTGGTAACTCCGACTCAAAACGTACTCCGCCGCGATGGAAATGCATCCCCGGTCACCGCATCGTGTGGTGCCGACCACATGAAACGTGCATTTCTCGGGATTTCACATAGTGGTAATACGTTCCGTCACCATTGAGGTGGGTCTGACTCGCACGAGTGACCTCGGCGGGGGAGGGGAGTCGATCCGCTGGCTGAGGGTGAGGAAATCGTCCCGTTGCGGCCGGACGGTCTTGTGGAGTGCTGTGAGGGTCCGGATCCGGGAGCTGTTCGAAATCGAGCCTTTTCCGGTTCGGGTCATTCGAGGGTTTTCGGCGGATCACCGGGACGTGGGTCATTCGAACAGGTGGCCTTGAAGAAGGGATGGTCGCCGCGGGACTTCGGGCGGGTGACCGGTACCGCCACGTCAACGGCCTGAACGCTCGAACGCGGACCCTCCGGAACGACGTCCTCGTGATGTCGATCACCGCGCGGTCGGCGAGCGGCCCGGCGGGCGGGCGGGCACATTACGACTGCCCTCGTCGCGAGATGACTCCGCTTTCCCAGGGGGTCGAACGGTCGGGTGGACGGGGGTTTCGTGCAACAGCGCCAGGTAGGAGAACAGTTCTGATGCTTTCGCTTCGTCGCGTGGTCGTCGCCGGTGTCATCGCAGTGCCCATGGTCATCGGTGGCGCGGGCGTCGCCCTGGCCGACGGCTTCCAGGCCCATGAGGAGGCTGTCGGGCCCGATGGCGTGTCGGCCGACTACGTCGCCGCCCACGAGAGCGGCCCCCACTTCGGTCACTTCGGCGGCAACGCGTCGTACGTCGACGTCTCGTCGAGCACGGGCCCCGAGGGTCCGACGAACGAGTGGATCTTGGCCGCCGTGGACGAGTACGGGAACACCCTCTTCGACGCCGGCCGGGAAACCGCTGGGCCGCAGGGGGTCTCGTCCGGTGGCGTGAGCGCCAACACCACGGGCCACCGGGGCTGACCGAACGCAACAGACCACCCTCTCCGGGGGGTGGATGAAGGTGGAATGCCTTCGAACATCGGTCGGCCGGCGTTGGCCGGTGGTCCGCGCACGAAGCCAGTGGCGGTGTCGTCCGAGCTCTCGGACGGCACCGCCACTGGTGTTTTCACCGGAAGGTCGGCGTCCGGGCTCAGAATCGTCCTTCCCGCGGCACGTCGTCACGGCATTCCCCGGCCCGGTGAGGTGTCCGGTGGCGGGTCGTGCGGACGGCGATCCGAAGACCGCTCGCTTGTCGCCGGGCCGTTCTTCGGGACGTGGTGAACCGGGGTGTCGGAACGGTCGCCGAATACTTCGGTCCGAGTGCGGGAACGCATTCGATTATCTCGTCAGTGGAGTGTGGATCACCCGGTTAGGTGGTGGGCTCCTCACTCTGCGATCAAGTTTCACACGATAGTGTCTCCAGTTGGATTTAGCCCAACGCCGCATGTATGTTCGTCCCACGGCAATCAGGTTCAACTCAAGTACGTGTGGGTCTCTTCTTCGTTAGGGATCCATTGCGTCGATTGCCGGTCAAGTTGATCCATGAGTGCTACTGAGGAGTTTTCTGTGCTGAAGAAGTTGGGTGCTGTTGCAGCCGCCACCGCTGCAGGCATGGTGATGCTCGGCGGCATGGCTTCGGCCAGCCCGGTGGTCGGTAACACCGACAGCATCGACCACAGCGATTTCAACCAGGTTGGCCTGCTCAACCTGAACAACACCGACATCCTGCACAACGTCAACGCCGTTGTGGGCGTGTGCGACAACAACATCAACGTGCTCGGCGTGCAGGTGCCGGTCGAGGACGTCGCGAACGGCCTCAACGTGCCGATCCTCTCGCCCGGTGTGAGCGGTGCCCAGAGCCAGTCCCCGGACCTCTGCGCCACCGGCGGCATCCTCGATGGCGGTACCGGCCAGAACAACTGATCTGAGCGATGAGGCTGGCCCCTGACGCGGTTCGCTTCAGTGGCCCGAGCTTCTGCTGGATCATGAAGCGGTGATGCGAGACTCCCCGAAGAGTCTCGCATCACCGCTTTCCGCGTTGTGGTGGTAGGAAAGATGGCAGGCTTTCCATGTAGTGGCCGAAACCATCCTGCTTCATCGCGGGGTGGGTGAAGTGTTTCGGTGAATTGTGTACGACATTGTTCGGCGACGACCTTTGGCGACAAGGTTTCACTTTCGCCTGCGGGTTCGACGGGTTCGCATTCCGAAGGTATTTCGGCTAACTCATGATCGTCATCGGGATGGGCATTCACCCAAGAGTGCGAACAATGCCACTCGAATCGGTGGGCGTGCACCCTTCTGGCGATTTTGCCGAACGACACCGTCGATCATGGCGCCATGTCCACAGAGAAATCCGGCGCGCTGCTGAAATCGATGAAGCTCGCCGGCATCGTAACCGCGCTCGTCGTCGTCGGCACCGCCACGAGTTCGGCTGAGCCCCTCCACGTCGACAACGGGACCACGGCGCGGGGCGGGTCGGAATGCGACTACCAGCCCCCGTGGGAGCACGGTGACTGCGACCACGGTGACTGGACGCCTCCGGGGCTGCCGAGCACGACGACCACGACGACGTCGCCCACCACGGCGACGGGATCCACCACGTCGAACCCGTCCGGCACCTCGCCTTCGGAGTCCACGACCACGACCGGGACCACGACCTCGGGGACGGGCAGCTCGACCGGGAGCACGTCGTCGACGTCCGGTTCCTCGACCTCCCCCTCGGAGGCCACCGGCTCGACCACCCCCCACAGCACCACTTCGGTGCAGGGCGGCGGCAAGCCGGGTGGCGGCGGGGGTCACGGGGCCGCGGAGGACGTCAACGCCGTCAGCGCGCAGTCCGCCGATCTCGCCAACACGGGTGCGCACGGCTGGATGACGGGCCTGGGCGGACTCCTGCTGGTGGGTGGCACCGCCGCGAGTGTGATCGCCAGGCGTCGTCGCGCTTGATGATCTCGGGCGAGTCGTGGGCCGGTTCTCGCTTTTCGTCGCCGACCCACTCGCGCTTTGCCCGGTATTCGAGTCGCCACTCCGCGCCTTGATCTCATCGTGACGTGGCAATCGGATGTCGTTCGGCCGCCGCCGCCATCGCCCGCGGATGTTCTCCGAGGGTATTTCGCATTGTCGGGATGCCCGGTCCGGGAGTTTCGAACCCCCTGGCCGCGGAATCCTGCCCGGTGAACGGGCGGGCGTCGGGCTTTTGGTGACTTTCACTCAAGCGGGTAGTACACGATCGGGTATCCAAGTGGAAGTTGCCACGGGGGCGCTGTACGTTCGCCTGGCGGTCGGTTGCCGCAAACGCATCCAGGCGCTGCCTTGCAATAGCGTGAAGTGGTGCTGAGTTGATGTGTACACGCTAGCGACTATCAAAGGATTTTCAGTGATCAAGAAGCTTGGTGCCGTTATGGCTGCGACTGCTGCCGGCATGGTCATGCTGGGTGGCATGGCTTCTGCCACGACCGGCACCCCGGCCGAGGAGTTCCCGACCCCGCACGGTCACGAGGACGTCGTCGGCAACGCCGGCAGCATCGACTCCAGTGACGTGGCGCAGGTCGGCCTCGTGAACCTGAACAACACGGACGTGCTGCACAACACCAACGTCGTCGCTGGTGTGTGCGACAACAACATCAACGTCCTGGGTGTCCAGGTTCCGATCGAGGACGTCGCGAACGGCCTCGACGTGCCGGTCCTGTCGCCCGGCTACAACGGTGCGACCAGCGCCTCCCCCGACATCTGCGCCCAGGGCGGGATCCTCGACCAGGGCATCGGCCAGAACAACTGATCTGAGTCGTCCCGCTTCCGGCGGGCCTGATTCACGCAGTTCCCCACAGCGGTGCGGAGCCCGAACAGGGTTCCGCACCGCTGTTTTTGGCTTGTGGTGATCCGAGCTGCCGTTTCTTGTCGGGGAAGCTCATTTTCCGAATGCTCCACCAACCAGTTCTTGCGCACCGGCTGACGCACTCCTGTCGCCGCAGTCGATTCCACGGTGCTGCCCCCGTCTCGGTGAGGTCGTTCCTGGATGTGGCGATTTGAAACGCTTCACCTCCACCTGTATCCCTTCGTGTGACCGAATTCGTGGCGGGAAATAGGACCCCACAGCCTTCCGTGCTGTCGCGACCTGCGGATATGGCGATTCCGGCGAGCCGGTCACCGGTCATGGCGCGAGCCGCCGACCCCATGATCGTTTTGCGGAGGCGCAGGCGGCTACCTACGGTTCGATTCGTCGCCAAGCGGCATCGGCACCGAACCGGGTGTTCACGAACAACGGGGTGGAAAGTCCATGAGCGTTGATGAAGGCAGGGCTTCGAAGGCGCTCGGCCGCGGTTTCCGGTTGGTCCTGAGCGCGGCGGTCGGTACCGCGGCGGTCTCCGCGCTCGCGGGGACGGCACACGCCCAGACCGCCGGATCCCTGGACTGGGACGCGGTCGCGGAGTGCGAGAGCGGGCAGGACTGGGCGGCCAACACCGGCAACGGGTACTTCGGCGGCCTCCAGTTCTCGGAGGGGACCTGGCGCGAGCACGGCGGAGTCGGCCTGCCGCACGAGTTCTCCCGCGAGGACCAGATCCGCATCGCCGAACGGGTGCTGAGCACGCAGGGGCCGGGCGCGTGGCCGAATTGCGCGAGGAGCACGCTCGCGGAGGGCGTCACGGCCGCCGAAGCGTTCTCCTTCACCATCGCGGACGAGGACGTCGAGCCGCTGTACGGCCTTGGCCCGTGCGCGCCGCCCGCGGCCGCTCTCCAGTCGACCCCCGCCGATCCGGCCGCGGTTCAGGACGCGGACGTTCGTTCGGAGGGCTAGCCCATCCACCGCGAGGAGCCTCGAATGATCGTCGTGCCGCCGCGTCGGGCAGCCGTTCTCACCGCGGCCTTGGCCCTGGCGGTTTCGGGGTGCGGGCAAGCGGATGTCCGCACCCCGCCTCCGATGTCCGCGGTGCCCGCCGTGCCCGCGGCGACCACCTCGCCCGCCATCGCGTTCGCCGACGCCAAGACCGTGCGGGCGAACGAACTGGGCGACGTGCCCTTCCTGATGTACCACCGGATCGTCGCGGAGCCGGGGTCGGTCTACGACCGCAGTCCCGCGCAGTTCCGCGCGGAGTTGGAGAGGCTGGCCGCCGAGGACTACGTCCCGGTGACGGCGAAGGAGGCCGCCACCGGGCGGATGGACATCCCGGCGGGCAAGCACCCCGTCGTCCTGACCTTCGACGACGGCGACCCCAGCCAGTTCGGCCTGGACGCCGCCGGGAAGCCGATTGCGGGCACCGCGGTGGACCTGCTGCTCCAGGTGGGCGTGCAGCACCCCGGATTCCGGCCCGTGGCGAGCTTCTACGTGAACGCCAACCCGTTCGGGGGCCAAGGCGGGTCCGAGCCGCTGGAGTGGTTGCGCGCCAACGGTTTCGAAGTCGGGAACCACACCTACTCCCACGCGAACCTCGCCGAGGCGGGTGACGACCTCGTGCAGCGCGAGATCGCCGACGGCGACCAGGCCATCGTCCGGGCACTGCCGGGATACCGCGTGTCGAGCCTGGCGCTGCCGTTCGGAGCCGCTCCGTCAAATCCGGACCTGGCCCGGACCGGCGCGTCGTCAGGCATCTCCTACGAGTACGACTGCGTGCTGCTGGTCGGCGCGGGGCCGTCCCCGTCGCCCTACTCGGCGGCCTTCGACCCGCTCAACGTCCCCCGGATCCGCTCCCAGGACGCGACCGGCGAGGACGCGCGCTACGGCTCCACGACGTGGCTGGACGAACTCGCGGCCCACCCGGACCGGCGGTACACGTCCGACGGGGTTCCCGACCGGATCTCCTACCCGCTGTCGACCTCGGTCGTCCTGGCGGAGGAGTTCGAGGGGCGGGCGTTCGGCTACTGACGGCGCGACGGGTCAGCGCGTGGCGTGCGGGTACGGCCAGGCGTTGGGGGTGCACACCTTGCCGTCCTTCGGAACGTCGACCTGCTGCGGATTGGTCGCGGTGATGTCGGCGAGCTCGTCGTTGCGGGTGCTGAACGTCTGCTGCATCATCACCGGCGCGAAGCTCCCCGAGATGTCGCACAGCTCGTGCTCGTGGCCGAGGAAGTGACCCACCTCGTGGTTCACCATGTACTGCCGGTACTCGTCCATCCTGCCGCTGAAGGACGTGGCGCCCCGGATCCACCGCGCCGCGCTGAGGTAGACCGCGTCGTCGATCCGGCACGAGGTGTCGAAGGGCAGCTCGTAACCGCACAGGGCGCGCGCGGTGTTCTGGGACGTGAGCCTGATCCTCAGGTCCGGGACGCCGTGCTCGATCCTCTGCAACGCGGTCACGCCGTCGCCGATCCAGCTCCGCGGGTCGTGCAGCACCCCGTCCACGAAGCGGCCGAACCCGACGTCGCCGTCGACCAGCCGCACGCCGTCCTCGATCTCGACGGAATAGGTGTCGGGGTGGCCCGCGTAGGCCTGCCGCACCGCGCCCGGCACCACGCGCCACGTCCCGCTCCCCGTCACGGGGACGGGCGGCCCGTCCGGCAGGTCGGCGCTGGACCTGCCCGCGGCGCCCATCGAGACCGGCCGCCCGCCGGGCTCCGAGCCGGACGGGGGAGCCGCCCGCACGGTGATCAGCCTGTTCACGGCCGGGCCCTGGTGGTCGGACTCGGGTGAGGAGCCCGCCAGCTGCATGGTCGCGAGCACGGCGATGGACAACGTGCACATGCCTGCCATGCCGAGGACGTGGCGCAGGCCTGGTGTGCGGGATGGCATGTTCGCTCCACGAGCTGATCGGCGCCGTCATCGTGGTTCCGGGATGACGACGGGGTTTGCGGTGGACGGCACCGCGGGACCCGCCTGTCCGCGGGAAGGCGCTGCCGGGTCGACGGTCTGCTCACGCGGGACCCGACGTCGTGGGCGGGTGGTGTCCGCGAGGGCGGGGATCCGCTGGGAAGTGCTGTTCCGGAAGGCCTCTTGGTGCGGTCGGGCGGCGGTGGACGCCGGGGGAGGGGCATGAGCCGCTGCCAAACTACCGGCCGTCGGCGGACCTTCGACCGCATCCGGGCGGGGAGGGCTTTGTCGTACACGGTCGGGTGAAAAGGCCCCGTTCCCGCACCGACGAGCCCGCGTTCGCTGCCGGTCATCGCGGCAGCAGTCCCGCGGACTCGTAGGCGCAGGCGGCGTTCCACAGGAGGAACGACTCCGCGCCCGCCTCCGCCGAACCCGAGACCTGGGCCTGGACCTCCGCCGGTCCGTAGGTCTTGGCCAGTGAGAAAGCCTGCAACCACGGGATGACCGCGACTCCGGAGTCCTTCGCGACGGCCACGAAGTCGCCGACCGAGTTCCGGACGATGTCGTGGGGCTGGCCCTCCGGATCGGCGACCCCGTACTCGCCGGGTCCCCAGTGGGAGGGGTAGACCATCGGGGCGATGTAGTCGACGTGGGTCGCGATCGCGGGGATGTCCTGCGCCACATCGGATCCGCTGCGCGCGGCGATCCCGAACACCGAGGCGCCGAGGAAGGCGCCCTTCGGCCGCACGGCCTTGCGGGAGTCTCCCAGGAACTCCGCGATCGACTGCTCGGGGGACGTGGCCAGTCCGGGGAACACCATCCGCGCGAGCGGGCCGTCGGGGCGGCGGACGTAGTCGTAGAGGACGTCGTCGAACCCGAGCGACGCGGCCTCGGTCGCGAGGTCGATGTTGTAGCCGCGCACCTCGGGGTTCGCGAAGTTGGTGAAGGCGTAGCCGCCGTAACCCCCGGACCACGGCGTGCCGCCCTCGTCCTGCACCACCATGTCCTTCGACCCGCTCTCCCACGCGGACTTGGCGAGCACGGGGTCCCGGAACGCGACCAGCCTGCCGACCACCCGGACCCCCATGCCGTGGAGCTGGTCGAGGACCTCCCGCGCGTCGTAGTTCGTCGTGCCCGCGCCGATCTTCTTCGCCATCGGCACCTGCGAGTCGTAGCCGATCTCCCCGCTCTCGTCCTTGACGTCGAGTTGGACGGTGTCGATCCGCTTGTCGCGGGCCATGGCCAGCACGGGTTCGCGCAGCGCCTCCGACCCCCACGCCTGCGCGCTCATGTGCACCGCGCGCATACCGGGGTGGTGGGCGCGCACTTCCAGGTCGCTGTGCCCCGAGTTGCCCGCCGCGTCCGTGGCCTCGATCCGCACCCGCTCCGGCACCGCCGCCAGGGAAGCGGTGAAGGAGCCGTCGGCGTCGACGGGGACGCGCTGCTCACCGACGAGCACCGACGAGGCCCCCTCCGCCTTGCCCGCCACCGTGACCGGGCCGTGCAGCGACACCGCGTCGACGGCGTCGGCCGACACCGCGGGCGCCGTGTCGTCCACTGTGAACACACGGCTGTCCGTGGTGCCCGGCAGGAACGGTATGGGGTTCCTCATGCTCACGGCCAGCGTGTGCTCGCCCTCGGACAGGTCCGCCGCGTCCGCGGTCAGCCGGTCGCCGTCGTGCCGCGTCGGCATCGCGACGCCGTCGATCGACACCTCGACGTCGTCCAGCGAACCGCCGTCGGCCGCGCTGACGACGAGGCGGCCCACGTCGGGGGAGCGCAGGACCGCGCCGTCCTCGATGCCCTGGACGACCAGGGCGCTGCCGCGCGCGTGGACCACGCTGACGGTTGTGGCCGTGATGGCGGTGGCCGCCACCGCCACGGCGACGATGACGATGCCTCGTTTGCTGACGGACGGTGTAACGGTCATGGCTGTCTCCGTGGTGTTCGGGAAAACCGGACCCCGTCGTGCGGGTCCGCGACGCGTCCGTCAGGACAGGGGGAGGCCGGTGCTCAGCGCGACCAGTCGGTCGTAGGACCCGTTGAAGGTGTTCTGGTCCAACGGGGTCGAGGTGTACTGCCAGATCGTGTGGAACTCCCACGGGTGCGGCAGCGGGCCGATGTCCGCCGCGTACCGGGCCACCCAGATCGGGCTCGTGTCGTCGAAGTCGCCCAGGTTCTCGGTGCACTGGTTCCACCACTGCGTCGAGGTGTAGATGACCGGCCAGCGGCCCGTGCGGGCGAAGTAGGTGTCGTTGAAGCTCTTGATCCACTCGACCATCGCGACGCCCGTCAACCCGTAGCAGGTGCCGCCGTACGGGTTGTACTCGACGTCCAGCGCGCCGGGCAGCGTGCGGCCGTCCGGCGACCACCCGCCGCCGTTGTCGACGAAGAAGTTCGCCTGGGTCGCGCCGTCGGAGCGGTCGGGCAGGGCGAAGTGGTAGGAGCCCCTGATCATGCCGACGTCGTAGGAGCCGTTGTACTGCTGCTCGAAGGCCGGGTTGAGGTACCCCGTGCCCTCGCTCGCCTTGACGTAGGCGAACCGCTTCCCCTCGTTCCAGTGGGCGGTCCAGTCGACCTGGTTCTGGTGGCTGCTCACGTCGATGCCCTCCACGGACCCCTCGGTCGAGGTCGCGGCGGGAGCGGACATCACCGGGTGGCCCGGCCCCTCGTGCCTGGCGATCTGGGACCCGGCGTAGTGGTCGGCCGAGCCCTCGGCCAGCGGGGTCCGCGCCCCGGCCGGAATGGCGGGCGAGCCGAGGAAGGCCGCGATGATGGCGATGGAAACGACGCGGCGCATTCGCCTCGTCGCACTCGTCGATGTCGACACACGGCCCCCTGGTCCAGAGTCACGGCGCATTGTCGAGAAGACCCGTCGAGCGGGAAGAGGTCGATTCGATCGATGCGTTTCCAATTGGCTACCCCTGCCTTGAAGTGGTGAAAACCAGCTCGTGCGCACTCAACCCTGGTGAGTGGTCCCGGAGATCGATTCCACCCGATTCGGCACAATCGGTAGTCATTCGGCCTTCCCCGGCTTCGCAGGTGGGTGACCTGGACATATCGGGTGAACGGCCATGTCCAAACACGACGGGGTCCGCTGTCCGCCCATGTGGTGAACTCGCTTGGATGTCGGACACGGAGAAGGCGGACGGCCCTATCTTGATAGCCGTGCGCATCTGGGAATGTCTGGGGAAGCTGGGAGTCCTGTCCCTGCTGGGCGGTTTCGTGCTGGCCGGGATGATGTTCCCGGTGGTCGGCACCATAGGTGTCGTGTCCAATCACATGAGCGATCAGGTCGACAGCATTTCATCGACGCTCGTGACCACGGACCCGCCGTTGATGAGCACGATCACCGACCGGGACGGGGCACCCATCGCCTACCTCTACGACCAGTACCGCGTGCTGACGCCCGCCGACAAGATCTCGAACGCGATGAAGGACGCCCTGACCTCCGTCGAGGACCGCCGGTTCTACGAGCACCACGGGGTGGACTGGCTGGGGACGCTGCGCGCGGCGGTGACCAACCAGGCGGGCGGCAGCGTGTCGCAGGGCGCCTCGACGCTGACCCAGCAGTACGTGAAGAACTACCTGGTGCACGTCGTGGCGCGCAACAACAAGGTGGAGCAGCAGAAGGCGCAGGAGCAGACGATCGCCCGCAAGGCCCGCGAGGCGCGCATCGCGATCCAGCTGGAGACCGAGCTGAGCAAGGACGAGATCCTGGCCCGCTACCTCAACGTGGTGCCGTTCGGCTCGACGGTCTACGGCATCGCGGCGGCGTCGCAGGCGTACTTCGACACGACGCCGGACAAGCTGACCGTGCCGCAGGCGGCCGTGCTGGCGGGCATGGTGAACAGCCCGATCGCGCTGGACCCCGAAGCGTTCCCGGAGAAGGCCCACAAGCGCCGCAACAGCGTCATGGACATGATGGTGGACAACGGCAAGCTCTCGCGCGAGGAGGCCGAGGCGTTCAAGAAGGAGCCGATCGCGTTGCAGCAGCCGGTGCGCACACTGCCCAACGGGTGCGTCGGCGCGGGGCCCGCGTTCGGGTTCTACTGCTCGTACGTGGTCAACTACCTCACCACGGCCGGGTTCAGCCTGGAGCAGCTCAAGACCGGCGGCTACTCGATCCGGACGCCCCTGGACCGCGGCATCACCGAGCAGGCCAAGCAGGCCGCCGAGGCGCAGGTCTCCAAGGACACCGAGGGGATCGCCAACACCATGGCGATCATGCAGCCGGGCAAGGACCGCCACGAGGTCGTCGCCCTGGTGGCGAACCGCGACTACGGCCTCAAGGCCGAGGAGCACCAGACCCAGTTCGACCTGCCCAGCGGCGTGGAGAACAAGTTCGGCGCGGGCTCGATCTACAAGATCTTCACGGCCGCGGCGGCGATGGAGAAGGGCCTGGGCATCGAGAACACGATCTCGACGCCCAGCCACCACGTCTCCTCGGTGTTCAAGGGCGGAGCCGCGGGGTGCCCGCCCACCGGCGAGCCGGACACCCGCTGGTACTGCCTCGGCAACAACACGGACACCTACCCGCCGCAGATGACGTTGCAGACCGCGCTCGCCACCTCGCCCAACACGGGGTTCGTGATCCTGGAGGAGCAGGTGGGCCTCGGGGCGGTCATCGACATGGCCTCGCGGCTCGGGATGCGCGAGACCATGGCGACCACGATCTCCGGCGTCCGCCCCGACCCCTCCGCCACCGCGATCGACCAGCGCGTGTCCCAGGCCGAGTACTACAAGACCATGGACAACGCCTCGTTCACCCTCGGCCCCACGCCGGTCAACACGCTGGAGCTGGCCAACGTGGCGGCGACGATCATGAGCGGTGGCACCTGGTGCCCGCCGTCGCCGGTGCGGGAGGTGCTGGACCGCAACGGGAAACCGGTCGAGGTCACGAACGCCCCCTGCGAGCAGGTCGTCGCCGAGCCGCTCGCCAACACCCTCGCGGTCGGCCTCAGCAAGGACGACCAGCCCACCGGCACGTCCGGGGCGGCGGCGCGGCAGTTCCAGTGGGACAAGCCGATGATGGGCAAGACCGGCACCACCGAGGACTACAAGTCGGCGGCGTTCGTCGGCGCTACCGCTGACTACGCGGGCGCCGTGCAGACCTTCAACGACGGCGTCGAACCGCGCGGCATCTGCGTCAGCGGCACCCCCGCGCTGTGCGACAAGGGCAACATCTACGGCGGTACGGTGCCCGCCCGCACCTGGTTCGAGACGATGGCGAAGGTGCACGCCGCGCTGCCCGCGAAACCCATGCCGCCCACCGACGAGCGCTACGTCAAGGGCGGCCCCGAGATCCGGATCCCCGACCTCGTCGGCTCGGGCGCGGACAACGCCAAGGGCGAGTTGGAGAAGGCCGGGTACAAGGTCACCGTGCAGACCGTCAACTCGGGGCAGGCCAAGGGGACCGTGGTCGGGCAGTCGCCGCGGGGGACCGCGCTGACGGGCACCACCGTGACGCTGTCGATCAGCTCCGGGTACGTGCCGCCGCCGCAGCCCGCGGACCAGGTCGAACCGAGCGTCATCGCGACGACGGCCCGGCCGCCCGCGCAGACGGAGCAGGCGGCGCCGCCGCCCGCGCCCGCGGCAACACCGGTGGTGCCACCGCCCGCCGCCCAGGGGGAAGTGCCGGTGGAAGCGCAGCCACCGGCCGCCGAACCGACGGGCTGACCGGCGACGGCGACGTCCACGCGGACGCCCCGCGTGGACGGGCGGACCGGGTTCCTCGGTCGCCGACCACCTCCCCGGCGGAGAGGATGTCCTGATGGACGAACAGACGACGATCCCGCCACGCGCAGCACCGTCGGAAGTGGAGGGTGCCGCACCGGCGGTCACGGGCATCCCGGCACAACCGGACGCGGCCACCGGCGGCCAACGGGGGCCGGACGGGACGGATCCCCCTCCGCCGACGGACTCGCGGGGAGCGCCGGGCGCGGAGCGGAGCGCGCTCCAGGTCCACTGCGGGTTCCGGACGAACGCCGTCGTTGTCACCGCGACGGGTGAACTCGACGTCGACACGGTCCCGGACCTGGAACGCAGGCTCGTCGCCGCCCTGGACGCGGCCACGGCGCCGACCGCGCCGACGCTCGTCGTCGTCGACCTCACCGGCGTGTCGCACCTCGACTCGCGCGGGCTCAACATGCTCGTGCGCTGCAACGACCTCGGCCGCCGCCTGGGAGTCCCGCTGCACGTCGCCGCGTGCACCCGGCGGGTGCTGAGGACCATCGTCGCCACCGCGCTGGACGAGGTGCTGGAGCTCTACCCGAGCCTGGACGAGGCGCTGGCCACCTCCGTCACCTGACGTCGTCCGGCACCTGGGCCCACGCGCGGCTCGGCCCGTTCGGCTCGGCGAGCACCCCCCACCCCGTGCACAGCCGGTCGAGCACCAGCACGGTCCTCGACTCGTCCACCAGCGCGGGCGAGGGGTCGGCCCCCTCCAGTTCGACGCGCACACCTCCGGGGAACCGGGACACCCGCAGCAGCCGTGGATCCTGGCTGTGCGAGTACGTGTTGGACACGAGTTCGCTCACCACGACGACCACGTCGTCCAGCAGCTCGTCGGGGACCGCGGTCGCGAGGAGTTCCTGGACCGCGCGGCGGACGGCCGCCACGTCCTGCTGATCGGTGAGCACCAGTTCCCACGACGGGTGCCCGGCGGGCGCTCCCGTCCGGGGGATCGGGTCTGCGCTCATGGCGTCCTCCTCTGACGGACCGCGCTCGCTGTTCCGGTCTGGGGATGCCCGGTCCCGAGCCGCACAAGCGCTTGCGGGCGTCGCCCGAAGCGGGCGGGCCCGCATGTCGGGCGGACGGGACGCGTGGAGAACTCGCATCCACAGTGGACGATTCTCGCACGGATCGCCTGGGCGAGGCCGTCATCACCCTGGGTAGCCGCAATCGCGCGGTCGCGGCTCCGGCCCCCCGACCAGGTAGTGGTGACCGTCTGCCAGTCGTGCACGCGATCCCCGAAGTGGTGACGGGGCCCTGGTACGGATTGCGCCGACGCCGGAAGGGCTATTCCCTTTGCGGGTAAGGATAGTGGCCGACCGCGGAGAGGTGACCCGTGAAGGAGATCGACCCGAAGCAGTCGGCGACCGCAGGTGGTTCTCCCGCCCCGCAGGCGCGTCGCGCGGACATCGTTCCCCCGCGAACACCCTGAACCACCCGACTCGATCCGATCCACCGCCAGTTGACCACCGTGTTCGAAGTTCTGCTGTCACGGAAGGAAAACCATGCACAAGAACATCCAGCGCGGCCTCTTGGCCGCGGTGATGTCCGGCGCGCTCGTCGTGCCGGGCACCTCGTTCGCCAACGCCGCGGTAGCTCACCAGAGCCCGATCGGCTTCGGCTCGATGGGTTGGGCGGAGGGCATGTCCTACGACGAGGGCCTCCTGCTCGCCTTCGCGGGCGATGGCGGCGACTCGGGTGATGGTGGGGACGCGGGCAGCGTCAACACCGCTGTGTCGGGTGACTCCGGTGATTCGGGTGACTCGGGCTCGACCGGTGGCAACAACACGTTCGTCTTCTGCCCGGCGGGCAACTGCACGACCTACATCGTGACGGGCGACTCGGGCGACACCTCGACCGGCGACACCGGCAGCGCGGCCAACGTCAGCGACACCGAGGGCGGCGACTCCGGTACGGGTGGTGGCGGCGGTGCCGCCACCGCCACGACGGTCGCCTACACGCCGGACGTCGAGGACGTCGACGCCGACACCCTCGCGGGCGAGCCCACGGCCGTCGAGGCCGAGGACACGTCCGTCGCGGTCGCGGTCGGTGGCGACGGCGGCGAGTCCGGTGACGCCGGTGACGCCGGCAGCGCCAACACCGCCACGAGCGGCGACTCCGGTGACTCGGGCGACTCGGGCGACACCGGCGACAACACGACCCTCGTGGTCTCCGACGACGGCTGGAACGTCGGCGGCTGGGGCAACGGCGGCTGGAACCACGGCGGTTGGAACCACCAGGGCTGGAACGACTTCGGCTGGAACCCGTGGGGCTGGAACGGCATGGAGCACGGCGCCTGGACCGACTACGACAACGGCTCCGACACCGTGGTGGTCACGGGTGACTCGGGCGACACCTCCACCGGCGACACCGGCGACGCGTCCAACGACAGCACCACGGTCGGCGGCGACTCGGGCGTCGGCGGCGACGGTGGCGACGCCGCGGCGTGGACCGCTGACGCGGTCGACGTCCAGGTCTGACACGAGAACCGCTGATCTGACCGGCAAGAGCTGAACGCGCCTGTCGGAACTCCCGCCCGGACGGTGGCGTCCGGCCGGTGCGCGGAGTTCCGGACGGAGAGGAGAACGCGGCCCGTCGCCAACGGGCCTGAGATGTGGAACGTGGCCGTGCGACGGGGGGAGTGAACCCCCGAGAGCCCCGGCAGCGTGGTCGTCGACCCGCTGCCGGGGCCTTGCGCGGCTCCGCGAGGTCGGGGATACCGGGAAAGGGGTTCGGGTATGAGCCAGGAGTCGACGGAACACCCGTCACGCCGCTTCCGCGTCCGCCTGAGGGGGTACGACCGCCGAGTGGTCGACGTGGAGTTCGCCGCGATCGACTCGGAGTGCGCCGCCGCCCGCGAGAAGCGGGAGGCGGCGCTGATCCGCATCAGGGCCGCCGCGGCCGAGTTGGGGAGCGCGTACGCGAAGCTGTACGAGTACGACCGGCTGCACGCCGACAACCCGACCCGCGACCCGCTCGCCTGTTTCGCGCGCTACTCGACGCACACGGCGACGCGCGAGGCCCAGGCCGTCGAGGAGGACGCGCGGGACGAGGTCCGCGTGGTCGTCGAGCGGGGTGATCGCGCGCTGGCCGTGCGTCGGGCGGAACTGGCGGAGGTCCACCAGGAGGGCCTGCGCCGCCTGGAGTTCGCCGCGGCGCAGGCGGGCAGGCTGGTCGACGAGACCGTGCGCGACTTCGCGGTGCTGGCCGACGAGCTGACCGGACGGCGCGACGCGCTCGACGCGACGATCGCGGGGGCGGGGTCGTGAGCGCGTCGCCCCAGGAGTGGCCGACGGTGCTCCAGGAGATCCTCGCGGCGGCGCGGAACGCGTTCCCCCTCCGGTTCGGGGGCTACGACCGGCGGGCCGTCGACACGGCCCTCCTCGACGCCGCCGACCGGCTGAAGACCGATGTCGAGGACGCCGAGGGCTACCTGGAACTGGCGCGCGTGCTGGACGAGGAGCTGGAGGAGGCGCGGGAGGCGCTCGCCCGGTACGACCGGCTGCACGCGGGGGAGGGACTCGCCGAACTCGAGGACGAGGCCGCGCGCGACGCGGTGGCGCGAGCCAGGTGGGAGGCGGACGCGATCGTCCGGGACGCCCGCAGGGAAGCCCGTCTCGCCGTGGAACGGGCCGAGCAGGCCGCCGCGGCGAGGATGAGGTCGTTCGAGGACGAGGACCGGGAGGTCAGGCGGCGGCTCGCCGCCCTGACCGCCATGGCCGGTGACGTCGTCCGGGCGGCGGGCAGGAGCAGCGAGCGGCTGCTGGCCCGGCTGGCCGGACGGCAGCGGGTGCTCGACGAGTGGGCGCGCGAGTTCTCCCCGCTCCTCGACGACCTCCCGTCGTTCTGCGGGACCGTGGAGATCCCCCGGAGCAGGAAGCCGGAGGAGGCGGGCGTGCCGCGGGCGCGGACCGCCGACGAGGAGCCCGCCGCGGTCGAGACCACGTGACCGGTCGACGCCTCCGGTTCGGGGGGCCGGAGGCGTCGCGCAATTCGCCACCGCCGGAACACGTCGGGATCGACATCGCCGATATCGTCCTATTTGGACATTCACGGCGATTTCGGTCCGGTGGTGATCCTGTTCGGCGGCGGTCGTGGTGAATGGCCGGGAACAGGGATTTTCCACTGACGGGTACACGATCGTGTTAACGAGTTTGAAAAGCCTCCTCGGAGGCCGGTAATTTCCTCGCATCCGCCGGCAGGCGAAGTCGTGCGATACCGTTCCCGACGGCTTCGCCATGCCGGGTGAACCGCGATCGAAGGAATTCCGTTGCTCAAGAAGCTTGGGACCGTTGTCGTCGCCACCGCCGCCGGCATGGTCGCGCTGGGCGGAATGGCCTCCGCCTCGACCGATGACTGCGCCATCGCGTGCGGTCTGGACGGCATCAGCCGGGACGGCTCCGTCGACCAGGGCCGGCACCCCCAGGTGGGCCTGGTCAACCTGAACGGCACCAGGGTGGCGCAGAACGTCGACGTGGCGGGCGCGGTGTGCGACAACGACATCAGCGTCCTCGGTGTGCAGGTCCCCGTCGAGGACGTCGCGGACGGCGTCGACCTGCCGGTGGCCTCGCCGGGGCAGCACGAGGTGATCAGCGCTTCCCCCGACTTCTGCGCCATGTCCGGGGTCCTCGACGAGGGGATCGTGCAGGGGAACTAGGGCCGCGCGGTGACCTCACACCAGGTGCGGTTCCTCGGGCGCGGACCTGGGGGCCACGATCTCCGGTGAGGGGATCTGGACCCTGACGATCGGCGCCGGAATCCCGTCCTCGTCCTTGGTGAGCGCGGTGGAGTCCGTGACGATCACGCAGGGCAGGAGGTGGAAGTTCACCACGAAGGTGAATCCGTTACCTTCGGAGAAGACTATCGGGCGAGCGCCCGCTCCCCATTCGCGTACCGCGTCGGCCAATTCCGGAACGGTCATTCCCACGCACTCGATCAGGAATGGAATCTCGTAGACCCTCAGGTACGCAGCCATGTCGGGACGGTACCTCCGGGTCTGAGCCGCAGCATGTCCACCGAGCGCAATAGTATGCCCGCCGACGCGTCGAGTGGGCTTCAAACCACCGGATGGTGTATTTCGACCGCCGGGCGCGATGCGCCATTCCAGCGGGGTCGATGTTCCGCCGTCGGCTCGCGCGACGAGCCACCCGCGCGGGCAGGGCTGAGGCAAAGTCGTGTTTCAGCTGGCTGAGATCAACTTGATGGCTCGTTCGGGCCTTCTTCCCATATGACGTACGGCTTTGGCGATGTTGGTGTGGCCGGTCAGGCGTAGCAGGCTGATGGCGAGATTGCGCAGGCTGGCCATCATCCTGGGCCCGCCGCCGGTGCGTGCCCGAGAGGCATCTTCGCCCATCGTCACGTCGCGGACCCAGTGCAGCTTGTTCTCCACGTGCCAGTGCCCGCGGATGTAGCGGGCCAACTCGGCGGGCTGGGCCTGCGCGGCGGTCAGGGATGTCACCGCGTACACCGTCTCGCGGCTCGCGCGCCTGGTGCTGCCCTTGCGTTTACGGGTCCGCACTATCCGGACGGCCTGGGCGGCGTGCGGGAACAGGATCCCGGCGGCGACGGTGACGACCTTGTAGGTGCGGGTGACTACCCGGCCGTGGCCGGTGTCGGTCTCGCGGTACCCGATCGGCACGTCCTTCCACGGCAGGCCCGCCAACTGATCGCGCAACGCCTTCTGGTTGCCCTTCACGGTGATCACGTAGTGCGCGCCACGGCCGTGCAGGTACTCGGCATGCCCGCGTTGCGCGTGCAACGCGTCGGCGGTGACGACGAGACCGGTCACATCGACGATCGTGTCCAGAAGTGCTGCGAACATGGGGATCTCGTTGCTTTTCTCCGCGATCTCGACCTGGCCCACCGTGACCCCGCTGTCGTGGTCCAGGCACGCCATCACCATTCGCGCGCGCTGCTCGCCGTGACGGGAACCCCGCAGCGCCTTACCGTCGACCGCGATCGCGCGGCGCCGCCGCCTGCCCGGCGCCCCCATCCACGCTGCCTTGACACGCCCGGACAGCCAGACGCCGATCGCGGTGTCGAACCCGTCACCGGTCAATGCCGAGAGCGCCCGCCGGATCGTGGACGCGTTCGGTGCGCCGATCCCCATTCCGCTCAGCGTGTCCTCGGCCGCGTCCGCGGCCCATTCGGCGATCGCGGCGAACGACCGCGCACCGGAGACCACCGCGCACACCGACACGAACAGGATCGCCGCGAACCGATACCGCACACCCCGTTTCCTGCGTGGATCCGGCACCGACTCCAACACCTCGAGCAACCCGGTCCGCGCCTGCGGCGCCACCTCGCCCAGCGGGGCCAACTGGCGTGACAGGACAGTGATGGGAGACGATGACACGGCAGGCACGGCGGAGCTCCGAAGATCACGATGGCGTAGGAACCTTCATGATCGACGGTCCTGTCGTGCCTGCTCCGGACTACCCGATCTTCGGTGTGTCGCAACCCGAATCAGCAGGTCAAGCCACTGGTAGTCGACTTTGCCTCAGCCCTGCCCGCGCGGGCGTGGCGACCGGACTCCGCGCGGCCGTGATCGGGGTGTCGCGCCGGGACGGTAAGCTCCCACCCGCGGTGGTGCGACACACGGTCCAGGCCGGTGTCGCGTGTTCAGCAGAGAGCGGATGCCGCGAACCGTCCCAGGCGGAAGTCCGCCTCGGGTTCGCGTCTGCTGAACAGAGAGCACAGGTGGGCCGCGTGTCCGACGAGGTCGAGTGGCAGCAGGACAAGTCCCGTTTCGTCGACACCGCCCTGGAAGCCGTCGAACAGCACCCCGTGCTGGGCCTCTCCAGCCCGCTGGCGAGGCAGTTCGCCCAGCTCACCCGTTCCCTCCTGGACGCCCCCTCGGTGGGCGACGTGCTGAACCGCGTGGTGTTCGCCGCCCTGGAGGCGATCCCCGACGCGAGCGTGGTGAGCGTGACGCTGCGCGCCCCGGACGGCTCGTTCCACACGCCGGTGCAGACCGACCCGCTGGCCAACGAGATCGACCAGGTCCAGTACGCCACCGGCGAGGGCCCCTGCGTGCACGCCGCCCGGATGCCCGGCCCCGGCCTCGCCGAGAGCGGCGACCTCGCCAACGACCCGAACTGGCCCCTCTTCGGCCCGGCCTCCGCCGCGCGCGGCATGAACTCGCTGCTGTCCACCACGCTGCTCCCCGATGCCCACCCGCCGCAGCTCTCGGGCGCGCTCAACGTCTACTCGGCGAAGACGGGCGCGTTCACCGCCGCCGACCGCGACACCGCGCTGCTGCTGGCCACCCACGGCTCGCTGGCGCTGGCCGCGACCAGGGCCGTGACCGCCGCCGACCTGAAGCTCGAACACCTGCGCAAGGCCATCGACTCGCGCGACGTCATCGGCCAGGCCAAGGGCATCCTCATGCACCGCCGCGGCATCACCGCCGACGAGGCGTTCGACACCCTGCGCACGACGTCGCAGCGGCTCAACGTCAAGCTCGCGGAACTCGCCAGGACGTTCGCCACCCGCCACCGCGAGATCGACCGCCTTCTCTGAGTCTCGGTCCCGCGCCCGCGGAACGATTCCGCCGCCGGACCAACGGCCCACTTCCGCGACTGCGTCATATGACCTTGTGACCAGTCACCACCGGTGATGAGGTCGGTCCTCGGCGACCGGGGAACAGCGTCCTCCCGAAGCCGCGGCCCCGCCCGGTGCGCCGCGCCGCCCGTGAATCCGGGAAGGAGGCCTCTGGTTCCCGGGACCGCGGGATGGGGAGGCTGGACGTCGAAGCACCGGCAGACCGGAGGGAAGAGTGATGTCCGCACCGACCGAAGATCGAGGTCAGCTGTCGCACCCCGTTCTTGGCGACCTGGCGCAGTGGCAGACGGCGTTCCTCGCCTACGCGGCGGCCGCGCCGACCGGCAACCCGTACTTCCCGACGGGGCACGTCATCGACGTGCCGTTCGACGTGGAGCGGTTGCTGGAGGGCCTGGCGTGGTTCGAGTCGAGGTACGGGCGGCTGGTGGGGCCGGGGCTGCTGCCGGACCTGGAGACGATGCGGCGCGCGCTGGTCGGGTGGAAGCAGGGCGGCGGGCAGGTGGTCGGGGGCGCATCCCACCGGCATCCGCACGTGGCCGGGGCGGGGGTCGCGCTGAGCGGCGGCGGGTTGCCGGAGGAGGTGGTGTTCGAGGGCGTCGAGGTGAACGACGAGGGGTCGCCGTGCCACAACTTCTGGCACTGGCTCAACGGCACGTCCTGAAGCGCCACGGGGGTGGTGTCCGCGGATTCCTAGGGGGACTCATGTTATCCGGGCCGGCAGCGGGAACTCGGCGTGACGGCGGAGCGGTGGTCGGATCGCGGCTGCTCGCGGTGGGCGCGGCGGTGGTGGTGGCGGTCGCGCTGGTGGTCCACATGGGCACCACCACCGCGGCGTCCCATCCGCATAACTGGTTCATGGCGATCGTCTACTGCCTGCTGGGGGAACGGGTCGTCGCCCACGCGCGGCGGAACGCGGTGGGCTGGCTCGTGCTCGCGCTGGGGGTGTGCGGGGCGCTCGCGGTGGGGGCCGCGGCGCTGCCGGGCGTGTGGTGGGTGGCGTGGGTCGGCACCTGGATCTGGTGGCCCACCTACGCGCTGCTCCCGGTGGTGCTGCTGCTGTTCCCCGACGGACGGCCACCCGGCCGCTGGTGGTGGGCGGCGGTCGTGGTCGCGGGTGTCGGCGTGGTGCTGCCGGTGGTCGGGATCGGCTGGGCGTCGTGGGACCGGCCGGTCGAGTTCTGGCACCAGGTTTTCGGCGGTACCGCGCGCAGAGGGGTCGCGGTGGTGCTGGCGAAGATCGGGTTCGGGGTGTTCGCGGTCGCGCTGGTGTCGGCCGTGATCTCGCTGGGGGTGCGGTGGCGCGGGTCCGGGGGGACCTCGCGCCACGTCCTCGGGTGGGCCATGGCGGGTGCGCTCGTGGGGATCCCGACGCTGGCGCTGGAACTGGCGTCCGGCGCGGCGTGGGGGGCGTGGCTGGTGGTCGCCGCCGCGTTCCCCGCCGCGCTGGTGGTGGTGATCCTGCGCTACGGCCTGTACGACATCGAGCTGATCATCCACCGGACGCTGCTCTACGGGCTGCTGGGCTCGTTGCTGGTCTGCGCGTACACGGCGGTCGTGCTGGCCATAACCATGTTCGTGCCCGGCCTCGCGAACGCGGTCGCCACGTTCGTGGTCGTGGTGGCGCTCGCGCCGCTGCACCACGTGCTCCGACGCGCGCTGGACCGCCAGCTGTTCGGCGACCGCGCCGACCCGTACCGGGCGCTGGTCGAACTGGGGCGCACGCTGGCGAACCCGTGCCGCCCGCACGAGGTGCTGCCTGGGATTGCCGCGTCGGTCGGGAGAGCGTTGAAGCTGCCCTACGTCGCACTGCACCTGGAGGGGCAGGACTGCAGACCGCCGGATGTGTACGGGTGTTCGCACGGGTGGGAGCAGCACGAGGTGGAGTTGCGGCACAGCGGTCAGCGGATCGGCTTGCTGGTGGCGGAGGCGCGGGCGGGGGACGAGCGGCTCGGCCGGCGGGAACGCGGCCTGCTGGACGCATTGGCGGGTCAGGCTTCCCCGGCTGTGCACTCGGCGCGGTTGGCCTTGGCGCTGCGCAAGGCGGACGCGCGGTTCGAGCGCAAGCGCCGCGACGAGTTGCACCGGATCAGCAAAGACCTGCACGACACCATCGGTCCCAGCGTCGCGGGCATCCGCATGCAGGTGAACGGGGTGCTCAGGAACATGGAGGGCACCGACGCGCAGGTGCGGAAACGGCTCGGCGAAGCGGTCACCGACCTCACGTCGCTCACCGGCACGGTGCGGAAGGTGGTTCGCAACGTGCAGGCGCTCGACCTGAAGTCGGGGCTGGTACCCGCCCTGTGCCGCCAGGCGGAGCGCTACGACGACGAGTTGACCGTGCGGGTGGTCCCCAGCGGTCGACTCGACGACATCCCACCCTCGATCGTCTCGGCCGCGTACCTGGTGGTCAGCGAGGCGCTGGCGAACGTCGCCCACCACGCGGAGGCCGCCGAGTGCCGGATCGACGTGGTCGTCACCGCCTGCGGCCTCGAGTTGACCATCACCGACGACGGCCGGGGGATACCGGAGGATCGGGTTCCTGGTGTGGGGCTGGAGTCCATGAAGGAGCGCTGCCAGGTGCTCGGCGGGGAATTCGGCGTCGAACGATCCGACACCGGTACCCGCGTCAGGGCGCGAATCCCGTTCGAACGGAACTGACCGACTGCCGCCGTGTCACCAGCGTACTGGGAGCGCACATTGACGCCAACCCGATACCGGGTCCTGGTCGTGGAGGATCAACCGATCTACCTCAGGGGTCTGCGCGGCCAGCTCGAGGACGCCGAGGACATGGACTTGGTCGGTGAGTGCGCGAACGCCGAGGAGGCCATCGCCCTCGCCGAGCGGGAACGCCCCGACGTGGTCCTGCTCGACTTCCGGATACCGCTCTTCGCGGGTGGTGAATCCGAGTACTGCGCGCCGGACGTGATCCGTCAGATCACGGCGCTGGTGCCGGAGACGAGGCTCCTAGTGCTGTCGATGCACGAGGAGCCCGAGCGCGTGCAGGCCGCGGTGGAGGCCGGGGCGGCTGGCTACCTGTGCAAGGACGAGGTGGACGTGACCCCCGCGGTGCGCGCGGTGGCCGCGGGCAACAAGATGGTGCTGGATCTGCGCTTGGCCCGCATCGTGATCGCCCAGCGGCCGCAGTCGTCCAAAGGACACCTGCCGTTCCGCCTCACCAGGGCCGAGGGCACGATGCTGGAGCTGATGGCGAAGGACCTGACGAACCAGCAGATCGCCAAGGCGTTGCACCTAGCGCCCAAGACGGTGGCCAACCGGGCCGGGGAGATCCAGAACAAGCTCGACGTGGACGACCGGGCCGCTGCCGTCGAGAAGGCGCGCAAGCACGGTTTCGGCGTGGAGGACTAGCTCCCGGCGATCCGGGACGCGACGCCGCTTGTTCCTGGGAAAGCGGGAACGAGAACGTTTTCCCCATGGCCAACGCATACACGCGGCACCCCGTTTACCGCATCGCGCTCGGGGTGGACATGGAGGGCTCGACGGGCCGCAGCAACCGGGAGAAGCCGGTGCTGCGCGACGTCATGCACGACGCGCTCATCGAAACCCTTGCGGCGCACGCGATCGACGCCGACCGGATCCTGGATCGCGGTGACGGGGTGATCGTCCTCATCCGACCATCGGACCGGGTGCCGAAGACGCTTCTGCTGGAGTCGGTCGTGCCGGAGCTGAGCCGGGCGCTCGGCCGCCACAACGCGAGGTTCCCGAACTCGGCGGTGCGGCTGCGGGCGGTGGTGCACGCGGGTGAGGTGCACTTCGACGAGCACGGGCAGTTCGGTGAGCTGTTGGACGTGGCGTGCAGGCTGCTCGACGCGCCCAGGCTCAAGTTGGCGCTGCGGGAGACCGCCGCGCCGCTGGTGCTGGTGATCTCCGACGAGCTGTACTGGTCGGTGGTGCACCACGACTACGAGGGCATCGCGGCGCCGTCGTTCGCGCCGCTGGTGAACATCCGGATCGGGTCCGCGGACAGGCGCGGCTGGGTGCACGTGCCCGACGAGCCGCGCATCTGGCAGCACCCCCTGCCCCATTGACCCCTGGTGGGGCGCGGGTAGGACCGCGCCCCACCCGACCCACAGGAAACTGCCGGCTGTTTCGCAGACCTGTCACAGCGTGGTCCGTGACGATGCGTGCCCATGAGACGTGGTCGTCGGCGCTTGAGCCGGGTTTGGGTAGTGAACGGTTTGCTGGTCGTCGTTCTGGTCGGCGGTGGGGTGGCCGGTTACCTGGTGTTCTTCGCTTCCGGGAGTGACGCGTCGTCGGCTTCGGCGGTGCGCACGGCGGCGGTGTCGTCGCGGGACGTGGCGGAGGTCGTGACGGCGGCGGGGGCGGTGCAGAGCGGGTATTCGGCGTCCGCGTCGTTCTCCGGCAGCGGCACCGTGAACTCCGTCGACGTGAAGGTCGGCGACGTGGTGACCAAGGGGCAGAAGCTGGCGTCGGTGGACACCGCGCAGGCCTCGTTGCAGGTGACCATCGCGCAGAACAACGTGAACCAGGCCTACCAGACGCTGGTGGACGCGCAGGCCAGGGGGACGAGCACGCCGCAGCAGCAGACCAACCTGGACTCGGCCGTGCTGGCGCGGGACGCGGCGAACGAGGCGTTGGCGGCGACGACGTTGACGGCGCCGGGCGACGGCACGGTGACCTCGGTGACCGGCAAGGTCGGCGACAAGGTCGGTGGCGGGTCGAGCGGTTCGTCGACGCCCTCCACGGGAACGGGCACGGGGACGGCGGCGACGACGTCCACGACGGCGAGCGGGTTCGCGGTGATCACGGACCTGAAGAACTTCGTGCTGCACGCGAACGTGGCCGAGAGCGACGTCAACAAGCTGAAGAACGACCAGACCGCGGTCGTGACGGTGAACGCGCTGCCCGGCCAGCAGGTGCAGGCCAAGGTGACCAACGTCGACCTGCTGCCGACCACGTCGAACAACGTGGTGCAGTACGGGGTCGACCTGGCGCTGACGAGCCCGCCCGCGGCGTTGAAGCCGGGTCAGTCGGCGAGCGTGGAGATCACCGTGGCGTCGGCGACCGGTGTGCTCGCCGTGCCGTCCGCGTCGGTGTCGACGCTGGGCGCGGCCAGCACGGTGACGGTGCTGGAGAACGGCGCGGAGACGCGCAAGTCCGTCGAGATCGGCGTGCGCGGCGACCAGTACGTGCAGGTCACCTCCGGGCTCTCGGAGAACGACCAGGTGGTGCTGCCGCAGGTCGCCACGGGCACCGGGACGCAGCAGCAGGGCGGTACGCGCGCCGGGACCGGGTTCCCCGGAACCGGGACCGGGACCGGGAACGCCGGGGTCGGCGGCGGTCGGGTCGGTGGCGGCACGGGGACCGGGCCGGGCCGATGAGCGAACCGGTCATCGAGGTGCGCGAGCTGCGCAAGACCTACGGTTCGGGTGACACCGCCGTGCACGCGCTGCGCGGGCTCAACCTCACGGTCCAGCGCGGCGAGTACCTGGCGATCATGGGCGCGTCCGGCTCCGGGAAGTCGACGCTGCTCAACATCCTCGGCTGCCTGGACGTGCCGACGTCGGGCTCCTACCTGCTCGACGGCATCGACACCGCGGAGTTCGACGAGGCCCGGTTGTCGTTGCTGCGCAACAGGAAGATCGGTTTCGTGTTCCAGTCGTTCAACCTCATCCCGCGCACCACGGCGCTCGCGAACGTCGAGCTGCCGCTGGTCTACGCGGGTGTCAAGCGAGCCGAACGGCGGGAGCGCGCGAACGCCGCGCTGCAACTGGTCGGCCTGCTCGACCGGGCGCACCACGCGCCCAACGAGCTGTCCGGCGGCCAGCAGCAGCGCGTCGCGATCGCCCGCGCGCTGGTCACCAGCCCGGCGATGGTGCTGGCCGACGAGCCGACCGGCAACCTGGACTCCGAGAGCAGCCGCGAGGTGCTCGGCATCCTGGACCGCCTCAACGCGATCGGCCGCACGGTCGTGCTGATCACGCACGAGGACGAGGTCGCCTCGCACGCGTCGCGCACGGTCCGGGTCGTCGACGGACAGGTCGCGGGGGTGCTGGTGTGAGGCTCCTGGAGATCGGCGTGTTCGCCGTGCGCGGAGTGACGGCCAACAAGCTGCGGTCCACGCTGACCACGCTCGGCATCCTGATCGGGGTGGCCTCGGTCATCCTGCTGCTCGCCGTCGGCAACGGCGCGTCGACCGCGGTGCAGGAGAGCATCGCGGGGCTGGGGACCAACATCCTCACCATCTCGCCGCAGCGCGGGAACCCGCAGTCGGCCAGTTCCGCCAAGCCGCTCACCGTCGCCGACGCCACCGCGCTCGCGGACGCGACCGAGGCGCCGGACGTGAAGTCGGCCTCTCCGGTCAGCTCCGTCGCCGCGACGGCGAGCTTCGAGGGCACCAGCTACAGCGTCCCGCAGTTCGTCGGCACGGACCCGGCGTACTTCGAGACGACGAACTCGGCCGTGGCCAACGGGAACCTGTTCACCGCCGACGACGTGCTCCAGGCGCGCAAGGTCGTGGTGATCGGCGCGACGGTGGCGACCTCGCTGTTCCCGTCGACCGACCCGGTCGGCAACACGGTGCTGGTCAACAACATCCCATTCACCGTCATCGGGGTGCTGGCGACCAAGGGCTCCAGCGGGTTGCAGGACAGCGATGACCTGGCGGTGTCCCCGTTGACGACCGTGCAGAACGCGCTCACCGGGTACGGCGGCCTGACGCAGGTCGTCGTGCAGGCGACCAGCGCCGACTCGTTGCCCGCCGCGCAGGCCCAGGCGACCACGATCCTCAACGGCCGCCACCGCATCGGCGCCGGGCAGACCGCCGACTACCGGATGCTCAGCCAGGAGCAGCTGCTCACCGCGCGCACCGCGACCACGGACACGTTCACCGTGCTGCTGGCCTCGGTCGCGGCGATCTCGCTGCTCGTCGGCGGCATCGGCATCACGAACATCATGCTGGTGACGGTCACCGAGCGGATCCGGGAGATCGGCATCCGCAAGGCCGTCGGCGCCCCGAAGTCCACGATCCTGGGCCAGTTCCTCATCGAGGCCACCATGTTGAGCCTCTTCGGCGGCGCGCTCGGCGTGGCGGCGGGCGTGATCGGCAGCCAGTTCACCATTGCGGGCATCAAGCCGGTCATCGTGCCGTCGTCGGTGCTGCTCGCGTTCGCGGTGTCCGCGCTGATCGGCCTGTTCTTCGGCAGCTACCCGGCCAGCCGGGCCGCCTCGCTGCGCCCCATCGAGGCGCTGCGCCATGAATGACAAGGGAGACGACGTGTCAGAACCGACCGACCCGGAGCAGGTGCTCGCCCGACCGCTGCCCGACGACGACCTCACCGGCGAACTGGGCAAGGCCAAGGTCGGCGTCAGCAAGGTGACCCTCGGGCTGGGCGTCGGCGTGCTCGTGCTCGCCGCGTTCGGCGGCGGCGTGTGGACGCACTCGGCTTTCGGGTCCACCACGTCCGCCTCCGCGCCCGCCGCCGGACGCGCGGGTGGCGGTGGGTTCCGGGGCGGTGCCGGCACGGACGGCGGCACGCCGCCGAGCGGCGTCCCCGGAAACCGGGGCAACGGCAACGGCACCGGGTTCGGCCGCGGCACGATCGGCACGGTCGACCACGTGGACGGGACCACGATCTACGTGAAGACCCAGGACGGCAAGGTGGTCAAGGTGTCCACTTCGGACACGACCAAGGTGGAGCTGTCCAAGGAGGGCGCCGTGGCGGACCTCGCCGCCGGCAACCAGGTGGTCGTGGTCGGGCAGGCCGGTGACGACGGGACGGTCGCCGCGCAGACGGTGACCCAGCGGGCCGCGACCGGCTGATGGGAGGATCGCGGGATGGCGGACGCGAACGAACGCAGCAGGCTGCTCGTCGTCGAGGACGAGTCGAGCATCCGCGAGCTGCTGGCCGCCAGCCTGCGGTTCGCCGGGTTCCAGGTGGACACGGCGGCGACGGGGGCCGAGGCGCTGCGCCACGTCGAGCGCGAGCGCCCGGACCTGATGCTGCTCGACGTGATGCTGCCCGACCGCGACGGGTTCGAGGTGGTGCGGTGGCTGCGGGCGGCGGGGCAGAGCGTGCCGGTGCTGTTCCTGACCGCCCGCGACGCCGCCGACGACAAGGTCACCGGGTTGACCATCGGCGGTGACGACTACGTGACCAAGCCGTTCAGCCTGGAGGAGGTCATCGCCAGGGTGCACGCCGTGCTGCGGCGCACCCGGACCACCAAGGAGCAGCGGTCGACCGGGTGGCTCAGCTGCGCCGACCTCGAACTGGACGTCGACGGCCACCAGGTGCGCAAGGCGGGCAGGCTGATCGAGCTGTCGCCGACGGAGTTCAAGCTGCTGCACTTCCTGCTGCGCAACGCGGGCCGGGTGCTGTCCAAGGCCCAGATCCTCGACCAGGTGTGGCACTACGACTTCAACGGCGAGGCGAACGTGGTCGAGTCCTACATCTCCTACCTGCGCCGGAAGGTCGACGACGCCGAGCCCCGGCTGATCCACACCGTCCGGGGCTTCGGCTACGTGCTGCGCCGACCGTCCGCGTGATCCGCGAGGCCTTCGGGCGGCTGCCGCTGCGCGTGCACCTCGTGCTCGTGCTGGTCCTGCTGGCCGCGTTCGGGCTGCTGGGCACGTGGCTGATCGGCTCGAAGGTGATGGAGAGCTACCTGCTGGGGCAGGTGGACGCGCGGCTGACCAGGATCAGCGCGCTCGCCGAACGCGGTGTCGGCCGCGGTTTCGGGCCGTGGCAGCAGGAAGTGGCGCTGCTGCGCCGTTCCGACGGCTCGTCGGCCGACCTGACCCAGGTGGTCGGCAGGCGCCCCGACCTGCCGCCGGTCGGCGACATCGCGTCGGGCGAGCACGTCACGGTCGGGTCGGTGGGCGACTCCGGCGCGCGGTGGCGGGTGGTGGCCCGCCAGGTCGACGGCGGCGAGCTGGTGGTGGCGACCAGCCAGGTCGACGTGGACAACGCGGTGGACGACCTGCGCCGGACGTTCCTGCTGATCAGCATCGGCGCCCTGGTGCTGATGGCCGCCGCGGGCTACGCGCTGGTGCGCAGCAGCATGCGGCCGCTGGAGGAGGTCGAGGCGACGGCCGAGGTGATCGCCACCGGTGAGCTGTCGCTGCGCGTCCCGGTCCGCAGGCCGGGCAGCGAGGTCGGCAGGCTGGCGACCGCGTTGAACGCGATGCTGGGCCAGATCGAGCAGGCGTTCCACGCCAGGTCGCGGTCCGAGGAGGCGGCGAAGAGCTCCGAGCGGCGGATGCGGCAGTTCGTCGCCGACGCGAGCCACGAGCTGCGCACCCCGCTCACGTCGATCCGCGGCTACGCCGAGTTGTACCGGCAGGGCGCGGTGACCGAGCCGGACGACGTGGCGGCCGTGCTGCGCCGCATCGAGGACCAGGCGGCGCGGATGGGGCTGCTGGTCGAGGACCTGCTGCTGCTGGCGAGGCTGGACCAGCAGCGCCCGCTGGAACGGGCGCGCGTCGACCTCGCGGTGCTGGCGGTCGACGCCGTGCACGACGCCAAGGTCATCGCGCCGGACCGGCCGATCGCGCTGAGCCTCGACCTGCCGTCCGGCGGGGCTTCCGTGCTCGGCGACGAGACCCGGCTGCGCCAGGTGATCGCGAACCTGGTCGGCAACGCGCTCACGCACACCCCCGACGACGTGCACGTCGAGGTGCGGCTGAGCACCACGCTCGTCGAAGGCGTGCCCGCGGCCCGGCTGGAGGTCGCCGACCGGGGCCCCGGTCTGACGGGCGAGCAGCGGGAGCGGATCTTCGAGCGCTTCTACCGCGCCGACGCCGCGCGCAGCCGGGAGAACGGCGGCACGGGGCTGGGACTCGCGATCGTGTCCGCGCTGGTGGCCGCGCACGGCGGCCGGGTCGAGCTGGACACCGCGCCGGGGGAGGGCGCGGTGTTCCGCGTGCTGCTCCCGCTCGTCATCGAGGATTGACCACGCTGTTTCCCCTTTCTCGAATGGGAACAGCGTGTACTAAATATTTCTTCCCGTTTTTCGCCGGTTCAACCATGAAATCCGTAGCTCGAGCGGGTGAAAGGAACGCGTAGCGGCGTCGCAAGCGCTTGACACCCCGATGGCTCGTTGCCACGTTGAGGCGGGAAGTTCTTGTCCGCTCGGTGAAGGGGAATGATGAAGTTCGCATCCGGATTGACGGCGGCAGTGCTCGGACTCACCCTCGTGTCGGCGCCCGCCGCGGTAGCCGCCCCGATGGCGAGCGCGCAAGCGTCGTCGCAGGTCCAAGTCCTGTCGGTCTCCCGGCAGGAGCTGATCGACCGGGCGAAGACGTGGCACCCGCACACCGACCAGCGCGTGCCGTACAGCCAGTCGGGCACGCATGGCGGATACCGGACGGACTGTTCCGGGTACGTCGCGATGGCCGCGAAATTGGCCGCTCCGGGTCCGAACACGGTGGGTTTGGCGTCGTCCACGCACACCACCGCGATTTCCGTCGGCGAGATGAAGATGGGCGACCTGTTCATCGATTCCACGGGTGACTCGAACACCCGCCACGTCGTCATCTTCGAGAAGTGGGTGGACTCGGCGCACAGCTCCTACTGGGCCTACGAGCAGCGCGGGAGCTACGGCACCGACCACCGCACGCTGACCTACGGCCTCAAGGGCGGCGAGTACAAGCCGCGCAGGCTCAAGGTCGTCACCGGCTGACCCCTGCGACTCCGACGCGGCGGGACCTGTCCACCGGACAGGTTCCGCCGTTCACCTCCCCGTTCCTGGTGCGCCGATCGGTGCGGACCCTACTGTCGGGTGGCCTTCCGCCCGCGGAACAGGATGGGGTCCCGATGCGCGCGCTGACGATCGGTCTGACGGCCGTGCTGCTCACCGGTGTGGCGGTGGCACCTCCCGCCGAGGCCGGGGGGCCAAGAGCGGTGGAGGACGTCACCCGCTTCGTGGACCCGCTGATCGGGTCGGCCAACGGCGGCAACACCTACCCCGGCGCCGTCCGCCCGTTCGGGATGATCTCCTGGAGCCCCACCAGCACGCGCGGCGACCAGACCAACACCGGCGCCGCCAACGGGTACGCCCACGACGCGACGCGGGTGCGCGGCTTCAGCCTCACCCACGTCAACGGCGCGGGCTGCCATCCCGGCGCGGCCGGCGACGTGCCGATCATGCCGTTCGTCGGCGACGTCACCTCCTCGCCGACCGCGGACGTGCGCGACGAGGTGTACGCCAGCGACTTCCGGCACGAGGACGAGTCCGCGACACCGGGCCGGTACGGGGTGGCGCTGTCCTCCGGCGCGTCGGCGGATCTCGCCGTGACGACCCGCGCGGGCATCGGCGACTTCGCCTTCCCCAAGGGGCCCAACGGGTCCCTGCTGTTCCGGGTGTCGAACTCGTTGAACGGCAGCGAGGACGCCGAGGTCACCATCGACCCGGCCACCCGCACGGTGTCCGGTTCGGTGCTCACCGGCGCGTTCTGCGGCAGGCGCGCGAACGGCGGCGCGAACAACAAGAAGACCTACTACCGCCTGTACTTCACGGCCTCCTTCGACCGCGCGTTCGCCGCGACCGGCACGTGGGTCGACCGCGTGCTGAACGCGGGCGCGACCACCGCGCACGGCGGCGAGGGGTACGAGACCGGGGCGGCGCGGGCGGGCCGCGGGTCCGGCGGGTACGTCACGTTCGACACCGCGTCCGACGACGACGTCCGCATGCGGGTCGGGATCTCCTACACCGGCGCGGAGGCGGCGAAGCGCAACCTGGCCGAGGAGATCAGGCCCGAGGACGACGTGGACGCCGTGGCCGCGGACGCCGTGGAGGAGTGGGAGGACAAGCTCCGGGACGTCGAGGTCGCGGGCGGCGCCGACGACCGGCTCACGACGTTCTACACCGCGATGTACCACACCTTCCTCCAGCCCAACGTGGCCAGCGATGTCGACGGCGCCTACCTCGGCAGCGACCAGCGGGTGCACCGCCTCGGACGCGGGCAGAAGGCGCAGTACGGCAACTTCTCCGGCTGGGACCAGTACCGGGCGCACACCCAGCTGCTCGCGCTGCTCGAACCCCGCGTCGCGAGCGACTACGCCCAGTCCCTGCTGAACCTCGCGAACCAGCACGGCGGGGTGTGGGACCGCTGGGTGCACGTGAACGGGCCGACCCACGTGATGACCGGCGACCCGTCGGCACCCGCGCTCGCGGGCATGTACGCCATGGGCGCCAAGGACTTCGACGTGCGCGCCGCGTTCGACTCGTTGGTCCGGCAGGCCACCACGCCGCACCCGGACGGGCTGTCCGACAAGGGCTGCCCCGGCCAGTGCGAGGGGCAGAGGCCGAACCTCGTCGAGTACCTGCGGCTCGGCTACGCGCCGCAGGACACCTGCCACTGCTGGGGCGGCGCGGCCGAGACGCTGGAGGACGCGACCGCGGACTTCGCGCTCGCGGACTGGGCGGGCAGGCTCGGCCGCGAGGACGTCCGGTCCGCTTTGCTGCCAAGGGCTTCCTGGTGGCGCAACACGTTCAACCCGTCCGCGGCGGGCGGCGGTTACCAGCAGGCGAAGAACGCCGACGGCACGTGGGTGTGGCCGTTCACCCCGTCGTCCGACCTCGGGTTCGCGCAGGGCAGCAGCGCCACCTACACCTGGATGGTGCAGCACGACGTGTCCGGCCTGGCCGCCGCGATGGGCGGCAGGGACCGGGCCGCGGCGCGGCTGGACGACTTCTTCCACAAGCCCGACGGGTCCTGGGCCACCGGCGGCGACGCGCTGCGCTACGACCCGACCAACGAGCCCGGCATCCACGTCCCGTGGCTGTACAACGCGCTGGGGCAGCCGTGGAAGACGCAGCAGACCGTGCGCGCGATGGCGTCGACGGTCTACCGCACCGGACCCGCCGGCCTGCCCGGCAACGACGACCTCGGCACGATGTCCGCGTGGTACGTGTTCGCCGCGCTGGGGATCTACCCGCAGACCCCCAGCCGCGCCGAACTCCTGCTGTCCAGCCCGATGTTCCCCAAGGCGTGGATCGACCGCGACGGCGGCAAGGACATCACGATCACCGCGCCGAACGCGTCCCCGGAGAACGTGTACGTGCAGGGCGCCCGGCTCGACGGCAGGCCGCAGACGCGATCGTGGCTGTCGGAGGGGGTCGTCGAGCGCGGTGGCGATCTGGTGGTGGACGTCGGCGCGACTCCGAACACCGCGTGGGGCGCCACCGACCTGCCGGTCGACCGCGTGCCCGCCGCGACCGAACCCGTGCCGAACCTGCCCGCCGCGTGCACGCCGTCCGGAACCTCGTGCGCGCACGACCTCCGCGTCCAGTCCGATGTGGACGGTGTCGCGACGGCGGAGGCCAAGCAGCAGGGGAACATCGACGGCAAGGGGTGGAGCTTCCCGGCCGAGCAGCTGCCCGCGCCGGGGCCGCGGACGGTGGCGGGTGTCGACTACCTGGTGCCCGAGACCGCGGGGACGGCCCGCAACTTCCTGACCACGCGCGGCCAGCGCACCTACCTCACGCCCGGCCGGTACGCGAAGCTGGACCTGTTGGCCACGGCCGTGAACGGCGACCAGCAGGTGGACGTGGCGGTGTCCTACACCGACGGCACCACGTCCACGGCGAGGCTGGCCGTCACGGACTGGGCGGCCGCCGGGCCGAAGTTCGGCGAGGACGCCGCGATCACCGCGACCACCCGGTACAACGTCAACGGCACCGCCGACGGCCGGACCGTGCGCGTCTGGCACGTGGTCGTGCCGCTCGACGCGACCCGCACCGCCGCGTCCCTGACGACGACGGCCGACCAGAACCTGAAGGTGTTCGCGCTGAGCGCCGGTTAGCCCTCGGGGTACTCGAAGACGTCGTCGAGCCCGACCCGGAACACCCTGGCGATCCTGAACGCGACCTCCAGCGACGGGGAGTACTTGCCCTGCTCGATGGCGTTCACGGTCTGCCGGGTCACGCCCACGCGGTCGGCCAGCTCGCCCTGGCTCATCTCGTCCGCGCCGAAGCGCAGCGCGCGGATGCGGTTGGTGACCAGGGTGGGTTTCGGCACGGTCAGGCTCCGCGGCGGTAGAGCACGATCTTCCTCGTACCGTCGGTGACCTCGGCGAGCACCCACGCGAGGAGCAGCACGTGGGTGATGTAGAACGGCGACAGCTCGGCCATCGCGAACGCGATCCCGAAGAACACGCCGACGGCCAGCACGAACCCGCCGACCCGCCCGCCGCGCAGGCCGATGAGCCGGTCGCGCTCGTCGCTCCTGCCGGCCTCCTTGGGGTTCCGGATCGCCAGCACGACGTGGCCGACCGCGGTGACGACCACCAGCGGGACGATCGTGAAGACCAGCAGCGGCTGGTAGACGACGTCGTCGGCCGCGGTGGAGGCCAGCCACCGCGCCACGACGAGGAAGTACACCCCGAACACGACGACGTGCGCGCCCGTCGTCACGATCGCGCTCTTCTCCTCGAACGGCATGCCGACCTCCGGTCTGTCCAAAATCTTTGACAGTGCGACCGTAGGGCGGTGCTCGTCGAGGTGTCAAGGAAGTTTTACACCGACGCGTCCGCCGCGAGGTTCTTGCCGTGCTCGCGCGCGCTCTCCTCGGCGGAGGCGCGGAGGTCCTTGGCCAGGTCCCGCAACGACTCCATGGCGGGCGTGGTCTCCGCGAGGGTCAGTTCCGACTCGACCACCCTGAGGTCCATCTCCCACACGTCGGCGAGGATCCGGCGCATCCAGCCGGTCGCGTGGTCCCAGCCCTCGCGAGGGGTGCCCGCGCCGTAGCCGCCGCCGCGCACCGTCACCAGCACGGCGGGCTTGCCCTTGGTCGCCGGGGTGGTGCCCGGCCCCATGCGCGGGTCGGTGATGACCAGGTCGACCCAGGTCTTGAAGTGCTGGGAGACGCCGAAGTTGTACAGCGGCACGGCGAAGAGCAGCGCGTCGGCCTCGACCAGGCCGTCGACCTCCGCGGTGGCCAGCGCGATGGCTTCGCGCTGCTCGTCGGTGCGGTCCGCCTCGGGGGTGTAGCCCGCGAACGCGGCGGTTCCCCACGTCGTCGCCGGGATCGGGTCGATGCCGATGTGGCGGGTGACGACGGGGGAGTGGGGATGGGTCGAGCGCCACTCCTGCTCGACGATGTCGGCGATCGCGCGGCTGTGCGAACCTTCGACGCGGATGCTCGCGTCCAGGCGGAAGAGCGACATGGTGTCTCGTTTCCTAGTAGGTAGCGAAGGGCAAGCAGATACAAGTTCGCTAGGCACTAGGAATATACGAGTAACAAGGCTTGCGCAAGTGGAGAGGTACTATGGCGTCCGTGACACCTCGCGAGTCGGACACCGTCGCCGAAGGCCGCGACGTGCACGTTTGCGACGTCCAGCTCCGACGTGCCTTCAGCTTCCTCGGCAAGCGGTGGAACGGCGTCATCCTGGCCACGATCGGGGCACGCGACTCGATCGGCTTCGCGGACCTGAAGCGCGCGGTCAACGGGATCACCGACTCGATGCTGTCCGACCGCCTCACCGAACTGGCCGCGATCGGCCTCGTCCGGCGGTCCGTCACGGACGCCAAGCCGCCCGCGGTGAGCTACGCGCTCACCGACGAGGGGGCGCGGCTGCTCCCGGTGTTCGACCAGCTCGCGCGGTGGGCGGCGGAGAACCTGGTGGAGCCCTGCGCGGGGCACGAGTAGCGCGGCCGGGTGGCTTGCCGCGGTCGGTGGGGCGCGGGGACGGCACCCGCCCACGGTGGTCCGGCCGGCTTGGACCAGGAGTCCCCCGGATGTGAGGACCCCCCGACGCACAGGGTTACAGCAGATTGTTGTCCTAACTGTGACCTGCGACGACGTCCTAGAGACTTGCGCTTGGGGTCTGCACTGCCACTACTGGGGAGAGGCAAGGTAGACCCCTCTAGGGCTACCTACATGCCCCCTGACCTGTGCGTAGGGCGGTAGGGGGATAGAGCGGGCCAGATGGCGCGACGCCGGCCCGTAGGCGTGCACGACCCGAACACGGGGTCTGGTCTGCGGCACGGGTCTACATGGCTCTCCTGATGCCCGGTACGGCTCGCCCGGTACGGCGTGGCCCACGTCGGGATCGGCTGCATCCCCTTCCGTCCGCGCTTCTGTCAACGTACTCAGGGGGTGTCACTCCCTGGGTGTGACGGGGCGCTGTCGTGGTTGTCCTCTGGGTCGCTGTGGCATCGGTGGGCGGTTGGGCAGGTAAGACACGCTCCGGTTGCGGCGTACTGGGCATCGTGTGCAGCCAGTAGTGCGGTTATCGTGGCGACGAATTCCCGTAATGGTTCTATGGGCATGATCAAATACGCGTTGGTCAGGTTCTCGACGTTCTGTGAATGGCGTAGCGCGTCCCCGGTCGACACGAGGGACGGTGACCACATGAGTGCCGGTCAGGTGGGCGACATGGGGCGTGACGACGCGGAAAGGGTTGGTGTGCAAGGGGATTCGGCGGGGTGGGATTGGGATCGGGTGGTCGTGCCGCGTCCGGTCCGCCCGGGTGAGGCTGCGGGGTTGGTGGCGCACTTTCGGGTGGCGCAGGCCATCGCGGGGGACGTGGTGGCCGCGTTCGAGAACGCGGGGGTGGGTCACCTGGTGGCGACGGTGGTGGCGACGTTGTCAGATGGGGGCGGGCCTGTGGTGCAGGTGTCGTTCACGCCGCTGGGGGAACTCGTGATGCGGGAGATGATCCGACGCGGCGCGTTGAGGTCGGGCGACGACTGGGGGCCGGCACCGCCGGACGGACGCGCGCCTCAAGCCGCGTGATGATTCGCCAGCGGCAGGAATACACATCAATCGAACCGATTCGTTGAGCCGAACGCGCTTGACCACCCCTTTCGCTTCAGTCTCACGCACGGTGGCCGTAAAAGGCTTCTGTTGTCGCCCGATTGGAGGTTAAACCAGCCCCGATAGGGTGATAGCTTCGATTCGGCTCAAGGGGTGGGAGCACAGGGGATGAATCAGTCATTGCCCAGGAAATTGACGTAGAACCATTGGCTAACGTTTCTTGAACGCGCGTTTGTCAAACATTGCCGGCGACCTGCACCTTGGGTATATAACAAAACTAATTTCAAGGGGAGTCAATGTTAAAATACCGGACCAAGGTTGCCGGAATTGTCTCTGCTACACTTTTTTTCCTGACGTTTACCTGGGCTTCCACGGTATCGGCTGCGCCAATCGAAAGCGCAGCTTTCGACACCTACACCAATATTGACTGCTACTACTTCGGCACGGGTGACGAAGGGGTGGCCTTCAACGGCGTTGGTCTTGATTACGGTTCGGGAAACTATAAAATCGACGTCTACTTCTACGTCAGTGGCCCCTTTGCCCTCGGAACGAGTTCGTTCACGGAGCACCGGGAACTCTACACAGGTTCAGGTTCGTGGAGCAGTCCGACCATCTACAAGATCACGGGCAGCAACAGCGGTGGATGGTCGATCGAGATGAAGGTCTACAACCAATTCGGCCTGCTGGCCACGGCATACGACGATACGGGCTGTTAGTCGGTACTAACGCCACGTCTTTGGTCTGGTCGAGTGTGCAGCGACCGGGGCGCCACGCGCACGATGTGGCGTCCCGGTCGCTGCGCCGTTGTCATTACGGCCTCGATTGCCTGCGTCCGTCGTGTGCTCTACGGTGAGTCGGAGGATCAGGCGGAGCGACATGTGCCCTGTTCTAGCTTGTCGCATCGCGTGACGCTGCCTAGGAATGGAGGAGTTATGGTCGAAAACATCTCGGAGAACCCAGCATTGAATCCCACCCGGAAATGGGAGGATGACCCCGAGGTTCGCATGCATCTTCGATTCATCACAAAAAACCGCGTCGATCATGTCAACCTGCTAAAAAGGTTGCTGGAGGGGCCGATTGACGATTTGAATAACGAAGACGTAGAGCGCGTTGTTTTCTTGAACAAGATCGCCGAGGCATACGGCTATATTAATCTGATCATTGTCAATGGCAATCGCTCTTCGCTCGATCCCGGCGCACGGAAGCAATTGTCGACCGTACTTTCTGCCGAGTACCGGGGCGGTATGTAAATTTTTGCGAATATCGGTTGTCCACGAAATTGAGTGTGATGCCAACCGCGCGTAGACAGTACATAGCACGATGGAACCCGAGACAGCTTTACGGTCGTCGAGTCCCATTGTGATGTAGCGACTGGTAGCGGTTCAGGCTGTCATGGTTACTGGACTGGCCATGAGTAGGACTTCCACCTGTGTGTCATGCGCGGAGGTGCGGGTTTCCTCGACTGCCAGCACAGTTCCGGTGGTGGTGTCGCAGGTAACGCGGCGGATGACGTACAACAGGCCGCCCTCGGGGATGCGCAGCGCGGAGACGTCGTCCGGGCCGGGGACGCGGGCGCGGATGTACTCGGTCCACCCGAGGGTGTGCCCGGCATCGGTGAGGATGCGGTAAAGGTGTTGTGGTGTAACGAAAGGATTCTCTTCCAGCGCCGGTACCGTGGCCGCGATCGTCAGCGGGATGTAGAGCCGGTGGGCTTGCCTGCGGCCAGCAAGATCGGCCAGTAGCCGATCATGCACGAACACCGGGGAGTGCTCCGCCACGCCCAACGTGAGGGCGAGATCGGCGGTGGCCTGGTCGCGGTAGAGCGAGGGTTCGCCTACCTCGGTGGTCTGATCCGTCGCCACGTCGGTGATCACGCCGTCCGGGGTGGTGGTGAGTGCGCGGGTGTGGTTGTGGGTGGGGCGGTCCACGTTGGCGCGGACGAACGATCCCTTGCCGTGGTAGCTGACGATCCATCCTTCGGCCCGGAGCTGGGCGACCGCGTTGCGGACGGTGCCGCGTGACAGGCCGAACTCGATGCCCAGTTCGGCTTCGCTGGGGATGGGTGCGCCGGGCGTGAGTTGACCGCCGGCGATCCGCTCACGGAGTGCCTGGGTGAGAACGGCTGTCTTCGTGGTGGTTTCGGTGTGTGCGGCCATCCGGGTTACCTCCGTGGTCCGTGTGGTCGTCCCGACCTGCGGTTTCGCTGCGCCGGTCCCCATCTACCCACAGATATCGACCACATGTCAACACCACTCGTTCAAACGAGTGCTTGCGCACTTCACCGGTCCTCTGCTTTACTCGTACGGCAACTCGTATGAACGAGTTGTACCGACGAGTGAAAGGCTCTACCACTGTGGAACGCATCGATCAGCTAGCAGCACGTCTCTCCCACCTCGGGTACCTCGGGGAGGAGTTGGAACAGCACGCGGACCGACCGGGGTCCGGGTGGGTCTTCCGGCAGATCGTCAGGGAGGCCGCACGGGTCGCGGACATCGCGACCGCCTACGTGGGTGAGCACGAGCGGGCCCGCGCCTACCTCGACGCGACCCCCGCCGACCCGCTCGATGGGTACGGCCCCAACGGGTTCGGCCCGGACGGGGCCGCCGGCATCGGCCCCATGCCCGTGGCGGTGACCACCGTGCGGGTGTCCGCGACAGTCGACGTGGCCGATTTCGTCCGCGCGGTGGACGGCGCGGTGGACGCGAACCTGTCGCAGGCGTGGCCGGCGCGAGGTCCGCGCCTCGACGTCGGGGCGGGTGATGCCCGTTGAAGACCACCGACAGAGTTCGGGACCTCGCGTCCCGTGCACGGACACGGGTGTTGTCGTGGGTCCAGGCGGTCACCGACATCTACGCCCTGGTGCTCACCGCCGTGGTGTCGTGGGTGACCGAACGGCTCCGGTTGCTGGCCGTGGTGGTCGCGACCGTCCGGACATGGAACCGTTGTGCCACAACGGTTGTGTGGGTTTATCGGTGGTCCGGGTGGGTGGTGGCCGCTCGGGTCACCGCCCGCACGGCCCGGGCGTTCGGGCGGTGGACGTGGTCACGCACCCGTCAACCGATCCTTGACGCGGCGGGGTGGGTGCGTCACCGCGCGCCCGCCCTGCTGTGGCAGGGACTCCGGATCGTCGCCCGCCACGCGCCCCGTGTGGCGTGGTGGGTGGCCACCCGGGCGGGCATCGGCGGGTGGTGGCTGCTGTCGCGGACGTTGCGGTGGTGCACCGCCATTGCCGACTACGCCGATCTTGTCCGGCAGGTGCGTGACGACCAGCGGCACGGCACCGCGAAACGCCTGCGTGAGGAGTGGATGCGGACCGCAATAGTGCGGTCCGCAGTGACCCTGACCGTAGCCGCGGTGACCACCGTTCTAGCCGTGAAACTGGCCGAAAAAGCAGGTCACGGGGTTGTCATCGCGGTAGTGGTCGCCGTGTTCGCGGCCATCGGTCACGTGGTCCGACCGGCACCGATCCTGTCGGCTGTCCCCGACCTGATCGAGGACGGGGCGGGTCCGGACGACCCGTACCCGCTTGCCGACGCGCACACCCGCGCGGAAGCGGCGGACTGTGTCGCCCGCGCCCTGCGGGCCGAAGGGGTCGCCCTGCGGATGGCCGGCGAGGCCGTGCGGGAACGGTGGGGGTGGACGGTGCCCGTGGTGCTGCGCAAGGGCACCCCCGCCGCGATCGTGAGCAAGGCCGCAGACCTCGAAACCACACTCGACCTCCCCGCCGGCGGGGTACTCGCGACGGCGGACCGGACACGGCGGGCCCGGGTGGTGCTGCGGTTGGCGGAGCGCGATCCGTTCGCGTCCCTGCCGGCGGCGTTGCGGCGTGCGCCGGGGTCGGTGTCGATCCGGGACCGGCTCACCGTGGGCGGGTGCATCGACGGGACCGACCTCGCCCTGTCCCTGCTCGGGGTGCACGGGGTCGTGATCGGCAACAGCGGCGCGGGCAAGTCCGGTGCGCTGCGGTCGATCGCCGACGCGCTCACCGCGTGCCGGGACGCGGTGGTGTGGGATCTCGACCCCGCCGGGGTCGGGTTGGCACCACTGGCACCGGTCATGGGACGTATCGAACGCACCCGCCTGGGGATCGAGGATGCGTTGGCGGATGCGTTGGCGTTGGCCGAAGTCCGCCCCCGGCTCATGCCCGGACTCGGGATGACCGGGCAGGAGTGGAACGTCAGTGCGGAGCACCCCGCCGTGGTGGTGTTGGTGGACGAGTACTCCCGGATGTCGGACACCGCGAAAACCCTTGCGGTGGAACTACTCCGCATCGGCCGTAAGGCCCGGGTGTCATTGATCCTCGCCGCCAGCGAGGCCACCTCCGACACGTTGGGCGACGCGATCGCCGACACCACCGCGTTGAAGATCCTCCTCGCCTGTCGCAGCACCGATGTGCGGTTGGTGTTGGGGCAGGGACGTGGGGCCGAAGGGTGGCGACCGGACCGGCTCAACCCGGCGTCCGGCGAGGACCCGCAGGACGCAGGGTGTGCCTACGTCGACGCGGTGCACCATCGTGAATCGCTGCTGTCGAAGTTCCGACCGCTGGGCGATGACGAGGCCGCCGAACGGGCGGCGGAACGGGCCCCGCACCGCCCCCGAATCGATGGTGCGTCGGTGGACGCCGTGCGCGCCCTGCGGCGTGTCCACGGGGCTCTGACGGCCGGTACGGGGGCGTCGGGGGGCGGTACGGCGGTGGTGGATGTCGACAGCCGGACGATCGCCGACGTGGTGGCCGCGTTCGGCACCGACGACCGCCTGTGGACCGCCGACCTGTTGGCACGTCTGTCCGCCGTGGACGCCCGGTACGCGGGGTGGACAGCCGAACAACTGGCGTCCGTGCTCAAACCCGCAGGGGTGACCTCGGTACAGATCAAGTTCGACCGCCGCAACCGCAACGGCTACACCAGCGCGGCGGTAGCGGCGGCCCTGCACAGCGACGGGAGGAGGTGACAACACATGCCCACGACCAACCTGGACCAAGCGGTGACCATCGGCGTGCCGCTACTGCTGGTGGTGCTGATCTTCTACTTGGTCAAGCACAAGAAAGTGAAGATCATCGGCGTTCTGATCGGGTTCACCCTCGGGGTGGCCCTCGCGGGCACCCCGATCGGGACCACGATCGCCGGCGGCATCGTCGGACTGATCGTCTCCGCGATCAACGCCATAGCCGGACTGTTCACGTGAAGCGCGGACCGGCCTACACGGCAGGGGGCGGCCCGGACACGCCCGTGTCCTCGGCGTTCATCCGGACTCCGGCCTGTGACCTCAACAGGGTCAGGTGCAGTTCGGTGCGGCCCAACTCGGTCAGAACCGAGTGGGTCGCGTTGTACACGTCCTCAGCCGTGGCATCGGGGCCCGATACCGCGCGCAGCGTCTCGACGTATCCGGCCAACGCACCCGTCACCGACTGGAGATCGTCCATGCCGGCGAGGGTACCGAGACACCCCCACGGGCAGGGGGTGATCACACAGCGATGACCCGAACCGATGCCAGCACGACACCAGGAGGTGACACCGACCGCAGCGACGAACTCAGTGAGGAAGAACGCGAAGGTATCGCCTACTGGGCGGAGATATGTGCGCAACGACCCCCGATGACACAGGAACGGATCGAGGGTGCGGCGCTGATCCTGCGAGGGATCGACGACCGCAAGACGACCAACTGACATCCATCACAGACGGCACCCGGTCCGCCCCTCGGACCGGGTGCCGTCGCTCTGTCCGAACCCAGGTTCCTGCACCGACATGAGGGTTACTGCCTGTAGACGGTCTGTCACCAGGGCTAATGTGGAACACAGACCACGTGCACCGGGCATGTGGACCAGGGGAGCAACGGGAGGCCGCGTATGAGCCCCTCACGCCGTCAATGCCGCTGCGGGACACAACTGTCCCGCGACACCACAGGCGACCAGTGCGGCCCCTGTACACGCCGTCTCACCACGGCGGACCCGGTCCCACCCGAGGTTCCCGCAGATTTCTGGGACGCCCCGACAATGCGCGCGGCGTTGGCTACTCGTCACATGGGCAAGGTCATCACGGCTTACCGCACCCACCCGTTCCACGGCTCACCCGTGAGTCAAACCAGGGTTGCGGCATGGGCCCGGTGCGCTCAACCCCATGTGAGTCGGATCGAAAACGGCAACGCAATCGACAGTATTGCCAAGCTGGAATTCTGGTCCTCACTACTGGGAATTCCGAAACATTTACAATGGATCGCCAGCACAGGTAAAAAACCAGACTCGAATGCGCTGCCGATAAAACTTGAAAACCAAGAAATCCCTAGTGGGTCGACACCGTCATCACAAGCGGGACCTGCTTTTTCAAAAACAGTTGAAGTAAACAGGCGTGAGTTTATTCAAACAGGTATCGCGATGAGTTTAACTACGATAGTTGACTCAAAAGTTGCCACTTCGCATACGGTCAATCCGGGCATTTTCAAGAATTTCGTGAGCATGCGCACCGTGCTTGTCTCTTCTGACAGCATGCTCGGACCGGGTCGCCTTATTGCGACTACGGCAGAGCAAATCGACAACATTCAATCACTCTTCAAAAGAGCGGACAGTTCGCTTAGGGTCAAGCTATTCGAGATTGCAGGCTTATTTGCAGAATTTCAAGGTTGGCTAATGGACGATTTGGGCAAACTGAACGAAGGTCGCGCCTGGTCTCGTCAAGCTCTCGAATGGGTCGAAACCGTCGGAAACGAAAATCTAGCTGCCTATATTCTTATGCGTATGAGCCAGCAAGCCCAGTTGGCCGGTGATACATATGCCGTGAAGGGCTTGGCCAACGCGGCTGCCCGTAGAGACCGTGCCGTCGTAACCAAAATAGTACAGGCGGCTGTAACACAGCAAGCCGCGCACGGTTATGCACTTGAGGGCGACGAAAATAAGTCGTTGACATTGCTGGATAAGGCACATGATCTTGTCAATGAATCTGGTCAGAGTGACAATGATCCTTATGAGATGGCAGGCTACTGCACGACGTCTTACGTCGAAGCGCAGCGAGGCGCGATACTTTCAACTCTCGGGAAACATAATCAGGCTTTGCAAGCATTTGACGACTCACTCAACTATTGGCCGCAAGACTATCGCAGAGAGCGCGGCTTGCACTTGGCCAGGCAGACATTTGCAGCCGTAGTGGCCAATCGCCCAGATTATGTCAATGCCGTGGGAGCGGAAGCATTGCAAATCGCTCGCGAAACCGGATCGCGGAGAACCCTTCGTGAACTGGAACGCGCTGCCGAGACGATGGCAAGTTGGTCCTATAATAGCGACGTAAAAGAGCTTCGCGACTCCATCAATTCAGAAAGGTCCGCGAGTGGTAACTATGACCGTTGACGAGTTGGTCGGGCGCAATGAATGGCAGGAGGTTAATGAGAAGTACCGACGCCCGTTCGTCGTGTATAAATTTGCCGCTACTCTCGACGGTCGAATTGCGGCAACCGATGGAACAAGTCAGTGGATTACTAGCCCTGAAAGCAGAGCGGAAGTCCACCTACTTCGCGCGGGATGTCAGGCAACCATCGTCGGCTCAGGAACACAGCAGGCCGACAACCCAAACCTTGCCGTAAGAGGCAATGATGACCCGCGACTCAATCTCTCACATGTCTCTGAACCATGGAAACAACCGTATCGAGTCATTGTTGACACTGAAGCAAAGACGCCCCGAGACGCGAACGTTCTAAACGATGCAGCACCGACGATTATTGCTGTGGCCGACGATACCGATGCTTCACACCTGGAAGACCTTGCCGAAGTAGTCAAGGTCAGGCGCGGCACAAAGGGCCTAGACATCCAAATTCTCCTTGAGGAGCTTTACAACCGTCAGATTCACGGCGTTTTCCTCGAAGGTGGGCCAACGCTTGCCGGAAGCTTTGTTGCCGCTGGTGTTGTCGATCGAGTTGTGAACTACATTGCTCCAGCCATGTTGGGCGAGGGGAAAAGCGGTTTGATCGGTTCCGGTATCCAGACTATGTCGGATATCCTTCGCCTTGAATTGATTGAAGTCAGCCGCTCTGGCCCAGACATTCGCGTGGTGGCCCGTCCCAAGCGGTAGATATAAGGCAATGAGCGTCGTGCTCGCGAGTCGATTTTGACCATCACGGATACGGGTGGCGGTACAAATTGGTCTGAATATGGCGTGGCCCGTACCTCCGGTGCGGAGGTACGGGCCGCTGGTGTACCATTTCAATATTTACGCGCCGTAGGGCGCTTCGGGTGGCAACAATCGCAGCCTTTCACGCCCGAAAGCGCGTTTCCCAGACTTCTTCCCAGGGGAGAGGCGCAGTTCATCCAATCCACACGCTTGGGTCACCAAAGCACGCTTGCCCAACAAGTCTGCATCTTTCCATTGTCGGGCGAGTTCTTCGGCGCTCAATGCTTCGTCCGGGCCTTCCACGGATGCGCCGGACAACTTGCCCCGCTCCTCTTCCAATGGCGCCAGATCCGTAGCCAGGAAAAGATTCGACTTGTCGAATGTGGTCACACTGATTTCACGCCTCACCAGACGTTCAACCAATGCCTCCTGTACATCTGTAATGCTCTTGATTTCCTTGTTCAATTCCGTCAGACGACTCGACACCCGCGCGCGTGCCGCTGCGATCGCCTGAGCGTGACGGGCATCCGATAGTCGTGCGATCACGAACAGGCGCAATTGATTGTCCACTGCCGCAGCGTCGGCATAGACTCCCCCGCATCCGCGCCGCTGCTTATTGCAAATGTACTGGTATCGACGTGTTCCGTCTTTGTACGCAGTCCCGGTACTGGCCGCACTAATCTTTTTACCGCATAGTCCACAACGCAAGATTCCGGCACCCAAATGTCGCCGCCCCGGAGGGGCACCCTTCCGCCGTCCGTCGTAGAACGCCTGCAACCTTCGGTGTGTCTTCTCATCGATGATCGGTTTTCCGGGCATTCGGCCAACGATCTCACCGCCATGCTCGATCATTCCCGCCAACGTGGGGCGCAGTAATGTGTTTCGGATCTTGTCCGCCACCCACGGTTTCAACTCGATCGTCAGGAGGCCTGCGTCATTCCAGCGGCGGGCGATATCCCCACTATTCGCGCTTTGCGCAAGGACATCGCTAACCGCTTTTTGCAATTCCTCTCGCTCCCTCTCGATCTGGGATTGCGGAATGTTCGGCCTGTCACTTTCCTCCTGCCCCTCAGCGGGGGTCCACGAACGATCCTTGCGCGGGAACCCGAATCCTGGCCGTCCGCCCGTGGGACGTCCTTGCCGCCGGTAGGCATCGAATCGTCGCAGGATGCGACGTGACGTGTCGTCGGATGACTTAGCCGCTTGTGCTACCTCGATACGCAGGATGAACCGGTCATCGGCATTGGACAGGTCGCGGGTGCCGTGCGAACTCATTACCAGGAACCCTGATTCCGCAAGATCGATCAGCGTTTCCAGATCGCGAGGCTGACGGAACAACCGGTCGACATGCCAGACCGCGATTCCCTTGGACTGACCCGTGCGAGCACGTTCCAACAGTGTTTCGAATCCGGGGCGGCGCACCTTTTTCTTCCACGCGGACAGACCATCCGACAGTTCCATGCCGACGCGTCCACCGTTGCGGCTGATCGTGCCCCGGTTGTCGTGGAACTGAGTCTCGATCTTCTCCAGTTCCCGCGTGTTCGGGTTCCACGACAGACGGGCGTAGGAGTCGATCTCTCCCCCACTGGCACTCTGACCTGCTGTGATGTCCTCTGAAGTAGCCATACGACCAGGTTAGGGCAACAAACAGCTACAACCCCACGCTACGGGTGGGGTACGACATTTTTCGCAGGCCGGGCTGAGGAGCCCGGTCGTGCGGTCCGGTCATGCGGTCCGGTCGAGTGGTGCGAGCCGGACCGTGCGGGCTCAGATGTCGGCGCGGCCGTCGGCCAGCCACTCCAGTTCGGTGGTCCACTCCAGCTCGGTCACGTCGACGAGGCTCGGTTCCCGGCCCAGCGGCATGACGTCCTCGGTGTAGCGCAGGAAGTGCTCGACCCACGTGACGGACAGCCGCAGCGTGATGTCCTTCTCCGGGGAGTCCAGCTCCAGGCTCGTGACAAGGCCGTGCCGGACGCGCACGTCGCCGATGCCACCGCCCTCGATGAGGAGTTCGCGGGCGAACACCCACGTGTCGGCCTCGCCGGACTCGTCGTCGTGGACGAGCATGGTGATCGCGTACGGGTCGGTCGTGTTCCAGCTCAGCGAGACGAGCGAACCCGACCTCGACTCGGCCACCCCGGTCTCGTCGCCACCGCGCACGGTGATGGCGGTCTTGGTGGTGGTGCCGGTGACGCAGTGGCGGTTGTCGATGCCGAAGCGGCACAGCCACTGGTGAGCGTCGCCTTCACGGTGCTGGTAGGCGTGAGGGTCGTCGATCATGTGAGTGGTCCTTCCAGCACGGGGCAGCGAGCCGTTCTACGACTAAGAAGACGTGCCAGGTACCTCCAGGATGCGCCTCGTGATCTAAATGCGACCTAAGTTAGGGGTATTAGGGGGTCGGCCGAGGTGATCCCCTAAGGGCTGATCCCCTGGTGAGCTGGGGTTTCACCGTATTCTCACGATTATTCATGAACACGTGGTTGATCATCGAAAATATGGGTAAGCGGCATTCAGGGCCGCGGATGGGCCAGTTGCTCGTTCATGATGAGGAACGCGCCCAGCCCGTGGAAGTCGTCGGTCGCCCGCGGCCGGTCGAGGTAGTACCGCTCGTTACCGACGTTGGTGCCCACCACGATGTCGCTGACGTGGGCCCGTCCGTCGGCGCCGATCGAGGTCCGGGCGAGCACGCCCTGGTAGCCGCGGGTCGCCACCGGGAGGTAGGTCCGCGGGAGGTAGCCGCGCTGGACGGCGCGCGAGACCGTGAACGCGAACATGCTCGAGCACGACGTCTCGGTCCAGTTGCCCGCCAGGCCCGGTTTCGCCGGCAGTTGGAACCAGCGGCCGGTCGCCGGGGCCTGCCAGCGCTGGAACCCCTGCGCGAGGTGCTCGACGGTGCCGAGCAGCGCGGCCCGGTTCGGGTGGTCGGGCGGCAGCACCTCCAGCACGTCCACGGTCGCCATGCCGAACCAGCCGACGGCCCGGCACCACACCTCGGGCGAGGTGCCCGTGGTCGGGTTCGCCCAAGCCTGCTTCCGCGTCTCGTCGTAGGCGTGGAACAGCATCCCGTCCGGCGACCGCAGGTGGCCGAAGTAGGTGATCAGCTGCCTGGTCGCCTCGTCGAACGCCGCCGCGCCGTCACCGATCCGAGCGCCGTAGCGGGCGAGGAACGGCTGCGCCATGAACGCGCCGTCGGCCCAGAGCTGCCCGGTGAACGAGACGTTGTGGAGGAAACCGCCGTCGGTGGTGCGCGGGTAGGTGGTCAGCCGCTGCCGGATCCTCGTGGCGGCCAGGGTGTACCGCTGTTCGCCGGTCTCCTCCGCCAGCACCAGGAACACGTTGCCCGCGAGCATGGTGTCGAGGTTGTCGTAGGAGCTGCCGGTGCCGCCGTCGGCCGCGACGTGCGCGTCGCCCCAGGCCTTGAGGTAGTCGAGGTAACGGGGATCGCCGGTGCGCTCGTGGACGAGGTGGGTGCCGTAGAGGAACAGCGCGTCGGTGTAGCCCAGTCCGAGCGAGGCCGCCGGCCGCCGGGCGGTGGTGGAGTCCACGATCGCGGTGGACCAGTCGGCGGGGGCCGGCGCCGCGACGCCGTTGTCGACGCTCATCGAGTCGAGGTTCGGGCCGCCGTCCGCGGTGGTCGAGATGGCGCGGATCGTGTTGCGCCCCTTGACGAGCGTCGCCGTCGTGCGCCGGGTCGCCCACGTCGTCCACGCGCCGGTGCCGGGGAACGGCAGCGCGGCGGTGACCACGGCGCCGTTCACCTCGATCCTCAGCGGACGGTCGACCGCGGTCCCGTTGGCGTAGCGCAGGACGAGGTCGTGGCCGCCCGCGATCGCCGCGTCGACGGCGAACTCGACGGCGCTGCCCGCGACGTTGTCGAAGTTGACGAACCCGGTCCCGGTGAAGCCGACGTGGTTCGACTCGACCACGGCCTTCGACCGCGTCGCCTGCTCAGCCTCGTACCCGGTGGTCGCGGCCGCCGCGGGCGCGGTGGCCAGCGCGGTCGTCGCGAGCGCGACCACCAGTGCCGTCGTCAGGCGCACGTCACCCTCGCCTCGGTCCAGTCGGCGTGGTCGAAGTTCTTGCCGTCCCCGCCGTCGGTCACCCGCAGGCCGAGCAGCCGCACACCGGTGGTGTCCACGGAGATCGCGCGGGCGGCGGTCTTCGCGCGGACCACACCGCTGTCGAACAGCACCCGGCCGTCGCCGACCACCTGGAACACCACGGATCCCGTCTCGGTGGTCTCGTCGTCCAAGCCGATGCCCGCGGTGAACCGGGAACACGCGCGGCCGGTGTAGACCAACACGTCGGACTCGGCGTGCACACCCAGGCCCTTGGCGTAGGTGACGCCGCCGACGCGCAGCGGGTTGCCGTCGCCGCCGGTGTTCTCGTTGTTGGAGCGGTCGCGCTCCACCGGGCCCCAGCCGTTGCCCTCGGCCATGAACGGCAGGTCGCTCACGTACGGCGTCCCGGACGGCACGTCCGGCGGCACGAACACGCGCACGGCCTTCTCGACGTGCACCCGTTCGCCGTTGAACTCCGCGTACACCGGCACGTCCGCGTACCCGCTCGGGGCCTGGTCGCCGACCCGCACGATCCAGCGGCCGGTCAACGTCTCGCCGCGCAGCAACATGCCGCGGCGCACCGGGAGGCCGGTCACCGTCCAGCCCGCCGGGGCGGTGGCGGTGAGCACGACGTCGGTCAGCGCCCCCGTGCCGGTGGGCGTGAACGAGCCGGTCACCTCGAACGTCGTGCCCTTCGCGGCGTCGAACTCCTGCGCGGGCGTGACGGTCAGCGTGGTGGTGGGGACCTGCTTGATCGGCTCGTCGCAGGTGGTCCGGCCCGCCTGGTTCGGGCAGATGACCGCGGCGAACCCGCCGTTGCGCGGCACGGCGACCGACAGCACGTCGGTGGACCGGCGCACCGAGCTTTCGCGGATCACGTCGCCGCGGGTGGCTGCGGTGTTGTCGCGGACCACCTCGACCAGCCACTCGCCCGTGCCGAGGAAGCCCAGCGGGGCGCTTACCGCGCGAGCGTCACCGGAGGCGATGGCACCGAGGAACCACCGGGTCCCGCTGCGCCGCGCCATGGTCGCGCCGCTGCTCGGGTGCCCGCCGACCAGCCGCGTCTCGTCCCACACCGTCGGGACCTGGTCGAGGAACCGCAGCGCCTGCGGACGCGCCTCGTAGGCCTCCGGCTTGTCCGCGAAGTGCGTCCAGCCCGACTCGTAGACCACCGGCAGCGCCACCTCGTGCGCGACGGAGGCCTCCTTCGGGCCGACGTCGAGCGACACCGGCGTGTAGTCCATCGAGCCGACCACGTTGCGGGTGAACGCCTGCACCGGGTTGTTCGCCGCCGACGGCTGGTTCTCCGCGCCGCGCACGGCCTCCATGCTCATCACCTGCGGCCACGTCCGCGCCAGGCCGTGCGGGATCGTGGAGCCGTGGAAGTTCACCATCAGGTGCAGCTCGGCGGTCTTCGCGAGCACCGCGTCGTACCACTGGTAGCGCTCCTGGGAGTCGGACTCCATGAAGTCCAGCTTCACGCCCTTCACGCCCCAGTCGCGGATCCGCGGCAGCGTCGTGTCGCGCTCGGCGGCCGTGTCCAGGTTGCTCCAGTGCAGCCACAGCAGGATGTCCACGCCCTTGGCGCGGGCGTACCGCACCAGTTCCGGCACCCAGTTCGCGCTCCAGCCCTCGTCGACCAGCACGTACGGCCAGCCGTTGCGGGCGGCGAAGTCGACGTAGGCCTTCTGCCGCTCGAAGTTGCCGGGACTGGAGTTCTCGCTCAGCCACGACCACGCGACCTTGCCGGGCTTGACCCACGACGTGTCGGCCACCTTCGACGGCGGCGCGAGGTCGTCGACGAGCGTCGACGCGGTGACCGTCGCCAGGTCCCCGATGACCGCCGTCCGCCACGGCGTGCGCAGCTCGCCGGACGACGTGACCCGCTCGTCGGCGAGCACGACCTGGTAGGTGCCGGAACCGCTGGTGTGCCGCAGCTTCGAACCGGGGTACCGGCCGTCCACATCGGACTCGGTGAGCAGCACGTAGTCCTCGCCGCTCTGGAACAGCGACGGGTTCCCGTAGTCGCCCGCCGCCGCGCCGCCGGCCGTGGTCTGCACCCGACTGGCCTCGTACCAGGCGTTGTAGGGCAGCAGCCACGCCGACGCGCCGGTCGGCACCGTGAACGCCGACGCCTCGCCCGTCACCGTGACCGGCCCCGGCACCACGTACCGGTAGGCGATCCCGTCCGGCGCCACCCGCACCACCAGGTCGACCCGCGCGCCCCCGGCCGTCGCGAACGCCAACCGCGCCTCGGTCCCCGTGACCACCCGGTTCCGCCGCTTGCCGGTCGTCATCGCGTACTGCTCGGAGACCGTCCGGTCCGCCCGGCTGACGAACCGCAGCCCCCGACTCAGATCCGCCCCGGTCGTGCGCAGTCCGACCGGCGCGGGCGCCAACACCGCCCGCCCGCTCCGTGTGGCCCCCAGCGATAGGGCGCCCGTGGTCGGGTCGAGCGCCACGGTGGCGGTCAGCGAGGGACCGGAGACGGTCCACTGGTCGGCGGGCCGGGCCTGGGCGGCGGCCGGTGTCAGGACACCGGAGGCCAGCAGCACCCCGGTGACGGCGAGCGACCACTTCGATCGACGGGACGGTGACGGCATGGTCAGTCCTCCGGACGCACCTCGGCAGGGGGTGAGAGCGCTCCCTGATCGTGTGTCGCGATCCGGTGCCGGTCAAGATCGCCGATAGTTATAACCAGGACAGGTTCTGTCCGGCCGAATCGGCTGTCATCGGTTGACGTCCCATGATCGTTGCGGTATCAAGTCCGTCCACTGTGGACTGGTGGCTCACCGAGCACCACGTGCACGAACGTGCCGGACAGGCCGTAGGTGTTGACGCCCGCGTAGGCCGGGCCGGTGCCGGGCCAGTCCGTGCGGGTCCGGACGGGGGTGAGGCCCAGGCCTTTCCAGTCCACTGTGGACGTCGGGCTGAGCGGGCGGGGGCCGGCGGGGATCGTGCGGTGGCGGAGGACGAGTGCCGCCTTGAGGATGCCCGCCAGGCCGCCCGCGGCCTCGGGGTGGCCGATGGTCGACTTGATCGATCCGACCAGGCACGGGCCCGCGGTGGCGCCGATCGCCTGGAGTTCGACGGCGTCGCCGGCGGGGGCGGCGTTGCCGTGGGCCTCGACGTAGCCGAGGTCGGACGGGGTGATGCCCGCGGTGGCGCACGCGCGGGTGATGACCTGGACGTAGCCCTCGACGGAGGGCGCGATGACGGACTTGGCGGTGCGGCCCTTGCCGGCTTGGGCGCTGCCGAGGATGACGCCCTGGACGGTGTCGCCGTCGGCGAGGGCCCGGTCCAGGCGTTTGAGCACGAGCACGGCGGCGCCGTCGCTGCGCACGAAGCCGTCCGCGCGCTTGTCGCCGAAGTGGCAGCGGCCGGTGGGGGAGAGCAGGCCCGCGGCCGCGTAGCCCGCGGTGTGGTCGGTGCCCAGCACGAGGCTGACGCCGCCGGCGAGCGCGGTGTCGCACTCGTCGGTGCGCAGGCTCTGGCAGGCCAGGTGCACGGCGAGGGTGCCGGAGGAGCAGGCGGCGTCGACGGTGGCGCACGGTCCGCGCAGGTCCCAGGCGTGGCTGATCCGCCCGGACGCCATGCTGCGGGCGGCGCTGCCCGCGATGTCGTGCATGTCGACGGGACCGCGGTGGGAGTCCCAGTGCTCGCCGGTGCTCTGGCCCATGAACACGCCGACGTCCGCCGGTGAGCGCGTGGTGAGGCCCGCGTCCAGCAGGGCGTCCCGCGCGGTGGCCAGCAGGACCTTGTGCTGTGGGTCCATCGCCGCGGCCTCGCGGTCGGTGACGGCGAACAGGCCGGGGTCGAAGTCCTCGTGGTCGAGGTAGCCGCCCGCCAGGCCCATCACCCGGCCGTGCCGGTCGAGCACGGGCGTGGTGTCGAAGCGGCCCGCCGGAGGGGCGGGGGCGATGGTGTCGCGGCCGTCCAGGAGCAGCTGCCAGAGCTGGTCCGGTGTTCGGGCGCCGGGGAACCGGCAGGCCGTCCCGACGATGGCGATCGGCTGGGTCATCCGTTGTCCCGTGCTCGTGGGTGATCCACTGTGGACGGCCACAATGGAGTGACGCGGTTGGCGTGTCGACGAAGGGCGACCCTACACTCCGAGTGACCGGCCGTGTCCCAGGGTGATCGCGGGCCCGCCGGTCATCACCCGGAGGAGTTCACCGATGTGCGGAATCGCGGGCTGGGCAGATCCGGCCGCCCCCCTGCTCCACGGCGGCCGCGCGGTGCGCCGGATGACCGACGCGCTGGCCGCGCGCGGGCCCGACGGGGAGGGGTTGTGGGTCGGGGCGCACGCGGTCCTCGGCCACCGCAGGCTCGCCGTCCTGGACCCCGTGCACGGCCACCAGCCCATGGCCGTCAGCGACGACGGGGACGACCCGGTGGTCGTGCTCTCCTACAGCGGCGAGGTGTTCAACCACGTCGAGCTGCGCGCCGAACTCGAGCTGCTGGGCCACAAGTTCCGCACCGGCACCGACACCGAGGTCGTGCTGCACGCCTGCCGGGAGTGGGGGACCGGCGCCGCCGAGCGGCTCAACGGGATGTACGCGTTCGCGGTCTGGGACGTGGCCCGGCACCGGCTGCTGCTGGTGCGCGACCGGCTCGGCGTGAAGCCGCTGCACTACGTCCGGCGCGGCGCGGGCGTGCTGTTCGCGTCCGAGCCGAAGGCGCTGTTCGCGACCGGGCTGGTCGAGCCCGAGGTGGACGGGCACGGCCTGCGCGACTTCTTCGCCTCGGTGCGGACACCGGGGGGCTCCCTGTTCCGCGGGGTGCGGGAACTACCGCCGGGAAACGTGCTGGTGGTGGACGCGTCGGGCGTCCGGGAGCACCGGTACTGGTCCCTGGAGGCGCGGCCGCACGAGGACGACGGCCCGACCACCGTCGCCAGGACGCGGGAGCTGCTGGCCGACATCACCGGCCGCCACCTGGTGGCCGACGTGCCGCTGGGCGCCCTGCTGTCCGGGGGCCTCGACTCCAGCGTGCTCGCGGCGCTGGGGTCGGCGCACGGCGGCGCGCTGCGGACGTTCTCGGTCGACTTCACCGGCGGGTTCACGCCGGACCGGCTGCGCGGCACGTCCGACGCGCCGTTCGTGCGGGCCGTGGTCGAGCACTGCGGCCTCGACCACCGCGACCTCGTGCTGGACCCGGCGGCGTTGAGCGATCCGGGGCTCCGCCAAGCCGTCGTGGCGGCACGGGACGCGCCCACCTCCGGTGACATGGACGGGTCGCTGCACCTGCTGTTCCGCGCGGTGCGCGAGCACGCCACCGTGGTGCTGTCCGGCGAGAGCGCCGACGAGGTGTTCGGCGGCTACCCGTGGTTCCACGACGCGGACGCGCTGGCCGCGGCCGACTACCCGTGGCGCTGCTTCGCCGGGCGCAGCGGCACCGCCCGCGCGTTCCTGCGGACGGACGTCGCCGCGGAACTGGACGTCACCGCCCACCGCGCCGAGCACTACCGGCAGGCGCTGGCCGAGGTCCCCGTGCTGCCGGGGGAGGCGCCGATGCAGCGGCGGATGCGGGAGGTCTCGCACCTGCACCTCACCCGCTGGCTGCCCGACCTCCTCGACCGCAAGGACCGGCTCAGCATGGCCGTGGGCCTGGAGGTCCGCGTCCCGTTCTGCGACCACCGGCTCGTGGAGTACGCCTTCAACACGCCGTGGTCGCACCACACCGCCGACGGCCGGGAGAAGTCGCTGCTGCGCGCGGCCGCGGCGCCCGTGCTGCCCGCGAGCGTGCTGGACCGCACCAAGGCCCCGTACCCCAGCACCCAGGACCGCGCCTACCGGTGGCTGGTCCAGGAGCAGGTCGCCGACCTGCTGGCGACGCCGACCGCGCCGGTCTGGACGTACCTCGACCCGGCTCACGTCCGCGCCCGCCTCGACCGCCCGGCCGACGACCTCGCGACCCGCGCGGGCCTGGACTTCGCGCTGTCCTTCGACCTCTGGCTGCGGACGTCGGTGAGCCGACGGGGATGACCTGACGAGACGGTCAGGTCCGGGCCTGCCCGACCTCCCAGTAGCTGGAAAACATGATCTTCCGGCGGTCCACGCCGCGCTCCTTCACCAGGTGCCTGCGTACCGCGGTCGCCAGGCCGGAGTCACCTTGCCGATGACCTTGTTCACCCCGATCAAGCGGGAATTCCGATGGCCGTCGCGACCTGGCGCATCTGGTGGTCGAAGTAGGGCTCACGTGCTTCGACGACGTTGTCGAGCTGCCCGAAGAGCTCGAAGCTGACCGCGCCGAACAGCTGGATCCAGCCCATGCTGCCGCGGGCCAGCAGTTCTTCGGGGAGGTCGGGGGCGAGGCGGTCGCGGAGGCGGGCCATGTCGGCGCGGACCTCGATCGGCATGTCGTCGGTGGCGGGGTCGGTGATGGCGCCCGCGTGGAAGCCGTCCTCGAGGATGCGGACCAGGGTGGTGGCGGTTCTGGAGGCGGCGGCGATCGTGTCGTCCGGGGCCCGGTAGCCGGGGACGGGGCTGCCGAACAGCAGCGCGTACTCGGCCGGGGTGGTCAGGGCCCAGGTGCGGACGGCGCGGCAGGTCGCGAGCCAGCGGACGCGCAGGTCGGCGCGGTCGGTGACGGTGGCGTCGCCCGCCTCGGCCGCGGCGCCCAGCGCGTTGTACGCGTCGAGGATGAGGGCGGTCAGCAGGTCGTCGCGGCTCGCGAAGTAGCGGTACAGCGCGGACGACACCATGCCCATGTCCCTGGCCACGGCGCGCAGGGAGAGGTTCGCGCCGTCGGTCGCCAGGTGGCGGCGGGCGGACGCCTTGATCTCCTCGGTCATCTCGGCCCGGACGCGGGCGCGGAGGGAGCCTGCTGACATGACGAGAGTGTTGCACAAGTTCGAGAGCACTGTTCTCGGAAAGTGTGCTCTACTTGGAGAGCACTGCTCTTTCCCCGAGGAGGATCCCCATGTCGCTGCACGTGGTCGTCGGCTCCGGCCCCGTCGGTTCCACCACCGCCCTGCTGCTCGCCGCGCGCGGTGAGCGGGTCAGGGTGGTCAGCCGGAGCGGCGGCGGGCCCGATGATCCGAACGTCGAGCGCGTCGCCGCCAACGCCACGGACGCGGGCGTGCTCAGCGGGCTGGCCGAGGGTGCCGTCGCGCTCTACAACTGCGTCAACCCGGCCTACCACCGGTGGCTCACCGACTGGCCGCCGATCGCGTCCGCGCTGCTCACCGCCGCCGAGCGCTCCGGCGCGGTGTACGTGATGACGGGCAGCCTCTACGGGTACGGCCCGGTGGACGGTCCGATGACCGCCGCCACGCCGCTCGCCGCGACCCACCCGAAGCTGAAGCTGAAGGCGGACATGTGGCGCGACGCGCTCGCCGCGCACGAGGCGGGCCGGATCCGGGCGACCGAGGTCCGCGGCAGCGACTACGTCGAGGCCAACTCGATCTTCACCTTCGGTCTCGGCAAGCCGCTGCTCGCCGGGAGGAGGGCCTGGTCGCCCGCGCCGCTGGACGTGGAGCACAGCTGGACGTCGATCGCGGACGTCGCGGCGATGCTGACCACCGCCGCCACCGATGAACGGGCGTGGGGCAGGGCGTGGCCGGTGCCGACCGAGCCGCCCATGACGGTGCGCGAGATCGCGACCCGGTTCACCGCCGTCGCGGGTGTCGGCGCGCCGAAGCTGGGCAGGATCCCGAGCCCGGCCCTGCGCGCCATCGGCCTGTTCTCACCGATGGTGAAGGAGCTGCGCACCACCGCGTACCAGTTCGCCAGGCCGTTCGTCCTCGACTCGGCCGAGTCGACGGGCGTCTTCGGGCTCAAGCCGCGGCCGATCGACGACTCGCTGCGGGAGGCGGTCCGATCGTTGACGTAGGCCTATGGACGGCCTTGGGCGGCTTGGTCGATCATAACGGCGGCGCGTCTCCGTCGCCGTCCCGACCGAATGAGAGTGACGCCCGGATGACAATCGCGCTCGGTGAGCTCGGTGTCCACCTGCACTACCAGACCGCGACCCCTGAGCTGGCCGTGGAGATCGAGAAGGCGGGCTACGGCGCGATGTGGCTGATCGGCGCGCCGCCCGCCGACCTCGACGTCGTCGAGCAGGTGCTGGACGCGACCGAACGGCTGGTGGTCGCGACCTGCATAGTGAACATCTGGACGGCGCCCGCGAAGATCGTGGCCGAGTCCTGCCACCGCATCGCGGCGAAGCACCCGGACCGGTTCCTCCTCGGTCTCGGCGCGGGCCGTCGTGCCCCCGACTCCGGGTACATGCTGCCGTACGACGCGCACGTGGAGTACCTGGACGAACTGGCGGCCGCGGGTGTTCCCGCGGACCAGGTCGCGCTGGCCGTGCTCGGCCCGCGAGCGCTGCGGCTGGCGGCCGAGCGCACGGCGGGCGTGGCCGCCGTCCTGGTGACGCCCGCGCACGCCCAGCGGACGAGGCAGATCGTCGGCGAGGACGCGCTGGTGATGGTCGGCCAGCACGTCGTGCTGGACACCGACGCCGAACGCGCGCGGACCATCGGTCGCGCCGCCGTCGCGTTCCCGGCCCTGAACGTCCCCGAGATCGCCAACAACCTGCGGCGCGCCGGGTTCACCGTGGAGGACCTCACCGACCAGGGCAGCGACCGCCTGATCGACGCGCTCGTCCTGCACGGCGAGGTCGGCGCCATCGCGTCCGGTCTCGTCGAGCACCTCGACGCGGGCGCGGACCACGTCGGTGTCACGGTGCTCGGCGACGACGTGCTCGGTGGCCTCAGGGCGGTCGCGGGAGCTGTGGCGGAACTACGCCGCTGAGGTCGCCCCACGCCTGCTCGTGATCTTGCTACGTTGGGTTGATATGTCATCCCGACTCAACGGAAGCAGGCACTGGTGAAGATCGGTATCGGACTGCCCAACCAGGTTCGCGACGTCACCCCGACCGTTCTCCCGCGGTGGGCGGCGCGGGCCGAGGAGGCGGGCTTCTCGACCCTCGGCACGGTCGGGCGGATCGCCTACCCCGGCGTGCTGGACACCGTCGCGCTGGCCGCGGCGGCCGCCGTGACGAGCAGGATCGGGCTGTTCAGCAACGTCATGCTCGCCCCGGTGTGGCCGCCGGTGCTGCTGGCCAAGGAACTCGCGGGCATCGACGGGATCTCCGGCGGCAGGCTGACGCTCGGGGTGGGCATCGGCGGACGTGAGGACGACTTCGTCGTGGACGGCGCGGGCCCCCGCGGCCTGGGTAAACGCCTGGACCACGACCTCGGGGTCTACCGGTCGGTGTGGGGCGGCGAGCCCGTCGGCGGCGGCGCCAACCCGGCCGTGACGCCGGGCGCTCGGCAGATCCCGATGATGTTCGGCGGCTTCGCGCCCGCCGCGCTCGCCCGCATGGCCGAGTGGGGCGAGGGCTACATCGGCGCGTCGATGCCCGCGTCGATGGTGGCCCAGTCCTTCGACGGCGCCCGCGCCGCGTGGAAGGACGCGGGCCGCGCGGGCGAGCCGCGCCTGGTCGCGATCGCCTACTTCGCCCTCGGCGACACCGAGCAGGGCCGCCGCAACGTCGGCGACTACTACGGCAACCTCGGCGAGGAGATGGCAGGCGGCATCGCGGCCGGGCTCCACGGCACCGCGGAGGCCGTGCGGGAGGCCGTCCGCGCGTTCACGGAGATCGGCGCGGACGAGCTCATCTTCAACCCCGGCACCGACGACCTGGACGACGTCGCCCGGCTCGCCGAACTCGTTCTCTGACGTCGTCGCAGGTAGCCTGCTCGCGAGCGGCCGTGGGGAGCGCGGATCGGGTGGATGTAGAGAACCCGCCGCCCGCACCGTCCTACCCATGACGGCGCCGGGAACCGGCGCGGCGGACTACGAGGAGCCTGTGATGCCGAGGTTCATGCTGCTGATGAGCTACGCGAAGATCGAGGGTGTCGAACCGATCACCTCCTGGGCGCCCGGTGACATCAAGGCGCACATCGACTTCCAGCAGGCGCTGGGTCAGGAGCTGACCGACAAGGGCGAGCTCGTCGACGGCCAGGGCCTGGCCGGGCCCGACGCGGCCCGGATCGTCGTGTTCAAGGGGGCGGGCGCGCCGGTCGTGACCGACGGGCCGTTCCCCGAGTCCAAGGAGTTCCTGGCCGGGTACTGGGTCGTCGACGTGGAGTCCGCGGACCGCGCGCTGGAGATCGCCGCCCAGGCCTCCGCGGCGCCCGGCCAGAACGGCGTGCCGATCGGCCAGCCCATCGAGGTGCGCGAAGTGATGAGCGCGCCCAGCGCCGAGCAGTGACCACCGGCGTCGAGGACCTGCTGCGCGAACTCGCGCCGCAGGTCCTCGGCGTGCTGGTCCGCCGGTTCGGCGACTTCTCCGCGGCCGAGGACGCCGTGCAGGAGGCACTGCTCGCGGCCGCGCTGCACTGGCCGTCCGACGGGCTGCCGGACAACCCGCGCGGTTGGCTCCTGCAAGCCGCGCAACGCCGTCTCACCGACCAGTTCCGCAGCGACCAGGCCCGGCGACGACGTGAGGAAAGCGTTTTCTCGCTGGAGTCGCCGCCGGTCGACGTGGCCGACCGCGACGACACGCTCGTGCTGCTGTTCCTGTGCTGCCACCCCGCGCTCACGCCCGCGTCGGCGATCGCCTTGACGCTGCGCGCGGTCGGCGGCCTGACCACCGCGGAGATCGCGAACGCGTTCCTGGTGCCCGAGGCGACCATGGCGCAGCGCGTCAGCCGGGCCAAGCAGAAGGTCAAGGCGTCGGGAGTGCCGTTCGGGATGCCCGTGGGCGATGACCGCGCGGTTCGGCTGCGGTCCGTGCTGCGGGTGCTCTACCTGTTGTTCAACGAGGGGCACACCAGCAGCGCCGGACCCGAGCTGCACCGCGTCGAGCTGTCCGGGGAGGCGATCCGGTTGGCGCGGATCGCGCATGCGCTTCTGCCCGGTGAGGGGGAGGTCGCCGGGCTGTTGGCGTTGATGCTGCTCACGGACGCGCGGAGGCCTGCTCGGACCGGGGTCGACGGGGAGTTGATCCCGTTGGCTTCGCAGGATCGGCGGCTGTGGGATCGGGGGTTGATCGGTGAGGGTGTGGAGTTGGTGACTGGTGCGTTGTCGAGGGGGTTGGTGGGGGAGTACCTGCTCCAGGCGGCGATCGCGGCGGTGCACGACGAGGCGGAGTCGGTGGAGGAGACGGACTGGCCGGAGATCCTGGGGTTGTACGGGCTGTTGGAGCGGATGACCGGGAATCCGGTGGTGGCGTTGAACAGGGCCATCGCGGTGGCGATGGTGCACGGGCCCGAGGTGGGGTTGGAGTTGTTGGGGGCGTTGGATTCGCGGTTGGCGGGGCATTATCGGTTGGAGGCTGTGCGGGGGCATTTGCATGAGATGGCGGGGGATGTGGGGGCGGCGGTGGGGTGTTATCGGGAGGCGGCGGGGAGGACTGCGAGTGGGGTGGAGAGGAATTATCTGGTGATGAGGGCGGCTAGGTTGGGGGTTCGGTAGGGCGTTGGTCTGGTGGGGTCCGGCTTTTGGTGGGTTGTGGGTTGGCGTGGTGGAGTCTGGCTTCGGGTGTGTTGTGGGTTCACCGCCTGGCGTAGCCCGGCCCCCGGTGCGCGATTGTCTCAATGCCCTGCCCTAGTTTGTCAAGGCTGGAAAGATGCCTTGACAAACTAGGGCAGGGCAGGAGGGCGCTGTGTATCGGGGACAGGGGTAGGTCTGGCTCCGCCAGCATCAGGCTGCGCCTGACCAGGCATCAGGCTGCGCCTGACCAGGGCACCTCGCTGCGCGTCGGCCAGGCGGCGGGCGCTCCGCGCCGGATGCTGGTGGCCGGCTGCGCCGGTGGGTGTCCTGGGCTGTGTTTTTGGGTGAAGGGTTACAGCACGGCAGCTCTGCCGCTGGAGCGGTAGGTGGTGGGGTCGAAGCCGGCTTCGCGTAGGGCGTTTTCCAGGCCGCGCAGGGCTAGGCGGTCGGCGTGTTCGTTGCCTGGGTCGCCGGCGTGGCCCTTTACCCAGTGCCATTCGACCGTGTGACGGGCGACCGCTTTTTCCAGCAGTACCCAGAGGTCGGCGTTCTTGACGGGTTGTTTGGCGGCGGTGAGCCAGCCGTTCGCCTTCCACTTCGGCATCCATGCGGTGATGCCGTTGCGGACGTAGGTGCTGTCGGTGAACAGACGCACGGTCACGGGGCGTTTCAGGTGGTCCAGTGCGCGGGCCGGGGCGGTGAGTTCCATGCGGTTGTTGGTGGTTTCGGTCGCTTCGCCGCCGCACAGCTCCTTCTCGTACTTGCCGTAGCGCAGCACTGCGCCCCATCCGCCGGGGCCGGGGTTGGTCCAGCAGGCGCCGTCGGTGTAGATGTCCACGATCTGGTCCACGGCCGCAATCTACCGTCGTTTCCGCTAATCTCGGCGACAGGCCGAGAGGCGCTGCAACGGACGAGGTGTCCGCCACGCTCGGTCCGCACACCGGTCTGCAAGGGCGCCTCCACTAGTGGAGGCTGCCTGTGAGTGACCTGCGTGACCTGCTGGAACGTCGTATCGCGGTGCTTGACGGCGCGTGGGGCACGATGCTCCAGGGCGCGGGGCTGACCGAGGCCGACTACAAGGGTGACAGGTTCCTCGACCACACGCACGACGTGACAGGCGACCCCGATCTGCTGAACCTCACCCGTCCGGATGTCATCCTCGACGTGCACCGGCAGTACCTGGCCGCGGGTGCCGACATCACGACGACGAACACGTTCACGGCCACCAGCATCGGGCAGGCCGACTACGGGTTGCAGGGTCTGGTGCGGGACATGAACGTGCGCGGCGCCGAACTGGCCCGCCAGGCCGCCGACGAGTTCGACGGGCGGTTCGTGGCGGGGTCAATCGGGCCGCTGAACGTGACGCTGTCGCTCTCGCCGCGCGTGGAGGACCCGGCGTACCGGGCGGTGTCGTTCGACCAGGTCCGCGACACCTACGCGGAGCAGATCAGCGCGCTCGCCGAGGGCGGGGTCGACCTGCTGCTGATCGAGACGATCTTCGACACGCTCAACGCGAAGGCGGCGATCGCGGCGGCGCGCGAGGTCGCGCCGGACCTGCCGCTGTGGATCTCGGTGACGATCGTGGACCTGAGCGGTCGGACGCTGTCCGGGCAGACGGTCGAGGGGTTCTGGAGCGCGGTCCAGCACGCGAAACCGCTGGTGGTCGGGGTGAACTGCTCGCTGGGTGCCGAGCAGATGCGGCCGCACGTCGCCGAGTTGGCGCAGTTCGCGGACACCTACACCGCGTGCCACCCCAACGCGGGCCTGCCCAACGCGTTCGGCGGCTACGACGAGACGCCGGAGCAGACCGGTGTGCTGCTCGAGGAGTTCGCCAAGGCGGGCATGGTCAACATCGCCGGTGGCTGCTGCGGGACGACGCCCGCGCACATCAAGCGGATCGCGGAAGTCGTGTCCGGCGTGGCGCCGCGCGTGGTGCCCGAGCCGCCCGCGCGCACCCGGTTCAGCGGGCTGGAGCCGTTCTCGATCGGGGCGGACACCGGGTTCGTGATGATCGGCGAGCGCACCAACGTGACGGGCTCGGCGAAGTTCCGCCGCCTCATCGAGGGCGACAACCACCAGGCCGCCGTGGACGTGGCGCTGGAGCAGGTGCGCGGCGGGGCGAACCTGCTGGACGTCAACATGGACGCCGACCTGCTCGACAGCGAGCAGGCGATGACCACGTTCCTCAACCTGATCGCGACCGAGCCCGAGGTCGCGCGCATCCCCGTGATGATCGACAGCTCGCGGTGGTCCGTGCTCGAAGCGGGCCTGAAGTGCGTGCAGGGCAAGGGGGTCGTGAACTCCATCAGCCTCAAGGAGGGCGAGGGCCCGTTCCTGGAGCAGGCCCGGCGGATCCGCGACTACGGCGCGGGCGTGGTCGTGATGGCGTTCGACGAGAAGGGCCAAGCCGACACGACCGAGCGCAAGGTGTCGATCTGCGGCCGCGCCTACGACCTGCTCACCCAGCAGGCCGGGTTCCCGGCCGAGGACATCGTGTTCGACCCGAACGTGCTCGCGGTCGCGACCGGCATCGCCGAGCACAACGGCTACGCCAAGGCGTTCATCGACGCGCTGCCGCTGATCAAGGAGCGCTGTCCGGGCGTCCACATCAGCGGCGGCATCTCCAACCTGTCGTTCTCCTTCCGCGGCAACGACGTCGTGCGCGAGGCCATGCACTCGGCGTTCCTGTTCCACGCCGTGCAGGTGGGCCTGGACATGGGCATCGTCAACGCGGGCCAGCTCGCGGTGTACCAGGACATCCCGGCGGACCTGCTGGAACTGGTCGAGGACGTGCTGTTCGACCGGCGCGAGGACGCCACCGACCGGCTGGTGTCGTTCGCCGAGAACGTCCGCGGATCGGGCACCAAGCGCGTGCTCGACCTGGCGTGGCGCGAGGCTCCGGTGGAGGAGCGGCTGGCGCACGCCCTGGTGCACGGCATCGTCGACTTCATCGAGGCCGACACCGAGGAGGCGCGGCTGACGATGGACCGGCCGCTCCAGGTGATCGAGGGTCCGCTGATGGACGGCATGAAGATCGTCGGCGACCTGTTCGGCGCCGGGAAGATGTTCCTGCCGCAGGTGGTGAAGAGCGCGCGGGTGATGAAGCGCTCGGTCGCGTACCTGGAGCCGTTCATGGAGGCGGAGAAGGAGCTGGCGCGGCAGGAGGGCCGCGCGGAGGTCAGCCGCGGCCAGGGGAAGGTCGTGCTGGCCACGGTCAAGGGCGACGTGCACGACATCGGCAAGAACATCGTCGGCGTCGTGCTGGGGTGCAACAACTACGAGGTGATCGACCTCGGCGTGATGGTGCCCGCCTCCGTCATCCTGGACACCGCCGTGGCCGAGAACGCCGACGCCGTGGGCCTTTCCGGGCTGATCACGCCGTCGCTGGACGAGATGGTCACGGTCGCGAAGGAGATGGATCGGCGCGGGCTGAAGCTGCCGCTGCTGATCGGCGGCGCCACGACGTCGCGCCAGCACACCGCCGTCCGCATCGCGCCCGCCTACGAGCGGACGACCGTGCACGTCCTGGACGCCTCCCGCGTCGTCGGCGTCGTGTCCGACCTGCTCGACAGCGACCGCGCCGAAGCGCTGGCCGTGAGGAACCGCGAAGACCAGAAGCTGCTGCGCGAACAGCACGAGAACAAGCAGCGCAAGCCCATGCTGACCCTGGAACAGGCCCGCGCGAACCGCGAGGTGGTCGAGTTCGGCGAACTCCCGACCCCCGCGTTCACCGGCGTCCGGATCGTCGAACCGGACCTGGAGTCGTTGCGCGCCATGGTCGACTGGCAGTTCCTGTTCCTGGCGTGGGAGCTGAAGGGCAAGTACCCGGCGATCCTCGACCAGCCGGTGGCGCGCGAGCTGTTCGACGACGCGAACGCGCTGCTCGACCAGATCATCGCCGACGGCTCGTTCCAGGCCAAGGGCGCGTACGGCTACTGGCCCGCGCACTCCGAGGGCGACGACATCCTGCTGGACGACGGCCCCGGCTTCCCGATGCTGCGCCAGCAGACCCAGAAGCCGCTGAGCCGTCCGAACCGGTGCCTGGCCGATTACATCGCGCCCTCCGGTGATCACATCGGTGGGTTCGCCGTGGCGATTCACGGTGCGGAGGCGCTTGCGGCGCGGTACGAGGCCGAGCAGGACGACTACCGGGCGATCATGGTGAAGGCGTTGGCCGATCGGCTGGCTGAGGCGTTCGCGGAGTACATCCACCTGGAGGCTCGGCGGAATTGGTTCGAGCCTGATGCGGAACCTGAACTGGCCGATTTGCACGCGGAGCGGTTTCGGGGGATTCGACCTGCGTTGGGGTATCCGGCTTCGCCTGATCACAGTGAGAAGGTGACGTTGTTCGAGTTGCTCGACGCGGAGTCGTTGGGGATGGCGTTGACCACGTCGTTCGCGATGACGCCGGCGGCTAGTGTGAGTGGGTTGATCTTCGGGAGTGAGGCTTCGCGGTATTTCACGGTTGGCAGGCTTGGGCGGGATCAGATTGAGGATTATGCGGTGCGGCGGGGGATGTCGGTGGGGGAGGTTGAGCGGTGGTTGAGGCCGAATCTGGCGTACGAGCCTCGGTGATTTGTGGGTGGGTTGGGTTTTAGGGAAAGGGCGAAGCCCGGCCCCCGTGGCGCGATTGTCTCAATGCCGCACCCCCGTTTGTCAAGGCGGGAAAGATGCCTTGACAAACGGGGGTGCGGCAGGAGGGCGCTGTGTATCGGGGGCAGGGGTAGGTCTGGCTTCGCCAGCATCGGGCTACGCCCGACTCGGGCACCTCGCTGCGCGTCGGTAGGGCATCGGGCTACGCCCGACAGGGCACCTCGCTGCGCGTCGGTAGGGCATCTTGCTGCGCGTCGGTAGGGCATCGGGCTTTGCCCGACAGGGCACCTTGCTGCGCGTCGGTAGGGCATCAGGCTGCGCCTGACTTCGGTGACTGGGCCTGTCGGGATGGGCCGGTGGGCCCCGGTGTTATGGGGTGATGCCCTTGACGCCTTGCCATTCCCAGATCTTCGACTGGAGTGGTGTCAGTGCTGGCCAGTGGGTGCCGCCGGGGCGGGCGTTGACGCGGGAGGTGTAGGGGGCGGGGGTGTAGGTGGGGGCGAAGTAGCAGCCGGTGCCGTACTTGGTGTTGTTGGTGGGGCAGGTGGCGGCGATGGCGGTCGGGGTGGGTTTGCGGCCGGTGCGTTGCCAGGTGGCGAGTGCTTGTAGGGCGCTGGCGTATTCGGAGTCGCTGAGGGCGCTGTGTTCGGCCTCGGTGGTGAAGGTTTGCACGAGGTTCTGGTGCCAGGTGAGCGAAGCACGGTAGGCGGATTCGTGTTCGACGAAGGCGGTCGGGTCGTCGATGGCGTGCATGGTGAGCACGGGAACGGATACCGCGCCGGTGATGTCGCTGTCGTAGGACAGGTCGCGGTGTGCTGAGGGGTCGGCTTCGAAGCGTTCGACGCCGGCGTTGAGGGCGGTGTCGTCGTGGGAGCCGGAGTAGTGGACGCCCTTGTTGCTGAACGGGTTGCGGTCTCCGAGTCCGTTGTGGACGATGTCGCGGAAGGTGAACGTGGCGAAGTTCAGGTGGGACGCGAGGGCGCTTTCCCTGATCTTCGTGACGGCGAGGATGTCGTCGAGGTTGCGCTGCTGCAACGGGGTTCGGATCGTGGGGGACTGGAGGCCGGTGCACTCCTCCAGTCGGGCGCGCAGGCCGGTGGTGGTCATGGTGGAGTCGGCGCGCAGGCCCATCCACAGCGGGTACTGGGGTTCGGTGGGCCCGGGGTGGTTGCCGCAGTAGTACTGGTAGACCACGCGCAGGTCGACGCGGTAGTCGTAGCCGCGTGAGCCACCGGCGAGGACGCCGCTGGTGAGCAGGACGGCGTCGTAGGAGCGCGGGTAGATCTCGGCTGTCTTCGCGGCGACGTCGCCGCCCCACGACTGGCCGTGCAGGAATGTTTTGCGCGGCTGGCCGAAGCGGGCGATGACGAGCTTGCGCAGGTTTTCGGTGTCGGCGGCGGCCATGCGGGTGCCGTAGCCGCCGCGTCGGTAGGAGGACCCGGCCCAGGCGTAGCCCTCGCGGACCATGACGGACCAGCGGGTCAGGTCGTCGGTGGTGCGGGCGGGGGTCGGGGGGCCGAGGTCGGGGCCGCCGTGGGAGTGGACGACGAGCGACTTGTTCCACGCCTTGGGGATGGCGATCGTGTAGTAGGCGCCGTTGGTGTCCTGGCCGCCGTAGCACGTGGTGTCCGCGGGCAGCGCCGAAGGACAGGCGGTGACCTCGGGGGCGGTGGCCGCGGCGGCGGGGGAGGTGAAGCCCAGGGCGAGCGCGACGCCCAGCGATCCGGCCAGTACGGCTCTCACGGAGACCTCCTCTGACGGTGGGCGCCTCGTCGCGCCGCCGGGCCATGGTCGGCCCCCGCGGCGGGCGCGGTCCACGCCGACCGGGAAAACTTGGGCTGCGCCTGACGTCTACTCGTCGTCACCGCCGGGGTCGGCCGCCCCGGAGCGCTCGTCGCGTTCGGCCCACTCCAGCAGCGGGGCCAGGGAGAACGCGGTGTCGTCGATGCCCGCGTGCAGGTCGCCGAGCGAGGCGAACCGGGCGGGCACGGTGGCGATGGTGAAGTCGCGCGGGTCGACGTCGTCGACCTCGGCCCAGGTGATCGGGGTCGACACGGTGCCCTCGGGCACACCGCGCACGGAGTACGCGGCGGCGATGGTGTGGTCGCGGGCGTTCTGGTTGTAGTCGACGAACAGCTTCGCCGGGTCGCGGTCCTTGCGCCACCACGTGGTCGTCACGTCGTCGGGCGCGCGCCGCTCGACCTCGCGGGCGAACGCCAGCGCCGCCCGCCGCACGTCGGCGAACCCCCACTCGGGCTCGATCCGCACGTACACGTGCAGCCCGTTGCCCCCGGACGTCTTCGGCCAGCCGACCGCGCCCAGGTCGTCGAGCACCTCGTGCGCCACGTGCGCGACCCGGCGGACGACGTCGAAGTCGCAGTCCGGCATGGGATCCAGGTCGATCCGCCACTCGTCGGGCTTCTCGGTGTCCGCGCGGCGGGAGTTCCACGGGTGGAACTCCACGGCCGACATCTGCACCGACCAGACCACGTCCGCGAGGTGCGTGACGCACAGCTCGTCGGCGTGCCTGTGGTAGCGGGGGAACTCGACCCGCACCGTCCCGACCCACGGCGGCGCCCCACCGGGCAGCCGCTTCTGGTGCACCTTCTCGCCGCCGACGCCCGCCGGGTACCGGTGCGTCATGCACGGCCTCTCCCGCAGCGCGCGCACGATCCCGTCCCCGACGCCCAGGTAGTAGCGGGCCAGGTCGAGCTTGGTCTCACCGCGCGCCGGGAAGTACACGCGGTCCGGGTTGGAGATCCGCACGGTCCGGTCGCCGACTTCCAGTTCCACCGCCGGAGACCCGCTCTTGCCAGCCATGCGGCCAAACGTAACCCGGAATCAGCCGGTCAGCTCGTGGACCACCGCCAGCAGTGCGGCCAGAGCGCCGCCGAACGCGTGCCTGGTGGACGCGCCGTACCCGACGACCACGCCGCCCTCGCGGTGGGCGGGGCCCACCCAGAACCGGCTCAGGGGCTGGATGGCGAGGGAGTGCCGGGCGGCCGCGGCGGGGACGTGGGCCTCCGCGGCGAGCGGGAGCGGCAGCACCAGGTGCAGGCCCGCGGAGATGCCGCGCACCGGGAGGTCGCGGGGCAGGGCGGCGACGAGCCGGTCGCGGCGGGAGCGGTACTCGAGTCTGCACCGGCGGACGTGCCGGTCGTAGGCGCCCGACGAGATCAGGTCGGCGAGCACCAGCTGGTCGAGTGCCGAGGGGCGGGCGCCGCTGGACAGCAGCGCCTCGCTCACCGGGTCGACCAGCGCGCGGGGGAGGACCATCCAGGCCAGGCGCAGCGACGGCGCGAGCGTCTTGCTGGCGGTGCCCGTGTACACGACCTGCTCGGGCGCCAACGCCTGGAGCGCGCCGACCTGCTGGCGGTCGAACCGGAACTCGCCGTCGTAGTCGTCCTCGACGACGATCGCGCCGGAGCGCACCAGCGCGGTGCGCCGGGCGGGCGCCATCGTGACACCGAGCGGGGACTGGTGGGCGGGCGTGACGACGACCGCGGGACTGTCCAGTTCGGACACCCGCAGGCCGTCGTCGTCGACCGGGACGACGACCACGTGCTGGCCCGCCGCCGCCGCGATGTCGCGGAACATGTGGAACGAGGGGTCCTCGAACGCCATCCGGGTGCTGCCCAGGTCGCGCAGCGCCCGGCCGAGCAGGGCGACGGCCTGGGTGAAGCCCGCGCACACCACGATCCGCGCCGGATCCGCGCGCACGCCCCGGCTGCGCCCCAGGTAGATGGCGAGGGCTTCGCGCAGCGCGGGGGCACCGGCAGGGTCGCCGTAGCCGAACGTCTCGTTGGGCGTGCGCTGCACGACCCGCTTGGTCGCGGCCAGCCACGCCTCGCGCGGGAACAGCGACGGGTCGGGGCGGCCGGGCATCAGGTTCCACCGGGGTTCGCGGCCCGCGCTCGTGACGGGCGGCCCCGACCGGGGTTCGGCGCCCGCCGTCGCCACGCGGGTCGGCGCGCCCTGGCTGGTCGACAGGTAGCCCTCGGCGGTCAGGTCGGTGTACACCCTGGTCACGGTGCCGCGCGCGATGCCGAGGTCGTGCGCGAGGGCGCGGGTCGACGGCACGACGGCGCCGGGTCGCCACCGCCCGTCGCGGATGGCCGCGCGCACCGCGTCGGCCAACTCGGCCCGGCCGCCGCCGGGGGTCCAGTCGAGGTGCGCGTCGACGGAACTGGTCCACGAACGTGTCATGGAACTGGACCATAGCCGTGGACCAGTTCCCGGTACCGTCACAGCCGTGACCAAGCGAATCCAGATGAACTCCGGCCTGGCAGGACCCAGCAAAGCCATGCTCGCCCTGTCCGCCGAGACCACCCGCGCGGCGAAGGACAACGGCCTCGACCACCTCCTCGTCGAACTGGTCAAGATCAGGGCGTCGCAGGTCAACGGGTGCGCGTTCTGCCTCGACATGCACACCGCCGACGCGATCAAGCAGGGCGAGAACCCGCGCCGGATCTTCGTGCTCGACGCCTGGCGCGAGGTCGACCTGTTCAGCGACGAGGAGCGCGCCGCGCTGGAGTTGACCGAGGCCGTCACCCGGCTCTCGGAGACGCGGGACGTGCCCGACGACGTCTACGACCGCGCGACCGCCGTGTTCACCGAACCCCAGTACCAGGCGCTGCTGTGGATGATCGTCGTCATCAACGCCTGGAACCGGCTGTCCGTCACGAGCCGCGCCCCGCTGCCGTCGTGAGGTAGCGGTCCTTTGTGGACGGAGGCGGGCCCGTGTCCCGGAACGCGCCGCGCTGGCTACTCCCCGCGCCGGGCACGAGCCCGCCGCTTGCCCTCGTGCATCGCCTGCACGCGGGCGACGGGGATCGTGTGGCCCTCGGCGATCAGCTCCGCGCTCAGCTTCTGCGGCGCGGGCATCGACTCGGCCCACGGGTCGCGGTCGCCGAGCAGCCGCGCCGCAGTCCGCACCGTGAAGTCGCCGGGCGACACCCCGTCCAGCTCGTCCCACGTCACCGGGAACGACACCGGCGCCCCCGGACGCAGGCGCGGGCTGTACGCGGCGGCGACGGTGGCGCCGCCCGCGCGGGTCGAGTCCAGGTACACCTTGCCGCCGCGGTCCTCCACGATGAACGCCGACGTGGCCACCTCCGGGTCGAGGCGTTCGGCGCGGGCGGCGATCGCGCGGGTGGCGGCGGCGACGTCGTCGGCCGGGGTGTCCTCGATCGGCACGAACACGTGCACGCCCTTGGCGCCACTGGTCTTCACCGCGCCGGCAAGGCCTTCATCGGCCAGGGCGCGGCGCACCAGGTGGGCGGCCCGCACGGCCAGCGGGAAGGCGTTCTCCTCCGGCGGGTCGAGGTCGAGCACGAGGTGGGTCGGGTGGTCCCACCGGTCGCGCGGGTAGAGCGTGGGGTGGTACTCGACCGCGCGCTGGTTCGCGAACCACAGCAGCGTCCGCCGGTCGTCGCACAGCCCGTAGGAGATCTCCCGCTTCGACGCCTCGGCCCAGATCGGCAGCCTGGGCACCCACTCCGGCGTGTACTTCGGCAGGTTCTTCTGCATGAACGGCGCCTGCCCCGGCCGCACCCGCATCACCGACAGCGGCCGGTCGCGCAGCACCGGGATGATGCGGTCGCGCACCGCGTCCAGGTAGTCGACGAGGTCGCGCTTGGTCGCTTCCGAACCGTCGAACAGGGCCTGGTCGAGGTTGGTCAGCGACACCCCGTCGCGCTCCTCCGAAGTGCTCATCGGGTCACTTTCCCCGCACCGCGCCACGGGGGCAACCCGGCCAGCGCCCGTTCCAGTTCGGCGCTCGGGTACGGGGTCTCGCGGTCGCGGGCGTGCAGGTCGTGGAAGAACGGGTCGATCAGCTCGGCGACCGGCGCGTAGTGCCGCGCCAGCGCCTCGGCGGAGGCGGGCAGCACGTCGAAGTTGCGGCCGAACCAGCCGAGGAGGTGGGCGGCGGTGTAGCAGCGGTCGTAGGCGCGGTGCGCCTCGAAGAACTCCGCCTCCTCGGCGGACAGCCCGAACTCCGAACTCGTCGTCAGCCCGAAGTCGGCGAAGTACAGCCGTTCGCCGTCGGTCATGATGTTGTCGAAGTGCGCGTCGAAGTGCACCAGCCCGCGCGACGCCATGAATTCCGCGCCCGCCACGAGGTCGCGGTGCACCATCTCCAGTGCCGCGTCCAGCACCTCGCCGCCGTCGGCGACCCGGTCGAGCAACCAGTGGTGCACGGTCTGCGGCAGGAACTCCAGGAACAGCACCAGCTGCGCGGGTGACCGGCGCAACCCCTCGAACCGCGCCCGCACCCCCGCCGACCCGCCCCAGTACTCGACCGCGCGCTCCAGGTCGTCGTGCTCGTCGGGGGTCGGCGACGTCCCCGGCAGCACCCGCCAGTGGTGCATCAGCGGGAACGCCGCGCAGTCGCCCGCCAGCACCCAGGCGGTGGTCGCGGTGTGCGCGGCCAATTCCCGCCACGCGCCGAACCCGGCCGACCCGATGCCGTACTGGAAGAACGCGGGCAGCCCGAACAGGTTCGCCGTGGACCGGACGTTCTCCGGCCGCAGCTCCAGCTCGGTCAGCGGCACCTTCTTCACGAACACCCGCGTGCCCGCCACGTCCAGCGCCAGCGCCGTGCCGCCGATGCCCGTGCGCAGCCGCGTCGCACCCGCCAGCAGGTCGGCGAGCCCGTCGTCGTCCAGCGCCGCCAGCGCGGCGGACACCGCGGCGTGGCCGGAGATCCGGGTCAGCACAGCCCCTTGGACCGCAGCACGTGGTGCAGCGCGTCCGCGACCCGCTCCTTGGGCAGCCCGCCGTCGGCCACCGCCTTCTCCAGCCCGTCGAGCACCTCGCCGACCCGACCGCCGGTCGACCACAGCGCCACGTCGGCGCCAGCGGCCAGCGCGAGCCGCACGGCCTCCGGCAGGTCGACGAGGTTCGTGACGGCCTTCATCGCGCCCAGGTCGTCGGTCATCACCATGCCGTCGAACGCGTAGTCCTTGCGCAGCAGCTGGTAGGCGGCCGGGCTCAGGGTCGCGGGCTGGCCGCCGGTGAGGTCGGGCACGTCGAGGTGGCCGACCATCACGGCGACCTGGCCGTAGGTCTTGATGTCCTGGTAGGGGACCAGGTCCTTGGCCTTGAGGTCGGCCAGCGGGGCGGTGGTGACGAGCCCCTGGTGGGAGTCGCCGCTGGCGCCGCCGTGACCGGGGAAGTGCTTGAGCACCGGCTGGACGCCCGAGTCGCGCAGCCCGGCGGCGAACGCCTCGGCGTACTTGCGGGCCACGGCCGGGTCGTCGCTCCACGAGCGGTCGCCGATGACCGTGTCGTCGGGCTGCGAGCTGGTGTCCACGACCGGCGCGAGGTCCATCGTCACGCCCCTGGCGCGCAGCTGCCCGCCGCGGACCTTGGCCAGCTCGCGCACCTGCTCCGGGGTGTTCGCGGCGACCAGGGCGCGGGCGCTGGGCAGGTCGCCCTCCAGCGCGTCGATCCGCTGCACCCGGCCGCCCTCGTCGTCGACCGAGACCGTGATGGGCAGCTTGGAAGCTGCCCTGACCAGCGCGAGCGCGCCGCCGGTCAGCAGGCCGGGCGCGTCACCGCCGATGAAGATGCCGCCGACCTGCTCGGCGTTCACGATGGCCAGCGCGTCCTCGGAGCTCTCCGGCTTCACACCTACCTGGATCAGCTGGGCGAGCTGCTGCCGGGGGTTGAGGCCCGCGATGACGGGCGAGCACGGGTCCGAGGGCACGGCGGCCTGCGGCGTGCCCGCGCCCGGTCCGGCAGGGGGAGCGGCGATGTCCGGTATGCCGAGCTTCGGGGCCACCTCCTGGTGGAAGGTGGCGGCGAGCATCGCGCCAAGGGCCAGTGCGGCCAACGTCGTCGCAATGCTCCGGCGTCGCACGGGTGGTGGCCTCCTGGGGTGTCTGCCGATCGGGGTAACACCACCAGTGTTCCCCAGGAGGCCGCCGAGCACTAAACCGAGGTGTCCTCACGTGTACGTCGCCAGGCGACCACGATCAGCGCTACCAGGCCGAACAGCGGGATGGAGCTGATCGCCCAGCTCAACCCCATCGGGGGACCCGGCTGCTCCCGCACCGGCAGCACCAGCACCCCGGAGCCGGGCCCGTCCGCCCCGTCGATCGTGAACTCGAACTTCCAGTCGCCCGGCACGGACAGCGACTTGACGTCCAGGCCCCACACCTCCAGCTTGCGCGGGTGCCGGACCAGCGGAACGATCTTCCTGGTCTGCGAGCCGGGCCTGCCCTGCGCCAGGGTGCCGCTCCTGCCCTCGATCCCGCCTTCGGGGACGAAGGTGAAGTCCAACGACTGGAGCGCCTTCACCGGCCACGTGCTGAACCCGACGGTCAGCGCGTACGGACCGACCTGCACCTGCTCGGTGTGCACCACGTTCACCGGCTCGTAGGCCAGCGCGGTCCCGGACGTGCCGAGCAGCAGTCCGACCACCCCCAGCAACGCCACCACGGTCTTCCTCACGCCGCCACCGCCCTGTCGTCCTGAACCGGGGCGAGGTGCCGCAGCATCCCGCCGAACCGCACACCGAGGAACCCCGCCGCCACGCCGAACACCGCGCCCGCGACCGCCGTGGCGACCACCTCGGACGCAGGCGGGAGACCGATCGAGTAGAGCCACGCGCGCTGGAGCGGGTCCAGCCCGGCCACCAGCAGACCGCCGACACCGCCCGCGACCAGGCCGGACAGCTTCATCGACCGGTTGCCGCGGCGAGCGAGGAGGAACACCGCCTCGACCACCAGTCCGACCGCGATCAGGCACATCGGGACCAGCGCGGGCAGCGAGGGCACGAGCGAGACCTTGTCGCGCATCGGCAGCCCGATGGCTTCCGCGTAGACCCGCGACGCCCACGGCGAGAACCACCAGAACACGGCCTGGACCAGGGCCACCACCACGGTCACGCCGAGCGCCCCGCCCGGCCGGTCGAGCACGCGGGCGCCCATGACCACGAACAGCACGCTCAGGAACGTCGCGCCGACCGTGACCGCGTCGACGACACCGGCGTTCACCTGCTGGAGGCCGAGCGCGGTCACCATGCTGAACACGAGCAGGACGGCCAGGCTGATCAGCGTCCAGGCCGCGCCCCAGCGCTGCGCGCGGACCGCGGCGAACACCATCACGGCGCCGACCATCGTGATCGTGACCGACAGCAGCAAACCGATGTGCGGCGGCGACGAGATGACCGCGTCGAAGCCGTACAACCCGTGCCACCACTGGTCCCACAGGCCGTAGAGCAGGAACGACGCCGCGCCGATGCCCGAGATCAGGTAGCCGACCGGTGCCGCGAACGTGCGGCCGAACACGCCGACCGCGCGGCCGCCGACCAGCGGGTCGACCGGGCGCCCCGCGCGCTGGGCGGCGGTGGTCGCGAGCACGACGAACAGGCTCGCCAGGCCGGAGAACGCGCTGCCGGAGTACAGCAGCAGGTGCGGCAGCGTGAAGAACGTGTCCGGGCCGACGTCGTTGTGCCACTGGACGTCCCAGGTCAGGCCGACCAGCGAGAGCACCGTGCCGCCGAGCACGAAGCTCGCCGCCGGCACCCCTCGCGGCACGGTCCTGGTCTTCGCGGGTTTCGCGCGGGTGGCCGCGGTGGCCCCCGGAGCTGTCAGATCCATCTCTCTCCCCATTGTCATTTCACCAGCAGTGGAAGTACGACCTGGTCGACACCGCTCGCGTCGCGCAGCGAGACGGTGATCTGCCACGGCCCGGCCATCGGCAGGTCGGTGGCCGCGGCGCGGAACCGGCCCGGCCCCTCGGCCGTGGCGGTCACGGGCGGGTAGGCGTGGCCCATCTGCGGCATCACCGGTTCGACGACCACCTCGTCCGGCGCCGCGGGAGCGCCCTGAGGATCGGTGACCTCCAGCCCGATGGAGTTCGGCCCGGCGCGCGGGTCGTCCACCGAGAGCCGGACGGTGTACCGCGCGGTGGAGGCCTTCGCGGTGGTCGGGACGTCGGCGGCGGGCCAGAAGGCCACCGCCAGCACCGCGGCCAGCGCCACCAGCGCGGCCGTTCCGAAGATCGCGTTCCTGGTCATCCCGTCGCTCCCCTGGCCGCCGGTACGTCGATCACGGCGGGCACGGTGCGCACCGAGTAGCCGCGTTCGGCCTGCACCCACACGAGGTACCGGCCGGGCAGCGGGAACGTGTATGTGAACGGCACGTCCGGTCCGAACGCCGCGACGCTCTCGTCCGGCCGGTCGGTGCGGCCCGGCGTCGGCGGTGTCATCGAGTGCACGTGCCCCCAGACCGGCGCGTCCGCGACCTCGCCGGTGACCGGACCGGTGACGATCATGTGGCCGACCATCCCCAGCCACGGCTGGAGGTCCCGCGCGCCGAACTTCGCCGTGATCGTGCTCGGCGTGCCCGCCTCGCCGATCTTCCGGACCAGCTCGACGGACTCGGCGGGGGCCGCGGACGCGCCGGTGGCGTCGAGGGTGACCGCGGCCCGCAGCAGCTGCCGACCGCCGCCGCGCCGGGCGATCTCGGCGGCCACCGCGTACCGGCCGGGTTCCGGGGTGTCGAGCGCGACCCGGTAGTCGCCCGGCCCGACCCGGACCGGGTGCAGGTGCCACAGCCTGCCCGACGGCGACACGACCCCGAGGTGCACCAACGCGTTGTCGTGCACCAGGAGGTCGTCGACCGGACGGCCGGTGGACCCGTCGGTGAGCGCCAGCCGGAGGTCGCCGTTCCTGGAGGCCACCAGGTTCGCCGGCGGCCGTGAGTAGTCCGTTGTGGACGCCGGGCCCGCGGCGTAGGGGTCGGTGACGTTGTCCACCGTCGGGTCGAGGTCGCTGCCCGGCGGGGCGGGCGGCGGGACGCTCGCCGACAGCAGCGCCGCGGTGACCGCCACGGCCAGCGCCGCGACCACACCGCCCGCCGGCACGAGCGCCGCGCGGCCGTGACCGCGCACCGCGGCCAGCAGCGACACCAGCAGGAACAGGCCCGCCGCCACGAACCCGCCGTACGCGGCGTTCTGCCACGGCGACATCACCCGCGCGGGCACCACGAACGGGATCGTCGCGACCCGTTCGCCGTCGTCGATCGCCAGTTCCCACGGGCCGGGGCCGCTGACCCGCAGCGTCCCGCCGTAGAAGCCGGGAGTCGCGCCGAGCACGACCTTCGTGTCGCTGACCACCGTGCCGTCCTGGCTCAGCCGCAGCGCCAACTCGCCCGCGGGAGAGCCCGCGTGGGTGACCACCTCGACGTGCACCGGACCCGGCACGGGCTCGACCCGTCGGATGACGACGGTCAGCTCGCGCGCGCCGAGCGTCTGCGCCACCTGCACGTCAGCGCCGTCCGGGGCTCCGTCAGCCGACGCGGGAAGTGTTGCGCCCCAAGCGAAGCCGATCGCGCAGAGGACCACCAGGAGTGTTCTCATCGTGGAAGAACCTAGGGCAGGGGTGCCGTGGGAGCGTCACGGCCCAGGGTGAACGGGCCTCCCCCACGAGGGGGATCCCCGACCCTGGGAGATCATGGATCCCCCTGGTGGGGGACTCGTGCCCGGCCGGTCATGGCGCAGAATCGCCGCTGTGACGGGGGAACTGATGCGTTCGGACAGCCCGAGGCTGTCGCTGACCAGGCAGACGCTCCTGGTGGCGCTGGTGTGCATGGTCGCGGACGTGTCGTACTTCCTGCTGAGGGCGCCCGCGCCGCTCACCGCCACGCAGGTCGGGTGCCTCCTCGCGATCGCCGTGGTGGACCTCGCGCTGGCCGGTCCCGCGCGGCTGTCCGGGGTGGTGGCCGTCGCGCACGCGGTCGTGCAGGTGGCGGTCCCGATGCTGCTGGACCGGCCGTTGAAGTGCTGCGCGAACGAGGCGGGCATGATGATCGCCGGTTACCGGGCGGGTGCCTGGCTGCTGGGCCCGCCCGCGTTCGCCGCGCTGGGCGCGCTTCTCGTGGGCGTGTTCGGTGCCTACCTCGCGATCAACCACGGGCTGGTCAACCCGCGAATCCTGTTGGTCAAGGGGCTCACCGGCGCCCTCCTGCCGTGGATGGTCGGCCGCTACACCTCCGCGCACCGCGTCTACCTCGCCGAGCTGGACCAGCGCTACGAACGCGAGCGCCGGGACGCCCAGGAGGCGCTGGCCAACGCCCTCGCGGCCGAGCGCAGCTCCATCGCCCGCGACCTGCACGACGTCATCGCGCACCACGTGAGCGCCATCAACATGCACGCGGGGGCGGCCAGGCTCGGGCTGGACCCCGGCAACGACCGGCTCGCCACGTCGTTGAGCGCGGTGGAGACCGCGAGCCGCGCGGCGATGGTGGATCTGCGGCACCTGCTCGACCTGCTGCACGGCGACGACACCGACGGCACCCGCCAACCGGGGCTGGACAACCTGGACGAGCTGTTCGACGGGGTGCGGGCCGCGGGGATACCGGCGAGGTTCACCACCTCCGGCGTGCCGCGCGAGCTGCCGGAGTCGTTGGGGGTGACGGTGTACCGGATCGTGCAGGAGATGCTGACCAACGCCCTGCGCCACGGCGACCCGTCCGGGGTCGAGGTGGAACTGGCCTACCGCGGCAGTTCGCTGGCGTTGACCACGACGAACCGGATGCCGGTCGTCTCGGCGGCGCGTGCGGACGGGGGGCACCGCCGCGGGTTGGAGGGCATTCGGAACCGGGCCCGGTTGTTCGCCGGGGTGACCACCTGCGGACTGGAAGCCGACGGGCGGACCTGGCGGACCGCCGTCGCTTTCCCGCTGGAGGTGGGGGCGTGACGCTGAGGGTCCTGCTGGCCGACGACCACGCGATGCTGCGGTCGGGGATGCGGGCGATCCTGGACACGCAGCCGGATCTGGACTGCGTGGCCGAGGTGGCGGACGGGCGGGCGGCCGTCGCCGAGGTGGCCCGGTTGCGGCCGGACGTGGCGGTGCTGGACATCCGGATGCCGAAGTTGGACGGGTTGAGCGCGACCGAGGCGATCCTGGCGGCGCCGGAGAACCGGACGAAGGTCGTCGTGCTCACCACGTACGACAGCGACGAGTACGTGTACCGGGCGCTGAACGCCGGGGCCAGCGGGTTCCTGTTGAAGAGCCTGCCGCCGGAGGAGTTGATCGGGGCGATCCGGGTGGCGGCTCGCGGGGACGCGTTGATCGACCCGTCGGTCACGCAGAGGCTGGTGGCCCGGTTCGCGAGCAGCATCGCCCCGGCTGCCAGCGCGCCGGGGTTGGAGCAGTTGACGGTGCGGGAGCGGGAAGTGCTGATGCTGGTGGCGGCGGCGTGCACGAACGCGGAGATCGCGGCGGAGCTGCACGTGGGGGATGAGACGGTGAAGACGCACGTGTCCCGCATCCTCGCCAAGCTCGGCCTCCGCGACCGCGTGCACGCCGTCGTCTACGCGCACCTGAACGGGTTGGTGCAGCGGTGAACTAGAGCAGTTCGCCGCTGAACCCGCCCTCGACGAACCGGTCCTCGAAGTGCCGCTCGACGAACGCGACGAAGCGCTCCACGTCGCGGACCGTCGAGGGGGCGCCGAACGACACCCGGATGGCGCCGTCGCTGGGCAGGCCCGCCACGTCGACCGGCTCGCCCACGTGCCTCGTGCCCTGCTTGAGCAGCGCGCGCAGCGATCGGGGGCAGAGCTCGGCGGCGTTCGCGCCCGCGCCGGGGTTGCCGAACTTGCCGGTGTGCAAGGAGATGCCCGCCGCGGCGGCCTCGTCGGCCACGGTGCGCAGGTCCACGACACCGCCCTCGGGGTCGAGCAGGTTGAAGCTGACGGTGCCGCCCCTGGCCAGCGTGGTGGTCGGGCCGTAGACGCGGGCCATCGGGGCGCCGTTGCCGTGCCGCAGGCCGGTGAGGCGGTCGAGGAACCAGCCGGTGAGGTAGCGGACGCGGCGGGAGGTCAGCTCGATGCCGTTGTCCGCCAACAGGGACAGGCCGACCTCGACGTCGGGGACCGAGTGCAGGTCGACGCCCTCCTCCAGCGGTGCCGCGGTCAGCCGGGCCAGCGCCTCGCGGCGGATGACCAGGCAGCCGACGCCGGTGGGGTAGCCGAACAGCTTGTACCAGCTGACCGTCACGAAGTCGGGGTGCACCATGCTGAGGTCGAGGGTGTTGGTGGGCAGGTACGCGGCGGCGTCCAGCAGCACGTCGTAACCGCGGTCGCGGGCGATGTCGATCCACCCCAGCGCGTGCTGCACACCGGTGAAGCCGCTCTGCGCGGGGAAGGCGAACAGGCCGCGCTTGCGGTCGGGGCGCTTGCGGCCGAGTGCGGCGATGACGGTGCTGGTCGACACGCGCAGGTCCGGGCGCTGGGTGGAGATCACCGTGGTCTCGGTGTGGGCGGCCTTGGCGAAACCGCGCAGCGCCGTGACGGACTGGTGGTTGTCCGAGGTGAGCACCAGCCTGCTGTGCCTGGTGAACGGGTACCGCTCGCCGACCAGCCTGGCGGCCGCGGTCGCGTTGGCGGTGAACACGACGCTGTACTCCTGCGGGGACGCGTTCAGGTGCCGCAGCACGGCTCGGCGCGCGTGGTCGACGGCCGCGGCGGTGGTGCTCGGACCGCCGGGCAGCACGCCGGACACCCGTTCCTGGTGCGCCCGGTGCTGCGCGGTGGCGGCCAGTCCCGATCCCGCGAAGTCCAGGTACAGGTGGTCCTGCTCGTCGAGGTAGGCGAACTCCGTGCGGCGCAACCGGTCCAGCCCTCGGGTCAACTCGTAACCGGGGTAGGCGGCCAGGAAAGCGGACGGCTCACCCGCATGTCGCACCGCAGGGCGCATGTCGGTGTGGCGTGAGGTCATCTTTGCTCCCCGCGGTCGAGATGACGCTGGCATCAATTCGCCGAATGGGAATACGGGTCTGCTGACCTCGTTCGACGGCGTGTTCGGAACATACACGCAGAAAAAGTTCGATCATGGCGACTCGCCGGTGCTGTTATCAGGAGCACAGTCCTGTATCCGGTGCTTGCTAAAGGGAACAACCCAATCCGCAAGAATGTGGAACGGGTGTCCGACCATCCGACGTTGTACATGGCACGTAGCGAATCGCGTGACAACAGGTTTTCGCGCGCCGACAGCGTTGTCGAATCCGTTGTCGCGTCGATCCCGACGGCGTGGATGGACGAGGACGACGGCCGTGCGGGGAGGCGGGAACGGTCGTGGTCGTCCGGGGTCGGAGTTCAGTCCTTGTCGCGCAGGCGTTTGCGGATCGATTCGAGGCCTTCGGCGAACGCGGTGAACTGCTTGCGGCTCAGGCCGTCGAGGAAGAGGTCGCGCACGAGGCCCGCGTGACCGGGCGCCGACTCGCGCAGCTTCTGCCAACCGGCGTCGGTGAGCGTGGCGATGACACCGCGTTCGTCGGACTCGCAGGTGCGGCGCTTCACCAGGCCGCCCTTCTCCAATTGCGCCACCTGGTAGGTGAGGCCGCTCTTGGAAGTCAGCGCGGCGCCCGCCAGTTCGGTCATCCGGAGTTCCCCGTCGGGCGCGGCCGACAGCCGGGCGAGCACCTCGTACTGCGGGTGGGACAGGCCGGCGTCGTCCTTGAGCTGTTGTTCGACGCGGCGGTTGAGCATGGTGCTCACCTCCAGGTAGCCCTCCCAGGCCGCCAGTTCCCTCGCGTCGAGCCACTTCGGTTCCGCCATGGGGCGACTGTACCGTATTGTTCAAATTCGAACAGCAGGTGTGAGCGGCCGTGCGGCCGGGTGGTTACGCTGCTCCGGTCCCCCGGAGATCCAGGAGTTGCCTTGTCCCGCCGCGCCACGCCGTCCACCCGCACGTTCACCGACCACCTCGGCGCGGCCACCGATCGCGCGGGGATGTTCGCGGCCGTCGCCGCCCACACCGGAACGCGGCGGGTGGTCTACACGGTGTCGTCGCTGGACGTGACGGCGTCCTACGTCTGGCCGGACGTGACCTACGTGGACACCGACCAGCGGGCCCGGACGGCGTTCGCGGACACGGCTTCGGCCATGCGGTTGGCGGATCAGAACAAGACCTACGAGGGCGAGCCCCGGATCCGGTTCCTCGGCGGCGAGTACGACCGGGTGCTGGGGGCTCTGCCGGTGGCGAGCTGGGACCTGGTGATCTCGTTGCACGGCGGGCCGGTCGGGGAGAACGCCGCGCGGTGCCTGAAGCCGGGCGGGTGGCTGCTGGCGGGTACGCGCGAGCCGGGGGAGGGGTACCGGTTGGACGCCCTGGTGCTGCTGGCGAAGAAGAAGTACCGGCTGGTGACCGAAGGGCTCGACCGGGCGGCGGCGGGGTACGTGTTCCAGCGGGAGGCCTGACTACTTCCGCAGGCTGCGCGCGAGGAGCCTGCCGACGAGCAGGCCGAGCACGGCCAGCGCCACCAGCGCCCCGTTCGCGCCCGCCGATTTGGGGTCGTCCGGCGGGCGGGACAGCTCCCGGCCGAATCCGGTGCCGAACATCGCGACGGCGAAGCCGAGCCAGCACCACAGCGCCGTGGTGGACAGGGCCGTGAACGCCTTCGAGGTGCATCGGTCGAGGACGCCGGCGACGGTGGTGTCGGCTGACACCCTCGCCACGGCCGCCACCGCGAGCGCCACGGCCGCGAAGATCGCCAGGTCGACCAGGACGCGGACGCCGAGCGGGGTCCGCGCCATGGTCGCGTCGACCGTTCCGCCGACGCCCACCCCGACCAGCAGCGGGGGCAGCAGGGCGACTCCCCACTTCCGCAGGAACGGGCCCTTGCCTGACGCGCGGATCGGGTGGGTCGGCACGTACAGGGGCCTGGGTGGCGGAGGTGTGGTGTGGAAGTGCTGTGGGGGTGCGGTGTGGAAGTGCACCCCGCCGTGGATGGTGCCCGCCTGCACCGAAGGGCCGTTCACCACGCCGTCCACGCGGTTGGTCGTGCCGGGTAACGGGCCCGCGGGGTCCGAAGAGCTGGTCACGCTGGGTCTCCCTGATGCGGTGGTGCGGTGATCGTATGGGGTGTCGTCGCATCGGGTCGGTGGGTTACCGGGGCGCGGTGTCGGATCGGGACGGCCGCCGGTTCGGGGCTGGTCGAGGAGATCGTGGTGAGCACGATCGCCCCGCAGATGAGGCCGATGCCCGTCCACTGGCCGCCCGTCATCCGCTCACCCAGCAGCAGCGCGGCGATCGCGGCCGCGCAGGCCGGTTCCAGCAGGCTGATGGTGATGGCCGCCGGCGCGCCCAGGTGCCTGATGCCGTAGGCGAACAGCCAGTACGAGACGCCCGCCGTGATGGTGCCCAGGTAGAGCAGGCTCACGAGCGCCTTTCCCGTGAGCAGGGACGGGGAGGCGTACGCGATGGTCACCGGGGTCAGGACCAGGGTCGCGATGGCGAACATGGCGGTGAGCACGACGGTGTCGGCGTGGCGGTCGGCGAGGTGCCTGATCGACACCGCCTGGAGGCTGAAGCAGGCCGCGGCCACTGTGGACAGTGCGAGTCCCTTGGGGGACAGGATGATCCCCGCGGTGCCGCCGAGCATGAGCAGGGCGAGCCCGGACACGGCCAGCGCGGTGCCCGCGAACCACCAGCCGGTGGGCCGCCCGCGTCCCGCGACCGCCGTCCACAGGCCGGTGAGGACCGGGGCCAGGCCGATCGAGACGGCGGTGCTGATGGCGACCCCGCTGACGCCCACGGCGGCGAAGTAGCAGAGCTGGAAGCCCGCCAGGCCGATGGCGGCGGCGAGCAGCGGTGCGATGTCACGTCGTCGCCAGGCGCGGGTGAAGGGGCGGCCGCCGAGGGCGAAGAGGGTGCAGGCGCCGATGGCGATGCGGATTCCGCTGGAGGCGAGGCGTTCCTGATCGGTGAACAGGCTGGCCACCGGGCCGATGGTGCCCCAGAGCGCGGCGCCGCCGACCGCGCTGAGCACGGCGGGACGGGTCATGAGGCGAAGGTAGACGGTATAACCGTATAACTCAATTGCTGTTAGGCTGGACGAGTGAGCCCGGTGTTGCAGACGACCACCACGAGGGACGCCCTCGTGGCCGAGGTGCGCAAGCGGATCCTGAGCGGCGAGCTGGGGCCCGGTGAGGCGCTGACCGAGAACGGGCTGGCGAGCGCGTTCGGGGTCGCGCGGCCGACGGTGCGGTCGGCGTTGCAGGTGCTCGTGGCGCGCCACCTGGTGCGGGCGGGCGGTGGTCGTTCGCTGACCGTGCCGGTGCTGACCGAGGACGACGTGCGCGACCTCTTCTTCGTCCGGACGCCGCTGGAGGTGCGGGCGGTGCGCGAGATCGTCGAGAAGGGGCTCTCGCTGGAACGGGCCGAAGAACTGCTGGCGGCGCTGGAGGCCCTGCCGGAGACCGCGGACTGGTCGGCGCGGGTGGAGGCGCACACGGCGTTCCACGTCGCGCTCGTCGACTGCGCGGGTAGCCCCCGGCTGAGCCGGATCTACCCGGCGATGCAGGAGGAGATGCAGCTCTGCCTGGCGCAGCTGCACGCGGTGTACCCCGGCCCCCACGACCTCGCCGTGGAGCACCGGGAGTTGTTGGAGGTCATCGGTTCCGGCGACGTCGACCGGGCGTGCGAGGCGATGCGCGCCCACCTCGACAACGCCGAGGCACGACTCACGTCGTCGCCATCTCCACACCCGTGATCTCCCGGCACACCGCCAGCAGCCCTTCCTGCACCTCGATGTCGGACACCGCGGGATGGGTCTCGCTCATCCGCTGGTGGTAGTAGTAGCCGCCACTGCCCAGGTCGTCGACGGCCAACCGCACCTGCGTCTCCGGCCCCTGCGCCAGGTCGTCGGGCGCACCGGGCCCACCCATCTTCGTGGCCACCCAACCGGGATCGACCGCGTTCGAACGGACCCCCGCCCAACGCCGCGCCACACCGAACGCCAGCGCCACGTCCAACAGCTTCGAGTCCGAATACGCCTGCGAGCCCTGCCACGGCTTGCGCTTCCACTGGAGATCGCTCAAATCGGGATCACCACCGCGGTGCATGCCGGAACTCAGGTACACCAGGCTGGTCGGCCGCTCGACGAGCGCGGTCAGCAGGTACGGCGCAAGCACGTTCACCGCGAACACCAACGACAACCCGTCAACCGTCTCCACCCGCTCCGGCAACCGGTAGACACCCGCGTTGTGGATCACCGCGTCGAACCGCCCCCGCGCATTCGCCTGCCCGGCCAGCCCAACCACCTCGGCGATGCTCGACAAATCCCCCGTCAACACCCCCGCCGCTCCCGGCACCGCCCCCAACGCCTGCTCCGCCCGCGCCTCGTCCCGCGCGTGCAACACCACCTCATGGCCCTCGTCGAGCAGCAGCTTCGCGGCCATCTGCCCAAGGCCATCAGCCGAACCGGTGATCAGGACGGTGCTCATGGGCACCGATCTTCGACTACACCACCACACCCCGCACAACGGACCCGGCAGTACGCACTGCACGAGGGCGAACCGGAATCGCCAAGCAGGTCGACCACAAAGGTGGACACCAAGGCGTACCGGCCACGACGGCACCGAGCCGACCTGCCGTCCGACCACCCACCGAGCAGCGCTCGTCCGCTTGTGCGGCCGGCTTGACTTGGGGTTTTCGGGCCTACAATTGGTCGGCGGGCATCTCTACCACCTGCCCTTTTAGCCTGACAAGGCCCAAAAAAGGGGCCCCAAGTCAAGCCGGCCGCACCCGGAGCACGTCGGATCCGACCCCCCGGCGACCCAGCACGACAGCCGCCGACACCCGGTGTCGACCTGCTGCAAAGCGACCTACCCCGCCGCCGCCTCGATCTTCTCCAACAACGCCCTCAACTCCGCCTGCTGCTCCCCCGACAGCGGCGCGAACAAACCGGCCGCCGCCTCCGCCCGCGCTTCCCGGAACGCCTCCCGCGTCCGCGCCCCCGACTCCGTCAGCTCCAGCAGCATCGACCTCCGGTTCGCCGGGTCCACCCGCCGCCGCACCAGCCCGGCTTCCTCCAGGGCGTCCACCAGCGGCGTCACCGCCCGCGGCACCACGTGCAGCCGGTCGGCGAGGTCGACCATCCGGGGTGGTGAGTCGCCGTAGCGGGCGATGACCTCCAGCGCACGGGACTGGGCGAGGGTGAAGCCGAGCGGGGCGAGGCGTTCGCCGTAGGCGCGGCGGATGCGCCTGGCCTGGCGGAGGAACAGCTCACCCAGCCCACCTGCGGTTTCGTCCGTGTCCACGGCCACAGAATAACAGAGGCCCGTTCATTGTTACCATAGGTAAGAGTCAACCCATGGAGGTGTCCTTGCCGACCACCGAACAAGATCACCCGGTGAGCGTCCGCCGGATCCTGGGGCTGTTCCGGCCCTACCGGCTGCGGCTGTCCTCGGTCGCCCTGTTCGTCCTGCTGTCGTCACTGGTGTCGGTGGCGTCGCCGTTCCTGCTGCGCGAGATCCTCGACGTGGCCATCCCGCAGGGTCGGGTGGGTCTGCTGACCGCGCTCGCCGCGGGCCTCATCGCGGTCGCCGTGGCGACCAGCGTCTTCAACGTGATCCAGACCTACGTGTCGACCGCCGTGGGCCAGGACGTCATGCACGACCTGCGCACGAGCGTCTACGACCACCTCCAGCGCATGTCGCTGGCGTTCTTCACCAAGACCCGCACCGGCGAGGTGCAGTCGCGCATCGCCAACGACATCGGCGGCATGCAGTCCACGGTCACGTCCACCGCGACCTCGCTGGTGTCGAACGTGACCACGGTGGTGGCGACCGTCGTCGCCATGACCGCGCTCGACTGGCGCCTGACGATCGTGTCGCTCGCGCTGCTCCCGCTGTTCGTGTGGATCAGCCGCCGGGTGGGCACCGAGCGCAAGAAGATCACCGGTGAGCGCCAGCGGCAGCTCGCCACGATGTCCACGAACGTGCAGGAGTCCCTGTCGGTCAGCGGGATCCTGCTCGGCCACACGATGGGCCGCACGAACTCGTTGACCACGTCGTTCGCCGAGGAGTCGGCGAAGCTGACCAAGCTGGAGGTCCGCGCGAGCATGGCGGGTCGCTGGCGGATGTCGACCGTGGGCATCGTGATGGCCGCCATGCCCGCCCTGATCTACTGGGCCGCGGGCGCGAGCGGCGCGCTGGGCGTGCCGATCGCCTCGCTGGGCACGCTGGTCGCGTTCGTGTCGTTGCAGCAGACCCTGTTCCGCCCAGCCGTGTCGCTGATCCAGACCGGGGTGGAGCTGCAGAGCTCGCTGGCGCTGTTCCAGCGCATCTTCGAGTACCTCGACCTGCCGGTGGACGTCGAGCCGCCCGCGAACCCGCTGCCGCTGGTGGACGTCCGCGGCGAGGTGCGGTTCGAGGACGTGTCGTTCGCCTACTCCGAGGAGCACCGGACCCTGTCCGGCATCGACGTCGTCGTGCCGCCGGGCACCAGCCTCGCCGTGGTGGGCGAGACCGGGTCGGGCAAGACGACCCTGAGCTACCTGGTCCCGCGGCTCTACGACGTGACGGCGGGCCGGGTCACGATCGACGGCGTCGACGTGCGCGACCTGGACTTCGCCACCCTGGCCGAGGCCGTCGGCGTGGTCTCCCAGGAGACGTACCTGTTCCACGCCTCCATCGCCGACAACCTGCGCTTCGCCAAGCCGGACGCGACCGACGACGAACTGGTCGCGGCCGCGCGGGCGGCGCAGATCCACCAGCACATCAGCGGCCTGCCCGAGGGTTACGACACCCTGGTCGGCGAACGCGGCTACCGGTTCTCCGGCGGTGAGAAGCAGCGTCTGGCCATCGCCCGCACGATCCTGCGCAACCCGCCGATCCTGGTGCTGGACGAGGCCACGAGCGCGCTGGACAACCAGACCGAGCTGGCCGTGCAGGAGGCGATCGACGCGCTGTCCGCGGGCCGCACGACGATCACCATCGCGCACCGGCTGTCGACCATCCGCGACGCGGACCAGATCCTGGTGCTCGACCGGGGCGAGATCGCCGAGCGCGGGACGCACGACGAACTGCTCGCCCTCAACGGCGAGTACGCCGCGCTGATCCGGCGCGACGGCAGCCTGGAACCGGTGTCGTAGCGGACTACCGGCGCATCAGGTCCTCGGCCGCCGCCCACAGCTCCGGCAGGTACCCGAGCGTCCGCTCGGCGCGGGCGCGCAGATCGGCGGTGGTGGTGATGCCCAGGTCGGCCATCAGGTCGTCGAACGCCGGGCGCGCCTCCCGGTGCGCGTCGGGCGCGTCGAGGGCGAGGGCGGTGTGGCAGCGGGTGTGGGTGACGACCATCCAGAACACGGCCTCGCGGTGGTCGCCCGCGTCGATCAGCTCGCGGGTGCCGTCGATCGCGATCGGCCGGGCGGCGGGGGTGAGGTCGGTGCTGAAGGGCAGCGGGGTCCTGGCGGCGTCGGCGGCGAGGTCGAACGTCGTCGCCAGGCGGTCCAGGTGGTGCCCGACCCGAGCCGGTGTCCAGTCGGCGCAGCCGAGCTGTTCCAGCAGCTCCCGGTAGACCGGCGCGGGTGCCACGGGACGTACGGCGAGGTAGCGCAGGCGCACGGTCGGGTCGCGCTGGGCGGCGACCAGCAGGACGTGCGCGGTCACACCGGTCGGGAACACCCAGCCCATCACCTGCTGGTGCCACGGCGCGGTGTCGTCCAGCGCGCGGAGCCTCGTCTCGACGCGTCGCCGGGCCGCCTCCGACCGGTGGCGCACCCACTTCTCGTCGGAGAAGTGCTCGGCCACCACCGCCTGCAACGGGCGCAGCCTGCCGGACGGGTCGGCGATGATCGTGTCCGTGCGCAGACCGCCCGCCAGGTAGTGGGTCCCCAGCGCCTCGCGGACCTCGTGCCACGGCAGGTAGGTCACCTCGACCAGTGCGCCCAGGTGGACGAACTTGCCCGCTTTCGCCGGTGCCTCGTCGACGTCCAGCACGACCGCGACGTCCACATCGGACGCCACCGGCAGTTCCGCGTCGGTGGCCATGCCGACGGTCGACCCGGTGAAGTACGCGCCCAGGAACGCGGGCTCCCGGCTCGCGCGCCCCACCACCCAGTCGGCCGCCGCGGCCCGTGCTTCGTCCACGCGCATGTGATCGGACCTCCGTGTCGGTGTGATCAAGCCGGGGTTGCCTTGCGCCGCACCGCGGGTGGGACGAGAGTCGGCCGTCGAGCACCTGGAGGAATCCCGATGGACCTGCACCTCACCGGCAAGATCGCCGTGGTCACCGGCGCCAGCAAGGGGATCGGGCTCGCGGTCACCCGCGCCCTCGCCGCGGAAGGGGTCCAGGTCGTCGCCGGGGCCAGGGAATGGCACGACGACCCCTCACCGCTGGTCCACCCGGTCTCGGTCGACCTCGGCACCCCGGACGGCCCGGCCAGGCTCGTCGACGAAGCGGTCGCCGTCCACGGCGGCGTGGACATCCTGGTCAACAACGTCGGCGCGGCCCACCCGAGGCTGGGCGGGTTCCTGACCATCACCGACGACGACTGGACGGACATGCTCACGCTCAACTTCCTGTCCGCCGTCCGCGCCACCCGCGCCGCGCTACCGCACCTGCTCGCACGCGGCACCGGCTCCGTCATCACGATCGGCTCCGTCAACGCCTTCCTGCCCGACCCCTTCGTCATGGACTACAGCGCCTCCAAGGCCGCGCTGGCGAACTTCACCAAGTCCCTCTCCAAGGAGGTCGGCCCCAAGGGCGTCCGCGTCAACACCATCAGCCCCGGCCCGGTCGCCACCGCCCTCTGGCTGGGCGCCGACGGCGTGGCCGCGACGATCGCCGCCGCCTCCAACGGCCAAGCCGACGCCGAAGCCGTCGCGAAGGAAGCCGCGACCGGCATGGTCACCGGCCGCTTCACCAAACCGGAAGAGGTCGCCGACCTCGTCCTGCTGCTCGCCAGCGACCGCGCGGGCAACGTCACCGGCGCCGACTTCACCATCGACGGCGGCCTCATCACAACCCTGTGACCAGCCGCGACGGGGGCAGGACTACTCCGCCGCCGTGAGCCGCTCACGCAGGAACTCCACGACCCGCTGCCGCGCCCCCAGCGCCGGGTGGCCGGGAACCTCGCGCACCTCACCGGTGATCACGGCGTGCGCGTTCTTGGCGAACCCGGCGGCGTTGCCGGGGGAGGAGTCCAACTCGATGACCTCGAACGCGTCCCCCAGCAGTTCCCGCAGGCTCGCGAACCGCTCGCGCGGCATCACCGGGTCCTCGCTGAACCGCATCCCCAGCACGCACAGGCCGTCGTTCTTGGTGCGCTCCACGATCCGCGCGGCCTCGTCCGGCGCCAACCCGACATCGCGCTTCCGCCCAGCCCCGACCGGGAACGGCACGGACGGCTGGCTCATCACCGGCGCCAGCACGACGTCGTCCACGGCCGCCGCCAGCGCGAACCCGCCGGAGAAGCACATCCCGATGACCCCGACCCCCCTGCCCGGCGTACGACCCGCGAGATCGCGGGACACCGCGCGCAGGTAGTCGGTGACCGGCCGGTGCGCGTTCACGGCGAACGCCCGGAACTCCGCCGACACGCACGCCCTGGCGATCGTGGAGGCCGTGTACCCGCCCGACGCCGCCTTGCCCGGCACCCCGTAGAGCGAGACCAGCACCACGGTGAACCCCTGGTCGACCAGGTGGTCGCCGAAGCCGAGGACCTCGGGGTGGATGCCGGGGACCTCCGGCAGCACCACGACGCCGGGCCCCTCGCCCTTCTCGAAGCAGTCGTGGGTGATCCCCGCCGCGGTGAACGGCCGGTGCCGCCAGCCGGTCAGGTCGGAGGCGGGCGCGGTGTCGGTCATGGTGCTCCTCGCTCTGGTGGGCCTGCGCCGATCATGCCCGTTCGCGCGGGATGAAAGCGGCCAGCAGCAATCCCACCAGCGCGGCGCAGACGGCCGTGACGAAGCTGATGTGGAAGCCGACCCTGGACGGGCCGGTCGCCGTGGCCGTGTTGGCCAGGATCGTCGCGAGCACGGCGCTGGCGGTGGACGTGCCGATCGACCGCATGAGCGTGTTGACGCCGTTGGCCGACGCGGTCTCGCCCTGCGGCACGGACCCCATGATCAACGCGGGCATCGCGGCGAACGCGATCCCGATCCCACCGCCCATCACCGCCGAGGCGACGACGATCTGCCAGACCGCCGTGGTCAGCAGAACCGCCGTCCCGTTGCCGATGGCGATGACGAGCACGCCGATCAGCAACGTGGTCCGCGCGCCGTACCGCGCCGACAACCGGGCCGAGAGCGGCGACAGCAGCATCATCACCAGCCCCAGCGGCGCCACCGCCAGCCCGGCCCGCACCATCGACAACCCGAACCCCTGCCCGGTCTCGACCGGCGCCTGGAGCAGTTGCGGGAACAGCAGCGCGGAGGCGTACATCGCGAAGCCGATCAGGACGGCCGTCAGGTTGGTCAACAGCACCGGACGGCGGGCGGAGACCCGCAGGTCCACCAGCGGATCGGTGGTGCGCAACTGGTAGACGCCCCATGCCGGCAGCACCACCACGGCCGTGCCGAACAACCCGAGCGTCGCCGCACTCGTCCACCCCCAGCCCGCGCCCTTGATCGTCGCCATCAGCAAGGCGGTCAACCCGACCGACAACCACACCGCGCCAAGCAGGTCGAACCGCGCCTTCGGAGCACGCGGACTCTCCGGCACCACCAGCCGGACCAGAGTCGCGCAGACGATCCCGAGCACTGCCGAACCCCAGAACAGCACGTGCCAGTCGGCCTTCTGCGCGACGATCGCCGACAACGGCAGACCGATCGCCCCACCGACCCCGAGCGTCGCGCTCATCAACCCCATCGCCGCACCGACCCGCTCGGCGGGCAGTTGGTCCCGCATGATGCTGATCCCCAACGGCACCACGCCCATGGCACAGCCCTGGAGCACCCGCCCGACCACCATCGGCCACACCGACTCGGTCAACGCACTGACCACCGACCCCACGACCAGCGCGAACAGACTCGCCAACAGCACCCGCCGCTTGCCGTGGAGATCACCCAACCGCCCGCTGACCGGCGTGATCACAGCCGCGGCCAACAACGTCGCGGTGATCACCCACGACGTGTCGACGGGCGAGGCGTGCAGCAGTCGCGGGAACTCCGGGATCAACGGGATGACCAGCGACTGCATCAACGACGCGGCCAACCCACCGGAAGCGAGGACCGCGACGATCAGGGTGGGTGACCGGGTCGGGAGCGGCGCCGGCATCGCCTGGACGTCGAGCACTTGTCCTGTCACCCACCCCAGAGTATTGGACTAACAGGTTGGTTAGCGCCCGTTGTGACGAGATGCGCCCAACGTTCACGCAGCCGTTCGACAAACCTGGTTCGACCAGCGGCGAATTGCCCGAATTGCGACCGAAGGTCCTTTGTCACCAACGAATCCACCTATGGTCGACCATATGACCGTACGAACCGATGACGGCTGCGAACTGTGGGCGACCGAGACCGGCACCGGCCCCCCGGTGGTCCTCTGCCACGGCGGCCCCGGCCTCTGGGACATGTTCGACGACCTCGACCTGCCCGCCCGCCTCATCCGCTGGGACCAACGGGGCAGCGGCCGCTCAGACCACCGCGGCCCGTACTCGATGGCCCGCACGGTCGCCGACCTGGACGCCGTCCGCGACCACTTCGACCTTGACCGGATGATCCTGCTCGGCCACTCCTGGGGCGCACAGCTGGCGCTGCGCTACGCACTTGACCACCCGACCCGCGTCACCGCGCTCGCCTACGTGTCCGGCGTAGGCCTCGGCTGGGACTGGCACACCACCTTCCGAGCCAACTTCACCAACCGCCTCGGCCCCGACATGGCCCGATGGCAGGAACTACGCGACCGCGAGCGCACCGATGCCGAGGAACGCGAACTGGCAGTGCTCCAGTGGTCAGCGGAGTTCACCGACCCGACCACCGCCACCACACTGGCCGAACGAATGGCCACCCCCTGGTTCGGCGTCAACTACGAGTGCAACACCACCATCGACATCGACGACCGGCTGACCTGGCAGGAGAACGACCTCGTCGAAGCCTGCCAAAACCTCGAGGTACCAACACTGATCATCGACGGCACCCACGACCTCCGCCCCCGCCAGGCAGTCGACTCACTGGAAAACGCACTGCCCAACGTGACACGGGTAGCCCTGAACACCGGCCACATCCCCTGGCTCGAAGCAGGCGAGGAATTCACCAAAACCTGCACGCGCCACCTGCTGCGCGAATAACAGGAAGAGCCGCACCCCAAACCACAGCCCCGAGCAAAAGCCCTCAACGACAGCCCACCGAGCAAACGACCGGCCACACGCCCACCGAGCTAGATCCCCGACCACAGCCCACCGAGCACCGAGCACCGAGCACCGAGCACCGAGCACCGAGCACCGAGCAAACCGCCCGACCACCCACCCACCGAGCAGCACTCGACCGCCGTGCGGCCGGCTTGACTTGGGGTTTTTGGGCCTACAATTTGTCGGCGGGCATCTCTACCACCTGCCCTTTTAGCCCGACAAGGCCCAAGAAAGGGGCCCCAAGTCAAGCCGGCCGCACCCGGAGAACATGGATGCGATACCCGGCGACCCAGCACGACACCTACCCCAGCTCAACCACCAAGGTCACCCAGGCGACCCAGCACGCCTCCAGCACCCCTCACAACAACTTGTCCAAAGTGATCGGCAGATCCCGAACCCTCCGACCGGTCGCGTGGTGCACCGCGTTGGCGACAGCCCCCGCCACCCCCGTGATCCCCACTTCCCCGACTCCCCGCAACCCCAACGGCATCGTGGGATCCGGATCGTCCAAGTACTCGATGTCGATCCGCGGGATGTCCGCGTTCACCGGCACGTGGTACTCCGACAGGCTCGGGTTCATGATCCGCCCACTGCGCGGATCCACCAGCGTCTCCTCGGACAACGCCATCCCGATCCCCATCACGATCCCACCGCGCAACTGGCTGCGCGCCGTCTTCGCGTTGATCACGGTCCCGACGTCGAACACCCCGAGCCAGCGCGACACCCGCACCTCACCGGTCTCCGAGTCCACCCGGACCTCGCAGAACTGCGCCCCGGACGAAGCCTTCACCCACCGCCGCTGGTCGAGCACGAACTTGGACATGAACTTCAGGTTCCCGGCCAGCTGCCCCAGCTTCGTGTCCGAACCGACGCTCGCGTCGATGGACGGACGACCCGCCCTGGCCAGGATCTCCGCATACGTCTCACCGACACCGACACCGCCGACACCAACACCGCCGACGTACAACCCGCCGTCCCGCGCGGTCAGCTCCTCGAACTTCCGCCCGTCCAGCGGCGACGAGCCGGACTTCTTCGCCAGGCCCAGCAACGACTTCTTCAGCTTCTCGCACGCGGTCAGCAGGCTCGCCGCGATGCTCGCGGTCTGCGCCGACCCGCCCGCCATGGGGGCGATCGGCATGGTCGTGTCGCCGTACTCGACCCGCACGGACTCGTAGGGCACGCCGAGCGCGTCGGCCGTGATCTGCGCCTGGGCGGTCGCGCCGCCCATGCCCATCTCCTGGAAGCCGCTGCGCACCACCACCGTGCCGTCCACCGACAGCCGCACCACGACGTTCGCGCCGAGCTGCAACTGGGGGAAGTAGGCGGTGGCGACCCCCATGCCCACCAACCACTTGCCGTCGCGCATCGAGCCGGGCTCCGGCGTGCGGTCGGCCCAGCCGAACTGCTCCGCGCCGCGGGCGTAGGCCTCGCGCAGCCTCCGTTGGGAGAACTTCTTGCCGTGCAACGGGTCCGTCTTCGGCTCGTTGCGCATGCGCAGCTCGATCGGGTCGATGCGCATCTTGTGGGCGAGTTCGTCGATCGCCACCTCGAGCGCGTAAGTCCCGATCGCCTCGCCGGGCGCGCGCATCGGGGTGTTGGCCACCTGGTCCAACCGGACGACGTCCTGCTTCAGCAGGATGTTGTCCGCGGCGTACAGGTACCTGGACTGCGACGTCACGGGTTCCGGCATGCCGCCGACGTAACCCGTCTGGGTCACGCTGGTGTGGATCAGCGACGTCAGGTGCCCGTCCGCGTCCGCTCCGAGCGCCACCCGCTGGACTGACGGCGTGCGCGCGCCGACCGTGCGGTAGACGCCTTCCCTGGTGAGCACCATCCGCACCGGCCTGCCGGTGGCCCGCGCCGCCATCACGGTGAGGACCGTGCCCGGCCAGATCATGCCCTTGCCGCCGAAGCCGCCGCCGACGAAGGAGGCGATCACCCGGATGCCCTCCGCGGGCACGGAGAACTTCTGCGCCAGGTGCTTCTGCAACCAGGTGATGGCCTGCGCGGCGTCGTGCACGGTGAGCCGGTCGCCGTCCCACGAGGCCACCGTGGCGTGCGGCTCGATCGCGTTGTGGTGGTGCATCGGCGTGGAGAACCGGAGGTCGACCGACACGGCCGCCGCGGCCAGCGCCGCTTCCGCGTCGCCCTTGTCGGCCCCCGACGGCATGATCATGCTGCTCGGCTGGGGCGCGGCGTTCGGGGCCTCGGCGTGGAAGTCCACTGTGGACGGCAGCTCGTCGTAGGTGACGCGGACGAGCGCGGCGGCCTCGTGCGCGGCGTAGGGCGTGTTCGCCACCACGACGGCGACCGGCTGGCCGTTCCAGAACACCTCGTCGGTGTTGAGGTAGTTGACCGTCGTGCCGGGCGCGAGGGTCTCCATGTTGATCATGTTGACGGCAGCGGTCGGCTTCATCGACGGCGCGTTCTCGTGGGTGATCACCGCGAGCACGCCCCGCACCGCCGAGGCCGCGGCCGTGTCGATCGAGGTGATCCGGCCGCGGCTGATCGTCGAGTGCGCCATCGCGGCGTGCGCGAGGTCGGGGTAGGGGACCTCGGCGGTGAACTGGGCCTCGCCGGTGGTCTTCACGACCCCGTCGACGCGGTCGATCGACCTGCCGACGTACTTGGTGGGCACGTCGACCGCGGGTGGGTTCCGGACCTGGGTCATGCCGCGCCTCCCTCGGTGAGCAGCTGCCGCAGCGTGGCCACGATCGCCCGCTTCGCCAGCTCGATCTTGAACTCGTTGCCTGACCGGCCGACGGCGGGCGCCAGTTCGGCCTCCGCGGCCAGCCGGAAGGTCTCCTCGGTCGCCGGAGCGCCGAGCAGCACCCGCTCGGCCTCGTAGGCGCGCCAGGGCTTCGCCGCCACCCCGCCGAGCGCGAGCCGCACGCCGGTCACGGTGCCGTCGGCGACCTCCAGCGCGGCGGCGACCGACACGAGCGCGAACGCGTACGACGCCCGGTCGCGCACCTTGCGGTAGCGCGAGGTCGCGGCCAGCGCCGACGGCGGCAGTTCGACGGCGGTGATCAGCTCGTCGGGCTCCAGCGCCGTCTCGACCTGCGGCGTCGCGCCCGGCAGCCGGTGGAAGTCCACCAGCGGGATCCGGCGCGTGCCGCGCACGCTCTCCACCTCGACGACCGCGTCGAGCGCGGCCAGCGCGACGCACATGTCCGACGGGTGCGTGGCGATGCAGTCCTCGGACGTGCCGAGGATCGCGTGGTTGCGGTTGAAGCCGCCGATCGCGTCGCAGCCCGCGCCGGGCTCGCGCTTGTTGCACGCGGCCGCGCCGTCGTAGAAGTAGGCGCACCTGGTGCGCTGCAGGACGTTGCCGCCCACGGTCGCCATGTTGCGCAGCTGCGCGGACGCGCCGGTCAGCAGCGCTTGGGCCAGCACCGGGTAGCGACTCCGGACGAGCCGGTGGCCCGCCAGGTCGCTGTTGCGCACCAGCGCGCCGATCCGCAGGCCGCCGTCGGGCAGCTCCTCGACACCCGCCAGCGGGAGCCGCGTGATGTCGATGACCGTGTCGGGGTGCTCGACGCCCTCGCGCATCAGGTCGACCAGGTTCGTGCCGCCGCCGAGGAACTTCGCCCCCGGCTCGGTGGAGATCGCCCGGACGGCCGTGGCCACGTCGTCGGCGCTCAAGTACGCGAACGTCCTCATCGGGCCGCCACCTCCTGGATGGACGCGACGATGCCGTTGTACGCGCCGCAGCGGCACAGGTTGCCGCTCATGCGTTCCCTGATCTCCGACTCCGACAGTTCGACGTCGGTGTCGCACAGGTGCTCGGTGACCGCGCTCGCCGCGCCCGCCGCGTGCTCGGCGAGCATCCCGACGGCCGAGCAGAGCTGGCCGGAGGTGCAGAAGCCGCACTGGAGGCCGTCGTTGCGGACGAACGCCGACTGGAGCGGGTGCGGGCCGTCGGCGTTCGCCAGGCCCTCCACCGTGGTGATGTCACGATTGTCGTACTGCACGGCCAGCGCCAGGCACGAGTTGATCCGCCTGCCGTCCACGAGCACCGTGCACGCGCCGCAGGCACCCTGGTCGCACCCCTTCTTGGTGCCGGTCAACCCCAGGGTCCCGCGCAGCGCGTCGAGCAGGCTGACCTGCGGTGGGAGGTCGAACTTCTCGTCAACCCCGTTGACCCGCATCCGAACTGCGACCACGTGAACCGCTCCCGTCGTGACGTCCTGCTTGGTCACCACGTTAACGGAACACCGTCGTATTAACAACGTCCCGGTGTCCTCTTATCGTCTCAACCGGTCACCGGACCCTGCCTCGACTCCTCGGGGACGGGGTCCGGTGACCGGGAGAACACCGCCACGTCATGTCCAGGACCGTCCACATCGGACTCTTCTTCCCCGGTGCGGCAGGCGTTCCCGTCACCACCGCCCGTTAGGATCACCGCCATGTCCCGCGCCGAGGCCACCAAGGCCCGCATCCTGGCCGCCGCGACGGCGGAGTTCTCGGCGTTCGGCATCGCGGGCGCGCGGGTCGACCGCGTCGCCGCCGCGGCGGAGGCCAACAAGAACCTGATCTACGTGTACTTCTCCAGCAAGGACCGGCTCTTCGACGCCGTGTTCGACGCCCACGTCGTCCAAGTGCTGGACGAGGTCCCGTTCACCGCCGAGGACCTGCCGTCCTACGCCGGCGCCCTGTTCGACTTCTACTTGGCGCATCCGGACCTGCCCCGGCTGGCGACGTGGCACCGCCTGGAACGCGGCGCGCTGGACCAGTTGCCCGCCGTGGCCGCGTCCCAGCGGTCCAAGGTGGACGCCATCGCCCGTGCGCAGGCGGACGGGAAGGTGGCGGCGAACCGGTCGCCGGAAGTCGTGCTGGCACTGGTGTTCGCGCTCGCCGGGACGTGGGGACCGGCGTCACCGTCGGCGATCCCGTCCGACGACGGCGACGCCGCGCGCCGGGAAGCGGTGGTCGAAGTGGTGCGGGGGCTGGCTACCCGCTAGGGCCTGTTTCCCGGATCCGTGTTCGCGGTAGCCGGGCCTGGGGCGGCCCCTGGGGGCACGGGCGGATGGCCCACGTACAACAGCGGTACGCGGACCATCCGCCCGCACCGCCAAGAACCACGCCAGGCGCGACTCCCATCGAACGAGATCCGGGAAACAGGCCCTAATCGACGCCCGTGGCCAGGCCCGCGATGTACACCCGCGCGAACCTGCTGACCGTCGGCACGAAGTCGACGCACACCTTCGCGAGCCTCGGGTCCTCGGCGTAGAGCGCGGCCAGCGCCTCCGGCGGGTGCGACACCTGCCAGGCCGTGGCGGCGAAGCAGCCGACCGCGCTGATCACCTCGAAGCCGCGGTCCTCGCCGATCTCCGGGACCACCCGCACGGCGAGCGCGGACAGGGCTTCCACGGCGTCCAGGGCGGCGAGCTTGAACTCCCGCACGGCGCCCGGTGAGACGTGCCGCTCCAGGGTCGTCGGCGTGTGCGCCAGCAGGTCGCAGAACAGCGGCCGTTCCGCGAGCGTCCTCGACAGTCCTTCGGCGAGGGCCCGCGCGCCGGTCGCGCCCTCCAGTTCCGCGTGCACGGCGGTGCTCCACTCCTGCCAGCACTCGGCCCCGATGAGGAGGTAGATCTCCTCGCGCGTCTCGAAGTACCGCAGGATCGCCGACTTGTGCACCCCGACCTCGGCCGCGATGTCGCGCAGGCTGACCGACCGCACACCGCGCAGCAGCGCGAGTTCCCGCGCCGCGGCGCGGATCGCCTCGTAGCGCTGCTGCTTGTGCTCTGGCCTGCGTGCCCGCAGGAAGGTCTCCACGCACCCAGGTTAGCGGACCCCTACCCCGCGAGTCCTCGGCGCTTCGGGCCGTGACCTGGCATTGTTCACACGTCCCGGAACCGATGTCGGAGGAGTCCCATGACCCGGATCGAGGTCACCGTCGACGCGCCGGTCGACGCGGTGTGGAAGGCGCTGCGCGACAAGGAGCAGGTCCGCCAGTGGCACGGCTGGGACTACCACGGCCTCGACGACGAGATCGACCAGATCTTCTTCGCCGACGTCATCGAGGAGGTCCGGGCGCTGCGGCTGCGCGGAGGCGACCGCTTCACCCTCGAACCGGACGGCGAGCGCACCGCGGTCACCCTGACCAGGGCCCCGCACGGCGAGGACCCGGCGCTGGACGCCTACTACGACGACATCACCGAGGGCTGGACCACCTTCCTGCAGCAGCTCAGGTTCGCGCTGGAACGCCAACCCGGCGCCGTCCGCCGCACCCTGTACTTCGCCGGGTACGCGGCCACCGTCGACGTTCCCGAGGCGCTCGGGCTGGACGGCGTCACCGGCGCGTACTCGACCGACCTGGTCGGCGAGCCCGTCACCGGCGACCTGTGGTTCCGCTCCGCCAACCAGCTCGGCGTCACCGTCGACAGCTGGGGCGGCGGTCTGCTCGTCGTCGCCCGCACCCCGCCGTCCGACGCCAAACCGCACGCCGCCGTCATGGCCGTGCTGAGCACCTACGGGCTCGACGAGGTCGCTTTCGGCGACCTCGACACCCGCTGGACCGCCTGGTGGGCCCAGCGCTACCCCGGCGACTGAGGCCGTTCCCGGCCGGAACCGGGCCGCGGCACGACGTCACGCGGCGGGGGAGGGCACGAGCACGACCTTCCCCGCCACCGTGCCGGACTCGGCCAACTCCACGGCCGCGGCGGCCTCGGTCAGCGGGAACCGGGCCGCGACCTGGGCGGTGAGCGTGCCGTCAGCCAGTAGCGCCAGCACGTTCCCGAGGTCCTCGGCCAGCTTCGCGCGGAACGCGGCGGCCCGGCGCTTGCCCGCCCAGATGTTGAAGAAGTGCGCGCCGCGGCCGGTCGGCGCGCAGTTCCACCACATCAGCCTGGCGACGAGCTTCAGCACCGGCAGCTGCGACGAACCGGCGACGTCGCGAGTGGACGCGCTGCCGTAGGACACGAGCGTGCCGCCGCGCTTGAGCAGCCGGTAGGAGTCGACGACGCCGGGCCCGCCGACGTGGTCGAACACCGCGTCGACACCGTCGGGCGCGTGCTCGCGGACCCGTGCGGGCAGGTCGGTGTCGCGGTAGTCGATCGGGATCGCGCCGAGCCCGCGGACGGTGTCGTGGTGGCGCGGGGACGCGGTGCCGATCACGCGGATGTCCTTGTGCCGGGCCAGTTGCAGGAGCGTGGAGCCGACGCCGCCGTTGGCGCCGTGCACGAGGATCGTGCCGCCGGAGCGCACCTTCGCGACGCGGTGCAGCATCTGCCACGCGGTGATGCCGTTGACCACGACGGTCTCGGCCTCGACCGGGTCGACGCCGTCCGGGACGGGCACCAGGTCCGCGGCGGGCAGCACCACCTGGCTCGCCCAGCCGCCGGTCTTGGTCAGCGCGGCGAAGCGCTTGCCGACCAGCGCGGGCGGGACGCCGGGGCCGACAGCGGTGACGGTGCCGACCAGGTCGTAGCCGGGCACGAAGGGGAACGGCGGCTGGTCGTAGTACTTCCCGCGCCGCATCTGCTGTTCGGCGAACGAGACGCCGGAGGCTTCGACGCGCACCGACGCCAGGCCCTCGCCGGGTGCGGGCACGGTGGTTTCGCGCACCTGGAGGCCGCGCGGCTCGACGACGCCGGGGAGGACGATCTCGATGGCCCTGGTCATGACCGGCTCCTTGTTTGTGAGTGGTGACATACTTTCTGGGGCAAACGGGAAGTCGTTGGTGCTCAAGGGGGATCTCAGGGGTGGCGCATGCCGTTCGTCAGCGTGCGGGCCCAGTTCGCGTCGACGTCGTCGAGGCCCGCGGCGACGATCAGGTGGCAGAGCTGGCCGAGTGCGATGAAGTGCTGCACCTCGGCGTCGGTGCCGCCGGAGAGTTCCTTGGCCAGTTCCACGACGGAGGCGTAGCCGCGGCGCGTCGCTTCGCGGATCTCGGGGATGTCCGACGCGCTCTGGGCGTGGATCTGGAGCATCAGGAGGTCGCGGTCCGCGATGAGGGCGGCGTACGCGTCGCCCATGGTCTCGAGGATCTCGGCGGAGGTGCCGGTGCTCGCTTGCTCGGCGCCGGTGGTGAGGGCTTCGCGGATGAGGAGGTAGCAGCGGTCGAGGGCGGCTGCGAAGAGGCCGAGCTTGCCGCCGAAGAGGCGGAGGACGTAGGCCTGGGAGATGCCGGCGGCGTCGGCGACGTCGGTGACGGGTGTCGCGTGGTAACCGCCGCGGCCGAAGACCGACACCGCTTTGGCGACGACCGTCGTGCGGCGGGCGTCGGCTGTGGAGCGAGGGGTGTCGGGCATGTTTGTGAGTGAACACTTACATGGGGTGGGGGTCAAGTTGTAGCTCGGAAGGGTGGTGGAGGTGGGGGTGTTGGTTGCGGAGGGGAGTTGGGGTGGGGTGGATGGGGGTGAAAGTTCACCCGATTGGGGTATCGGTTGGGTAGGGGTGTGATCGGGGGTGTGGGTGTTGTGAGGGGGTGCTGGGGGTGCGTTCTGGGTCGCCGGTGTCGCATCCACGGTCTCCGGGTGCGGCCGGCTTGACTTGGGGACCCCTTTTTTCGGCCCTCGGCGGTCTGAAAGGGCAGGTGGTGGTGCTCCTGCCCGCCGTTGAAAGTGCAGGGCCGAAAAACCCCGAGTAAAGCCGGCCGCACGGCGGACGAGTGCTGCTCAGTGGGCGGTTAATCCGCCGGTTGGGCAGGGCAGCGGTCGATCTGAGATGGGCAGGCGCGGTCAATCCGCTGGTGGGGTTGGTCGCCATCGCGCAGCGGAAAGCCTGCTGTAGTCGGTCAACTGGTCGAGCGGGTGCTGGTCAGGGTTTGCGGCCGACTGCGCCGACGATGCAGTGGGAGACCTGGTCGAGTGCCTTGATCTGCGGGCCGTCCGGCCACCAGTCGGCGCACAGGGTGAGGCCGGGTTCGATGAGGTCGAGGCCGGGGAACATGGCGAGGATTTCGTCGCGCTTGCGGAACAAGCCGGTGCCCATCGGGCTGTGCAGGAAGGTGTCCTCCATGCGGCGGGCGAGTTCGCTGTGTTCCGGGGTTTCCGGGTCGTAGAAGTGCGAGAGGCCGACGTAGGAGCCGGACGGCAGGGCGTCGATGTAGGTCTTCATGATGTCGGCGGGGGAGCGCTCGCCGTTGTAGTGGTGCAGCGTGCCCATCTGGAAGAGGGCGACCGGCTTGGTGAAGTCGATGTGCTTGCGCACGACCTCGTTGGCCAGGATCTTCTCCGGCTCGAAGATGTTCTCGGCGGTGAAGTGGGTCTGGTCGTTCTCCTCCAGCAGCGCGCGGCCGTGGGCCAGGACGACCGGGTCGTTGTCGACGTAGACGACCTTCGCCTCGGGCTGGAGGCGCTGCACGACCTGGTGGGTGTTCTCCGCTGTGGGGAGGCCGGAGCCGCAGTCGAGGAACTGGGTGATCCCGGTCTGGCTCGCGATGAAGCGGCTGGCCCTGATCAGGAAAGCGCGGTTGTCCCAGGCCAGCGTGGCGGCCTCGGGGGCGACGCGCTGGACGCGGCGGAGGACTTCGCGGTCGATCTCGTAGTTGTCCTTCCCGTGCAGGAAGGCGTCGTAGACCCTGGCGATGCTCGCCTTGGTCGTGTCGATGTACACGGGTGCGGCAACGTCCGACGGGGGAACGGTGCTACCGGGCATCTGGGGCCTCACAGAGCGTTGTTAACGAGAGTGTTTGTGCACCAGATCACAGTGCACCTAGCGTAAGCATATGGGCTCCAAGTGCGAGCATCAGGCACGAAGTTGACCTTGTGATCGTGCGGTGTACGTTCTGTGACCAGGCGAAGTGGCCTTCACGGAGTGCAACCGCTGTTCGGGTGGACCGGCTGCAACATGTGGGCGCAAGGGCCGGGGAACGCAGGAGGACGGTTATGACCACGGTTGATCCCGCTGCCTCATCCGGTGGACCGACCGCTCTGCGGATCGTTCTGGGGTCCCAGTTGCGGAGGCTCCGCGAGGCCGCGGAGATCACGCGTGCGGACGCCGGGTACTCGATCCGCGGGTCGGAGTCGAAGATCAGCAGGCTCGAGCTCGGTCGGGTCGGGCTCAAGGAGCGCGACGTCGCCGATCTGCTCACGATGTACGGCGTCACCGACAAGACCGACCGGGAGACGTTCCTGGAGATGGTCAAGCGGTCGAACCAACCTGGCTGGTGGCACCGCTTCAACGATCTCATGCCGGACTGGTTCCAGGACTACGTCGGCCTGGAGGAGGCGGCGGTCCGGATCCTGACCTACGAGCTCCAGTTCATGCCCGGTCTGATGCAGACCGAGGACTACGCGCGGGCCATCGCCAGCCACGGCAGGCCGGACTCGGCGGGACAGGACGTGGAGCGGCGGGTGGGCCTGCGGATGAACCGCCAGAAGATCCTGCACAGGTCCGGCGCACCGCGGCTGTGGGCGGTGGTCGACGAGTCGGTGCTGCACCGGCCCATCGGCGGACGCGAGGTCATGCTGGCCCAACTGGACCACCTGTTGGAACTGACCAAGGAGCCGCAGATCACCCTTCAGGTGGTGCCCTACCAGCTCAGCGGCTACGCGGCCGAAGGCCCGTTCACCATGCTCCGCTTCGGTGAGCCGGAGCTGCCGGACCTGGTGTACATCGAACACCTCGCCGGTGCCCTCTACCTGGACAAACGCGACGAGGTCGAGCTGTACGGCAGGGTTTTCGACCGGCTGACCGTGGACGCCCTGACCCCGGACCGCACCCGTCAGATGTTGACCAGCGCGCGGGCGGAGATTTAACCCGAACAGCCCATGCACCGGCAGCTGCACGTGCATTTACCCGTGCGTCTCCCGGTGCTACGGTCGGTGCTCAGTCGGATGCACGTGCAGATGCGCTCGGGGGCGATAGGTGGTGGCAGTGGTTATGAACGAGGTCCACAACGGGATGTCAGCGGCACACCTCGCCGGTGCGGTGTGGCGGAAGAGCGCCTACAGCGGTGCGCTCGGCAACTGCGTGGAGCTGGCCGAACTGGCGGGCGACGCGGTCGCCGTCCGCAACTCCCGGTTCCCCGCTGGTCCCGCTTTGATCTACACCCGCGCCGGGATCACGGCGTTCTTGGCGGGTGCGAAGAACGGCGAGTTCGATGACTTCGGTTGACAGCGCCGAAGGCAGGCTGCGCGAGCTGATCGCGCGCGGCTTCCAATTCCTGCACCCCACCGACGGGCGCGGTGAGCTCACCGCCGTCGTCGGGGTGCGGGCGCACGACGACGTGATCGACGTGGTCCGGTTGCACACCGAGGACGACGCCATCGCCACCCGCATGCCCGCCGACGAGCAGAACGTGCTGATGCCGAGCAGGTTCTCCTGGCGCACGCGCGGATCGGTGTGCTCGGTGCTCGAGGCACTGCTGGGACTGCCGGACGACCGGATCGCCTGAGCGGTCCACCACCCCGCCGCCGTGGTGGACCGCTTCCGCGCTGCCCGCCTTCGGACACCGCCCGTTCACGCGGGTGCTGGGCGGTGGGTCGAGCGACTGAGGGGTTCGCTCGACCCACCGGGCCTGGGGTCCGGGCGTTCCTGGGTGACGTCAGCGAACTGCCTCTTACGTACGGTCTGTAACTTGCGTACATTATGTACATGTCGCATGCCCGTTCGTCCGAGTCGCATGGTGAGATCGACGTACCCCTCTCCGACGCGCGCGGCGCACTTCCGCAGTTGTTGGATGAGCACGTCCGAGAAGGTGAAGTCGTTTTCCTGACCCGCCACGGACGTCGAGTCGGTGCGCTGGTTTCCGCCGACGTCGCGGAGCACTTGGGTGAGATGGAAGACGCCTACTGGTCAGCGCGTGCGGCTCAGGCGAAACGCGAGATGGAGGCTTCCGGGGAGCAGCCGATCCCTTGGGCGCAAGCGCTGGCCATCCTGGAGGCCGCGGATTCCGATGAGGTTCCGGGCGGCAACCGGTGAGGTGCGAAGCCAGCGTCGTTCCCGCGGCTTTGAAAGCGTTCGTCAAGCTCGACAAGCCGATCCGCCGTCGTTTGCAGTCCGCGATCGACGGGCTTGCCGAGGAACCGAGGCCGCACGGCTCGATCGCCCTCAAAGGGCATGCCGGAATGCATCGGATCAGAGTCGGTGACTACCGAGTGGTCTACGAGGTGCAGGACGGCAAACTTGTTGTGCTGGTCGTCGATCCGGGGCACCGGAGCGAGATCTACCGAGACCTGTGACATGGGCGCTCTTCCTGGAGAGCCCTAGTTCCTCTCGAATTCCGCACCGAACAGCGTCGCGAGTTCCGCGGGGGCGACGGCTTCCAGTTGTGCGTACGTGCACGACTCCGGTGTGCGGTCGGGGCGGAAGCGGACGAGGCGGCTCATGTGGCGGAAGCGGCCCGCGGCCACGTGTTCGTACCGCACCTCGGCCACCCGTTCCGGGCGCAGCGGTTCCCACGACAGGTCCTTGCCGACGCTCCACCGGCTCTGCGCGCCGGGCACCCGGCCCTGCGCTTCGGCCCAGTCGCGCCACGGGTGGCCGTCGAGGGCGTTGGCGCGCAGCGGTTCCAGCTCGTCGACCAGCTCACGGCGGCGGGCGGCGGTGAAGCTGCTGGCGACGCCGACGTGGTGCAGCACGCCGTCGTCGTCGAACAGGCCGAGCAGCAGCGAGCCGACGCCGACACCGTCCTTGTGCATGCGGAACCCGGCGAGCACGCAGTCGGCGGTCCGTTCGTGCTTCACCTTCCACATCACCCGCTTGTCCTGCTCGTAGGGCACGTCCGGCTTCGCCATCACGCCGTCGAAACCGGCACCCTCGAACCTGGTGAACCAGTCCGCGGCGACATCCGGGTCCGACGTCAACGGGGTCAGGTGCACCCGTGACAGGTCGCCGCCGAGCACGCCCTCCAGCAGCGCGCGCCGCTCGCTGAACGGCGCACCGGTCAGGTCCCGGTCGTCCAGCGCCAGCAGGTCGAACGCCACGAAGCTGGCGGGCGTCTCCCCGGCGAGCTTGCGGACCCGTGAGGCGGCGGGGTGCAGGCGCAGTTGCAACGTGTCGAAGTCGAGCCCGGTCCCGGTGACCACGATGATCTCGCCGTCGACCACGCACCGGGTGGGCAGCGCGTCGCGCAGCAGTTCGACCAGTTCGGGGAAGTACCGGGTCAGCGGGCGGTCGTTGCGCGAGCCGAGTTCGATCTCGTCGCCGTCGCGGAACACCACGCACCGGAAACCGTCCCACTTCGGCTCGTACACCAACCCCGGCGCACGGGGCACCTCGTGCACAGCACGCGCCAACATCGGCTTGACCGGCGGCATCACGGGCAACTCCATCAACGCAGCGTAAATCCAATCCCCAACCCCCCGCGAGTCTTCACTCAACCCCCGCGAGTCGAACACTCAGACACCCCGTGTCGAACACCCAGGCACCCCGTGTCCCTCATTCGGGCACCCGGCGTTGCGCACGTGGGATGCCTGGAGGTTCGACACGGGGTGTCTGGGGGTTCGACTCGCGAGGTGTTGAGCGGCGCGTGTCATGGGGTGGCGCGCGCCGCCTGGGTCAGGGGTAGCTGACGACGTAGGAGATCTGGTTGGCGAGGTTGGCGGTGGCGCCGACGTTGTTGATCACGTTGGTGATCGTGCCGACGCCGCCGAGCGATACCGCCACCAGGTCGCGGAACTGCACGCCGGGTTTGTTCGGCACCTCGAACCCGCGACTGGCGACGACGGCCGGGTTCGTCTGGAAGAACGCGTAGCTGCCCAGTCCCCACGCCTGGTGGGTGTTGACCGAGTCGGCCACCTTGTACGCGGCCCAGCCCTGGTTGCCGTTCCCGCTGCTCCACGACGCGTTGTTCGGCGGGTCGTAGGGCAGCTCGTTCTGGTAGAAGTACGTCTTGCCGCCGTTGCCGTTCCAGAGGGTCTGGTACTCCTGGTAGTGCTCGACGAACAGGCCGTACATGGTGACGTCGTTGCCGTTGACGACGAGCCCGTTGGCCGCGGTGTTCTGCGTCCAGCCGACGTTGGCGCCGTGGTCGGCCCGCCACAGCCACATGTGGTCGCCGATGACGTTGTTGCTGTTGACCTTCAGGCTGACCGTGGCCCTGCCGAGCGTGCCGGTGCCGCCGATGCGGATGAACACGTCGTGCAGGGACGTCGGGTTGGCCGCGTGGCTCGCGGACGAGCCGGTGGGGCCGACCTCGACGAGGACCGGCGAGTTGACCGGACCTGCGTCGACGAGCAGACCCGCGAGCTTGACACCGTCCACATCGGACACCTGGATGGCGGCGGAACCGCTGTCCGGCATCAGCGTGGCCAGGCCGAGGCCCAGCACGACGGTGTCGGGCCTGGTGACCTTGATGGACTCGCTGAGGTGGTGGACGCCGGGCGTGAACAGCAGGTTCCGGCCCGCGGCCAGCGCCGCGTTGATGGTGGAGGTCGGCGAACCCGGCTTCACCACGTAGAACTGGCTCAGCGAGATCGACGACCCGGCGGGAGCGCCCGCGCCCCACGTGGTGCCGCGCGAGTTGTTGCGCAGCGACGGGACGAAGACGTTGTAGTCACCGGAGCCGTTGATGTAGAGGAACGGCTTCTCCCGCACCTGCGGGGTCTGGTCGATGACGGTGTGCGAGGGGTTCGGGAAGTTCTGCGCCGGGGAACCGTTGGTGCCCTGGAACACCATGTTCCACACCGAGCCGTTCCAGCCGCCGTTGAGGTCGCTGTTGCGGGTGTAGAACTGCTGCTGCGAACCGGACACGACGACGCCGTCGATCTTCGAGTCGGCGATGAAACCGCCGCTCGCCCAGCCGTCGCCACCGTTCCACAGCTGGACCTGGCCGCGCAGGTGCATGCGGCGGTACGGCGCGGCCTGCGACACGGCCCAGCGCTCGATCTGCCCAGCGGGCAGGGTCACCGAGAGGTTCTCGGCGGAGCGCCAGAAGTTCTGCGTCGCGTTGCCCTTGTTGTTCGGGTTGTCGCCCTGCTGCAACCAGTCCGCCTCGACGCGCACGTGGCCGTTGAGGTTGACGTCGTCGGGGGACAGGCCCAGACCGGCGACCTGGGTGTAGAAGCCCAGGTTCACGTCGGCGTTGTAGCTGCCCGGCTTGAACAGCAGCGCGTAGCGCTCGGGGCCGAACTGGTTGGTGTGCTGCTGGTTCGCGACCGCCGTCAGCTTCGCCTGGATGTCGCCCGCGGGCGTGGACGGGCTGAACACCGACACGTTCGGGCCGAAGTCGGGGTTGCGCGGGTCGGTCACGGGCACGTCCACGGTGCCGCCGGTGGTGTTCACCGAGAACTCCCACAGGGAGTAGCCGTAACCCGTGCCGCGGACCGTGCCGAGCACGCGGACGTAGCGGCCGGTGCCGGTGACGTCCAGCGCCTGGTTGCCGCCGGTGCCGGTCGTGGTGCTGTAGACCGTCGTCCACGCGGACGCGTCGGCGGAGGTCTGGATCTGGAAGGACTTGCCGTAGGCGGCCTCCCAGTTCAGGCCGACCCGGCAGATGGTCTGCGACGAGCCGAGGTCGACCTGGAGGGTCTGCGGGTCGCTCGCGGTGCTCGCCCAGCGGGTGCCGGCGTTGCCGTCGACGGCGGCCGAGGCGGGCGTGCCCGCGTTCTCGGACGAGGACGCCACGGCGGGCTTGCCCTGCGCGGCGTTCGCCGAGCCGCACGCCGCGGGCGGCTGCGTCGAGCCCTGCGTGCCGAGGACCTGGAACTCCCAGAGGGAGTAGCCGTAGCCGGTGGCGCGGGCGGTGCCGAGCACGCGGACGTAGCGGCCGGTGCCGGTGACGTCGAGGGTCTGCACGCCGCCGGTTCCGGTGGTGGTCGTGTAGACCGACGTCCACGCCGAGGCGTCGGCCGAGGTCTGGATCTGGAACGACCGCGCGTAGGCGGACTCCCAGTTCAGCACGACCTGGTTGACGGTGGCGGTGGAGCCGAGGTCGACCTGCAACCACTGCGGGTCGGCGGCGGTGCTGGACCAGCGGGTGCCCGCGTTGCCGTCGACGGCGGCCGAGGCGGGCGTGCCCGCGTTCTCGGTCGACGACGCGGTGACCGCCTTGCCCTGGGAGAGCAGGACAGGCGCGGCGTTCGCGCTGGGGACGGAGTCGGTGGAGGAGAGGGTGCCGAGCAGGGTCGCCGTGGCGACGACCAGGACGGAAAGCCTGCGCAGGGAGCGTCGGCGTGGGGACGTGGGGGTGGGGACAGCGAGTCTCATGTTCCTGCCTGTCGGAATGAGGAGACGGCCTGGTGCCCGGAGGGAGGGCAGGGGGTGGGCGCAGCTGAGAGAGCGCTCTCTCGTTAGTGCGGAACCGGTCCCGGAACCGGTTCCATGGTGTGTGGTGGAGTTAACAGCGCCGAAATTCGAGCGTCAAGGTTCCGGGTGAAGTTTTGTGGACCGGGACGGGGGATGGGCCGAAGGTCGGTTGGGGCTTGGTGCGGATGGGGGTGCGGGGGCGTCCGGTCGGGGAAAGCGTTGGGGGATCGGGATGTTGTTTTTGGTTATGGGGGAGGGGTTGGGGCGTCGGGGGGTGGGTGTTGTGGGTTGTCGCCGGGTCTGGTTCGAGGCAGCTCGAAACAAGCCATCGGTGCCCGCCGTTCTCCGGGTGCGGCCGATTTGACTTGGGGCCCCTCTTTTCGGCCCTCGGCGGGCTTGAAGGGCAGGTGGTGAAGCCCTGCCCGCCGCCGCGAGGGTAGGGCCGAAAACCCCAAGTGAAATCGGCCGCACGAGGTGTGGGCGCGCTCGCCGCCGTCGTGGCCGAGCGGTCTTGTTGTCAAGGTGCGGACGCTTGGTTTTGACGTGCCTGATCCAGCTGCCTGTTGGCGTTGTGCTCGTGGGCCTGTTGCTCGGCCTGGCTCGGTGCTGGTGTTGCAAGAGTTCGCGTGTCTTCGTTGGTTGGTAATGCGGTCCTGTTGTGCCGCCGTTCGGCCGTTCTGCCTGGGCCGAACGGCTTCCGGTGTGCGCTGGGAGTGGCTCCGGGGGCGTCGGACCGTTGACGTAGCTGTAGCGCGTCTGTAACTCTTGCTCAACTCGACGCAAAAAATTTGCATGATCTTGGAAAATCCTGGCAGAGCTTCTTAATTCCGTCTGGACCACCGCTTACCGTCCCCCCTCGCCGACGACCGGCCGGATCCCTGTCCGTGGCCGGCAGCTCTTGCGGTGGTGTGTCCAGAGGTCTCCCTGCCATGTCCGCTCCCCCTGCAGAGAGGAAAGCGATGAGAACCAAAAGCCTGATCACGCGGCTCACCGCCGTGTTGCTCGCGAGCGGCCTTGTGGTGCTTGCCGGGCCGGGCCTTCCGGTGAACGCGGCGCCGGGCGCACCGGGGGCCGATGCCCTGGGTGCGCGGTTGGCCGCGGCCGCCGTCTCCATCTCGGCCAGCAGTTCGCACGGTGAGTACCCGGCGTCGAACGTGAACGACGGCAACCAGGCCACCTACTGGGAGAGCACCGGCGCGTTGCCGCAGTGGATCCAGGCGGACCTCGGGGCCTCGGTCGCGACGAACAAGGTCGTGCTGAAGCTGCCGACGGGCTGGGAGAGCAGGTCGCAGACGCTTTCCGTGCAGGGCAGCACCAACGGCAGCAACTTCTCGGACCTGGCGCCCTCCAAGGGGTACGCCTTCAACCCGGCGAGCGGGAACACCGTCACGATCGACATCGCCGCCACGACGATCCGGTACGTGCGGCTGAACATCACGGCCAACACCGGATGGGCGGCGGGCCAGCTGTCGGAGTTCGAGGTCTACGGGCCGTCGGGCGGTGACACCCAGGCGCCCACCGCGCCGTCCAACCTCTCCTTCACCGAACCGGGGACCGGGCAGATCCGGTTGGCGTGGAGCGGTTCCACCGACAACGTCGGTGTGACGGGCTACGACGTGTACGCCAACAACACGCTGCGCACCAGCGTCGCGGCCAACGTCCTGACCTACACCGACACGCAGCCGGGCTCCACGTCGGTGTCGTACTACGTGCGGGCCAAGGACGCCGCGGGCAACCAGTCGGCGAACAGCAACACGGTGACGCGCAACGGGACCAGCGTGCCCGGAGGCACGAACCTGGCCGTGGGCAAGGCGATCACGGCGTCCTCGTCGGTGTTCACGTTCGTCGCGGCCAACGCGAACGACAACAGCACCGCGACCTACTGGGAGGGCGGCGGCGGCGCGTACCCGAACACCCTCGCGGTCAGCCTCGGCGCGAACGCGGCGGTCGACTCGGTCGTGCTGAAGCTCAACCCGGACAGCTCGTGGGGCGCGCGCACGCAGAACATCCAGGTGCTGGGCCGTGAGCAGAGCGCTTCGGGCTTCACGAACGTGGTGTCGGCGGCGAACTACGTGTTCAACCCGAGCAGCAGCAACATCGTGACGATCCCGGTCGGCGGCGCGGCACTGTCCGACGTCCAGCTCCGGATCACCTCCAACACCGGCGCGCCCGCGGGCCAGATCGCGGAGTTCCAGGTGATCGGCGTTCCCGCGCCCAACCCGGACCTCACGATCACCGGTGCCTCCTGGTCGCCGGGCGCCCCGGTCGAGACCGACGCCGTCACGCTGTCGGCGGTGGTCCGCAACGCGGGCGCGGTCGCCTCCGGCGCCACGAACGTCAACTTCTACCTCGGCACGACGAAGGCGGGCACCGCCAACGTGGGCGCGCTGGCACCCGGCGCCTCGGCGACCGTGTCCGCCAACGTCGGCACCCGCAACGCGGGCAGCTACCCGTTGAGCGCCAAGGTGGACGAGGGCGGCGTCGTCGTCGAGTCCGACGAGACCAACAACAGCTTCACGGGCTCCACGTTGGTCGTGACGCCGGTCGCCAGCTCGGACCTGGTCGCGAACGTCGGCTGGACGCCGAACAACCCGGCCAGCGGCAACGTGGTCACGTTCTCCGTGGCCATCAAGAACCAGGGCACGGTCGCCTCCGCGGGCGGCGCGCACGGCATCACGCTCCAGGTGGTCAACTCCACCACCGGCGCGGTCGTGCAGACCCTGACCGGCTCCTACAGCGGTGCCATCGCCGCGGGTGCCACCACGGCACCGGTCACCCTCGGCACCTGGACGGCGGCCAACGGCAAGTACACCGTCAAGGTGGTGCTGGCCAACGACGCCAACGAGCTGCCGGTCAAGCAGCCCAACAACACCAGCGAGCAGCCGTTCTTCGTCGGCCGCGGCGCGAACATGCCGTACGACATGCTGGAGGCCGAGGACGCGGCCGTCGGCGGCGGCGCGGCGGTCATCGGGCCGAACCGCAAGATCGGCGACCTGGCGGGCGAGGCGTCCGGCCGCAAGGCCGTCACGCTGAACTCCACCGGCAGCTACGTCGAGTTCACCACCAAGGCGAGCACCAACACGCTCGTCACCCGCTTCTCCATCCCGGACTCGGCGGGCGGCGGCGGCATCAACGCCACGATCAACGTGTACGTGAACGGCACCTTCCACAAGGCGCTGCCCCTGACGTCCAAGTACGCGTGGCTCTACGGCGAGGAAGCCGGTCCCGGCAACTCGCCCGGTGGCGAGGCGCGGCACATCTACGACGAGGCCAGCATCACGCTCAACTCCTCGTTCCCCGCGGGCACCAAGATCAAGCTGCAGAAGGACGCGGCCAACACCACCAACTACGCCATCGACTTCGTCAACACCGAGCAGGTGTCGGCGATCGCGAACCCGGACCCGGCCAGGTACGCCGTGCCCGCCGGGTTCGGCCACCAGGACGTGCAGAACGCCCTGGACCGCGTCCGCATGGACACGACCGGCACCCTCGTCGGCGTCTACCTGCCCGCGGGCGACTACCAGACGGCGAGCAAGTTCCAGGTGTACGGCAAGGCGGTCAAGGTCGTCGGCGCAGGCCCCTGGTACACCAGGTTCCTCGCACCGTCCACTCAGGACAACACCGACATCGGTTTCCGCGCGGAGGGGACGGCGAACGGGTCGACGTTCGCGAACTTCACCTACCTGGGCAACTACACGTCCCGCATCGACGGTCCCGGCAAGGTGTTCGACTTCGCGAACGTGGCGAACATGGAGATCGACAACATCTGGGTCGAGCACATGATCTGCCTCTACTGGGGCGCCAACACGGACTTCGTGACCATCAAGAACTCGCGGATCCGCAACCTGTTCGCCGACGGCATCAACATGACCAACGGCAGCACGAACAACCACGTCGTCAACAACGACGCGCGTGCCACGGGTGACGACGCCTTCGCCCTGTTCTCCGCCATCGACGCGGGCGGATCGGACATGAAGGACAACATCTACGAGAACCTGACCACGACCCTGACCTGGCGCGCCGCCGGTGTCGCGGTCTACGGCGGGTACGCCAACACGTTCCGCAACATCTACATCGCGGACACGCTGGTGTACTCGGGCATCACGATCAGCTCGCTGGACTTCGGCTACCCGATGAACGGCTTCGGCGCCGATCCGCCCACCAAGTTCGAGAACATCTCGATCGTCCGGGCGGGCGGGCACTTCTGGAAGGGGCAGACGTTCCCGGCGATCTGGATCTTCTCGGCCTCGAAGGTGTTCCAGGGGATCCGGGTCAGCGACGTGGACATCGTCGACCCGACCTACAGCGGCATCATGTTCCAGACGAACTACAGCAGTCCCGGCAACCCCCAGTTCCCGATCAAGGACACGATCTTCACCAACGTGTCGATCTCCGGGGCGCAGAAGAGCGGTGACGCCTACGACGCGAAGTCCGGGTTCGGGCTGTGGGCGAACGAGATGCCCGAGGACAAGCAGGGTCCCGCGGTCGGCTCGGTGACGTTCAACAACCTGCGGTTGAGCAACAACGCGCAGGACGTCAAGAACACCACCTCCACCTTCACCATCGTCCGCAACTAGCGGACGGCGGGGACCACGACGGCCGGTGGGTGTCGGACTTCGACACCCACCGGCCGTTCCGGTCGTCGGTGAGGGCGGGACGCGGGGTCAGACGAGCGGGATGGACTCCGCGAAGTACTCGTGGCTGTCGGCGTTGCGCACGGCCTGGTCGGGGTGCTCCTCGGCCAGTTCCCGGCAGCCGGCCTGCCCGTACCGGATGTCCTCGGTGCCGCCGTTGACGGTGAAGTGGCTCAGCTCGTGGACGATCGTGCCCGCCTTGGAGTCCGTGCCGGTCGCCGGGGCGTTCCAGAACTGCGGGCAGAGGTACACCTCGGTCGGCCGGGAGGAGTACACGAAGGCGTAGTAGGAGTCCTCGCAGGACGGGGACTTCAGGTCGTAGGTGATCTTCGTGTTCGCCAGGTGCTTCCTGATCCTGGTGAAGTGGTCCGAGACCGTCTCGTAGCGCGCCGCGCGGTAGGCGCCGAACCACGTGGTGTACCGCTTCGGCGTCGTGTCGGGCGCGGGGACCGGCAGTTCGGCCTCGGCGTTGCCCGCGTACTCCCACGCCGTGCTGTGCGCCTTCCTGACCGCCGTCTTCTGCTTGTCGGTCCCGTTCTTGAAGGCGGGGTCCTTGGCCGCGCGGGTGTCGGACGGCCCCGCGTCCTGCCCCTCGTCCGGGAGGGTGGCGGCCACGGGCAGTCGCGGCGCGCCCCCGGCCACGACCTCGAAGGTCGTCGACACCTCGGGCAGATCGGCCCTCGTGAACTCCCCGAGGGCGCGCGCGGCCGGTGCCGAGGCGGTGCGGGTGATCACGTCCCGGAGGTGGGTGTCCAGCGTGGCCGTGTAGGTGCCCGGCTCGGTGATCGCGTAGGAGGTCGACACGTCGATCGTCGAGTGCAGCGACTCCCCGGCCCTGACCAGCAGGTAGGACGACCCGTCCGGGTCACCGCGCTTGATCCTCCTGCCCTGGTAGGGCAGGTCGCCGGTGTCGCCGCTGACCCGGAGGTAGTCGAGCACCTCCCGGTCGGGGTTGTCCAGCGGGGTGTCCCACGCCAGCACGGACTGGTCCTCATCGGACGCGTTGTGCAGGCCGAACGCGAGCGTGATCGGCTCGCCGAGGCGGTACCGGGGGTTCGCCGTCAGGGTCGCCGAGAACCGGCCGGGTTCGCTCACCGGATCCTTGCCTTGTCCTTGTTGCGCGGTGGTCGGGTGGAGAGGTGGTGCCGCGTTCGCGGGCACCTGCCCGACCACCAGGAGCGGAACGACGAACGCCGTCACTACTGCGGCAGCCAAGGTTTTCACCTTCGGGACTCCTCACGGCGGAAGGCGGAGAGCGCCTTCGGGATTCGGCGGAACGTCACCGCCGACACCGACCAAGGGTCGACCCGCACCCGCCGGATGTGGAAGGGCACTCATCACTTCGACCAGGCCTCTCACGCGATCGCGTGAGCACGGCGACTTGCGGTGACTCCGCGGACGGTCCCGAAGGGGTGCGGGAGCACTCGATGGTGACCCGCGGTCCAGGACGCGGTGACGCGCGGATCACCCCGCTCCGGGGTATGGAAGCGGGGTGTCCGCGCGTTGCACCCACCGAACCGGTTCTCCCCCTACCCGAGGAGCGTTATCCCGATGTCAGCTGCGCCCGCGACCCTGACGATGTACTCGACCTCATGGTGCGGCTTCTGCTCCAGCCTGAAGAACCAGCTGAAGCGCGAGGGCATCGAGTACGTCGAGGTGGACATCGAGCGGACCCCCGGTGCCGCCGACTTCGTGATGAGCGTCAACGGCGGGAACCAGACCGTGCCCACCCTGCACTTCCCCAACGGCGAGACCTTGACGAACCCCTCGATCGCCCAGGTCAAGTCGCAGTTGAACTGATCGCCGGATCGGTCGCCGGGCTCGGGGGCCGTCCCCGCGCCCGGTGCCCTCCGAGCCTACGAAGCGCGCGGTGCGCGGTGGAAGTACCAGGATCGGCCCGACCGGACAGGGCCAATGACGGTCCGGTCACGCGAACGCGCGGCGCATCCTGGCCAGTCCCTCGTCCAGGGCCCCGGTCTGCACGAGCCCGTAGCCGAACACGAACCCCTGGCGCGGCACCCGGTCCACGCCGCACAGCGCCATGGTGTGCAGCGCGACGCCCGACGAGGCCGCGCGGGCGGTGATGGCCGCGTCCTCGCCCGGCACGTCGGACCGCAGGTACGCCGTCAGGTGCAGCCCGGTCGCGCTCGTGATGGGCTCCAGGTGGTCGGCGAAGTCCTGGTCGAACGCCATGGACATCCGGTCGCGGCGGGTCCGGTAGACGCGCCGCATCCGGCGCAGGTGCGCGGCCAGCAGCCCGTTGTCGATGAACTCGGCCAGCGCGCCCTGCACGGGGCTGGAGGAGTGCCAGTCGGCGAGGTGCTTGGCCTTGCGCAGCGCGGAGTGCAGCGGCGGGGGAGCGACGCAGAACCCGACCCGCAGCGTGGGCAGCAGGACCTTCGAGAACGAGCTGACGTACACGACCCGGCCGGTCCGGTCGAGCGCGTGCAGGGGCTCCACCGGGCGGCCCGTCCAGCGGAACTCGCTGTCGTAGTCGTCCTCCAGGATCACCGCGTCGGCCCGTTCCGCCCACTCCAGCAGCGCGAGCCGCCGGGACAGGGACAGGGCGTGGCCGAGCGGGAACTGGTGCGACGGGCTGGTGTACACCAGCCGCGCCGCTTCGGGCAGTTCGTCCACCACGAGGCCCTCGGCGTCGACCGGCACGCCGACCAGCCGCACGCCCATCGCCTGGAACAGCCGCTTCACCGGCGGGTAGCCGGGGTCCTCCACGGCCACGACGTCACCGGGTTCGAGCACGACCCTGGCGATCAGGTCGACGGCCTGCTGCACGCCCGCGGTGACCATCACGTCGGCCGCGGTCGCCCGGACCGCGCGGGACACGCCGACGTGCCGGGCGATCGCCTCCCGCAGCCCGGCGTGCCCCATGGGTTCGCCGTACATGCCGAGTTCCGTGCCCGAGCCGCGCAGCTGGTTGGCGAGCAGCGCGCGCCAGGTGGCGAACGGGAAGTGCGTCGCGTCCGGCATTCCGGGGCGGAAGTCGAACTCGCGGGTCATCGCCGACAGGTCCGGCGGGTCGGGCATGGCGTCCCACATCGGCCGCGGCCGCAGCGGCGACGGGCGCGCCTCGGGTTCGCGGGCGCCGCGGAACGGCAGGTCGCTGACGAACGTGCCGACGCCCACCCGGCTGGTGAGGAAGCCCTCGGCGGCCAGCTTCTCGTAGGCCGCGTTGGCGGTGTTGCGGGAGACCTGGAGCGCCGCCGCCAGCTCCCTGGTCGGCGGCAGCGCCTCACCGGGCCGCAGCAGCCCGTCCAGGATGGCGGCGCGGACCTGCAGGTAGATCTGGGCGGTCAGGTCGCGCCGCCCGTCCAGGCTCACATGCAGGTCCACGCCGGTAATCAGACCAGCGTCAAGGCGTACACCTCGACACGGGGGTCGTTGGGCAGGGTGACCGACTGGAGCACCTTGGCGCGGTCCACGGGCAGCGCCTGCCCGAACAGCCGCACCGGCGGCCCGTCGACACCCTGACCGGCCTTGATCCGGTGCGGCATGTCGAGCACGACCGTGCTGCCCGGCGGGGTCGACCCGGCCCAGTCGCCGACGGTGACCGGCACCTCGGCGCTGCTGCCGTCGGAGTACCGCACGGTCAGCGCCACCGTCACCGGCCCGTTGTGCGAGGCCGCGACCAGCTTGGCGCTGGTGTAGTTGCCCTGCGGCAGCAGCACCGCCTGGCCGCGGGTCTCGACGAAGTTGTCCGCCGTGCCCGTGGGGTCCGGCGTCGAGTAGGTCACGCCGCCCCACACGACCTTGCCCGCCGCGGGCAGCAGCGCGCCGTCGTAGCTCCAGCCGCCGCCGTCGAAGTTCCCCTGCGCCGACTCGGCGACCGTCGCCGCGCCGTCGTGGTTGCGCTCGCGGGACAGGTCGACCGCGCACTGCCCGTCGACCACGGTCGCGCAGTTGCCCGCCGTCTTGATCTCGACGGTGGTCGTCCTGGTGACGGTGCCGGCCGTGGCCTGCACCCGGTACGTACCGGCGGGGGTGTTCGCGGGCACGGTGACCGGCACGGTGACGGTCTTCTGCACCGGCAGCCGCTTCGACTCGATCAGCAGCGGCGAGCGCTGCACCGTCACGCCCCAGCCCTGGGGCACGACCACCTTCAGCGGCACCGAGAGCGTGCCGGGGGACTGGCCCAGCACGTCGAGGTTCAGCGTCACGGTCTGCGCCGCCGCCTTGGTCGGCACGATCACCGACGCGGGCCGCAGCGAGGCGTCCACGTGCTCGCGGCCGTCGGCGGGCGCGGAGTTGATCGACGGCGGCTCGGCACCGGCCTGCGTGCCCCACGAGGAGGGCGTGGAGCCGACCTGGTGGGCGAGCGTGCCGCCGCGGGCGAGCGACTTCCAGTCCAGCCAGGTCTTCGTCTGGTTGGCACCGTTGAACTTCAGGCTCCGCACGTACCGGTTGGCGTCGCTGACGCCGGGCGCGGTCACGGTGAGCGTGCCGCCCTGCGACGACGCGTACGATCCGATGTGGACGGTCGCCGACTCGAACTGCGGGCTGGACAGCGCCATGAAGTCGCCGCCGCTCATCGTCGGGTACATCCCGAGCGAGGAGAACACGTACCAGGCCGACATCGTGCCCAGGTCGTCGTTGCCGGTCATGCCGTCCGCGCCGGTGGTGAACAGCGTCATCGCGGCCCGCACGACGGTCGCGGTCTTGGCGGGCGCGCCCGCCCACAGGTACACGTACGGCGCGAGCAGGTCGGGCTCGTTGTTCGGGTTGTACGTGGGCTTGCCGTAGTAGTCGTAGGGCTGGGTGATCCAGTCGGTCCGCGCGGTGCCCGCCGGGTCGGTGAGCAGCTTGTCGTAGACGAAGAAGTCGTCCAGCCGCTTCTCGGTCGCCGTCTTGCCGCCCATCAGCGCGACGAGGCCCTTGGGGTCCTGCGGGACGAGCCACTGGTACTGGTAGGCGCCGCCCTCGTGGAACTGGTGCGAGGCCTCCACCGGGTCGTAGGGCGCCAACCAGGTGCCCTCCTTGGTGCGCGGCCGGAACTGCGAGATCGAGGAGTCCCACAGGTTGCGGTACCACTGGCCGCGGCCCGCGAACGTGGTCGCGTCCGCGGCGTGCCCGAGGCCCTTGGCCATCAGCGCCAGCGCCGCGTCGGCGGCGGAGTACTCCAACGTGGCCGACGCCGGGTGCACGCAGTCGTTGTCGCCGCCCTTGTGCGCGCAGTCCGTGCCGACGGTCAGGCCGGACGGGATGTAGCCGCGGTCGTTGTAGTACTCGACGCCGGAACGCCCGTTGTACGGCGAGTCCGCCGGCGGCAGGCTGGTCGCGTTCTCGCGCAGCAGCGCGTACGCCTCCTCCTCGTGCCCGGCCAGCAGCCCCTTGGACCAGGCCTCCACGAGGAACGGCGTGACCGGGTCGCCGGTCATGATGTTGGTCTCGCTGTTCGCGAGCGCCCAGCGCGGCAGCCACCCGCCGTCGCGTCCGCTGGCCACCAGCGACAGCGCGACGTCGCGTGCCACCTCGGGGCGCAGCATCTCCAGCAGCTGGTTCTGCGGCCGGTAGGTGTCCCACAGCGAGAAGTTCTGGTACGGCGTGTACCCGTCGGCGGTGTGCACGGCCCCGTCGAAGCCGACGTACCGGCCGTCCACGTCACCGGCGACGTTCGGGTGCAGCAGCGAGTGGTAGAGCGCGGTGTAGAACGCGGTCCGCCGCTCGGTGGTGCCGCCGCCGATCTTGATGGAGCCGAGCTGCCCGACCCAGGAGTCGTGCAGGCGCTGCCGCACGGCGTCGAAGTCGTAGTCGGTCGTCTCGGCGGCGAGGTTCTTCCGCGCGCCCTCGGCGCCGGTGTAGGACAGCCCCACCTTCACCACGACGTCGCGGTCGGCGTTGGCGTCGAACGTGACCCACGCGCCGTTGCCGCCGGTGCCCGCGGCGTCCCGGTTGCCGCCGGTGGTCGTGGACCCGCGCCAGGTGCCGAACGAGGCGAACGGCCGGTCGAACGTGGCCGTGAAGTACACCGTGTGCTCGTCGTGGCCCGCGCAGAACTGGCCCGCCCGGACGCGCCCCTCGACCGTCCGGTCGCCGACGACGTGCACCTCGGAGTCGAACACGTTCTGGTTGGCCTTGCCGGTGTTGAAGAGGATGTTCGCCGCGCCGGTGGCCGGGAAGGTGTGCCGCTGCCAGCCGGTCCGCGCGGTCGCGGTGAGTTCGGAGTCGACGCCGTACTTCGACAGCCCGACCCGGTAGTAGCCGGGCGCGGCCTCCTCGTCGGAGTGCGAGTACGGGGACTTGTAGACGTTGGGGTCGACGCTGCCCACCGCGCCGGTGGTGGGCATCATCGGCAGCTCGCCCGCGACCCCGCAGCCGACGCCGGACAGGTGCGTCTGGCTGAACCCGTAGATCGTGCCCTGCTGGTAGTCGTACCCGCCCTGGCCGCCGGTGTCCGGGCTGACCTGCACCATCCCGAACGGCGCGCTCGCGCCGGGGAAGGTGTTGCCGGAGTTCTGCGTCCCGACGAACGGGTTCACCAGCGTCGTCGGGTCGTCCTCGGGCGCCGCCGACGCGGGCGGAGTGGCGAGCACTCCCGCCACTAGCGCTCCCGCGAGCACCGCCGCGACACGGGTTCGTCTGCTGCGCACCAGGATCCTCCTAGTTGACATCGTTGTCATGCCCCACAGTTGCCGCCTTGGGACGCACCGTGTCAGGAGGGGTGACCGGCTGTCAACGACTCGTCGCGGAACCGACCGGACAAAAGCGGACAGGCCGTTGACCGTTCGTTTCCGGGCGAACCGGGCTCGCCCCCGGCGCGGGAGGGCGCTCCGCTCGGCACGCCCGCGGAACCCGTCTCACGCGCCGCCGCCGTATGGCTTGGTGATGATCTCCAGCGCATGCCCGTCGGGGTCGTCGAAGTACACGCCCCGGCCGCCGTCGCGGGTGTTGATCCGCCCCTCGCCGCGGTGGCCGTGGTCGGACCAGTAGGTGACGCCGAACTCCCGGACGCGCCCGAAGATCGCGTCGAAGTCGTCCTCGTCGACGAGGAACGCGTAGTGCTGCGGGGTGATGTCCCCGCGCACGTCCATGAAGTCGAGCGTCGTGTCCCCGTCGGTCCGCACCGCGATGAAGGGACCGAACGGCGTCGGCGCGGGCAGGCCCATCACCGACGCCAGGAACTCCGCGGAGGCCCGCGCGTTCCGGGCCGACACGATCGTGTGGTTCAACCGCACTGCCATGCTGGTGGATCCCCTTCGTCGTCCTCGTGGAACCGACGAGCGTAGAACTTCGAGCGCGGTGGAGGTCAACGCGAATCCGTTCCTGTCGGTGCCCCCTCGTAGGATCTGCGGGCATGGTGACCCCCGACATCGGAACCGATCCGAGCGAAGCCCGGCAGGTGCTGCACCGGGTGTTCGGCTACGACGCGTTCCGCGGCAGCCAGCAGGACGTCATCGAGCACGTGGTGGCGGGCGGCGACGCGCTGGTCCTGATGCCGACAGGCGGCGGCAAGTCCCTCTGCTACCAGATCCCCGCGCTGGTCAGGGCGGGTGTCGGTGTGGTCATCTCGCCCCTGATCGCGCTCATGCAGGACCAGGTCGACGCCCTGCGCAACGTGGGCGTGCGCGCGGGCTTCCTGAACTCCACGCAGAACCCGGACGAGCGCAGCATGGTCGAGTCCGAGTTCCTCGCGGGCGAGATCGACCTGCTGTACCTGGCGCCGGAACGGCTGCGCCTGGAATCCACCATGCGCCTGCTCGACCGCGGCAAGGTGTCGCTGTTCGCGATCGACGAGGCGCACTGCGTCGCCCAGTGGGGCCACGACTTCCGCCCGGACTACCTGGCGCTCTCGGCCCTGCACGAGCGCTGGCCGGACGTGCCGCGCATCGCGTTGACGGCGACGGCGACCGAGGCCACGCACGCGGAGATCGCGACCAGGCTGAACCTCAAGGAGGCCCGGCACTTCGTCGCCAGCTTCGACCGCCCGAACATCCAGTACCGCATCGAGCCCAAGAACGAGCCGAAGCGGCAGCTGCTCGACCTGCTCAAGACGGAGCACGCGGGCGACGCGGGCATCGTCTACTGCCTGTCCCGCGCGTCGGTGGAGAAGACCGCGGACTTCCTGGTGCAGAACGGGATCCCGGCGCTGCCCTACCACGCCGGGCTGGACTCGCGGGTGCGCTCGACCAACCAGTCCCGCTTCCTGCGCGAGGACGGGCTCGTGATGGTCGCGACCATCGCGTTCGGCATGGGCATCGACAAGCCGGACGTCCGGTTCGTCGCCCACCTCGACCTGCCGAAGTCCGTCGAGGGCTACTACCAGGAGACCGGCCGCGCGGGCCGCGACGGCCTGCCGTCCACGGCCTGGCTGGCCTACGGGCTCCAGGACGTGGTGCAGCAGCGGAAGATGATCGACACCTCCGAGGGCGACCAGGCGCACCGGCGGATGCTCGGCAAGCACCTCGACGCGATGCTCTCGCTCTGCGAGGCGGTCGACTGCCGCCGCACCCGCCTGCTCGCCTACTTCGGCCAGGAGGGCACGCCCTGCGGCAACTGCGACACGTGCCTGTCACCGCCCGAGTCGTGGGACGGCACCATCCCCGCGCAGAAGCTGCTGTCCACGGTGTACCGGCTCCACAACGAGCGCAGGCAGAAGTTCGGCGCGGGCCAGGTGATCGACATCCTGCTGGGGAAGAAGACCGCCAAGGTCATCCAGTTCGACCACGACTCGCTGACCGTCTTCGGCATCGGCGCGGACCTCCGCGAGACCGAGTGGCGCGGGGTGGTGCGGCAGCTGCTGGCGCAGGGGCTGCTGGCCGTCGAGGGCGACTACGGGACCCTGGTGCTGACCGAGTCGAGCGCCGAGGTGCTGGGCCGCAAGCGCGAAGTGCTGCTGCGCCGCGAGCCGGAGAAGGCGCGCGCGTCCCGCCCCGCGAAGACTTCGAAGGCCGCCGCCGCGGTGGTGGACCTGCCCGCCGAGGCCGTGCCGGTGTTCGAGCGGCTGCGGGCCTGGAGGGGCGCGACGGCGAAGGAGCAGGGCGTGCCCGCCTACGTGGTGTTCCACGACGCGACGCTGCGTCAGGTGGCCACGCTGGGTCCGTCGACGTTGGAGGAGTTGGGCACGGTGAACGGGGTGGGGGAGAACAAGCTCGCCAAGTACGGGCAGGGGATCCTGGACGCGTTGGCGGAGTGAGGGTTTCGGCCGGTGCCGGCCAGGTGGGGTGAAGACCGCCTGTGGTGTGGTCGATGTGACTTGGGGCCCCTTTTTCGGCCCTCGGCGGTCTGAAAAGGCAGGTGGTGGAGCTCCTGCCCGCCGTCGAAAGTGTAGGGCCGAAAACCCCAAGTAAATCGACCACGGTTCGTGTTCGGCCTGCTTTTCAGCGGCTTGAGCGGGTCGGGGGTGGCTGCACGGGGGCGGTTGCCGTGTCGTTCGTGCACCGCGAGTTGGTGTGGGTTCCTTGCTGGCTGTCGGTCACGCGGTCGCGGTTTCCCCGTAGCCGAATTCGGGGATGTCGCCGGAGAGCAGGAATTCGGCGGCGCCCTCGGTCAGCTTGGCCATCTCGGCGGAGCGGGGGAGCATGACCTGCTCGTAGGCGTGGACGGCCTCGGCGACGGTGTCCGCGTGCGCCAAGGCCAGTGCGAGGTCGTGGGCGTCGAGCATGGCGAGGTTGACGCCGATGCCGACCGGGGGCATGAGGTGGGCGGCGTCGCCGAGGAGGGTGGCGGTTGGCCGGTGGTCCCAGGTGTGGGGTGAGGGCAGGGTGAACAGCGGGCGGTCGACGTAGGGGCCGTCGTTGTCGGTGAGGAACCTGCGCAGTTCGGGAGCCCAGTGGGCGTACTCGTCGAGCAGGTGGGCGCGGATGCCGTCGGTGTCGCCGATGGTCAGGCCGGTCGCGGCGATCCAGTCGACCGGGACGCGCCGCATGACGTAGACCCGGATGTGGTCGCCGCTGTTGCGCTGCGCGAACACGCCGCGGTCGCCGTCGGCCGCGGCGGCGCTGCCCGCGCCGACCAGTTCGGCGATCTCGGGGTGCCGGTCCTCGACGTCGCTGAACCAGGCCTCCAGGAAGCTCACGCCGGTGTAGCCGGGCGTGGCGGGCGAGACGGCGCGGCGCACCTTGGAGAACGCGCCGTCGGCGCCGATCACCAGGTCGGCCTCGACGGTCGTGCCGTCGGTGAAGCGGAGCAGCCGCGGCCCGTCCTCGGGGCCGTCGACCGAGTCGAGGGACCGGCCCCAGCGCACGGTTCCGGGTTCCAGCGAGTCGAGCAGCATGGTGCGCAGTTGGCCGCGGTCGATCTCCGGTTTGAAGAGGTCGTCGGCGTCCGGGACGCTGTGGAAGATGACCTTCCCGGTCGGGTCCATCTGGCGCATCTCCTGACCCTCCGGGCGCGCCAGCTGGAAGAACCGGTCGATCAGGCCCGCTTCGCGCAGGGCGAGCTGGCCGTCGTCGGCGTGCAGGTCGAGGGTGCCGCCCTGGTCGCGGGCGTCCCGGTCGGGGTCGCGGTCGTGGACGGTCACCGCGATGCCGTGCCGTTGGAGGATGCGGGCGCAGGTCAGTCCGCCGGGTCCCGCGCCGATGACGCTGATCCTGGCGCGGGTGGGTGCTGGTGAGTTCATGGTCGTTCCCCTTCGACGGCGTGGTGCTGTTGCCATCCCAGAAAAGCAGACCGAGTTCAAAAGTGCAACCGTTCAACTTTGTGTTCTGTTGCACCTTTGGGGTAGGCTGGGGACATGACCCAGCCCCCAGTCGGCCGCCGCGAACGCAAGAAGGCCGCCACCCGGCAGGCCATCGCCGACGCCGCCCTCCGGCTCTTCCTCGAACGCGGCTACGACCAGGTGGGCATCCGGGACGTCGCCGACGCGGCGGACGTGTCGACCACGACGCTGTTCAAGCACTTCACCGGCAAGGAGGCCCTGGTGTTCGACCAGGACGGGGACCAGGAGGCGGGGCTGGTCGCGGCGGTGCGCGACCGGGCCGACGGGCAGGGCCTCGTCGACGCCCTCCGCGAGCACGTCCTGGCCACCTGGCTGCCGCTGGCCGCGGATCCGCAGCTGTCGGAGTTCGCCGCTCTGGTGGACTCGACCCCGGTCCTGCGCGAGTACTCCGAACGCATGTGGACCCGGCACACCGACGCGCTCGGCGCCGCCATCGCCGACGAGGTCGGCGTGGACCACGACGACCTGGCGTGCGCCACCCTCGCCCGGTTCGTGCTCGAGGTGCCCGCCCTCACCAGGGGCAGGGAGGACCGCCGTGCCGCGGTCGAGACCGTCTTCGACGTCCTCGCCCGCGGCTGGACGCCGCCCGAGCGCTGACCGCCCTACCCGACGATCCGCCGGATCACGTTGATCGACCCGATGTCGTCGATGTTGGCGATCTTCACCGGCACGCCCTCGGTGGCCGCGTGCACCGCGCGCACGTTGTCCACGGCCATCGCCACGTGCGACTGCCCGGAGTAGTAGATGATCAGGTCGCCCGCCTGGACCTCGCCGCGCGACACCGAGCGCCCGGTGGTCGCCTGCGTGTAGGTGGTCCGGGGGATGGTCACGCCCGCCGCCCGGTAGGAGGCCTGCGTCAGGCTCGAGCAGTCCCAGGAGTTCGGCCCGTTCGACCCGAACACGTACGGCTTCCCCCGCTGCGCCAACGCGAAGTCCAACGCCGCCCCGGCCGCGCCCGCGGGCGTGTCGACCGAGGTCGTGTCGCCGCGGTCCGCCAGCACCGCCCGGTCCGACGAGCTCAGCGAGTTGTACTGCGTCCTGGCCGTGTTCACCTGCGACACCAGCGCCACCCGGCGGTCCTCGATGTCCGTCACGAGCTTCGTGGCCGCCGCCGACGCCTCGTTGGCCCGCTTCTGCGCGTCGGTCGCCCCGGCCTGCGCCGCCGACGCGTCGGCCAGCGCTCCGGACAACGCGTCCAGCGCCGCGGTCTGGTCGGCCGCCATCACGTTCATCGCCGACATCCGGCTGAGGAAGTCCTGCTGCGAGGAGGCCGTCAGCATCGCCGACAAACCGGTGAACCGCGCCCCCTCGAACGAGGCCTCGGTCAGCAGGTCGACCTTGCCGCGGAACTCGCCTTCGGCGGCGGAGGCCTTCTCCAGCGCCGATCCGGCCGTGGCGAGGTCCTGGTTGGCGCGGTCGAGTTCGCCCTGCTTCCTCTGCCGGTCCTCCTGCGCCCGCAGGTGCTCCTCGTTGAGGGCCTCCGCGTCGTGGGTCAGGTCGGTGTACACCTTGAGCGCCTCGGAGGCGTTCGCGGGCAGCACCGGATCCGCTGTCGCCTGCGTCGGGGTGACGATCAAGGCGGCCACGACCACCGCCGCGGCCAGTGCTGCTCGGGTGGTCCGCTTGCCGGGGAACGACGTCATACCCGGCCCTACGGGATGCGGGGTCCGCCGGTTCACTATTCGTGTGGAAGGTTTCCGAAGTGCTTGACCGTTTTGTTCCGGGTCGCTAACGTGGCTGGTCTAGACCACATGAACAAGTGATCACCTGGATCCGCTGACCAGCGGAAACTCGTGTCCGGACTAGCCCGTGTCAATTCCGCCGCGTTGACACGGAGTGGATCACGTACCGCTGCACCGGGTTCCCACCCTGCGGTGGGAGGCGCTCCTGAACCGCTTCCCACCTGGGAACAGCCGTTCATCCCAGAGGAGCTGTCATGAGTTTGAGGAGCAAGCTGGCCGCGGCGGCGGTCGCCATCGGTGTCGCGCCCCTGATCGTCGTCCTCGCACCCGCGGGCACGGCGAGCGCGCACGGGTACATCTCGTCCCCGCCGAGCAGGCAGGCGAACTGCGCCCAGGGCCGCGTGCAGAACTGCGGTGACATCGTGTGGGAGCCGCAGAGCGTGGAAGGCCCGAAGGGCGCGACCAACTGCCACGGCAACAACTCGCGGTTCTCGCAGCTGAGCGACGAGAGCAAGGGCTGGCCCGCCACGTCGGTCGGCGGCACGGTCACCTTCAACTGGGTGCTGACGGCGCGCCACGCCACCAGCACCTGGCAGTACTTCATCGGCGGCACCCGCGTCGCCGAGTTCAACGACGGCGGCAAGCAGCCGGGCGCGACCGTCAGCCACACGGTCAAACTCGGCGGGAAGACCGGTAGGCAGAAGCTCCTCGCGGTCTGGAACATCGCCGACACGACCAACGCGTTCTACTCCTGCGTGGACCTGCAGATCAACGGCTTCGCGGCGGGCGCGAACGCACTGGCGGCCGTTTAGCCAGTGGGAAAGGGCCCGCGTTCCGCGCCGGAGCGCGGGCCTTCCGCCGCCCGTTCCCCTTGCCGTGGAGGACTTCCGCCATGAAGCGCCACCCGTTCGCCGCCCTCGTGGCGGCCGTCCTGCTGCTCGCGGGCTGCGGTGCGACCGCCGAACCGAAGGGGCAGGACGACCACAACGCGGCCGACGTGATGTTCCTCCAGATGATGCTGCCGCTGCACGCGCAAGGCCTCGAGCTGACGAGGATCGCGAAGGAGCGCACCACCAGGGCCGAGGTGCGCGACATCGCGGGTGAGCTGGACGCCGTGCAGCGCACCGAGACCGAGAAGATGACCGGGTGGCTGACCGGCTGGTCGCAGCCCACGGCGATGAACGGCGACCCGTCGGCCCACGAGCACCACGGCGGCCTGCACCAGACGAGCCCGGCCGAGATCGAGGCGCTGGCGAAGGCGCCCGAAGCCGACTTCGACACCACGTTCCTGAACCTGATGACCGGACACCTGCACAACTCCGTGGAGCTGACCAGGTCCGAGATCGAGGGTGGCTCCAATCAACAGGCCAAGGACCTGGCGACCACGATCCGCGAGTCGCGCGGCAAGGAGATCGCCAGGCTGCTCAGCCTGGTCGGTCAGCTACCGGCCCGGTGAGCCACCGCTCGCGCGACGCCCACGCCAGCAGCGTCGACGGGCTCTCGAACCGGCGTGGCGCGCCGGAGATCGGATCGGTGAACGACAGCACCTTCGCCAGCAGCTGCAACGGTTTCCGGTAGTCGTCGAGCGCGGTCTCGGTCAGCACGGGGTAGAAGTCGTCACCCAGGATCGGCACGCCGAGCCCGTTCATGTGCAGCCGGAGCTGGTGCGTCCGCCCGGTCTTCGGCAGCAACCGGTATCGACCCAGCCCATCGCGGTGCTCGACCAGTTCCACCAGGGTCTCGCTGTTCGGCGGCCCGTCGAGCTCCTGCGCCGTGATGACGCCCTTCTCCTTCACGATGCGGCTGCGCACCGTGCGGGGCAGTTCCAGCGCGGGGTCGTGCGGCGCGATCGCCTCGTACTCCTTGTGCACCACCCGATCCCGGAACATCGTCTGGTACGCCCCGCGCCGCGCCGGGTTCACGATGAACATGATCAGCCCCGCGGTCACCCGGTCCAGCCGGTGCGCGGGCACCAGGTCCGGCAGGCCCAGTTCGCGCCGCAACCGCACCAGCGCCGTCTCCACCACGTGCTTGCCGCGCGGGATCGTCGCCAGGAAGTGGGGTTTGTCCACGATCAGCAGGTCGTCGTCGCGGTGCACGATCCCGATCTCGAACGGCACCGCCACCTCCTCCGGCAGGTCCCGGTGGAACCACACCGAGGAGTTCGGCACGAACGGCGCTCCCGGCGCCAACGGCCCGTCCATGTCCACGATCCGGCTCTCGCGCAGCATCATGTCGATCCGCGCCGGGTCCACCTTCGGCAACCGCTCCACCAGGTGGTCCCGCAGCGTCGCCCACGGCCCCTCGGCGGGCATCCGCAGCCGTGCGGGGTCGAGCCCGTGCCGCTGCGCCAGCGGCGGTTTCTGCTTGCGTCTCATCAGAGTGGCAGCGTAGGCGGGACGCGCGCCGCGGCACGCGCCCGCCCCGGTCCCCGCGGCGCACCGGACCCGCTTGCCCCCGGACGCGCGTCCGGTGCGCGGGGAAGTGGTGGAAATCGTGGTCGCATTGGTCGCGCCCAGGTCTTTTCCGCGCTTGGCGGACGAATCTTTTCAAGATCGACTGGTTCACGTGCATAAACATTCCGAACACCCTTGAAATGGGCATGTCGAAACCCCTACCGTTTGCCCTCTCCAAAGGCGCCGCCGCGACCCACGGAAGGGACGAAGATGTCACGACTGCGTTCTCGGGTGCGCGTACTCGCACTCGCGGCGGCCGCACTCGCCGGAATGGGAGTTGTCGGTGCGCCCAGCGCACAAGCGCAGGTCGAGTCGGGGAGCTGGATCTCCTACTCGCCTTCGTACACGCTCCAGGAAAGGGGCTGCGGCACCGCCAGCGGCCTGACGTTCAAGCTGACCTGCTCCACGGCCAGCGGTGACCAGCGGGCCGAACGGCGCTACGCCAACTACTCCGGCAGCGCGGCCCGCCAGTTCGAGGGCACGTTCAAGGTGACCAGCCTGGCGGGCACCCGGATCAGCCTGAAGCAGACGTTCAACGACTCCGAGCCCGGCCCGTACTACATGCTCGCGGTCGAGCGCGGCGGCAGGCTCTACGCGGTGGAGGGCGGCACGACGATCGCGTCCGGCGCCACCGTCGGCACATCGGTGCGGGTCAACACGGTGCACCGCATCGGGAGCAGTCACAAGACGTACATCAACGGCTCGTTGAAGTACACGACCTCCAGCCCGGGCGGGAACTTCTACGACAAGTTCGGGGCGTACCGGACGAGCAGCGGTCAGGGCCCGGCCACCGTCGTGTGGAGCGGCGTCAAGTTCTGGCACCTGTAGGTCCCCAGAGCCCTGCCGTCCCGTCGTGCCCGCACCGGCGGGGCGGCAGAGCCCCCTCCTCACCCACCTGGGCCGCCCGTGACGAAATTCCAGATCCTGCCCGCGCTGCTGTTCGCCTGCGCGCTGGCGGCGTGTTCGGCGGAATCGCCCGGATCGCATTCCGCGGCCGAGGTGACCGCGACCCTGGATTCACCGCTGAACGCCACCGTCACGTGGCACGAGAACGATCCGAGCGCCGCGGGCCACGCCGTCGAATTCGCCACCGAACCCGGTGGCGAGTTCACCACGCTGGAGTTCGCGCCGCCGTCCCGCGACTCGTACCGGCACCCGGACCTCATTCCCGACACCACGTTCTTCTACCGGGTGAGGACCTATTTCGGACCCGCGACCGAGAATCGCGACATCACGCTGCCCCCTGGCGAACTGGACGACGCCACGCAGGCGACCGACCACCAGTGGATGGTCCCCACGACCGTTCCCGGCCCCGCCGTGCGCACCGCGTCGATCCGCGCGTCCGCCGACGGCGCTCCGACCGATCTCCGGGCGACGGTCATGCACGCCAACGGGATCCGGTTCACCTGGACGGACCGCGCGTCGGACGAGGACGGGTTCCTGCTGGAGGTCAAGGCGGCCGGTGCCGCCGACTACAAGGCCGCGGTGGTGCTGGACCCGAACACCAACTCCGCCGGTCTCATCACGCTGCCGGAGGAGAAGTCCGCCACCTACCGCGTCCGCGCGTTCTACTGGGGCGCGACGTCGAACGTGGCGACCGTGAAATCCGGTGCGGATCCGGACGCCCGCTGACAACCCCGATCACGTCGCTCCGGATCATGTCGAACGGATGTTCCGGAACATGCGAATCGGGTGTGCCGTTTCGTGGAAGCCGCCGATTCGCGAACCGCCGGTGAGCGCCGCCGAGAACCGACCGCGGGGCGGCAAGATCATTCGACGGCGCCGTTCTCCGGCTCCTTCTCCTCACCGCGCTTGCGCAGGAAGTTGAATCCTGGAATACCGAGGATCGCCTGGCGCACGTCGTTCGTGACTTCCAGGAGCTGGTGGATGTCGGGGCCGACCTTGTCGAGCGTGACGAGGATCGGCAGGACGTCCGAGATGATGTGCTCGGTCAGGACCGGGAGCTGGTCGACCAGCTTGATGGCGGCCTCGATCTCCTGCGGCGACAGCTCGTCGACGAACCGCTTCAGCAGCGGCATGGCCCTGCGGACCAGCGGGGAGTAGGCCTCCAGCAGTTCGTGCGCCGTGCGCGCCGTGGAGTCGGCGGTGGCGACGACCCCGGTGGCCTGGTTGGTCACGTCCACGACCTCGGTGATGACGGCCTCGGCGGCCGTGGAGACGCGGCGGGCGTCGGCGACCACGACCTGGGCCGCGGACGACACCACCCTGGCCTGCGCGACGACCGCCTCCACCTCGCCGACGAGCGCGCCCGCCCGCTGGATCAGGTCGTCGGCGCGGGTGACGACGCCGTCCACCCGCGTGACCAGGGTTTCGGCCGAATCCAGCAGTCCCAGCACCCGGCCGGGGACGGCGGCGACCGCGACGGCGGAGTCGACCGCCCAGCCGACGGTCGACTTCGCGAAGCCGAACAGCTCACCGGGGGCGGGCAGACGCATTTCCATGCGTCCACTCTGCCCTACGCGGCGCTGATGGACAGTTCTTGATCGCCGAGAGGGGCCTTCGGGCGGTGCGGGCGGTCGTGCGGCCGGGTGTGCGGCCGATCCGGGTGGAGGTGCTGGTGGGGGCGGTTCGCCATCCGTGGTGGAAGTGCCGTCGATCGTGTGCGGCGCGTAGTCGGGCGTCTTGAAATATGCGAGGTGGATGTTCTTCTCGCCACCGTTGTGCAGTTCGGGTGAGGTGGGCGCGGGTGGGGTGGCGTCCCGTGCGGAGTCGATCCGGAGTCGGTCCAGGTCGATCCGGGGTGTTGGGGCGAGTCCGTCGGGGTCGAGTCGGTGGGTGGGGGAGCTGATAGGTGCGCGAGGGGCTGGAGATGCCTGTGTTCCGGCTGTGGAAAAGGCGGGTGGTTCGGCCGGTCGGGGTGGGGTGCCGGTATTCGTGTCCGGCGGTGTGGATGCGGTTGGTGGGCAGGAGGATGGGGATTCATGTCCGCGTCGAGGGGATTCGTGGGAAGTGGGGGTGGTGCGGGGTGTTCGGAATGTTGTGGGGCTGTCGTTCGGTGATTGTTCCGATGTTGCGTGGTGGAGGGTGGAATTCGTCGTGCGGGGGTTTTCGTGTCGTGGTGCGGATGGGGGTTGGTCGCGAATCGGTTGTGTGGTCGAGGGTTTCAGGGGTGGGTGTCGGGGCGGTGTGCGCGCCTTGCGGGAGGGTGTGTCGCAAAGCGGTTCGCGGTTCCTGCGGGGGGATTCGCACACGTAGGGGTTGGTGGTGGAGGTGGGGCGTCGCTGCCGTCCGGGTGGGTGCGGTGGTGGCTGGCTGGGCTGTGGGGCGCTTCATGGAGTGTGGTGCGCCGGTCTTGTCCGGTGTCCCTTTGGTGTTGTTCTTGGGTTTTTCGGTGGGGTGGTGGGTGTGGTGAATCAAATCGTTGGGTGGGGTTCTGGGGTTGTTCCGGGTGGTGCTCTGCTTGGGTCCGCTTGTAGTTTGTCGTGCTAATTGGTTGATGGGGTGGGGTGGCGTCTGGGAATGTGCGGTGGACGGTGGTCCGCTGTTCTTCGGAGGTCGGATGCGGTATTTCGGTGGGAGGGTTTGGTGACGCTGTTTTTTGCGTGGTTCGTTTGAGGATCGGGTTGGGAGTGGTCCACCATCTGGGAGCGCGGTGGCGTTGGGCCTGTCGGGTGGTGGGGTCGGTGGGCTGTCTCGTGCGGTGCGGGTGGGCGTCGGGGATAACGGTTGCGCTCGAACGGGTGACGTTTGGAGCGACTCCAAACTTCGGCTGGTGTGGTCGTTGACTTTTTTCCGGTACCGGACTATTAACTGCGTTTGGTTTGGTATTGTCGTGACATTCCGCCCGTTCGACTCGTTGTGAGGTTCGACCCATGGCCCAGAAGGTTCTCGTCCAGCTGATCGACGACCTGGACGGCACGAGCAGTGAAGACATTTCCACGGTGCAGTTTTCACTGGATGGTGTTACCTACGAGATCGACCTGAATGAGGCCAACGGCGCGAAGTTGCGTGATGGTCTGGCCAGTTTTGTGGCCGCCGCACGGCGTACCGGTGGTCGCGCGAAGCGCGGGACCGCCACGGTCGTGGGGGGCAAGCCCGCCGGTGAAGGGCGGAGCAAGGAGCAGACGCGGGCCATCCGCGACTGGGCGAAGGCCAACGGGCACGAGCTGGCGGACCGGGGTCGCATCCCGGCAAGCGTCGTGGACGCGTTCGAGTCCGCTCACCGCTGAGCTGACCTGTGTGCGGGAGCCCCGGGGCTGTGGCCCTGGGGCTCTTTCGTGTTTGGGGGTCCGGGGTTGGGGTCCGGGGTTCGGCGTGTTGGGGGTGGGGTGGGGAGCCCGGCCCCCGTGTGCGCGATTGTCTCAATGCCCTGCCCTAGTTTGTCAAGGCGGGAAAGATGCCTTGACAAACTAGGGCAGGGCAGGAGGGCGCTGTGTATCGGGGGCAGGGGGAAGTCTGGCTCCGCCAGCATCGGCTCTGCCGACTCGGGCACCTCGCTGCGCGTCGGCAGGGCATCGGGCTTCGCCCGACTAGGGCACCTTGCTGCGCGTCGGTAGGGCGGAGGGCGCTCCGCGCCGGATGCGGGGGAGCGGCTGCGCCGATGGGGCATCCTGGGCTGCGCCTTCGGGCGGGCATCCAGGCTTCGTCGGGTGGGTGTTGGTTCTGCTGGTGCGGTGTTCGGGGCGGGGTGGGCTGGTCAGTTCTGGGTGGGTTTGGTGTCGTGTTCGGTGAGGGTGGTGAGGACGGCGTCCGAGGCGGCTTGGAGGGCGGCTAGTTTTTCGGGGCCGACTGCTTCGATGAACCAGGCGCGGACGTTGGCGGCGTGGGAGGGGGCGGCTTCGTCGATGGCGGTGCGGCCCTCGTCGGTGAGGACGATGTCGGCGTAGCGGGTGTCATCGGGGCAGGTTTCGCGGCGGACCAGGCCGCGCTGGGCCATTCTGGTGAGGTGGTGGGACATGCGGCTCTTCTCCCAGTCCGTCACTTCACCCAGTTCGAACGCGCGCATGCGGCCGGTGGGGGATTCCGACAGGATCACGAGGATCTCGTAGTCGGAGGAGGACAGGCCGAACTCGCGTTGCAGGTGCCGGTAGAGGTGCAGGCTCAACTGCCTCTGCATCGCCAGGAAGCTGCGCCAAGCGCGCTGCTCGGTCTCGTTCAGCCACGGATCGTCGCTCACGGGACCAATGCTACGCGGTAGGTTGATGTATCACCCGGACGGTGCGTCGTGGAGCCCTTTCGTGACCGGATCGACCCGAACCGGTGGTGCCCGCGCGCCGAACGTCCGGTGTACCCCGAGCCCCACACTCGGGGTACACCTTTGTTCTCATGCGCCGCTCTCGGCGGCCTTGACCTCGCGGAAGCCGTCCTCGGTGAGGCCGCGGCGCCAGTAGCCGGAGATGGACAGGCGGTCCTTGGTGACGCCGCGCTCGTCGAGCAGGTGCCGTCGCAGTTCCTTGACCATGGCGGCCTCGCCGTGCACGAACGCCTGGGGCTCGCCCGCGGGGAACTCCAGCGCGCGCACGACGTCGACCAGGGAATCGCCCGCGGACCGGTGGACCCAGCGCAGGTCGACCGAGCCGGGGCTGTCGATCTTCTGCTCCTCTTCGGGGCCGTCGACCTCGACGACGACCGTGGCGCGCGCGCCCGCGGGGAGGTGTTCGACGGCGGCGCTGATGGCGGGCAGCGCCGCGGCGTCGCCGAGCAGGAGGTGCCAGTCCGAGTCCGGGAGGGGTGCGTAGGCGCCGCCGGGGCCGAGCAGGGAGAACTCCGCGCCGGGCTGCACGGAAGCGGCCCAGGGGCCCGCTACGCCGACGTCGCCGTGGTGCACGAAGTCGATGGCGAGCTCCTGGGCGACGGGGTCGTGGTAGCGGACGGTGTAGGTCCGGACGGCGGGCCACTGGTCGCGCGGGAAGTCGCGGCGGATGGCCTGCATGTCGAGCGGGGTGGGGTAGTCGACGCCCTCGAGGGGGAACAGCACCTTCACGTAGGCGTCGGTGTGGTCGTTGCCCTGGAAGTCCAGCAGTCCTGGGCCTCCCGCCACGACGCGGATCATGTGCGGGGTGACGCGTTCGGTCCGCACCACTCGTAGAGTGGTGGCCTGGCGGCGGTCCCGCTTGGGCGCGTCGCTCGAAGGGGCGTTGCTCATCCGACCTCCTGGTTGTGGTTCACCCTATTAGGGTAGCCTAAGTAGGGCGATCGGGTAGCGCGGCCGAGTCCCGGCCCCCTGAATGTGTGCTAGGGGTTCCCCTAGATCCGCGCTCAGCTGCTGTGGCGCAACCGAACCAGCCCTAGCGTTCCGCAGCATGACAGCAGACGGGCCCGCGATCGTCGTGAGCGACATTCGCAAGTCCTACGGCGACTTGCGTGCCGTCGACGGTGTGTCGTTCACCGTCGCGGAAGGAGAGTTCTTCGGTCTTCTCGGCCCCAACGGGGCAGGGAAGAGCACCACCCTGGAGATCATCGAGGGCCTGCGGAAACCGGATTCCGGCTCCGTGCGCATCCTCGGCGAGAGTCCCTGGCCGCGAAATCCCGCGCTACTGCCCAAAATGGGCGTGCAGCTCCAGGCGTCGTCGTTCTTCGAGCGGCTCACGTCCAGGGAACAGCTGCAGACCTTCGGATCGCTCTACGGCGTCAGCCGGTCGGCCGCCGTCGACATGCTGGAACTGGTCGGCCTGACCGACAAGGCCGACGTGCAGGAGAACAACCTCTCGGGCGGGCAGCGGCAACGCCTCTCGATCGCGTGCGCGCTGGCGCACGACCCCGAGATCGTGTTCCTGGACGAACCGACCGCGGCGCTGGACCCCCAGGCGCGCCGCAACCTCTGGGACGTGCTGCGGGCCATCCAGGCGCGCGGCAAGACGATCGTCTACACCACGCACCACCTCGACGAGGCCGAGATCCTCTGCGACCGGGTGGCGGTCGTCGACAAGGGACGGGTCATGGCGATGGGCGCGCCGGCGTGGCTGGTGCGCAAGCTGGACGCGCAGACCCAGGTCATCGTCGAGCACGGCACGGTCACCGTCGACATCGCCCGGAACCTCCCCGGTGCCGACAAGGTCATCGACGACGGCGTCTCGGTCATCATCGCCACCAACGACGCGGGACTCACCATCAAGGCGCTGGGGGAGCTCGACGCGTTGAACAAAGCGCAGGTGCGGACGGCGACCCTGGAGGACGTCTTCCTGCACCTGACCGGCCGCGCGTACCGCGAGTGACCCACCAAACCCCTGGCGTCGCAACGGTGCTCGCGCCCCGGACGTCGTCAGCACTTCGAGCGGAGACGGCGACATGAACGCCTTTACCAGCCTGTCCGTGGCCATGTTCAAGGCCTCGATCCGGGACAAGGCAGCACTCTTCTTCACCTTCATGTTCCCCTTGATGTTCCTCGTCGTGTTCGCCCTGCTCTCAGGTGTGAAGCTGAACAGCAACGTCGAGATCGCGGTGGTCGGCGACAGCCGCGTCGTCGCCGCGCTGCAGAACTCCGAGGGCGTCAACATCCAGCGGATCGCGGAGTCCGGCAACGCCATCGACATGCTGCGCGACGGCAAGGTGGCGGCGATCGTCGTGTCGCAGGGCGACACGATCGACGTCCGCTACGCCAACGGCGACCGCGCCGAGACGGGGCCCGCGCTGGCCAAGATCTCCGACGCGATCGCGAGCGCGAACCTCGGCGCGGGCACGACCCCGCCGAAGTACGCGGTGCGGCAGAAACCCATCGAGGAGACGGCTTTCGCGCCGATCCAGTACCTCACCCCCGGCATCCTCTCCTGGGGCGTGTCCACCGCCGCGGTGTTCAGCTCCGCGCTCACCCTGGTGGCGTGGCGACGCAAGCAGGTCCTGCGCCGCATCCAGCTCGCCCCCGTCGGCCGCGGCTCCGTGCTCTCCTCCAGGCTGCTGCTCGCGGTCGTGATCGCGCTGCTGCAGGCGGTCCTGTTCGTGGCGGTGGCGACCCTGCCCGTGTTCGGGCTCCAGCTGTCCAACCAGTGGTGGCTCGCGATCCCGTTGCTCATCCTGGGAACCCTCGCGTTCTTCTCGGTCGGCATGCTGCTGGGCGCGATCTGCAAGACCGAGGACTCGGTCTCCGGTGCGGCGAACCTCGTCGTGCTGCCGATGGCGCTGCTGGCGGGCAGCTTCTTCCCGATCGACAAGGCGCCCGACTGGGTCAAGCTCATCACCAACGCGCTTCCCCTGCGGCACATGAACGAGGGCATGCTCGACGTCCTGGTGCGCGGCAAGGGCTTCGAGGCGCTGTACCTCCCCGGTGCGGTGCTCATCGGGTTCACCCTGGTGGTCAGCATCGCCGCGGCGGTGTCGTTCCGCTGGGAGGACAAGTGATCGCCGGTGCGGGCGTTCGCTGACGGGATTCGGATGCCGAGGCGCGTCGTCGTCGGCATGACCGGTGCCACCGGCGCCGCGATCGGCATCCGGATCCTGGAGACGTTGAGCGCGGTCGGTGTGGAGACGCACCTCGTGCTCAGCAAGTGGGCGCGGGCCACGATCGAGATGGAGACCGACTACACCGTCCGCCAGGTGCAGTCGTTGGCGGACCACGTCTACGGCTCGCACGACCAGGCGGCGGCCATCTCCAGCGGCTCCTTCCGCACCGACGGGATGGTCGTGGCCCCGTGCAGCATGAAGACCCTGGCCGCGATCAGGGTCGGGTACGGGGAGGGCCTGATCGCGCGGGCCGCCGACGTGACCCTCAAGGAGCGCCGCAAGCTGGTGCTCGTGCCGAGGGAGACCCCGCTCAGCGAGATCCACCTCGAGAACATGCTGGTGCTGGCCAGGATGGGCGTCGTCATGTTGCCCCCGATGCCCGCCTTCTACAACCACCCCAGGGGTGTGCCGGACATCGTCGACCACGTGACCAGTCGCGTGCTCGACCAGTTCGGCGTGGACAACGACCTCACGACTCGGTGGGACGGCGGGAAGGCAGCACGCCAGCACCGGAAGGAGAACGGCGATGAAGCACTTCACTGACCTGCGCGGCTACCTCGAGGCGCTGGACGACATCGGGGACCTGGTGACGATCGACCGCGAGGTCGACGGCGACATGGAGCCCGCCGCGATCACGAGGCGGAGCTACGAGATCCGTTCGCCCGCACCGCTGTTCACCAACATCAGGGGAGCCCGCGAGGGCTTCCGCATCCTCGGCGCGCCCGCCGCGATGTCGTCGCGCGAGGACATGCCGTACGCCAGGATCGCGCTGTCGCTGGGTCTGCAGCCCGACAGCACGGGGCAGCAGATCGTCGACGCGCTGGCGGAAGCCCAGACGCGCGAACCGATCCCGCCGGTGATCGTCGAGAGCGGGCCGTGCCAGGAGAACGTCCTCCTCGGCGACGACGCCACCCTCGACTCGTTCCCGATCCCGATCGTGCACGAGAAGGACGGCGGCCGGTACGCGAACACCTGGGGCGCCCTGATCGTGCGGACCCCGGACGGGGAGTGGACGAACTGGTCCATCGCGCGGGTGATGAAGATCGACGGCAAGCGCATGACGGGCCTCGTCGCCGACGGCCAGCACATCGGGCACGTCTGGAACCAGTGGGTGGAGATCGGCAAGCCGATGCCCTACGCGCTGGTGCAGGGCGCGGAGCCCGGAATCCCCTACGTGTCGGGTTTCCCGCTGCCCGACGGCGCGTTCGACGCCGGGTACCTGGGCGCGCTGGTGGGCGAGCCCGTCGAGCTGGTCAAGGCGCAGACCGTCGACCTGCTGGTGCCCGCCACGGCCGAGGTCGTGATCGAGGGGCACGTGTCCATCGAGCGCGACGCGCTGGAGGGCCCGTTCGGCGAGGCCGCGGGCTACCACCCGATGGACGTCACCAAGCAGCCCACGTTCCACGTCGAGGCCATCACCCACCGGAACGACCCGATCTGGCCGCTGGTCGCCGAGGGCCGCCCGCCGGACGAGTACCACACCGTCACCTGCGTCGGCGCCGCGAGCCAGTGCCTCGCCCGGCTGCGCGAGGTGCAGCTGCCGGTCAGCACCGTGTGGTCCCCGATGGACTCCGCGGGCATGTGGCTCGTGGTGACGGTGCCGCACGACTGGCGCGACATGATGGCCCCCGACACGACCAGCGACACGCTCGCGCAGTACATCGGGCAGACGCTGTTCTGGAACAAGGCGGGCCTGTACTTCCCGCAGATCTTCCTGCTCGACGACGACATCGACCCGACCGACCTCGCCGAGGTCACCTGGGCGATCGCCACCCGCATCCACCCCGTGTCCAAGCGGGTGCAGATGGACAGCGTGGTGCTGCCGCTCTTCGTGAGCCACACCGACATCGAGTACAAGCGCGGCTGGGGTCCCAGGGTCGTGTTCGACGGCCTGCTGCCCCCGATCGGGGAGCGGATGGCGCACACGTCGTTCGCGGCCTCCTACCCGGTCGAGCTGCAACGGCACGTGGTCGACAACTGGGTCTGAGAGCGCTTCTGACGACCTGACGGGGCGTGTCCGGGGTGTCCACCCCGGACACGCCCCTCCCGCGGTCCTGGGGCCTGTCGAAAAGTGAATCGCCACGTGTACAAGCGTGCAGAGTTGCACCGGAGCCCCCGTGCCGCATTGCGGCTCGGGGGCTCCGTCGACAGGGTTGGGAGTGATGGGACTCACTCAGAACTCCGGTAGCTCCAGGGGGGCGATCTCGCTGAAGACGTCTCCGGGACCGGGATTGCCGCGATGAGTGCGTCCCCCGAGGTGGTGCAGGACCCCCCACACCGCGTTGAGCGCAGTCGTGACGGCGCCCTCGGCGAAGCCGCCGCACCACGAGATGTCGTCGCCCGCCAGGAAGAGCCCGCGCTGGGCGTCGGTCAGGTCGTCCTGCATGAAGTGCGTGTACAGCTTGCGCTGGTAGCGGTAGTGCCCCGGCAGGTTCGACTTGAACGCGCCCATGAAGTGCGGCTCGGTCTCCCAGGTGATGGTCACCGGGTCGCCGATGACGTGCGTGCGGATGTCCACGCCGGGGTAGATCTCGGCCAGGGAGCCGAGCACGACCTCCAGCCGTTCCTCCAGGGTCAGCGTCGCGAGCTTCAGCGAGTCGTCGTTCCAGGTGTAGGACAGGCACATCACGCCGGGCTTGTCCGGCCCGTCGTCGAACAGGTAGACGCCGCGCGGCATGCGGTCGGTGAGCGTCATGCTCATGACGTGCCTGCCGGTGCGCGGGTCGACGTCCAACCAGAACGGCCGGTCCGTCACCACGAACAGCTTCGACGAACCCATGTAGTGCGTGCGCTCCACGGCCGTCCACAGCGGTTGCGGCAGCAGGGCCTCGTCGCACTTCACCTTCGCCAGCAGCGCCCAGCTCTGCGCGGTGAACACGGCCGCGGGGTAGGTGCGGATGCCGTGGTCGACGTCCTCGACGGTGATGCCGTGCGCGGTGCGGCGCATCCACTTGACCGCGTTCTTCGGCACGCCGCCGGTGTGCAGCGACGCCAGCGTCGTGCCCTCCGGCCAGTGGTCGAGGAACTCCGGCTCGTGCGTCCACAGCCTGGTCGGCAACTGCTGGCTGCCGCCGGTGATCCGCCGCTGGTCGACGTCCGCGCCGTTGTGGACGACGCGCAGGATCTCCAGCATGGAGTTGGGGAAATCGGTGTCCCAGCCGCCGGTGCCGAAACCGACCTGGCCGAAGATCTCCCGGTGCTGGAACGAGGCGAACGCGGGCGAGGCGGTGAGGAAGCCGTAGAACGACACGTCGTCCAGCCGCGGCACGAGGCGGTTCCAGATCGCCTTGATCGTCGCGACGTCCCGGCTGCGGACCGCGTCCTCCATCGCGGACACCTCCGCGGTCTCCTGGAGCGCCTTGTCCCACGCGTCGGCGACCTGCTGGTAGATCATCGGCAGGTCGGTCATCGTGTGCGCGAAGTGGCTGACGCCCTTGAGGTCCACCACCGTGCTCGGCGTGTCGGTGGACAGCGGGTTGGGGAACGGCGTGGTCTTCAGGCCCACCTTGTCGATGTAGTGGAACAACGTCGTCGCGGCGACGGGGAAGCGCATGGCGCCCATCTCCGCGACCGACTCCGGGTGCTCCCGGAACGGCACCGACCGCATCCGGCCGCCGAGCTGCTCGGCCTCGTACACCACCGGGCGCAGCCCGAGCTTCATCAGCTCGTAGGCCGCGACCAGCCCGGCGATGCCACCGCCGACCACGGCGACCTCGGTGCCGTGCGCCGAGGCGGGCACCGCGCCGAGACCCGCGGGGTGGGTGAGCCAGTCGTCGTAGGCGAACGGGAAGTCCGGGCCGAACATCGTGACCGGGGCCCGCAGGCCGCGGAGGTCGTCGATCGGGCTGTCTTGGTCCATGTGCGCTACCCCGTGTGGCGGTGGAGGCCTGGGATCAGGCGGATTCGGTGGAAGGGGGTCCGAAGAGCTCGGGTCGCCGATCGGCCAGGTAGTCGTTGACCTGCTTGGCCTTCGTGATCCGGGTGGCGTCGAGGTCGGCCAGCACGAGCTGCTCGCCGTGCACGTCCTCGTGCAGCGCGTGGCCGGAGGGGCCGACGACGCGGGTGAGGCCGCAGTACTCGAGTTCCCGTTCGACGCCCGCCCAGTTGACGTAGGCGATGTAGAGCTGGCTCTCCAGCGCGCGGGTGTGCACCAGGGTCCGGGCCACGATGTCCCACGGCTTCATCAGCGCGGTCGGCACGACCAGCAGCTGGGTGCCCGCGACGGCGTGCGCGCGCACCGTTTCCGGGAACTCGACGTCGTAGCAGATGACCATCCCGACGGTGAAGCCGTCGAGTTCGGCCTGGACGACGCCCACGTCCCCCGGTTCGAAGATCGCGCGGTCGATGTCGCCGAACAGGTGGGTCTTGCGGTAGGTCGCCAGCGCCCGCCCGGTGCCGTCGACCAGGCGGACGGTGTTGTAGACGCTGCCGCCCGAGGCCTCCGGCCAGCCGAAGACGATGGCGACACCGGTTTCCGCGGCGATGTCGGAGGCTTCCTCGCACATCGGCCCGTCGTCGGGTTCGGCCAGTTCGCGCAGGCGGCGCGGGCCGAGGTGGTAACCGGTCAGGGAGATCTCGGGCGTGATCAGCAGCCGGGCACCGGCTTCGGCCGCGCTCCGGGCCGCGGCCCGGAGCCGCGTGCGCGGCGGCTCACCACCAGCGACCGTCTGCCAGCAAGCGATCCTCATGCGCGTCGGTCCTAACTCCGCCTGCTGTTCGCGAGCGGCGGGTTGTGAAGGCGCCCGGTAATGTCCGGAGTGGTAACGTCATTATGAAACGGCATTATGATTCAATTCAGAGAAACTTCGAGTGCACCGAAGCTATGTAGTGCGCTTGTGGTGCGGCAACCCCTGTCGGGCCCCAGTACGCCCCTAGGGGTCTTGATACCCCTTATTATGCCTGGTAGCAATGATCCGACCGGTAAGTAGCCACTGTTGCTGTTTCGCGGGGCTGAACAAGTCGACGTGCCACCAAGGGCAAGGGGCGGGTGTTCGATCGGGCAATGATTACTGCCCTTGTCTCGACGGGAAAGTCACCGACGGTAATCAATTTGTGAAAACCTTACGTGTTCCTGACGCCCGTGACCTGTGGTTTTGCTGTCCTGGGGGAGTCATTCCGCCCATGTGGGACGGGGTGCAACCTACGAAAGTAGGGTTTTAGCGCCTGATGATTCATGCAATTCTCACGATCCTTCGTGAGAGTTGTACGCAGTTGTACCGGGAACTTCGTAACACGCGTGTTGCAAGTGGTCGTGGTTACCGAGCAGTTCTCCGCGACGTTATCGACAAGCTTCTTATCGTGCTGATACTGTCGATGTGTGTTACCAGGACAGCCTGGTGGGACAACCCGACTTGAGTTGGCCACTGTTTGTTCACCGCGGGCTCGTGTGCGGGACAGGTGACCACACCGGGAAAGGAACGCGGTCTTAGATGTTGGTCGAACGGACTAGAGAACTGGCCACCCTCCAGCACGTGCTGGAGGACTGCCTCCGAGGTCGGTCCGGCGTGGCCATGATCACCGGTGCCAGAGCCACCGGGAAGACCGCGCTGCTGCACGCCTTCGGTGAAGAAGTCCAGCGTTCGGGAGCGCTGCTGCTCAACGCCTCCTGCACCCCAGGAGAGCGCTCTCTGCCGTTGGGCGTGCTCAGCCAGCTCCAGCGCAACATCCCGCTCGAGTACTGCTCGGGCGACCGCGCCGCCTACCTCGCGGGGCTGCTGGACGAGGCCGCGAGTCCTATCAGGACCGGCGAGGGCGAAGCGGAGGGCGCGGAGGTCAAGCGCGGGCACGTGCTGCACCAGCTCGGCGCGGCGCTGCTGAACATCGCCGAACAGCGGCCGATCGTCGTCGTGGTCGACGACGCGCAGTACATGGACGACCTGTCGAAGGAAACCCTCCGGCACGTGCTCGGCAGGCTGCGGTCGGCGAGCGTCGCCGTGGTGTTCACCGAGTGCGTCGGCTCCCGCGAGCCGCGCTCGTTGTTCCACACGGAGTTCCTGCGCCACCCGCACTGCCACAGCATCCGGCTGACGCTGCTGTCGCCCGCGGGCGTCGGCGAGATGGTCGCCTCGGAGCTGGACTCCCGCATCGCCGACGCGTTCGGCGCCCAGTACTACGAGGTCACCGGCGGCAACCCCCTGCTCGTCCGCGCGCTGCTGGAGGACCAGCAGCGGGTTCGACTCGGCCACGGCGACGCGCCGGTCGCGGAACCCGTTGTGGGGGAGGGGTTCGCCGAGGCGGTCATGAGCTGCCTGCACCGCGGCGACCCGGCCGTCCGCGAGGCCGCGTACGCGCTCGCCGTGCTGGACGCGCAGTCGGACCGGCCGAAGCTGTTCGGGCGCATGGTGGACCGCTGCGCCAAGACCGCGGCCAAGGACGTCGAAAGCCTTGTGGTCATGGGCCTGCTGCGCGGCGACAGCTACCGCCACCCGGCGATCCGCGAAGCCGTCATGGACGACGCCCTGGCCAACGCCGACCTGCCCGACCTCCACCTGAAGGCCGCGTGGCTGCTGGCCCAGGACGGCGCCGAGCCGCGCACGGTCGCCGGTCACCTCGTCGCCGCGGGCACCGACTGCCCGGAGTGGGCGCTGCCGATGCTGCGCGAGGCCGCCGAGGCCGCGCTCCTCGACGACAAGGTCGAGGAGGCCGTGGAATACCTCGAACTGGCCGTGCGCGACCAGTCCGAGGAGACGCCCATCGAGCTCGTGATGATGCTGGTGCGCCTCAAGCTCCGGCTCAGCCCGGCCTCCGCGCTGCAGCACGTCCCGGCGCTGGGCGAGGCGATGCGCGAGGGCAGGCTCCTCGGCCGCGGCCTCCTCTGGTTCGTCCGGTTCCTCGTCGTGCACGGCCGCGTCGACGACGTCACCGAGGGACTGGCGCGGCTCGTCGACCGGATGGACGAGCTGGACGAGCACAGCAGGGCCGAGATCACGATCACCAGGATGTGGGCCGTCGGCTCGTACCCCGAGATCGTCAGCGGTCTGCCCGCCGAGGTGTCCGACCCCGACCACGTGTCGGTCGACGTCGACATGCGGGTCCAGGCGGCCACCGCGCTGACCAAGGTCATCGGCGGCCACTTCGACGACGGCGTCGTGATGACCGCCGAACGCGTGCTGCAGAGCGCGAACCTCGCGGAGGAGCCGACCGAGGAGGTCAGTGCCGCCCTGCGGACGTTGCTGTACCTGGAGAAGCTCGACAGCGTCAAGTCCTGGTGCGACACCCTGATCGCCGACCGCCACGAGTCGTCCAACCCTCCCGGCTGGCGCGGCGAACTGGCGATGATCCGCGCGGAGGTCGCGTTGCGGATGGGCGACCTGGGCGCCGCTCGCAGGCACGCGATGTTCGCCATGGACAAGGTCGACCCGCGCACGTGGGGCGCCAGCGTCGGCATGGCGCTGGGCACGCTCCTCCAGGCGACGACCGCGATGGGCAAGTTCGACGAGGCCGCCGAAGCGCTGGCGCAGCGCGTGCCGCAGCACATCTACCGCGGTCGTTACGGTCTGCACTACCTGTTCGCCAAGGGCCACCACCACCTCGCGACCCGGCAGCTGCCCGCCGCGCTCGGTGACTTCCTGTCCTGCGGCGAGCTGATGGTCAAGTGGCGCCTGGACTCGCCGGGCCTGCTGCCGTGGCGCACCGGTGCCGCGGAGGTGTACCTGCGGCTGGGCAACCAGGCGAAGGCCCGCGAGCTGGTCGACCAGCAGCTGGCGCTGCCGGTGATGGGACCGTCGCTGTCGCGCGGCATCGCCATGCGGGTCAAGGCGGCGACGCTCGACCTGCGGCAGCGGTCGCAGCTGCTGCACGGTGCGCTGGACGAGGTGCAGGCGGCGGGCGGACAGCTCGAGGTCGCTCGCGTGCTGGCCGACCTCAGCCACACGCACCACCAGCTGGGTGAGCCGGACCGGGCTCGGATGATGGTGCGGAGGGCGTGGCGGGTGGCCAAGGACTGCCAGGCGGAACCGTTGTGCGCGCAGCTGATCCCGGACCAGAACCGGACCGTCGGCACGTCCGGTGACACCGGTTCCGAGTGCGGCGCGGCGACGTTGTCGGACGCGGAGCGCCGGGTCGCGGGGCTGGCCGCGCTGGGGCACACGAACCGGGAGATCGCGAACAAGCTGTACGTCACGATCAGCACGGTGGAGCAGCACCTGACGAAGGCCTACCGGAAGCTGAACGTGACGCAGCGCAAGGACCTGCCCGCGGACCTGTGGAGCGACGCGGCCTCCATCGCCTGATCCCTGGATCCGCGCGGCCCCCGCCGCGCGCATCCAGGGCTCGGGTGGTGCGAACGGCTTGACCTGTGAGTCCCCCTCGGTGAGGGGGACTTCGTCGTGTCCGGGGTTTCCCATTGCGATTCCCGATGCCGCGCGCCCTCGGGGGTGCCGCGGATCCGAAGTGGAAATGGCAGCGCGGATTTCGGCCGTCCGAACGGGGAATCGCCATCTACGATTGCCGACACGCGAGCCGGACGCACGCCTTGTCGTGCGTCCGGGCGTTTCCGGAAAAGCCGAACGCCCTGTCCGCGGTGCCACGCGGACAGGGCGTTCGGGGGTTCGGGTTCTCAGCCGGTCTGGCGGCGGTAACCGCCGACGCCCTCGTCGTCGGCGCCGTGCCAGAGATCCGGGTTGTAGGGGGCGTCGGGAATCATCACGACCTCCGCCAGCTGGGGCTCGCGGCGGGGGCGGGAGGTGTTGCCGCGCAGCTCGTTGACGTCGATGTCGAGGCGTTCCACGTCGTTGAGGAGCCTGCGCACGTCGGGCACGTCGCCGAAGTGCAGACGGAGCGCGGCCACCTTCCTGCGGAGCACGCTGACGATGCGCTGCACCTCGATGATCTCACTGTTCGGCACGCCTACCTCCTGGTGTGAGCGAGTGCCGCACGACTTGGGCTTCCGGTTCGGTGCGACGTCCGAATGGCCACCGTATTCGGGTGTGATCTGGACTACAACCCCTAGAGGGCCCCAGTTCAGGGCGGCTCCGCCGATTCACCGGTTCCTCGCGAAAGGACCGCGAACGGCCCGAAAATCGGAGCCGGACCGGAATCCGGTGAGCAGGCTCCACAGTAGACCGACCGGGTTCCCGCATGACAACCCCGGTTGCGCACGCAAGGGGCCCTAGGGGACCGCTAGGGGTTTCTCCACCCCTGCGCGGAGGAAACGATGAGCCAACGGTCGCACATTCTGCCTGCGGATAGTGGAGCGCAATGTTGAACGAGTCCGAGCACAGCACGTCCGCCACGTCCACCAGCGACGACGGGGCGGAACAGCCCTCGTCGTGGCGCCTTCTCGTGCAGGCGCCCGAGGCGGAGCAGGAACAGCTGCTGGTGGAACTGGTCGGACGGGCCGCTGCCGCGGTCTTGCGCCGTGCCGCGGGTGAGGTGGTGGCGGCCGACCGGCCGTTCCTGGAGCTGGGCTTCGACTCCATCGCCGCGGTGGACCTGCACGCGAAGCTGACGGAGGCGACCGGGCTGCACCTGCCCATCACGCTGGTGTTCGACTACCCGACGCCGGCCGCCGTCGCGCGGTACCTGCGCGCGGAGGCGCTGGGGCTGTCCGCCGCCCCGATCCTGCCGCCCAGCGCCAACACCGCCTCGGACGAGCCGATCGCGATCGTGTCGATGGCGTGCCGGTTCCCCGGCGGCCTCGCCTCGCCGGAGGACCTGTGGCGCTTCGTCGCCGACGGCGGTGACGCGATCAGCGGGCTGCCCACGAACCGCGGCTGGGACCTGGAAGGTCTCTACGACCCCGATCCCGAGCACCAGGGCACGACCTACACCCGCGAAGGCGGGTTCCTGCACGACGCCGACCGGTTCGACCCCGCGTTCTTCGGGATCTCGCCGCGGGAGGCGATCGCGATGGACCCCCAGCAGCGGCTGCTGCTGGAGACGTCGTGGGAAGTGCTGGAACGGGCCGGGATCGACCCCGGAACGCTGCGGGGCAGCGCGACCGCGGTGTACGTGGGAGCGGAGCAGCAGGAGTACGGGCCGCGGCTGGCCGACGCGCAGGGGCACGAGGGTTCGCTGCTGACCGGCAACACGGCCAGCGTCGCCTCGGGGCGCATCGCCTACACGCTCGGCCTCGAAGGTCCCGCCCTCACCGTCGACACCGCCTGCTCCGCGTCGCTGGTCGCCCTGCACCTGGCCGTGCAGACGCTGCGCCGCGGCGAGTCCTCGCTCGCGTTCGCGGGCGGCGCGGCCGTGATGGCCAGTCCCGGCTCGCTCGTCGCGTTCAGCAGGCAGCGCGGCCTCGCGCCCGACGGCCGCTGCAAGGCGTTCTCCTCCTCCGCCGACGGGACCGGCTGGTCCGAGGGCGTCGGCATGGTGCTGCTGGAAAGGCTTTCCGACGCCGAGCGCAACGGGCACCCGGTGCTCGCGCTCATCCGCGGCTCCGCGGTCAACCAGGACGGCGCCTCCAACGGGCTGACCGCGCCGAACGGGCCCGCGCAGCAGCGGGTCATCCACCAGGCGCTGGTCGACGCGGAGCTGACCACCGCAGACGTCGACGTGGTCGAGGCGCACGGCACCGGCACGGTGCTCGGCGACCCGATCGAGGCCCAGGCCATCCTGGCGACCTACGGCCAGGAGCGCGGGACGCCGCTGCTGCTCGGGTCGCTCAAGTCCAACCTCGGCCACACCCAGGCCGCCGCCGGTGTCGCGGGCGTCATCAAGATGGTCATGGCGCTGCGGAACGAACTCCTGCCGCGGACCCTGCACGTCGACCGCCCGTCGCCGCACGTCGACTGGTCCGCCGGATCCGTGCGGCTGCTCACCGAGGCGACGCCGTGGCCCGCGGGCGATCGACCGCGCCGCGCCGGTGTGTCCGCCTTCGGCATCAGCGGCACCAACGCGCACACCATCATCGAGGAGTACCGCGGCGCGACCGTCGAGGTCCCGACCCCGACCCGCGCCCCCGGCGTGCTGCCGTGGGTGCTGTCCGCCAAGTCGCCCGAGGCGCTCGCCGACCAGGCGCGGCACCTGCTGGGGCACCTGGGCGAGCGGCCCGAGCTGTCCGAAGTGGACGTCGGCTTCTCGCTGGCCACCTCCCGCGTCGCGTTCGACCACCGGGCCGCCGTCGTCGGCTCGACCCCCGAGGAACTCCGCGAGGCGCTCACCGCGCTCGCCGACGGGACCTCGTCACCGGCCGTGCTCACGGGCACCGTGACACCCGGCAAGGTCGCCTTCCTGTTCACCGGCCAGGGTTCGCAGCGGCTGGGCATGGGCCGTGAGCTGCACGAGGCGTTCCCGGTGTTCGCCGCCGCGTTCGACGACGCCTGCCGCCACCTCGACGTGCACCTGGACCTGCCGCTGCGCGACGTCGTCTTCGGCGACGACGCGGACCTGCTGGACCGCACCGAGTACACGCAGCCCGCGCTGTTCGCGATCGAGGTCGCGCTGTTCCGCACGCTGGAGTCGTGGGGCGTGCGCCCGCACTACCTGACGGGCCACTCCATCGGCGAGATCGCCGCCGCGCATGTCGCGGGCGTGCTGTCGCTGGACGACGCGTGCGCGCTCGTCGCGGCCCGAGGCCGGTTGATGCAGGCGCTGCCCGGTGGCGGCGCCATGGTCGCGTTGCAGGCGTCCGAGGAGGAAATTCTCGCGCTGCTGGACGACACCGTGTCGATCGCCGCGGTCAACGGGCCCGATTCCGTTGTCGTCGCCGGTGACGAGGACGCCGTCGAGCGGATCGTCGCCCACTTCACCGACCGGAAGTCCAAGCGGCTCACCGTGTCGCACGCGTTCCACTCGCCGCGCATGGACGCGATGCTGGAGGAGTTCAGCTGGATCACCGAGGTCCTGAAGTACTCGCCACCGCGGACGCCGATCGTCTCCACGGTGACCGGGAAGGTGATCTCCGCCGAAGAGCTGTGCTCGCCGGAGTACTGGGTGCGGCACGCGCGCCAGGCCGTGCGGTTCGCCGACGCGGTCACCACCCTGGTGGGCCTTGGCGTGTCCACGTTCGTCGAGCTGGGCCCGGACGCCGTGCTCACCGCCATGGCCGCCGAGTCCGCGCCCGGCACCGAGCTGGTCCCGACGGTGCGCAAGGGCCGTTCCGAGGCCACCGGCCTGGTGCGGGCGGTCGGCGGGCTGCACGTGTCCGGCGTCCGCGTCGACTGGAGCGGGCTGTTCGCCGGGACCGGCGCCCGTCGGGTCGACCTGCCGACGTACGCGTTCCAGCGCGAGGGCTTCTGGCTCGACGGGGGATCCGCGCCCGCCGCGGTCGACCGGCACGAAGCCGACTTCTGGGCCGCGGTCGACCGCGGCGACCTGGACTCGCTCGCCTCGGAGCTGTCGTTGAACGACTCCGGGGCCCTTGCCGATCTGCTGCCCACGCTGGCCAAGTGGCGCCGCGGCAGGGCGCAGGCGTCCACTGTGGACTCCTGGCGCCACCGCGTCACGTGGACCAGGCTGCCGGAGTCGTCCGGCCGGATCACCGGTCGCTGGCTCGTCATCGCGGACGAGGACTTCTCCTGGCTCGCCGAGCGCGGGCTCGCCGTCGTGCGGATCGAGCCGTCCACCGATCGCGCCGCGCTGGCGGAAGCGCTTGCGGCCGCCGGATCCTTCGACGGCGTGCTGTCGCTGTCCACCGATGTGGTCGAGACCGTCGTGCTGGTGCAGGCACTCGGTGACGCGGGTGTCGGCGCGCCGCTGTGGTGCGCGACCCGAGGTGCCGTGTCGACCGGTCGCGGTGACGACGTGGACCCGGCGCTGACCCAGATCTGGGGCGTGGGCCGGGTCGTCGCGCTGGAGCACCCCGAACGCTGGGGCGGCTTGGTCGACCTGCCCGCCGTCGTCGACGACCGGGTGCTGGACCGGCTCGTGTCCGTGCTCGCGGGCACCGAGGACCAGGTCGCGATCCGCGGCACCCGCGTGTTCGGCCGCAGGCTGGTCCAGGCGCCCGCGAAGAACACCGGCGACTGGACGCCGCGCGGCACGGTCCTGGTGACCGGTGGCACGGGCGCGCTCGGCACCCAGGTGGCCCGTTGGCTGGCCGGCGCCGGTGCCGAACGGCTGGTGCTCACATCCCGCCGCGGCCTGGACGCGCCGGGTGCCGAAGAGCTGCTGGAACTGGGGATTCCCGTCGTGGTGGCCGCGTGCGACGTGGCCGACCGGGACGCGCTGAAGGCGCTGCTGGAGGAGTACCCGCCGGACGCCGTCGTGCACGCCGCCGGTGTCGACTCGCTGGTGCCGCTGGCCGAGCAGGACCTAGACGAGTTCCGGAGCGTCGTCGCGGCGAAGTTCGCTGGCGCGGCGAACCTGGACGAGCTGCTCGGCGACCGGGAGCTGGACGCGTTCGTGCTGTTCTCCTCCATCGCCAGCACCTGGGGCAGTGGCGGACAGGCCGCGTACGGCGCGGCGAACGCCTACCTGGACGGACTGGCCGAGTCGCGCCGGGCCCGCGGGCTGACCGCGCTGTCGGTGGCCTGGGGCGCCTGGGCGGGCGCGGGCATGGCGACCGTCGAGGACGTGGAGGAGCACCTGCGGCTGCGCGGTGTCCGCGCGATGGCGCCGGAACTGGCGATGGCCGCGCTGCGCCAGGCGATCGCGCTCGACGAGGGCACGATCACCGTCGCCGACGTGGACTGGGCGCGGTTCGTGCCGATCTTCACCTCCGAGCGGCTCAGCCCGCTGCTGCGCGATCTGCCGCAGGCGCGCGACGCGCTCGCCGCCGCGCCCGGCGAAGCGGACAACGGCCTGCCCGCGCGGCTGGCCGGGCTCGCCGAACCGGAGCAGCGCAACCTCGTGCTGGACCTGGTGCGCACGCACGCCGCCGCGGTGCTCGGGCACTCGTCCGGCGACGCGGTCGAGCCGGGCAAGGCCTTCAAGGAGCTGGGCTTCGACTCGCTGACCGCCGTGGAGTTCCGCGGCGTGATCGCGGCCGAGACCGGACTCGCGCTGCCCGCGACCCTGGTGTTCGACTACCCGACGCCGGTCGCGCTGGCCGAGCACCTGCGCTCCGAGTTGGTCGGCTCACGGCCAGTGGCCCTGGCCACCGGCACATCCGCCGCCGGCGTGGACGAGCCGATCGCGATCGTGGCGATGGCCTGCCGCTTCCCCGGTGGCGTCGCGTCGCCGGAACAGCTGTGGGACCTGGTGTTCGAGGGCACCGACACGGTCGGCGGCTTCCCGACCGACCGCGGCTGGGACCTGGCGAACCTCTACGACGCCGACCCCGACGCGGCGGGCAAGTCCTACACCCGCGAAGGCGCGTTCCTCTACGAGGCCGGGGAGTTCGACCCGGCGTTCTTCGGCATCTCGCCCCGTGAAGCCCTCGCCATGGACCCGCAGCAGCGGCTGCTGCTGGAGACCTCGTGGGAGGTGTTCGAGCGCGCGGGCATCGACCCCGACTCCCTGCGGGGCGGCCAGGTCGGCGTGTTCGCGGGCAGCAACGGCCAGGACTACGGCACCCAGCTGCGGTCGCTGCCCGCCGAGCTGGAGGGCTACTTCGGCACCGGCAACGCGGCGAGCGTCGCGTCCGGCCGCATCTCCTACACGTTCGGCTTCGAAGGCCCCGCGGTCACGGTCGACACGGCCTGCTCGTCGTCGTTGGTGGCACTGCACCTCGCGGTGCAGGCGCTGCGCGGCGGCGAGTGCTCGCTGGCGCTGGCCGGTGGTGTGACGATCATGTCGACGCCCGCCGCGTTCGTGGACTTCTCGCGACAGCGCGGACTCGCGCCCAACGGGCGCTGCAAGGCGTTCGCCGCCGGTGCCGACGGCACCGCCTGGGGCGAGGGTGTCGGCATGCTGCTCGTCGAACGCTTGTCCGACGCGCAGCGCAACGGCCACCAGGTGCTCGCAGTGGTCCGGGGCAGTGCGATCAACCAGGACGGCGCGTCCAACGGGCTGACCGCCCCGAACGGTCCGTCGCAGCAACGGGTCATCCGCCAGGCGCTGGCCAACGCCGGACTGTCCTCTTCGGACGTCGACGTCGTGGAGGCGCACGGCACGGGAACGGCGCTGGGCGATCCCATCGAGGCGCAGGCGTTGCTCGCGACCTACGGCCAGGACCGGCGGCACCCGCTGCTGCTGGGCTCGGTCAAGACGAACATCGGCCACACGCAGGCCGCCGCCGGAGTCGCCGCCGTGATCAAGATGGTCATGGCGATGCGGCACGGCGTGGTGCCCAAGACGCTGCACGTCGACTCGCCCTCACCGCAGGTGGACTGGACGGCCGGGGCGGTCGACCTGGTCACCGAGCGGGTGTCCTGGCCCGAGACCGACCGGCCGCGCCGCGTGGGCGTGTCGTCGTTCGGGTTCAGCGGCACCAACGCCCACGCGATCCTGGAGCAGGCGCCGATCACCGACGAGCCCGCGGTGTCGCGGCCCACGCCGGTCGTGGTGCCGGTGGTGCTGTCGGCGAAGTCGCCGGAAGCCCTGCGGGCGCAAGCCACCGCGCTGCTGGACGACCTGGCGGACGCGACCGACCTCGGCTACGCGCTCGCCACCGGCCGGGCGCTGCTGGAGCACCGCGCGGTGCTCGCGGTGTCCGACCAGGAGGAGCTGCGCCAGGGCCTGGAGGCCTTGGCGTACGCCGAGTCCACGCCCGCCACGACCGGGCGGCTCGCGTTCCTGTTCACCGGACAGGGTTCGCAGCGGCTCGGCATGGGCCGCGACCTCTACGGGTCGTTCCCGGTGTTCGCGGACGCGTTCGACGACGTGTGCGCCGCGCTCGACGTGCCGCTGCTGGACGTGGTGTTCGGCGACGACCCCGACGTGCTCGACCGCACCGAGTTCACCCAACCAGCGCTGTTCGCGCTGGAAGTGGCGCTGTACCGGCTGGTCGAGTCGTGGGGTGTGCGGCCGGACTTCCTGGCCGGGCACTCGATCGGCGAGATCGCCGCGGCCCACGTCTCCGGCGTGCTGTCGCTGGCCGACGCCGCGAAGCTCGTCAGCGCCCGCGGCAAGCTGATGCAGGCACTTCCGTCCGGTGGCGCGATGGTGGCGCTGCGGGCGAGTGAGGACGAGGTCCGCCCGCTGCTGGACGACACCGTGTCGATCGCCGCGGTCAACGGGCCGAATTCCGTCGTCATCGCCGGTGACGAGGACTCCGTCGAGCTGGTCGTGGCGGAGTTCCCGGACCGCGAGTCCAAGCGGCTCACCGTGTCGCACGCGTTCCACTCGCCGCTGATGGAGCCGATGCTCGACGATTTCCGCGCCGTCGTCTCGACGCTGGTGTTCGACGAGTCGCGCATCCCGATCGTGTCGACCGTGGACACCGAACTACCGATGACGGACCCGGAGTACTGGGTGCGGCACGTGCGCGAGACCGTCCGGTTCGCCGACGCGGTGCGCACGCTGGAGACGCGGGGCGTGCGGACGTTCGTGGAGCTGGGCCCCGACGGGGTGCTGACCGCGATGGGCGCGGACAGCGTCGTGGACGCCGAGCTGATCGCCGCGCTGCGCCGCGACCGGGTGGAGACCCGGCACCTGGTCGAGGCCATCGGCGCCGCGCACACCCGCGGTGTGCCGGTCGACTGGTCGGTGTTCTTCGACGGCGGCGCGGCGCGGCGGGTCGACCTGCCGACGTACCCGTTCCAGCGCGAGCGGTTCTGGCTGACCGGTGACGACGTGCCGGTGGTCGACGGCGACGAGGCCGAGTTCTGGGCCGCTGTCGAGAGCCACGACCTGACCGCGCTCGGCTCCTCGCTGTCGTTGGAGGACTCGGAGGCCTTCGCCTCGGCACTGCCGGTGCTGGCCAGGTGGCGCAGAGCCCGACAGGGTTCGTCCACTGTGGACACCTGGCGGTATCGCGTCGAGTGGCGTCGGGTGTCGGAGTCCGGCACCCGCGCGACCGGCCGCTGGCTGCTCGTCGGTCCCGCCGAGACCGAGCTGGTCGACGGGTTGGCCGCCCGCGGGCTGGACCTGGTGCGGGTCGACGCGTCGACCGACCGGGTCGCGCTGGCCGCGGCGCTGGTCGCCGTCGGCGCGCTCGACGGTGTGCTGTCGCTGTCGGGCGACGTGATCGAGACCGCCGTCCTGGTGCAGGCACTGGGTGACGCGGGGGTCGACGCGCGCCTGTGGTGCGCCACCAGCGCCGCCGTGTCGACCGGACCCGACGACGCCGTCGTGGTGCCGGAGCGGACCGCGGTCTGGGGCTTCGGCCGCACGGCCGCGCTGGAGCACCCGGACCGGTGGGGCGGTCTCGTCGACCTGCCGCCGGAGCTGGACGCCAAGGCGCTGGACCGGCTGGTCAAGGTGCTCGCGGGCGGTGAGGACCAGGTCGCGATCCGCGCGTCCCGCGTGGTCGGCCGACGGCTCGCCCAGGCCCCGGCCGGGGTCGGGGCCGAGTGGTCGCCGCGCGGCACGGTGCTGGTCACCGGCGGTACCGGCGCGCTGGGCGGGCAGGTGGCCCGCTGGCTGGCCGGTGCGGGCGCCGAGCACCTGGTGCTGACCTCGCGCCGGGGCGTCGACGCTCCTGGCGCCGCCGAGCTGGTGGCCGAGCTGACCGGGCTGGGCGCCCGCGTCTCCGTCGAGGCGTGCGACGTCGCCGACCGGGAAGCCTTGAAGGCGCTGCTGGACGAGTACCCGCCGGACGCCGTCGTGCACACCGCGGGCATCGAGGCGCTGACCCCGCTCGCCGAGCACGACATGGCCGACTTCCGCCGGGTGCTCGCCGCCAAGGTCGTCGGTGCGGCGAACCTCGATGAGCTGCTCGGCGACCGCGAGCTGGACGCGTTCGTGCTCTACTCGTCGATCGCCAGCACGTGGGGCAGTGGCGGCCAGACCTCCTACGCCGCAGCGAACGCCTACCTGGACGGTCTCGCCGAGTCCCGCCGGGCACGTGGGCTGACCGCGCTGTCGGTCGCCTGGGGCGCCTGGGCCGGTGGCGGCATGGCCGCCGAGGACGAGGTCGAGGAGCACCTGAGGCTGCGCGGTGTCCGGCTGATGGCGCCGGAACTGGCCGTGTTCGCGCTGCGGCAGGCGGTCGGGCTCGACGAGGGCCTGGTCACCGTCGCGGACGTGGAGTGGGAGCGGTTCGCGCCGCTGTTCACCTCCGCGCGGCCGAGCCCGCTGCTGCGCGACCTCCCAGCGGTCCGCCAAGCGCTCGCGCAGACTCCCGTCTCCGGCGCGTCGGCGCTGGTGGCGAAGCTGACCCCGTTGGACGAGGCCGAGCAACGCCACGAAGTGCTGGAACTGGTGCGCGCGCAAGTCGCCTCCGTGCTCGGGCACGCGACCGTGGACGCGGTCGAGCCGACGCGGGCGTTCAAGGAGCTGGGGTTCGACTCGCTGACCGCCGTGGAACTGCGCGGCTCGATCGCGAAGGTCACCGGCCTGCGGCTGCCCGCGACGCTCATCTTCGACTACCCGACGCCGCTCGTGCTCGCCGAGCACCTGCGCGGCGAACTGGTCGGCTCGCGCCCGGAAGCGCTGGTAGCGCACGACATCGCGCAACGCGCGGACGAGCCGATTGCGATCGTGGCGATGGCCTGCCGGTTCCCCGGCGGGGTCGCGTCGCCGGAACAGCTGTGGGACCTGGTCGCGGGCGGTGTCGACACCATCGGCGGCTTCCCGACCGACCGCGGCTGGGACCTGGCGAACCTCTACGACCCGGACCCCGACCACGAGGGCAAGTCCTACGTGCTCCAGGGCGCTTTCCTGGACGACGTCAGCAGGTTCGACCCGGCGTTCTTCGGGATCTCGCCCCGCGAGGCGCTGGCGATGGACCCGCAGCAGCGGTTGCTGCTGGAGACGTCGTGGGAGGCGTTCGAACGCGCGGGCATCGACCCGGACTCCCTGCGGGGCAGCCAGGTCGGTGTGTTCGCCGGGACGAACGGCCAGGACTACCTGGACCTGGTGCCGGGCATCCCGACCGGGCTCGAAGGGCACGTCGGCACGGGCAACGCGGCCAGCGTGTTCTCCGGCCGCATCTCCTACACGTTCGGGCTGGAGGGCCCGGCCGTCACGGTCGACACGGCGTGCTCGTCCTCGCTGGTGGCCCTGCACCTCGCGGTGCAGGCGCTGCGGGCGGGTGAGTGCTCGCTGGCGCTCGCCGGTGGTGTGACGGTCATGTCCACGCCGATCGCGTTCATCGACTTCTCCCGCCAGCGCGGGCTCGCCACCGATGGCCGCTGCAAGGCGTTCGCGGCCGGTGCGGACGGCACGGCGTGGGGCGAGGGTGTCGGCATGCTGCTCGTCGAGCGGCTGTCGGACGCGCGGCGCAACGGGCACGAGGTCCTTGCTGTCGTACGGGGTTCCGCGATCAACCAGGACGGCGCGTCCAACGGGCTCACCGCTCCCAACGGCCCGTCGCAGCAACGGGTCATCCGCAAGGCGCTGGCGAACGCCGGACTGTCCACTTCGGACGTCGACGTTGTCGAGGCGCACGGCACGGGCACGGCGCTGGGCGACCCGATCGAGGCTCAGGCCCTGCTCGCGACCTACGGCCAGGACCGGATCACGCCGCTGCTCCTCGGATCGCTCAAGTCCAACATCGGTCACACGCAGGCGGCGGCCGGTGTCGCGGCCGTGATCAAGTCGGTCATGGCGATGCGGCACGGGATCGTGCCCAAGACGCTGCACGTGGACGAGCCGTCGCACGAGGTCGAGTGGTCCGCCGGGATGGTCGACCTGGCGACCGAGGCCGTCGCGTGGCCGGAGACCGGGCGGGTGCGCCGGGTCGGCGTGTCCTCGTTCGGGTTCAGCGGCACCAACGCGCACGCCATCCTGGAGCAGGCCCCGGTCGTGGTGGCCGCGAGTGAGCGGGTCGCACCGCCGGTCGTGCCGGTGGTGCTCACGGCCAAGACTTCCGAGGCGTTGCGGGCACAGGCCGTGGCGCTGCTGGCGAACGACTCCGACCTGAACGACCTCGGGTTCTCGCTGGCCACCGGCCGGTCGCGCCTCGCGCACCGGGCCGTCCTCGCGGTCTCCGACCACGACGAACTGCGCCGGGGCCTGGAAGCCCTGGCGGCCGGCGATTCCACCGAGGCGTCGGCCGGACGGCTGGCGTTCCTGTTCACCGGTCAGGGCAGCCAGCGGGCCGGGATGGGCCGCGGGCTGTACGACGCGTTCCCGGTGTTCGCCGCGGCGTTCGACGCGGTGGCGGCGCTGGTGGACGTGCGGATCGACGATCAGGAGATCCTGGACCGCACGGAGTTCGCGCAGCCCGCGTTGTTCGCGTTGGAAGTGGCTCTCTATCGACTTGTCGAGTCGTGGGGTGTGCGGCCGGACTTCCTGGCCGGGCACTCGATCGGCGAGATCGCGGCTGCTCACGTGGCCGGTGTGCTGTCACTGGAAGACGCGGCGAAGCTGGTCGGTGCCCGTGGTCGGCTGATGCAGGCGCTGCCCGCCGGTGGCGCGATGGTCGCCTTGCAGGCGACTGAGGACGAGGTGCTGCCACTACTTGGTAACACTGTTTCGATCGCGGCGGTCAACGGGCCGACCTCGGTCGTCGTCGCGGGTGCGGAAGCCGCGGTCGACGAGGTCGTCGCGCACTTCGCGGACCGCAAGTCCAAGCGGCTGGCCGTGTCGCACGCGTTCCACTCGCCGTTGATGGACCCGATGCTGGACGAGTTCCGCGCGGTGGTCTCGACGTTGACGTTCAACGCCCCGAAGATCCCGCTGCTGGGTGATGTCACGGACCCGGAGTACTGGGTGCGGCACGTGCGCGGCACGGTGCGGTTCGCGGACGCGGTCACGACCCTGGAAGCGCAGGGCGTGCGGACGTTCCTGGAACTGGGCCCGGACGGCGTGCTCACGGCGATGGGCGCCGACAGCGCCACCGACGCGGTGCTGATCGCCGGACTGCGCAAGGACCGCGACGAGGCCAAAAACCTGGTCGCGGCGGTCGGCGCGGCGCACAGCCGCGGCGTGTCGGTGGACTGGGCGGCGTTCTTCGTCGGGACCGGTGCCCGACGGGTCGACCTGCCCACCTACCGGTTCCAGCGCGAACGGTTCTGGCTGGAGAGCGAGAGTGTGGCGGGCGATGTGACGTCCGCGGGCCTCGGCGACGCCGACCACCCGCTGCTCGCCGCGGTGCTGCGCACCCCCGACGGCGGTGTGCTCGGCACGACCAGGCTGGCCGTGGGCACGCACCGCTGGCTGGGTGACCACGTCGTGGCGGGCGCGGTCGTCGTGCCCGGCACCGCGCTGGTCGAACTGGCCATCCGCACCGGCGACGAGGTCGGCTCGGGGCACGTGGAGGAGTTGCTGCTCCAAGCTCCGCTGATCCTCCCCGAGGGCGGCGCGGTCAACGTGCACATCGTCCTCGACCCCGCCGACGCCTCCGGTCGCCGTTCCATCACGTTGTCCGCGCAGCCCGACGGCGGCGACTGGACGACCCACGCGGTCGGTGTGCTCGCCGAGGTGGCGCAAGCGCCCGACTTCGACCTCACGACCTGGCCGCCCGCCGCGACCGCGGTGGAACTCGGCTCGGTGTACGAGGACCTGGCAGGCGCCGGACTCGCCTACGGGCCGGTGTTCCAGGGTCTCAGGGCCGCGTGGCGCGACGGCGACGACGTGTTCGTCGAGGCCGCGCTGCCCGAGTCCGAGCACAAGGCCGCCGCGGGCTTCGGGGTGCACCCGGCGCTGCTGGACTCGGTGCTGCACGGCATCGGGATCGGCGGCGCGCAGTCCGCCGCGCTCCCGTTCTCCTGGAACGGTGTCAGCCTCTTCGCGGCCGGTGCCTCCGTCGTCCGGGCCCGGATCTCCCCGTCCGGCAACGGCGACGCGGTGTCCGTGCGCGTCGCCGACGAAGCGGGCAGCCCGGTCGCGCACGTCGAGTCGCTGGCCCTGCGACCGATCTCCGGTGAGCGGTTCGCCACGACCGGCGACGACTCGCTGTTCCGCGTCGAGTGGGTGTCCGGCCCGAACGCGGGTGAGTCCACTGTGGACGACGTCACGGTGCTGGTCGTGCCGGACGGCACGACGCGCGAGGTGACCGGCCACGTGCTGGTGGAGATCCAGTCGTTCCTCGCCACCGGCGACGGCACCCTCGTGCTGGTGACCGGCGGGAGCCTCGGCCAGGCGGGTGTTCCGGGGCTGGTGCGGTCGGCGCAGGCCGAGCACCCGGACCGGATCGTGCTGGTGTACGCCGAGTCCTGCGCCGAGATCCACGCGGAGCTGCCGGCGATCCTGGCGACCGGCGAACCGGAGGTCGCCCTGCGCGACGGCGTGGCCCTCGTGCCGCGCCTGGCACGGGCCACCGCGGCCGCCGAGCCGATCGCGCTCGACCCCGACGGCACCGTGCTGATCACCGGCGGAACCGGTGGCCTCGGCGCGGCGCTGGCCCGCCACCTGGTGACCGAGCACGGCGTGCAGCGCCTGCTGCTCACCTCCCGCCGCGGTCCCGCCGCACCCGGCGCCGCCGAACTGGTGGCCGAGCTGGCCGCGCACGTGGAAGTCGTGGCGTGCGATGTGGCCGACCGCGACGCGCTGGCCGCGCTGCTGGCGTCCATCGACCCCGCCCACCCGCTGACCGGCGTCGTGCACACCGCCGGTGTGCTGGACGACGGCGTCCTGGAATCGCTGACGCCCCAACGCCTCGACGCGGTGTTCGCGCCGAAGGTCGACGCCGCGTGGCACCTGCACGAACTCACCGACGACCTCGCCCTGTTCGCCCTGTTCTCCTCGACCTCGGGTGTGCTCGGGTCGCCGGGGCAGGCGAACTACGGTGCGGCCAACACCGTGCTCGACGCGCTCGCGACGCACCGGCACTCGCTCGGCCTGCCCGCGGTGTCCCTGGCCTGGGGCCTGTGGGACCAGCACTCCGGCATGGGCGCGGCGCTCTCCGACGCCGACCTGGCCCGCATCGCCCGCTCCGGCATGCCCGCACTGGGCATCGACGAGGGCATGGCGCTGTTCGACCGCGCCCTGCTCGTCGGCGAACCGGTCGTGGTGCCCGCGAAGCTCGACCTCGCCGCACTGCGCGCCACCGGCCAGGTCCAGCACGCGTTGCGCGGCCTGGTCCGGATGCCGCGGCGACGGATCGCCGCCGGTGCTTCCGGTGCGGCGGCGGCACCCTGGGTCGCCCGGCTCGCCGGACTGCCGAGCACCGACCAGGAACGGCTGCTGGTCGACCTGGTGCGGGCGCAGGTCGCGACGGTGCTGGGCTTCGGCTCGGCCGACGACATCAACCCCGCGCGCGGCCTGGTCGAACTCGGCCTGGACTCGCTGTCGGCGGTGGAGTTGCGCAACGCGGTCAGTGCGGCCACCGGCCTGCGGCTGCCCGCGACGCTGGTCTTCGACTACCCGACGGCCACCGCGCTCGGCGCGCACCTGCGCACCGAACTGGTGGGTGAGGAGGAGGACACCGAGCAGTTCACCGCGGTCTCGATCGGCACCGACGAGCCGATCGCGATCGTCGGCATGGCCTGCCGCTACCCCGGCGGGGTCTCCTCGCCCGAGGACCTGTGGCGCCTGGTCGACTCCGGCACCGACGCCATCTCCTGGTTCCCGACCAACCGCGGCTGGGACGTGGAAGGCCTGTACGACCCGGATCCCGACGCGGTCGGCAAGACCTACACCCGCTCCGGCGGCTTCCTGCACGACGCGGGCCTGTTCGACCCCGCCCTGTTCGGCATCTCGCAGCGCGAGGCGCTGGCCATGGACCCGCAGCAGCGGTTGCTGCTGGAGACGTCCTGGGAGGCCGTCGAACGGGCGGGCATCGACGTGGCGTCGTTGCGCGGCAGCAGGACCGGCGTGTTCGCGGGCCTGATGTACCACGACTACGCCACCGGTCTCACCGCCATCCCGGAGGAGGTCAGCGGCTACGTCGGCACCGGCATCTCCGGCAGCGTGCTGTCCGGCCGCGTCTCCTACACGTTCGGGCTCGAAGGCCCAGCGGTCACGGTCGACACTGCGTGCTCCTCTTCGCTGGTGGCGATCCACCTCGCGGTGCAGGCGCTGCGGTCCGGCGAGTGCTCGCTGGCACTGGCCGGTGGTGTCACCGTCATGGCGACCCCCGAGACGTTCGTGGACTTCTCCCGCCAGCGCGGCCTGTCCGCCGACGGCCGGTCGAAGGCCTTCTCCGCTTCGGCGGACGGCGTCGGCTGGGCCGAGGGCGTCGGCATGGTGCTCGTCGAGCGCCTGTCCGACGCGCAGCGCAACGGCCACGAGGTCCTTGCGGTCGTCCGCGGCTCGGCGGTGAACCAGGACGGCGCGTCGAGCACGCTGACAGCGCCGAACGGCCCGTCGCAGCAGCGGGTGATCCGCCAGGCGCTCGCCAACGCCGGTCTGTCCACTTCGGACATCGACGTGATCGAGGCGCACGGCACCGGCACCAGGCTGGGTGACCCGATCGAGGCGCAGGCCGTGCTGGCCACCTACGGCCAGGACCGCGAACGCCCGGTGCTGCTCGGCGCGCTCAAGTCGAACGTCGGCCACACGCAGGCAGCGGCCGGTGTCGGTGGCGTGATCAAGATGGTGGAGGCGATCCGCCGCGGCATCGCCCCGAGGACGCTGCACGCCGACGAGCCGTCGCCGCACGTCGACTGGGCCTCCGGTGCCGTCGAACTGCTGACCGAGGCGACCACGTGGCCCGAGACCGGGCGTCCGCGCCGGGCCGCGGTGTCCGCGTTCGGCATCGGCGGCACCAACGCGCACACGATCATCGAGCAAGCGCCATCTGCGCACGCGCAGAAGATCGAACGCAATCCGCTGTCCGCGGTGCCCGTCGTGCTATCCGGTAAGACGGCTGCCGCTGTCCGCAGTCAGGCTGATCGACTGCTTGCCGCGTTGGACCCGTCCGTGAACCTCGCCGACGTCGGCTTCTCGTCGGTGACCACGCGGACCTCCCTGGACCACCGCGCCGTCGTGGTCGCGTCCGACCACACCGAACTGCGGCAGGGCCTCGAAGCGCTCACGTCCGGTTCGGTCGTGGGTGGGCGGCTCGCGTTCCTGTTCACCGGCCAGGGTTCGCAGCGCGTCGGCATGGGCCGTGAGCTGCACCGGGCGTTCCCGGTGTTCGCCGAGGCGTTCGACGCCGTCGCGGCACTGGTGGACGTCCGGCTGGACGAATCCCTGGACCGGACCGAGTTCGCGCAGCCCGCGTTGTTCGCGTTGGAAGTGGCTCTCTACCGACTTGTCGAGTCGTGGGGTGTGCGCCCGGACTTCCTGGCAGGCCACTCAATCGGTGAGATCGCCGCTGCTCACGTGGCCGGGGTGCTCTCGCTGGAAGACGCGGCGAAGCTGGTCGGTGAACGTGGTCGGCTGATGCAGGCGCTGCCCGCCGGTGGGTCGATGGTCGCGTTGCAGGCGACGGAGGCTGAGGTCACGCCGCATCTGACCGACCTCGTGTCGATCGCGGCGATCAATGGACCTTCGTCGATCGTGATCGCCGGTGACGAAGACGCGGTGGCGCAGGTGGTCGCGGAGTTCGCGGACCGGAAGTCCAAGCGGCTGGCCGTGTCGCACGCGTTCCACTCGCCGTTGATGGACCCGATGCTGGACGAGTTCCGCGCGGTGGTCTCAACCTTGACGTTCAACATCCCGAAGATCCCGATGCTGGGCGATGTCACGGACCTGGAGTACTGGGTGCGGCACGTCCGGGACGCGGTGCGGTTCGCCGACGCGGTGACCACGCTGGAGGACAAGGGCGTCACGACGTTCCTGGAGCTGGGCCCGGACGGCGTGCTGACCGCGATGGGCCAGGAGTCCGTGCGCGAGGCCGAGCTGGTGTCGGCGCAACGCAAGGACCGGTCCGAGGTCACCTCGCTGCTGAAGGCACTGGGCGCGTTGCACGTGCGAGGCCAGGCCGTAGACTGGGCCGCCTACTTCGCGGGCTCCGGCGCACGGAAGACCGCACTGCCGACGTACGCGTTCCAGCACGAGTGGTTCTGGCTCAGCTCGCAGGTCGCGCCCGTGGTCGACGAGGCCGAGTTCTGGGCCATCGTCGACAACGGCGACCTGGCGGCGGCTGTGGACGCGCTGCCCGAGCTGGTGGAACGGCGCGCAGGATCGGCCTGGACGTACCGGGTCGAGTGGCAGCCCGTCACCCCGACGGGCCGGGCCACCGGTCGATGGCTGGTGGTGTCGGAGGAAGACGAGACCGCGCTGGTCGGCGGATTGACCGCGCGCGGCCTGGACGTCGTGGTGGCCGAGCCGACCGTGGTGCCGGTGGGGGAGTTCGACGGCGTCCTTTCGCTGGTCACCGACGTGCTCGCCGCCGTGGGCCTGGTGCGGAACGTCGACGCGCCGCTGTGGTTCGCGACCCGCGGAGCGGTGACGACCGGTCGGGACGACGTCGTGGTGACGCCCGAACTCGCGCAGCTCTGGGGCCTCGGCCGGGTCGTCGCGCTGGAGCACTCCGCCCGCTGGGGCGGACTGGTAGACCTCCCGGAACTCGACGAGCGGGCCCTGGACCGGCTGGTCGCCGTGCTGGCGGGCGGTGAGGACCAGGTCGCCGTCCGACCGTCCGGCGTCTTCGGCAGGCGGTTGGTGGCGACCCGAGGCGGAACCACCGACTGGACCCCGCGCGGCACGGTCCTGGTGACCGGTGGTACGGGCGCCCTGGGTGGGCGAGTCGCCCGCTGGCTGGCCGAGGCCGGTGCCGAGCGGTTGGTGCTGACGTCCCGTCGCGGCTTGGACGCGCCGGGTGCTGCGGACTTGCTGGAACTGGGGATTCCCGTCGTGGTGGCCGCGTGCGACGTGGCTGACCGGGACGCGTTGAAGGCGCTGCTGGACGAGTATCCGCCGGACGCCGTCGTGCACGCGGCGGGCATCGAGGCCTTCTCGCCGTTGGCGGAGCAGGACTTGGCCGAGTTCGAAGGTGTGCTGGCCGCCAAGGTCGCCGGCGCGAAGAACCTGGACGAACTGGTCGGCGACGTCGACGCGTTCGTGCTGTTCTCCTCCATCGCGGGCACCTGGGGCGCGGGCGGGCAGGCGGCCTACGCCGCGGCCAACGCCTACCTCGACGGTCTCGCCGACTCGCGGCGCTCCCGCGGTCTCGCCGCGACGTCGATCGCCTGGGGCGCCTGGGCCGACGGCGGCATGGCCACCGAGGGCGACGCCGAGGAACACCTGCGGGCGCAGGGCATCCGCCCGATGGCGCCGGAACGCGCGTTGACCGCGCTGCGCCGGGCCGTCGGTTCGGACGTCGGCGTGCAGACCGTCGCCGACATCGACTGGGAGCGGTTCGCGCCGCTGTTCACGTCCGTGCGGCCGAGTCCGCTGCTGGCCGACCTCCCGCAGGCGCGGCAGGCGCTGTCGACCGCGCCGGTCGGCGACTCGGGCATGGTGGCCCGGCTGACCGGCCTGGCGGAGGCCGAGCAGCGGCACGTGCTGCTGGAACTGGTCCGGGACCAGGTCGTGGCCGTCCTCGGTGACGGCGCGGTCGTGGAATCGGGGCTGGCGTTCAAGGAACTGGGCTTCGACTCGCTGACCGCCGTGGAGTTCCGCGGCGCGATCGGCACCGCGACCGGGCTGAAGCTGCCCGCGACGCTGGTGTTCGACTACCCGACCCCGGCCGTGCTGGCCGAACACCTGCGTGCCGAACTCGTCGGCACCAGGCCGGAAGCGCTGGCCACGGCCGACGTCGCCGGGCGGGTCGACGAGCCGATCGCGATCGTGGCGATGGCCTGCCGCTTCCCCGGTGGCGTGGCGTCGCCGGAACAGCTGTGGGAGCTGCTGGAGCAGGGCCGGGACGCGATGACCGGGTTCCCGACCGACCGCGGCTGGGACCTGGCGAACATCTACGACCCGGACCCCGACCACGAGGGCACCTCCTACGTGGTCGAGGGCGCTTTCGTCGACCGCGTCAGCGAGTTCGACCCGGCGTTCTTCGGGATTTCCCCGCGGGAGGCCACCGCGATGGACCCGCAGCAGCGGTTGCTGCTGGAGACCACCTGGGAGGCGTTCGAACGCGCGGGCATCGACCCGACGTCCGTGCGCGGCGGCCAGGTCGGCGTGTTCGCGGGCACCAACGGCCAGGACTACCTCGACCTGCTCCCCCGGATCCCCGACGGCCTCGAAGGCCATGTCGGCACCGGCAACGCGGCGAGCGTCGTGTCCGGCCGCATCTCCTACACCTTCGGGCTGGAAGGCCCGGCGGTCACGGTCGACACGGCGTGCTCCTCCTCGTTGGTGGCACTGCACCTGGCGGTGCAGGCGCTGCGGTCCGGTGAGTGCTCGCTGGCTTTGGCCGGCGGTGTGACGATCATGTCGACACCCGCTGCTTTCGTGGACTTCTCACGGCAGCGCGGACTTGCGGTCGACGGCCGCTGCAAGGCGTTCGCGGACGGCGCGGACGGCACGGCCTGGGGCGAGGGCGTGGGCATGCTGCTCGTCGAGCGGCTGTCGGACGCGCAGCGCAACGGGCACGAGGTGCTCGCGGTGGTGCGGGGGAGTGCGATCAACCAGGACGGCGCGTCCAACGGTTTGACCGCGCCGAACGGCCCTTCGCAGCAACGCGTGATCCGCAAGGCGCTCGCCGGTTCCGGACTGTCCTCTTCGGACGTCGACGTCGTGGAAGCGCACGGCACGGGCACCGCGCTGGGCGACCCGATCGAGGCGCAGGCGTTGCTCGCGACGTACGGCCAGGACCGGACCACGCCGCTGTTGCTGGGGTCGGTCAAGTCGAACATCGGTCACACGCAGGCCGCCGCCGGTGTCGCCGCGGTGATCAAGGCCGTCATGGCGATGCGGCACGGGGTCGTGCCCAAGACGCTGCACGTGGCCGAGCCGACGCACGAGGTGGAGTGGTCCGCCGGGATGGTCGACCTGGTCACCGAGTCGGTGCCGTGGCCGGCAACCGGACGGGTCCGCCGGGTCGGTGTGTCGTCGTTCGGCTTCAGCGGCACCAACGCCCACGCGATCCTTGAGCAGGCTCCGATCTTCGAAGCGCCGGTCGTGCAGCGGGTCGAACCGAGGGTCGTGCCGGTCGTGCTGTCCGGCAAGACGCCGGAAGCGTTGCGGGCCCAGGCTTCCGCGCTGCTCGACACCACAGCCGACCTGACCGACCTCGGTTTCTCGCTGGCCACCGGTCGGGCGCGGCTGGAGCACCGGGCGGTGCTCGCGGTCTCCTCCGCGGACGACCTGCGGCACGGCTTGGAAGCCGTCGTCGAGGGGGAGTCCACGGCTGCCAGTGAGGGACGGCTGGCGTTCCTGTTCACCGGTCAGGGTTCGCAGCGGATCGGGATGGGCCGGGAGCTGCACAGCGCGTTCCCGGTGTTCGCCGACGCGTTCGACGCGGTGGCGGCGCTGGTGGACGTGCGGATCGACGACCAGGAAGTGCTGGACCGCACCGAGTTCACCCAACCCGCGCTGTTCGCACTGGAGGTGGCTCTCTACCGCCTTGTCGAGTCATGGGGTGTGCGGCCGGACTTCCTGGCCGGGCACTCGATCGGCGAGATCGCGGCCGCCCACGTGGCCGGTGTGCTGTCGCTGGAGGACGCGGCCACGTTGGTCAACGCCCGCGCCCGGTTGATGCAGGCGCTGCCCGCCGGTGGCGCGATGGTCGCTTTGCAGGCGACCGAGGACGAAGTCACGCCGCACTTGACCGACCTGGTGTCGATCGCGGCGATCAACGGACCGACCTCCATCGTGATCGCCGGTGACGAAAACGCGGTGGCGCAGGTGGTCGCGGAGTTCGCGGACCGGAAGTCCAAGCGGCTGGCCGTATCGCACGCGTTCCACTCGCCGTTGATGGACCCGATGCTGGACGAGTTCCGCGCCGTGGTCTCGACGTTGACGTTCAACGCCCCGAAGATCCCGCTGCTGGGTGATGTCACGGACCCGGAGTACTGGGTACGGCACGTGCGCGGCACGGTCCGCTTCGCCGAGGCCGTGACCAGCCTGGAGGCCAAGGGCGTCACGACGTTCCTGGAGTTGGGCCCGGACGGCGTGCTGACCGCGATGGGTGCCGAGAGCGCCGCGGACGCGGTGCTGATCGCCGGGCAGCGCAAGGACCGCGACGAGGTCACGACCCTGGTCCAAGCCGTCGGCGCGGCGCACAGCCGCGGCGTCCCGGTCGACTGGGCCGCCTACTTCGCCGGATCCGGCGCGCGGCGGATCGACCTGCCGACGTACGCGTTCCAGCGCGAGCGCTTCTGGATGGAGGGTTCCGGCTCGGTCGGCGACGTGTCGTCGGCGGGCCTGGCCCCGGCCGGGCACCCGCTGCTCGGCGCGGTGCTGCCGATGCCCGACGGCGGAGTCCTCGCCACGGCACGGCTTTCGGTCGGCACGCACGGCTGGCTCGGCGACCACGTCGTGGCCGGTGCCGTGGTGGTGCCGGGGACCGCGCTGGTCGAACTGGTCGTCCGGGTGGGCGACGAGGTCGGCTGCGGCCACCTGGAGGAGTTGCTGCTGCAAGAACCCCTGGTCCTGCCGGAACGCGGCGGCGTCAGCCTGCACGTGGCGGTCGGCGAGGACGAGGACGGTCGTCGGGCGGTCACCGTGCTCTCCCGGCCGGACGGCGACGAGGTGCGCTGGACGACCCACGTCACCGGCTTCGTCACCGACGGGACCACGACGCCGGACTTCGACCTGGCGACCTGGCCGCCGACCGGCGCGACCGCGCTGGACGTGACGGACCTCTACGCCGAACTGGCGCAGGGCGGACTGGCCTACGGGCCGGTGTTCCAGGGCCTCACGGCGGCGTGGCGCGACGGCGACGACGTGTACGCCGAGGTCGTGCTGCCGGAATCCGAACAGCGCCAGGCCGCCGGGTTCGGCGTGCACCCGGCGTTGCTGGACTCCGTGCTGCACGCGATCGGGATCGGCCAGACCGGGCCGGGCGCGCTGCCGTTCTCCTGGAACGGCGTGAGCCTGTTCGCCGCGGGCGCTTCGGTGCTGCGGGCCAGGATCTCGCCGACCGGCCGCGGTGGCGCGGTGTCCGTATCGGCCGCGGACGGCACCGGGTCGCCGGTGGTCCGCGTCGACTCGCTGGTGCTGCGCGAGATCAGCCCCGACCGGATCGACCGCAAGGCCGCGGACCCGCTGTACGGCGTCGAGTGGACGCCCGCGCCCACCGACGACGTGGCGCCGGACTCGGACGCCCAGGTGCTGGTCGTGCCGACCGGCGACCTGCACGACGTCGTGGCCGGTGTGCTGGCCGACCTCCAGGAGTTCCTGGCGGGCGACCGCGAAACCCTGCTCGTCGTCACGTCCGGCGCGGTGTCGGTGTCCGGCGAGGACGTGGACCCGACGCAGGCCGCCGTGTCCGGCCTGGTCCGCTCAGCGCAGTCCGAGCACCCGGACCGGATCGTGCTGCTGGACATCGACGAGCCCGCGCTCGCGGGTGTGGTCGGAGCGGTCGAGCCCGAGATGGCGGTGCGCGCGGGCACGGTGTTCGTGCCGCGACTGGTGCCGCTGGCGTTGGGGGCCAAGAAGACCCTCGACGGCACGGTGCTGGTCACCGGCGGCACGGGCGGCCTGGGCGCGGAACTGGCCCGGCACCTCGTGGCCGAGTACGGCGTCCGCCACCTGGTCCTGACCTCACGGCGAGGCCTGGACGCACCCGGTGCGGTCGACCTGGTCGCCGAACTGGACGCACGGATCGACGTGGTCGCCTGCGACGTGTCCGACCGCGAAGCGCTTTCCCTGGTCATCGAGGGCATCGACGACCTGACCGGCGTCGTGCACACCGCCGGTGTGCTGGACGACGGCATCCTGGAATCCCTGACCGCACAACGCCTCGACACCGTGCTGGCGCCGAAGGCCGATGCCGCGCAACACCTGCACGACCTCACCGAGGATCTGGAGCTGTTCGCGCTGTTCTCCTCGGCCTCCGGTGTGCTCGGCGCGCCCGGCCAGGCGAACTACGCGGCCGCCAACACCTACCTCGACGGCCTCGCCGCCCACCGGCGGGCCAACGGGCAGGCCGCGGTGTCGCTGGCCTGGGGCGTGTGGGAGCAGAGCACGGGCATGGGGGCCAGCTTGTCGCCCGCCGACCTCGCCCGGATGGCACGGGCGGGCATGCCGGGGCTGCCCATCGCCGACGGCCTCGCGCTGTTCGACGCCGCGCTGCGCGCCGACACGGCGCTGGTGCTGCCGATGAAGCTGGACACGGCCGTGCTGCGCACGAGCGCCGACGTGCCCGCGCTGCTGCGCGGTCTGGTCCGCTCGCCCAAGCGCCGCAACGCCGCCAAGGCGTCGGCCGAGTCGGCGTCGTGGTCGCGCAAGCTGCTGGGACTGCCGACCGAGGAGCAGGACCGACTGCTGCTGGACCTGGTGCGCGGCCGGGTCGCGAACGTACTGGGCCACCGGGATTCCAGCGCGGTCGAGCCGGGCCGCGGCCTGGTCGAGATGGGGCTGGACTCGCTGTCGGCCGTGGAGCTGCGCAACGCGCTCGGCTCAGCGACCGGGCTGCGGCTGCCCGCGACCGTGGTCTTCGACTACCCGACCTCGATCGCACTGGCGACGCACCTGCGCTCCGAACTCGTGGACGACGACGAGGTGATCGACGTGGTCGCCGCGGTGAAGGTCGCCGACGACGACCCGATCGCGATCGTGGCGATGGCCTGCCGCTTCCCCGGCGGCGTCAGCTCGCCGGAGGACCTGTGGCAGCTCGTGGCCGACGGCCGCGACGCGGTCACCGGCTTCCCGACCGGCCGCGGTTGGGACCTCGACGGGCTGTACGACCCGAACCCCGACGCCATCGGCAAGACCTACACCCGCGAGGGCGGCTTCCTGCACGAGGCGGGCGACTTCGACCCGGCGTTCTTCGGGATCTCGCCCCGCGAGGCGCTGGCCATGGACCCGCAGCAGAGGCTGTTGCTGGAGACGTCGTGGGAGGCGTTCGAACGCGCGGGCATCGACCCGGCGAAGGTGCGCGGCAGCAGGACCGGCGTGTTCGCGGGCCTGATGTACCACGACTACGCGACGAACCTGTCGTCCATCCCGGACGAGGTCGAGGGCTACCTCGGCACCGGCACCTCCGGCAGCGTCGTGTCCGGCCGCGTCTCCTACACGTTCGGGCTGGAGGGTCCGGCCGTCACGGTCGACACGGCCTGCTCGTCGTCGCTGGTCGCGCTGCACTGGGCTGTTCAGGCCCTGCGCAGCGGTGAGTGCGACCTCGCGCTGGCCGGTGGCGTGACCGTGATGGCCACACCCGACACGTTCGTCGACTTCTCCCGCCAGCGCGGCCTGTCCGCCGACGGCCGGTCGAAGGCCTACTCCGCCGGCGCCGACGGCACGGGCTGGTCGGAGGGCGTGGGCGTGCTGCTGGTCGAACGGCTGTCCGACGCGCGGCGCAACGGGCACCAGGTGCTCGCCGTCGTCAAGGGCAGCGCGATCAACCAGGACGGCGCGTCCAGCACGCTGACCGCCCCGAACGGCCCGTCGCAGCAGCGGGTCATCCGCCAGGCGCTCGCCAACGCCGGACTGTCCACTTCGGACGTCGATGTGGTCGAGGGCCACGGCACGGGTACCCCGCTGGGCGACCCGATCGAGGTGCAGGCGCTGCTCGCGACCTACGGGCAGAACCGCGAGACCCCGCTGCTGCTGGGCTCGCTCAAGTCGAACATCGGCCACGCCCAGGCGGCGGCCGGGGTCGGCGGTGTGATCAAGATGGTGATGGCGCTGCGGCACGGGACCGCGCCGAAGACGCTGCACGTGAGCGAGCCGACTCCTCATGTGGACTGGGCTTCCGGGGCCGTGGAGCTGCTCACCGAGCAGCGCGCGTGGCCCTCGGTGGACCGGCCGCGACGGGCCGCGGTGTCGTCGTTCGGCATCAGCGGGACGAACGCGCACACGATCATCGAGCAGGCACCCGAACCGGACCTGCCGGTCGTGGAACGGACCCCGCTGCCCCTGGTGCCGATCGTGCTGTCCGGCCGGACGCCGGAAGCGCTGCGGGCGCAGGCGCACCAGCTCGCCGCGCTGCCGCCGACCGACCTCGCGGACCTCGGCTTCTCGCTGGCCACCACGCGGGCCCGGATGGAGCACCGCGCGGTCCTCGTGGCCGCCGACCACGAGGAACTGGTGCGGGAACTGGCCGCGCTGGAGCCGTCGTCGGCGGTGTCCGGCGGCAGGCTGGCCGTGCTGTTCACCGGCCAGGGCAGCCAGCGGGTCGCGATGGGCCGCGAGCTGCACGGGGCGTTCCCGGTGTTCGCCAAGGCGTTCGACGAGGTCGCCGCGCTGCTGGACGTCCGGCTGGACGACCAGGAGGTGCTGGACCGCACGGAGTTCGCCCAGTCGGCGCTGTTCGCGATCGAGATCGCGCTGTTCCGGCTGGTCGAGTCGTGGGGCGTCCGCCCGGACTTCCTGGCCGGGCACTCGATCGGCGAGCTGGCCGCCGCCCACGTCTCCGGTGTGCTGACGCTGGAGGACGCGGCGGTGCTGGTCGGCGCACGCGGTCGCCTCATGCAGGCGCTGCCCGCCGGCGGGGCCATGGTCGCCCTCCAGGCGACCGAGGACGAGGTGCTGCCGCACCTCGCCGTCGGCGGAGCCGACGATCTGGCGAACTCCTTGGTTTCCATCGCGGCGATCAACGGGCCGACCTCCATCGTCATCTCCGGTGCCGAGGACGCGGTCGAGGGGGTGCTGAAGCACTTCCCCGACCGGAAGTCCAAGCGGCTCAGCGTGTCGCACGCGTTCCACTCGCCGCTGATGGACGACATGCTCGACGAGTTCCTGGTGGTGGCGAAGGGCATGGCGTTCGCCACGCCCCGGATCCCGATCGTTTCCACGTCGACCGGCAGGATCGCCACCACCGAGGAGCTGTGCTCGCCCGAGTACTGGGTGCGGCACGTCCGCGACGCCGTGCGGTTCGCCGACGCGGTGCGGACGCTGGAGTCCGAGGGCGTGTCGACGTTCCTGGAGCTGGGCCCGGACGGTGTGCTCACCGCGATGGGCGCGGACAGCGCCACCGACGCCGAACTGGTCGCGGCGCAGCGCAAGGACCGCCCGGAGGTCGCGACCCTGCTGCTGGCGCTGGGCAGGGTGCACGAGCGCGGAGTGCCGGTCGACTGGGCCGCGTACTTCGCGGGCAGCGGGGCCCAGCGGATCGACCTGCCGACGTACGCCTTCCAGCACGAGGGGTTCTGGCTGGCGGGCGACCCGGCGGCGGTCGCGGTGGACGAGGTGGACGCCCGCTTCTGGGAGGCCGTCGAACGCGGGGACCTGGAGTCGTTCAGCGCGACCCTGGACCTCGACGGCGACCGCCCTCTCAGCGAGGTGCTGCCCGCGCTGTCGTCGTGGCGGCGCAACCGGCGTGACCGGTCCACAGTGGACGGCTGGCGCTACCGGGTGCGCTGGGAGCCGGTCGCGACCGGCCCGGCCACGGCGTCCGGCCGCTGGCTCGTCGTCGCCTCCGAGGGCGGCCACGACGCGGCGCTGCTCGCGGGTCTCACCGCCCGCGGGATCGAGGTCGTGCCGGTCGACGCGTCGACCGACCGCGACCTGCTGGCCGAGGAGCTGGTCACCGCCGGTCCGGTCGACGGGGTGCTGTCCCTCGCGGAGGACGCGCTGTCGACCGTGGTCCTGGTGCAGGCGCTCGGCGACGCCGTGGTCGACGCGCCGCTGTGGTGCCTGACCCGCGGCGGCGTCGCGACCGGCGCCGAGGACGTGGACCCGGTGCGGGCGGGGCTGTGGGGCCTGGGCAGGGTCGTCGCGCTGGAGCACCCCGACCGCTGGGGTGGCCTGGTCGACGTGCCGTCCACTGTGGACGACCATGTTCTGGACGGGATCACCGCCGTGCTGGCGGGCACCGAGGACCAGGTGGCGATCCGCGAGAACGGCGTGTTCGGCCGACGGCTCGTCCACGCCCCGGCGTCCGACGGCGCGACCGGGTGGACACCGCGCGGCACGGTCCTGGTCACCGGCGGCACCGGCGCGCTCGGCGGACACGTGTCCCGCTGGCTGGCAGGCGCGGGCGTCGAGCACCTGGTGCTCACGTCCCGCCGCGGCCCGGACGCGCCCGGCGCGGCCGAGCTGACCGCCGAACTGGAGGCGCTCGGCGCACGGGTCACCGTCGTGGCCTGCGACGTCGCCGACCGCACGGCGGTCGAAGCGCTGCTGGCCGAGTACCCGCCGACGTCCGTGGTGCACGCGGCCGGTGCCGAGCTGTTCCAGCCGATCGAGGAGCACGGCCTCGCGGAGTTCGACGCGGTCCTCGCGGCGAAGGTCGCGGGCGCCCGGCACCTCGACGAGCTGCTCGGTGACCGCGAGCTGGACGCGTTCGTGCTGTTCAGCTCCATCGCGGGCACCTGGGGCAGCGGCGGCCAGTCCGCCTACTCCACGGCGAACGCCGCGCTCGACGGCCTGGCCGAGTCGCGCCGGGCACGCGGCCTGGCGGCCCTGTCGGTCGCCTGGGGCCCCTGGGCCGACGGTGGCATGGCCGACGGCGACGCGACGGAGCAGTTGCGCCGCCGGGGCGTGACCGCGATGCCCGCCGAACGGGCGGTCGCCGCGCTGCGCGAGTCGCTGGCGCAGCGGGACACGACCGTCACGCTGGCCGACGTGGACTGGGAGCTGTTCGCGGCGGTGTTCACCGCGGCCCGGCCCAGCCCGCTGCTGGCGGACCTGCCGGAGGTGCGCGATGCGATGGCCCCGGCACCCGCCGAGCCCGAGCAGTCGGAGCTGGTGGGCCGGCTGGCCGCGCTGACCCCGATGGAACGGGACCGCCTGCTGCTCGACGTGGTGCGGGCACGGGTGGCCGCGGTGCTGGGCCACAGCGGGATCGACGCGGTGCAGCCCAACCGGGCGTTCGGCGAACTCGGCTTCGACTCGCTGGCCGCCGTCGAGCTGCGCAACACTCTCGGCGCGGCAACCGGTCTCGCCCTGCCCGCGACGCTCGTCTTCGACTACCCGACGTCCGCCGCGCTGGTCGACTTCCTGCGCGAACGGCTGGAACTCGACGAGCGGGCACCGGAGCCCGTGCTGGACGAACTGGGGCTCCTGGAGAGCGCAGCGGGGCGGACCGACCTCGGCGACGAGGCACGGGCGGGGGTGGTCGCCAGGCTCCAGGCGCTGCTGGCCCGCTACGCCCCCGCGGGAGGCGTCCAGAGCGTCGCCGACCAGCTCAACACCGCCGATGACGACGAGATCTTCGACTTCATCGACAAGGAGTTCGGTGTCTAGCCAGGAATGCGTTCGCACCCGATAAGGGCCTCGTATTTCCCCTTGTTCTCGGGGTGAATGCGTAGGGGGCACCTAGGGGGCCGTCAGGGGTGTCATCCCTGACGGCCCCTCGTTAGTTTTCGAATCAGTGGTCTGTCGGAAGTGCCGGGACGTGCTGGTTTCTGTGAAGAGGTGGCGTTGAATGTCCAACGAGCAGAAGCTTCGTGATTACCTCAAGCGGGTGACTGCGGACCTGCACAACACGCGCCACCGTTTGCAGGAGGTGGAGGAGAAAGGGCAGGAACCAATCGCCATCGTGGCGATGGACTGCCGTTTCGCGGGTGGAATCGGCTCGCCGGAACAGCTCTGGGATTTCATCGTCGAGGGCCGCGACGCCATCGTGCCGTTCCCGTCCGACCGCGGCTGGGACCTGGAGAACCTGTACCACCCGGACCCCGACAACGAGGGCACCTCCTACGTCATGGAGGGCGGCTTCGTCGACGGCGCCGCCGAGTTCGACCCGGTCTTCTTCGGGATCTCGCCCCGCGAAGCGATCACGATGGACCCGCAGCAGCGACTGCTGCTGGAGACCGCGTGGCGCACGTTCGAACGGGCGGGCATCGACCCGCACTCGTTGCGCGGCAGCCGGACCGGTGTGTTCACCTCCACCAACGGCCAGGACTACTTCACCGTCCTCATCGAGGGCGACGCCGAAGGCCTGGAAGGCCACATGGGCACCGGCACCGCGGCGAGCATGATCTCCGGGCGTGTGTCCTACACGTTCGGCCTCGAAGGCCCCGCCGTCACGGTCGACACCGCCTGCTCGGGTTCGTTGGTCACGTTGCACCTCGCGGTGCAGGCGCTGCGCAACGGCGAGTGCGACCTGGCACTGGCGGGCGGCGCGACCGTCATGTCCACGCCCGGCGCGTTCATCGACTTCAGCCGCGCCCGCGGCCTGTCCTGGGACTCCCGCTGCAAGTCCTTCGCCGACGGAGCCGACGGCACGGTCTGGGGCGACGGCGTCGGCCTCGTGCTCGTCGAGCGGCTGTCCGACGCGCGCCGCAACGGCCACCAGGTGCTCGCGGTCGTCCGCGGCTCGGCGGTCAACCAGGACGGCGCGTCGAACGGCCTCACCGCGCCGAACGGCCCGTCGCAGCAGAAGGTCATCCGCAAGGCGCTGGCCAACGCCGGCCTGTCGCCGATGGACGTCGACGCCATCGAGGCGCACGGCACCGGTACGAAGCTCGGCGACCCGATCGAGGCGCAGGCCCTCATCGCCGCCTACGGACCTGAGCGCGCCACGCCGCTGCTGCTCGGTTCGGTCAAGTCCAACATCGGTCACACGCAGGCCGCCGCCGGTGTCGCCGCCATCATCAAGTCCGTCCTCTCGCTCCAGCACGGCATCGTGCCGAAGACGCTGCACGTGGACGCGCCCTCGAAGCAGATCGACTGGAGCTCGGGCGCGGCCAAGCTGGTGACTGAGACCCAGCCGTGGCCCGCGACCGGCCACCCGCGCCGCATGGGCGTCTCCTCCTTCGGCTACAGCGGAACGAACGCCCACGCGATCCTGGAGCAGGCGCCCGAAGGCGCGAACAGCGGCTTTGGAAGTCCTTCGTCTTCCCAGCTTGTCGGTGGCATCACCCAAGAGCGGCACGAGCTGCCCGTTGTGCCGGTGGTGTTGTCAGGTAAGAGCGAAGAGGCGCTGCGTGCGCAGGCCGTGAACCTGCTTCCGCTGGTGGAGCAGGGGATCGACCTCACCGACCTCGCGTTCTCGGCCGCCACCACGCGGGCCAATCTGGAGCACCGCGCGGTGGTTGTCGCCGACGGTCGGGACGACCTGCTCGCTGGCCTCCAGGCCCTCGCCGGTGGTTCCGGCGCTCCCGGCCTGGTGGTCGGCGAGGCCGTCACCGGTCGCACGGCCGTGCTGTTCACCGGTCAGGGTTCGCAGCGGGTCGCGATGGGGCAGGAGTTGTACGGCGCTTTCCCGGTGTACGCGGAGGCGTTCGACGCCGTGTGCGCGCACCTGGACCCGCGCCTGCCCGAGGCGTTCGCCGATCAGGAGTTGTTGAACCGCACCGAGTTCACCCAGCCCGCGTTGTTCGCGGTCGAGGTGGCGCTGTACCGGTTGGTGGAGTCGTGGGGTGTGCGGCCGGACTTCGTGGCGGGGCACTCGATCGGCGAGTTGGCCGCGGCGCACGTCGCCGGGGTGCTGACGCTGGCGGATGCCGCGGCGCTGGTGACCGCGCGGGGCAAGCTGATGCAGGCGTTGCCGACCGGTGGTGCGATGGTCGCGTTGCAGGCCACCGAGGACGAGGTCCGGCCGCACTTGACGGACCGGGTCTCGATCGCCGCGATCAACGGGCCGCGGTCCGTGGTGGTGGCCGGTGACGAGGACGCGGTGTTGGCGCTGGTGGCGCGCTTCGAGGACCGGAAGTCCAAGCGGCTCAGCGTGTCGCACGCGTTCCACTCGCCGCGGATGGACGGCATGCTCGCCGAGTTCCGCACGGTCGCCGCGAGCCTGTCGTTCCGCGCGCCGATGATCTCCATCGTGTCCACCCTGACCGGCAAGCTGGTCTCCTCCGACGAGATCACCTCGCCGGACTACTGGGTCAAGCACGTCCGCGAGGCCGTCCGGTTCGCCGACGCCGTGAAGTCGCTCGAAGCCGAGGGCGTGTCGACGTTCCTGGAGCTGGGCCCCGACGGTGTGCTGACCGCGATGGGCGCGGACAGCGTCACGAACGCCGCCCTGGTGTCCGCGCTGCGCAAGGACCGGTCCGAGGTGCGGAGCATCGTCTCCGCGCTGGGCCAGGTGCACAGCCGCGGCGTCCGGGTCGACTGGTCCGCCTACTTCGCCGGGTCCGGCGCGCTGCGCGTCGAGCTGCCCACCTACGCCTTCCAGCGCGAGCGCTACTGGCTCGACGGCGCGAAGCTCAAGCAGGACGTCACGTCCGCCGGTCTCGGTGCCGCCGACCACCCGCTGCTCGGCGCCGTTCTCCTCGCGCCGCACGGCGAAGCCCTGTTCACCGCGCGCCTGTCGCGGGCCGCGAACGTCTGGCTCACCGACCACGTCGTCGCGGGATCCGTTGTGGTGCCCGGAACCGCGCTGGTCGACCTCGCCATCCGCGCCGGTGACCAGCTGGGCTGCGGCCACCTCGACGAGCTGCTGCTCCAAGCGCCGCTGACGCTGCCCGAACGCGGCGGCGTGATGGTGTGCGTGTCCGTGGCCGAGCCGGACGCCTCCGCACGCCGGTCGGTCACCATCTACTCCCGCGCCGAGGGCGACGAGGAATCGCTGTGGACGACGCACGCCACCGGTGTGCTCGCGGACGACGCCGTCACCCCCGGTTTCGACCTCGCGGCCTGGCCGCCCGCTGGTGCCGAGGCCATCGACCTGGGCGGCGTCTACGACGACCTGGCCGGTGCCGGGCTGGCCTACGGGCCGGTGTTCCGCGGTCTGAAAGCGGCCTGGCGCTCCGGGGACGACGTGTACGCCGAGGTGGCGCTGCCCGAGTCGGAACACCGCCAGGCAAGCAAGTTCGGCGTGCACCCCGCGTTGCTGGACTCGGTGCTGCACGCCTTGGCGCTGGGCTCCGGCAAGGGCGAGGGCGGCTCGCTGCCGTTCTCGTGGAACGGGGTCAGCCTGCACGCGCAGGGCGCCACGGTGCTGCGCGCCAAGATTTCCCCGGTCGGTCAGGGCGACGCCGTGTCCGTCAGCGTCGCCGACGGCGGCGGTGCCCCGGTCGCGCGGATCGACTCGCTGGTGCTGCGCCCGATCGGCGGCCAACTGCTGAAGGCGGCCACCGGCCAGCCGGACTCGTTGTTCCGGATCGACTGGAACCCGTTGTCGTTGGACGACAGGGAAGACCACCCGAACACCGTCGCGCTGGTCGTCCCGGACGGGGACGCCCGCGAGGTGACCGCCCGCGTGCTGGCCGACGTGCAGGCGTTCCTCGCCGACGAGCAGTCCGAGGCCGTGCTGGTCGTGGTGACCAGCGGTGCCGTTTCGGTGCTGCCCGGCGAGTCGATGACGAACCTCGCGCACGCCGCTGTGGCCGGTCTGATCAGGACCGCGCAGTCCGAGCACCTGGACCGGATCGTCCTGGTCGACACCGACACCCCGGACAGCGTGCCGGGTACCGCCGCCTCCAGCGGTGAGGGCGAGCTGGCTTTCCGCGCCGGCAAGGCGTTCGCGCCGCGCCTGACCCGTGCCTTCGCGGGCACGGTTCCCGCGTTCGAGGGTGCTGGCGCGTGGCGGATGGACTTCACCGAGCAGGGCACGGTCGACAACCTGGTCACCATTCCCTGGCCGGACGCGGAGCGGGAGTTGGAGCCGCACGAGGTGCGGATCGCCGTCCGCGCGGCGGGGGTGAACTTCCGGGACGTGATGAACGCCCTGGGCATGTACCCCGGCGACGCCGGGTTGATGGGCCTGGAAGCGTCGGGTGTGGTGCTCGGGGTCGGATCCGGTGTGGATGGCCTCAAGCCGGGTGACCGGGTGATGGGCATGATGGACGCCGCCTTCGGCCCCGTCGCCGTCGCCGATCACCGGATGGTGTGCCCGATGCCCGCGGGGTGGTCGTTCACCGAGGCGGCCGGTGTGCCGTTGGTGTTCCTGACCGCCCTGTACGGGCTGGGTGACCTGGCCGGACTGTCCGCCGGTGAGTCGGTGCTGATCCATGCCGCCGCCGGCGGTGTCGGTATGGCCGCCACCCAGGTGGCCCGCCAGTTGGGTGCCGAGGTCTACGGCACCGCCTCCACCGGCAAGTGGCATGTGCTGCGGGCCGCGGGTATCCCCGACGACCACATCGCCTCCTCACGGACCACGGAGTTCGAACAGCAGTTCACCGCCACCACCAACGGCCGTGGTGTCGACGTCGTGCTGGACGCGTTGTCCGGTGAGTTCGTCGACGCGTCTTTGCGTCTGGTGGGTCTTGGTGGGGCGGGTCGGTTTGTCGAGATGGGCAAGACCGATGTCCGTGACGTGGACGAGGTCGCGGCCCAGTACGCCGGTGTGCGGTATCGGGCGTTCGACCTGATCGAGGCTGGTCCGGACCGGATGCGGGAGATGCTCTATCAGCTTTACGACTGGTTCTCCGCTGGCTCCCTCAAGCCCCTGCCGGTCACCACCTGGGACCTGCATCGCGCCCCCGAAGCCTTCCGCTACCTGGGGCAGGCCAAGCACATTGGCAAGGTCGTCCTCACGATCCCCGCGAGGGTCGACGGGACGGTCCTGATCACCGGCGGTACCGGTGGCCTGGGTGCGGAGTTGGCCCGGCACCTGGTGTCGCGGCACGGGATCAAGCACCTGGTGCTCACTTCACGCCGTGGTCTGGAAGCGCCCGGCGCGGCCGAACTGGTGGCCGAACTGGACGCCCAGGTTGACGTCATCGCCTGCGACGTGTCCGACCGCGACGCCCTCGACACGCTCCTCCAAGGCATCCCGAACCTGCACGGTGTCGTGCACACCGCCGGTGTCCTGGCCGACGGCATCCTGGAATCCCTGACCCCCGACCGCATCGACACCGTGTTCGCCCCCAAGGTCGACGCCGCCCGGCACCTGCACGAACTGACCCGCGACCGCGACCTCGCCCTGTTCGTCCTCTTCTCCTCCTCGGCCGGCCTGCTGGGCTCACCCGGCCAGGCCAACTACGCCGCCGCGAACACCTACCTCAACGGCCTCGCCGCCCACCGCCGCACCCTCGGCCTGCCCGGCATCTCCCTGGACTGGGGTCTGTGGGACCAGAGCGCGGGCATGGGCGCCGGACTGTCCAAGGTGGACCTCGCCCGAATGGCCCGCGCGGGCATTCCGGCGCTCTCGGTCCCCGAAGGCCTGGCGCTGTTCGACGCCGCGCTCGTGCTCGACGAGGCCGTCGCCGTCCCGATCAAGCTCGACCTCGCGGCCCTGCGCTCCAGCAAAAGCGAGCTGCACCCGTTGCTGCGCGGCCTGGTCCGCGTGCAGGTGCGCCGCGCGGCGGCCGGTGCCGGTGCCGAATCCTCGCAGTGGAGCCAGCGCCTGGCCGCCCTCAGCCCGGCCGAGCAGGACGATCTCCTGTTGGACACGGTCCGCGGCCAGGTCGCCATCGTCCTCGGCTTCTCCTCCTCACAACAGGTCCAAGCCGGCCGCGGCCTGGTCGACATGGGTCTGGACTCCCTGTCCGCCGTCGAACTCCGCAACACCCTCAGCGCCGCCACCGGACTCCGCCTGCCCGCCACCGTCGTCTTCGACTACCCCACCCCGCAAGCGCTCGCGACCCACCTGCGCGGCGAACTCGTCGACACCGGCGACGCCACTCCCGCCAAGGCCGTGGCCTCGACGGTCGGGTCGGATGAGCCGATCGCGATCGTGTCGATGGCCTGCCGCCTCCCCGGCGGCGTCCGCTCCCCGGAAGACCTGTGGGACCTCGTCTCCACCGGCCGCGACGCCATCTCGCCGTTGCCCGTCAACCGCGGGTGGGCCACCAACGGGCTCGGGTTCGACGTGTCGGGCGGCGGTTTCGTCGACACGGCCACGGACTTCGACCGCGACTTCTTCGGCATCAACCCCCGCGAAGCCCTCGCGATGGACCCCCAGCAACGCCTGCTGCTGGAAACCACGTGGGAGACGTTCGAGCGGGCCGGGTTCGACCCGAAGACCGTGCGCGGCAACCAGGTCGGCGTGTTCATCGGCGGCAGCGCCACCGACTACGGCGACGGCGCGGACATCCCCGAGGAACTGGCGGGCCTGATGCTCACCGGCATCACCCCCAGCGTCATGTCCGGCCGCATCGCCTACACCTTCGGCCTCGAAGGCCCCGCCCTCACCGTCGACACCGCCTGCTCGTCCTCGCTGGTCGCGCTGCACCTCGCCGCCCAAGCCCTGCGCAACGGCGAGTGCGAGAGCGCGCTGGTCGGTGGCGTGATGGTCCTCGCCACCCCGTCGGTGTTCGCGGAGTTCGCCAAGCAGAGCGGGTTGTCACCCGACGGCCGCTGCAAGGCGTTCTCGGCCGAGGCCGACGGCACCGGCTGGGCGGAAGGCGTCGGCATGCTCCTGGTGGAGCGGCTTTCCGACGCTCAGCGCCTCGGTCACGACGTGCTCGCCGTCGTGCGGGGCTCGGCGGTCAACCAGGACGGCGCGTCCAGCACGATGACCGCCCCCAACGGCCCGTCGCAGCAGCGCGTCATCCGGCAGGCACTCGCCAACTCCGGACTGTCCGCGGCCGAGGTCGACGTGATCGAGGCGCACGGCACCGGCACCAAACTGGGCGACCCCATTGAGGCCCAGGCCGTCCTCGCCACCTACGGCCAAGACCGCGAACACCCCGTCCTGCTCGGCTCGCTCAAGTCCAACATCGGCCACGCCCAGTCCGCAGCCGGTGTCGCAGGGGTCATCAAGATGGTCCAAGCCCTCCGCCACGGCGTCGCGCCGAAGACCCTGCACATCGAGGACCCGTCCCCGCACATCGACTGGGCCTCCGGGGCCGTCGAGCTGCTGGCCGACACGGTCCCGTGGCCCGAGACCGGCCGTCCGCGCCGCGCCGCGGTGTCCGCGTTCGGCATCGGCGGGACCAACGCCCACCTGGTCCTGGAGCAGGCGCCGATCACGACGCCGCCGAAGATCGAGCGGACTCCGATGCCGCTGGTGCCGGTGCTGTTGTCGGGCAAGACGTCCGAGGCGCTGCGCGACCAGGCCGCGAACCTGGCGGCGTTCCTGCACGACGAGACGACCGAGCTGGTCGACGTCGGCTACTCGTCCACGGCCACGCGCGCCACGTTCGACCACCGCGCGGTCGTGGTGGCGCAGGACTGGAACGAGCTGTGCGAAGGGCTCGACGCACTCGTGCTCGGCCAGGCGCCGACCGGTGGTGTGGTCACCGGCGGACTTGCCTTCCTGTTCACCGGCCAGGGTTCGCAGCGGCTCGGCATGGGCCGCGAGCTGTACGAGTCGTTCCCGGTGTACGCCACCGCGTTCGACGAGGTGTGCGCGAAGTTCGACGTGCCGGTGCGCGAGGCGGTGTTCGGCACCGACGCCGATGCGCTCGACCGGACCGGCCTGACCCAGCCCGCGCTGTTCGCGGTCGAGGTCGCGCTGTACCGGCTCGTCGAATCGCTCGGCGTCAAGCCCGACTACCTGGCGGGCCACTCCATCGGCGAGCTGGCCGCCGCGCACGTCGCCGGTGTCCTGTCCCTGGCCGACGCCTGCGCCCTGGTCGGCGCGCGAGGCAGGCTCATGCAGGCCCTGCCCGCGGGCGGGTCGATGGTCGCCATCCAGGCCACCGAGGCCGAGGTCCGGGCTCACTTGACGGCACGGGTCTCGATCGCCGCGATCAACGGGCCGACGTCCGTGGTCGTCGCCGGTGACGACGAGGCCGTGGACGCCGTCGTGGCCGCGTTCGCCGACCGGCGCACCAAGCGGCTCGGCGTCTCGCACGCGTTCCACTCGCCGCGGATGGACGCCATGCTCAACGACTTCCGGGCGGTCGCCGACCGGCTGACGTTCCACGAGCCCCGCATTCCCATCGTGTCCACGCTGACCGGTCGGGTCGCCGAGGCGGAAGACCTGTCGTCGCCGGACTACTGGGTGCGCCACGTGCGCAACGCGGTCCGGTTCGCCGACGCGGTGCGGACGCTGGAGTCCGAGGGCGTCACCACGTTCCTGGAGCTGGGCCCCGACGGTGTGCTCACCGCGATGGGCCAGGACTCCGTCACCGACGCCGTGCTCGTCGCCGGGCAGCGCAAGGACCGCCCGGAGGCCAAGACGTTCCTCCGCGCGCTGGGCCACCTGCACGCCCGCGGTGCCGAGGTCGACTGGGCGCGGCTCTACGAGGGCACCGGCGCCCGTCGCGTCGACCTGCCCACCTACTCGTTCCAGCGCGAACGCCTGTGGTTCGAACCGGCCGTCGCGACCGGGTACGCGCCGGACTCGATCGAGGCCCGCTTCTGGGACGCGGTCGAGCACGAGGACCTGGACTCGCTGGGCGCCGCCCTGTCGGTCGAGGACTCGCAGGCCTTCGACGCCGTCCTGCCGATGCTGTCCCGCTGGCGCCGCGACCGACAGGGTGAGTCCACCGTGGAGGGTTGGCGCTACCGCGTCGAGTGGCGTCCCACCGACGTCGGCACCGCCACCGCGCGGGGCCGTTGGCTGGCCGTCGGATCCGACGCCGCCATCACCGCGCTGACCGACCGCGGAGTCGACGTCGTCACCGTCGACGCCTCCACCGACCGCGCAGCGCTGGCCGCGTCGTTGACCGGCCTCGGCCGCTTCGACGGTGTGGTCGCGTTCCCGACGACCGTCGTCGAAGCTTTGGTGTTCACGCAGGCACTCGGCGACGCCGAGGTGTCCGCACCGCTCTGGCTGGTGACGCGCGACGCCGTGATGACCGGCCGCGCCGACCGGCCGAGCAACCCCGAGGCCGCCCAGATCTGGGGTTACGGCCGTGTGGTCGCCCTCGAGCTCCCGGAGCGCTGGGGTGGTCTGGTCGACCTCCCCGCCTCCCTGGACAAGCGCGCCGGGGACCGGTTCGCCGCCGTGCTGGCGGGCACCGAGGACCAGGTGGCGTTGCGCTCGGCCGGTGTCTTCGGCCGCCGCCTCGCCCACGCCCCCGGCGGCACCGGGTCGTCGTGGACGCCCCGCGGCACCGTCCTGGTCACCGGCGGCACCGGCGCCCTCGGCGGGCACGTCGCCCGCTGGCTCGCCGGGTCCGGCGCCGAGCACGTCGTGCTCACCTCCCGCCGTGGTGCGGAAGCACCGGGTGCCACCGAACTCACCGCCGAACTCGAAGCCCTCGGCGCACGGGTCACGATCGCCGCCTGCGACGCCGCCGACCGCGACTCGGTCGCAGCCCTGGTCGCCGAGCACGCGTTCACGGCCGTCTTCCACGCCGCGGGCACCGACCACACCGAACCCGTCGACGACCACGACCCCACCGCCTTCACCGACGTGCTGGCGGGGAAGGTCTCCGGTGCCCGGCACCTGGACGAGCTGGTCGGCGAGGTCGACGCGTTCGTCCTGTTCTCCTCGATCGCGGGCATCTGGGGCAGTGGCGGCAAGTCCGCGTACGCCGCCGCCAACGCCCACCTGGACGCGCTCGCCGAGTCCCGCCGGGCCCGCGGCCTGTCCGCGCTGGCGGTCTCCTGGGGCCCGTGGGCCGAAGCGGGCATGGCCGTCGAAGGCGATGCCGCCGAACAGCTGCGCCGTCGCGGCGTGGTCGCGATGGCGACCTCCTCCACGCTCATCGCGCTGCGCCAGGCGATCCGGCTCGACGACACGACGATCACCGTCGCGGACGTCGACTGGACCCGGTTCGCGCCGGTCTTCACCGCCGCCCGGCCCAGCCCGTTCCTCGCGGACCTGCCCGAGGTGGCGGAGAAGCCCGCGGCGGTCGTCGAGGAGTCCTCGCTGTCCCGCCGGATCGCGGCACTGCCCGAGTCCGAGCAGTCGCACGTGCTGGTGGACCTGGTCCGAACGCAGGTCGCCGCCGCGCTGGGCCACACCTCCGCCGACGCCGTCCGGCCCGACCGGGCGTTCAAGGAACTCGGCTTCGACTCGCTGACCGCCGTGGAGCTGCGCAACAGCCTGGTCACCGCGACCGGCCTCGGCCTGCCCGCGACGCTCGTCTTCGACTACCCGAACCCGGCCGCGCTCGCCGAGCACCTGCGCGCCGAGCTGGTCGGCAGGCGGCCCGCGGCCCTGACCCCGGTCACCGCCGCGGTGGCCGACGACCCGATCGCGATCGTGGCGATGTCGTGCCGCTTCGCCGGTGGCGTCTCCTCGCCGGAAGACCTGTGGGACTTGCTGCTGGAGGGCCGGGACGCCGTGACGGGCTTCCCGACCGACCGCGGCTGGGACCTCGACGGCCTGTACGACCCGGACCCCGACGCGGCGGGCAAGTCCTACGCCCGTGAAGGCGCTTTCCTGCACGAGGCCGGGGAATTCGACCCGGCGTTCTTCGGGATCAGCCCCCGCGAGGCCCTGGCCATGGACCCGCAGCAGAGGTTGCTGCTGGAGACCTCGTGGGAGGCGTTCGAGCGGGCCGGGATCGACCCGGCGTCCGTGCGCGGCGCCCAGGTCGGCGTCTTCGCCGGTACCAACGGCCAGGACTACGGAATGAACCTCACCTCACTGCCGACCGAGCTGGAGGGCTTCTTCGGCACCGGCAACGCGGCCAGCGTGTTCTCCGGCCGCATCTCCTACACGTTCGGCCTCGAAGGCCCGGCCGTCACCGTCGACACGGCGTGCTCCTCCTCGCTGGTGGCCCTGCACCTCGCGGTCCAGGCACTCCGCAACGGTGAGTGCGACCTGGCACTGGCCGGTGGCGTGACGATCATGTCCTCGCCCGGCGCGTTCATCGACTTCTCCCGCCAGCGCGGCCTGGCCGCCGACGGCCGCTGCAAGGCGTTCGCCTCCGGTGCCGACGGCACGGCGTGGGGCGAGGGGATCGGCATGCTCCTGGTGGAGCGGCTGTCCGACGCCCAGCGCAACGGTCACCAGGTCCTCGCCGTGGTCCGCGGCACGGCCGTCAACCAGGACGGCGCCTCGAACGGCCTCACCGCCCCGAACGGTCCGTCCCAGCAGCGGGTGATCCGCCGGGCACTGGCCCGCGCCGGCGTCGCACCGTCCGAAGTGGACGTCGTGGAGGCGCACGGCACCGGCACCGCGCTGGGCGACCCGATCGAGGCGCAGGCGCTGCTCGCCACCTACGGCCAGGACCGGGAAACCCCGCTGCTGCTGGGTTCCGTGAAGTCCAACATCGGCCACACGCAGGCCGCCGCCGGTGTCGCCGCGATCATCAAGGCCGTTCTCGCCATGCAGCACGGGATCGTGCCGAGGACGCTGCACGTGGACGAGCCGTCGGCGCAGGTCGACTGGACGTCCGGCGCGGTCGAGCTGGCCACCGAGACGGTGGACTGGCCGGTCACCGGCCGCGTCCGCCGGGTGGGCGTGTCGTCGTTCGGCATGAGCGGTACCAACGCCCACGCCATCCTGGAGCAAGCGCCAACAGTGCCCGAGGTGCGGCGAACCCCGGTGCCGGTGGTGCCGGTGCTGCTGTCGGCCAAGACCCCAGCCGCCCTGCGCGACCAGGCCACCCGCTTGCTGGCTGTCGACGCCGACCTGGCTGACATCGGGTTCACACTCGCCACCGGCAGGGCCGGTCTGGAACACAGCGCGGTGATCGTCGCGAGCGATCCGGACGAGTTGAAGCGGGGTCTCATCGGCGTTGCCGGTGGTATCAGCGCGCCCAACGTGGAGCGCGGATCGCGATCCACGGGCAGGCTGGCGTTCCTGTTCACCGGCCAGGGTTCGCAGCGGCTGGGCATGGGGCGTGTGCTGTACGAGGCGTTCCCGGTGTTCGCCGACGCGTTCGACGCGGTGTGCGCCCGGTTCGACCTGCCGCTGCGCGACGTCGTGTTCGGTGACGACGCCGAGCTGCTGGACCAGACCGGCTACACCCAGCCCGCGTTGTTCGCGGTCGAGGTGGCGCTGTTCCGGCTGACCGAGTCGTGGGGCGTCGAGCCCGACTACCTGGCGGGCCACTCGATCGGCGAGCTGGCCGCCGCGCACGTCTCCGGCGTGCTGTCGCTGGACGACGCGGCCACGCTGGTCGGCGCCCGCGGCCGCCTGATGCAGGCACTTCCGGCCGGTGGCGCGATGATCGCCTTGCAGGCCACCGAGGCCGAAGTGCTGGAGCACATCACCGACCGGGTCTCCATCGCCGCCGTCAACGGGCCGTCGTCGGTGGTCGTGGCCGGTGACGAGGACGCCGTTCGGCAGGTCGTCGACGCGTTCGGCGACCGGAAGTCCAAGCGGCTCAGCGTGTCCCACGCGTTCCACTCGCCGCGCATGGACGCCATGCTCGAGGAGTTCCGCGTGGTGGCCAAGGAACTGGCCTTCGCCGCGCCGCGCATCCCCATCGTCTCCACGCTGACCGGCGAACTCGCCACCACCGAGGACCTGACCTCGGTCGACTACTGGGTCCGCCACGTCCGCGACACCGTCCGCTTCGCCCACGCCGTGCGCACCCTGGAACTCGCGGGCGTGACGACGTTCCTGGAGTTGGGTCCGGACGCGGTGCTGACCGCGATGGGCGCGGAGAGCGTCACCGACGCCGAACTCGTGCCCGCCCAGCGCTCCGACAAGCCCGAGGTCGACACGATCGTCACGGCCCTCGCGAAGCTGCACGTCCGCGGGGTCGGCGTCGACTGGGCGCCGTTCTTCGCGGGCTCCGGCGCCCGCCGGATCGACCTGCCGACCTACCCGTTCCAGCGCGAGCGCTTCTGGCTCGCCGCCGACGAGACCCCCGGCACCGACGGCCTGCGCTACCGCGTCGAGTGGACGCCCGTCGCGGACGGCGGCAACACGGCCTCCGGCCTGTGGCTGGTCGTCACCCCGACCGGTGTCGAGGAGTCCGAGCTGATCGCCGGGCTGTCCCGACGAGGACTCGACATCGCCTCGATCGGTGCCTCGGGCGACCGGGCGGCACTGGCCGCGACGCTGGCGGGTCTCGACGCGGTGGACGGCGTGCTGTCGCTGTCCGACAGCGTCACCGACAACCTGGTGCTGGTGCAGGCGCTCGGCGACGCCGGTGTCGACGCCCCGCTGTGGGCGGCGACCCGCGGCGCGGTGTCGACCGGCTCCGACGACCCGGTGCTCAGCCCGGCGCAGGCCCAGATCTGGGGCCTCGGCGTGGTCGCCGCACTGGAGCACCCCGACCGCTGGGGCGGACTGGTCGACCTCCCGGAGCAGTGGGACGACACCGTGCTGGACCACCTCGTCGCCGTGCTGGCGGGCGTGGAGGACCAGGTCGCGGTGCGGCCGTCCGGGGTCGTGGCCCGCAGGCTGGTCCACGCGCCCGCCGGACCGGCCGCCGCTCCGTGGACGCCGCGCGGCACCGTGCTGGTCACCGGTGGCACCGGGGCGCTCGGCGGGCAGGTCGCCCGCTGGCTGGCAGGCGCCGGTGCTGAGCACCTGGTGCTCACCGCAGACCACGAGGCCCCCGGTGACGCGGAACTGCTGGCCGACCTCGCCGCGCTCGGCGTCCGGACCACCGTCGCGCACTGCGACGTGGCCGACCGGGCCCAGGCTGCGGTGCTCGTCGACCAGCACAGCCCGAACGCCGTGGTGCACGCCGTCGAGGTCGCGCAGTCGACCCCGTTGCGCGACAACGACGTGGACGGGTTCTCCGCGGTGCTGTCCGCCAAGATCATGGGCGCGGCGCACCTCGATGACCTGCTCGGCGACACCCCGCTGGACGCGTTCGTGGTGTTCTCCTCCACGGCGGGCGTCTGGGGCAGCGCGAACCAGGCCGCCTACGCGGCGGGCAGCGCCTTCCTGGACGCGCTGGCGCAGCAGCGCCGGTCCCGTGGCCGCGTCGGGCTCTCGGTGGCCTGGGGGCCGTGGGCCGGTGGTGAGCAGGACGACGTGCTGCGCCGCACCGGACTCCCCGCCCTGCGACCGGAACGGGCGGTCGCCGCGCTGCGGCAGGCCGTCGATTCCGGTGACACGACGGTCACCGTCGCGGACGTCGAGTGGGACCGCTTCTCGGCGATCTTCACCGCGACCAGGCCGAGCCCGCTGATCGCGGACCTGCCCGAGGTCCGGTGGGCCGCCGCGGGCGACGAGGTGTCCGATGTGGACACCAGCGCCGCCCTGCGGACCAAGCTGTTGGCACTGGTCGAGTCCGACCGCGACCGGCTGCTGCTCGACCTGGTGCGCGAGCAGGTCGCCTCGGTGCTCGGCCACACCTCGGCGGGCGCGATCGAGGCCGACCGGGCGTTCCGCGAACTCGGCTTCTCCTCGCTCACGGCGGTGGAGCTGCGCAACACCCTCAACACCACGACCGGCCTCAGGCTGCCCGCCACGCTCGTCTTCGACTACCCGACACCGCTGCTCCTGGTCGACCTGCTGCGCACCGAACTCCTCGGCGACACAGCGGAGACCGAGGTGCGCCAGGCGCTCGCCGGGCTCTCGCTGGACCGGCTGCGCGAGGCGGGCCTGCTCGACGCGCTGCTGCGGCTGGTGAACGGCGAGGCCGGACCGGCCGCGGCCGACGGGGACTCGATCGACGACATGGACGTCGACAACCTCGTCGAGATGGCACTCGACAGCAGCAACTCCTGATCAGCCCCGAAGTGCGGAGCACATGATGACCTCCAACGAAAAAGTCGTCGCGGCGCTGCGGGCGTCCCTGAAGGAGACCGAGCGGCTGCGCAAGCAGAACCAGCAGCTCGTGTCCGCTGCTCGCGAGCCCATCGCGATCGTGTCGATGAGCTGCCGCTACCCCGGTGGCGTCAGCTCGCCGGAAGACCTGTGGCGGCTCGTGTCCACCGGCGGCGACGCCATCTCGGGCCTGCCCGCCGACCGCGGCTGGCTCGACGAGGACCTGGCGTTCGGCGTGTCCGGCGGCGGCTTCCTCTACGACGCGGCCGAGTTCGACCCGGCGTTCTTCGGGATCTCGCCCCGCGAGGCCCTGGCGATGGACCCGCAGCAACGACTGCTGCTGGAGACGTCGTGGGAGGTCGTGGAGCGCGCCGGCATCGACCCGAAGTCGATGCGCGGCAGCCAGACCGGTGTGTTCGTCGGCGGCAGCGCCACCGGCTACGGCTCCGGGCTGGACGAGGTGCCCGAGGGCCTGGAGGGCCACCTGCTCACCGGCAGCACGCCCAGCGTGTTCTCCGGTCGGGTCGCCTACACGTTCGGCTTCGAGGGCCCGGCCGTCACGATCGACACCGCGTGCTCCTCGTCGCTGGTCGCGATCCACCTGGCCGTGCAGGCCCTGCGCAACGGCGAGTGCACGATGGCGCTGGCCGGTGGCGTGATGGTCATGGCCAACGCGTCGGTGTTCTCGGAGTTCGACAAGCAGGGCGGGCTGTCGCCGGACGGGCGCTGCAAGGCGTTCTCCGACACCGCCGACGGCACCGGATGGGCCGAGGGCGCGGGCGTCCTGCTGCTGGAGAAGCTGTCGGACGCGCAGCGCAACGGGCACCAGGTCCTCGCCGTGGTCAAGGGTTCGGCGATCAACCAGGACGGCGCCTCCAACGGCCTGACCGCGCCCAACGGCCCGGCCCAGCGCCGGGTCATCAAAGCCGCGCTGGCCGGTGCCGGGCTCGCACCGTCCGATGTGGACGTCGTGGAGGCGCACGGCACCGGCACCCGGCTCGGCGACCCGATCGAGGCGGGCGCGCTGCTGGCCACCTACGGCCAGAACCGCGAACGCCCGCTGCTGCTGGGGTCCTTCAAGTCCAACATCGGCCACTCGCAGGCCGCCGCCGGTGTCGGTGGCGTGATCAAGATGGTCATGGCCATCCGGCACGGCGTCGCGCCGCGCACCTTGAACGTCACCGAGCCGACGTCGCAGGTCGACTGGTCGGCCGGTTCGGTGAAGCTGCTGACCGAAGAGGAGGCGTGGCCGGAGACCGGTCGCCCGCGCCGGGCCGCGGTGTCGTCGTTCGGGGTCAGCGGCACCAACGCGCACACGATCATCGAGCAGGTTTCGGAGGTTGACGAAACCGGGCACGCGACCCCATCCGTCATCGGCGGGCTGGTGCCGTGGGTGCTGTCCGCCCGCAGCGCGCAAGCGTTGCGCGGCCAGGCCGACCGGCTCCGTTCGCACGACCTCGCCGACCCGGCGGACGTGGCCTTCTCGCTGGCCACCACCCGTTCGACGTTCGACCACCGGGCCGTCGTGCTCGGCGGGACTCCGGAAGACCTCCGTCGCGGTGTCGACGCGCTGGCCGCCGGTGACCGGGCTGAGAACCTGGTCACCGGCCGCACGGTCGACGGCCGCACGGCGATCGTGTTCACCGGCCAGGGCAGCCAGCGGGCCGGGATGGGCCGGGAGCTGCACGCCGCTTTCCCGGTGTTCGCCGGGGCGTTCGACGAGATCGCCGCGCTGGTGGACGTCCGGATCGACGACCAGGACGAACTGGACCGCACCGAGTTCACCCAGCCCGCGCTGTTCGCGCTGGAAGTCGCCCTCTACCGGTTGGTCGAGTCGTGGGGAGTCAAGCCCGACCACCTGACCGGCCACTCGATCGGCGAGATCGCCGCCGCCCACGTGGCCGGTGTGCTGTCGCTGGAAGACGCCGCGAAGCTCGTGGCGGCTCGCGGCAGGCTCATGCAGGCACTCCCCGCCGGTGGCGCGATGGTCGCGTTGCGGGCCACCGAAGAAGAAGTGCTGCCCCACTTGACCGACCTCGTGTCGATCGCCGCTGTCAACGGGCCCACGTCCGTCGTCATCGCGGGTGACGAGGACGCGGTGCTCGCCGTGGTCGCGGCCTTCGAGGGCCGCAAGTCCAAGCGGCTGGCGGTGTCGCACGCGTTCCACTCGCCGCTGATGGACCCGATGCTGGACGACTTCCGGGCCGTCGTGTCGACGCTGACCTTCAACGAGCCCACGATCCCCGTTCTGGGCGAGGTGACCGACCCGGAGTACTGGGTGCGGCACGTGCGCGGCACGGTCCGGTTCGCCGACGCCGTCCGCACGCTGGAGGCCGACGGCGTCCGCACGTTCCTGGAGCTGGGCCCCGACGGTGTGCTGACCGCGATGGGCCAGGACTCCGTCACCGAGGCCGTGCTCGTTCCGGGGCAGCGCAAGGACCGCCCCGAGGTCGCGACCCTGCTGCGGGCCGTCGCGGAGCTGCACGTCCGCGGTGTCCGGGTCGACTGGTCCGCCCTCGTCGACGGCGGCCGTCCCGTGCCGCTGCCGACCTACGCCTTCCAGCGCGAGCACTTCTGGCTGGAGATGTCCCCGATCCGCACCGCCACCGCCGGTGGTGAGGTCGACGCGGAGTTCTGGGCCGCCGTCGACAGCGGTGACCTGCACTCGCTGGGCGACACCCTCGACCTCGGCGCCGACGCCGTCGCCGCGCTGGCCAGGTGGCGGCGGGCGCGGCAGGAGAGCGGCAAGGTCGACGCGTGGCGCTACCGCGTGACCTGGTCGCCGTTGACCGACCTCGGCACCGCCTCGGCGTCCGGGTGCTGGCTGGTGCTCGGCGACGGCCACGACGACGTCGTGGACGGCTTGGCCGAGCGCGGCTTGGAGATCGTCCGGGTCGCCGTTGCCCCCGGTACCGACCGCACGACCCTGACCGCGGCCCTGAGCGAGGTGGGCGAGGTCGACGGCGTGCTGTCGCTGGTCGCGCTGAGCGCGCCCGCGTCGGCGACCGTCGTCGTCGTGCAGGCGTTGGGGGACGCGGAGATCACCGCCCCGCTGTGGGTCGCGACCCGCGGCGCGGTGTCGACCGGCCGTTCCGACGGCGTGGTCGATCCGGCGCAGACCAAGGTGTGGGGCGTCGGGTACGTGGTGGGTCTGGAGCACGCCGACCGCTACGGCGGTGTCGTGGACCTGCCGGAAGTCATGGACAAGCGGGCGGTCGACCGCCTCGCGGCAGTGCTGGCCGGGATCGGCGACGAGGACCAGGTCGCCATCCGCGGATCCGGCGTCTTCGGCCGCAGGCTGGCGCACGCCCCTCTCAACTCGGAGGAGTCGTCATGGAGCACGACCGGAACGGTTGTCGTCACTGGTGGTACTGGAGCGCTGGGTGGACGTGTTTCTCGCTGGTTGGCTGGTTCTGGAGCTGAGCACCTCGTCCTGACCTCCCGTCGCGGCCCGGACGCGCCCGGCGCGGCCGAGCTGACCGCGGAGCTGGAAGCGCTGGGCGCCCGCGTCACGATCGTCGCGTGCGACGTGGCCGACCGCGACGCGCTGGCCGCCCTGCTGGAGGAGCACCCGCCGAACGCGGTCGTGCACGCGGCGGGCGCGGACTACCTGATGGCGCTGGAGGAGCACGGCGTCGCCGAGTTCGACGAGGTGCTGCGCGCCAAGGTCGACGGCGCCGCGCACCTCGACGAACTGCTGTCCGACAAGGACTTGGACGCGTTCGTGGTGTTCTCGTCCATCGCGGGCACCTGGGGCAGCGGCGGGCAGGCCGCCTACTCCGCGGCCAGCGCGTACCTCGACGGCCTCGCGGAGTCGCGGCGGGCCAGGGGACTCGTGGCCACGTCGGTGTCCTGGGGCCCGTGGGCCGAAAGCGGCATGGCGACGGTCGGCGAGACCGAGGAGCACCTGCGCAAGCGCGGTCTCACGTCGATGTCGCCGGAACTCGCGGTCACCGCGCTGGGCCGGGCTGTCCGGTCCGGCGAATCGACCGTGACCGTGGTCGACATGGACTGGTCGAAGTTCACGCCCGCGTTCACCATGGCCAGGCCGAGTCCGCTGATCGGCGACCTGCCCGAGGTGCGCGCGGCGCTGGAGTCGATGGAGGGCACCGCGCCCACCGGCGAGTCCGAGCTGGTGCGCAGGCTGACCGGGCTCACCGGCACCGAGCAGCGCAACGCCGTGGTGGAACTGGTCCGCGAGCACACCGCGGCGGTGCTGGCCTACTCGTCGGTCGACGCGATCGAGACCGGCCGGGCGTTCCGGGAACTGGGCTTCGACTCGCTGACCGCGGTGGACCTGCGCAACCGGCTCACCGCCGACACCGGCCTGCGGCTGCCCGCGACACTGGTGTTCGACTACCCGAACGCCGGTGTGCTGGCGGAGTTCCTGCACGCCGAACTCGTCGGCACGCGGGTCGAGACCACCGAGGTCGTCACCTCTGCTGTCACGGACGAGCCGATCGCCATCGTCGCCATGAGCTGCCGCTACGCCGGTGGCGTGTCTTCGCCGGAAGACCTGTGGCGGCTGGTGTTCGAGGGCACGGACGCGGTGTCGGGGATGCCCACCGACCGCGGCTGGGACCTCGACGCGCTGTACGACCCGGACCCCACCCGTCAGGGCACCTCCTACGCCCGCGAGGGCGGTTTCCTCTACGACGCGCCGCAGTTCGACCCCACGTTCTTCGGCATCTCGCCCCGCGAGGCCACCGCGATGGACCCGCAGCAGCGGTTGCTGCTGGAGACGTCGTGGGAGGCGTTCGAGCGGGCCGGGATCGACCCGACCTCGTTGCGCGGCAGCAGGACCGGTGTTTTCGCGGGCACGAACAACCACGATTACCTGTCGCTGCTGGACGAGGTGCCGGACGGCCTGGAGGGTCACCTCGGCACCGGCAACGCCGCCAGCGTCGTGTCCGGTCGGGTGTCCTACACGTTCGGGCTGGAGGGCCCGGCCGTCACGGTCGACACCGCGTGCTCGTCGTCGTTGGTGGCACTGCACCTCGCGGTGCAGGCGCTGCGCACCGGTGACTGCGACCTCGCGCTGGCCGGTGGCGTCACGGTGATGGCAACGCCCGGCACGTTCATCGACTTCTCGCGGCAGCGCGGCCTGGCCACCGACGGGCGCTGCAAGGCGTTCGCCGCGGCCGCCGACGGCACCGGTTGGGGCGAGGGCGTCGGCATGCTGCTCGTCGAGCGGCTGTCCGACGCCCGGCGCAACGGCCACGAGGTGCTCGCCGTCGTGCGCGGCACCGCCGTCAACCAGGACGGCGCCTCCAACGGCCTGACCGCCCCGAACGGTCCGTCGCAGCAGCGGGTCATCCGGCACGCGCTCGGCAACGCGGGCCTGGCACCGTCCGAAGTGGACGTCGTCGAGGCGCACGGCACGGGCACCGCGCTGGGCGACCCCATCGAAGCCCAGGCGCTGCTGGCGACCTACGGCCAGGACCGCGAACGGCCGCTGCTGCTCGGTTCCCTCAAGTCCAACATCGGCCACACCCAGTCCGCGTCCGGTGTCGGCGGCGTGATCAAGATGGTCATGGCGATGCGCCACGGCCTCGTTCCCAAGACCTTGCACGTCGACGCGCCGTCCCCGCAGGTCGAGTGGGACGCCGGGTCGGTCGAGCTGGTGACCGAGACGCGGGAGTGGCCGGAGACCGGTCGGCCGCGCCGGGCCGCGGTGTCGTCGTTCGGCTTCAGCGGCACCAACGCCCACGCGGTCATCGAGCAGGCGGCGGCCGTCGAGCAGCCGGTCGTCCGTCGGTCGCCGCTGACCGCCGTGCCGGTGGTGCTGTCCGGCAAGACCGCGGCCGCCCTGCGTGACCAGGCCGCCAAGCTTGAGTCCGTTGTGGACGGTGTCGACCTGACCGACCTCGGGTTCTCGTTGGCCACCTCGCGAGCCCAGCTGGACCACCGCGCCACGATCGTTGCTCGGGACCACGGCGAACTGGTCGCGGGCTTGTCGGCCATTGCCAACGGGTCCGGGGAGCGGGGCGTCGCGGTCGAAGGTCGGTCGGCGTTCCTGTTCACCGGCCAGGGCTCGCAGCGGATCGGCATGGGCCGCGAGCTGTACGAGGCGTTCCCGGTGTTCGCCGACGCGTTCGACGCGGTGTGCGCGCAACTCGACCTGGACCGACCGTTGCGCGACGTCGTGTTCGGTGACGCGGAGGCGTTGGACCGCACCGAGTACACGCAACCCGCATTGTTCGCTCTTGAGGTCGCCCTCTACCGGCTCGTCGAGGCGTGGGGCGTCCGGTCCGACTACCTGGCGGGCCACTCCATCGGCGAGATCGCGGCGGCGCACGTCGCCGGGGTCCTCACCCTGGCCGACGCCGCCACGCTGGTCACCGCCCGCGGTCGCCTGATGCAGGCGCTCCCGGCCGGTGGCGCGATGGTCGCCTTGCAGGCCACCGAGGACGAGGTCGCACCCCACCTCGACGACGAGGTCTCCATCGCGGCGGTCAACGGGCCCTCGTCCGTGGTCGTCGCGGGTGGTGAAGCCGCCGTCGAACGGGTGCTGGCCCACTTCGCGGACCGGAAGTCCAAGCGCCTGACCGTGTCGCACGCCTTCCACTCGCCGCTGATGGACCCGATGTTGGACGACTTCCGCGCCGTGGTCTCGACGCTGACGTTCAACGAACCGAAGATCCCGCTGCTGGGTGACGTGACCGACCCCGAGTACTGGGTGCGGCACGTGCGCGGCACGGTCCGGTTCGCCGACGCGGTGACGACCCTGGAGGCCAAGGGCGTCAGCACGTTCCTGGAGTTGGGCCCCGACGGCGTGCTGACGGCGATGGCGCAGGACAGCGTCACCGGCGCGGCACTGGTCGCGTCGCAGCGCAAGGACCGCGACGAGGTCACGACCCTGCTGCGAGCGGTCGGCGCCCTGCACGTCCGCGGTGTCCCGGTCGACTGGACCGCGTTCTACGCGGGCACGGGCGCCCGGCGGATCGAACTGCCCACCTACGCGTTCCAGCGCGAGCGCTACTGGTTCGACGTGGCACCGTCGAAGCCGAAGGAGACAGCGGGCTACCGCGTCACGTGGCAGCCGGTCGCGAAACCGGGCACCGCCATGGCTTATGGCCGCTGGCTTGTCGTCGGCGACCGGGAAGTGGCCGACGGGCTGGCCGATCGCGGGCTGGTCGTCACGGCGATCGACGACGTGGCCGACCTGCCCGATGAGGAGTTCGACGGCGTGCTGGCCGCTGGTGGCGTCGAGTCGACGTTGCAGCTGGTCCAGCGCACCACGGCCCCGCTGTGGGCTGTCACCCGCAACGCTGTTTCGATCGATGGTCAGCCCGCTGATCCGGACGCCGCCCAGGTCTGGGGCTTCGGCCGGGTCGCCGCGCTGGAGCACCCCGACCGCTGGGGCGGCCTGGTCGACCTGCCCGCGACCCTGGACGCCCGTGTCCTCGACCGGCTGGCCATCGCGCTGGTCGGCGCCGAGGACCAGGTGGCTGTGCGCGGAACGGGGATCTTCGCCCGCCGCCTCGACCACGCCCCCGCCACGGGTTCCGAGTCCTGGCAGCCGACCGGCACCGTGCTCGTCACCGGTGGCACCGGGGTGCTGGGCGGCCACGTCGCCCGCTGGCTCGCGGCCGAGGGCGCTGAGCACCTGGTGCTCACGTCCCGCCGAGGCGTCGCGGCACCCGAACTCGTCACCGAACTCGAAGGACTCGGCGCGCGGGTCACGGTCGCCGCGTGCGACGTGACCGACCGGACGGCGCTCGAAGCGCTGATCTCGGAGTTCCCGCCGAACGCCGTGCTGCACCTGGCGGGCATCGGGCAGGACACCGCTGTCGCCGACACCGATCCCGCCCTGCTGGACGAGGTTCGCTCGGCCCGCGTCGAAGGCGCCCGCCTGCTGGACGAACTGGTCGGCGACGTCGACGCGTTCGTGCTGTTCTCCTCCACCTCCGGGGTGTGGGGCGCGAGCAGGCAGTGCGGTTACGCTGCCGGTGACGCCTTCCTGGACGCGCTCGCCGAGTCCCGGCAGGCCCGCGGCCTGGCCGCGCTCTCGATCTCGTGGGGTCCGTGGGCCGGTGGGGACGCCGAGTGGGCGGACCTCCTGCGCCGCCGGGGTGTCACGCCGCTGGCCCCGGCCGCCGCGCTCGCCGGACTCGGCAAGGCCGTGGCGGGCAAGCGGTCCACGCTCGTCGTGGCCGACGTCGACTGGGCCAGGTTCGCCCCCGCGTTCACCGCGACCCGGCCGAGCCCGCTGCTCGGCGACCTGCCCGAGGTCGTCGCGGCGCTCAAGCCCGCCGAGGAGACCACCGAGACCGACCTGACCGACGACCTCGCGGGCCGTGCGACCGCCGAGCAGGAGGCGGCGCTCGTCGACCTCGTGCGCGAGCAGGTCGCGCAGGTGCTCGGCTACTCGTCGGTCGACGCGGTCGAGCCCGGCCTTGCGTTCCGCGACCTCGGGTTCGACTCGTTGACCGCGGTCGAACTGCGCACCAAGCTGGCCGAGGCGACCGGACTCCGGCTGCCCGCCACGCTGATCTTCGACTACCCCAACCTCACCGCGCTCGCCGCGCACCTGCGGGACGAACTGTTCGGCAGCGCGCCGGAGGTGGCCGCCGCGGTCGCCGCCGGGGGCGCGTTCGACGAGCCGGTCGCCATCGTCGGCATAGGCTGCCGCCTGCCCGGTGACGTGCGGACGCCGGAAGACCTGTGGCGCCTGGTGTCCACCGGCACCGACGCCGTCGGCGGCTGGCCCACCGACCGCGGCTGGGACCTGGAGAACCTCTACGACCCGGACCCCGACCACGAGGGCACGTCGTACTCGCGCGAAGGCGCGTTCCTGCACCAGGCCGCCGAGTTCGACGCCGGGTTCTTCGGCATCAACCCGCGCGAGGCCCTGGCCATGGACCCGCAGCAGCGCATGTTGCTGGAGACCTCGTGGGAAGCCGTGGAACGGGCCGGGATCGACCCGGAGTCCTTGCGCGGCAGCAGGACCGGCGTGTTCACCGGCACCAACGGCCAGGACTACGCGGCGGCGACGTTCGAACTGCCGCCGGGCATCGAGGGTTACCTCGGCACCGGTCTCGCGGCCAGCGTCGTGTCCGGCCGCATCTCCTACACGTTCGGCCTTGAAGGCCCGGCCGTCACCGTCGACACCGCGTGCTCGGCCTCGCTGGTCGCCATCCACCTTGCGGTACAGGCACTGCGTGCCGGTGAGTGCGACCTGGCGCTGGCCGGTGGCGCGTCGATGATGTCCACGCCCGGCGCGTTCATCGACTTCTCCCGCCAGCGCGGCCTCGCCGTGGACGGGCGGTGCAAGTCGTTCGCGGCCGCCGCCGACGGCACCGGCTGGGGCGAGGGCGTCGGCATCCTGCTCGTCGAACGGCTGTCCGACGCCCAGCGCAACGGCCACCAGGTGCTCGCGGTCATCCGCGGCAGCGCGGTCAACCAGGACGGCGCCTCCAACGGCCTCACCGCCCCGAACGGCCCGTCGCAGCAGCGGGTGATCCGCCAGGCGCTCGCCAACGCCGGACTGTCCACAACGGACGTCGACCTGATCGAGGCGCACGGCACCGGCACCAAGCTGGGCGACCCGATCGAGGCCCAGGCGCTGCTATCCACCTACGGCCGCGACCGCGAGATCCCGCTGCGGCTCGGCTCGCTCAAGTCCAACATCGGCCACACCCAGGCCGCCGCCGGTGTCTCCGGCGTCATCAAGATGGTCATGGCGATCCGCAACGGGATCATGCCGAAGACCCTGCACGTCGACGAGCCGTCGCCGCACATCGACTGGGCCTCGGGCTCGGTCGAACTGCTGACCGAGGCGCAGGAGTGGCCCGAGACGGGCCGCGCCCGCCGGGCCGCCGTGTCGGCGTTCGGCATGAGCGGCACCAACGCGCACCTGATCATCGAGGAAGCGCCGAACGCCGTTGTGGCGGGGGAGACCGCGGAACTCCCGGTCGTGCCGGTGCTGCTGTCCGCCAAGTCCGCCGACGCGCTGAAGGACCAGGCCACCGCACTGCTCGACGCGGCCGACCCGACCACGTCGCTGACCGACCTGGCGTTCTCCACGACCGGTCGGACCCCGATGCCGCACCGCGCGGCCGTGGTCGCGGGTGATCACGACGAGCTGGTGCGCGGCCTGACCGCGATCAGCGAGGGCCGTGGACTCGACGTCACGACCGACGGGAAACTCGCGTTCCTGTTCACCGGCCAGGGTTCGCAGCGCGCGGGCATGGGTCGTGGGCTGCACGCCGCGTTCCCGGTGTTCGCCAAGGCGTTCGACGAGGTCGCCGCGCTGGTCGACATCCGGATCGACGACCAGGAAACCCTCGACCGCACCGAGTTCGCCCAGCCCGCGATCTTCGCCCTGGAGGTGGCGCTCTACCGGCTGGTCGAGTCGTGGGGCGTCAAGCCCGACTTCCTGGGCGGTCACTCGATCGGTGAGATCGCCGCGGCTCACGTGGCCGGTGTGCTGTCGTTGGAGGACGCGGCCACGCTGGTGTCCGCGCGTGGCCGGTTGATGCAGGCGCTGCCGACCGGTGGCGCGATGGTCGCGGTGCAGGCGACTGAGGACGAGGTGCTGCCGTTCATCGGTGACGACGTTTCGATTGCGGCGGTCAACGGCCCGAACTCGGTGGTCGTCGCGGGTGCGGAGGACGCCGTCGCCCAGGTGGTCGCGCACTTCGCCGACCGGAAGTCCAAGCGCCTGACCGTGTCGCATGCTTTCCACTCGCCGCTGATGGATCCGATGCTCGACGAGTTCCGTGCGGTGGTCTCGACGTTGACGTTCAACGAGCCGAAGATCGCGCTGCTGGGGGAGGTGACCGACCCGGAGTACTGGGTCCGCCACGTCCGCGGCACCGTCCGTTTCTCCGACGCTGTGAAGGCCCTGGAAACCGCCGGGGTGCGGACGTTCCTGGAGTTGGGCCCGGACGGTGTGCTCACCGCGATGGGCCAGGACTCCGTCACCGAGGCTGTGCTGGTCGCAGGGCAGCGCAAGGACCGCCCGGAAGCCACCGCGCTCACCACGGCCGTCGCCGCGCTGCACACCCGCGGGATCGACGTCGACTGGTCCGCGTTCTTCGCGGGCACCGGCGCCCGCCGGGTCGAACTGCCCACCTACGCGTTCCAGCGGCAGCGGTTCTGGCTGGAGTCGCAGGACTTCCCGACCGGTCGCGGCGGTGCCGTCGACGAGGCCGAGGCCAAGTTCTGGGAGGCCGTCGAACGCGAGGACTTCGGACTGGTCGGCAGCACCCTCGACCTCGAGGAGAGCGCGCTGGGCCAGGTGCTCCCCGCGCTGTCGTCGTGGCGCAGGGCCCGCCGGGAGCACAGCAGGATCGACGGCTGGCGCTACCGGGTGACCTGGCTGCCGCTGACGGACGTGGGCGCACCCGTGCTCACCGGCCGTTGGGCGCTGGTCGTGCCCGCAGGCTTCGCCGCCGAGGAGATCACCGCCGGGCTCACCGCCCGCGGTGCCGAGGTGGTCCCGGTCGAGTTCGCCGACCGCGCCACGCTCGCCGCGTCGTTCGCCGGACTCGGCGAGGTCGACGGGGTGCTGTCGCTGGTGGCGCTCAAGGGCGAGGTCACCGCGTCCGTCGTGGTGGTCCAAGCTCTCGGTGACGCGCAGGTCGCGGTGCCGTTGTGGATCGCGACCCGCGGCGCGGTGTCGACCGGCCGCTCCGACGGCGTGGTCGTCCCGGCGCAGACCCAGGTCTGGGGTCTCGGCTACGTGATCGGCCTGGAGCACCCCGACCGCTGGGGTGGCCTGGTCGACCTGCCCGAGACGCTGGACGCACGGCTGTTCGACCGGCTCGTGGGGGTGCTCGGCGGTGTCGAGGACCAGGTCGCCGTGCGCTCGTCCGGGGTGTTCGGCCGACGGCTGGTGCACGCCCCGTTGCGCGACAAGCTGTCCGACTGGTCGCCGAGCGGCACGGTCCTCGTCACCGGTGGCACCGGTGCGCTGGGCGGCAAGGTCGCGCGCTGGCTGGCCGCCGGGGGCGCCGAGCACCTGGTGCTCACGTCCCGCCGTGGACCGGACGCTCCTGGCGCGGCCCAACTCGCAACCGAGCTGGAAGAACTCGGTGCACAGGTCACCGTTGCGGCCTGCGATGTTGCAGATCGGGACGCGCTGTCCGCGCTGCTCACCGAGTTCCCGCCGAACGCCGTGGTGCACGCGGCCGGCGCCGACTACACGATGGGCATCGCCGACCACGACCTCAAGATCTTCGACGAGGTGCTGTCCGGCAAGGTGTCCGGCGCCGTCCTGCTGGACGAACTGCTCGCCGACGCCGACCTGGACGCCTTCGTGGTGTTCTCCTCCATCGCGGGCACCTGGGGTTCCGGCGGCCAGTCCGCCTACTCCGCCGCCAGCGCGTTCCTCGACGGGCTCGCGGAGTCCAGGCGCGCCAGGGGGCTCGTCGCGACCTCGGTGTCGTGGGGCCCGTGGGCGGAGAGCGGCATGGCGACCGTCGGCGACACCGAGGCGCACCTGCGCAAGCGCGGTCTCGTCACGATGCCGTCCGCGTCGACGCTGAACGCCCTGGAGCGGGCCATCCGTTCCGGTGAGCCGACCGTCACCGTCGTGGACATGGAGTGGGAGAAGTTCACCCCCGCCTTCACCCTGGCCCGGCCCAGCGCGTTCATCGGCGACCTGCCGGAGGTCCGCGAGGCCCTCGCCGACGACAGCCCCGCCGAGACCGGCGCCGAATCGGAGCTGGCCGGTCGCCTGGCCGGGCTCACCGAGGCCGAGCAGCTCGCGCTGCTGGTCGACGTGGTGCGCGACCAGGTCGCCTCGGTGCTCGGCCACGGTTCGGCCGACGCGGTCGACAAGGACCGGGCGTTCCAGGAACTCGGCTTCGACTCGCTCACGGCCGTGGAGCTGCGCAACACCCTCACCACCGCCACCGGGCTGCGGCTGCCCGCGACGCTGGTGTTCGACTACCCGAACGCCGTCGCGCTGGCCGCCCACCTGCGCGCCGAACTGCTCGGCTCGCAGGTCGAGGCCGTCGAGGTGGTGGCCACGGTGAACACCGACGAGCCCATCGCCATCGTCGCCATGAGCTGCCGGTTCGCGGGCGGCATCGCCTCGCCCGAGCAGCTGTGGGACCTGGTGCTCGCCGGTGGCGACGCCGTCACGCCGTTCCCGACCGACCGCGGCTGGGACCTGTCGACCCTGTTCCACGACGACCCCGACCACCAGGGCACCACCTACACCCGTGAAGGCGCTTTCCTCGACGGTGCCACGAGGTTCGACCCCGCGTTCTTCGGGATCAGCCCCCGCGAGGCCACCGCGATGGACCCGCAGCAGCGGTTGCTGCTGGAGACGTCGTGGGAGGCGTTCGAGCGGGCCGGGATCGACCCGGTGACGTTGCGCGGCAGCCAGACCGGCGTGTTCGCGGGCAGCAACGGTCAGGACTACCTGGCGCTGCTCCAGGACATCCCGGACGGCGTCGAGGGCCACCTCGGCACCGGCAACTCCGCCGCCATCGCGTCCGGCCGCATCTCCTACACGTTCGGGCTGGAAGGCCCGGCCGTCACGATCGACACCGCGTGCTCCTCTTCGCTGGTGGCACTGCACATGGCCGTCCAGGCGCTGCGCAACGGCGACTGCGACCTGGCCCTCGCCGGTGGTGTGACGATCATGTCCACGCCCGGCACGTTCATCGACTTCTCCCGCCAGCGCGGCCTCGCCACCGACGGCCGGATCAAGTCGTTCGCCGCCGCGGCCGACGGCACCGGGTGGGGTGAAGGTGTCGGCATGCTGCTCGTCGAACGCCTCTCCGACGCCCAGCGCAACGGCCACCAGGTGCTCGCGCTGGTCCGCGGCTCGGCCGTGAACCAGGACGGCGCTTCGAACGGGCTCACCGCCCCCAACGGCCCGTCGCAGCAGCGGGTGATCCGCAAGGCGCTCGCGTCGGCTGGTCTGTCCACTTCGGACATCGACGTCGTGGAGGCCCACGGCACGGGCACCTCGCTCGGTGACCCGATCGAGGCGCAGGCGCTGCTGGCCACCTACGGCCAGAACCGCTCCGAGCCGCTGCTGCTGGGGTCCGTGAAGTCCAACATCGGCCACACCCAGGCCGCCGCCGGTGTCGCGGGCATCATCAAGATGGTCATGGCCATGCGCCACGGCCAGGTGCCGAAGACGCTGCACGTGGACGAGCCGTCGCCCGCGATCGACTGGTCGGCCGGATCGGTCGACCTGGTCACCTCGCAGGTGGCCTGGCCCGAGACCGGACGTCCGCGGCGCGCGGCGGTGTCGTCGTTCGGCATCAGCGGCACCAACGCCCATACGATCATCGAGCAGGCGGCAGTCGCCGACGAAGCCGCTCCGCAGCGGGGTGAACTGCCGGTCACGCCGTTCCTGGTGTCGGCCAAGAACGCCGCCGCCTTGGCCGTGCAGGCCGGGCGGGTCGGCGAGCAGTTGGAGTGGACCTCCGTCGAGGCCGCTGACGTGGCCTACTCGTTGGCCACGACCCGAGCCACGCTGGCGCACCGGCTGGTCGTGCTCGGCGACGACCGCGACTCGGTCATCGCCGCCCTGACCGCCGGCCGTGACGGTGGCACCAATCCCGACCTGGTGCGCGGCACCGTCACCGACGGTGGACTCGCGTTCTTGTTCACCGGACAGGGCTCCCAGCGGCTCGGCATGGGCCGTGAGCTGTACGAGGCGGTTCCCGCTTTCGCCGACGCGTTCGACGCGGTGTGTGCGCAACTCGACCTGGACCGCCCGCTGCGGGATGTCGTGTTCGGCGACGCGGAGGCGTTGGACCGCACCGAGTACACGCAGCCCGCGCTGTTCGCCATCGAGGTCGCGCTGTTCCGCACCCTGGAAGCCTGGGGTGTGCGGCCGGACCACGTGGCCGGGCACTCCGTCGGCGAGATCGCCGCCGCCCACGTGGCCGGTGTGCTCTCACTGTCCGACGCGGCCACGCTCGTCTCCGCTCGTGGCCGCCTGATGCAGGCCCTCCCTGCCGGTGGCGCGATGGTCGCGTTGCAGGCCACCGAAGCGGAGGTGCTGCCGCACCTCACCGACACGGTCTCCATCGCGGCGGTCAACGGCCCGAACGCCGTCGTGATCGCGGGTGCCGGGGTCGAGCAGGTGCTGGAGCACTTCGCGGACCGGAAGTCCAAGCGCCTCACCGTGTCGCACGCGTTCCACTCGCCGCTGATGGACCCGATGCTGGCCGACTTCCGGGCCGTGGTCGAAACCCTTGCCTTCACCGCCCCGAAGATCCCGATGCCCGGTGACGTGACGAACCCGGAGTACTGGGTGCGCCACGTCCGGGACGCGGTCCGGTTCGCCGACACCGTCACGGCCTTGGAGGCCAGGGGCGTCAGCACGTTCCTGGAACTGGGCCCGGACGGTGTGCTCACCGCGATGGCCCAGGACAGCGTCACCGACGCGGTGCTGGTCGCGTCGCAGCGCAAGGGCCGCGACGAGGTCACGACCCTGGTCCGGGCACTCGCCACGCTCCACGTCCGCGGTATCCAGGTCGACTGGTTCGCCTACTTCGCCCGCTCCGGCGCGCGGAGGGTGGACCTCCCGACCTACGCGTTCCAACGCGACCGCTTCTGGCTCGACCCGAGCCCGACGAAGGCTCCCGTCGCCGACGGCAAGCGCTACCGGATCGACTGGCAGCCCGTCACCCCGAGCGGTGTCGTGTCCGGCCGTTGGCTGGTCACCGATCCCGAACTGGCGGAAGGCCTGGCCGCTCGCGGGGTCGACGTCGTCACCGATGGCACCTTCGACGGCGTGCTGGCGCTGACCAACGACGTCGCCGAAGCGCTCGACCTGGTCAAGACCCACACCGCCAAGCTGTGGATCGCCACCAGGAACGCGGTCGCCACTGGCCCGGCTGACGCCGTCGCCGACCCGACCGCCGCACAGGTGTGGGGGCTCGGCCGGGTCGCCGCGCTGGAGCACTCCGACCGCTGGGGCGGCCTGATCGACCTGCCCGCCACGCTTGACGCGAGGGCGTTCGACCGGATCGCCTCGATCCTCGGCGGCGCGGAGGACCAGGTCGCCGTGCGCGGCGCGGTCGTCCACGCCCGCAGGCTCGTCGCCGCCCCGGCCGGGAACGGGGCCGATTGGACCCCGCGCGGCACGGTCCTGGTCACCGGCGGCACGGGCGCCATCGGCCGCCACGTCACGGCCTGGCTCACCGAAGCCGGTGCCGAGCGTGTCGTGCTGGTCAGCCGCAGTGGGGGAGAGGTTCGCGGCGCCACGGTCGTCCCGTGCGACGTGACCGACCGCGACGCCCTTGCCGCCGTCATCGCCGAGTACCCGCCGAACGCCGTGGTGCACCTCGCCGGGGTCGGCCAGGACACGGCGCTGGCCGACGTGGACGCCGACGAGCTGGCCTACGTCATGGCCGCCCGCGTCGACGGCGCGGCGAACCTGGACGCGCTGGTCGGCGAGGTCGACGCGTTCGTCCTGTTCTCCTCCACCTCCGGTGTGTGGGGATCCGGCCGCCAAGGCGCGTACGCCGCGTCCGACGCCTACCTGGACGCACTGGCCGAACGCCGCCGGGCCGCCGGCCTGGCCGCCACCTCGGTGGCCTGGGGTCCGTGGGCGGGTGGCGCGATGACCCAGGAGGGTCGCGACGCGCTCAGCCGCCGCGGACTCCCCGCGCTGGCACCGGAACAGGCCATCTCCGCGCTCCGCCGGGCCGTCGGCCTCGGTGAGGCCACCGTCGTCGTCGCCGACGTCGACTGGTCCCGCTTCGCCCCGGCGTTCACCGCCACCCGACCCAGCCCGCTGCTCGGCGCGCTGCCGGATGTGGTGGCAGCACTGGAAACTCCGGCGACCGGCAACGACACCGGCCTGGTCGCGAAGCTCACCGCGCTGCCGGAGTCCGAGCAGCGGTCGGTGCTGGTCGACCTGGTCCGGGCGCAGGTCGCCGACGTGCTCGGCTACGCCTCGCCGCAGGCCGTCGAACTCGGTGTCGCCTTCCGCGAGCTGGGCTTCGACTCGCTGACCGCCGTGGAACTGCGCGGCAAGCTCAACGAGGCCACCGGACTGCGGCTGCCCGCCACGCTGGTGTTCGACTACCCGAACCTGGCCGCCCTGTCGGCGTTCCTCCGCGAGGAACTGGTCGGCAGCAGGCCGGAAGCGCTCACCGTCACCACGGCGGGCTTCACCAACGAGCCGATCGCCATCGTCGGCATGGGTCTGCGGCTGCCGGGCGGGATCGAGACGCCCGAACAGCTCTGGGAGTTGGTCACCTCGGGCAGCGACGCGATCTCGGACTTCCCGACCAACCGCGGCTGGGACCTGGCGAACCTGTTCGACCCGGACCCCGACCACGAGGGCACCTCGTACGTGACCCGAGGCGGGTTCCTGCACGACGCGGGCGAGTTCGACCCGGCGTTCTTCGGCATCAACCCGAGGGAAGCCCTGGCCATGGACCCGCAGCAGCGCATGTTGCTCGAAACGTCCTGGGAGGCCATGGAACGCGCGGGCATCGACCCGGAGTCGTTGCGCGGCAGCAGGACCGGTGTCTTCACCGGCACGAACGGCCAGGACTACGCGATGCAGACGTTCGAGCTGCCGCCCGGCATCGAGGGCTACCTCGGCACCGGCCTCGCGGCCAGCGTCGTCTCCGGTCGCCTGTCCTACACGTTCGGCCTGGAAGGCCCGGCGGTCACCGTCGACACCGCGTGCTCCGCCTCGCTCGTCGCGATCCACCTTGCGGCACAGGCGTTGCGGGCTGGTGAGTGCGACCTGGCACTCGCGGGCGGCGCGTCGATGATGTCCACCCCCGGCGCGTTCATCGACTTCAGCCGCCAGCGCGGTCTCGCGGTCGACGGCACGTGCAAGTCCTTCGCCGCGGCGGCGGACGGCACGGCCTGGGGCGAGGGCGTCGGCATGCTCGTCGTCGAACGCCTCTCCGACGCCCAGCGCAACGGTCACGAGGTGCTCGCGGTGATCCGCGGCTCGGCGGTCAACCAGGACGGCGCGTCCAACGGGCTCACCGCCCCGAACGGACCGTCGCAGCAACGGGTGATCAGGCAGGCGCTCGCGGCGGCCGGACTGTCCACAGCGGACGTCGACGTGGTGGAAGCGCACGGCACCGGCACGAAGCTCGGTGACCCGATCGAGGCCCAGGCGATCCTGTCGACCTACGGCCAGGACCGGGAGACCCCGCTGCTGCTGGGCTCGCTGAAGTCCAACATCGGCCACACCCAGGCGGCCTCGGGAGTCTCGGGGATCATCAAGATGGTGCTGGCCCTCCAGCACGGCGTGGCGCCGAAGACGCTGCACGTCGACGAGCCGTCGCCGCAGATCGACTGGACCTCCGGGTCCGTGGACCTGCTGACCGAGGCCACGGCGTGGCCGCGGACCGGGCGTCCGCGCCGGGCCGCGATCTCGTCGTTCGGCATGAGCGGCACCAACGCCCACGCGATCATCGAGCAGGCGCCAAGCGTCGATGCCGTGGTCGAGACGGCCACGACGAAGCTGCCGGCATTGCCCGTGGTGCTGGCGGCGAAGTCGCCGGAAGCGTTGAAGGAGCAGGCGGAACGGTTGCGCGGGCACGTGGCGGAGACCGATGTCGACCTGACCGACCTCGCGTTCTCCTTGCTCACCAGCAGGTCCGGCCTTACCCACCGCGCCGTTGTGGTGGCGGGGGAGAAGGACGAGCTGCTGACCGGTCTCGCAACTGTGTCCGCCGGTGACGCCGTCGTGGAGGGCAAGCTGGCGGTGCTGTTCACCGGCCAGGGTTCACAACGGGTCGGCATGGGCCGTCAGCTGCACGCCGAGTTCCCGGTGTTCGCCACGGCGTTCGACGAGATCGCCGCGCTGGTCGACATCCGGATCGACGACGAGGAGGAGCTGAACCGCACCGAGTTCACCCAGCCCGCGACCTTCGCGGTCGAAGTGGCGCTCTACCGCCTCTTCGAGTCCTGGGGCGTGAAGCCCGACTTCCTCGGTGGCCACTCCATCGGCGAGATCGCCGCCGCCCACGTGGCCGGAGTCCTGTCACTGGAGGACGCGGCCAAGCTTGTTGGCGAACGCGGCCGCCTCATGCAGGCACTGCCCGCCGGCGGCGCGATGGTGGCACTCCAAGCCACCGAAGAAGAAGTACTGCCACACCTGACCGGTGCCGTCTCCATCGCAGCGATCAACGGACCCACGTCGATCGTCATCGCCGGTGCGGAAGACGCCGTGCGACAGGTCGTCGGGGTCTTCCCCGACCGGAAGTCCAAGCGGCTGGCCGTGTCCCACGCGTTCCACTCGCCGCTGATGGAGCCGATGCTGGACGAGTTCCGCGCGATCGTCTCGACGCTCACCTTCACCCAGCCGACCATCCCGATGCTCGGCGACGTGACCGACCCGGAGTACTGGGTCCGGCACGTGCGGGACGCGGTGCGGTTCGCCGACACCGTGACCACCCTCGAAGGCCGGGGCGTGAAGACGTTCCTGGAACTGGGTCCGGACGGCGTGCTCACCGCGATGGGGGCGGACAGCGTCACCGACGCCGTCCTCATCCCGTCGCTGCGCAAGGACCGCGACGAGGTCCGCACCCTGCTGGCGGCACTCGGCCGGGTCCACGCCCGCGGGAACACCGTCGACTGGGCCGCGTTCTTCGCCGGGACCGCCGCGAAGCGGGTCGACCTGCCCACCTACGCGTTCCAGCACCAGCACTTCTGGCTGGACTCGCAGCCGTGGCCGACCGCGACGGCCTCCACCGAGGTCTCCGAGGTCGACGCCAAGTTCTGGGCGGCCGTCGACAGCGAGGACCTGGCGTCGCTCGGCACCGACATCGACCCGTCCACGCCGTTCGGCGACGCGCTGCCGGTGCTGGCGTCGTGGCGCAAGCAGCACAGCGAGAACGCGACCACGGACAGCTGGCGCTACCAGGTCGAGTGGAAGTCCGTCTCTCCCGAGAAGACGAGCGCGTCCGGTCGCTGGCTGGCCGTCGTGCCCGCGGGGAAGGCCGAGCACGCGGTGCTGGCGGGCCTGAGCGCTCGCGGCGTCGAGGTCGTGCCGGTCGAGTGGGACTCCGACGTCGACCGGGTGGGTCTGTCCACCCTGCTGGAGAAGGCCGTGACCGACGGCCCCGTCGAAGGCGTGCTGGCGCTGGCCGCGTCGGCGACCACGACGGTGCTGACCGTGCAGGCGCTCGGCGACGCCGGGATCGAGGCCCCGCTGTGGGTCGCGACCCGCGGCGCGGTGTCCACCGGCCGGTCCGACGGTGTCGTCGACCCGGCCCAGTCCACGATCTGGGGCACCGGCTACGTGGTCGGCCTGGAGCACCCCGAGCGCTGGGGTGGCCTGGTCGACCTGCCGGAGGAGCTGACCGACAAGGCGCTCGACCGGATCGCCAGCGTGCTGGTCGGCTCCGAGGACCAGGTCGCCGTCCGCTCGTCCGGCGTGTTCGGCCGACGGCTGGCGCACGCACCGGCCGCGACCGGCCTGTCCGACTGGTCGCCGCGCGGCACGGTCCTGGTCACCGGCGGCACCGGCGCCCTGGGCAGCCGGGTCGCCCGCTGGCTCGCGACCGAGGGCGCCGAGCACCTGGTGCTCACGTCCCGCCGTGGACTCGACGCACCCGGCGCCGCCCAACTCGCAACCGAGCTGGAAGACCTGGGTGCGAAGGTCACCATTGCGGCGTGCGATGTTGCAGATCGGGACGCGGTCACCTCGCTGCTCACCGAGTTCCCGCCGAACGCCGTCGTCCACGCCGCCGGCGCGGACCACTACGGGACGATCGCGGACCACGACCTGGGCACGTTCGACGACGTCCTGTCCGCGAAGGTCGCGGGCGCGGTCCTGCTGGACGACCTGCTCGCCGACGCCGACCTGGACGCGTTCGTGGTGTTCTCGTCCATCGCGGGCACCTGGGGTTCGGGTGGCCAGTCGGCCTACTCGGCGGCCAGCGCGTTCCTCGACGGCCTGGCGGAGTCCCGCCGGGCACGGGGACTGGTCGCGACCTCGGTCTCCTGGGGCCCGTGGGCGGGCAGCGGCATGGCGACCGTCGGCGACACCGAGGAGCACCTGCGCCGCCGCGGCCTGATCGCGATGGCGCCCTCGCTCACCCTCAACGCCCTGGAGAAGGCCATCCGGTCCGGCGCGACGACGCTGACCGTGGTGGACATCGAGTGGGACAAGTTCGCCCCGGCGTTCACCATGGCCAGGACCAGCCCGTTCATCGGCGACCTGCCGGAGGTGCGCGCCGCGCTCGACGCCACGCCGGACATCGGCGAGGAGTCCGACCTGGTCGGCAGGCTCGCCGCGCTGTCCGAGGTCGAGCAGCACGCGCTGCTGGTCGACCTGGTCCGCGGCCAGGTCGCCGCGGTGCTCGGCCACGGTTCGGCCGACGCGGTCGCCAAGGACAGGGCGTTCCAGGACCTCGGCTTCGACTCCCTCACGGCCGTCGAGCTGCGGAACTCGCTCACCGGCGCCACCGGGCTCAAGCTCCCGGCGACCCTGGTGTTCGACCACCCCAGCGCCGAGCCGCTCGCGAGGTTCCTGCACTCCCAGCTGGTCGTCGGCGGCGCCACCGTGCCGGTCCTCGCCGAGCTGGACCGGCTGGAGGCGGCGCTCGCCTCGGCCACGCCCGACACCCTCACCCGCACCCGGATCACCATCAGGCTCCAGTCGCTCGTCTCCCGGTGGAACTCCGGCAAGGCCGAGGCCGCCAGCGGTCTCGACGACGCCTCGGACGACGAGCTGTTCGCCTTCATCAACAAGCAGCTGGGGAAGTAGCCGCCACCCCTGTCGCGCCCGCCGCCACCCCCTCCGACCAGCTCGGAGGGGGTGGCGGTGCTGGGGAGAACCCGGTTTTCGGGCCTTTTCCTCAGGGGCCCGTAGGGGCCCGCTAGGGGTTGAGGGGTGTTGGGGCCACGGACAGAATCGTTTCGTGAGCTGAAGTGTGCCAAGCGCTTCACATTCACGACGATCTCATTCTCCTGCGCCGGAGAAACCCTGTCGTCCGTAGCGAAGAGGTGCTCTTAAATGGCGAATGAAGACACGCTCCGGGAGTATCTCAAACTGGTGACGGCGGATCTCCACACCACCCGGCAGCGGCTTCAGCAGCTGGAGGACGGCGACCAGGAGCCGATCGCAATCGTGGCGATGAGCTGCCGTTATCCCGGTGGCGTTCGATCGCCCGAAGACCTTTGGCGATTGGTCGAGACCGGTGGCGACGCCATTTCCCCGCTTCCCGACGACCGCGGCTGGGGCACCGAAAACGGTGTTTTCGCGGTGGAGGGTGGTGGATTCCTCTATGACGCGGCCGATTTCGAGCCCGCGTTCTTCGGTATTTCCCCGCGTGAAGCGCTGGCCATGGACCCGCAGCAGCGACTGTTGTTGGAAACGACGTGGGAAGTGTTCGAACGGGCCGGAATCGACCCGAGGTCCCTGCGCGGCAGCCAGACCGGCGTGTTCGTCGGCGGCAGCGCCATGGGCTACGGGATCGGCCTGACCGAGGTACCCGATGAGGTCGCCGGCCACCTCCTCACGGGTGCCGCCCCCAGCGTCCTGTCCGGCCGCCTCTCCTACACGTTCGGCCTCGAAGGCCCCGCCGTCACGGTCGACACCGCGTGCTCCTCCTCGCTCACCGCGCTGCACCTCGCGGCCACCGCCCTGCGCAACGGCGAGTGCTCGATCGCGCTCGCGGGCGGCGTCATGGTGATGAGCACCCCGGCCGTGTTCGCCGAGTTCGGCAAGCAGGGCGGTCTTTCCCCGGACGGCCGCTGCCGCGCGTTCTCCGACGACGCCGACGGCACCGGCTGGTCCGAGGGCGTCGGCCTGCTGCTCGTCGAGAAGCTCTCCGACGCCCAGCGCAACGGGCACGAGGTCCTGGCCGTCATCCGCGGCAGCTCCGTCAACCAGGACGGCGCCTCCAACGGCCTGACCGCCCCCAACGGCCCGTCGCAGCAACGGGTGATCCTCCAGGCGCTCGCCAACGCCGGGCTGGCCCCCGCCGACGTGGACGTGGTCGAGGCGCACGGCACCGGCACGCGGCTCGGCGACCCGATCGAGGCGCAGGCCATCCTCTCCACCTACGGCCAGGACCGCGAGCGCCCGGTGCTGCTGGGCTCGCTGAAGTCCAACATCGGCCACACCCAGTCCGCGGCGGGCGTCGCGGGCGTGATCAAGATGGTCATGGCGATCCGCAACGGCGTCGCCCCCAGGACGCTGCACGCCGAGGAGCCCTCGCACCAGGTCGACTGGGAAGCGGGCTCGCTGGAGATCCTCACCGAGGCCCGCCCGTGGCCCGAGACCGGCAAGCCGCGCCGCGCGGGCGTTTCGTCGTTCGGCGTGAGCGGCACGAACGCCCACGTCGTGCTGGAACAGGCCCCCGCCACCGAGCCGGTCGCACCCGAGCGCACCGGCCGCGAGGTGCTGCCGTGGCTGCTGGCCGCGCGCACCGAGGACGGGCTGCGCGAGCAGGCCCGGCGGCTGCGCGAGCGGCTCGACGGCGTTGACCCGCACCCGGCCGACGTGGCGTTCTCCCTGGCGACCACCCGCACCGCGCTCGCCCACCGCGCGGTCGTGGTCGGCGCTGACCCGACCGTGCTGAAGACGGGCCTGGACGCGCTGGTCGACGGTGGTCCGGCGGCGAGCGTGCAGCGCGGCACGGTCACCGACGGCGGCTTGGCCGTGCTGTTCACCGGCCAGGGTTCGCAGCGGCTCGGCATGGGCCGTGAGCTGCACGCGGCGTTCCCGGTGTTCGCCGAGGCGTTCGACGCGGTGTGCGCCGAGTTCGAGAGCCCGGTCCGGGACGCGGTGTTCGGGGATGACGCCGCCGCCCTGGACCAGACCGGCATGACGCAGCCCGCGCTGTTCGCCATCGAGGTGGCGCTGTTCCGGCTGATCAGCTCGTGGGGGGTGCGGCCGGAGTTCCTGGCCGGGCACTCCATCGGCGAACTGGCGGCCGCCCACGTGGCCGGGGTGCTGTCGCTGGAGGACGCGGCCACGCTGGTCGAGGCGCGCGGCAGGCTGATGCAGGCGTTGCCGACGGGTGGCGCGATGGTCGCTCTTGAGGCCACAGAAGAAGAAGTGCTCGGCATGTTGGACGAGCACGTGTCCATTGCTGCGGTGAACGGTCCCAACTCGCTCGTGCTGGCCGGCGATGAGGACGCCGTCCTCGCGGTCACCGACGCGTTCCACGACCGCAAGTTCAAGCGGCTGGCCGTCTCCCACGCGTTCCACTCGCCGCACATGGACGCCATGCTCGACGACTTCCGCGCGGTGGCGGCCCGGCTGACCTACTCCTCGCCCACCATCCCGATCGTCTCCACGGCCACCGGCGAGCTCGCCACCGCCGCCGAGCTGTGCTCCGCCGACTACTGGGTCTCCCACGTGCGCCACGCCGTCCGGTTCGCCGACGCGGTCCGCACGCTGGAAGCCCAAGGCGTGTCGACGTTCCTGGAGCTGGGTCCCGACGCCGTGCTCACCGCGATGGGCGCCGACAGCGTCATCGACGCCGTGCTGATCCCCGCGCTGCGCAAGGACCACCCCGAGGTCGCGGCCATCACCACCGCGCTCGCCGGTCTGCACGTCCGCGGCGTCCGGATCGACTGGGCCGCCTACTTCGCGGGCACCGGCGCCCAGCGCGTCGACCTGCCCACCTACGCCTTCGACCGCCAGCGGTTGTGGTTGGAGGACAACGGCTCTGTTGGTGACGTGGCCGCTGCGGGCCTGTCCGCCGCGGGCCACCCGCTGCTTGCCGCGGTGCTGCCGATGCCCGACGGCGGCGTGCTGTTCACGGCGCGGCTGTCCGTCGCCACGCACGGCTGGCTGGCCGACCACGTCGTCGCCGACAACGTCGTGGTGCCCGGCACCGCGCTGGTGGAGCTGGCGATCCGCGCGGGTGACCAGGTCGGCTGCGGCCACCTGGAGGAGCTGCTGCTCCAAGCCCCGCTGATCGTCCCGGCGAAGGGCGGCGTCAGCCTGCACGTGGAGCTGGACGCCGAGCCCGGCCGCCGGATGATCACCGTGTACTCCCGCACCGATGACGACGACGCCGCGTGGGTCGTGCACGCGACGGGTGTGCTGACCGACGAGACCACGGCGCCCGGATTCGACGCGGCGCAGTGGCCGCCCGCCGGGGCTGTCCCCCTGGACCTGACCGGCCTTTACGAAGACCTCGCCGCGGGCGGTCTGCGCTACGGCCCGGTCTTCCGCGGGTTGGCGAACGCCTGGCGCAGCGGCGAGGACGTGTATGCCGAAGTCTCGCTGCCCGAGGCGGAACAGCGTCGGGCGGGCGCGTTCGGCGTCCACCCGGCGTTGCTCGACGCCGTCCTGCACACCCTGGGGATCGCCGACGGTTCAGAGCAGGGCGGTCCGGCGTCGCTGCCGTTCTCGTGGGCCGGGGTCAGCCTGTTCGCCTCCGGAGCCGAGACGCTGCGCGCCCGCGTTTCCCCGTCGCCGCAGGGCGACGGCGTCACCGTGGACGTCGCCGACGGCACCGGCTCGCCGGTCGCCCGCGTCGACTCGCTGGTGCTGCGCCCGATCAGCGGCGAGCAGTTCACCCGCGGCGGCACCGATTCGCTCTACCGGGTCGACTGGACGCCGATCTCGACCGCCGTCGAATCGAACACCGTCGCTTTGCCCGCTCTTGACGACTCGGTCGACGACGTCACGATCCTGCACGTCGCCGACTCCAGCAACGTGCACACCGTCACCGCGGAACTGCTGGCGGGCCTCAAGTCCTTCTTGGACGGTGACCGCCCGGACGACTCGGTGCTGGTCGTCGTGACCAGCCACGCGGTCGCCGCGCTGCCCGGCGAGGACATCACCGTTCCCGCGCAGGCGGGCGCTTCCGGCCTGGTGCGGTCCGCGCAGTCCGAGCACCCCGGCGCGATCGTGCTGCTGGACCTGGACGACGTGACCGCGCTCGACGCCGTGCTGCCCGCCGTGTTGGGCACCGGGGAGCTGGAGGTCGCGGTCCGCGCGGGCTCGCTCTACTCCCCGCGCCTGGTCCGCGCGGGCTCCGGGTCGATCGGCCCGATGGCCACGGATTCCGCGTGGCGACTGGACTTCACCGCTTCCGGCACGGTCGACAACCTCACCGCCATCCCGTGGCCGCACGCCGAGTCGGCGCTGGAGCCCGGCGAGGTCCGGATCGCCATGCGCGCGGCGGGCGTCAACTTCCGCGACGTCATGAACGTGCTCGGCATGTACCCCGGTGACGCCGGGATCATGGGCCTGGAAGGCGCGGGCGTCGTGCTGGAGGTCGGCCCCGAGGTCGAGGACCTCGTGCCCGGTGACCGGGTCATGGGCATGGTCGACGCCGCGTTCGGCCCGGTCGTGATCGCCGACCGCCGCAAGGTCTGCCCGATCCCGGAGGGCTGGTCGTTCACCCAGGCCGCGGGCGTGCCACTGGTGTTCCTCACCGCCCTCTACGCCCTGGAAGACCTGGGAGGCCTCAAGTCCGGCGAGTCGATCCTGGTCCACGCCGCCGCGAGTGGTGTCGGCATGGCCGCGACCCAGATCGCGCGGCACCTCGGCGCGGAGGTCTACGGCACCGCGAGCACCGGCAAGTGGGAAGCCCTGCGGGCCGCCGGGATCGCCGACGACCACATCGCGTCCTCGCGCACCATCGACTTCGAGCACCAGTTCACCATCACCACCGACGGGCAGGGCGTCGACGTCGTCCTCAACGCGCTGTCCGGCGAGTTCGTCGACGCCTCGCTGCGCCTGCTGGCGCAGGGCCACGGCGGCCGGTTCCTGGAGATGGGCAAGACCGACGTGCGGCACCCCGCCGAGGTCGCGAAGCGGCACCTCGACGTGGCCTACACCGCGTTCGACCTGATCGAGGCGGGCCCGGACCGCATCGGCGAGCTGCTGACCCGCCTGCACGGCTGGTTCGCCGACGGCTCGCTCAAGCCCCTGCCCGTGACGACGTGGGACGTCCACCGCGCCCCGGAGGCGTTCCGGTTCCTGGGCCAGGCCAAGCACACCGGCAAGGTCGTGCTGACCATCCCGACCCCGCTCGACCCGGACGGCTCCGTCCTGATCACCGGCGGCACCGGGGGACTGGGCGCGCTCGTCGCCCGCCACCTGGTCATCGAGCACGGCGTCAGGCACCTCGTGCTGACCTCCCGCCGCGGTCCGGACGCTCCCGGTGCGACCGAACTGGCCGACGAGCTGACCGCTCTCGGCGCCACGGTCGACCTGGCGGCGTGCGACGTCGCCGACCACGCCGCCGTATCGGCGCTGCTCAAGGGGATCGAGCACCCGCTGACCGGCGTCGTGCACGCGGCCGGGGTGCTCGCCGACGGTGTGCTCGACTCGCTGACGCCGGACCGGCTGTCCACCGTGCTCGGCCCGAAGGCGGACGCGGCGGCGCACCTGCACGAGCTGACCGCCGACCTCGACCTGGCGATGTTCGTCGTCTTCTCCTCCGCCTCCGGCCTGTTCGGCGGCGCGGGGCAGGCCAACTACGCCGCTGCCAACACCTTCCTCGACGCGCTCGCCGTGCACCGCCGCGCGAACGGCCTCCCGGCCATCTCGCTGGCGTGGGGCCCGTGGGACCAGACCGCAGGGATGGGCGCCTCCCTTTCGGACGCCGACATCGCCCGGATGGCCCGCTCGGGCATGCCGGTGCTGTCCGCCGACGACGGCCTGGCGCTGTTCGACCTGGCCCGCGTCGCCGACGACGCCGTGCTGGTGCCGGTGAAACTCGACCTGGCCACCCTCCGCGACGCGGGTGAGGTGCACCCGCTGCTGCGCGGCCTGGTCCGCGCCCCGGCCCGTCGCACGGCCGCCGCCGCGAGCAAGGCCGAGCCCGCCTCGTGGGGGCAGCGGCTGGCGGGCAGGACCAAGGCGGAGCAGGACGAGCTGCTGCTGGACCTGGTGGTCAGCCAGGTCGCGGTGGTGCTCGGCTACGAGTCGCCGCTGGACATCAAGCCCACGCTGGCGTTCAAGGAACTCGGCTTCGACTCGCTGTCCGCGGTGGAGCTGCGCAACACGCTCAGCGCCGCTACCGGCGTGAAGCTGCCCGCGACGCTGGTCTTCAACTACCCCAACGCCATCGAGCTGGCCGCCCACCTCAGGGCGGAGCTGGCGGGCGCCGACAGCTCAGCCGCGGCACTGCTGGCGGAACTCGACCGGCTCGACCTCGCGTTCGCCGAGGTCGGCGCGGACGACCCGATGCGCACCAAGCTCACCAGCCGACTGCGGCGCGTGCTGGCCAAGTGGGACGGAATCGGAGCGGCCGCTGTGCCTTCCGATTCGGCAAAGGCCACGTTGGACGAGGCGGGCTACGACGAGCTCTTCGACTTCATCGACAACAACCTCAGCTCCTCGTGATCACCCACACCCCGCCTGCACCGCTGTAGAGGAGACGACTCGAATGGCCAACGAAGACAAGGTCCTCGCCTACCTGCGAAAGGTGACGAGCGAGCTCGACGACGCGAAGCGCAGGCTGCGCGAACTCGACCGCGAGGGCCAGGAGCCCATCGCGATCGTCGGCATGGGCTGTCGTTTTCCCGGCGGTGTGTCGTCCCCCGACCAGCTGTGGCGGTTCGTGGAGTCCGGCGGTGACGCCATCGGCGGCATGCCGGGCGACCGCGGGTGGGAGGTCAACCTCGACGACGACTCCGAGGCGGCCGGCAGCACCTACGTGGCCGACGGCGGCTTCCTGCACGACGCCGCCGCGTTCGACGCGAACTTCTTCGGCATCAGCCCCCGCGAGGCGCTGGCCATGGACCCCCAGCAGCGCGTGCTGCTGGAGACCTCCTGGGAGGCGCTGGAGCACGCGGGCATCGACCCGGCCACCCTGCGCGGCAGCCGGACCGGCGTGTTCATCGGCGCCGCCCAGTACCAGTACGGCAACGCCGCCGAGACCGCCGACGCCGAGGACGGCGTCGAGGGCTACCTGCTCACCGGCAACGCCACCAGCGTCGCCTCCGGCCGCATCTCCTACGCGTTGGGCCTGGAGGGTCCGGCGGTCACGATCGACACCGCGTGCTCCTCCTCGCTGGTCGCGCTGCACTGGGCGATCCAGGCGCTGCGCTCCGGCGAGTGCACGCTCGCGCTCGCCGGCGGTGTCGCGGTCATGGCGACCCCCGGCATGTTCGTCGAGTTCTCCCGCCAGCGCGGCCTGTCCACCGACGGCCGCTGCAAGGCGTTCTCCGCCGACGCCGACGGCACCGGCTGGGCCGAGGGCGTCGGGCTGCTGGCCGTCGAGAAGCTTTCCGACGCGCGTCGTCACGGCCACCAGGTCCTCGCGATCGTGCGCGGCTCCGCCATCAACCAGGACGGCGCGTCCAACGGCCTGAGCGCCCCCAACGGTCTCGCCCAGGAACGCGTCATCGCGCAGGCACTGGCCAGTGGCAGGCTGGAACCGTCCGATGTGGACGTCGTCGAGGCGCACGGCACCGGCACCAGGCTGGGCGACCCGATCGAGGCCCAGGCCCTGCTCGCCGCATACGGCCAGGACCGCGGGACCCCGCTGCTGCTGGGCTCGTTCAAGTCCAACATCGGCCACGCGCAGGCCGCCGCCGGTGTCGCCGGTGTCATCAAGATGGTCATGGCCATCAAGCACGGCGTCGTCCCGAGGACCCTGCACGCGGAGAACCCCACCCCGCACGTCGACTGGACCTCCGGCGCCGTCGAGCTGGTCACCGAGAACCGGGCGTGGCCCGAGACCGGCCACCCGCGCCGCGCGGCGGTGTCGTCGTTCGGCATCAGCGGCACCAACGCCCACACGATCCTGGAACAGCCGCAAGCGGCGGACGAGCCGGTGGAGAGGAACCCGCTCCCGGTCGTGCCGCTGGTCCTGTCCGCCAAGACCCCCGACGCCCTGCGCGCCCAGGCCGCCCGGCTGGCGTCCCTTGTGGACGGTGACGTCGACCTGACCGACATCGCCCACTCCCTGTCCGCGCACCGCTCCCGCTTCGACCACGCCGCGGTGCTCGTCGGCGCCGACCGCGCGGAGCTGGCCGCCGGACTGCGCGGCCTCGCCGAGGACGGCCCGGTCGCCGACCTCGTGCGCGGCACCGCCGACGTGCGCGGCAAGACCGCCTTCGTCTTCCCCGGCCAGGGTTCGCAGTGGGTCGGCATGGCCGCCGAACTGCTGGACTCCTCGCCGGTGTTCGCCGCCCGCGTCGCAGAGTGCGAGCAGGCGCTGTCCGCGCACGTCGACTGGTCGCTGACCGCCGTGCTGCGCGACGAAGAAGGCGCGGCGAGCTTCGACCGCGTCGACATCCTGCAACCCGCCCTGTTCGCGGTCATGGTCTCGCTGGCCGCGCTGTGGCAGTCCCACGGCGTCCAGCCGGACGCCGTCATCGGCCACTCGCAGGGCGAGATCGCCGCCGCCTGCGTCGCGGGCGCCCTCTCGCTGGAGGACGCCGCCCGCGTGGTCGCCCTGCGCGGCAAGGCGCTCGTCGCGCTGGCGGGCAAGAGCGGGATGGCGTCGGTCCCCCTTCCCGTCGCCGAGGTGCGCGAGCGGATCACCGGCGTCGCGGGCGTGACCATCGCGACGATCAACGGCCCGCGCGCGGTCACGCTCTCCGGCGAGCCCGACGTGCTGGACAGCCTGGTCGCCGAGCTGGAGGCGGAAGGGGTGCGCGCCAAGCGCATCCGCATCGAGTACGCCTCGCACTCGCCCGCGGTCGAGGTCATCCGCGACGAGGTGCTGGCGGCGCTCGCCCCGATCACCCCGCGCTCCGCGACGATCCCGATGTTCTCCTCCGTCACCGGCGAGCCGGTCGACGGCTCCGAGCTCGACGCCGCCTACTGGTACGGCAACGCGCGCGGCACGGTCGTGTTCGCGCCGACCGTCGAGACCATGATCGGCCAGGGCTTCCGGGCGTTCCTGGAGATCAGCCCCCACCCGGTGCTCACCATGCCGGTGCAGGACATGCTCGACGACGCCGAGGTCACCGGCCTCTCGGTCGGGTCGCTGCGCCGCGACCAGGGCGACCTCCGCCGGTTCCTCACCTCGCTGGGCGAGGCGCACGTGCGCGGCCTGCGAGTGGACTGGTCCCCGCTGTTCGCCGGGACCGGCGCCCGCGCGGTCGACCTGCCCACCTACGCCTTCCAGCACCGCCGCTACTGGCTCATCGGCAACGACACCGCCGCCGTGGACGTCACCGCCGCCGGTCTCGGGTCGGCCGACCACCCGCTGCTCGGCGCGGTCGTGGACCTGTCCGACGAGGGCGGGGTCGTGTTCACCGGCCGCGTCTCGGTCGGCACCCACCCGTGGCTCGCCGACCACGTCGTGTCCGGCCTGGTGTTCGTGCCAGGCACCGCGTTCGTCGACCTCGCCATCCGCGCCGCCGACCACGTCGACTGCGCGCTGCTCGACGAGCTGACCGTGCAGGCGCCGCTGGTGCTCCCCGAGCGCGGTGCCGTGCGGCTCCAGGTCGCGGTCGCCGGGCCGGACGCCTCCGGCCGCCGTTCCTTCACCATCTCCGCCCGCCCCGACGAGGGCGCCTGGGTCCGGCACGCCACCGGCACGCTCGCACCCACTTCCCTTGCGCCGCAAGGTGACCTGACCGCGTGGCCGCCCGCGGGCGCGGAGTCCGTCGACCTGGCCGGCGGGTACGACGCGTTGGCCGCCGCCGGCCTGCACTACGGCCCGGTGTTCCGGGGATTGCGCGCGGTGTGGCGCGACGGCGACGCGGTCTACGCCGAGGCGGCGCTGCCCGAGGGCACCGACGTCGACGGCTTCGGCCTGCACCCCGCGCTGCTCGACGCCTCGCTGCACGCCATCGCGCACGGCGGGTTCCTCGGCTCGGCCGACGGCCCGTGGCTGCCGTTCTCCTGGAGCGGCGTCGAACTGCTCGCCGCGGGCGCCACCGCGCTGCGGGTCCGCATCACCCGCGCGGGCACCGACGCCGTGTCGCTGCTCGTCGCCGATGGCTCAGGTCAGCCGGTCGCGTCCGTGGAGTCCCTGGTGCTGCGGGCGATCTCCGCCGACCAGCTCGGCGCGGTCCGCTCGGCCGCCCCCGACTCGCTGTTCGCGCTCACCTGGATCCCCGTCACCGAGGGTGCCGACGAGGCGGACGACGCGGTCGTCATGCCGATCCGCGGCGGCGAGGGCGTCGACGCCGTCCACTCCACCGCGCACTCGGTGCTCGACCTGCTGCACGAGTGGCTGGCCGGTGACCACGAGCAGCGCCTGGTGCTGGTCACGACCGGCGCCGTGGCCGCCGCGCCCGGCGAGGACGTGACCGACCTGGCCGCCGCCGCGGCCCGCGGCCTGGTCCGCTCCGCGCAGTCGGAGAACCCCGGCCGGTTCCTGTTGGTCGACACCGACGGCCTGGCCACGTCCGAGACCGCCCTGCACATCGCGCTGGCCGCCGACGAGTCCGAGGTGGTCATCCGCGACGGTGTCGTGCTGGCGCCGCGGCTGGTCAGGGCCTCCGGTTCGGTGGACCTGCCCGTGATCGACGGCGCGGTGCTGATCACCGGCGGCACCGGGGGACTGGGCGCGCTGGTGGCCAAGCACCTCGTGACCGACCACGGCGTGCGGCACCTGGTGCTCACCTCCCGCCGCGGCCCCGCGGCCGACGGCGCGTCCGCCCTGCTCGAGGAGCTGGCCGGTCTCGGCGCCGACGCCCGGATCGTGGCCTGCGACGCGGCCGACCGCGACGCGCTGGCCGCCGTGCTGGCCGACCTCCGCGCCGAGCGCCCGCTCTCCGGCGTGGTGCACGCCGCCGGTGTGCTGGACGACGGCGTCCTGGCTTCCCTGACCCCCGAACGGATCGACGCGGTGCTGCGGCCCAAGGTCGACGCCGCCTGGCACCTGCACGACCTCACCTTGGACGATGACCTCGCACTGTTCGTGTCCTTCTCCTCCGCCGCCGGTGTGCTCGGCTCGCCCGGCCAGGGCAACTACGCCGCCGCGAACGCGTTCCTCGACGCCCTCACCGCGCACCGCCGCGCTCTCGGCCTGCCCGCCGTCTCGCTGGCCTGGGGCCTGTGGGAGCGGGCGGGCGGCATGTCCGGCACGATGGGCGCCGGTGGCCAGGACCGCTTGTCGCGCGGCGGTTTCGGCGCGCTGACCGACGCCGAGGGCCTGTCGCTGTTCGACGCCGCGCTGGCCACCGGTGACGACCTGCTGCTGCCGGTGCGGGTGACGCTGAGCGCGCTGCGCGCCGGTGACGGCACCGTGCCCCGGTTGTGGCGCGGCCTGGTCCGCAACCCGGTGCGCCGCAAGGCGAGCGCGGCCGACGAAGCCGCCGTGGCCGGGCTCGCGGGCAGGCTGGCCGCGCTGCCCGAGGCCGAGCGGCTGCCCGAGGTGCTGGAGATCGTCCGCGCCTACGTCGCCGCCGTGCTCGGCTACGACTCCGCGGCCGAGGTGGACGCGAGCCGGGCGTTCAAGGAGCTGGGCTTCGACTCGCTGACCGCGGTGGAGTTCCGCAACCAGCTCTCCGCCGCGACCGGGCTGCGGCTGCCCGCGACGCTGGTGTTCGACTACCCGACCGCCGCCGTGCTCACCGACTTCCTGTGCGGTGAACTGCTCGGCGACGTGCCCGCGGCCGTCGCGCAGGCCACCAGCACCAACAAGACCACCGACGAGCCCCTTGCGATCGTGTCGATGGCCTGCCGCTTCCCCGGCGGTGTCGCCTCGCCGGAAGACCTCTGGCGGATCATGACCGACGGCGTGGACGCCATCTCGCCGTTCCCCACCGACCGCGGCTGGGACCTCGACCTGCTGCGCCAGGCGATGGATTCCAGCGAGGGCGGGTTCCTGCACAACGCCAGCGAGTTCGACTCGTCGTTCTTCGGCATCACGCCCCGCGAGGCCGTCGCGATGGACCCGCAGCAGCGCCTGCTGCTGGAGGTCTCCTACGAGGCGTTCGAGCGCGCGGGCATCGACCCGGCCACGTTGCGCGGCAGCAAGACCGGTGTGTTCACCGGCCTGATGTACCACGACTACGTCAACGGCCTGACCACGATCCCGGAGGAGGTGTCCGGCTACCTGGGCACCGGCAACTCCGGCAGCGTCGCGTCCGGCCGCGTCTCCTACACCTTCGGCCTGGAGGGTCCGGCGGTCACGATCGACACCGCGTGCTCCTCCTCGCTGGTGGCCCTGCACGTCGCGGCCCAGTCGCTGCGCAGCGGCGAGTGCGACATGGCGCTGGTGGGCGGGGTCGCCGTCATGGCAACGCCCGGCACGTTCGTCGACTTCGCCAGCCAGGGCGGCATGGCCGCCGACGGTCGCTGCAAGCCCTTCGCCGCGGCCGCGGACGGCGCCAGCTGGTCCGAGGGCATCGGCCTGCTGCTCGTCGAGCGGCTGTCCGACGCCAAGCGCCAAGGCCACCAGGTGCTGGCACTGGTGCGCGGCTCGGCGGTGAACCAGGACGGCGCCTCGAACGGCCTCACCGCCCCGAACGGCCCGTCGCAGCAGCGGGTGATCCGCCAGGCGCTCGCGAACGCCGGACTGTCCACACAGGATGTCGACGTCGTGGAAGCGCACGGCACCGGCACCAGGCTGGGCGACCCGATCGAGGCGCAGGCACTGCTGGCGACCTACGGCCAGGACCGCGAACGCCCGCTGCTGCTGGGCGCGCTGAAGTCCAACCTCGGCCACACCCAGGCCGCCGCCGGTGTCGCGGGCATCATCAAGGTGGTGCTGGCCATGCGGCACGGCGTCCTGCCCCGCACCCTGCACACCGACGCGCCGACGCCGCAGGTCGACTGGACCGCCGGTGACGTCGAGCTGCTCACCGAGCAGGTCGAGTGGCCCGAGACCGGCCGCCCGCGCCGTGCGGGCGTGTCGTCGTTCGGCATCGGCGGCACCAACGCCCACACGATCATCGAGCAGGCCGCCGCCGACCCCAAGCCGCTGCCCGCGAGGGTTCCACTGCCGGTCACGCCGGTCGTGCTGTCCGCCAAGAGCGCCGACGCGCTGGTCGCGCAGGCCGAAAACCTGGCAGCCGTCGCCGAGTCCGCGTCCCTGTCCGACCTCGGCTTCTCGGCCGCGACGACCCGCGCCCACCTGGAGCACCGGGCCGTCGTGGTCGCCGCCGACACCGCCGAACTGCTGAGCGGCCTGCGGTCGCTCGCCGTGCGCGACACCGTGGCGCGGGGCAAGACCGCGATCCTGTTCACCGGTCAGGGCTCGCAGCGGCTGGGCATGGGCCGCGAGCTGTACGAGGCCTACCCGGTGTTCGCCAAGGCGTTCGACGACGTGTGCGCCGTGCTGGACGTGCCGGTCGCCGAGATCGTCTTCGGCATCGACGCCGACGCGCTGAACCTGACCGGCAACGCGCAGCCCGCGCTGTTCGCCCTAGAGGTGGCGCTCTACCGGCTGGTCGAGTCGTGGGGTGTGCGCGCCGACTTCCTGGGCGGTCACTCGATCGGTGAGATCGCCGCGGCCCACGTGGCCGGGGTGCTCTCGCTGGAGGACGCAGCCACGCTGGTGTCCGAGCGCGGTCGCCTCATGCAGGCGCTGCCCGCCGGTGGCGCGATGGTCGCGGTGCAGGCGACCGAGGACGAGGTGCTGCCGTTCATCGGTGACGACGTTTCGGTTGCTGCGGTCAACGGCCCGAACTCGGTGGTCGTCGCGGGTGCGGAGGACGCCGTCGCCCAGGTGGTCGCGCACTTCGCCGATCGGAAGTCCAAGCGCCTCACCGTGTCGCACGCGTTCCACTCGCCGCTGATGGACCCGATGCTCGACGACTTCCGCGCGGTGGTCTCGACACTGACGTTCAACGAGCCGAAGATCCCGCTGCCGGGTGACGTCACGGACCCGGAGTACTGGGTCCGCCACGTCCGCGGCACCGTCCGCTTCTCCGACGCCGTCAAGGCCCTGGAAACCGCCGGGGTGCGGACGTTCCTGGAGTTGGGCCCGGACGGCGTGCTCACCGCGATGGCCCAGGACAGCGTCACGAACGCCGGCCTGGTCGCGGGCCTGCGCAAGGACCGCCCGGAAGCCCGCTCGATCGTCACCGCGCTCGGCGCGCTGCACGCCCGCGGCGTCGAGGTCGACTGGGCCGCGTTCTTCGCCGGTTCCGGCGCCCGGCGCGTCGACCTGCCCACCTACGCGTTCCAGCACGAGCAGTACTGGCTGGAGCGCCCGGCGGTCGTCGCCGAGGTGGACGAGGTCGACGCCCGCTTCTGGGACGCCGTCGAGCGCGAGGACCTGGAGTCGCTGGCCGCGTCGCTGTCGCTGGAGAGCGGCACCGTCGGCGCGGTCGTGCCCGCTTTGGCCCAGTGGCGCCGCGAACGCCGCGGTGAGTCCACAGTGGAGGGATGGCGCTACCGGGTCGAGTGGCGGCACACGACGCCCGGCGCGGCCACCGCGTCCGGACGCTGGCTGCTGGTCGGCTCCGAAGACCTGGCACTGCCGGGTGTCGAGATCGTCCGCATCGCCGCCACGGCGGACCGTGCGGATCTGGTTGCCGGGCTGGAGACCGTCGGCGTGGTCGATGGGGTGCTCTCCACCTGCACGGACGTCGCCGAGGTGCTTGCACTCGTGCAAGCCCTCGGTGACGCCGGGATCCCGGCACCGCTGTGGTGCGCGACCCGCGGCGCGGTCTCCACCGGCCGCGCGGACGCGGTCGACAACCCCGAGCAGGCCACGATCTGGGGCCTGGGACTGGTCGCGGGGCTGGAGCACCCCGACCGCTGGGGCGGTCTCGTCGATCTCCCCGAAACGCTGGACAAGCGCGGGTACGAGCGGCTCGCCGCCGTGCTCGTGGGCACCGAGGACCAGGTCGCTCTGCGCGGTTCGGGCGTCTTCGCCCGCCGACTGGCGCACGGGCGGACCGCTGAGGCTGTAGGGAGCTTCGCACCGCGTGGGACCGTGCTCGTCACCGGGGGCACCGGCGCACTTGGCGCGCGGGTGGCCCACTGGCTGGCGGAGGCGGGCGCGGAGCACCTGGTCCTCACCTCCCGGCGCGGCGCGGACGCGCCCGGCGCCACCGACCTGGCCGCCGCGTTGGAGGACAAGGGCGTCCGCGTCACGCTGGCCGCCTGCGACGTCGCCGACCGCGACGCCGTGGCAGCGCTGGTCGAGGAGTTCCCGCCGAACGCCGTGATCCACGCCGCCGGCGCCGAGCAGTTCACGCCGCTGGCCGAGTACGACCCGGCGGACTTCGCCGCGCTGCTGGCCCCCAAGGTCGACGGCGCGCGGAACCTGGACGAGCTGGTCGGCGAGGTCGACGCGTTCGTGCTGTTCTCCTCGATCGCCGGAACGTGGGGCAGCGGCGGCCAGTCCGCCTACGCCGCCGCGAACGCCTACCTGGACGCCCTGGCCGAGTCCCGCCGTTCCCGCGGCCTCACCGCGCTGTCGGTGGCCTGGGGCGCGTGGGCCGAGGCGGGCATGGCCACCGGTGACGCGGGGGAGCAGCTGCGCCGCCGCGGTGTCACCGCGATGAACCCCGACGCCGCGCTGACCGCGCTGCGCCAGGCGATCCGCTTCGACGACACCGCCGTCGCGGTCGCCGACATCGACTGGGCGCTGTTCGCCCCGATCTTCACCGCGCTGCGCCCCAGCCCGCTGATCGGCGACCTCCCCGCGGTCCGCGCGGCGCTGGCGGCGGCACCGGCCCAGGACGCGCCGAGCACCTCGAAGTTCGCCGCCCTGTCCGCCGGGGACCGGTCCCGCGCGCTGCTGGACCTGGTGCGCCACGAGGCCGCGCTGGTCTGCGGCTACGCCTCGGGTGACGACATCACCAGCACCCGGCCGTTCCGGGAGCTGGGCTTCGACTCGCTGACCGCCGTGGAACTGCGCAACCGGCTCACCACCGCGACCGGCCTGGCGCTGCCCGCGACGCTGGTCTTCGACTACCCGACCCCGGCCGTGCTCGCCGAGCACCTGGACACGCTGTTCGGCGGCGCGGGCGCGGTGCTCGACACCGTCACGGCCGGCACTCCGCTGGACGACGAGCCGATCGCGATCGTCGCGATGTCCTGCCGCTTCCCCGGCGGCGTCTCCTCACCCGAGCAGCTGTGGCAGCTCGTCGCCGAGGGCCGCGACGCCATCTGGCCGTTCCCGAACGACCGGGGCTGGGACGCCGACGCGCTGTTCGACGCCGACCCCGACAGCCAGGGCTCGTCCTACGTCGTCGAAGGCGGCTTCCTGGAGGGCATCAGCGGGTTCGACCCGGCGTTCTTCGGCATCTCGCCCCGTGAAGCCCTCGCCATGGACCCCCAGCAGCGGCTGCTGCTGGAGACCTCGTGGGAGGTGTTCGAGCGGGCCGGTCTGGACCCGACCTCGTTGCGCGGCCAGCGGATCGGCGTGTTCGCCGGCACCGCGAACCAGGACTACTCCGCGCTGCTCGTCGCGGGCGGCGACAACGTCGAGGGCTACCTGGGCACCGGCAACATCACCAGCGTCGCCTCGGGCCGGGTGTCCTACACGTTCGGGCTCGAAGGCCCGGCCGTCACGGTCGACACCGCGTGCTCGTCTTCCTTGGTGGCACTGCACTTGGCCGCGCAGGCGTTGCGCAGCGGTGAGTGCACGATGGCTTTGGCGGGCGGCGTGACGATCATGTCCACGCCCGGCACGTTCGTCGAGTTCTCCCGCCAGCGCGGTCTCGCGACCGACGGCCGCTGCAAGGCGTTCGCCGCCGCCGCGGACGGCACCGGCTGGGGCGAGGGCATCGGCATGCTGCTGGTGGAACGCCTTTCCGACGCCCAGCGCAACGGTCACCAGGTCCTTGCGATCGTGCGTGGCTCAGCGGTGAACCAGGACGGCGCTTCGAATGGCCTCACGGCCCCGAACGGCCCGTCGCAGCAGCGGGTGATCCGCCAGGCGCTGGCCAACGCCGGACTGTCCACTTCGGACGTCGACGTGGTCGAGGCGCACGGCACCGGCACGGTCCTCGGCGACCCGATCGAGGCCCAGGCGGTTCTCGCCACCTACGGTCAGGGCCGGGAGACCCCGCTGCTGCTGGGGTCGCTCAAGTCCAACATCGGCCACGCCCAGTCGGCAGCGGGTGTCGGCGGCATCATCAAGATGGTCATGGCGATCCGCCACGGCATCGCCCCCAAGACGCTGCACGTCGACGAGCCGTCCCCGAAGGTCGACTGGACCTCCGGCGCGGTCGAACTGCTGACCGAGGCCCGCCCGTGGCCCTCGGTGGACCGCCCGCGCCGCGCGGCGGTGTCGTCCTTCGGCATCAGCGGCACCAACGCCCACACGATCATCGAGCAGGCGCCGGTCGTCGACGAGGCCACCGCCGAGCGCAAGCCGCTGTCGGTGTTGCCGCTGGTGCTGTCCGCGAAGACGGCGGAAGCACTGGTGGACCAGGCCGAGCGCCTGCTCGGCCACCTCGACCACACCACCGCCGACCTGGCCGACACGGCGTTCTCCGCCGCGACCACCCGTGCCCACCTGGAACACGGCGCGGTCGTCGTCGGAGAACAGGCTGATCTGGTCCGAGGTCTGACCGCGTTGGTTCGCGGCGACCAGGACGCGTCCCTGGTCCGCGGCACCGCTGCCGAGGGCCGTCTGGCGATCCTGTTCACCGGGCAGGGCAGTCAGCGGCTCGGCATGGGCCGCGAGCTGTACGACGCCTTCCCGGTGTACGCCGACGCCTTCGACGCCGTCTGCGCCCACTTCGAGCAGCCGATCATCGACACCGATGTCCTCACCCGCACCGCCGCGACCCAGCCCGCCCTGTTCGCCCTGGAAGTGGCGCTGTACCGGCTGGTCGAGTCGTTCGGCGTCCGCCCCGACTTCGTCGGCGGCCACTCCATCGGCGAGATCGCCGCGGCCCACGTGGCCGGTGTCCTCACCCTGGAAGACGCCGCGAAGCTGGTCGAGACGCGCGGCAGGCTCATGCAGGCCCTCCCGGCCGGTGGCGCGATGGTCGCCTTGCAGGCCACCGAGGACGAGGTCACCCCGCATCTCGACAACGACGTTTCGATCGCCGCGGTCAACGGCCCGAACGCCGTGGTGGTCGCGGGCACGGAAGACGCCGTCGCACGGGTGGTCGCGCACTTCGTCGACCGGAAGTCCAAGCGCCTCACCGTGTCGCACGCGTTCCACTCGCCGCTGATGAACCCGATGCTGGACGAGTTCCGCGCCGTGGTGTCGAAGCTGGCTTTCAACGAGCCCACCATCGCGATGCTGGGCGAGGTCACCAACCCGGAGTACTGGGTCTCCCACGTCCGCGATGCCGTCCGCTTCGCCGAGACCGTCACGACGCTGGAATCCCGTGGCGCCTCGACCTTCCTCGAACTGGGCCCGGACGCGGTCCTCACCGCGATGGGCGCGGACAGCGTCACCGACGCCGTGCTCGTTCCCGCGCTGCGCGCCGATCGGCCCGAGGTCACGACCCTCGTCCGCGCCTTGGGCACCTTGCACACCCTCGGCAACCGGGTCGACTGGGCCGCGTACTTCGCGGGCTCCGGTGCCCGCCGGGTCGACCTGCCCACCTACGCGTTCCAGCGTGAGCGCTTCTGGCCGCAGCCCGCACGGGGCTGGGCCGACGTGTCCGCGATCGGTCTGCGGGACGTCGACCACCCGATGCTCGGCGCGGCCCTGTCCCTGGCGGACGGCGACGGCCTGGTCCTCACCGGCCGCCTCTCCACCGCCGCCCAGCCCTGGCTCGCCGACCACGTCGTCCTCGGCACGATCCTGGTGCCCGGCACCGCCTTCGTGGAACTCGCGCTGCACGCCGGGGAACAGGTCGGCCTCGACCTCCTGGAGGAGCTGACCCTCGAAGCCCCGCTCGCCATCCCCGAGCACGGCGACGTGGCCCTCCAGCTCACCGTCGCCGCCGAGGACAACGGCCGCCGTGCGATCCAGGTGCATTCCAGCATCGCCGACGGCCCGTGGACCCGGCACGCCAGCGGCTCGCTCGCGACGGGCACCGGCGCTCGGACCGCGCTCACCGAGTGGCCGCCCGCGAACGCCGAAGCCGTTGACCTGACCGGCTTCTACGCCGCGATGGCCGAGTCCGGCTACGGCTACGGCCCGGCGTTCCAGGGCCTCAAGTCGGCCTGGCTGCGCGACGACGAGGTGTTCGTCGAGGTGGAAGTGGCCGACGCCAAGGGCTTCGGCCTGCACCCGGCCCTGCTGGACTCGGCGCTGCACGCCGCCGGTTTCGGCGGTCTGCTCCCGGACGCCGACGTGGTGCGGATCCCGTTCGCCTGGACCGACGTCTCGCTGCACGCCGTCGGCGCCACCGCCCTGCGGGTGAAGCTGTCGCGCGGCAAGCACGACGGCATCACCCTCGACGTGGCCGACCGGACCGGCGCGCCGGTCGCACGGGTCGAATCCCTGGTGCTGCGCCAGGTCTCCGCCGACCAGGTCGCCGTCAAGCCCACCACCGACTCGCTGTTCAAGGTCGACTGGGTCACCGTCCCCACCACCGACGCCACCGCGTCGGTCGTGGTGTTGGACAACGACCTCGCCGCCCTCACCGACGTGCCGGACGCGGTCCTGGTGACCGCCGCCGACGCGGCGGAAGCCCTCACCCTCGCCCAGACCTGGCTGGCCGACGACCGGTTCGCCGCCGCGAAACTGGTGTTCGTCACCAGGGGAGCGGTGTCGACGGCGGGCGAGGACGTCACCGACCTGGCCGCCGCCGGGATCTGGGGCCTCATCCGCTCGGCGCAGACCGAGCACCCGGACCGGTTCGTGCTGCTCGACCTCGATGGTCAGGAGGCCTCTCACCGTGTGCTGCCCCACGCGCTGGTTCCGGGGGCCCCTCAACTGGCACTCCGCGACGGCGATGCCCGCGCGCCGCGCCTGGCCCGCGTGGCGGCGGCCGTGGGGGCACCGCCCGCGCTCGACCCGACCGGGACGGTACTGATCACCGGTGCCACCGGCGCGCTCGGCGGCCTGGTCGCCAGGCACCTGGTCACCCACTACGACGTCACGAACCTGCTGCTGGTCAGCAGGCGCGGCGAGGACGCACCCGGCACCGCGGAACTGGCCACGGAACTGGCCGGGCTCGGGGCCGTGGCGACGTTCGCCGCGTGCGACGTGTCCGACCGCTCCGCGCTGGAACGCCTGCTCACCGGGATCCCGGCCGAACGCCCGCTGACCGGCGTCGTGCACACCGCCGGTGTGCTGGACGACGGCACGTTCGAGGCGCAGACCCCGGACCGGCTGGACGCGGTGGCGCTGCCCAAGGCGAACGCCGCCAAGCACCTGCACGACCTCGTGGGCGACGTGGAGATGTTCGTCCTGTTCTCCTCGCTGTCGGGCACCTACGGCACCGCGGGCCAGTCGAACTACGCCGCCGCCAACGCCTACCTCGACGGCCTGGCGCACCACCGCCGGGCGAACGGCCTCGCCGCGACCTCGCTGGCGTGGGGGCTGTGGCAGACCGACACCGGCATGGGCACCGACTCCGACCGCGCCGCCCGCGGTGGCATCGGAACGCTGTCCGCCGCCGACGGCCTCGCCCTGTTCGACGCCGCGCTGACCACCGGCGAAGCCCACCTCGTGCCGGTGCACCTGGACCTCGCGGTCCTGCGCACCCACCCGACCGTCCCGGCGATCCTGCACGGCCTGGTCCGCCCGGCCCGCCGCGCCGTCCGCGCCACCGACACCGCCTCCCGCCTCGGCCTGGCGGACCTGGTCGGCCCGGAGCGGCACCGCGCGGTGCTGGAGCTGGTCCGCACGCAGGTCGCCGCCGTCCTCGGTTACGACTCGCCGGACTCGGTGCACGCGGGCCGCGCGTTCAAGGAGCTGGGCTTCGACTCGCTGACCGCGGTCGAACTCCGCAACGGCCTCAACTCCGTCACGGGGATGCGCCTGCCCGCCACGCTGGTCTTCGACTACCCGAACGCGGGCGCGCTGGCCGACCACCTCGTCGAGGAGCTGTTCGGCGCGGTCGAGACCCCGACCGTCGAGGTCCGCGCGGCGAAGGTCGCCGACGACGAGCCGATCGCCATCGTGTCCATGGCCTGCCGCTACCCCGGCGGCATCCGCAACCCCGAACAGCTGTGGGACCTCGTGGTCGCCGGGAACGACGGCATCTCGCCGTTCCCGACCGACCGCGGCTGGGACCTGGAGAACCTGTTCGACTCCAACCCCGACACCCCCGGCACGACCTACGCCCGCGAAGGCGGCTTCCTGCACGACGCCGCGCAGTTCGACCCGGCGTTCTTCGGGATGGGGCCGCGCGAGGCGCTGGCCACCGACCCGCAGCAGCGGTTGCTGCTGGAGGCGTCGTGGGAGACCTTCGAGCGGGCGGGCATCGACCCGACTTCCGTGCGGGGCAGCAAGACCGGTGTGTTCGCCGGTGTCATGTACTACGACTACGCCTCCCGGCTCACGCTGATCCCGGAGGAGGTCGAGGGTTTCGTCGGCACCGGCAACTCCGCCAGCGTCGTCTCCGGCCGCGTCGCCTACACGTTCGGCCTCGAAGGCCCGGCCGTCACGGTCGACACGGCGTGCTCCTCCTCGTTGGTGGCACTGCACTTGGCGGTCCAGGCGCTGCGCTCCGGCGAGTGCGACCTGGCGCTGGCCGGTGGTGTCACGGTGATGCCGTCGCCCGGCACGTTCACCTCCTTCAGCCGCCAGCGCGGCCTCGCCGAGGACGGCCGGATCAAGTCGTTCGCGGCGGGCGCCGACGGCACGGCGTGGGGCGAGGGCGTGGGCCTGCTGCTCGTCGAGCGGCTGTCGGACGCCCGCCGCAACGGCCACCCGGTGCTCGCGATCGTCAAGGGCACCGCGGTGAACCAGGACGGCGCGTCCAACGGCCTGACCGCCCCGAACGGGCCGTCGCAGCAGCGGGTCATCAAGCAGGCCCTGGCGAACGCCCGCCTCGGCGCCGACCAGATCGACGTGGTCGAGGCGCACGGCACCGGCACCACCCTGGGCGACCCGATCGAGGCGCAGGCCCTGCTGGCCACCTACGGCCAGGAGCGCGCGGGCGACGAACCGCTGTGGCTCGGCTCGATCAAGTCCAACATCGGCCACACGCAGGCCGCCGCCGGTGTCGCGGGCGTCATCAAGATGGTGCAGGCCATGCGGCACGGCGTGCTGCCGAAGACGCTCAACGTCGACGCCCCGTCGCCGCACATCGACTGGAGCGCGGGCGAGGTCGAGCTGCTGACGGAGGCGCGGACCTGGCCGGAAACCGGCCGTCCCCGCCGCGCGGCGATCTCCTCGTTCGGCATCAGCGGCACCAACGCGCACACGATCATCGAGCAGGCGGTGGACACCATCGCCCCGGCGGAGCCGACGATCACCGAACAGGTGGTCCCGGTGCTGCTGTCAGCCCGTGGCGGGGAAGCCCTGAAGGCGCAGGCGGTCCAGCTGCACGCTCATCTCACCGCGCACCCGGAGTTGGACCTGGTCGACGCGGCGGGCACGCTCGCCACGCACCGCGCCGCACTGGAGCACCGCGCGGCGTTCGTCGCCGAGTCCCGCACCGAACTGCTTGGCAAGCTGGCCGCGTTCGACGCGATCACCGGCGGCACCCAGGGGTCCGGCAAGACGGCCTTCCTGTTCACCGGCCAGGGTTCGCAGCGGTTGGGCATGGGACGGGAGCTGTACGAGGCGTTCCCGCTGTACGCCAAGGCGTTCGACGAGGTCTGCGACCACTTCGACGCCCCGGTCCGCGAGACGGTGTTCGGCGACGACGCCGAAGCCCTGGACCAGACCGGCCTGACCCAGCCCGCGCTGTTCGCCGTCGAGGTCGCGCTGTACCGGCTCCTGGAATCGTGGGGCGTGCACGCCGACTACCTGGCGGGCCACTCCATCGGTGAACTCGCCGCGGCCCACGTGGCCGGAGTGCTGTCGCTCGACGACGCCACCACGCTGGTCGGTGCTCGCGGTCGGCTCATGCAGGCCCTGCCGACCGGCGGCCTGATGGTGTCGCTTCGGGCTTCGGAAGCCGAGGTGCTGCCGCTGCTGACCGAGGGCGTCTCCATCGCCGCGGTCAACGGGCCGCGCTCGGTAGTCATCGCAGGCGATGAGGACGCGGTCCTCGCGGTGGCCGCGCAGGGCTTCAAGGCCAAGCGCCTCGCGGTGTCCCACGCGTTTCACTCGCCGCTGATGGACCCGATGCTGGACGAGTTCCGCGCGGTCGCCGAAGGCCTCACCTACTCCACGCCGCTCGTCCCGATGCTCGGCGACGTGACCGACCCGGAGTACTGGGTCCGCCACGTCCGCGACGCGGTCCGCTTCGCCGACTCGCTCGCGGAACTGACCCGCCTGGGCGTCTCCACCTTCCTGGAGGTCGGCCCGGACGGCGTCCTCACCGCGATGGCCGCCGAGGCCGACGTGACCGCCGTTCCGGTGCTGCGCAAGGACCGCGCGGAGGTCGCCACGCTGACCACGGCCCTCGCCGGGCTGCACGTCCACGGCGTCGACGTCGACTGGCGGGCGTTCTTCGTCGGTCGCGCCACCCGTCAGGTCGAGCTGCCCACCTACGCGTTCCAGACCTCCCGGTACTGGCTGGAGGACGCGGCCATGGCGGTCGACGTCTCCTCGGCCGGTCTCTCGTCGGCGGACCACCCGCTGCTCGGCGCGGCCGTTCCGCTGGCCGACGCCGACGGGTTCCTCTTCACCGGCCGCCTTTCCCTCGACACCCACCCGTGGCTCGCCGAGCACGAGGTCCACGACGTGGTCCTGCTGCCCGGCACGGCTTTCGTGGAACTCGCCCTGAGGGCGGGGGAGCAGGTCGGCTGCGGCGCGATCGACGAGCTGACCCTCCAGTCGCCGCTGGTCCTGCCGAAAACCGGGTCCGTCCAGCTCCAAGCCGTCGTCGGTGCTCCCGACGCGTCCGGCGCACGCCCGTTCGCGCTGCACAGCAGGACCGATGACGAGCTGTGGACCCGCCACGCCACCGGTTCCCTGGTGGCGCCGGACATCCCGACGTTCGACCTGACCCAGTGGCCGCCGACCGGCGCGGAGGCGATCGACGTCGCCGGTGTCTACGACGGCTTCGCGGTCGCCGGATTCGGCTACGGGCCGCTGTTCCAGGGCCTCACCGCCGCCTGGCGACTGGGCGACGACGTCTACACGGAGGTGGCTCTCCCGGCCGACTCCGACGCGGGCGACTACGGCATCCACCCGGCGCTGCTGGACTCCGCGCTGCACGGCATCGGCGCGGGCGGCCTGGCTTCCGGTGACGGCCTCCTGCCGTTCGCCTGGAGCGGGGTGCGGCTGTACTCGACCGGCGCGAAGTCGTTGCGGGTCAAGCTCTCCGCCAGCGGCGAGTCCATCGCCATCCGGCTCGCGGACGGCACCGGCGCCCCGGTCGCCGCCGTGGACTCCCTGGCCCTGCGGGCGATCTCGGCCGACCAGCTGGCGGGCGCCCCGAGCCACGTCGAGTCGCTGTACCGGGTCGAGTGGACCTCCGTCACGCCCGGCACACCGCCCACCGACGTCACCTACGCGGTGCTCGGCGACGACGAGCTGAAGGTCGGCGCGGGCCTGGAGGCCGCCGGGGTGAAGCTGGCCGGGGAGAACGCCGACGTGGTGTTCACGTCCTTCGTCGCCAGCCAGGACACCACGGTCCGCTCCGCCACGACCGGCGTGCTCGACCTGCTCCGCACGTGGCTCGCCGACGAGGCCAACGAGGACCGCCACCTGGTGCTCGTCACCCGCGACGCGGTGGCGGTCGGAGCCGACGACGACGTGGTCGACCTCGCCAACGCCGCCGCCCGCGGCCTGGTCCGCTCGGCGCAGGCCGAGCACCCCGGCCGGTTCGTCCTGGTGGACCTGGACGAGGAGGACACGTCCTGCGCGGCGCTGACCGCCGCGCTCGCGGCCGGTGAGCCGGAACTGGCGTTGCGCGGCGGGACGGCATACGCGCCCCGGCTCGCCAAGGTCGGCCCGGCCGTCGAGCCGACGACGCTCGACCCCGACGGCACGGTGCTGGTCACCGGCGCGACCGGCACCCTCGGCGGTCTGGTCGCCGAGCACCTGGTGGCCCGGCACGGCATCCGCAACCTGGTCCTCACCAGCAGGCGCGGCCTGGCCGCCCCCGGTGCGGCGGACCTGCGCGACCGGCTCGTGGCCCGTGGAGCTGCGGTCGAGTTCGTGGCCTGCGACGTCGCCGACCGCGATGCCGTGAGCGGGCTGCTGGCCGGCGTCCCCGCCGAGCACCCGCTGACCGCCGTGGTGCACACCGCCGGTGTGCTCGACGACGCCACGATCACCTCGCTGACGGCCGACCAGCTCGACCGCGTGCTCCGGCCGAAGGTCGACGCGGCGACCACCCTGCACGAGCTGACCCGCGACCTGGACCTGGCCGCGTTCGTCCTGTTCTCCTCCACCGGCGGTGTGTTCGGCGCGGCGGGCCAGGGCAACTACGCCGCGGCCAACGCCTACCTGGACGCGCTGGCCCAGCGCCGGAAGTCGACCGGTCTCGCCGCGACTTCGGTCGCCTGGGGCCTGTGGGTCACCGAGGACGGCATGGGCGCCGACCTCACCGAGGCCGACGTGCAACGCATGGCGCGGGCGGGTGTCGCACCGCTGACACCCGCACAGGGCTTGGAGTTGTTTGACACCGCGCTTGGCCACGACCTCGCCACGCTGGTGCCGATCAACCTGGACCTCGCGGTGCTGCGCTCGCAGGCCGCCGCCGGAACGCTGGCACCGCTGCTGCGGGGCCTCGTGAAGGTGCCGGTCCGCCGCGCCGCGGAAGCCGCCGTCGCCGAGGTCCCCCTGTCCGCCAGGCTCGCCGGACTGTCCGGAGTGGACCGCGATCGCGCGATCCTCGACCTGGTCCGGCAGCACGCGGCCACGGTGCTCGGTTATGAGTCCTACACCGCCGTGGAGGCCGGTCGCGGCTTCCTGGAACTCGGCTTCGACTCGCTGACCGCGGTGGAGTTCCGCAACCAGATCACCGCGGCGACGGGCCTGCGCCTGCCGGCCACGCTGATCTTCGACTACCCGTCACCGACGGCGCTCGCCCAGCACCTCGGCACGATCGTGCCGATCGAGGACGCCGCGAGCACCACCGGCGTGCACACCGAACTGGACCGACTGGCGGCCGCCCTGGTCACGGCCGCACCGGACGACGCCGAGAAGCAGGTGATCGCGGCTCGGCTGCGCGGCCTGCTGGCAGACCTCGATGGTGCCCCGCGGGACGACGACCTCGGCTCCGCCACCGCGGACGAGCTGTTCGACCTGCTCGACAACGAGCTGTCGTGACCCACGTGACCGCCGCCAACGCCAGAGGAGATGATCACGTGGCGAACGAGGACAAGTACCTCGCCTACCTGAAGCGGGCCACCGCCGACCTGCGGGACGCGCGCAAGCGGCTCCGCGACGTCGAGGACAAGGCCTCCGAGCCCATCGCGATCGTCGCGATGTCGTGCCGCTTCCCCGGTGGGGTCGCCACGCCGGAAGACCTCTGGGACCTCGTCGCGAACGGTCGCGACGCGATCTCCGGGTTCCCGACCGACCGCGGCTGGCAGGTCGAGGACATCCCGCTGGAGGGCGGTTTCCTCTACGACGTCAGCGGGTTCGACCCGGCGTTCTTCGGCATCTCGCCCCGCGAGGCCCTCGCGATGGACCCGCAGCAGCGACTGCTGCTGGAGACGTCGTACGAGGCGTTCGAGCGGGCGGGCATCGACCCGACCACGTTGAAGGGCAGCCGGACCGGGGTGTTCGCCGGGCTGATGTACCACGACTACGCCGCCCGCGAGATCGCGCCGCCGGAGGGCGTCGAGGGCTACCTGGGCAACGGCAGCGCGGGCAGCATCGCGTCCGGCCGCGTCTCCTACACCCTCGGTCTGGAGGGCCCGGCCGTCACCATCGACACGGCGTGCTCGTCGTCGCTGGTCGCGCTGCACTGGGCCGTGCAGGCCCTGCGGCTCGGCGAGTGCGAGATGGCGCTGGCCGGTGGTGTCGCGGTCATGTCCACGCCCGGCACGTTCATCGACTTCGCCCGCCAGGGCGCTCTGGCCTCCGACGGCCGCTGCAAAGCGTTCTCCGCCGACGCGGACGGCACCGGCTGGGGTGAGGGCGTCGGCATGCTCCTGCTGGAGCGGCTGTCCGACGCCCAGCGGCTCGGCCACGAGGTCTTGGCCGTCGTCCGCGGCAGCGCCATCAACCAGGACGGCGCGTCGAGCGGCCTGACCGCCCCGAACGGCCCGTCGCAGCAGCGCGTGATCAAGCAAGCGCTTGCGTCGGCGGGTCTGTCCACTTCGGACGTTGATGTGGTCGAGGCGCACGGCACCGGTACGTCGCTGGGCGACCCGATCGAAGCGCAGGCGCTGCTGGCCACCTACGGCCAGGACCGTTCGGAGCCGCTGTGGCTGGGGTCGCTGAAGTCCAACATCGGCCACACGCAGGCCGCCGCGGGCGTTGCGGGCATCATCAAGATGGTCATGGCGCTGCGCCACGGCGTCCTGCCCAAGACCCTGCACGCCGACGTCCGCTCGCCGCACGTCGACTGGGCTGACGGCAACATCGAACTGCTCACCGAAGCGCGTGAATGGCCTGCCGGCGACCGTTTGCGCCGTGCGGGCATTTCGTCGTTCGGGATCAGCGGCACCAACGCCCACACCATCATCGAACAGGCACCGGTTGTCGAGCCGGTGGAGTCGACGCCGACCACTCCGGTGGCACGGCCGTTCGTACTGTCGGGCAAGACCGTGCAGGCCTTGCGCGCCCAGGCCGCGAACCTGCGCGAGCACCTCGCCGCGCACCCCGACACCGATTCGCACGACCTGGCCTGGTCCCTCGCGACCACTCGCACCGCGCATACCCACCGCGCCGCCATCATCGGCACCGAGCTGGCCGACGTCGTGCGCGGCCTCGACTCGCTGAACCCCGGCGTGGCCAAGGAGTCCGGTCTCGCGTTCCTGTTCACCGGACAGGGTTCACAGCGCGCCGGTATGGGCCGTGAGCTGCGCGCCGCGTACCCGGTGTTCGCCAAGGCGTTCGACGAGGTCGCCGAGCTGGTCGACGTGCGGGACACCCAAGACGAGCTGGACCGCACCGAGTTTACCCAGCCCGCGATCTTCGCACTCGAAGTGGCTCTGTACCGGCTGGTCGAGTCGTGGGGGATCCGCCCGGACTTCCTGGCGGGTCACTCCATCGGTGAGATCGCCGCCGCCCACGTCGCTGGCGTGCTGTCGTTGGAAGACGCCGCCACGCTGGTCAACGCTCGCGCGAAGCTCATGCAGGCCCTCCCGGCGGGTGGCGCGATGGTCGCGCTCCAGGCCGCCGAGGACGAAGTCCTGCCGCATCTTGGTAACAGCGTTTCCATTGCCGCGATCAACGGCCCGAAGGCCATCGTGCTCGCGGGCGAGGACACCGCCGTCGCGCAGGTCGTCGAGAAGTTCGCCGATCGGAAGTCCAAGCGCCTCGCGGTCTCTCACGCGTTCCACTCGCCGTTGATGGACCCGATGCTGGAAGATTTCCGGGCGGTCGTCACCACCCTGACCTTCCACCAGCCCCGAATCGGGCTGCTCGGTGACGTGACGAACCCGGAGTACTGGGTCGCCCACGTCCGGAACACCGTCCGCTTCCACGACACCGTCCAGACCCTCGAACAGCGCGGTGTGACCAAGTTCCTGGAGCTGGGCCCGGACGGCGTGCTCGCCGCGATGGCCGAGGTCCCGGTCACGCCCTTGCTGCGCAAGGACCGCCCCGAGGTCGAGTCCGTCGCCGCCGCGATCGGTACCCTGCACGTCAGCGGCGTCGCCCTCGACTGGACCGCGTACTTCGGCGGCGGCAGGACGGTCGCCCTGCCCACCTACGCGTTCCAGCGCGACCGCTTCTGGCTCGACGTCATCCCCGACGGCGTCCGGCTCGGCGCGTCCGACCACCCGCTGCTCGGCTCCGCGGTCTCGCTCGCCGACTCCGACGGCCTCGTGCTCAGCGGCCACCTGGCGCTGGACACCCACGCCTGGCTGGCCGACCACACCGTGTCCGGCACGGTCCTGCTGCCCGGCACGGCTTTCGTCGAACTGGCGATCCACGCCGCCGACGAGGTCGGCTGCGAGCTGCTGGAGGAGCTGACCCTCGAAGCCCCGCTGGTCGTGCCCGAGCGCGGCGGCGTGCAGGTCCAGGTCGGCGTCAGCGGCCCGGACGACACCGGCCGCCGCGCGCTGACCGTCCACTCGCGACTCGACGGCCCGTGGACCCGGCACGCCACCGGCACACTGCTGCCGACCGCGCCCGCCCCGGCGTTCGACCTGTCCGAGTGGCCGCCCGCCGGTGCCCGGCCGGTCATGATCGACGCCCTGTACGACGACCTCGCCGCCGTCGGCCTGGCCTACGGCCCGGTGTTCCAGGGCGCGCGGGCCGTGTGGCGGCGCGACGACGAGGTGTTCGCCGAGATCGCGATCGACGGCGACGTCACCGGCTTCGGCATCCACCCGGCCCTGCTCGACGCCGCCCTGCACGCGATCGGCGCCGTCGAGTCCGGTGGCCAGGCCAAGCTCCCGTTCGCCTGGCGCGATGTCGCGTTGCACGCCCTGGGTGCCTCCGCGGTGCGCGTCCGCCTGGCCCCGACCGGTGCCGACGGGGTCTCGCTCCAGCTCGCCGACACCACCGGCGCACCGGTCGCCTCCGTCGGATCGCTGGTGCTGCGCGAGGTTCGCGCCGACCAGCTCGCCGCGGGTCACACCGAGTCCCTGTTCCACGTCGACTGGACCACCATCCCGTTGGCCGACACCACTGCCCGGATCGTCGAGGCGGCCGTGGACGTCGACCTCGCGACCATCGAACCCGCCGACGCCGTCCTGGTCCGCCTGACCGCACGGACCGACAGCGCGGCCGAGGTGCACGAGGCCGTGCACGCGGCCCTGCGCCTGGTGTGCGCGTGGCTGGCCGACGACCGGTTCGCCGACTCCCGCCTGGCGTTCGTCACCAACGGCGTCGTCGCGATCGGCGACGAGGACGTGACCGACGCGCCCAACAGCGCCGTGTGGGGCCTGATCCGCTCCGCGCAGACCGAGCACCCCGACCGGTTCGTGCTGCTGGACACCGATGGCTCCCCGGCCTCCGAGAAGGCCCTCCCCGCCGCGATCCTTACCGGTGAACCGCAGCTGGCCCTCCGCGAGGGCACCGTTCGAGCCGCCCGCCTGGCCCGCAGCTCCGACGTCCGCGTCGACCCTCCGGTGCTCGACGGCACCGTGCTGATCACGGGCGCGACCGGCGGCCTCGGCGGCGTGTTCGCCAAGCACCTGGTGACGAAGTACGGCGTCCGCAGCCTGCTGCTGACCTCCCGCCGCGGTCTGGACGCGCCCGGCGCGGTCGACCTCGTGGCCGACCTGGAAGCACTGGGCGCGGCGGTCACGGTCGCCGCGTGCGACGCCGCCGATCGTGACGCACTCGCCGCGCTGCTTGCCGAGCACCCCGTGTCCGCGGTGGTGCACACCGCGGGTGTGCTGGACGACGGCGTGATCGACACCCTGACCCCCGAGCAGATCACCGGCGTCCTGCGGCCCAAGGTCGACGGCGCGCTGAACCTGCACGAGCTGACCCACGACCTCAAGGCGTTCGTCCTCTTCTCCTCCTCCGCCTGCACGTTCGGCAACGCGGGCCAGGCCAACTACGCCGCCGCCAACGCGGTCCTGGACAACCTGGCCCGCCACCGCCGCGCCACCGGGCAGCACGGCCTCTCGCTCGCCTGGGGCCTGTGGGCCGGGACCGGCGGCATGGGCGCGACCCTCACCGACGCGACGGTCGACCGCATGACCCGCATGGGCGTCCGCCCGCTGACCCAGGACGAGGGCCTGGCGCTGTTCGACGCGGCGTTCGCCTCGGACCTGCCGGTGCAGGTGCCCGCCCACCTGGACACGTCCGTCCTGAGTGGACAGCCGGTCGTCTCCCCGCTGCTGCGCGGCCTGGTCCGCCCGACCCGCCGCTCCGCCCGCACCGCGCCCGTCCCGGTCGCCTCCGCGCTGACCGGGATCTCCGGTGCCGAGCTGGTCGAGATCGTGCGCCACCACGTCGCCGAGGTGCTCGGCTACGGCTCCGCGGCCGACGTGGAACCGCTGCTGGCGTTCAAGGAACTGGGTTTCGACTCGCTGACCGCGGTCGAACTGCGCAACCGCCTCAACGGCCACACCGGGCTCCGCCTGCCCGCCACGCTCGTCTTTGACTACCCGACGCCCGCCGCGCTCGCCGAGCACCTGCGGTCCGAACTGGGCGGCGACGCCGCGGCGGCCACGGTCGAGACCGTCGTGCCCGGCGCCGACGAACCGATCGCGATCGTCGGCATGGCCTGCCGCTACCCCGGCGGGATCACCACGCCGGAAGACCTGTGGAACCTGGTCGCGTCGGGCATCGATGGCATCTCGCCGTTTCCTGCGAACCGCGGCTGGGACCTGGAGAACCTCTACAACGCCGACCCCGACCACCCCGGCACGAGCTACGTGCGCGACGGTGGTTTCCTGCACGACGCCGCCGAGTTCGACCCGGCGTTCTTCGGCATCAGCCCCCGCGAGGCGCTGGCGCTGGACCCGCAGCACCGCCTGCTGCTGGAGACCACGTGGGAGGCGTTCGAGCGCGCGGGCATCGACCCGGCGTCGCAGCGCGGCAGCCGGACCGGCGTGTTCGCCGGGATCATGTACCACGACTACGCCTCCGTGGTGGAGCGCGGCGTCGAGGAGACCGAGGGCTACCTGGGCACCGGCGGCAGCCTCGCGTCCGGCCGCGTCTCCTACACCTTCGGCCTGGAGGGCCCGGCCGTCACGGTCGACACCGCCTGCTCGTCGTCGCTGGTCGCGCTGCACCTGGCGGTCCAGGCCCTGCGCAACGGCGAGTGCACGCTGGCGCTGGCGGGCGGTGTCACCGTCATGACGACCCCGTCCACGTTCGTCGGCTTCAGCCGCCAGCGCGGTCTTTCGGTCGACGGCCGCTGCAAGTCCTTCGCGGGCGCGGCGGACGGCACCGGCTGGTCCGAGGGCGCGGGCATGCTGCTCGTCGAGCGCCTTTCCGACGCCCGCGCCAACGGCCACCCGGTGCTCGCCATCGTGCGCGGCTCGGCGGTCAACCAGGACGGCGCGTCCAACGGCCTCACCGCCCCGAACGGTCCGTCGCAGCGCCGAGTGATTCAGCAGGCGCTGGCGAGCGCACGACTGTCCACAACGGACGTCGATCTGGTCGAGGCGCACGGCACCGGCACCAGGCTCGGCGATCCCATCGAGGCGCAAGCCCTGCTCGCCACCTACGGCCAGGACCGCGAAACCCCGCTGCTGCTGGGATCCATCAAGTCCAACATCGGCCACTCGCAGGCGGCCGCCGGTGTCGCGGGCATCATCAAGGTGATCGAGGCCATGCGGCACGGCGTCGTGCCGAAGACGCTGCACGTCGACACCCCCACCCCCGAGGTCGACTGGACCGCGGGCGCGGTCGAGCTGACCACCGAGTCCCGCCCGTGGCCGCCGGTCGACCGCCCCCGCCGCGCCGCGGTGTCGTCGTTCGGCATCAGCGGCACCAACGCCCACGTGATCATCGAACAAGCTCCCGAGCTTGTCGTGGGGACCAGCCGGGTCGAAGACGTCCCGCGACCGCTGGTGCTCTCGGCCCGCACGTCCGCGGCCCTGCGCGGCCAGGCGCTCGCGCTCGCCGCGCACCTCGAGGCGCACCCCGAACTGGACCTGCTGGACGTCGGACACTCGCTGCTCACCACCCGCTCGGCCCACGAGCACCGCGCCGTCGTGGTCGGCGACCGCGAGCAGGTCCTCCGCGACCTCGCCGCGCTCGGCCGCGCCGACTCGACCGCCACCGGCAAGGGCAAGACCGCGTTCCTGTTCACCGGCCAGGGTTCCCAGCGACTCGGCATGGGCCGGGAGCTGTACGACTCGGTGCCGGTGTTCGCCCGCGCGTTCGACGAGGTGCGCGCGCACTTCGACCTGCCGTTGCGCGACGTCGTGTTCGGCACCGACGCCACCGCGCTCGACCAGACCGCCGTCACGCAGCCCGCGCTGTTCGCGCTGGAGGTGGCGCTGTTCCGCACCCTGGAGCACTGGGGGACGACCCCGGACTTCCTGGCGGGCCACTCGATCGGCGAGATCGCCGCCGCGCAAGTCGCCGGGGTGCTGTCCCTGGCCGACGCCGCCGTGCTGGTGGAGGCGCGCGGCCGGTTGATGCAGGCCCTGCCGACCGGCGGTGCCATGGTCGCGTTGCAGGCCGCGGAAGACGAGGTCACCCCCCATCTCACCGACATGGTGTCGCTGGCCGCGGTCAACGGACCCAACTCCGTCGTGGTCGCCGGTGCCGAAGACGCGGTGGCGCAGGTGGTCGAGCGGTTCGCCGACCGGAAGTCCAAGCGCCTCACCGTGTCGCACGCGTTCCACTCGCCGCTGATGGACCCGATGCTCGACGACTTCCGCGCGGTCGTGGCGAAGCTGACCTTCCACGAGCCGAAGATCCCGCTGCCGGGCGACGTCACCGACCCCGAGTACTGGGTCCGCCACGTCCGCGGCACCGTCCGCTTCGCCGATGCCGTGAAGACCTTGGAAGCGCAGGGCGTGCGGACGTTCGTCGAACTCGGCCCGGACGCCGTGCTCACCGCGATGGCCGACGTGCCCGTCTTCCCGGTGCTGCGCAAGGACCGCTCGGAGCTCACCACCCTGTTCGCCGCGGTCGGTCAGGCCTACGCGGCCGGTGCGCACGTCGACTGGGCGCGGCTGCTCAACGGCGGCCGCCGGGTCGACCTGCCCACCTACGCCTTCCAGCGCTCGCACTACTGGCCCACCGCGGGCGCGGCCCACGGCGACGTGACCTCGGTCGGCCTCGGCGACGCGGACCACCCGCTGCTCGGCGCGGCCGTCGCGCTGCCCGAGGGCCAGCTGTTCACCGCCCGGCTCTCGGTCACCACGCACCCGTGGCTGGCCGACCACGTCGTGGCGGGCACGGCCCTGGTGCCCGGCACCGCGTTCGTCGAGATGGCGCTCCGCGCGGGCGCCGAGGTCGGCTGCGACCTGCTGGAGGAACTGACCCTCGAAGCCCCGCTCGCCCTGCACGGCGCCGTGCAGCTCCGCCTCGCGCTCGGCGAGCCCGACGAGGACGGCCGCACCGCGCTGACCGTGCACTCGCGGCCCGAGGGCGACGACGAGCCGTGGGTCCGGCACGCCACCGGCTCCCTGCTGCCGCAGGCGCCGATGGCGGCGTTCACCCTGGCCGAGTGGCCGCCCGCGGGCACCGAGCCGGTCGCGGTGGACGAGGTCTACCCCTCGCTCGCCGCCGCCGGACTGGAGTACGGCCCGGCTTTCCAAGGCCTGCGCGCCGCGTGGCGCCGTGGTGACGACGTGTTCGCCGAGGTCGCGTTGGACGTGCCCGCGAACCGCTTCGGCCTGCACCCGGCCCTGTTCGACGCCGTGCTGCACGCGCTGTCCCTCGGAGCCGCGTCGGGCAAGACCAGGCTTCCTTTTGCATGGCGAGGTGTCTCGTTGCACGCAGTCGGTGCCGAGACACTCCGAGTTCGGATGTCCCCGGCCGGTAGCGACGGCGTCGCGCTGGAGATCGCCGACGGCACCGGCGCGCCGGTCGCCTCCGTCGACTCGCTGGTGCTGCGGGAGTTCACGCCCGACCAGCTCGGCACGTCCTCGGTGGCGCGTTCGCTGTTCCAGGTCGAGTGGACCCCGGTCACCGGCACCGGGCCGATCGACGCGGTGCGCGCGGAGATGACCGCCGACTCCGTCTCCGGCGCGGTGCACGAGGCCCTGGCCTCGATCCGCGCCTGGCTCGCCGAGGACCACACCGAACGGCTGGTCTTCGTCACCGAGAACGCCGTGTCGGTCTCCGGTGAGGGCGTGACCGACCTGGCCGGTGCCGCCGTGCGCGGCCTGGTGCGGTCGGCGCAGTCCGAGCACCCGGACCGGTTCGTGCTGCTCGACACCGACGGCTCGGTCGACATGGCCACCGCGGTCGCGTCCGGCGAACCCGAGATCGCCGCACGTGGCGGCGTCGTGCTCGCCCCGCGCCTGGCCCGCGCCACGCCCACCGCGGACACCCGCCTGGAGTTCCGCGGCACGGTGCTGGTCACCGGCGCCACCGGCAGCCTGGGCGCGGTCTTCGCCAAGCACCTGGTGACCTCCTACGGCGTCCGCAGCCTGCTCCTCACCTCCCGCCAGGGCCCGGACGCGCCGGGCGCGGCGGAACTCCACGACGAGCTGCTCGCGCTTGGCGCCTCGGTCGAACTCGTCGCCTGCGACGTCGCCGACCGCGCCGCGCTGAAGGCGCTGCTGCACGACCGCGCGGTCACCGCCGTCGTGCACACCGCCGGTGTGCTGGACGACGCCACGATCACCTCGCTCACCCCCGCGCAGGTCGACAAGGTGCTGCGCCCCAAGGTGGACGCCGCGCTCAACCTGCACGAGCTGACCTCGGACCTGTCCGCGTTCGTCGTCTTCTCCTCGGCGGCGGGCACGTTCGGCAACGCGGGACAGGGCAACTACGCCGCCGCCAACGCCTACCTGGACGCACTCGTGCAGCACCGCGCCGCCCAGGGGCAGCCCGCGCTGTCGCTGGCGTGGGGCCTGTGGGAGGACACCGGCGGCATGACCGGTGACGCCGACCGGCTCAGCCGCGGCGGCGTGACCGCGCTGTCCCAGGCCGAAGGCGTGGCGCTGTTCGACCTCGCCGCCTCGACCGGCAACCCCGTCGTCGTCCCGATGCACCTCAACACCGCCGCCCTCGCGGGTTCAGCGGTCGCCCCGCTGCTGCGCGGTCTGGTCCGCTCCACCCGCCGCACCGCTGCCACCGCGGGTGACTCCGGGTTGCTGGGCAGGCTCGCCGGGCTGACCGCCGCCGCGCAGGACGAGTTGCTGCTGGACCTGGTGCGCGGCCAGGCCGCCGACGTCCTCGGCTACGCCGGGGCGCAGGACGTGGACGCCGAGCGCTCATTCCGCGAGCTGGGCTTCGACTCGCTGACCGCCGTCGAGCTGCGCAACCGGCTCACCGCCGACACCGGCCTGCGGCTGCCCGCGACGCTGGTCTTCGACTACCCGTCCCCGGCCGCGCTGGTCGAGCACCTGCGCGCCGAACTGGGCGGCACGGCCGCCGCGGTGACCGGCCCGGTGGCCGTCACCGCCACCGACGACGAGCCGATCGCCATCGTCGGCATCGGCTGCCGGTTCCCCGGCGGTGTCACCAGCCCCGAGGACCTGTGGGCGCTGCTGGAGGACGGCCGCGACGCCGTGGGCGGCTTCCCGACCGACCGCGGCTGGGACGTCGAGAACCTGTACCACCCGGACCCCGACCACCAGGGCACGTCCTACTCCCGCGAGGGCGGCTTCCTCTACGGCGCGGCCGAGTTCGACCCGGCGTTCTTCGGGATCAACCCGAAGGAAGCGCTCGCCATGGACCCGCAGCAGCGCCTGCTGCTCCAGACGTCCTGGGAGGCGTTCGAACGGGCCGGGATCGACCCGGCCTCGTTGCGCGGCAGCCGGACCGGCGTGTTCGCCGGGGTGATGTACCACGACTACGCCTCACGGTTGCGGTCCGTGCCGGACGGCATCGAGGGTTACCTCGGCACCGGCAGCTCGGGCAGCGTCATCTCCGGCCGCGTGTCCTACACCTTCGGCCTGGAGGGCCCGGCGGTCACCGTCGACACCGCGTGCTCCTCGTCGTTGGTGGCACTGCACCTCGCGGTCCAGGCGCTGCGGTCCGGTGAGTGCTCGCTGGCACTGGCCGGCGGTGTCACGGTGATGGCGACGCCCGGCACGTTCATCGGCTTCAGCCGCCAGCGCGGCCTGGCCGCCGACGGCCGTTGCAAGGCGTTCTCCGCCGACGCCGACGGCACCGGCTGGGGTGAAGGCGCGGGCATGCTGCTCGTCGAACGCCTCTCCGACGCCCGCGCCAACGGCCACCCGGTGCTCGCCGTCGTGCGCGGCTCCGCCATCAACCAGGACGGCGCCTCGAACGGCCTCACCGCTCCCAACGGTCCGTCGCAGCAACGGGTCATCCGCCAGGCCCTCGCCAACGCCGGACTGTCCACTTCGGACATCGACGCGGTCGAGGCGCACGGCACCGGCACCTCGCTGGGCGATCCGATCGAGGCGCAGGCCCTGCTCGCCACCTACGGCCAGGACCGCGCGACCCCGCTGCTGCTCGGTTCCGTCAAGTCCAACCTCGGCCACACCCAGGCCGCCGCCGGTGTCGCGGGCATCATCAAGATGGTCATGGCACTGCGCCACGGCGTGCTGCCGAAGACGCTGCACGTCGGCGAGCCCTCGCCGCACGTCGACTGGACCGCCGGTGCCGTCGAGCTGCTGACCGAGCAGACCCCGTGGCCGACGGGCGACCGCCCGCGCCGCGCCGCCATCTCCTCGTTCGGCATCAGCGGCACCAACGCCCACACCATCATCGAGCAGGCGCCCGAAGCCGCGAACAGCGGCTTCGGAAACTCTGATTCTTCCCGGCTTGTCGTTGAGAACAGCCACGGTGACGACATCGCGTTGCCGTGGGTGGTGTCCGCCAAGACCGCGGTGGCCCTCCAGGCGCAGACCGACAAGCTGCGCGAACACCTGACCGACCACCCGGACCTGCGCCCGCTCGACGTCGCGTTCTCGCTGGCCACCACCCGGTCCGCGTTCGAGCACCGCGCGGTGCTGGTCGACGGCGAAGTCGTCGCCACCGGCTCGACCGGCGGCAAGCTCGCGGTCCTGTTCACCGGCCAGGGTTCGCAGCGGCTCGGCATGGGCCGTGAGCTGTACGACCGGTTCCCGGTGTTCGCCGCCGTGTTCGACGCGGTGTGCGCCGAGTTGGACGTGCCGGTGCAGGAGGTCGTGTTCGGCATCGACGCCAAGGCGCTCGACGAGACCGGCACCACCCAGCCCGCCCTGTTCGCCCTGGAAGTGGCGCTGTACCGCCTCTTCGAGCACTGGGGCGTGAAGCCCGACTACCTGGCGGGTCATTCCATCGGCGAGATCGCCGCCGCCCACGTGGCCGGTGTCCTGTCCCTGACCGACGCCGCCAAGCTGGTCTCCGCTCGCGGTCGCCTCATGCAGGCCCTGCCGACCGGTGGCGCGATGGTCGCGTTGCAGGCCACCGAGGACGAGGTCACGTCCCACCTCACCGCCGAGGTCTCGATCGCGGCGATCAACGGCCCGAACGCGATCGTCATCGCCGGCGTCGAAGAGGCCGTGCGGGCGGTGGTCGACGCGTTCCCGGACCGGAAGGCCAAGCGCCTTCCCGTCTCGCACGCCTTCCACTCGCCGCTGATGGACCCGATGCTGGACGACTTCCGCGCCGTGGTCTCGACTCTGAAGTTCAGCGAGCCGACGATCGCGCTGCTCGGCGAGGTGACCGACCCGGAGTACTGGGTCCGCCACGTCCGCGAGGCGGTCCGGTTCGCCGACACCGTCACCACGCTGGAAACCCACGGCGTGAAGACGTTCCTGGAGCTGGGCCCGGACGGCACGCTTTCCGCGATGGGTGCCGAGTCCGCCGTGAACGCGGTACTGGTCCCGGTGCTCCGCAAGGACCGTCCCGAGACCAAGACCCTGTTCCACGCCCTCGGCGCGGTCCACAGCCGTGGCGTGAAGGTCGACTGGACGGCGTTCTTCGCGGGCACCGACGCCCGCCGCGTCGACCTGCCCACCTACGCCTTCACCGACGAGCGCTACTGGCTCGACGAGGGCTCGGCTCCTGTCGGCCAGGACCTCGCCCCGAGCGGCCACCCGCTGCTCGGCGGGGGCATCGACCTGCCGGGCTCCGACGGCCACCTGTTCACCACCCGCCTCACCCGCGACGGCCTGCCGTGGCTGGCCGATCACGCGGTGGGCGGCACGGTCCTGCTGCCCGGCACGGCGTTCGTCGAGCTGGCCGTCCGCGCGGGCGACGAGGTCGGCTGCCCGGTCGTCGAGGAGCTGACCCTGGCCGCGCCGCTGGTCCTGCCGGAGCACGGCGGCGTGCGGGTGCAGGTCGTGGTCGGCGGTCCGGACGCCGAGGAGCGCCGGAGCTTCACCGTCCACTCGCGACTCGACGACGAGCCGTGGACCCGGCACGCCACCGGCACGCTCGCCACCGCGGGCGCTCCGGCGGTCGGCGGCCTGGACGTGTGGCCTCCGGTCGACGCGATGCCCGTTCCCGTGGACGGCCTGTACGAGGGGTTCGCGGCCATCGGCCTTGAGTACGGCCCGGCGTTCCAGGGTGTGAAAGCGGCCTGGCGGCGTGATGACGAGGTGTTCGCGGAAATCTCCATCCACGACGACACCGCCGGTGAGTACGCCCTGCACCCGGCACTGCTGGACGCCTCGCTGCACGCGGTCGGCCTCGGGGATTTCTTCGAGAACACCGGCCAGGCCCGGCTCCCGTTCGCCTGGACCGGTGTCCGGGTGCACGCCGTCGGCGCCTCCGCGCTGCGGGTCCGGATGGCCAAGGCGGGCACCGACGCGGTGACCCTGGAGATCGCCGACCCGACCGGCGCGCCGGTCGCCTCGGTCGAGTCCCTGGTGCTGCGCCCCCTGGCGGTCGACCAGCTCGGCGGCGGCTTCGTCCGCTCGCTGTTCCGGGTCGACTGGACGCCGGTCACCGCGCCCGCGTCGACCACGACCCGCTGGGCGGTGCTCGGCTCGGACGACCTGAAGTTGGCCCAGGCACTGGACATCCCGGTGCACTCCGCGCTCGCCGAGGTCGGCGACGTGGACGCGCTGCTCGTCTCGTCGGTGCCCGACCTGAGCGTCGGCGGCGGACTCGCGGGCGCCACCAGGGCCGGGGTCGGTCGGATGCTCGACCTGGCCAAGGAGTGGATCGCCGAGGACCGGGACGCGCGGCTGGTCGTGGTGACCGGCGGCGACCTGGCCGGTGCCGCCGTGCACGGCCTGCTCCGCTCGGCCCAGGCCGAGAACCCGGACCGGTTCGTGCTGGTGGAACTGGACGACCACGAGGACTCGGTGCGCGCACTCGGCGCCGCGCTGGCCACCGGCGAGCCGCGGATCGTGATCCGCGAGGGCGCGCTGCTGGTGCCCAGGCTGGTCAGGGTGCCCGCCGTCGAGCCGACCCGGCCGGAGTTCCGCGAGGGCGGCTCGGTCCTGCTCACCGGCGCGACCGGCGCACTCGGTGCGCTGTTCGCCAAGCACCTGGTCACGTCCTACGGCGTCACCGACCTCCTGCTCACCAGCAGGCGCGGCCTGGACGCCCCCGGTGCCCCGGAGTTGCGCGACGAGCTGACCGCACTCGGTGCCACCGCACAGGTCGTGGCGTGCGACGTCGCGGACCGGGACGCGCTCAAGGCCCTGCTGGACGCCCACCCGGTGACCTCGGTGGTGCACGCGGCGGGTGTGCTGGACGACGGCGTCCTCACCTCGCTCACCCCCGAGCGGCTGGAGAAGGTGCTGCGGCCCAAGGTCGACGCCGCGCTGAACCTGCACGAGCTGACCGGCGACCTGGACGCGTTCGTCCTGTTCTCCTCGGCGGCGGGCACGTTCGGCAACCCCGGCCAGGCGAACTACGCGGCAGCCAACGCCTTCCTCGACGCGCTCGCCGACCACCGGCACGCGCAGGGCCGGCCCGCGCTGTCGCTGGGCTGGGGCCTGTGGGAGGACACCGGCGGCATGACGGCCGACTCCGCGAGGCTCGGCACGGCACTGTCCGAAGTGGAGGGTCTGGCGCTGTTCGACACCGCGCTGGCCGGTCCGGACGCGGCTGTCGTGCCGATGCACCTGGACACCACGGCGCTGGGCGACCGGGTGCCCGCCCTGCTCAGCGGGCTCGTCCGCAGGCAGGCGCGCCGCGCCTCCGCCGAGGTCGCGCCGCAGGAGTCGCTGGGCAAGAAGATCGCCGGGCTCTCCGACGGCGACCGGGACCAGGTGCTGCTGGACGTGGTGCGCTCGCACGTCGCGAGCGCGCTCGGCCTGCCCGGTCCGGACTCCGTCGACGAGCACCGCACGTTCCAGGAGATGGGCTTCGACTCGCTCAGCGCCGTGGAACTGCGCAACGGACTGAACGCCGCGACCGGGCTGAAGCTGCCCGCGACGCTGGTGTTCGACTACCCGACCCCGGCCGCGCTGGTGGACCAGCTGCGGATCGAGGTCGTGCCCGACACACCCGCCGGAGCGCCGCTCTCGCTGGGTGACCTCGATCGACTGTCCGCCGAACTCATCGAACTGGGCCGGGACGAGGCCGCGCGCGCGCGGATCACCGAACGGTTGCAAGCGGTACTGGCCGGACTGGCGGCGCCGGAATCCGAGAACGCGGATCTGGACGCGGCCACCGACGACGAACTCTTCGACCTGCTCGACCAGGAGCTGATGTGACGATGGACAACGAGGAGAAGCTGCGCGATTACCTCAAGCGCGCGACCGCGGACCTGCGCACGGTCCGCAAGCGCTTGAAGGAAGTCGAGGACGCCGACCACGAGCCCATCGCCATCATCGGGATGAGCTGCCGGTACCCCGGCGGTGTCAAGAGCCCGGAAGACCTGTGGGACCTGGTCACCGGCCAGCGGGACGCGATCTCCCCGCTGCCGACCGACCGCGGCTGGGACATCGAGGGCCTGTTCGGCGACGACCCCGAGGCCACCAACCAGAGCTACGTCGCCAAGGGCGGTTTCCTCTACGACGCCGCCGAGTTCGACCCGGCGTTCTTCGGGATCTCGCCCCGCGAGGCGCTGGCGATGGACCCGCAGCAGCGGTTGTTGCTGGAGACGTCGTGGGAGGCGTTCGAACGCGCGGGCATCGACCCGGTGTCGGTCAAGGGCAGCAAGACCGGTGTCTACGCCGGTGTCATGTACCACGACTACTCGACCGGCCTGACCGAGATCCCGGAGGAGATCGGCGGCTACCTCAGCACCGGCACCGCGGGCAGCGTCGCGTCCGGCCGCGTCGCCTACACCCTCGGTCTCGAAGGCCCGGCCGTCACGATCGACACCGCGTGCTCCTCCTCGCTCGTCGCGCTGCACTGGGCGATCCAGGCCCTGCGCAAGGGCGAGTGCACGCTCGCGCTGGCCGGTGGTGTCACGGTGATGGCGACGCCCGGCACGTTCATCGAGTTCTCCCGCCAGAAGGGCCTCGCGGGCGACGGCCGCTGCAAGGCGTTCGCCGCCGCCGCGGACGGCACCGGCTGGGGCGAGGGCGCGGGCATGCTGCTCGTCGAGCGGCTGTCCGAGGCCCAGCGCCTCGGCCACCCGGTCCTGGCGGTCATCAGGGGTTCCGCGATCAACCAGGACGGGGCCTCGAACGGCCTCACCGCTCCCAACGGCCCGTCGCAGCGCCGGGTGATCCAGCAGGCGCTGACCGACGCGGGCCTGACCACCCGCCAGGTCGACCTCGTCGAGGCGCACGGCACCGGCACCAAGCTCGGCGACCCGATCGAGGCGCAAGCCCTGCTGGCCACCTACGGGCAGGACCGCCCGGAGCCGTTGCGGCTCGGCTCGATCAAGTCGAACTTCGGCCACACGCAGGCCGCCGCCGGCGTCGCCGGGATCATCAAGATGGTCATGGCCGTGCGCCACGGGGTCATGCCGAAGACGCTGCACGTCGACGAGCCGTCCCCGCACATCGACTGGTCCGCGGGCGCCGTCGAACTGCTCACCGAGGAACGCGCCTGGCCCGAGACCGGCGAACCCCGCCGCGCGGCCGTGTCGTCGTTCGGCTTCAGCGGCACCAACGCGCACACGATCATCGAGCAGGCTGCCCCCGAAGCCGCGAACAGCGGCTTCGGGAGTTCTGATCTTTCCCGGTTTGTCGTGGGGGCACTTGGCAAGGTGTCCACCGGTGTACTGCCGTGGGTGCTGTCGGCTCGTGGGGAGACCGCGCTACGAGCCCAGGCCTCCCAACTCCGAGACCACCTCGCCGCCGACCCGGCCGCGTCCGTCGCCGACCTCGGCTACTCGCTCGCCACCACCCGCTCCCGCTTCCCCCACCGCGCCGTGCTGATCGGCCGCGAGCGCGCCGACTTCGCCCTCGACGCGCTCGCCGACGGCGAGGTCAGCGCCGACGTGGTCGAGGGCATCGCGGATATCCGCGGCAAGGTCGCCTTCGTCTTCCCCGGCCAGGGCTCGCAGTGGGTCGGCATGGCCCTGGAGCTGCTGGACGACAACGAGGTCTTCCGCACCCGCATGGCGGAGTGCGAGCGGGCCCTGTCGTCCTATGTGGACTGGTCGCTCATCGACGTGCTCCGCGAGGTCGACGGCGCTCCCGGCTTCGACCGGGTGGATGTCGTCCAACCGGCTCTGTGGGCCGTGATGGTGTCCCTGGCCCAGGTCTGGCGCTCCTACGGCGTCACGCCCGCCGCCGTCGTCGGCAGTTCGCAGGGCGAGATCGCCGCCGCGTGCGTCGCGGGCGCGCTGTCGCTCGACGACGCCGCCCGCGTCGTGGCGCTGCGCAGCCAGGCGCTCGGCGCCCTGTCCGGCCTCGGCGGGATGGTGTCCGTCGCGCTGCCGTCCGCGAAGGCCCGCGAGCTGCTGACCCGCTGGGAGGGCAAGCTCTCCGTCGCGACCGTCAACGGCCCGCGCGCCACCGTCGTCTCCGGCGACAACGACGCGCTCGACGAGCTGGTCGCCACCTGCGAGGCCGACGGCGTGCGCGCCAAGCGGATCGCCGTGGACTACGCCTCGCACTCCGCGCACGTCGAGATCATCCGCGACCGGCTGGCCGAACTGCTCGCGCCGGTCACCCCGATGGCGGGCGAGATCCCGTTCTACTCCACCGTCACCGGCAAGCCGGTAGACGGCACCGAGCTGGGCCCCGACTACTGGTACACGAACCTGCGCCAGACCGCCGAGTTCGAACTGGGCGTGCGCGCGCTGGTCGAGCGCGGCCACCGGTTCTTCCTGGAGATGAGCCCGCACCCGGTGCTGGCCATGGGCGTGCAGGACATCGTCGACGACATGGGCACCGAGGCCGTCGTCATCGGCTCGCTGCGCCGCGGCGAAGGCGGCCCGACCCGGCTGCTCACCTCGTTGGCGCAGGCCCACGTCCGCGGTCTCGCCCTGGACTGGGACGCCGTGTTCGCCGGGACCGGCGCCCGCGCGGTCGAACTGCCCACCTACCCGTTCCAGCGCCAGTCCTTCTGGCTCGACACCACCGGTTCCGGCTACGGTGACGTGACATCGGCCGGTCTCACCGTCACCGACCACGCGCTGCTCGGCGCGGCGGTCGCGCTGCCCGACTCGGCCGGTTACCTGTTCACCGGCAGGCTGTCCCAGCGCACCCACCCGTGGCTGACCGACCACCGCGTGTCCGACGCGGTCCTGCTGCCCGGCACGGCGTTCGTCGAATTGGCGATCCGCGCGGGCGACCAGGTCGGCTGCGGTGTCGTGGACGAGCTGACGCTGGAAGCCCCGCTCGTGCTGGGTGACACCACCGCCGTCGTGGTGCGGGTCGTCCTGGAAGCCCCGGACGAGACCGGCCTGCGCGGGGTCGCGGTCTACTCCCGGATCGAGTTCGCGGACGACGACGAGCCGTGGACCCGGCACGCCACCGGCACGATGGCGGCCGACGGGGGAGCGGTGTCCGCCGACCTCACCACGTGGCCGCCGCCCGGCGCAGAGGCGGTCGACACCAGCGGGCTGTACGACGGGCTCGCCGCCATCGGCCTCGGCTACGGCCCGACCTTCCGCGGCCTGCGTGCCGCGTGGCGCTCCGGCGACGACGTGTTCGCCGAGGTCGCACTGCCCGAAGGTGCGAAGGTGGCGGGCTTCGGCCTGCACCCCGCCCTGCTCGACGCGGCCCTGCACGCCGTCGGCCTCGGCTCGTTCATCGAGGTCACCGACACGCCGTGGCTGCCCTTCACCTGGACCGGCACGCGGCTCGACGCCTCGGGCGCGACCGCGCTGCGGGTCCGGATCTCCCCGGTCGGCGCCGGTTCGGTGTCGATCGCTGTCGCCGACGAGACAGGTCGGCCCGTCGCCTCCGTCGAGGAACTGGTGCTGCGCCCCGTTTCCCGGCAAGCCACCGCCGGACCCACCACGGGCCGGTCGCTGTTCCGGGTCGACTGGCAGGTCCTGCCGCTCGACGCCGTCGAGACCCCACTGGAAGAGGTGCCCGATGTTGATGTGGTTTCCCTTGCGCTCCCAGAGGCTGACGCAGGCTCCGTTCACGCAGCCGTTCACTCCGTCCTCGCGCAGGCGCAGGACTGCCTTGCCGGTGAATCCCGTCTTGTCCTCCTCACCGGCGGCGGCGACGCCCGTGCGGCTGCGGCCGTCCGAGGCCTGATCCGTTCGGCCCAGACCGAGAACCCCGACCGGTTCGTCCTGGTCGACTCCGACGGGACCGGGGCGTCCACGCGGATGCTGACCGCCGCCGTCGATTCCGGTGAGCCGGAACTGGAGCTGCGCGACGGTGTCGTGCGCGTTCCGCGCCTGACCCGTGCGGCTGTGTCCACTGTGGACGAGCACGCGTTCCGCGCTGACGGCCGGGTCCTGCTCACCGGAGCCACCGGGGTGCTGGGCGCGCTGCTGGCCCGGCACCTGGTGACCGAGCACGGCGTCCGCGACCTGGTGCTGACGAGCAGGCGGGGAATCGACGCCCCTGGTGCCGCCGAGCTGCGCGCCGAGCTGACCGCGTTCGGTGCCACGGTGGTCGTCGCGGCGTGCGACGCGGCCGACCGCGACGCCCTGGCCGCGCTGTTGGCCGAGCACCCGGTGACCTCCGTCGTGCACACCGCCGGTGTGCTGGACGACGGCGTGCTGTCGTCGCTCACGCCCGACCGGCTGGACACCGTGCTGCGGCCCAAGGTCGACGCCGTCCTCAACCTGGACGAGCTGGCCGGGGACGTCGACAACTTCATCCTCTTCTCGTCGGCGGCGGGGACGTTCGGCAACGCGGGCCAGGCCAACTACGCCGCAGCCAACGCGTTCGTCGACGCCTTCGCCCGCCACCGCCGCGCCCAGGGCAAGCCCGCGCTCTCGCTGGCCTGGGGCCTGTGGGAGCAGGCGAGCGACATGACCGGCGAGATGGCCGACACCGACCGCGGCCGGGTGTCCGGCGGCATCGGCGGTCTCACCTCGGACGAGGGCCTCGCGCTGTTCGACGCCACGCTGGCGTCAACGGAGCCGGTGCTCGTCGCGATGCACCTGGACACCGCGGCCCTGCGCGGCGCCGGTGCCGCGGTCCCGCCGCTGCTGCGCGGGTTCACCCGCGCGGCCGGCAGGCGCACCGCGTCCGCCGCCGACCAGGCCGCCGCTTCGGGGCTGGCGCAGAAGCTCGGCGCGCTGCCGGTGCCCGAGCAGCTCAAGGTGCTGCTCGACCTGGTCCGCACCCACGTGACCGCGGTGCTCGGCTTCTCGTCCACCGACACCGTGGACACCTCGAAGGCGTTCCGGGAGCTGGGGTTCGACTCGCTGACCGCGGTCGAGTTGCGGAACCGGGTCAACGCCGCCACCGGCCTCAAGCTGCCCGCCACGCTCGTCTTCGACTACCCGACCACCGACGTCCTCGCCGAGTACCTGCGCGGCAAGCTCGTCGGCGGGAGCGCGGCCGTGAACGCGGTCCGCGCCGCCGGTTCCGACAGCGACGACCGCATCGCCATCGTCGCCATGAGCTGCCGCTTCCCCGGAGGCGTCACGAGCCCGGATGACCTGTGGGACCTCCTGGCGGAAGGCCGGGACGCCATCGGGGGCTTCCCGACCGACCGGGGCTGGAACATCGACTACCTCACGCAGGCCAGCAACGCCGCCGAAGGTGGTTTCCTCTACGACGCCAGCGAGTTCGACCCGGCGTTCTTCGGCATCAACCCGCGCGAAGCCCTCGCCATGGACCCGCAGCAGCGACTGCTGCTGGAAACCTCCTGGGAGGCCGTCGAACGGGCGGGCATCGACCCGACCTCGTTGCGGGGCAGCCAGACCGGCGTGTTCGCCGGGATGATGTACCACGACTACGGCACCCGGCTGACCGCGATCCCCGAGGAGGTCGGCGGCTACTTCGGCACCGGCACCGCGGGCAGCGTCGCGTCCGGCCGCATCGCCTACACCCTCGGTCTGGAGGGCCCGGCGGTCACGGTCGACACGGCGTGCTCGTCCTCGTTGGTGGCACTGCACCTCGCCGTGCAGGCGCTGAAGTCCGGCGAGTGCTCGCTGGCGCTGGCCGGTGGTGTCACGGTGATGGCGACCCCCGGCACGTTCGTCGAGTTCAGCACCCAGGGCGCGATGGCCCCCGACTCGCGCTGCAAGCCCTTCGCCGCCGGCGCCGACGGGTCGAGCTGGGGTGAGGGCGCGGGCATGCTGGTGATCGAGCGGCTGGCCGACGCCCGCGCCAACGGCCACCCGGTGCTCGCGATCCTGCGCGGCACGGCGGTGAACCAGGACGGTGCCTCGAACGGCCTCACCGCCCCGAACGGCCCGTCGCAGCAACGCGTCATCCGGCAGGCGCTGGCCAACTCCGGTCTGTCCACTTCGGACGTGGACGCGGTCGAGGCGCACGGCACCGGCACCAAGCTCGGCGACCCCATCGAGGCGCAGGCCCTGCTGGAGACCTACGGCCAGAACCGGTCGACGCCGGTCCTGCTGGGCGCGGTGAAGTCGAACCTCGGCCACACCCAGGCCGCCGCCGGTGTCGCCGGCGTGATCAAGATGGTCATGGCCATGAGGCACGGCGTGATGCCGAAGACGCTGCACGTCGACGCGCCATCACCGCACGTCGACTGGACGTCCGGCTCGGTCGAGCTGGTCACCGATCCCACCCCGTGGCCCGACCACGGCCGGGTGCGCCGCTCCGCGGTGTCGTCCTTCGGCATCAGCGGCACCAACGCGCACGTCGTGCTGGAGCAAGCCGACGAGCCCGAGGTGACCGACGAGCCCGGCGGGTGGTCGACGCTGCCGTGGCTGCTGTCCGGCAAGACCCCGGAGGCGCTGCGCGGCCAGGCCGCGAAGCTCAAGGCCCACCTGGCCGCGAACCCCGACGTACGGCCGATCGACGTGGCGTTCTCACTCGCCACCAGCCGCACGCTGCTCGACCACCGCACCGCACTGGTCGCGGCCGACCACGACGAACTCCTGACCGCCCTGGACAACCCCGCCGGCGGTACCCCCGCAACCGGGCAGCTCGCGTTCCTGTTCACCGGTCAGGGCAGTCAGCGTGCCGGGATGGGCCGTGAGCTGCACGTCGCGTACCCGGTGTTCGCGAAGGCGTTCGACGAGGTGACCGCGCTGGTGGACGTGCGGCACACGCAGGAGGAGCTGGACCGCACCGAGTTCACCCAGCCCGCGATCTTCGCGCTGGAAGTGGCGTTGTACCGGCTGGTCGAGTCGTGGGGCGTGAAGCCCGACTACCTGGCAGGCCACTCCATCGGCGAGATCGCCGCAGCCCACGTGGCCGGTGTGCTGTCACTCGAAGACGCCGCCACGCTGGTCAACGCCCGGGCCCGCCTGATGCAGGCCCTCCCTGCCGGTGGTGCGATGGTCGCGTTGCAGGCCACCGAGGAAGAGGTCACTCCCCACCTCACCGCCGAAGTCTCCATCGCCGCCATCAACGGACCCAAGGCGATCGTGCTCGCGGGCGAGGAATCCGCTGTCGCGCAGGTCGTCGAGAAGTTCGCCGACCGGAAGTCCAAGCGCCTCGCCGTCTCGCACGCGTTCCACTCGCCGCTGATGGACCCGATGCTGGACGACTTCCGTTCGGTCGTCGGCACGTTGACCTTCCACCAGCCCCGGATCGGGCTGCTCGGCGACGTGACGAACCCGGAGTACTGGGTAGCCCACGTCCGGAACACCGTCCGTTTCCATGACGCCGTTCAGATCCTCGAACAGCGCGGTGTGACCAAGTTCCTGGAGTTGGGCCCGGACGGCGTGCTGGCCGCGATGGCCGAGGTTCCGGTCATCCCGTCGCTGCGCAAGGACCGCGACGAGGTCCGCTCGCTGGTCACCGCCGTCGCCGCCCTGCACACCCGCGGCGTGCGGGTCGACTGGACCGCGTTCTTCCCCGGCGCGAAGACGGTCGACCTGCCCACCTACGCGTTCCAGCGCGAGCGCTACTGGCTGGAGTCGCCCGCGGGCTCCGACGACGGCACGGCTGTCGGCCTCGGCCTCGGGGCAGGCAACCACCCGCTGCTCGGCGCGGAGGTCTCGCTGCCCGAGTCCGGCGCGCTGGTGTTCAGCGGCAGGCTCGCGCTGGACACCCACCCGTGGCTGGCCGACCACGCCGTGTCCGGCACGGTCCTGCTGCCCGGCACCGCGTTCGTCGAGCTGGCGATCCAGGCCGGGGCGCAGGCCGACTGCGACCTGCTGGAGGAGCTGACCCTCGAAGCCCCGCTGGTGCTCCCCGAGCACGGCGGCGTGGCGCTGCGGGTCATGGTGGGGGAGGAGGAGTCGGGTCGGCGCACGCTGACCGTGTTCTCCCGCACCGCCTCCGACGGCCCGTGGACCCGGCACGCGACCGGCACCCTCGGCACGTCCGACGGCACGGCCCCCGACGACCTGGCCGCGTGGCCGCCCACCGGTGCCGAGCCGGTCGCGGTCGACGGCCTGTACGACGACTTCGCCGCGCTGGGCCTGGAGTACGGCCCGGTGTTCCAGGGCCTCAAGTCCGCGTGGCGCCACGGCGACGACGTGTTCGCCGAGGTCGCGCTGGACGCCGACGCCACCGCCTTCGGCCTGCACCCGGCCCTGCTCGACGCCGCGCTGCACGCCATCCGGTTCGGCGACTTCCTCTCCGACGGCGGGGGCACCCGGCTCCCGTTCTCCTTCGGCGGCGTCCGGCTGCACGCGGTCGGCGCGGGGGAGCTGCGGGTCCGGATGTCCGGCGCGGGCACCGACACCGTGTCGCTGCTGGTTGCCGACGCGACCGGTGCGCCGGTCGCGTCCGTGGACTCCCTGGTGCTGCGCCCGGTCGCGCTCGCCCCGGCCGCGACCGACTCCCTGTTCCACGTCGAGTGGGTGCCGGTTACGGCGGCCGCGCGCACCGACGGGTTCGTGGTGGTCGAGGTGTCCGGCACGGTCTCCGAGGCCGTCCACGCCGCGCTGGCGACCGTTCGCGAGCACGCCGAGTCCGACGCCACCGTGGTGTTCGCGACCCGCGGCGCGGTCGCGGTCCGGCCCGGCGACGACGTGCCCGACCTGGCCGGTGCCGCCGTGCGCGGCCTGGTGCGGTCGGCGCAGGCCGAGCACCCCGGCCGGTTCGTGCTCGTGGACCTGCCCGAGGGCGCCGAGGTCGTCATCGTCGCGGACGAGCCGGAGATCGCCGTCCGCGACGGAGCGGTGTTCGCGCCGAGACTGACCCGCACGGTGTCCGATGTGGACGGCGAGCCGATCTTCAAAACGGACGGCAAGGTCCTGGTGACCGGCGCGTCCGGCGGCCTCGGGTCGCTGTTCGCCCGCCACCTCGTCACCGAGCACGGTGTCACCGACCTGCTGCTGGCCAGCAGGCGCGGTGCTGACGCCCCCGGTGCCGCGGAGCTGCACGCCGAGCTCGTCGGGCTCGGCGCGAAGGTGGAGTTCGCGGCCTGCGACGTCGCCGACCGCGCCGCCGTGGCCGATCTGCTGGCCGCGCACCCGGTCAAGGTCGTGGTGCACACCGCCGGTGTGCTGGACGACTCGACGATCGGCTCCATGACCGCCGAGCAGGTCGACCGGGTGCTGCGCCCCAAGGTGGACGCGGTCGCGAACCTGCACGAGCTGGCCGGTGACCTGGACGCGTTCGTGGTGTTCTCCTCGGCCGCGGGCACGTTCGGCACGCCCGGCCAGGGCAACTACGCCGCGGCCAACGCCTACCTCGACGCCGTGGCGCAGCAGCGCAGGGCGCGCGGGCTGGCCGGTCTGTCGCTGGCCTGGGGCCTGTGGGACGACCTCGGCGGCATGACCGCCGACCAGGACCGCCTGAAGCGGTCCGGCGTGGCCGCACTGGGTGTCGCCGAAGGCCTGGCGCTGTTCGACCGCGCCGCCCGCGGCCCGCACGCGGTCGCCGTGCCGATGAGGCTCGACACCGCCGGACTGCGCGGTGCCGGACCGGAGCTGCCGGCGCTGCTGCGCGGTTTCGCCCGCACCACGACCCGGCGCGCGGCGGCGGCCGACGTCCGGCTGGATCTGCGTGGTCTCTCCACGCAGGACAGGGCCAAGGCGTTGCTGGACGCGGTCCTGGCGCACACCGCCGCGGTGCTGGGCTACGGCGCCAGGAAGGTCGAGCCGGACCGGCAGTTCGTGGAGCTGGGCTTCGACTCGCTCACCTCCGTGGAGCTGCGCAACGTGCTGAACGCGGTCACCGGCCTGCGGCTGCCGCCGACGCTGCTGTTCGACCACCCGACCCCGGCGCTGGTCGCCGAGCACCTCGGCCGCGAGGTCGACGTCCCCGCCGACCAGGTGGCCGGCGCGGCCCCGGCGGGCACGCTGGGCCTGATGTCCAAGCAGGCGGGCGCGTCCGGCCGCGGCGAGGACTTCATGGGGCTGCTGATGGCGGTCTCGGAGTTCCGGCCGTCGTTCACCGGTCCCGAGGACCTGCCCGAGCCGCTGCACACCGTCCGGCTCGCCAAGGGCGACGCGGGCCCCGGCCTGATCTGCTTCCCGCCGATCCTGGCCAACTCCGGTGCCCAGGTCTACGCCCGGTTCGCGGCGTCCCTGCGCGACGAGCGCGACGTGTCCGTTGTGTCCACGCCGGGCTTCCTGCGCGGCGAGCTGGTGCCGGCGTCGGTCGACGCCATCGTGCGGGCCCAGGCGCAGGCGGTGCTCGACCACGCGGAGGGCAAGCCGTTCGTGCTGGTCGGCCACTCCTCGGGCGGCACGCTCGCCCACGGCGTCGCAGCGCACCTGGAGGGTCTCGGCACCCCCGCCGCGGCCTTGGTGCTCATGGACATCTTCCGCCACGACCGGGAAGCCCTGTCCCGCGTGCACCCCGAGGTCGTCGGCGGCGCCGGGTCCACTCAGGACGCCGAGGACGACGCGCTGGTGGACGACCAGCGGCTCACCGCCATGGGCGCCTACTGCCGCGTCCACGCGGGCTGGCAGCCCACCCCCATCAGCACCCCCACCCTGCTCGTCCGCGCGTCGGAACCGTTGCCGGGCACGGATCCCGCCGCAGAGTGGCGGTCCACATGGGACTTCGAGCACGCCGTGCTCGACGCTCCTGGCACCCACTTCTCGATGATGCGGGAGCACGCGGGCACGACTGCCGAGGCCGTGCACGGGTGGCTGGTGGAGAACTTCCCCGAACAGGGGTGAACAGGGGGTGCGGGACGCCGCCTGCGTCCCGCACCATCTTTTCATGCACCCGGTGGAATACCCGTTACCCGACGCGCGTGGAGGTTGTGCGCCCCTGGTCAGGCCGTGAAGTCGTGAGAGGAAAAAGCAACCGCCATGGCACGAGCAATCGTCGACACCGCATTGTGGATCCGCCGTTTCCACCCCGATCCGGACAGCGAGGTCCGATTGGTCTGCCTCCCGCACGCGGGGGGTTCGGCGAGCTTCTACTACCCGGTGTCGGAATCCTTGAGGCCCGGAGTGGAAGTGCTGGCGGTGCAGTACCCCGGTAGGCAGGACCGCCGATCGGAACCGTGCGTCGACACGGTCGACGTGCTGGCCGACCGGATCGTCTCGGCGTTGGAACCGTGGGTGGGGGACAAGCCCCTCGCCCTGTTCGGCCACAGCATGGGGGCCACGCTGGCCTTCGAGGTGGCCCGCGGGCTGGAACGGCGCGGAACCGCCCCCGTCGCCCTGTTCGCGTCCGGCCGCCGCGCCCCGTCGCGCTACCGCGACGACCAGGTGCACCTGCGCGACGACGACGGGATCGTCGCCGAGCTCCAGCTGCTCAGCGGCACCGATTCCCGCCTGCTGGGCAACGAGGACCTGCTCAGGCTGGTCATCCCGGTCATCCGCGCCGACTACAAGGCCGTGGAGACCTACCGGTGCGAGCCGGGCGCCAGGGTGTCCTGCCCGGTGACCGTCCTGGTCGGCGACAGCGACCCCAAGGCGACCATAGAGGAGGCACGGGCCTGGTCGGAGCACACGACCGGCGCCTTCGACCTCCAGGTGTACCCCGGTGGCCACTTCTACCTGAGCACCCATCAAGACGAGGTGACCGACCTCATCTCCGCACGTCTCACCGGGTATCCGCCCCCGCTGGGGTAAGGGCCCCTAGGGGCGTGGTCAGGGGTTTCGCTCCGGAACATCGTAATAATACCCTTGTCCCAGTTGGACTTCAGTGGGAAGTCGACTCTCCAGCAGGGCAGTGGATTCACGAATTACTCCTCGCTGCCGAGCAGTGCGCCACCCGGACGGGATTCCGCGCGCTCCTCCGCGGCCCCCGTGAGCAAGAGGAAGGAGGAGTGCCGCAGATGACCGCGAAACTCTTCTCGACCGACTCGGTGCAGACCTATCCCGAGTTCGAGCAGAACGCCCTGCGCGTGGCCGACGTGCTGGGTGAGAACGGCATCGGCCACGGCTGCCGCGTGATGCTGAAAGCGGGCAACTCGGCGGGGTGGGTCGTGACGCTGCTCGCCCTGATGCACGTGGGCGCGTCGATCGTCATGGTGGACAGCCAGGAGCGCGCCGACCAGACCAGGCGGATCGCGAACCAGGCGGGCGTCAAGATGTGCGTCGTCGACGAGGACGCGCCGCTGGACGCCGAGGAGAGCAAGGTCTTCGTCTACGAGCTGCTGGTGGCCGCCGCCAACCGGAAGCCGTTGCGGGACAAGCTCGACTTCACCGACTGGTGCGAGCGCCCCGACGGCCTGGTCATGTGGTCGTCCGGCTCCACCGGCACGCCCAAGGGCATCGTGAAGTCCGGCGGCAAGTTCCTGGAGAACCTGCGCCGCAACGCGGCCCAGGTCGGCCACCGCGAGGGCGACGTCCTCATGCCCCTGCTGCCGTTCTCCCACCAGTACGGGCTTTCCATGGTGCTCATCGCGTGGCAGGAGCGCTGTTCGCTCGTCGTCGCGCCGTACCGCCGGCTCGACCGCGCGCTGGTGATGGCGGGCCAGACCGGCGTCACGGTCGTGGACGCCACCCCCTCCACCTACCGCAGTCTCCTCAACATCGTGCAGAAGCGCCCCGAGGCGGGCCTGAACGTCGACACCGTGCGGATGTTCTGCAGCGGTGCCGCGCCCCTGGACCCCTCGCTGGTGAACGCCTACGTCGACCGCTTCGGCCTGCCGCTGCTGGACAGCTACGGCAGCACCGAGATGGGCAACGTGTCGTTCGCGACGCCCGAGAACCCGGTCGCCTGCGGCGTGGCCATGGAGGGCCTGGAGATCAAGGTCGTCGACGACGAGGGCCACGAGGTCGAGGTCGACCAGATCGGCGAGGTCCTGGTCAACACCCCCGACGTGATGGAGGGCTACCTGTCCGAGGACGGCACGCTCGTCCCGCACACCCGGCAGTGGTTCCAGACCGGCGACTTCGGCAAGCTCGACGCGCACGGCAACCTGTCCGTCTTCGGCCGCAAGTTCGCCGTGACCAGGATGGGCTACACGCTCTACCCGGAGATCATCGAGCGCAAGGTCGCCGAGAGGGGCTGCTCGGCCAAGGTCGTCTCCGTCCCGGACGAGCGCCGCGGCTGCCAGCTCGTGTTCTTCGTGGAGGACTCGCTCGACCGCGAGCCGCACTTCTGGCGGGAGCTGCTCAGCGAGCTGCTGCCGGTCTACGAACGCCCGAACCGGGTGCACGTGCTCGACAGCTTCCCCCTCAACCGCAACGGGAAGCCCGACCGCCTGCACCTGGAGCAGTTGGCGTTGGCCGAGGTCCCCGACGGCGCCAGCGTCTGACCGGGACGGGGAACACCGATGGAGAACACGCCGAGCGCCGCCCCGGAAGAAGAGAACGGGAAGTCCGAGAACGAAGTGCGACAGGGGCTCACCGCGATCGTGTTCCCCGGTATGGGACCGTGCAACTTCGCCGACGTCGGCAGGTACATGGTCCTCGACCGCTACGCCCGTCGACGGCTGGCCGCCGCCGACGAGGCGTTGGGCTACTCGGTGCTGCAGCGCTTCCGCAGCACTGACCACGAGTACTCCGAGGCCACCCAGATCGCCTTCCTGATCAACTCGGTGGCGCTCGCGGACCGCGCCGTCGACGCCATGGGGCTCGACCCGGACCTGTGCGTCGGGCCGAGCTTCGGGCAGAAGGCCGCCACCGCGTTCGTCGACTCGCTCCCCTTCGGCGACGTGGTGCGGATGACGGCGGAACTCGCCAGGTGCGAGGAGGAGTTCTTCGCCGCGGAGTACTCCGACGTCATCACCCAGTCCTTCGTCCGCACCTCCGAGGAGCGCACGAAGGAGATCCTCGCGGAGATGGAGGCGCGGGGGGAGTGGTACGAGATCTCGGGCTACCTCGACCACGACTTCTACTTCGTCTCGGTGCGCGAGTCCTCCCTGGACTTCTTCAAGCAGCGGATCAGGGACGCGGGCGGGTACTCGATGTACTCGATGCGCCCACCGGTGCACGCCAGGGCGTTCTCCGCCCTGCGGCGCAAGGTCGAGGAGGAGGTGTTCACCCGCTACGACATCGGGGCGCCGCGGATCCCGGTGATCGCCGACCAGAACGGCACGACGGTCACCGACGCCGAGGCGATGCGGACCATGCTGCTCGACACGTTCGACCGGCCGATCAACTGGCCGGACGTGGTCTCCGCGCTGCGGCGCGGCGGGGTCACCGACCTGTGGTTCACCGGCGCGGACAACCTGTTCCACCGCTTGGACTGCACGACGAAGAACTTCCGCGTGACGGCCGTGACCCCCAAGACCGCGCTGCGGCCCGAGAAGTAGTGACCTGAGGAGAGCTTTCGTGATCGACGAGAAGTGGCCGCACCGGATCCGCTCGACCGTCAACCCGCCACGCGAGCCGGGCCCGATCGACCTGCGCCGCAACTTCGCCCAACCCGCCTACTCCGGCATCGGCACGTTCATGAACGTGCCGATCTGCCTCGACCAGGCGGACCTGAGGGCGGGCGGCGTGGACGTCGCGGTCATGGGGGTTCCGCTCGACCAGTCCGTCGGCCACCGCGGTGCCGCCTTCGGACCGAGGGCGATCCGCACCGAGGAGCGCTACCTGTTCAACAACTACGAGGACTTCGTGCACTCCGCCACGAGGGTGAAGCCGTTCCAGCAGCTCAAGGTCGTGGACTACGGCGACGCGCCCGTGGACATGTTCAGCAACGCCAACTCCATGGCCCCCATCCGCGAGATGATCACCGAGATCGCGCAGGTCGGCGCCGTGCCGATCGTGCTCGGCGGTGACCACACGCTGCTGTGGCCCAGCGCGGGCGCGCTCAACGACGTGCACGGCGCGGGCAGCGTCGCGGTCGTCCACTTCGACGCCCACCCCGACTGCCACGCCGAGGTGTACGGGAACAAGATCAGCCACACCACGCCCATCTACCGGCTGATCGAGGACGAGAAGTTCCCCGGTGCCAACATCGTCCAGATGGGGCTGCGCAGCCCGTCCGCCCCGGACGACGAGCAGTTCAACTGGATGCGCAGGCAGGGCATGAAGTCGCACTTCATGGCCGAGGTCGAACGACTCGGCATCGACGCCGTCATCGACAAGCTCATCGCCGACGTCGCGCACGTCCCGAACGTCTACCTGTCGTTGGACATCGACGTCCTGGACCCCGCGTACGCCCCCGGCACCGGCACCCCGGAACCGGGCGGCCTGACCACGCGGGAGCTGTTCCCCGCGCTGCGCAGGCTCGCCCACGAGACCAACGTCGTCGGCATGGACGTCGTCGAGGTCGCGCCGAACATCGACCCCGGCTACTCGACCGCGCTCAACGCGCGCCGCGCCGTGCTGGAGGTCCTCACCGGCCTGGCCATGCGCAGGATGCAGATCTCCAGCAGCAACTACGTGAACCCGATCGTCTCCGGCCAGGTCAAGTTCCCGATGCGATGACCGCCGGTTTCCACACATGAAGGGCGACAGTCGTGCGAGTACTGAGCAGCATCACCGGCTCCCAGGGCCACGCGCGGGACATGCTCCCGCTGATCCGCGCGATCGCCGACGCCGGGCACGACGTCCTGGTCGCGCTGCCGCCCTCGTTGGCGCCGGTGTACGCCGACGAACGGGTGCGGGTCGAGCCGGTGCTCCCGGAGATGCACGACTCGATCATGGCCGTGATGAAGGAGGGCGCCGAGCAGCGCGCGGCCGAGGCCAAGCGCACCGGTCTGCCGGTGGCGCCGCCGCCGGAGATGACCGCGTTCGACGAGATGCTGGTCATGGCGGGTGGCCCGCACATCACGCCGACCTACCGCGCCCTCATGGCGCTGGCACTGGACTTCAAGCCGAACCTGGTCGTGCGCGACTCCGCGGAGATCGCCGCCACCCTCGTGGCCGAGCGGCTCGGCCTGCGCCACATCTGCGGCCCGTCCGGCGCCGGTGACATGGTCGACCCGGTCCGGTTGGTGGACATGCTCGACGAGCGCCGCGCCGAACTGGACCTGCCACCCGCCCACGACCCGACCGCGCTGTACCGGTTCGGCCGCTTCGACTCGGTGCCCGAGCGCTACTCGTTCGCCGCCTTCGACGTGCCCTACGCCATCCGCTACCGCCAGTCCCCGATCGTCGCCCGCGACGAGGTGCTCAGCCGCGAGATCGCCGGGCTGCCCACCGACAAGCCGCTCGTGGCCTGCGCCATGGGCACCGTGCTGGTGCAGCTGCGCCAGTTCTTCCAGTTCGGCCCGCCCCAGGACGAGGACCCGTCGAAGGTCCTCCTCCAGGCGCTGGCGGGCGGACTGTCCGAACTGGACTGCTACGCGGTGCTGGCCACCGGCGGCCTGTCCATGGACGGCATCGAGGTCGGCGACAACGTGCACGTCGTCGAACGCATGGCCCAACCCCTGCTCCTGCAGTGCGCCGATCTCTTCGTCACGCACGGCGGTTACAACAGCATCCGCGAGTCCATGTTCGGCGGTACCCCCATGGCCGTCCTGCCCCAGTTCGGCGACCAGCCCTTCCACGCCGACCTGCTCCAGAAGATGAACCTCGGCCGCGTCATCCCGGAGACGACCGCCGACGTCGTCCGCGACACCTGCCGCCAGGTCCTCTCCGACCCGGCCATCACCGCGGAGGTCCGCAGGGCCCAACGCGAGATGCTCGCCCTCCCCGGCGTGGACACCGTCGTCCCCCACCTGGAGTCCCTCGCCCTGCCGTGAGCGGACTCCCACCACCGCTGCCCCCGAGCCCCCCACTCGGGGGCAGCGGCGCGTCCCCGGTTCCTACAGCATCCCCGCGGCGCGGAAGAGCCGGTCGTAGATCGCCTGGATGGTCTCCTCCTTGCGCGCGTTGTAGTCCATGACGTTGCCGCCCCCCGGAACCGCCGCCTGTTTCGCGTCCTCGTACAGCGCGCGGTCCTCGGGGTGGGCGCGCAGCCAATCGCGGAACATGCGGTGCCGGACCAGCTCCGGGCAGTCCGGCCCGAACACGTGCAGGTTCACCCTGGGTTCGGCCAGCCTCAGGAGCCGGTGCTCGTACCAGGACGGCTCCCGGACCGTGTGGACGTAGCCGATCCGCACGAGCGCGGGGACGTACAGCTCCTCCTGGCGGGGGTCGGCCACCGTCAGGTCGATGTCGAGGACGTCCTTGGCGGCCAGTCCCTCCACCGACGTCGACCCGACGTGGTCGATGCCGAGCACCACCCGGCCGAGCGCGGCGCGGATCTCCGCCGCCGCGGCCTGGAAGCGGCGCGGCCACTCGGGCGTGTAGGCGACGATCGCGACCGTCTCCGGCGGTGGGGGACCGTTCACCCAGGGGTCCTCGGACGGGTCGGAGCCGTCGGGTCGGGTGATCTCCTCGAAGGTGGGCACCCGCGCCAACGTAGTAGCGGCCCGTCGAGGAGGCGATTCCTGCACAGGGGCGCCGAACCCGCCACGACCGGACGCACGCGGAAGCGGGAGGCCCCGGCATCCCGCCGGGAACTCCCGCCCACCACTCCGGACTCAGCCCACGGGCTGCGGGAACCGCTGCCACTGGGCCGGGCGGTCGTTGTCGTCCCTGTCGTCCTTGTGGTCGTCCTCGTCCTCCACGTCGCCGCCCTCGTGGATGGCGAGCTTCTCCTGGATCCGCCGCAGCGGTCCCGGAGCCCACCAGGCGGCGTTGCCGAGCAGCTTGAGGACCGCGGGCACCAGGATCATCCGCACGATGGTCGCGTCGAGCGCCAGCGCCAGGATCATGCCGACGCCGACGAAGCGCATCATGGCGACCTGGGAGAACGCGAAGGCGCCGGTGACCAGGATGAGCAGGATAGCGGCCGCGGTGATGACCCTGCCGGTCTTGGCGAGGCCGATGGTGACCGCCTCCTCGTTGCTCGCGCCCCTGTTGCGGGCCTCCACCATCCTGGAGAGCAGGAACACCTCGTAGTCCGTCGACAGGCCCAGGATCATCGCGACCATCAACACCACGATGCCGGAGTCCAGCGGCGACGGCGTGACGCCGAGCAGCGACGCCAGGTGGCCGTCGTAGAAGATCCACGTGAGGACGCCGAACGTGGCCGAGAGGCTCAGGGCGCTCATGACGATGGCCTTGATCGGCAGCAGGACCGAGCCGAACGCCAGGAACATCAGGATGAACGTGGCGGCGATGAACAGCAGCGCCATCCACGGCAGCCGGGAGCTGATGGCGTCGAGGCTGTCGACGTTCACGGCCGTGGACCCGCCCACGAGCGTCTCACCGGCGCCGAGGGGCGGGGTGACCTCGCGGACGTCCAGCATGGCCTGCTTGGAGGCGTCGCTGAGCGGGTCGCCCTCCAGCGTGGCCGAGAGCAGCCAGACGTTGTCCTTCGGTTCCTGCGCGAGCGCGGCGGTGTCGATGCCGGGGACCGCGGCCACGCGCTCGGCGTAGCGCTGCACGGCCTCCTGGCTGGTGTTGCCCTTCACCACGATGTCGAGGCCGGTCTTGGCGATGGCGGGGAAGTCCTTGTTGAGGGTCTCCACGGCCACGCGGGCCTCGTTGCCCGCGGGCAGGACCTTCTCGGTGACCTCGCCGAACTTCACGCCGAGGAACGGCGCGCCCAGCGCGAGCAGCACGGCGACGATCGGGATGGCGATCAGGGCCGGGCGCTTCATGACCTTCTTGCCCAGCTTGGCCCAGACGGCGCCGCCCTCGGACTTGGCCATGCGCTTGCGCCACGGCATCGCCAGCTTGTCGACGCGGTGGCCGAGGATGCCGAGCAGTGCAGGCAGCAGGGTCAGCGAGACGAACGCGGCGACCGCTACGGCGGACATGCCGCCGTAGCCCAGCGACTTGAGGAAGCTCTGCGGGAACAGCAGCAGGCCCGCGAGCGCGATCACGAGCAGGGTCGCGGAGAAGACGACGGTGCGGCCGGCGGAGCCGACGGTGCGCCGCACGGCCTGCTCGGTCGTGCGGCCCGCGGCGAGTTCTTCCCGGAACCGGCCGACTATGAACAGGCCGTAGTCGATGGCCATGCCGAGGCCGAGCAGCGTCGCCACGTTGATGGCGAACGAGTTCACCTCGGTGCCCAGCGAGACGGCGTGCAGCAGGGCGAGCGAGCCCATGATCGCCAGACCGCCGACGAGCACCGGCAGCGAGGCCGCGACCACCCCGCCGAAGATGATCACCAGCAGGATCAGCACGATCGGCATCGACACGGCCTCGGCGCGGACCAGGTCGGCGCCGGACATCTCGCTGATCGTCTTCTGGACCGGGATCTGGCCCGCCAGCTGGGTTTCCACGCCGTCGACCACGAGCTGGTCGGAGAAGCGCGCGTAGTCCTTGAGCTGGGTGTTGGAGTCGGAGGCCTGCAGCGTGATCGCCACCAGCGCCTTCGACTTGTCGGCGCTGCCGAACGGGTTGGGCTGGGGGATGTTCCAGTAGGACGCGACGGTCTTGACCGCGTCCGAGGGCAGGCCGGAGAGCTGCTTCTCGATCCTCGCCTTCAGCTCGGGCGAGTCGATCGTGCTGCCGGTCGGCGCCGTGTACATCACGACGACGTCGCCGCCCTGGCGGCCGAAGGTGTCCTCGATGACCTTGTTGGCCCGCACGGCCTCGCTCGTGGGGTCGCCGAAACCACCCTCACTGAGCCGGTCGAATACCCCGAGTCCCCACATTCCGCCCATCACGGTCAGCACCAAGGTGGCGATCATCACCACCCAACGGCGGTGGTACGCAAGTGAACCCCACTTCGCGAACAAGGTCGTCCTCCTACTGTGGTGGGCCAATTCATGCCCGTGTTGGCGGGTTTTGCACGGCGTTTACCGGGTGAACACATTCATAAGCAGTCGGTTGCGGAACCGCTGGTCGCGGCCCTAAAAGTCGACTACCCGCCGGTCCATCCGGTGGAAATCCCACGGTCACCGCACGCGGGCAAGGTATAAATGTGTTCATGCCGGGTGAACTGATCGCTCCTGCGACAAAGGCCGTGACCCTCGAAGAAGTCGCGAGGGTGGCCGGTGTTTCGCGTGCAACGGTTTCCCGCGTGGTCAACCGCGTGCCGACGGTCGACAGCGAGCTGCGCGAGACGGTGCAGCAGGCCATCGACGCGACCGGCTACCGGCCGAACCTGGCGGCGCGGTCGCTGGTGACCCGCAGGGCGGGTTCGGTCGCCCTGGTGCTGCCGAACGAGGGCCGCATCTTCGGCGACCCGTTCTTCGGCCGGGTCGTGGAGGGCGTCATGGGCGTCGTCCAGCCGATCGGCGTGCACCTCGTCGTGACGCTGGCCGGGTCGTCCACCTACGAGCACCTGGTCGCGGACCTGCGGCAGGGCAGGCTCGACGGCGCGATACTGATCCACACGCACCGCGGCGACCCGCTGCCCTCCATGCTCGCGAACATGCGGCTGCCCGTCGTGCTGTCCGGCAGACCCATGGGCAACCTGCGGATCAGCCACGTCGACGTCGACCAGGCCGCGGGCGCCCGACTCGCCGCCGAGCACCTCGTCGGGCTCGGCAGACGCCGGATCGCGACGATCTCCGGCCCGCTCGACGCCCCCGCGGGCATCGACCGCCTGGACGGCTTCCGCGCCGCCATGGCCGAGTTCGGCCACCACGACGTGCCCTTCGCCGAGGGCGACTTCAGCTCCGAGTCCGGCGCGCGCGCCGTCGAGCGCCTGCTCGCCGAGCACCCGGACCTCGACGGCCTGTTCGTCGCGTCCGACCTGATGGCGCACGGCGCCCTGCCGGTGCTGCGCAGGGCGGGCCGCCGCGTGCCGGAGGATGTCGCCGTCGTCGGTTTCGACGACAGCAGTTCCGCCCTCGTCTGCGATCCGACCCTGACCACGGTGAGGCAGCCCGTGGAGGACATGGCGGCCGAAATGGTGCGGCTGCTGCTCGACCACGTCGACCGTCCCAACAGGCCGGTGAGTTCCGTGGTGTTCGCGCCGACCTTCGTGGTCCGCCACTCCGCCTGAGCTGTTCCGGCTTTCACCGGTGGTGTGCGACTGCACGATTGCATCGCCTCCGTCCGCGATGTCGGAGATCACGTCCGCGCTGTTCCGGAATGCCGGTGTGCGACTGCGCGAAGATCCGGACCGTTCGTAACGTAACGCCGTTTCAAGCGATTGTCGTCATCACTTCGACGGACTGAGGGGTGGGCCCATGTGTGGATGGAGGGCCTGTCCGGGGTTTGCGGGTTGTGCCTCCGCAGGTGGGGGAGTAGAGCGTTCGTTTCCCGTCCGCCACCCAGTGTCTCGGCTGAACGGAGCAGTGGATACCCCAGACCCTTTTGTTGCCCTTTCGGGCCGTAGGGGACTCCTAGGGGTTGTTCTGCGTCACATTCCGTCGTTACGGTGATTGAACCTGAAGCGCCTGTCGAGTATGTCGATCCGCGCGATAGCAACAGGAGTCGCCATGGAACACACAACCACCGAGGTGGCCGTCGCGAATACTTCTCACGAGGACGTCGTCGAGAGGTTCTGCATTCCTCCTCGCGAATGGTGGACCGCCGAAGGTGAAAGCCTCGAACCCACCATCATGCGCGGACTTGACTGATAGCTTCGGCTCAACGAAAGGGGCCCACCGATGACCCAGGTCGACATGTCCACGGCTCGGCTGGCCGCGACGGTCCGCGGCTCCGGACCCGCCGTGGTCCTCGCGCACGGGGCGGGCGGCACCGTCCAGGCCAACTTCGGCCCGCTGCTCGCGCCGCTGTCCCGTTCCTTCACGGTCATCGGCGCCGACCTGCCGGGCTCCGGCGCGACCCGCCGCGACACCTCCCCCCTCGACCTCGACGACCTCGCGGACCGACTGGTAGCCACGGCGGTGCAGGAGGGCGCCGAGCGGTTCACCGTCGTCGGCTACTCACTCGGCTGCGCCACCGCCGTCCGCGCCGCCACCCGCCACCCCGACCGCGTCACGGGCCTCGTCCTCACGTCCGGCTTCGCCGCCCTGGACGACACCACCCGCGCCCGAGTCCAGCGCTGGCGCACCCTCGCCGAAGGCGACCGCACCGTGCTGGCCCGCTACGTCACCTCGGTCATGCTCGGCAGCGCCTACCTCGCCCGCATGAGCCACGAACAGCGCGAGGGCTTCATCGAACTCGTCGCCCTCACCACCCCCGCCGGCCTGCTCGAACAGGTCGACCTCGTCCTGACCACCGACATCACCGACGACCTCCCGAAGGTCGCGGTCCCCACCCTCGTCATCGGCACCAAGCAGGACCAGCTCATCGCCCCGACCCTGACCAGGGCCCTGGCCGACGGCATCCCCGGCGCCAAATGGGCAGAACTGAACTCCGGCCACGCCCCAGCGCTGGAAAGCGCAGGCGCCTGGGCCCGCCTCATCGAGGACTTCGTCAACACCCGCTGACCAGCAACTTCCCCGACGCCAGCGAGGACGCCTGATCCGACGCGCAGCGAGAATGCCTGGTCCAATGCGCAGCGAGGATGCCTTGTCCGACGCGCAGCGAGGATGCCCTGTCGGGCGCAGCCGATGTCCTGTCGGGCGCAGCCGATGTCCTGTCGGGCGCAGCCGATGTCCTGTCGGGCGCAGCCCGATGCTGGCGAAGCCAGATCCACCCCCTGCCCCCGATCCACAGCGCCCTCCTGCTTGATCTTGTTTGTCAAGACATCTTTCCCGTCTTGACAAACAAGATCAAGCATTGAGACAATTGCGCGCACGGGGGCCGGGCTTCGCTCTCGAGCACCCAACCCAAGCCTCAACCCAAGCCACAACCCGAGCACCCAAGCAGGAAGCCGGCGTCCGACCGGTCATGATCGGTCGGACGCCGGCGGCAGGGGATTCCCTCCCCACTCAGGAGGAGGTCTACGGGCGGCGTCCAGGCGCAAAAACGACCCCACCAGGCCGTCCGCGCGGATCCCGAGTTTCAACGCCGCGAACAAGACTCGTCTCTACGGATCCACCACAGGTTTTCCCCGGCGCACTAGTCTCTCGGTTGTGCGTGTACTGGCCGTCGAGGACGACGCTGAACTGGGCCATGAGGTTGTGTCGGGTCTTCGGCAGGCCGGATTCGCCGTCGACTGGGTCACCGACCTCTCGTCGGCGGAGGAGAGCCTCACCGCCAACACCTACGACTGCGTGCTGCTCGACCGCGGTCTCCCCGACGGCGACGGGCTCGATCTGCTCAGCCGCTGGCGGGCGCGCAGGTCCCGCGTCCCGGTGCTGATGCTCACCGCCATGGACGGCATCGCCGAGCGCGTCGCGGGCTTCGACAACGGCGCCGACGATTACCTCGGCAAGCCCTTCGCCATGGCCGAGCTGGTCGCCAGGGTCGGCGCCCTCTGCCGCCGCGCCGAGCAGCCGAGGCCGTCGCTGATCAAGATCGCCGACCTCGAGGTCGACGCCGCGCGCCGCAGGGTGACCCGCGCCGGGGTGATGCTGAGCCTCACCGCGAAGGAGTTGGCCGTGCTGGAGCTGCTCTGCGCCCGTCGCGGCCAGGTAGTCTCGCGATCCGAACTCATCGAGCACTGCTGGGACGCGATGGCCGAACCGATGTCGAACGTGGTGGACGCCGTCGTCGTCCAGTTGCGCCGCAAGCTGGGGCCCCCGCCGTTGATCGCCACGTCGCGAGGGGTCGGTTTCGTGATTGACGAGATCGGGTGACCACGGCCTGGCGGAGCACCACGGCGAAGCGCTTGCGCCGGGTGCGCTGGGTGATGACGGTCCTGTTCACCGCCACCACCGCGATCTGCATCGGCACCCTCGCCACGATCGCCCTGGTCAACGACGAGCGTTCCCGCGCGCAGGCCCTCGACATCGAGCTGGACCGCCAGGTGGCCGGTCTGTCGCGGGTCGTCTACTACGACGGCGACGGCAACCTGCACCTGGAACCCCTCGACGTGGACGCCCTGGTCAGCCGCACCACGCTGCTGCACGTCTGGGTGCGCGACGACGGCGCGTGGGTGTCGCGCTACGCCCGCGAGGTCGACAACGCGAAGTCCGAGGAGAAGAGCGAGCTGGCGCTGGTCGAGCAGGTCCGCGACCTCCAGTACACGGTCCTCGGCGACGGCGTGATGCCCGGCGGGGCCGCTCTGCGGCTGGCCGCCGCGCCGGTCTGGAACACCACGAACCAGGTCGCCGCGTACGTCGTCGTGGCGGGTGACCCGGCGCCCGGCGTCGCCGAGCACCGCGAGTACGTGATGTGGACGTTCTGGGGCTGCCTCGCGATGCTGGTCCTCGCCGCGGGCGCGGGCCACATGCTGTCCTACATCGGCACCCGGCCCGCCGTGCGCGCACTGGAGCAGGAGGAGCGGTTCCTGGCCGAGGCCGCGCACGAGCTGCGCACCCCGCTGGCGACGCTGCGGCTGATCGCCGAGGCGGGCGCGAACGACCCGGCGCGGGCGAGCGCGTCGGCGGTCCAGGTCGTGGGCCTGGTCGACCGGATGGCGCAGCTGGTCACCGGACTGCTGGCGCGGGCCCGCGTGCGCAACGGCACCCGGCAGATGGAGTGGTTGCCGCTGCGGCTCGACCAGCTCGTGGAGGAGGTCGTCGGCGAACAGCTCGACGACGGCCGCACGGTCGACGTCGACCTGCACCCCACCATCGTGGAGGGCGACCCGGTGCTGCTGTCGCAGGCGCTGCGGAACCTGGTCGACAACGCGGTGAAGCACGGCGCCCAGGAGGACGGCCGGGTCCGGGTCGAGGTCCGGGTCTCCGGCGGCACGGTCACGGTGTCCGACCGCGGCCCCGGCATCGACCTCGCCGACCGGGACCGGGTGTTCGACCAGTGGGTCACCGGCAGCACCACCGGGACCGGCATCGGGCTGGCCATCGTGCGCTGGGTGGCGGACCTGCACCGCGGCTCGGCGAAGGTGGTGGACTCGCCGCTCGGCGGCACGACGATCGAGCTGGCGCTGCCCGAAGTCGTGGCTTGATCACTCGCTCACGGTTTTCTCATCGCCGCCCTGCCAAGGTTGTCACCCGAGCGAGCATCAGCATGTGCACGGGGAGTCGACCGATGGCAGACACACTCACCCGGTCCACTGTGGACAACGGGTTCCGGTCGGTGCGGTCGGCCTACCTGGCCGCCTGCCGCGGCACCGAACGCGGCCAGGCGGTGGAGAAGGCCGTTTCCTGCGAGGCGTACGCGGACCTGTGGCACGCGGTGTCCATCCTGCTCTACGCCGACGAACCGGGTTTCGCGCTGGAACTCTGCCTGCGGGTGGAGGAGCGCACCCGGCAGCACGCGGTGCTCGGCCTGCTGCGCGCCCGGATCGCGCACGCCAAGGGCCAGCCGCTGGTGGCCCGAGACCTGGCGCGGTCCGTTCTGGACGAGCGCGCGCTCTCGTTGCGCACCAGGCACCTCGCGCTGGCCGAACTGGTCGCCGCGGAGGTGGGCCTGGAGCAGTACGACTCGGCCGCCGCCCTGCTGCGCGAGCACGGGTTCGACGGCGAGGTGCCCGAGGGTCCGGAGGCGCCGTACCTGCTGGCCGCCCGCGGCGCGCTGCACGTGGCCGCCGGGCGCCGCCGACCCGGTGTCGAGGACTACCTGGAGTGCGGACGGCGGCTGGTCGACGCGGGCGTCCGCAACCCCGCGGTCATCCCGTGGCGGTCGCGCGCGGCGCTGGCCGCGCTGGGCGACCGGCGGCGCGAGCTGGCGAAGGTGCTGGCCGAGCAGGAGCTGATCGAGGCCCGCGGCTGGGGCACCTCCCGCGCGGTCGGGGTCGCGCTGCACGCGGTCGCCTCCACCCGCGACGGCGAGGAGGCCGTCGAGCTGCTGGGGGAGTCGGTCGACCTGCTGTCGCTGTCCACCGCCGGCGCGGAGCTGCTGCGCGCACGGGAGGACCTGGCCCAGATCGTGCGGGCCGGGCACGACCTGACCCGCCAGGAGGCGAAGATCGCCTGGCTGGCCCGGTCCGGGTACAGCAACAAGCAGATCTCCGAACGGCTGTTCCTCACCCGCCGCACGATCGAGTTCCACCTGTCGGGGGTCTACCGGAAGCTGGGCCTCTCGGGCAGGCACGAACTGCGCGTAGCGCTGCCGGACCAGTTCGGTGACCAGTCGGCGTGACCGCGCCCTATTCGGCGATCCCTGAGGCAGACTGATCGCCATGTACGACTTCGACGTGCTGGTCCTCGGTTCCGGTCCCGGCGGGCAGAAGGCGGCCATCGCCGCCGCCAAACTCGGCAAGAAGGCGGCGGTGGTCGAGCGCCGCGACATGATCGGCGGGGTGTGCATCAACACCGGCACCATCCCGTCCAAGACGCTCCGCGAGGCGGTGCTGTACCTCACCGGCCTCAACCAGCGGGAGATGTACGGCCAGAGCTACCGCGTGAAGCACGACATCACCATCGCGGACCTGTCGGCGCGCACCCAGCACGTCGTGGGGCGCGAGATCGACGTCATCCGCAACCAGCTGTCCCGCAACCGGATCGCTCTGCTGCCGGGACTCGGCAGGTTCCTCGACGACCACACCGTCGAGGTCGTCGACGGCACCGAGCAGCTGCACAAGGTGACCGCGGACAAGATCGTCATCGCCACCGGCACGCGACCGTCGCGACCGGACACGGTGGACTTCGACGACAAGACGATCATCGACTCGGACGGCATCCAGCACCTGGAGCACATCCCGCAGTCGATGATCGTGGTCGGCGCCGGTGTCATCGGCATCGAGTACGCCTCGATGTTCGCCGCGCTGGGCACCAAGGTCACCGTCGTCGAGCGGCGCGACCGGATGCTGGAGTTCTGCGACCTGGAAGTGGTCGAGGCGCTCAAGTACCAGCTGCGCGACCTGTCCGTCACGTTCCGGTTCGGCGAGACCGTGTCCGCGGTCGAGCGGTACGCCCGCGGCGCCATCGCGGTGCTGGCCAGCGGGAAGAAGATCCCGGCCGAGACGGTGATGTACTCGGCGGGGCGGCAGGGCATGACCGAGGGGCTCGACCTGGAGAAGGCGGGCATCGCGGCGGACAACCGAGGCCGGATCGCGGTCGACGAGCACTTCCGCACCCCCGTGTCGAACATCTACGCGGTCGGCGACGTCATCGGGTTCCCCGCGCTGGCGGCCACGTCCATGGAGCAGGGGCGCCTCGCGGCCTACCACGCGTGCGGCGAGCCGGTCCGGGCCATGAGCGAGAACCAGCCGATCGGCATCTACACGATCCCGGAGATCAGCTACATCGGCCGCACCGAGGACGAGCTGACCGCCGCGTCGATCCCGTTCGAGGTCGGCATCTCCCGCTACCGCGAACTCGCCAGGGGCCAGATCATCGGCGACTCCTACGGCATGTTGAAGCTGCTGGTGTCCGCTGAGGACCGTTCGCTGCTCGGCGTGCACGTGTTCGGCACCGGCGCGACCGAACTGGTCCACATCGGTCAGGCGGTCATGGGCTGCGGCGGCACCGTCGACTACCTCGTGGACGCCGTCTTCAACTACCCGACGCTGGCCGAGTCCTACAAGGTCGCCGCGCTCGACGCGATGAACAAGATCAGGCAGATCACCTGGCTCGCCGAGTAGCGGCGGTCGGGAAACGGGCACGGGTCCGCGGCAGAACGGGCACCCCGGAGGTCCGGCGCGGTCGTCGGAGACGCGATCGCGCTGGGCCGTTCGGAGTAATTCGAGCGGCGTTCCGCGCCTGAAGACCCTGGTCTTCGGGAAATAGGGGTACCCCTTCGGGGAACGGGTGTGAAAATAGGGGGAATGCAAGCCGGTCAGGGGTTGTTGGCACTTGCGGAACGTCCGTGACTCGCTGGGAGGTTTGTGGTGGCGCTGGATCCGGAAAACCTGTACGAGGTGGACTCCGACGTACCGGACTTGACCGGAGCCGTCCTGCTGCACCACTTCGACGGTTTCATGGACGCCGGTGCGGCCGGGAAGCTCCTCGTCGAGCACATCCTCAGCAGCTACGAGCACCGCGTGGTCGCGCGCTTCGACATCGACCAGCTGATCGACTACCGCTCGCGCAGGCCCGCCATGATCTTCGCGACGGACCACTTCGAGCCGCAGCCCGCGCCCGAACTGCTCGTGCACCTCGTGCACGACGCCGCCGGGTTCCCGTTCCTGCTGCTCAGCGGCCCCGAGCCGGACTTCCGCTGGGAGGGCTTCGTCGCGGCCGTGCTGGAACTGGTGGAGCGCTGGGGCGTCGGCTCGGCGATCGGCTTCCACGGCATCCCGATGCGCCTGCCGCACACCCGCCCGCTCGGCGTCACCGCCCACGCGACCCGCAGCGAGCTGATCACCGGCCACCAGCCGTTCTTCAGCCGCGTCGAGGTTCCCGGCAACGTCGCCGCGATGCTCGAGGTGCGCCTCGGCGAGCACGGCCACGACGCCATCGGCTTCGCCGCCCACGTGCCGCACTACCTCGCCCAGTCCACGCACCCGGCCGCCGCGCTGGTGCTGCTGGACACCATCACCCGGACCACCGGCCTCGCGCTGCCGTCCGACGTGCTGCGCGAGACCGCCCGCAGGGCGGGCGCTGAGCTCCAGCGCCAGGTCGACGAGTCCGAGGAGGTGTCCGAGGTCGTCGCCGCTCTGGAGCGGCAGTACGACGCGTTCACCGGCTCGGAGCGCGGCGAGCAGAGCCTGCTGCTGGAGGAAGAGGAGATCCCCAGCGCCGACGAGCTCGGCGCGGAGTTCGAGAAGTTCCTCGCGGAGCAGCCGCCCAAGTAGCTTTTCCCCCCGATGGGGCCCACCCGATGTTCCGGGTGGGCCCCATCGGCGTTCTCAGACCATGTCGATCCGGATGTACCGGACCGGGTAGCCGACCTTGGCGAACGTCGCCGCCATCGGCAGGTTCCCGCAGTCCGTGCCCGCCACGATCTGCTCCGCGCCGTGCCCGATCAGCAGGTGGGTGGCTTCGACGAGGAGGTCGTAGGAGTAGTCGTGGCCGCGCTGCTCCGGCACCACGCCGATGTAGCCGACGACCGGTGAGGTGTGGTGGTGGCAGGGGGCGGTGATACCCACCAGGTCGCCGTCCCCCGTGTAGGCGAGCCGCCACCAGTCCCGTGGACTCGGCATCCAGAGGAGGCAGTCCAGGTCCTCCTGGGCCGCGGCGTCCAGGCCGGATTCGGCGACCGTCTTCCGCACGTGGGCGTCGAGGCTGTCGACGTGGATGCGGCGGAAGACGTCCAGGATCTTGGCGTCGTCGGGTTCCGGGTGGAACTCGAGCCTGCCGGGGCGGTCGGGGACGCCGTTGTCCGGGGTCCAGCGGTAGGTGAAGCGTTCCACCAGGAACGTGAGTCCCGCCGCGGTGGCCGCCGCCATCCTGCTTTCGGCGGCTTCTCTCGTCGCCGGGTCGTCCCTCCAGTCCGACGGCAGCCTGAGGTTGTACTCGGCGTGCAGCGGGGCGGTCTTCAACAGCGCCACGGCGGCGTCGAAGTCGGTGAAGTCGAACCAGTCCAGGACCAGCGGGGCCGGATCGTCCGGGCCCGCCCACCAGGCGGCGCGGGCCACGACGACGTCGTCGCGCAAGGCGATCCACGTCCACTCCGGGCGGTAGTCGCCGCGGGCGTAGGCGTCACCGAACGCCGCGAAGCCCACCGAACCGGGGTCGGGCAAGTATTCGAAGAAGTGTGCCTCGCCCGCTTCGAGCGGGCGGATGACCAGATCGGTCACGGGTGTTCCTTCCGAAGGCGTGGTGCGCTCCCGGACCGGAACCCGACGCCCTGTGAGCGAGGAGGGAGCGCATGATCGTCGAGGTGATCATCTGGGGCTACCTCCTTGGTCTGGGCAGGGCGTGGGGGTGAACGTAGTGAGAGGTGGGGGTGGGGGGCAATGGGTTTTGCGGGGTTGGGTTGTCGGGGAGGAGTGGCGGCTTGGAGGTTGTGCGGTGTGGGCCATCCCGTGAAGTCTCGCCGCCGTGCGTTGGGGGTCACCCCGCGAAGCCCGGCCGCCGTGCGTTGGGGGTCACCCCGCGAAGCCCGGCCCCCGTGCGCGCAATTGTCTCAATGTTCGATCTTGGTTTGTCAAGGCGGGAAAGATGTCTTGACAAACCAAGATCGAACAGGAGGGCGCTGTGCATCGGGGGCAGGGGTAGTTCTGGCTTCGCTTGAGGGCGTTGGGCTGCGCCGGTAGGCGGTTGGTGTGTTCTAGGCGCGCATTACGGTGGCGATGGGGATGCGGGCTGCTCGGATTGCTGGGATCAGGCCGCCTAGGATGCCTGCGATCAGGCCTGCGATGACTCCGGCGACTCCGGCCTGCCAGGGGAAGTCGACGTTCTGGAGGAAGGGTTCGCGGGAGCCTAGTAGGGAGCTGACGGCTTTGAGGCCCACGATGCCGAAGCCGATGGCGGCCGCGGCGGTGAGCAGGCCTGTTAGCAGGGTTTCCGCGAGCACGATTCCGGCCAGCAGCAGCCGTGGTGTGCCCACGGCGCGGCGCAGGGCGAATTCCTCGATGCGTTCGCCGACTGTCGCGAGGCCGACGTTGAGGATGCCCGCGACGCCGATGAGCAGCACCATCGCGGCCATGCCGAGGAAGATCCAGCGCATGAGCGCCAGTTGGGACTGCATCTCCTCGAGGGAGTTGATGGTTTCGACGTGGATCTCGTCGCCGTTCGCGCCCGCCGCGACCAGGCGGGTGCGGAGGGTCTGCTGGAGGTCGGTGGCGGTGGGGGCCAGCATCAGTTCCATGCTGCCGTAGCGCTGGTCGCTCAGGCTGTCGACGGGCATCCAGTTGAGGAGTTCGTCGGAGCGGACGTAGGCCGCGGGGCCCCAGCCACCGTCGTCGACGACACCGATGATGCGCGGAGTGGCGTTGGCGACGGCGCCGGAGACGCGCATCTCGGCGGGGATCTCGTGGTTGGCGAAGCCCTCCGCGGCGTACTTGTTGAGGACGATGCGCGGGGACAGCGAGGGGGCCGAGGAGAAGTCGAGCCATTCGCCGGACTGGAGGCGGAAGGGGCGGAACTGGCGGATGTCGCCGGTCAGCGAGTTCATGGCCAGTTCGATCGCCTGGCCCTGCGGGGCGCCCGCGTCCTCGTCGGTGACGGGCTTGCAGCCGTTGGCGTCGCAGGTGACCCGCATGGCGGGGCCGTAGCCGCCGCCTTGGTCCAGGCGGCCGCCGCCCTCGTTGAGGGGCTTCACCCCCGGCTCGCCGATGACGGCTTTGCCGCGGGTGACGCCGACGGCGTCCGTGCGGCCGCTGATGACGTCCATGGCCACCGGCACGGACCGCGGGTCGCTCGGCAGGTACATCTGGACCGTGCCGTCCTTGCCCTGGGTGATCTCGACGTCGGACAGCATGGCGCGCTGCGCGATCACCGAACCCGCCTGGACGGTGACCACGGCCAGCACGCCGAGGAACAGGCTGAGCATGGACAGGAACGTGCGCATCTTGCGGGCCCGGATGCCCTGGCCGCCGATGATCAGGGACGAGCGGAACCGCCCGGACAGGCGCATCACACGACCACCCGCTGCGGTGCGCCGTCGAACACGCCGTTGGTCAACTGGAGCACCCGGCCCATCTTGGAGGCGTGGTCGTGGTCGTGCGTCACCAGGATCAGGCCGCAGCCGCGGTCGGTGGCCGAGCGCAGCGCCTCGACGACGAGGTTGCCCGTCTCGGTGTCGAGCGCGCCGGTCGGCTCGTCGGCGAGCAGGATCCTGGGCTCGCGCACCAGGGCGCGGGCGATGGCGACGCGCTGCTGCTCGCCGCCGGACAACCGCTGCGGCTTGTGCTTGGCGAGGTGGGCGATGCCCACTCGTTCCAACGCGTCCATGGCCTTCGCCCTGCGCTTGCGGCGCGGCAGCCAGCCCTGGCCGTTGACCAGCGCCATCGACACGTTCTGCACCGCGCTCAGGTGCTTGAGCAGGAAGAAGCGCTGGAACACGAACCCGAACTCCTCGCTGCGCAGCGCCGCGGCCCTGCGCTCGGGGATGCGGGTGATGTCGTTGTCCCCCAACAGGTACTGCCCGCCGTCGGCGCGGTCGAACAGGCCGATCAGGCTGAGCAGCGTGCTCTTGCCGGAGCCGGAACGGCCGAGGATGGCGATGCTCTCGCCGCTGTGCAGGGTCAGGTCGACGCCCGCGAGGATCGTGCGGGGCTCGTCCTGGCCCTTCAACGTCTTGGTGAGCCCGGTGATCCGGATGAGCGGCGTCATCAAGACCCCGCTTTGACGCCGGGCTGCTGCTGGTCCTGTTGCTGCTGCTCGGCGGTGGGCAGGTTCGGGCCGGGCATGCTCAGCGTCTCGTCGCCGGTGAGACCGGACTTGATCTCGACGACCTTGCCGTCGGTGAGCCCCAGTTCGACGTCCGCGATCACCTTGCTCCCGTCGGACTTCACGATCTCGACCTTGCCCTTGCCCTGCCCGCCCGCGACGGCCTCGACCGGCACGACGAGCGCGTTGGCCGAGGTCTGCGTGACGACCTCCAGCGTGGCCGAGGCGCCGTTGATGAGCTTCACGTCGCCGGGCGCGGTGCAGACGAGGCGCAGCCCGGTGGGCTCGGACCCGGTGCCACCGCTGGTGTCCTGCTGTTGCTGCTGTTGCTGCTGCTGACCGGTGGGGGAGGACCCCGTGCCGTCCTCCGCGTCCTTGTCGGCGTCCTTGTCGGTGTTCGCGGGCGGCGGGGCGGGCACGGTGCCCGCGGGCAGCGCGGCGATCGTGCCGAGCAGCGTGCACGGGAACGGGCCGGGGCCGTTCTTGATCTGCCCCTGCACCGACGCCGAACCGTCCGCGATCTTGTACGCCTGCGCGCTGTCGATGTCCGCGGCGATGCCGTAGCCCGCCAGCTTCGCCGACGCGACGGGCATCCCCGCCGTCACGGTGGACTTGTCGTCCACCAGCCGACCGGTGAACGTCGCGCCCGCGGGCACCTCGAACCAGGTGGGTCCGCCGTCGGTCCAGACCGACCCGACCCTGGTCGCGACCGTCGGCGTGCTGGTGGGTACCGCCACGTCCATGAACCGGACCTGGCCGCCGATCGGCGCGACGAGGCCGAACACCGGGTTCATCGTCACCTTGCCGTTCAGGCTCACCTTGTTGGTCAGGTCCTGGCGGGTGGGCTTGGCCGTGGTGAGCGCGGTGCCCCGCGGCACGAGGTCCGGGTTCGTCGGCTCCGGCCCTGAGGAACCGCACGCGGTCGCGGTCGCGACCACGACGGCGATTCCGCCGAGGCGGACGAGGACTTGCTTCAACACCGGTGTTCCCCCAACTGACGAGTTCCGGCCTGATCCGGCCTAAACACAAGACGCCCATCAGACTGGTGGGGTTGCACGTTCCGCGTCGGCAGAACGGCCAAAGTGGTTGTGGCCGATCGGCCGATTGTCGAGGATGTCGACTCGTGCCCGACTACGAGGTAGACGCTTTCCAGGACGTGTTCGAGCATTTCGGCGTCCACCCGACGGCAACGCGCTCCTGCCACCCGTGGGCGCCGGTGTTCCGGGTCGAGTCGAACGGCCTGCCCGCGGTGGTGAAGCGCACTTCCACCCGGACGGGGGGAGCGATCGCCGCTTGGTGCCGGGGGCTGGCCGCGGCCGGGATCCCGGTGGTGGTGCCGCTTGCGGGGCCGTCGTTCGTGCACGGCGGGGCCTGGGTGGTGTACCCGTGGATCGAGGGGCGGGTCTACGACGGGTCTGCCGGGGATCTGGTGGCGGCTGGGGATCTGTTGGGGCGCATGCACGCCAGGCGGGCGCGCGGGGTGGGGATGGCGGTGTTCCCGTGGCCGGACTATTCGTTGGTTGATCCGACGGATGATCTGCCTGAGCTGCACCGGTTGTTCGCTTCGCATGTGCCGGAGGTGGCGGCGAGGTTGGCGGCGAGGCTGGATCCGTTGGCGAGGGATTTCGTGGCGCGGACGTTGCCGGCGGTGCGGGACGGGGCGTTGCCGATGGTGGTGGGGTGCATGGATTTCAAGGCTGTGAATCTGGTGTATGCGCCCGCGGGGCCGGTGTTGGTGGATCCGGACAAGGCGTTGAGGGTGCCCAGGGTTTTGGATTTGGCGGTTGCGGTGTTGTTGTTCCACGACGAGGTGGGGGATGGGGTGTTCGGGGTGGAGGAGTGGAGGGTTTTTCGGGACGCGTACCTGGGGAGGGTGGAGTTGACGGAGGGGGAGCGGAGGGTGTGGCCGGATGCGTTGGACTACGTGTTGTGGGAGGAGGGGACTTGGGCGATGGAGGTCAGTACGGGGTGGGGGGATGTGAGGCAGAGGGCGTTCTTGGTGAGTTTGGCCGGGGTGTCTCGGGGTGGGTTTTCGTTGGAGTGAGGGGGTGTGGTGGCTTCTGGTGAAGCCTGGCTTCCGGTGTGCGTTGTGGGGGTGTCTGGCGTAGCCCGGCCCCCGGCGCGCGATTGTCTCAATGCCGTACCCCTGTTTGTCAAGGCGGGAAAGATGCCTTGACAAACAGGGGTACGGCAGGAGGGCGCTGTGTATCGGGGGCAGGGGGAGGTCTGGCTTCGCCGGCATCGGGCTCCGCCCGACGGGGCACCTCGCTGCGCGTCGGTAGGGCATCAGGCTGCGCCTGACAGGGCACCTCGCTGCGCGTCGGTAGGGCGGTGGGCGCTCCGCGCCGGGTGCGAGGGGGCGGCTGCGCCGGTGGTGGTGGCTGTGTGGTGGGGTTGTTGGAAAGCAAGCAGCTCCCGTTGCCTGGGCGACGGGAGCTGCTTGGTGGGAAGGGTTTGGTGGTTAGACGATCCACTTCTGGTTGGCGCCGCCGGTGCATTCCCACAGGTTCGTGCGGGCGCCGTCGTTGGGGTTGTTGCCGACGACGTCCAGGCACTTGTTGGCCGGGATGTTGACGATGTCGCGGGCTCCGCTGACTGCCCACTTCTGTGCGCCGGTGCCGTTGCAGTCCCACAACTGCACCACAGTGCCGTTGGCGGTGCCCGCCGAGGCGGCGTCGAGGCACTTGCCGAGTGCGCGGATGGTGCCGTCGCCGGGACGGCTCCAGTTCTGGGCGGCGTTGTTGTTGCAGCCCACGATCTGGATCGGGGTGCCGTTGGCGGTGCTGGCGCCCGCGACGTCCAGGCACTTGCCCGCGAGACCGGTGATCCGGCCGCCGCCGCCGGTGGGCGGCGGGGTGGTGTCGGAGGTGGTGACGCGGACGTAGTCGACCAGCAGCTGCTGCGGGAACGTGGTGCTGCTGTTCGGGTCGCCGGGCCAGTAGCCGCCGACCGCGAGGTTCAGGATCAGGAAGAACGGGTGGTCGTAGACCCAGCGGTTGCCGTTGAGGTCCGAGGGCGTGCGGGTCTGGTAGACGTTGCCGTCGACCGACCAGCGGATCTGGTTGGGCGCCCAGTCGATCGCGAACGTGTGGAAGGCGTCGGAGAAGTTCGGGCCGTTGTAGCCCGCGCCGATGCCGCCGGAACCCGAGTAGCCGGGGCCGTGCAGCGTGCCGTGGACGGTGTTGGGCTCGAAGCCGACGTTCTCCATGATGTCGATCTCGCCCGAGTTGGGCCAGCCGACACTGCCGATGTCGTTGCCGAGCATCCAGAACGCGGGCCACATGCCCTGGCCGCGCGGGAGCTTCATGCGCGACTCGTAGTGGCCGTAGGTCTGGGTGAACTTGCCCGACGTGTTCAACCGCGCCGAGGTGTACTCGCAGCGGCCGTACCAGCAGTTGTAGTTGTTCGGGTTCTCGCGGCGGGCGGTGATGACCAGGTTGCCCGCACCGTCGGTCGCCGCGTTGCTCGTGCTGTTCGTGTACATCTGGCGCTCGTGGTTGTTGACGTTGTCACCCGTCTCCGTCACCCACTTGCCACCGTCCACGGCAGCGCCGGCCGGACCGTTGAACTCGTCGGCGAACGTGGTCGTCGCCATGGTGCCGATCGCCGCGCCGCTATCGGCGGCGCTGGCCGCGGGAGCGCTGTTGGCGGGGGTGGACATGGCGACCGCGCCCAGTGCCATCAGCGCGACGGCGCCCAGGATTCCGGCTGCTCGGGCACGCCGAGCAGGCCCTCTTGTCGACATCGCAGATCACCTTTCGTGCAGGGTGGCGGTTCTTCGTCGAACCACTGATCAGCGGAGTCAGGGAAATCAGTGGAATGGTCCGAACCACTTGGTGTGTCGCGGACATTACTCGACGGCTTTGTTCAAGTCACGATGAAAGAACGCCCGGTCTTGTTCGTCGTTTCAGTGCCGGTCGAAGTCAACCTCACCCCGATAGTGTGCAGACGAGGCGCGACCCGCCTGCTTTACTGAACGAACGGTCGGTAGATCACCCGGACCTTGGAGGACGACCCCGATGGCTCTGCTGCGCAGTTACGTCTCCGGGCACTGGCACGTGCCGACGGACGAGGGCTCGCCACTGCACGACGCCGTGACCGGCGAGGAGATCGCCCGCATCTCGTCGGCGGGCATCGACATGGCGGCCGCTCTGCGGCACGGCCGCGAGGTCGGCGGACCGGCGCTGCGCGAGTTGACGTTCCACCAGCGGGCCGCGCTGCTCAAGGCGCTCGGGTCGCACCTGCGGGAGCACCGCGAGGAGCTGTACGCGCTGTCGGCCCGCACCGGCGCGACGAAGAACGACTCGATGATCGACGTCGACGGCGGTATCGGCGTCCTGCTGGGTTACGCGAGCAAGGCGAAGCGGGAACTGCCCAACGACACCGTGTACGTCGACGGCGCCGTGGAACCGCTCGGTCGCGGCGGCACGTTCCTGGGCCAGCACATCGCCACGTCGCTGCGCGGGGTCGCGGTCCAGATCAACGCGTTCAACTTCCCGATGTGGGGCCCGCTGGAGAAGTTCGCCCCGGCCTTCCTCGCGGGCGTTCCCAGCCTGGTCAAGCCCGCTTCGCAGACCGCGTACCTGACCGAGAAGCTGGTCGAGCTGATGATCGGCTCCGGCCTGCTGCCCGAGGGCACCCTCCAGCTGGTCAGCGGCAGCGCGGGCGACCTGCTCGACCACCTGACCGAGCAGGACCTGGTCGGCTTCACCGGGTCCGCCTCCACCGCGCAGCACCTGCGCACGCACCAGGCCGTGGTGCGCTCCAGCGTCCGGTTCAACGCCGAGGCGGACTCGCTCAACTGCTCGATCCTCGGCCCGGACGCCGTGTCGGGCACGCCGGAGTTCGACCTGTTCGTCAAGCAGCTCGTGAACGAGATTACGGCCAAGGCGGGCCAGAAGTGCACGGCGATCCGCCGCGCCTTCGTGCCCGCGTCGCTGATCGACGAGGTGTCGGAGGCCGTGTCCGCGCGGCTGCGCAAGGTCGTGATCGGCAACCCGGCCAATCCGGACGTGCGGATGGGCGCGCTGGCCGGTCTGGAGCAGCGCGAGGAGGTGCGGCGCTCGCTCAAGGGGCTGCTGGAGGCCTCGCGGATCGTGTTCGGCGACCTCGAGCGCGTCGAGGTCGTGGACGCCGACGCCGAGCGCGGCGCGTTCCTCTCGCCGGTGCTGCTGCGCGCCGACGACCCGGAGCTGGCCCAGCCGCACGAGGTCGAGGCGTTCGGTCCGGTCAGCACGCTGATGCCCTACGACGACGTCGAGCACGTCATCCGGCTCGCCGCCCGCGGCCAGGGCAGCCTGGTCGGCTCGGTCGTCACGGCGGACGCGGGCTTCGCGCGCGAGGTCGTGCTCGGCGCGGGCGCGTGGCACGGTCGGATGCTGGTGCTGGACCGCGACGACGCCAAGGAGTCCACCGGGCACGGCTCGCCGCTGCCCGCGCTGGTGCACGGCGGTCCCGGCCGCGCCGGTGGCGGCGAGGAGATGGGCGGGATGCGGGCCGTGCTGCACCACATGCAGCGCACCGCCGTGCAGGGCAGCCCGAAGGTGCTCGCGGCGATCACCGGCCGCTGGGTGCCGGGCGCGCCGCGCACGGACTCCGACGTGCACCCGTTCCGCAAGAGCCTGGCGGAGCTGAGGATCGGCGACAGCGTCGTGGCGGGCCCGCGCACGGTGACGTTGGAGGACGTGGAGCACTTCGCCGAGTTCACCGGCGACACGTTCTACGCGCACATGGACGAGGAGGCCGCGAAGGCCAACCCGTTCTTCGGCGGCCGGGTCGCGCATGGCTACCTCGTGGTGTCGTTCGCGGCGGGCCTGTTCGTCTCGCCCGAACCGGGTCCGGTGCTGGCCAACTCCGGCCTGGACAACCTGCGGTTCCTCACGCCCACGTTCCCCGGCGACGAGCTGACCGTGACGCTGACGGCGAAGCAGATCACCCCGCGCGAGGACAAGGACTACGGCGAGGTGCGCTGGGACGCCGACCTGGTCAACCAGAAGGGCGAGTCGGTCGCGAAGTACGACGTGCTGACGCTGGTCGCGAAAACGCTCTGACGCAACGGGAAGGGGCCTCCATCCACAGTGGATGGAGGCCCCTTCCCGTTGCGGGCACTAGCTCGCGGTGTACGAGAGGATCTCCGGGCTGGTCCAGTCGCTGGACACGATCGTCGCCCCGAGCGCGGACAGCTGGCGCACCCTCGCCTGCGCGTCGGCCGCGGCCGGGGTGCGGCTGTCGATGGCGGGCGCCACGTCGTGCGCGTCCGTCATCACGACCAGGTAGCCGCCGCCCAGGTACGGCCCGCCGCCGAAGCCCGCGTACGAGGCCGCGCTCCCGTCGAACGCGACCATCCACGGCTTGCGCGCGCCGCCGCGGTCACCGGTGCGCGGGTCGGTCGCCGACGCGCCGTTGATCGCCGGGAACGACAGCGCCGAGGCGAGCGCGCCCGCGGTGTTGGCGGCGATCAGCCGGTCGGCGACCTCCAGGTCGGTGTCGTAGTTGTCGAACGGGTTCTGCAGCTCGAACGTGCCGTTCTCGACGATCACGACGAACTTGCCCGCGAGCGCGGAGCGGGTGGGCCACGCCCCGGCCCGCGACGCCGTGTCGAGGTCGGCGTAGCCGCCCTTGAGGTTCGCGGGCCCGAAGACGTTGCCCGCGCCGAGTGAACTCGCGAGCAGCGCGTCGAACTGGGGCACGCCGAACCCGGCGCGGCCGTCGAAGCCGTTCTTCACCTCGACCTTGAGCACGACGGGCGCGTGGTTCGGGTTGCGGTCGTGCCACAGCCGGATGTTGCGCAGGCAGCCCGCGAGGTTCTGGTCGCGGCTGCCGGACCGCAGCCCCTCGTAGGTCGTCGCGTTCGAGCAGTTGTTGTGGTTGCCGGGGTCGTGGCCGACCTGGAAGTCGCGCGTGCCGAAGAAGTTCGTCCACACGTCGATCTCGACCATGCCGGGATTCCGGTCGAGCACGTCGACGAGGTAGGGGGCGGTCTCCTGGGTGTAGGCGTTGTGCAGGCCGACCGCCGTCGAACCGGTGGCCGTCGGCGCCGCCTGCGCTGCCGCGGGCAGGACCGCGGTCAGGAGGCCCGCCGTGGCCAGTGCGGCCATGAAGCGCTTCATCCGAGCTCCTCGTGCTGGAACGTTCCCGTACTCCGCAGGGTAGAAACGTGAAGAGAGTTCACGATGGACGTCGGGTGGCCGTTCCGGGAAGCGTCGGGGGAGTTCAACAGTTGACGGAGACGCGCCTGATGTCGGTCGTCAGCTTCGGCGGCCCGTCCAGCGGCGCCGGGTCCTCCGGCGTGGGCGTGACACCGGCCGCGGCGACCTTGTCGAGGGTCTTCAGGCCTTCCTCGCCGATGGTGCCGAACACGGTGTAGTTGGGCTGGAGCACCGAGTCCGCGGTGACGAGGAAGAACTGGCTGCCGTTCGTGGCCGGGCCCGCGTTCGCCATCGCGAGCGTGCCGCGCGGGTAGATCCGCCGCAGACCGGTTGGATCGTTGGGGGCGGGCGGCAGCGCGGTCGGCAGCTCGTCCTTGTACTTGTAGCCGGGCCCGCCCTCGCCGGTCCCGGTCGGGTCACCGCACTGGAGGACCTTCAGCGTCGAGTACGTCGTGAGCCGGTGGCACGTCGTGGCGTCGTAGAACCGGTGCTGGGCCAGGTGCACGAAGCTCTGCACGGTGCACGGAGCCTGCTTGCGGTCCAGCGTCAGCGGGATCGGGCCCTGGTTGGTCCTGAGCAGGACGTCGACCGTGCCGCGGTCCGGGGTGTGCCTCGGGTCGTCCGGGAGGCGCACGGGGCGGGCGGCGGGCTCGTCCGGCGTCTTCGTGTAGCCGCACGGTCCGCGCGTCGCGTCCGGGTCGCCCGCCGCGACGGCGGCGGTCGTCGTGCCGAGCAGGAGCCCGGCGGCCACGACGAGTGTCGCCACGCCTCGCACGATCGTCTTGCTGTCCAACTCACGTCCTCCTCGACTTGGGCGGTCCCGCAGTCTTAGTGGAGGCGCCGATCGGGCCACAAGGGCCGGTCGGCGGGGGCTGCGCGGTCCCGCACCCCGTCGGGGTCGGGTCATCTCCTGGGCTGATGCCCGCTGACGCCCGCCCGTTCGACGATCTCCGCCGTAGTCGTTCGCACGTCGAAGGGGAACGCATGAGACGGGTGTTGGCGCTGGTGTCTGCCGTGGCACTGGGTCTGGGATCGACCACCGGGGTGGCGGGCGCCTCGGTGGCGGGGCCGTCGTGGCAGGACTGCGGCGAGCACGGCGCCCGGTGCGCGACGGTGCGGGTGCCGCTGGACTGGGCCCGCCCCGGCGGGGAGAGGATCACCCTCGCGCTGAGCAGGCTGTCCGCCGCCGATCCGGGACGTCGGATCGGCGTGCTGCTCTTCAACCCCGGCGGACCGGGCGGGCCCGCAGCGGACCTGGTCCGGGACGTGCCGGAGCTGTTCCCGGAGGAGCTGCGGGCCAGGTTCGACATCGTGGGTGTCGACCCGCGCGGGGTCGGGCGGAGCACTCCCGCGATCACCTGCCCGGTGCCGCCGTTCGACCCCGCGGTCTCCCAGTTCCCGGCCGACCGCGCCGGGTTCGACCGCCTGGTCGCCCACAACCGCTCGGTGGCCGCGGCCTGCCGGGAGGCCACCGGGCCGCTGATCGACCACGTGGACACGATCAGCGCGGCCCGTGACTTCGACGCGGTGCGGCGCGAACTGGGGGAGGCGCGGGTGTCGTGGCTCGGCCTGTCCTACGGGACGCTGCTCGGCGCGACCTACGCCCAGCTGTTCCCGGACCGGGTGCGCGCGGCCGTGCTCGACGGAGCTGTGGATCACACGATCGGGTCACGGCGGCTGGCGCTGGACGAGGCACGGGTGTCCGAGGACCTGTTCGCGGGGTTCGCCGCCTGGTGCGACGAGGACGCGTCGTGCGCGCTGCACGGGCGCGACGTGGTGGCCGAGTACCGGCGGCTGCTCGACCGCGTCCCCGACTTCGCCTCGCGGGTCGGGTACGGGATCTACTCGGGCCTGTCCCTGCGGGGGCAGTGGCCCGCCGTGGCGGACTTGCTGGTCCCCGCCTTCGCCGAGCCCGCCGACGTGAGCGCGTTCGCCGGGGTCGGCAGTGACGCCGCCTACCGCGTGATCGCCTGCCACGACTTCCCGTCGACCGTGCGCGGAGTCGCGGACCTGGTGGCGCGCGAGCACGAGATCCGGCGGGCCGCACCCGTGACCCGCGGCTACGTGGAGGGCTGGGACGTCCAGGCGGGGTGTCTGGGCTGGCCCGTCCGGGCGGCCAACCCCTGGGGAGCGCTCGCGGTGCACGGCGCTCGGCGGGTGCTGGTCGTCAGCGGCGAGCACGACCCGGCCACGCCGTACGAGTGGGGCGTCGGACTGGCCCGGCAGATCCGGGGCGCCCGGCTGCTGACGTGGTCCGGCGTGGGCCACACGGGATTCTTCAACGACGCCGACGTGCTGCGCCAGGAGGTCGGGCACCTGGTGGGCTGAAACGGGACGAGCCGGCCCGGAGGTGTCCGGGCCGGCTCGTCCGCAGGAGCTGCGATCAGCCCACGATCCGCCGGATCGTGTTGATCGGCCCGATCGAGTCGATCGACGCGGTCTTCACCGGCACGCCCTCGGTGGAGGCGTGCACGGCGGTGTTGCTGTCCACGACCATCGCCACGTGGCCCTGGTCGGCGTAGTAGATCACCAGGTCGCCCGGCTGCACCTCGCTGCGCGACACCGCCCGCCCCAGCACGGCCTGCGCGTAGGTGGTCCGGCCGATCGAGATCCCCGCCGCGGCGTAGGACTTCTGCATCAGGCTCGAGCAGTCCCACGAGTCCGGCCCGTTGGAGCCGAACACGTACGGCTCGCCGCGCTGGGCCAGCGCGAAGTTCAAGGCCACCGCGACGTCACCGGTCGCGCTGGTGCTGATCGGGGTCTCCTCGCTGCCACTGGACAGCGTGTTCTTCACGGTGCTGCTCAGCGAGTTGTAGGCGGCCTTGGCCTCCTTGACCCGGCCGTCCAGCTCCTCGGCGCGCTTGTCGATGTCCTCGACGGCCTTCGCGGCGTCGTCGGACGCCTTCGTGGCGCGGCCCTGGGCGTCCTTGGCCGAGTTGCGGGCCTGGTCGGCGGTCTCGACGGCGCCGGAGAGCTTGCCGAGAGCCTCGTTGTTGTCGGCGGCCAGCACGCTGATCGCCGACATGCGGTTCAGGAAGTCCTGCTGCGATTCGGCCACCAGCAGTGCGGAGAGGTTGTTGAAGCGCGCGCCTTCGAAGGACGCCTCGGTGAGCAGGTCGACCTGGCCGCGGAACTGCTCCTCGGTCGCCTTCGCCGCGTTCTCGGCGTCGGAGGCGGTGGTGAAGTCCGCGTTGGCCTTGCCCAGCTCGTCCTGCGCGGCCTTCAGGGCGTCCTGCGCCTTGAGGTGGTCCGCGTTCAGGACCTCGGCCTCGTGGGAGAGGTCGTTGTACTTCTGCAGCGCCTCGGACGCCGGGTCGGCCTGTGCGCAGGTGGCCGTTCCGATGACCGACGCGGCTACCGCGGTGGCCGCGAGTGCTCCCCGAAAAATCCGCTTGCGTGGTTGCGACGACACGTCGCGCAGCCTCCTTCGTCGGTACTTCCCACCTGTGCCCGAGGGGGCAGTATCACGGTCTGTGCGGCGGTGACCTGGCCGGATAGCCCGGATGGACTATTGCCTGGCGCGAAGTCTCGATCAGGTTACGGAACGTCTCTCTTGGAGTCCACCACCGGGTTACGACTTCCACGAACGGGCGTGAAGGAATATCGCGACTCGATCACTCGTTCCATGGGTTAGTTGAAATGTCAACCTGGGAGGAAACCGATGCCCGCGGTCACCGTCACCGACATCACCAGCCTGGCCCGCGTCCCCGAGCCGGGGCCCTCCTCGGTAGACCGGGAGGTGCGTTCGGTAACCACTGGTCCGAGTGGTTTCGAGGGTGAGGGCTTCCCCGTCCGGCGCGCTTTCGCGGGTGTGGACCTGGCCGACCTGGACCCGTTCATCCACATGGACCAGATGGGTGAGGTCGACTACGGACCGGGTGAGCCCAAGGGGACGCCGTGGCACCCGCACCGCGGCTTCGAGACCGTGACGTACATCATCGACGGCGAGTTCGAGCACGCCGATTCGCACGGCGGTGGCGGCAACATCACCAACGGCGACACGCAGTGGATGACCGCGGGCGCTGGCCTGCTGCACATCGAGAAGCCCACCGAGGAGCTCGTGCGCACCGGTGGAATCTTCCACGGCGTGCAGCTGTGGGTGAACCTGCCCAAGGCCCGGAAGTGGGCGGAGCCGCGCTACCAGGACCTGCGGGGCGACCAGTCCGTGCTGCTGACCACGCCGGACGGCGGGGTGCTGCTGCGGGTCATCGCCGGTGACGTCGCGGGACACCGGGGCCCCGGCTCCACGTACACGCCGATGACGATGCTGCACGCCACCGTCAGCCCCGGCGCGCGGCTGAGGCTGCCGTGGCGGCCCGACTTCAACGCCCTGGTCTACGTCCTCGCGGGCGATGGCACCGTGGGCGCGGAGAGGCGACCGATCTCCACCGGCCAGCTCGTCGTGTTCGGACCGGGCGACACGATCGCCCTGGACGGCGCGGGGCGGCAGGAGTCGCGGTACGCGGAGATGGAGGTCGTCGTGCTGGGCGGCGCGCCGATCCGCGAGCCCGTCGCGTGGGGCGGCCCGTTCGTCATGAACACGCGGGCCGAGGTGCTCCAGGCGTTCGAGGACTTCCAGGCGGGGCGGCTGGGGACCGTTCCCGCCCAGCGGATCCCGCACTCCGACGTGGGCGGCGAACTGCTCTGAGCAGCGGATGGAGGAGCCGTGACGTGCGACGGCCCCCAGCTCACCTGGGGGGTTGGGAGCCGGGGGCCGTGTACACGCCGGGTGCGGTCAGGGGGGTCGACAACACCGGGCATCCACGAGTCTAAGCGGTCAACTGGATTCATGTGCGCCAACCGCGCGGAAGAGCCCATGCGAATTTGCTCATACGTCAGCTCGCCATCGCCGCGGCGAACGTGCTCAGCGCCTCCCGATCGGGGCGGCTCGTCTTGCTGATCAGGCTCGCGACGTGCTTCTCCACGGTCCTGGGGGAGATGTGCAGGCGTGCCGCGATGGCCTTGTTGCCCATCCTGCCCGCCAGCAACAGGAACACTTCGAACTCCCGAACAGTGACTCCGAGCACCCTCAGCTGCCGGGGCACCTGCTCGGTGCCGGTCCGCCGCTGCTGCACGGACGCGCCGACCTGCCGCAGCAGGCCGCGGCACGCGCTCGCGACCGGCGTGACCTGCGCCTGGTGGAAGTACTCCTCCGCGCCGCGCAGCCACGTCACCGGGTCGCCCCAGCCGTCGGCGTGCGCGGCCTCGGCGACCAGCCGCAGCCCGAGGTGCCGCGCCACCGGGAACAGCGACGCGGTCCGCTGCGCCTCCGCCACGACCTCGCCCGCCTCCTCGGCCCGCCCGTCGCGGCCGAGCAGCACGGCGTGCGCCAGTTGGGCGAACACCCGGTTCCACCTCATGCCGCTGGCCGCCGCGGCGGTGATCTCCCGGTAGTGCGGCCAGCCCGCGCGCCCGGCCAGCACCCCGAGGAGCAGGTGCAGCCCGTGCCGCCCGGCGAGGTGGAACATCGTGGGGTTCTCGGCCTCGTAGGCCAGCGCCTGCGCCTGATCGCTCTCGGCGAGGTCGCGGTCCTCCTCCAGCAGCGCGCAGAACGTCCGCGCCAGGCCGAAGCACAGCGGCAGCTCCTGCGACCCGCCGCCCGCGTGCGCGCGGAACTCGGTGATGGCCTGCTCCATGGCCTGCCGGTTGAGCTGGTGGGCGGCCGAGGTCGCCTTGACCATCAGCAGGTACCGGGTCAGCGGTGTCATCTGGAGCCTGCTGGTGACCTGGAAGGTCTGGTCGACCAGTTCGGCGGCCTCGTCGTAGCGGCCCAGCAGCACGGCGTGCAGCGACCGGATCGCGTCGACGTTGTAGACGATGGTGATCGCCCCGACCCGCTGCGCCTCCTCGCGGGTGCGGTCCAGCGAGGTCGTGCTGGCCTCCACGAGCCAGTCGTTGCCCGCGATCCGCACCATGGCGTAGATCTGCTGGATCGGGATGTCGTACTCCTCGGCCAGCTTGCGGGCCTGTTCGAAGCACGCGTTGGCCTCGGACAGGTCCCCCTCGCGGGCCAGGATGCCCAGCAGCTGCCACGCCTCGCAGCCCACCAGCGGCAGGGGCACGCGCTTGGCGGCGTCCACGGCCCGGCGCGCGAGGACGACGGCGTCGGCGATCCGGTCCGGGCTCTGGGTGTGGATCGTCAGCGCGGCCGCGATGGCGTCCACGGGGGCGGTCTGCTCGTCGTCCGCGTCGCGCCCGAGCAGCGCGCGGGCCGCACCCACCTGCGCCATTCCGTAATCCCATCGGCCCGCGAGGTGCGCGACCTTCGCCAGTTCGGTGTGCAGCTTGGCCCGCCGCGGCCTCGACAGGCCCGCGCCGGACAGCTCCGCGAGCGTGTCGGCGAGCCGGATGGCGGACTCGAACTGGCCCGCCTCGGCCAGCGCGGGCAGCAGCGACTCCAGCACGTCAGCCCGGATGTCCGGGTCGACACCGCTGGTCAGCAGCCGGTTCGCCTGGTCGAGCAGCGTGATCGCGGACCCCGCGGCACCGCCCTTGAGCGCCCGGCGGCCCGCTTCGGCCAGCAGCCTGCCCGCCTGGGCGTCCTCGCCCGCGTCCAGCCGCAGCGACGCGACCAGCGCGCACCACTCGCCGGGCAGATCGGGATAGGCGATCTGAATGGCGTCCGCGGTGCGCCCCGAGATCTCCGCGCGGTCGCTGGGGGTCAGTTGGGCGCGCAGCGCCTCGGCCGTCAGCGGGTGTCGGAAGGCGTACCAGTCGGGTGCGGGCTCGTCCGGCGTGACCAGTTGCGCGGCCACGCCCGCGTGCAGGTGGCTGAGCAGTCCGCGGTGGTCCATCCCGGTCACCCGCTGCACGACCGACAGGGGGAAGCGGTGGCCCAGCACGGCCGCCACCGACAGCAGTTCGCGCCCCTGGGGGCCCAGCCGGTCGGTGCGGTGGGCGATGCTGCGGACCAGTGCCGTCGGCACCTCCACGCGCAGCTCGCCGAGCACCCGCCAGCCGTCGGCTCCGGGCACCAGCAGGCCGCTGTTCACCATGCCGTGCAGCAGTTCCTCGACGATGAACGGGTTGCCCGCGCTGTCGGCCCACAGCCGGTCGGCCACCACGGCGGGCACCGCGCCGGGCTCGATCTCCAGGCAGGAGGCCGCCATCCGGCGCACCTCGTCGCGGTTGAGCCTGGACAGCTCCACCATCACGCCCGCGTCGCGCCTGGCCGCCAGCGTGACCACGTCGAGGGCGTTGCCGGGCTCGGCGCGGATGGTCACCAGCAGCACGACCGGCTGCTGGTCGAGGTTGTCGGCCAGGTACTCGATGACGGCCAGCGTCTCGGCGTCGGCGTCGTGCAGGTCCTCCAGCACCAGCAGGCACGCCTGCCGCTTGCCGACGATCGAGAGCAGCCGCAGCACGGCCTCGGCCAGCACGACCAGCGACTCGCCGTTGTGCTGCCCCTCGCCGCGACTCCACTCGGGGATGAGCCTGCCGAGGACGGGCTTGTAGGGGCCCAACTCCTCCTCGTCGGGTACCTCGCCACCGCGGAACAGCGACAGCAGCGCCTCCGACAGGGGGCGGAACGGGACCATCGGTCCGATGGTGCTGCCGCGGCCCCGCAGAACCCTCATGCCGCTGTCGAACGCCCGGCCCGCGGCGACCCGCGCGAGTCTCGATTTCCCGACACCCGCTTCGCCGACGAGGAATACGGCACTGCCGCGGCGGGCCCTGGAATCCTCCAGTGCCCGCTCCAGCTCGTGGACTTCCTTGTCCCGGCCGACCACGACCGGCGCGCGGGTCTGCATGGAGCCGACCTTAGCGAGAGTCCGGCGTCGACCGGTTCCGCTATTGGAATGCCGAATGCCGAAAACCGAAAACCGGACTGCCTGCACCCCCAGGGGGCAGGCAGTCCGGACGACCAGTCGGTCAGACCGGCATACCGGGGGCGCTGACCGTGGTGAAGGTGTTGGCGCCGTAGGCGAGGACGGCCATGCCGGCGGTCAGCGCGAGGCCGGAGAGCACCCTGGTGCGGATGCCGACCCTGGTCCGGTTGGACAGCGCCATCTCCCCAGCGGGGTTGGCCTCGACACCGTCCTCGTCGGTGGCGAGCGCCGGGACCTCGTTGTGCGTGGCGTTGTTCATCGGGATTTTCTCCTTGTGGGATTCGTTGTTCATCGGGATTGGAGCAGGAGCACCGAAGGCACGTGTTCCGGAAAACCTAGACGGAGCAGTCCGTAACCGATACCGGACAAACCGGTGAGAAGTCCGGCGGAAGGGACTCCGCCGGGTGTTCCGCAGCGCGCACCGTACTGGTCGAGCGCGCCGAGGACGAGTCCGGCGCGACGGGTTCTCGCCGCGGCCGCCCGTTCGTGACCGCGTTCGGCCAGCACCGTCAGCGCCTCCACGACCCCGAGCTCGCCGTGGCACAGGCTGAGATCGCGCAGCGGTTCGTGCACCGCGAGCGCGTTGATGCACCGGTCCAGGTGCAGCGTGTACGCGTCCAGCGGCTGTTCGGGGTGCGCGACGTGGGCGAGCACGGCGCCCGACAGGCCCGCGCACCACCCGTGGTCGGCCTCGCCGAGGGGGAGCAGGCGCTGGCGCAGGCTCCGGTCGGCGCGCAGCGCGGCCCGCCCGGACACCGCGTGCCGCACCTCGCCGCTGGCGGCGGCGAAGCGCAGCAGCGCCCACCCGACCCCGGCGCCACCGCGGGCGAAGCCGTCACCGCACGCCGCGCGTTCGGCCAGCCGGTCGGCGAAGCGGTGCGCGAGTTTCCCGGCCTGGGGGAGCCCGGTCTCGGAGTGCACCGCCACCATCGCGGCCAGCCCGCCCGCGCAGCCGTCGACCACCGACGCCGACTCGTCGTCGATGTCGGAGGCCAACTCGACGGCGGCTTCGAGCCAACGGGGCAGCTCTGGGTCGTCGGGCAGGATCGTGGACAGCCTGGCGAGCGCGTAGGCGATGCCGCCGAGGCCGTGGAAACCGCCGCTGCCGACGGCGGGGGCGAGCTCCGGGTCGGCCGCCAGCACGTCGAGCAGGCCGGGGATCGGCCGCAGCGCGTCGCGGGCGAACTCCGTGTACCGCTCGGCGCCGGTCAGCGCGCCCAGCTGGGCCAGGAACAGCGCGACACCGGTGTAGCCGTTGGACATCCCGGCGCCCATCGGCATGACGGTCCAGTGCCGGTCGTCCACCAGCTCCAGGCCGAGCCAGTTGACCCGGTTCCCCTCGACGGTGGCGTGCGCGAGGATCTCGTCGGCGATGCCGCAGGCCGCGACCAGCAGCCGCTGCGGGTCCGGCACGCCCGCGGCGACCCGTCCGGGCAGGACGTCGGTGCCGCGGTGCTCGACGGGGCCGGGCCTGCTGGCCAGCGAGGCGGCGATCAGCCACTGCTGGTCGTGCCGGTCGACCTCGTCCATCCGGCGGATCTTGCGCTCGGCGGCCTCCAGCCCGGACAGCGGCAGCAGTTCGGGAATCCGCACCCCGTGAGCCGTCCAGACGTCCCGGCTGCCGGGTCGCACGGTGAACAGCGGCACGTCGCCCGCCCACAGGTCGGCCAGCTCGTGGGGGACCAGCGCGCGCAGCAGCGCGTCGTCGCGGGCCTCGGTCCACAGCAGGTCCAGCGCCAGGTCGCGGTCCAGGGCGTCGCGCGCCACGTCGGGGTGCGTCGTCTCGTCCAGCACGGTCGCGTAGGTGCGGGTGGCCCGCGCGACGAACCGCACGGGCACGTCGGCGCACCCCCGCAGCAGGTCCAGCAGCTCCTCGCGGTGCGCGCAGATCGTGTCGTGCCCGACGCGGAACCCGGCCAGGAGGGCGGTCTGGTAGTCGCCGGGCTCGGCCTCCTCGCCGCCGAGCCGGGGGCGGTTGTGGGCGCCCGTGCTCGGCTTGGGGCGGCGGACCAGCCTCATGGTGTCGGTGGCCGGGTCGAGCCAGTCGACCGACTCGGCGGGGTAGTTCGCGCCGTCGTGGTCGCCGCCGAGGCCGGACAGGTCGAACACGCCGTGGTCGCCCAGCAGCACCTGGGGCAGCAGGGCGGTGCGCGTCACCGAGTTCGCCAGCGCGTTCGCCGCCGGGTCGGAGCTCGGCGCGGCGGTCAGCAGCGTCGGGTGGAACAGCGTCTCGATGTCGATCAGCACCGGCTGGTCGCCGCACGCGATCAGGTTCTCGTAGTGCATGTCCGTGCCGTCCACGGCGTAGACGAGGGCCAGCACGGCGCCGAGCCGGTGGTAGAACCGGCCGATCCCGCTGACCTCCGCGCACTCCTCGTGCTCGACGAACTCGACCCAGCCGTAGTCCTCGCCGCGCACGATCCGCACCTGGCGCAGACCCAGCCGGGTGTGGCCGTCCAGCCAGCCCAGCATCCCGTTGAAGCGGACGTGCAGGTCGATGGACCGGGGCTTGTAGACCAGCCGCGAGCCGTCGGCGAAGCGCAGCACGCACACCGCGCGGCCACCGCCGTGCGAGTCGCCCTGGCCGGACTCCACCGCGATGATCGCGCCGGGGTCCACGCCGTCCAGCAGTTCGGCCACGATCCGGGCGCGGTCGGCGGCGAACCGGTCGAGCATCTCGCCGTGCGCCTCCACCGCGTGCAGGCAGGCCTGGCCGAGCATCCGCGCCAGCACCGGGTAGCGGGCCAGCAGGTCGGACAGGTCGACCTTGTTCACGAAGGCGGTGAACCGGTCGGCAGGGGTCCCGCCGACCAGCTCGCCGCGCTGCCTCGCCAGGTTCAGCTCCAGCACCAGCGTGCGGGCCGCGATCCTGACCAGCCGGGACGTCAGGCGCGCGGCGAACGCGCCGTCCAGCCGGGCGTCGGTGGCGGCCGCCGCGGCGGCGAGCGGCCGCAGGACGTGGGCGAAGCCCGCCTGCCAGGTGCCACCGGTGTGCGGAGCGGGGGGCGCGTTCGTGGTGGCGCGTTCCACGAACGCGGCCCACTCCGGCCGCCCGGTGCGGGCGGCCAGCTCCAGGGGTGGCTCGCCCAGCAGGGCGGCCAGCGCGTTCTCGTCGAGGCCGACGTCGGCCAGCCGGGCGGCGAACCACTCGGCGGTGTCGTGCGCGGCCTTCCACTTCGCCAGCCGCGCGCTCGTCCGCCCACCGGGCGCCGGCGGGCGTTCCGCGAGGCGGAGACCCCCCGCCCACCACGTGGTGGGGCGTCGCTCGGCGGGTGGGGTGGTCACGGGGGAGACGGTGCCACCCGCGTCGCGGTTCGACATGGGGGCTTCGCCCCCAGATTCCCGCCGCGCCCCCGTCGGTCGCCCCCGTGGCTGGTCAGCGCGGAATGTGGGGGTGCGGCACCCATGCCCGCGACGGTCGGTCGCCGTGAGACTCGGCACCGCTTCTACCCGTCACTCACAAAGGCCGACGATGGAGCTTGAGAAGAGACAGTTCACGGTCCTGGTCAGCAGCGTCGCCTCCGACTCGCACACCTGGAACCTGGTCTTCCTCCAGCTGCTGCTGGAGGAGCTGGGCCACCGCGTGGTGAACATCGGCGCCTGCGTCCCGGACGACCTGCTGGTCGACTCCTGCGTCCGGCACCGGCCTGACCTGGTCGTCATCAGCAGCGTGAACGGCCACGGCCACCACGACGGCGTCCGCGTCGTCAACGAGCTGCGGTCGCACCCGGACCTCGCCGGGCTGCGGGTGGTGATCGGCGGCAAGCTGGGGATCGGCGGCGCCGACAACGCCCGGCACACCGACGACCTGCTGCGGGCCGGGTTCGACGCGGTGTTCGACGACAGCGCGCCGATCGCGGCCTTCCGCGAGTACGTGGACGCCCTGGGCTCCCCGGCCGAGGTGACGGCATGAGCCGGATCGCGCACCAGGTGTCCTCGGCCGTCGCGTTCGGCGACTTCGTGGCCGAGTCCGCCGCCGCGGGCCGCCTGGTCGTGCAGCCGAGGATGGGGTTCGGCGATCCGGGCCAGATGCGGTCCGGGCTGATCGCCACGAAGCTCGCGGACGCCACCGCGGTCGGCACGATCACGCTGGACAGCTACACCCGCGTCGGCGCGAACGGCGAGGCCCGCCGCGCCCTGGACGAGGGCGTCGGGCTCAACGGCTACCCGATCGTCGCCCACGAGCCCGCCACCACCGCCGCGGTCGTGGAAGGACTGCGGGGCCGGGGTTTCCCGGTGCAGATCCGGCACGGCTCCGCGTACCCGGAACCGATCGTGGCGGCCCTGCTCGCCGCCGGGTTCACCGCGACCGAGGGCGGGCCGGTGTCCTACTGCCTGCCCTACAGCAGGCTGCCGCTGCGCGACTCGGTCGACAACTGGTCGCGGTCGTGCGAGCTGCTGGCCGCCGTGCCCGACGCGCACCTGGAGACGTTCGGCGGCTGCATGATGGGCCAGCTCTGCCCGCCGGGCCTGCTGGTCGCGATCTCGGTGCTGGAGGGGATCTTCTTCCGGCGGCACGGGCTGCGCAGCATCTCGCTGAGCTACGCCCAGCAGACCGACCCCGGCCAGGACGAGGACGCGATGCGCGCCCTGCGCAGGCTGGGGGAGGAGTTCCTCGGCGGCGTCCAGTGGCACGTCGTGGTCTACGCCTACATGGGCGTCTACCCGCGCACCCCGAAGGGCGCGCTGGGCCTGCTCGCGGGCGCGGCCCGGCTGGCGGCGCGCACCGGTGGCGCCCGGCTGATCGTGAAGACCGTCGCCGAGTCCTCGCGCATCCCGACGATCGCGGAGAACGTGGCCGCGCTGGAGCACGCCGCCCGCGCGGCGGAACTCGCGGGGCCCCCGGTGCCCGGTGACGCCGACAGCGCCGTCTACCAGGAGGCCCGCGCGATCGTGGACGCGGTGCTGGACCTGGACACCGACCTCGGCCGCGCGCTCGTCCGCGCCTTCGAACGGGGCTACCTCGACGTGCCGTACTGCCTGCACCCGGACAACGCGGGCCGCACGCGCGGGCACGTCGACGGCGCCGGGCGCCTGGCGTGGAGCCGGATCGGCGCGCTGCCGATCGGCCACCTCGTGACCCCGCCCCGCGCCGCGGGCATGACCTCGGCGACCTTGCTGACCGCTCTTACCCACGTGGAGCGAACGTTCGACGACGACCTACTGGAGAGGACCGCTTCGATGACCCCGTCCGCAAGCCCGGCGGCCACCACCGCCGCACCGCCACCGTCCCCCCGCGAGCACCTCGGCTCACCGGTGACCCGCACCGTGATGCGCGTGCAGGACAGGGCGCTGACCGCGGCGCGCGAGTACCTGCGCGACAACGGGTTCACCGAGCTGCTGCCCGCGATCATCGGCCCGGTCACCGATCCCGGCGGGCGCGGTTCCAAGCAGGTCGACGTCGATTACTACGGCCACCGCTACAAGCTGATGACCAGCGCGATCCTCTACAAGCAGGCGTCGCTGCTCGGCTTCGAGAAGATGTTCTACATCGCGCCGAACGTGCGGCTGGAACCGCCGGAGACCGCGAACACCGACCGGCACCTCGCGGAGTTCCACCAGCTGGACGTGGAGATCGCCGGCGCCGGGCGCGACGACGCGCTCGGGGTCGTCGAGGGGCTCGTCGCGGCGATGGTCGACCGGGTCGTCACCGAGATGCCCGCCGAGCTGGAGGAGCTGGGCCGCGACAAGGACGCGTTCGCCGACCTGCTGGCCGGCTCGTTCGGCCGGGTCACCCACGGCGAGGCCGTCGCGGACCTGCGGAGCCTCGGCCACGAGCAGAGCGCGGACGCCGAGATCGACTGGGCGGGCGAGGCGATCCTCTCCCACAAGTCCAGCCGCCCGTTCTTCATCACCGACTACCCCAAGGGCTCGCGGGGGTTCTACGACCGCGAGGACCCGGCCGAGCCCGGCGTGCTGCGCAACTTCGACCTGATCGCCCCCGAGGGCTTCGGCGAGCTGTGCTCCGGCAGCGAGCGGGAGTTCGAGTACGCCCGCATCGTCGCCCGGATGCGCGAGACCGGCGAGAACCCGGCCAAGTACGGCTGGTACCTGCGGATGGTCCGCGAGGGCATCCCGGCCAGCGCCGGGTTCGGCATCGGCGTCCAGCGCTTCGTGCGCTACCTGTGCGGACTCGACTCGGTGTGGCAGGCCAGCGCCTACCCCAAGATCCCCGGCCTGGTGTCGTGGTGAGCGGGCTGCGCGCGGAGGGCTTCCCCGAGGACGAGGTGCGCGCCCGTGCCCGCGACGGCGCGGCGTGCGCGTTCCCGCCGGTCGAGCAGTACGGCAGCAGGCTGTTCGGGGCGAGCGGCACGAGCTACGTCGACGAGCTGGACACCATGCGGCTGGTGCCGCCGGTGTTCATGCCCCAGCGGCTGGAGAAGCTGATCGACCTCGCCAGGGAACCGCTGTACGGCGACGTCGACCTGACCACGATGATCGGCGGCTTCCGCTCCACGATGCCGGTGTACCTGTCGGCCTTCGGGTCGACCAGGGTCGCCAGCACGGACCTGGGTCGGGCGGCGGGCAGGCAGGCGGGCGCGCTGGGCATCCCGATGGTGATCGGCGAGAACATCGTGCCGGTCGACGGGTACGGCAGGCTGGGCTCGACGGACAAGTCGCTGCTGGAACGGATCCGCGCCTACGCCGAGACCTCGCCCGAGGGCTGGGGCGGGGTCGTGGTCCAGCAGAGCACCGAGGACGCCGACGCCGAGGTGTGGAACCTGGTCTACAGCGACCCGTCGGTGCAGCCGCTGCTCGACACCGGGCGGCTCGCGTTCGAGCTGAAGGTGGGGCAGGGCGCCAAACCCGGCCTCGGCGGCATGACCGTGCTCGAGGCCGACCGGGCGGCGCGCATCGCGGACGCGTTCGCGATCGACCCGCTGTTCGGCTCGCGGGCGCTGCGCTCCAGCAGCCCCGGCACGTTCACCGAGGAGATCCTGCACCAGCAGATCCGGTTCATGCGCAACAACTTCCCCCGCGCCCGCGTGTGGGTGAAGCTGCCGCCCGCCCGCGACGTCGGCTCGGCCGCGCTGGTGGCGTGGGGCGCGGGCGCGGACGCGGTGACCGTGGACGGCGCCGAGGGCGGCACCGGCTGGGCGCCGTCGGGGTTCCTCGACCACGTCGGCCTGCCGCTGGGCGAGTGCCTGCGCCGCATCGGCGAACCCGAGGGCTGCCTGCTGGTCAGCGGCCGGATGTGGGAGGGCGGCCGGGCGGCCAAGGCCGTCGCGCTGGGCGCCCGCGCCGTCGGACTCGGCCGGGCCGCGCTGCTGGCCGTGGACGAGGACCCCGAGGAGGGCCTGGTGCGGCTGGCCGAGTGCCTCGCGCTGGAGCTGCGGCTGCTGATCAGCTCGGTCGGCAAGTACGCGCCGTGGGCGCTGGGCTCGGAGGACGTCTGGTCCCGGCCCGCGCCCGAGCAGATCCTGCTGCCGGAGCAGGGGGTCCGGTCGTGAGCGGCGCACGGTGGGGCCGCGGCCGGGAGATGTGGTCACCGGTCGAGGCGTTCCTGCTGCTCGGCAGGGCCGGGCCCGCGCCGCTGCCCGTCCGGACCCGCACCGACGCCGACCGCCTCCGCGTCGTGCCCGAACCGTCGGACGGTGTGCCGTCGACCGTCCGGGCGCGCACGCCCGCCAAGCGGTTCGTGGTCCTCGGCCCGGAGGACCCGGTGCCGTCCACCATCCGGACGGCGGCGGCCGCGGCGATCTTCGCCAGGGCCGCGACCGGCTTCTGGCGCGACCGCCCGGCGGTCGTGCCGCCGCATCAGGAGGTCCGGCCGTGACGACCACCGAGACCAACCCCGCCGACGCGGTGGCGGGGACTCCGCCGCGACGGCGCGGGGGCCTGCTGCGGCACCGGGACTTCCGGCTGCTGTGGGCGGGCGAGACGATCAGCAAGGTCGGCGGCACGGTCACCGCCGTGGCGGTCTCCCTGGTCGCCGTCGACGTGCTCGGCGCGGGCGGCTTCGAGATGGGGCTGCTGCGGGCGATGTCGTGGGTGCCGTGGCTGCTGATCGGCCTGCCCGCGGGCGCGTGGACGGACCGGATGCGGCGCAGGCCGGTGATGCTGACCGTCGACCTGGTGTCGATGCTGCTGTTCCTCAGCGTCCCGATCGCGGCGTGGGCCGGCGCGCTCACGATGACCCAACTGCTGGCCGTGACCCTGCTCGCCGGGGTCGGCCAGGTGTTCTTCAGCGCCGCCTACCAGGCCTACCTGCCGACCATCGTCGACAAGGAGGACCTGGCCGAGGGCAACGCGAAGCTCGCGGGCAGCGAACAGGTCGCGATGGTCGCCGGACCAGGTCTCGGCGGGCTCGTCGTCCAGGCGCTCGGCGCGGCCACGGGTCTGCTGACCCAGGCGGTCGGCTTCCTGGTGTCGGCGATCTGCCTGCGGGCCATCAGGGCCGAGGAACCGCCGGTCGAGCGCAAGGCCGTGCAGACGACCCTGCGCAAGGACATCGGCGAAGGCCTGCGGTACGTCGTGCGCGACCCGTACCTGCGGGTGCTGGCGCTGTGCAGCGCGGTCGACAACCTCACGCTCAGCGGCGCGCAGGCCCTGCTGGTGATCTTCCTGTTCCGCGAGGTCGGCGAGGGCCCGAGCACGGTCGGCCTGCTGATCGGCGCCGACGCGCTCGGCGGCGTGCTCGGCGCGCTGATCGCGACCAGGATCGTGAAGCGCTTCGGCTCCGGCCGCGCGCTGCTGCTGGCCGCGCTCGGCGCCACCCCGTTCGGCCTGCTCATCCCGCTCACCCGACCCGGCAGCGGACTCGTGTTCTTCGTGCTGGGCCTGATGATCCCCTCCATCGGCATCGTCGTGATGAACGTCGTCGTCAACGGCTTCCGCCAGTCCTACTGCCCGCCGGACCTGCTCGGCCGCATCTTCACCAGCTCGCGGTTCGTCGCCTTCGGCGTCATCCCGATCGGCGCGCTGCTCGGCGGTGTGCTGGCCGACGCCGTCGGCATCCGCGAGGCCATGTGGGTGCTGCTGGCCGCCACCACCCTCGGCAAGCTCCTGCGCCTGCTCGGCCCGTTCCGCTCGCAGCGCGTCCTGCCCACCGAACCGCCCAAACCACCAGCAGAAGAGGTATCCCGATGAGCGCCAACCCGTTCGACCAGGAAGACGGCGTCTACCTGGTCCTGGTCAACGCCGAACGCCAGCACTCCCTGTGGCCCGCGGCGATCGAGATCCCGTCCGGTTGGACCACCGCGCACGGCAAGGACACCCGGCAGGCGTGCCTGGACTACGTCGAGGCGCACTGGACCGACCTCCGCCCGGCGAGCCTCGTCGCGGCGATGACCAACTGACCTCCTGCCCCGCCCGTCCCGAGGAGTTGCCGTGATTCCCCTGTCCTTCGCCCAGCGCCGGTTGTGGTTCCTCGGTCAGCTCGGGGAGGGTGTCGCCTACAACGTGCCGTTCGCGGTCCGGTTGCGGGGCGCGCTCAACCGCGGGGCCCTGCGGGTCGCGCTGGCCGACGTCGTCGCCCGCCACGAGGCGCTGCGCACGGTGTTCCCGGTGGCCGACGACGAGCCGTACCAACGGATCCTGGAACCCGGTGAGGCCACACCGGAGCTGACCGTGGTGGAACTGGACGAGTCGGGGCTGGCCGACGCGCTGACCGGGTTCACCGGCCACCGCTTCGACCTCGCGGAGGACCTGCCGATCAGGGCGTGGCTGTTCGGCGTCGGCGCCGACGAGCACGTGCTCCTGGTGGTGGTGCACCACATCGCGAGCGACGGCTGGTCGATGGGCCCGTTCCTGCGCGACCTCGGCATCGCCTACCGGTCGCGGTGCGCCGACGACCGGCCGGTGTGGGAGCCGCTGCCGGTCGAGTACGCCGACTACACGTTGTGGCAGCAGGAACTCCTGGGCGACGCGGACGACCCGGAGAGCCTGCTCGCGGCGCAGATCGAGTACTGGACCGGTGCCCTGGAAGGGATTCCCGGTGAGCTGGCGCTGCCGGTGGACCGGCCGCGGCCCAGCGCCACGAGCAACCGCGGCGAGGTGCACGGGTTCCGCGTCGACCCCGAGCTGCACACCGCGCTGACCGACCTGGCCCGCTCGTCGGGCACCACTCTGTTCATGGTGCTCCAGGCCGGTGTCGCGGCGCTGCTGGCGAGGCTCGGCGCGGGTGACGACGTCCCGGTCGGCTCGGTCGTGGCGGGCCGCACGGACGAGGCGCTCGACGACCTGGTCGGGTTCTTCGTCAACACGGTGGTGCTGCGCACCGACGTGTCCGGCGACCCCACGTTCAACGACCTGCTGGCGCGGGTCCGCGAGACGGACCTGGCGGCCTACGCGCACCAGGAGATCCCGTTCGAACGGCTCGTCGAGGCCATCAACCCGGCCCGCTCGCTGGCCAGGCACCCGCTGTTCCAGGTGATGCTGGTGCTGCAGAACAACAGCAAGGCCGCGCTGGAGTTCCCCGGTCTCGCGGTCAGCCCCGAGATCGTGCGCACCGGCTCGTCCAAGTTCGACCTGATGTTCGGCTTCGAGGAGACCTCGGCGGGCATCGGCGGCGCGATCGAGTACGCCACCGACCTGTTCGACCGCTCCACGATCGCCGCCCTCGCCACCCGGCTCGTCCGGGTGCTCACGCAGGCCGTGCGCGACCCCGATTCCGGTGTGGGCCTCATCGACGTGCTCGACGACGACGAGCGCCGCGTGCTGGGCGTGACGTGGAACAGCACGGACGTCGACATCCCGGCGGACCGGTGCCTGCACGAGCTGTTCGAGGAGCAGGCCCGCCGCACGCCGGACTCCGTCGCGGTGGTCCACGAGGGTGCCGAGATCGGCTACGGCGAGCTGAACGCGGCCGCCAACCAACTCGCGCACCACCTGGTGCGGCGCGGGGTGCGCCCCGGCGACCTCGTCGGCGTGTACCTCGACCGCGGCCCCGAACTGGTGGCCGCGCTGCTCGCGGTGCTCAAGGCCGGCGCGGGCTACACCATGCTGGACCCCAAGTTCCCGGCCGACCGGCTCACCGGTGTGCTCACCGACTCGGGTGTGCGGACCGTGGTGACCCGCCGCGGCCTGGCGAACCGCCTCGAAGGCGCGCCCGTGGACTGCGTGCGCACCGACCTGGACGGCGGGCTGATCGGCCGCGAGTCCTCGGACGACCTGGAGGGCCTCGGCCATCCGGACACCGTGGCCTGCGTCATGTTCACCTCCGGTTCCACCGGCAAGCCCAAGGGCGTGGCCACCTCGCACCGCGGCCTCGTCGGCACCTACCTCGGCCAGGACTACCTCCACTTCGGACCGGAGGAGGTGTTCCTCCAGTGCTCCCCGGTCTCCTGGGACGCGTTCGCGCTGGAGGTGTTCGGGCCGCTGCTGCACGGCGGCACGACGGTGTTGCAGGCCGGGCAGAACCCGGAGCCGTCGGTGATGGCCGCGCTGGTGGCCAAGCACGACGTCACCGCGCTCCAGATGTCCGCCAGCCTGTTCAACTTCATGCTCGACGAGTACCCGGACGTGTTCAAGGTCGTCCGGCAGGCCATGACCGGCGGCGAGGCTGCCTCGGTCGCGCACGTCGCCAAGGCGCTGCGCGACTTCCCCGGCCTGCGCGTGATCAACGGCTACGGCCCGGCCGAGAGCATGGGCTTCACCACCGTGCACGAGGTCGTGGAGTCGGACCTGGACCGGCACTCGATCCCGATCGGCAGGCCCATCGGCAACAAGCGCGCCTACGTGCTCGACCGTTCGCTCGGGCTGACGCCCGTCGGGGTGGTCGGCGAGCTGTACGTCGGCGGGATCGGCCTGGCTCAGGGGTACGTGGGCCGTCCCGGCCTGACGGCGGAGCGGTTCGTCGCGTCCCCGTTCGGCGGCGGCGAGCGCCTCTACCGCACCGGCGACCTCGTCCGGTGGACCGCGCGGGGCGTGCTGGAGTACATCGGCCGGGTCGACGACCAGGTCAAGGTGCGCGGGTTCCGGGTGGAGCCGGGCGAGATCGAGGCCGCGCTGATGCGGCACGACGGCGTCGGCCAGGCGGCCGTGCTGGTGCGCGAGGACCGGCCGGGCGACCAGCGGCTGGTGGGGTACGTCGTGGGCGAGGTCGAGTCGGGCGACCTGCGCGACCACCTGACCGGGCTGCTGCCCGAGCACATGATCCCGTCCGCGTTCGTGGTGCTGGACGCGCTTCCGCTGACCCCCAACGGGAAGCTCGACAAGCGCGCTCTGCCCGCGCCGGACTTCGCCGCGGCGGTCACCGGCCGCAAGCCGCGCACGCCGCACGAGGAAGTGCTGTGCGGCCTGTACGCGGAGGTGCTGGCGCTGGACGAGGTCGGCATCGACGACGGCTTCTTCGACCTGGGCGGCCACTCGCTGCTGGCCACCAGGCTGATCAGCCGGGTGCGCACCGCGCTGGGCGTCGAGCTGTCCATCCGGGCGATCTTCGAGGCGCCCACCGTCGCCGGGCTCGCCGAACGCGTCGGCGGTGCGGCGAAGGCCCGTCCGGCACTGCGCCGCAGGGCTAGGTAGGGGGGATCATGGTTCCGCTGTCCCACGCGCAACGACGGCTGTGGTTCCTGAGCCGGTTCGAGACCGCGGCCGGGGACGGGGGCTCGGCCTACCACGTGCCGTTCACCCTCCGGCTGCGCGGCGCGGTCGACGTCGCCGCGCTCCGGACGGCGGTGGCCGACGTCGCGGCCAGGCACGAGGTGCTCCGCACGGTCTTCCCCGACGTCGACGGGGTGCCGGAGCAGCGGGTGCTCGACACCGCGCCCGAGCTGCGGACCGGGCGGTACTCGCCGGAGGCGGTCGAGGCCGCGGCTGCGCTGCCGTTCGACCTCGCCGTCGACCTGCCGCTGCGGACGTGGCTGTTCGAGGTGGCGCCCGACGAGCGGGTGCTGCTGGTGGTGGTGCACCACATCGCCAGCGACGGCTGGTCGATGGGGCTGCTGCTGGCCGGGCTCGCGCAGGCCTACGACGCCCGACGGCACGGGCGGGCGCCGGACTGGGAGCCGCTGCCCGTCCAGTACGCCGACTACACGCTGTGGCAGCTGGAGGTGCTCGGCGAGGAGGACGACCCGGACAGCGCGATCTCCCGGCAGCTCGGGTACTGGACCGGCGCGCTGGCCGACCTGCCCGACGAGCTGGCGCTGCCCGCGGACCGGCCGCGGCCCGCGGTCTCCTCCGGCGGGTGCGGGCTGGTGCCGATCCGGGTGTCCGACACGACCGGTGGGGCGCTGGCCGAGCTGACCCGCGGCACGGGCGCGACGACGTTCATGGTGCTCCAGGCCGCCGTGGCGGTGCTGCTCGCGAGGCTCGGGGCGGGGGAGGACATCCCGCTCGGCACGGCCGTCGCGGGCCGCACCGACGAGGCGCTCGACGAGCTGGTCGGGTTCTTCGTCAACACGGTGGTGCTGCGCACCGACCTCTCCGGCGACCCGACCTTCCGCGAGCTGCTGGCACGGGTGCGCGAGCTGGACCTGACCGCGTTCGGCAACGCGGACGTGCCCTTCGAGCGGCTGGTCGAGGCGCTGAACCCGACCCGGTCGATGGCCAGGCACCCGCTGTTCCAGGTGATGCTGGTGCTGCAGAACAACTCCGACGGCGACGTCAGCTTCCCCGGCACCGACGCGAACGTGGAGCCGGTGGGGGAGCACTCCTCGCGGTTCGACCTGACGGTGAACCTGAAGGAGCGCGGGACGGGCGTCGGCGGGGTGCTGGAGTACTCCACCGACCTGTTCGACCGCGGCACCGCCGAACGGCTCGCCGCCCGGTTCGCCCTGGTGCTGGACCGGGTCGCCGCCGCGCCGGACGCGCCCGTCGGCGCCGTCGACGTGCTGCTGCCCGGCGAACGGGAGGAGCTGCTGGCCGACACCGCGGTGGACATCCCCGACTGGTGCGTGCACGAGCTGGTCGAGGAGCACGCCCGCCGCACCCCGGACGCGGTCGCGCTGGTCTTCGGCGACGAGCGGGTCACCTACGCGGAGCTGAACGCGCGGGCCAACCGGTTCGCGCACGAGCTGATCGCCGACGGCGTGCGCCGCGACGAGCTGGTGGGCGTGTGCGTGGAGCGCGGGCCGGACTTCGTGGTCGCGCTGCTGGCCGTGCTGAAGACCGGCGCCGGGTACCTGCCGCTGGACCCGTCGCACCCGGCCGAGCGGATCAGGGCCTTGCTCGACGAGGCGGGCGCGCACCGGGTCGTCACGGCGGTCCCGGACGTGTCGGCGCGCAGCCCGTACGACCCGGTGCTGGACGTCGACCCGCGCGGGATCGCCTGCGTGCTCTACACGTCCGGCTCCACCGGTGTCCCGAAGGGCGCCATGGGATCGCACCGGTCGGTGGTGCGGACGTTCTTCGGCCAGTCGTACGTCCACTTCGGACCCGAGGAGGTGTTCCTCCAGTGCGCGCCGGTGTCCTGGGACGCGGCGGTGCTTGAGTTGTTCGGCGCGCTGCTGCACGGCGGGACGTGTGTGCTGGCGCCGGGGCAGAGCCCCGACCCGGCCGAGGTCGAACGGCTGGTCGAGCGGCACGGCGTCACGACGCTGTGGTTGTCGGCCGGGCTGTTCGCGGTCATGGCGGACCTGCACCCGTCGGTGTTCGCCTGGGTCCGCCAGGTGCTGACCGGTGGGGACGCGCCGTCGGTCGCGCATGTCGCGCGGGTCCGCGCGGACTTCCCCGACCTGCGGCTGGTGCACGGGTACGGGCCGGTCGAGAGCATGGTGTTCGCCACCGCGCACGAGGTCACGGCCGCCGACACCGCCGTGATCCCGATCGGCAGGCCGCTGGGCAACACCGGTGTGCACGTGCTGGACGGCGCGCTGTGCCTGGTGCCACCGGGGGTGGTCGGCGAGGTGTACATCGGCGGCGCGGGACTGGCCGAGGGGTACCTGGGCAGGCCGGTGCTGAGCGCGGAGCGGTTCGTCGCCTCGCCGTTCGGCGTCGGGGACCGGCTCTACCGCACCGGTGACCTGGCCCGGTGGACGTCGGCCGGGGTGCTGGAGTTCGTCGGGCGGGCCGACGACCAGGTCAAGATCCGCGGGTTCCGGGTGGAGCCCGGCGAGGTCGAGGCCGTGCTGGCCGCGCACCCGGCGGTGTCGCGCGCGGCGGTCGTCGTGCGCCCGGACTCCGCTGGGCAGAAGCAACTCGTGGCCTACGCGGTCGCCTCCGTCGACCCTGCCGCGCTGTCCGGGCACCTCGGCGCGGTGCTGCCGTCGCACCTGGTGCCCGCCGCCGTGCTGGTGCTGGACGCGCTGCCGCTGACGGCCAACGGGAAGCTGGACCGGGCCGCGCTGCCCGCACCCGACTTCGCCGCCGCCGTGGGCGGCCGGGCGCCGCGCACCGCCCGCGAGGAGATCCTCTGCGGGCTGTTCGCCGAGGTGCTGGGCCTGCCCGCGGTCGGCGCGGACGACGGCTTCTTCGCGCTGGGCGGCCATTCCCTGCTGGCGACCAGGCTGGTCAGCCGGGTGCGGTCGGCCTTCGACACCGAGGTGCCGATCCGCGCGGTGTTCGAGGCGCCCACCCCCGCGGGGCTGGCCGCCCGGCTGGACGGGCCGAGCGGACGGCGCGCGCCGCGGCGGATGGAGCGGCCCGAACGGCCGCCGCTCTCGTTCGCCCAGCAGCGGCTGTGGTTCCTGGCCGAGTTCGGCGAGAAGTCCGCCTACAACGTGCCCTTCGCGCTGCGGCTGCGCGGGGAACTGGACGTGGCCGCCCTCGGCGCGGCGTTGAACGACGTGTCGGCGCGGCACGAGGCGCTCCGCACGGTGTTCCCGGTCGTCGACGGAGAGCCCTACCAGCACGTGCACCCGGTCGGGATGGTGCCGCTGGAGGTGGCCGCCCACTCGCCCGCCGCGGTGCAGGAGGCGGCCTGGTACGAGTTCGACCTGGCCACCGAACTGCCGATCAGGGCCACCGTGCTCGCGGCCGGGCCGCGGGAGAACGTGCTCGTGCTGGTGCTGCACCACATCGCGTGCGACGGCTGGTCGCTGGGACCGCTGCTCGGCGACCTCGGCACCGCCTACGACGCCCGTCGGAGGGGCGTCGCACCGGACTGGACGCCGCTGCCCGTCGGGTACGTGGACTACGCGCTGTGGCAACGGGAACTGCTCGCCGAGGACGACCAGGTCGCCCACTGGGCCGGGGTGCTGGCCTGCCTGCCCGAGGAGCTGGCGCTGCCCGTCGACCGGCCGCGGCAGGCGGCGCCGGGCGCGGAGGCGGGCCTCGTGCCGGTGAGCTGGGACGGCGGGACGCGGACCGCGCTCGTGGACCTGGCCCGCGCCACCGGCACGACGCTGTTCATGGTGCTCCAGGCCGGGTTCGCGGTGCTGCTGTCCCGGATGGGGGCCGGTGACGACCTGCCGATCGGCACGCCGGTCGCCGGGCGCACCGACGAGGCGCTGGACGACGTGGTCGGGTTCTTCGTGAACACCCTGGTGCTGCGCACCGACACCTCCGGCGACCCGACCTTCCGCGAGCTGCTGGCACGGGTGCGCGACACCGACCTGACCGCGTTCGGGCACGCGGACGTGCCGTTCGAGCGGCTCGTGGAGGCGCTGAACCCGGCCAGGTCGACGGCCAGGCACCCGCTGTTCCAGGTGATGCTGGTGCTGCAGAACAACGCGGGCGCGTCGCTGGAGTTCCCCGGCGTCGAGGTGACCGCAGAGCCGATCGGGGGCGGGGCGGGCGAGTTCGACCTGAACCTCAGCCTCGGCGAGACCCCGGACGGGCTGGAGGGCGTGCTCCAGTACCGCGCGGACCTCTTCGACCGCGGCACGGCCGAGGCGCTGGTGGCGCGGCTGGCCGGGGTGCTGGCGCAGGTCGTGGCGGACCCGGACCTGCCGGTCGGCGCGGTGGACGTGCTGCTGCCGGGGGAGCAGGCGGTGCTGGCGGACTGGAACCGCACCGACCACGCCGTGCCCGCGCTGTCGGTGCCGGAACTGGTCGAGGCGCAGGTGCGGCGCACCCCCGACGCCGTCGCGGTGGTCGACGGCGACGTGGAGCTGTCCTACGCGGACCTCAACGCCCGTGCGAACCGGCTGGCCCGCTCGCTCGTCGCGGCGGGCGCCGGACCGGAACGGGTGGTGGCGCTGGTGCTGCCGCGGTCGGCCGACCTGGTCGTCGCGCTGCTCGCGGTGCTCAAGTCCGGCGCGGCCTACGTCCCGGTGGAGGCCGACTACCCGGCCGACCGGATCTCCTACCTCCTGTCGGACGCGGATCCCGTGCTGGTGTTGGATTCCGCACCGATCCCGGACGCCGATCTCGGCGACACCGACCTCACGGACGCCGACCGGCTCGCGCCGCTGCTGCCGGGGCACCCGGCGTACGTGATCCACACGTCGGGGTCGACCGGCAAGCCGAAGGGCGTGGTGGTGTCGCACGCGTCCGTGGTCGACTACCTGGCCTGGGCCGGGGACGCCTACCCGAGCGCGCGCGGCGAGTCGCTGTTCCACTCGCCGATCGCGTTCGACCTGACGGTCACCGCCGTGCACGTGCCGCTGACCGTCGGCGGCACGGTGCGGGTGACCCCGTTGGAGGGCCGTGGCGAGGCCTCCTGCGGGCTGCTCAAGGCCACGCCCAGCCACCTCTCGCTGCTCGCGGAGCTGCCGGACGGCTTCTCGCCGACCGGCGACCTCGTGGTGGGCGGCGAACAGCTCCTCGGCGAGGTCGTCGACCGGTGGCGGGAGCGGCACCCGACCGCGACCGTCGTCAACGAGTACGGCCCCACCGAGGCGACCGTCGGCTGCACCGCGTTCCGGGTGCGGCCGGGGGAGTCGGTGCGGCCCGGTGCCGTGCCGATCGGGAAGCCCACGTGGAACACGCGGGCGCACGTGCTGGACGCGGTGCTGCGTCCGGTGCCGGTCGGGGTCGTCGGCGAGCTGTATGTCGCCGGTGACGGGCTGGCGCGCGGCTACCTGAACCGGCCGGGGCTGACCGCCGGGCGGTTCGTGGCCTCGCCGTTCGGCGCGGGGGAACGGATGTACCGCACCGGCGACCTGGTCCGGTGGCTGTCCGGGGGTGAACTCGAGTACCTCGGGCGGGTCGACGACCAGGTGAAGCTGCGCGGGTTCCGGGTCGAACTGGGCGAGGTCGAGGCCGCCCTCACCTCGTGCCCGGAAATCGCGCTGGCGGCCGCCGCCGTCCGCGCCGACCGGCAGCAGCTGGTCGCCTACGTCGTCCCCTCCGGCGACGGGGTCGACACGGGGCTGCTGCGCAAGCGGCTGGCCGACGTCCTGCCGCAGCACCTGGTGCCGTCGGCCTGCGTCGTGCTGGACGCGTTGCCGTTGACGCCCAACGGCAAGCTCGACCGCGCGGCGCTGCCCGCCCCGGAGCACACCGGTGGCGGGCGGCCCGCGCGGACCCCGCGCGAGGAGACCCTGCTGGGGTTGTTCGAGGAGGTGCTGGGGGTGTCCGGAGTGGACATCGACAGCTCGTTCTTCGACCTGGGCGGGCATTCCCTGCTCGCGGTGAAGCTCATCGGGCGGATCAGGTCGGTGCTCGGCGCGGAGCCGAGCATCCGCGACCTGTTCGAGTCGCCCTCGGTCGTCGAGCTGGCGCCGCGGCTCGACGGCGGCGCGGGCGACCCGCTCGCGGTGCTGCTCCCGTTGCGCGCCAGCGGGGTCGGGGCCCCGCTGTTCTGCGTGCACCCGGCGGCCGGGATCAGCTGGGTGTACTCCGGGCTGCTGCGGCACGTGGAGTGCCCGGTCTACGGGTTGCAGTCGCGGGGGCTCACCGAGCCGGACGCGCGGGACGTGTCGGCGGACGAGGTGGTGAAGGACCACCTCGAACGGATCAGGGAAGTCCAGCCCGAGGGGCCCTACCGGCTGCTCGGGTGGTCGTTCGGCGGCGGGATGGCGCACCTGCTGGCGGAACGGCTGCGGGCGGAGGGCGAGGAGGTGTCGCTGCTCGCAGTGCTGGACGGCTATCCGACGCGGGCGGATCCGACGGCGCCGGTGCTGGCGCCGGAGGACCCGTCGGCGTGGGAGGCGATGGTCCGTTCGCTGGGGCACGAGCCGTCGGTGCCCGGTGTGCCGCCGGAGGCCCTGGTCGCGGTGTTCGCGCGGAACGTGAACCTGATGAACACCGTGACCTCGGGCTTCTACGACGGTGACGTGCTGTTCTTCGGCGCCACCGCGGACAAGGGGCCGGGTTCGCCGCTGCCCTCGGCGTGGGAGCCGCACGTCGGCGCGCTCGACGTGCGGCTGATCGACTGCTCGCACGGGGAGATGACCGATCCGGTGGCGCTGGACGTCGTCGGCCCGGCCCTCGCCGAACGGCTGCGGTGACCGGTTCCGCCCGGAGTTGCCCCACTCGATAGCGGGAATCAGCCGTTCGAGGGGTGGCAGCGGGGATCCGGGTGGGCACACTGAGCGTGTTCGCCTGACTACCCCTGCATGGTCAGGCCTGCATGAGAGGTGCTCGCTGTGCTACCCAAAAAATCCCTGTTCGCCACCGCACTGGTGGTGGCCGCGCTCGTCGTGCCCACGACGGCGCAGGCCGCGCCGTCCGGAATCCCCTACGTCTGGCGCGTGCCCGTGTCCTCGGCCGCCCAGGCGCACCAGCTCGACCAGGCCGGTTTCGACGTGGCCGAGTCCGAGGACGGTGCCGCGTTCGTCATCGGCGACACCGCCGAGGCCGTCAGGTTGCGCCAGGCCGGTTTCCAGCCGACCAGGTTTGACACCGTGTACAAGGACGTCGCGCCCGGCAAGGGCGACGTCGGCACCGCCTCGTTCTACGGCGGCTACAAGACCGCCGCGGAGCAGGAGGCACACCTCAACGCCGTCGCGTCCGCGCACCCGGACCTCACGACCCAGTACGACATCGGCGACTCCTGGCGCAAGACCCAGGGCCTGAGCACCGGTCACGACATCAAGGCCATCTGCATCACCAAGAAGCAGGCGGGCGACTGCGCGCGCACGCCGAACTCGACCAAGCCCAGGTTCTCCATCATCGCCCAGATCCACGCCCGCGAGCTCTCCACCGGCGAACTCGCGTCCCGTTGGATCGACTACCTGGTCGACGGCTACGGCACCGACGCCGACGCCACCGCCATCCTGAACACCACCGAGGTCTGGGTCGTCCCCGTCGCCAACCCCGACGGCGTCGACCTCGTCGCCGCCGGTGGCAACAGCCCCAAGTTGCAGCGCAAGAACGCCAACAACTCCAGGGGTTCCTGCACCGGCACCAACATCGGCATCGACCTGAACCGCAACTCCTCGTTCAAGTGGGGCGGCGACTCGAACTCGGCGTGCTCCGAGACCTACCAGGGCACCGCGGCCAAGTCCGAACCGGAGACCGTCGCCCTGGAAAGCCTCTTCAGCTCCATCTACCCCGACCAGCGCGGCACCTCCGACACCGCCCCCGCGCCGACCACGGCCAAGGGCACGATGATCACGCTGCACAGCTACGGCAACGACATCATCATCCCGTGGGGCTGGAGCCAGACCAAGGCCCCCAACGACGCGCAGATGCGCGCGTTCGGCAAGAAGATGGCCGCCTACAACGGCTACCTCGTCGGCACCAACGCCGAGACCGTCGGCTACGACACCACCGGCACCACCGACGACTACACCTACGGCGTCCTGGGCGTGGCCAGCGTGACGTTCGAGGTCGGTGCCTCCAGCGGCACCTGCGGCGGTTTCTTCCCCGCCTACTCCTGCGTCTCCAGCACCTTCTGGCCCAAGAACAAGGGCGCCTTCGTGGTAGCCGCCAAGGCCGCCGCCGCCCCCTACCAGAGCTAACCCCTCCAAACTTCGCGAGTCGAACCTCCGGACACCCCGTGTCGAACACTCAGGCACCCCCATTCGGGTCCCAGCTAGGGACTCGGGGTGCCTGAGTGAGGCACTCGGGGTGCCTGGAGGTTCGACACGGGGTGCCTGGAGGTTCGACACGGGGTGCCTGGGCGTTCGACACGGGGTGCCTGGGGGTTCGACTCGCGGGGGTGGGGGTGGGTGGGCCTTACGATCTGCTGCCTATGCGGCAGGTCACCACCCGCGTTCGCGCGGGATACGCGATGGGCTCGTTCGTCACCGGTGCGTTCGGCACCGTTCCGGGGTTGCTGCTGCTGCCCTACCTCACCGACAGCCTGGCGGTCCCGGCTGCCGTCGCGGGTCTCCTGGTCCTCCTCCCGAAGGCCTGGGACGTGGTCTTCAACCCCGTGGCGGGCCGCATCAGCGACCGGGCGGGCGTGCGCAGGCCGTTCCTGCTGGGCGGTGGCCTGGCCGTCGCCGTCCTGTTCGCCGCCCTCTTCGCCGGCGGGTCGGCGGTCTACGTCGCGGGCGTCTTCCTCCTGTGCGCCACGGCGTACGCGTTCTTCCAAGTCCCGTACGTCGCCATGCTCGCGGAGATCACCGAGGACTACGACGAGCGCACCCGCCTGATGGCGTGGCGGATGGCGATCCTGGCGCTGGCCATCCTGGTCAGCGGCGCCGGCGCCCCGGCCGTCCGCGACCTGACCAGCTACCCCGTCATGGGCGCCTCGGTCGGCGTGCTCATCCTGATCGGCACCCTCGTCACCTACCTGGGCACGTCCGGGGTCGCCGCGTCGACCAGGGTCACCACGGCCGCCACCCCGCGCGAGCTGTGGGCCGTGGTGCGCGAGTCCAAGCCGTTCCGCCTGCTGCTCGCGGTGTTCGTCGTCCAGGCCGTCGGACTGGGCACGATGCTCGCGGGCGTCGACTACTTCGCCCGCCTGGTGCTCGGCGACTCGAAGTACCAGACGGTCCTGTTCGTCGGCTTCGTCGGGCCCGCGCTGCTGGTCATGCCGCTGTGGCAGCGGGTCGGCCGCAAGCACGGCAAGCGGATCGGCCTCATCGCCGCGTCGCTGCTGTTCGCGGTCGCGGTGGTCGGCCTCGGCGCCTCGCGGGTGCTGCCGGTCGGCGTGGTGATCGCGCTGATGGCGTTCGTCGGGGTCGGCTACGCGGGCATGCAGGTGTTCCCGCTGGCCATGCTGCCCGACGTGATCACCGCCGAGGAGCGGGCGAGCGGGACCTCGCGCGCCGGGCTGTTCTCGGGCGTGTGGACGGCGGGGGAGACGTTCGGGCTGGCGCTCGGGCCGGGGGTGTACGGGCTGGTGCTCGCCGCGGGCGGGTACGAAGCCAGCTCCGACGGTGCGGTTGTGCAGTCGTCCGGTGCCGTGTTGGCTGCGCTGGTCGGGTTCACGGCCATCCCCGCGGTGCTGGCCGTGATCGCCCTGCCCCTGCTCAAGCGTGAGGAGCCCGTGTGAACGACGAGGTGCTGGACGAGTTGCGCGCGTTGCGCTCGGGCGATCTGCCCACGCACGGAGGGCGCACGCTCGCCTACGTGTACGACAGCGCCGTGCCCGGCCTGGACGAGCTGGCGGCCTCCGCGCACGCGCTGGCGTCGTCGGTCAACGGGCTCGACCCGACCGCGTTCCCCAGCCTGCTGACGCTGGAGAACGACGTCGTGCGGATGGCCGCGGGCCTGCTCGGCGGCACGGCCGCGACCGTGGGCGCGGTGACCTCCGGCGGCACCGAGTCGTGCCTGCTGGCGGTGCTCGCCGCCCGCGACTCGCGCCCGGACGTGGCGCGCCCGGCGATGGTGCTGCCCGCGACGGCGCACGCGGCGTTCCACAAGGCGGCGCACTACTTCGGCGTGCGGGCGGTCGTGGTGCCGGTCGACCCGGACACGTTCCGCGCCGACCCGGCGGCCATGGCGGCGGCCATCGACGACGACACCGTGCTCGTCGTGGCCAGCGCGCCGTCCTACGCGCACGGCGTCGTGGACCCGGTGACCGAGATCGCCGCCGCCGCGCTGGCCAAGGGCGTCCGGTGCCACGTGGACGCCTGCATCGGCGGCTGGGTGCTGCCGTACTTCCGGCGCCTCGGCGTCGAGCTGCCGCCGTTCGACTTCGCCGTCGACGGCGTGACCAGCATGTCCGTCGACCTGCACAAGTACGCCTACTGCCCGAAGGGCGCGTCGGTGCTGCTGCACGCGTCGGCGGACCTGCGGCGGGCGCAGTACTTCGCCAGCGCCGACTGGCCGGGCTACACGATGCTCAACTCCACCACCCAGTCCACCCGCTCCGGCGGCCCGCTGGCAGCGGCCTGGGCGGTCACCCGGCACCTCGGCGACGAGGGCTACCTGGGGCTGGCCGAACGGACGCTCGGCGCCGTGCGGCTGATCCTCGACGGCATCGCGGACATCGACGGCCTGCGGGTGCTCGGGACGCCGGACTCCACGCTGATCGCGGTCACGGCGGATCGCGACGACTTCGACGTGTTCACCGCGGCCGACGAGATGAAGGCCCGGAACTGGTACGTGCAGCCGCAGTTCGCCCACGGCGGCTCGCCCGCGAACCTGCACCTCACCGTCACGGCCGCCAACGCGGGCTCCGAGGCCGAGCTGCTCGCCGACCTCGCCGACTCCGTCCGCGCCGCCGTGAAGGCGGGCCCCGTCCCGGTCGCGCCCGAGGTCGTCGCCGCCATCAAGGCGCTCGACCCGGACGCGCTGACGCCGCAGGAGTTCGCCGGACTGCTGGCCGCGGCCGGGCTCGGCGGCGGTGGCGGCGCGCTGCCGGAACGGATGGCCCCGGTCAACGCCCTGCTGGCCGCCGCGAGCCCCCGGCTGCGGGAACGGCTGCTCGTCGAGTTCCTCGGCGTGCTCTACAGCTGAGCGGAACGGGGGTCCCGGCAACCGGCCAGGACCCCCGGGTTCTCAGCGCTGCTGCGCGCGCACCCACTGCTCCAGCTCGTCGGGCGCGCTGGGCAGGGCCGCGGACAGCAGTTGGACGCCGCCCTCGCGCACGATCACGTTGTCCTCGATGCGGACGCCGATCCCGCGCAGCTCCGGCGGCACCGTCTCGTCGTTGGGGTGGAAGTACAGGCCGGGCTCCACGGCCAGCGCCATCCCGGCCTCCAGCGGCCCGTCGTGGTAGGCCTCGGCGCGCGAGTTCGCGCAGTCGTGCACGTCCAGGCCGAGGAAGTGGCCGACACCGCAGACGATGTACCGGCGGTGCTGCTGCCCGTTCCGCGACAGCGCCTCGTCCACCGACACCGGCAGCAGACCCCAGTCGTCCAGGCCCTCCGCCAGCACCCGCATGGCCGCGTGGTGGAACGCGCGGTAGTCGGCGCCCGGCCGCACCGCCGCCAGCGCGTCTACCTGCGCGCGGGCCACCAGGTCGTACACCCGGCGCTGCTCGGCGCTGTACTCGCCGGAGATCGGCAGCGTGCGGGTGATGTCGGCGGTGTAGAGCGTGTCGACCTCCACGCCCGCGTCCAGCAGCAGCACGGCGTCCTCGGGCACCGGGCCGTCGTTGCGCACCCAGTGCAGCACCGGCGCGTGCGGACCGGCCGCCACGATGGAGGCGTACCCCGGACCGTTGCCGCTGGTGCGCGCCCGCCGGTCGAACGTGCCCTGGAGCCAGCGCTCGCCACCGCCCTTCACGGCGGTGGGCAGCTCGGCGGCGACCTCGGCGAACCCGACGATCGTGGCGTCCACGGCCAGCTGGAGCTGCCCGACCTCCCACTCGTCCTTGATCCGCCGCAGCTCCGCCAGCGTCCAGCGCAGCTCGGCGGAGTTGCCGCCGCCCGCCAGCGCGTCCAGCAGAGGGTCCGCGCCGCGGGCGGCGAACACCTCGGGCAGACGGCCGCGCAACGCCGACGCCAGCTGGTCGATCGGGCGGCAGCGCAGCCCCAGCGCCTCGGACCACTCGGCCAGACCCGGCACCGGGCCGATCCACAGCTCGCCGTCCCGCGCGTTGGCGAAGAAGTCGGGGTCCTCCGGCCCGGCGGGCTCGTGCAGGAACAGCTCCGCCTCGCCGTCGCACAGCACCAGCACGGCGCCCTCGGCCGAGCAGCCGGTCAGCCACGAGAAGTCGCTGTCCGGCCGGAACCCGTAGTCGCTGTCGTTCGACCGCACCGGCGCCCACCCGGACGCGACGGCGATCCGCCGTCCCGGCAGAGCGGCGGCGAGCCGGGCGCGGTGGTCGGCGGCCGCGCGGGCGGCGCCCTCGGGAAGCCGGACGGCGCGATCGGCGCCACCCCATCCCGTGCGCACGTTCTCGCGGAAACCGGTCGCGTCGACGAGCTTGCTCGGATCGCGGCGGGCGGGTCGGGTCATAGGGCTATCCCCCTGATGGCGACGGGTGCGGTCGTCACGACTGTGCCACCCGGACGGTCCCCGGCGCACCCCCGGTGCGGGCCACCCGGACCGCCCCGAGGGGTTCGACCCCGTCCTCAGCCGACCAGTCGCCGCGCGGCCAGCGCCGCGGCCTCGTGCAACGGGGTCGTGCCCGCGCCCGCCGCGGCCGCGAGGATCTGCGTCACGGTCGCCCCGATCGTCCGCACGCGCTCGATCGCCGCGTCGTGGGACAGGCCCTCGAACTCGCGGCCGAGCGTGTAGACGATGCCGCCCGCACTGGCCACGTGGTCGGGCACCCAGGTGATGCCCCTGGCCGCCAGGTCGGCCGCCACGGAGTCGTCGGCGAGCTGGTTGTTGGCCGGGCCGATGACCAGCGTGGTGTCCAGCCGCGCGACGGAGTCCGCGTCCAGCACCCCGCCGACGGCGGCGGGCACGACGATGTCCGCCGCCGTGGACAGGGCCACGTCCGGGTCGACCCACTCCAGGCACTGGTCGTCCGCGGCCCGCCGCCTGCTCTCGTCGACGTCGGACACCACGACCCGCGCGCCCGCCTTGGACAGCGAGGCCGCGAGGATCGTCCCGACCGAGCCGAACCCGGCGATCACGACCCGGCGGCGCGCGAGGTCGGTCGAGCCGAACACCGCGCCCGCCGCCGCGGTCATGGCCGCGTGCACGCCCACGGCGGTCGGGCCGCTGGAGGACCCGGTGCCGCCGTGCGACTCGGGCAGGCAGAACGCGTGCGGCGTGCCCTCGCGCAGCACCAGCATGTCCGCCGGCCCGGTGCCGACGTCCGGGCCCGCCAGGTAGGAGCCGCCGAGCGAGGCGATCAGGTCGGCGTGGTCGAGCAGCACGTCGCGGCGCTGCTCCGGGGTCAGGACCGCGCCCGCCTCCAGGGCGATCACGCTCTTGCCGCCGCCGAACGGCACGCCCGCCACCGCGCACTTGTCCGTCATCGCCCGCGACAGCCGCAGCACGTCGTCGACCGCCGCGTCCAGGCTCGAGTACGCCTTCATCCGGCAGCCGCCGACCGCGGGGCCGAGCACCCGCGAGTGGATGGCGACCATCGTGGTGACGCCCGACCGCCGACCGCGCCGCACGACCAGTTCCTCGTGGTTCCACATCAGGGGGTTCTCCTTGGACGATGAACGGGTCATGTCCCAGAAGTTAGGGTGAAGACCAACGCGGTGGAGCGCGCACCGAACGAAGTTCGGCAGACCGAGGTGGGAGCACCCCGTGGATGAACTTGATTCGGCGATCGTCCGGCACCTGCAGGAGGACGCGCGGCAGTCGAACCGCGACATCGCCCGCAAGGTCGGGATCGCGCCGTCCACGTGCCTGGAGCGCACCCGGCTGCTGCGCGAGCGCGGCGTCATCCGCGGCTACCACGCGGACATCGACCTGCCGAGCCTCAACCGCGGTGTGCAGGCGATCGTGTCGGCGCAGGTCCGCCCGTTGAGCCGGGTGGTCATCGACGCGTTCCAGCGCTCGCTCGGCGAGCTGCCGGAGGTCATGTCGGTGTTCGTCACGGCGGGCAGCGACGACTTCCTCATCCACGTGAGCGTGCAGGACATCGACCACCTGCACGCGTTCCTGGCCGACCGGTTGGCCGTGCGCAAGGAGGTCGTCGGGTTCCGCAGCTCGATCATCTTCCGGCACATCCACCGCACCGTGCTGGAACCCCTGCCGGACGACGGGAAGAGCCCCGGACCGCGGTAGGTCCGGGGCTCTTCCCGTCATCCGACCCGACAGGGGGAGGGGCCGCTTCCGGAACACGGGGTTCCAGGAGTCGAGGTGGCCGGTGTCGGCCGCGGCCACGTCCTGGACGCGCAGTTCCCCCGTGCTGTTCGCGACCTCGCCGGAGGCGTTGACGGTGGTCGTACCCCGCCCGCCGCCGAGGAGTTGAGCTGGAAGGTAGGCAGGGCCCCGCGTCCGGGCACAGGTTCCGGACGGGCAGGTTCGCGCCAGTGCCGTGTTCCCGCCACGGTTGTGGAGCCGAACGGCCGTACCGGTGCGGCCGAACGGTTCAAGGGGAGACAATGCGCTGGTGTTCGAGCACCTGGGCGTGACGCCGGAGCAGTCGAGGGTCTACGGGGTGTTGATCCGGGTGGGCACCTGCACCGTCGACGAGATCGCCACCGAACTGCCGGACCTCGCCGCGGGTCCGGTCGTGGAGTCGTTGGCGGCACTGGGTCTGGTGCAGCGCCGCTCCGGCGACCCGGCCGTGTGGCAGGCCGTCGCGCCGGACCTGGCCGTGGAGATGCTCATCGCCGCCCGCGAGGACGGCCACCGGCGCGCGCGGGCCGAGGCGCTGCCGCTGGTGGAGCTGTACCTGCGCGGCCGCGACGAGCAGCACCAGGACGACAGCGCGATGGTCGAGGTCGTGACCGGCGCGGGCGCGGTGCGCGACCTGTGGGTGACGCTGCTCGCGGGCGCCCGCACCGAGGTGTGCGTGCTGGACCAGCCGCCCTACATCTCGCCGCCGGAGGACCACGTGGCCCTCGAGGTCGGCACCCGCGCCCGGCAGGTCCAGTGGCGGGTCATCTACGACCGGTCCGGTGTCGAGCTGCCCGGCAGGCTGGCCGAGATCGTGCACCTGGTCGCGGCGGGGGAGCGGGCCAGGGTCACGCCCGCGCTGCCGTTCAAGCTGGGCCTGGTCGACGCCCGCGTGGCCGTGCTGCCGATCGCGTCCAACGGCGTGGTGGACAAGGTGCTGCTCATCCGGCCGTCCGCGCTGCTCGACGTGCTGATCTCCACGTTCGACCTGTACTGGGACCGCGGCATCCCGTTCACACCCCGGTCGGTCTCCGCGGGCGCGGCCGACGAGGTCGCCGACCCGCAGTTGCTCGCGCTGCTCGCGGCCGGGCTGACCGACGAGAGCATCGCCCGGCAGCTCGGGCTGGCGCCGCGCACGGTGCAGCGCCGGGTCCGGCAGCTGATGGACCGCTCCGGCGCGCAGACCCGGTTCCAGGCAGGCGTGCAGGCGATGCGCCGGGGCTGGCTGTGATCACTCCGCGTAGTCACCCGGTGTGACGCACCGACCGGTAACGCCATCCCGATCACGTTCCCCCACCGCGTCTGACCTCCGGACATGACACGCCGGATGTCACTCGATGGTGGTCACCCGCATGACACACGGGTCCGCGTTCGGTCACGATGACGGCCTGATGCCCGTCATCCTGGAGTTCCTCGACGGGGTCGCGCTGGTCCTCGTCGGATGCCCTCCGACGGGGATGGACGACTCCGAGGCCACCGCGCTCCGATCGGCCCTCGACGCCGCTTCGGACGCCGACGCCGTCGTGCTGCACGGCGGCGGCGGCGCGTTCCTCCCCGGAATCGAGCCCGCCCGGCTCGCGCGCACCACACCCGCCGAGCTGACGGCCCGCGCGGAGGCGTTCCGGCGGCTCTGCGAGGCCGTCGCGGTGCTGCCGGTCCCGGTGGTCGCCGCCATCGCGGGCCACGTGTCCGGCGGCGGGTGCGCGGTGGCGATGGCGTGCGACGCGCGGGTGCTCGTGGTCGGCGGAAGCCTCGGCCGCCTGACGACCTCCGACGCCGACCGGCCCGTGCTGACCGGCCGCCGGGTGGACGCCGAAGAGGCGCTGCGCACCGGTTTGGTGGACCTGGTCGTCCGGCCTTGCGCGCTGCTTGCGTCGGCTCACGACCTGGCGCTCGACCACGCGACGGACAAACCGCGCAAGCGTGTGCAAGAGTACGCAAAAGTACGTTAATAACTGTCGTATACTTGCTCTATGGTGCAGCGACGGTTGGCGGAAGTGGCCGCGAAGGTCGGCGTGAGCGAGGCGACCGTGAGCCGCGTGCTCAACGGCAAGCCGGGGGTCTCCGACGCCACCCGCTCAGCCGTGCTCACGGCCCTCGACGTGCTCGGGTACGAGCGCCCCACGCAGCTGCGCGGCGAACGCGCCCGGCTGGTCGGCCTGGTGCTCCCCGAGTTGCAGAACCCGATCTTCCCGGCGTTCGCCGACGTCGTCGGCAACGCGCTCGCCCAACGCGGCTTCACCCCCGTGCTGTGCACCCGCACGGCGGGCGGCGTGTCCGAGGCGGACTACCTGGAACTGCTGCTCGAACAGCACGTCTCCGGCGTCGTGTTCGCCGGCGGCCAGTACGCGCAGGCCGACGCCCCCCACGAGCACTACCGCCAGATGACCCGCCGCAAACTCCCCGCCGTCCTCGTCAACGCCGCCGTCGAGGACCTCGGCTTCCCCCGCGTCTCCTGCGACGACGCGGTAGCCGTCGAACAGGCCTTCGGCCACTTGGTCTCGTTGGGCCACGAACGCATCGGCGCCGTCCTCGGCCCCCCCGACCACGTCCCCTCGCAACGCAAGCTGGCCGCTCTCAAGGTCTGCGCCGAACGGGCGAACCTCGAGCTCTTGCACGACTACGTCGAACACACCATGTTCTCGCTCGAGGGAGGACAGGCCGCGACAACCAGGTTGTTGCAACGCGGCGTCACCGGCATCGTCTGCGCCAGCGACCCGCTTGCGCTCGGCGCCGTCCGCGCCGTACGACGCCAGGGCAAGCGCATCCCGCAGGACGTCTCGGTAGTCGGCTACGACGACTCGGCCTTCATGAACTGCACCGAACCGCCACTCACCACGGTCCGCCAGCCCATCGAGGCGATGGGCCGGGCAGCGGTCGAACTGCTGGCCAACCAGATCTCCGGCGCCCAGGTCCCGGACGAGGAACTGCTGTTCGAACCAGAACTGGTCGTCCGCGCCTCAACGGGCCCCGCCCCCCGGTAGCCAACGGCTCGCCAGCCCTGCGGATCGACCACAAGGCCGAGCAAACACACCGCACAAGCACGCACCGAGCAGCCACGCACAAGCGCTCAACCGCATACACGGGCCGCGCGCATGGGCCGCACACACAGGCCCGCAAGCACGCGACACACGCGGGCCGCGCACACATGGGCCGCACACACAGGCCCGCAAGCACGCGACACACGCGGGCCGCGCACACATGGGCCGCACACACAGGCCCGCAAGCACGCGACACACACGGGCCCACAAGCACGCGACCGAACGCGCCCGCACCCCGTGCGGACGATTTGACTTGGGGTTTTTGGCCCTACACTCGCTCAGCGGGCAGGCTTTTCACCCCTGCCCCTTTTGGGCCCGCAGGGCCAAAAAGAGGGGCCCCAAGTCAAACCGGCCGCACCCGGAGACCCTGGGCACCGATGGCCTGTTTTGAGGGATCAGCCCCACAGGCCCGGCGCCAGCACCCGCAGGCCCAACAGCCCCCGGCATGACCCGCGCCGCCCACCAGACCCGGCCCTGCGCTGCCCCCACCCCACACCCGCGCGCCCCTTCAACACACCCACCCCACTCCCGCAAATGTCAGCATCTTGCGAAATATCGTAGACATCTTGCGAACTCCCCCTCGCCCCGCTTATGGTGTGCGCCACACAGCCGCCACACACAAGCCGTCGCCGATCCGCCGCCGAGAGTCACCTCCGACTTCCGGCCTGGTCCCGCGCACCCTCGTCGAGAAGGGTCCCCACCGATGAAGACATCAACGGTCCGCAGAGCCGCAGGCCTGTTGCTGGTGAGCAGCCTCAGCCTGGCCACCGTCGCGTGTTCCTCCGGCACGTCAGGCGATTCGTCCACCGGCGGGAAGGTGGCGTTGTCGATCAACGGCCAGCCGCCGCAGACCCAGGCGTTCGACCGGAAGATCTTCGACGAGGACGTCGCGGAGTTCGAGGCGGCGAACCCGGACATCGACCTCCAGCCGCACGAGGGGTTCATGGACCCCAAGACGTTCTCCGCGAAGCTCGCGGGCGGCCAGCTGGAGGACGTGTTCTACGCGTACTTCACCGACCCGGCGAACCTGATCGCCCGCCGCCAGGCCGCGGACATCACCGACTACGTCAAGGACATGCCGCACTACGCGGACATCCAGCAGAACCTCAAGGACGTGTTCGCGGCCGACGGCAAGGTCTACGGCGTGCCGACGGCGAACTACTCCATGGGCCTGCTCTACAGCCGGACGCTGTTCACCAAGGCGGGCCTGAACCCCGACTCGCCGCCGAAGACGTGGGACGAGGTCGCGGTGGCGGCCAAGAAGATCGCGGAGACCGGTGGCGGCGCGGTCGGGTTCGCGGAGTACAGCAAGAGCAACCAGGGCGGCTGGCACTTCACCACCTGGATGTACTCGCAGGGCGGCGCGATCGCGAAGAAGGACGGCGACAAGTGGGTCGCGGACTTCAACAACGACAAGGGCAAGGCCGTGTTGAACCACCTCAAGAAGATGAGGTGGGAGGACAACACCATGGGTGAGAAGCAGCTCCTCGAACTGGCCGACGTGCAGCAGATGATGGGCGCGGGCCAGCTCGGCATGTACCTGGCCGCGCCGGACAACGTGCCCACGCTGGTCAACCAGTTCAAGGGCAAGTACGAGGACTACGGCCTGGCGGGCATCCCGGACGGCAAGGGAACGCTGATCGGCGGCGAGGGCTACATGCTCAACCCGAAGGCCACGCCCGAGAAGATCAAGGCCGGTCTGAAGTGGGTGCAGTGGAAGTACCTGAACCCGGACCGCGTCGAGAAGAACCTCCAGCGCTACAAGGCCGACGGCCAGCCCATCGGTCTGCCGGTCCCGCCCGTCGCAGATATCTGGACCGGCGCGACGCGCGACAAGCAGAACGAGCTGAAGGACGCCGCCGCGACCGTGCCGGTGGTGAACTTCAAGGCGTACGTGGACTCCTTCGAGAGCATCAAGGGTTCCATCGAGCCGCCGAACGCGCAGCAGGTCTACGCGATCCTCGACAACGTGATGCAGGCGGTGCTCACGGACAAGGACGCGGACGTCAACCAGCTGCTGTCCGACGCCGAAGCCAAGGTGAACCCGGTGCTGGCACAGGTGAAGTGATGTCCTCGTCCACGCTGCTCCGCCCTGCCGGAGCACCCGCCCCGGACGCCTCGCGGCGTCCGGGGCGGGCCCCCGGACGGCTCCGCCGCCGGATCGTGGAGAACCTGACCGCGTACGGGTTCCTCTGCGCCGCGCTGCTCTGCTTCGCCCTGTTCTCCTGGTACCCCATCGTCCGGGGCGTCCTGCTGGCCTTCCAGCAGGTCAACTTCATCACCGACCCGGTGTGGGTCGGCTGGGACAACTTCGAGCTGCTGTTCAAGGACCCGCTGTTCTGGGACGCGTGGCGCAACACGCTGCTGTTCACCGGTCTGGCGCTGGTGTTCGGCTTCTTCGTCCCGTTCCTGATCGCGGTGCTGCTCAACGAGCTCCGGCACGCGAAGGGGTACTTCCGGCTGGTCGTGTACCTGCCGGTGATGCTCCCGCCGGTGGTCGCGGCGCTGCTGTGGAAGTGGTTCTACGACCCCGGTCCCGGTCTGTTCAACTCGCTGCTGCGCGCGGTCGGGATCGACGGGCCGCACTGGCTCGACGACAGCAGCACGTCGCTGCTGTCGCTCGTCCTGGTCGCCACGTGGTCGAACCTGGGTTCGGCGACGCTGATCTACCTGGCGGCGCTGCAGACCATCCCCGGCGAGCTGTACGAGGCGGCCGAGCTGGACGGCGCGAACGTGGTGCAGCGCATGAGGCACGTGACGATCCCGCAGACCCGGTTCGTGCTGCTGGTGCTGCTGCTGCTCCAGGTCGTGGCGACGATGCAGATCTTCACCGAGCCCTACATCATGACCGGCGGCGGGCCGGACGACTCGACCGTCACCGTGCTGCTGCTGCTCTACCGCTACGCCTTCGTCTACAACGACTTCGGCACGGCGAGCGCGCTCAGCACGCTGCTGCTCCTGGTCCTGTCGGTCTTCTCGTTCGCCTACCTGCGCGTGACCCGGAAGGCGGAGGCATGAGCGACCGAGCCGTCAGGACGCTGTTCTCCGGCAGCCGCACGGGGATCGGCTACAAGGTCGCGTTCACCGTGACGTTCGTCGTGTTCACGGCGGCGTTCGTGCTGCCGTTCCTGTGGCTGGTGATCGGCGCGATGAAACCCGCGGTGGAGCTGGCGCAGGTGCCGCCGACGATCCTGCCGCGGACCTGGAACCCCGGCAACTACACCGAGGCCTGGCAGCTGATGGACCTGGGGAAGTACTTCCTCAACACCGTCGTCGTCGTGGCGGGCGCGTGGGCGGTGCAGCTGCTGGTCGACGTGCCCGCGGCGTACGCGCTGTCCAAGCTGCGCCCGGTGCTCGGCAACGGCGTGCTGGCGCTGATGCTGGTCACGCTGATGCTGCCGCCCGCCACGCTGCTGGTCCCGATGTACCTGACCATCACGGACCTGCCGATCCTCGGGATCAACCTGGTCAACAACCCGGCCGCGATCTGGCTGCCCGCTGCGGCCAACGCGTTCAACATCTACCTCCTCAAGAGGTTCTTCGACCAGATCCCGTCCGAGCTGCTCGACGCGGCGCGGATGGACGGCGCGGGGCCGGTGACCGTGCTGTGGCGGGTCGTGCTGCCGATGGCGCGCCCGATCCTGGCCGTGGTCTCGATCCTGTCGGTGGTGGCCGCGTGGAAGGACTTCATCTGGCCGCTGCTGGTGTTCTCCGACCCGGCGCTGCAAACGCTCAGCGTGGCGTTGCAGCGCTTCGCGCCCGACACCCCGATCAACCTGCTGCTGGCCGGACTGGTGCTCGCCGCCCTGCCGATGATCGCCGTTTTCCTTGCGTTCCAGCGGCACATCCTGGCCGGACTCACAGCGGGAAGCGTCAAGGGCTGACCCATTCCACGAGGAGGGCATTGAAGTGGCCGAAGCGAAGACGACCACGACCACGCGTTGGTGGCGCGGGGCGGCGATCTACCAGGTTTACGTCCGGAGTTTCGCGGACGGCAACGGTGACGGGGTCGGTGACCTCCAGGGTCTGCTGCGCAAGCTGCCCTACATCGCCGAACTGGGCATCGACGCGATCTGGCTCAACCCGTGGTACCCGTCGCCGATGGCGGACGGCGGCTACGACGTGGCCGACTACCGGGCCATCGAGCCGCTGTTCGGGTCCCTGGTCGAGGCCGAGAAGCTCATCGACGAGGCGCACGCCCTCGGCATCAGGATCATCATCGACATCGTGCCCAACCACTGCTCCGACCAGCACCCGTGGTTCCGGCAGGCGTTGGCCGAAGGGCCCGGCGGACCGTCGCGCGAGCTGTTCTGGTTCAAGCCGGGCAAGGGGGAGGACGGCTCCGAGCCGCCCAACGACTGGCAGTCGCGCTTCGGCGGCCCGGCGTGGACGCGGACGACGAACCCGGACGGCACGGCGGGGGACTGGTTCCTGCACCTCTACAGCCCGGAGCAGCCGGACTTCAACTGGACCGACGAGAAGGTCCACGCGGAGTTCGACGACATCCTCCGGTTCTGGCTCGACCGCGGCGTCGACGGCTTCCGCATCGACGTGGCCGACGGCCTGGTGAAGGAGGACGGGCTGCCTGATGTGAAGGACAGGACCGCTGAATCCATTCTGGTCTCCGACCAGGCCCCCCTGCCCTTCTCCGACCAGGACGGCGTGCACGAGATCTACCGGCACTGGCGGCGGATCGCCGACGAGTACCCCGGTGAACGGGTCTTCGTCGGCGAGATGTGGTTGCCCGACCCGGAGCGCTTCGCCCGCTACCTGCGCGCCGACGAGCTGCACTCGGCGTTCAACTTCGACTTCCTCGGTTGCCCGTGGGACGCCGCCGCGCTGCGCGGGGTCATCGACGACACCCTCGCCGCGCACGCCCCGGTCGGCGCCCCGCCCACGTGGGTGCTGTCCAACCACGACGTCACCCGGCACGTCACCCGCTACGGGCGCGCGGACACCTCGTTCGACTTCGGCGACCGCCAGCACCTGGCGCCGACCGACTTCGACCTGGGCACCCGCCGGGCCCGCGCGGCGGCGCTGCTGACGACCTCGCTGCCCGGCGGCGTGTACGTCTACCAGGGCGAGGAGCTCGGTCTCTGGGAGGTGGAGAACCTCGCCGACGAACTGCGGGAGGACCCGGTCTGGGTGCGCTCAGGGCACACCGACCGCGGTCGCGACGGCTGCCGCATCCCGATCCCGTGGGGTGGCGCGGAACCGCCGTTCAAGTTCGGCGACGGCGCGGCGTGGTTGCCGCAGCCCGAGGAGTGGAGCGACTTCACCGCCGAGGTGGAGGCCTCCGACCCGGACTCGATGCTCTCCCTCTACCGCAACGCCCTCCACCTGCGCCGCAGCGAGGACGCGCTCGGCGACGGCGACCTCACGTGGCTGGACCTCGGCCCCGGCGTGCTCGCCTTCACCCGCTCGCCGGACTTCGCCTGCGTGGTCAACCTGTCGTCGGCCCCGATCCCCCTGCCGGACCACGACAGCGTGCTGCTCACCAGCGATCCCCTGGTCGACGGCGACCTGCCGTCCGACACCGCGGCCTGGCTCCGCCTGGCCTGATCCCGAGGAGGACAACGATGTCGTTCCGCCTGAGACCCGTGCCGCGGTAGGTCCGGCACTCCCGCGTGCGCTCACCGGTGGTCGCCCGCACGACCACCGGTGGGCCCGGCACCCACCCGCCCGGCGTCCGGCCGGGTCTTGACCCCCTGCGCTTCACCTCCCTGCTTGGAGCCGTAGATGTCTCCTGTCCGCAGCACAGCCCTGCCCTTGGCGCTGGCGCTGGTCGCCGCCTCCGCGATCGGCGGGCTGGTCTACTCCGCGCCGCACGAGGCGCCACCCCTGACGCTCACCGCGGGCGGCAACGGCGCGACCGTGCCGTTCACGGAGTACGAGGCCGAGTCCGCGGCCACCAACGGCGCGAAGATCGGCCCCGACTACACCCAGGGCAGCCTCCCCTCGGAGGCGTCCGGCCGGCAGGCGGTCACGCTGTCCGGTCAGGGCAAGTACGTCGAGTTCACCCTCACCAAGCCCGCCAACTCGATCGTCCTGCGCTACAGCGTCCCCGACGGCAGCCAGGGCACGGTCTCCGTCCAGGTCAACGGCACCAAGGTGCGCGACCTAGTGGTGACCTCCAAGTACAGCTGGCTCACCGCCCCGTGGATCGCGGGCGCCAAGGAGCACCACTTCTACGACGAGTCGCGGGCCCTGCTCGGCCGGGACGCGGTCGCGGGCGACCGGGTGCGCGTCCAGCTCGACGCGGGCAACGTCTCCACCGCCACCGTGGACCTCGCCGACTTCGAGCAGGTCGCCGGTGCCGCGGGCCAGCCCGCCAACTCGTTGTCCGTCACCAACTACGGCGCCACGCCGAACGACGGCGGTGACGACGCGAACGCGTTCGTCACCACCATCAACGCGGCGAAGTCCCAGGGCCGCGAGGTGTGGGTGCCGCCGGGCACGTTCGACATCGGCCGCGGCCTGCCCATCGACCAGGTCACCATCCGCGGCGCGGGCGCGTGGCACTCGGTGCTGCACAGCAACAACCCGTTCCTCAACAACGGCCAGGTGCAGGGCGGCATCAAGCTGTACGACTTCGCGATCATGGGCGAGGTCACCCAGCGCGTGGACAACAACCCGGACAACGCCTACCACGGCCCGCTGGGCAGCGGCTCGGTCATCTCCGGCCTGTGGATGCAGCACCTCAAGTGCGGCATCTGGACGATGAACGGCACCACGAACGGCGCGGTCATCGAGAACAACCGCTTCCTCGACCTCGCCGCCGACGGCCTCAACTTCAACGGCCGGGTCACCGACTCGGTGGTGCGCAACAACTTCCTGCGCAACACCGGTGACGACTCGCTGGCCATGTGGTCGCTGGGCGGCGCGGACGTGCGGGACTCGTTCACCAACAACACCATCGTCCAGCCCAACCTGGCCAACGGCATCGCGATCTACGGCGGCACCGACATCTCGGTGCGCGGCAACCTGATCCGCGACACCAACGCGCTGGGCGGCGGCATCGCCATCTCCAACCAGGCGTTCGTCTACGACGGCTCGTTCTCACCGCTGGCGGGCACCACGACGGTCGCGCAGAACACGCTGGTCCGCACCGGGGCGATCAACCCCAACTGGGGCCACCCGATGAGCGCGATCCGCTTCGACTCCTACGACTTCCCGATCACCTCGCCGGTCGCGGTGACCGACAACCGGTTCGTCGACAGCCCGTACAGCGCTTTCCAGTTCGTCTCGGGCAGCGGTACCGGGAAGCCGATCACCGGCGTCACCGTGGAGGGCGCGTCGGTCGAGGGCGTCGGCACGGTGGTGCTCCAGGTGGAGGCGCCGGGTTCGGGGCGGTTCAACAACGTCGTCGCCTCGCGGGTCGGCACCCGCGGTTTCTACAACTGCGTCTACCCGTCGGGCGCGGGCACGTTCGCGATCAACCGCGGCAGCGGCAACTCCGGCTGGGACACCCAGTGGACCGACTGCGGCAGCTGGCCCCCGCGCAACGCGGGCGACACCACGACCCCGCCGACCACCACGCCGCCGCAGACCGGCAACGTGGCCCGTGGCAAGGCGGTCAGCGCGAGCAGCCAGGTCGGCGGGTACCCGTCGTCGAACACCACCGACGGCAACGCCGACTCCTACTGGGAGAGCAACAACAACGCGTTCCCGCAGACGCTCACCGTCGACCTCGGCGCGTCGACGTCGGTGCGCCGACTGGTGCTCAAGCTGCCGCCCGCCACGGCGTGGGGCGCGCGCACGCAGACGTTCAGCGTGCTCTCCAGCGGCGACGGGTCCGGCTTCAGCCAGGTGCTCGGTTCGGCGGGCTACCGGTTCGACCCGGCGAGCGGCAACCAGGTCACCGTCGCGGTCACCGCGAACCAGCGCTACCTGCGGCTGAACTTCACCGGGAACACGGGCTGGCCCGCCGGGCAGCTCTCCGAGCTCGAGGCCTACACCTCCTAGGAAAGGGCCGTCCCATGCGAACAGAGTCCCCCTTGCGCAGGCCGCTCGCGATGAGCGCCGCCGCCCTGTCCGCGGCGGTGGTGACCGCGCTGGTCGTCGTCGCCTCACCCGAGACCGCCTCCGGCCAGGTCGCCGCGGCGGCCGCCTACACGTCCCCGTTCGACATCGCGGGCCGGGGCGCCACCGTCCCGTTCACCGAGCAGGAGGCCGAGTCCGCGGCCACCAACGCCACCAAGATAGGCCCCGGCCGCAGGCAGGGCACCCTGGAGGGCGAGGCTTCCGGCCGCCAGGCCGTCACCCTGACCGGCCAGGGCAAGTACGTCGAGTTCACCCTCACCAAGCCCGCGAACTCGATCGACATCCGCTACAGCCTCCCGGACGGCAACGGGGGAGCGGGCATCACCGCGCCGCTGTCGCTGTACCTGGAGGGCGCCAAGGCGAGCAGCCTCACGCTCACCTCCAAGTACTCCTGGCGCTACGGCAGCTACCCGTACGCCAACGATCCCGGCCAGGGCAAGCCGCACCACATGTACGACTCGACCAGGGCGCTGTTCGGGCGCACGCTGGCCGCGGGCGCCAAGGTGCGGCTCCAGGTCGACAGCGGCGACAACGCGCCGTCGTACACGATCGACCTGGCCGACTTCGAACAGGTCGCCGCGGCCGCGACCCGGCCGACCAACTCGGTGTCGGTGACCGAGTACGGCGCCGCGCCGGGCGATTCCGGTGACGACAGCGACGCCTTCGTCGCCGCCGTGGCCGCCGCGAAGGCCGCGGGCAAGGAGGTCTGGATCCCGGCCGGGACCTTCACGGTCACCCGGCACATCACCGTGGACCGGGTGACCGTGCGCGGCGCGGGCCACTGGCACAGCGTGGTGCGCGGCAACCGGGTCGGCTTCTACGGCCTCGGCGAGCCGTCCAGCTGCGGCGTCGGCGGCAACTCGGGCCGGTCGAGCGCCGTCAGCCTGCTGAACTTCGCCATCATCGGCGAGGTCACCACCCGCGAGGACTGCGACCAGGTCAACGCGATCGGCGGCGCGCTGGGCGGCGGCTCGGTGGTCTCCGGGATGCTGCTCCAGCACACCAAGGTCGGCCTCTGGCTCGACGGGCCGTTCGACGGGCTGACCGTCAGCGGCAACAAGGTCGTCGACCAGCTCGCCGACGGCATGAACCTGCACCAGGGCATCAGCAACGTGCTGATCGAGAACAACCTGTTCCGCAACATCAGCGACGACGGCATCGCGTTCTGGTCCGAGCACGAAGCCGACCACCACAACACGATCCGGCACAACACCGTGGTCGTGCCGATGAAGGCCAACGGCATCGCGATCTACGGCGGTCACGACAACACGGCCACCGACAACGTCGTGTCCGACACCCAGGACCAGGGCGGCGGCATCCACGTCGGGAACCGGTTCCAGTCGGTGCCGTTGGCGGGGACGACCACGTTGGCGCGCAACACGACCCTGCGTGCGGGGGTCCTGGACTCCAACTGGCAGTTCGGGGTCGGGGCGTTGTGGTTCGACGCGCGTGACGGGGCGATGTCCGGTCGGATCGACGTGACGGACACGGATCTGATCGACTCGAACTACGAGGCGATCCAGTTCATCAACGGGACGATCACGAACGTGTTCTTCTCCGGGGTGCGGATCATCGGGGCTGGGACGTTCGCGTTGCAGTTCCAGTCGCCGGGCGCGGCGTCGTTCACCAACGTGACGGCGACCGGGTTGGGCAACGCGGGGATGTACAACTGCATGGGTGGTACGTCGTTCGCGATCACCCGTGGGGCTGGGAATTCGGGGTGGGATTCCACCTACTGCGGCCCGTGGCCCGAACCGGTCTACAGCGACCCGACGGTGCCGCCGACCACGACCACCACGACGACCACGACCACCACGACGACGACCACGACCACGACTCCGCCGGTGGAGCCGGGTGGGAACCTGGCTCGGGGGAAGTCGGCCACCGCCACCAGCCAGGGTGGGGGGTTTCCGGCGTCGAACGCGACCGATGGGAATGCCGGGTCGTACTGGGAGAGCGCCAACGGGGCTTTTCCGCAGTCGTTGACGGTAGACCTCGGTGCGGCGGTCGCGGTGGGGCGGGTGGTGTTGAAGCTGCCGCCGGCGTGGGAGGCGCGTACGCAGACGCTGAGCGTGTTGGGGAGCAACGACGGGTCGTCGTTCAGCCAGCTGGTCGGGTCGACGGGGCGCCAGTTCGCCCCGGAGTCCGGGAACGTGGTCACCATCCCGGTCAGCGCCAACCACCGGTACCTGCGGGTGACGGTGGTCGGCAACTCGGGTTGGGCGGCGGGGCAGGTTTCGGAGTTCGAGGCTTACGCGGCGGGTGGGACTACTCCGCCGACCACGACGACGACGACCACGACCACCACGCCCCCGGTGTCCAGCGGGAACCTGGCGCGTGGGCGGTCGGCGGTGGCTACCAGTCAGTCGGATGTGTACGGGGCGTCGAGGACTACGGACGGTGATGCGTCTACTTACTGGGAGAGTGCGAATGGGGCGTTTCCGCAGTCTTTGACGGTGGATTTGGGGGCGTCGGTTCAGGTTGGTCGGGTGGTGTTGAAGTTGCCGCCTGCGAGTGCTTGGGCAGCTCGGACGGAGACGTTGAGCGTTCAGGGGAGTGCTGACGGGGCTGCCTACCGGACGCTGGTCGGCTCGGCTGGGTACGCGTTCGATCCGGGTAGTGGGAACGCGGTGAGTGCTTCGTTCGCGGTGGGGCAGGTTCGGTATGTGCGTGTGGTGGTCACCGGGAACACGGGGTGGCCTGCGGGGCAGGTCGGGGAGTTCGAGGTTTACGGGAGTTAGGGAGGCGAAGCCCGGCCCCCGGCGCGCGATTGTCTCAATGTTCGATCATGGTTTGTCAAGGCGGGAAAGATGCCTTGACAAACCATGATCGAACAGGAGGGCGCTGTGTATCGGGGGCAGGGGAGGTCTGGCTTTGCCTGCGATCAGGTTGCGCTTGGCGAGGCGTCGGCTGTGCCGGTTCAGGGCACCTCGCTGCGCGTCGGTGGGGCGGCGGGCGCTCCGCGCCGGATGCGGGTGGGCGGCTGCGCCGGTGGCGGAGCATCAGGCTGCGCGTCGGTCGGGTATCCGAGCTTCGCCGGACAAGGCACCTCGCTGCGCGTCGGTCGAGCATCGGGTTTCGCCTGACGGGTGTTGGGTTCGGATGGTCTTCAACTGAATTGCGCCGCACAAGAGCACCGGGCCCCCGAGCCTCGACCTCCTCGGGGGCCCGGCCCGTGTGTTGGTCCACTGTTGAGTGTTTGTGGACGGTTGGTGCTGGACCTGTGGCGCCCGCGCCCGCGTGTAGCCCCTGCGGTCCGCTGTCTGGCTTCGACACCTCAACCGTGACCGTTCGGTCATTGGTTTGTTATGCTGGTTTTCGGGCCCCCTCAAGGTGATACCGATTGCATTCGGCACCGATCTGTTCTTGCGGGCTTCCGCGCAGGCGTATCAAGGAAGCCGGCGTTCGTGCTGGTGCGTCTGTTCGCGATCTTCCGGCACCCATCGGAACCAGTCAGCCGCAAGGGATTCGGGCAGGCTTTGCGTACCGAACGGGCAACGTTTGGCCAATAGGGGACGAAATAGGGGTGTTTCGGCTGGCCAAACGGGCCGGAATCGGGCATCTTCACACGTGCTGTGTCGCTGGCCACACTGTTTCCCCGGTGTTAAACCTATGAGCAGCCCGATCGGGCATCAGCGGTCCGAGCGGGCAGGAGGATGTGCATGCAGGCAGAAGAGCGTCAGCGCCGCATTCTCGCCCGTGCTCGGGCCGACGGGCGGGTCGACGTGGTCGACATCGCCGCCGAGCTCGGCGTGGCGCCGGAGACGGTCCGCAGGGACCTGAGGCTCCTCGACGACCACGGCCTTGTCCGTCGGACGCACGGTGGCGCTTTTCCCGTGGAGAGCGCGGGGTTCGAGACGGGCCTCGCGTTCAGGTCCGCGTCGATGGTGCCGGAGAAGCGGCGCATCGCGAAGGCTGCGGCGGATCGTCTCGCCGATGCCGAGACGGTGTTCGTGGACGAGGGTTTCACCCCGCAATTGGTGGCGGAATCCCTTCCCACGACGCACCCGTTGACGGTTGTGACGGCGTCGCTGCCCACGGCGGCGGCGTTGTCCGGGACGCCCTCGGTCACGGTTCTCCTGCTGGGCGGCCGCGTTCGCGGTCGCACACTGGCCACTGTGGACCACTGGGCGATCCGGATGCTCAGCGAGATGGTGATCGACCTGGCCTACATAGGGTCGAACGGCATCTCCCGCGAGCACGGCCTGACCACACCCGACCCCGTTGTCGGTGCGGTCAAGGCGCAAGCGGTGCAGGTCTCCCGGCGGAAGATCTTCGTCGGCGTCCACACCAAGTTCGGCGTGGCGAGCTTCAACCGGTTCGCCGCGATCTCGGATCTCGAAGCCATCATCACGGATTCCGGGCTACCCGCGGCTGAAGGTCACCGCTACGCCGCGCTGGGTCCGAAAGTTGTCAGAACCTGATCACAAGTTCCCCCGAGTGGTGCACCACGATCTTCGTGCCGTGGTGACCTGGCTGCTCGACGCCCTCATCCAGGGCAAGAATCGGTTAGATGGGAAGGAAAGACGATGACGTCATTCAGTTCTCGCCGCGTCGCCCGAGTGGCGGCAGCCGCGCTGGTGGCAGTCGGGGTCACGGCGTGCAGTGGCGCCGGTGGGGGTGGATCCACAGCGGACGGTTCGTCCATCAACGTCCTGATGGTCAACAACCCGCAGATGCAGGACATCCAGAAGCTGACCGCCGACAACTTCACCAAGCAGACCGGCATCAAGGTCAACTACACGGTGCTGCCCGAGAACGACGTCCGCGACAAGATCAGCCAGGACTTCTCCAGCCAGGCCGGTCAGTACGACGTCGCGACGATCAGCAACTACGAGACGCCCATCTACGCCAAGAACAACTGGCTCGCGCCGCTCGACGACTTCATCTCGAAGGACAGCGGCTTCGACCAGAACGACATCCTGGAGCCCATCCGGCAGTCGCTGACCGCCGCTGACGGCAAGGTCTACGCGGAGCCGTTCTACGGCGAGTCGTCGTTCCTCATGTACCGCAAGGACGTCTTCGAGGCCAAGAACCTCACGATGCCCGAGAAGCCGACCTGGCAGCAGGTCGCCGACCTCGCGGCGCAGCTGGACGGTGCCGAGCCGGGCATGAAGGGCATCTGCCTGCGCGGCCAGCCGGGCTGGGGCCAGGTCATGGCGCCGCTCACCACCGTGGTCAACACCTTCGGCGGCACCTGGTTCACCAAGGACTGGCAGGCGCAGGTCAACTCGCCGGAGTTCAAGGAAGCCACCAAGTTCTACGTCGACCTGGTCCGCGCCCACGGTGAGGCCGGCGCCCCGCAGGCCGGGTTCGCCGAGTGCCTGAACAACATGACGCAGGGCAAGGTCGCGATGTGGTACGACGCCACGTCCGCCGCCGGTCTCCTCGAGGCCAACGACTCCCCGGTCAAGGGCAAGCTCGCCTTCGCGCAGGCTCCCGTGAACAAGACCGAGGCCTCGCAGTGGCTCTACACCTGGGCGTTCGGCGTCCAGAAGGCCAGCAAGAACCAGGACGCCGCCTGGAAGTTCATCTCCTGGGCGTCGGGCAAGGACTACGAGAAGCTGGTCGGCACGTCGCTGGGCTGGTCGAAGGCGCCTGACGGCAAGCGCTCCTCCACCTACCAGAACCCGGACTACCTGGCCGCGGGCACCTCGTTCGCCAAGCAGGCCGAAGCGGCCATCAAGGGCGCCAAGCCGAACGACCCCGGCGTGCAGCCGAGGCCCGCGAGCGGCATCCAGTTCGTCGGCATCCCCGAGTTCACCGACCTCGGAACCCAGGTGTCGCAGCAGATCAGCTCCGCCATCGCCGGTTCGACTTCCGTGGACGACGCCCTGACCGCGGGGCAGGCACTCGCGGAGAAGGTCGCCGAGAAGTACCGCGCCAAGTAGCAGGGAGCCCGCGATGAGCCTCGACACGGCCCCACCACCGGCACGACAGCAGCGGCGGGCGACCCCGCCCGCTCCGAAGGGTCTCAGCGCGGCAGCGCGCTGGGCCCGTCGGGCACCCCTCCTACCGGCGCTGATCTTCACCATCGTCATGACCCAGTTGCCCTTCGTGGCGACGCTGGTCATCTCGGTGCTGCGCTGGAACTCGCTCGACCCCGACAACCGCGGGTTCGCCGGGTTCGACAACTACGCGGCGGTGTTCACCGACGCGAACCTCAGATCGTCGATCTTCACGACGGTCATCCTCACCGTCGTGGTGGTGGTGGTCTGCCTGGTCCTCGGTCTTGGTCTGGCGCTGTTGCTGGACCAGAAGTTCTTCGGCCGCGGACTCGTCAGAACGATGCTCATCGCGCCGTTCCTGGTCGTCCCGGTGGCCGCGGCGCTGCTCTGGAAGCACGCGCTCTTCAACCCCGAGTACGGCCTGTTCAACGGTGCCATCACGTGGTTGTGGAGCCTGTTCGGAGCGAGCAACCCGCCGCAGCCCGAGTGGATCAGCGACATGCCGCTGATCGCCGTCGAGGCCTCGCTGGTGTGGCAGTGGACGCCGTTCATGATGCTGATCCTGCTGGCGGGCCTGCAGAGCAGGCCGATGGACGTGGTCGAGGCCGCGCGCATCGACGGTGCGACGGCGTGGCAGATCTTCCGCTACCTGACGTTCCCGCACCTGCGCCAGTACCTGGAGCTCGGCGGTCTGCTCGGATCGATCTACATCGTGCAGAACTTCGACGCGGTCTTCACCATCACCTCGGGTGGTCTGGGCACGGCGAACCTGCCGTACACGATCTACCAGACCTTCTACCAGGCGCACGACTACGGGCAGGCGTCCGCGGCCGGTGTCGTGGTGGTCATCGGGTCGCTCATCATCGCCAACTTCGCGTTGCGCGTGGTGTCGTCCCTGCTGAAGGACGAGGTGAAGTGATGCGCAGGCTTGTCGGTGTGGCCGCTTGGTTCTCGGCGATCCTCTTCTTCGCGCCGGTCGCGTGGATGGTGTTGACCTCGCTGCACAGCGAGCCCGACGCCGCCACGAACCCGCCGTCGCTGGGAGCGGGTCTGACGTTGCAGGGTTACGAGGAGTTCTTCGGCGCGGCCACGGGCCAGTCCCCGTGGCCGCCGCTGATCAACTCGTTCAGCGCCAGCATCGGCTCCACGATCATCGTGCTGCTGCTGGCGATCCCCGCGGCGTACGCGCTCTCCATCAAGAAGGTGGAGAAGTGGACGGACGTCATGTTCTTCTTCCTCTCCACCAAGATGCTGCCGGTTGTCGCGGGCCTGCTGCCGATCTACCTGGTCGCGCAGTTCACCGGGACGCTCGACAACATCTCGTTCCTGGTGGTCCTGTACACCGCCATGAACCTGCCCATCGCCGTGTGGCTGATGCGCTCGTTCCTCGCGGAGGTGCCGCCGGAGATCCTGGAAGCGGCGTCGATCGACGGAGCCGGTCTCGTCACGACGCTGCGCCGGGTGGTGGCGCCGATCGCCATGCCGGGCATCGCCGCGACGGCGTTGATCTGCTTCATCTTCAGCTGGAACGAACTGCTGTTCGCCAGGGTGCTCACCGGTGTCGTCGCCGGTACCGCCCCGGTGTTCCTCACGGGCTTCGTCACCAGCCAGGGCCTGTTCCTGGCCAAGGTGTGCGCCGCGGCGACGGTGGTGTCCCTCCCGGTGCTCATCGCCGGGTTCGCCGCCCAGGACAAGTTGGTCCAGGGCTTGTCGCTAGGAGCCGTCAAGTGAAGGCTGTCGTGATCACCGGCATCGGTCAGCTCGAGGTGACCGAGGTCCCCGATCCGAAGGCGGGACCGCGCGAGGTGGTCGTCGACGTGTCGGCCTGCGGGCTGTGCGGAACGGATCTGCACATCCTCCAGGGCGAGTTCGCCCCGACCCTCCCGGTGATCCCCGGCCACGAGTTCGCGGGCGTCATCGTGGAGATCGGCAAGGACGTCACCGAGGTGGCGGTCGGCGACCGCGTGGCCGTCGACCCGTCGCTGTACTGCCACGAGTGCCGGATGTGCCGCCTCGGCCGCAACAACCTGTGCGAGCGGTGGAACGCGATCGGCGTGTCCGTCTCGGGCGGTGCCGCGGAGTTCGCGGTGGCGCCGGTGGCGAACTGCGTGAAGCTGCCGGAGCACGTGCGGACCGAGGACGCGGCGCTCATCGAGCCGCTGTCCTGCGCCGTAAGGGGCTACGACATCCTGCGCTCGCAGCTGGCGAGCCGGGTGCTCATCTACGGCTCGGGCACCATGGGCCTGATGATGCTGCAACTGGGCAAGCTGACCGGTGCGGCGAGCATCGAGATGGTCGACATCAACACCGACCGGCTGGCCACGGCGAAGCAGCTGGGCGTCACGGCCACGGCCACGACGGCGGACGAGCTGGACCGCCCGAAGGGCTGGGACGTCGTGATCGACGCCACCGGCAACGAGCGGGCGATCCAGGACGGCCTCGGCCGGGTCGCGAAGGGCGGCACGTTCCTCCAGTTCGGCGTGTCGGACTACTCGGCGCGGGCGACGATCGAGCCGTACAAGATCTACAACCAGGAGATCACGATCACCGGCTCGATGGCGGTGCTGCACTCGTTCGAACGAGCGGCGGACCTTTTCGCCACCGGCGTGCTGGACCCGAACATCTTCATCAGCGACCGGCTCCCGCTCGACGACTACGCGGCGGCCATCGACCAGTTCAAGGCGGGCGAGGGCAGGAAGATCCAGGTCCTGCCCTGACCCGATGAGCGCTCGGCGGGGGCTTTCCCCGCCGCACAACGGAAGCCCGTCGGCCGAAGAGGCCGGTGGGCTTCCGTTTTCGTTGTGCGGCAACGGGAACGCGGTCAGGCGGCGTGCTTCCCGCGCTTGCGGGGTCCGCGCATGCTGAACACCACGACGCCGCCCGCGGTGAACAGGCAGAGCCCGAACAGCAGCGGGATCGCCACCGAGGCGCCGGTGGTGGGCAGGTTCTTGTCGTCGGCGATCACCACGACGTCGCTCCGGGTGGTCGAGGTCGACGCGGGGGACGACGTCGTGCCGCGCGTGGTCGACGTGCCGGGGATCTCCTCCGCCGACGATGACGACGAACCGGTGGACGACGCGCTGGTGGACGACGCGCTGGTGGACGACCCTGTGGACGTCGAGGAGGAGCTGCCCGGTGCCGTCTCCGACCCGGTGGACGTCCTCTCGGACCCGATCACGGGCGGCTCGACCAGGCTGACCAGCGGCGGCACCAGGGCGAACGACGTGCTGGTCCCGGTGGCGGTGGTCGGAGCCGCGGACCCGGCAGGCGGCTCGACGACGACCGGCGGCGCGCTCGACGTGGTCGTGGTGGTCGTCGAACTGGACGTCACGACCGGCGGCGGTGGCGGGGGAGGAGTGGTCGTGGTGGTGGTCGGCAGGGTCGTCGTCGTGGTGGCCGTCGTGCTCGCGGGAGTCGAGGTGGAGGCCCAGGGGAACCCGAAGACCGGCGACTGCCCGGTCCGGGTCTGCGAGGCGGCGGCGCCCTGCGGGCACGGGGGCTGCTGGACCGTCCGCTCGAACGAGAACCCCTTGTCGCCGGTCCGGTCGTCACCCGCCCGCACGACCACGCGGTACTGGTGCGCCGCGGTGCCCGACCTGCTCCACGCGTTGCGGTAGGACGACCCGAACGCCCGGTTCTCCAGGGTCTGCCCGCCGTCCGCGACGCCGATCGTGTTGGTCACCCGGCCGTTGTAGTCGCGGACCTCCACGACCAGCACGGCCCGACCGTCCACGCAGCTCGTCTTCACCGTGGGCGTGTGCGCGTCCGCCGGGTCGACGAAGCCGAACCAGACGACCGCGGTGGTCCCGATCAGCGCGAGCGCGCCGAGAGCGCGCCGCGCCGTCCGCGTGGCCGCGTCGTCCGAGCGCGCGTGACCCATGGTGGTGCTCCTGTCGTGGTCCGTACGGCGGGCATCGCGGACCGCCACCCTTCTGTACGGAAACACCCATGTACCTGTTCACGCCGATCGATGGGCCGATCAGGTGAAAGTCGGTCACTGTCCGAACACATCGCGGCAGGTCGGGAGCTTCCTGACCGATCAAGGCCCGCTAGTCGGCCCTGCGCCTCCGCCTGCCGGTGAAGAGGATCACCACGACCGCGCTGACCAGGCAGAGCCCGAGCAGCAGCGGGATGGCGACGGACGCGCTCGGTCCGGACAGATCGCTCTTGCTGCCGAGCGGGATGATCCCGGTGTTCGTCGTCGGCGGGGTCGACGAGGTCGACTCAGGGCCGGAGGAGGCCGTGGAGCTACTCGCAGTGGTCGTGGTGGTCGTCGTAGTGGTCGTGGTCGGACTCGCGGCGGTGGTCGTCGTGACGGGCGCGGGAGGCGGGCTGGGCGGCGGGGGCGTGGCGCAGGCCGCGGTCTTGACCTCCCGGACGAACGACAGCCGGACGTTGTCCGGCGCCCTGAACGTCACCAGGAACGTGTGCGGCACGTCCGCCGGTCGCGGGAACGTCCCCAGGTACTCCTGGCTGAACTCGCGGCTCTCCAGGACGAACGTGCCGTCCTGGACCTTCACGGTGTTCTTCACCCTGCCGTAGCCCCGCAGGACGACCGAGAGGACCGCGCCGTCCGCCCCGCACGCCGCCGTCACGTCGGCCGTCACGGCCGACGCGGGTGCGGCCGTCGCCAGGCACGCGACGGCCGCCGTGGTCGCCACCACGGCGAGGCCGAGCGCCGTGCGGGCGAGGCGGGCGAACTCCATGGGTCACTCCAGTGCGGGTCGGCTCGGTTCCACTAGGCAATACGGACCGCACCTACCTGCTGTTCACCGACGACGCTGGGCCATTCGAGTGAGAGAAAACGGTGTCAACCGCCGAGGCGGGGCATTTCACCAGATGGGCGATCCACGCGCAGTGCGCCGGAAGTCTTGTCCGTCCGTTCCCGGCGTGGCTACGGTTCGGTTCGCCACCACCTGAACCACCGCGAACGGAGAGCGCTCATGGCAGTCCTGTGCTCCCGCCGCCACGTGGACCTCGGGCGCGTCAGCAGCGCCATCTGTCCGAGCCGCATCCGCCAGGGCAGCTGAGCCCCACCTCCCGCCTCCCCTGAACCCGGCCGGCCTCGGCCGTCGGGTCTCTTCGCCGCACCCCGGCCCAAGGACCCCCCATGAGCGTTTCCGCGCGGCCGTTGGTGGCCGTCCCCGACAACGAGACCGACCTGGCCTCGTTGGAGGTCGTGCCGTCCCGCCACCCGTGGCGCTGGGTCGGCGTCGCCGTCGTGCTGGTGCTGCTGGCCCAGTTCGTGCACGGCCTGGTGACCAACACCGGCTGGGACTGGCCGACGTTCCGGCAGTACTTCACCGCCGACTCCATCCTGCGCGCGGTGGGCGTCACCATCCAGCTCACCGCGTACGGCACCGTCCTCGGGTTCGCGCTGGGCGTGGTGCTGGCGCTGATGCGGCTGTCGAAGAGCCCGTTCCTCCAGGTGGTCAGCTGGACCTACGTGTGGGCGTTCCGCTCCATCCCGCTGATCGTGCAGCTGCTGTTCTGGTTCAACATCGCCTACCTCTACCAGCGCTTCGACTTCGGCGTCCCCTTCGGACCGTCGTTCTTCTCCTTCGACACCAAGGACCTCATCGGCCCGATGACCGCCGCGGTCCTCGGACTGGCGCTGCACCAGGCCGCCTACGCCGCCGAGATCGTGCGGTCGGGCATCATCGCCGTCGACCACGGCCAGCTGGAGGCGGCCGCCGCGCTCGGCATCCCGCGGCTGCGCCAGTTCCGCAGGATCGTGCTGCCGCAGGCGATGCGCTCGATCCTGCCCAACGCCGCCAACGAGGTCATCAGCCTCTTCAAGGGCACGTCGGTGGTGTCCGTCATGGCGATCGGCGAGCTGTTCTACCAGGCGCAGGTCATCTACGGCCGCAACGCGCGGGTCGTCGCGCTGCTCATGGTCGCCACCGTCTGGTACATCGCCATGACCACGCTGCTGTCGGTCGCGCAGTACTACGTCGAACGCCACTACGCCAAGGGGGCGCTGCGCAACGTGCCGCCGACACCGCTGCAACGCGTCCGCTCCCAGTACGCGGTCCTGCGCGCCAAGGCCGCCCGATGAGCGCCGCGATGGTCGACCTGCGCGGCGTCCACAAGAGCTTCGGCACCCTGGAGGTGCTCAAGGGCGTCGACCTGCGCGTGGACGCGGGCGAGGTGGTGGTGGTCCTCGGCCCGTCGGGCTCCGGCAAGTCCACGCTGCTGCGCACCATCAACCACCTGGAGAAGGTGGACCAGGGCTACGTCAGCATCGACGGCGACCTGCTGGGCTACCGCCGCGCGGGCAACCGCCTGCACGAGCTCAAGGAACGCGAGATCCTCAAGCAGCGCACCCACATCGGTTTCGTCTTCCAGAACTTCAACCTCTTCCCGCACCTCACCGCGCTGGAGAACGTCGCGGAAGCCCCGCTTTCGGCCCAGCGCAGGAACAGGAGGGACGTCCACGCCGCCGCCGTCCGCCTCCTCGCCCGCGTCGGCCTGTCCGACAAGGAGAACGCCTACCCCAGGCAGCTCTCCGGCGGCCAGCAGCAGCGCGTCGCCATCGCCCGCGCACTGGCCCTGGAACCGAAGCTCCTGCTGTTCGACGAGCCGACGTCGGCGCTCGACCCGGAACTCGTCGGCGAGGTCCTCGACGTCATCAAGGACCTCGCCCGCACCGGCACCACCATGATCGTCGTCACCCACGAGATCGGCTTCGCCCGCGAGGTCGCCGACCGCGTGGTCTTCATGGACGACGGCCTCGTCGTCGAGCAGGGCCCACCCGGCGAACTGCTCGACCACCCCACCCACCCGCGCACCCGCGCCTTCCTGTCCAAAGTGCTGTGAAGATGGAGAATCCCTTGTCACGAGCCAGAACGATCCCCGCCGTAGCGGCACTGCTGCTCCTGCTCTCGGCCTGCGGCGGTGCCACCGGCGCCGTGACCGAGGACCAGGTCGTGTCCGAGGGCAAGGTCATCAACCTCAGCGCCGACCAGAAGCGGGTCAGCGCCACCAAGGACGACGCGATCGCCGCCCAGGTCCCGGAAGCCGTTCGCGCGGCCGGGAAGATCACCATCGGCGGCTCGGCGGGTACCGCTCCGCCGCTGCGGTTCTACGCCACGGACGACAAGACCCCGATCGGCGTGGAGACGGACATCGCCGTGCTGGTGGCCCAGGTCCTCGGGCTGGAACCGCAGTTGGAGGTGTCCTCCTGGGAGAACCTGTTCGTGGGGCTGGATTCCGGTGCTTACCAGTTGGGTCTGTCCAACATCACGGTCACCGAGGCGCGCAAGGAGAAGTACGACTTCGCCACCTACCGGTTGGACACCCTGGCGTTCGAGGCGAAGAAGGGGGCGGGCTGGAAGGTGAGCGGGCCCGCTGATGTGGCGGGCAAGGTCATCGCGGTGGGTTCGGGGACGAACCAGGAGAAGATCCTCGTCGACTGGTCGAAGCAGAACGAGGCCAAGGGGTTGAAGCCGACGGACATCAAGTACTTCCAGAACTCGTCGGACTACTACCTGGCGTTGGAGTCCGGGCGGATCGAGGCTTACCTGGGGCCGAACCCGACCTCGGCTTACCACGTGGCGACGTCGGGGAAGACCGAGATCATCGGGAGCTTCTCCGGTGGTGGTGAGATCGTGGGCAAGATCGCGGCTACGACGAAGAAGGACAGCGGGTTGGTGAAGCCGGTGGCGGATGCGCTGAATCTGTTGATCCAGAACGGGAAGTACGGGGAGGTGCTGGAGAGGTGGGGGCTGGCTAGTGAGGCTGTGCCTGCGTCGGAGATCAATCCGCCTGGGTTGCCGAAGAGCTGACGTCGCGGTGGCCCGACCGTCCGCACCAGGTCGGGCCACCACGCACTCGAACCTTAAGCACCGAAATCCTCACGAGGTCATAGCTCTTCCTCATACACCGAGCCGATGGCCTGATCAGCTCAACGTCCAGCGCCGCGCCCCGTTCATCAACCCGATCATCCCCGACACCAGCCGCATCTGCTCCACGCCGCGGATGTCCGCTTCCACCAACCTCGGCGAGCACACCAGCACCGCGACCGCTTGAGCCCGTGACAACGCCACGTTCAACCGGTTGCGGGACAACAGGAAGTCCAGCCCGCGAGGCAGGTCCACCGCAGCGGACGACGTCATGGTCGCGACCACGACGGGTGCCTCCTGGCCCTGGAACTTGTCCACGGTCCCCACCCGCACCTCGTCGTACCCGGCCTGCTCCAAGGCCCGTCGCACCACCCGCACCTGGAGGTTGTAGGGCGCGACCACCAGGACGTCCTCCTCGACCAACGGGCGGGAAGTCCCCTGGTCGGTCCACGTCCGCCCCATCAGGGACCGCACCACGGCCACCACCTCGGAGGCTTCCTCCGGTGAGCTGGTGATGTTGTGCGAGTGGTCCACCAGGTTGAGGTACAGCCCCGATTCCACCTCGGCCACCGACCGGTCGGCCGCTGTTGGGTGCGCGTGCAGCCGGCCCGCGTAGGACAGTCGTGACACGGGGTCGCAGACGTTCGGGTGCATCCGTCGTGACTGGTCCATGAAGTAGCCCAGTGCGGGGGGGATGACGTCGGCGTCGCCGAGGAGGTGGCCCAGCGCCGAGGCGTCCGCGCCCGCCGGGTGGGTGCCCTGGACGACCTGCGGCAGCTGCTGCGGGTCGCCGAGCAGCACGAGGTTGCGCGTGCATGTGGACACGGCCAGTGCGTCCGCCAGTGCGAACTGGCCCGCCTCGTCGATGATCAGCACGTCGAACGGCTGCTCGCGCATCGCCGAGTTCGAGAACGTCCACGCGGTGCCGCCGACGAGGTGGCCGCCGCCCTGCTCGTTGCGCCACCGGACCATCGCGGGGTTGTCGCGGGGCTGTTCCCACTCGCAGTCCTTGGCGGGCTTGCCCTTCGCCTTCTTGGCGCAGGGGATCGGCACGCCCAGTTCGCGCCCGGCGGCCTTCGCGGCCGACAGCACGTTCTCCACGGCCTTGTGGCTGGTCGAGGTGACCGCGACGCTCTTGCCGCGCTTGATCAGGTGCGCGATCAACCGCCCGGCCAAGTACGTCTTGCCCGCGCCGGGTGGTCCCTGGACGGCCAGGGTGGAGCCGTCCAGCAGGTCCACGGCGCGGATCACGGCGGCGACCAGGTCCTCGCCCTGCGGCAGCGTCCCGGACACCAGCCGCGGCGGGATCCGGCGGAGCAGGTCGATGCCCGGATGCGGGGGCAGCACGGGGAGCACGTCCACGACGGACTGCGCCAGCTCGTAGACCGCGTCGTCCTTCGGCGCGGGTTTCACCGGGTCGCCGGGCAGGATCGCGATGGGGCGCAACGAGTCCAGCTCGTCCGGTTTGACGCTCTCCAGCAGCACCACGCCACCCGCGGACTCCGACACGACCTCGGCCTTGCGGGTCCAGCTGTTCGGGTTGCCGGGGTAGAGCAGCCGCACCTGCTCGCCGTGGCCGAACGGGTGCGGGCGGTCCGGGTCGCACACCGCGTGCACCTCGCGCTTGGCGTTGCGCACCCGCCCGCTGGGCATCACCCAGTCGTCCGTGCGCACGGACACCGGGACAGCGCAGGTGTTGTCGACCTCCAGGTCCGGCAGCGGCGCCCCGACCTGGCGGAAGAAGTCCCACCACGCCGGGTTCGTCTCGCGCCGGTGGTACCCGACGGCGGCGGCCAGCAGGGCGCGGGCCTTCTCGTCCTCGGTGGCGTCCGCGGGGTTGTCCGGCAGCCCCTCCATCAGCGGGTCCACCACCGCGGCCAGCTTCGCCGCGCGCTCGGCCCGGCGCTCGGCGGCCAGCTCCTCGGCCGTGTCGTTGATCAGCGTGTCCATCGCGGACTGGTCGGGCACGTGCGGCTCGATGCCCGCCTCGGCGCGGGCGTCCAGCAGGAACCGGTACAACCGGTGCGTGGACACGCAGTCGTAGGTGTTGTACTCCTTGATCCCGTCCAGCACGGCGGCCGCCTGCTCGGTGTCGCCGAGTTCCAGCAGCGTCAGGTACTCCTCGTACGCCTCGATGCTGGACACCGCGTTCTTCACCTCGCCGGACCGCGCCTCCGGCATGTAGAGCGGCTCCAGGTACTTGATGGAGTACGACCGCTGGGAGATCCGCAACGCCTTGCGCACCACCGCGTACAGGTCTACCAGCGCGCCCGTGCGCAGCAGCGTGTCGACCGCCTCCTCGCGGGTCCCGTGCAGCGCCGCCAACCGCTTGAGCGCGCTGACCTCGTACGGCGCGTAGTGGTACACGTGGCTGCCGGGGTGGGCGAGCATCCGCTCCAGCGCGAAGTCGACGAACCCCTCGAACGCCGCCTTCTCCTGCGACCTGCTGTGAGCCCAGAACGGGGTGAACACGTCCCCGTGGGTGATCGCGCCGAACAGGTACTCCAGCCCTTCCCCGGCCAGGGCGAAGGGATCGCCCTCCATGTCGAAGAACACGTCGCCGGGGCTCGGGTCGGGCAGGGTGGACAGCACGTCGGGCGACAGCACCTCGTAGGCGACCTTGCCCGTCGGGTCGTCCAGGGTCCGGGAGTTGTCCTGGATGACCTGCAACGCCGCCTGCGAGCGCAGCGAGCCGAACGTGGCCGCCGACATGTCGGCCGGCCGGTCGTTGGCGGTCGCGTTGGCCAGCGCGTCGATGGTGGCCAGCCCCGCCGCCGTCAGCTTGCGCCGCTGGTCGGTCCGCATCCCCGCCACCAGCGACAGGTCGCGCGCGGCCTCCCGGCCGGTGGAGCAGGAGCGGGCGAACTTGCACGTCGCGCAAGCGGGTCGTTCGTCGGCCCACAGGCGGGCGGGCAGGGCGGCGGGGACCGCGAGCCGGGTCCGCAGCCGGGTGCGCAGGTGGTCGACCAGCGGCAGGAAGTCGGCCACGGCGAACGTGTGCGTGTTGTCGTCGCCCAGCAGCAGGTGCATCGACGGACCGGTCGGGTGGCCCGCCCGGCGCAGCGCGTCGGCGTAGGCGGTCAGCTGGAGCACGGCCGCGGGGGTCGCGTGCCGGGCGAGCTTGGTGTCGTGCGGCTCGTAGCCCTCCGGGGAGGCGATCACGAAGTCCGCGCGGCCGTAGAACCCGTCGTCGTAGAACACGGCCTGGTAGACGGCTGGCGCGCCGGACTCCAGCGCGGCGCGGGTCTCCTCGGCGGCTTCGGCGAGTGCGTCGTGCCGGGGCGCGGGGATCCCGATCTCGACCAGTCCGCCGCCGAAGCGCTCCCGCAAGCGCGCCAGCGCCGCCTGCTCGTGGGCGAGGCCGTGCTTGGTGATCAACGTCGCACCCGTGCTGTCCGATTCGGGCACACCGGGGATCCGGGCCGCCAGCGCGTGGTTCAGGGTGCTGCGGTGCTCGCATTCCAGCAGGTCGACCAGGTCCGTCGGCGAGATGACCAGGCCGGCCTCCGTGGTGAGCATCCCGGCAGTATCGCGGTCGGCACCGCCGCGCTCGTGGACGCCCTGCCCCGCGTGTCGGCTTCACGTAGCGTTCGGTCCCATGGCAACCCTCGTGTCCTTCCACGCCCACCCGGACGACGAATGCATCCTGTGCGGCGGCGTCATGCGCAAAGCCGCCGATGAGGGGCACCGGGTCGTCCTGGTCGTCGCGACCCGCGGCGAGGTGGGGGAGGTGGCCGACGGGTTCCTGGACGAGGGTGAGCTCCTGCGCGACCGGCGGGTCCGCGAGACCCACGCGTCGGCGGAGGTGCTGGGGGCCAAGCGCGTCGAGTTCCTCGGGTACGTGGACTCCGGGATGATGGGGGAGTCCACCAACGACGCCCCGAACACGTTCTGGACGGCCGATGTGGAGGAAGCCGCCGCCCGGCTCGCAGCGATCCTGGTGGAGGAGAAGGCCGACGTGCTGACCGTGTACGACGACCACGGCGGCTACGGGCACCCCGACCACATCCAGGTGCACCGGGTCGGGATGCGGGCCGCCGAGCTGGCCGGGACCCCGAGGGTCTACCAGGCCACGATGAACCGCGACCACGCCCGCCGCGGCTGGGAAGCCGCTCAGGCGGCCGGGATCGAGATGCCGGACATCTCCGGGGACAACATGTTCGGCACGCCGGAGGGCGAGCTGACGACGGCCGTGGACGTGGCCGGGTACGCCGACGTCAAGCGGGCGGCCATGCGGGCGCACGCCAGCCAGATCAGCGAGCAGTCGTTCTTCCTCGGCCAGACCGACGAGGCGTTCGCCTACGCGTTCGGGACCGAGTGGTTCATCCGCGTCGGCGCCGCGCCGGGGATCGTCGAGGACGACCTGTTCACCGGGCTGTAGATCACCAGGCCGACGGTTCGAAGTCCTTCAGGAAGCAGCCGTAGAGGTCCACGCCCTGCTCGCCCCGAACGATGGGGTCGTACACCCGTGCGGCGCCGTCGACCAGGTCGAGCGGGGCGTGGAAGCCCTCGTCGGCGAGGCGCATCTTGGTGGGGTGCGGGCGTTCGTCGGTGATCCAGCCGGTGTCCACCGCGGTCATCAGGATGCCGTCGGTCAGCATCTCCTCCGCGCTGGTGCGGGTCAGCATGTTCAGTGCGGCCTTGGCCATGTTGGTGTGCGGGTGGCCGGGCCCCTTGTAGGCCCTGCTGAACTGGCCCTCCATGGCGGACACGTTCACCACGTACTTGCGCCGCGCCGGTGAGGCCGCCATCGCCGCGCGCAGCTTCGACACCAGGATGAACGGCGCGGTCATGTTGCAGAGCTGCACTTCCAGCAGTTCGAGGGCGTCCACCTCGTTGACGCGCTGCGTCCAGCTGTTCTCGTCGTGCAGGTCCGGGAGCAGGCCGCCCGCGTCGATGGCGGTGCCGGTGGCGATCCGCGCCGGTGACGCCGACCCGGCGGTCAGCGCCAGCGCGGTCAGGGCGTGCGGGGTGGGGACGGCGGGCATCGCGCCCTCCAGCGCCGCCGGGTGGGCGTCGTTGGTGTGGCCGAACGTGATCAGCTCCGGCAGCGGCCCGTCGGGCAGCGGCGCGGACTCCAGGGCGGCAAGCGGGGCGTAGGACTGCGGCGAGCGGCGCACGGTCTGGGCGGCGTTGTTGATGAGCACGTCCAGCGGGCCCGCCGCCGCGACGGAGTCGGCCAGCGCCATGACCTGCGACGGGTCGCGCAGGTCGATGCCGACGATCCGCAGGCGGTGCAGCCAGTCCGCGCTGTCCGGCATGGCCTTGAACCGGCGGACCGCGTCGTTGGGGAAGCGGGTCGTGATCGTGGTGTGCGCGCCGTCGCGGAGCAGGCGCAGCGCGATGTACATGCCGATCTTCGCGCGGCCGCCGGTGAGCAGCGCGCGGCGGCCGGACAGGTCGACGGAGGCGTCGCGGCGCGAGCGGTTGCGGGCGGCGCACGGCGGGCAGAGCTGGTGGTAGAAGGCGTCGACCTCGGTGTACCTGTTCTTGCAGGTGTAGCAGGCCTTCGCCTTGATCAGCGTGCCCGCCTTCGCGCCCGGCGTGCTGTCGACCAGCAGGATGCCCTGGGTCTCGTCGTCGATGCGCTGCGGCGACCCGGTGGCGGTCGACTCGATGACGGCGCGGTCCGCGGCCGACTCCGCTTCGCGGCGGGCGGTGCGGCGCATCTTGCGGACGGTCTTGAAGATGCCCGCGGTGGCCCTGCGGATCGCGACCGCGTCCCGGTGCTCGGTCGGCAGCTGTTCGACCTGCGCCAACACCCGCAGGCAGATCGCCATCTGCGCCGGATCGACCCCCGCCACGTCCTGGCTCGGGTCGATCTCCACGTCGTGCTCGGTCACCGTCATGCCCTACTACCGTCCGTATGTCGCCTGCTCAGGGTTCCGTGAGCACTGTACCGGCGTTCGGGCAACGCCCGTTCCAGTGAGAATTCCGTCGCCGGAAGGGTGAAATACGCGTGAGGCCGGGCTAGGGTGCCCGGCATGTCAACAGCGGATGGTCCGCGCGTCAAGCGACTGGCGCACCCCGACGCGAACATCAAGGCGCGTTCCCTGGGCGTGTCCCGAGGTCGCCCCGTGATCGCGCTCTTCTCCTCCGGCGACCCCCTGACCACGGAACTGGGCGCGCAGGTGCTCCCGTTGCTGCGCCGGGTGGTCACCGGGCGGGACGCCGTGTTCGTCACGGCGGGCGCCGACGTCGGGGTCGTGCACCTGCTCGGAGTCGCGCTCGAAGCGGTCGAGGGGAAGCTGCCGCCGTTCGTGGCCGTGGCCCCCAGTGGCAAGGTCGTCACCGGGGAGGACATGCCGTCGGAGGGTGAGCTGGCTCTCAACCCCAGCCACGACGTGGCCGTGCTCGTGCCCGGCAAGAACTGGGGCGAGGAGACGCCCGCCCTGTTCCGCACGATCGACGCCATCACCGGCAAGCGCGGCAAGGCCATCGCGCTGCTGATCGGCGGTGCCGACCTCGCCCGCGACCAGCTCTCCGCGCACCTGAGCGGCGACCGGCCGCTGGTCGTCGTCGCGGGCACCGGCGGCCTGGCCGACGAGATCTCCGGCGGCACCCTGTCCGAGGACGACGACCTCGCCGTCCTGATCCGCAGCGGCAGCGTCGCCGTCGTCCACATCGACGAGGGCCCCGAGCGCGTCGTGGCGGCGCTGGAGAGCTTCATCGGCGGCCCGCCCGCCGCGCCGCTGACGATCTTCCCGAAGCTGCGCTTCCGCGCCCCCGAGCCGGTCCCGATCATCGATCCCGGCTTCGTCGTCGAGTACCCGCTGCTGGCCGACTCGATCCACGAGGCCAACCGCGTGATCGCGCCCGCGTTCCACGAGTGCGAGGTGGCCGCGGGCCGGGAGCGCAACCACGCCCGCCTGCTGATCGTGCTGGCCATCGCCGCGGGCTTCACCACCGTCTCCTTCGGAGCCCTCCAGGCCTGGCTGGCCGCCGAGGCCTGGCCCGGTGTCCTGGTCGCGGTGGCGGGCGCCCTCGCCGCCGCGCTGGTCGCCATCTCCCGCCGGTACGAGGCGTCGGAGGACGACCTGTCCGCCGCGGGCCGCGCCGAATCGCTGCGCGCCCTGTACTTCGACCACCTGGCCGCCCCACTGCCCACGTCCGACGCCGACCGCGAGGAGCGCGTTCGCGAGCTCGCGAACGCGGTGGCGCGGTACCGCCATGAACCGGTGACCCCCTGATGAGCGACACGACGTCCGACACCGACACCTCCGCGCCGACACCGGCCAAGCCCGCCCCCAAGGCGGCGCGGGCGAAGCCCCCGGCCAAGTCCATCTCCGACGCGCTCGCGCCCGCGCCGGCGCAGGAACCGGCGGCCAGGCCCGCGCAGCCCACCGCCGCGCAGGCACCGGCACCGGCCGCCAAGCAGGGCCCGGCACCGGTGGCGAAGCCCGCGACCCCGCAGGCGGCGGCGCCCAAGCCCGCCGCTGCGGCACCGGCGGTCAAGCCGAGTCCCGCGCCCAGGCCCGTCGTCAAGGCGCCCGCACGGCCGAGGCCGCCGGTCTCCGAGGCGGAGCGCCGCACCCAGTTCCTCCGCGTCTACCTCAAGCACCGCGTCGGCGAACGCCTGGACGGCTTCGAACGGGGCCGCGCCAAGTACGCCAAGGCCCGCCGGTGGACGGGGGCGTTCTCGGTGCTCCTGCTGGCCGCCGCCGCCGCGCTCGGCGCCGCGGCGGCCGCGGACGCGAGCAGGCGGCCCATGTGGGGCTTCCTCGCCGCGGTCGTGGCCGCGGCCGCGATGGCCGTCGTCTGGTACGAGTCCGCGTTCGGCCTGCGCAGGCTGGCCCGCCGTTCGGCCAGCGGCGTGGCGCTGCTGGAGTTGCTGCAAGCGCACGGCGCGGCCACCGACGAGGACGGCGTGGCGGCGTTCGTCACCGAGGTCGAAAGCGTCCTGCGCCACTCCGACTGACCGCTCCGACCAACGAACCTGCCCTCCGCGCAACTCCCGCGCGGAGGGCTGTTTCGTGGGCAACGTGCGCGCCGGGCAAGAAGCGTTAACGCTTTACCCGAACGGCAACAAAACGGACAGATGGGTTCGTGAACCCGTATGCGCGGGCGAGTCGGCCCTGTCGCCGCACGACCCGACCCCGCCAGAATCCCCCGAAGCCCGGCCGCAGTCGGGGAACAACCAACTTCTGGGGAGAAGTCCATGCGCCTTGCCCGCACGCTCGCCGTTCTGGCGTTCGCGGTGTTCGCCGTGTTCGCAGGCACCTCCGTCGCGAGTGCCGATGTCTCCGCCCAGGTCACCAAGCTGACCCACAGCGACGCCACGGGCCGCCTCACGGCCGCCGGGATCACGTGGGCGTCGAGCGGTGGTTGCAGCAACCGCAACAACTCCACCTGCACGTCGTTCGACCAGGTCAACCTCGCCACGATCCAGGGCGCGGGTGTCCTCAAGCGCGCCAGCGGTTGCGCGCTGGTCATCACCGGCGGCACCGAGACCGGCCACGCCAGCGGCACCTACAGCCACTGGAACGGCTACAAGGTCGACTTCCGGATGACCACCTGCCTGACCAACTACATCACCGGCCACTTCACGTCCATCGGCGGCGGCAAGTGGGAAGCCAACTCCGGCAACGTCTACTTCAACGAGTCGAGCCACTGGGACGTCACCTTCTACAACTGCGGCGGCTGCTGAGCCCACCCCGCGGCTAGCTGGGAGCGCGAGCGCACGCCCACCTTGCGGTAGACGCGGGTGAGCGTCGCCTCGACGGTCTTCACGCTGACCGCCAACGCGGACGCGACCTGCTGGTTGCTCGCACCGCGCCCCACCAGTTCCGCCACTCGCGCCTCGGCCTCGGTGAGTCCCGCACCGGGCCGGGGCGCGAGCCGGTCCACGGCGTCCTGCGCGAGCGCCGTCCACGGGTGCGCCTCCAGACCGGCGAACAGCTCCACCGCCTCCCGCAGCACGGCCCGAGCCGCACCGCGCCTGCGCCGCCGCCGTTGCACGCCCGCCAGCGCGAGCAGCGTCCGCCCGCGTTCCAGCGGCAGCACCGCCCGCGCGGCCGCGGCGGTCAGCAGGTCGACGTCCGAGGTGAGCACGCCCTCGGCCCGGTCCAGCCCCACCAGCACCCCGGCGTGGTCCGTCGCCGCGCGGGTCCGGGTGATCAGCCCCCGTGCCGCGTCCTGGTCGCCGACGGCGACCAGCGCCTCGGCGAGGTCGCCGTGCCAGCGCAGGATCGACGGGTCGCCCACCACCTGCTCGTCCTCCAGCACCCGCACCCGCTCCAGCACCCCGACGGCCTCCGCGGCGCGGTCCGTCGCCAGCAGCACGGTCCCGGCGGCGTGCAGCGTCCGGGACAGGAACACGCGGTCGTGCTCCTCCTCGGACGCCCGCGCCCCGCGCAGCGCGTAGTCCAGCGCCCGCTCGAACGACCCGCCCGCCGCCTCGGCCAACGCCGCCGTGCACCAGGCGGGACCGGGGGACAGGCCCGCTTCGGCGGTGGTCCGCACGGCGCGGCGCGCGTGGTGCAGCGCCGCCCCGCACCGCCCGGCCCGCGCCTCCACCTCGGCCAGGCTCCGCAGCACGTCGGTGATGTCCTCGGCGGACCCCGACCGCTCGGCCACCGGCAGCAGCGCCAGCAGCTGCGCCCGCGCGTCCACCAGCCGGTCGTCGAACAGCGCGTGCCGGACGGCCAGGTAGGCGGGGGAGTTGTGCACCCCCAGCGCGCTCCCGTCGACCGGCAGCGCCAACGCCCGCGCCAGCACCGCGTCCGCGCTCGGCATCCCGAGCACCCGTTCCATCCGCGCCTGCATCGTCAACGCCATCGCCCGCACGGTCAGGTCGCCGCCGCGCGCGGCCAGCTCCGCGGAGTCCGCCGCCACGGCCCGCGCCGCCACCGGGTCGCCGTCGCACAGGTTGGCCTTCCACGACTCCCGCAGCCGCACCGCCGCCACCAGCGCCGGATTACCGCCCGCTTCGGCGAAGGCGTGCGCGAACTCCTCGTCGACGGCGTCGAGCGACTGGCCGGACACGTCCACAAGGGACAGTCGCGCGTGGACCCGGTCCACCGCGCTGGTGCTGCGGGACAGCACCAGGTTCGCCGCCTCCCGCGCCCGTTCCACGTGCCCGGCGAACCCGGCGTCGACGGCCGCCCGCACCGACCTCGCCACGAGCGCCACCTCGTCGGCGGCGGGGGTCCGCCGAGCCGCGAGCAGGCCCAGTTCCGCGGCCAGCGCCCGGTTCCCGTGCGCGCGGGCCACCGCCGCGGCCTCCTGCGTGCGCCGGGCGAGGTCCGCGTCCGGCTCGTCCGCGGCGAGCGCCGCGTGCCGCGCCCGTTCCACCGGGTCGTCGACCACCTCGGCCAGCACCCCGTGCAGCGCCAGCCGTTCCGCGTGCGGCACCCCGGCCGTGGACGCCAGCACCCCCGCGGTGAACCGCACGTGGTCGGTCTCGTCGATCGAGACCAGGTCGGCCGCCACCGCCTCCGCCAGGTGCGCGTCGACCTCGGCCCCGCGCGCCCGGTGCAGCACGGCGACGGTCGGCCGATCCGCGAGCGCCGCGATCCGCAGCGTCCGCACGGCGTCCGGCCCCACCTCGGCCCACCGCTCCCGCACCGCCGAGCGCACCCGTTCGGGCACCGGGACGGCCTCGAACGGCCGCAGGTCGTGGTCCAGCGCGGCGATGGCGGCGCCCAGCTCCAGCGCCAGCGCGAGGTTCCCGCCGCTCAGCGCGTGCACCCTGCCCGCCCACCGGTACCGCAACCCCTGCTGCGCCAACAACTCCGCGATCCCGTCCGCGGCCAACGGCGGCAGGGCCCAGCGCGCCGCGCCCTCGCCGCACACCGCCGCGGCGCGCACCGGCGTCCGGTGCGCCCGCTCGACCGCGACCACCCGCAGCCCCGCGGGCGCCTGCCGCAACGCGAACGCGAGCAGCTCCGCGCTCTCCGCGTCGAGCCACTGCGCGTTGTCCAGCACCAGCAGCGTCCGCGGCCCCAACGCCCTGACCAGCTCCGCGGCCCGTCCCCGCGCCACCAGCCGGTCGACCCCGGCGGTGATCGGTCCGACCTCGTGCGGCACCACCCCGCGCAGCTCCGCCAGCCCGGCGAACGGCAGGTCCGCGTCGGCCGCGTCCGGCGCCAGCCACACCGCCCGCGGCGCCCGCCCGGCCAGCGCGCGGGCCACCGTCGACTTGCCGATCCCGGCGGGACCGTGCAGCACGAGCCTGCGCACCCCGTCGAACGCGTCCACCGCCACACCCCGGCTGATCAGCACCTCCACATCCTGGGGGCGCGGTCCGGAACGGGCGAGTCCGACAAGGGGTTTCCCCGATTTCGCGGCCTCCGGAGCCGACCTAGCGTCGGGTCACCCTGCACGAACTGGAGTGGCCCATGTTGCGAAAAGCCCTGCTGGCGACCAGTGCCTGCGCCCTGTTCCTGTCCCTCGCGCCCGGTGGTGCGGCGGCGGCTCCTGATGAGCCGCCGCCCGCCGTCGTCGACGCCCTGCAACGCGATCTCGGCCTCACGGAGGCGCAGGCCGTGACGAGGCTGACCGCCGAGGCCGGCGCCCAGCGCGCCTCGGCCGCCCTGCCGGAGTCCGTCGGCGCCCGGTGGTTCGACGCCGCGTCCGGCAAGCTCGTCGTGGCGGTGACCGACCCCGCCTCGGCGAGCCGGGTCCGGGCGCTGGGCGCCGAGGCCAGGCTCGTCGAACGCGGCCAGGCGGCGTTGGCCGACCTGACCAGGTCCATCGGCGGCCTGGCCGGTGACGGCGTCGCGGGCGTCACCGGCTGGGGCCCCGACCCGGCGGCCGACGGCGTCGTCGTCCGGGTCGACCGGGCCGCGAAGACCGCGGCCACCACGGCGTTCCTCGACCGCGTCCGGGCATTCGGCGCCCCGGTGCGGGTGGTCGAGTCGGCCGCCCCGGTGCAGCAGTCCGGCACCGTCCAGCCCGGCAACCCGTGGTGGCCCGGCAGCGAGAGCAACTGCTCGGTCGGCTTCCCCGCCACGGATTCCGGCGGTGGCAAGCACTTCGTCACCGCCGGGCACTGCACGAACGACGCGGACCAGGCCGCCTACGGCCAGTCCGGCCAGCAGAACAGGATCGGCACGTCCAACACCGGCGGCTCCCGGACCGTGAACGCCCGCGAGGGCGACATGGGCGTCGTGGCCGTCACGGAGGCGGGCTGGACGCTGTCGGCCGCGGTCAACACCTGGGGGAGCGCCCCGGTGACGGTCACCGGGTCGGTCGAACCCCTGGTCGGCCAGTCGGTCTGCCACTCCGGCAACACGTCGAAGTGGAAGTGCGGCGCGGTCACCGCGGTCGGGCAGACGGTCGACTACGGCTCGACCGTGGTCGAGGGCCTGGCCACCACGACGGCGTGCTCGATGGGCGGCGACTCCGGCGGCGCCTGGCTGGCGGGGGACAAGGCGGTCGGCCTGCACTCCGGCGGCCAGTCCTCGTGCAGCCCCGGCGGCGCGGACGACCAGTCGATCTTCCAGCCGGTGGGCGAGGCGCTGCGCAAGTGGGGCCTCACCCTCGTCACCGGGACCGGCGGCGGGACCCCGGACGCCGAAGCGCCGTCCGCCCCCGCCGGCCTCCGCTCCACCGCCACGACGTCGAACAGCGTCTCGTTGGCGTGGACGGCGTCCACGGACAACGTCGGCGTGACCGGGTACGAGGTCTACCGGGGCGGTGCCCTCGCCACGACCGTGTCGACGACATCGGCCACGATCAGCGGATTGACACCGGACACGGACAACGCGTTCTCCGTGAAGGCGAAGGACGCCGCGGGCAACACGTCCGCGGCCAGCGCGCCGGTGACCGTGCACACGCCGCCCGGCAGCCCCGGCGGCGGCCGGACCTTCCGCGACGACACCGACTTCCCGATCCGGGACCACGGCGTCGCGGCGAGTCCGATCAAGGTCGCGCTGGCCGGACAAGCGGGGCGCACGCCGGCTGTCGTGGTCACCGCGTCGCACACCTGCGCGCAGGACCTGACCATCACGCTGGTCGGCCCGTCGGGTCGCGCGTACCCGCTCCAGCGCTACGGCGGCTACCCGTGCACGGCCTTCCCGAGCCCCCGGACGTTCACCGCATCGGGTGTCAGCGAGCAGTCCGCCGGCACCTGGACGCTGCGCGTCGGGGACAACGGACCCGGTGACACCGGCACGCTGGATGCCTGGTCGATCACCCTGTGACCCCCTCCGGAGGCTGCCGCGCACCCGTTGCGCGGCAGCCTTCCGAGGGAATTCCGCGTTCCCGGTGATGTGGCAAGGTGTTCGGAGTGACCACGGAACAGGTTCTCTTGTTGGACGAATCGGGCAACCAGGTGGGTCTGGCCGACAAGGCCGAGGTGCACCACGCCGACACCCCGCTGCACCTGGCCTTCTCCAGTTACCTCTTCGACGACCGCGGGCGCACGCTCCTCACCCGCCGCGCGCTGCACAAGAAGACGTGGCCGGGTATCTGGACCAACACCTGCTGCGGCCACCCCGCGCCCGGCGAGCGGATGACCGGCGGCGTGCTGCGCAGGCTGGCCGACGAGCTGGGACTGCCGGGGGTGCGCGAGGTCGACCTGGTGCTGCCGCGCTTCCGGTACCGGGCGGTGATGCCGAACGGTGTGGTGGAGAACGAGATGTGCCCGGTGTTCCGGGGCGTCGCCGTGGGCGACCCGGATCCCAACCCGGATGAGGTCGACTCGGTGGAATGGGTGCTGTGGCAGGACTTCGTGGAGTCCGTGCTGGAGGGGACCAGGGATGTGTCGCCTTGGTGCAAGTTGCAGGTGGCGGAGTTGGACAAGCTGGGGCCGGATCCGCTTGCGTGGCCGGTGGCGGACGCGGGGGCGCTTCCGCCTGCGGTGCGTCTTTGATTTTGCTGGAGTGGGGTGTTCGGAGGGTTGGGAGGGTCGGGGTGGGGGGTTTCGGGGGTCGTGTTTTTGGGGGTTGGGCGGGGTGGTTGGGGCTGGAGTTTTGGTGGGTGGCGGGGTAGTTCGCTGGAGGTTGTAGGGCGGGGTGCGGCCGTGTCTTTCGCGTCTGGTCGACGTGAGTGGTCGCTTTTTGTCTGCGCGGTTGTTTGCGGCCTTGTGCGGCCTGTCTTGGGGTGGGGTGCGGCGCAGTTTGTGGCGGAGCCCGGCCCCCGGCGCGCGATTGTCTCAATGCCCCACCCCTGTTTGTCAAGGCGGGAAAGATGCCTTGACAAACAGGGGTGGGGCAGGAGGGCGCTGTGTATCGGGGGCAGGGGTAGGTCTGGCTCCGCCAGCGTTGGCTGTGCCGGTTTAGGGCACCTCGCTGCGCGTCGGTAGGCGGCGGGCGCTCCGCACCGGGTGCGAGGGGGCGGCTGCGCCGATGGGGACGGGGCTGTGCCCGGCAGGGCGGCGGGCGCTCCGCGCCGGATGCTGGTGGCCGGCTACGCCGATGGGCGTTGGGGTATGCCTGATATGTCCGGTGCTCTGCGGCGGACAAGGCGTCCAAGCTGCGGTGGACCTGAGGTGTGTGGGGCGGTCTTAGCCTCGGAGGTCAATGGCGGTTTTGGTGATGCGGCGTTGGCGGGTTTCCGTGGTTTTCGCATCCTCGATGGGGGTTACCAGGCGGCGTTTGGCGCTGTAGGAGAGTGCGTCGAACCTGCGGCGGGATTCGGGGTCCAGTGCGGTGGCGAGGTCGTCGGGGACTGTGATTTCGCGGGGGTCGGTGTCCAGTTCAAGGTTGATGGTGATTTCGTCGTTGGCGGTTGTTCCGGTGGCGGCGCGGACCTCGGCGCTGATGGGGAGCATGAACACGCCGTTCATCGAGGCGATGCTGCTGCGGTAGGTGTAGGTGCCGATGGTTGCCCGTACGGCGGGTTTTCTGCTGGAACCGAGGGCGGTGACGATCTCGGCGGGGACCTGTGCGCCGGTCGCGGTTTTGCCGCTGAGCAGCACCTTCGCGCGGAATTCCATGGCGAGGAGTATGCCTCGCGGGGGGTGTTTCGGCAGGCGGGTGTGTTCTGGTGTGGGGCAAGCGCTTTCCGCAAGGTGGGCTGCTGGTGCGGCTGAAGGCGGGCGGGTGTGTGGGCCATTCGGGTGCTTGGGGGTGGGCCTGCGGGAGAGCGCTCTCTCATCGTGGTCCTGGTGAAGTGCGGCTGATGGCCGAAGTTGGACCGGAACTCCCGGTATTCCTTGACAGTCATCCGCGCGCGGTCCTAGCGTCCGCTGAGAGAGCGCTCTCTTGAAACCTCCTCGTAACCTTTCCGGGCCGTCCCGGTGCCAGGTCCACGGCACCGGGTCTGCACGGCCCGCTCCCCTGCGAAAGGAGAGTCGTGGCATTCACGATTCGCCGTGCGCCCAACCGGTGGCGAGGTCTGTTCGCGGGCCTTGCGATCGCTGGTCTCACCGCGTCCGCTCTGTACGTCGGCAGCACCAACGCCGTCGCCGCCCCCGACCTGCTGTCCCAAGGCGCCACCGCGGCCGCCTCGTCGTCCGAGAACGGCGGCAGCCTCGCGCCGGCCGCGGTGGACGGCAACTTCGGTACCCGTTGGTCCAGCGCCGCGTCCGACGGGCAGTGGTTGCGCGTTGACCTCGGGTCGACCTCGACCGTCAGCCAGGTCAAGCTGACCTGGGAGAACGCGTACGCCAGCTCGTACCGCATCCAGACCTCCGCGAACGGTGCGGACGGCTGGACCACGATCAAGACGGTGACCGGTGGGGTCGGCGGTGTCGAGACGCTGGCGGTCTCGGGTTCCGGTCGGTACGTGCGGATCGAGGGCATCACCCGCGCGACCCAGTACGGCATCTCGCTGTGGGAGTTCCAGGTCTACGGCACCCGCACCGGCCCGCCGCCCACGACCACGCCCCCGCCGTCCGGCCCGATCGTGCGGGTGGCGGAGTTCCTCGCGTCCTGCCCGTTCAGCCACCGCCTGCCGGATGACCCGATCGTGGCCCCCGGCCTGCCCGGCGCGTCGCACATGCACGCGTTCTTCGGCAACACGTCGACCAACGCCAACAGCAACATCAACACGCTGCTGGCCGCGAACAGCAACTGCAGCCCGGCGCTGGACCTGTCGTCGTACTGGATCCCGGACTTCTACAACAACAACCAGGTCGTGGTGCCGGATCCGCCGACGTTCTACTACCTGGGCGAGGGTGTGCGCGACGACGTGATCGCGCGGATCCAGCCGCTACCGCTGGGCCTGCGGATCGTGGCGGGCAACGCGAAGGCGACCGCACCCGACGCCACGACCATCTCCCGCTGGTCGTGCCTGCACGCCGGCCAGGTCAACCCGTCGAAGGACTTCGTGGAATGCCCCGCGGGCACGGAGCTGGAGTCCTACTTGGACTTCCCGCAGTGCTGGAACGGGCGTGACCTCGACTCGGCGGACCACAAGAGCCACATGGCCTACCCGGTCAACGGCGACTGCCCGGCCACCCACCCGGTGCCGGTGCCGAAGCTGCGCCAGGTCGTCCGGTACCCGATCAGCGGCAACCCGGCGGGCTTCCGCCTCGCCTCGGGCGCGGGATTCACGATGCACGGCGACTTCTTCAACGCGTGGCCCGAGGCCGAGATGGCTCGCCGCGTGCGCGACTGCATCAACCCCATCATCAAGTGCGGGGTCGACGGCCGACCGTGAGCCGTGCCGTCCGTCCTGTTGCGACGATCAATGGAGAAGTCATGCAACCACCCGCCTGGGGCGCACGGCACCGGGGTCGGCTCGTCGCCGTCCTGACGGCTGTCGTGACCGCCTGCGCGGTCGCAGTCCCCATCCTCACGGCCCACGCCGCGGCACCGGTGTGCGGCACCGCCAACGCGGCGCAGGGCAAGCCCGTCACGGCGTCCTCGGTCGAGGTCGGCAGCCCGTTCGTCGCCACTTCGGCGGTGGACGGCGACGCGGGCACGCGCTGGTCGAGCGTGCCCGGTGACCCGCAGTGGCTGCGGGTCGACCTCGGCTCCACGCAGAACGTCTGCGGTGCCACGCTGAACTGGGAGGCCGCCTACGCGACGGCCTACCAGATCCAGACCTCCGCCGACGGCAACGCGTGGACGCAGGTCTACTCGACGACGACGAGCACCGGTGGTGTCCAGAACGTCAGCTTCACCGGCAGCGGACGCTACATCCGCGTCAACACCACGGCCCGCGCCACCCAGTGGGGCGTCTCGCTGTGGGAGTTCGCGGTGCGCACCAGCACCGACACGGGCACCCCGCCCACCACCACGACGACCCCGCCGAACAACGGCGGCGACGTCCTGCTGTCGTACAAGAAGCCGGGAACGGCCTCCACGCAGCAGAACGACGCCAACTGCGGCGGCTGCACCACCGACAAGGCGTTCGACTTCGACCCGGCCACCCGGTGGGCGACCGCGACCGACGTCGGCTGGGTCGACCCCGGTTGGATCCAGGTCGACCTCGGCGCGACCGCCCAGATCCACAAGGTCGTCCTCCAGTGGGACCCGGCCTTCGGCAAGTCCTACGAGATCCAGGTCTCGCCGAACGGCACGGGCAACTGGACGCCGATCTACTCCACGACGACGAGCACCGGCTTCAAGCAGACGCTCACCGTCAACGGCAGCGGCCGGTACGTGCGGATGTACGGCACGGCCCGCGGCTCGGCGTACGGCTACTCGCTCTGGGAGTTCCAGGTGTGGGGCACCGGCGGCGCGCCGAACCCGCAGCCGGTGATCCCGCCGGACCCGCGCAACCCGAAGCAGCTGGTGTGGTCCGACGAGTTCAACACGGCCAACGGCACCAAGCCGGACGCGAACAAGTGGCGCCCGGAGACCGGTACCGGCCAGAACGCCGAACTCCAGTACTACACGAACAACAACAACACCTTCACCGACGGCAACGGCAACCTGGTGCTCGAAGCGCGCCGCGAGGTCACCCCCGGATCGGCCTGCCCGGTCGACCCGGTGAGCGGCAGCGGGACGTGCCAGTACACCTCGTCCAGGCTGATCACGCACGGCAAGGCCACCTGGACGTACGGCCGCGTCGAGGCGAACATCAAGGTGTCCGGCACCAAGGGCCTGTGGCCCGCGTTCTGGATGCTGGGCGCGAACATCATCGACAACGGCACGCCGTGGCCGAACTCCGGTGAGATCGACATCATGGAGCACCTCGGCCGCGAACCCAACACGGCCTACCAGACCATCCACGGTCCGGCGTACTTCGGCGGCGGCGGCATCGGCGCCCCGCTGGCGCTGCCGGGTGGGGCGGACTACATGAACGCCTTCCACAAGTTCACCCTGGACTGGGACAGCAAGGGCATCAAGATGTCGATCGACGACCAGCAGGTCATCGCCATCGACAAGGCGACCGTCGAGGCCACTCGCGGTCCGTGGGTGTTCGACCACCCGTTCTTCATCATCCTGAACAACGCGGTGGGCGGTGACTGGCCCGGTCCCCCGGACGCCAGCACGGTCTTCCCGCAGCGGATGCTCGTCGACTACGTCCGCGTCTACCAGTAGGCCAGGACCTGGCACGACCACCGCGCGGCTCCGGGGTCCCACTCCCGGAGCCGCGCGGCGTCCATTCAGGACCGACCTCGTCGTGAAGACCGGGTGTTCGCTTGAAGAACGGTATAAAGGCAGACGTGCCAGAGCCCCGCTCCACCCCCGCCCCGGTCACCCTGGAAGAGGTGGCGCGGGTCGCCGGTGTGTCACGGGCGACGGTGTCGCGGGTGGTCAACGGGGTCTCCACGGTCGACGAGGAGCTCCGCGAGATGGTCACCCGAGCCATCGTCGCCACCGGCTACACCCCCAACCGCGCGGCCAGGTCCCTGGTGACCAGGCGCGCGGGCGCCATCGGCCTGGTGCTGCCCGACGAGGGCCGGATGCTGGGCGACCCGTACTTCGGCCGGGTCGTCGGCGGCGTCATGGACGTGACCCAGCCGCTGGGCGTGCAACTGGTCCTGACCAGCGCGGGAACCGGCACCCACCAGCAGGTCGTCGCCGACCTGCGCCAGGGCAGGCTCGACGGCGTCATCCTCATCCACACCCACGGCGCCGACCCGCTGCCCCGCCTGCTCATCGAGTCGAACCTGCCCGTGGTCCTGGCCGCCCGCCCGGTCCGCCCCATGCCCATCACCTACGTCGACGTCAACCAGACCGCGGGCGCCGCCCTCGCCGCCCACCACCTCGCCGACCGCGGCTGCTTCCGCGTCGCCACCATCACCGGTCCTGTCTCCACCACCGCCGCCCAGGACCGCCTCTCCGGCTTCCGCCAGGTCATGACCGAGCGCGGCTACCCCGACGTGGTGGCCGTGGAGGCCGACTTCACCCACGAGGGCGGCGCCACCGCGATGGAGGAACTCCTGGTCAGGTGCCCCGACGTCGACGGCATCTTCATCGCCTCCGACCTCATGGCCCACGGCGCCCTGCCGGTCCTGCGCCGCCACGGCCTCCACGTCCCCGACGACATCGCCGTCGTCGGCTTCGACGACAGCAGCCCCGCCCTCGCCTGCGACCCGCCCCTCACCACGGTCCGCCAACCCGTCGAGGACATGGCGGCCGAGATGGCCCGACTCCTGCTCGGCCGCATCGAACGCCCCGGCAGACCGGTCAGCGCCGTCGTCTTCGAACCGACCCTCGTCATCCGCCAGTCCGCGTAGTCCAACCCACTTGTGACCTCATCCTGGGAGTGATCACATGCTCCGCACCACCCTCGCCCTCACCGCCCTGCTGCTCCTGGCGGCCTGCACCGCCCAACCGGACGGGCACGCCGACCACACCCACCCCGCCGCATCCCCGAGCGGCTCCGCGAGCCAGGCCCCGTCAGGCGGTTTCAGCGACACCGACGTCGCCTACGTCCAACTGGCGATCCCGCAGGACGAAACCGCCCTGCCGGTCCTCGAACTCGCCAAGACGAGGGAGGGTGTCGACCCCGCGCTGGTCGCGCTGGTGACCGAGGTGGAAACCGGCCACCACGACGAACTGGACAAGCTGCGCGAAGCCCTGTCGGACGCGGGGCAGACCTACCTGAACCTGCACGACGGCCACGACATGCCGGGCATGGTCACCGCGGACGAACTCGACAAGCTCGCCAAGGCGACGGGCCAGGCCTTCGACGACCAGTTGCGCACCCTGCTGCGCGCCCACTTCGAGGAGTCGACCACCGTGGCCAAGTCCGAACTCGCGGCGGGCAGCAGCCCCGAAGTCCTGGAGGTGACCAGGAACATCGAAACCAGCCGCGCCTCCTACCTCACCAAACTGGGCACCTGACCCGTTGCCGCAAGAATGCGGTCGATTCGGCTTTCCATACACGAAAAATCGCACCTCAAGGGGTGAAAAAATCGTGTAACCGTTCCGCCCCCTCGATCGACTCCCCGAAAAGATGTCGTGCAAGTCTTCAGGGGGAGACGTCGTGATCAGGCCACTACTGGGCCGCTCAACCGAACGCAAGCTGGTGCGCCAACTCCTGGTCCGCCCGGAAAGCGGGCCCTCGCCGCACCTGCCCGTCCTGGTCGTCGAGGGTGCGTCGGCCACCGGCAAGACCTCCATGCTCACCGACCTGGCGCGGGGGTGGGCGGGGAAGGTCCCCAACTCCTACCTGAACGTCGAGGCGGTGGAACGGGAGACCGGGGAACACGCCGTCCCCGAACTCCTGGCGGCCATCGCCTTCCAGTTGAGCCGGCGCTGCGGGCGGTACGGATCGCTGCGCTTCGACCGCATGGTCATCGGGTTGGAGGTCATGCGCCTCGAACTCAGCGACGTGGACCCGGAGTCGGCGCACCGGCAGATCGACTCGATGCTGAACCGGCGACGTGATCTGACCGCGCTCAAACGGGTTCTCGCCGATGGCGCCCAGGGTGTGCTGCACCTCGTCCCGAGCCCCGTCGCGGCACCGGCGAGCCTCGCGGACTGGCTCGTCGGGGTCGCCGTGGACAAGCTGTCCGGACTCCTGTTGAACGGGGACGCGCTCGGACGGGCCAAGGAGTGGTGGGGCAACCAGGACCGCGACCTCGGCCTCGACCCCGTCGGGCAGCTGGCCGACCTGAACTGGGCTCGTCGGCACCCGGCGCGGGCTCATGCCCGCGGCCAGGTGGACGAGTTGCTGTGCGGTGCTTTCCTCGCCGACCTCCGGGACGACTTCCACTCCGGCAGGCGCTCCGACGAGTGGCCGCTGCACTGCCTGACCCTGCTCGACGACGTCGACTGCGCGTTGGGGCAGGCGTTCCTCCGACGACTGGTCGCGGCGCAGGAAGCGGTCGACGACGTGGAGGTGCGGACGACACCCGTGGCCGTCGTGGTGGCGAGCGCGGGGGCGCTGGTGGCCGGGATGTCCAGACTGGAACGGGTGCGCGTGGCGCAGGTGTCGACTTCCCGCGATCTCGTGCTGTCCGGGGTTCCCCACCACAGGTGGGCGCGTCGTCCCCTGCCCGCGCTCTCGCTCGACGACGTTCGGAAGGTGGTGGGCGGCGGACTGGCCGACTACCAGTCCGACACGCCCGTCGACGGGCTGCACGCGATGACGGGCGGCCACGCGGGCGCGGTGGCCCTCCTGCTCGCGGTGATCGCGGAATGCGGTCCGCCCGACGTCGAACCCGAGACGCTGCTGGCACTGGAGCACCAGGGCGAGCAGGTCGAGGACCTGCTGATCGCCCGGCTGCTCCCCGAGATGACCGAGGACGACCTCGAGGTCCTCACGACGTGTTCGGCCGCGCTCGACCGCCACGAGGGGCAGCGGCTGCTCGGCCGCCTCGCGGAGCGCGACGGCGCCACGACGCTGCCGTCCGGCATCTGGGACCCGGCGGGCGAGGTGCCCACCACCCTGGTCAGGGCGCTGCTGCTGCGCAGGCTGGCGAAGCGCGCCGCCGACCACCCGTGGAGTTGGGACTCCGCCCACGGGGCGCTGGTCACCACGACCACCTCGCCGGTCGTCCTCGCGGAAGCCACCGACCTGCACCACGTCCTGGCGACGGGGCGGATAGGGGACGTGCTCGACGAACTGGCGCGTTCCCTGGAAGTCCTGGCGTTCCCGCAGTGGCTGGAGCTGATCCAGACGACGGTCAGCGCTCCCCGCGCGCGCTCGGAGCCGGAGCAGCCCGAGGGGGATTGGCCCTCGTTCCTGCCGTCGCTGCTCGTCCGCTGGCAGGAGGTCTCCGACCCGCTGCTGGCGGGCGGTGCGCGCGCCAGGCTCCACGACCGGATCGCGGCCGGGCTGAACGACCTGGCCACGTACGTCGACGACACGTGCGACGAGCTGCTCGACCTGATCGCGTCGCACCAGAACGAGGCGCGGCGCTGGCGTCGGAACATCCGCCGCCGCGGCGTGGTCGGCAACCCCCCGCTTCCACGGCCCGGAGGAACGCGTTGACCGAGAAGTCGACCGAGAAGCAGTACGAGGTGCCGGAACGGGAAATCGCGCGGAAGCGCAGAAGACGGCGGTGGGTGGCGATCTTCGCGGTGGTGGCGCTGCTCGTCGGTGGTGGGGTCTGGTACCTGGTCCAGCGCACGGGCTACTGCGACGGCGTGGAAGGCACGACCGGACAGGGGTTCGGGCTCCACCGCGACGAGGACGATCCGGAGGGGCAGTGCCTCGGCTGGACCGTCGACCGGGCTCACGCGTTCGGGACGACGGACCCGCGTGTCCAGGCGGTCGTCGACGCCATCGTCAAGGAGAACCAGGCCGTGGCCGCGAGCAGCGGCGCCTCCGGGTACGTCCGGGTGGCGGTCATGATGCCCATGGTCTCCAGGCAGGGCAGCAAACTGGACGCCAACTCGATCCTGCACGCCCTCCAGGGGGCTCGGACGGCGCTGGAGGTCGTGAACAGCGACCCCCAGTACGGGGACGTCAGGCTCAAGGTGCAGCTCGTGCTGGCCAACATCGGGTGGGACCAGAAGTCCTGGCGGGGAGTCGTCGAACAGCTCGGTGGGCTGACCGGGGGCGACCACCCGCTGGTGGCGGTGACCGGTCTCGGCGTGAGCGTGCCCGAGACCAGGGAAGCCGCGGCGGCGTTGAACGCCCGCTGGGGGCTGCCCTCCATCGGCGCCGTGCTCACCGCGGACGACATGACCACCAGGGGGACCGAATCCGCCGACGCGCTGCCCTCGCTGTTCAAGGTCTCGCCGTCGAACCACGACTACGCCCTGGCGCTGAAGGCGGTGCTCGACAGGGACTACCCCGCGGCCACCAGCGGATTCCTGGTCGCCGATCGGAACAACGACAACTACGTCGAGAGCCTCGGCAAGGCGTTCGTCCACGTGTTCGGGGACTTCCACCTCGACGAGCACCGGGCGTCCTTCACCGGCAGCACGACGGACATCAAGCAGGCGTCGAACCTGTTCCAGCCGGTGATCGGCGCGATCAACGCGTTCACCGAGGCCAACGCGGGCAAACCCGCCGTGGTCCTCTACGCGGGTCGGGACGCGGACCTGCCGTCCTTCGTGCGGAGCCTGGGCACCCGCGTGAGGAAGGACGGTGACCTGGTGCTGGCCACGGGGATGACCGGGTTGACCGTGACGACCTCCGAGGCCACGGGGACGGTCGACCAGCTGTTGACCACCGCGGACCTCGCGGACGCGAAGGTGAGGATCGTGGCCGCCGCCTCCACCGACGTCGTCGGGTGGAAGGGGGGTGGTGACGGCGTGCCGAAGCGCTTCGACAAGTTCCTGACGACCTTCACCAAGGACCTCGGATATGCCGAAAGCGATCTGGACGACGGGTACGCCGTGATGCACCACGACGCCGTGGCGGCGGCCGTCAAGGCGGCGAGGAGCATCTACTCGAACAGCGACGGCGCGCGGCTCCCCACGCCGCTGGACGTCCGGAACGGGCTCTACTCGTTGAAGAACGACCAGGTCGAGGGCGCGTCGGGATCGTTCTCCTGGGAGGAGGCGACGACGTCGTACAACGACCTCTGGCCGGTGGGCAAACCGGTCCCGATCATCACCTTCCCGAGGACCGCGCAGCCGTCCGCGCCCTACACGACCGCCTGCCGGGTGCTCGTGGACTCCACATCGCTGAAGGACTACGACGTCGTCGACTGCTAGCCGGGAGGGCGCCGCTCCACCGGGGGAGCGGCGTCCTCCCTACCTCACCACTCCAAGGCCCCGCCGTTCTGGTACTCGATCACCCTGGTCTCGAAGAAGTTCTTCTCCTTCTTCAGGTCCATCATCTCCGACATCCACGGGAACGGGTTCTCCGCGGGCGGGAACACGGCCTCCAAGCCCAACTGCGCGCACCGCCGGTTCGTGATGAAGTGCATGTACTCCTCGCACAGCTCCGCGTTCAACCCCAGCAACCCGCGCGGCATCGTGTCCCGCCCGTAGGCGATCTCCAGCTCGCACCCCTCGACCAGCATCGTCCGGATCTCCTCCTGGAACGCGTCGGTCCAGAGGTGCGGGTTCTCGATCTTGATCTGGTTGATCGCGTCGATCCCGAAGTTCAGGTGGATCGACTCGTCCCGCAGGATGTACTGGTACTGCTCCGCGATCCCCACCATCTTGTTCCGCCGCCCGAGGGACAGGATCTGCGCGAACCCGGTGTAGAACCACATCCCCTCGAACACCACGTAGAACGCCACCAGGTCCCGCAGGAACGCCTGGTCGCGCTCGGGCGTCCCGGTCGTGAAGGACGGGTCCTCCAGGTGCTGCGTGTACTTCAGCGCCCAGGCGGCCTTGTCCGTGATCGACGGCACCTCTCGGTACATGTTGAACAGCTCGCCGTCGTCCAGCCCGAGCGATTCGCAGATGTACTGGAACGTGTGCGTGTGCACCGCTTCCTCGAACGCCTGCCGCAACAGGTACTGCCTGCACTCGGGGTTCGTCAGGTGCCGGTACACCGCGAGCACGATGTTGTTCGCCACCAGCGACTCCGACGTCGCGAAGAACCCCAGGTTCCTCTTGATCGCCCGCCGCTCGTCGTCGGTCAGCCCGTCCGCGGACTTCCACAGCGAGATGTCGGCCTGCATCGACACCTCGGTGGGCATCCAGGCGTTGTTGCACCCGGCCAGGTACTTCTCCCAGGCCCAGTGGTACTTCAGCGGCAGCAGCTGGTTCACGTCGGCCCGGCAGTTGATCATCGCCTTGTCGTCCACGCTGACGCGGGCGGCACCCACCTCGATGGGACCGGCACCGGTGGACAGGTCGGATGAAGTCACTGGCACGCCTCGCAATCGGGATCGACGATGGAGCAAACGGCGGCGCCCTCGGCCTCGACGACCACCGGGGCGGCGGCGGGTGCCACGGGGGAGACGGCGTTGAGCTTCCCGTCCGTCCCCCGCAGCGTCGACTTCTCCACGTGCGTGGCGCTCTGCGACCGCAGGTAGTACGTGGTCTTCAACCCGCGCAACCACGCCAGCTGGTACAGCTCGTCGAGCTTCCGCCCGCTGGGCTGGTCGATGTACAGGTTCAGCGACTGCGCCTGGTCGATCCACTTCTGCCGCCGCGCCCCGGCCTCGATCAGCCACCTGCTGTCCAGCTCGAACGCCGTGGCGTACAGGGCCTTCAGCTCGGCGGGGATCCGCCCGATCGGCGACAGGCTCCCGTCGAAGTACTTCAGGTCGCCCACCATCACCTCGTCCCACAGCCCGAGGGCCTTCAGGTCGCGGATCAGGTCCGGGTTGACCACGGTGAAGTCACCGGACATGTTCGACTTCACGTACAGGTTGCGGTACAGCGGCTCGATCGACTGGTTCACCCCGCAGATGTTCGCGATCGTCGCCGTCGGCGCGATGGCCATCACGTTGGAGTTCCGCATCCCGACCGCGAGCACCCGCTCCCTGACCGGCGCCCAGTCCAATGTGGACGAGCGGTCCAGCTCCAGGTCCGCGCCGCGGGTGGAGGCCAGCAGGTCGATCGAGTCGAACGGCAGGATCCCGCGCGACCACAGCGAACCCTCGTAGGACTCGTACGCCCCGCGCTCCTCCGCCAGGTCCGCGGAGGCCGAGATCGCGTAGTAGCTGATCTCCTCCATGCTCCGGTCCGCGAACTCGACGGCCGCGGTCGACCCCATCGGGATCCGCTGCGCGAACAGCGCGTCCTGGAAACCCATCAGCCCCAGGCCCACCGGCCGGTGCCGCATGTTGGCCCGCCGGGCCTCCGGGATCGTGTAGTAGTTCACGTCGATCACGTTGTCGAGCATCCGCACGGCCGTCCGCACGGTCTTCTCCAGCCGCGGGCCGTCGATCCCGTCGGGCCCGGTGTGCCGGGCCAGGTTGACCGACCCGAGGTTGCACACCGCCACCTCCTCGAGGTCGGTGTTCAACGTGATCTCGGTGCACAGGTTGGACGAGTGCACGACCCCCGAGTGCTGCTGCGGGGAGCGCAGGTTGCACGGGTCCTTGAACGTGATCCACGGGTGCCCGGTCTCGAACAGCATGGTCAGCATCCGCCGCCACATGTCCGAGGCCCTGAGCCGCCGGAACACCCTGATCTCACCGCGGTCGGCGGCGGCCTCGTACTCGCGGTACCGCGCGGCGAACGCGTCGCCGAACAGGTCGTGCAGGTCCGGCACCTCGTCGGGCGAGAACAGCGTCCAGTCGCCACCGGAGCGGACCCGCCGCATGAACTCGTCCGGCACCCAGTTCGCCGTGTTCATGTCGTGCGTGCGGCGCCGCTCGTCGCCGGTGTTCCTGCGCAGGTCGAGGAACTCCTCGACGTCGATGTGCCAGGTCTCCAGGTACGCGCACACCGCGCCCTTGCGCTTCCCGCCCTGGTTCACCGCGACGGCCGTGTCGTTGGCGATCTTCAGGAACGGCACCACGCCCTGCGACTTGCCGTTGGTGCCCTTGATGTGGGCGCCGATGCCGCGCACCGGCGTCCAGTCGTTGCCGAGACCGCCGGCGAACTTCGACAGCAGCGCGTTGTTGCTGATCCCGTGGAAGATCCCCTGGAGGTCGTCCTCCACCGTCGTCAGGAAGCACGACGACAGCTGCGGACGCGTGGTCCCGGCGTTGAACAGCGTCGGCGTGGAGCACATGAAGTCGAACGACGACAGCAGCCCGTAGAACTCGACCGCCCGCGCCTCGCGGTCGTCCTCCTCCAGCGCCAGTCCCATCGCCACCCGCATGAAGAACGCCTGCGGCAGCTCGTACCGGTGCTCGTCGCTGTGCAGGAAGTACCGGTCGTAGAGCACCTGCATGCCGAGGAACTGGAACTCCAGGTCCCGGTCCGGCAGCAGCGCGGCGCCGAGCCGTCCGAGGTCGAACTCCGCCAGCCGGGGCTCCAGTTGCCCCAGCTCGACCCCCCGCCGGACGAAGTCCGCGAAGTACTCCGGGTAGCGCGTCGACATCTCGGCGTGGTTCGCCTCGTCGTCCTTGCCCGCGAGGAACGTCAAGGCCTCCCGGCGCAGCCCGTCCAGCAGCAGCCGGGCGCTGACCAGGGAGTAGTCCGGGTCGATCTCGACCATCGTGCGCGCGGCCATCACCGGCGCCACGGCCAGTTCGGCACGGGTGATGCCGTCGTACAGGTTGCGGCGCGTCTCGGTCAGCACGGTCTCGGCGGACGTCGCGGGCAACCCGGCGCACGCCTCGGCGACGACCAGCGCCAGCCGCTCCTCGTCCAGCCGCGCCACCCGGCCGTCCGGGTGGCGCACGGTCAGGGCGGGACGGGCGCCCGCGGTACCGGTCGGGTCGAACGTGGGAACCGCTCCGCCGCGGCCGGGCGCCGGGACTTGAACGGGTGTTTCGGTGGGGGGCATGGCTCTCCGCGGTTGGTTCTGGGCAGTCGGCACCGCCCGGCGAGCGGCGCTCGACGGTCGGGGAACGGTGGTGTGCGGAGGTCAGCCGTCCGGGCTGGAGTGCGACGTCACGGCTCTCTCCTCGCGAGCTCGGTGGACACCCTGGGATCCGAGGGGGAGCGACGCGAGGCAGCACGGCACCGAAGGCCGTCGACCGTCCGCGCGCGCCCTCCCTCGGGGCACCGGGTGGTGCACGCAGGCCGCGTGCACGCTGATGGCAGGTCTTCGGACTCGCGGGCACTCCGGCTCTCGCCGGCGGACCTACTGGCCGTCGCTTCCCGGACTCGCGTCCAGTGCTTCGTTGACGGCGGTCGTTCCCGCTCACCGCTGCGGGGCAGCTCCGGATTCGCACCGGATTCCCTCTTGCCTCACCCTCCGGCGAACCGGGGGTGAACCTTCAGCACGTCGGATACTACATGTGGGGGTGTGGCTCCCCGCACGGCCCAACATGGTCTCTATCGCAAGTGAGGTGCGATACGGTGACAACCAAGGTCATCGGCGAACGAGGGACGTGGCACATGGTTGGCGATGACCACTCCGATCCCCGCCTGCCCGTCGTCGCCGCCGGTGCCTGCGCGCTCGCCGCGGGCTCCTTGGCCGTCGGCGCGTCCCTCCCGTGGCTCGCCGGCGTGCTGGCGGTGGGGGCCGTCGTCGTGGTCCGGCTGGCCAGGCGTCGGTGAGGACTTTCCTGTTGGTTTCCTGAACCCCGGAACCCCTCGCCCGATCCGGGCGTTTTGCCGGACGTGACGACAGCACCGGTGACCCGCCCCAGTCCGGCCGTCCGCCTGGTGGCCCTCGGTGGCACCACGGCGGTGCTGACCACCATCGCCATGATCGGGGCGCTGGACCTCAAGGGCGCGCTGGTGTCCACCGCCGGTCTGCGCCGCACGATCAGCCAGTACGGCCTCGGGCCGGGGAGCTGGATCTTCGAGGTGGCCGTCTCGTTGCTGGCGGCGGGCTCGTTCGCGATCCTCGCGGTGCTGGTGCGGCAGGGGATCACCCGCTGGCGCTCGACCGGCGCAGTCGCGTTGTCCTTGTGGTCACTGGGTTTGGCGCTCGTGGTCGTCTTCCCCAAGCAGGACTGGTCCATGCCCTCCTCGGCCGGTGGCGGCATCCACCGCGCGGCCAGCCTCCTGGCCTTCGTGAGCCTCCCGATCGCCGTGCTTTCCTTGGCGCGCCCGTGGTTGCGGCACCGGAGGTGGGGCGGCCACGCCCGCTGGACCTTCGGCTTCGGCCTGCTGTCGGTGGCCGCGTTCACCCCGCTGCTCTACGCCCTCCTGGTCCACGCCTCCGGTGGCGCGGCGTGGTGGCGGGTGTTCCCGATCGGGTACGTGGAGCGCGTTCTGGTGATCTCCGAGGTGATCGCGGTACTGGCGGCGGGTTTGTGGGCCATCGTCGCGGCGAACAGCCCTAAACTGGTCGAATGGCAACGTGGGGAGACCTCGCGGCGTACGTCCGCGACCAGTACGACGTGATCTCCGAGCAGGGCGACGAGATCCGGATCCTGTTCAGCTTCGAGCACCTCGACGAGGAGGACGAGCGGACCCAGGTCGTGATCCTGGTGCGCGAGGTGCTGGACGCCAAGCACGAGTGGGTGCAGATCGCGTCACCGGTGGGGATCGCGGCGAACTGCGACCTGCACGCCCTGCTGGCGGAGGTCGGCAACTCGTCGATCGCGTCCGGCGCGGCGATCATGGGGGACCACGTGGTGCTCCGGCACTCGCTGCCGCTGGAGACGCTGGACATCCACGAGTTCGTGGAGCCGCTGTCGTTGCTGGCGGGGACGGCCGATCAGATCGAGGAGATCTTCTTCGGAGGCGACAACTACTAGCCGAGGGCCGCTCCCGCCGCCGGTCGGTGCCGCCGTTTGGCCCAGGCTAATCGGCTGTGATCTGGGTACCCACCAGGTATGACGACTCCTCAGCGGTCCCCGGCCCGTTCTCCGTGGGTGTGGCGCGGCATCGTGGCGCTGTGCCTGGTGGTCGTCGCGGCGGCCGCGTTGCAACTGGTGGGCCTGGTGCCCAAGTTGAGCCTGTTCGGCACGGAGACGGTCGACCGCAGCCAGCCCGCGCTGCTGAAGTCGCTGCGCGACCTGAGCCAGTACCACGCCGCCTCGGGCGACTACCAGGTCGTGATCGACATCGAGAAGGACGTGCAGTACGTGCCGGACGTCCTGGCGGGGCAGCGGACGCTGTTCGTGGCGAACGGGTCCGTCAACGCCTACGTCGACTTCGGCGGGCTCGCCGACGGCGCGATGACGGTGTCGGAGGAGCGCAAGACGGTCGACGTGGCGCTTCCCAAGCCGCAGATGGACAAGCCCAACCTGGACCACGAGCACAGCTACGTGTTCGCGCAGGAGCGCGGGTTGTTCGACCGGTTGGCCAGTGTGGTGCAGACGTCGGACCAGCAGCAGTTCTACGTCGCGGCCGAGCAGAAGATCGGCGACGCGGCCAAGGAGTCCGGGCTGTCGGACAAGGCGGCCGAGAACACCCGCAAGATGCTGGAGGGGATGTTCGGGGCGCTCGGGTACCAGGTCCACTTCGTGGACGCGCCCCAGCCGTGAGTTAGGATCGCCTAACCAGCTCTCCGTCCAAGGGTGTACCCGGTGTTCGAGTCCATGACAGTGCAGGTGCGTGCGGGTCTGGGTGAACGGCGGCTGACGGCCGCCGTTCGCGACGTGTTCGACCGCCACCAGGAACTCCGCGGGAGCGGGGCGGTGTGCGACGTGCGACGGGTTCCCGTCCACGGCCTGACCGGGCGGGCACTGGCCGATCGCGCGGCCGCCGAGGTCGACGCCGTGGCGAACCGGGCGGATTCCGCGCTGTTCCGGGTGCTGTGGCTGGACGCGGGCGCGGATCGGTCCGGCAGGCTCGTGCTGCTGGTGCACCGCCGCGTGATGGCCGCCGTGCCGTGGCCGGTGCTGCTGTCCGAACTGGTCTCGGCGTGGAACAGGGGCGACTCGGCGGCCGACCTCGTCGGGGCGTTCGACGCATAGGTCCGCATCGGTGGACGCGGATGGCGCACTGCCCACCGGAACCCGGCCCGCGGACGTCAAGACCGGCTGACGCTCGGGGAGGCCCGCCCCGGTCGGGCGGGCCTCCCGCGTCGGGTCAGGTGATGGGCCAGGAGTGGACGGGTTCGTTGGTGTGCATGAGGTCGCGGTAGGTCCGCAGCATCAGGCGCAGCGCTTCGACGCGGTCGAGGCTGGTGTTGTCGTAGTGCCGGTGGAACGCGCGCGACTGCCAGGTCGCCCCGTTCACCCCGGTCAGGCACCGCTGCTCGATCACGCCGAGCAGCCGGTCGCGGTCGGCGGGGTCGACGCCCCACCGGTCGAGGCCGTCGTAGGCCATCGGCAGCAGGCGGCGCAGCACCAGCTCCACGACCGGGACGGTGCCCAGGCCCGGCCAGTACACCTGGGCGTCGATGCCGTTCTTGGCCCCGGTGAGGAAGTTCTCCTCCGCCGCGCTGAACGACATCTGCGACCACAGCGGACGTTCGCTCTCCGCCAGCACCCGGACCAGCCCGTAGTAGAACGCCGCGTTCGCCATCGTGTCGATCACGGTGGGCCCGGCGGGCAGGGTGCGGTTCTCCACCCGCAGGTGGGGCTTGTCCTTCACCACGTCGTACACGGGCCGGTTCCACCGGTACACGGTGCCGTTGTGCAGCCGCAGCTCCGACAGTGCGGGCGTGTCCCCGCGGTCGATCACCTGCAACGGGTCCTCGGGGTCGACGATGGGCAGCAGCGCGGGGAAGTACCGCACGTTCTCCTCGAACAGGTCGAAGATCGACGTGATCCACCGCTCGCCGAACCACACCCTCGGCCGGACGCCCTGCTCCTTGAGCTCGTCGCCGCGGGTGTCCGTCGACTGCTGGAACAGCGCGATCCGCGTCTCCCGCCACAGCTCCTTGCCCAGCAGGAACGGCGAGTTCGCGCCGACGGCCACCTGCACGCCCGCGATGGTCTGCGCCGCGTTCCAGTAGTCCGCGAACTGGTCCGGGCTCACCTGGAGGTGCAGTTGCGTGCTCGTGCAGGCGGCCTCGGGCACGATCGAGTCCGCGGTCATGTTCAGCCGCTCGATGCCGTCGATCGAGATCTGGAGGTCCTCGCCGCGCGCCGCCAGCACCTGCTCGTTGAGCAGCGCGTAGCGCGGGTTCACCGACAGCGCGTCCATCGCCATGTGCTCGGCGCGCAGCGTCGGCAGGATCCCGATCATCGTCATGTGCGCGCCGACCTGGCTCGCCTTGTGCTCGGCCTCGTTCAGGCTCGTGCGCACCGTCTCCTCGAACGCGCGGAACCCGTCGTCGGCCAGTTGCCGGGGCGCGACGTTGATCTCCAGGTTCCACTGGCCGAGTTCGGTCACGAAGTCCGGATCGGCGATGGCCTCCAGGGCCTCCGCGTTCCGCATCGCCGGGTCGCCCTGCTCGTCCACCAGGTTCAGCTCGATCTCCAGCCCGGTCATGGGCCGTTCGAACTCGAACCGGGACTCGCGCAGCATCCGGGCGAACACGTCCAGGCAGCGCCGGACCTTCGTCCGGTACCGGGTGCGGTCCTCGCGGGTGAACTCGTGGCGGTCTACGTCGTCACCCATGTCGGCTCCTCAGGTTCGCGGCACCCGGACACAGTGCACCAGGAGACGGTCAGGCGGGTACCGCGATCGAGGTGATCACAAACCCGTCCCTGGCCAGCCAGCGTCCGGTGAACCCGGTGAGGGGCTCGCCGTCCACCATCGGGGCTTCGACGAGGATCCGCGCGCTGAACGTGCCCGCGTCCGGGTCGATCGTGACGTCGGCGTCCTCGAACCCGAGCCACAACCTGGTCAGCGGGAACCACGCCTTGTAGACGGACTCCTTGGCGCTGAACAGCAAGCGGTCCCACGAGACCTTGTCGCCCGCGGCACGCAGACCGTCCATCCTGGCCAGTTCGGTCGGGACGGCGATGGCCTCCAGGACGCCCTTCGGCGTGGGGGCGTTCGGTTCGGCGTCGATGCCGATGGAGCGGAAGTCGCCGACGCGGGCCACGGCGGCCGCGCGGTAGCCGGTGCAGTGCGTGATGCTGCCGACGACGCCGTCGGGCCACACGGGCTCGCGCTTCGGGCCGGGCAGCACCGGGACGGGCGGGAAGCCGAGCTGCCCCAGCGCGGTCCTGGCGCAGAACCGGCCGGTGGTGAACTCCTTGCGGCGCTTCTCGACGGACTTCTCCAGCAGCGCCAGCTCCTCGGGGAACAGCTCGACGCCCTCGGGGTCGTCGAAGCGGTCCACGGCCGCGATCGGGCTCGGCAGCAGGTCGGCGATCATCGGACGTCCCCTTCGCGCAGCACGTCGTGGAGCAGCGCGCCCGTCAGGCCCCTCGGCTTCCACTCGCGCGGGTAGCCGAGCGACACCTCGTCGAAGCGGATGCCGTCGTGCCTGGTGGTGCGCGGGATGTGCAGGTGGCCGTAGACCATCTCCACGCAGTTGAACCTGGTGTGCCAGTCGGCGGTGCGCTCGGTGCCGCACCACAGCGCGAACTCCGGGTAGCGCAGCACCCGCGTGGGGTCGCGCACCAGCGGGTAGTGGTTGATCAGCACGGTCCTGAGCGCCGGGTCGACCTCGGACAGCCTGCGCTCGGTCTCGACGATCCTGGCGTCGCACCACGCCTCGCGGCTGGGGTACGGGTCCGGGAACAGGAAGTACTCGTCCGTGCAGACCACGCCGACCTCGTGCGCCTTCGCCAGCGCCGACACCTGGTCGTGCGTGCCTTCGGGGCGGAACGTGTAGTCGTAGAGCGTGAACAGCGGAGCGACCACCACGGGGCCGCCCGAGCCCTCGAACACCGGGTACGGGTCCTCCGGCGTCAGGACGCCGATGCTCCGGCACATCTCGACGAGCTGCTTGTAGCGCACCTCGCCGCGGGTCTGCACCGCGTCGTCCTTCGTCGTCCACAGCTCGTGGTTGCCCGGCGACCAGATCACGTTGGCGAACCGCTGCCGCAGCAGTCCGAGCGCCCATTCGATGTCCTGGAACTTCTCACCCACGTCACCTGCGACGATGAGCCAGTCGTCGGCCGACGGCGGCTGGATGGCCGCGACGAAGTCCCGGTTCTCCTGGTACGTGACGTGCAGGTCGCTGGTGGCGAGCAATCTCGGCGTGCGGGTCACCCCCCGACCTTAACCGTTCACGAGGCCGTTCTCCGAGTACCCCGAAGCAGCCAGGGGTGGTAGGGGTGGTGGCGAAATGACCGTTCATCCGTTCGTCGCAGATCATCGCCCGCTGAACTCATACCCCTACACCGCGTGACGCTAGGCAGGGCCGTTCAGCCTTAAGGGCCCCTGAAGCATCTATCGGGTAATCAAGCCACTTCCTACGGTGATCACATCGCTACTACCTCGGCGGAGGTCCAGATGTCCGAGTCCCACTTCGCACGGAACACAGACCCCCGGTTGGCACGCCAGGTGCCGCCTGGCGTCCGCGGCGCCGCCACGCCGTTCAGCCGGACGGTCAGTGCCGAGATCACCCGCACCGCCCAGCAGCAGCAGTACGGCTATCCGCCGCCTCGACGCCGCACCCCGGCCGAGGAAGCCGCCCTGTCCACGCTGCTGCGCACGCGCCAGCGCACGCAGGCGCCCCGGCCCGAGCCGTGGCTGCGCCAGAACCCCGAACCCGGTCAGCCCGCCGCCGCCCGCGGCGACGTGACCGAACTGCTCGCCGCGCGGCTCGTCCCCGCGTCGCTGTGGGCCATGGTCGAACCGCTCATCCCGCCCGCCAAGATCCGGCGGCAGGGCGGCGGCCGCAGCCGCGTGTCCGACCGCGCGATCTTCACCGCGATCGTGTTCGTCCTGACCAGCGGGTGCGCCTGGCGCCACCTGCCGTCGTCGTTCGGCGTCACGGTCCCGACCGTGCACCGCCGGTTCCAGGAGTGGACCGACGCGGGCCTCTGGCTGCGCCTGCGCCGCGCCGCGGTGGACCGGCAGGGCTCGGTGGCCCCCGGCGCCGGTTCGGATGAGAACGAGTGGATCCATGCCGTCCTGGAAGCCGCCGAGCGCAGGGGAACGAAGGCCGGGGGCTGACCGTCCGATGGACGTGGTGGAACCGGCGGGCTGAACCGGACCGGGCTCCACCACGTTCATCCGGGTAAGCCCCCAGGAGGTTCCCATGACCGCCGTCGACCCCGGCGCGACCCTTTCGCACCGCGCGCTCGCCCTGCTCCGCGCCACCGCCGCCGGCCGCGTCGAGCTGACGTTCAGCAGCGAACCCGACTTCCGCGTCGACCAGCTCCCCTGCTGCGACCAGCCCGCCGCCCGCGTGCTCGTCCACGCGGGCCTCGTCGAACCCGCCGTCGCCGCCCCACCCGGCCACTGGGTCCCCGCCCACCTCAGCCCCGCCGGCATCCAACTCCTCACCCTCAACACCCCCTACGCCGCCGCCTGACCCACCCGCGAGTCGAACCCCCAGACACCCCGTGTCGAACGCTCAGGCACGCGCCCCGCATCGAAAACCCCGATACGGGACACCGAATGCGGAAGCTACGGGTGCAGGCCGTGCTGGTACTTCGGGAAGCGGACGCTGATCTTGGTGCCCAGGCCCTGCGCGGTCTCGACGACGAGGCCGTAGTCGTCGCCGTAGAAGCGGCGCAGCCGTTCGTCTATGTTGCCCAGCCCTATCCCCGCGGTCTCGTCGACCTGCCCAGCCAGCGTCCTGCGCAGGGCTTCGGGGTCCATGCCGATGCCGTCGTCCTCGATGGTGATGTGCGCTTCGGCCCCGGCGTCGGCGGCCAGGATCTGGATGTGCCCCGGCTCCACCTTGCCCTCCATGCCGTGCCGGACGGCGTTCTCGACCAGCGGTTGCAGGCACAGGAACGGGACCGTCACCGACAGCACCTCGGGCGCGATCTGGAGCGTGACGGTCAGGCGTTCGCCGAAGCGGGCGCGTTCCAGGGCGAGGTACTGGTCGATGGACTTCAGCTCCTCGGCCAACGTGGTGAAGTCGCCGTGCCGCCGGAACGAGTAGCGGGTGAAGTCGGCGAAGTCCAGCAGCAGCGTGCGGGCGCGTTCGGGATTCGTGCGCACGTACGACGCGATGGCGCTGAGCGAGTTGTAGATGAAGTGCGGGGAGATCTGGGCCCGCAGCGCGCGGACCTCCGCCTCGACGAGCCGGGTGCGCGAGCGGTCCAGCTCGGCCAGCTCCAACTGGCCCGACGCCCACCGCGCCACCTCGTTCGTCGCGCGCACGAGCCCCGCCGACGCTTCGCGGCTGTACGCGGCGAGGACGCCGACGACGTGGCCCTCGACGGTGAGCGGGGCGACGACGGCGATCTGCACCGGGCAGTCGGGGAGCGTGCAGCCGATGTCGAACGCGCGGGTGCGGCCGGTGCTGAAGACCTCCTGGGCGAGCCGCATCGCGTCGGCGGAGTGGTGTTCGCCGACGCCCTCCCACGCGACCACCTCGGCCTCGTCGGTCAACGCCAGCGCGGGGGTGTCGAGCAGGGTGCGCAGGTGCCGGGCGGACTTCTTCGCGGCTTCCGGCACGAGTCCGGCGCGCAGCGGGGGAGCGGCCGACCACGCGGTGTGCAGCGTCTCGAACGTGATCCGCTGCGCCTCGGTGAGGAAGTCCTGCCGGGGACCCGACCCGCGCCACAGCACGAACACGATCGCCGCCCCGACCAGGAGTATCGCTCCCACGGTCAGCAGTCCGGTCACGTCTCGGTTCTCCGGCGGATGTCGTTCACGGGCGGTTCCTCGTTCGTCTCCAGCCCGAGGTTCTCGGGCGCGTGCAGTCTGACCATGACCCGGTTGACGTTCGCGGGCACCTTGCCCGGCGTCATCAGCGACACCGCGTACATCACCACGAACCCCAGCGGCACGGTCCACGCCGCCGGTCGGGACAGGAACACGTGGTACCACTGGTCCGCGGTCTTGGCGCTTATGGTGATCACCCCCGCGACCAGGGCGGGCACCCCGCCCGCGAGCATCCCGGCGACCGCGCCGGTGGTGGTCATCCTGGTGCTCCAGATCCCCAGCAGCAGCAACGGGCACAGCGACGACGCGGCCACGGCGAACGCGAGCCCCACCATGTCGGCCACCGGGATGCCGCCCACCAGCACGGTCATCGCCAGCGGCACGATCGCGGCGAGCCCCGCGGAGATCCGGAAGCCGCGCACGCCGCGCATCTTGAGCACGTCCTGGCTGAGCACGCCCGCGAGCGACACCATCAGCCCGGACGAGGTGGACAGGAACGCCGCGAACGCGCCCCCGGCGACCAGCGCGCCGAGCAGCTGCCCGCCGACGCCCCCGACCATCCGGCTCGGCAGCACCAGCACCACGGCGTCGGTGTCGCCGGTCAGCAGCAGCTCGGGCGTGTAGAGCCTGCCGAGCACGCCGTAGAGCGGCGGCATCAGGTAGAAGATCCCCAGCAGCCCCAGCACGATCAGCGTCGTGCGCCGCGCGGCCCTGCCGTTCGGGTTCGTGTAGAACCGCACGATCACGTGCGGCAGCCCCATCGTGCCCAGGAACGTGGCGAGGATCAGCGAGTACACCGCGTAGAGCGGGAACTCCCCGCCCTCCGACATCGGCAGCGCCCAGTCCGCGTTCGTGGTGTGCGGCAACGACTCCAGGTGCGGCACGGTGGAGCCCGCCGGGAACACGAACGAGCTGCCCGCCGCGATGGTGTGCTCGCCGACGCTGATCCACAGCTGGTCGCCGTCCACCCGCACCCCGTCGAGCAGGCCGTGGCCGGAGAAGTTCGCCGCGTGCTCGGCGTGGATCCGCGTGGAGGTGTCGAAGTCGACCGTCGTCTGCTGCCGGAACACCGGGAACTCCGGCCCGTTGAGCCGTTCCCCGCCGTGCGCCCGCCACGCCAGCAGCAGGAACACCACCGGCACCGCGATGGCGGTCAGCTTGAGCCAGTACTGGAACGCCTGCACGAACGTGATGCTGCGCATCCCGCCGGACACCACGTTCACCGTGACCACGACCGCGACGATCAGCCCGCCCAGCCAGTCCGGCGCGCCGGTGACCGTGTGCAGGGTCAGGCCCGCGCCCTTGAACTGCGGCAGCAGGTACAGCCACGCGATGGAGATCGCCAGCCCGCTGGCCACCCGGCGCACCACCGGGGACCCGAACCGCGCCTCGGCGAAGTCCGGCAGCGTGTACGCCCCCGACCGGCGCAGCGGGGCCGCGACCAGCGTCAGCAGCACGAGGTAGCCCGCGGTGTAGCCGACCGGGAACCACAGCATGTCCGGGCCGTGCGCGAAGATCAGCCCGGCGATGCCCACGAACGAGGCCGCTGACAGGTACTCGCCGCCGATCGCGGAGGCGTTCCACCACGGCGACACCGTGCGCGAGGCGACGTAGAAGTCCGACGTGGTGCGCGAGATCCGCAGGCCGTAGGCGCCGATGAGCATGGTGCCGAGCGCGACCACCACCACGGCGACGACACCGTAGGTGCTGTTCACGACCGCTCGACCAGCTCGGCGAACGCGAGTTCGCTCCGCTCGGCCTGCCGCACGTAGAACCACCCGGCCAGCACGAACACCGGGAACACCACGACCCCGAGCAGCACCCACGGCAGCCCGATGCCGAGCACCTGGATCCGCGACACCGACGGCGCGAACTTGAACACCAGCGGCAGCGTCGCGAGCCCGCCCGCGACCAAGCCGACCACGAGCAGGCCGAGCGTGCGCTGGGTGCGGATCAGCGACCGCATGTACAGCGCGCCGAGCTGGCTCTGCTCGTTGATCTCCCGCGACGTCGGGTACGGCCGCCGGGGGCGGGGCGCGCCGGTCCGCGGGCTCGTCACCACCACGCGCTGCGTCGGCGGCGGCTGCTCGGGCGTCACGTGGCCTGCCGGTTCCGCACGTTCTCGTCGGGGACCTGGTGCTGCACGACCGGCCGCGCCCGGCGCACCAGCAGCTGGCGCAGGTGCCGGGCGTGGCGGCGGCTGACCGGCAGCACCGCGCCGCCGATGTTGACGCTCAGGTGCCCCTCCTCCAGCCGCAGCTCCTCGACGTGGCTCAGCGACACCAGGTGGCTGCGGTGGATCCGGACGAACCCGGCCGACCGCCAGCGCTCCTCCAGGCCGTTCAGGGCGGCCCTGACCAGACCACTGCCCGTCGCGGTGTGCAGGCGCGCGTAGTCGCCGTGCGCCTCGACGTAGCGGATGTCGGCCAGCCGGATGAACCGGGTGATCCCGCCCAGCTCGACCGGGATGACCTCCTCGCCGACCTCGGGGGTCTGCGGCGCCTGCGGCTGCGCGGGCGTCTCGGCGGCGGTGGACTTGACGTCCAGCACCTCGTGCACGATCCGGTGCACCGACTCGGCCAGCCGCTCCGCGCGCACCGGCTTGAGCAGGTAGTCGAGCGCCTTCAGCTCGAACGCCTCGACGGCGGGCTCCTGGTGCGCGGTGACGAACACGATGGGCGGCGGCTGGGCGAACCTGGACAGCACGCGCGCCAGGTCGAGGCCGTCCAGGCCCGGCATCCGGATGTCCAGGAACACCGCGTCGACGGGCTGACCGGCGTCCATGGCCCGGTGCAGGCCGCGCAGCGCGGTGGTCGCGTCCGTCACGCCTTCGACGTGCGCGATCCGCGGGTCCGAGCGCAGGAGGTACACGAGGTCCTCCAGCGCGGGGGGTTCGTCGTCCACCGCGAGCACGCGCAACGTCCGTTCGAGAGCGCCTCGGCGCTCGGGCCCCTCGCAGAGGGGGCAGGGCAGACCTGCGGTCATGTCGGATCGTGTCCAATGCTGTGAACGGCCGATCTCCACGGCGACGGGATTAGACCACCAGTGGGTCATCGTCGCCCGTCGAGGGGCCGCTAGCAAGGGTGCCACCGGCACACGGCATAACGCGGGTGCGCGGTGATCGGTTCGATCGACCTTCAACCGGCGATGCGCCGGGACCTGTGGTCCGAAACCCGCGGGTGCGCGGCGAGCGCGTCCCCGAGCGTGATCTCCAGTTCGACGAAGGACTCCTCGGCGCGGCGCGCGGCGACGATCACCGATGACGCGGCGGCCGGGCCGACCAGTCGGCGCGTGGGGTCCTGGAGTGATTCGAGCACCTCGGACCACTGGTTCGACAACTTCGCCAAACCCTCCAGGGCGGCCACCAGTTCACCCGTTGTGCCGGGCGGATTCGCGGCTATCCGGGCGAGATGGTCGCCCAGCGCACCAAAGTCGGCGTTCATCGTCACCCCCATAACGCAGTCGTGTACCCCTGGATATTGCTATAGCTGGTCGAAGCGGTCAACCAGGTCTCAATTGGCGGGAGTTCGCCCAGGTCACCGGCCGCAGGAATGGCGGCGGCAAGCCCTTTCACCAACCATTTCTACGTGTCAGTGAGCTGGGTCACCAGCAATCCGGCAACCATTTCACGCGCTTGGACCTCGAATAATCCGAAACCCGACTGCACGGCCATGGCCAGTGCCATCCTGGAGTGGTCTAGTGCCTGTGCGTATTCGTTCGCGCACAGATGTGCCTCCGCCGTGCCGAGAAGCGCTCGAACGGCCCCGTACCGGTACTCGCCCGCCGTAGCCGACTCCAGCGCCAAGCGGTACTCCTGCACCGATCGGGCGTATTCGCCCACACCGCACAGCACCAATCCGGACGCGTTCCGCACCTCGCACTCGATCCGGTAGGTGGCGCCCTCCTCCCGGACCGTCGCCAGCGCGCGACCCACGACCTCGGCCGCCTCCCCGTGCTCACCCGACCGGCTCAGCGCCATGGCGAGGTAGGCCTGCGTCTCGGCCTGGAGGTGCCGGGAACCCGTCACGTCCCACTGCGCCGAGGTGAGCCGCAGCAGCTCGACCGCCTTCGCGTGCTCGCCGAGGGCGAGGTGGCAGCGGGCCAGCACGCTCGTGCAGGACGCCTTGACGTTGATGCCCGCGGACCTGCCCGCCACCTCGACGCCCTCGGTCAGGCGCTCGATCGCGCGGTCGACGTCCCCCGTCATGAGGTCGACCGCGCCGAGCCCGGTGAGCGCGGAGGCGCGCATGTAGGGCACGGCCCACGCCTCGTCGCTGAGTTCCAGCAGCCGCCCGAACGCCGCCGTCGCCAGCGGGAGGTCGTTCAGGTCCAGCGCCAGGATCCCGCGCCACGCGGCCAGCAGCCACACCTCCGAGCCGGGCGGCTCACCCGCGGCCGTGATGTGGCTCATCGCCAGCCGCGGGTTGCCGAGGTTGCGGTGCTCCGCGGCCATCCACACCAGGATCCGCGTCTCCGCCGCCCGGTCGCCCTCCCGGCGGGCCGCGTCCAGCGCGGCGTCGATGACGCCCAGGAACTCCACGTGGTGGCCGTGCGTGCCGAGGTACCCGCCCATCCCGTTGACCAGCTGCCACGCCATCGACGTGGGTCCGGTCACGGCGCAGCGCTCCGCCGCGGCGAACAGGTTCGGCCGCTCGGTGTCCAGCCACACCTTCGCGGCCGTCTCGTCGGCGAGCAGGCGCGGCGGGGCGGGCCTGGGCACGTCCAGTTCCGGGAACAGCAGGTGGGCGACCTCGTGGGAGGTCCGCAGGTACCAGTTCAGCAGCCGCCGCACGGCCGCCTTGCCGCCGTCCCGCTCGTGCCTGCGGGCCCGTTCGGCCGCGTACTCGCGCAGCAGGTCCGGCATCCCGAACCGGTCGCCCTCCAGGCGCTGCACCAGGTTCGCGGTCACCAGTTCCCCGAGCAGGGCCTCGGCCGTCTCCGGGTCGGTGTCCAGCAGGGCCGCCGCGCCGTGCGCGCTCACGTCCGGGCCGGGCACCAGCCCCAGCAGCCGGAACAGCTCCGCGGTGGCCGCGCGCAACGTCGTGTAGGACAGGTCGAACGCCCGCCGCACCGCCGCCGAGTCGTCGTTCTCCACGGCGAGCGCCGTCAGCCGGTCGCCCTCCCGCAGTTCCGACACGTAGCGCTCGACGTCCCCGCGCGGCGCGCCGACGAGGTTGCCGAGCGAGATGCGCAGCGCCAGCGGCAGGTAACCGCACAGCCGGGCCAGTTCGGCCACGACCTCGTCCCGCGCGTCCGCGCTCAGCGCCGACCGCAGCAGCCGCTGGGCGTCCGCGGGCGGCAGCACGTCCAGCCGCACCGCCGTGGAGCCGGGCAGGTCCAGCTCGCGGCGGCTGGTGATCAGCACCGAGCACGCCGGATCGCCGGGTAGCAGCGGCAGCACCTGCTCGGCCGACATCGCGTTGTCCAGGATCACCAGCACCCGGCGTCCTCGCAGCTGAGCCTGGTAAGCGGTTGCCAGCGACGGCTCGTCGAGCGGGATCCGGTCGCCGCGCACACCGGTGGCCCGCAGGAACCGGGCCAGCACGGCGGTTGTCGACAGCGTCGGGGCCGAGGAGTGGCCGCGCAGGTCGACGTGCAGCTGGCCGTCGGGGAACCGCGCGCGCAGGGCGTGGCCGACCGAGATCGCCACCGCCGTCTTGCCGACACCGGGCGGTCCGCTGACCACGACCGTCGGCGACGTCGTCGCGCCGGAACCCGGCAGCAGCGCCGAGACCCGCGCCAACTCCTCGGTGCGGCCGACGAAGTTCCCCACCGGCGCGGGGAGTTGCGACACCGGCGACCACTCGACGGCGGGTCGCAGCGCCGCCCGGTCCACCCGCCGCCGCTCCTCGACCAGGTCCGCGGTCGGCAGCCAGTCCGCGTCGACGTCGGCCAGCACCGGCCCGCGCCAGCACGCCAGCGCCCGCTCGCAGGCCGCCCGCGCCTCGTCCGGCCTGCCGTTGGCGGCCAGCGCCGCGCCCTCGGCCGCGAGCGACCGGAAGCGTTGCAGGTCAAGGGCGCCGTCCTCGACGGTGATCCGGTAGCCGGTCGGCGTCGTGTCGATCAGCCGCGGCTCGCCGAGCACCCGGCGCAGCCGCATCACGTACACCGGCAGCGTCTGCGCCGCCCGCGCAGGCGGGTCGTCACCCCAGACGCAGCGGATCAGCTCCGCCGTCGACACCGAGCGGCCCGCGTTCAGCAGCAGCGCCGCCAGCACCACCCGCTGCTTGGCCGCCGTGATCGGGACCTCGGTGTCGCCGCGGTGGACCACCAGCGGTCCGAGCACGCCGAACCGATCGTGCGACTGGCCCACCTGCGTAGCTCCTCACGGCACTGGCGACGGTTGCGCGACGACCACCACCGGGCGCCGGGATTCCTTACAAGGCACCGACTTCGGTGACCCTGATGGCCGCGGTCCCGGTCTCGTCGGACTCCTCGAGGTCGACTTCGGCCGAGATGCCCCAGTCGTGGTCTCCGGCGGGGTCGTCGAAGATCTGACGCACGTCCCAGCGTCCCGGTTCCTCCGTGATGATCAGCAATGCCGGACCGCGCGCGTCGGAGTCGATCCCGATGGCGTCGAACGCCTCGAAGTACGGCTCGATCGCGTCCTCCCACGCCTCCGCGTTCCAGCCCGATTCGCCGTCCAGGACACCGAGTTCGTGGTAGTCGCGGCGCGCGGCCAGCTCGACCCGGCGGAACAGCGCGTTGCGCACCAGCACGCGGAACGCCCGCATGTTGCGGGTGACGGCGGGCGGCCGCTCGTCGATCTCGATCTTCTTCGCGGCCTCGTCGAGCGGGTTGCGCAGCTTCTCCCACTCCTCCAGCAGGCTGGAGTCGACCTGGCGGACGAGTTCGCCCAGCCATTCGATGAGGTCGTTGAGCTCCTCGGTCTTCGCGTCCTCCGGCACGGTGTGGCGCAGCGCCTTGTAGGCGTCGGCCAGGTACCGCAGCACGATCCCCTCCGACCGCGCCAGCTGGTAGAAGCTGACGTACTCGGTGAACGTCATCGCCCGCTCGTACATGTCGCGGACCACGGACTTCGGCGACAGGTGGTGGTCGGCGACCCACGGGTGGCCGTTGCGGTACGTCGTGAAAGCGCCTTCCAGCAGCTCTTCCAACGGCTTCGGGTACGTGACCTGGTCTAGCAGCTCCATCCGCTGGTCGTACTCGATGCCGTCGGCCTTCATCGCCGCCACGGCCTCGCCGCGCGCCTTGAACTGCTGGGCGGAGAGGATCTGGCGCGGGTCGTCCAGAGTGGACTCGATGATGGACAGCGCGTCCAGCGGGTAGCTCGGCTCCTCGCGGCCGAGCAGCTCGATGGCGGCCAGCGCGAACGGCGACAGCGCCTGGTTCAGCGCGAAGTTGTCCTGGAGGTCGACGGTGAGCCGGTAGCGGCGGCCCTCGGCGTCCGGCTCGGCCAGCTTCTCGACCACGCCGGACTGGAGCAGCCCGCGGAAGATCGAGATCGCCCGCAGGATGTGCTTGAGCTGCGCCTTGCGCGACTCGTGGTTGTCCTCGAGCAGGTGGCGCATCCCGGCGAAGGCGTCGCCGGGGCGGTTGATCACGTTGAGGATCATGGCGTGGCTGACCGAGAACGTCGAGGTCAGCTGCTCGGGCTCCGCCGCGACCAGCCGTTCGAACGTCTTGTCGCTCCACGACACGAAACCCTCCGGGGGCTTCGTGCGCACGACGCGCTTGAGCTTCTTGAGGTCGTCGCCCGCCTTCGCGACCCGCTTCGCGTTCTCCACCTCGTGGTCGGGCGCCTGCACGACCACGGTCCCCACCGTGTCGTAGCCCGCGCGACCGGCCCGGCCCGCGATCTGGTGGAACTCGCGCGCCTTGAGCACGCGGGTGCGCGTGCCGTCGTACTTGCTCAGCGCGGTGAACAGCACCGTGCGGATGGGCACGTTGATGCCGACGCCCAGGGTGTCCGTGCCGCAGATGACCTTCAGCAGGCCGGCCTGCGCCAGCTGCTCGACCAGCCTGCGGTACTTGGGCAGCATGCCCGCGTGGTGCACGCCGATGCCGTGCCGCACGATCCGCGACAGCGTCTTGCCGAAGCCGGAGGTGAACCGGAACCCGCCGATCATCGCCGCGATGGCGTCCTTCTCGGCGCGCGTGCACACGTTCACGCTCATCAGCGCCTGCGCGCGTTCCAGCGCCGAGGCCTGGGTGAAGTGCACGACGTAGATCGGCGCTTCTCTGCCGTGCAGCAGTTCCTCGATCGTCTCGTGCAGCGGCGTCGTCACGTACTGGAAGTTCAGCGGCACCGGCCGGTCGGCCGACCGCACGACCGTCGTGGACCGACCGGTGCGCCGGGCCAGGTCCTTCTCGAAGAACGAGACGTCGCCGAGCGTCGCCGACATCAGCAGGAACTGCGCCTTCGGCATCTCGATCAGCGGCACCTGCCACGCCCAGCCGCGCTCGGGCTCGGAGTAGAAGTGGAACTCGTCCATGACGACCTGGCCGACCTCGGCCTCCGCGCCGTCGCGCAGGGCGATGTTCGCCAGGATCTCGGCGGTGCAGCAGATGATCGGCGCGGTGTCGTTGACGCTCGCGTCACCGGTCAGCATGCCGACGTTCGCCGGGCCGAAGGTGTCGCACAGCGCGAAGAACTTCTCCGACACCAGCGCCTTGATCGGCGCGGTGTAGAAGGTCCTCTTGCCCTCCGCCATGGCCGCGAAGTGCGCCCCGATCGCCACCAGGCTCTTCCCGGACCCCGTGGGGGTGCTCAGGATGACGTTCGAGCCGGAGACCAGCTCGATCAGCGCCTCCTGCTGCGCCGGGTAGAGCTGGAGCCCCCGTTCCGCCGCCCAGGAGGCGAACGTGTCGAAGAGCAGGTCTGGGTCGGGGGTGGCCGGAAGCCGATCGGTGAGAGTCATCGCAGGTCGGATCATAGGTGAGAGCGCGTCTCCCGGTAGCGGCCACCGCCGCGCGGCCCGTGTGCGATTCTCGGGTGTGACCGATCGCCACCTGGACGACCTGCGTCGGACGGCACGGGCGGCCCTGCGCGGGACGCCGGACGGGATGGGCACCGCACCGGACGTCGACCTCGCCGAGCTGGTCCGCGCCGAACGCGGCCTGGTGCTGCTGGGCGACCCCGGATCCGGCCGGACGACCCTGCTGCACCGCCTCGCCGCGGACCTGCTCGACGACGACGAGGGGCCCGTGCCGATCGTGCTGCCGCTGTCCACGGGCAGCTGGCGCGTCGAACCGCACCGGCTCAGCTCCCTGCGGTGGGCGAGCAAGCAGGACGTCGTGCCCGCCGACGACTGGGACACCGAGGCGCTCGAACGGGCGCAGCGGCTCAGCGTGGCCAAGCTCGAGCAGGTCGACCACGCCGTGGACACCGCCGTCGAGTGGCTGGCGGTCGAGATCGGCAGGCAGCACCAGGTGCCCCCGCACAAGGTGGGGGAGTGGCTGCGCGCGACTCCCTGCGGGCTCGTGCTGCTGCTGGACGGGCTCGACGAGATCCGGCACGCCGACGACCGCCGCCGCTGCGTCGAGGTGCTGTCCCTGCTGAAGCCCCGGCTCACCACCGCGATCGTCGTGTGCGCCCGGCCGTCCGACGAGGTCGAGCTGCGGAAGTTCGGGCGGGCGGTGCGCGTCCCGCCGTTGGGCGCGACGACCGTCGACGCCTTCCTGGCGGCGGACGGGCTGGAGTCGCTGCGGGCGGCGTGCCTGCGGCGCGAGGACCTGGTGGCGGCGCTGGACACCCCGTTGGCGTTGACGCTGGCCGCCGAGGGCTACCGGGGCGCGGAGGTCGACGACGACGAGGTGGACCGGGTGGTGTCCGGCGGCCTCGACCACCTGTGGGCGGTGCGGCTGCCCGCGCGGGCGGAGTCGTTGCGCGGTCTGGCCCGGCTGATGGACCGCGGCGACCGGGACGTCTTCACCGTCGAGGCGTTGAGCCTGGCGTGGGTGCGGCAGGCCGGGCTGTGGCCCGTCCGGGTGGTCGCGCCGTGGGTCTACGGGGTGCTGGCGCTGGTCGCCGCCGTCGGACTGGTCGCGTTCACGGCGTGGGCCACCAGCCCCGGTTTCGCCGTGCTGTGCGCCGGGGTGCTCGCCGCGTCGGCCGCCGCGCAGGTGTACGCGGCGGGCAACGCCACCGACCGCCGCCGCTCCCGGCTCGACCTCGGCGACTTCGTGGCCGCCCGGTGGGCCCTCGACTGGCGTGCGGCGGTGGCGGCGCTGCTCACCTGCGTCCTCGCCGGACTCGTGACAGGGGCCTCGGTGGGGATGTTCGGCGGCCCGGCAGGCATCGCGCTCGGTCTGCTGCCCGGCACCGCGGCGGGCCTGGCGGTCGCCGTCCTGGCGCTGCCGGTCCGCGCGCCCGCCGCCCGTGTCCGCCCCACCGCGTCCCGCTGGACCCTGGCCGTCCGCGTCACCGCGGGCGTGGTCGCGCTGGCCGTCGGACTGCTCCCCGCCTTCGCCGTGCTCGTCCTGACGAAACGCCTGTTCACCCCGTACATCCACCACCTGATGCTGGCCGCGACGGCGGGCGTGTGGCTGGCGGCGTTCGCCATCTCCCTGCACGGCTGGTGGAGCCACCGGGCGGCCGTGAAGACCGTGACCCGCGCGGGCGTGCTGCCCGCTGACCTCACGACCTTCGTCGCCGACGGCCTGCTGCGACCCGGCCCGGACGGCTACGCGTTCGACCACCACACCCTGCGCCGGCATCTGGCGCGAGATCAGTAGTGCGTCGCGTCTGACTACTGGGGTAAATATGACGTGACGCCGTTGTCCTGTCGGTTCCGTCGTGGGTCCGGCAGGACAACGGCGGATGGTGTGGCCCGGATGCGTGCTGTTCCTTCTTGAGCCCGGACCTGGGTGATTATGCGGTTGTTTCGCGAGTGGTCACCATTCTGCCGGTCGCGTTGCGTGAAATCACCCGACAGAACCGACTGTCATGGGATTCAGGCTGATTTTCCCGACGGTCTCATTATATTATTGGGATATGACCAGGTTGGTGCTGCTCGACGACGCGGGGCTGATGGACGCCCTGCGATCCGAGGTCGAGCGGGCCCGGTTGGCGCATTCCTCGATGTTGGAGGTAGTGGCCGAGGCGCGGGCTCGCGGGTTGGAGACGCGGGCCGGGTATCGGAGTTTGGCGGAGTTGGTCAAGCACGTGGTGCGGGTCGATACCGGTGAGGCGAAGCGGTGGGTGAACCAGGCGTCGGCGGTGTTCCCGTCCGTCACGCCGATCGGTGCCGTCGTGGCCACCCCGCTGCCCGTGGTCGCGGGTGCTGTCGCGGAGGGTGTGTTGTCGTCGGCGCATCTGGACATGCTGGTCGGGGCGATGGCAGGGTTGCCCGCCGAGGCCGAACCGATCCTGGTGGACGTGGCCCGCTCCGCCGAACCCGCGGGGGTGCGGGCGGTGGCCGCCGGTATCCGGGCCCGGATCGACCAGGACGGGCGTGAGCCCGACGACCGTGACCCGGTCCAGCCGGTGAACCTGCTGCACCTGCGGACGAAGACCGACGGGCGGGTCGAGTTCAGTGGCCGGTTGGGTGCCGAGCAGGGCGAGTTGCTGCGGGCGTTGATCAGCCCGCTGGCCAAGCCGCACGCCACCGACGCCGCCGGCCCCGACACCCGCACCCTGCCCGAACGCCAGGGCGACGCGCTGGCCGACCTGCTCGACCTGGCGTCACGGTCACAGGACCTGCCGATCGAAGCAGGAGAACGCCCGCACGTCGCGGTGACCATCGACTACCGGACTTTGATGTCCGGCATCGGCACCGCGACCCTCGGCGACACCAGTGTGATCAGCGCCGGCGAAGCCCGCCGGATCGCCTGCACCGCCGGAATCATCCCCGCCGTCCTCGGCGAACGCGGCGAGGTGTTGGACATCGGCCGGATGTCACGCCGGTTGACCCCACACCTACGCCGCGCGTTGCACCTGCGGGACGGCGGATGCGCTTTTCCGATGTGCGACCGCCCGCCGAACTGGGCTGACGCACACCACATCCGGGAATGGTCCCAAGGCGGGAACACCGGTATGGACAATCTCGTACTGCTCTGCCGCCGCCACCATGTTTTGATCCACCACAGCGAATGGGAAGTCCGAATGTCGGGCGGACTCCCGAGCTTCCACCCGCCCGCGTTTATGGATCCCCTTCGGAGACCGGTGCACAACGTGGTGCGCAGACTCGCGGGGTAGAACCGAACCACCCGGACGCCACGCCTGCCGGCCTGGCACCGGGTGATGGCGGTCGCGTACTGCCAGCCAGTCACACCAGAACCAAGCCACCACACACTACTAGTCCAGTCGGTACCCGTACGGCAGCTCCAGCCGGTGCGCCGCCAGCAGTTCCGTGTCGGCCAGGATCTCGCGGGTCGGGCCGTCGGCTACCACCACGCCGTCGTCGATCACCACGCTGCGCGTGCACAGCTGGAGGGCGTACGGCAGGTCGTGGGTGACCATCAGCATCGTCCGGTCCAGGCCCAGCAAGACCTCGGCGAGTTCACGGCGGGCCACCGGTTCCAGGTTCGCCGACGGCTCGTCGAGCACCAGGATCTCCGGATCGCAGGCCAGGACGGTCGCGAGGGCGACGCGGCGGCGCTGGCCGCCGGACAGGTGCAGGGGTGAGCGGTCGCCGAAGGCGCCCATGCCGACGGCGTCCAGCGCGGCCTGCACGCGGGCGTCCAGTTCGACGCCGCGCAGGCCGAAGTTGGCGGGCCCGAACGCCACGTCCTGGCGCGCGGTGGGCATGAACAGCTGGTCGTCGGGGTCCTGGAACACCACGCCGACCCGACGCCGGATCTCCTTGAGGTTGGCCTTGTCGACCGGCAGCCCCGCCACCTCGATGCGCCCGGAACCGCCGGTGATGACGCCGTTGAGGTGCATGACGAGGGTGGTCTTGCCCGCGCCGTTCGGGCCGAGCAGCGCGACCCGCTCGCCGGGGCGGACGCGCAGGTTGACGCCGAACAGGGCCTGGTGGCCGTCGGGGTAGGCGTAGGCCAGGTGCTCGACCAGCAGCGCTGCCTCCGACTCGACGACCCGCGCAGGCTGCGGACTGCTGGTCCCGGTCATCTCGGGCATCGTGCCACTCCAGCCGCGCGACACCATCGCCAGGTGCACCCGTTCGCCGCGCTCGTAGGACCGGATGAACAGGCTCCCGATGCCGCGCGCCGTGGCGCCGACCTGCCACAGGAACCGGGGGTCGTGGCCGCGGGAGATGCGCGCGATCCGCATCCGGTGGGCCTCGCCGACGATCACCTCGGCGTAGCGCAGCATCAGCGTCGCGATGGTGATCAGCACCGACGGCGTGCGCAGCCGCTGCATTCCCAGCAGCAGGTCGTGCGGGGCCGTGGTCGCGGCGAGCGTCAACGACACCAGCACACCGATCGTGCCCTTGGCCAGGATGTTCCACCCGGACAGCGCGCCCTCGACGGACACCGCCACACCCAGGAAGTCGACCCGCCTGCCGTGCCCGACCAGCGGCAGCAGCACCGCCAGCACCACGAACGGCACCTCGATCAGCGCGCGGGCCGCGAACCAGCCCACCGGCACCCGCGCGACCCACCACACGGCCATGATCGCGAGCAGGTACACGCCGAACGCCCAGAACGCCTCGCGCGGCGTCGCCACCACGCACAGCACCGCCGCGAACGCCGCGACGATCTTCAGCTGCGGGGGCAGCCGGTGCACCGGCGAGTCGCCGGGCCGGTGCAGCGCGCCGTGCCCGTGGCCTGCGCCCACTACTCCTGCTTTTGCGGGGAACGCTTGCGCAGCAACCAGAACAGCCCGCCCGCCAGCGCGAGCGTGACGACCACGCCGAGGATGCCCGCGACCCCGGTGAACCGGTCGTCGCCGCCCACCGCGTAGTCCGCGAACAGCGACCCGCTCATGGGGCTGTCCTTCGCGTGCTCCGCGATGCCGTGCGCCTCGGTCACGTGGTCGAGGCCGTCCGGGTTGGAGTTCGCGAAGTACGAGAAGACACCCGCCAGCACCAGCGAGACGATCGCGAACCCGATGAAGAACCGCTTCATGCCCTCAACTCCAGGTTCTGCGGGGTCTTGCGGAGCAGGTAGACCAGGTCCGGCCGGATCGACGACACGGCCGTCACCGTCGCCGCCGTGATCAGGCCCTCGCCGATGCCGATCAGCACGTGCACACCCACGATCGCCGCCGCCACCGTGCCGAGGGACACCCCGCCCTGACCGCCGATCGCGTACTCCAGCACGAACCCGCAGGACGCGACCACCGTGTTGACCAGCGCGGACACGAACGCCACCGCCGCGATCCCACCCCTGCCCCGCCGGGCGAGGCCCCGCAGCGCCATCGCGACCAGGTAGCCGGTCGCCGTGCCGATCAGCGCCATGTTCGTGACGTTCGCACCGAGCGCCGTCACCCCGCCGTCGGCGAACAGCAACGCTTGCAGCACCAGCACGATCGTCACGCACAGCGCGCCGACCCACGGCCCCACCAGGATCGCGGCCAGCGCGCCGCCCAGCAGGTGGCCGCTGACACCGGGCAGCACCGGGAAGTTCAGCATCTGGGTGGCGAACACGAACGCCGCCACCAACCCCGCCATCGGAGCCGTCCGGTCGTCGAGATCCCCGCGCGCCTTCGCCAACGCGATCCCCACGCCGACGACCGCGACCACGACGAACAGCAGCGAGGTCGGCGCGTTCAGCAGGCCGTCGCTCATGTGCATTGCGATGGTTTCGGACACGGGGTCACGGTAGTTGCCAGGCACCCGTTATGGCCAGAGCGTGGCAACAAGTGTGCCGCCGGATACCGCCGGTCCGGTAGCAACGGACCGTTCGGGCTGGTGGGGGTCGTACTTGTGCGGTGTCAGCCGGTCTTCACGGCGGCGAGGAACCGGTTCAGCACCTCCACCGCGAAGCTGAGCACGGGTCCGGTGTGATTTTTCGAGTCGCGCACCGCGGCCACACCGGGAACCCGCGCCGGTTCCACGCAGTTGTTCGCGCCTTCGGTCCGACTGGACTTGCGCCATCGGGCGCCGGAAGGCTCTGGGGCAGGCAAGGTGCGCCCCTTCCGTTACTCGATCTCCTTGATGCGCCGGTCGAGAAGCTTCATGGAGTCCCTGTCGTCGAGGGCCGTGACCCGTAACCGGTCGAAGGCAAGCCTAGAGACCTTTCGACGGTCCGCAGATCGGGCGACTCAAGGCGGAGATCCGAATGAGGGCGCACCCTTGAGAGGGCCGGCTAGCGTCCTCGCCACGCGAGGGGTGAGGTGGTCAGCGCCGCGTCGGCGATCGCCTTGGCGGTGGCGGTACCCAGCCCGTCCCGCGAGGAGTCGATCCACCCCCGCACGTCCCGGTACCCGGCCGCTCGGTACTCGACGGCTTGCACGAGGCACTCCAACTTGTCAGCGTCCTTCGCGCACCGGGCCTCCGCCGTGGACTGCGCCTCGTACTCCGCGACCGCCTCCCGCACCGTCTTCGCCGCGGCTTCCGGCATCCCCGCGACCTGGTCGGCCGTGATCGCCTCGGCGTCGGGCTTGCCGACGTACGGCCGTGCCGTGTGCGGGATGTCCCCGGTCCGGGTCTCCTGCGAGTCGTGCCAGATCGCCAGGAAAGCCGCCCGTGCCGGATCGGCGCCTTCCTGCGCGGCGATCAGCGACGCCAACTGCGCGACCCGCAGGCTGTGCTCCGCCACCGACTCGGGATCGCGCACCCCGACGTGCCACCAGCCAGCCCTCCGCATCCGTTTGAGGATGCCCATCTCGAACGCGAACCCGGCCATTCCAGCCGCGCCTTGGTCGGCGGACTCTTCAGTCACGTCGGTGGTCCTTCCTACCGTTCGGCGAGTCGGATGGCGTACCCCACGTTAGCCAGCTCCTGTCGACTGCGAGCGGTGAGATCTTCGTCGATCACCTCGTCCACCTTGGCGCGGGCCAACGTGCGGAGTACCGGGTGGGACTCGAGGAGTCGCGGTCGCGCCAGTAGGAGCGACCAGAGCGTGTGGATGTTGAGTTCCACGTGGTTGGACATGGAACTCAAGCCCGAGAGCAAGTGCTCGAACAGGTGGGCACCCGACCATGTCATCCGGTGGTCGGAAGTCATGAAGGCGTCGTCGACCTGGACTTCGGTGGTCTCCCCGACCCAGTAGGCCCAGTAGTTCAGGTTGGCGATCTCTTGAGCGGTGTCCGCCAGTCCTGTCGATACGAACGCGGTCAAAGGATCCCTGTTGCCAGTGGAGGCCAATGCCACGGCGGAGGAGCGCACAGCCAACCAGGAAGGCACGTCATCGGATGGACCGACTGAGCGGACGGCTCGTCGTTGCTCATCCATCAGCCATGCGGCAGTGCCCTGTCGCTGGTCGAAACCGAGCAAGTAGATGGCCTGCCGCCGGAGCAACGCGTTGGCGCTGTTCCGGTTGGTATCGGCGACGGCCAGCAGGTGGTCGAAGAACCTCGTTTGTTCTTCCGCGTTCAGCACAGGGTGATTCGATACCGGCCCGCGCCGTGTCTGACGTTTTTCGGTCATTCGAGTGATACCCGGTGGGGTGATTCCGGTGAACGGCCAAGTGATCAGGTTGGTGAGTTTGCGCCTGTGCACGCTCGTCGCGAGAGGGTGGTGCCCCGGCAAGCCTGGATCGGATCCGGCGCCAATCGCGTCAGCGATGATGAGGTCGACCTCCACTGCGTCGTTCAAGGTGGCGAACGCGCTGGTGGGAGCACCTAGACGGGTCAGCTTCATGCGGAGCCGGACAAGGTCGCCCGCGCGGAGCGCGGTAAGCGATCGTCGTCCGCTTTCCCAACCTTGGACGGTCGCCACGTCGACTGTGAGTTCGTCGGCGAGTTCCGCCTGCGTCAGCCGTATCGACTCGCGGATCGTTTTGAACAGGTACCCGCACACGATTCCCAGGCTTCGAGGGGAACCCTTACTCGTAGGTGGTGTTCGTCCGCGTTGTCCCAACGGAGTTCTCCCTGTGCTTTGTCCCCACGCTTGGAAACACGTACTGGTGGTCAGTCCAGTCGCGCCTGTGAAAAGTCTAGCGTTCACCACGTGAAACTTGTGGGGACGCAGCGGGGAGCAATTTGATGCCCACCATCGAAGCGCGGCACTGCTGGCATGACGCCGGTGGGCTGCGGCACGCGATCAGCCTGACCGCCTACCCACTACCGCCCCGCCCCGACGAGGACATCGACACCCTGTGCGGGTTGCGGGTCACGTTGACCCGGCGGGACTTCCCGCGACTCGCGGAGTACCAGCCGCATCGGCGGACGTGTCTCGACTGCGACGCGGTGTGGCGCAGGCGTGACGGCATCCGGGGGAGGGCTGGGGATGCGTAAGGGGTCGACGGTGCGGCGGCGGGCGTTGGGGGTGGAGTTGCGGGGCAAGCGGGAGGCGGCCGGGTTGTCGGCGGGGGAGGTGGTCGAGCGGCTTAGGTGGTCGCCGAGTCGGCTGTCGAAGCTGGAGCACGGTGAACGTGGTTCCGCGGACGTGGACGTGGCGGCGCTGCTGGCCGTGTGCGGGGTCGCGGACGAGGAGTTCGACCGGCTGGTCGGGTTGTGCCAGGAGTCGGATCGCGACGTATGGGTGCAGCCGTTCGGGGACGGCAGGGTGCTCGCGAACGAGGAGGCACGGGCCGCGGGGATGGTCGGCTACCAACCGATGGCCGTGTCCGGACTGCTGAACGTCGAACTATCCGCCGAGCGACGGGAAGTGCCCGGGCGGGCCGGGTTCTACGTGGGGGAGGAGGCGTTGCGGCGGGCTGGGTCGGAGCAGTTGCTGCACCTCCTGCTGGTGCCCGCAGAGGTGCGGGTCGTGCCGGGGCAGGCGTGTGTGAACGGGCCGTTCACGCTTCTCGGCGACGCCGTCGTGCACCTGGAGACCCTGGTCGCGGACATCTACCTGGAACGCCCGGACCACGTGGCGGCCTACCGGGCCACCGTCGGGCGGCTGTCGGAGGTCGCCTGGGACGTCCGCAGGTCCCGCGAAGTGCTGGCCACGGCCTGAACCGGCACTCGAAGCGCCGACAACTCCGCCCGCGCCCGCCCCGGATCCACCACGCGCATCCCGGCCGCCGCGCACCGGCGCACCACGTCGGGCTGCTCCCGCAGCAGCCGCAACCCCCGCCGCACCAGCACCGCGACCGGCTTCCGCGCCTCGGCCACGTCCCGCACGAACCGCCGCGCGAACGTCACCCACGCGTTCGGCGCCAGCACGATCGCGTCCACCAGCACCCCGGCCTCGCGGCACCCGGCCACCAGCCGGTCCGCGAACAGCCCCTCGGCGATGAACGCGGGCGCATCCCCGAGCACGACCTCGTGGCACCCGGTCCGGCGGCTCTCGCTGATCGAGTACGTCGGCGCCTCGACCCGCCCGGTCCGCGCCAGCGCGACCACGGCCGCCACCGCCGCACCCGTGTCCCACGACCCGGCCGCGTCCCAGTCCGCGCGCCCGGCGGCGTCGCGGGGGAGCAGCGGATCGTCGTCGTCGCGGTAGAAGTCGTCCAGGCGCAGGACCGGCCAGCCCAGGTGGGCGGCGAGGTGGGACTTGCCGGAGCCGGAGGGGCCCGCGAGCAACACGGCGCGCGCGTGAACGGAAGATGACGGCACGGAACGCAATTCTGGCACAGCAGGTCACGGATGGGGCTGTGACCTGCGCGATCGAATCCGCGGCGCTCGGCTTTCATTCCTGTCGTACCTCCCCGGTAGGTTCGGGCACGTGGACGAAGGGCTGTTCGACGAGGGTTTGTTCGGTGTCGACCCGGAAGAGCGGAAGGCGCGCATCGCGGCGAACGCGCCGCTGGCGGTGCGGATGCGGCCGGCGACCCTGGACGAGGTCGTCGGGCAGGACCACCTGCTGGGGCCGGGTGCGCCGTTGCGACGGCTGGTCGAGGGGGCCGCGCCGGCCTCGGTGATGCTCTACGGGCCGCCCGGTACCGGGAAGACGACGTTGGCGACGTTGGTGTCGCAGGCGACGGGGCGGCGGTTCTCGGCGCTGTCGGCGCTGTCCGCGGGGGTGAAGGAGGTGCGGGCGGTGATCGACGAGGCGCGCAAGCGGCTCGTGCGGTCGGGGGAGCAGACCGTCCTGTTCATCGACGAGGTCCACCGGTTCTCGAAGACGCAGCAGGACGCGCTGCTCGGGGCCGTGGAGGACCGGATCGTGCTGCTGGTCGCGGCGACGACGGAGAACCCGTACTTCTCGGTCGTGTCGCCGCTGCTGTCCCGGTCGCTGGTGCTCCAGCTCAAGCCGCTGACCGACGAGGCCGTGCGGCAGCTGATCCGCCGCGCCGTGGCGGACGAACGCGGGCTGGGCGGCAAGGTCTCGCTCGCGGAGGACGCCGAGGACCACCTGGTGCGGCTCGCGGGCGGTGACGCGCGGCGCGCGCTCACGGCGCTGGAGGCGGCGGCGGACTCGGCGGCGCAGGAGAACGGCGGCGTGATCGACCTGGCGCTGCTGGAGGCGACGGTCGACAGGGCGGCGGTGCGCTACGACCGCGACGGCGACCAGCACTACGACGTGACGAGCGCGTTCATCAAGTCCATCCGCGGGTCCGACGTGGACGCCGCGCTGCACTACCTGGCGCGGATGATCGAGGCGGGCGAGGACCCGAGGTTCATCGCGCGCCGCCTGGTGATCCACGCGAGCGAGGACATCGGCATGGCCGATCCGATGGCACTGCTGGTCGCGACGGCCGCCCAGTCGGCCGTGCAGACGATCGGCATGCCGGAGTGCACGCTCAACCTCGCCCAGGCCGCCATCCACCTCGCGACGGCCCCGAAGTCGAACGCCGTGACGACCGCGATCGGCGCCGCGATGGCCGACGTCCGCCAAGGCGCGACCGGCGCCGTGCCCGCGCACCTGCGCGACGGCCACTACGCGGGCGCGGCCAAGCTCGGCAACGCGCAGGGCTACCGCTACCCGCACGACGTGCCCGGCGGCGTGCTCACCCAGCAGTACCCGCCGGACGACCTGGTCGGCCGCGACTACTACGAGCCGACCCCGCGCGGCGCCGAGCGCGTGCTGTCCGAACGCCTGCCGAAGCTCCGCAAGGTCATCCGCGGCGAGGACTAATTCAGGTGCCCGGCCAGGGGAAAGGTGCCACCGTGGCGCCGTGACACCTGCCCCCGTGAACGGCCACACCTTCCTCGACTTCAACGCGCCGATGACGGACGCGCGCGCCTACGACCTGGTCAACGGTCTGCGTCCGCTGGAAGGCCGGACCGTCGTCGACTTCGGCTGCGGCTGGGCCGAGCTGCTGCTGCGCGTCCTGGAGACCGAGCCGACCGCCCGCGGCTTCGGCGTGGACTCGGACGAACTCGGCATCACCAGGGGCCGTGCCAACGCCGAGAAGCGCGGCCTCACCACCGCGCGCCTGGAGCTGGCCGACGTCACCACGTGGGAGGCTCCGCCCGCCGACGTCGCCATCTCCATCGGCGCCAGCCACGCCTGGGGCGACACCCGCAAGACCCTCGAGGCCATGCACTCGCGCATCAAGCCCGGCGGCAAACTGCTCCTCGGCGACGCCTTCTGGGAGAAGCCGCCCACCGACGACATCCTCACCCGCCTCGACGCCAAGCCCGACGAATTCGGCACCCTCGCCGCCCTGGTCGACCTCGCCATGGCCGCCGGCTACCGCCTGCTCTCCCTCGCGACCGCCAACCTCGACGAGTGGGACTCATTCGAATCGCGCTGGTGCGCGGGCCGCGAACGCTGGCTCCTCGACAACCCCGACCACCCCGAAACCACCGAGGTCCGCGCCGTCGTGGACAACCACCGCGACACCTGGCTGCACGGCTACCGCGGCTACCTCGGCTTCGCCTACCTCACCCTGGCACGGGTATGACCACGTTCCTCGAAACCGACCGCCTGGTGCTCCGCCGGTTCACCGAATCAGACGTGGACAACCTGACAGCACTCGACTCCGACCCGGACGTCATGCGCTACCTGACCGGCGGCACACCCACTCCGCGAGCAGAGGTCGAGAACGACTACCTACCGGCATTCCTCGCCTACTACGAAAAGTGCACAGGCTTCGGATTCTGGGCCGCAGAAGACAAAACAGGCACCTTCCTGGGCTGGTTCCACTTCCGCCCCCAACCACACGACCCGCCAGGCCAAGTCGAACTGGGCTACCGCCTGAAAAAATCGGCTTGGGGCAGGGGATACGCCACCGAGGGCTCAAAAGCCTTGGTGCACAAGGGCTTCACCGACCTGGACGTAGACCGCGTGTACGCCGAAACCATGGTCGTCAACAACAGCTCGCGCCGAGTCATGGAAAAAACAGGCCTCAAGCAAATCCGCATCTTCCACCAAAACTGGCCACACCAAATTGACGGCAGCCAGCACGGCGAAGTCGAATACGCAATAACCAAAACAGAATGGCAAACAAACCCAAAAAAACCAACCTAAAAATCCAGAAGCCCAACCACCACAAAACCCGCAGGCAACCGCCACGAACGTGGCCGATTTGACTTGGGGTTTTTGGGCCTATAATTGGTCGGCGGGCATCTCTACCACCTGCCCTTTTAGTCCGACAAGGCCCAAAAAAGGGGCCCCAAGTCAAATCGGCCACAGCACGCTGACAGTCGAAGCTGCCCTTACCCAGCTGAAAGCCGAAGCCGCTCTAGCTGAAACCCGAAGCCTCACACAGCCGAAACCCGAAGCCACCCGTACCCGGCCTCAAAAGCACCTCACCGAGAATGAATCATCAACAAAGCTACCTTCCCCGGCAGCAGGATCTCCCCGACCGGGTCGAACCCTCCCGCCTGGAAAGACGCGATCGCCCTCTTGTTCCGCACATCCGGCTCCAACAGCACCCGCGTGCACTCCGGATCGGCCTCGAACAGCGCCGCCGTCAACACCGGCAGCACCGCCCGCACCAGCCCCCGATCCGTCAACGCCAGGTCCCCCACGGCCACGTGCACCCCGATGTCGTGCGGCAGCGCCCGGTAGCACCGGGCCACCTGGTCGCGCGCCGCCCGGTAGATCTCCAGGTACAGCATCGGCGTCGAGTCCCGCCCCACCAGGCACGGCAGCGAGTGCACCCCCGCCAGCTGCCGCCGCAGTTCCGCGTCCCACAGCTCCCGCGACCACGCCTGCTGCCAGAACGCCGCGACGTGCGGCGACTGCATCCACCCGTGCACCAGTTGGAGGTCGAACGTGTCCGGGTCGACCGCCCGCGCGGACCACCCGTCGGTCAGCACGGGCAGCGGGGGAGCGGGCACCCCGAGCAGGTCACCGTGCTCCAGCGGACGGTTCGAACCAGGCCTCGACACTGCCCGGTAGTCGTCCAGGTTGGTCACCGGCCGCACCGGTCCTCCAGTCCGCTGTAACGATCAGTTCACCGCCGGTGACCACGCTAGTCGGACCAACGGCGATCCAATCGGGTCCATTCGGGGGACGCACGCTAACCTTGTGACCCTTCCACATCCTGCGTTCCCCAGGAGGATCAGTGTCGCCAGGGCAGATCGCCGCGCTGGTAGCAGCAGGCGCTTTCGTGCTGCTCGTGCTGCTGCTGGCGATTCCGCTGCTGAAGCTCGGCAAGACGTTGGACGAGGCCACGATCGCGATCCGCAAGGCGCACGAGAACACCGACCCGCTGTTCACCGAGGCCAACACGACGTTGACCCACGTGAACACGCAGTTGGAACGCGTCGACGGCATCACCGCGAACGCCCGCGCCGTCACCGGCAACGTCTCCGCGCTCACCTCGTTGTTCACCGCCACGCTGGGCGGGCCGCTGGTCAAGGCCGCCGCGCTGTCCTACGGCGTGAGCAAGGCCGTGCGCGCGCGTCGCAAGGCCGCCGAGTCGCCGAACAAGCACACCCGCCGCCGTCCCCGCGGGGGCAAGCGATGAGCAGGCTGTTCTGGTTCGCCGCGGGTGCCGCGGCAGGCGTGTTCGCCGTGCGCAAGGCAGGTCAGGTCGTCCACCAGGCGACTCCCGCGGGCATCGGGGAGAACGTCGGCAACGGGTTGCGCGAGCTCGCGGGCGCGCTGGGCTCCTTCGGCGCCGAGGTGCGCGCCGGGATGTCCGAGCGCGAGAACGAGCTGCAGGAGTCCGTCGAGAGGCAGACCGGGTTCACCCCCGGCAAGTACTCGACGGAGCCCGCACCGCGCAGGGGTACCGGCGCGCGAGCGCGTCGGGCGGACGGCTGAGCCACTCGCCGTTCGCCTTCCCGCGCCCCTCCGACCGCAATACCCCCTGAAGGACTCCCCGTGCAGACCCACGAGATCATCAAGCGCTTCCGCGACCACTTCGAGCGCGCGGGCCACACCGTCGTGCCCAGCGCGTCGCTGCTGCTCGACGACCCGAACCTGCTGTTCGTCAACGCCGGCATGGTGCCGTTCAAGCCGTACTTCCTCGGTGAGGCCCCCGCGCCGTACAAGCGGGCCACCAGCGTCCAGAAGTGCGTGCGCACCGGCGACATCGAAGAGGTCGGCAAGACCACCCGGCACCTGACGTTCTTCCAGATGGCGGGCAACTTCTCGTTCGGCGACTACTTCAAGGAAGACGCCATCCGGCTCGCCTGGGAGCTGATCACGGGGTCGCAGGCCGACGGCGGTTACGGGTTCGACCCCGAGCGCCTGTGGGCGACGGTCTACCACGACGACGACGAGGCGTTCGAGCTCTGGCAGAAGGTGGCGGGCCTGCCGCCTGAGCGGATCCAGCGCCGCGGTGTCGAGGACAACTACTGGTCGATGGGCGTGCCCGGCCCGTGCGGCCCGTGCTCGGAGATCTACTACGACCGCGGTCCGGAGTTCGGACCCGCCGGCGGTCCTGTTGTGGATGAGGACCGCTACCTGGAGATCTGGAACCTCGTCTTCATGCAGAACGAGCGCGGACCGGGTGGCGCGAAGAAGGACTACCCGATCCTCGGCGAGCTGCCCGCGAAGAACATCGACACCGGCATGGGCGTCGAGCGGGTCGCGTTCCTGCTCCAGGGCGTGGACAACGTCTACGAGACCGACCTGGTGCGCGCGGTCATCAGCAAGGCCGAGGAGCTCTCCGGGCGGAAGTACGGTGTCGACAAAGCCGACGACGTGCGGTTCCGCGTCATCGCCGACCACGCCCGCAGCAGCGTCCTGCTGATCGGCGACGGCGTGACCCCCGGCAACGAGGCCCGCGGCTACGTGCTGCGCCGCCTGCTGCGCCGCATCGTCCGCTCCTCGCGCCTGCTGGGCGTGTCCGAGCCGGTGCTGCCGACGTTCGCCGAGGTCGTCCGCGACACGATGGGGCAGGCCTACCCGGAGCTGGTCGAGAACTTCGTCCGCATCCAGCAGATCATGCGCGCCGAGGAGGAGACCTTCCTCCAGACGCTGGCCGCCGGGTCGCGGATCTTCGAGACCGCAGCCGACCAGATCAAGGCCGACGGCCGCGCCACGTTGCCCGGCGACAAGGCGTTCCAGCTGCACGACACGTACGGCTTCCCGATCGACCTGACGCTGGAGATGGCGTCCGAGGCCGGTCTGACGGTCGACGAGGACGGCTTCCGCAAGCTGATGGCCGAGCAGCGCGCCCGCGCCAAGGCCGACGCGGCGGGCAAGAAGACCGGCCACGGCGACCAGACGGTCTACCGCGAGCTGCTCGACCTCGGCGCGACCGAGTTCGTCGGCTACACCGACCTCGCCGCCGAGGCGACCGTGCGCGGCATCGTCCGCGAGGGCGCCCGCGTGAAGTCGGCCCGCGAGGGCGAGATCGTCGAGGTCGTGCTCGACCGCACGCCGCTTTACGCCGAGTCCGGTGGCCAGGAGAGCGACGCGGGCGTGATCGTGGCCGACGGCGCCGAGCTGGAGGTCGTGGACGTCCAGAAGGTCGCCCGCAAGCTCTGGGTGCACCAGGTGCGCGTGGTCAGCGGCGAGATCGCCGAGGGCCAGCACGTGGAGGCCCGCGTCGACCAGGAGTGGCGCACGGGCGCCCGGCAGGGCCACTCGGGCACGCACGTCGTGCACGCCGCCCTGCGCCAGGTGCTCGGCCCGTCCGCGTTGCAGAGCGGCTCGTACAACAAGCCCGGCTACCTGCGGCTCGACTTCGCGTGGACCGGCGGCCTGTCCGACGAGACCCGCAGCGAGATCGAGGAGGTCTCGAACCTCGCGGTCCGCAAGGACCTGCCGGTCCGGGTGGTCTACACCGACATGAACGGCGCCCAGGAACTCGGCGCGGTCGCCCTGTTCGGCGAGACCTACGACGAGTCCGTGCGCGTCGTCGAGATCGGCGGCCCCTGGTCGCGCGAACTCTGCGGTGGCACGCACGTCGAGCACTCGTCGCAGATCGGCCCGGTCACGCTGCTCGGCGAGTCGTCCGTCGGCTCCGGTGTGCGGCGCATCGAGGCCTACGTCGGCATCGAGGCGTTCCGCTTCCTGGCCCAGGAGCGGGCGCTGGTCCAGAACGTCTCCGCCATGCTGAAGGTGCCGAACGCCGAGGTCCCCGGCCGCGTGGAGGCGCTCGTGGAGCGGCTGCGCGTCGCCGAGAAGGAACTGGAGCGCCTGCGTGGCGTCCAGCTGCTGTCCTCGGCCGGCCAGCTCGCCGACAGCGCGCTGGACGTCCGCGGCGTGGCACTGGTGGCGCTCGCGCTGCCGGAGGGCACCTCCGGGGCCGACCTGCGCACGCTGGGCTCCGAGGTGCGCAACCGCCTCGGCTCCAAGGCGGGTGTCGTGGCCCTGTTCGCGCCGGACGGCGCCAAGGCCAGCTTCGTCGTCGCCACCACCTCCGCCGCCCGTGACCTGGGCTTGGCCGCGGGCAAGCTCGTGCCCGCGTTCGCCCCGGCGCTGGGCGGTCGCGGCGGTGGCAAGCCGGACCTCGCGCAGGGCGGCGGCACCGATCCGTCGGGCATCCCGGCCGCGATCACGGCGCTGCGCGCCGAGCTGGATCGCGCGGTCGAATCCCGTTGACCAGCCCTGATCGACCCGGCGCCGACGATCCCGGCCGCGGAAGGCGGCTGGCCGTCGACGTCGGGTCCGTCCGGGTGGGGGTCGCGATCAGCGATCCGACACCGTTCCTCGCCACGCCACTCGCTACTCTGGTGCGTGACGAAAAGAACGGTGGGGACCTGACGGAACTCACCGGGCTGGTAACCGAGCACGACGTGGTCGAGGTCGTGGTCGGATTGCCGAGGACCCTGGCCGGTCGGCACGGACCGGCCGCCGAACTGGCCACCGCGTACGCTGCGGATCTGGCCGGCAGGATCGCACCGGTACCGGTGCGGCTCACCGACGAGCGGTTGACGACCGTCGTCGCGAGCCGTGTACTGGCGCAACGCGGGGTGCGGGGCAAGAAACAACGTGCAGTCGTGGACCAGGCCGCTGCGGTGGAGATCTTGCAGTCCTGGCTCGACGCACGCGCGCTATTCGTGGCTCGATCCGCTGAGGAGGATCGAGCCCCCGGAGCGAAGGACGGCACGTGAGCGGGCTCATCGGCTCGGCACTGCGTCCGAGCGTTAGCGAGGAGAGCTCGTGACGGACGACCTCGGGTTGTTCACCGATCCCGACGCGCACCAGGATGAGCGCCCACGACCGGCGCGGGGCAAGGCCGCCGTGGCCGCCCGCCGCGCCAAGGTGCGGCGCAAGCGGACGATCCTGTGGGTCGTCGTGGCGCTCGTGCTCGGCGTCGGCGGTGTGGGGGCCTACTACGGCTACCAGGAGCTGCGCGGCATCGGCTCGTTCGAGGACTTCGAGGGCGCGGGCGAGACCGACGTGGTCGTCGAGGTCAAGGACGGCGACCCCGTCACGGCCATCGCGAGCACGTTGAAGGACCAGGGCGTCACGGCCAGTGCCCGTGCCTTCACCGAGGCGGGCAAGACCGATGACCGGGTGACCTCGATCCAGCCCGGCTTCTACCTGATGAAGACGAAGATGTCGGGCACGGCGGCGGTCGCCAGGATGATCGACCCCGCGACCAAGATCACGCCGCTGGAGGTCAAGGGCGGCAACGTCCTGCACGACATCACCGGCGGCGACGGCAAGGTCGTCAAGGGCATCCTGACGCTGCTCTCGGAAGCCAGCTGCGTCGAGCTGGACGGCGTGAAGAAGTGCGTCACCCCCGAGGAGCTGCGGACCGCCGCGGACACCGCGGACCCGGTCGCCCTCGGCGTCCCGGACTGGGCGCTGGCGGATGTGAACAAGGCCGAGAAGGACCGCCGCCTCGAAGGCCTCATCGCCCCCGGCCTCTACCAGCTCAAGCCCGGCGCGACGGCCGTGGAACTGCTCAAGAGCGTCATCACGACGTCGGTGTCCCGCATCCAGGGCTACGGCATCCCCTCGGGCAGCAAGGACACCGGCTTCCGGCCCTACCAGATCCTGGTGATGGCCTCCCTCGTGGAGAAGGAGGGCATCGGCAAGGACTTCGGCAAGGTCGCCAGGGTCATCACCGGCAGGCTCGCCGTCAGCCAGAAGCTCGAACTCGACTCCACGGTCAACTACAAGCTGGACAAGCCGAACATCACGACCAGCGACAGCGACCGCGACGCCTCGGGCGCCTACAACACCTACCAGAGCCCCGGCCTGACCCCGACGCCGATCGGCTCGCCCAGCCGCGAGGCCATCGCCGCCGCCATCAAGCCGGAGCCCGGCAAGTGGCTGTTCTTCGTGAAGTGCCAGAAGGACGGCACCTCGTGCTTCAACGAAACCCTCGAGGACCACGAGAAGGCCGTCGACAAGGCACGCGCGGAAGGCGTCTTCTGACCCGTGGTCTCCCGTGCCGCCGTCATCGGTTCGCCGGTGTCGCACTCCTTGTCACCCGTCCTGCACGGCGCCGCCTACACCGCGCTCGGCCTTGACTGGACGTACTCGCGGGTCGAGTGCGACGAGGCGGGCGTGCCCGCGCTGGTGGCGGGCCTCGACGAGTCGTGGGTGGGTCTTTCGGTCACCATGCCGGGCAAGCGCGCCGCACTGGCCGCCGCCACCTCGGTGACCGAACGGGCCGCCGTGGTGGGCGCGGCCAACACGCTGGTGCGCGTGCCGGACGGGTGGCGAGCGGACTGCACCGACGTCGACGGCGTCGTCGGCGCGCTGCGTCACGCAGGCGGCTTCACCGGCGGCAGCAGGGGCCTGCTCCTAGGCGCAGGCGGCACCGCAACAGCCGCCCTGGTCGCCTTCGCCGACCTGGGACTGTCCGAAGTAGACCTGGTGGTCCGCGACCCATCACGGGTCGGGGAAGCGCTTGCCTGCGCCGCACGCGTGGGACTGGAACTGACCGTGACGGGCTGGTCCACAGCCGACTTCGGCGCACTCGCGAGTGTCGCGGATGTACTGGTGAACACGGTGCCTCCAGCAGCCACCGAACCAGTGGCAGACCTGCTCGCCAACGCACCGTGCCTGCTCGACGTCATCTACCACCCGTGGCCAACACCACTCGGCAACGCTGTGCTCAAACACGGCCGAACCATGGCCACCGGCCTGGACATGCTGCTCCACCAGGCTTTCGGCCAGGTAGAGCAGTTCACCGGCCAACCAGCACCACGCGAGTCCATGCGCAAAGCACTGAGAACCGCCACCGGCGAACTCCTACCACTCCCCATCGACTGACCAAACCCAAAGCCAGGCCTTGTCGGCGCAGCCGATGCTTGAGTCGGCGCAGCCGATGCTTGAGTCGGCGCAGCCGATGCTTGAGTCGGCGCAGCCGATGCTGGCGCTAGCCAGACCTACCCCCCGACCCGATCCGAAGCCATCTCTGGGCTTGACGGAGCTTGTCAAGACAGCTTCATCGTCTTGACAAGGTTCGGCAAGTCTAGAACACTCGGCGAGCGGGTTGGAGGCATGTTCTCTAGAGCCAACCCAAAGCAAAGAGGCCGCACACCCCCAAAGGGGACGCACGGCCTCTCCACTCACGCAGCTCGGGCGAATCAGCCCTCGTCGAGATCCGTGGTGATGATCGCCGCGATGGCTTCCAGCGCGGCGTCCGCGCCCTCGCCGTCGGCCGTCAGCACCACTTCGTCGCCGTGCATCGCACCGAGCGTCATCAGGCCGAGCACGCTCGCGGCCTCCACCGGTTGGCCGTCGTCCTTGCGGATGGTGACCTTGACCGGCTGACCGGCAGCGGCTTTCGCCAGCAGTGCCGCGGGCCGGGCGTGGAGCCCGACCTTGCTCGCCACGGTGACCCGTCGCTCAGGCATGATCCGTCCTTTCCTTCGGTGCTCCCGCGGGGGGAGTCAGTCCCTCAGCGGCTTGCCGGAGGTCGTCGAGGTCTCGGCGGCGGTGACGACGCTGGGGTCGGCCTCCGGGTCCTCGTCGTCCTCGCGGCCGGGGGTGTTCAGGTTCCACTTGGTGATGACGAAGCGGAACAGGAAGTAGTAGATCGCCGCGTAGACCAGGCCCATGACGATCAGCAGGATCGGCTTGGTGGCGATGTTCCAGTTCAGGATGAAGTCGATCGCGCCCGCCGAGAACGAGAACCCGTCGTGGATGCCCAGCGCGTTGGCGATGGCCAGCGAGGTGCCGGTCAGGACCGCGTGGATCAGGTACAGCGGCCACGCCACGAACATGAACGCGAACTCGAGCGGCTCGGTGACACCCGTGATGAACGAGGTCAGCGCGGCGGAGCCCATGATGCCGGCGATGATCTTCTTCTGCGACGGCTTGGCGGTCTGCCAGATGGCGAACGCCGCGGCGGGCAGGGCGAACATGAAGATCGGGAAGAAGCCGGTCTGGAACGTGCCCGCGCTCGGGTCGTGGGCCAGGAACCGGTTGATGTCGCCGTGGACGACCTTGCCCGTGGCGTCGGTGAAGTCGCCGAACTGGAACCACACGACGTTGTTGATGATGTGGTGCAGGCCGAGCGGGATCAGCAGCCGGTTCACGACGCCGTAGATGCCCGCGCCGATGATCGTGCTACCGGTGATCGCGTTGCCCAGGCTGGTCAGGCCGCTGTTGAACAGCGGGAAGAGCAGACCCAGCACGACGCCGATGATGATCATCACGCCGGCGACCATGATCGGCACGAACCGGCGTCCGCCGAAGAACGCCAGGTACGGGGGCAGCTTGATGCGGTGGTACCGCTGCCAGAGCACCGCCGTGACCAGACCGACGACGATACCGCCGAGAACGCGGTAGTCGATGAACTTCTGATCCGCGGGCAGAGCGCCCTCGGCGAGCGGGAGGACCAGCGGCGAGAGTGCCTTGAACACGCCCTGGAGCACGACGTAGCCGACGACGGCGGCCAAGCCGGTGGAACCGTCGCCGCGGCGGGCGAAGCCGATCGCGATGCCCACGGCGAAGAGCAGGGGGAGGTTTCCGAAGATGGAATCCCCTGCCGCGCCGATGACCGCGGCCACCTTGTCCCAACCCAGACCGTCCTTGCCGAGCAAGTCGGCCTGACCGAGTCGCAACAAAAGACCGGCTGCCGGCAACGCGGCGATCGGCAGCATCAAGCTGCGACCGAAGCGCTGGAGCGTGGCAAGTCCCTTGATCTCACGACCGCCGGTCACCTGTGGGGCGCTGGCGCTCATCGAGTACCTCCCTTGGCGGAGTGCGGGCCGGAATCCGGGACGGTCCGGTCCAATTGCATCGTCACCTGGTAAAGATCGCCCCGGTACCAGGAAGTCATGTCCTCCACGGGTCTGCCATGCGAGCTGGCGACGCGGCGGAAGACGAGGAGCGAGCTGCCCTTGCGGACGCCGAGCAGCTTCGCGGTCTCGGTGTCGGCGCTTTCGGCCCACACCGTCTGCTTGGCGTGGTCGAGCTGCACGCCGTAGGTGTCCGCGATCAACGTGTAGAGCGACGTCGACAGGTCGTGGCGGCGCAGTTCCGGCACGATCCGCGGGTTGTACCAGCCGCGTTCCACGGCCAGCGGGACTCCGTCGGCCCTGCGCAGACGGACCAGCTGGTACGCCCGTTCCCGCGCGGCCAGGTCGAGCGCGCTCGCCGCGGAATCCGGCGGGACGGCCTCGTCGCAGCTGAGCACCTCGGTCGCGGGGGTCATGCCGCGCTTGCGCATGTCGTCGGTGAAGGACTCCAGGTAGAGCTGGACGTCCAGGCGGCGGCGGGCGGTGAAGGTGCCGCGCCCCTTGGCCCTCGTCAGCAGACCCTCGGCCACGAGCTGCCCGACGGCTGCTCGTACGGTGATGCGCGACACCTCGTACCGGTCGGCCAGGTCGCGCTCGGACGGGATCGGCGAACCGGGCGGCAGTTCCTGCTCGGCCAGCTTGCGCAGGATGTCGCGGAGTTGGGCGTGCTTGGGCTTCGGACCGTCGACGATCCTCGTCGGAGTCTCCCTCTCACCCATGTGCACCTCCCCGCGCTCGCTTGCCGGCGACCTCATTGGTACTTTCCGGTCTAGACCAGTTTGTGCGGGGAGAATGCTCTCCGCGCGGAGCGGGTGTCAACCGCCGTTACGTGACCGTGGCCAAGCGGTGTCACCAGTCGAGAGAGGACACGAAGTGGCTGACGAGAAGGCGGAGAAGATCCTCGCTGCGCTCGGCGGGGCGTCCAACATCATCGAGATCGAGCCGTGCATCACCCGCCTGCGGTGTGAGCTCAACGACGGTTCGGTCGTCGACGAAAAGGCGCTGAAGTCCTTGGGGGCGCACGGGGTCATGCGTCAGGGCAACGTCGTGCAGGTCATCGTGGGACCGGAGGCGGACACGATCGCCAGCGACATCGAGGACCTCCTGTGACGCTCAGCGTCGGGAGCCCGGTCGCGGGTCGGGTCGTGTCGCTGACCGAGGTCCCGGACCCGGTCTTCGCCCAGGCGATGGTCGGACCCGGCATCGCGGTCGAGCCGGACCGGGTGGCCGCGGACGTGGTGTCCCCGGTCGACGGCACGATCGTCACGCTGCACCCGCACGCGTTCGTCGTGGCCACCGAGAGCGGCGCCGGGGTGCTCGTGCACCTCGGCATCGACACGGTCAAGCGCAAGGGCGAGGGCTTCACCCTGCACGTGGTGAAGGGCGAGACCGTGCGCGCGGGTCAGGCCATCGTCAGCTGGGACCCGGCCGAGGTCGAGGCGGCCGGGTTCGCGCCCATCTGCCCGGTCATCGCGCTGGACGCCCCGGCGGACGTGCTCGGCGACCTGGCCGAGGGGTCCACGGTCGCCGTGGGCGATCAGCTGTTCTCCTGGCAGCGCTGAGCTCCACGCGGGTGTTCTTCGAGGCATGAGGCGCATCGAAGGACACCCGCGTGACGCCTGGCAAGGGCCCTGTGCGTCGATCCGGTGAACCCCGAACCCCAGGTTCACCCGTCCGGGGCTCCGTGAACGGTCCGTTCGGCGGTACTCGTCCTTGCCCGAGGGCGGGGTGGGGCCGGACCGTGGACGCATGCACTTCACCGCCCTCGGATTCCTCGCCGGCACGACCGGCGCCCTCCTGCTGAGCCGCCTCCGCCGCGGCGCGGACGTGCACTGGCTCTGGTGCGCCCTGCCCACGTCGCTGCTGTGGACGATCGCCGCGCTCCGGCACCCGCCGCCGCACTGGCTCGCGCTGACGCTGGCCCTCGGGTGGCTCGCGGTGCTGCTCACCGCCACCGATCTGCTCCACCGGCGATTACCCGACGCGCTGACCCTGCCCGCGTACCCGGTCGCGGTGGCCCTCCTCGTGCCCGCGGGTGGGCAGGTGGTGCTCCGCGCGGCCGTCGGCGGTCTGCTGCTGGGCGCCGCGCACCTGGTGGTCCGGCTGCTCGCGCCCTCGGCGCTCGGCGGTGGCGACGTGAAGCTGGCCGCCCCGCTCGGCGCGGTGCTGGGCGCGGTCTCCTACGCGGCGGTGCCGATCGGCGCCCTGCTCGCCTGCGCGTTCACCCTGCTGGTGGCGCTCGCCCGTCCGAATGGCGGGATTCCGCACGGACCCGGACTCCTGGCCTCGACCTGGGTGATCTCGGTGTTCACGCTGTGAAAGGATCGTCCCGTGCTGCGTTGGATCACCGCTGGGGAGTCACACGGACCCGCTCTCGTCGCCGTGCTGGAAGGCATGGTCGCGGGGGTGGAGGTCACCACCTCGGACCTCACCGTCCAACTGGAACGCCGCAGGCTGGGCTTCGGCCGCAGCCCGCGGATGGGGTTCGAGGCCGACGAGGTGAACATCCTCGGGGGCGTGCGCCACGGCCTGACCCAGGGCGGCCCGATCGCCGTCACCATCGGCAACAGCGAGTGGCCGAAGTGGGAGACGGTCATGTCCGCCGACCCGGTGGACCCGAGCCTGCTCAAGCCGACCGGCCGCAACGAGGCGCTCACCAGGCCCCGGCCCGGCCACGCCGACCTGCCGGGAATGCAGAAGTTCGGCTTCGACGAGGCCCGTCCGGTGCTGGAGCGGGCGAGCGCCCGCGAGACGGCCGCGCGCACCGCGCTCGGCACGGTCGCCCGGCGCTTCCTCAAGCAGGTGTTCGACGTCGACATCGTGAGCCACGTGGTCTCCATCGGCGGCGCCTCGACGCCCGAGGGGTCGGCCGTGCCCGGCCCGGACGACCTGGACGCGGTCGACGCGAGCCCGGTCCGCGCGTTCGACCCGGCGGGCACCGCGGCCATGGTCGCGGAGGTGGAGGTGGTCAAGGAGGCCGGTGACACGGTCGGCGGCGTGATCGAGGTGATCGCGTACGGCCTGCCGCCGGGCCTCGGCTCGCACGTGCACTGGGACCGCAGGCTCGACTCGCGGCTCGCCGCCGCGCTGATGGGCGTGCAGGCGATGAAGGGCGTGGAGATCGGCGACGGCTTCACGTCGGCGACCCGGTGGGGCAGCCGGGCCCACGACGAGATCGACCGCGGCAAGGGCCCGTCGGGCGTCAGCCGCCGGACCAACCGCGCGGGCGGGCTCGAGGGCGGCATCACCAACGGCGAGCCGGTGCGCGCCAGGGTGGCGATGAAGCCCATCTCGACCGTCCCGAAAGCACTGTCCACTGTGGATGTCCGCACCGGCGAGGCCGCGGTCGCGATCCACCAGCGCTCGGACGTGTGCGCGGTGCCGCGCGCGGGCGTCGTGCTGGAGTCGGTGTTCGCGCTGGTGCTCGCCGAGGCGGCGCTGGAGAAGTTCGGCGGCGACTCGATCGGGGAGACCAAGCGCAACGTGGCCTCCTACCTCGAAGCACTCGAAGCCCGCTGGGAGGGCCTGTGAGCACGCCGGCGTACGTGGTGCTCGGCCCGCCCGGAGCGGGCAAGACGACCGTCGGCCTGCTGCTGGCGCAGCGGCTCGGCCTGCCGTTCCGCGACGTGGACGACGACATCGTGGTGACGGCGGGCAAACCGATCTCGGACATCTTCACCTCCGACGGCGAGCCGGTGTTCCGGGCCATGGAGGAGCAGGCCGTCGCGGACGGGCTCAAGACGCACGAGGGCGTGCTCGCGCTCGGTGGCGGGGCGGTGCTGTCGGCTGCGACCAGGGAGCTGCTGGCGGGCCACACGGTGGTGTTCCTCAACGTGGGCATGGCCGAGGGCGTGAAGCGCACCGGTCTGTCGAGTTCGCGACCGCTGCTCACGGGCATCAACCCGCGGGCGACGTTCAAGGCGCTGCTCGACGCGCGCCTCCCGCTGTACCGGGAGGTCGCGACCATCGAGGTCGCCACCGACAGCCTCGAACCGGAGCAGGTCGTCGACGCCGTGCTCGGACCGCGCTGACCCGTGGAGGCGACGCGCGCCGGAGTCCTGGCACACCGGGCGGCGGCGCAGGGCCTGCACGGCGGTGTCGCGCTCGACGACGTCGAGGCGCTGGCGCTCGGGTTCGTCGACAGCCCGCCCAAGACCGGCGGCGCGGGCATCGCGGTGCGCACCGGGCCGGGGGAGTTCGACGGGCTGGTGCGCGTGCTCAGCCTGCGCGGCGCTCCGCACCTGCACCGGAGGGCGGACCTGCCCGCGTTGCGGCGGGAGCTGCGGCCGCGCACCCCGCGCGCGCTCGCGGCCTGGATCGGCGGGTTCGACCCGCCGGACCCGGAGCACCTGGACCTGCTGGTGGAGTTGCTGCGCCGCGAGTTCCCCGGTGAGCGCGCCACCAAGGGCGAGCTGTCCGCCGCGGTGAGCCCGCTGCTGCCCGCCGACTGGACGCCGTGGTGCCCGCCCTGCGGGGCGCACCACGTGGTGGACGGGCTGTTCCGGCTCGGCACGCTGCTCGCGGGCCTCGAACTGGACCACGTCGGGGCCAAGCTGGTGTTCCGCAAGCCGTCCGGGCCGCCGCCTCCGGTCGAGGACGCGGGCGAGCCGACCCTGCTGCGCGCCTACGCCCGCCTGGTCGGGCCGTTCGCCAAGGCGGACGCGGAGAAGTGGCTCGGCGCCGGGCCGCCTCCCGCGTGGCCCGAAGGCCTGCGGCCGATCACCGTCGACGGCCGCAAGCTGCTGGCGTTGGACGAGGTCGCCCCGGCCGCGCCACCGCCCGCGGCGCTGCTGCTGTTCCACCGCGACCCGTACCTGCTCGGCCCGCGGTGGCTGGTGGCGCCGGACGCCGCGGTCGCCAAGCGGGTGTGGCGGCCGGTCGGCAGCCCCGGCGCGCTGGTCGTGCACGGCGAGGTCGTGGGGGAGTGGCGGTACGCCTTCAGCGGCCGGACGGTGACGTTCACCGTGCGCGGCTGGGGGCTGATCAGGGGCGCGGCGCGCAAGGCGCTGGGCGGGCAGGCGGAGTTGCTGGCGGCGGTGTGGGGCGGCGCCGCGCTGGAACCGAACGTGGTCGAATGGGCTTAACCGTGAACGAGGGAGAACAGCGATGGGCGAGCCGGTGCGGATCCGCGTGGCCGCGGAGCGACCGTACGACGTGGTGGTGGGTCGTGGCCTCCTCGGTGACATGACGGACGCCGTGCGGGGGATCGCCAAGATCGCGATCATCCACCCGCCCACGCTCGTCGAGACGGCCGAGGCGCTGCGCGAGACGCTCGCCGCGGCCGGGGCGGACGCGCACCGCGTCGAGATCCCCGACGCCGAGGACGGCAAGGAGCTGCCCGTCGCCGCGTTCGTCTGGGACGTGCTCGGCAAGATCGGCCTCGGCCGCTCGGACGCCGTCATCGGCCTCGGCGGCGGGGCGGTGACCGACCTCGCCGGGTTCGTCGCGTCCACGTGGATGCGCGGCGTGAAGCTGTTCAACGTGCCGACGACGCTGCTCGGCATGGTCGACGCCGCCGTCGGCGGCAAGACCGGCGTCAACACCGCGGCGGGCAAGAACCTGGTCGGCACGTTCTACGAGCCCACCGCCGTCTTCGTCGACCTCGCCACCCTGGACACGTTGCCCCGCAACGAGCTCGTCGCGGGCATGGCCGAGATCGTCAAGGGCGGCTTCATCGCCGACCCGGTCATCCTCGACCTCATCGAGGCCGACCCCGAGGCGGCGCTGGACCCGTCCGGCGACGTCCTGGAGGAGCTGGTCCGCCGCAAGATCCAGGTCAAGGCCGACGTGGTCTCCACCGACCTGCGCGAATCCGACCTGCGCGAGATCCTGAACTACGGACACACCCTCGGCCACGCCATCGAACGCCGCGAGCGCTACAAGTGGCGCCACGGCGCGGCCATCAGCGTCGGCCTCGTCTTCGCCGCCGAACTCGCCCGCCTCGCGGGCCGCCTAGACGACGCCACGGCCGACCGCCACCGCACGGTGCTGACCAGCCTGGGACTGCCCACCAGCTACGACCCGACCGCGCTCCCGCAGCTCATGGAGGGCATGCGCGTCGACAAGAAGAACCGCTCCGGCGTCCTCCGCTTCGTGGTCCTCGACGGCCTCGCCAAACCAGGCCGCCTGGAAGGCCCCGACCCGGCCCTCATCGCCGCCGCCTACTCCGCGGTCGCAGCCGAACCCACCACCGGCGGAGGCGTCCTCCTGTGAAGGTCCTCGTCCTCAACGGCCCCAACCTCGGCCGCCTCGGCACCCGCGAACCCGACGTCTACGGCCACACCACCTACGCCGACCTCATCGCGCTCTGCGAAGGCACCGGCCACGAACTGGGCCTGGAGGTGGACGTCCGCCAAACCGACTTCGAAGGCGAAATGCTCACCTGGCTCCACGAGGCCGCCGACCACCAGTACCCCGTCGTCCTCAACCCGGCCGCCTGGACCCACTACTCCATCGCCGTACGAGACGCCTGCTCCCAACTCACCGCCCCGCTGGTCGAGGTCCACATCTCCAACGTGCACAAGCGCGAGGAGTTCCGAGCCCACAGCTACATCTCCGCAGTAGCCGACGGCACCATCCTCGGCCTCGGCGTACAGGGCTACGCCCTCGCCCTGCGCTGGCTCGCCACGAAGTCCTGACGGGTCGGCCGGCCCGAGCCCAGGCCCACAGCCGGGCTCGTGCCGGTCGCTCCGGAGCCGTCGTGAACGGCCGCTCGGCATTCGTGCCGGTCATTCCTGCGTGATACCCACCAGGCGAAGCTGTCCTTCGTGCTCGATCACGGTGGCGTCGTAGGTCCCGCTCTGCGAGTAGTAGGGCTGTGCGCTGTCCCTGCCGTTCCGCCTGCGCACCACAGCGGAGTAGCTGCCGACGACGTGGATCAGGCCGTACTGGTCGTCGAACCGCTGGCGGGTGTTGGCGTTGGGCGGCGGATCGCCCTCGAAGGTCCAGCTCACGTCGGTGGTCTTCGGTGTTGACGGCGTGCCGGGGCATCCGCTCGGCATCGGTGAGGCGGACGTCCCGACGCAGCGGACGAAGCCGTCGCGGACGACGGCGAGCACGTCCTGCTCGCTCCAGGCCGGGTGCCGCTTGGTGATGACACCGGCGCGCGCCCCCTCGACGCGGTACACGTCGTCGATGGCCGTGCGGTCGCCCTGCCAGGGGAACTCCGCCTGGTATTGGAAGGTCTGGGTGGACGACTCCGGCCCGGCCGCCGTGTCGAACCTGACCGTCATCACGGCGTTCCCGCGCACGAAGGCCCTTCCGTCATCCCACCTCACCTGCGCGCCGTCGACCGGATCGCCCAGCAGTTCCCACCGAACGCCGTGCGCGGGCTGCGCGGAAGGCACGGCTTGGGGGCAGTTGGCGGGCTTCAGCACGACCTCGGAGGCGCACAGGACGAGCTTCCTGCCGATCGCGGCGACCACCGCCTCATCGGTCGCGCCCGCAGGTCGGGTACCGGGTTCGGCCGGAAACGCCGTGGTGCCGACGTTTCCGCCCACGCCTTGCGAGAGGAAGATCAGCACGCCCACCACCAGGAGGGCGACGAGGGGAAGACCCGCGGGAGGCTTGCTCGCCCCGTCTGCGTCCTTGACCATCGTGATCCGGCCCGCTTGGACCACGGTGCCGTGAACGACGCCGGACAGGTCGTTCCGGATGGAACGACCGCGCTGGTTGTTCATCTACTACCTTCGGCCGCAGGAGCAGGGGATGGGCGTGCGTGAGCACATCTTCACGGACCGACCCTTGTTTTCGAACCGCAAATTGCGGAAAGAAAGCAAGGTTCCTCCGGGTATTTCTTGTACTCCGATCGGGTGAACATCGAGAGAAGGGGTGTTACCCAGAGTGTTCTACACCATGTCGGGCACTGAGGCCCAGACCTTCCGTGCACGTCGGGGGCAAACTGCGTGGCCCAAGGAGCCCTTCACCACGTCGAACTCCGGGTACCCGACGTCACCCGTGCGGCGAACACCCTCGGCTGGCTCCGAACTCTTGGCTGGACCCAGTTCCAACGCCGGCAAGCCGGCATCGGCTGGCGTCAAGGCCCCGCCTGCACCGTCGTGGACAATCCCTCGCCATGACCGCCGGACCTCGCGAGCGCAAACGGTCGGGCCTCAACCGCCTAACCCTGCACGTCACAGGCAAAATGGCCGTAGACGACCCGACCATCGCGCCTTGGAGCACGGTTGGCAGCTCCTCTCCCCCACCGCCATTCCAACGCAGGCGGCCTCAACCACTACGCTGCCCACCTCGGGAACGCCCACGGCTCCAAATCCACACTCGTTGCCACTACTGACGAGTAGTCGTCTGGACGGGTGAACGGGATCCCTACACTGTTGCCGATTCGCCCGCCGATCGAGTGGAGGAACCTCCCCGCTATGCCGAGGCCCCTCCGGCTCCTGGCGATCCTCGCCGCGGCTGCCCTGCTGTCGTCCTGCAGCGCCGGCGTCGCGATGACGCGGGCCGAGGGCACCGGTCCCGTGGATCCGCCCGCCGCGCCGCAGAAGCAGCGCACGGCCCCCGCGGACGCCATCCCGCTGGCCTTCGACCGCGCCCGTGGCGGCGCGGGTGTCATCGCCGCGGGTGGTGGCGACTCGCCGTACAACTACGGCCCCACCGTGCTGGTCGAGAACGGCCGCAACCGGATGTGGTGGTGCAGCCAGCTCGGCGTCGCGGTCCCGGCGGGCGATGACCTGCTCTACGCCGAAAGCCCTTCCGCGGACGGCCCGTTCACCGCACCCGACGGCACGATGGCGCTGCCCGTGCTGAGCGGCAGCGTGAACGGGTTCGACGGCGTGCACACCTGCGACCCGTCGGTGATCCACGTCGGCTCGACCTACTACCTGTACTACACCGGCGCGTCCGGCGAGCACGCTCACGGCAACGGGATCGGGGTCGCGACCAGCGCGGACGGCATCTCGTGGCAGCGGGGGCACAACGGGCAGCCGATCATCGGGCCCGCGTACGACACGATCCGCGACAACACCTACGGCTCCGGGCAGCCCGCCGCGCTGTTCCTGGACGGCTGGTTCTACCTGATGTTCACCGACACCACCGGCCGCGCGGCGGGGTGGAACGGGGCGGGCCAGTTCGTGCTGCGGTCGAAGGACCCGGTGTTCCAGTCGGGCGTGCAGGCGTTGGGGGACAGGGGTTTCGCGACCGTGTCGGTCACCAACGCGCCGCGCGCGCGGTCCGTGGTCGACGCGTTCAGCGCCGATTGGATGTGGGTCGACGCGCTGAACGCGTTCGCGATCGCCCACGAGACCGAGTCCGGCACCAGCCTCACGTTCTGGAACTCCGACTTCACCACCCAGCCGTACAAGCAGATCACCGTGCCCGGTCCGTGGCGCGAGGGGCCGGGGCTGGTGCGCACGTCCCAAGGGCACGCGCCGATCGCCGTCGAGGACCCGTGCGGGCGGGTGCCGATCGACGTCGTCCGGGCCACCGTCGACGGCGCGGCGGGCGCGCCGACCGACCTGGCGCACTTCGGCATGGACCTGGCGGGCGTGCCGGGCTGCGCCACCAAGGAGGCGGCGTCCGTGCTGGAGGGCTTCGCCGTGCCGTCGCCGGAGCGCACGATGGACCTCGTCCACGGCGGCAAGGTCGTGCGGCTGGAGCGGCGCTCGGTCACCGACAGGCTGGCGGGCGTCGTGCTGGAGCGCAGGCCCGCGATCGTCGACCAGCTGCCGGTCGTCGCGGACATCCCGTCCGGCGCGCAGGCGGTCCGCTCACCGGACGGCCAGGTGGGCGTGCTCCTCGACGGCGGCAAGGTGTGGCTCATCGGCGACGAGACCGTCGCCGCGCTGAACTCCTCGACGGTCAAGCAGGCCACCGACCAGGAGTGGAAGTCCTACGAGCAGGCGGGCGACCTCTCCCGGCGCTAGGCCCTAGGCCTGGCTCCGCCGCGACCCGTCGGGCTGCGGCAGCAGGTTCCCGATCCCCATCCCGATGGCGGCGGACACCAGCACCACCAGTGCGGTGAACGCCGCCCCACCGGTCAACGCGGGCCACAGCGACTCGGTGCCGGTCTGGTCGACCAGCAGCCCGGTCCCGACCACCCCGAGCACTCCGGCCGACGGCCCCGCCACCAGGGCCGCGAAGAACCAGCACATCCCCCGCTCGTCCAGCCCGCGCCACGCGTCCAACGCGCCCCACAGCACCGCGATGACCACCACCAGCCCGAACGCGATGATCCGCACCGACGGGCTCGCCTCGGGGCTGCGCACGTTGACCGCCACCACCCCGGCCTGCACCGCACCGTGCAACAAGCCCATCCAGACCCCGCGGGTCAGCCACGCACCCATGGCGAACAGCCTAGTGCCGCCCGGACCGCCCGAAGCGGGAACCGGACCAGACTTCCGGAGGCCTGTGCGACCCGCGCGATCGTCCTAGGCTGCCGGTATGCCGCTGCACGCCCCTCGTCGCGCCGCACTGCGCGCCAGGCTCCGCGAACTCGACCTGGACGCCCTGCTGGTGACCGACCTGCTCAACGTCCGCTACCTCACCGGGTTCACCGGGTCCAACGCGGCGCTGCTGGTGGCCGCCGGGTCGGACGGGGAGTCGGTGTTCTGCACCGACGGGCGGTACCTGACGCAGGCGGGGGCGCAGGTGCCGGACCTGGAGCGGGTGATCGACCGGCCGTGCGACCTGGTGCTGGCGGCGCGGGCCGCCAAGAACGGGTGCAAGCGGGTGGGGTTCGAGAGCGGGCACGTGACCGTGGAGGGGCTCGACGGGATCGGGCGGGCGGCCGAGGGCGTGGAGCTGGCCAGGGCGCCGGGGCTGGTGGAGGCGCTCAGGGTCGTCAAGGACGACGCCGAGGTCGAGGCGTTGCGAATGGCGTGCGCGGCGGCGGACCGGGCGCTGGTGGATCTGATCGAGCACGGCGGGCTGCGGGCGGGGCGGACCGAGCGGGAGATCGGGCGCGAGCTGGAGAGCCGGATGCTCGACCACGGGGCGGACGGGCCGTCGTTCGCGACGATCGTGGCGGTCGGGGCGAACTCGGCGATCCCGCACCACGAACCGACCGACGCCGTCCTCAAGCCCGGTGACTTCGTGAAGCTCGACTTCGGCGCGCTGGTCGACGGCTACCACTCCGACATGACGCGCACCCTCGTGCTCGGCCGGGCGGCGGACTGGCAGCGGGACCTGTACGAGCTGGTCGCGCGGTCGCAGGCGGCGGGCCGGGAGGCGCTCGCGCCCGGTGTCGAAGTGCGGGCGGTGGACTCGGCGTCGCGGCGAATGATCGAGGACGCCGGGTACGGCGAGCGGTTCCTGCACGGGCTCGGGCACGGCGTCGGACTGCAGATCCACGAGGCTCCGGCGCTGTCCAAGTCGGGTGAAGGTACACTTTCCGCCGGTATGGCGGTCACCGTCGAGCCCGGCGTCTACCTGTCGGGAAAGGGCGGTGTCCGCATCGAGGACACGCTCGTGGTGCGTGCGAACGCGCCGGAGCTCCTCACCCTGACCACGAAGGAACTCGTGGTCGTCTAAGCGCCCGCTCACGTCGGGCTTGCCCCTCGGACAACAGGAGAGACCACCACCGTGGCCACGACCAACGACCTGAAGAACGGCCTGGTGCTGAACCTCGACGGCCAGCTGTGGACCGTCACCGCGTTCCAGCACGTCAAGCCGGGCAAGGGTGGTGCCTTCGTGCGCACCACGTTGAAGCACGTCCTGTCCGGCAAGGTCGTGGACAAGACCTTCAACGCGGGCACGAAGGTCGACACGGCCACCGTGGACAAGCGGACGATGACGTTCCTCTACAAGGACGGCAACGACTTCGTCTTCATGGACAGCGACACCTTCGACCAGCTCACCGTGCCCGGTGAGACCGTGTCGGACGCGGCGGGCTACATGCTGGAGAACCAGGAGGCCATGGTCGCGACCCACGAGGGCGTGCCGCTCTTCGTGGAGCTCCCGACCTCGGTCGAGCTGCTGATCGAGCACACCGACCCCGGCCTGCAGGGCGACCGCTCCACCGGCGGCACCAAGCCCGCCAAGCTGGAGACCGGCGCCGAGATCCAGGTGCCGCTGTTCGTCACCACGGGCGAGAAGGTCAAGGTCGACACCCGCGACGGTCGCTACCTCGGCCGTGTGAGCAGCTGACGTGGGTGCGCGCAGCAAGGCCCGGAAACGCGCGGTCGACATCCTCTTCGAGGCGGACCTGCGCGGACAGGACCCGGTGACCCTGGTCGCCGGGCGGATCGGGTCGGTCGACGTGCCGCCGGTGAACGACTACACGGTCACGCTCGTCGAAGGCGTCACCGCGCACCAGGCGCGGATCGACGACCTGATCTCGGAGCACGCCGAGGGCTGGACGCTCCAGCGGATGCCCGCGGTCGACCGCGCGGTGCTGCGGATCGGCCTGTACGAGCTGCTGTGGGCGACGGACGTGCCGGACGCGGTCGCGATCGACGAGGCGATCGAGCTGGCGAAGGGTCTGTCCACGGACGACTCGCCGCGGTTCGTCAACGGCGTGCTCGGCCGGATCGCGGTCATCGCGGACCAGCTGCGCGCCGTCCTGTAGACAACGCGAGCGCAGCTAAGGCCACCTCGGTGAACCGGGGTGGCCTTAGCCGTCTCAGTCCTCCTTGGCCGGACGGGCCTCGGGGGGGAGAACACCCCAGTCGATGAGCTGCTCGGTGAGCTCGCCGGGGGTCATGTCGTAGATGATCGCCAGCGAACGCAGGTCCTCGGTGCGGATGGAGAGCACCTTGCCGTTGTAGTCGCCGCGCTGGCTCTGGATGGTCGCGGCGTAGCGCGCCAGCGGTCCGACCTTCTCCGCGGGCAGCTGTTGCAGTCGTTCGAGGTTGATCACGATCTTCGTGGCCGGTTCCGCGCCCGAGGGCACTCGACCTTCCGGCAGCAGTTCGGCCACCGGGACCCCGTAGAAGTCGGCCAGCTCGGCCAGCTTCTGCACCGTCACGGCTCGGTCGCCACGCTCGTACGAGCCGACGACCACGGCCTTCCAGCGACCGCCGGACTTCTGCTCGACGCCGTGCAGGGACAAACCCTGCTGCTGCCGGATCGCGCGGAGCTTGGCCCCCAACGCCTTGGCGTAGTCGCCCATATGGCGGTTCTCCGTTCATTCGCCCCGCCAGCCGGTAGGGGACTGGGCCGGGGAGGTCAGACTCAATACGCAGAGTAATGATTGCTCTCCGTGGTCGCCAGGTCAAGCCGATCTCGTCGGCCCATGGGGGCGAGAGGCTCGACACCACTCGTAAGGTGGGTACTCCGTGCCTGATACCGTGCAGGTCAGCCCGGTCGAAGCCGGGTGTCCGACGTCCTTTAAGGACCCGTCCCGTGAGGCGGGGAAGGAGGTCCAACCGTGGCGCCACGTCAACGTGGTGCGACGGATCCGGCTGGAGAGCGCGAGCTTCTCTCGGCCGGTGACGTTGCACGCACTGTCGCCCGAATGGCCCATCAGATCATCGAGAAGACCGCTCTTGATGCACCGAGCGCACCCGCAGTAGTCCTGATGGGCATACCGAGTCGGGGGGCACCCCTCGCTCGCCGACTGGCCCTCAAGATCGCGGAGTTCAGTGGTGTCGAAGTACCCACCGGAACGCTGGACGTCACCCTCTACCGCGATGACCTGCGGCGCGGCCCGACCCGGCCGCTGGAAACCACGGCACTGCCCGAAGGCGGGATCGACGACCGCCTGGTCGTGCTCGTGGACGACGTCCTGTTCTCCGGCCGCACCATCCGCGCGGCCCTCGACGCCCTGCGCGACCACGGCCGCCCCCGCGCGGTCCAGCTGGCCGTGCTGGTCGACCGCGGCCACCGCGAACTGCCGATCCGCGCGGACTACGTTGGCAAGAACGTGCCAACCGCGCGCACCGAGGACGTGGCGGTCCTGCTGGTCGAGTTCGACCAGCGCGACGGAGTGGTGCTGAAGTGAAGCACCTGCTCTCGACGGAGGGGCTCGACCGGGCGACCGCCACGTCGATCCTCGACACCGCCGACAACCTCAAGCGCGCGCTGCTCGGCCGGGAGGTCCGCAAGCTCCCGACGCTGCGCGGCCGCACCGTCATCACCCTGTTCTACGAGAACTCCACCCGCACCAGGGTCTCCTTCGAGATCGCCGGGAAGTGGATGAGCGCGGACGTGGTCAACGTGTCCGCGGGCGGGTCGAGCGTCGGCAAGGGCGAGTCCCTCCGGGACACCGCGCTGACGCTGGCCGCCGCGGGCGCGGACTGCGTGATCGTCCGGCACCCCGCCTCCGGCGCGGCGCACCGGCTCGCGGGGTGGCTCGCGGGCGTGGGCACGTCCGTGGTCAACGCGGGCGACGGGATGCACGAGCACCCGACGCAGGCCCTGCTGGACGCGGCCACGCTGCGCGAACGGCTCGGCTCCGTCGAGGGCCGCCGGATCGCGATCGTCGGCGACGTCCTGCACAGCCGGGTCGTCCGGTCCAACGTGCACCTGCTCGCCACGCTCGGCGCCGACGTGGTGCTGGTCGCCCCGCCGACGCTGCTGCCCGTGGGGGTCGGGAACTGGCCCGTCACCGTGTCGTACGACCTCGACGCCGAACTGCCCAGCCTGGACGCGGTCATGCTGCTCCGGGTCCAGGCGGAGCGGATGCTCAGCGGGTCCGCGGGCGCGGGGGGCAACGGGCAGTTCTTCCCGTCGGCGCGCGAGTACTCGATCGCCTACGGGCTCAACGAGAACCGCCTCGGCCTCATGCCGGAGCACGCCGTCGTGCTGCACCCCGGTCCGATGCTCCGCGGGATGGAGATCGCCTCGGCGGTCGCCGACTCCCCGCGCGCGGCCATCACCGACCAGGTGCGCAACGGCGTCCACCTGCGCATGGCGGTCCTCTACCACCTGCTTGCCCATGAGGAGGAAGCTTCGTGAGCGCGCTCGCGAGCGAACGGGGAGCCCCGGATCCCCTGCTGCTGAAGAACGTCCGCCCCTACGGCGAGGGCGACCCGGTCGACGTGCTGGTCCGCCACGGCGTCATCGCCGGGATCGGGTCCGTCGAGCAGGACGGCGTGGAGACGGTCGACGGCGCCGGAGCGGTGCTGCTGCCCGGTTTCGTCGACCTGCACACCCACCTGAGGGAGCCGGGCCGCGAGGACACCGAGACCATCGAGACCGGCTCCAGGGCCGCCGCGCTCGGCGGGTACACCGCCGTGTTCGCCATGGCCAACACCAGCCCGGTCGCCGACAACGCGGTCATCGTGGAACACGTGTGGCGCCGCGGCGTCGAGGTCGGCCTGGTCGACGTGCACCCGGTCGGCGCGGTCACCGTCGGGCTCAAGGGCGAGAAGCTCGCCGAACTGGGCACGATGGCCAAGTCCGCCGCGAACGTCCGCGTCTTCTCCGACGACGGCCACTGCGTGCACGACCCGCTGGTCATGCGCCGCGCGCTGGAGTACTCCAAGGCGCTCGACGTGGTCATCGCCCAGCACGCCGAGGAGCCGCGGCTGACCGTCGGCGCCCAGGCGCACGAGGGCGAGCAGGCCGCCCGGCTCGGCCTCCAGGGCTGGCCCGCCGCGGCCGAGGAGTCGATCGTCGCGCGGGACTGCCTGCTGGCGCTGCACGCCGAAGCCCGGCTGCACATCTGCCACGTGTCCACCACGGGCACCGCGGACGTGCTGAAGTGGGCCAAGGCGCGCGGCACCAAGGTGTCCGCCGAGGTCACCCCGCACCACCTGCTGCTGACCGACGACCGGCTGAGCACCTACGACCCGGTCAACAAGGTCAACCCGCCGCTGCGCGCGGACGCGGACGTCCAGGCGCTGCGCCGGGCGCTCGCCGACGGCGTGATCGACTGCGTCGCGACCGACCACGCCCCGCACGCCGTGCAGGACAAGGACTGCGAGTGGGCCGCCGCCCGCCCCGGCATGCTCGGTCTGCAGACCGCCCTGTCCGTGGTCGTCGAGGCCATGGTCAAGACCGGCCTGCTGGACTGGCGCGGTGTCGCGCGGGTGATGAGCGAACGGCCCGCCGAGATCGCCGGGCTGCCCGACCAGGGCCGTCCGATCGAGGTCGGCGAACCGGCCAACCTGGTGCTGGTCGACCCGGACGCCACCTGGACCGTGCGCGGGGCGGAACTCGCGAGCGTCGCGGGCAACACCCCGTTCGAGGGCATGGAGCTGCCGGGCGTTGTGACGGCCACCCTGCTGCGCGGCCGCGTCACGGCGGGGAGGATTCCGGCATGACCAGGGTTCTCCTCTCGCTGGCGGTGCTGGCGTTCTTCGCGCTCTGCCTCTACGGCATGTGGCACGGCTGGCAGCGCCGCGCGCGCCGCCAGGCCGCCGTGCTCGTCGACTTCCCGGCCGTGCCCACCGACACCGGTGCCGTGCTGCTGGAGACGACCGGCCAGTACATCGGCACGACCATCGGCGACAACTGGCAGGACCGGGTCGCCGTCGGCGACATCGGCCACCGCGCCGAGGCCGAGCTGCGGCTGACCGACCAGGGCGTGCTCATCGAGCGCGCCGGGGCGTCGGCCATGTGGATCCCCAGGGCGGAGATCGAGTCCGCCCGCACCGACCGCGGTCTCGCGGGCAAGGTCATGACCAAGGACGGCCTGCTGGTCGTGCGCTGGCACCTGGGCGAGCAGCTCGTGGACACCGGCTTCCGCGGCGACGACAAGGACGTTTACGTGCAGTGGGTCGACGCGCTGAACACCAGCGCTCCCCGTGGCAGCCGGCCGAGCCGGCCATCAGAAGGGAGTGCGACGTGACGATCGCTTCGACCAACAAGGCAGCACTTGTCCTGGAAGACGGCCGCGTGTTCCGCGGCGAGTCCTACGGCGCCCTGGGCGAAAGCCTGGGCGAGGTCGTGTTCTCCACCGGCATGACCGGCTACCAGGAGACGTTGACGGACCCCTCCTACCACCGCCAGATCGTGGTGCAGACCGCCCCGCAGATCGGCAACACCGGCTGGAACGACGAGGACGACGAGTCCTCGCGCATCTGGGTCGCGGGCTACGTCGTGCGCGACCCCTCCCGCAAGCCGTCCAACTGGCGCTCGGTCCGCGGTCTCGACGAGGAGCTGGTCCGCCAGCGCGTCGTCGGCATCGCGGGCGTGGACACCCGCATGCTGACGCGGCACCTGCGCGAGCAGGGCGCTATGCGCGCGGGCGTCTTCTCCGGCGACGCGCTGGACAGCGACGAGGCGCTCGTGGGCCGCGTGCTGGACAGCCCGCCGATGAAGGGCTCCGACCTCGCGGGCGACGTCACCACGGCGGAGCCCTACGTGGTCCCCGCGGTCGGCGAACGGCGCTTCCGCGTCGCCGCGCTGGACCTGGGCATCAAGTCGAACACCCCGAGGATGATGGCGGCGCGCGGCATCGAGGTGCACGTGCTGCCGCTGACGTCCACCGTGGACGACCTGCTGGCGGTCGAGGCCGACGGCGTCTTCCTGTCCAACGGGCCGGGCGACCCCGCCACCCAGACGCACGCGATCGAGCTGACGAGGTCGGTGCTGGAGCGGCGGATCCCGTTGTTCGGGATCTGCTTCGGCAACCAGATCCTGGGCCGCGCGCTGGGCCGCGACACGTACAAGATGCGCTACGGCCACCGCGGCATCAACATCCCGGTGATCGACGTGGCGACCGGCAAGGTCGCGATCACGTCGCAGAACCACGGTTTCGCGCTGGAAGGCGAGCCCGGCGAGGAGTTCTCCTCGGACTTCGGCCGCGTCCTGCTGAGCCACTACTGCCCGAACGACAACACCATCGAGGGCGTCCGCGCGCTCGACGTGCCCGCGTTCAGCGTGCAGTACCACCCGGAAGCGGCGGCCGGACCGCACGACGCCGCACCGCTGTTCGACGAGTTCTGCGATCTCATGAAGAACGAGGCCCGCTGATGCCGAAGCGCACTGACATCAAGCACGTCCTGGTGATCGGGTCCGGCCCGATCGTCATCGGCCAGGCGTGCGAGTTCGACTACTCCGGCACCCAGGCCTGCCGGGTGCTGCGGGAGGAGGGCATCCGGGTCTCGCTGGTGAACTCCAACCCCGCGACGATCATGACGGACCCGGAGTTCGCGGACGCGACCTACATCGAGCCGATCACGGCGGAGTTCGTCGAGAAGGTCATCGCGATCGAGCGCCCCGACGCCATCCTGGCGACCCTGGGCGGGCAGACCGCGCTCAACACCGCCATCGCGCTGCACGAGCGCGGCGTGCTCGAGAAGTACAACGTGGAGCTGATCGGCGCGGACATCGACGCGATCAACCGCGGCGAGGACCGGCAGATCTTCAAGGAGCTGGTCCGCAAGATCGGCGCCGAGGTCCCGCGCAGCGCGGTGTGCAAGTCGATGGAGGAAGTCCGCGCCACGGTCGAGGACCTCGGGCTCCCGGTCGTCATCCGGCCGTCGTTCACCATGGGCGGACTCGGTTCCGGCATGGCGCACACCCCCGAGGAGCTGGAACGGCTCGCAGCCTCCGGTCTCGCGGAGTCGCCGGTGACGGAGGTGCTGATCGAGGAGAGCGTGCTCGGGTGGAAGGAGTACGAGCTGGAGTTGATGCGCGACCGCAACGACAACGTGGTGGTCGTGTGCTCGATCGAGAACATCGACCCGATGGGTGTGCACACCGGTGACTCGGTGACGGTGGCGCCGGCGATGACGTTGACCGACCGCGAGTTCCAGCACATGCGCAACGTCGGCATCCAGGTCATCCGCGAGGTCGGTGTGGACACCGGCGGCTGCAACATCCAGTTCGCGATCGAACCCTCCACCGGCCGCATGGTCGTCATCGAGATGAACCCGCGTGTGTCGCGGTCCTCGGCGTTGGCGTCGAAGGCGACGGGTTTCCCGATCGCGAAGATCGCCGCGAAGCTCGCGATCGGCTACACCCTGGACGAGATCCGCAACGACATCACCGGCGAGACCCCGGCCAGCTTCGAGCCGACGTTGGACTACGTGGTGGTGAAGATCCCGCGGTTCGCGTTCGAGAAGTTCCCCGGCGCGGACCCCACCCTCACCACGACGATGAAGTCCGTCGGTGAGGCGATGTCGATGGGGCGCAACTTCGTGGAGGCGCTGGGCAAGGCGATGCGGTCCATGGAGACCAAGGACGCCGGCTTCTGGACCCGCCCCGACCCCGAGGGCACCACCCTCGAAGGACTGCTGGAGGCGTTGGGCGCGGGCCACGACGGCCGGCTCTACACGGTGGATCGGGCGTTGCGGTTCGGCGCGAGCATCGAGCAGGTCCACCAGGCCTCCGGCATCGATCCGTGGTTCATCGAGCAGATCGCGTGGCTCAACGAGCTGCGCGGTGAGATCGAGGCCGCCCCCGTGCTGGACGAGACCCTGTTGCGCAAGGCCAAGCGCGCCGGGTTGTCGGACCGGCAGATCTCGGTGCTGCGCTCGGAGTTGGCAGGTGAGGACGGGGTGCGGACGTTGCGGCACCGCCTGGGGGTGCGGCCGGTCTACAAGACCGTGGACACCTGCGCGGCGGAGTTCGCGGCCAAGACGCCGTACCACTACTCCGCCTACGAGTTGGACCCGAACGCCGAGACCGAGGTGACCGAGCAGCGCGAGCGGCCCAAGGTCCTCATCCTCGGGTCCGGGCCCAACCGGATCGGGCAGGGCATCGAGTTCGACTACTCCTGCGTGCACGCGGCGATGGCGTTGCGGGCGGCGGGGTTCGAGACCGTGATGGTCAACTGCAACCCCGAGACGGTGTCGACCGACTACGACACCTCCGACCGCCTGTACTTCGAGCCGCTCACGTTCGAGGACGTCATCGAGGTCGTGCACTCCGAACAGCGCTCCGGCACGGTCGCCGGGGTGATCGTGCAGCTCGGCGGCCAGACCCCGCTGGGTCTCGCGCAACGGCTCGCCGACGCGGGTGTGCCGATCGTGGGCACCCCGCCGGAGGCGATCCACCTGGCCGAGGAGCGCGGCGCGTTCGGGAAGCTGCTCACCGAGGCCGGGTTGCCCGCGCCGAAGTACGGGATGGCGACCTCGTTCGAGGAGGCCAAGGCCATCGCCGACGAGATCGGCTACCCCGTACTCGTGCGCCCCTCCTACGTGCTGGGCGGGCGTGGGATGGAGATCGTGTACGACGAGCCGACGTTGGCCGGGTACATCGCCCGTGCCACGGAGGTGAGTCCGGAGCACCCGGTGTTGGTGGACCGGTTCCTCGACGACGCGATCGAGATCGACGTGGACGCCCTCTACGACGGCACGGACGTGTTCATCGGCGGGGTGATGGAGCACATCGAGGAAGCGGGTGTGCACTCCGGCGACTCCGCCTGCACCCTGCCGCCCATCACCCTGGGCGAGACCGACATCGACGCGGTGCGCCGCTCGACCGAGGCCATCGCCAAGGGCATCGGGGTGCGGGGGCTGCTCAACGTCCAGTACGCCCTCAAGGACGACGTGCTGTACGTGCTGGAGGCCAACCCGCGCGCGTCGCGGACGGTGCCGTTCGTGTCCAAGGCGACCGCCGTGTCGATGGCCAAGGCCGCCGCACGGGTCATGCTGGGCACCACGATCAAGGAACTCCGCGTCGAGGGGATCCTGCCGTCCACCGGCGACGGCGCGAAGCTGCCCGCGCACGCCCCGGTGTCGGTCAAGGAGGCCGTGCTGCCCTTCCACCGGTTCCGCACCCGCGAGGGCAAGGGCGTGGACTCGTTGCTGGGCCCGGAGATGAAGTCGACCGGCGAGGTCATGGGCATCGACGTGTCGTTCGGCATGGCGTTCGCCAAGTCGCAGACCGCGTCCTACGGCTCGTTGCCGACCTCCGGCAGGGTCTTCGTGTCCGTCGCGAACCGCGACAAGCGCGCGATGATCTTCCCGGTGAAGCGCCTCGCCGACCTCGGCTTCGAGGTGCTCGCCACCTCCGGCACGGCCGAGGTGCTGCGCCGCAACGGGATCCCGTGCACGGTGGTGCGCAAGCACTTCGACGGCGTCGGGAACATCGTGGACATGATCCTGGCCGGTGACGTGGACATGATCATCAACACGCCCTACGGCAACAGCGGGCCGCGCGTCGACGGCTACGAGATCCGCACCGCCGCGGTCGCGAAGGACATCCCGTGCGTGACCACGATCCAGGGCGCGGCGGCGGCCGTGCACGGCATCGAGGCCGCGATCCGCGGCGACATCGGCGTCCGCTCCCTGCAGTCGCTGCAGGCCGCCCTGAAGGGGGAGGGCGCGTGAGCTTCGGCGCCAGGCTGGCGAAGGCGGTCGCCGAGCGCGGCGCCCTGTGCGTGGGCATCGACCCGCATCCGGGGCTGCTGCGCGACTGGGGGCTGCCCGAGGACGCGTCCGGTGTGGAGCGGTTCGCGATGACGTGCGTCGAGGCGCTGGGCGGCCAGGTCGCGATCGTGAAGCCGCAGTCGGCGTTCTTCGAGGCGCACGGCTCGAAGGGCGTGGCGGTGCTGGAGCGCGTGATCGCCGGTCTGCGCGAGGCGGACACGCTGGTGCTGGTGGACGCCAAGCGCGGTGACATCGGGTCCACGATGGCCGCCTACGCGGCCGCCTACCTCACCAACGGCTCGCCGCTCGCGGGCGACGCCGTGACGGTGTCGCCGTTCCTCGGCTTCGGGTCGCTGGACCCGGCCGTGGAGGCGGCCCGCGCGAGCGGTCGCGGCGTGTTCGTGCTGGCGCGCACGTCCAACCCGGAAGGTGCGACCGTGCAGCGCGCGGTCCTGCCCGACGGCCGCACGGTGGCGCAGTCGGTCGTGGACGGCGCGGCCGCCGCGAACGCGGGCGCCGAACCGCTCGGCGACGTCGGCCTGGTGATCGGGGCGACCCTCGCCGCGCTCGACGTCGACCTGTCCGGGCTGAACGGTCCCGTGCTCGCCCCCGGCTTCGGCGCGCAGGGGGCCACCGCGGCCGACCTGCGCGGTCTGTTCGGGCCGGAGCTGCGCGGCGTGCTGCCCGCGTCGTCGCGGGACGTGCTGCGGCACGGCCCCGACGTGGGCTCCCTGCGGGCCGCTGCGCTGCGCGTGCGCGACGAGGTGGCCTGACCCGTCGAAACGGCCGTTGGGGCCGTCCTGCGGGCGCTGGACGCCCGTGGGACGGCCCCTGCTGTTTTCGACGCGCTTGCGGTGTCCGCTCACCTGGGCAAACGTTCCCTGGTACGGTCCACGCCACCGGCGGCTCTACTGCCCGAGGTGCGCATACCACACAGGTCGTGGTCATCGCGTTCCCGGAGGCGGTGACAGGACCGTCGGTGCGAGTTGGTACTACTACCCCTCGCCGCGCACCAACTGATCGCTGTAAAGCTCAACCCCGACTGGGTTGGGGCCGAAGTCGAAAGCAAGGGTCTTAGCAAAACCCATCGACTTCCGGACCCGCGTTGTACCCAGGCAATTGCAGTCGGTACGGTCGCGGCACAGATCCCTGAATTAAATTCCCACACCACGGAGGATATCGTGGCCCTTCCCCAGCTTACCGAGGAGCAGCGGGCCGCAGCGCTGGAGAAGGCTGCTGCCGCTCGCCGCGTTCGGGCTGAGCTCAAGGAGCGCCTCAAGCGTGGCGGCACGAACCTGACCGATGTGCTCAAGGCCGCCGAGAGCGACGAGATCCTGGGCAAGATGAAGGTGTCCGCGTTGCTCGAGGCCCTTCCGGGCGTCGGAAAGGTTCGCGCGGCGCAGATCATGGAGCGGCTCGAGATCGCTACCAGCCGTCGTCTGCGTGGCCTGGGCGACCGCCAGCGCAAGGCGCTGCTCGCCGAGTTCAGCAGCGAGTGAGTAGTGGCATCGAGGCGGGGTCGGGCTCATTTGCCCGGCCCCGCCTCACCGTACTTTCCGGCCCGTCCGGTGTGGGCAAGTCCAGCGTGCTGGCCGAGCTGCGCCGACAGGGGCCGGTGAACGTGCACTTCAGCGTCTCGGTGACCACCAGGAAGCCGAGGCCGGGCGAGGTCGACGGCAGGCACTACCACTTCGTCGACCGCGTCGAGTTCGACCGGATGGTCGTCGCGGGGGAGTTCCTGGAGCACGCCGAGTTCGCGGGCAACTGCTACGGCACCCCCAAGGACCCCGTGCTGAGGGCCCTGGAGTCCGGGCTGCCGTCCCTGCTGGAGATCGAACTGCAGGGTGCGCGGCAGGTCAGGGCCACGATGCCGGAAGCCCAGCTGGTCATGCTGGCGCCCCCGTCGTGGGAGCACCTGGTGGAGCGGCTGGTCGGCCGCGGCACCGAGGACCCGGACGTGATCGAGCGCCGTCTCGAGATCGCCAGGGACGAGATGGCGGCCGAGAAGGAGTTCGACGAGGTCGTCGTGAACGCCGACGTGCGCTCCGCGGCCCGCGATTTGCTAAACTTGGTGGTCGGGCCGCAGCCCGAGATCTGATCAAGGCCCGATCCGCGGTGCCGACAGGCTCCAGAGGGCCCGACGACGATCTTGAGTGGCGCGGGACGACCCCAGCCGATACACGAACCGCAGGAGCGTTGACGAGTGACCACGCACACCGAGCTGGGCCAGCTGACGGGTTCGCCCGAGGGCATCACCAACCCGCCCATCGACGACCTGCTCGAGCAGGTCAGCTCGAAGTACGCGCTGGTGATCTACGCCGCGAAGCGCGCACGCCAGATCAACGACTACTACGCCCAGCTGGGCGAGGGCCTGCTCGAGTACGTCGGCCCGCTCGTCGAGCCGGGCCCGCGCGAGAAGCCCCTCTCCATCGCGCTGCGGGAGATCCACGCGGGTCTGCTCGAGCACACCGAGGGCGAGTGACGACCCAGCTCCACCCGGATGCCCCCGTTCGCCCCCGAGTAGTTCTCGGGGTCGGCGGGGGCATTGCCGCGTACAAGGCGTGCGAGGTGCTGCGGAGGCTGACCGAGTCGGGTCACTCCGTCCGGGTCGTGCCCACCGACGGCGCCCTCAGGTTCGTCGGGGCGGCCACGTTCGAGGCGCTCTCCGGGCAGCCCGTGCACACGGGCGTGTTCGAAGACGTGCCCGAGGTGCCCCACGTTCGGCTCGGCCAGACCGCCGACCTGGTGGTCGTGGCACCCGCGACGGCGAACCTGCTCGCCAAGGCCGCTGCCGGTCTCGCCGACGACCTGCTGACGAACACGCTGCTCACCGCCCGGTGCCCGGTGCTGATGGTGCCCGCGATGCACACCGAGATGTGGGAGCACCCGGCCACCCAGGCCAACGTGGCGCTGCTGCGCTCCCGCGGCGTCGTCGTGGCCGAGCCCGCCAGCGGCAGGCTGACCGGCAAGGACACCGGCAAGGGCAGGCTGCCCGAGCCCTCCGAGATCGTGGAGATCGCGAAGCTGCTGCTCGCGCGGCCGGACGCGCTCCCGCGCGACCTCGAAGGGCTGCACGTGGCCGTGTCCGCGGGCGGCACCCGCGAACCGCTCGACCCGGTGCGCTTCCTGGGCAACCGCTCCTCCGGCAAGCAGGGGTACGCGCTGGCCAGGGTCGCGGCGCAGCGCGGCGCGCGGGTGACGCTGGTGTCGGCGCACACCGCCGACCTGGTGGCCCCCGCGGGCGTGGACGTGGTCCGGGTCGGTACCGCCGAGGAACTCCGCCAGGCCATGCACGAGGTCGCGCCGAGCGCGGACGTGCTGGTGATGGCCGCCGCGGTGGCGGATTTCCGCCCTGTTTCGCTCACCGGGCACAAGATCAAGAAAACTGACCACGATCCGGACCCGGTCGCCCTGACCCGCAACGCCGACGTGCTCGTCGAACTCGTCGAGCGCCGCCGCCCCGGCCAGGTCGTCGTCGGTTTCGCCGCGGAGACCGGTGACGAGAACGGCGACGTGCTCGACCACGGCCGGGCCAAGCTCAAGCGCAAGGGCTGTGACCTGCTGGTCGTCAACGCGGTCGGCGACGGCAAGGCCTTCGAGGTGGAGCACAACTCCGGCTGGCTGCTGTCGTCGGACGGCACGGAGTCCCTTATCCCACACGGGTCGAAAGCGCAACTGGGTGCCGTATTGTGGGATGCGTTCCGCAAGCTGGCGAAGCCTTGAGGCACCCTCCGGTGAACCCTCGTTAAACTCGGTCACGTCCATCGCAGAACGAGGTTTGGGGTAGCCGCCGTGAGCCAGCACGCAAGCAGGCTGTTCACCAGTGAGTCCGTCACCGAAGGACATCCTGACAAGATCTGCGACGCGATCAGCGACTCGATCCTGGACGCACTGCTGAGCAAGGACCCCAGGTCGCGCGTCGCGGTGGAGACGATGGTCACAACCGGCCAGGTGCACGTCGCCGGTGAGGTGACCACCGAGGCGTACGCGGACATCCCGTCCATCGTGCGGGAGAAGATCCTCGAGATCGGCTACGACTCGTCGGCCAAGGGCTTCGACGGGCACTCGTGCGGCGTCAACGTCGCCATCGGCTCCCAGTCGCCCGACATCGCGCAGGGCGTCGACACCGCCTACGAGGAGCGGGTCTCCGACTCCTCCGACGAGATCGACCGCCAGGGCGCCGGTGACCAGGGCCTGATGTTCGGCTACGCCTGCACCGACACCCCCGAGCTGATGCCGCTGCCGATCGCGCTCGCGCACCGGCTCGCGCGCAGGCTGACCGCGGTCCGCAAGGACGGCTCGGTGCCGTACCTGCGCCCGGACGGCAAGACGCAGGTCACCATCGAGTACGCCGGTGACCAGCCCGTGCGGCTGGACACCGTGGTCGTGTCGACGCAGCACGCGGACGGCATCGACCTGGAGAAGCTGCTCGGCGTCGACATCCGCGAGAACGTGGTCGCGCCCGAGATCGCCGACCTGGGGCTGGACGCGTCGAACGTGCGGCTGCTGGTCAACCCGACGGGCCGGTTCGTCATCGGCGGCCCGATGGGTGACGCGGGTCTCACCGGTCGCAAGATCATCGTCGACACCTACGGGGGCATGGCCCGGCACGGCGGCGGCGCCTTCTCCGGCAAGGATCCGTCCAAGGTGGACCGTTCGGCCGCGTACGCGATGCGTTGGGTGGCAAAGAACGCCGTGGCCGCGGGTCTGGCGACGCGCATCGAGGTGCAGGTCGCGTACGCCATCGGCAAGGCGACCCCGGTCGGTCTCTTCGTCGAGACGTTCGGCACCGAGACGGTCGACCCGACGAAGATCCAGCAGGCCATCAGCGAGGTCTTCGACCTCCGGCCCGCCGCGATCATCCGCGACCTCGACCTGCTGCGCCCGATCTACGCGCCGACCGCCGCCTACGGGCACTTCGGCCGCACGGACGTCGATCTGCCCTGGGAGCGCACCGACCGCGCGGACGCCCTCCGCCAGGCCGCGGGCGCCTGACTTTCCTGTTTTACTCACGCGTAAAGCACGGCGGCTCGCCCGCCGTGCTTTTTCGCATTTTGGCGGCAATCGCGGGCGTGCTCCCGCTTCCCGATCACGGTCCTATTTCGACGTCGAACGGATCGGTTTGCGGCACGGGGATCGAACAAGGGGTCATGGGAGGCGAGTTCGAGAGCGAGTTCGGCGGCGAGTTCGACGACCGGAAAGGCGTCATGATCACCGTGCCGCGGATCCGCAATCCGCTCATCGCGGACGAGCGGATCCACCGTCATCTACCTGTGCTCCGGGCGTCTTGGAATACCGTTGCGAACGGCTCGCGACTTCGTGCCGCCGCATCGTCGGGGGGAGCGTCCTCAGTGGATCGGCGGGACGGCGGGCCGGTCGGCTTCCGGACTGAAAACGTTCTCGCCCAACGGTTTTCCGAGGTCGGCGACCGATCGGCCCTGGTCGAACAGTGCGAGCTCGGCGGCGTCGGGCACCTCGAACAGCTCGGCGTAGTCCGCCAGCATCGCCCGTGTGATGACGGCCTCGCCGGGCAGGCCGTTGCGCACCTCCAGCCGTCGGACCAGCTCCTCGAACGGCACGTCGAGGTGGTGCAGCTCCACGGCCGCGCCGACCGCCCGGCAGTCCCGCAGCAGCTCCGCGCGTTCCGCCCGCGACCAGAAGCCGTTCTCCAGCACCACGTCCACCCCGGATGACAGCAGCTCCAGCGCGTGCCGCCGGAACACCGCCTCCAACCCGGCCCGGAACCCGATGTCGAACAGGTCGACGCCCAGCCCCGCCATCCACTCGTCCGGGCACAGCCTGACCGCGGGCACCTCCGCCGCCAACCGCCTGGCCAGCGTGGTCTTGCCCGCTCCCGGCAGGCCGCACATCAGGAACAACCGGCTCATCGCGCACCCCCGAGGCGTTCGGGGAGCACGGTATCGGGTCCGGCCGCCGTCCCGCCTCGGTCCTGGGGCTGTCGTACCCCTCTGGTAGACCAACAGCCATGGCGAGCAGAACGACGACGAGGCGGGGTGAGCGCACCCCGGCGGAGGTGCTGCCGGTCGCCAGGGTCTGCGTGGACGTCCCGCTCGCGCACCTCGACCGGCCGTTCGACTACCAGGTGGCGTCGGACCAGGCGCAGGACGCGGTGCCGGGCAGCCGGGTCCGGGTCCGGTTCGCCGGGCAGTTGGTCGACGGGTACGTGCTGGAGCGGGTGGAGGAGACGGAGTACGGCAAGAAGCTCGCGTACCTGGAACGGGTCACCTCGCCGGAACCCGTGCTGTCGCCGGAGGTCCACCAGCTGGCGCGGGTGGTCGCCGACCGGTTCGCGGGCACGCTGATCGACGTGCTGCGGATGGCGATCCCGCCCCGGCACGCCCGCGCCGAGGGGCAGCCCTCCCCGGAGCCCGCGCCGCCGCCCGCGCCGCCGCCCGCGGCGCCGCTGGCGGCGGGTTGGACGCGCTACCCGTTCGGCCCGAACCTGCTGGACGCGCTGCTCACCGGCCGCCAGGCGCGCGCGGTGTGGCAGGCGCTGCCTGCGGAGGACTGGCCCGCCAGGCTGGCCGAGGCCGCCGCCACCGTGGCGAGCACCGGCAAGGGCGTGCTGCTGGTGGTGCCGGACCACCGCGACGTGACGCGCGTGCACGCCGCGTGCGCCGCCCTGGTCGGGGAGACCGGCGTCGTGGCGCTGTCGGCGGGCCTGGGGCCGTCCGAGCGGTACAAGAGGTGGCTCGCGGTGCTGCGCGGCTCGGTCCGGGTGGTGGTCGGCACCAGGGGAGCGGCGTTCGCGCCGGTGGCCGACCTCGGGCTGGTCGTGGTCTGGGACGACGGCGACGACCTGCACTCCGAACCGCGGATGCCGTACCCGAACGTCCGCGACGTCCTCGTGCAGCGGGCGCACCTCACCGGGGCCGCGTTCATCGCGGGCGGCTTCGCCCGCACCGCCGAGGCGCAGCTGCTGGTGGAGAGCAACTGGGCGCACGAGGTGGTCGCCGCCCGCGAGACCCTCCGCACGGCCGCGCCGCGGGTCGCCGCGGTGGGCGACAGCGACTGGCAGGAGGTCAAGGACGCCGCCGCCCGCACGGCCCGGCTGCCCTCGATCGCGTTCGACGCCGCCCGCGCCGCGCTGGCCGCCCACGCGCCGGTGCTGATCCAGGTGCCGCGCCGGGGCTACGTGCCCGCGCTGGCGTGCGGCAGCTGCCGCGCCGCCACCAGGTGCCGCCGCTGCGCGGGCCCGCTCGCGCTGCCCGGCGGCTCGGACGACGGCGTGCCGCGCCCGCCGTACTGCCGCTGGTGCGGCGCCACCGAGGCCGCCTACCGCTGCCCCGCGTGCGGCTCGCGGAAGCTGCGCGCGCAGATCGTCGGCGCCAAGCGCACGGCGGAGGAGCTGGGCCGCGCGTTCACCGGCGTCCCGGTGCGCACGTCCGGCGGCGACGAGGTGCTCGCGTCGGTGCCCGGCAAACCGGCGCTCGTGGTGGCGACACCGGGCGCCGAACCGGTGGCCGAGGGCGGGTACGGCGCCGTGCTGCTGCTCGACGGCTGGTCGTTGCTCGGCCGCGCCGACCTGCGGGCGGCGGAGGAGGCGCTGCGGCGCTGGATGACCGCCGCCGCGCTGGCGAAACCGGGTGTCGAGGGCGGCAGGGTGGTCGTGATCGCCGATTCCACCCTGGCGCCCGTGCAGGCCCTGGTCCGGTGGGACCCGGTGTGGCACGCCCGCCAGGAGCTGGCCGCCCGCACCGAACTGGGCTTCCCGCCCGCGGTGCGGATGGCGACCGTCGACGGCTCGCCGGACGCCGTCGCGGCCCTGCTGGACGAACTGCGCCTGCCCCCGACCGGCGAGGTCCTCGGCCCCGTCCCGCTCGACGAGGAGGGCACCAAGGAGCGCGCGCTGGTCCGGGTTTCCCGCGGTGAGGGGCGCGCGCTGGCGCTGGTGCTGACGGAGGCGCTGGGGGTGCGCAGCGCGCGCAAGGACCTCGACCCCGTGCGGGTGAAGTTGGACCCGCTGGAGGTCCTCTGACCTGACGGCGTCGGGTAGGGACAACACCATGATCCGTCTGATCGCGGCCGCGCTCGTCGCGTCCACCGCCCTGCTCCCCGGCGCCGCGCGGGCGGCCCAGTCGCCACCCCGCGCGCCGGAGGCCACCGGGTGGGGCGGCGCGGTGTCCAGCATCGACCCGGACGCCTCGGAGGCGGGCATCTCCGTGCTGCGCCACGGCGGCAACGCGGTCGACGCCGCCGTCGCGACGGCCGCCGCCCTCGGCGTGACCGACCCGTTCTCGGCCGGTGTCGGCGGCGGCGGGTTCTTCGTCCACTACGACGCCCGCACCCGCAAGGTGTCCACTGTGGACGGCAGGGAGACCGCGCCCGCGTCGGCGACAAGCGACCTGTTCGTCGAGAACGGCACCGCGATCCCGTTCGACCAGGCCGTCACCAGCGGCCTGTCCGTCGGCGTGCCCGGCACGCCCAAGACGTGGCAGGAGGTCCTGCGCCGCTGGGGCACGCTATCCCTGCGCGAGGCGATGGGCCCGGCCGAGCGCATCGCCCGCGACGGCTTCACCGTCGACGCGACCTTCAACAAGCAGATCACCGACAACGCCGCCCGCTTCACCGACTTCCCCGCGACCAGGGCCCTGTACCTCCCGCAGGGCACCGCACCCGCCGTCGGCACCCGCTTCCGAAACCCCGACCTCGCCGACACCTACCGCGAACTCGGCCGCCACGGCACCAGCGCCTTCTACAACGGCCCCATCGGCGACGACCTCCTCAAGACCGTCCGCACCCCACCCGTGGACCCGACCTCCACCCGCGTCGTCCGGCCCGGCGACCTCACCCAGGCAGACCTGCGCACCTACACCGCCCCCGTCCGCGAACCCAGCCGCACCACCTACCGCGGCCTCGACGTCTACGGCATGGCACCCCCTTCGTCCGGCGGCACCACCGTCGGCGAAGCGCTCAACATCCTCGAAGGTGTCGACATCGGCGCGCTCACCCGAACCCAGTACCTGCACCGCTTCCTCGAGGCCAGCAGGCTCTCGTTCGCCGACCGCAACCGCTGGATCGGCGACCCGGCGTTCACCAACGTCCCGACGAAGGAGTTGCTGTCGCAACCCTTCGCCGACAGCCGCGCCTGCCTCATCTCCCCGGACAAGACCCTCACCAGCCCAGTCGCCCCCGGCGACCCCCGCAACCCCACCGCATGCGCCACCACGGGCACCCCCGCTCCCACCCCGTACGAGGGCGAACACACCACCCACCTCACCACGGCCGACCGCTGGGGCAACGTCGTCGCCTACACCCTCACCATCGAACAGGAAGGCGGCAACGGCATCGTCGTCCCAGGCCGCGGCTTCCTGCTCAACAACGAACTGACCGACTTCTCCTCCACCCCGACAACCCCCGGCACCCCCGACCCCAACCTCCCCGGCCCCACCAAACGCCCCCGTTCCTCAATGGCCCCGACCATCGTCCTCAACCACGGCAAGGCAGTGCTTGCGGTCGGCTCACCCGGCGGCGCCAGCATCATCACCACCGTGCTCCAGGTACTAACAGGCAACCTCGACCGCAACCTCCCCCTCGTACAGGCCATCGCCGCCCCAAGAGCCTCACAACGCAACACCACCACCACCCAGGCCGAAATAACCTTCCTGGCCACCCCCGAAGCAACCGCACTACAGGCACTCGGCCACAAGTTCACGCCCACCACAGAAATCGGCGCCACCACCGGCATCGAACTGCTCAACGACGGCCGCTGGCACGCAGCCGCAGAACCCGCCCGCCGAGGCGGCGGCGCCGCACGAGTCGTCCGACCCACGAACTAACCACGACCCCACCCGACACACCCCCACACCCCACCCCCACACCCCCCCACACCCGACCCCCGACACCCCTCGGCGCAGCCGCCCCCTCGCACCCGGCGCGGAGCGCCCGTGGCCTTGTCGGGCAACGCCCGATGCCCTACCGACGCGCAGCGAGGTGCCTAAACCGGCACAGCCGACTCATGGCGGAGCCAGACCTCCCCCCGCCCCCGATACGCAGCGCCCTCCTGCCACACCCCTGTTTGTCAAGGCATCTTTCCCGCCTTGACAAACAGGGGTGTGGCATTGAGACAATTGCGCGCCGGGGGCCGGGCTCCGCCACCCACCCACCCCCAACCCAAGCCCCCGACAAACCCCTCACCCCAACCTCCGCTGCCACAACACCGTGTCCAACGTCTCCCCGTGCTTCACCCCAACCCCCACCAACCTCCCCACCCGCTCAAACCCACACCCCTCATGCACCCTCTCCGAAGCCCTGTTCCCCGAAGCCCCGTTCCCCCCCATCCACGATCACCGCGATCACCTCCCGCACCCCAACAACCGCCGCCCGCTCCAACAACACCCCCAACAACACCCTCCCCATCCCTCTCCCAACCGCCCCAGGCGACAGGTAAACGCTGCTCTCCACCGTGTACCGGTAAGCAGCCTTCGCCTTCCACGGCGAGCAGTACGCCATCCCCACCACCGCCCCCTCGACCTCCACCACCAGGAACGGCATCCGCGGATCCCCGACCCGTCCCACCCACTCCTCCACACCAGGAGCGACCTCGGCGAACGTCACGGTGGTGTCCCGCACGTACCCCGCGTAGATCTCCGCCACCGCGTCCACGTCACCGACCAGGGCGTCCCGAACTCTCATCCCCCCATCCTGCGCTAACCCACGAGCCGCCCCGTGTACAGCAACTTCCCGTCCACCGTCTCCGCCCGCACCGCGACGTCCTCCAACGCCAGCACGTCATCCACTCGCCCAGTCGCCAGGCTCACCGCGAACCACCCGTCCGCCAACGCCACTTCCGTCGGCGCACCACCCGGCGCCGTGAACACCAGCTTCCCGACCCCGTTCCGCACGCTCCCGGCGAGCAGCAGCCTCCCGTCCGCGGGCACCCCGGACCGGTACTGCACGTCCAACGGCCCCGCGGACCTCCCGAGCTTCGAATCCCGACCGACCCGGACATCCGCCAGCCGGCCGTCCCGGAACTCGCAGTAGGCCGTGCGCTCGTCATCCCGGATCACCTGCACACCCGAGGGATCCCCCGCCCTCACGACCGGCCGCCACCCGGTCGGATCGGACGGTTCCGGCAGCCCGAACCCCATACCGCCGGTCAACCAGTAGTCCAGGCACGCCGCCATCCGGTTCTCCGGCGCCTCCGGATCGGCCGTCCCGCTGGGGAACGCCCACCTGGTGGTGGACCACTCGTCCGCCGGCAGATCGGCCTTGACCAGCCGCATGACCTTCGGCTGCCACCCGTCGAAGTCGAACAGGACCTCGTCCACCGTCCTCGTCGACCGCACCACGAACCGGCGGTCCGGCAGCAGCGCCGTGAAGGCCGGCGAACCGCTGAGCGCGTCGCGCATGGTGGTCTGCCCGCTCTCGACGAACTCCATCGAGGTCGTCCCCTTCGGCGCCTTGCCGACGGTGAGGCCGTCGGGGGTCTGCCACAGGACCACGCCTTCGCCGATCACGACGATGTCCCTCTTCCGCGACGTCCGCACGGACGCGTAGGTGAGTTCGCAGAAGTCGTCGACCTGGCCGACCACGACCCGACGTCCCCGCATGACGATGGTGTAGTCCGGCTCCCAGTCGACGCCGCACCTGCGCAGGTCCTCGGCCGTCGTGGGCTCGGTGCTGACGTGGTCCGCGGGCACGGTGCTCCACCCGGCGGCCGGAACGGCGTCGTTCCTGGCGGACTGGGCGACGACCACCCCGCCCGCGGCGAGCAGCACCACCGCGGCGGCGACCGCGAGCGGACCCCTCCTGGCCGGTGGCTTCCGCCGTTCGAAGGCGATCCGGTCGCGCATCCGCTCCCGGACGTCGTCGGGCAGCGCGCGGTGGGGCGCTACGGGCAGCAGGTCGTGGTCGCTCATCTCGTCTCCTCGGAAGTCGTTCGCAGGCGGGCACGGGCCCTGGAGATGCGGGACCGGACGCTCGCCTCGGCGAGCCCCAGCACCACGGCGGCCTCGGCGATCGGCACGTCGCCGATCAGCACCAGTTCCACCGCCTCCCGCTCGCCCTTCGGCAACCGGGACACGGCGGCCATGACCGAGCGCAGCTCGCGGTCGTTGTCGACCGAGGTCGCCACGTGGTCGGCGTGGTCGCGCACGGTGTCGTCGAGCGGCACCCGCCGCAGCAGCCTTCCGAACCGGGTGGTCCGCCGGAACTCGCTCGCCGCCAGGTAGCCGGTGACCGCGTAGAGCCACGGCAGGGCGCTGTCCCGCACGAGCGCCACGGCACGCCTGCGCCGCCACGCGGTCAGGAACGCGCCGGACGTCAGGTCCTCGGCGGTCGACCACGAGCCGGTCAGCCGGTAGGCGTGGTTCCACACCGCCTCGGCGTGCCGGTCGTACAGCTCGCCGAAGGCGGCGTCGTCACCGCGCGACCACAGCTCCGCGTCGGTGGCAGGACTGGCGGCCAAGGTGTCCGCTCCCCGCCGGTCGGATCTCATCAGCCTCATGCCAGTAGGTGTCCGCGACCCTTCAGGGTGTTGCGGCGACCCGTACGACCTGGGGATGAGAGTGGATCACCACTCCAAGTGGACGCGCGCGCACGGCCTGCCGGAAGACCGTGGAACCACCGACGAAGAGGAGCCCGCCATGGTCACCACCGCGATCACCACCCCGCACACCCCCGCCGTCGTCGCCACGGCGGCCCGCGGGGTCGTCACCGCCGCCCGTTTCCTCGGACACTTCCTGCTCGCCCTGTTCGGCGTGGCCTTCCTGGGGACCGGCCTCGACCACTGAGCGCCCGCGCCGGGGAGCAGGTCGGGGGTGCCATCCGCACTCTCCTAGACTGGACGTCTGCCCAGCGCGAGGAGTGTGCGTGACCGTCCAACCCATCCGGCTGTTCGGCGACCCGGTGCTGCGCACGGCCGCCGCCGAGGTCATCGACTTCGACGCCGAGCTGCGCACCCTGGTCAAGGACCTGTGGGACACGATGACCGAGGCGGGCGGCGCGGGTCTGGCCGCACCCCAGCTGGGTGTGGGCCTGCGGGTGTTCACCTACCACGTCGACGGCTTCGCCGGGCACCTGATCAACCCGACGTGGACCGTCGTCGGCGAGGAGTTCCAGGAGGGCCCCGAGGGCTGCCTGTCGATCCCGGACATGCGCTGGGACTGCCGCCGCCACCTGGACGTCGTGGCCAAGGGCTGGAACATGCACGGCGAACCGGTCGAGGTCGAGGGCACGAACACGCTGGCCCGCTGCATCCAGCACGAGACCGACCACCTCGACGGCGTGCTGTTCCTGGACCGGCTCGACGCCGAGACCCGCAAGCAGGCGATGCGCGAGATCCGCCAGGCGGAGTGGTTCGACGGAGGGGTCCCGATCCTCAAGCAGAGCCCGCACCCCCTGTTCGGGGGGAAGTGACGTGCGCCTGGTCTTCGCGGGCACGCCCGAACCCGCCCTGCCGTCGCTGCGCGCGTTCATCGAGTCGTCGCGGCACGAGGTCGTCGCCGTGGTCACCCGGCCGGACGCCCCCGCGGGCCGCGGTCGCCACCTGGAGCGCTCACCGGTCGGCGCGCTGGCCGACGAGCACGGCATCGAGGTGCTCACCCCGGCCAAGGCGAGCGACCCCGACTTCCAGGCCCGGCTCAGGGAGTTGGCACCCGACGCGTGCCCCGTGGTCGCCTACGGCGCCCTGCTCCCGCAGTCCGCTCTCGACATCCCGGTCCACGGCTGGGTGAACCTGCACTTCTCGCTGCTGCCTGCCTGGCGCGGCGCGGCACCCGTGCAGGCGGCCGTGCGCAACGGCGACGACATCGTCGGCGCCTCCACGTTCCGGATCGTCAAGCCGCTCGACGCGGGCCCCGTGTTCGGCACCGTCACCGAGGAGGCGCGGCCGCGCGACACCGCCGGTGAGCTGCTGGCCCGGTTCGCCGAACGCGGCGCGGGCCTGCTCGTGGCCACCATCGACGGCATCGAGGACGGCACGCTGCGCGCGGTCGAGCAGCCCGCCGAGGGCATCACCTACGCGCCCAAGATCTCCGTCGAGGACGCGCGGCTGGACTTCACCGCGCCCGCCCTCGCGGTCGACCGGCTGGCGCGCGCGGTGACCCCGGATCCGGGAGCGTGGGCGGAGTTCCGCGGCGAACGGCTGAAGCTGGGGCCCGTCACCCCCGTCACGCCCGGAAGTGATCGGGCACCGCAGGAGAAGTTGGCACCGGGAGAACTCCTGGTGCAGCGCAAGCAGGTGCTCGTCGGCACCGCGACCACCCCGGTGGCGCTGGGCGACGTGCAGGCACCGGGTAAGAAGCGAATGGCCGCGACCGACTGGGCGCGCGGCGTCCGGGTCGAGGCAGGGGAGCGGATCTCATGAACGGCAATTCCTCCTCCCGACCCTCGCGACCCTCACGGCCGCGCAAGCCCGCGCCGCCGCGTCGGCGCGTGGGCCCCGAGCGTCCCCCCGTCGAGGACCCGGCCAGGCTGGCCGCCCTCGACACGCTGCGCGCGGTCCGCCAGCGCGACGCGTACGCCAACCTCGTGCTGCCCAAGCTGCTGCGGGAACGCCGGATCACCGGCCGCGACGCGGCACTGGCCACCGAGCTGGCCTACGGTTCGGCGCGCGCGCAGGGCCTGCTCGACGCCGTGATCGGCGCCTGCTCCGACCGCGCCCTGTCCGATGTGGACGGGCTGCTGCTGGACGCGCTGCGGCTGGGCGCCTACCAGCTGCTGCGCACCAGGATCCCGGCGCACGCCGCGGTGGCGTCCACTGTGGACCTCGTGCGCGGCGGGCAGGGTTCCGGCGCCGCGGGCTTCGTGAACGCGGTGCTGCGCCGGATCACCCAGCAGGACGAGGCCGCGTGGATCGACGAGCTGGCCCCGGACCCGGACACGGACCCGATCGGCCACGTCGCCCTCGCCAACGCGCACCCCCGGTGGATCGCGCAAGCGTTCGCGGAGGCGCTGGGCAGCCGTGACGAGCCGCTGCGCGAAGCCCTCGCGGCCGACGACAGCCGCCCCGAGGTGCACCTGGCCGCCCGGCCGGGCGAGGTGAGCGCGGAGGAGTTGGCCGCCATGACGGGCGGCGAGGTCGCCCCGTACTCGCCCTACGGCGTGCACCTGGAGTCCGGCTCCGGCGACCCCGGCGACCTGGACCCGCTGCGCGAGCACCTCGCGGTCGTGCAGGACGAGGGCAGCCAGCTCTGCGCCGTGGCGCTGAGCAAGGTCCCCGTCGAGGGCACCGACGAGCGCTGGCTCGACATGTGCGCCGGTCCCGGCGGCAAGGCCGTGATGCTCGGCGCGCTCGCCGCGATGAACGGCGGCACGCTGGACGCCATCGAGTTGGCCCCGCACCGCGCGGAACTGGTCCGCAAGGCCACCAAGGGCCTGCCGATCACCGTCCACATCGGCGACGCGCGCGAGACCGATCTGCCCGAGGGCGGCTTCGACCGCGTGCTGGTCGACGCCCCGTGCACCGGGCTGGGCGCGCTGCGCCGCAGGCCCGAGGCTCGCTGGCGGCGGCAGCCCTCGGACGTGGCCCCGCTGACCCGGTTGCAGCGCGAGCTGCTGACCAAGGCGCTGAAGCTGGTCCGGCCGGGCGGGGTCGTGGCGTACGTCGTGTGCTCGCCGCACCTGTCCGAGACGGTCGGCATCGTCGCGGACGTGGCCCGGCGGACCGGCGCGGAGCGGCTGGACACCAAGGAGTTCTTCCCCGGCGTCCCGGACCTGACCGACCCGCACAACGTCCAGCTGTGGCCGCACCTGCACGGCACCGACGCGATGTTCTGCGCTCTGCTGAGGCGGCCTCCGGAGGAATGAAGCGCAGTGTGAGCGGCACTTCATGACAGGCGGAGTGCTGGGCCTGATCACGTCGGGCGCGGGTGGGGTCGAGCGGTGGTTCCGCACCGGCCTCGCCGCGCCCGCGGTCGAGCGCGGCTGGCGGCTGGCCGTCACGCTCACCCCGACGGCCGCCCGCTGGCTCGACGAGGCGGGGGAGCTGGAGCCGCTGGCCGGGCTGACCGACCTGCCGGTGCGCTGGACGTCCCGGCTGCCGAGCGAGCCCAAGCCGCACCCGCCGCCGGACTGCTTCGTGTTCGCGGCCGCGACCGCGAACTCCGTGGTCAAGCTGGCCCTCGGCATCTCCGACAACCAGGCGCTGACCGTCCTCTGCGAGGCCATGGGGCTGCCGGACGTGCCGGTCATCGTGCAGCCGCAGTCCAACGAGGCGCAACGGCGGCACCCGGCGTGGGCCGGACACCTGGCGACGCTGGAGGAGGCCGGTGTGCTGCTCGTGCCCGAAGGCGGACCGGGACCGGTGCTGGTCGCGCTGGACCGCGCGACCGGAGGATGATCTTCCCGGTCGGATCGGACCAGCTCTGACCGGGCCGTTCGGCCATTCGTAGTATTCGCCCCCGGCGAATTGACACGCGCCCGACGGGCATTGCAAGGTGCAGCGTGTCGAAGGTCTGCGGGCGTGCGCGTGAGCTGGACTCGGTGCGCCGCTTTCTGCTCGCGGCCGACTCCGGAGCCGGTGGGGTGTTCGTCATCGACGGCCCACCCGTGACCGGCAAGACGGCGCTGCTGCACGAGGCCGTGCGACTGGCGCGTGAGCAGGGCATCCCGGTCGTCATGGTCTCCGCCGCGTTCGGCGACCTGGTCGGCGGATCGTCCGATGTGGACGTCGCCCTGGCCGCTGAGCGGGCCGCGCTGGTCGTGATCGACCACGCCCACCTCCACCCCGCGGGGGTCCTCGCGCTGCTGCCGAGGCTGCGCGACCGCCCGCTGTCCCTGCTGATGGCCATGAACGGCGCCACCGCCGGCCCCGAGGTGCAACGGGCCGTCGCCGCGCGCGCCGAGGTCGTCGTCGTGGGGCCGGTCGACGACGCCGTCGTCGACGAGATGGCCCGTGAACTGCTCGGCGCCGTCCCGCACGCCGACCTGAGCGCGCTGCTCGCGGGCGCGGGCGGCAACCCCCGACTGGTCGCCGAACTCGTCGAGGGCCTGCGCGAGGAGGGGCAGCTGGAGTTGCGCGGCGGTGTCGCCCACGTGCGCGGCGGCTGGCTGCCGCAACGGGTCGCGACGCTGATCCGCGACCGGGTCGAGGTGCTGTCGGCCAAGGCCACCCAGCTGCTGCGGGTCGCCGCCGTCGTCGGCCGGTCGTTCCTGCTGCACGACGTGGCGACGATGATGAGCGAGACGACCGCCTCGCTGCTGCTGGCCGTGGACGAGGTGCTGGACTCCGGGCTGCTGGTGCCGGTGCACGAGCGGCTGGAGTTCCCCGGCGACCTGGTGCGCCGCGCGGTCGTCGAGTCCATCCCGCGCTCGATCCTGCACGCGCTGCGCCACGACGTCGCCGTGCTGCGGCCGCCGTTCAGCGTCGAACCCACCGCCCGCCCGCTGCTGCCCCGCGACGTCGGCGGCGACATCGGCGCGGACGTGGTGCAGGGCGTGCGCACGCTCGCCGCGAGCGGCAGGCTCGGCTCGGCCATCGCGCTGGCCCGCGACACCCTCGCGCAACGCGTGTCCCCGACCGTCGCGGCCGAACTCCACTGCGTCCTGGCGGGCATCCTGCTCGCCGACGGCCGCCCCGGCGACGCCGTCGTCGAGACCGACCACGCGCTCACCATCCCGTCGCTGACCGGCCCGCTGCGCGGACTCGCCGCCGCGGGCAGGTTGCTGGGGCTGTACTTCGCCAACGGCAGCCGGGTCCGCGAGCACGCGCTGTCGTTGCTGACCGTCCGCGACCGCGATCCCAGCGACGCCGACGCCGTCATGGCCGCGACCGTCCACTCGTGCCTGGAGTGGAACGCGGGCAACCTCGCAGAAGGCGTCTACTGGGGACGCGAGTCCACCAAGTGGCCACCCACCGGCCCGTCCGCGTGGTGGTTCGCGCACACCCCGGTCGCCTACGCGTCGAAGCTGGCCGCGCTCGGCGAGTTCGCCGAAGCCGAACAACTCCTGCTCGGCGACGGCCCCGACACCGACGAGGCGGTCACCAGCGGCGCACCTGCCGCCCGGTTGATCGGCCGTTCTCGCGTGTTCCTGCAAGCGGGCAGACTCGTCGAGGCCCAAGCCGCCGCCCAGGCGGGTCTGGCCATGGCCCACGACCGCGGCCTCCGCCTGCTCGTGCCGCTCGTCTCCACCGTGCTCGGCACCATCGCCATCCACCGCGGCGAGTACGACCTGGCCGCCGAACACGTCCGCCGCTACCGCGGCGACCTCGCGGGCGGCGAGGCCGTCCTGCACTCCGGCCAGTACGACTGGGTCGAACTCCTCCTGGCCCACGCCCAGGGCGGCCCAGCCCGCGCCGCCGAACTGGCCCGCCTCCGCGTCTCCGAGGAGGGCTCGCTGCGCCGCATGCTCATCGACGAACCCACCGCCGCCCCCTGGCTGGTCCGCCTCGCCCTGACCGTCGGCGACAGCCGCCTCGCCGCGATCGTCCTCGCGTCCGCCGAAGACCTGGCCGCCAACAACCCCGGCTACAGCGCCGTCTCCGTCTCCGCCGCCCACGCCCACGGCCTAGTCGACCGCGACATCGACGCCGTCCTCAACTGCGCGGGCCGCCACCGCCACCCCTGGGCAAAGGCCTGCGCCAACGCCGACCTCATGATCCTCTTCACCGACCGAGGCGAACCCAGAGAAGCCGAACTCCACCTCGCCGTCGCCCGCCGCATCCTCGAACGCATGGGCGCGGACGGCGACATCGCCCGCCTCCGCACCCAACCCGACGAACCGAACCACCCCCAGAACAACTCCACCCAGGAATGGCACCGCCTCTCAGAACCAGAACGCGACATCGCCCGCCTCGTCGGCGCAGGCCTCACCAACCGCCAAGTCGCCAAACAGCTGTTCCTGTCACCCCACACGGTCAACTACCACCTGCGAGGCATCTTCAGAAAACTCGGCATCAACTCCCGAGTAGAACTCGCAAGACTCGCACACCAACAAACCTCAACCCGCTCGTAAAGCCAGTCGCACACACCACGCAGCCGGGTCGCTCGCCGACGCGCAGCGAGGCGCCTTGTCCGTCGCGGAGCGAGGGATGCCCCACCATCGGCGCAGCCGCCCCCTCGCATCCGGCGCGGAGCGCCCGCCGCCTTACCGACGCGCAGCGAGGTGTCTTGCCGACGCGCAGCGAGGTGCCCTGTCAGGCGCAGCCTGATGCCTTGTCGGCACAGCCGACACAAGCGAAGCCAGACCTCCCCCTGCCCCCGATACACAGCGCCCTCCTGCCACACCCCTGTTTGTCAAGGCATCTTTCCCGCCTTGACAAACAGGGGTGTGGCATTGAGACAATTGCGCGCACGGGGGCTGGGCTTCGCTACAACTCGCGTCCCACCCAACCAAACACTCCGGCGATCAGCGCCACGGCGACCTGACCCACCCATGACCAGCCCAAACACACCAAAACAGGCGTCCCCCACCCGTGAAGACCCCCCGATGCACACGCTACAACCGGGGTACGACATTTCCCGCTGGCCGACTTCCAAAAGGCCGCTCCGAAGCACCAACCCCCCAGCACCCCGACCCGAACACCCAACCCCGAACACCCAGACCCGAAGCCCCCCGGCTCCCCGAACCCAACCCGATCCCCCAGCAGAACCGGGCCCTGAGCACCCCCAGTGCTCAGGCCCCCACCGCCGTCCCGTCGACATGTCCCGCCAGCGCCGTGAGCACTGCCGACACCACAACGGACGCGTGGGTCATGTGGTCCGCGACAGGTCGCAGGACCGGTGCCTCCGGCCTTCCCGGCGACACCACCGAGCATTGCACCCCGTACCGGGCCACCTCAGCCGCCAACCCGTGCGCGTAAGCGGTGGCCGCGGCCTTGGAAGCAGCGTAAGCCGCCAACCCCGCCTGCTGCCCGACGGCCGCCCCGGCGACCGTCACGATCGCCCCGCCCCTGCGGGGCACCATCCGCGCCGCGGCGGCCCTCGACAGGTGGAAGACCGCGTGCGCGTTCACGGCGAAGCTCTGCGACCAGTCGTCCTCGGTCAGCCCCACCGCCGATCCCGTGCGCACCAGGTCGGCGGCGTTCACGACGATGTCGATCGGCCCGACCTCGCGTTCCACCTGGTCGACCAGCGACTCCACCGCGGGTCCCGAGGCGATGTCCACCTGTCTGCCGGCGACCCGCAGCCCACCGCGTTGCAGGCGTTCCACCAGTTCGCACAGTCCTCGTCCGTCGCGGTCGACGGCGGTCACCGCGGCACCTCGTGCCGCGAGCGCGGTCACCACTTCGGCTCCTACGGCGCCGCAGGCGCCGGTCACCACCGCGGTCTTGCGGTCGAACTCCCGGTTCATCACAGCCACTCCCAGATCAAGCCCCCTCCCCGACGGTATGCGTCGGGACCCTCCGGTGGAACTACCTGAGTGTGTAGTGCGTGCCTAGTGGAATAACCGCAGGTCAGGGGTTTTCTGACACTGATACAGCACGAACGAGTAGTCCCGGACCGCGAGAGGGGGCGGCGGTACCTAGACTCCTGTCCCGTGGTCCACCAGCCGATGATCGCCCCGAGCATCCTGTCCGCCGACTTCGCCAACCTGGCGCGCGAGGCCGCCGCCGTCACCGGGGCGGAGTGGCTGCACGTCGACGTGATGGACGCGCACTTCGTGCCGAACCTGACACTGGGCCTGCCGGTGGTGAAGTCGCTGCTCAAGGCGACCGACATCCCGTTGGACTGCCACCTGATGATCGACGACCCGGACCGCTGGGCGATCGGGTACGCCGAGGCGGGCGCTCACAACGTGACGGTGCACGTCGAGGCCGCGGCGGATCCGGTGCAGCTGGCGAAGAACCTCCGCGCGGCGGGCTCGAAGGCGGGGCTGTCGCTCAAGCCGGGCACGCCGCTGGAGCCCTACGTCGAGGTGCTCAAGCACTACGACACGCTGCTCGTCATGTCCGTGGAGCCCGGTTTCGGCGGGCAGTCGTTCATGGTCGAGGTGCTGGACAAGGTGCGCACCGCGCGCCGACTGGTCGACACCGGCCACCTGAAGCTGCTGGTGGAGATCGACGGCGGCATCAACGCGGACACCATCGCCGCCGCCGCCGAGGCGGGGGTCGACTGCTTCGTCGCGGGCTCGGCCGTCTACGACGCCGAGGACCCCGGTCGCGCGATCGAGGCGCTGCGCGCGCTGGCCGCCGCGAGCTCGCCGCACCGCGGATGAACATCGAGCAGGCCATGGCGCTCGCCGTCGCGCGCAGCGAGTCCGTGCGCGGCACCACCAGCCCCAACCCGCCGGTCGGCGCGGTCGTGCTGGACGCGGGCGGCGAGGTGGTCGGCACCGGCGCGACCCGGCCGCCGGGCGGTCCGCACGCCGAGGTGGTCGCGCTCGCCGAGGCGGGGGAGCGGGCCCGCGGCGGCACGGCCGTCGTGACGCTCGAACCGTGCTCGCACCACGGCCGCACGCCGCCGTGCACGGGGGCGCTGCTCGCCGCGGGCGTGGCGCGCGTCCGGTACGCCGTGCCGGACCCGAACCCGCTCGCCGCCGGGGGAGGCGCGGTGCTGCGCGCCGCCGGGGTCGACGCGGAGGAGGGCCCGCTGGGCCTGGAGGTCGCCCGCGGCCCGCTGCGCGCGTGGCTGCACTACGCCCGCACCGGCCGCCCGCACGTCACCTGGAAGTACGCCTCGACGCTGGACGGCAGGGTCGCCGCCGCCGACGGCACCAGCCGCTGGATCAGCTCGGCGGAATCCCGCCAGGAGGTCCACGAACTCCGCACGCGCGTCGATGCGATCATGGTCGGCGGCGGCACGGTCCGCGCCGACGACCCCCGGCTGACCGCGCGGGGAATCCCCGCGGAGCGCCAGCCGTTGCGAGTGGTGGTGGGCAAGGGGGACCTGCCGCCGGGCGCCAGGGTGCTGGACGACGAGGCGGAGACGGTCCACCTGCGCACCCACGACCCGGACGAGGTGCTCGCCGCGTTGTCCGGTCGCGGGGTCGTCGACGTCCTGCTGGAGGGCGGTCCCACCCTCGTCGGAGCGTTCGTCGGGGCGGGCCGGGTCGACAGGGTGCTGCTGTACGCGGCGCCGAAGCTGCTGGGCGCGGGTCCGATGGCGTTGGGCGAGGCAGGGGTGGCGACCATCACCGACGCTGTCGGGCTGGTGGTCGAAGAGGTCAGTATGTGCGGGCCGGACGTGCGGATCTCCGCCGTGCCGGTGGTGGTAAGCGGCTGAGGAGGAACGGTGTTCACCGGGATCGTCGAAGAACTGGGTGAGGTCGTGCAGGTCACCGACCTGCCCGACGCGGCACGTCTGACCGTGGCGGGCGAGCTGGTGACCAGCGACGCCAAGCACGGTGACTCGATCGCGGTCAACGGCGTGTGCCTCACCGTCGTGGAGGTCGCCGACGGCTCCTTCACCGCGGACGTCATGCGCGAGACGCTCGTCCGCAGCAGCCTGGCCAAGGTCGCCCCCGGCGACCGGGTCAACCTTGAGCGCGCCGCCGCGGTGGGCCAGCGGCTCGGCGGCCACATCGTGCAGGGCCACGTCGACGGCACCGGCACGGTGCTGGCGCGCGAGACCACCCCGCACTGGGAGATCGTCCACATCGGACTGCCGCGCTCGCTCGCGCGCTACGTCGTGGAGAAGGGCTCCATCACGGTCGACGGCGTGTCCCTCACCGTCGTGTCCGTCACCGACGACGAGTTCACCGTCAGCCTCATCCCGACCACGCTGGAGCTGACCACGCTGGGCAGGCGCGGCCCCGGCGACCCGGTCAACCTGGAGGTCGACGTGCTCGCGAAGTACGTGGAACGCCTGGCGCTGCCGCACCTGCGCAACGCCGGACTCGTGGACAGCGCCGAAGGGGAGGTGACCAGCTCATGAGCGACTTCTCCGACATCGAGCAGGCGATCAAGGACATCGCGGACGGCAAGGCCGTCGTGGTGGTCGACGACGAGGACCGCGAGAACGAGGGCGACCTCGTGTTCGCGGCCGAGATGGCCACCCCCGAACTCGTCGCGTTCGTCATGACCGAGTGCCGCGGCCTGCTGTGCACGCCGATGGAGCCCGAGGCGCTCGACCGCCTGGAGATCGGCCAGATGGTCTCCCACAACACCGAGCGGATGGGCACCGCCTTCACCGTCTCCGTGGACGCCCGCGAGGGCGTCACGACCGGCATCTCGGCCTCCGACCGCGCGTTGACGATCCGCACGCTGGCCGACCCGGCGACGACCGCGTACGACGTGGTCCGCCCCGGCCACGTCTTCCCGCTGCGCGCCAGGGAGGGCGGGGTGCTGCGCCGTCCCGGCCACACCGAGGCCGCCGTCGACCTGGCCCGCATGGCGGGCCTGCACCCGGCGGGCGCGATCTGCGAGATCGCCAACGCCGACGGCACCATGGCCCGGATGCCCGACCTGAAGGTCTTCGCCGAGAAGCACGGCCTGACGCTGATCTCGATCGTCGACCTGGTCGCCTACCGCAGGCGCCACGAGACCCAGGTGGTGCGGGTCGCCGAGGCGCGCATCCCGACCGCGCACGGCACGTTCACCGCTGTCGGCTACGACAGCCTGCTGGACGGCATCGAGCACGTCGCGCTGGTCAACGGCGACATCGGCGACGGCGAGGACGTGCTGGTCCGGGTGCACTCCGAGTGCCTGACCGGCGACATCTTCGGCTCGCTGCGCTGCGACTGCGGCCCGCAGCTCGACGCCGCCCTGGAGGCCGTCGCCGCCCAGGGTCGCGGCGTCGTGCTCTACATGCGCGGCCACGAGGGCCGCGGCATCGGCCTCATGCACAAGCTCCAGGCCTACCAGCTGCAGGACCAGGGCGCGGACACCGTCGACGCCAACCTCCAGCAGGGCCTGCCCGCCGACGCCCGCGACTACGGCACCGGCGCGCAGATCCTCGCCGAGCTGGGCATCAAGTCCATGCGGCTGCTGACGAACAACCCGGCCAAGCGGATCGGCCTGGAGGGCTACGGCCTGCGCGTGATCGACCGCGTGCCGCTGCCCATCTCCCCGAACCCGGAGAACCTGCGGTACCTGCGCACCAAGCGCGACCGGATGGGCCACGAGCTGCACCAGCTCGACCAGTACGAGGCGCAGCGCGCGGACATCGCGGCTGCCGGCGTGGAGGGCAAGGAATGAGCGAGCGGGCGAGCGAGTCGTTCGACGCGGGCCTTTCCGCTCTTCCCACGACGAGCGGAAGCGAGGAGCAGGAATGAGTGGCGAGGGTCGGCCGGAGATCGACGTCCCGCAGGGCGGGGGCCTGACGCTGGCCATCGTCGCGACGCGGTGGCACACGAAGATCACCGACAACCTGGTGGCGCGCGCCGTCGAGGCCGCCGCCAAGGCGGGCATCGACGAGCCGACGGTCATCCGGGTCGCGGGCGCCGTCGAGCTGCCCGTGGTCGTGCAGGCGCTGGCCCGCACCCACGACGCCGTGGTCGCGCTGGGCGTGGTCATCCGCGGCGGCACCCCGCACTTCGAGTACGTGTGCGACGCGGTCACCGCGGGCCTGACGAGGGTGGCGCTCGACGAGTCCACCCCGGTCGGCAACGGCGTCCTCACCTGCGACACCGAGGAGCAGGCGCTCGACCGCGCCGGGTTCCCGGACTCCGCGGAGGACAAGGGCGTCGAGGCCGTCTCGGCGGCCCTGGACACCGCGCTGGTCCTGCGGGGACTGCGGTGAGCGCGACCGCGACGGGCAAGCAGGTCGTCGAGTTCCGCCCCAAGCGCATCCGCCGGGTCACCGCCGTGTGCGCGGTCGTCCTGGTCGCGGTGTTCACCGTCGTCGGCCTCCTGCTCGGCGACACGCCGACCGGCGTGATCTTCCGGGTGTCCGACCAGATCGCCATGGTCTGCCTGGGTGTGCTGCTCGCGTGCGGCGTGCTGCTGCTGGGCCGACCGAGGGTCCGCGCGGACGCCGAGGGCATCGAGGTCCGCAACGTCGTGACCGCGAACCGCTATTCGTGGCAGGACGTTCTGCACGTGAGCTTCCCTGACGGCGCTTCGTGGGCAAGGCTGGAGCTGCCCGACGACGAGTACGTCTCGGTGATGGCCGTGCAGGCCGTCGACCGCGACCACGCGGTCGCCGCGGTTCGGGCGCTGCGGGACCTGCACAAGGCCGCCACGGCGGGGTGAAGGTTGTGAGCTGGAGGTGTTCGAGCGGTTGAGGGGTCGGCGGGGCGTGCGCAAGGACTCCGCGGTGCAGGAAGAGCGTGCCGTGGTGCAGCAGCAGTTTGAGGTGGAACAGGTCATGCCGGTGGAGCAGCTCCAGGAAATGCGCCCTGAACCCGAGCCGCAGGCGCCCGCGCCCGTGAACGCCTCGGTGGTCTTCGCGGGACCGACGCTCGTCGTCGGACCGCCCGAGGGCGCGAGCCAGATGGCGCTGACACTCGCGCGGTCACTGCCCGCGGACCGGGGCCGAACGGTCGCCGTCATCGACTTCCCGCCGGGCGGTGAGACCACGTTCTGGCAGTCCGCGGCCAACGCGCTGCGCGGTCGCGGCCCGATCCGGCTGGCCGTGTCGTACGCGGGCAGCATGCGGCCGACGGCCCCCGCCCAGTGGCTCGCCGCGCAGTTGCAGGCCGAGGTGATCGCCCCGGACGGCGCGCTCACCACCGTGCCCGGCGCCGCTTTCGTCACCGGCGCCACCGGGTACGGCAGCTGGTTGCGGTTCCTGCCCGGCGCGTCCCCGACACCGTTCGGCAGGCGCTTCCCGGTCCCCGCCTGGGAGGCCATGGACCCGAACTCGGCGTGGCCGACCGGGGAGATCGGCATCGCCGAACCCATCCCGGCCGGCCTGTGGCTGCGCGCCCAGAGCGTGCCGTTCGACCCGAACTCGCAGGACGCGCGCGCCATCGTCGCGCTGCCGTGCCGCGAGAACGTGCTGACGATCGTGGTCGGCGGGCCGGGCCAGCCGTCGATCCCGACCGAGGAGATCTGCAGGCTGCTGACCGCGCTGCCGTCGGCCGCGCGCACCAGGGTCCGGCTCGTGCAGTACGACCTCGACGCGGGCGAGCAGGCGCAGCTGGTCGCCGAGCACCTCGGCGAGGCCATCAACATCTACACCGGCCTGCCGGTGTCGAACCTGCGCGAGGGCGGCGGCGCCGTCGTGGTCGCGGTCGACCGGCGCGGCCAGCCGACGTGGCACCCGTTCGTCACCGAGATGCGCTGCGTCCCGCGCGCGCTCCAGGAGGAGAACGAGGTCTCCGGCTACCGCAACCCGGTGCCCGGCCTGGCCGAGCTGACCCCCGGCGTGTTCGGGCTCGGCGACGGTGTCGTGCTGGAGGTCGTCGCGTCCGGGCTGTGGGTGCGCGAGGCGACCGCCGCGGGCGGCGCCGACGTGCGCGCGCTGCCGGTGGACCCGGAATGGGCGCGGCTCACCGTCGGCACCCCCGGCCGGACCACGCCCGGCGCGGTCGCCGTCGCGGGCGCCGCCCTGGTCGAACGCCTCGAACCCGAGGTCCGCAAGCTGCTCAGGCTGGTGTTCTGCGACGCGACCGAGACGGCCATCCCGTGGCCCGAGGCCACCGAGGAACCCGTCACCGAGCCCGCCGCCGTGTCCGACCCGGTGGAGGACGACGAGAACACCCGCTCGGGTCCCGCCCACGCGCTCGTCACCGAGCCGGAGCCCGGCCCCGAACCGGTTCCCGAACCCGACGCCGATCCCGACACGGTGCGGGTGCAGATGCCGGTGCCGAACTCCCTGCGGGCCCAGCTCTCCCCGCACGTCGAGGTGCCGACCCAGGTCACGGACTCGCCCGCGATCGAGGAGCCGCCCGCCGAGCAGCCGCCCGAGGACGCCTCCGCGCTCGAGATCCCCCTGCGCATCGAGGGCCCGGTGCCGACCCCGCCGTCGCCGTCGTGGCAGCAGAAGAACTCCAGGTGGGGCGAGGAGCTGATCAGCGACCGGGAGACCGTCGCGGCCGACCACCGCACCACCGACGTGGAGCGCGACGCCGTCCGCCGGATACTCGGCGAGCGCTACCCGGCCTTCGCGACCGCCGTCGGCAGGCTCCTCGCCCAACGCCCCGGCCCGCTCGTGGACCCCGTCCCGGTCGAGACCACCGTGACCGAACTCGCCGCGCTGTCGGCGTACCTGGGCCAGGACGAGGACCTGGTGGTCGAGACCCTGCGCACGGGCACCCTCGGCAGGCTCCAGCCGTACATCGCCGCGGTCGTGGCGGGTCTGCGCAGGCTGCCGCTGCACCAGGGCATCACCACCTGCTGGAGCGTCGCCCCGCCGAACATCACCAACCACTTCCGCACCGGCGACGTGCTCGTCGAGCACGGCATCCTGAACACCCACGCGAACCCGCAGGAGTCCTTCGACGGCGGCGTCGAGTACCTCGTGTGGTCGCTCACCGGTCGCCGCGTCGAAGTCGTCGACCGCCGCGCAGGCGTCGTCAACGAACGCGTCCTGTTCCCGCCCGCCACCGCCTTCAAGGTGCTGGCGGTCTCCGAGTCGGACGGTTCGGCCCCCACCCAGGTGCTCCTCCAGGAGGCGGGCGACGCGCGCGGCGAACGCCAGCTCGCCCAGTTGCGCCCGAGCGTCCTCACCCAGCTCGAACGCGCCGCGGTCGCCCTGCGCTCGCTGTCCAACGCGTGATCACGATCGGACCGCTGGTCCCGGAGGACCGCGCGGAGTGGGAAGTCCTGTTCCGCGCCTACACCGCCTTCTACGGCCGCACCTCGCCGCAGGAGGCGTACGACCGGGCGTGGGACGAGTTCCGGGCCGCCGAGCGCATGCACGCGCTCGGCGCCCGTCTGGACGGCGCGCTCGTGGGGATCACGCACTTCCTCGTCCACCCCAGCACGTCCTCCGCGGACGTCTGCTACCTCCAAGACCTGTTCACGGCCCCCGACGTGCGCGGCCGGGGCGTGGCGCGCGCCCTGATCGCCGCCGTCGGGTCCTGGGCGCGGGACCAGGGGTGCGCCCGCGTCTACTGGCACACCCAGGAGTCCAACGCCACCGCCCGGAGGCTGTACGACCGGGTCGCCGTCAACAAGGGCTTCATCCAGTACCAGTTGCCGCTCTGACGCAGGCCCGCGCCCGACCTCGTGGGGGTTTCTCCACGAGGTCGGGCGCGGGCCTCAGGCGTCGCCGGTGGTCGCCCAGGTGACGACCGCGCCGTCCACCAGCGCCGCCAACGCGCCCGCGCGCTGCGCCGTGGGCACGAATCCGGGCACCGCCCCGGTCCGCTCGCCGGTCGTGTGGTCCCAGATCTCCACGCCCTCGCCGGTCACCGCGTAGAGCCGCGGCCCCTCGGCGAAGTACCTGCCCCGCTTCGGCCCGGCGAACACCGCGACCTCCGCGCCGCTCGCCGCGTCGAAGATCCGCACACCGTCGAGCATGACCTGGTCGTCGACACCGATCCCGCCCACGGCGAGCAGGTCGTCGCCGACCCAGCACACGCCCTCGTTCCAGTAGTAGGCCCGCCAGCACAGCGGCGTCCCCGAATCGGGATCCCGCATGTCCCACGTGTTCGGGCTGCCGAGCGGCGTCCAGAACCACCCGTCGCTGACGACCCGGTGCCCCGACGGCGACACCGACAGGCGGCCGTTGAACAGCCTGCCGGTCGGCTCCCGCTCCACCACCGTCGCGCCGGTCGCCGGATCCGAGAACCCGAGCGAGCACCACCCCGTCCCGTGGCACAGCACCTGCCGCCCGTCCAGCCGCACGAACGCGACCGGGTACGGGGTCGTGTCGCTGTGGTAGTCGCCCCGGTCCACCTGCCGCGTCGTCTTGCCGGTGGTCAGGTCCACCACCGCGCCGGTGACGCCGTGGTCGTGCGCGACGACGGCGAACCGGCCGTCGGGGGAGGTGTGCAGCACGGGCTTCGGCGGTCCCCAGTGGGTGTTGCGGTGCTCCTCGGCGGCCAGCGCCACGTCGACCGGCTCACCGGTCAGCCCGGTGGCCGGGTCGAACGCGACCACCCGGTACGGGGCGTCGAGCAGCAGCAGCCAGCGGCCGTCCGGCAACGGCGCGAGGTCCACCGCGCCCGCCACCTCCGCGGGCAGCGCCACCCGGTGCGGGGTCGTGCCGACGGGTTCCGGCCGCTCGCGGACCTCCGGCTCACCGCGCCACGCGGTCATCCCCTGGAACTCGCCGGTGACCTCCTCGAAGCACTCGACGCACGCGGTCACCAGCTCCGCGGGCGGGTAGCACTCCTCGCAGCACAGGTCGTGCTCGACGCCGTGCCCGGTGAGCACGGCGACGTAGGGCAGGTCCTCGTCGGCCAGCAGGTGGGGGCAGATCCGGCTCGGAGCGGACGCGGCGTCATGCCCGCAGGCGTTCTTCGTCACCGCCGCAGTGTGCGTGCCGGGCCCGCGCGGACGGCGGGTTTCGATCTTCAGTCCACCGGCTTCTGCCCGATCTCCCCACCCGGCCGCTCCGGACCCGCCGCCCCGGTGAGCCGGGCGCCGATCTCCCGCAGGTGCTCCCGCAGCTCGGGAGGGTCGAGCACGTCGAAGTCGAAACCCATCATGCCGAGGTGCACGGCCAGCGAGTACAGGCTCTCCGCGCCGGTGGTCATCAGGCAGCTGTTCTCGTCGATCGCCTCCAGGTGCGCCGAGGTGGGCGAGGTCTCCGCCTGCACCACCGCCAGCGGCGCGTGCATCACCAACCGCGCCCGATGCCGGTAGACCACCCCGCTGACCTGCCGCGAGATGTACTCGGCGAGGTCGGCGTGCGGTGGTTCGCGCGGGGTGAACCGCGCCGCCAGGTCGGGCGTCCCCTCGATCCGGTCCACCCGGAACGTCCGCCAGTCGCGCCGGTCCACGTCCCACGCGACCAGGTACCACCGCCTCCCGGTGTGCACCATGCCCTGCGGCTCCACGTGCCTGCGCGCCGCCGTCCCGTCGCGCCCCTGGTAGCCGAACCTCAGGGCCTGGTGATCACGGCTGGCCCCGGCGATCACCGTCAGCGCGTCCGCGTCGACCATCGGCCCGAACGCAGCCAACGTCGTCGTGTGCGCGCCCAACGCCGCCACCCGGTGGCGCAGCCGCGGCGGCAGCACCTGCTCCAGCTTCGTCAACGCCCGCAAGGACGTCTCCTCGATCCCCGACACCGTCCCGTTGGCCGCTGTGCGCAACCCGACGGCCACCGCCACCGCCTCGTCGTCGTCCAGCAGCAGCGGCGGCAACTCGGCCCCGGCACCCAGCTGGTAACCACCCGCCACGCCGGACGTGGCGTTCACCGGATAGCCGAGGCTCCGCAGCTTGTCCACGTCCCGGCGCACCGTCCGCACGTCGACCCCCAACCGCCCGGCCAGGTCCGGCCCGGTCCAGTCACGGCGGACCTGCAGCAGCGACAGCAGGCGCAACAGTCGAGCCGACGTCTCCAGCATGGGACGAGTCTCCCAGCCATCGCGGACAACCCGCGTCCGCGATGACTCAGAAAGCCGGGACGTCGCTGGTCGACGCGTTGCCCGCGGGCGTCGCCTGGAGATCGATCGACCAGTCCGATTCACCGGTGAACAGGTCGTCGAACTTCTCGAACGAGCAGTCCCTGGTGAACCCGTTGCGCCCCGCGTCCCAGTCCACCCCGGACTTGAAGTACACCTCGTAGTCACCGGCGATACCGCTCACCGACGCGTCCGAACTGCCCTGGACGTACACCGTGACCTGCGGGTTCGACGGATCACCCGACACCACCGACACCGCGATGTCCCCCGGCGTGCCGTTCGTGATCTTCAACGTCCCCGGCCCCTGCCCACCGTTGCGCAGCACGACCTCCCCGTTGCCCGCCCGCCGCTCCTCCTGCTGCACGGCCGCCAGGGGAGGCGGAACGAACGACCCGATCCGGAAACCGAGCGTCGTCAACGGCTCGAAGTAGGTCGTCCCCAGATCCCGCACCTTGTCGTCGAGCTCGACCTTGGCCGCGGGCAACGTCGGCACCGTGATGCCGCAACTGTTCGGAGCGGCCGCCGCCACGACCATCGTGCGAATCGAGATCGCCGCGATCGACAACCCACCGGCCAGACTCCTGTGCGCACCCGCGACCCCGTTCGGCGGCACCACACCCGTCAGCAGACTCGACTGCGCGTCCAACACCTCCGCCAACTCCTGTTGCGCGGCCCCGAAATCCACATCCGCCCCAGCCGCGCCAACCCGCTCCAACGCCGGCCGCACAGCCTCGTCGAACTTCGTCAACGCCGCCTGGTACTCAGCGGGCGACATCGGCACCGGCGTACTCGACGTGGTCGGCGCGACAGCCCCACCGCCTCCACCGGAGGAAGAACACCCGGAAACAGCGGCCACCCCCACCACCAGGACCACAACAGCACGAACGAAAATCCCCACCACAACCCCCACCCCTCACGGCCACCCCGCCGCGCACGCCGTCCACACGGCGATCCCCAGTCTGACGCCCCCACCCCCACCCAAGTTCCCGAATGCCCGCCCCACGTCGAACTACGCTCATTCGGCCGAACCACCCCAACACCACCAAGCAAACCGCCCGACCACACGCGCCATCCGATGCGAAGCCGACGCGCAGCGAGGTGCTTTGCCGACGCGCAGCGAGGTGCCCTGAGTCAGGCGCAGCCTGATGCTGGCGAAGCCAGATCTACCCCTGCCCCCGATACACAGCGCCCTCCTGCCACACCCCTGTTTGTCAAGGCATCTTTCCTACCTTGACAAACAGGGGTGTGGCATTGAGACAATTGCGCGCACGGGGGCCGGGCTCCGCCAACCACCCCTCAGGACCCACCCGAATCACCCCCGCCGAGCCACCTCCGGCCACACCACGACCACCGGCACCCCGCTCGCCCGAGCGTGCTCCACCACTTCCCCCGTCCCACCCCTCCCACCAGCGGGCTGCCCGTCCCACACAGCCACCAGCAGTTCCACGCTCGCCAGCATCCGCTCGTTGGCGGCCACGTAAGCCTGCCTCCCGGACAGCATGAAGGGCAGCACGCTGACGATGTCCGCCTTCGAGATCAGCTCGTCGTACTCCGCCACCCCGTCGGGTTTGATCTTCGCCCGGTAGTCGCTGGCGGGCAGCACGACCTCCACCTTGCCGCCCATCTCCAGCACCACCCGCGCGAACACCTGGTCTGCGCCGGGGGCCAGGCAGGTCACCCCGATCAGGGATGACCCGCCCGCCGTCTCCTCGTGGAGCACATCGCGGATCGCCGCACGCACGGCGTCCACGCACTCCGGCACCAGATTGCTGTGCCCGGTGATGCCGATCCGCATTCAGGCCGTCCGCATGGCGCGGATCGCGTCGCGCGTCTCCTGGACTCCGGGCAGGTCCCGGTGCCGCTCCGATTCCTTCGCGAAGTCCTGGAGCTTGCGCAGCACCCGGCCCGAGGAGAGCCGTTCCGCGGTCGGCAGGACCTCGTTGATGAGGTGGCAGGCCTCTTCCGGCTGGCCCGCCACCATCTTGGTGCGCGCCAGGCCGATCACGTCGAACGCCCTGTTGCGCACCAGCGACGGGTCGCGCAGGTCGAGCGCCCGCCGGATGTGCTTCTCGGCCGCTACCGCCAGCCGCGGGTCGTGCCCCGCGGCCAGGTCGCGCGTCCGCGCCCCGATGACGCCTTCCATCTCGGCCTCGTCGAAGCTGTGCAGCCACCTCGGCTCGTCCTTGGCCTTGCGCTGGCTGAAGCTGTCCTGCGCCAGGCCGACGACCCTTTCGAACTCCCGCACCTGACCCATCTGCGCGTACGCCCACGCCTCCCTGGTCAACAGCAGGGACTGCAACGTCGGCGTGGCCGTGCGCCGGGTGCCGTACTGCGCGAGCTGCACCAGCTCCAGCCCGTCCTCGGGACGTCCGAGGTCGAACATCTGCCTGGCCATGGCGGCCAGGCACAGGGCGGCGAACGGGTCGTTGCGGCCCGCCTTCGCCATGCGGACGGCCAGCACGTAGTAGCGCTGGGCCGCGTCGTGCAGCCCCGCGTCCCACGACATGCTCGCCGCCACCTTCGACAGTTCCGCACCGATGAAGAAGGCCCGTTCCGTCGTCGGACCCGCCGGTGCTCGTGACAGCCTCTCGGCCAGTTCGTCCAACTGGCCCAGCACCGCCTTGCGGGCCAATCCGAACCCGCCCCGCCCGCTCCAGCCGCGCAACCCGTCCGCGACGCGCTGCAACGCCGCCAACTCCTCCTCGCTGATCGCCGAACTCGACGACCACCGGGACATCGTCTGCAACGGATGTAGCCACCGCTGAAGCGGTTCGACCAGTGCGGGACCCACTGCAACCGCGGCCGCTCCCGCGAGCGCCGCTCGTCTGCTGATCGCCAAGTCGTTCCTCGCCGTCTCCTCGACCGATCGGGCAATGCTCGACGCGTCCCACGCCGCGGCGAGCACATCGGGCGGGGCACCGGTTTCCGGGCCCACCTGGCTTTGGATTCCGGCCCGGTCGAACCACAACCGGTCACCGGGAATGCCCAACGCCTGCGCGAAGTGGCGCAGTCGGTCCATCCGGTCGATCGGGTTCTCACCGCTCTCGTACCGGGAGAGTTGCGCTTGGCTGATCCCGAGCCACCCCGCCATGCGGTCCTGGGTGACCCGGCTGACGTGCTGGGGGTGGTGGCGGTACGCGGCGAGGACCGCGCCCATGTCGCGCTCCGCCAGCGCGCCGGCGATGGCCAGGTGGTCCCAGAACTCGGCGGGCACCCCCGGCGGTCCGAAGACGTCGATCCGCGCGTTCCGCCTGCACCGGTGGCAGAGCCGATCGGTGTTGTCGGCGGCGATCAGCGCCCCGCACGGGCATGCGCGCCTGGAACTGGATCCCCTGGGGCTGATCTCTGCCATGGCTTTCGCTCCCGTCACTGAGCGTGCACAACAGTGTATGTCCTGGTGATCGGGAGTCCATGCATTTCGTGCATAAGTCGCGGTCGGCATCGTGAAAGCCCGAACGCGACGCCGAGTGGCGGATGCAGCCGATGCACCCGGTGCATGAGGCGCACCCGCAGGGCGTGTGGTGCCGGGGCCGCCGCGGACGGACCCTGCACCCATCACCGACAACGGGTTGATCCCCGTGCCGGAGGACACCACGAACGTCCAGGAGTGCGACCACCCGACCAGGGAGGACGACAGCCGATGAGCATCACCGCCGCAACCACCGCCGAAACCGCCAAGGGGCGGCCGGGGGCCCCGCACAGCCGGGCCCACGAGCAGTTACTCGGCGAGGCGATCGCCGGGTACCGACTGCTCGGCTGGCGGGTATCCGTCACCGAGCAGGGCGTCTTCCTGCTGCTCGGCCCCTCGACCACCGCACTGGTCATGCCCGCCCGCATCGGCTCGCGGGTGCTGGCCGACCTCAAGGCACGAATGCTCGCCGGACCGGTCACCGTCATACCCGGCCCGCGCGAGCACTGGATCTTCCTGGCCGAACTGGTGGCGCTGCTGCCCACCCACCTCAAGGCCCCGCCGGAGGTGCAGTTCGTCCGGTCCCCGCAGCGCATCGCCCTGCCGCCGACCATGACCCGCTACGGCTCGCTGCGCTGGGCGAACCCGCCCTCGCACAGCAGGCACTGGTTCCCGCCGTTCACCGCGGTGCTGGCACTGGCGAGGAGCGCGACGGCCAACGACCGGTGATCGGGTGAGGGCGGGTCCTGGGGCCTGCTCTCGCTGGGGTTCCGGTTGTTGTGGGAGTCCGCTGCCATCGGGGACGGGGCAGCGGAGGAGGGCGCCTGCGCGGCGTGATCGGCCGCGTCGGGGGCCCGCCGCGATGCACCTGGTTGCGGAGATCCCGGACCAGGTGCTCGGAACTGGCCTCGCTTGTCGTGGGGGTGGGTTTGTCGGGTGGTCGGGTGTGGTGGCTGCCTTGTGGGGGTGCTGGGGGGCTCTGTGCTGGGGGCTTTGTGCTGGGTCGTTGGGTTTCGGTGGGTGGGGTGGGCTTGTCCCTCGAAACCGGGTAGCGGTGCCGTGCGGGGTCGTCGGGTGTCTTCGGCTGGTGTGGTGGTCGCCGGGTGCGGGTGGGTGTCGTGCTGGGTCGCCGGTGTCGGATCCATGTTCTCCGGGTGCGGCCGGCTTGACTTGGGGCCCCTTTTTCGGCCCTCGGCGGTCTTGAAGGGCAGGTGGTGAAGCTCCTGCCCGCCGCCGAAAGTGTAGGGCCGAAAACCCCAAGTCAAGCTGGCCGCACGGCGGACGAGTGCTGCTCGGTCGGCTGTGGTCGGGGGCTCCTGCTCGGCGGGTCGTGGTCGGCGGGTCGTGGTCGGTCGCTTTGCTCGGTCGGCTGTGGTTGGTCGTTTGCCCGGCGGGCCTGTGGTTGGGGGTCTTGTTCGGTGGGTGTGTGGTTGGGGCGGCGTCAGGGCGGGGCTGTGACCTGCTGCGGGCGGCTGGGGTGGTTGGTGTTGTCGCGGGCAGACTGGTCGGGTGAATCGTCGAACTCTTCTGTGCGGGCTTGCCGCGCTCACCGTCACGGGGTGTGGCACCACTGCCACTGGCAGGAAGACTCCCGGTGTGGGGAGTGCGAAGGCGGGGGATCGGGTCGCGGCGGTGGGGGACGTGCCGGTTGGGGGTGGGGTGCTGGTGGACATGCCCGGCGATGGCCAACTGCTGCTCGTCCGGCCCTCCGAGGGTGTGGTGAAGGCGTTCAACCCGGCCTGTCCGCACCAGGGCACGACGGTGAATCCGCCGACCGGGGGCGAGATCACGTGTCCGACGCACCGCAGCGGGTTCGATCCGGCGACAGGGGCGGTGAGGTCCGGACCTGCGCCTAAGGGGCTGACCGAGGTGGCGGTGGTGGTCACCCGGACGGATGTGGTTCTCGCCTGATCGGTTCGATATGCGTCGAATACCTGAACTCTTGATCGACCGATCGCGTAATTGGTTGGTGTACCCGAACCACCACACCCACCACCAAGCGGAGGATCGGTTGACTTCCCTCACCGAGAACACGGCCCTGACGTCCCGCAGGTCGATGCTGTGCGGTCTTGCCGTCGCGATGGTCGTGCCCGGCGGTCTCGCCGCGTGCTCGACCACGACCAGCAGCCCCAGCACCGGGACCGGCGGGACGACCGGAGGCGGTTCGACGCCGACGGACGGGACCGGAACCGGAACGACGGGTGGCGCGGCGGCCGGGTTGGCGGCGTTGGCGGACGTGCCGGACGGCGGCGGGCTGATCGTCGAGTCGGGGGGCAAGCCGCTGGTGCTGACCCGGACCGGTGAGACCGTCAAGGCGTTCGGCGCTGCGTGCCCGCACCAGGGCACGACGGTCGGCGCGCCCGCGGGCGGCGTCATCACCTGCCCGAACCACGGCAGCCAGTTCAGCGCCACCGACGGCTCGTTGAAGAAGGGGCCCGCGACCAAGGGGCTCACCGAGGTGCCCGTGAAGGTCGCCGACGGTCAGGTCGTCATGGCTTAACGAGCACCTCGGGTCGGCCACGCGAAGAACTGTCGGTGGCCGCACGTAGGCTTGTCGCGTGGCCGACCCGTCGACCTACCGCCCCTCGCCCGGCACCATCCCGGAAGCTCCCGGCGTCTACAAGTTCCGCGACGCCGGCGGCCGTGTGGTGTACGTGGGCAAGGCAAAAAGCCTGCGTTCCCGGCTGAACTCGTACTTCGCCGACCTCGCCGGGCTGCACGACCGCACCCGCCAGATGGTGACCACGGCCGCCAGCGTCGAGTGGACGATCGTCAGCACCGAGGTCGAGGCGCTCCAGCTCGAGTACAACTGGATCAAGGAGTTCGACCCGAGGTTCAACGTCCGGTACCGGGACGACAAGTCCTACCCGGTCCTCGCGGTCACCCTGAACGAGCAGTACCCCCGGCTGCACGTCTACCGCGGCCCCCGGCGCAAGGGCGTCCGCTACTTCGGCCCGTACGCGCACGCGTGGGCGATCCGCGAGACGCTGGACCTGCTGCTGCGGGTGTTCCCCGCGCGCACCTGCTCCGCGGGGGTGTTCAAGCGCCACGGCCAGATGGGCCGCCCCTGCCTGCTGGGCTACATCGACAAGTGCTCGGCGCCGTGCGTCGGCCGGGTCAGCGCGGACGAGCACCGCGACATCGTGGACGACTTCTGCGACTTCCTCGCAGGCAGGACCGACGCGATGGTGCGCCGCGTCGAGAAGGAGATGCTGGCCGCCTCCGAGGAGCTGGAGTTCGAGCGGGCCGCCCGCCTGCGCGACGACCTGGGCGCGCTGCGCCGGGCGCTGGAGAAGCAGGCCGTGGTGCTCGGCGACGGCACGGACGCGGACGTGGTCGCGTTCGCGCAGGACGAGCTGGAGGCGTCCGTCCAGGTCTTCCACGTGCGCGGCGGCCGGGTGCGCGGCCAGCGCGGGTGGGTCGTGGACAAGGTCGAGGACGTCGACGTGCCGGGGCTGGTCGACCAGTTCGCCACCCAGTTCTACGGCGAGCAGGTCGAGGGCGCGGAGTCCACCGGTGTGGTCGCCATGGCCGTTCCGCGCGAGGTGCTCGTGCCGGAGCTGCCCGCCGACTCCGAGGTCCTCGAACGCTGGCTGAGCGACCTGCGCGGCAGCAAGGTGCAGATCAGGGTCCCGCAGCGGGGCGACAAGCGGGCGCTGATGGAGACGGTCGCGCGCAACGCGCAGGAGCAGTTCCAGCTGCACAAGCTCAAGCGCGCGGGCGACCTGACGGCCCGGTCGGCGGCGTTGCAGGAGCTCCAGGAGCTGCTGGGCCTGGACACGGCGCCGCTGCGCATCGAGTGCACGGACATCAGCCACGTGCAGGGCACGGACGTCGTCGCCTCGCTCGTCGTGTTCGAGGACGGGCTGGCGCGCAAGTCCGAGTACCGCCGGTTCGCGATCCGCGAGGCGGCCGACGAGGGCGACGTGGCCTCGATCGCGGAGGTCGTGCGCCGCCGGTTCCAGGCGTTCCTGAGGGAGACGGCGAACGACGTGCCCGGCCAGGTGCCGGGCATCGACCCGGAGACGGGCAAGCCGCGCCGGTTCTCCTACGTGCCGAACCTGCTGGTGGTCGACGGCGCGGGCCCGCAGGCGCAGGCCGCCGCGGACGTGCTGGCCGAGCTGGGCATCACCGACGTGGCCGTGATCGGCCTCGCCAAGCGCCTCGAAGAGGTGTGGGTGCCCGGCGAACCCGACCCGGTGATCCTGCCCCGCGCCAGCGAGGCCCTCTACCTGCTGCAACGGGTGCGCGACGAGGCGCACCGGTTCGCCATCGCCTACCACCGGCAGAAGCGGTCCAAGCGGATGATCACCTCCGAGCTGGACGAGGTGCCCGGTCTCGGCCAGACCCGCAAGGCGGCTCTGCTCAAGCACTTCGGCTCGCTCAAAAAGCTCCGCGAGGCGAGCGTCGACGAGATCAGCGGTGTGCCCGGCGTGGGCAGGCGCACCGCGGAAGCCGTGCACGCGTCCCTGACGGCGGGGAGCGGCGCGGCCAGCACCGAAGGGGAAAAATCGTGAGTGCACCGGCCGGCGAGAAGTCCGGCATCGAAGTCGCGGTCGTGACCGGCCTGTCGGGAGCGGGTCGCAGCACGGCCGCGAAGTGCTTGGAGGACCTCGGCTGGTTCGTGGTCGACAACCTGCCGCCCGAGCTGATAGCGACCATGGTCGAGCTGGGCGCCCAGGCGCGCGGCGCCATCACCAGGGTCGCGGTCGTGATGGACGTGCGCAGCCGCGCGTTCACCGAGGACCTGGCCGCCATCATCAAGGACCTCGACGCCCGCGGCTACAAGCCGAAGGTGCTGTTCCTGGAGGCGACCGACGACGTGCTGATCCGCCGCTTCGAGGCGGTCCGGCGCGGCCACCCGATGCAGGGGGACGGTCGGCTGGCCGACGGCATCGAGTCCGAGCGGATCCTGCTGACGCCGCTGCGCGAGGAAGCGGACCTGGTGCTGGACACCTCGGCGCTGTCCATCCACCAGCTGCGCGCCAAGATCGAGGACACGTTCGGCACCGAGTCGGCGACCCGCACCCGCGTCACGGTGCTGTCGTTCGGCTACAAGTACGGCCTGCCGATGGACTCCGACCTGGTCATGGACGTCCGGTTCCTGCCGAACCCGTTCTGGATCCCCGAGCTGCGCGAGCAGACCGGCCTGGACGGCGACGTGCGCAACTACGTGCTCAGCCAGGAGGGCGCCGAGGAGTTCCTCGACCGCTACCACGAGCTGCTGCGCCTGATCGGCGCGGGCTACCGGCGCGAGGGCAAGCGCTACCTGACCCTCGCGGTCGGCTGCACCGGCGGCAAGCACCGCAGCGTCGCGATCTCCGAGGAGCTGGCGTCGCGGCTGGCCACCGAGGACGGCATGGCCGTGAAGGTCGTCCACCGGGATCTGGGTCGCGAGTGACGGGAATGCCGTCGGCCGGGCCGACAACCGGGCGGAGCGGCTCGGGGCACCTCAGGGCGGTGGCGCTGGGCGGGGGCCACGGCCTCCACGCGACGCTCACCGCGCTGCGGCTGATCACCGACGACGTGACCGCCGTGGTCACCGTCGCCGACGACGGGGGGTCGTCCGGTCGGCTGCGCCGCGAACTCGGTCTGCTGCCGCCCGGCGACCTGCGCAAGGCCATGGCCGCGCTGGCGGGCACGGACGAGTCCAGCCAGCTGTGGACCAGCCTGTTCCGGCACCGCTTCGGCGGCACCGGCGCGCTCGCGGGCCACGCGGTCGGGAATTTGGTGCTCGCCGGGCTGTTGGAGCAGTTGGGCGACCCGGTCGCCGTGCTGGACGAGGCGTGCAAGCTGCTCGGCGTTCGCGGGCGGGTGCTGCCGATGAGCGTGCAGCCGTTGCAGATCGAGGCGGACGTGATCGGCTTGGACGAGGACGCGGCGCAGGTTCGGCGCATCCGCGGCCAGGTCGCGGTCGCCACCACCCCAGGCCGGGTGCAGCGCATCCGGCTGCGGGGTCCCGGTGGCGAACGGGCGCGGGGGTGCGCGCAGGCGGTCGACGCCGTGCTGGGAGCCGACGTGGTGCTCCTCGGACCGGGGTCGTGGTTCACCAGCGTCCTGCCGCACCTGCTCGTGCCGGAACTGCGCGAAGCGCTCGAGGCGACCGCCGCGAAGCGCGTCGTGGTGCTGAACCTCGTCCCCCAACCGGGCGAAACCGAAGGCTTCTCGCCGGAGCACCACCTCGACGTGCTGTGGCAGCACGCGCCCGATCTCAAGATCGACGCGATCATCGCGGACGTCGATTCGGTGCCCGTCCCGGACCGGTTGCGCCGCGCAGCCGCTGCTCTGGGCGCTGCGGCACTCCTCTCGCCCATCGCGGAACGGGGCGAACCGGAGCGCCACGACCCCGTCGCGTTGGCCGCGAGTCTGCGCCACGCGTTGGGTGGCCCAGGTGAAAGCGCCGGTCAGGCGTCCAGTACAACGCTCCACAGGAGTAGTCAGCACAGGGGAGGCGAGGAATCATGGCGATGACCTCGGCGGTCAAGGACGAGCTGAGCAGGCTCGCCGTCTCGAAGACCTGCTGCCGCCGTGCCGAGGTGTCCTCGCTGCTGCGGTTCGCCGGAGGCCTGCACATCGTGGCCGGCCGGGTGGTGGTGGAAGCAGAGGTTGACCTCGGGTCCACGGCGCGCCGTTTGCGCCGCGAGATCCACGAGCTCTACGGGCACCAGTCGGAGGTCTTCACGATCACCTCCAGCGGCCTGCGCAAGGGCACCCGGTACGTCGTCCGGGTCGTCAAGGACGGCGAGGGCCTGGCCCGCCAAACGGGCCTGCTCGACCCGCGCGGCCGCCCGGTACGCGGCCTACCGGCCCCGGTCGTGTCCGGTGGCGTCTGCGACGCGGAGGCAGCCTGGCGCGGCGCCTTCCTCGCCCACGGGTCCCTCACCGAACCCGGCAGGTCCTCGTCACTGGAGATCACCTGCCCCGGCCCGGAAGCCGCGTTGGCCCTGGTCGGAGCAGCCAGGCGCATGGGCATCGCCTCCAAGTCCCGCGAGGTCCGAGGGGCCGAACGGGTCGTCATCCGCGACGGCGACGCCATCGGCGCCATGCTCACCAGACTCGGTGCCCACGACAGCGTCCTGGCCTGGGAAGAACGCCGGATGCGCCGCGAAGTCCGAGCCACCGCCAACCGGCTCGCCAACTTCGACGACGCCAACCTCCGCCGCTCGGCCCGCGCCGCGGTCGCCGCCGCGGCACGGGTGCAACGCGCACTGGAGATCCTCGGCCCGGAGGCCCCGGACCACCTCGCGGCCGCAGGCGCCCTGCGCCTGGCCCACCGCCAGGCCTCACTGGAAGAACTCGGCCAACTGTCCGAACCCCAGATGACGAAGGACGCTGTTGCCGGACGCATAAGGCGCCTGCTGGCCATGGCCGACAAGCGCGCCAAGGACCTCGGCATGGACGACACCGAGTCGGCCGTCACAGCAGACATGCTCGAAGCCGAGGTCTGACCGACCCCGCGTCGACCGTGCCCAGTTGCCCCGTCCCCGATCGATCGGGGACGGGGCACTGCCATACCCACCGCCTCGACCGCGAAGCCGGGCAAACTGGCTGGTCGAGCACGGGAGCGAGCGCGCCCGCTTCTTGTGCGGCCGATTTGACTTGGGGTTTTTGGCCCTGCACCCGCTCAGCGGGCAGGCTTTCACCCCTGCCCCTTTTGGGCCCGCAGGGCCAAGAAGAGGGGCCCCAAGTCAAATCGGCCGCACCCGGAGAACGGCGGGCACCGCTGCCCAGTTTTGAGTGACAAGCCCCACGGGCCCGGTGCCGACTGAAGCCCCACAGGTCCGACTCCGAGCAGCCCGCCCAACATGCCCGGTTTCAGGCAGGCGACACCCCCTCCCCGGACCCCAATGCTCAACTTCTGGGATTAACACCCCCGCAACCTGGATTTTCTTGCTCGATCAAGAGATCCTGTAGGTCCACGTGACCAGCGCCGCAACGGTGGGGATAGTCTGGCCGTGGCTTTCCGACAGCCCACACGTACAGCCCATCCGTACGCCCTGGCGCACCCGCCAGTCGAGTATCGAGGAGACGCACCGTGACGGTTCGCGTAGGTGTCAACGGTTTCGGCCGCATCGGTCGCAACTTCTGGCGCGCCGTTCAGGCCAGCGGGCACGACATCGAGATCGTCGCGTTCAACGACCTCGGTGACGTCAAGACCATGGCTCACCTGCTGAAGTACGACAGCATCCTCGGCCGCCTGCCGTTCGAGGTGTCCACGAACGAAGAGGGCATCGTCGTCGACGGCAAGACCATCAAGGCGCTGGCCGAGCGCGACCCCGGCAAGCTGCCCTGGAAGGACCTGGGCGTCGACGTCGTCGTCGAGTCCACCGGCTTCTTCACCGACGCGAACGTCGCGCGCAAGCACATCGACGAGGGTGGCGCGAAGAAGGTCATCATTTCGGCGCCCGCGAAGAACGACGACCTCACGATCGTCTTCGGCGCCAACGAGGAGAAGTACGACGGCACCCAGTCCGTCATCTCCAACGCCTCGTGCACCACGAACTGCCTCGCGCCGCTGGCGAAGGTCCTGCACGACACCTTCACCATCGAGCGCGGTCTCATGACCACGATCCACGCGTACACGCAGGACCAGAACCTCCAGGACGCGCCGCACAGCGACCTCCGCCGCGCCCGCGCCGCCGCGATCAACATCGTGCCGACCAGCACCGGTGCCGCGAAGGCCATCGGCCTCGTCCTGCCGGAGCTCAAGGGCAAGCTCGACGGCTACGCGCTGCGCGTGCCGATCCCCACCGGCTCCGCGACCGACCTCACCGTCACCGTGGGCCGCGACACCACCGTCGAAGAGGTCAACGCCGCCTACCAGGCCGCGGCCGAGGGCGCGCTCAAGGGCTACCTGCGCTACAACACCGACCCGATCGTGTCCTCGGACATCGTGACGGACCCGGCGTCGTGCATCTTCGACGCGCCGCTGACCAAGGTCATCGGCAACCAGGTCAAGGTCGTCGGCTGGTACGACAACGAGTGGGGCTACTCCAACCGCCTCGCGGACCTGGTCAACCTCGTCGCCTCCAAGCTCTGAGGATCACGTTGAAGACTCTTAGCGACCTGCTCGCCGAGGGTGTCTCGGGTCGGCGCGTCCTCGTGCGCGCCGACCTGAACGTGCCCCTCGACGGCGACAAGATCACCGACGACGGCCGCGTGCGCGCGTCGGTGCCCACCATCAAGGCGCTCACCGGCGCCGGTGCCCGCGTCCTCGTGGCCGCGCACCTCGGCCGCCCGAAGGGCGAGCCGGACCCGAAGTTCTCGCTCGCCCCGGTCGCCGTGCGGCTCGGCGAGCTGCTCGGCGCCCCGGTCGAGATCGGGACCGAGACCGGCGCCGACGGCACCGTCGTGCTGCTGGAGAACATCCGCTTCGACGCCCGCGAGACCAGCAAGGTCGACGCGGAGCGCGAGGCCCTCGCCGACGAGCTGGCGGCCAAGGCCGACGCGTTCGTCTCCGACGGCTTCGGCGTCGTGCACCGCAAGCAGGCGTCGGTCTACGACGTCGCGAAGAAGCTGCCCGCCTACGCGGGCGGTCTCGTGCTGTCCGAGGTCGAGGTGCTGCACAAGCTCACCGAGGACCTCAAGCGCCCGTACGTCGTGGTGCTCGGCGGCGCGAAGGTGTCCGACAAGCTCGGCGTCATCAAGAACCTGCTGTCCAAGGTCGACCGGCTGCTCGTCGGCGGCGGCATGGCGTACACCTTCCTCAAGGCCCAGGGCCACGAGGTCGGCAACTCGCTGCTCCAGGCCGACCAGCTCGACCAGGTGCGCGGTTTCCTCGCCGAGGCGGAGGAGCGCGGCGTGGAACTGGTGCTCCCGGTCGACGTGCTGGCCGCGACGGGCTTCGCCGCCGACGCCGAGCACGAGGTCGTCGCCGCGACCGCGATCCCGGCCGACCGCGAGGGCCTGGACATCGGCCCGAAGACCCGCGAGCTGTTCGCTTCCAAGCTGGCCGACGCGGCCACCGTGTTCTGGAACGGCCCGATGGGCGTGTTCGAGTTCGAGGCCTTCTCCGGCGGCACGCGCGCCGTCGCGGAAGCCCTCGTCAAGAGCGACGCCTTCACCGTCGTCGGCGGCGGTGACTCCGCGGCCGCCGTGCGCGCGCTGGGCCTGCCCGAGGACGGGTTCTCGCACATCTCCACCGGTGGTGGGGCATCCCTGGAGTTCCTCGAGGGCAAGGAACTCCCCGGCGTTTCCGTTTTGGAGCAGTGATGGCCTCCCGTCTGCCGCTCATCGCGGGCAACTGGAAGATGAACCTCAACCACCTCGAGGCCATCTCCCTGACGCAGAAGATCGCGTTCTCGCTGCCGGAGAAGTACTACGCCAAGGTCGAGGTCGTGGTGCTCCCGCCGTTCACCGACATCCGCAGCGTGCAGACGCTGACGGACGGCGACAAGCTGCTGCTCAAGTACGGCGCGCAGGACATCTCGCAGCACGACTCCGGTGCCTACACCGGTGACGTCTCGGGCCTGATGCTCGCCAAGCTCGGCTGCAGCTACGTCACGGTGGGGCACTCCGAGCGCCGCGAGTACCACAACGAGTCCGACGAGCTGGTCAACAGCAAGGTGAAGGCCGCGCTCAAGCACGGCATCTCGCCGATCCTGTGCGTCGGCGAGCGGCTGGAGGTCCGCGAGGCGGGCAACCACGTCGAGCACTGCAACACCCAGCTCGTCGAGGGGCTCAAGGGCCTCACCGGCGAGCAGGTCGCGAAGGTCGTCGTCGCCTACGAGCCCGTTTGGGCGATCGGCACCGGCCGCGTGGCCAGCTCCACCGACGCGCAGGAGGTCTGCGCGGCGCTCCGCGTCCAGCTCGCCGAGTCCTACGGCGAGGAGGTCGCGGCCACCGTCCGCGTGCTCTACGGCGGTTCGGTGAAGTCCGGCAGCATCGGCGAGCTCATCGCGCAGAAGGACATCGACGGCGCCCTGGTGGGCGGCGCGAGCCTGCAGGCCGACGAGTTCACGAAGCTCAGCGCGCTCGCCGCGGGCGGTCCACTACCCTGATCCCCATTCGTCCCCATTTTCCACAGGGTGGGTCCACGTTCGGCAGTTGAACCGGTACTCTGTGGCGTCAACTGCCTGACAGCGAGGAAGAAATGATCCTGTTCCTTCAGATCCTTTTGATCGTGTCCAGCCTGCTGCTGATTCTGCTGGTCCTGCTTCACCGCGGCCGTGGCGGCGGTCTGTCCTCGCTGTTCGGCGGCGGCATGCAGTCGAGCCTGTCCGGTTCCAGCGTCGTGGAGAAGAACCTGGACCGCCTGACGCTGTTCGTCGGCGCGGTGTGGGTCATCGCCATCGTCGGGATCGGGCTGCTCGTCAAGGTCGGCTGAGCTCGGGTCTATCAGGTGCAGGACAACCACGTGGTGGGGGTGTAAGGGTCGATGGCTGGTGGTAACGCGATTCGCGGTACCCGCGTCGGCGCAGGTCCGATGGGCGAGTCGGAGCGCGGTGAGTCAGCGCCTCGGAATCGGGTGTCGTACTGGTGTGCCAATGGGCACGAGTCACGGCCTTCGTTCGCGATGGAGGCGGACATCCCCGAGGTCTGGGACTGCCCGCGCTGCGGGCTCCCGGCCGGACGGGACGAGCAGGCCCCGCCTGCTCCTCCGCGCAACGAGCCGTACAAGACGCACCTGGCGTACGTGAAGGAACGGCGTTCCGACGCCGACGGCGAAGCGATCCTCCAGGAGGCGCTGACCAAGCTGCGCAAGCAGCGCGAAGTGCCGTAAATCGGACTACGGCGAAGGCCCGCACCTTTCGAGGTGCGGGCCTTCGCCGTGTGTTGGGCCGAATGCGCGTGCATTCGCATGGGACGTTTTCCGGAAAGCGTTTCCGCACAATTCGGTGCGGAAGCGATTCGCCGTCAGTTCTTGGCGGGCAGTCGCAGCGCGCTGAACTGGCGGCGCAGCATCGTGGCCCCGATCAGCACGAAGAACACCAGCACCACGAGGGTCGACGACGTGCCGCTGGTCGCGCTCGTCAGCGACACGTCGACGCTGCCGACCAGCAGGATGTCGCACTGCGCGCGGATGACGTGGCGGCCCGGTTCGATCGTGCTGAACTCGACCGGCGCGCTGAACTTGCCCGAGCCATCGGCCTTCGCCTTGCCGACCTCCTCGTCGAGCGAGCTGAGCTGGACGTCCGAGCCGGGGGAGCAGCCGGTGCCGGTCGCGTTCAACGGCTCGCCGGGCTGGATGTTGTCCTTGTCCAGGGTCAGCGCGCCGTCCCCGATGAGGGGGAGCGTGCTGGAGGAACCGCTGCCGCTCGACGACGGGGCTGACGAGGAGGACGAACTGGGGTCGGTCGTCGTGGTGGTCGTGGTCGTCACGCCGGGCGGCAGCGTGGCCGTGGTGGTGGTCGGCGCCGGGTTCGTGACGACGGGCGGGGGCGTCGTGGTGGTCGTGACGGCAGGGGGAGTGGTGGTCGTGGTCGGAGGGGTCGGCACCACGACGGTGAACGTCGTCCGCGCCGTGTTGCACGCGCCTTGCGCGACAACGGTGTGGAAGCCCGCCGGTGCGCCCGCGGGCACGGCCACGCCCGCGGACCCGCCGCGCGAACGACCGGTCGTGCCGCTGCCGATCGCCTGCTGGTTGTCCCAGAGGATCGTGACGCCGTCGCCCTTCGCGCAGACGTAGGTGAAGTCGGACCAAGTCGCGGTGAACCCGTCGCCGGGCGCGGCCGAGTTGGGCGACGCCGTCACGGACGGTGGCACCTGCGCCACGGCGGGTGTGACCGCGAGCACCGTAACGGCGCACACGGCTATGCCGAGTACACCCAAGGACCTGGTAGCCCGCATGCCATCTCCCGGAATGTGTCGCTGTCAGCGGCGCCGGAATGTAGCATCCGCCCGCAGAACGCCGTGCTGAACTTCGAGGTGCCATGTGAGACGTTTGTCCGGCGTTGCGGGTTCACTCCTGTTGTGCGGGATTTTCCTGGGGTCGGTCCAGACCGCCTCCGCGGCGGATGGCGGGATCACCCTGGACGCCACCGTCGACCGGAAACCGGTCGGCGGGACCGAGCGGCTGGTGCTCGACTCGGCCAAGTCGGTCCGGGTCGAGGTGACCGTCCACAACGGGACGGACGCCGTGCGCCACGTGAAGACCGTCCGGCTGTCCGGCACGGCGCTGGCGCTGACCTTCTTCGCCTACGACACGACGCTCCCGTTCGACGTGCCCGCGCGGGAGACCGCCACCCGCGCGTTCGTCCTCGACCTCGCCGACCTCGGCGGCCAGGCCACCGGCCTGCTGCCCACCGAGATCGAGGTGCTCGACAACGCCCGCGACGTCGTCGCCTCCGTCGAGGCGACCGGTGACGTGCGCGGCTCGATGTGGTCGGTGTACGCGGTGTTCGGCCTCGGCGTGCTGCTGCTGACCGTGCTGTCCTGGGCGGGCGCGCTGTTCGCGCTGGCCCGCCGCAGGCTGCCCGCGAACCGGTGGCAGCGCGCGATGCGCTTCCTGCCCGCAGGCATCGGCACCGGGCTCGTCGCCGTGATCTCGTTGTCCGTGCTGAAGCTGATGGCCCCGTCGCCGACCGCCGAGATCCCGTTCATCCTCGGCGCGGCCGCCATCGCGCTCGGCCTCGGCTACCTCACACCGCACCCCGGTGACGCCGAGGCGGCCGACCGGTTCGACCGCGACTTCGACCACGAAGAGGCACCCCTGACCGAGCGCGTGACGCGGCCGCTGCCGCCCGGCGGTGTCGTGTGAGCATCGCTCCGAGCGTGGTCGCCGCGCTCCCGCAGTACCAGTTGGGCGAGCAGATCGGCTCCGGCGGCATGGGTGTCGTCTACTCGGCCGTGCACCGCCCCCTCGGCAGGCCCGTCGCGATCAAGCGGCTGCCCGGCCTGCTCGCCGAGGACCAGAAGATGAGCGCCCGCTTCGAGCACGAGGCGCGCCTGCTCGCGCGGTTGGACCACCCGCACATCGTCCCCGTCTACGACTACGTCCAGAACCACGGCGAGCACCTGCTGGTCATGGAGAAGCTCGACGGCGGCACGGTCTGGTCCAAGTTCACCGAGGACGGCCTCACCGCCGGGCAGGCCTGCGCGATCGGCCTCGCGACGCTGTCCGGCCTGCACGCCGCCCACGGCGCCGGCGTCCTGCACCTGGACGTGAAGCCGAAGAACCTGCTGTTCACCTCGTCGGGCGTCCTCAAGGTCGCCGACTTCGGCATCTCCCAGGTCGTCAGCGAGGGCGCCACCTTGATGACCCACGCGGGCCAGGTGCTCGGCACCCCCGCCTACATCGCCCCGGAACAGGCGCTCGGCAACCCGCTCACCCCCGCCGCCGACGTCTACGGCGCGGGCACGGTCCTCTACGAACTCCTGTCCGGCACGCTGCCGTACGAAAGCGGCGGCGGCGCCCTCGCCATGATCCAGCGCCACGTCTACCAGGAACCCCGCCCCCTGGACCCGTCCGTCCCCCGCCCGCTCGCCGAGGTCGTCATGCGCAGCCTCGCCAGGGACCCCCAGGCCCGCTACCGCAACGCCGAGACGTTCGCCATCGACCTCGCGGGCGCCGCCGCCCAGGTCTTCGGCCCCGACTGGCTCACCCGCCTCGGCGTCAGGGTCCACCTCTCCCCGGCCGTCGCGACCGGCAGCACCCGGCCGTCACTGCACCCGACGCAGCCGAGGGAAACGCTGGCACTGGGCCAGAACCGCGTCCGCGCCACCGTCGTCGAGCACACCACGCCCGCACCCCAGCTGGGCAGTCAGACCCTCATCCCCGCCAGCTCCGTGCTGGCCGAGGCGCGACCGCGCAAGACCCCGCGCTGGTTCGCCCTGGCGGGAGCCCTCACCGCCGTCCTCATGCTCGTCCTGCCGTTCTCCGTCACCGGCCGCAACCTCACGACGCTGCCCGCGGACCTGAGCGCGCCGGTCGTCGTGCCGTTGCCGGACGTCCCGTCCGCCCAACTGCTCGTCTCCGTGGCGGGCATCGGGCTCGCGGACGTCACCGCCGACCCCAACACGGGTTTCGAACTGCCGGGCGTCACCCGCTGGATCGTCGGCGGCGCGGCGGTCGGCACGGTGAGGACGGGCGCGGAAGACCGCGAGTACCTGATCACCCCGCCGCAGAACCCCATGCTCAGCATCATGGGCGTCGGCAGCGCGGTCCTGCTCCTGTTCACCCTCGCCTACCTGGAGTCGATCCTGCGCTCACTGCGCAGACGACAGGCGGGCGCGGGCGCGGTCGTCATCGCCGCCCCGCTGGGCTTCGGCCTGGGGATAGCGGTCTGGTTCCTGCCGACGGTGCTGCTGCGCAACGAACCCGCCCTGCTGCCCACGATCGCCTGCGGACTGCTCGGCGCGGCCTCTGCCGTCTGCATCGCCGTCGCGACCCGCCGCCGGGCAGCGGTCTAGCCGCTGCCCGGTTCCGGGCGAACCTCACCGCAGGGTGGGGATCTCCACCTTGACCAGGAACCCGCCGTCCTCGGTGGCGCCCGCCTCGAACACCCCGTTCAACAGGTTCGCCCGCTCCCGCAGCCCCATCAACCCGTGCCCCCCGCTGGGCAGTGCCCCACCCACGGGCACGTGCTGCGCGGGCGGCGCCCCGTTGCGCACCTCGACCCGGAGCGCGTCGTCGTCCAAGTCCACCCGGACGGTCACCACAGCCCCGTTCGCGTGCTTCCGGATGTTCGTCAACGCCTCCTGCACGGTCCGGTAGGCCGCCCCCGAGATGGGCGCCGGCATCTGCGCGGTCCCCAGCACGGTCAACGTCACCGGCATCCCGGCCCCGGCCACCAGCTGCGCCAACTCCTCCACCCCCGGCTGCGGCGAGTCGTCCCCCGAGGTCGTCCGCAGCACGCTCACCAACTGCCGCAACTCGTCCAGCGTCCGCGTGCTCAACGTCCGGATCGTCCCGGCCACCTGCTTCGCGTTCTGGTCCACCGAAGCCATCCGCAACGCCCCGGCCTGCATCGCGATCAGGCTCACCTGGTGCGACACCACGTCGTGCATCTCGCGCGCCAACCGGGCCCGCTCGTCCGCCCGGATCGCGTGGGCGTGCAGCAGCCGCTCCCGTTCCCGGCTGACGGCCAGCTCCGCGATCCGGTTCGCCAGCTCGGCCCGCGCGTGCGCCAGCAACGCGATCGCCAACGGCAACCCGGCGACGAGGAACCCGTAGATCGCGTTGTGCACGTGCTGCTGCCACTCGGCGGCGAGGAACTTGTCCGGCGGCCACCAGAAGAACCGGGCCGCCCACACCAGTGCCGCGCCGACGATCGTCTGCCACCCCAGCGCCTTGCGCCGCGCGACCGTGCCGAGCGCGATCATCGCCGCCAGTTCGGACCAGCCGACGAAGAACCCCGGCACGGTCAGCAGCAGCGTGAGGAACGGGAACTTGCGGCGCAGCACCAGGGCCGCGGCGGCGACGCCGGACAGCACGAGCGAGTACAGCTCCGCGTCGCGGTTCCAGCTGTAGCCGAGCCACACGTCGGCGGCGCCGACGAGCACCGCGGCGACGTCCAGCAGCAGCTGGCGGTGCTTGGTGAACCACGCCCACCTGGTCGAGACCCGCGGTTCCGCGGGTGCGACCGGTGTGGCGGACATGTCGGCGTCGGGGCGTCGCCGCACCGCGTTGCCGACCAGGACCCGACCTCCAGAGTCACCCAACTGCCGATCCTCACCGTACTGCGCCGGTGTCACGGTTGGCATGGCCGCCCCTTCACCCCGGCGCACCTGACGTGCCCCGTTACCCATGGAGACGAGTCGAACACGGGAACGGGACGTTTGAGTCCGCAGAACATGGCACAAATGTGCGGACGCACACGTCAAGCGCACAAACAGCGCACGCAGGACTCGACGAACACCCGCACGGCCTCCCGCCGATCGGCCCCGCGCCACACGACGGCCAGCTCGCTCGGCGGCAGCCCGGTGACGGCCCGGTAGACGACGTCGTCGCGCGGCTCGACGCTGCCGGACGCGAGCAGCACCACCCCGAGCCCGGAGGCGACCGCCTCGAACGTCTCGTCGGACGTGGCCGCCTCGGCGGCGACCTTCGCCGGCCGTTCGCGGTGCGCGGTCGCCAGCCAGAAGTCGCGCAGCTCCCCGGCGGTGGCGGGCAGGGCGATGAACGGCTCGTCCAGCAGCTCACCGAACGGCACCACGTCGGCCTCGGCCAGCCGGTGCCGCAGCGGGAGCGCCACCCACCGCTCCTCGGTGCTGACCACCCGCCACGCGAAGTCGCCGTGGTCGGGGACCGGCAGCCAGGCGATCGCCACGTCCACGTCGCCGCCGCCGAGCCCGGCCGTGGAGTCGGCCCACGACACCTGCCGGAAGTGCAGTCGCCAGTCGGGCAGCTCCGCGCCCATCCGCGCCGTGACCGACGGGATCAGCCCGCGGCCGATCCGGGTCTGGAAACCCACGGTCAGCGTCGTCGTGCCCACCTCCACGACCGCCCGCCGGGCCGCGTCCCACTGCTCGATGATCGCCCGCGCCCTCGGCAGCAGCTCCTCGCCCGCCGCGGTCAGCCGGACCGCGCGCCGGTCGCGGTCGAACAGCCTCGTCCGCAGCGACGTCTCCAGCTGCCTGATCTGCTTGCTCAACGCGGGCTGCGAGACGAACAGCCGTTCCACGGCGGCGCGCGTGAAGCTCAACTCCTCGGCGACCGCGACGAAGTACCGCAGGTCCAGTACGCGCACATCCATAGCCGCAGGTTATTGCAGCGGGTCTTGGACGTCCGGGTGGTGGCCGGCCGACGATGGGCGCATGGACATCGGTGTGTTCGGCCTCAACGCCAAAGCGGCGGTCGGCCCAGGGGAAACCGCGAAGCTCGCCCGCAAGGCCGTGGAACTCGGCTACACGTCGTGGTGGGTCGGCGAGCACGTCGTCCTGCCCACCCCGCGCACCCAGGACACCCCCATGGATCCGCTCGACCCGATCCTGGACCCGTTGGTGCACCTGGCCTTCGTCGCCGCCGTCACCGACCGGCTCGAACTCGGCACCGGCATCGTCATCCTGCCCCAGCGCAACCCCGTGGTGCTCGCGAAGCAGGCCGCCAGCCTCGACGTGCTCAGCGGTGGTCGGTTGCACCTCGGGGTCGGGGTCGGGTACCTGGAGCCGGAGATGACCGCGATCGGCGTGCCGATGGCCGACCGGGGTCGGCGCACCGACGAGTACCTCGACGCGATGACCGCGCTGTGGACGCAGGAAAACCCGAGCTACCAGGGGAAGTACGTCTCGTTCGACAACGTCGACGCCCATCCCCGCCCGGTCGGCGGCCCCAGGGTGCACGTCGGCGGCCACAGCCCGGCCGCGTTCCGCCGCGCCGTCGCCCGAGGGCACGGCTGGATCGGCAACGGCACTAGCCCGGCCGACCTGGAAGCCCACCTGGCGGGCCTGGCGAAGGCCGCGACGGAGGTGGAACGGCCGGCCCGGCTGGGGAAGTTGGAGATCACCTTCATGCCCGTCGAGCCGGTGGAGTTCCCCGCGGACGACGCCGCGCGGTACCGGGACCTGGGCGTGGACCGGCTGCTGGTCTACCCGCTGCCCGTGGAGGACCCGGCGGACGTCGTGGCGCTGATGGAACGCCAGGGCGATCTGCTGCGTGGTATCTGAGACGGCTGGCTGGAGTTCGTCGGCGGTCGTCCGGGCGTTCGCTATGGTGCGGGCGTCAACCGGGGATGATCAAGGGGGAAGCATCCATGTCGGAGTTCGTTCTGAGCAGGCGCAAGGCGCTGGTGGGGGCGGCCGCGGCCGTCGGCGCGGTGGTGGTCGGGTCGCCGTCGGCGCTCGCGGAGACCGCCGGTCCGTTCCTGCTGGGTGTGGCCAGCGGTGATCCGCTGCCCGACGGGGTCGTGCTGTGGACCCGTCTGGTGCGGGAGGCGCCGTTGCCGGACCGCGCGGTCGCGGTGGGGTGGCAGATCGCGGAGGACGAGCGGTTCTGCCGGGTGGTGAGGTCCGGGGTGGCGTCGGCACGGCCGGAACTGGCGCATTCGGTGCACGTCGACGTGCGGGGGCTGCTCCCCGGCCGGGAGTACTTCTACCGGTTCCGGACCGGCGCGGACGTGAGCCCGGTGGGGCGCACCCGGACCACGGGGTCGGATCAGCGGCTGCGGCTGGGGGTGGTGAGCTGCCAGGACTTCCAGAACGGGTACTGGCCCGCCTACGTCGGACTGTCCGAAGAGGACCTGGACGTGGTGCTGCACCTCGGGGACTACATCTACGAGAACGATCCCGGCAGCCGGTTCGCGGATCGGGTGCACACCACACCGGAGACGCCGGGGCTCGGCCAGTTGCGGACGCTGGCCGACTACCGGGCCCGGCACGCGCAGTACAAGGGGGATCCGGCGTTGCGGGCCGCGCACGCCGCGCACCCGTTCGTGTCCACTTGGGACGACCACGACGTGGAGAGCAACTACGCGGGGCTGGTGGACGAGGCGGACGACACCGGAGCCGAGCACCAGACGCCGGAGGAGTTCGCGCTCCAGCGGGGCGCCGGGTACCAGGCGTACTACGAGCACATGCCGATCCGGGCGACCCTGGTGCCGAGTTCCGGCGGGTTGCGGATCTACCGGCGGTTCGACTTCGGCACCCTGGTGCGGCTCAACGTGCTGGACACCCGGCAGTACCGGACGCAGCAGCCGGGCGGGTTCCCCGACAACATCGGCCCCGAGCAGCCCGGTGCGGGCAACACGGCGGGCACGCTCACCGGCGCCGAGCAGGAGGCGTGGCTGAACGAGGGCCTCACCGGGTCGCCCGCGCGGTGGAACGTGATCGCGCAGCAGGTCATGATGGCCCGCACCCGGCTGCCCAACCCGTTCCCGCCGCACGTCCCGCCGACCGTGGTGAACCTCGACCAGTGGGACGGGTACCAGCCGCACCGCGAACGCCTGCTGCGGTTCGTGGAGGAAGCCGCGGTCGCCAATCCGGTCGTCCTCGCGGGTGACATCCACTCGACGTGGGTAAACGAGCTGCGGACGAACTTCGACGACCCGGCCTCGGCGCCCGTGGCGGCGGAGTTCGTCGGCACGTCGATCAGCTCCGACTTCCCGGTGGCGCTGGACGGCCCGGTGAAGGCCGCCAACCCGTCGCTGAACCCGCACGTGAAGTACTTCGACGGCCTCAAGCGCGGCTACCTGCGCTGCGAGGTCGACCGCGACCAGTGGCGCACCGACATCCGCAACGTCGCCACCATCGAAGTCCGGCAATCCCCCGTCACCACCACCGCGTCCTTCATCGTCGAGGCAGGCAATTCCACCATCCACCCGGCCTGACCACCCGCGAGTCGAACACCCAGACACCCCGTGTCGAACCTCCAGACACCCAGGTTCCCGTTGGACGGCGGAACCAGGGTGCGTGGGTGAAGGACTCGGGGTGTCTGGGCGTTCGACACGGGGTGTCTGGAGGTTCGACTCGCGGGGGTTAGGTGGGGACTTTGGATGCGGCGGTGGTGTCGAGGAGCCAGAGGGTGCGGTGTTGGCCGGTTGCGCCGGCGGCGGGGAGTTGGACCTCGTCCGCGCCGGTCAGGGCCATCGCCACCGCTTCGGCCTTGGCCTCGCCGGTGGTCATCAGCCAGACCTCGCGGGCCCGGCGGATGGCGGGCAGCGTCAGGGAGACGCGGGTGGGCGGGGGCTTGGGGCAGTCGCGGACGGCCACCACCGAGCGCTCCCGCTCGTGCACGGCGGGGGAGTCGGGGAAGATCGAGGCCACGTGGCCCTCTTCGCCGACACCCAGCAGGAACACGTCGAACGTCGGTGCGGAACCGCCGTCCTCCGAACCGGCCGCGGCCGCCAGCACGTCCGCGTAGGCGTCGGCCGCCGCGTCCGGGTCGTCGCCGAATCGGCCGTCGGACGGCTCCACCGCGTGGACGCGAGCCGGATCCACCTGGACGTGGTCCAGCAGGGCGGCCCGTGCCTGGGTCTCGTTGCGTTCGGGGTGGCCCGCGGGCAGGAAGCGCTCGTCGCCCCAGTAGAGGTCGACCTCGCCCCAGTCGACCGCGTGCACCGCCGGGAGCGCGCGGAGGTGTTCCAGGACCGCCGTGCCGGTGCGCCCGCCGGTGAGCACGAGCGACGCGCGCCCGCGCGCCGCCTGCGCGTCCACCAGCCGGGTCACCAGGCGGGCGGCCGTGGCGGCGGCCAGCAGGTCGCCGTCACGGTGCACCACCACCCGCGGGTCGCTCACGAACCCGCCTTCGCCTTGGCGGGCTTCTTCGCCGCCTTCGGCGCCGCGGCGCCGTTCGACTCCGGCTCGGACTTCGACTCGGCCTCGGCCTTGGCCGCCGCCTTCGCGGAGGCCGGGACCTTGGCGGCGGCGGGCTTCGCCGCGGGCTTGCGGGCCACGGGCTTGGTCGCCGGGGCGCGGCCGCGGACGACCTTGCCCAACGACTTCAGCGCCAGCTCGTACACCTCGTCGGGGTCGAGCCTGCGCAGCTCCTCGGCCAGGCAGTCCCGGATGGACCGGCGTTGCAGCGCGACCCGGCGCTCGGGCTGGTCGGGCTGCACGAGCGTGCCGACGCGACCGTCCGGACGGGACAGTTCGACAGGGCCGGACTTGCGGTCCAGCCGCACGTTGCAGATGCCCTCGCCGCGCACGGCCTTGGTGCGCTTCACCGGGATCTTCAGCCCGGACGCCAACCACGCCGCCAGCAGCTCGGTGGACGGCGAGTCCGCCTCACCGCTGACCTCGGCGTCGACGATCTTCTCGTACGGCGGCAGGTCGAGCGACGAGGCGAGCATCGCGCGCCACAGCGTCAACCTGGTCCACGCGAGGTCCGTGTCGCCCGGCGTGTACGCGGCCTTGCGGCTCTCCAACGCCTTGATCGGGTTCTTCTCCGCGGCGGCGTCGGTGATCCGCCGCTGGGCGAGCACGCCGATCGGGTCCTTCGACGGCACAGCGGGCCCCTCGAAGGGCCACCACGCCACCACGGGGGTGTCGGGCAGCAGCAGCGGCACGACGCAGCTCGCGCCCTCGTCCGCCAGCTCGCCGTAGAGCCGCAGCACGATGACCTCGCTGGCGCCCGCGTCACCGCCCACGCGGATCTGGGCGTCGAGCCGGGGCGACGCCTTGCGGGCGCCGCGAGCCACCACGATCACCCGGCAGGGGTGCTCGCGGCTGGCCTCGTTGGCCGCTTCCACGGCCTCCTCGGTCTTCTCGCCGTCGTCGGTGACGATGACCAGGGTCAGCACGCGCCCGAGCGTGACCGCGCCACCCTCGTCGCGCAGCCGCACCAGCTTGCTGTTGATCCGTGACGTGGTCGTCGACGGCAGGTCGATGATCACGGTCGCCTCCAGTTGCGCCCGGTGCGGGCCACCATCGAGTCGGCGGACGGCGGACCCCAGGTGCCCGCCTTGTACGGTTCCAGAGCGGGCTCGTCCTTCTTGGCCCAGTGCTCCAGGATCGGGTCGAGGATCTCCCACGACAGCTCGACCTCGTCGTTCTTCGGGAACAGCGACGGCTCGCCGAGCAGCACGTCGAGCAGGAGCCGCTCGTAGGCCTCCGGCGACGACTCGGTGAACGCGTGGCCGTAGCCGAAGTCCATCGTGACGTCGCGGACCTCCATCGTGTTGCCCGGCACCTTCGAGCCGAACCTGATGGTCACGCCCTCGTCGGGCTGCACGCGCACGACGAGCGCGTTCTGGCCCAGCTCCTCGGTCGCGGTGTCGTCGAACGGCAGGTGCGGCGCGCGCTTGAACACCACGGCCACCTCCGTCACCCGACGGCCCAGGCGCTTGCCGGTGCGCAGGTAGAACGGCACGCCCGCCCAACGCCGGGTGTTGACCCCGACGGTGATGGCGCCGAACGTCTCCGTCTTCGACTCGGGCGAGAAACCGCCCTCCTCCAGCAGACCGAGCACTTTCTGCCCGCCCTGCCAGCCACCGGTGTACTGGCCGCGCGCGCTCGTCTCGTCGAACGGCTCCACCGGCCTGGTCGCCGAGAGGACCTTCACCTTCTCCGCCCGCAGGTCCGACGGCGCGAAGGAGACGGGCTCCTCCATCGCGGTCAGCGCCAGCAGCTGGAGCAGGTGGTTCTGGATCACGTCGCGGGTCGCGCCGATGCCGTCGTAGTACCCCGCGCGACCGCCGAGACCGATGTCCTCGGCCATGGTGATCTGCACGTGGTCCACGTAGTTCGCGTTCCAGATGGGTTCGTACAGCTGGTTCGCGAAGCGCAGCGCCAGGATGTTCTGGACGGTCTCCTTGCCGAGGTAGTGGTCGATGCGGAACACCGACTCCTCGGGGAAGACGTCGTTCACGATCTTGTTGAGCTGCTTCGCGCTCGATAGGTCGTGGCCGAACGGCTTCTCGATGACGACCCGGCGCCACTGCGACGAGTTGTCACCGGGGGGCGAGGCCAGCCCGGACCGCTTCAGCTGGTTGATCACCAGCGGGAACGCGCTCGGCGGCACCGACAGGTAGAACGCGTGGTTGCCGCCGGTACCGCGCTCGCGGTCGAGGTCGGCGATCGTCGTGGCGAGGTTGTCGAACGCCGAGTCGTCGTCGAAGCTGCCCTGCACGAACCGGATGCCCTCGGCGAGCTGCTCCCACACGGCCTCCCGGAACGGAGTGCGCGCGTGCTCCTTGACCGCCTGGTGCACGACCTCCATGAAGTCCTGGTCGGCCCAGTCGCGGCGGGCGAAGCCGACGAGCGCGAAGCCCGGCGGCAGCAGGCCGCGGTTGGCCAGGTCGTAGATCGCGGGCATGAGCTTCTTGCGCGACAGGTCACCCGTCACACCGAAGATCACCAGGCCGCACGGCCCCGCGATGCGGGGAAGCCGCTTGTCGCGGGGGTCGCGCAACGGGTTGCGCCACTTGGTGCTCGAGCTCACGAACCATCCTCCTGAATGGCTTCGACCAGCTGCGCCAGTCCGGCGACGCGGTCGGTGAGGTGCAGTCGCAGCACCGGCCTGCGGCTCGCGAGCACCTGGCCGTCGCCCAGTGCCTGGGCGAGCTGCAGGACGCTCAGCGTGTACGGCCGCTCCGGGACCTCGAGGTCCACTTCGGACGCACCGGTGATCTGCAGGAAGACGCCGTTCTGGTGTCCCCCCTTGTGGTACTGCCCGGTGGAGTGCAGGAACCGCGGACCCCAGCCGAACGTGGTCTGCAGGTGCGACTGGCGGGCGACCTCGGGGCGCAGCAACGCGAACGAGGCGTCGTCGAGCCGGTCGAGGTAGGCCTGGATCGACACGTAGCCGTGCTCCGGCGCCGCGGCGAACAGCGCCTTCAGCGCGTCCGACACGGTCTTGGTGTCCTTGGGCAGCCAGTCGCCGCTCGGGTGGACCTCGACCGGTCCCTCCACGAACAGCGGCGTGACCGGCTCCGAGGCCGGGGCGTCCAGCAAGGCCCTGGAGGCCTTCTTCGCGGCCTCCACGTCCGGCTGGTCGAACGGGTTGATGCCCAGCACCCGGCCGACGATCGCGGTCGCGTACTCCCACAGCAGGAACTGCGCGCCGAGCGAGCCGTCCACCGAGACCGACGAGGACCCGGTGGCCGGGCCGATCGCGACGGTCGTGGCGTCCGAGCGCGCGTCCACGAAACCGGGCGCGCCCGGTCCGTCGACCGCGATCGGCAGCAGGCCGGTGCCGTTCTTGCCGGTGGACTCGGCGATCAGCTGCTCGACCCAGTCGGCGAAGCCCTTGATGCCCGAGCCGGTGTCGGCGAAGACGACCTTCTCCGCACCGTGGGCGTGCGCCGCGCCGAACGTCGCCGCCAGCACGATCGCGGGGTTGTCGGGGGAGTCCGCCGTCAGCAGCTCGGCCGCGCCGGCGGCCTGGTCGAGCAGCCCGCCGATGTCCGCGCCCGCGAGACCGGACGGCACGAGGCCGAACGCGGTCAGCGCCGAGTAGCGGCCGCCGACGTTCGGGTCGGCCAGGAACACCTTGCGGTAGCCCAGTTCCCCCGACAGCGCCTCGAAGGGCGAGCCGGGGTCGGTCACCACGACGATGCGCGACGCGGCGTCGATGCCCGCGTCGGTGAACGCCTTGGCGAAGATCCGCCGGTGGCTGTCGGTCTCGACGGTGCCGCCGGACTTCGACGACACCACGATCACGGTGCGCTGGAGGTCGCCCGCGAGCGCGTCGGCCACCTGCGCCGGGTCCGTGGTGTCCAGCACGACGAGCGGGACGCCCGCCGTGCCGGTGATCACCTCGGGTGCCAGCGAGGAGCCGCCCATGCCCGCGAGCACGACCCGGTCCACGCCCTCGGCGTGCAGCTCGGCGCGCAGCGCGAGGATCTCGTCGACCAGCGGCCGGGACGTCTCGTGCAGCGACGTCCAGGCCAGCCGGATGGCCGACTCGGACTCCGCCTCGGCACCCCACAGCGTGGCGTCGTGGGAGGCGATCCGGCCGGCCACGCCGTCGGCGACGAGCTCGCCGACGATCGTGTCGACCTGGTCCTGGTTCGGCGTGCGGACGATCTCCACGGAGATCACGTCGGTCATGTGGAGGTTCAGCCCTTCGCCTTGTCGAGCTGGCCCGTCACGGTCTCCAGCAGCTCTTCCCAGGACTTCTCGAACTTCTCGACGCCCTCGGTCTCGAGGGTGATGAACACGTCGTCGATGTCGATCCCCGCCTGCGCCAGCGCGTCGAAGACCTCCTGGGCCTCCTCGGCGCCACCGGTGACGGTGTCGCCGACGACGTTGCCGTGGTCGGCCACCGCGTCGAGGGTCTTCTCCGGCATGGTGTTCACGACGTTCTCGACGACGAGCTCGTCCACGTAGCGCGTGTCCGAGTACGCCGGGTCCTTCACGCCGGTCGACGCCCACAGCGGCCGCTGCGCCCGCGCGCCGGCGGCCGCGAGGGCCTCCCAGCGCTCGCCCGCGAAGGTCTCCTCGTAGGCGGCGAACGCGAGCCGGGCGTTGGCGATGGCGGCCTGGCCGCGCAGCGCGAGCGCCTCGGGGGTGCCGATCGCGTTGAGGCGCTTGTCGATCTCGGTGTCCACGCGGGACACGAAGAACGACGCGACGGAGTGGATGGTGGACAGGTCGTGGCCGTTGGCCTTGGCCTGCTCCAGGCCCGAGATGTAGGCCTCCATCACGTGCCGGTAGCGCTCGGTGGAGAAGATCAGCGTCACGTTCACGCTGACGCCCTCGGCGATCACCTTCGTGATCGCGGGGATGCCCTCGAGGCTGGCCGGGATCTTCACCATGAGGTTGGGGCGGTCGACCGTCTTCCACAGGTCGAGCGCCTCGGCGACCGTGGCGTCGGTGTCGCCCGCGAGCCGCGGGTCGACCTCCAGGGACACCCGGCCGTCGACGCCGTCGGTGGCCGTGTAGACGTCGCGGAACAGGTCGCACGCGGTGCGCACGTCCGTCGTGGTGATCTCCTTGACGGTGGCCTCGGTGCTCGCGCCGCGCGCGGCCAGCTCCCGGACCTGCTCGTCGTAGGCCTCGCCCTTCGACAGGGCGCTCGCGAAGATCGTCGGGTTCGTGGTCACGCCGACCACGTTCTTGTCGCTGACCAGCGAGGCCAGGTTGCCGGTGTTGAGCCGCTCGCGGGACAGGTCGTCCAGCCAGATGGAGACGCCGGCCTCGCTGAGAGCGGTCAGGTTGGGGTTGCTCACTTGCTCTCCTCCACATTCCGCAGCGAGGTGTGAGCCGCCGCGACGACGTTCTCGGTCGTGAAACCGAATTCCTTGAACAGGGTCTGGTAGTCGGCGGAAGCGCCGAAGTGCTCGATCGAGACGATCTCGCCCGCGTCGCCGACCCAGCGGTGCCACGACTGGGCGATGCCCGCCTCGACCGCGACCCGCGCCTTGACCGACGGCGGGAACACGCTGTCGCGGTAGGACTTGTCCTGCGCCTCGAACCACTCGAAGCACGGCATGGACACGACGCGGGTGGGAACGCCCTCGCCCTCCAGCACCTTGGCCGCCTCGACGGCGATCTGGAGCTCCGAGCCGGTGCCGACCAGCACCAGCCGCGGCGTGCCGCCGGAAGCCTCGGACAGCACGTACGCGCCCTTGGACACGCCCTCGTAGGAGGTGCCCTCCAGGGTCGGCACGTTCTGCCGGGTCAGCGCCAGGCCCGCGGGGGCGGCGTTCTCCAGGATCGTGCGCCACGCGTACGCGGTCTCGTTCGCGTCGCCGGGGCGGACCACGGCCAGGCCGGGGATCGCGCGCAGCGCGGAGAGGTGCTCGACCGGCTGGTGCGTCGGGCCGTCCTCGCCCAGACCGATGGAGTCGTGCGTCCACACGTAGGTGACCGACGCCTCCATGATCGCCGCGAGCCGCACGGCCGGGCGCATGTAGTCGGAGAACACCATGAACGTGCCGCCGTAGGGCCGGGTCGGGCCGTGCAGCGCGATGCCGTTGAGGATCGAGCCCATCGCGTGCTCGCGGACGCCGAAGTGCAGCGTGCGGCCGTACGGGTCGGTCTTCCACATCCCGGTGGAGATGCTCGCCGGACCGAAGGACTTCTCGCCCTTGATCGACGTCAGGTTGCTCTCGGCGAGGTCGGCGGAACCGCCCCACAGTTCGGGCAGCACACCCGCGACCGCGTTGATGACCTCACCGGAGGCCTTGCGGGTCGAGGTGCCCTTCGCGTCGACCGGGTAGGTCGGCAGCGAGTCGGTCCACCCCTCGGGCAGCTTCTTCGCGACGAGCCGGTCCAGCAGCGCCTTGCGCTCCGGGTTGGCCTGCGCCCACGCGTCGAAGCCCTTCTGCCACTCCGCCTTCGCGTGCTCGCCGCGCTTGCCGACCTCGCGGGCGTGCGCCAGGACCTCGTCGGAGACCTCGAAGGTCTTCTCCGGGTCGAAGCCGAGCGCGACCTTGACGGCCTTGACCTCGTCGTCGCCCAGCGCCGCGCCGTGCGCCGCGCCGGTGTTCATCTTCTTGGGCGACGGGTAGCCGATGATCGTGCGCAGCAGGATGAACGACGGCCTGCCGGTCTCGGCCTTCGCGGCCTTGAGCGCGGCCTCCAGGTCGGTGACGTTCTCGCCGCCCTCGACGACCTGCACGTGCCAGCCGTACGCCTCGTAGCGCTTGGCCGTGTCCTCGCTGAGCGCGATCGTGGTGTCGTCCTCGATCGAGATCTTGTTGTCGTCGTAGACGACCGTCAGGTTGCCCAGCTGCTGGGTGCCCGCGAGCGAGGACGCCTCGGACGTCACGCCCTCCTCGATGTCGCCGTCGGAGGCGATCACGAAGATGTCGTGGTCGAACGGGCTCTCGCCCGGCGCGGTCTCGGGGTCGAACAGGCCGCGCTCGCGGCGGGCCGCCATCGCCATGCCCACCGCGGAGGCGAGCCCCTGGCCCAGCGGGCCGGTGGTGATCTCGACGCCGTTGGTGTGCCGGTACTCGGGGTGGCCGGGGGTCTTGGAACCCCACGTGCGCAACGCCTTGAGGTCTTCGACCTCCAGGCCGTACCCGGCGAGGAACAGCTGGATGTACAGCGTCAGGCTGGAGTGGCCCGCGGACAGCACGAAGCGGTCGCGGCCGATCCAGTCGGCGTCGGCGGGGTCGTGCCGCATGACGCGCTGGAAGAGGGTGTAGGCCAAGGGCGCCAGGCTCATCGCAGTGCCGGGGTGGCCGTTGCCGACCTTCTGCACGGCGTCGGCCGCGAGAACGCGCACCGTGTCCACCGCTCGCTTGTCCAGCTCGGTCCAGTCGTCGGGCAGATGGGCCTCGGTCAACCGGGTGACGTCGTCGCTCACGGACACGGACACAGCTCCACTCTCACGTAGGCGGAAACGGTCTTCTCCATCGATACAGCCGACCTGTTCCCGCGGGTTCCCTCGTCCTCCTCCCAGCCTAGTCCCGAGGGTCCGCGCATGTGATCTGAGCGCGAACGACACGACTGTGCGTGTCGGCACAAGGTGGTGCGGAGTCATACGGACGGGGCTGTTGATCTGTTCAGGTCCGATCGGGACGGCCCCGGCCTGCTGTGGCCGCCGCCACGCGGTTAGGCTTCCGGCATCCCCGACCTGGTAGAGGAGCGCGACGCGATGAGTGCCGTCACCGAGGCCCCGGCGCGGTCGCCCCGACAGGTGGTGGGCGCCTACGTGGCGCTGACGAAGCCCCGCGTCATCGAGCTGCTGCTGATCACGACCATCCCGGCGATGCTGCTGGCCGCCCGCGGCGTGCCGCCGCTGTGGCTGATCGCGTGCACGCTGGCGGGCGGGACGCTGGCCGCGGGCAGCGCGAACGCGCTGAACTGCTACGTGGACGCCGACATCGACTCGGTGATGAAGCGGACCACCTCCCGGCCGCTGGCCCAGCAGACGATCCCGCCGCGCAACGCCCTGGTGTTCGGCGTGGTGCTCGGCGTGCTGTCGTTCGCTTTCCTGTGGATCACCACGAACCTGATGTCCGCGGTCTTCGCCGTCGCGACGATCCTGTTCTACATCTTCGTCTACACGCTGGTGCTCAAGCGGCGCACGTCGCAGAACATCATCTGGGGCGGGATGGCCGGGTGCATGCCGGTGATCATCGGCTGGTCGGCGGTGACCGGCACGGTCGGCTGGCCCGCCCTCGTGATGTTCGGCGTGATCTTCTTCTGGACCCCGCCGCACACGTGGGCGCTGGCGATGAAGTTCAAGGAGGACTACGCGCGGGCCGGCGTGCCGATGCTGCCGGTGGTCGCGACCGCGCAGCAGGTGACCAGGCAGATCGTGATCTACTCGTGGATCACCGTGGTGTGCACGCTGCTGCTGGCGCCGGTGACCAGCTGGATCTACGTGGCCGTGGCCGCGGTGTCCGGCGTGTGGTTCGCGGTGTTCGCGCACAAGCTGCACAACGTGGTCCGCAAGGGCGGGTCGACGAACACCATGAAGTTCTTCCACATGTCGAACCTGTACCTGATGCTGGTGTTCTGCGGCCTCGCCGTCGACGCGGTCGTCGGCCTGCCCGTCCTCGGCTGGCCGTTCTAGGCGCTGCCGCCTTCCGGATCCGCGCGGTGGCCCGCTCCTGACCAAGGGGTGAACCCCTGCGGACGGCTCCGGGCCCCCAGAGCCGTCCGCCCACAGGTCAGCCCTCCGAGCGGTCCTCGAAGGACTTGAGTCCCGGCCGGTAGGACTTGTCGTCGAGGAACCGCGAGAGCCCCTGGACCTTGGCGCGCTCGGGGTCGTGGCCGGTGGTCGCGTCGAGCTTGGCGTACAGGTAGTCCTCCGCCTGGTCCCAGGACATCTGCTGGACCTTGCGGAAGCCGATCTTGGCGGCCCTGAGCACCGTCGGGTTGGTGGCGGCGAGCTTCTTGGCGACCTCGGTGGTGCGCTCCTTGAGCCGGTCCGCGGGCACCGCCTCGTTCACCAGCCGCATCTCCGAGGCCCGCCTCCCGTCGAAGGTCTCGCCGGTCATGATGAACCACAGGGCGTCCCGCGACGAGACCGTCTCGGCCAGCGCCCTGGAGACCAGGCCGCCGGGGGGAATGCCCCAGTTGACCTCGGACAGGCCGAAGGTGGCGTCCTCGGAGGCGATGGCGAGGTCGCAGGCGACCAAAGGGGTGAAGGCGCCGCCGAAGCACCAGCCGTTGACCATGGCGATGGTGGGCTTGATGAAGTTCATGAGCCTGCGCCACTGCCACTCGCTGGACTGGCGCCTGACCCTGGCCTCGACGTGGCCGGGGGCGTCGTCGACCTCGCGGAAGTACTCCTTGAGGTCCATGCCCGCCGACCACGAATCGCCGCGGCCGGTGAGCACGACCACGCGGACCGCCTCGTCCGCCTCCAGTTCGTCGAGAGCCCTGGCCATCTCCTGGTTCAGGGTCGGGCTCATGGCGTTGCGCTTGTGCGGCCGGTCGAAGTACAGCCAGCCGATGCCGTGGTCGTCCACCTCGATGGCGACGGTTTCGTAGGTCCCGCGATTGCCGTTGGGGTGCATTGGTGTCCTTCCCCGCACCGCGTCGACCGCGAGGCCCCCGAACGGGGCACGGGGTCAGGACACGGCGGCGAGCAGATCGGTCACGCACGGGTCGTCGAGGGATTCGACGATGCACTGCCACAGTTCCAGGTTCGCGGTCGCCCAGCGCGAGTACGTGGCGGCCGCTTCGGGGTCGTAGAAGTAGTAGCCGTCGTCCTGCTTGTCCTGCTGCTCGCCGACGATCTTGTGCGCGAGTTCGCGCAGGGTGATGCCGTTCTCCAGCAGGTACTTGTGCGCCAGCACCACCGGGGTCACCGGCAGGGCCTTGAACAGGGTGTCCGCGTCGGACAGGGCCTGCGCCTCCGGTGAGATGTCGCGGTGGCGGTTGCGCATCTCCGCCTCGTCCACGATCCGGTCGATCCAGTCCGAGGTGGCGGCGTCCACGCCGGCGTCGGCGAGGATCCGCATCCGCAGGTCGCTGCCCTCCGCGGCGGGCGAGTTGCGGCGGACGACGTAGTTGACGTCGTGCACCAGCGCCGCGACGTGCACCACGTCCACGTCGGAGCCGTTGCGCTCGGCGAAGTGCACCGACTTGTCGCGCACGAAGCTGACGTGGTGCCAGCCGTGGAACTGCAATTGGGGAGCCAAGCGCGTGCACAACTCCCACACGCGCCGCTCCACCCCGGTCATGACCTCGGTCGAAAGTGCGTTTCGGACACGCATCGGAACCCTCCCTGGTCGGGTGGGCCGATGGTAGGTCGCGCCGGTGATCCTTAGAGCTGGTTCGTCAGTTCCTCCAACCGCGACTCGACCGGCACGTGCCGGTGGCTGGACCGCGTGTCCGGGTCGAACGACAGGCTCCACGGGCGCACCGCGCGGGACTTGACCAGGAACGTCATCGTGTCGTCCTCGGCCACCGGGATGCGGTGGAACTCGTGCGCCAGCATCGTGCCCGACGTCCCCGCCGGGCACTCGGTCCGGCGCAGCAGCTCGGCGGACAGGATGGCCGATCCGCCGTCGTCGAGCCGCGCGGTGTACCTCTCGTGCAGGTAGGAGCCCGACAGGATCGTCGTGCAGAAGTGGTACCGGTGGTTGTGGACGGAATCGGCGTACCCGTGGCGCCAGTCCCGCTGCGGTTTGTACTCGTGCAACCAGAACGTGAACGGCTCGGTCGGCTCGTCGCGCAGGCACCACGCGAAGTGCGTGGTGGTCTCGCGCGACCGCGTGACGACCCGTGTCCTCTCCTGGGGCGGAAGGGCGCGCAGGTGGCCGCGCAGCCGCTCCCGCAACCCCGGTCGGGCCGCCCACGTGTCGAACAGCGATCCGACGTCGGACCACCGGTCGACGGCAGGGGGACCGGCCGCGGTGATCCCGGACGCGAGTTCGGTGATGGTGGCCAGCCCGGTCAAGTCGGTGGGCACCGCTATCAGCTCCCCAGCTGAGCAAAGGCCGAGAATTCCCGGCGGAATGTGTGGAACTTCTCCTCTAGTGATTGGAAGTCGCTGTCGGACAGCGACGCACCGGTGATCTTCTCGAACAGCGCGAAGAATTCCACGCGGGTCGTGTTCGGTCCGATCACGAAGTGCTGCCCGGCTCGGGATTTGCTGACCCGGAGGAACTCGGCTCTTTCCATCCCGTACAGGAATGAGCCTTCCGAGAAGCGCAGCGTCCGCGGGTAGAGCCGGATCACACCCGCACTGGTGTTGCTGTAGAGCGAAAGCCACACGCTGTCGTCGAACAGCTCCAATCGTTCCACCGGCAGGTCCGAGATGATCGTGACGTCGATCCGGCTGCACCGGCCGCGGGCCAGGAAGAGGCCCACGAGCCCGATGGAGATCTGCTCGCGCAGCTGACTCTGGATGCCGTCGTAGTCGCCATCGGCACCCTCGTTGCGGAGCAGGTACCTCGCCCGGTCGCCGATGGCGCTGCCGTCGCGCGGGTCCGCGAGCACGGCCCGCAACTCGCACTCCGACTGCGACAACAGCAGTCTGCACGCCGCGTACCTGCCCGCGAAGCCGCGGAAGCAGTACAGCCGGGTGCGGTCGAGGTCCTGCATCATGACCTGGTTGAACGCCGGGTCGGGCTTCGCGGTTGGCTCGAACACGTGGCTGGGGAAGAACTCGCGGTCGAGCGCGCGGTACTCGGCGGTCAACTCCTGGAGGGCCTTGCGGCTCTCCTCGACGACGGGGGTCACGAGCGCGCGCTGCGTGGCCGAGCTGGTCAGCAGCGTCTGCCCGAAACCGACCACGGCGGAGATCATGGTGCCGGTGCCGATCGAGGTCAGGAAATTCTTCAACATACCGGGATCCATGCCACTGGAAATAATCAGGCATGTCCCCGAAGTGACGATAAGGCTCAGCAGGAGCAGGCCTGTTCGGGTCCAAAACAATTCCTGCAACAGGTTGCTGCGGATGCCCCTGGCGTCCGCGGACACAAAGTCACCTCCTAGGCTCGCGCCCGATCGGGCTAATGCTTTGCGTACCCGATCAAGTGCGAAGAGTCACTGTACGCGCAGGCGTGAACGTATGAAAGACGCAATTAGTGGTGGTTTGATCGCGTTCTTTTCGACGGCCGTGCGCGCACGGTGAAGGGTGTTGGGCCACCGGTGGGCCTGGGCGTCAGTCGGTCGGACGCTCCACCTAAGCTCCGCAACCATGCGTACTGTCGGCCGTACGGCCCTGATCCTCGTCACCCTGCTGTCCGCCGGACTCTCCACCGTCGCGTGCACGGCCAGCGATCGACCGTCCACCCTGACCAGCGGGGCCTCCACGCCCGCGGCGCAGCCGTCCGCCAGCCCGGAAGCACAGCCCAGCGCGGTGTCGCCCGCCAGCGGGCCGCCCTGCTCGCCGGACGACTTCAAGGTGGAGGGGGCGCTCGGGAGCAAGCCCACGATCACGGTCCCCTCCGGGTGCAAGCCGCAGGACGGGCTTGTGGTGAAGGACGTGGAACCGGGCACCGGACCGGAGATCAAGCAGGGGTCCACGGCGTCGCTGCACTACGTGCTGGCGACGTTCAGCGACCGGCAGACGCGGGAGGCGTCCTGGGACTCCGGCAAGCCGTTCGACCTGGAGAACATCGGGCAGGCAGCGGTGATCGACGGGTGGAACGAGGGGTTGATCGGGTTGAAGCAGGGTGGTCGGCGGCTGCTGGTCGTGCCGTCGGACAAGGGGTACCCGCAGGGTCAGGGGTCGATCCCGCCGGGGGAGACGCTCGTGTTCGTGATCGACGCGGTGCAGGTTTCTGGTTGATCTTTTGGTGTGGTGGCCCGTCGATCCTTTGGGGTCGGCGGGTTTTTTTGTGGGGCTCAACCCCGCGAAGCCCGGCCCCCGGCGCGCGATTGTCTCAATGCCACACCACCGTTTGTCAAGGCGGGAAAGATGCCTTGACAAACGGTGGTGTGGCAGGAGGGCGCTGTGTATCGGGGGCAGGGGGAGGTGTGGCTTCGCTTGTGGCGGCGGTGCGGATTTGGGGCACCTCGCTGCGCGTCGGTCGGGCATCGGGCGTTGCCCGACAGGGCCACGGGCGCTCCGCGCCGGGTGCGAGGGGGCGGCTGCGCCGATGGGGTAATCGGGCTGTGCCTCGCTCCGCGACGGGCAGGGTGTGGTGGCTCCGTTTTGGATGGAGCGTTCGGCTTCTGGCGGCTAGTAGAGCGTCGTGGCTTAGTTATGACGTAACTGGGATACTGGTCTCCGGCAGGCTTTCTCCCCCCGCCGGACAGGACGGCCGCCATGGGCGCACAGAAGAAACATCCGGTCACGCTGACCGAGCGAGATCGTGACGAGTTGATCCGAGTGACCAGGACGGGCGTGCACCCGGCTTCGTCGATCATGCGGGCGCGGGTGCTGCTCGCGTTGGACACCTCGATCGGCGCGGTCGATCCGAAGGAGGCGATCGCGGCACGTCTGGGGGTCTCGGGCGAGACCCTGCGCCTGATCGCCCAACGGTTCGCCGAGACCGGCGGTGACGTGCACGCGACGATCGCACGCAAGAAGCGAGAGTTTCCGCCGGTGGCCTCGGTGGTGACCGGCGAGGTCGAGGCCAGGCTGATCGCACTCGCCTGCTCGACCCCGCCCGCGGGATACGCGCGATGGTCGCTGCGACTGCTGGAGAAACACGTCGCACTCATCGAGGACATCCCGGACCTGGACCACTCCACCATCGGACGGATCCTAAAAAACGAGGCTGCGTCCTCATCTGAGGAAGTGCTGGACCATCCCACCCAAGGCGAACGCGGCCTTCGCCGCCGCGATGGAGGACGTCCTCTCCGTCTACGCCCGACCCCACGACCCGACCAGACCGGTGGTCTGCATGGACGAGAAGCCCTACCAACTGCTGGGCCACGCCCGCGACCCGATCCCCGCCACCCCCGGACACGACCTCAAACAGGACAGCGAATACGTCCGCCACGGCACCTGCGCGATCTTCTGCTGGGTCGAACCCTTGCAGGGCTGGCGATACGTGGACGCCCGACCTCGCCGGACCAGGGTCGACTGGGCTCACCAGGTCGAGCGGCTCCTGACCGTGGACTACCCCGAGGCAGAGAAGGTCGTGCTGGTGATGGACAACCTCAACACCCACACCATCGCCTCTCTCTACCAGGCCTTCGACCCGGCGAAGGCGTTCGGATTGGCCCAACGCCTGGAGATCCACCACACCCCCAAACACGGGTCCTGGCTCAACATCGCCGAGATCGAACTATCCGCACTCACCCGCCAATGCCTCACCCGCCGCATCGACGACCTCGACCTACTCAACACCGAACTCGCCGCCTGGCGGCAGGCCACCAACACCGACCAACGTCAGGTCGACTGGCACTTCACCACCGACGACGCCCGCACCCGACTCCGACACCTCTACCCCAAAAGTTAGAAGCGACGGTCTACTAGTAGCATGTCGCTGCTTAGTTTTGATGCTTGTGGCTGGGAGGCTGTTGTCCGGCAGGCCCTTTCCCTGCCGGACAAGGACTGGTGTGGTGATTTCGCAGTTGAAGCGGCCGGTCAGGTTGTCGGCGCGGGATCGTGAGGAGTTGATCCGATGGACCACGACGGGTGTGCATCCGGCATCGTCGATCATGCGTGCGCGGGTGTTGCTCGCCTTGGACATCTCGGTGGGCGAGCCTGATCCAAAGGAAGTGGTGGCGGCTCGGCTCGAGGTCTCGGGCGAGACGCTGCGGCTGGTCGCCAGGCGGTTTGCCGAGACCGGTGGTGATGTGCTGGCCACGATCTCGCGCAAAAAGCGGGATCTTCCGCCGGTGCCGTCGCCGGTGACTGGTGAGGTGGAGGCTCGACTGATCGCGCTGGCGTGCTCGGCGCCGCCGGCAGGGTATGCCCGGTGGTCGTTGCGGCTGCTGGAAAAGCACGTCGAACTCACCGAGGACATCCCGAATCTGGACCACTCGACCATCGGTCGGGTTTGAAAAAACGGAACTGCGTCCTCATCTGAGGAAGTGCTGGAACATCCCGCCGCGGGCGAACGCGGAGTTCGCCGCCCGTTTGGAAGACGTGCTCGCCGTCTACGCCCGCCCGCACGATCCTGCCCGTCCGGTCGTGTGCATGGACGAAAAACCCTTCCAGTTCCTGGGCGAGGTCCGTGACCCGCTGCCTGCCCGGCCAGGCCGCGATGCCCGCCAGGACAGCGAATACGTCCGGTGTGGCACCTGCTCGATCTTCGTGTGGGCAGAACCCCTGCGCGGGTGGCGCCGTGTCCACGCCCTGGCCCGGCGCACCAAACTCGACTGGGCCGGGCAGGTCAAACAGCTCCTGACCGTGGACTACCCCGACGCCGAAACAGGGGTACTGGTCATGGACAACCTCAACACCCACGGCATCGCCTCGCTCTACGAAGCGTTCGAACCCGGCGAGGCCTTCAACCTGGCCCAGCGCCTGGAGATCCACCACACCCCCAAACACGGGTCCTGGCTCAACATCGCCGAGATCGAACTGTCCGCGCTGTCACGGCAATGCCTCGACCGCCGCATCAGCGACCTCGACACCCTCAACACCGAACTCGCCGCCTGGCAGCACGCCATCAACACCGAACAGCGTCAAGTCCGGTGGCAATTCACCACCGACGACGCCCGCACCCGACTCCGCCAACTCTACCCCAAAGGTTAAAAGCGACGGTCTACTAGGTGGCGGTTAGGTTTTTGTTGGTGTCACTGATGTTGCTTGCCGGTGGTGGCGTCCTGTTCGGCCTGTTTTGCCGTGTGTCCACATCGGACTGGGGAGGGCTGGTGGGTCGATGACGTCCCAGCCCTCCTCCCGGTGTCAGGTGGTGGCCTGGCCGGTGGCGTTCATGTTGCGTTTTCAGGGGATGAGCAGGAGTTTGGCGGTGGTGCGCCTACCTTCCAGGTCCTCGTGGGCCTGGCGGGCTTCGGCGAGGGGGTAGCGGGCGCCCACGGCGACCTTGAGGGAGCCGTCGGCGATGGCGGCGAAGAGTTCGCCTGCGCGCCATTCGAGTTCGTCGCGGGTGGCGACGTAGGCGCCGAGCTTGGGGCGGGTGAGGTAGACGGAGCCCGCGGCGTTGAGGCGTTGCGGGTCGACCGGGGGCACTGGGCCGCTGGCGGCGCCGTAGAGGACCATGAAGCCGCGTGGCTTGAGGACCGAGAGGCTGCCGTCGAAGGTGTCCTTGCCGACGCCGTCGTACACGGCGTTGACGCCCACGCCGTCGGTGAGGCGGCGGACCTCGGGGGCGAAGTCGACCTCGGAGTAGCGGATCACCTCGTCGGCGCCTGCCTCGCGGGCGAGGGTTTCCTTGGCGGCGGTGGAGACGGTGGCGATGACGCGTGCGCCGCGCGACTTCGCGAGTTGCACGAGGAGTTGGCCGACGCCGCCCGCTGCGGCGTGCACCAGCACGGTGTCGCCCGCGTGGATGGGGTAGGTGGAGGTGACCAGGTAGTGCGCGGTCAGGCCCTGGAGCATGGTGGCGGCGGCGGTCTCGTCGTCGACCTCGTCGGGCACGGGGACGGCGCCGTCCGCCTTCACGACGACCTGTTCGGCGTAGCTGCCGATCGAGTCGTGCCACGCGACCCGGTCGCCGACGGCGAAACCGGTGACGTCGGGGCCGGTGGCGGTGATGGTGCCCGCGCCCTCCAGGCCCAGTGCGAGCGGCAGTTCCAGCGGGTAGAGGCCGGAGCGGTGGTAGGTGTCGATGTAGTTGACGCCCGCCGCGGCCACGGTCACGAGCAGTTCGCCGGGCCCCGGTTCCCTCGGGTCCACGTCGGTGAACTCCAGGACCTCGGGTCCACCGGTCGTGCGAACGAGCACTGCCTTGGGCATAACGGTCCCCATCCTTGTCTTCTTGGTCATCCGCCGAGGGCCACGCGTCGCGCGAGGCCGAGCGGCAGCGCGCCGGAACCGGCGATCGTGTCGTGGAACTCGCGCAGGGTGCCCCTGCCCGCGGCGAGGTAGTCGGCGCGGATCCCGTCGATCTCCAGCGCGCCGGTGAGGTAGGACGGCGCCTGCGTCGGCCACGCGCAGTACCGGGTGACCTCGCCCTTGGCCGTGCCCGGCGTGAGGGAGGCCTTGGTGGTCATGAACACCTCGGCCTCCTCGGGGGTCTGGTCGCCGCAGTGCAGGGCCGTGTCCACGATCATGCGCGCCGCGCGGAACAGCCGCGCCTCGAGGTGCGCCAACTCCTTCGCGGGCTCGGTGAAGTAGCCGTGTTCGCGCAGCAGCTTCTCCGCGTAGAGCGCCCAGCCCTCGGAGAAGTACGGCGTGCGCAGCACCTTGCGCACCGGCCGGTCCTGCGCGGCCAGCCACGACAGGTGCCAGTGGTGGCCGGGGTAGGCCTCGTGGACGGCGACGGACGCGAGCTGCGCGCGGGAGTTCGTGCGCAGCCGCTGTGCGACCTGGTCGGGGGTGAAGTCGTCCGGCGTGTACGGCACGAAGAAGTGGCCGGTCCTGGCGGCGGTCAGCGGCGGGGGAGACATGTAGGAGGCGACCGAGAGCACCGGGCGCTGGAACTCCGGCGACGGGACGACCCGGCACTCCTCGCCGTCGGCGAACGTGACCAGCCCGTGCTCGGCCAGGAACGCCCGCGCCCGCCTGGTCTCCGCCTCGTACTCGGCGCGCATGGCCTCCAGCGTCGGCGGGTGGTCGTCCTGCAACCCCAGCATCACGTCGTGCCAGTGCCGGGGGGCGGCCAGCTCGTTCATCTCGGCTTCGAGGTCGGCGTACGCGGCGATCCCGCGCTGGTGCAGCTCCGCCGCGCCGTAGCCGAGGACCTCCTGGTCACGCAGCAGCGTGGAGTACAGCTCCTCGCCCATCCGCCAGTCTCCGGTGGCGCGCTCGGCGAAGTCCTCCAGGAACCCGGCCAGCTCGTCGAACGCGGCCGCGGCGGGCTCGGCGGCGGCCGCGAGCCTGGCGCGCAGGTCGGGGTCGGCGACCTCGGCGGGCAGCGACCGGGTGAGGAACGACCGGCCGGACCTCGCCTGGCCGATGGCGCGCCGGACGATGATCGGCGCGGCCAGCCCCGGATCCAGGTTGGCCCGGCACGCGGCGAGCACGGACGGCACCTCGGCCAGCCGCGCCACCACCGAGTCCACCAGTTCCGGTTCCGGGCGCAGCCGGTTCAGGAACGCCGTGAACAGCGGGAACAGCACCGCGGACAGGTAGATCGACGGGTCGCGCCGCCACGCGGGCCAGGTCGCCTTCGCGCGCTGCCCCCGCAGCACCGCGACGAGCAGGTCGCGGTCGACCGACTCCTCCAGACCCAGTCCGTCGATCGGCACCGCCTCGAACCGGGCGAGCCACTCGCCCGCCTCGCGCTCCTGCGCGGCGAACCCGTCGGCGCTGAAGTCGCCGAACGTCCGGTCGTGCTCCAGCGAGCCCAGCATGGCGGCCTGACCCGGTGAACGGTCGAAGTGCCACGCGAGCACGCCGTCGACCAGGCCGGGAAGTGCGTTGTGATCGGTCACCTGCGGGAAGTTACCCGCAGCGGGGGGAGAGGGTGATCACCTGCGCGGAGTTACCGGCGGGTTCTAGAGTTGACGGGTGGCTGACGACGTGAAGGACGAAGGCGGCAAGCCCGCCATGCCCCCGAAGGCGGCGGTGAAGTCGGCGACGGCGTTCGTCGCCCAGCACGGCAAGGGTTCGCGCGCGGTGGTGGAACCGGTCGGACGCGCGGGCGTGCGGGTCGTGCTCGTGGGCGCCGACGACGGCGCGCTGGGCGACGTGGTGCTGCCCGACGTGGCCACGGCCGAGGCGCTCGTCGAGCAGGTCGCCGACCTGGAGCCCGCTGAGTGGGACCGGGAGACGACGGCCGCGCTGCGGATCGGTCCGGCGCACCGGCGCAAGATGGCCGGTCGATGAAGGTCGTCTTCGTCTCCTGCGCCGAACTGCCCTCCGGCGACAGCGACGACGACGCGGTCGTCGACGCCCTCGTGGACGTCGGCGTGCACGTCGAGTGGGCGCCCTGGGACTCCGGCGCGGACTTCGCGTCGGCCGACCTGGTCGTGCTGCGCACGCCGTGGGACTACACCGAGCGGCTGCCGGAGTTCCTGGCCTGGTGCGAGTCGGTGCCCGCGCTGGCCAACCCGCTGCCGGTGGTGCGGTGGAACACCGACAAGTCGTACATGGTCGAACTCGCGGACGCCGGTGTGCCGATCGTGCCGACCACGCTGCTGCGGCCCGGTGACGAGCCGGAGTGGCCCTCGGGCGAGTTCGTGCTGAAGCCCGCCGTCGGGGCGGGGTCGGTGGGCGCGCTGCGGGTGGCCGACGGCGACCACGCGGCGGCCGACGCGCACTGGAAGGCGCTGGGCGTGCCCGCGCTGCTCCAGCCCTACCAGTCGACCGTGGACGAGCACGGCGAGACGGCGATGGTCTTCTTCGGCGGCCAGTACTCGCACGCCTTCACCAAAGGCGCGATGTTGACCGAGGACGCGGAAATGGACGAGTCCGGTCACTACGTGCTCGAACGGCTGTCGCCCGCGGCACCGGACGCCGCCCGCCGTCGGGTCGCCGAGGACGTCGTGGACGCGGCGGCCGGGGTGCTCGGCGTCCGCCGGGCCGACCTGCTCTACGCCCGCGTCGACCTGGTGACCGGCGCCGACGGCTCGCCGCTGCTGCTGGAACTGGAACTGGCCGAGCCCTCGCTGGGGTTCCGGCAGGCCGACGCCGCCGCGGCCCTGCGGTTCGCCTCGACCATCCGCGCGGCTCTGCAAGACCGCTGATCACCGCTGGGGACCCGATCCCCGGCGGTGTTCGGCCATCATTAGTTTCTTGACGAAGTTAATTTATTCGGCATACCGTTGCCCGATGGCGGCAACGAGGCCCCAACGGGCTCCGATCACGAGCCCCGCGGCGGCGACGGTGTTCAGCACCGTCCTCACGCAGGGACCGGTCTCGCGCGTCGAGGTCGGCAGGCGCACCGGACTGTCCTCCGCGGCGGTGACCAAGGCCGCGCGTCCCTTCATCGACGCGGGCTACCTGGAGGAACTCGCCTCCGAGGAGCGCAGCGGACCGGGCGCGGGCCGTCCCCGCAGCCCGCTCGCGATCCGCGCCGACCGCGAGTTCTTCATCGGCGTCAAGATCACCGGTGACGACCTCATCGGCGTCGTCTGCGACCTGCGGGCCAGGGTCAGGGCCACCCGCCACCGCGCGCTCACCTCCACGGCCGTGCCCGACGTCGTCGCCGCGCTCGCGGCGCTCGTGGCGGAGCTGGCCGCGCCCTACCGCGACCGCGCCTACTGCCTCGGCGTCGCCGTCTCCGGTGACGTCGACCAGGTCGGCGGCGTCGTCCGGTACTCGCCGTTCCTGCGCTGGCGCGACGTCCCGCTGGGCGACCTGCTCGCCGAGGCGACCGGGCTGACCGTACGACTGGAGAACGACGTCAAGGCGCTCGCGGTCGCCGAGCAGTGGTTCGGCGAGGGCATCGGTGTCAGCTCGTTCGCGCTGGTCACGGTCGGCGCGGGCATCGGCTGCGCGCTCGTCGTGGACGGCCGCCTGGTCACGGGCGCGCGTGGCGTCGCGGGCGAACTGGGCCATGTGCCGGTCGGCGGTTCCCAGCCGTGCCACTGCGGCGGCACCGGGTGCGTCGAGGCCATCGCGTCCACCGGCGCGATCGTGGCCCGCTCCGGGCTGCCGATCGACGAGGCGGTCGCCAGGGCGCGGGCCGGTGACGAGGCCGTGCGCGCGGTGTTCGCCGAGGCCGGGCACGCGATCGGCCTCGCTCTGGCCGCCATGGCCAACCTGATCGGGCCCGAGCGCGTCGTCCTGTCCGGCGAGGGGCTCGACGCCTACGACCTGGTCGACGAGCACGTCCGCGCCGCCTTCACGGCGCAGGCGTTCGGGAGCGTCGCCGAGTGCGCGCTGATCATCCGCCCGCTGCCGTTCGAGGAGTGGGCGCGCGGCGCGGCCGCCGTCTCGATCCAGGCACTGTTCCGTCCCTGATCCAACACCCCTGCCCTGCCACACCCCTGCCGGTGAAAGGGAAGTCATGTCCAGATCGCTCACCCTGCGAAGGGCGCTCGCCGTCCTGCCCGTCCTCGCCGCGGCGCTCGTGGCGCCCGGCCCGGCGTCCCCCGCCGTCGCGTCGGCCCCGGAGACCACCGCGACCGCGCCCGCCGCCGACGGACCGCTCGCCGCGAAGCCGTACATGGGCTGGAGCTCGTGGAGCATGCAGTCCAGCAACCACCCCGGCCTGAACCCGAAGGGCATGGGCAGCTGGCTGACGGAGGCCAACCTCCTCAAGCAGGCCGACGCGGTCGCGTCCAGGCTCAAGGCCAGCGGCTACACCTACGTCAACATGGACGCGGGCTGGTGGATGAACTGGGACTGGGTCCCGGACTTCGACACCAACGGCCGCCCGAAGACGAACCCCGAGCGCTTCCCGCACGGCATCGAGCACGTCGCCGACCAGATCCACCGCAAGGGGCTGAAGTCCGGCATCTACCTGCCGGTGGGGCTGGAGAAGGTCAACTACGACAAGGGCGACTTCCCGATCGCGGGCGCGCCCGCGTGCAGCACGCACGACATCGTCCACGACGACCTGCGCACGACCAACGGCTGGGACAGCTCGTACAAGCTGGACTTCGCCAAGCCGTGCGCGCAGAAGTACGTCGACTCCATCGCCACCATGTTCGCGGGCTGGGGCATCGACTTCTTCAAGCTCGACGGCGTCGGCCCCGGCTCCGGCAGGGCGGGGGCCGACTACGACAACCGCGACGAGGTCGCCGCCTACCGCAAGGCGCTGGACGCGACCGGCCGCAAGATCCACTTCGAGGTGTCCTGGTCGCTCGACATCGCCGCGATCGACACCTGGAAGGCCCACACCAACGGCTGGCGCATCGACACCGACGTCGAGTGCTACTGCGACACCCTGGTCACCTGGGAGAACTCCGTCGACAACCGGTGGGCCGACCTGCCGCAGTGGGTCCGGCACGCCGGACCCGGCGGCTGGAACGACCTCGACTCCCTCGACGTGGGCAACGGGAGGATGGACGGCATCACCCCCGACGAGCGCCGCAGCTACATGACGCTGTGGTCGATCGCGGCCGCCCCGCTCTACACCGGCGACGACGTGACGAAGCTCGACGAGCTCGGCGAGCAGCTGCTGACCAACCCCGAGGTGCTCGCGGTCAACCAGCAGGGCAGGCCCGCCAAGCCGGTCGAGGAGGGCGTCGACCAGCAGACGTGGTGGGTGGAAAACACCGACGGCTCCTTCACCGTGGCCCTGTTCAACCTCGCCTCCACGCCCAAGGCGGTGCAGGGCCGGTGGAGCGACCTCGGCCTGTCCGGCGCGGGCCGGGTGCGGGACCTGTGGGCGCGCAAGGACATCGGCACGTTCGGCGGCGGGTACGGCGCCGTGCTGCCCCCGCACGGCTCGCGGCTGTTCAAGGTCACGCCCGCGCAGCGCTCCGGCGGCATCGAGGCCGAGTCGGGCCGGATCGGCGGCCGGGCCGCGGTCCGGGACTGCGCCGGCTGCTCGGGCGGCAGGAAGGTCGGCGACCTCTACCAGGGCGGCTCGGTCGAGTTCCGCGACGTGCGCGTGCCCAGGGCAGGCACCTACCGGCTGGCCGCGTCCTACCTCTCGGGCGACCCGCGCTGGTTCGGCGTGACCGTGAACGACGCGCCCGCCGTGTGGGCCGAGTTCCCGGCCACGGCCGACTGGAACACCGCGGCCGCGCACGAGCTGGTCGTGAACCTCAAGGCGGGGACCAACACCGTCGTGTTCGACAGCGGCGCGGGCTACGCGCCGGACCTCGACCGGATCGACATCAGCCCGGTGTAGACGGGCCACGGTCGCGCCTCCGGACCACCGGCCTGTGCCACCGGATCACCGGTGGCACAGGCCCTCGTCGGGAGTGGGCGGTCGACTACTTGAGCCCGGAGCCGAGACCGGTCAGCGAGCGGACCTCCATCTCGGACTGCTTGGCCGGGTCCGCCCCGGAGCGGCTGAGCATGGTGCCCAGCCAGCCGCACAGGAACGACAGCGGGATCGACACGATGCCGGGGTTGCCCAGCGGGAACCAGTGGAAGTCGACACCGGGGAAGATCGAGTTCGCCGAGCCGGACATCGAGGGCGAGAAGACGATCAGCACCACGGACGAGGACAGCCCGCCGTAGATGCTCCACAGCGTGCCCGTGGTGTTGAACCGCTTCCAGAACAGCGAGAACAGGATGGTCGGCAGGTTCGCCGACGCGGCCAGCGCCAGCGCGAGCGCCACCAGGAACGCCACGTTCTGCCCGCTCGCCGCGATGCCGCCGACGATCGCGAGCAGACCGACCACCACCGCGGTCAGCCGGGCGACCCTGATCTCCGAGCGCGGGTCGGCGTTGCCGCGCTTGATCACGTTGGCGTAGACGTCGTGGGCGAACGACGCGGACGCGGTCAGCGTCAGGCCCGCGACCACGGCGAGGATCGTGGCGAACGCGACCGCCGCCACGACGCCGAGCAGGACCGCGCCGCCGATCTCGAACGCGAGCAGCGGCGCCGCCGAGTTCTCGCCACCGGGGGCACCGGCGATCGTGTCCGAGCCGACCAGCGCCATCGCGCCGAACCCGATGACCAGCGTGCACAGGTAGAACGCGGCCATCAGCATCGTCGCCCAGACCACGGAGCGGCGGGCCTCGCGCGCGTTCGGCACCGTGTAGAAGCGCATCAGCACGTGGGGGAGGCTGGTCACGCCGAGCACCAGGGCGAGCGCGAGCGACACGAAGTCGAGCTTGGCCAGCGCGCCGCCGCCGTACTTCGAGCCGGGGTCCAGCACGCCCTCGCCAAGCGGGGAGTGCCGCGCGCCCGTCTCCATGATCGCGGACAGGCTGAAGCCGAACTTGCCGAGCAGGAACACGGTCATGAAGCCGACGCACAGCAGGAGCAGCACGGCCTTGATGATCTGCACCCAGGTCGTGCCCTTCATGCCGCCGAGCAGCACGTAGAGGACCATCACCACACCGACCACGGCGATGACCACGGCCTGGCCCGTGCGGGTGTGCACGTCGAGCAGCAGCGCCATCAACGCGCCCGCGCCCGCCATCTGCGCGATCATGTAGAACAGCGAGATCACCAGCGTCGCGTTCGCCGCCGCCGCCCGCACCGGGCGCTGCTTCATCCGGAACGCCAGCACGTCGCCGAGGGTGAACCGGCCGGTGTTGCGCAGCCGCTCCGCGATCACCATCAGGCCCAGCAGCCAGGCCACGACCCAGCCCACGGAGTACAGGAAGCCGTCGTAGCCGTGCACGGCGATGCCGCCGGAGATGCCGAGGAACGAGGCCGCGGACAGGAAGTCGCCGGACAGCGCGATCCCGTTCTGCGGCCCGGTGAAGCTGCTGCCCGCCGCGTAGTAGTCCGACGCCGTGGCGTTGCGGCTGCTCGCGCGGTAGACGATGTAGAGGGTGATCAGCACGAACACGGCGAAAACGCTGATGTTGATCGCCGTGCTGCCGCCGGTCGCCGTGGCGTTCGACTGCACCGTTCTAGTCCTCCACGCTCTCGGCCAGCGCGCGCACCGCGCGCGCCTGCGGATCCAGCCTGCGCTTCGCGTACCGGGCGTAGCTCAGCGTCAGCACGATGGTGCTCGCGAACTGCAGGAGACCCACCACGATGCCCACGTTGACGACGCCCAGGACCCTGGTCGCCATGAAGTCGTGCGCGTAGGCCGACGCGATGACGTAGGTCAGGTACCAAGTGAGGAACAGCGCCGTCGCCGGGAAGATGAATACCAGGGCGCTCCGCCGCAAGGCGGCGAATTCCTCGGTCTGTTGGATGGCGACGAAGTCCGGATTGCCTTCGTCGTCCACCAACAACGTCTTGCCGGGCTCGTCGAATGTCGCGAACCCGCGCCCGCGATTAAGGGCCGAGTTAGGGGGCTGCCGCGTTTCCGGGGGAAGCGGCACGGCTTTCGTCATCGTGATCCTCCACGGGGATTCCGACGTGCGCCGCTGCACGCGCGACCGGGGGCCGGAGGCGCACAGTGTAGCCGGACGCGGCGCCGAGTCAACCGGATGGCCCTGGTCCGTTGCCCGATCGTCCACTTCCGTACCGCTCGGTCTGCCGCCCGTTACGCCATTCGGTGAGAATCTGCCCTGTCGGCCGTTGTCGAGGGCCGATGCCTCGCCTACGATCGTCCGACGACATCGCCACCGCGAATCACGACCCACTACCGAATCACAACAACGATTCAAAACGCGGGTTAACCCGCGTGGTGATCACCAACTACGACCTGGGGTCTATCCGGTGACTGTGCAGAACCGTGTTCGATGGCGGTGGGCCACGGTGGCGGACTGGCGCAATTGGCGACTTCCCGTCAAGGTCGCCGCCGTGCTGCTGGTTCCCGTGGCCGTCGCCGTCGGTGCCGGCGTTCTCCAGATCCGCGGTTACGTCGTGCGGGCGGACTCCTACGCCGCCGTCGGCAAACTGGTCACGCTGCGTTCCGCGATGACCCCGTTGGTCACCGCGCTCCAGGACGAGCGGGCCTACCAGGCGGGCCGCGTCGACGGCGCGGTGCCCGAGCCGGGCGCCTTCCACGAGCGCGCCGCCGTGACGACCCGCGCGCTGGACAACGTCCGCTCCATCGCGGCCGACGCCACGCTGCTCAGCGACGTCTCCGAGTCCCGCTACTCCGAGGTCCTGACCCAGATCAACGGCCTCCCGCAGCTGCGGCAGTCGATCGACGCCGGATCGGACGTCTCGGTCGCCGTCGTCTCCTACACCACCGTGCTGCGCACCCTGCTCGACTTCGACCAGGCGCTGGTCAACGAGTTCGGCGACCCGGCGCTGGCGGGCACCGGCGTCGCGCTGCACAACCTGTCCATGGCGGGCGAGCAGCTCTCGCAGCAGCACGCCGTCGTGCTCGCGGCGGTCAGCCGCGGCCGCCTGCTCGACGCCGAGGCCGTGTCGCTGGGCCAGTCGACGCTGCGCTACCAGGACCGGCTCACCGACTTCACCGCGCTCGCCAACTCCGACCAGCGCGCCGAGTGGACCCGGACCGTCACCGGCCGGGACGTCCTGGCCCGCGAGCGGATGGTCAACGACGCGCGCGCCTCCGCGGACACCACCGGCACCGGCGAACCGCCGTCGCTGGCGTCGAAGGTCACGGCCGGGGAGTGGGAGTCGGCCTCCCACATCACCGACACCCTGGTCGGCGCGGTGGTCGTCGACCTGGAGGGCGAACTCGCCTCGACCGCCTCCAGGCTCCAGGACGACACCAGCGACCAGGCGGGCCTGACCTCGACGATCCTGCTCGCCTCGCTGCTCGTCGCCGTGGGCATCGGCGTCGTGGTCGGCAACAACATGATCCGCTCACTGCTGACCCTGCGGCGCACCGCGCTCCAGGTCGCCCGCCACCAGCTCCCCGCGCTCGTCGCCGACCTGCGCGAGGAGGGCGCGAGCGAAGTCGTGATCGAGCCGGTGGCCGTGCACACGACCGAGGAGTTCGGCCAGCTCGCCCGCGCGTTCGACGCGGTCCACCAGCAGGCCGTCGGCTCCGCCGTCGAGCAGGCCCGGCTGCGCGGCGGACTGCGCAACACCTTCGTCAACCTGTCGCGCCGCAGCCAGGGACTGGTCGAGCGGCAGCTGCGGCTGATGGAGGAGTTGGAGCGCAAGGAGGAGAACCCGCAGCAGCTGGCGAACCTCTTCAAGCTCGACCACCTCGCGACCCGGATGCGCCGCAACAACGAGAACCTGATGGTCCTGTCCGGAACGGACGTGACCCGCCGGTTCAGCAAGCCGATCCCGCTGGCCGACGTGCTGCGCGCGGCGGCGTCGGAGATCGAGCAGTACCAGCGGGTCGTCGTGCAGACCACGCCCCAGGTCGAGGTCGTCGGCTACGCCGCGAGCGACCTGGTGCGGCTCATCGCCGAACTGCTGGACAACGCCACCGCGTTCTCGCCGCCGCGCAGCCACGTGGTGATCGTCGGACGGCCGCGCAGCGGCGGCGGCGTCGTGATCGACGTGATCGACGAGGGCGTCGGCATGTCGGGGCCCGAGCTGGAGGCGGCGAACGAGCGCCTGCGCTCGGTGTCGACCGACGAGCTGCCCGCCTCCCGGCAGATGGGCCTGTTCGTCATCGCCAGGCTGGCCGTCCGGCACCAGGTCGAGGTCACCCTCGTCGACCAGGGCCCGCACCGCGAGGGCCTGCGCGCCGTCGTCGGCGTGCCGCCGGACCTCGTCCGCCAGCCCGCGAAGGAACCGCCGAGGGTCGTCGACACCCGGCCCGCGGCCGCCCGTGCCGCCGCCCTCCCACCGTCCCCCCGACCGCGGCCCGCCACCAACGGGGTAACGCCGGACCAGGCGCGGACGACGGAGAGCGAGTGGTCGTCCTTCCGCGGGAAGGCCATCGACGACCGGAACGGCGCGGCGACACCGCGCTCGGTCTGGTTCAAGGGCAAGCTGCCCGCGGGGGAGGCGCCGCGCCACCGCCTCGACGGTCCCCCGGAGCCCGAACCCGCCCAGGGGGCCGCGCCGGACGCGGGCCTGCCCAAGAGGCAGCCGCGCGGCAACCTCATGGGGGGCCGACCGGCCACCAACGGCGTCGCGCCCGCCAAACGGGACCCGAACGCGACACGGGGTTTCCTCTCGAACTACCAGACGGGAATCCGGCAAGGTGTGCGGGATTCCGGTGATCAACGTTCCGCTCAGGAGGATCCATGAACGCCTCGCGGTCTCGCCAGGTGGACCAGTTCGGCTGGCTGATCACCAGCTTCACCGAGCGCGTGCCAGGAGTCGCCCACGCGGTGGTGATCTCGGTGGACGGCCTGCTGCTCACCGCGTCCGCGGGCCTGCCGGAAAGGCGCGCCGACCAGCTCTCGGCGATCGCGGCGGGCGTCACCAGCCTCGCCCAGAGCGCCGCGCTGTTCTTCGACGGCGGCGGCGTGCTCCGCTCGGTCGTCGAGATGGAGCAGGGCATCATGCTGCTGATGTCGGTCCGCGACGGCTCGTGCCTCGCGGTGCTCGCCGCACCGGACAGCGACGTCGGCCAGGTCGCCTACGAGATGACCGTCGTGGTGGACCAGGTCGGCCAGCTCCTCACGCCTGAGTTCCGTGCCGAGCTGCACGGTGCCACCCGCATGTCGGCGTGAGGCCACGATGAGCGGACCCGACTCGGAGCAGACCTTCGCCGATCTGCTCAACGGTTTAACGCTCGACAGCGGCAGGCGCCGGGGTCGCAAGCACAAGCGCGACCGGCCCGAGGCCCGGACGATCAGCGTGCCCGCCCGGTCCGACGTGCCCTCGTCGGACGAGGACGGCGAGTCCGCCTCGATCGTCCGGCCCTACTCGTGGACCGGCGGCCGCACCACGTCCGACTTCCAGCTCGAGATCGAGACCATGGTGAGCGCGGGCGAGGAACTGCACGCGGGCCCGATCAAGGCCGAGTACCAGGACGTGCTCGCCCTCTGCGAACGCCCCCGCTCCGTCGCGGAGGTCGCCGCCCTGCTCGGCATCCCGCTCGGCGTGGCCAAGGTCCTGCTCGGCGACATGGCCGAACGCGGCCTGCTGGAAGTCCACGCGACCGCCGTCGTGGCGGGTGACCACATCCCCGACCTCGGCCTGATGGAACGCGTCCTCGGCGGCCTCCGCAACCTCTAACCCGCGAGTCGAACCCCCAGACACCCCGTGTCGAACACTCAGACACCTCGTGTCGAACCTCCAGACACCCTGAACTCTGCACCCCGGCGTCTTGCGTCGGGGTTTTTTGCTGCGGGTCTTGAGGTGTAACCCCTTCTGGGGGTATAGATGGGGGTATACGCAATCGCGGACCGGAGGGGTGTCAATGCCGAAGATCAACGTTTACCTGCCGGATGAGTTGGCCGACGCGGTCAAGGAGTCCGGTGTGCCTGTTTCGGCTATCTGCCAGAGGGCGTTGGAGCAGTCGGTGAAGAGGGTCACCGCGATTCGGGCGACGGTGTTGGGGGACCTGGAGGTCGACGATCCGACGGCCGGGTTGACGCACTTCACCGATCGGGCGCGGGCGGCGGTCAAGCTCGGGGTCGGGCGGGCTCGGGAGGAGGGGGCGGGCGTGGTGAGCAGCGGGCATCTGCTGCACGGGTTGCTTGCCGAAGGGACGAATCTGGGGTTGCGGGTACTTCAGGCGGTGGAGGTGGATCCGGGGCGGGTTGGTCGTGAGCTGGGTCGTTTGTCGTCTGCGGGGGGTGGGGGAGAGGCTGCGCGGTTTGGTGGGGATGCGGCTAATGCCTTGGAGTTGACGGTTGTCGAGGCGGTGACGCTTGGGCACAACTACGTGGGGTGTGAGCATCTGCTGCTCGGTTTGATCGCGGAGCCGGATGGGTTGGGGGGGCAGGCTTTGCGTGCTGCTGGGGCGGAGTTGCGGTTGGTGCGGGGGGCTGTGGTGGCGGCGCTGGCGGGGTATGTGCACTTGAGGGCGCAGCCGCAGTCGGAGGCTTTGATCGCGGGGGGTGCCGGGGCGGCGGGGTTTGTTGCTGAGGCGGTGCGCAAGGAGATTGAGCCTCTTGTGGGGAGGCTTGATCGGCTTGAGGCGCGTGTGGGTGTGGAGGGGTGAGGTGGGGTGGGTTTTGGTGGTGGGGGTTTTGTTGGTGGGGATTTTGTGAGGGGGCGGCTCGATATGGGGGTGTCGTGCTGGGTCGCCGGGTGTCGGATCCATGTTCTCCGGGTGCGGCCGGCTTGACTTGGGGCCCCTCTTTTCGGCCCTCGGCGGTCTAAAAGGGCAGGTGGTAGTGCTCCTGCCCGCCGTTGAAAGTGTAGGGCCGAAAATCCCAAGTCAAGCCGGCCGCACGGCGGACGAGTGCTGCTCGGTCGGCTGTGGTTGGGAGCCTGGCTCGGCAGGTAAGCGGGTCGGTGATCGGAGCGCGACCCTGTGGTTGTTGCGCTACCTGCTGATGATCACGGCCAGCGCTGAGTAGAGCGCGTGCGGGTTGTCGACCATGGGGAAGTGGCCGGAGTCGGGGATGGCGAAGGTGGTTGACGGGTCCAGGAGGGGGAGCAGGTGGCCTAGGCGGTCGCCGTGGGCGCCGTGCAGGAAAGCGGTGCCGGTCATTGCTCGGTACCAGTCGAGGAGTTTTCCGCTGTCGGACCATTCGACCAGTGAGCGTGCGCTTTCGTGGACGGCGGCGGGGGAGCACATGGCTGTCCAGTCGCCCCATGCCCGCAGGTCGGCTTCGGGTGCGGCGCGCAGTGAGTCGATGAACCGGCCGAACTCGTTGTCGGCGAAGTCGTCCAGTTCCAGGTCGGCTATCTGCCTGCTCACCAGGCCCGCGTCGTCGCCGACGAGGTTGCCTTCGATGCCGGTGAACGTGATCAGGTTCCGCATGCCCTGGGCGGCGATCAGGCCGACGGCGCCGCCCAGGCTGTGACCGGCGAGGTGGACGCGGGTCGGGGCCAGGCGGGTCACGACGCGGCTGACCAGGTCCGCGTAGTTCTCCAGGGTGTGGGCGCCGAGGGGGAGGGGGGCGGTGCGGCCGTGGCCGGGGAGGTCGATGGCGCAGGTCGTGATGTGGGCCAACGCCGGTGCGTCGACGACGGCGGCGAAGCTCTCCTTCGTGCAGCTGAGGCCGGGGAGCAGCACGAGGACGTCCGGACCGGCGGGGCGGATGTCCGCGACGACGTCGACCATCGCGCCGCCGTGTTCGACGGGGATGACCTGGTTGGGGAGGAAGTTCATCGTCGCTTCCGTCGGTCGGTGCAGCGGACAGGGTCTGGTGTTCATCGGTTCGTTTCGCGAGCACCTTGACCGCATTCATTCTTTAGCGTTGTCCGGGATGGCTTTTCGATCTTTTCCACCGCATTCGTGCGGGTGTCTTGCCAAGATCCATATGCTGACTTACTGTGGCTTCAGTGTTGACCGAAACCAAGGAGTCGCCGTGAGCGTCGGCAGGGAAACCCGCCTCTCCGCGTGGATCGAGCGCCTTGCCGCGCACTTCGCCGAAGAGGGCATTCCGCTGATCGGCGGCCGCATCCTCGGTCATCTGCTCGTGTGCGAACCGACCGAGCGGACCGCAGCCGAGCTGGCCCAGGAGCTGGAGGCCAGCAGCGGGTCGATCAGCACGAACCTGAAGTTCCTGGTCAACGCCGGGCTGGTCACCAAGCGGACCCGGCGTGGTCGTCAGGCGGCGGAGTACCGCGTCGACGAGAAGCGGTGGGCGGACATGGTGCAGCGGCGCCTGGACGCGCTGGTGAGCGTCCGGGACCTGACGCAGTCGGGCATGCGGCTGCTCAGCGGCGATCCGCAGCGGGCGCACCGGCTGCGCGCGGTGGACGAGCTGTACGGGTGGCTGGCCGACGAGCTGCCGCCGTTGTGGGAACGGCGTCCCGCGCCGCCCAAGTGACCTGATCGGCGCTGTTCCGGGAGAACCGGCCTCACACGGGCTGTTCGGCCAGGTCCAGTCGCTCGTGGTCGCCGTCGGCGTGGTTGGCGGGCACCGGTCCGCGCGACCGGCTCGCGACCCACAGCCCGGCGGTCGCGACGACGACCGCGCCCGCGCCGAGCACGTGCAGCGACACCAGCACCTCGGGCACGCCCGTCCAGTACTGCACCATCCCGAGCGCGCCCTGCGAGAGCACGACGGCGACCAGGATCCAGAAGCGGCGGCGCAGCACGGTGTCCTCCGACAGCGCCCGGATCGCGAAGCCCAGCGCCGTCAGCATTCCGAGGAACAGGAACAGCAGATCGGCGTGCACCTGCGCGACGTCCGCGACCGGCAGGTCGAGGCGCGGGGTGTCCGAGTCGCCCGCGTGCGGGCCCGCGGCGGTCACGAAAGTGCCCGCCAGCAACAGGAATCCGAGCACCACGCCCTGCAGCGCCTGCAATGCCAGCAACGGCCGGGGCAGCAGCAGGTCCGCCGGTTCGTCGCCCTCGGCGAGCGAGCGGTAGAGCAGCACGGCCATCCACACCAGACCCATGGAAACCAGGAAGTGCACCGAGACCGTCCACCACAGCAGTCCGGTGAGGACGGTGATGCCACCGATCACGGCCTGCAGCGCCACCCCGCCGAGCTGCACCAGCGCCAGCACCAGCACGCGCCGCCTGCGCGGCTCACCCAGCCACGCGGCCACCACGATCAGCCCGGCGATCACGCCCACGACCCCGGTCAGCGTCCGGTTCCCGAACTCGACCCACTGGTGCAGCGGCAGGACCTCCGGGTGCGCCACCGGAGTCAGACTGCCCGCCACGCACTGCGGCCACGTGGGACACCCCAGCCCCGACCCGGTCACCCGGACGATAGACCCGGTGACGGCGATGCCGCCCTGTGCGATGACCAGCGCTACCGCGATGGCGCGCTGGAGTGCGAGGAGGCGGGTGGTGAACCACGGGGGAACGGTCACCGGTCGATGGTAGGACGGGGTCGCTGAGGGTCCGCCGGGCGGGTCAGTCCAGTTTCGTCGTGCGCGTGGCCAGCGCGGCGGCGCCCAGACCCCACACCAGGAGCACGGCGATCGGGCCGATTCCGGGGCCTGTGCCGTCGACCACAGCCGAGTGCAAGCCCTCCGCCAGGGCGGCCGACGGCAGCAGTTGCACGACCTGCGCGACACCCGACGGCAGCGCGTCCACGCCCAGCGCCACGCCGCCGATGAGCAGCAGCGCGAACCAGACGATGTTGGCCAGCGCCAGCACGATCTCCGCCCGCAGCGCCCCGCCGAGCAGCACGCCCAGCGCCCCGAACGTCAACGTCCCCAGCACGATCAGCAGCACCGCCCACGCGATGCCGCTCACCGGCGGACGCCAGCCCAGCAGGAGCGCGGTGCCGCCGAGGATCAGCACCTGGATGGCGACGACGGCCAGGGCGGCGGTGACGCGGCCCGCCACGAGCAGCCAGCGGGGCAGGGCGGCGGCGAGGCGCTTGAGGACGCCGTAGCGGCGGTCGAAGCCGAGTGCGATGGCCTGGCCGGTGAACGCCGACGACAGGATCGCGAGGGCGAAGACGCGGGCGGTGGCGGAGCCGACCCGCGGGTCCGGCATGGGGATGACGGTCATCAGGGTGAGCGCGACGAGCAGCGCCACCGGGATCAGGACGGTGAGCAGGATCTGCTCGCCGTGCCGCAGCGTCAGCAGCATCTCCATGCGCGACTGCGCCAGGAACATCCTGCCGAGCTTCCCCCTGCCCGGCGAGGGCGTGAACGTGCCGGGGGCGAACCTGGCCGACGACGTCACCGGGTCTCCGATCGCTCGGGTCACGAGCGCAGCTCCCGACCGGTCAGTTCGAGGAACACGTCCTCCAGGCTGCGCTTGGCGACCATCAGCTCCTCCGCGAGCACGCCCTGCTGGGCGCACCACGACGTGACGGTCGAGACGACCTGCGGGTCGATGCGACCCTCCACCAGGTAACTCCCCTGCGTCGGTTCGCGCACGCGGAGGCCTTCGGGCAGCGCCGCGGTGAGCAGCGAGGTGTCGAGGCCGGGGCGGGTGCGGAAGCGGAGCTGCTGCTCGTCGGGTTCGTCAGCGGTGAGCTCGCGCGGGCTGCCCTGCGCGACGACCCGGCCGGAGTCGACGATCACCACGTGGTCGGCCAGCTCCTCGGCCTCGTCGATCAGGTGCGTGGTCAGCAGCACGCTGACGCCGTCGCGCCGCAGCGCGGAGATCAGCTCCCACACCAGCCTGCGCGCCTGCGGGTCCATGCCCGCGGTCGGCTCGTCGAGGAACACCAGTTCGGGGCGGCCGACCAGGGCGCACGCGAGCGAGAGCCGCTGCTGCTGGCCGCCGGAGAGCCGCTTGTACGGGGTGCGCACGGCGGAGGTGAGGCCGAGCACGTCGAGCAGCCACGCCGGGTCGAGCGGGTTCGCCGAGCAGGTAGCGATCAGCGCCAGCAGCTCGTCGGCGCGGACGCCGGGGTACCCGCCGCCGCCCTGGGGCATCACGCCGATGCGCGGCCGGAGCTTGTCGCCCTGCGTCCTGGGGTCGAGGCCGAGCACGCGCACGGTGCCCTCGTCGGCGGTCCGGAAGCCCTCGCAGACCTCGACGGTCGACGTCTTGCCCGCCCCGTTGGGGCCCAGCAGCGCCAGCACCGCGCCCGCGTCGAGGGTGAGGTCGAGCCCGTCCACCGCCACCTTGGAGCCGTAGCGCTTGACCAGTCCCGACACTTCGACGGCGCACGTCCGGGACTGGGGGCTCACGAGCGGGCAGCCTAGTGCGGCGAATGCGCCACCCGGTGGTGGGGTCAGCCCTACCGGGGGTCTCGGGGTGTCGTCAGGGTTGTCTCGGGGGAATTCCCCATACCTGCGCAAACGCGTTTGCGTCACACTTCCGATATGGAAGTGATTCGGGGGAAAAGGCGCGCGGTGCTGGCACCACTCGCTGTTGCGAGCCTGGTTCTTTCGTTGTTCCCGATTGTTTACCTGCACGTGGCGTCGGCCGGTCAGATTAGTCCCATCAGCCACACGATCAGCGACTACATCTTCGTCGCCAACGGGACCGGGCTGCTGGCGGTGACGGCGCTGTCGCTCGCCGCGGGCTCCGTCGTCCTGCTGATGGCGCTGTTCGGAGCGGGTCTGCCACGACGGGGGCCGATCACCGTGCTGGTGGGCCTGTGGTCCGCCGGTCTGACCGCCGCCACCGTGTTCCCCACCGACCCGACCGGGACCCCGACGACATTCCCCGGCGCCGTGCACCGCTACGCGGGCGCGATCATGTTCGTCAGCCTGCCGCTGGCCGGATTGCTCATTTCCCGGCGATTCATCCCGAGTACCACGGTCCGCAATCTCGCGTTCGCGAGCGGGATCACGAGTTTCCTATTCCTGCTGAGCCACGTCCCGGTCGTTTTCCCCGGAAACGGCGCGCTGCTGCTCGGGCTCGCCGAACGGATCCTGTTCGCCGTCCTCTACGGCCTGCTGTTCGCACTCGCCGCCGCGCTCCGGCGGGACAACACCCGAACCACGGACAACGCACGGACCACGGTGGAGGTGACCGCGTGACCGGCATCGCGATCCTCCTCGCCGTCGTCGGCGCCGCCTTCTTCGCGCTCGCCGCCCGCCTCCAGCACAGCGCCGTGTGCGACGGTGACGGCGGTCCCCGGATCTCCGCGCTGCTGCGGCGGCCCCGCTGGCTCGCCGGGCTCGTGCTGCTGGTCACCGGGTCGGGGGTGCACGCCGTGGCGCTCGGCATGGCGCCGCTGACCGTCGTGCAGCCGGTCGGGGTGCTGGCGATCGGCATGACGGCGCTGCTGGACGGCCGCCGCAGGGCGCTGCCCGCGGTGGCGCTGACCACGCTGGCCGTCGGCGCGTTCGTGCTGCTCGCCGCCGGGAGCGCCACGGCGACGCGGGTCGCACCGGAGGCCGAGGTCCGCGCCGGGCTGCTCGTGCTCGGCCTGGTCGCGCTGCCCGCCCTGTTCGGCGTCCTCAGCGGCCGTCCGCACCTGCGCGCCCTGTCGTTCGGCGTCGCCGGGGGCGTGGCGTACGGCTACGTGTCCGTCCTCATGCGCGCCGTCTCGCAGGACGTGCAGCAGGGCGCCTTCGGCTGGGCGTCCGCCGCCTCCGTGCTCGGCATCGTCACCGCGCTGCTCGTCGGCGGCTGGTTCATCCAGCACGCCTACGCGGGTGGCCCCGCCCACCTCACCGTCGCCTGCCTCACCGTCGTCGACCCGCTGGTCGCCGTCGGCATCGGGGCCGGGCTGCTGGGGGAGTCCGCCCGCACCACCGGGTGGACCGCTCTGGCCCAGATCGCGTGCGCCTGCATCGCCGTCGGCGGCGTCTGCGTGCTCGCCCGTCGTGAAGAACCACTCATCGGATCGGAGAAGCTCGTGAACAACGGACGCGCACCGCGGGTCGTCATCGCCGCGGAGACCTTCCCCCCGGACGTCAACGGCGCCGCGCGGTTCGCGCACCGCCTCGCGGTCGGCCTCGCCGGACGCGGCAACGACGTCCACGTCATCTGCGCGGACCCGGTCGGCCCGGCGAGGACGGAGTTCGCCGACGGCATCACCGTGCACCGGCTGCGGTCGCGGCGCACGCCGTTCTACCGCGGCTTCCGGGTGTGCCTGCCGTGGGAGGTGCGCGACGACGTCAGCGAGTTGCTCGACCGGCTCGAACCCGACCTGGTGCACGTCCAGGCCCACTTCGTGATCGGCCGCCAGGTGCTGCGCCAGGCCGCCGACCGCGGCATCCCGACCGTGGCCACCAACCACTTCATGCCGGAGAACCTGTTCGGCCACGCGCACGTCCCCGGCTGGTTGCAGTCCGCCGCCTCGCGCTGGGCGTGGCGCGACCTGGCGAAGGTGTTCTCCCTCGCCGACGCGGTGACCGCGCCGACCCCGCGCGCCGTGCAGCTGTTGCACGACAAGGGTTTCCCGCACCCGGCGGAGGCGGTGTCCTGCGGCATCGACATCGACCGCTACCGGCTTCGTCCCGCGAGGCGGGACAACGCCCATCCCACCGTGCTGTTCGTCGGCAGGCTCGACGAGGAGAAGCGGGTCGACGAGCTGCTGCGCGCGCTGGCGCTGGTGCCGAGGCTGCACGCCGAGATCGTCGGCGACGGCTCGTGCCGCGCCGAGTGGGAGCTGCTGGCCGCCCACCTCGGCGTCACCGACCGGGTGCGGTTCCGCGGTTTCGTCGACGAGGAGTCCCTGCTGGACGCCTACGCGAACGCCGATGTGTTCTGCATGCCCGGCGTGGCCGAGCTGCAGAGCCTCGCGACCATGGAGGCGATGGCCGCGGGCAAGCCGGTCGTCGCGGCCGACGCGATGGCGCTCCCGCACCTGGTCCGCCCCGGCCGCAACGGCTGGCTCTACCAGCCCGGCGACGTCCGCGGCCTGGCCGACCGCCTGCACGGCGTGCTGGCCGACCCGGCCGTGACCGCCCGGATGGGCGCGGCGAGCAGCGAGCTGATCGCCCACCACGCCATCGGCGCCACGCTGGACCGCTTCGAGGCCGTCTACGCCAGGGTCGGGGGTGTGGTGCCGGTGCCCGCGCCGCTGCCGGTCGCCGAGCTGGCGGCCTGACCGCGCTTGGCGCGCACGGCGTCGACGACGCGCAGGGCGGCGGGCTTCAGCACCAGCTCGCCGTTCTGCTGCCTGTCCACCAGGAACCGGTACAGCAGCGCGTAGCTCTCCAGCTTCACGCGCAGCGCGTCGGCGAGGTCCTCGCCCTCGCGGGTGGGGATCGTCTGCTCCGACAGGCTCCGCACGATGGCGCGGCGGGCCCGCATCGGCACCCACCAGCTCGTCACCAGCACCAGGACGAGCCCGAACACCAGCGACGTCGCGAGCACCGACTCCCAGCCGGTGAAGTGGATCCCGCCCAGTTGCAGGCCCACCGCGACCAGCAGGAACACGATGCCGTAGACGACCGCCCAGCCCGCCGTCGCCGCGGCGGGCGCCTCGGCGCTCTCGGTGCGCCACCGGCCGCCGCGCCGCCGCCAGCGCTGCAGCGACCGACCGCCCGCGGACGCCGCCGCGACGCCGATCGCGATGGCCACCGCGGGGCCGATCACGACGAGTTCCGGGCTCAGCCAGGTCAGCTCGTAGAGCCGGTACTCGATCACGGCCCACACCGCGGCGACCACGGCGACCCCGGCGGCCAGCCGCCACACGACCTTGCCGATCCGCTTGTAGGTGCGCCGGTCCTTCAGCACCGCGAACGGGGTGCGGATGGGCGCGGGCAGGCTGCCGATCACCAGCAGCGCCACCACGACCAGCGCGACACCGCCCACGGCGACCACGCCGGTGGCCGCGTCGCCGCGGGTGGTGTCGGAGTTCAGCGCCGACCGCGTGCGGTCGATCGCGATGATCACCAGCGGGATCACCGGTGACAGCAGCACGAGCCCGTGCAGCAGGGTGCCGGACCGCAGCGCGGCGTAGCCGAACGCGGCCATCAGCGTGCCGCCGCCCAGCGCCGCGGCCGGGCCGACGGCCCAGTTCGGCAGCAGGTTGAACAGCGCCAGCACGAGCAGCGCGCCGCCGACGGCGAAGCCGAGGGAACCCAGGAACTGGGCCAGCTTGCCGCCCCTGGTGAGCCCGGTGATCGTCCAGTACGGCAGCAGCGCGCCGCCGCGCAGCATCCTGGTCAGCGGTTTCGCCGCGGCCATCCCGGAGTTCTTGCTGTCCGCCACGGTCACCGCCACCGCGGCGGCGGTCGCGGCGGTGCGGATCATCTGGTCGCTGCCCGCCTCCTGCCCCAGCGGTTCACGGCCGATGCCCGCCTCGTCGAACGCGCGCAGCGCCTGGAGCCCGATCGTCACGCTCGCCGCCCGCGCCGACTCGGTGCCGAAGTCCACCGGCCGTTCCAGCCGGGCCAGCAGCCCGCGGTGCTCCTCCAGGAACAGCTCGCCGCGCGACCGCGGGTCGCCGCCGTCGTTGCGGTCGGCCAGGATCGACGCCCGCAGCGCGGGCAGCTCCTCGACGATGATCCGCACGTGCAGGCCCCACGCCGCCAGCTCCGCCACGGCACCGGCGGTGGGCGGCAGGTCGCCCGCGAGGGTCTCCTCGGCGTAGAACGCGGCGAGTTCCTTCTTGGCCGCCGCGACGGCCGGCGCCAGGTCCGGGTGCGGCCCGCCGAACAGGTCGTCCACCAGGTCGTCGATCCGCCGGTGCGCCCGTTCCGCCGCCTTGTCCGGGTCCTTGCGGCCGCCCGTGGTGGTGAGCAGGTCCATCCGGCGCAGCCGCCGCGGGTCGAAGACGACCTTGCACAGCATCGTGGCGCCGTCGAGCCTGCCCCAGATCCAGTCGTTGACCCGCCAGGACCGCTTGAGGAACCCGGAGAACCGGTTGAGCGACGCGCCGCCCGCCTTGTCGTCGGCGGTGAGGCTCTGCCGCGCGAACGCGTTGCGCGTCTGGAGGCTGATCTGCACCAGCTCGACGGCCTGGTCGAGGCCGGTACTCGAGTCGGCAAGGCACATGGTCGACACCTCGAGCGCCATCAGCCGCGACAGCCACACGCCGGGACCGGGGAGCAGCCCGACCTCGGTCTCGCGCGCGGTCGGCTCCGGGGCCAGCAGCGCCTTCCACGGTCCGAGCCCGCCCAGCCGCAGCCGGTCCTCGTCGTCGATGAGGGCCAAGATCCGCTGGGCGTCGTCGACGAGCAGCCCGATCTCGGCGACCCGCGCGCGCACCTCCGCGCCGATCGACCCCACCGCGCCGCCGGTCATCCGCTCGCCGTACACGCCGAGCCTGCCGCCCCAGTAGGCCTGGTTGAGCGTCTCGGAGTTCTCGCCGGTCCACGTGACGTCTACCTTCTCGCGCAGCTGCCGCAGCGCGGCCCGCACCCGGTGCAGCCGGGTCCGCGACTCCGCGACCGCCGCGCACGCCCCGCTCAGCACGCCCTCGTCGGTGTCCGGCACGACCCAGACCATCCGCTTGAGCAGGTCCATCGCCGAGGCGGCCAGCGTCTCGGCCATCGTGATGCCCCACTCCCAGCCGGTGTCGGCCAGCGCCGCGGGCAGGTGCGCGGTGGGCACGTACGGCAGCTGCCCGCGCGCGGCGCGCCACTCCCGCTGGGCCGCCTCGGCCGCGGCGCGCACCCGTTCGAACGACCACCCGGCCGCGTTCGAGCCGCGCACGGCGAACTGCCGGGTGGTGATGTCCCGCGCGGCCAGCCGGATCCGCACGTCCTCGTAGTGCTCGTGCAGCGTGTCCGCCAGCGCGTAGGCCTTCTCCGGGACGGGGACGTCACCCGCGCCGTTCGCGAGCCGCTCCAGCAGCGAGTTGCGGCCGCCGCGCCGCGAGGCGGCCAGCCGGTTGTGCTCCTCGATCTTCTCCACGTAGGTGCGCCCGCCCTGGCCGGACAGCGCCCCGAGCAGCTTGCCGCCGGTGGCGACGGTGCTGGGCAGGTCGCCGCGCACGTGCGCGGGCGGCTCGACGGCCTCGGGCTCGGCGTGCGGGAAGATCAGCAGCATCACCCGGCGCACCGGCCCGTTGGCGGGCATCCGGTCGATGGCCTCCAGCGCCTCGCGGGTCGGCGTGTTCACCAGCACGCCCCCGTCCACGGCGAACCGCGACCGGTCGGTGTCGGTGTGCCGCGCCCAGGAGGCGATGTCGCCCATGTCCGGCTTCGACGGCGTCGACTGGCCGTTGACGGGGATGAACGAGGGCTCGAACGCGAACGGGAACGACGCCGACGAGCGCGCGGCCAGCGCCATCTGGAGCACCCGCCTCGGCAGGTCCGCGGGGGCGAAGTCGTCCCGCCCGACCGTCTCGTCCGGCGGCGTCGCCCACTCGTAGGCGTCGCGGCGGAAGGAGAAGCTGCCCTGGTTCGAGGACTGCACGAGGGGCTGGCCCAGGTCGTCGTAGGAGACCATCGGCACACCGCCCAGCAGCGTGGTCGTGATCCGCAGGTCCATCGGCCGGTGCTCGGCCTTGGTGGGGGTGAAGTCGGTGGTGAGCCGGGCCAGCATCTCCTGGAGGCGGGGGAGGAAGAACTCGTCGCCCTGGAGGAGCGACACCGGCTGCCCCTGGAACGGGGTGCGCAGCAGCTGCTCCATCCGGCCCTGCTCGGCCCACAGGTCGCGCAGCCTCGACAGGTCGGTGGTCTCGTTGACCTGGGACACGGCCAGCGCGGCGCCGTTGATGCCGCCCGCGGACGTACCCGTGATCACGTCGGCGCGGGCCGTGCAGCCGACCATCGACAGCAGGTGCTGGTAGGTGGTGCCGTCCCTGGTGAGCCGGTCGAGCTCCAGCACGACCCCGCCCATCCAGACGGCGAGGCTGACGCCCCCGTTGAGCACGACGGCGAACCGGATCTGCTCCTGCGGTAACTCGGCCACGAGTCCCCCTCCCCTGACCACCGCGGCGGGCGATCACGCCGGCACACGCTAGTCGTCGGCGCGGGGCGCGGGGGCGCATCCGGCGACCTGGTGGGTCAGTCGTCGCTGGGGAGGGGGTCGCGGCGCATCAGCGGGTAGAGCTGCTTGCGGGCGACGAGCACGCAGAGCACGAACGTGATGGCGGCCCCGGTGACCGCCTGCGGCACGACGTAGGCGCGGCCGTCGAACGCGGAACCGGTGGGCGGCAGGATGATCGCGATGAACGCGCTGGTGGTCATCGCGAAGCCGCGGAAGCGCTTGGCGACCACCGCGGTGGCCAGCGGGAGCGCGGCCCACAGCACGTACCAGGGCTGGAGCACCGGTCCGAGCACCAGCACGGCCCCCAGGCCAGCGCCGAGCCCGTTGACCGCCTTGATCCGGCCGCGGAAGCTCTTCCACAGCAACGTGCCCACGATCAGCACGGACACGACCTGCCCGAGGATCCGCGCCAGCGCGATGGTGGACTCGGTGTGGTTGCCGAGGGACAGGGTGATGCCGAGCCCGCCGGACAGGTAGCCCAGCGCGGTGGGCGGCGACATCCAGCTCTTCACCGTGCTGGCGACGTTGAGCGTGGAGATCCAGCCGAACCCGTACCCGGTGCCCACGCAGGTCAGCACGGTCACCAGCCCCGCGACGACGGTCATGAACGCCGCGGCGCGCAACAGGTCGGGGAACCGGCCGCCCAGGCGCCTGGCGACCATCACCCCGAGGAAGCCGAGCGCGAGCATCGCGGGGATCTTCACCATCGCGCCCATCACGATCATGGTCGCGCCCAGCGCCACCCACAGCACCTCCTCGCGCGTGATCGGTGGAGGCGCCACCCCCTTGAGGACCACCGGCAGCTTCCGCAGCGCCAGCTCCAGCCCGACCAGCATCAGCCCGATGGCGAGCCCGTCGTTGTGCACGCCGATGACGATGTGGAACAGCACGAGCGGGTTGAGCGCCCCCAGCCACAGCGCGCCGACCGGCGGCACGCCGAACCGGCGGGCGAGCCGGGGGAGCGCCCACACGATCATCCCGAGGCCGACGAGCGCCAGCAGCCGGTGCAGGAACACGCCCGGCAGCACGTGGTCGCCGGTCAGCATCGCGATCACCCGGCCCAGCGCGAGGAACAAAGGGCCGTACGGGGCGGGTGTTTCGCGCCAGATGTTCGGCACGTTCATGGTGAGCGGATGATCTACGCCGAGGGCCGTCGCGGGGCCGAACTCGTAGGGGTCCTGCCCCCTCGCGGCGATCTCGCTCTGCGCCAGGTAGCTGTAGACGTCCCGGCTGAACATCGGCAGCACGAACACCAGCGGCATGGTCCACATGAGCAGCGTGCGGTCGAGCTGGCTGCGGGTGGCGAGCCGGGCTCGGCCGGGCCGGACGAACCGGCCGAGCCAGAGCCACGCCGACACCACCATGAACACGCCTGTCCAGGCGATTCCCATCGCGACGCTGGGCATCCGCACGAACAGGCCGAGGACCGGGGTGCCCGGCAGCGGGCTGAAGACGGGGGCCGCTCCGGAGCCCAGCGACCCCACCGCGAGCAGCAGGGCGCCGACCGTTCCCCACCGTCGGATGACGTCGAGCTGGCGGCGTTCGGGCGCGTCCAGCGAGCCGGATCCGCTCGCCGTCACGCCGTCGCTGGTGCTCACTCCGCCTGCCGTCACGACGCGAGGGTAGCGAGCGTGATCGGCGGGTGAGCCGGGTCACCCGGTGGTGGTGGCGCTTTGCGGCCGTCGGCTAAATAAGCAACACTGGTGTTGTGAAATACGCCGAGTCCGATTCGCAGGCCTTCGCGGGCTCTGTCGAAGCACCCGTCGGGCCCCCCGGGCACGACGGGCGGACGAGGCGGGCAGTCGCCAGACTGCTGCTGGAGCGGGGCCCGGTCACCGCGGCGGCTGTCGCCGAGGTGCTGGGGCTCAGTCCCACGGCGGTGCGCCGGCACATCGACGCACTCCTCGCCGATGGCGAGGCGACCACCAGGGAGGCTCCCCGGAGCGGCCAGCGAGGCCGCGGACGTCCGGCGAAGCTCTTCCTGCTGACCGAGACGGGGCGGTCCCGGTTCGGGCACGCCTACGACGACCTCGCCGTCGCCGCATTGCGGTTCCTCGCCGAACAGGGCGGGGAAGAGGCGGTACGGGCCTTCGCGCAACGCCGGATGGCCGCCATGGTCGACCGGCACCGCGCCGCGATCACGGCCCTGCCCGACCCGGTCGACAGGGCCGCGGCCCTGGCGAGCGCGTTGAGCAGGGAGGGTTACGCTGCCTCGACGCGCGATGTGGGCGCGGGAGCGCAGCTGTGCCAGCACCACTGCCCGGTCGCCCACGTGGCGGCGGAGTTCCCGCAGCTGTGCGAGACCGAGACGGAGACGTTCGCCGAAATCCTCGGTTCCCACGTCCAGCGGCTGGCGACGATCGCACGCGGCGACGCCGTGTGCACCACGCACATCCCGAACGCCGTTAAGACCCCAGATGGAGGGGAGCCCGCATGACTGCCGCTGCCGAGCAGCGCACGCCCACCACGGTGCAGTCTGAGCCGCTCAGCCAGGAGGAAACCCTGGCGAGTATCGGCAACTACGAGTTCGGTTGGTCCGACTCAGACGCTGCTGGTACGAGCGCACGCCGAGGCCTGAACGAAGAAGTCGTCAGGGACATCTCGGCGAAGAAGAGCGAGCCCGAGTGGATGCTGGAGCACCGCCTGAAGGGGCTGCGCCTGTTCGAGAAGAAGCCGATGCCGACGTGGGGTTCCGACCTCTCGGGCATCAACTTCGACTCGATCAAGTACTTCGTGCGCTCGACCGAGAAGCAGGCCACCTCCTGGGAGGACCTGCCCGAGGACATCAAGAACACCTACGACCGGCTGGGCATCCCCGAGGCGGAGAAGCAGCGCCTCGTGTCCGGTGTGGCCGCGCAGTACGAGTCCGAGGTCGTGTACCACGCGATCCGCGAGGACCTGGAAGCGCAGGGTGTCATCTTCAAGGACACCGACACCGCGCTGAAGGAGAACCCGGAGCTCTTCCAGGAGTACTTCGGCTCGGTCATCCCCTCGGGTGACAACAAGTTCTCCGCGCTGAACTCCGCGGTGTGGTCCGGCGGCTCGTTCATCTACGTCCCCAAGGGCGTCAAGGTGGACATCCCGCTCCAGGCCTACTTCCGGATCAACACGGAGAACATGGGCCAGTTCGAGCGGACGCTGATCATCGTCGACGAGGGTGCCTACGTGCACTACGTCGAGGGCTGCACGGCGCCGATCTACTCCTCGGACTCGCTGCACTCGGCCGTGGTCGAGATCATCGTGAAGAAGGGCGGCCGCTGCCGCTACACGACGATCCAGAACTGGTCGAACAACGTCTACAACCTGGTCACCAAGCGCGCCAAGGCCGAAGAGGGCGCGACCATGGAGTGGATCGACGGCAACATCGGTTCCAAGGTGACCATGAAGTACCCGGCGGTCTTCCTCATGGGCGAGCACGCCCACGGCGAAGTCCTCTCGATCGCGTTCGCGGGCGAGGGCCAGCACCAGGACGCCGGCGCCAAGATGGTCCACATGGCACCGCACACCTCCTCGACCATCGTGTCGAAGTCGGTGGCGCGCGGCGGTGGCCGCACCTCCTACCGCGGCCTGGTGCAGATCAACAAGCGGGCGCACCACTCGAAGTCCACGGTGAAGTGCGACGCGCTGCTGGTCGACAACATCAGCCGCTCGGACACCTACCCCTACGTCGACGTCCGCGAGGACGACGTGCAGATGGGCCACGAGGCCACGGTCTCGAAGGTGTCCGCGGAGCAGCTGTTCTACCTGATGTCGCGCGGCCTCACCGAGGACGAGGCCATGGCCATGATCGTGCGCGGGTTCGTCGAGCCCATCGCGCGCGAGCTGCCCATGGAGTACGCGCTCGAGCTGAACCGCCTGATCGAACTGCAGATGGAAGGGGCCGTCGGCTGACATGGCCGTTTCAACTGAGCCCCAGCACGGCCTGACGGACCACACGCACGGCGTCGGGGGCACCCCGGTGTCGTCGCGTGCGGACCACTTCGCCTCGTTCGACGTCGACGCCTTCGAGGTGCCCGGCGGCCGTGAGGAGATCTGGCGCTTCACGCCGATGAAGCGGCTGAAGAACCTCCACAACGGCGCGGCCGCCACGGGTTCCGCGGCGGTCGAGGTCAAGGCCGCCGAGGGCATCACCGTCGAGACCGTCCGGCGCGGCGACGCGCGGCTCGGTGTCGCGGGCACCCCCAGCGACCGGATCGCCGCGCAGGCGTGGTCCTCGTTCACCGACGGCACGCTGCTGACGGTGGGCAAGAACCAGGAGGTCGCCGAGCCGACCCTGGTCACCGTGACCGGGGCCGGTGAGGGCGAGGTCGCCTACGGGCACCTGCAGATCCGCTCGGAGCTGTTCTCCAAGGCCGTCGTGGTCGTCGACCACCGCGGTTCCGGCGCGTACGCGGACAACGTCGAGTTCGTGGTCGGCGACGGCGCGCACCTCACCGTCATCTCGGTCCAGGACTGGGCCGACGACGCGGTGCACGTCTCCTCCCACCACGCCTCGCTCGGCCGCGACGCGACCTTCCGGCACACGGTCATCACGCTCGGCGGCGACGTCGTCCGGCTCACGCCGACGGTGACGTACAACGGCAAGGGCGGCGACGCGGAGCTGAACGGGCTCTACTTCGCCGACCACGGCCAGCACCTCGAGCACCGCACGTTCATCGACCACAAGGTGTCGAACTGCCGCAGCAACGTCGTCTACAAGGGCGCGTTGCAGGGCGAGGGCGCGCACACCGTGTGGATCGGCGACGTGCTGATCCGGGCGGCGGCCGAGGGCACCGAGACCTACGAGCTGAACCGGAACCTGGTCCTCACCGACGGCGCCCGCGCCGACTCGGTGCCGAACCTGGAGATCGAGACCGGCGAGATCGTCAGCGCGGGCCACGCCAGCGCCACCGGCCGGTTCGACGACGAGCAGCTGTTCTACCTGCAGGCCAGGGGAATCCCGGAGGACCAGGCGCGTCGCCTGGTCGTGCGCGGCTTCTTCCACGAGATCCTGCTGAAGATCACGGTCGCCGAGGTGCGCGAGCGCCTCGAGGCCGCGATCGAGGCTGAGTTGGAAGCAGTAGGCGCGTGACGTGCCGACGCGTTCGTCCCGGTGGAGGCGCACGGTGATCCGCGTGTGCGCCTTCGCCGACCTGGACGAGCGCAAGCCGTTCGCGGCCGACGTCGACGGTTCGCCCGTCGTCGTCGTCCGCGACGGCGACCGGGTGCACGCGCTGGAGGACCAGTGCTCGCACGCGGCGGTGTCGCTGAGCGAGGGCGAGGTGACGAAGCAGGGGATCGAGTGCTGGCTGCACGGTTCCCGCTTCGACCTCACCACCGGTGAGCCGTCCTCGCCGCCCGCCTCCGAGCCCGTCGCCGTCTACGCCGTCGAAGTACGCGACGGCGACGTGTACGTCGCCGTCCCCCAGGACTGACCGCAGTTACAGGAGAACACAGAGCCATGGCCACGCTTGAGATCAAGGACCTGCACGTCACGGTCCTCACCGACGAAGCCCCCAAGGAGATCCTCAAGGGCGTCGACCTGACCATCAAGGCGGGCGAGACGCACGCCATCATGGGGCCCAACGGCTCCGGCAAGTCCACGCTGTCCTACGCCGTCGCGGGCCACCCGAAGTACACGGTGACCTCCGGTTCGGTGACGCTGGACGGCGAGAACGTGCTCGACATGAGCGTCGACGAGCGCGCCCGCGCGGGCCTCTTCCTCGCGATGCAGTACCCGGTCGAGGTCCCCGGCGTCTCGATGTCGAACTTCCTCCGCACCGCCGCGACCGCCGTGCGCGGCCAGGCCCCGAACCTGCGCCACTGGGTCAAGGAGGTCAAGGGCGCGATGTCCGAGCTGGACATCGACCCGGCCTTCGCCGAGCGCAGCGTCAACGAGGGCTTCTCCGGCGGCGAGAAGAAGCGCCACGAGATCCTCCAGCTGGGTCTGCTCCAGCCGAAGATCGCGATCCTCGACGAGACCGACTCCGGTCTGGACGTCGACGCGCTGCGCGTCGTGTCCGAGGGCGTCAACCGCTACAAGGCCTCCGGTGAGGTCGGCGTCATGCTGATCACGCACTACACCCGGATCCTCAAGTACATCTCGCCCGACTTCGTGCACGTGTTCGCGAACGGCCGGATCGTCGAGTCCGGCGGCCCCGAGCTGGCCGACGCCCTCGAGAACGAGGGTTACGTGAAGTACACCGGCAGCGCGGAAGCAGCGAAGGTCTGAGTTTGTTGTACCCGTTGTCAGTGCTGCAATCCTGAGAGGAGGCGTCGGAGGGTGACCACCACCGCTACTCCACTGGACGTCGCGACCCTGCGTGCGGACTTCCCGATCTTGTCGCGGACCGTGCGCGAGGGCAAAAAGCTGGTGTACCTCGATTCCGGCGCCACCTCGCAGCGACCCACGCAGGTGCTCGACGCGGAACGGCTGTTCCTGAACACCGCGAACGCGGCCGTGCACCGCGGCGCGCACCAGCTCGCCGAAGAGGCGACGGACGCGTACGAGGGCGCACGGGCGCGGATCGCGGACTTCGTCGGCGCCTCGCCCGAGGAACTGGTGTTCACCAAGAACGCCACCGAGGGCATCAACCTCGTCGCCTACGCCATGGGCAACGCGTCGATCTCGGGTCCCGAGGCGGCGCGGTTCCTGCTGGGCCCCGGCGACGAGATCGTCATCACCGAGATGGAGCACCACGCGAACCTGGTGCCGTGGCAGCAGCTCTGCCTGCGCACCGGTGCGACGCTCCGCTGGTTCGGCGTGACCGACGAGGGCAGGCTCGACCTGTCCGACGTGGACGAGCTGGTGACCGCGAAGACCAAGGTCGTCGCGTTCACCCACCAGTCCAACGTGCTCGGCACCGTCAACCCCGTCGCGGAACTCGTGGCGGCCGCCCGCAAGGTCGGCGCGCTGACCGTGCTGGACGCCTGCCAGTCGGTGCCCCACAGCCCGGTCGACTTCCACGCGCTCGGCGTGGACTTCGCCGTGTTCAGCGGCCATAAGATGCTGGCCCCGTCGGGGATCGGCGTGCTCTACGGGCGGCGCGAGCTGCTCGAGGCGCTGCCGCCGTTCCTCACCGGTGGATCCATGATCGAGATGGTCCACATGGCGAAGTCGACGTTCGCGCCGCCGCCGCAGCGGTTCGAGGCGGGCGTGCCGATGACCTCCCAGGCCGTCGGGCTCGGTGCCGCCGTCGACTACCTGCGCGAGGTCGGCATGGACCGCGTCGCGCAGCACGAGCACGTCCTCACCGAAGCCGCTCTCCGCGGCCTTCGGGAGATCCCCGGCGTCACGATCGTCGGCCCCGAGTCCACAGTGGACCGCGGCGGCGCCGTGTCGTTCGTGATCGACGGCGTGCACCCGCACGACGCGGGCCAGGTCCTGGACAGCCTCGGCATCGCGGTCCGCGTCGGCCACCACTGCGCGTGGCCGCTGCACCGCAGGCTCGGGATCCCCGCGACCGTGCGCGCGACCTTCTACCTCTACAACGACCTCGACGAGGTCGCCGCCCTGCTGGACGGCGTCCGCGAAGCACAGCGCTTCTTCGGGGTGGGGTGACGACATGCAGCTGCAGCAGATGTACCAGGAGATCATCCTGGACCACTACAAGAACCCGCACGGTCGCGGTCTGCGCGACCCGTACGACGCCGAGTCGTTCCAGGTCAACCCGACCTGCGGTGACGAGGTCACGCTGCGGGTCAAGCTCGATGGCGAGACCGTCACCGACGTGTCCTACGACGGCCAGGGCTGCTCCATCAGCCAGGCCTCCACGTCGGTGCTCACGGACCTGGTGATCGGCAAGTCGCTCGGCGAGGCCTTCAAGAAGTTCGACGCCTTCGTGGAACTCATGCAGAGCCGCGGCCAGCTGGAACCCGACGAGGACGTCCTCGAGGACGGAATCGCCTTCGCGGGCGTTTCGAAGTACCCGGCACGCGTCAAGTGCGCGCTGCTCGGGTGGATGGCTTTCAAGGACGCGGTCGCCCGCAGCGAAGGAGCAAAGGCATGAGCGAGCAGGACACCGAGGTCGTGCGCGGCGTCGAAGGGCTGCCCGTGCCGCCGGCACCCAAGGCCGACCTCGCGGCGTACGACGACCTCGAAGAGGCCATGCGCGACGTCGTCGACCCGGAGCTGGGCATCAACGTGGTCGACCTCGGCCTCGTGTACGACCTCCGCGTCGAAGAGGGCAACATCGCCATCATCGACATGACGCTGACGTCGGCGGCCTGTCCGTTGACGGACGTGATCGAGGACCAGACGCGGCAGGCGTTGACCGGTGGTCCCGGTGGTGGGCTGGTGGACGACTTCCGCATCAACTGGGTGTGGATGCCGCCGTGGGGGCCGGAGAAGATCACCGACGATGGTCGGGAGCAGTTGAGGGCTTTGGGGTTCACGGTTTAGGGGTGGTTTCGCTTTGGGCCCGCTCGGCTTTGGCCGGGTGGGTCTTTTGCGTTCGTGGGGGTTTGTTGCTGGGTGTTGGTTGGCGTGGGTTGTCGCCGGGTTTGGTGGGCTTGTCCCTCGAAACCGGTCAGCGGGTGGCCGACGTTCTCCGGGTTCGGCCGACTTGACTTGGGGCCCCTCTTTTCGGCCCTCGGCGGTCTTGAAGGGCAGGTGGTGAAGCCCAGCCCGACGCCGCAAGGGTAGGGCCCAAAACCCCAATGAAGTCGGCCGAACGGATGCGGGCGCGCTCGGTTTGGTGGTGCTTGCGGGCACGCTCGCTTGGCTAGTGCTCGGTGCTCGGTTTTGGTGCTCGGGTGTGTGGCTTTATGCCGGTGCGGTCTGTTCCACCAGCAGGTCCACTACGTCCGAGAGTTTTCCGTGGCGCCGAAATGCTCGCCGTTGTCGTTCTGCTCCTGAGCCGTCCAGCAGCATTCGGTCGACGCCTGCTGTTACCAGGTCGAAGTCGCCGGAAGCTTCCAAAGCCGGTCGGGCCCAGGTCACCAGTGCCTGTACCTGTGTTGAAGCTCGTACCAGTTCGCCGGTGGCGAGGTTGACGTTCGTGCCCTCGACGCCGTCCCTTGCTGCTCGCCACAACGCCGCGCGCAGCAGGTGGGGTGCCACGTTCAGGGCGGGGACGCGGGAACTCAGTGCCATGGAGGCGATCGCGCGGGTGAGGGCGGCGATCAGCACGGCCTCGTCGACGGTGGCGGCGACGTCGCAGACCCGCAGCTCCACTGTCGGGTGGTTGGCGGAAAGCCTTACGTCCCAGTAGATCGTGGCCGCGTCCATGGCGGCGCCGCTGTCCTGCATGAGCCGTGTGTTCGCGTGGTACTCCTCGGCGGAGGCGAACCACGGCGGTGCGCCCGCGGAGGGCCAGGGGGACCAGGTCAGGTAGCGCCAGCTGGCGTAGCCGGTGTCGCGGCCCGAGGCGAACGGTGAGTTGGCGCTCAACGCCAGCAGGACCGGCAGCCAGGGGCGGAGGTGGTTGCTGATGTGGACGCCCGCGTCGTCGTCGGGGATTCCGACGTGCACGTGGCAGCCGCAGATGGTCAGGTCGTGGATCAGTCGGCCGTACTCGACTTCCATCTTGCGGTAGCGCGGGTCGTCCGTGAGCGGGGCGGGGTTGACCTCGCCGAGTACCGCCGTGCCGGTGGCGACCAGGCGGGTGCCGTGGGCGGAGGCCATGGAGCCGAGGGCGGCGCGGGCGGCGACGAGTTCGGTGCGCACCTCGGTCATCGATCGGCAGACCGGGGTGGCGATCTCGACCTGGAAGTCCGTCAGCTCGGCCTGGAGGTCGTAGCGGGAATCCCGCGGCGTGGCGAGCACTTCCGGCGCGAGCGGGGCGACCTCGCGGGTGGTGGCGTCGACCAGCAGGAACTCCTCCTCGACGCCCACGGAAAGGGCCTGGTCGAAGAGTGTCCGTGGTCGGGGCAACTGGCTGGTGTCGGCCTTGCTCACGGGGATACGTCCAATGCTGTGGGTAGTCCTCACAATGCTATGAGTGACGAACCCACAGGCACATGCGGCGTATTGGCGAACTCTACGCGCGGATGGCGTCAGTTTCGGACATCCGGGACATCGGTCACGTGAACATCGGGGGTTCACGCCGCCGGGCGGGGGAATCCGGTGTCCCCGGCGGGTCTGCCGCGGAGCAGGTCGACTCGTTCGTCGCCCGGCCTGCCGAGCACCCAACTGGTGCCCTGCAACGACTTCGCGCGCGCCTTCAGCGGTGCCAGCAGCCGGGACACCTCGCGGTAGGACGGCACCGACCCGGCGGTGCACACCAGTGTCGCCAGCGACAGCGCGACCGGCAGCCCCTCGGCCTCGAACGCGGTGTCGAGCACCCGTGAAGCCATCGGCACGATCTCGTCGAGCCCCGCCACGACCAGGAAGTCGTCCCCGCCGACGTGGCCCACCTGCGCGGACGGCCACGGGACCGCGGTCTCGGACAGCGCGCGGCCGATCGCGCGGATCAGCTCGTCGCCCGCGGCGAAGCCGACGCCGTCGTTGACGCGCTTGAACCCGTCCACGTCCAGCCAGCCGACGGCGAAGAACTCGCCCGCCATGATCCGCCGGTCGACCTCGCGCGCGACGGCGTCGCTGCCGGGCAGCCTGGTCAGCGGGTTCAGCGCCGCGGCCCGCTCGACCTTCAGCTCGGCGATGCCGCGCACGACGTCCGCGACCCGCACGACGCCGAGGCACTTGTCGTCGGCGTCGACCACGACCAGGTCGTCGTTGGCGCGCACGCGGTCGGCTCCCGCGACGATGTCCAGCAGCTCGACGGCACTGGTGTCGGTGGCGATCAGGTGCGGCCGGTCGGCGAGCCGGGCGGCTTCGCGGCGGGCGTGCAGCGCGTGGCCGTAGGGACCGGTCACGGCAAGGAGGAAGCGGTTGCGGTCGACGGACCAGAGCGGACGGCCCTCGGGATCGACGAGGACCACGCCGCTGAGGCTCGGGTGGTCCGCCAGCAGTTCGCGCACCTGCTCGGACGTGGCGTCCTCCGGCAGCGTCGTGGCCGGGTGCAGGAAGTCGGTCACCCGAGGTCCGGCGGCGCGCCGGATCGGGCCGGTGTGGGCCACGGCCTCCGGGTCGTTGGCCTCGCTGAGCACGGCCTCGATGGTGGCGTCGACCTTCGGTCTTCGCGACGCCGTCGCCAGCAGGTTGCCCTGCGCCAGCCACACCCCGAGCCTGCGCAACGACGCCAGCTCGGCCTCGGTCTCCACGCCCTCGGCGACCACCTGCGACCCGGTGTGCTCGGCGATGTGCAGCAACCCCTGGACCACGGCGCACTGGCCGGGGTCGTCCGGCAGCGCCGCCACGACCTCGCGGTCCAGCTTCAGCAGGTGCGGGCGCGCGGCCGCGAGCAGGCCCAACGGCACGTCGCCCTCGCCGACCCCGTCCAGCGCGATCCGGAACCCGCTCCCGCGCAGCAGCTCCAGCCCGCGCAGCAGCGAGCTCCGCCGCGCGCGGGAGTAGGGGACGCCGATCTCGACCACCACGCTCGACGGCGAACGGCCCGCGTCGCGCAGCGCGCCGAACAGGGGAGCGAGGAACTCCGGTCGGTCCGCGACCGTCATCGCCATCAGGTTCAGGTGCAGCGGCAGCGTGAGGTCGTGGTCGGCGGCGAAGCCCACCGCACGGCAGGCGAGGGCCACGTCGGTGTTCGTCAGGTACCCCGCGCCGTGGGCCACGCGCAGCAGGTCCCGCACGCCGCCGTCATGGGGCCGGGCCAGCGCTTCGACCGCGACGACACCTCCGGTGTGGAGGTTGAACAGCGGCTGGAAGGCGAATCGGACGTCATCCAGCAACGCGGGCACCAGTCGATCGTGCCCGGTCGGTCATCGTTCGCCGAGGTGGTTCACCAGGTGTTCACGACCTCTTCGGCCGGTGTCAGCGGTCCTGCGGTGCCAGCACCATCGTCCGGCGCAACCGCCACGGGGCGCCGCGGAACAGCTCGGCCATCGCCTTGGTCGCCCCGGCGACGTCCTCCCGGTCGGACAGGTACGCGTGCCGCAGCTCCTCGGGCAGCCCGAAGAACAGGTCGAAGAACTCCGGCACCTGCTCGGACGGCATCGACAGCAGCACGCGCAGCCCGTGGCGGCGCATGGTGTGCACGACCTTCGCGGCGGGGGACCAGACGACCTGCCGCGCCGCGGCCCGCGCCGCACGGGGACCGCGGGGCAGCGCGTCGGCGATGGCGGCGGCGACCAGGGGCGCCAGCGTCAACGTCGTCGCGACGCTGTACCCGGTGGCCGGGTGCACCAGCGCGGCCGCCGCGCCGAACGCGAGCTGCGCCGAGCGGTTCAGGTCGACGGGGAAGCGGACCTGCTCCTCCACGTCCGACGGGTCGACACCGTGCAGGGCCAGCCGTGAAGCCAACCGCTTGCGCAGCTCGGCCACCGGGAGGCCGGGGCGGCGGGCCAGCGACGTCTCCTCCAGCAGCACGCGGTCCGCGTCCAGGGGAACGGCGTAGAGGAAGGTGGGCCAGTCGACACCGGCGTCCGGCGGCTGCCGCCAGTCCATGATCAGCGCCTCGCCCTCGGCGACGACCGCCTTCGCGTCGGCCGTGCTGACGACCACACCCGCGGCGGTCTGCTCGACCCGGCCGCGACTGGGAGGGGCACCGGTGGCGTCGACCACGAGCGTGGCGGTCAGCGTGCGGCCGTCGGCCAGGAGCACCGTCGTGCTCTTGGGTCCGAGCACGGTGCGCACGGCCTTGCCGGTCTCCACCCGGACATCGGGGTGGAACACCTGGAGCCGGGCGTTGTCCACGACGGCGTACGCGCGATCCAGCACGTGGTGTTCGACGCCGATGGCGCGGGTCACCGGTGCGACCGCTGCCACGGGCGTTCCGGACGGCAATTCATCGGCCCACGCCCCGTAGGTGGCCGTCCACGGCCGATCCGGTCGGGGATCGACCAGCGTTGTCTCCAGTCCCGAAGTCGCGCAGGCACCCGCCAACGCCCTACCCGCGGGCCCACCACCCAGCACGATCACGTCCACGGTCCGACGTTATCCTTCCCCGTGTGCGCTCCGCCGCGCCCGATCGGGGGTGATTCCGCACGTCAACGCGCCGGCTAACACTGAAGGGACCCCCGATTTGGAACCCGAACCACACCCGTGTAAGTTTCTCCTTGCCACCGCGGAACGGGCCGGAAACGGAACGGAGCGGGGCAAAACCCCAGAACTACATGAACACCAGCATCCCTTGCTGGGCCGGTGAAGTCGGTGGTTATCTCCACTGCAAGCCGATTTGACAAGGGAAATGCGGTTCGGATAGCCTCTGGAACATAGCAAACTGAATGCGAAGCGAGTTTCTGCTGAGCAAAACGGCCCGAACCGGCCGATTTGACAAAGCGAAAACGGAGTTGCTAAGCTTCAGACACAAACGAAATACCGAACAAAACAAGCGCCCTCGCTTGAATCACTCGACATGAGCGGTTCGAAACGGTGTGCGCGTGTTCTTTGAGAACTCAACAGCGTGCCGAATAGCCAGTAACTTATATGAACCCAGTCAATGGGTTTCCTTTGAGATCAAACTGGACAACTGACAGCAATTGTCAGTGATTGTTCGGAGCGATCAAACAATTCATTATTGGAGAGTTTGATCCTGGCTCAGGACGAACGCTGGCGGCGTGCTTAACACATGCAAGTCGAGCGGTAAGGCCCTTCGGGGTACACGAGCGGCGAACGGGTGAGTAACACGTGGGTAACCTGCCCTGTACTCTGGGATAAGCCTGGGAAACTAGGTCTAATACCGGATATGACACTTCATCGCATGGTGTGGTGTGGAAAGTTCCGGCGGTACAGGATGGACCCGCGGCCTATCAGCTTGTTGGTGGGGTAATGGCCTACCAAGGCGACGACGGGTAGCCGGCCTGAGAGGGCGACCGGCCACACTGGGACTGAGACACGGCCCAGACTCCTACGGGAGGCAGCAGTGGGGAATATTGCACAATGGGCGAAAGCCTGATGCAGCGACGCCGCGTGAGGGATGACTGCCTTCGGGTTGTAAACCTCTTTCAGTAGGGACGAAGCGCAAGTGACGGTACCTACAGAAGAAGCACCGGCTAACTACGTGCCAGCAGCCGCGGTAATACGTAGGGTGCGAGCGTTGTCCGGAATTATTGGGCGTAAAGAGCTCGTAGGCGGTTTGTTGCGTCGGCTGTGAAAACCTACAGCTTAACTGTGGGCCTGCAGTCGATACGGGCAGACTTGAGTTCGGCAGGGGAGACTGGAATTCCTGGTGTAGCGGTGAAATGCGCAGATATCAGGAGGAACACCGGTGGCGAAGGCGGGTCTCTGGGCCGATACTGACGCTGAGGAGCGAAAGCGTGGGGAGCGAACAGGATTAGATACCCTGGTAGTCCACGCCGTAAACGGTGGGTGCTAGGTGTGGGGGACTTCCACGTCCTCCGTGCCGCAGCTAACGCATTAAGCACCCCGCCTGGGGAGTACGGCCGCAAGGCTAAAACTCAAAGGAATTGACGGGGGCCCGCACAAGCGGCGGAGCATGTGGATTAATTCGATGCAACGCGAAGAACCTTACCTGGGCTTGACATACACCGGAAACATCCAGAGATGGGTGCCCCGCAAGGTCGGTGTACAGGTGGTGCATGGCTGTCGTCAGCTCGTGTCGTGAGATGTTGGGTTAAGTCCCGCAACGAGCGCAACCCTCGTTCCATGTTGCCAGCGCGTTATGGCGGGGACTCATGGGAGACTGCCGGGGTCAACTCGGAGGAAGGTGGGGATGACGTCAAGTCATCATGCCCCTTATGTCCAGGGCTTCACACATGCTACAATGGCCGGTACAAAGGGCTGCTAAGCCGCGAGGTGGAGCGAATCCCATAAAGCCGGTCTCAGTTCGGATCGGGGTCTGCAACTCGACCCCGTGAAGTCGGAGTCGCTAGTAATCGCAGATCAGCAACGCTGCGGTGAATACGTTCCCGGGCCTTGTACACACCGCCCGTCACGTCACGAAAGTCGGTAACACCCGAAGCCCGTGGCCCAACCCGCAAGGGGGGGAGCGGTCGAAGGTGGGACTGGCGATTGGGACGAAGTCGTAACAAGGTAGCCGTACCGGAAGGTGCGGCTGGATCACCTCCTTTCTAAGGAGCTTCTCGCGTCTTGTGGGCACATGGTGCACACGGGATGGAGTCCATGCCAACGGCGTCCGATCGTTGGATGGGTTGCTCATAGATGTGGATGCTGGCTATATGCATTCGGCACGGTTGCTCCACGAGTTAGTACGGCTTGCTTGCAAGCATGGAAGGGTCGTGGGGGGATCGTCGCAAGTTTGTCGGCACGCTGTTGGGTCCTGAGAGAACACGCAAGTGTTTCGCTCAGTACGAGGAAATGATCCGGGTCTGCCCGGTCCCCGAACCAGCCAGGCGAAAGCCTGAGCACAGGCGGTGACAGTAGTGGGTGGATGTCCGTTCGTTCTTTGAGAACTGCACAGTGGATGCGAGCATCTTTGTAGACAAGTTTTTAAGGGCATACGGTGAATGCCTTGGCACCAGGAGCCGATGAAGGACGTAGGAGGCTGCGAAAAGCCTAGGGGAGCTGCCAACCGAGCTGAGATCCTAGGGTGTCCGAATGGGGAAACCCGGCCTCAGTCATGTGGGGTCACCCATACCTGAACACATAGGGTATGTGGAGGGAACGCGGGGAAGTGAAACATCTCAGTACCCGCAGGAAGAGAAAACAACCGTGATTCCGTGAGTAGTGGCGAGCGAAAGCGGATGAGGCTAAACCGGCTACGTGTGATACCCGGCAGGGGTTGCGTGGTCGGGGTCGTGGGACCTATCCGAATGTTCTGCCGGACGTTCAAGGAGTAAGAAAACACTGTGGTTAGCGGAACGTGTCTGGAAAGCACGAGCGTAGAGGGTGAGACTCCCGTACGCGAAAACCCGGTGTCTCCTGATGGTGTTCCCAAGTAGCAGCGTACTCGTGAAATTCGCTGTGAATCTGGCGGGACCACCCGCTAAGCCTAAATACTCCCTGGTGACCGATAGCGGACTAGTACCGTGAGGGAAAGGTGAAAAGTACCCCGGGAGGGGAGTGAAATAGTACCTGAAACCGTGTGCCTACAATCCGTCGGAGCCTTTCGGGGTGACGGCGTGCCTTTTGAAGAATGAGCCTGCGAGTTAGTGCTACGTGGCGAGGTTAACCCGTGTGGGGTAGCCGTAGCGAAAGCGAGTCCGAATAGGGCGTTCTTAGTCGCGTGGTCTAGACCCGAAGCGGAGTGATCTAGCCATGGCCAGGGTGAAGTACGGGTAAGACCGTGTGGAGGCCCGAACCCACCAGGGTTGAAAACCTGGGGGATGAGCTGTGGTTAGGGGTGAAAGGCCAATCAAACTCCGTGATAGCTGGTTCTCCCCGAAATGCATTTAGGTGCAGCGTCGCATGTTTCTCACCGGAGGTAGAGCACTGGATGGTCTAGGGGGCCCACAAGCTTACCGAAATCAACCAAACTCCGAATGCCGGTGAGTGAGAGTGCGGCAGTGAGACTGCGGGCGATAAGGTTCGTAGTCGAGAGGGAAACAGCCCAGAACACCAGCTAAGGCCCCTAAGTGTGTGCTAAGTGGGAAAGGATGTGGGGTCGCCCAGACAACCAGGAGGTTGGCTTAGAAGCAGCCACCCTTTAAAGAGTGCGTAATAGCTCACTGGTCAAGTGGTCCTGCGCCGACAATGTAGCGGGGCTCAAGCACACCGCCGAAGCTGTGTCATTCACACATATGATCCCAACGGACTTGATCCGTTGGCAGTCGTGTGGATGGGTAGGGGAGCGTCGTATAGCCAGTGAAGCGCCGGTGTGAACCAGGTGTGGAGGCTATGCGAGTGAGAATGCAGGCATGAGTAGCGAAAGGGGAGTGAGAAACTCCCCCGCCGGATGACCAAGGGTTCCTGGGCCAGGCTAATCCGCCCAGGGTAAGTCGGGACCTAAGGCGAGGCCGACAGGCGTAGTCGATGGACAACGGGTTGATATTCCCGTACCCGTGTGAACGCGCCCATGGCGAACCTTGTGATGCTAACCGCCCAAAGCTTGTCCACCGCCCTTCGGGGCATCGGGCAAGTGGAGCGCGGGACCCGAACTTGTAGTAGTCAAGCGATGGGGTGACGCAGGAGGGTAGCTCCGCCAGTGAGTGGTAGTACTGGTGTAAGCGTGTAGGCCGCAACATAGGCAAATCCGTGTTGCACATAAGGCTGAGACGTGATGCATAGCCGATTGAGGCGAAGTAGAGTGATCCCATGCTGCCGAGAAAAGCCTCTAGCGAGCTTTCACGCGGCCCGTACCCCAAACCGACACAGGTGGTCAGGTAGAGAATACCAAGGCGATCGGGCGAACTGTGGTTAAGGAACTCGGCAAAATCCCCCCGTAACTTCGGGAGAAGGGGGGCCGTAGCACTTGAAGCCTCTTGCAGGCTAGGGTGAGACGGCCGCAGAGACCAGCGAGAAGCGACTGTTTACTAAAAACACAGGTCCGTGCGAAGTCGCAAGACGATGTATACGGACTGACGCCTGCCCGGTGCTGGAACGTTAAGGGGACCGGTTAGTCCGCAAGGGCGAAGCTGAGAACTTAAGCGCCAGTAAACGGCGGTGGTAACTATAACCATCCTAAGGTAGCGAAATTCCTTGTCGGGTAAGTTCCGACCTGCACGAATGGCGTAACGACTTCTCGACTGTCTCAACCGCAGGCCCGGCGAAATTGCATTACGAGTAAAGATGCTCGTTACGCGCGGCAGGACGGAAAGACCCCGGGACCTTTACTATAGCTTGGTATTGGTGTTCGGTTCGGCTTGTGTAGGATAGGTGGGAGACTGTGAAGCGGCCACGCCAGTGGTTGTGGAGTCATCGTTGAAATACCACTCTGGTCGTACTGGATGTCTAACCTCGGTCCGTGATCCGGATCAGGGACAGTGCCTGGTGGGTAGTTTAACTGGGGCGGTTGCCTCCCAAAGGGTAACGGAGGCGCTCAAAGGTTCCCTCAGCCTGGTTGGCAATCAGGTGTCGAGTGCAAGTGCACAAGGGGGCTTGACTGTGAGACAGACATGTCGAGCAGGGACGAAAGTCGGAACTAGTGATCCGGCGCTGGCTGGTGGAAGCGGCGTCGCTCAACGGATAAAAGGTACCCCGGGGATAACAGGCTGATCTTGCCCAAGAGTCCATATCGACGGCATGGTTTGGCACCTCGATGTCGGCTCGTCGCATCCTGGGGCTGGAGTAGGTCCCAAGGGTTGGGCTGTTCGCCCATTAAAGCGGTACGCGAGCTGGGTTTAGAACGTCGTGAGACAGTTCGGTCCCTATCCGCCGCGCGCGTAGGATACTTGAGGAAGGCTGTCCCTAGTACGAGAGGACCGGGATGGACGAACCTCTGGTGTGCCAGTTGTCCTGCCAAGGGCACTGCTGGTTGGCTACGTTCGGAAGGGATAACCGCTGAAAGCATCTAAGCGGGAAGCCTGTTCCAAGATGAGGTATCCCACCCCTTTGAGGGTTAAGGCCCCCAGCTAGACCACTGGGTTGATAGGCCGGAGATGGAAGCCTAGTAATGGGTGGAGTTGACCGGTACTAATAGGCCGAGGACTTGTTTACGAAGACGCTACGCATCCACTGTGCGGTTCTGAAAGAACCGAACCGGACCACACGGTCCCACCAGCATGCTGGTTGGGGTTGTGTGCCTACGGGTTGGTAATTTCATAGTGTTTCCGCGGTCATGGCGGAGGGGAAACACCCGGTCCCATTCCGAACCCGGTAGTTAAGCCCTCCTGCGCCGATGGTACTGCACTGGTGACGGTGTGGGAGAGTAGGTCACCGCGGGACAATCATTCCCTCAGGGGGAGCACCACTGGTGCTCCCCCTGAGGGCTTTTCACGTTCGCGAGTCGAACCTCCAGGCACCCCGTGTCGAACACTCAGGCACCTCGTGTCGAACCTTCGGACACCTGAACCCCTCGTCCGGGACTGCGGAACAAGGAAAAAGGCCGGGCTGAGCAGGGGTCCCCCGTTCGTGAGGACCCCCCGATTCACAACCACTCAGGGGGTCCGACAGTTTTCGGGTGTCGGGGTGGGTCGTCTACCGTTTCGGCATGGAATGTGAACACCTCGACCCCCGAACGGTCCGGCGATCAGCAGGTACGGGTGGTGCGGCGGCGGACCTGGCGTCGAGTCCGTACCGGGTGGATCGGGATCGGGTGGCGAGTTCGCCGTTCTTCGCGAGGCTCGGTGGGGTGACGCAGGTCGTCAGTTCGACCGGGTCGGGGTTGTTGGTGCACAACCGGCTGACCCACAGCCTGAAGGTGGCGCAGGCGGCGAGGGCGATCGCGGAACGGCTTTGCGCGCGGCCAGAGCTGGTCGGGGTGCTGGAGAAGCTGGGCGGGTGCGATCCGGACGTGGTCGAGGCCGCCTCCCTGGCGCACGACCTGGGGCACCCGCCGTTCGGGCACCTCGGTGAACAGGTGCTGGACCGGATCGCGCGGCACCGGTTGGGGCTGGCCGACGGGTTCGAGGGGAACGCGCAGTCGTTCCGGATCATCACGACGACGGACGTCCGCGGGCCCGGCGGGTTGGGGTTGGACCTGACCGTGGCGGTGCGGGCGGCGATGCTGAAGTACCCGTGGACGCGGCTGTCGCACCCGAGGCCGCACCCGAAGGACATGGCGGCGCCACCGCGCGGTGCGGCCGAACCGTCGGACGCGCCGGGAACGGGTGCGGTGAAGTTCTCCGCCTACGTGACCGAACTCGAAGACCTGGCGCAGGCCCGCGCTCCCTACGAGGGTCGGGTCGAGGGTTGGCAGCAGACGGTCGAGGCGTCGGTGATGGACACCGCGGACGACATCGCCTACGCGATCCACGACCTGGAGGACTTCCACCGCGTCGGCGTGCTCCAGCACGCGACGGTCGCGGCGGAACTGGGAACGTGGCTCACCGAAGGCCTCGAACTCGCGGGGCTGTCGCGGGTGGACCTGATGGGGCAGCAACGCAGGCCGGGCCGGTCGCTGGAACTGCTCCGCCGTCGCCTGCACGCGAAGGACTCGTGGGCGGTCAGCGACGACGCGTTCACGGCGGCCGTGCTCAAGGTTCGGGCGGAGCTTGTGGACGGACTGCTGTCCGTGCCGTTCGACGGTTCGGTCGAGGCCGAACAGGCCGTCGCCGGGTTCTCCGCGCGCTGGACCCGCAGGCTCGTCGACGCCGTCGGCGTGCTGGAGGAGCCGACCACCCGCTCCGGGCACGTGGTGCTGGCCGTCGCGCAGTGGCACGAGGTGCAGGTGCTCAAGTTCGTGCACCGGCGGTTCGTCCTGCTGCGCCCCGATCTCGCCCTGCACCAGCGCGGCCAGGCCCGGCTCATCACCGCGCTGGTCGATGCCCTCGAGCAGTGGGTCACCGACCGGCACGAGTCCGACCGGCTTCCCCGCAGGCTGCACGACCTGGTGGAACTCGCCGAGACCGAGTACGCCGTGCTGGCCCGCACCGATCCGTCGGCCCTGATCGGCGCGACGGGCGAGGCGCCGACCGGCGCGGACGCCGTGCGCGGACTCGCCCGCGGCCGGGCCGTGGTGGACTTCGTCGCTTCCCTGACGGACAACCAGGCCGCCGCCCTTTTGGAAGCTTTGTCCGGACGCACCGGTCAGTTGTGGACGGACGCCTTCGTCCTTTGAGGCCACTCGCCGGTCGCTCTGCGTCCATTCGGGCGTGTGGACAACTGTCCATCGAGAACAAATGCTTTGTGAACGGTCAACTCTTGGTGCCCCGCCTGGTGAGACGTCCTCCAAACGGACGCTGACGGTGTTCAGCCGAGCACAATACGTTGGCGCGGCCGGTTCGATCCGGCTCTCAGTCCGCGTGCGTCGGGGCACGCTCAATTCGGGGGAGACGCCTGTGCGCTCACCGCTGCACCGTTCACGAAGAAAATCCCTGGTCGCCGCCGGAACGGCGCTGTTGCTGGCGACGCTTGGCTCCATCACCCCGGTGACGGCCGCTCCGGCCAAGCCGGGCAAGGACGTCTCGGACACGACCGCGAAGCAGATCTCCGCTCTGCAGGACATCAAGAAGTCCCTCACCAAGGCCGAGTCCAAAGTGGACAGCGCCCTGGTCGTCGAGCAGCGCAAGCGCTCGTCGGTCAGCACCGCGTCCAAGCTCCCGGACCTGAAGACCGGTGTCGAGGTCCAGAGCGGTGACACCGTCCTGGTCGACATCCGGGCCGAGAAGGTCGGCGACGAGCTGCTGAACGCCATCCGCGGCGGCGGGGGTGGCATCCGTTCGTTCTCCGTCGACGGCGGCACGGTGCGGGCGCAGGTCCCGCTGGCCTCGATCGGCGCCATCGCCGGTCGTGACGACGTCCGGAAGGTCGAAGCGGCCGTGGGCGCGATCACCGCGCACATCGAGCCGTCCGACGTGTCCAAGACGAAGAAGCCCCGCGCGGAGCTGTCCAAGGAGGCGAGGGCCAAGCAGATCGAGGCCCAGACCCGCCAGGCGCTCATCACCGTGCAGGCGACGAAGACCGCGGAGAGCGACCGCGCCCACGCGGCCGACACCGCTCGCGGCCAGTTCCACGTCACCGGCACCGGCGTGAAGCTCTGCGCCCTGTCCGACGGCGTGAGCTCGCTGGCGACCTCGCAGGCCTCGGGCGAGCTGCCCGCGGTCGACGTGCTCACCGGTCAGGCGGGTTCCGGCGACGAGGGCACCGCGATGCTGGAGATCCTCCACGACCTCGCGCCCAACGCCGCGCTCGGCTTCGCCACGGCGTTCAACGGCGACGCCAGCTTCGCCGACAACATCAAGGCCCTGCGCTTCCAGCTCGGCTGCGACGTCATCGTCGACGACGTCCTCTACTTCAACGAGTCCCCGTTCCAGGACGGCATCATCGCGCGCGCTGTCGACGCGGTGAACGCCGACGGCGCGGTGTACTTCTCCTCCGCCGGCAACGAGGGCAACGTCGCGGAAGGCACCTCCGGTCACTGGGAGGGCAACTTCGTCGACTCCGGCGTCGGCATCGGCCGCTTCGCGGGCACGGCCCACGACTTCGACCCGAACCCCGCCGCCAAGCAGGTGTTCGACCCGCTGTCGGCCAACTCGGGCGGCGTGCCGGTCACGCTCTTCTGGAACGACCCGCTGGGCCAGTCCTCCAACGACTACGACCTCTACCTGACCAACGCGCAGGGTGCGGTCGTGGCGTTCAGCCAGAACCCCCAGGAGGGCACGCAGGACCCGTACGAGCGGGTCAACACCACCACCGGTGGTCTGCGCCTGTCCGTCGTCAAGTTCCGCGGTGAGGACCGCTACATCGCGCTCTCCGCGCTGGGCGGCCGCTTCGCGGACTCCGCCGACGGCCTCAAGAAGTTCGTCACCCCCGGCGTGACCCGCGGTCACTCCGCCGCGAACGGCGCCATCAGCGTCGCCGCGGCCCCGGCCGCCGCCGCGCTGCCCTTCGACCTGGAGCCCGGTGACCCGGCGAACCCGAAGGGTCCGTACCCCGGCACCTTCAGCTCCGCGTCCAAGCTCGAGCGCTTCACCTCCGACGGCCCGCGCAAGGTGTTCTTCAAGGCCGACGGCACCCCGCTGACCGAGACCCGGCAGAAGCCGGACATCACCGCGGCCGACGGCGTGACCACGAGCGTCTCCGGCTTCAACCCGTTCTTCGGCACGTCGGCCGCCGCGCCGAACGCCGCGGCCATCGCGGGTCTGATCCTGTCGGGCAACCCGACGCTCACCCCGGCCGAGGTCAAGGAAGCCCTCACCGCCACGGCGATCGACATCGCCGAGCCCGGCACCGACAACCGCTCCGGCGTCGGCGTCGTGCTGGCCGACCGGGCGCTGTCCTACACCGGTGCGAGCCCGCAGGCCCTCGCCACGGCGCAGAAGCCGACCATCGTCAACGACGCCGACGGCAGCCAGTACCTGAAGCCGGGTACGACGGCCACCGTCACGCTGCCGGTCACCAACTCCGGTGACGGCACCGCGGCGTCCACCAGCGTCGTGCTGACCACGCCCACCGCGGGTGTGACGATCGCGCCGAGGTCCAAGTCCTACGGCAACATCGAGGTCGGCCAGACCGTCACCAACACGTTCAAGGTGACCGTCCCCGCCACGTTCGTGCCCGGTGACCAGGTCAAGCTGGACGCGAAGGTCACGTTCTCGGGTTCCACCTCGCCCACGGCCGCCTCGTTCCAGCTGGGTGTCGGCGAGCCTTCCCGTGACATCAAGAACTTCGCCTACGCCGGTGCTCCCGTCGCCATCCCGGACAACAGCACCGTCGGCGCCAGCATCGCGATCCCGGTGACCGGCATCGGCCGGGCGTCGAAGGTGACGTTCTCGGTCGACGGCGACACGTGCTCGACCGCGGACGCGGCGACCACGGTCGGCATCGACCACACGTTCGTCGGTGACCTGGTCGGCACCCTGACCTCGCCGTCGGGCGCCAGCGCCACGCTGTTCTCGCGTTCCGGCGGGGCGGGCAACAACCTGTGCAAGGTCGTCTTCGACGACGCCGCGGCCACTTCCTTCAGCACGGTGACCTCGGCGCAGGCGCCGTTCACCGGCTCCTGGAAGCCCGCCGCGTCGACGCTGGGCGCCCTGATCAACGGTTCGGCCGACGGCACCTGGACGTTCAAGGTGACCGACTCCGCGGGTACCGACACCGGCTCCGTGCGGGCCGTGTCGCTGCACCTCGCGGGTTACGTGTAACCACTGGTCGAGGTGCCCCGCGGTCTCGTGCCGCGGGGCACCCCACCCGGTGGAGCACAACGAAAAGGGCCCCCGCCACGTCGGCGGGGGCCCTTTTCGGCTTCACGTCTACTTGGGCCATTCCCAGCGGACGCCGAACACGCCGGGACCGAAGCCCAGCGCCACGGCGTGCACGCCACCGGCGTTGTCGAGCGTCAGGTTGCGGCGACGCGACGGCGTCTCGTCACCGGCGGGCAGGCTGTACTGCTGGCAGCGCGCGGGCAGGTTCGACTGGTCGAACCGGACCTCGATCACGTACTCGCGCACGGGCAGTCGGAACTTGCGCGCGAAGGTGTTGTTGCCCGCGGGGTAGTGCCCCTCGGGGAAGACCAGTTCGTACTCCATGATGATCGTCTCGCCCCTGGCCAGGGGGCGGTCGAACATCATCTCGGCGACCATGATGTTGGCGTCGGTGTCCTCGGCGACCCGGCCCAGGTGGCAGTTGCGGAGGTTCGCGACCTCCGGCAGCACATCCGATTCCTCGGTCTCGAACACCAGCGCCCAGCGGTCTGGGCCGTCCTGCTCGGCACGCAGGATCTGCCTCACCCAGATGGAGCGCTGACCGCCGTCCGCGGCGATGTCGATGCGATCGTGCTGGCTGATCCGCCCGAGCTTGACGTCGGACGTCGTGTCCACCTTGGTGAGCAGGTCGGCGACCCGTTCACGGCGCGCCCAGAGGGCGTCGATGGGCATCATCGTGGTGGGGCGGCAACGTCGCCCGCGTGGACGGGGTGGCCCGAGCAGGGCGGACAGGCCCGCTTGCGGGACACCCAGGACGGACTCGAGGTGCCGGAGCGCCTCCAGCGACTCGGGTCGTTCAGGGCGGCGTCGGCCCGATTGCCAGTAGCTGAGCGTCGCGACGCTGATCGTGACACCGCGCAGACCCAGTCGGTGCTGGATGCGGTCCAGGCTGAGCCGACTCGCTTTGATCGCGGCTCTCAGGGCCTCGGGAAACGGTCCCGTGGTCAGGAGCTGCGCCAGACTGCCGTGGCCCGTCGAATCGATGTCTTCGACGGACAGAGTAGGTCGACCGGCAGCGTTGGTCATGGTGACTCCCCGCTGTCATTAGATCACGCCCAAGTGACCCTACCCGCCAACGATGGGTGTTGGTGGCGACCGGATGGAGTCAATGGTTGGTCCGTACGGGTCACACGTTCGAGCTGTTGACACCTATCTGTCAAGTGGTGATCGTCGGTACTTCGCCTGATGTGAACCCGCCGGTAACATTGTGCACGAGGCACTGGATGCGTGGTACAAGCCCCTTCGGTGTCGGTTGTGCCGTCGTGGTGGTCCGGTCCTACCGGTTCCGGGCCACCATCGATCGGCCACCGTGTTGGCGACCCCCGAACGGGTGGCTCTACTGTGTTCCCGGTGACCGCTGGCCAGGATTACGTCCCCGGACAAGGCGAGCCGGACGACGTGCTCGTCGAGGTCGCGCGTGCGGTGCTCGGCCCTGGTGAGCACCGCGTCATCGACCTCATCGACATCTCGCGCCAGCCGTACGGGCGAGTGGTCGACGTGGTCCGCGCCAGCGACGACCTGGTGCCCCGGCTGGCCCACGAGAACGCGTTGAGCCAGGCGTTCCTGCTGGCCCGCAAGTGCCTTCGGCCCGGTGGGCTGCTGGTGGTCGCGGTGCCCGAACTGGACCGGCTGAGCAGGCTCCGCCCGATCACCGCGCCGCCCAAGGTGCTCGGCCGCGGCGAGAGCCGCCAGGTGACCGTGCAGCTGTGGGACTGGTCGAACGACGGCGAGTCCTACGAGCTGGAAGTGGTGCAGCTGGAGCGCTCGCTCGGCGCCTGGCTGATCGCGTCCTCGGTCGCGACCCGGCACCGCGTGCTCACGCCCGAGCAGATGGCCGAGCAGTTCGCGCTCGCCGGTTTCGGCGCCGTGCAGCGGCTGTCGCCGGGGGAGAGCGGACATCCGTTCCCCGTGTGGGTGGCCGTCGCACCCGCCTAGGGGCGATCATCAGGCGCATGCGCCCCGCGAGCAGTCCGTGAGCCGAACCCGCGAGGTGCCCGGCGGCGGGCTGGCCGTCGAGGTCGAGCCCGAACGGCTGGCCGGGTGGTTCGACCGGTTCGCCGAACGCCACGGCGGTGTCGCGCGCACGGTGGTCGTCGCCGACCACGTGCGCGTCGAGGCGGCCGACGGCACGCGGGCCGAGGTGGACGTGCCGTTCGGGCCGCTGGCCGACGTGGGGGAGTGGCCGCGCCTGGCGGTCGACGGGCTGGTCGCGCACGCGCTCGTCCCGCGGCGGATCGGTCTGCTGCTGGTGCGGCTCGGCGGGCACAGCGTCGGGATCGCGCTCGACGGCGTGGTGGAGGTGTCCACCACCGACAGCCGCCAGGTGCACGGGCGCAACAAGGCGGGCGGGTGGTCGCAGCACCGGTTCGCGCGCCGCCGCGAGGGGCAGGCGCGGGTCGCGCTGCGGGCCGCCGCCGCCGACGCCGTCCGGGTGCTGGCGTCGCGGGTGGACGAACTCGACGCCGTCGTGCTCGGCGGTGACCGGCAGGCGTTGGACGTGCTGCGCGACGACCGCGCCCTCGCCGGGGTGTTCGCCAAGGCGGGGGAGCGGGTGCTCGACGTCGCCGAACCGCGCCGGGCCGTGCTCGACGAGGCCGCCGAACGGGCCCGCGCCGTCGAGGTCGTCGTGCGGTGAGGGCTATGGGGAAAGTCGGTGCAACCGATGCGCGGGCCCACCGCATTAAGGGGGGTGAGGGCGGTGATCGACCGCCCGCCGAACCCTAGGAGCAGCAAGTGCGCAAACGTCTTGTTCTGGTGGCCGGTGCCGTGGCGCTCGGCGGGATCGGCATCGCCATCCCGGCCATCGCGCTCGCTTCGGGTGGAGGCTCCGAACCCGTCCCGGTGACGACGACCAGGCCCGCGCCGGTCTCGGTGACGACGACCAGGTCCGCTCCGGTCGTGGTGTCGACGACCCGGCCCGGCACCTCGGCGCCGGAGTCGCCCAGGCCCACGACGACCACGCAGGGGACCACGGAGCCGCAGACGTCGCCGCCCGCGACCACGACGACCGCGCCGGCGTCGGGTCGGCCGGAGACCTCGCCGCCCAGGACCTCGCCGGCGTCGGCCCGGCCGGAAACGTCCCCGCCCGCCACCACGAGGACCACGGAGCCCGCCGCCCCGACCCCCACCACGGCGACCACCCAGCGCTGAGCAGGAGAGCACCGCACGCGTGACCGACCCGAGTTGGAACGCCGAGTTCACCCGGCACTTCGACCGCACCGCCGATTCGATGCGCTTCACGGCCTACCTGCTGTGCGGCAGCTGGCACGAGGCCGAGGACGTGGTGCAGGCGGCTTTCCTCAAGCTGTACCTGGCGGGCCCCAAGATGGCCGACCGGGCGGGCTTGGGCGCCTACACCCGGAAGATCGTGGTGCGCACCTTCCTCGCCGAGCGCAGGCGGATGCGGTGGCGACGGGAACGGCTGACGGACGCGCCGCCGGAGATGCCCGGCGGTGGTGAGCACATCGAGGACCGGCTCGTGCTGTGGCAGGCGATGTCGGTGCTCGGTGCGCGTCAACGTGCTGTGCTGGTGCTGCGCTTCTGGCACGACCTGAGCGTCGAGGAAACCGCCTCGGCGCTCGGGTGCACCACCGGGACGGTCAAGAGCCAGAGCGCCCGAGGCCTGGCGACGCTCCGCCAGCGCCTCGGCCCCCAGTACGCCGATCTGTGGTTGGAGGTGTCTCGCCGTGAGTGAGGACGACCTGAAGGGCACCTTCGAACAGCTGCACCGGGCCCCCATGCCGGTGCGGTCCCTCACCGCGGACGACATCATCAGGGGTGGCGAGGCGGTGCGCAGGCGCCGCCGCACAATGGCCGTCGTGGGCAGCGGCGTCGGCACGACCGCGGTCGTGGCGGTCGCACTGGTGGTGCTGGTCATCAGACCGGGCTCCGCTCCCACCGCACCGGTGCAGCCCGCCGGTCCGTCGGTCGGCACGTCGGCGCCGCGAACGGCCGTGACCACCACACCCGCCTCACCGATGACGAGCCCGCCCGCCCTGACCCCGGACTCGACGCTCACCACGGTGCCGATGCCGTCGACCACCCGCGAGATCCCGCCGGGGACGACGACCACGCACCAATCCGCCTCCCCACCACCCGTCCCCTCGACCGGTTCCACGGAACAGACCACGAGCCCATCGGTCACGACCACGGTCACCTCCAAGGACGGGATCTCCTCGACGACCAGGTGAAGCCCAGGGGTCCTCGTGGCGCTTTGCCGCATGCCCGCATTTCAGATACATTCACCATCCAGATGATCTAACCATCTGAAATGACGCCACGATACACGCCGGGAGAACCCATGACCACCGTTCCCGAGATCGACCTCGCCGACCCGGAGGTCGTCCGCGACCCGTTCACCACCTACGGGCGCGTCCGGGAAATCGCGCCACTGGCCAGGATCGCGATCCCCGGCATGGCTCCGCTCTGGGCGCTGACCAGGCACGAAGACGCCAAGACCATGCTCACCGACCCCCGGTTCGTCATCAACTCCGACAGCTTCATCCGCCCTCCGGGCATCCCCGAGCACTGCCTGGAGTACATGCGGACCATGTCCGAACTGGACGGCCCCGAACACGCCCGACTGCGCAAGCTGGTGTCCCCGGCCTTCACCGCCCGCCGCGCCGCCGACTTCCGCCCCCGGATCGAGTCCATCGTCGAATCACTGCTGGACGACCTGCCGAACCACGTCGAGAACGGCTCCGTCGACCTGCTGCGCCACTTCGCCTGGCTCGTCCCCGTCGACGTCATCTGCGAACTCGTCGGCATCCCCACCGAAGACCGCCCGGCCTGGCGCACCCACGCCGCCAACATCGCCGCCGGCTACGGCCCCGGCTTCGCCGACGCCGTCCCCGCCATCATGGCCGGCGCCAAAGCCGCCGTGGCAAGCCGCCGCGCCAACCCGGACGGCGACCTCCTCTCCGACCTCGTCCGCATCCAGGACGAAGAGGGTGACCGCCTGAGCGAAACCGAACTCGTCACCCTCGTCTGGCACCTCGTCCTGGCAGGCCAAACCCCCGCCAACCTCATCCCCAACGCCGTCCAGGTCCTCCACTCGCACCCCGAGCAGTTGGCCGCACTCCGAGCCGACGCGTCACTACTCCCCCGCGCCGTGGACGAGGTCATCCGCTTCTCCGGCCCCGCCCTGCTCTCGATCCCGCGCTACGCGACCGAAGACGTGGAACTCCACGGCACCCTGATCCACAAGGGCGACGCCATCTCGGCAGTCGTCGCCTCCACCAACCACGACCCCCGCACCCACACCACCCCGACCGCCTTCGACATCACCCGCCCCACCGCCGCCACCCACCTCGGCTTCGGCCACGGCCCCCACTTCTGCCTGGGCGCATCGCTGGCGAAAGCGCAAACCGAGGTAGCCCTCTCCGCCCTCTGGCACCGCTTCCCCGCCCTAGCCCTGGCCACTCCGGCAGAAGACCGCGCCCCCGACCCCGGCACCTGGCGCCTCACCTCACTCCGCGCCACCCTCTAGCCCCACCAAAACCGGCAGGCCGCCAGTCGGCGCAGCCGATGCCCGAGTCAGGCGAAGCCTGATCGCCTTCGGCGAAGCCAGTCCTACCCCTGCCCCCGATACACAGCGCCCTCCTGCACTGCCCTTGTTTGTCAAGACATCTTTCCCGTCTTGACAAACAAGGGCAGTGCATTGAGACAATTGCGCGCACGGGGGCCGGGCTTCGTGCGGTGGGCCACAACGCACGGGGGCTTCCTCAAACCCAACTCACCCTAACGTCCCAGTAGCCAACAACCCCCCATCCACCCGAACCGTCTCCCCACTGATCCACCCGGCCTCATCCGAAGCCAAGAACGCCACCAACCGAGCCACGTCCTCCGGCGTCCCCAACCTCTTCATCGGATACTGCCCCGCCGCCTCCTCCTCCCTCCCTGAATACAAAGCCTCCGCGAACTTCGTCTTCACCACCGCCGGCGCCACCGCGTTCACCCGCACCTTCGGCCCCAACTGCCACGCCAACTCCTCCGTCAACCGGATCAGCGCCGCCTTGCTCGCCCCGTACGCCGCGATCGCCCCGGTAGACCGGATCCCGCCCACCGAGGCGATGTTCACCACCGCCCCGCCGTGCTCGGCCATCCACCCCTTCCACACCAGCTGCACGAACCCCAACGCCGCCACCACGTTCACGTCGAAGATCTTCCGCACGGCCCCCAGGTCCGCGTCCATCAGCGGCCCGAAGATCGGGTTGATCCCGGTGTTGTTGACCAGCACGTCGATCCGCCCGAACCGCTCCAGCACCGCGTCCACCGCCGCCGCGCGCTCCTCGTCCTTCCCGGCGTTGCTGGCCAGGGCCAGGACCCGGTCGGCGGGCACGTCCGCCTCCTCCGCGAGCCGCCGCCCGGCCTCCTCGATCGTGTCGGTCCTGCGCCCGGTGATCGCGACCGACGCCCCGCGCGCCAGCAGTTCCCGCGCGATCCCGAATCCGATTCCCCTGCTCGCGCCCGTGACCAGCGCGGTCTTCCCTGCGAACGTCTCCGTCATGCGCCCGAATGTATGCCGGTGCCCACATGTGGCCAATCGGGTAGCGCAAAGCCCGTAGACTGGTGGGGTGGTCATCCTGATCGAGTAGGTCCAGCGCGTGTTCCTCCGCCGACCCCTCAGTTCCGCATGGCCGTACATACCTGGAGTTCCGCTGTGATCACAGCTACCAACATCGAGTTGCGCGCGGGTTCGCGCATCCTCTTGTCGGAGACCAACCTCCGCGTGCAGGCAGGCGACCGCATCGGTCTCGTCGGCCGCAACGGCGCGGGCAAGACGACGTCGTTGCGCGTGCTGGCGGGCGAGGGTCTGCCCTACGGCGGCGACGTGCGGCGCACCGGCGAACTCGGCTACCTGCCGCAGGATCCGCGCGAGGGCGACCTGTCGGTGATCGCGAAGGACCGCGTGCTGTCCGCCCGCGGCCTGGACCAGATCCTGCGGGACATGGAGAAGACGCAGTCCGCGATGGCGGAGCTGGTCGACCCCAAGCAGCTGGACAAGGCGGTCGAGCGCTACGGCAAGCTGGAGGACAGGTTCTCCTCGCTCGGCGGGTACGCCGCCGAGAGCGAGGCCGCCCGCATCTGCGCGAACCTCGGTCTGGCGGACCGGATCCTGGCGCAGCCGCTGAGCACGCTGTCCGGTGGCCAGCGCCGCCGCGTCGAGCTGGCGCGCATCCTGTTCGCCGCCTCCGAGGCCGGTGTCGGCGCGAAGTCCAGCACGATCCTGCTGATCGACGAGCCCACGAACCACCTCGACGCCGACTCGATCTCCTGGCTGCGCGGCTTCCTCAAGTCGCACGAGGGCGGTCTGGTCGTGATCAGCCACGACGTGGAGCTGCTCGAGGACGTCGTGAACAAGGTCTGGTTCCTCGACGCCACCCGCGGCGAGGTCGACCTGTACAACATGGGCTGGAAGAAGTACCTCGAGGCGCGCGCCGCGGACGAGAAGCGCCGCCGCCGCGAGCGCGCGAACGCCGAGAAGAAGGCGGGCGTGCTGTTCGCCCAGGCCGACAAGATGCGCGCGAAGGCCACGAAGGCCGTCGCCGCGCAGAACATGGCCAAGCGCGCCGAGAAGATGCTCGCGGGCCTGGACGAGACCCGCGTGGCGGACAAGGTCGCGAAGATCCGCTTCCCGGAGCCCGCGACCTGCGGCAAGACCCCGCTGATGGCGGAGGGGCTGAGCAAGTCCTACGGGTCGCTGGAGATCTTCACCGGCGTCGACCTGGCCATCGACAAGGGTTCTCGGGTCGTGATCCTGGGCCTGAACGGCGCGGGCAAGACGACCCTGCTGCGCCTGCTCGGCCAGATGGAGCGCCCCGACGCGGGTTCGCTGATCCCCGGCCACGGCCTGAAGGTCGGCTACTTCGCGCAGGAGCACGAGACCCTGGACCACGACGCCAGCGTGTGGGAGAACATCCGCCACGCGGCACCGGACACCCAGGAGCAGCAGCTCAGGCAGTTGCTGGGCACGTTCCTGTTCAGCGGCGAGCAGTTGGACCAGCTCGCGGGCACCCTTTCGGGTGGCGAGAAGACCAGGCTGGCGCTGGCGGGCCTCGTGTCGAGCGCGGCGAACGTGCTGCTCCTCGACGAACCGACGAACAACCTGGACCCGGCCAGCCGCGAGCAGGTGCTCGACGCGCTGCGCCGCTACCAGGGCGCCGTCGTCCTGGTCACCCACGACCCCGGAGCGGTCGAGGCGCTTGAGCCCGAGCGGGTGATCCTTCTCCCCGACGGAACCGAGGACCACTGGTCCGCGGACTACCTGGAACTCGTGCAGTTGGCCTGAGGCAACGGAAACAGCCCGTTTCCGCGAGCGTGACCGGCAGTCGACTGTCCGTGATCATCCGATCACGGACAGATCATTTTGCATGATCGCCTGGCGTTCTGGTCCGTCGTGTTCGATCATTGCGACGACAGGGGCCCGAAAGCGGCCCGACCTGCTCGGACGGAAGGCGGGACATGGTGGCTGACCTGAAGAAGGGCGCCCGGATCACCGGCGCCACACGGGACAAGCTGGCCGCTGACCTGAAGAAGAAGTACGAAAAGGGCGCGAGCATCCGGGCGTTGGCTGAGTCCACCGGGCGCTCCTATGGCTTCGTCCACCGGGTTCTGTCCGAGTCCGGTGTGACGCTGCGCGGTCGCGGTGGCGCCACCCGCACGAAGAAGAAGTAGAAGAAGTAAGCTACCCTCCGGTAACAACAGGCGCCGAACAGCGGCGGCGCCGACCGGCCTCGGAGGTTCCAGCATGTCGGCTACGCCCATCGACGCCGACGTGTTGGAACGCGGCGGTGTGCGGCTCGTCGTGGACGGGCCGCGCGCGACCGTCACCCTCGACCGCCCCGATGTGCTCAACGCGCAGACGCCCTCCACCTGGCAGGCGTTGCGGGCGATCGGCGAAGGCCTGGACCCGGACGTCCTCGTGGTGGTCGTCCGGGGTTCTGGTCGAGCGTTCTCGGCAGGCCTGGACCGCCGCATGTTCTCCGGTGGCGTACCAGGCGAACCGGGCTTGACGGACATCCTCCGCCAGGGCCCGGAACAGGGTGATGCCCAAATCGCGGAGTTCCAGCACGGCTTCACCTGGCTGCGCGACCCCAAACGGGTGACCATCGCCGCCGTGGCGGGCCACGCCATCGGTGCCGGTTTCCAACTGGCCCTGGCCTGCGACTTCCGCGTCATCGCCGACGACACCAAGTTCTCCATGGCCGAAACCACCCTCGGCCTGGTCCCCGACCTGGGCGGCACCCTCCCCCTGGTCCGCCTCGTCGGCTACGCCCGCGCCGCCGAACTCTGCGTGACCGGCCGCCGCGTAGAGGCCGAAGAAGCCCTCCGCGTCGGCCTCGCGAACCACGTCGTGCCACTAGCCGACCTCGACACCGCAGTGGACGACCTGGTCGCCCAGGTCCTCCGCCCCCTGCCCGGCGCCGTACGCGAAACCCTGGCCCTCATCGCCGCCGCCGCGGACGGCACCACAGCAGAAGAACAGCTGGCCCTCGAACGCGCCGCACAACTCCGCCGCCTCGGCGAACTGGCAGCACTGGCAGGCCAGTCCGCCTAACCCGAAACGGGTTAAGCCACAACGCCCCAGCCCCGTCTAGCCAAGCAAACCGGCTGATCACCCAGGGAACCGAGCAACCGGCTGATTGCCCACCTAGCCGGGCAAACCGGCCATCGCCCCTGGAACCGAGCGCGCCCGCACCTGGTGCGGCCGATTTGACTTGGGGTTTTTGGCCCTGCACTCGCTCAGCGGGCAGGCTTTTCACCCCTGCCCCTTTTGGGCCCGCAGGGCCAAAAAGAGGGGCCCCAAGTCAAATCGGCCGCACCCGGAGATTCTGGGCACCGATGACCGGTTTTGAGGGATCAGCCCCACAGGCCCAGCAACAACACACAGCTCAACACACCCAACGAACACCTCCACCACTTCGCCCCCCGACGAACAGGGAAGCACCGACCCACCCGAAGCGTTCCCCTTCAGGTGGACAGCGGATACGGTGCCTGGGGCCTGATGATGAGCGCGATGCGCGCTGGCGAAACCCCCAAAGGGGTACGCGCCGGCACACTGCGCCGAGTACTCACCTTCGCAAGACCCCACCACTCCAAACTCGTCACTTTCCTCCTCCTCACCGTCGTCTCCTCCGTCCTGGCCGTCAGCACCCCCGTCCTAGCCGGCCGAGTGGTGGACGCCATCGTCAACGGCAGCGCGGTCTCCGTGGTCGTCTGGCTCGCGATCACCATCGCCGTCATCGCCGTCATCGACGCCGGCCTGGGCCTCCTCGAACGCTGGCAGTCGACCAGGATCGGCGAAGGCCTCATCTACGACCTCCGCCGCGCCGTCTTCGAACACGTCCAGCGCATGCCGGTCGCCTTCTTCACCCGCACCCGCACCGGCGCCCTGGTCAGCCGCCTCAACAACGACGTCATCGGCGCCCAACGAGCCTTCACCTCGACCCTCTCGGGCGTGGTCACCAACGTCATCCAGCTGACCCTGACCCTCGTCGTCATGCTCACCCTGTCGTGGCAGGTCACCCTCCTGGCGCTGGTGCTGCTCCCGATCTTCGTGCTCCCCGCACGCCGGATGGGCAACCGCATGGCCGACCTCCAGCGCGAAGCCGCCAACCTCAACGCGGGCATGACCACCCAGATGACCGAACGCTTCTCCGCCCCCGGCGCCACCCTGGTCAAGCTCTTCGGCCGCCCCCGCGAGGAAGCCACCGAGTTCGGCGACCGCGCCCTGCGGGTCCGCGACATCGGCATCCGCACCGCCATGGCCACCCGCTGGTTCATGACCGGCCTGACCCTGGTCTCCGCGCTGGCGCAGGCGCTCGTCTACGGCCTGGGCGGCTACCTGGCGCTCACCGGCCACCTGGCCGCGGGCACGGTCGTATCCCTCGCACTCCTGCTCTCCCGCCTCTACTCCCCGCTCACGGCCCTGGCCAACGCGCGAGTGGACGTGATGACGGCCTTGGTCAGCTTCGAACGGGTCTTCGAAGTCCTGGACCTCAAGCCCATGATCGAAGAGGCCGAGAAGCCCAAGCCCGTCCCCGACGGCCCCGTCTCCGTCGAATTCCACGACGTCCGCTTCGGCTACCCGTCAGCGGACAAGGTCTCCCTCGCCTCCCTCGAGTCGGTCAGCACCCTCGACACCCGAGGCGGCCAGGAAGTCCTGCACGGCATCAGCTTCCGCGCCGAACCCGGCCAGCTGGTCGCACTCGTCGGCTCCTCCGGCGCGGGCAAGTCCACGATCGCGTCACTGGTCCCGCGCCTCTACGACGTGGAATCCGGCTCCGTCGCGCTGTCCGATGTGGACGTTCGCGAACTCGGCTTCGACGACGTCCGGGACGCGGTCGGCGTGGTGACCCAGGACGGGCACCTGTTCCACGACACCATCCGCGCGAACCTCCTCTACGCCCGTCCGAAGGCCTCCGACGAGGAGCTGTGGGACGCGATCGCCCGCGCCCGGCTCGGCACGCTGATCGAGTCGCTGCCCGACGGCCTGGAAACCGTGGTGGGCGAACGGGGTTACCGGCTGTCCGGCGGTGAGCGGCAGCGGCTGACGATCGCCCGCCTGCTGCTGGCCCGCCCCCGCGTGGTCATCCTCGACGAGGCGACCGCGCACCTGGACTCGGAGTCGGAGACGGCCGTGCAGGCCGCGCTGACCGAGGCCCTGCGCGGCCGCACGGCCCTGGTCATCGCGCACCGGCTGTCCACGATCCGCGCCGCCGACCAGATCCTGGTCGTGGAGGACGGCGAGATCGTGGAACGTGGCGGCCACCGCGAACTGCTGGAGGCCGAGGGGCGCTACGCCGAGCTGTACCACACCCAGTTCGACGAGACGCCGCAGGTGAGCGTGGTGGAGACGCCGAAGCTCTCGCTGGTCACAGCGGACCGAGAAAAGTCGCGGTGACGCCGACGGCGGCTTTCGACGAGCCGCCGTCCACCACGAGCACCGCGAACGCCATGGTGCCCCGGTAGCCGACGAACCAGCCGTGCGCGTGGGTGCCGTCGCCGAACTGGGCGGTCCCGGTCTTGCCGGACACCGCGCCGAAGCCGCCGAGCGCGGTCGCGGTGCCGCCGGTGACGACCTCGCGCATCATCGGCCGCAACGCCTGCGCGGCGTCGGCGGGCAGCGCGGTCGGCGCGGTGTTGACCTTCGTCGGGATCTCGCGGATCAGCTGCGGGGTCGGCGTCCTCCCGGTGGCCACGGTGGCGGCGGCCAGCGCCATGCCGAACGGCGTGGTCTGCACCTTGCCCTGCCCGATGCCGTTCTCGACGCGTTCGGCGACGTCGACGGCGGGCGGCACCTTGCCGGTGTTGGTGGAGATCCCGGCGACGTCGTAGTCGGCGCCGATCCCGAACTGGCGGGCGGTCGTGGTGAGCGCGCTGTCGGACATCTCGCCCGCGAGCTTGCCGAACGTGGTGTTGCACGACTGCGCGAACGCCTGCCGCAGCGGCACCGCGCCGAGGTCGAACTTGCCCTCGTTGGGGATCTTGCGGGTGCCGACGACCGCTTCGCCGGGGCATTCGACCGTGGTGTCGACGGTGACCGCGCCGCCCTCGATGGCGGCGGCCGCGGTGACCATCTTGAACGTCGAGCCCGGTTCGTGCAGGTAGCCGAGCGCGACCGGGCCGGTGGCGGTGGCTGCCGCGTTCTGCGCCACCGCCAGGATCTCGCCGGTGCCGGTGTCGATCGCGACGATGGCGGCCTCCTGCGGCACGCCGTCGACCGCTGCCTGCGCGGCGTCCTGCACGGCCTTGTCGAGGGTGACGGTCACCGACTGGGTGACGACCGCCTGCTTCTCCTGCACGGTGGCCACCGGCGCGTCCGCCGCGTCCACGACGAGCACCTTCCAGCCGGGTTTGCCGCCGGTGCCGCCGACCTCGCCCCGCACGCCCGGCAGCACGGCCTTGGCGTAGTCGCCGGTGTCCTCGGGCAGGGGCTTCCCGTCGCGGTCGAGCACCGAGCCCTGGCTCGACACCGGTTCGAACTTCAGCGCCTGGCCCTCGACGAGCGCCGGGTGCAGCGCCGCGGGTGTCCAGTGCACCCGCCACTGCTTGCCGTCGCGCTTCACCTCGAACGCGGTCCGGTAGGTCCACGGGGCGCCGCCGGGCAGCGTCCAGGTCACGTCGGCGGGGATCGTCGTCGCCGTGACCTCGGCGCCGATCGCCGGGATCGCCCCGAGCCGCGCGGTGTACGCGGCGGTGGACATGGCGATCCTGGAGCGGCCGAGCGCCGCTCTCGCGGGCTGCTCCGCGTCGGTGGTCGCCGCGGCCCCGGCGACGTCACCGGCGGCGAACGCCGCGATGAAGTCCTGCACGACGGTGCCGGGTGTCCTCGATCCCGGCTCCTCGACCTCGAAGACGGCCGACCCCGTCGACGGGTCGTCCGACCCCCACACCACCGCGCCGCCGATCCCGATGACCACGGCGGCCGCCAGGCCGCCGCCGATCAGCACCAAACGACGTCGTTTCTCCTGCATTGACCGTGAACCCCCACTCGTCGACACCCCGGAAGGGTGCCACCCCATGAGGTGAAGGTAGCGGGGCGGTGTGGAGGTTCCGTGACGATTCGGGGGTGATCCACCACCGGTGGTCAGCCCAGCTGGGGGATCCGCGTCTGGTAGTGGCGCAGCATGTCCGCGTTCGCCGCGTCGCCGCCCTCGACGTTCGCGCTGCGCCACAGCGGCAGGTGCACGTTCTGCTCGGCGGCCTTGTCGAACAGCCGCACCATGAGCAGGTTCCACAGGAACGCGGTGGCGATGGTCGAGATGGCTGCGGTGACCGGCTCGTCGACCGGGTAGGTGGCGTCGCCGGGCGGCACCACGTTGTCCAGCACCACGGTCGCGACCTCGGCGAGCGTCGTGCCCGCGCGGCGGGGGGCCAGGGCGCTGGCGGCGACCGACGTGACCGCGACGACCGGGCAGCCCGCGTCGACGGCCTGGATCGCCAACTCGACCGGGTAGGGGTTGACCCCGGAGGTGGAGAACACGAACAGCACGTCGTGCGCGGCCAGGCCGGTGTCGGCCAGCACCTCCGCGGCCAGTCCGGTGCGGCGTTCGGCCGCGGTGCTGCTGATCGCGCCGTGCATCGGCAGCAGTTCGGGGTGGTAGACGGGGCGCACGCAGGCCAGGCCGCCCGCCCGGTAGAACGTCTCGGCGACCGCGGCCAGCGAGTGGCCCGCGCCCGCTGTGAGGATCATGCCGTCCGCGAGGACGCTGGCCAGGACCAGTTCGGCGACGTCGTCGAGCGCCGACGCGTTGTGCTGCTCCACCTTCAGCAGGTGGTCGCGCACGACGTTGCCGTAGTCGGATCCGGTCACGGTCTCGCTCGTCATGCGGTGGTCCTCCGTCGTCAGCGTTTCCAGTGGTCCACACCACTGGATGTGGCTAGTCCTACCCGATGCGCGCACTTCGCGAAAGTCTTGCGAAACGAACATCCTTCGTGTTCGTATGAACACATGGATGGTGCGAAACGGCATGAGTTGATACTCCAGAGCCTGCGCCAGGGGGAACGGGTCGCGGTGGGGGAGCTCGCCGAGCTGACCGGCTGCTCGGAGATGACGATCCGGCGCGACCTGGACACGCTGGAGCGCGAGGGCCTGCTGCGCCGGGTGCGCGGCGCGGCGGTCGGGATGCTGACCGGCGAAGAGGTGCCCTACGCCGCGCGCGGCAAGCAGCGGATCGAGGCGAAGCGCCGCATCGCGCTCGCCGTCGCGGAGCTGATCGACGACGGCGAGAGCATCGTGGTCGACGGCGGCAGCACCACGCTGGAGGCGGCCAAGCTGCTGACCGAACGCCGTCTGACCGTCCTCCCGCTGTCCCTGCACGTCGCGAACGCCCTGCGCGGCGCCGAACGCGTCCGCCTGGTGCTGCCCGGTGGCGACCTGCGCCCCGGCGAGCTGTCGTTCGTCGGCCCGCTCACCGAGTACGCGTTCCAGGTCATGCGCTTCGACACCATGGTGCTCGGGAGCTGCGGGCTGAGCGTGCGCAACGGGGTCTCGTCGCACGACCTCCAGGAGGGTGCTGTGAAGAAGGCCGCCGTGACCGCTTCCGCGAGGGTGATCGCCGCTGTGGACGGGTCGAAGTTCGGGCGCACGGCGTTCGGGCGGGTCTGCGGGATCGAGGCCATCGACGTGCTGGTGACCGACGAGGACGCGCCTGCCGACGAGATCGCCGCCGTCCGCGACGCAGGGGTGGAGGTGCGCCTTGTCTGACCCGACCTCGGACACGGGTTCCGGTACGGCGGTGGCCTCGCGGTCGAAGGTCGCGCGGGTCTCGACGGCGTTGGTGTTCGCGGTCCACGCGGCGGTGTTCGCCGCTTGGACCCCGCACATCCCGGAGGTGAAGGACCGGCTCGGCCTCAACGACGGCACGCTGGGGCTCGCGCTGCTCGGCGCCCCGGTCGGGTCGGTGATCGCGATGCTCGCCGCGGGCGGTGCGATCGCCCGGTGGGGCAGCAGGCGCGTGGTGCTGCTGACCTTCGTCGCGTACGCGCTGGTCTCGCCCGCGCTGGGGTTCGTGCCCGCGCCGGTGTGGCTGTTCGTCGCGCTGGCGTTCTGGGGCGGGTTCCAGGGTGCGCTGGACGTGGCGATGAACTCGCAGGGGATCGCGGTGGAGGCGGCCTACCGGCGGCCGATCCTGTCGAGCTTCCACGCCTGGTGGAGCGCGGGGGCGTTCGTGGGGGTGGGGATCGGGGCGCTGGCCGTGGCGACGGGGGTGGACCTGCGGGTGCAGATGATCGTGTTCACGGTGGTGCTGCTGCTGGCGGCGTGGCCGTTGACGCGGGGGATGTTCGGGGACGACCGGGCCGTGGACGAGCACAAGCTGGGGCTGCCGTGGCGGGACCGGCGGGTGCTGCTGCTGGGGGCGGTGATGTTCGGCGGGCTGCTGTGCGAGGGGGCGATCGGCGACTGGGCGGCGGTCTACCTGCGGGACACGGTCGGGGTGCCGGTGGGGCAGGTGGGGCTCGGGTACGCGGTGTTCGCGGTGATGATGTTCCTGGGACGTGTCGGCGGGGACGGGTGGGTGGCGCGGTTCGGGCCCGCCCGTGTGGTCGGGGGGTTGGCCGCCGCCGGCGGGATCGCGTTCGGGGTGGCGCTGGTGGTGGGGGAGTTCTGGCTGGTGCTGGTGGGTTTCGGGGTGTTCGGGCTCGGGATCGCCTGCGTGGTGCCGGTGGTGTTCAGCTCGGCGGCGGCGCAGTCGGACGCGCATGCCGGGCAGGCGATCGCCGGCGTGGCCACGGCCGGGTGGGCCGGTTTCCTGCTGGGGCCGCCGCTGATCGGGCTGGTGTCGCACGCGACGTCGTTGCAGTTGGCGTTGGGGGTGCTGCCGTTGTGCTGCCTGGGGATCGCGGTGGCCGCCCGGTCACTCCGACCAGCGGGCTAGGTCCTCCGGCCGGTCCACGTCCGCGCCGTCGGCGACGTCCTCGCAGGGCACCAGCCGGACGGCGTGGGCGCGCAGGTAGTCGCGGGCGCCCGCGTCGCCGGTGGAGGTCGCCAGGACGCCCGCCCAGTGGTCCCGGCCGATCAGCACGGGGTGGCCAGGTTCGCCGTGGAAACTGGCGCGGGCCAGGGCGTCCGGGGTGGCGAGGGCCGACAGCCGCAGGACGGCCTCGGTGGTGACGCCGGGGGTGTCCACCGGCAGCACCAGGACGGCGTCGGCGGTGGTGTCCGCGGCGGCGGCGAGGGCGACTCGGAGGGAGGAGCCCATGCCGGTGGCCCAGTCGGGGTTGTCCAGGACCAGGGCGTGCGGCAGGCGGGCGCGTTCGCGCACCTCGGCGGCTGACGCGCCCAGCACGACGACCACCGGGGAGCAGCCCGCTCGTCGCAGGGTCTCGGTGGCGGTCTCCACGAACAGCGCGCCGCTGTGGCGGATCAGGGCTTTCGGCGAGCCGAAGCGCCTGCCCGCGCCCGCCGCGAGCAGGACCCCGGCTGTCGACATGCGGTCAGACTAGGGCCTCGTGTCCGATGAGGTCGGCGCGGCGGCCGACGCCGAGCTTGCGGTACACCCTGGTCAGGTGCTGCTCGACCGTGCTCACGGTGATGTGCAGGCGCTTCGCGATCGCCCGGTTGGTGTGGCCACCGGCGGCGAGGGTCGCGACCCGCCACTCCGAGTAGGTCAACTCCGTCATGCACTGATCACGCGGTAGGGGTCGGATCGGTTCACCCGGTGGCCTACATCTGCCACATCGGGAGGAGTCTCAGCGCACCGAGAGATGGGCCAGCAGCAGGCTCGTCATCAACTCCGAGGCCTCGTCCGGGATCCAGTGCGAGACGTCCTCGACCATCTGGAAGTGGTAGGGCCCGGTGACCCAGTTCTCGGTGTCGAACGCCGCCGCCGAACCGAACGCGGCGTCCTCGGTGCTCCACACGTACATCGTCGGCACGGACACCTTGTCGATCCGCCCGCCCGCGCGGCCGGCGCGGTACCAGTTGAGCGCCGCCGTCATCGCGCCCGGCTCGGACAGCCGCCGCACGTACTCGTCGACCCTGCTGGGGAGCACCTTCCAGTCGAAGATCCGGCGCAGCGCCTCGCCGTCGTTGTCGAGCATCCGCTGCTCGGTGTTCGAGTTGCGCCACTCGGACATGTACGCCGACCGCGCGTGCTGGTCCTCGTCGGTGCGGATCGCCGCGGACAGCGCGGCCGGGTGCGGCGTCGAGACGGCGGTGAGGGAGCGCAGCCGGTCGGGGTGGTCGGCGGCGGTCCACCAGCCGACCGCGGCACCCCAGTCGTGGCCGACCAGGTCGAACACCGGCCAGGCGAGTTCGTCGGCGATGGCGAGGACGTCGTCGACGAGTTCGCCCATCCCGTAGTTCGCCACGCCGTCGGGCCGCACGCCGGGGGAGTAGCCGCGCTGGTCGGGCGCGACGGCGCGGTAGCCCTGGCCGCCGAGCACGTCGACCTGGTGCTCCCAGACGGACGCGGCCTGCGGGAAACCGTGCAGCAGCAGCACCGGTCGGCCGGTCTCGGGACCCGCCGCGATCGCGTCGAAGGTGCCTGCCGGAGTGGGGATGTTCAGGTGGTCGACCACCGGACGAACAGTAGTGCGTGAAATCCGTGTGATCTGGATCGCAATGCTCAACCAGGAGTCCCCAGGACACGAACATGTCGGCATGGAGCCCCAAGTCGACGTGCTGTCGCCGTCGGCCGACGTGCGCGCCGTGGCCCTCGTGCTGCACGGCGGTCGGTCGCGCGGCCGAGGCCGGGTGAACCGCTACCAGTTGGCCGTCCTGCGGATGGTGCCGTTCGGTCGCGCGTTGCGCGCGGCGGGGCGCGACCACGGGCTCGAGGTGCGGATGCTGCGCTACCGCGTGCGCGGCTGGAACGCCCCCGACCTGGACCCGGTCCGCGACGCCGAGTGGGCGCTCGCCGGGATCGACGAGGCGCACCCCGGCGTGCCGGTGGTGCTGGTCGGCCACTCGATGGGCGGCCGCACCGCGCTGCGCGTCGCGGGGCACCCGTCGGTGGTCGCGGTCTGCGCGCTGGCACCGTGGATCGAGCCCGGCGAGCCGTACTCGCAGCTCGCGGGCCGTTCGCTGCTGATCGCGCACGGCGACCGCGAGCGGATGACCGACCCCGCCCAGTCCTACCGGTACGCGGTGGCCGCCAGGCGGGTCGCGAAGCGGGTGGCCAGGTTCTCCGTGCTGGGCGACGGCCACGCGATGCTCAAGCGGGCCGGTGACTGGACCCGGCTGGTCGTGGACTTCGTGCTGGGTGAGCTCGGATTCGAACCGCAGGCACCGGACATCGCGAACGCAATGCGAGCGGCCGACGGTTTGGACGTCCCGCTCAAGACCGCACCCTGACGAGAGGACACCCCGTGGCACAGGAAACCGGACGTCGACGCGTCGCCGTGATCGGCAGCGGGGTGTCCGGTCTGACCGCGGCCTACCTGCTCCAGCGGCAGCACGACGTGCTGCTGTTCGAGGCGGACGACCGGCTGGGCGGCCACGCGCACACCCACGAGCTGCCGACCCCGGACGGCCGCACCGCGATGGTCGACAGCGGGTTCATCGTCCACAACGAGCGGACCTACCCGAACCTGCTGCGGTTGTTCCGCGAGCTGGGGGTGTCCACGCAGGACTCCGAGATGTCGATGAGCGTGCGCTGCGACGGCTGCGGCCTGGAGTACGCGGGGGCCCGCAGGCTGCCCGGCCTGTTCGCCCAGCCGCGCAACCTGGCCAAGCCCGCCTACCTGCGGATGCTGGCCGAGGTGACCCGCTTCCACCGGCACGCCCGCAGGCTGCTCGCCGCGCCGGACACCGAGGACGTCACGCTCGGCACGTTCCTGGCCATCGGCGGCTACTCGCGCTACTTCGTCGACCACTTCGTGGTGCCGGTGGTGTCCGCGGTCTGGTCCTCGGGCCCCGGCCTGAGCACCCGCTACCCGGCGCGCTACCTGTTCGAGTTCCTGGCCAACCACGGGATGCTCGCCATCGGCGGCACCCCGCAGTGGCGCACGGTCGTCGGCGGCTCGCGCAGCTACGTGGAGCGCGCGGTCAAGGGCCTCACCGCCGTGCACGTGTCGACCCCGGTCCGCTCGCTGGTCCGCACCGCCGACGGCGTCGAGCTGCGCGACGACGCCGACCAGCGCCACGTGGTCGACAAGGTCGTCGTCGCCACGCACCCCGACCAGGCGCTGCGGCTGCTCGGCGATGCGACTCCCGCCGAACGGGCCGTGCTCGGCGCGTTCACCTACTCCCGCAACGAGACCTGGCTGCACAACGACGCGAGCGTGCTGCCGGTCAGCGCGGGCGCCAAGGCCTCGTGGAACCTGCTCAAGACCTCGTGCCGCGAGGACTCCGGCCCGGTCGTCGTGAGCTACCACATGAACCGGCTCATGCGGATGGTCGAACCGCTCGACTACGTCGTCACGCTCAACGCGTCCGACCGGATCGACGAGCGCAAGGCCATCGCGAAGATGGTCTACGAGCACCCGGTCTACACGCCGGAGTCCGTTGCCGCGCAACGACGTCTGCCCGGCCTCAACACCGGCGTGACCGCGTTCGCGGGCGCCTACCAGGGGTGGGGCTTCCACGAGGACGGCTGCGCGTCGGGCGTGCGGGCGGCGGAGAGCCTCGGGGTGCGCTGGTGACGGCGCTCTACGAGGCCGAGGTCAGCCACACCCGGCGCGAGCGGATCGACCGCGCGTTCAGCCACCGGGTCTACCTCTGGCTGGTCGACCTCGACCGGCTGCCGCGGCTCCCGTGGTGGCTGCGGCCGTTCGCCCGCTTCGAGGCCCGCGACCACTTCGGACCGCACGTCGGCACGTCCGCCGAGCGGACCGGGTCCATCCGCGGGAACCTTGACCGGTGGCTTGCCGAACGGGGAGTCGACCTCGCGGGCGGGCGGGTCCTCATGCTCGCCAACGCCCGGCTGCTCGGCCACGTGTTCAACCCGCTGTCCGTCTACTGGTGCCACCGTCCCGACGGGTCGCTGGCGTGCGTCGTGGCCGAGGTCCACAACACCTACGGCGAGCGCCACCCGTACCTGCTCCACACCGATCCGGTCGGCCGCGCCCAGGTCGACAAGGCTTTCTACGTGTCGCCGTTCCTGGAGATGGGCGGCCGCTACCTCATGCGGCTGCCCGAGCCCGGTGAGCGGCTGTCGGTGACCATCGCCCTGCGGCAGGACGGGAAGACCCCGTTCACCGCGGGCCTGCACGGCACCCGGACCGCCGCCACACCCGCGAACCTGGCCCGCCTGCTGGTCCGCCGCCCGCTGATGACGCTCCGCGTCTCCACCCTCATCCGCGCCCACGGCATCGCGCTGTGGCTGCGCCGCCTGCCGATCATCCCCAGGAGTAGCCGATGAGCACGATCGACGTCTCGGTGCCCCGCCCGAACCAGGGTGTGTGGCCGGGTCTGCGCACGCCCCCCAACTCCCCGGTCAAGGCGCGGATCGCCGAGGCGCTGTTCCGCCGCGCGGTCCGGTCGCTGCCGGTCCGCGTCGTGCTCCCCGACGGCGTGCGGCTCGGCGCGGGCGGCCCCGACGCGCCGGTCATGCGCGTCCACCGCCCCGCGGCCTTCTTCCACCGCCTCGGCGCGGACGCGAAGATCGGCTTCGGCGAGGCGTACATGGTGGGGGACTGGAGCACGACGGCGCTCGCCGACCTGCTCAGCGCGTTCGCCGCGAAGCTGACCACGCTGATCCCGCCGAAGCTGCAACTGATGCGCCGGTGGGTCGAGCTGCGCCACCCGGACTCCGAGGTGAACTCGGTCGAGGGCGCGCGGGAGAACATCCACCGCCACTACGACCTGTCGAACGACCTGTTCGCCACGTTCCTCGACGAGACCATGAGCTACTCCTCGGCCCTGTTCGAGGGCACCGGCGACCGCGACCTGGTGCCGGGCCAGCTCCGCAAGATCGACGGCGTCCTCGACTACGCCGGGGTCCGCGAGGGCAGCCGGGTGCTGGAGATCGGCACCGGCTGGGGCGCGCTGGCCGTGCGGGCCGCGCAGCGCGGCGCCACCGTGACGTCGCTGACCATCTCCGCCGAGCAGCGCAAGCTCGCCCAGGAGCGGGTCGCCGCGGCCGGGCTGTCCGACCGGGTCGACATCCACCTGCGCGACTACCGCGAGGAGCACGGGGAGTACGACGCCGTGGTCAGCGTGGAGATGATCGAGGCCGTCGGCGCCGAGTACTGGCCGACCTACTTCGGCGTGCTCGACCGGGTGCTCGTGCCCGGCGGTCGGGTCGGGTTGCAGGCCATCACGATGCCGCACGACCGGATGCTGGCCAGCGCGCAGAGCTACACGTGGATCCACAAGTACGTGTTCCCCGGCGGCCTGATCCCGTCCGTGCAGGCGATCGACAAGACCGTCCGCGAGCACACAGCGCTGCGCGAGGTGTCCTCCCGCGCGTTCGGCCTCGACTACGCCGAGACCCTGCGGCAGTGGCGCGAGACGTTCCTGAGCAGGTGGAACGACATCAACGGCTTCGGCTTCGACGACACGTTCCGGCGGATGTGGGAGTTCTACCTCGCCTACTCCGAGGCGGGGTTCCGGGTCGGCTACCTGGACGTCCGGCAGTTCGCATACGTGAAATCGTGACGCGTTGGGCCGATCGGTCGACAGGTGACGCCCGTCCGGGTGCCGATCGACCCCTTCGGACCATCTTCGTGGTCAGCTTTATGGGAAGCGGTATCAGCGGCACCTCTGGGGACTCCTCTCCTGTGAGCCGGGCAATGCCGGGACGCTTGCAGTGAGGAGGTCGCCGGATGGTCCACCCATCGTCTGTGCGCAGTGGTGTCGACTTCGGCCCCGGCACGGACGGCGAAGACACCCCGGTCGGTCGGCCCCACGTCCGGTTGATCACGGGGTCCGCCGCTCCCGTCGTGAGCACCCAGTGGCTCGTCGAGGCGGAGCTGGTCGACATCGTCGACCAGGCCCTCGTGGGCAATCGAAGAGCGGTCGACCAGCTGCTGGCCAGGATCCAGCCGCTGGTGCTGCGCTACTGCCGCGCCCGCGTCGGCAGCCGCGAGCGCACGCTGGTCTCGGCCGACGACATCGCCCAGGAGGTCTGCCTGGCGGTGGTGTCCGCGCTGTCCAAGTACCGCTACGAGCCCGGCTCGTTCCTCGCCTTCGTGTACGGCATCGCGGCCCACAAGGTCGCCGACGCCCGCAGGCGGGCCGTGCGCAGCCGCTCGGAGGTCGTGCCGGAACTGCCCGACTGCCCCACGCTGGAGGCGGGTCCGGAGCAGCGCGCCATGAACGGCGAGACGCTGGAGCACGTCGTCCAGATGCTGCACCGCCTGCCCGACCGGCAGCGCGAGATCCTCGTGCTGCGCGTGGCCGTGGGCCTCACCGCCGAGGAGACGGCCGCCGCCGTCGGCTCCACGCCGGGCGCCGTCCGGGTCGCCCAGCACCGCGCGCTCGCCCGACTCCGCGAGATGTTGGCGGCGGTTGACGGTTAGTCCGCCGTCGGCCGGCATCGTATGGGCATGACCACCGCCGAAACGCCCGCCTTCGACGTGCTGTTGTCGGGCACGGTGTTCCTGGACATCATCTTCACCGGCCTGCCCCGCCCGCCCGCCGCGGGCACCGAGGTCTGGGCCGACGGCCTCGGCTCGTGCCCCGGCGGCATCGCCAACCTCGCGGTGGCGCTGAGCAGGCTCCAACTGCGCACCGCGCTGGCCGCCGCGTTCGGTGAGGACGTCTACGGCGACTTCTGCTGGGAGACCCTCTCCGAACAGGAGGGCGTCGACCTCAGCTACTGCCGCCGCTTCTACGGCTGGCACTCGCCGGTGACCGTGTCGATGGCCATGGAGAACGACCGCAGCATGGTCACCCACGGCCACCGCCCACCCGTGTCGGCCGACGCCCTGCTCGCCACCCCGCCACCCACCAGGGCCGCCTTCGTGCACATCCAGCCGGAGGAGGAGAAGTGGGTGAGCCTGGCCAAGGCCCAGGGCGCCCTGCTGTTCGCCGACATCGGCTGGGACCGCACCGAGGCGTGGGCCCCCTCACTGCTCAACCGCCTCGACGGCTACGACTTCTTCCTCCCGAACGACGCCGAGGCGACCCACTACACCCGCAAGGACACCGCCGAGGAAGCCGCCGTCGCCCTCGCCGAATTCGTCCCCGTGGTCGTCGTCACCCGAGGCGGCGGCGGCGCGTTCGCCTACGACTCCTCCACCGGCGAGAAGGCCGACGTCCCAGGCCTCAACGTCGCACCACTCGACTCCACCGGCGCGGGCGACGTCTTCGGCGCCGGCTTCGTCCTAGGCACCCTCGCGGGCTGGCCGCTGGAACACCGCGTCCGCTTCGCCAACCTCTGCGCCGCCCTGTCCGTCCAGCACTTCGGCGGCTCCCTCTCCGCCCCCGGCTGGGGAGACATCGCCGCCTGGTGGCGCACCGTGGGCAAACGCGACGAGGGCGACCTGCGCGCCTACAGCTTCCTCGACGACCTGCTACCCGGCCACACCAACTCCGAGGTCCGCCGCGCCAGCGCCACCATCAGACTCCACGGCCCGCATTAACACGGCCAACCACCAACCAACCAGGAGCAGGTCAGGGCTGCCCAACCACAACGGCACCCAACCCGACCTGCCTTCGACCACCCATCGAGCAGCACTCGTCCGCCGTGCGGCCGGCTTTACTCGGGGTTTTTCGGCCCTGCACTTTCGACGGCGAGCAGGAGCACTACCACCTGCCCTTTTAGACCGCCGAGGGCCAAAAAGAGGGGCCCCAAGTCAAGCCGGCCGCACCCGGAGCACGGCGGCTCCGACCCCCAGCGACCCATCCCAACACCCAACGACCCACCCCAACACCCGGTGACCCCCACCACCCCACACCCCATCACCCACGGTGTACCCCCCACCCCGATCGGGTACTACCACCCCGTACCACGGTGATCCTCGTGCACGCCCTTACCAGCGCCACAACAGCGCAGGAGTAGTTTCACACCCGTCGCCGGTGTGATCGAGCAGAAACTGCCCTTCGTCGAGCAACCTGACCACGGTCCCGTGCGACTTATAAGGACAAGGGGAATTCTCCGCCGGAAGGGGTTGCGGGTTTCGTGTTCGCGCGTGCGACGGGACTGGTCAAGTTGGTGGGGTTGTGCCTCGCGGCGGGCGTGCTGCTCGCGGCGGTCATGTTCCCCGTCGTCGGGGGGCTGGGCCTCGCGTCCAACCGCGCGGCGGACACGGTGGACCAGACTTCCGGTGAACTGGCCAAGGGGGAGCTGCCCCTGGTGACCACCGTCCTGGACATGAACGGCGCTCCCATCGCGTACCTGTACGACCAGTACCGGATCCCGGTGTCGTTCGACCAGATCTCGGACACCATGAAGGCCGCGATCATCGCGATCGAGGACAAGCGGTTCTTCGAGCACGGTGGTGTCGACTGGCAGGGCATCGCCCGCGCGGCCGCCAAGGCGGGCGCCGAGGGCGAGGTGTCGCAGGGCGCGTCGACCCTGACGCAGCAGTACGTGAAGAACTACCTCGCGTTCGTCATCGGCGGGGGTTCGGACGAGGCGTACGAGAAGGCGACCGAGGCGACCGCGGCCCGCAAGCTGCGCGAGGCCCGTGTGGCCCTGCAGCTCGAGCAGGTGATGACGAAGAACGAGATCCTCACCGCGTACCTGAACATCGTCCCGTTCGGCAACGGCACCTACGGCATCGGCGCGGCGGCCAAGGCGTACTTCGACACCACCCCGGACAAGCTGACCGTGCCGCAGGCGGCGATGCTCGCCGGCCTGGTCAACCAGCCCAGCGTGCTGAACCCCGGCAACGGCGTGGAAGCCGCGATCAAGCGCCGCAACACGGTGATCGACCGGATGCGCGACAACAACGCGTTCGGCACCGACAAGGTGGCCGCGGACGCGAAGGCCACCGAGTTCAAGGCCGCCGAGGCCGGTGTCGTGCCGGACCTCAAGCTGCTGCCCAACGGCTGCGTCGGCGCCGGTGACGGCCCGGTGTACGGCTTCTTCTGCCGCTACCTGGTCGACTACCTGACCAAGTACGGCTTCACCGAGGACCAGCTGCTGCGCGGCGGCTACACGATCAAGACCACGATGGACCCGGTCGCGACCCGTGCCGCCAAGGAAGCCGCCGAGGGGCAGGTCCCCAAGGACACCGAGGGCGTCGCCAACGCGATGGCGGTCGTCGAGCCGGGCGCGGACAAGCACCGCGTGCGCGCGCTGGCCGCGAACCGCGACTTCGGCAACAACGCCGAGGCCGGTCAGAGCGCCTACTCGCTCCCGGCCGAGGTGACCCGCTTCGGCGCGGGCTCCATCTACAAGGTGTTCACGGCCGCGGCGGCGCTGGAGAAGGGCGTCACCGGGATCGACAAGGAGATCGACGTCCCGAACGTCTACACGTCGAAGGTCTTCAAGGACGGCAGCAAGCCGTACACGGTCCGCAACTACTCCAACGGCGCCGACCAGAAGATGACGCTGACCAAGGCGCTGGCGACCTCGCCCAACACCGGCTTCATCATCCTGGAGGAGAAGGCCGGCCTCGACAACGTCGTGGACATGGCCTACAAGCTCGGCCTGCGCGAGACGATGCACGACGTGAACAACGCGGGCGACCCGCTGAAGGCCGACGGCTCGAACGGCCCGTCGCAGGGCGACCAGTTCAAGCAGGACAACAGCGGCTCGTTCACCCTCGGGCCGGGCGCGACCAGCGTGCTGGAGCTGTCCAACGTCGCCGCGACCATCGTCGGCCACGGCACGTGGTGCCCGCCGACGCCCGTCGAGGAGGTCCTCGACCGCGACGGCAAGCCCGTGCCGCTCAAGGAGCCCGCGTGCGAGCAGGCCGTGGCGCCGGAGCTGGCGGACTCGCTGGCCGTGGGCATGAGCCAGGACGCGGTGTCCGGCACCGCGGCGGGCGCGGCCAGGGGCTTCAACCGCCCGATGATCGGCAAGACCGGCACGACCGAGAACTACTGGTCCGTCGCGTTCATCGGCGCGACCCCGCAGTACGCGGGCGCGGTCATGACGTTCACCGACGGTGTCGCCCCGCAGATCATCTGCAACGCCGCCGCGCCCCGGCTGTGCGGCAACGGCAGCACGGTCGGCCTCACCGGTGGTGAGGTGGCCGCTCCGACCTGGTTCAACGCCATGAAGGTGATCCACGAGGGCAAGCCCGTCGTGCCACTGCCACCGGCCGCCCCCAGGTACAAGTAGTCACCGCTCATCGACCGCCCCGCTGGCCCTGTGCTAGCGGGGCGGTTCTCGTTCGGGTGACTTGCACGATCAAGCTAGTGACCTGCGGTGATGGTTGTGCCGGGCTATTGGTCTGCAAATCGGGTAACGGTCAATTCCTGCGCCGTGTAACGGCGAATGTCGAGACTCAGCAGTCTATCGTCACTCTGAGTAGTAAACCGTGGGGTATGTCACCAATACGCCCACTTGGCGACTGAAGGCTTGCCGCAGTTCGTCACTTCGGGTTACGTTCCCTGGCGCTTGTCACGGTTCGGTAACTAGCAGGACACGGCGTCGTCCCCGAACGACCCCGCCCGGATCCCCCGCCGGCCGTCCTGACCGGACTCCCCGAGGTAGAAAGGCACACTCTTGGCCAGGCACAACACTGCGCGCGGCCGAAGCGTGTTCACGGCACCCCCGAAGGCCGAAGGCCGCCGTGGAGCGCACCGCGTGGAGATCAACACCCCCACCTTCGGCGGCCGCGTGGTCGCCGTGGCCGTGGCAGCAGGAGCACTCGCCACCACCGCGGGCGTCGTCAACGGCTGGGGCTCGGTCGACCAGCCCCTCAACGCCATGGCGACGAACATGGACCTCGCCGCGAAGATCGCGGGCAGCACCGCCGCACCGCAGGCCCAGCAGCAGACCGTGCACGTCATCAAGCCCGGTCTGGAAGCCGCGAAGCTCATGCGCGCCCAGCAGTTGGACGCGGGCCAGCACGTCGACCAGGCACTCCGGTTCGCCCAGGACGGCTACAACGCCAGGCAGGCCGAGATCCAGCGCAAGGCCGACGCCGACGCCGCCGAGAAGGCCAGGGTCGCCGACGAGAACGCCAAGATCGCCGCCCAGGAAGCCGCCAAGCGCCCCGCGGTGGTCAAACCCGCCGAGGGCACCTTCACCTCCGGCTTCGGCGGTCGCTGGGGCACCACCCACTACGGCGTCGACATCGCCAACGCCATCGGCACCCCCATCGTCTCCGCCATGGACGGCGTCGTCATCGAAGCCGGCCCCGCCAGCGGCTTCGGCCTGTGGGTGCGCGTCCAGCACACCGACGGCACCATCACCATCTACGGCCACGTCAACGAGATCATCGCCAACACCGGCACCCAGGTGAAGGCGGGCGACCTCATCGCCACCATCGGCAACCGCGGCGAATCCACCGGCCCGCACCTGCACTTCGAGGTCTGGGTCAACGGCTCCCAGAAGATCGACCCGCAGGCCTGGCTCGCAGAACGCGGCATCACCCTCTAGACCCGCTTGGCCCAGCGCCCAGCGGTCGGCAGAACAACGCCACCCCATCCGCTACCCGGCCACCACCGCCACGCCCCGGTCCGGCGAAGCCCGGATGCCTTGTCCGCCGCGGAGCGTCGGATGTCCTGTTCGGTGCGGAGCGCCGGATGCCCTGTCCGGCGAAGCCCGGATGCCTTATCCGCCGCAGAGCGGACGGATGCTCGATCCGGCGAAGCTCGGATACCCAAGTCCGCCGCGGAGCGCCGGATGCCTTGTCCGATGCGGAGCATCGGCTGCCCCGAGTCAGGCGCAGCCTGATGCCCTGTCAGGCGCAGCCTGATGCTGGCGAAGCCAGACCTCCCCACCCGCCCCCGATCCGAAGCCTGCTCTCGCTTCACCCCCGTTTGTCAAGATGGCTTTATCGTCTTGACAAACGGGGGTGAAGCGCTGGAGACAATATGGCGACGGGGGGCGTTTCGCTCCCCAAACCCAACCCCGCACCAACCCCGCGCCAGCCTCACCCCAAACCACCCCAAACTCAGAACTCAACATACCGACCAGTCGGTACCCAAGGTAAGCTCCCCACCACGCACCATCAGGCCGCGTGCAACGAGGAGGCGCAAGTGGGTCGTTGGGGAATCACGCTGCCGTTGACCGGTGTCCCGGTCCTGCAACACCGGGACCTGGTGGCCGAGCTGTCCGACCTGGGCTACACCGACGTCTGGTCCGCCGAAACCGCCGGACCCGACGCCTTCACACCCCTGGCCCTCGCCGCCCAGTGGTCCGACAGGATCCGACTGGGCACGGCCATCGTCCCCGTCTACACCCGAGGCCCGGCTCTGCTCGCGATGAGCGCCGCCACCGCCGCCGAGGTGTCCGGCGGGCGGTTCGTGCTGGGGATCGGGTCGTCGTCGCCGGCGATCGTGAACCGCTGGAACGCCGCCGAGTTCACCGAGCCCTTCAAGCGCACCCGCGACACCCTCCGCTTCCTCAAGGCGGCGCTGGCGGGGGAAAAGGTCACCGAGGACTACGACACGTTCTCGGTGAAGGGCTTCCGGCTGGAGCGCGCGCCCGAGCAGCGCGTGCCGATCATGCTGGCCGCCCTGCGCCCGAACATGCTGCGCCTGGCCGCGAAGGAAGCCGACGGCGCGATCACGAACTGGCTGGGCGCCGGCGACGTGGCGAAGGTGCGCGGCGAACTGGGTGACGCCGAGCTGGCGGCGCGGATCTTCGTGTGCCCCACCGAGGACGCGGACTCCGCGCGGGCGCTGGGCAGGATGCTGATCAGCACCTACCTGACCGTTCCCGCGTACGCGGCGTTCCACGACTGGCTCGGGCGCGGCGACGCGCTGGCGCCGATGCACGAGGCGTGGGCGGCGGGCGACCGCAAGGCCGCGAACAGGCTGGTGCCGGACGAGGTGGTGGACGAGCTGATCGTGCACGGCAGCGCGGAGCACTGCCGCGAGCGGGTCGCCCAGTACGCGGCCAACGGCGTGGACACCCCGATCATCGCGCTGCTGCCCACCGGGGCGGACCAGGTCGACCTGGTCCGCGCGCTGGCGCCAGGGGCGTGAGGTCGTGGCGCGACGCGGAGGCGTCGGCGAGCTGAGCCGGACCGAGAACCGGATCATGGCGGCCGCGGTGCGGCTGTTCGCCGCGAAGGGCTTCGACGCGACGACGGTGCAGGAGGTGGTGGAGGCCGCCGAGGTCACCAAGGGGGCGCTCTACCACTACTTCGGTTCCAAGGACGACCTGCTCTACGAGATCTACCGGTCGCTGATCGGCAGGCAGATGGCCGACCTGGACCGCATCCTGGCGCTCGACGCCGATCCGGCGGCGACCGTGCGCGCGATCATCGTCAGCCTCGTCGAGACCACCGCGTCCAGCGCCGACGAGACGGCGGTGTTCATGCGCGAGATGCACCGGCTGGACGCGGACCTGATGGTGACGTTCCGGGCGGAGCGCAGGCGCTACCACGAGACGTTCCGCGCGGTCGTGGAGCAGGCGCAGGCCAGCGGCCGGTTCAGCACCGTCGTCCCTGCCGAGACGACGGTGCTGATCGCGCTGGGCGTGATCAACCAGCTGCCCACCTGGTACCGGCCGGACGGCCCGAAGTCCGCGACGCGGTTGGGCGGCGAGATAGCGGACTTCGTGCTGGCCGCCCTGCGCCCGGTGGACCGCTGAGCACTTCCGGTCAGGACGGTCGGGTCAGTCCCACACCAGGCAGAACGTGTGCCCGACGGGGTCGGTGAAGACCTGGAAGTCATCGCCGTCGGCGCTGAGCCTGCGGCCACCGAGTTCGACGATCCGACGGGCGGCCTCGTCCAGGTCGGTGCGCGCGATCTCCACGTCCAGGTGGAACTGCTGCGACCCCTTGGGGTCCGGGAAGGTCGGCGGTTCGTGCTCCGGGGAGAGCTGGAACGCGAACCGCCTGCCGTCGTCGTCGGTGACGGCCACCCAGTCGTGCTCCTCCGCGGTGATCTTCCCGCCGATCAGCTCGACGTAGAAGTCCGCCAGCGCACGGGGGTCGCGGGTGTCGAGGACTACCGTTCTCACTTTTCCGATCATGCGGCCGGGGTACCCGGATCACGCCTTGGCATGCTCCCGGAGCACGGTCAGCGCCTTGTCCGCGTGCGTGTTCATGCCCAGCTCGCTCTTCACGACCTCGATCACCCGGCTGTCCACGCCGATGACGAAGGTGTGCCGCTTCACCGGCAGCGGCCCGAACCGGCGCTTCACGCCGAAGGTCGAGGCGACCTCGCCGTCCACGTCGGACAGCAGCGGGTAGTCGAAGCCGTTGAGGTCGGAGAACTGCTTCTGCCGCAGGACCGAGTCGGTGCTGATCCCCACCCGTTGGGCGCCGACCTCGGCGAACTCGGCGGCGAGGTCGCGGAAGTGGCAGCTTTCCGCCGTGCACCCGCCGGTCATCGCGGCCGGGTAGAAGAACAGCACGACCGGACCGTCTTCCAGCAGCGCCGACAGCGTGCGGGAGGCGCCGTCCTGGTCGGGGAGGGTGAAGTCGGGGACGAGATCGCCGGTCTTCATGCAGGGGGTCCTTCCACGGGACGACAGGTCTTCACAGGGTGTTCGGGGAAAGCCCACCGTACGGTTCTCAGTAGGCTTGGTGATCAGGGAGGTGGACGTGACCAGCATGTCCGACGTGGCGCGCGCCGCCGGTGTGTCCGCCGCCACGGTGTCCCGCGCCCTGCGCGGCGAGCCGGGGGTTTCCGAGGCGACCAGGCGGTACGTCACCGAGATCGCCAAGAAGATGAAGTACGCGATCGCCCGCGACGCCTCCAGCCTGGCGGGCGGGCGCCGGTTCGCCATCGCGGTGCTGACCGGCGACGTCGGGCGGGGCGACCTGCTGGCGGGCGCCGAGGGCGCGCTGCGGCAGGCGGGGTTCGACGTGCTGCTCTACGTGCTCGGCGACGGGGAGTCGCGGGCCGGGTTCTTCGAGGAGATGCCGCTGGGCCGCAGGGTCGACGGGGTCCTGGCGCTGTCGATCACCCTGGCGGAGTCGGAGTCGGCCGCGCTGGCGACGCTGGACGTGCCGGTGGTGCGGGTCGACGACGGCGACCTGCGCAGCGCGCTGCGGATGGCGGTCGGGCACCTGATCGGGCTGGGCCACCGCGACATCGCGCTGGTGCTGGCCGACGGCGTCGACGAGTCCTACGACGAGGTGCTGGTGGCCGAGGGCCTCGCGATCCGTCCCGAGTGGACCCTGTGGTCGTCCCCGACGGTGGTCGGCGGCGAGCAGGTGGCGGACGCGCTGCTCGACGGCGAGCACCTGCCCACCGCCGTGATCAGCTCCGACGGCGAGGTCGCGCTCGGCGTGTTCATGCGGCTGCGGCGCGACGGCCGGGCCATCCCCGCGGACGTCAGCCTGATCAGCCTGGACGACCGGGACCTCGCCCGCGCGGTCGGCATCACCGCCATCGAGGGCGCGCTGCGCGAGGAGGGCGAACGGGCGGTGGCCGCGCTGCTCGGCAGCATCCGCGGCGATGGCGGATCATCGGTGCACGGGCTGTCCGCGCGGCTGGTCGTGCGGGACTCCACCGGCCCGGTGGCATGACGCACGGTGACCACGCGGTGGACGACTCGACCGCCCTGACACGACGCACTGAATTCCCTGCAACCTTCGGGTGACCAGGCCGTGCCGCCCTGGCATCCGCGGCGCACTTGAGAGAAAGCTGACCGCGTGGACGACGAGTTGGCCGCACTGGCCGAGGTGCACGGCGTGGCCACCCGGTACGAGGACTCCGGCCAGCGCCTGGTGGACGTCGACCCCGCCGTGGTGGTGGCCGTGCTCGCCCAACTGGACGTGGACGCCTCCACCCCGGAGGCCGTGCGCGCCGCGCTGGCCGCCGCGGCCGCCGCCCCCGACACCCTGCCGCCGACGATCGTCGTCCGCGAGGGCCGCACCCTCGACCTGGGCCACCCGGCGACGGTGGTGCTGGAGGACGGCACCGAGGTCGACCTGCCAGCCGAGCTGCCGCTGGGCTACCACCGGATCGACGCGACGACCGTGATCGTCACCCCGGACCGGCTGCCCGCCGTGCCGAGGGCGTGGGGCTGGATGGTGCAGCTCTACGCGCTGCGCTCGGAGGAGTCGTGGGGGCTGGGCGACTACGCCGACCTGGCCACCGTCGCGCGCCGCTCCAGCGCGGAACTCGGCGCCGGGGTGCTGCTGGTCAACCCGGTGCAGGCGATCAGCCCGACGCACCCCGTGGAGCGCTCGCCGTACTCGCCGTCGAGCCGCCGCTACTGCAACCCGATCTACCTGCGCGTCACCGACACCGCCGCGCACGCGGCCGCCGAAGAGGCCACCTGCGCCGAGATCGCCGCGCTGCGCCCGGACAACACCACCGAGCTGATCGACTACGACGAGGTGTGGACCGCCAAGGCCGCCGCGCTCGAACTGCTCTGGCCGCACCACCCGGAGCCGGTCGACCTGGACGCCGATCCGGCGCTGCGCGACTTCGCCACGTTCTGCGCGCTCGCCGAGCGGCACGGCCCGGACTGGCGGACCTGGCCCGAGGCTCAGCGCGACCCGGCGACCGCGCGGGCCGACCCCGAGCGGGTCGCCTTCCACGCCTGGCTCCAGCAGCTCTGCCGCGCCCAGCTCGACGAGGTGCGGCTGGCCGCGCACGAGTCCGGCATGGCCGTCGGCGTCATCCACGACCTGCCGGTCGGCGTGCACCCCGGCGGCGCGGACACGTGGGCGCTGCGCGACACGTTCGCGCCGAACGTGACCGTGGGCGCGCCGCCGGACGCGTTCAACCAGCAGGGCCAGAACTGGAACCTGCCGCCGTGGCGGCCCGACCGGCTGGCCGCGCTCGGCTACGCGCCGTTCCGGGAGATGCTGCGCAGCGTGCTCAGGCACGCCGACGGCATCCGGGTCGACCACGTCGCCGGGCTGTGGCGGCTGTGGTGGATCCCGCCGGGCGAGTCGGCCGACCGGGGCACCTACGTGCGCTACGACCCGGAGGCCATGCTCGGCGTGCTGGCGCTGGAGGCGCACCGCGCGGGCGCCGTCGTCGTGGGCGAGGACCTGGGCACGGTCGAGGACGAGGTCACCGAGACGCTGCACGAACGCGGGATGCTCAGCTCCGCGGTGCTGTGGTTCCAGCGCGACTACGACCTGCCGGGCCACCCGCTCGTGCCGCCGGAGAAGTGGACCGAGTCGGCCATGGCGAGCATCTCCACGCACGACCTGCCGACGGTGGCCGGTTTCCTCGCGGGCGAGCACGTCCGGATCAGGGCCGAACTCGGCTTGTTTGACGGCTCGGTGGACGGGGAATACAGCGCTGCCGAGCTGGAACGACGCCAGCTCGTCGAGCTGATGACCCAGGAAGGGGTCCCGACCGATGACCTGGTGGCGGCGTTCCACGCCCTCCTGGCGAAAGCGCCCTCGGTGCTGCGCCTGACCTCGCCCCAGGACGCCCTGGGCGAGGTGAGGCAACCGAACCTGCCGGGTACCGTCGACCAGTACCCCAACTGGCGGATACCGCTCCCGGTCACCCTGGAGCAGCTGTTCGCCGACCCGCACGTGCGCGCCGTCGTCGCCGCGCTCGCCGGGGAGCAGGGCCGGTGAACGGCCGAAACACGCGCGTTACGGCGGGTCAGGCGCCCGCGGAGTATCGTCGAGACGTCACCCGAGGAGCGTTCTGCCCAATGGTTGGAGGTGGCAATCCCCAGTGAACACCGAGCTCGTGACCCGGACGGGTACTTTGCCCGCAGACCTGATCACCGCCGCGCACAGCACCGAAGCGCTGGAACTGGCCGTCGAGCAGGTGCTCGCCGCCGTCCGCCCGGCCGTGCTGACCGACCCGGTGTCCGGCGCGCTGCGCGCCGAGGAGTCGCTGCGCATGGCGCTCAGCGGTGCCGACCGCGGCACCGACGGCCCGTTGCGGCAGGCCATGGCCTGCGCGGAAGCCGCCTGCGAGCACCTGCGGTACTGCGAACTCCAGGAGGCCCGACTCCTCCTGGTAGCCGCGCGAGGCCAACTGGTCCGCGCCCACGCCCAGCGGTCTTGAGCCGACTCGGGTAGATCGAACCCCACCAAGACCGCCACGCTCCCGGCCCTCCCCACGTCGAGTTCCCTCGACCGGGGGCGGACCGGGTTGCCTGCTGAGGAGATCTAGTTGCGGCCCTGGCCCGGAACCCCCTACCCGCTCGGCGCCACCTACGACGGCGTCGGCACGAACTTCGCCCTGTTCTCGGAGGCCGCCGACGAGGTCGAGCTGTGCCTCTACGACGACGAGGGCAAGGAGACGCGCGTCCGCCTGCCCGAGGTCGACGGCTTCGTCCACCACGGCTACCTGATCGGCGTCGGCCCCGGCCAGCACTACGGCTACCGGGTGCACGGCCCGTTCGAGCCGGAGCACGGCCCGCGCTGCAACCCGAACAAGCTGCTGATCGACCCCTACGCCAAGGCGATCTCCAACGGCGTCGAGTGGGACGAGTCGCTGTTCGGGTACAAGTTCGGCGAGCCGGACCAGCGCAACGACCAGGACTCGGCCCCGTACGTGCCGAAGTCGGTCGTCGTGAACCCCTTCTTCGACTGGTCCAGCGACCGGGCGCCGAAGACGCCGTACAACGAGTCGGTCATCTACGAGGCCCACGTGCGCGGCCTGACGATGAACCACCCGGAGATCCCGCACCGCCTGCGCGGCACGTACGCGGGTATCGCGCACCCCGTGGTCATCGACCACCTCACCAAGCTCGGCGTGACGGCGATCGAACTGATGCCCGTGCACCAGTTCATCACCGACCACGGGCTGGCCGAGCAGGGGCTGCGCAACTACTGGGGCTACAACACCATCGGGTTCTTCGCCCCGCACGACCTCTACGCGGCGATGCCCGACCAGGCGAACCAGGTCCAGGAGTTCAAGGGCATGGTCCGCGCCCTGCACGAGGCGAACATCGAGGTCATCCTCGACGTGGTCTACAACCACACCGCCGAGGGCAACCACCTCGGACCGACGCTGTCCATGCGCGGCATCGACAACGAGGCGTACTACCGCCTGGTCGAGGACGACAAGCAGCACTACATGGACTACACGGGCACCGGGAACTCGCTGAACGTGCGCAGCCCGCACACGTTGCAGCTGATCATGGACTCGCTGCGGTACTGGGTCACCGAGATGCACGTGGACGGCTTCCGCTTCGACCTCGCCGCCACGCTCGCCCGCGAGTTCTACGACGTGGACCGGCTGTCCACGTTCTTCGACCTCGTCCAGCAGGACCCGGTGGTCAGCCAGGTGAAGCTGATCGCGGAGCCGTGGGACGTCGGCCCCGGTGGCTACCAGGTCGGCAACTTCCCCCCGCTGTGGACCGAGTGGAACGGCAAGTACCGCGACACCGTCCGCGACTTCTGGCGCGGTGAGCCCGCGACGCTGGGCGAGTTCGCCTCGCGCGTCACCGGCTCCTCGGACCTGTACCAGCAGGACGGCCGCAGGCCGTACGCGTCGATCAACTTCGTGACCGCGCACGACGGGTTCACGCTCAACGACCTCGTGTCCTACAACGACAAGCACAACGAGGCCAACGGCGAGGACGGCCGCGACGGCGCGGACGACAACCGCTCCTGGAACTGCGGCGTCGAGGGCCCCACCGACGACCAGGGTGTCCTGGAGTTGCGGGCGCGCCAGCGGCGCAACCTGATGGCCACGACCCTGCTGTCGCAGGGCGTCCCGATGCTGCTGCACGGCGACGAGTTCGGCCGCACCCAACAGGGCAACAACAACGTGTACTGCCAGGACAACGAGATCTCCTGGGTGGACTGGAAGCTCGCCGAGGAGAACGCCGACCTCATCGAGTTCACCGGCGCGCTGACGGCGTTCCGCAAGCAGCACCCGGTGCTGCGCAGGCGCCGGTTCTTCGCGGGCAAGCCGATCCGCAGCGGCGACGACCTCCGCGACATCGCGTGGTTCACCCCCGCCGGCGAGGAGATGACCGAGCACAACTGGGGCGACGACTTCGGCCGCTGCGTCATCGCGTTCCTCAACGGCGAGGGGATCCCGGACCTCGACCAGCGCGGCATGCGCGTTGTGGACGACTCGTTCCTGCTGGCGTTCAACGCCCACCACGAGGACATCGAGGCGACGCTGCCGGAGGAGAGCTACGGTCCTCAGTGGACGGTCGTGGTCGACACGGCCACCGGCGCGGTCCAGATCCCCGAGCTGGGCCAGGTCATCCCGGCGGGCGGCAAGCTGACGCTCGTCGCGCGCTCACTGGTGGTGCTCCAGCGGACGGGTGGCGAATGACCGGGCCGTTCGCGCCGTCGTCGACCTACCGGCTGCAGTTGACGCCGGGCTTCACCTTCGCCGACGCCGCCGAGGTGGTGGACTACCTCGCGCGGCTCGGCGCCGGCGCGCTCTACGCCTCGCCGATCCTCGACGCGGCACCGGGTTCCACGCACGGCTACGACGTCGTGGACCCGACCCGCGCCCGTCCGGAACTCGGTGGTGAGGACGGGCGGCTGGCGCTTTCCGCGAAGGTCTCCGCCGCGGGGCTCGGGTTCGTGCTCGACATCGTCCCCAACCACATGTCGGTCGCCGTCCCGGAGACCGACCCGTGGTGGTGGGACGTGCTCAAGCACGGCCAGGAGTCCCGCTACGCCCGGTACTTCGACATCGACTGGGCCGCCGGTCCGGTGCTGGTGCCGATCCTCGGCGACGAGGGCGAACCGGTCGTCGACGGCGACGTCGTCACCTACTACGACCACCGGCTCCCGGTGTCGGACCACTACCGCCTGGTGCACTGGCGGCGGGCCAACGAGGAGCTGAACTACCGGCGGTTCTTCGACATCACCACGCTCGCCGCGGTCCGCGTCGAGGACCCCGAGGTCTTCGACGCGACGCACGACGAGGTGCTGCGCTGGGTCGCGGCGGGCCAGGTGACCGGCCTGCGGGTCGACCACCCGGACGGCCTCGCCGACCCCGGCGGCTACTTCCGCAGGCTCAAGGAGCGCTCGGGCGTCTGGATCGTGGCCGAGAAGATCCTCGGCGTCGGCGAGCCGCTGCCGACCAGCTGGCCGGTCGAGGGCACCACCGGGTACGACGCGCTGCGCGAGGTCTGCGGCGTGTTCGTCGACCCGCGCGCCGAGGAGCGGTTCACCGCGCTGGCCGCGGAACTGGGCCAGGACACCGACTTCGAGGCCGTCGAGCACACCTGCCGCACGCTGGTGACCGACTCGATCCTGCGGGCCGAGGTCCGCCGGATCGGCGCGCTCGTGCGCGACGCCGAGCCCGCCGCCGCTGAGGCGGCCGTGGCCGGCGTCATGGTGAACTTCCCCGTCTACCGCTCGTACCTGCCCGAGGGCGAGGCGTCGTGGGCGACCGCGGTGTCGCGCGTCAAGGGCGCCGAGGCGCTCGACGAGCAGGTCCGCGCGGAGCCCGACGGCGAGCTGGCGACGAGGATCCAGCAGACCTCCGGCATGGTCGTCGCGAAGGGCACCGAGGACACCGCGTTCTACCGGTACACCAGGTTCGTGGCGCTCAACGAGGTCGGCGGCGCGCCGGACCGCTTCGGCGTGCCGGTGGAGGAGTTCCACACCCTTGCGGCGCAACGGGATTCGGCTTTGCCGGAGTCGATGACGACGTTGTCCACGCACGACACCAAGCGCTCCGAGGACGTGCGGGCCCGGCTGGCCGTGCTCTCGGAGCTGCCGGACGAGTTCGCAGGCCTGGTGCGCGGGTGGACGGACCGGCACGGGATCGACGAGCCGTCGCTGAACATGCTGGCGTGGCAGACGATCGTGGGCGCCTGGCCGATCGGCCCCGACCGGCTGCGCGACTACCTGGACAAGGCCGCCAAGGAGTCCAAGGTCCGCACGACGTGGGTCGACCACGACGAGGAGTTCGAGAAGGCCGTCGCGGCCTGGCCCGAGCAGGTGCTCGGCGACGCCGCGACGCGCGGCGAGATCGAGTCCTTCGTGGAGAAGATCCGCCTGGCGGGCTGGTCGAACGCGCTGGGCCAGAAGCTGGTGCAGCTCACCGCTCCCGGCGTCCCGGACGTGTACCAGGGCACCGAGCTGTGGGACCTGTCGCTGGTCGACCCGGACAACCGGCGGCCGGTCGACTACGCGGTCCGCCGCGAGCTGCTCGGCCGCATCGAGGACTGGTGGCTCCCGGAGGTCGACGACACCGGCGCGGCCAAACTCCTTGTCGTGCAACGGGCCCTGCGGCTGCGCAAGGCCCAGCCGGAGCTGTTCCACGGCTACCGCCCGCTGCCCGCCGAGGGCGTCGCGGCCGAGCACGTGCTGGCGTACAACCGTTCGCCCGACCTCGCGGTCGTGGCCACCCGGCTCCCGATGGGCCTCGCGGCGGCGGGCGGGTGGCGCGACACGGTGCTGCCGCTGCCCCCCGGCGAGTGGACCGACGTGATCACCGGGCAGCTCGCCACGCCGAAGCTGGCCGACGTGCTCGGCCGGTACCCGGTCGCGCTGCTCGTGCGGGAGGGCTCGTGAGCTTCTCCGTGTGGGCGCCCAAGGCGGAGGCCGTCCGCGTGCGCGTGGACGGCACCGACCAGGCCATGACGGCGGGCGCGGGCGGCTGGTGGTCCGCCGACGTCGACGGCACGGACTACGCGTTCCTGCTGGACGACTCCGACGACGCGCTGCCCGACCCCCGTTCGCTGTGGCAGCCGGCCGGGGTGCACGGCCCGTCGCGCCGGTACGACCACGGCGCGTTCCGGTGGACCGACGGCGACTGGACCGGGCGGCAGCTGGCGGGCGGTGTGGTCTACGAGCTGCACATCGGCACGTTCACCCCCGAGGGCACGCTGGACTCGGCCATCGGGAAGCTCGACCACCTGGTGGACCTCGGCATCACGCTGGTCGAGGTGCTGCCGGTGAACTCCTTCGACGGCACCGCGGGCTGGGGCTACGACGGCGTCCTGTGGGGCGCCGTGCACGAGCCCTACGGCGGGCCGGACGCGTTCAAGCGGTTCGTCGACGCCTGCCACGCCAAGGGCCTCGGGGTGCTGCTCGACGTGGTCTACAACCACCTCGGGCCCTCCGGCGCCTACCTCGACCGGTTCGCGCCGTACTTCGCCGGCCGCAACGACTGGGGCCCCGGCCTCAACCTCGACGGCCCAGGGTCCGACGAGGTGCGCCGGTACGTCGTCGACAACGCGCTGGGCTGGCTGCGCGACTTCCACGTCGACGGCCTGCGCCTGGACGCCGTGCACGCGCTGCTCGACCGGCGGGCGACGCACCTGCTGGAGCAGTTGGCCGTCGAGGTCGACGCGCTGTCGGCGGGGCTCGGGCGGCCGCTCACGCTCATCGCCGAGTCCGACCTCAACGACGCGAGGCTCGTCACCGCCCGCGAGGGCGGCGGGTACGGGTTGCAGGCCCAGTGGTCCGACGACCTGCACCACTGCCTGCACGTGGCGCTGACGGGGGAGACCAGCGGCTACTACGCGGACTTCGCCGAACCCGGCGCGCTCGCGCGGACGCTGGCCGAGGTGTTCTTCCACGCGGGCACGTGGTCGTCGTTCCGCGGCCGCACGCACGGCCGCCCGGTCGACACCCGCGTGCTGCCCGGCCACCGGTTCCTCGCGTACCTGCAGAACCACGACCAGATCGGCAACCGCGCCACGGGCGACCGGATGTCGGCGACGGTGTCGCCGGGCCTGCTCGCGTGCGGGGCGGCGATCGTGTTCTGCTCCCCGTACACCCCGATGATCTTCATGGGGGAGGAGTGGGCGGCGAGCACGCCGTGGCAGTTCTTCGCGTCGTTCCCCGACCAGGAGCTGGCTGACGCGGTCCGCACCGGGCGGCGGCGCGAGTTCGGCGCGCACGGCTGGGGCGAGTCGGAGGTGCCGGACCCGATGGACCCGGCCACCGCGGAGCGCTCGAAGCTGAACTGGGCGGAGAGCGGCGAACCGGCCCACCGGGGGATGCTCGACCTGTACCGGTCGCTGATCGCACTGAGGCGCGACCACCCCGAGCTGGCCGACCCCCGACTGGCCGACCTCGTCGTCGAGCAGCTCGGGACCGTGCTGGTGCTGTACCGCGGTGACCTGCGGCTGGTGTGCAACCTGGGGGCCACCGCGGTCACCCAGTCACTGGACGCGGCGGGCGGGCGGGTGCTGCTCGCCTCCGGTGACGCCGCACTGGCGGCCACCACCGTCCGGTTGTCCGCGGAATCGTTCGCGATCCTTCAGACCGCTGGTTCGTCGTCGAGCCAACCCACGTCCGCGAGCCTCTCCGCCAACAGCTGACCGGCCAGTGTCAACTCGTCGGCCAGCTGTCTTCGCACGTCGGCAGGCGCATCGTCCACCCGGTGCGCCGCCTCGTGCGCGGCCACGAGCTGCCGCGCCGCCTCGACCACGTCGACACCCGGCCACTGCACCTCCTCGACCCGCTCGTGCGGTTCGACGGGCAGGTGCACCGACCGGACCGCCTGGCGCGGACCCAGCTCACCCGCCAGGTCGACGAGCTTCACCGCGATCGAGTGCAGCTTGACGTTGTGGTGCTGCGACATCCGGACGAGCAGCTGGAAGCCCTGCTGCGGGGTGAGGCCCTGGACGGCCGCGATCAGGCCGGTGGCCTGACCGATCACCGTGCGGGTCTGCAGGGCCTTGCGCAGGCCTGCGACCTCGGCCTCGAGGCCCGCGATCCGCACGCTCACCGGATCGACTTGGCCGTTCTCCCCGACCACGGTCGGGCTCCTCTCGCACGTCGGGACACGGAGCCATGCCAGACGCGGGAAGAGGGCAGCGGCAAGCCAGCAAGCCCACCGCGCGACGTCGGCACACTGCCGTCGCCCCTCGCTGACACGGGTGCCCTCCGGAGAGGACACCCGATGGCTTGCGGCTGGCTTTTCAACCGCTAACGATCACCGTAGTACACCGGCGCCCCGATGTTTCGCCCCGGTCGCCACGGGTACTCAACGCGCGGACCTACCGCCTACGGAGAGGACCGTCATGGGTGCCGACGACAAGATCAGCAACAAGGCCGAGGAGCTCAAGGGGCGGGCCAAGGAAGCTGTCGGCGACGCCACTGACAACGAGCAGTGGCAGGCCGAAGGCAGGGCCGAGCGCGCCAAGGGTTCCCTCAAGCAGGCGGGCGAGAAGGTCAAGGACGCCTTCAAGAGCTGACACCCGCCAGAACGTCGAGAGCCGCCGGTTCGCAGGGGACCGGCGGCTTTTCGCTGTCCACGTCCTGCCGCCACGATGGGCGCTCGCCTCTCGGGAGTTCACTCGACCGAGGTGGTTCGCGGGCCGACTCCGGGCATGGGACGGCCCCCGGACCTTTTCCCGCACGAGGTGCGGGCCGAGCTGGACTGGGCTCGGGGTACCGGGGGCCGGGTGCCTGCCTGGAACTCGCCAGGCCGCTCCGAAAAGGGTCCCTATCGGGCGGTCCTAGCGGACGGACACCTCACGCAAAGTCCTGTAGCTATACAACTCCGGACCACCTCCTTCCTCGTGTACAGCCAAAATATGCCCAGATCCGGGACCCGGCAACGTATATGGTCCACGTCACAATCGGCGGCTCGGGCGCAGTTCGTCTACCTGCTGGTTTCCGTCCAAGGCGCTGCCTCGGCCACCCGCCTCGCCGCACTTGACGCCTCCTCTACGGCTCGCGCACCGCCGTGGACCCGTCTGTCAACCGACCGTTCGGTTGCTAGCCTCGCTCCATGATCCGCGACGCAGAGCGCACCAGGAAACGCCTGCTCGACGCCGCCACCGCCGAATTCGCCGACCTGGGCATCGCGGGCGCGCGGGTCAATCGCATCGCCGAGGTGGCGGGCTGCAACAAGGCCATGCTCTACGCCTACTACGGCAGCAAGGACCAGCTCTTCGACGCGGTCTTCACCGCCCACGTCGGCGATTTCCTGGCCCGGGTCCCCTTCGACGCCGCCGACCTGCCCACCTACGCGGGCAGGCTGTTCGACTACTTCGAGGACAATCCCGCCGCCCGCCGCCTCTCGGTCTGGTACCGCCTCGAACGCCCCGACAGCCCACGCCTGGACGCCGTTGTGGAGGTGGACCGCCTGCGCCTGGAAGAACTGGCGCACGCGCAGTCCGACGGCGGGTTGCCCACCCACTACACCCCGGCTGCCCTGCTCGCCCTGGTCCAGGCGATCAGCACGGCGTGGTCCTCGACGAACCCCGAGCACGACCTGGCCGCCCCACCCGACCGCGACCAGCGCCGGACGACCGTGGTCGACGCGGTGCGCAGGCTGATTGCCTAGCCTCAGGCCTCAGGCCTCAGGCCTCAGGCTTCTTGAGACGCGAAGCGAGGGTGTCGGTGATCGTGTTGTGCTTGTTTTACCTGTGGTCACCGGCTTACCGGTGACATCGCTTCAATTCACTCGATAGAACCGCTGTTCATGAATTTTTCGCTGGTGAGTACACCTGGTCCCGTTATATGGTTGAGATATGAGCGGACTGGGGCTACTCGACGACGCGGGGCTGATGGATGCCCTGCGCATTGAGGTTGAGCGTGCCCGGTCTGCACATGCGTCCGTATTGGCGGTGTTGGCTGAGGCGCGGGCTCGCGGGTTGGAGACGCGGGCTGGTTATCGGAGCTTGGCGGAGTTGGTCAAGCATGTGGTTCGGGTGGATATCGGTGAGGCGAAGCGGTGGGTGGCGCAGGCGTCTGCGGTTTTCCCATCGGTCACACCGACCGGTGCCGTGGTGGCTGTTCCACTGCCGGTGGTGGCGAAGGCTGTGGCCGAAGGCGTGTTGTCGTCGGCGCATCTGGATGTGCTGGTCGGTGCGATGGCCGGGTTGCCCGTGGAGGCGGAGCGGATCCTGGTGGATGTGGCCCGTTCTGCTGAGCCCGCGGGGGTGCGGGCGGTCGCCGCTGGCATCCGGGCTCGAATCGATCAGGACGGCGTGGAGCCTGATGACCGCGAGCCAGCTCAGCCGGTGAACCTGTTGCATCTGCGGATGAAGTCGGATGGTCGGGTGGAGTTCAGTGGGCGGTTGGGTGCTGAGCAGGGTGGGTTGTTGCGGGCGTTGATCGGGCCGTTGGCCAAGCCGCACTCTGCCGACGCCGCCGGCCCGGATACCCGCACTCTGCCGGAGCGTCAGGGTGACGCGTTGGCGGATGTGCTGAACCTGGCGTCGCGGTCACGGGATCTGCCGATCGAAGCCGGGGAACGTCCGCATGTCACCGTGACCATCGACTACGAGACCCTGGTGACGGGTGCCGGGACCGCGATCCTGGGTGACAGCAGCGTGATCAGCGCTGGCGAGGCGCGCCGGATCGCGTGCACCGCCGGAATCATCCCCGCCGTGATGGGTGAGCGCAGCGAGGTACTGGACATCGGGCGGATGTCACGCCGGTTGACCCCGCACCTGCGGCGGGCGTTGCACCTGCGGGATGGTGGGTGTGCTTTTCCGATGTGCGATCGTCCACCGAATTGGGCTGATGCCCATCACATTCGGGCATGGCACCAAGGCGGGGATACCAGTATCGACAACCTGGTGCTGTTGTGCCGTCGTCATCACGTGTTGATCCACCACAGTGAATGGGAGGTCCGAATGTCGGGCGGGCTCCCGGACTTTCATCCGCCCGCGTTCATCGATCCCAATGCCGCTAAGTTAAGGGCGCTGTGTGTCGTCCCTGTAGACCATGACCTTGTTGCTACTACTGTGAATCGGTGCCAGTCGCGCGTTCCTTCACCGATGGAATCGGTATCGGTGTCCTGACCCGTCTGTTCGACCGGGACCTCGTGGACGAGGTGATCGAGGAGACCGGGTGTCGGGAGAAGCGGTCCCGGCTGCTGCCCGCCAGGGTGGTCGTCTACTACGTGCTGGCGATGTGTCTGTTCTTCGACGACGGCTACGAGGAAGTGATGCGCAAGCTGGTCAACGGCCTGCGGTTCCTGGGCACCTGGCGGGAGGGTTGGCGGGTACCCACCACGAGTGCGATCTCCCAGGCACGTCGACGGTTGGGCGAGGAGCCGTTGCGGGTGTTGTTCGACCGGGTCGCGGTCCCCATGGCCGGGCCGGGCGCGCGAGGCGCGTGGTTTCACGGTTGGCGTGTGATGGCGGTGGACGGGGTCGTCCTGGACGTGCCGGACACCGCCGACAACGTCGCGGTCTTCGGCAGGAAACCGCACGGTGGAGGGGAGAGCGCGTTCCCGCAGGTGAGGATGGTGGGGCTCGGGAGTGCGGCACCCACGCGATCGTGGCCGCGGCGATGGACTCCTGGCAGGTGTACGAACGCGGGCTCCTCGAGCGGATCCTGCCCCGTTTCGAACCCGGCATGCTGGTGCTGGCCGACCGGGGCTTCTACGGCTACGAGATGTGGAAACAGGCGCGGGAGACCGGTGCCGAGCTGGTGTGGCGGGTCAAGGACGATGTCGACCTGCCGGTGCTGGAGTGGTTGCCCGACGGGTCCTACCGCGGTGAACTGCTTGCCAAGAACGTGAAGGCCGATCTCAAGCGGGGCAGGCGACGCAGCGTGCCCGAGGGGCATCGGCTCGCGATTCGCGTGGTCGAGTACATGGTGACCAACCGGGGTGGGGAACCCGAGACGATCCGGTTGATCACCTCGATCATGGACCACGAACTCGCCCCCGCCGTGGAGTTGGCGGCGTTGTATCGGCAACGCTGGGAGTTCGAGTTGACCTTGGACGAGATCGAGACACATCAGATGCCGCGGTCCCGGTTGCTGCGTTCCAAGTCCGCCGACCTGGTCCGCCAGGAGATCTGGGCGCTGCTGCTGACTCACTACGCGGTGCGGCAGTTGATGTTGGAGGCCGCCGACGACATGGCCGCCGACGACGGGTTGGATGTCGACGAGTTGTCGTTCGTCCGCGGTCTCAACGCCGTGCGCCGCCAGGTCACCAACCAGGCGGCTTTTTCCCCCTCGCCGTCTGAGACTGGCGATCGTCGAGACGGTTGAGGAGATCCGTCACCGTCGGACCCGAGGACGTCGGGATCGTTCGTATCCGCGTGTGGTGAAACGGAGCCAGGTCGGCGACAAGCTGATCAAGCGTTCCTCACATACAGGCACCCGTTACAACGAGCCTCCTGAACTGCACGTATTCGACAGGAGCGCCTAACTTAGCGGCATTGGGATCGATCCGCACCGGAGACCGGTGCGCAATGAGATGCGAAGACTCGCGGGCTAGACGGGCAAGTCCAAGGAGTGGTGCCGGAAGACGTGAAATGAGGGTGTCGGTGATCGGGCATCTAGCCCCGGTCCCAGGCCCCGTCGGTGCTGGGACTGGTCAACCACTCGACGTTCAACGGGAAAGTCGCCCCCTGAGCGTCCCGCAGCTTCCCGCACAGCCCCTCCTGCCGGGCTGCCAACTCCTTCACCACCTCGAACGGCGACGCGTCCGCGTCCGGGCCGGTCGCGTTCCGGTACCAGTTGCCCAGCACCTCGAGGGTGAAGTCGACGACCATGAGCCCGCCGAGGCCGAGCACCACGTCGCCGGTGGCCTGGAAGACGCCGGAGTGCAACGCCAGGTTCCGCGCGCTGTACAACGCGTCGAGCAACGACCGCATCCGCTCCTGGGTGGCGATCAACCACCGCGCGCAGCTCCCCGCCGACGCCAGCCGTCCCTGCCAGTCCACGACCTGCCGGGCCGCCAACGGGGCCACGTGGGGCAGCAGGTCGTGGACGGCCGTCCGCGCGTCGAGCAGTCGGGGGTCGTCGGCCGGACGCGCGGGGAGCAGCACGTCCACCCACCGGTTCACGTCCAGCAGGTACTTGTGGTCGTCCAGGGTCGCGTACTCCGCCACCACCGCGAGCGGTTCGCGCAGCGAAGCGCCCAACCCGTCGTGCCGCCGCACGGCGTCCTCGTGCCGACCGGTGGCCGCGGCCAGCCCCACCCGCAGCCGCGCCACCTCCGGGTGGCCGGGCGCGCACCGCTCGATCGCCCGCCGCAGGCTCACCACCCGCCGCTGCGTGGCCCCCACCCGGCTGCGGGCGTGCTTCGTGGAGGCGGTGGCGGACTGGTGCAGCAGCTGGTGCGTCTCCACGACCTGCTGCCGCAGCGCCTGCAACGCCAGCACCCCCGCCAACTGCGACGCCCTCTCCGCCACCCCCAACGCCTCCAACGCCGACCACGACAGCGCGGCCGCCGTCAGCGGCGACTCCGTCGTCCGGGCCAGGTGGGCCATCCGCAGCCCCTCGCGCAGCCCCCGCGGCCACCGCTGCACCAACGGGTACGCCCGGTTCACGGTCGACCGCCGCGGCGTCAGTTCGTCGCTGCGCACGGTGCCCGCGCGGGTCACCAGCATCCGCGGGTCCAACGAGATGGTGAGCAGCCGGTGCCCCGCCACGTACTGGTCCAGCAGCTCGGTGACCCGACGCCGCGCCAACCGCGCCGCGGCCGCCTTGTCGACGGCCTCCACGTCGACGGCCACGACGCAGCTGGTCGACGAGCGCGGCACCGCGGCCAGGAACTGGCGCAGCCGGTCGCGCGCGGCGCCCCAGCCGAGCCTTTCGGGCTGCCCCTCCGACCACTGCCGGGCGGTCGGGTCGAGCGCGGCCAGGCCGGACAGCTCGCCCGCGCCGTGCACGACGCACGCCACGTGGTGGCGCACCCGGTCCGGGTGCAGGGTCTGCCAGATCGCGGCGGCGTCGGGGCCGTGCTTGGCGAGGGTGTGCGTCAGCTCCTGCTGGAGCGTGTCCGGGTCGCGGTCGGTCGCGGCGACCAGGCAGGCGACCTCGTCGCTGATCTGGTCGAGCCGCGCCCACCTGCCCGGTGAGCTCGCGGAGGTGTGCCAGGAGTCGTGGAACAGCGTCCACAGCAGCTTCGGCAGCTCGGCGATGAGGGTGTCGAGTCGGGACGCGAACGCGGCGGCGGCGACCCGGCTCTCGTGGTCGTCGTACATGGCGCCCGACGCCTCGACGATCTCCGCCAGCGTGTGCGTGAGGTGCACCAGCGGCTGGTGCGCGGTGGCCGCCGCCGCCCGGTTGACCGCCGCGGCGGCGTTGAGGCAGAGCGACCGCAGCAGCCTGCCCTTGGGCTGGCCGAGCACGCTGTAGCTCAACAGCGCGGAGTGGGTGCGGGGGAGTTCGGCGGCCAGGCCCGCGAGCGTGGCGGAGTGCTGGCTGAGCAGCGTGGCGGGTTCGATGGAGCGGATGACCCTTTGCAGCAGGTAGGTCTGCTCCCGCAGCGCCCCGCTGGTGCGGAGTTGTCCCAGCAGTTCCGGGTCGAATCCGCTGAACGTCACACCACGCAGCGTAGTCGCAACCGGTGTGCGGCCGAGGTGCTCGCGAACACCTCCGACGGCAGGTTCGGGGTGCTCGGGCGAGGGGAGGTCGGAGCTTTCAGGAGATCGCTAGACCGGCGGGCGGAGCGGTGGTAGCCCGGATGACCAAGGTGGTCGGGAGTTCTTTCCTCTTGGATTCCACCGCCGTGGTGCCGTTGTCGAGCTGGTCGAGCAGGAGTTCCACGGCGGCGCGGCCCGCGGCCTCGGCCGGCATGGTCACGGTGGTGAGCGGGCGGCCGCACATCGCGGCGTAGAGGATGTCGTCGAACCCGGTGACGCTGATCCGCTCGGGCACGGCCACGTCGAGCTGCGCGAGCCGGTTCAGCACCCCCAGCGCCATGAGGTCGTTGTAGGCGATGATCGCCGTCACGCCCGCCGCCAGCGCCTGTTCGACGCCCTGCGCGCCGCCGCGGAACGACGGCTCGAACGGGCCCAGTTCGAGCACGTCGACACCCGTGCGCGTGGCGGCCTCCCGCAGCCCGCCGCGGCGGAACTGGTTGGACCACGTCCGCCCCGGCCCGCCGAGGTACGCGCAGTGCCGGTGCCCGAGCGCCGCCAGGTGCTCGACCACCGCGCCCATCCCCGACGCGCTGTCCATCAGCACCGACGGCAGCCCCGGCAGCGCGCGGTTGACCAGCACCATCGTGGTCAGGTCCGCCAGTTCCACCAGCCGCTCGTCGTCCAACGCCGACGCGCACACCACGACGCCGTCCACCTGGCGCGCCATCGTGCGGATCAGCTCCTCCTCGGTCCCGCCGTCCTGCCCGCTGTCGCAGAAGAACACCGAGTTGCCCGACTCGCGGGCGCGGGCCTGCACACCGAGCAGGATCGACGGGAAGAACGGGTTGCCGAGGTCGGGCACCACGATGCCGAGGTTGCCCGTGCGCCCGGTGATCAGGCTGCGGGCGGCGGGGTTGGGCTGGTAGCCCAACCCCCGCACCACTTCCAGCACCCGTTCCCTCGTGTCGGCGCGAACCAGGTCCGGCGCGCTGATGGCGCGCGAGACGGTCGACACCGACACCCTCGCCTGACGTGCGACATCCCTGATGGTGACCGGCACGGCGGCTCCTCTCGTCGTGGCGGCCATGCAGGATGCACACGGATCCGGCGAGCCGTCAAGATCGAGGTCGGAAGCCTGTGGAGGTCCACAGGTAGGTCAAAACTGGCAATGCCTCCGATGTCTGCGCTGTCAGAAGGTGAGTCCGGTGAGCACGAGAACGCGCTGCTCAGTCAGGTCCTCCATGGCCGACTTCAGGCCTTCGCGGCCCGTCCCGGACTCCTTCGTCCCGCCGTAGGGCATCTGGTCGGCGCGGAAGCTCGGCACGTCGCCGACGATCACGCCGCCGACGGCGAGCTTCGCCGACGCCCGGAACGCGATCCGCACGTCGTGGGTGAACACCCCGGCCTGGAGGCCGAAGCGGGACGCGTTGACCCGGTCGAACGCCTCCTCGACGCTGTCGACCGCCTGGAGCACCACGACCGGCCCGAACACCTCCTCGGCCACGACCTTGGCGTCCTCCGGCACGCCCGCGAGCACCGTGGGCGCGACCGTCGAACCGTCCCGTCCGCCGCCGGTCAACAGGTCCGCACCTGCGGCGACGGCCTCGGCGACCCAGGCCTCGACCCGTTCGGCGGCGGGCAGGTTGATCAGCGGCCCGACGTCGGTGCCGGGTTGCGCGGGGTCGCCGGTGCCGAGCTTGCGCACGTGCGCCACCACGGCCGCGGCCACCTCGTCGTACACGTCGCGGTGCGCGTAGACCCGCTGCACCGAGATGCACGACTGGCCGCCCTGGTACATCGCGAACGTGGCGATCCGCTGCGCCGCCCAGTCCAGGTCCGTCCAATCGGGACAGACGACGACCGCCGCGTTGCCGCCCAGTTCCAGCGTCACGTGCTTGCGCGGCACGCGGTCCTGGATGCCGTAGCCGACCGGGCCGGAGCCGGTGAACGACACGACCGGCAGCCGCGGGTCGGCGACCAGTTCGGCCGCGACCTCGTTCGGCACCGGAAGCACCGACCACGCGCCCGCGGGCAGGTCCGTCTCGGCCAGCAGTTCACCCAGCAGCAGGGCGACCAACGGGGTGGCGGGCGCGGGCTTGAGGATGATGGGCGCGCCGACCGCGATGGCCGGGGCGACCTTGTGCGCCACCAGGTTCAGCGGGAAGTTGAACGGCGCGATGCCCAGCACCGGCCCGCGCGGCACCCGGCGCACCAGGGCCATCCGCCCGCCCGCGGCCGGGTCGGTGTCCAGCCGCTGGAGTTCGCCGGAGAACCGCCGCGCCTCCTCGGCCGCCCAGCGGAACGTGGAGACCGCCCTGGTCACCTCGACGCGCGCCCACTTCACCGGCTTGCCGGACTCCGCGGTGATCAGCGCGGCGATCTCGTCGGCGCGCTCGGCCAGCCTGCGCGAGACGTGGTCCAGCGCGGCGGCGCGGGCGTGCGCGGGCAGCACGGCCAGTTCCGGCGCGACCGCCTCGGCGGCGGCCACCGCGCGTTCCACGTCCTCCGCGCTCGCCTGGGACGTCGTGCCCGCCAGGGCCCCGTCGAACGGGCTGTGCACGGCGAGTTCGGTGTCGCTCGTGGTCGCGGTACCCGCGACCCAGTAGGGGGTCGTCACTTCGCCACTCCGAGGATCGCCTGTTCGAAGATGTCCATGCCCTCGGCCAGCAGGTCGTCCGGGATGACCAGCGGGGGCAGGAAGCGGATCACGTTGCCGTGGGTGCCGCAGGTCAGCACGACCACACCGGCGGCGTGGCAGGCCTTCGCGACCCGGCCCGCGACGTCGGGCGTCTGCTCGGTGAACTCCACCGCGAGCATCGCGCCTCGGCCGCGGATGTCGCCGATCAGATCGGTCTTCTCCGCCAACGCCCTCAACCGCGGCAGCACGGCTTCCTCGATGCGGCGTGCGGCGGCGGAGAGGTCGCGCTCGCGCATCGTCCGGATCGCGCCCAGCGCCGCGGCGCAGGCGACCGGGTTGCCGCCGTAGGTGCCGCCGAGACCTCCGACGTGCACGGCGTCCATCACCTCCGCGCGTCCGGTCACCGCGGCCAGCGGCAGACCGCCCGCGATGCCCTTGGCCGTGGTGACCACGTCGGGCACCACGCCCTCGTGGTCGCTGGCGAACCAGGAGCCCGTGCGGCAGAAGCCGGTCTGGATCTCGTCGGCGACCAGCAGCGCGCCGGTCCGCGCGCACCACTCGGCGACGGCGGGCAGGAACCCCGGCGCGGGCACGATGAACCCGCCCTCGCCCTGGATCGGCTCGATCAGCACGCACGCCGCGGTGTCGACGCCGACCTGCTTCTCGATCAGGTCGATCGCGCGCGCCGCGGCCTCGGCGCCGCTGAGCCCGCCGTCGCGGTAGGGGTAGGACATCGGCACCCGGTAGACCTCGCCCGCGAACGGGCCGAAACCGTGCTTGTACGGCATGTTCTTCGCGGTCAGCGCCATCGTGAGGTTCGTGCGGCCGTGGTAGGCGTGGTCGAACACGACGACCGCTTGGCGGCCGGTGGCGTGCCGGGCGATCTTGACCGCGTTCTCCACCGCCTCCGCGCCGGAGTTGAACAGCACCGACCGCTTCTCGTGATCGCCCGGCGTCAGCTCGTTGAGCTGCTCGCAGACCTCCAGGTACCCCTCGTACGGCGTGATCATGAAGCAGGTGTGGCTGAACCTGTCGATCTGCGCGTGCACGGCCTCGGCGACCGCGGGCGCCGGGTTGCCGACGCCCGTCACGGCGATGCCGGAACCGAGGTCGATCAGCCGGTTGCCGTCGACGTCGATCAGCACCCCGTCCTCGGCGGAATCGATGTAGACCGGGAGGGTCGACCCCACCCCGGAGGCCACCGTGCTCTTGCGGCGCGCGGCCAGTTCGAGGGATCGGGGACCGGGCAGTTCGGTGCGCAGTCGCGTCATGGCCCCAGCATGGTCGGGTTCCACGGGGCGCGCAGTGCCGGATGTGGCCACCCGTGCGGGCGCTGATGTACAAACTGGCATGCCCCTGATCCTGCGTTCCCTGGTCGACGACCTGCGGCTTCCGGTGCACGCGGGCGCGGGCGGCCTCGACCGGGCCGTGTCGTGGGTGCACGGCACCGAACTGGTCGACCCGACGCCGTTCCTGGAGGGCGGCGAACTGCTGCTCACCACGGGACTGGCCGTGCGGCGCGGGTTCCGCGGCTACGTCGAGCGGCTGGCCGCGGTCGGCGTGGTGGGACTGGGGTTCGGCACCGGGCTGAGCCACGCGGTGGTGCCGCCGGGACTGGTGGCCGCCGCGGAGCGGGAGGGCCTGCCGCTGCTGGAGGTCCCGCGCGAGACGCCGTTCATCGCGCTGAGCAAAGCCGTGTCACGGGCCGTCGCCGCCGACAAGTACGCGGCGCTGACCCGTGCGGACGAGGCGCGGCGGGCGTTGACGCGGGCGGCGGTCGGCCGCGACGGCGTGGCCGCGGTGGTGCGGAAGCTGGGCCAGTGGGTGCGGGCGCGGGTCGTGCTGCTCGACTCGGCGGGGGAGCCCGCGCACGGGTTCGGCTGGCGCCCGCTACCCGACCTGGCGCCGGAACTGGCCAGGCTGCGGGCTTCCGGCGGGCTGGCCAGTTCGGCGTTCGAGGCCGACGGCGCGCACGTCGTCGCGCAGGTGCTCGGCGGACGGGGGCGCGGTTTCCTGGCGGTCGCCCGCGACGAGCCCTGGGACCCGGCCGACCTCGGCGTCGTGACCACGGCGGCGTCCCTGCTCACCCTGTCCCTGGCGCGGTCCGATTCCGCGCGCAGGCGCTTGCGCACCGCGGAGTTCCACCTCCTGGCGGCCGGTCGCGCCGACCTCGTCCCCGGCCTGCCGGACGGGCCGGTGCACGTGGTCGTGGTCGACGGCGTGGCGGTGGAGGACGTGCCGGGGTTCGCCGCGGAGGTCGACGGGCACGTGGTCGTGGTGGCCGCCGAGGTCCCGGTGCTGCCCGGCGCGCGGCTCGGGGTGTCCACGCCGGTGGGAATCCGCGCCGTGGGCGAGGGATTCCGCCAGGCGCTGGCCGCGTTGGCGGTCGCGCGGCCGTCGGCGCCGGAGGTGCGCTTCGCCGACCTGGCGGGCGCGGGTCTGATGTCGCTGCTCCCCGACGGCGCCGGGAAAGCGTTCGCCGAGTCGCTGCTGGCGCCGCTTTCCCCGGAACTGCGGGAAACCCTGCGCGTCTGGCTCGCCCACCACGGCCAGTGGGATCCCGCCGCGGCGCGACTGGGGGTGCACCGGCACACCCTGCGCAACCGCGTCCGCAAGGCGGAAGCGCTGCTCGGGAGGTCTTTGGACGTGCCGGGCGTGCGCGCCGAGTTGTGGCTGGCCCTCAACGCGTAACACTGGGGTCTTGACAGCCGACTACCGTTTGGATGCACGTGCATCTGCACACCCGGTCGGCAGTGGCCGCACGGGAACGGGTGATCAACGGATTCGACCCCTCAGGGGCAAGTTGGGCCCCTGACGGGTAAGTTGCGAATGCGTGATCGGCTAAGCGGGAGGGCCAGTCGGGGATGACCAGCCGCAGTGAAGCGACCGCCGTCTGGGACGGTGACCAGAGTGGCAGGGTCGTCGGCGGCCGGTATGAACTGGGCGGTCTACTGGGAACCGGCGGCATGGCCGAGGTCTACCGCGCCCACGACTCCCGGCTCGAGCGCTCCGTCGCCGTGAAGCTCTTCCTCAGCAGCGCCGGGCCCGAGGACCAGATCCGGCTCGACCGCGAAGCGCAGATGCTCGCCGCGCTGCACACGCCCGGTGTCGTCACGGTGTTCGACACCGGATCGCACCGCGGCAGGCCCTACTACGTGATGCAGGTCGTCGACGGCGGCACCCTGCGGCAGCGGATGCGCCAGCCGCTCCCGCCGTCGCTGGTCGCCCGCGTCGGCGCGCAGATCGCGGAAACGCTGGACTTCGTGCACGCGTGGGGAATCGTGCACCGCGACATCAAGCCGTCGAACATCCTGCTGGACGACACCGGGCGGCAGGCCTACCTCGCGGACTTCGGGCTGGCGTTGCAGGCGCACGCCACCAGGGTGACCCGTTCCGGGCTGCTGGTCGGGACCGCGGGCTACCTGGCGCCCGAACAGCTGCGCGGTCGTGAAGTGGCCCCGCCCACGGACATCTACGCGCTCGGGCTGGTGCTGCTGGAATGCCTGACGGGGCAGGCGGAGTACCCCGGTGGGGACACGGAGGCCGCGCTGGCCCGGTTGTCGCGGCCCGCGAGGGTGCCCGCCGGGCTGCCGGAGCCGTGGACCGAGCTGCTGGTGTCGATGACGCACTCGGACCCGAGTCGCCGACCGCGGGCCGCGCAGTGCGCGCAGGTGCTGCGGGTGGCGCAGGAGACCAGCGTCGGGGTGCCGCCGCTGACCGACATCAAGCCCGCGTTCGACGACGAGCCCACCAGCAGCACGCCGGTGGCGCAGAAGCGGACCCCGGCGCGGCTGACGGTCGTGCTGGCGGGCGCGGTGGCCGCCGCGCTGATCGGTGTGGTGGTGGCCTTGGCCAACACCGGGACGGATCCGTCGGGGGAGTTGCCGGGGAGCGGCGGGGGACCGTCGGGGTCGGGGGAGAAGTCGACCACCCACACCGTGACGGTGGTGCAGCCGCCGCGGTCGGGGTCCCGGCCGCCACCGCCGCCGGGCTGTCCGCCGTTACCGCCCGGTGTGGATCCGCCGCCGCCGTTGGCGGACGGGAGCCCGCCGCCCTGCCCGAAGGCCAGTGCCACGCCCAGTTCCCCACCCGCCAACGCGGGAACCTAAGGGGCTGGGCGCGGGGATGACGACGGCGCGGGCGCCGTCGTCATCCCCGCGCCCAGCCCGCCGGTCAGGACGGCTGAATCATCCCGACCGGCGTCCCGTTCCGTCCACTGTGAACGTTCAGGACTCGCGCAGTGCCGGGAGCAGTTCACCCTTGGCGAAGTCCAGGAAGTCGGTCTGGTGGTCGCCGCCGACCTGGACGAGGGCGAGGTCGGTGAAGCCCGCGTCGCGGAACTCCTTCACCGCGGCCGCGATCGGGGCGATCTCGGGGCCGCAGGGGATGTTCTTGGCGACGTCGTCTGGGGTGACGTACTGGCTGGCCGCCGCGAAGCCCGCCGTGCCGGGGATCTCCGCGTTCACCTTCCAGCCGCCCGCGAACCAGCGGAACTGCTCGTGGGCCCGCCGGATCGCCTCGTCGCGGTTCGGGTCCCAGCTGATCGGCAGCTGGCCGACCTTGCGCGAGGTGCCGCCGTCGCGGTGGAACATGTCCCACGAGCGGACCAGCTCGGCGTCGGGTTCCACGGCGACCATGGTGTCGGCCACCGGGGCGAAGCGCTGGACGGACTGGGAGCCGGACACGGCGACCGCGATCGGGACCCGCTTGTCGGGGCGTTCCCACAGCTTCGCCGAGTCGACGCGGAAGTGGTCGCCCACGTAGTCGACGTAGCCGCCGTCGAAGAGCTGCGAGATGATCTCCACCGCCTCGCCCAGCATCTCGTGCCGGACGTTGACCGGTGGCCAGCCGCGGCCGATGACGTGCTCGTTGAGGTTCTCGCCCGACCCCAGACCCAGGGTGAAGCGGCCGCCGCTGAGCTCCTGGACGGTCGCGGCCTTCTGGGCGACGACGGCCGGGTGGTAGCGCATGGTCGGGCACGTCACGTAGGTCATCAGGTCGATCTGGTCGGTCGCCACGCTGACCGCGCCGAGGACGCTCCACGCGTACGGCGCGTGGCCCTGCTCGTCGAGCCACGGGAAGTAGTGGTCGCTCATGACCTCGAAGTCGAAGCCCGCCCGCTCGGCGCCCGCGGCGTGCTCGACGAGTGCCTTGGCCCCGCTCTGCTCGGTCATCAGGGTGTAGCCGATGCGCATGGTGAGCCTCCTAGACGGTCGCGAAGGGGAGATCGGCGAGATCGGCGCGGAGGTTGTCGAGAGCCTCGTACACCGTGGAAGCGCCGTGGTCGCGCAGTTCGGCGTCGCCGAAGCCGCCGGTGAGCAGCGCGACGACGGGCAGGCCTGTGCGCTTGGCGGCGTCGCAGTCCCAGACCGAGTCGCCGACGACGACCGCGCGTTCGGTGTCGACCTTGGACAGGGCCACCTGGAGCAGGTCGGGCGCGGGCTTGCTGTCCTCGGCGTCCTCGGACGTGGTGAACCCGGTGATGACGTCGCGGATGTCGAGCAGGTCGAGGTAGTGCTCGATGTGCTCCCGCTTGCCGGAGCTGGCCAGCACGACGTGGAGCCCGTGCTCGGACACGGCGGAGGTGACCAGGCGGTGCGCGCCCTCAAGGGGGCGGATCTCGTCGAGCAGCGGCTCGAACTCCTGCTCCCACGCCTTGCGCAGCTCGTCGCCGTGCTCGGCCTCGGCGTGCTCGCCCGCGACGGCCTCGACGAGCCGGTCGCCGCCCATGCCGATGGCCCGGTGCACGCGCCACGCGGGCACGGTGAGCCCGACGGACCGGAACGCGCGCAGCCAGGCGACCGCGTGGTGGTAGTTGGTGTCCACCAGCGTGCCGTCGACGTCCAGTAGCAGCGTGTTCGTCATGGCACGCGGGATTCCCCGCCAGTCGGCCGCGAAACGCCGACCGGCGGGGAATCACACGGCGGAGGTCAGACGTAGATGGCGAGGGTGAGCGTGCCCAGCCAGATGACGCCGAGCACCTGGAGCACGTGGTCGGTGCGCGCCATCTCGTCCGGCGCGCCCGCCTTGCCGCTGTCCACGTCCACCGCGTACCGCAGCACCGCGATCACGAACGGCACCATCGACAGCGCGCCCCACTGGTTGTGCGCGCGCTGGCTGATCTCGAACGCCCACAGCCCGTAGGTCATGTTCACCACGGCGGCCGAGGTCGCCCACACGAACCGCAGGTAGGTCTCGGAGTACTTCGTGAGCGAGTGCCGGATCGCCGCGCCGGTGCTCTCGAACAGCTTGATCTCCGCGTACCGCTTGCCCGCCACGATGAACAGCGAGCCGAACGCGGTCACCAGGAGGAACCACTGCGACGGGACGATGCCCGCCGCCACCCCGCCCGCGATGCACCGCAGCAGGAAACCGGACGCGACGACGCACAGCTCCAGCACCGGCTGGTGCTTGAGGCCGAGGCAGTAACCCAGTTGCACCACCAGGTACACGGCCATGATGACGACGAGCGTCCAGTTCGCCGCCGCCGCGGTGGCCAGCGAGCCGAGCATCAGCACACCGGAAGCGCCGTAGGCGAGCGGAACCGGGACGACGCCCGCGGCGATCGGCCGGAACCGCTTCTTCGGGTGCTCGCGGTCGGCCGACACGTCGATGGCGTCGTTGACGAGGTAGATCGACGACGCGGCCAGGCAGAACGCCGCGAACGCCAGCGCGGCGGACCGCAGCACATCGATGTCGAGGATGCGGGTGGAGACGAACGGCGCGGCCAGCACGAGCACGTTCTTCGTCCACTGGTGCGGACGCGCGGTCTTGATCAGCCCGACGAACGTGCGCCAGGGCGCGGGTCGGACATCGGCGTCGACGGCCACGGTCATCGCTCCTCCGGTTCGGGACGGCGGGAGGTGAACCGCCGGACGCCGCCGGCGACCACCGCGCCGAGCAGGGAGCCGGCGATGACGTCGCTCGGGTAGTGCACGCCCAGCACGAGCCTGCTGAGCACCATCGGGGGCACCAGCAGCGGCGTCAGCGGCTGCCTGGTCAACGCGCCGTAGAGGATCGCCGCGGTGGTGGTGGACGTGGCGTGCGAGGACGGGAAGCTCAGCCTGCTCGGCGTGCCCGCCAGCACCCGGACGTCCGGGTGGTCCGGGCGGGTGCGCCGCACGATCCGCTTCACCACGACTGACGCGGCGTGCGCGGCGACGACCGAGCCCGCCGCGACGGCCCACTCCCGGCGGTGCCCGCGGTCGACGGCGGCGCCGACGAGGCCGAGCGCGAACCACCCGGCGCTGTGCTCGCCGAACAGCGACAGGGCTTTCGCCGCCCGGACCACGGGCGGTGACCCGAGCGCCGACTGCACCGCTCCGAGCGCGACGGCTTCCCGCGCGCTCATCGAGCCGGTCATGACATGGCCTCCCAGCCGAACAGGGTCTTGCGCTGGTGGGTGGTGGAGTACTGGTCCGCCGGGTACCGGGCCCCGGTCTGGTAGACCTGGATCGGGAAAGCGCCGGGGAAGTCGTGCATCCGGGCGGTCAGGCTGGTGATCGACTGCGACACCAGGACGTCGCCGAAGAGACCGCCGCGCACGGGCTGCCAGGTGGCGTCGGAGATGCCGCCGGTGGCGGTGTCGCCCCACTGCACGGCGTAGGAGACGGGCTCGACGATCCCGTCGCGCAGCTCGGGCTGGCGCTGGCAGGGGAACAGGAACGCGAACTGCCACGCGACGGCGACCGCCGCGTCCTCCGGCAGGTAGTCCTTCAACGCGACCGCGCGCTGCACGGACGGCGCGGTGACCGCGAGCCAGCCGCCCCAGTCCATCGAGCCGTCGGTCGCGACCAGCCGCACGGTCTCGGCGCCCGCGGGAGCGGCGGGCAGCACGAGGTCGCGCCACATCACGCTGTCCTGCGCGTCGGTCATCGGCGTGCTGGACAGGACCTGGCCCGCCGTGGTGCCGTACTCGGCGACCAGGGTGTTGCCGTGGCCGAGCATCCCGGCCACCAGCACGGCGGTGGCGTCGGGGCCGCCGTTGAGGACGAACCACGGCGTCGTCGTCGTGCCGACGGTCTGCTCGGGGATCTGCTCACCGGGCCGCTGGACCAGGCTGCCCCAGGCCAGTTCGCCCGCGGCGCCCTCGGGCGGGGGCGCGGACGGGAACCAGCCGCGGCCCTCGGCGAACGCCGACTCGTCCACGGGCGGCTGCCCCGCGAGCGGGGCCAGCGGTTGCGCGCCGCGCACGTCGAGCACGTCGATCGCCGCCGCCGCACCGCAGTCGCTCGCCAGCGGGTCGCGGACGTTGGCCGCCCACGGCGACCAGGTGCCGAGGGTCTGCACGGTGGCGTAGGAGAAACCGCCGACCAGGTAGGTGATGTTGGCCAGGAAGAACAGCACCACCACGGCGGGGATCGCGACGACGACGGAGAGGCCGCGCCAGTTCGGCAGCTTGCGGGCCACCAGGAACGCCACCACCGCGATGGCGATGATCCCCCAGTAGGGCTTGTCGAACCGCACCACCGAGACACCCGGCGAGACGTTCGGGTTCGGGATGCCCAGCAGCCAGGAGTACGGCCACTTGTTGGCGCCGTGGAAGGCGAGCGCCATCATCGCGGACACGCTGACCGCCGCGCCCGCCACGATCGGCACCGACACCTTGCGGTCGCGCGTCAGCTCGCGCACCAACGGGATGGAGCCGACCAGCACCAAGGCCAGGAACGCCGACCCGATGCCGGAGAAGCTGCCGAAGTGGTGCGTCCACTTGCTGGGCGTGAACCACAGCAGCAGGAACGCGAACAACGTGGACCACCCGGCCAGCGACAGCCGCGCGGGCACCGGCACGCGCCGGGCGCGGGCCGCGGTGACCAGCACGACGAACCACACCAGCGCGACCAGGCACAGCAGCACCGGGGCGCGCTTGGCGTAGTTGGCCATCGGGTCGCTGGCGTTGAGCAGGAACGTGTACCGGGCGATCTCGCTGTACCAGCTGTCCTGACCGGCCAGCCTGATGAAGATGTCCTGCGCGTGGACGAAGTCGCGCAGCGTGCCGTCGGAGAACGCCATGATCATCGCGATCGCGCCCGGCGCGAGCACACCGAGCACGCGGGCCAGGACGGTCTTCCAGTCCGCTGCGCCCGTCCCGTCGGGACCCTTGCGCAGCAACGGGATCAGGAACGGCAGACCGGCGACCAGCGGGGCCAGGACGGTGAAACCGGTGGGGTGCGCGAAGAACCCGACACCGCCGACGCCGATGGCGACCGCGACCGGCGCGAGTCGTTGCCGCTCAACGGCTTTCGCCACGGCCAGCAGGACGATCGCGCCGCACATCGTGACGACGCCCTCGGGCCGCACGCCCATGTCCAGTGGCAGCCACCACACCAGGAACGCCGAGCCGAGCACGACCCGCGCCGCTCGGTCCACCCACGGGCTGCGCCGCGACCACGCGGCGGGCAGCACCTTGGCCTGCGCGACGAACCACCGCACGGTGAACCAGGTGACCAGGCCGAAGAGCAGGGCCGGGATCCGCAGCACCACCGGCGCCAGGCCGAAGACCTGCCACTTGGCCAGGAAGTAGTAGAACCAGGCGAACGGCGTGAAGCCCTGGTTGAAGAGCTGGTAGTAGTTGCCGACGTACCCGGTGACCGGCACGTTCTGCGCCATCGCGCTGTAGTAGCCGTCGTCGTCGGACATCGGCGCGAGGAACACCCACAGCACCATGACGGCGGGCACCACGATGTCGACCAGCCGCGGTCGGAACCCGCTGCGCGGCAACGGAATCCGCACGTCCATCCGGACCAGGCCGACGACGGCGGTGAGGGCGGCGAGCGCCAGCAGCACCATCAGCACGATCTTGGCGGTGGACGGGCTGGTGGTGAACTGGTCGTCCACCCGGACCTCGACGTCCAGGTCGGCGGCCGTCGCACCGCCCAGCGCGGTGATCGTGGTGGCCAGCGAGTGGATGTCCGGCAGCGCACCGCCGTGGCCCACCTCGACGCCGTCGCGCAGCACGGTCAGACCGGTCGCGTCGCCGTGCACCTGGTAGGCGCAGTCGCCCGCGGGCACGGTGGTGTCCAGCAGCGTGATGTCGGGGCCCTGCACGAGGAGCCGGTCGCCCTGCGTCCGGATGATCAGCCCCCGCTCGCCGACGGCGGGGACGGCGGGGTCGATGGTCGCCAGGACCACACCGCCCGCACCGGCGGCGCGGACCGCGGAGCAGCTGAACCGCACGTCCAGGGCGAGCGGTTTGTACGCGCCGAGCGCGAGGCTGGTGGAGCGCGGCGCCGAGGCGTCCAGCGGCCAGTGGACGGTGGGGTCGTTCACGGTCACCGGGGCCAGGGGGAGCAGGCCCGCGAAGACCACGGTGAGCAGGCCCGCGGCCAGGACGATCGCCCGGAGGGCCATCCCGTCCCGGCGTTTCGGCGGAGTGGACCCGATCTTGGACGCAGGGGTAATCGTTGTCGTCACTCGTGGTGGTCCTCTGTCGGCTGGATGTTCATCGACGAGGCGTGAAGCTAGCGCTGCCCAATTACGTCAGGAACGTGGTTGAAGGGGTTCCTGCAACGATCGTGTTAACCAGGTCAGGACCGTGTTACGGAGCCGGAACGCGGTCATGACCCCCTCCGGACTCCCGTTATGGTTCCGGCGACCCCACCTGTCCCCACCCTGCGGAAGGAGCCGTCCTGAGCACATCTACCAGCGGCGGAACCAGGACCATCGGTGTGGTCGGGGTCTGCGTCGTGGTGTCCGGGTTGCTGGTGAACGCCTACCTGGCCATTGTCGCGAGAAACGTCACACCCGCCGAATACGGGTACTTCGGCGCTTTCTGGTCGCTTTCGCTGCTCGTCGGTTTCGGGGCATTCCTTCCGGTCGAACAGGAATTAGCCAGGTTGTCGCCCGGCAAAGCGATGGGCGCCGCGACGAAGGTCGCGCTGGGCCTCGCGGGAGTGGAACTGCTGGTCGTCGTGGCCGCGTCCCCGCTGCTGCTCGACCCGCTCGGCGGCCGCCCCTGGGCGGTCGTGGCCGTCGCCGCGCTGTGCCTGGTGTCGGCCGGGCAGTTCCTGGTGCGCGGCGCGCTCATCGGCGGCGGCAGGCTCGCCTGGCACGGCGGGCTCCTCGTGCTGGACACCGCGCTGCGGGTGCTGTTCGCACTGGGCCTCGGGTTCGCCGTCGCCACCGACAGCGCGGGGTTCGCCTGGACGCTGGTCGCCGCGATCGCCGTCGCGCACCTGCCGGTCCTGTTCCTCCTGCCGCGCGGCGGATCCGGCGGAGTGTCCACTTCGGACTTCCTGAGGTCCGTGCTGCCGCTGCTCCTCGGCTCGGTCTGCGCCCAGCTGCTCCTCAACGGCCTGCCGGTCGTCGTCGCGGCCGTGGCCACCGACTCCGACACCGCGGGCCGGTTCCTGGCCGCGTTCCTGCTGGTCCGCGTCCCGCTGTTCGTCGCGGTGCCGTTGCAGACCGCGCTGCTGCCCTCGTTGACCAGGCTTTCCCAGGCGGGCAAGGGTTTCCTGGTCCGCGCCCTCGCCAAGCTGACCGCCGCGCTCGCCGCGTTCGGACTCGCGGCCGCCGTCTTCGCCGGGCTGCTCGGCCCCTGGATCGTGCGCCTGGTGTTCGGCGACTCCTACGTGCTCGCGGGCGGCGACCTCGTGCTGATGGCCGTCGGCGTCACCGCCCACCTCGGCTTGATCACCACCACCCAGGCCCTCGTCGCCTCCGCGCTGCACGCGAAGGTCGCCTGGAGCTGGCTCGCGGGCATCGTGGCCGCCGCCGTCGTGTTCGCCCTGGTGCCGGACCTGCTGCTGCGCGCCGAACTCTCGTTCCTCGTCGGCTCCGGCCTCGGCTGGCTCGTCGGCATGTCCCTGCTCATCACCACCGGAGAGGACCGTCGTGCACGACGACCTGGTCATCGCGTTGACCTACTACGCGCCCTACGTGTCCGGGCTGACCAACTTCGCCAGGGACGTCGCTGAGGGCCTCGCCGCGCGCGGCCAGCGCGTCCACGTCATCACCACCCGCCACGACCCCGCGCTGCCCTCGGAAGAGGTCGTCAACGGCGTGCGGGTCTCCCGTGCCCCCGTGCTGGCCAAACTCGGCAAGGGCACCATCAGCCCCGAGTTCACCCGCATGGTCGTGGCCGCCTCGAAGACCGCCCACGTCCTCAACGTCCACCTCCCCATGCTGGAGGCGGGCCTGGTCGCGAAGGGGGCCCGCTGCCCCGTCGTGCTCACCTACCACTGCGACGTCAGCCTGCCTCCGGGCCTGGTGAACTCGGTGCAGGGCAAGGTCATCGACGCCTCCAGCAAACTCGCCATGAAGCACGCCACCACCGTCGCCGTCACCAGTGAGGACTACGCCCAGCACAGCCGCCTCTGGCCCTCCATCGCCCCCACCATGGCCGCCATCCCGCCGCCCTGCCGACCGGTCCCCGAGGGCGAACCGTCGTTCCGCGACGGCGACGGCCTGCACGTGGGGTTCCTGGGCCGCATCGTCGAGGAGAAGGGCGTCGAGTTCCTGGTCGACGGCTTCCGCGCGCTGGACGACCCGAACGCGCGACTCCTGATCGGCGGCGAGTTCGGCAACGTCGCGGGCGGCAGCGTCATCGACCGCGTACGCGACCACATCGACGGCGACCCCAGGATCAAGCTCCTCGGCTTCATCCCCGACGACAAGCTGGGCGACTTCTACGCCTCCATGGACGTCTTCGCCCTACCTTCGGTCAACGCCTTCGAAGCCTTCGGCATCGTCCAGGTCGTCGGCATGCTCGCAGGCGTCCCAGCCCTCGCCAGCAACCTCCCCGGCGTCCGCATCCCCGTCCGGGAAACCGGCTTCGGCGCCCTGGTACGCCCCGGCGTGGCCACCGACATCACCGACCGCCTACGCGACCTACGGGACAACCCACCCGACAAGGTCACAGGCGCAGCCGCAGCACAGGCGCGCTACAGCGTCCCGGCAGTCCTGGACGCCTACGAGCAGCTGTTCACCAAGGCCCGCCTCTAACCGCCAGCCAGCGCGAAGTCGGGCGCAGCCCGATGCCCTTGGGCGAAGCCAGTCCTACCCCTGCCCCCGATACACAGCGCCCTCCTGCCACACCCCTGTTTGTCAAGGCATCTTTCCCGCCTTGACAAACGGGGGTGTGGCATTGAGACAATTGCGCGCACGGGGGCCGGGTTTCGCATGGTGGACCCCGACGGCACCCACACTGGGTGCCGGAAAGCACTCAATCCTCACCCCGCACGATCGTCGGCTCCTCGTCCCACCACTCCCTCGGCGGCACCAGGAACTCCTGCGTTTCCAACTCGGCGGCGGACGTCAGCTCCATGTCGACTCCCGTGGGCTCTGGAGACCTTCGACGATAAGGACGGCTTCTATGCCCGATCTACACGCGCCTTCACCACATCACGCGCCTTCGGCACCTCACGCACCTTCAACACCTCACGCCCCCCCGGCACGTCAAGCGCCCCCAACTCCCGCCGCAGCGCCGCGAGCAGCCACCGCGACCCGGAGATCCACGGCTGGTTCGTGTGCAGGCAGATGTGCACCCCGTTGCGGTACACCGACAACGCGATCCCCACCGCGTGCCCGGCCGCCACCGGCGCCACCGGGTACATCTCCTTCAACTCCGCCCCGTCCAACGCCAACGGCAGCGCGGGCAGGCGGACGCTCGTCACCACGGCGTCGAACAGCAACGGCGCGCACCGGCCGGCGAACGGCGTGGCCAGGCGGTGCACCGCGGCCGGGATCCGGTCGGCCAGCAACGGCAGCGCCCCCGGCCCCCGCCCCGGCCCCGCCGCCTTGTTCCGGTCCATGTCCTCGCGCACGACCCGCAAGCGTTCACGCGCGTCCGACTCGCCCACGGGCAGCTCGCACAGGAAACCCGAGATCCGGTTCCCCGAAGCCCCGCGAGGATCGCGCGCCCGCTGGCTGACCGGGATCAACGCCCGCACGGTCGTGCCCTCGGCCGCGCTGTCGTGCGCCACCAGCCACTGCCGCAGCGCCCCGGTCATCAGGGCCAGCAGCACGTCGTTCACCGTCCCGCCGTGCTGCTTGCGCACCCGTTGCACCTCGTCGAGCCCCAGCCGCGCCATGACCACCTGACGGGGCCGTGACGAGCGGGTCAGCACCGGGGAACGGGTGATCGGCGTGCGGGCGCTGCGCAGCACCGCGGAGGCGATCGCGGCCGTGTGCGCGAATCCCTTCACCAGGTCCACCACGGACGTCGACAACCGGATGGGCTCGGGTTCGGGCCGCCGCGCGACCGGCAGGTCCCGGCCGAGGTCGTCGAGCAGCCGCACTCCGAGCCCGATGGCCTTCATGCCGTCGCACAGCGCGTGGTGCAGCTTCACGACGACCGCGAAACGGCCGCCGGTCAAGCCGGTGACGACGTGCAGCTCCCACGGCGGCCTGGTCATGTCCAACGGCTGCGCCATGAGCGCGGACACGAGTTCGGCGAACCGGTCCTCACCGCCGTGGCCCCGCAGGTGGTGGCCCGCGACGTGGTCCTCGACGCTGAAGCGGGGGTCGTCCACCCAGGTCGCTCCGCCCAGCGGCAGCCAGGAGACCCTGGTCCGCCTGCGCAGCACGGGCACCTCCTGCGCGCGTTCGCACAGCAGCGCCACGATGCGCGCGGGATGCACCGGGTGGTGCGGCGCGAACGTCGCGACCGCGCCGAGGTGCATCGGGTTCTGGTCGTCCTCCAGGCAGAGGAAGGCGACGTCAAGCGGGCTCAGCTGTTCGGTCGTCATGTGTGGGGGGTCCTCCGCCGACGGCGTCCGGAACGCCTCCAGACAACCAGCCAAGGATGACGGCGGTGAGGCCCGCACGTGACATGGGCGCGACAAGCAGGACCGATCGGGTGACGTCTCAGGCGAGGTGCACGCGGATGGCCGTCCCGGCCGCGTCCGAGTGGATGCGCACGAGGTCGCACAGCAGGTTCACCATCACGACGCCGTACCCGCCCCTGGTGTTCGGCGGCGGCTTGAGCCGACCGATCATCAGGTCGTTCAGCGCGCCGCCGTCGCGGACCTCGCACACGACGGTCGCGCCCTCGCGCCACAGCAGCAGTTCCCCGCCGCCGGTCGCGTGCACGACGCTGTTCGTGGTCAGCTCGTTCACCGCGAGCACGAGGTCGTCCGCCTTGTCCTCGTCCAGGCCCGCCGCGAGCGCGTGGGCGGCGACCAGTTTGCGGGTCCGGGTCATGTTCGAGGCGTCGAAGTGGTGCGTCCGCGCCGACGACGGCGGGGAGGGCAGCGGGACGTTGAAGTCCGTGGCCGTGCGCAGCGGGTCGTCGTAGCGCTCGCTCGGCGCGCGCCTGCCGTCCTCCAGCAGCACGGGGTGCGTGCGCTCGGCGTCCTTGAGCACGTCGGGTGCCAGCCCGGCGGTGTCGTACGGGCAGAGGATCGCCGCCCGCCTGCCGTCGAACGCGGTGTTGATCAGCGCCTCGTGCTGCACGCACGCCGGGTACTCGGTGGCCGAGCGGCCCGCCCAGATCGGCTCGCCGACGATCCGCACGGGGGAGGGGTGCGAGTCGGCGAACTCGGTCAGCACGCCGGGGATGATCCGGCCGGGGTTGCGGCCGCCCAGCGTCATGTCCAGGAACCGCACGTCCGCCGCGCGCGGGCCCAGCTCGCCGCGGATCAGGTCGATCCCGGTGGGCGGCACGGCGACGAGGACGGGCTCACCGGCCGCCAGACCGTCGAGCACGAAGGGGACGGTGCCCGCCACGTACTGGCCGGGGTCCCGGTAGAACAGGGCTTCGTGCACGAAGTGGACCATCGCTGGAGCAGCCTTTCGGTGGCGGGGCACGCCGGGATTTCCCACTCGGCACCGCCTCGAAACAGGAGGGGTCCGAGAGGTGCGTCATGCCGGATCCACGGCTCGGCGCAGGCACGTCCTGGTTGTCGGGTCCAGACCGTGGGCCGCCTCCCGCTCGACGACCTCCGCCAGACCCGGTGTCAGCTTAACGACCTGCGCGAACCCCAGTCGTTCGTAGTACGGCCCGTTCCACGGGACGTCCCGGAACGTGGTCAGCGTCACCGCCGGGAACCCGCGCTCGCGGGCCCACCCGTCCACGTGGTCGAGCAGCGACCGGCCGATGCCGCGCCGCGCGCGGTCCGGGTGGACGCTCACCTGCTCGACGTGCGCGCACCCGTCGACCTCGTCGACGGCGATCCACGCCACGGGCTCCGGGTCGGCCACGACCCACACCCGGCCGAGGCCCTGGAGGTGGGTCAGCACGTCCAGGGGCAGCGGGTCGTCGTCGGCGATCTCCGGCATGCCGATCGTCCGGAACACCTCGCCGGAGGCGTTCTCGACGTCCTGGAGCAGGACGAGCTCGTCGGGGCGCGCGGTGCGGATCTCCATCGCGGCAACCTACGCGCGGACCGCCCGCCCGCGCCCGCGGTTTTACTTCGCGGTCCCCGCGGGCGAACGCCTGCCGAGCAGCGCCGCGGCCACGTCCTCGTGGTTGGGCAGCAGCCGGTCGAGATCGGTCACCGCGATCACCTTGCGCACGTGCGGCGGCGTGCCCGCCAGGCGCAGCCAGCCGCCCGCGCGGTCGGCCCGCGCCCGCGTGCGCACCAGCGCGCTCAACGCCTGCGCGCCGCAGAACCGCACCTCGGACATGTCCAGCACGATCCTCGACCGGCCCTCGGCGACCAGGCGGTCCAGCTTGTGCAGCAGCTTGACGGCGGCGGTCTGGTCGATCTCGCCCTTCACCGACACCACCACGCGGCCCGAACGGTCGGTCTCGACCGCGAGCGTCATCATTTCCCGCGGCACGTCACGCGACCCTGATCCGGTCACCGGCGCGGTCGTGCCGTTCGATCAGGCTCAACAGCAGACCCTCCCTGGTGGACCACGGGCAGATCTCGACCACGTCGCGGTTCGCGGTCGACATGAGCGCCTCGGCGACGACCGCGCCCGCGAGCGACTGGCGGGCGCGGTGCGCGGAGATCCCCGGCAGCCGGGCGCGCTGGCGCGCCGTCCGCGAGGCCAGCCGCGGGATGCAGGCGCGCAGGTCGTCGAGCGTCAGGTGCCGGGGCACGGACAGGCCGTCGCGCTGGGGGCGCGCGCCCGCCAGCCGGGCGAGCTGCTCGAACACCTTGGAGCAGCCGACCGCGCGGCCCGCGATCTCCGGCGGCAGCACGTCCTCGATCCGCTTGGTGAGGTGCGAGCGCAGGTCGCGCAGCCTGCGCGGGGACGCGGCGACGTCGTCGAGCCACTCCCTGGTGAGCGTGCGCGCCCCGATGGGCAGCGACCGCGCGAACTCCGGCGTCTCCGCCTCGCCCGCCGCGATCTCCACGGTGCCGCCGCCAACGTCCATGACGACCAGCGGTCCCGCCGACCACCCGAACCACCGGCGGGCGGCGAGGTAGGACAGCCGCGCCTCCTCCGGCCCGGACAGCACGCCGAGCCCGACGCCCGCGCGGGCGGCCACCTGCTCCATGACGTCCGCGCCGTTCACGGCGTCGCGGATGACGGAGGTCGCGAACGGCACCAGCGTCGTCACCTCGGCCTGGTCGGCCAGCCGCCTGGCCTGCCGCACCGCGGCCACCAGCTCGTCCACGCCGGCCTTGCTGATCCGGCCGCGGTCGTCGAGCGCGCGGTCCATCCGGAGGCGCACCTTGTGCGACAGCTCGGGGTGCAGCAGCGAGCCCCGTGCCCGGTCGACCACGACGAGTTGAGCGCTGAAACAACCGACGTCGAGCACTCCGACCCGCTCGGGCCTTCCGGACATACCTGCGCCTCCTGTGCGGTCCCCGCGGATCGGATACATGCCCACCTGAGCACTCGATCAAACCCACAGTGTCCCAGGTGCGGCAAACCCGGCTTCCCCGGCGGTTGGCCGGTGGGCCATGCGCGAGCCGGCTTCACGCCAACGGAGCAACGCCGTTACGGCCGGTTCACGGCGCCCGCGGACCGCGGTAGGGGAGCGTCTGGCTGTAGACGATGTTGGTGTTCGTGTCGCCGTGGAACGACAGCTCGTTCACGACGCGCTCCAGGTGCGCCATGGACGTCGCGGCGACTTTCAGCACGTAGCAGTCCTCCCCAGTGGTCCGCAGGCACTCCAGCACCTCCGCCCGGCGCTCGATCAACCGGTGGAACGGCTCGTGCCTGCTGCCCGCGTGCTTGAGCCGCACGACCGCCAGCACCGCGCACCCGACCCGCTCCAGGTCGACCGCCGCCCGGTACCCCGTGATCACCCCCGCGGCCTCCAGCCGCTTGACCCGTTCGGTCGTCGCGGACGCCCCGAGGTTGACCCGCCGCCCCAGCTCGGTCAGCGGAACACGACCGTCCGCCTGCAGTTCCGCCAGGATCGCCCAGTCCGTCGCGTCGAGACTCTCGGTCATGTCGCGATTTTACCGGTGGATCCCCGGTCGGTTCCGCTTTTCGCCGAGGATGGCCACTTCTGGGATCCGGCGGTCCTTCCTAGGCTGGTGACCGTGGAAAACGACATCGACGAGAACCTCCTCAAGCGGGCCGTCTCCCTGGCCCGCGCCGCCCGCTCGGCGGGCGACCCGCCGTTCGGCTCGCTGCTCGCGGCCGCGGACGGCACCGTGCTGGTCGAGGAGCGCAACACCGTGCTCACCGACTCCGACATCACGGCCCACCCGGAGCTGAAGCTGGCCCGGTGGGCGGCCCGGTCGCTGGACGCCGGGACGGCCGCGGCGACCACGATGTACACGAGCTGCGAGCCGTGCGGGATGTGCGCGGGGGCGATCGACCGGTCGGGGCTCGGGCGGGTCGTGTTCGCGCTGTCGACGGCGCAGCTGGTGGAGCTGAAGCCGGGGCCGGGGTTCGCCGGGTTCCGGTCGGAGGGGCCGGGGCTGGTGGACGAGGCGCGGGCCGTGGTGGAGGGGTACTACACCTGAGCGGCGCTCCGGCCCCTGCCCGGCCCGCCGGAAGGGGCTGAGCGGGGCGCTAGGAGACGATCAGCTCGGCCCACACGGTTTTGCCGCCGGCGTCCGGGGTGACGCCCCAGCGCTTGCTCAGCGCGTTCACGATGATCATGCCGCGGCCGCGGGGTGACTCGGGGCTGACCGGTCTGAGCACGGGCAGGGCTGTGGAGCGGTCGTGCACTTCGATGAGCACGCCGTCGTCCGTGCGGCTCACCGTGAGCCGCAGCGGTCCTTCCGCGTGGTCCGCACCGTTGGACACCAGTTCGGTGACCACCAGTGCCGCGTCGTCCGCGAACTCCTCCGGGAGTCCCCAGGTCGTGATCGCCTCGTCGACCATGCGCCGCGCGCGCGAGCACGAACCGGACTCCGCCGGGAGCTCGACGGCGACGGGTGTCGCTGGTTCGTTCAGCACATCCGCTCCCCGGTCGCCCTTGATCGGCCGGACCGCATCGTCGCACATCCACCGGATGGTTCGCCGCTTCGGCCACCCCCTGCTCGCGGGCGGGGGCCCGTTGCTGCACGATCTCCTGGATCGCGACGCCGGTCGTGCGGAAGGACGCGGGACGATGGACTTGCAGGTGCGCAGTGAGGCCCACGGGGCCTGGAAGGTCGTCGTGGTGTCCGGTGAACTGGACGCCGAGACGGTCCCGGCCTTGGCGGACCACCTGGAACGAGCCGCCCCGGAACCGCTCGAACGGGTCGTCGTCGACCTCGCCGACCTCTCGTTCATGGACTCCACCGGCCTGGCGCTCATGGTCGACTGGCACCGCAGGCTCAACGAGGCGGGCGGCCACCTCCGGCTGGCCTCGCTGCGCCCCGCGGTCCACAAGTTGTTCCGCCTGACCGACCTCACCGCGGTCATGAGCATCCACGACTCGGTCGGCCAGGCCACCGCGGAACCGGCCTAGCCCCATCCCGCCCACGCCGTGCCCGAACGGACGGGGAACGGCGGGGACTACTGCTCCGCCATCCCCAGGTAGTAGGCGATCAGCCGCAGCAGGTGGTCGGTGTCCACCGGCTTGGTCACGTAGTCCGTGGCGCCGGAGGCGAGGCTCTTCTCCCGGTCGCCCTTCATGGCCTTGGCCGTGACCGCGATGACCGGCAGGTCCTCGTAGTGCTCCATGGCCCGGATCGCGGCCATGGTCGCGTTGCCGTCCAGCTCCGGCATCATGATGTCCATCAGCACCAGCGTCACGTCGTCGTACTGCTCCAGCGCCCGCACGCCCGCGATGCCGTTGTCCGCGTAGATGACCTGCAACCCGTGCAGTTCCAGCACGCTCGTCAGCGCGAAGACGTTCCGCAGGTCGTCGTCGACCACCAGCACCTTCTCCCCGTGGAACCGGGAGGGTGCCGCGGGCAGGGGAGTCGGAGGGGCGACCAGCGCGGCGGGCGCGGTGGCGGTGGCGACCGCCGCCTGCGACCGGACCACCGGCACCGCGGGCACCGACTCCAGCGGCTCGGGCAGGGGCACGGGCGTGTCCACGTGCGACGCCGTCCGCGCGAGCGGCAGGTACAGCGTGAACGTGCTCCCGGCGCCCGGCTCGCTGCGCACGTTCAACCGCCCGTTGAGCAGCTGCGACAGCTCCCGGCTGATCGACAGCCCCAGCCCGGTGCCGCCGTACTTGCGGCTGGTCGTCCCGTCGGCCTGCTGGAACGCCTCGAAGATCACCGACAGCTTCTCCGCCGGGATGCCGATACCGGTGTCCCGGACGTCGAACGCGAGCATCGACGTCGTGCGCGGCCACGCCATGTCCGGCGCCTCCTGCGGCTGCGCGTGCCGGATGTGCAGGTCGATCGCGCCCTCGTGGGTGAACTTGACCGCGTTGGACAGCAGGTTGCGCAGGATCTGCTGCAACCGGTGCTCGTCGGTGTGCAGCGTGACGGGCACGTCCGGCTCCACGCTGATGTGGAACTCCAGGCCCTTCTCCGCGGTCATCGGCAGGCACAGCGCCTCGACGTAGCGGACCAGCTCGGCGAGCCGCACCGGTTCGGCCTGCACCTGCATGTGACCGGCCTCGACCTTGGTCAGGTCCAGGATGTCGTCGATCAGCTGGAGCAGGTCGCTGCCGGAGGAGTGGATCGTGCGCGCGAACTCGACCTGCTTGGGGTTGAGGTTGCCGTCGAGGTTGTCCGCGAGCAGCTTCGCCAGGATCAGCAGGCTGTTCAACGGGGTCCGCAGCTCGTGCGACATGTTCGCCATGAACTCGGACTTGTACTTCGACGCCGACGACAGCTGCTTCGCGCGGTCCTCCAGCTCGGCGGACCCGGCGCGCAGCTCCTGCGCGAGGCGCTGCGACTGGGCCAGCAGCGAGTCCGTGCGGGCGTTGGCCAGCATGGTGTTCACGTTGACGCCGATGTTCTCCTTGAGCTGCTCCAGCAGGTCCAGGTGCACGTCGGTGAACTCGTTGAGGGTCGCCAGCTCGATCACGCCGAGCGTCTCGCCCTGGAACAGCACCGGCAGGATGATCAGGTTCGCGGGGGTCGACGAGCCCAGGCCCGAGGCGACCGTGAGGTAGCCCGGCGGCACGCCCGTCACCAGGATCGTCTTCTTCTCCAGCGCCGCCTGCCCGACCAGCGACTCGCCCGGCGCGAACCGCACCACGCGGCCGTCCGGCCTGCCGTAGCCGTAGCTGGCGGTCAGCTCGAAACCCTCCTGCTGGAACAGGAAGAACGCGCCCTGCTGCGCGGACACCAGCGGCGTCAGCTCGCTCATGATCAGCGACGCGACGGCGTGCAGGTCGCGGTGGCCCTGCATCAGCCCGGACAGCCTGGCCAGGTTCGTCTTCAGCCAGTCCTGCTCGCGGTTGGTGCGGGTCGTCTCCTTGAGGTTGCCGATCATCTGGTTGACGTTGTCCTTGAGCTCGGCCAGCTCGCCGGACGCCTCCACGGTGATCTGCCGGGTCAGGTCGCCCGCGGTCACCGCCGTGGCCACCGCCGCGATCGCGCGCACCTGGGTGGTCAGGTTGCTGGCGAGCTGGTTCACGCTCTCGGTCAGCTTCTGCCAGGTGCCGGACACGCCGTCCACCTCGGCCTGGCCGCCCAGCCGCCCCTCGGTGCCGACCTCGCGGGCCACGCGGGTGACCTCGCCCGCGAAGGAGGACAGCTGGTCCACCATCGTGTTGATCGTCGTCTTGAGTTCGAGGATCTCGCCGCGCGCGTCGACGTCGATCTTCTTCGACAGGTCGCCCAGCGCCACCGCGGTGGTGACCTGGGCGATGTTGCGGACCTGGTTGGTCAGGTTGCCCGCCATGAAGTTGACGTTGTCGGTCAGGTCCTTCCACGTGCCCGCCACGTTCGGCACGCGCGCCTGGCCGCCCAGGATGCCCTCGGTGCCGACCTCGCGGGCCACGCGGGTGACCTCGTCGCCGAACGCCCGCAGCGTGTCGACCATCCCGTTGATCGTCTCGGCGAGCGCCCGCACCTCGCCCTTGGCCTCGACGGTGATCTTCTTCGACAGGTCGCCGTTCGCGACGGCGGTGGCGACGGTCGCGATGTTGCGGACCTGGCCGGACAGGTTGTCCGCCATGGAGTTCACGTTGTCGGTGAGGTTCTTCCACGTCCCCGCGACGCCGGGCACCTTCGCCTGGCCGCCGAGCCGCCCGTCCGTGCCGACCTCGCGGGCCACGCGGGTGACCTCGTCGGCGAAGGAGGACAGCTGGTCCACCATCGTGTTGATCGTGCTCTTGAGTTCGAGGATCTCGCCGCGCGCGTCCACGGTGATCTTCTGGCTCAGGTCGCCGCCCGCGACCGCCGTGGTCACCTGGGCGATGCTGCGCACCTGCGCGGTGAGGTTGTCGGCCATCGAGTTCACGTTGTCCGTCAGCGCTTTCCACGTGCCGGCGACGCCGGGCACCTGGGCCTGGCCGCCGAGCCGCCCCTCGGTGCCGACCTCGCGGGCCACGCGGGTGACCTCGTCGGCGAAGGAGGACAGCTGGTCCACCATCGTGTTCAGCGTGGTCTTGAGTTCGAGGATCTCGCCCTTGGCGTTGACCGTGATCTTCTGGCTCAGGTCGCCCTGCGCGACGGCGGTGGCGACCTGGGCGATGTTGCGGACCTGGCTGGTGAGGTTGCCCGCCATGAAGTTGACCGAGTCGGTGAGGTCGCGCCACGTGCCCGCGACGCCGGGCACCGTCGCCTGGCCGCCGAGTCGGCCGTCGCTGCCCACCTCGACGGCGACGCGGGTGACTTCGCCCGCGAAGGAGGACAGCTGGTCCACCATCGTGTTCAGAGTGCTCTTGAGTTCGAGGATTTCGCCGCGGGCGTCGACGTCGATCTTCTGGCTGAGGTCGCCGCGCGCGACGGCCGTGGTGACCTGGGCGATGTTGCGGACCTGGCTGGTGAGGTTGCCCGCCATGGAGTTCACCGAGTCGGTGAGGTCGCGCCACGTCCCGGCGACGCCGGGGACCTTCGCCTGGCCGCCGAGGATGCCCTCGGTGCCGACCTCGCGGGCGACGCGGGTGACTTCGCCGGCGAAGGAGGAGAGCTGGTCCACCATCGTGTTCAGCGTGGTCTTGAGTTCGAGGATTTCGCCGCGGGCGTCGACGTCGATCTTCTGGCTGAGGTCGCCCTGCGCGACGGCGGTGGCGACCTGGGCGATGTTGCGGACCTGGCTGGTGAGGTTGCCCGCCATGAAGTTGACCGAGTCGGTCAGGTCGCGCCACGTGCCGCCGACACCGGGCACCTGGGCCTGGCCGCCGAGCCGTCCGTCGGTGCCGACCTCGACCGCGACGCGGGTGACTTCCCCAGCGAAGGAGGAGAGCTGGTCCACCATCGTGTTGAGGGTGTCCTTCAACTCCAGCATCTCGCCCGCCACGGTGACGGTGATCTTCTGCGTCAGGTCGCCCTGCGCCACGGCGGTCGCGACCTGGGCGATGTCGCGGACCTGCGCGGTGAGGTTGCCGGACATGAAGTTGACCGAGTCGGTCAGGTCCTTCCAGATGCCCGCCACGCCCGGCAGCTCGGCCTGGCCGCCCAGCCGCCCGTCGGTGCCGATCTCGCGAGCCACGCGGGTGACCTCGCCCGCGAACGTGCGCAGGGTCGCCGTCATCGAGTTGAACGTCTCGGCCAGCGCGGCCAGATCACCGCGCGCGGACACCGTGACCTGCTGCGACAGGTCGCCGTTCGCGACGGCGGCGAGCACCCGGCTCAGCTCCGTGGTCGGCCGCATCAGGTCTTCCAGCAGGCCGTTGACCGCGTCGCCCGCCAGCGCCCAGCCGCCCCGGCCGTCGTCGGGGGACAGCCGCACGTCCAGCCGCCCCTCCTGCCCGACGGCCTGGCGCACCCGCACCAGCTCGCCGACCAGCCACTGGTTGCGCCCGGCGATGTCGTTGAACACCTCGGCGAGCTCCGCGGCGACCCCGCCGCCCGCGGGGACCAGCCTGCGGCGGAAGTTGCCGTCGCGCATGTCGCGCATGGCGGCCAGCACCCGTTCCAGGGCCGCGTCGCCCGTCACGTCGGTGTCGTTGAGCCCCGTCGTCACTACAGCCTCCGCGAGAATCGGCGATCTGCCCCAAGCCTCCCACGAGCCGGTCCGATAGGTTGAGGGCCGCGCCACCACCGTCGACACACCACCAGGAGCGCAACCGATGGCCCAGGGGCACCGTGTGGACGCGGACGCACCCGGAATCGACCTGGGCGGCTGGCGGCGGCTGGTGGACGGCCTGCGCGAGGCCGTCGTCGTGCTGGACCCCGACGACACGATCGCCCTGGTCAACCGCGCCGCGGCCGAGCTGCACCCGGCGTTGGCGCCGGGTGGGCGGCTCAACGCGCCGGGCCGCAGGCAGGGCCTGGGCGACGGCTGGACGGCGTGCTACCTGGACGACCCGGCGACGTGGGACACCGCGTTCCTCGACGAGGCGCTGCGCAGGCTGTCGGCCGCGACCGACCGCGCCGCCACGCTGACCGCCATCGTCGAACTGGGACTGTCGCACCTGGCCGACCAGTGCGCGGTGATCGTTCCGGCGCTGCGCGGGCGGGTCGAGTGGTGGTACGGCGCGAAGGGCGCGAGCGAGGTCGCCCGCAGCCGCACCACCAGGCAGTCCGCCGGGATGGTGACCGGGCTGCTGGACGTGCTCGACGGCGTCGTGCGGCACGCCGAGTTCGGCCGCGAGAGCACCCCGGACCTGCCGGTGGACTTCGGCGAGGCCGGGTCGGCGCACGCCGTGCCGCTGATCATCGGCGGCGCCTCGCTCGGCGCGCTGGTGCTGGTCAGGCGGGTGCCGAGGGAGCCGTTCACCGACGTCGAGATCGAGTCGATCCGCCGCTACGGCGACCACGCCGCCCGCGCGCTGGAAGCCGCGATCCGGCACGGCGAGCAGGCCAGGGTGGTCGAGGTCCTGCGCGCCGACCTGTTGCCGTCGCCGCTGCCCGAGGTGCCCGGCGCGCTGCTCGCGACCGCGTACCACCCGGCCGCGCGGCGGACCGAGGTCGGCGGCGACTTCTACGACGTGCACGTCCGCCAGGACGGCACCGCCACGTTCGTGCTCGGCGACGTCTGCGGCAACGGCCTCGAAGCCGCCGTCCACTCCGGCCGCGTGCGGCGCTCGTTGCACACGCTGCTGCTGGTCGAGCAGCGCCCGGCCCAACTGCTGTACCTGCTCAACGCCGCCCTCGTGGCGGCGGGCAGCAAGCTGTTCACCACGCTCGTCGTCGGCACCCTCGTCCAACTCGACGACGGCGGCCTGCGCCTCACCGTGTCCTCCGGCGGCCACCCGCCGCCCATGCTCCTGCACGCGGGCGGCACCGTGGAGGAGGTCGTCGCCAGGGGCGGCATCGTCGGCGTCCTCTCCGACGTCCGCTTCCAGACCACGTCGATCGTCGTCAAACCCGGCGAAACCCTCCTCATGTACACCGACGGCATCACCGAGGCCCGCGCCGAATCCGACCGCGAGGAACTCTTCGGCGAAGACCGCCTCCAAACCGTCCTCGCCGAATGCACCGGCCTCCACGTCGACGCCACCATCGACACCGTCCGCCGCGCCGTCTTCGACTGGCTCGGCCCCTCCGAACACGACGACATCACCCTCCTCGCCATCCAAGCCGCCCCCACCGGCTAACCGCGAGTCGAACCCCCAGACACCCCGTGTCGAACGCTCAGACACCCCGAGTCGAACATTCGCGCCTCTTCGGCGAACGCCCACGCCCGTAGGTCCATCGGACTTGGGTGCCCGAAGGTTCGACACAGGGTGCCTGGAGGTTCGACACGGGGTGTCTGAGTGTTCGACTCGCGGTTTGGTTTCCGCTGAGTGGATGGCGGGCTGGTTCGGGGTGCGGATGCGGACTAGTGTTCGCCCTACGGATACAAGTTCGCTCCGCGAACACCCCTCACGCCCAGGAGCCCCGTATGGCGACCATCGCGCCCTTGGCGCAGGCCGTGTCCGAAGTAGTGCGGGACGGCGACACCGTCGCCTTCGAGGGCTTCACCCACCTCATCCCGTTCGCCGCGGGCCACGAGGTCATCCGGCAGGGCAGGCGTGACCTGACGCTGGTGCGCATGACCCCCGACGTCATCTACGACCAGCTCATCGGCGCCGGCTGCGCCAAGAAGCTCGTCTTCTCCTGGGGCGGCAACCCCGGCGTCGGCTCGCTGCACCGCTTCCGCGACGCCGTCCAGAACGGCTGGCCCACCCCGCTGGAACTCGAAGAGCACAGCCACGCGGGCATGGCCAACAGGTACGTGGCCGCCGCGTCCGGCCTCCCGTTCGCGGTGCTGCGCGGCTACGTCGGCACCGACCTCCCGAAGCAGACCGACAACATCAAACCGATCACCTGCCCCTTCACCGGCGAGGTCCTCACCGCCGTACCCGCCCTCCGGCTCGACTCCGCCGTGATCCACGCCCAGCGCGCCGACCGCGACGGCAACGTGCAGCTCTGGGGCATCACCGGCGTCCAGAAGGAAGCCGTGCTGGCGGCCGAGCGGTCGCTCGTGACGGTCGAGGAGATCGTGGACGAACTCGAACCGCGGCCCGGAGCGGTGGTCCTGCCCAAGTGGGTGGTCGACTTCGTGGCCGAGGTGCCGGGCGGGGCGCACCCGTCGTACGCGCACGACTACTCGGTGCGGGACAACGACTTCTACCAGCGCTGGGACGCGATCAGCAAGGACCGCGAGAGCTTCGGGACCTGGCTGGAGGGCGTCGCGTGACCGAGTACACCTCCGACGAGATGATGACCGTCGCCGCCTCGCGCGCCCTGGAGAACGGCGCGGTGTGCTTCGTCGGCATCGGCCTGCCCAGCACGGCCGCGAACCTGGCCCGCCGCACGCACGCGCCGGACCTGGTGCTGATCTACGAGTCCGGCACGATCGGCTCGAAGCCGGGCACGCTGCCGCTGTCCATCGGGGACGGCGTGCTGGCCGAGACGGCGGACAGCCTGGTCGGCGTGCCGGAGATCTTCAACTACTGGCTCCAGCCCGGCCGGGTCGACGTCGGGTTCCTCGGCGCCGCCCAGCTCGACCGGTTCGCGAACATCAACACGACGGTGATCGGCGGCGACTACCGCGACCCGAAGGTGCGGCTGCCCGGAGCGGGCGGCGCGCCGGAGATCGCCGCGTCGTGCCGCGAGGTCTTCATGATCGTCCGGCAGACCGCCCGCGCGTTCGTGGAACGGGTGGACTTCGTGACCTCCATGGGTTTCGGCTCCGGCGCGGGCGACCGCGAGGCGCTCGGGCTTAGGGGCGCGGGGCCACGGCTGGTGATCACCGACCTCGGCGTGCTGCGACCGGACCCGGAGACCTGCGAGCTGACCATGACGCAGCTGCACCCCGGCGTGGACCTCGCCACCGCCAAGGCGCGCACCGGGTGGGACCTCAAGGTCTCGCCGGACCTGGTCACGACCGAGCCGCCCACCGACGCCGAGCTCGCCGCGCTGCGCGAGCTCACCGCCTGAGACCACGGAGGAGTTCCCGTGCCCGCCGACACGTCGCGCCGCAAGCCGCAGGCGCACTACCGGCCCGACCCCGAATCGCACCCGCCGGTGTCGTACCCCGCGTACCGGTCCAACGTCGCCCGCGCCCCCAAGCACCCGCTCGTCCTGCTGCCGCAACGGCTCGGCGAGATCACCGGCCCGCTGCTGGGCGAGGAGCGGGTCGGCCGCAACGACAACGACCTGACCGTCCAGCACGGCGAGGAGCCCCAGGGCCAGCGGATCATCGTCGGCGGCCGGGTGCTCGACGGCGACGGCAGGGCCATCCCGAACACGCTCGTCGAGGTGTGGCAGGCGAACGCGGGCGGCCGGTACCGGCACGACCTCGACCGGCACCCCGCACCGCTGGACCCCAACTTCTCCGGCGTCGGCCGCACGATGACCGACGCGGACGGCAACTACCGGTTCATCACGATCGCGCCCGGCGCGTACCCGTGGAAGAACCACCACAACGCCTGGCGCCCCGCGCACATCCACTTCTCGGTGTTCGGCCGCGCGTTCACCCAGCGGCTGATCACCCAGATGTACTTCCCCGGCGACCCGCTGTTCGACCAGGACCCGATCTTCACCTCCGCCAGGCCCGCCGCGCGCGAGGCGATGGTCGCGAAGTTCGACCTCGACAGCACGGTTCCCGAGTGGGCTGTGGGGTACCTCTGGGACATCGTGCTGCGCGGCAGCGACCCGACCCCGTTCGAGGACGAGGAAGACCACGACGATGAGTGACCTGCAGACCACGCCGTCCCAGACCGTCGGGCCGTTCTTCGGGATCGGGCTGCCCTGGGAGGACGGGCCCTTCGTCGTGGCCGAGGACAGCCCGGACGCGTTCCGGGTCGCGGGCAAGGTCCTCGACGGCGACGGCGCCCCGGTGCCGGACGCGCTGATCGAGGTCTGGCAGGCCGACCCCGAAGGCCGCTTCGCCCACCCGGACGATCCGCGCGGACCGTTGGCGCGCATGGACTTCCGCGGCTTCGGCCGGTCGGCGACCGACGAGAGCGGCGAGTTCTGGTTCCACACCGTCAAACCCGGCGCGCTCCCGTCGGACGACGGCGACGAGGCCCCGCACCTCAACGTGTCGATCTTCTGCCGCGGCATGCTGGTCCGGCTGGTGACCCGGATCTACTTCCCCGACGAGCCCGGCAACGCCGAGGACCCGGTGCTGCTCTCGCTCCCCGATCCCACCCGGCGCGGGACGCTCATCGCGGAGGCGGCGCCGAACGGCTACCGCTTCGACATCCACCTCCAGGGCGATGATGAGACCGTCTTCTTCGACCTCTGATCTGTTCGGCCCGCTGTTCGGCGACCCGCTCGTCGACGCCGAACTGGGCGACCGGGCGTGGCTGCGCGCGATGCTCGACTTCGAACGCGCGCTCGCCGTCGTGCAGGCGCACGCCGGGGTCGTGCCGGAGGAGGCCGCGCGCGCGATCGTGTCGGTGATCGACTCCGCCGTGCCGGACGCGGCGTCGCTCGGCGCCCGCGCCACCGCGTCCGGGAACCCGGTCGTCCCGCTGGTGCGCGACCTGGCCGACGCACTGCCCGCCGCGGCGAAGGCGTACGTGCACCACGGCGCCACCAGTCAGGACGTGCTCGACACGGCCGCGTCGCTGGTCGCCTTCCGCGCGCTGCGGCCGATCCTGGAAGGGCTGGCCGGCGTCGCGGACGAGTGCGAACGGCTCGCGGTCGCGCACCGGGACACGCTGATCGCGGGCCGGACGCTCTCGCAGCACGCGGTGCCCACGACGTTCGGCCTCAAGTGCGCGGGCTGGCTGGTCGCCGTCGACGAGGCGCGCGACCGGCTCGACGCCGTGCGCGCCGAACGGCTGGCGGTGCAGTTCGGGGGAGCGGCGGGCACGCTGGCCGCCCTCGGCGACGCGGGCGCCCCGCTGGTCGACCGGCTCGCCGCCGAACTCGGCCTGGTCGCCCCGGTGCTGCCCTGGCACACCGACCGCACCCGGTTCGCCGAGCTGGCCGGTGCTCTCGGGTCGGCCGCCGGGGTGCTGGCGAAGATCGCGCAGGACGTCGTGCTGATGGCGCAGACCGAGGTCGGCGAGGTCGAGGAGGCCGACGGTGGCACGTCGTCGGCCATGCCGCACAAGCGCAACCCGATCCGCGCCGTCCTGGTGACCGCCACGACCCGGCGCGTGCCCGGTCTGGTCGCGACCCAGCTGGCCTCGATGGCGCACGAGCACGAGCGCGCGGCCGGGGCGTGGCACGCCGAGTGGGAGACCTCCACCGAGCTGCTGCGACTGGTCGGCGGCGCCGTCCGCGGAACGCGGGAACTGCTGTCCCGCTTGAAGGTCGACGCCGGGCGCATGCGCCGCAACCTGGACCTCACCGGAGGTCTGCCGCTCGCCGAGAACGTGTCGGTGCGCCTCGCGCCCGCACTCGGCCGAGCCGAGGCGCAGGACCTCGTCGCGGAGGTGTGCCGCGACGCGGTGGCGGAAGGACGGACGTTGGGGGAGGCTCTGTCAGCGGACACCAGGGTTCTGGAGCACCTGTCGACCGAGCAGATCGACGAGGCGCTGGACCCCTCGGTGTACGTGGGCAGCGCGGCCGCGTTCGTGGACCGCGCCCTGGCGGCACACCAGCGAAAGGCAGACCGGTGAGACTGCACAGCGAACTGAGCGGACCCGAAGACGCCCCGGTCCTCGTCATGGGCAGCTCCCTCGGCACCACCAACACCCTCTGGGAACCCCAGCTCCCGGTCCTGGAGGAGTTCTTCCGCATCGTCCGCTTCGACCACCGCGGCCACGGCGCCAGTCCCACCGACAACGGCCCGTTCACCATGGACGACCTGGGCGCAGACGTCCTGGAACTCCTCGATTCCCTTGACGTGCAACGCTTCTCCTACTGCGGACTGTCCCTGGGCGGCATGATCGGCATGTGGCTGGCCGCCCACGCCCCCGACCGCGTGGACCGCCTCGCCCTCTGCTGCACCACCGCGAACTTCCCGTCGGCGCAGCCCTGGCTGGACCGCGCCGCCACCGTCCGCGAATCCGGTACCGCCGCCATCGCCGAGGCCGTGGTCGGCCGCTGGTTCACCCACGAACTCGCCGAACGCTTCCCGGACACCATCACCGCCTACCGCGAACTGCTGTCCGGAGCGGACGACAACACCTACGCCGCCATCTGCGAAGCCATCGCCGCCATGGACCTCCGCCCCGTCCTCCCGAGCATCCAGGCCCCGACCGTCGTCATCGCCGCCGCCCAGGACGAGGCCACCCCGCCCGAATTCCTGCGCGTCATCGCCGACGCCATCCCCGACGCCGAGCTGTACGTCGTCGGCGACGCCGCCCACCTGGCCAACGTCGAAGCGGCCGACGCCGTCTCCGTCATCCTGCACGGCTACCTCACCGCCGCGGCCGGTGCGCGCTGATGTCCTACGACGACGGCATGGCGGTCCGCCGGGAAGTACTGGGCGACGAGCACGTCGACGCCGCCATGGCGAAGACCGACGAGTTCACCGCCGACTTCCAGGACCTCATCACCAGGTACGCCTGGGGTGACATCTGGACCAGACCGGGCCTGGACCGCAAGACCAGGTCCTGCATCACCCTCGCCATGCTCGCCTCCTTGCAGCACTACGACGAACTGGCCATGCACGTGAAAGCCGCCCTGCGCAACGGCCTGACCCGCGACGAAATCGGCGAAGTACTACTACAGGTGGCCATCTACGCTGGCGTCCCCACCGCCAACCGCGCCTTCGCAATCGCCCAGAAGACCTTCGCCACTTTGGACACCTAAACCAACCACCAACCTCACCAGGACCAAATCCAAAGCCAGGCCTCTGTCGGGCGCAGCCCGATGCCCTTCGGCGAAGCCAGTCCTACCCCTGCCCCCGATACACAGCGCCCTCCTGCCACACCCCCGTTTGTCAAGGCATCTTTCCCGCCTTGACAAACGGGGGTGTGGCATTGAGACAATTGCGCACACGGGGGCCGGGCTTCACCAGGTGCACCACAACGCGCACGGGGGCCGGGCTTCGCTCTTTCCAGCCCCCAACCCCGCACCCACCGCCGTGACCTAACCGTGAGAGCGCTCCCATTGACGTCACCCCGCACCCCGTGACACCTTTCCAGCACCTCGAATTCACGAAAGGTGCCCCATGGACGTGGCCACCGTGAGAGCGCTCCCACCGGACGACCCGTTACACCGGCTCAAGTCCCCGGTGCGGCTCCTCGGGCAGCTCGACCTTGATGGCGTCACCGGGTCGAACCACCCCGCCGACCAGGACCACCCCCATCACCCCGGCCTTACGGACCAGCTTCCCCTCGGCATCCCGATCCAGCACCGCCTTCATCAGCCCGCGACGAAACCCGTCCAGCTGAAGGCACGGATTCCGCAACCCGGTCACCTCCACCACCGCGGACGGTCCAAGGTGGAGCCGCGTGCCGGTCGGCAGGGCGAGCAGATCCACACCCCGCGTGGTCACGTTCTCGCCGACCGCCCCCGGCGCCACCTCATACCCCAAGACCCGCAACTCGTCGTGCAGCTCGGCGTGGATCAGGTGCACCTGGCGCAGGTTCGGCGCGGTCGGATCTCGGCGCACCCGCGACCGGTGCTTGACCGTCACCCCCTGGTGCGCGTCGTCTGCAACTCCCAGGCCTTCGAGCAACCGAATTTCCTCGACGCCGGGCTTCGTGAACGTGTGCTCGGAGCTGCGGCTGACCGCCTCGATGGTCCCCATGAAGGGGACCCTACTGGCGTCCGTCGCAGTTCAGCGGCCGTTTGCCGTAGCTGACCGGGCGTCGCCTTTTCGTTACACAACGAGGTATTGACCACCGGCGTTTCGGGCATGTTAACTGCACCACATCCCTCCCGGAACCGGTTTCGGTACCGGTACCGCGAGGGGGATGACGGTAGCGGACCGCATGACGAGGAGTGCCAGATGCGGGTCACGATCGCCGAGGTCGCACTTCGCGCCCAGGTGAGCAAGGCGACTGTGTCCCGCGTCCTGAACGGCAAGCCCGACGTGGACGTGTCCACGGCGGAACGGGTCCGGCACGTGATCGACGAGATCGGCTACGTGCCCAGCGCACGCGCCGTCGGACTCGCCCGCGGACGGGCCCGCACCGTCGGGATGCTCGCCCCGTCGCTCACCTGGCCGTGGATGGGCGAGGTCCTCCAGGGCATCGTCGACACGCTGGAGGCGGAGGGCTACGGTCTGCTGCTCTACACCGTGAACCGGGGTCCGGACTCGCTCAGCCAGTTCGCCAGCCACGTGTCGGCCAACGCCTTCGACGGGTTGCTGGTGATAGAGCCGCCGGACACCCTCAACTACATAGCAACGCTGTACGCGCAGGGCCTGCCGGTCGTCATGATCGACGACCGCGGCTCGCACCCGCAGTTCCCTTCGGTTGCCACCACCAACCGCGAGGGCGCGCAGGGCGCCGCGCGCCACCTGCTCGCCGCGGGGCGCACCAAGCTCGCCGTCGTGACCGGCCCGATGCAGTTCGGCTGCACCAGGGAACGGCTCGACGGGTTCCGCGACGCGCTCGCCGCCGCGGGCCTGTCGGTGGACCCCCGTCTCGTCGTCGATGGTGACTTCACCACCGACGGAGGTACGGTGGCCACCGAGAAGCTGCTGTCGGCGGGCATCCCGTTCGACGGGGTCTTCGCGCACAACGACCTCTCCGCGATGGGTGTCCTGCGCGCGCTGCGCAAAGCGGGCCGCGACGTGCCCGGAGACGTGTCCGTCGTCGGTTTCGACGACGTGCCGATCGCCTCGCACGCCGAACCCTCGCTCACCACCGTCCGGCAGCCGCTCCAGGAGATGGGCGTGGCGGCCGCGCGGATGCTGCTCTCCCACTTCGGCGGCGAAGCGCTGCCGGAGAAACCCCTCGTGCTGCCGACCTCGCTCGTGGTCCGACAGTCAGCTCCACAGAACTAGCGCCACACCCTGTTGTTCGCCGTGCCCGCTGCTTAGTGTGGGCCACCCGTTTCACCTTCCTGAGAGCGCTCTCTCATAACCCGCCGGGAGATTTCGATGCAAGGCATACGCCGCAGGACAACACTCGCGCTGATCGGCACCGTCGCCGTCGCGGCGCTGGTGGCCGCCGGCTGTTCATCGGGTGGTGCCACCAAGTCCGCGTCGAGCGGCGTTCTCACCGTGGGCATGCCCAACGGGGTGCAGACCAACAACAGCAACCCCTTCCTCGCCACGTCGGCGGGTGCGTCGCTGGGCTACCGCTTCATGATCTACGAGCCCCTCGTGCAGACCAACCCGATCGCGCCGTCCGAGAAGGGCACGCCGTGGTTGGCCGAGAAGTGGGAGTGGGCGGACAACTACCAGAAGCTCACCGTCACCACCCGCGCGGACGTCAAGTGGAACGACGACCAGCCCTTCACCGCCGGTGACGTCGCCTACACGTTCAACCTGATGAAGGACAAGTCGGCCCTCAACACCAACGGTCTCCCCATCGCGGGTGCGACCAAGGTCAGCGACACCTCGGCCGAGATCACCTTCAGCAAGCCCCAGTTCGTGAACGAGAACAAGATCCTCAACTCGTTCGTCGTGCCGGAGCACATCTGGAAGGACGTGCCGGACCCGACGACCTTCACCAACGAGAAGCCCGTCGGCACCGGCCCGTACACGCTGAAGACCTTCACCCCGCAGACGGTCACGCTGGCCGTGCGCACCGCCTACTGGCAGGACCTCCCCAAGGTCCCGGAGATCCAGTACACGTCGTACAACGACAACAGCGCGCAGACGACCGCCCTCGCGAGCGGTGCGGCGCAGTGGTCCTACGTGTTCATGCCGAACTACGAGACCCTGTACGTCGACAAGGACCCGCAGAACCACAAGATCTGGATGCCCGCCGGTCTCGGCATCCACGCCCTGTGGCTGAACACCGCCAAGGCGCCGTTCAACAACGTCGCGCTGCGCAAGGCCCTCAACATGGTGATCGACCGCGAGGTCATCTTCCAGCAGGGCCACTCGAAGCTGTTCCCGAAGGTCGACAACGTCACGGGCATCCCCAGCCCGGCCGGTGACCCCTTCCTCTCGGCCGACTACAAGGACAAGACCGCCAAGGTCGACGTCGAGGGCGCCAAGAAGCTGCTCACCGAAGCGGGCTACAAGCTCGACGGCGACGTGCTGAAGGACCCGTCCGGCGCGCCGGTCACCTTCGCGCTGACCGACCCCGCCGGCTGGTCGGACTACCTGACCGACCTCGACATCATCAAGAACGCCGTCAAGGCCCTGGGCATCACCGCCGAGGTCAAGACGCAGACCGTCGACCAGTGGACCACCGACTTCAACTCGGGCGCGTTCGACGCCACGATGCACTGGACCAACAGCGGCGCGACGCCGTTCGAGACCTACCAGAACATCATGGACGCCGCGGCCAGCAAGCCGGTCGGCGAGCCCGCCGCCGCCGCGCAGGGCCGCTTCAACGACCCGGCCGCGACGGCCGCGCTGACCGCGTACGCCTCCGCGCCCGACGACGCCTCCCGCAAGACCAACCTCGACCTGCTGCAGAAGATCTTCGTCGAGCAGGTCCCGGCGATCCCGCTGGTCTCGTCGCCCGTCGGCGCCGAGTACAGCCAGAAGAGCTGGGTCGGCTGGCCCACCGAGGCCGACCCGTACGCGCCGCCGCAGCCCACGCAGACCAACGCGTTGCAGGTGGTCCTCCGCTTGAAGCCGGCTACCGCGTGACCGGCGAGGTCGTGCTGGCGGCACGTGGAGTCACCAAGCACTTCCCGGTGTCCCGCAAGGGACGGCAAGTGCTTACCCGCCAGCCGCGCGCGGTACACGCGGTGGACGACGTCTCCTTCGACCTGCGCAGAGGACACGTGACCGCGCTGGTCGGGGAGTCGGGCTCGGGAAAATCCACTGTGGCAAGGCTGCTCGCGCAGCTGTACCCGCTGACCTCGGGCGAGATAGTGCTCGATGACGTACCCACGAAGGTGAAGCGGGGCAAGTCGTTCCGGGCGTACTGCAAACAGGTCCAGATGATCTTCCAGGACCCGTTCGCGTCGTTGAACCCGGTGCACACGATCCGCTACCACCTCACGAGGGCCTTGCGCGTGCACCACGGGCGTGTCAAGGGCGAGGAACTGGAGAAGGGGTTGACCTCGCTCCTCGAGCGGGTCAACCTCACCCCTCCGGAGCGCTTCCTCGACAAGTACCCGCACGAGTTGTCGGGCGGCCAGCGCCAGCGCGTTGCCATCGCGCGGGCGCTGGGCGCCGACCCGACGGTGCTGCTCGCCGACGAACCGGTGTCGATGCTCGACGTGTCGATCCGCCTCGGCGTGCTGAACCTGTTGCGGGACCTGAAGGAACGGCTGCACCTGGCCATCCTGTACATCACCCACGACATCGCGTCGGCGCGCTACTTCGCCGACACGACGATGGTGATGTACGCGGGGCAGGTGATCGAGGGCGGGGACAGCGAGACGGTCACGCAGGAACCCGCCCACCCCTACACGCAGCTGCTGATCAGGTCCGCCCCGGACCCGGAGCGGGCGCACAACGGGGTGCCGACGGTGACGACGGCGCCCGGTGAGCCGCCGAGCCTGATCAGTCCGCCGCCGGGCTGCCGGTTCGCGCCGCGCTGCCCGTACGCGGCGGAGAAGTGCCGCACGGAGACCCCGCCGAAGTTCGACCTCGTCGGGGAGCACTACGCGGCCTGCTGGCTGTACGACTCGGAAACGTCCGACGAGCACCCGCGTCGTGAGCCTGTGGAGGTCGGGGCATGAGGTTCCTGCTTCGACGCGCGCTGTTCTACCTGATCACGGCATGGGCCGCGATCACGATCAACTTCCTGCTGCCGCGGATGCTGCCCGGTGACCCGGTGCAGGCGATGATCGCGCGGTTCCAGGGCAGGCTGAGCACGGACGCGATCGCCTCGCTGTACGTCCTCTTCGGACTGGACACGCAGACGAGCATGTTCTCGCAGTACATCACGTACTGGGGGAACCTGTTCCAGGGCGATCTCGGCCTGTCGTTCACCTACTTCCCGACGCCGGTGTCCGAGGTGATCGCGCAGAGCCTGCCGTGGACGCTGTCGCTGATGGGCGTGACCACGGTCATCAGCTTCGTGCTGGGCACCATGATCGGCGTCTACGCGGGCTGGCGCCGCGGTTCGTGGATCGACTCGCTGCTGCCGATCGCGACGTTCTTCTCGGCCATCCCGTACTTCTGGCTCGGGCTGATCGCCATCTCGGTGTTCGCGGTCACCTGGGGCGCGTTCCCGGCGGCGGGCGGCTACGAGCCCGGCCTGATCCCGTCCTTCGACTGGGAGTTCATCTCCAGCGCGCTGTACTACGCGGTGCTGCCCGCCCTCACGGTGATCATCAGCTCGATCGCGGGCTGGATCCTGGGAATGCGCAACATGATGGTCACGGTGTCCTCTGAGGACTACGTGACCGTCGCGCACGCCAAGGGGCTGCCCGAGAGGCGCGTGATGCTCGGCTACGCCGCCCGCAACGCGGTGCTGCCCAGCATCTCCGGTTTCGCGCTGTCGCTCGGGTTCATCGTCGGCGGCACGCTGCTGGTGGAGATGGTGTTCTCCTACCCCGGCATCGGCTACGTGCTCTTCACCGGTGTCAACGCCAAGGACTACCCGCTGATGCAGGGCATCTTCCTCATCATCACCCTCGCGGTGCTGCTGGCGAACCTGATCGCGGACGTCGTGTACCTGCTGCTCGACCCGCGCACCCGGAAGGCCTGAGCATGAAGTCCGCCTTGAACGGCAAGACGATGGCCGGACTGGTCATCATGGGCTTCTTCGTCCTGATCGCGATCGTGGGCTCCTGGCTGGCGCCGTACGACCCGTCGGCGATGAGCAGTGACATCATGCAACCGCCGACGGGCGCGCACTGGTTCGGCACGACCCAGACGGGGCAGGACATCTTCTCCCAGGTCATGGTCGGCACCAGGGGCGTGCTGATCGTCGGGCTCGTCGCGGGTGCCATCGCGACGGTCCTGTCGGTGCTGATCGGTGTCACCGCGGGGTTCCTCGGCGGCGTGGCGGACGAGTTCCTCTCCGCGCTGAGCAACATCTTCCTGGTCGTCCCGGCCCTGCCGCTGATCATCATCGTGACGTCGTTCCTCCCCGACGCCGGTGACTTCCTGATCGCGTTCGTGATCAGCGCGACCGGCTGGGCGTGGGGCGCGCGGATCCTGCGCGCGCAGACGCTGTCGTTGCGCCAGCGCGATTACGTCGAGGCGGCGCGGGCCACCGGTGAGCGCACGTGGCGGCTGATCGTGTTCGAGGTCATGCCGAACCTGACCGCGATCATCGCGTCCAGCTTCGTCGGCACGGTGATCTTCGCGGTGCTGTCGGTGATCACGCTGTCGTTCATCGGCGTCGCGAGCGTGTCCAACTGGAACTGGGGCACCATCCTGTTCTGGGCGCAGAACGCGCAGGCGCTCGCCCAGGGCGCGTGGTGGTGGTTCATCCCCGCGGGCCTGTGCATCGCGTTGCTGGGCACCGCTCTCGCGCTGATCAACTTCGGGATCGACGAGTACATGAACCCCCGTCTCCGGACGTCGATCGGCGGCAAGGTCAAGATGCGCGTCGGGTTCACACCGGTGCTGAGGCAGGAAGGCGGGCGGTCGTGACCCCCGTGTTGGAGATCCGCGACCTGTCGGTCGACTACGGGCAGGGCGAGGGCGCAGTGCACGCCGTCAGCTCGGTCAACCTGGTGCTCAACCGCGGCGAGGTCCTCGGCCTCGCGGGGGAGAGCGGCAGCGGCAAGTCCACGCTGGCCTACGCGATGACCCGGCTGCTCCCGCCGCCGGGGCTCATCACCGGCGGCGAGGTCCTGCACCACGGCCGCGACAAGGAACCCGTGGACGTGCTGGGGCTCACGCCCAAGCAGCTGCGGTCGTTCCGCTGGAACGACATCGCGATCGTGTTCCAGGGCGCGATGAACTCGCTCAACCCCGTCTCCACGGTGGCCTCGCAGCTCGACGACATCTACCGCGCGCACCGCCCCGACATGAGCCGGGGCCAGCGGTCCAAGCGCAGCGCGGAACTGCTCCGCCTGGTCGGCATCTCCGCCGACCGGCTCGGCGCCTACCCGCACCAGCTCTCCGGCGGCATGCGCCAGCGCGTGATGATCGCGATGGCGCTCGCGCTGGACCCCGAGATCATCATCATGGACGAGCCGACCACCGCGCTGGACGTGGTGATGCAGCGGCAGATCCTGGAGCAGATGATGCGGCTGCGCGAGGAGCTGGGCTTCTCCGTCCTCTTCATCACCCACGACATCTCGCTGCTCGTGGAGTTCTCCGACCGCATCGCCATCATGTACGCCGGGCGCATCGTCGAGCAGGCCGCGTCCGAGGACATGTACCGCGCGTCGGCCCACCCCTACAGCAAGGGCCTGCTGGGCTCGTTCCCCGCCCTGCACGGCCCGCGCCGCCCGCTCACCGGCATCCCCGGTTCGCCGCCGGACATGCGGACGGTGCCGTCCGGCTGTCCCTTCCACCCCAGGTGCCCCAGTGCCTTCGACACGTGCGAGCGGGAGATCCCGGTCCTCGAAAAGCTCTCGGGCACCAACGGAGACAGCAGCCGCAGCGTCGCCTGCTGGCTGAACACACCTTCCCCATCGGGACACCCAGGAGTAGGAGCGACATGACGATTGTCGGGCAACGAGCCACCGAAGCGACCGCCGAGCTGCCGGCGAACTTCCTCTGGGGAGTGGCTACCTCTGCCTACCAGATCGAGGGTGCCGTGGCCGAGGACGGCCGCACTCCGTCCATTTGGGACACGTTCTGCCGCGTGCCGGGAGCGGTGATCCGCCAGGAAAACGGCGACGTGGCCTGCGACCACTACCACCGCATGCCGCAGGACGTGGAGCTGATCGCCGGTCTCGGCGTCGACTCCTACCGGTTCTCCATCTCGTGGCCCCGCGTGCAGCCGGGCGGCCGCGGACCGGTCAACGCCAAGGGCCTCGACTTCTACTCCCGGCTCGTCGACGAGCTGCTGGACAAGGGCGTCAAGCCTTGGGTCACGCTCTACCACTGGGACCTCCCGCAGGAGCTGGAGGACGCGGGCGGCTGGCCGGAGCGCGACACCGCCTACCGCTTCGCGGAGTACGCGGGCCTGGTCCACGAGGGCCTCGGCGACCGGGTGAACACCTGGACCACGTTGAACGAGCCGTGGTGCTCGGCGATGCTCGGCTACGACCAGGGCAAGCACGCGCCCGGCATCCAGAACTTCGGCGCGTCGATGCGCGCCGTGCACCACCTGCTGCTGGGGCACGGCCTCGCGGGCCAGGCCTTGCGCTCTGCGGCCGCGGAGCCGATCGAGTTGGGCATCACGCTCAACATGGGCAGCGCGAAGCCCGCGTCCGACCGCCCGGAGGACGTCGACGCGGCCCGCCGCGCGGACGGCCTCGGCACCCGCATCTACCTCGACCCGCTGGTCAAGGGGCACTACCCCGAGGACGTCGTGGCCGACCTGGAGGCCCGCGGCGCGGTGCTGCCGATCGAGCCGGGCGACCTGGAGATCATCTCCACGCCGCTGGACGTGCTCGGCGTGAACTACTACTCCTCGCACGTTTTCGAGGGCGGCGCGGAGCCGCATGAGCCCGTCGCGGTGTCGCAGAACCTGCCGGTCACGGCCATGGACTGGGAGATCGTGCCGCAGGGCTTCACCGACCTGCTGGTGCGCATCAGCAAGGACTACCCCGGCCTGCCGATGGTGATCACCGAGAACGGCGCCGCCTTCGACGACGAGGCCGACGAGAACGGCCTGGTCGAGGACGACGACCGGCTCTCCTACATCAGCGACCACATCGCCGCGGTCGGGAGCGCCGTGGCGCAGGGCGCCGACGTGCGCGGGTACTTCGCCTGGTCGCTCATGGACAACTTCGAGTGGGCCTACGGCTACGACAAGCGGTTCGGCATCGTCCGGGTCGACTACGACACCCAGGTGCGCACGCTCAAGCGCTCCGCGGAGTGGTACCGCGACACGATCAAGAGCACGCGCGAGCAGTAGGCGCGAGCACGTCGGAAAGCCGCCGGGAGGACCTCCTCCCGGCGGCTTTCCGCTTCGCGCCGGTGTTCCTGGGCCGTCCGGGTGGTCGCAGTGGGCCGAGTGGTGCAGTCGGGGTGTCCGTGCAAGGGGCTGGTGGGTTGGGGCTTCCGTCTCCTGGTAAGGGCAGGTTAGGTTCATCAGCGGTGGAGATCACGTCGAGGAGCTAGCTGACCGAGTTTGCCTAAGTTAAGTTAGGCTAACTTTAGTCGACCTTCCTCCTGCCGCGTGATGGGACTGCTATGCCACAGGCACGAACCGATGGTGACGTTCCGGTCCACGACCTCGTCGGGGTGGGGTTCGGACCCGCCAACCTGGCGCTGGCGATCGCAGTGGACGAGCACAACGCCATCGCGGGTGCCGACGACGTGGTGACGGCGCACTTCTTCGAGCGCCAGCAGTCCTTCGGGTGGCACCGCGGCATGCTCCTGGACGACGCCACCATGCAGGTCTCGTTCCTCAAGGACCTCGTGACGATGCGGAACCCCAACAGCGGGTTCAGCTTCCTGTCCTACCTGCACGACCGGGACCGGTTGGTGGACTTCATCAACCACAAGAACCTGTACCCGCTGCGGGTCGAGTTCCACGACTACTTCGAGTGGGCCGCGGCCAAGGTCGACGACGTGGTGTCCTACGACCACGAGGTCATCTCGATCGAGCCCGTGCGGGACGACGGCGTGATCACCCACTTCGACGTCAGCGCGCGCGACGCGCGGGGCGACGTCGAGGTCCGCCGCGCCCGCAACCTGGTGCTGGCCACGGGTTTGCAGGCCAACCTCCCCGAGGGCATCACGTCCTCCGAGCGCATCTGGCACAACCGCGACTTCCTGCACCACGTCCGCGAACTCGACGCCGACGCGCCGCGCCGGTTCGTCGTGGTCGGCGCGGGCCAGAGCGGCGCCGAGGTCGCGGCCTACCTGCACGAGCACTTCCCCAAGGCCGAGGTCTGCGCGGTGTTCTCCCGCTACGGCTACAGCCCCGCCGACGACAGCTCGTTCGCCAACCGCATCTTCGACCCGGCCGCGGTGGACGAGTTCTACCTCGCGCCCGAAGACGTGAAGCGCAGGCTGATGGCCTACCACGGCAACACGAACTACGCGGTGGTCGACAACGACCTCATCGCCGAGCTGTACCGCCGGGTGTACAAGGAGAAGGTGCTGGGCACGCAACGGCTGCGCCTGGTCAACGTGTCGCGCCCGGCCGAGGTCGTCGAGACCCCGGAAGGCGTGCGGGTGACCGTCGAGTCGCTCACGACCGGCGAGCACACCGTGCTGGAGGCCGACGCCGTCGTCTACGCCACCGGGTACCGCGAGTCCGACCCGACCGCGATGCTCGGCGAGATCGCCCCGCACTGCCGCCGCGACGAACAGGCGCGGCTGCGCGTCGGCCGCGACTACCGGCTGGACACCGACGGGCAGGTGCGCGGCGGGATCTACCTCCAGGGTGGGACCGAGCACTCGCACGGCATCACGTCGTCACTGCTGTCGAACCTCGCGGTGCGCGTCGGGGAAATCCTGGAGTCGGTCGTGGACGACCGGCCGCCACGCATCCTGGTGCAGCCCGAGTACGCCGCAAGCGCTCCCGCCTCGCACTAGGGGCTTGGCCCGTTCGGGGTCAGTTGCCCGGTTCCGCTTGTGCGGTACCTCGACGAGAACTCCAGCATGTCCGTGCCCGCCGCCGTGCGCCGTGCGCTGGCACCCAGTCTTCGGCGAAGGCATCCGCGAAACCTGCTTCGCCTAGGTCGAACCCCGCTGGACCGACCTACGCCTCAAGAGCCTGCGCGAGTCCGTGGCGTAGTTCGGGAGCGGTCCACAACCATGACTTACCGAGCAAAGCCCCCAACCACACGCCCAGCGAGCACGCTCGTCCGCTTGTGTAGCTGGCTTGACTTGGGGTTTTTGGGCCTATAATTGGTCGGCGGGCATCTCTACCACCTGCCCTTTACGCCGACAAGGCACAAAAAAGGGGCCCCAAGTCAAGCCGGCCGCACCCGGAGTACGGCGGATGCGACACCTCCACCACCCAGACCCAGAGACCCTCGTTCGAGCACATTCCTTCCCTCGACCGGGTACCCAACCGCCCGATCCGCCGGAACCCTCCCCGTCATTCCCTACCTTCGCCGCATGACGATCGTAGAGACGACCTCCGAGGTCGAGGCCGTGGTGCGCGACACCCTCGCCGTGCACCAGTCCTTCTTCCTGGCGACGTCCGGCAGTGCCGGGCCGTGGGTCAACGGCGCGTACTTCGCCGAAACCGGCCTCTTCACCCTCTCCCTGGTGCTCGAACAGCGCGGCCGTTCGCTCGCCGCGATTCGCGACAACCCGGTCGTGTCGGTGATCATCTCGACCGGCTCGCCCACTGAGCCGTTCCTCCAGGCGCAGGCCACTGCGCGGATTGTCGAGGATGCCGAAGCAGACGAGGTCCGCCGGGTGTTGCTGGCGAAGGTGCCGCAGGTCGAACCGTTCCTGGGAACGCCGGTCGCGGCCGTGGAACTGCGGGTGCTGTCGTGGCGTGCGACCGACATCCCGAACGGCTGGTTGCCCGGCCGGGACCTGTACGACACCTCGATTCCGGTCGCTCGCGAGCATCGGGGGTGAACGGCGGGTCTGCTTGAGCATGCAGGCGGGGTATCGGCCTGTTCGCCTGTGTGAGTCGCTCGTCTGTGCTCGGATGTCGTTGTGGTGCGGGGGAAGTCTTGCGGTTTCCGTGAAGTGTGTGGTGATCGGCTGAGTTGTCGCCGGGTTGGGTGCGTGGGGGGCTGGCAAAGCCCGGCCCCCGTGGCGCGATTGTCTCAATGCCACACCCCTGTTTGTCAAGGCGGGAAAGATGCCTTGACAAACAGGGGTGTGGCAGGAGGGCGCTGTGTATCGGGGGCAGGGGGAGGTCTGGCTTCGCTTGTGTCGGGCTGTGCCCGACCAGGCACCTCGCTGCGCGTCGGTAGGGCATCGGGCGTTGCCCGACAAGGCGGCGGCTGCGTCGGAGCCACCTGGTCTTCATGAGTTCCGGGTGAGCCACTCCTTGACCTGCTGGGCGTACTGCGGTGCCCATTGGGGGGTCCAGCGCTGGAAGTAGACGTGCATGTTCAGCGCGTGCAGCACGTGGGCGAGGTCGACGCGTTGTTCCCAGTCGTCCGGTAGCGGGCACGCGGTGGCGTAGGAGTCCAGGAACACCTCGCGACCGGCGGGGAAGCCGTCGAAGACGTGTTCGTCGAGCTTGCCGAAGTCGCGGAAGCGGTCGTTGTACTCGGCGTGTTCGAAGTCGAGGACGCAGGTGATCCGGCCGTCGGTCACCAGGAAGTTGGGCAGCCACAGGTCTCCGTGGACCAGTGACGGGGCGCTCGCGGAGGAGTCCAGTCGCTCCACCGCCGCCATGACGGCGGTCCGAACGGTGTCGTCGAGGGCGCCGGTCTGGTCGAGCAGTGACTGCACCTCAGCCAGGACGGACTCCCGCAGCGTTTCCACCCCGCCGCTGTCCAGGACGTCGCCGAATCGGGAGCCCCGGATGGCGTGCACCCGGCCGACGACGTCGCCGAGGTCGCGGCAGAGCGCTTTCCGCTGCTCCTCGTCGAGCGTCTCCCACACGTCCCCGGCGGCGTCGCCCTCCTGGAACTCCTGGACGAGCACGGGACCGTCCACGTCGGGATCGTGGAGCACCAGTTCCCGGTGCCGCACCACGGGGATGCCGTGGTCGGCGGCGATCCGCGTGCCGGCGACCAGGCGGCGGAAGTGGTCGGGGTCGCGGTTGCGCTGGGGCACCTTGACCAGCAGGCGGCCCTGGTCGGTGTCGGCGACCCACTGCTTGCTCGTGTAGCCCGCGTCGAGCGTGCGCAGCGCGTCGACGCGGACGTCGGGGCAGGCCCGCCGCAGGACCTGGCGGATCGTGGTTTCCGTGGGGACTGCGGTCACGTGCCCGCCCAACCTCGTCGTTACCGGACCGGCGCGACGATAGCGCCTAGCGCTGGTCGGACCACGCTGCCCACAGTTCGGCGTAACGGCCGCCTGCCGCCACGAGTTCGGCGTGCGTGCCGGTTTCCACGACGCGGCCGTGGTCGAGGACGACGACGCGGTCGGCGTTGGCGGCCTGGGTGAGGCGGTGGGCGACGAGGAGGCCGCTGCGGCCGGTGAGGGCAGCCGTGGCGGCGGCCTCCAGGACGCGGGCGCCCGCGCTGCCGGCGTCTGCGGTGGCCTCGTCGAGCACGGCGATCGGCGGGTCGGCCAGCACCAGCCTGGCGAGGGCCAGTTGTTGGGCCTGGGCGGTGGTGAGGCGGTGGCCGCCTTCGCCGACCACGGTTTCCAGGCCGTCGGGCAGTGCGCGGGCCCACGGCAGGGCGCCGACGCGGTCCAGGGCGGCGTGCAGGTCGTGGCCGGTGGCGGTCGGCTTGGCGAGTCGGAGGTCGTCGGCGAGGGTGCCCGCGAAGACGTGGACCTCCTGGGTGATGAGCGCGATGGTCCGCCGGGTGGTGGCGGGGCCGAGGTCGTCGATGTCGGTGCCGCCGAACGTGATCGTGCCGCGACTGGGCCGGTGCACGCCCGCGATGAGCTTGGCCAGCGTGGTCTTGCCCGCGCCGGACGCGCCGACCAGCGCCACCCGTTCGCCGGGGGCCAGGTGGAGTTCGATGTCGGTCAGCACGTCGTGGCCGGTCTCGTAGGCGTGGCCGAGGCCGGCGACCTCGACGGTGGTGTCGGAGGGGACCTCGCCGGTGTCCTCGGGGGTGGCGGGGCGGTCCGCGACACCGACCAGCCGGGCGAGGCTGGCGGCGGCGGACTGGGCGTCGTCGGCCAGCGACAGGGCCGCGTTGATCGGGTTGAACAGGCTGTGGAAGTACAGCGCGGCGGCGGTGGCCGTGCCGATGGTCGCGGTCCCGTTGCCCACCAGGAAGAACCCGGTGATCAGCAACGCGCTCAGGCCGACGTACTCGGCCAGGTTGAGCCTGCTGAAGAACCCGCCGAGCAGCCGGATGCACCGCATCGTCAAGCCCACGGCCGTGGTCGACCGGTAGGTGACCCGGCGCACGTGCTCGTCGGTCAGGCCGAACGCCCGCACGGTCGACGAACCGCCGATGGTCTCCAGCAGCTGTTGTTGCTGCGCCCCGATCGCGACGCGTTCGGCGCCGTACATGGTCTTCGCGTTGCGCCCGTACCACCGCACGGTCAGGATCTGCACGGGCGCGGCGGCGAGCACCGCGAGCGCGAACCGCCAGTCGAGCACGGCCAGCGCGCCCAGCGTCAGCACGATGGTCAGCGACGACCGGGCCAGCAGCGGCAACGCCTGCCGCACCGCTTCGGCGATCTTGGTGACGTCACCGGTGACCCGCGCGGTCAGGTCGCCCGACCCGGCCCGCTCGACCTGCTCCAACGGCAGGTTCAGCGCGCGGTCGATGAACCGCTCGCGCAGTTCCGCCAGCATTCCCTCGCCCAGCCGGGAGATCAGCGCCGCGCCGATAGCGGTGGCGATCCCCTGCGCCACCGCGACGAGCGCGAGCAGCACGACCGGCCGGGTGATCGCGGTCGACGGCTGCCTGGTCACCACGAGGTCGACGATGTCGCCGAGCAGGGGAGCGGTGGCCAGTCCGACGGCGGTGCCCGTGAGCAGCACGGCGATCGTCGCCACGGCCAGCCCTCGCCGTGGCCGCAGCAGCTTCCGCACCGCCGCCCAGGTCTGGGCCGGGCCCGCGGTGGGGAGGAGTTCGCTCATGCCAGCACCGTCGCCCGGTAGTCGTCGTCGCGCACGAGGTCGGCGTGCGAGCCCTCGGCGGTCAGCACGCCACCGGTCAGCACCACGATCCGGTCGGCCGTGGCCAGCAGCGCCGGGCTGGTGGTCACCACGATCGTCGTCCTGCCCCGCCGCATCTCGCGGATACCCTGTGCCAGGGTCATTTCCGTCACCGCGTCGATCGCCGTCGTGGGGTCGTGCACCACCAGCACCGGCGGTGCGGCGGCCAGCGCGCGGGCCAGCGCGACCCGTTGGCGCTGCCCACCGGAGAGCGACCGGCCGCGCTCGGCGACGACGGTGTCCGCTCCCTGCGGCAGCGCCTCGACGACGTCGTGCACCGCGGCGGCCGTCATGGCCCGCTCGACCTCCTCGGGCCGGGCCGACACCGCGCGGATGTTGTCCACCACGCTGTCGGAGAACAGGTCCGCCTCGTGCGCGGCCACCAGGATCGCGGCCCGCACACCGCTGGGGTCCAGTGTGGACAGTGGGACGCCGTCCAGCTCCACCGAACCCGACGACGGATCGACCTCGCGCGCCAGGCAGCGCAACAACGCGGTCGCGTCCGCCGGATCCGCCGCCACGACGCCGAGCAGTTCGCCCGCCGCCACGTCGAGGTCGAGCCCGCGCAGCGTGCCGTGCGTCAGCCCGCGCAGCCGGACCGCGCCCGCGACCGGCGTCGACACGGCGTCGGTGCCCGCGGCCAGGTCGGCGGGGGCGTTCAGCACCTCGGCGATCCGCGCGGCCGACGCGCGGCCCATCGCGAACGCGCCGTTGACCCACGAGATCACGTTCAGCGGCCACAGCAGGAACTGCGCCAGCCCGACGGCGGCGACCAGTTCGCCGACCGTGATCGACCCGTCGGCCGCGAGCGTGCCGCCGACCAGCGCGATCAGCGCCAGCAGCAGCCCGGTCACCGCGAGCATCGACCCGTCGAGCCACGCCTGCGCCCGTGCCGATCGGACGGCCGCGAGCATCGAGCCCTGGCTGGTGCCGCGGTACCGGTCGACGGCCGCGCGCTCGGCGCCGAAACCCTTGAGCGACCGCAGTCCCGCGACCAGGTCGGCGGCGATGCCGGACGCGTGCTCGGCCCGCTCCTGCTCGGCCTCGCTGCGCCGCTCCAGCGGCTTGCCGAGCACGTGCGCGAGCCCGAGCAGCAGCGGTGTGGCGATCAGCACCACGAGCCCGAGCACCACGGACACCCGCAGCAGCGCGACCGCGCCGACCAGCAGGCCCGTGCCCGCCGCGACCGCCGTGGGCAGCGCGCGGCCCACGTGGCCGACCCGCGTCGCGTCGCTGGTCGCGATGGTGACCAGTTCGCCCGCGAGCCTGCCGGTCGCGGCGCCGCCGCGGTGGTCGAGCACGCGGGTGGTCACCTGGACCCGCAGCGCGTGCGCGATCCGCTCGGACGCCAGCTCACCGGTGTGGAGGCCGATCCGGAAGCTGAACGACAGCACCGCGAACACCACGCCGAGCGCGACCAGCCACCACAGCAGTTCCGCCGTCACGCCGGTCGACACCGCGCGGTCGATCACCACACCGATGATCACCGGTACCAGCGCCTCACCCGCCTGGTGGCCCGCACCGGCTATCGACGCCGCCGTCACGTTGCGCCACTGGCCCTTGACGGCTGACTTCAGGACATCGCGACCCGTCGGATCTCCGGCGCGCACTAACCCACCTCATGCAGTCGGACAGCGGACGTAACGGTAGGCAAGGCTACGTAGTCCGACGGATGGCCAGAGGGTCGGCTTCGACACAGGGGACGCGGCGGTGCAGACTCGACCACGTGGCAGCACCAGCCACGTCGCGCGGTGGGGCTGCCGGTCGCCATCGGCGTCCTGGTGACCGCGGAGCTGGACCCGGAGACCGGGACGCCGCTGATCGTGCCGCTCAAGCGGCCGCCGAATCCCTCACCGCGCCGCGACGGTTACGGGACCACGACCTCACTCGCCGGTGACACCGCGAACGCGTCGGTGACCGCGATCACTTCCAGCGTCACCGCCTCGTCCGCCGCCTTGGCCACGGCGGGCACGAAGTAGGCGTCGTTCGGGGTGCCGCCGAGGAACGCGCGCGTCCCGTCGGCGTTCCGCTTGAACACCCGGTACTGGCGGACCGCGTCGGCCGACTTCACCCAGCTGAGGCGGAGCGCGGCCGTGGCCGGGCCGGTCTGGGCCACCTGCTCCGCGGTGACCTGGCCGGGCGCGGCGACTTCAGCCGGTGCGCCGGTGCCGTGCACGCCCAGCCTGCCGACGTAGCCGGTGAACGGGCCTCCCGCCGTGACCCGCAGGGAGATCCCGACCAGCTCACGACCCGCGTGGGCGTCGAGCGCGAACGTCGCGCGTTGCCAGCCACCCTCGGAGTCGCCGACGTCCAGGAACTCCGTCGTGTCCGGCGCGTCGGCGAACTGGAGGCCCACCAGCAGGCGGGACGGGCCCACGGCGCCGGTGTTGTGCACCAGCTCGAAGCTCGCGCCGCCGTCGAGCGCCAGGCCGGTGGCGAACAGCCGGATGTCGTTGTCCTCGCTGGGGGTTCCGGTGATCCTGAGCGACGTCCCGCCGTCCCACACCGTGTCCCAGTCCAGGCTCGGCACCACCTTCGTGCCGGTCGACCGCACGCTCCAGCGCCACGTCGGCAGCACGTCCTGGAGGCTCAGGTTGTTCCACGGCCCCGTGTTCAGGGTCTGCCCGTCGACCGCGAACAGCTTCCCGTGGCCGGTGTTGAAGTTCGTCACGAACGGCAGCGAGGTGATCGGCGACAGCTCGGTGACGTAGTGCGCGACGCCCTTCCAGCTCGCCGTGGACGCGGTGTCCGCCGGGTCGCCGTTGGGGCCGACCCAGAACCTGTTGTCGCGCGCGTAGAAGTCGGCGGGGCCCGCTGAGCTCTTGAACGTCCACTCCGGACGGTAGAAGCCGAGCGAGGTGACGTGCGGCTGGTTCTCCGGGAACACCGACGACCAGCCGACGGAGGTGTTGTAGCCGCTGGACTCGACGTCGACCCCGGAGTACAGCTCGTACGGGTCGCGGCCCAGGGAGCGCGCGAGCGCGGCGGAGTCCGCCAGACCCGTGCCGCTCCACCAGAAGTTGAGGAACATGTCGTCGCTGACGCGCGTCGCGCCGTCCTGGATGAACATCTGGTTGCTCGCGGTCAGGGCGTTCTGCCAGCTGACGCTGCCGGTGCGGGTCATGGCGTCGTACCAGATGATGTGCAGGCCGCTGGCCTCCAGCTGCGCCACGAGGTCGCGCATGTCCGAGGCCAGCGCGGCGTCCCCGCCCGCGGTCTCCTGGTTGACGAACCACCCGTCGAACCCGTGGTGCCGGGCGACCTCGATCATCTTGTCCGCCACCGGGAACCGGTCCCCGCTGCGCTGCGCGAAGTCGCGCACCCACTGGATCCGGCCGCCGTACGCGGTCGGTGGGAGGAACACGTTGCCGATCACCCGCACGCCGTTGCGGTGCGCGGCGTCGGTGACCGTGGGGTTCGGCGCCAGGATCAGCCCCTCGGACGCCGAGCCGCCCCAGAACACCAGGGTGTCCATGTACTGCCAGTAGTTCGTGGCGTAGTAGTTCATGTCCGGCGCGCCCTGTGCGGGGTTCGCGCTGGTCGGCGCGTACGCGACCAGCGACTGCACCTTCGCCTCGCCGGGGCGGGCGTGGGCGTTGGCGGGACGCGCGGGCACCACCTGCGGGGCGAGCGGCACGGTGGACCGGTTGAACCTGGCGTCGGGATCCGTGGCCGGGTCCCAGGCCAGCAGGGTGTTCGGGTGCCAGTAGGACGCGAATGGCTGGATCCCGGCCGCCGCGCCGATCCGGGGCGACGCTTCCGCGAAGCCGGGCGGGAGCAGGGGAGTGGCCGCCGCCGTGAGGCCCAACTTCATGAACTGACGCCGTGTCGACACCCTCCAGACCCTGGATGTCCATACCAATTCGGTAGTCGCATCCATTGGGGTGAAGGGGAACGGCCATCCAAGACAGCGCTTTCACGTTCTGTGTTCGCGACCAACGGGGGTTGACGGTCCCGGTCCGCGGCCGGTGGGGTGGAGGGTTGTTCCCGTGCGTCCGCGACCACTCCGGTGTGTCCCGATTGGTCAGTGCGTTTACCGGTGGCCGGGCGGAGGTACAGGGGGTGCATGAACATGCGACGTGCACTGGTCGTGACGGCGTTGTGCGCCGCGGGCGCGGGGACCGTCTTCGCGGTGTCCGGCTCGGCCACCGCCTCCCCGACCGCGGGCAACGGGTTCTCGAACGTCAAGTGCACCGTCCAGACCGACTACGCGGGCGACCACCGCAGCGACGCCGAGATCAACAGCATCGGCTTCGCCACCGGCACCTGCCCCGTGCCCCGCCCGTACACCGCGGGTGTGAAGTGCACGGACCAGATCGACTACGCGGGCGACCGCCGCAGCAACGCGGAGGTCAACAGCATCGGCTCGGTCACCGGGTCCTGCCCGATCCCCGAGAACTGACCCCGTCCGTACCTCCGCGCCCCGGTGCCCGCCGGGGCGTTCCGCGTGCGCGCGCCACGACGTCGACAATGAATTCCGAAGTCGATTTGACAAAGGGGTGAGAATAGAAGATCGGCGCCAAGAAATTGGTCCTGCCGAATCTTCATCAATTGTAGCACGTCGAAAGGACAGGCCACCACATGGAGGAATTGCTCGCGGAGCGTGAACGCGTCGCATTCCTGTACCGCAAGCTCGACGGGCAGCGAGCCGTCGCCCTGCGCGCGCTGGAGGAGGCCCTTGGCGACACGACCGCCCAGCGCTGGCAGCGCGAGGTGGACGTGCGAACGCTGTCCGACCAGCTCAGCAGGCTGCGCGTCGCCGACGACGGGTTGTGCTTCGGCCGCACCGACCACGTGGACGGCGCCCGCACCTACATCGGCAGGATCGGGCTGTTCGACGAGGCCGACGAGTACGAGCCGCTGCTCACGGACTGGCGCGCGCCCGCCGCCCGCCCGTTCTACGTGGCGACGGCCGCCGTTCCGGAGGGGCTGACCCGCAGGCGCCACTTCCACACCCGCGGCAGGCGGTTGCAGGACTTCCACGACGACGAACTGCGCCTGGACGGCGTCGCGCTCACGGCCGCGCTGGACGCGCCGCGCGAGGAGGTCATGCGCGACATCGTCGCCACGATCCAGGTCGAGCAGGACGAGATCATCCGCCTCGACCACCCCGGCGTCCTGGTGGTTGAGGGCGGGCCGGGCACCGGCAAGACCGCCGTCGCGCTGCACCGGGTCGCCTACCTGCTCTACACCCAGCGCGAACGCCTGGCCAAGCGCGGCGTGCTGATCGTCGGCCCGAACTCCGGCTTCCTGCGCTACATCGGCAACGTCCTGCCGTCGCTGGGGGAGACCGACGTCGTCTTCGCCTCGCCGGGCGACCTCATGCCCAGGCTGCGCACCGTCCGCGAGGACGTGCCCGCCGTCCAGCGGCGCAAGGGGAGCCTCGACATCCTCGACGTGCTGGTCGCGGCCGTCGCCCAGCGCCAGGAAGTGCCCGACGTGCCCATCCCGATCGAGCTGGAGCACTGCGTCGTCCACCTCGACGCGGCGATCGCCGACGCCGCCCGCACCCGCGCCCGGCAGGCGGGCCTGCTGCACAACCACACCCGCGCCGTCTTCCACGAGGCGCTGGTGGACCTCGTGCTGGACGTGGCGCTGGCCGAGATCGACGAGCCGTGGGACGGCGTCGCGGTCGACGTCCGCCGGGAGGTCTACGCCAACCGCGAGCTGCGCGCCGCCGTGGACGTCCTCTGGCCCGCCCTCACCCCGCGCAGGTTCCTGGCCGAGTTCTACGAGTCCGCGGACCGCTGCGCCGAACTGGGCGTCCCGGAGTTCCACCGCGAGGTGGGCCGCGCCTGGACCGTCTCCGACGTCCCGCTGCTGGACGAGGCGGCGGAGCTGCTCGGCGAGCACGCCCTGAAGCCCAAGGAGGAGAAGGCGGGCGAGGAGTACGCGCAGGGCGTCCTGGAGATCCTGGACACCGACCCGACCATGGACCCGGACCTGCTGCGGGCCGTCGACCTGATCGACGCCGAGCACTTGGCCGAGCGCCACGTCGAACGCGACCACCGCTACCTCGCCGAACGCGCCGCGGCCGACCGCGAGTGGACCTACGGCCACGTGGTCGTCGACGAGGCGCAGGAACTGTCCGAAATGGACTGGCGCCTGCTGTTCCGCCGCTGTCCCAGCAAGTCCATGACCATCGTCGGCGACCTGTCCCAGCGCCAGTCCGCGGCGGGGGCCCGCACCTGGGCGGCGATGCTGGACCGCTACGCGGGCGACCGCTGGGCCTACCGCGAGCTGACCCTCAACTACCGCACCCCGGCCGAGATCATGGACGTCGCCGCGGTGGTGCTGGCCGAGGTGAACCCCGCCGCGAGCCTCCCGAAGTCCGTGCGCCACAACGGCATCCCGCCGTGGGCGACCCTGGTCACCGATCTGGCGGCCGCGGTGGCGGCGGAGCTGGCGGTCACCCGCGAGGGCACGATCGCAGTCATCGCCCCGGACGGCATCGACCTGCCCGGCCCGGTGATCACCCCGCGCGAGGCGAAGGGCCTCGAGTTCGACACCGTCCTCGTCGTGGAGCCGCACCTCATGACACCGGGGGAGCTCTACGTCGCCCTCACCCGCGCCACCCAACGCCTGGGCGTCCTGCACACCACACCCCTACCCCCCTCCCTCCAAACCCTCACCTAACCCGCGAGTCGAACACTCAGACACCCCGTGTCGAACACTCAGACACCCCGTGTCGAACGCTCGGGCACCCCGTGTCGAACGCTCGGGCACCCCGTGTCGAACGCTCGGGCACCCAAGCTGAACCCCGGACCGCGTGAGTTCTTCGCTCGGGCACTTCGTGTCCCTCACTTGGGGGTGCCTGGAGGTTCGACACGGGGTGCCTGGGCGTTCGACTCGCGAGGGGTTAGCGCTTGAGGAGGGGGAGGACGGCTGAGCCGAAGAGGCGGATGGCGGTGAGGACGTCGGGTTGCGGCAGGCCGCCGATGTCGACCATGACCAGGTGCGCGTCGAGGTCGAGCAGCCGGGCCAGTCCGTTGAGGCGTTCGGCGACCTCGCCGGGGTCGCCGCACACGGCGGCGCCGTCCATGAGCAGGTCCACGTCGACGTCACCGTCGCCCCGCCACGGGTCGGCGAACCGCGCGTACCCGTCCAGGTACGGCCGCCACCGCCGACGGGCCTCCGCCGCGTCCGCCGCCACGAACACGTGGCTCGGCAGCGCGATCCGCCCCTTCGCCCCCATGGCCGCCCGGTATCGCGTCACCACGTCCACGTGCGTCCCCGGATCCCGCAGCGTGCTGGGCAGCATCAGCGGCATCCCCAGCTCCGCCCCCAGGTCCGCCGACACCGCCGACCCGCTCCCGATCCACACCGGCGGGTGCGGCCGCTGCAACGGCCGGGGCGTCGTCGTCACGCCCGCCAGCGGCGGCCGGAACCGCCCCTCCCACGTCACGTCCGGCTCCTCCAGCAGCCGCAGCAGCAGCCGCAGGTTCTCGTCGAACCGCGCCCGCAGGTCCCTCGACCGCACCCCGAACACGGCGTCGGTGCGCGGCGACACCCCGCGCGCCACGACCAGCTCCGCCCGGCCGAGCGACAGCACGTCCAGCGTCGCCAGCTCCTCGGCGACCAGCACCGGGTCGCGGTGGGCGAGCAGGGTGACCCCCGTGGACAGCCGCAGCGTCGACGTGCGGGCCGCGATCGTGGCGAGCAGCAGCTCCGGCGCGGACACGATGTAGCGGGTGAAGTGGTGCTCGCCGATCGCGACGCCGGTGAAGCCCGCCTCCTCGGCCACGACGGCCTGTTCGACCACGGCCTGCAACCGGGTCGCCTCGCTGACGACGACGCCGGTCGCCGGGTCGGGGAGGTGGTCGCCGAGGATCAGCAGGTAGACATCCATCGCGCCATCCTGCCCCGCCGGACTACCGTGGTCCTCCCGGTCACCGGAGACGGCCGCCGTCGACCCGGACGACGACGGGCCCGCGTGCGCGGACCGCGCGGGCGCGGGGCCCGTCACGAGCGTGGAGGTCGACAGATGACAACCGTGGTGGACAACGTGCAGCTGCACCGCTACGAGGTCGTGCACGACGGCGCGCTGGCCGGTTACGCCCAGTACGAGCGCGGGGAGGGCACGATCACGTTCACCCACACCGTGATCGACGACGCGTTCGGCGGCAAGGGGCTGGCGTCCACGCTGGTCAAGCACGTCCTGAACGACGCCCGCGACGCGGGGATCGCCGTGCTCCCGGCCTGCCCGTTCGTGCGCGGCTACATCGGCAAGCACCCCGAATACCTGGGCCTGGTGCTGGAGGACCGACGAGCGGAGTTCGACCTGTAGTGCGTGCTACCTTCCGGTGGCCATGACGGACTGGACTGAGCCAGGTGTCTTCGAGGTGGCGCCGGGCGTGCACCGGATCCCGCTGCCGCTGCCGAACGACGGCCTGCACACGGTGAACGTTTACGCGATCGAGGACGGCGACGGCGTCGTCATGATCGACGCGGGCTGGGCGCTGGACGAGGCCACCGACCGGCTGGAGGCCTCGCTCGACACCCTCGGGTACGGGTTCGCCGACATCCGCCGGTTCCTCGTCACGCACATGCACCGCGACCACTACACGCTGGCCGTGGCGCTGCGGAAGCGCTTCGGCACGAAGATCGCGCTGGGCCTCGGCGAGCAGCCGTCGCTGGAGCGGATCCTCGGCGGCCGGGCCGACGCCCAGCTGTCGAACCTGCGGGGCTGGGGCGCGTCCGACCTCGCCGAGCGGTGGCGGAAGGCCGCCGTGCCGCTGGAGCGCAAGTCGGTCGAGGCCTACGAGCTGCCCGACGAGTGGCTGACCGGCGCCAGCGTGGTCGACCTGGACAAGCGCGTGCTCACGACCGTGCCCACGCCCGGCCACACCGCCGGGCACGTGGTGTTCGTCGACACGGCGTCGTCGCTGCTGTTCGCGGGCGACCACGTGCTGCCGCACATCACCCCGTCGATCGGCTTCGAACCCTCGCGGCCCGAGTTGCCGCTGGGCGACTACCTGGACTCGCTGCGGCTGATGCGCGAGCACCCCGACCTGCGCCTGCTGCCCGCGCACGGCCCCGTGACCGACAGCGTCCACCAGCGCGTGGACGAGCTGCTGCGCCACCACGAGGAACGGCTGGAGGCCACCGTCGCGTCCGTGACGGGCGGCACGGCCACCGCGTACGAGACCGCGCGCAGGCTCGGCTGGACCCGCAGGCAGCGGAAGTTCGACGAGCTGAACCTGTTCAACCAGGTGCTGGCGACCGGTGAGACGTCCGCGCACCTGGACGTGCTGGTGCGCGACGGTCGACTCGCCTCGTCCACTGTGGACGGGGTCGTGCACTACGGCGCAGTCACGGTCTGATGGTGCCGGCCACGGCCGTCCCGTTACCGCCGGCCGCTCACTCCGGGTAACGTGTCGATCTTGAACCGCCCGGCCGCCCGGTAGGAGGACCATGAGCCCGATCGAGGCCGCACTGGCCGCACTCGACCTCGAGACGAAGGTGAGCCTGCTCGCGGGGCAGGACGTCTGGTCGCTCCCGGCGGTCCCGCACATCGGCCTCGGATCGCTGGTCATGTCGGACGGCCCCATCGGCGTCCGCGGCACCGACTGGACCCCGGACGACCCGGCGATCGTGCTGCCGAGCCCCACCGCGCTCGCCGCGACCTGGGACCCGGAGCTGGCCAGGCGCGTCGGCCGCCTGCTCGCCCAGGAGGCCCGCCGCAAGGGCGTGCACGTGCTGCTCGCGCCGACCGTGAACCTGCACCGCACCCCGTTGGGCGGTAGGCACTTCGAGTGCTACTCCGAGGACCCGCTGCTCACCGCGCAGATCGGCGTCGGCTACGTCACCGGTGTGCAGGACGGCGGCGTCAGCGCGACCGTGAAGCACTTCGTCGCCAACGACTCCGAGACCGCGCGCTTCGTCCTCGACGCCGCCGTGGACGACCGCACCCTCCGCGAGCTGTACCTCGCCCCGTTCGAGGCCGTCGTCGGCGCGGGCGTGTGGGCGGTCATGTCCGCCTACAACGGCGTCAACGGGCACACCATGTCCGAGAACGGCCTGCTGCAGAACGGCCTGCTCAAGGACGAGTGGGGTTTCGACGGCGTGGTCGTGTCCGACTGGACGGCCGCCAAGACCACCGCCGGGACCGCCCTGGGCGGCCTGGACATCGCGATGCCCGGACCGGGCAACCCCTACGGCGCCAAGCTCGTGGAGGCCGTGCGCGCGGGCGAGGTCCCCGAATCCGTGGTGGACGAGATGGTCCGCCGCGTCCTGCGCCTGGCCAGCCGCGTCGGGCTGCTCGACGGCGTCGACCCGGTCGTGTCGGAATTGCCCGCCAGGATCGACGGCGACGCGCTGGCCAAGGAGGTCGCCGAGCGCTCCTTCGTGCTGCTGCGCAACGACGGCACCCTGCCGCTGGCCTCCCCGACCGTGGCCGTGATCGGCATGGCCGCCGAGCAGGCCCGCATCCTCGGCGGCGGCAGCGTCCACGTGTTCCCGCCGCACGTCGTGTCCCCTTTGGACGGTCTGCGCGACCGGGGCGTCGAACTTGTCTACGAACCCGGCGTCGACCCGTGGACGAAGCTGCCCGCCGCGTCCGGTCCGGAGTGGACGGACCCGGAGACCGGAGAAGCGGGGCTGCGCATGGTGTTCCGCGACGCCCAGGGCGGTGAACTCGGCCGCACGTTGCTCGCGGAGGCCCAGACGGGGTGGATCGGCAGGATGCCGGTCGAGATGGACAGCTCGCTGCTCGACACCGTCGAGGTCACCGCGCTGTTCCGTCCGCTGGTGTTCGGCGAGCACCGCTTCGGCGTGGCGGGCATCGGCGACTTCGTGCTGACCGTCGACGGCGAGGTCCTGTTCGACGACAAGCAGGTCGCCTACGACGACGACCCCGCCGCCGGTATCCTGCTGCACCCGGAAACCCAGGTCACCGCCGAGGTCAACGGCCCCGTGCTGGTCTCGCTGCACCACCGGGTGTGGGTCCGTCCCGGCCTCGGCACCGTCGTCGGCCTCACCCTCGGCCACGCCGAACCGGGCCCCACCGACGACGAGCTGATCGACCGCGCCGTGGCCGCCGCCGCGTCCGCCCAGGTGGCCGTCGTCGTGGTCGCGACCACCGAGGAGGTCGAGTCCGAGGGCTTCGACCGCCGCTCGCTCGCGCTGCCGGGGCGGCAGGACGACATGGTGGCCGCCGTCGCCGCGGTCAACCCGCGGACCGTCGTGGTCGTCAACGCCGGGTCCCCGGTGGAGATGCCCTGGCTCGACGACGTCGCCGCCGTGCTGCTCACCTGGTTCCCCGGCCAGGAGGCGGGCGCCGCGCTCGCCGCCGTCCTGTTCGGCGACGCCGAGCCCGCGGGCCGCCTGCCCACGACGTGGCCCGCCCGCAAGGACGACGCCCCCGTGCTCGACGTCGACCCCGTGGACGGCGTGCTCACCTACCGGGAGGGCCTGTTCATCGGCTACCGCGCCTGGCAGGGCCGCCAGGTCCGCCCCGCGTTCTGGTTCGGCCACGGGCTCGGCTACACGACGTGGTCCTACGAGTCGGTCGGGATCACCGCCGACTCCACCGTCACCGTCCGCCTCTGCAACACCGGCACCCGCCCCGGCCGCGAGGTCGTCCAGGTGTACCTCGTCCCGCAGACCCCGCTGCCCGACCGCCCGACCCGCTGGCTGGCGGGCTTCGCGTCCGTGTCGGCGGACGCGGGGGAGACGGTCACGGCGACGGTGGCGCTGCTGAGGCGGGCCGTTCAGGGCTGGGACGACGGCGCGTGGCGGACGTTGACGGGGACCTACGTCGTCGAGATCGGCCACGACTACGGCGACACCCGCCTGACGGCCGAACTGGAGGTCACGTGACCGACCTGCCCGCCGACTGGGCGGCCTGGCGCGGCCGCGTCGACGTCTCGTCCTACGACGACCGCTGGCAGCGGATGGCCGAGGCGGGCCACGACCCGCACGGCGAGGCGGCGCTGGTCATGTCGTACTCACCGCGGTCGGTGCTCGACGGCGGCTGCGGCACCGGCCGGGTGGGCATCGAACTGGCGCGGCGGGGCGTGCGAGTGGTCGGCGTCGACTTCGACGGGGACATGATCACCGCCGCTCGCGCCAAGGCGCCTGAGCTGCGGTGGGAGCGGGCGGGGTTGGAGGTCATGGCGCTGGCCGAGACCTTCGACGTCGTCGTGCTCGCGGGCAACGTGATCCCGTACGTCGCCCCGGACGTGCGCGCTGCCGCTGTGGCGGCTTGTGCGGCTCACTTGGTGCCGGGTGGGCGGCTGGTCGCGGGCTTCCAGTTGCGCCCGGACTGGCCCGCGTTGGTTGACTACGACGGCTGGTGCGCGGCTGCCGGGCTACGCGCGGAGGACCGCTGGTCCACGTGGGACCGCGAGCCGTACACGGGCGGGAACTACGCGGTCAGCGTGCACACGATCGAGTGAAGCCGGTCGGTGTAGATCGGCTCTGTTCGTGCATTAGGCTGAACTGGGCTCCGCCCATGTGGACTAGCTCCAGCGGCTCTTCCTTATCTGGTGTCACGACGAATTCGGAGGCATGCGCACGATGTCTGTTGTTCTTGGGCTAGAGGGCGGCGAAGTGAGCGACAAGTAGTCCGTCGCCATTGTCTTGCGAAAAGGGTGTGCTGCTACGGTGGCGCACCCTTCTTTAGTTGCAGCCGAACGCCGACCTGCTTGTCCGCGGGCATGTCGAAGATTTCGAACACGAACTGAGTCCTGCCGTCGCTCTCGTCGGTCTTGCTCAGCAGGTAGCCGTTCTCGTCCTCGTCGAATCCGATGGCCTCGTAGTACGCCTCGCACGAGGTCGGCAGCACGACCTTGTACTGAGCGAAGGTCACCGGGTGTTCGAACCTGAAGACGAAATCGTCCGGTACTTCATGGCGCATGAGCGGGATCGATTTTCCAGGCCAGTCGGCGACGATGTCGATCCTGATCTCGCTGTTCGACTTGGGAGGTGCCGGGAAGTGCACCAGCACCTCCAGTCGGCCATCGGGCATCCAGAACTGGGTGACGTTCATGCTCGTGCCGGGGATGTCACTGGCCGACATCCCCCTGACCTCGACTTTGACCTTCTCCCGCTGCTTGACCGGCTGATCCCAGCGGGAGGCGAACCGAAGCCGGAAGAAGTAGAGGTGGTCGCATTCGACCTTGGCGTGCAGAGTTGTTTTTTCCTTCGTGTCCCCATTGCGTTCGATGATCGACACCTGCCTGCAGGTGATGATCCGGAACGAGGGGTTGAGTTCATCGAAGATGATTCCGCAGTACCGCGATACGAGGCGGTCCTTGATGGCCGCGCTTCGAATCAGTTTACGGCGATCGGCCAGTAGCAGCATGGCCAATCCCATGACGATGACGATCGACGCCGCGAGGGCGCCTGCTTTTACCGCCAGGTTTCCCATGATCGCGCCGAGCAGTACGGCGAAACTCATGATTCCGAGAACGGCCTTGGCGATAGCGGGCGTTCCCTCTTCCGAGATGTACTCGTCCATCCAGGCGATGAAACTCCTGAACATCCACGCCCCTTTCGCCGCTCTCATGGCGGGGGCGTGGTGCTCGATCCCTGCGCTCGCCAGGATTCGATGTTAACGAAAGTTAGGCGTCGGGCACTGGAGCGAACGGGTTACGTCGGTGAACGGCTCTAAACGGGGTTCTAATCGGCAGTTGTGCGGATTACCGCTTTTGGCGGACCCGAACAAAAACCCCTCAACGCCGAGGGGCCGGTTGCGACGGGGTGCCGCGGCGTGACCGGCCCGGGGGGCGGAGGGTGTCGAACTTGCCTCGGGGGCTGCGGGACGCGTTGGTCATGGAGATCAGCTACCCGAGGCCGTCCGCGGTCAAACCAAGGTCACCTCGGCAACTTCACGACGGTCACGAAGAAGTCGTCGATCTGCCTGACGACCTCGATGAACCGGTCGAAGTCCACCGGCTTGGTGACGTAGGCGTTGGCGTGCAGGTTGTAGCTGCGCAGGATGTCCTCCTCCGCCTCCGAGGTCGTCAGCACGACCACGGGGATGGAGCGCAGGCGCTCGTCGGCCTTGACCTCGGCCAGCACCTCGCGCCCGTCCATCCGGGGCAGGTTGAGGTCGAGCAGGATGAGGCCGGGCCTGGGGGCGTTGGCGTGTTCGCCCTCGCGCCGCAGGAACTGGAGGGCCTCGACGCCGTCGCGGACGATGTGCAGTGAGTTCTTGATCTTGTGGTGCTCGAACGCCTCCTGCGTCATCAACGCGTCGCCGGGGTCGTCCTCGACCAGCAGGACGTCTACCACGCTCAGTGCATCACTCATTGGGGGTCTCGGATTCCTCGACGACGGGCAGGGTGAAACGGAAGGTGGTGCCGGTGTCCTGGTCGGTGTCCAACCAGATGGTGCCACCGTGGTACTCGATGATCTTGCGACACATCGCGAGACCGATACCCGTACCGGGATATGCGTCCTTGTGGTGCAGCCGCTGGAAGATGACGAAGATCCGTTCGGCGTACTCGGAGTCGATCCCGATGCCGTTGTCGCGGCAGGTGAACGTCCAGAACCCGTCGGTGCGCTCGACGGTCAGGCGCACCTCCGGCTTCTCGGTGCCGTGGAACTTCAGCGCGTTGCCGATGAGGTTCTGGAACACCCCGCCGAGCAGCGACGCCTCGCCCCGCACCGATGGCAGGTCGGCGGGGACGTCGATCGAGGCCTCCGCCTCCTGGATGGCGGGGGACAGCGATCCCACGACCTGGTTCACGAGTTCGCCCAGGTCGACGATGGTGTGCTCGCGGGCCATGCGGCCGACCCGCGAGAAGGCGAGCAGGTCGTTGATCAGCACCTGCATCCGCTTGGCGCCGTCGACGGCGAAGCCGATGTACTGGTCGGCGCGCTCGTCGAGCTGCCCGCCGTAGCGGCGCTCCAGCAGCTGGCAGAAGCTCGCGACCTTGCGCAGCGGCTCCTGGAGGTCGTGCGACGCGACGTAGGCGAACTGCTCCAGCTCGGCGTTGGAGCGCTGGAGCTCCTTGGACTGGGTGTCCAGCCGCTCGTGGGCCTCGCGGACGGACTCCAGGTCGCCGAGGATCCGCAGGCGCATGGCGTCGATGTCGTGGCCGAGCATCACGATCTCGCGGGGGCCCGGCACGTCGACCTGCTTGGCGAAGTCGCCCGACGAGACCACGCGCACCTGCTCCGCCAGGCCCGCCAGGGGGGCGATGAGGATCCGGTACAGCACGATCGCGACGATGGCGATCAGCAGGATCAGCAGCGCGCCCACGCTCATGGTCACCCAGAGCACGACGTTCGCGGCGTTGTCGAGCTTCGCGCGCGCCGCGTCGACGTCGACGGCCATCTTGCCCTCGAGGTCGTCGGCGGCGCCGCGCAGCCGGTCGAACAACTCCTTGCCCTGGTCGGTCGACGCCGCCGCGGCGTTGGGGCCCCGGGCGCGGACCTGGGCGATCAGGGGCTCGGCGTAGCTGCCGCGCCACTCGATCGCGTACTGCTCGATCTGGTCCAGCGCCGCGCTGTACTCCGGCTTGGTCGACCCGAGCCTGCCGCGGGCGTTGTCGAGCGCGGCCCGCTCGTCGGCCTGACCGGACGTGTAGGGGGCCAGGAAGTCGTCACGGCCGCTGAGCGCGAAGCCCCGCACGCCGGTCTCCTGGTTGACGAACGCGGTCGACAGCTCCTGCACGTGCCGCCTGGCCGGGCCGATCTGCTCCAGGACGAGCAGCCGCGCGTCGGTGAGCTGGGACAGCGACACCGCGACAGCGCCCACCGCCCCGCCCGACACGAGGATGAGGATCGCCACGGCGGCGAACAGCAGCCGTTTGGCGGGCCACCTCGTCGTGTAGTCCGGGGTGGTCATCGGGTCCTTTCCGAGAGGAGCAGGACGGCCATGTCGTCGTCCAGCTCACCGCCGTTGAGCGCTTCGACCTTGGAGATGAGGGTGTCGAGCAGCCAGGCCTGCCTGCGCGGCCAGTCCGGCTCCTGCCCGGCCATGCCCTCGATCAGCGAGATGAGCCGTTCCGACCCGAGCCGCTCCGGATCGCCCACGACCCGGCCCTCGACCAGGCCGTCGGTGTAGAGCATCAGCGACCAGCCGGGCGGCAGCGGCACGTCCAGGCCGCTCCACGTGCTGTCCGCCAGCACGCCGAGCGGCAGGCCTGCCCGGTCGCGGGGCAGTTCCACGATCCGGTCGCCGACCAGCAGCATCGGCTCCGGGTGGCCCGCCAGGTACACGCGCGCCCAGCGGCGGTCCGGCGAGATGGTCAGCATGCACACGGTGGTGAACAGGCCGGGCTGGTGGCGTTCGTGCACCAGGATCTGGTGCAGCGTGCGCAGCACCTTCCACGGCTCCTGCTCGGCCAGCACGAGCGCGCGCCACGCTATGCGCAGGCACACGCCGAGCGCGGCCTCGTCGGGGCCGTGGCCGCAGACGTCGCCGATGATGACCTGGAGGGTGCCGTCGGGCAGCCGCACCGCGTCGAAGAAGTCGCCGCCGAGCAGCATCCGGCTGCCGCCCGGCCGGTAGCGGGTCTCCAGCGCCAGGTCCTCGCCGTGCATGATCGGCGACGGCAGCAGGCCGCGTTCCAGGCGGGTCTTCTCGGCGGCGTGCAGCTGCTCGTCGCGCAGCAGGCGCGCGGTCTCCTCGGCGTGCTTGCGCTCGACGGCGTAGCGGATGCCGCGCATCAGCAGCGCGCCGTCGACCTGGTCCTTGACCAGGTAGTCCTGGGCGCCGGCCGCGACGGCCCTGGTGCCCTGGCGCTCGTCGGTGAGGCCGGTCAGCACGAGGATCGCGGCGGGGGAGGAGAGGGCGAGCAGGCGGCGCAGCCCGTCCAGGCCGGTGGTGTCGGGCAGCCCGAGGTCGAGCAGTACGCAGTCGGCGTGCGGGAGGAGCTTCTCGGCTTCCTGGAGACTGCGCGCGCGGGTCAGCTCGACCAGCGCGTCCACTTCCTCCAGCAGCGCCTCGACCAGCACGGCGTCGCCCTCGTCGTCTTCGACGAGCAGCACGCGCACAGGTCGGGTCGAGAGGACGACCTGATCCGCTTCGGTGAGGCTGGGCACGACCGGGGAGAGTAGTCGAACGGGTTCGGCGGGGCCCTCGAAGGAGCGCCGAACCGGCACCCCGCGTCGTCGGGAGACCACCTTCGCGGCCCCCGGCGGAAACCTTCCGGGCCCTGGAACCGAAGATCCCGGTGTGAACGAGACCACGAAGGCGCTGACCGTGCGTCAGATGGCCGCCCTCACCCGGTTCATGCCCCGGCGGGGCCGCGGGTTCTGGTTCGGCATGGCCATCGACGTCCTCTGGTCGATCGTCGTGCTGTTCATCCCCATGCGGATGACGGGCCACGAGCACGTGCCGAAGACCGGTGGCGTGCTGCTGGCGTTCAACCACATCTCCTTCGCCGACCCGGTGAGCTCGACGGTGTTCGCGCTGGTGTCCGGCCGCGTGCCGCGCTACCTGGCGAAGGCCAGCCTGTGGCGGCTGCCGCTGGTCGGCTCCGTCATGCGGTCGGGCCGCCACGTCCCGGTGGACCGCGGCACGTCCCGCGCGGGCCTCGCGCTCACCGGCGCCCAGGGCGCGGTCGAACGGGGGGAGTGCGTCGCGGTGTACCCCGAGGGCACGTTCACCAGCGACCCCGACGGCTGGCCGATGGCGGGCAGGTCCGGGGTGGCGCGGGCCGCGCTGGCCAGTCGCGCCCCGGTGGTCCCGATCGCCCAGTGGGGGACGCAGCGGCTGCTGCCGCGCGGCTCGTTCCTGCCCCGGCCGCTGCCCCGCAAGCGGGTGGACGTCGTCGCCGGGCCCGCCGTGGACCTGTCCGACCTCTACGACCTGGAGCCGACCAAGGAGGTCCTCGACAAGGCGACCGCCCGGATCATGGCCGCGATCACCGACCTGCTGGCCGGGATCAGGACGGGCTGACGCGGTCGGCTTGACCTGGACACCCCTCAACCGACCCGTACAGGCCTCCCAGGTCAACCCGACCGCGGGCGACCGGGCACGCCGATCACCACCTCCGGTTGTAGTGCAAGTTCGTTGTCCACGGTCGACGGGAACCGGCTGAACAACCAACGCGCGTCCTGCCCCGAGGACGATCGGACATCACCCTGGGACGCGGGGATATTGCCCGTCCCGCGTCACCGTCCGTAGCGTCGTCGTCGCCACCAATCGGGAACGACGAAGGAGCAAGTCATGCGCGCTGTCCTCCAGACCGCTTTGGGGGGACCCGAGGTGCTGCGGGTCGCGGAGGTCGACCGACCCGCGCCCGGCCCCGGCGAGGTACTGGTCAGGGTGCACGCGGCCGGTGTCAACCCGGTGGACGCGATCGTCAGGGCCGGGCTGTACCCACTGCTGGGCGAGCCGCCGTTCGTCCTCGGCTGGGACGTGTCCGGTGTGGTCGAGCAGGCGGGCGGCGGCTACCAGGTCGGCGACGAGGTCTACGGGATGCCGCGCTTCCCCGGCGCCGCGAACGCCTACGCCGAGTACGTGACGGCGCCCGCCGACGACCTGGCCCGCAAGCCCGCCTCGCTCGACCACGTGCACGCCGCCGCCCTCCCGCTGGCCGTGCTGACCGCGTGGCAGGGCCTCGTGGACGGCGCGGAGATCGCCGAGGGGCAGCGGGTGCTGGTGCACGGCGCGGCGGGCGGCGTCGGCCACCTCGCCGTGCAGATCGCCAAGGCGCACGGCGCGCACGTGATCGCACTGGCCGGCGCGGCCAAGCACGAGTTCGTGCGAGGGCTCGGCGCCGACGAGGTGATCGACTACCAGGCCACCGACTTCACCACCGTGCTCGCCGATCTCGACGTGGTGTTCGACTCGGTCCGGCAGTCCGACCGCTCGCTGACCGTCCTGCGTCCCGGCGGGGTGCTCGTCACCATCAAGGAGCAGCGCGACGAGGCTCTCGCCGCGAGGGTCACCGCGGCCGGACGCCGGGTCGTCGGCACGAGCGTCGTCCCGGACGGCCCGGCGCTGGCCGCCGTCGCCGCGCTGGTCGACCAGGGGCGGATCCGGGTGCACGTCGGCGAGACCTTCACGTTCGCCGAGGTCGCAAAGGCGCACGAGCTGATCGAGTCCGGCCACACCACGGGCAAGATCGTGCTGACGGTCTGACGTGGACGTGCTCGCCGAGGTGCTGGAGTCGATGCGGACCGGCCGCCCGTCGTCGGTGCGGACGGACGGCTACGCGCCGTGGGGGCTGGGCGTCAAGGGCTCGGGCTTCCACGTGGTGCTGCACGGCGGCTGCTGGCTCGTGCCGCTGGACGGCACCGCCCCGACCGCGCTGGGCACGGGCGACGTGGTGTTCCTGCTCGAGGGCGGCGGCCACCTGCTCGCCGACGACCCCGCCACCCCGGCGTCGGAGGTCACGGCGAAGTGGCTCAACCCCGGCTCACCGGTGGGCACGCTCGCGTTCGGCGGCGGTGGACCGCGCACCCGGCTGCTGTGCGGCCGCTACCACCTCGACCGGGCCAGGAGACCCCCGCTGCTCGGCACATTGCCCGAGATGATCCTCCTGCGCGCGGGCGGGCACCCGGAGCTGACCGCCGCGGTCGGGCTGCTCGGCTCGGAGCTGGACCGCCCGCGCTGCGGGTCGGAGAGCGTCGTCACGGCCCTGGTCGACTCGCTGCTGCTCTACATCCTGCGCGCCTGGCTGGAGTCCTCGGACGGGTCCTGGGCCTCGGCCCTGCGCGACCCGGCCGTGTCGGCCGCCCTGACCGCCATGCACGACGACCCGGCGGCGCCGTGGACCGTGGAGTCGCTGGCCAGGCGGTCGGGGCTGTCGCGCTCCCCGTTCGCCAAGCGGTTCGCCGCGCTGGTGGGCGAACCGCCGCTGACCTACCTCACCCGGTGGCGGATGTCCGGCGCGGCCAGGCTCCTGCGCGAGTCCGACGTGCCGCTCAGCGCCGTCGCGGGCGGTGCCGGGTACAGCTCGGAGTACGCGTTCGCGAAGGCTTTCAAGCGCGAGTACGGCGTGGCGCCGGGCCGCTACCGGCGCCACGCCGTCACGCCGTAGTGGCCGACCGGCAGTACGCCCACAGCGCCTGCCGGTCGACCTCGGACTCCTTGCCCCACGGCAGGTAGTGCGTCGGACGCACCCGCCGGTCGTGCCAGAACCGCCCCGTGTCCCGCCCCGCCGCGGCCGACGCGGCGAGCCAGACGATCGTGTCCGCGCCCTGCTCCGGCGTGCGCAGGAACGGCTTCGCCAGCTGGTGGAACCTCGGCAACGACGTGCTCACGCCGGGGGTGTCCGCCCAACCGGGGTGCATGCTGTGCACCACCACCGCGTCCGTCTTCAGCTCCTCGGCCCACAGTTCGGCCAGCACGACCTGCATCCGCTTCACCCGCGAGTACGCCTTCGCCCCCGCGAACCCGCCCTCGCGGTACTCCGGGTCGTCCATCCGCAACGGCTGGCTGTACATCCCGCCCGACGACACGAACACCACCCGCCCGTCGGTCGACGCGCGCAGCGCCGGGGACAGCAGGTCGGTCAGCAGGAACGGCCCCAGCACCGCCGTCGCCAGCGCAACCTCGTGCCCCTGGTCGGTCTCCATCCGCCTCGGCGGCAGCACACCGGCGTTGTGCACCAGGACGTCCAACGGCCCGTCGAACCCCTCGGCGAACTTCCGCACGTCGGCCAGGTCGCTGACGTCGCACCGGTCCACGAGCAGCTCGGCGCCGGGCACCCCGGCCAGGATCTCCTCCCGCGCCTTCTCGCCCTTGGCGGTGTCCCGCACCACCAGCCGCACGGCCGCCCCCAGCTCCGCCAGCCCGGCGGCCGCCGCCTTGCCCAGCCCCGAGTTCGCCCCCGTCACCACCGCGACCCGACCGCGCAGCGCGCCGGCGGGCGGGTCGGCGGGCCAGAAGTGCTTGCGCGCGTTGAACCCCACCACCGAGTAGCCGGGCGCGATCGCACGGTCCAGCACGCTGTCCACGACCCCCGCCACCACACCTGTCACCGTCACGGTTCGACGGTAGTTGGCGGGTGGGAGGGTCGCCTGACGAGCGCGAATGCGGTTCCGCCCGCCGGACGGCGATCATGGGACGGGCGAGGGGGTGCGCGGTGTCGGTGACCGTGGTGGTCGTGGTGCTGCTGGCGGCCGTGCTGCACGCGACGTGGAACGCGCTGGCGCACTCCACCGACGACACGCTGGCCGGGTTCGTCCTGCTCAACCTCGGCAGCCTCGCCTGCGCCCTGCCGCTGGTGGTCTTCGCGCCGCCACCCGATCCCGCCGCGTGGCCGTTCATCGCGGCCTCGGTCTGCCTCCAGTCCGCCTACCAGGTGTTCCTGCTCCAAGCCTACCGCCTCGGCGAGTTCGGCCAGGTCTACCCGCTGGCCAGGGGCACCTCGCCGTGGGTCGTGGCGATCCTCTCCGCCACCGTCCTCGGCCACCCGCTGCCACCCGCCCAGTGGGCGGGCGTGCTCGCGCTGTCCCTCGGCCTGGTCGTCCTCACCCTCGCCCACGGCGTGCCCGGCCGCGGCCACCTGCCCGCGCTGGCGGCCGCGTTCGCCACCGGCCTGATGATCGCGGCGTACACCGTCGTCGACGGCACCGGCGTCCGCCACGCGGACACCGTCCTGGGCTACATCGGCTGGGAATTCATGCTCCAGGCCCTACCCTTGCCCCTGTACGCCCTGGCCAGGCACCGCCGCGCCCTGCCGCCCCGACTGCGCGCGGCCGGCGTCCGAGCCCTCGCGGGCGGCGCCCTGTCGGCCATCGCCTACGGCCTGGTCGTCTGGGCCCAGAACCGCGAACCCGCCAACCTGCCCGCCATCGCCGCCTTGCGCGAGACCAGCATCGTGCTCGCCGCCGTGATCGGCACGGTGGTGTTCCACGAGCGCTTCGGACGGGTCCGGCTGGTCGCCAGCGGGTTGGTGGTGGCGGGGATCGTGCTGCTGGAACTGGTGGGACGGGCGTAGCCGCACCGCTCAGGCCGGATTCACACCCGAACCGCGGCCGCCGCCACCGTCGAGTACCGCATCGTGAACCCACCCCCCACCCCGTCGACGGCCTTCCCGACGGCCTCCAGCACTTCCGCCAACTCCTCCGCCGGCAGCCGCGTCAACGCCCCTGTGGTCGGCATCAGGTCCAGCCACTCGTCACGCGTGTACTCCCGCTCCCACTCGTACCTCCACCGCTCCGCCTCCCCGAACCCACCCGCCTCCCGCATCCCGGCTGCGGCCCTGTCGCACATCGTGTCGTAAGCGTCCGTCGCGCTCTTGGGCAGTGCAGCCACCGGCATCACGCGCTGGAACACCGTCGCCATGACGTCGGCCACGACCGCGGGCGGGTCGAAGACGTGCCAGAACGCGACGAGCAGGCCGCCGGGGCGGAGGACCTCCGAGGCGCGGGCGGCTCCCGCGACGGGGTCGACCCAGTGCCACGCCTGGCCGGAGGCGACGACGTCGAAGGTGCGGCCGGCGGCGTCCCAGGTTTCGAACGTCGACACCTCGACGTCGAGGCCGGACCGCCGGGCGAACTCGGCCATGCGGGCGTCCGGTTCGACGCCCAGGACGGCGCAGCCCGCGTCGCGGAGCTGGCGGGCCTCGATGCCGGTGCCGCAGCCGACGTCGAGGACGTCGGCGCCCGCGGCGGCGATCCTGGCGATCAGGGCCTCGGGGTAGGCGGGGCGGGTGCGGTCGTAGCGCTCGGCGTCCGCGCCGAACGACTCGGCGACCTTCCGGTACTGGTGGGGCTCTAGAGTGGGCATGCGCCCACACTAGTGGGCAAGCGCCCACTAGTGGAAGGTGCGACCACGGTGCCCACCGGCGTGCACATCCGGGACGCGCGGCAGCAGCTGTTCGACGCCGCCGAACGCGTCCTGCTCCGCGACGGCCCCAACGGGCTGACCAGCAGGGCCGTCACGACGGAGGCGGACGTCGCCAAGGGCGTGCTGCACCGGCACTTCGCGGACTTCGACGACTTCCTCGCGGAGCTGGTGCGCGACCGCATCGCGCGGATGCGGGTCCAGTCGGCCGACCTGCTGGCCGCGGCGGGCACGCGCACCGTCGCGGACAACCTGGCCGACGCCCTGGCGGACCTGTTCGGCTCGGTCGCCGTGTCGGTCGTCAGCCTGCTGATCTTCCGCGACGAGCTGCGCGCCCGCCTGCGCGCGACCAGCCCCACCGGCCTCCCGCTGCTCACCGAGGCGGCCGCGATGCTCGTCGCCTACCTCACCGCCGAACGCGAGCTCGGCCGGATCGACGCGGACGCCGACGTCGACGTGCTCGCGCCCACCCTCATCGGGTCCGGTCACCTGCTGTTCGCCGACCGCGACAGCGGACGCCCGGAAGCCGCCGACCTCCGCAGGTACGTGACCACGGTGATCGGCGAGCGATGACTTTCCGGGGCGGGGGCAGTCCTACCCCCGACGGCACACGTGAGAGGTGGGACCGATGACGACCCTGCACGACACCCTGGAAGCGCACGTCGGCGACGGGAAGGCGCCCGGCGCGGTGGCCTTGGTGGCCCGCGGCGACCGGCTGGAGGTGGAGGCGGTCGGCGCGGTGGACGTCGAGGGGTCCGCGCCGATGGCGAGGGACTCGATCTTCCGGATCGCCTCGATCACCAAGCCCCTCATCGCCGCCGCCGCGATGGTGCTCGTCGAGGACGGGCGGATCGCGCTGGACGACGAGGTGTCCCGCTGGCTGCCGGAACTCGCGTCGCCCAGCGTGGTCCGCACACCCGACGCCCCCGTGGACGACCTGGTCCCGGCGGCCCGGCCGATCACCCTGGAGGACCTGCTCACGTTCCGCGCGGGCTACGGCTTCCCCGCGGACTTCTCCCTGCCCGCCGTGGCGCTGCTGTTCAGCGAACTGATGCAGGGCCCGCCCGAACCGGGGGAGATCCCGTCGCCGGACGACTGGATGGCGGCCCTTGCCCGCATCCCGCTGCTGCACCAGCCCGGTGAGGCGTTCCTCTACAACACGTGCTCCGACATCCTGGGCGTCCTGCTGGCGAGGGTGTCCGGGTTGCCGTTGCAGGACTTCCTCGCCGAGCGGATTTTCCAGCCGCTGGGCATGGTGGACACCGGGTTCTGGGTGCCCGCGGACAAGCTGGCCCGGTTCACCTCCTCCTACCAGCCCGACGACGACGGCATCAAGCTGGTCGACGCGCCCGACGGGCAGTGGAGCAGCCCGCCCGCCTTCCCGTCCGGCGCCGGGGGAATGGTGTCGACCGTCGACGACTGGCACGCCTTCGGCCGGATGCTGCTGGACGACGGCGGCAAGGTGCTCACCCCGGAATCGGTCCGGCTGATGACCACCGACCACCTGACCCGCGCGCAGCGCGAGAGCGGGGCGATCTTCCTGGAGGGCCAGGGCTGGGGTTACGGCGGCTCGGTCGACGTCGACCGCACCGACCCGTGGAACGTGCCGGGGCGGTACGGCTGGGTCGGCGGCACCGGCACGACGGCGCACGTCACCCCGTCCACCGGAACGGTCGCGATCATGATGACCCAACTCGCCATGACCTCCCCGACCCCGCCCGCGGTCATGCGCGCCTTCTGGAGCTACGCCGGGGCCCGGTAGTTCCCGACGAAGCGGTCGGAGGTGTCGCGCGGTGGCAGTACTACGTGCACGTGACGCCGAGGCAGCCCGAGGGGTCGCCGGAGGAGGTGTTGCCACCGCCGTCCACCACCGAGCCGGGAACCGCCTCGATGCCGTGGTCGGCGTTTCCCCTGGTGATGTTCCCGGTGATCTCCACGGGGGCTCCCACGGGGACGTTCACGTGGATCCCGTCGTCGATCGGGCGGCCCGCGCTGTCGACCCGACCACCGGACGCCTTCCCGTTCGACCTCAGGGTGTTCCCCGCGATCCGCACCCAGTAGGGGCCGTAGTACGAGGAGGACTCCAGGAGGATCCCGGCGACCGCGTTGTCGACGAACGTGTTCTCGGAGATCGTGATCCCGTCCTCCAGGCCGGCGACCGTGTCGGACGCGTCCACTCCGATCCGGTTTCCGGTGAACCTGTTCCCCGTGATGCGGAGGTTGACGGATGAACTCGGCTGCTGGACGAACACGGCGCGATCGCCGTTGCTGAAGCGGTTGTCGACGATCGTGGTGTTTCGGGACGCGTTCAACAGTTTGACGTATCCCTGGTTGAAGACATTGCCGGACACCGTCAGGTAATCCGCCTCGCGCAGGCTTATCCCCGACCTGACGAATTTGCTCCCCGTCAGTGAACCGTTGTTGGCGTTCGTCGAGTAGGTTATCGAACTGTCGATGAAGGTGGAGCCGGAAATGACCGGCGACCGGCTGGAGGACTTGAGTTCGAGTCCGGCCTGGTTGAACGTGGTGCCGGTGACGGTCAGTCCGGATGACGTGTTGATGTCCACCACACCGCGGCGCATCGTGCAGTCGGTCAGCTTGAGGTTGGTGCTGCTCTCCACGGTCTGGACGTTGTGGACGTTGTCGGTGGCGGTCACGTCGACCAGTTCACCGTTGATCGACCCCGCGAAGAACGCTCCGCGGTCGAAGTTCGAGATCCTGCCGTTCCGAACGCGGACACCGGCCTGTCCGGCCACGTAGACGCCTGCACCGGTCCCGGATCCGGTGATGCTGTGGCCGTTGAGGTCCAGGACGACGCCACCGGCCTTGACGACGAGGGCGGTGCCCGTGCAGCGGAGGTTGGCGGAAAGCGTGATGTCGGAGGTGACCGTGTCGCCGCACCGAACCGGAGACGGCACCGCGACGGCGGTGGTCACGGGGCCTGCCACGAGGAAGGCGGTGGCCACCAGAACGGTCGCGCGATGACGAACGCCGCCGAATTGCGGGATCGATCGGACACCACTTGTCGGGATGAATCGTGGAACACGCATCGGTCACGTCCCCGTCTTGACCCGCTCGCGCAAGAAGAATCGTTCCCCGCGCGTGATCGAGGGTCCTTCGGTCTACCCGTCACCTGGTTGACGAGAGGAGTATCCGGTACATCGTCATGCCGGCTGCGGTGTTACCCCGTAATCGCTCAACGGCATTAGCCTCATAAGATCCGGAAAGGTGAGCGGGTGCATTGCCCCGAATGGGGTGGAAATAGCATCCCGCGATGAGCCGTTCCAGGTGACGGTTGTGGCGCTGGGTGACCGCCGGTGTTCTCGGCACCGGTAGGAGACAGCGGCGTTCCGGGACGAGCCGCAGGGCTAGCGAGAGCAGTTCGTGCCGTACACGTCGATGTCGGAGCCGTTGATGCCGCCGCCCCAGTCGACGCACTCGCCCGGCGCCGAGCGGTAGACCGGGCCCGCGTACGTGGTGTAGTCGCCGTTGTCGTACACCCATCCGGGATCGCTCGACCTCGACACCCTGGCCCCCATGGGGAGCTTGGCGCCAGGGCTGTTGCGGACCGTGACAACGCAGTTGTACCCGGTACTGGCGTTGTAGGTGAGGAACACCGTGCCGCCGACGACGGCACGGCTGTTGACCACGGAATAGCCGCTGCCGCACATGCCGTTGTAGGTGGCGGCGGAGGCGACGCCGGGAGCGAGCAGCGCGGTGCCGAGCAGCAATCCGCCGATCGTGATCGCGGCCGAAGCCGCCTTCGTGGGTGTCATCGTCGATGCCCTTCGTGAGTCGTTTGTCCACCTGGGGTAATTAGACGAGCACGTAGGGCGACGGACAACCTTTTCGGTCCAGCGCCGAACAGTGGGGATCAGCCCGTGTGCTCGCCCAGCAGGTCGACTCCTAGGCGCGTGAGCCGATGCCGCACTGAGCGCCCGGTGCGCTCGGTGACGACCAAGCCCGCGCGGCGGAGGGTCGTGGCGTGCTCGGAGGCCGTCGAGGGGCTGACGCCGAGGTGCCGGGCGAGGTCGCCGGTTCCGCAGCCGGTACCGATGGCGCGCAGGGCGGTGGCGCGGGCTCGGCCGACGAGGGCGTCCAGCGACGGCGACGGATCCGCGGCGCTGCCCGCCCAAAGCCGGTGGAGGTCGGCGGCGGGGTAGACCAGGGCGGGTTGCTGCCAGTGGTTGAGCACCCAGGCGACGGAGTGGTGGCCGAAAGCCGAGGGGACGAGCAGGAGCCCGCGGCCCGCCAGGTCGAAGTCCTTGGCGCGGCAGCCGTGCAGCGTCAGCACCGGGGACTCCCAGGTCAGCCTGGGATGCAGGGTGGCCAGCGCGTGCTCGACGCCGTGCGTGGCCATGAGCATCGCGCGTCGTGTGACGTCGGCCTCCAGGTGCGCGCGGATCGCCCGCCACTCGCCGCCGAACAGCAGGTCGTGGTAGTCGCGGACCGCGCCGGCCAGCCGCCGCCGCGCCGGGCTGTTGGCCGAGCCCAGCACGTCGACCAGTCGCGCGCTCAGGTCGCGCCTGGCCAGCGTGCCGAAGTCCGCGACGACCGCACTCTCGGACGCCGAGACCAGGCCGTCCAGTTCGTCGTCCAACCGCCACGGCGCTCCGGGTACGAACGTGTCGGGCGTCAGCAGGTCCGGGTAGTAGTGCTCGTCGGCGTTCACCAGTGGAAGCAGGGTGCTCAGCGAACCGGGCGCGCGGGTGACCACGCGCCGCTGCCACTGCTTCAGGAAGGGGTCTCGGCGCGGGCACTCGCCCGTGCAGGAACTCCGCACGATCTGCGCGACGGCGGACACCGCGAAGCGCACCCGACCCAGGTCCGCAGGGCTGAAGGTGAGGCGCAGCACGACTGATCACCCCCATCTGCCGCTCGGTGACGCGGTCCCCTTCCATGGGTACCCGGCTGGGTGCCCGTGGAAGGGCCAGGTGGTCGGCCTTCACCGCAACGGGCTACCGCGTACCCCTGGAAGTGCGGGAAGGCGCCGTCCGTCGAGTACCGGCGGTTCCTTGGCGCCCGGATCACGCCGTCGCGCCGCCGAACTCCGCCGCGTGCTCCTCCGCCCACCGCGCGAACGTCAGCGGCGGACGGCCGAGCACCCGCAGGGCCGTGTCGGTGGTGGGCGATCCGCCTCGGGTCGCCTCCACGACGAACCGGACGATCGACGCCGCGATCTCGACGGGCATGAAGCGGGCGAACTGCTCGGTGGCCTGCGACTCGGTCAGCTCCTCCACCCTGATCGGCAGCCCGACGGCCTCGGCCACCAGTTCGACCTGCCGCCGCTGCGTCAACGGCTCCGGCCCGGTCAGCAGTTCGTCGACCCCGTCCTTCCCGGCCAGCGCCGCGACGGCGACCGAAGCCACGTCCCGCTCGTGCACCGGCGCCATGACGGCCTCGGGGTGCAGCAGCCGCACGACACCCTCGTCGCGGATCGACCAGGCCCAGTTCAGCGCGTTGTTGGCCAGCACGAGCGGGCGGACGGGAGTCCACCGCAGCCCGGACCCGGTGAGCACCCGTTCGACCGCGCGGTGCTCCTCGGTGCTCGCGTTCCCGGCCGTGTGCGGCAGCAGCACGCTCCCCGACGACATCACCACGACGTGCTCGACGCCGGCCTTCACCGCCGCGACGGCGAAGTCCTCCATCCCGGACGGGGTCGCGTACAGGAACACCGACCGCACCCCGTCGAGCGCCGGGCCGAGCGTGTCGGGTTTCGCCAGGTCGGCGGCGACCACCGGCACGGTCGCCGGGAAGTCGGTCGGGACTGGGTTCCGGACGGACGCGCGCACCGGTTCACCAGCCTCGACGAGCTGGTCCAGCACGTGCCTTCCGACGCTCCCGCGCGCCCCGATCACCAATGTGGTCATGTTGTCCTCCTCAGGTCGACCACCCCAGACTCCGGCTGGACGGCCGACAGGCACATCCACCACGGCGAAATCGGCGCAAGTCGACAGAAGGGGGCCCGCTGTGGCGGTTCTCGACGAACTGGACCTGAAGATCGTCCACGCCCTCCAGCTCGACGGCCGCGCCCCGTTCAACCGCGTCGCGGAAGTCCTGGACGTCTCCGACCAGACCGTCGCCCGCCGGTACGCGCGGTTGAGGTCGGAGCACGGCATCCGCGTCGTCGGCTCCACCGATCCGGCCCTGCTGGGTGAGACGTCGTGGTTCGTCCGGGTCAAATGCCTCCCGCACGACGCCCTCGCCGTCGCGAAAGCGTTGGCGCGCAGGCCCGAGACCTCCTGGGTGAAGCTCGTGTCCGGTGGCACGGAGATCGTCTGCGTCGTCCGCGGCCGCCCCGACGAGGACGCGCCCGCCGTCCTGCTCGACCACCTCCCGCGCACCCGCCGCGTCGTGGACGTCACCGCCAACTGCGTCCTGCACGTCTTCTTCGGCGGCCCGCGAAGCGTTGTCGACGTCCTGTCACCCGCCCAGGTCGCCGCCCTCACCCCTCACGTCGAGCCCGGCCGCCGGGTCGTGCTCGACGACGCCGACCTCCTGCTGCTCGCGATCCTCCGCCGCGACGGCCGGACCCGCGTGTCCGCGATCCACACCGAAACCGGCCTGCCGCCGACCACGATCCGCCGCCGCGTCGAGGAGCTGCGGGTCAGCGGTGCCCTCTACTTCGACGTCGACCTCGACTACGGCCTGCTGCCCACCGGGATGCAGACGCTGCTCTGGCTTTCCGCCGCCCCGGAACGACTTGTGGCCGCCGGCCAAGCCCTGGCCGCCCATCCGGAGGTCCCGTTCGCCGCCGCCACGACCGGTGCCACCAACCTCTACGCCAGCGTCCTGTCCGCCGACCCGGCGGCCCTGTTCACCTACCTCACGACCCGCGTCGCCGACCTGCCCGCGACCCGCGTCGCGGAGACCGCCCCGGTGTTGAGGAGTGTCAAAGGTCTTTAGGCCGCGGCTTCTGTCAGACCGCCGCGGCGCACTGCTCGGCCGTGGGTGAACCGGACGGCGGGCTACCGGCGTTCGGTCAGCCTCGCGGTCTGCTCGCGCAGGATCCCGATGGTGCGCACGACGTAGTCGCCGATCACCGCCTGCTCGGCGGCGGTGTACCGGCCGACCATCTTCCCCATGGCGGCGGCGAGTTCGTCGAAGAGTCCACTGTGGGCACTGATGCCGGACTCCGTGCTGTCGACCAGGACCCGCCTGCGGTCGTTCGGATCCACCTCGCGCCGCACCAGCCCCGCCGCCTCCAGCCGATCGATCATCCCGGTCACCGCGCCGGGGGTGAGGCCGATCTCCTTGGCCAGCGCGCCCGCGGGCAGGGGGCCGCCGCGGATCAGCGCGAGCGCGCGCTGGTCGCCCGCGCTGACGCCGAGGTGCTGCCCCACCGCCTCGTGGAACATCACCACCGCCGTGCTCAGCTCGCGCCCGAGGTCGGCGCCCCGATCCTTCGCCATGTCCGGCACTTTACCTCCGGAGATATTTTAGTATAGTGAACTAAAACAATCTGAGGGGAGACGGACATGGGGCGGACGAGAAGATGGCGGGCCGAAGCGCGACTGGCGCTGGAGGTGCCGACGTGGACGGGCCGGTTCTACCTCCGGCACGTGGTCCTGATCGTCGGGGTCTCGCTGATCCCGTCGGTCCAGCGGTTGGCCGTGGTGAACCCGGACGTCCACCTCCCGGCGCCGATCGTCCTGGCGTCGGAGGTCGTGGTGATGGCGATCCGGATCGCACTGGTCGTCGTGGTCTGGCGGATCGCGACGCGCGGGGTAGGAGTGCGAAGTTGGGCGAACGCCCGCGCCTTCGCCCGCGAGCACTGGCGCGCCCTGGTGGTGCAGTCCGGGTTCCTCGGGGTGGCGTTCCTGGTGTTCGACGTCGGCGCGGAAGCCCTGGTGGGACGGGAAAACCTGGCGTTGCTGCTGTTCGTGAAGAACCCGACGATCATCGCGCTGACGATGGTCTGGTGGGTCGGCGTGCTCAAGCAGATGATGACCACCGGTCATGACGTGTTCGCAGGTGATCCCTTGGAGTGGAAAACCAGGCCCAGCAACGATTCCGAGGCCGCGAGGCGGTAGCTTCGGATGTCATGGACGCAGACCTGGACACCGGACACTGCGCACGGCTGACCACCGCGCGCAGCAGGGAACTGGGCCAGGAACTCCACCTGGCCCGCAAGCGCGCCAACCTCAAGGCGACGGCGGTCGCCGAGGAGTTGGGGTGGTCGGCCGGGAAGCTATCCAAGCTGGAGAACGGTTGGCGCACAACCACTTCCTGGGACTACGGCGCGCTGCTGGGCAAGCTGGGTGCGGATCACAAGACCAGGGAACGCATCCAGCGCATAGCGTCCGAACAGGACATCGGCCACTTCCTCCGCGCGCACGACGGCCGCCTGTCGGACAACTTGCTGTGCTTGATGATCCACGAGCGGGCAGCCTTGACCATGTGCAAGTACGAGCCGATGCTCATACCAGGGCTGCTGCAGACCGAGGGGTACGCAAGGAAGGTGATCGACCCGGATGGTGTCCGCGGGCCCGAGGTGCGGGACTTCGACCTCGCTACTCGGATGGAGCGCCAATCGGTCCTCGGTGGGCCCAAGTCGCCCGAGGCGGTCTTCTACATCCATGAGATCGCCCTGCGGACTGTCATCGGCAGCAGCCGGATCATGCACGACCAGATGATGCGGCTGGCCTTCATGTGCGAGTGGTCGCGCTTGGCTCCTCGGGTGATCCCGATGTCCAGGGCCGGTCACCCTGCCTTGGTGCACTCTTTCAACCTGATGACCTTCGCCAAGCCGGTCAAACCAGTTGCCTACAGCGAGACGGACGTGGTTACCGTCTTCACCGAGGATGAGCTGGAGATCGGGGTCTACCAGCACAAGCAGAAGGCACTCGCAGGTCTTGCGCTGGATGCGGGACAATCGAGGTCGGTGTTTGCCCACTGGGCGAGCATCTACGACCGTCGAGAGGACCGCGATGACCAAGGCCCTGACCTGGCGTAAGAGCAGCTACAGCGGTGAAGGCCAGAGCGACTGCGTCGAGATCGCCCACAGTCAGTCTGAAGTGCTGGTGCGGGACTCGAAGAACACCGCCGGGCCTGCGCTCGCGTTCCCGGCGGTCCAGTGGCAAACCTTCCTCGCCACCTTGGACTAGCGGGCGGGCGGGAGGTTCTTCCGGTCGCGTTCGTAGTTCAGGTACATCCCGGCGGCGGCCGACACGCTGGTGAGCAGCCACACGGCGACACCGGCGTCGTCGGTGACGCCGATGATGGGCAGGAACTCCGGCAGGATGTCGATCGGCGACACCAGGTACAGCAGCGCGAACCCCCACAGGGCCATGCGGCCCTTGGGCAGTCCGGCGTAGCCCTCCTTGCTGCGCGCGGCCCTGAGCAACCTCGGGAGGGCGCGGGCGCGTTCGAAGACGTTGCCGACGGGCTCGGGTTCGCCCCTGGCGGCGCGGCGGCGGCGGGCCTGCGCCTTCCGGAGGAACCCGAGACCGATCGACAGCGCCCCCACCACGAGCAGCGTGATGCCGACCGTGGTGGGGGCGATGCCGCCGATGTCGGCGTCGCGGAAGACCAGCGTCAACAACGCCAGGAGAACCAGCAGACCGCCGAAGAAGACCATGGGTCAACTTTAGGGGTTCTCAGCTCCGTCCGTCGTTTACGGCGATCAGCGTCAGGGCGGCGGCGCACACCAGGCACGACGCCGCCGTGACGCTGCGCCAGAGGGCCGAGTCGCCGACGGCGAGCCAGCCGTTCCAGACGGCCAGGACCAGGAAGACCACCGCCAACGTGATCAGTGCTTTGGGCAGGCGGGGGCGCCCCGTGCTCGGCAGGTCGCCGCGTCGGCTCATGCACTACAAAGCGCTTCAGGGCCGCCGGGCGTTACGTCAGGCGGGAACACTCCAGCCAAGGGGCTGTTCGGACTCGTCGTTGTAGCCCACCCAGTGGTTCTCGTGGAAGAGGGAGTGCTCCGCCGTTCGGTCGAGCGCGATGTCCCGCGACCCCAGCGCCCGAACGGTCTCGGTCGCCTGCCGGTCCAGCAGCACGTCGATCTGCGGGCCGTCCAGCTCCTCGATCTCCTCCCAGAACGTCAGCACCCGGTTCACGTACAGCGACACCAGGTGGTCACGGGTCGTCTCCAGCCCGCCGCGGGCGACACCGGCCACGGCGTCGGCCAGCAGCTCCGGCCACTCGTCCGTGCCGACCCGCAGGCCCCAAGGCGCCGTCCGGAGGTCGCGCGCGGACGGGAAGACCTCGCACACCTCCGTCCAGTGGTCACCGAGGTAGCGGCCGACCGAACGGGTCACGTGCGCGACCACGACCGGATCGGGCCGCACGGAGGCGCTGTCGATCGCGGCGCGGGTCACCGGTTCGCGCGGGGCGGGCGGGCGCACCCCCTCGGTGGTCAGCAGGACGTGGAACAGCGAGTCGAGCACCTGCTGGGGCAGCCGCAGGATCTTCGGGAACGGCGAGTTGTGCAGCTTGCGGCCCAGCGGGACCTCGACCACCCGCAGGTTCTCCCGCAGCGCGTTGGCGGTCAGCCACACGTCGATGCCGTACAGGTACGAGCTGGCGGGGCGGGCCCAGGTGCGGGCGCGTTCGACGAACGCCCGGTTGAACGCGAACTCGCCGCCGATGGGCTGCTGCACGTGGACCCCGTACACCGCGGCCAGCAGCGGGCTGGCGAGGTGGTTCGTGGTGTTGGCCTCGAACCTGTTGCGCCGGTAGGCGGGCACCGCGATGGCGGGTTCCTGGCCGTCCACGGCGCAGGCCAACCGGTCGATCCACTCGGGTTCGGTGGACCGCACGTCCGCGTCGAGCAGCAGCACCCGGTCCGCGTCCAGCCGTGCGCCCTGGTCCAGGATCTCGAACACGTTGGTGCCCTTGCCGGTGCCGATCCCGCCGGACCGCACGACCACCTTGTCCACCACCAGGTCGGTGTCCTCGAAGCGCTCGGCCGTCCCGTCCGTGCTGCCGTTCTCGGCCAGCACCACCACGTTCCTGCCGTCGGGGAACGCGGTGCGCAAACCCGCGTCCGCGGCGCGGGCCACGGCGGCGACGGTGGTCGCCTCGTTGCGCGCGGGGATCCCCACGACGGTGACACCGGTCCTGTTCGTCGGCATTGGCACCACAACTCCCCGAGGTCGTTCGCCTGTTCGGCGGCAAGTCTTCCCCGGAATGCTGAGGACCGGTCATTACCCCAACAGGTCGGACAGGTGAACAGTGCCGGCACCGGGGAGGTCCGCCGACACGTCCTTGTCATGAGATCACCTGCTGCTGGTCGGTCGTCGAGGTGGTGCGGTTGGGCGCGGTCGCTATGTGGGCATACATGGTGGTGGGGTCGTTGCGTGCCCTTTGGGCAGGGAAGTGTGTCCGTGGGGATTATGTAGGTCGTCATAGTCGGGCCTACAGTGTGGACGGTCGGGATCCCATCGAACAGAGCAGTGGCCATGCCCATGATCGACGTTTACGCGCCTGTCGACCTCTTTCCCGCGGATGCGGATGAGGTGCTTGGCGCCCAGCTCACCCGCGCGGTCCTGCGGGCTGAAGGGGTCGCGAACCCCGGTGCGTTCCACCTGGACAACACGGCGGCGTTCATCCATCGGCTTCCTGTGACGGCGGTCAGCACGGCGAACACCCCGTCGGCGCGGACTGTGCGGGTGCAGATCGTCACGCCGCCCGGGTCGCTGGATCGTGAGGGTCAGCGGCGGATCGTCAAGGAGGCCACGGAGATCGTGGCTGGTGTTGCGGGTGATCCTGGGCTTGTGGGGCGGACCTGGGTGATTCTCACCGAGGCTGCCGAGGGTGGGTGGGGGTTGGGTGGTATGGCGTTCGGGGTGGAGGAGTTCGGGGCGTTGGCCAAGGCTGCGGCTAGCCGCTGAGCTTGTTCGCTGCGCCGGGTCGGTGGGTGCGGGGTGCGGGGTGGGTTGGGTTTAGGGCGGCTGCACCCGGTCGCCGAGTGTTCTGGCCTTGCCACAGCTTGTCAAGACGGGAAAGATGTCTTGACAAGCTGTGGCAAGCCCAGAGCGGCTTTGTATCGGGTGCAGGGGTGGGTCTGGCGACGCCAGCATCGGGCTGCGCCCGACAGGGCACCTCGCTGCGCGTCGGTAGGGCGGTGGGCGCTCCGCGCCGGATGCGGGGGAGCGGCTGCGCCGATGGGGCATCGTGGCTTTGGCCTGGGTGCGTCTGTGGCGGGTTGGCTCTGGGCTGGGTGCGTTCGGCGGCAAGGCCTGGCTCTAGGGCTGGTTCTGGGTGGTGAGTGTAGTTGCCAGGGTGGTCATCTGGTCTGCCATGAGGTCGAAGGGTTCGATGCTGCGTTCTGCTCTGCACAGGACGACTGCGCCCTCGCTGGCGGCGATCAGGGTGGCGGCGAAGGACTTGGCGTCGGTGGTGGTGAGGCCGCCCTGTTCGAGCAGCACCGCCATGCGGTCGCGCCAGGTGCGGAAGATGGTGCCTGCCTGGGTGATCAGTTCGTCGGAGTCGGTGGCGACGGTGACGGCTACCACGGCGCAGCCCGCGCGGTTGCGGGAGCGGGTCAGGACGGTGCGCCACATGCGGAGGAAGTCGGCCGTGATCTTGGTGGCGGGTTCGCCCGCGTTCTTCTCCAGGAGCGCTGTGGCGTGTTCGTCGGCGAGTGCGATGGCGGCGGCGACCATCTCGTCCTTGCCGCCGGGGAAGTGGTGGTAGACGGAGCCGCGGGGGGAGTCCGTCAGTTCGAGGACCTCGGCGAACGAGGTGGCCTGGAGGCCGCGGCGGGCGAGCAGGCGGAGTGCGCCCTCGACCATGCGCTGCCGGACGCTGCCCATGACACCCAACCCCGCCGCTCTGCTTCCGATTTGCCACAACGAGTGTAGGCACAGCGAAAAGCCGGGTGCTGTGTGGACGTCCACACAGCACCCGGCTTCCCTCGACGAGCTGCTGCTACCTGGGTGGGCGGGCGCCGCTGCGGCCGCCGCCACCGCCGGAGCGGACCAGCAGCCTGGGTTGGCCGCCGGACCTGGAGCGGATGGTCGGGCCCTGGCTGCGGGTGGGGAGGAAGGCTTCGGCCATCGCGGCCTCCAGCTCCCGTTCCTGGGCCGGGTCGACGTCGATCTCCGGTTCGAACTGGGCGGCGGCCGGAGCCTGGTACTGGGGCTCGGACTGCTGCGGTGCGTACCGGGTCTGCTCGGCAGCGGGCGGAGGGGCGTAGCGGGTCTGCTCGGCCGCCGGCTGCGGCGCGTAGCGGGTCTGCTCCTCGGCGACGGGCTGCTGCACGGGCGGGGTGATCGGGACCTGCTGCTCCTGCGCGACCTGCGGCTGGGGCGCGAACTGCGTGCGTTCCGGCCGGGTGATGCCGTTCTGCTTGAACAGCTGCGGCGACAGGCGGATCAGGGCGCCGGGGGAGTCGAGGGCGACCATGGCGACGAGCTTGCCGTCCTTGATGAACCCGGTGATCGTCCGGTGGTCGCCGGTCGGCTGCGACAGCGTGGTCGTGTCCGTGGCGAGCGACGCGAGACCAGCGCCCTGGATGCGCATGCCGTACTGCTCGGTCCAGAAGCGCGGCACCGGCGTGTAGGGGCGGGAGCTGTCCCGGCCCACCAGCAGGTTCTCCGCGGCCGCGCGGCCCATCTCCACGGCGTTGAGCCAGTGCTCGACGCGGCGCTGCACACCGCCGAACCGCAGGTTGGGCCAGCGGGCGACGTCACCGGCGGCGACGATGTCCGTGCCGCCGACCACGTGGGTGCTGGGCTCGCACATGAGCCCGTCCTCCAGCACGAGGCCGGAACCGCGCAGCCACGACACCGAGGGCACCGAGCCGACCGCGAGCACGACGACGGCGGCGAACAGCACCTGGCCGTCGGACAGGTGGATCGCGATGCCGTTGGCCTGGCGCATCCAGTGCAGGATCTTCACGCCCAGCGCCAGCCGCGTGCCCTTGGCGCGGTGCGTGTCGGTGACGTAGTCGCCGATCACCTTGCCCGTCGCGCCGCCCAGCAGCGTGTTGCTGCGGTTGATGATCGCCACGTCGCGGCCCATGCCGCGCACCGAGGCGGCGATCTCGCAACCGATCAGTCCACCGCCGATGACGACGACGAGGCCCTGCGTGGTCGCGATCGAGTTGCGGATCGCGATGGCGTCGTCGACGGTCCGCAGCACGTGCACGCGCTCGTCCTGGCGGGGAGCACCGGGCATGTGCCTGGACTCCACCCCCGTCGCGATGATCAGGCCGTCGTAGCGGACCTCTTCCCCGCCGGGGAGACCCACCATGCGCCTGCCGGTGTCCAACGACTCGGCGGGCACTCCCAGCCGCCAGGTCGCGCCCATCTCGTCGCTGATCTTGAAACCCAGCTCACGGGGGTTGAGCTCGCCCGTGATGACTTCCTTGGACAGCGCCGGTCGGTGGTACGGCTTGTGCCGCTCGGCCGACAGGATCATCAGCTCGCCGTTGAAACCCAGTTCGCGCAAGCGCTCCCCGGCCCGCAGCCCCGCCAGGCCACCGCCAACGATGACCACCCGTTCCTCCGCCTTCACCGCACACGCTCCCGCAGTTCGATCGCCCGCATTGGGCAGGACCTGGCCGCCGTGCGGACCTTCGCGAACAGCTCGGGCGAAGGCCTGCGCTCGTAGGTCAGCCTGTTGTCCTCGATGAGTTGGAACACTTCCGGTGCCTCGGCCTGGCAGACGCCGTACCTGTGGCACCGGTGGTTGTCGACGCTGACATCCATGGCGTTCCCGCCGCCGGTCGGCTCGGGCTCGAAGCCCGGCTCGGGCTCCATCATCCCGAGTCGCATGAGGATCTCCGACGGGAGGAAGCGCGCGATGGCGATCGTAGCGGTCGGGATCAGGATCGTCAGCCCCGCGAGCCAGAGGATCGCCAGGTTTCCGTTGGCGACGGCTCCGAACCAGGAGTGGACGATCGTGATCGTGACGGCGACGTAGGCCATCTGGTGGAACCGCAACCACTTGCGGTACAGGGCCTTCTTGCGAAGACCGACCGTGAAGGCGATGGCGATCATCAGCTCGAGCCCGACGATGCCGAGCGCGTGCCGGAACAGCCCGCCGTTCACGAAGGGGAAGAGGATCTTGATCAGGCCGAAGTCGATGGTCTTCAGCATGGTGAAGCAGAAGGCGTGGAGGCTGCCGAACGCCAGCGCGAGGGTCGCGAGCACCATGTGGGTGTTGCGCAGCCCTTGCGTGCCGGTGATCTTGTGGGCCCAGCCGGTGGCGATGAGGACGCCCCAGGCGAGGGTCGCGCACATGGTCGCGTAGGCAAGACGCGCCGAGAGCTGAGCAACGCTCTTCACTCCGGCGTCTTGGTCGGCGCTTGCCTGAGCGAGCAGGAGCGGGACCTGGTTGAACACGTGGAACCTCCGAGAAAACGGCGGGGTGGAGACAACTCGGGGGACGGGGGGCGGTACCCGTCCGCCCTGGCGTGCAGGAGTGTTCACGCCAGGACGGGCGGGCGGGTGGAACCAGTTCCGCGATGGAAGTCGTCGTGTCCTCTCGGACCACCTCCCTCCTCGTTCGCGGGGAGCCGGGGTTCGCACCCCGGCACGGCTTCGGTCACTTCACCGAATGCTTGGGCTTCGTCATGCGCAGCAGGGCGACCGTGACGACCGCTCCCACCAGGACGATGAGGCCGATCATCAGCGGACTGGGACCGTCGGCGGGCAGCAGCCCGCCGAGGAACCCCGACCGCGCGGCCAGAGCCGGATCGCCGCCGTTGGGGCCCATGCCCGCCATGCCACCGGCGGGGACCGGGTCGGCCAGTCCCTGCGCGTTGACGAGGTTGGTGCTCTCCAGCAGCGTCATGTGCTTCTGCACGATGTTGTTGGAGATCTGGGCGAACTCCCGGATGGCGTCGTTGCCCGTGCCGGCTCGAACCTTAGCGATAGCACTGAACACTTGGCCATGGGCCGCGCGCAAGCGGTTCGCGAAGGTCTGGTCGAAGGCCGCGCCGTTGAGGCCGCGGAGCTCGTCCATCCACGACTGCTGGTTGGGGTTGGCCACCGACGGCAGCGGCACGCCCATCTGCTCGGCCAGCTTCGCCACGCGCTGGTCGAGGAACTGGTGGTCGCTCGCCAGTTGCGCGCCGACCTCCTTGACCCGCGGGGCCTCGGCGCGGGTCTGCGCCTCCTCGCCCATCGGGCCTTCCCACAGTCCTGCCTGGCGGACCTTGACGAGCAGGTCCTTGTCGGACTCGGTGATGATCCCGAGCGGGGTCCGCTGACCGGGCTCGTCGGCGGTCGCGGTGCCGGTCACGGCCACCGCGAACAGGAACTGGAGTGCTACCAGCACGGCGAGGAAGCGCTTGGGGGACACGGGTCGGCGCCTCAGTAGCCTTCGGTGCCGGAGGTCGGCGTCGCGGCGCCCGCGACGACGGACTGGGCCTTCGCGCCCTCGGGGGTGATGACCCACCAGGTGCCGCCCTTGCCCTGTCCACCGGTCCGGCTCGGGGCCTTGTCGCCGGTGAACCGGTAGAGCGGCCACCCGGCGAGGGTGGCCTGCTTCGTCCCGTCGGCCCGGACGACCTCGCCCACCATCGTCGGGTCCACGCCGGTGACCATCGTGTGCGAGCTGGAGGGGACCGGGGTCCACGTCTTCGCGCAGTCGCCCTCGCAGGCGGACTTCGGGGGCTTCGCGGTGTCCTTGTCGTAGCGGTAGAGCGCGTAGCCGTCCCGGTCGGCGACGAACCAGCCGACGTCCTTGGACTCGGTGGCCGAGAGCTGGAGCGTGGGCTCGCCGCCCGCGCCGCCCTTCTGCTCGGGCTGCGCCGCGTCGCCCGCGCCCGCCACGGCGGCGTTGCCGCTGCCGTTGTCCGCCGCGCTGTAGGCGGGGTCGTCGGTCGCGGGGCCACCGCTGGCGGTGGGCACTGCGCACGCGCTGGCGAGCACGAGGGCGGCGGCTGCGGTAACGAGCAGCAGCGACCGCCTGGCATGTCGGCTTCGCATCACGCGGGTCCCTTCTCTCCTGTCGTGATCCGCCGATCGGCCTAATGAGCTGGAGGTGCCCCCAGGCCAATGTGGCGGATACAGAGGAGTACGGTCCGGCCTGGATGAAGGTTCACAAACGATTCGAAAACTTTTCTTCCGTCAAAACTCTCGACTAGAAGGCGAACTCAAGCCAAGATGCGTGACGTGGCGCGGCACAGACGTACGCAAACCGAGCGTGATCAGATGTGGCAACCGGACGGAAGTCTGGAAGACGAACTGATCCGACGGCTATACCAAGAATTCGGTAGTCCCCTGCTGGGACATGCCATGCGGTTGACCGGTCACGACCGGCAATGGGCGGAGGACATCGTCCAGGAGACGCTCGTCAGAGCCTGGCGCAACGCCGAGAAGCTCGAGCGCGACCCGGTGCTGCTCCGATCGTGGCTGTTCACGGTGGCTCGACGCCTGGTCATCGACGACCGGCGCAAGCGCAGCGTGCGACCCCAGGAGTCCCAGTTGACGCCGTCGGACGAGGCTCCGGTGCGTGACGAGGCCGACCGCACGCTGTCCGCGATCGTGGTCGCGGAGGCGATGAGCGGCCTGACCGCGGAGCACCGGGAGGCTATTCTCGAGACGTACCTGCGCGACCGGACCGTCGGCGAGGCCGCAGAGGTGCTCGGCGTGCCCGCGGGTACGGTGAAGTCCAGGGTTTACTACGCACTTCGCGCCCTTCGGCGGGCACTGCAGGATCGGGGCTGACCAGGTGACAGCGCTGCCGGACCACATCGACGTGGCGGCGTATGTCCTCGGCGTCCTCGACGAGGACGAGGTCGACGCCTTCGAGAACCACCTCGCCCAGTGCCGCAAGTGCGCGCTGGACCTGAAGGACTTCGCCGTTCTGCCCGACCTCCTGGACGAGGCTGACCAGGCAGGACTCCTTCGGGGGACCGCGGGGGAACGCCCCGACGGTCGCTCGGTTCGCGCGATGTTGGACTCGGTGTCGATCGACCGCGGGCGCAAGAAGCGCAACTACGCGTTGGCGGCCGCAGCGGTCGCCGTGCTCTTGATGGGTGGCACCGCCGCCGCCACCGTCAAGCTCACCTCCGGCAGTGGCAACACCTCGAACGTGGCCCAGAACGTGCAGGACCCGCCGAGGCAGTCCGCGGTGGCCAACAACGAGACCGACGTGTTCCAGGAGCTCAGCCGCTCCGACCCCAAGACCGGGCTCAGCGCCAAGATCCACGCGCGTCCCGAGGCGTGGGGCACGTCCATCGAGTTCGAAGTAGAGGGCGCGAAGGGTCCCGGCCGGTGCGAACTGGTCGCCCTGGCGCGCGACGGCGGCACGATGCCCGTGACGTCGTGGCTGGTCAGCGCACCTCCGGCGAACGGCGACAAGGCCCCCGTCCAGTTGGACGGAGGCCTTGGCATGAAGTGGAACGACATCGCCGCGTTCGTGGTGCGGGACAGCAGTGGCGCGACCCTGCTGAACATGCCCACCTAGGTCCCTACAGGTTCCTCAGCCCGGCCAGCACCCTCTCCAGCAGCGCTGTGGTGGGCTTGCTGCCCTCGGTCTCCTCGTTGCGGTGCACGGTGATCAGGCTCAGGTCGGACATGTCCGCCAGCAGCACCCGCACGACCCCCAGCGGAAGCCTCAGACGTGCGGAGACCTCCGCCACTGAGTGCGGGTCCCGGCACAGGGCGCTGATCGTCCGGTGCTCCAGGGTGTCGGTCATCGGGTCGCGCGCGACCTCCTCGTTCGTGGTCACGATGGTCTCGATGTCCAGCGTGACGTTCGAACGGGTACGTCCGCCCGTGAGGGCGTACGGGCGGACCCTGAAGTCGTTCATCGGTGTCTCCGCGGTTGTCGACGGGTGTCGGCAGCCCCGGCAACACCGAGGCCATGGCACTGTACGACCTCGGTGACCGGGAGTCCCGGACTTCCCATTCCTTGGCATGTCCTCGCCAGGGTGGTCACGGATCGTGATCTTCCGTCACAGCCCTGGAGTAGGGCATTTAAAGTCTATTTAAGGATCGACCAAGTTTTATTTATTGCTACTTCGGAGTTCAATCCACGGATCGTGGTCGCGACGGCGGGTCCAATTCGCATCCTCGGCCCCTCCTTCCTACCGGTTCGATTTGCCGGTTCGCTTTTACGATGCAGACCCGTGTCCCCCCGTTAGACCACTGTCGATCTTCGTGGCCGGGAGGTTGACATTTGTCATCCGCGATCGGTGACGCGGCGGCACTACTGGACCAGTTGGTCCTGCCGCCAGGCTGATGCCCATGACGACCGTGCTGGACATGCAGGGGGTGCGACACCGCTACGGCGGGACGGTCGCGCTCGACGGGGTCGACCTGCGGGTCGACGCGGGGGAGTGCGTGGCGCTGCTGGGACCCAACGGGGCGGGCAAGACCACGCTGGTGAACCTGGTGATCGGGCTGCTGGCCAGGCAGGCGGGGTCGATCGCGATCGTCGGGGGCGACCCGCGGGTCGCGGCGTCCCGGCGGGAGCTGGGGGTGGTGCAGCAGTCGCTGGGGTTCCCGACGACGCTGAAGGTGCGCGAGCTGGTCGTGGGGGCGGCCGTGCGGGCCGGGCAGCCCCGGTCGGCCGCCGGACCGGTGATGGCGGAACTGGGGTTGGCGGAGCTGGGCGGACGCCGGGCGGTGAAGCTGTCGGGTGGGCAGCGGCAGCGGTTGCAGCTGGCGATGGCGCTGGTGGGGGACCCGGCGCTGCTGGTGCTGGACGAGCCGACGGTGGGGCTGGACGTGGCGGCCCGGCGGTCGTTCTGGGAGATCGTGGCCGGTCGGTGCGCTCGCGGCGTCGGGGTGCTGGTGACGACGCACCTGATCGAGGAGTCGGCAGGGGTGGCCGACCGGGTCGTGGTGGTGGACAAGGGGCGCGTGCTGGCGTCGGGGACGCCGGACGAGCTGGTGGCGGTGCTGCCGGACCGGACGATCGTGGCCACGTGCTCGTTGGACGACTCGGTGCTGGCGGCGATGCCGGGGGTGCTGTCGATGTCCCGCGACGGGCGGTGGGTGCGACTGCGCACCCGCGAGCCCGAGTCCGTGCTGCGCGTGCTCCTGGCAGCGGATCCGACGCTGGCGGACCTCCGGGTGGAACAAGCCGGTCTGGAGGAGGCCGTCATCAGCATCGGCGCAGCCGCATGACCCCACCCACCCGCGAGTCGAACCCCCAGACACCCCGTGTCGAACGCTCAGACACCCCGTGTCGAACCTGGGCGGGGCATCCGGGCTTCGTCGGACCGGTGCCGGGCCGTGTCGGCAGACCGATCGGTGCGTTGTGGCCGTCCGTCCACGTTGGACTGATCGGTCCGCCCCGGAACCGGGAAGTGGTGGACCCGGTGGACGACCAGGGCGCGTCCCACCCGCACACGCCGTGTGCGGGACCCATGACCTGCATTGGAGCTGTGGCGTGAACACCATGACGGCTGTTGGGCGGCCTGCCGGCCGCGATCGTGGACCGGTCGGTCTGGGTCGGGTCTTCGCCGTGGAGCTCGTGGACGACCTGAGGGGTGTCGTCCGCGAGCCCGCGGCGTTGTTCTTCTCGATCGTGATGCCGGTGGGGTTCTTCGTGTTGTTCGTGTCGATGTTCGGCAGGCAGAACACCGGGATGCTGGCGACCTTCGGGACGTTCGGGGTGCTGGCGGTCACGCTGATGAACCCCGGCATGGGGGTGGCGAAGGACCGGGAGCGCGGGTGGTTGCGGGCCAAGCAGGTGTCGGCGGTGCCGATCGGGGTGACGTTGGCGGCGAAGGTGGTCGCCTCCTTCCCCTACGCGATCGGGGTGTTGGTGGCGATGGCCGCCGCGGCGGCGGCGACCGGGTCGTTGACCGTGACGCCCTGGCAGATGGTCCGACTGGTCGGGGTGCTGGTGCTCGGCGCGTTCCCGTTCGCGCTGCTCGGACTGGCCATCGGGTTCCAGGCGAGCACGAACGCGGCGGCGGCGATCCTGAACGCGCTGCTGATGCCGTCGGCGATCTTCTCGGGGCTGTGGATGCCGCTGGAGTTCCTGCCGTCGTTCTTCTCGCACGTCGCGCCGTTCCTGCCGCCCTACCACCTGGCGCGGCTGGCGCTGGCGCAGATCCAGCCCGGTGAGGTGCTCGGGCACGTGCTGGTGCTGGTCGGGATGACCGCCGTCAGTGCGGGACTGGCCGGTCTGTCCTATCGTTTCGCTCGACCATGACGACATCCCGCCTGCGCGCGTGGACCTGGGTGCACCTGGTGTACCTGGGCCTGCCCGCCTTCCAGCCGATCTTCGACCCGGCCGCCGACGCGTGGGACTGGGCGCTGGTGGCGTTCATCGTGGCGGCGTTCGTGCCGATGTACGCGATGTCGCTGGTGCGGCCGTGGCAGGCCCGGTGGTGGCTGACGGTGCCCGCGACGGTGCTCGGCGTGCTCGCGGTGTCGTTCAACGCGGGCGCGGCGGTCCTGTTCGTCTACGCGGCGGCGTGCGCCGGGCTGACCGAGACGCGGCGGACGGCGTTGCGGTGGTTCGGGTTCCTGACGACGCTGACCGTGGTCTCCGGTGTGATCTCCGCGACGCCGATGCCCTACAAGCTGTGGAACATCCTCCCGCCGGTGCTGTTCATCTGGGTGATCGGGCTGGTGCAGATCGCCGAGGCGGCCCGCTCCCGCGCCAACACCGAGCTGCGCATGGAGAACGCCCGCATCGAGCACTTGGCGACGGTGTCCGAGCGGGAACGGATCGCGCGGGACCTGCACGACCTGCTGGGGCACTCGCTGACCGCCGTGGTGATGCGGGCGCAGCTGGTGAAGCAACTCGTGGACGTCGACCCCGAGCGGGCGCGGGCGGAGGTGCTCGAGATCGAGCGCACCGCTCGGGACGCGCTCAGCGAGGTCCGCGCCACCGTGAGCGGCTGGCGGCAGGCCAGTCTGGAGGCCGAGTTGGACGCCGCCCGCGGTGCGCTGGCGAGCACGGGGGTCGACCTGCACGTGCGCCGCGACCCCGACCTGACCCTCGTCGGCTCCACCGAACACGCCCTCGCGCTCGCCGTGCGGGAGGCGATCACGAACGTCGCCCGGCACGCGGGCGCCCGCACCTGCCACGTCGGCATCCACGCCGTCGACGGGGAGCTGCGCGTCGTGGTCGCGGACGACGGGACCGGCGGCGGTCTCGACGGCAACGGCCTGTCCGGGATGCGGGAGCGGATCGCCGCCCTGGGCGGCCGTGTGCACCGCACCGGCACCGCGGGCACCACCGTGACCATCGCCGTGCCCCTGCGGGTCGCCACGTGATCCGCGTCGTCCTCGCCGAGGACCAGGGCATGGTCCTCGGCGCCTTCGCCGCCCTCCTCGACCTCCAACCGGACATCGAGGTCGTGGCAGGCGTCGCCGACGGTGACGCGGCACTCGCCGCCGTCACCGAACACAGACCTGACGTCCTGCTCACCGACATCGAGATGCCCGGCCGCTCCGGCCTGGACGTGGCCGCCGAACTCCGCAGGCGCAACGACCCCACCAGAGTGCTGATCGTCACGACGTTCGCCCGCGGCGGCTACCTCCGCCGGGCGATGGAAGCCGGCGTTCTCGGCTACGTCCTCAAGGACGCCCCGATCGCCGAACTGGTCGACGCGCTGCGCAAGGTGCACGCGGGCGAACGCGTCATCGCACCGGAACTGGCCGTCGCCGCCTGGGACTCCGCCGACCCGCTGACCGACCGCGAACGCGAGTTGTTGCGCGAAGTCGTCGAGGGCGCGTCGAACACCGAGATCGCCCACCGCCTCCACCTGGCCGAAGGCACCGTCCGCAACTACCTGTCCACGGCCATGGCGAAGCTCAACGCCCGCAACCGATCCGAAGCCGCGACCATCGCCCGCGAGCGCGGCTGGCTGTGAGTCCACAGTGGACTTACAGCCAGTCCCGCTTCTTGAACGTCAGGTACAACACCCCCGACAGCGCCAGTATCGCCGCCGTCGACACCCAGAACCCCCACGGCTGCTCGAACCCCGGATAAGGCAGGTTCTGCCCGTAGAACCCGGTGATGGCGGTGGGCACAGCGATGATCGCCGCCCAGCTCGTCACCTTCTTCATGATCATGTTCATCACGTTGCCCTGCGCGGTGAGCTGGGTCTCGCGCAACGTCGTCGTCATCTCCCGCAACGACTCCGTCCAGTCCGTCACCCGCAGCACGTGGTCGTTCACGTCCTGGAAGTACGGCTTCAACTCCGCCGTCACGATCGCGTCATCGGTCCGCAGCAACGCCCCGACCACGTCCGCCATCGGCAGTTCCACCCGCCGCAGCATCACCAGGTTCTTCCGCAGCCGCAACGCTCTGCGTTGCATCCCCTTGTGATCGGGACGCTCCTCGAACAGCACGTCCTCCAGGTCCTCGATCTCGTCGTCGAGCTTCTGCGCGACGGCCAGGTGCCCGTCGACGATCGAGTCCAGCAGCCCGTGCAGCAGGAAGCCCACCCCGACACCGGACAGGTCGCCCGGCTCGTCCCACCGCTTCAGCACGTCCTCGAAGTCGAACTCGTCCCGGACCGTCACCAGCGCGCGCTCGGTGATGAACGCGGACACCTCGGTCGGGGCCAGCACGTCGTCCTCGAACCGGACGGCTTTGGCGGTCAGGAACGAGTGCCCGTCGTACTGGTCGAACTTCGGCCGTTCGTGCTTCGCCAGCGCGTCCTCGATGGCGAGCGCGTGCAGCCCCAGTTCCTCCGCGATCGTCGCCAGGTCGTCCTGGGTGGGGGAGTGGAAGTCCACCCACACCACGGCGTCCGGGTCCTGGAGGTGCTCGGAGACCTGGTCGAGGTCGAAGTCGGACGCCTCCAGCTTCCCCTTGCAGTAGAGCCGCGTGCTTGCCATGCCTGAAGGCTAGTGGGTGGCCGTGGCCGTTTTGCCGCTCGCCCAAGCCACGTGGCCGTCGGGGCGGATCAGCGCGCCGCGGACGTCCTCCCACCCGGCGTGCTCCGCGGGCTCCCCGGTGAAGTCCAGCGGCACGTGCTTCCCGGTGCGGAGCAGGGTGAACAGGCTGGTCCCCGCCACCCGGAGGTCCGGTGCGCGGGTGCCGACCAGCGGGTGGTCGCCCGGCCGGTAGGCCACGGCGAGGCCGGACAGGCGTTCGGCGAGGGTGCGGGAGAACTCCGGCACGGTCGCGATGCACCCGCTGAGCAGTGCGCGCAGCGCCAGCACCTCCGGGGTGGCCGCGTTCATCAGCGCGGTCTGCGCGCGGGTGCTGAGCAGCAGGTCCGCGCCGACCGGGTGGCGTTCGTCGTGGTAGCTGTCCAGCAGCCCGTCGGGCGCGGTGCCGAGCGCGGTCGCGGCGAGCTTCCAGCCGAGGTTCGTGGCGTCCTGGACGCCGACGTTGAGCCCGACCCCGCCCGCGGGGAAGTGCATGTGCGCGGCGTCGCCCGCGAGCAGCACCCGGCCGTCGCGGTACCGCTCGGCCTGACGGGTGGCGTTGCCGAACCGCGACAGCCACCGCGGGTCGCGCAGACCGAAGTCGGTGCCCGCGATGGCGGTGACCGTGGCGCGCACCTCGTCCAAGGTCAGTTCGCCGGGGCGTTCGGTATAGCTGGAACCGCCGACGAACCGGTGCACGCCACCGGGCATCGGCACCGCCATCAGGCCGCCGTTGGCGCCGGAGATGGAGATCAGCGACGGCGGCGGGTCGTCCAGCACGACGTCGGCGAGCCAGCCCCACGTCGTGTCCGGCGTGCCGGGGAAGTCGATGCCCGCGGCCTCGCGGACCGCGCTGCGCGTGCCGTCGCAGCCGACGACATATGCGGCCGTGAGTTCGTACGGCCCGTCGGGACCGGTGACCCGGAGCGCCACCGAGTCGGCGTCCTGGCGCAGCCCGGTCACCCGGTGGCCGCGCAGGATCCGCGCGCCCCGCTCCACGGCGTGCTCCTCCAGCAGTTCCTCGGTGCGGACCTGCGGGAGCGCCAGCGTGAACGGGAAGTCCGTGTCCAGCACGCGGAAGTCCATCCGGTCGTCCAGCCCGCCGAAGTGGCCGTTCGGGATGCGCATCCCCTCGGCGAGGAACCGGTCCACGACACCGCGGAACGCCAGCACCTCCAGCGTCCGCGGGTGGATCGTCAGCGCCTTCGAGTGCGGATCCCGTTCGGTGCGGGTCTCCAGGACGGTGACCGGCACCCCGCCCAGCCCCAGTTCGGCCGCCAACCACAGTCCGACGGGCCCGCCGCCGACTACCACTACCTGCTCCACGTGTTCCTCCTTGGTCACTGACCAACAACCGATGGGGTCGTACACTAGGTCAGTGACCAAGAAGTCCGCAACCGGCCTCGACCCGGACACCGTCGTGCGCGCCGCGCTGGAACTGCTGGACGACAAGGGGGCCGACGCGGTGTCCGTCCGCGGTGTGGCGGACCGGCTCGGCGTCCGGATGAACACGGTGCTGTGGCACGCGAAGACCAAGGCGCGCCTGCTCGAACTGATGGCGGACGCGATCGTCGCCGGAGCGCCGGTGGAGGATCTGCCGGAACCGTGGCGGGACCGGGTTCGCGAACTGGCCCACCGTTACCGCCGCGCCCTGCTGGCGCGGCGGGACGGGGCCCGGATCGTGGCCGGGACGTACGCCGCCGAACCCGCCACGCTGCGGTTCGCCGACACCATGGTCGGCGCGCTGCTCGGTGCGGGATTCCCGGCGCGCCAAGCGGTCTGGGTGTGCTGGACGATCGTCTACTTCGTGCTCGGGCTCACCCAGGAGGAGCAGGCGTCGCCCGACGCGCTCGGTGAGGACTTCGGCCGCCTGCTCGCGTCCGGCGAGTACCCGGCACTGGCGCTCACCCGCGAGCACCTGGAGGACGGGTCGTTCGACGAGCGGTTCGACCACGGCCTTTCCCTTGTGCTGCAAGGACTGGGCTCGCGGGGAGAGGATGGGGCATGACCGATGACCTGGAGACCCGTTACCGCGCCTACCTCGCCGTCCTGAACGAACGCCGTCTCGACGACCTCGTGCACCACCTGCACGACGAGCTGACGTACAACGGCGAACCGCTGACGCGGCGCCAGTACCAGGACCAGCGGGCCGCCGACATCGCCGCGATACCGGACCTCGTCTTCGACGCGCACGTCGTCGTGGCCGCGGGTGACCACGTGGCGTGCCGCCTGGTCTTCGACTGCACGCCGGTCGGCGAGTTCCTTGGCTTCCCGCCGACCGGCGGGCGGTTCGTGTTCGCCGAACACGTCTTCTACCGCTACGAGGGAGGTCGCATCGCGGCGGTGACGTCGCTGATCGACCGCGCGGCCATCGCGGCGCAACTCCGATCGGGCACCGCCGGGTGAGCGGTCAGCCCGCGATCGTCGCGTGCATCTCCCACACCAGCACCTCGGCCGGTTCGGTCGCGGTCACCCGCTGGCCGCCGGTCGCGGTGAACCGCACCGCGTCACCCTCGGCGAGCGCGCCCGCGCCCTCCAGGGTCACCGATCCCCGTGCCACGAACAGGTGCAGGTACGGCGCCTCGGGCAGTTCGACCGACTGACCCGGCTGCAAGCGGGCGGCGTGCAGGGCGGCGTACTTGTTCTTGATGCGGATGGCCGCCGCGCCGTCGTGGACGTCCATTCCGGACGCCACGGGCACCAGTCCGCCGCTCAGCAGGTCGTTGTCGATCTCCAGCTGCTCGTAGCCCGGCGTGATCCGGTTCTCGTCCGGGACCACCCACATCTGGATGAAGTGCACGGGATCCTGGTGGGCAGCGCCTTCCAGCCGCCACGAGTCGTTCTTCTCCGAGTGCATGATCCCGCGGCCCGCGCTCATCCGCTGCGCCAGACCGGGGTAGATGATCCCGTTGTGCCCCGTGGAGTCCTGGTGCACCAGCGAACCCTGGAGCACCCAGGTCACGATCTCCATGTCCCGGTGCGGATGCGTCTCGAACCCCGCGCCCGGCCGCACGACGTCGTCGTTGTTCACCAGCAGCAGGCCGTGGTGGGTGTTGGTCGGGTCGTACTTCTGGCCGAACGAGAACGAGTGCTTCGAGTCCAGCCACGAGATCTTGGTGGCATCGCGCTCGGCCGAGCGGCGCACGTCCACCTGCGGCTGCAAGGTGCTCTGGCTCATGACTGGACCCTCTCGCGGGAGTTGATGTGTCACCTACGCTCGGTGGAACGTAGTTGACGACGCAACTATTCCCGTATCGGGGGTGTCTGGAGGTTCGACACGGGGTGTCTGGGGGTTCGACTCGCGAGGGGGTGGGTGTAGTGCTGGTGGAGTTCGTCGGTGCGGTCTTGTGGCCAGGGGCAGCGGATTTCGCCGAACGCGGCGGCGAAGAGGAGTTCCAGGTGCGCGTGCCATGCGGCGAGGACGAGGGCGGGGTCGGCGTCGGCGGGTGGGGTGTGAGTGAGTTCGACGCGTGTGCCCAGGGCGGGGTCCTGGGTGATCTCCCAGCGGACCGGGCCGTAGGCGAGCACGTGCGGGGCGGTGACCTCGGTCAGCGGGGTGGTGGGCACGTGCGGGTTGGTGGCCCTGGGGGGTGGTGCGTCGCCGACCTGGGGATTCGTGTCCCCGGTCAGGAGGGTCCAGATGTCGGTGGCGGGTTTCCAGACCAGGTCGCGGGCGAAGTGCGCCGTGGTTCCGTCGAAGGTGCCCTCGTCGAGGTGGAACTCGCGGATGTAGGACTCCAGCGGCGCTAGGAACTCGCTGCTCGGGGTGTGGGTTCGGCCGTCCAGGTGTGCGTCGAGAACGGCCAGGCAGGTGTCCCAGCCGAAGGCGTTGCGGCCCGCGGAGAGGCGGTCGCCGAGGACCTGGGTGAAGTGGAGGACGCAGCCGTCGTCGGTCGGGACGAGTTCGAACCGGAGCACGTCGGAGTTCCAGCGGAAGGCGAACACCTTGGGCGGGTCGACCTCCAGCACCTCGCCGGTGCCGCCGTCGTCGACCGGTGCTCCTTCGGGGAAGGTGAAGTGGATCCTGGCGCCCGGGGTGAGGTCGAACTGGACGGTTGCGGGGAACCAGGCGGCGAGTTCGGTCGGTCGGGTGATGGCGCGCCAGACCTTGATGGGGGAGTGGGGGAGGGTGCGTTGGAAGCGGAGGACTGGGTGGCCCTGGAGGGTTTCCAGGGTTGCGCGGGGGGTCATGCGGTGGGTCCTTCGTGGGTTTCTGTTTCTGCGTCGGGGGTGGTGTTGAGGTGGTGTTCGAGGGCGTCGAGGCTGTGTTCCCACATGCGGCGGTAGGGGGTCAGCCAGGCGTCGATTTCGGCCAGGGGTTGGGGGCGGATTCGGTACCAGCGGCGTTGGGCGTCCTGGCGGACGTCCACCAGGCCGGCTTCGCGGAGGACTTTCAGGTGTTTGGAGACGGTTGGTTGGGTGAGGGTGAGGTGGTCGACGAGGTCACCCACCGGGCGTTCGCCGGTGCGGAGGAGGTCGAGGATTTCGCGGCGGCTGGGGTCGGCCAGGACCGCGAATGTTGATGCCATGTGGGGAATATAGCTGGGTTGGCATATTCGAGCAAGTAACGCGGGGGCGTGCGACGCTGACATGTCGGGCACTCGTCGGATCCGGAGGCAGCCCAGCATGAGTCGGTCACTGGTGGTCGTTGTGTTCGCGCTGGTTTTGGGGGGTTGTGGAGCCGGGGTGGGTGAGAATCCACCGTTCACGCCCACTGCCATGAAGGCGCTCCCGTCTGTCGTGTCGACCCCGGCGCCGGTGAGGGGCACTGAGGTCGCGAAGACGTGCACTGTGCCGGATGTGGTGGGGATGGTGCATCAGGATGCGCAGGATGCGATGCAGGCCAGTGGGTTGTACGTGCTGCTGGAGAGGGATGCGACCGGGCAGGGGCGGTTGTTGATCAATGATCGGAATTGGACGACTACCGGGCAGATGCCTGGGCCTGGGGAAGTCGTGGATTGCGGGGCGACGGTGACGTTGTCGGCGAAGAAGACGGGGGAGTAGGGGCTGGGGTGCCCTGGTGAAGCCCGGTCCTTGGGGTGTTGTGGGTCGTTGCGGAGAAGTCCGGCCGCCGGTGTGTTGTTCCGGTCCGTTTGCTTCCTGCTAAGCCCGGCCCCCGTGCGCGCGATTGTCTCAATGCCACACCCCCGTTTGTCAAGGCGGGAAAGATGCCTTGACAAACGGGGGTGTGGCAGGAGGGCGCTGTGTATCGGGGGCAGGGGGAGGTCTGGCTTCGCTTGTGTCGGCTGGGCGGTTTAGGGCACCTCGCTGCGCGTCGGTAGGGCGGTGGGCGCTCCGCGCCGGGTGCGGGGGAGCGGCTGCGCCGAGGGGGTATCAGGCTGCGCCTGACAAGGCGCCTCGCTGCGCATCGGTAGGCGGTGGGCGCTCCGCGCCGGGTGCGGGGGGCGGCTGCGCCGATGGTGGCGTCGGGTTGCGACTGACCAGGTGTCGGGTTGTGTGCGACTGCGCCGCATCGGTATCCCGCGCTTTGCGAGGACGAGCGCCTTGCTGTGTGTCGGCAAGGCGTCCTGTGGGCGGGGTGGGGTGTGGGTGGTGGGAAGTAGTTCGGGCCCAGGACCTTCCGGTGCGAAGGTCCTGGGCCCGTGGGGCGGCACTCGTCTGGCCCGGCGAGTGCCGCTGTGGGTGCCCGCCGAGGCCATTCGGTCGGTGAGCGGGTCGGCGGGGCGGGTGTGGTCAGTGGTCGCGGTTGGTGGCGAGTTCTGCGACGGCGTCGAGTTCTGCTGCTGCGCGAGGGGTTGGGGTGGCTGCGGTCAGGTGGTTCCTGGCGCGGGTGAGCAGGTCGTCGGCGCGTGCTTGGCTCCAGGCGCGGCCGCCTGCGAGGTCGATGAGGTCTGCTGCTCGACTCAGGTCGTCGGCCGAGAGCGGGCGGTCGGAGTGGTAGATGGCGTCCAGTTCGCGGCCTGCCTCGGTGCCGGAGTTGAGCGCTGCCACGACGGGGAGTGACTTCTTGCGGTTGCGGAGGTCGGAGAAGACCGGCTTGCCGGTGACGGACGGGTCGCCCCAGATGCCGAGGAGGTCGTCGGCGAACTGGAACGCGAGGCCCAGTGCTTCGCCGAAGCCGCGCAGTTCCTGGACCTGCTGGGCGGAGCCGCCGCCGAACAGCGCGCCGATGGCGCACGCGCAGCCCAGCAGGGCGCCGGTCTTGCCTTCGGCCATCTTCACGCATTCGAGCAGGTCGACGTCGCCGCGTTCCTCGAACGACATGTCGGCCGCCTGCCCGTCGAGCAGGCCCTGGACGGAGGCGCTGATCATCCGCATGCCCTGCTGGGCGGACGGGTGACCGCTGTCGGCGAGCACGTCCAGCGCGAGCGCCAGCATGGAATCGCCTGCGAGGATCGCCGAGTTGACGCCGAACACGCTCCACGCCGTGGGCCGGTGCCTGCGGGTCGTGTCGCGGTCCATGACGTCGTCGTGCAACAACGAGAAGTTGTGCACCAGCTCGACCGCGACCGCCGCGCTCATCGCCGCCGCGGCGACGCTGCCCACGGCCTCGGCGGCGAGCAGCGTCAACGCCGGGCGGATCGCCTTGCCGCTGTTGCCGCCGGTCGCCTGGCCGTGCTCGTCGCGCCACCCGAAGTGGTACCCGGCGATGACGCGCATCGACTCGGGCAGCCGGTCGACGGCGCCGCGCAGCGCCGGTTCGACGCCGAACCGGCTCCACGACAGCACTTCGTGCGCCGAGCGGACCGCCTGCTTGTCCTCGACATCGGTCATGACCCGTCCTCCCTCAGCGGTCGATCTCGACGTTCTCGAGCACGCCGAGCGCGTCGGGAACGAGCACGGCCGCCGAGTAGTAAGCGCTGACCAGGTACGACAGGACGGCCTTGTCGTCGATGCCGGTGAACCGCACCGACAGGCCGGGCTCGTACTCGTCGGGCAGGCCGGTCTGGTGCAGGCCGATCACGCCGTTCTCCTGCTCACCGACCCGCATCGCGAGGATGGAGCTGGTGCCGGTGGACGAGATCGGGATCTTGTCCGAGGGCAGGATCGGCACGCCGCGCCACGTGTTCACCTTCGTGCCGCTGTAGTCCATCGGCGGCGGGTAGAGGCCGCGCTGGTTGAGCTGGCGGCCGAACGCGGCGATCGTGCGCGGGTGCGCCAGGAAGAACGCGGTCTTGCGGCGACGGCTGATCAGGTCGTCCATGTCGTCCGGCGTGACCGGACCGGTGCGGGTGTGCAGCCGGTGCTTGAGGTCGGCGTTGTTCAGCAGGCCGAAGTCCGGGTTGTTCAGCAGCTCGTGCTCCTGCCGTTCCCGCAGCGCCTCCACGGTCAGCCGGACCTGCTGCTGGATCTGGTCCATCGGCTGGTTGTAGAGGTCCGCGACGCGGGTGTGCACCCGCAGCAGGGTCTGCGCGACGCTGAGCTCGTACTCGCGGGGGGACAGCTCGTAGTCGACGAACGTGCCGGGCAGCTCCACCTCGCCCTCGTGGCCCGAGGACATCTCGATGGACGCCTCGCCCGCCTTGTTGCTCGACTTCCCGGACCGCGCGACGAACCGCTCGATGTGCGTCCGCAGCGCGTCGCCCTGGCCGTTGAGCAGCTGCACGTCCCGCCACGCCAGGACGAGCACGATGACCGGCGTGACGGCGCGGACCGTGAAGGGCCACTCCCGGAGCGCGCCGGTGAGCACCTCGTCGCCGAAGTGGTCGCCATCGGCCAGCACGCCGAGCGAGGTCTCCTCGCCGTACTGGCCCTTCCCCGTCGCGCTGACCTTGCCGTGCGCGATCAGCACGACCTCGTCGGCCGCGCGGCCTGCCTGCACGACCACCTCGCCGGCCGCGAACTCGCGCTGCTGGAAGCGGTCGGCCAGCGCGTTGAGCACGGCGTCGTCGTCGAACTCGCGCAGCGCGGGCAGCTCGCGCAGCTCCTGGGGGATCACCCGCACCGCGGCACCGGTGTTGGTGAAGGTCACCCGGCCGTCACCGACGGCGTAGCTGAGCCTGCGGTTCACCCGGTACGCGCCACCGCCCGCCTCGACCCACGGCAGCGAGCGCAGCAGCCAGCGGGGCGAGATGCCCTGCATCTGCGGCACCGACTTGGTGGTCGACGCCAGGTTGCGCGCCGCCCTCGTGCTCAGGCTCGAAGGCGCGTAGGCCTCTTCGAGGCCCGGATCTGTCACCGTCACGTGTCTTCCCATCTCCTGACTTGCCTGCGGACGGACGGATCTAGCCCTCGCGACCGATCTCGACGTTCTCGAGCACGCCGAGCGCGTCCGGCACGAGGATCGCGGCCGAGTAGTAGGCGCTGACCAGGTAGGAGATGACGGCCTTCTCGTCGATGCCCATGAACCGCACGGACAGGCCGGGCTGGTACTCGTCGGGCAGGCCGGTCTGGTGCAGGCCGACGACGCCCTGGTTCTGCTCGCCGACGCGCATCAGCATGATCGAGCTGGTCCGCGTCTGGCTGATGCCGATCTTGTTGCACGGCAGGATCGGCACCCCGCGCCACGACGGGACCTGGTGGCCGCCCATGTCGACGCTGGCCGGGTAGATGCCGAGCTTGCTGCACTCGCGGCCGAACGCGGCGATGGCGCGGGGGTGCGCCATGAAGAAGCTGGGCTCCTTCCACACCGTGGACAGCAGCTCGTCCATGTCGTCGGGGGTGGGCGGGCCGGAACGGGTGTGGATGCGCTGGCTGAGGTCGGCGTTGGCGAGCAGGCCGAAGTCGCGGTTGTTGACCAGCTCGTGCTCCTGGCGCTCGCGCAGGGCCTCGATGGTGAGCCGCAACTGCTGCTCGACCTGGTCCATCGGCTGGTTGTAGAGGTCCGCGACGCGGCTGTGCACGCGCAGGACCGTCTGGGCGACGCTGAGCTCGTACTCGCGCGGGGACAGCTCGTAGTCGACGAACGTGCCGGGCAGCTCCACCTCGCCCTCGTGGCCGGAGGCCATCTCGATGGACGCCTCGCCGCTCTCGTCGCGCTTGCCGCTCTCCTCGCGCGCACGGGCGTGCTGGATGTGCTCGCGCAGGCCGCCCGCCGCGCCGTTCATCTCCTCGAACGTGCGCCAGTCCAAGGTCAGGACGGTGACCGGGGTGACCGCCTTGACGGTGAAGTCCCACTCGCCCTGCGGGCCCGCGAGGATCTCGCCGCCGAAGTGGTCGCCGTCGGCGAGGACGCCGAGCGCGGTCTGGTCGCCGAACTGGCCGACACCGATCTTGTTGACCTTGCCGTGCGCGATCAGGAACACCGAGTCGGCCCGCTGACCGGCCTCGACGATCAGGTCGCCGGGCGCGTACTCGCGCTGCACGAACCTCAGCGACAGCGCGGTGAGCACCGCCTCGTCGTCGTACCCGCGCAGCAGCGGCAGCTCGCAGAGCTCCTGGGGGATCACCCGGACCTCGGCGCCGGTGTTGGTGAACGTCACGCGGCCGTCGCCGACCGCGTAGCTCAGGCGCCGGTTGACCCGGTAGGCGCCGCCCGCCGCCTGCACCCACGGCAGGACCTTGAGCAGCCACCGCGAGGAAATGCCCTGCATCTGCGGCACGGACTTGGTCGTTGTGGCCAGGTTCCTGGCCGCGGCCGTCGCCAAGCTCGATTGCGCACGACCCGAATCCACGTCCGACGAGGGGTTATCCGTCACAGTCACCCGAGATACCGCCTATCCGCTTGCACGCCGCCTGGGCGCGTGAGGAACTCAATTCACGAACAATGGACTTGTTCGTGGCGGTCAGACGTTAACCATTCGGACCATGTAGGGGGAAGCGGCCAAAGCGGCGTCCTCCCATGGTGTGACCAGGGACGATGTTGGGTACTCGCTGTGTACATGGTGGACGGATCGCACCACATCGGGTGAATCTTCCAGGTCGGCGCGATTAAGTCGCGCCGACCTGGAATCTGTAACTCCAACGCTTGAAAAAAGATCACTCCATCGTGGGCCTCAAGTAGCGAAACCTACGAATAATGTCGTAAAAATTGCAACAGTCGAAGCGAAGTTCCCACGGACGATAAAGTTGGAAAGGGCTTACTTCCGCAATGCTGCGGTGAACAGGGGGACCGCGTTCTTGATCGCGTAGGAGACGCCGAGGGTCGACCCGCTCGAGAACGCGTCCGACAGGGCCTTGTCGTCGAGGATGACGAGGTGCCCGGCCTTGGCCGAGGGGATGTTGTTGAGCACCTGGTCGGCCCGCAGCACGGACGCGTCGGCGCCGATCGGGAACACCACGGTCAGGTCGGCGTCGAGCAGGCCGAGCTGCTCGGTGGAGATCTCCACGTAGAACGTGCCCTTGGCCAGGGAGTCGATCTCCTTCTTGGTGCCGAAGCCCAGCTCCTTCATGAAGTCCACCCGGCCGTCACCGGGCACGTAGGCGCCGTACTGGTTGCCGAAGTAGGTGCCGACCACGGCGGTCTTGCCCGAGAACGTCGCGGCGTCCTTGAACTCCTTCTCGACGTTCGCGATCAGCTCCTCGCCCTTGTCGGGCTTGCCGAGCGCCTTGGAGACCATCTCCGTCTGCTGGCGCCAGGTCGTGCCGTAGGGGATGACGTCCTTCGGCGCGGCGATGGTCGGGGCGATCTTCGACAGCGTCTCGTTGGTCTTCGCGTCCAGGTTCGACCGGGTGTTGAGGATCAGGTCGGGTTGGAGCGCCGCCACGGCCTCGAAGCTCAGCTCCTGCGTGCCGAGGATGGTCGGCGCCTTCTCGTACAGGCCCTTCGCCCACGGGCCGACGCCCTCGCCGCCGAAGGCCAGCCAGTCGCTCGCGCCGACGGGCTGCACGCCCAGCGCCAGCGCGGTCTCCGCGTCCGACCAGCCGAGCGCGACGACGCGGGTGGGGGCCTTCTCCACCTTGACCTCGCCGAACATGGTGTCGACGGTCACCGGGAACGCGGAACCCGCGGTCGAGGACGTACCACCGGTCTCCGGGGTCGAGGCACTGCCGCAGGCGGCCAGTGAGGCGGTCAGGAGGACTGTCAGTAGCCCGATGGCGGCGCGCTTCATGTTCACCCGTTCGTTCTAGTGTTTAGGTAACCCTAAGCTAACACGCGGGCGGGCTGACTGAGAATCGCCTGTGAAGTCCCGGTAAGGGGCACGATCGGGCGGGGTGCCGTCGTTGAAAGGGACGTAAGAGCGAAAACGCCCCCGAGTGGGGTCGTTCACAGAGGTGAGTGAGATGACAGCGTTCATGCAGTCCCCGTCGACGGTGAACATCCCGACGCTGCCCGAGGGATGGCCGATCGCTTCGTACAACACCTACCAGGAGGCGCAGCGCGCGGTGGACCACCTCGCCGACAGCGCCTTCCCCGTGCAGGGCATCACCATCGTCGGCGTCGACCCGATGCTGGTCGAACGGGTCGCGGGCAGGCTGACCTGGGGCAAGGTCCTCGGCAGCGCGGCCGCCTCCGGCGCGTGGCTCGGCCTGTTCGTCGGCCTGCTGCTCAGCCTGTTCACGCCGGGCGCGGGCGTCGCGCCGATCATCATCGGCCTGGTCGGCGGCATCGCGTTCGGACTGGCCACCTCGGCCGCCCGCTACGCCGCGACGCGGGGCCAGCGCGACTTCGTCTCGACCAGCCAGGTCGTCGCCCGCCGCTACGACGTGCTGAGCATCCCGGCCAACGCCCAGCGCGGCCGCGACATGCTCGCCACCCTCGCGATGAAGGGCCCGCAGGCGGCGTGACCCGCCCGTAGAGTCCGGGGCATGACGGAGATCGGTGCGGTGGGTCTCGTTCTGCACCCGCGCAGGGACTGCGCCCAGGTGATCGGCACCATGGTCGACTGGGCGCGGTCCCGTGACATCGAGCTGTTCGGCGTCGAGTCCGAGGTGGAGCGCGCCAAGGGCGCGGTCTCCTCGATCGGCGCCGAAGACCTCGCGGGCCGGGTCGACCTGCTGGTCAGCCTCGGCGGTGACGGCACCATGCTCCGCGCGATGCGCCTCGGCATCCCGGACCGGACGCCGGTCCTCGGCGTGAACCTGGGCAAGCTCGGGTTCCTCGCGGAGATCGACCCGCCGGAGCTGAACGACGCCCTGTGCGCCATCGACGAGCACCGCTTCACCACCGAGGCCCGCTCCGGGCTGAGGGCCGTCACCGAGGGCAAGGACGCCATCGCTTTCAACGACGTGGCCCTGGTCCGGGTGCCGGGGAACGGGATGACGGCCGTTCGGCTGCACGTGGAGGGGCACCCGTTCGTCAGCTACTCGGCTGACGCGGTGGTCGTGGCGACTCCGACCGGTTCGACCGCGTACAGCTTCAGTGCCGGTGGTCCGATCATCTCGCCGCGGGCGGAGGGGTTGTTGATCACGCCGGTGGCGCCGCACTCGACGTTCAACCGGGCGGTGTTCCTGTCGGGCGGGGAGAAGCTCGCGCTGGAGATCACGGGTAGTGAGGTGGGTGTGGAGGCGGACGGCCAGCTCATCGGGTACGTGGGGGCGGGGACTGTGATCGACATCGAGGTACTGCCCGCGGCGGCGCAGGTGGTTCGGTTGGGGCGGACGACGTTCTACCAGCGGGCTCAGCGGAAGTTCGGGCTCAGCGGGTTCACGACGCAGAACGAGGTCTGAGAAGTTTTTTCGGCGCTCGTGTCGAGAACGGGTGACGGGTTGCGTCCCTGGGATGAGTGCGGCCCACAGGGGGCGCACCGCACCGCATCGAGGAGATCGTGATGGCGAAGTACCTGTTGCTCAAGCACTACCGCGGCGCGCCGGCGGCGGTCAACGACGTGCCGATGGACCGGTGGACGCAGGAGGAGATCTCCGCGCACATGAGGTACATGCAGGACTTCGCGGACCGGCTGGAGAAGACCGGTGAGTTCGTGGACGGTCAGGCGTTGTCGCCGGAGGGGGTGTTCGTCCGGTACGACGGCGAGGGACGGCCGCCGGTGACCGATGGCCCGTTCGCGGAGACGAAGGACCTGATCGCGGGGTGGATGGTGATCGACGTGGACAGCTATGAGCGCGCCGTCGAGCTGGCGGGGGAGCTGTCGGCCGCGCCGGGGGCCGGGGGGAAGCCGATCCACGAGTGGCTGGAGCTGCGCCCGTTCCTGACGGCGCCGCCGACGATCACGGAGTGAGTCGGGAGGGCGTCCGTCCTTGACACCGGATGGGGGCATGGGTCGTCGTCGGGCGCGGTGGCCTTGTCCCTCGGAACCGGGTAGCGGCGCCCCCGTTCTCCGGGGGGTCTTGCGGCACGTTTGCCCGGTTCCTGGTGCTTGTGGGTCTATTGCTGGTGCGACGTGAAGCGGACCGGTAGTGCGAGTGGGCCGCGCATGATGCCGCTGGGGATCCAGGTCAGTTCGTTCAGTGGTACCGCTGCTCGCAGGTCGGGAATGCGGTGCAGCAGGGTGGTCAGGGCGGTGGTCATCTCAAGGCGGGCCAGTGGGGCGCCCAGGCAGTAGTGGATCCCGTGACCGAAGGAGAGGTGGCGGACGCCCTTGCGGGTGACGTCCAACTTGGCCGGGTCGCCCTGGTGCGGTACGGGCATGTCGCGGCTGGCTGAGGAGAGGGCGACCATGACGACGTCGCCGCGGGTGATGGGGGTGCCGGCGAGCACCAGGTCTTCGGTGGCGTACCTGGGGGTGGCGTGTTCCACGGATGAGTCGTAGCGGAGGAATTCCTCGACGGCGCCGGGGACCAGGTCGGGGTTCGTGCGCAGGAGGTCGGCCTGGGTCGGGTTGTGGAGCAGGGCGACGACGGTGTTGCCGAGCAGGTTGACGGTGGTTTCGTGGCCTGCGACGACGAGCAGTACGGCGGTGCCGACCAGTTCGACCTCGTTGAGCCTGCCGTCGTCCTCGTCGTGCACGGCGACGAGTGCGGACAGCAGGTCGTCGGCGGGGGAGTGGCGTTTGGTGGCGATCAGGTCGGCGAGGTAGTGGTTGAGGTTGAGGGCGGCTTCGCGTTGGGCTGTCGAGGGGGCGCCCAGGCTGAGGGAGCTCCAGGCGCGGAAGTTCGCGCGGTCGGTCGTGGGCACGCCGAGCAGTTCGGAGATCACGGCGACCGGTAGCGGGGCGGTGAACGCCTCGACCAGGTCGACCTCGCCTTTGGGCGCGAGTTCGTCGATGAGGTGGTCGGCGATCTGCTGCACGCGCGGGCCGAGTTGGCGGGTGCGGGCGGGGCTGAACGCGCCGGCGACGAGTTTGCGCAGGCGGGTGTGGTCGGGTGGGTCGGACACCAGCATGTTGCCGCCGAGGCCGATGCCGGGGCGGTCGTTGGTGTAGTTGGCGGCGTCGAGCTTGTCCTGCGAGGGAGCGGAGTTCTTGACCAGGGCGGGGTGCACGAGGGCGTCGAGGGCGGCGTCGTGGCCGACGACCAGCCAGCCCTCGATGCCGGTGGAGAACCGGGAGCGGTGCACCGGGCCCAGTGCGCGCAGCTCGGCGTAGCGGGCGGGCGCGTCGGCCTTGAACTCGGCCGTGATGGTCACGACCCGGTCTGACGGGTGCATCCGGGATCCCCTTGTCCTGAACGGGCGCGAACTCGCCAACGTACGCGGGGAACCGGGTGGTCGAACGGCGCTGAAAGGGTGATCAGGCGCTGAGGCCGAGGCCCTCGCCGAGCACGCGGGCGCCGAGCGCGGTCAGCCGGGCGGGGACGCGCCGGCCGGGTGCGGCGGGGACGCGGGGCTCGACGAGACCGGATCGGGCGAGGCGGCCCGCGGCGACCTGATCGCAGCAGGCGAGGCCGTCGATGAACAGGTCCGGTTCGCTGCTGCGGGTGATCTGCGCACGTCCGGCGGCCACGGCGCGCAGGAGGGCGAGGTCCCGGTGGGACGGGGTGGAGTCGGTCATGGCGGTCATCTCGCATCGGCAGGTGTGTCGGGCGTTACACCTCAGGAGAACCCGAACAGGCCCTGGCCGACCAGGTCCGGAGGGCGGGAATGGCCGCGAGTACGTCGTACTCGTCCCGTTCGTCCCCGTGGACACCGGTCCACGGGGACGAACGCGCTCACACCCGTTCGGCGGTCACCTCTTCGGGCTGGTCCCCCGGTTTGTCGCCCTCGCGGTCGAGCATCGTGTCCTCGTCGAACGGCTCCGCGCCGCTGAGCACCCGTTCGGCGTGGTCCTTGTCGAACTCGCCGACCCAGTTGCCGATGAGGACGGTGGCGACCGCGTTGCCCGCGAAGTTCGTCAGGGCGCGGGCCTCGGACATGAACCGGTCGATGCCGACGATCAGGCCGACGCCGTCGAGCAGGTCCGGCCGGTGCGCCTGGAGGCCGCCCGCCAGCGTGGCGATGCCCGCGCCGCTGACGCCCGCGGCGCCCTTCGAGGCGATGATCATGAACAGCAGCAGCGAGATCTGCTCGCCGATCGCCAGCGGTGTGCCCATGGCGTCCGCGATGAAGATCGACGCCATGGTCAGGTAGATGGCCGTGCCGTCCAGGTTGAACGAGTACCCCGTCGGCACGGTGATGCCGACGACCGGCCTGGACACGCCGAGGTGCTCCATCTTCGCCACCAGGCGGGGGAGCGCGGACTCCGACGACGAGGTGGACACGATGAGCAGGAACTCGCGGCCCAGGTAGCGCAGCAGCCGCAGGATGTTGACGCCGGTGCCGACCTTCAGCACCAGGCCCAGGATCACCAGCACGAAGATCAGGCAGGTGATGTAGAAGCCGAGCATGATCTGGAGCAGGCTGGCAAGGGCTTTCCAGCCGGTCTCGCCGACCACGGCCGCGATGGCGCCGAACGCGCCGATCGGCGCGGCCCACATGATCATCGCCAGCACCCGGAACACCAGGCGCTCGAAGTGCTTCACCCCGCGCAGGATCACCTCGCCCGAGGCGCCGATCTTGGGGATCGTGAACCCGATCAGCAGCGCCACGAACAGCGTTTGCAGGACGTTGCCGCCGGTCAACGGCGACACCAGCGTCTGCGGGATGATGCCCAGCAGGAATTCGGTCGTCGACTGCGCCTCCGCGCTCGCGGCCTTGGTGCCCGCGGCCCGCGCGGCGGCGGACAGGTTGAGGCCCTCGCCCGGTTTGATGATGTTGCCGACCACGAGCCCGACGCCGAGTGCGAACGTGGACATGACCATGAAGTAGCCCAGTGCGAGCCCGCCGACCTTGCCGACGGTGGCCGCCTTCCTGATCGAGCCGACGCCGAGCACGATCGTGCAGAAGATCACCGGGGCGATCATCATCTTGATCAGGGCGACGAACCCGGTCCCGACCGGCTTGAGGGCGACTCCGAACTTGGGGAAGACGAAGCCGACGAAGATGCCGAGCAGGACGGCGACGATCACCGCGAGGTAGAGGTACTGCGTGCGGTCGCGCTTCGGGCGCGACGTCGTGTCTGTCATGTGGTGGGGCCTCCCGACGAGCCTTGAGTACGCGACCGGCCGTGCCGCGACGGGCGAATCCTCCTCCATGGACGTGGCGTGCGCCGCGAGGCGCGTCCTTGGGGCGCCCGACTATTCGCCACCGGGGAGTGTTTCCCACTATTGCTTCAGTGTCGGTCGAAATGAAGCCGGTCGAACCAGAGGATGGCTCGGCTTCGAAGGAAACCCAAAGGAACCAAGCGAGGAGCGACGGGGTCCAACGCGCGAGCGGAAACCCCTTTGGGTCAATCGGAGCAGTGCGATCCCTCCGACCGGGTCCGGGTTGGCGTCCCGCCGTCGAGGGAGGGCCCGATGGGGTTAGGTCAACGCTTGGTGCGAGTCGGACGGGTCGTCGTGGGCAGGGGCGGCCGGGAGTCCGCGAGCGTCGGTGCCGCGCTGCTGGGGGTGCTGCTCCTCGCGGGCGCGGCGTTCGGCAGCGGTATCTCGCGCACGGCTGTGTCCGTGTCCGACGGGCTGACCTGGCTCGGTGACGACCAGCGCGGCGAGGTCGTGCAGGTCAACCCCAGTTCCGGCAAGCCGCAGACGCGCCTGCAGATCAGCGGTGGCGACGCGCAACTGGAGATCGCCCAGGACGACGGCACCCTCGTGGTGCTCGACCGGCGCACCGGGCAGATCACCGTGATCGACCTGTCCACGCTGCTGGCCAGCGGCCGCAGGCAGGCGTCTCCCGGCGCGTCCAGCAAGGTGCTCATCGCCCAGGGCCGGGTGTTCGTGGTCGACCGGACGGCGGGCACCATCCACAACGCCGACCCCGTGACGCTGGTCGACATCGGCGCGCCCTGGTCGGCCGGGCAGCCGCTCGCCGACGTGGTCGTGGACGACCAGGGCCTGGTGTGGGCGGTCGACCACGGCGGCAACCTGCACGCGCTGGAGTGGTCCGACGACGACGAGCGGTTCGTCGAGAAGTCGAGCCGCCCGGTGCCCGGCGCGGGTCCGCGCACGGCGCTGGTGCCGCACGCGCGGGGCGTGACGCTGCTCGGCCTCGAAGGCGGTGTGGTCCTCCAGGACGGCACCGGGCAGTCCTTGTCGGTGATGACGGTGCAGTTCAGCGGTGACGTGCTCGCCGCGTTCACCAGTCCCACGGGTCTCGTGCCCGCCGCCGTGCCGGACTCCGGCGTGGTCGTGCTGGTCAGCGGCGCCCAGGTCATCCGGGTCGACGTCGCGGGCCTCGGGTGCGTCAAGCCCGGTCGCCCCGCGGTGTTCCGCGACAAGGTCTACGTGCCGTGCCACGGCGCCGGGAAGGTCGTCGTGCTCGACCACTCCGGCAAGCGCTCCGGCGACGACGTGATGACCGCCGGGTCCGGTGACCCGGAGTTGGTCTTCGACGACGGCAAGCTGTTCATCAACACCCCCGGCGCCTCCCAGGGCGTGATCGTGGACGCCGACGGCACCACCCGCTCGGTCACCGTCCGCAGCCCCGAGCTGGCGGTGACGGATCCGGACCGGCAGCCGATCCCGTCGGTGCCGAGCCCGCCGCCGCCCCGTCCCGAGGAGCTGCCGACCGGGACGCGCGGCAACAACCCGGCGGCGGTCGGGACCACCTCGGTGGCGCCGCCCACGACGACGACCGGGTCGGTGCCCTCGGCTGACGGCGAGCCCGGCAAGCCGACGGGGGTGTCGGTGTCGCTCAAGAGCCGCGACGCCTCCGCGCTCGTCGTCGCGGTCAGCTGGGGCGCGGTCACCTCCGCCGCCGGCTACACCGTCACGGCCAGCGGCGGGTTCACCGGCGGCAGCCAGAGCGCCCAGGTCGCGGGCACCGGCACGGACCTGTCGATCTCCTGCGCCGGCAGCGCGTTCTGCGCGTCGGGCAGGCTCGACGTGTCCGTGGCGGCGGTGGGCGGTGGCGCGACCACGGTCTCGTGGAGCGTTCCGCCCGCGGGCACGACCCCGCCGCCGGTCACCACGACGACGACCACCCCGCCCCCGGTGGTGACGACCACGACGACCCCGCCGCCACCGGTGGTCACGACGACCACCGAGCCGCCGCCGCCCGTGGTCACGACGACCACCACGCCTCCGCCGCCGAGCCTGCCCACCGCGGGCGCGGCCGTGATCACCACGATCACCGGTGGTCTGGCGTCGTACACGAAGACCGTGAACATGGCCCCGCCCGCGGACTGGGCGAGCCACAACGGGTCGTGCGAGGTCGTCAACACCACCTACGGCTACAGCACGCCGATCGCGTGCTCGGCCACGTCGACCACGATCGACGCCGACGTCGGCCTCAACCGGATCGTGGTCCGCGCCTACCCCGCGGGCGGCGGATCGCCGGTGGACTCGGCGCCGAAGAACACCAACGTCCGCGACCCGGAGCTGTGCGGCACCAAGCCGTGCCAGATCCCGCGCGCGGCCCCCGAGTCGCCCGCCGCGCCGATGGGCGCGGGCGGACTCGGCCTGATCGCCACGGCCGCGCTGCTGCGCGTCGGCCGCAGGCGTTCCGACAGTTCCGAGGAGGGCGAGGTCCGGTGACGACCCTGGAGAGCACGGCGATCGACGAGAACGGGATCGCGGCGTTCCGCGTCCTGCACGGGCGGCTCGGCGACGCCGTCGAGACCGCGGTGCGCGGCAAGCGCGAGGTGGTCGACCTGGTGCTGGTGTCGATGTTCGCGGGCGGCCACGTGCTGCTCGAGGACGTGCCCGGCACCGGCAAGACGACGTTGGCGCGCGCCGTGGCCGGCGCGCTCGGCGGGGTGTCGCGGCGGGTCCAGTTCACCCCGGACCTGCTGCCGTCCGACGTCACCGGCACGTCGGTGTTCGACCCGCAGACCGCCGAGGTCCGGTTCCGGCCGGGCCCGGTGTTCGCGAACGTGGTGCTGGCCGACGAGATCAACCGCGCGGCGGCGAAGACCCAGTCCGCGCTGCTGGAGGTGATGGAGGAGCACACGGTCACCGTCGACGGCGTCGGCCACGTGGTGCCCGCGCCGTTCCTCGTCGTGGCCACGCAGAACCCGATCGACCTCGACGGCACCTACCGGCTGCCCGAGGCGCAGCTGGACCGGTTCATGATCCGGATCTCCATCGGCTACCCCGACGCCGAGCACGAGCTGGACGTGCTGAGGCCCGGCAGCGGCGCCGGTCGGGTCGCGGGCGTGCCCACCGTGTCGAACCCGCACGAGGTCGCGTCCTTCGGGCAGCGGCTGGGCACGCTGCACGTGGCGGACCCGATCCTGCGCTACATCGGCGAGCTGGGCACCGCGACCAGGGCGGACTCCCGGCTGCGGCTGGGCGCGAGCACCCGCGGGCTGCGCGCGCTGGTGAGGTGCGCGCAGGTCCACGCGGCCGCGCGCGGCAGGCACTTCGTGGTCCCCGGTGACGTGCAGGAGCTGGCCGTTCCCGTGCTGGCGCACCGGTTGGTGCTCACGCGGGAGGCGCTGCTGGCCGGGACGACCACCGAGGAGGTGCTGGCCGAGGTGCTGTCCTCCGTGGCGGTCCCCCGGCCGGAAGCCCGGTGAGGTTGACCGCGCGCGGCACCGGAACCCTGGTGCTGGGCCTGGTTCTCGCCGCCCTCGGGCTGTGGTGGCGCTACCCCGGTGTGGCCGGATTCGGGTTCGCGCTGGTGCTGCTCGTGGTGGCGGGTGTGGTGTCGGTGCGCACGACCGCGCCGGTCGAGGCGTCCCGCAGCGTGCGGCCGCGGACCGTGCAGCGGCTGGCCGGGTGCACCGGGCGGGTCGAGCTGGTGAACCCCGGCAAGCGCTTCCCCGTCGTGCTGGACGCGACGGACCACGTGGCCGGTGTGGCGACGCCGGTCGACGTGCCGATGCTGGCGGCCGGTGAACGGGCGGCCGTCGAGTACCCGATCCCGACCGACCGCCGCGGTGTGCTGCCGGTGGGCCCGTTGACGTTGCACCGCAGGGGTTTCGCCGGTCTCGCGGTCGCCAGGAAGGTGCTCGGGTCGGTGGTCGACGTCCGCGTCGTGCCCCGCGTGCTCCCGGTCCGCGGCCTGCCCGGCGGGGTGCGCCGCGGCCACGTGGGGGCGGACGAGCGGGTCGAGAGCGGCGGCACGGACCTGGTGGGGCTGCGGGAGTACGTGCCCGGTGACGACCTGCGTCGGCTGCACTGGGCCACGACGGCCCGCACCGGGACGTTGATGATCCGCGAGGACGCCGACCCGGCCCTGCCGCACCTGGCCGTGGTGCTGGACGACGGCGTCGCGGCGTACGGCGACCCGGTGTCGTTCGAGGACGCGGTCGAGGTGGCCGCGTCGCTGGTGAGCGCGGCGGTGGAGAGCGGGCACCCGGTGCGGCTGCTGACGTCGTCGGGCTCGGTGGACGTGGCCGTGGTGGACGAGCCGTCGGCCGCGCTGGCCGCGTTGGCGGACCTGGAGGTCACGGCGGTGGCCCGGCCGGTGGCGTTGCGGGACCTGGACGTGGTGGCGGTGGTGTGCGGGGCGGACTCCGACCTGCCCGCGCTGCTGCTGGAGGTCGGCCGGGCGGCGTTCGGCGTCGTGCTGGCCGTGACCGAGGCGGCCCCGGTGTCGGCGGTCGGCGGGGTGCTGGTGCTGCGGGCGCCTCGGGCGGACGACCTGGTGGCCGCGTGGAACGCGGTGGTGGCGCGATGAGGGTCGCCTGGGCGGTGGCGGTTCTGCTGGTGGCGTCCGTCCACTTGGGAGCCGGGTGGCAGGGGGTGCTGCCCCGGCTGGTGTTCGCCAGCGCGGTGCTGGTCGCGTTCGCGTGCCTGCCGCTGGTGCGGTGGGCGAAGGTGTCGGTGCTGGTGCTGCTGGGTTTCGCGCTGGTCGGCGCGTACGCGGTGGCCAGGACCGACGAGGCGGCCCCGGCCTCGGTGCTGCTGGACCTGGTGCCGCGGTTGCTGACGGCGGCCCGTCCCGCGCCCGCGACCCCGACCCTGCTGGTGCCCGGTGTGCTCCTGGTGTTCCTGGTGGCGTTGGCCGTGGCGGTCGCGAAGTCCTTGTTCGCACCGGCTTCGGGCGCGGCCGTGCTCTACACGGCCACCGCGCTGCTGACCGCCGGCCGGGCCGACCCGCACGGCGTGGTCGCGCTGGCGCTGGTGCTGCTGGTGGCGCTGGGCTGGCTGGTGGTCGACCGGATCGAGGCCGGGCGGCGGATCCCGGTCGGACGGCCCGCCGCCGTGCTCGGCGTGCTGAGCGCGGTGACGCTGTGCGCGACCGCGCTGCCCTCGGCCGGGGCGTTCGAGCCGCGCGAGCTGGTGCGGCCGCCGATCAGCGACGTCGCCGTCACGAGCCCGTTGCCACGACTGGCTTTCTGGGCCGGGATCGGCGACACCGAACTGCTGCGCGTGCGCGGCCCGGAGCGCCCGCTGCGGCTGGTGTCGCTGGCCGACTACACCGGCGCGACCTGGCGCGCGGCCTCGTTGTACGGGCCGATCGGCGCGGTCGAGGCCCCCGACCTGCCGCCCGGCGCGCGGGTGTCGGAGTCGACCATCGAGGTCACCGTGGGCGCCCTCGGCGGCACCTGGCTGCCCGCGATCGGCCGTCCGTCCGCGGTCAGCCTGGACGGCGCGGCGGTGGACGCGGACTCGGGATCCCTTGTGCTGCCGGGCGAACTGCCGCCGGGGCTGCGCTACGACATGACCGGGTCCACGGACACCCCCGACGACGAGGACCTGCTGACGGCGACCGTGCCGTCCGGTCCCGCGGCGCGGCGGTACGTCGCACTGCCCGGTCTGCCGTTCTCGCTGGCGGAGTACGCGCGCAAGTCCGTCACGGGTGCGAGCACGCCGTACGAGAAGGCGGTGGCGATCGAACAGGTCGTCCGCCTCGGCCGCAAGCCCGACGTCGAGGCCCCGGTGGGGTCGTCGTACGCGCGGCTGGAGACGTTCCTGTTCGGCACCACCGAATCCGGCGCCAACGCCGGGACCGCCGAGCAGTTCGCTTCCGCTTTCGCCGTCCTCGGTCGAGCGGTGGGCCTGCCGACCCGCGTCGTCGTCGGCTTCCAGCCCGTTCCCGAGGGGCCCGACGGCGTCCGGGTGGTCCGGGGCAGTGACGCCACCGCGTGGCCCGAGGTCTACTTCGACCGCTGGGGCTGGGTGCCGTTCGACCCGGTGTCCGGCACGGGTTCCGGCCCCAGCCCGGCGTCCAAGCGCGAAGTCCTCGACCGCCTGGCCTCCATCCCGCCCACACCGACCACCCCGCCATCCGCCCCGCCCCCGTTGGTCCAGCCCGCGGCCCCCGTCGCGGCGCCACTCGCCCCGCCGGCCGGAGGTGCGCCGTTCTTCCTGCTCGCGGTGCCCTTGGTGCCGATCCTGCTGCTCCTGGCCCTGCGCGCCGGCCACCGCGTCCGCCTCCGCCGCGCGGGTGTGGCGGGCGCCTGGTCGTACGTGCTGGATTCACTCCTGCTCGCCGGCCGCACCCCGCGCCGTGACCGCGCGGCCCCGGACATCGCCCGCGACATCGCCGACTACGCCCCGTCCGCCGTGCCCCTGGCGGCCTTGGCCGACCGCGCCGCCTTCGGCCCGTCAACGGTGGCGGAGCCGGACGCGTGGCGGTTGGCCGTGGAGGTGCGGGCCGGGTTGCGCCGCGTCGTTCCCCGGTACCGGCGGGCGTTCTGGGCCATCGACCCGCGACCGTTGCGCCGTCGTTGACCGCTGGGCCAATGGGAGTGGCTTTTCGTCTCGGCACGACAGGGCGTCGGGACAACGGGCTGGTCGGGGTCGTTCCCCCGGTCAACTGGGGATTTCCGCAGTTGTCGCCCCTGCCACCGGCGGACACGATCGGACACCCGTCCTTCGCACGAGGAGATGTCGTCGATGAGCGAAACGCAGGTACCGGACAGGTTCCCCGATGCCAGGCCCGCCGGACACCCGGTCGAACCGCCCGCCGAGTTCACCGAGTTGCGGGCCGGCACACCGGTGCCGCGGATGACCTGCCCGTCCGGCATCGGCCCCCAGGGGGTGTCCCGCTACGACGACGTGCGCGCGGTCCTGGCCGCCCAGGGGGCCAGTTCGCGCGCCGCGCCCTCGATGCACATGATGGACGAACCCAGCCTCGACATGTCGGTGGTGCCCGGCAGCATCCTGCGCATGGAGGGGCCGGAACACCGGCGCCTGCGCAAGCTCCTCGGCCCGGAGTTCATGCCGAAGCGCGCCGAGTCGATGCGCGGTTTCATCAGGCAGGTGGTCGACGACCACATCGACGCGGTGCTGGCCGGGCCGAAACCCGCCGACCTGGTCACCGATTTCGCGTGGCCCATCCCGGCGATCATCGTCGGCGAACTGCTGGGCCTGCCGGACGGGGACCGCACCCTGTTCTACGAGCAGACCGGCATCATGATGAGCGCCGCCACCGACCAGCCCACCAAGGACGCCGCCGACGGTCGGATGTGGGAGTACATGGAGGGGCTGGTCGCCGCCAAGCAGACCGATCCGGGGGACGACGTGCTGAGCAGGCTGATCCGGCGCGGTGGGGAATCGGGGCAGCCGCTGACCTTCACCGAGCTGGTCGGGATCGGCACCACGCTGCTCATCGCCGGTCACGACACGACGGCCAACTCCATCTCCATGTGCGCGCTGCTGCTCATGCTGCACCGCGACCAGTTCGAAGCCGTGCGCGCCGATCCGGGGTTGGCCGTGCCCGCCGTGGAGGAGATGCTCCGCTACCTGTCGATCCCGCAGTTCGGCCTGCTCCGCTACGCGACCGAGGACATCGCGCTGGGCGACGACGCCGGCGCCGTCAAGGAGGGCGAGTGGCTGGTCGCCGCGCTCCAGTCGGGCAACCGCGACGAGCGGGTGTACGACGACGCCGACCGGTTCGACATCGGCAGGGCGCGACGGCCCCACCTGACCTTCGGCTTCGGTGAGCACCAGTGCCCTGGGCAGCACCTCGCGAGGCTCGAACTCCAGGAGGTCTGCGTCCGGCTGCTCGAACGGATCCCGACGCTGCGGCTGGCGGTGCCGTTCGAGGAGATCGAGTTCAAGGAACGGGCCTACGCCTTCGGCGTGCACTCGCTCCCGGTGACCTGGGACTAGGAACCGCCCGCGCTCCTCACCACAACCGGGTGAACAGGTAGACCAGCGCCGAAACCGCCGCGGACGCCGGGAGGGTCAGGACCCAGCCGATGGCGATGTCCCCCGCGACCGCCCAGCGGACGGCGGAGCGGCGTTCGGTGGCGCCGACGCCCATGACCGCGGACGTGATGACGTGGGTGGTGGAGATCGGGGCGGTGAAGGCGAAGGCGGTCAGGTAGAGGACCGAGGAGGCGGAGAGCTCGGCGGCGAAGCCGTGGGGCGGGGTGAGGTGGAAGATGCGCCTGCCCACGGTGCGCATGATCCGCAGGCCGCCGGAGTAGGTGCCCGCGGCCAAAGCCGTGGCGCACAGCAGGATCACCCACAGCGGGACGTGGTAGTCCGTCTGCCGCCCGGCGATGACCAGTGCCAGGACGATGACACCCATGCTCTTCTGCGCGTCCTGGAGGCCGTGGCCGAACGCGAGGCTGGCGGCGGACACGATCTGGGCGCGGCGGAAGCGGCGGCCTGCCACGTGCGGGTCGGCGTCGCGGAACAGGAAGCGGATCGCGGTCATCACGAGGTAGCCCAGGACGAGGCCGACGACGGGGGAGACCACCATCGGGACGACGACCTTGGCGAACACGCCACCCCAGTGCACGACCGTGGCGGAGGCGAGCGCGGCGCCGACCAGGCCGCCGATGAGGGCGTGCGAGGACGACGACGGCAGGCCGAAGTACCAGGTGATCAGGTTCCACGTCGTGGCGCCGACGAGCGCGGCGATCACCACGACGAGGCCGCCCTCGCCGGTGGGGGCGGCGATCACGCCGCTGGCGATGGTGACCGCGACCCCCGTGCCCGCGAGGGCGCCGAGCAGGTTCATCACCGCGGCCATGGCCAGCGCCCCGCGCAACGGCAGCGCCCTGGTGGACACGGCGGTCGCGATGGCGTTGGCGGCGTCGTGGAAGCCGTTGGTGAAGTCGAAGGCGGTGGCCAGCACGACGACCAGGACCACGGCCACGAGGTCCCCGCTCAGGACTCCTTCACCGCGATCGTCTGCACGACGTCGGCGACGTCCTCGAACGCGTCCGCCGCCGACTCCAGCTCGTCGACGACCTCCTTGAGCTTCATGACCTCCAACGGCTCGTACCGGCCGCTGAACAGCAGCGACACCAGCTTCCGGTACACGTGGTCGGCCTCGTTCTCCAGCGCGTTGATGTCGATCCAGAACGACGTCAGCTCCGTGGGCGCCACCAGCCCCGGCATCGCCTCCGCGGTCAGCCGCGCCGCCCGGCCCAGCAGCTCGACCTGGTCGGCCACGCCGTCGGGGAACTCGCCGATGCCGTAGAGGTTCGCGAAGTCGACCGCGGCGTCCATGTGGTCGACCACGTCGTCCAGCCTGCTGGCCAGCAGGTACAGGTCCTCCCGGTCGAACGGCGTGATGAACGACCGGTTCAGCTGGTCGACGATCGCGTGCGTCGCGTCGTCCCCCGCGTGCTCCAGTTCGTGCATCCGCGCGGCCAGTTCGGGACGGCGGTCGAGCGGTGCGGCCACGAACTCCCGCAGCACGTCCACGCTCGCCGCGATGTTCGTCCCGGCCGTGCTGAACAGGTCGAAGAACTCGCGTCCCCGCGGCTTGCGCCGAAACACCATGTGGGCCTCCCGAGCGCGTAGTTCCCGAACTCGATCAAGTGCAAACCCCCGCCGTGTTGTTTGGGCCTCCGGCGCGTCGGGTACCGCGAACAGGTGTTCGAGCGGAAGGAGAAGGCCATGACCGGAACGCCGGAGAAGGACCTCGACGAGTGGACCACCGGGGACGAGCCCATCACCGGGCCGCAGGAGTCCTACCTGCACACCCTGGCGCGCGAGGCGGGCGAGGACGTGCCGGACGGGCTCACGAAGGCCGAGGCGTCGCAGATGATCGACAAGCTCCAGCAGGAGACCGGACGCGGGGCCAGTTAGGGCGTGTTTCCCGGATCTCGTTCGATGGGAGTCGCGCCTGGCCCGACTACTGCGAACACGGATCCGGGAAATACGCCCTAGCCGCTCGAGGTGCAGGTGCGGGCGGAGGAGCCGCGCTGGTTGCCGGGGTCGTCGAGGCCGATGGCGAGGATCTGGAAGCAGTACGGCCGTGCGGCCGTGTCCAGGCCTTCGAGCAGGTGGGTGGTCGTACCGGCGGCCACGGTGACCAGCGGTTCGGGCTTCTTGCCGGTGACGTCGACCACGACGAACTGCGCGCGGCCGCCGCTGGGGTCCGACCAGGACAGTTCGACGCTGGTCGCGCCGAGCACCTCGACTCGGTTCAGCACCGGTGAGAACACCGGATCGGTGCCCGCACGCACGCTGGCGGAGGTGTCGGGAATGCTGGGCGGCGGGGTCTGGGATGTCACCGAGGTCGTGGGTGGTGTGGCCTGCGCCTGGTCGTCGGGCCCGTTGAGGGCCACGCCCAGCGCGGCGCCGCCGACCACCGCGACGATCGCCAGCGGTACCAGCCAGCGCAGGTGGCGGCGTGGCACGGGCGGGTCGGCGCGCGGTGCGGCGGACGGCTGCGTGACGGGCTCGTGGACGACGGGGCGAGTGGTGGGCGGCACCACGGCCACCGGTGGCGGGGTGAACGGCACGACGGGGATCGAGGGCGCGAACGGCGCCGGCCGCGCGGACACCACCGAGGTCGGTGGTTCGGGCTCGTCGTCCACGGCGGACTGGTCGCCGGAGGCCGGTTCGGCGGGTGCGCCCTCCTCGAAGGGGAGCACGTTCTCGCGGGGGCCGAAGTCCGGTGCGACCGCGTCGGCCGGGTTGCCGGGGCGCGGGCCGAAGTCCGGCACCTCCGGCTCCGCGGGGTGGTGGCGGACGGTCAGGTCGGCCAGCCGGTCGGCCCACGTCTTCGGCTCCTCGACCACCGCGGCGGGCTTGGGCTCCTCCGCCCGCGGCCGCGGCCCGAAATCGGGGAGCGCGGTCGGCCCCTCGGGGTAGACCTGCGGCGGGGCAAGGGGAAGCACGGCCCTGGTGCTGTCCGGGTCCACAGTGGACGGCGCCCACGCGGTGTCCACGGCGGCCAGCGCCGCGCGCAGCGACGCGGCGTCGGGGAACCTGTCCTCCCGCTCCTTGGCCAGGCACCGGTCGATCACGGCCACCAGGTCCGGCGGCACGTCGGCGCGCCGCAGCGCGCGCGGCTCGGCCGACCGGACCCGTCCCAGGTAGGCCAGCACCGCGTCCTCGTCCGGGTCGTCCGAGGAGAACGGTGGCTTGCCATCCAGCAGCGTGAACAGCGTCGAGCCCAACGACCACAGGTCGTCGGCCACCGCGGGTTTCTGCCCGTCGATCGTCTGCGGCGCGGCGTGCCGGTAGCTGACCAGTTGCAGCGACGCGGAGTGCCCGGCGTCCACGGCGCGGGCGATGCCGAAGTCGGCCAGCACGTGGGAAGTGGGCAGCACCAGGATGTTCTGCGGCTTGACGTCGCGGTGCAGCACGCCCTGGCCGTGCGCGAACGCCAGCGCGTCCGCGACGGCGACGCCCGCGGCGACCACGTCGGCCACCGGCAGCGGACCGCGGGCGAGCAGCCGGTCGTGCAGCGAGCCGAGGTCGTGGAACTCCATCACGATGCACGGCCTGCCCTGCACCACACCGGTGTCCAGGACCGTGACGATGTGCGGGTGCTGCCTGCCGAGCCGGACGGTGATCTCCAGTTCGCGGCGGAACCGGGCGAGGGTGGCGTCGTCGGCCGCGGCCAGCACCTTGACCGCGACGTCGCGCCCGAGACCGTCCTGCCGCGCCCGGTACACGGTGCCCTCGCCGCCCTGGGCGACCATCCGGAAGTCGCTGTACCCGGCGAGGGTGATGCCGCTCCCGGTCGTCGCGCGCGGCGCCCAGGCCATCAGCTCGTCGTCAGTCGCCACGCCCCGATCCTACGGCCGACCAGGGCCGGGTTCCGGTGCGACGGACTCGGTCGTCACCCCTCCGCCGCAGTGCGCGCAGACCAGCACGGGGTCGGTGATCGAGCCGCACGCATGGTGCCGCAGCACGACCGGCGGCCCGCCCGGCCCGGCGAGGTGCGTGTCCCCCCACTTCATCAGCGCCACGATCGCCGGGAACAGGTCCCGGCCCGCCCGCGTCAGCCGGTACTCGTGCCGGTCCGGCTCGGCGGCGTAGGGCACGCGGTCCAGCAGACCCGCGTCCACGAGGGTGCGCAGCCGCGCGGACAGCGTCGGCCTGGGGATGCCCAGGTTGCGGGTCAGCTCCCCGAACCGGCGCACCCCGAAGAACGCCTCGCGCAGGATCAGCAACGTCCAGCGCTCGCCGACCAGTGCGAGCGCCCGGCCGACCGAGTCGGCCTCGAACCGCGGCGGCAGGTCGTGCACGCTCACCCCACCGCGGCCAGGACCCGACGCCCGGCCGGGTCGTCGGCGGTCGACGGCGCGACGCCGACGTGGTCCGCGCCCGCCCGGTGGTAGTCGGCGATCCGGTCGCGCACGGCCGCGGCGGAACCCATGGCGCACACCGCTTCCAGCAGCTCCCGCGGCACGGCCTCGGTCAGCGCGCGCCGCGGTGCGCCCGCTTTCGCCTGCGCCACCAGGCTTTCGTGGCCCAACGCCGAGAACATCTCCGCGTAGCCGGGAGCACGCAGGTACAGGGCCAGCTGCTCGGACACCTGCCGCACCGCGTCCGGGCCGGTATCCAGCGCCGCCGTCACCCACACCGCGAGCCGGGGCGCGGGCCAGCCGGCGGCTGCCGCGTGCGCATCGACGACCGCACGGACACGGGCCACCTGCTCTGGTGCCACGAGGTTCAGCACCACCTCGTCCGCCTCCTCGGCCGCGACGCGGGTCATCGCCGGACCGAACGCGGCCACCGACACCGTCGCCTCCGGCAGCGGGTGCCGAAGGCGGAACCCCCGCGCCCGGACGTGGTCGCCGTCCACCGAGATCCGCCCCCCGGCCAGCAGGCCGCGCAGCGCCCGCACGGACTCGCGCATCCGCGGCGCGGCGCCGCGCCACGGCCGGTCGTGCCACCCGGTCACGATCGCCGGGCTCGACGCGCCCAGCGCGACGTCCACCCGCCGCCCGGTCAGCGCCGCGACCGACGACCCCCCGAGCGCCACGGCCACCGGGCTACGCACCCCGGCGGCCAAGGGGCCGATCCGCAGGCCGATGTCGTTGGTGTGCAAGCCGATCGCGGTCGCCGGCGCGAACGCGTCGAACGTGGCCATCTCGCCGATCCACAGCGTGCCGAACCCGAGCCGGTCGGCCTCGACCGCGATCTCCACGGCCTCGCCGTCGGGCCGGTCGAGCCAGCACGACGCCGACGCTCACAGCTGCTCCGTGCGGGTCGGCAGGCCGAGGAGCAGCCGTCCGGCCAGCTCGTAGCTCGCCGGGTTGACCTGGAAGTGCGCGGTGGCGGTGTGCGCGTCGCGGAACCGGCGCTGCAACGGGGAATCCTCGTAGATCGCCGCGCCCGCGCCGAGGTCGTACATCGAGGTGACCACCTCGGCGGACGTGCGGGTCGCGTGCGTCGCGGCGAGCCGCAGGCCGGTCCGGGCCGACTCCGACACCGGGTCGGTGCCCTGCGCCTCCTGCCAGGCCCGGTCGACCGCGTCGAACACCAGCAGCCTGGCCGCGCGCAACGAGGCCTCGGCCCGCGCCACTTCGGCCTGCGTCTGGGCGCGCTCGGCCAGCGTCCTGCTCGATCCCGTGGACCGCTTGTCCACCGCCAGGGCGGTCAGGTCGTCGACGGCGCCGCGGGCGTTGCCGAGCGCCGCGACGGCGATGGACAGCGCGAAGAACCCGAAGACCGGGAACCGGTAGAGCGGGGAGTCGTCCCGCGGCCCGTCGAGCACCGACAGCACCCGGTGCTCGGGCACGAACACCTCGCGCGCCACGCAGTCGTGGCTGCCGGTGCCGCGCAGCCCGCCGGTGCGCCAGGTGTCCAGGACCTCCAACTCGGCCTTGGGGATCGCCGCGACCCGCGGCCCGACGCCGTCGAGCACGCACCCGGCGAACAGCCAGTCCGCGTGCGGGATGCCGCTGCAGAACGCCCACCGCCCGAACACCACGATGCCGCCGCCGTCGACGGCCCGCGCCTTGCCCCGTGGCGCCCACACCCCGGCGGCCACCACGTCGGGCGGTCCGAACACCTCCTGCGCGCCCTCCGGCGGCAGGTAGGCGGCCAGCAGGCTGCTCGTGGCCGCGATCGACACGCACCACCCCGCCGACGCGTCACCCCGCGCCACGGTCTCGGCCGAGCGCAGGATCGCCTCCGGTGTCGCCAGGGTCCCGCCCAGTTCCACGGGCAGCCCGGAGCGCAGCAGCCCGGCGTCCTTGGCGGCGGCGAGCACCGGGGGAGCGAGGGCGCGGGCCGCCTCGGTGTCGCGGGCGAACTCCCGCGCCACCTCGGCCACGGCTGCGGCGGATTCGAACACGAAGCCTCCAGGTTGTCGGTTCAAAATGTTTACCGTGCTGGTGGCGGGAGGGTCAAGGGTGGTTCGCGGTGCCCGAGACAAGCCACCCGCGGTGGCGAAACGTGTGAACAGTCCTAAAAGGATGATCAGGTCGCCTCCGGTCGCCCGGAGGCCTTCCGGCTGACGGCGGTGTCCCGAAGAGCACGTTTCGCGGTTCGCGAGGGCAGAGGTGGGACGACCGGATAGGCGGACGTTCAAGAGGATCGATCTTGGTCACCGGCCGTCCACTGTGGATCGGCAGCGGGTGAAGCCGCCGGTCCGGGTCGTGTCGGCCGGATGGTCGTGGCGTTACAGTCGCGCGACCGGGCCTACTTGACCTTGACGGGGGTTCGACCAGGGTCGATGCTGTCGCGCATCCAGGAACAATGTGCGCGATCCGCAACACGCACGGTTTGGAGAGACGTACGTGGCGGCCCAAGATGTCGAGGTCGGACCGGTCGGTGTCGAGCAGCCGGACCCGGTGATCTCCGTGCGGGATGTGTGGAAGGTCTTCGGCCCCAAGGCCGAAGCGGTGCCGGGGTCGCCGGAGCTGTGCGCGCTGTCGCGGCGGGAGCTGATGGAGCGGACCGGCTGCACGGCCGCCGTCCGCGAGGTCGGGTTCGACGTCGCGCCGGGCGAGGTGTTCGTGGTGATGGGGCTGTCCGGATCGGGCAAGTCCACCCTGGTCCGCTGCCTGACCCGGCTCGTGGAACCGACCTCGGGCCAGGTGCTGTTCGAGGGCGAGGACATCCTCGCGGCGGATCCGAAGCGGCTGCGCGAACTGCGCCGCAACAAGTTCTCCATGGTGTTCCAGCACTTCGGCCTGCTCCCGCACCGCAGGGTCCTGGACAACATCTCCTACGGCCTGGAGATCCGCGGCGTCCCGAAGGCCGAACGCGCCCGCCGCGCGATGGAGGTCGTCGAACTGGTCGGCCTGAGCGGGTACGAGAAGTCCTACCCCGACCAGCTCTCCGGCGGTATGCAGCAGCGCGTCGGCCTGGCGCGCGCCCTCGCGGGCGATCCGGACGTGCTGCTGTTCGACGAGCCGTTCTCCGCGCTCGACCCGCTGATCCGCCGGGACATGCAGAACGAGGTCATCCGGCTGCACCGCGAGGTCGGCAAGACGATGCTGTTCATCACGCACGACCTGGCCGAGGCGCTCAAGCTCGGCGACCGCATCCTGATCATGCGCGACGGCAAGGTCGTCCAGGTCGGCACCGGCGACGAGCTGGTCGGCGCGCCGGTCGACGACTACGTGCGCGACTTCGTCCGCGACGTGCCGCGCGCGAACGTGCTGACCCTGAAGTGGATCATGCGCGATCCGCGCCCCGACGACGTGCTCGACGGCCCCGAGCTGGGCCCGGACGTCGTGGTCCGCGACGCCACCCGCGCCGTGCTCGCCGCCGCGGCGCCGGTCAAGGTCGTGAAGGACGGCGAGCTGCTCGGCATCGTCGGCGACGAGGAGATCCTGGCGGTCGTGGCCGGGCAGGAGGCGGGCGCCTGATGGCGGCGGTCGCACTGTCCCGTGTGGACTTCCGACGTCCTGGCCGGGGCGCTGTCATCGCGCTGGTCCTGGCCCTGTGGCTGGTGTTGTGGGCCCTGCTCAGGGGTCTGCACACGCTCGCGCTCGGTCCGGCCCAGCTGACACCGCTGCACCAGGCCGTCAACGACCTCAACGACTCCATCGGCGCGAGCCGCAACACCAACCCGCTGTTCCTGTACTTCTTCAACGAGATCCGACTCGTCATCGACGAGTTCGTCACCTTCCTCCAGTCGCTGATCGCGCAGCCCGCGTTCGGCAGGCCGCTGCCGCTGATCGGCTGGCTGGGCGTCGTCGCGCTGGCCGCGTTCGTCTCCTACGCCGCGGGCGGGGTCCGGGTCGCGCTGCTCGCGGCCGCGGGCTTCACCTTCCTCGGCCTGCAAGGGCTGTGGCAGGAGAGCATGGACACCCTCGCGCTGACGTTGGCGGCGGTGGTCATCGCGCTGCTGTTCGGCATTCCGATCGGCATCTGGGCCGGGCTGTCGGACCGGGTCAACCGGATCGTCACGCCGGTGCTCGACTTCATGCAGACCATGCCGACGTTCGTCTACCTCGCGCCGCTGACGCTGTTCTTCCTCATCGGCCCGGCGTCGGCGACCATCGCGACGCTGGTCTACGCCGCACCGCCCGCGATCCGGCTCACCGCCCACGGCATCCGCAACGTCCCCGGCGACACCGTCGAGGCCAGCGCCTCGCTCGGCGCGACCAGGGGCCAGACGCTGCGGAAGGTGCTGCTGCCCACCGCGAAGCGCACGATCGTCGTCGGCGTCAACCAGACCATGATGGCCGCGCTGTCCATGGTCACCATCGCCGCGCTGATCGACGCCCCCGGCCTCGGCAAGACGGTCATCAAGGCGTTGCAGACCCTCGACGTCGGCACCGCGTTCAACGCGGGCCTGGCGATCGTCGTGCTGGCGATCGTGCTCGACCGCGTGACCACCGCGGCGGGCAACCGGGTCGAACGCGCGCGGCTCGACCGGCGGCCGTGGGCGGCGCGGGCCAGGCAGGGCGGGCTGGTCGGCGGGGGAGTGCTCACCCTCGTCGCGATCTGGCTGTCCTACACCTACGTGTGGGCGGCGGAGTTCCCATCCGACGTCGAGATCGGCAGTTCGATCGCCAAGGGCGTCGCCTCCGCGACGGACTGGGTGCAGAGCAACCTGTCCGGCATCACCAACGGCGTCAAGGACTTCGTGACGCTCCTCCTCGTGGACCCGTTGCAGTCGCTGCTGACCGGCTCGCCGTGGTGGCTCGTCGCCGCCGCCGTCGTCGCGATCTCGGTGGTGCTGGGCGGGATCCGGGCCGCCATCGGCTCCGCGGTGTGCCTCGGCCTGCTGGTCGCCACCGGGCTGTGGCAGGACAGCATGGCGACCCTGGCGTCCACGCTCGTCGCGACCGCGGTCGTCATGGTGCTCGGCGTCGTGGTCGGCGTCTGGATGGGCCGCAGCCCCGGCGCGGACCGGGTGATCAGGCCCGTGCTCGACGCGGCCCAGACCATGCCCGCGTTCGTCTACCTCGTCCCGTTCCTCGCGCTGTTCGCGGCGAGCCGGTTCACCGCCATCGTCGCCGCGGTCGTGTTCGCCGCGCCGGTGGCCGTGAAGATCGTCGCCGACGGTGTCCGCGGGGTCTCGCCCACCACGGTCGAGGCCGCCACGGCGTCCGGGTCGAGCACCTGGCAGACCATCACCAAGGTGCAGCTGCCCATGGCGCGGCAGGCACTGGTCCTCGCGACCAACCAGGGGCTGATCTACGTGCTGTCGATGGTCGTCGTCGGCGGTCTCGTCGGCGCGGGCGCTCTCGGCTACGACGTGGTGGCCGGGTTCTCGCAGGGGCAGCTCTACGGCAAGGGGCTCGCGGCAGGTCTGGCCATCGTCGTGCTCGGGGTGCTGCTCGACCGCCTCACCCGCGCCGCCGCCGCCAGGTCCGGCCGGGCCTGAACCAGTGGAAGCGCCACCCCCGAGGTGGCGGAACGAGGAGGTTCGATCACGTGGCACTGAGCGGCAAGACCGGCATCCGCGGCGCGGGCGTGGCGCTCGCCGTCGCGCTGACCCTGGCCGGGTGCGGCGGCGCGAAGGTCGGTGACACCGGCAGTGCCCAGTCCGGGGCCACCGGCGACTGCGGGACCTTCAACATCGCGATCAACCCGTGGGTGGGCTACGAGGCCAACGCGGCCGTGCTCGCCTACGTGGCGGAGAAGGACCTGGGCTGCAAGGTCACCAAGAAGGACCTCAAGGAAGAGGTCGCCTGGCAGGGCTTCGGCACCGGCGAGGTCGACGCGGTGGTCGAGAACTGGGGCCACGACGACCTGCGCGCCAAGTACGTCGACGACCAGAAGACCGCCGTGTCGGCCGGATCCACCGGCGTCACCGGGCAGATCGGCTGGTACGTCCCGCCGTGGATGGCCGAGAAGTACCCGGACATCACCGACTGGAACAGCCTCAACAAGTACGCCGACCTGTTCAAGACCTCCGAGTCCGGCGACAAGGGCCAGCTGCTCGACGGCGACCCCTCGTTCGTCACCAACGACGAGGCGCTGGTCAAGAACCTGAACCTGGACTACAAGGTCGTCTACGGCGGCAGCGAGACCGCGCTCATCCAGGCGTTCAAGCAGGCCGAGGAGAAGAAGACCCCGGTCATCGGCTACTTCTACTCCCCGCAGTGGCTGCTGTCGCAGGTGAAGCTGGTCAAGGTCAAGCTCCCCGCGTACACCAAGGGCTGCGACGCGGACGCGGAGAAGATCGCCTGCGACTACCCGGACTACGACCTGGACAAGATCGTCAGCAAGAAGTTCGCCGACGGCGCCGGGCCCGCGTTCCAGTTGGTCAAGAACTTCAAGTGGACCAACGAGGACCAGAACCTCGTCGCGAAGTACATCGCCGAGGACAAGATGTCCGCGGACGCGGCGGCCAAGAAGTGGGTCGAGGACAACGCGGACAAGGTCAAGGCCTGGCTGCCCGCGGGCAAGTAGGAAGTTCACCTGAACGTTCGCCGAGCGCCATCCGTATCCCCACGTGGAGGTGGGCGAGTGCGGACTCGTGCATGGTGGTGGGCGTCCGCGGTCGCGGTCCTGTACACGGCTCTCGCCGTCGGGACCGCGTCCGCGCACGGCGCGGTGGTGGCACCGGTCAGCCGGTCGGCCGCGTGCGGGGCCGACGGCGCGCAGCCGCCTCCCGCCGCGTGCAAGGCGGCGCTGTCCGCCAGCGGCCCCAAGGCCTCCGCGGAGTGGGACAACATCCGGGTCGCCAACGTCAAGGGCCGCGACCGCGAGGTCGTCCCGGACGGCAAGCTGTGCAGCGCCGGGCTCCGCGAGTACGCCGGGCTGGACCTGGCGAGGGCGGACTGGCCCACGTCGAAGCTCGACTCCGGGGCCGTGAAGTTCACCTACCGCGCGACCATCCCGCACAAGGGGACGTTCCGGCTCTACCTGACCAAGGACGGGTACAAGCCGGAGAACGCGCTGCGCTGGGCGGATCTCGAAGAGCAGCCGTTCATGACGGTGACGGACCCGCCGCTGGTGAAGGACGCCTACTCGCTCGCCGGGACCCTTCCCGCGGGCAAGGAGGGGCGGTACCTGATCTACACGATCTGGCAGAACTCCGACACCCCGGACACCTACTACTCGTGCTCCGACGTGACCCTGGTGGCAGGCGCCTCGCAGGCAGGCGCCGCACCGCAACCCGGATCGCCGCAGCCCGGCTCCACGGCCGTCGCCGCGCCACCGCAGGTCGACCGGCTGGCTTCGCTGGCCTCCGCCAAGGGCGTGCTGATCCCGGCGGGGATCGTGGTCCTGGGCGTGGTCGTGGTGGGTGGCGCGCTGTTCTGGCGACGGCGCACCTAGACGTTCTGGCGAGCCCGCACCGGTGGCACAACGCCGTGCCGCCGGTGCGGGGTTTCAACCGTCCGGAGTGGACTGGGTGGATCATCCGGAGTGGCCACCCGATCGGGCTGTAGGCGTAACGCGCAGGCACAGCGCGTCGACCCTCTGTGCGACAACAGAGGAGGACGTCGATGCCCGATTCGACCGCCAACACCGATGAGCCGGCTTTCGCACCCGTGGTGCAATCGGACACAGGTCCGGGAAGCGGCCCTTCCTGGCAGCAGCTCTTCGCCGACGCCTCGCTGAACCGGATCCGCGAACGGGACACGGCCGAGGCCACGCACATCCAGGCCACGACCGAGGTGGTGATCGTGCTGCACTCGATCCGGAGGATCCTGCTCTGGACGGCGGTGATCATCCCGATCGTGGTGACGACGCTCGGGCTGATCCTGATCATCGGGGCGGCGTCGGAGTCGAAGCCGTCGACCTGTTCGGTGTACTCCACGTCGTGCTGACGGCGGTACGGGTCGCCGGACCCGCCAGGCACGGGTGTAACGGTGCGGGGGTGGAACGCGACGCTTGAGGGGTCCCCCTCGTGTCCGTTCCAGGAGTGCATCGATGGCGCAAGTCCCGGCTGGCTCGGTGTCCGCGAGCGGCAAGAAGTGGCTGTGGATCGTCGGACTGGTCGTGGTGCTGCTGGTGGTCGGGTTCGTGGTGAGCCGCGGGTCCGGTGGTTCGACGGCCTCGGCGCCCGCGCCCACGACCAGCGTGTCCACCGAGGCCGCGCGGCCGGGGTTGGAGACCGCGCCGTCGGCGCCCGCGGCGCGGCCGCCGGTGGTGCACATCGTGGTGTACGAGGTGACCGGGTCGGGGTCCGGCACCGTGACGTACTCGACGGACGGTGCGGGCGGGACTGGGGTGGCGACCGATGTGCCGCTGCCGTGGAGCACGACCGTGGAGTTGCCGGTCGAGGCGGGGACCCAGAGCGTTTCGGTGGTCGCGGACGGTGGCGCTTCGGAACTCGGGGCGCGGATCACCGTGGACGGGGAGGTCGTGAAGGAAGGCGGTTCCAGTCCCGCCTACAACTCCGTGTCGCTCACCGCGAACGTGGGCCCGCAGGCCTGAGGCGGGGATCCTCCGTCCACTTGGGTGTCCACGTGCCGGTGGCCGGTGGTGCGGTGCCGAGGTGGGCGCGGAGCGCGGTCAGCGCCGGGTGCGGGTTGTCTTCGCGCCACACCAGCGAGTGCGGGTACACCGGGACCGGGTCGTGCAGGGTGACGCGCCGCAGGTCGTAGTCGGCGGGCCAGAGGAGTCGGGACTGCTCGCCGATGAAGCTCGCCACCGTCGACGAGGCGGCGAGCACGTCGAGCAGGGGCTCGGTGCCGAAGTCGGGGCCGGTCGCGTCCACGGTGAGGCCGAACGCGGCGGCCAGGTCGCGGTAGAACGCGCCCCACTCGGTCGGGGCGCCGATGCCGGGCATCCAGATCGGGTGCCCTTCGAGCGCGGCGATCGGGATCGCGCCCGCGTCGGCGAGTTCGTGGGCCGGTCCGGTGAGGAGCTGGACGGGCTCGTGGCGCACCCGCTCGGCGCGCACGCCGTCGGGCAGCGCCGCCGCGGCGACGGCGCGGAAGGACACGTCGACCGCGCCGGACCGGATGGCGTCGACGGCGGTGTCCGCGTCGGGGAGCGTCACGACGTCGAGTCCCACGTCCGGGTGCGCGCGGTGGAAGTCGCGCAGCAGGTCCGCGGGCGCGAGCCGCCGTCCGATCACGTCCACGCACAGCGCGCGGCGGCCGGGGCGCACCGAGGCGGCCGCCCGTTCCTCGGCCCGCAGGAGGTCACGCGCGTGGCTCAGGAACGCCCGCCCGTCCGGGGTGAGCAGCGAGCCGCGCGCGGTGCGGGTGAACAGCCGCACGCCGAGGTCGTTCTCCAGTGCGGCGATCCGCTTGGAGACGGCCTGCTGGGTGACCGACAGCTCGGCGGCGGCGTCCTGGAACCGGCCCGCCTCCGCGGCGGCCACGAAGGTGCGCACGGCGTCGAGGTCCACGACGGCCGACTCTAGGGCCCGGCCCACAACCGGTGGTTGTTTGACCCGCCGGTGCGCCGCTCGCTTGGATCCACGGGACTGGGGGAGGAGTCCGGAGTGGTGGGTCGGCGGTCGTTGGGGCGGCGGTTCGGGTGGCTGTGGGCGGCGTACGCGACGAGCGCGTTCGGGACGCGGCTGGCGTTCGACGCGTTCCCGCTGATCGCGGTGCTGGTCCTGCACGCGGGACCCGCGGAGGTGTCGGTGCTGGCGGCCGCCGGGCTGGCGGTGGGGGCGGTGATCGCGGTGCCGCTGGGCGCCTGGATCGAGTTCCGGCGCAAGCGGCCCGTGATGGTGGCGATGGACCTGGTGCGGTTCGTCGCGCTGGCGAGCGTGCCGGTCGCCTTCGCGTTCGGCCTGCTGGGGTTCGCGCAGCTGCTGGTGGTGTCGATCGTCGTGGGCGCGGCGGACATCGCGTTCCAGGCGGCGAGCGGGGCGTACCTGCGGGCGCTGGTGGCGCGGGAGGACCTGCTCGTGGCGAACGGCCGGTTCGAGTCGACGGCCTGGACGACCACGATGCTCGGGCCGCCGTTGGGCGGGGCCGCGATCGGGCTGTTCGGGCCGGTGACGACCGTGGTGGCCGACGCGGTGAGCTACCTGCTGTCGGCGGCGGGGCTGCGGGCGATCGGTGGTGACGAGCCGCGCCCCGTGCGGAGCGGTGCGCCGCCGCGGGGGCGGGACCTGGTCGAGGGGTGGCGGTACGTGCTGGGGCACCCGGTGCTGCGGCCGCTGTTCTTCAACACGGTCCTGGTCAGCGGCCTGATCATGGCGACCGCGCCGCTGCTGGCCGTGCTCATGCTCGGGCCCCTCGGGTTCGCGCCCTGGCAGTACGGGCTCGCGTTCGCGGCGCCCTGCGTCGGCGGGCTGATCGGTGCCCGGCTGTCGCCGGGGCTGGTCGGGCGGTTCGGGCGGCACCGGGTGGTGCGCGTCGTCGGAGCGCTGCGGGCGTGCTGGCTCGTGGGGCTGGCGTTCGTCCACTCCGGCACGTCCGGGCTGGTGCTGGTGGTGGTGGTCGAACTGGGGCTGATCACGTGCATGGGCGTGTTCACCCCGGTGTTCGCCACCTACCGGCTGGAGCAGGTGCCCGCCGACCGGCTCGTGCGCACCCTGTCGGCGTGGTCGATCACGAGCAAGGCGACCATCGCCGTCATGACCGCCCTGTGGGGGCTGCTGGCCGGTCTCACCGGGCCGCGCACGGCGGTCGGGATCGCCGGACTGCTCATGCTGGCCACCCCGTTCCTGCTGCCCCGGCACGAGCGCGCCGACGAGCCGGGGCCCGCGGTGGAGGACACCGCGGACCCCGGCCTCAGGCGTTGACCATCAGGTGCACTGCTTCCAGGCGAAGTGGTACGTGGTCTCGATGCTGCCGTCGGTCGAGTCCATCGCCATGAAGCTGGTCGTCTTCTTCGGGTCCGACGTCCCCGCGGCGACGCGCAACTCGGTGTTGATGTTGAAGTTGCGCAGCTCGCCGCACGGCGAGTAGACGATCGCGGCCACCTCGGTGCTGTCGGTGGCCTGCCAGTCGTCGCTCATCGGCCCGTTGTAGGAGTGGGACTTGTACGACGTGGGCGACATGCCCTGGAAGTAGTAGTTGGCCCGCTCGGTGCCGCTGGCGCCCGCCTCCAGGTGCGCGAACCCGCGGTAGTCGGCCTGGGCGATGCCGTAGGTGAAACCCTGCGGCACGTTGACCCTCAGGTTGAGCTGGCAGTTCTTCCGGAAGTCGGTGGGCAGCGCGCCGATGCCGACCTGGGCGAGGAAGTCGCTGTAGGTCACCGTGAACGCCTTGTTGTCCGGCGAGACGGCCACCGCGGCCGTGCCCGTCGGGCAGCCCGACCCGAGAACGGTGACGACCTCGATGGTGATGTGGTCCGGAGGGGGAACGATGCCCGGTGCGCCGCCGGGTGGGAACGTGATCGTGGACAGGGCCATGAGGGCGGCCGTGATCGCACTGAGCATGGGTGCACCTTTCTGAATGCGGTCATCCGTGAAATGGCGGCGCGGCGAATGAAAACGTTTCTAAGGGCGATGAAAACGTTCTAGACGGCCCAGGGGAATATCAGGGGCACTGTTTCCACGCGAAGTGGACTGTCGTTCGAACGCTGCCGTCGGTCGAGTCCATGGCCATGAAGCTCGTCGTTTTCGTGATGTCCGAGGTGCCGGCACTGACGCGCAATTCAGTGTTCAGGTTCAGGATCTTCTGCTCGCCGCACGGCGCGTAGACGATCGAGGCGACGTCCGTCTTGTCGGTGGCCTGCCAGTAGTCGTTCAGCGGCCCGCTGAAGTTGTGGCTCACCTGCGTCGTCGGCGAGTTGCCCGCGAAGTAGTAGTTCGCCTTCTCCAGTCCCTTGGCGCCCGCCGCGAGGTGGCCGAACCCCCGGTAGTCGGCCTGGGCGACGCCGTAGGTGAAGCCCTGCGGGTAGTTCACGCGCAGGCTGAGCTGGCAGTTCTTCCGGAACTCCGTGGGCTCCGCACCGACACCGATCTGGGCGAGGAAGTCGCTGTAGGTCACCGTGAAAGCGGTGTTGTCGGCGGACGGCGCCACCGCCGCGGTGCCCGCTGGGCAGCCGGATCCGTTGACCGTGACGACGGTGACGGTAATGCGCTCGCCCGGCGGGGAATCGGCGGTCGTGGCAGGCGCTATGACCGTGGACAAAGCCATGACGGCAGCTGCCATCGTAGTGAGCATGGGGATACCTTTCCGATACCTCTCGACCTGATGGCGGCGCAGGAACCGAACGGTAGCGCAAAGGTGCGCGTCAGGGCATCAGGCTGTATGGAGTAAAAATTCCCACGGAATTTACTTGGCATCAGCGAAGGATGTCCTTCATGGCCGGGAAAATGACTCCTGTTGGATTTTCACCGGCTGAACCGAAAGAACGCGAGAGGTGCGTCAGCGGACGCCGCGAGGCCGGAACTGGACGCTGACGCGCGGTCCGACGGGCTTCGCCGTCTTCGGGATCGCGTGCTCCCACGTCCGCTGGCACGAGCCGCCCATGACGATCAGGTCGCCGTGTCCGAGCGCGTGCCGCACGGTCTCGCCACCGCCGCGCGGCCGCAGCAGCAGGGCGCGCGGGGCGCCGACGGAGACGATCGCGACCATCGTGTCCTCGGTGGCGCCTCGACCGATCGTGTCGCCGTGCCACGCCACGCTGTCGCGCCCGTCGCGGTAGTAGCACAGGCCCGCGGTGCGGAACGGCTCGCCGAGCTCCGCCGCGTAGTGCTCGCTCAACGCGGTCCGCGCGACCTCCAGCACGGGGTGCGGCAGCGGCGCGCGCTCGTCGTAGAAGCACAGCAGGCGCGGCACGTCGACGACCCGGTCGTACATCTGCCTGCGCTCGGCCACCCACGGCACCCCGTCGGCCAGTTCGGCGAACAGCTCCGACGCCCCGCTGAGCCAGCCCGGCCGCACGTCGACCCACGCGCCGCGGTCCAGCGCGGTGCGCCGGACGGAGGTGAGTCCGCGGAGGCCGATCTCCTCCGAGTCGTCGAACAGCGACGCCTGCACGGGTACCGACATGCCCGGCAGCGTAACCCAGGTCGAACGGGTGTTCGAGTCTGGACGTTTTGTCCATCCAGGATGTAACGTCCAGAACCATGGACGCCGCGACCCGACTGGCCCCGGTGTGCGAGGCGATCGCCCGCCTGCTCTCGCCGCACGCGGAGGTGATCCTGCACGACCCGGCCACCGACCGGATCGCCGCGATCTGGAACCCGGTGTCGGGTCGGTCGGTCGGCGACCCGTCCCTGCTCGGCGAACTCCGCTCGACCGGTCAGGACGTCCACGGCCCGTACCCCAAGTCGCTGTCGGACGGACGGCGGCTCTCCAGCGTCAGCGCGGTCGTGCGCGGCGCGGACGGCGACGCCGACCTCGTGCTCTGCGTCAACGTCGACCGCACCGCGTTCGACGAGGCCGCCCGGCTGCTCGCCGCGTTCGCCGCCCCGGAGGCGGGGCGGCCGGGGGCCCTGTTCGAACGGGACTGGACCGAGACCCTCAACGACGTCGTCGGCTCCTTCGTCCGCGAGGTCGGCACCCCGGTCGACCGGTTGGCCAGGGACCAGCGCCTGACCGTCCTCGGGCGACTCGACACCGCGGGTGTCCTCGGCCAGCGCCGGTCCGCTCCGGTCGTGGCGCGGGCGCTGCGGATCTCCCGATCCGCCCTCTACCAACTGCTCGCCGACCTGCGTGAGGATCCCGATGCTCCCTGAGTTCCGGCTGGAGTCCTACTTCGCGCGCTGGGAGTTCGCCGCCCGGTACCACCTGACCGCCTCGGACGCCCAGACGCTGTCGCTGACCGAACTCCTCGCCCTGGCCGACGACGACGGGCGCGAGCGCTGGGAGTCGCTGACCCTGGGCTACAGCGAGACCTACGGCCTGCGCGCGCTGCGGGAGGCCGTCGCCGACACCTACGACACCGTCGAGGCCGAGGACGTGCTGTGCTTCGCGGGCGCCGAGGAGGCGCTGTACCTGGCGATGACGGCGCTGCTCGACGCGGGCGACCACGTCGTCGTGATCACGCCGAACTACCAGGCCGCGGAGACGATCCCGCTGTCGGTGTGCGAGGTGAGCGGGGTCGCGCTGCGCGCCGACGACGGCTGGGCGCTCGACGTGGACGCGGTCGAGGCGGAACTGCGGCCGAACACGCGGATGGTGTCGGTCAACTTCCCCAACAACCCCACCGGTGCCGTGCCGGAGGTCGACACGTGGACCCGGCTCGTGCGGCTGTGCGAGGAGCGCGGGATCCTGCTGTTCAGCGACGAGGTCTACCGCGGCCTCGACCGCGGGCCCGCCCTGTCGCAGGCCGCGGACCTGTCGCCCACGGCGCTGTCGCTCAACGTCATGTCGAAGGCGTACGGCCTGCCGGGGCTGCGGATCGGCTGGATCGCCTGCCGCGACAGGACTCTGCTCGCCCGCCTCGACCACGCCAAGCACTACACGTCCATCTGCAACTCCGCGCCGAGCGAGGTGCTGGCGCTGATCGCGCTGCGCGCCCGCGACCGCGTGCTGGGGCGCAACCGGGGGATCGTCGCCGACAACCTGCCGCTGTTCGACTCGTTCTTCGCCCGCTTCCCCGACCTGTTCGAGTGGGCGCCGCCGCGGGGCGGGTGCGTCGCCTACCCGCGCTACCTGGGTGCCGACGGCGTCGAGGCGATGTGCGCGGACCTGGTCGAGCAGGTCGGCGTGCTGTTGTTGCCCGCGAGCATCTTCGGCTCCGAGCTGACGGCCACGCCGACCGACCGGTTCCGCGTCGGCGTCGGCCGCCTCGCGCCGGGGGAGGCCCTCGACCGCTGGGCGGACTGGCTGGAACGGCGGTGACGGCGGGCGCCGCGGGCGTCACCCCAGCAGGCCCCGCACGAACGCCGCCTGCCCCGCGTGCTGGAGGTCGTCGGAGACGACGCTGACCAGCCGGACGGCCAGCGTCACCGGCGGGTCCCAGCGCTCGTCCACGACGCGGCCGAAGTCCTTGTCCGCCAACGTGCGCACGTACTCGGTGGACGCCCGGTGCACGGCGTCGTGGTAGCCGAGCAGCTGGTCGGCCGTGCGCCCGCCGACCGCGTCGACGTCGTCGGAGCCGTGGCCGTAGCCGGTGTCGGAGTCGTCGAACGGGAGGCCGAACTTCCTGGCCCAGCCCTGCGCCGTCCACACCTGCTCGACGCCCGCCGCCTCGGCGAGGTGGTCGTCCTGGATGCGGGTCAGGTGCCACACCAGCCAGGCGATGGAGTTCGCCGTCCCGCCGACGCGGTGGGCCAGCTGCTCGGGGGTGAGGCCGTCCGCGGCCTGGTGGGTCACGTCGCGGACGCGGTCCAGGGCGTCGGTCAGGAGTGCGGTGCTCGTCTCGGTGCTCATGCCACGACCGTAATCCCGTCGGCCGGGGCTGTCCCGTTCAGAACTGTTATTGACTATCAATTGATACTGAGTAACACTTCGATGTATGACGACAACAGTGGTGGGCGCCGGTCCGACCGGACTGGCGCTGGCGTGCGGCCTGCTCGGAGCAGGCGTCCCGGTGCGGCTGGTCGACGCGGCGCAAGGCCCCGCCGTCACCTCCCGCGCGCTCGGCCTCCAACCGCGCGGCGTGGAGGTGCTCGACCGGCTCGGGGCGCTGGGCGACCTGCCGGACCGGTCGATCGGCGTCGACAGGATCGCCATCGTGGTCGGGGGGAAGCCCTTGGGGGAGTTGAAGGTCGGGCAGGTGACGAAGCTGGTGAAGCGGCCGGGACTGCTGATCTCGCAGGCCGAGGTCGAGGGCGAGTTGCGGCGGCGGTTCACCGATCTCGGTGGTGCGGTCGAGTGGGGCACCGCGCTCACCGGCGTCACCCAGGACGACCACGGCGTGCTGGTGACGACCTCCGACGGCGGGCAGGCGCGGACGGACTGGCTGGTGGGCTGCGACGGGGCGCACAGCGCGGTGCGCAAGGCCGTGGGCATCGGCTTCCCCGGCGTGCCGCTGGTGGAGCGGTTCCTGCTCGCCGACGCGCACGTCGACCTGCCGCACCCGCGCGACGCCGTCGCCGTGTGGCTCGACGGCGAGGACATGCTGGCCGCGTTCCCGTTGCCGGGCACCGACCTGTGGCGGCTGATGGCGCCCGCGCCCGCCGGTTTTCCCGACGACGGGGACATCGCCGCGATCATGGGGGAGTCGTTGCGCGAGCGGGCTTCGTTGCCGGAAGCGGAGGTGAAGTCGACGGACTGGACGTCGAGCTTCCGGTTCCACCGCAGGCTCGCCGACACCTACCGGGTCGGCCGGGTGCTGCTCGCGGGCGACGCGGCGCACATCCACAGCCCGTTCGGCGGGCAGGGCATGAACACCGGGCTCGGCGACGCGGAGAACCTGGCGTGGAAGCTCGCGCTGGTCGCGTCCGGGCACGCCGAGACCTCGTTGCTGGACACCTACGAGGGCGAACGGCGGCCGGTGGCGGAGGGGGTGCTGTCGTCCACGAGCGGGATGACGAAGCTCATGGTCGGCGGAGGGCTGAGGGCCACCCTGCTGCGCGACCGCGTGGCGGTGCCGATGATGAACCGGGGCTTCGTGCAGAAGGCGATCTGGGAGCGGTCCTCGCAGCTCAGGATCAGCTACCGGCGCGGCCCGCTCGGCGGCCACCGCTTCGGCCGCGGCCTCCGGCCCGGTGACCGCGTCCCCGACCGGCCCGTGGTCCTGGACGGCCACCCCGACAGGCTGCACGCGCTGCTCGGCCACCGCTGGGTGCTGTTCGGCGGCGAGCAGTCCGCCGCCGTGGCGCGCAAAAGGCTGGGGGAGGAGCGCGTGGTGGTGCTGCCCGCCGACGGCGACGCGACGCTGATCCGCCCCGACGGCCACCTCGCGTGGCGCGGCCAGGAGGCACCCGGCGTGCTGGACGGGAGGCTGACCGGCATCCTTGGCGGGTGAGCACGCCAGCACCGGGACTGCGGGAACAGCGGAAAGCCCGGACCAGGAAGGCCATCCAGGAGCACGCGCTGCGCCTGTTCCTGGCCGACGGCTACGACGCCACCACCGTGGAGCGGATCGCGTCGGCGGCCGGGGTGTCGCACATGACGTTCTTCCGCTACTTCCCCAGCAAGGAAGCGGTCGTCGAGAACGACGAGTACGACCCGCTGCTGATCGGGTTCATCCGCGCCCAACCGCCCGAACTCGGCCCGCTCACCGCGCTGCGCAACGCCGTCGTCACCGGGATGCGCGAGGTCTACGACACCGACAAGGACGCCCTGCTCGTCCGCACCCGGCTCGTCCTCACCACCCCGGCGCTGCGCGGCCGCCAGTGGCGCAACGGCGACAGCACCCAGCAGCTGTTCGCCGAAGCCCTCGCCACCCGCACCGGCGGCGAGATCACCTTCGACCTCCGCGTCCTGGCCGCCGCGGTGCTCGGCGCGCTGTCCACGGCGCTCACGGTGTGGGTCGAGGGCGACGGCGCGGAGGACCTGCCGACGCTGATGGAACGGGGCTTCGACGCCCTAGGCCGTTTGGACGCGTAGTCAGGGTCGGTCGGAGGGTCGGCGGGAATGCCGATCGGGCGGAATTCCTTGCTGTGCAAGTGGATTCGTCGGAAGACGCCGTCTCGCTGTCGGTGGTGTCGGAGTTTCGAAGGCTTCGCCTTCGAGGCTGAACCCCTAGATCGTGCCGGGGTGGGCCCCGGCCGAAGATCGGGCACGTTCCCGACGCGCCGCAACCGCCCGATCGACAGGATTTCCCCCAACACCAGTAGCAGGGGAAATGGGGGATCCGGTGACGGTGACGATGCAGACGTCGACGTCCGCCGCGGCCAGAGCCGTGGGCGTGACGAAGGTCTACGGCTCGGGGGAAGCGGCCGTGACCGCGCTCGACGGGGTCAGCGTGGAGATCGAGCGGGGGCGGTTCACCGCGATCATGGGGCCGTCCGGGTCGGGCAAGTCGACGCTCATGCACTGCCTGGCGGGGCTCGACGACGTGGACTCCGGTGAGGTGTTCGTCGGGGACGCGCGGGTGACCGGGTTGCGGGACAGGGGTTTGACGGACCTGCGGCGGACGAAGGTCGGGTTCATCTTCCAGCAGTTCAACCTGCTGCCCACGTTGACCGCTGAGGAGAACATCCTGCTGCCGCTGGCGATCGGCGGTCGCAAGGTGGACCGCGCTTGGTTCGACACGGTGGTCGACACCGTGGGCCTGCGCGACCGGTTGGGCCACCGGCCCACGCAGCTCTCCGGTGGTCAGCAGCAGCGGGTGGCGTGCGCCCGAGCGCTGGTCAGCAGACCCGAGGTGGTGTTCGCCGACGAGCCGACCGGCAACCTGGACTCGCGGTCCGGCGCGGAGGTGCTGGGCTTCCTGCGGCGGTCGGCGCAGGAGTTCGGGCAGACCGTGGTGATGGTGACGCACGACGCGAACGCGGCCTCGTACGCGGACCGGGTCATCTTCCTCGCCGACGGCCGGATCGTGCGCGAGTTGTTCGAGCCGACCGCGGAAGCCGTCCTCGACACCATGAAGCACCTCGACAGCGGGGTCGCGTGATGTTCAGGGCCACCCTCAAGAGCCTGATGGCGCGCAAGCTGCGCCTGCTGCTGTCCGGGCTCTCCGTCGTGCTCGGCGTGATGTTCGTGTCCGGCTCGTTCGTGCTGACCGACACGCTCGACCGGTCGTTCGACTCGCTGTTCTCGAGCGTCTACACCGGGATCGACGCGCAGGTCGGCGCCAAGTCGAAGACCGGGAGCGACGGCGACGACGACTTGACGGACGTGGCGGCGACGCTGCCCGCGTCCACGTTGGACGCCGTGCGGGGCGTGTCCGGCGTGAAGGCCGTGACCGGCGACGTGGTGGGCTCGGCCCGTGCGATCGGCAAGGACGGCAAGGTGCTGACCACCAGCGGCGCGCCGAGGTACGGCGAGGCGTGGGGCGAGGACCTGTCCGGCCAGCGGGTGCTGCGCGAGGGGCGCGCCCCGGCGGCGGAGAACGAGATCGCGCTCGGCGGCTTCCTGGCCAAGTCCGGCGGGTTCGCCGTCGGCGACGACATCGCCGTGCTCACGTCGCTGCCGAAGGAGACCTACGAGGTCGTCGGCGTGTACGGCTACCAGGGCGGCCGCGACTCGCTCGGCGGCGAGCTGACCATGGGCTTCGCGCCCGCCACCGCGCACCGCGTGCTGCTGGGCGAGCCGGACACGTACAGCACCATCACGGTCCAGGCGGCCGACGGCGTGTCCCAGGACGTCCTGCGCGACCGGATCGCGGCCGCGGTCGGCGCCGACGTCCAGGTGAAGACCGGCACCGAACTGGCGAAGGCGCAGACCGACTCGATCGGCGAGGGTCTGGAGTTCTTCAACTACATCCTGCTCGGCTTCGCCGGGATCGCGCTGTTCGTGGGCACGTTCATCATCTTCAACACCTTCTCGATCATCGTGGCGCAGCGCACGAAGGAGCTCGCGCTGATGCGGGCCATGGGCGCGAGCCGCAGGCAGATGATGACGTCCGTGGTGCTCGAAGGGCTCGTCATCGGCGTGGTCGCCTCGATCGTCGGCCTCGGCGCGGGCGTCGGCGTGGGAGCGCTGCTGGCGAACCTGTTCGCCACGTTCGGCGGCGGCAACCTCCAGCTCGCGGGCGTCGGCCTCCCGGCCGCCGCGGTGATCTCCTCGTTCGCCGTCGGCATCCTCGTCACGGTGGCCGCGTCGGTGTTCCCCGCCGTCCGCGCCTCCCGGATCGCGCCCGTCGCGGCGATGCGCGAGGCCGCGACCCCGGACCGGCCGCTGACCAAGCCGACCATCGCGGGCGCGGTGCTGTCCGCCGTCGGAGGCACGACGCTGGGCCTCGGCCTCGCGAACGGCGTGCTGTGGATGGTGTTCTCCGGCATCCTGGTCGCGTTCCTCGGCGTCGCGCTGCTCACGCCGCTGCTCAGCAAGCCGGTCGTCGCGGTCGTGGGCGGGCTGCTGTCGTGGTCGACGCCGGGCGCGCTCGGCCGCCGCAACTCCGCCCGCAACCCGCGCCGCACGGCCGTCACCGCCGCCGCGCTCATGGTCGGCATCGCGCTGATCACCGGCGTGAGCATCGTCCTGACCTCCGCGCAGGCCAGCCTCACCAAGGTCGCCGAGACGCAGGTGTCGGCGGACCTGATCATCGGCGACGACTCGGGTGCGTTCGCCCCCGAGGTGCTCGACGAGGTGGTGTCGACTTCCGGCGTCGAGGCCGCGTTCGGCTTCCGGTCGGACACGGCCCTGGTGGACGGCAAGCGCGAGCACCTGCTGGCGGCCACCGACTACCCGGCCATGCGGCGGCTGTTCGGCCTGACGGCGACGCAGGGCTCGTTCGACGCCGTCACCGGGCGCACGCTCGCGGTCGACGAGGACGCCGCGCGGGCGCGGAACCTCACGGTGGGCAGCACGGTGACCGTGCAGCTGGCCAAGGGGGAGGCGCGGACGTACGCGGTCGCGGTCGTCTACGCCAAGAACGGCGTGGTGGACGGCTTGCAGATCTCGCCCGACGCGGCGGCCGACTTCGCCCGTCCCGACGTGTCCGAGGCCTACGTCGAGGTCGCCGCCGGGGCGTCCGTCCCCGAGGTGAAGAAGCGGGTCGAGGCGCTGTTCGCGGACAACCCCGAAGTGTCCGTGCAGGACCGCAGCGCGTTCGTGGAACAGCAGGCCGCGCAGCTCGACACCGTCCTGCTCATGGTGCAGATCCTGCTCGCGCTCGCGATCCTCATCGCGGTGCTCGGCGTGATCAACACGCTGGCCCTGTCCGTCATCGAGCGGACCCGTGAACTCGGCCTCCTGCGCGCCATCGGCATGCGCCGGGGCCAGGTCATGCGGATGATCACGGTCGAGTCGGTGGTGATCTCCGTGTTCGGCGCGCTGCTCGGCCTGCTGGTCGGCAGCGGGCTCGGCGTGGCCACCGTGAAGGCGCTCGAGGACCAGGGGATCACCGAACTCGGGTTCCCCTGGGCGCGAATGGGTACCTACCTGGCTGTGGCGGCGGTGGTCGGCGTGGTCGCGGCGATCCTGCCGGCGATCAGGGCGGCACGGCTGAACGTCCTGAACGCGATCTCGTACGAGTAGGTAGGTTGGTGGGATGTCGTTCCGCAGCGGGATGTCCGAGTACGACGGCAAGGCGTGGGACGCGCTCATCGAGAGCGAACAGCCCTCGGAGCGCTCCTTGCTGCCCGCCGTCGTGCGGAACCGCCTGCAGCGCACCGGCGAGGTCGCCAAGCGCCGCATCGACTCTATCCCCGGCTCCGAGCAGTTCCAGGGGATGCTGATGAAGGCGCTCGGCGGTTTCACCGACCTCGGGTCGCGTGCCGCGCGGGCCAGCGTCCGGTCGGGCGCGGTGGTGAAGGCGTTCCAGAAGCGCGGCCACGCCGTCCAGACCCTCGACGACATCCGCGAGCTGCCGCTCAGCGAGATGGACAGGGTCAAGCCGCGGCTCGACATCGCCTACATCACCGCGTCCACGCTCCAGGGCGCCGCCGCCGGGCTCGCCGTGTCCGGCGGCGAGCTGCTCGGGGTCGCGAGCGGCGGCGCGCCGGGCGCGGGCGTGGTGATCGGCGCGATGGCCGCCGACGCCGCCGCGGTCCTGGTCGCGAGCCAGCGGGCGGTCGCGCACGTGGCGGCCTACTACGGCTACGACCTGACCCGGCCCGAGGAGCAGATGTTCGCGCTCGGGGTGCTGAACCTCGGCACGTCGTCGGAGATGACCAAGGCGGCCGCCTACCTGGAGCTGAACAAGCTCGTGCAGGGCCTGGCCCGCAAGTACACCTGGGACCAGCTGCGGCAGAACGTGGTGACCAAGGTGGTCGAGCAGGTGTACGCGCAGCTCGGCATGCGCCTCACCCAGCGCAAACTCGGCCAGGCCGTGCCCGTGGTCGGCGTCCTGATCGGCGCGGGGCTGAACGCGAAGACCCTTTCGCGGGTGGTCGACGACGCCGAGCACGCCTACCGCAAACGGCACCTCCAGGAGAAGTACGGCATCGTCGACAACGTGCCCCAGCCGACCGTGACGGCGGAGCGCGACGACACGATCCCGATCGTGGACATCCTGGACGCGGAGATCGTCGAGGCGGAGCCCGACGTGTCCCCTTGACCTCGGTGTGCGCGCGGGGTCTGCTTCAACCCGCAGCCCAGAGCGAGGAGAAACCCCGTGGCAGTCCACCCGCGCGCAGGTCAGCCCGCGACGCGAGCCGACCTGGTCGACGTAGCGCACCTGGTCACGTCGTACTACGCGGAGCACCCCGATCCGTCGGTCGCCGAGCAGCGGGTCGCGTTCGGCACGTCCGGCCACCGCGGGTCGGCGTTGAAGATCGGCTTCACCGACGACCACATCGCCGCGGCCGCGCAGGCCGTGTGCGAGCACCGCGCGCGCGTCGGGATCACCGGGCCGCTCTACCTCGGACGCGACACGCACGCGCTGTCCGAACCGGCGTTCGTGACGGCGCTGGAGGTGTTCGCGGCCAACGACGTGCACGTGCTGGTCGACAGCCGCGACGGCTACACGCCGACGCCCGCCGTGTCGCTGGCGATCCTCACGCACAACGCGGGCCGCGCCGACGGGCTCGCCGACGGCGTGGTCGTGACCCCGTCGCACAACCCGCCCGAGGACGGCGGCTTCAAGTACAACCCGCCGGACGGCGGCCCGGCCGACTCGACCATCACCAAGGGCATCCAGGACCGGGCGAACGAACTGCTCGAAGCCGGCCTCGGAGGCGTCAAGCGCATCCCGATCTCCCGCGCCCGCCAGGCCGCGAAGCCGTTCGACTACCTCGGCCTCTACGTGTCCGAACTGCCCTCCGTGGTCGACCTCGACGCCATCCGCTCGGCCGGTGTGCGCATCGGCGCGGACCCGCTGGGCGGCGCGAGCGTCGCCTACTGGGGTGAGATCGCCGATCGGCACAACATCGACCTGACCGTGGTGAACCCGGTGGTCGACGCCACGTTCGGGTTCATGACGCTCGACTGGGACGGGCGCATCCGGATGGACTGCTCCTCGCCGTACGCGATGGCGTCGCTGATCGAGCGGCGCGCCGAGTTCGACGTCGCTACCGGCAACGACGCGGACTCCGACCGCCACGGCATCGTCACCCCCGACGCGGGTCTGATGAACCCGAACCACTTCCTCGCCGTGGCCATCGACTACCTGTACTCGCACCGCGACGGCTGGTCCTCCTCCGCCGCCATCGGCAAGACGATGGTGAGCTCGTCGATCATCGACCGGGTGGCGTCGTCGCTCGGCCGGCGGTTGGTGGAGGTGCCGGTCGGGTTCAAGTGGTTCGTGCCGGGGCTGTTGGATGGGTCGATCGCGTTCGGCGGCGAGGAGAGCGCCGGGGCGTCGTTCCTGCGGCGCGACGGTCGGGTGTGGACGACCGACAAGGACGGGCTGATCCTCGCGCTGCTGGCGTCGGAGATCATCGCCGTGACCGGCAAGACGCCGTCCGAGCGGTACCGCGAGCTGACCTCGTCGTTGGGCGACCCGGTGTACGCGCGGATCGACGCGCCCGCCACCCGTGCGCAGAAGGCGGCTTTGGGGGCGTTGTCGCCCTCGCAGGTGGCCGTGGAGGAGATCGCGGGGGAAAAGATCCTCGACCGGTTGACGAACGCGCCCGGCAACGGGGCCGCGGTGGGCGGGTTGAAGGTCGTGACGGAATCCGGCTGGTTCGCCGCCCGGCCGTCGGGGACGGAGGACGTGTACAAGCTGTACGCGGAGTCGTTCAAGGGGCCGGAGCACCTGGCGTTGTTGCAGCAGGAGGCGCAGTCGGTGCTGGACGGTGTGCTCGGCACGTGAGCCGAGGCCGGGGGACTCGCACTGGGCGAGTCCCCTTGGGGCGCTCGTGCGGGAATGCCCCGCCGGTCGTCAGGCCGAGTCGGTAGCGGTGGCCACTCGGGGGTCCGGCGTGCGGCGCGGCCTGCTCCAGTGCCGCATGGCGGGCCGTTCGATGAACGAGTGGATGCCCCACGCGATCAGCAGCGTCACCCCGCACAGCACCAGCGCGATGCCGATCGCCACCGGGATCGACCAGCTCACGGACATGCCGATCGCGACGTGCGTGTAGTACAGCACCAGGAAGTGCACCATGTAGAAGGCGAACGACAGCTCACCGAGCCAGATCATGCCCTTGGCCCGGAAGACCGACGACGTGCCCTCGATGTCCGCTTTCGCGCCTGCCAGCAGCACGAGTCCCAGCGGCACCACCAGCGGCATGGTGAGGCCGAACACCGTGGGCGCCAGCAGCAGTTCCAGCGCGAACCCGACCGCCAGCAGTCCGATGGCGGCGGGCATCCGGAAGGGGACGCGACCACCGGTCCGGACGAGTTGGCCGAGCACGACGCCGAGCGCGAAGTCCAGCGCCCGAGCGGGCGGGAACGACACGAGCAGCCAGTTCTGCATCGCCGACATCTGCATACCGGGCAGCAGCGGGTCGGAGGACACGACCAGGTAGACCAGCAGGGGCAGCAGCATGGCCGCCGCGGCGACCCCGCCCGCCCACCACCACAACCGGTCGGGCCTGATCCGGGCGACCAGCGCCGCCAGCCACGGGAACAGCAGGTAGAACAGCAGTTCGCAGCTCAACGTCCAGCTGGGGACGTTGATCGAGCCCATGACGACCGGGTCGGACGTCCACGCCTGCACCAGGAACAGGCTCGGCACGATGCGGGCGCCGGTGATCGCCTCGCCCGCCCACAGCGCGATCACGATCGCGGCCAGCCACGTGAACACGTGGACGGGGTAGATCTTGGCGAATCGGCGCCGCCAGAACCGGGGCTTGGTGTCGTCGGCGCGCCGCGACCACATCAGCACGAAGCCGCTGAGCATGAAGAAGAACTCCACCCCGAGCCAGCCGGAGCCGAGCGTGTAGCGGGTCAGCCAGGCGGTGACCTCCGGTGAGAAGTACCCGAGGGCCGACACGTGGCAGGTGAAGACGAAGAACGCGGCGATGAAACGCATTCCCGTGAGCGAGGGCAGTCGACTCGCGATGGTGTTCGCATTCGGCCCAGTGGTCAGGTCGGTGGTGGGGCGCGGGGTTGACGTCATAATGCCGCCTCCCCGTGGGAGAGCTTTCCACGAATCGTGAAGGGCTTCTCCGCGCGGCTCGGGCGGACGTGTTCGTCCCGTGGTGGGTCGAAAATTTCGGGCGGCAGGAACTGTGACATGGCGATCAACATAGAAGTCGATGACTCGCCTGACAATACTTTTTCGTGCTTCGAACGCGTTTCGAAATGATGCGGTGACGCGCTCTCGCGGCCGGGTGAAACGCACGCTTCCGCACCGACTGGACCGCCCCGGCGCTCGCCCGTCCGCCAGTGCGGTTCGCCGGTTTCGTCCCGGAAGGTCCTCGTCGGACCGTCCGCGTCGAGGACGGCCGGGCGCACGATCGTCCGGGCGCCCTCCTCCTGTGTCCGCACGATCCGAAGGCCGCCGTCATGTCGGCGGGCTCGACCGCCCTCTTGTCAGGGTGGAGTTGATCTTTGCGGTCAGGCGCGAAGACGTTGCCCGCCCTTTGAAACGCGAGGATGGGTGTATGGCGATATCGCCGTTGATCATCCGAGAAAGCGGGTTCAAGGTGCGTGGATGGAGATGGGAAGGGATTCTTTCGCCGTGCTGTCGAATGTGGTGATGCTGGGTTCAGTTTTGCTGTTTTTCGCTGTCGAAAATTCGGGGATCAGGATCATGGACGTGCCGTGTGGCAGGTCGTGAACAACCTGGACGGCACTGCGCCCTGTCCGACGGGAATGGGCGCCACCCCGTGGACCGGTTCGTCCACCTCCTGCTCGGTGGATTACTTCGGCACGGCCGAACGTCGACACCACGGCGCTGGTCGCGAGTGCGCAGGGCGCCACCACCCGCTCCGGATCGCCGACCGGCTGCTCGACCAGGGACCGGCGGGCAGCGGGCGACCGGAATGAGAAAAAATGGGGAAAATTCGCTCGGTTCCCGCTTCCGTCGCGGCAGGCCCGCTTTGTGCCGCCACCACGGTTCCGCCGTAAGTGCGAGTGCCGCCACCGAGTCCGGGCCTACGGCGCAAGGCGAGTGCTGACCGGTGATGTGCGGCACGGCGCGCATTCCCGGTACGAGCCGGTTCCGGTCGGGTGGCATTTTCGGGACAGGCGCGTCCGGGGGCGGTCACCGCATTCGGATCGTGAAAAGCGGCCCGGTCCGGGCTTGCTCGGTGCCGCTCTCACAGGGGGCCGAGGTCGGCAGGCCTCCTGAGCGCCACCCGGCGTTCGCACTGGCGCACAACGGAAGTCGGGCCCGGTCGCGATGACCGGACCCGACTTCGTGCGAGCGGTGCCGCCCGCTCAGTCCGACAGCAGCTTGCGCACCCGGCCGGCGCCCACGGCCAGCAGCAGCGTGGGCAGGCGAGGGCCGGTTTCGACGCCGACCAGCAGGCGGTACAGCAGCGCGAAGAAGGTGCGCTGCGCGACCTTCAGCTCCGGCGTGGGCTTGGTGTCCCTCGGCAGGCCCGCCTGGTCCTTCGGCACGCCGTAGACCAGATCGGTCAGGCCGTCCAGCGACCAGTGGCTGTCGAGACCCTGGAGGAGCAGGCGCAGGGACTCGCGCTGCTGCTCGTCCAAGGACTGGATCAGGTCCACGTCGGCGTGCTCGCGGACGCGGGTCCGCTGGTCCAGCGGGACCTGGTTGGTGATCCAGTGCTGGGCGCGGTCGAGCCGGGGGCGGACCTGGTCGAGCGACTCGATCGGCCGTTCCGGGTCCAGGTCGCGGACGATGCGGAGCGTCTGCTCGGGGTCGCCGGTCGTGATGTCCACGATGGACGCGAGCGTGCGGTAGGCGATCGGGATCGGCGTGCGGGGCAGCGTGCCCTCGGCCGTGCGAACCGCGCGGTCGTGCGCCGTCACGTCGACCGGCACGGCGGTGCCGTCGGCGATCTTGCGCTCCAGCGCGTCCCACTCGTCGTAGGTGCGCTGCACCTCCTGGTCGAACGCGACCTTGAACGACTGGTTCGGCTTGCGGCGCGCGTACAGCCAGCGCACCAGCGGGGCCTCCAGGATCTCCAGCGCGTCACCGGGCGTGGGCACGCCGCCCTTGGAGCTGCTCATCTTCGCCATGCCGGAGATGCCGACGAACGCGTACATCGGGCCGATCGGCTGCTTGCCGTCGAACACCTCGCGCACGATCTGACCGCCGACGACGAACGACGAGCCGGGGGACGAGTGGTCCACACCGGACGGTTCGAAGACGACGCCCTCGAACGCCCAGCGCATCGGCCAGTCGACCTTCCACACGAGCTTGCCGTGCGTGTGCTCGCTCAGCAGCACGGTCTCGCTGTGCCCGCAGACGCAGGTGTAGGTCAGCTCGGTGGTCTCGTCGTCGTAGGACGTGACCGTCGTCAGGTCGCGGTCGCACTCCGAGCAGTACGGCTTGTACGGGAAGTACTGCTCCTCGTCGTCCTGTTCGGTGGCGGGCTTGTCCTTGGTGCGGTACCGGTCGAGGATCGCGTCGATCTTCGCGCGCTCCTTCACCGCCAGCAGCACCTGGTCGCGGTACGCGCCGGACGTGTACATCCGCGTCTGGCTGACGCCGCGGTAGGTGATGCCCAACTCCGCGAGCGCGGCGATCATCGGCGCCTTGAAGTGCTCGGCCCAGTTCGGGTGCTCGCTGCCCGCGGGCGCGGGAACGGACGTCAGCGGCTTGCCGATGTGCTCGGCCCACGTCGGGTCCACGCCGACCGGCACCTTGCGGAACCGGTCGAAGTCGTCCCACGACAACAGGTGCACGACGTCGTGGCCCCGGCGGCGGATCTCGTCGACGACCAGGTGCGGGGTCATCACCTCGCGGAGGTTGCCGAGGTGGACCGGACCGGACGGGCTCAGGCCCGACGCGCAGACGATGGGTTTGCCGGGCGCCCGGCGTTCGGCTTCGGCGATGACGTCGTCCGCGAAACGGGAGACCCAGTCGGCCTCGGTCTGAACCTGCATGGGGCGATTGTCCTACGGCGTGCCGAACGACCTCACTCCGGGATGTCGACGGCGATCTCCGCGCTCAGCTCCGCGCCCAGTTCGAGCTTGAGCTTGTCACCGCTCCAGAACCGGCCGGGGTCGTACCAGTTCACCCGCCGCCCAGCGGGCAGCAACCCCATCGCCTCGTAGGTCACCGCCACGACCTCCGCGCAGTACGCCGTCTCCAGCGTCGCGTCCGACGCCCCCTTGCGCACCTTCGGCAACCGCCCCCGCAGCCACCGCGTCGCCAGCTTCGCCGTCGACGGGAACGGCGTCCCGTCCAACCGCGCGATCGTCTTCAGCACCGCGTCGTCGGTCTCGCGGGTGTGCGTGTGGTCCAGCTGCCGCAACCACGCCCGCTGCCCGTACCGGTTCGCCCACACCAGCACCGCGCTGCGCAGGTCGTGCAACTGCACCCCGCGCTGGTGCGTGCCGGTCCACATGTCCGTCAACGACCGGCCCAGCTCGGCGTGCCACATGAGCGGCGGCAGGTCGTCGATCACCACCGCCATGCCCACGTGGTTGACCGGGCTGTTCGTCGTCATCCGGATCGCCCGGTCCGCCGCCGAATCGCCCCTGAACAGCCAGACGTCACCGGTGCGCGTGAGGTTGACGGCTTCGTCCAGGGTGATCCGCGTTTCGGCCATGGGAGGTAGCCTAGGCAGATGAAGTGGTGGAAGCTGCTCGGGCTCGCGGGCGTGGTCGGCGTGGCGGCCACCGGGGCGGTCGTCGTGCGCGCCGAGCGGCAGCGGCAGGCGTACACGCCCGACGAGATCCGCGACCGGCTGCACGCCCGCATCGCGGAGGCGGAGCCGGAGCCGGTGGAGTCGGTCGAGCAGGTGAACCCCTAGATCAAGAACCGGTAAGCCGTGCTCCCCGGTGCGACGTGCTGGATCTTCAGCGGGCTGGCCTTCATGCGGGACCAGAGCGGGTCGTAGTCCTCGCGGCTGCCGATTTCGACGCCGCAGAGGGCGGCGCCGGTTTCGCGGTTGTCGCGTTTGACGTACTCGAACAGGACGATGTCGTCGTCCGGGCCGAGGACTTCGTCGAGGAAGCGGCGCAGGGCGCCCGGCTCCTGGGGGAACTCGACCAGGAAGTAGTGCTTGAGGCCGCGGTGGACGAGTGAGCGTTCGACGACCTCGGAGTACCGGCTGACGTCGTTGTTGCCGCCGGACAGCAGGCAGACGACGGTCTGGCCGGGGTCGACGACGACCGATTCGGCCAGTGCCGCGGAGGCCATGGCGCCCGCAGGCTCGGCGATGATGCCGTCGACCTGGTAGAGGTCGAGCATCTCGGTGCAGATCTGGCCCTCCGACACCGTGACGAGGGACGCGCCCGAGTCCCTGACCAGGGGGAAGCTGGTGTCGCCGACGCGGCGGACGGCGGCGCCGTCGACGAAGGTGTCGACCTCGGGGAGCTTCACGGGGCCGTCGGCGGACAGGGCGGCGATCATGCTGGCGGCGCCCGCGGGCTCGACGCCGACGATGCGGGTGGACGGGAACTCGGCGGCGAGCCACGTGCCGAGGCCCGCGAGGAGGCCGCCGCCGCCGACGGGGACGACGATGACGTCGGGGGCGTGGCCCAGCTGGCTGATGATCTCCAGGCCGACGGTGCCCTGGCCGGTGATGGTGCGGATGTCGTCGAACGCGGGCACGACGGTGGCGCCGGTCGCGGCCGCGTGCTCCAGGGCGGCGGTCGCGGCGTCGTCGTAGGTGTCGCCCTCGACGACCAGTTCGACCATGTCGCCGCCGAGCGCGGCGATGCGGTGCCGCTTCTGCCGCGGGGTGGTGCTGGGCACGTAGACCCGGCCGCGCACGCCCAACCGCTTGCACGCGTACGCGACGCCCTGCCCGTGGTTGCCCGCGCTGGCGCACACGGCGCCGGCCGCGCGTTCGGCCTCGTCGAGCTGCGACAGCAGGTTGTACGCGCCGCGCAGCTTGTACGAACGGCCGACCTGGAGGTCCTCGCGCTTGAGCAGCACGTCGGCCCCGGTCGCGGCCGAAAGCCGGTCGTTGCGCTGCAACGGGGTGGTCAGGGCGACCCCCGACAAGCGCTGTGCGGCCGCGGACACGTCATCGGCGAAGGACATGACCGCACATACTCCTCCGTCCGGCCCAACGTGCGCGCGCGAGGTGGGTCAATAGGCTGGAGGCCATGACCTCACTCGCCGCCAAGGCCACCGCACTGCTGGACCTGCACACCGCGCCCGAACTGCTGAAGGTCGTCAACGTCTGGGACGTCATCACCGCCAAGGTGGTGGCCGACGTCGAGGGCACCAGGGCGTTGGCCACCGCCAGCCACTCCATCGCCGCCTCCTACGGCTACCCGGACGGGGAGCAGATCCCCGTCGACCTGATGATCGAGGCCGTCGGCCGGATCGCCGCGGCGGTCGACCTGCCCGTGACGGCCGACCTGGAGGGCGGGTACGGCGACGCGGGTGAGACGGTCCGCAAGGCGATCGGCGTCGGCATCGTCGGCGCGAACCTCGAGGACCAGATGAAGCCGCTGTCCGAGTCGGTGGCCGCAGTCGAGGCCGCCATGAAGGCGGGCGAGGCCGAGGGCGTGGCGTTCGTGCTCAACGCGCGCACGGACGCGTTCGTCAAGGCGGGCGACCGCGACCCGGCCGAGGTGCTCGCCGACGCGATCACCCGCGGCAAGGCCTACCTGGACGCGGGCGCGCCCGTCGTGTTCGTGCCCGGCAAGCTCGACGAGGCCGCCGTGGAGGCGCTGGTGGAGGCGTACGGGCCGCGGCGGCTCACCGTCATCGGCGCACCGGGCAGCCTGCCGCTCGCCCGGCTGGAGGAGTTGGGCGTGGCCCGCGTGTCCTACGGCCCGTTCAGCCAGCGCGTCGCGCTGACCGCGCTGGAGGACCTCGTCCTCGACGTCATCGCCGGCGGCGGCCTCCCGGCCGACGTACGCCCCCTCAACTAAGCGCGAGTCGAACCTCCAGACACCCCGTGTCGAACGCTCAGGCACCCCCGTTCGTGTCCGAGCGAGAAGTGCGCGGTGCCTGAGTGACGGACTCGGGGTGTCTGGAGGTTCGACACGGGGTGTCTGAGCGTTCGACTCGCGGGGGTACCTTCGGGGGTTGGGTTGTTCGGTGATGGTTTGGAGTGTTGTTTTGAGGTATGGGCTTGTGGTGGTTGTCGCTGTTGGGTTCGTTGTCGGGGGTTGTGGTTCGTCGACCCCCACCTCAGCTCCGGTCTCGTCGTCGGCGAGTTCGTCGGTCTCCACTTCGGCGTCGGCGAGCGTGAGTGCTTCCGCGCAGGCCTCCGTCCAAGCCCCGGCTGCGTCCGTGTCGCCCCCGGTGGTGACCAGTACGGGTGTGCCGCCGGTTCTGGTGCCGCCGGTGGGTACTCCGGTCGTGCCGCCGCGGCCGGACGACAAGGGGGCGGCGTACCTGGACGCGCTGACATCGGCGGGTGTGCCGAGGAGCGCCAGTGGCGCCACGGAGATCCAGATCGCGCAGGGCGTGTGCACCCAACTGGCGCAGGGCAAGTCGCGGCAGAAGCTCGTCGAGGACATCGCGGCCGTCGGCGGCCTGATGACCGACGACCAGGCCGACGCGCTGGTGACCGCCGCGGAGCAGCACTACTGCTGAGGCAGGTCAGTCCGGAATGGACTCCTGGGCCAGCCTGAGCTTGTCGCACAACCGTTGCAGCGCAAGCAGTTCCTCGTCGTCGAGCGCCTGACCGACGTAACGGCGGATGCCTGCGGCGTGCCGTCGGCCCACCGAGCGCTGCATGGCGAGGCCAGCGTCGGTGAGCACGACGACCGTGCCACGCCCGTCGGAGCGGTCCGACTCACGCCGGACCAGGCCCGCCTCCGAAAGCCGTTCGACCATCCTGCTGAGCGACGGCTGGCTGAGCAGGACCTCGCGGTTGAGGTCGCGCAGCCGGGCCCGGTGGTCCGGAGTGCGGCTCAGGGTGAACAGCACGTCGTACTCGCGCAGGCTGATCGGGTCCCAGACGTCGTCGGCCGCGAACCGCCGCAGGAGCGCGGACTGCGCCCGGAAGAGCGCCTCCCACGACTCCGCGGCGAGTTCGGTCAGATGGCGCTCAGGCGACGGGGACGGCGGCACGGGCCAGCTTCCTCGACGCGTGGGTGGGCGGGTCGGAGGGGACGTCGGCGGGCCTGCGGGCGTCGAACTCGCGGCGCAGTTCCGGCGCGATCTCGCCGAGCATGTCGAGCTGCTCCAGGACGACCTTGAGCGGCAGCCCGGCGTGGTCGAGCAGGAACAGCTGGCGCTGGTAGTCGCCGAAGAACTCCTGGAACGTCAACGTCTTCTCGATGACCTCCTGCGGACTCCCGACCGTCAACGGGGTCTGCGCGGTGAAGTCCTCAAGGGACGGACCGTGGCCGTAGACCGGCGCGTTGTCGAAGTACGGGCGGAACTCGCGCACGGCGTCCTGGGAGTTGCGGCGCATGAACACCTGACCGCCCAACCCGACGATCGCCTGGGCGGCGGTGCCGTGGCCGTAGTGCTCGAAGCGCTCCCGGTACAGGTTGATCAGCCGGATGTAGTGCTCCTTCGGCCAGAAGATGTTGTTCGCGAAGAACCCGTCGGCGAAGTAGGCGGCGATCTCGGCGATCTCCGGGCTGCGGATCGAGCCGTGCCACACGAACGGCGCCACGCCGTCGAGCGGGCGCGGGGTGGAGGTGAAGCCCTGCAACGGGGTGCGGAACTTCCCTTCCCAGTCCACGACCTCGTTGTCCCACAACGCGCGCAACAGCTGGTAGTTCTCCACGGTCAGCGCCATGCCGTCCTGGATGTTCTTCCCGAACCACGGGTACACCGGCGCGGTGTTGCCGCGGCCCAGCATCAGGTCCACCCGGCCGTCGGACAGGTGCTGGAGCATCGCGTAGTCCTCGGCGATCTTCACCGGGTCGTTGGTGGTGATCAGCGTCGTGGACGTGGACAGGATCAGCCGCTCGGTGCGGGCCGCGATGTGGCCCAGCAGCGTCGTCGGCGACGACGGCACGAACGGCGGGTTGTGGTGCTCACCGGTGGCGAACACGTCCAGGCCGACCTGCTCGGCGTGCTCGGCGATCGTCACCATCGCCTTGATGCGCTCGTGCTCGCCGACGGTGGTGCCGGTGGTGGGGTCGGGGGTGACGTCCCCGACCGTGAAGACGCCGATCTGCATGGTGCCCCTCCCGAAGTCGATGCGTTTGCATGGACATCGGGGTCAACACCGCGCGGACCGGCGCCTATTCCCCGACTAGCCCGCCGGGACCACGCCGATGGCGTCGGCGACCCTCGTCGTCACGGAGACGCTGCCGGTCACGGTGCCCGCCTCGATCCACGGGTAGTCCGCCTGCGCCTTCGCGACGGTCCGCTCGCCGATGACCTCGCCCTTGTCCGGGTCCACGATCAGGTCGCGGCGCTCCTGGTCGCCGTCCAGGCCGAGTGCGAGGCCCTTGCGCCCGTCCGGGGTGGTCGCCTCCTCGACGACCTTCACGCCGTCGATCTTCGCCATCGCGCGCAGCAGGTCGCCGCGCAGGTCGGCGGGCATGATCCCGGAGTCCAGGAACTGGATGCCGAAGTGGAACATCGTGCCGGGGGTCGAGCCGCGCTGGGAGGTGTAGTCCTCGAGCCACGCCAGCAGCTGGTCGGGGTCGCGGGGGAGGTTCTCGTAGAACGCGGGCTGACCCATGTCGGTCTCGTCGCCGCAGACCTTCTTCGGCTTGGCCTTGGGGAAGAAGTCGCCGCACGCGCCGCGCCGCTCGCCCATGTCGGTGTCCATCGGCTGGTACGCGGGCACCTCGGACGCGGGCGTGGAGCTGCCGATCAGCTTCGCGTCACCGGGGACGCGCTTCTCCAGCCACTCCTGCGTCACGTCCCGCGGGATCCAGGTCTGGTAGGTGATGTCGGCGAGGTAGGTGTAGCCGGTCGGGGCGCTCACGACCTCCTGCGGGGTCCCGGTCTGGAATCCGCGCAGGTAGGAGCCCTTGACCTCGATGTACCGGTACTGGCCCGGCTTCAGCTCCGGGTCCTTCGCGGTGATCTTGTCCGCCGCGTCGTTCAGGACCTGGGACGCCGAGAGGAGCGACACGTCGCGCTTGGTGGGCTGCTGCGAGGTGGTCGGCTGCGCCACGGGCTGCGCCGGTGCTCCGCCGCCCCCGCCGATGACCACGACGCCGCCCACGATCGCGGCCGCCGCCGCCGCGGCGACGCCGACGACCAGGCCACGGCGCCGAAAGGGCGACTTCGACGCAGGCGGACCCTCCGCGGCCGCTTCCCGCATCAGCTTCTCGCGGGCGTCGGTCAGGGGTCGGTCGGACATCCGGGCCTCCAGGTGCAACGCGGCGAGCGCCTCGTCGAGTTCTCGGTCGGGGTTGTGGGCGCCGCGGTCAGTCATCGCGGTTCTCCTCGTCGGTGCGGAGGTGTGCTCGGAGCTTGTGGCGCACCCGGTGCAGACGCGACCGGATGGTGCTGGCGGGCACGCCGAGGGCGACGGCAACCTCGGTCGGTTCGAGCCCGGCCCACGACGTCAGCAGCAGCACGTCGCGTTCCTGCTCGTTGAGCCCGGCCAGACCGTCGGCGAGTTGTCTGGTGTGCCGCTGGGCGTCGAGCCGGTCGACGATCTGCCCGTCGTGGTCGGCCCCGGCCTCCCTGAGCGCGAACACCCGCGCGGAGGCCCGGTAACCGCGGACCTCCGCGCGGATGTGGTTGCGCACCAGGTTGGTGGCGATCCCGTACAGCCAGCCGCGCACGGGCGCCTGCGCCGGGTCGTAGCTGGCGCGTCTGCGCAGCGCCACCAGGAACGTCTCGGCGACCAGGTCGTCGGCGACGTCCACCCCGACTCTGCCCGCCAGGTAGCCGTGCAGGGCACGGGCGTACGCGTCGAACAACGCGGCGAAGGCGGCCGTCGGTTCCGCGTTCGCCAGGTCGGGACGCGGGTCGGCGGCGCCCGGAGCGCGCTGCTCTTGTTCGGCTCTGCGTTCCTCGATCCGGTTCACGCCAGTTCTTGTCCGGGCACCTCGGGAGCGTCCCCGAACAGTGCGGGCGTGTGACCTAGGTCACTTAGTCAGGTGGTTCCAGAGGAACGTGTACGCGAGCGCCCACATGAACGCCGACTGCTCGCTGTCGGCCGCGCCGCCGTGCCCGCCCTCGATGTTCTCGTGGTAGGGGACGTCGTAACCCAGCTCCCGCAACCGCGCCACCATCTTGCGCGCGTGGCCGGGGTGCACCCGGTCGTCGCGGGTGGAGGTCGTGAACAGCGTCGGCGGGTACGGCTGCCCCGCGCGGACGTTCTGGTAGGGCGAGTACTCCGCCAGGAACTCCCAGTCGCCGGGCTCGTCGGGGTCGCCGTACTCGGCCATCCACGACGCGCCCGCGAGCAGCAGGTGGTAGCGCTTCATGTCCAGCAGCGGCACCTGGCACACGATCGCGCCGAACAGCTCCGGGTAGCGGGTGAGCATCACGCCCACCAGCAGACCGCCGTTGCTGCCGCCGCGGATGCCCAGCCGTTCCGGCGTGGTGATGCCGCGCGCCACCAGGTCGCGGGCCACCGCCGCGCAATCCTCGTACACCCGCGGCCGGTTCTCGCGCAGCGCGGACTGGTGCCACTCCGGGCCGTACTCGCCGCCGCCGCGCAGGTTCGCCACGACGTACGTGCCGCCCCGCGACAGCCACCCGAGCCCGGCGACGGTGTTGTACGCGGGCGTCAGCGACACCTCGAACCCGCCGTAGGCGTACAGCAGCGTCGGCCCGCCCTCGGCGCCCGGCGGCGTGACGACGAAGTACGGGATCCGAGTGCCGTCGTCGGAGGTCGCGAAGTGCTGCTCGACGACCATGCCCTCGGCGTCGAAGAACGCGGGCGCCCGCTTGAGCACCTCGACGTCGCCGCCCACGTGCCCCAGCCGCAGTTCGGTCGGCTCGGTGAACCCGCCGGAGGCGATCATGTACTCGTCGCCCTCGTCCGGGTCGGTGCCGACGACGTCGGCGGTCTCGAACTCCCGCACGCCCGCCAGCGGTGCCCGCGTCCAGCCGTCCGGGCCGGGCGTGAGCACCTCCATCCGGGTCCGCACGTCGTGCAGCGTGGTGATGATCAGGTGGTTGCGGGTCCACGCGTGGCCGCTCAGCGACGTGTGCGCGTCCGGGGTGAACAGTGGGGTCAGGTCCCGCCCGCCCGCGAGGAAGTCGTCGAACCGCGTCACCAGCAGCGCGCCCGCGGGGTGGGTCGTCCCACCGACCGTCCACGCCGTGCGCAGGGTGACCAGCAGCCACTCGCGGTGCGAGTCGACCTCCGCGTCGTCGGGCACCTCGATGCGGACCAGTTCGCCGTCGGCCGCGCGGTGGAAGTTCTCGGCGGTGTAGAAGGTCACCCCGCGCCGCACGAGCGAGCGCTCGAAGCCCTCGGTCGGGTCGTGGAAGGCCCGGATCCACACGTCGTCGACCTTGCCCGAGTACACGGTGGCGGCCTGCTCCAGCGGGGTGCCGCGCCGCCACTCCTTGACCACCCTCGGGTAGCCGGAGCTGGTCAGCGAGCCGGGTCCGAAGTCCGTGCCGACGTAGATCCGGTCGGCGTCCAGCCAGCCCACCGCGCCCTTCGCCTCGGGCAGTTCGAAGCCGTCCGGGACGAACTCGCGCGCCTCCAGGTCGAACTCGCGCACCACGACCGCGTCCGCGCCGCCCCGCGACAGCTCGACCAGCGCCCGCCGGTGGTCCGGGCGCAGCACGGCCGCGCCCTTCCACACCCAGTTCTCGCCCTCGGCCGCCCCGAGGGCGTCGACGTCGAGCAGCACGTGCCACTCCGGAGCCTCGGTGCGGTAGGACTCCAGCGTCGTGCGCCGCCACAGGCCGCGCGGGTTGGCCGCGTCCTGCCAGTAGTTGTAGAGGAACCCGCCGCGCCGCCGGACGAACGGGATCCGCGCGTCGGAGTCCAGCGCCGCCTTGATCTGGCCGCGGAGGGTCTCGAACCCCTCCGACGAGGCCAGCGCCGCCGTCGTCCTGGCGTTGTGCTCCCGGACCCACGCCAGGGCGTCGTCACCGCCCACGTCCTCGAGCCACAGGTACGGGTCTTCGGCGGGCACGGCGAGTTCCTCGGTCATCCGACCAGTCTGCCTCAGCTCATCGTCGCCGCGGCCTCGACCGGCGGAGTCCGCAGCACGTACCCGGTCGACAGCACGGTCGACAGCAGCGTCAGGACGGTCGCGCCGCCGGTCACCGCGAGGTAGATCCAGAGCGGGCCGCTGGGCCACGGCGAGTCGTACACCGCGTAGGCGAACGGGATGAGCGTCATCGCCGACACCAGCGCGCCGAGGATGATGCCGCCGAGCGCGATCAGCACCGCCTCGACGCCGACCATCCGCAGGATCTGCCCGTGCGTGGCGCCGATCAGCCGTTGCAGCGCGAACTCCCGCCGCCGCTCGCCGGTGGCGATCACCAGCGTGTTGACCAGGGAGATCACCGTGTAGGCCAGGATCATCGCGACCAGCAGGTAGTTTACCCACGCGCCGGTCTGCTCGCCGCCGCCGCCGCCGCCGCTGACCAGCGATGCGCGGTCGCCGACCCTGATGTCGGGGTCGGTCGCCGCCAGGGCCTGGAGGGTCCCGATCAGCGCGGACGCCGACGTGCCGTCCGCCGCGGCCACCAGGATCTGCGAGGCGAGGCCGGTGGTCGTGTGCTTGGCGACCAGGTCGGCGGGCAGCAGCATCGTCTCCTCGCCGGAGCCCTCGTAGACGGCCACCAGCTTCGCGTCGACGTCCGCGCCGTCGCCCATCCGCAGCCGCACGCTGTCGCCGAGGGTGTAGTGCAGCCGCTCGGCCCGGTCGGTGGTGACCGCGACCGCGTTGCCGGTCAGGTCGGCCAGCCTGCCGGAGGTGGCGCTGATGCCCAGCGTCCCCTCGACGCCGTCGCCGGTCACGCCGAGCGCGGTGGCCGAGTCATCGTCGTCCTCGCCCGCGCGGAACGTCGCGGAGCTGTCGATCAGCGCGGACACCGCCCCGACGCCCTGCTGGGACCTGATCGTGGACACCATCGCCAGGGGCACGCCACCGGTCTGCGAGGTGACCGCCGCGTCGGCGGTGAGGTCGTCGGCGAAACCGGGGGCGCCGCCCGCGGTGGTGGTCTGGAGGTAGATCAGCGCGGTGGCCAGGCCGGTCGCGAGCATGACCGGCGTGATCGCCCCCGCGACCCGGATGCGCCGGGCGTCGGAGTTCATCACGGCGAGGTAGCCGGACAGGCCGGTCACCGCCCGCACCGGCCAGCGCAGCACGGCGATGATCGTCCTGGTGATGCCGGGGGAGAGCAGCGCGAGGCCGGAGGCCCACAGCATCGCGGTCGGACCGGCGGTGCTCGCGGCCACCGGGCCGCTCATCACCAGCGCGGTCACGACGGACAGCGCGGTGCCGCCGCCGAGGCAGATCAGCGCGAAGGTGAGCCGGATCCAGCTGAACCACTTCGTCTGGAGGCTCGCCTCGGCGAGCGCTTCGGTCGGACGGGTCAGCGCCGCGCCCCGGCCCGCGACGAACGCGGCCGCCGTGGCGCTGAGCAGCGAGATGCCGACACCGGCCGCGACCGGGATCCAGCCCTGGCGGAACGCGATCGCCTCCGACGTGACGCCCGCGCCCGCGAGCTGGTCGAGCAGCCACCGGCCGAGCACCAGGTTGAGCGGGAACGCCAGCGCCGTCGCGAGCACGGCGACCACGATGGTCTCGCCGAGGATCATCCGCCGCAGCTGCCCCGGCGTGCTGCCGATCGCGCGCAGCAGCGCCATCTCCCGGTGTCGCTGTTGGACGGACAGGCCGAGCGTGCCCGCCACCACGAACATCGCGACCATCACGGCGAGTCCGCCGAACACCGCGGACAGCGCGACGAGGTCGTCGCCGCCGCCGGGGGAGCCGGAGACCTCGGCGCGGCCGCGGTCGTCACCGGCCAGCACCGCGAGTTCCGGATCCGCCAGCACGGCGGTCAGCCGCTCCTGGAGGTCCGCGACGGACACGCCGCCTGCGGGCAGCACCCCGATGGCGTCGACCTTGCCGGACTTGCCGTGCAGCTGGGTCGCGTCGGCGTCGCTGAAGAACACCGCCCGGTTGTCCGAGGCGGCGGAGGCGACGCCGGAGACGCGGAAGTCCTGGATCCTGCCGCCGATCGCGACGGAGACCGTGCCGCCGACGCCCTGCCCGGTCGCCGCGGCCACGCCGTCGTCCAGCACCACGGAGCCGTCGGCGGGCGCGGTGCCCGCCGCCAGCGAGTAGGGGGTCAGTTCCGCGGAGGACCAGGCGTGGCCGTCGACCTCGCCGCCGCCGATCGGCACGCGGTCCCGCAACGGGTCCAGCGGGAACGACACGTCCGGCAGCGCCTTGGCCACGCCGGGCACCGCGGCGATCTTCGCGACGAGCGACGCGTCGACGCGCGCCCGTTCCACGTAGGACTCGCCGGTCGCCACGACGAGCGGCGCGGCCGCCAGCCGCTGCGGCGGCACGGCGTCGCGGATGCCGGTCTCCATCAGACCGCCGCACGCCATCACGATGGCGGCGCCGAAGAACAGGGCGATGAACGAGGCGGCGAAACCGCCCTTGCGGAAGCGCAGGGTGCGCAGTGCTAGGCGGAACATCAGTTCACCGTCCCCGCGGGCACGTCGGCCCAGGCGCCGAGCTGCGTCATCCGCTCGCTCACCGTGTGCGCG